>NZ_JBIEIU010000039.1:0-1172 GCF_052113645.1 Serratia quinivorans | reverse complement strand
GGTGTTGTAAGGTTAAGCCTCACGGATCATTAGTACTGGTTAGCTCAATGCATCGCTGCACTTACACACCCAGCCTATCAACGTCTTAGTCTTAAACGTTCCTTCAGGGACCTTAAAGGCCCAGGGAAGACTCATCTCGAGGCAAGTTTCGCGCTTAGATGCTTTCAGCGCTTATCTTTTCCGCACTTAGCTACCGGGCAGTGCCATTGGCATGACAACCCGAACACCAGTGGTGCGTTCACTCCGGTCCTCTCGTACTAGGAGCAACCCCTCTCAATCTTCCAACGCCCACGGCAGATAGGGACCGAACTGTCTCACGACGTTCTAAACCCAGCTCGCGTACCACTTTAAATGGCGAACAGCCATACCCTTGGGACCTACTTCAGCCCCAGGATGTGATGAGCCGACATCGAGGTGCCAAACACCGCCGTCGATATGAACTCTTGGGCGGTATCAGCCTGTTATCCCCGGAGTACCTTTTATCCGTTGAGCGATGGCCCTTCCATTCAGAACCACCGGATCACTAAGACCTACTTTCGTACCTGCTCGAGCCGTCACTCTCGCAGTCAAGCTAGCTTATGCCTTTGCACTAACCTCACGATGTCCGACCGTGATTAGCTAACCTTCGTGCTCCTCCGTTACTCTTTGGGAGGAGACCGCCCCAGTCAAACTACCCACCAGACACTGTCCTCACCCCAGATTATGGGGCCGAGTTAGAACATCAAACATTAAAGGGTGGTATTTCAAGGTTGGCTCCATGCAGACTGGCGTCCACACTTCAAAGCCTCCCACCTATCCTACACATCAAGGCTCAATGTTCAGTGTCAAGCTATAGTAAAGGTTCACGGGGTCTTTCCGTCTTGCCGCGGGTACACTGCATCTTCACAGCGAGTTCAATTTCACTGAGTCTCGGGTGGAGACAGCCTGGCCATCATTACG
The DNA here is from genome assembly GCF_052113645.1 of Serratia quinivorans. Lineage (GTDB taxonomy): Bacteria > Pseudomonadota > Gammaproteobacteria > Enterobacterales > Enterobacteriaceae > Serratia > Serratia quinivorans_B. The sequence continues at coordinate 233 of NZ_JBIEIU010000039.1, read as the reverse complement.
CCATTCGTGCAGGTCGGAACTTACCCGACAAGGAATTTCGCTACCTTAGGACCGTTATAGTTACGGCCGCCGTTTACTGGGGCTTCGATCAAGAGCTTCGCCTTGCGGCTGACCCCATCAATTAACCTTCCAGCACCGGGCAGGCGTCACACCGTATACGTCCACTTTCGTGTTTGCACAGTGCTGTGTTTTTATTAAACAGTTGCAGCCAGCTGGTATCTGCGACTGGCTTC
>NZ_JBIEIU010000038.1:0-1193 GCF_052113645.1 Serratia quinivorans | reverse complement strand
GCTCCGAGAGCAAGTCTCTTCACCTACGCGCCAGCGTGCCTTCTCCCGAAGTTACGGCACCATTTTGCCTAGTTCCTTCACCCGAGTTCTCTCAAGCGCCTTGGTATTCTCTACCTGACCACCTGTGTCGGTTTGGGGTACGATTCTGTGTTACCTGATGCTTAGAGGCTTTTCCTGGAAGCTTGGCATCAACTACTTCTGCACCGTAGTGCATCGTCATCACGCCTCAGGGTTAGATAAGTAACCGGATTTACCAGGTCACTCCCCCTACACGCTTAAACCGGGACAACCGTCGCCCGGCTAGCCTAGCCTTCTCCGTCCCCCCTTCGCAGTAACACCGAGTACAGGAATATTAACCTGTTTCCCATCGACTACGCCTTTCGGCCTCGCCTTAGGGGTCGACTCACCCTGCCCCGATTAACGTTGGACAGGAACCCTTGGTCTTCCGGCGAGCGGGTTTTTCACCCGCTTTATCGTTACTTATGTCAGCATTCGCACTTCTGATACCTCCAGCAACCCTCACAGGTCACCTTCAACGGCTTACAGAACGCTCCCCTACCCAACAACGCCTAAGCGTCGCTGCCGCAGCTTCGGTGCATGGTTTAGCCCCGTTACATCTTCCGCGCAGGCCGACTCGACCAGTGAGCTATTACGCTTTCTTTAAATGATGGCTGCTTCTAAGCCAACATCCTGGCTGTCTATGCCTTCCCACATCGTTTCCCACTTAACCATGACTTTGGGACCTTAGCTGGCGGTCTGGGTTGTTTCCCTCTTCACGACGGACGTTAGCACCCGCCGTGTGTCTCCCGTGATAACATTCTTCGGTATTCGGAGTTTGCATCGGTTTGGTAAGCCGGGATGGCCCCCTAGCCGAAACAGTGCTCTACCCCCGAAGATGAGTTCACGAGGCGCTACCTAAATAGCTTTCGGGGAGAACCAGCTATCTCCCGGTTTGATTGGCCTTTCACCCCCAGCCACAAGTCATCCGCTAATTTTTCAACATTAGTCGGTTCGGTCCTCCAGTTAGTGTTACCCAACCTTCAACCTGCCCATGGCTAGATCACCGGGTTTCGGGTCTATACCTTGCAACTATTCGCCCAGTTAAGACTCGGTTTCCCTACGGCTCCCCTATACGGTTAACCTTGCTACAAAATATAAGTCGCTGACCCATTATACAAAAGGTACGCAGTCAC
>NZ_JBIEIU010000037.1:0-1447 GCF_052113645.1 Serratia quinivorans | reverse complement strand
TGAACTGCACCCCAAAAGTTGGACACCCAACTGAATAAGGTGCAGTTTTTTATGGCAAAACCAAAATACTCCCTCGAAACCAGACTGGCAGTGGTCAGCCACTACCTCTCCGGCAAAGATGGGGCACAACGGACCGCAGCACGTTTTGGTGTCGAAAGAACGTCAGTTCGTCGCTGGGTAAGAGCCTGGCAACTCCACGGTATTGATGGCATTACCTGGAAAAATGACCGCCATTCTCCTGAGTTCCGGCTGGTTGTCGCCCGGACAACTCTCAGTGAAGAACTTTCGATGCGTGAAGCTGCTGCACGGTTTAATATCTCAAATGAAACCGTTGTCCGGCACTGGGTTAATGTCTACAAAGACACTGGTGAGAAAGGACTTCTGAGCATAAAACCAGGTCGGAGCATGGACATGACATCCCCCCAAAAAAAATCTCCACTTACCGATGCAGCGCTGGAAAAGTTATCGCCCGAAGAACTGCGGGCTGAACTCCGTTACCTGCGTGCAGAGAATGCCTATCTAAAAAAGCTGAAAGCCTTGGTTCAAGACGAGAGAAACGGCAGAAAGCCAGAGTAATCAGTGAGCTAAGGCGGGAGCATGCACTCAGTGACCTTCTGCGTGCAGCGGGTATGTCCCGCAGTACGTGGTACCACAATATGAATGCGCTGAAGCAAGTGGACCGGCATGCCGGGCTGAAAGACAAAATCAGAGAGATTTATCACTATCACAAAGGGCGTTATGGTTATCGCAGGGTCACGCTCTCCCTGAGAAAGCAGGGGTTGCTGGTGAACCATAAAGCAGTACAGCGACTGATGGCAGAGCTGTCGCTCCGGTCTCTGATAAGGGTGAAGAAATATCGCGCCTGGAAAGGAGAAACGGGCATGGCCGCGCCTAACATCCTGAGCCGGAACTTCGGTGCCTCAAAAGCCAACGAAAAGTGGGTTACGGATGTGACAGAGTTCTCGGTGCAGGGTAAAAAGCTTTACCTGTCGCCGGTTCTCGATCTGTTTAACCGAGAGATTATCTCCTACAGCTTGTCGGAAAGGCCGGTGATGGAGATGGTTAACACGATGCTGCACGATGCGTTCTCGAAGCTCAGTCCAGAAGATACCCCGCTGTTGCACTCGGATCAGGGCTGGCAGTATCGAATGGCAGGTTATCAGGCCAGGTTAAAGGCACAGCGCCTGACGCAAAGTATGTCGCGTAAAGGAAACTGCCTGGATAATGCGGTGATGGAGAACTTCTTCGGTACGCTGAAATCGGAGTGTTTTTATCTGAGGCAGTTCAGCAGTGTCAAAGAACTAAGGGAAGCGATAGAGGACTATATCCATTATTACAACAACGAACGGATAAGCCTGAAATTAAAAGGCCTGAGTCCGGTAGAATACCGAACCCAGGCCCTGAAAGCCGCTTAATATGAACCGTCCAACTTTATGGGGTCAGTCCA
>NZ_JBIEIU010000036.1:0-2021 GCF_052113645.1 Serratia quinivorans | reverse complement strand
CGGGTGCACGAACTGCTGCCCTGGAACCTGACAACCGTAAAATAATCCTTACGCTACGTCCTACACAGGGCGCTTACTCTGAATTCAACTGCTTGAACGTCGCCAGCACAGTCTCAAGCGTGACCTCCGGGCAATCCTTGCTGTTCAGTTGGCGATCCCATTCATCCCGTTGTTTGCTGCTCATCAGCGTGTACATGCCGGTATCACTCAGCAACCGATCCCATACTTTCTGATCAATCAACTTGGCAACCGCATCACCGTATTTCTCAGGCTTGTCCCGCCAGTCCAATGCAAGTTTTACTACATCGCTGAATCCATAAAGATTATCCTTGTTGGCAGCCGCAGAGAGCTGTTTAGCTGCGGCATGGATAAGCGTCATTCCGTCCATAAATTGCGCAATGCCACTGTTGCGCTGCGCGATAATACGATCAATGGACACTGAAGGAATGAGGTCGCCCCCCTGGGAAGGGTTAACGGTGATATCAGCCATCACACCGAGGCACTTGCTAGACTGCTCTACTGTTGAAAATGTCATGTGCGTCTCCTGTTTGAGTCGGGAAAACTGCCGCCCAGAAGGGACGGCAGTCAGTGTTATCAGGCGTAGGCCCGTTTCAGTTCCAACGTGCGTAATACCTGCCCCAACTCGCTGCCGCGCATGGCCGGAATACGTACCGGCTGGCGTTTACGCTGACATTTGGCAATATGCCGACCCAATGCACGCAGTTCAGGCTGAACCGCAGCGGCAGCGAGGCTGTCTCGCAGGATGCGAGTTTGTTTTTTCGGCAATTCGTTATTTGCCGCCAACTGCTTTACATACAAAGCGGTTGATGTAATGATTGAACCTTCAATAGTCATAGTTTTTACTCCAATCGATTATTGAGAGCCGGGCTAACTTTCCTAGGGGTAGACCGGCACGAGATAGCAGCGGAAACGCTGCTTTTTTCATTTACGGGTTTGCGTTTCCCGGTAAACACCTCCTTACTTGATTGCTCCGAGCTATTGCCGCCCAGACGGTTAAAATCAGACATACGAGTTATCGATTGCCAATGTGATAGCGAGGCGATACCGCGCGTGTTCCCATGCCGCGTTCCCGATGGTGCCAAAATATTCACCGGCAAGGCGCTGAGCCTTAACCCAATACTTGGCAACCTCATAAACGATTTTTGGCTTGTCGGGATTGAAATACGCCACCCCGTCGAACGCGACACGATCCGTCATCGTTTTGAAGATTTCATAAAGTGCCTGCTCCAGCTCGTCGGGAGAAACTGAAGCACCGTGCAGCTCGTCCATGAATTCAAGTTGTCGGCTCATTACCCTGTCGGCATCCGGGTATTTCCCCGAAAACATCAGAACAGGGGTTTTCCCCCATCTTTCCGAGGGCTCCTGAGCGGCGGTTTTGACGTTGACGTTCTGTGTGTTCATTCTTCTCTCCTGCCTGGTGGTTAATTCATCTCTCGTCGGGACCTTTCGCGGCAAAGGGCAAGGGAGCAACGACGAACGGGGGAGCGCAAGGGCGCCGCTGGCGGCGTGCATTTAACCCTTGCGCTCACGCGGGCGGCGGTGCTACAAGCAGCCCTCCGCGCAAGGGATCGCACGGGAGATAGCCACCGATATACGGAGAGGATGAACACACCCGACACGGCGGAACGACGGGGCGTCCTTAGCGATCGTCGCCCTGGTGACGAACAGTGATAAGCGGCGCCGGCAGTAGCCGGCTGCAAGCGGGCCCGTGACCTTTGCCCTCAGACCGTAGCCGGCAGGCCCGAAACCCATAGGGGTTCGGCGAAGCTTGCCGGGCAGCTCGCCCGGTTAGCGCAGTCGGGCTGACGGCTGGACGGCATCGCCGGCCAGTTGCCGGAGGGGGCCAGGTTCCTGATTTATTTACGAGGAAGTCTCTATGAGAAGGGAAATGGCAGGAATATACCCCGCCAGCGTACATCCTGCGTAAGCGCCCTGTGTAGGACGTAGCGTAAGGATTATTTTACGGTTGTCAGGTTCCAGGGCAGCAGTTCGTGCACCCG
>NZ_JBIEIU010000035.1:0-2736 GCF_052113645.1 Serratia quinivorans | reverse complement strand
GTAAGCGCTCCATCAGCACCGTCTTCCCCTGTATTTTCCTGTTCACGATAATGTCCACTTTCGCGAAAATGGACATTATCCCATGTATGAATACAAACCCTCCCGGCCCTTCATCACCGAGGCGCTCCGCTTAAGGTTCGAAGCCGGTCTTTCTTTCCGCCAAATCGGCGAACAACTTGACGTGGGCATGTCCGCTGTCCATAAACTGGTTCAGCGCTTCCTGCGGGCTAACCTTATGTGGCCGCTTGATGACAGCTGGACTGCTGACAAACTCGAGTTGACGCTCTACCCTTCAACCCGCCCCAGGCCAGACGGCGATGTTCAGCAGCGCAGACCCAATTACTCCAACGGCTTCAAACTCCACCTCGTTGAGCTAACGATGAAACCGGGTGTCAGCGTGGCTCATGTTGCGCGTGCCAACGATATCAATGCCAACCTGCTGTTCAACTGGCGCCATCAATATAAATTGGGGAAACTGACGCCTGATAATCGGCAGGGTGCTGCTCTGATCCCCGTCGCGCTTTCTCCCGCAAAAACGTCTGATTCACCTGTCCCGGCAACGGGCGGCAGCCGTCGCCAAACGGATTTACCCCACACAACAGCGTCAGCATTGACCTGTGAGCTGCTTATGCCCGCCGGAACATTACGCCTGAGTGGTGCTGTCACAGCAGCAATGTTGCAGGCGCTGGTCCGTGAACTGGGTGAGGTTGGAAAACCATGATCACCTTGCCTTCAGGCTCCCGAGTTTGGCTGGTTGCCGGCGTGACCGACATGCGCAACGGCTTCAACGGTCTGGCGTCGCGCGTGCAGAACGTGCTCAACGACGACCCGTTCGGCGGCCATCTGTTCATCTTCCGCGGACGCCGCGGTGACATGATAAAAATACTGTGGGCCGATGAGGATGGCCTTTGCCTGTTCGTCAAGCGCCTGGAGCGCGGTCACTTCGTCTGGCCCTCCGTCAGCGACGGCAAAATCCACCTGACGCCAGCGCAGTTGGCCATGTTGCTCGAAGGCCTCAACTGGAAACACCCTCAGCGCGTATATCCGTCTGGCCTGCGCGTATAACCTGTTGTAATGTTGAGAGATGAAAACCGAAATCCCCGACGACATTGACGCGCTGAAAACCATGGTGCACCAGCAGCAGGTGTTGCTAAAGCAGCTCCAGGCTCAGATGTGCCGCTATGAAGGGCAGGTAGCCGGCTATGAGCGGGAAATCGAACGCCTGAAGAGCCAGCTCGATAAACTCAAACGGATGCTGTTCGGCCAAAGCTCGGAAAAACTGCGCAACAAGCTCGAGAAAAAAATCCGCGAGGCCGAAAAACGGTTGGACGAAATGGAAGGCCGGCTGCATACCGCCAAGGGGTGTCTGGAGGCCGTAGCAGCGGTAACGGCGGAGTCTGCTGAAACAGGCGTTGTTCCAGAAGGGTCGGCAGAAAAACCGGTCACACCGCGCCCTTCATCGCGCAAGCCGCTGCCGCCGACGTTACCACGTGAGACCGTGCGTATCGAACCGGCGGAAAAGGTCTGCCCGGTCTGCGCCGGCGAATTGGCGGCGCTGGGTGAAACGGTCAGCGATCAGTTGGATATCATCAACAATGCCTTCAGGGTCATCGAAACGGTGCGGCCGAAGCTGGCCTGCCGGAAGTGCGATGCCATCGTGCAGGCCCCCTTGCCGGCGAAGCCGCTGGACCGCAGTTATGCCAGCCCGGGGCTGCTGGCGCGTATCCTGGTGAGTAAATACGTTGAGCATACGCCGCTGTATCGTCAGAGCGAAATCTACGCGCGGCACGGCCTTGAGCTGAGCCGTAACACGATGGTGCGTTGGGTGCAGGCACTGGCGGAAAAACTGAGTCCGCTGGCCGATGCGCTGAACCGGTACATCCTGTCGGCGGGCAAGGTGCATACTGACGATACGACGGTGCCGGTACAGGCACCGGGCAATGGCAAAACACGCACCGCCCGGTTATGGGTCTACGTGCGGGATGACCGAAACGCCGGGGCATCGATGCCACCGGCGGTGTGGTTCGCCTACTCGCCAGACCGCAAGGGTGCACATCCTCAAGGGCACCTAGCGGAATACCGTGGCGTACTGCAGGCGGATGCGTATGGCGGTTATGACGCGCTGTATGAAACCGGTCGAGTGACGGAAGCGGCGTGCCTGGCGCACGCGCGAAGAAAAATCCACGACGAGCATGCCCGGCGCCCAACGGCGCTGACGACCGAGGCGCTCAGACGAATAGCGGAGCTGTATGCCATTGAGGCCGATATCCGGGGCAGCCCGGCGGAAAGTCGGCTGGCGGTCAGGAAAGAAAAGAGCCGGCCGCTGATGCAGTCGCTGTACGAGTGGATCCAGGAACAGATGAAAACGCTGTCTATACACGCAGAAATGGCGAAGGCGTTCGGCTACATGCTGAAGCAGTGGGGTGCGCTGAACGTGTTCTGCGGAGACGGTTGGGTCGAAATCGACAACAACATCGCTGAAAACGCGTTGCGGTGCGTGGCGTTGGGGCGAAAAAACTGGTTGTTCGCGGGCTCGAACAAAGGCGGTGAAGCTGCGGCGATCATCTACAGTCTGCTAGGCACCTGCAAGCTGAATGGCGTGGAGCCAGAGGGCTGGTTGCGCGATGTACTCGGCAAAATCAGCGACTGGCCATCGAACCGGGTGCACGAACTGCTGCCCTGGAACCTGACAACCGTAAAATAATCCTTACGCTACGTCCTACACAGGGCGCTTAC
>NZ_JBIEIU010000034.1:0-5445 GCF_052113645.1 Serratia quinivorans | reverse complement strand
CTCAGAAGTGAAACGCCGTAGCGCCGATGGTAGTGTGGGGTCTCCCCATGCGAGAGTAGGACACTGCCAGGCATCAATTAAGCCAAGAGGCCATCCGCAAGGATGGCCTTTTTGCTATGCGGAAAAGAAAAAAAGCGCATCTACACCACGCCTTGATAGTAGACTCCCCGTAATTTCCTGCAAATAAGTCCCATCTTGTTATATTTATAGATATATACAATGCTTAAAGAAGATAACTAGCTTCAGATGAATATAAACCAGGCTGAATAGATCGCTTCGGCTTGCAACAATAAGCCCTACCTCTAAGACAATACTGTTATTAATCGTGTTACTCATTATCTTTAATGTATTACATAATTAATTTATATAGAAATTACCTTATAAAACAATTAGAAATATTTCATCTGTGGATGATCTCCAGATAAAAGCAATATCAATGAAAACAAGTATTAGCCTGACGTGCCGAATCGAGTAGACTAGGTGGAGGTTCATTTCCGTATAGGTATTTATCGTTATGTCTACTGAAAGTGCGTCATTAAAAAACCACAATACCTTTGCGCTCCCGGCTAACGCAGCGCATCTGGTCATGGCAAACACAATAGAATTAATGATCAAGATTTGGCAGAAAACGCAGAAGCGCCAAGAGCCGCTGCTGGTACTCGGTGAAGGAAGTAATGTCCTATTTCTTGAGGACTTTGCCGGTACGGTCATGATCAATCAATTAAAAGGCATTGATATCAGAGAAGAAAAAGATGCCTGGTTCCTCCATGTCAGCTCAGGTGAAAATTGGCATGGCTTGGTTTGCCGCACGCTGGATACCAGCATTCCCGGCCTGGAAAACCTGGCATTGATCCCTGGCCTGGTCGGCTCTGCTCCCATTCAGAATATCGGCGCCTATGGCATCGAACTCAAGAGTGTATGCGACTACGTTGATCTGTTGGATCTGAGTACGGGCGCTATCGATCGTATTCCGGCATCAGATTGCGGATTTGGCTACCGTGAGAGCATTTTTAAACATCACTTCCAGAAAGGACACATCATTGTTGGCGTTGGCCTGCGGCTGAACAAGCAATGGGAGCCGATGCTGAATTATGGCGATCTGACCAAGCTGGATCCGCAAACGGTGACGCCACGTCAGGTGTTTGATTCCGTGTGCGCCATGCGCCGCAGTAAGTTGCCCGACCCTAAGGTGACAGGGAATGCCGGCAGTTTCTTCAAAAATCCGTTGGTCAGTAATGAGAAGGCCACTGCGCTGATGGCCGAATATCCAGGCATGCCGCATTACCCGCAGCAGGATGGCCAAGTGAAGCTGGCTGCAGGCTGGTTAATCGATCAGTGTGAGCTGAAAGGCCACCAGATTGGTGGGGCGGCGGTACATAGCCAACAGGCGCTTGTTCTGGTTAATGTGGATAATGCCACCAGTCAGGACGTGGTAGCCTTGGCTCGCCACGTACGCAACAAGGTAGCGAAAAAGTTTGATGTATGGCTAGAGCCAGAAGTTCGCTTTATCGGTGCGGATGGTGAGTTAAATGCAGTAGAGGTTCTGTCATGAAGGATACCAAAGTCCCCCTCAAGCTTATTGCGATACTGGCCGATGGCGGCTTCCATTCTGGCGAGCATCTGGGTGAATTGCTGGGAATGAGCCGTGCAGCAATTAATAAGCATATCCAGACGATCCGCGAGTGGGGCCTGGATGTGTTTACCGTACCGGGAAAAGGCTACAGCCTGCCTGGCCCAATCCAATTGTTGGATGCCGAACGTATTCTCAGCCAACTGGCAGACAAGCGTGTCACCGTGCTGCCGGTCGTGGATTCTACCAACCAATATCTGTTGGATCGCATTGCTGAATTGCAATCGGGCGATGCCTGCGTCGCCGAATATCAGCAGGCCGGGCGGGGCCGACGTGGGCGTCAATGGATCTCTCCTTTTGGTGCCAATCTGTATCTTTCGATGTTTTGGCGTCTGGATCAGGGACCGGCAGCTGCAATGGGTCTGAGCCTGGTGATCGGCATAGTGATGGCTGAAGTGTTGCAAGGCCTCGGTGCGGCGGATGTCAGGGTCAAATGGCCGAACGATCTATACCTTAACGATCGTAAGCTGGCCGGTATCTTGGTCGAGTTAACGGGGAAAACCGGTGATGCGGCACAGTTGGTCATTGGCGCAGGCATCAATTTGGCAATGCGTGAAACCAATGCCAATGCAATTAACCAGGGCTGGATAAACCTGCAGGAAGCGGGGATTAATATCGATCGTAATGAATTGGCTGCGACCTTGCTTAATGAGTTGCGCCAATCGCTGCGTCAGTTTGAGATTGATGGTTTGACACCTTTTATTTCGCGCTGGCACGCTTTGGATAACTTTATTGATCGACCGGTGAAACTATTAATTGGCGAACAACAAATTTTCGGCACTGCGCGTGGTATCGATCAGCAAGGGGCATTATTGCTTGAGCAAAACGGTGTTATTAAACCATTCATTGGTGGGGAAATATCTCTACGTAGCGCTGAATAATTCATTACCAATAAGGGGTTTTAAAGCCCCTTATCGTTAATTGGATTATTTTCTCAAACGAACGCTCTCGACCGCATGATTAGCACTTTTAGTCATGATCAGGCTAGCACGCTCACGTGTTGGAAGGATATTTTCCTGTAAATTCAATCCATTAATCTCATTCCATAACTGGGTGGCTATATTGATCGCCTCGGGTTCCGGCAATTTTGAGTAATTATGGAAATAAGAATCAGGGTTAGAAAACGCTCCCTGACGAAATTTAAGGAATCGGTTGATATACCAAGATTGGAGCAGTTCTTCCGGCGCATCGACGTATATTGAGAAATCAACAAAGTCAGAAACAAAAACACGATGCGGATCATGAGGATAATCCATGCCGCTTTGTAATACGTTCAGCCCTTCCAAAATAAGGATGTCAGGCTGTTCGATGACTTTATTGCCTTCGGGAACAACATCATAAATCAAATGGGAATATACCGGAGCGGTTACGCGTTTGGCGCCGGATTTCACTTCAGAAACGAATTTCACCAGGCTGTGCATATCGTAAGACTGTGGAAAGCCTTTTTTCTTCATCAGCCCGCGTTCGTTCAACACCTTATTCGGATGCAGGAAACCGTCGGTGGTGATCAGTTCGACGCTACGGTGCTCCGGCCAACTGCTGAGTAAAGCCTGCAGCAAACGTGCAGTGGTGCTTTTGCCTACGGCGACGCTGCCGGCAATGCCGATAACGTAGGGGATTTTTTGTCCATCGGTGCCGAGAAATTGCTCAAGTACGGCCTGACGGCGCAGGTTGGAACTGATATAGAAGTTCAGCAACCGCGATAGCGGCAGATAAATCTGTGCTACCTCTTCCAAAGAGAGATCTTCGTTAATCCCTTTTAGTTTAACAATCTCTTCTTCCGACAGTGTCAGCGGCACCGAATCTCGTAACGCAGCCCACTGGGTACGATCGAACTGAAGATAGGGCGTCGCTAAAGATTGATCTCTTTTTATCATAAGCCAAATTCTGCCTGTTAACGCAGGTTGGGAAAGGCGCCGGACGCCAACTCCAGATAATAAACAAGCTGCATATTATAGACAGCTTCGTTTTTGGCGTAGACTTTTTTCGCAAAAGTTGTCGATTGGCGGCAGTTTATGTCAATAGTGAGAAGCGGCGCGCAGTTGATTGCAGAGGCGTTGCAAAGCGGTATCTTTGGGGAATGATACCGCTTTCAGGCTAGCTGGCGATGGCGGGGGAAGCTTGGTTAACCGCGAACAGGCGTTTGTAATAAATGACCGTCGGATGGTAGTAGCCATCGGGCGCGGCGGCATAGTCGGGCAACTCTCCCAGGCAGCGATAACCCAGGGAGCGATACAACGCTTCTGCGGCGGAACCCGCCTGTGTATCGAGATACAGCAGACCACGCTGCTGTTGTAGCGCCGACAGTTCCAATGCCTTCATCAGGGCCTGTCCGACACCCTTGCGGCGCGCACGGCTGTGAACTAACAGTTTTTGGACCTCAGCACGGTTGCGCCCATTCGGTTTCTGGCACAGCTCAAGTTGGACCGTGCCGATGACGCCGCGCTCGTCTCTGGCAATCCACAGCAACAGCTCTGCTTTAGCCAGGGCAGGGCGCAAGCTGTGGAAGTAACTCTCGGCATCTTCATGCGGGATCAGCGTGTCGTAGCCCACTGAGGCTCCATGCGTCACCGCATCGGTCAACAGACGAGCCAATTCATCACGGTAAATGGGCAGGGTGGCGGCATTAATCAGGACAATTTTCATCGGTCATTCCTCCTGGGTGAGGGGGTAATGAAGATAAGCAATAACTGCGCCAGAGTGGTGGCGGGCACGCTGGCGGCGAAAGAGATGAAGGATCATTGTAGTGGATGCCGCCATATGGAGCACTCTTCCCTTTACTGGTGCATCGATCCGGCTCACAGTTTTCTGATTGGGGTTAACAGGTTTGAGATAACGGGCACGGAGAAAGGAAGGGTCAATACTTGCAAAAAACGCATTAAATTGTAGAGAATGATTCTCACAATTGATGAATGTTTGCACGCTACGCGCTGTGAATTGCCAGACACTGTACAAAATTGGGTGATTTATGAGCGAAAGTGCAGCTAACGCAATTTTTTTGTTGCATAGGCCGTCCGGTCTACCTAGAATGCGCTGCACTTGATGCCGGCTTAGCTCAGTTGGTAGAGCAACTGACTTGTAATCAGTAGGTCACCAGTTCGATTCCGGTAGCCGGCACCAATCAAGTCACAGTAGTTAAAATCTGGTGGGGTTCCCGAGCGGCCAAAGGGAGCAGACTGTAAATCTGCCGTCACAGACTTCGAAGGTTCGAATCCTTCCCCCACCACCATATCTTGCCTTAGGCAGTTAACTGGCCAGCGATAATCTCGCAACGGTTAAATTGCAGAAGGGGAAGGCGAAAGCCTTCGCAAGGTTCGAGTTGTGCCGCGCATAGCGCAGCCGGCCCGAAGGGTGAGAGTTAAGCGATGAACAATCCTTCTCCCATCTAAAAATTCTACAGAAAAGTCAGGTAGCCGAGTTCCAGGATGCGGGCATCGTATAATGGCTATTACCTCAGCCTTCCAAGCTGATGATGTGGGTTCGATTCCCACTGCCCGCTCCAAGATGTGCTGATATAGCTCAGTTGGTAGAGCGCACCCTTGGTAAGGGTGAGGTCGGCAGTTCGAATCTGCCTATCAGCACCACTTCTTATAATCTCGCCCCCTGATTTTCTTTCTGTTCTGGATTCAACAAGCAAATGCTTGGTTGATGTGGTGATACCACCGATTTATCCGTGTCTTAGAGGGACAATCGATGTCTAAAGAAAAGTTTGAACGTTCAAAACCGCACGTTAACGTCGGTACTATCGGCCACGTTGACCACGGTAAAACTACCCTGACTGCAGCAATCACTACCGTTCTGGCTAAAACCTACGG
>NZ_JBIEIU010000033.1:0-7137 GCF_052113645.1 Serratia quinivorans | reverse complement strand
TTCACCGTGGATAACGTGGTGGCCAAGGCGCAGGCACTGCTGAAATAGTCATTCCCTCTCCTTTGGGAGAGGGTGACGCCCATCAGCCCGGCACCTTGCCGGGCTTTTTAATTCAGCCAGAAACCCTCTCCCCTATTCTCCCCGCCCCTCAATGAACTAACCATAATCAGGTAGCTTATTCTTTAGTTTTATTTAAAACGGGCCGAAAACCATCATAAAGATATAATGGAAATAAAATAACCCCCGCGATAGTTTTATTAAGAAATCAGTTATGGAGACATTTATTGATTTTTAATGCCATTATTTTTATTGCAAAAATGCATATTGATAAACACCCCATATAACCAATGAGGAGGAGAACCCGGGATCAGGTTGAACACATTTAAATAACCAAAACAAAACATTCAATATAATCATTGTGTTATAAATAAAATCAACAAAATACAATAGTTCGAGACTATTGATATTTATTTTTCGATCGATACAACCGATAGATTTAACCGATCAAAAGATAAAAATTAATAGATTGAACGATGCTAATATAGCGTGTAATTTTCATTCCTATTTTAAAACCCCAGAAGGATAAAATAAAAAACACAAGATAAAAAATGTTTCCTCCCGCATTTATAAACACCCAAGGCCATTACACATGGATATTTAAATCCAACATGATGGAGACACCATGATTATTATCAGCGAAACACTTGGAAACATAAATCAGAGCAAAGAGTGGCAAGACAAGATCCGTGGAACCTCTCCAGATTATCTCATCCTGGATTCGGCACAGTTGCAAAAAGAGTGTCATCAGCAATCCACCCATGATGGGCTGAGGCTGGCCGTGTTTATGCCGCCCAACAGCACGCTGGCGGATGGAGACATTTTAATCTGGGATGAAGAGACGAAAAACGCCGTTATCGTGAAGGTTATCTCGCATAACATTATGGTGATTAACCTGCAGCGCCTGCTCTGCGTCAATGCAGACGCCATCATTCACTATACGTTCAAACTGGGTTTGATTTTGGGGCAGCATAAGCTGCACGCCATGATAAAAAACAACCTGGTTTATGTGCCGATAACCCTTGCCACCAGCACGTTAGACACCCTGTTTAAAGAGAACAACTTCCACTCGCTGTCCTATTGGTATGTCAACGGCGCCGATATTTCATCGTTGTTAACCCCTAATGAAATTGATGTCCTATTCGACGGTATCTTTCCTTATCGCCACGCATGAAGCCGGGAGTTCACCCCATACGCCGTCAGCATTCTTTTTATAAATCAGAGGCCATTCACCCACACAACAGAGTATGAGCGTCCCAGAAAGCCTATGCGATAAAAGGAGTTTTCCATGGCAATTAATATGCAGATTTTTATTAATGACATGCTTAAATGGATAGAAAACAATTTAGGCGCAGAGTTGGATATAAAGACCATTGCCAAGAAATCCGGCTACAGCCGATTTCATATTCAACGGCTTTTCAAATTGCATGCCGGACTGACGATTGCCCAATATATCAGAATGCGGCGAGTCACCGAGGCGGCGATCGCACTGAGATTCACCGACAGAAAAATCATGGATATCGCACTGGACTATGGTTTTGATTCTCAGCAGGTTTTTACCCGGATATTCAAGAAACAGTTAAAAACTACGCCAGGCGAGCTGAGGAGAAGCAAGCAATTAAACCATAACCGGCTCTGCCACTCATTGTACATGCCGACAATGCCACAAAAAACCCCGACCGATCCGCCTAACGCCCGCAAGCACGGCTAACGAACATGGTATTCATCTCGCCGTTCGCCGGCGAGATGATCAGCCTGCCTCAGCCCATAATCCGGTGAATTTGCAGGTATTGCAGCAGCATAATGGTTTTGCCGTCTTTGATACGTCCGTCGGCCATCATCGCCACCGCTTCGCTAAAGGGCAGCTCCACCACTTCAATATCTTCATCTTCGATACCGCCACCGGCCGCATTGCGTTCGTCGTCATGGTATTCAGCGATAAAGAAATGCACGATCTCGGTCACGCCACCCGGCGACATATAGGCTTCGAAAATCTTCTTAACGTCACCGACCTGAAAACCGGTTTCTTCCACCGCTTCGCGGCGTGCGCATTGCTCCGGAGAATCGGCATCCAGCAACCCGGCGCAGGCCTCCAACAGCATGCCGCTGTCGTTGCCATTAACGTAGGTTGGCATACGGAACTGATTGGTCAGCACCACAGTCCCCTTGGCGCGGTTATACAGCAAAATGGTCGCGCCATTGCCGCGATCGTAAACTTCACGCATCTGCTGAACGGAACCGCCATCCTTACGCTTGAGATCAAAAGTATATTTGTGCAGCACATACCAGTTATCCGACAACAGCTCTTTCTTCACATTCTCAATTTTCGCTGACATGAACCCTTCTTCTTTTCCGTTAGCTGAAACGTAAAAATGATACCGCGATTCAGCACCGAAGGGGCAATGGATTTGCAACAAAAAACCCCGTCGCTCATGAAGAACAACGGGGCTTTTTACAGCAAAAGGGTTAGAACCCCTTAGGAACGTCGCGCATATCCGGCAGCTTATGGGCGATGCCCTTGTGGCAGTCGATGCAGGTCTTGCCTTCGGTAATGGCCTTGTCGTGCATCTTCGCCGCCACGGTTTTTTGCGCGGTGAAGTCCATATAGTCAAAATTATGGCAGTTACGACACTCTTGCGAATCGTTGGCCTTCATGCGCGCCCATTCGTTGTTCGCCATCGCCAGCCGGTGCTGGTCAAATTTCTGCGGCGTATCGATCAGGCCGAATGCCTTGGCATACAGCTCCTTGCTGGCCTTCAGCTTACGCAACATTTTTGGTGCCCATTCATGCGGCACATGGCAATCCGGGCAGGTCGCACGCACGCCGCTGCGGTTGTTGTAATGCACGGTGCCCATGTACTCCTCATAAACGTTTTCGCGCATTTCATGACAGCCGATACAGAACTGCTCGGTATTCGCCGCCTCCATGCCGGTATTGAAACCGCCCCAGAAGATGATCCCGGCGCCAAAGCCCAGCAGCAACAGCGTGCCCAACGCCAGGCGGCTTGGTCGGCGCCACCAGCGCCATACCCGCAACAGCAGGCCGGGCTTTTTCTCGGTCGTAGTGTGTTTACGTTCGCTCATAGCTCCCCCGCTTAGCGCCCAAAGCCCGGCATGGGCTGGAAATCATTGCCGACAATCGGCGCCGCGTCGGTTTGCGGTACGTGGCACTGCAGGCAGAAATAGCGGCGTGGCGCGACATCGCTCAGCACCTTGCCGTCCCGATCCATAAAGTGGGTCGGGCTGATGCGCGGTGCGCCGGTGGTACGGTAATGTTCCACCCCATGGCACTGCAGACAGCGGTTGGTGTTTTTGCTGATCTGGTAACCGTCAACGCTGTGCGGGATCATCGGCGGCTGATTAACGTAGTTCAGCGCCATCCGTTCCTGCTGTTTCGGCATCGATATTGGCCCGCCAACGGTGGCGGACACTTCCGGGGACTTACTGAGATCAACATCACCCGCGGCAAACGCCAGGCCGGCGAACGCCAGCGACAATAAGGTCACCCACAGGGCAAGCGTCTTTTTCACAACAGGGCTTTTCATTTTATTTGGCTCCTGGGTCATTAAAGGGGGTCTTCATTGGCAATTCGTCAGCCTCACACTTTTTCCAACTTCACCGCGCATTTCTTGAAGTCGACTTCTTTAGAAAGCGGATCGGTGGCGTCCAGCGTCAGGTTGTTCACCAACTGCGCCGCATCGAAGAACGGCATGAACACCAGCCCCCGCGGTGGGCGGTTGCGGCCACGGGTTTCAACAGCGCTGATCACCTCACCGCGACGCGACAGCACCTTGACCTTATCGCCACGACGCAGGCCACGGCTTTTGGCGTCCAGCGGATGGATAAACAGCACCGCCTGCGGGAAGGCACGATGTAATTCCGGCACCCGTCGGGTCATCGTACCGGTGTGCCAATGCTCCAGTACGCGGCCGGTGGATAACCAAAGGTCATATTCGTTATCCGGGCTTTCCGCCGCCGGTTCGAACGGCAGCGCAAAGATCACCGCCTTGCCGTCCGGTTTGCCGTAGAAGCGTACCTCTTCGCCCGCTTTCACGTACGGATCCGTCCCTTCCCGGTAGCGCCACAGCGTCTCTTTACCGTCCACCACCGGCCAGCGCAGACCACGCTCCTGGTGGTAGCTGTCGAACGCCGCCAGATCGTGACCGTGGCCACGCCCGAAACCGGCATACTCCTCAAATAACCCTTTCTGCAGATAGAAACCGACTTCCCGCGCCTCATCGTTCAACTGGTCCGCCGGGATTTCCGACAGCGGGTACTTATTGACCTCGCCGTTGGCGAACAGCACGTCATACAGCGTTTTGCCGCGATATTCCGGCTTTTGCGCCAGCAGATCGGCCGGCCACACTTCCTCAACCTTGAAGCGTTTGGAGAACTCCACCAGTTGCCACAGATCGGATTTCGCCTCGCCCGGCGCTTTCACCTGCTGACGCCAGAACTGAGTACGACGCTCCGCATTGCCATAAGCGCCCTCTTTCTCCACCCACATGGCCGTCGGCAGGATCAGATCGGCCGCCAGTGCGCTGACGGTCGGATAGGGATCGGAAACCACCACGAAGTTGCGCGCGTCACGCCAGCCCGGCATCCTTTCTTCATTGATGTTCGGCCCGGCCTGCATGTTGTTGTTGCACATCACCCAGTAGGCATTCAGGGTGCCGTCTTTCAGTGCACGATCCTGGGCCACCGCATGCAGCCCGACCTTGGCCGGAATGGTGCCGGCCGGCAGTTGCCATTTTTGCTCGGCGATTTGACGGTGCTTTTCGTTGGTGACCACCATGTCGGCCGGCAGACGGTGAGCGAAGGTGCCCACCTCGCGCGCCGTGCCGCAGGCGGAAGGCTGACCGGTCAGGGAGAACGGCCCGCAGCCCGGTTTGGAAATCTTGCCGGTCAGCAGATGCAGGTTGTAACACAGGTTATTGGCCCACACGCCGCGCGTATGCTGGTTGAAGCCCATGGTCCAATACGACACCACCTTGATGTTCGGATCGGCATAGAGTTTGGCCAGCGCTTCCAGTTGGTCTTCCGGCACGCCGCTCATCTGCGCCGTTTTTTCCAGCGTGTATTCCGCCACGAAGGCCTTGTACTCTTCGAAGCTCATCGGCTCGGAGGCATCGCTGCCCGGGTTTTTGGCCTTTTTCTCCAGCGGGTGGGTCGGACGCAGGCCATAGCCGATATCCGTCGCCCCACGGCGGAAGTTGACGTGCCGATTCAGGAACTCCTGATCCACCGCGTTGTTTTGAATGATGTAATTGGCGATGTAGTTCATGATTGCCAAATCGGTCTGCGGCGTGAACACCATGCCGTTGTCCGCCAGTTCGAAGCTGCGATGCTCGAAGGTGGACAACACCGAAACGTTAACCCGATCATTGCTCAGGCGGCGGTCGGTAATGCGCGACCACAGGATCGGGTGCATCTCCGCCATGTTGGAGCCCCACAGCACGAAGGCGTCGGCCTGCTCGATATCGTCATAGCAGCCCATAGGTTCGTCCATGCCGAAGGTGCGCATAAAGCCCACCACCGCTGACGCCATACAGTGGCGCGCATTCGGATCCAGGTTGTTGGAGCGCAGCCCGGCTTTAAGCAGCTTGGCGGCGGCATAGCCTTCCCACACCGTCCACTGGCCGGAGCCGAACATGCCAACCGCCTCTGGGCCCTTCTCTTTCAAAGCCTGCTTGAACTTGTCGGCCATGATGTCGAAAGCTTGCTGCCAGCTGACGTGCGTGAACTCGCCTTCTTTATGGTACTGGCCGTCTTTCATGCGCAGCAGAGGCTGAGTCAGACGGTCTTTCCCGTACATGATTTTTGGCAGGAAATAGCCTTTGATGCAGCTCAACCCGCGGTTGACCGCCGCGTCCGGATCGCCTTGCGAGGCAACGATACGGCCGTTTTGGGTGCCCACCAGCACCCCGCAGCCGGTGCCGCAGAAACGGCAAGGGGCCTTGTCCCATTTGATGGCGTCAGCACTGCCTGCCACCGCCTGTGCCACTGTGGGAATAGTCAGCCCGGCGGCGGCCGCAGCGGCTACCGCAGCATTAGCTTTCATGAAGTCTCGACGACTGAGTTTCATGGCGTTACCTCACCTTGAGTGTCCTGCTGGTGATAAACCAGCGATACCGCCAGCACGCCGTCCAGATTGCGTACCGACTCAATTTTTTCCAGCAGCCCCTGAGAACTGGCCGCTTGCATCACGACCACCAGCTTGCCGTGCTGCTGATCCTGCGCTGGAATTTCCGTGTCCGCGATCGCCAGCAAGGCCGGGACGAGTTGTGAAATTTTTTCCGGGCGCGCCTGCACGACCAGTCCGCTGACATGCCATTCGTTATTCATCATTATTTTCGCTCTGGGTTAGGGTGACGGCGCCAGACGGGCAACCGGCGACGCAGGCACCACAGCCGTTGCAGGCCGCCGTATCCAGCATCGGCTGCGCCATTTCGCCCAAACGGGGCCGAAAGCGGATCGCCTGAGTTTCGCAACTGTCCTGGCAACTGCGGCACTCCACGCCCCGCTGCGCCAGGCAGGCACTGCCGAACACCGCATGCTGCCGCCAGGGGGTTTCCGTCAGTGGACGAAACACCGGTTCCGCGCAGGCCTGCGCGCAACGCCCGCAAAACGTGCATTCCGCGCGTTGGAAATCAATTTCGGGAAAACCGCCGCTGCCGCTGATGAGCACGCCGGTTTCGCAGGCGTGAACGCAGGCCTGGCAGCGAGTGCAAGCGGTAATAAAAAGGGATCCTTGCCGCGACCACGGGGGACGGATCGCAGCGGTTGGCTGACGCCATTGTCCTCCGAGCAGTTTGCGTCGCGACAATACGGTCATGCTGTTTTTCCTCGACATTGCAAACACGGCATCGCCGTGTAAATGAAACCTGTTTTTGTATTGTTATTGTTGATGCAGTCGCGGGTTTCATCTGGCCGAAAAGCATAAAACCCCGCTAAAGTCGGGGGTAAGATAAGAGGAGCGCCGGGGGTATATAATCCCCCTAAAGGGGTAAAGTGGGGGTTTCATTGCGCTAGGTCAATAAAGCGTTGAATATAAAAATCAATCACTTGTGGCGACCTGTT
>NZ_JBIEIU010000032.1:0-7288 GCF_052113645.1 Serratia quinivorans | reverse complement strand
ATGTCAAGGCTAAGTAGAGATGTCCGGGGTGGGGCAAAGTTCAAATGTCCATGGAGACTGTAATTTAAATTGTGTATCTGCCTGTTTTTGATATGTTCACTCCAACAACGGAGACAGGCAAATTATGGACGAAAAGAAACTCAAGGCACTTGCTGCTGAGCTGGCCAAAGGCCTTAAAACCGAAACCGATCTCAATGCGTTTTCCCGCATGCTGACGAAACTTACCGTCGAAACTGCACTGAATGCAGAGCTGACTGAGCATCTCGGACACGAGAAAAACGCCCCAAAATCAGGCTCGAATACCCGCAACGGCTATTCATCCAAAACGCTGTTATGCGACGACGGCGAGATTGAGCTCAGCACACCACGTGACCGTGAAAACACCTTTGAACCTCAGTTGATAAAGAAAAATCAGACGCGCATCACGCAGATGGATAGCCAGATTTTATCCCTCTATGCCAAAGGCATGACGACCCGTGAAATCGTCGCCACGTTCAAGGAAATGTACGATGCGGACGTGTCTCCCACGCTGATATCTAAAGTCACCGATGCGGTTAAAGAACAGGTGACAGAGTGGCAAAATAGGACTCTGGATGCACTGTATCCCATTGTTTATCTTGACTGTATTGTGGTGAAAGTTCGTCAGAATGGCAGCGTCATAAACAAAGCGGTGTTCCTGGCTTTGGGTATCAATACAGAAGGTCAGAAAGAATTACTGGGCATGTGGTTGGCCGAAAATGAAGGCGCGAAGTTCTGGCTCAGCGTGTTGACAGAGCTTAAAAACCGGGGGCTTCAGGATATCCTGATTGCCTGCGTGGACGGCCTGAAGGGCTTCCCGGATGCGGTAAACAGCGTTTATCCTCAGACGCATATCCAGCTGTGCATCATCCATATGGTGCGCAACAGCCTGAAATACGTGTCATGGAAGGATTACAAAGCCGTCACCAGCGGACTGAAAGCGGTGTATCAGGCTCCAACGGAAGATGCAGCCCTGATGGCGCTGGATGCGTTCGCGAACGTCTGGGATGATAAATATCCGCAAATCAGCAAAAGCTGGCGTGCGCACTGGGAAAATCTCAATACGTTCTTCGGCTATCCTCCCGATATCCGTAAGGCAATCTACACCACGAATGCCATCGAATCGCTAAACAGCGTGATCCGGCAGGCGATAAAGAAGCGCAAAGTGTTCCCGACGGACGACTCGGTGAGAAAAGTTATTTATCTGGCGATCAAGGATGCTTCGAAAAAATGGAGTATGCCGATCCAGAACTGGCGGCTGGCGATGAGCCGTTTTATTATCGA
Source organism: Serratia quinivorans (assembly GCF_052113645.1). Lineage (GTDB taxonomy): Bacteria > Pseudomonadota > Gammaproteobacteria > Enterobacterales > Enterobacteriaceae > Serratia > Serratia quinivorans_B. The sequence continues at coordinate 5,986 of NZ_JBIEIU010000032.1, read as the reverse complement.
GTTCGGTGACCGCCTGAGCGATCACCTTTAAGACGATGGCAGTTACACAGAATTATTTACAGGGTCTGTCCATGCAAGAATGAGCTGCGTATTGGCTGCTTGAATATTCTTACAGCATGAACGATGAGGCCCATTACAGATTAAATAAGCTTTAATCTGGATCAATCCTGACCTTTACAATCAACTAACAGACTTCTCAACTGCAATGTTATTCTTGTCGTTATGTCAAAAATGACATAACGAATCAGTGAGGAACACATGTCTTCAGTTTCAAAAAGGAATGGTAAAGGTTTTTTCTCAGGGGCAGTTATCGGGGCTTTAGGCGGGCTGATTGGACTCGGAGGGGCTGAATTCCGCCTTCCCGTCCTGATCGGTAGTTTCAAAATCCCAACCCTGGAAGCCGTCATTTTTAATAAAGCTATGAGCCTTGCCGTGGTGGCGATTGCATTAATTTTCCGCACAAAATCTATATCCCTCGATCAGTTGGTTGCGCATCTTGATATTGTCATAAATTTGCTGGCAGGCAGTCTTATTGGCGCGTGGTGGGCCGCAGGTCGTGCCATTAAGATGTCGAGAATCTGGCTGGACAGAATTATTCTGGTCCTGCTTGTCTTACTATCGTTCGTCATGCTATCTGAAGCTTGGATGCCGCTGCACAGTATTTCAGGCGGGTTATTTCAACCCGGCATTGCCACTATTATTGCGGGTGTGGTTTCAGGGTTCTTTATCGGGATAGTTGCAGCGTTGCTCGGTGTGGCTGGCGGCGAGCTTCTTATCCCCACCATCGTTATCCTTTTCGGGGTAGACATCAAGCTAGCCGGAAGCCTGTCACTGATGGTCAGTCTGCCAACGATGATTGTTGGTTTTTCTCGTTATACAAATGCAGACGCTTTCCAGGTTCTCAAGAAAGAGAGGCCGCTGTTTATATGGATGGTCGTCGGCTCAGTTATTGGCGCTGCAACTGGCGGACTTCTGGTCGGCCTGTTGCAGGTTAAAGCACTTATGACTTTACTTGGGCTGATCCTTCTTATCTCTGCCATCAAAACGTTCAAACACACCAGATAAAAATACGTCGCCCGGAGGTCTCAGGATGAATAAAAAAGCGCTAATCTCTGATTTTATTTTAGTCAGGCCCCGTATTTACATTAATGACAATATCTCGCTGGGGCCGGGGAAAATCGATCTGTTGCGAGCAATAGAGGGTTTTCATTCCCTGTCAGCCGCCGCAAAAGATCTGGGAATACCCTATAAAAGGGCATGGCTCCTGATTGATACGTTGAACAAAGGGATAGGCAAGCCGGTAGTCATAACTTCCACAGGTGGAAACAAAGGTGGCGGCACTGTTTTGACTCCACTTGGTAAGAAATTGCTGAACTGGTATGACAAAGCAGAGGCTCATCTTAATGAACAATCACAACAGGATTTGCAGGAACTTGAAAAAATTATCTTCGGTGCCAGTTAACCTCAGACTATTACTACGGGTCCATTGTCTGGGTTTTGGCATGGCAGTGACGATGGGATTTCTGACGCAGTGACATTACTGTCAGGAAAACTCAAGGGAGCACAAAGCACTCCCCCGAGAATAGTTATTTCTTGAGCTGTTTACCTTGTTCATCAACAACGCGTTCACCATCTTCTTTGGTGAACGCACCGCGTTGCTCATCAGTCAAAATATCCAGCACTACCTCAGAAGGTCTGCATAAACGAGTCCCCAGAGGGGTAACGACAATTGGCCGGTTAATCAGAATAGGGTGCAGCAACATAAAATCGATTAACTGCTCGTCAGTAAAGCGGTCTTCTGCCAGCCCTAACGCTTCAAAAGGTTCGACATTCTTGCGTAACAGCGCTCGAACCGTGATCCCCATATCTGCAATCAGCTTTACAAGTTCCTCGCGGGTTGGCGGTGTTTCCAGATAAAGAATAATCGTGGGTTCAGTCCCGCTGTTACGGATCATTTCAAGGGTATTGCGTGACGTGCCGCAGGCCGGGTTGTGATAAATGGTAATGTTGCTCATATCAGTATCTCATTACAAAGTGAAAGACAGACGAAGCGCCAGTGCTGCCAGCGTGACAAACAGCACGGGGATTGTCATGACAATGCCCACCCGGAAGTAATATCCCCAGGTAATTTTGATGTTTTTCTGCGACAGAACGTGCAGCCACAGTAACGTTGCCAGACTGCCGATAGGGGTAATTTTTGGCCCCAGGTCGCTGCCGATGACGTTGGCGTAAATCATCGCTTCTTTGATAACACCGGTTGCTGTGCTGCCATCAATCGACAGCGCTCCAACCAGCACGGTCGGCATATTATTCATCACCGATGACAGGAAGGCCGTCAGGAAGCCCGTACCCAGCGTTGCCGCCCACAATCCCTGTTCTGCCAGCTGATTCAGCAAGGAAGAGAGATAGTGGGTCAGACCGGCATTTCGTAAGCCGTAGACCACCAGGTACATCCCCAGCGAGAAGATAACGATTTGCCAGGGCGCACCACGCAGCACCTTACCGGTGTTAATGGCATGCCCTTTTTTCGCAACAGCAAACAGAAGCAATGCCCCAGCGGCTGCGACCAGACTGACCGGTACGCCCAGCGGCTCCAGTCCGAAGAATCCCACCAGAAGCAACACCAGAACCAGCCAGCCGGTTTTAAAGGTATTCATATCGCGTATAGCGTCTTTCGGTTCTTTCAACAGAGAAACGTCGTAAACGGCGGGAATGTCCTTGCGGAAAAACAGATGCAGCATCACCAGCGTAGCCGCAATCGCGGCCAGGTTAACCGGGACCATCACGGCGGCATATTCGGAGAAACCAAGCTTAAAGAAATCCGCCGAGACGATGTTTACCAGGTTTGAGACAATCAGCGGCAGGCTTGCCGTGTCAGCGATAAACCCTGCGGCCATGATAAACGCTAAGGTTGCTCCCCGGCTGAACCCCAGCGCCAGCAGCATCGCGATAACGATAGGCGTCAGGATCAGTGCGGCACCGTCGTTGGCGAACAGTGCGGCGACCATCGCGCCAAGCAGGACGATCCAGGTGAAGAGCTGCCGCCCCCGGCCATTCCCCCAACGGGCAACGTGCAGTGCGGCCCATTCAAAGAAGCCGGATTCATCGAGCAGAAGACTGATGATAATCACGGCAATAAAGGTGGCGGTCGCATTCCACACTATCTGCCAGACCACCGGAATATCCCCCAGATGAACGACGCCAGTCAGCAATGCCAGACCTGCGCCCAGTGAGGCACTCCAGCCAATTCCCAACCCTCTGGGTTGCCAGATAACCAGGACGAGCGTGAATAAAAAGATAGCACCAGCCAGTAACATCAGAAACTCCATTCACATTTGTTTATTCGGATATATATATCGCCATCAGCAGGAGGCAGATGCCACGCTACTAAGCTTGTTGCGTATGTTTTCTCGTTCACAGTTCCAGGCTGTATCAATAATACCCGCAGCCCATGCTGGCATGTGTGGCGACAGTCGGTAATGCACCCATTTTCCTTCGCGACGGTCGATGACCAGCTCGGCTTCGCGTAAAAGGGCCATATGGCGAGAAATTTTTGGCTGAGACTCTGCGGTTGCCGCACAGATGTCACAGACGCACATTTCACCGGACTCCCTGAGAAGCATCACGATAGTCGAACGGGTCTCGTCGGCGAGCAGTTTAAAAAGCTGAACAGGTTGTAGCATGCTTAACCTCGTTAAAAAATAACAATACATATGGTATTTCATATGTGATAACTTTTAAAGCATAGCTTATGAAATGGAGATTTTTTATGACCGACTTACCAGCAATCGAACCGGCTTATTTTGATGATGCGCTTGCCAGCAAACTTACGGGCAACAACGAAACCATGCCGCGTATTCTCATCCTGTACGGTTCAGTACGAGAGCGGTCCTACAGTCGTTTTGCAGCGGAAGAGGCCGGGCGGTTGCTGGCAAAGATGGGCGCTGAGGTGAAAATCTTTAACCCATCCGGTCTGCCGTTACCCGATGATGCACCCGAAAGTCACCCCAAAGTGCTTGAACTCCGCGAGCTGGTCAGGTGGTGTGACGGAATGGTCTGGAGTTCTCCGGAAAGACATGGCGCCATGAGCTCGGTGATGAAGGCCCAGATTGACTGGATACCCCTGAGTGAAGGTGCTGTTCGTCCGTCCCAGGGAAAAACGCTGGCGGTCATGCAGGTTTGTGGTGGTTCACAGTCGTTTAACACGGTCAATCAGATGCGGATACTTGGCCGCTGGATGCGGATGTTCACCATTCCCAATCAGTCGTCAGTGCCAAAGGCATGGCAGGAATTTGATGATGAAGGGCGCATGAAACCCTCACCCTGGTATGACAGGATTGTCGACGTTACCGAAGAGTTATTCAAAATGACGTTACTCCTGAAAGGGCACACAGCCTACCTGTCCGACCGTTACAGCGAAAGGAAAGAAAGTCATCAGGAGCTCTCTGCACGGGTCAATCAGGCTAAAATCTGATAACCAGACACGCCCGGATGGATTACCGGGCTTTAAATCGGTTTCTTTCCAAATATCTCTTCAGAGCGTGACTGAAGTTTCACCAGGGCATTGAACATATCGTCCTGATCAAGGGAGCGCTGAGATTTCTTCGTCGTGGGGGCTTTACGCCTGCGTGAAGGACCGTCGCCGGATGGAACGGACTGCGACCGGTTATTATCCCGCTCGGCCTGGACCAGCTGCGCCATTTCCAGGGCCCGCCCCAGACGTTTGTTGTCCACAATGGCCCCCTGATCGATTTCAGAAAGCTTGTCATAGGTGGAGTAGGGAAGTGACACGCCATTAAGCCGGAGCTCTTTATGTCCATCCGGGTAATGCCAGACATCGATGTATTTACCAATCGCCCGACGACTGAATTCGCTGTCTTCAATCAGATAAAGGACTTTGTCGTATTGCACTGTGAGTGATTTCGACACTTTACGAGCTTCACGCCAGTTAAATACCATATCAAGATCATCATCGACATCCAGTTCCCGATGAACATCAAACGCCTGGCGAGGCGCTTTTGCGAAACGACGGTTGTAATCGTTCATGAATTCTTCGGCAAATGCGTTCGCAGCCTCCATGGAACTGATACCCTGGAGCCTGAGCTCCTTGACCAGGCGGTCCTGAAGCGTCAGGTGCGCCCGTTCAACGCGGCCTTTGGCAGCACTGGTTTCTGCACAAATGGTCTGAATGTTCAGTTCATGCATCGCACGGCCAAACTGGGTATCGCCGTCGCCGCCGGTTGCGTTTTTATTGTTGATCCTGAATACACTGGCTTTGTCGCTGTACAGCGCCAGCGGCTTGCCATGTTTTTCAATATAGCCCCGGGTCGCTTCAAAATAGGTGAAAGTAGACTCAGATTTCACGAAAAGAAGCTGCATTAAACGACTGGTTGCGTCATCAACGTAAACCAGTGCCGTACACTTAGGTCCCCGGTTTTCAAACCAGTGGTGGTCGCAGCCGTCGATTTGTATGAGTTCACCGGCACAGGCACGGCGGTAGCGCGGTTGCTGAATTTTTGGCGCACGTTGCTTACGTGGCACCCAAAGACTGGCCTGAGTCATCAGTTTACGGACGGTTTCTTTAGAAAGATGGACGCCGTGAACCTCAGACAGTTTTTCACAGGCCAGCGTCGGACCGAAATCGTTATAGCGCTCGCGAATAATATTCAGCGCATACGCGGCCAGTCCCTGAGGCAACTGATTGTTACTGGATTTACCACGACGGCGGCTGGTCATGCCAAGCGGACCATCTTCACGATAACGCGCAAGCAGACGGCGGCACTGACGGTCGGAGATACCAAGCCGCTGAGCTGCCATCTGTGTTGTCAGACGCCGGTCGATGACGTCCTGAATTATCTTGAGTCGGTTAACTTCATCCAATGTGAAAAACTCCGCTGCGAGAGCCGTCATGGTAATCCTTACTTGATTATACACGCCGGACATCTTAACTTAGCCATAAGCGGACATTACAACTTTGCTACTACAA
>NZ_JBIEIU010000031.1:0-8635 GCF_052113645.1 Serratia quinivorans | reverse complement strand
TGAGTCCGGTAGAATACCGAACCCAGGCCCTGAAAGCCGCTTAATATGAACCGTCCAACTTTATGGGGTCAGTCCAGTTTTGGCCGGGGGCTTTTTTTTGGTTCATCTCGCGAATCGGGGATATCAGCCGCGGCGTGCTTTCACCGCCACCGCCAACTCACGCAGCACGGTTTCGGTGTCTTCCCAGCCGATGCAGGCGTCGGTGACGCTCTTGCCGTAAACCAGCGGATCGCCGCTTTCCAGGTTCTGGTTGCCTTCCACCAGATGGCTTTCGATCATCACGCCCATAATCGCCTTATCACCGCCGGCGATCTGTTTGCAAACGTCCGCATTCACTTCCAGCTGCTTTTTGAACTGCTTGCTGCTGTTGGCGTGGCTGAAGTCGATCATCACCTGCGCCGGCAGGCCTGCTTTGATCAGACCCTCTTTGACTTCTTTCACATGCGCCGCGCTGTAGTTCGGCTCTTTGCCGCCGCGCAGAATAATGTGGCAGTCGCCGTTACCGCTGGTGTTAACGATCGCCGAATGACCCCACTTGGTCACCGACAGGAAGCAGTGCGGCGCGCTGGCGGCATTGATGGCGTCAATGGCAACTTTGATGGTGCCGTCGGTACCGTTCTTGAAACCAACTGGGCAAGACAGGCCGGATGACAGCTCGCGGTGCACCTGAGATTCGGTAGTACGTGCGCCGATAGCGCCCCAACTCATCAGGTCCGCCAGGTATTGCGGAGTGATCATGTCGAGGAACTCGCCCGCCGCCGGCAGGCCGGTATCGTTGATATCCAGCAACAGCTTACGGGCCAGACGCAGACCGTCGTTGATCTGGAAGCTGTTATCCATCTGCGGATCGTTGATCAGCCCTTTCCAGCCCACGGTGGTACGCGGTTTTTCAAAATAAACGCGCATCACCACTTCCAGCTCGCCACTCAATTCCTGACGCAGCGACAGCAGGCGACCGGCATACTCTTTCGCCGCTTTGGTGTCGTGGATCGAGCAAGGGCCGATGACCACCAGCAGGCGATCGTCACTGCCGCGAAGGATCTGATGAATGGCACCGCGTGCCTTTGACACCGTCTCTGCTGCACGTTCAGTCGCCGGAAACTTCTCTAACAGGGCCACCGGTGGCAGGAGTTCCTTAATTTCTTTAATGCGTAAATCGTCGTTTTGGTAATTCATCACTTTTCCATTCGGTATCGAGGGGCGGTATTTCGCAGGGCATAGATCTGTCCAATTTAGCCTGTGCGGATAACGCTGTAAATCACCTTTGCCGCCTGCCGAATGAACGACTAAATTAACAGTAGATTGTGCTGTTTCATCAGGGGAGCACAGTGGCTCCTTTTTCGTTATGCTAACGGTCAGGATACTGTTACTCGAGCCAAACCATGCCCTCTTTGTTATTAGTTGATGACCACCCGGTGGTTCATGTCGCACTGGAAGCGGCGCTAATCAAATCATCTCGCCGCTATCATCTGCAGGCGGTGCAAGACGATGTTCAGGCGTTGGCCCAATTGGCCGCAGCCGATTTCGCACTGGTGATCCTCGATATCGGTCTGCCGCAGGTGGACGGTTTGCAATTGCTGAAAAAAATTCGCCGCCACTATCCACTGCAACCCATCCTTATTTATACCGCGCAGGAAGAAGAGATCTACGCGCGTATGGCCTATTCGGCCGGGGCCAACGGATTCGTGCACAAGGGCAGTCGGCTTGAAGATCTGGTACTGGCGATTGAAAGCGTACTGGCGGGGAACTTGAGCTTTCCCGCCGCCGCCATGGCGGAAGAAACCCAGCCGGCGGAAGGGACGCAACTGACGCCAAAAGAACTGCAGGTTCTCGGGCTGCTCAGCAAAGGCTTGTCCAACTTGCAGATCGCCGAGATGCTGAACATCAGCAATAAAACCGTCAGCACCCACAAAAAGAATATCCTGCGCAAGACCGGGGCTCGTCATCTGTTGGAGTTGGTGGCGGTGTTTAAAGAGCTAACGCCATGAGGCGTGCCCTTTGGCTGCTAACCCTGCTGTTATGCCTCGGCAGCCTTGCTCACGCCGCGCAGCCGGTACGCTATCAATTGGTCAGCAACCTGAATATCCCGCCAGACATGCTGATCGCCAGCGAGAAAAACCCCTGGCGCGATGCAACGCTGCGCATCGGTATCATCAGTGAAAATACCAGCCCCTATAACATTATTGTGGATGACGATCTGTACGGTCTGAACGCCGATTACCTGGGCTATGTTCAGCAAGTTACCGGCATTCACTTTCAGATCTACGGCTTTTCCGATCTGGCGAAGCTTGAACAGGCGCTGCATGACGGAACCATCGATCTGGTGTACGGCATTCCACAAAACGAAGCTCTGCGCAGCCTGAAAATTTCTCAGCCTTATTACGTCAGTAACTTGCGCGTACTGAGGGATCGCAGCAATGACCGTCAGGTGATGCTCAACTCCACCAATGCCCGGGTGGCGATCAGCACGCTGACGGACATGCAGGCCGGTAACGCGCTGAAGTCGGTGTCGTCCCACGTAGAGCGTTATGACAACAATTTGCAGGCGGTATATGCCCTGCTCAACGGTAGCAGCGACTACTTTATAGCCGATGAAGCCAGCGCCAGTTTTATCATCGACCAGCTCCAGCTCGGTCAGCTTTATCAGATTGAAAGCACCGTCAACCTCGGTAATCTGTCGTTCGTGTTTGCCGCCGCCAACCCGGCGCTGATCGAGCCCCTCAACGTGGCCATCGCCGACACCCCGATGGAGTTGATGAACGCCATCCAAAGCCGCTGGAGTAAAAAGATCCCCAGCTACCTCGATACCGGCAACGCCGATCTGACCCAGATGGAGAAAAGCTGGGTAAAGACCCACCCGACCGTCTATTACGCCGCTATCGAGAATAACTTCCCCTTTGCCTATCGCGGCTCCGGTGGGCAAGCGCGGGGTTATGCCATCGACATTTTAAACATCATCGCCCAGAACACCGGACTGCGATTTGTCCCGCTCTGGGCGCGCAATGCCGAACAGGCTGACCAACTGGTGCAATCCGGCCAGGCCAGTTTCCGTACCGCCCTGCCGTTGGCGCGCGGGGTTAAAGCACGCTACAGCGCCAGCATGCCGATCCACCGTTCGCTGTGGGGAGTTTATGTTGGTCAGCACGACAACGGTATTTCCACCTGGAGCGATCTGGCCGGTAAACGCATCGGCGTGCTGCAGGGCGATTTGGCGCAGGGCCTGGTGCCGGCCAATGAAGAACAGGTTCGTTTTGCCGACAGCAAAGCCATGTACGATGCACTGGCCAACGGCCAGTTGGATGCGTTGGTGGATAACGTGATTTCAGCAAACTTTGTCGCGCTGTCCCGTTACTCCGGGGCGATAAAGCTGGCGTTCGCCGCCAATAATATCGCCTACCCGGTGGCCTTCGGCGTGCGGCAGGATCAGCCGTTGCTGCTGGCTATCCTCGATAAGAATCTGATGCAGATCCCGTCGGAAACGCTGCAATCACTGCGCGATGAGTGGATTGTCGATCGCAGCAACCTGATTGATGCTGTGAATGAAAACCGCATGCAACCGCAAACCACCTGGCTGCTGGCGCTGCTGGCTGCGGCGATCCTGCTGCTGCTGGGGCTGACCCTGCGGCGTTTTATCCTGCAGAGGCGGGAAAAGCGCGAACGGGAAGTGATTGAGCAAGCACGTCGGCATGCCGAAGCCGAAAATCGGATGAAGAGCAAGTTTCTGGCCACCGTCAGCCATGAGTTGCGCACCCCGATGCATGCCATTCTTGGGCTGCTGGAGCTGGAGCTGAAACGTCAGCCAACCCCCGAGGGACTGCCGGTGATTTACAGCTCGGCGTCGTCGTTGCTCAACCTGCTCAATGACTTGCAGGACCACGCCCGGTTGGCAACCGGTTCGCTGACCTTGGTGCCCAAGGCTGTGGCGCTGCAACCCTGGCTAGCCCACATCAGCGCCCTGTATCGGCCGTTGATCGGTGAACGCCCGGTGACCTTAAACGTCAGCGCGGCCGACAACCTGCCTGCCGCCGTCCTCATTGATGGTGAGCGTTTACTTCAGGTGGCTAACAACCTGATAAATAACGCCATTAAATTTACCCCGCGCGGCAGTATTCAAGTTAGCGTCGGTTGGCAAGAGCAGGCTGCGCAGCAGGGGGAACTGTCGCTGACGGTGACCGACAGCGGCTGTGGCATTGCCGCCGATGAGATTGGCAAGCTGTTCCAGCCGTTTTACCGCGCACGCGGCGCACAACGCGTATCCGTTCAGGGAACCGGCCTGGGGCTGTCTATCTGCAAGGAAATTATCGAGCAAATGGGTGGTCGGATTGAGTTGCACTCGCAGCCCGGCGTCGGCACTCAGGTTAGCCTGTCGGTTCCGGTGACCCAGGTCGCCATGGACTCGGCGATCCAGCAGACAGACATGCCGCTCAACCTGCCGCCGCCCACTTTACGCGTGGCACTGATCGACGATCACCCCACCAACCTGCTGCTGATGGAACGACAGTTACGCCACTTCGGCCTGCACCCGACGCTGTTCGAGCAGGGTTATCCTCTGTTGAAGGCCCACCGTCAGCAGCCGTTTGACCTGCTGTTTATCGATTACAATATGCCGCGCCCGGACGGCCTGACGCTGGCAAGGCTGATACGCCGCGACGAACAGCGTCATCATCGTCCGGCCTGCCAAATTATCCTCTGCTCGGCGGACGTGCAGGAATTTACCCGCATCCCGCCGGAGCTGGTGGCCATAGATCGCTTTTTAACCAAGCCCATCTCGCTGGATGCACTCGCCAAAACGTTGCCGCAGCAACCCCAGGGGCTGGAGCAGCAGTTAGTCCTTACTGACCTGCAGCAGACGCTGAGCGATATGGCCGGCCGCGACCGGACGATGATCCAGCGTTTGGCAACCACGCTGCTGACCACGCTACGGCAAGACCGACAGCGGCTCGCGCTGGCGGTCCAATGCGAAGACTGGCCGCAGCTTGGGCAGGCTGCACATCGCATTAAGGGCAGTCTGCTGATGCTGCAACTGCCGGCGGCGGCCGGCCTGTGTCAACAATTGGTGGAAAGCGGCCGTGAAGGAACATTAGTTCAGGCCGCCTATACTGAATTAAGTGCGTTAGTGGAACAGATCCTGATGGAACTGGATGATCTGGTCAGCGCTAACGCGTCGTATATTGCCATGCATAAGGATGAATAATGTCGGACACCCCGCACGTACACCTGCCAAAAGACAGTAATAGTAAACGCCTACTGACCGCTTTTTTAGTCACCGCGGTATTTATGATCGCCGAAGTGGTCGGCGGGTTAATTTCAGGTTCACTGGCGCTGCTGGCGGATGCGGGCCATATGCTCACCGATGCGGCGGCATTACTGGTGGCGTTGATGGCGGTACACTTCTCGCAGCGTAAGCCCAATGCGCGTCATACCTTCGGTTATCTGCGCCTGACCACCCTGGCCGCCTTCCTCAACGCCGCCGCGCTGCTGGTGATCGTGGTATTCATCCTGTGGGAGGCGATACGGCGTTTCTTCGAGCCACAGCCGGTGATGGGTGCGCCAATGCTGATTATCGCCATAGCGGGGCTGCTGGCTAACCTGTTCGCCTTCTGGCTGCTGCACCGCGGTAGCGAAGAGAAGAATATCAACGTACGCGCTGCGGCGTTGCATGTGTTGGGAGATTTATTGGGTTCGGTTGGCGCGATTGCCGCCGCCATTGTGATCCTGACGACCGGCTGGACGCCGATTGACCCCATACTGTCGGTGCTGGTGTCCTGCCTGGTGATACGCAGCGCCTGGCGGCTGCTGAAAGAGAGCTTCCACGAGCTGTTGGAAGGGACGCCGCAGGAAGTGGATATCGCCAAACTGCAAAAGGACCTGTGCCTGAATATTCCGGAGGTGCGCAATATTCATCACGTCCACGTCTGGCAGATTGGCGAGCAGAAGCTGATGACGCTGCATGCGCAGGTGATACCGCCAAACGATCATGATGGCTTGCTGCGACGCATTCAGCTTTATCTGCTGGAACAGTATCGGATTGGCCATGTGACCATTCAAATGGAATACCAGCATTGCGATACGCCCGACTGTGGGATTAACCGGGCCCCGGAGCCGAGTGACCACTCACACTCCGACTCGCATTCCCATCTGGGGCATCACCACTGAAACCACGGGGCGCCTGATACGGCGCCCCAAGGAAACTAAGGTGCGGAAGACAAAGGCCGCGATTGATTATTGCCGGCGCTTTTGATCCACAGCCAGGAGCCGTTCAACGCAATCAGCGTCAGGATCACGTATTCCAGCGCCATGGCGTAAACGCCCTGGTAGGCAAAAATTGCCACGCTGATCACGTCAATCACTACCCACAGCAGCCAGTTTTCCACGTACTTGCGCGTCATCAGAATCATCGCCACGATCGACAGCACCATCATCGCCGAATCCCAGAACGGGAAAGCGTCCGGCTGCAGCTGCGGCATTTGCACGCTCAGGCCCAAGCCCTGCATTACCGTCACCGCAATCTGAGTCAGCCAAGCGAAGACGCGATCGATATTAAAGGTCATCAGAGCAATGCCGATCACGCAGACCGCTGCCCAGCCCAACGCCTTCGGCAACGATAGCCAACGGATTTTCAGTTCGGCCTGATTATCCTGTGTCTGACGACTCCAGGCGTACCAGCCGTAGATATTGGCCACAAAGAAAAACAGCTGCAGCAGCAGGCTGGCATAGAGCTGGATTTGAAAGAAAATCACCGCAAACAGCGTGACGTTAATCAGGCCGAACAGGTAATTGATAATTTTCTCTTTGCTGGCGTACCAAATACACAACAGCCCGAACAGGGTGCCGATCGCCTCAATCCATGACAGATCATAACCTCCCGCACCCAGCGGGATGTGCACCAAGATATTGCTGGTACTGAAAAAGCTCATGGTATTGTCCTTATTAAACGGTTAAGCGTTCCCTTTAACCTGCATTTTTAATTGAGCAGCAAAATCCAACATCCGATTCAGCGGAATTAGCGCCTTTTGGCGCAGCGCCGCGTCCACGTGGATCTCATGCAATGCGCCGCCCTGCTCCAGCCCATCGGCAATCGCCTTCAGGCCGTTCATCGCCATCCACGGACAGTGCGCACAGCTGCGACAGGTGGCGCCTTCACCGGCGGTGGGCGCTTCGAAAAGCTCTTTATCCGGGCAGGCCTGTTGCATCTTATAAAAAATACCGCGATCGGTGGCGACAATCAGTTGCGGATTGGGCAAGGTTTTCGCCGCCTGAATCAGTTGGCTGGTTGACCCCACCGCATCGGCCAGATCCACTACCGCCTGTGGTGACTCCGGATGCACCAATATCGCCGCTTCAGGGTATAAGGCCTTCATACGCATCAGCGCCTGAGTTTTAAACTCGTCATGGACGATACAGGCGCCCTGCCAGCACAGCACGTCGGCCCCCGTCTGCTTTTGCACATAGTTGCCCAAGTGGCGGTCCGGCGCCCAGATGATTTTTTCCCCCAGGCTGTCGAGATGCTCGATCAGTTCGACGGCGATACTGGAGGTCACCACCCAGTCAGCACGGGCTTTTACCGCCGCCGAGGTATTAGCGTAGACCACCACGGTGCGATCCGGGTGACTGTCGCAAAATGCGTGGAATTCTTCCTCCGGACAACCGAGATCCAGCGAGCACTCAGCGTGTAACGTCGGCATCAGCACCTGTTTTTCCGGGCTGAGGATCTTGGCGGTTTCACCCATAAAACGCACCCCGGCGACCAGCAGAGTCGAGGCCGGATGATTGCTGCCAAAGCGCGCCATTTCCAGCGAGTCCGCCACGCAGCCGCCGGTCTCTTCCGCCAGCGCCTGAATTTCAGGATCGGTATAGTAATGGGCCACCATCACCGCATTGCGCTGCTTGAGCAGGGTTTTAATCTTCTCGCGATAAAACGCCTTCTGCGCTACGTCCAGCGGCACCGGTTTGGGCGGGAACGGATACACCGCCGCATTAACATCAAACATTTCACTCATCGCTGCAATCTCTGTGCTAGGCTGGGTGTCTGCTGCCCGGGTATCACCCCATCGCAACCCCCTTCGTTTTATATACTAAACAAAATACCTAAAATTGTGCGAAAAGTCCGCTGATATTTTCAATGTTACGCCAATAGCGTTTAATGAATTGAATTATTGATAGATACGGAAGACTTGCAGGAAGAAAAATGCATTCTGGGATAGATAAAGAGGACTGCGTGAGTTTGTGCGAGGGAGCAGGACTGAAATAAGTTACTGGGGTGATTCGAGAAATGGTGGGTCGTGCGGGATGACTCGGCCTTCGGCCTCACCCTGCGGGCCAGCGCAAGCGCTGTTCAAAATTGGCAAGCAATTTTGTCGAACCTGAACGCAGCTTCTCACCCACACGATTCGTGCGTTATGTGACGTTCAAGTTTGGGGGAAAGTGCTGAGGTACTCTGTAAAATGGTGGGTCGTGCGGGATGACTCGGCCTTCGGCCTCACCCTGCGGGCCAGCGCAAGCGCTGTTCAAAATTGGCAGGCAATTTTGTCGAACCTGAACGCAGCTTCTCACCCACACGATTCGTGCGTTATGTGACGTTCAAGTTTGGGGGAAAGTGCTGAGGTACTCTGTAAAATGGTGGGTCGTGCGGGAT
>NZ_JBIEIU010000030.1:0-25671 GCF_052113645.1 Serratia quinivorans | reverse complement strand
CGGCCTGCGTTTCGCAATCCGTGAAGGCGGCCGTACTGTTGGCGCTGGTGTTGTTGCCAAAGTTATCGCTTAATCGCGAATAATTTTTCGACACAAAAGAGGGCACTTCGGTGCCCTTTTTTTATGCAATTCGGTTAAATCTTAATTGAAATAAAAAGCATTCCTATTTAGACTTACAGTATTGGTTAAGAAGTGAGTCTCTCTATGTACGTATGTCTGTGTAATGCCGTGACTGACAAAGCGATCCGTAAGGCCGTGCGTCAGCACAACCCGCATACCATGAAACAACTGCGTGAACTTGTGCCGATTGGTACCGATTGCGGAAAGTGCATTCGTCAGGCAAGACAGATTATGGTGGAGGAAAGCGGAACCATTATCCCAATGCATGAAGTTGCCTAACTAAAGGTAAGGTTATTTTTTGACTCTTGGCTTACAGCTTCTACACTTTTAGAACTGGCCAGGAGGAATTACCTATGAAAGGCGATAAAAAGATCATTGCTCACCTCAACAAACTGCTCGGTAACGAGCTGGTTGCCATCAATCAATATTTCCTGCACGCCCGAATGTTCAAAAACTGGGGACTAACACGCCTCAATGACAAGGAATACCACGAGTCGATCGATGAGATGAAACATGCCGATCGTTACATCGAACGTATTCTGTTTCTGGAGGGCCTGCCGAATTTGCAGGATCTCGGCAAGCTGAATATTGGCGAAGATATCGAAGAAATGCTGCGTTCTGACCTGGCCCTGGAATTGGACGGCGCCAAGAACCTGCGAGAGGCTATCACCTATGCCGATTCCATCCATGATTATGTCAGCCGTGATTTGATGATAGAGATCCTGGCCGATGAAGAAGAACATATCGACTGGCTGGAAACCGAATTGGATTTGATCGCGCGCCTGGGTATCCAGAACTACGCACAAGCGCAGTTATAAGAAGAACACCTCCGTTTTCACATTTAGCAACGACGCTCCTCCGCCGGCATGAGTTTACTCCGGCAGGGCAGGGGAGCCATTGCATCGCTTCATTCGCTTTCTTCTCTTTTTGCATATACCCCTCATCGTTTTCCCCGGTTCACCACACTCCTGCAAAAAATGTCGATATCCTGAGCATATTTCCATCTGTGTCTTGCTTCTCGCTCCGTTTTGCGTATAATGCGCGGGCTTACCTAATCTTGGTAAGCCTGATTTTAGCGAATCAGTCGATAGGCAGGACTTTCTGCCCTTCGAACAATACTCCCGATATGGGGGTTATATGTTGACGATTACACTCCCCCATCAATCGAAATGGGTGTGAGGAGTAATTATTTACGTTTATAAATAATTGGAGCTCTGGTCTCATGCAGAACCAAAGAATCCGTATCCGCCTGAAAGCGTTTGATCATCGTCTTATCGATCAATCAACCGCGGAAATCGTCGAGACTGCAAAGCGCACTGGTGCGCAAGTCCGTGGTCCGATCCCGCTGCCAACTCGCAAAGAGCGCTTTACCGTTCTGATCTCTCCGCACGTTAACAAAGACGCGCGTGATCAGTACGAGATTCGCACTCACAAGCGTCTGGTTGACATCGTTGAGCCAACCGAGAAAACCGTTGATGCTCTGATGCGTCTGGATCTGGCTGCCGGTGTAGACGTGCAGATCAGCCTGGGTTAATCAGGTCATTGAGCGATTGAGAGGTTGAAACAATGATTGGTTTAGTCGGTAAAAAAGTGGGCATGACTCGTATCTTCACTGAAGATGGCGTTTCTATCCCAGTAACCGTGATTGAAATTGAAGCGAACCGCGTGACTCAGGTTAAAGACCTGGCTAACGATGGGTACCGTGCCGTTCAGGTTACCACTGGTAGCAAAAAAGCTAACCGTGTGACCAAACCGGAAGCGGGCCATTTCGCTAAAGCTGGCGTTGAAGCTGGCCGTGGTCTGTGGGAATTCCGCCTTGCAGAAGGTGAAGAGTTCACTGCAGGTCAAAACATCAGCGTAGAAATCTTCGCTGAAGTTAAAAAAGTCGATGTTACCGGTACTTCTAAAGGTAAAGGTTTTGCTGGCACTGTAAAGCGCTGGAACTTCCGTACCCAAGACGCTACCCACGGTAACTCCTTGTCTCACCGCGTTCCGGGTTCTATCGGTCAGAACCAGACTCCGGGCAAAGTGTTCAAAGGCAAGAAAATGGCTGGCCACCTGGGTGACGAGCGTGTAACCGTTCAAAGCCTGGACGTAGTACGTGTTGACGCTGAGCGCAACCTGCTGCTGGTTAAGGGTGCTGTACCGGGCGCAACCGGTGGCAACCTGATCGTTAAACCAGCTGTGAAGGCGTAAGGGGATAGCAATGGAATTAGTATTGAAAGACGCGCAAAGCGCGCTGACTGTTTCCGAAACTACCTTCGGTCGTGATTTCAACGAAGCGCTGGTACACCAGGTTGTTGTTGCTTATGCAGCAGGTGCCCGTCAAGGTACCCGTGCTCAGAAGACCCGCGCTGAAGTGACTGGTTCCGGTAAAAAACCGTGGCGCCAGAAAGGCACCGGCCGTGCGCGTTCAGGTTCTGTAAAGAGCCCGATCTGGCGTTCAGGTGGCGTGACCTTCGCTGCGAAGCCACAGGACCACAGTCAGAAAGTAAACAAAAAGATGTACCGCGGCGCGCTGAAAAGCATCCTGTCCGAACTGGTACGTCAAGATCGTCTGATCATTGTCGAGAAGTTCTCTGTAGAAGCGCCTAAAACTAAGCTGCTGGCACAGAAACTGAAAGATATGGCTCTGGAAGATGTGCTGATCGTGACCGGTGAACTGGATGAGAATCTGTTCCTGGCTGCTCGCAACCTGTACAAGGTTGACGTGCGCGATGTAGCAGGTATCGACCCGGTTAGCCTGATCGCCTTCGACAAAGTGGTTATGACTGCTGATGCTGTGAAGCAAGTTGAGGAGATGCTGGCATGATCCGTGAAGAACGTCTGCTGAAAGTGCTGCGTGCACCGCACGTATCTGAAAAAGCATCCGCTGCGATGGAAAAAACTAACACCATCGTTCTCAAAGTTGCCAAAGACGCGACCAAAGCAGAAATTAAAGCTGCAGTGCAGAAACTGTTTGAAGTCGAAGTCGAAGACGTTAACACCCTGGTAGTTAAAGGGAAAGTGAAGCGTCACGGTCAGCGTGTTGGTCGTCGTAGCGACTGGAAAAAAGCTTACGTCACCCTGAAAGAAGGCCAGAATCTGGACTTCATCGGCGGCGCAGAGTAAGTCGGAGGAGTAAGAACAATGGCAATTGTTAAATGTAAACCTACATCTCCGGGTCGTCGCCACGTTGTTAAAGTGGTTAACCCTGAGCTGCACAAGGGTAAACCTTATGCCCCGCTGCTTGAGAAACTGAGCAAAAGCGGTGGTCGTAACAACAATGGCCGTATCACCACCCGTCATATCGGTGGTGGCCACAAGCAACATTATCGTCTGGTTGACTTCAAACGCAACAAAGACGGTGTGGCTGCAGTGGTTGAGCGTCTGGAGTACGATCCGAACCGTTCCGCGAACATCGCGCTGGTTCTGTACAAAGACGGCGAACGCCGTTACATCCTGGCGCCGAAAGGCCTGAAAGCTGGTGACCAGATCCAATCTGGCGTTGATGCTGCAATCAAGGTGGGTAACACCCTGCCAATGCGCAACATCCCAGTGGGTTCAACGGTTCACAACGTAGAAATGAAACCAGGTAAAGGCGGCCAGATGGCTCGTTCTGCTGGTGCCTACGTTCAGATCGTTGCACGTGATGGTTCCTACGTAACTCTGCGTCTGCGCTCAGGCGAAATGCGTAAAGTTCCAGTTGATTGCCGCGCCACCTTAGGTGAAGTCGGTAACGCTGAACATATGCTTCGCGTTCTGGGTAAAGCAGGTGCTGCACGTTGGCGTGGTGTTCGTCCTACCGTTCGCGGTACGGCGATGAACCCGGTCGATCACCCGCACGGTGGTGGTGAGGGTAAAAACTTTGGTAAACACCCAGTAACACCATGGGGCGTTCAGACCAAAGGTAAGAAAACCCGTAGCAACAAGCGTACCGATAAGTTCATCGTACGTCGCCGTAGCAAAAAATAATTAGAGGATAAGCCATGCCACGTTCTCTCAAGAAAGGTCCTTTTATTGACCTGCACTTGCTGAAGAAGGTAGAGAAAGCGGTGGAAAGCGGTGACAAGAAGCCTTTGCGCACTTGGTCCCGTCGTTCAACGATCTTTCCTAACATGATCGGTTTGACCATCGCTGTCCATAATGGTCGTCAGCACGTACCAGTGTTCGTTTCCGATGAAATGGTCGGTCACAAACTGGGTGAATTCGCGCCGACTCGCACTTATCGCGGCCATGCGGCTGATAAAAAAGCTAAAAAGCGCTAAGGTAGGAGGAAGAGATGGAAACTATCGCTAAACATCGCCACGCTCGTTCTTCTGCACAGAAGGTCCGCCTTGTTGCAGACCTGATCCGCGGTAAGAAAGTGTCGCAAGCTCTGGAAACTCTGGCCTACACCAACAAGAAAGCTGCTGGTCTGGTTAAGAAAGTGCTGGAGTCTGCCATTGCTAACGCAGAACACAACGATGGCGCTGACATCGATGATCTGAAAGTCACGAAAATCTTCGTAGACGAAGGCCCAAGCATGAAGCGCATTATGCCGCGTGCAAAAGGTCGTGCAGATCGCATCCTGAAGCGCACCAGCCACATTACTGTGGTTGTGTCCGATCGCTGAGACTCTGGAGACTAGCAATGGGTCAGAAAGTACATCCTAATGGTATTCGCCTGGGTATTGTCAAACCTTGGAACTCTACTTGGTATGCGAATACCAAAGAATTCGCTGACAACCTGGACAGCGACTTTAAAGTTCGTCAATTCCTGATTAAGGAACTGGCGAAAGCTTCCGTTTCTCGCATCGTTATCGAGCGTCCTGCGAAGAGCATCCGTGTGACTATTCACACTGCTCGTCCAGGCATCGTTATCGGCAAGAAAGGTGAAGATGTCGAAAAACTGCGTAAGGTCGTAGCGGATATCGCTGGCGTTCCTGCGCAAATTAACATCGCCGAAGTCCGTAAACCGGAACTTGACGCTAAATTGGTTGCTGACAGCATCACTTCACAGCTGGAACGTCGCGTTATGTTCCGTCGTGCTATGAAGCGTGCTGTACAGAACGCAATGCGTCTTGGCGCTAAAGGTATCAAAGTTGAAGTAAGCGGCCGTCTTGGCGGTGCTGAAATCGCGCGTACCGAATGGTACCGTGAAGGTCGTGTTCCGTTGCACACACTGCGTGCGGATATCGATTACAACACATCTGAAGCGCACACCACTTATGGTGTAATCGGCGTTAAGGTATGGATCTTCAAAGGTGAGATCCTGGGTGGTATGGCTGCAGTTGAACAACCGGAACCGGCTGCTCAACCTAAAAAGCAGCAGCGTAAAGGCCGCAAGTAAGGAGAGTCGCTGATGTTACAACCAAAGCGTACAAAATTCCGTAAGATGCACAAAGGCCGCAACCGTGGTCTGGCGCAGGGTACGGATGTTAGCTTCGGCACTTTCGGTCTGAAAGCTGTTGGCCGTGGCCGTCTGACTGCTCGTCAAATCGAAGCAGCTCGTCGTGCAATGACTCGTGCAGTTAAGCGTCAAGGTAAAATTTGGATCCGTGTATTCCCGGACAAACCAATTACCGAGAAGCCGCTCGAAGTGCGTATGGGTAAAGGTAAGGGTAACGTGGAGTATTGGGTTGCCCTGATCCAACCTGGGAAAGTCCTGTACGAAATGGACGGTGTACCAGAAGAGGTCGCCCGTGAGGCATTCAAGCTGGCTGCAGCTAAATTGCCGATCAAAACCACCTTTGTAACTAAGACGGTGATGTAATGAAAGCACAAGAGCTGCGTGAAAAAAGCGTTGAAGAGCTGAACACTGAGCTGCTCAACCTGCTGCGTGAGCAATTTAACTTGCGCATGCAGGCGGCAAGTGGCCAGCTGCAACAAACTCACCTGTTGAAACAAGTGCGTCGTAATGTCGCACGCGTTAAGACTTTACTGACTGAAAAGGCGGGTGTGTAAATGACTGATATTAACCGTACTCTGCAGGGTCGTGTTATTAGTGACAAAATGGAGAAATCCATGGTTGTTGCTATCGAGCGCACGGTGAAGCACCCGATCTACGGGAAATTCATCAAGCGTACGACCAAGCTGCACGTACATGACGAGAACAACGAATGTGGTATCGGCGACGTGGTAGAAATCCGCGAATGCCGTCCACTGTCTAAGACTAAGTCTTGGACGTTGGTTCGCGTTGTAGAGAAAGCGATTCTGTAATAGAGTAGCTGGCTCTAACTTATAAACGGCTCAGAAAATGAGCCGTTTATTTTTTCTACCCATACTCTGGAAGCGGTGTTATAATGCTGCGCCCTCAGTTATGGGGCTTTTCAACGATCTAGTAATAGGTCCTAAAGTTGTAGTTGACATTAGCGGAGCACTAACATGATCCAAGAACAGACTATGCTGACCGTGGCCGACAACTCCGGTGCACGTCGCGTAATGTGTATCAAGGTTCTAGGTGGCTCGCACCGTCGCTACGCAGGCATTGGCGATGTCATCAAAATTACCATCAAGGAAGCAATTCCTCGCGGTAAGGTGAAGAAAGGCGATGTGCTGAAGGCGGTAGTGGTGCGCACCAAGAAGGGTGTACGTCGCCCGGACGGTTCTGTCATTCGCTTCGATGGTAATGCATGCGTTATTTTAAACAATAACAGCGAGCAACCTATCGGTACGCGTATTTTTGGGCCGGTAACTCGTGAACTGCGTAATGAGAAGTTCATGAAAATTATCTCTCTGGCACCAGAAGTACTCTAAGGAGCGAAACATGGCAGCGAAAATCCGTCGTGATGACGAAATTATCGTGCTTACCGGGAAAGACAAAGGTAAACGCGGTAAAGTAAAAAATGTCCTGTCTGCTGGTAAGGTCATTGTTGAAGGTATCAACCTGGTCAAGAAACATCAGAAGCCGGTTCCGGCCCTGAACCAACCAGGTGGCATTGTTGAAAAAGAAGCTGCAATTCAGGTTTCTAACATTGCTCTCTTCAACGCGGCTACCGGTAAGGCTGACCGTGTAGGCTTTAGATTCGAAGACGGGAAAAAAGTCCGTTTCTTCAAATCTAACAGCGAAACTATCAAGTAACTTGGAGTAATACGATGGCGAAACTGCATGATTACTACAAAGACGAGGTAGTCAAACAACTGATGTCTCAGTTTGATTACAACTCTGTCATGCAAGTCCCTCGGGTCGAGAAGATCACCCTGAATATGGGTGTTGGTGAAGCGATCGCTGACAAGAAACTGCTGGATAATGCAGCAGCGGATCTGGCAGCAATCTCCGGTCAAAAGCCGTTCATCACCAAAGCACGCAAATCTGTTGCAGGCTTCAAAATCCGCCAGGGCTATCCGATCGGCTGTAAAGTAACTCTGCGTGGCGAACGCATGTGGGAGTTCTTTGAGCGACTGATTTCCATTGCTGTTCCACGTATCCGTGACTTCCGTGGCTTGTCCGCTAAGTCATTCGATGGCCGTGGTAACTACAGCATGGGTGTGCGTGAGCAAATCATCTTCCCAGAAATCGACTACGACAAAGTCGACCGCGTTCGTGGTTTGGATATTACCATTACCACTACTGCGAAATCTGATGATGAAGGCCGCGCGCTGTTGGCTGCTTTTAACTTCCCGTTCCGTAAGTAAGGCAGGGTTACTGATGGCTAAGCAATCAATGAAAGCACGCGAAGTCGTTCGCGTGAAACTGGCTGAAAAGTACCGCGCTAAACGCGAGGAACTGAAGGCTATCATTTCTGGTGTGAACTCTTCCGACGAAGATCGTTGGGATGCTGTTCTCAAGCTGCAAACTCTGCCGCGTGATTCCAGCCCGTCTCGTCAGCGCAAACGCTGCCGCCAAACTGGCCGTCCACATGGTTATGTGGGCAAATTCGGGTTGAGCCGTATCAAGTTACGTGAAGCCGCTATGCGCGGTGAAGTACCAGGCTTGAAAAAGGCTAGCTGGTAATTACCAATTGAATCACGGGAGTAAAGACAGATGAGCATGCAAGATCCGATCGCGGATATGCTGACCCGTATCCGTAACGGTCAAGCCGCGAACAAAGTTGCGGTCACCATGCCTTCCTCCAAGCTGAAAGTGGCAATTGCCAACCTGCTGAAGGAAGAAGGTTTTATTGAAGATTTCAAAATCGAAGGCGACACCAAGCCTGTACTGGAACTGGTACTGAAGTACTTCCAGGGCAAGGCAGTGGTAGAAAGCATTCAGCGAATCAGCCGTCCAGGTCTGCGTATCTACAAGAAAAAAGATGCGCTGCCAAAAGTTATGGCTGGTTTGGGTATTGCTGTTATTTCTACCTCTAAAGGTGTTATGACCGATCGTGCAGCTCGCCAAGCAGGTCTTGGTGGCGAGATTATCTGCTACGTAGCTTAATTCGGGAGGAAAGAATGTCTCGTGTTGCAAAAGCACCCGTCGTCATTCCTGCCGGCGTAGAGGTAAAACTCAACGGTCAGGTTATTTCGATTAAGGGTAAGAACGGCGAGCTGACTCGTACTGTCCACAACGCCGTTGAAGTGAAGCAAGAAGCTAACGCACTGACTTTCGCTCCGCGCGAAGGTTTTGCTAACGCCTGGGCCCAAGCGGGTACCACGCGCGCTCTGCTGAACGCAATGGTAGTTGGTGTTACCGAAGGCTTCACCAAGAAGCTTCAACTGGTAGGTGTTGGTTATCGTGCTGCTGTTAAAGGCAACGTGGTGAATTTAGCCTTAGGCTTCTCTCACCCGGTCGATCACCAGCTGCCAGCAGGTATTACTGCTGAATGCCCAAGCCAAACTGAAATCGTGCTGAAAGGCGCTGATAAACAAGTTATTGGCCAGGTTGCTGCAGATCTGCGTGCCTACCGCCGTCCTGAGCCTTACAAAGGCAAGGGTGTCCGTTACGCCGACGAAGTCGTGCGTACCAAAGAGGCTAAGAAGAAGTAAGGTAACACTATGGATAAGAAATCTGCTCGTATCCGTCGTGCGACCCGCGCACGCCGTAAGATCAAAGAACTGGGTGCAACCCGCCTGGTGGTACATCGTACCCCGCGTCACATTTACGCACAGGTAATTGCTCCAAATGGTTCTGAAGTACTGGTAGCCGCTTCTACTGTAGAAAAAGCTATCACAGAGCAATTGAAGTATTCCGGTAACAAAGACGCAGCAGCAGCCGTAGGTAAAGCACTGGCTGAGCGCGCGTTGGAAAAAGGGATCTCTAAAGTTTCCTTCGACCGTTCCGGTTTCCAATATCATGGTCGAGTCCAGGCACTGGCAGATGCTGCCCGTGAAGCTGGCCTTCAGTTCTAAGGAAGAGGTTTAAGATGGCTCACATCGAAAAACAAGCTGGCGAACTGCAGGAAAAGCTGATCGCGGTAAACCGCGTATCTAAAACCGTAAAAGGTGGCCGTATTTTCAGCTTTACCGCACTGACAGTAGTTGGTGATGGTAACGGTCGCGTTGGTTTTGGCTACGGCAAAGCACGCGAAGTTCCGGCAGCGATCCAGAAAGCGATGGAAAAAGCCCGTCGCGCTATGATTAATGTTGCTTTGAATAGCGGTACTCTGCAGCACCCTGTTAAAGGTGCTCATACGGGTTCCCGTGTGTTCATGCAACCAGCTTCCGAAGGTACCGGTATCATCGCCGGTGGTGCAATGCGCGCCGTCCTGGAAGTTGCAGGGGTTCATAACGTATTAGCTAAAGCATATGGTTCTACTAACCCGATCAACGTGGTTCGTGCAACTATTGCTGCTTTGGAAGATATGAAATCCCCAGAAATGGTCGCTGCTAAGCGTGGTAAGTCCGTCGAAGAAATTCTAGGGAAATAACCATGGCAAAGACTATTAAAGTAACTCAAACAAAAAGCAGCATCGGCCGTTTGCCAAAGCACAAGGCAACCCTGATCGGTTTAGGTCTGCGTCGTATTGGTCATACTGTAGAGCGTGAGGATACTCCTGCTGTACGTGGTATGGTCAACTTGGTTTCCTACATGGTTAAGGTTGAGGAGTAACAGATGCGTTTAAATACTCTGTCTCCGGCTGAAGGTGCCAAGCATGCGCCTAAGCGTGTAGGTCGTGGTATTGGTTCTGGCCTGGGTAAAACCGCTGGTCGTGGTCACAAAGGTCAGAACTCACGTTCTGGCGGTGGCGTACGTCGTGGTTTTGAAGGTGGTCAGATGCCTTTATATCGTCGTTTGCCGAAATTCGGCTTCACCTCTCGCAAAGCTATGATCACGGCAGAAGTTCGTCTGTCTGAACTGGCTCTTGTTGAAGGCGACGTAATCGACCTGAACACGCTGAAAGCCGCTAACGTTGTTGGTACCCAGATCGAATTCGCGAAAGTTATGCTTTCAGGCGAAATCGCTCGTCCGGTTACCCTGCGTGGTCTGCGTGTCACCAAAGGCGCTCGTGCTGCTATCGAAGCTGCTGGCGGTAAAATTGAGGAATAAGTAGCAGATGGCTAAGCAACCAGGATTAGATTTTCAAAGTGCTAAAGGCGGACTCGGCGAGCTGAAGCGCAGACTTTTGTTTGTAATCGGCGCGCTGATTGTCTTCCGTATCGGCTCTTTTATTCCGATTCCTGGTATCGATGCCACTGTGCTTGCCAAATTGCTCGAGCAGCAGAGAGGCACTATCATTGAAATGTTTAACATGTTCTCTGGTGGTGCCCTCAGCCGTGCTTCTATCTTTGCTCTGGGGATCATGCCGTATATTTCGGCGTCGATCATTATCCAGCTGTTAACGGTGGTTCATCCAGCGTTGGCAGAAATTAAGAAAGAAGGGGAGGCTGGCCGTCGTAAGATTAGCCAGTACACCCGCTACGGTACGCTGGTGTTGGCCATATTCCAGTCGATCGGTATTGCTACCGGTCTACCGAATATGCCTGGTATGCAGGGTCTGGTGTTAAACCCAGGCTTTGCATTCTACTTTACTGCAGTAGTGAGCTTGGTTACCGGGACAATGTTCCTGATGTGGCTGGGTGAACAGATTACTGAACGCGGTATCGGTAACGGTATCTCGATCATTATCTTCGCAGGTATTGTAGCGGGACTCCCGCCGGCAGTGGCCCATACTATTGAGCAAGCCCGGCAAGGCGACCTGCACTTCCTCCTGTTGCTGTTGGTTGCAGTATTAGTGTTTGCAGTAACCTTCTTCGTTGTTTTCATCGAACGTGGTCAACGTCGTATCGTCGTTAACTATGCGAAGCGTCAACAAGGTCGTCGTGTTTATGCAGCACAGAGCACACACTTACCGTTGAAAGTGAACATGGCAGGGGTTATCCCGGCAATCTTCGCTTCCAGCATTATTCTGTTCCCTGCCACGATTGCATCATGGTTTGGGGGCGGTACCGGTTGGAACTGGCTGACAACGATTTCGCTGTATTTGCAGCCAGGGCAACCGCTTTATGTGTTACTCTATGCGTCTGCAATCATCTTCTTCTGTTTCTTTTACACGGCGTTGGTTTTCAACCCGCGTGAGACAGCAGATAACCTGAAGAAGTCCGGTGCCTTCGTACCAGGAATTCGTCCGGGAGAGCAAACGGCGAAGTACATCGATAAAGTAATGACGCGTTTAACCCTGGTGGGCGCGATGTACATTACTTTCATCTGCCTGATCCCGGAGTTCATGCGTGATGCAATGAAAGTACCATTCTACTTTGGTGGTACCTCGCTACTGATCGTGGTTGTCGTCATCATGGACTTTATGGCTCAAGTGCAAACTCTGATGATGTCAAGTCAGTACGAGTCTGCATTGAAGAAAGCAAACCTGAAAGGCTATAACCGCTAACCAGGTGCGTTTGAGAAGTTACGGAGAGTAAAAATGAAAGTTCGTGCTTCCGTCAAGAAATTATGTCGTAACTGCAAAATCGTTAAGCGTAACGGTGTCGTTCGTGTGATTTGCAGCGCCGAGCCGAAGCATAAACAGCGTCAAGGCTGATTATCTCGCATATTTTTCTTGCAAAGTTGGGTTGAGCTGGCTAGATTAGCCAGCCAATCTTTTGTATGTAGCTGCAACATTATTTGAGTATCCTGAAAACGGGCTTTTCAGAATGGTGTTGCCGTATAAAATAGTAGGAGTGCATAGTGGCCCGTATAGCAGGCATTAACATTCCTGATCATAAACATACCGTAATTGCCTTAACGGCGATCTTCGGAATCGGTAAAACCCGCTCACAGTCTATCTGTGCGGCCACGGGTATTGCTGAACATGTTAAGATCAGTGAGCTGTCTGAAGAGCAAATTGAACAGCTGCGTGAAGCAGTCGCCAAATTCACTGTAGAAGGTGATTTGCGTCGTGAAGTTACCCTGAGCATCAAGCGTCTGATGGATCTTGGTACATACCGTGGTTTGCGTCATCGTCGTGGTCTGCCAGTTCGCGGTCAGCGTACGAAGACCAACGCACGTACCCGTAAGGGTCCGCGTAAACCGATCAAGAAATAATCAGGGTGATTGAATAATGGCAAAGGCACCTGTTCGTACACGTAAGCGTGTAAGAAAGCAAGTCTCTGACGGCGTGGCTCATGTCCATGCTTCTTTCAACAACACCATTGTGACTATTACCGATCGTCAGGGTAATGCATTGGGTTGGGCAACTGCCGGTGGTTCTGGTTTCCGTGGTTCTCGTAAGTCAACTCCGTTTGCAGCTCAGGTTGCAGCCGAACGTTGTGCTGACGCAGTAAAAGAATACGGTATCAAGAACCTGGAAGTTATGGTTAAGGGACCGGGTCCGGGTCGCGAATCAACTATTCGTGCACTGAACGCCGCAGGTTTCCGCATCACTAACATTACTGATGTGACTCCTATCCCTCACAACGGTTGTCGTCCGCCGAAAAAGCGTCGCGTATAACGCTGCTTTTAGGTTAGTTGGAGAAAGAAAATGGCAAGATATTTGGGTCCTAAGCTCAAGCTTAGCCGCCGTGAGGGCACAGACCTGTTCCTGAAGTCTGGCGTTCGCGCGATCGATACCAAGTGTAAAATTGAGCAACCGCCTGGTCAACACGGTGCGCGTAAACCGCGTCTGTCTGACTATGGTGTACAGTTACGTGAGAAGCAAAAAGTTCGCCGTATGTACGGTGTTCTGGAGCGTCAATTCCGTAACTATTACAAAGAAGCAGCACGCCTGAAGGGCAACACCGGTGCAAACCTGTTGCAACTGCTGGAAGGTCGTTTGGACAACGTTGTTTACCGTATGGGCTTCGGCGCTACTCGTGCAGAGTCACGTCAGTTGGTTAGCCACAAAGCAATTATGGTAAATGGTCGCGTTGTTAACATCGCTTCTTATCAGGTATCTCCGAATGACGTAGTCAGCATCCGCGAGAAAGCTAAAAAGCAATCTCGTGTTAAAGCTTCTCTGGAGCTGGCTGAGCAGCGTGAAAAGCCGACTTGGCTTGAAGTTGATGCTGCTAAGATGGAAGGCGTGTTCAAGCGTATGCCTGAACGTACCGATCTGTCTGCGGACATTAACGAACACCTGATCGTCGAGCTTTACTCCAAGTAAGGCTTAGTACCAAAGAGAGGACACAATGCAGGGTTCTGTGACAGAGTTTCTAAAACCGCGCCTGGTAGATATCGAGCAAGTCAGTTCGACGCACGCCAAGGTGACCCTTGAGCCTTTAGAGCGTGGCTTTGGCCATACTCTTGGCAACGCACTGCGCCGTATTCTGCTTTCATCTATGCCGGGTTGCGCGGTGACCGAGGTTGAGATTGATGGTGTACTGCACGAGTACAGCACCAAAGAAGGCGTACAGGAAGATATCCTGGAGATCCTGCTCAACCTGAAAGGGCTGGCGGTGAGAGTTCAAGGCAAAGATGAAGTTATTCTTACCCTGAATAAATCTGGCATTGGCCCTGTGACCGCTGCCGACATTACCCATGATGGTGATGTCGAAATCGTCAAGCCTCAGCACGTGATCTGCCACCTGACCGATGAAAACGCTGCTATCAGCATGCGTATCAAAGTTCAACGTGGTCGTGGTTATGTGCCGGCTTCTGCCCGAATTCATTCGGAAGAAGATGAGCGCCCGATCGGTCGTCTGTTGGTTGACGCATGCTATAGCCCTGTAGAGCGTATTGCCTACAATGTTGAAGCAGCGCGTGTAGAACAGCGTACTGACCTGGACAAGCTGGTAATCGAAATGGAAACCAATGGCACGATCGATCCTGAAGAGGCGATCCGCCGTGCGGCAACCATCCTGGCCGAACAACTTGAAGCCTTCGTTGACTTGCGTGATGTACGTCAACCGGAAGTTAAAGAAGAAAAACCAGAGTTCGATCCGATCCTGCTGCGCCCTGTTGACGATCTGGAATTGACTGTCCGCTCTGCTAACTGCCTTAAGGCAGAAGCTATCCACTACATCGGTGATCTGGTACAGCGTACCGAGGTTGAGTTGCTGAAAACGCCGAACCTGGGTAAAAAATCTCTTACTGAGATTAAAGACGTGCTGGCCTCCCGTGGACTTTCTCTGGGCATGCGCCTGGAAAATTGGCCACCGGCAAGCATTGCTGACGAGTAACCGGATCACAGGTTAAGGTTTTACTGAGAAGGATAAGGTCATGCGCCATCGTAAGAGTGGTCGTCAACTGAACCGTAACAGCAGCCATCGCCAGGCTATGTTCCGTAACATGGCCGGCTCTTTGGTTCGTCATGAGATCATCAAGACGACCTTGCCAAAAGCGAAAGAGCTGCGTCGCGTTGTTGAGCCGCTGATTACTCTTGCCAAGACCGACAGCGTAGCTAATCGTCGTCTGGCATTCGCCCGTACTCGTGATAACGAGATCGTGGCAAAACTGTTTAACGAGCTGGGCCCGCGTTTTGCGAGCCGTGCCGGTGGTTACACTCGCATTCTGAAGTGTGGCTTCCGCGCAGGCGACAACGCGCCGATGGCATACATCGAGCTGGTTGATCGTGCTGAGTCTCAAGCAGAAGTAGCAACTGCAGAGTAATCTGTAGACGCGTGAAAAAACCGGGCTTGCCCGGTTTTTTTACGTCCATCATCAGCCAAACGTGCGTTCTTCCCCCCGCCAGACTTAAGATCCCCCTCCCTATCCGCTATGCTAACGCTATGAATCAGGTCAGTTGAGAGATCATGCTATGTGGTTACTCGATCAATGGGCGGAACGTCATATTCTTGATGCGCAGGCGAAAGGTGAGTTGGATAACTTGCCAGGCCAGGGGCAACCGCTAGAGTTGGATGATGACAGTACAGTACCACCTGAGTTGCGTACCGGCTTTCGTCTGTTGAAAAATGCTGGCTATCTACCCACCGAGCTTGAAGACCGTAAAGAGGCTCTGAATATTGCCCGTGTACTGCAGGGAATTGATAGTGAGCACCCAGACTATGTCGAACTTGGAAAGCGGATGACGCTGTTGGAACACCGTCTTCGCCAGGCTGGGATGAGCACCGATTTTTTGCACGGTGAATATCAGAGAGCATTAAGTGGCAAGTTTGCACCGGAGGAAGAGTGATGTTTAAGATTGGCCAACTGGCAAAACTTGCTGACGTAACGCCGGACACCGTGCGCTATTACGAGAAGCAGGGAATGATGGATCATAACATTCGTACCGAAGGCGGCTATCGCTTGTACAGCGATCAGGATCTGCAACGGTTGCGTTTTATCCGTTATGCCAAGCAGCTCGGCTTTACGTTGGAAACTATCGCCGAACTGCTGTCGATCCGTGTTGATCCTGAGCATCATACCTGTCGGGAATCGAAGTCGATCGTCGATGCGCGATTGAATGAAGTAGAGAACAAACTTAAGGAGCTAAAGCGGATGCGTGAATCGCTAAAGCGTCTTAGTGATGCCTGTTGTGGCAGCGCGCATACCAGCAATTATTGTTCTATTCTGGAAGCGCTGGAGCAGGGCGCCAGTGATGAAAAAGTGAAAAAAGGTGCCTGATAAGGTAGGGAGCTCTTTAATTTTTACCTCACCGGCAGTATTATCACCTCGTTTTATAACCATACATTAATAAGGCGAATTATCATGACTCAATACCGACATACCAAAGGTAAGATCCAGGACAATGCCATTGAGGCACTGTTACACGATCCATTATTCCGCCAAAGGGTAGAGAAAAATACCAAAGGGAAGGGCAGCTACCGGCGTAAAGACAAACACGCAAAAGGCGGTAACTGGGAGGCCAGTGGTAAACTATCAAACGATAATTTACCACTGGCCTTCTGGTTTTAAGACATTAAAAAAGCCATCGTATTAAGATGGCTTTTTATTAGCGCAGGATAAACTGATTTACAGTTTGGGCTGCTGCTGTTGGCTCAGCAAATCGCGAATTTCAGTCAGCAGTTTTTCTTCTGCAGTGGGGGCAGGAGGAGCTGCCGGTTCTTCAGCTTGCTTGCGGCGCATTCTGTTCATTAATTTAATGGCCAGGAAAATAGCGAAGGCGACAATGACGAAATCAAAAACGGTTTGAATGAAAGAACCGTAGTTCATTACCACGGCAGGAACGGCACCCTGAGCTTCCCGCAGTACCAGGTGGAACTGCTTGAAATCAACGCCGCCAATCAGTAAACCCAGCGGTGGCATGATGATATCTGCAACGAAAGACGATACGATTTTACCGAAGGCAGCGCCGATAATCACACCGACGGCCAGATCGACCACGTTGCCACGCATGGCAAACTCGCGGAACTCTTTCAACATACTCATAGAACACCCCTCAAAGAAATTAATAACACAAGTTTAACAAAGCAATTTCCCTTTGCCACAATAAGCAGAGAAAAGATTTTATCCCTTCTTACCCACGGTAGCGAATATCAACCTGATTATAGACCATGGCCAATTAATTCGTTCTACAGGAAGAATGGGCTTGGCTGGAACAAACGTTCAACGTCAGGAACGAACTTTTTATCGGTAATAAACATAATGACGTGATCGCCCTGTTCGATTTTGCTGCTGCCATTAGCAATAATAACGTCATCACCGCGTACAATGGCGCCGATGGTGGTACCCGGTGGTAATTTAATATCTTCAACAATGCGACCCACCACTTTCGACGTACTTTCATCGCCGTGTGCAATGGCTTCGATGGCTTCCGCCACGCCACGGCGCAGAGAGGAAACGCTGACTATATCCGCTTTACGTACGTGGCCCAACAGCGCCGAGATCGTGGCTTGCTGTGGGGAAATGGCAATGTCGATTACGCTGCCTTGCACCAGGTCAACATAGGCACGACGCTGGATCAGCACCATCACCTTTTTGGCGCCCATGCGTTTGGCAAGCATGGCTGACATAATATTGGCTTCATCATCATTGGTGATGGCGATAAAGACATCCACCTGATCAACATGTTCTTCCGCCAGGAGTTCCTGGTCAGAGGCATCGCCATAAAACACGATCGTGTCATGCAACTGTTCGGCTAACTCTGTGGCACGCTGCTGATTACGTTCGATCAGCTTCACGTTGTAGGATTTCTCCAGTCGCTGTGCCAGGCCTGCACCGACGTTACCGCCGCCGACAATCATGATACGTTTATAGGGTTTTTCCAGTCGTTGCAGCTCACTCATTACCGCACGAATGTGCTGTGAAGCGGCAACAAAGAACACCTCGTCGCCGGCCTCGATAATGGTGGAGCCTTGCGGGCGAATAGGCCGATCCTGACGGAAGATGGCGGCAACGCGCGTATCAATATGCGGCATATGTTCGCGCATAGAAGACAGGGCATTACCCACTAACGGGCCGCCATAATAGGCTTTTACTGCGGCAATGCTGACTTTACCTTCTGCAAAATTCACTACCTGCAGAGCACCCGGGTATTCAATCAATTTATAAATGTAATCGATAACCAGCTGTTCCGGTGAAATCAGATGATCAATTGGCACCGCTTCCGGCTGAAAAAGCTTCTCTGATTCGCGGATATATTCTGGTGCGCGGATACGGGCGATGCGGTTCGGCGTATTAAACAGCGAGTAGGCAATCTGGCAGGCAATCATATTGGTTTCGTCAGAGTTAGTGACCGCAACCAGCATATCGGCATCTTCTGCGCCTGCTTCTCGCAGTACGCGCGGGTGGGAACCGTAGCCCTGAACAACCCGCAGGTCAAACTTATCCTGTAACTGACGCAGGCGGCCGGAGTCGGTATCCACGACGGTAATATCGTTGTTTTCGCCGACCAGGTTTTCCGCCAGTGTCCCACCAACCTGACCTGCGCCAAGAATAATTATTTTCATTCGCTTCTCTGCTTCACACTGAAACCGCTGAAGATGGTCTGAAAGGGCGCAACAGCCGCGCCCTGAGTACTGAACAGCTACATTTTAATCAGCTTAGCGTAAAAGAAGCCATCCCCATCCTCTGGATGCGGAAGATTCTGTCGGCCAGGCTGTTGCTCGTTGCCGGTTTCAACCAGGCGAGCATCGGGATGACGCTGGAGGAAGGCGGTAATCTGCTCAGCGTTCTCCGCCGGCAGGATTGAGCAGGTGGCGTATACCATCACCCCACCCTTTTTGAGATGTGGCCAAATGGCTTCAATAATCTCGGCCTGCAGTGCGGCCAGTTCAGCTATATCACTGTCGCGACGCAACCATTTGATGTCCGGATGACGACGGATCACACCAGTGGCAGAGCACGGGGCATCCAGCAAAATGCGATCGAATTGCTTATCGCCGCACCATTGTTGCGGTGTGCGACCATCGCCTTGCTTCACTTCGGCGTGTAAACGCAGGCGTTGCAGGTTTTCTTTGACCCGGCTCAGGCGCTGCTCATCGATATCGACCGCCATCACATGGGCCTTGGGAGCCGCCTCTAGAATATGGGTGGTTTTGCCACCGGGAGCTGCGCACAGATCGAGGATCTGTTCCCCATCCTGTGGATCCAGGAGATCGACACAACCTTGAGCGGAAGCATCCTGCACCGTGACCCAGCCGTCGGCAAAACCAGGCAGGTCGGTAACGGCGCAGGGGGCCAGCAGGCGTACTGCATCGCGATATTCGGCATGTGGTTCAGCGGCAATGCCCGCTTGTTCCATCAACCGCAGGTAGTCTTCGCGAGTGTGATGAAGGCGGCTGACACGCAGCCACATCGGTGGTTTCTGATTGTTGGCCTCAACGATTTGTTCCCACTGCGCAGGATAGGCCTGTTGGATGCGCTTCAACAGCCAGCTTGGATGCAGATAGCGGCTGTCATTATTGGCGGCGCGTTGCAACAGTTCATCCTGCTGGCGCTGGAACTGGCGCAAGACGCCGTTGATCAGCCCTTTAAGCTGCGGTCGCTTCAGTGCCACTGCGCCTTCCACGGTTTCCGCCAACACCGCATGAGCGGGGATACGGGTATACAGCAGTTGATACAGGCCAACCATCAGCAAATAGTGCAGCGTGCGCTGTTTACCGGTCATTGGCTTGGCCATCAATTGCTGAATGCACCATTCCAACTGCGGCAGTACGCGCAGGGTGCCGAAGCACAGCTCCTGGAGCAGAGCACGGTCCTTGTCAGAAATGGTTTTTTGCAGTGGCGGCAGGACAGTACTGAGTGACTGACCCTGGTCCAGCACTTGGCCGATGGCTTTGGCAGCGTGGCTTCGGAGATTGTAATTATTTTTCATAGGCTAAAGCTGATAACGATCGGCGTTAAGAAAGAAACAGCCCGGCGATTATCGGCCGGGCAGTGGGGGCGGTTTATAACCGGTTGCCCGGGGTAAACCATTCACGGCGTGAGTTCAGCAGATCCTGCGCCGACATGGGTTTTTTACCCGCCGGCTGCAGTTGGGTCAGGTTGAGGATACCCTCGGCGGTAGCCACCTGAATGCCGTGTTTATCGGCATGAATGATGGTGCCGGGTTCTGGGCTGGCACTTTGCTCCAGCACGGTTGCCTGCCACACTTTTACCGGCTGATCGTCAATGGTGAAATAGCTGACTGGCCACGGGTTAAAGGCGCGAATACAGCGTTCAAGCTGCACGGCTGACAGGCTCCAGTCCAGACGAGCTTCTTCTTTGCTCAGCTTCTCGGCGTAAGTGACCAGCGATTCATCCTGAACTTCACGTTTGGCCGAACCTTCGGCCATTTGCTGCAGCGTGGTCAGCATGCCCTGCGGTCCGAGCTGCGCCAGCTTGTCGTACAGACTGGCGCTGGTGTCATCGGCTTCGATCGGGCAGGCGATTTTGTGCATCATATCGCCGGTGTCCAGACCCACGTCCATCTGCATGATGGTCACGCCGGTTTCGTTATCGCCGGCCCAGAGTGAACGTTGGATTGGCGCGGCACCGCGCCAGCGCGGCAGCAATGAACCGTGAACGTTGATGCAACCGAGTCGCGGCATATCCAGCACCGCTTTCGGCAGGATCAGACCATAAGCCACCACGACCATCACATCGGCGTTGAGATCGGCAACCAGGTGCTGGTTTTCTTCCGGGCGCAGTGATTTTGGTTGAAACACCGGTAAATGGTGCTGCTCGGCCAGAACCTTGACCGGGCTTGGCGTCAGCTTGTTGCCGCGACCGGCAGGGCGGTCGGGCTGGGTGAAAACCCCGACAATCTGGTGCCCAGATGACAACAGCGCGTCAAGATGACGCGCTGCGAAGTCTGGAGTTCCGGCGAAAATAATCCGTAAAGAGTCAGACACGTTGATTTCCTGCTCGGTTAGGCGCGCGCGTTAAACTTGGCCAATTTTTCCAGCTTCTGACGGATACGCTGGCGCTTCAGTGGCGACAGGTAATCGACGAACAGCTTGCCGACCAGGTGATCCATCTCGTGCTGAATACAGATGGCCAGCAGATCGTCGGCTTCCAGCTCAAAAGGCTTGCCGTCGCGGTCCAGCGCTTTGATTTTCACGTTAGCGGCGCGCGGGACTAAAGCACGCTGCTCAGGAATGGAAAGGCAACCTTCCTCGATCCCGGTTTCGCCGCTTTTTTCCAGCAGCTCCGGGTTGATCAGCACCAGGCGCTGATCGCGGTTTTCAGAAACGTCAATGACGATAATGCGCTGATGGATATCCACCTGTGTCGCAGCCAGGCCAATGCCTTCCTCTGCGTACATGGTTTCAAACATATCATCCACGATGCGCTGGATATTCGCATTGACTTCTTTTACCGGGGCCGCAACTTTGCGCAGCCGGTCATCTGGGTAATGTAATACCTGCAATACTGACATATATCTTGAGATCTGTATCCGAGTGATAAACGAGGTTTAGCTTCTATTCTAGACATTTCCCGGCCTGATTGACAGCATTGCGCACCAATTGCTCGAATTGGTAATACCACCATTTTCTGCGAGGGAACAGGCGATGCAGGCACAGGAAATCGGCTTACGGATGCGCGGGGTCACTGGGCTTGGCGCAGCGCGGGCCAGCCAGATAATACGGCAGATGCTATCGGCCGGTGGAGAGCCTTTTCGCTTGCTGCAGGAATTGGGACTGAATGCCCGGCAGCAGGCCCAATTTCGCCAGGCGGACCCGCGTTATCTGGCTGCCACGCTAACCTGGCTGGAACAGCCCGACCATTTTCTGTGGATCTACGGTGAGAGCGGTTATCCAGAGCAATTGCTTCATATCGACGATGCGCCGTTGCTGTTGCTGGTAAAAGGCAACCCGGAAGCCGTGCAGCAGCCGCAAGTCGCCATGGTCGGCAGCCGTCATTTCAGCCATTACGGTGAACACTGGGCCAACTATTTTGCCACCGGCCTGGTGCATTGTGGGTTTACCATCACCAGCGGACTGGCCCTCGGCATTGATAGTATCTGCCATCGCGCTGCACTGTCGGCACAAGGGTATACGGTTGCCGTTCTGGGCAGTGGCCTGGCCAATATCTATCCGCGTCGACATCGCCGCCTGGCCGAAAATATTACTGACAGCGGCGGGGCTTTGCTCTCTGAATACCTGGTCACCGATCTGCCGATGCCAGATCATTTCCCACGTCGTAACCGCATCATCAGTGGGTTAAGCCTGGGCGTGGTGGTGATTGAAGCCTCCCTGCGCAGCGGAACGCTGATTACCGCCCGTTGTGCGCTGGAGCAGGGGCGTGAGGTTTTCGCTTTGCCCGGTGCACTGGGTAACCCGATGAGCGAGGGAACACATTGGCTGATCCAACAAGGCGCCTATCTGGTTACCGGGCCAAAAGAGATCGCAGAACAGCTGGGAAGTGGTCTGCATTGGCTGTCGTTGAACGAAAATACAACTATTTGTGCGTCAGAAGCCGAAGTTGAATTGCCATTTGCCGATGTGTTGGCTAACGTAGGAGATGAGGTGACACCTGTTGACGTCGTCGCTGAACGTGCCGGCCAACCTGTGCCAGAGGTAGTAATCAAGTTACTCGATCTGGAGTTAGCAGGGTGGATCGCAGCTGTACCCGGCGGCTATGTCCGAATAAGGAGGGCAGGCCATGTTCGACGTACTGATGTACTTGTTTGAAACTTATATCCACAATGAACCAGAGATGCGCGTCGATCAGGATCAACTGACCGATGATCTCGCTCAGGCGGGGTTTCATCGGGATGATATCTACAACGCGTTGAATTGGCTTGAAAAACTCGCTGACCTGCAGGAAGGCGAAAATGCGCCGTATTTTATGGATGCCGATCCGCTGGCCATGCGGATTTACACCGAAGAAGAAGGCGTGCGTTTGGATGCCAGTTGCCGTGGTTTCCTCCTGTTCCTGGAGCAGATTCAGGTATTGAACCTCGAAACCCGTGAAATGGTTATCGATCGTGTTATGGCTTTGGATAACACGGAATTCGATCTCGAAGATCTGAAATGGGTGGTGCTGATGGTGTTGTTTAATATCCCTGGATATGAAAGCGCTTATCAGCAAATGGAAGAACTGTTGTTTGAAGTAAACGAAGGTTATCTGCACTGAGCCGATAACATGAATAGAAGAAGTTATGACAAAAGCAGCGATTTTTGCCGCCAGGCAAAATGAACCCTGTCCGGAATGCGGGGCCGAATTGGTGATCCGCAGTGGTCGCC
The DNA here is from genome assembly GCF_052113645.1 of Serratia quinivorans. GTDB lineage: Bacteria > Pseudomonadota > Gammaproteobacteria > Enterobacterales > Enterobacteriaceae > Serratia > Serratia quinivorans_B. Next base: position 2,710 of record NZ_JBIEIU010000030.1, on the reverse strand, counting down.
ACGGCCCTTTTCTCGGCTGTTCCCGTTATCCTGAATGCCAACATATTCGGCCGCTGAAAGCGCAGGCCGATGGGCATATCGTCAAAATGTTGGACGGGCAGGAATGCCCTAAATGCCAGGCGACGCTGGCATTGCGTCAGGGCCGTTACGGTATGTTTATCAGTTGCAGTAACTACCCAGAGTGCGATCACACCGAGGTTATCGACAAACCGGACGAAACCAGTATCAGCTGTCCGCAGTGCGGCCAGGGCAAACTGCTGCAGCGTAAATCGCGCTATGGCAAAATTTTTCACTCCTGTGATCGCTACCCTGAATGCCAGTTTGTCCTCAATTTTAAACCCGTCGCCGGCGAGTGCGAGTACTGCCACTATCCGCTGCTGATGGAAAAGCGTACGGCAAAAGGCCCAACCCTTTGCTGTGCCAGTAAACTGTGCGGCAAACCCGTAGCAACCACAGAATAATGACACCATGAACTCAGATACCACTTCCTTCTTTACCCCCATTATTAACGCGCTGCATCGTCAGCAGGTTATCGCTTATCCTACCGAAGCCGTATTTGGTCTGGGATGCGATCCTGACAGTGAACAAGCGGTTAATGCGTTGCTGGCTCTCAAACAACGCCCCTGGGAAAAGGGACTGATCCTCATCGCCGCCGATTATGTGCAGTTAGCACCTTATATAGATGACAGTGCGCTGAGCGAACGGCAGCGTGCTGCGATTTTTGCCAGTTGGCCAGGCCCTGTTACTTGGGTGATACCTGCCCGGCCGGAAACGTCACGCTTGCTGACAGGCCGTTTTAACTCTTTGGCGGTGCGGGTTAGCGATCATCCCTTGGTTCTGCAGCTTTGCCGACAGTTCGGGAAACCGCTGGTCTCGACCAGTGCCAACCTCAGTGGGCAAGATCCCTGCCGCAGTGCCGATGCGGTGCAGCAACAGTTTGGTACCGCGTTTCCGGTGTTAGCCGGCAGCGTCGGTGGCCGCCTTAACCCTTCAGAAATCAGAGATGCCCTGACCGGCGAACAGATCCGTCAAGGCTAGAGGTAATGTGAATGGAGAAGTTTGCAGTATTCGGTAACCCTATCAGCCACAGCAAATCGCCGCGCATTCATGCGTTGTTTGCCGCCCAAACCGGTATAGAGCACCCTTATGGTACGGTGTTGGCACCGCTGGACGGTTTCGAAACGACTCTGCAAGCGTTCATTCAGGCCGGTGGGCAGGGGGCGAACGTCACCGTGCCTTTTAAAGAGCATGCCTACCAAGCCGCGACTGAATTGAGTGAGCGTGCCTCGCTGGCCGGTGCGGTCAATACGCTAAAGGTGCTGCCGGACGGCGGGCTATTGGGTGACAATACCGATGGGATTGGGTTGCTGACCGATCTGGAACGCCAGGGATTGATCAAACCAAAGGATCGTATCCTGCTGGTGGGAGCCGGTGGCGCAGCGCGTGGCGTGATCTTGCCGCTGCTGTCTTTGGGTTGTGAGATGACGATCACTAACCGTACTTTCAGCCGCGCGCAAATACTGGCACAGGGCTTTCAGCATCTCGGTAAAATCTCCGCATTACCTCTGGATCAACTCGATCAACAACAGTTCGATTTAGTGATCAACGCTACGGCCTCCGGCATCAGTGGTGAGATCCCGGCATTGCCGGCTGGTGTGATCAATGGGCACACCTGTTGTTATGACATGTTTTATCAGCAGGGGTTAACGCCGTTTCTGACCTGGGCGCAGCAACAGGGCGCTACAGCCTATGCCGACGGATTAGGGATGCTGGTGGGGCAGGCCGCGCATGCGTTCCTGTTATGGCATGGTGTGATGCCGGAGATTGAACCGGTGCTGCGCCAGCTGCGTCGCGAGCTGGCGGCATAACCTTGGGCCCGTTCTCTCTTTAGGGAGCGGGCGCTGATCAGATATCTTCTGACAAATATTCGTCTTTCCAGCGTACATAGTTAGTAGAAGAGTAAAGTAACCCTTCTCGTTCGGCGGCGGTCAATGGACGAACCTGGCGCGCCGGGCTACCCATATAAAGATAACCGCTTGCCAGACGTTTACCCGGAGCCACCAGGCTGCCGGCTCCAATCATCACATCGTCTTCTATTACTGCACCATCCAAAAGGATCGAACCCATCCCGACCAGCACCCGGTTGCCGATGGCACAGCCGTGCAACATCGCTTTGTGCCCTACGGTAACATCTTCACCGATCAGCAATGGGTAACCTTCAGGGTTATGTTCGGACTTATGGGTCACGTGTAACACGCTGCCATCCTGAATATTACTGCGTGAACCGATTTTTACCGCGTTCACGTCGCCACGGATGGCAACCAACGGCCAGATGCTGACGTCATCGGCCAGCTCAACGTTGCCGATCACCACGCTGGAAGGGTCGATCATCACGCGCTGACCCAGTTTAGGAGAGTAATGAAGATAAGAACGTACTGCATCGGACATGGTAATAGCCTCACGTCAGGATCATATTTACCGGCAATACTAGACGTTGGCGGTGGAATTACAACCAATCGACGCAATGGATCCTAAGGAAAACAGCCCTGATCGCGCAAGATCCGCCCGAAAGGGCTGAAAAGTGTGCAAACAGAAAGAAAAGATCTAAAAAGGGGTTGTGCAAAAAACTCGGATCCCTATAATGCGCCTCCATCGACACGGAACATGTGAACAACTTCACAGAGTCTCCGGGGTTCGAAGAGAAAAAATC
>NZ_JBIEIU010000029.1:0-30392 GCF_052113645.1 Serratia quinivorans | reverse complement strand
ATTTTTTCTCTTCGAACCCCGGAGACTCTGTGAAGTTGTTCACATGTTCCGTGTCGATGGAGGCGCATTATAGGGAGTTCCTCGCAGGTCGCAACCGGTATTTTCGACAAAAACGATCGTTTGCTGCATTCCACAGCAAAAGCCCGCCTTATACCCTGTTGTGCACAAACTTATCCACAGAAGCCATTTGCACGGAAAATTTACGAGCGCCACGCAAACGTTTTCGCTACAATTCCCCGCGACGAAACGCTCCCCTTTTTATGGGGGCGTTACCTGAATTTGTGCCCGACGCCCCCTATATAGAGAGAAAAACCTTTCTTTATAGAGAGTAGAAGGTGGAAATTCACGTAACGCTCTTTTATTGCGACTCCAAAGCCAAGGGATAAAACCATGCAACAACCTCGTCCAATCCGCCGGGCCCTGCTCAGCGTCTCTGACAAAGCCGGTATCGTTGAATTCGCCGAAGCGCTTTCAAGCCGTGGTGTTGAACTGCTCTCCACCGGCGGCACTGCTCGCCTGCTGGCAGATGCCGGCCTGCCTGTTACCGAAGTTTCCGACTACACCGGTTTCCCGGAAATGATGGATGGACGAGTGAAGACCCTGCACCCGAAGGTCCACGGTGGCATTCTGGGCCGTCGTGGCCAGGACGATGGCATCATGAGTCAGCATGACATCAAGCCGATCGACATGGTGGTAGTGAACCTGTATCCATTCGCCCAAACCGTGGCACGCCCAGATTGCTCGCTGGAAGATGCGGTAGAGAACATCGATATTGGCGGCCCGACCATGGTGCGCTCTGCGGCGAAGAACCACAAAGACGTCGCCATCGTAGTAAAGAGCAGCGACTACGCCGCTATTATTACCGAGATGGATAACAACGACGGCTCGCTGCAATACGCCACTCGCTTCGATCTGGCCATCAAGGCTTTTGAACACACCGCCGCCTACGACAGCATGATCGCCAACTACTTCGGCGCGCTGGTGCCGGCCTACCACGGCGACACCGAACAGCCTTCCGGTCGTTTCCCTCGTACGCTGAACCTTAACTACATCAAGAAGCAGGATATGCGCTACGGTGAGAACAGCCACCAGCAAGCTGCCTTCTATATAGAAGAGAACGTTGAGGAAGCTTCTGTCGCCACTGCCGATCAATTGCAGGGCAAAGCACTGTCTTACAACAACATCGCCGATACCGATGCCGCGCTGGAATGCGTGAAAGAGTTCGCCGAACCGGCTTGTGTCATCGTCAAGCATGCCAATCCGTGCGGTGTGGCGATAGGCGACGATATTCTGGCAGCCTATGAGCGCGCTTATCAAACCGATCCTACCTCCGCGTTCGGCGGTATTATCGCCTTCAACCGTGAACTGGATGCCGCCACCGCGCAGGCCATTATCAGCCGTCAGTTTGTGGAAGTGATTATCGCCCCAAGCATCAGCCAGGAAGCGCGTTCCCTGCTGGCCGCCAAACAGAACGTTCGCGTACTGGCCTGTGGTCAGTGGCAACAACGCATTGCCGCTCTGGACTTCAAACGTGTCAACGGCGGCTTATTGGTGCAGGATCGCGATCTGGGCATGGTGAGTGAAGGCGATCTACGTGTCGTGTCCGAACGTCAACCGACCGCCCAGGAACTGCGTGATGCGCTGTTCTGCTGGAAGGTAGCCAAGTTCGTTAAATCCAACGCGATTGTTTACGCCCGTGACAACATGACCATCGGCATAGGCGCCGGGCAAATGAGCCGCGTGTATTCCGCCAAGATCGCCGGTATCAAGGCCGCGGACGAAGGCCTGGAAGTCAAAGGCTCCGCTATGGCGTCCGATGCCTTCTTCCCGTTCCGTGACGGTATCGATGCCGCTGCGGCCGTGGGCATCAGCTGCGTGATCCAGCCTGGCGGTTCTATCCGCGATGATGAAGTGATTGCCGCCGCCAACGAACACGGCATTGCGATGATCTTTACCGATATGCGTCACTTCCGTCATTAATCCTTTTGCTGCGTGCGCTGCAGCGCACGCCCTTCGTGGAGCACCTGATGAACATTTTAATTATCGGCAACGGCGGACGCGAACACGCGCTGGCCTGGAAAGCCGCTCAGTCGCCACTGGCGGACAACGTTTACGTCGCCCCCGGCAATGCCGGCACCGCGCTGGAACCAAGCCTGACGAACGTCGCGATCTCCGCTACCGATATTCCAGCCCTGCTCGCCTTTGCCCAGAGCCATGACATCGGGCTCACCATCGTCGGGCCGGAGGCACCGCTGGTGATTGGCGTGGTTGACGCCTTTCAGGCCGCCGGTCTGAAAATCTTTGGGCCCTCGCAGGCGGCAGCCCAGTTAGAAGGCTCCAAAGCCTTCACCAAAGATTTCCTGGCACGTCACAATATCCCGAGCGCCGAGTACCAAAACTTTACCGAAGTCGAACCCGCGCTGGCCTATGTGCGCAGCAAAGGCGCGCCAATCGTCATCAAGGCCGACGGTCTGGCTGCCGGTAAAGGCGTGATTGTTGCCATGACGCTGCAGGAAGCGGAAGACGCGGTGCAAGACATGCTGGCAGGCAACGCATTTGGCGATGCAGGCCACCGTATCGTAGTAGAAGAGTTTCTGGATGGCGAAGAAGCCAGCTTTATCGTCATGGTCGATGGTGAAAACGTGGTGCCGATGGCCACCAGTCAGGATCACAAACGCGTCGGTGACGGCGACACCGGTCCGAACACCGGCGGCATGGGGGCTTACTCCCCGGCACCCGTGGTGACCGATGAAATCCACCAGCGTGCCATGGACCAGGTTATCTGGCCAACCGTGCGCGGCATGGCGGCGGAAGGTAACACCTACGTCGGTTTCCTGTATGCCGGGCTGATGATCTCCGCAGACGGTCAGCCGAAAGTCATTGAATTCAACTGCCGCTTTGGCGATCCGGAAACCCAGCCGATCATGCTGCGCCTGCGCTCCGATTTGGTTGAGCTGTGCCTGGCCGGTGCGGATGGCAAACTGGATGAGAAAACGTCCGAGTGGGATGAACGCCCTGCGTTAGGCGTGGTACTGGCTGCCGGCGGTTATCCGGGCGACTATAACAACGGTGAAGTCATTCAGGGTCTGCCGCAGCAAGAAAGCGCCGACGGCAAGGTATTCCATGCCGGCACCCGTATGCAGGGTAATGAGGTGGTGACCAGCGGGGGTCGCGTGTTGTGCGTTACCGCACTGGGTGAAACGGTGGCTCAGGCGCAACAACGCGCTTACCAGTTGGCGGAAGGCATTCAGTGGCCAGGCAGTTTCTGCCGCAAGGACATTGGCTATCGTGCGATTGCGCGCGGCAAATGATCTGAACGCCAAAAACGCTCAAGGCTCCGCAATGCGGGGCCTTTTTTATAGCTGATTTTCTTTCGGTTCCCAGCGACAAAAATCATCATTCGCCACCAGCAGCAGTTCACGCCCTTCAGGCGCCTCCAGCCAGGCGATATTCACCGGTTGGCTACTGTTGCGGGCGCGACGCTCAATCCAGGCTTCGGCACTGCCGTCCAGCCCGGGTTTCAGCGTTTGGCCATCGCAGGTTTGCACCGAGCCCTGCTGCCAACGCCCCTGCAGCAGTTTCACATTGCCGGCACGCAGCGCGTTGCTCACTTCAAGCACTCGCCGCGCCTGGTATTGATACAGCGCGATGTCGTCGGCGGTCAGTTGTTCACGCCGCGTGGCCAGTTGGCGCTGCATAAAGCTCACTTCGCCGTCATCGGCAAAGCGCAGTTGGATAGAGTCACGATCACCATCGGCGTCAGTGCGTTTAATCTGGCGCAGTTCGCCGTTTTGATATTCGTACAGGGTAGTGACGGTGCCCGGACCGCGATAAGGACTGTAGACGCTCATCAACACCAATGGACGGTGCCGATCGTCGTCCTTGCGCCACAGGCGGATAACGCCCTGGTCGGCCACATAGCCGCTGGCACTAAAGGCAGGGGGATCTGAATGACTGCTGCAGGCGCTTAGGCCACCGGCAATGCCGATGACCATAAGCGCCTGTCGGATAAACAAAAGGGGCACAATTGCCCCCCTGTTTAATCTTTTCACCAACACGCAGTATTACTTAACTGCGTCTTTCAGTGCTTTACCAGAAACGAACGCAGGCACGTTAGCAGCTGCGATTTTGATTTCTTTACCAGTCTGCGGGTTGCGACCAGTGCGCTCGTTGCGGTGGTTTACCTTGAAAGTACCGAAACCAACCAATTGTACTGCATCACCTTCTTTCAGAGACTCAGTAATAGCAGCCAGGGTAGATTCCAGAGCCAGTTTAGCTTGTGCTTTGGAAAGGTCAGCCTTGTCCGCGATTACATCAATCAGTTGAGTCTTGTTCATAAGTTATCCTTACAGTGTGTTTATCGTTTGCAAAGCATCGAGTGCGACGGATATGCCGATTGACAGCACTCCCTGCATACACGCACCGATAGCCACTTTTTTTACGCCCCCCAAATGTAGACCAGACAGGGTGCGGATGTGAAGCCTTAAGGCATGACAAATCAGGCGTTAAATCACGTTTTCTTGCCTTATTGCGTTAAATTTATCCCGATATTACTTACCGCGGCCTCGCGGAGGTCAGAACGCAAGCCTTTAATCAGCTCTAAATCGCGTTCTTCACAGTCAGCCAACAGGCGGAAAATTTCCCATTGGATGTCCCATTCTTCCTCTACCGCAGGCAAAACTTTCAGCTCATCGTCGGTCATTTCTTTACCGGCTTGAGTCATTTCCAACATCGCCACGGTGCGAATTGACGTTTCGCTAATGGCGATGGCGTGCTCTAGCGTCTCCCCGCTGAGTCGCGAATGGATCAGTTCACCTAATGCGATACAGGCGTCAATAGCCGGGTAAACGCCGTAAAGATCGTAATCTTCTGCCGAAGGTATCGCCTCTTCCAGCTTCTCCAGCTGGCTGTCAAAGTTGACCTTGGCGTCCTTGACCACCAGCGTTTCCCACACCAAATCCAGAATGCGGCGGTAAATCGCCGGATCGCCGAACTCGGTTTGCAGGCAGAACATCTGGTAATTCGGATACATACGCTCGCACAAACTGGCCATAAAGGTCAAATGTTGCCAGCTCTCAAGTTTTTCCAGACGTAAATGGATCGGGTTACGTAGCATTATTCACTCTCTTACGCGTTATCTGCGCCGCAGTGTACCCGAAATCGGTCATTGCGACACCTCTGGATGCTGCTGCAACCAGCGCTGGAAGGCCGGACGGCGCGAGGCGATGGCATCTGCCCAGCGTGTGGGTTCCGGCAAACGGTAGCCCGCCATGCAGCCTTGTACCCAGGCCAACGCGCTGTCGGCCCCAACACGGTGGCCGGTGGAGATAAACAACGGATTACAACGCGCCTTGCTACGCCACACCCAACCAAGCTGCTCGCCTTTGTCTTCCAGCGGCGCCAACGCACCGGCGGCGGCGTCCAATGGGGCAAATTTACCGCACAGGCGCTTTTTAGCGACGCCGATGGTCGGCACGTCGACCAGCAGGCCAAAATGGCTGGCAACGCCCAAACGGCGCGGATGTGAGATGCCATGACCGTCGACAAAAACCAGATCCGGCTTCTGCTGCAGTTGCTCCCAGGCAGCAAGCAATGCGGGGTATTCGCGAAAGGATAAAAACCCGGGAATGTAGGGCATGGTAGTCGCGACACGGGCCACCTGGTACTCCACCAGCTCCAGCGATGGATAGCGCAGGATGGCAATGGCGGCACGAGTCACCTCACCTCCCTGTTCAAAGCCCACGTCGGCACCGGCAATAAAAGCCGGTCGCTCGACGCGAAAGTCATCGAAACGGATCACCTCCGAGGCGCGCTGCAATTGCTCCGCGCGTAGGGCTTGAGTATCTATCACGTCCGGTCCTTAGCGATGGTATTTGCCCGATTGGGCGTGAACGGCCTCAACAAAGGCGCCGGCATTTTCTGGCGGCACATCCAAATGAATACCGTGGCCCAGGTTGAACACATGCCCTTCGCCGTGACCGAAACCGGCCAGAATGGTTTCCACTTCCTGACCGATACGCTCAGGCGACGCATACAGCATTGACGGGTCCATATTGCCCTGCAGCGCCACTTTATCCCCAACACGACGGCGCGCGTCAGCGATATCGGTCGTCCAATCAAGACCCAACGCGTCACAACCGGTCGCCGCCATCGCCTCCAGCCACTGACCACCGCCTTTGGTGAACAACGTTACCGGCACGCGACGGCCATCGTTTTCACGCAGCAGGCCATCGACAATCTTGTGCATGTAATGCAAGGAGAATTCGCGGTAATCACGGCCGGTCAGCACGCCGCCCCAGGTATCGAATACCATCACCGACTGCGCACCGGCTTTAATCTGGGCATTGAGATACAAAATAACGCTGTCCGCCAACTTATCCAGCAGCAGGTGCAACGTGGCGGGTTCCGCGTACATCATTTTTTTCAGTTTGGTGAAGGCCTTGCTGCTGCCGCCTTCCACCATATAGGTCGCCAGCGTCCACGGACTGCCGGAGAAACCGATCAATGGCACTTCGCCCTTAAGTTCGCGGCGGATAGTGCGCACCGCGTTCATCACGTAGCCCAGTTCCACTTCCGGATCGAACGCAGGAAGCTTGTCCACATCGGCGCGGCAGGTAATAGGTGAGGAGAAACGCGGACCTTCGCCGTTTTCGAAATACAGGCCCAGCCCCATGGCGTCGGGAATGGTGAGGATGTCGGAGAACAGGATGGCCGCATCCAGCGGGAAACGACGCAAGGGTTGCAGCGTGACCTCGCAGGCCAGCTCCGCGTTCTTGCACAGCGACATGAAATCACCGGCCTGGGCACGGGTGGCTTTGTACTCCGGTAAATAACGACCGGCCTGACGCATCATCCATACGGGGGTCACATCTACCGGCTGACGCAACAGCGCGCGCAGGTAACGATCGTTCTTCAACTCATTCATTTATGGGGCTCCCTTATTCATCTGCCGCTATTGTAGCGAGTTATTGCTCGCGGCATAAGGCTACGGTGTCCTCTATCAGGCGGCGCGCCACGGTGCCGGGCGGCGGCAACAGCGGCAACTGATCGTAGCGGTACCAGCCGGCGTTCAGCAGCTCTTTCGGATCGTGACGGATCTCGCCCCGATGGTAATCGGCCATAAAGGCCATCATCAGCGAATGCGGGAACGGCCAGGGTTGCGAGGTGACATAGCGCAGGTTTTTGATTTCAATATTACTTTCTTCCATGACTTCCCGCGCTGCCGCCTGCTCCAACGTTTCGCCTACCTCGACGAAACCGGCCAGAACGGTATGGATGCCGCCGCGATGGCGCACATGTTGCGCCAGCAGGATCTCATCGTCACGCCGAATGGCGACGATCACGCAGGGGGCGATCTGCGGGTAGTAACGCTCGCGGCAATTGCCGCACAGGCAGGCGCTCTCGGTGCGGCTGAGATGCATCTCGTGCCCGCAGTAACCGCAGTAGCGATGAGAACGGTAAAAGTCAGCCAGTTGCACCCCGCGCCCGGCGAGCTGAAACAGCCCACGGTCGAGTTCAAGCAGTTGGCGCACCGAGCCCATCTCCTGCGGCATCGTATGGCGCACCAGCCACACCGGCAACCCTTCCCACTCGCCAATGGTACGTGCCATCCTCCCCTTCAGAGAGAATGACGATGCAGTCCCACACGGCAGTTCACCGTTCGGTAACCAAAGTTTGCTTTCATGACTGACTATCCACCAGCCATTTTCATTACCCGTTAATGCAAGTTCCATATCGTTGTTGCACAACCTCAGCTTCACTGGCACTCTACAAATCGGCCTTGTAACATTTTAATAACTTACTGTTACGTCTTATTACTTACGGAGTCAAACATGCTCAACCGTTTGGAAAGCCTGACTCAGCGCGTTGGTGGTAGTAATGAATTAGTTGATCAATGGCTTCAGGCGCGCAAGCAATTGCTGGTCGCCTATTGCACCCTCGTGGGCATCAAACCGAATAAAGAAAAGCATACGCCGCTGAATGAAAAAGCGCTGGAGAACTTTTGCCATAATCTGGTGGATTACCTCTCCGCCGGCCATTTCCATATCTATGACAGAATTATCAAGCAAGTGGAAGGCGCATCCAGTCCGAAAATGACCCTGGCGGTTAATATCTATCCCAAGCTGTGGGCCAATACCGAGCAGATTATGGTTTTCCACGATCGCTATACCGAAGTGGATATCGATCAGGACGTATGCCTGGAATTTCATCAGGCATTGTCGGATATCGGCGAAACTCTGGCAGCGCGTTTCACCCTGGAAGATAAGCTGATCCAGCTGGCGGCGGAAGCCTGGCAGCAAGCTCAAGCGGACGAGGCACTGGATCAGGCCCGTTAGAATTTTGTAGTTTTTTTTATTCACCCTCCTATACTGGGGGCATCTTGTCGGAGTGCCTAGCGCCTGATTTGTTCATCAAATTGGCCAGGCTGAGACCGTTAATTCGGGATCCGCGGAACCTGATCGGGTTAATACCCGCGAAGGGAACAAGAGTAATCTATCGCCACAGGCAGGAACCCCGATTTGGGATAAACCCGCCTTAAACGGCCAGCATCATTACTCCCTCCGAGCTCCAGACAAGCAACTTTCCCAACCCAACACACTGGTAGGAACTTGCTATGTCTAACGTTAAAAAACCCCGTGCCCGTAAAGAGCAACGCGAAGAAGCCCAACAGTTTATCGATACGCTTCAGGGCGTTTCCTTTCCCAACTCACGCCGTATTTATCTGCAGGGTTCGCGCGACGATCTGCAGGTGCCGATGCGTGAAATCCAGCTTAGCCCGACGCTGCTTGGCGGCGACAAAGACAACCCGCAGTACGAGCAAAACGAAGCCATTCCGGTCTATGATACCGCCGGCCCCTACGGCGATCCGCAATCCGAACTCAACGTGCATACCGGCCTGGCCAAGCTGCGCGCGGACTGGATAGCCGAACGCGGTGATACCGAAGCCCTCAAAGGTGTCAGCTCCGGTTTCACCCAGCAGCGCCTGGCGGATGAAGGCCTGGATCACCTGCGCTTTGAACATCTGCCGCTGCCACGCAAGGCGCAACCCGGCAAGTGCGTCACCCAGTTGCACTACGCGCGCGCCGGCATGATTACCCCGGAGATGGAGTTTATCGCCATCCGCGAAAACATGGGGCGCGAACGCATCTGTGGTGAGGTCCTGCGCCACCAGCATCCAGGCCAAAGTTGGGGGGCCAACCTGCCGGAGAACATCACGCCGGAATTCGTGCGACAGGAAGTGGCGGCCGGTCGCGCCATCATCCCCGCCAATATCAACCACCCTGAATCCGAGCCAATGATCATCGGCCGCAACTTCCTGGTGAAGGTGAACGCCAACATCGGCAATTCGGCGGTGACCTCATCCATCGAAGAAGAAGTCGAGAAGCTGGTGTGGTCCACCCGCTGGGGTGCCGACACCGTGATGGATCTGTCCACCGGCCGCTATATTCACGAAACCCGTGAATGGATCCTGCGTAACAGCCCGGTACCTATCGGTACGGTGCCTATCTATCAGGCGCTGGAGAAAGTGAACGGCGTAGCGGAAAACCTGACCTGGGAAATGTTCCGCGATACGCTGCTGGAGCAGGCGGAACAAGGCGTCGACTACTTCACCATCCACGCTGGCGTCCTGTTGCGCTATGTGCCGATGACCGCCAAACGCCTGACCGGCATCGTCTCTCGCGGCGGTTCGATCATGGCCAAATGGTGCCTGTCCCATCATCAGGAAAACTTCCTGTACCAACACTTTCGCGAGATCTGCGAGATCTGCGCCGCCTATGACGTCTCGCTGTCCCTCGGCGATGGCCTGCGCCCCGGCTCAATCCAGGACGCCAATGACGAAGCACAGTTCGCCGAATTGCATACCCTGGGTGAATTGACCAAAATTGCCTGGGAATATGATGTGCAGGTGATGATCGAAGGCCCAGGCCACGTGCCGATGCAGATGATCCGTCGCAACATGACCGAGGAACTGGAGCACTGCCACGAAGCGCCGTTCTACACCCTTGGCCCGTTGACTACCGATATCGCCCCAGGCTATGACCACTTCACCTCCGGTATTGGCGCCGCGATGATCGGCTGGTTTGGCTGCGCCATGCTGTGTTACGTCACGCCGAAGGAACACCTCGGGCTGCCGAACAAAGAGGACGTCAAGCAGGGGCTGATCACCTACAAGATTGCCGCTCACGCCGCCGATTTGGCCAAGGGCCACCCTGGCGCGCAGATCCGCGATAACGCCATGTCCAAAGCGCGTTTCGAATTCCGTTGGGAGGATCAATTCAATCTGGCGCTCGATCCGGCCACCGCGCGCGCTTATCACGATGAAACCCTGCCGCAAGAATCCGGCAAAATCGCCCACTTCTGTTCAATGTGCGGACCCAAATTCTGCTCGATGAAAATTTCGCAGGAAGTTCGCGATTATGCCGCGGCGCAGGAAGCCGCTAAACCGATAGAAGTGCAACTCACCGGCATGGAAAAGATGTCGGCCGAGTTCCGTTCACGCGGCAGCGAGCTGTACCACAGCGCCGGCAACCTGCAAGAGGAGTTGAGCAATGACTGATATCATCACGCCTTTCCCCGCCACACCGCACAAGCTGGGGTTATACCCGGTAGTCGACAGCGTTGAATGGATTGCCCGGCTGCTGGAGGCAGGTGTCACCACGATCCAACTGCGTATCAAAGATCTGCCGGATGAGCAGGTCGAAGCGGATATCGCCGCCGCCATTGCGCTCGGCAAGCGGTATCACGCCCGGTTGTTTATCAATGATTATTGGCAACTGGCGATTAAACACCACGCCTATGGCGTGCATCTCGGCCAGGAAGATTTGGACACCACCGATCTGGCGGCCATTCATCGCGCCGGGCTGCGTTTAGGGGTTTCCACCCATGACGATGCCGAGCTGGCCCGCGCCATTGCAGTGAAACCCTCCTATATCGCGCTGGGGCATATCTTCCCGACGCAAACCAAGGATATGCCTTCGGCGCCCCAGGGTCTGACAGAGCTGAAACGCCATATTGCCGGGTTAAATGACTACCCGACGGTAGCGATCGGCGGGATCAGTATCGATCGCGTAGCCGCCGTGCTGGACTGCGGCGTCGGCAGCGTGGCGGTGGTCAGTGCCATTACCCAAGCGCCGGACTGGCGCGCCGCTACCGCACAACTGCTGCAACTGATCGAAGGCAAGGAGTAACGCCATGTTGAACGATCAAGAGTTCCTGCGTTACAGCCGCCAGTTGCTGCTGGAAGACATTGGCCCGGAAGGCCAGGAAAAGCTAAAACGTTCGACGGCGTTGATCGTCGGACTTGGCGGCCTGGGCTCCCCCGCCGCGCTCTATCTGGCGGCAGCCGGTGTCGGCACCCTGCTGTTGGCCGATGACGATACGCTGCACATCACCAATCTGCAGCGTCAGATCCTGTACCGCAGCACCGACGTTTCAAAAAGCAAAGCTACGCTGGCACAACGCCAGTTACAGGCGCTGAACCCGATGGTGGAGTCCATCGCATTGGAGCAGCGACTGCAGGGGGAAGTGTTGCAGCAGGCCGTTGAACGCGCCGATCTGATTTTAGACTGTAGCGATAACATGGAAACCCGTCATGCGGTAAACGCCGCCTGTATCAAGGCCGGTAAACCGCTGATCAGCGGCAGCGCGGTAGGTTTCAGCGGCCAATTGCTGGTCATAGAGCCGCCTTATGCCCACGGCTGTTACGCCTGCCTGTACCCGGAGCAAACCGAACCACAGCGCAATTGCCGCACCGCGGGCGTACTGGGTCCGGTGGTCGGCGTCATCGGTACGCTGCAAGCCCTGGAGGCGATAAAAATGCTGGCGGGCATGCCTTCGTCACTCAACGGCAAGCTGCAGTTGTTCGACGGTAAACAGCAAAGCTGGAGCACATTGCAACTCAGCCAGGCCAGCACCTGCCCGGCATGTGGAGGAGCAGCATGAAGATCCGGCTTAATGACCAGCCGTTAGAGCTGGCGCAGCCACTGAGCGTCGCCGCTCTGCTCGAGCAGTTGGAACGCCACCAGCCAGGCACCGCGCTGGCTATCAACCAAACTATCATCCCGCGCGCCGACTGGGTTAACCATCTGGTGCAGGACGGTGATGACATCCTGTTGTTTCAAGCGATCGCCGGAGGCTGACATGCTGCAAATCGCCGATACCACTTTTACTTCACGCCTGTTTACCGGCACCGGCAAATTCGCCACCCCAGCGCTGATGCTGGATGCCCTGCAGGCTTCCGGCTCGCAGTTGGTGACCATGGCAATGAAACGCGTTGATCTGCGAGGCGGCAACGATGCCATTCTGGCGCCGTTGCAACAGTTGGGCGTTCGCTTGCTGCCCAATACCTCCGGCGCAAAAACCGCGGCTGAGGCGGTGTTTGCCGCCCGACTGGCGCGCGAAGCGCTCGGAACCCACTGGGTAAAACTGGAAATTCACCCCGATGTGAAATACCTGCTGCCGGACCCCATCGAAACCCTAAAGGCGGCGGAAACGCTGGTCAAAGAAGGTTTTGTGGTGTTGCCTTATTGCGGTGCCGACCCCGTACTCTGCAAACGGCTGGAGGAAGCCGGCTGTGCGGCGGTCATGCCGCTCGGATCGCCAATCGGCTCCAACCGGGGTCTGCGTACTCGCGACTTCCTGGAAATCATCATCGAGCAGGCCAAAGTGCCGGTGGTGGTGGATGCCGGTATCGGTGCGCCAAGCCATGCGCTGGAAGCCATGGAACTGGGTGCCGATGCAGTGTTGGTGAATACGGCTATCGCCGTGGCGCGCAATCCCGTGCAGATGGCGCGAGCCTTCCGTCTGGCGCTGGAGGCCGGTGAACTGGCGCGTCAGGCCGGTTTGGGCAACAGCCAACGCAACGCGGTCGCCTCCAGCCCACTGACCGCTTTTCTCAGCCAGGCTGGGGAGGCATTGTGATGGCAGATGATTTCAGTAGCCGCTGGCAACAGCTGGATTGGGACGATATCTCGCTGCGCATTAACAGCAAGACGGCGCGTGATGTCGAACACGCGCTCAATGCGGACAAACTGACGCGCGAAGATTTTATGGCGTTGATCTCCCCTGCCGCAGCGCCCTATCTGGAACCCTTGGCGCAACGCGCACAGCAGTTAACGCGCCAACGTTTTGGCAACGTGGTCAGCTTCTACGTACCGCTGTATCTGTCCAACCTGTGCGCCAACGATTGCACCTACTGCGGCTTTTCGATGAGCAATCGTATCAAGCGTAAAACCCTGGATGCCGCGGAGATCGAGCGCGAGTGCCTGGCGATTAAGGCACTGGGTTTCGAGCATCTGCTGTTGGTCACCGGCGAGCACCAGACCAAGGTCGGCATGGATTACTTTCGGCAGCATATTCCGGCGATCCGCCGCCATTTCAGTTCGCTGATGATGGAGGTGCAACCGCTGGCGCAAGAGGAGTACGCCGAACTGAAAACTCTGGGGTTGGATGGCGTGCTGGTGTATCAGGAAACCTATCATCCCGCCACCTACCTGCAGCACCACCTGCGTGGGCAGAAACAGGACTTTCACTGGCGGCTGGCCACGCCGGATCGCCTGGGGCGCGCCGGGGTCGACAAGATCGGGCTCGGGGCATTGGTCGGGCTGTCCAACAGTTGGCGCACCGACTGTTATATGCTGGCTGAACACCTGTTTTACCTGCAGCAAACCTATTGGCAGAGCCGCTATTCCATCTCGTTCCCGCGTTTGCGCCCCTGCGCCGGCGGCATCGAACCGGCGTCGATCATGAGCGAGCCGCAATTGGTGCAGTTGATCTGTGCTTTCAGGCTGTTCGCCCCCGACGTGGAGCTTTCTTTGTCGACGCGTGAGTCACCGTTCTTCCGCGATCATATGATCCCGGTGGCGATCAACAGCGTCAGTGCCGGCTCCAAGACTCAGCCCGGTGGCTATGCCGACGACGTACCGCCGGAACTGGAACAGTTCGAACCGCACGATGGCCGTACCCCGCAGCAGGTGGCGCAAGCCATCAGCGATGCCGGTTTGCAACCGGTGTGGAAAGACTGGGACGGCTATCTGGGGCGCAGCCCGCAATAATTTGCAACGCTTACGACACTGCTGAAAATGTGATGGACGCGCTGCGCAGAAGCTATTGATGCTGCTGTTACGGGAAAACAGCCCCGCTATAGTGGCATCGCTGGCAGCCAAACCCGGCGCCAGCCGGAGCCGCTACTACCTCCCGGCGGCTTCGCCTTACCCACCCGGATCGCGTCGAATACTCTCTCGCGTGATTCCGGGTCCTCTCCCATGAAAAGCCCCGGTCTTTTGACAAAACTATCTGGTTTGACCACAGTCAAAGGCTGAGCGCCAAACTGATCTGACAACCCGATGGAAAGCGTGCGGTAATATCAATAGGCAAGAGAGGTGTGACCCACCCGCGCCGCAGTGAGGCGATGAATCCCTGATGCTGTAATGGCCCCTGGCATTGGCCGTGTATCTTTTTTACTGCCTGCCCCCGGCTTGAAGACGGGGGCAGGCAGCTTATTTTGTGAGACAGGCAGCCCCCCCAGGAACGCGAATCACACATATAAGTGTTAATTAATCATATCAACGATAAAATGTGAATGTCTTTTGAGTGCTTTTTGTATCTATATTGAGTGTGTTTTGAGTTTATTTAATAAAATCAAACGGATATAGCCGCAGCCATCCAGACTTCATCTATAATCGGGCCAGCAGGCAACCTCGGGACACCCAATGCTCGTGGTCAACATCAGAAAAATCGAGGTGATCATGAAGAAAACGCCAAATTACGCACAGGCAATCAGTAGCTTGCTGACCCAAAAGGGGGTGGGTGACAGAAAGCACGCATCAACCATGGCGAGCGTACTGAACCTTCAATACAACAGCGCCAAGCAGAAGCTTGACGGTAAAAGAGGCATCACTCTCGACGAGGTAAAAAAAGTATTTCAATACTTCAATGAATCGTTTGAAGGACGCAGAGCACATAACTGCGTGTTTATCATGAACAGCATACATAAACGGTGCAATATTGAGGTTGATGACAAGCCGGTAGATAACATTGAAGATGCGGAAACCTATGCGTTCAGAAAAGACGATCTCTTTATTATTAACACCGACAGAGATAAAAGCGCGGGTGCAGAACTGTATAAGGTCAGGAAAATAGACTTTCTGCCGGCGCCAAGAATAGCCATCCTCGACAACGATCAAGACATCCTGGAGCTGCTAAAGAAAATCACCACCCGCTACGGTATTGAAACAGAGACCTTCCCAACCGCGACGACGATCATCGCCAGCCTGGAGCAGCATGCTTACGAGGCCTTTATCCTTGATTGGCTGTTAGACTTTGGCGAGACGTCGGAAAAGGTCGTAGAAAAGATAAAAGACAGCGTGGATACCCATGCACAGATCATCATCCTGACGGGCCAGTTAAATCACTATGAGAAAAACATAGGCGATATGATATTAAACTACGACGTCCATTTGGTTGAGAAGCCGGCCAAGCCGCTGATTATCTCTTCGCTGTTGCTTTCCCATTTATTTTTCAACTGATTTTATTGGCAAGCAAATGAGGAATGACGATCCTTTTCCCTCGACTGACTTCACTCTGATGCTGCCTTTCATCCTGGTCACATAGTTCTTTATAATGGTTAACCCCAGGCCCAGCCCCTGGCGCGTCTCTCTTTCCACGCCCTGATTAAATGCTTTATATAATCTGTCAATATTTTTCACGTTAAAGCCGATACCGTTATCCTTCACCAGAAGATAAAGATGGCTATTGCAAACCTTCACATTCAGAATGACCAAACCGCAATGCGTATACTTATCGGCATTGCCCAACAGGTTGACAAGTATTCGATAGAGTTTGTACTTATCAGAATGGATTTTCCCTGCATAAGACGAATGACGAACAATAAATTGATTGCGACCTCCCCCACTCACCGCAGTGACGGCATCGTCAACCACCTCATTGAGTGAGAACAGGGAATCATTTACCTTTACCTCCCCCATTTCAAGCCGTGAGTAATCCATCACCTCACGCGTTTGCTCTGCGATTTTATTACCGTGGTGCGAGATGAGCCTGGCTTCTTTTTTTAACTCATCCTGCACCAGTTCGTGCTCCATGATGTCTGCCGCAATCACGATAGCTTGTGTTGAGCCGGCGATCTCATGGTAGATAGAAGAAATAAAGATATTCTTATTCTTAACTATCTCCTTCAGTGAAAACGCATGTTTCAAAATAAGGAACATCGTCAAAAAAATCAGTACCAGCGAGATCATGGCAAACAGTTCTGCTTTACCCGAATTATCCTTGATGATGTCTTTAACCTCGGTGAAATTCCTTATCTGTATTTTGTAGATTATCTCTTGAATATCCACCAGGGTAATTTCCATCTCTTCCATAAACGAGAGTATATCGGCTTTGGTTTTCGTGCCGTTTAACAACTCAACGCTAAGTTGATCCAGTTCGGCATACTGACGTTTCAAAACTCCAATAGTTTTTATAAACTCTTCGTCATAATAAAAAGAGTCGCTGAATGTAGAACGACCTTCAAGAATGGCAATTTTTGATGCGAATATTTTCTTTTTGAGCATAAAAGCGTCGTAGTTATCCTCATCGCCCAGTAGCAGTGCGGTTTTCGTCCTTTCAAAGGATAAAAAGAGAATTTCAGCGACGGAGTAATTATCGAGATTGGGCTCAATCTGCTTGTATCGCTCTTTCACGTTACCGAAGTTTACGGCAATCAGTAAAATCAAGAGCAGCAGCGCTGCTACCAAGGTGACCAGAGTCCCGATAAATTTCTTGCTCATTTCACTTAACCTCTAGCATTTTTATTTGCCAAACGGTTTTTGCATTCACATCAATATTATTCAACTCTGGGTGGCTATCGCGAGGGTAGATAATCGCAAAAGGCCCCAACTGCGCAACATCCATGAGCTCGCCGTTTTTCTTATAAGCGATAATAACTTTGTATTTAGCCAGCTCGGCGACGGGCATTGAATATGAATAATCATCCCAGGCAAAAGCACGAACCTTGCTGCCCGTCAGATCATATTCCTTTGCCAGTGCGCTAAACTCAACGCCGGTAAAAACGGCCTCAGGCGTGAAGTTGGTCGAAGTTTTAATCGAAGAAGATGGCATCGCCTCTAACGCCTGTAGCGTAATCTTGACCTTCTCACCATCGTTCTTTTTAAGATAAAAATAATCAACGCCAGCATAAAGCGGAGCGCTGAACAAAGACATCAGCAATAAGACCATCAGTCCTTTGATTTTCATTATTTATCACCTTTACGCTTAACCCATTCCGCCTGGCCAAATTCATCCTTGCCAATGGCAACCCAACCACGCCGCTGATAAAACGCCTCAGCTCTCGAGCCTGGATCGGTTGTGAGGTGGATCTCTTCGGCACCATTCTCGAATAACCATGCCGTGACTGCATTCAGTAAAGTGGAGCCTATTCCCTTAGACTGGTACTCCGGCTTAACAAACAGCCCACCGATCAATGCCTCAGGGATAAAGAGACCGAAACCGACCCCGGCATAGTCTTCGCCGTACTTGCAAATCCAACCGCCGCCCTGGTTGATATCATCCAGCGCCTGGGTCCTCTGAAGATATTGGATCTGGTGAGGGTGAAGCGGGTTCTCTTCGACGGAAAATCTGATTTCATACAGGTAAGGCAGGTGTTTTGCGGTAAGTTTTTCGACGGTGATCAGGCTGTCCATATCTGTACAATCCTTGGTTGTAATAGCACGCAGGTGATTTTAGCCGTTATCTCGAGCCTATTCATAGTAGCAAAGATTACCCCCTGCGGGAGTCGGCAAAAAAAAACCGCCCCCGAAGGAGCGGTTTATCTGGCATGGGCCCGGCAAGCCGAACCCCACGGCGCATTCAACGATTAATCGTTGTTGCCGCCGCCCAGGCCTGCGTTCAACAGTTCAGCCAGGTTAGCCGTTGCTTCTTCCGCACTGACTTGCGGAACAACTGGCGCTTCACCCTGTGCTTTACGACGCATGCGGTCCTGATGATAAGCGTAACCGGTACCGGCTGGGATCAGACGGCCCACGATGACGTTCTCTTTCAGGCCACGCAGTTCATCGCGCTTACCGGCAACAGCCGCTTCGGTCAGAACGCGCGTCGTTTCCTGGAACGATGCTGCGGAGATGAAGGACTCGGTCGCCAAGGAAGCCTTGGTGATACCCAGCAGATCGCGTGAGAAGGTTGCCTCGATTTTGCCTTCAGCAGCAAGCTGACGGTTGGCAATCTTAACGCGTGACACTTCAGCCTGCTCGCCTTCCAGGAACTCGGTGCTACCAGCGCTGACGATGGTACCTTTACGCAGCATCTGACGAACGATAACTTCAATGTGTTTATCGTTAATCTTAACGCCTTGCAGACGGTAAACTTCCTGCACTTCGTTGGTGATGTAGCGGGTAACCGCATGCACACCACGCAGACGCAGAATGTCGTGCGGAGATTCCGGGCCGTCAGAAACAACGTCACCACGCTCCACAACTTCACCTTCAAACACGTTGAGCTGACGCCATTTCGGAATCATCTCTTCGTAAGCATCGCTGCCGTCCAGTGGAGAGATTACCAGGCGACGTTTGCCCTTGGTCTCTTTACCGAACGAGATAATCCCGCTGATTTCAGCCAGGATTGCAGGCTCTTTCGGACGACGTGCTTCGAACAGATCCGCAACGCGTGGCAGACCACCGGTAATATCCTTGGTACCGCCGGATTCCTGAGGAATACGCGCCAGGGTATCACCCGCACCGATCTGAATGCCGTCTTCCAGCTGCACAATCGCTTTACCTGGCAGGAAGTATTGAGCAGGCATATCAGTACCTGGGATCAATACGTCGTCGCCTTTGGCATCAACGATTTTCAGTGCCGGACGCAGGTCTTTACCGCTACCGGTACGCTCTGCGCTGTCCAGTACGACCAGAGAAGACAAACCGGTCAGTTCGTCGGTCTGGCGTGTAATGGTCTGGCCGTCAACCATATCAGCGAAGCGGATGAAACCACTCACTTCGGTGATAACTGGCATGGTGTGCGGATCCCAATTAGCAACGGTTTCGCCGCCGTTAACTTCTGCACCGTCACCTTTGCCCATGACAGAACCGTAAGGCACTTTGTAGCTTTCTTTGGTACGGCCGAATTCGTCGATCAGCTTCAGTTCGGTGTTACGAGAGGTAATCACCAGCTTGCCTGCGGCGTTCATTACGAACTTCACATTGCTCAGCTTCAGAGTACCCTTGTTTTTCACCTGGATGCTGGATTCAGCAGCCGCACGAGATGCCGCACCACCGATGTGGAACGTACGCATCGTCAGCTGTGTACCCGGCTCACCGATTGACTGTGCCGCGATAACGCCGATAGCTTCGCCTTTGTTGATGATGTGACCACGTGCCAGGTCGCGACCATAGCAGTTTGCACACACACCAAAGTCGGTTTCACAGCTAACTACGGAACGGACTTTAACGCTGTCGACAGAGTTCTCTTCCAACAGGTCACACGTCTTCTCGTTCAGCAGGGTGTTGCGTGGCACCAGGATGTCAGCCGTACCCGGCTTGATGACATCTTCTGCCGTCACACGACCCAGAACGCGTTCGCGCAGTGGCTCTTTAACGTCACCACCTTCGATAACCGGAGTCATCATGATGCCGTTGTGAGTACCACAGTCGTCTTCGGTAACAACCAGGTCCTGTGCCACGTCAACCAGACGACGGGTCAGATAACCGGAGTTAGCCGTTTTCAGTGCGGTATCCGCCAGACCTTTACGAGCACCGTGCGTGGAGATGAAGTACTGGAGTACGTTCAGACCTTCACGGAAGTTCGCGGTGATTGGCGTTTCGATGATGGAGCCGTCCGGCTTCGCCATCAGACCACGCATACCGGCCAGCTGACGAATCTGAGCGGCGGAACCACGCGCACCGGAGTCGGCCATCATAAAGATGCTGTTGAAGGAAACTTGCTGTTCCACAACGCCGTCACGGTTAACCACGTCTTCAACCGACAGGTTTTCCATCATCGCTTTAGCAACACGTTCGTTTGCCGCAGCCCAGATATCGATCACTTTGTTGTAACGTTCACCGGCGGTGACCAGACCAGATTGGAACTGCTCCTGGATCTCGGCAACTTCGGTTTCCGCTTCTTCGATGATCTCCGCTTTCTTGGCCGGGATAACCATGTCATCGATACCTACGGAAGCGCCTGAACGGGCTGCGTAAGCAAAACCGGTGTACATGATCTGGTCAGCAAAGATAACGGTCGGCTTCAGGCCCAGGATGCGGTAACAGGTGTTCAGCATCTTGGAGATAGCTTTCTTGCCCAAAGGCTGGTTAACGATCGAGTACGGCAGACCGCGCGGCACGATCATCCACAGGATGGCGCGACCTACGGTAGTGTCGATGATCGAAGTCTGGTGTACAGACTCGCCTTCGGTGTTTTTGATCTCTTCGGTGATACGCACTTTGACACGCGCATGCAGAGAAGCCAGACCGGCGCGGTAAATACGCTCCGCTTCTTTCGGGCCGCTCAGCACCATGCCTTCGCCTTTGGCGTTAACACAGTCACGGGTCATGTAGTACAGACCCAATACAACGTCCTGAGAAGGAACGATGATTGGCTCGCCGTTCGCAGGTGACAGGATGTTGTTGGTAGACATCATCAATGCACGCGCTTCCAGCTGGGCTTCCAGCGTCAGCGGTACGTGTACAGCCATCTGGTCACCATCGAAGTCGGCGTTGTATGCCGCACAAACCAGCGGGTGCAGCTGGATTGCCTTGCCTTCGATCAGAACCGGTTCAAACGCCTGGATACCCAAACGGTGCAGGGTTGGTGCACGGTTCAGCAGTACCGGGTGTTCGCGGATAACTTCGTCCAGGATGTCCCAAACGACAGCTTCTTCGCGCTCAACCATTTTCTTGGCGGCTTTGATGGTGGTGGCCAGGCCACGCAGCTCCAATTTGCCGTAGATGAACGGTTTGAACAGCTCCAGTGCCATTTTCTTAGGCAGACCGCACTGATGCAGACGCAGGTATGGACCTACGGTGATTACAGAACGACCAGAGTAGTCAACACGTTTACCCAACAGGTTCTGACGGAAACGACCCTGCTTACCTTTGATCATGTCGGCCAAAGATTTCAGAGGACGTTTGTTGGAACCGGTGATGGCACGACCGCGACGGCCGTTATCCAGCAGGGCATCTACCGCTTCTTGCAGCATACGCTTTTCGTTGCGCACGATGATGTCAGGCGCAGCCAGATCCAGCAGGCGTTTCAGACGGTTGTTACGGTTGATCACGCGGCGATACAGATCGTTCAGATCTGAAGTCGCGAAACGACCGCCATCCAACGGAACCAGCGGACGCAGATCCGGCGGCAGTACCGGCAGCACGGTCAGGATCATCCACTCTGGCTTGTTGCCAGACTGTACGAACGCTTCCAGCAGCTTGATACGCTTGGTCAGCTTCTTGCGCTTGGTTTCGGAGTTGGTTTCGTTCAGCTCTTCACGCAGCTGTTCGCACTCGGCTTCCAGATCCATGTTTTTCAACAGGGCCTGAATAGCTTCCGCACCCATCTTGGCGTCGAATTCGTCACCGAACTCTTCCAGCGCATCCAGATACTGCTCTTCAGTCAGGATCTGACGACGCTCGAGGTTAGTCATACCGCCTTCAACAACCACATAGGATTCGAAGTACAGTACACGTTCGATGTCACGCAGCGGCATATCCAGCAACAAACCGATGCGCGAAGGCAGCGATTTCAGGAACCAGATGTGCGCAGTCGGTGAAGCCAGCTCGATGTGGCCCATGCGCTCACGGCGCACTTTGGTCTGGGTCACTTCAACGCCGCACTTCTCACAGATCACGCCGCGGTGTTTTAAGCGCTTGTACTTACCGCACAGGCACTCGTAGTCTTTTACCGGCCCAAAGATACGGGCGCAGAAAAGGCCGTCACGTTCAGGTTTGAACGTACGGTAGTTAATGGTTTCCGGCTTCTTAACTTCACCGAACGACCACGAACGGATCATATCTGGCGATGCCAGAGCAATCTTGATCGCATCAAACTCTTCGGTCTTAGTTTGCGCTTTCAGAAACTTCAATAAGTCTTTCACGGATTGGCTCCTGTCGGAGTTAAACCTGTTGGGCGCACGCTGACAAATCGCGCGCCCGTGTGACCTGAACAACCACCCTCAGGCTCCCTAAGGCCGGGAGCCTGAGCCGGAAAAACGATTACTCGTCTTCCAGTTCGATGTTGATACCGAGCGAGCGGATTTCTTTCAACAGTACGTTGAAGGACTCCGGCATGCCTGGTTCCATGCGGTGATCGCCATCCACGATGTTTTTGTACATCTTGGTACGGCCGTTAACGTCATCCGACTTAACGGTGAGCATTTCCTGCAAGGTATAAGCTGCGCCGTATGCTTCCAGTGCCCACACTTCCATCTCACCGAAGCGTTGACCACCGAACTGCGCCTTACCACCCAGCGGTTGCTGAGTAACCAAGCTGTAAGAACCGGTTGAACGGGCGTGCATCTTATCGTCAACCAAGTGGTTCAGTTTCAGCATGTACATATAGCCAACGGTAACCTGGCGCTCGAATTGCTCACCGGTACGGCCATCGAACAGCGTAATCTGACCCGAGGTTGGGATCCCGCCCATTTCCAGCAGTTGCTTGATTTCAGTCTCTTTCGCACCATCAAACACCGGCGTTGCGATTGGCATACCTTTTTTCAGGTTCTCTGCCAGACGCAGTACTTCGTCGTCGGTGAAGGTGTTCAGGTCAACTTTCTGGCAGACATCGTCGCCCAGATCGTAGGCCTTCTGAATGAACTCACGCAGCTTGGCCACTTCCTGATGCTGCTTCAGCATTTGGTTGATCTTCTCACCAATGCCTTTCGCAGCCATACCCAGGTGGGTTTCCAGGATCTGACCGATGTTCATACGTGATGGTACGCCCAGCGGGTTCAGTACGATGTCAACCGGCGTGCCGTTTTCATCGTAAGGCATATCTTCGATCGGGTTGATCTTGGAGATAACACCCTTGTTACCGTGGCGGCCTGCCATCTTGTCACCCGGTTGGATCTGACGCTTAACGGCCAGATAAACCTTAACGATTTTCAGCACGCCTGGTGCCAGATCATCGCCCTGGGTGATCTTACGACGCTTGGCGTCCAGCTTCTTCTCGAAGTCGGATTTCAGTTCGTCGTACTGCTCTGCCAACTGTTCCAGCTGGTTTTGCTTCTCTTCGTCGGTCAGGCCCAGTTCCAGCCAGCGATCGCGTGGCAGTTTGCTCAGCTTCTCAGCCTCGACACCGCCGGCAACCAGCACCGCATGGATACGCGTAAACAGGCCGGCTTCCAGGATCTGCAGTTCTTCAGTCAGGTCTTTCTTCGCCTGCTTCAGCTGCATCTCTTCGATTTCCAACGCACGCTTGTCTTTTTCCACGCCATCGCGGGTGAAGACCTGCACGTCGATAATCGTACCGGAAACGCCGTTTGGTACACGCAGAGAGGAATCTTTAACGTCAGACGCCTTCTCACCGAAGATCGCACGCAGCAGTTTCTCTTCTGGCGTCAGCTGGGTTTCACCTTTTGGCGTTACCTTACCGACCAGAATGTCACCACCGGTCACTTCAGCACCGATATACACGATACCGGATTCATCCAGTTTGGAGAGCGCAGCTTCACCCACGTTAGGGATGTCGGCAGTGATCTCTTCAGGCCCCAACTTGGTGTCGCGAGACACACACGCCAGTTCCTGGATATGGATGGTAGTGAAGCGATCTTCCTGAACCACACGCTCGGACACCAAGATGGAGTCTTCGAAGTTGTAGCCGTTCCACGGCATGAACGCCACGCGCATGTTCTGGCCCAACGCCAGTTCACCCAGGTCAGTGGACGGGCCATCTGCCAGCACGTCGCCGCGCTCGATTGGCTCACCCAGATTCACACACGGCATCTGGTTGATGCAGGTGTTCTGGTTAGAACGGGTGTACTTGGTCAGGTTATAAATATCGATACCTGCTTCGCCCGCGTGCATCTCGTCTTCGTTAACTTTGATAACGATACGGGAAGCATCCACGTACTGGATCACACCACCACGGCGAGCTACGGCAGTAACACCGGAGTCAACCGCTACAGCACGTTCCATACCGGTACCTACCAGCGGCTTGTCAGCACGCAAGGTTGGAACCGCCTGACGTTGCATGTTCGCACCCATCAATGCACGGTTGGCGTCATCGTGTTCCAGGAATGGAATCAGTGAAGCACCAACGGAGACAACCTGCTGGGTTGATACGTCCATATAGTCAACCTGATCGCGGCTAAACAGGCTTGATTCGCCTTTGCTACGACAGGTGACCAGGTCTTCTATAAAGCGGCCGTCTTCGTCCAGGTTGGAGTTCGCCTGAGCGATAACGAAGTTGCCTTCTTCAATAGCAGACAGATAGTTGATTTCATCGGTAACCAAGCCGTCACGCACGCGGCGGTACGGGGTTTCCAGGAAGCCATACTCGTTAGTCTGTGCGTACACGGACAAGGAGTTGATCAGACCGATGTTTGGACCTTCCGGCGTTTCGATTGGACACACGCGACCGTAGTGAGTCGGGTGTACGTCTCGAACTTCAAAGCCGGCACGTTCACGGGTCAGACCGCCTGGGCCCAATGCAGAGATACGACGTTTGTGCGTGATCTCGGACAACGGGTTGTTCTGGTCCATAAACTGAGACAGCTGGCTGGAGCCGAAGAACTCTTTCACCGCCGCCGAAATCGGTTTGGCGTTGATCATGTCCTGTGGCATCAGGGTGTCCAGATCGCCCAGGGACAGACGTTCTTTAACCGCACGCTCAACACGCACCAAACCTACACGGAACTGGTTCTCAGCCATTTCGCCGACGGAACGGATACGACGGTTGCCCAAGTGGTCGATATCGTCCACTTCGCCTTTACCGTTACGGATATCGATGAGCTTCTTCATCACTTCAATGATGTCGTCTTTGCTCAGGATGCCCGAACCTTCGATCTCGTCACGCAGCAGAGAACGGTTGAACTTCATACGGCCAACCGCAGACAGATCGTAGCGGTCTTCAGAGAAGAACAGGTTCTCGAACAGGCTTTCGGCAGCTTCGCGCGTTGGCGGCTCACCAGGGCGCATCATGCGGTAGATTTCTACCAGCGCGCTCAAACGATCGCTTGTTGGATCGACACGTACGGTCTCAGAGATGTACGCACCGTGGTCCAGATCGTTGGTGAACAGCGTTTCGATACGCTTGTGGCCTGACTGGCTCAATTTGGCCAGCAGATCCAGCGACAGCTCCATGTTGGCTGCGCAGATCAGCTCACCGGTATTGGTATCGATATAGTCCTTCGCGACCACTTTGCCCGCGATGTACTCAACCGGTACTTCAATACTATGAATTTCGTCTTTTTCGAGCTGACGGATATGACGAGCGGTGATACGACGGCCTTTCTCGATGTAGATCTTGCCGTTGGCTTCGATATCAAACGAAGCAGTCTCACCACGCAGACGTTCTGGAACCAGCTCCATCTGCAGCTTGTTATCACGGATCTCGAAAACTACTTTCGCAAAGAACAGGTCAAGGATCTGCTCAGTGGTGTAGTTCAGTGCACGCAGAATGATGGTCGCAGGTAATTTACGGCGACGGTCAATACGTACAAACAGGTTGTCTTTCGGGTCGAACTCGAAATCCAACCATGAACCGCGGTAAGGGATGATACGCGCGTTATACAGCACTTTACCCGAAGAGTGGGTTTTACCCTTATCGCTGTCAAAGAATACGCCAGGACTACGGTGAAGCTGAGATACGATAACCCTCTCAGTACCGTTGATCACAAAGGTGCCGTTTTCGGTCATGAGCGGAATTTCGCCCATATAGACTTCTTGTTCCTTGATGTCTTTGACCGTACCTTCCGGAGCTTCGCGCTCGTAGATTACCAGGCGCAGTTTTACGCGCAGCGGTGCAGAGAACGTCACACCACGGATCTGGCACTCTTTGACGTCGAAGACCGGCTCACCAAGACGGTAGCTAACGTATTGCAGCTCCGAATTGCCACTGTAGCTCTGGATAGGGAAAACAGAACGGAATGCGGCTTCTAAGCCGTACTGCCCTTCTGGATCTTGCTCGATAAACTTCTGGAACGAGTCAAGCTGGATAGAAAGGAGATATGGTATGTCCAAAACTTGTGGACGCTTACCAAAATCCTTACGAATACGTTTTTTCTCGGTATAGGAGTAAACCATAGGGTTCCTCAGCTCGCTGATCAGTGACCCACTCTGTCCGTCCGGATATAGGACGGTTCACGCAACACCATTTTGTCGACCGGAAAGCGGGAACACTTTCCGCAATACTCGTTTCTATCACGCTTAAATCATTTCGTTGCGCTGTACGGCAGATTTTGCTGCGGCAGGGAGGGCAATATATTAAGTCGTCGATAGAAAGAAATATTGGGGTTAGTCAGTAGCCAAACAGTGTGAAACTCTACTGACGCCCTACAGCGCAAAAAGGCTGGTGACCAAAAAGTCACCAGCCATCAGTCTGTTAGTTAAAACAGACTGCACTCAGAAAGCAGTGGCTTATTTAACTTCAACTTCAGCGCCAGCTTCTTCCAGAGCTTTTTTCAGTGCTTCAGCGTCGTCTTTGCTGATGCCTTCTTTCAGTGCTGCTGGTGCAGACTCAACCAGGTCTTTAGCTTCTTTCAGACCCAGGCCAGTTGCGCCACGTACTGCTTTGATTACTGCAACTTTGTTCGCGCCGATACCTTTCAGTACAACGTCGAATTCAGTTTTTTCTTCAACAGCTTCAGCAGCAGCAGCAGGACCTGCAGCTACAGCAGCAGCAGAAACACCGAACTTCTCTTCCATAGCGGCGATCAGTTCAACGATTTCCATTACAGACAGAGCTGCAACGCCTTCGATAATTTGGTCTTTAGTGATAGACATAACAAATGTTCCTAAAATTCAGAAATAGTTTAAATACGTAAGCAAAGGCTAAGAAAGAGGGCTTATGCCGCTTCTTTCTGATCGCGCAGTGCAGCCAGAGTGCGAACCAATTTGCCGGCAGCGGCTTCTTTCATGGTTGCCATCAGGCGTGCGATTGCTTCATCGTAAGTAGGCAGAGTTGCCAAGCGGTCAATTTGTGCCGCAGGGATCAGCTCACCTTCAAAGGCCGCAGCTTTAACCTCGAATTTTGCATTCGCTTTCGCGAACTCTTTGAACAGACGAGCAGCAGCGCCCGGGTGTTCGTTAGAGAATGCAATCAAGGTAGGACCGACAAACGTGTCTTTCAGGCATTCGAATGGAGTGCCTTCAACTACGCGACGCATCAGGGTGTTGCGAACAACACGCATGTAAACGCCAGCTTCACGACCTGCTTTACGCAGTTCAGTCATTTTATCAACGGTAACGCCACGGGAATCCGCAACAACCGCAGACAGCGCGCCTTTGGCTACTTCGTTGACTTCAGCAACAATCGCTTGTTTGTCTTGAAGATTCAATGCCATTAGCTTTTTGCTCCTGGATTTAGCCGGGGGAAATCCCCAGCACTCACATCACTCAACACCTTGCGATAAATCACTCAGTGAGAGCGTTCAAACACGGTGAGCAGAATCCAGCAAAGACAATTTAAAATTTTCTTTAGGCTCTGTCACCGTCTACGCAGGAAGGATTAAGTACCTTTCGATACACCTGCGGTCTTGGACGGAGGCCTGGATAGGCCAGGCTCCAACCGAAAAATCTTTGTTCCACTATGACTATTGCCAATAGCAAAACCTTGGGGCATAAGATTCTAGACGAACCTTAGCCCCAAGTCAAAGCGATAATCGCAGGGCGATTAGTTCGCTACAGCAGTCAGGCCGCTTTGATCGATAGCAACGCCAGCACCCATGGTGGTGGAGAGGCTAACTTTCTTGATGTACACGCCTTTCGCCTGAGATGGTTTTGCTTTTTTCAGCGCAACCAGCAGGGCTTCCAGGTTTTCTTTCAGCTTGTCTGACTCGAAATCAACCTTACCGATAGTGGTATGGATGATGCCGTTTTTGTCGTTACGATAACGAACCTGACCTGCTTTAGCGTTCTTCACTGCTTCAGCAACGTTCGGAGTAACGGTACCCACTTTCGGGTTTGGCATCAGGCCACGTGGACCCAGGATCTGGCCCAGTTGACCAACAACGCGCATTGCATCCGGGGAAGCAATAACAACGTCGAAGTTCATTTCGCCTTTCTTGATCTGGTCTGCCAGATCTTCCATACCTACCAGCTCTGCGCCAGCAGCTTTAGCTGCTTCAGCGTTAGGGCCTTGGGCAAATACGGCAACGCGAACGGAACGACCGGTGCCGTTTGGCAGAACGGTAGCGCCACGAACGTTTTGGTCAGATTTACGAGCGTCGATGCCGAGGTTAACAGCAACGTCAACGCTTTCTACGAATTTAGCGGTGGCCAGCTCTTTCAGCAGAGCAACAGCTTCGGTGATGTCATACTGTTTAGTAGCATCAACTTTGTCACGGATCACGCGCATGCGCTTGGTCAGCTTAGCCATTTCTTAATCCTCCACTACCAGGCCCATGGAACGAGCAGTACCTTCGATGGAGCGAGTCATCGCTTCAACGTCAGAACCAGTCATGTCCGCAGCTTTGGTTTCTGCGATTTCACGTACCTGAGCACGAGTCACTTTACCTACTTTGTCTTTGTTCGGCTTGCCTGAACCAGACTTGATACCAGCCGCTTTTTTCAGCAGAACTGCTGCTGGCGGGGTTTTGGTAACGAAAGTGAAGGAGCGATCAGAATAAACGGTAATAACAACCGGAATCGGCAGACCTTTCTCAACGCTGTCAGTCTTAGCATTGAACGCCTTACAGAATTCCATGATGTTAACGCCTTGCTGACCCAGAGCTGGACCAACTGGCGGACTTGGGTTAGCCATACCGGCTGCAACTTGCAGCTTAACGTAGGCTTGTACTTTCTTGGCCATTTACAATTCCTCGGTTTGGGTAATATCGCCTCAATAGAGGCTCCCCGTGTTTCACCTCGCTCAACTCAATGAGCAAGGCCTATAAAAACAAAAGGCGCGAAATTATAGTTCAATTTCGCGCCTCTGACAAGCGGCAAACGCCACTTATTGCTGATTAATTGATCAGCCTTTTTCAACCTGAGCGAAGTCCAGTTCCACCGGCGTTGCACGGCCAAAGATGGAAACAGAAACTTTCAGGCGGCTCTTCTCGTAATCCACTTCTTCAACAACACCGTTGAAGTCGGCAAACGGACCATCGTTAACACGGACCAGCTCACCCGGTTCGAACAGCGTTTTAGGACGCGGCTTATCACCAACCTGTTGCAGGCGGTTCATAATCGCATCAACTTCTTTATCGCTGATCGGTGCCGGACGGTCAGAGGTGCCGCCGATGAAACCCATTACGCGCGGAACGCTACGCACCAAGTGCCAGCTGGCGTCATTCATCACCATCTGAACCAGTACATAGCCCGGGAAGAATTTACGTTCGCTTTTGCGACGTTGACCACCACGGATTTCAACAACTTCTTCCGTAGGTACCATCACTTCGCCGAACAGTTCTTCCATATCGTGCAGTTTGATGTGTTCACGCAGCGATTGCGCTACGCGACCTTCAAAACCGGAAAACGCCTGAACGACGTACCAACGTTTTTTTGGAGCTTCAGACATTTTAGAACCTCAGGCCAGTAATAAACGATACCAGACGGACCAGAATACCGTCCAGGCCCCACAGAATCAGTGACATCACGGCAGTTACCGCGGCAACGATCAACGTGGTATGTAGCGTTTCCTGACGAGTTGGCCAGATCACCTTGCGCACTTCAGTACGCGCTTCGCGTGCAAACGCAACGGTGGCCTTGCCTTTGGTGGTCATCAGCGCCACAGCGCCAGCAACAGCGATAACCACTACGACGGCCAGCGCACGTAACGGCAGGCTGAAATCACGGTAGTAATAGTTACCGACAATCGCTACAACCAACAGAACGGCGACGATCAGCCACTTAGCCGTTTCCAGGCCGCGCCCGCTCCCTTGAGCCTCGGTATTCGCACTCATAAACCAACCTGTCACAATGAATTCAGAACAGACAACTTTGCCTCGCACTGCAAGGCAAACCAAACCGATCAAATGCCGCTCGGCGGCATTTCGGTGTTTTACGCTATGACGTATCTCAGTCAATACGGCTTTAAGAGCCCATCTCACCAATGATTATGACTGCAAAATCGCTGATGAGATAGGTTCTAGTTCACAGCGTAGAAAAAGGGCATCAAATGATGCCCTTTTACCGCATGTCGCGTCAAACGTTATCAGCGATTAAGCGATAACTTTGGCAACAACACCAGCGCCAACAGTACGGCCGCCTTCACGGATTGCGAAACGCAGGCCG
>NZ_JBIEIU010000028.1:0-31874 GCF_052113645.1 Serratia quinivorans | reverse complement strand
TTGGAGCGGGAAACGAGACTCGAACTCGCGACCCCGACCTTGGCAAGGTCGTGCTCTACCAACTGAGCTATTCCCGCCCGGCGTATCGATGTCGGAACTAAACGAAATTCTTCATCGGTACGGGGTGCGCATTATACGAGAAATCCTTTTTGTCGCAAGCCCCTGAAAGCAAAAAAACGCGATTTTTGTTTGATTGCCGATTAAAGCGCCAAACTGGCTAATTAAGCGGCGGGATCGGCCGCTCCCGGCAATACGGCCCCTATCAAGAGGCCATAAACCCGTTATAACTGGATGAAATGCTCACGGTAATAGGCCAGCTCACCTACCGACTCGCGAATGTCATCCATCGCCTGGTGGGTGCCCTGCTTTTTGAAACCGCTGAGGATTTCCGGTTTCCAACGACGCGCCAGCTCTTTTAAGGTACTGACGTCCAGATAGCGGTAATGGAAGTAGGCTTCCAGTTCGGGCATATAACGGAACAGGAAACGGCGGTCCTGGCCAACGCTGTTACCGCAGATCGGTGATTTGCCCGCCGGAACCCACTGCTGCAGGAAGGCGATGGTCGCCAGCTCGGCGGCATGGTCATCGAACTGACTGGCTTTCACCCGCTCCACCAGCCCGCTGCCGGTATGGGTACGCACGTTCCAGTCATCCATCAGACCAAGCTGTTCATCGGATTGATGGACGGCGATCACCGGACCTTCCGCAAGAATATTCAGATTGGCGTCGGTGACCAGCGTAGCGATCTCGATAATGCGATCGCGTTCAGGATCCAACCCGGTCATCTCCAGATCGATCCAAATCAGGTTATTTTCGTTTCCTGTCATGATATTTCCTGCGTAAAAGCCAAAAGATAAACAAACTGTAGGCAAGGCGGCGACCGGCACCGGCTGTTTACCGACGGAGGTACGCTGCGCGTGGCGGCTAACAACGGTTATTTAATATAAAATAGCGTGTATCATAGTCTTTTTGGTCGCCATGAGCGATAAAGCGGATTCAAGTGAGGCGCAGTGAGCAAGAACAAACTGTCCAAAGGTCAAGAACGCCGCGTGCAGGCGAACCATCAGCGTCGTCTGAAGCGCACGGATAACAAACCGGAACTGGATGATTCCCAACTGGGCGAACCGCAGGACGGTATCGTCATCAGTCGCTTCGGGATGCATGCCGACGTTGAAGCAGCGGACGGCACCCAACACCGCTGCAACATCCGCCGTACGCTGCGTTCGCTGGTCACCGGCGATCGCGTGGTGTGGCGCCCTGGCGTCGGTACCCACGAAGGGGTCAAAGGCATTGTCGAGGCCGTGCATGAACGCACCTCGGTGCTGAACCGTCCCGACTTCTACGACGGCGTGAAGCCGATCGCCGCCAATATCAACCAAATCGTCATCGTTTCCGCGATCCTGCCAGAGCTGTCGCTGAACATGATCGATCGCTATCTGGTGGCCTGCGAAACGCTGGAAGTTGAGCCGCTGATCGTGCTCAACAAAATCGACCTGCTGGACGCCGAAGCGCGCAAGGTGGTCGACGGCATGATGGCCATCTACCGCCATATCGGTTACCGGGTGCTGGAAGTTTCCAGCCAGACGCGTGAAGGCATGGAGGCGTTTGAACAAGCGCTGGTCGATCGCATCAGTATCTTTGCCGGCCAATCCGGCGTGGGTAAATCCAGCCTGCTGAATGCCCTGCTGCCGCCAAGCGATAAGCAAATTCTGGTAAATCAGGTTTCCGATGTCTCCGGCCTCGGGCAACATACCACCACCGCCGCGCGGCTGTACCATTTCCAGCATGGCGGCGATGTGATCGATTCACCGGGCGTACGCGAATTTGGCCTGTGGCATCTGGAGCCGGAACAAGTCACCCGCGCTTATGTCGAATTCCGTGACTATTTAGGCGGTTGTAAATTCCGTGACTGCCGCCACGACACCGATCCAGGCTGTGCCATCCGCGGGGCGATGGAGAAAGGCGATATCGCGAAAGAGCGTTTTGAAAACTACCATCGCATTCTGGAAAGCATGGCATCAGTGAAGGTCCGCAAGAACTTCACCGACACCGCAGGCTGATAATACCGGGCGGGCGTTGACAGTGGCAGTGCCACCGTTACAATGCGCGCCCTTTATCCTTATTCAAGAGGTTAACGTGCTGGATAGCATCAAAATTAAATTGCAGTATTGGTTACCGAAGTTGGCACTGACCCGCCTGGCGGGCTGGGGTGCGGACAAGCAGGCCGGTTGGCTGACCCAACTGGTGCTGAAGGGCTTCGCCCGTTATTACCGCGTGAACATGCAAGAGTCGCAACATCCCGAGCTGAGCGCCTACGCCAGCTTCAACGAATTCTTTGTGCGCCCGCTGCGTGAAGGCGCGCGTCCGATCATCAGCGACGCCAACTGGCTGGCGCTGCCCGCCGACGGCGCTATCAGCCAGCTCGGTCAGATCCACGACGACCAAATTTTCCAGGCCAAAGGCCATCACTACAGCCTGGAAGCGCTGCTGGCCGGCAACTATATGCTGGCGGAGCCGTTCCGC
Source organism: Serratia quinivorans (assembly GCF_052113645.1). Lineage (GTDB taxonomy): Bacteria > Pseudomonadota > Gammaproteobacteria > Enterobacterales > Enterobacteriaceae > Serratia > Serratia quinivorans_B. Next base: position 29,351 of record NZ_JBIEIU010000028.1, on the reverse strand, counting down.
AACGGCCTGTTCGCCACCACTTACCTGGCTCCGCGTGACTACCACCGCGTGCATATGCCATGCGATGGCGTGCTGCGTGAAATGATTTATGTTCCTGGCGACCTGTTCTCCGTTAACCCATTGACCGCCGCCAACGTGCCGAACCTGTTCGCGCGCAATGAGCGCGTGATCTGCGTGTTTGATACCGCCGTCGGGCCAATGGTGCAAATTCTGGTGGGAGCCACCATTGTCGGCAGCATCGAAACCGTCTGGGCCGGTACCGTCACACCGCCGCGTGAAGGCGTCATCAAACGCTGGACCTACCCGGAAGAAGGCGCGGAAGGTGCTATAGTGCTGGAAAAAGGCGAAGAAATGGGCCGTTTCAAGCTCGGTTCGACCGTCATCAACCTGTTCACCCCCGGCAGCGTACAGTTCGCTCCACAGCTGAACAACGGTACCGTGACCCGTATGGGTGAAGCCTTCGCTGAAATCCCGGCCGCGCCTGCCGCCGCTGAAACACCGCAGATCTGAAGGAATTGACGCTGTGCGCCTGATTATCACGTTATTGCTCGGTTGTTTACTGTCTCAACCGGTGCTGGCTGCCGCGGTGCCCACCGAAACTCAGCTCAAACAGGAGCTGAAACAGGCAGAGAGCAACAAAAGCGCGCCTAATCAGGCGGAAACCACTGAGGCGCTGCAAAGCGCCCTAAACTGGCTCTCGGAGCGCAAAGAGTCGTTAACCCGCGTTGAACAATATCAACGCGTGATCGACGATTTCCCGAAGATGACCCAGGAACTGCGCCGTCAGTTAACGCTGGAAGACAGCAAAATCCTGCCGAATGGCGATAATCTGCCGGCCAGCGAGCTGGAGCAACAGATCCTGCAAGCCAGCAGCCTGCTGCTGGAACAGGCACGCCTGCTACAGCAAGAACAGGAACGCACGCGGGAAATCAGCGACTCCCTCGGCCAACTGCCCCAGCAGCAAACCGATGCTCGTCGTGCGCTGACCGAAGTTCAACGTCGCCTGCAGGTGCAGCCTGCCAATCCGACCACCCCGCACGCGCAAGCGGCACTGGCGTTATTGCAGACGGAAGCCGCCGCGCGCAAGGCCAAGGTCGATGAACTCGAGCTGGCGCAACTGTCGGCCAACAACCGCCAGGAACTGGCGCGAATGCGCGCCGAGGTCTACAAAAAGCGTCACGAGAAAATCGACGTCCAACTACAAGCGCTGCGCAATAACCTGAATGCTCAACGACAGCGCGAAGCCGAACTGGCACTGGAAAAAACCGAGCAGTTGGCCGAGCAGAATGGCGATCTGCCGAAAAGTATCAGTCAGCAGTTGCAAATCAACCGTGAGCTGTCCGCGGCGCTGAACAATCAGGCCCAGCGCATGGATCTGATTTCATCCCAACAACGTCAGGCCGCCGCGCAAACGCTGCAGGTGCGCCAGGCATTGAGCACCATTATCGAACAGGCCCAGTGGCTGGGTTCGTCATCGGCGCTGGGAGAGACCCTGCGTGCCCAGGTGGCCACGCTGCCGGAAATGCCCAAGCCGCAGCAGCTCGATGGCGATATGGCCCAGCTGCGCGTGCAGCGCCTGCAGTTTGAAAGCCAACTGGAGAAGCTGTCGCAGCGTGAATTCAAACGTGATGACGGCAGCGAGCTGACCAGCGCAGAACGGCGCATCGTCGACGCCCAGTTGCGTACCCAGCGCGAACTGCTGAATTCGCTGTTGTCCGGGTGCGATACTCAGATCCTCGAGCTGACCAAGCTGAAAGTGGCGAATACCCAGTTGATCGAGGCGCTGAACGAAATCAGGGACGCCACCCACCGCTATCTGTTCTGGGTGCCGGACGTCAACCCGATCACCTTGTCCTATCCGATTAACGTCGCACAGGATCTGACGCGCCTGCTGTCGCTGGATACGCTCTCGCAGCTCGGCGGCGCCTTTATGATGATGGTGACCAGCCGCGAAACGCTGATCCCCATCTTCGGTGCCCTGCTGCTGGTGATTTTCAGCATCAGCTCACGCAAGCACTATCACGCCTTCCTGACGCGCGCCAGCAGCCGGGTCGGTAAAGTGACCCAGGACGAATTCTTCCTGACCCTGCGCACCGTGTTCTGGTCGATTCTGGTGGCATTGCCGCTGCCGGTCCTCTGGGCGGCACTCGGCTTTGGCCTGCAAAGTGCCTGGAACTACCCGGTAGCCGAAGCGATCGGCAAGGGCGTCACCGCCACGCTGCCGATCCTGTGGGTATGTATGATTTGCGCCGCCTTCGCCCACCCGCAGGGATTGTTTATCGTGCACTTCCGCTGGCCGGTGAAGCAGGTTTCACGCGCCATGCGTTATTACAAAATGTCGATCTGGCTGATAGTGCCGCTGATCATGGCGTTGATCACCTTTGACAGCCTGAAAGAACGCGAGTTTGCCAATACCCTGGGGCGGCTGTGCTTTATCCTGCTGTGTCTGGCGCTGGCCCTCGTGACCAATAGCCTGAAACGCGCCGGCATCCCGTTGTATCTGGACAAGAAAGGCTCCGGCGAGAACATGGTCAATACCGCGCTGTGGGGGCTGCTGCTGTCGGCGCCGCTGCTGGCTGCGCTGGCCTCTGCCGTCGGCTACCTGACCACTTCTCAGGCGCTGCTGGCACGCCTGGAAACTTCGGTGGCCATCTGGTTCTTCCTGCTGGTGATTTACCACATTATTCGCCGTTGGATGCTGATCCAGCGGCGACGCATCGCCTTTGACCGCGCCAAACAGCGCCGGGCAGATATTCTGGCCCAGCGCGCGCGTGGCGAAGAGGAAACGCCGCATACGCCTAACAGCACCGAAGGTTCGATGGACATGGATGATACAGAGATCGATCTGGACACCATCAGCGCCCAGTCGTTGCGACTGGTGCGTTCGATCCTGACGATGATCGCACTGGTGTCGGTGATCGTGCTGTGGTCGGAGATCCATTCCGCTTTCGCCTTCCTGGAAAACATCTCCCTGTGGGACGTGACGTCGACGATCAACGGCGTGGAAACTGCGCATCCGATCACCTTGGGCGCGGTACTGATCGCCATTTTGGTGCTGATCGTTACCATGCAGTTGGTGCGCAATCTGCCGGCCTTGCTGGAGCTGGCGGTGCTGCAGCACCTGGACTTGTCACCCGGCACCGGCTACGCCATCACCACCATTACCAAATATCTGCTGTTGCTGTTCGGCGCCATTCTCAGCTTTTCCTGGATCGGTATCGAATGGTCGAAACTGCAATGGGTAGTGACCGCGCTCAGCGTGGGGTTGGGCTTCGGTATGCAGGAGATCTTCTCCAACTTTATCTCCGGCCTGATCATCTTGTTCGAAAAACCGATCCGCATTGGCGATACCGTGACGATCCGTAACCTGACCGGTACCGTCACCAAGATCAATACCCGTGCCACCACCATTTCGGATTGGGATCGCAAAGAGATCATCGTGCCGAACAAGGCGTTCATCACCGAGCAGTTTATTAACTGGTCGCTGTCGGACAACCTGACCCGTGTGGTGCTGACCGTGCCGGCCCCGGCGGAGGCCAACAGCGAAGAAGTGACCAAGATCCTGACCCATGCCGCCGAACGCTGCTCGCTGGTGCTGGATAACCCGGCGCCGGAGGTTTACCTGGTCGATCTGCAGCAAGGTATCCAAATCTTTGAGCTGCGTATTTACGCCGCCGAGATGGGCCACCGCATGCCTCTGCGCCACGAGATCCATCAGTTGATCCTGTCCGGCTACCGCGAGCACGGCATTACGCTGCCATACCCACCATTCCAGGTGCGCAGCGAGACGCTGTCCCGCCTGACCAGTAACGGTCGCACGCCTGCCTCCACACCGGCGCCCAACACCAAGCGCGAATCAGGCAGTTTGTAACTGCAGAATGCAAAAAGGGCTCGGCGTGCGATGCAACACCGAACCCTTATATCACCACAATATATCCTATGGCTTTCAAGTTGCAGCTAGGCGCCCAGCTCGCTCATCCCCAGGCGCTTACTTCAGTAAGTAACTGGGGTGAGCGCGTGCAGGTAACAACGCTGCGGCTTGAAAGACGACGGATATACAGTTATGCGCGCCCGACCGGGAATGCCAACACTTCACTCAGGCTCTCGGCGCCCAACGCCAGCATCACCAACCGATCAACCCCCAGCGCCACACCGGAACACTCCGGCATGCCATGCTGCAGAGCATCCAGCAGGTTGTTATCAATCGGGTGCTGCGGTAAACCGCGTTCCGTACGCTTGCGATTGTCCTGATCAAAACGCTGACGCTGTTCACGGCTGTCGGTCAATTCGCGGAAACCATTCGCCAGCTCAATACCTTTGAAATAGACCTCGAAACGCTCCGCCACCCGGTGATCCTCAGTGCTGATCTCCGCCAACGACGCCTGGCTGGCCGGGAAGTGATAAACGAATGCCGGCTTGTCACGGCCGATGTGCGGTTCCACGCCCACGGTGAACAGCAGTTGCAGCAGCGTATCGCGATCTTCTTCAGTATCGGCAATGTTGCTTAGATCGAGTTTGGCCGCCGCTTCACGCAGTTGTACCTTCTCCGCTGACAGCGGATCGATATCCAGATGGCGCAGGAAAGCCTGCTGATAAGACAGGGTCTCTGCACTCTCGCAGTCCAGAACCTGCTGCAGCAAATCGTCCACTTCATTCATCAGCCGGTACATGTCGTAGTGTGGACGGTACCACTCCAGCATGGTGAATTCCGGGTTGTGGTGACGGCCGGCCTCTTCATTGCGGAAACTGCGCCCCATCTGATAAATCGGACCGCTACCCGCCGCCAGCAGACGTTTCATGTGGTATTCCGGGCTGGTCATCATGTACAGCGTCATGCCATCCGCCGCACCGGGCCCGACAAAACGCGTCTGGAACGGAAACAGGTGAATATCGGTGACCGTCGCCTGGCTCATGGTTGGCGTTTCAACTTCCAGCACGCCACGATCGGCGAAGAAACGCCGGATCTCAGTCAGGATCGCTGCGCGTTTCAACAAATTGGCGATGGGTGCACTTGGCTGCCAGCTTGCCGTTTCGCTCATGGTAATTACTCCGAAATCAAACAGGGGATGCAGTCTACTCGTATCCCGGCATGCAAACAAATTCTTAACAGCCCGGACGCTTTAACCTCGGCTTTACCTGATAAATAGTTGGCAAAAAGGTTAATAAAAGGTGAATAAACGTTAAATATCGCCTGCAGGCAATTATCCTTCCACCCAGCGGTTAAAAGGCAAAACAATCGATCACATCAAATTTCTTCTACTTAACTTTAGGTATAGTTAATTCCACATTATTGGTGGGAGATATCTATCCTTAAGCTTTATGCAACGACAATGAACTCAGTTAGTTAGCACCCGAAGAATATTTATAAATATTAAGCATAGATATTTAATTTGCCGTTCTTAACAAGAATATTGGAGGAATGCAGTGCAAACCTTTAACGCCGATCTTGCCATTATTGGGGCCGGGGGTGCTGGTTTACGTGCAGCAATAGCCGCAGCGGAAGCCAACCCCCAACTGAAAATCGCGCTCATCTCAAAAGTCTACCCGATGCGCAGCCATACGGTGGCCGCCGAAGGGGGGTCCGCCGCCGTCACTCAGGATCACGATTCCTTTGACTACCACTTCAACGACACCGTTGCCGGTGGTGACTGGTTGTGTGAGCAGGACGTAGTCGACCATTTCGTCCACCAGTGCCCACGTGAAATGACCCAGTTAGAACAGTGGGGCTGCCCGTGGAGCCGCAAACCGGACGGGTCGGTCAACGTGCGCCGCTTCGGCGGCATGAAGATTGAACGCACCTGGTTCGCCGCCGACAAGACCGGCTTCCACATGCTGCATACCCTGTTCCAGACCTCGCTCAAATACCCGCAAATCCAACGCTTCGACGAGCACTTTGTGCTGGATATTCTGGTGGATGACGGTCAGGCTCGCGGCCTGGTCGCAATGAACATGATGGAAGGCACCCGCGTGCAGATCCGCGCCAATGCGGTCATCATGGCCACCGGCGGCGCCGGGCGCGTGTATCGCTACAACACCAATGGCGGTATCGTCACCGGTGATGGCATGGGCATGGCGTTCCACCACGGCATCCCGCTGCGCGATATGGAATTTGTCCAATATCACCCTACCGGTTTGCCGGGCTCCGGCATCCTGATGACCGAAGGTTGCCGCGGTGAAGGCGGCATTTTGGTGAACAAAGACGGCTATCGCTACCTGCAGGACTACGGCATGGGCCCGGAAACCCCGCTGGGCGAGCCGAAGAACAAATACATGGAGCTGGGCCCGCGCGACAAAGTTTCGCAGGCCTTCTGGCACGAATGGCGTGCCGGCCGCACCATCGCCACCCCGCGCGGCGACGTGGTCTATCTCGACCTGCGCCATCTGGGGGAAAAGAAACTGCTCGAACGCCTGCCGTTCATCTGTGAACTGGCCAAGGCCTATGTCGGCGTCGATCCGGTAAAAGATCCGATCCCGGTACGCCCAACCGCGCACTACACCATGGGCGGCATTGAAACCGATCAAAACTGCGAAACTCGCATCAAGGGGCTGTTTGCCGTCGGCGAATGTTCTTCCGTCGGCCTGCACGGTGCCAACCGCCTGGGATCCAATTCGCTGGCGGAACTGGTGGTGTTCGGTCGGGTAGCCGGTGAGCATGCCGCTCGTCGTGCGCTGGAAACCGGTCCGGCCAACGGCAGTGCGCTGGACGCACAAGGGCGCGACGTCGAAACCCGCCTGAGCAATCTGATGAAGCAGGAAGGTAACGAAAACTGGTCGAAGATCCGCGACGAGATGGGACTGTCGATGGAAGAAGGCTGCGGTATCTACCGTACGCCGGAGCTGATGCAAAAAACCATTGATAAGCTGGCCGAGCTGAAAGAACGCTTCAAGCGCGTCAAGATCACCGACAATTCCAGCGTGTTCAATACCGACCTGCTGTACACCATTGAGCTGGGCTACGGCCTGGACGTCGCCGAATGCATGGCGCACTCCGCCTTTAACCGTAAAGAATCCCGTGGTGCGCACCAGCGTCTGGATGAAGGTTGCACTGAGCGCGACGACGTGAATTTCCTGAAGCATACGCTGGCGTTCCATAACCCGAACGGCGCACCGCGCCTGGAATACAGCGACGTGAAGATCACCAAACTGCCACCGGCCAAACGTGTGTACGGCGCTGAAGCCGAAGCGCAGGACAAAAAGGATAAGGAGCAGGCAAATGGCTGAGATGAACACCCTGAAAATCGAGGTCATGCGCTATAACCCGGAACGCGACGCCGAGCCGCATTTCGAGACCTTCGCGGTGCCTTATGATGAACAAACCTCGCTGCTCGATGCGCTGGGCTACATCAAGGATAACCTGGCGCCCGATCTTTCCTACCGCTGGTCATGCCGCATGGCAATTTGCGGCTCGTGCGGCATGATGGTCAACCGGGTACCGAAGCTGGCCTGCAAAACCTTCCTGCGTGAATACACTGGCGGCATGAAGGTCGAGGCGCTGGGCAACTTCCCGATTGAGCGCGATCTGGTGGTCGACATGACTCACTTTATCGAAAGCCTGGAGGCGATTAAGCCTTACATCATCGGCAATAACCGTAAGCCGGAAGACGGCCCTAACGTGCAAACCCCGGCGCAGATGGCCAAGTATCACCAGTTCTCCGGCTGCATCAACTGTGGTCTGTGTTATGCCGCCTGTCCGCAGTTCGGCCTGAACCCAGAGTTTATCGGCCCTGCGGCAATCACTCTGGCACACCGCTACAACCTGGATAATCGCGACCACGGCCAGAAACAGCGTATGGCGCAGCTCAACGGCCAAAACGGCGTGTGGAGCTGTACCTTCGTCGGCTACTGCTCTGAAGTTTGTCCGAAGCACGTTGACCCGGCCGCTGCTATCCAGCAAGGCAAGGTGGAAAGCGCCAAAGACTTCATGATCGCCATGCTGAAGCCGCAATAAGGGAGATAAACAGCAATGACAACACAACGTAAGCCCTATGTGCGCACCATGACGCCGACCTGGTGGCAAAAGCTTGGCTTCTACCGTTTCTATATGCTGCGCGAAGGGACCTCGGTACCGGCGGTGTGGTTCAGCATCGTGCTGATCTACGGCGTTTTTGCGCTGAAAGGCGGTGCGGATAGCTGGGCCGGGTTCGTCGGTTTTCTGCAAAACCCGCTGGTGCTGCTGATTAACCTGGTCGCCCTGTTGGCGGCGCTGCTGCATACCAAAACCTGGTTCGATTTAGCGCCGAAAGCCGCCAATATCGTGGTCAACAGCGAGAAAATGGGGCCTGGGCCGATAGTGAAAGCGCTATGGGCAGTAACGCTGATCGCCAGCGTAATCATCCTGGCCGTGGCCTTGCTGTAATCCGGAGGAAACATGATAAATCAAGCACCTAAACGCTCAGACGAACCGGTTTTCTGGGGATTATTCGGCGCCGGCGGCATGTGGGGAGCGATCATCGCACCCGCTATCGTGCTGCTGGTTGGCATTCTGCTGCCACTGGGTTGGTTCCCCGGCGATGCGCTGGGCTATGACCGTGTGCTGGCCTTCTGCCAGAGCCTGATCGGCCGCTTGTTCCTGCTGCTGATGATTATCCTGCCGCTGTGGTGCGGTCTGCACCGTATTCACCATGCGATGCACGATTTGAAAATCCACGTACCGGCCGGTAAATGGGTGTTCTATGGCCTGGCGGCTATCCTCAGCATAGTGACCGTCATCGGCGTGGTCACCCTGTAAGACACGTCTGGCGGCCAACACCCGTTGGCCGCCCGTTATTATTTCTATTCGATCAAATCGACATACCCGATGGGTTTCAGTGGCTGCTGAACTTCAACCCGAGAATGCCGACCACAATCAGGCACAGGCTGAGAATACGCGCGATATTGGTTGATTCACCGAGTAACACCATCCCCATAATTGCCGCCCCAACCGCACCAATGCCGGTCCAAACTGCATAAGCCGTGCCGGCGGGCAGCGTTTTCATCGCATGCGCCAACAACAGCATGCTGACCACCATGGCGGCAACAGTAATAATGCTGGGGGTCAGTCGGGTAAAGCCATGGGTATATTTCAGGCCAATGGCCCACACAACTTCCAGCAAACCGGCAATAAGCAGAATAATCCAAGCCATGAAACAGGCTCCATAACGATGGGGTCGTCCCCGAATGCAGATGCGTAAACAGGTCGTCCCGTTTAGCGTTGTGATATGCCAGGGGATTATACCTGCAGCCGAGAGGGATAACAGTACAAAGCTTCCGGCAGGAGAAAGATCGAACGGGGAAGCGGTATCCCACAACGATGCCTTTGAGTGGCTGTTCGCGGAATACCGCAGGGGATCAGTAAAGGGGGGTTATTCCGCGCTACGCTGGATGGCCTTGCCACCAGCCTGGATGTCCTCGCCCACGCCCTGAGTGGTGTTGCATGCAGTCAATGAGGTCAAGATCATCAAAGAGAAAATCGCGATAATACTTTTCTTCAGCATAGGAAAATCCTTATTTGTCAGTGATGAAAAAGTACGACTTTCTAAGCTTAGTAAATATTAGCGAGAGTTGCTGCTTAAATGGTGTTATTTCGCACAACTACATTAGACATGTTAATGAGTTCTAATTGGCCGTACGCGAGATAGCGCCACCGAGGTGCTGAACATCCTCACCAAAGCCACGGAAAGTATTACAGCCGCTAAGGGATATCAGTATTAACAGGGAGACAACGACCAACAGAGCTTTCTTTATCATGCTGATTCTGCCAAGGGTATACGGAAATGAACAAGCAAAGGAGCCCCAAGCTGGGCTCCTTTATTTAGAAACTTATTTTACGCGTGAAACGTATTCGCCAGAGCGGGTGTCAACACGGACAACTTCGCCAATCTGTACGAACAATGGAACCTTAACCACGGCGCCAGTGCTCAGGGTCGCAGGCTTGCCGCCGGTACCGGCAGTATCACCCTTCAGACCAGGATCGGTATCAGTGATTTCAGCTTCGATGAAGTTCGGCGGCTGAACCGCGATAGGACGGCCGTCCCACAGCGTAACGATACATTCTGCGTTATCTTGCAGCCATTTTGCCGCATCAGATACGGTTTTTTCTTCAACACCGTGTTGCTCGAAAGTCTCAGGGTGCATGAAGTGGTAGAACTCACCGTCGTTGTACAGGTAGTTCATGTTGGTATCTACCACGTCTGCGCCTTCGCAAGAGTCAGTAGATTTGAAGGTTTTTTCAACGCGGCTGCCGGTCAGCAGACGACGCATTTTAACGCGCGCAAACGCCTGGCCTTTGCCCGGCTTAACGAACTCACTGGATTCGATGGCGTAAGGTTCGCCCTCGAACATGATTTTAAGACCCGGACGGAAATCGTTGCTAGAATAAGTCGCCATGATGGCCCTCTGAATATTTGAACTGGTAGCTTAGCCAAAAAAATGGCACACATTATAACCCAAAGTACGGCATATAGAGAAGATTGGTTGCATCAACTCGCCGATGTTATTACCGATCCCGATGAATTACTGCAGCTTTTGTCACTGAATACGCATCCGGACCTGCCGCAGGGCCGTGAAGCCCGTCGGCTGTTTGCGTTGCGCGTACCTCGCGCCTTCGCCGCACGCATGCGTCCCGGCGACGCTAATGACCCGCTGCTGCGTCAGGTGCTGACCGCCAGCGAAGAATTCATCAATGCACCCGGCTTCACGACCGATCCGCTGGACGAACAGCGTAGCGTGGTGCCAGGCCTGCTGCATAAATACCGTAATCGTGCTTTGCTGCTGGTAAAAGGCGGCTGTGCGGTTAACTGCCGCTACTGCTTCCGCCGCCATTTTCCGTATCAGGACAACCAGGGCAATAAGGCCAACTGGCGTCAGGCGTTGGATTATATCCGCCAACACCCGGAACTGGATGAGATTATTTTCTCCGGCGGCGATCCACTGATGGCGAAAGACCACGAGCTGGACTGGCTGATCGGTGAACTGGAGGCCATTGCGCACGTAAAACGCCTGCGCATCCACACCCGTTTGCCGGTGGTGATCCCGGCGCGCATCACGCCAGAGCTGTGCCGCAGGCTGTCAACCTCACGCCTGCAGGTGTTGATGGTCACGCATATCAACCATGCCAATGAGATTGACCCTGAGCTGCAGGGAGCCATGGCGCAACTGCGACTGGCCGGCGTCACTTTGCTGAATCAAAGCGTGTTGCTGCGTGGCATTAACGACAACGCCGACACGCTGGCGTCGCTGAGCAATGCACTGTTTGACGCCGGTATTCTGCCCTATTACATCCACGTGCTGGATAAGGTACAAGGCGCGGCACACTTTATGGTCAGCGACGACGAAGCGCGCGCCATCATGCAGGCACTGTTGAGCAAAGTTTCCGGCTATATGGTGCCGCGTTTGACTCGTGAAGTCGGCGGTAAGCCAAGCAAAACGCCGCTCGACCTGCGCCTGGTGCAAGATTGACTGACGGGTCTATGACAGAGACAAAAGAGGCATGCCTGGGCATGCCTCTTTTTTATGCTATGACGTACGCATTAATCTTGCGTTACGGGCACTTATAAACCTGGCCGGCCATTTTGCTGTCCAGCGGGGCAAAGCTTGAAAGCAGGTTCTGGCTTGGGCTGGTGGCACCATAAATGACGTTGCCGCCCATCGCCGCAGCCTTGTTACGCAGATCGTTTGCCGCACCGCGCATGGAGCTGCCTTCACCACCGTTACCGGACAACCAGTTGCTCTGGGTACCCGTCACTTCACCCACCAGCTGGCATTCTGCCGCCGGTTTGGTGTCGGTAAATTTAACCTGCTGACCCGCGGCGGACAATTCATTGGTGCTGCTGCAACCCGCCAGCAGCACGGCTGCCGAAAGACCCAGTAAGGCTTTAATCCGCATCTTGTTCCCCATCTATATTGAGAATTTTGCAAAAGCTTATCAGAAAGCGTTGCCATCTCTTAAGCATCCGTTGCCACTGGTGCTGGTCAACGTCTTGAGCGACAGCTGATGAAAGATCAGTTTACCAGCTAAATCAGCCCGGTCTGCAAAAATATCATCAAAAGCAGTGAGACAAAGCACGCAAAAAAAACCCCGACCAATTGGCCGGGGCTTTTGCACACGCGAACGTGGGGGATGATTACATCATGCCGCCCATACCGCCCATGCCACCCATACCGCCGGCGCCACCTAAATCAGGTGCGTCATTTTTTGGCAGGTCGGTCACCATGCACTCGGTGGTGATCATCAGGCCAGCCACAGAAGCCGCGTACTGCAGAGCAGAACGGGTTACTTTGGTTGGATCCAGGATGCCCATCGCGATCATGTCGCCGTATTCTTCAGTGTAAGCGTTGTAGCCGAAGCTGCCTTCGCCTGCTTTCACGTTATTGGCAATCACAGAAGCTTCTTCACCGGCGTTGATTACGATCTGACGCAGTGGAGATTCCATCGCGCGCAGAGCAACCTTGATACCGACGTTCTGGTCTTCGTTGTCGCCTTTCAGATCAGCAATTTTGCTTGCTACGCGGATCAGTGCAACACCGCCGCCGGCAACCACGCCTTCTTCAACCGCAGCACGGGTAGCGTGCAGGGCATCTTCAACGCGAGCTTTCTTCTCTTTCATTTCAACTTCAGTTGCTGCGCCAACTTTGATAACGGCAACGCCGCCAGCCAGTTTAGCTACACGCTCCTGCAGTTTTTCACGATCGTAATCAGAGGTCGCTTCTTCGATCTGCTGACGGATCTGAGTCACGCGGCCTTTGATGGTTGTTTCGTCACCCACGCCATCGATGATGATGGTGGTGTCTTTGTTGATCACAACGCGCTTAGCCTGGCCCAGGTCTTCCAGGGTTGCTTTCTCCAGCTCCAGACCGATCTCTTCAGAGATAACGGTACCGGCAGTCAGGGTAGCGATGTCCTGCAGCATGGCTTTACGACGATCGCCGAAACCAGGTGCTTTAACCGCAGCCACTTTCACGATGCCGCGCATGGTGTTAACCACCAGGGTAGCCAGTGCTTCGCCTTCAACATCTTCAGCAATGATCAGCAGTGGTTTGCCAGCTTTCGCCACGGCTTCCAGTACTGGCAGCATTTCACGGATGTTGGAGATTTTTTTGTCAGCCAGCAGAATGAACGGGCTTTCCAGTTCGATAGAACCGGTTTCTGGTTTGTTGATGAAGTACGGAGACAGGTAACCGCGGTCGAACTGCATCCCTTCAACAACGTCCAGCTCGTCTTGCAGGCCAGTGCCTTCTTCAACGGTGATAACGCCTTCTTTACCCACTTTCTCCATCGCTTCTGCAATCAGTTTACCCACGGTTTCGTCGGAGTTTGCAGAGATGGTGCCTACCTGAGCGATAGCTTTGGAGTCAGAGCAAGGTACGGACAGTTTTTTAAGTTCTTCAACAGCGGCGATAACCGCTTTGTCGATACCGCGCTTCAGATCCATCGGGTTCATGCCGGCAGCCACAGCTTTCAGGCCTTCGGTGATGATGGATTGAGCCAGTACGGTTGCAGTGGTGGTACCGTCGCCCGCAGCGTCGTTCGCTTTAGAGGCCACTTCTTTCACCATCTGCGCGCCCATGTTTTCAAACTTGTCTTCCAGTTCGATTTCACGAGCAACAGATACGCCATCTTTAGTGATGGTAGGAGCGCCGAAGGACTTATCCAGCACTACGTTACGGCCTTTCGGGCCCAGGGTCACTTTTACTGCATCAGCGAGAACATTCACGCCGCGGAGCATTTTCACGCGTGCGTCATTGCCGAATTTTACGTCTTTAGCTGCCATTGGTATTTCCCTTCAACTCGTTCAGTTCAGAAGATAAAGCGTGCTTACGCTTCAACAATTGCCAGAATGTCGCTTTCGGACATGATCAACACTTCTTCATTGTCGATCTTCTCTGCTTTCACGCCGTAACCGTCGTTGAAAATCACGATATCGCCAACTTTCACATCCAGCGGCTGGATGTTGCCGCTTTCCAGAACACGCCCTTTACCCACTGCCACAACTTCACCACGAGTAGATTTACCCGCTGCAGAGCCAGTCAGAACGATGCCGCCAGCAGATTTTGATTCAACTTCTTTGCGCTTGACGATAACGCGGTCATGCAATGGACGAATACTCATTGAACGCTCTCCTGTAAGAAGGTCTCTATCAGATTTAGGGTTGTCACCGGATTGTTATTACCGGCCTCGTGGAATTTGAAATGGGGGCATTCCATCCCCCTTCAAGGGGCCGGTCAAAAAAATTTTCGCTTTTGATGGTAATACTGGGCTACGGATGCAAAAAACGCGGCCTGAGCCGCGTTTTTTCAACGATCGTTGCGTTTGTCATGATCGTCGGGTTGATGATCCAGCGTATAGCGATCGTCGTTTTTACGCTGGAACTCGCCGTCGAAGGTGTTGCCGTTGGCAGCGTCGCCCCCCTGGCTCCAACCGCCGGGACGGTAAACGGAAAGATGCGGCATCAGCTTCAGCGTCAGCGATTTCTGCACCGGCGGCAACAGCAGCAACAGGCCGAGGAAATCGGTAAAGAACCCCGGTACCAGCAGCAAGAAGCCCGCCAACACCAGTGAGACGCTCTTCACCATTTCCGACGCCGGGCTTTCACCCGCGGCCAGTTTCTGTTGCATCTGCATGAAGGTTTTCATGCCCTGATTGCGCACCAGCGAAATGCCGACGCAGGAGGTGAACACTACCAGCAACAGGGTTATCGCGACACCCAATACGGCGGCGACTTTGATAAATAGAGATATTTCTATGTAAGCCAACAGAAATATCAGCAGTAACGGTAACCAGCGCACCTGGTTCTCCTCTGGTAGATCTGCGCAACCGCACATGGGCGACGGCGCGAAAAGGGGGCCGGTAAACGGCCGACCTAAATACAATGGGGCCTGCCGGTGTTCATTTCAACCAAGGGCCCTTTTTTATTGCTAAAGTTAATAAACGTGAAAGGGATCACAGAACCGAAAACAGGCAATTTCAGAAGACTCATAAGGTGATCTGGATTCAGTCATTTATTACTAACCAGCATATGATCTGGGCAGCAACGGGCACTGTGGTTAATCGTTTCATGCCTGAAGCCTTCGGCAACATAATTTGGTTCCCTGACAATTAATTAATTCGGCAGCAATACAAAGAAGGTTCACATGTCAAATAACATTCGTATCGAAGAAGACCTGTTAGGAACACGTGAAGTCCCCGCAGAAGCCTATTACGGTGTTCATACTCTGCGTGCGATTGAAAACTTTTATATCAGCAACAGTAAAATCAGCGACGTGCCCGAGTTTGTCCGTGGCATGGTAATGGTAAAAAAAGCCGCAGCGATGGCGAATAAAGAACTAAAAACCATTCCGCGTAAAATCGCTGACGTCATCATCCAGGCCTGTGATGAAGTGCTGGATAAAGGCAAATGCATGGACCAGTTCCCAGTGGACGTGTTCCAGGGCGGCGCAGGCACTTCACTGAACATGAACACCAACGAAGTGCTGGCGAATATCGGCCTGGAACTGATGGGCCACCAGAAAGGCGAATACCAATACCTGAACCCTAACGATCACCTCAACAAGTGCCAGTCCACCAACGACGCTTACCCAACCGGTTTCCGCATTGCGGTTTACGCCTCCAACCAAAAGCTGATCGACGCCATCAACCAGCTGCGCGAAGGGTTTGACCTCAAGGCAAAAGAGTTTGAAACCATCCTGAAAATGGGGCGCACCCAGCTGCAGGATGCCGTGCCAATGACTTTAGGTCAGGAATTCCATGCCTTCAGCGTGTTGCTGAAAGAGGAAACCCGCAACCTGCATCGCACCGCCGAACTGCTGTTGGAAGTGAACCTGGGGGCCACCGCTATCGGTACGGCGCTGAACACACCGGAAGGCTACTCGCAGTTAGCGGTACAAAAACTGGCGGAAGTCAGCAACCTGCCCGTAGTACCGGCCGAAGATCTGATCGAAGCCACCTCCGACTGCGGTGCCTACGTGATGGTGCACAGTGCGCTGAAACGTCTCGCGGTCAAGCTTTCTAAAATCTGTAACGACCTGCGCTTGTTGTCTTCGGGCCCACGCGCCGGGCTGAACGAGATCAACCTGCCGGAACTGCAGGCCGGCTCTTCCATCATGCCAGCCAAGGTGAACCCGGTGATACCAGAAGTGGTCAATCAGGTGTGTTTCAAGGTGATTGGCAACGACACTTGCGTTACCATGGCGGCCGAAGCGGGCCAACTGCAGTTGAACGTCATGGAGCCGGTGATTGGCCAGGCCATGTTCGAGTCAATCCACATCCTGACCAACGCCTGTTATAACCTGCTGGAAAAATGCATTAACGGCATCACCGCGAATAAAGAAGTGTGTGAACACTACGTCTTCAATTCTATCGGTATCGTCACCTATCTGAACCCGTTCATTGGCCACCACAATGGTGACATCGTCGGGAAGATCTGCGCCGAAACCGGCAAGAGCGTACGTGAAGTGGTGCTGGAACGCGGTCTGCTGACCGAAGCCGAGCTGGATGACATCTTCTCCGTGGAGAACCTGATGCACCCGGCGTACAAAGCCAAACGCTATACGGATGAAAATGAACAATAACAGCCACACCCGGTAGCCCAAGAAGGCACGCTAAATCCCCCTGGATAGCGTGCCTTTTTACTTTCCGTCGCCCACATAATTTTAACGTTTCGTTTTCAAAAAAACTTATTTTAAGGAGTAGACACTATGTTAGCCGTAGAATTGGTTATCGTTCTGCTGGCCATTTTTTTAGGGGCCAGGCTGGGTGGTATCGGGATTGGATTTGCAGGCGGGCTGGGGGTTTTGGTCCTGGCTTTGATTGGCGTGAAACCGGGCAGCATTCCGTTCGACGTCATTTCCATCATCATGGCGGTGATTGCCGCGATCTCGGCGATGCAGGTTGCCGGCGGTATGGATTATCTGGTTCAGCAAACTGAAAAACTGCTGCGCAAGAACCCTAAACACATCACCATTCTGGCTCCGATCGTCACCTATTTTCTGACTATCTTCGCCGGGACCGGTAACATTTCGCTTTCCGCACTGCCGGTGATCGCCGAAGTGGCGAAAGAGCAGGGCATCAAGCCTTGCCGCCCATTGTCTACCGCCGTGGTATCCGCCCAGATTGCCATCACCGCCTCGCCGATTTCCGCCGCAGTGGTGTACATGTCCTCAGTGATGGAAGGTCACGGCGTCAGCTATCTGCACCTGCTGATGGTCGTGATGCCTTCTACCTTCTGCGCCGTGCTGGTGATGTCGCTGCTGGTGAGCTGGTTGTTCGACTCCAAACTGTCTGACGATCCGGTTTACCTCAAGCGCCTGGAAGAAGGTCTGGTTACCCTGCGCGGCAACAAGGTCATGGAAATCAAACCGCGCGCCAAAGTGTCGGTGTTGCTGTTCCTGCTGGGCGTGCTGTGCGTAGTGGCCTACGCCATCATCAACAGCCCGGGCCTGGGCCTGGTGGCAAAACCCTTGATGAACACCACCAACGCGATTCTGATCATCATGCTGAGTGTCGCCACCCTGACCACCCTGCTGTGCCGTGTCGATACCGACATGGTGCTTAACTCCAGCACCTTTAAGGCCGGCATGAGCGCCTGTATCTGTATTCTGGGCGTGGCCTGGCTGGGTGACACCTTTGTGCAGGCCAATATTGACTGGATCAAAGATACGGCAGGCACGGTGATCCAATCGCACCCGTGGCTGTTGGCCGTGATCTTCTTCTTCTGTTCGGCCCTGCTGTATTCTCAGGCGGCCACCGCCAAGGCGCTGATGCCGATGGCATTGGCCCTGAACGTGTCGCCTCTGACCGCAGTAGCCTCCTTCGCCGCCGTTTCCGGCCTGTTTATCCTGCCGACTTACCCGACGCTGGTCGCCGCGGTACAGATGGATGACACCGGCACCACCCGTATCGGCCGTTTTGTGTTTAACCACCCGTTCTTTATTCCCGGCACCATCGGGGTGATATTGGCGGTGCTGTTTGGCTTCCTGCTGGGCAGCGTGATGCTGTAATGCCTCACCCGGGGCTGCGGCCCCGGTTTCCTCTGTCCCTGCCCCACTGGCGATAAACTCGCCTTCTAGCTGACCGTCCTTCAAGGTATAGTGCCCACTGATAATCTGGATGAGAGGGCTGAAGATGTCTGATTGCGAAGCTGTCGTCATACTCTGCACCGCACCCGATGAGGCCACGGCACAAGACCTGGCGGCCCGGGTTCTGGGGGAAAAGCTGGCGGCCTGCGCCACGCTGCTGCCCGGCGCAACATCGTTATATTACTGGGAAGGGAAACTGGAACAGGAATATGAAGTGCAGATGCTGTTCAAAAGCGATCGCCACCATCAAGACGCCCTGCTCAGCTACCTGAAACAACATCACCCTTACCAGACGCCAGAGCTGCTGGTGCTGCCGGTGATGGCCGGAGATAAAGACTACCTGTTATGGATCAACGCCTCATTAAACTGATTTTTCTGCTTTGCAGCCTGTTCTTTCTGCCACAGGCGGCTCAGGCCTCGTTGTTCGGCCAAAACGGCGGCAGCCAGTTCGTGCCTGTCGATCAGGCGTTCGCCTTTGATTTCAAACAGCAAGACAACCAGCTGACGTTGGACTGGCAAATCCGCCCCGGTTATTACCTTTATCGTCAACAGATCAAGCTGGTGCCGAAACAGGCCACGCTGGGTGCCTTCGAACTGCCCGCCGGACTGAGTCATAAAGACGAATTCTTTGGCGAGGTCGCCATTTTCAAGCAGCAGCTGAATCTGAAGGTTCCGTTGCAGCAGGCGACGGCCGACGCCAGCCTGAGCGTGACCTATCAGGGTTGCGCAGAAGCCGGCTTCTGCTACCCGCCGGAAACACGCGTGATCCCGTTAAACGCCGTGAGCGCCTCCACCGTTGCGTTAACCGATACGCCAGCGGAACCGGCATCAGCACCCAATGACCTGCCGTTTTCACCGCTGTGGGCATTGCTGATCGGTATCGGTATCGCCTTCACCCCCTGCGTGTTGCCGATGTACCCCCTGATTTCCGGCATCATTTTGGGCCGTGAAAAACCGCACAGCAGCGGGCGCATTCTGGCACTGGCGGTGGTTTACGTGCAGGGCATGGCGCTGACCTATACCCTGCTGGGTTTGGTGGTCGCGGCCGCGGGGCTGCAGTTCCAGGCGGCGCTGCAACATCCGTACGTCTTGATCGGCCTCTCGGCGCTGTTTATCGCGCTGGCGTTGTCGATGTTTGGCCTGTATTCGCTGCAACTGCCGGCCTCGCTGCAAACGCGCCTGGCAGGCTGGAGCAACACCCAAAAGGGCGGTTCGCTGCCCGGCGTGTTCCTGATGGGTGCGCTGGCCGGATTGATCTGTTCCCCCTGCACCACCGCGCCGCTCAGCGCGATCCTGCTGTACATTGCCCAGAGCGGCAATATGTGGGCCGGTGGCGGCACCCTGTACCTTTATGCGTTGGGCATGGGGATCCCGTTGGTGCTCGTTACCCTATTCGGCAACCGCCTGCTGCCGCGTAGCGGCCCGTGGATGCAGTATGTCAAAGAGGCTTTCGGTTTTGTGATCCTCGCCCTGCCGGTGTTTCTGCTGGAACGCGTGATCGGCGATCTGTGGGGGCTGCGGTTGTGGAGCCTGCTGGGCCTGGCGTTCTTCGGCTGGGCATTCGCACTTAGCCTGAAAACCTCTCGCGGCTGGGCACGTGTTTTACAGATGCTGCTGCTGGCGGCGGCGGTGATCGCCGCACGGCCATTGCAAGACTGGGCTTTTGGCGCCAACAGTACGCAGCAGACCGCGCCGCACCTGAACTTTACGCAGGTTAATAACGTAGAGCAGCTCAATCTGGCGCTACAACAGGCACAGGGAAAACCGGTGATGCTGGATCTGTATGCCGATTGGTGCGTCGCCTGCAAAGAGTTCGAAAAGTATACCTTTAGTGATGCGGCCGTTCAGGCTAAGCTGGCCAATGCCGTGTTGCTGCAAGCGGACGTGACCGCCAACAATGCCGAACAGGCCGCGTTGCTCAAGCACTTGCAAGTCCTGGGTTTGCCGACCATTCTGTTTTTTAACGGCGCAGGACAAGAGTTGTCGAGCCAGCGGGTGACCGGATTTATGGATGCTCCAGCGTTCAACGCGCATTTGCAGAAAGTAGTGCAATAAATAACACTGAGATTCGGAACCGAATTTGGAGGGAGCACAAGTGCAACGCGAACAAGTTCTTGATACGGCACTGGGGCTGTTGGAACAACAGGGCCTGGCAACCACCACATTGGAAATGCTGGCAGAAAAACTCGACGTACCGCCGGGCGACCTGAAACGCTTCTGGCCGGATCGCGAAGCGCTGCTGTATGACTGCCTGCGCTATCACGGCCAGCAAATCGATACCTGGCGTCGCCAGTTGTTGCTGGACGAAGCGCTGAGCCCACAGCAAAAACTGCTGGCACGCTATGACGTTCTGGAAGAGTACGTCAAACACGATCGTTATCCCGGCTGCCTGTTTATTGCCGCCTGCAGCTTTTTCCCTGAAGTGGATCACCCTATCCACCAATTGGCCGAGCAGCAAAAGCTGACCTCGCTGGAGCTGACCCGCGACCTGCTGCGCGAAATGGACGCCGACGACGCGGATATGGTGGCGCAGCAGATGGAACTGATCCAAGAGGGCTGCCTCAGCAAACTGCTGGTAAAACGCCAGCTACAGGACGTATCCGTCGCCAAGCGGCTGGCGGAAGACATCTTGCAGGTCGCTCAGTGCCGCAGAAATGGTGCATTAAGCTGAATGACACCGTGGCGGCAACGGCAACCACGGTACTTTAAGCCCACCTCGCGTTTTTTTTGCTCCCTTTGACTGAAAAGCCAGCAACCGGACGCGTTTTGCCTTATTTCATTCACAAAGCCGTTGACTGCCTTCGGCCAATACGGTTTAATGCTGCGCGTTGCCCGGATAGCTCAGTCGGTAGAGCAGGGGATTGAAAATCCCCGTGTCCTTGGTTCGATTCCGAGTCCGGGCACCATATTTAGAAGAACCCGCCTATGGCGGGTTTTTTGCTTTCTGAGACAGGACTCTTCATCGAACAGGCCGGACTATGAGCTGCAGAGTAAAACCTGACACTTTAGTGGATAGCGGGAAGAAAGCTATTTTACCGCCAAGCGGGCAATTTGCCGCTCCTGTCGGCGACTGAACAGCAACAGGCCGAACGCGGCCCCCAGTAGGGCACAGAACATGTCAGACTGGGTATCCCACGGGTCGCCCTGCGTCCCCAGAAACTCATCGGCGCCCTGCCCCAATGCCAATGCAGCCCACCATTCGATCAGTTCATAAACCGCGCTGATGGCCAACGCAATGCAGCACACCACGAAGCCCAACATTTTCCTGCCCCGAACATACTCCCCACGCAGCAGTATTTCCCGTGCAACCAGCGCCGGTACCAGCCCCTGGAAAAAGTGCCCAAGTTTATCGTAGGGGTTCCGCCCCAGCCCCAATAACTCCTGCACGTAAAACCCGGCAGGTACGCGCGCGTAGGTGTACATACCGCCAAAAATCAAAATCAGCGCATGGAGAAAAATCAGCTGGTACAACAGAGGAGTCAACGGATAACGCCGCCGGGTCAACCACAACACCGCCAGCGCAAGCACAACCGGCATGACCTCCATCAACCAGGTCATTCTGTCATAGGGGTATGCGCCGCTGTAAATCAGCAATGCAATCAGCAGCAGCGCTGCGGCAGGCAATAAATAACGGGATGAGAATAGGGACATGGCAAAGGTACCAAGACTGTGAAAGATTTGGCTTTATTATAACAGTGACAAAATGAGGGGGACATACTGCGCCGTCCACCGAGGTCGCCAGGCAGCGTTTTTGACCCCAAAGCCGTTGATGTTACTATACGAAGATCACTATGCCGCCGCACAGGCACGGCCTGGCAGCATAACTAATAAGCGCGACGACGTTAAAGGACGACATTTGAGTATGGGAAGCACATTCGCTGTATGGCGGCTGATTGCCGTGTGCGTCATCAGTCTTGGGTTGCTGGGGTGTGGCTCGGGAAAGAAGTCCAACACCTATAACCGTGATTACGATAGCCTGGCCAGAGGCAGCTATAACGGCAATACCTATACCGTCAAACGCGGTGATACCCTGTTCTATATTGCCTGGATCACCAATAGCGAAGTCAGCGAACTGGCGCGGCGCAACAAGATCCCCAAACCTTACAATCTCGAGATTGGTCAAAAACTGGCGTTGAATAACACCACGGCGAAGAAAGGCAAAACACGCAAAACAAAATCGACGGGCCAAATTGCGGCCGTTACCCCCCCGATCCGCAGCAGCATCAAATGCTGGCGCTGGCCTACTCAGGGCAATATCGTCAGCAAATATTCTACCGCCGACGGCGGCAATAAGGGCATTGATATCGCCGGTAACCGTGGTCAGCCGGTCTATGCAGCAGCCAAAGGCCGGGTGGTCTATGTAGGCAATCAACTGCGAGGCTATGGCAACCTGATTATGATCAAGCACAATGATGAGTACATCAGCGCCTATGCCCACAACAACACCCTGTTGGTGCGCAACGCGCAGGAAGTGAAGGCCGGGCAGAAAATTGCCACCATGGGCAGCACCGGAACCGATAAGGTCATGCTGCACTTCCAAATCCGCTACCGCGCCACCGCATTGGATCCGCTGCGCTTCTTGCCGCCGCAAGGTTCCGCACCTTCCTGTTGATCTCTCATCGGCAAAATGGATGAAAAAAAACCCGCACAAGGCGGGTTTTTCTCTATCAAGTCACAGGGTCATTAAGATTCTTTGACCTGCTTTACGTTGCCGGATAAGAACGCTTGCTCGTAAGCCCGCGCCTTTTTGCTGTCGAACTGGTGCTCCCACTTCGCCACTACCAACACCGCCAACGCATTACCCACCACGTTCAGTGCCGTGCGCGCCATATCCAGGATACGGTCAACACCGGCGATAAATGCCAGACCTTCCAGCGGGATCCCGACGCTACCCAGCGTCGCCAACAGCACCACAAAGGACACGCCCGGGACGCCGGCAATACCCTTCGAGGTCAGCATCAACGTCACTACCAGGACAATTTCCTGACCCAGAGACAATTCAATACCGTACAGCTGCGCAATGAAGATGGCGGCGATGCTCTGATACAGCGTTGAACCATCCAGATTGAAGGAGTAGCCGGTCGGTACCACAAAACTGGTGATCGCCTTCGGTGCGCCATAAGCCTCCATTTTTTCAATGATGCGCGGCAGTACCGTTTCGGAACTGGCGGTAGAAAAGGCCAGGATCAGTTCATCCTTTAGAATACGAATCAACGTCCAGATGCGCAGATTACACAGGCGAGCAACCGCCCCCAGTACCACCAAAGCGAAGAAGGCAATGGCGAAGTACACCAACAGCACCAGCTTCGCCAAAGGCAACAACGAGGCGAAACCAAAGTTGGCGACGGTCACCGAAATCAGACCAAACACCCCGATCGGCGCATAACGCATGATCATATGAGTGACTTTGAACATGCTTTCGGAAACGGCTTTGAACACCTTCAGCAATGGTTCTTTGGTCTCTTTCGGCAATGATGACAGGCCAAGACCGAACAGGACCGAGAAGAAAATGATCGGCAGCATGTCGCCCTTCGCCATCGAGGCGAAGATGTTCGACGGGATCAACGACAGGATAGTGGCAACCAGGCTGTGAGAACCCGTTTGCACCTGCTCCGTGGTTTTTTCATACTGCGAGATATCGACCGCAGTCAGTGTCGACATGTCGATGCCGTGACCGGGTTGAAAAACATTAGCTAGCGTCAGCCCCACCACGATGGCGATTGTGGTGATCACTTCGAAGTAAATAATGGTTTTCAATCCGAGCCGACCCAGCTTCTTCGCATCTCCCACCCCGGCGATACCGACAACCAGTGTAGATATAACGATCGGCACGACAATCATCTTAATCAGGCGAATAAATATATCACCCGCCGGGCTAAGAATATTACTGACTAACCACTCACGGGATTCCGCCTGGTTATGGAGCACCGCCCCAACGATAATACCCAGCGCCAACGCGATCAGGATTTGCCAAGCAAGACTGATTTTTACACTTTTCATACCCAAAAAGTCCTCAAAGACTCTTTTCTGCGTATTTAAAATAATGCGCCGAAAAGAATACTTAATCATTTAATACAGGCTTATGTTGATGACAACGAAGCGCGCACCTGCCCTTAGTGGGACGCTATTTAAATCTGTACCACTTGAACGGCATGCTCTGCAAGCCTTGTTTTATCTAGGTTTTGTGCAAAATATAACCATCAATGAATTTGAAAATTAATTTAACCCAGCATAATTGTTTGTTATTAAAAGCATAATTTTATGTGATAAGCATCACGGAACCACTCATCATTTAGCTTTTCAGGCAGAGTAAAAATGCGTTTATTTTCGCTAATCTTGCATATTTAGTCCGATAGGAATGTTTGTATTTTGTTACATTAAAGTTTTAAAAATGAAAATGCTCGGCCGTTATTAGACCTCATGAACCCTCTCTATTTATTAGGATAATTCTCAAATCGTTTTCTTATTAACGCGAATGACTGACCGCCCGGCTATTAATAGCGACATCGAATATTAAAGGTGGGCTATGTTCCGAAAGGGCTTAACAGAGGTTTTAACTGCGGTGTTTTGCCTTCACTAATATCGATAAAACGCGGACTTATTACCGAATTGGTTATTCTTTTTAGTTCTTTAGATAGTGTTTTCTGACGGAAACTTCGTATTTGAGCGTTTTTTCTCACCAAGCAGATAGATGCCCAACACAAATGGGGCAGAACTATTACAAATCAATATCTTCGTTGCGTGATCTGCCGCGCAAAAAAGAAACAAAGAATCGGAGCAAACTATACTTAACCTTCAGTTGACATATTATTAACAACTTCAAGGAGAAAAGCCATGAGCCAAGTGTATAAACACGCTATTCCTTCTGCAATTGCAGAACACGCCCTGATCAGTCCGACACAATATCAACAATATTATCAACAATCTGTGCAAGACCCGGAAACCTTCTGGGGCGAGCAGGGAAAAATCCTTGACTGGATAAAGCCTTATAGCCGGGTCAAAAATACCTCATTCGATCCCGGCCATATCAGCATTCGCTGGTTTGAAGACGGTACTCTGAACCTGGCGGCCAACTGCCTCGATCGCCACCTGGCCGAACGCGGTGACCAAACCGCCATCATCTGGGAAGGTGACGATCCCACCCAGTCGAAAAAAGTAACCTACAAACAACTGCACCACGATGTCTGCCAGTTCGCCAATGTGCTGAAAAAGCTGGGCGTTAAAAAAGGCGACGTCGTGGCTATCTATATGCCAATGGTGCCAGAAGCCGCCGTGGCCATGCTGGCCTGCGCCCGCATCGGTGCCGTGCATTCGGTGATCTTCGGCGGTTTCTCGCCGGAAGCGGTCGCCGGGCGAATTATCGACTCCAACTCCAAACTGGTTATCACCGCTGACGAAGGCCTGCGTGCCGGGCGTTCCGTGCCATTGAAGAAAAACGTCGATGACGCGCTGAAGAACCCTGGCGTGAAAAGCGTCGCTAACGTCGTGGTGTTCCAGCGTACCGGCAAGCCGGGTTATTGGCAGGAAGGACGCGACCTGTGGTGGCATGATCTGACCGAAGGCGTTTCAGCCGATTGCCCACCGGAAGAGATGAATGCGGAAGATCCGCTGTTTATCCTTTATACCTCCGGCTCGACCGGCAAACCCAAAGGCGTGCTGCACACCACCGGCGGCTATCTGGTTTACGCCGCCATGACCTTTAAGTACGTGTTCGATTACCACGATGGCGACGTGTACTGGTGTACCGCCGACGTTGGTTGGGTTACCGGCCACAGCTATCTGCTGTATGGTCCGCTGGCCTGCGGCGCCATTACTCTGATGTTTGAAGGCGTGCCGAACTACCCTGGCGTCAACCGTCTGTCACAGGTGATCGACAAGCATCAGGTCAATATCCTGTACACCGCGCCAACCGCCATTCGCGCCCTGATGGCCGAAGGCGACAAGGCGATCGAAGGCACCAAACGCGACTCACTGCGCATCATGGGGTCGGTCGGCGAGCCTATCAATCCAGAAGCCTGGGAGTGGTATTACAATAAAATCGGCAACGGCAAATGCCCAATCGTCGACACCTGGTGGCAGACCGAAACCGGCGGCTTTATGATCACGCCGCTGCCAGGTGCCACCGAACTGAAAGCCGGCTCCGCTACGCGGCCGTTCTTCGGCGTGCAGCCGGCGCTAGTCGATAATGTCGGCACGCCGCAAGAAGGTGCCTGCGAGGGCAACCTGGTGATCACCGACTCCTGGCCTGGCCAGGCACGTACGTTGTTCGGCGATCACGATCGCTTTGAGCAAACCTACTTCTCCACCTTTAAAGGCATGTATTTCAGCGGTGACGGCGCACGCCGTGACGAAGACGGATACTACTGGATCACCGGCCGCGTCGACGATGTGCTGAACGTATCCGGCCACCGTCTGGGCACCGCAGAAATCGAATCTGCCCTGGTGTCTCATCCGAAAATCGCCGAAGCGGCGGTAGTCGGCATTCCACATAACATTAAAGGCCAGGCGATTTACGCCTATATCACGCTGAATCACGGCGAGGAACCTTCGCCTGAGCTGTATACCGAAGTGCGTAACTGGGTACGCAAGGAAATAGGACCGATCGCCACGCCGGACGTGCTGCACTGGACAGATTCCCTGCCCAAAACGCGCTCAGGCAAAATCATGCGTCGCATCCTGCGCAAAATTGCCGCCGGCGATACCAGCAACCTGGGGGACACCTCAACGCTGGCGGATCCGGCCGTAGTCGACAAGCTGTTGGAAGAAAAACAATCAATGAAAGTGCCGTCATAATTTACGCCGCCTCTGGCCGATCAGCGGGTAAATGACCCGATGGTCGGCTTTAAGCGCGGCGCATTCGTTCAATACCTACTGGAGACACTCTGATGAATGACACCATTTATCAAGGGATTGAGGAAAACCCGCGCTTTATCGAGTTGGTGCGAAAACGCAGTCGCTTTGCCTGGCTGCTTTCGCTGATTACGCTGGCGCTCTATGTTGGCTTTATTTTATTGATCGCTTTCGATCCTCAGTGGTTGGGTACACCGATCGCCGAAGGATCGACCATTACCCGCGGGATCCCGGTGGGCGTTGGCCTGATCGTGATCTCTTTTGTGCTCACCGGGATCTACGTATTCCGCGCTAACGGCGAATTCGATCGCCTGACTGCAGAAATCCTGCGTGAGGTGAAGAAATGAAGCGTTTACTGTCTGCCGCCGCTCTGCTGTCGCTACCGGGTCTGGCCTTTGCCGATGCCATTGGCGGTGAAGTGAAGCGCCAACCGTTGAACATTCAGGCGATCGTCATGTTCGTGCTGTTTGTCGGCGCCACACTATACATCACCTACTGGGCTTCTAAACGCACCCGTTCACGCCAGGACTATTACACCGCAGGCGGGAAAATCACCGGTCTGCAAAACGGTCTGGCGATTGCCGGTGACTTTATGTCAGCCGCTTCCTTCCTCGGTATTTCCGCGCTGGTGTATACCTCGGGTTATGACGGGCTGATTTACTCCATCGGCTTCCTGATCGGTTGGCCGATCATTTTGTTCCTGATTGCAGAGCGCCTGCGTAACCTGGGCCGTTACACCTTTGCCGATGTCGCCTCCTACCGTCTGAAACAAAAACCGATCCGTACGCTCTCCGCCTGTGGTTCTCTGGTGGTGGTCGCGCTGTACCTGATTGCGCAAATGGTCGGCGCCGGTAAGCTGATTCAGTTGCTGTTCGGCCTGAACTACCACGTGGCGGTCATATTAGTCGGCATTTTGATGGTGCTGTACGTCCTGTTCGGCGGCATGCTGGCCACCACCTGGGTACAAATCATCAAAGCGGTGCTGTTACTGGCCGGTGCCAGCTTTATGGCGTTAATGGTGATGAAATCGGTTAATTTCGACTTCAATACCCTGTTTGCCGAAGCCGTGAAGGTACATCCAAAAGGCATCGCCATCATGAGTCCGGGCGGTCTGGTCTCCGATCCTATTTCCGCTCTCTCTCTGGGACTGGCCTTGATGTTCGGTACTGCCGGTCTGCCACACATTCTGATGCGCTTCTTCACCGTCAGCGACGCCAAAGAAGCCCGTAAGAGCGTGTTCTATGCCACCGGTTTTATTGGTTATTTCTATATCCTGACCTTTATTATCGGCTTCGGCGCCATTTTGCTGGTCAGCCCTAACCCGGCGTTCAAAGATGCCACTGGGGCATTACTGGGCGGTACCAATATGGCGGCGGTGCATTTAGCCAACGCCGTGGGCGGCAACTTCTTCCTCGGCTTTATCTCAGCAGTCGCCTTTGCCACCATTCTGGCTGTCGTTGCCGGCCTGACGCTGGCGGGAGCTTCGGCGGTATCTCACGACTTGTACGCCAGCGTGATTAAAAATGGCAAAGCGACCGAGCGCGACGAACTGCGCGTCTCCAAGATTACCGTGGTGATCCTGGGTATCGTGGCGATAGCATTGGGGATTTTGTTTGAGAAACAGAATATTGCCTTTATGGTCGGGCTGGCCTTCTCGATTGCGGCCAGTTGCAACTTCCCGATTATCATTCTTTCGATGTACTGGTCACGTCTGACGACCCGTGGTGCCATGATTGGCGGCTGGTTGGGTCTGCTGACCGCGGTGATCCTGATGATCCTCGGCCCAACCATCTGGGTACAAATCCTGGGGCATGAGAAACCCATCTATCCGTATGAATATCCGGCGCTGTTCTCAATGATTGTTGCGTTCGTCGGCACCTGGTTGTTCTCGGTCACCGACAGCTCATTGGCCGGACAGCAGGAACGCGAGCGTTTCCGTTCTCAATTCGTCCGTTCGCAAACCGGTCTGGGGATCTCCCAGGGCAGTTCGCACTAACCGAATAATAAGTGAAAAAAGCAAACACCCCCTAATCAAAGGCCCTTCGGGGCCTTTTCTTTTGGATAAAGATGATTAATGGTGTTGCTGGAAAAGGGATATGACGACTAGGAATACAAAGTCCCAGCCTAGCTGGCGCTTTTTTTCTTTTCCGCATAGCAAAAAGGCCATCCTTGCGGATGGCCTCTTGGCTTTATTTAATGCCTGGCAGTGTCCTACAATACTCGTCTCATCCTGAGACTCACCCCTTTGGGGCCGCCGCCAGCGGCGTTAAAGCCCGTTCCCGACGGGCTTTTCGCATGTCCATGCTCGAGCTGAACACCAAATAACAGACAAAGTAAAAAGCCCCATGCTTTCGCATGAGGCTTTGTACTTTGTTTGATGCCTGGCAGTGTCCTACTCTCGCATGGGGAGACCCCACACTACCATCGGCGCTACGGCGTTTCACTTCTGA
>NZ_JBIEIU010000027.1:0-37357 GCF_052113645.1 Serratia quinivorans | reverse complement strand
TCGAGGGAGTATTTTGGTTTTGCCATAAAAAACTGCACCTTATTCAGTTGGGTGTCCAACTTTTGGGGTGCAGTTCAGCCAGCGGGCTTTTTTACGACTAGGCCCTGGGTAAGCCTGCCGCTTGCTCTTCGGTTATCAATCCCATTTTTTGCAGTTGAACGGCAATGCCCCAGGTTGAACGCTCGAATTCGCGGCTCATCGCCTCCAGCGTCATGCCCACTGCATGGCTTTCCTGCAGCCGCAGCTTCTCGTCTTCATCCCAGGGGAAATACGATTTTGCCGGCCGTCCTTCAGAAATATTCTTCTGGCGCTTTTCCTCCGGCGTTAGCTTGGTTTTTTTCTGGCGTTCAGCCTCACACTGAAACTCCTCAGCCAGGGCGAACAATAGGCGAATAGCTTCTGGCGAACAGGCCATCGAGGCGGGTTTCAATAACTCGCCGGTATCGGGATTAACGCCGTTCGCCAAAGCCCGTAACAGAGTGCTGGTATTCATCGTCCGTCTCCTCATCCTGAGAAAATTGGCCGCTTCGTGCGGTGAAAAGTCCGACAATTATCTTTCTGGGCAATAAAAAAACCAATCGTTCAACGCAGCGCGTTGTACAAACTGCGAGCCAGATCCCGGGGAATTACCTGGCAGAGATGACAAGTGGTACAGAGTTGCGAGGGACTCAGCAGAAAACAGCTCAGGCAGTGAAATACGCGTTAATGGTGTTTATGAAAAACTGTGGTGAGAAGGGCGAGGATAACAATTGGCCATTTATATCACTGGCTAAAAGTATTTTATTCCAATTATCACCTAAGGTAATGAAAGGCGGGCAAAGCTGTGGCTAAATGTGTTTTTTCCTGCCCGTTTAGCCGTACGGACTCTTTATGCCGCAAATTCTGCAATTTATTTTTGCCCTGGTGGTGATCATCGCCCTGGCCCTGCTGGTCAGTAATGACCGCAAGAAAATCCGCCTGCGTTATATTATTCAGCTTTTGGTCATTGAGGGTGCACTCGCCTATTTCTTCCTGCATTCAGAAAGCGGCCTTAGCGTCATCAAACACGTTGCCGGTTTCTTTGAAACGCTACTGACCTACGCCGCACAGGGTTCGGACTTTGTGTTTGGCGGCATGAGCAAAGACGGGCTGGCGTTTATCTTCCTCGGCGTTTTATGCCCGATTATCTTTATTTCCGCGCTCATCGGCATTTTGCAGCACTTCCGTATTCTGCCGCTGTTTATCCGCCTGGTCGGTACCCTGCTGTCCAAGGTTAACGGCATGGGCAAATTGGAGTCCTTCAACGCCGTCAGCACGCTGCTCCTTGGTCAGTCCGAAAACTTTATCGCCTATAAGGGCATCATTGGCGATATCTCGCCGCGCCGCATGTACACCATGGCCGCGACCGCCATGTCGACGGTATCCATGTCCATCGTCGGTGCCTACATGTCGATGATCGATGCACAATACGTAGTGGCAGCGTTGATCCTCAATATGTTCAGTACCTTTATCATCTTGTCGATCATTAACCCTTATCAGTTGGATGATGAACCCGAGCTGAAGCTGAGCAAGCTGCATGAAGATCAGAGCTTCTTTGAAATGTTGGGCGAGTATATTTTGGCGGGCTTTAAAATCGCGATGATTATCGCTGCCATGCTGATTGGCTTTATTGCGCTGATTTCTGCGGTAAATGCCCTGTTCTCCGCGGTGTTTGGTATCAGCTTCCAGCAGATCCTGGGCTATGTGTTCTATCCGCTGGCTTGGCTGATCGGCATCCCGGCACAGGATGCGTTGCGAGCGGGCAGTATTATGGCGACCAAACTGGTAGCCAATGAGTTTGTCGCGATGATCGAACTGAAGAAAATCGCGGCGGAGCTGTCGCCGCGCGGCTTGGGTATTCTGTCGGTGTTCCTGGTGTCTTTCGCTAACTTTGCTTCTATCGGCATCGTCGCCGGGGCAATCAAAGGGCTTAACGAGCAACAAGGTAACGTGGTTTCTCGTTTTGGTCTGAAGTTGGTCTACGGCTCGACCTTGGTCAGCCTGCTTTCGGCGGCAATCGCCGGGCTGGTACTATAAAGCCAATATCCCGGCCTGCCGGCCGGGATATCATCAGAACGCCACGCACACTGGCGCATCAACCCGCATCACGGAATCCTGCGCAAACTGCTGCTTATAGCTGCTGCGCAGCGCCTCAATATGGGTTTCACTTTCCTTGCCCGGCGTATGGATCAGCATCAACGCTTTGCTGTTTTCGCGCACCAGTTTGCCGTCATTACCCAACCACTGCCCTTTGGCATCAAACACCGACAGCCCGTCTTTAAAGCGCGGCGTCACTTGCCGATCGACAAAACTCTGCCACTCGGCAGCACTGATCACCGGCCCCGACGGGCGATTCAGGCCAAAATAGAGCGTGGTTTGGGTCATGGGATCGCCAACCGAACAAGTCGCCGACTTTTGCGGTACGGCATTCTGAACCGGCGCGACACAACCACTCAACAGTAAGGCGGCAGCGACGGCCGCGGCCAGCAGGGAAGTCTTTTTCATTTTATCTTCATGTTCCTCAGTGAACGTCATCATCAACCAGAAATTCATTGCCGCCAGTCCCTGGGGATCGAATGCAAAAAGCATAGTCAGCAATAGAAACTAATGCGAAATATCTAATCCCTTCCTGAGCCAAAGAAGGGGTGAAAAGGCAGTTAATAAGCAAAAAAGATAAAAAATAGATTAATTAAACTAATCCGAATTGTCATCGGTTAGAAAAACTCAGTGGCGATATCCCCCAGCGGCGATTACCCTTCCACCATGACACTCATTCCCGCCCACCCTGTGAATATCTTATGTTACTGAGCATTCTTTATATCATCGGCATCACTGCCGAAGCCATGACTGGTGCACTGGCTGCCGGCCGCCGCCAAATGGACATGTTTGGCGTCATTATTATTGCCTCTGCCACGGCCATCGGTGGCGGTTCGGTGCGCGACATGCTGCTCGGGCATTTTCCACTGGGGTGGGTCAAACATCCTGAATATATCGTCATCGTCGCCATTGCCGCGATTGTCACCACCTGGCTGGCGCCATTGATGCGCCACCTGCGTCGCCTGTTTCTGGTATTGGACGCCGTTGGCCTGATTGTGTTTTCAATCATCGGCGCGCAGGTGGCGCTGGATATGGGCCATGGCGCCATCATCGCCGCGATTGCCGCCGTGATCACCGGAGTCTTCGGCGGCGTACTGCGCGATATGCTCTGCAACCGCATTCCGCTGGTATTCCAGAAGGAAATTTACGCCGGTATCTCCTTCGCTGCCGCCTGGTTGTACATCGGTCTGCAACACCTGAGCCTGCCGCATAATATGGTGGTGATCATCACCCTGGTGGCGGGCCTGAGCGCCCGATTGATCGCCCTGCGTTTTCGTCTGGGTCTGCCGGTATTTAATTACCAGCATCCGGATCATTAATAAGATCCACCTCAGAGACGAAGCCGGTTATTTGCTGGGATGCCAGCGTGCTGACCAACGCCAGCAGTGGCGGGTGCTGGAGAAAATCGGCAATCTGTTGCGCCCTTTTCGCACCAATACCGGCGATTTCTCGCCACGCCGCGGGGGAATATTGCTGGACCTGCTGCCAGTTTTTCAGCGACGTCGTTTGCGGAGGAGACAGTGGAGCGCCTAAAGCAACCAGCCAGCGTGCGAACGGCTGCTGGCGCGCCAGCTGAAATTGCCGGTGAATGCTCTGCCCTCGCTTTTCGCCGATGCCGGGGGCCGACATCAGTTGCTCCGGCGTCAGCACCAACCAATCCAGCAGATGCCGCACCAACCCCTGATCAATCAGCGCCTGCCAGGTAGATTCGCTGACGCCGCGCAAACTTAACCCCTGCGGGCCACTCAACCACACCAGCCGGGCCAGAAACTGCTGACGGCAATCCGGCCGCCAACCGAAACAACTCAATGGGTGGTAACGTTCAGCAGACGGCGCGCTGGGCAGCGACCTGTCCGTTCCACGCCAGACCACGTTATTGAGATGTGGAATGCCGTGCCCCATCAGGCTGATCGCCACCTGATCACCGGGCACAATCGCCGACTGCTGCCAACGTGTCAGTGAGCCGAGGTTAACCCGTGTTACCCATTTATCGTCCATCCTGACGGGCTCAAGCCGCAGCACCACGGCAATTTTTCCGGTGCGGCCAATATTGAAGTCGATGCCATTCACCCGTGCGACCTGCTGCGCCGGCGGATACTTCCAGGCAACGGCCCAATCACCGGGCTTGGCTTGCCAGTAACGCCCCTGCGGTGAGCGTGCCTGATGGATCACCACACCATCCGTGACGAAAGGCAAAGCGCTCTGATGCCAACGTTCTCGCCATTGCTGCACCTCCGCCAATGATTTCACCGGTTGCGAGTAAGCCAGGGCGAGGGGAAAGCCCATTGCAGCCAGTTGCCGCAAACGCGACGCCATATCTTGCGGACCGTTTGGCCAGGCCCAGACAAACAGGCCCAGTTGCTGCAATACCGGCGAAGGCTTACTTTTCATCAGCGCACCGGCAACCTTGGCACGGGCGTTGAGGCCGCCACTGACCTTTTGTTGGTGATCGTTCATCAACAGAAATAGCTCCCCCTGCAGAATCAACGTCTGCGGTGCCCCCTCAATACTGGCGGGCACTGCCGGTATCGCCTGCACCCTTTCCAGCCAGTCTTCGCCTTTCAGTCCGTTCCCCCGGCTGATTGCCGACGTCAGTTTCCCGTCGCGATAAACCAGCGTGATGGCTACGCCGTCCACCTTGGGTTGAACCCAGAGATCGCGACGGCCCTTTAGCCATTGGGCCACGGCGGCAGGATCCGGCAATTTTCTCAACCCGGTATGCGCCACCGGGTGCGGTACCTTACCTTCAGGTAACAGTGGAGCAGGCTCCTCCGTCGACGGCTCCCCGGCACAACGCTGCCATAACCGCAGCTTTTCACGCAGGCTATCGTAGACCTCATCCTCAATTAAACTGCTGCCCTGCTGGTAGTAAGCCACGTCCCAGCGTCCAAGCTGGTTTTTTAAGGTGGTTATATCCCGTTGCAACCGCTCCGTCCGCCACGCCGGACAGGTTTCCGCCCGCGGTCCCCCACTGCACAGCAGACCGACCAACAGGATCATTCCGAGCCTCATGACACCTTTGCGCATTGTGCACCTCCCTGATAACCGGCAGTAAAACCGGGAAAGAGAAGCGCGACAATGGCCAATGAGGCGTTTTGCACAGCGGATCGAGAAAGCCTGGCTGCATTGCAGAAAACCGCCAAAATTTAGCGATACGCTGCGCAAACCTGCCCGTTTGAGGTTTTTTCAGCATAAAGCGACGGGCAAAATGCGAGCTAACGCTGCATCCGGCGCGTTAGCCGTGTATACTGTGCGGAGAAAATACACATCCGCTGTTATTGGCATATCAACCGCTATCAACGAACATCATCATGGCTCAAGGCACGCTTTATATTGTCTCTGCCCCTAGTGGCGCAGGGAAATCAAGTCTGATTCAGGCTTTGTTAAAGACGCAACCGCTGTACGACACGCAGGTTTCGGTTTCGCACACCACGCGCGACAGCCGCCCGGGTGAACAGCATGGCGATCATTATTTCTTCGTCTCAAAAGAAGAATTCTGCCGAATGATTGAGCAGGATGCGTTTCTTGAGCACGCCGAAGTGTTCGGCAACTATTACGGAACCTCACGCGCCGCCATTGAGCAGGTGCTGTCGACCGGCGTAGACGTTTTCCTGGATATCGACTGGCAGGGCGCGCAACAAATCCGTGCCAAAATGCCTCAGGCGCGCAGCATCTTTATTTTGCCGCCGTCGAAGGAAGAACTTGGCCGCCGCCTGCGTGGGCGCGGGCAAGACTCTGATGAAGTGATCGCCAAACGCATGGCGCAAGCCGTGGCAGAAATGACGCACTACGCGGAGTATGATTATTTAATCGTGAACGATGATTTCGATCTGGCCCTGTCCGATCTGAAAACCATAATTCGCGCCGAACGCCTGCGTTTAGGCCGCCAATTACTGCGGCATGACGCTTTAATCAGCAAACTATTGGCAGACTGAAGACAGTTTCAGTATTATGCCCAGTCTTTTCGTCACCTGTGGAGTAGCACAAATATGGCACGCGTAACTGTTCAAGACGCTGTAGAGAAAATTGGTAACCGTTTTGACCTGGTGTTGGTCGCTGCTCGTCGGGCACGTCAAATCCAGACTGGCGGTAAAGATGCACTTGTTCCGGAAGAAAACGACAAGTACACCGTTATCGCGCTGCGCGAAATCGAAGAAGGCCTGATCACCAGCCAGATCCTCGATGTTCGTGATCGTCAGGAGCAGCAAGAGCAGGAAGCCGCAGAGATTCAAGCGGTTACCGCAATTGCTGAAGGTCGTCGTTAATTAGACTGCGAGTCTGCCTTGTACCTGTTTGAAAGCCTGAATCTGCTGATTCAACGTTACCTGCCTGAGGAGCAGATTAAGCGCCTCAAACAGGCATACCTCGTTGCACGTGATGCTCACGAGGGACAGACACGCTCCAGCGGTGAGCCCTACATTACTCACCCTGTTGCCGTGGCCTGTATTCTGGCGGAAATGCGTCTCGACCATGAGACGCTGATGGCAGCCCTGCTGCACGACGTCATCGAAGACACCCCGGCCACCTATCAGGATATGGAACAGCTGTTCGGCAAAAGCGTCGCCGAATTGGTTGAGGGCGTATCCAAGCTAGACAAGCTGAAATTCCAGGATAAAAAAGAAGCCCAGGCGGAAAACTTCCGCAAGATGATCATGGCGATGGTGCAGGATATCCGCGTCGTGTTGATCAAGCTGGCCGACCGCACGCACAACATGCGTACCTTAGGTTCGCTGCGCCCCGACAAACGGCGGCGTATTGCGCGTGAAACCCTGGAAATCTACAGCCCACTGGCCCATCGTCTGGGTATTCACCATCTGAAAACCGAGCTGGAAGAGCTGGGTTTTGAGGCGTTGTACCCGAACCGTTATCGCGTAATCAAAGAAGTGGTGAAAGCCGCGCGCGGTAATCGTAAAGAGATGATCCAGAAGATCCTCGCCGAAATCGAAGGGCGATTGACCGAAGCCGGCATCCCCTGCCGCGTCAGCGGGCGAGAAAAACACCTGTATTCCATCTATCTCAAGATGCACCTGAAAGAACAGCGTTTCCATTCGATTATGGATATCTACGCGTTCCGGGTGATCGTGAAGGAAGTGGACACCTGCTACCGCGTGCTGGGCCAGGCTCACAGCCTGTATAAGCCGCGTCCGGGCAGGGTCAAAGACTATATCGCCATTCCCAAGGCCAACGGCTATCAATCGCTGCACACTTCACTTATCGGCCCGCACGGCGTACCGGTAGAAGTGCAGATCCGTACCGAAGATATGGATCAGATGGCCGAAATGGGGGTCGCCGCGCACTGGGCTTATAAAGAAAAAGAACAGGGCGAAACCGGCACCACCGCGCAAATTAGAGCCCAGCGCTGGATGCAGAGCTTGCTGGAGCTGCAGCAAAGCGCCGGCAGTTCGTTTGAATTTATCGAGAGCGTCAAATCCGATCTGTTCCCGGATGAGATTTACGTTTTCACCCCGGAAGGCCGCATCGTTGAATTGCCTGCGGGCGCAACGCCGGTCGACTTCGCCTACGCGGTGCATACCGATATCGGCCACGCCTGCGTTGGCGCACGGGTCGATCGTCAGCCGTACCCGTTGTCGCAGTCTCTGACCAGCGGCCAAACGGTGGAAATCATCACCGCGCCGGGCGCACGCCCCAACGCCGCCTGGCTGAACTTTGTCGTCAGCTCAAAAGCACGCGCCAAAATTCGCCAGATGTTGAAAAACCTCAAGCGCGACGATTCGGTTGGCCTCGGCCGCCGCTTGTTAAATCATGCGTTGGGCGGCAGTCGCAAACTGTCAGAGATCCCACCGGAAAATATCCAGCACGAGTTGGAGCGCATGAAACTGGCGACTCTGGACGATCTGCTGGCTGAAATCGGCCTGGGCAATGCCATGAGCGTCGTGGTCGCGAAGAACCTGCAGGGTGACCAGTCCAATCTGGGCACGTCCTCCGGGGTCCGTAACCTGGCGATCAAGGGCGCAGACGGCGTGCTGATCACCTTCGCCAAATGCTGCCGACCGATTCCGGGTGACCCGATTATCGCCCACGTCAGCCCAGGCAAAGGCTTGGTGATCCACCATGAATCCTGTCGCAATATCCGCGGCTACCAGAAAGAGCCTGAGAAATTCATGGCGGTAGAGTGGGATAAAGATATCGAGCAGGAATTCATTGCCGAGATCAAAGTGGATATGTTTAACCATCAGGGGGCACTGGCCAACCTGACGGCAGCCATCAATGCGGCTGAATCCAATATTCAAAGCCTGAATACCGAAGAGAAAGACGGCCGGGTTTATAGCGCCTTTATCCGCTTGACCACCCGCGATCGCATCCATCTGGCAAATATTATGCGTAAAATCCGTATCATGCCGGATGTCATTAAAGTTAACCGTAACCGAAATTAGCGCTTATGAGCCCTGAACGCTATGCGCGGATTTGTGAAATGCTGGCCACCCGGCAGCCGGATTTAACCGTCTGCCTGGAACAGGTTCACAAACCGCATAACGTCTCCGCCATTATCCGCACCGCCGACGCCGTCGGCGTGCATCAGGTACATGCCGTGTGGCCAACCACCCGCATGCGAACCCTGGTTTCCTCCGCCGCCGGCAGCAACAGCTGGGTCAATGTTCAAACCCATCGCACCATCGCTGACGCCGTGCACCACCTGAAAGGTCAGGGCATGCAGATCCTGGCGACTAACCTTTCCGACCGTGCCGTGGACTTTCGCGAGGTGGATTACACCCGCCCTACCTGCGTGCTGCTGGGCCAGGAAAAAACCGGCATCACCGAAGAAGCGCTTGCTCTGGCTGACCAGGACATCATCATTCCGATGATCGGCATGGTGCAGTCACTCAACGTGTCGGTTGCCTCAGCCTTGATCCTGTACGAAGCGCAACGCCAGCGGCAAAATGCCGGCCTGTACCGTCGTGAACACAGTATGCTCAATGAAGAAGAGCAACAACGGCTGCTGTTTGAAGGCGGTTACCCGGTACTGGCCAACGTGGCCAAGCGTAAAAAGCTGCCGCGTCCTCATATTGATCAACAGGGCCAGGTGGTCGCCGATGCCGAATGGTGGGCGGCCATGCAGGCAACGGTACGCAAATGAAAGGCCGTCTGCTGGATGCTGTCCCACTCACCACGCTTTCCGGGGTTGGCGCCAGTCAGGCGGGAAAACTGGCCAAGATTGGCCTGGAAACCATTCAGGATCTGCTGCTGCACCTGCCGCTGCGCTATGAAGACCGCACTCGCCTCTATCCGATAAACGACCTGCAGCCGGGTATTTATGCCACGGTGGAAGGCGAAGTGCTGCGTACCGACATCAGTTTTGGACGGCGGCGCATGCTGACCTGCCAGATCAGCGACGGTACCGGCCTGCTCACCATGCGTTTCTTCAATTTCAATGCGGCGATGAAAAACAGCCTGGCCACCGGCCGTCGCGTGACCGCCTACGGTGAGGTCAAACGCGGCAACCACGGTGCCGAAATTATTCACCCTGAATACCGCATTCAAGGGGAAAGCAGCGAGGTTGAGCTGCAAGAGTCACTGACGCCGGTCTACCCCACCACCGAAGGCATCCGACAGGCGACTCTGCGCAAACTGACCGATCAGGCGCTGGAACTACTGGATACCTGTGCCATCGCCGAATTGCTGCCGCCTGAACTGAGCGGTGGATTAATGAGCCTGCCGCAGGCGCTGCATACCCTGCACCGCCCGCCGCCGGATATCCAACTGGCGGATTTGGAACAGGGCAAGCATCCGGCGCAAAAACGTCTGATCCTGGAAGAACTGCTGGCGCATAACCTCAGTATGTTGGCGGTACGGGCCGGTGCGCAAAGCTATCAAGCGCTGCCGCTGATGCCCGATGATCGGCTTAAAAAGCAATTCCTCGCCCAGTTACCCTTTGCCCCTACCGGCGCGCAAGATCGCGTAGTGGCCGATATCGAAGCCGATATGCAAAAAGGCTTCCCCATGATGCGGCTGGTTCAGGGCGATGTCGGCTCCGGCAAAACGCTGGTCGCGGCGCTGGCTGCACTGCGCGCCATCGCCCACGGCAAGCAGGTGGCATTGATGGCGCCAACGGAGTTGTTGGCCGAACAGCACGCCAATAATTTCCGCCAGTGGTTTGAACCGCTGGGGCTGGAGGTCGGCTGGTTGGCCGGCAAGCAAAAAGGCAAGGCGCGTATCGCGCAGCAAGAGGCGATTGCCAGTGGGCAGGTCTCTATGGTGGTCGGTACCCACGCCATCTTCCAGGAACAGGTGCAATTTTCCGGCCTGGCACTGGTGATCATCGACGAACAGCACCGTTTTGGCGTGCACCAGCGCTTGGCTCTGTGGGAGAAAGGCGAGGAGCAAGGCTTCCATGCCCATCAGTTGATCATGACCGCCACGCCAATCCCACGCACGCTGGCAATGACCGCCTATGCCGATCTCGATACCTCGGTGATCGACGAACTGCCACCGGGCAGAACGCCGGTCACTACCGTCGCCATTCCGGATACGCGGCGCGCCGATATCATTCAGCGAGTGAAAAGCGCCTGTATGGAAGAAGGCCGACAGGCGTACTGGGTTTGTACCCTGATTGAAGAATCTGAGCTGCTGGAAGCGCAAGCGGCGGAAGCCACCTGGGAAGAGCTGAAAACCGCGCTACCGGAGCTGAAAGTGGCGCTGGTGCATGGCCGTATGAAAGCGCAAGAGAAGCAGGCGGTAATGCAGGCCTTTAAACAGGGTGAGCTGCAGCTGTTGGTGGCGACGACGGTGATCGAAGTGGGCGTCGACGTACCGAATGCCAGTTTGATGATCATCGAAAACCCGGAGCGACTGGGGTTGGCGCAGTTACACCAGCTTCGTGGTCGCGTCGGGCGCGGCGCGGTGGCCTCTCACTGCGTATTGTTGTACAAAACGCCGCTAAGTAAAACTGCGCAAAAACGCCTGCAGGTACTGCGTGACAGTAATGACGGCTTCGTCATTGCACAACGCGATCTGGAAATCCGCGGCCCCGGCGAGCTGTTGGGTACGCGTCAAACCGGCAGTGCGGAGTTTAAAGTGGCGGATTTGCTGCGCGATCAGGCGATGATCCCGGAAGTGCAACGCGTCGCCCGCCATATCCACCAACAGTACCCGGAACATGCCCGCGCCCTGATTGAACGCTGGCTGCCGGAAAAAGCACGCTACTCCAACGCCTGACCTTCAGACATAGAAAAGGCGCCAATGGGCGCCTTTTCCGTTATGACGACCGGTTAATCAACCAATCGCCGGGAACACCGGCAACAGCAGATACAGCTTAATCACAATCGCGTTGGCGATATCGATAAAGAACGCCCCCACCATCGGCACCACCAGAAACGCCAGGTGCGATGGGCCGAAGCGATCGGTAATCGCCTGCATATTGGCGATCGCCGTTGGTGTGGCCCCCATGCCGAAACCGCAGTGACCCGCAGCCAGCACCGCTGCATCGTAATTTTTCCCCATCACCCGGTAGGTGACGAAGATCGCGTACAGCGCCATCACCAGCGTCTGCACCGCCAGGATCGCCAGCATTGGCAGCGCCAGCGAAGCCAGCTCCCACAAGCGCAGACTCATCAACGCCATCGCCAGGAACAGCGACAGGCTAACGTTGCCCAGCACCGATACCGCTCGTTCAAACACGGTATAGAACCCGGTGAAAGCCAGGGTGTTGCTGAGGATCACCCCAACAAACAGTACGCAGACGAAGTTTGGCAGTTCAAACACCGTGCCGCTCAGTAAGCCGGAGATAAATTGCCCCAAACTCAGGCAGATGGCGATCATCGCGATGGTTTCAATCATGATCAACGAGGTGATCAAGCGGCCACTCTCCGGTTTTTCAAAACCGCTTGGCTGGACGCTGTCATCCGGCGAGCCTTCCGGCGTGGAAGAGTGTTTTACCAGGTAACGCGCCACCGGGCCACCAATCAGGCCGCCCAGAACCAGACCGAAGGTCGCGCAGGCCATCGCCACTTCCGTAGCATTTTCAAAACCATAGCGCTCGATAAACAGTTTGCTCCAGGCCGCCCCGGTGCCGTGGCCGCCGGACAAGGTAATGGAACCGGCGATCAGGCCCATCAACGGATCCAGACCCAGCATTTTCGCCATGCCGATGCCGATGGCGTTCTGCACCAGCAGCAGGCCCAGCACCACAAACAGGAATACCATTAATGCCTTGCCGCCCGCGCGCAACCGCGACAGGTTGGCGTTCAAGCCGATAGTGGCGAAGAAGGCCAACATCAACGGGTCTTTCAGCGACATATCGAAGCTGATTTCCCAGTTAACGAACTTTTTCAGGGCTAACAGCAGGAGTGCCACCAGCAAGCCACCGGCGACCGGTGCAGGAATGGTGTATTTTCTCAACAGAGGGATGCTGGTGACGCATTTGCCCCCAAGGAGCAAAACCAATGTTGCCGCGACTAACGTGCCATAAGTATCAAGATGAAACATCCAGGTACTCCATGTAAGGGAAAAATCCAATTAATAAATAATAAGTTAGAGAAAACCGCTTAGTTTTTAAAACTCGATGAGTGCAGGATTAGAAGTAAAAAACGCTGATAACACAAGAAAAAATGAACGAAAATGCGACATAACCGGCGATAACGGTAACAAAGCATTAACGCGCAACCGTTTGCTTTTGCGGGCCAAATCATTAAAATGCCTGCTTTGCCGTTTCTGGAAATGCCACACCATGACCATGCCATCCGCCGAGCTCGATGCGGTGCAAAAAGCATCTGCCACTCCCCGCAACAGTGAACTGATTTATCGCCTGGAAGATCGCCCGCCGCTGCCGCAAACGTTGTTTGCCGCCGGCCAGCACCTGTTGGCGATGTTTGTTGCGGTGATCACCCCGGCTCTGTTGATCTGTCAGGCGCTCGGTCTGCCGGCACAGGATACTCAGCACATTATCAGTATGTCGCTGTTCGCTTCCGGCCTGGCCTCTATTCTGCAAATCAAAACCTGGGGGCCCGTCGGTTCTGGCTTGCTGTCGATTCAGGGCACCAGCTTTAACTTTGTTTCGCCGCTGATTATGGGTGGGCTGGCGCTGAAAAACGGCGGCGCTGACGTTCCCACCATGATGGCTGCGCTGTTTGGTACGCTGATGGTCGCCTCCTGCACCGAGATCCTGCTGTCACGCGTGCTGCATCTGGCGCGACGCATCATCACCCCGCTGGTTTCCGGCATTGTGGTGATGATTATCGGTTTGTCGCTGATCCAGGTCGGACTGACCTCCATCGGCGGCGGCTATGCCGCGATGAACGGTGGCAGCTTCGGCGCCCCGAAAAATCTGCTGCTGGCCGGTGCAGTATTATTGGTCATTATTTTGCTTAACCGTCAGCGCAACCCTTACCTGCGCGTGGCCTCACTGGTGATCGCCATGGCGGTCGGTTATCTCTTGGCCTGGGCCATGGACATGCTGCCGGAAAGCCAGCCGACGCCCGAGATGGCGACGGTCATCATCCCGACGCCGCTGTATTACGGCCTGGGCTTTGACTGGAACCTGCTGTTACCGCTGATGCTGATCTTTATGGTCACCTCACTGGAAACCATCGGAGATATCACCGCGACTTCCGACGTGTCGGAACAACCGGTCAGCGGCCCGCTGTATATGAAACGCCTGAAGGGCGGCGTGCTTGCCAACGGCCTGAACTCGATGCTGTCGGCGGTGTTCAATACCTTCCCCAATTCCTGCTTCGGTCAGAACAACGGGGTGATCCAACTGACCGGCGTCGCCAGTCGTTACGTCGGTTTCGTGGTGGCACTGATGCTGATCGCGCTGGGGCTGTTCCCGGCGGTGGCCGGCTTCGTACAGCACATTCCTGAGCCGGTATTGGGCGGAGCCACCCTGGTGATGTTCGGCACTATCGCCGCATCCGGCGTGCGCATCGTGTCACGCGAACGGCTGAACCGCCGCGCGATCATGATCATGGCGCTGTCGCTGGCGGTGGGTATGGGCGTTTCCCAGCAACCACTGATCCTGCAGTTCGCGCCGGACTGGCTGAAAACCCTGCTCTCCTCAGGCATTGCTGCCGGGGGGATCACCGCCATCGTGCTGAACCTGGTGTTCCCGCACGAACACGAGAAGCCATAATCCGTCGCGCTTCCTGTCACAAACGGCCGCTTGCGGCCGTTTTTTATTGCC
Organism: Serratia quinivorans; assembly: GCF_052113645.1. Classification (GTDB taxonomy): domain Bacteria; phylum Pseudomonadota; class Gammaproteobacteria; order Enterobacterales; family Enterobacteriaceae; genus Serratia; species Serratia quinivorans_B. Next base: position 23,106 of record NZ_JBIEIU010000027.1, on the reverse strand, counting down.
TATCAGACCATTGCACTTGAGATGCCCGGCCAATTGCGGCATAAACAGGGTATCTTTTTTGACCGACGCGGATGTAGACGATGAAATTTATCGGAAAACTGTTGCTGACGTTGCTGCTGCTGGTAGTGCTTGCCATCGCGCTGTTGTACGTCATCGGGCAAACCCGTTGGGCTGCGGGCTGGGTCAGCCGGTGGGTCAGCGATCACAGCGACTACCGCCTGTCGGTGGCGGAAATTTCGCACTCATGGAGCCAACCGGGGCAAATCAGCCTGGAAGACGTCCAACTGGCAAAAAAAAACCAGCCGCAGGCGCTGGTCGCCAAACGGCTGGATCTCGGCCTCAGCCTGCGCCAGATTACCGAACCGCGCTATTTTCATAGCGTCACGCTGCGCGATGGCACGCTAAACCTGCAACAACAAAACGCTGCATTGCCGATACAGGCCGATGTGCTGCAACTGAGCAATATGGCGCTGCAATCCAACGATGAAACCTGGCAGCTCAATGCACAACAGGTCAATGCCGGCATTACGCCATGGCAACCCAAAACCGGCCATCCCTTAGGCGATAACAATCAGTTCCAGTTCAGCGCCGGCTCGATGACGCTCAACGGCATTCCTGCCTCTCAGGTGCTGGTACAAGGCGAACTGAAACAAAACCAGTTGCTGCTCAGCAATTTCGGCGCCGATCTGGCGCAGGGTGATTTGACCGGCGTTGCCACTCGCACCGCCGACGGCAGTTGGCAGGTAGAGCGTCTGCGGTTGAGTGGCGTGCGCCTGCAGACACCCTTGACGCTGGAGCAGTTCTGGCAGCGTTTTACTGCCCTGCCGCCCGTCACGCTCAAACGTTTCGATCTGATCGATGCGCGGCTGGAAGGCAAGGAATGGGCATTCAACGATCTCGACCTGTCGCTGCAAAATGTCACCTTCAAACAGGGTGACTGGAGCAGCGAGGACGGTTCGCTGAACTTCAACGCCAGCGACCTGATCAACGGCGGTTTCCATCTGATTGACCCGATCATGAATATGCGGCTCTCACCGGCCGGTATCGCCATTCAGCAGTTCACCACCCGCTGGGAAGGTGGGCTGTTACGCACCTCCGGCAGTTGGCTGCGCACCAACAATCGCCTGCAATTGGATGAAGTGGCCGTCGCCGCGCTGGAGTACACCTTACCCATAGACTGGCGTGCATTGTGGTTGCGACCGCTGCCACACTGGCTGTCGGAAGTGTACGTCAACAAACTGACTACCAACCGTAACCTGATCATCGATATCAACCCGACCTTCCCGTTCCAGATCACCGCTCTGGACGGCTACGGCAGCAACCTGCTGCTGGCGCGTGACCACCAGTGGGGGATCTGGTCCGGCTCGCTGAATTTGAACGGCAGTGAAGCCACCTTCAACAAGATTGACGTTCGCCGTCCATCGCTGGCGCTAAACGCCAATGACGGGCAGATCAACGTTACCGAGCTCAGTGCCTTTATGCCGAAGGGATTGTTGGACGCCAAAGCTACCGTCGAGCAGTTGCCGGGCAAACCTTTTACACTGTCGCTGAACGGTCGTTCGGTGCCGGTGAACACCCTGCAGCAATGGGGATGGCAACCGGTTCCCCTGGAGGGTGACGGTAACCTGCAATTGCAGTTGAAAGGTTTATTGAACAGCGATGGGCCATTCAAGGCTTCATTACAGGGCCGGCTACAGGCCACCGCCGGTGATGGCCAGACGGTCGACCAACAACTGCCTTAATTGCGCATTGGCCCTCTCCCCACAGAGAGGGCCTCGGTCTCAACTGTCTATCGCTTCGCAACCGCCCTGGTCCAGGGGCACTTCCGGCTCGGCCGGCAACACCATATAAGTGCCTTCAAACACCGCACCTTTGTCGTCGTCACCAAACAGATGAACTTCCGCCTGCACACGAGCGCGGCGGCCGCGTGCCAAACGGGCCAGATCGCCACTTAATGAACTGAGGTCCGCCACCGCTCGCGGTCGGCCAGTGATGGGTTTGCTGTAACGGATATGGGCATCCGCCAGAATAATGGTGCCACCCAGATGACGTTCACGCAGCAACAGCCAGATCAACCCCCAGGCAGTCAGCGTCGCCAGAGAAAACAGGCTGCCGGCAAACAGCGTATGGTGCGGGTTTTGATTGCCGCTTTCCGGCATGGTGGTGACAAAACGCTGGCCGGTATATTGGCTGATGCGCACCCCCATTTTCTCGCTAAGCGGGATATGATCGTACCAGGCCTGCTGCAATTGGCCGCACCAGTCGGGGCGATGCAGGATATCGTCCAACGTCGCCACCGGTTTGATCATCAGGAAATGGCGAATCGGTGTGGTTTGCGGCGCGGTGATCTCGCCCTGATTCACGAAACCGAGTTTGGCAAAGAAATCCACCGCGTCCTCACGGGCGCTACAGACAACGCGCTTCACGCCTTCCTGGCGGGCCACGGATTCCAGCGTCATGGCCACCAGCGTACCCAGGCCTTTATCCTGCACCGTCGGGTCGACCGCCAGAAAACGAATCGCCGCTTCGTTATCGGCATTGATATACAGCCGCCCAATGGCGACAATTTTTCCGCTCTCGTCCACCACCATTTGGTGATGTGCCATGGCGTCGTAGGCATCCTTTTCCGACCCCACCGGCTGGTGCAACGGCCTGCGCAGCATTTCCCAGCGGAACTGGTAATAATCCTTCAGTTCTTGTTCTGTTACCGGTACTCGTAGGTGATACATAGACGCCTTCTCTCTCAAAATTCTTAGACTTGAAGCCAAAACGTCACCGGCCCGTCATTCACTAGCGCGACTTTCATGTCGGCCGCAAACTCACCGGTTTGGGTTTCTATGCCGCGTTCGCGACACTGGCCAACAAAATATTGGTATAACCGATCGGCCTCCTGCGGTACCGCGCCACGTGAGAAGCTCGGACGCATGCCCTTTTGCGTGTCGGCCACCAGCGTGAACTGCGAAACCACCAGCAGGCTGCCCCCGGCCTGTTGGACATTGAGATTCATCTTGTCGTTCTCATCGCCAAAGATGCGATACCCCAGCACGCGCTCACACAGGCGCACGGCTTTCTGCTCGTTATCGTCCTGCTCCACGCCCAATAACACTAACAAACCGGGGCCTATGTTGCCTACCGTCCGGCCTTCCACCGTGACGCTGGCATTTAATACCCGTTGAATTAACGCAATCATGACTGCCCTTCTGATGGTTGATCCTGCTGTTGTGCCTTTTGCTGTCGGTAGTCGCGGTATTCTCCGATGGTGACCGTGATTTCCGCGCCGAGTAACACGATACACCAGCTCCAGTAGACCCAAAGGAATAAAATGGGGATCACGGCCAACACGCCGTATATCAGTTGATAAGACGGGAACATGGTGACGTACAGCGCGAAACCTTTTTTGCCCAGTTCAAACAGCAGCCCGGCCACCAGCGCACCAATCAGCGCATCCTTTGGCGGCACCCGTACCGTCGGCACGATGCAATACAGCAACCAGAACGATATCCACGACAGGAGCAGCGGGAAAATACGCAGCACCTGATCCACCAGGCTGTTGACGCCGGTCTGCGCCAGCCAGTTAAGCGACAGCAGATAGGAACTGATCGCCATGCTGGCGCCCACCAACAGCGGCCCCAGGGTCAGCACCATCCAGTACACCGCAAACGAGAACACGATCGGGCGCTGATTTTTGCTGCGCCAGATGGTGTTGAGCACGCTGTCCACCGACGATATCAGCAACAGCGCGGTGACAATCAGCCCGCAGGTCCCGACGGCGGTCATCTTGTTGGAGTTGGCGACAAACTGCTCCAGATAACTTTGGATTACGTTGCCGGCCGCCGGCATGAAATTGGAAAAGATAAAGCTTTTCAGTTGAACGCTGATATCGGAGAACATCGGAAACGCGGCAAACAACGCGAACACCACGGTCACCAGAGGGACCAGCGACAGCAGAGAAACATAGGCCAGGTGGCCCGCCAACATGGTCAGGCCATCGCTGTCGACCCGTTTGATCAGCAGTCGCAAAAAGGTGACGCTGGGTTTGATCGAAGAAGGCAGCTTCTTGCGGCGGAAAAACGACATGGCCACTCCTTGATGTCAGTTTGTACGCCTTAAGCTTAACCCTTTGCGGTCATTGGGCAAAATAAGCCGGCACCACATCGCGGTCGGTCACGTGCACCGTTTTTATTCCCAGCGCCTGTGCGGCGGCGACGTTATCCGGATGATCGTCAAAGAATACCGCGTCATTCGGCGAAGTATTTTCTGCGTCCAGTACATGCAGGTAGATGTTGGCGTCCGGTTTGCGCATGCCGAGATCCTGAGACAAATACAGATGATCGGCGGCTTCTGCCACTTGCGGGTAGTGCTGCGGCCAATAGTTGCAGTGCAGACGGTTGGTGTTCGATAACACCACCACCCGGTGACCTTCGCTGCGCAGACGGTTCATGATGTCGATCACTTCAGGTCGCAGGGCGACAAACACCGCCTGCCAACCGGTAGCGAACTGCTCGAAACTGAGGGCGATGCCCATCTCTTCACTTAGTTGCTCGGCAAAATCTTCATCGTTGATTTCACCGCGCTCGTGCTGTTGGAACAACTCGCCCATAGTGAAACGTTCGGACAAGACCGCCAAGGGCGTACCGCTCAAACTGCTCCATACACCCAGTACACGTTTGAAATCGATATCGACGATCACATTACCTAAATCAAAGATATACAGCATAGTCCTCTCCTGATGGGCCGGTGAGATTTTACTGTAGCGGGAAAAGCAGGGGCTGAATAGAGAGCGGATGGAAAAGCGTATAGCACGCGGCAGAAATGGGAAAAGACAGAGGAAAAAACTCAGGGCGCTGGCGCGCCCTAAGTGTTGCAGACTAAATCAGCGATTAAGCTTCTTTAGGACCGCGGCTTGCACGTTTACGATCGTTTTCAGTCAGGTGACGTTTACGAATACGTACGGACGTTGGCGTAACTTCTACCAGTTCGTCATCATCGATGAATTCCAGAGCTTGCTCCAGGGACATCTTGATAGCCGGAACCAGAGTCGTGGCTTCGTCAGTACCGGAAGCACGCATGTTGGTCAGTTTCTTACCGGTCAGGCAGTTCACGGTCAGGTCGTTGGAACGTGAGTGAATACCGATGATCTGGCCTTCATACACTTCCGCACCGTGACCCAGGAACAGCTTGCCGCGATCTTGCAGACCGAACAGGGCGAAGGCTACCGCTTTACCCTGACCGTTGGAGATCAGCACGCCGTTCTGACGTTGGCCGATTTCACCCTGGCGCACGTCATCGTAGTGGCTGAAGGTGGAGTACAGCAGGCCGGTACCGGAGGTCATGGTCATGAACTCGGTACGGAAGCCGATCAGGCCACGTGCAGGGATCAGGTAATCCAGGCGAATACGACCTTTGCCGTCTGGGATCATGTCCTTAACGTCACCTTTGCGCTCACCCATGGCTTGCATGACTGAACCCTGGTGCTGTTCTTCGATATCCAGCGTCACGTTTTCGAATGGCTCTTGCATGCGGCCATCGATTTTACGGTTGATAACTTTAGGACGGGAAACCGCCAGCTCGAAACCTTCGCGACGCATGTTTTCGATCAGAACCGACAGGTGAAGTTCACCACGGCCAGATACGCGGAAGGCATCAGCATCTTCAGTTTCTTCAACACGCAGTGCCACGTTGTGCACCAGCTCTTTGTTCAGACGGTCGAGGATCTGACGTGAAGTCACGTACTTGCCTTCTTTACCACAGAACGGAGAGGTGTTGACGTTGAAGTACATGGTTACGGTCGGTTCATCAACAGACAGTGCCGGCAGCGCTTCAACCGCATTCACATCACAGATGGTATCAGAGATGTTCAGCTCGCCCAGACCGGTGATCGCGATGATGTCGCCAGCTTCAGCGACAGGCGCTTCGATACGCTCCAGACCCATGTGGGTCAGAACCTTAGCGACTTTACCGTTACGGGTTTTGCCTTCGCTATCGATGATAGTGATCTGCTGGTTTGGCTTGACCTTACCACGCTTGATACGGCCGATGCCGATAACGCCAACGTAGTTGTTGTAGTCCAGCTGAGAGATCTGCATCTGGAAAGGTGCTTCAAGCTCAACCTGCGGTGCAGACACGTGGTCTACGATCGCTTGATACAGCGGGGTCATGTCTGCCGCCATATCGTTGTGGTCAGTACCCGCGATCCCCATCAATGCGGAAGCATAGATGATTGGGAAGTCGAGCTGCTCGTCGGTCGCATCAAGGTTAACGAACAGGTCGAAGACCTGATCAACAACCCAATCAGGACGTGCGCCAGGACGGTCAACCTTGTTGATTACCACGATCGGCTTCAGACCATTAGCGAAGGCTTTTTTGGTCACGAAGCGGGTTTGCGGCATTGGGCCATCCATTGCATCCACAACCAGCAGCACCGAGTCAACCATAGACATCACACGCTCAACCTCGCCGCCGAAGTCGGCGTGTCCTGGGGTATCCACGATGTTGATGCGGTAGTCTTTCCAATTAATGGCGGTGTTTTTTGCGAGGATGGTAATCCCACGCTCTTTCTCCAAATCGTTGGAGTCCATTACGCGTTCGGTGGCTTCTACACGCTCTCCGAAAGTACCGGATTGTTGCAGCAGCTTATCAACCAGGGTGGTCTTACCATGGTCAACGTGGGCAATAATGGCGATGTTACGCAAATTTTCGATCACAGCTTTGCCTCAGGCATTAGAAATAGCGCGCTATTGTACACGTATTAAGCGAGGGACTAAACAAGATCACAACAGTCTCTTATAAACAACTGTGTACAGGTCAGTATGTGATCCCTTTCACGGTGCAAAAAGCAGCATCTGGTGCACTTTTGCACCATTACAGTGCCCCACCTCACCTTAATTGCACCATTTAAGTGCAATGCATCACTGATGGTGCATACTGATTCTGTGCAAAACCCGCACAGAAAGGCCATTAAAGCGCTTTAGCAAAGTTGGCACAGTTTTCGCTTTAGTCTTTTTAAGGCAAAAAAAGCCAGTTTCACAGATTCGTTCCACGACGACGACAATGATAAAATCCGGGAGAGTTAAGTATGTCCGCTGAACACGTTTTGACGATGCTGAATGAGCATGAAGTGAAATTCGTAGACCTGCGTTTCACTGACACCAAGGGTAAAGAACAACACGTCACCATCCCTGCTCATCAGGTAAATGCCGACTTCTTCGAAGAAGGTAAAATGTTTGACGGTTCCTCGATCGGCGGTTGGAAAGGCATCAACGAATCTGACATGGTGCTGATGCCAGACGCCAGCACTGCGGTATTGGATCCGTTCTTCGAAGAATCCACCCTGATTATTCGCTGCGACATCCTCGAGCCAGGCACCATGCAGGGCTACGACCGTGACCCACGCTCCATCTCCAAGCGTGCAGAAGATTTCTTGCGCTCTTCCGGCATCGCGGACACCGTGCTGTTCGGGCCAGAGCCAGAATTCTTCCTGTTTGACGATATTCGTTTCGGCAGCAGCATCCGTGGTTCCCACGTGGCTATCGACGATATCGAAGGCGCATGGAACTCCGGCACCCAATACGATGGCGGCAACAAAGGCCACCGTCCGGCAGTCAAAGGCGGTTACTTCCCGGTTCCTCCGGTCGATTCTTCACAGGACATCCGTTCTACCATGTGTCTGACCATGGAAGAAATGGGCCTGGTTGTTGAAGCGCACCACCATGAAGTGGCAACCGCAGGTCAGAACGAAGTGGCTACCCGCTTCAACACCATGACCAAGAAAGCCGACGAAATCCAAATCTACAAATACGTGGTTCACAACGTGGCTCACGCATTTGGCAAAACCGCGACCTTCATGCCGAAGCCTATGTTCGGCGATAACGGTTCCGGCATGCACTGCCACATGTCGCTGTCCAAGAATGGGACTAACCTGTTCGCCGGCGACAAATACGGCGGCCTGTCTGAAACTGCCCTGTTCTACATTGGCGGTATCATCAAGCACGCTAAAGCGATCAACGCCCTGGCCAACCCGACCACCAACTCTTACAAGCGTCTGGTCCCAGGCTACGAAGCACCGGTCATGCTGGCTTACTCAGCCCGTAACCGTTCTGCTTCCATCCGTATCCCAGTGGTAGCCAGCCCGAAAGCGCGCCGTATCGAAGCCCGTTTCCCGGATCCAGCGGCTAACCCGTACCTGTGCTTCGCGGCACTGCTGATGGCAGGCCTGGACGGTGTGATTAACAAAATCCACCCTGGCGATGCCATGGACAAAAACCTGTATGACCTGCCACCGGAAGAAGAAGCTGAAATTCCAAAAGTTGCAGGCTCTCTGGATGAAGCGCTGGCAGCACTGAGCGAAGACCGCGAGTTCCTGACCCGTGGCGGCGTCTTCACCGACGACGCGATCGATGCTTACATCGACCTGCGTAAAGAAGAAATGGACCGCGTTCGCATGACGCCACACCCGGTTGAATTCGAACTGTACTACAGCGTTTAAGTTTTACCGCGCCGTCTGCGGACGGCGCCCAGATTTAGTTGTCTTTTTTTGTTGCCGTGGAAACTTTCAGCCCATCTTCGGATGGGTTTTTTTCTCCACCGTATTTTCTGCAAAACTATTCCATACCGCGCGCATAACGGATGGAGTAGGATAGATGCACTAAAAAGGTGCAGGAGTCTGCTGTATGGCAACTGGCAAGCTGCCCGATGCTGGGCAGATCCTCAATTCTCTCATCAACAGCATCCTGCTGTTGGATGATGATCTGGCGGTTCATTACGCCAATCCGGCAGCACAACAACTGCTGGCGCAAAGTTCCCGTAAACTTTTCGGTACACCGTTGCCTGATTTGCTCGGCTATTTCTCACTGAACGTCGATCTGATGCGTGAGAGCCTGCGCACCGGCCAGGGCTTTACCGATAACGAAGTGACCCTGGTGGTTGACGGGCGCGCGCATATCCTCTCCCTGACCGCCCAGGCGCTGCCTGAAGGTTATATCCTGATCGAGCTGGCGCCTATGGATAACCAACGCCGCCTGAGCCAGGAACAGCTGCAGCATGCCCAACAGGTTGCGGCTCGCGATCTGGTTCGTGGCCTGGCGCATGAAATTAAAAACCCGCTCGGTGGGTTGCGCGGTGCGGCACAACTGCTGGCCAAGGCGCTGCCCGATCCCTCGCTGACCGAATACACCAAGGTGATCATTGAACAGGCCGACCGCCTGCGTAACCTGGTCGATCGCCTGCTCGGCCCGCAGCGGCCAGGCCAGCACATTACCCAAAGCATTCATCAGGTGGCGGAACGAGTCTGCCAGTTGGTGTCGCTGGAAAAGCCGGATAACGTGACGCTGGTGCGGGACTACGACCCGAGCCTGCCGGAGATGGCACACGACCCGGACCAAATTGAACAGGTGCTGCTTAACATTACCCGTAATGCGCTGCAGGCGCTGGGAGAGGCGGGCGGCACCATCACGCTGCGCACCCGTACCGCCTTCCAGATAACCCTGCACGGCACCCGCTACCGGTTAGCGGCACGTATCGATGTAGAAGATGACGGCCCCGGCGTGCCGGCGCAGTTGCAGGACACGCTGTTTTACCCGATGGTCAGCGGCCGCGAAGGCGGAACCGGCCTGGGGTTATCCATCGCCCGTAATCTTATCGATCAGCATTGCGGAAAAATTGAATTTAACAGTTGGCCAGGACATACCGAATTCTCGGTTTACCTGCCTATTCGCCAGTGAGGTTTTCTATGCAACGAGGGATAGTCTGGATCGTCGATGACGATAGCTCCATCCGCTGGGTGCTTGAACGCGCGCTCACTGGAGCCGGTGTGAGCTGCGTGACCTTCGACAGTGGCAATGCGGTACTCGAAGCCCTGGCCACGCAAACTCCTGACGTGTTGCTGTCCGACATCCGCATGCCGGGTATGGATGGTCTTGCGTTACTCAAGCAGATCAAACAGCGTCACCCAATGCTTCCGGTCATCATAATGACGGCGCATTCAGACCTGGACGCCGCCGTCAGCGCTTACCAGCAAGGGGCGTTCGACTACCTGCCAAAACCCTTTGATATCGATGAGGCCGTGGCGCTGGTAGAACGCGCCATCAGCCATTATCAGGAACAGCAGCAACCGGCGCGCAGCCAGCCTGCCAACGATCCGGTGGCGGATATTATCGGTGAAGCCCCGGCGATGCAGGACGTGTTCCGCATCATCGGCCGCCTGTCGCGTTCGTCGATCAGCGTTTTGATCAACGGCGAATCGGGCACCGGTAAAGAACTGGTGGCCCATGCTCTGCATCGCCACAGCCCACGCGCCAAATCACCTTTTATCGCGCTGAACATGGCGGCAATCCCCAAAGACCTGATCGAATCCGAACTGTTCGGTCACGAAAAGGGAGCCTTTACCGGCGCCAATCAGATCCGTCAGGGCCGCTTTGAGCAGGCCGACGGCGGGACCTTGTTCCTGGATGAAATCGGCGATATGCCGCTGGATGTGCAAACCCGCTTGCTGCGGGTGCTGGCAGATGGCCAATTCTATCGGGTCGGCGGTTACGCTCCGGTGAAGGTGGACGTGCGCATCATCGCCGCAACCCACCAGAACCTGGAACTGCGGGTACAGGAAGGCAAATTCCGTGAGGATTTGTTCCATCGCCTGAACGTGATCCGCGTGCACCTTCCGCCGCTGCGTGAACGCCGTGAGGATATCCCACGTCTGGCACGTTACTTCCTGCAGGTGGCAGCAAAAGAGCTGGGCGTAGAGGCAAAGAACCTGCATCCGGAAACCGAAACCGCGCTGACTCGCCTGCCATGGCCAGGTAACGTGCGCCAGTTGGAGAACACTTGCCGCTGGTTAACCGTGATGGCCGCCGGGCAGGAAGTGCTGATTCAGGATCTGCCGAGTGAGCTGTTTGAAACCTCTGCACCAGAAACCCCCGGACATAGCCTGCCGGACAGTTGGGCCACGCTGTTGGCGCAATGGGCCGACCGTGCACTGCGTTCCGGTCATCAAAACCTGCTGTCGGAAGCGCAACCGGAAATGGAACGCACGCTGCTCACCACGGCACTGCGCCACACTCAAGGGCATAAGCAGGAAGCGGCCCGGTTGCTGGGCTGGGGTCGCAATACGTTAACGCGTAAGTTGAAAGAGTTGGGAATGGAATAGTTTGCGGCGTTGATTATAGAAAATACAATCAAGCGCACAAAAAATCGGCTATTTCAGGCTTTACAGCCGGTGGGGCCGCAGTATGATCGGGGCGCACACCCTGGAGGCTTCCATGCTGGATTCGTTAATCGCATTCATTTCTCAAGGCGCAGAACTGGGTTCTGCCGCCAGCCACACGCCGCAGGCAGCCGTTGCTGCGGTACTGTGCGCTGCACTGATTAATTTCTTCAGTTGAAACAACGGCCGCTAAAGCGGCCGTTGTTTTACTCATCAAATAACCCGCGAGAATTGCTGAGTGCGCGCCTGTTGGCGCAGGTAGATATCAAAGCACATGCAAATATTGCGGATCAGCAACCGGCCACGCGGCGTAACCTGAATGCCCTGCTCGTCACGCTCCACCAGCCCATCGCGTTCAAACGGCGCCAACAATTGCAAATCCTCGGCAAAATAATCGGCAAAGTTGATGCCGAACTGGTGTTCTATGGCCAGATAGTCCAGTTTGAAATTGCAGATCAACGTTTTGATCACCTCACGCCGCAAGCAGTCGTCTTCGGTCATCGCCAGGCCGCGCCACAGTGCATGACCTTGCGCTTCAACGCTGTTGTAATAAACCTTCAGCTCTTTCTGGTTCTGCGCATAGCTGTCCCCCAGCATGCTGATGGCGGACACGCCCAGCCCCAGTAAATCACTGTCGCCCTGGGTGGTGTACCCCTGGAAGTTGCGGTGAAGTTTTCCTTCGCGCTGCGCCACTGCCAGTTCATCTTCCGGTCGGGCAAAGTGATCCATGCCGATAAACTGATAACCCGATTCGGTCAGGGAAGCGATGGTTTGCTGCAGGATATCCAGTTTCTGCTGCGCGCTCGGTAAATCCGCATCTTTGATTTTGCGTTGAGCGGCAAACAGGTTTGGCATATGAGCGTAGTTAAATACGCTCAGGCGATCCGGGCTTAACTCCGCTACCCGCTGCAGGGTGTAAGCAAAGCTCTCCGGCGTCTGTTTTGGCAACCCGTAGATCAGGTCTATATTGGTGGAGTTGAAGCCTAACGCTTTGGCGCGGGCAATCAAGGCGAAGATAAAGGCTTCATCCTGCTCACGATTCACCAGCCGCTGCACCTCTTTATTGAAGTCCTGTACTCCCATGCTCAGGCGATTGAAACCTTCGCTGCGTAAATGATCAAGCACATCCAGCTCAATTTCACGCGGATCGACTTCGATCGACATTTCGGCATCAGGAAGAAAATCAAAGTGTTGGCGCAACATCGCCACCAGCTTACTGATTTGCGTCTTGCTCAGATAGGTTGGTGTACCGCCGCCCCAGTGCATCTGGCCGACCTTACGCCCGGCAAACAAAGGAGCGCGCTGGGCGATCTCCTGCGCCAATACCGCCAGATATTCATCGGCCTTGTGCGTTTGGCGCGTCACCAGCTTGTTGCAGCCACAGAAATAGCAGAGCTTGTGGCAGAAAGGGATATGCACGTACAGCGACAGCGGGCGCTCAGGATAGCGCGCAGCGGCGCGTTGAAACGCCGCTTCGTCATAGCTCTGGTTGAACTCCAGCGCTGTGGGGTATGAGGTGTAACGCGGCCCTGAATAGTTATATTTCTGGATCAGGGCCAGATCCCAGACAATTGCCTGCTCTGACATGCTCACTCCTTCCGATATTTTTTCCTACCGGGCCGGGAAATGGGCAGTTGTCTACGCTGTCTGGCCGCGGAAGCGCTGCGAAAACGCGTTTTGCGTTTAGACAGCCGCCATAGTTTACCGAATAACCACAGCAGATAACACATCAAGAGTAGGGCTATTGTCAGGATCAGCCACATGACGCGTTAAATTACGTCTTTCGGGTTACCGCCTTTCAGCAGTTTCAGGATGTCTTCCTTTTTCTCTTCTTCTTCGTCATCTTCGTCGTCGCCCAACTCAATACCCAGTTGTTCCATCAGGGCATCGATACGATCCAGAGTCTGATCAACATAAGCCTGATCTTCTGCGCTCAGTGTCTCGCCGTCGTCAATACGATCCAGCAGGGCGTCCAGACGCTCGTCATTTTCCAGCTTCGCCAACTCTTCTTCCGGCGACAGACGTGGTTTGACTTCGGCCTTAGGTTTAGGCTGCGGTTTGGCTTTTGGCTTGGCTTCAACCACCAGCGATACCGGCACTTTACTGCCAATGCGCGGATCTTTGGTCTGAGCGCCGGCCTTGTTTTTTTGATTGGCTGACTCAACCTGGGTGCGGGAACCGGAAGCAAGGCCACGGCGCTTCTTCAAACGCTTGCGCTCACGGGCTTCCTGATCGAGCTCCACACGGCTTTTCTTTTTGGTTTTCGACGTCGCCGCGCTGCTGCGTGGGGCGCGAGGTGCTTTTGATGGCTGGTTCATAGCGTATGCTCTTAGGTATGTAGATTCAGTATAGAGATAGATGCTATACGATTGCGGCGGAATCTAGCAGAAAGCGAACAAAGAAAAAAGGCGGCAGGTTAAACCTGCCGCCTTTTTGCACCCTCTTTCGAAGGATATTTCTGCTACGCATTCCATGCGTACACTCAACGTCCCGGTTTTTCCTTTTGCTATAACCGCATTCCCTGCCGCACTACTTCCTTCATCCTGAAGGGAAAATCATCCATGGCGCAATCCGTTCGCATCCACTCTTCCTGAGCTCGCTTCCTGCGTGCATCCCCGTTGCAGTCACTTCACCATCCCTGTGCTATTTGCACATTCAAATGCAAATAGATCAATTCCTTCTGTTATTCATCCCGGCACTCATTAGCACGTCCCGTGCTCTCCTTGAGATTTATCACCCTTCCCGGATGTTCCTTAATCCTGCACAACCCTGTGCTGCAAGCCACTTTACGCTATCGGCGGTTAGGCTCAAGGTACCTGGCACGTAATTGGCTGATGAAAGCCCACATCGGAGAATTAACTTTTTGTTTTATAATAAAAAGAATAAAAGCGTCTTTCGAATAAAAGCGACATTACCCCCTATTCGAATGGCAAATGTCTCACAAGCCCAACCCGCGCTGACTGCCATGCCCTGCTGGCCGGGCGCTTAAAAACAGAGAAACACACCATTTTTACCGCTGATGCAGTTATAATCGCCAACCAGTTAGCCATCCTCACGGAGACGAAAAATTTTGACCAGCAAGAATTACAATTATCATGTGACCCATTTCGTCACCAGTGCGCCCGATATTCGCCATCTGCCGGGGGATGAAGGTATTGAAGTTGCGTTCGCCGGCCGTTCTAATGCCGGTAAGTCCAGCGCGTTAAATACCCTGACCAACCAGAAAAGCCTGGCGCGTACCAGTAAAACGCCGGGCCGTACCCAGCTCATCAACCTGTTTGAAGTGGAAGAAGGCATTCGCCTGGTCGACCTGCCGGGTTATGGCTACGCCGAAGTTCCTGAAGAGATGAAACGCAAATGGCAGCGTGCGCTGGGTGAATACCTGCAAATGCGCAACTGCCTGAAAGGCCTGGTGGTGCTGATGGATATCCGCCATCCGTTGAAAGATCTCGACCAACAGATGATCCAGTGGGCTGTCGATGTTGGCACGCCGGTTCTGGTTCTGCTGACCAAAGCGGATAAACTGGCATCCGGCGCACGTAAAGCGCAGCTTAATATGGTGCGTGAAGCGGTAGTGCCGTTTATGGGCGATATTCAGGTTGAAGCCTTCTCTTCCCCGAAAAAAATTGGCGTCGACAAGCTGAGCCAGAAACTGAACACCTGGTTTAACGAGATCCCACCGGAAGTGCTGCCGGAAGATGACGACACCGCCGGCGAATAACAATGCCTCAGGTGCCGCAATAGCCGATGTGGAAACACATCGGCTTTTTTACGCCCGGAATTCGCGATGCCAGGTTATTTTCGTTATCTAATTACAGTTTTGACGGAAAACCATCATAAATTCTTATGACGATTTGGCGTTGAAAGTCAGGTCAGCGAGCAATATCGGGGGGATCACTTTAGGAAAAGAGATAGCGGGTAAAATAAGAAAAACCTATGGTTTGGCTTTGTTTTTACAATAAAAAACGCCCCAGTCAATACTGACTGGGGCGGCTAAATATTCAGCCAAATCCGATTACGTGAAGTAAAAGGTCTGAAAGATAGAACATCTTACCTCTGTACCCTACGCGAGTAACTCTACATGATTTTTTCGCAGTGCAAAAGAATTTTTTGTAGTTTACTTACACAGTTTAGCGCGTAATAACGGCGAGGTTGGGGAAACAATCGCCGCATCTTGTAGCTTAATTACAAAAACTGCTTAGGTTATCGCCAGTTAGCCCATTTCCGAAGCATATGGCCGGGAGCGGCCGCATGATCAGTGAGCTTCGTCCCAGTTGGCCCCCACGCCCACGTCGACTTTCAACGGGACGGCCAATGCCATGCTGTTCTCCATCAGTTCGCGAATGCGCTGGTTTGACGCTTCGAGCACCGACTCGTGCACCTCGAACACCAATTCATCGTGTACCTGCATGATCATACGCACCAACGGTTTCTCCTGAGCTTGTAGCCAGGCGTCCACTTCGATCATCGCACGTTTGATGATATCGGCGGCCGTCCCCTGCATAGGGGCATTAATCGCCGCGCGTTCGGCCGCCTTGCGGCGCATGCCGTTACTGGAGCTGACATCCGGCAGATACAGACGACGGCCGTCCAGCGTGCTCACATAGCCTTGGCCGGCAGCCTGCTGGCGGGTGCGCTCCATATATTCCAATACGCCCGGATAACGCTCGAAGTAGAGATCCATGTAGCGCTGCGCTTCACCACGCGGAATGCCTAATTGGCGAGCCAGACCAAACGCGCTCATGCCATAAATCAGGCCAAAGTTAATCGCCTTGGCGCTGCGGCGCTGCTCGTGGGTCACTTTATCAAGCGGCAGGCCAAATACCTCGGCCGCAGTGGCGCGGTGGATATCTTCACCGGCCGCAAAGGCTTTCAGCAACCCTTCGTCCTGTGACAGGTGGGCCATGATACGCAATTCAATTTGCGAATAGTCGGCCGCAACGATGCGGTAACCTTCAGGAGCAATAAAAGCCTGACGAATACGACGCCCTTCGTCGTTACGCACCGGAATATTCTGCAGGTTCGGATCGCTGGAAGAGAGACGCCCTGTAGCCGTCACCGCCTGATGATAAGAGGTATGCACCCGACCGCTGACCGGATTGATCATCAGCGGCAGCTTGTCGGTGTAGGTAGTTTTCAGCTTCGCCAACCCACGGTATTCCAGGATCACCTTCGGTAACGGGTAATCCAGTGCCAGCTCGGCCAGCACCTCTTCGTTAGTCGAGGGGGCGCCACCCGGGGTTTTCTTCAGCACCGGCAGCTTTTGTTTTTCGTACAGGATCGCCTGCAACTGTTTGGTTGACGCTAAATTAAAAGGCTCTTCCGCCAGTTCATGGGCCTGAATTTCCAACTCGGCCAAGCGCTTGGTCAACTCGATGGAATGCGTGGCCAAAATACTCTGGTCAATCAGCACCCCGGTGCGCTCGATATGCGACAACACCGGCAACAACGGCATTTCAATCTCATTGAATACCGTCAACAGTTCGGCGCTTTCCTTCAGTTGCGGCCACATCGCCAAATGCAATTGCAAGGTAACATCAGCATCTTCTGCGGCGTAAGGCGCCGCCTGCTCCAGCGCAATCTGGTTAAAGGTGAGCTGCTTTTTGCCCTTGCCGGCAATCTCTTCGAAGGTCACTGTTTTATGGCCGAGGTAACGATCGGACAAGCTGTCCATATCGTGGCGACCGCCTACGCTGTCCAGCACATAAGATTCCAGCATGGTGTCGAAAGCGATACCGCGCAGGGTGATGTCGTAACGCGCCAGCAGGCTCATATCGAACTTCAGGTTCTGCCCGACCTTGAGCGCTTTCTCGTCTTCCAGCAGTGGCTTCAGTGTGGCTAGCACATAATCGCGATCCAGCTGCGCCGGTGCATCGAGGTAGTCATGCGCCACCGGCAGATAAGCGGCTTCGCCCGGTGCAATGGCAAATGACAGGCCGATCAGGTTAGCGGTCAGGGTATCCAAACCGTCGGTTTCAGTATCAAACGCAAACACCTCGGCTTTTTTCAGCTTTTCCAGCCATTGCGCAAAAGTGTCTTCATCCAAAATGGTGACGTAGCCTGCTTGCGACAGCGTCGCTTCACTCGGCGCTTTTTCCGCCGCGGCGACTGCAGCAGCCGGTTTTGACGCACTGGCGGCTTTCACCCCGGCGCCTTTTTTGCCTTCCAGCCAAATCCCGGCCTCAACATCCGCCAGCCAACGCTTAAATTCGTATTGTTTAAACAACTGCTGCAGCACATCTACGTCCAGCGCAGACACTTCGAGATCGGCGCAGGTAAGCTCCAGCTCGACGTCGGTTTTGATGGTCGCCAGCTTGTAAGAGAGGTAAGCCACCTCTTTATTTTGTTCCAGCTTGGCCGCCATGGTCTTGGCGCCGCGGAAACTGAGCGTGGCGATGCTGTCCAGGTTGGCATAGAGCGCGTCCAGCCCGCCAAGCCCCTGTAACAACGCCTGAGCGGTCTTCTCGCCCACTCCGGGGACGCCAGGGATGTTATCCGAGGAGTCGCCCATCAGCGCCAGGAAGTCGATAATCAGCTCCGGCGGAATACCGTACTTGTCGCACACTTCCTGCGGACCGAGGATAGTGTTGTTCATGGTGTTGATCAGGGTGACGTTCGGTGTGACCAACTGCGCCATATCTTTATCGCCGGTACTGATCAGCACCGCATGACCGGCTTTTTCAGCCTCCAGCGCCAAAGTACCTATTACGTCGTCGGCCTCTACGCCAGGCGTGACCAACAGCGGCAACCCCATGGCCTTGACCATTTTGTGCAACGGCTCGATTTGCGCACGCAGATCGTCCGGCATCGGTGGCCGGTGCGATTTGTATTCTGCGAACAGCTCATCACGGAAGGTTTTTCCTTTGGCATCAAACACCACCGCAACATGGCTTGGCTGGTACTGCAGCAGCAGGCTGCGCAGCATATTCAGCACGCCATACATTGCCCCGGTAGGTTCACCCGCGGAGTTGGTCAGCGGAGGGAAGGCGTGATAAGCGCGGTAGAGGTACGAGGAACCGTCAACCAGGATTAATGGGTTTTCTGCAATCTGGGCCATAGCGTTTCTTTATCGTGATCGGACATGACGGTAAGCATGCCATAGCTGGCCGCCTGAGACGAACCTTAGCGTGCATTAAGGACGAAAATCCTGTGATACTGCAAAGCGATCCGCAAGATCCTGCCTGTGGATAACTTTGTGCATAGAAAAGACAACAAATTATAACGATGCGTTTATCGTTATAATGGGAAATAAAATTCCTATTGAAATCACTGCGTTAAATGGTGTTATTTTAACTGAAGGTGACTATCGACTTTTACACAATTTGTGGATATAACTTGCGCCCGATTTTAATCGCACCATTAATCAAATTTGGCGCCTCAATTACCCTAGCACAAGATGAGAAAGTTGCACGAAAACGCAGCAAATGCCAATTTCTTCCGCTCTAAAACAGCTACTGTTAGCAGGCACTTTCCCCCTATAATGTCCGTTAAAATATTTTTTGTTCATGCATACTGGCATGTAACGCTGTTCTCACCAACCGTCAGCCTATAACCATGCCAAGATTGTTATCCCCTGTTATTTTTATACTTTCTGCCCTGCTTGCCATTCTGGTGACCGTACTGTGTTCGATCCCAATCACGATCGCCGGCATCATTAAGCTACTGCTGCCCTTTCCTGCCGCATGGCGACGTATATCCGCCTTCGCCGACTTGATGATGTGGTGCTGGTGCCAGGGGCTCGCGCTGCTATTACGCATTAATCGTCAGTTACGCTGGGATATAGAAGGGTTAGAGGGCCTGGAGCGTAAAAACTGGTATCTGCTGATCAGTAATCATGAAAGCTGGTCGGATATTGTGGTGCTGTGCGTATTGTTCCGTAACCATATTCCAATGAATAAGTACTTCCTTAAGCAACAGTTAGCCTGGGTGCCTTTTGTCGGCCTGGCCTGTTGGGCGCTGGATATGCCATTCATGAAACGCTATTCGCGCGCCTATTTGATCAAGCACCCGGAAAAGCGCGGCAACGATATCGAAACCACCCGCCGTTCCTGCGAAAAATTTCGTAAACGTCCGACCACTATCGTCAATTTCGTTGAGGGCTCGCGCTTTACAGAAGCCAAGAAAATTAAAACCCGCTCGCCCTATCGCAATTTACTCGCCCCAAAAGCCGCCGGCATTGCTTTTACACTCAGTGCATTAGGTAAGCAGTTCGATAAGGTGTTAAACGTCACCCTGCTTTACCCTGATAATACTGAGCGGCCTTTTATGGATATGTTGTGCGGCCGCTTGAAACGCATTGTGGTGAGAGTCGAATTACTGCCAATCGATGAAACCATGCATGGGGATTACTTTAACGACAAACAGTTTAAGCGACGTTTCCAGCTTTGGCTGAATACGCTGTGGCAGGACAAAGACAGATTGCTGGATAGGTTGAAACGGCAATAGAAGTTAAAAAAAGCCGGCGAGCCGGCTTTTTTACTTTGAATCTCGGTTACTTCTGTTCGCTGAGGAATTTAACCACGTCGGCAAATTGCTTCACGTAAGCATCCATCGAACTGGTGTCCAGGCCATCGTTTTTAACCATGTATTTGCCGTTAACAAATACCGCCGGCACGCCACGCAGTTGCAGATCTTCTGCGGCTTTCTCCTGTTGAACGACCAAGGATTTCACCACGAAGCTGTTCAGAGCCCCATCATAATCAGCCGCACTCACGCCGGCTTTCACAAACACGTTGCGGATATCATCCGGCGTTTGCACCGTCTGGGTTTTCTGCACCGCTTCGAACATCAACGGGCTAACTTTATCTTCCACACCCAGTGCCATTGCAACCGCCCATGCCTGAGTCAGTTGTTTACCCAACGGCCCCAGGAACTCAACGTGGTACTTGGTCATTTTAGTGCCTGCAGGCAGTGCTTTTTTCACATTTTCGGAAACGTGATAAACCTGCTCGAATTGATAGCAGTGCGGGCAATAGAAGGAAAAGAACTCCAGTACCTGGGGTTCACCCGTGACTGGCTTGTCCAGGGTGACGTACTGAGTACCATCGCTAAACTGCGCAGCCGAGGCACTGAATGCCATTACCATGCCAACGAGTGCCAACCAAATTTTCTTCATAAGACTAAACTCTCCATTGTGTTAAAGCTTCAATACATTGGCATCAGCTGCAGAGGGGGCTCCTGCAACAGCTTAACCTGCTCGGTGAATGCCGCCGTCTGAGATAACCAAAAATCAGACTCCGCCATCCACGGAAAACTTTTAGGAAACGCAGGGTCTTGCCAGCGGCGGGCAACCCATGCCAGGTAGTACACCATACGCATGGCCCGCAGCGGCTCGATCAACGCCAACTCACTTTGATCAAACTCGGCAAATTCTGAGTACGCTTCCAACAAAATATCTAACTGCATCAAACGATCGCGACGTTCACCGTGCAACAGCATCCACAGATCCTGTATCGCCGGTCCGTTGCGCGCATCATCAAGATCAACAAACAGCGGGCCATCGCGCCACAGGATATTGCCCGGATGACAGTCACCGTGCAAACGCCGCGGCTGCCAGTCCTGATGCCAACGCTGTTTTATCGCCTCAATCAGCGTGTCAGTCGCCCTCAGGAAGCTTTCACGCTGGGCCTTGGGCAACAGTTCACAGCCAGCCAGAACCTGACGCGGCGCAGTAAGGTATTCCTCAATGCCCATCGTTGGACGCTCAACAAACAGGCTTTCACTGCCCACCTGATGAATGCGCCCCAGAAAACGGCCAACCCACTCCAGCTGATCGAGGTTGTCGATCTCATACTGCCGCCCGCCGACGCTGGGAAAGACAGTAAAAAAGAAGCCGCTGTGCGTATGCAGCGTATTGCCCTGCAGAACTAATGGCGCAACCGCGGGGATCTCCGCCAGAGCAAGATCATGGGAGAACCGGTGTTCTTCGCCAATTTGCTCCGCGCTCCAACGTTCGGGACGATAAAACTTCACCACGTAACGCTTACGATCCTCGTCCATAAACTGATAGACGCGGTTTTCATAACTGTTAAGCGCTGTTAGCCCGGAGTCTACACGCAGGCCAACCCCTTCCAGGGCGTCCATAATCAGATCGGGCGACAGGGTCTGAAAATTAAAAGCTGAGTTGTTCATAACAACATTCGGTTTCGTTTGGGTGACATCACTGTGCCGGGAATGAGAAATAGTAGCATTAATGACGGGCGACACGAGTAACGGGTTCACCCTACCGCACGAATGCTAATCCTTGATCACACCACGGGCGCGTAGCAATGCTGTTTTGAAGTCTTCCTCATAATCCTTTTTCAGGCCTGGGATCTGCTCAGTGCCGGCGCTGCCGCGCATTTTCAAATGGTAGATAAGGATATCATCACTCAGTTCGGTCAGATTGCCCTGACAACCGGCTTCCTGGGCCAGTTTTTGTAAAAACTGGATCAGATTGAGATCCGGATCTTCCTGCCAGGCCGGGTGCAACAGCTCAATCAGCTCGTTTACGCGGTGCGTTTTCATCGCAATATTGTCCAATAGAATGAATAAACACACAAAGTAACAGGCTTACCCACGCAGTGAAAGAAGCAGCTTGTCAATAAAGGTAAATCCTGATGCCATACCGGCTTTAGCGCTACAATCATGACGTTAGCCACAATGCGGAATTTGAAATATGCATGAAGAGATTACCGGCATTATTCTGGCCGGAGGGCGCGCTACACGTATGGGCGGGGAAGATAAAGGCCTGGTTCCCGTCGCCGGCATACCGCTGTATCAGTACGTGCTTGCCCGGCTACGGCCGCAGGTCGGGCCGGTAGCCATCAACGCCAATCGCAATCAGGCGCAATATAGGGAAAGCGGCCTGCCGATAATCGGCGATCTGACCCCTGACTTTTCAGGCCCGCTCGCCGGTATGCTGGCCGGGCTGAAATACGCAACGACCGAGTGGGTCGTCTTTGTACCCTGCGATGTCCCTGACTTTCCAACCACACTGGTCGAGCAGCTCTGGCAACAAAAAGGAAATGCGATGGCCGCCTATGCCAGCGATGGGGAACGGGCGCACCCAACGCTCGCGCTATTACATACCCGTCTGGCTACCCAGTTAGGAGATTTCCTGGCCCGTGGGGAACGCAAGTTGATGCTGTTCCTGGACGCAGCAGGTGCGCAACAGGTAGCGTTCGTAGGGCAATCGACGGCATTTCATAATCTTAATACGCAAGAAGACTGCCGACGTTGGCTGTTGGAAAAAGGGATCGCCCATGAATAACGCTCCTCAGCCCCCTCTGTTGGCCATTGCCGCCTATAGCGGTACGGGTAAAACCACGCTGCTTAAACAATTAATTCCTTTATTAAAGCAGCGGCAAATCCGCGTAGGGCTGATCAAACATACCCACCATGATATGGACGTGGATACCCCCGGCAAAGACAGCTATGAACTGCGCAAAGCCGGTGCCGACCAAACGTTGGTCGCCAGCGATCGTCGTTGGGCATTAATGACCGAAACGCCAAAGCAGCCACCGCTGGATCTTCAGTATCTGGCCAGCCGTTTTGATTCGACCAAGGTGGATGTCATTTTAGTCGAGGGGTTCAAACACGAGCCCATCAGTAAAATCATTCTCTATCGTGAAGAGGTAGGCCGGCCACTAGAGGATATGCTGGACGAGTTTGTTATCGCCGTTGCCAGCGATCAATCGATCACTGAAAAAAACAGATTGTTGGATCTCAATAATCCAGAAAGTATTGCCGATTTCATCGTGGAATGGTTGAAAGGCGCAGCCTAGCGGCGCTTTTTTTCTTTTCCGCATAGCAAAAAGGCCATCCTTACGGATGGCCTCTTGGCTTTATTTAATGCCTGGCAGTGTCCTACTCTCGCATGGGGAGACCCCACACTACCATCGGCGCTACGGCGTTTCACTTCTGAGTTC
>NZ_JBIEIU010000026.1:0-42297 GCF_052113645.1 Serratia quinivorans | reverse complement strand
GTTCCCGGTCAGTGGAGGCGCATTATAGGGAGTTCTCAGAAGGCCGCAACCCCTAAATGCAAAAAACTTTTCAAGCGTTCAAATATTCATCAACAAAGTCATTTTAGGATATTTATTAGACGAAATTGCGGGGTTTTAGCGCCATTGCCAGGGCAAACAGCTTAAACCCAACCAAAGCGGATAAAAAAAAGGGAGCGGTCGCCCGCTCCCTTTCATCGTAATCACTATATAGATAGTCGTTACTGTTTGGCGACGATATGTTCGTCTTCCACATCCAGCGTCACAGGGATACCCGGGATCAGCTTGCCGGAAAGGATTTGCTGCGCCAGCGGGTTTTCGATCTCCTGCTGAATAGCACGTTTCAATGGACGCGCCCCATACACAGGATCGAAACCGGTTTTGCCCAACAGCTCCAACGCCGGTTCGGTCATAGTCACTTCGTAACCACGTTCTTCCAGACGTTTGTACAGACGCGCCAACTGAATCTTGGCGATCTCGGCAATGTGTTTCTGGCCAAGCGGGTGGAACACCACCACCTCATCTATACGGTTGATGAATTCCGGACGGAAGTGATGTGTGACCATCTCCATGACCGATTCTTTCATCTGCGTATAGTTCATCTGACCAAAGTGTTCCTGGATCAGATCGGACCCCAGGTTAGAAGTCATGATCACCACAGTATTGCGGAAATCGACGGTACGGCCCTGCCCATCGGTCAGACGACCGTCATCCAATACCTGCAGCAGAATATTGAACACATCCGGGTGCGCCTTCTCCACTTCATCCAGCAGGATCACCGAATAAGGTCTGCGACGCACTGCCTCGGTCAGATAACCGCCCTCTTCATAACCCACATAGCCTGGAGGTGCCCCCACCAGCCGCGATACCGAATGTTTCTCCATAAACTCGGACATGTCGATACGCACCATAGCGTCGTCGCTGTCGAACAGGAACGAAGCCAGCGCTTTACACAGCTCGGTTTTCCCCACCCCGGTCGGGCCGAGGAACAGGAACGAACCGATAGGCCGGTTTGGATCTGAAAGCCCAGCACGGCTACGGCGGATTGCATTGGAAACCGCGCTCACCGCTTCATTCTGGCCAATGACCCGTGAATGCAGCTCTTGTTCCAGACGCAACAGCTTATCGCGTTCCCCTTCCAACATTCGGGCTACCGGAATGCCGGTGGCACGCGCCAACACTTCAGCAATTTCTGCGTCGGTCACCCGATTACGCAGCAGCTTCATGGTTTTGCCTTCGGCCAAGGTGGCCGCAGCCAGCTGTTTTTCCAGTTCCGGGATCTTGCCATACTGCAGCTCAGACATCCGCCCCAGATCGCCTACGCGACGCGCCTGCTCCAGGGTAATTTTGGCCTGCTCAAGATCCGCCTTAATATTCTGCGTACCGGAGAGGGAAGCTTTTTCCGCTTTCCACTCTTCTTCCAGCTCTGAATATTCACGTTCTTTCTGCTCCAGCTCACCGCTCAGCATTTCCAGGCGTTTCTTGCTGGCGTCGTCTGACTCTTTACTCAGCGCTTGCTGTTCCAGCTTGAGCTGAATAATGCGGCGCTCCAGGCGGTCGAGCGATTCCGGCTTAGAATCCATCTGCATACGGATGCTGGACGCCGCCTCATCGATCAGGTCAATGGCCTTATCCGGCAACTGACGATCGGAGATATAACGGTGCGACAGCGTCGCCGCAGCAACAATCGCCGGGTCAGTGATCTGCACATGGTGATGCAGTTCATAGCGTTCTTTCAGGCCGCGCAAGATAGCGATGGTGTCTTCAACACTGGGTTCTGCCACATAAACTTTCTGGAAACGACGTTCGAGCGCCGCATCCTTCTCTATATATTGGCGATATTCATCCAGCGTTGTAGCACCGACGCAGTGCAGCTCCCCGCGCGCCAGTGCCGGTTTCAACATATTACCGGCATCCATCGCACCATCGGCCTTACCCGCGCCGACCATAGTGTGCAATTCATCAATAAACAGAATGACGCTGCCTTCCTGTTTAGACAAATCGCTCAATACGGCTTTCAGACGCTCTTCGAATTCACCGCGATATTTAGCACCGGCGATCAATGCCCCCATATCGAGAGACAGTACGCGTTTATGCTTCAGGCCTTCCGGCACTTCACCATTGATAATACGTTGCGCCAAACCTTCGACGATGGCGGTTTTACCCACGCCAGGTTCACCGATCAATACCGGGTTGTTTTTGGTACGGCGTTGCAGTACCTGGATGGTACGACGGATCTCTTCATCACGGCCGATAACCGGGTCAAGTTTGCCCTGCTCAGCACGTTCGGTTAGATCGATAGTGTATTTCTTCAACGCCTGACGTTGATCTTCAGCACCCTGATCTTCCACGCTATCACCGCCTCGCATTTGCTCAATGGCCTTACTGATTTTATCTGTCGTCGCACCTGCAGCCTTCAACAGATCGGTCAAGTTACCGCGATCTTCAAGCACCGCCAGTACAAAGAGTTCGGATGAAATGAATTTGTCCGCCCGCTTTTGCGCCAGCTTGTCGCACAGGTTCAGGACACGCACCAGCTCATGGGACGGTTGAACGTCGCCACCGGTACCTTCAACTTGAGGCAGACGAGACAAGGCCTGTTCGATTTCGGTGCGCACGCGCCCGGCATCGATACCGGCAGAAGTTAATAATGGACGAACCGTGCCCCCATCCTGATTGAGCAGTGCGCTCATCAGATGTAACGGTTCAATAAATTGGTTGTCGCGCCCAAGGGCCAGAGATTGGGCATCGGCGAGGGCAAGCTGGAATTTGTTGGTAAGACGATCCAGACGCATAACACCTCCAAGATGGGTCGAAATTGCTACTGGAGATTAAATGAGGTCATCCCTCAAATTTTCAAGGTTATTTCGACTGTATATTTTCGGTACTACATCATGCGCCGTTGGACCGTCCTAATTCAATAGGTTATATCAGCCAGATTAAACTTGCCAGACGTCCGGTTATTCCATCGCGTCGATAGGAGAAAAAATGACTGATTTCGCTCACCGTACAGCGGTCGCCGCCGTAGATAGCCAGGACCCCGGCACGTTGCAGACGCTGGCGAGCCAATAGATAGATAT
Organism: Serratia quinivorans; assembly: GCF_052113645.1. Taxonomy (GTDB): domain Bacteria; phylum Pseudomonadota; class Gammaproteobacteria; order Enterobacterales; family Enterobacteriaceae; genus Serratia; species Serratia quinivorans_B. Next base: position 39,199 of record NZ_JBIEIU010000026.1, on the reverse strand, counting down.
CCGCCAGGTATTTATCGCCATGGGGAGTAAAAGCCAGTGCAGCGGCGGCATCGACGGCAATAAACGCCGTACGGACCTCCGGCCCCACTTCAAACTGTTGTGGGCCAATCGCCGGACCGAGCCAGGCGCTGATACCCGCAGGCTCAGCAGAAAACGCCGCCAGAGTTTGTTCCAACACACCGTTACACAGCCCGCGCCAACCGGCATGAGCAGCTGCGACCTCATCACCGGCCTGCGAGCAGAATAAAACCGGCAAGCAGTCCGCAGTCATCACGGCGCACACCTGCCCAGGCACATTACTGTAAACCGCATCCGCTTGCAGATCGGTCGGCATTTGCCCATCCAGCCGTACCACGCGAGTGCCATGCACTTGCTCCAGCCAAACCGGCATCTGCGGCAAGCCAGCGCCCACGACCAGACGTTGGCGGTTATCTTGCACCGTCTGAACCTCGTCACCCACATGAGTGCCGAGATTGAGCGAGTCATACGGCGGCAGGCTGACGCCGCCACTGCGCGTGGTGCTGCAGGCTTTTACCCCTGCAGGCAGGGGCCAATCGGGCAGGATGAGCGAATCCATTACCAGTTCATCTGATCTTTGAATTCTTCGGTATCGACCTTCAGCGCGTTAATCAAATCGACCATATCCTGAGGCAGCGGCGCATGCCACTCCATCTGAATACCGCTGATTGGATGATATAAACGCAGCATGGTGGCGTGCAGGGCCTGACGATCAAAGCCGCGCAACGCGGCAATAAATGCCTCCGATGCCCCTTTTGGCGGACGCGGACGGCCACCGTACAGCTGATCACCCACCAGCGGATGGTTAATGTGCGACATATGCACACGGATCTGGTGGGTACGGCCAGTTTCCAGACGCAGACGCAGACGGGTGTGCGCGCGGAAGTGCTCCATAATGCGGTAATGCGTCACCGCCGGTTTGCCCATTGGGTGCACCGCCATATGGGTGCGTTTGGTGGAATGGCGCGAAATGGGCTCTTCCACAGTGCCGCCTGCGGTCATGGTACCGATAGCGACGGCTTCGTATTCACGGGTAATTTCACGCGCCTGCAGCGCTTCTACCAGCCGGGTTTGCGCCGGAACGGTTTTCGCCACCACCATCAGACCGGTAGTGTCCTTATCCAAACGGTGCACAATGCCGGCTCGCGGCACGTCGGCAATTTCAGGATAGTAGTGCAGCAGCGCATTGAGCACCGTGCCGTCCGGGTTACCGGCGCCAGGGTGCACGACCAGGTCGCGCGGCTTGTTGATCACCAGAATGTCGCTGTCTTCGTAGACGATATTCAGCGCGATGTCCTGCGGTTCCCAACGGGCCTCTTCTTCTATCTGTGCATCAATGGCGACCGTCTCTCCCCCCAGCACCTTCTCTTTCGGTTTGTTTATCGTTTTGCCATTGACCTGCACCCGATTGTCCAGGATCCAATCTTTTATGCGAGATCGTGAATAATCAGGGAACAATTCGGCCAAAGCCTGATCTAAACGTTGTCCGAGTTGAGATTCGGCCACCGTTGCGGTGAGTTGTACTTGTTGTGCCATATGCAGCTTCTTCGTTAACGTTGGGTTTTCACGGCGATGCCGTTTAATATAATGTGCTATTGTAACTGGTCTTTGTCGGGAGCTTAACGGACAGTCTCCCGGAATAACACCCTGAGGATAATCAAAACGTCATGACGCGTATGAAATATCTGGTGGCGGCAGCCACGTTGAGCCTGGCGCTGGCAGGTTGCTCCACATCCAAGGATGCGGTTCCCGACAACCCACCTTCGGAAATCTATGCTACTGCCCAGCAAAAACTGCAGGACGGTAACTTTAAGGGCGCGATTACGCAACTCGAAGCGTTAGATAACCGCTATCCTTTCGGGCCGTACTCTCAGCAGGTTCAGTTGGACCTGATTTATGCTTACTACAAATCTGCCGATTTACCGCTGGCTCAGGCGTCTATCGATCGTTTCATGCGTCTGAACCCAACGCACCCGAACATCGACTACGTGATGTATATGCGTGGTCTGACCGATATGGCGTTGGATGACAGTGCACTGCAAGGCTTCTTCGGGGTCGATCGTTCAGACCGCGATCCACAGCATGCGCGCGCTGCATTTCGCGATTTCAGCCAGCTGATTCAGCAATACCCGAACAGCCAGTATGTGACCGATGCCAACAAGCGTCTGGTGTATCTGAAAGACCGCCTGGCCAAGTATGAGCTTTCGGTGGTGGAATACTACACTAAACGCGGTGCCTACGTCGCGGTCGTTAATCGTGCCGAACAGATGCTGCGTGAATTCCCGGATACCCAAGCGACGCGCGATGCGCTGCCGCTGATGGAAAATGCGTACAAACAGCTGCAACTGAACGGCCAGGCCGACAAAGTGGCTAAAGTGATTACCGCCAACCCGGCATAGTCCGATTGGCGATGGCAGGAAAACAAAACGGCAGCTTCGGCTGCCGTTTTTATTTGCTTAAGATTTAGCCTTTATCAGATAAATACACAAGCAAAAACACGATGTTAGCAAGACTGCGACACCGCTTATCCTTTCAATAATGCGCGTTCCGCTTCCAAGACTCAAGCGTTAGATGACCATTTCAAATCCTGAATCACAGATTGAACTAACTTTGCAAAAAGTGACAAAAAAACGTGATTTTCATCACGCATTTAAGCAAAAAGCGGGGTATGCTGAACTCATCCAAGACGGAAAGACAGAGAGGTAAGTTATATGACATTGAACATTACCAGCAAACAAATGGATATCACTCCCGCAATCCGCAGTCACGTCGAAGACCGTCTCACCAAACTGGAAAAATGGCAGGCCCAACTGATTAACCCGCATATCGTTTTATCCAAAGAACCGAAAGGGTTTGTTGCCGACGCCACCATTACCACCCCTAACGGCCCGCTGGTAGCCAGCGCCAAACATGAAGACATGTATACCGCCGTTAACGATCTGATCGCCAAGCTGGAGCGTCAGTTGAATAAAGTGCAGCACAAAGGCGAAGCACGCCGTGCCGCCACCAGCGTGAAAGACATCATTCCGGAAGTAGAGCCGGAACAGGAATAACCGTTTAGCGGCTGTTTCACATCAAACGCGCCTGAGGGCGCGTTTTTTGTCTGGTTTTTTTATTGACGAGACAAAAACCTGCGGTTACTTTAAAACCTGCCTCATACACTTTGGATAGCAAATGGTCCGTAAACCGTTTTTCTTCGCATTCTTTTTTACCTTCCCCTGATTGGGAGGCGTTTCGTCGTGTGATAAAGAATGCGAAGACGAACAGCAAAGCCTCCTGAAATCAGGGGGCTTTTTTTATGGCTATTTTACGACGTATAAAAATATAAGGCAGAAGCTGATTATGACCGATAACCCGTTACTCGTGCTGCGCAAACGCATCAGCGCACTGGATCTGAAACTGCTGTCTTTGCTGGCCGAGCGCCGTGAGCTGGCGATAGAAGTAGGAAAAACCAAGCTGCATTCTCATCGACCAATCCGTGATAAAGAGCGTGAACGGGATTTGCTGGACGCCCTGATCGCCGCAGCCAAGCCCTATGATCTGGACGGATTTTACGTCACGCGTCTGTTCCAATTGATTATCGAAGACTCCGTATTAACTCAGCAGGCGTTGCTGCAGCACCAGCTCAACCAAATCAGTCAACATTCGGCCCGCATCGCTTTCCTTGGCCCGAAAGGGTCTTACTCACACCTGGCGGCCCGCCAATACGCCGCTCGCCATTTCGATCAGTTGATCGAATGCGGTTGCCAAAAATTCCAGGACATTTTCACCCAGGTCGAAACCGGCCAGGCGGATTACGCCATCCTGCCAATCGAAAACACCAGCTCCGGCTCAATTAATGACGTTTACGATCTGCTGCAACACACCAGCCTGTCGATCGTCGGTGAACTGACCAACCCTATCGATCACTGTGTCCTGGTGGCCAGCGATACCGATCTTGCCCAGATCGAAACCGTGTATAGCCACCCGCAGCCGTTCCAGCAATGTAGCCAGTTCATTAATCGCTATCCGCACTGGAAAATCGAGTACTGCGAAAGCACCGCTGCGGCAATGGAAAAAGTCGCCAAATTGAACTCGCCAAAAGCGGCGGCATTGGGCAGCGAGGCCGGTGGTGCGCTCTACGGCCTGCAAGTGCTGGAACATAACCTGGCTAATCAACAACAGAACATTACCCGCTTCATCGTGCTGGCGCGCAAAGCTATCGAAGTTTCCGAGCAGGTACCGGCTAAAACCACGCTGATTATGGCCACCGGCCAACAATCAGGTGCGTTGGTTGAAGCGCTGCTGGTGCTGCGCGATAACGGCATCATCATGACCAAACTGGAATCTCGCCCGATTAACGGCAACCCTTGGGAAGAGATGTTTTATATCGATGTGCAGGCGAACCTGCGTTCTGAAGCGATGCAGAAAGCGTTGCGAGATCTGACGCCAATCACCCGCTCTCTGAAGGTCCTGGGCTGCTACCCCAGCGACACTGTGGTGCCGGTTAACCCGTCCTGAATGCAACAAAAAAGGGTTCGGCATGGCCGAACCCTCATAACTTATTGCCGACTGTCGTTCGCTTGACGCAACAGCGAGCGGCTTTCCACCAGGAAACGCTGCGCATAGTCGCCAAACCAATGCTCGACCTTCTGGAAGCTCTGGATAAACGCTTGTTTATCGCCCTGCTCCAGCAATTTTATCGCTTCGCCAAACCGCTGGTAGTAGCGTTTGATCAGCGCAATGTTCTCTTCGGACGACATGATGATATCCGCGTACAACTGCGGGTCCTGAGCGAACAACCGCCCGACCATCGCCAGTTCCAACCGATAGATCGGTGAAGAAAGTGCCAGCAACTGTTCCAACTGAACGTTTTCTTCCGCCAAATGCAAGCCATAGGCAAAGGTCGCAAAGTGGCGTAACGCCTGAATAAATGCCATGTTTTGATCGTGCTCAACCGCGCTGATACGGTGCAAACGTGCACCCCATACCTGCAGCTGTTCCAGCAACCATTGGTAAGCTTGTGGCTCGCGACCATCGCAATAGACCACCACCTGCTTGGCCACGCTGCCCACATCTGGACCAAACATCGGATGCAGCCCCACCACGGGACCGCTGTGCGCCGCCAACATGGCATTCAACGGGCGATTTTTTACCGAGGCCAGATCGACCAGAATACAATCTGCCGGCAGCGGGGGTAACCGTTCAATCACCTGTTCTGTCACGTGAATAGGTACGCTGACAATCACCATACCGGCATCGGCCAGCAAGGTGTCAGCCTGCGCCCAGTCTTCCTGATCCAATACTTTGACCTGGTAGCCGGACAACGTCAGCAAGCGATTAAACAACCGCCCCATTTGCCCATTGCCGCCGATAATGACAATCGGGCGCAGTTGCGGATGCAGGGTTTTAAAGCCTTTATCGTTCTCGCTGACGTAAGACTCACGCATCACCCGGCGCAACACGTCCTCGATCAGATCGGGCGGCACGCCGAGATTTTCCGCTTCTTTACGCCGTGAGGCCAGCATAGCCGCCTCACGCTCAGGAACATACACCGGTAAGCCGTGGTGGCTTTTAACCTCTCCTACTTCCGCCACCAGGTGCAGGCGTTTCGCCAGCAGCTCCAGCAGCGCTTTATCCACTTCGTCGATTTGATCGCGCAACGCGGTCAGTTCAGCCACCATAACTTACTACTCTCCAGTGCGTGCCGTCAGCGCGGCGCCGAGTTCCTGGTGCATATGACGCAACAACGTCTCTGTACTTTCCCAGTTAATGCAGGCGTCGGTAACAGAAACACCGTAGCGCATATCTGCACGCGGTTGCTCAGAAGACTGGCTGCCTTCGTGCAGGTGGCTTTCCAGCATGATGCCGGTGATCGAACGGTTACCCGCTTTGATCTGCTCAACCACGGACTCGGCAACCGCCGGCTGACGACGATAATCTTTATTCGAGTTGCCATGGCTGCAATCTATCATCAAGGACGGGTGGAGTCCCGCGTCCTGCATCTGTTTTTCACAGGCCGCCACGTCCTCGGCGCTATAATTTGGCGTTTTACCGCCACGCAGGATCACGTGGCCATCCGGGTTACCCTGCGTTTGCAGCAAACACACTTGCCCAGCCTGATTAATGCCGACAAAACGGTGCGGCATGGCCGCGGCGCGCATGGCGTTGATAGCCGTGCCCAGGCTGCCGTCGGTGCCGTTTTTGAAACCTACCGGCATTGACAGCCCTGAAGCCATCTCACGGTGAGTTTGTGATTCGGTGGTACGCGCACCAATCGCTGACCAACTGAACAAATCGCCCAGGTATTGCGGGCTGTTCGGATCCAACGCTTCTGTTGCCAACGGCAGCCCCATACCCACCAGATCCAGCAGCAGGCGACGCGCAATGTGCAGACCGGCCTCAACGTCAAACGAACCATCCATGTACGGGTCGTTAATCAGGCCTTTCCAGCCGACAGTGGTACGAGGTTTTTCAAAATAGACACGCATAACGATATACAGCTGATCGCTCAATTCAGCCGACAGGGTTTTCAAATGACGGGCGTAATCCAGTGCAGCATCCGGGTCATGAATAGAACAAGGCCCACACACCACCAGCAGGCGATGATCGCGGCCCTGCAGAATATCGGCGATGGTTTTGCGTGCAGTGGCGATTTCATTTTCGTCGCTGGCACTGAGCGGGAACTGGTTCTTCAGCTCTTCCGGAGTGATCAGAATTTGTTCTGCACTGATATGAACGTTATTGAGCGCGTCTTTTTGCATGATGCTATTCCTGTCGTTTGCCGTTATGCGTAAGCGTTGATAGAACATTGAGCGTTTCAGGTCCTTACCATATCATGCAATGTAAAGATTTCAATCCATTTACTGTAAATAAAAAATTACCATGAAAATTAAACTCTAAAAATACCGTAAAAATAAAAATCAACACATTGATTTAAAAGCATAATTTAAACATTAACGCCCAGAGCGTGCTGCGACAGACCCTCTCCCCGAAATCTCGCAAGATCGTAAACAATTCTATACACATAAGTTAAGGGTACGTCATCGGCAGCACTCAGCAAGCGCTGTAAAACGCTGTCACCTGATGTCTGGCGTACCGGACTACGCCTGACGGATAAATTAAATCACCGAAAAATTAAACAACTGAAATACAATTAACAAACAATTAATCGGTAATTCATTTTCAATTGCCTCGCCTTTATTTATTCAATACAGAAAGATGAAAAAAAACATTGAATAAATATTGCGGAATCTCACAGTTATCCCTCGCCAAATAAATAATTATGGTCTCATTCGTTCGCACCTCTTTAGGGGTAATCTGCGCAGACAGAGCCCGCACCACCTGCATTGAGAATGTATGAGCGTTAGCAGCCTTTCATTTCTTGACAAGGGACTATCATGATCACTTTGCAATTCTCAATTATTATTATCTGCTTATTAGTCGGTACCCGGTTTGGCGGTATGGGGCTGGGTCTAATAAGCGGTATTGGTTTATTCCTGCTGTGCTTTATATTTGGACTGGAGCCAGGAAAGCCCCCCGTTGAGGTTATGCTGACCATTCTTGCCGTCATCGGTTGTGCTTCGGTGTTACAAACCGCCGGCGGTTTGAACGTCATGATGCAATATGCCGAACGGCTATTGCGCCGTCACCCACAGCACATCACGCTGCTTGCCCCTTTCACCACCTGGACACTGACCTTCCTGTGCGGTACGGGTCATGTGGTGTACACCATGTTCCCGATCATTTCCGATATCGCCATCAAGAAAGGGATCCGGCCAGAACGCCCAATGGCCGTTGCTTCCGTCGCTTCTCAAATGGCCATCACCGCTTCACCGGTGTCCGTAGCCGTGGTGTCTCTGGTTTCCATCATTGCCGCAGGGCATGGGATTGGCAAAGCCTACACACTGGTAGAAATTCTCGCTGTCTCGATCCCTGCGTCCTTGGTCGGTGTATTGATGGCGGCATTGTGGAGCCTGCGCCGCGGAAAGGATCTGGATAAAGATGCTGAGTTCCAGGAGAAAATCAAAGATCCAGAGCAACGCGCCTATATTTTTGGCAGCACCGAAACCCTGCTCAATCAGACATTCCCCAAGCAAGCTTACTGGTCCACGGCTATCTTCTTCGCGGCTATCGCTATCGTCGTCCTATTAGGGGCTTTCGCCGACTTGCGCCCGTCCTTTGCAGACGCCAAAGGGGCACTGAAACCGCTGTCGATGAATCTGGTGATCCAGATGATGATGCTGATAGCCGGTGCCGTTATTCTGATGGGCTGCAGAGTCAAACCTGGTGATATTGCCAACGGTGCAGTATTCAAAGCCGGAATGGTGGCCATTTTTTCCGTATTCGGCGTGGCATGGATGAGTGATACCTTCTTCCAGGCACATATGGGAGATTTAAAGCTGCTGTTGGAAGATGTGGTCAAAAGCCAGCCGTGGACTTACGCGATCGTTCTGTTCCTGGTTTCCAAGTTGGTTAACAGCCAGGCAGCCGCACTGACCGCCATTGCCCCCATGGCTCTCCAATTGGGTGTCGACCCCAAAATGCTGCTGGCCTTCTTCCCTGCCGCTTACGGTTACTTCGTCTTGCCCACTTACCCGAGTGATTTAGCCTGTATCGGCTTTGACCGTTCCGGAACAACGCGCATCGGTAAATTTATCATCAACCATAGCTTCATTATTCCGGGCCTGATCGGCGTGCTGTGTTCTTGCATCACCGGGTATCTTCTGGTCACCACATTCCTGTAATTACTTTCCTAGCGGCAACGGGCCTCCCCCGTTGCCATCCATCCCCTTACCCCTGCAAATGGTGGTGACAATCAGCGTTTTATGCCGCTAACACGGTTAAAAATCAGTAGAAGAAAAGTGAATAAGTGAGGATGAAAAATTAAAAACTTAAGCTAATAGTCGCTATTTTGGTCGGAATGACGAACCGATATAATGTGACCGAAATCACTTATAATCACTCTTAACAACTGGATCAAAAATGCTCTCTTTACGCGCTCGCCGCGCTATTCCGCTGTTTATTAGCTGCTTAACGACTTTCACCAGTGTTTCAGCCCTTGCCGACAATACGCTTTTCACCGCGATGGACGATCCGGCCACCGCTAAAAAACCGTTTGAAGGCAACGTCCAGGCCGGTTACAACTCGCAGTCAGGTAACTCGCAAAGCTCGACCCTGTTGGCCAACACCAGCATGACCTGGTTCAACACCGATGCCGCTTACAGCCTGTGGGGAGCCGCCAATAACACCACGTCCTCCAACGTGCGCTCGTCAGAAAAGTACCAGGCCGGTGGCCGCACCCGTTATAACCTGTCCGATCGCAACTACCTGTTCGGTCAGGCGAGTTGGCTGAGCGACCGCTTCAACGGCTATGACTCCCGTTCCACGCTGACCGGCGGTTATGGTCGCCAGATCCTCAATGGGCCGCTCAGCGATCTGCGGGTTGAATTTGGTCCAGGTGTGCGTCACGACGAGTATCACGGCGGGGGGCGTTCAACCAAAGCGCTGGCTTATGGTGCCGCCAACTATTCGTACCAACTGACCGACAACACCAAATTCTCTGAAGGCGTTTCCGCGCTGGCTAACGAAGAAACTACGCTGAACTCCGAAACCGCATTGAGCGTTGCGATTAACGAAAAGTTTGCATTGCGCCTGGCTTACACCGTGACTTACAACAGCAAGCCACCAGCATCTGCACCGAAAAACACCGATACCACCACTTCGATCAGCCTGGTGTACGGTCTGTAATCGTTTCGCCGCTGCATGACGCGACTAAGCCCATCATTGATGGGCTCAGATTGCTGACAAAGTCCTTTGCGGTTAAAAGTCCCGATCTGAGGGTTAATAAAAACAAAGGATTATATCTTTTGATTTATCCCAAACATCCGAAAATCCCATTTTTCGGGTGTTTGTCATAAGACTAAGCCCATCATTGATGGGCTTTTTTTATTATGCCTGAGGTGTCAAGGTTAGCCAGACCATCCCCAAAGCTTTCAGCGCATCGGTAGAACATTGGAAATCCGCATTCCCCCCGCTGACCTGTACCTGGTTGCCCGGCAAACGCGCAATATCATAGACATCAAGGTTGCCGTCGATATCGATCAACCAACGGCCATTGGCAATGTGCGTCACCGCCAAATCCACCAGCCAAGAGACACGCCCGCCATCGACATAGGCCGGTTGCACCGTACCGGCCGGGATCAGCGAGCTGTCCGTCAGCCACTCTCCAGCCTCTTTCAACTGACCGGCGATAAGACGGTATTTCGGTAGTGTCTTCCCGCCCGCAGGTGCAGCCTCCGCCGTGCCGCCCCCCCACATTTCCCCCTGCCCGGTTGCCAGCCATAACAGAGAAACGCCGGTATCCAGAGCGCAGGTCACTACGATATCCCCTGGGAAATAGTTACGACGAACCCAGGTGCTCATGGTGCCTGATGAAATGCCCAGCAAATCCCCCAATTCTTTCTGCAAGCTGAATCCATAGGCATCGAGGATGCGGCGGAGAACACCTTTTCCACCGGAGGCCAGAACCCGATCGTAAAGCGCCTTGCCTTGAGCCGGCTGAATGGGCTTGCGTTCGTTTTTTGCTTTTGCGAGTTCACCTGTCATCAACCAGGCCAAATCAGCCCCCGTGGCCAGCGCACAGCTGATGATCACATAGCCGGGCACGCTGCCGCGCTGCTGCCAACTGCTGATGTTATTAGGGGCTATCCCTAAGATTTCACTCAGTTCTTTTTGCGTTCCAACACCATAAGATGAAAGGACTCTCTCAATCACTGCACCTACGGAGGCGTTATCGTTCACAGTCTCTTCACGCATATCATCACCGATTAAAATCAAAATCTGCATTTACAAGTCGCATTTTGCGATCTAAAGTGCCGTCATATCGTTACAGGAACGGTACCTATGTCACTTTAGTTAAGATGATGCGACATGATTGATGAAAATGCAAACACCATGGCGAGCCAATAGCGAGATTCACCGGCGGTTATCTGATGAAAAGAGAACAGATCCCGACGTTTCAGGATCAATCAGACGCCACTCCGGCTCGCTTTTGCAAGCCTGCTCATCAATCCGCATCCAGGGAGGTTGCCATGCTGCTGGCGAGTGAAGAGCAACGGGCTATCGGCCTGCGGCGCATTGCTGAAATCCGCCGTACGCTGTTCGCTCAACATAAAAATCAGGCCGAAGAGATTTACAACACGGCACCGCTGCATCTGCGTCATACGCTCTGTTTTCACGCCGGTCTGACTGAACATCACGTCATGCTGCGGTTCCACGAGATGAGCTATCCGCAACGGCAGAGGATTGTTGCAACGCTCAATGCATTCATTGAACTGGGTAAAGCGCTGCCTCGCTATATCAGCGAAGAAGACTGCCTGCTCAATCAGAAGAAATAGCCGTTCTGCGACTTATGGCGTGCAACCCGCCGAATGTCGCTCGGCCCAAATTCCCTCAATCAGGAGAACACACGATGGCTGATACCATTGATATGGCGCAAGAGCGCCAGGCGCTGATGCTTGAGAAGCAGATAGCGCATGCCAGACCCGTAGTCATCCAGGCTTCTGCGCTGTTTTGCGTAGAATGTGACGCAGCGATCCCGGAAGTACGGCGCAGAGCCATTGCCGGAGTCAGTCGCTGCGTAACCTGCCAGGAACTCGTCGAAGCTCAACAACGTCATTTTATCCGACGTTAAACGATGTCTGCTCCCCTCGCCATTGGCGGCAGTCAGCCCTCATCCTCCTTTGAAGGCACCTATCCCTGGAATGCTCCGCGGCCAGCCATTGGCCGCGAACCGGCGCTGAACCGTGACCGGCTGCGCCAGTGGCAGGCCGCACTGCAGCGCGTCAACACCCTGCCTTATTACCTGCGAACGCAGTTTATCGAGCGTCACCAGCACCTGCTGAGCCAACAGGGTCCGCAGGCCGCCTGGCGCTATCTGGTGCTGGTTTTCGAACGCCGAATGTGGCCGCGGATCCAGCAGGTAAACCTTAAATTCGGTCTGAAGCGGCAAACCTCAGAACGCTTTGGCAATGAGGCTGATTGTTATAACGCTTTGCCGGCACTGGGTGACAAGGCATTGGAGCAACTGGCAAAACGTATCGCAGGTCAGTTATTGGCGGTTTATCAAAGCGAGTGCGATACCCTCTTGGCGAGACATGCGGGGGATGTATCGGTGCTGCTGCAACCTGAAATTCAGACGCAGCTGTATGGCCAGATTGCTGGCATGGCACGCGCCTTCAACATTCAGCCCATGTATTGGCAGTGTTATCGCAAAGAGAGACTGGACAGCCACCGTGCAGTCGCGGCGCTGTCGAGACTGACCAGCGATCGCTGGTGGCTACGCCGTCTGAAGATGCAACGCATGCAGTGGAGAGAGGCGTTGCTGATTGCTATTGGCAACGTCAGTCGCAGCACTTCACCATACGCCAGCCGGCAAGCCATTCGCGACGTCAAGGCACGGCGCCAGTCAAACCTGGATTATCTACGCCGTTGTGATTTGGAAAATACCCTAACCGGCGAGCGAATTGATCTGATGGAAAAAGTGCTGGGCAGCATTGCCAACCCGGCGATTCGTCGTATGGAGCTAATGAACACCCTTGCAGGTATTGAAGCCTACGCTGCTCACAACCATCACGTCGGCCTGTTTGTCACTCTGACCCTCCCCGCCCGTTTTCATCCCACCCGCACAACTGGCGGCCATGGCAAGGCACGCTTTAATCACCGCTGGGATCGAGAGGATTTCACCCCTAAAGATGGTCAACGTTACCTGGTGGGACAATGGAGCAAAATGCGTACGGCCTTCAAGGATCGTCAACTCCAGGTCTACGGCATACGGGTGGTAGAACCGCACCACGACGGTACACCGCATTGGCATCTGCTGCTGTTTACTCCTCAGTCCCACCGCCAAGCGGTGATCGATATTCTGCTGCGCTACGCATTGCAGCAGGATGCCGAGGAACCCGGTGCGCAAGAGAATCGCTGCCACCACAAACACCTGAACCGCGGCGGCGCGGCAGCTTACATGGCCAAATACGTTGCCAAGAATCTCGATGGCTATGCGCTGGAAGGAGAGATCGACCACGAGACCGGTACCCCGTTGTGCGAAACCGCCTATGCGGTCAGCGCCTGGGCCAGCACCTGGCGTATTCCGCAATTTCACCCTTTTGGCCTGCCCAGCATAGGCGCGTATCGCGAATGCCGGCGCATTCGGGGACAAAGCTTGTCACAGCAGTTCGATGAACGGACAGAAGCCGTACGTGCGGCAGCCGATGCCGGGGATTTCGCCGGCTATATCGACGCTCAGGGCGGTGCCAACGTACCACGCAGCAACCAGTGGGTACGCGTAGCACGTGATGTTTCGCCAACGCTGAACAGCTACGACGAGCAGGTGCAAAAGGTAGTCGGCATTTATTCTCCCCATCTGGGTTCCGATCGGATATACCGCACTCGTACGCTGCAATGGCGAATTGTCGCCAAAAGTCACGCCCCATCGACACCTTGGAGTTCTGACAATAACTGTGGATCACTGATGATTAGCCGCCCACCTGCGGCGCCTTCCGCACGGCTAACCGCGACACAACAACAGCGTTGCCTGGTGATTGCTCGCGATTTACGGCAGCTAGGCATAGATCCTCAACGCTGGCAGCTAGAAGTACTGGTAAGGGGAGGAAAAATCACTTTCGACGGACGCCTTGTACAATTTCCGCTAATCAATGACTGGGCAAATTTTTACAGCACAAATGATAAATCCAATCATTGACGCCTTTAGCGTTTTGCTTAATACTGTATAAATAAACAGTATACTTATGAGAGGGCAAGAACAGTGGAAATTATGGATAAACAACAGGTAACACTGTCCCGCATCCAGTTCATCGCCGATGTTTCGCAGGCAGCACAGTGCAACGCCGCCGAGTTTCTGATCGCCATGTCGTTGATCTCGGATCTGGCCAGCCAGGTGCTGCCAGACAATGATTATCAAGAAATATTTTACCAGGCGGGCGGCCAGGACTCCCGCTAAGCCAGCGTCTGCTTGCGCTAAAAACCCATTCCGACACCCGCTCCCGGCGGGTGTTCTCGTTTCTGCCAGCGGCATTTCCTTCTCCCTCGGTTGTGCCAGCCCATCCACAACCTCATCGCGTTGTCGATGCCTGCACCGCGCGGGAAACTGGTTCCTATCCTGGGCCGTCATGCCTATATCACTCAATCACATCGCCGGAAGGTAACGATGAAAATTTATGCACAACAAGGTGACACCATTGACGCGATTTGCTGGCGCTATTACGGCAGCACGCAGCGCCTGGTGGAACAGGTTTATAGCGCGAATCGCGGCCTGGCCGACGTAGGCCCGCTACTGCCCCATGGTCATCCGGTCGAACTGCCGGACCTGCCGGCGGCCGCTCAACGAGAAACAGTAAAACTGTGGGACTAAGCGATGGAGAAACTCACCTCAACGCTTGCCTACCTCGTGGCAGCCTGTCTGGCCTGGATGGGACGACACTCCGCACAGGACATCGCCATTTTGGTCGGTGCGGCAGTCGGTGTCGGTACCTTCGCGGTGAATTGGTACTACCGACGTAAAAGTTACCAGCTGTTGAAATCGTTAAAAAAAAACGGTCTGAAACGCGGAGTCTACGATGAACTCACTCGCTAAACGCTGCAGCGTGGCGGCTATTTTAGCCCTCGTCGCCCTGCTGCCCCAGTTCAATACCCTGCACACTTCCGAACAGGGGTTACGTCTGATTGCCGATTTCGAAGGTTGCCAACTCGCCCCCTATCAGTGCAGCGCAGGTGTCTGGACCAACGGCATCGGCCATACCGCCGGCGTGAAACCGGGCTCCGTCATTAACCCACGTCAGGCGGCTGCCAATCTGCTCGAGGATGTCCGCGCCGTCGAACGTGGCATAGCGCGCTGTATGAACGTAGAGATGCCGCAACCGGTTTATGACGCGGTCAGCGCTTTTGCTTTCAATGTCGGCGTCAGCGCCGCCTGCAATTCCACGCTGGCCACCCTGATCAAACGCCAGCAGTGGCAAGCGGCTTGCGAACAATTGCCCCGTTGGATCTACGTCAACGGCGCCAAAAGCCAGGGGTTGGAACGCCGCCGCAACGCCGAACGAGCGCTGTGCCTGCAGGGCACCTAGCGCTACTCGCGGCTGCAGAAAACATCCCATGCGATTTAACCACCCAAACAGGCCCCACCTGCCAGGAGAGACACCATGTTAAAACCCGAACAATTACGTACGGCACTGATCAGTGCCCTGCCGGATCTGCAGGCACACCCCGACAAGCTCCACATCAGCCTCGATAATGGCCGCGTGGTTTCTACGTTGGGCCCCTCGTTGTCATTCGAATACCAATATCAGCTCAATCTGGCGCTAAGCGATCAATCAGCCGAGGAAGAGCTGGTGATGGTCACCGTACTGACTTGGTTGCGCAGCCACCAACCCGACATTCTCGCTAACGCGGAAAAACGTAAAAGCGGCTTTGCATTCAAGCGCGATGTCAGTGCTGCCGGCCAGCTTGATCTGCAGTTGCAATTGACCGAACGCATTCAGGTTGAACAACGCGAGGGGGCGTTGCACATCACGCCATTGGCAGAACCGCCAGAACCAGAAAACATCATTCGCTTCACTCAGGTGTATCTGCACGGCGAGCTGATCAGCCAATTTCAGCAGTCATAAACGGACTTTCGGGACGGCTTCGGTTGTGCTGGCGTCAGCTAAACGCCGCCACATTGTCGCTCCCCTCTTACGGCGGCATTCTTGAGAAATGAACACAGACAACTTCGATATTCAGCGCCTGGTGCGCAACCTGATACGTATCGGTACCGTCAGCGAGGTCGACCTTGACCGCGGACGCTGCCGCGTCGCCACCGGTGGCAACCTCACCGACTGGCTTAACTGGCTGACAGGCCGTGCCGGTGGCGCACGTTCCTGGTGGGCACCCAGCATTGGTGAGCAGGTTCTGGTGCTGTCGTTAGGTGGCGAACTCGAAACGGCCTTCGTCCTGCCCGGAGTTTTTTCCGATGCCCATCCAGCTCCGTCAGCCTCTGCCCAGGCGGCACACATCACCTTCCCTGACGGTGCCGTTATCGAATACGAGCCAGCAGAGGGAGCGCTGAAAGCGGTCGGCATCAAAAGCGCCACGATTGAAGCTACAGAGCAGGTCAATGTCATCGCACCGAGCATCACCTGCCGTGCAACAAGCAAGATCACGTTGGATGCGCCTGAAGTGGAATGCACCCAGCTGTTAACCACCGGCACCATCGCCATCCGTCAAGGCGGTTCGATGACCGGCGATCTCAACCACTCCGGCGGCAGCATCAGCTCGAACGGCATTGTGGTGCATACCCACACCCACGGCGGCGTGCAAAACGGCGGAGGCCAAACGGACAAACCAGCATGAATAACGCGAAATATCTTGGCATGAATCGCGGCTCGGGCCGCGCGCTCACCGACCTTGAACATATCCGTCAGTCAGTGAGCGACATTCTGATCACCCCGCTCGGCTCACGCATTATGCGCCGTAGTTATGGCTCACTGCTGTCCGAATTGCTGGATCAACCGCAAAACGATGTGCTGCGGCTGCAGATTATGGCCGCCTGCTACAGCGCATTGCTGCAGTGGGAACCACGCATTCGACTGAGCGGCATCACCTTTAACACCACCTTTGACGGAAAAATGGTGGTCGACATTACCGGCAATCGCACCGATACGCCGGATACCTTTTCTCTTTCTGTTTCTGTGAGCTGACACCATGGCAACCATTGACCTGAGCTTATTACCCGCCCCAACGGTGGTGGAACCCCTGGACTACGAGTCGCTGCTGGCCACTCGTAAAGCCACATTAATTTCCCTCTACCCGGAGGAACAACGAGAAGCTATCGCCCGTACGCTGACGTTGGACTCAGAGCCCATCGTCAAACTCCTGCAGGAGAACGCTTATCGCGAGTTGGTCCTGCGCCAACGCATTAACGAGGCCGCGCAGGCGGTGATGCTGGGTTATGCCGGCGGCGGCGATCTCGATCAACTTGGCGGCAATTTCCAGGTTGAACGCCTGGTGGTTCAGCAACCTGACGATACGGCCATTCCTCCGGTAGCGGCAATTATGGAGTCCGACAGTGATTTTCGCGTACGTATCCAGCAGGCTTTCGAAGGGCTGAGCGTCGCCGGTTCCAGCGGCTCCTACGAATACCACGGCCGTTCCGCCGACGGCCGAGTCGCCGACGTTTCCGCCACCAGTCCCAGCCCTGCCAACGTATTGATCTCGGTGCTGTCGCGTGAGGGCGATGGCACCGCCAGCGCCGAGTTGGTGGCTATCGTCGACAAGGCGCTGAACGATGAAGACGTACGCCCCGTGGCAGATCGCGTCAGCGTGCGTTCCGCCACCATCGTTAACTACAGTATCGATGCCGTGCTTTATCTCTACCCCGGCCCAGAAGCCGAGCCGATCCGCCGTGCCGCAGAAGCCAAGTTAAAAAGCTACATCAGCGCCCAACACCGTCTGGGGCGTGATATCCGCCTGTCGGCAATTTATGCGGCCCTGCATGCCGAGGGGGTTCAGCGAGTCGAGCTGAAAAGCCCACAGGCCGATATTGTGCTGGATAAAACCCAGGCGTCGTACTGCGCCAGCTATCTCCTGACCGTAGGGGGTTCCGATGAGTAACCGTCTGTTACCGGTCGGCTCCTCACCTCTTGAGGTCGCAGCAGCAGCGGCCTGCGCCGAGCTGGCCTCAATGCCGGTACCTCTGCGCGAGTTGTGGAACCCGGCCACCTGCCCGGTCAACCTGCTGCCGTATTTGGCCTGGGCATTTTCCGTCGATCATTGGGACGAGAGTTGGGCAGAGGAAGCCAAACGCAGCGTCGTTTCTTCTGCCTTCTTCGTGCATCGCCATAAAGGCACCATCGGCGCCATACGCCGCGTAGTGGAACCATTGGGCTATCTGATCAAACTGCGTGAATGGTGGGAAACCAATGCTGAACCCGGCACATTCTCTCTGGATATCGGCGTACTGGAGAGCGGTATCACCGAGGAAATGTACCTGGAAATGGAGCGGATGATCGCCGATGCCAAACCGGTTAGCCGTCACTTGAGCGGGTTGGCACTGAACCTGGAAGCCTCTGGCAGCATCGATGTAGCCGGCGGCAATTATGACGCAGAGATCACCACCGTCTACCCGGATTACGTCGAGTTTGCTCGCCAGATGTTGGACGGTCACTTCCAGTTTTTACAACGTAATACCGGCACCACTCTGGATTCGACCCAACAACATTTTGTCATCAACGAAGAGCATGTTCTTGCCGATTCACGACATGAACGTGAGCTCTCCCGCATGGCGGGATTGCCCAACGACGCCACCACCGAAGGGCAATCGCTGCAGATCCTCGGCTATGCCCACGCCTATCTGGCGACTCAGCAACAAAAGTACCTGGATCAGGCTATCGCCTGCTTCGATGCCTACGTGATGCATTTTTACGGCGGTGCCCCGATCCCGGAAAAACCTCAACGGTGGGTGGCCAACTGGATCGTCAATGCCAAGGAACCCGTGCCTGCCAACTGGCCGGTAGACAGCAAGGATCCGACGCACAGCGGTTTCAAAGGCATACCTATGACCTTTAATAAAGGTAGAACCCAGATCCCGCACGGCGCGCCTTATTGGGGGGAATATCTGGATATTGCGACCTTCGCTTTTGACGGTACGCTGGCATGGGACGCCATCAATGCGCAGGTACGGGCAGTTAACGCCGCCGGCAACGTGGATTGGAACAGCGACGGTAAACGCTACGATGTCGCGTGGGTCATTAATTGGCAGGGCTTTCAGATTAACGCCGACGGCGACATTATGGCCCGAGACCTTCCCGCCGAGCAGTTCGGTACCGTTCAACTGAAAGACGCTACGCTCAGCGGCAACCATAAATTGAACTTCGCCAATCGTCAGCCCGTTGAACACGGCGGCGTCATGATTGAACGTAATCAGATCCAGCACAATCGCCCACTGCACGTGCCGGTCCAGCACAATGCCATGGGCAATGCGGCAGATGCCGAGCTGTGGTTCGCCGATGCCTGCTATCTGCTGCACAAAATCACCCATGAAAAGCGCTATTACAACGCCTGGAAAAGCGTTGAATTCACCGCTATTGAATATACTGACATTGATGCACAGGATAAGTTTTTCCGCCAAAGCCTGCAGGCCAATACGCCGTTTACCGACGGTATCTCCTACGACTGGTCATATCCGGCCGATGCACCGGTCAACTATACGCGTAACGCCGATGGCATGATCGCCGTGCGCAAGGACGTTGCTTCACAGCAATCGCTGGAGCAGCAATCGGTGTGGTTTCGCATCAGCAATAAATCTAAAGTTCGCACCAGTTTCGGTGGCGTTGACGACCTAAACCAACCCATTTCCTGCAAATTGCAGCTGG
The DNA here is from genome assembly GCF_052113645.1 of Serratia quinivorans. Classification (GTDB taxonomy): domain Bacteria; phylum Pseudomonadota; class Gammaproteobacteria; order Enterobacterales; family Enterobacteriaceae; genus Serratia; species Serratia quinivorans_B. The sequence continues at coordinate 19,775 of NZ_JBIEIU010000026.1, read as the reverse complement.
CCATCTCGCCGGAGAAAAATGACACTCTGAGCTCCAACTGGGGGATCGGCCTACCGCAGTCCACCCAAGCTCAGGTAAAAACCTACGATATCGCGCTAACCAGTCTGGCGGCGTTGACTCGCAAGGACGGCAGCGATTATCTGCTGGCCGACCTGCGTGCAGTGACCGATTACGGCGGCTGCGTGATTAGCAGCCTGTTTGAGGAACAGGTTTACGATCAACGCAGTGCAACGGTGATTAACGCCCTTTTCCCCAATGATGACGCCGGAATGGTGATCGGTGCCTGGCTAACTGCCGAAGAGCGTTTTCCTGTCAACCAGCTGGTTTATCGTGCCGACGCCGACTTCAACCTGCGTATAGAGGATGACGATAAATGGCGCTGGTATTGGATGCTGCCCGCCACCGGCGATCAATGGATGCTGGCCACCTTCGATCCGGCTACAGCAGTACTAAGCGGCTATCAACCGGACCATCAGGATGGCGATGAGAAACCTGTCAGACCTAATTTCAGCTCGGTTGACCAGGTCACTGTTCTGCAAGATGCCGATACAACGAACGCCAACTTCAGTTACTACGTACTGAACGACATTCCGCCGACCTTCAGCGCCGACGACGGTTACACCATCAAATACCGCGTCACGCTACAAGCGGAGAATCCTTATACCGCACTGCTGGGTGATTGCACGATAGTGGGCCACCGCCAGGACAGTTTGTTCTGTGCTCCCGGCGTAATTCCCTTTTCCAATATCTACCAGGCAGATAGCCAACAGTTCGACGGCTGGCACGGCATGCCTTATCCGGGTTATCAGTATCCCTTTATTTTCGTGCACGCCGATGCCGATCCCGACGGTGTCATGCTCAACAACATGACCGAATTTCTATGGCAATCGCAGCAGTGGTATCAGCAGCAGTTTGGCGTGTTGGGTCCCGGAGCTTCCGCCTATATCTGGAATCGCTGGGACAACCTGAGCTATGGCAGCGCAGACAGCTGGACCATGTACCACTGGGGCGACAACACCGCCTGGTCCGGTTATCAGCCGCGAGCTTTCTTTGGCGCGGCTCGCGCCTGGCATGAGCTAACGCTGACGGGAAAAACACCGCCGCCCAAACTGGTCAACTATGTCGAAAATTGGCTGAATTGGTTGATTGGTTTTACCCAGGACTCCGGCGGTATTACACCCACTGACTTCCCGATGAGTGATCTCCCGCAACCCAACAAACATGACTTCACAGGCCATATGTGTGGCCTGTGGTTGGCAGGTGCCGTGATGGCGAAAATGGCCGGCAGCCATGTTATCGGTACAGAACACTTCATCGAGCAATGCGTTACAGAGTTACAGAAGAACTATCTCACCACCGGTGACGTAATGGATGGCGCCTGGTCCCCTGCCCCGCGTCCCGGTACCGACAACGGGATGTTCTTCGGTTTTTGGTCGGGTGAAATCCTGCGCGGATTGAGCCTGTATGTGATGTACAAGAACGGCCTCAACTATCTGGCCGACAAACAAAAGAGAGCAACGACATGACAGCAAAATACCGCGCCCTGCTCACCGAACAGGGCAAAGCGCTGCTGGCCAACGCCGCAGCAACCGGCCAGAAGCTGGAGATCACCCAGATGGCGGTCGGTGACGGCGGCGGCTCCGCAACCCAGCCCAGCGAAAACCAAACCAAACTGGTGAATGAAAAACGGCGCGCAGTGCTGAACTCCCTGCAGGTCAACGCAGATAGCAGCAACCAGGTGATCGCCGAACAGGTGATCCCCGAAGATACCGGCGGCTGGTGGATCCGTGAGCTGGGGCTGTACGATAAAAGCGGTGTGCTGGTGGCGGTGGCAAATACGCCCGACACCTACAAACCGCTACTGGCAGAAGGCGCCGGACGCACCCAAGTGGTACGCATGGTATTGTTGGTAAAAGGCGACGCCAGCGCAGTCATTGTGGCAGACAAAACTGCCGTGCTGGTTTCCCGCGATACGCTGGATGCCGCAATCGCCGAACATGCCCGCTCACGCAACCACCCAGACGCGACCCTACTCGCCAAGGGCTTTACCCAGTTAAGCAGTAACAGCAATAGCAGCAGCGAAACCCTGGCAGCTACGCCAAAAGCGGTGAAGGCGGTCAATGACACCTCATTGAAGATCGCCGCAAATTTGAAAGACCTGACGAATAAGTCCGTCGCCCGCGGCAACCTGGAATTGGGCACCGCCGCCACCCGTAACGTAGGGACTGAAGCTACAAATTTGATGGAGGTCGGCGCATTCGGCCTCGGCGCAGGCTCAAGACATCATGCAGATACCTACAGCAACCTTGGTGAAATTTATCGGGTCAACAGCACATCAAAAAATTCGCCAGGGGGTGGGGTCTATGGTGTACTGAATCTCCCTTGCGATGGGGGCCCTTCCAGCGGGTATCTGGCGGTGCAAAATAATGGAACGGCCTATATCGGCAATTCCAGTACCTCGGAGAAACCGCTGGCATGGTCCCGGATTTATACCACTGGTTTTAAACCCACAGCGGCAGATGTTGGGGCCTACAACAAGGCCGAGGCCGATGGCAAGTTTGTTAAACAGAGCGGCGACACCATTATCGGTGGCCTGACAGTTAATGGATCTATTGAAACCAAGTCAGGGCTGACCACGCCGTCATTATCGGTGAATGGTAACTCGGTTATTTCAGGTCAACTGACAGCTAAAGCCGGTGTTGAACTGTTTGGAACATCTCCTTATATAGACTTTCATTATGCAAATACCTCTGGGGATTATGACGTCCGTATTATCAATGAAAAACAGGGACAGCTAACCCTAGGAGCTAAAACTGTTCGAGTTAATGAGAACTTTTCTGTTGGTGTTGATGCTTATATTGATAGGAAATTATATGTAACAGGTGAATTCCATGCCGGAGATACATTATTTTCTGGCAGTGCCGCCTTTCAAACCAATGGCGATATCAATGGCAGCATTTGGGGGGGGTTCTTATATAACTACCTTAATCAAAACTTTGTAAGAGATATTCGCCTTGGAAATTTAGAAAGTGCAGCCTCGTGGAACGGACCTGGTTACTCTGATAGTGCAGGTTATGTACTTACTGGTGCAGCAAATAACAATCGCGATGAGTTGATAGATGTGATTTATCGTCGTCCGTTGCAAAAGAATATCAATGGTAACTGGGTTACCGTATGGAGCGTTTAAAATGAAGAACATAAAAAACTTCACTCTGACTGAGCCTGAAAGTTTAGAGCAAAAGTTACTGGCTGCCTCGCATGGTGTTTTATTTTTAAAGTCTGACGGCGGCGATGATTGGTATGAATGCCAAAAGACATTTCGCAATGACACAATCAAGATAATGTATGATCTGAATGGTATCATTCGCTCAATCTCCAACAAACCGAATACTGATGGTCATTTTGATGCATCTGGTTTTTTCCCGGAAAACATGAGCGTTGCCGAAATAGAGCAACTTCCGGAACATGCTGATATTGATGGCCGCTGGTTTTTTGACGGAACACAGGTTAAGCCTCGCACGTATTCAGTTACGGAATTACAGCAGCAAGCTACAAATAAAAAACAGGATCTGAGTAAACAGGCTTCACTGCAAATTGCAATGCTCAACGACGCCGTCGAGTTAGAAATGGCGAGTGAAGAGGAGCAAAAGCAATTAACCGCCTGGAAAACCTATCGCGTTTTGCTCAGCAGGGTCGATCCTGGCGCAGCCCCCGATATCGACTGGCCGCAGCCGCCTCAATAATCTTGCTAAACGCCCCGCCCGGGGCGTTTTTTTTATCTTGATTTTCCTGCTGTTGTACCAGTTCTGATACATACCCAATGAGATGCACGCCCCCATCGCGCAGGGCATTCTGTTATGACCAACCACAAACGGAGTAATGCTATGGGTGATTATCACCACGGCGTGCGTGTCCTCGAAATCAACGAAGGCACCCGCGTAATTTCCACCGTCTCGACGGCGATTGTCGGCATGGTTTGTACTGCAGAAGATGCCGATGCAACCCTGTTCCCCCTCAACACCCCCGTGTTGATCACTGACGTTTTGGCCGCCAGCGGCAAAGCCGGCAAGAAAGGTACCCTGGCGCGTTCGCTGCTGGCAATCGCCGAGCAGGCTAAACCGGTTACCGTCGTTGTACGCGTGGCAGAAGGTCAGGATGAGGCCGAAACCACCTCCAATATTATTGGCGGCGCGGATGAAAACGGCAAATACACCGGCATGAAAGCGTTGCTGGCGGCACAGGCCGAACTGGGTGTGAAACCACGCATCCTGGGTGTGCCGGGCCACGACAACCTGGAAGTGGCTACCGCACTGGCCAGCATTTGCCAGCAGCTGCGCGCCTTCGGGTATATCAGCGCTTACGGCTGCAAAACCGTATCCGACGCCATCAAATACCGCGAAGGTTTCAGCCAACGCGAATTGATGCTGATCTGGCCGGACTTTGTTAACTGGAACACCACCACCAACAGTAGCGATATCGCTTACGCCACCGCCCGTGCACTCGGCTTGCGAGCCAAGATTGACCAGGAAACCGGCTGGCATAAAACCCTGTCTAACGTCGGCGTCAACGGCGTCAGTGGCATCTCAGCCAGCGTATTCTGGGATTTGCAAACCGTCGGCACCGACGCTGACCTGCTGAACGAGGCTTGCGTCACCACCCTGATCCGCAAAGACGGTTTCAAATTCTGGGGCTCACGCACCTGCTCCGACGATCCGTTATTCCAGTTCGAGAACTACACCCGTACAGCCCAGGTATTGGCTGACACCATGGCCGAAGCGCATCTGTGGGCCGTTGACCGTCCGGTTACCCCTACGCTGATCCGCGACATGATCGACGGCATCAAAGCCAAGTTCCGCGAACTGAAGTCCGCCGGGCTGATCATTGACGGCGACTGCTGGTATGACGAAAGCGCCAACGACAAGGAAACCCTGAAGGCCGGCAAACTGTTTATCGACTACGACTTCACCCCGGTGCCACCGCTGGAAGATCTGACCCTGCGCCAGCGCATCACCGATCGTTACCTGGCGAACTTCGCCGCGTCCGTGAACAGCTAAGGAGACCTGAATCATGGCACTGCCAAAAAAACTGAAATACCTGAACCTGTTTAACGACGGCTTCAACTACATGGGCGTGGTCTCCGCCATGACCCTGCCAAAACTGACCCGCAAACTGGAGAAATTCCGTGGCGGCGGCATGAGCGGCGCAGCATCTGTGGACTTCGGCCTGGACGATGATGCGCTGGTAGTCGAATGGACCATGGGCGGCATCGATGAACTGGTGCTGAAACAATGGGGCCGTGTCGATGCGGTACCACTTCGCTTTACCGGTTCTTTCCAGCGTGATGACACCGGCGAAGTATCGGCACTCGAAGTCGTGATGCGCGGCCGCCACAAAGAAATCGACAGCGGCGACTTCAAGCAAGGCGAAGACACCGAGACCAAGGTTTCTACCGACTGCACCTACTTCAAATTGAGTATCGACGGTAAAGAACTGATCGAGATCGATACCGTCAACATGATCGAAAAAGTCGACGGTGTGGATCTGCTGGCAGCCCATCGCCGCGCCATCGGTCTGTAATTTATCACTTCAATGGCCAGCCGCTGTGCTGGCCCTCTTTCCCTGACAATAATTGGAATCCCCATGGAACTGAACACATCCCCAGAAAACACCGTAGTGCTGGAAACGCCGATCAAACGTGGCGATAGCGAGATCCGCGAAGTGCAAATCACCAAACCGAACGCAGGCAGCCTGCGCGGTATCGGTTTGGCCGCACTGGCTAACGCCGACGTCGATGCCTTGATCACCATCCTGCCGCGCGTCACCTATCCAAATCTGACCAAGGAAGAATGTGCACGCCTGGAGCTGCCGGATCTGATTGCTCTGGCTGGCCAGGTGATCGGTTTTTTGTCGCCGAAATCGGTCGGGTAAGCATCGACCCCGTTCTGACCGTGGACGATCTGATGGCGGATATCGCAGTGATTTTTCACTGGCCGCCATCGGAGATGAACGGCATGACGCTGACAGAGCTAATAGGCTGGCGCTACAGAGCGCTGCAACGCAGCGGAGTAAAAACAGATGAGTAATACCGACAGTAAAGAGGCGCTGGCAAATGCGAACACCACTGTCCGCAACCTCCGCCAGAAGCTTAAAACAGAACAGAAAAACCAGGCACAATTAACAAAGCTACTAAAAATAAGCACGGCACAGGCTGATGTGCTCGCGCAGTTGGATACAATTCAAAATACCCGTAAAACGTTGCCTGCGTTTTTGTCTTCACCTCAAGATATTGAAACGACACAACAGTCGAATCTCAATTACGTCGTGCAAAAGGCCCGCGGAACCTTGCTGTCTGCCCAACGGGGTCGTCTGGAAAAACGACTGCAGGGCCAAGGGATTGATACCGCCAATTTAAGCGGCGCCCAACAACAGGCCAAGCAAAAAATAGAGGCGACACAAGGCTATCTGGGCGCTGAGCAAGGTACCCGCCAAAAGCTGAGCCAGCAAAGGCGCACAGAAGTGATCGATGGTTTTCAAACCCGTCAGAACAAAATTGGAAAACTTGGCGGTGTCGCTTCACAAGGACTAACTCTGTCAGGCCAAGCTTTCAGCGCCGGCAAAAGTTTGTTCGCGCCGGGTATGGCGTTTGAACAGCAGATGTCCGATGTGCAAGCCCAGCTGGGATTGGACAATAACGACCCACGGCTACTTGCCCTACGCCAGCAGGCAACTGGCATGGCGGCCAAGGCGCAGTCCCCGCAGGACGCAGCTTTGGCTCAATCTGCCTTGGCGAACGCCGGTTACAACCCTCAGGAGGTTTTGACGGCAGCACCCGCCGCGCTAAATCTGGCCAAGGCCAGCGGTAGCAGCATCGACGAAACGGTCAAAACCTTGGCGGGGATCCAACAGGCCTTTCAGTTACCTGCCGATCAGGCAGGAAAGATCGCCGATGTGATGGCCAAAGCCAGCAGCAGCTATCAGCTGAGCCTGGGCGATCTCGATAAAAAACTGCAGGCCGCCGCACCTGCAGCCCTAAAAAATGGCATGGACCTGGAACAAACTGCTGCACAACTCGCCCCTCAGGGAAGTAGCTTGGGGAACGTCGATGGTGCGGCTCAGGCGATGGTTACCGTCAGGGGGGATAACCTGGATGGCGATATCCAAAAACTGTTCTCCTCTTGGGATAGCATTCGCATTGATCTGTTCGACGGTCAGAACTCATCCCTGCGCAAACTGACACAAACTGCGACCGGCTGGTTGACCACCCTCAGCCAATGGTCAACAGAAAACCCCGCGTTGGCCAATAGCCTGATGACAGTGGCCATAGCAATCACTGCGCTGATTGGCGGCCTATCAGCCATAGGAACCTTTATCGTGCCAGCGCTGAGTGCCATTAACATGCTGATGGCCGGTGCTGCCCTACTGGGCACCGTATTTACCGCCATTGGCGGAGTTATAGCCGGTGCCTTCGCCGCCCTGAGCCTGCCGATCATCGCGGTAGTCGCGGCGATTATCGGCGGTGCCGCCTTAATCTATAAATATTGGGAGCCTATCAGCGCCTTCATGGGTGGGGTAGCAGAGGGTTTTATTGCGGCTATCGCGCCGATAGTTGAAGGCTTCTCACCCTTGCTAAGCGTTTTTGACGCCATTATTGGCCTGGTTAAAAAGGGGTTCTCCGCCATTCAGGAGCTGCTGACTCCCGTCAAGATGACGCAGGAAGGACTAAACAGTGCCGCCAGCTACGGCAAAATCTTTGGCGAAGTCTTAACTACAGTGCTTACCTTGCCGATCGCGCTCTTCGCCAAACTGAGCGGCAGTATAGTGAAGTTGTTGAAAACGTTAGGTCTGCTAAGCACTACCCCCCCGGAGTTGGATGAGGATCAGATCAAGGCAGCCAAAAACGATCTGGCTTCATCGGCCTTGCAAGACAACGCCGCCGTGCAGAACTATCAACCGGCAATCGCCCCGGGCGCTGTCTCGACGGCGAATAACCGAAATATCACCAACCATATGACCATTAATACCACCCCTGGTATGGACCGTCAGGAAGTGGAGCAGATCATCGCCACTGTAAATCAAAGAAACCAGTTGGACAGCGAGAATGCGGCTTATTCCAACTATCACTTTACGTAAGGAGCCCAAACCATGATGCTAACGCTTGGGATGTTCGTCTTTATGCTGCGTACCGTCCCTTATCAGACCATGAACCGCCAGATTGGCTACCGCTGGCCGGAGAACAACCGCGTTGGCCAACGCGCAACCTCTCAATTTCTTGGTGTCGACGATGAAACCATAACGCTCAGTGGCCAATTGCTGCCCGAACTGACCGGTGGCCGCCTTTCGTTATTGTCACTGCAAACCATGGCGGAACAGGGGCGTGCCTGGCCCTTGATTGAGGGCAGTGGCACGATCTACGGCATGTTTGTGATCCAGAAGATCAGCCAAACCAGCACCAACTTCTTTCCAGATGGGCAACCCCGACAGATTAATTTCGACATTAGCCTCAAACGAGTAGATGAGTCTCTGCATGCCATGTTTGGTGATCTTCGCCAACAAACGGCGGAACTGATCGACAAAGCGCAGAAGACGATGGGGATAACGCTATGATCTCGGAGAACTACCAACCGATGGGGGCGAAACTCGCCCCTGATTTTATTCTCACGCTGGGCGAAAAGGACATTACCGAAAACATTCGCGATCGATTGATTACCTTAAAGATGGAGGATTTTAGCGGTTTCACGGCCGATACGCTGAACCTCACCCTGGATGACAGCGATGGACAATTGCGTATGCCCGAACGGGGGGCCGTCGTCGAATTGTTCCTCGGCTGGCAAGGATCGGCTCTGATTGGCCAGGGCAAATTTATCGTTGATACCATTACTCACAGCGGCGCTCCTGATACATTGCAAATTACCGCCCGCAGCGCTGATTTTCGCAATTCAATGACACTGCTGCGCAATAACTCTTACCACGATAAAACCGTCGGGCATATCGTGCAGCAAATTGCGGATCGCAATGGCTTCCCCGCCCCTTCTCTTGTTCCGGAAATTGCCGCCATCAAGGTTCCGCATATCGATCAGACCAATGAATCGGATTTGCAATTCCTGACTCGCCTGGCGAGCTTGAATGGCGCCCAGGCAAGTATTAAATATCAGCGGATCCTCTTCCTTACGCCAGGCATGGGACGCACTTCCTCCGGCGATCCCATCCCCATGATGACGCTGACTCGTGGCGATGGCGACAGGCATAGTTTTCAGCTAGCGGATGCCAAAGCCTACACTGGTGTGTCTGCTGTTTGGCTCAATACGAATAAGCCGGAGGAAGCGCAACGAAAAGTGAGTCTGCACCGTCAAGAGACCGCAGCCAAAGACAGGACACTGAAGCATCCGGCAGCCAAACCTGGCCCTGCCGTAGCCCAGAAGGAGGATCCAAATAACTATATGGTAGGTCAGCCCGATAAGGTCTATAACATTCCAAAAACCTTTCGCGACAAGATGTCCGCCATGCGTGCCGCTGATGCGCTATTCAAGCGCATTCAAAAAGGCGTCGCCAAGCTCAGCATCAATCTGGCCAAGGGTCACCCGGAGCTGTTCCCCGAACGCCCTATTCGAGTGCGCGGTTTCAAAAGCGTGATCGACAATCAAAATTGGGTGATCAGCAAAGTGACTCATAACCTGAGCGCCAGCGGCTACACCTGTGCCCTCGAGCTGGATATCCTGCTGACCGATTTGGAGTATCAAGCAACGGAGTCCTGATCTTTCATTTAAGTTTTAATCTTGCTTTTGCAAGTTAATGAGCTATTATAAGTCATATAACTTGATGCAGTCGAAAGAGGGATTCAACTATGATGCACTGTCCACTCTGCGGTAGCGTGGCCCATACTCGCTCCAGTCGTTATCTCAGTGAAGCGACTAAAGAGCGCTATCACCAATGCCAGAATATTAACTGTAGCTGTACCTTTGCCACGCATGAGTCCGTCGCGCGAGTGATTGTAAAGCCCGGTGATATTGTTCCGGCACAGCCACACCCGGAAAAAAGCAAACAGCGTGCCGCTGCGCTATAAGGTAAAAAGCCTGCAACCGCAGGCTTTTTTATGTCTGTTAAAGGGCTCTCTTAAGTAGCATTTCCAAACCAATATCTTGCAAATGCAAACACTGGTTTGCGAGCATAAAAAAAGGGGTTGGCATAATGCCAACCCCTTTATAGCTATTAACTTTTGGATGCAGCGTTAGCCGACGCGGTTCAGACGCTCTTTGATACGAGCAGACTTACCAGTACGCTCACGCAGATAGTACAGTTTGGCTTTACGAACGGCACCACGACGTTTAACAGCAATGCTGTCAATGACCGGTGAGTGAGTCTGGAATACACGCTCAACACCTTCGCCGTTGGAAATCTTACGAACAGTGAATGCAGAGTGCAGACCGCGGTTACGGATAGCGATAACCACGCCCTCGAATGCCTGCAGACGTTTTTTGCTACCTTCAACGACCCATACCTTAACTTCCACGGAATCACCCGGACGGAATGCAGGTACGTCTTGCTTCATCTGCTCTTGTTCAATTTGCTTAATAATGTTGCTCATAATATGTCTCTTACCCTAGGTAAACTGATATATCGGTCCCGTCGAGCCAGTTGCTCAGACGTTCCCTTCATAGTCCTGTTGCTTGGCCTGATGTTCCCGTTGGAACTCAGCCAGCAACACCGCTTGCTCGTCAGTCAGAGCTAGGCTTTCCAGAAGTTCAGGTCTTCTAAGCCAGGTACGGCCCAGCGACTGCTTTAAGCGCCAGCGACGTATCTCGGCATGGTTGCCCGACAGTAAAACTGGCGGAACCTCCATCCCTTCCAACACCTCAGGACGGGTATAGTGCGGGCAGTCCAGCAATCCATCGGCAAAAGAATCTTCTTCTGCTGAAGCCTGATGGCCCAGCACACCCGGTATAAAACGGGCGACTGAATCAATCAGGGTCATTGCCGGCAGTTCCCCGCCGCTGAGTACGTAATCGCCGATTGACCATTCTTCATCAATTTCGGTTTGGATCACGCGCTCATCTACCCCTTCATAACGACCGCACACCAGAATCATCTTCGGGTTGGCCGCCAGTTCGCACACGCCGGTTTGATCCAGCTTGCGCCCCTGAGGTGACAGATAAATCACCTTTGCTCCCTCGCCTGCCGCTGCTTTTGCTGCATGAATGGCTTCCCGCAAGGGTTGCACCATCATCAACATTCCCGGGCCGCCGCCATAAGGGCGATCGTCCACGGTACGATGCCGGTCGTAGGTGAAGTCACGCGGACTCCAACACTGCACGCTCAGCAGGCCATTTTTTACTGCCCGGCCAGTCACCCCGTAATCGGTGATCGCGCGGAACATCTCAGGAAACAGGCTTACAATACCAATGAACACAAGCCAATCCCCATACCGTCATTCCACTTGTTTCGACCGTTTAATTCGGAGGTCAAAAACCAGGATCCCAATCTGCTTCAATCACGCGAGCAGTGAGATCGACTTTCTTGATAACCTGCCCATGAAGAAACGGGACCAACCGCTCCTTCATGCCGAATGCATCTTTCAGGTTAGCTTTCACCACCATCACGTCATTCGAACCGGTTTCCATCATATCGACGACTTTACCCAGTTCGTAACCGGTGGTCGTGACTACCTGGCAGCCCATAAGGTCTTTCCAGTAGTAATCATCACCCACCAACGCAGGAAGTTGTTCCGAATCCACCAGGATCTCGCGATTGGTCAGTAGATTCGCAGCATCCCGATCATCAACGCCTTTGACTTTGATGATCAGATCCTGACTGTGGCGCTTCCAGTCTTCCAACTCGACAAGCTGCCATTGACCCGCCTGCTGGATAAACCACGGCTGATAGTCAAAAATGCTTTCGGCGTTCTCGGTGGATGAAAATACTCTGAGCCAACCACGAATGCCGTAAGTAGACCCCATTTTACCGAGTACAATCGGCTGCTTAGGTGCTACCGGTTTGAGTTGCTTGCTCATTGCCACCACCGCGACAGATTAAGCTGCTTTCTTAGCGTCTTTGATCAGCGCATGAACGCGATCAGAAACGGTTGCACCCAGGCCGACCCAATGTTCGATGCGGTCCAGGTCCAGACGCAGTGCTTCAGCCTGACCAGATGCGATCGGGTTGAAGAAGCCTACGCGCTCGATGAAGCGACCATCACGAGCATTGCGGCTGTCGGTCACTACTACTTGATAGAACGGACGCTTTTTAGCGCCGCCACGTGCCAAACGAATTGTTACCATAACATCCTCTTTAGTTAATAAAACAGCCGGGCCCCATTGAGGGAACGGGGCCCGGTTGCAATATAAAAAGCCCGAAAATTTTACTCATTTTGGCGCAAAAAGCAATCTAAAGCGTAGATCACCGTCAACTACTTTTTTCGGCCAGCAATATTTCGGGCGGTTTTCACCGCGAACGGCAAATGCTTAAACGCGCTCGCCCCAGAGGGCAAGCACCTGTCAGCGGCCTGGGAAGCCCGGCGGCATCATACCTTTCATGCCACGCATCATCTTCGCCATTCCGCCTTTCTTCATCTTTTTCATCATGCGCTGCATTTCGTCGAACTGCTTCAACAAGCGGTTAACATCCTGCACCTGCATGCCGGAACCCATCGCAATACGACGCTTGCGCGAACCTTTGATGATTTCCGGTTTGGCGCGCTCTTTCAGCGTCATCGAATTGATGATCGCTTCCATGCGCACCAGAACCTTGTCGTCCATTTGCGATTTCACATTGTCCGGCAGTTGGCCGGCACCAGGCAGTTTGCTCAGCATGCTGGCCATACCGCCCATGTTACGCATCTGCTTCAGCTGTTCCAGGAAGTCAGTCAGATCGAAACCGTCGCCTTTCTTCAGCTTGTTAGCCAGTTTCTCCGCCTGCTCGCGGTCAACCTTGCTTTCAATATCTTCGATCAGCGACAGCACATCGCCCATGCCGAGAATGCGTGATGCCACGCGGTCCGGATGGAAAGGCTCCAGCGCTTCGGTTTTCTCACCCACGCCGAGGAACTTGATCGGTTTACCGGTAATGTGGCGGATAGACAACGCGGCACCGCCACGCGCATCACCGTCGACCTTGGTCAGCACCACGCCGGTCAGCGGCAGCGCTTCGTTAAAGGCCTTGGCGGTGTTAGCCGCATCCTGACCGGTCATGGCGTCGACCACAAACAGGGTTTCCACCGGCTTGATCGCCGCGTGCACCTGTTTGATTTCGTCCATCATCGCTTCGTCAACGTGCAAACGGCCGGCGGTATCGACGATCAGTACGTCGTAAAACTTCAGCTTGGCCTGTTGCAGTGCACGGTTAACGATGTCGATCGGTTTTTCTTTAACATCGGACGGGAAGAAGTCGATACCGACGCTTTCCGCCAGGGTTTCCAGCTGTTTGATCGCCGCAGGGCGATAAACGTCAGCGGAAACCACCAGAACTTTTTTCTTCTGTTTTTCTTTCAGGAATTTGCCGAGCTTGGCAACGCTGGTGGTTTTACCGGCGCCCTGCAGGCCCGCCATCAGCACCACGGCCGGCGGTTGCGCCGCCAGGTTCAGCTCGGTATTCACTTCGCCCATTGCGGCAATCAGCTCGCCCTTGACGATCTTGACGAACTCCTGCCCCGGCGTCAGGCTTTTGTTGACTTCATGACCTACCGCGCTCTCTTTTACGCGGCTGATAAAGTCCCGCACTACCGGCAGCGCAACGTCCGCCTCCAGCAACGCCATGCGCACTTCGCGCAGGGTTTCCTTGATATTTTCTTCGGTCAGCCGCCCACGGCCGCTGATATTGCGCAGGGTGCGCGACAAACGATCGGTTAAATTTTCAAACATCGTCTCATGCTCAACGTGTAATGACAGGCCGCTCTGGCGACATAATTGCGGCGATTATAACACGAAGCGTAGAGGATCTCTGCCTCAGCGTTGGAGATCGGTTGGAGTGGGACGCGCTCGACGCTATACTGACAATCCAATTCACCACGTCGAAGCAAAATTAAACGCTATGCCAGTTTTCTCCATTGTGGCTTTGATCGCCTACCTGCTCAGCCTTGGACTGATTATTCCCAGCTTGTTGCGGAAGAACAGCGCATACCGTCGGCTTGCTCTCGTCTCGGCGGTGGTGGCGCTGATTTGTCACGCCATCGCACTGCAACAGCGTATCTTTGACGTCAGCGCCGGGCAAAACCTCAGCCTGCTCAATATAGGTTCGATAGTCAGCCTGATCATCTGCTCGGTCATGACTTTCGTGGCTTCGCGCGATCGCGGCTGGTTCCTGCTGCCGATCGTCTACAGCTTCGCGATGATCAATCTGGCCTTCGCCAGCTTTATGCCGGGTGAATTTATTACGCATCTGGAAGCCAGCCCGGAACTGATGGTGCATATCGGCCTGGCGCTGTTCTCCTACGCTACTCTGATCATTGCCGCGCTGTATGCGCTGCAGCTGGCCTGGCTGGATTACCTGCTGAAAAACAAAAAATTGTCCTTCAGCGCCGATATGCCGCCGCTGATGAGCATCGAACGCAAAATGTTCCACATCACCCAGATCGGCGTCGTGTTGCTCACGCTAACGCTGTGCACCGGTCTGCTTTATATGGATAACCTGTTCAGTAAAGAGAACGTGCATAAAGCCGTGCTGTCCATCATGGCGTGGTTTGTCTACATCGTCTTGCTGTGGGGCCATTATCACGAAGGTTGGCGTGGTCGTCGCGTCGTTTGGTTCAGCTTTGCCGGTGCCTTCCTGCTGACGCTGGCCTACTTCGGCAGCCGTCTGATTCAGCAAGTGATGGTTCGCTAAACCCTCAGGCTATCTTTCTCCATACATAAGGAATACCGCGTTGGAGCACGTTTCGACAGGGACCCTGATCATTATCCTGGTGATCATGATTGTGGTTTCCGCTTACTTCTCAGCATCCGAAACCGGCATGATGACGCTGAATCGCTATCGTCTGCGTCATCTCTCCAAGCAGGGCAACCGTTCTGCCCGCCGGGTCGAAAAACTGCTGCAAAAACCGGATCGCCTGATTGGCCTGGTGCTGATCGGCAATAACCTGGTCAATATTCTCGCCTCCGCGCTGGCGACCATTGTCGGTATGCGCCTGTATGGCGATTTTGGCGTGGCTATCGCCACCGGTGTATTGACCTTCGCCGTGTTGTTGTTCGCCGAAGTGCTGCCTAAAACCTTCGCCGCGCTGTATCCGGAACGCATCGCATTCCCCAGCAGCTTTTTGCTGGCACCGCTGCAGAAGGTGATGTTTCCGCTGGTGTGGCTGCTCAACGGCATCACCACGTTGCTCCTGCGCCTTTTCGGTATTCACACTAACGTGCGTGTCAGCGATGCCGTCAGCAAGGAGGAACTGCGCACTATCGTTAATGAATCCCACTCGCAGATTTCCCGCCGCAATCAGGACATGCTGATTTCAGTCCTGGATCTGGAGAAGGTGACGGTCAACGACATCATGGTGCCGCGCAACGAGATCGTCGGTATCGACGTCAATGACGACTGGAAGTCGATCATGCGTCAGCTCACTCACTCACCGCACGGTCGTATCGTGCTGTACCGCAGTTCTCTGGATGATGCCATCGGCATGCTCCGGGTGCGTGAAGCCTACCGCCTGATGACCGAGAAGAAAGAGTTCAACAAAGAGAACCTGCTGCGCGCCGCCGATGAAATTTACTACGTGCCCGAAGGCACGCCGCTGAACGTCCAACTGGTGAAGTTCCAGCGCAATAAAGAGAAAGTCGGGATCGTGGTGGACGAATACGGAGATATTCAGGGGCTGGTGACGGTCGAAGATATCCTGGAGGAGATCGTCGGTGACTTCACCACCTCCATGTCACCAACGCTGGCGGAAGAGGTTAATCCGCAAAGCGACGGCTCGGTGCTGATAGACGGCACCGCCAACGTACGCGAGTTAAACAAAGCGTTCAACTGGACGCTGCCGGCCATCGAGGCACGCACCATCAACGGCATGTTGCTGGAAGAACTGGAAGAGATCCCTGAGGTCGGTACCCGAGTCCGCATCGGCCATTACGATATCAGTATTCTCGACGTGCAGGACAACATGATCAAGCAGGTGCGGGTCACCCCGATAAAGTCTCTGCAATCGAGCGTTCAACAACGCTGACCGCCCGCCAGAAAGGAAAAAAGACGCGATATTCGCGTCTTTTTTTATCGCTGTACCCTGTGACGGACTAGATGTGCAGTTCCTGCAGCTTCTCTTTCGGCAGCGCCAGTTCTTCGTTGTGATTCACTACGACGTCGTGATCAAGAATGTGCTTAGCGATTTCCTGTGCTTCTTCCAGCGAGTGCATGTGGTAAGTCCCGCATTGGAATTCATTCAGCTCAGGAATTTTGCGCTGATCGGTCACTTTCAACACATCGGCCATCGCCGCTTTCCACGCGTCGGCAACACGCTGCTCTTCCGGCACACCAATCAGGCTCATGTAAAAGCCGGTACGGCATCCCATTGGGGAGATATCGATAATCTCAACGCCCTGACCATTCAGATGGTCACGCATAAAGCCGGCAAACAGATGTTCCAGCGTATGAATGCCGCGCTCTGGCATCACTTCCAGATTCGGTCGGCAGAAACGCAGATCGAACACGGTAATGGTATCGCCATGAGGAGTTTTCATGGTTTTCGCGACGCGGACAGCCGGGGCTGCCATGCGGGTATGGTCTACGGTGAAGCTATCCAGCAGTGGCATTTCGTTACCTCCTCGTAAAAGAGTATTTATTTCGAAACTTTTTTATCTAACCAGGAAACCTTTTCCAACCCAGCGAGTCTGAGTATGTGAAAGACGCGCATTTGTTATCATCATCCCTGTCATCAGAGATGCATATTTGGCCACATTGATGTGGCCTTTTCTTTTTTCAGCTCCCGCCGTGTTGTTTCAGGAACTCTTCAAAGCTTAGCGTATCGTTGGCTTCTATGTTGCGTTGACGCTGCCATGAGGCTTTCTGCTCTTCCGCCAGTTCGGCTTCCGTCAAAATTTCCAACGGCTCTTCCATCAGCATCTGACGATACTGTTCAGCCAATTGCAGGCCCACGCGGCCGGTGCCCTCTTCCTTCATCGCCTTCAGAATACGAGCGGAAAACGTCAGATCAGGATCGTCAAACGCGGCGACCAGTTCGTCACACACCTGTTGGTATTGACGATCGCCGGCTTCGCTATCTAAAACTTCCGCCACACGGCGTAGATCGTCAAACAGCGCTTTGCCCACTTTTGCCAGCGGCTCGCGGCTGTCATCACACCCGATACCGATGGTCTGACCCGGCTTACGCCCTTCGAGGATCACCCGGTTCCAGTTTTGACGCGTGCACAGCAATTCATCGCTGCTCATCTCCGGCGCATCGGCCAGCACGCACCACACCAGGAACAGGTCCAGGAAGCGCGCCTGTACCGCATCCACGCCAATTGGCGAGAACGGGTTGATGTCCAGCGAGCGAACTTCAATGTACTCGATACCGCCGCGCAGAAGCGCATCTGACGGGGTCTCGCCGCTTTTGGTCACACGCTTCGGCCGAATTGGCGCATAAAGTTCGTTTTCGATCTGCAGCACGTTGCTGTTCAACTGCAGATAACGATCGCCGTCCTTCACACCCAACTTGGCAAACTCTTCTGAAGGCGTGACGATCGCCCGTTTCAGGCCTTCGACATAGCTTTGCAGATCATTGAAGGTGATGCCCAAATTGCTCTGGGATTTATTGGTGTAGCCCAGGTCACTCAACCGCAGCGAGGTGGCATACGGCAGATAACACATGCCCTGCTCGGTACGCTCAAACGGCAGCGTGGTTTCCCGCCCTTTCAGGAACGAGGAGCAGATCGCCGGCGATGCGCCGAACAGATACGGGATCACCCAGCCAAAACGGTAATAGTTGCGGATCAGCCGGAAATAGCCCGCGGAAATCTGCTCTTTGCCGCTTTCGGCGTCTTTAACGCCGGCCCATGCCTGCCAGAACTCCAGCGGCAATGAGAAATTGTAGTGCACGCCGGAAATGGTCTGCATCAGCGCACCGTAGCGGTTCTTCAACCCTTCACGGTACAACGTCTTCATGCGGCCAATGTTCGACGAACCGAACTGCGCCAGCTCAATGTCCTGCTCGGCTTCAATAAAGCACGGCATGCTGAGCGGCCACATACGCTCATCACCCAGGTTACGCGCAACGTGACGATGAATATCACGCAAAAACGCCAGCAGGTGATCGAGGTTATCGTCAACCGGCGTAATAAACTCTAACAGCGCCTCAGCAAAGTCTGTGGTGATCCAGTGGTGCGTTAATGCCGCCCCCAGTTTCTCCGGATGTCCGGTTGTCGCCAGCGTTCCGTCTTCGGTGACACGCAGCGTTTCACGCTCAATGCCACGACGGATGCCTTTTAATGCATGGGGATGGGCTTCCAACCAAGAAAGCGCCTGGGATACGTCCGGGATCAAATTGACCTCCCGCTTCTAAAAACAATAACTCGTAAGCATACTGAATCCGCACCCGAGAGAATATTGAGTTATATTCACGTCGTTAATGCCACCAGGCCATTCCCTGTAGCGTTATCATAGTCAAAATGATGTAACGCAGCGCCTTTCCGATACACAGAAACAGCGCGACAGGGCCCCAGGGCATGCGCAGCCAACCTGCCAACACGCACAACAAATCGCCCACTACCGGTACCCAACTGAGCAACAGCGCAGCCGGGCCAAAGCGTTGCATCCACCCGAGCGCTGTATCCAGCCCCCGCTGCGGTTTCAACGCCGGTAACAGGCGCCCGATAATGACATTGGTCAGCCCGCCAAGGGTATTTCCCAACGTCGCGGCCAACACCAGCAACTCTGGTGAGACACGGCTGTTGGTCAGCAAGGCGACCAAAACAATTTCTGAATTTCCCGGCAGCAACGTCGAACTGAGGAAGCTGCTGCCAAATAACGACATTACGGCCAGCGTACTACTCACAGCGTACGGACGTCTACCACGGCCATATTGGCGCTTTTCGCCGCCTGAATGCCGAAATCGGCGTCTTCAAACACCACGCATTTCTCCGGCGGCACGCCAATCAGTTCGGCGCAGCGCAGGAAGGTATCCGGTTCAGGCTTGTGGCGTTGCACGTCATCGGCGCCGACGATCGCATCGAAGCAATGGAGCAGACCCAGATGGCGCAACAGGGTTTCCGCCATACGATGCTCACTGCCCGTGCCCACCGCCATTGGACGACGACCATGATAGGCTTTGACCACCTCGATCAACGGCAAAGGGCGCACGCTGTCCAACAGCATCGCTTCTACCGCACGGGTTTTCTCTGCAGCCAACTGATGGGGATCGAGATCGGCTTGATGGCTGGCAATAATCGCCTGGGCAATGCGCCAGGTCGGAGAACCGCTCAACGCCACCATTGCCGCCTCATCAAACGTCATACCGTAACGGGACAACACCTCGTGCCACGCCTTGCGGTGCGTTGGCTCGGTATCAAGAA
This sequence comes from Serratia quinivorans, assembly GCF_052113645.1. Classification (GTDB taxonomy): domain Bacteria; phylum Pseudomonadota; class Gammaproteobacteria; order Enterobacterales; family Enterobacteriaceae; genus Serratia; species Serratia quinivorans_B. The sequence goes on along the minus strand of NZ_JBIEIU010000026.1, from coordinate 294 downwards.
TAGTGCCGTCCATGTCGAAAATAAGACCCTGATAGCGGTCGTACATCGTTACTCCATGATCGTTGAGGAAAGAAAACTACTTTAGCGTAAAGCCGGAAGGTTGTCGCTGATCGCGTAATAGCGGAATGTGCTGTGCGGGAGAGTGAAGAGCCGGGGGTTCAATAATCTATGGCGGGGCCAGAAAGCGAAAAACCCGCCGAAGCGGGTTTTTCTTTAGATGGTGCATCCAGGAGGATTCGAACCTCCGACCGCTCGGTTCGTAGCCGAGTACTCTATCCAGCTGAGCTATGGATG
>NZ_JBIEIU010000025.1:0-49833 GCF_052113645.1 Serratia quinivorans | reverse complement strand
CTGAGTCCGGTAGAATACCGAACCCAGGCCCTGAAAGCCGCTTAATATGAACCGTCCAACTTTATGGGGTCAGTCCACATGAACGGGCTTTTCGCTTTCTGCCATTCGGCCTTCTGCCGCTCGTCTCTCCCATCCTGTTCTCTGTTCTCTGTTCTCTATCGGTCGTTCTCCGCCTGAACGTTTTTGGGGCCATGTTGGCTTTTGACGACATCGACATGGCGCATTGTCGTCAGCTTGAGACATTTAACTTAATGATTTTATTTGATAAAAATCACTTTGGCTTAAGTCGTCGTTCTAAGGCGACATATCAGCAGACGTCATGCGGAGAGGGCAGAAAGGTATGCGGGGCGGTATTAATCGCAGTGATGATATTAAATTCTTTTAAATTCAACTAAGTAGATTTTTTGTCGCAAGGGTTGATGCGTTTTTTCCAAAGTTGGCACGCCAAGTGCAATATCTATGTTGTAGATGCTCATTCCACCTCTTATGTTCGCCTTAGGCTTCATAAACCCTGGGAATGACGCAGAGCCGATTTAGGGTGCCTATTGCCCACCAGAACGATGACGGCGTTGCTTGCAACACTGTCATCACACTCCGGGCATAACGTTGAGTGAGGCACCGCCCCTGTTGTCCTAGACCTGATTGCTTTTTTATACACTTGCCATCGCGGCAAGTGTTTTTTTTTGCCTGCGAGCTACCGACAGGCAAAAAAAAGCGCGACATAATGCCGCGCTTCGATCGTATTGATGATGTTGTCAGGGTTCGCCGTTTTGTTTCAGCGTTAGCATCAGGCCTTCACGACGCATCTGTGCGGCCTCGTCCGAGCGGTGCAGTTTCTCCAGCACATCAGCCAGCCAGGCATAATCGTAGGCATCCGGACGCTGTTTCAGCGCTTCCCGGAATGCATCGGCAGCTGGCTGCCATTCTCCGTGTTTCATCAACAACTGACCTAGCGTACTGTTCAGCAGCGGTGTTGCGCCATGCTGCTTCACCTGCTGGCGCAGCGCTTTCTCCAGCTGTTGCGGATTGCCGGATTTTAGGCGTGGGATCAACAGTACCAGGCGTTCGTCATACTGACGTTTCAGGCTGTCGAGCACGATTTCTTGCGCCAATTCATGGTCATTGCATTCGATCAGGTGTTCCACCATCGCAATTTGCAACGGCACCTCATGGCGGATTTTTCGGCTCTGATCTTTCCACCAACGTTTCAGGCCGTCGCTGCCTTCATCTGCCATCGCCTGATTCATCAGGCCAATATAGGCCTGCTGTTGCAGCGCCTGCAGCTCAGCCTCGGTGTGCAGGTTGATCTTGCTCATCGACGGCAGGATCTCCAACAGCGAGGCGAAGGCGCCGGTGCGCAAATAAGCCAGCTCTGCCAGCCGTAGCACTTCCGGATGACGTGGTGCCTGGTTCAGCAAGCGATCGACACCGTGGCGGGCGGCATGGTTTTCTCCCTGAGCCAGTTGGATGCGCACACGCGTGATATCTACTGGCAACTGGTCGGTGTCGGCGGCTTCGGCGGCGCGTTCCAGGTATTGGTTCGTGCGGAAGTCATCACCGCGTTGCTGCGCGGCTTCGGCGGCCAGCAGGTAGTTCACCACCGGCTGCTCGGCGTGATCGGCATTGCGCGTCAGCAATTTTTCAACCTGCTTGTAATCGCCTTCGGCCAGTTTGATCAGCGCGGCCTTGGTCTGCTTACGCGCACGGCTGCGTTTGCGGCCCAGGAACCAACCGCGGGTGCGGGCGCTGGTGCTGAAGATACGACGCAGGATCCATTCGATCACCAGCAGCACAACAAACAGCAGGATGCCCATGATCACCAGGCCGGTGACGCTGGTTTCGATGTTGTAGTTATCGGTCTGAATCAGCACATAGCCCTGATGGCCGGCCAACATAGGCCCGACCACTACGCTTGCGATCAACACCAGGAACAGAAATAGCACGCGTAACATGGCTTATCCCTCCTGATGAGTGGCAGGGGACTGGGCCATCAGATTACGCACCCGGGTCTGCATCAGTTTTTCCAGCAACGGCTGGCTTTTCAGCTGATCCGGCACGTCCATGGTGATCGACTGCTGGCTCAGGGCATCCAACTCTTCCAGGAAAGCTTTCGTGGCCGGGTCGGTGGTATCGAAGTAGGCGCGCACCCAGGTGGAGATGGTTTCCAGCGACTGTTTGTACACTTCGTTCTGATGGCGCGGGATCGCCTGTGCGGCGACCAGCAGGCGCGAACGGATATTTTCGCGCAGGTAAATGTCCTGATTTGGCGCCAGCAGCGGTTCGGCATTGCTGTCGCGGCGGCGGACGGTAATAAAGTCGGCCATAAAGTTGTGCCAACTTTTGGTCAGATTTTGCCGCCATTCGCCGATCGAGCTGGACAGCTCACTGCTGTCTTGATCCATCGGCGCTTCGTCGCTGTCGTTATCCGCCAGGCGCAGGTTATCCACCTGGTTGGACAACTGATTGGTCTTGAGAATGATGCCGTCGAAATCTACCTGAGTCAGGGTAGACAGCGTGCTGACGTCTTCGGTGATGGCGCGACGAACCTCGAGAAGGCTCGGGTCATTCATATCCGCCAGGCTGGCATCGGCGCTTTTCAGCAGGGCGGCGGCGGTAGTGACGTCTTGATCGCTCCACAGCTTACGCCCGGCCATTTTCACCAGAAAATCGGCCTGTGCCAGCAACCAGGTTTTGGCGTCGCTGCCGGAGATGACGGCGACTTTTTCTTGCAGCTCACTCAGTTGTCGCGCCAGGGTCGCCTGTTCGCGATCGGCGGCGTCCAGCGTTTTGCCCTGTTGTTGCAACAAGCCTTCCAGCGCACTTCTTTCCTGCTGTTGGCTCTGTTTCAACGTTTCAAGCTGTTGCTGCAAGGTTTGATTGGCGGCAATAAGCTGCTGCGCCTGTCGATGTGTGTGGTAATAACCACCGGCGGCCAGAGCGATAACCAGCACGATCGCGATCGCGCCCAATACCGGGCCGGTATTCTTACCTTTACGCTTGTCAGCGTCTGGCTGCTGGGGGCTCTCAACCGCAGAGGTTGGCTCTTCAACCGGGGCGGATGGGGTATTTTGTTCCGTCATAGTGGCACATCCCATAGTCAGGTTTATTGTAGCGCGCGGATCAGCGCGTCATTATCGGCGTTATCAGCTACCCGAATTGTGCTCCAGCCCAATTCCTGGGCGAGGGTAGCCAGGCGTTCACTCACTACGACCAGGCGGCAACGTAACAGCCACGAAGAACGGTAGTAATCAGGAACTAAAGTATAGAGCTGTTGTAACATTTCACCGCTGGTGACTACCAGCGTATCAACACCGGCGCGCTGCCAGTGGGCACTTTGCTCGCTGCCATCATAGTGCACCGGGCTGCGTTGATAACATTCATAATAGCTGACGGCAGCGCCGCGCTCGCTCAGCGTGTTGCCGAGCAGCTCGCGTCCGCCGTTGCCGCGCAGGATCAGCGCTTGCTTACCGTCCAGTTTCTGCAGGGCCGGCAGCAGTAACAAGGTTTCGCTGATCTCTTGATCGCGCGGATATTCCACCGGCAGGCTGCTGATGCGGTGCATCGCCAGCGCGGTGTTGCGGCCGATAGCATAATAGGCCAGCCTGGCAGGCCAGGTCAGCCCGGCACGACCCATCACCGAGTGGGCGTAGCTCACCGAATGCTGCGACAGGATAAACACCAGATCGCCATCATTAAGCTGTTGCAGCGCCAGCGGCAGTTTGGGCAGATCGCCGCCGGGGGCGAAGTCGATCAGCGGGGCATGATAGGCAACCCGGCCGAGTGCGCGCAGTCGGCTTACCAATTGCTCTCCTGAAGGAGAGGGGCGGGTTACCAGGATCGTCATGCCGGGGGATTTCCCTGATAAACGTCTTGGAGAATTTCACGAGCGCCTTGCGCCAACAACTCTTCCGCCAGCTCAATGCCCATCTGCTCGGCGAGAGCTGCCGGGCCGCGACGTTCGCCGCGCACCATCTGACTGCCGTCCGGGGAGCCCACCAACGCACGCAGCCACAGGCTGTCGCCATCCAGTTCGGCATAGCTGCCGATCGGCACCTGGCAACCGCCTTCCAGACGGGTATTCATCGCCCGTTCGGCGCGTACGCGGGTTTCGGTTGCGGTGTGATTGAGCGACGCCAGCAGCGCGCGCGTGGTTTCATCGTCGAGGCGGCATTCGATGCCCACCGCACCCTGACCGACTGCCGGCAGGCACTCTTCCGGGCTCAGCGGACTGCGGATGCGTTGCTCCAGTCCCAGACGCTTAAGTCCGGCGACCGCCAAAATAATGGCGTCGTAATCGCCGTTATCCAACTTGGCCAGACGGGTGCCGACGTTGCCGCGCAGATCGCGAACGATCAGATCCGGACGGCGCTCACGCAGCTGGCATTGGCGACGCAGGCTGGAGGTGCCGACCACGCTGCCCTGCGGCAGTTGATCGAGCGAGGCGAAACGATTGGAAACAAATGCGTCGCGCGGATCGTCCCGCTCGCAAATGGTCACCAAACCCAAGCCTTCGGGGAAATCCACCGGGACGTCTTTCATCGAATGAACGGCGATATCCGCACGGCCATCCAATAACGCCAGCTCAAGTTCTTTAACAAACAGCCCCTTACCACCGACTTTCGCCAGCGGCGTATCCAGAATAATGTCGCCCCGGGTGACCATTGGCACCAGTTCGACCTGCAGGCCTGGGTGGCTGGCCATCAGGCGCTGTTGCACATAATGTGCTTGCCAGAGAGCGAGCGGGCTTTGTCGGGTGGCAATTCGAATAATTTTGTCTAACATGCTTGTTACCGTTTTTATAATTCGCCGTTCATCCTACCACTGAGTGTGAAAACTGTCAGTGCCAGAAGCCACAGGCGAAGAAAGGACAACGGAATCAACGGGACGTGTGATGTGTTTTGGGGCAGTTAACACTGCGGGTAAATCGTTTGGAGTGGCGCTACAATAATAGTGAAGCGTTACTTCCTTTACGGTCAATCAGCAAGGTGTTAAATTGATCACGTTTCCAACAATAAGTCGCCAAATATTCTTCCAACACTAACGGCACTTATGGAATACGGGTTTTTTTCTAAACACCGGGATAATCAGGCGAGACGTCTTGTACCTCTACATCGAGACATTGAAGCAGAGACTGGATGCGATCAATCAATTACGAATCGATCGCGCCCTAGCGGCCATGAAGCCCGCGTTTCAACGGGTATACAGTCTGCTGCCTACCTTATTGCACCACCACCACCCACTGATGCCAGGTTATCTGAACGGTAACGTTCCCCATGGCGTTTGCCTCTACACGCCTGATGAAACCCAGCAAGATTACCTCAACGATTTGGAAGACAAATGGGGCAGCCCGTTTGACAAGCTGGCCAGCGGTGAACTGCCGATTACCGGCGTTTACTCAATGGGCAGCACATCGTCGATCGGCCAGAGTTGCAGCTCGGATCTCGACATCTGGGTGTGCCACCAATCCTGGCTGGACAACGAAGAGCGTAACCGCCTGCAACAAAAATGCAGCCTGTTGGAAAAATGGTCGGCGTCGATGGGGGTGGAAGTCAGCTTCTTCCTGATCGATGAAAACCGCTTCCGCCATAACGAAAGCGGCAGCCTGGGCGGCGAAGACTGCGGTTCCACCCAACATATCCTGCTGCTGGACGAGTTTTACCGCACCGCGGTGCGCCTGGCCGGCAAACGCATTTTGTGGAACATGGTGCCGGGCGAAGAAGAAGCGCATTACGATGAGTATGTGCTGTCGCTGTACTCGCAAGGTGCGTTAACGCCGAATGAATGGTTGGATCTCGGCGGCCTGAGCACGCTGTCCGCGGAAGAATACTTTGGCGCCAGCCTGTGGCAACTGTACAAAAGCATCGACTCGCCTTACAAGGCGGTGCTGAAGACTCTGCTGCTGGAAGCCTATTCCTGGGAATACCCGAATACCCAACTGTTGGCGATGGACATCAAGCAGCGCCTGCATCAGGGCGAGATTGTCTGCTTTGGCCTCGACGCCTACTGCATGATGCTCGAACGCGTTACGCATTATCTGAATCAAATCAACGACACCACCCGCCTCGATCTGGTCCGCCGCTGTTTCTACCTGAAAGTTTGCGAAAAACTGTCGCGCGCCAATGCGTGCGTCGGCTGGCGCCGTGAGATCCTCAGCCAACTGGTCAGCGAATGGGGCTGGGACGAAGAGCGCCTGGCGATCCTGGATAATCGCGCCAACTGGAAAATCGAACGGGTGCGTGAAGCGCACAACGAATTGTTGGACGCGATGATGCAAAGCTATCGCAACCTGATCCGCTTCGCCCGCCGCAACAACCTCAGCGTCAGCGCCAGTCCGCAGGATATCGGCGTGCTGACCCGCAAGCTGTACGCCGCGTTTGAGGCGCTGCCCGGCAAGGTGACGCTGGTAAACCCGCAGATCTCGCCGGATCTGTCAGAAGACGACTTAACCTTTATTCATGTGCCGATTGGCCGCGCCAACCGCACCGGCTGGTACCTGTACAATCAGGCACCGGCCATGGACTCGATCGTCAGCCATCAGCCACTGGAATATAACCGCTACCTGAACAAACTGGTGGCCTGGGCTTATTTCAATGGCCTGCTGACGCCAAAAACCCGTCTGCACATCAAGAGCGGCAACCTGTGCGATACCGCCAAGCTGCAGGAACTGGTGGCCGATGTGTCGCACCACTTCCCGCTGCGGCTGGCGGCACCGACGCCAAAAGCCTTGTACAGCCCGTGTGAAATCCGCCACCTGGCGATTATCGTCAATCTGGAAAATGATCCGACCGCCGCTTTCCGCAATCAGGTGGTGCATTTCGACTTCCGCAAGCTCGACGTGTTCAGCTTCGGTCAGCAACAGCAATGCCTGGTGGGCAGTATCGATCTGCTGTACCGCAACTCCTGGAACGAAGTGCGTACTCTGCATTTCAGCGGTGAGCAATCGGTACTGGAAGCGCTGAAGACCATTCTCGGCAAAATGCACCAGGACGCCGCACCGCCGGAATCGGTCGAAGTATTCTGCTACAGCCAGCACCTGCGCGGCCTGATCCGCACCCGTATACAGCAGTTGGTGTCAGAGTGTATTGAACTGCGCCTGTCCAGCACCCGACTGGAGCCGGGCCGTTTCAAAGCGGTGCGGGTTGCCGGCCAGACCTGGGGTTTGTTCTTCGAACGGCTGAGCGTGTCGGTGCAGAAACTGGAAAACGCAGTGGAATTCTACGGCGCCATTTCCAACAACAAATTGCACGGCCTGTCGATCAAAGTGGAAACCGATCAGGTGCATCTGCCGCCGGTGGTGGATGGCTTTGCCAGTGAAGGGATTATCCAGTTCTTCTTCGAAGACACCTCGGACGACAAGGGCTTTAATATCTATATTCTGGATGAGTCTAACCGGGTGGAGGTTTACCACCATTGCGAAGGCAGTAAAGAGGAACTGGTACGTGACGTTAGCCGCTTCTACTCTTCCTCGCACGATCGCTTCACTTACGGTTCCAGCTTTATCAACTTCAATTTGCCGCAGTTCTACCAGATAGTGCAGCTTGATGGCCGCACTCAGGTGATCCCGTTCCGCAGCAACGTGCTGTCGAGCCTGTGCGTTCCCCTGACTGACGGCGCGGCTCAGCCGCTGAAACAGCAGTTCCAGTTGCATTGATATCGTCAAGGTTCAGGATGCCGAACCTTGACGACCCATGCCGTTATGCTCAGGAAAACTCCACCTCTTCGCCGGCCTGCGCGCTGGCCGCTTCGCTCAATAACGGGTAGAAGGCGCGATCGCTGCGATCGCAGGTCCACACGCCATCACGGTAGTTAAAGTGGTAGCCGCCGGTTTTGGTTGCCAGCCAAATCTGATGCAACGGCTCCTGGCGATTGATCACAATTTTGGTGCCATTTTCGAAGCTTAACGTCATTACGCCGCCGTTAGTTTCGTAATCGATGTCCGCATCGCCGGCAAAATCGTCCAGTGTCTCTTCAATATTAAGCATCAGTTGGTCTGCCAACTGGTGAAACTCACTGTCGTTCATATTCAATTCCTATTGCTTTTCATGATCCACCTGCGATTATAGAGACCTTGGACGCATGAATTACAGGCATTAATGCAAATGAAAAAACAACTACGCTATGCGCTGATGGCAGTTCTGCTTGCCGGGCTCTCCGGCTGCGGTCTGAAAGGCCCGCTGTACTTCCCGCCAGCCGATCCGGCCAGCACGAAGAAACCGGCCACCCAGGTTCAGACCGGCGATCAGGTACAGAAAAATCAGCAGGATCTTTCTGGCTCTCAGCAAAAACCGTCGATGAGCGACCAGTAACACCTTGTTTGCGGCGGCGTGAGTCACCGCAAGCCCAAGACGGATAGCGGAGTATGATATGCAGTTCTCCAAAATGCACGGTCTGGGCAACGACTTTATGGTGGTCGATGCCGTTACACAGAATGTCTATTTTTCACCCGAGCTGATCCGCCGTTTGGCCGATCGGCATTTGGGCGTTGGCTTTGACCAACTGCTGGTGGTAGAACCGCCTTACGATCCGGAACTGGATTTCCATTACCGCATTTTTAACGCCGACGGCAGTGAAGTGGCGCAGTGCGGTAACGGTGCTCGCTGTTTTGCCCGCTTTGTGCGGCTGAAAGGCTTGACCAACAAGCGCGATATTCGCGTCAGCACCCAGACCGGGCGCATGGTGTTGAGCGTGACCGACGATGACCTGGTGTGCGTGAATATGGGGGAACCGAACTTCGATCCTCAGACCGTCCCTTTCCGCGCCACCAAAGAAGAAAAGACTTACATCATGCGAGCGGCGGAACATACGGTGCTGTGCGGCGTGGTGTCGATGGGCAATCCGCATTGTGTTTTACAGGTGGATGACGTAAAAACTGCCAAGGTGGAGTTGCTCGGGCCGGTGCTGGAAGGGCATGAGCGCTTCCCGGAGCGGGCCAATATCGGTTTTATGCAAGTTGTCAGTCGCGAGCACATCAAACTGCGCGTCTATGAGCGCGGCGCTGGCGAAACCCAGGCTTGCGGCAGTGGCGCTTGTGCGGCCGTGGCAGTGGGGATCCAACAGGAATTGCTGTCAGAAGAGGTGCATGTAGAACTGCCGGGTGGCAGCCTGCATATTCGCTGGAAAGGACCGGGCAGCCCGCTGTTTATGACTGGTCCGGCAACCCATGTATATGACGGATTTATTCATCTATGAAAAGCGTTGATGACCAGGCTGTCGCAGGCATTGAGCTTGATGACGACGCCGTAATGCAGTTTCTGCTGCAAAACCCGGATTTCTTTATCCGCAATGCGCGGCTGGTGGAACAGATGCGCGTTCCCCATCCCGTTCGCGGTACCGTATCGTTGGTTGAGTGGCATCTGGCCCGCCAGCGCAATCACATCAATCGGCTGGAAGAAGAAATCACCCTGTTGATGGAGCAGGCCAGCGCCAACGAAACGCTGTTTGCCAGCCTGTTGCATTTGCAGGCCAATCTGGCCACCGCGGACAGCCTGCAGGATATGCTCAACCGCCTGCAGCGTTGGGCGCGCGGTTTCGGTCTGGCCGGCGCCAATATCCGCCTGTTTTCCGAAAGCTGGAAAATCGGCGCGCCTTCCGATTTCACCCACCTTGCCCTGACGCGTTCTTCGTTTGAACCGCTGCGCATTCAGCGCCTGGGCGATCAGCAGCATTTCCTCGGCAGCCTGAATGGCCCCGAACTGCTGCTGTTGCTGCCGCAGGCCAAGCTGGTCGGTTCGGTAGCGCTGTCGATGCTGGGTGAGGACGGTGAACTGGGCATGGTGATTTTCAGCAGCCGCGATACGCAACATTATCAGCAGGGCATGGGCACGGTGATGCTCAACCAACTGGCGCGCATGCTGCCGGAATTGCTGGAACGCTGGGTCGAACGAGCATGATCCCGCTGGCGGCCAGCCTGCAACAGCCGGTGGACGCCTTCCTGCGCTATCTGAAGGTGGAACGCCAGCTCAGCCCCTTGACGCAGTTAAGCTATTCACGTCAATTACAGGCGCTGATGGCGCTGGCACAGGATATGGGCATCACGGAGTGGCCGTCGCTGGACGCCGCCAAAGTCCGCATGCTGGCGGCGCGCAGCAAACGTGCCGGCCTGCAATCTTCCAGCCTGGCGTTGCGTCTTTCGGCGTTACGCAGTTTTCTCGACTGGCAGGTCAGCCAGGGCATGCTGATCGCCAACCCCGCCAAAGGGATCCGAACCCCGCGCAGCGGCCGTCATCTGCCGAAAAACATCGACGTCGATGAAATGAATCAGTTGCTGGAGATCGATCTCAACGATCCGCTGGCGGTACGCGATCGCGCCATGCTTGAGGTGATGTACGGGGCTGGGCTGCGCCTGTCTGAACTGGTGGGGCTGGACTGTCGTCACGTCGATCTGGCCGCCGGTGAAATCTGGGTGTTGGGCAAGGGCAGCAAGGAACGCAAACTGCCGGTAGGCCGCACCGCCGTGACCTGGCTCGAACACTGGCTGGCGATGCGTGACCTGTTCGGGCCGACAGACGATGCGATGTTCCTGTCGAATCAGGGGAAACGCATCTCGACCCGCAACGTGCAAAAGCGTTTTGCCGAGTGGGGCGTCAAACAGGGCGTTAACAGTCATATCCACCCGCACAAGCTGCGCCATTCGTTTGCCACCCATATGCTGGAATCCAGCGGCGATCTGCGCGCGGTGCAGGAACTGCTTGGCCATGCCAACCTGACCACCACCCAAATCTATACCCACCTCGACTTTCAACATCTGGCGAACGTGTACGATGCCGCGCATCCACGCGCCAAACGGGGGAAATCCTGATGCACTTTTATCGTCCGCTACGCCCGCTGGCGGCACTGACCTTCGATCTGGACGACACGCTGTACGACAACCGTCCGGTGATCAAACAGACCGAATTGCAGTCGGTCGCTTTTCTGCAAAACTATCATCCTGGGTTGAATCACTTCCAGTCGGCGGATTTTCACCGCCTGCGGCAGGAGCTGCGCGAGCAGGATCCGGAGATTTATCACGACGTCACCCAGTGGCGCTGGCGAGCCATCCACCTGGCGCTGAGCCGTCAGGGGCTGCGCGATGCCCAAGCCGCTGAGGGGGCAGATGCGGCGATGCAAAATTTTGCGCTGTGGCGCAGCCGCATTGAAGTGCCTGAAGCCACCCACGCCACGTTAAAAGCGCTGGGCGAGCGTTTCCCGCTGGTGGCGATCACCAACGGCAATGCCGATCCTGCGCTGTGCGGACTGGACGGTTATTTTCAGTTTGTGTTGCGTTCCGGGCCGGATGGCCGCGCCAAACCCTATCAGGACATGTACCAACTGGCCGCCGAGCGGTTAGGGGTCGCTCCTGAACGCATTCTCCACGTCGGTGACGATTTAACCACCGACGTCGCCGGCGCATTGCGCTCCGGCCTGCAGGCCTGTTGGATCAACGACCGTCAGCGCAGCCTGATGCAGGCCGCCGATAGCCGGCTGCTGCCACATATTGAGATTTCGCAGTTGGCATCGCTGACAGCATTGTTATAATCCCTGCCAGAACTCTGTATAAATTCCCAGTGGAATCGCGTCGCTGACGCGCTTTCCCTTACCAATTAATGGTGCCTATGGACGTTTCCGATCTGCTCGACAGCCTGAATGAAAAACAACGCGAAGCCGTGGCGGCGCCACGTGGCAACCTGTTGGTACTGGCCGGCGCGGGCAGCGGTAAAACCCGGGTGCTGGTGCATCGCATCGCCTGGCTGCTGTCGGTAGAGAACTGCTCGCCGTATTCAATCATGGCCGTGACGTTCACCAACAAAGCGGCGGCGGAAATGCGCCACCGTATCGAACACCTGATCGGCACCAGTCAGGGCGGCATGTGGATCGGCACCTTCCATGGCCTGGCTCACCGGTTGCTGCGCGCCCACCATATGGACGCCAATCTGCCGCAGGACTTCCAAATCCTCGACAGCGACGACCAGTTCCGCCTGCTCAAACGCATCGTCAAAGCGTTGAATATCGACGAGAAACAATGGCCGCCGCGCCAGGCGATGTGGTACATCAACGGCAAAAAAGATGAGGGCCTGCGCCCGCAGCACGTTGAAACCTACAACAATCCGGTGGAAGCGACCTGGCTGCGTATCTACCAGGCCTATCAGGAAGCCTGCGATCGCGCGGGGCTGGTGGACTTTGCCGAGCTGTTGCTGCGTGCCCATGAACTGTGGCTGAATAAACCGCATATCCTCAATCATTACCGTGAACGTTTTACCAACGTACTGGTGGATGAGTTTCAGGATACCAACAGCATTCAATATGCCTGGATCCGCCTGCTGGCCGGCAATAACAGCAACGTGATGATCGTGGGTGACGATGACCAGTCGATTTATGGCTGGCGCGGTGCCCAGGTGGAGAATATCCAGCGTTTCCTGAAGGACTTCCCCGGTGCGCAGAGCGTCCTTCTGGAACAAAATTACCGTTCGACCAGCAATATTCTGAAGGCAGCCAACACCCTGATCGCCAACAACGGCGGGCGCATGGGCAAAAATCTGTGGACCGAAGGAGGCGATGGCGAACCCATCTCTATCTACTGCGCGTTCAACGAACTCGATGAGTCGCGCTTTGTGGTCGGCCGCATCAAAGCCTGGCAGGAAAATGGCGGCGCGCTGAATGACTGCGCCATTCTTTACCGTAGCAACGCCCAGTCGCGCGTGCTGGAAGAGGCGCTGTTGCAAACGGCGATGCCATACCGCATCTACGGTGGGCAACGCTTCTTCGAACGTCAGGAAATCAAGGATGCACTGGCCTATCTGCGGCTGATCGCCAACCGGAATGACGACGCTGCGTTCGAACGTGTCGTGAATACCCCGACGCGAGGCATTGGCGACCGGACACTGGATGAAGTGCGCCGTACGGCACGCGATCGCCAATTGACCCTGTGGCAGGCCACCCGCGCCTTGCTGCAAGACAAAGTGCTGGCCGGGCGTGCGGCGTCTGCATTGCAGCGCTTTACCGAACTGGTGGATTCGCTGGCACATGAAACCGCCGATATGCCGTTGCATGTCCAGACTGACCGGGTGATCCGCGACTCGGGGCTGTTCATTATGTATGAGCAGGAAAAAGGCGAAAAAGGTCAGGCACGTATCGAAAACCTTGAGGAACTGGTGACGGCAACCCGCCAATACAGCTATCAGGATGAAGATCAGGATCTGATGCCACTGCAGGCATTTTTGTCGCATGCCGCGCTGGAAGCGGGTGAAGGGCAGGCCGATGCCTATCAGGATGCGGTGCAATTGATGACCCTGCACTCGGCCAAGGGGCTGGAGTTCCCGCTGGTGTTTATCGTCGGTATGGAAGAGGGGATGTTCCCGAGCCAGATGTCGCTGGATGAAGGCGGGCGGTTGGAGGAAGAGCGTCGTCTGGCCTACGTTGGCCTGACGCGTGCGATGCAGAAACTGACGCTCACCTATGCCGAAACGCGCCGTTTGTACGGCAAAGAAGTTTACCATCGGCCTTCGCGCTTTATCGGCGAGCTACCGGAAGAGTGCGTGGAAGAAGTACGGTTGCGTGCCAGCGTATCGCGGCCGGTAAGCCATCGTCGTATGGGCACGCCGATCAGTGAAAACGACACCGGCTACAAGCTGGGTCAGCGAGTACGGCACGCTAAGTTTGGCGAAGGTACCATCGTCAACCTGGAAGGCAGCGGCGAACACAGCCGGCTGCAAATTGCGTTTCCGGGGGAAGGCATCAAGTGGCTGGTCGCGGCCTATGCCAAACTGGAGACAGTGTAAGGCGTAGTCAATCGTTAGCGGTATATACCCAAAATAATTGGAGTTGCAGCCAGGCGGCAAGTCCGCTCCCTCCAGGAAGTAAGTGACTGGAGGGAGTGGGCGCAGTCAACAACGCTGCAGCTTCAAGTATGAAGGGGATAGTGGTCGCCAATCTGCGCGGTGGCATACCACCGCATCACCGCCTCGGTTCCCTCACCGCCTTCCGGTGGCGCCCAGTGCATGCAATCGTCCTCCGACAGCGCCTGATATGGCCCCTGTTTGACTTCGAACACCACGCCACCCGGATCGACCGACAGCACGGCGTGCCAGGTAAACGCCGGCATCTCCAGCACTTTGGTTTCTTCGCCGAGCAAGGTGCGTTGGGTGACTACGCCATCCTCGTTAAACTGCAATACCACAAAACGGCCGCGCAACGGTGTCAGCAGCTCCCAGGTTTGCGGATGACGGTGCGGTCGGATATAGGTGCCAGGCTCCATGGCAATCGCCAGTCGCTGCACCGGATCGCTCAACTCGTCGTGTAACGTGCGGTGCGCGCGCAGGCGTGCCACTTTAGCGGCCTGCTCACTCATGGCGGTCAGGTCGTGGGCGGTAATCTGTTTCATCGTTAAAGTCCGCAAGCTTATCGTGGCTTCATATTAGCAATATTCACGGACGCGGTCAGAGATCCCCGCGACTTTTTCGTTACCCTTTATCGCGGATTAAACCGATTTTGTCCCGTGGGTTATGGCGATGAATTGTTGCGCAATTATCGTTCCTAACCGGTTGACAGACTTTTTCTTCTCGGCGTAACATGCGCGCACTATTATCAATGAGGACATACGCCTTGGACACACCCAGTAGATACTGGCTCACTGACCTGGACAACAACAGGTACAACTTCTAAGGCTATCCCATCGAGCTGATAGCCTTCGTGGTTGTCGGCGACCTCTTATGTGTCGCTACGAGTCAGATCCTTCATGGTCTGAAACAAGCTGGTGATGCAACACCCCTCTGTTTCTGTGCTTCCACGCGTTGTTTACCCCTGTCACCCTAAGGGAGTTTTAGCACATGCTGAGCGCGTTTAAATTAGATAACTGCCGCCTGTCCCGTCTGGAGTTGGATGACTCCGATGATCTCACCACCTCGTTGTGGGTTGATCTGGTCGAGCCGGAAGAAGGTGAGCGTGAGCGCGTGCAAAGCGAGCTGGGCCAAAGCCTGGCGACACGCCCGGAGCTGGATGATATCGAAGCCTCCGCGCGTTTCTTCGAAGACGAAGACGGTCTGCATATTCACTCCTTTTTCTATTTTGAAGATGCGGAAGACCATGCCGGTAACTCCACCGTGGCTTTCACCATTCGCGACGGCCGCCTGTATACCCTGCGTGAGCGCGAGCTGCCGGCGTTTCGCCTGTACCGCATGCGCGCCCGTAACCTGACGATGGTTGACGGCAACGCCTATGAGCTGTTGCTGGATCTGTTCGAAACCAAGATTGAGCAGTTGGCGGACGAAATCGAAAACGTCTACAGCGATCTGGAAAAGCTCAGTAGGGTGATCATGGAAGGCCATCAGGGCGATGAATACGACGAAGCGCTGTCGACGCTGGCCGAACTGGAAGATATCGGCTGGAAAGTGCGGCTGTGCCTGATGGATACCCAACGTGCGCTGAATTTCCTGGTGCGCAAGGCGCGGTTGCCGACCGGTCAGTTGGAACAGGCGCGTGAAGTGCTGCGCGACATCGAATCCCTGCTGCCGCACAACGAATCGCTGTTCCAGAAGGTGAACTTCCTGATGCAGGCGGCGATGGGCTTTATCAATATCGAACAGAACCGCATCATCAAGATCTTCTCGGTGGTCTCGGTGGTGTTCCTGCCGCCTACGCTGGTGGCCTCCAGCTACGGGATGAACTTTGAGTTTATGCCGGAGCTGAAGTGGTCGTTCGGCTATCCGGGCGCCATCAGCCTGATGATCCTGGCGGGGTTGGCCCCGTATCTGTACTTCAAACGCAAAAACTGGTTGTAAGCCGACGGGCGAAACTGTTCGCCCGATATTTCTGTCGCTGACCAACGCTTAGCCTGCTAAATAGAGGTAGAATGCCTCTTTGGCTTATCTGTCCGTAAGGCATGCGTTTTGATGGAGAGGTTTCCCCGCTTGATCCAATGGTCAATCCTGCTACTGGCTTCGCTGGTGCTGGGGTTTGGCCTGCAAACATTCCATATTCCCGCTGCGCTGTTGCTGGGGCCGATGATTGTCGGCGTGGCCATGGGGCTGCTGGGTGCCACGGTGCGCATTCCCGGTTACCTGTTTATCGCCGCACAGGCGGTGCTGGGCTGCATGATCGCGCAAAGCCTCTCTCCTGCCATTCTCACACCGCTACTCGATGACTGGCCGTTGGTGCTGTTGGTGCTGTTCGCCACGCTGCTGGCCAGTGGTGTTTCCGGCTGGTGCCTGGTGCGTTACAGCAGCCTGCCCGGGCCGACCGGTGCCTGGGGCTCATCACCCGGCGGCGCCTCGGCGATGGTGGCGATGGCCGGGGATTTTGGTGCCGACGTGCGGCTGGTGGCGTTTATGCAATACCTGCGGGTGTTGTTTGTCGCCACCGCGGCCGCGATGGTGGCGCGCATTGGGCTGGGTGATGAAGCCGGTCACGGCACTGCAATGCTGGAATGGTTCCCGTCGCTGGATTGGCGTTTCCCGGCGACGCTGGGCGTTGCCATTGTCGGTGCCTGGCTGGGCCCCCGGCTGCGTATTCCCTCCGGCGCGCTGCTGCTGCCGATGATCATCGGCGCGGCGCTGCACTCCAGCGGTACCATGGCGTTACAGGTGCCGGAATGGCTGTTGGCGCTGGCTTATACCCTGATTGGCTGGAGCGTCGGGCTGCGTTTCACCCGGCCGATCTTTTTGTTGGCGTTGCGCACTCTGCCGCAGATGGTGGTGTCGATCGTCGCCCTGATGCTGTTTTGCGGCCTGCTGGCGTGGATGCTGACGCGCTTCCTGCCGGTGGATTTAATGACCGCCTATCTGGCAACCAGCCCGGGTGGGTTGGATACCGTGGCGATCATCGCCGCCGGCAGCCGGGTAGACATGTCTTTTGTGATGGCGATGCAGACGCTGCGCCTGTTCACCATCTTGCTGACCGGCCCGGCGATGGCGCGATTCATTTCTAACCGCGCCACACCGGCCTCAACTTAGCTCCGTATCAACGCAGTTTGCGTTGGGTATAGAGCGCGTCGAGGATAAACAGCAGCAGCGCCGCCCAGATAAAGCCAAAGGTCACCAGCTTGTCCTGGCCGACGGTCTCACCGTAGAAAGTTACGGCCAGCAGGAACATCAGCGTGGGGCCGAGGTACTGGAAGAAGCCGAGTGTCGACAGGCGCAGGCGGGTGGCTGCGGCGGTAAAGAACAGCAGCGGTATGGTGGTGACGATGCCGGCCGCGACCAGCAGCAGGTTCAGTGACCCAGGGTTGGCACTGAGGTGGCTGGTCGGGCTGTCGGCGAACAGGAACAGATACGCCGCCGCCACCGGCAGCAGCCACAGGGTTTCGATCAGCATGCCGGTTTGTGCGTCAATGGCGATCTTTTTGCGCAGCAGGCCGTAGAACGCGAAGCTAAAGGCCAGCCCCAGGCCGATAATCGGCAGCGAACCGAACTGCCAAAGCTGGATCAGCACGCCGGCGAAGGCCAGAACTACCGCGATCCACTGCATACGGCGGAAGCGTTCGCCGAGGAACAACATCCCCAGCAGCACGTTCACCAGCGGGTTAATGAAATAACCCAGACTGGCCTCCAGCATATGGTGGTTATTCACCGCCCAGATAAACAGCAGCCAGTTACCGCCGATCAACACCGCGGTCACCGCCAGCAATAACAGCCGTTTGCGGTTGTGGCAGGCGGCGCGCACCTGCGACCAGTTACGGCCGAGCGTGATCAATGCCAGCATAAAGAAGAATGACCAGATGACCCTGTGGGTGAGGATTTCATCCGCGGGCACCTGTTGGATCAGTTTGAAATAAGCCGGAGCGATGCCCCAAATAAAATAGGCGGCCAGCGCAAAGAAGATGCCTTGCCGCGTTTGCTGTGCGTCCATGACGTTACTCGGATGGGAAAAACGGAGATGCGGTGAGTGTACTGAAGACCCTCACCGCATACAATCACCCGACCAGATAGGTCGCGGTGGCGCTGGCGATATGCAGGCCATCGTGGTTATGCAGTTCAACGCGGGCGACCGCGACTTTGTTGCCGCTGCGCAATACGCTGGCGGCAGCGACGAAGTGATCGCCACGGCCCGGACGCAAATAATCAACGCGCAGATCGATGGTGCCCATGCGCGACAGGCGGGTGGCGATTTCTTCTTCGAGCAGCGGATCCAGGCGCATCAGCACGCTACCGGCGCAGGCCAACCCGGCGGCGACGTCCAGCACTGAGGCGATCACGCCGCCGTGCAAGATCTTCTGGGCGGCATTGCCCACCAGCTTGGGTTGGTTGGTGAAAGTCAGTTCCACGTAGTCGTCATCAAAGCGGCGCAGCTCAAGGCCCAGTTCGCGATTAAACGGCATGTGATAAACAAAGATTTCGCCAATCTTCTGGCGTGCGGCTGCTAGTGTCAGTGGTGTGGTAGACATAATTATCCATTCTTGTTCTGTGTCGTAGGGAAAGCTAACTGGTCAGTCCAGGTTAACGGTTTGTTGATATTATGCCTATATTTTGTTGCTTTCCAGACTAATCCAATAAATACACGCCGTGCTGCTGTAAAACTCCCTTTGTGTGTAAAATGGCCTGTTTTTATTTCAGAGTTTGTCATTTTTGTTGGGGTGAGGAACGTTATGCGCATTTTGTCAGGGCTCGTTTTGGCCACGTTGGCGGCGGCGCCGCTGGTTCAGGCGGAAGAAGCCAAAGAGCAGCAAATTCATGATAAACCGGCAGTACGCGGCAGCATTATCGCCAACATGCTGCAGGATCACGACAATCCCTTTACGCTGTACCCGTATGAAACCAACTACGTGTTGTACACCGATACCAGCAACATCAACAAAGAGGCCATCCAGTCCTATAACTGGGCCGATAATGCCCGCAAGGACGAGGTCAAGTTCCAGCTCAGCCTGGCATTCCCGCTGTGGCGCGGTATTGCCGGCGACAACTCGGTGCTGGGTGCGTCTTATACTCAGCGTTCCTGGTGGCAGCTTTCCAACCACAGTGAGTCATCGCCGTTCCGTGAGACCAACTACGAACCGCAGGTGTTCCTCGGTTGGGCGACCGATTACAGCTTCGCCGGTTGGACGTTGCGCGATGTTGAAGTGGGCCTCAATCACCAGTCCAATGGCCGCTCTGATCCCACCTCGCGCAGTTGGAACCGCGGTTACGCACGCTTTATGGCGCAAAACGGCAACTGGCAGGTGGATCTCAAGCCCTGGTTCCGTTTCTCGGAAAGCAGCAGCAGCGACGATAACCCGGATATCACCAAATACATGGGTTACTACCGCCTGAAAGTCGGTTATGCCTGGGGTGACAGCGTGTTCAGCGTCGACAGCCACTACAACTGGAACAGCGGCTACGGCGGCGCAGAACTGGGCTGGAGTTACCCGATCAGCAAACACGTGCGTTTCTACACTCAGGTGTTCAGCGGTTACGGCGAATCCTTGATTGATTACAACTTCCGGCAGACACGGGTTGGCGTTGGTGTCATGCTTAACGATATTATGTAATCCGGCCGTCATACAGGCGGCGCATCGCCACAAAAAATGGGGAAGTGTGTGTCAACCGCAGCAGTGATAAACAAAGAGTTGCTGGCAGAGCAGGTATTACGCGATACCTTCGGCTATCAGCAATTCCGTCCGGGTCAACAAACGATTATCAACACGGCGATCGGCGGGCAGGATTGCCTGGTGGTCATGCCGACCGGCGGCGGTAAATCGTTATGTTACCAAATCCCGGCGCTGGTGATGGATGGCCTGACGTTAGTGGTTTCCCCGCTGATCTCGTTGATGAAAGATCAGGTCGATCAGCTGTTGGCCTATGGCGTCTCCGCCGCCTGCTATAACTCGACGCAAACGCGTGAGCAGCAGCTAGAGGTGATGGCGGGCTGCCGCAGCGGCCAGATCAAAATGCTGTACATCGCCCCCGAGCGGTTGATGATGGACAGCTTCCTCGATCTGCTCGACCACTGTCCACCGGCTTTGCTGGCGGTAGACGAGGCGCACTGCATTTCGCAGTGGGGCCACGATTTCCGTCCTGAATACCGTGCATTGGGGCAGTTGAAGCAACGCTTCCCCGCCATGCCGGTCATCGCCCTGACGGCCACCGCCGATGAGTCCACCCGTGGCGACATTGTGCGTTTGCTGGCGTTGCAAGATCCGCTGGTGCAGGTCAGCAGCTTTGACCGACCTAACATCCGTTACACGCTGGTGGAGAAGTTTAAACCTCTCGATCAACTGTGGCGCTTCGTGCAGGACCAACGCGGCAAAAGCGGCATTATCTACTGCAACAGCCGCGCCAAGGTGGAAGACACTACCGCGCGCCTGCAAAGCCGCGGACTGAGCGTGGGGGCCTATCACGCCGGGTTGGACAACGATCGCCGCGCCCAGGTGCAGGAAGCGTTCCAGCGTGACGATTTGCAGGTGGTGGTGGCGACCGTCGCCTTCGGTATGGGCATCAACAAACCCAACGTGCGCTTTGTGGTGCACTTTGATATTCCGCGCAATATCGAATCTTATTATCAGGAAACTGGTCGCGCCGGGCGTGATGGCCTGCCGGCCGAAGCGATCTTGCTGTATGACCCGGCCGATATGGCCTGGCTGCGCCGCTGCCTGGAAGAAAAGCCTGCCGGGCAACAGTTGGACATCGAGCGTCATAAGCTGAACGCCATGGGCGCATTTGCCGAAGCGCAAACCTGCCGCCGTCTGGTGCTGCTCAACTATTTTGGTGAGGGTAAACATCAGAACTGCGGCAACTGCGATATCTGCCTGGATCCGCCCAAGCGCTATGACGGGCTGGAAGATGCGCGCAAGGCTCTGTCTTGCGTGTATCGCGTCGGCCAACGTTTCGGGCTGGGGTACATTGTCGAAGTGTTGCGCGGCTCGAATAACCAGCGTATCCGCGAATACGGCCATGAAAAGTTGCCGGTGTACGGCATTGGCCGCGACCAAACCACCGAACACTGGACCAGCGTGCTGCGTCAGCTGATCCACCTGGGCTTTATCACCCAGAACATTGCCATGCACTCGGCGCTGCAACTGACCGAGGCGGCACGCCCGGTGTTGCGCGGCGAGCTGGAGCTGCAATTGGCGGTACCGCGTATTCAGAGCCTGAAGTCGCGTGGCAGTGCTAACCAGAAATCCTATGGCGGCAATTACGACCGCAAACTGTTCGCTAAACTGCGCAAGCTGCGAAAGTCGATTGCCGACGAAGAAAATATTCCGCCTTACGTGGTGTTTAACGATGCTACGCTGCTGGAAATGGCGGAGCAGATGCCCATCAAGGCCGGCGATCTGTTAAGCGTTAACGGCGTTGGGCAGCGTAAGCTGGAGCGTTTTGGCGCCCCGTTTATGGCGATGATCCGCGACCATCTCGATAATGACGAAGATTAAGGGCAGTAAATCATGCTGATGTTATTTCTGACCGTGGCGCTGGTGCACCTGATTGCGCTGATGAGCCCGGGGCCGGACTTCTTTTTTGTTTCGCAAACCGCCGCCAGCCGTTCACGCCGTGAGGCGATGATGGGGGTGGTGGGCATCTCGCTGGGCATCGTCGTTTGGGCGGGCGTGGCGCTGATGGGCTTGCACCTGATCCTGCAAAAAATGGCCTGGCTGCATCAGGTTATCATGGTGGGTGGTGGGATTTACCTGTGCTGGATGGGCTGGCAACTGCTGCGTTCCGCGCGTTCCCAGAATGCGCAATCTGCGCCTTCGCCGGAAGTGAAGGTAGCCCTGCCGAAGCCGGGACGCAGCTTTATTCGCGGCTTTTTGACCAACCTGTCAAACCCAAAGGCGGTTATCTATTTCGGCAGCGTGTTCTCACTGTTTGTGGGTGATGACGTCGGCGCCGGTGCGCGCTGGGGGCTTTTCCTGCTGATCATTGCCGAGACTTTTGTCTGGTTCAGCTTAGTGGCGGTGGTGTTTGCTCTGCCGGCAATGCGTCGGGGTTATCAACGCCTGGCGAAGTGGATCGACGGGTTGGCGGGCGTATTGTTCACCGGTTTCGGTTTGCACCTGATCTTTACCCGTTAATTATTTAGGCAGCAGGCGCTAAAGGTTTTGAAAAGAAATCAGGAAAATCAATTTATTGATTTTCGGCTGATCACACAAAGGGGGAAAAACCACGCTTTTATCCCCCTTTGTCAATAATCTGAGGGCCGAACAGCGATGTTCGGCCCTTTTGCATCAGGCTTTTCGGGCCGTAGCCAGCAGCCCTGCGACCAGGATGAACAGCGAGCCGAAGATGCGGTTCAGCAGTTGCATTTGGCGTGGGGTCTTCAGCCAACCGGCAATACGGGTCGCCAGGGTGGCGTAGCCAATCATGACGATGATATCCACCACCACCGTGGTGACACCGAGCACCAGGTACTGTTCGGTCTGCGGCTGGTTGGGCAAAATAAACTGCGGGAACAGCGCAGCCAGGAACACGATGCTTTTCGGGTTGGTCAGATTCACCAGGATGGCCCGGCGGAACAGGCGGCGACGCGGCATAGTCCCCGCCAGCGTATGCAGATCCAGCGAACCGGCGGCGCGCCACTGCTGAATGCCGAGCCACACCAGATAGGCGGCGCCCAGCCATTTCAGCAATTCAAACGCCATCAGCGACTGCGAAACCAGTGCCCCCAGGCCAATGCCCACCAGCACGATATGCAGGCTCAGCCCGACCTGCAGGCCGGTGATCGATGCCGCCGCGCCGCGATAACCGTGGCTGATGCCGGTGCTCATGGTGTTAATCGCCCCGGAACCGGGGGACAGGCTGAGGATAAGGGTTGTCAGCAGGTAGGTTAACCACCAGTCCAAAGTCATTGCAGTGCTCCCGGAAAGCGCCAATTTGTGCCAAAATGATTCGGTTTTTGTAAGAATTGAATCACAATACGCTAGTATTATTTCTTGTGCCAGCGGTCACATTTATACCGCTGGCGGCTCAGGGAAAAGCATTTGATGACGTCGTTTACTCTCAGCACCGATGACTGGTTAACGCGTGAAACGCAGTTTGCTGCTTTCGCCACCGGACCGCTGCTGGATTTTTGGCGGCTGCGTGAGGAAGGTGAGTTCAGCGGTGTCGGCGGTGTGCCCATCCGCTTCGTGCGGTTCAGCTCCGCGCGTCATCGGCGGGTGGTAGTGATCAGCCCCGGCCGAATCGAAAGTTACGTTAAATATCCTGAAGTTGCCTACGATCTGTTCCAGTGCGGATACGATGTGATGATCCTGGATCACCGCGGGCAAGGCCGTTCCGGCCGTTTACTGGCAGATACGCACCGCGGTCATGTGATAAACTTCGCCGATTACGTCGACGATTTCACCCGGTTTTATCAGCAGGAAGTCGCGCCACGCGGTTACCGGCAACGCTTTGCGTTGGCGCACTCGATGGGCGGCGCGATCCTGGCGCAGTTCCTGGCTCGTCAGCCACAGGCCTTTGACGCCGCCGCGTTTTGTGCGCCGATGTTCGGCATTTATTTACCGATGCCGGGTTGGATGGCGAACCGTATCCTTAACTGGGCGGAGAAGTACCCGGCGGTGCGCGATTACTATGCGATAGGCACCGGGCAGTGGCGGCCTCTGCCGTACGTGGTCAACGTATTGACCCACAGCCGTGAGCGTTATCGGCGCTGCTTGCGTTATTACGCCGATTATCCCGAGCTGCAGGTGGGCGGGCCAACTTACCATTGGGTGCGGGAAAGTCTTCAGGCCGGGCGGGATATCATCGCTCAGGCGGCTAATATCACCACGCCGCTATTATTATTGCAGGCCGGTGAGGATCGGGTGGTCGACAACCGTGCTCATCAGGCTTTTTGTCAGGCATTGTCAGAAGCGGGGCACCCTTGTGAAGGGGAAAAACCGCAGGTTATCGAAGGCGCACGGCATGAGATCCTGTTTGAGCGGGACGCGATGCGCGCCGAAGCATTGAACGCAATCCTGCATTTCTTTGCTCAACACTTAGGTGGTATCCCTACCGCCGACCACTCCATCAGAGGTTAGAACATACCGCTATGTATCACGTCGTCGCTTCCGATTTAGATGGCACGCTGCTATCACCTGACCACACTCTGTCCCCTTACGCCAAAGAGACCTTGAAGCTGCTGACGCAGCGTGGCGTACATTTCGTCTTTGCTACCGGACGTCACCATATCGACGTTGCGCAGATCCGCGATAACCTCGACATCAGCGCCTTTATGATCACCTCTAACGGCGCTCGCGTGCACAACACCGACGGCGAGCTGATTTTCAGCCATAACCTGGCCGAAGACATTGCCCGCGATCTTTACGGCATGCTGTATAATGACGCGGATATCACCACCAACGTCTACCGTAACGACGACTGGTACATCAACCGCGAAAGCCCTGAGCAGAAAGAGTTCTTCCAGGAATCCATCTTCCAGTACCAACTGTTCGAGCCGGGCCTGCTGGAAACCGACGGCGTGTGCAAGGTGTACTTCACCTGCGACGATCACGAAAAGCTGTTGCCGCTGGAAGATGCCATCAATGCACGCTGGGGCGATCGGGTTAACGTTAGCTTCTCGTTCCCAACCTGTCTGGAAGTGATGGCGGGCGGTGTGTCAAAAGGGCATGCGCTGGAAGAGGTGGCCAAGATCATCGGTTATACGCTGAAAGAATGCATTGCCTTCGGCGACGGCATGAATGATCTGGAAATGCTGTCGATGGCCGGCAAAGGCTGCATCATGCGCGACGCGCACCAGCGTCTGAAAGACAAGCTGCCGGAACTGGAAGTGATTGGCTCCAACGTCGACGACGCAGTACCGCATTACCTGCGCAAGATGTTCCTGGGCTGAAATGAACAGGGCGCCTTGAGGCGCCCTGAATTCGAGAACAACGTTGAGATTAAGCCCGAGATACCCGGGCCTAGCGCACCGAGGGGCGCTCCGGCAGCTAAAGCTGCTACGACCCCATCGGCACGCTCTCCCTAATAACGAACTTTATTCGTCATCTGGGAGAGGTTGATCTTTACTACTTGTGCTGGCCCTGCTTTTGCAGGAACTGCACACCCTTGTCAGGGAAGTCGGTGAACAAGCCGTCCACGCCCGCCTGGTTGTAAATCACGTCATACAGCTGATTCACGTCGGTCACGTAGTCTGGCAGCGCGTCGGCGCGGATGGTGAACGGGTGAACCGCCAGTTTGTTGGCATGTGCTTCTTTCACCATGTCGGTCAGTACCACTTTGCCCGGCTTGGATTTTTCCGCCACTACCAGCATGTGGTAGTCCGGCCCGATGCCGTCGGCGTACTGGGCGATCTGCTTCATCGCGCCCGGCTTGAACATCCAGTCATAGTCGTACTCCACCCACTTGCCGTCGGCCTTCTGCTCGTAGGTTTCCTGCCATTTGTTGTAGGCGATCAGTTGGATCAGCTTCAGATCCATGCCCATCTTCGGTTCCAGCTCGGTTTTAATCCGCTTCAGCTCGTTGGCGTCGAAGCATTGCAGATAAACGTTATCACCCTTGCCGGTGTAGCCGTACTGCTTCAGCACCGCCAGCACCTTGCTTGAGATGTCTTTGCCTTCCTGCTTATGGAACCACGGCGCTTTGATTTCCGGATAAATACCGATGTTTTTACCGGTTGAGTGGTTCAACCCCTGCACAAACTCGATCTCTTCCTGGAAGGTATGGACGCGGAAGTCAGATTTGCCCATCGGGAAACGGCCCGGGTAACCCTGTACCTTTTTACCGTTTTCGATCTCAAAGCCTTCGGTGAACTTCAGCGATTTGATTTCAGGCAGCGTAAAGTCGATGGCGTAATAACGGCCGTCTTTGCGTGCGCGGTCCGGGAAACGTTCGGCTACGTCGGTGACGCGATCGAGATAATGGTCATGCAACACCACCAGCTCGTTGTCCTTGGTCATCACCAGATCCTGCTCGAGGAAGTCCGCACCCTGCGCATAGGCCATGGCCTTTGCCGGCAGCGTATGTTCCGGCAGATAACCGCTGGCGCCACGGTGGGCGATCACCACCTTGTCGGCGGCATGTGCGGCACTGACCATTGAAGTGGCCAGGATAATCCCTGTCAGCAGGGCTTTGACTTGAGTCCGCATTCTGTTGTTCTCCATATAGTAGGGGCAGGGGTAGTAAAAAGGCCGGTGATTAACCGGCCTTTAAATAATGCGAAAGTTGTATGACGCTTAACCGCGTTTGTTGGCAGCGATTTCCGCGTGGTGTTTTTTCTCGCTCATCATGGTCAGCAACAGCAGCACGACAGCCCCGATGCTACCGCCAATCATCACCATAAAGCCGCCGTCCCAACCGAAGTAGTCAACGGTGTAGCCGACGATGGCGCTGGCCGCAACGGAACCGCCCAGGTAGCCGAACAGACCGGTGAAGCCTGCGGCGGTACCGGCCGCTTTCTTCGGCGCCAGCTCCAGTGCGTGCAGGCCGATCAGCATGACCGGGCCGTAAATCAGGAAGCCGATGGTGATCATACAGGCCATATCGATGCCAGGGTTACCGACCGGGTTCAGCCAGTAAACCACGGTAGCGATGGTCACCAGCGTCATGAAGAACACGCCAGTGGCGCCGCGGTTGCCCTTGAACACCTTGTCCGACATCCAGCCGCACAGCAGGGTGCCCGGGATACCGGCATATTCGTACAGGAAGTAGGCCCAGGAAGACTTGTCCAGCGCGAAGTGTTTCACTTCTTTCAGGTAGGTCGGTGACCAGTCCAGAATGCCGTAACGCAGCAGGTAAACGAACACGTTGGCCACGGCGATGTACCACAGCAGTTTGTTCGGCAGAATGTATTGCATGAAGATTTGCTTGGCTGTCAGCTCTTCTTCCGCTTTATCGCTGTAGTCGTCCGGGTAATCGTTTTTGTATTCTTCAATCGGCGGCAGACCGCAAGATTGCGGGGTATCACGCATCAGCGCAAAGGCGATCAGGGCCACCAGAATGGCGCCGAAGGCCGGCATGTACAGCGCAGCGTGCCAGTCGTTGAACCAGGCCATGCCCAGCAAGAACAGCAACGGTGGCAGACCGCCACCTACGTTATGGGCGCAGTTCCAGACCGAAACGATACCGCCACGCTCTTTCTGCGACCACCAGTGCACCATGGTGCGGCCACAAGGCGGCCAGCCCATGCCCTGGAACCAACCGCACAGGAACAGCAGCACGAACATGACCGCGATGCTCGATGTCGCCCATGGAACGAAGCCCATAAACAGCATGACCGCAGCAGCCAAAATCAGGCCGGCGGGCAGGAACACGCGTGGGTTGGAGCGGTCAGAAACCGACCCCATGATAAATTTGGAGAAACCGTAGGCGATGGAAATACCGGAAAGCGCGAAACCGAGGTCACCGCGGCTGAAGCCCTGGTCAATCAGGTAAGGCATGGCCAGGGTGAAGTTCTTGCGCACCAGGTAGTAGGCGGCATAACCGAAGAAAATCCCCATAAATATTTGCCAGCGCAATTTACGATACAGCGGGTCGACTTTGTCGACCGGCACACGTGAAATGTGTGCTGCCGGCTTAAAAATACTCAACATGAGCGCCTCCGATGGCTTTATCTAGTTATCACATCAATATGATCTTTTACGTTCATTTGATGATTGAGCGGATATCGAATGTGGTGTTTTTTTGTTCCATAACGAGCGTCATCCTAGTCAAAACCGCCTGGTGTCGCTGTGATGAATGGCGCAAATGTTACACTTTTATGAAACACCGGCGGATTTTGAGCGATTCGTTAACGTTATGAAATAGAAAAACGCCTAAAAATCGTGATTGTGATCACATTCGTGGTTTTTTGTGGACATTTTACTTTCGTTTTAAGTTCGTTATTGTTCCTTATCAAACAAAGACCCCAATGACTGTGGCCCAATAGGGCAATAACCACGGATCCAGAGGGAGCGTCATGAGCAGCCATTCAGCAGAAAACGAAACGGATGTGATCATCATTGGCGGCGGCGCGACCGGCGCGGGCATTGCTCGTGACTGCGCACGCCGCGGCCTGCGTTGCATACTGCTGGAGCGTCATGATATCGCCACCGGCGCGACCGGGCGCAACCACGGCCTGCTGCACAGCGGTGCGCGTTATGCGGTAACCGACGGCGAATCGGCGCGCGAATGCATAGAAGAGAACCGCATCCTCAAACGCATTGCGCACCACTGCATCGAGCGAACCGACGGGCTGTTTATCACCCTGCCGCAGGATTCACTGGCTTATCAACAGCAGTTTATTGTCTCCTGCCACAGCGCAGGTATCAACGCTGAAGCTATTGATCCGCAGTTGGCGTTGCGGCTGGAGCCGGCGGCTAATCCGGCGCTCATCGGTGCCGTGCGCGTGCCGGACGGCACTGTCGATCCTTTCCGTTTGACCGCCGCCAATATGCTCGATGCCCGTGAGCATGGCGCACAGATCCTCACTTATCACCAGGTGGTCGGTTTATTACGCACGGGCGATCGCGTTACCGGAGTGCGTGTTTTCGACCATCAATCGTCGCGCCGTTATGATATTCACGCCGAAGTGGTGGTCAACGCCGCCGGTATCTGGGGTCAGCAGATTGCAGAATATGCCGATCTGCGAATTCGCATGTTCCCGGCCAAGGGCGCTTTGCTGATCCTGGGTCATCGCATCAACAACATGGTGATCAACCGCTGCCGCAAGCCGGCGGACGCCGACATTCTGGTGCCGGGCGACACCATCTCGCTGATTGGTACCACCTCCACCCACATTGACTATGACCAGATCGACAACATGCTGGTGACCCCGCAGGAAGTGGACATTTTAATCCGCGAGGGCGCGCTGCTGGCACCTGAATTGGCGCAAACCCGAATTCTGCGTGCTTATGCCGGCGTTCGGCCTCTGGTAGCCAGTGACGACGACCCTAGCGGTCGCAACGTCAGCCGTGGCATCGTGCTGCTCGATCATGCCAGCCGCGACGGTCTGGAAGGCTTTATCACCATCACCGGCGGCAAGCTGATGACCTACCGGCTGATGGCGCAGTGGGCGACCGATAAAGTGTGTGAAAAGCTTCGGGTAGACAGCCCCTGCACTACCGCACAGGAGGCGTTGCCGGGTTCTCGTCAGTCGGCGGAAGAAACGGTGCGTAGCGTGGTGTCTTTGCCTGCCAGTATTCGTGGCTCGGCGGTTTATCGCCACGGCGACCGTGCAAACCGCGTACCGGCGGGGGATCGGTTGGACAACAGCCTGGTGTGCGAATGCGAAGCGGTGACCGCCGGCGAGGTGCGTTATGCGGTTAACTCTCTCACCGTCAATAACCTGGTCGATTTGCGTCGCCGTACCCGCGTTGGCATGGGCACCTGCCAGGGGGAGCTTTGCGCCTGCCGTGCCGCGGGGCTGCTGACACGCTTTAACGTCACCACCCCGCAGCAGTCGATCGACCAGCTATCGCATTTCCTCAACGAGCGTTGGAAAGGCGTCCGGCCTATCGCCTGGGGCGATGCGCTGCGCGAAAGTGAATTTACCAGTTGGGTTTACCAGGGATTGTGCGGGCTCGATGCCCGGGGGGAACAGGAGGCCGATGATGCGATTTGACGTAGTGGTGATTGGCGGTGGCCTGGCGGGTATGGCCTGCGCCATCCGCCTGGCGGAACAGGGCAAGCGCTGTGCGGTGGTCAGTTCTGGCCAGAGTGCACTCTATTTTTCATCCGGCTCGCTTGATCTGTTGGCGCAACTGCCCGACGGCACCCCGGTGACAGAGCCATTGGCGGCGCTGTCCGCACTGGCAACACAGGCACCCCGGCATCCCTATGCGTTGATCGGTGCCGAGCGGGTGGCGGCGCTGTCGGGTGAAGCCGCTTCACTATTGCAGCGCTGTGGGCTTGCTCTGCAGGGTGACAGCGAACGCAATCATCTGCGCATCACGCCGCTGGGCACGCGCCGGACCACCTGGCTCAGCCCGCAGGCTATCCCCGTTACGCCGTTAGGCGGTGAACTGCCGTGGCGGCACATTGCGGTGATCGGCATTGAAGGATTTTTGGATTTTCAGCCACAGTTGGCCGCCAGTTCCCTGACGCAGGCCCTGGACGTTCGGGCTGAGGTGGCGGATATGCACTTGCCGGCGCTGGACCGGCTGCGCAATAACCCCAGTGAGTTCCGAGCGGTAAATATCGCCAGGGTACTGGATCTGCCGGAAAACCTGACGCCAATGGCGGACGAGCTTCGGCGGTTGGCTGCGGACGCCGAGGCGATATTCTTGCCGGCTTGTCTGGGGCTGGAGGATGACGCGCCATTGGCGGCGCTGCAGGCGGCGGTCGGCAAACCGATTCGCCTGCTGCCGACGCTGCCGCCTTCAGTGCTCGGGATGCGGTTGTACCAGGCACTGCGCTCGCGATTACAGCAATTGGGCGGCGTTTTTATGCCGGGGGACAGCGTGCTGCGGGCGGATATTGAAGCCGGGCGAGTCACCGGTGTTTATACCCGTAACCACACCGACATTCCGTTGGTGGCGCAGCAGGTGGTGCTGGCCAGCGGCAGTTTTTTCAGTAATGGGCTGGTGGCGGCCTTCGACGGCATACGTGAACCGGTATTTGGACTGGATGTCGACAGTAAGGCGGAGCGTGCAGACTGGAGTTGTCGCGAGCTGTTTGCTCCGCAACCCTATTTGCAGTTTGGGGTACGCACCGATAACCAGCTGCGTGCCCTAAGGCAGGGAGAGCCTTTGAGTAACCTGTATGCCATAGGGGCGGTAACCGGCGGCTACGATCCGCTGCAGCAGGGCTGCGGTGCAGGTGTTTCGTTGGTGGGAGCATTGCATGTCGCGCAACAGATTGCGGCACAGGAGGAGCAACCATGAGCCTGCACAAAGACAACAGTTTTGAGAACTGCATCAAGTGCACCGTCTGCACCACCTATTGCCCGGTGGCCAAGGTCAATCCGCTTTATCCCGGGCCCAAGCAGGCGGGGCCGGACGGCGAACGCCTACGGTTAAAAGATCCGGCGCTGTACGACGAAGCGCTGAAGTATTGCACCAACTGCAAACGCTGTGAGGTGGCCTGCCCGTCCGACGTCAAAATTGGCGATATCATTCAGCGGGCGCGTGCCGACTTTGCCCAGAGCAAGCCGACGCTGCGCGACGCCATCCTCAGTCATACCGATATCATGGGCTCACTGTCGACGCCGTTTGCGCCGATCGTCAACGCTGCCACCGGGTTAAAGCCGGTGCGCGTTCTGCTGGACAAGGCGTTGAAAATTGATCACCGTCGCGAACTGCCCAAATACTCGTTCGGCACCTTCCGCCGCTGGTACCGCCAGCAAGCGCAGGCCCAACAGCGTTACGCCGAGCAGGTGGCTTTTTTCCACGGCTGCTTCGTCAATTACAACCATCCACAGCTGGGTAAGGATCTGATCAAAGTCTTCAATGCGATGGATATCGGCGTGCAGCTGCTTAAGCGCGAAAAATGCTGCGGTGTGCCGCTGATTGCCAACGGCTTTATCGCCCAGGCCAAGAAACAGGCCAAGGTGAATGCCGAATCGCTGCATGAGGCGGTGTTGGAGCGCGGCATCCCTGTTGTGGCCACATCATCAAGCTGTACTTTTACGCTGCGTGACGAATACCCGCATTTGCTGGAGGTGGATACCTCGGCGGTGCGTGAACGGGTGGAGCTGGCGACGCGCTATCTGTACCGCCTGCTCAATCAGGGGCGCAGCCTGCCGCTGAAGCGCACGCCATTGCGGGTGGCCTACCATACGCCCTGTCACATGGAGAAAATGGGCTGGACGGCTTATACGCTGGAATTATTGCGGCAGATGCCGGGGCTGGAGCTGGTGGTATTAGATTCACAGTGTTGCGGCATTGCCGGCACCTACGGATTTAAATCCGAGAACTATGCGACTTCGCAAGGGATTGGCGCATCGCTGTTTAGCCAGATTGAGGAGAGTGGGGTCGATTTGGTGGTGACGGACTGCGAAACCTGTAAATGGCAAATCGAGATGTCGACCAGCAAGCGCTGCGAACACCCGATTACCCTGTTGGCACAGGCCCTGGCGTAGGGCGCAGCAGTGTGAACTGCGCCCTATAGGCTGAGTCAGTAAAAGTTTACTTGTTCAGTTTCAGCGTTTTGATGATGCCTTCGGCTTCACTTTGCGCCTGCTGCTGGTTATCCGCCGGCAGCGTCACCTGAATGGTCAGCATGTTGTTATCCAGCGTGCCAATCAGGATGGAGGAGTAGGCCTTCTCGCCGCCGCTGGTAATGATGCTGTCCAACTGACGCAGCGGCACGCCGTTAACGTCGATGGCTTTGTTGGTGATCACCTGCAGGTTGGCGTCACGCGAGCGCTGGGTATCTTCCAGACGCTTGCTCAGGGTTTCCAGGCTGTCGGCGGTTTTGTCGCCGAGGATCACGATCACCGCGCGTTGGCCGGTGCTGTCGGCGTAAACGTGCATGTTGTTCGCCTGATTACCCAGCTTGCCGCTTTGGTCCGCCATGCCGGTCGGCAGGGTGAACGCCAGCTTACCCTCCAGCAAGCTCACCTGTTGCCCGGCCGGCGCGCTGGCCGCCGCATCGCCCGCCGGCGCCTTGGTGTCTTTGGTGTCGCCGTCACAGGCCGCCAGGCCAAGCACTAACAGGCTGATACCCATCAATTTTGCTACTTTACGCATTGGGCTTCCTTATTCCTTTCAGGTAGGGTTTCACTGCCGTATCGCAACCTATTCCAGGGTGAAATGCAAGGCAGATGTTGTCACAAGGTTTTTTCAAGTAATAGCCGATAATCAGCCACTTCGCCTTTCTTTTCCAGTTGAACAATCTGATAGTGATGGCCGATGAGCATCATCAGCATCGCGCGGAACTGATTCCGGGTTTTTACCCTCAGTTGGCAATAGCCTTGCGCCCGCGCCCAGCGTTCCTGTTCGGCCAGTAACGTCAAGGCCACACCGTGACGACGAAACCCCGGCACTACGCCGCCCAGCCAGCTGTAAAACACCCTGTCTTGCTGCTGATAACCGAGTTTGAAACCGGCCGCCTGGCCGTCGACTTCGGCGATCAGCGCGTGCATCGGGGCTGCACCAATACGCTGTTGCAGGTCGCTCAGACTGTGCAAATTGCCGAATTCGGGGATGTGCTGATACAGGCGGTGGATATCTTCGAGGGTGGCGTGGCGGGTGGTGACGGTCATGGCGGCCTCCGGATGGGTAGGCCGCCAATGATAACACGGGTTAGCTCGGTTGCAGGCTGCTGTCACCCTGACGGGCGGCAATGCGTTTGAGCAGCATATTCAGCAGCACGCCGTACATCGGCAGGAAGAACAGCATGCAGATCAGCACTTTGAAGCTGTAATCCACCAAGGCAATCTCGACCCAGTTATTGGCCATAAAGGCGTCGCTGCTCTTGTAGAACGCGATAAAGAAGAACGACAGGGTATCGCTGATATTACCGAGGAACATGGCCGCGGCAGGGGCTACCCACCAGGCGCTGCGCTGGCGCAACCG
Source organism: Serratia quinivorans (assembly GCF_052113645.1). Classification (GTDB taxonomy): domain Bacteria; phylum Pseudomonadota; class Gammaproteobacteria; order Enterobacterales; family Enterobacteriaceae; genus Serratia; species Serratia quinivorans_B. The sequence continues at coordinate 16,520 of NZ_JBIEIU010000025.1, read as the reverse complement.
GTTGAAGACGTGTACGTCGAGGATCTGACCGAGCACGTAAGCCATAAAACTGGCGACGGCGATGCGCGCGACAAACAGATTAAAGCTGCCCAGTGCGGCAAATCCCTGCCATTCGCCCTGATAGGTCACGGTAGAGATCACGTACGAGATGAACAACGCCGGTACCATCACTGAAAGAATGATACGTCTCGCCAGCGGGGCGCCAAAAATACGCACCGTCAGGTCGGTCGCCAGGAAGATAAACGGGAAGGTAAACGCACCCCAGGTGGTATGAAAGCCGAAAATGGACATCGGCAACTGCACCAGGTAGTTACTGGAGGTAATGATGACAATATGGAACAGCGATAGCCAGACCAACGCGGTGAGGCGCTGTCGAGCGGTAAACGAATACATGTTGTAGCCTTTTTAATAGTGGGGTGAGGGAACCCAAAATGTCTTGTCAGTGCAACTAAATAAGCTGCGGGGCCGCATGATACGCGTTTGCGCAACCAATGCAATGGTTAAATTTAACGCAAACGTTAACGCATCTTGCACAGAAAAACTACCGGCGTAAACTAGGCGCTAATGAGATGCGGCGAGCGTACGCCGATCGCTTTTGACCGAGAAAAATTGCATGACTGACTTGTTTGCCCAGGCTGACCAGACGCTTGATGCGCTGGGGCTGCGCTGTCCGGAACCGGTAATGATGGTGCGCAAAACCGTGCGCCACATGGATAACGGCGAAACCTTGCTGATTATTGCTGATGATCCGGCGACCACCCGTGATATTCCGGGTTTCTGTCGCTTTATGGAGCATACGCTGGTGGCGCAGGAAACCGATAAGACACCTTACCGCTATTTACTGCGTAAAGGGGTTGAGCGCTGATCACCGCGCGCCCGCCTGGCGTTGTTGCAATATTTGCAGTGCGTCCGCTGCGCGAGCATGCAATGCCAACCCATCGAAATCCAGTGGGCGGTAATAGTGAGGCGGCACCGGCAGATTGCGCATGGCATCCGTCGGCCAAAGTTGCAGCTCGCCCAGGTCTGCCAGCCTGACCCCCTGAACCTGCAGTGGCAACATCAGGCGTTGTGGGGCGGTATTTTCGAAGGGGGGCAGAGCAGGCAGGCGATTGCTGCCGGTCGTGTAATCCCGCTTTAACACCAAAAACTTCTCCGGCACCCGGCGATGGCTGTCCCACCAGTCACCGTCAATGCCGTCAAACTGCCGCTGGGTTGCCGTGATGGACACGGCGCCGAGCTGGTGCAGGGCCTGAGGGAGCAATTGCTCCATGGCGTTGTTATAAGCGGTGAGCGATACCCCTTGCCCTTGCAAGATAGCGTCGACGGCCAGGCGTGATCCCAGCAGGTTGGAATACAAATCTTCCGGTGAAAAAGCCGAGATCTCCTCGGGGAACCCCGGTACCGACCGGTAGCCATACCACTGTGCCACCTCATGCCATGCCGCCATTTGAAAGGCCAGCTCACCTGCCAGATAAGCCGCCAGCGTATAGCGCTGTGCTGCGTCCTGCGGCGGCGTGAAGGCATTCAGTTGTATGCGGCGCGTTGCCAGCTCAGGGCTAAGGTCGATATGCCACTGCCGGCCCAGCCGGGGTAACAGTTGGCTAAACAGGAACAGGGTATTGTCGGCGGTATCGCGTACGTGAGCGATATCGATAAATCCGCCCCTGTGGGTGTAGATCAATCCCAGTTGCTCGCTGCCTAACCCCAGCAGGTTGTCGATGGCGCTGAAAGCACTGTCGTTATAGTGGTGGGTGCCAAGCCGGTCGGCGTCCACCACATTACTCAATTGGTAAAACGGCACCGGGATACCCAGGGCTTGCGCCTTGAGGTTATAGCCAAAGGCGCAACAGGGGCGCAAACCATCCGGCGGTGACAGCGGTGCAGCTACCGGCCAGGCAATCCGGCTTTCGCGGGTGGGTTGCGAAGTCATCAAGGTTTCCAGCGGCTTGGCCGGCAGCGCCGGGGTAAACAACAATAAAAATGCCAGCGCAACAGAACGCATCAAAAAGCTTCCCCAACCTGAAAGTAAAATCCCGTGCTTCCCCGTCCGATGCCAAAATCGAGCCGTACGTTCATTTGCGGTTTGAATTCAAAGCGGTACCCCGCACCCAGCGTGGGTAACCACGGGCCCCGGCCCAGATCGCCGCTCTTGCTGCTGAGCGTTCCGGCACCGGCCCAAAGCACATAACCGTGGCGCCAGTTCAGCTTGCGACGATACTCAATCTGGCTGCTGAACACATTTCTGTCGCGATAGCGGCCTTGATAATAGCCGCGCATCCGTTTGTCGTCGCCCAGTTCAGACAACCTGTCCCAGGGAACCTCGCCCGTGGTCAGGCGGCTGTAAGCATCCAATGCCAGTACGCTTTTCGCACTCAAACTGTGGTAGGCATTGTATTGGCCCTCTACGGCATTGAAACGGCTGTCGCTGCCCAGCTCCGGCGCAAAATAGGTGTCGCTCAGGCGAAGATACTGACCACGGCTGGCATTGGAAACGAAATCGCGCGTATCGTAACTCAGCGAACCGCTGACTCCTGAACTTAGCGATGAAACGCCGGCTTTTTGGGCCCTTAACAGGCTGCTGTTATCCTCATCAGTTTTGCTGGCGTGCGTCGAGGAAAAATCCCAGCCAACCCCGGCGTAGGTGGCGCCGGCAATGCGATACAGCAGCTGTGGCGCTATCTGGAATGACTGCTGAGTGTACTTTTCCTTGTTACCGTTGTTGCGCCCAGCCTGGTAGCCGGTGCCCCAGAAATAGGTGGGCATGTTATTGAGCGAGCCATCGGCAAAGAAGCGCCATTGGTCGTCCGCAAAAAAGCTGTGATTTTGGAAACCGACACCGAAGGCGCCGGTGGAGCTGAAAAAGCCCTTTAACGCCAGCGTCGAATTTTGGCTGACTTTATCCTGGCTGTCCGGTCGGTAAATCCCCACCACGGCGGTGCCGATGCCCAGGCCGAGTTCTGGCGTATAAAACGGGCCGGGCAAGACACCCCAATCGATGGCTTTACTGCTGTCGAAATGGTTGTCAGACCCCAGAGGGGCCAACATTTCATCTATCTGCTGACGTGACAACAAAGCGGCGTGGGCACCGGGCAGCAGAACCAACAAGGCCAGCGGCAAACTGCGGATCGATATCGCCATCAGAAGCGATATTCACCCGAGACCATAAAGCTGTTGCGTTCGCTAAAGCCAAACTCGGTCAACAGGTTAAAATGTTTGGTGATCTCGTATTGCGCGCCGATCAGCACGTTCCACGGTGATTGCAGGTGCTGCTTCACGTCAAAACGGCCTTCCCCCTTTTGATTGGCCATCATCATCAGGCTCTGAAGTTCTGTCGGCATTTTTAAATCGCTCAGGCTGCCTTTAAACCTTTGCTGCACGTCCTGATACATGGTGCCGACCCACAGGTTGAGATGGCTTTGGCCACTGATACCCGGCACCAGGAAGCGGTAACCAACCCGAGGCGATACCGTCAGCGCGGAAATCTGGCCATCAAGGATATCGAAATTGGTGCGGGTGTAGTTGGTATCGACCGAGGTGAACCAGTTCTCATACCCGCCGACCAGCGTGAAACCGGCGCCGTAAGTGGTACCTTTAAAATCGAGTTTGAAATCCAGATCGCGCAGTTGCCCGCTTTTGTTCATGTTGTGAACGACCCCGGCGATCATTTTGTCCATAAATCCTTTTTGTTGGCTGGGATCGGCGTCTACGGAGACCTGGGACAAGGAGCTGCCTTTGGTATGGCCCACGATGCCGTAAACATTGAGGAATGGCAGCACCCAGGTGTCCAGACGCATGGTTTCCGTTTTGCTCTTTTCGCGGGTTTTGCCCACGTCGATGTTGAACAAATTGGATGGCAGGGGGCTTTTACCCAGGCTCAGCCCGGAAAATTGGATACTGTCGACATCGATATTCTGCCGCATGTTCATGTAGTTGAAGCCGATCCCGAAGGGTTCCGGCAGATCATAACCGCGGGCTCGTGCTTCATCTCCCCAAATCGGCAGCAGGCGATGCTCAGGCTGGGGTTTTGCCTTGGGCACATCGTTATGCTGGGCTGCCGGCAGGGCGTTTTGAGCGACAAACAGGGGGCGATCGGCGGTATCAATGAGCTGCTCGGTGGCGGCAGAATCAGGCTGCTGCGCCAGAGCCAGTGTAGGGATAAAAGGGACGACGATCAGGTTCAGGAGTTTAAAATATAGCGGTTTCATTCATTCGGCCATGACTCTGATAAGTATAAGTAGGCTTATCGGGTTTCAGGAATAGGTGGCGGAAGAATATAGAAAGGCATGTTATTTTTATGGTTATTACGTGCGACTTGCCGATGTTATTTTTCGGCTAAGTGAATCAGGATGCCATTGCCGGCATCCTGATATGTGCTTCTTATTACTGACGTTTCTTCAGCAAGCGCAGGGCATTGGCGGTAACCAGTGCGGTGGCGCCAGAGTCCGCCAGTACCGCCAGCCACAGCCCGGTCAGGCCCATCAGGGTGGTGATCAGGAATATCCCTTTCAGCCCCAGCGCAATGGTGATGTTCTGGCGGATATTGGCGTGAGTGGCGCGTGATATGCGGATCATTTCCGCCACGCCCAGCAGCCGATTGTGCGTCAGCGCCGCGTCGGCGGTTTCCAGCGCCACGTCGGTGCCGCTGCCCATGGCAATACCGATGCTGGAGGCTTTCATCGCCGGCGCATCGTTGATGCCGTCGCCGATCATCGCCGTTGGCCGCAGTTCGCTCAGCTCGGTTACCGCCCTCACTTTATCTTCCGGCAGCAAGCCGGCACGGTAATCCAGCCCCAATTCAGCGGCAATCGCCGCCGCCGCGCGCGGGTTGTCACCGGTTAACATCACCCCGTTGATCCCCAGCGCATTCAATTCGGCAATCGCCTGTTTGGCGTCGCTGCGCAGCGTGTCGCGCAGTGCCAGCAGGCCGATAGGCAACCCCTCTTCCAGCACCACTACCGCCGTTTTACCGGCATTTTCCAGCCGTTCCACCTGATTGGCACCCTGCTGATTGAGCAAGCCTGCGGCCAGTTTGGCCGGCGTGCTGATCAGTACGGTTTTGCCGTCGACCATGCCTTCCACACCGACGCCCGCCAGCGCACGGCGATTTTGTGCCGGAGGCAGAGGAGCACCATATTGTTCGGCACGGTTGATAATGGCCTGCGCCAAGGGGTGATGGGAACCGGCCTCTACCGCGGCGGCAAGGGTCAGCAATTGCTGTTCGCCGATGCCGTTGAGCGGCAGGACATCGGTGACCGTCGGTTTACCTTCCGTCAGAGTCCCGGTTTTGTCGAAGGCGATGGTCTGCACCTGGCCCAACTGTTCCAGTGCCGCGCCCCCTTTAATCAATGCGCCGCGACGGGTTGCCGCCGCCAGTCCGGAGGTGATTGCCGCCGGCGTAGAGATCACCAGCGCACAAGGACAGCCGATCAGCAGCAGGGTCAGGCCGCGATAAATCCAGACATCCCAGGGTTGCGCATACATCAACGGCGGCACCAGGATCACGGCGATAGCCAGCAGCATGATGGCCGGGGTGTAGTAACGGCTGAAACGGTCGAGGAAACGCTCAATCGGCGCACGGCGCTCTTCGGCTTCCTCAATCAGTTGCAGGATGCGGTCAATGGCGTTTTTGCCCGGTTCGGAAATCACCTTCATCTGCGCGGCCTGATCGACCGACAGGCTGCCTGCGGCCACTTTCTGGCCCTGCTGACGTTCGACCGGTACCGACTCGCCGGTCAGGGCGCTTTCATCGAAGCTGGCGAACGGGTTGAGCAGTTCGGCATCGGCCGGCAGGCGGCCACCGGGAGCGATTTCAATCACATCGCCGGGGCGCAGACTGGCGACCGGTACGCGCTTGCGTTCAGTTCCCTGCAGCAGCAGGGCATCTTCCGGCACCAACTCCATCAGTGCCTTCACCCCACTGCGGGCACGATTGGCGGCGTAGGATTCGAGCATCTCGCCGACCATAAACAGCAACAGCACCATCGCCGCTTCGGCGGTAGCGCCGATAAACAGCGCGCCGATGGCCGCCACGCTCATCAGCGTTTCAATGGCAAACGGCGTGCCGGAACGGATCAATCGCAGCGCTTTGGTGGCAACCGGTGCCAGCCCCACCAGCGTAGTGGCGATAAAGGCAATACGGCTCAGCTCAGGGTTGACCATGCTGAGCGCCCAACTGACGATCATCAGCGTGGCGAGCAACAGCAACGGGCCGAACTCCCCCAGACGCGAAGCTTTTTCGGGTTCGGCTTGGGTCGCTTGGCTGCCGAGCAGGGTAAAACCAGCCTGTTTTACCGCATCCTGAATGCGCAGGCTGAGATCGGACTGGCCATCAACCACCAGTTTTTCAGTGGCAAACAGTACGCGTGCGTTTGCCACGCCTGGAATGGCAGTAACGGCATTCTCAATTTTTTTGGCGCAGCTCGGGCAGTCCATGCCAGTGACTTTCCAGCTGTAGCGCTGGCTACCGGGGAGAGGGGCGGCGGCTAGCCTGTCGCTTTCCTCGTCCGGATCCCCATGATCGTCAGTGCTGCAACAGCCGGCACCCTGATCGTGGGTATGTGCGTGTTCGCCAGAGTGGGTGACGTTTTGTTTTTCACTGCTGCAACCGTGCTGGGTTTTGCTGTGGCTGTGATTGCACCCACAGCCGCCTTCGGCAGAGTGATGTTCCTGGTGATTATGGTTTTCATGGTTATGCATAACGTCCCCCCTCAGGGCAGTTAATGAGCTTCTTGGCACAGACTCTACACCCTGGAGTCAACTCCAGAGTCAAGCGGCGGATGAGAATAATTGCTAACTGTGTGGAGAAGGGGAAATTAGGGCGATGCAGGCCCCTTAGGCGAAAACAGAAAATGTTATTCCTGCAGGCACCCAAAAAGTTACTTCGGCTAATAATAAAGCGCTATTAATCTATAACTCTTTAGCAAAATTTAACTTTTAGCCATCTAAAGACCAGCACGATCCGCTTGACCCTGCAGGCCGCATTTTTGTTGGAGTTTGTTACCAACTAATGTCAGTCAGGTTTCATTATTATTGTAAAGAATGCAAAAAACCAGCATAAACCTCCTTCGTAAGGATAATAAATGGCTGATTATTTTATGTTCAGTTTTTCACCCCTGCCTATAATTGGAATCGATTACCCGTTATGGGGGTAATCTTATTTGCTGATATATATGCATTAATTCTCTCTGGTACATTGCCGGTAACGGCGCATAAACCCCTTCCGTAAGCCTGGGATAGGTCTTCCGTGGCTTTCTGGCAGGTTATGTCTATCTGTCTGATTGAAAACAATCAGCTAATGAGTGGAATCGAACCAATGCAATCGACTAAAAAGGCAATTGAAATTACTGAATCTAGCCTTGCAGCTACGGGCTCGGGTTACAATGCTGTAGATGATCTGCTGCATTACCATGAGCGCGGCAACGGGATCCAGGTTAATGGCAAAGACTCATTTTCCAACGAACAAGCTGGGCTGTTTATTACCCGTGAGAACCAAACCTGGAACGGTTACAACGTTTTTGGCCAGTCGGCTAAATTAACGTTTTCCTTCCCGGATTATAAATTCTCCACCACCAACGCCGGCGGTGATACCGGGTTGAGCAAATTCAGCGCAGAGCAGCAGCAGCAGGCTAAACTGTCGCTGCAATCCTGGTCCGACGTGGCTAATCTCACCTTCACCGAGGTGGGCGCCAACCAGAAGGCCGATATCACCTTCGGTAACTACAGCCAGGATCGTCCCGGTCATTATGACTACGATACTCAGGCCTATGCTTTCCTGCCGAATACGGTTTATCAGGGCCAGAACCTGGGGGGGCAGACCTGGTACAACGTGAACCAGTCCAACGTGAAACACCCGGCCAGCGAAGACTATGGTCGCCAGACGTTTACCCACGAGATTGGTCATGCGTTGGGGCTGAGCCATCCGGGCGACTACAACGCCGGTGAAGGCAACCCGAGCTACGCAGACGTCAGCTACGCCGAGGATACTCGCGAGTTCAGCCTGATGAGCTATTGGAGTGAAACCAACACCGGTGGCGACAACGGCGGGCACTACGCGGCGGCACCGCTGCTGGACGACATTGCCGCTATTCAGCACCTGTATGGCGCCAATCAGTCCACCCGTACCGGCGACACCGTGTATGGCTTCAACTCCAATACCGATCGTGACTTCCTCAGCACCACCAGCAATTCGCAAAAAGTGATCTTTGCGGCCTGGGATGCGGGCGGCAATGACACCTTCGATTTCTCCGGTTACACCGCCAACCAGCGCATTAACCTGAACGAGAAATCTTTCTCCGACGTGGGTGGGTTGAAAGGCAATGTGTCGATTGCGGCGGGCGTGACCATTGAGAACGCCATTGGCGGTTCGGGCAATGACGTGATCGTCGGCAATGCGGCCAACAACGTGCTGAAGGGGGGCGCGGGCAACGACGTGCTGTTCGGCGGCGGTGGGGCCGATGAGCTGTGGGGCGGTGCGGGCAAAGACACCTTTGTCTTCTCGGCGGTCAGCGATTCTGCACCGGGCGCTTCCGACTGGATCAAGGATTTCCAGAAGGGCATCGATAAAATCGATCTGTCATTCTTCAACCAGGGTGCACAGGGCGACGATCAGATCCACTTCGTCGATCATTTCAGCGGCGCAGCGGGCGAAGCCTTACTGTCCTACAATGCGTCGAATAACGTCAGCGATTTGGCGCTGAATATCGGTGGCCATCAGGCAGCGGACTTCCTGGTGAAGATTGTCGGCCAGGTCGACGTCGCCACTGACTTTATCGTGTAACAGCTACGGACATAACGCCCGGTGCGGGTTGGCCGGGCGTTAGGCCGGGGGCGATATGCAAGGCCGCTTCGCGCCCCCGAACCTTACAGGTACAGCGAACGTACGATCAGGAAATGGCCGGAGAAGTAGCAGAAGGCCACCAGCGCATCCGCGGCGCGGAAGGTAAAGCGATAGCGGTTAAGCAGCCACACCACGTTGGCCAACAGCAGCAGTGAAGTGCCCGCCAGCAGCGAGAAACCGAAGTCGGTGCTGCGCATAAAGTATTGCTCGCCCGCCAGCCATACCATCAGCAGCGTCATCGCGACATAAGTGGCGATCGGCCAGCGCATCTCTTCCAGCCGCGTCCAAATCGTCGCCAGTAACAGCACGCCGATAATCAGCAGCGCCAACGGCAGCGGCCAAAACAGGCTGAAGGTCATCTGGCTGGCGAAGCTCAGGGTATACAGCAAGTGCGACAGGAAAAAGGCGCCGATGGCATACAGCACGCGTTCACGTGGCAGCAATAAAAGGGTGTCGGCAATCAGCGTTGCCAGCAGGCCAAGGACGATCAAATACCCCGCGGCACCCAGAACCGGTGCTTGCCAGGCCAGCAATAACAGCAGCAATAGAGTGATGGGTTTAAACACCCAGCGTTGCCAGCGCGGTCCGCGGTAGGAGGCATCGACGAACAGCCAACCGGAAAAGAATACGGCAAGGAACGGCCAACTCATTATGTCTTCCTTATTCATTATGATAGGAACCGCAGCCTCCGGCTCCAAAGGGTCACCAGTGTCACTTCTGATTGCAGTGTAGGCAGGCCCTCTGCAATCGACAATGCTTTCTTGCGCATGAACTGTAACTTATTACGTGATAAGAAATGAACGAGAGCTTTCTTTTGATCAAACCTGCGGATAATAGGCAGCTCGAACGCTACGGAGCCTTTGCGGGGAGTAATAACTGTTTGATACGAATGCTAATTACTTCGGAAATAAATACGGCGCATGACAATAATAGCTAAGGATTAATCCTAGAGCGACATTACTATTTTCAAAGTGGATAGGTGCATTCACCATTTTTGGCTGTTTTTTATACCAGTAACATGCTTCTTGATAGGGAGGCATTTTTAGGGACTATATACAATTGGAAGTAAGAAAATATCTGAATGAATCGGAAATAAAAAACATGGTTAAAAATATAACGGGGGGGTTGAACTCGATAAGAGACAGCTGCATGATCACCATGTGTTTTATTCACGGCCTGCGGGCCAGCGAACTGAGCTCTCTTACCGTAGATAATATTGAGCTTGCCGAACGGCGAATTTTTATTCCACGTCTCAAAAATGGTTTATCGGTTCAACACCCATTACAGCGGGATGAAACCATAATGCTTGAACGCTGGTTGGATTTTCGCAAAGACAGCCGGCACGCCGGACAGCCTTGGTTATTTTTGTCGCGCAAAGGGGGTCGATTATCGCGTCAGCAAATTTATCGACTGATCCGCGATTATGGCAAAGCGGCGTGTCTTGAAGTCCCTGCCCATCCTCATATGTTACGCCATGCCTGCGGTTATAGTTTGGCGAATAAAGGTATGGATACCCGACTGATACAAGATTATTTGGGTCACCGCAATATCCAGCATACGGTTTTATATACTGCCAGTAATTCCCAACGTTTTAGGAAAATTGAATTTTAACTTCTGGCTAAGGTCCGTATTTATTGCAATAAGTGGCTGACATCAGGGAGCCGGTCCGTTTGGGGCAAGTGGCGTTGTCTGAAGGCCATTGTGGGCCGGCAATATTCCCTGATGGGGACCGACTACAATTGAAGTTCGCTCCATGGTCGCTGCAACAGCTGCGCCCAGATGCTTTGTCGGTCTTCACTGCATACCCTGGGGCTCTTCGTTCGCAGCGGCAAAGATTGGCTTACCGTACGTATCCAGACCCGCAGTTCCTGACGATGCGTGCGCGGGTGGGTGTAAACGTATTGATCACAGGTGATGCACGGGCTATGAACGATATAGCGCAGAATGTAACCCGCTTTGCGGCGCGGTACGTTAAAGGCCTGCATGATGCGTTGGCGATTTAAATAGTGATTTTGCAACATCCCCCAGGTCGCGACAATACGACACAAGGGCTGCTCAGCCAGGTGTGCGACCGTTTCTGGCAGGGTAATATTCTCGTCATGCTGAAGCTTCATAAAACCCCCAGCCTCCTTAATCAGTGAATTGTTGTTGGATAGCCTTTAGACACCGAGGTGTGACGTTGGCCTTCATCAAGCTGTCTTGCATCTATTTTTTATTTTATCCTTTAATTTCAATGTAGTAGATTGGTTTTGGTCATGCGAAAAATGCGACAATTTGGACCAAAGTGTGACATTTAGTGAATTAAACTGCTTTTTTTGTTTTTAGAGGCACAATATGACCGGATATAACGATTCGAACCGGTGGTATTAGTGGAAGTATCTGAAAATAAAATGACGTTGCCACGCTGTTTAATTGAGTTAATTTATTTAACAAAGGTTCGCTTCGGCGGGCCTTTTTTATTTTATTGCATGGGTTATTGATATTGAAGGGAATAAAATTATTGTGCAGAAATGGGGGGTATTCTTATTGACTCGAAATTGTACAAAACTAAGATATGTAACACTTTGGTCCAAAGTGACCTATTTTTTACCCCACTTTTTTTGCCATAATCCAATAAAGCGATTGGGGTTACTGGCAGTATATATCACCGTATGTCGGATGTTTCGGTGCCCCAGATAATCCTGAATCAAACGTGTGTCGACGCCAGAATCCGCCAGTGCATAGCCACAGGCATGTCGCAGCATATGCGGATGCGATGACACCGTTATATTGGCAGCCTCGCCGTAACGTTTAATCAGGTAATGCACGTGCTTACGTGTCAATTTACCGCCTTTTTGCGACAGGAAAAGCCATTCGCTGTCGGCATCGCGCCACTTGCTGCGCAGATTCAGCCAGCACATCAAATCCGGCAATTCATCCTTCGCCAGGGGATGCACAGTAGAAAAACCGTTCTTCAGGCGACGGATATAAATCACGTTATCGCGCAGATCGATATCGGATATTTTCAATTGACAGGCTTCGCTGGCGCGCAGCCCATGAATAAAACACATCTTTATTAAGCAACGGTCACGCTCCGGATGTTTTCCGATATGTGTGGCAGACAGGATGTCATCTATTTCACCGAGGGTGAGGTGTTTTCGAGTTTTCATTATTTTGGCTCCATATGACCTCTCAGGCCCAATGCCGGATGAGGATCTTACTGGAGAGAAAATAGCCTGTTTCCATTTTTACGCATCTCTTTTGTTGCGTACGAAGGGCGACAGCTGATCTGACAGGAGGAGTAAAAACCACCATGCAGCAGGAATTAACCGCGATGGCAGCACCAACCATACTCACCCGCAAGGCCGCCCGTGCCGTTGCCGGAAAAGCCGCAAATCTGGAGCAGCGCATCATGCAACTCAGCGGCATGGCTTACGGCGTAGAAGATTGGCTGTGCGCTTTGCACAAGGCCGCCGAATTGTGGCGTTGCCTCAGTGAGACGCCCCTGTTGGCTGAAAACGAACGTCACTATGCCCGACTACGTCACCGCCATTGCGCACACCCGGCGACCCATTTGCTGGTACGTCAACGCTATCAGGCCGATCGCCAGCAGTTCTGAATCCACAACAGAGGGACTCACTTATGCCAGCAACCTCTCTTCCACCGCGTCTGCGCGTGGTCGTGATGATGGAGCCGGGACTGGTGCGTGAAGGCACCCTGAAGGTGCTCGAATTTACCCAGCAGGCTATCGCATCGTTAACCGTGGTCGACGATCTATTGACTCTGCGGCAGGTGCTGTCGCAAGACGCAGCGGATGTCATCCTGACCGGCCTCACCGGGCATCGCGACAGGCTGCGCGATTTTTTCCTTTTCTATTCCCACTACTTGCGCTTCAACATCGACACCACCTGGCTGCTGTACAGCGAGCCGCTAACGCCGTTACTGACGACCCTGAGTCCGTTGATGCCAAGTGAAGGGCCGTTGTGCCTGCCGCATGATCTGCAGCCGCACCAGTTGCACGACTTGCTGCTAAAGCGCCAGACCCTGGGCCACCCGGCTTTTATGGCTCAGGATCTGTCGTGCTGGACGCCATCCGATATCGTACTCAGCTGGCCGGAGCTGCAGGTTCTCAGTCACTTTGTCTGTGACGCGCTTGAACACCTCACTACGTCGGCCGGCGGATTCACCACGAAGACCCTGAGCGCCCATAAACGTAGCGCGATGCGCAAACTGGGTGTGCACTGTGATCAAGAACTCCATGCGTTGCTGCATGGTTCCCGGTTATGCCCCACAAGGAGGCTTCCTGATGTTGCCCTCAGCCAGGGATAAAGGCATCCGCCGATACACCTGGCTGGCGATGCTGCTGGTTTGCGGCATGTTTTGGTGGGGAGTGATTTGGTGTGTCCTGAAATTCGTCGGTCCTTAATGACGGCTCGGTCGGCAACGCGCAGGGAGAATAAAAGTGACGACCTCTGTTTGTTCTTATTCGTTATGGGCAAAAGTATTGAGCTGCCGCCGGCCATTGCCGAGCCGGCTTGTGACATGTTTTACGGACAGGCTTCCCGCGATCCACAGCTGCGTACTTTCTGCTGGGGTGGCAGTGGTCTTGTTGGGGGCGGGAACCCAGGCTGAGGGGAGCAGGCTACCGCAGTTACTGGCGCAGTGTCGTCATGATGCCAGGACGCTCGACGCTTCGCCCGCGCGCAACTCTGGGCATTATCTCCATGCGCTGGGTGACCGATTCGCTCAATGGGGGATTGGCCCAGAAAACGGTGCCGACCCTTCGCTGACTCGCCGCCAGCGCTGCGAGATCTATCGCTTCTGTGACCAGTTGCATCGGCAGGCCGGCAGGCAACTTTTGGACCAGCTGTTTCTGCCGCAAGGCGGGATGGCGGAAGTGGATTACCGTACGGTGGCCGTCACGGCCCCTCGTTTAAGGAGAAACAATGACGCGTCTAAAAGTGATGGTTATGGAGCCAGATCCCTGGTTTCGACTCGGGGTGTTGACGGTGCTGGCGTCACTCCCGGCCCAGTTTGAAGTCTGTGGCGTGACTGACCGGCTGTCGGGATTGCGTGGCCTGTTGCAGCAACGACCGCAGCCGCTCGACCTGTTGTTATCAGACACCCATGGGCAGGGCGAAAGTCTGGATGACTTCTTCGCCTTCCGCGGGCGATTCTGCAACCGGCACTCTAAGGCCACTTGGCTGATGTGGAGCGACGGTTACACACCTTTTCTGTCGGGCCTGTCTACCAAACTGAAACTGCCGGTTTGCCTGCAAAAAACGCTGCGTCCGGCCGAGCTGAACGCGTTGTTGGTGCTGCGCCATCGATTGGGGCACCAGCGTTTCCTGACCGAACACTGTCGGACCCAGATGCGCGTCTGTTGCCATCTGACGCAAAAAGAGCTGTTGGTCATCAGTGCGCTGGCACATGGCGAACCGCAAAAGCAACTGGCGCGGCGGCTGGGCCGCAGTGAAAAAACCATCAGTTCACACAAGGTCCATGCCTTGCGCAAGCTGGGGGCCACCAGCGATCGGCGGTTGTTTCATCATCCGGGGGAAAATCGCCTGCTGGATATCCTGCGCTATGCGGGCATCAACATTCCCCACACTCCTCAGGGAAGTTACTCGGCATGAGCGTATCTAAATGATATGCATGAATTTGCGCCAAGCAACACCGGTGTCAGGTCAGGGGGGTTGTGCTATGTTTACGCTGATGACACCGCGTAGGGAATGGGAATGAAAGATGAGTAAGCCGCCGCTGTTTTTTATCGCCGTGATCGCGTTGATCGCCGTACTGGCGACACATCGCTATTTCAATCAGCGCCGTACGGAAGCGGAAAACGACCGCGCACCGGTGCGCAGCCTGCAGGTCACGGTGAGTGATAAACGTGAGTTCCCGGTCGCCAAGACCCGTTCGCGTCAGCGCGAACAGAGCGTCAATGAGCCGATGCATTATGAGGTGGTATTCAGCCCACAGCGTGGCGGCGAGGAGATCCGGCTGCGGTTGAAGCCGTGGCAGTACAACCCGATCGAAAAAGGGGCGCAGGGTACGTTGAGCATGCAGGGCACGCGTTTCGTCTCCTTTACTGTCCAACCGTAGGGCGCCGGAGCCAGCGCCCGTGCAGCGTTATTTTCTTTTGATCGGCGGCTGTTTTTTCTGCCAGGCCAGCAGTTCGAATACGCCAAAGATGAAGATCTTGGCTTCCTGCCAGTAGCTTATCGGCTGATCTTTCGGCTGCGTGGATTTCAGCAGAACCAGTTGCAGCCCGTGCATCACCACCATAAAGAACAGCGCCACGTCGATGAAGTACTTCAGCGGCTTGGGGAAGGGGTGAAACAGGTTGGAGAGCAGAAAGCCCCATACGCACAGCATCAGCAGGCGACCCAGATTAATCAGCATTTTCGGTTTTCTCTTGCGAACGGATATAAAGACGATAAGCCACCTGACCGGCGACTTTTTCACGGTGTAATTGCCAGTTGGCCGGGACGTCAGTGGCGGCGCTTTCGGCTTCGGCTTCTACGTAGACCCAGGCCTCATCGGCCAGCCAGCCTTGCTGCTCCAGCAGCGTGACGGTTTCAGCCAGCAGCCCTTTACGAAAAGGCGGATCGAGAAATACCACGTCAAACGGTTGGGCATTGCCCGCCAACCAGTTCAGCGCGTTGGTATTGACCACCGTGCCATTTCCCTGCAGCAGGGCCAGATTTTTTTCCAGTTGCTGCGCCACCGGACGTTCAAACTCCAGCAGCGTGACGCTGCCGGCATAGCGCGACAGCGCCTCCAGGCCGAGCGCGCCGCTACCGGCGAAACAGTCCAGGCAGCGTGCGCCCTGGATCACCGGCGCCAGCCAGTTGAACAGGGTTTCACGGACGCGATCGGTGGTCGGACGCAGTCCCGGGCTGTTTGGCACCGGCAGTTTTCGCCCGCGCCATTGGCCGCCGATAATGCGAATTTGTCCGGCTGCCGCCTGGGGCGATTTTTTTGCCGATGCCCGTGGCGATATTCTTGTCATAGATTTGCTTTGATTGTTTCTCTGGCGGTGAGGCCGAATAGGTTAACGATAAGTTGGCTCTATTCTACCGGTGAGACGCGTCGGGGGAAACGGTAAAACTTTGTTGCCTGATTTCACAGTGGAAAGCATGCCGGATGCGTGTTGCTGCGCGAGGGAAAGTGATAGACTCGGCGAATTATTGTCTGCATAAGCAAGCCTTAGGTACGGAGTAGAGTCATAACATGGCAAAAGATAAGAAACGTGGGTTTTTCTCCTGGCTGGGCTTCGGCCAGAAGGAAGAAGAGCAACAGCAACCTGAGACGTCGGTAGAACCGGCGGAAAATCAGGCCGTGGAGACCCCGGCTGAACCGGTCGCTCCCAAGCTGGATGACCAGCTCCCCGCCCAGGAATCTGAACCTGCCGCCTCCGTAGAGACCCCTGGGGAGTGGGATGGCAGCCTGACCGGCGAGCACATCGCAGAAAGCGTGCCGACCCTCGTCGAGCACCCTGCACCGGCAGAAGCGTTGGCACAAGAGATTGTCACCCTCACCGAACAGGTGGCGGTGGAGCAGCAGCAACCGACAGAGGAAGAGATTGTCGAACCTGTTGCCGTGGCACAGCCAGAACCGGTTATCCTGCCTGAGCCTGAGCCTGAGCCTGAGCCTGAGCCTGAGCCTGAGCCTGAGCCTGAGCCTGAGCCTGAGCCTGAGCCTG
>NZ_JBIEIU010000024.1:0-50119 GCF_052113645.1 Serratia quinivorans | reverse complement strand
AGAGGGGCTTGGTTTTTTGCCCGAACAGAATGCCACCATCAAACGTATCCTGCGTCGCCCGGAGGGCATTGTTGTACTGTCAGGCCCAACGGGGTCGGGGAAATCCACCACGCTCAGATCGCTATCTTCGTGTTACCTATCGAGGGCGGGGCTGGGTAAAAATGGTTTGCCAAGGAAAAGACTCCTGACGATAGAAGACCCGCCAGAAGGTCGTATACCTGGTGCAGTACAGACACCCATTATCGCGGATAAAAAGGATGCTCGCGCGGTAACGCTTGCCTGGCTTCGGGCTATATCATCGGCTCTCAGGTTAGATCCAGATGCTATTTTGAATGGCGAGATGCGCGATATGGATTCAGCAATGGCCGCGATTAATGCGGCGATGACAGGACACTTGCTGATGACAACACTACACGCCAATGACGCAATCAGTATTATTGAACGTCTGGAAATCATGGGAATAAGTGCACGTTTAATTGCCGATGCGCAACTTATGGTGGGGTTGATAAGTCAGCGCTTGGTGCAACGATTGTGTCCGCATTGCAAAGTCTCCTACAAGGAAGAGGCGGAGCGCATGGATGAAGATGACCGCAAATTGATAGAACATCACTGTCAACCTGAGCATGTGTATCTGCGTAATACGGGAGGGTGTGAGCATTGTTTTAAAGGCGTTATTGGTCGAACAGTTATATCGGAAGTTATTGCACCTGACGCTAAGTTTTTTGAAATATACCTTGCGCGGGGAAAGGCAGCAGCCAAAACCTACTGGAATACAAACCTAAAAGGCATCACGAGAAACGAACACCTGTTGCACTACATCAATGCCGGTGAAGTTGACCCACTTGCAGCGGATGAAATATGCCCAATTGATGAAGATACTTATACGCTAATCAAAGAGCTTTAATTAGCGACAAATTACCATATTATCATAAGGAGTCATTTGACATGATCCACCGGCTGCAATTCTCCTTGCAGTCCGTCAAAGAAAAGGCCACTCATGCAAATCGATGGCTATATCGACATTCATTTTCAGCTAACGACCGCATCGAGTTTTACGAGATGCTGGCGTTTTTATTAGATAATGAAAAACCTTTGCGGCAAGCGTTATCTGACATGCGCGACGTTGCGACGGATTTTGGTCGAAAAAAACATCCTTCTGCGGTGTTATTGACGGACTGCATACACGCCCTGGATGAAGGGGAGTCAATAGAAGTGGCATTGATTGATTGGGTGCCTATTCAGGAAGCAACTTTAATTGGCGCAGGCGTTCTTGAAGGCAATATCGCTGAGTCGTTGCGTCGGGCCAGCCGGATCGTTGCGGGGAAGGGGGAAATGCTGGCCGCTATCAAAGGCGCGGTCATGTACCCCAGCGTGTTAATCATTATCGTGATTGCGATGATGTATATGGTAAACGAAAAATTCATTCCTCAGTTAGAGAAGATGGTGCCGCGTGAAAAATGGGAGGGTGCGATATGGTTGTTGGGGAATCTATCCCAGGGGGTGATAGAAAACGGTTTTTTATTCATTGTTTTTGCAATATTGATTGTTGGGTTGATTTATTGGTCGTTAGAGAACTATACCGGTAAATCAAGGAAGTTCATTGATTCAATCACGCCCTGGTCGTTATATCGTATTTTTCAAGGAGTAACGTTTCTGCTGAATATATCAGCGCTGCTTCGTGTAAATATACAGACATTGAACGCGCTGAATATTATCAACGAGAATGCCAGCCCTTGGTTGCAACAACGGGTTAAGGAAACACAGATATACATCAGGCAGGGGCAACATTTAGGGAAAGCATTAAAAAGTACAGGTTATAACTTCCCGTCAAAGGAATGTGTAAATCAAATGATGTTACTCACAGAAGGAGATGGCGCTGAAAATATTCTTGAAGGATATGCTAATCGCTGGCTTCAACAAGCGATAAAAGATGTAAAGAAAAAAGCACTTCGTTTAACAATACTTTGTTTTGTCTTGGTGTTTTCGTATATGGCGACACTGTTGCTGGCAATATCTCAAATTAATTCACTTGTTGACTCATTAGGAAAATAAAATGACAGTAATTACACGTAATAAAACTAACGCACCAACCACTAACAAAACTGACAGCGTACACCGTGGCTGGTTGGGACTGGAGGCGGGCGGCGTACTGCTGCTGATTATGGTTGGTACAGTATTGGCGTTAATCCTGGTTGCTTCGCTGTTCAGTAAAAATGATACCAGTACGGAGCTTTCTAACGCACAGTTCATCATGAACCAGACGCGGGGCCTTTTGAAATCCAAGGGGAACTATGACTTTAGCAGTTCCACTAAAATGACCGGCACCCTGATCCAGTTCGGCGGCATTCCTTCCGGCATGACCATTAACGGTACTGCGCAATCAGGAACGGCTACGGCGGTTAACGTGTGGGGCGGTGATGTGACAGTTTCGCCTGAGAAAGTGAATGGTTCTACCAATAACAAGGGATTCTCGCTGACCTACAAGAACGTGCCTCAAGAGGCCTGTGTAACGCTGGCAACAAAAATGAGTGAAACCAGCCTGGTGAGTGAGTTGAGCATTACGGGAACCAATAATGTGGGTGGTGTAACCGCAGAAAAAGCCGGTACACAGTGCAAAGCGGATAACGGCTCTGTCGGTACAAACACCTTGATTTTCAAGTCCAATAACTAATGACATTTCCCTATAGGTAATAAAGGGGGCTTATGCCCCCTGTTACTGAATAAACAGGGGGCGGCGAGTGAAATGTAAGCGTAGCTTTTTATCCTTATTATGTTTTTTCTCTATCATCATGCTGTTTTTTTCTTCCGGTGCAAAAGCCTATTGTTTTGAGACCGCCGGGGAAAAATATAAAATTGATCCGCTGTTGCTAAAAGCAATAGCAACACAAGAAAGCGGGCTAAATCCAAAAGCCATTAATCACAATAAAAATAAAGCAGGTAAGATAACCAGTACCGATTACGGCTTGGCACAGATTAACTCAACGCATATCCCGTCGCTCATTCGTATGGGAGTCATTAAATCAAAAGATGATCTGCTCACTAATCCTTGCCTGAATGTACAGATTGGTGCATGGATACTGGCTAAGCACATAAAGCAATGTGGGGTTAACTGGATGTGCCTGGGAACGTATAACGCCGGATTTCGCGAGGATAACGATGAAAAAAGGATGAAATATGCCAGGCGGATTTACGCAATTTACACGTCATTATTAACGGGAAAGAGGACAACATCATGAACTATTGGGACGTGCTGTTGTTTATCATCACCGCTTATGCATTTCAGATTTTGGCCTTGTATTCTGCTGATCGCTTTATTAAAACACATGAACCACGTTATGGTCTGTCCGTTCAGTGGTGCTATGCGATAATTATACCGTGGTTTTCTGTGTTAGCTGTACTATCAATGCAAAACGATACAAAATTCATGAATATATTATTTGTTTCGGCGTTTTATGGTTTTTTGACGCTATTTATCATATTGGACATTGAACGAAATTGGCTACCAAAGTGCTTTACTCTCACCTTTATTGTTGTCGGTGTTATTTATCGCGCTATTGAACCGGAAAGCGAATGGTGGGTAATGATAGCAACATTATGCATCCTATGGCTGGGGTTATTTCTGTTTAGAATCTATATCAACCGGCGAGCAGGAGGGGAAGTGTTTGGTCTGGGTGATGTTTATTTGATAGTGGGTTTGGCTGTATGGTTTTCAGGTTTAACCGCATTAAAATTAATCACCGTTGCAACGTTGTTGGCAATCCTTTTTCTTTTATTCAAAAAGTATCGTTCTCCTTCTCGTTGGCGTCACCATCATGAATATCGAGGTGCGCCATTTGCCCCATTCTTATGCGGGGTGGCGGCTGTGTGGGGTGTGCTGCCCGTCGCAACCTTCTCATAATCAGGATTAGATCATGAAAAACATTTTGCTTTCCCCGAAGATACATCGGGGCTATATGGCGCTTGAAGCGCTGGGCGTTCTGCTGATTATCATGCTGGCTTCTGTGTTCGCTGCTGAAAAGGTTAGCGAATATCTCCAGGAAAAAGAGTGGGGTGTCATGGCGATACATGCCACGACGTTCAACGAAGCAGCCAAAAGCTATATTGCAGATAATACTGACTCACTGTTGGCAACCTCGACGCCTGGCAATCCCACGAAGATCACCCCCTCGCTGCTGACGAGTAAGGGCTATTTGCAAAATGGATTCTCAGCAGAGAACAGCTACGGTCAAACTTACGTAACGGCAGTTGTCAAAAACGACAAACTGAAAGACAAGCTCCAGGCATTGACGTGTACCGTCAGTGGAACGGCGATCCCCTATCGTGGTTTGCGGTCAATTTCAACGCAAATTCAAGGCATGGGCGGCTATGTGAATGAAGATAATGTCGCAACCGGGGCATATGGCGGCTGGACGAGTAATACACGTGATTTTGGGATCACCTGCACGACAGGCCATATTGCTATTGCGCTGTCTTCCGAAGTGCTGGGAACGGCCATGCAGGAGAGTGACCGTCTGTATCGTTATCAGGTCAATGGACGGCCAGATTTGAACAGAATGCATACCAGCATTGATATGGGGGCTAATGACCTCAACAACGCGAACAATATCAACGCTAAATCAGGTAATTATAGTGAAGATGTTAATGGTAAGCGTTTAATTGCTAATGATAGCGTTTGGTCGAACGGATGGATTGGTTCGAACGGAGATATTCGCAGCAATGCCGGTTGGCTGATTACCAAGCATGGCAAAGGCTGGCTCAATGAAGATCACGGTGGCGGGTTCTACATGGATGATAATGACTGGATACGCTCGGTTAATAACAAAGGCATTTATACTGGCGGACAATTGAAAGGGGGGACTGTTCGCGCCGATGGGCGAGCATCCGTTGGGGAGTATTTACAACTGGATGGAACGGCAAATGAAGGTTGGGGATGTAGCCCGAATGGTTTGGTTGGGCGGGCTAATGATGGTGCGCTTTTATTTTGTCAGAATGGAATATGGAAAGGCGCGGGGAAAAGTAACGGTGCCTACCAGCAATTGGGGTATCACGTCGGTAATTTTTCAGGAAGTAATCCGGGAAGTACAACGATGTGGATCACTGCGCTTGGCGGGCAATCCACTAAGAATTGGGGCGTAGATGACGGTTCATGTGAAAATACATACGCACTAGTCGCAAACGTCAATAACTTAAATGTGGCAACAAGTGTAAGTAATAACCCCGGTTGGGCGAAAAGCACAACTATCAATTTCGCTGTGCCTGCGGGTGCCAGTTACAATATTATTTCAAATCCTTTACCTGAACGAGGATGCAGTCCTGGGCAATTTTGGGTTTTAAGCTATCAGTGAAAAAAATATTAACTTATTTTTAAATTAAGGTGCTCATATGAACTTTAAAAAATTGGGGATATTATTGTGTTGGTTGTTAACTATAACCGCTGTACCAAAGATATCAGTGGCAGCTTCACAAGATGAGTGCGCTATTTGGCTCTGTATGCCTGCGGGTTTCCCTGGTAACGAATGTAATGCACCCCATAATGCAATGCTTAAACGGGTTAAAAAAGGAAAGTCACCGTTACCGAGTTTTTCCTCATGCGCTGTTAATAGTAGTAGCACTGGATCAGCGAACACAGGCAAAGGTGCATGGCTCCCCGCACGCAAGGAATGTGTTCGCTGGGCGCACGGCCACGGCGATGAATGGTGTACCAAGTACGAAACCAAACCTGCTGAGTTCAAGAAAAACCAGTTATGCATTATCAACAATGGCAATCATTATCCGCCAGGATGTCGCAGTCAGAACTATATCGACATTTACATTGACGGGAAAAAGGTTGGCGATACGTATTACTGGTGATACATCATATTATCCTTCAAATCCTCAATTACCTGCTAATTCATACTTAATGCCTTTATTCGTGTGAGTGTATTTTAAGCTGACGCGCCGCAAGCGGCTTGTCCAACCCCGCCATTGCCCGAAATAAATTTCGGGCAATGTCACGGTTTACTGTAAAAGGAAATGTGTGATGAATAATACTGATGTAGAACGCTTCAATACGCGAATTTTCGGGCAAGCGCTTGTTAGTGCCGATATCTATATTGACTCTAGTGTAACCGGTAGTGCGGCTGAGGTAGAGGTAATCGTCCCTGATGATGATTATCAAAATGAATTAGATCTGTATGAGCGCCTTTGTAAGTTTGCCGTGCTTCACGGCGCAGATTTGCAAGGACTATTCCAGAATGACAGATATTACTATATATCATGTTTCGTCCGTGATGTTGAAGCATTCAAGACGGAATTTGAAAAAGATGAAATGTTAAAGACTTTATTCAATCATGGTAAGGGTGAAACGATCGAGTTTCTTATTAGCTTCCCAGAAAAGGCTAATTATGATGATAAGGGGCGAGTTAAAAAATCCTTTATTGATATCACACAAAAACATGTCGATACCCTGGATGATAATACGTGGAGTAATTTTGAACATAGAGCATTTTCAGGTAGTACGGTGGGTTTTGGCATCAATCCCCATACAATGGATTGCATTAACTTCGATGATGAGCGTGACAAAATAACAAAACTATCTCGTAAGGATTTCGTAGCGTCCAATCTCACAGATTCTTTTGAAGATGATTTTTATGTTAACCCTTTACTTAACAGGGCGGAGAAGATTGGTGAGATTGACGGTCATTCCGTCTGGTTCAATTCCAGGGGGTTTTATTTTTACTGGAACAAAGAAACCGAATACCTACTTGAAAGCTGGCTGACGTTCCCTGCTTATCCGTATGGCTGGTAAAGGAGTTAATAATGAAAGTGAGTTCAATAAAGACGGTTTATGATTTCATGCGTTATTGCCGGATGCCTCTCTGGTTTCAGCGTTCAATCAGGGATATGAAAGTCGGTGACACTTTCATTCTTGGAAAATACACGCAATCTGTTTCTCACGACAGTGATTCATTTTGTGTACCTCCACGCTATTCAGCCTGTCTGGATGGTAGCGAGGCTTGCTTCGTTGCGGAGGCATGGATAGAAAGAGAACGCGGGGTGTACTCTTTTTACGCTACATGGACATTCCCGACAAAACCAGAACGTGCTCATGTTATGACTTTTGGTGAATTCAGGATAAGCAAAGGAGGAATTATAGAGTTTGACGACAAAGGCCATGCGGTAAGAAGTTTCGCGCTTGTATGTCGTTATCTCGCTCATATGCTCAACTGCATGCCTGATGAAGATAAAAAGGTTTATTTTAAGAATAACAGTTTTCCTTTATTCAATGGCGTATGGCTGGATAGTGATTGTAATGAAAGGAGACAGCGTGCGGTAGAAGTGGATGGGAAAATTAAACGAGTATGGATTAATTACAAAGATTACATGCCAACGCATCAACTTTCCGCAATTGTTGAGGCTGCATTCGCTATGGGCGCACTTCAACTGGAGGATTAAAAATGGAACACGATAAGAAAATAGCACAAGAAACCCTGATAAAGTCGCAAGGACATATTCTGGTTCATGACAATGAAGATACTTTTGCATTAGCAAGGGATGTCAGTGACCAGTTATCAATAATAGTTAACGCCTTTGACAAAGATAAAGCACAAGAAATCATTGTTGCGGCAGCGGGCGAAATACAGTCTTTAGTACAAAAAGATTGTATTGACAGGAGCCATTAATATGAGACTTTTTATTGCAGAAAAACCTAATCTGGCTCAAGTTATCGCTCAAGCTATTGGGAATTATCAATACAAAGAGGGCTATATCGAATGTGGTGATGATGTGGTGTCTTATTGTGTTGGGCATTTGCTTAAAATTGCCCCACCAGAATATTATGATCCAGCGTATAAAGAATGGCGTAAAGAAACGCTGCCAATGAAACTACGCCCTGTAAAGCATATTGTTATCGATAGAACCGCAGACCAGTTTGAGATTTTGGCAAAATTGATCTCTCAAGCAGATGAAATTATTCATGCTGGCGACCCGGACGAGGAAGGGCAGCTTCTTGTAGATGAAGTATTGCAATACTGTTGTAACACCGCACCAGTAAAGCGTTTGCTGATCAACGACCTTAACCCAGAAACAGCACGTAAAGCGCTCAAGAATATGCGGGATAACACGGAGTTTGCCGGTCTTTCTAAGCGTGCGTATGCCCGAAACGTTGCTGATTATCTTTATGGTATCCCCGTTACCCGCGCTTATACGATTGCCGGTAGAGAGAAAGGACATGATGAGGTTATCTCTGTTGGCCGGGTACAAACACCGATCCTGGGGATGATAGTCCGGCGCTACATTGCGAACCAAAGTCATAAAGAGACTTGGTTTTGGAAAGTCCAGGCGCAGATTGCCGGGGTGAGCGCTCAAATATTGGCGCCGTTGGTTATACCGGAAGATGGGCCTGTTGATGATAAAGGTCAGATTAACTTAGAAGCCTATGCACAAACTGTCGCGGAGTCATGCAAAGGGAAGCAAGCGACAGTCACTAAGGCTAATGTGATGGATAAGACCAAAGCGCCGCCCTTGCCCTTTGCCTTGCTGGATCTTCAGGTAAAAATGAACCGACTGTATGATTTTGACGCGGAAAAAACGCTTAAAATTACTCAGGCATTACGTGAGAAGCATAAAGCTATCACGTATAACCGTTCGGATTGTCGATATCTCTCATCAGAACAGTATGATGAAGCTCCGCAGACCCTTAACGCGATTTCTGGCACGTTCTCTGATTTGGCGAAGCATTTTGAGCAAGCGGATAGCACGAGGAAAAGCAAAGCGTTCAATGACAGTAAAATCACAGCTCATACGGCGATCATTCCAACGGCAAAGCAAATTGATGCAAATGCACTAACCGCAGATGAAAGTAAGGTCTATCGGGCTATTGTCGAACAATACCTTGCGCAGTTCCTTGAAGAAAAAGGTTTCAAATCGGCATTGGCAGAGTTTGCTATTGGTGAATATGAGTTCAGAAAAAGGGCCACCCGCAACACCATACCTGGTTGGTCTGCGTTATTGTCTGATAAAGATAACGCTGAGGAGCAAGATAATGGCGGCGATTTTGATGAACTGGCGAAACTCCATGAAGGTGATACCGTCAATTGCCTCGGTGTGGATGTTCAGCGTGAAAAAACTGCACCGCCACCACTCTACACTGTTGCTTCCTTGCTGGAAGATTTAAGGCGCGTAGCTAGATATGTTGAAGATCCGCGAATTAAACAGCTTCTGCTGGACAGAGATGAAGGCAAAGACGATCAGGAACAAGGAGGTATAGGAACTCCGGCAACGCGCGGGACAATCCTTAATCTGCTCCAGGAGCGGGGATTTTTTGTTGTAGATAAGAAAAAAGTGCTACCTACGGCATTAGGCCTCTCTCTCATTCAGGCCCTGCCAGCAATCATGACGACCCCAGATATGACGGCACTCTGGCACGAACAACAGAAAATGATCGAGTCAGGAGAACTGGAAGTAGATAGTTTCCTTGATGAGCTGGAGAAATTTGTTGCGTTCCAGGTTGAAAATGTTGATGTCTCTGGTTTGAAAGTATCTATTCATCCTTGTGAGTGTGGCGGTCGTTATACACGGCGAAAAGGAGAGAAGGGGGCATTTTGGGGATGCAACAATTATCCTACCTGCCGCAATGCGGTTCCTGATCGTAACGGGCAGCCTGATTTTACGGCTCAGAACTTTGATGCGAAGTGTCCCAAATGTGGCTCAAAAATGAAATTAAATTCTAAAGCCTGCAATTGCTCAAATGAAAACTGTAAATTCGTTTTATGGGGTTCGCAATTTAATAAAGCACTTACGATCACACAAATATCAGATCTTTTAAGTAAAGGTAAAACGAGAGAGATAAAAGGATTTAAATCTAAAGCAGGTAAGAAGTTTGACGCTGCATTACAGCTAGAAAAAGATGGTTCAATCACCCCCGTATTTAGTAATAAGAGGAAATAAAAATGGCTTCTCGCGGTGTAAATAAAGTAATTCTTGTGGGTAACTTAGGCGCAGATCCAGAAGTCCGCTATATGCCTAATGGGGGGGCGGTTGCCAATATTACATTGGCAACCTCAGAAACCTGGCGCGATAAGCAAACTGGCGAATCTAAGGAGAAAACAGAATGGCATCGTGTTGTGTTGTTCGGAAAGTTGGCGGAAATTTCCGGGGAATACCTGCACAAAGGCTCTCAGGTCTATATCGAAGGGGCTTTACAGACTCGTAAATGGCAAGATCAGAGCGGCCAGGAACGTTACACCACGGAAGTTGTGGTTAATGTCGGAGGTACAATGCAAATGCTAGGCAGTCGCCAGAGTAACGGTGCAAGTAGCCCTGTTGGTGGGGATACTGGACAGCAGCAGAACCCGGAAGCACCACCCAATAATAACGAATTACCAACAGACTTTGACGACAGCGGCATACCGTTCTGAATGAAATAAAAATGCGCGGTCAAAATTTTCATTTAAGGCCTCGTTATTCGAGGCTTTTTTTTATCCTAAAATTGTACTCAGGGCGTCCCCAGTTGGGGCGCTACGTTGTGCTGCGCATCGAGCCAGCAGGCTGTCTCGCCCCGTTGGGCTGCCATCGCTGACGCAATGATCAAAATATCTGAATATTGATTTTTATCGATGAACAATCACTAACCGACTGAAAGATCTCGGTTCATTAAAGTGCCGGCTGTTGTTACCGCTCAGTGGCCAGCGTCACAGTGGCGGACGGTTGTGCCAAAAAACCTGAATAAAACGCGGCCATTTGATAATTCCCTGCACCCGCCCCGTAACAGCCGCTTTGCGTCTGTACGCGCAGATACAGCGCCCCGCCCCGTAAACGGTGCGGCGTCCCGTTCGCCAGGCTCACGCGCTAACTGCGTCCGTGCCGGAGGGCTTTATTCGCTTTGAGTGGTCTGTAGGTATGTTCTGAGCTTGGCAGGACGGGGGGAGGGTTTGCGCCTGGATTGGTGGGGATTATTCCGGCGATTCTCGATGGTGCTCAAGTTAGGATCGGCGTGGTCGCCTTCCATGCCCTGACGGGCATAAATAAAACAGTATGAGAGTGTGAAATAAACCTTGATATTACATACTATAATATGTAATATATACACATGGAAGCAATACAGCTTCCCAATAAAGGCCATTAGGCCAGGAGCAATAAAAATGACTGTTATCACTCAATCCTCAAATGTTATTACCAACTGGTCAGAACATCCCAATAGCCGCCTTATGACGGATAAAGGGCGGGTTGTTCATCATGTTGAAGGCCGGGAAATTCAGACTGGTGAGGGGCAACTGTACGATGTAAATGAAGACGGAAAACTCTCTGATGATGGCATTGTCTGTCCTGTCATTGGTCGTCTTTCTGTTGAACTGGTTGATGTGACTGAGCAACTGCGCCGCGCTTGGCTGGATGAGCCAAAACGTGCTGCTGACTATGTGAACCCACACGAAGAACGCCAGGAACAGCGGCGGGAACGCTACAGCGAACGTGCAGCCAAAGCTAGGGCTGAGGGTAGCGCTGCACACAAACGAGCTAACGGTATGTTAGGAGTTATTCCGCTAGGTCAGCCGATCCTTATAGGCCATCACAGTGAACGTGGCCACCGTCGAACACTGGAAAAGGCCGATAATCTTTATCGTCACGCTTTCGTTAAGTGTGCGGATAAGGCCAGTCATTATGAAAGCAAGGCTGATGGTGTAGGTCGAGGCGGTGTTTCTAGTGATGATCCAGAAGCGGTACGTAAGCTGCTGGAACAGTTGCAGGAGCGCATTAAGGCACAGGAAATCATGAAAGCCTGTAATAGCGTAATCCGCAAAAACAAGACGGCAGAGAAGCAATTAGCCGCGCTACTCGCGCTGGGGCAAACAGAGGAAAACGCGCACACGCTGTTGAACGGGGATTTTTGCGGTCGCATCGGGTTTGCTTCCTATTCCCTGCAAAACAACAATGCGCAAATTAAGCGCCTCAAAACACGGATTACTGAGCTGCAAGCTGTTCGGGAAGATGTGTTGGAAATTGAGGAAGAGCATGACGGGTTTGTGATGAAGATCGACAATGAAGAAAACCGCATTATGTTTGTTTTTGATGATAAACCTAAAGAAGAGATCCGCTCTGTGTTGAAATCATACGCATTTAAATGGAGTCCTAGCCGTGGGGCATGGGTGCGGAAAATTACAGCAAACGCGTTGGCTGCTGCTGAAAGGGTCAAAGTGGCGCTAGTAAAAGCCGATAAGTAGGAACAAATTGCGGGGGAATACCCCCGCTTTTTTATCTTCTGGCAGAATAAACAAAGTGGGCAAATAATAAAAATACATATTGATATTACATACTATAATATGTATAATTTAACACATGGAAGCAATGTTGTTTCCAAATAAAGGCCATGCGGCCAGGAGATATAAAATGAAAACATTACCATTCGGCCAGTGTATTACATGTTCCGGTTTTGAATACGCAGTTAGCGCTATTACCCTGACAGAGGGTAAAGTGAGTTACACCATCATCGGGATGGATAATCACACCCTCGCTAATATTCTTGAAACCTCCATTTCGGCTTACGGCCAACCATCGAAAATTTTCACACTGGATGAAGTACGCAGCCGCCGCGTTGAGGTTCAGGCTTATATCGACCAGTGCGAAGCTGAACCACAGGCGTATGAAGATGATCGGGGCAGGTCAGCAGATCGGCAAACCCCAGTGTATGCCGATCTGCTGACCGTGGACAATGCCAGCAATACAACCAATATTGCTACAAAAAACATTCGTATCCTTTTGAAGAAAAATTTCAACGGTATAAAGTTTTCCGTGCGTAAACAGGATTATACATGCATCAATGTTTCCTGGACTGATGGCCCGACAAAAGAGGCTGTAGAGGCAGTGATCGGCCAATTTCAAGAAGGCAGTTTTGACGGTATGGTTGACATGTATGAGTACAATACCACCTCATTTAACCGCGTTTACGGCGGTGTAAAATACCTGTTTTGCCAACGTTCCTACAGTGACGAGCTAATCGCGGAAGCAATCGCACAACTGCGTAAAGAGCGGGGGGAAACTGCGGTTCCTTTAGATGTAAGCGTTGAGGATCATCGTAAAGGCAGATTATGGGGAAAGGGGCTGGAATATTTCCACCACGGATTACAATCGGCGGTATACGGGAAGATTTCCGAGCTGGATAAGACCAAAAGTTGAATAATCATGTAAAGCGCCCAATTGGGCGCTTTCTTTTGTTCATCTTTCGTCAGCTCTATCATAGAGCTGTTAGTAGATTTTGCGGCGCGTACAGTTGCTGCGGGTATCGAACCCGCCGCCACTGTTTTCTGTGCCACTATCAACGGAGGCGATGTGGATAAAATTTTTTATGCTAGAGGCAAAGGTAGGGTTTATAAAATGCTCACTGTCTATAGTGATGGGCAACTGTACCGGCTTCACTATTTAATACTTGACCGCACCAACCCAACAAAGTCAGAGCGTGCAGCAGGTGAGAAAGAAAGACGTTTTGAAACATTGAACCAGGAGTTATACGTCAAATGTGGTGATGTGATTGATTCTAATCAGTTCCCCATACCGGAGCTGACGCAACAATTTATTAATTTCTTAAATGAGGCTACCACCCATGAAGATTGAACCTGATTACCGTGGCGATCTCGCCAAGGCCGCACGGGAAAGTCTGGGCTATTCACAAAAAGAGATGGCCGACATGCTGGGTATGACGCTGAACTCATGGCAGAAAAAAGAACAAAACGATACGCGCGTTTCAGTCGCTGAATATCATTATTTAAAATTATTGGTCAATGATCACCCTGAATACATGTTGATACACAGAATACCGGAAGGGAAAACCTTGCAGCAAGAAGCCGCTCAAAACGCCCTTCTACTGGCTCAACGTCTTTCAGAGCCGGTTGTCTTACCGTCAAAGGTGGAAGCGCTCCAGGATACGTTGAACGGGCAAATTGAAAGCATCCGGGAAGAGTGGGAAAAAAGCATCAGTTGGTGATGTTTCTCAGGGCGTCCCCCTTCCGGGGCGCTACGTTGTGCTGCGCATCGAGCCAGTAAACTGTCTCGCCCCTACGGGCAGCCATCGCTAACGCAAAATATCAAATTATCTGAACATCGATTCCTTTCTTCTATTTTTACTAACCTGCTGAAAATAATCAATTACATTAAATGCCGGCGACAGTTGAAACCAGGTGGCCAGCTGATGCCTGGCTATCGACCGCGACAAATAAATTGAACGATAGCTCCTGTTCACAAATTGCTGCTGTGAGATTGCAAATGCCGCCCCGTAACAGCCGCGATGCGTCTGTACGCGCAGTACAGCGCCCTGCCCCGTAAACGGTGCAGCGTTCCGTTCGCTAGGCTCACGCGCTAACTGCGTCCTCCGGAAGGCTGAATTCGCTGTGTGTGGTCTGTAAGCCTGTTTTGGGCTTTGCAGGGAGGGGGGAGGTTTGCGGTGCTGATTGCCTGGGATTGTTCCGGCGATTGATGGGCAGTGCATCATTCCAGATCGGCGTGGTCGCCTTCCATGCCCTGACGGGCATAAATAAAACAGTATGAGAACGTGAAATAAACCTTGATGTTACATACTATAATATGTAATATATACCTCATGGCATCAACGATGATTCTTATAACGGCCAGTCGGCCAGGAGCCAATAATGAATACTCTCGAAACCTTACGGTTGTCCCGCTTTGATGTGGTTTTCCTTTCAAAAAATCAAGACAATAAAACTATCAAATGTCATTTTATCACCAGCGCTTTAAATTCTTTCGATGCGGCTTTTATCTTTGGTCAGAATAATAAAAGTAAAGGTTATGTCGTTTTGAGTGTTGATGCAATCAACTAATGGTCAATTCCTACCTTTTTTATTTTTGATAAATATGTTGAGGGATTTACAATGGAATATGAATTAAGCGCATTAGCCTCACTGAAAAGAAATGTTAAGTTCTGGTTTGATTCTTGCGGATACAACAAAGAACAGGTCATCAGGCAGATTGAAAAATGGGGTAATTTTGCGTACTCACCCGGCGAACAGGAAAAAGCGAAGGAAGTAATTTTAAGTGGCTTAAAAAATGACAGGGAATAAGAAATGAAAAACCTAACTGATAACGCCAAGAAGTTTTTAGAAAATAAACCGGTATTAATTGGAAGTGTGCTCGGTTATCGATTTTATGAACACCCTAAACGTGGAGATGAAACCGACCTTAAGGTATTGACCCCAGACGGTAGAATAGTGTCATCAGGTTATTATGATTTACCGTCAAAAAGTGAATTGATGAACATAAAATTTTAAAGGTGGCGTTAGGTTGATTGCAACAACCTAACGCCGTATGACAATAAACCACTATCGAGGTAAATTTAATGTCAATGAACCAAATCATAGCGATCGCCGATCAGCTTGTAAAGGGCTGGGAAGTGAAGATCCCCGCAATGAAACCGCAGGATTGGGACGAGTTGCGTTGGTGGCTGGAACATCTGCGCGGCTACGCGCACTGAACACCGGGCGGGCTGGCCCCGCCCTCATCCTAGACCGAATTTTTTACGGCGGCTGAGAGAGAAAAAAGTTGTCTTTGTCCCATTTTGGGATATAATTAATGTATTGAAACAGTAACGGATAGACGCCATGAAGATCATTTCCATCGCAACCTTAAAGAGCTTTTGGGAACAGTACCCGGATGCAGAACAGCCGTTAAAAGCCTGGCTGGACGAAGCGAAAAAAGCCAATTGGCAATCCCCGATGGAAATTAAGGAGCTTTACCGTAGCGCCAGTATTCTTAAAAACAGTCGTGTGGTGTTTAACATCAAAGGTAACGATTACCGTTTAGTGACATCCATATTCTATGCGGCGGGCTGGGTTTATATTAAATTTATCGGCACCCATAAGCAGTACGATAAAATTGATGTCAATACCGTTGAGATTAGAGAGGTAACAAAATGAATATCAAGCCTATTCGTACCGAGCAGGACTATCATGAAGCGCTGAATTCGATTTCTCCCCTGTTTGACGCGCAGCCGGAACCCGGCACACCCGAATTTGATTTTATGGAAATCATGGTATTGCTGATTGAAGCCTATGAAGCGAAACACTACCCCATTGATCCGCCTGATCCGATTGAGGCCATTAAATTCAGAATGGAGCAGTCCGGGCTAACTGCGAAAGATTTACAACCGGCTATCGGACAATTAAACCGGGTTTATGAGATTTTGAACGGCAAGCGTAAATTAACCATTCCAATGATACGGAATCTCAACAAACAGTTTCATATTCCATTGGAAAGCCTGTTAGGCAGTTAATCAGAAAGGCGCTGGCCGCGTTGAGTGCGCAACTCGAAAATGTGAAGGCTGAACTTGAGGCTATTCGTGATGAAGAACAGGACGCCTTTGACAACATGCCGGAAGGGTTGCAGCAGTCAGAACGCGGCCAGGCCTCCGAAGAGGCGATCGGCCTGATTGACGATGCCCTGGAGAGTATCGAGACGGCAACAGAAAACATTGACGAAGTGGCGGGCGGCTGATCGTTGCCGCTTCTTGAGCCAAGAAGGAGGCTATCCGTTGGCAACCCCTGCATATCAACAACGTCCTACGGCTGAACTTGCGCATCTGGCGTGGTGCCTGCTGGTCGCTCTGCGCATGGAACAGCATGACGGGCGAGCAACGTCGGACGTACAACAACACCTGTTCATCATGCGTTGGCTGGCGAACGCCCAAAAACACAAACGCTTTCCCCGCTCGGTAGCGGCTGACATTCTCTGGTTGCAGGCTCAGGGTAAACTTTACGGGTTCCGGGCGAACCTGCGCGGCAAGGTGGACTATATCTACCGCTCCAGTGCGGGAACGCTGGCCTCACAAAGTGATCTGTTCCGCTTCACCTATGCGGTGGAAACGCTGAAAAGCATGGGTTGGGATGATCACCTGGTGTCTGATCATGAATGGAACACCGCGCTGGCGGGGAGTGCACAAATCTCCGCGTTGTATACCCGTAAACAGGCGCTGTCGTCCTGTTTTGACGACAAACAAACGCTGATCAAGCCATTGGTCTTGCGGTTTACCGGCGATATTAGCGGCATACCGGCGTTGTTCGGTCAATGTGCCCTGACGGTGGCGCAACAGGATGATGAACAAGGATTTTCTGTCTTGGCCGTGCAATGCCCTCGACATGAAAATGCGCGTCTATAATCATTAGGGAGGACTTGACGATGAATTTTGGGATGGATAGAGCAAAGACTGCTTTTTTTTGGCTGGGGATTGTTATTCTGGTTGCCGCTAATATTTTTCTCTTATTACATTATTTTCCCACGCTAAAAAATAACGTCGAACAGGGATATTATGATGCAGTGAGTTTTACGGCTTCGGTTATGGGGCTGACCCCTGCGGGAAGTTTTTTAGACTTAATTAATTATCAAATACAGCCCTGGACTGCGGTTGTTTATATCTTACCGATTTCTGCGTTTTCCTGGGTTGTGTTGTTTCTGCCGGTATACTTATTTGTTTTTTGGCGTTTACCGTTCGTCGGCTTGTCAAAATTAACCCGGCGTGACAGTAAAACAGACGTGGCTGTTCTGAATGAAGGGATAGCTGACTCTGGATGGATAGCACAGGGTGAATTAGCGGTGGAAGCGTATATGGGGTGTGAAACCATAGGCGAATTGGTGAAAGAGTATGCCAGTAAAACCGAGGGTAAATCGCTCATTATTCACTTTCCCGATTATCAGACAAGAGCCTTACGATGAAAGAGATCATAGCGATAGTCGCCAGATGGCGCGAGGCGAACCCAGAACATGTTGCTGGCGTGGTGTTGGTTTGGCAGGGTGAAGTCTACGGTTGGAAAAATTACTTACGTGACGCCAGTGATGAGCGCCCCGGTGCGTTGGCCGTTGATGCGCAGGGCCATATTTTTGAGGCTCAAGGGGGGAATGATTATGACGGTGCTAAATGCTGGGTTGCACAACGTTAGAAATGGAGAATTGAGGTCATGTCACGAAATTTTAAAATGTGGTTCCTGGTTATGCTGGTTGGTGCGGTGTTCGCAATGGGTTTTGTATTGTTTCAGGATTGTGACCGCTCCTGGCCTGAAGGATCACTACCTGCATTATTTTGTCCCGCACCAACAGATAAACCGTCACTTCAATAAAATATGGTTAGGTAACACTGAAAAGGAACTAACATGATAGCTGGTTTCATTGACAGAAAGTTATTGCATTCTTCACAGGTAAAGGGATTCGATAAGCGTTACTCTGAAATCATTAAGGTCATTAGGCGTGAATATCCCTATGCGTATTTTCACCTTAACCCTTTCATTTTAATCGGTGCATATAGAAAAGCGAAACGTGAATTTTATGGTTCACTAGCGAAAAAGGAATAAAAGCATGAGAGTAAAAAAAGGTAAGGTCATATGTACGTCTTTTCTAATTATTGCATTCAGTAGTGTTGTATCGGCGACAGGTATCCCTGTTTTTGATCCCGGTGCACCCATTAAAATCTCTGAAAATAAATCGTACAGTTGCGATAAAAACGGTAATGCACTACGGCTATCGGACGGTATTAAGGTTCCTATGTATTACCGTGACAAGCCGATTACATGCCATGACGATCATTTATGGCTTGATGATAAAGCACTGAGTTTTATTGATCTCGTAGGTTTAGCCGCCAATGAAGTCACAACCAAAAACGATGCGTTACCTCACCCATGAGCGCGGCCAGCGGGGTTCTCTGTCCGTTCGCCGAGATTCGGTAAAACGCCCTTTTTACCGAAACGCGCGAAAACTGACCGCACGGGCGCGTTAGCGGCCGCGCCCCTGTGCCTGGTGCGGCGCTTTTGCTACCCTGTCGCGTACCGGACCGGGGCAGGATGGGGCATTCCGTGGGGCGGCCGCCCTGCCCTTCCCCGGTTCGGTCTTCGGTTTTACTTCCATCAAAGGTGTATTCACCGAAATGACGATCGCCGCCAGCGCGATTATTCCGCAAGCCTCCCGCCGCCCGGACGTTTACAATCAACGGTAACACGTTACCCCGGCTGATTGCGGAGAGTAAAAAATTGAGTACCACCGCCCCCACGTTCCCGCAGATCGCGCGTAGCGCCACCGGCACCCCGGCGGCACCCTATATTGATTTTGAAACCGCCCTGGCGGCACGTCGCCTGGCGGCAGTGTGCGATTATCTGCGCACCTTCACTCGATACCTGTAGTTGTAGTGACGCGCAATGATGATCAGGGATTGGTAGGCGCGGTGCGAGGTATTCCGAGGAGCGACTGCTTCGTTCGCTTCCACATGTGTTCTATCTGGTATATAATACTTTAATTAGTAACATTTAAGTTATCCCTCTATTCCTTCGCTGGCTCTTTGTATGGGGCATCAGTTATCCGCTAGGCTGCCTGAAACAATAACGATAAACTCAGCAAGTTAAGCGAGATCTTTCCATGCGCAAAGCGCATAGAAGGCGGCTCACTATAGCAATATATTTTACGAATATTAAACCGCCGGGCTTTACGATCTGACTGATGCCCTGAATCCCCCCCTTCCCTGCCAGGCGGTTTTAACATCGCTGGCACGATTGTTAATGTTGATATATTAGTTAGGTGGCAGGCACGAGGATTAAACAATAATGAAGACGGGTAAAAAAACCCGTCGCTATCATTTATAAAGATAAAAGAGTCCGTTGAAAGCGACTGATAAAATTAATGTGGATGAAAGTATTATTATTGCCACCCAACTTTTATAATTTATAAAACTATTTGATTCTAATATATTTTTAACTTTTCTCTCAAACTGATTAAGTTGTAATTGTGTTTCTTGTATGCTTTCTGAAATTCCATTAGAAATTTCATTTTTTATTGCGGAACGTAGTTCCAGCTTTGATTCGTCAAGCTGATTCATCAGTATTGCTCTGTGTTTCACCGTTAAGTCATCAAAGCTGGCTTCAGCCTCTTCGAGGCAGACTACTAGTTTAGTTATACTGGTCTCAATATTATCAGGTAGAGAGTTAATGGTTTCGCGAAGTTCAATCAGTTCATTACGTATTTTCTCGGGTATAGACTTAATTTCTTTATCAAGTGCTATGTAGTCTTCAAGCAGCTCTTTTACTTTTTGATCTTTGAACTCTTCTGAAATGCTCATTAATTTCTCCTTATTAGGCGGGTAAACCCGCCTAATATTATGCCAAATTTAGCTTTTGAAATGCGATATCAAGATCAGAGTTGAAACCATTCATTAGCATTTTAACTGTTCGTAGG
Organism: Serratia quinivorans; assembly: GCF_052113645.1. Classification (GTDB taxonomy): domain Bacteria; phylum Pseudomonadota; class Gammaproteobacteria; order Enterobacterales; family Enterobacteriaceae; genus Serratia; species Serratia quinivorans_B. Next base: position 29,932 of record NZ_JBIEIU010000024.1, on the reverse strand, counting down.
TTTGATAATTCCTGCCTTGTTTCTTTTGACTCTGCGGAGCGAATTAGTGTTCTAAAGTCGCGTTCATCATTGTAAACATCATCATACCGTAAACCTGATTTTGTAAGGATATTGAATATGTTGTTATAGTAAACAATTGCTGGACTATCGCCAGTAATTTTGTTGCATGTTTTATCAGATAAAAAAACAGAATATTGCTTTCTAATTTCAATGTCTTTTTCTGCTTGGTTGAAAATTATTTTTATACGTTCTTGTTCAATGCCGCTATCTAGAAGATTATTGATGGTATTTATAGAGTCGCGTTGCTGTTTATCTTGAGTTGTTACTGGAACGACAAAATAATCAATTAATTCATGACTTCCCTGGAACTCTAACATTTGAACCATGAATTGTTCAATGTTAGATGAACCAATGTCGATGATTGTACAATCGCTATCATCAATACATTTTAAAATTTCATCAAATTCTTTTGCGGAAAGTTTGTTGTCATTAGTTCCATCTGAGTTGATGGTTTCAACTCGGATTATCTCGGAATCTTTTAATCGAGGTTTTAACAGTGTTTGACAGATAGTTGATTTACCTACGTTACCGCTGTTATTTAATACTGCCATTTTCAAATACATAGCCTTTCCTTATTTGTTTTGTAAGTAGTTAGAGAGCGTAGTCCCTAGCCTTATTGCATTTGGGCATTGCCATGTTTTTATTTGCTCAATGCTGACTCCACCGGTCATAGCTCTTGATGCCAGTCTTTCATTGTTGAAACAAACGGCAAGGTAACTGCCCAAATCACTAGTATCATTAATGGATGCCGGTTCTTTATCATCTTGGTTGATTATCTGCTCTCTATTTCTAATAGAATAGGGTGTCTTTTCTTTTAGAACCCTATTTTTATTTTTTGTCCTTGTTAGCATGTTTCTGTATGCGGCTGGAGCTAAGTCATCGTTCGTCGCAGTGTTTATAAAGCATGTGATTTGTTCCCATGAATAAAATTTCTTGGCTTCAATTATATCTGAAAAAAACAAATCAAAAGCTGCTTGCTTAGATTTTGTTGTTTTATCTCTGATTGCTTCACAGAGTCGATGTAGAAAAGTGTCAATTGTAATCATTGTTGTCTCCTTATCACCTCCTTACTTTCTCATAAGAGCACTACGTGTGCAAATATGTGTGCGATTTTGGTTTTAATGTGTTCTATTGTGTATGCGATAGTGTGTCTGCGTCAAGTTGAAAATGATTTTTTGTATGCGGTAGTGTGTGCTTTTCCGTGTTCTTAACCCTACATCCAAACACCAACAGAGGCACGTTACCGACTGTATACAAAGTCCTGCGGCCTTTGTATTCGTCGCGTGCCAAAGGGGAAACCCCTTTGAAACCCCGCATGGCGGGAACATCATCACCAGCACTAGAGGGTGCTTTATGGCTGTTAAACAGAATAAAGAGATCGTTGTGTCGTTACGTATAACGTCTGATGAGTATTCTCCGTTTGAAAAACAAATAAAAGAATCAAAACTGAGTCGTTCAGCATTCTTTAGAAAACTGGTTCTGGATAAAAAAGACTTTATCAATATCGAAGTAAAAGACACCAAACAACTATTATACCTTTTTAATAAATCGAGTAATAATATAAATCAGCTTGCTTTGAAAGTTAACGTCGCTCATAAAAATGGTACAATATCAGATAGAAAATACACGTTATTTCTTAATGCCCTTCTCAATATAGAATCACTGATGAAAAAGGCGGTCGAGGATGCTGATTAGGTGCAAAGGATATAATTCTGGCGTAAAGGAGTATCTCGAAGAGGGGCAGAAGTCCGGTCGAGAACTTTCTCGCGATGAACTAGATGAAAGAGTTATTCTTGACGGTAATCTTGATTTGACTGAGATGGTTTATAAAAGCATCCCGGATAAAGGTCAGGATCGTTACCTTACATTTACTCTCTCTTTTAAAGAAGAGCAGGTTGATGAGGAAATGCTCTCTTCTATTACACAAGAATTTAAATCATTTTTGATGAAGGCGTACTCTCCTGATGAATTTAACTTCTATGCGGAGGCGCATCTTCCAAAGATAAAAACCATGAAGGATAGAAAAACGGGAGGGCTAGTAGATAGGAAACCTCATATTCATATTGTTATCCCGCGAAAGAATTTAGTAAGTGGTAACGAAATGAATCCTGTTGGCAACTATAAACAGAATGAAAAGTATCTTGAGGCCTTCCAGGAGTATATTAACCAGAAATATAAAATAGAATCTCCAAGAGATAACATGCGAGCCACACCTACTAGTTACGCTGATATGTTGTCTAGATATAAAGGGGATGATTTTAGAGCGAAAAACAAAGCATTCAAAAGTGAAGTTTTGCAGAGAGTCTATGATGAAGGCGTCCAATCTAGAAAAGGTTTCTATGAGATTGTTTCCCAGTATGGTGAAACTAAAATCAGAAATGCAGGTAAACCTTCTGAATATATCGCTGTGAAACTGAAAGGAGATCAAAAATTTACAAACTTAAAGGAGACCATATTTAGTGATGATTTCATTATTCATAGACGTGTAACTAAGCCACCTCTAGAACAACATATCATTAAAGATCGGTTTTCAGAGTGGAATAGACGTTCGGAAGAAATTAAGTATATAGATAAAATTTCCTCGAAACGTTTAAGAGATAAATACTATGCATCCAATGACGAAGTAAAGTCGAAACTGATGCATTCATGCATACATGATTTTAACTTAAAACATCGAGGTTCGAATGTCCTACGAAGTGAATGGCAGACAAATAACGAGCGAAGTGCTTTTAAAACTGAAAGAGGATTTGCTCCCAGAACTACCAATAGCTTGCAAAACATGCGAGATGGGAATGTGGCAAGTTCACGCAGCCGGGAAGGAGATAAAGTGCTATTGCCGGGTGATGCACGCATTCTCATGGGAAACAAGCAGGCCGTCAGAGATCTTGGATTGCGACGCACTTTATCAGACGGAGGGGGACGAGGAAGAGTTGCCAGCTCAACCAATGTCGAACCAGGAAAGACAAGAGTTCGAACCCGACCCTTGGCAGGGAATGGAAAACGATCAAGAGGGTTACAGCTAACTCCCTACCCTGCAATCCCACGATTCAAAAATAGGATACCAACACTTGCTGATGTGAATAAGAGAAGTAGTTTCATTTTTTCAGCAGGAACAATCACGGGTAATAAATCAAAGACAGTTTTTTCTAAACCTACTAATGCAGACGTTAATTCTTCTTCATTATCTGCCTGGTTGATTAGGCGAATTAATGATAACTCTCCGCGTAAAAACGTTAATAAGTTATTGAGAGTTATTGAGCAAGATTTTCATGATATCAGACGGGAGGTGTTATCCGATAAAAGATTTAGTGATGAAGAAAAAAATCAACTTGTTTCAGTCATTCACTTTGAGCGCCTGAAAAGGAAAGAAGCAGCCTTTAATAAATATGAGGATTATATTATGGGTAGTAAAGAAATCCGGGAACTGATGGGCAGTAATAATAAAAAAGTGTCAGGATTTACTATCAGTGCTCCTGAACCAGAAGAAAATCAGGGGGCTAAAAGTCGGTTTGCGCGTGTAATGGATAAAATCCGCAACCCTGTTGAATATTCCAAAGTGGCTGATGAGTCCAGGAAGTCAGTAGAAAAGCAACTCGACGCCAGTAACCTTTATACTAAACGAACCCGTAAGGGGCATGTCCACTATCTTGATAAGACGAGTGATAAAACCCTGTTCGTTGATACTGGTAAGTTGATCACTATGCGTAAAAATGGCCTGAGCACGGATAGTGTCGCTATCGCGCTGGAGCTGGCACAGGGACGATTTGGCAGTACACTTAACATTAAGGGGTCAAAAGAATTTAAGGAGATGGTTGTTAATGTTGTTGCTGAAAAGGGTCTCGATATTCATTTCACTGACAAGAAAATGAACCAAATGCTTGAACAACGCCGCCAGGAGTTGGCTAAACGTGATGTACCAGATAATGGAACTGCGTTTACTATTGAAGCTGGTGAGCCACAACAGGCTGTGGCTAAAAATGATAATAAGAACATCCAACCATCTAGTGATCAAGAACAACCACTGCAACAGCCAGTGCAGCAGCAACCGCAGGCGCAAACACAGCGAACGGCAGATGAAATACGAACTATCGTAGAAGATCCTGGATTGCGCCGTATGGCAATGAGTGACGAGCAGAAACGACGGGAGTTCCAAGCCACACCTGAAACATATCATGCTGTTTATAAAGAAATTAGTGCAGAGATTGCGGACAGATTACAAAAATCGGTGCAACAGCCACAGGCGCGAACGGCAGATGAAGTACGAACTATCGTAGAAGATCCTGGATTGCGCCGTATGGCAATGAGCGACGAGCAGAAGCGACGGGAGTTTCAAGCCACACCTGAAACGTATGATGCTGTTTATAAGAATATTAGCGCAGAGATTGCGTCCAGATTGCAAAATCCAGGGCAAGCCCAGCAGGCTATTCCCCGCAACGAACCAATTGTAGGGAAAATTATGAAGCATGGTGCAGCACCTTACCAAAACAAAGAAGGTAATAGTCAAAGTTACTATGTTGTTTTAAAAGGGAAAGATGGATTGGAATCGACTCAGTGGGGCGTTGGACTAAAAGATGCCTTGAAAGGTTTCCGAAGAGGTCAGGAAGTGGCGCTGGATCTGAAAGAGTCTAAGCCGGTACAAGTTCGTACAAGGGATGAAAACGGTAACATCTCTACTCGTGATGTCGTTCGTAACGTATGGGAAGCAACCAAGCTGTCCAGTTCCCCAAGCAGCAAGGCAAGCAAAAAAACAGGCTTGGACAGCAACACTAACGAGCCTGACCTAGCGTAAAAGCAACGATTTCAATCTCCTCAAGGCTAGGCATTGACCTAGCCTTTTTTGTGAGCGCGATCTTTGTTATATACTTTGTACTTGATTTAATGCATTACCTTGTTCTATCCTCATCAAAAGAGACGTATCGCGGAGGAGTTCAAATATGCCTCAAATCATTCTTAGCCGCAGATTAGTCAGTGTCTCTGAGTTCAGAAAAAACCCGATAGAGTGCGTAAATTCGGGGAATGGTGAGGCACTGGCGATTATGAGCTACAACGAACCGGCTTTTTACTGCATTCCAGCTAAGGAATATGGAGAGCTGTTGCAACTCGTAGAGGATGCTAAGAACAAACTCAACCGAGATGTAACTGGTTGAAGAAAAGGATCTTTAGCGGATCTTTTCATTAGATTTATGAATGGTAACTCTTATGAAAAGTGATGTTTGGCACGGTAAAACAACAGGTTAGCGTTAACAAAAAGGGATCGGCTGAATTGATCCTTTTAACCGGGCGTGATAGATTACGTTGGTTTACAAATTCCTACGGGTGGGACGTTCCCGGTAAGAGCGTCTAGGGATGGGGAAGAAAGCGGAAGCTGAACCCCAGAATGCAAAAACCCCCTGAAATCTGCTTCAACTTGGCGGGAGAGACAGATATTCAGGGGGTCGTAAAGCAGGTGCCATCACCTGTGAAGGATTATAGCAAATGCGCTACATTGCACAACCCCTTTGCACCGCCTTAAGTATCGGTGTGTGTGATTGAAAAAGAATCCCATCAAAGTTTTGGCTATCGCCAGGTTAAAAACCCGTTCCCATCGTTTGCTATGCCTAAAAAGAAAGGCTCAAACGATGCCAAGACCACTCTTCCCTTTAACCGGAAACTGATGGAGAAAGCCGAAGGCTTTACTTCTCGGTTCGATTTCTCCATGCACGTTGCGGTTGCCCGTTCCCTGGGTAAGCGGTTCCGTAAGCCTCCAATACTGCGCCTAAGAGCAATCGAGGCTCTGTTGCAGGGACTCTGTTTCCACTATGACCCTCTGGCCAACCGGGCTAACGCTACCTTAACTACTATTGCGATTGAGTGTGGCCTTGCCACTGAGTCCAAGAAAGGTAATCTGGCGATCACTCGCGCTACACGTGCGCTCCAGTCTCTCGCTAAAGATTTTGGGTTTATTACCTATTCTGATAAAGCATTTGACCCGACGATCGGGTGTAATCTTCCGACTGATATCACGTTTACCCCTGCTTTTTTCGATGCCCTGGACGTGTCTGCTGACGCAGTGGCCGCAGCTCGCCGCGGTCGTGCTGAGTGGAAAAATAAAGAGCGTGAGAAAAAAGGTCTTGCTCGTATCGGTATTGATGAATTAATCAGCCAGGCATGGCAAGCATTCCATAAACGTTTTAAAGAGTATCGTCTCATGCGTAAAGCTCATGGTGAGAAGCGGGCCAGAGCGCGGCGTGATGCGAAACGTACCCATCAAGACATCAAAGCGCTAGTTCACCGTGAACTGACCCGCGAACTTGCCCAGGGACTTTTCCCGGCAGACAGAAACGCCGTGACAGAAGAAGTGAAGCGGCGAGTACGAGAGCGGATGGTCATGTCTCGCGGGAACCATACGAGGCTTGCTCGAACGCCAGCACCGGCATAAACCCCCTTCCCCTTTCTTCCCATCCGGTTTACTCCGGAGGATGTTGTGTGGCTGCATATCGGGAATGTATAAAAAACGCACACGTGGCCGTAAAAACGGCAATCAAATACCTGCCTTAGCCATTCGTTTTTATCATTGATGGTGCCTGTTAACTCATTTTTCGTCTCATACTCGATGCTCCAATCTGACGATTATCGTTATACACATCTAACTGCAAGAGACATAACTTGGTAAGTACTATCCGAGGGGGTAATTAAGTGCCACAATTCTTTTTAACTTCTTTTGTTTTTTATCAATTAAAAAGAATACCTACTCGTTGTCTGTCCTGTGGACAGACTGATAATGACCGCCCTTGCAGCGAGCTATGCTCGCGCCGGTTCGGCTGAGTCGCTACGCTCCTTAGGTACCACCCGCCGATGGCGGGCATTTACAACACAGCAAACCTTACCCACATAGCCCAGTTGGAGCTAAGCTGCGATTTGACGACATTTGGTTTTGGTAAAATCGCGATAGCACCGTGCCATTAAGTCTCTAAACGTCTGCAACCTCCGGTCGCATTCGTTAAGACCCCGGAAATCACGCTCAGAACAGCGCTACGCGCGATTCTGACCACTCACCGGGGCTATGGACTTAAATCAATAAAAAATCGCTATAAGTCCGTTAGGCTTATCAGGAAAAGGGGGGGTCAGGTCATCAGTCAGATCGTAAAGCCCGGCGGTTTAACATCCGTAAAATATATTGCTATAGTGAGCCGCCTTCTATCGCTTCGCGCATGGCGAAAAGTAATCAACAATGAGGAAAATATGGACAAGAAAACAATAGAACGAGAGGGGAAAAAAGCGGTAAAAATCGTCAAAGAATCAGAAAAACGGCAGGGTATTATTGGTTATAAAATATACATCACCGATAAAAATAGCTACCTAAAATTTAGCAACGAACCTTCTATCTCCGCGATTGAATACACGGCAAATTTCGAGGATGCTCATGTGTTTAAAAGCCGTATTGATGCGCTTCCAATCATGTTAGGGTTAACGTGTGAGTTTGAACTAAAGCCAATCACAAAAGTAGGGTTCTAAAAAATTGGCCGGCTAGCCAATGCCAGCCAGTCCCATGCTATTCTTAAGCGACTTCGTTAAAAATACTCATTTGAGCAAACACACAAATGATTTTATGTGTATTTACTCAATAAGTGCCCGGCTGTTTTTAAATGTGTTATCACACATATGAGTATTTACTCATTTTCTTTCAGCCAACCATCAACCAACTCCTTGATCACATCTGAAATGCTTGTGCCCTGCTTTACACAAGCGGCTTTAAAACGCAGATGCTTATCGACTGCAATATCAACGTTCACCCGCTTTGTCTTTACTGCTGGGGTTGTCGCGGTGACGACTTTTTCCAAGTCACGGTGTTCCCCGAAACTCATCGTTTTAGAAGTGTGTTGTTTTTGTAACGCCATGATCAGTCACTCTCACTCGTAATTAGGATTGTCTGTGTGTCTGTGTGTCTGTGTTTTTGAGTGTTTACTCAATGAGATCGACTATTTCCCGTGTCAGGATTTGGATCTCTCCTTTTGCTGCATTGTCAGTTGTATCAAACACACTATTCCCTTCAAACACCGACTTCACATAACTTTGCCGTTGAGCGATGGCCGTCTTGAATGCCTTTATTCCGGTGTTCGCAATACTGTCTTTTAGCACACCCAACATGGTGGCCTGTTCAATCTTGCGGGTTATCAAGAAACGCGCTTCCACCGGTCGGTTATACGCCTGTGCTTCCAGGACAGTGACAACTGTCCCGGCGGCGGAGAAATCCAGAGGGCTAGGCGTCACGGGGATAATGATAAGGTCGCTCACCATGATCGCCGCTGAGGTGATCACTGACAGAGAGCCAGCCCCATCAATAATCACGAAATCGTAGTCGCTCAGATCCTTACGTACCTGGTAAACATCTTTTTCTGATGCGGCAGTGAACACATCAAATGCTGCTTTTTCCGTGCTGTTCCAGTTGGTCAGGCTCATTTGTGGATCGGTATCAACAACCGCAACGCGCTTACCTGCGTTGGCTAGGCAGGCACTGACATTAATGGTGGCCGTGGTTTTACCCGACCCGCCTTTGGGATTCAGAAACGCAATGACTTTCATGCTTAAACCCTCATTTACTCAAATGTGTTTATGTGTGCGATGCGTTTATTATACACATAAACACAAATGTGTAAATGTGTTTGCTCTGTGTGTTTACTCATTTGTGTTTATGTGTGGTGTTGTCACGATATCAGTAATTGCTTTGCTTGTTGGGCGTCGTAGCTGAATGATAGGCCATGCCCCGCCAGCACATCGAGCGCAAACACTCGGGTATAAACCTCTGTACTCCGGGCGTAACGGTGGCCGAGCAGCGACTGGAGCACTTTCTCAGGAACGCCACTCATCGCCAGGTGCATCGCATAGCTGTGCCGGAACGTGTGCGGTGTGACGTTAATCGGGAACGTTACGCCGTCACGCGCAGCTCGCTCCAGTGCTTCACCCAGCCAGTTAACCGGCGTCTGCCTTGAGGTGATATCCCACACCGGTTGATGTTTCACGCGTTTTCGCCAGGTTGCCAGAAATTCCCGCATCCTCTGTGTGTAACCGGCATCAAGCAGCGGCACCAGGCGAATGTCGGGTTCCGGGGGTTTCCGGTAGCGCGGATCGGGGTGGGGTGGGTCGTCTTTTATTTTCGGGCGTCCGGGTTTGCGGTTCGCTTCCCTGTTGCGTTGTTTCAGAGTCCGAACGGCGACCACCGGCTGCGGGTGTTTCCTCGATGGCTCCAGTTCATAGTGACGAGGAGTGAGCGCCATCGCCTCATTCACTCTTGCGCCGGTATTCCACAGGGTTTCAAAAAACATGCGTCGGGTGAGATCATCAATGTAGGAGAGCAGCACGGCCACTTCGGGTGCAAGCAGGTACTTAGGCATTCCTGCCCCCAGCCGCGCAGCGTGATCCCGCATGGCGCGGGCAGATCCCAGCGAAACCGGGGCTGAATTGTTTACATTCCAGGCGTCGCTACGTGAAATCTGAAAAATTTCGCGGGGTAAGTGACTCAATTTTTCAATCTCCGCACCAGTGTGAGTTTTTGTGTGTTTACTCAAACACACAGTTAATGCATCCGCGTGCTTTATTACGTTAACCATTATGGCGCAAAGTGGGGCGGTGTCCGATCACAATAAATCCGATCATCCATTTTAAAAAATGGACATTTTTTCCGATAGTGCCATTTTGTCCAGGCGCGTGAGGACGTTTTCACGCCAAACGGGGCAGGGCGGGCTGATGATGACCAGCCCAAAACACAATATGTGGTGCGCCGGTCAGCTGGCTGAGCCACTACATGTTGATTATCAACAGAAACGGGGGATAAGGGTGTGGGTAATGGACAGAATGACGGTTGTGTCCAGGTGGTGCGGGAATTTACGGAGAAGCAAATTTCAGGCGTAAAAAAACCCGACTGGTGAGATCGGGTTTTAATACAGTACCGGTTTTGAGTTGGTTGCTCTGACCGGAGGGAGTCACTCTACACCTAACGCCTTTAATTATATCCCTTGACGCATATTTTGCAACCAGCATCCGGTTATAGGGTGGATGTATGGTGACAAGTGGGTATAATCAGCAGGTTAGCGTTGTTTTGTGACTGTCCTGCCCTTAAACCCAGCGTAATCGGGTGTGAACGATTTTTAAGTCCTGGCCGAACAAACAGGTGGTGCTGTGTCCGGTGCTCTGGCAGGAGGGAGTCACTCTACACCTAACAATGAGAGAACCGTTGTGACAGGCAGTGTTAGAGTAAACTACGGTGATTTCCTCCAGTTTACTGGAGAAACGCATGGGCGCTTTTATTGACAAAGCAATCATGGTTCTGAAAGCAATAATTGTGCTTCTGGAACTGATCCGCATCTTCTTCTGACGGTGACGGAAACGTAGTTAAGGCCGGGGAGTTAACCACTCTCCGGCCTTTAACAATTATGGGCTAAATAAATAACCTAAACTCACAAATTAACGGAATATTTCATGAACGAAACACATGAAGAAGGTAAAGGGTTTACGAGCATCACGCAGGCGAATAATTGGTATCTACGTGTGAAAAACGGAGAGGACTCTTCCATTTATCCGGTTGCTGTATGGGCATCAGAGGGAAATAAAGTTAAGGGGCTAGTCTCTCTTTTTAAAGGTGACTCACCTGCCTTATTTACCCCTCCACCTGGAGCCGTTTCACAATATGTTCACGGTGATCAACTTACCGATATTGAGAAGCAGATCGTTAAGCGTGAATATCGTTTTTAATACTGAGCCGCGAAAGCGGCTTTAATCTTTATGGGGACGTCACCCACTAAAATACTGTTTTTTAGTGAACTTACACAGCGAATTATTAGTGAAAGTAACTATTACAGTTATAGCATACAATTATCGATAATTTCTAAGGCTTTAACGATGAAGGTAATTCTTCATTGAGTGTAATTTCCATTCGGCGTTCAAGCAATGAATGAATGGTTTTTGTGAGAGCCTGCAACTGAACCTCTGCTTTTTCCAGCTCCGTAATTTCAGCCGGGTTAAGTCTGAATCTCTTATGGCGTTTGTATATCGACAGAAGATGTTCAGCCAGGATGTCATCTCGACAGTACAGATAGCATTCCGGTACGCCCAGAACCTCAGCAAAGCGACAGGCTTGCTGAAAATTGGGGCTATGGGTATCCGTTTCGTAGTGGGAGATCCTGCTGACGGTTAGCTCATCGATACCTGCCCGTATGCCCAACTCTGTTTGTGTCATTTTAGCCGCCTTTCTGGCGGCCTTAAGGCGCTTGCCGATCATGCTCTTTCTCCGCGTCTAAACCTCTGTAATTTTAGACTTATTAATCAAATTGTTGTGTATAGATAATCTAACAATTATCTGTTTTACTAACATTTTGATGTGTGGTTATCGGCAAGAATGCATGATAGGTTTGATCGTTTAAACCGATCAATATTACATGGATTGATCTATCAAAACAATTGGACGAAAAGACCGTCAACCCTCAAAATTAGATAATTAACAATCTTAAACATACTAAAAACGTACTACTCAGGGGGCTGATGTAGTGCGCTAGCTATGGTAATTCAATGTCTTATGTCATAAGGAGGCCTTTATGCATGAATGGCACCATACCTGGTATCTTCTGCGCTGCCGTGAAAACACATGGAAGACTACACTGCAAAATCTTACTGAAGCCGGACTGAAAACATGTTGCCCACTTATTTTAGAACGACGGCGGCGGAAAGATAAAAAAAATGCATACAGGCTCATTAATTCCCCGGCATTTCCTGGCTATATTTTCGTAAAGTTTAATCCTGCTCAGATCCATACCACCGCAATAAAACGGATGCCAGGCGCAATGGACTTTGTTCGTTTCGGCAACCGTGTTGCAACCATTCACCCGGATGAGGTTGAAGCTTTAAAAGTTGTCCATCATCCTTCGTCACAGGGAACGGTATGTATGGAACCAACAGGGTTATCTGATGAGTTTCTAACACGAATTCAAGAAATCTATTTCTCAGATGAACCCGCTGTTCGTATCGACTTACTGTTTTCGTATTTATGGAGTAAAAATGCCAAGCGAATCAACCAAGCAAGAAAATAAAAATGAGTATTCTAATAATGTTTATGTTTCTCGCGAACCACGTAAAAGACTGGAAGAGTTAATCACGGAGGTTGGATATAAAAGAGGTAAGGTTATGTCTGCTTCTGCCTTTGTTCGTTATCTGATAGACAACTACGGTGACGAGGCAAAAAAGAAAATCCTCAATAACGGGTAGGGATATATGATATCTACAGCCGCTTTTCTGGCGCTGGCGATGCAGTGCGCCCCCGATGTGGCACCTGATACATTAAGCCGCATTGTTAAAACTGAATCTGGGTTTAATCCCTGGGCTATAGGGGTTGTGGGAAAACCGCTAAGTCGCCAGCCACGAACCAAAGAAGAAGCCCTAGAGGCAATAAGACAGCTCGATAAAAGAAATGCCAATTTCAGTATTGGTCTGGCTCAGGTCAATCGACAATACTTTGATGTCAAAGACGCTGAAACGGTATTCTCACCCTGCACGAACCTGAAAATGGGGGCTGATATTTTAAAAGACTGTTACTCACGAGCTTTAAAAAACGGTGACTCCGAACAACAAGCGTTGAGAAAATCATTCTCATGTTATTACAGTGGGAACTATACAAGGGGGTTCAAGAAAGAGAATAACGGGACAAGCTATGTAGAAAGAGTGGTTGCAGCAAATACTACAAATATTAAAGTTCCTGCGTTGGGTGACGAGACCGTGACAGTGCCATCTTCACGGCGAGACAGGCCGGTTTATGACGCCTGGGACGTCTTACAGCAATATCCTAAATACAGTCAGCCTGAGCAAAATAGCAAGGAGCCTAAGGTTGAAAAAAATGATGAGGAAAAAACAGATGTTAAAAGCTAACGCGAGACCAAAGGCCATTAATAAGTATTATATTCTGGCTATATCAATGCTCGCATTCTCACCTTATGCACTTGCAGCCGGTGGCAGTACGGCATGGCTGGATACCCTTATCCAGTATGCTAAAAATATTCAGATTGGGTTATATACACTGGCTGGTGTCATTGTTCTTTGTTGTGTCATTGTTTCCGGTATCCGTTTAGCCATTTCTCGTATGTCAGGCAATCATGATAAGACCTTCTGGGATTATATCGGTGATCTCAGTATGGCTATCTGGATAGGCGGGGCTATCGTCTTCTTCACTGCGATGTGGCAGGTCTTCGGTACAACTTCCTGATAACGACAGGGGATAATATGGATGATGAAGAATTATCCTTTGAAAGTTATAATGCGATGGGGCGAACGGCGTCTTATGCAGGCGTTCCGCAGTTTGTCCTATTAGGTGTTATCTTTCTCGGGATTATTATTACCGGTATCAGTTGCTCTATTTTTGGCTGGTATGGTTTGATTGCATTAATTATCCCCGGCACCTTATTTATTGTGGTCAGAATCGTTTGTGAGTCTGACAGTCGCTTTCTGACGCGCCTCCGCTTTATGCTGGGGCGTTACATCAGAAATATGGTGTACGGGCGATCTTTACTGATAACTCCCTGCAACCCACGATGGAATCAATTTTATGGCAGGCGAATTGCGCAAAAAAGGTTTATCTCCAGAGACTAGAGTGCCGTGGATGAATTACCATGTGCATGAAAATATGGTTACGCTTTCTGGTCAACGTTTAATTAGTGTGGTCAGGTTTAAAGGAGTTTCTTACGGAACAAAAGAAAAATCAGAACTGAATAGAATGTTCACCAATGAAAATCGGTTCCTTCTTTCTCTTGGAAAGAAAGAAGGGAAAAACTTGATGATTCAAACATGGACAACTAAATCATCAATATCACTGGATGCGGAGTACAAAATAGAGTTGCCGGTATTGCAGGATTTTGTTGATACCCTTACAGAACCTTTCCGAAAAGGGAAGTATCGTCAAGTTGGTTATACGATGGCCTTCATCTTGAAATATAAAGAGCTGGATGAAGGTATTAGCCGCATGAATGAAATTCTCATTATGGTCGAGAGGATGCTGGGGGCATTTGAGCCTTCTGTTCTGGGGGTAGACGAAAATGCCGCAGGATCGGTTTACTCCCAGGTTGGCCGGTATTTTTCTTTGTTGATTAATGGCGAAGAAAAGGATGTCATGCTTTCCGATACCCGGCTTGGCGATGCGATTATTGACAGCGTTACCAATTTCGCGCCCTACGATTATGTTGAAAATCGTCCCAACAGTGGCGGGATGAGGTATGCCACTACGTATGATCTGCGTGATTACCCCTCAAAGACGGTTCCGGGGATGTGGGATGAAGCGATTGAGGAGCAGTTTGATTTTTCGCTAGTTCAAAGCTTCATGTTTGAGGACAGAAATAAATCCAAGGTCAATTTTGCCAAACAGACGGTGGATCTGGCTTCGGCAGAAGGGGAAACAAAGCAAACTAAAGCGCTGGAAGATGCCGTTCAGGACATTACCCAGGGTGAGAAGATGTTCGGACGTTATCATGCGGCGCTTATCGTTTATGGTGAAACGCCACAAAAAGCTATTGATAACGGCGCTACACTGGATTCCATTTTTTCCGCGAGGGATACCAGATTTATTCGCTCCACGGTAACGAACGACGACTCTTACTATTCGCTGTTTCCTGGTTGCACAATTGCCATGTACCCCGTTCCCAAATCAACGGAGAATTTGGCCTGTGGCTTTTCCCTACATGCCTCCCCGGTGGGGAAGGCCGAAGGGAACCCTCCAGGCGACGGTAAAGCGTGGATGCCGTTTCGTTCAGCGAATGATGCGTTGTACTTCTTTAACGCTCATAACAGCCCGGTAGGGAAGAATAATACCGGTGAGCGCCTGCCTGGCCATCTCTCTGTTGTAGGAAAGACGGGTGCGGGTAAAACCACGCTTGAAGCGGAATTAATTATCTTCGCCAGTCGTTGGAATCCCCTTTTGTTCTGCCTGGATTACAACCATTCGTTTGAAAACCTGTTGCGAGCCTTATCCACTGAATATTATGTGATCAGACCAGGGGTATCGACAGGCATCAACCTGTTTCAATTGGAAGATACTCCTGAACTGCGTAGCCAGTTGTTCGATATGGTTCAGACAATGGCGAGTAACTGTAGTGATGCCGAAGAGAACCAGATTAAACAGTCGATTGAGGCCGTACTGTCGCATTCTGTGGTTGAGAACCGGGGGATGTCACTGCTCTTGCAAAACATCGCTGAAACAGAAGATCCGAACTGTCTCCATGTACGGTTGAAAAAATGGTGTCGGGTCTGTCCAGATGGTTCAGAAGGGCGCTATGCGTGGGTCTGTGATGCTCCTGTTAACCTTTTTGACCCAAAAAAATTCCGACGACTTGCATTTGATTGTACTCGCATAATGAATAAAACATTTTTCACGAAGAATCCCGAAATGATGGAGATTTTCCTGAATACGATGTTTTTCCTGAAAAGACTTATGCATGAGTATCAGCCTGCAAATATGCTATTAAATATTATTGCTGAATGCTGGATACCCCTTTCATTTGACAGTACAGCAGATGCAATTAAAGAAATTTTAAAAGCAGGGCGAACCAGAGGTGAAATACTGACTATGGATACTCAGGAACCTGAGGATCTCAGTAAATCAACACATGGTGCGTCTGTAATTCAGCAGGTGGTCACTCAGATATGGTTGGCAAATGATAAAGCCAAACCAGAAGAGTATGGAAAGTTTAATATTGAAGGTAAAGAGTTTGAAATTGTATCAGGGCTGAACCCGCTAGCGTTTGAGTTTTTAATAAAGCAAGGTCAGCAATCCACCGTTTTGTCCTTTGCAATGGAAGATAATCTTAAATATTGGCTTCCTCTTCTTTCTACCACGATTGGTAAAGAAGGTAATGCGAATATTGCAGCCAGCATCAGGGAAAAACTGGGAACGAACGACCCGAAAATATGGGTGAGTGAGTTTCTTGATGAAATGCAACGTATTAAGAAAGAGAGATGAGCATGAAAAAGAGTCTTATAGCAATTGCGACTGCATTGGGTATCGGCGTAACACCTGTGATCACTACTGCGACGGGAATACCCACTATCGATGTGGCGAATATCGCTCAGTTGGCGCTAAATGCCAAGCAGCAGGCAGATGAAGCCCTATCACAGTTGAATAAGGCAAAGGAGGCGATCCAACAGGCGAAAAGTCAGTATGACCATTACAAAGGCCTGGTAACGGGTAACGACCAATTGGGAAACTTTCTTAACGATCCTCTGCTTAACAAAGTGTTGCCGCTTGGTGATTGGAACGATATTTATTCAAATACAAAGAATCTGGCTGATCTGCGTAGCCGCTATGGCTTGACGTCCAGTGACCCTAACGTACAGAAATCGTTTGACCACTTACTGTATCGAGCCGGAGCACTGGAAGATACATATAACGCGGCCTCACAACGCATAAAAAACGCGGAACAGCTCCGTCAGAAACTTAATACAGTGCAGACGCCGCAACAACGTGAAGAACTGGGGTTGCGGCTACAGCAAGAGCAGTTGGAGTTGCAGAACCAACAGATGCAGCTTCAAAACGTCAAAATGTTGATGGATCAACAAGAGAGAATTGAAGATAAAAAAAGAGGTCAAGATTTCATGGATAAATTAGGAGGTGGCGCATAAATCCTTAACTCACATTATGTTATTTGTTGAATATTAATGGGTTTAGGATGTAAAATAATCTTTTAAATTTGAGGTTATTATGAAGAAGATTATATGTATGGCTTTTTTTTCAACTATCCTGCTTACAGGATGCAAGGGTGATGGTAATGAGTTTAATGGTGCGTGGAAACAAATAAATGGGTCTCCTGATTCCCCTTATCTTTTAGAAATTAATTGCAATGATACATGTCATGTTACCAGTCGTTCTATTAATAATGGTAAGTGGGCAGTTATAGAGGCCGATTGGTTAATATCCAACGGTACAATAAGCCATTCAGGAAAGTCTCTGAAATTTAATGATGGAAAGTTATCTGGTGGGAATTTGGTTTATCAAAAGATAGATTCCAATAACATTTCATCGATGATGCAAGAGAAAGAACGGATGGATGATAAACAACGAGCCAATGACTTCATGAAAAAACTTGAAGGAAACTAGGAGGCTGCGTGGCTATAGAGTTGCACATTGCTGACACTCTATATCGAGCTATAGATACTGCTTTATCAGGAACCATATCAACCGGCACCTCATTACTAATGATTGGTGTCGGTACTATTTTTGGCACTTTCTGGTTGATAGATAGAACGGTAAACTCTATAACTTGGTATTTTAAAGGCTTTGAGGGCGTTTTACGAGATGAAATTATGAATGCAATAAAATCCGCGTTCATAATATTTAGCGCGTTTAACATATCATGGTATATGAATGTTGTTGTTCCGTTTGTTAATGATATGCCTACATGGGCGATGGCTCAATTAGCAAGTGGAGGCATAGGTAATAATCAAGTTGATACTTTAATTAATGGGTTCCTGAATGGTGTTTGGGAATTTATAAAAACAATGAAATTTAACCCGCTCACTAATGATTTTTCAATCATTATCGGTGGGGTTGTTACTTTAGTTGCGATGTTATTAGGCGGCGTTCCATTTCTTCTGACATGTGTTGCTACATTAATGACGTTAAAGGTAGCAACAGCACTTTTTCTCGTTGTCGGCCCGTTATTTATTGCTTTCGGTTTGTTTGATCAAACTAGGCAGTATTTCTGGGGATGGGTTTCGTTAATTGGTGGATTTATGCTTACGCAAATAATATTTGGGGTTGCAATAACCCTTGAAATAAATTTCTTAAATGCATACGTGATTACAAACGATCCTAATGGATTATTAAGTGGTACTTTTAGCGGAGCATTTGCTCTTCTGTTCTATTTCGGTGCATTTACTGCAATAGCTACCGAGATTCCAAACTATGCGGCATCTGTTATGGGAGGCTCTCCTAGTGGTGTTCATGGACTAAAAAAATTGCTTCTTAAACCTACAGGGTTAGGTGCTGCGACCCGAATGTCTGGTGCTCTGAGAAACCGTATTCGTCCCGCCTAATATCAGCAGTTACTCTACAATTTAATCTAAATAGTGAATTCAATTATGACCAATAGACTTTGTTTATGGTTATTAGCATTGTTATTCATCATATCCGGCTGTAGTTCGCAACCGGATAAAAACACTCATGCTGATGAGTGGATTAATGTTAATAAGTTTACAGCTAATAACCATTAATGATTGATATTATGAATCTAATGGGAACTATTTTATCTAAACCCGGTAACCGGAGTGAGAATGTGATGAAATCTAGGAAAGTCAGCATAAATGATACTCATGAAATGCCAATAATCCCTGGCGATACCACGCCGATTCGCGGTAAGGGTGTGGGATTGATTATCCCTACAATGCGAACGTATCCAGATTCAGTAATGGTTATGGATGTGACCCATGATGTGTGGGACTTCATGGAGGTTATTAAAACTGGACATTCAGGCAGCCTTGTTTCGCTTTCCGGTTCGCCCCATGAAGCGTTTAATCGTTTGGAATCGCTTAAATGTTCAACGGCTAATAATCATTCTGGAGATTGATATGTTTGGAAAGAGAACAAAGGAAGTTGTAAAAGAGGCCTACGATATTGAAAAGGGAAAGGATAACCTCTCGCCTGAACAAGGCAGGAACATTAGCGAGGCAAGTCGAGCTTATACACAAGCCGCGCAATGGTTCGAAAAACATATTGCAGAGGAAGAGAAAAAGAAAACCAAAAATGCAAAGCGCCTAACCATTTTTTTTGGTGTAATTGCTTTTATGTCAATTGGTGCTGTTCTTGGTCTGACTCCATTAAAAACAGTAGAACCCTATCTTCTTCGTGTTGATAATAACTCCGGTTATACCGATATTGTTAAGTATGGGGGGTATAATGACGCTAGTGAGCGTGATGACTCATTCTGGACGACAACGTATATAAGACAGCGTGAGAGTTATAATTTCTCAACACAGGATGCTCGTTATCACATTGTCGATTTAATGTCTTATCCTGGGACGTTTACTGAGTACAAAAATTTCCAGTTATCCAAAAAGGGATATATGGATCAGTTGGGTGATAAACGGCAAATCCGGGTTGATATTAACAACATCGTTTTCTCCCAAAGAGATAAAGACAAGCATACCGGAACGGTTCAAATACGGTTTACTAAAAACGTTCTCGATGATGCTGGTGTTCCTGTACAGGAAATCCCTGCAACAAAATGGCTTGCCACGCTCTCCTTTGACTATGGCAAACCGCCAAAAGTGCAAAAAGACGACTGGCTCAACCCAAGGGGCTTTGCTGTACGCTCGTATGAGTTAAGCCAGGAGGTAGGATATTAACGATGAAAATACACTTACTGGCGCTCTGTATCCTCACGGCTTATGTGTCTGCGACTCATGCTGAAACTGTTGGAAAGGGGTCGCAGTTGGATAAGCGCATCCAGACGGCGACTTACTCGCCTGATAACGTTTTTCGGGTGAATGCTTCGGTTGGCCGAGCGACTATGGTGCAACTTGAACCTGGTGAAACAATCCGGCGAGATAACGGGATTATGGCGATGGGCGATCCTGATGCATGGGAGGTCGGTCCGAATAAATCTGGTGATATGGTGACAATAAAGCCGAAGACTGACCAAGACCCTGACACCAACTTTATTATCAATACTGACAGGCGTACTTATATTATCGAATTGAAACTAGTAAAGGATGCATTACAAACTACCTATTTGTTGCGATTTAATTACCCGAAACCACCGAAAGTTGGTGAAACCCCGTTTGTTGGCCGTAACTTAAACCAGAACCCTTGCTCAGGTAGAGAGAATCGGAGTTACGAGAAGAAAGGTGATCTCGTCATCTCACCTTCTGAGGTTTGGGATAACGGTACATTCACATGTATGAGATTTCCTACAAATGCACCTCGTCCGGTTGTGTATGAAGTCCTTCCCGATGGAACCGAAACGCTTGTTAATTTCCATAATGTCAATGATATTTTGGTTATTCACAGTGTCAGTTCAATGTATAAGTTGCGATTGAATAAATTGGTGCTGGCTGTCAGGACAAATGCGAATAATACCGGTTTTTATAATTATAACGGTACGACGACCGGTGAAATTAGGGAGGCGAAAAATGACAGAAAACAGTGATGTTGATGAATCCACAAAAAACACGTCTCGTGGTGAGTTTAATCTTCTTGGAGTAAAAAAAGACCGAAAGCCTAAAGCAAAAGTTTTACTCGTTATTGGCGGCGGTGTTCTTTTTCTTTTTCTGGCTCTTGGTATTATTTTTTATTTTGCATTTAAAGCGATTGAAGCAAATAATCCTAATAAAGTTGATGAGTCAAAAGTTAAAGCCGATGCAGCATTGGCGGCGAAACCTACCACCGATGATGATATTCAAAAGAAAAGAGAACTGATCCTCAAGAGGCGACAGCAAGAGGAACAAAAGAAACTGGAAGACCCAACCCCAGCCCCCCAGAAAGCCGGTAAAGCAAATGCAGCAGCCGAGCCTGAGCAACCCAGCCCGGCCTATTTGCGAAAGCTCAGTGGTGGGATTGCCGTTCAGGAAACTGGCGGGGGTGGAGGCAGCCAGTCACAACCAGCCAGTAGTGATGCTGACGAGCAGCGCATTCGCACTTATGCTCAGGCCGACCCGGTAGCACCTGATGTGGATGGCGCTGCAAGCCTGGGCGCTCCGGTAGATAATACCAAGGGTAATATCGCCGATCTCAATGGCTCCCGTTATACGCCGACAAGTGCATATTTTTCGCCAAATCGTAAGTTCCTTCTAAAACGCAAGTCAAGCCTTCGTTGTGCGCTGTATACAGCGGTGAAAACGGATCATCCAGGCTTTGTTAAGTGCATACTCACGCAACCGCTTTATTCCTCAGATGGCAGCGTGATTATCGCCGAAGCCGGGGCTGAACTTGATGGTGAACAGAAGGTTCAGATAAGGCCGGGTCAATCAAGCGTATTTACTACCTGGACAGACCTTGAAACAACAGCAGGGGTTCGCGCCAGTTTGAATGCTCTTGGCACCGGTGCAATGGGCGAAAGCGGTACTGAGGCGTATGTAGACAATCATTATGGCGATCGGTTTGGTGGTGCAGTGATGCTGTCCTTTATACAGGATGCTTTCGCCAGTGCGGCAAATGCTACCAAACGCAACGACTCTACCTATTCATTTGATAATAGCCAAAGCAATGCTGAGAACATGGCAACCAAAGCGCTGGAAAACAGCATTAACATCCCTCCTACTGGTTATGTTCTTCCTGGAACCGTTATTAATGTGATTGTGGCTCAGGATGTTAATTTTTCCACCGTATTCAAGACCCGCACACCAAGGTAAATATTATGAGTTTTGATAATGCAGCGTTGGCGCGAGACTTTCTTAATCAAAGTGGCGTGCATGAGTGTTTGAATCGCCCAGGGATCAGGGATGTGGCGATTAATCGACCGGGGGAAATATGGCTTGAGAATGAGGACGGGTGGGTGAGGGAGGATAAGCCTAATCTTGATTACTCCCTTTGTATGAGATTAGCAAACTCCTTGGCAGCTTATAATAATCAAAGTCTCACAACTAAGTTTCCAATTAAAACAGTTGAACTCCCTGATAACGAACGTGGATTAATTGTTATGTCTCCGGCATGTGAAAAGGGAACTCTTTCCATGACATTTCGTAAACCTTCACTCGATAGGTTCACTTTACAGGACTACATAGAAAGTGGCCGTTTTGATAATGCCCAGGCGATTGATAGCAGTTCTATGGAACTGGAAGAATGGCAGATTAGATTAAAAAAATATCATCGTGAAAAGGATTGGGATAAGTTTTTCAAACTAGCAATTGAAAAAAAGTTAAATATTATTATATTTGGTGGTACGGGGTCGGGTAAAACAACATTCGCCATGTCATTGGTTGATTTGTTTCCAGCATATCGACGAATGCTAACGATAGAAGCTATTAATGAGTTAAAACTGCCACGTCACCCTAATCACGTTCATTTAACTTACGGTGATATTATTACGCCGAAAGAGCTAGTTTCTTGTTCATTGCGAATGAAACCTGACCATATCTTCCTTGCCGAGCTTACGGGGGATGAAACTTGGGACTTCATGGAGCTTCTTAATACAGGCCATCCTGGAACCATAACAACGGCTCACGCAAACGACACGATTTCTGGCTACGGTCGAGTTTGCGGGATGATAAAACAGTCTCCGGTAGGAATGGGACTTGATTATGATTATATAGAGCGACGAGTCAGAACATCGTTTGATGTCGTTCTTTATATGGGGAAAACAGAAATATTAGAAGTTCATTATGATCCAGAAACCAAGAACCAACTTTTAAATGGTATCTCTAGGCGGTAATCATGAAAATATTTTTCTTTGGTGTAGTTATATGGTTACTGGCGCTTGCTGCTTGCGTGATGATTGGTAACTATTCTGGTGGGGCGCTATATCTCTATCTGTCTGATGTACCTGTTAGCCAGGTAACATGGTGGACGTTATATAATGGTGTGCATTTACCCTTTAAACACCCTGATTTTTCCAGTGCAATATGGGGGGCTGTTTTAGGAGCGTGGATAGTTTTCTTACCTGTGTTTGTAGCGATTATTTTCCTTTGGTTGTATTTCATGCCTAAAACAAAGTCGCTTTATGGTAATGCAAGATTTGCCAATAATCGAGAACTTGAACCTCTTCATTACAAAGGCGACTACAACTAAATATAACCGAGTAAAGGATTTCGTCATGAGTAAAATTAAAAAGAAAGAATACCCC
The DNA here is from genome assembly GCF_052113645.1 of Serratia quinivorans. Taxonomy (GTDB): domain Bacteria; phylum Pseudomonadota; class Gammaproteobacteria; order Enterobacterales; family Enterobacteriaceae; genus Serratia; species Serratia quinivorans_B. Next base: position 7,091 of record NZ_JBIEIU010000024.1, on the reverse strand, counting down.
GGCATTATCATTGGCAAACATCCCACTAAAAACATTTTTCTTACATCATACGGTCAGACATTTATTCTTCTTGCCGCTCCTCCGGGAAGTGGTAAAGGGGTGAGTTTTGTCATTCCTAATCTGTTGTCATTTCCTGACTCAGTTGCAGTGAATGATCCAAAATTCGAAAACTGGAACATTACATCCGGTTTTCGTGCTGCCTGTGGTCATGAGTGTTATCGCTTTTCTCCCGAACTGCTGGAAACTCATCGCTGGAATCCGTTGTTTTATCTCTCCCACGATGAGTTAGAACGTTTTGCTGATATCAAAACCATAGCCACGACGCTTTTTGTCTCGCCGAACCCTGAGAACCAGGCTTTCTACAATAACGCAGGTAAGATTTTCTCTGCCCTCGTGTTGTACCTGATGGAAACACCCGAATTGCCGCTTACGCTACCGCAGGTGTACGAAATCACCAGTTTGGGGGAGGAGCTGCCTCAGTGGGTGGAAGAGACTATTGAAGCAAGGGATAACGAAGGGCGGATGCTGTCTCCTGAATGTATCCGAGAACTAATGAATATCATATCCATATCATCAAACCCGAAATCCTGGTCTATCTATATGGATATTCTCTCCGAAGTATTGGGGATGTTTGGTGAAAAGAAGGTTGCGTGGGCTGTCTCAGGAAATGATTTCGACTTTTCTAAGATGCGTGAAAGGAAAATGAGCGTTTATTTTTCTGTTACCAATGAGTCTGTAGATAAATTCGGTACACTTATGAATTTGTTCTTTACTCAACTTATGGGGGCAAACTCGAAAGTATTACCGGAAGATGGCGGCTTAGATGTAAATGGTGATCTGCTGCTTAAATACCAAATAGGTATGTTTATGGATGAAACGAAAGTGATGGGGCGTATAAAGGCATTTGAGAATGCACCTGCCCTTTTACGTGGTTATGGGTTTAGATTTAATTTTATATTCCAGAATAAACCGCAACTGCGAGCCAGAAACATGTATGGGAAAGAAACCGCAGATGCAATGATGAATGCCTTTCATGTTGAAATTGTTTACGCTCCGGCGAAGCAGGATTTTTTAACAGCAGATGAATACAGTAAGGCATTGGGAACAACTACCGTTCCAGTTACAACGTATTCCGATAATGTAGGTGGTAAACAAAAAAGTCGTGGACGTAACAGAACGGTACAGCCTAGACCGTTAATGCTTCCGCAAGAAATTCTCGATATGCCGTATGATGAGGAGATCGTTTTTATTCAAGGTAATAACGATACTAAACCGTTAAACATAAAAGCACGTAAGATATTTTGGTATAAGGAGGATGTTTTTAAATCAAGGGCAAATTTGCCCAGGCCTAATATACCTTTAGCCAGTAGGGACCAATTAGATGGAATAGTTATCCCTATGCGCCAAAAGGAGCAACATCTCAATGCTGAATTTAACGAGGGTTTTTCAGCCGTCATTGATGATGAACGGAAAAAAAGGCTTTGATATGCGAATAAAGAAAATAATCTTGGTTGGTTTAGTCGCTAATGTGTTATCAGCATGTAGCTCGCCTCCTAAACTCTCTGAACCAGAGGGAGATTGGGTCAGTTTTGAGCCTGTCATTTCACAGTCTCCCGTCCGGAAAACTTACCAAAGTGGTGCTGTAGACGTTGTGCCGCAGCCAATACCGATTATAACGACCTCAAGACAAGGGAACTCCGGTAAAACAGATTTCGTGAAAGCAGATGGGAAGCATGTTCCCTTATATACTGCTGTGCGAACGATTGTTCCTGAATCATGGAGTGTAAAACTCTCACCTGATGTCTCCCAGAGATTTCGGGGTACTGTTTCATGGACTGGCAATGATCAATGGCCCTATGTTCTTCAACGAATGTTGGAATCGAATAAACTTAATGCTCTTGTTGATTGGAACAACAGTAGAGTTTCCATAGCCTTTGCAGAAAAGCCAGCAGAGAAAGTATTGCCCGAAGTTAAAAAGCCAACGTCGGATAAATTACTGAAACCTACTATTCAGAGTAAGGCTAGGGACACAACATCGCCAGGCGGGGGTGATGCTAAAGTGGGGAAAAATCCCTTCACGATAAACACGGCTAAAAAACCCGATGTACCAGTGAAAAAGCCACAGCCTGTTCGTCTCCCTGTCTGGCGCGGCGAAGTGGGTTCGACGCTAAAAGACACGGTGTTCCGCTGGTCTGCGTCTCAAACCTGCACCGAAGGCGGTAATTGGCGTGTTATTTGGGATACCCCGGTAAATTATCATATTGATGCGCCGTTACGTTTTGAAGGTGACTTTAAAACAGCATTGAATGGCATATTTGGTCTGTATCAGTATGCACAAAAGCCGCTGTATGCGTTCACCAACAGTACGCAGTGTTTAATTAAGGTTACTGATAAGGGGTAGAATACGATGGGCTACCTTCTATTTTCGCTCTTTCTTGTTATTTTTTCTCTTGTTGGCTATATCGATAATCGACAAGCTTTCGAGCAAGACATTACGCAGATAGAGACAGTCACAACACAACGCGCTATAGATACTGTAAGGCTTATTAACGCCATAAATGATTATATTTATGACCACCCTGATGTAATTAATAGTGACAACCCTATTGTTCTACCCAATGCTCAATTGGGTATTACGGTTGATTCGGCAATAAATAATGTCATTTTTATAAAACGGGTATATGTCTGGCAAATGCCAGAGAGGGGATTAATGAAAGCATTGAAAGTGCAAACACTCTCCTCTGCCTTACTTGGTGAGGTTAAACATCGGCGACTCATTGATAACGGGAACGTTGATATGGGCGTAGACGTTCCCGCACAAATACCCGAAGGCGCAATAGTCTATTTAAATTAAATTGGAACGAACTCATGAAATTAAAAAAACTGCTTCTGACATGCTCAAGTGCGCTTGTTGCGGCGGCTCTACTCAACGGTTGCGCCAGTGTCGATCGCATTAATAACACGATGGATCAGGCCGGTTTAGACTATGACCGGGCGCAACGTCATATGTCTAACCTACAGGCTCAAAAATCGGTAGTGAAAGAGACAAATGCACAGTGGATTAATACGACGCCAATTATTGAACAGCGCACAGTAAATAAAGCGGCTCCTGGGTGTTCAATCACACTTAATCGACAGGGGAGTATCTCGCTGAGCGAAATAACACAACGGATCACGTCGGTATGCGGCGTACCTGTGACGATCTCGCCTGATGCGACGATGGCGTTGGGTGGAGTCAGTGGCGGGAAGACAGAACAGATCAGCGGCAGTATTCCTGCTCCTGATGCAACCGGCATGGTGCCGCTGGCGGCAATGGGGGGAGCAACAAAAACGGTTGTTACAGGCAGTGGGAACACCTTGAACGGGTTGTACTGGAGTGGCTCATTATCCGGCTTGCTGGATACCATATCCAGCCGGTTAGGGATTTCCTGGCGTTATGAGCAGGGCCGCATTTTCTTCTATTACCTGGAGACGCGATCTTTTGCGATTGCCTTCATGGATTCGAAAGCGGATTTCAACTCAAAAGTGGTCAGCGGGACAACGTCTTCGGCGGGAAATACCGGTGGGGGTGGCGGCAACAGTATTGCCGGGGATTCGAACACCTCTCAAAGCACGACAATGGAAATCAAAAGTTCGCTTTATGCCGATCTGCAAGAGTCGGTTAAGTCCATGCTTACCCCAACATCTGGAAGGATGTTTTTGTCCGCAGGGGTAATGACCGTAACCGACACACCGCAGGTGTTGGATGCGATCGGTAAGTTTATCGAGAACCGCAATAAAGAGCTTAATCGCCAGGTCGTGCTTAATGTTGAGGTGCTCAGTGTTGAAAAACGTTCTCAGGATCAGTTAGGCATAGACTGGAACGCGGTGTTCAGTAGCGGCAGTATCGGCGCTACGTTAGGCAGCGCTTTTACCGAAGCTGCCGCCAGTAGCATGACCGGCGGATTGTCGATCGTTGATGGGAAGCTGGCAGGTTCGAAAGCCTTTATTAAAGCCTTGTCCGAGCAAGCCAGGGTGAGCGTTGTAACCCAGCAGGCTAGTACAACAACCAATATGACGCCGTTGCCGATGCAGGTTGCTGATCAGGAGGATTACGCCGCCCAGGTCAGTACCAACTCTACGGCTAACGTAGGGACATCAACCTCTATCACACCCGCGACGATTACCACCGGCTTTAACATGACGTTGTTGCCTTACATCATGCCGGATGCCAACAACCTGCAACTCCAGTTTTCTATCAGTCTGTCCGATTCGCCGACCCGGAGAACATTCACCAGCGGCGACAGTTCGGTGGAACTGCTGAAAACCAAACTGAAAACGGTCAATCAGCGCGTCAATATGAAGTCCGGTCAAACCATCGTACTCAGTGGGTTCCAGCAAGGGAGCCGTAAAGGCAGTAAGCAGGGCGTAGGTAGCGCGAATTTCTTTGGCTTGGGTGGCGGGTATAACGGCGAGAATGACAATACCTTGCTGGTGATCCTCATAACACCAACCATCTTGCAGGGGGAATAAATGGGAGCCGTTCAAGACAATGCCAACGTGTGGCCGCTCGTCAGAGGGAAAACTGCTTATCTCGCTGGCGTAAATTGGGTGCCGGTATCCACCCGTTATCGCAAAAATATCAAGGGGCTGGCAAGACGCCAGGGCGCTGACAGGGTTGTCACCTATTCTTATCAAAATCAGGATACCGGGCGCGAATATGTGGCCGGGTTAATCAACCTGGCCGATCTTGGTCAACCGGTTCAAGCGGTGAAAGGTGTCTATGCCCTGGCGTTAATGGTTATTCCTGTATTGGAGCAAGCAGGGTACGCCATTATTAACCTTGCCCCTGACGTTTACACCTTCGTTGGTTGTGTTGATGGTGTGCTGATGAACGATGTTGTCGGCGACAAATCGGCGATGGAGCAGGCGCAACAGACTTTCCTCCAGTTTAACCCGGAGCCGGAAGCGGGCTGGCAGTGTTATGCACCGCCGGAATTTGGTTTAGAGGGCTGCTCAGTCTTCGATCTGGACAGCCTTCTGGCGGTCAAAAAACTCCCCGCATCGGCGCGGTTTCAATCGGTGTCCGCGAAAAAACCGCTCACTTGGGTAATCGTTCTGGTGCTTGCCTTGTGTGGCAGCTATTACGGCTACCGTCTTTATGCTGACCACGAGGAAGCCTTACGGCTCAAAGCCGCCCATGAAGCCTATTTACAGGCGCAGCAGGCGGCTCAGGAAGCAGCAACACAGGTCACGGCACCTTGGGAAAATGCGCCAGGTGTCAAAAGCTTCGTTGCTGCCTGTTCGGCGCGCTGGCAATCAGCGCCCTTGTCCCTGGCCGGTTGGTTATTCAGTGAAGCTGAGTGTGCGCAGATGAAGGGGAGTCAGGGGCGTATCCGACTGGCCTACACCAAACCGGAAGGTGGCACTGTGGGCGATTTCGCTTTCCGGGTTAAACGGTATTTCGAGGGTGAATACACGCCTTTCTTTAACGTCCCTGGGCCGGGGGATCTTGGCGGGTTTACGCAGCCTGTAGAACTGCTGATAAGCAGGGATAACAGACCGCTGCCAAGTGCAGATATTCAGGTTCAACGCATGACCACGTTCGCACAGCAAACCCGCCTCCAGTTTACCTTTGCGGAGGAAAACAACCGTATTACCAACGATGTCGGCGTAGAAACGCTCTTGCCCTGGCGGGTGTTCACGATGTCGTTGAAAACCGATATTCCCCCAACGTTGCTCTTTTCGGGACTGGACGATACCGGCGTTCGATTGAGCGCTATCAAGCTGTCGCTCCAACAGGGGCGCTTGACGTATCAAATTGAAGGAAAATTCTATGCTAAACAGTAAATTAATTCCGGGATGGCTTGTCCTGATTATTTGTGGCATGTGGGGACAATTGCCCGCGTATGCGGTGACAAATGAGTTACCGCCGTCTCCGCCGGCACAGGCGTTAGAAAAGGTCGAACCGCCGAAAGAACCCACTCAAAGGGTGGGGCATGGCGATGAAGCAAAGGATTTTACCCTTCGCCGCCTGGAGATGATCCAGGCCGAAACGGTGATCGTAGAAGCACAGGTTGCACGGGCAAAGGCCCTGAAATCCCTTGAAGACAGCGGTTCGTCCGGCAGTGTACCGGATGTGACGGCCGGAACGGCTGCGGTGGCGGTCAATGTGTCACAAGCGAAAAGCAAAGCGACGCCATTACCGCAGATCAATGAAATTTATGGTGCAGGCAACCGGCTGATTGCCCGTCTGGCGCTCGGTGATGGAAGTTATGCCGAATTGACTACCGGGCAGCAAGTGCCGGGAACTCAACTGAAAATCACCAGCATTTCAGCGCGGGAAGTGCGCGTTTCGGCTCTGGATGGTGCCGGGGTGCAGTCGTTACCGTTCAATTGAGGATAAGCAATGGATAATGTCGTTGAACGTCCTGGTGAAGACATCGAGCGCTTTGTGTGTGCGTCGTCTACTGACGAAGGTATTATCGATATCGTGGTGTCAGATAACCACAGAGCACAATTCTCGGTGCAGAATTACGTCAGCACTCTGCAACGTAAACATCCTGGGAAAACAAACGTAAAGTTCGTCTCATTCGATGAGGTGAGTCAATTCCGCGAGGCGAAGGGTATTGATAACCCACAAGGTGATGCGCGGGAAAATGTTGAAAGTCAGCAGCGGGTGCTGCGTTATTTCAAGCAGGCCGTCGAGCTTGGCGCTTCTGATATTCACTTTACCATTGGCCGGGATAACAGTGAGTTTACCTACGTAGAGGTTCGCGTTCACGGCGAACTGGAGCAGATTGATTGCATCGATAAACAAGATGGGATGCTGCTGGCTGCGGCTATCTGTCAGGGCATGTGCGATGTGACGGAAAAGCAGTTTTATCCCAACAGGCAGCAAGATGGCCGTATCAAAGAGGAATTCGTTAAGCCCCTTGGTATTTTTGGTGCGCGTTACAGTCATACCCCTGCTGTGGGGGGGCTTTATGCCGTGATGCGCATTATTCCTGATGATGGTAATAATGTTCCTTCATTAGAGGGGCTTGGTTTTTTGCCCGAACAGAATGCCACCATCAAACGTATCCTGCGTCGCCCGGAGGGCATTGTTGTAC
>NZ_JBIEIU010000023.1:0-50563 GCF_052113645.1 Serratia quinivorans | reverse complement strand
TGAGCCTGAGCCTGAGCCTGAGCCTGAGCCTGAGCCTGAGCCTGAGCCTGAGCCTGAGCCTGAGCCTGAGCCTGAGCCTGAGCTTATTATCGAGCCCGAACCTGAAGCGGTCGTCGTATCAGAGCCGGAAGTGATCGCACCGGAACCGGTTATCGAAACCGTGCCGGAAGTGATTGCGCCCGAGCCAGAAGTGATTGTGTCAGAACCGGAACCGGAGACATTGCCGGCCAACGTAGCGCTGGAACCGATTATCGTCGCTCCAGCCACTGAAGAAGAACAACAACCTGAGCTGCTGGCCCCGGCGGTGACTCAGGAGCAGGAACGCCCGACCAAAGAAGGCTTCTTTGCCCGCCTGAAACGCAGCCTGGTGAAAACCAAGCAGAATCTGGGCTCCGGCTTTGTCGGCCTGTTCCGCGGCAAGAAAATTGATGACGAACTGTTTGAAGAGCTGGAAGAACAGCTGCTGATTGCCGACGTCGGCGTGGAAACCACGCGTAAAATCATTACCTCCTTGACCCAGCACGCCAGCCGCAAGCAGTTGAAAGACGCCGATGCGCTGTACGGTAAGCTGAAGGAGGAAATGTCTGAAATTCTGGCTAAAGTTGATCAGCCGCTGGATGTTGGCGGTAAAAACCCGTATGTCATTCTGATGGTTGGGGTGAACGGCGTGGGTAAAACCACCACCATCGGTAAGCTGGCCCGCCAGTTCCAGGCGGAAGGCAAATCGGTGATGCTGGCGGCGGGGGATACCTTCCGTGCGGCGGCGGTAGAGCAGTTGCAGGTGTGGGGCGAGCGCAACCGGATCCCGGTGGTGGCGCAGCATACCGGCGCGGACTCCGCCTCGGTGATTTACGACGCGGTGCAGGCCGCCAAGGCGCGCGGCATCGACGTGCTGCTGGCTGATACGGCAGGCCGTTTGCAGAACAAAGCGCACCTGATGGAAGAGCTGAAGAAGATCGTCCGCGTCATGAAAAAACTGGACGACCAGGCCCCCCATGAGGTTATGCTGACTCTTGATGCCAGCACCGGACAGAATGCTGTCAGCCAGGCGAAATTATTTAATGAGGCCGTGGGCTTAACCGGTATCACACTGACTAAACTGGACGGTACCGCCAAGGGCGGGGTGATCTTCGCCATTGCCGATCAGTTCGGTATCCCGATTCGCTATATTGGCGTTGGGGAAGGCATCGAAGATTTGCGGCCGTTTAAGGCTGACGATTTTATTGAGGCACTTTTTGCCCGAGAGGATTAATACGGATGATTCGCTTTGAACAGGTCAGTAAAGCTTATCTGGGCGGACGGCAGGCACTGCAGGGGGTAGATTTTCATCTGCGCCCGGCGGAGATGGCGTTTCTGACCGGCCATTCCGGCGCGGGGAAGAGTACCCTGCTGAAACTGATTTGTGGTATCGAACGGCCAAGCGCCGGCCATATTTGGTTTGGCGGCCACGACATCAGCCGGTTGAAAAACCGCGAGGTGCCGTTCCTGCGTCGTCAGATCGGCATGATTTTCCAGGATCACCATCTGCTGCTGGATCGTACGGTGTATGACAACGTGGCGATGCCGCTGATCATCGCCGGTGCCAGCACCGAAGATATCCGTCGCCGCGTTTCCGCCGCGTTGGACAAGGTCGGGCTGCTGGATAAGGCGAAAAACTTCCCGATCCAGCTTTCCGGCGGTGAACAACAGCGTGTGGGCATTGCCCGTGCGGTGGTGAACAAGCCCGCGGTCCTGCTGGCGGATGAACCCACCGGTAACCTGGACGATGCGCTGTCGGAAGGCATTCTGCGCCTGTTCGAGGAATTTAACCGCGTGGGCGTGACCGTGCTGATGGCTACCCACGACACCGGGCTGATCGCCCGACGCAATTACCGCATTCTGCGCCTGAGTCAGGGCCGCATGGCTGGAGGAGCGCATCATGGCGAATAATGCAAAAACCGCCAAGAGCAAAGCGCTGCGCGGCGGCTGGCGTGAACAATGGCGCTATGCCTGGATGAATGCCGTCAAGGATATGCTGCGCCAACCGTTGGCAACGCTGCTGACGGTGATGGTGATTGCCATCTCCCTGACATTGCCGAGCGTGTGTTACATCGTTTGGAAAAACGTCAGCACTGCGGCGACCCAATGGTATCCCACGCCGCAACTGACGGTTTATCTGGATAAATCGCTGGATGATGACGCGGCGGTGAAAGTGCTCGACGCCATCAAGGCGGAAGCCGGCGTTGAAAAAGTGAATTATCTGTCGCGTGAAGAGGCCCGGGGCGAGTTCCGCAACTGGTCCGGCTTTGGCGGCGCACTGGATATGCTGGAAGAGAACCCGTTGCCGGCGGTTGCTATCATCACGCCGAAAATGAGCTTCCAAAGCTCCGACACCCTCAATACCCTGCGCGATCGCGTTGCGGCAGTTCAGGGGGTGGATGAAGTGCGAATGGATGACAGTTGGTTTGCCCGTCTGGCGGCACTGACCGGACTGGTGGGGCAGGTCGCTGCGATGATCGGCGTGCTGATGGTGGTGGCGGTGTTCCTGGTGATCGGCAACAGCGTGCGGTTGAGCATCTTCAGCCGTCGCGACACTATCAACGTGATGAAACTGATCGGCGCCACCGACGGCTTTATCCTGCGGCCGTTCCTGAACGGCGGCGCGATGCTGGGCTTCTTTGGCGCGTTGCTGTCGTTGCTGTTGTCCGGGGCGATGGTGTGGCGGCTGGAGTCGGTGGTCACCGGCGTGGCCAAGGTCTTCGGCACCACCTTTGCCTTGCACGGCCTGGGTTGGGATGAGGCGCTGCTGCTGTTGATTGTCTCCGCGATGATCGGCTGGATCGCCGCCTGGCTGGCGACGGTGCAACATTTACGCCGATTTACACCACAATAAAGATTTTTTGGTATACTCTTCTCCTGCTGCTCCGAGCGTGTTGCGGGAGAAGAGCTACCGGCACTAACCTAAGCCCCATCCAGTCTCTTCTTAGCGCACAAATTCCCTATCGGCCTAAGTCTTCGTCACGTATTGTCATGCACAATGCGATCGAAAAACTGTGAACTAATAGGGCGGAACGCGGTCAAAATCTGCAGCAAAATGTTAAGGTGCCCGGCGTGTGGACCGCTTTTGCAATAGCAACTGCCGTAGAATCAATCATTTCCCCGCCGTGACAATCACCTGCATGACCTGTTTTTTCAAGAGAGGGTTTGAATGACCAAAGAAATGCAAACTTTAGCTTTAGTGCCCCAGGGCAGTTTGGAAGCCTATATTCGGGCCGCCAACACCTATCCGATGCTGACGGCAGAGGAAGAGCGGGAGCTGGCTGAACGGCTGCATTATCAGGGCGATCTGGAAGCCGCTAAGCAGCTAATCCTGTCTCACCTGCGCTTTGTCGCTCATATTGCCCGCAATTACTCGGGTTACGGCCTGCCGCAGGCAGACCTGATCCAGGAAGGTAATATCGGCCTGATGAAAGCAGTTCGCCGCTTCAACCCAGAGGTTGGTGTGCGTCTGGTTTCCTTTGCGGTGCATTGGATCAAGGCAGAGATTCACGAGTACGTACTGCGCAACTGGCGTATCGTCAAAGTTGCTACCACCAAAGCACAGCGTAAGCTGTTCTTTAACCTGCGTAAAACCAAGCAGCGTCTGGGCTGGTTCAATCAGGATGAGGTGGAATTGGTCGCCCGCGAATTGGGTGTGACCAGCAAGGACGTGCGCGAGATGGAATCCCGCATGGCGGCGCAGGACATGACCTTCGATCCAACGCCGGACGACGAAGCCCGTGACGGCCAGTCAATGGCACCGGTGCTGTACCTGCAGGATAAAAGCTCGGACTTCGCCGAAGGCATCGAGGAAGATAACTGGGAAAGCAACGCCGCAGACAAACTGGCCTATGCGCTGGAAGGTCTGGACGAGCGTAGCCAGCATATCATTCGCGCCCGCTGGCTGGACGACGACAACAAATCCACGCTGCAAGAGCTGGCCGATCAGTACGGTGTTTCCGCTGAGCGCGTACGTCAGCTTGAAAAGAACGCCATGAAGAAATTGAAAATGGCGATCGAAGCCTAATCCCGCATAAGCGTTAAAAAGCCCGGTTAATGATTAGCCGGGCTTTTTTGTGCCTGAAATTAGGCGTTATGGCGCAACTGCGGCGAAGTCTGGCGCCGGGCAGTCATAGCCAAACTTGTTGGCCCAGGGATAGCGCGTCCCGGTATTGATATAGCGTTGATACAGCACCCGACCGGTTTTCGCGTCACGCTTGATCACCCAACCGGCGGCATTGCACAGCACTGCGGCGTAGGCCTGGCTTTTTGGCGGCAGCAAGTCGGCGGCCTGTTGGGCCAGTGCGACCGCCTGCCAGCGATAGTGCAGGAAGCGATTATCCTGTGGCGGTAACGCCGCTTTGGCCCGTGCAGCCTCGGCACTGCTGATCCAACTCTTATGCTTGAGCTCGCGCGTATCAAAGGCATCCCCCAGATAGGAATAACCGGCGTCATAAATTGCATAGTCCGGCGTCATCTCATAACCCGTGAACACCAATCCTTGGCTACGCAGCAGCGTTGCTGCCTGATAGTAGGCTTTGGCCTGCGTCAGCTTGTCTGCGGATTTATCCTGCGCCGTTTTCAGCGTATCGGCGTACTGTTGTGCCGCCTGACGGTAATTTGGAATGTCAAAATAGGCCATCGCCTCTTGAGGGTGTCCTGCGCGCATCAAGCGCCGCGCCAGCAGTTCACGCAGTTGCACCTCTGGCGTCATCGGTTGACCGTTGTACTCGTCCGGAATGACTGGTTTCAATGGCGTAACCGGGGCTGGCACATGCTTATCAACAAAGCCTTTCAGTTCGTCGATGGTCAGCACGCGCTCGGCCACATCGGCGACGTCCGCCCAGTAAATATCTTTGCCGCGATAAAGGAAGTCCATTGCCTGCAGATAGTCGCCGCGATCCAGGGCCAGAATGGCCCGCTCCCCCGCGACCCGGCATTCGGGCACGATGGTTTCTGGCGTAAAGTCCGCGTTGCGCTGTTCGCCCCAGCTTTCACTGGAAGGGAACGCGGCCGCCGCTTTGGCGTAGTCTGCGGTGGCGGCTTTGACATCCCCGTCGCGCAGCGCCATTTTGGCGCGTAACCACCAGGCCAGGCCACTGTCGCCGGCGTGTTTCAGCAGGCTGGCCGCCATCGGGTATTGTCCTGCTCGGTAGGCCAGCGCCGCCAGCCGGTCACTGCCGCTGAAACCGCTTTTCACCGAGGCGTCCAGTAGCGTCAGGATTTGGCCGATGATTTGTGCAGAGCGGGTACCGGTGCCGTCCGTATCGGTCATTTGCAGATTACTGCTGCGGGCAAACAGCTCAATAGTGACCAGTTGTTGGATCAGCGGATCGGCGATTGTCTGCTTCAGAACATCGAAGTGATCCGGATTGACCAGGTAACTGGAGACGTACTGCAGCGACAGACCGCCATCCTGGTCGCCCTGTGCCGCCTGCTGCGCATATAGCCTGGCTGCTTGGGTGATGTTGCCGAGCCAGAAATGAATGCGGGCCTGCTGCCCCAGGCTGCTCAGTGCCAGTTGATCAGGATCGGCCGTACCGCCTTTCACTTTATCAATCACCTGCTGGAAGGCCGCTAGCGCCTGCTCGAGTTGCGGCTTCGCCGGGTGTTTGACCTTGCTGGTCGAGGCGTCACCTTCGTGTTCTGGCGTGCCGTGATCGCCCATCAACAACCGACCGAGTGAATACTGTGCCCTTAGCCCCCAGTCGCCCTGTTCTGCGGCGGGCAAGGCCAGAACTTGCTGGAAGTACTCGCCGGCGCGCGGATCTTTACCGGCGAAGGCCACTGCGCCCAGCAGGTATTGACGTGCCGCGTCAGATAGCCCTTGAGTATTGACCGCATCGGCCTCTTCAACGGTTTTGGCCGCACGCATTTTGCCGATGATGATAGTTTCCGGCGACAATGGCATCGGTTTCGGCGGCGTGGCCGGCGCTGGCGCTTTCCACAACGGCAGCTGTTTATCCACTGCGACCAAACGCCCGGCTTCAAAGGCAAAGTTGCCTTCCGGCATATACAGCAGCGTGCCGTTGCGATCGATCAGCAAACGGTTGGGGAAATCCGGCCCACAGGCGTAGCCATTAAGTGGCATCGCCAGCGCCGAGCCGATCAGGGCAGCCAGTGGAAGAGTTCGGCCGCGCAGAGTCCGTGTAGCGCGTGCATTATGGTGTGACAAGGGTGCCTCCTGGCGTCAGTTGTTGGCAGCGCAGCCAGCCCAGCGGCCGGGATTGCCCGGCGCGCAACTGGTCACTGCGGATCAGCACAAAGCGTTGCCGTTGAGGCTCGCTTTCCAGCCGGTAGTTGCCCGCCGCGTCCGCCGCCAGGCATTTGCCGGCGATGATGATGATTTCACGCGGTAGCGGTGCATCCACCGGCCCGTTATTTTGAATTATCAGATCATTGGGCCCATTTTGCTGTGTCTGAGGGCTAAATTTTACCTGCCAGTCAACGCTGAGCGGCTGCTTTTCTATCACCGCGCGCAGCGTAGCCAGTGACCAGGCACGACGATCGTCTGCCAACGGCAGTCGGAACCAGATCAGGCCTCGCAGGTGGGGCAAGGTCTGCATGTTCAGTTGCTGCAGAAAATCGGCCACCTGTTGCGGCGCCACCGTCAGTTCGCGCGAGGTATCCGCCACGCGCAAAGAGGCTTCGCTTTCAACCTGTGCGCCCTGCGCATCGAACCCGACCAAACCCATGCCATAGGCAGGCAGTGCTACCCGGAAAGGTTTTGGTGTGATTTGTGCGTACTGTTTTATCCAACGCAGCGCCAGCGGGGCGGCAAATAACCCTTGCTCAGGCGACAGCACGGCATGCACCTGCAGTACCGAGCTGTCGGCCTGCTGTAAAACGCCAGGCAGCGCCGCGGAGCCGATCCAGGCCGGCAATGCGGTAATGCCCAGTTGCAGTGAAGAAGGCAACTGTTGACGCAGCTGCTGCAGGAAATGCCGATAGGCGGGCAGGCGGGCGGTAGCGGCGTCATGGTCTATTTCAACGCCGATGACCTGCAGCCCGGCGGCCTGCCAGCGTTGCACCTGTTTGAGCAGCCGCTGGCGAATTGCCGATTCATCCAGCTGCGCCAGCTGTCCGTCCAGACGAGCCACCAGCCACAACGGGCGGCCATCTTGTTTCAGTAAGGGGAGATTGACCGGGATTTCCCGCCAGCCCTCACGCGGGTGCACTTGTAAACCCAGCACCCGCAGCGTAGGGAACAGGTCGCGGCTTTGCGCCAGCGCGGCAACATGCTGCGGCGTCCAAACGCGTTGCCAGACGTAGGCCTGATTATCCCAGGTCGGCTGTATCCGCAGCGCCTGCTGGCGGCCGCCGAACCAGCTGATGAACGCCAGCGCCAGCAGCAATAGTGCGACGAGTCCACGTTTCATTGCTGCCAGAGTTCGCCTTGCTGAGTGAAACCGCAGGCGCGCATAAAGTTATCCACCTCACCGCGCTCGCGTGGCGTCAGACCTGCGGTTGAAAGCTGCCAGTGCGTTATCTGCGGCAACTGGCGTTGCGCGTCCTGCACCAGATACAGCCCGACACCGCGGCGGCGCGTCACTTCACGCACCAGCAAATCCTGCAGTTGAGCACGCTCACCGTCCAGCTCGATTTTTACCGCACCCAGCAGCCGTTCATTGAAGCGGGCGGCAAACAGCGCTTTATCGCCGCTCAACCCGCTCTGCCACTGTTCCGGCTGCTGATGCGGCCAGATTTTGCCAAGGTCGATCAGGTCTTGTGGGGACAGCGTGGTTAATCGCTCAATAGTCAGTTTCATGCAGGATTTCCGAACGGCTAATCAATGCCGACAGTGTAATAGATCTTGCACAGAGCGTTGTGTAAGTTTTTCTGTACGATTACTGCGCGAAATGTTTTTTGCAGGACGCATTTTCCGAGTAAATAGGTAGTAAAGCGATCGGGAACCAGCATAACGCGCTGTACCTGATGCAAAACAGCGCAGATTCAATCCGGATTTTATGCTGTTTACACCGCTTGTTTCTGATTGTGCAAGTTGATTTGCAGCAGAAAATTCCTGTTTAATGGCATGAAAAATAAAGTCTTATTAGAAAATATTGCCGCATAAACACCTAAATCATTATTACTTATGAATAAAAGCAGTAAATAAGGGTCAGGTGCAGGCAAACACAACAGGTACGTTCACAACGACAGATGGGGATTTGCGGATGAAATTAACAAAAGGTAAGGCGCTGTTGGCGGGCTGTATCGCCATGGCTATCGGGCATACGGCAATGGCGAAAGACATCAAGGTGGCGATCGTCGGGGCAATGTCCGGCCCGGTCGCGCAGTATGGCGATATGGAGTTCACCGGCGCGCGTCAGGCGATTGCCGATATCAATGCCAAGGGCGGCATCAAGGGTGACAAACTGGTCGGTGTGGAATACGACGATGCCTGCGATCCGAAACAGGCGGTAGCCGTGGCCAACAAAGTGATCAACGACGGGATCCGCTATGTGATCGGCCACCTGTGCTCGTCTTCGACGCAGCCGGCTTCCGACATCTATGAAGATGAAGGCGTGATCATGATTACGCCGGCGGCCACTAACGCCGATCTAACCACCCGTGGTTACAAAATGATCATGCGTACCACCGGCCTGGATTCCGATCAGGGTCCGACGGCGGCGAAATACATCCTCAGCGAGATCAAACCCAAGCGCATTGCCGTGATCCACGACAAGCAGCAGTACGGCGAAGGTCTGGCACGCTCGGTGCGCGACAGCCTGAAAAAGCAGGGGACCGATGTGGTGATGTTTGAAGGTATCACCGCCGGCGATAAAGATTTCTCTACCCTGGTGGCGCGCCTGAAGAAAGAAAACGTCGACTTCGTTTACTTCGGTGGCTACTACCCGGAAATGGGCCAGATCCTGCGCCAGGCCAAACAGGCCGGCCTGACCACCCGCTTTATGGGGCCGGAAGGCGTGGGCAACTCCTCACTGTCCAACATCGCCGGTGCCGCCTCTGAAGGCATGCTGGTGACCTTGCCTAAGCGTTACGATCAGGTGCCTGCCAACAAACCTGTCGTCGATGCACTGAAAGCCAAAAAGCTGGATCCGACCGGGCCGTTTGTCTGGACCACCTATGCGGCGCTGCAATCTCTGACCACCGGGATGGAGCGCAGCGGCAGCCAGGAGCCGGAAGACATCGTCAAGGATCTGAAAACCGGCAAGCCGGTGGACACCGTGATGGGGCCGTTGAGCTGGGATGACAAAGGCGATCTGAAAGGCTTCGAGTTCGGCGTGTTCCAATGGCATGCCGACGGCACTTCAACGCCGATTAAATAAGCCATAATAATTAGGGTAAGGCGCAGCTAGCTGCGCCCGCAGGCTGGCTTGCCGGCCCGCACCCCTTTACCTGAATTTCTCACCGCGTTCAGGTTTGCTATAAAAGCGCAGCCAAGGGTCAGAGTATGTCAGAGCAGGTTCTCTATTTTCTGCAGCAGATGTTCAACGGCGTCACGTTGGGCAGCACCTATGCATTGATCGCCATCGGTTACACCATGGTCTACGGCATCATCGGCATGATCAACTTCGCCCACGGCGAGGTGTATATGATCGGCAGCTATGTCTCCTTTATTGTTATCGCCGCCCTGATGATGATCGGCATCGACGTCGGTTGGCTGCTGATTGGTGCGGCCTTCCTGGTGTCGATCGTGATTGCCAGCGCCTACGGCTGGAGCATCGAGCGGGTGGCCTACAAGCCGGTGCGCAATTCCAAACGACTGATCGCGCTGATCTCCGCCATCGGGATGTCGATATTCCTGCAAAACTACGTCAGCCTGACGCAGGGTTCGCGCGATCTGGCGTTGCCCAGCCTGGTCACCGGCCAGTGGGTGCTGGGTGAAAGCAACGGTTTCGCCGCCACCATCAGCACCATGCAGCTGATTATCTGGGGAGTCACCTTCCTGGCGATGCTGGCGCTGACGATGTTTATTCGCTATTCACGCATGGGCCGCGCCTGCCGCGCCTGCGCGGAGGATTTGAAGATGGCCGGCCTGCTGGGCATCAATACCGACCGGGTGATCTCACTGACCTTCGTGATCGGCGCCGTCATGGCGGCGGTCGCCGGCGTACTGCTCGGGCAGTTCTACGGGGTGATCAACCCATACATCGGTTTTATGGCCGGTATGAAAGCCTTCACTGCGGCGGTGCTGGGCGGCATCGGCAGCATCCCCGGCGCGATGATTGGCGGCCTGGTGCTGGGCGTGGCGGAAGCGCTGACGTCGGCTTACCTGAGTACCGAATATAAAGATGTGGTGTCGTTCGCGTTGCTGATCGTGGTGTTGCTGATCATGCCAACCGGCATCCTTGGGCGTCCGGAGGTTGAGAAGGTATGAAACTCAATCTGCTCAACGCGCTGATCGCCACCCTGGTGCTGTTTGTGATGGCTTCATTCCTGATGGGCATGCAACTGAGCCTGGACGGTACCAAACTGGTGGTGCACGGCGCGGCGGAAGTGCGCTGGATGTGGATCGGCATTGGCTGCGTCATCGTGTTTTTCTTCCAGTTGCTGCGCCCATTGATGCAGCAAGGGCTGAAAAAGATCTCCGGCCCGACCTGGGTATTGCCGAGCTTTGATGGCACCACTGCGCGCCAGAAACTGCTGGCAGCGGCCATCATTGTCGCTGCGGTTGCCTGGCCGTTTTTGGTATCGCGCGGCACGGTAGATATCGCCACGCTGACGCTGATCTACGTGATGTTGGGCTTGGGCCTTAACGTGGTGGTCGGGCTGTCCGGTCTGCTGGTGCTGGGCTACGGTGGTTTCTATGCCATTGGCGCCTATACCTACGCCTTGCTGAACCACTATTACGGCCTCGGTTTTTGGGAAAGCCTGCCGCTGGCGGGCATGGTCACCGCCGTCTTTGGTTTCCTGCTCGGCTTCCCGGTGCTGCGTCTGCGCGGCGACTACCTGGCGATTGTGACGTTGGGCTTCGGTGAAATCGTGCGTATCCTGTTGTTGAACAACACCGAAATCACCGGCGGCCCGAACGGCATCAGCCAGATCCCGAAACCGACCTTCTTCGGTCTGGAGTTCAACCGCAGCGTGCGCGACGGCGGTTGGGACACCTTCCATAACTTCTTTGGCCTGAAATACGATCCGAGCGATCGCATCGTCTTTCTGTACCTGGTGGCGTTGCTGCTGGTGGTATTGACGCTGTTTGTGATTAATCGCCTGCTGCGCATGCCGCTGGGCCGCGCCTGGGAAGCGCTGCGCGAAGATGAAATCGCCTGCCGTTCGCTGGGGCTCAACCCGACCAGAATCAAACTGACTGCCTTTACCATCAGCGCCGTCTTCGCCGGTTTTGCCGGCACGCTGTTCGCCGCGCGTCAGGGCTTCGTCAGCCCGGAATCCTTTACCTTTGTGGAATCGGCCTTCGTGTTGGCGATCGTGGTCCTGGGCGGTATGGGGTCGCAGTTCGCCGTGATCCTGGCGGCGATCCTGCTGGTGGTGTCGCGCGAATTGATGCGTGACCTGAACGAATACAGCATGCTGTTGCTGGGTGCCCTGATGGTATTGATGATGATTTGGCGGCCGCAAGGGCTGCTGCCGATGAAGCGGCCACAGCTGAAACTGAAGGCGGCGGATATGCAAGCAGGCAAGGGGGAACAAGCATGAGCATGCAACCTCTGCTGAAGGTAGAAGGGCTGTCGATGCGTTTTGGCGGCCTGCTGGCGGTCAATAACGTGGCGCTGGAACTCAACGAGGGCGAGATTGTTTCGCTGATCGGCCCGAACGGCGCGGGCAAAACCACGGTATTTAACTGCCTGACCGGCTTTTACCGCCCAACCGGCGGCACCATCAAACTGCGCGAGCGCCATTTGGAAGGCCTGCCCGGCCAGACCATCGCTCGTATGGGCGTGGTGCGCACTTTCCAGCACGTGCGGTTATTTCGTGAAATGACGGTGATCGAGAACCTGTTGGTCGCGCAACACCAGCATCTGAAAAGCGGTGTCTTCGCCGGGCTGTTGAAAACGCCTGCCTTCCGCCGTGCCGAAGCCGATGCCTTGGAACGCGCCTCGGTATGGCTGCAACGGGTTGGCCTGCTGGAAATGGCTAACCGTTCGGCGGGCAATCTGGCTTATGGCCAACAGCGGCGGCTGGAGATTGCGCGCTGCATGGTCACCCGGCCGGAGTTGTTGATGCTGGACGAGCCGGCGGCGGGCCTGAACCCGAAGGAAACCGACGAGCTGGATCAACTGATCGTCGAGCTGCGCAATCAGCATAAAGTGTCGGTGTTGCTGATTGAGCACGACATGAAACTGGTGATGGGCATCTCCGATCGCATCTACGTGGTGAACCAGGGCACGCCGCTGGCGCAGGGCACCCCGGCAGAAATCCGTAACAACCCGGACGTGATCCGGGCCTATCTGGGCGAATAATTTATGTTGTCATTTAATCAGGTATCCGCCCATTACGGCAAAATCCAGGCGCTGCATCAGGTTAGCCTGAACATCAAGCAGGGCGAGATTGTCACTCTGATCGGCGCTAACGGCGCCGGTAAAACCACGCTGCTCGGCACGCTGTGCGGTGAACCCCGCGCCAGCGAAGGCAGCATCACCTTTCTCGATCAGGACATTACCCAGTGGCAGACTTCGCGCATTATGCGCGAGGCGGTGGCGATCGTGCCGGAAGGGCGGCGGGTATTCGCGCGCATGACGGTGGAAGAAAACCTGGCGATGGGCGGTTTCTTTGCCGATCGCCAGCAGTATCAACAGCGCATTGAAAGGGTGTTCGGCCTGTTCCCGCGCCTGCTCGAACGCCGTGCCCAGCGATCCGGTACCATGTCCGGCGGTGAGCAACAGATGTTGGCGATCGGTCGTGCGCTGATGAGCCAGCCGAAGCTGTTGTTGCTCGACGAGCCTTCTCTGGGGTTGGCGCCGATCATCATTCAGCAGATTTTTGACATCATCCAGCAACTGCGCGAAGAGGGCATGACCATCTTCCTGGTGGAGCAAAACGCCAATCAGGCGCTGAAACTGGCAGATCGCGGTTATGTACTGGAAAACGGCCGCGTGGTGTTGGAAGATACGGGAGCCGCATTGTTAGCAAACGAAGCTGTTCGCTCCGCTTATCTCGGTGGATGATTTGTCCCAGGAACTAATAATAATCAGGAATGAGAATAAGAAATGAACACAGAAGGGTTACTCGCGCAGCGCATCGTAAAAGTAAAAAGCTCGGCAATTCGTGAATTGCTCAAGCACAGTAAAATGGAAAACGTCATTTCGCTGGCGGGCGGCATCCCCTCTGATGCCCTGTTTGATTTCGAAGGGCTGAGCATCGCCACGCATCAGGCGATCACCGATCAGCCGAAAAGCGCCTTTCAGTATGGCCTGACCGAAGGCAGCCCAGTGCTGCGTGAACGCATCTGCGAGCTGTGCGCCCAGCGCGGCGTTACGGCGACCGCCGAAGAAGTGATGGTCACCGCCGGATCTCAGCAGGCGCTGGATTTGGTGATGCGCGCCATCGTTAACCCCGGCGACGTATTTGTGGTGGAGCGTCCGACCTATCTGGCAGCGTTACAGACGCTGGAGCTGGCGGAAGCCAATATCATGTCGGTGTCATCCGACAGCGATGGCATGGTGGTTGAAGAACTGGCCGAGCTGTTGAAAACGCAGCGCATCAAAGGCGTGTACGTGGTGCCGAACTTCGGCAACCCAAGCGGTATCACCCTGAGCGCACCGCGTCGCGAGCTGTTGGTGAAGTTGGCGGCCGAGCACAACTTCCTGATTATCGAGGATGATCCGTACGGCGAACTGCGCTTTACCGAAGAGCGTAACGCGACGCTGCACCAGATTTCGCAGCAGGTGCTGGGCCATACCGATAACATTATCTACACCTCGACCTTCTCCAAAATCCTGGCCCCCGGCCTGCGTTTGGGTTGGGCCATTTTGCCGCCGTTCCTGCTGCATAAAGTGGCGATCATCAAGCAGGCGGCGGATCTGCATGCCAGCGCGTTGTCACAGAGCATCGTAGAATGTTACCTGGGGCTGGATCGCCTGCCGGCGCAGATCGAAAAGATCCGCGCGGCTTACAAGCACAAGGGCGAGATCCTGGCCGCTCTGGTGGAGAAAGAGCTGGGTGACCATATCAGCTTCGATATGCCGAAAGGCGGTATGTTCCTGTGGGCGCGTTTCCGTCAGCCGTTCAACGCCACCGAATGGCTGAAAACCACCCTGCAGCAGGGCGTGGTGTTTGTTCCGGGGGAATACTTCTTCTCGGACAACCCGGATCGCTCGACCTTCCGCCTGTCGTTCGCCACCGCCACTGAACAGCAAATGCAGGAAGCGGTTGCCCGCCTGCGCCGTTCACTGTGATCCCCACGGCGGCGGGGATCTTTCCTCGTCGCCGACATCAAACCGCAATCTGCACTTCACTCTTCCGTCATATGGCTGTCATCTGACGGTTATTTTTCTGTCATCCGAGCATGGCATGTTAGCTTCCGAACAAAAAACTGATTCTTTTCGCTCACGCGCTTATTACACCAGCTTTTTTCAGGAGTTAGGCATGCTCACCTACGCTATTCGCAAAACCACGCTGTGCGTCGCGTTGACCCTGGCGGTCAGCACTCAGGCACTGGCGGCGACCGAGATCCCGTTCTGGCATTCGATGGAGGGCGAACTGGGTAAAGAAGTGGATTCCCTGGCGGATCGCTTTAACCAGTCGCACACCGACGTCAAAATCGTTCCGGTTTATAAAGGCAACTACGAACAGAGCCTGGCGGCGGGCATCGCGGCCTACCGCTCCGGTAAAGCGCCGGCGATCCTGCAGGTGTATGAAGTGGGCACTGCCACCATGATGGCCAGCCAAGCGATCAAGCCGGTGTACGAAGTGTTTAAAGACGCGGGCATCAGCTTTGACGAATCGGTATTCGTGCCTACGGTGTCCGGTTACTACACCGACAATAAAAGCGGACACCTGCTGTCGCAGCCGTTCAACAGCTCCACCCCGGTGCTGTATTACAACAAAGATGCGTTTAAAAAAGCCGGTTTGAACCCGGACCAGCCGCCAAAAACCTGGCAGGAACTGGCGGCGGACACCGCCAAGCTGCGTGCAGCCGGTATGAAGTGCGGCTATGCCAGCGGCTGGCAGGGCTGGATCCAACTGGAGAACTTCAGCGCCTGGCACGGTGTGCCGTTTGCCACGGAGAACAACGGCTTTGGTGGCGCGAGCGCCAAGCTGGAGTTCAACCAGCCGTTGCAGGTCAAGCACATCCAACTGCTGGAAGAGATGAACAAAAAAGGTGACTTCACCTATTTCGGCCGTAAAGACGAATCCACCGAGAAGTTTTACAGCGGTGACTGCGCCATTACTACCGCGTCATCCGGCTCGCTGGCGGACATCAAGCATTACGCCAAATTCAACTATGGCGTGGGCATGATGCCGTATGACGCCGATGCCAAAAATGCGCCGCAGAACGCCATTATCGGCGGTGCCAGCCTGTGGGTGATGAACGGCAAAGATGCCGCCACTTATAAGGGCGTGGCCGAGTTCCTGCAGTATCTGGCTCAGCCGGAAATTGCCGCCGAATGGCACCAGAAGACCGGTTATTTGCCGATCACCACTGCCGCTTACGATCTGACCAAGCAACAGGGCTTCTATGACAAGAACCCGGGCGCGGACGTGGCGACACGCCAAATGCTGAACAAGCCGCCGTTGCCGTTCACCAAAGGCCTGCGCCTGGGCAATATGCCGCAGATTCGCACTGTCGTGGATGAAGAACTGGAAGGCGTGTGGACCGGTAAGAAAACGCCACAGCAGGCGTTGGATGCCGCCGTACAGCGTGGTGACGTGTTGCTGCGTCGCTTCGAGTCGCAGACCAAGTAGCGTCAACCGGGACTCCGTTCCGGCGAACGACACCGATCCACCCCCTCTCCCCTGGGAGCGGGCCGGGGTGAGGGGCTCAGTCAGCCCTCTCCCCACATTAACGGTTAACCCCTATGTCATCTTCCCGTCCCGGTTTCGGCTGTAGCTGGCTGCCCTACGTATTGGTGCTGCCGCAACTGTTGATCACCGCAATCTTCTTCCTGTGGCCCGCCGGCGAGGCACTGTGGTATTCGGTGCAGAGCCTCGATCCGTTCGGCCTGTCCAGCCAGTTTGTCGGGCTGGATAACTTTACCCAGCTGTTCCAGGACCCCTACTACCTGGACTCGTTTTACACCACGCTGATTTTCAGCTTCCTGGTGGCAGGCATTGGGCTGGTGGTGTCGCTGTTCTTCGCCGCGTTAGTGGATTACGTGCTGCGCGGCAGCCGGATTTACCAGACGCTGATGATCCTGCCTTACGCCGTGGCGCCTGCGGTGGCGGCGGTATTGTGGATCTTCCTGTTCAACCCCGGCCTGGGGCTGATTACCCACTTCCTCAGCGGGCTGGGTTACAACTGGAACCACGCGCAAAACAGCGGGCAGGCGATGTTCCTGGTGGTGCTGGCTTCGGTATGGCAGCAAATCAGTTATAACTTCCTGTTTTTCCTGGCCGCATTGCAGTCCATTCCACGCTCTCTGGTCGAAGCGGCAGCCATCGACGGCGCCGGGCCGGTGCGGCGTTTCTTCAACCTGGTGCTGCCGTTAATCACGCCGGTGAGTTTCTTCCTGCTGGTGGTGAATCTGGTGTACGCCTTCTTCGATACCTTCCCGGTGATCGATGCCGCGACCGGCGGCGGGCCAGTACAGTCCACCACCACGCTGATCTACAAGATTTACCGCGAAGGTTTTGCCGGCCTGGATCTGTCCAGCTCTGCGGCGCAATCGGTGATCCTGATGCTGCTGGTGATTGGCCTGACGGTGATCCAGTTCCGTTTTGTCGAACGTAAGGTGCGTTACCAATGATTGAGAACCGACGCGGGTTGGATATCTTCAGCCACGTAATGCTGATTATCGGCGTGCTGGTGGTGTTATTCCCGCTGTATGTGGCCTTTGTCGCCGCCACGCTGGACGACAAACAGGTGTTCCAGGTGCCGATGACCCTGATCCCGGGCGGTCACCTGTGGGAAAACATCAGCAATATCTGGCAGGGCGGTGTGGGAAACCTTAAGGTGCCGTTCTCGCTGTTGCTGTTGAACAGCGTGGTCATGGCGCTGGCCATCACCTTCGGCAAAATCCTGGTGTCGGTGCTGTCAGCCTACGCCATCGTTTATTTCCGTTTCCCGCTGCGCAGCCTGTTCTTCTGGCTGATATTCCTCACCCTGATGTTGCCGGTAGAGGTGCGTATTTTCCCGACGGTGGAAGTCATCTCCAACCTCAACCTGCTGGACAGCTACACCGGCCTGACGCTGCCGCTGATGGCGTCGGCGACCGCCACCTTCCTGCTGCGCCAGTTCTTTATGACGTTGCCGGACGAACTGCTGGAAGCGGCGCGGATTGACGGTGCCGGCCCGATGCGCTTTTTCTGGGATATCGTGCTGCCGCTGTCGAAGACCAATCTGGCGGCGCTGTTTGTCATCACCTTTATCTACGGCTGGAACCAGTATCTGTGGCCGATCCTGATCACCAGCGATGCCTCGATGGGCACGGCGGTGGCGGGTATCAAGAGCATGATCTCCACCTCCGGCGCGCCGACCCAGTGGAATCAGGTGATGGCGGCGATGATTCTGACTTTAATTCCACCGTTGACGGTGGTTCTTCTGATGCAGCGCTGGTTTGTACGCGGCCTGGTTGATAGCGAAAAGTAACGAGAGAAATTTTCACATGGCAGGTTTAAAACTACAGGCAGTCACCAAGTCTTACGATGGCAAAACGCCGGTGATCAAGCAGATTGACCTCGACGTGGCAGACGGTGAGTTTATCGTGATGGTCGGCCCTTCCGGCTGCGGTAAATCGACGCTGCTGCGCATGGTGGCAGGGCTGGAACGTACCACCAGCGGCGATATTTATATCGACAGCCAACGCGTAACGGATATGGAGCCGAAAGATCGCGGAATCGCGATGGTGTTCCAGAACTACGCGCTGTATCCGCACATGAGCGTATACGACAACATGGCCTACGGCCTGAAAATTCGCGGCTTCGGCAAGCAGCATATCCAACAGCGGGTGGAGGAAGCTGCGCGTATTTTAGAACTGGAGCCGCTGTTGCAACGCAAGCCGCGTGAGCTTTCCGGCGGCCAACGCCAACGGGTGGCGATGGGGCGCGCTATCGTGCGTGAACCGGCGGTGTTCCTGTTTGATGAACCTTTGTCCAACCTGGACGCCAAGTTGCGTGTCCAGATGCGTCTGGAACTGCAGCAACTGCACCGTCGGTTGAAAACCACCAGCCTGTACGTCACACACGACCAGGTGGAGGCGATGACGTTGGCACAACGGGTGATCGTCATGAACAAAGGCGTGGCGGAACAAATTGGCACCCCGAGCGAGGTGTATCAGCGCCCGGCGTCGCTGTTCGTCGCCAGCTTTATCGGTTCGCCGGCGATGAACCTGTTGCCCGGTACCCTGAGCGCCGACGGCAGCCAACTGCAGCTGGCGGAGGGGGTGACGTTGAATTTACCGCAGCCCAAGGCGCAGTGGGGCGGCCGTCGGTTGACGCTCGGCATCCGTCCGGAGCATATTCAACTGACTACTTCGGAGCAAGGGGGCGTGCCGCTGGCACTGCAAACGCTGGAGTTGTTGGGGGCGGATAACCTGGCGCACGGGCAGTGGGGCGGTCACGGCGTGATTGCGCGTTTATCGCATGAAACTATGCCGACGGCGGGCAGCACGCTATATTTGCAACTGCCTGCACAGGCACTGCACTTTTTTGATACCGATAGCGGATTACGGATGGAATCATGACCACAGCCTGGCCTTATCCCCACATTGTCGCCCACCGCGGCGGCGGTTCTTTGGCACCGGAAAATACCCTGGCGGCGATCGACGTTGGCGCGCGCCACGGTCATAAAATGATTGAGTTCGACGCCAAGCTGGCGCAGGACGGGCAAATTTTCCTGCTGCACGACGATACTCTGGATCGCACCAGCAACGGCTGGGGCGTGGCGGGTGAGCTGCCGTGGGACAAGCTGGTGCAGCTGGACGCCGGCAACTGGTATAACTCCGCTTACAAGGGCGAACGCTTGCCGCTGCTGGCCGAGGTGGCGGAGCGCTGCCTGCAGCACGGCATGATGGCGAACATTGAAATCAAACCCACCACCGGCAGCGACGATGAAACCGGCCGGGTCGTGGCGCTGGCGGCGCGCCTGCTGTGGCAGGGCCAGACCGATCCGTTGCTTTCCTCGTTCTCGATTGAGGCGCTTGAGGCAGCACAGCGCACAGTGCCGGAGCTCCCACGTGGCCTGCTGCTGGATCAATGGGACGACAACTGGCAGGCGCTGACCGAACGGTTGGGCTGCGTGTCGTTGCACATCAACCATAAAGAATTGACGGCCGAACGGGTGTCGGCGCTAAAAGCGGCGGGATTGCGCATTTTGGTTTATACCGTTAACCAGCCGGCGCGTGCGCGACTGTTGTTGAACTGGGGCGTTGACTGTATTTGTACTGACCGGATAGATTTGATCGGCCCGGACTTTCCCAACGAGTAACCCCCGTTGCCACGGACGCAGGTTGCTGCGTCCGTGAGAAAGCCGTCGGCGCCTGTTGAATATTGCGACGTCAGCCCTTTGCCGCCGCGCTAACGGAAGGGATGTGATGTCTGTTTTCATGGTTTCTTTGTGGCACCAAATAGCGCTGTCCTTGCCGCTGTTTGTGCTGATCGTGCTGGGATATGGCCTGATCCGCTGGGGTAAATGGCCGGCTTCTATTACCGACGGTTTAACGCGTTTTGTCTTCTCTCTGGCCCTCCCTGCCATGTTGTTCCGCATGATGTGCGACTTTTCGCAGCGTCCGGCGGTCGATGCCCGCCTGCTGATCGCCTTTTTCGGCAGTTGCCTGATTGTGTTCGTGATCGGTCGGATCACCGCGCGCCGGGTGTTTAAACTGGATGGAGTGGCGGGATCGGTGTTTGCGTTGGGGGGGATTTTCTCCAATAACGTGATGCTGGGCCTGCCCATCGCCAGTGTGATGCTCGGCGAAGCGGCGATCCCGTCGGTGGCGTTGGTGCTGGTGTTTAACGGCCTGATCCTCTGGACGCTGGTAACCATCTCGATTGAATGGGCGCGCAATGGTTCGCCGACGTTGCAGGGCTTTATCAAAACGGCACGCAGCGTGCTGACCAACCCGCTGATTATCGGCATTCTTTCCGGCACCTTGTTCAGCCTGACCGGCCTGCCGCTGCCGACGTTTGTCGACCAGCCGGTCAGTATGCTGGGCCAGGTCGCCGCACCGCTGTCATTGGTGGTGCTGGGGATGGGGCTGGCGGAATATCGCATCAGCGAAGGCTGGCGCCTCAGCAGCGGCATCTGCTTTCTCAAACTGATCGTCCAGCCGCTGATCATCTGGCTGCTGGCCTGGTTGATGGACCTGCCGCCGATGGAAACCCGGGTGGTGGTGTTGCTGGGTTCGATGGCGGTCGGGGTCAATGTCTACCTGATGTCACGCCAGTTCAACGTGCTGACCGGCCCTGCCGCTACCAGTTTGGTGATGTCCACCGTGCTGGCAGCGGTGACTACACCGCTGATCCTGACCATCATGGGCGTACGGGGCTAGCCGGCAGCGGTGGTTGTGGAACCGCAGGTGTCGTGCGGTTGAATGGGCTGCGCGGCTGGTTGCCATTGGGCAGCAGTTGCCCGCCATTCGGCGCCGTTTGCTGCAGTTGCTGTTGATGGTTATCGAACTGCCGCTGTTGCTGCAGACGGCGCTGATCCAACTGCTGATTATTCAGCATGCGCTGTTGTTGCGCCTGTTGAGTGCGTTGGTTGAGAAACTGCTGTTGCGAGCTGAGCTCGGTGACGCCATTGGCTGCCGTGGCCAATCCGGACAGCAGCAACAGGCCATAGAGCAGATGATAACTTTTCATGATGTTCTCCTTGTCTTTTATTAAGCCTAACTCAGCGGTGAAAATTTGCCGACAGTTTGTATTTTGCGCAGATGTAAACCGCCTTTTCGCCACACCCCCGCTTGCCTTCCGTTACAATCGCCCTTTCTGAATCTTTAGGGTGAACCCATCGTGCTGCTTCTGGTGATTACTACCATCCTGTGGGCATTTTCTTTCAGCCTGATTGGCGAATATCTGGCAGGACAGGTCGACAGCTGGTTCTCGGTGCTGATGCGCATCGGCCTGGCGGCGGCGGTGTTCCTGCCTTTCCTGCGCTGGCGCAACATCAAGCCGAAAGTGATCCTGCTGTACATGCTGGTGGGCGCCTGCCAGCTTGGCATCATGTACCTGTTCAGCTTCCGCGCTTACATGTACCTGACGGTGCCGGAATTCCTGCTGTTTACCGTGCTGACGCCGCTGTATGTCACGCTGATTTATGACCTGATCAGCGGCCAGCGCCTGCGCTGGGGTTATGTGTTCAGTGCGCTGCTGGCGGTGCTGGGGGCCGCGATTATCCGTTACCATCAGCTGAGCGAGCATTTTTGGTGGGGGCTGTTGCTGGTGCAGGCGGCGAACATCAGCTTCGCCATCGGCATGGTCGGTTACAAGCGCCTGATGGAAGTGCACCCGTTGCCGCAACACACCGCGTTTTCCTGGTTCTATCTGGGGGCGTTGGTGGTGGCGGTGGTCGCCTGGTGCCTGTGGGGCAACCCGCAACAGCTGCCGAGCACGAATTTGCAGTGGGGCATTCTGGTGTGGCTGGGCGTGGTGGCTTCCGGGCTGGGTTATTTCATGTGGAACTACGGTGCAACGCAGGTAGATGCCGGCACGCTGGGCATCATGAATAACATGCATGTGCCTGCCGGGCTGTTGGTTAATCTGGCTATCTGGCAACAACAGCCGCACTGGCCAAGTTTCATTATCGGCGGGGCGGTGATTGTCGCTTCGCTGTGGGTACATCGCCGTTGGGTGGCACCCAAAATAATCAGTAAATAAACCGGGCCGCCCAAGCGCAGGCAGCCCTTATTGTCAGGGTTGTGAAGCCAGCGGTTTGACGCTGGCAACACCGGCGCCTGGGCGGTCTGCATCACGCACGAAGGGCAGATGGTTGCAGGCGTGCTGGCGTGCCGAACGGATAAAGGCTTCCGTGACCGCCTGGCGCTGTTCACCGTCGCGCACCGCCGCGTACAGGCGGCTCCACAGGCCGTCCCCCAGGGTTTTGGTGACCACTAACCCCTGACGTTCAAAGCTTTCCACCACCCAATGCGGCAGCGCCGCAATCCCCATCCGCGCCGACACCATCTGGATCAGCAGCAGGGTGTTATCCACGTTTTTCAGCGCCGGGCTGATGCCTGCCGGTTGCAGGAAATGACGCCAGATATCCAACCGCTGACGCTGTACCGGGTAAATCATCAGCGTTTCGTCGATCAAATCCTCAGGCTCGATATGCAGTTTGCCGGCCAACGGGTGATCCGGTGCCAGCACCAGCCGCACTTCGAAATCAAACATCGGCGAATAGTGCAGACCGCTGCGCGGCAGAATGTCGGAGGTCAGCACCAGATCCAGCTCACCCTGCTGCAATGCAGGCTGCGGATCAAAGGTGACGCCGGATTTGAAATCCATCACCACCTGCGGCCAACTCTGACGGAAGTTATCCAGTGCCGGCGTCAACCATTGGATACAGCTGTGGCATTCAATGGCGATGCGCAGCGTGGCCTGATGCGGTTCGTGGCACGTCTGCAACGCCTGCTGGATTTGCGGCAGCACCTGCTCCGCCAGCTGCAACAGGATCTCTCCCTGCGCGGTAAAGCGCAGCGGTTGGCTTTTGCGAACGAACAGCTTGAAGCCCAGACGCTGTTCCAGATCGCTGAACTGATGCGACAGAGCAGACTGTGTCTGATGGAGTTGGGCCGCCGCGGCCGCCAGCGAGCCGGTATTGCGCAGAGCCTGCAGCGTGCGTAAGTGTTTCAGTTCGATCATGAGAGTCCTTCACAGTGACAGTGAATAAATTGCGCTTGTGGTTAATACAGTACCTGCGGATTATGGATGTGTAAACATCTGGACGGCTAAATGGGGAATATGACGATGGCAATTCTAAATCACACACTGGGTTTTCCTCGCGTTGGGCTACGGCGTGAACTGAAAAAAGCTCAGGAAAGCTACTGGGCAGGGAACTCAACGCAGGAAGAACTGTTGGCGGTTGGCCGCGAGCTGCGCGCTCGCCATTGGCAACAACAGCAGCAGGCCGGGGTGGATTTGGTGCCGGTCGGCGATTTCGCCTGGTACGACCATGTATTGACCACCAGCCTGCTGCTGGGCAACGTGCCGGCACGTCATCAGAATGCGGACGGCTCAATCGATCTGGATCAGCTATTTCGCATCGGCCGTGGCCGTGCACCGACCGGCGAACCGGCGGCAGCGGCAGAAATGACCAAATGGTTTAACACCAACTACCACTATATGGTGCCTGAGTTCCACCAGGGTCAGCAGTTCAAACTGGGTTGGACCCAATTGCTGGAAGAAGTGGACGAAGCGCTGGCGCTGGGCCACAAAATCAAGCCTGTATTGCTGGGGCCGGTAACTTATCTGTGGCTGGGCAAAGTGAAAGGCGAGCCGTTTGACCGTCTGTCGCTGCTAAAAGAGATCCTGCCGGTTTACCAGCAGGTGCTGACTGAGTTGGCAAAACGCGGCGTAGAGTGGGTACAAATTGACGAGCCTGCACTGGTGCTGGAACTGCCGCAAGCATGGCTGGATGCTTTCAAACCGGCCTACGACGCGCTGCAAGGCCAGGTAAAACTGCTGCTGACCACTTACTTCGACAGCGTTGGTCACAACCTCGATACGATCCGCGAGCTACCGGTACAAGGGCTGCACGTTGACCTGGTTGCCGGCCATGACGATATCGACGCATTGAACAAGGCGCTGCCAACAGAGTGGCTGCTGTCTCTGGGCGTCATCAACGGCCGCAACGTCTGGCGTGCCGATCTGAGCAGTTGGTTCGAACGCCTGCAGCCGTTAGTGGGTAGCCGTCCGTTGTGGATCGGCACCTCTTGTTCACTGCTGCACAGCCCTATTGATCTGAGCGTGGAAACTCGCCTGGACGAAGAGGTGAAAAGCTGGTTCGCCTTCGCCCTGCAGAAATGCGCAGAAGTGGCCCTGTTGAGCGCGGCGCTTAATGCCCCGGGCGCAGAAAAACAGGCCGAACTGGACGCCTACAGCGCGCCAATCCGTGCTCGTCGCCAGTCCGGCCGCGTACACAATGCGCAGGTAGGCCAACGGCTGGCCGCGATCACCGCGCAGGACAGCGAACGTCAGCGCCCTTATGCCGAGCGTGCCCGGGCACAACGTGAGCGTTTTAACCTGCCGGCCTGGCCGACCACCACCATCGGCTCCTTCCCGCAAACCACCGAAATTCGCGGCCTGCGCCTGGACTTCAAACAGGGGCGTTTGGACGGCAATAACTACCGCACCAGCATTAGCGAACACATCAAACAGGCGATCGTTGAACAAGAACGTTTGGGGCTGGACGTGCTGGTGCACGGCGAAGCCGAGCGTAATGACATGGTGGAATACTTCGGCGAGAACCTCGACGGCTTCGTGTTCACCCAAAACGGTTGGGTACAGAGCTACGGGTCCCGCTGCGTAAAACCACCGGTGATCATCGGTGACATCAGCCGCCCGGAAGCCATCACCGTTGAGTGGGCGAAATATGCCCAGTCGCTGACCGACAAGCCGGTAAAAGGCATGTTGACCGGTCCGGTGACCATTCTCTGCTGGTCGTTCCCGCGTGAGGACGTGACCCGTGAAGTGATCGCCAAACAGATCGCCCTGGCGCTGCGCGATGAGGTGGAAGATCTGGAAAAAGCCGGTATCGGCATCATTCAGATTGACGAACCTGCACTGCGCGAAGGTCTGCCGCTGCGTCAATCCGACTGGGCCGCTTACCTGAACTGGGCGGTAGACGCGTTCAAATTGAATGCCGCTATTGCGCAAGATGACACGCAGATCCACACCCACATGTGTTATTGCGAGTTCAACGACATCATGGATTCCATTGCGGCACTGGATGCGGATGTGATCACCATCGAAACCTCACGTTCCGATATGGATCTGTTGGAAGCCTTCAAAGCGTTCGAATACCCGAACGAAATCGGGCCGGGCGTGTATGACATTCACTCGCCAAACGTGCCAAGCGTGGAATGGATCGAGACGCTGTTGCGTAAAGCTGCGCAGAACATCCCGGCAGAGCGCCTGTGGGTGAACCCGGACTGCGGCCTGAAAACCCGTGGCTGGCCGGAAACCCGCCAGTCGCTGGCCAACATGGTACTGGCGGCACAGCGCCTGCGCGAGCAGCAGGTCTGATAACGTTTTTGGGTCTGATTATTCTGGGCGCTTCGGCGCCCTTTTTTATGTCGCAAGCGACTGCCCGTTCAGGCAGTCGTGGGGGAGAGGTTATTTAACGCCGGGCACACCCTGTTGCGCGAACCAGGCCAGCATGCGTTGCCAGCCGTCTTCTGCCGCTTCGGCGTCATAACTGGGCCGGTAGTCGGCATTGAAGGCATGGCCGGCTTCGGGATACACCACGATTTCGGCATTGGCGTTGGCGGCGCGGATCGCCTGCCGCATGCTCTCCACCGTCTCCAGCGGGATACTGCTGTCCTGTCCACCGTATAACCCCAGCACCGGAGCCGTCAGTTGCGTGGCGACATCAATCGGATGTTTCGGTGAATTCAGCGTTTTTTCACCCACCAGTTTACCGTACCAGGCGACCGCGGCTTTCAACTGCGGATTGTGCGCGGCATACAGCCAACTGATGCGCCCACCCCAGCAGAAACCGGTAATCGCCAGCTTGCCGGCATCGCCGCCGTGGCGCATCGCCCAATGGGCGGCATGGTCCAGATCCGCCAGTACCTGACGATCCGGCACCTTGCTCACCAGCTTCTGGAACAGTTCGCTGATGTCGGTGTACTCCCTGGCATCCCCTTGACGGAAATACAGCTCCGGCGCTATCGCCAGATAGCCCTGCTTCGCCAGGCGGCGGCACACATCCTGAATATGCTCATGAACGCCAAAAATCTCCTGCACCACCAGGACGACCGGGAAGGGGCCGCTGTGGTCCGCAGGTTTGGCGATATAGGCCGGCAGATTGTCACCCTGCGAGGGAATGGTGGTTTCCCCGGCATGAATGCCCTGTTCGTCGGTGTGGAGGGTAGAGGCAGCCAAGGGTGTTACGGCCGGGGTGAATCCCCCCTGAGCCTGTTTTAATGTCATGACATGATCGGTTTTCATTGCGGTCTCCGTGCAATCAATAGAGAAAAGCGCTGAGATTAACTATAGGAAAGATTACCTGTTATTGGCATCGAGTGGAGCATTTTCAGTCAAGTCTGTAAAAAACGATTAATTATCCGGCTTTAGCGCGTTTTTATTGCCTTTTTATCAGGTTATTACGCCAGTTGAGCTGCATAAGTACCATAAGGTGCGTTAGTCCCATTCATTACGGCTAAGTCCGCGATAAAGTAAGGTTATTTTTTTGTCACGGCGTAAAGGTTTTCATTATGAAATCATCCGTACTGACCGCGAGGGCAGAGAAAACGGCGGTGCGATTTGTCGGCTAGACTGGTGGCTATTGGGGCCGTCATAAGGGTCTTTTCGTCAAATCTTGTGACTTTAGTCACAATAATTATGTAGATTGCATTCTGTTTCTTTGCCTGTAGTGATTGTCGTCACGAAATTGAGTGGCGATTTTCAGTAGAGTACTTTTTTGTTCCTCCCAATAAACATGATCTATGAGGAGTCTCGCATGTCTCAATCTGACGTTTTCCATCTCGGCCTGACTAAAAACGATTTACAAGGGGCCCAGCTTGCCATCGTTCCTGGCGATCCGCAGCGCGTAGAGAAAATTGCCAAGCTGATGGAAAATCCGGTGCATCTGGCTTCCCATCGTGAATTTACTTCCTGGCGCGCAGAGCTGGACGGCAAGGCCGTGATCGTCTGCTCCACCGGCATCGGTGGCCCGTCGACGTCTATCGCCGTTGAAGAGCTGGCGCAGTTGGGTATCCGTACCTTCCTGCGTATCGGCACTACCGGCGCGATCCAGTCAGACATCAATGTAGGTGACGTTCTGGTCACCACGGCGGCGGTACGTCTGGACGGCGCCAGCCTGCACTTCGCGCCGATGGAATTCCCGGCCGTAGCCGATTTCGCCTGTACTACCGCACTGGTCGAGGCTGCCAAGGCAGCAGGCGCCACCACGCACATCGGCGTGACCGCGTCCTCCGATACCTTCTACCCGGGCCAGGAACGTTACGATACTTACTCCGGCCGCGTCGTTAGCCGTTTCAAAGGCTCGATGGAAGAATGGCAGTCGATGGGCGTAATGAACTATGAAATGGAGTCTGCCACGCTGTTGACCATGTGCGCCAGCCAGGGCCTGCGTGCCGGTATGGTTGCCGGTGTGATCGTTAACCGCACCCAGCAGGAAATCCCGAACGCGGAAACCATGAAAAACACCGAAAGCAAAGCGGTGCAGATCGTGGTCGATGCGGCGCGTCGCCTGCTGTAATCTCTCCACAATTCAACGGGCCGCCACCTGGCCCGTTTTTCCATTCGACCGTAATCTGTTACGGTTATCGTCATCAGCGCCATCTTACTGGCCGCCTGCTACCCGTTGAGCCCGGTTTTACCGATGCTTTCAGGTTACGTTTTTATCAGACAATAACCACGAGGACGTCTATGACCGCCCAGATCCTGCTTCATCCTTCATTGGCACCGCTTGATGGCGGCATTAACTTTCGCGATCTTGGTGGCAACGGCGTTGCCGACGGCCGCCGCATCAAGCGTGGATTGTTGTTCCGTTCCGGGTCGCTGGAGCGCCTGACGGAAAACGACTGCACCTTCCTGGCCGGTGTGCCGGTGCGTTCGGTTCTGGATTACCGTGACGCCGATGAAGTGCAGGCCAAGCCCGATATTCTGTGGCAGGGCGCGGATTATCACCATGTTCCTGCCAACCCGTTGAGCAACGAGGTTAACGCTAACCTGGAAAAATTGACCAGCGAGACGCTGGCCGGTTTCGATGCACAGGCGTTTATGCTGGAGCTGTACCGCCGACTGCCGTTCGGCAATGCGGCGTACAAACAGTTGGCCCAGTTGCTGAGCAACGCCGATAACGGTGCCATCGTCCAGCACTGCGCGGTCGGTAAGGACCGTACCGGGGTAGGATCGGCGTTGGTATTATTTGCGCTGGGTGCCGATGAGGCGACGGTGGTCGAAGATTATCTGCTGACCGAAACCACGCTGGCGACCTTCCGTGAACAGATGTTGGATCAGCTGTCGATTCGTTTGAACGCCTCGGCACTGGGGCAGTTTGCCTACGTGCTCAGCGCCCGCGAAGAGTTCCTGATGACCGCTCTGAGCTGCATCCGCGACCAATACGGTTCAACCGATCGTTGGCTGGAGGCGGAATACGGGCTGGGCCAAAGCCAGCGAGCAGCACTGCAGGCGTTCTACCTCGAGTAAACCGCGTTGGTGTTTAGCCGGGGTTTAACCGACGCCGGCCGGCATTGCGTATCCTTGGGGCAGTAAATCCCGCATCAGGAGCCCGTATTGAGCCTCAATGACATTATCCACTGGGTCAGCGACACCGTGCGTCAGCACGAAGGCTGGGCCATCCCGATTATCTTCTTCCTGGCGTTCGGCGAATCGCTGGCGTTCCTGTCGTTGCTGTTACCGGCCACGGTGATCTTGCTGGCACTGGGGGCGCTGATTGGCGAAAGCGGCATTGCTTTTTGGCCTATTTGGGCCGCCGCTGCTGTCGGCGCCTTCTTTGGCGACTGGCTTTCTTACTGGATTGGCTACCACTATCAAGATCGCGTGGCGCACATGTGGCCGCTATCGCGTAATCCGCAACTGCTGACGCGCGGCCATGCGTTTTTTGAGCGCTGGGGCGTGTTGGGCATTTTCATCGGCCGCTTCTTCGGCCCGTTGCGCGCCGTGGTGCCGCTGGTCGGTGGCATTTGTGGTATGCCCCAGCGCTATTTCCAGGTGGCGAATATCACGTCGGCGATGATCTGGGCGTTCGGCATTCTCGCGCCGGGGGCGTTTGGCATCAAGTGGTTAAGCCAGTGGTTTGGCTAATCTTTGCCTGACTTGCGCAGCGTTTCGCAATATTGCGCCGTTGAGGCAAAATCAGACTGGACATCCATACAGCATCCCCTTAACGTGACGGGCAACGGGTACGTAAAGTGCCGGAACGGTCAGGTGTAACAGGAGGCAGGGTGGATACCAGTTTGGTTTACGGTATAGGCGGAGTGGCGGTGGGGTTACTGCTGGGGTGGTTAATCGCCAGCCTGCGCGTGCAGCAAACCCATGCGCAGCATGAAACCGAGCTGCGGCTGCTGGAACAATCGCTGCAACAGGCGCAGCAGGAAACCGCGGCCCGGCAAGAGACGCTGCTGCGTAATGAACAGCAAATGCGGCAGAGCGATTTGGAGCTGCGCAATTTGCACAGCCAGTTGGCGGCCGGGCACGAAAAGCTTCAGCAGCTTAATCACTGGCGCAACGAATGTGAGTTGCTGAACCAGGAGTTGCGTGCCCAGCGTGAGGTGAACAGCGCCCAGGAAGCTGAGCTGCGTGAGGTGACCATCCGTCTGGAGGAAACCCGCATGGCGGCGGAAGAGAAACAGCGCCTGCTAATCAACAGCGAACAACGCCTGACCACCCAGTTTGAAAATTTGGCCAACCGCATTTTTGAACACAGCGGTCGCAAGGTGGATGAGCAAAATAAGCAAAGCCTGGATCGCCTGCTGTTGCCGCTGCGCGAGCAACTGGACGGTTTTCGTCGGCAGGTGCAAGACAGTTTTGGCCAGGAAGCACGCGAACGCCATACGCTGACCCACGAAATACGTAACCTGCAGCAACTCAATGCGCAAATGGCGCGCGAGGCCATTAACCTGACCAAGGCGCTGAAAGGGGACAATAAAACCCAGGGCAATTGGGGCGAGGTGGTGTTAAGCCGGGTGCTGGAGGCTTCGGGCCTGCGAGAGGGGCACGAATACGAAACTCAGGTCAACGTACGGCTGGACCACCAGAGCCGCATGCAGCCCGACGTGATCGTTCGCTTGCCGCAGGGCAAGGACGTGGTGATCGATGCGAAAATGTCGCTGGTAGCTTACGAACGCTACTTCAACAGCGAAGATGAAGCGGAGCGTGAGGCGGCGTTGAGCGAGCATATTGGCTCGCTGCGTGGTCATATCCGCCTGCTGGGACGCAAGGATTACCAGCAATTGCCCGGCCTGCGTTCGCTGGACTACGTGTTGATGTTCATTCCGGTGGAGCCGGCTTTCCTGCTGGCGATAGACCGTGAGCCGGAGCTGATTAGCGAGGCGCTCAAGCACAACATTATGCTGGTCAGCCCGACCACCCTGCTGGTGGCGCTGCGCACTATCACCAACCTGTGGCGCTATGAACACCAGAGCCAGAATGCTCAACGCATTGCCGACAGAGCGGCGCGGCTGTATGACAAAATGCGGCTGTTCGTTGACGATATGTCGGCGCTGGGGCAGAGCCTGGACAAGGCCCAGGGGAGTTATCGCCAGGCGATGAACAAACTGAGTGAAGGCCGTGGTAATCTTATCGGCCAGACCGAGGGGTTCCGTGCGTTGGGGGTTGAGGTGAAAAGACCGATCAACCCGCTGCTGGCACAGCAGGCCAGCGCGCAGCATGATGAAGAATTCGAGGCGGCGGGCGACGATGACGTTGACGCGCTGCCGGGGGCGGAGGATGACGACGCCGCAGAGGAACCACGCTCCGCATCGCAGGCATGACAGCCGCTGCGAGGTGGGGTATTCCGTGGGGTTCTGGTACACTCAACCACACTAAATTGACTGAATAGCAGGCAGGACAATGGCAGATCAACCGCAGGAAACCACCGATTTCGGTTTTCGCACCGTAGCTCGAGACGACAAGCAGGCCATGGTGGCAGACGTTTTTCATTCGGTCGCCGCAAAGTATGACGTGATGAACGACCTGATGTCGTTTGGCATCCACCGTATCTGGAAGCGTTTTACCATTGACTGCAGCGGCGTGCGCCGCGGGCAGCGTGTGTTGGATCTGGCCGGCGGTACCGGTGACCTGGCCGCCAAGTTCTCCCGCATGGTCGGTGAGCAAGGGCAGGTGGTCCTGGCGGACATCAACGATTCCATGCTGAAGATGGGGCGCGAGAAGCTGCGCGATCGCGGTATTATCGGCAACGTCAGCTACGTTCAGGCCAATGCCGAAGCGCTGCCGTTCCCGGATAACTATTTCGACTGCATCACCATTTCCTTTGGCCTGCGCAATGTCACCGACAAAGACAAGGCGCTGCGCTCCATGTTCCGCGTGTTGAAGCCGGGTGGCCGTCTGCTGGTATTGGAGTTCTCCAAACCTTTGCTGGCCCCGCTGAGTAAGGCTTATGACGCTTATTCGTTCCACGTGCTGCCGAAAATTGGCGAGCTGGTGGTGAAGGATCCGGAAAGCTACCGTTACCTCGCCGAGTCGATCCGCATGCATCCCGATCAGGAAACGCTGAAGGGCATGATGGGTGCTGCCGGTTTTGACAACGTGACCTATTTTAACCTGACCGGCGGTATTGTGGCCCTGCATCGCGGCTTCAAGTTCTGATATGGACATGCCGATGCTGCTAACCCCTTTGTTGACCGGCGTGCTGGAAACCTCGCTCAACAGCCTGCTGTTCCGCGATCGCAGCATGAAAGCCGCTCGTCTTCGCCTGGCCGGCAAGGTACTGCGCATAGAGTTGCAGGAGCTTGCCTCACCGCTGGTGCTGATCTTCAGTGAGCAGCGCGTCGATGTGCTTGGTCAGTCCGACGATACTGCCGATTGCACGGTGCGCAGCCGCATATCGGTGCTGCTGAAACTGCGGGATCGCCAACAGCTTTCGCCCTTGATGCGCAGCGGTGAGCTGATTGTTGAAGGTGATATTCAGGTCGTACAGCAGCTGGTTGGCCTGCTCGATTTGGCTGAGTGGGATCCGGCGGAATGGCTGGCGCCCTACATCGGCGATATTGCCGCGCAAGGCGTCACTCAGGCTTTCGGCAAGGGCGCGAGTTTGCTGAAGAAAGGCTTGCAGCGTCAACAGCATTATGTGGCCGAAACGTTGACGGAAGAGTGGCGTGTGGCACCAGGGCCACTGGAAGTGGTGTGGTTTAACGAGGAAGTTGACGCCACCGTCCGCAATGCCGAAGCGCTGATGGCTCGCATGGACAAGTTGGAGGGTAAACGATGACCCCTGGCGAACTACGCCGCCTGTATTTGATCGTCCGCGTTTTTCTTAGCTATGGCCTGGATGAACTGATCCCCAAGATGCGTTTGACGCTGCCGTTGCGCTTTGGCCGTCGTCTGCTGTTCTGGATGCCAAACCGCCACGCGGATAAACCGCTCGGAGAGCGTCTGCGCCTGGCTTTGCAAGAGTTGGGGCCGGTATGGATCAAGTTTGGCCAGATGATGTCCACCCGCCGTGACTTGTTCCCGCCACAGATTGCCGATCAACTGACTTTGCTGCAGGACCGGGTCGCGCCTTTCGACGGTGCGCTGGCCCGCAAGCATATCGAATTGGCGATGGGCGGTCCGCTGGAAACCTGGTTCGATGATTTTGACCAACAGGCCCTGGCTTCGGCATCCATAGCTCAGGTACATACCGCGCGGCTGAAAACCACCGGGCAGGAAGTGGTGCTGAAGGTGATTCGGCCGGATATCGGGCCGATCATCAAGGCCGACGTTCGCCTGATGTATCGCCTGGCGGGCTGGGTACCCAAACTGATGCCGGATGGTCGCCGCCTGCGCCCGCGTGAAGTGGTGCGCGAGTATGAAAAGACCTTGCTGGACGAACTGAACCTGTTGCGCGAAGCGGCCAACGCCATTCAGTTGCGTCGCAATTTCGACGGCAGCCCGATGCTGTACGTGCCCGAGGTTTATTCCGATTACTGCCGCGAAAGCGTGTTGGTGATGGAGCGCATCTACGGTATCCCGGTATCGGATATCCCCACGCTGGAGAAGCAGGGCACTAACATGAAACTGTTGGCCGAACGCGGGGTTCAGGTCTTCTTTACCCAGGTCTTCCGCGACAGCTTCTTCCATGCGGATATGCATCCCGGCAATATTTTCGTCAGCTATGAGCATCCTGAAGATCCCTGCTATATCGGCATTGACTGCGGTATTGTCGGCTCGCTGAACAAAGACGATAAGCGTTATCTGGCGGAAAACTTTATCGCCTTTTTCAATCGTGACTACCGTAAGGTGGCGGAGTTGCACGTTGACTCGGGCTGGGTGCCGCGAGATACCAATGTGGAAGATTTCGAGTTCGCTATCCGCACCGTATGCGAACCCATCTTCGAAAAGCCATTGTCGGAAATATCGTTCGGCAACGTGCTGTTGAACCTGTTCAATACCGCGCGCCGTTTCAATATGGAAGTGCAGCCCCAACTGGTGTTATTGCAGAAGACCTTGCTGTATGTTGAAGGTCTGGGGCGGCAGCTCTATCCTCAGTTGGATTTGTGGACGACGGCCAAGCCGTTCCTGGAAAGCTGGATGCGCGATCAGGTCGGTATTCCGGCGGTGATCCGCGCACTGAAAGAAAAAGCGCCGTTTTGGGCGGAGAAACTGCCCGAACTGCCTGAATTATTTTACGATAGCCTGCAGCAGCATAAACTGTTGCAACAAAGCGTTGATAAGCTGACTAATCAGATGCAGGCGCAGCGCGTTCGTCAGGGGCAATCACGTTATTTGTTCGGCGTTGGCGCTACACTGTTAGTAAGCGGTACGATTTTGCTGTTGGGGGAAGTCGACGTGTTCCCCGCATGGCTGATGGCCGCCGGCATCGTATCCTGGGTGATTGGCTGGAAGCGAACCACCTGAATTGACTCGAAACTCTGGTAAAATCTGCCGTATAATGCGACGGATTTTGAAAAAACCCTGTAAAAATAGAGGTAATTGCAATGGGCGGTATTAGTATTACGCAATTGTTGATCATCGCAGTGATCGTAGTGCTGCTGTTTGGTACCAAAAAACTCCGTACTCTGGGGTCTGATCTCGGTGCATCAATCAAGGGCTTCAAAAAGGCGATCGGCGATGACAATACGCCGCCGACCAACACGGCTGAAAAAAGCAGCCTGGACGACGCTGACTTCACGGCTAAGCCTATTACCGATAAGCAGCCGGAAGTGAAAACGGAAGAGTCGAAGAACAAAGAGCAGGTATAAACCGTGTTTGACATTGGGTTTAGTGAACTGCTGCTGGTTCTGGTGATTGGCCTGGTGGTACTTGGGCCGGAACGGTTGCCGGTAGCGGTAAGAACAGTTTCGGGCTGGATCCGCGCGCTGCGTTCGCTGGCGGCTTCGGTGCAGAACGAACTTTCTCAGGAACTGAAGCTGCAGGAATTGCAGGACAGCCTGAAAAAGGTAGAGAAGGCGGGCATGCAGAATTTGTCGCCGGAGCTGAAGGCGTCAATGGATGAGCTGAAAGACGCGGCGGAATCGCTGAAACGTTCTTATCAGGGCGACAGCGACAACAAAACCGATCCTGCGCATACCATCCATAACCCTCTGGCCACTGACCCGGAAGCCATTCATGACGGTGTGACACCGGCGGAAGCCGCGGCCGTCGCATCGTCTCCGGCTGCAGTACCGGAGCCGGCCGCAACGGTAACGCCGCCGGTTGTGCAATCGCCCGCTGTGCCGGTGAAGCCACCGGTCGCGTCGGCTGTTCAGGCAACCCCAGAACCTGTTGCGGATAAAATCCCAGCGTCTCACCAACCTAGTGGCGATCGTTAAAACATGGCTGTTGAAGATACCCAACCCCTTATCAGTCATCTGATAGAACTGCGTAAGCGGTTGTTAAACTCGATTATCAGCATACTGGCGATCTTCCTGGTGCTGGTTTTTTTCGCCAATGATATTTATCAACTGGTGTCCGCGCCGCTGATCAAACAGCTACCCGCCGGGGCGAGCATGATCGCCACCGACGTGGCGTCACCGTTCTTTACCCCGATCAAACTGACGATGATCGTCTCGGTCTTCGTGTCTGCGCCGGTTATCCTGTATCAGGTCTGGTCCTTCATTGCGCCGGCGTTGTATAAGCATGAACGTCGTCTGATGATGCCTCTGCTGGTTTCCAGCAGCCTGCTGTTTTATCTCGGCATGGCCTTTGCCTACTTTATCGTCT
The DNA here is from genome assembly GCF_052113645.1 of Serratia quinivorans. Taxonomy (GTDB): domain Bacteria; phylum Pseudomonadota; class Gammaproteobacteria; order Enterobacterales; family Enterobacteriaceae; genus Serratia; species Serratia quinivorans_B. The sequence continues at coordinate 15,433 of NZ_JBIEIU010000023.1, read as the reverse complement.
TCCCGCTGGCGTTCGGCTTCTTTGCCAAAACCGCGCCGGCCGGGGTGATGATCGCGACCGACATCAATAACTATCTCGATTTCGTCATGGCGCTGTTTATGGCGTTTGGCGTCGCGTTTGAAGTGCCGGTTGCCATTATTTTGCTGTGCTGGAGTGGCGTCACTTCACCGGAAGACCTGAAAAAGAAACGTCCTTACGTTTTGGTCGGGGCTTTCGTGGTTGGCATGCTTCTGACCCCGCCGGATGTGTTCTCGCAAACCCTGCTGGCGATCCCGATGTATCTGTTGTTTGAAGTGGGCGTGTTCTTTGCCCGTTTCTATACGGGCAAACGGCGTCCGCAGCCGGAAGAAGAAGACGAGGGTGACGAAACCCCGGCACCTTAAGATTTGTTAGCAGTCTGAGCCGCCCGATGGGTGGCTTTAGTCTGATGACAAACACCCGAAAAATGGGATTTTCGGATGTTTGGGGTAAAGCGGAAGACATAATCCTTTGTTTTTATTGGTACGCAAAACATGACGTTAAAGTACAGAGGATTTTGTCAGCAGTCTGAGCCGCCCGATGGGGCGGCTTTTGCTTTGGGAAAACCATGTTTGATATCGGCGTAAACCTCACGAGTTCACAGTTTGCCAAAGACCGCCCGGCGGTGGTGGATCGCGCACGCACAGCCGGCGTGAAAGGGCTGTTGATTACCGGCACTGATTTGCAGGAAAGCCAGGCTGCCTGTGAGCTGGCGCAGCAGCATACTGGTTATTGCTGGTCCACCGCTGGCGTGCATCCGCACCATGCCAGTAGTTGGGATGAGCAGACCGCGGAGCGGATCCGCGAGTTGGCCTCGCAGCCACAGGTTGCGGCGATTGGCGAATGCGGGCTGGATTTTAACCGTAACTTTTCTACTCCAGATCAGCAGGAGAGAGCATTCAGCGCTCAACTGGCGCTGGCTGCGGAGCTGGCGATGCCGGTTTTTCTTCATTGCCGCGACGCGCACGCACGTTTTGCCGCTCTGCTGGCGCCGTGGTTGGATAAACTGCCCGCGGCTGTGGTGCACTGCTTTACCGGCACCGCCGAAGAATTGGAAAGTTGCTTGTCGCTTGGCCTGTCGATCGGGATCACCGGTTGGGTCTGTGATGAGCGACGTGGCTTGGAATTGCGCGCCCTGCTGCCGCAGATCCCCGCCGAACGTCTGTTGCTGGAAACCGACGCACCCTATCTGTTGCCCCGGGATTTACATCCGAAACCTGCATCTCGCCGCAACGAACCCTGTTTTTTGCCTCATATCGTCCGGCAGGTGGCCGCCTGGCGACAAGAAGACCCCGAATGGCTGGGGCAGAAAACCGATGAGAACGCCCGCCGGCTATTCCGGCTGGAATGAGTTAGGAGAAAACTATGAGCTATGCATTTCCGGGCACCTTCCCAGGTCGCCGTATGCGCCGTGTGCGCCGTCACGATTTCAGCCGTCGCCTGGTGGCTGAGAACCAACTGACGGTTAACGACCTGATCTACCCGGTATTTGTCATGGAAGGCAGTAACCGTCAGGAAGCGGTGGCATCGATGCCCGGCGTATCGCGCATGAGTATCGATCTGCTGATTAAGGAAGCGGAAGCCATCGCCAAGCTGGGCGTGCCGGTGATTTCCCTGTTCCCGGTGATTGAGCCTGGCCTGAAGTCACTGCATGCGGAAGAAGCCTACAATCCTGAAGGTTTGGTACAGCGTACCGTACGCGCATTGAAAGACGCAGTGCCTGAATTGGGCATTCTGACTGATGTGGCGCTCGATCCCTACACCACTCACGGTCAGGACGGCATCATTGATGAGCAGGGTTATGTCATTAACGACATCACCAAAGAGATCCTGGTACGTCAGGCACTGTCCCACGCCGAAGCCGGGGCGGAAATCGTGGCGCCAAGCGACATGATGGACGGCCGTATCGGCGCGATCCGCGATCGTCTGGAGCACCAGGGCCTGATTAATACGCAGATCATGGCTTACTCCGCCAAATATGCATCTTGCTACTATGGCCCGTTCCGCGATGCGCTGGGTTCCAGCGGTAACCTGAAAGGCGGTAACAAGAAAACCTATCAGATGGACCCGGCCAACAGCGACGAAGCGCTGCAAGAAATTGCGCAGGATCTGCAGGAAGGTGCGGATATGGTGATGGTGAAGCCAGGTATGCCGTATCTGGACGTGGTGCGTCGGGTGAAGGACACCTTTGGCGTACCGACTTTCGCCTATCAGGTGTCCGGTGAGTATGCGATGCACATGGCGGCGATTCAGAACGGTTGGCTGCAGGAGCAACCGGCGGTGATGGAATCGCTGATGTGCTTCAAGCGTGCCGGTGCAGATGGCGTACTGACTTACTTCGCCAAGCGGGTCGCTCAGTGGATGCATGAAGAAGCTATGCAGCGCTAAGGCGTAAGTCATCTATATAAAAGGCGCCCTGGGCGCCTTTTTGCATTACAGTTTTTGGAATTGCCGGTTATCCACGCTTTGGCTTACCTGCTTGTTGATCAGATTCAGCAGCAGCATCGAACGGGCTTCGCCGTCAGGCTCGGTGTAAATCGCTTTCAGCCCTTCAAACACGCCGTCGACGATCAACACGCTATCGCCCGGCTGCGGTGTTTCCGGATCGACGTAGGTTTCGCCGGTATGCATCTGCAACTCTTCGATGACATCCTGTGGGATGGTGGTCGGCGTCGAACCAAAGCGCACGAAGTGGCTGACACCACGTGTTGCACTGATGGTGGTGGTGTGGATGCACTCCGGATCGAACTTCACAAACAGGTAGTTCGGGAACAGGGGTTCGCTGACCGCAATACGTTTACCGCGTACGATCTTTTCCAGCGTAATGATCGGGCTCAGACAGTTCACTTCCTGCCGTTCCAAATGATCCTGCGCCCGTAAAAGTTGGCCGCGTTTGCAATACAGTAGGTACCAAGATTCCATAATTTCACATGCCTTGCTGTCAGCCGGTAAGCATATCAAAAGCCATTACGGATACATAGTGATGCAAGTTTCAGCATGTAACAGCCGCTATCTGCATGAATTTTTGGCAATTAGCGAGGGGTCACACACTTATTCGCACGGCTTGGGTATAACAGAGGGCTAAAAATTTGTTACCGTCGCAGTATGCCTTGGGCTGCTGTCGCCGGGTGTGACGCTATTCATCGTTTTTGATTGAGGGGGAAAAATGGAGTTATTTCTGTTGAGCAACGGCAAGCTGTCCGGCGAGGATGAACTGTTGGGCTATGCCAAGAGCCGGCTGTTGGCGATGATCGCACGTCGTGGCATCAAGTCTGCCGTATTTATCCCTTATGCCATGATCCGCAGCGATTACGATCAGCGTGCACAAGAGCTGGCGCACATTCTGGGCATCAAAGTCACCAGTATTCACCACGCGGAGTCCCCTGCAGCGGCGATTGAACAGGCAGAATGCATTTTGGTTAGCGGCGGCAATACCTGGATGCTGAACCAGATGCTGCATGAGAAGGGCCTTATCGTCCCGATTCAGCGGGCGGTTCGTGAACGCAGCGTGCCCTATGTGGGGTGGAGCGCCGGGTGTAACGTTGCCACGCCAAGTATCCGCACCACCAATGACATGCCAGTGCGCAACAGCGTCGTGCTGCCGGCACTGAGCCTGTTCCCGGTGCAGATTAACCCGCATTATATTGACGCTCATATCAGCGGTCACATGGGCGAAACCCGTGATGAACGCCTGGCGGAGTTCTGCGCGGTCAATCCAGGCGAATCCGTGGTGGCACTGCGTGAAGGCAGCCTGTTGCACGTTGAAGGTAATGATCTGCGTTACTTCAGCGTCAAGGACCAAGGTTTCAAGGTGTTCCGCCACGGTGTGGAGACTCAGGAATATCACGATACTCAGGCATTGCGCCCGCTGGTGCCGTTCACGTGCCACTGAGCGTCGGCGATGTCTTTACCTGTGTTTAACAAAAGTGCAGCAACAACCGTGAAGAGGGCTTATAATGCCCTCCCCACTGGCCGTTATAATGATCAGCATGAAATACCGTGACTTACGCGATTTCCTCTCGTTGCTGGAAAAGAGAGGGGAACTAAAACGCATCAGCCAGCCGATTGATCCCTATCTGGAAATGACAGAAATTGCCGATCGTACTTTACGTGCGGGCGGCCCGGCACTGCTGTTCGAAAACCCTAAAGGGTACGATATGCCGGTGTTGTGCAATCTGTTCGGTACCGCCAACCGCGTTGCGATGGGCATGGGCCAGGAAGATGTCAGCTCGTTGCGCGAGGTCGGCAAGTTGCTGGCGTTCCTGAAAGAGCCAGAGCCGCCGAAGGGCTTTCGCGATCTGTTCGACAAACTGCCGAAGTTCAAACAAGTGTTGAACATGCCGACCAAGGTGTTGGGTTCAGCCCCTTGTCAGGAACAAGTATGGCAGGGCGATGACGTTGATCTCAGCCGTATCCCGGTGATGCACTGCTGGCCGGAAGACGCTGCGCCGCTGATCACCTGGGGGCTGACGGTAACCCGCGGGCCGCAAAAAGAGCGCCAGAATCTGGGCATCTATCGCCAGCAGGTGCTGAGCAAAAATAAAGTGATCATGCGTTGGCTGTCCCACCGTGGCGGTGCGTTGGATTATCAGGAGTGGTGTCAGGCGCATCCCGGTGAGCGTTTCCCGGTTGCGGTCGCGCTGGGCGCGGATCCCGCCACTATCCTCGGCGCGGTGACACCGGTGCCGGATACCCTGTCAGAATATGCCTTTGCCGGGCTGTTGCGCGGCAATAAAACCGAAGTAGTCAAATGCATCTCCTGCGATTTGGAAGTGCCGGCCAGCGCGGAAATCGTGTTGGAAGGCTACATCGAGCCGGGTGAAATGGCGCCGGAAGGGCCGTATGGCGATCACACCGGTTACTACAACGAGATCGACCACTTCCCGGTATTCACCATCACCCACATCACCCAGCGCCGCGATGCCATTTATCACTCGACCTACACCGGCCGTCCGCCGGATGAACCGGCGGTGTTGGGTGTGGCGCTGAATGAAGTCTTCGTTCCCATTCTGCAAAAGCAGTTCCCGGAAATTGTCGACTTCTATCTGCCGCCTGAGGGCTGTTCTTATCGCCTGGCGGTAGTGACCATCAAGAAACAGTATGCCGGTCATGCGAAACGCGTAATGATGGGGGTCTGGTCGTTCCTGCGTCAGTTTATGTACACCAAGTTCGTTATCGTCTGTGACGATGACGTCAATGCACGTGACTGGAATGATGTGATCTGGGCGATTACCACCAGAATGGATCCGGCAAGGGATACCGTTATGGTGGAGAATACGCCAATTGATTATCTGGACTTCGCCTCGCCGGTTTCCGGTTTGGGATCGAAGATGGGGCTGGATGCCACCAATAAATGGCCGGGTGAAACCGCGCGCGAATGGGGCCGTCCGATTCAGATGGATGAAAAGGTGCGTGCGCGCATCGATGATATCTGGGATGAGCTCGCAATTTTCAGTGACAGAGAACCGACTCTATAGCGCCAGGCTCTGTTCTCAGTTTTGCATTGATGACCCGACAGAGGGAACGCATGACAATATTGAGCTGTAAAGTGACCTCCGTAGAGGCCATTACCGATACGGTTTATCGGGTACGTTTGGTGCCTGAGGCGCCGTTTTCTTTCAAGGCAGGGCAGTATCTGATGGTGGTGATGGATGAGCGCGACAAGCGCCCGTTCTCGCTGGCATCGACCCCGACAGAGCAGGAATATATTGAACTGCACATCGGCGCTTCGGAACTGAATCTGTACGCCATGGCGGTGATGGATCGCATTCTGAAAGAGCAGGCGATTACCGTTGATCTTCCGCACGGCGACGCCTGGCTGCGTGAAGAAGGCAGCCGTCCGCTGGTGTTGATCGCCGGCGGTACCGGGTTCTCTTATGCGCGCTCGATTCTGTTGGCCGCACTGGAGCAGCAGCCTGACCGCGATATCTCCATCTACTGGGGCGGACGTGAACTCAAGCACCTGTACGATTTGAGCGAGCTGGAAGCGCTGTCGTTGCAGCACCCGAACCTGAAAGTGATCCCGGTGGTCGAACAGCCGGAAGAAGAGTGGCGTGGCCGTAGTGGCACGGTACTCAGTGCGGTGTTGCAGGACTTCGGCACGCTGGCGGAGCACGATATCTATATTGCCGGTCGTTTCGAGATGGCGAAAATCGCTCGCGAGCGTTTCTGTGCCGAGCGTGGCGCGCAGGAAGCGCATATGTTTGGCGATGCTTTCTCGTTTATCTAAGCGACGCAGCGGGTATAAAGCGGGGTAGCCAATGGCTACCCTTTTTTATTAGGGGCGCCTACGGATTTCAGGCACAAAAAACCCGCCCCTGACAGGCGGGAAGTACGGCAACTAAACTTGTTGGCATGCCTGCGGTTTAAAGTGTGACGCAGTCAGGCCAAATAGACAGACTCAAATGCGTTCAAAGACGGTGGCAATCCCCTGGCCCAGACCGATACACATGGTCGCCAGACCGAATTGCACGTCACGGCGTTCCATGTTGTTCAGCAGGGTGGTCGAGATGCGTGAGCCCGAGCAGCCCAGCGGGTGGCCCAAGGCAATGGCACCGCCGTTCAGGTTGATCTTGTCGTCGATGCTGTCCAACAGGCCCAGATCCTTGATGCAAGGCAATGACTGTGCGGCGAAGGCTTCATTCAGTTCGAACAGGTCGATGTCCTGCACGGTCAGGCCGGCGCGCTTCAGCGCCAGCTTGCTGGCCGGCACCGGGCCGTAGCCCATAATGGACGGATCGCAGCCGACTACGGCCATTGAGCGAATGCGTGCGCGGGCTTTCAGGCCGAGCGATTTAGCACGCGACTCACTCATCAGCAGCATGGCGGACGCTCCGTCGGACAAGGCCGAAGAGGTGCCGGCGGTCACGGTGCCGTTGACCGGATCGAATGCCGGGCGCAGAGCTGCCAGGCTGGCCACGGTGGTTTCCGGGCGGATCACTTCGTCGAAGTCATAGCGCGTCAGCACACCGTCGGCATCGTGGCCGGTGGTCGGGATAATTTCATTCTTGAAATAGCCGGCCAGGGTGGCGGCATGCGCACGTTGGTGCGAGCGTGCGGCAAACTCATCCTGCATCTGGCGGCTGATATTGTGTATCTTGGCCAGCATCTCGGCGGTCAGCCCCATCATGCCCGCGGCTTTTGCCACGCTGCGGCTCAGCCCCGGGTGGAAATCCACACCGTGATTCATCGGTACGTGGCCCATATGCTCGACGCCGCCAATCAGGCTGACGTGTGCATCGCCGACCATAATGGCGCGCGCAGCATCGTGCAACGCCTGCATGGACGAGCCGCACAAGCGGTTGACGGTCACTGCCGGTACGCTATGCGGGATCTCTGCCAGCAGCGAAGCGTTGCGGGCGATATTAAAGCCCTGCTCCAGGGTCTGCTGCACACATCCCCAGTAAATGTCGTCAATTTCGGCCGCGTCCAGCGCCGCATTACGGCTCAGTACGGCGCGCATCAGGTGAGCGGAAAGATCTTCGGCGCGGACCTGGCGGAAGGCACCGCCCTTGGAGCGGCCCATCGGCGTGCGTACGGCATCAACAATAACTACGTTTTCCATCTTTATGACCTCATGCCGGTTGGCCAGTGGAGACATCGGACAGCGGCGCTGCCACCGGGTAGTAGCTTTCATTACGTTCGGCTTTGGCGCGCAGGCCGGCAGGCACCTGATACAAAGCGCCAAGATGCGCATAACGCTGGGCCAGTTCGACGTAATTAGTGGTGCCAAGCGTATCCAGGTAGCGGAATACCCCCCCGTGGAACGGCGGGAAACCGATGCCGTAGACCAGCGCCATATCGGCTTCGGCCGGGCTGGCGATGATGTTTTCTTCCAGGCAACGCACCACTTCATTGATCATCGGGATCATCATGCGGGCAATGATTTCTTCGTCGCTGATGGTCTGACGCGGTTGACTGACGGTCGCCAGCAACTCATCGGTTTGCTCATCGTTGTCTTTACGCGGCTTGCCTTTGTTGTCTTGGCTGTAGCGATAGAAACCCACCTGATTTTTCTGACCGAAACGCTGGTTATCGAACATCACGTCGATGGCGTCACGGTAATCTTTACCCATGCGCTCAGGGAAACCGGCTGCCATCACCGCTTGGGCATGGTGCGCGGTATCAATCCCCACCACGTCGAGCAGGTAAGCCGGGCCCATTGGCCAGCCAAACTGCTTTTCCATGACTTTGTCGATCTGGCGGAAGTCGGCCCCGTCGCGCAACAGCATGCTGAAGCCGGCAAAATACGGGAACAGCACGCGGTTGACGAAGAATCCCGGGCAGTCATTAACCACGATCGGCGTTTTACCCATGCGGCTGGCATAGGCCACCACGGCGGCGATGGTGCTGTCGCTGGTCTGCTCACCGCGGATGATTTCCACCAGTGGCATGCGGTGTACCGGGTTAAAGAAATGCATGCCGCAGAAGTTTTGCGGGCGTTTCAGCGATTTTGCCAGGTGATTGATTGGAATGGTTGAGGTATTGGACGCCAGCACGGTATTTTCACCGATCAGGCCTTCCACTTCGGACAGCACTGCCGCTTTAATCTTGGGGTTCTCGACCACGGCTTCGACAATCACCTGTGCGCGTTCGATACCGGCATAATCCAGCGTCGGTTGAATGGTCGACAGCACCTGCGCCATCTTCATACCGTCCAGCTTGCCACGTTCCAACTGCTTGTTCAGCAGCTTGGCGGCTTCATTCATGCCGAGCGTCAGGGATTTGTCGTTGATATCTTTCATGATCACCGGCACGCCTTTCAGCGCGGACTGGTAGGCGATGCCGCCACCCATGATACCGGCCCCCAACACCGCAGCCTGCTTCGGTGCTTCGATACCTTTTGCCAGCTTCTTCGCCTGACCCTTCACAAACTGGTCATTAAGGAAGATACCGACTAATGCGCGGGCCTCTTTGGAACGGGCCAATGGCACAAAGCTGGCGGTTTCCAGCTTAAGAGCTTCATCACGGCCCAGCTTGGCGGCGGCCTCAATGGTTTTGACCGCTGTCATCGGTGCCGGGTAATGTTTGCCCGCGGTTTGCATCACCATGCCTTTGGCGGTGGTGAAACTCATGGCTGCTTCGATAGGGCTGAGTTTTAACGGCTCGAGTTTTGGCTGGCGATAGGCGCGCCAGTCCAGTTTGCCGTCGATCGCTTGCTGCAGCATTTTCAGCGCAGCGTCTACCAATTTCTCCGGTGCGACCACCGCATCCACCAGGCCGACCTTCAGTGCGTCTTTGGCGCTGACGTCTTTACCGGCGGCGATGATCTCCAGTGCGCTGTCATTACCCAACAGGCGTGGCAGGCGAACGGAACCGCCGAAGCCCGGCATAATGCCCAGTTTGGTTTCCGGCAGGCCAATACGTGCATCCGGTGAGGCGACGCGGAAGTCGGTCGCCAAAATGCATTCGCAGCCGCCGCCGAGCGCATAGCCGTTAATGGCCGAAATGGTCGGCACCGGCAGATCCTCCAACCGGTTAAAGATGGTATTGGCAAAAATCAGCCATTCCTGCAGCTTTTCAGCAGGGGCAGCAAACAGCGAAAGGAATTCGGTGATATCGGCGCCGACAATAAAGGCGGCTTTAGTGGAACGCAGCAGCAGGCCTTTCAGCTCGGTCTGCTTTTCCAACACCGCGAGCGCTTCGCCCAGGCTGGCAACGGTGCGGGTATCCAGCTTGTTTACAGAGCCTGGGGCATTGAACACCAACTCGGCGATGCCGTTGTCGAGCCAGTGCAGTTGTAATGTTTCGCCTTGGTAGAGCATGTCTATCTCCTGAATCAGCGTTTGATCTGGTATGACCAGATGATGAGGAGTGTGGTTTTTATGTTAACAATATGCAAATGAGAGATTGCATTTTTGCAGGGCGGATCACATGGCAATGGGTTAATATTCTGATTTAAAACGAAGTTATATTTTATGCGTTATGGTGATTTGCTGGTGTCGGCAACCCTTCATACACTTGCCGGAGCAGAGCGTTACACACCAAGAGGTACGAAATGAGTAAAGCGGTATGTGCAAAACAGAGCGGTTTTTGGAGCGTTCCCGCCAGAACCATGACCCTATCCTGCTTGTTGGTCTTTATGGCGCAGATGGCGACAACGGTGTATCTGCCTTCGTTACCGACGGTGATGCAGGAATTGTCGATGACGCGTCGTGCCACCGAGTTGTCGATATCGATATTCGTCATGGGGGCTGCTCTGCCGGTACTGTTCTGGGGCGCCGCCGCCGATCGCTTTGGACGGCGCCTGCCGCTGACGCTGTCTTTGGCGTTATTTATCAGTTGCAGCGCACTGTTGGCGTTTTGCAGTAATGGCACTCAATTATTGGTACTGAGAGCGCTGCAGGGCATTGCCGCCGGGGGGGCCGCGATCATCGCGCGCATTATTGTTCGCGACAACTGGAGCGGCGACGAGCTGGCACGACGCCTCTCGGTGCTGTCGATAGCCTTTATCGCTGCGTTGGGCGGTGGGCAATTTATCGGTGGGTTGCTTAGCCAATATTCGCACTGGCAAATGGGCTTTGTACTGATGGGGCTGACCGGGTTGGCGATCCTGCTGCTTATGCAGACACTGCCGTTGGAGGCGGGCCGGGCCGTGGGCCTGCGTCCTGCCATGGCGGCGACCTATTGGCGCATTCTGCTTCGCCCGGGTTTCTTCTGGCCGGCATGCGTCGGCGGGTTGGGGTTTGCTACCACGGTGACCTTACAGGAGATCAGTCCGTTTATTATGCAGCAGGGGTTTGGTCTAAACGTGACCGCCTTTGGGGCGCTGGGGCTGGTGATCGGGGTGGCTTACTTTACCGGGGCGATGGTGGTGAATCGGACGGTAGCGCGTTTCGGCGGCAAGCGATTAATGCAGGTGGGGACGAGTATTGTTGCTCTGACGACCGCTGCGATCATGCTGTTGTGGTGGAGTGACGTGCTGGTGGGACTTTCCGGCATGACGTTATTTATTACGCTGTATTGCCTGACGATTTTTGGCCAGGCGGTGTTGTTTCCTAACAGTATGGCGCTGGCCGTCAGCGATGCTAAAGAGCATGGCGCCTATGCCATGGCGTTATGTGGTTTTCTGCAGCAGTGCCTGGCGGGTCTCGCTGCCGCCGGCGCGGTTTTGCTTGAACATCAGGGTCTGTGGGCGGCCGCGATCGCTTTGTTGGGTTTGATCGCCTGGTTAATTGTCAAGCTACGGATGTAACGACATTGACAACGATTTGCGAAGCGCCCCGCATGCCAGAGGCGATGGGGTTGGTGCGCCTGAACGGTGTGCTAAGATGAGGCATTCCGTTCTAATGGTATGTAAAAGGGTATTGTGATGGAAACACTGGCTTCTTTGTATAACGACCACCTGGCAGAGCTGCAAAAACGGGCGCGTGAAGTGTTAACGCGCAACAAACTGGATGCATTGCTGATTCACTCCGGGGAATTGCAGCGGATTTTCCAGGACGATCGCAGTTATCCGTTCAACGTGAATGCGCACTTTAAAGCCTGGGTGCCGGTCACCTCGGTGCCAAACTGCTGGCTGTGGGTGGACGGCGTTAACAAACCGAAGCTGTGGTTCTATTCGCCGGTCGATTACTGGCACAGCGTTGAGCCGTTGCCGGATAGTTTCTGGACCAAGTCGATTGAATTGATGCCGCTGGCCAATGCTGACGATATTGCACAGCAGCTTCCTGCCCAGCGTGAACGTGTGGGGTATATCGGTTATGCACAGCAGCGCGCTCGCGATCTCGGTATCTCTGCAGAAAACGTCAACCCGAAAGCGGTGCTGAACTACTTCGACTTCCATCGCTCAATCAAAACCGGCTATGAGCTTGCCTGCATGCGTGAAGCGCAGAAGACCGCGGTTATGGGGCACCGTGCAGCCCATGAAGCTTTCCTGTCCGGTATGAGCGAGTTTGATATCAACCTGGCTTACCTCACGGCGACAGGTCATCGCGACACCGATGTGCCTTATGACAACATCGTCGCGTTGAATGAGCATGCATCGGTTCTGCATTACACCACGCTGGATCACCAACCGCCGGCCGAAACGCTGAGCTTCCTGATTGACGCCGGTGCGGAATATAACGGCTACGCGGCCGATCTGACACGGACCTACGCAGGGCAAAGCGGCAGCGATTTTGCCCAGTTGGTAAAAGACGTTAATGACGAACAGTTGGCGCTGATGGATACCATCAAAGCCGGCGTGCGTTACACCGATTACCATGTGCAGATGCACCAACGTATCGCCAAACTCCTCAAGAGCCATAAGCTGGTGAGCGGTATCAGTGAAGAAGCCATGGTGGAACAAGGGCTCACTACGCCGTTCCTGCCTCACGGTTTGGGCCATCCGCTGGGCCTGCAGGTCCACGACTCCGCCGGCTTTATGCAGGATGAACAAGGTACCCATTTGGCTGCGCCTGCTAAATACCCCTATCTGCGCTGCACCCGTGTGTTGCAACCTGGCATGGTATTGACCATCGAACCCGGCCTCTATTTTATTGAATCCCTGTTGGCACCATGGCGCAGCGGCGAATTCAGTCAATACTTTGCCTGGGATCGCATTGATGCGCTGAAACCTTATGGCGGTATTCGTATTGAAGACAATATCGTGATCCACGAAAAGCGTATTGAGAACATGACGCGCGATTTGAACCTGGCCTGATGCAGTCCTATCCGATCCCCGCAGCGCCCATCAGCATCAGCGAGGAAATAAAGAAGAGCCGTTTTATCACCCTGCTGGCACCGACCAGCGGGGTGGATGCGGCAAAGGCGTTTATCCAGCAGGTTCGTGATGAGCACCCGGCGGCCAGGCACCATTGCTGGGCATTTGTCGCTGGGCCGCCGAGCGACTCGCAGCAGTTGGGTTTTTCCGATGACGGGGAACCCTCCGGCACGGCGGGTAAACCCATTCTTGCGCAGCTCATGGGCAGTGGTATAGGTGAAATCACCGCCGTGGTGGTACGTTACTACGGCGGTATCAAGTTGGGCACTGGCGGTTTGGTGAGAGCCTACGGCAGCGGGGTGCAGCAAGCATTAAAAGAGTTGGCCGTGAGCTACAAGATCCCGCAGGCCGAATATACTTTGCAATGCGACTATGCTCAGTTGGCGCTGGTAGAGAACCTGTTGCAGCAAACAGAAGGGCGGATTGTTCAGGGGGAATATGGTGCCTCCGTCATGCTGCACCTGACTTTACCGGTCACCGGCGTTGAGGCGTTCGGGAATAAATTACGTGATCTCAGTCGCGGTAATTTGCAATTAACCCCCATTTCGCAATAATTCCCCCAACTGAATTGCTAAGGATCGTGCTGAAATGCATTTTCGCGCTATTACCCGTATCGTTGGTTTGTTGGTCATCCTGTTCTCCGGGACGATGTTTATTCCTGGTCTGGTGGCATTGATATACCGCGATGGGGCGGGGCGGGCGTTCAGCCAAACCTTCTTTGTGGCGGTGACCATCGGCCTGATGCTGTGGTGGCCTAACCGTAAACAAAAGCATGAACTGAAGCCACGCGAAGGCTTTTTGATCGTGGTGCTGTTCTGGACGGTGCTGGGTAGCGTCGGGGCATTGCCATTTTTATTTTCGGAGCGGCCTAACCTGTCGCTGACCGACGCCTTCTTCGAGTCGTTTTCCGGGTTAACCACCACGGGAGCGACAACGCTGGTGGGATTGGACTCGTTACCCAAAGCCATTTTGTTCTATCGGCAGATGCTGCAATGGATGGGCGGGATGGGGATCATTGTGTTGGCAGTAGCCATACTGCCGATCCTCGGCGTCGGGGGGATGCAGCTATACCGGGCAGAAATGCCAGGCCCGCTAAAAGATAACAAAATGCGACCGCGCATTGCCGAAACGGCCAAAACCCTGTGGCTGATTTATGTTTTGCTGACCATTGCCTGTGCGTTGGCGCTTTGGGGGGCCGGTATGTCGATATTCGACGCCATAGGCCACAGTTTCTCGACCATCGCCATTGGCGGCTTCTCTACCCACGATGCCAGCATTGGCTACTACGCCAGTCCCACCATCAACACCATTATTGCTGTTTTCCTGCTGATCTCCGGTTGTAACTACGGTTTGCACTTCGCCCTGTTGAGCGGCCGCAGCCTGAAAGTGTACTGGCGTGATCCTGAGTTCCGCATGTTTATCGCCGTACAGTTGACGCTGGTGGTGGTATGTACTGGCGTGCTGTGGGGGCATGGGGTTTACAAAACCGGTATGGAAACGCTCAATCAGGCATTCTTCCAGGTGGTATCGATGGCGACGACGGCGGGCTTTACCACCGACAGCATTTCCAAGTGGCCACTATTCTTGCCGATGTTGTTGCTGTGCTCTGCTTTTATCGGTGGCTGTGCCGGTTCGACCGGTGGTGGCTTGAAAGTCATCCGTATCCTGCTGCTGTATTTGCAGGGCTCACGTGAGCTAAAAAGGTTGGTGCACCCTAATGCGGTTTACACTATCAAATTGGGTAACCGCGCATTGCCGGAACGGATCCTGGAGGCGGTATGGGGATTCTTCTCGGCTTATGCACTGGTCTTTATCGTCAGCATGTTGGCCATTATCGCGACTGGCGTTGATGATTTCTCCGCCTTCGCTGCCGTGACGGCGACCCTTAACAACCTGGGGCCGGGATTGGGCGTGGTGGCGGATAACTTTACTACAATGCCTGCACCGGCGAAGTGGATACTGGTTCTGACGATGCTGTTTGGCCGCCTTGAGGTCTTTACACTGCTGGTTCTGTTTACGCCGACGTTCTGGCGCGAATGATCCTGATAGAAGGAGTAACGCCGTGAAGGCACTGATTCTTTATTCTAGCCGTGATGGGCAAACACGTTCTATCGCTTCTTATATAGCAAACAAACTGCAGGATACGCTGCGCTGCGACGTGATCGATTTGCTGCAGGCGGGTGATATTGACCTTACTCAGTATCAACAGGTACTGATTGGCGCCTCGGTGCGTTATGGCCATTTCCATCCGACTCTGGAAAAGTTCGTTAAGCGTCATGCTGAACAGTTAAACCGGATGCCGAGCGCATTCTTTAGCGTCAACCTGACCGCCCGGAAAGCGGACAAGCGTTCCCCGCAGACCAACGCCTATACTCGCAAGTTTCTGTTGTCGT
The DNA here is from genome assembly GCF_052113645.1 of Serratia quinivorans. GTDB lineage: Bacteria > Pseudomonadota > Gammaproteobacteria > Enterobacterales > Enterobacteriaceae > Serratia > Serratia quinivorans_B. Next base: position 319 of record NZ_JBIEIU010000023.1, on the reverse strand, counting down.
CGCCCTGGCAGCCAAAACAGTGTGCCGTATTTGCTGGCGCACTGCGCTATCCGCGTTATCGCTGGTTCGACCGAATCATGATTCAACTTATTATGCGTATGACCGGTGGAGAAACAGATACCAGTAAAGAAGTGGAATACACCGATTGGCAGCAAGTGGAACGCTTTGCTCAGGAGTTTGGCCATATTCAGTATGAAAAGTGACGAAAACGCTGGCTTGTTCAGCGTTTTGTCGAAAAAAGGCGCGCTTGAAAAGTTTTTTGCATTTAGGGGTTGCGGCCTTCTGAGAACTCCCTATAATGCGCCTCCACTGACCGGGA
>NZ_JBIEIU010000022.1:0-53226 GCF_052113645.1 Serratia quinivorans | reverse complement strand
GTGGTGGGTGATGACGGGCTCGAACCGCCGACCCCCTCCGTGTAAAGGAGATGCTCTACCAACTGAGCTAATCACCCTCATTCTTCTCATTTCTTACTGCTTTACTGCTCAACAAGATGGTGGGCGATGACGGGCTCGAACCGCCGACCCCCTCCGTGTAAAGGAGATGCTCTACCAACTGAGCTAATCGCCCCGTCTTGTTGGAGTCGCATTATAGGGATAGTTGAAAGTGAGTCAACGGTTTTTAAAATGATTTCAACCGTTCGCCGCAAATTTAAACAGGATGCGATATTTATCGCCTGCAATGATGATTCTTTGCACATTGTTATGCGAAAAGCGCCGCAGAGATGACGAAAGCCGGTGTGGCAATATCGTGTCAGCGTTGAGGAATTAGCGCGTGGTGATACAATGTCGCCCACTTTTTTAAATTCCGAGCAATCGTCGGCAACCGCTGACATGCGTTGCGTAATAAGGCAGTGAACCCAATGAAAATCAAAACCCGTTTTGCACCGAGCCCAACCGGCTATCTTCACGTCGGTGGCGCCCGTACTGCGCTTTACTCCTGGTTATTCACTCGCCATTTGGGCGGTGAATTCGTTCTGCGTATCGAAGATACCGATCTGGAACGCTCAACCCAGGATGCTATCGACGCAATTATGGATGGCATGAACTGGTTAAACCTGGATTGGGACGAAGGCCCGTACTTCCAGACCAAGCGTTTTGACCGCTATAACGCGGTAATTGACGACATGCTGGTGCAGGGAACTGCCTATAAATGCTATTGCTCGAAGGAACGTCTGGAAGCGCTGCGTGAAAAGCAGATGGAAAACGGTGAAAAACCGCGTTACGACGGTCACTGCCGTGACAGCCAATGCAGCCACACCGACGACGAGCCGCACGTGGTGCGTTTCCGTAACCCGCAGGAAGGCTCGGTGATCTTCGATGACAAGATCCGTGGCCCAATCGAGTTCAGCAACCAGGAACTGGATGACCTGATCATTCGTCGTACCGACGGTGCGCCGACCTATAACTTCTGCGTAGTGATCGACGACTGGGATATGGAAATCACCCATGTGATCCGCGGCGAAGACCACATCAACAACACCCCGCGTCAGATCAACATTCTGAAAGCGCTGGGCGCACCGGTACCGGAATACGCGCACGTTTCTATGATCCTTGGCGACGACGGCAAAAAGCTGTCCAAACGCCACGGTGCCGTGGGCGTGATGCAGTACCGCGACGACGGTTACCTGCCGCAGGCGCTGCTGAACTATTTGGTGCGTTTGGGCTGGTCTCATGGCGACCAGGAAATCTTCTCTATTGATGAGATGAAAGAATTCTTCACTCTGGAAGCGATCAACAAATCTGCCAGCGCCTTCAATACCGAAAAACTGCAATGGTTGAACCACCATTACATTAACCATATGCCGGCCGAAGAAGTTGCCGTGTATCTGGCGTGGCATGTTGAACAGCTGGGCATCGAAACCCGCAATGGTCCAGAGCTGAAAGATATCGTCAAGCTGCTGGGCGAGCGCTGCAAAACGTTGAAGGAAATGGCGGAGTCTTGCCGTTACTTCTACGAAGACTTCAGCGAGTTTGACGCTGATGCGGCCAAGAAACATCTGCGTCCGGTTGCTCGTCAGCCGCTGGAAGCGGTGCGCGCCAAATTGGCGGCGATTACTGCCTGGACGCCGGAAAACGTGCATGACGCTATTCAGGGCACGGCAGATGAGCTGGGCGTAGGCATGGGCAAGGTCGGCATGCCGCTGCGCGTAGCGGTCACTGGTGCCGGTCAGTCACCGGGCATGGACGTGACCGTGCATGCTATCGGTCAGGCGCGTTCTTTGCAGCGCATCGATCTGGCGCTGGCTTACATCGCTGGGCGTGAAGCTCAGGCCTGATAGTTTCTGGACCCATAAATGAAAAAGCCCCGAGGAGCAATCCCGGGGCTTTTTTTATCGATATCGATCAGGCCTGTTCACTGGCCGGAACGGCGGGGCGGTAAGCGAGGAAGTACATCAGGCCTGTTCACTGGCCGGAACGGCGGGGCGGTAAGCGAGGAAGTACATCAGGCCGACGAAGCCTGCGCCGCCCAGCGCGTTACCGAGGAACACGGCCGTGAAGTTGGGCAGGAACTGGCTCCAGCTTAAACCGCCCGCAAAGATGGCGGCCGGAATAATAAACATGTTTGCCACCACGTGTTGAAAGCCGATGGCGACAAAGGCCATCACCGGGAACCACATGCCAATCACTTTGCCCGGTACGTCCTTGCTGGCAAAGGCCAGCCACACCGCCAAACACACCAACCAATTGCAACCGACGCCGGAAATAAAGGCGTGCAGGAAGTCGGCATCCACTTTGGCTTGTGCGATGGACAGGGTTTTGTGCAGAAATGCGCCTTCGGTCAGGCCAAGCAGGTGACCGAAGAAATAGGCGACGGCCAGGCTACCGGCGAAGTTGGCCAGCGTGACCCAGAACCAATTGCGCACAATGGCGAACAGCGATATTTGGCGGGCAAACCAAGCGATAGGCAAGGTCATCATATTGCCGGTCAGCAACTCGCCGCCGGCCAGAATCGTCAGGATCAGTCCTATCGGGAAGACGGCCGCGCCCAGCAATGCGCCGAAGGAGCCCCATTCGGCTGGAAGGGTGCCGATAACGTGGATATCCAGCAGGAAGCCGGTCGCGATAAAGGCGCCGGCGAGAAAGCCCAGAATAAGCAGATTGGCGAGTGACGCCCGACTTTTGTTTACGCCGGCCTGAATGGCTAACGCAGCGATTTCTTTTGGTGAATGCAACGACATAACTGACTCGGTTTATTGTTGTGGGATTTACGACGCGGGGAAGTCTATGCCTGTGAGGGGGATGACTCAAGGGTATTTCGCTAACATTCCGTTAATTAAAAAGCAACACAATGGATAAGGTTTTTTGTTTTTTGTGAAGTAAGCCCAGTAGCGGCTGATTTTTATCCGTCATGGCGATTTTTTAGCGTGAAACGTTCTGATTTGGCGGCTTTTTCAGCGCTTGATCGAGTAATTCAATTTAGCCGTTGACAGTGTTTCAGGGGTTTCATATCATGCGCCCCGTTCACAGGATTTCGTGATTGTGGATTGGGGCTATAGCTCAGCTGGGAGAGCGCTTGCATGGCATGCAAGAGGTCGACGGTTCGATCCCGTCTAGCTCCACCAACCTTTATCTCAGAAGGGTTGGTGATGACCGTAACGCCGGTTAAAGCGTACCACTTTTGTGGGGCTATAGCTCAGCTGGGAGAGCGCTTGCATGGCATGCAAGAGGTCGACGGTTCGATCCCGTCTAGCTCCACCAACCTTTATCTCAGAAGGGTTGGTGATGACCGTAACGCCGGTTAAAGCGTACCACTTTTGTGGGGCTATAGCTCAGCTGGGAGAGCGCTTGCATGGCATGCAAGAGGTCGACGGTTCGATCCCGTCTAGCTCCACCACCATTTAAAAAGCCGACCTCAGGGTCGGCTTTTTGCTTTCTGTCATTCCTTCCCACAGCTGAATCGCAGGCAATAAAAAAGGCCGCCGAAGCGACCTTTACATGACTGGCTTTTAAGCTTAGCCCAGAACCAGGCCTGCGATGGACGCAGACAGGATGCTGACCAGCGTTGAACCGTAAACCAGCTTCAGACCAAAGCGGGAAACCACGTTGCCCTGATGCTCATTCAGCCCTTTAATCGCACCGGCCACAATACCGATGGAAGAGAAGTTGGCGAAGGAAACCAGGAACACGGACAGAATACCCATACTGCGTGGAGAGAGTTCAGCAGAGATTTTCTGCAGCTCCATCATCGCCACGAATTCGTTGGAAACCAGCTTGGTTGCCATGATGCTGCCAACCTGCAACGCTTCGTGCTTGGGAATACCCATAATCCAGGCGAATGGATAGAAGAAGTAGCCCAGGATTTCCTGGAAGCTCAGGCCGAAGATGGCGCTGAACAGGCCATTAAGCGCGGCGATCAGGGCGATAAAGCCGATCAGCATCGCAGCAACGATAATCGCAACTTTGAAACCCGCCAGAATGTACTCACCCAGCATTTCGAAGAAGCTCTGGCCTTCATGCAGGTTGCCCAGATGCAGCTCTTCTTCTTTACTGGTGTCATACGGGTTCACCAATGACAGCACAATAAAGGTGCTGAACATGTTCAGTACCAGCGCCGCTACCACAAACTTGGCGTCCAGCATGGTCATGTAAGCGCCGACGATGGACATGGAAACCGTGGACATCGCGGTTGCCGCCATGGTGTACATGCGCTTTTCCGACATCTTGCCCAGGATATCTTTATAGGCGATGAAGTTTTCAGACTGGCCCAGGATCAGCGAGCTGACGGCGTTGAATGACTCCAGCTTGCCCATACCGTTTACTTTTGACAGTACGGTACCAATAATGCGGATGATAAACGGCAGAACTTTAATGTATTGCAGAATACCGATCAGCGCAGAGATAAAGACGATTGGGCACAGTACTTTCAGGAAGAAGAAGGCCAGACCTTTGTCGCCCATACCGCCGAATACAAATTCAGTCCCTTGCCCAGCAAACCCGAGCAGCTTGTCAAACAGCGCGGCAAATCCTTTTACAAAGCCTAAACCCGCTTCCGAATGCAGGAAAAAATAGGCCAGCAGTACTTCAATAACCAACAGTTGAATAACGTAGCGAATGCGGATGCTTTTACGATCGCGGCACACTAAAAGTGCCAGGATCGCAACGACCACTAACGCCAACGCAAAGTGCGCAATATGGGACATGTTTGCTCCAAACTTGAGGCAGGCTGAATTTCGGATGTCATTTTATGTAACGCCACGTTTAAAAACGAGAGCTTCATTGCAAATATGGAAAATCATAGTGGGAAACATCTTAAACTAGTACGGTAAAGCATAAAAAATCAAGAGCTTAATAGAACCATATGAAATTCCTATTCCTGAGCCGAATTGATTTCAAACGGCGCGGTGCGCTGAATGGGGCGCGGCAGAGTGCGGAAAATGTTCATTTACCCGCCAAACCTTTCGTTAAACCCGTGGTTATTCTCTATTGCAGAGATAAGTACTACCGCTCTAAATGCACTTGATAATTATTATCATTTACATAAAATAACCCCAGGCTTATTAGAAGTAAGGGTTCAGAGCATGCTGAACAGTGATGTGGTTGAGACCACTAGTCGCCCTTCCAGGAAGGTTAAACTTTCCTTGATGGGCCCCGCATTTATTGCGGCCATCGGCTATATTGACCCCGGCAATTTTGCCACCAACATCCAGGCCGGCGCTTCTTTTGGCTACACCCTGTTGTGGGTTGTGGTGTGGGCCAACGTCATGGCGATGTTGATCCAGCTGTTATCCGCCAAGCTTGGTATTGCTACCGGTAAAAACCTGGCGGAACATATTCGCGATCGTTTCCCGCGCCCGGCGGTTTGGGCCTATTGGGTTCAGGCTGAAATTATCGCTATGGCTACCGATCTGGCCGAGTTTATCGGCGCGGCGATCGGCTTCAAACTGTTGTTGGGCGTGACGCTGCTGGAGGGGGCGATCCTGACCGGTATTGCGACCTTCCTGATCCTGATGCTGCAAAAACGCGGGCAGAAACCGCTGGAAATGGTGATCGGCGGTTTGCTGCTGTTTGTCGCCGCGGCCTATATGGTGGAACTGGTATTTTCCCAACCGCAGTTGGAGCCGTTGTTGAAAGGCATGGCGATACCGGATCTGCCGAATGGTGATGCGGTATTCCTGGCCGCCGGGGTGCTTGGCGCCACCATTATGCCGCACGTGATTTATCTGCATTCGTCGCTAACGCAGACTGGCGACGAGAATTCAAAAGCCGATCGCTACGCCGCCACCAAGGTCGATGTCGCGATTGCCATGACCATTGCCGGGTTTGTGAACCTGGCGATGATGGCCACCGCCGCCGCGGCTTTCCACTTTAATGGCCACAGCGGCATTGCCGATCTCGATCAGGCTTATCTGACGCTGCAACCGCTGTTGGGTCAGGCGGCAGCGACCATTTTCGGGCTGAGTCTGGTTGCCGCAGGGTTATCCTCCACCGTGGTGGGGACGTTGGCAGGGCAGGTCGTCATGCAGGGGTTTGTGCGTTTTTACATTCCACTGTGGGTCCGTCGCGTGGTGACTATGTTGCCGTCGTTTATCGTCATTATGATGGGAATGGATGCGACGCGTATTCTGGTGCTGAGCCAGGTGCTGCTGAGTTTCGGTATTGCACTGGCGCTGGTGCCGTTGCTGTCGTTCACCGGCAACCGTGAACTGATGGGGGACATGGTGAACAGCCGCAGTATACAGACGGTCGGTAAATTGATTGTGCTGGTGGTGGTTGGGCTGAATGGTTACCTGTTGGTCAACAGCATTTTGTGATCGGGTACAAAACGAAAAGGCCGGCGAATGCCGGCCTTTTGCTGTCAGTCATCGTGGTCATGATGGCGATGATCGCGGTCATCATGACGTCGGCCTTTCCCGTGATGCTTTTCATGATGCTTATAGTAGTGCTTATCGTATTTACGGTAGCGCCCCTCATGATAGTAATAATGCTTGCGCCAGTAATCGTTGTCGCGCCAGCGATAACCATCCCAGTTGTAGCCCCGGCGATTGCGTTCGCCCAGGTAGCGTCCCTGATGGCCCTGCCACCAGTCACGATCGCGCCAGTCATAACCGTCCCAGTAGCGGCCGCGGTTATCTTCTTCACCGATACGTAATGAGACGCCCGGCATCAGATTGATACTGAGACCTTCAGCCTGTGCCTGCTGTATGGCAGGTACCGTTGATGCCACCAACAGGGCGGCCAATAACAGAGGTTTAAACATGAATTCTCCTTTCCGCCGCAGCGGCTTGGCCGGTTTTATAATAATGAAGCTAAAACGGCCTTATAGTTTTACCTGCAATATCGGCATATTAGCCTTTGCGAATAGGGCTGAATCTTAGCAGCATTCTTAAAAACGGGGCAGGGGGAGTGATTTAAGATTTGTCTGGCGCGATTAAAGGGTATCGCCGGCGGGAAACCGGCGATAATTGTAAGCGATTACATTAATATCTGCTCGATCTGCGCAATCTCATCCTCGCTAAAGGTAGGGTTCGCCAACATGCCGACGGCGTCTTCGATCTGGCTGGTTTTGCTGGCGCCAATCAGTGCCGAAGTGACGCGATCGCCGCGCAATACCCAGGCCAGCGCCATCTGCGACAGCTTCTGCCCACGTTGTTGCGCCAGAGCATTAAGCCCGCGTACTTTTTCCAATTTATCTTCGGTGAGCTGCCCCGGTTGCAGGAATTGGCTGCTGCCCGCGGCGCGTGAATCTTGCGGAATGCCATGCAAATAGCGATCGGTCAACAGGCCGCCGGCCAGCGGTGAGAAGGCGATGGAGCCCACGCCATGCTCTTCCAGCGTATCCAGTAACTCTGGCTCGACCCAGCGTTCGAACATGGAGTATTTCGGTTGGTGGATCACGCAGGGCGTGCCGAGCTGCTGCAGAATGCTGAACGCCTGGCGCGCGCGGTCGGCAGGATAGTTGGACAACCCGACGTACAGCGCTTTGCCCTGACGCACCAGCAAGTCCAGCGCGGCCATGGTTTCTTCCAGCGGCGTATCCGGATCCGGACGGTGGTGATAGAAGATATCCACGTATTCCAGCCCCATCCGTTGCAGGCTTTGGTTCAGACTGGCGACCAGATGCTTTTTCGATCCCCAATCGCCATAAGGCCCAGGCCACATGGTGTAACCGGCTTTTGAGGAGATGATCAGTTCATCGCGCCAGGGCTTGAGATCCGCGTTGAGAATGCGGCCGAAGTTTTCCTCGGCGGAACCGGGAGGCGGGCCATAGTTGTTGGCCAGATCAAAGTGGGTAATGCCGAGATCGAACGCACAGTGGATCAGCTTGCGCGCATTGTCATGCAGCGTGGTGTCGCCAAAGTTATGCCATAAACCGAGTGAAATTGCCGGGAGCTTCAGGCCGCTACGGCCGCAGCGGCGGTATTCCATATTTTGATAGCGCGAAGAATCAGCCTGGTAGCGCATACGAACCCTTTTCAGCAGAGGTGAAATGAATTTTAGTGTATGCGCTTTCACACGGTTTGTCAGAGCCGTCGATCACGCTTAGCCCTCAGGGCATTATAAATACTGCTTATGAGGTATCCCTTATGCCAGCCAAGGGTGCGTAGATGTAACGCAGGGTTTCCAGTCACCTTTTAAACATAAAGCTCGAAATTTATACAACATCTCCGATACTTAATACTGAAAATCTTAACCTTTGGCAGGTGATGATCATGAGTAAAAACTATACGGTGGCTGATTACCTACTCGATCGTTTGGCTCAGATCGGCATCCGGCACTTCTTTGGCGTGCCCGGGGACTACAATCTGCAGTTTCTCGATCATGTGATCGACCATCCGCAAATCACCTGGGTGGGGTGTGCCAACGAACTCAATGCCGCCTATGCCGCAGACGGTTACGCGCGCTGCAAACCTGCCGCCGCCCTATTGACCACCTTTGGCGTAGGCGAACTGAGCGCGGTCAACGGTATTGCCGGCAGTTACGCCGAATATCTGCCGGTGATCCACGTGGTGGGTGCCCCGGCGCTGCGTGCGCAACGGGCCGGGGAGTTGCTGCATCACTCCCTGGGCGATGGGGATTTTGGCCACTTTGCCCGTATGGCGAAAGAGGTGACCGTCGCGCAGGCCAGCCTCACCGCCGACAACGCCGAGGGGGAAATCGATCGTCTGCTGACCACGGCGTTGTTTGAGCGCCGTCCGGTCTATCTGCTGTTGCCGAGCGATGTGGCGGAAGCGCCGCTGGTGTCTCGGCCGGCCCCGCTGATGCTACGGCAGGCCAATCTTTCCCAGGCTTCGCTGCAAGCCTTTATTGGCGCCGCGCGCGAAATCCTGTTGCCGGCCCGGCGAGTTTCTCTGCTGGCGGATTTTCTGGCTGAGCGCTTCGGGGCCGAAAGGGTGCTGGAACAGTGGATGAACGAAGTGGATATGCCGCATTCGACCATGTTGCTGGGCAAGAGCGTGTTGGATGAAACCCATGCCTGTTTTACCGGGACCTACGTCGGTGCGGCCAGCGAGCCACAGGTGAAACAACTGATTGAGAACGCCGACGTGGTGATCAACGTTGGGGTCCGCTTTACCGATACCATTACCGCCGGTTTCAGTCAGCATCTTCCTGCGGAGAAATGCATTGATATTCAGCCATTTGAAGCGCGTGTAGGGCAGCAGGTGTTTAGCCAAATCCCGATGCGCGACGCGGTCATCGCGTTACACCAGTTAACGTTGTCACTGGCAAAACAATGGCAACTGCCGGACATCAAACGCTCGGTGTTGCCGGATCCGAACGGCAGTGGCCTGGATCAGCACGGTTTTTGGCAACAGATACAGGATTTTCTGCGGCCGGGCGATATCCTGTTCGCCGAACAAGGCTCTGCCTGTTTTGGCGCGGCATCGCTGAGCCTGCCGCAAGGCTGTCGTTTTGTCGTCCAGGCACTGTGGGGATCCATCGGTTACACCTTGCCGGCGGCGTTCGGTGCACAGACAGCGGAGCCGGATCGGCGAGTGATACTGTTGATCGGCGATGGTTCGGCGCAACTGACCGTGCAGGAATTGGGATCGATGCTGCGTGATGGGTTGAAGCCGGTGATTTTCCTGCTGAATAATGACGGATACACCATTGAGCGGGCGATCCACGGCCCGCAACAGCGTTATAACGACATCGCCCAGTGGAACTGGACCCAGGTGCCGCAAGCGTTGGGCGGCGAACATCAGGTGAAAGCGCTACGCGTAACCGAGCCGGAACAGTTGCGGCAGGCACTGAGCGAAGTGGCCGACAGCCCACAGTTGGCCTTTATTGAAGTAGTACTGCCGAAGATGGATATTCCCGAACTGCTGGATACCATCTCGCGCGCCCTTCAGTTACGCAACGCGGCGGCCTGATCCTGCTCGCTTTCCAACAGGCGCTCCAGCAGCCAATACCCCGCCGGTCCCGGCGGGGTCAACTTGGACCATACCGCATCGACTGAAATCAGTTTCGGCCAGCCCCGTGGTTTGAGTTCGGTTAATTTGTCACGCCCATATTGTTTTACCAGCCAGTTCGGCAGTACCGCCCAGCCGAACCCTTGTTCCGCCATTTCCAGCAACAGCAGGTAGCTGGGGGCGGACCACACCCGGCCGCCAGAGCGGGCAGTTTCAGCGCCGCTATAGGTGTTCAAGATCAGTTGGCGGGTGCTCGACAGTTGTTCAGGCGTCGGCGAGGCCGTCTGTGCCAGCGGGTGCGTATGCGCGATGAACAATCCCATTTCCGTCTGTTCCGGCAGGCGCGCAAAGCCGATGTCCGGCGGGTAGCTGGCCTGAACTTCCACCATACCGAGATGCGCGCGGCCGCTTTGCAACAGATCGAGGACGTCGCCGTCTTCGGCGATCATCCATTCCAGTTCGATATCCTGATAGCGCTGTTCGAACAGATGCATCAGTCGGTCATGGTGTTTCGGTTGGTAGGTATCGGAAAACACCAGGCTGAGGCGTGGCTCAATATTATCCGCCAGCCGAATGCTCAGTGCGTCCAGCCGTTCGCTGGCTGCGAGTATCTCCTGCACATGGCCCAGCACTTTGTGGCCGGCGGCGGTTAACACGGGTTGCCGTGCCTGGCGATCGAACAGGATCAAACCGAGATCGGCCTCCAGGTTGGCGATCGCGGTGCTGATGGTCGACTGGCTTTTGCGCAGTTTACGGGCCGCGGCAGAGAAAGAGCCAAGGGCGGCTGCCTCGACAAACGCCAGCAAAGCTTCGGGGGAATAGCGCATAATGTATCTACTTTATCGATGGAACCTATCTTTAACCTACCTAAAAATCAGATGATAATCACCTTGTTTTCGGAGGAGGCGAATAAACTCGCTCCGATTAATACGGGCGTGACTTGCGCGCCCCTGCAAATTCATAAGGTAAAAAAACAGGTGATGTATGCAACTGCAAAACAAGTCTTTCATTGAACGTATCGTCCACGCCATCGGTTTCGAAGCTATTGCCGTGATGATTTGCGCCCCGTTGGGCGCCTGGCTGCTCAACCGTTCGATGGTACAGGTCGGTGCGTTGGCGGTGATGTTATCTACCGTCGCCATGGTGTGGAACATGATTTATAACACCGTATTTGACCGTCTGTGGCCGGTGAGCCGCGTGGTGCGTAACCTTAAAGTGCGGGTGTTCCACGCGCTGGGTTTTGAGGCCGGTTTTGTGCTGATCGGTGTGCCGATTGCCGCCTGGATGCTGAATATTTCTTTCGTCCAGGCCTTTATGCTGGAGCTCGGTTTCTTCCTGTTCTTCCTGCCGTACACCATGGTCTATAACTGGGCCTACGATACGCTGCGTCAGCGTTGGTTCGAGACGCGCCAGCCGGCTAATTCCGGTGCGAAATAAGCCGTCGTCATCGCTTCGATTCTCAGGTAATGTCGAAGTATTACGGCAATGGACAGGGGAGCGAACGATGAAAGTGTTGGGTCTGTTGGGCGGCATGAGTTGGGAATCGACCATTCCTTATTACCGCATGATCAACGAACAGGTTAAGCAACAGTTGGGCGGTCTGCATTCGGCTAAAATCGTGCTCTACAGCGTCGATTTTCACGAGGTGGAACGCCTGCAGCATCAGGGCGACTGGGACGGCGCAGGACGCTTGTTGGCTGACGCCGCCGCCTCTCTACGCGCCGCCGGTGCGCAGGCCATTGTCATTTGCACCAACACCATGCACAAGGTGGCGGATGCGGTTGAGCAGGCCAGCGGTTTACCGCTGATCCACATCGCCGACGCCACGGCGCTGCAAGTGCGCCAACAGGACATTCGTCGCGTTGGGTTGCTTGGCACCCGCTTTACCATGGAGCAGGAGTTCTATCGCGGACGGCTGCAGGAAAAGTACGGCATTGAGGTGGTCACCCCGGTCGCCGCCGATCGCGACATCGTGCACCGCATTATTTATGAAGAGCTGTGCCTGGGCAAAATCCGCGATGGGTCGCGCGATGAGTATCGCCGCATTATCGGCGACCTGGAGCAACAGGGCGCACAGGGCATTATTTTCGGCTGTACCGAGATTGGCCTGCTGGTCAGCGCGCAAGATGCATCGGTGCCGGTATTTGATACCACCGAGATCCATGCGCGCGCCGCAGCGGAATACGCGCTCGCCTAATCCTCGTGGGGCGGTTGGCGTTTGCCCACCAGCATCAGCGGTTTGCCCGCCAGTACCAACCAGGCGGGCAGCATCACGATGCACAACACCGGCAACAGGTGCAGTTCCGGCACCACCGCAACGGCCATAAACAGGCTGAGCCAGCCGTCACGCGTGACCACCAGCACTAACCCCATAATCGCGCAAGAGACGGTGATGGCCGCGGGCACTGCCGGGACGTGCTGATGCAACATCAGCCCCAGGGCTACGCCCACAAACACCGCCGGGAAGATGCGTCCGCCGCGAAAGCCACTGGCAGCGGCAATCACCAGCGCCGCCAGTTTGGTCAGCGTAATCAGCAGCAGCTCGGTGACGGAGAAATTCTCGCCAATTGCCAGCCGCTTCATTTCATCCAGCCCTTTAAACAGCGTGATTTCGCCGCCGATCAGCGCCAGCAGCCCCAGCACAAAGCCGCCTAACCCCAGCATCAGCACCGGATTTTTAAGCGAGTGGAACAGGCGATGGACGTGCGGAAAGCTCCACACCGCCACCATGCCCAGCGCGATGGCGATCAGGGCGACGATCGAGCCGCTGAAAATATCCGCCAGCCGGGTGGCGGCATAGGCATCAATTTGCAGCGAGAAATTCGGGGTGAAAAATAGCTGGGTGGTGACCGTCCCGGCCGCCGCCGCCATCAGCGGAGCGAACAGCCGGTCCCACAGCGGCACATCATTGTTGCCCGCCAGGGTTTGCGAAAAGATCAGCGCCGCGGCAACCGGGGTGCCAAACAGCGCGCCGATGGTGCCGGCCGCCGCGAGAATAATCCAGTCCATGCGCGGTACTTTAGGCAGCAAACGCGAGCCTGCCGCCACCACCAGAGCAATATTGATGGCGGTGATCGGGTTTTCCGGCCCCAAACTGACGCCACCCGCCAGGCCAATAATCAGCGCCAGCCCCAGTCCGGGGACTGCCGCCAGCGGCAACGGCATACCGATCAACGACTCGGTCGCCGGATCCGGCCCGGCATGTCCGGGAAGATAGCGGATAATCAAGCCGACGGCGACGCCGGTCAGCGTCAACATGCCGATTAACCACCAGGGGGAGTGAGTGTCGATATTCAACGCCGCGGGAACATTGACCCAGAGCAGCCGTTGCAGCGCCTCGGCGAACTTCATCACCAGAATGAGCACCAAACTTGAGGCAGAACCGATAACGAGAGCTGGCAGAGCGAAAGCCAACATGGCATTGGCGCGCGGGTGCAACATGCGGGGATCCCTTGTCAATGGCCCTCTGGCTGGCAGGGCGAACGGGTGATTGGGTTATAGCGCCAGCTTGCCAGACAATCGCCAGGCAGGCACGCAAAGAAATTTCCGGCTGGGCCAGGTTCACAACGGGTTAATAGTGCCTTTGAGTGATGACGGTTAACAGCCACGGCGGTGCGTTTTTTGCCGCAATTTGTTTCAAATCGGCATGAAACGGTCGGGCTGAAACGTTTTTTGTGATCTGGATCGCTAATGGATGGCAGCGTGAAGGATGGTGATTGTTGTTTTTGCAGCGGGATTTTACAGTGTGGGCAGCTTTCTATTATTCATTTTGCGGAGAAGATACTGATGACCTATGCCCTCGTAGGTGATGTAGGCGGCACTAATGCCCGCCTGGCGTTGTGCACTGTGGCGACGGGTGAGATTACCCAGGCGAAAACCTATTCCGGCCTGGAGTTTGACAGTCTGGAAGCGGTGATCCGTCAATACGTGCAAGAGCATGATATTCAGGTGCAAGACGCCTGTATCGCGATTGCCTGCCCGGTCACCGAAGACTGGGTTGCCATGACCAATCATACCTGGGCGTTCTCGATTAAAGAGATGAAGGCCAATCTGGGATTGAACCATCTGGAAGTGATTAATGATTTTACCGCCGTGTCGATGGCGATCCCGATGCTGTCGCAGGACGACGTGTTGCAGTTCGGCGGCGGCAGCGCGCAGAAAGGCAAACCGATTGCAGTCTACGGTGCCGGTACCGGTCTGGGGGTAGCGCACCTTGTGCACGTTAACCGCCGCTGGGTGAGCCTGCCGGGTGAGGGCGGCCACGTGGATTTTGCGCCGAACAGCGAAGAAGAGGACATCATTCTGGAGGTGTTGCGCGCCGAAGTGGGGCACGTTTCCGCCGAGCGCGTCTTGTCCGGGCCGGGCCTGGTCAACCTTTATCGCGCCATCGTCAAGTCGGATAACCGCCTGCCGGAAAAACTGGAGCCGAAGGACATTACCGAGCGAGCGCTGGCCGACAGCTGCATCGATTGTCGCCGCGCTCTGTCGCTGTTCTGCGTTATTTTGGGCCGGTTCGGCGGGAACCTGGCGTTGAACCTGGGAACCTTTGGCGGCGTTTACATTGCCGGGGGCATTGTGCCGCGCTTTATGGAGTTCTTTAAAGCCTCTGGTTTCCGTGCGGCGTTCGAGGATAAAGGGCGTTTCAAAGATTATGTACGTGAGATCCCGGTATTCATGATCACCCATGGCCAGCCGGGCTTGCTGGGTGCCGGTGCCCACCTGCGCCAAACGTTGGGCATGCATCTGTAACCTGATGCAGCGATAAAAAAAGGGGCGCAACCTTATGGGTTGCGCCCCTTTTGCCGTTTGAGGTATCAGGCTTTAGCCAGATGTGCCGGCTGGAATTGATCTTCTTCCTGCGCCACCGCTTTCGGTGCCTTGATGAACAGGGTGATGACCAGGGAAGCGATGGACAGCACGCCAATCACCATAAAGGTCGCGTGGAAGCCACCGAAGTATTTGGCGACAAATGAACCGGCCAGCGCGCCCAAACCAAAGCCCTGATAGATGATGCCGTAGTTTTTGCTGTGGTTTTTCAGGCCGAAGAAGTCACCGACAATCGCCGGGAAGACGGTGATGTTGCCACCGAAGCAGAAGGCGACTGCGCCGACGCAGATAAAGAACAGCGTGTGGTTCAGGGTAAGGAAGCTCAGCGCCACAATCGCCAGCACGGTAACCAGCATGGTGAAGCTGATGACGCGCATACGGCCCACTTTATCTGACAGCGTACCCAGAATGATGCGGCCTGCGGTGTTGAAGATAGCGACGGCGGACACGGTGTTGGCGGCGGTCGCCAAATCCATCCCGGCCAGTTGCACACCCATGTCTTTCACGATGCCAATCAGGTAGAGACCGCTCATGCAGGCGGCGAAGAAAATCATGAACAGCAGGTAGGCTTCTTTGGTGGCCAGCATCTGGCGTACGCTGAAGTCGTTACCCAGGTTGCCTGCGCGTTGTTGTGCAGATTGGCTCGCCAGTACGGGTTCTTTCAGCAGCAGGGAGCCCAGAACAATCAGCGCCATCACGATGGCACCCCAGTAGAAGAAGGCGCTGGACACGCCGACGTCGGCAATCAGCGCGGCGTTAACGTATTTGAACAGCAGGCTGCCGCTGCCGAAGGCACCCACCGAGATACCGGAGATCAGCCCTTTGTTGGCCGGGAACCACTTGATCAGGTTGGACAGGGTAGAGATATAGGCGATACCTACCGCGAAACCGACCACCACGCCGGCCAGCAGGTAAATCATATCCAGTGAGCTGACGTAGGCGCTGGCAATCAGGCCCAGACCGACCAGGATACCGGAGAACAGCGTCAGGTTACGGATGCCGAAGCGTTCCTGCAGCTTGCCGGCAAACAGGGTGGCGAAGGCCAGGAAGAAGCTGGTGATGGAGAAGGTGGTAGCAACATCACCGAGGCCCCAGTGGAACTTGTCGACCAGCGGCTGGTTGAACAGGCTCCAGGTATAGATAGTACCGAGACCCATCTGGCAGATGATGGTGCCCAGAACGATTAAGCTGCGATTTGCCGGTTTGGTGTTCATGGCCGGTCTCCTTCCTGTGTGTGCATTGCCGGGCGGTCAGCCGTTGGCGAGAATTTGCGGTAGCGTCTGATGCCCCGCGGTATGGGCATATTATATGGCTGGTAGTACCACTCGGCGGCGGATCGGGAATGAGTTGCACAAGGGGAGGAATGAAATGCATCAGGCAGTGCATGAGTTGCCGTTTTAGCGGGTAAAAGGGGATGAAATGCACCTGATGAGACGTGATCTATATCAAGAATATCAGCGATTTATTGTAAATCAACGGTGCATGATTGTGTTTGAATTGTGAAGGATGTGTGCGAAAGGCGTAAATGGGCACTGTTCCTATAGAGCGGCCGCCGGCGCAAGCCTATGTTAACGGTGAACGGACGGGTTCCGCTCTGCAGGAGTCGTTAAGATGAAAAAAATACTGTTGTTATTAGCCGCACTGCTGTCGCTACCGTTGGTGAGCCATGCGGACGTATCCATCGGCGTGAATGTGCCGGGGCTTTCATTGCATATTGGCGATCGCGATGATCGCGGGCACTACTGGGACGGCGGTCGCTGGCGCGATCCGCGCTGGTGGGCAGAACACCGGGGCTATGAACGGCCACGGGGTTATTACTATGGCCCGCCGCCACGGGTGATCTATTACGGCCCGCCACGGCGTGAATGGCGTGATCGTCCGCATTACCGCATGCCCCCTCCGCCACCCCCGGGCTATTACTACGGGCCGGGACCGCGCTGGTAGCCTCTGGCGATTACAGACGCATCAGCTTGCGAAACTCTTTTACCTTGCTGCGGCTGACCGGCACTTCAAAATCGAGGTCGCTCAGCCGCAGAATATAGGTGTTGTTGAACCACGGCACGATCTCGCGAATTTTCGACAGATTGACGCAGTAGGAACGGTGGCAGCGGAAGAAATGTTCTTCGGGCAGACGACCGTAAAACTCGGTGATGTTCATCGGCATCACAAACTCTTCGCGTCGGGTATAAACCCGCGTCACTTTCTCATCGGCAGCGGCATAGTAAATGTCGTCGATGTCGGTAACGATAATCCGCTCGTCTTTAATCAGGTTAATGCTGTGGCTGCTGCGGTTCGGCGCGCTGGCCTGCTCCGGCAGACTGGCGGGGCGGCTATGCAGCGCTTCCAGCTTTTGCAGCATGGTGACGATGCGCGCTTCGTGATAGGGCTTGAGAATGTAGTCAAACGCCTCGATTTCGAACGCTTCCACCGCATGTTCTTTATAGGCGGTGATAAACACAATCGAAGGCCGGTGCGCAAATTTACTGATGTTTTGTGCCAGCAGCACCCCGTCCAGCGACGGAATATTGATGTCGAGAAAGATGGCGTCGACCTGATGGTTTTGCAGGTATTTCAGCACGTCCAGCCCGTCTTCGAAGGTGGCTTCGATGACGATATTGCTGTGCTTCTTGATCAGGTAGCTGAGCTCCTCCTGAGCGAGGAACTCGTCTTCGACGATGATGGCTTTCATGATGGCTCCCTGGCCGGCAATGCGCGGTTATCCACCGGCAGTTTGCCGCCGTTTTTGCTGATGTAAAAGGCAATTTCGGTACCAGGTTCCAGGCGCCGAATGCGCAGCCCTTCACCGTACAGCAGAGACACCCGGTGATGCACGTTCAGCAGGCCGATGTTGTGCCCCGGCATCTCGTTGCGCGCGACACGTTCGATGACTTGCCGGTCGATACCGTGGCCGGTATCTTTGACCGAAATTCTGACCCGATCGCCCTGATCTTTCACCGCAATCACCACCACTCCCTTGCCTTTGCACGGCTGAATGCCGTGCACGATGGCGTTCTCCACCAGCGGTTGGATCAGCAGGCTGGGAATGCGTACCGAGATATCGTCATCGATGTCATAAATCACCGTCAGTTTGGCACCGAAACGCGCCTGTTCGATGGCGATGTAATCCTGGATTTGGTGCAGCTCCTTGCGGATGTCGATCAACTCGTCGTTCAGTTCCAAATTATAACGCAGGTAGCGCGACAGGTTGATAATCAACTGGCGGGCGGTGTCCGGATTGATGCGGATCGAAGAGGAAATGGCGTTCAAGGCGTTGAACAGGAAATGGGGGTTGATTTTGCTCTGCAGAGCGCGCATTTCCGCCTTGTCCGCCATCTGGCGCAGATGCTCAATGCGTGACACTTCCATTTGGGTGGAGATGATTTGCGACAGGCCGACCGCCATCACCTTCAGCGTATTGGTGATCTGGTGGGCGTGGCAGTAGTAAATTTTCAGCGCACCGGTCACTTCCCCCTTTTCCCATAGCGGGATCACCAACTGCGAGTGGATTTGCGGCGTGGCGGGGTTCTCCAGGTTATTTTTTATGATGATCTTGCCGTGCCGGATGCTTTCGCGGGTCACGCGGCTCAACCCTTCGCGGCCAATCGGGTAGGCCTCTTCCCCCACGCCGACATAGGCCATCACCTGGTGAGTGTCTGTGATCGCCACCGCGTCGGCCTGAATGTCCTGGCGAATGATGTCGCAAATGGTGGCCAGCGATTCGCTGTTGATATTGCGAAAATAGGGCAGCGTTTTGCGGGCAATATCCAGCGCCAGCTTGGCCTGCCGCGCGGCGATCACTTCTTTTTCGTCTTCCACGCTCTGCACCAGCAGCACGATCAGACCGATACACACGGTGCCGAGGATCATCGGCAGGGCAATTTTGGAAACGATATCCAGCCCCAGTTCGGTCGGCTTGGCCCACAGCACGATCAGTAGCATGGTCAAGCATTCGCACAGCATGCCGCCGATGATCCCGGCGCGCCAGCGTTGCTCTTTTTTCACCTTCAGGTTGATATAGCCAGCGCTGATACCGGCAATGATGCTGGTGATCAGGCAGGGAACCGAGGTGATGCCATCGATATCAATCAGGTAGCGGTGTACCCCGGCAATGACACCGGTGATTACCCCCACCCAGGGGCCGAACAGGATGCCACCGGCCATGATGGCGATCACCCGCACGTTGACCAGCGAGCCTTCAACGTTGACGCCCGAATAGGTGCTGAACAGGGCAAACAGCGAGAAAATGGCGGTGACCATGCCCAGTTCAAGCGGCGTATGGTCCTCTTTTTGCAGCAACTGACGGAACAAGCGAGTGCGGGTAAGGAAAAACAGGCAGATCAGCATCAGCGCTGCGCGATCGAATACCGCTAACAACATTTCAAAAAAAGGGTGCACGACGGACTCTCGCGGCGGCAGAAAGATAGGGCGGAGTATATCACAGCGGATTGATCCCGTGGCGGCCGGGCGGCGCGCCACGGGGGACGGCGTTATTTGATGCCTAACTGTTCCTTGCCGAGCTGCGTCAACAGATCCACTGTGGCGCGTCCTTCGAAATCCACTTCGAAATCATCGGGCGCGAAATCCGGCGGTGTTTTACCACTCATAAAGCTGGGCAGTTGGCGTTGCAGGTAAGCGTCGTTTTTCTCGCAGCCTGGCGCGGCGGCGATGTACATCACGTTGCTGTCGAACTCACCGTTATGTTCATTTTCCACCGCGTGGATCACGTCGCAGTGCCAGAACACCGTGTCGCCCGGCTCCAGATCGGGAATAGGGGAAATCCCACTTAATAAAAGGGGATGCCATTTTTCGGAGATTGACAACGCGCGGCCCGGGGCGGCGCCGCACAGATCGTCGTCAGCGACGTCATCCTGCAGCGCACGCAATAACACATAGGCCATGGCGTTGGCGATTGGCACCAGATTCAGCGTACCGGCGTGGGTACGCTGCGGTGTTAACGCTGTCCAACCCTGGAAGGTGCGGAACATCGAGCACACCGCCGGTGAGGCGATCTCGCGCACTTCGGTGCGCCCGTCGGCGGCGAAAGGATCGTATGCCTGCCAGTTGCCGGAGAACACGTGACGGTAAACGTAGCGGAAGTTCTCATCCAGCCAGCGTTCGATAGTGCCGCTGTCTACGTGCGGCGACAGCCCGAGTGAAGAGGAGTTTGGCGGACGACGACGGGTGCGATCGGCATAGGTGGCGACACGCGTCGGGTCAAAATGTTGTTTGCCGTTACTCTCGGTTTCCCACAGGCTGTTGAGGAACACCTGCACCGCGTGCATGCGAGCGTCCTGACGTGCTTCCACCTGCGGTTTTGACCAGTAAATGCCGTAGATCTGCGGCTTGCTGGCGGCCAGTTTGCCAAAGTAGTTGTCTTCGGCGGCCCCTTTCAGGCGTTCAACGAAATTGTTGCGCTCGAGATAGTTGCCGACTTCCCGGTTCCAGGCCTCAGCTTTGTCGCGCGGGAATACGCCACGAATGGCGCAGGCGCCGCGCTGTTTGATCAACGCTTTTTGCTGCTCGCTGACGCGTTGCTGCAGAATATCTTCGGCATCGATTTGCGGCACCGGATTCTGACCGGCGGCCAGCTCCTGACGGATTTGTTCAACCTGTTGGCGGATGTTTTCTTCCAGTGCCAGAAAAGCCTCGCGGTAATGCGGCAATGCCTGTCGCAGTTGCTGCTTGACGGTTTTAATGGCGCTGGGAATATCGTCAATGAATAAGGAAGCCATGATGTTCTCCTCGCGCTGCCGTTAGGCAACGACGGACGGTTGTAGAGGACCGGGTAAGGCGTTATGGTTTTGTTGTTTTGACGTTAATGATTATCTGGATTTAATAGAGGAAAATAAAGGGATATCTTTCATTCGTAACTTCCTCATTTTCGTTTTTCGGAGATTTTTGTGATCAAACTGGTAACTGAGCGTTTAACCCTGCAGACGATGACCGCCGACGATTGGCCGCTTTTTTTACGCCTGTATCAGGATCCGTTGGTGATACGTTATATCGCCGATCCGTGCAGTGAAGAGGAAATCCGCGGCCGGTTTGAGGCTCGCTTACCGACCTGGGATAAGCACCGGGAACAATGGCTGTGTCTGGTGATCCGCGAAAAGGCCAATGGCCAGGTGTTGGGCATCACCGGGTTTCGCCCGCAGTGGTTGCCCTACCAACAGGCGGAAGTGGGTTTTGGCTGCCTGCCGGAAGCGCAGGGCAAGGGCTACGGTAAGGAATGGCTGCCGGCGGTGTTGGATTTTGCCTTTAACGCCTGCGGCTTCCACAAAGTGAACGCCACCGTGACCGAGGGCAATCTGGCTTCGCGCCGGCTGCTGGAAAGCTGCGGCTTTTTGCTGGAGGGCACGCTGCGCGATAATTTCCAGCTGGCAGGGCAGTGGTGCAATGATTGGCAACTGGGGTTGTTGGCGAGGGAGTTTCGGGCGAGAAAATAAAAATGTTGTGCCGGGTATCGACAATCCTGCCGAGGCTGGGATATGTTCAATATCCGGCCAATCCTGGATTGGCCCGCGTCGCTCGGATGGTCCGGGCGCTAACGTCACTTCGAGGTCCCTATGGCTGATAATAGTCCGCAACGCCGTTTCACGCGTATTGAACGTCTTCCCCCTTATGTCTTCAACATCACCGCCGAACTCAAGATGGCTGCACGCCGTCGCGGCGAGGATATTATCGATTTCAGCATGGGCAACCCCGACGGGCCGACGCCGCCGCACATCGTGGAAAAACTCTGCACCGTTGCGCAGCGTGACGACACCCACGGTTATTCTACCTCGCGCGGTATCCCGCGTTTGCGTCGCGCCATTTCACGCTGGTATGCCGACCGCTACCAGGTGGAGATCGATCCCGAAAGCGAAGCTATTGTCACCATAGGGTCGAAAGAAGGGCTGGCGCACCTGATGCTGGCGACGCTCGATCACGGCGACACGGTGCTGGTGCCGAACCCGAGTTACCCGATCCACATTTACGGCGCGGTGATTGCCGGTGCCCAGGTACGTTCAGTGCCGCTGGTGGACGGCGTGGATTTCTTTGGTGAGCTGGAGCGCGCCATTCGTGAAACCATTCCGCGTCCGAAAATGATGATCCTCGGTTTCCCGTCAAACCCAACCGCCCAGTGCGTTGAATTGGATTTCTTCGAACGCGTGGTCGCGCTGGCCAAGCAGTACGACGTGCTGGTGATCCACGATCTGGCCTATGCCGACATTGTTTATGACGGCTGGAAAGCGCCGTCGATTATGCAGGTGCCCGGCGCCAAGGACATCGCGGTCGAATTTTTCACCTTGTCGAAAAGCTACAATATGGCGGGCTGGCGCATCGGCTTTATGGTCGGTAACCCGGAGTTGGTCAACGCGCTGGCGCGCATCAAGAGTTACCACGACTACGGGACCTTCACCCCGCTGCAGGTCGCGGCGATTGCTGCGCTGGAAGGCGATCAGCAGTGCGTGCTGGACATTGCAGAGCAGTATCGTCAGCGTCGCAATGTGTTGGTGAAAGGGCTGCATGAGGCGGGCTGGATGGTGGAAAACCCGAAAGCGTCCATGTACGTCTGGGCCAAGATCCCCGAGCCTTATGCGCACCTCGGCTCGCTGGAATTTGCCAAACGCCTGTTGGCGGAGGCCAAGGTCTGCGTCTCGCCAGGTATCGGTTTTGGCGATTACGGCGACACTCACGTGCGCTTTGCGCTTATCGAAAATCAGGATCGTATCCGCCAGGCGGTACGCGGCATCAAAGCGATGTTCCGCGCCGATGGGCTGATCAAACCGGCCAAGAGCACCCCGGCTGCAACCAGGTAATGGCTTCAGGCCGGGCATTCGTCCCGGCCTTTTTTGTTCCTGCTAAGGTTTTCTTCATTATTTACCCACTATGCTCCAATAAGATTTTCTTTATTTATCAGGAAAAGTATATGGGGCATCGTTACGCAAAATCGCAAATTGTTCTGCACTGGTTGACACTGCTGATGGTGATCCTCACCTATGCGGCAATGCTGCTGAAAAATTCGGTGCCGGATGATATGGCGTCGTGGGTAAAAAATCTGCATTTTAACTTTGGTCTGACGGTGTTCCTGCTGATGTTCATTCGGCTGGGGTTGCGTCGGCGTTATGCCACTCCGGCAACCACGCCACCGCTTGAAGAGTGGCAGGAATGGGGCGCCAAAATCTTTCACGCCTTGCTCTATCTGCTGTTTTTGACCTTGCCGGTGCTGGGCGTGTTGACGCTGGCTTACGGGGGAAAGGAATGGGTGCTGTTGGGCTGGCAGGTGCCGCAGTTCGTCACGCCGGATCCGTTGCTGCGCCGGGTAATCAAAAGCACGCACGAGACGCTGGCCAATACCGGTTACTTTATTATTGGCGCCCATGCGTTGGCGGCGTTATATCACCATTATTTGCGCAAGGATGACACTTTGCGCCGCATGATGCCGGGAAAATAACCGGCGCGCAGAAACAACAAAGGGGCGCTTATGCGCCCCTTTATCTAAATTCCCGGTCATGCCTTGGTTATGCAACCATCAGCATAAAGGTGCCAATCCATGTTACCAACATGAATGAAACGCCCATAACAAAATATTTCACTGAACAACTCCCGTTTGGAGTCCCTCGCAAGCCAATGATCCCGATTGTTGTGCTGAGTGTTTTGTGGGTAGTCCAAGGCTAATAGGCGGATCCTTCAATAGGAAGAACAACGTCCTTGGCCACGGATTACCCGGTTGTCGCGTTTCAACGTCCTTGAGGTAAAACATGAATCACGACAGGATCGGCGCTAATGTACCCCCAATGCCAACCTGATTACAATACTGTGTTTTTGATCACACTTATTGACGGTTTCTTAACCAGTGCTGACTGTTTTTAAACGATTTTTATTTACCTTTTTTATCCGGTAAAAAACGCATTAGCCCGCTGAAGCGGGCTTTATCATTATGCTTGCTGTGATGTTATGAAAGGGGTCAGGCGACGGCGTTGGCGCCGGTCAGCAGGATGGCCCAGAAGACAAGGCACGACAGCAGAATAATGGCCCAGATATTGCGGCGACTCCACTCCATTTTTAGCCTTCACTTTTTGCTTTTGGTGATTCGGTAACCAACACATCGGCGAAAAGTGGAGAATATTTAGCCCCCGACAAAAATATTTTTCTTAACCTTGGCGAACCTCTGTTACCGAGGTTTGCACTTCATACCCCAACAGGTAAAGAGCCTGTTCCAGTGCTTCCACTTTTGAGGCATAGGCCACATCCAGCAGGCGATCCATTTGTCCGGCGTTAAAGCCCAGTTTGCGTGCCAGGTCGGCTTTGGCGGTGGCTTCGGCCAGCATAATGTTATGCAGTTCGAGCTTGAGCTTCACCAGCACCGGCAGGTGGATCGCCAACTCATCCGGCAGAGCAGGGGAGGGGGCGGGCACCGGACGGCCTTCTTCCATCTCCATGGCGATGGCAATCAGCAGGCTTTCCTGTGCTTCCAGTTCGATATCTTCACGTTTATAGCAGGCGGCCTGCTGTTCAGGAAAATCGCGAAAGCGGATCTGCCAGGCGTCGCTTTCGTTATCAAAGGCGTAATGGGCGGGGTAGTGGCAAGACATGGTATTTCCTGTTTGGGCCGGGAGAGATGCGGCATTGTGACCGCTTGGCCCACAGATAGCCAGTGGCGATAGGCCTAACCGGCCTTGCGTGCTATTTAATCAAGGCTGAGGTTTTTGCCAGCCTCGCCGATTTACCCTAAGTGGTGCTTTGTTTCTGTGTTGTCGATCACACTTTATATTGCAGTGGCTGGTGGTTCTGTGATGAGCGACATAATCCGGTTTGTTCGTACCTGACAATGGATTAACATAACCCACACTTATCACTGGCTTGGCTTATATGGATATCCGATGCGTCATTTAGTTGTTCTTCTCCCTCTGCTCACCTTACTCACTGCCTGTAGCAGCGGGCCGAAGTCGACCCCGGCCACGCCTCAGGAGACGACCGTGAAGGGCGGTTTCCTGTTGACGCCCGCGCATTCTGGCCAACTGCTGGGAGGGGATTTCGCCAATAATCCGAACACCGCCCGTTTTATCGATAAAATGGTGCAGGAACACGGTTTCGATCGTCAGCAACTGCATGACGTGTTGGCTCAGGCCAGACGGCTGGACTCTGTGCTGCGGCTGATGGATCGCCAGGCACCTACGCCAACCACGCAGCCGCCATCAGGGCCGAACGGCTCCTGGCTGCGCTATCGCAACAAGTTCATCACGCCGGACAACGTGCAAAACGGCGTGCAGTTCTGGAATCAGTATCAGGATGCGTTGCAGCGCGCCTATCAGGTCTACGGCGTGCCGCCGGAGATCATCGTCGGCATTATCGGTGTTGAAACCCGTTGGGGCCGCGTGATGGGGAAAACCCGCATTATCGATGCGTTGGCTACCCTGGCCTTCAACTATCCGCGTCGCGCCGATTACTTTGCCGGCGAACTGGAAACTTTCCTGCTGATGTCACGCACCGAAGGGGATGACCCGCTGGAGCTGCGCGGTTCTTTCGCCGGGGCGATGGGCTACGGCCAATTCATGCCGTCCTCATTCAAGAGCTATGCGGTTGACTTCAACGGTGATGGTCATATCAACCTGTGGGATCCCGTGGATGCCATCGGTAGCGTCGCCAACTACTTTAAAGCGCATGGCTGGGCCAAAGGGGAACCGGTGGCGATACAGGCAAACGGTCAGGCACCTGGGCTGGAAAATGGCTTTAAAACCCGCTACTCGGTTGCCAGTCTGGCGGAGGCCGGTCTGAGCCCGCAAGGATCGTTGGGCGACAATCAGGAAGCCAGCCTGCTGCGTCTGGATATCGGCACCGGCTACCAGTACTGGTATGGTCTGCCAAACTTCTACACCATTACCCGCTACAACCACAGCACCCATTATGCGATGGCGGTGTGGCAATTGGGTGAAGCGGTGGGTCGTTCGGCGCGCGGCGGATTCTGATGCCGGAGAAGCAATGAAACAGGCCGCGCAAGCGTAATGCTTGTCAGTTAAGGCGATATTGTCCCCTCTCCTTTGGGAGAGGGTTAGGGTGAGGGGATACATACCAACGCAAAAGCCCCCTCACCCCGGCCCTCTCCCTCTGGAGAGGGGGACGCCCACTTAAACAACGTCGTACATTCTTATTCAGAACTTTGCTTAACTGACCGGCATTACGCGCAAGCGGCCTTTTTTACGTCGGTTGCGATTAGAAATCGTAACGCAAACGCACCAGCGTCATATCACCGAGGTTGTCGGTGCTGGAAGTCAGCACATGTTCCACATCGACGCGGAAGCCATAGTCAAACTGCACCGTCACGCCAAGACCGTTATCGATACGCTGATAGTTACGGCCGCTCACGTACTCCAAGCGATCGCCCATAAAGTACGGCATCACGGATTTCACCGCATACTGCCCTACCGGCACGGTATACCCGGCCAGGTATTCAATCCCCCAGGCATCACCGGCAAAGTAGTCGTCAACGTTGGCTTTTTTGGTGGTCAGGAAGTTGTTGTACCAGCCGCCGCCAAAGGTCAGTGTCCAGTTGTCCGGTTTCCAGCTGATCGCCGTACCAACAATGTTCTGATCGTAATCTTTCGAGCCGCTGGTGGACGGGTTACGCATTTCGGCGCGGGTATAGTTCCACGCGGTGCCCCAGGTCAGATCCGGCGTCAGGTGATAATCCACGCCCAGTGAGCCGCCGCCCTGGCGCTTGTAGCGCAGGCCGTTGCCCGGCAGATATTCGCCATCGCTGAACAGGTAAGAGGCATAGATATCGGCATCGCCGAAGCTGTTTTTGTACTTCAGCATCTTGCGTGAACGGTAGGAGCCGTCGTAATCGCCATTGATGCCGTTACCCGGTGCCTGAGCCAACATGTCGTAGTCCCAGATATCGGTTTTGGCGCCGACCACGTCATAGTAAATGCTGTTTTGCTGGCCAAAGGTCAGTTGCCCCCAGGTTTTGCTTTTCAGACCGGTGTACAGCATGCGGCGGCTGGTGTCGTTGGCACCGTCGGCGTAGTGATTATCCCAGTTGAACAGCGCAGGGATATTGACCCCCAGCTCGTAGTAACTGATCCAGCTAATATCGTCGAACAGGTAGTAATCGGCGGCAAAGCGGAAACGGGTACCGCCGTCGAAACCGTTACGTTTGTAAGAACCTTTATCGCCATCGCCGGTCATGTTGTTGAACTGCGGGCGAATACTGCCGCCAACGGTAAAGTTAAGACGGCTCAGTGGATCGCCCGCCTGTGGATCCTGCTTCAGCAAGGTGATCTCAGCCTGGGCAGCGAAAGAAGCACTGCCGACAACCAGTCCCAGGGCTATGGCCTGAGTTAATGCGCGCAATGGGTATGTCATTTTTTATCCCTGTGTGTAGATGGCCCAATCTCACCGAAACCTAACGGCATCAGTAAGTTGCTCAGGAAATTTTCTGAGCGTTTTCAAAGTTTTTAGGTGTAAGTAAAGCGAAATGCATATGTAACACAATGTGCGACACAAAAAGTTACTTTTCTTGCTAATTATTGGATTTGTTTTTAAGCGGCAGGATGGGGGCAGGAGTCACTGGTGCAGAAAAGGCTCAACGCAATGGCAGAACCGCGCTGCCACAGCTCATCTGACACAAGGCTGTATATTTTTCACTTGCCAGAGAAAGGTATGTGCCGAGTAATTTCAGCGTAACGGAATAGAGTAAAATGCGTTGTTAGGGCAAGGGGGACAGCCCGTTGCCCTAAAAGCCCTGATTACCACATCAAATCATCAGGGACAACAAAGTCGGCGTAAGGATCTTCTTCGTCTTTAGCTTCCTGACTGAGTTCGGCGCTTAATACTATGTAGCTCGCATCGCGTTGCGCAATTTTATTGGCCACAACGGCAGGGATAATGGCATATTCGCCATCAGGGTTATTTTCAGTAACCAGACGTGCAATGGCAAGACGCCCGTTTATTAACTGAGCCTGAGTCACTTTATCCACACGTACGTTTTTAATTAAATTATTGTCCGTGAAGTTATAGCTGATGTCGCCATTTGAAATGACGATCCTGTTCATTTCAATTAACTGTTTTACCTGGGCTTTATATTCTTTAGATAAAGCCGCCTGCTTTTGCTGTTCACTCAGCTGTCGGTCACGCTCGATTTGCGCCTTTTTATTGACCTCCACCGCTTCTCTGGCCTCACGAGCCTGCACGCGCGATTTTTTAGTGGTTCTTTGCACTTTCTCCAGCTTTTTACTGCTGACTAATCCCGCTTTGAGCATCTGCTCTTGTAATGTCAGTTTTGTCATCTTCGTTTCTAAAATCGATTAAATAGAGTGGGCGAGATTATACCTTTAATATTCGGCGTTGTGCCAGATTGTGGGGGCTGGTCATGCATCATCTTGATAACACGAGATTTCCGTGCCAAAGCGGACGTGTTGAGAATCAGGACTGAACCATGAGACGACAAGAATGGCTTAACGTTTTGTATAACGTGGAATTAATGGGTTTTGATCGCGGTGAGTCTATAAGTTCATGGTGTCCCCGACTGGAATCGAACCAGTAACTAGCCCTTAGGAGGGGCTTGTTATATCCGTTTAACTACGGGGACGCTGCGGGTTGGCAACCAAGGCTGCCGGGGCAGTATACCTTTTTTTACCCGCAGAATAAGCGCTTAGCGGTGCGTTTGCTCATTCCCTCGCCAATATGCGCCGTTTTTCGCGTACTGCTCTGACCGCGATCACGATTTTCTCGCCTTGTCGGTTTGTTTTTCGGCCGCCAGTCGCTCCGCCTTGTTTTTGTCGCTCATATCGTTACGGATCTGCGCATGGCTGATTAACGCAAAAATAAAGGTGCCGCCAATGATGTTGCCGGCCAGCGTCGGGATGGCAAACGGATAGATAAAATCTTGCCAGGGAATGACGCCGCTAAACACCAGATAAAGGATCTCTACCGATCCGACCACGATATGGGTCAGATCGCAGATCGCCACCAGGTAGGTCATCAGTACGATGACCCAAATCTTGGCGGCACCGGCAGAGGGGAACATCCACACCATGGTGGCGATGATCCAGCCGGCCAGAATACCATTGGCGAACATTTCCGACGGTGAGTTTTTCATCACCTCTTGCGACAGGCTAACGAAGGCGCTGCGGGTGTTCTCGTCGAAAATCGGCATGTGAATAAAGGCCAGCGACGCCAGCCCGGTACCTACCAGGTTGCCTAACAGCACCACACCCCACAGGCGAAACAGGATCAGGAAGTTTCTCGGCGTCGGTTTTTGCATGATCGGCAGCACGGCGGTGACCGTATTCTCGGTAAACAACTGCTGGCGGGCCATGATCACGATGATAAAGCCAAAGGTGTAGCCAATATTCTCGATAAAGAAGCGGCTGGGGTCGTCCGGCAAACGGGCATGAAAAATGCCTTTCGCCATCAGTGAGGCACCCATCGACAACCCGGCGGCTACCGCTGACCACAGCAACGCCAGCCAGTCGCGCTCCAACTCTTTTTCTCCCTCCATGCGGATCTGCTCATGTACTGCCGCTGCGCGTGAGGGCAGGTTCTCTTCCTTTACCTCAATTTCGCTTTTGCCCTGTTCATGCTCTTTGCTCTCCACCTGCAGGTTATTTTCCGCCTCTGCATCCGGGCGTTGCTGTTGGTCGCTCATTGTCTGCTTCTCCATCACATGCTGTCAGGGTCACGGATTAAGCGTAGTTGGCCCGGAGGTGAGGCGAAAGCGCTGTGGCAAATTGCAGAAAAAAGTAACAAGAGTTTAACGCCGTCGGTTTTTTCTGCGCATTTTTGATCTGGGGCGCAATATTACCCCTATTGGAGTAGTTGAGTGACCTGCGGCGGGCTACGTGCCGCAGATGGCTTATGCTATGATCGCTATCCCAAAGAAAAATATGAGTTCTCCCGATGCTGGAAGCTAAAAATCTGAGTTGCGTCCGTGATGAACGCACCCTGTTTAGCGCGTTAAGCTTTACGGTGAAGCCGGGCGATATTATTCAGGTGGAAGGGCCAAACGGGGCGGGGAAGACCAGCCTGCTGCGGATTTTGGCCGGCCTGGCGCGCCCGGAAGGCGGTGAAGTCTGCTGGCACGGGCAAAATACGTTGCGCCACCGCGAACGTTATTATCAGGATTTGTTGTTCCTTGGCCATCAGCCGGGGATTAAAGCCATGTTGACACCCTTTGAAAACCTGCAGTTTTACCAGGCGGTGCGTGGCACGCCCGAACGTCAGGCCATTTGGCAGGCGCTGGAGCAGGTGGGGTTAGTGGGTTATGAAGATTTACCGGTGGCGCAGCTTTCCGCCGGTCAACAGCGACGAGTGGCGCTGGCGCGGTTATGGCTCAGCGACAGTCCGCTGTGGATCCTGGATGAGCCGCTGACGGCAATAGACAAGCAGGGCGTGGCTGAATTAATTAGCCTTTTTGAGCAACATGCTCAGCAGGGCGGCATGGTATTGTTGACCACGCATCAGGATTTGGCCGGCGCAACGCAGGCGGTAGGAAAAATCAGCCTGACGGAAAACCGCGTGGAGACTCTTTGATGTTTTTGACTGTATTGCGCCGTGAGCTGAAGATTGCCTTTCGCAAAGGGTCGGAAATCGTTAATCCGTTGTGGTTCTTCCTGATCGTTATCACGCTGTTTCCGTTAGGGATTGGGCCGGAGCCGCAGCTGCTGGCGCGTATTTCGCCGGGGATTATCTGGGTGGCGGCGCTGCTGGCGGCGCTGTTGTCGCTGGAGCGTTTGTTTCGCGATGATTTCCTCGATGGCTCGCTGGAGCAACTGTTGTTATTGCCAACGCCGCTGCCGATGACGGTGTTAGGCAAAGTGTGTGCTCACTGGGTAGTAACAGGCTTACCCCTGTTAATCCTGTCGCCGCTGGTGGCGTTGTTGCTGTCGCTGGATATGAATACCTGGCTGGCGGTGGCTTTTACGCTGCTGTTGGGCACGCCGACGCTGAGCCTGATTGGCGCTATCGGCGTGGCGCTGACCGTCGGGTTACGCAAGGGCGGCGTGCTGCTAAGCCTGCTGGTGCTGCCGCTGTATATCCCGGTGCTGATATTTTCTACCGCTGCCATCGATGCCGCCTCTATGGGAATGCCGATCGACGGCTACCTGGCGATACTGGGCGCGATGCTGGCGGGGAGCATAACGCTGGCGCCTTTCGCCACCGCCGCGGCGCTGCGAGTGAGCGTGCACTAGCTAACTTATTGAAATGCGGGTTAACGCCACCAAGAGCGTGTTCCACCGCAAAAGCAATTTTCGTCGCCCCGGTAAACGAGGCGGCCACCGTATAAATTTACCGTGAGCAATGACGACAATGTGGAAATGGTTACATCAATTTGCCCAGCCTGAACGGCTGTATCACGTCTGCGGCCGCTTTATCCCCTGGCTGGGGCTGGCCGGTGCGGCTTGCCTGCTGCTGGGCTGGGTCTGGGGATTCGGCTTCGCGCCCAAGGATTACCAACAGGGCGATAGCTTCCGCATCATGTATATCCACGTGCCGGCGGCGATGTGGTCGATGGGGATCTACGGTTCGATGGCGGTAGCGGCATTTATCGGCCTGGTGTGGCAGATGAAAATGTCCGATACCGTGGTGGCGGCGATGGCACCGGTCGGCGCGGTGTTTACCTTCATTGCGTTGGTCACCGGCTCCGCCTGGGGCAAGCCGATGTGGGGCACCTGGTGGGTGTGGGACGCGCGTCTGACCTCTGAACTGGTGTTGCTGTTTCTTTATATTGGCATCATTGCGCTGTACAACGCTTTTGAGGACCGCCGCCTGGCGGGCCGTGCCGCCGGCATTCTGGTGCTGGTCGGGGTGGTGAACATCCCCATTATTCATTTCTCGGTCGAATGGTGGAACACCCTGCACCAGGGGTCCACCAATATGCAACAGAGCATCGCGCCAAGCATGCGCACCCCGTTGCGTTGGGCGATCCTCGGCTATCTGCTGTTCTTCATCACTCTCACCCTGATGCGTCTGCGCAATCTGATTTTGTCTCAGGAACGCCAGCGTCCGTGGGTGGCCGGGCTGGTCAATAAGGAGCGCCAACCATGAATGCCGCCTTTACTTCCTGGCAGGCGTTTTTCGCCATGGGGGGCTATGCCTTCTACGTTTGGTTGGCGGTAGCCGTTACGCTGCTCTCGTTGCTGGGCCTGGTGGCTCATACTTTCTGGCAGCGCCGCCAATTGCTGGATGAAATCGGACGCCGTCAGGCGCGCGAACGACGTATTCGTCAGTCGCAGCAGTCGAAACAAAAAACCGCTAACCCGCGGGAGAAATCATTGTGAACCCACGTCGTAAAAGTCGCCTGTATCTGGCAATCGTAGTGCTGATCGGCGTTGCGCTGACCGCGACCCTGATGCTGTATGCGCTGCGCTCCAACATCGATCTGTTTTATACCCCGAGTGAAATTCTGCAGGGCAAGGGCGAAAACCATGAGAAGCCGGAAGTGGGCCAGCGCCTGCGCATTGGCGGCATGGTGATGCCAGGAACGGTAAAACGCGATCAGAAAACGCTGCAGGTCAGTTTCAAAGTTTATGACGCGCGCGGTGCGATCGACGTCACCTACACCGGTATCCTGCCGGATCTGTTCCGTGAAGGGCAGGGCGTGGTGGCGCAGGGCGTACTGGGAGAAGGCAACGTGGTGAACGCACGTGAAGTGCTGGCGAAACACGATGAAAAATACACCCCGCCGGAAGTGGCCGACGCCATGAAAGAAAATCACAAGGGACCGGCTTCGGCCTACGCTACCCCGCAAAATGAGGGCGCTAAATCATGATGCCGGAAACGGGAAGTTTTCTGCTGTGCCTGGCGCTGGCGATTTCGCTGCTGCTGAGCATTTACCCGCAGTGGGGCGCGGCGCGTCAGGACCGTCGCATGATGGCGGTGGCACGCCCGCTGACCTATGGCATGTTTGCCGCCATTGCGTTGGCGTTTGTCTGCCTGGTGCACGCCTTTGTCGTCAACGATTTTACCGTGGCTTATGTGGCCGCCAACTCCAACACCCAACTGCCGGTGTATTACCGTATTGCCGCCACCTGGGGCGCCCATGAGGGATCGCTGCTGCTGTGGGTGCTGTTGCTGAGCTGTTGGTCGCTGGCGGTGGCCTTGTGCAGCCGTTCGATGCCGCAAGATGCCGTGGCGCGCGTGCTGTCGGTAATGGGCATGATCACCGCAGGCTTCCTGCTGTTTATCATCATGACCTCCAACCCGTTCACTCGTACGCTGCCGAACTTCCCGATCGACGGCAGTGACCTCAACCCGCTGCTGCAGGATATTGGCCTGATTTTCCATCCGCCGCTGTTGTACATGGGGTATGTCGGTTTCTCGGTAGCCTTCGCTTTTGCCATCGCCTCACTGATGGCCGGTCGGCTCGATACCGCCTGGGCGCGCTGGTCGCGGCCCTGGACCACTGCGGCCTGGGTGTTCCTCACCATGGGCATCGTACTGGGGTCCGCCTGGGCCTATTACGAGCTGGGCTGGGGCGGCTGGTGGTTCTGGGATCCAGTAGAAAACGCTTCATTTATGCCGTGGTTGGCCGGTACCGCGCTGATGCACTCGTTGGCGGTGACCGAAAAACGTGGCACCTTCAAAGCCTGGACGGTGCTGCTGGCGATTACCGCCTTCTCGCTGTGTCTGCTGGGGACCTTCCTGGTGCGCTCCGGCGTATTGGTTTCGGTGCACTCCTTTGCTTCTGACCCGGCGCGCGGCATGTTTATCCTCGCCTATCTGGTGATCGTGATCGGCGGTTCCCTGCTGCTGTATGCGGTCAAGGGCGGGCAGGTACGCAGCCGGGTGCAGCATGAAACCTTCTCGCGGGAAACCTTCTTGCTGGGCAATAACGTGCTGTTGATCGCCGCCATGCTGGTGGTGTTGCTGGGCACGCTGTTACCACTGGTGCACAAGCAACTGGGCCTGGGCAGCATTTCTATCGGCGAGCCATTCTTCAATACCATGTTCACCTGGCTGATGGCGCCGATGGCTTTGCTGATGGGCATTGGCCCACTGGTACGCTGGCGCCGTGACGAACCGACCAAGCTGTGGCGCCGCCTGAGTGTGGCGCTGGTGATCACGCTGGTGCTGTCGATCCTGCTGCCGTGGCTGCTACAAGACAGCATCGCCGGTATGACGGTGGTGGGGCTGATCATGGCGGTTTGGGTGATTATCCTGACGCTGATGGAGCTGCATGAACGTGCAACCCATCGCCACGGTTTCTGGCGCGGCCTGAGCCATCTCTCCCGCAGCCACTGGGGTATGGTGCTGGGCCACCTGGGTGTGGCGGTAACGGTAATCGGCATCGCATTCAGCCAAAACTACAGCGTGGAACGCGATGTGCGCATGAAGGCCGGCGACAGCGTGGATATCCACAACTATCACTTTGTGTTCCGCGACGTGCACGACATTCGCGGGCCGAACTACAGCGGCGGCGTCGGCATCATCGACGTTACGCGCAATGGCAAGCCGGAGGCGACGCTGCACGCGGAGAAACGCTATTACAGCGTAGCGCGCAGCATGATGACCGAAGCGGCAATTGACGGCGGTTTCAGCCGTGACCTGTATGCGGCGCTGGGCGAGGAACTGGACGACGGTTCCTGGGCGGTGCGGTTGTACTACAAACCCTTCGTACGCTGGATCTGGTTCGGTGGGGTATTTATGGCGATCGGCGGTATCCTGTGCATTCTCGATCCGCGCTATCGGATGAGCAAAAAACTCAAGCGTGAAGGTAAGCTGGAGGAGCAGGCATGAACCGTAAATTGCTGTTTATCCCGTTAATCCTGTTTCTGCTGCTGGTGGCGGCGTTTATGGTGCAACTGACGCGCAACGCCGGTGGCGAGGACCCGACCATGCTGGAGTCGGCGTTGATCGGCAAGCCGGTGCCGACCTTCAAGCTGGAATCCCTCGATCAGCCCGGCAATACCTACGATCAGGCAGTGCTGCGCAATGGCAAGCCGATGTTGCTCAACGTTTGGGCGACCTGGTGCCCAACCTGTCGCGCCGAACATCAATACCTCAATACGCTGGCCGCACGCGGCATTCGCGTAGTGGGGCTGAACTATAAAGACGATCGCGGCAAAGCGGTGACCTGGCTGAACTCTCTGGGCAACCCTTATGCGCTCAGCCTGTATGACGGCGACGGCATGCTGGGACTGGATCTTGGGGTGTACGGCGCGCCGGAAACCTTCCTGATCGACGGACAAGGCATTATTCGCTACCGCCATGCCGGGGACATGAACGAGCGCGTTTGGCAGCAGGAAGTCTTGCCGCTGTACAAAAAGTATGGGGGTGAGGCATGAGGTTACTGACCCTGGTGTTCGCCGCGCTGCTGAGTTGGAGCGCCGCTGCGGCTATCGATACTTACCGGTTCAACTCGGTCGAGCAGGAACAGCAATACCGGGAGCTGACGGAGCAACTGCGCTGCCCTAAATGCCAGAACAACAGCATCGCCGATTCTAATGCCATCATCGCGGCGGACATGCGTACCAAGGTGTACGAGCTGATGATGCAGGGGCAGAACAAGCAGCAGATTATCGACTACATGGTGGCGCGCTACGGTAATTTCGTCACCTACGAACCGCCGCTCACCCCGGCGACGCTGATCCTGTGGGTTGGCCCGTTGTTGTTTGTGCTGATCGGCGGCGCGGTAGTGATACTGCGCACTCGCCATCGTCGCGTCGGTGCCGCTAATGCTAACGATGAATTCTCCGAACAGGAGCAACAGCGTCTGGCGGCGCT
This sequence comes from Serratia quinivorans, assembly GCF_052113645.1. GTDB lineage: Bacteria > Pseudomonadota > Gammaproteobacteria > Enterobacterales > Enterobacteriaceae > Serratia > Serratia quinivorans_B. The sequence continues at coordinate 17,716 of NZ_JBIEIU010000022.1, read as the reverse complement.
GCTGAAAGAGACTGACAGGAAGAAACCCTAATGGCTTTTTGGCTGACTATTATTGTACTGCTGGTAGGCGCTGCGGCGTTGCTGGTGGTGCCGGCGATGCGCCACAGCGGTAAAAGCACCGCCGCTAGCCGCGATACGCTGAACAAGGCGTTTTATCAAGATCGTCTGCACGAGCTGGAGCAGGACGAAGAACAGGGCGTGGTTGCCGAACGCCCTGAGCTGGTGAAGGAACTGCAGCAAAATCTGCTGAATGATATTCCCGGTCAACAAGACACGCAGGAAAAGCCCATCAATCGCTGGGCATTGGTGCCCGGAGTCGCCTTGCTGGTGGTGGTCACCCTGGGGTTTTATCTGAAAACCGGCGGGTTGGCGCAGGTACTGGACTGGCAGCAGGTCGAGGCGCAAATGCCGGATCTGCGCGCACGCGTCGCTAATGAACGCGCACAACCGCTGAGCATGGAAGAGATTGCCCGCCTCGGACTGGGACTGCGCACCGCGCTGCAACAAGACGATCGCAACATCAACGACTGGATGATGCTCGGCCGGGTGGGGATGGCGCTGAACAACGCAACCACCGCCACTCAGGCATTTGCGCATGCTTATCAACTGGATCCGAATAGTCTGGAAGTTCGCCTCGGCTATGCAGAAGTCTTGACGCGATCCAACGATCCAGAGGATAACAAGCAGGCCACACAGATGCTGCGCAAGATGATCGCCGAAGATCATACCAATATGCGCGTGCTGAGTTTGTTGGCGTTCAACGCCTTCGAACAGGGTGATTTCAAGCAGGCGATCGGCGCCTGGCAGGTGATGCTGAAACTGTTGCCGGCCAACGATCAACGCGCCGAAGTGATAAAGCGCAGCATTGAACAAGCAAAAACGCAGGCGGGCGAAGAAACTGTTAAACTTGGGGTTAACGTGACGATATCGCCACAGGCGACGAACGCTTTGCCGCAGCAGGGGACCCTGGTCATCTCGGTGACCGATGGTACGAGTCCGGTACCGGTTGCGGTGAAACAACTGCCCTTAAGCCGTTTCCCGCTGTCATTTTCTCTGGATGACAGCAACGCCATGATGCCGGAACGCCTGCTTTCGGCTCAGCATCAGGTCAAGGTGCGGGTACGAATTTCTCAGGATGGTCTGGCCACACCACAGTCGGGTGATTGGTTCGGCGAGAGTGCGCTGCAGAATTTCAGCGGTAAAGAGCAGATTGACGTTCAGATAAACAAACAGGTCCCTTAAATAAAAAGACCGAACGTGTTTTTATGGAGAAAAATATGAACTTTCGCCTGACTGGGCTGGCTTTCACAACGGTATTATTGGTGGGCTGTGCCAGCGCGCCACAAGATGAACCACAAGGGCGATCCGATCCTCTGGAAGGATTTAACCGGACGATGTTCAACTTCAACTATAACGTCCTGGATCCGTACGTACTTCGCCCGGTGGCCGTGGCCTGGCGCAATTATTTGCCGATGCCGGCGCGTAATGGCATCAGCAACTTTACTTCCAACCTGGAAGAGCCGGCCAGCATGGTCAACTCCTTCCTGAAAGGCGACCCGTACAAAGGGATGATCCACTTTAACCGTTTCTTCCTCAATACCCTTCTGGGGATGGGCGGTTTGATCGACGTGGCGGGGATGGCCAACCCGAAACTGGCTCGCGAAGAGCCGAACCGTTTCGGCAGCACCCTGGGGCATTATGGCGTTGGCTACGGTCCTTATGTGATGTTGCCGGGCTACGGCAGTTTCACCCTGCGTGAAGAGGGCGGTGACTGGGCAGATACCGTTTATCCGGTGCTGAGCTACCTGACCTTCTGGATGTCGGCGGGCAAATGGGTGGTTGAAGGGATTGAAACCCGCGCCGAGCTGTTGGATTCCGACGGCCTGCTGCACAACTCTTCCGATCCGTACCTGATGGTGCGCGAAGCCTACTTCCAGCGTAACGATTTCCTGGCGAACGGTGGCTCGCTGAAGCCGGAAACCAACCCGAACGCCGAGGCGATCCAGGGCGATCTGGACGATATCGACTCGCAATAATCTCGGTTAGCGAACATAAAGAACCCGCCTCGATGGCGGGTTTTTTGTGCTTGGGTATAAGCAGGCAAAAAAAAGCGCCCCTAAGGGCGCTCTCGGCTTCTTGATCGACAAGATTAGAAGCGGTAGTTGAAGTTGGCGCCGTACAGCCAGGCCTTGCCCACCGAGTTGAAGGTGTATGGACCTTCCTTGATGGTGACTTTCTGGCCGTGCATGTAGGAAATACCAACGTCGACAGAGGCGTCTTTGTTGAACGCATAGCTGGTACCGGCACTCAGCCACAGACGGTCCTGATCCGGGATTGAGATAGAACGGTTCTGAGCCGGTACCGGGCTGTCATCGAAGGCGATACCGGTACGGAAGGTCCAGTTGTCGTCATAGAAGTAGGTGGTACCCAGCGCGATGCGGTAAGCGTCTTTAAAGCCTTCATGCTTCTCAAACAGCGTTTGGCCGCTGTTGCCGGTAGCTTTCAGCTCCTGGAACTGACTCCAACTGGTGTAAGCCAGGCTGTAGTGGATAGCCCACTGCGGCGCAACCTTGTTGTAACCCGAGATTTCCCACATTTCCGGCAGGTTCAGATCCAGAGAACCAGGGATGGTGGTGCCGTCGGTGCCCATAGGCAGACCGAGAGCGCCCAAGAGTGGGTTATAGGCGGATGGCAGGCTGCTTTTGTAATCACCGTCAAACTTGATTTTAACTTCGGAACGGTAGGTGAAACCGTAACGGTTGTTTTCATCTACTTCATACAAGATACCGGCGTTCCAGCCAAAGCCCCATTTGTCACCTTTCAGGTGAGAAATCTGGGTATCCGCCGGGATCTGCGAGACCGGGCCGGCCAATTGTGGTGGCAGTTGACCAGAACCTGCGATCAGTTTTGGTAATTCGCCGGCATAACGCTCAAGCTTGGCTTTGGCGTAAACCGCATCGAAGCCCAGGCCGAAGCTGAATTGTTGGTTCAGACGGTAGGCACCGCTCAGGTTCAGGTTGATGGTGGTCAGGTCGGTTTTACCGCCGTAAGCGCCTGCGGTATAGCCGTCGTTGAATTCGGTGGCCAGACCGTAGTTACTGGTGACCGAGCCGCCCACGGCAAACTGATCGTTAATCGGCTGTACATAGTGCAGGTTTGGCACCCAGGCGACCGGGGCGATGTTCTTGGAGTCCAGGCTGGCACCAGAGGGTGATTTGCCGGTGATGTCTACGTCCGGATCGATAAATACTGCACCGAGGGAGAGTTCCGGGCGGGTGTACATCATCAAGAGGGCTGGGTTGCGGCTGGCTGAAGCCGCGGTGTCTGCCATGGCGCCTTCGCCAGAATACGAACGTCCTAAACCAGCTGATGAGAACTCATTCAGCTGGAATCCTGCGGCAGACACGTTTGAAGAAATAATTGCCACTGCAGCTGCGAGAGCTGATTTAGTAAATAGGTTTTTCTGGCTCATGACCAAAACCTCATTTTATGTGTTTATTATTTAAACATGTTACATAGAGTAACAAGGAGCGCGCGATTGTAGGGTCCGATCCTATTCAGACAAATCAGACCAGTGGCTGAATTATAGGTCCGACCTGTGAAAATGTTGCAACATTGTTTTTGAGATATTTCCAAATTGATATCAAAAAGGAGATCTGCATAACAAAAAACCAGCAATGCATAACAATATTCTTACCGTTCCTTAGCAGACAGCGATTTTCATTTGTGATTTCCATCACTTAAAACACCTATAAAAAGTAAGTGCTAGTGATCGGTTTCATCGCAGAGTAAAATAAGCGCAGAATCTTGTGTCTTTGCACTAGTAGCTAAATGGCAATTCGGACTCGCGTAATGGCGGTCCCTGAGGAGAATTAATCATGTCCAATCCCATTAATAAATGTAGCGCCCAGGAAACTGCCGCCTGTTGCTGTGTTGATGTCGGTACCGTGATGGACAATACCGATTGCACCGCCTCCTACAGCCAGGTGTTTGCCAATCAGCAGGATGCAGAGAAAATGCTGGCCACGCTGACCGAAAAAGCCCGGGGCGTGGAATCTGACCCTTGTGACATCAGCAGTAGCATTAAACCGGTTGACGGTGGTGTGGAACTGGTGGCTGATTTCACCTTTGCCTGCCAGGCGGAAACCCTGATTTTCCAGCTCGGCCTGCGTTAATAACGGCTTCAAAATAGTGCGGGGCAACCCGCACTGCGCCCTTCCTGATTAATCCCCCGTTAGAAAGTTGCTCCTGCTCTCAGTTTTCACCTCTGCCGGTTTGCCAAATGTAAACATTTGGTTAACAATGCTCTCATCAGGTCAGACCTCTTTTTGACCGTTGCGCTGACGTTATTCTCTTCAGGAGCGTTTATGAGTAAGGCACTGCCGCTGGTGACCCGTCACGGTGACCGTATTGCGATTGTAAATGGACTGCGGACTCCCTTTGCCAAACAGGCGACCGCGTATCACGGTATTCCGGCGGTGGAGCTGGGCAAAACGGCGGTCAGTGAACTGTTGGCTCGCAGCGGTATTGATCCGACGTTGATTGAACAACTGGTGTTCGGCCAGGTGGTGCAAATGCCTGAAGCGCCGAATATTGCGCGTGAAATTGTGCTCGGCACCGGCATGAGCGTACATACCGACGCTTACAGCGTGTCGCGCGCCTGCGCTACCAGCTTCCAGGCGATTGCCAACGTGGCGGAAAGCATCATGGCGGGCAGCATCAGTATTGGCATCGCCGGGGGGGCCGACTCGTCTTCCGTTCTGCCCATCGGCGTCAGCAAAGCGCTGGCGCGCACGCTGGTGGACGTCAACAAAGCTCGCACCCTTTCACAGCGTCTTAAATTATTCAGTCGGCTGAAGTTTCGCGACCTGATGCCGGTGCCGCCGGCGGTGGCCGAATATTCCACGGGGCTGCGCATGGGCGATACCGCCGAGCAAATGGCGAAAAGCCACGGCATCACCCGGGAAGAGCAGGATGCCCTGGCGCACCGTTCTCACCAGTTGGCAGCCAGAGCCTGGGAGCAGGGGCTGCTGCACGATGAGGTGATGACCGCCTATGTGCCGCCGTACCGCACGCAAATTACCGAAGACAACAACGTCCGCAAAGACTCCAGCCTGGCTTCTTATGCCAAGCTGAAACCGGCATTTGATCGCAAGCACGGCAGCGTCACCGCGGCCAACAGCACACCGCTGACCGACGGTGCGGCGGCGGTGCTGATGATGAGCGAATCACGCGCGAAAGAGTTAGGGTTACAACCGCTGGGTTACCTGCGCAGCTTTGCTTTCTCCGCCATCGACGTGTGGGAAGACATGCTGCTCGGCCCGTCTTACGCTACGCCACTGGCGCTGGACCGCGCCGGCATCGGCTTGGCCGATCTGACGCTCATCGATATGCATGAAGCCTTTGCCGCCCAGACCCTGGCCAACCTGAAGATGTTTGCCAGCGACGAGTTCGCTCAGAAAAAGCTGGGCCGCAGCCGGGCGATTGGCGAAGTGGATATGGAAAAATTCAACGTATTGGGTGGCTCAATTGCTTACGGCCACCCATTTGCCGCTACCGGCGCGCGCATGATCACCCAAACGTTGCACGAGCTGAAACGCCGTGGCGGCGGGCTGGGGTTGACTACTGCCTGCGCGGCCGGAGGGTTAGGGGCCGCAATGATCGTAGAGGTGGAATAATGAGCTTTGAAAATGCATTGCACGAACAGCGGGCCAAACCCTCGGCTTTTCAGCTGACCATTCGCCCGGACAACATCGGTGTGATTACCATTGATGTCCCGGGGGAGAAGGTGAACACGCTGAAGGCCGAGTTTGTCGAACAGGTCAACGACGTACTGATCCGTGCGCAGCAGCATCCGGCGCTGGAAGGATTGGTGATTATTTCCGGCAAGCCGGATTCGTTTATTGCCGGGGCGGACATCAGCATGATTGCCGCCTGTACCACCGCCAAAGAAGCCGAAGCGCTGGCGAAAAAAGGCCAAAGCACGCTGGCACAGATTGCCGCGTTCCAGGTTCCCGTGGTGGCGGCTATTCACGGTGCCTGTTTGGGCGGTGGGCTGGAGCTGGCTTTGGCTTGCCACAGCCGCGTTTGTTCTCTGGATGATAAAACCGCACTCGGCCTGCCGGAAGTTCAGCTCGGTTTATTGCCGGGCTCCGGCGGCACCCAACGTTTACCGCGGTTGATCGGCGCCAGCAAGGCGCTGGACATGATCCTGACCGGCAAACATATTCGGGCGCGTCAGGCGTTGCGCATGGGGTTGGTGGACGATGCGGTGCCACAGTCGATTTTGCTGCAGGTCGCTGTCGAACGGGTCAAACAGGGCTGGCAGAGCCGGCGTGAATTGCCGTGGCAGGAGCGTTTGCTCAATGGCCCGTTAGGCAAAAGCCTGTTGTTCAGCATCGTGCGCAAGAAAACGCTGGAGAAAACGCACGGCAACTACCCGGCGGCCGAACGCATCATCCAGGTGGTGCGCACCGGTCTGGATCACGGCAACGCCAGTGGCTATGAAGCCGAAGCGCGGGCGTTTGGCGAATTGGCCATGACGCCGCAGTCAGCCGCGTTGCGTAGCCTGTTCTTTGCCTCCACCGCGCTGAAGAAAGAGCGTGGCGGCAACGCACAACCTCATGAACTGCACCGTATCGGCATTCTGGGTGGCGGCCTGATGGGCGGAGGTATCGCCTGTGTGACAGCCACACGCGGTGGTCTGCCGGTGCGGATTAAAGACGTCAACGAAACGGGCATTAACCACGCGTTGAAATACAGCTGGGACGTGCTTGGCAAGCGGGTACGCAGCAAACGTATGCGCCCGGCGGAACGGCAAAAACAGATGATGCTGATCTCCGGCTCGACCGACTACATCGGGTTTGAACAGGTGGATGTGGTGATTGAGGCGGTGTTTGAAGATCTGACGCTGAAGCAGCAGATGGTGGCAGAGATAGAACAGCATGCTGCGCCGCACACCATTTTTGCCTCCAATACCTCATCGCTGCCGATTGGCCAGATTGCCGCCAAGGCGCAGCGACCCGAGCAGGTGATCGGTCTGCATTATTTCAGCCCGGTGGATAAAATGCCGTTGGTCGAAGTGATCCCGCACGCCACCACCAGTGAGGCAACCATTGCCACCACCGTGGCACTGGCGCATAAACAGGGCAAGACGGCGATTGTCGTCGCCGACCGCGCCGGTTTTTACGTTAACCGCATTCTGGCACCTTATATAAATGAAGCGACTCGTTGCCTGCTGGAAGGCGAGCCGATCGAAGCGCTGGACAAGGCGTTGGTGGATTTTGGCTTCCCGGTTGGGCCGATAACCCTGCTGGACGAAGTGGGCATCGACGTCGGCACCAAGATTATCCCGGTATTGGTGGAACAGTTGGGTCCGCGCTTTGCCGCCCCGGCCGCCTTCGAGGCGGTGTTGAAAGACGGGCGCAAAGGGCGCAAAAATGGCCGTGGCTTCTATCTGTATCCCAGCGAGGGCCAGCAGCGTCAACGGAGCAAGCGTGCCGATACCTCGGTCTATCTATTGTTAGGCATCACACCGAAGTCGCATCTGCAACCGGCGGTCATCGCCCAGCGCTGCGTCATGATGATGCTCAACGAAGCGGCGCGTTGTCTGGATGAAGGCGTGATCCGCAGCGCGCGCGACGGCGATATCGGTGCTGTGTTCGGCATTGGTTTCCCGCCATTCCTCGGCGGGCCGTTCCGTTATATGGATCAACTTGGCGCCGAGAAGGTGGTTAAAACGCTGGAGTATCTGCAGCGGCAGCACGGTGAATATTTTGCGCCTTGCGAACGCCTGCAGCGCATGGCACAGCAGGGCGAACGCTTCTATCCGCAAGGGGCGTGAGCGGCGCGGTGACGTGATTTGTACTAGAGTAGGATCAAGGTTGCATTGTGATCGCTATCACTCCTTGCAATACCGGCAATCCCTGACGCTATACAGGGAGATAGGGACGCGGTAACGTACCCCGATGGCGGTGAAAGCCTGATCGCCATCAATAAAATTCATGATGGAAAGGTTAAAATTTAACCTGTTGAATTGGTTGTTATGTGAGCGTCAAGTTCACCCTATGGCGCCATTGATGTAAAAAACAGCGTTTTCTTTACGTGAACTTTCAGGCAAAATGCCCGGCCGCCATAAAGAGACGGCGCGTTATCGTTTCAAAGCTTTTGCTTTGGGGTTGTAAAACTCGGCGATACAGCACGCTCGGCGTTTCTGTATAGCGTTATTTTGTCAACAACAGCGGTGCAATATGCAAGTTTTGATTATGCGTCACGGAGAGGCGGCACTTGATGCGGCCAGCGATTCGGTAAGACCTCTTACTGTTTGTGGCCGTGATGAGTCACGTCAGATGGCGGCCTGGTTAAATACCAAGTCTGTGGATATTGAACGAGTGCTGGTCAGCCCCTACTTGCGGGCCGAGCAGACGCTGGCTACGGTACGCGAAGCTTTAACCTTGCCGGCAAGTGAAGAAGTGCTGCCTGAGCTGACGCCAGGCGGGGACGCCAGCCTGGTAGGCAGCTATTTGCAGGTGCTGGCGCAGCAGGGGATTAACTCGGTGCTGATCGTCTCCCACTTACCGCTGGTGGGGTATCTGGTGGCTGAACTCTGTCCGGGCGAATGCCCACCGATGTTCGCGACCTCGGCGATTGCCAATGTTGATCTGGCAGCCGACGGCAGCTACGGTAAGTTTGAATGGCAGGTCAGTCCATCGCAGGTGATGGCTAAAGTATAAGGCACCGCAAGGCGGGGCCAAAACGAAAGGGCGATGTCAAACATCGCCCTTTGTCATTTCTGCGGTTTACTCGGCCAGTTCGACCAGCAGCAAAATGGCTGCGTTACCGCCCCATTCTTTGGGCGCCTGATGGAACACCAGCACGTCAGGGTGCTGCGCCAGCCATAGCGGCGTTTGTTGTTTGAGGATGTGTTTGCCGTGGCCGTGCATCACGCAGGCGCAGTGCACGTGCTCGCGTTTGCAGGCGGCGATCAGCGCCCCCAGTTCCTGCTTGGCCTGCAGTTGGGTCAGGCCGTGCAGATCGAGAAACAGCTCTGGCGAATAATCGCCGCGCCGCAGTTTTTTCAGCTCGAAGGCACTGTAACCGGGGCGCACATAGCGCGTTGGACCTTCCTCTTCCAACTGCGGTTGGTACTCGTCCGAAAAATAATAACTGGCGTCGACCTGTTCCTGCAGCAGGCGCTGCGGTGCAACTTGCTTGGTTTTCGGCTTGGGTTTACGGTGGACGATGGTGTCCTGACGCAGCTTTTTTGCGTCTACTACCGACTCTCTGAAGAGCTGCAATTCGTCTTTGCTCAGAGGGTGCTTGTTCTTCATTTTGTACTCACCGGAAATCATTTATCGCGATAGTTTACCTTGTCGCCGGTCTCTGTCGACGCAAAATTCGCGCCAGAATGAAAAGCGCAAGGGGTTAGCGTGATTTGTCGCGGGCTTCATGGCAAACTATGCGGCTAAATCATGAATCACAGTGCCTGCCGGAGGGCAAATTGGACAAAATTTTCGTCGAGGAAGCAGTGAACGAACTGCACACCATTCAAGATATGCTGCGCTGGACGGTCAGCCGTTTTAACGCCGCCGATATCTACTATGGTCACGGAACCGATAATCCGTGGGACGAAGCGGTGCAATTGGTGCTGCCAAGCCTGTTCCTGCCGCTGGATATTCCAGAGGATATGCACACCGCACGTTTGACCTCCAGCGAGCGCCACCGCATCGTTGAGCGCGTGATCCGCCGCGTCAACGAGCGCATTCCTGTCGCTTATCTGACCAACAAAGCCTGGTTCTGCGATCTGGAGTTCTATGTCGATGAGCGCGTGTTGGTACCGCGCTCCCCGATTGGCGAGCTGATCAACGATCGCTTCAGCGCCCTGATCCCACACCCACCGCGTCATATTCTCGACATGTGCACCGGCAGCGGTTGTATCGCCATTGCCTGCGGCTACGCTTTCCCGGAAGCGGAAGTCGATGCGGTTGATATTTCCAGCGACGTGCTGGCGGTGACCGAACGCAATATCCAGGCGCTGGGGGTTGAACAGCAGGTGATCCCGATCCGCTCCGATCTGTTCCGCGACGTTCCCGCGATCCAGTACGATCTGATCGTCACCAACCCACCGTATGTGGATGCGGAAGACATGTCCGATCTGCCGCAGGAATTCCGTTTTGAACCGGAATTGGGTCTGGCGGCAGGCAGCGACGGCCTGAAGCTGGTGCGCCGTATTCTGGCCTGCGCGCCGGATTACCTGAGCGACGACGGCGTGCTGATTTGTGAAGTGGGTAACAGCATGGTACATCTGATGGAACAGTATCCGGATATTCCGTTCACCTGGCTGGAGTTCGAAAACGGCGGTGACGGCGTGTTCATGCTGACCAAACAGCAACTGGTGGATTGCAAAGAGCACTTCAGCCTCTACCGCAGCTAAGCATTCTTCGGGCCGGCTTTGGCGGGCCCCACAAAGATAATAATTAAGGGTAAGGAGCCGCGATGGCAGGAAACAGTATTGGGCAGATTTTCCGCGTCACCACATTTGGTGAATCTCACGGTGTGGCGCTGGGCTGTATCGTAGATGGCGTACCGCCGGGTATCCCGCTGACCGAAGCCGATCTGCAGCACGACCTGGACCGCCGCCGTCCAGGCACTTCTCGCTATACCACTCAACGTCGCGAACCGGACCAGGTGCGCATTCTTTCCGGCGTGTTTGAAGGTGTGACCACCGGCACCAGCATTGGGCTGATGATTGAAAACACCGACCAGCGTTCGCAGGATTACGGCGCCATCAAAGACGTGTTCCGTCCGGGGCATGCGGATTACACCTACGAGCAAAAATACGGCGTGCGCGATTATCGCGGCGGTGGCCGTTCTTCGGCGCGTGAAACCGCAATGCGCGTTGCGGCAGGGGCTATCGCCAAGAAATACCTGCAGCAGAAATTCGGCGTGCAGGTGCGTGGCTACCTGGCACAAATCGGCGACGTCGTCTGTGAGCTGAAAGACTGGGAGCAGGTCGAACAGAACCCGTTCTTCTGTCCGGATCCTGACAAGCTTGAAGCCCTGGACGAGCTGATGCGCGCGCTGAAGAAAGAAGGCGACTCGATTGGCGCCAAGGTCAGCGTGATCGCCGAAAACGTACCGGTCGGCCTCGGTGAGCCGGTATTTGACCGCCTCGATGCGGATTTGGCGCATGCGCTGATGAGTATCAATGCGGTAAAAGGCGTGGAAATCGGTGACGGTTTTGCCGTGGTCACCAAGCGCGGCAGCGAAAACCGCGATGAAATCACTCCGGAAGGCTTCCAGAGCAACCATGCGGGCGGCATTCTCGGCGGCATCAGCAGCGGCCAGCCGGTGGTGGCCCATCTGGCACTGAAACCGACCTCCAGCATTATGGTGCCGGGCCGAACCATCAATCGTCAGGGCGAAGCGGTAGAGATGGTCACCCGTGGCCGTCACGATCCCTGCGTAGGTATCCGTGCGGTGCCTATCGCCGAAGCGATGATGGCGATTGTGCTGATGGATCACCTGTTGCGCCAGCGTGCGCAGAACGGTGATGTGGTCTCTAACGTTCCACGCTGGTAATCACCATGAAAAACTGGATGTTGGGCATCGTTGCCCTGATGGCTTCGGGCTCGGCCCTGGCGCTGACGCCGTGGCAGAAAATCGATCACCCGGTGGCCGGGGCGCCGCAGGCGGTGGGCGGTTTTGCCAATGGTTGTGTGATTGGTGCCCAGCCGCTGCCGCTGAACTCGCCGGATTATCAGGTGATGCGTCCCGATCAGCGCCGCTATTTCGGCCATCCTGATCTGCTGGCGTTTATCCAGCGTCTGAGCAGCAAGGCCAACCAAAGAAATTTGGGCACGGTGCTGATTGGCGATATGGCGATGCCGGCCGGTGGACGCTTTAGCAGCGGCCATGCCAGCCATCAGTCCGGGCTTGATGTCGACATCTGGTTACAGTTGCCGCGCCAGCGTTGGAGCGCACAACAACTGCTGAAGCCGCAGCCGATCGATTTGGTTTCCGGCGACGGCAAGCAGGTAGTCGCTCGCCAGTGGCAACCGCAGATTGAATCGCTGATCAAAGCTGCAGCGCAGGATCAGGAAGTGACCCGCATCTTCGTCAACCCGGCGATCAAGCAGCGTCTGTGTCTGGATGCCGGCGCCGATCGCGATTGGTTGCACAAGGTGCGCCCGTGGTTTGGTCATCGTGCGCACATGCATGTGCGTCTGCGCTGTCCGGCAGGCAGCCTGGAGTGTAAAGAACAGGATACGCCGCCGCCGGGTGACGGTTGTGGTGCCGAACTGGCAAGCTGGTTCGTGCCGCATCAACCGAGTGCCAAACCGGGTAAACCGGTGCCACCGCCATTGCCGCCTACCTGTCAGGCTTTGCTGGATAACCATTTCGCTGCGGAATAATAAATGGACTGGTTCGTCGTTGGCCCCGAGATGCTCGGGGTTTTGTTTGTGGTGGCATTACTCGCAGGCTTTATCGACTCTATCGCCGGTGGCGGCGGCCTGTTAACCGTGCCGGCGCTGCTGGCGGTAGGGGTTCCCCCGGCTCAGGCGCTGGCGACCAACAAGCTGCAATCGGTAGGCGGTTCCTTATCCGCCAGTCTGTACTTTATCCGCCGACGAGCAGTCGATCTCAACGATCAAAAACTGACTATTCTGCTGGCGCTGATCGGTTCCATCGCCGGGGCGATCCTGGTGCAGCACATGCGCGCCGATCTGCTGCGGCAAATGCTGCCGTTATTGGTGATCGGCATTGGGCTGTACTTTCTGCTGACCCCGCGTTTGGGGGAAAACGATCGGCAACGCCGTCTAAGCGCCTTGCCGTTCGGGCTGGTGGCCGGGGGTTGTGTCGGGTTTTACGATGGCTTTTTTGGGCCTGGCGCCGGTTCCTTCTATGCGTTGGCTTATGTGACGCTGTGCGGTTTTAACCTGGCTAAATCTACCGCGCACGCCAAAGTGCTGAACTTCACTTCCAACTTTGGCAGCCTGGTGTTGTTTATCATCGGCGGCAAGGTGTTGTGGGGCATAGGTTTGGTGATGTTGGTAGGGCAGGTGCTCGGCGCACGTCTGGGGGCGCACATGGTGATGACCCGTGGGCAAAAGCTGATCCGGCCGATGATCGTCATCGTTTCGTTGGTGATGAGCTGCAAGCTGCTGTACGACAATCACGGTGCTGAAATTCAGCAGTGGTTGGCATTGCATATTTAACATGCCAAGAGAGCGGTAAAGTGAAATAATTACCGCTTTATATTTGTGGTTATTGGGTTTTTTATTTATGTCAGACACACAGGCTACCCATCAATATTCCCAACTGATTGAAATTTTTAATCAGTGCTTCAGCGATGATTACAACACGCGGCTGGTAAAAGGCGACGATGAGCCGATCTATTTGCCCGCCGACGATGAACTGCCGTATCACCGCATCGTCTTTGCCCACGGCTATTACGCCAGTGGCATGCATGAAATCTCGCACTGGTGTATCGCCGGCGAACAGCGTCGCAAGCTGGTGGATTTCGGTTACTGGTACTGCCCGGACGGGCGAGACGCGCAGACGCAAAGCGAATTCGAAGCGGTGGAAATTAAACCGCAGTCTTTGGAGTGGATGTTCTGCGTCGCCGCCGGTTTCCCGTTCAATGTCAGTTGCGACAACCTCAACGGTGACTGCGAGCCGGATCGCATCGCCTTCCAGCGCAAGGTGCGTGAACGGGTGCTGTTGCTGTTGGAACAGGGAATACCCACAAGACCTGCGCGCTTTATTCAGGCGTTACAATCGTTTTACAATACGCCACCGCTGGCGGCTGAGCATTTTCCCTACCCGGAAGATCTCAACTGATTGCCAGTTTGTTATTTAATGAGGAAATTTGATGATCGCAGAATTCGAAGCGCGCATTTTGGCGCTGATTGATGACATGGTAGAGCACGCCAGCGATGATGAACTGTTTGCCGGTGGCTACCTGCGCGGTCATCTGACGCTGGCGGTTGCCGAAGTGGAAGAGCTGGGTGAGCACACCGCGGAGGCGCTGAAGGCGCAGGTAGAAGGTAGCCTGCATAAAGCCATTGCCGCCGGTGAGTTGTCGCCACCGGACCAGGTGTTGGTGTATGGCATGTGGGAAAATCTGTACCAAACCGCACTGCCGACCGCCTGACACTGTTTCCACAGGGCGCAGCCGCGCCCTGTGAGATTGGCCTTAAACCACCGCACGTCCCTTCAGTAATTTTCTTACCCACATCCGGTTCGGGTTCAATGCCGCCAACATGTCTGCGTCGCCCGGCAAGGGTTCGCCGAACAGCTGCGCCGCCAAAATCTCCGCCACCAAAGGTGCAGAGCACAGCCCGCGTGAGCCTAAACCGCCAATGACAAACAGATTTGGATAGGTCGGCGCGTCGGCGATAACCTCGCCGCGTTGGTGCTGACGTTGCAAATCCTGGTATTGCGTCAGCGTGGCCTGGTAGTCCGGCACTGCGCCTGTCATGGGCAGGTGATCGCGAGTGGCGCTGCGTACGCCGCAGCGAGCCTGGCGGCCGCTGACGTCCACCTCCAACGGCCAGGTCTGATCCGGCAGACAACGCAGCAGACGATCGCGGTTTTCCTGCTGTTCTTCCTCACGATAGTCGGTGGTAGTTTCACCGCGCTGGTAGCTGGCGCCGATACAGTGCTGCTGGTTGTTGGCATTGACCGGCGTCAGGTAGCCGTCGTAACACAATACCTGCTTCAATTCACTCAGCACCGCAGTGGTGGGGATGTGGGAAACCTGCCCGCGTACCGCGTAAACCGGCAGCGCCTTACTTTGCGTCAGTTCGGGAAGCCGGTGGCCGTTGGCCAGGATCACCGTCGCATGCTGGCGGGTTTCGCCGCTGTTGAAGCTGAGCTGCCAACCTGAGTCCTTGGCGGTCAGGGCGCTGACGGCTGAGTCATAATGGCAGTTCATTCCCTGACGTTGCGCCAGAGCAATCGCACTGCGCGTCAGTTCGGCCGGACACAGCCAGCCGCCTTGCGGATAGTTGATGCCGCCAAAACCGCTGTCGACGCCGCACAAGGCGCTGAGCGTCGTGCGATCGGCCGGCATCGCCAGCGCCTGCGGCCATTCAACCGCCTGCATTTTGGCAATTTTCCCGGCGCTCTTGTCATCAAAAGCCAGTTGGCTGACGCCACACCACTGGTGGTCGAACACCACGCCCTGTTGCACCAGCGCATCGTACTGGCGGCGGGCAAACGGGAAGGCGGCACTGAAAAAGTTTTCCAGCGCATCCCCCCGGCCGTTCAGCAAAGGGTAGAGCGCACCCTGACGGTTACCCGATGCCCCTTCGGCCGGCTGCGGATCGGCACAGTACAGCGTGACTTTCGCGCCGCGCCGCAACAGGGCGAGGGCGGTCAGTGCGCTGGCAACGCCACCGCCGATAATCGCGATGTCATCGGTGTTCTCCGCCGCCGGGCGCAGCAGCCAGGGGGCTGGATGGGGGATGTCCGGCGTATCGGCAGGTAACTCGCCGGTCAACATTTCGCGTTTCTGGCCGAACCCTTTGGTTTTGATGACATCGAACCCGGCTTGCTGCAAACCGCGCCGTACGAAGCCTGCGGCGGTAAAAGTGGCCAGGCTGCCGCCCGGCCGGGCAAAGCGCGCCATGGCGGCGAACAGCTGCTCCGTCCACATATCCGGGTTCTTTGCCGGGGCGAAACCGTCGAGGAACCAGGCGTCGATTTGGCGGTTCATGCTGGCGTCGAAGTGCGGCAGCAATGCGTTAACGTCGCCGAACCACAGATCGAGCGTGATGCGGCCTTCGGCCAGCAACAGACGGTGGCAGCCCGGCAGCGGCAAAGGCCATTGAGCGCGTAACTCATCGGCATAGGGAGCCAGTTCCGGCCAACGCGCATGCGCCGCCGCCAGATCGGCCTGCAGCAGCGGGAATTTTTCAAAGCTGATAAAGTGCAGGCGCTGCAGCGTGGCGTTCGGCGTGGTTACACGGAAGGCAGCAAAGGCCTGCCACAGGGTTAAAAAGTTAAGTCCGGTGCCGAAGCCGGTTTCCGCGACGATAAACAGCGGGCGAGGGTGCCCGGCAAAACGTTGCGGTAATCGGTTGCCCTTGAGAAAGACATAGCGGGTTTCTTCCAGCCCATCCTGATTAGAAAAGTAGACGTCATCAAACTGTTTCGAAACAGGTGTACCCTGTTCATTCCAGGATAACGCTGCGGTTTGGATCGGGGCGTGGCTCACGGTTAGTCGCTCGTAACTCAAGGGGTGACGGGATTCTAACGGTGCGGGCGTTATGGCGCAAACTGGATAAGAATAAAGCTGAAAAACGCTGATCGGACTTGTTCGGCGTACATCTGTACGCTAAAGTGCGAGGCAAAATCCCGAATGTAAAATTGTGGAAGAGGTATTGAATGAAACGTGCAGTGATTACTGGCCTGGGAATCGTCTCCAGCATTGGTAACAACCAGCAGGAGGTCCTGGCGAGCCTGCAGGAAGGTCGTTCTGGGATCACTTTCTCCCAGGAGCTGAAAGATTCCGGCATGCGTAGTCACGTATGGGGCGATGTTAAACTGGACACTACGGGTCTGATCGACCGTAAAGTGATGCGCTTTATGAGCGACGCGTCCGTTTATGCCTATCTTTCCATGGAAGAAGCCATCAAGGACTCAGGTCTGGCTGCCGATCAGGTTTCCAACGATCGCACCGGTCTGGTTGTTGGCTCAGGTGGTGGTTCTCCGCGCAACCAGGTTGCCGGATCCGATGGCATGCGTGCCAAAGGCCTGCGCGGCGTTGGCCCGTACATGGTGACCAAAGCTATGGCTTCAGGCGTTTCTGCCTGCCTGGCAACCCCATTCAAAATTCGTGGCGTTAACTATTCCATCAGCTCTGCCTGCGCAACCTCTGCACACTGCATTGGTCACGCGGTTGAACTGATCCAACTGGGCAAACAGGACGTGGTCTTTGCCGGCGGCGGTGAAGAACTGTGCTGGGAAATGGCTTGTGAGTTCGATGCGATGGGCGCACTGTCCACCAGCTACAACGACACTCCGGAAAAAGCTTCCCGTACTTACGACTCTGCGCGTGACGGCTTCGTCATCGCCGGCGGCGGCGGTATGGTGGTGGTTGAAGAGCTGGAACACGCTCTGGCACGTGGCGCGCACATCTATGCTGAAATCATCGGCTACGGTGCGACCTCAGACGGTGCCGACATGGTGGCTCCATCAGGTGAAGGCGCAGTGCGCTGCATGAAGATGGCGCTGCAGGGCGTTGATACGCCAATCGACTACATGAACGTTCACGGCACCTCCACGCCGGTAGGCGACGTGAAAGAGCTGGGTGCTATTCGCGAAGTGTTTGGCGACAACACCCCGGCAATCTCCTCCACCAAGGCGATGACCGGTCACTCACTGGGCGCCGCCGGCGTGCAGGAAGCGATCTACAGCCTGCTGATGGTTGAGCACGGCTTTATCGCGCCGAGCATCAACATCGACAATCTGGATGAGAAAGCCGCAGGCATGAACATCGTGACTCAGCCGACTCAACGTGAGCTGACCACCGTGATGTCCAACAGCTTCGGTTTCGGCGGCACCAACGCCACGCTGGTGATGCGCAAGCTGCAGAAGTAATTCCGGCCCAAAGCTCAGGATCAAGCCCGCATTTTGAACTGCACCCCAAAAGTTGGACACCCAACTGAATAAGGTGCAGTTTTTTATGGCAAAACCAAAATACTCCCTC
>NZ_JBIEIU010000021.1:0-57467 GCF_052113645.1 Serratia quinivorans | reverse complement strand
GAGCTTTAATTTAGTCAAGGATAGAAAGAGAAAGGCCCCGAGTCGATACATCAACCCGAGGCCACTCTGAACGTCTAAGCAACGTCAGGTTAGCCTCTTACCCGCCGGAAGGCAAGGATAAGGAGGTCAAAAATGCAGCAGGAACGGGTCGTTCTGAGGCTGATGATTATCTGCACAACGCTCATCGCGCTGATGTGGATCACTCGCGGTTCACTGTGTGAATTGCGCATCAAACTGGGGGACACGGAGGTTGCAGCCATTTTGGCTTACGAACCCGAACGGTAAGGCAACCCAACGGCGGGGCTTGCCCCGCCTGTTGGTTGTTACGACAGATCCATGAGCACCCTTCTCAGGGTATTCGTCAGGCTTCTAGCCGTTTTGGCGAATACGCGCCAGCAGCGCGTCGATATGCTCGATCTGCGGCGCATTAACGATCAGCGCGCGTCCCAGGCTCAATGCACTGCGCTGGCATTCCGCACGCATCTCTGCGTCGCTAATGCTG
Organism: Serratia quinivorans; assembly: GCF_052113645.1. Classification (GTDB taxonomy): domain Bacteria; phylum Pseudomonadota; class Gammaproteobacteria; order Enterobacterales; family Enterobacteriaceae; genus Serratia; species Serratia quinivorans_B. The sequence goes on along the minus strand of NZ_JBIEIU010000021.1, from coordinate 56,965 downwards.
TCCAGATCGGCAACGTGCGCCAGGCCGATAGTACGACGAATCAACTCGCTGCCGCAGTAACCTACCGCATCCGTCCACACCTGCTGCAGGAACTGCTCGGCGTAACCCGGCACCGCCAGCGCCAACTCGCGGGTCTGTTGGTGGCACAGCGCCAGGAAACGATCGGCAAAAATCAGCCAGAGTTCACGTACATCCTGCAGACGTTGTTCTCGCCCGGCGGCGGCATCACGCGGCCCTAACAGCCCCGGAAGGCCGCAATAGTTCAGCAACAGGTTGCCTAAAGCGCTGCCGACGTCAAACCCGATCGGACCATAGAAACCAAACTCGGCGTCGATCGCCTTCAACTTGCCTTCTGCAACAAAAATCGAGCCGCTGTGAATATCGCCGTGCAGCAATGCTTCCGCCTTGCTCAGAAAACGGTGCTTCAGTCCAGCAACCGCCAGCTTCAACGCAGGATCATCACGCAGCTCAAGCACCTGAGGCAGCAACACCGGATCAAACTGATTACGCTCATGATCGATATAGGGGTCGGTAAAAAACAGATCTTCGGTGATCTGACACAGCTCAGGGTTGGTGAAACGACTGACCTCGGCCTTTTTCACCTGCGCGCTCTGATAAAAGTCGGAGGTATGGAACAGGGTCTGCGCCAAATATTCCGCCAGTTGGCCGGCCGCCAGCGGGTAATAATGGCCCTTGAGCAATTCACTGCGCCAGATGTGGTGGTCGGAAAGATCTTCCTGCACCATCACCGCCAACTCGGGATCGTGGTGAAGCACTTTTACCGTATGTCTTGGACAAAAACCGCCGTGGATCAACAGAGTTTCCGCTTCGATCCGTGCCCGATCCAGGGTCAGTGGCCAGGATTCACCCACGCAGCGTACGTACGGCAGCGCCTGTTTAACGATCACCCTGCTAACCCCATCGCGATCGCGGATCTTGAACACCAGGTTCAGATTGCCGTCACCAATCTCGTCAGCGCTCACCAGCGCCTGTGGATCGGCCAACTGCCCGTATTGGCGAGCATACTCAACGGCATCGGCAGCAGTAAACGTACGATAATGCGACATTCCCAACCCCTCTTTCCTGTCTCTTTGACACAACGATTATTATTTTTCAGACGTAAAAGCATTTGGACGTCTATACATCTGGAAGTCATGTTGGCAGAATAGCTTTCCAGATGCAATAACTACGCAACAAGGAATTAACCGCCGATGCAAGCGCTTAACACCACCAGTTTGACCCTGAGTGACAACCGACTTTGGATCCTCGATCAGCAGGCTTTGCCGCAGGAAAAACAGTGGCGCACCTGTGACAGCGTAGAAGAGCTGGTTGATCATATTCACACCTTGCGGGTTCGGGGCGCGCCGCTGATCGGCCTGTCCGCCAGCCTGCTGTTGGCCCTGTTGGCGGAACGCGGCCTGCCGCGCGAAGAGCTGGAACAGGCGCTGATCACCCTGCGCGCCTCAAGGCCGACGGCGGTTAATCTGATGAACAACCTGGACCGCATGAAGCTGGCGCTGGCACAACCGGACTGGGTGCCGGCAATGGTGGAAGAAGCCTTGCGGTTAGTGGAAGAAGACCGCAAATTGTGCGATCGCATTGCCGATCACGGTGCCGAATTGGTGAAACCCGCTAGCCGCCTGCTGACCCATTGCAATACCGGCGGGTTGGCGACTGCCGGTGTCGGTACTGCCATCGGTGTGCTGCTGCGCGCCCATCAACAGGGCAAAATACAGCAGGTGTGGGTGGATGAAACCCGGCCGCTGCTGCAGGGTGGCCGTCTGACCGCTTGGGAACTGGGCGAGTTGGGCATCCCTTATCGACTGATTTGCGACTCCATGGCCGCCAGCCTGATGGCTCAGGGCCAGGTCGACGCCGTATGGGTGGGTGCCGACCGCATCGCCGCCAACGGTGACGTCGCCAACAAGATTGGCACATACAGCCTGGCGGTGTTGGCGCATTACCACCGCATTCCATTTTACGTCGCCGCACCACACACCACGCATGATCCACACTGTCCGAACGGCGCAGCCATCCCTATAGAGCAGCGCGCGGCCACTGAAGTGACCGGTGTGTCCGGCAGTTTTGGCTCATGCCAATGGGCGCCAAACGATGCGCAGGTTTACAACCCGGCATTTGACGTCACGCCGGCAAAACTTATCAGCGGTTGGGTGTTTGACAGCGGCGTGATCACGCCACAGCAGGTCGATGAAGGGATTTTTAAGCGGGCGCTAGGTTAACGCCCGCGCAGCATCAGTCGAGACGCGGATAAGCATCGGCGATTTTATCGCCGGTGAAATGCGCCACCCAACCTTCCGGGTTATCGAACACGCGGATCGCCGTGAAATTCGGCGCCGACCCCATATCGAACCAATGGCGGGTGTCTGCCGGTACGGAAATCAGATCGTTCTTCTCGCACAGGATCTGGTAGATCTTGCCGTTCAGGTGCAGGCAGAACAGCCCCGCCCCTTCGACAAAGAACCGCACTTCATCTTCGCCGTGGGTGTGTTCGGAAAGAAACTTGTCGCGCAGCACTTCGCGCTGGGCGTTGTCTGGACGCATGCTGATCACGTCCCAACTCTGGTACCCCTTTTCCGCGACCAAGCGGTCAATCTCATGTTGGTAAGCGGCGATCACGGCCGCCGGTTCCGGGTTGTCACCCAGATCGCGATCGGCCTGCCAACGTTCAAAACGCACGCCGATTTGTGCCAGTTGCTGTTGAATGGCTTCGGCATCGCGGCTCTGCCACAGCGGCTGCTGCGGCTCTTTATCGCTGAAAATGGTCAATCCACTCATGAGGCAAACTCCCCTAAATCGATGTGATCAAAACGGTTAACCTGCGGATGCAGGCTCTGTGGATCGGCGTCGTCACGGATCAACTGACAGGTGTGCCAGCCAGCGGCGCGAGCGGCATCCAGCTCCTGATGAATATCGGAGAGGAACAATAACTCGTCGGCAGAAATGCCGATTTCTGCGGCGATATTGCGGTACGAGGCCGTTTCACGCTTGGCGCCGACGTGCGTATCGAAATACCCGCTGAACAGCGGCTGCAGATCGCCGGCATCGCTGTAGCCGAACAGCAGTTTTTGCGCTTCCACCGAGCCGGAAGAATAGACGTACAGCTTCAGCCCCTGCTGCTGCCAGGCGGCTAACTGCCTGGCGACCTCGGGATATAAATGCCCGCGAAAATCGCCGTTCTGGTAGCCGCTGCGCCAGATGATGCCTTGCAGTGCCTTTAGCGCCGTAGATTTGCGATCTTCATCCATAAAACGGTACAGCGCGGCAATCAGTTGCTCAATGTCTGCCTGCGGTTGATCAAGCTCGTGGCGCAAAGCAGTCAGCGGCGCGGCCACTTCAGCATCGGCCTCGTGCTGTCGGAGAAACGTCGCCAAACGTTCGCGGGCATAGGGGAACAGCACCTGATGAACGAAACGGATATCGCTGGTAGTGCCTTCAATGTCGGTGACGATGGCGCGGATCATTTTGCCTCCAGTAATCGGCGTTGCAGTTCACACTGGAACAGGAATTCCAGCCCTTCAAGGTGACGACGAGCCTCCGCGACCTGACGACCCCAGCAATACAGGCCGTGGCCCCGCACCAGAAAACCGTACTGCAGCGGCGTCACTTCGGCAAAGGCTGCCACGCGTGCGGCTAATCGCGGAATGTCCTGATCGTTGTCGAAAATGGGGATGACCACGCTATCCAAATGAGAGCTCTGCCCGGCGAGCGATTTTTGCATCTCATACCCTTGCAACACCAGGCCCTCGCTGCGTTCAACGCGCGACAGCACGGTCGCATTCACCGAATGCGTATGCAGCACCGCCCCAATCTGCGGGTACAACCGGTAAAGCAAGGTATGCAAGCCGGTTTCCGCCGACGGCGTGCGACCACTTGGCACATGGTTGGTGGCGGTTTCTACCAACAGGAAGTCCGTTTCGGTCAGGCTGCCTTTATCCTTGCCGGATTCGGTCACCAGACAGTGCTGATCGTCGAGGCGCAGCGACATGTTACCGCCGGTCGCCGGGCACCAGCCCTTTTCGCCAATCCAGTGGCAGGCAGACAATAGCGCTGTAAGTTGCGGATTTTCGGTCATTATCGTTTCCCGGTCTGTAAGGTCGTTTGGCAGGTGAAGCTTAGAAGGGTTTAACTCATCGTTAGATTTTTTCTTCATTTAGCCATCTAAGCGTCTTGATTGCCAAATACTAACATCGTGTTATATTGACAGCAACATAAGCGCCAGGAGTATTAGCCTGCTATGAGCACTTCAGCATTGATTCCCGAAAGCAAACTGCCCGCTCTGGGCACCACCATTTTCACCCAGATGAGCGCACTGGCGGCGCAGCATCAGGCGATCAACCTGTCGCAGGGCTTCCCCGATTTCGATGGTCCGGATTACCTGAAAGAGCGTCTGGCCTGGCATGTCAGCCAGGGCGCCAACCAATATGCTCCGATGACCGGCGTCGCGCCACTGCGTGAGGCCATCGCCGACAAAACGGCGGCCCTGTACGGTTGGCTGCCGGATGCCACCAGCGAAGTCACCGTTACGGCGGGCGCCACCGAAGCCCTGTTCGCCGCCATCAGCGCGCTGGTACGTCCCGGCGACGAAGTCATTTGCTTTGATCCCAGCTATGACAGCTATGCGCCGGCGGTCGCCTTGTCCGGCGGTACGTTGAAACGCATTGCGCTGCAGCCTCCAACCTTCAGCGTCGACTGGCGACAGTTCGAAGCACTGCTGTCGCCGCGCACCCGTCTGGTGATCCTCAATACGCCACACAATCCTTCCGCCACCGCCTGGCAGGCGGAGGATATGCAGCAACTGTGGCACACCATTAGCGAGCGTGAAATCTATGTGCTGAGCGATGAAGTCTACGAGCACATTTGCTTCGCCAAAGGCGGCCACACCAGCGTGCTGGCCCATCCGCAACTGCGTCAACGCGCTATCGCGGTGTCGTCTTTCGGCAAAACCTTCCATATGACCGGCTGGAAAGTGGGTTATTGCGTCGCCCCGGCAGCTCTGAGTGCGGAAGTGCGCAAGGTGCACCAATACCTGACCTTCTCGGTCAACACCCCGGCGCAGTTGGCGCTGGCGGATATGCTGCGCAGCGAACCGGAACACTGGCAGCAATTATCGGCGTTTTACCGCGCCAAACGCGATCGTTTCGTGCAGGCGCTGTCCAACAGCCGACTGGAAATTTTGCCCTGTGAAGGCACATACTTCTTACTGGCAGATTACAGCGCCGTCTCCGATCTGGACGACGTGGCGTTCTGCCATTGGTTAACCGAGCACGTTGGCGTGGCGGCGATCCCGCTGTCGGTCTTCTGTGCCGATCCTTTCCCTCATAAATTGATCCGGCTGTGCTTCGCTAAACAGGATGCCACGCTGGATGCGGCTGCGGAGCGGTTATGTCGACTTTAAAAATTACCCTGTTGCAGCAACCGCTGGTTTGGCGTGATGGCGAAGCCAATCTGCATCATTTTGACGCACTGTTGGCGTCGTTGAGCGGCCGCGATCTGATCGTGTTGCCGGAGATGTTCACAACCGGCTTTGCCATGGATGCTGGGGAAAGCGCGCTACCGGAACAGCAGGTGATCGACTGGCTGCACGGCTGGGCGAATAAAAGCAACGCCCTGGTTGGCGGCAGCGTGGCGTTAAAAACCGCCGAGGGGGCGGTTAACCGCTTCCTGCTGGTGGAGCCCAACGGCCGGGTACATGCCTACGATAAGCGCCACCTGTTCCGCATGGCGGGCGAACACCTGCATTATCAGGCGGGCAAACGGCGTGAAATTTTCGAATGGCGCGGCTGGCGCATCCTGCCGCAAATCTGTTACGACCTGCGCTTCCCGGTCTGGTCCCGCTATCAGCAGGATTACGATCTGGCGCTGTACGTCGCCAACTGGCCGGCACCGCGCAGCAAACACTGGCAAACGCTGTTGGCGGCACGTGCCATTGAGAACCAGGTGTACGTGGCCGGTTGCAACCGCGTTGGCGAAGACGGCAACGGTCTGAACTACAGCGGTGACAGCCTGATCCTCAGTCCGCAGGGCGAAACGCTGGCACAGGTTGAACCCGGCCTCGCGGCACGGCTGGACGCTGAACTGTCGCTGGAAACCCTGCAAAGCTATCGCAGTGCCTTCCCGGCCTGGCGCGATGCCGACAGTTTCCTGCGCCACGATTAATCATTTCGGGCGCGGTCCGCTGCGCCCGTTGCTTCAGGAAAGCTCCTCCTTCCCCGCTTTTTCTGCCGCCCCCTCAATGCGGTTAAACAACAGGTTCAGCAGCAATGCCACCAGGCACGAGGCGCTGATGCCGGAATGCAGCAAAGTGCGCACCCAGTTCGGGAATTGATCGTAGAAAGTCGGCATCACGATAGGGATCATGCCAAAAGCAATCGCCGTCGCCACCACCACCAGATTCATATTGTCCTTATACTCGACCTTTGCCAGGGTGCGAATGCCGCTGGCGGCTACCGAGCCGAACAGCACCACGCCCGCGCCCCCCAGCACCGGCAGCGGAATGCAGGCCACCCACCGCCCCAAGACCGGCAGCAGCCCCAGTAACACCAAAATCGCCCCGCCGGCGCTGACCACAAAGCGGCTTTTTACACCGGTGATCGCCACCAGCCCGATATTCTGGGCAAACGAGCTTTGCGGAAACGAGTTGAAGACCGGCGATAGCGCGCTGGACAGCATATCGGCACGCAGCCCATTGGCAATGCGGCGTGCATCCACCGACGAACCGACAATCTCACCGACGGCCATCAACCCTGCGGTGGTTTCCGTCAGCAATACCAGCACGATCAACAGCATGGACAAGATCGCGCTCAGTTCGAAGGTCGGCCAGCCGTAAGCGAAAGGCTCGGGAAATGCCAGCCAGGGTCCGTGACCCACCGCGGTAAAGCTCACCTTCCCCACCAGCGCCGCCACCACACAGCCGACGGCCATCGCCAGCAGCACCGACAGCCGTTTTAACGCCGGGGAGCCGACCTTATTCAGCAATAGAATTACCGCCAGCGTGAAAGCCGCCAGACCAATATTGCCGGTCGATCCCCAATCCGCCGCACTGGCATTGCCGCCCATAGCCCAGCGCACCGCGACCGGCATCAGCGACAGCCCAATCACCGTCACTACGGTGCCGGTCACCACCGGCGGGAAGAAGCGGATAATCTGCGAGAAAAACGGCGCGATCAGCAGCCCGACCAACGAAGCGGCCATCACCGCGCCAAACACCGCAGGCAAACCGCCGTCACCGGTAACGATGGTCACCATCGTCGCCACGCCGGCAAAGGAAACCCCCTGAACCAACGGCAAACGAGAACCGAAACCCGGTACGCCAAGGGTCTGCAACAGCGTCGCCAGCCCGCTGACAAACAGCGCCGCCGTCACCAGCATACCAATCTGCGGCGTGCCCAATCCCGCAGCAGAACCGATGATCAGCGGCGGCGCGATGATCCCACCGTACATGGTCAGAATATGTTGCAGGCCGTAGGCAAAGGTTTTTGCCAGCGGCAGTTTTTCATCTTCCGGGCAGCACGAAGCCGCGCCCTTATCCTGAGACAGAGCCATAGGTACCTCGTCAATGCGGGTTAACCGCTAAGGGCGTTTAGCTGCCCCGGTAGGTTGAATAGGAATACGGGCTGATAAGCAGCGGTAAATGGTAATGCTGCGCCGTTTCCTTGATGACAAAATCGATGATCGCCGTGGCATACAGCGTTTCTCGCTGGTCGGCCTTAAAGTAACCGCCCACGTCGGCATGCAGGCGGTAGTGCCCGGCGGGCAGCTCCTCCGGCGTTAGCTCACGGGCGCGGCCATCGGCATCGGTGGCGCTTTCGCCTACCGCCAGCCACTGTCCCTGATGCTCTCGCTCCAGCCAGACCCGCACCTTTGCCGCCGGTTTGCCCAGAGAGGTATCCAAAATATGGGTGCTGATATTACTCATCGTTCAGTAACTCCTTAAAACGCAGCATCACGATTTCACGCAGCTGTTCGGCGGTTTCCTGCCGTTCCTGCTCCGCCCCGTTGTTCAAGCGTCGTTCCAGCTCACTCAGAATGGCGCGCCCATCTCGACCGGCGGCACGGATCAAAAACACCTGACCAAATTGCTGTTCATAACGTCGGTTTCCTGCCAGCAGCGCCTCGGCCAATTCGAGATCCTGAGCATTGACCGCCGCCTGTTCGCGCGCGGAAAATTGCGCCTCTTGCCCCTGGCCTTTGGCTCGTTCGCCGATGCGCGGATGCTGCGCCAATGCCTGACTGATCTCTTCAGGTTGCCAGCGCTGCGCCGCCTGCCAGGCCACGGCTAACGCGGTGTCGCGGCAGCTGAAGGGCCGTGCCGCCACCACCGCGGCGATCCAGGCCGCGATGTCCACACAGGGCTGCAGCAACCGTTCGGCTTCCGCCACGGATAATTGATTAAACTGTTGCAGATTCATCAGAGCGCACCCCAACTGGCTACCGTCTGGCAGTAAGCCTGGATGGCCAGCGCCACGTCAGCCTGGCTTACGGCTTCGGCCGGATGGTGACTGATGCCACGCTCACAACGAACAAACAGCATGCCCACCGGCCAGCAAGCCGCCACGGCAATCGCGTCATGCCCGGCACCGCTGGGTAAAGCCATGCTGCGCTCTTGCACCGCATTCACGCCCCGCTGCCAACGTTGCTGCAAATCTGCATCACATTCCGTTGCATTTATGCGATAAAACTCCTCGCTGGCAAACCCTAACCCACGACGATCGCAGATCGCCTGCGCCCGTTCCAACAACTGCGAGAGTAACGCCGCCAGCGGGCCGTCTTGCGGACCGCGCACGTCGAGCGACAGCGTGACCTCACCGGGGATCACGTTGACCGCCCCCGGCAGGCTTGCAATCCGCCCAACGGTCGCCACCAAATGCCCATCGCCGGCGCAGGTTATCGCCTCAACCGCCACCATCCATTCCGCCGCGGCCGCCAAGGCGTCTTTGCGTTGCCCCATCGGCACGGTACCGGCATGGCCCGCTTCGCCGCGAAAAGTGCAGTTCAGTCGACGCGCGCCGTTAATCGCCGTCACCACGCCCAAAGCCAGATCGGCAGCCTCCAGGCAAGGGCCTTGCTCGATATGCAATTCCAGATAGGCGCAGATATCACTTTGCGCCCGCCGCGCCTCACCGACTGCCGCCGGATCCAGGCCAAACTCGCTCAGCGCCTGCGCCACGCTGATACCGTCGGCATCGGTGCGTTCCAGCCAGTCGGCCGGCCACTGACCGGTAATGCCCCGGCTGCCCAGCAGGGCAACGCTAAAGCGTGTGCCTTCTTCATCGGCAAAGCCAATCACCTCAACGGCCACCGGCAAACGCCGCTGCTGCTGATGCAAATGCGCCACCACTTCCAACGCCGTCAATACGCCGAGCATGCCGTCATAACGCCCGGCGTTGCGCACCGTATCCAAGTGCGAACCGAGCAGCAACGCGGGCGCACCTGGCGTTTGGCCTTCGTAACGGCCGCAAACGTTGCCGACAGCGTCCTGCCAGACCGTCATACCGACAGTACGCATCCAGTCGCCCACCAACAGATTGGCACGCCGATGCTCCGGTGACAGATAAACCCGCGTCAGTTGGCCCGGCGTGGCGCTGATCGCCGCCAGCGCATCGCAACGCGCCATCACCCGTGCCGCCGCCTGCTCCGCCTCCTGGGCGGTTAACAGCGCCGTCATCAGCGGCCTCCGTCGTCATAGGTGTTCCAGGCCGCCTGCAGCGCTTCGCCCTGCTTGCTGGTAAAGCCCAGCCGGTTCAGCACCGCTTCCAGCGCGGCCAGGGTCTGCAGTACGCAATCTTTACGCGCGTTGTATCCCATGGTGCCAATGCGCCAAATCTTGCCCTGTAATGGACCGAACGAGGTGCCAATCTCAATGGCGAAATCGTTAAGCATCATCTGGCGCACCTGTTCGCCATGCACCTGCGGCGGGATCACCACGCCCAGCACGTTGTTCATGCGGTTGTCGAGATCGCCGAACACCTCAAGCCCCATGCCCTGAATACCGGCCAGCATGGCCGCGCCGTGCCGCTGGTGGCGGGCGATGGTGTTATCCAGCCCTTCCTCCAGGATCACCCGGGCGCATTCGCGCGCAGCGAACAGCATGCTGGTGGCTTCGGTATGGTGATTCAACCGCTCTGGGCCCCAGTAATCCATGATCATGCCGAGATCGAAATAGTTGGAGTAGATCATTTCGTCGTCACCGTCGGCGTGATCGGCGGTGCGGATCCCCTGCTCCACGCACTTACGGCGACGAATAATCTCTTCGAACTGCGGGCTTAGAGTGACCGGCGAACTGCCGGACGGGCCGCCCAGGCATTTCTGCAGACCGGCGGACACCGCGTCCAGTCCCCAGGCATCGGTTTCCAACGGGTTGCCGGCAAAGGACGCAGTCGCATCGGTATAGAACAATACGCCGTGGCGGCGGCAGATATCCCCCAGTTGCTCCAGCGGTTGCAGCATGGTGGTTGAAGTATCGCCCTGCACCGTCAACAGCAGGCGCGGACGCACCTTTTTGATCGCGTCTTCAATCTGATCGGCGCTGAACACTTCCCCCCACGGCACCTCAATGGTGTGCACTTCGGCACGGCAGCGGCGGGCAATTTCACACAATAAATGGCCAAAGCGGCCAAACACCGGCACCAGCACTTTGTCGCCGGGGCGGATGGATGAAACCAGCATCGCTTCGATACCGGAGCGGGAGGTGCCGTCGATCAGCATCGTCCAGCGGTTTTCGGTGCGAAACAGCGCGCGGTACAGCTCCATCACCTGATTCATGTAGCCGGTCATCGCCGGATCATACTGCCCGATCAACTGGCTAGACATGGCGCGCAGCACGCGCGGGTCGGCGTTGATCGGCCCTGGCCCCATCAGCAAACGGGCGGGCGGGTTAATTTGATCGAACTGGGTAATATCCAACATGTTCATTCCTTACCAGCTTAATAACTCAATAAATTCAGTGCAGCAGGCCTGGCGTATCAGTGCTCTGACAGGCCCCGCACTGAAGCAATAAACTGTTTTAATTCCTGCGTTTGTGGGTTGGCAAACAGCGTGCGGCTGTCGCCCTGTTCCCACACTTTGCCCTGGTGCATAAACACCACCCGGTCACCGACTTCGCGGGCAAAGTTCATTTCATGGGTGACCAGAATCAGCGTCATGCCCTCTTTGGCCAGCTGCTCCAGCACCTTCAGCACCTCGCCCACCAACTCCGGATCCAGCGCCGACGTGATTTCGTCGCACAGCAACACTTTCGGGTTCATCGCCAGCGCCCGGGCAATCGCCACCCGCTGCTGCTGCCCACCGGAAAGGTTAGCCGGGGAATAGTGCATCCGCTCGCCCAGCCCGACCTTGTTCAGCATCTCTTCCGCCAGCTCGCGGCATTCCGCCGGGCTTTTCTTCAACACCCGGCGTGGCGCCAACATCACGTTTTCCAGCGCGGTCATGTGCGGGAACAAATTGAAGTTCTGGAACACCATGCCAATGGAGCGACTGATTTCACGCGCCTGCGAATCACGATCGGTGATTGTCATGCCGCCCAGTTTGATGCTGCCTTCCTGATAGCCTTCCAGCCCGTTAATGCAGCGTAACAACGTGCTTTTGCCGGAGCCGCTACGGCCGATAATCGAAATCACCTGGCCCATGTCGATATCCAGATCCACGCCCTTTAGCACATGGTTCTGACCGTAGTATTTTTGAACCTGATTAATGGTGATGAGCGGCATGGAACTTCTTCTCCAGATAATGGCTGTAACGCGACAGCGGGTAACACATCAGGAAATAGCCCAGCGCAACCAGGCCGAAAACTTTAAAGGGTTGATAAGTCACATTGTTCAGCATGGTGCCCGCCTTGGTCAGTTCGACAAAACCAATGATCGACGCCAGTGCGGTGCCCTTGATCACCTGAACCGAAAAACCGACGGTGGGCGCAATGGCGATGCGCACCGCCTGTGGCACCACCACCCGCATCAGGGTCTGACCAAAGCTCAGCCCAAGGCAACGCGACGCTTCCCACTGGCCTTTAGGCAACGCCGCGATGCTGCCGGACCAGATATCCACCAGAAAGGCGCTGGTAAACAACGTCAACGCCAGCGCGGCAGCGGTCCAGGGGCTGACATCAATGCCGAACAGCGCCAGGCCAAAGAACGCCAGGAACAACTGCATCAGTAGCGGCGTACCTTGAAACAGCTCGGAATAACAACGCACAAAACGCAGCGCCCACTGACGCTTGCTCAGGCGCAACAATAACAAGGGCAGCGTCACCAGCGTGCCGCCCAAGAACGCCGTCAGCGACAATAACAGCGTCCAGCGCGCTGCCAGCAGCAGGTTGCGCACAATGTCCCAGTCGGTAAAAGTCAGCATCAGTTCGGGCTCCCTAAAAAGCGGCGGCCGGCGGCCAGCAACAGCTGGCGCATCAGGATCGACAGCAGCAGGTAGAACAGCGCCGTCACTAAATACACTTCAAAACTGAGGAAGGTGCGCGACTGGATCAGGTTGGCGGCAAAGGTCAATTCTTCGAACGACACCTGCGATACCACCGATGAGCCCAGCATGACGATAATGCACTGGCTGACCAACGCCGGATAAATACGCTGCAGCGAAGGCGGTAACACGATGCGCAAAAATGTCTGGCTGCGGCTAAAACCCAGCACCCGCCCGGCTTCCCACTGCCCTTTCGGAGTCACCTGAATGCCGGCGCGAATAATTTCGGTACTGTAGGCGCCCAAATTAATCACCATCGCCAGCAGCGCCGCCTGCCCTGCGGTCAGTTTCCAACCGAGGCTCGGCAGACCGAAGACTATGAAGAACAGCTGCACCACAAACGGCGTGTTGCGCACCACTTCTACGTAAATTCCCCACAGGCGGCTAAGCATGTTGGTTTTGCCGCTGCGGATCGCCGCGCCACAAATCCCCAGCGCAACGCCCATCAGGGTGGCCAGCGCCGTCAACTCAATGGTGGTCAGCAAACCGGCCAGCAACTCAGGCAGGTAGGGCCACAGAGCGGGAAAATTTAGCTGATAGGTCATCAGGCGCTCCCGTTATGCACCAAGATTGGCGGGCAGCGGCGCTTTCAGCCATTTTTCCGACAGCCCGTTCAGGGTGTTGTCTTTCAGCGCTTGTTCAATCAACTGATCCACTTTGGCTTTCAGCGCCGGTTCGCCCAGACGCAGGCCGACGAAGCACGGCGAGTCTTTCAACATAAATTTGGCGACCGGCGCTTTGGTCGGGTTCTGCCGCGCCAGGGCGCTCACCACCAGATTACCAGTGGCGATGTATTGCACCTGTCCGGATAGGTAAGCCGACAGCGTGGTGTTGTTGTCTTCGTAGCGTTTGATCTGCGCCCCCTTCGGCGCAGTATCGCTCAGCACCATGTCTTCCACCGCGCCACGCGTCACGCCCACGGTTTTGCCGTCCAACTGAGCAGCCTCGCCCAACGCCGTGTCTTTCGGGCCAAACACCCCAAGGAAGAACGGCGCATAGGCACGGCTGAAGGCGATGGCCTTTTCACGCTCAGGGTTTTTGCCCAGGCTGGAAATCACCAGATCCACTTTATTGGTCTGCAGATAGGGCACGCGGTTGGCGCTGGTGACCGGCACCAACTGCAACTTAAGTTTCATCTTGTCAGCCAAATACTGCGCCATATCGATGTCATAACCCTGCGGCTGCAGATCGGTGCCGACCGAGCCAAACGGCGGGAAGTCTTGAGGTACCGCCACCCGCAACACGCCGCGTTGCTGGATTTCTTGCAGCTGATCGGCCATCGCCGAAGTGGCCTGCGCCATCAACAACACCGCACCTAACGCCGCTACCCCGATTTTCTTGAAGTTCATAGATTATCCCCGATGGTGAAATGATGAAACAAAAGATTCTTTGATTATCACTCTGCAACTAATGTGCCAATCGAGAGCGAGAACAGCGTTCGGCTTTACTGCCCGTGAGTTAGGGCGTTAGGGAGGAAATTCCCCCGCCATGGCGGGGGCGGGGTGAAGAGATAAAACGGGGAAACAAGCGCACCATGAAAGTGCAAAAGCACCAAAATAGCGCCGGGCTCAGCGCTGCTCCAACTCATCCAGATCGCCATACAGGTCAGCAATCTGATGGATCCGTTGACGCCCTTGCGCCAGCGTCTCATGCAGTAACGCATTGCTCAGCAGGTTGGCCAGACTCATGGCGGCGGAATAGCTGTCAAAGGCGGAAACGCTGTCGAGCGGCGCCGCCAGATGCCAGTTCGCCAGTGGGATCAGCGCCTGCGCCTGCGGTTCACATACCAACAACGTCGGCACCTGCTGAACCTGCAACTGCGTCAACAGCGCCCGCAATTGGCGCGGTCGGCGGCGAAAGGCCACCACCACCGCCACGTCCCGGTGATCCAGATCGACCAGTTCTTCCGCCAGCGTCTGCCCCGGTTGCGGCATCAACAACACCTGTTCACGCACCTGCATCAACTGCTGGCGCAGGTGCATCGCGACCGGATAGCTGTTGCGAAACCCCATCAGCACCACCCGCCGCGCCTGCACCAGGGCCGCGATCACCGCATTGAACTGCCCGGCGTCAATATGGTTCACCCACTGGGTGAGATTGGCCATTTCCTGCTTGTAATGCCGTGCCAACAGGGTGTTGCCCTGCACCGCATCTCGGTTATCGGTCAGTGGCATGCCGCTCTGACGCAGGGTTCGCAGCTCGTCGCGCATCGCGCGGTAACTGGAGTAACCCAAACGTTTGAACAGGCGGCTGACGGTGGCTTTGGACACCCCGCTCAGGCGCGCCAGCTCTGCGCTGTTGTAGCTGATCAGGTCATCAAAGTGATCGAAAATAAAATCGGCCACCCGCTGCTCCTGCGGTGTGAGCTGCGGATATTCCCCGCGCAGGCGTTCATCGATCTGCTTCATTGCTGCTCCTGCTTGTAACCTTTGTTTCAGCGGAACATAGCACGGCCAATCCACCCGCTGGCAAGCGATTATTGCCGATGAAGAAAACATGGAACGCCTCTTGCTTGTGTTTGAGGCAGACGCTGACCTCAAACAAGGGCCAATAAATGATTAACAGCAACACCGCGCCATTGGGCATGGCCGTCACGCCACACCACCTCGCCAGCGAAAGCGCACTGGCGGTTCTGCGCGAGGGGGGGAACGCCATCGAAGCCATGGTCGCCGCCGCCGCCACTATCGCCGTGGTCTATCCGCACATGAATGGCCTGGGCGGTGACGGCTTTTGGCTGATTGTTCCTCCCCAGGGCGATCCAGTGGCGATCGACGCCAGCGGTGCCGCCGGATCTTTGGCCACGCTGGATTTTTACGCAGGTGAAAGCCATATTCCGCACCGCGGGCCAAAGGCGGCGCTGACCGTTGCCGGCACCGTGGGCGGCTGGCGCGAAGCGCTGGACTATTCCCTCGAGCTTGGCGGCGAACAACTGCCGCTGCCGCGCCTGCTGGCCGATGCCATTCGCTATGCCGCAGACGGCATTCCGGTCACCGCCTCGCAGGAGGCCGCCACGCGCAGCAAGTATCACGAACTGGCGGCGTTCGACCATTTTGCCCGCACCTACCTGCCGCACGGAGAAATTCCGCATGCCGGGCAGCGTTTCTGCCAACCCCAGTTGGCGGAGACCCTGATTACCCTGGCGGAAGCGGGATTGGACAGCTTTTATCGCGGCCCCCTGGCGCAAAGTATGGCGACCGATATGGCTCGATTGGGCATGCCGCTCACCGCGCAGGATTTGGCGGAGTATCGACCTCGTCGCCGCACCCCATTGCGGCTGGAACACCAGAAAGGCGAAGTCTTCAACCTGACGCCGCCGACTCAGGGCCTGGTGTCGTTAGCTATCCTCGGCTTGACCGATCGCCTGCCGCTGGCCAGCCGAAGCGAAGGTGCGGTGGTGCATGACATCGTCGAGGCCACCAAGCTGGCTTTCGGTCTGCGTGACCAGTTCATCACCGACCCGCGCCAAATGACCCAGGATCCGCAGGCGCTGCTGACGGCCGAGCACCTGGATGCCCTGGCCAAACGCATCGATACTGAACAGGCTGCCGCCTGGGGCAAAGGTAAGGGACCGGGCGATACCGTCTGGATGGGCGTGATGGACAGCAGCGGCCTGGCGGTGTCCTTTATCCAAAGTATTTATCATGAGTTCGGCAGCGGCGTGGTGCTGCCACAAAGTGGCGTGCTGTGGCAAAACCGCGGTGCGTCCTTCAGCCTCGATGCCGCCCATCTGCTGGCACTGGCGCCGGGCAAGCAACCTTTCCACACCCTGAACCCGGCCGCCGCCCGCCTGTACGACGGACGAACCCTGGTGTACGGCTCCATGGGGGGCGACGGTCAGCCGCAAACCCAGGCCGCGGTGTTTGTCCGCCATGTGGTGCAGGGCCTGCCGCTGCAGCAGGCGATCAGCGCACCGCGCTGGCTACTCGGCCGCACCTGGGGCGAAAGCTCGGACTCACTGAAACTGGAAGGTCGTTTCAGCGCGGAAACCGTTGAATACCTGCGCCAACGAGGGCACGACGTGGAGATGCTGGCGGATTTCAGCGAAGCGGTCGGTCACGCCGGTGCCATTGTTCGCCATACTAACGGCATGCTTGAAGGGGCTTTTGACCCGCGCAGCAACGGCAGTGCCGCTGGCTTCTAGCCGCCATTTTTTGTTGGGGGAAATAAAATGAATCATCAACCGACCGTCGACTGGACGGCCTATATCAGCCAAATGGAAGCCCTACTGGCGTTGGAAATGGACGACCAGCGTCGTCAGGAATTGCTGACCCAGTTCAATCGCATCGCCTCACTGGCGGAACCGTTAATGGCCTTTCCGCTCGATCCACGCCTGGAGATAGCAGGAGTGTACCGCGCATGAATCCGTTAAGTGCCCTATCGATCGCCGAGATCCGCGCGGCCCTCAAGCAAGGTGCGATTTCCGCTCGTGAAATCGCCCAGCAAACTTTAGAGAATATCGACAGGCTGAACCCGGCTCTTAATGCCTATACCCACATCACCCGTGAACGCATGCTGAGTGAAGCCGATCACCTCGACCGCGCGCGAGCCAAGGGGCAAACGCTGCCGAGTCTGGCGGCGATCCCCTATGCCGTTAAAAACCTGTTCGACGTGACCGGTGAAACCACCCTGGCGGGCGCCAGCCTGTTCAGCGATAACCCGCCTGCGAAACAAGACGCCTGGGCGATTGGTAAACTGGCCGGGCAAGGCGCGCTGCTCTCCGGCATGCTGAATATGGACGCCTACGCCTACGGCTTCACCACCGAAAACAGCCACTACGGCGCGACACACAACCCACACGACACCACGCGTATTGCCGGAGGATCTTCCGGGGGCTCGGCGGCGGCAGTCGCAGCCGGATTGGTGACGTTTTCCCTCGGCAGCGACACCAATGGGTCGATCCGCGTACCCGCGTCGCTGTGTGGCATCTTCGGGTTGAAACCGACCTTTGGCCGCCTGTCGCGCAGCGGCAGCCAGCCCTTCGTCGCCAGCCTGGATCACGTTGGCCCCTTTGCCCGCCGGGTGCGCGACCTGGCAACGGTGTACGACGTGATGCAGGGGACCGATATTGAAGACCGTTTCCAGGCGGATAAACCGGTCACGCAAACCGAATCACTGTTGCCTCGCGGCCAACAAGGTCTGCGCTGCGCGGTGCTGGGAGGCTATTTTCAGCAGTGGTGCAGCGATGAGGCTAAAACCGCAGTACAGCAGGTCGCTCAGGCACTCGAAGCCTGTGCGGAAGTCGAATTTCCGCAGGCTGAATTGGCCCGTTCTGCCGCGTTTATTCTCAGTGCCGCCGAGGGGGGCAACCAGTATCTGCCCCTGTTGCGTAGCCAGCCGGCACGTTTTGAGCCGTTGTCGCGCGAACGCCTGTTGGCCGGCGCCATGTTGCCCGCAGCCTGGTATGTGCAGGCTCAGCGTTTTCGTACCCATTTCCAACAGCAGGTGCTGCCGCTGTTCGAACACTGGGACATTCTCATCGCGCCGGCGACGCCTTGCAGCGCCACGCCGCTCGGCCAGGAAACCATGCGCATCAACGGTGCCGATCTGCCGATCCGCGCCAGTATGGGCATGCTGACACAACCTGTCTCTTTCCTTGGTCTGCCGGTGGTGACGGTGCCGCTGAAAACCGCCTCGGGCCTGCCGATTGGCCTGCAACTGATCGCTCCGCCGTGGCGTGAGGATCTGGCGCTTCGCGCCGCCTATGCGCTGGAGCAACGGGGTGTGGCGGTATGTGCTTTACCGGAAAACAGGATTAACGAATGAAAAGTGAGTATATCGACCGCCCAGCGGTACTGGCTGAGGTAAACGCCGCCTTTTATCGTTACGAGCAGGCGCTGATTGGCAACGACATTGAAGTGCTGGATGAGCTGTTTTGGCACGATGGGCGTACCGTTCGTTACGGTGCGACGGAGAATTTATACGGCATCGATCAGATCCGCGACTTCCGCCAACAACGTCCCTCAAAAGGGCTGGATCGCGTATTGGAAAACACCGTCATCACCACCTACGGCGATGATATGGCCGTCGCCAGCACCGAATTTCGCCGACCGGGCAGCGAAAGTATCGGCCGCCAGATGCAAACCTGGGTCAAGTTGCCCTGCGGCTGGCGCATCGTGGCCGCGCATGTGAGTTTGATGGCGAGTTAAAGCGCAGCGCACAAAAATTGGACAGCATGGCATTCTGGTCTTATAGTCGCCAAAGGTATTACCTTTCGCTAACTGAGGCTACTTATGACTACGGCGACATCGATAAAAATTGATGATGAGCTAAAACAACGGGTGCAGCAAATCGCAGCCGCGCATCAGCGTAGTGCGCACTGGATTATGCGTGAGGCGATCCGTGAATACGTCGAGCGAGAAGAAAAGCGCGAAGCGCTACGCAAAGATGCATTGCAGGCATGGGAAACGTATCAGACCAATGGTAAACACCTAAGTCAAGACGAGGCTGACCGTTGGCTCGCAGACCTGGAAAAAGGTGACGATACGGAGATACCGGAGTGCCACAACTGATATGGACGCCCGCAGCACTGCTCGATATTCAGCGATTGTACCGATTTTTGGCGGCAAAAGATCGCCACGCTGCCCAGCGGGCCGTGGCAACCATCCGTAGCAACGTCAATATTCTGGCCCATCACCCGCAGGCAGGTCGGCCGGTTGAACAGATGGAGATTGAATTCAGGGAATGGCCGATCGATTTCGGCAACAGCGGTTATCTTGCTCTGTATCATTTTGATGGTCGCACCGCGGTACTGCTGGCGGTACGCCACCAAAGTGAAGCCGGCTATTAATGGGTTAACTCAGCACCAGTACGCCATAAAGTTAACGGTGGAGCGGTCCAGATCGCGTTCGCCAATCAGGTAACGGCGCAACGCCTTCACCGCTGAGGACTCTGCCGCAACCCAGGCGTAAAAGCTTTTCGCCCCTTCTGCACGTTCCCACAGCAAGTCACCGCCCAGGCTGTTTTCCGCCAACGACTGCGCTTGCGTCCGCGCCGACTCAGGAATATTCACCCGCTGGCGTACCGACTCCACCAACAGTGTGCCGTGCATCTGCTGATGCCCGACATCACGCGGCAACCAATACACTTCGGCAAACGGGAAACGCTCCATGTTCAGGCAGTCGCCTGCCACCGGAACCTCGAAGAATGCCTGCACCCGCGGCGGATTAGCCCGCTGTGCCAACTGTTCCAGAATGCCCACCGCCGCCGGGACCGCTGTCTCATCGGCGATCAGCAGGGCCTGTTGCAACTCGCTTGGCGGCACCCATTCATAACCGCCGCTGTCGCCGTCAAAGTCGGCATTGGGTGCGACGGTCTGGATGACATCTCCCGGTTTGGCATGCGTCGCCCAGGCGGAAGCCGGTCCGTTCACACCATGCAGGACAAACTCGACGTCCATCTGGTTCTGTTCGCGGCGTAGCGCGCGCAACGTATAGGTGCGCATTACCGGGCGCTGTTCTTTCGGTATCGCCATGTAGTCACGATACCAATCGTCGCTGTTTTCCAGCCTCAGGAACTCTCCTTCTTCGGCCGGGAACAACAGTTTGATGCGCTGATCCGGCGCCTCCAGCTTCATGCGATGGACATCCGGTCCCTCGAAAACGCAGCGCAGTAAGGAGGGCGATACGTTTTCTTTTATTTTCAGGGTGATATCAAAAATTCTGTAGCTTGATGCGCCGGACATATTTGTTACTCTCCCGCAGGATCGACACTGATGCGGTGCTGGCGCCACAGCCAGCCGCTGATACCGCCCAGCAGAACCGCCATCGTCAGAGCCGCCGCGATCAGCTGCGACTCACCATAAAACTTCGCCACCACCGGCACCATCAGCGCACTCAGGCCGTAACCCAGCGTATGGCTGGTGGCAATCGCTCCCGATCCTTTGCCGGTGGACAATTTATCGTTCAGCATCAGCTGATAACCCGGTGTCGCCATGGCTGCACCGAAAGAGGCCAGCGCACAACCGACATAGAACAGCGCCAAGGGTTGGGCACACATCAGGCCCAACCCTGCCACCATCAACACCGCCGCCAGCAGCAACAGTTGCGGCGCGCTAAAGCGCTGTGGGCGAACCACCAGGAACTGTGCCAACAGCGTGCAGGCCGCCGCAACGCTCAACAACACCGCCACATGATGACTGACGGTCGTGGCCGAATGGCTGAACAAACGGGCCAAATGCGGTGCCAGCCCCAGTTGCATCAAACTGACCGACGCGGCCAACAGCAGCGCGCACAATAGATAAGGTGCCATATTGAGACGGAGCCGGTTTTGCTGATGCGCGACCGGCGGCAGCGGCGGATCATTGTGCTGGCGGCATACCACCAGCAAGGCGATCAAGGGGGCAATAGCCATCAACCACAGCGGTGCCATCGGGTGAATCGACAGTGCCAGCGCGGCGCACAGCGGCCCCAGCAATCGCCCGCAGCTCAGCCCTGAGCTGATGGTTGCCAGAGCCGACATGCGCTGTTCATAACCGGCACGCTGTAAGGCCCAGGTCTGGCTGGCAGGTACCATACCTGACACCGTCAGCCCATAGATAATGCGCGCCACGATCAGGCCGCCCAACCCCAGCGTGGGTGAAAGCCAACCCGCCGCCAACCCCCACACCGCCAGTGCCAGTAAAGCAAAACTGAACAAATACCCTGTTAACGCCAGGGTTACCACGAACTTGCAGCCGCGAATTTCAGACTGCCGGCCCCACCACGGAGAGCCAACCAGAAACAGCATCGAACCGAGCGTCAATAGCCCGGCCCAGACCGAAAGCGACAGTTGGGTCATGCTGACCAGCACCGGCAACGCCACCAGCAGGCCATTTTGCCCGATGCCCAACAACCCGGCGCACAAGGCGAGCGGCCAGTTTGAAGGAGACGTATTCCCAATTGTCGGTGATTTAGGGGGGGAAGAAATATGCATCAAACGTAAATTTACCGTTAATAAAATTATAAGGTTATGTTCAATTCATTGAAAAATTGTATCATACGATGATTGATAACAATAAATATTATTGATATAAGAATCATTCTCAATTGATTCGACAGTGAAATGGGATCATGACAATCCAGTTTGAAACCGCGACGACCGACGTGGCTGCGCAATGTTTTCTCAACGCATTGATGCGTGAAACCCGGGACTGGCAAATCGTTCCGGCGGGCAACAACCAACAGCATCCGCAGCTCCATATTCCCCTTTCGCCTTCTCAGGCTATCCGCATCGCTTTACGTCATACCTCGCCCACCCAACATCATCAATATCTGTTCCCCGCCCGCTTGCATCAGCAAGACGACGGTGCAGGCGTTGCGTTGAGTGTGGAACAGCTTATCTCCTTGATGTTGGAAAAACCGGCGGTGAAAGGTGAACTGTCGGATGAAGTCGTCGCCCGGTTCCGCCAGCGAGTGCTGGAGAGTCATGATAATACCCAACAGGCGATCGATATTCGTCTGGACTGGCCTGCCCTGCGCGACAAGCCACTGAACTTCGCCCAGGCAGAACAGGGGTTGTTGGTGGGTCACGCCTTCCACCCGGCGCCAAAATCCCATGAACCCTTCGACGAACAGCAGGCGCGTCGCTACCTGCCGGACTTTGGCGCTCGCTTCCCGCTGCGCTGGTTTGCCGTCGATAAACGCCACCTGTGCGGCGACAGCCTGAACCTGACGTTGCAGCAACGCCTGCAGCGTTTTGCCGCTGAAAGCGCCCCACACCTGCTGGCGCACTTTACCGATGACGTTTGGCTGCTGCCGATGCACCCGTGGCAGGCCGACCATTTACTGACACAGGCCTGGTGCCGGGAGCTGGTGACCCAAGGGTTGTTGAGCGATCTGGGCGAAGCCGGTGAACGCTGGCTGCCAACCAGTTCTTCCCGCTCGCTGTACAGCGCCAGCAACCGCGACATGATCAAATTCTCCCTCAGCGTGCGCCTGACCAATTCCGTGCGCACCCTGTCGGTCAAAGAAGTGAAGCGCGGCATCCGCCTGGCCCGTCTGGCGCAAACACCACGCTGGCAGCAACTGCAGGCCCGCTACCCCACCTTCCGCGTGATGCAGGAGGACGGCTGGGCCGGTCTGCGCTCTGCGGACGGAACGATTCAGGAAGAAAGCCTGATGGCACTGCGCGATAACCTGCTGTTCGATCAGCCGGAAAGCCAGACCAACGTGCTGGTGACCCTGACCCAGGCCGCACCGGACGGCGGCGACAGCCTGCTGGCTGCGGCAGTGCGCCGTTTGGCCGCCCGCCTGAACCTGCCGTTGCAACAGGCCGCTCACACCTGGCTGGACGCTTATTGCCAACAGGTGTTGCTGCCGCTGTTCAGCACCGAAGCCGATTACGGGCTGGTGCTGCTGGCCCACCAGCAAAATATTCTGGTGGAGATGCAGCAAGATCTGCCGATTGGCATGCTGTACCGCGACTGTCAGGGCAGCGGCTTTACCCGCGACGCCGGGCCATGGCTGGAAGAAATTGGCGAGGCCGATGCCGAAAACCGCTTCAGCGAACAGCAGTTGCTGCGTTACTTCCCTTATTACCTGCTGGTGAACTCCAGCCTGGCCGTCACGGCGGCATTGGCCGCGGCCGGTTTCGACAGTGAAGAGCGGTTGATGGCCCGGGTGCGCGATGCGCTAAACGGCCTGCGTGCCAGCGCCAAAAACACGCTGTGTCTGGACTACGTGCTCGACAGCAGTCACTGGAACTGCAAAGGCAACTTCTTCTGTTACCTGCACGACCATAACGAAAACACCATCGTCGATCCGGCGGTGATTTACTTCGACTTCGTCAACCCGCTGCGCCAGGGAGCCGCTCAATGATGCCGCACGCCAAGCTGATGCATGCCGGCAGCGGCTTTTGCTGTGAGCGGCTGGGGCAGGAGCTGCAACTCGGTTTGGGTCTGGACGGCAGTGCCGTTCTGCACAATCCGGGGCCGCTGCCGCAGGACTGGCTGGTGCAAGCGCTCGATCAGCTGTTGGCGGCCGCACCGCAGCTCAGCGGTGTCACCCTGCCCTATGCGCAATGGTGTGAAGAGCCACAGGCGCAGGCGCTGTTCGCATTGGCCAGCAGCGACTATCTGGCGCGCGAAACCTTCTACCAATTGCCACTGTGGCTCGGTGCCGGACGCCACCCTGCGTCCGGAAAAATGCAGTATGACGCCGAGCGCAGCCTGTGGTTCCCGCAGCGCCCGGCCCGCCCCAGCGGCGAGGTCTATCGCCGTTACGATCCGCAGCTCAAGCGAACCCTGAGTTTCCGCCTGCCGGAAGTGGAACGCGATGCCGAACAGTTCACCCGCTGGATGAATTCACCGCGCGTGGACGCCTTCTGGGAAATGAGCGGCCCGCTCGAAACCCAGGCCGCCTACCTGCAGCGCCAACTGGACTCCAGCTATTGTTATCCGCTACTGGGTTGTTTTGACGATCGCCCGTTCGGCTATTTCGAAGTCTATTGGGCCCCCGAAGACCGCATCGGTCGCCATTACCGCTGGCAACCGTTCGACCGTGGGCTGCATATGCTGGTCGGTGAAGAAGACTGCCGCGGCGCACAGTTCATCCGCAGTTGGCTGCGCGGCCTGACGCATTACCTGTATCTGGATGAGCCGCGTACCACGCGCGTGGTCGCCGAACCGCGCGCGGATAACCAGCGGCTGTTCCGTCACCTGGCGACCGCCGGCTACCACACAGTCAAAGAGTTCGATTTCCCGCATAAGCGCTCGCGTTTGATAGTGAATCAACGTGATGAATTCTTCCGGGGGGCCTCAGTATGAACACCGTAGATTACGCCGACTGGCAACGGGTAAACCGCCAGATGATCGCCAAGATCCTCGCCGAACTGGAATATGAACGCACGCTGCATGCCGAACCACACAACGGCCAGTGGCGCATTCTGCTGGGCGACGCTCAGTATAGCTTCAGTGCCGAACGCGGTATCTGGGGCTGGCTGCACATCGATCCGGCTACGCTGACCTGCGAGCAATCGCCGTTAGCCGCCGATCAAACGCTGCGCCAGTTGGCGCAGGTGCTGAAAATGGACGATGCGCAGGTCGCCGAGCATCTGGAAGATTTGTACGCCACACTGCGCGGCGATATGCAACTGCTGTCCGCCCGCCACGGCATGAGCGCACAGGATTTGATTGCGCTGGACGCCGACGCGCTGCAGTGCCTGCTGGCCGGACACCCCAAGTTTATCTTCAACAAAGGCCGTCGTGGTTGGGGACTGACCGCGCTGCAGCAGTATGCGCCTGAATACCAGGGGCAGTTCCAACTGCACTGGGTAGCGGCCAAACGCGGCAGTTTCGTCTGGTGTGCCGACGAAGAATATTCGCTGGAAAACCTGCTTAACAGCGCGATGGACAAGGCCGAACGCCAACGCTTTGACCGCCGCTGGCGCGAGCTGAAACTGACCCATGACTGGATCCCGGTGCCGCTGCATCCGTGGCAGTGGCAGCAAAAAATCGCGCTGCATTTCTTGCCGCAACTGGCCGAAGGAGAACTGGTGGAACTGGGCGAATTCGGCGACAGCTATCTGGCACAGCAATCGCTGCGTACCCTGACCAACATCAGCCGCCGTTCCGCGTTCGACATCAAGCTGCCGCTGACCATTTACAACACTTCGTGCTATCGCGGTATTCCGGGCAAGTACATCAGCGCCGGGCCGGCCGCTTCCCGCTGGCTGCAGCAAATTTTTGCCGAAGACGGCACGCTGCGCGCCAGCGGTGCCGAGATCCTTGGCGAACCGGCGGCGGGTTATATGACCCACCCAACCTATGCCTCGCTAACCAAAGCGCCTTACCGCTATCAGGAAATGCTGGGGGTGATCTGGCGTGAGAATCCTTCTTGCTACCTGCAGGAGGGCGAGCAGGCCATTTTGATGGCGACACTGATGGAAACCGACAATCAGGGCCAGCCCTTGATCGCCGCCTACATTGCCCGTTCAGGTCTGAGCGCCGAAGCCTGGTTGCAGCAGATGTTCAGCGTGGTAGTGCTGCCGATGTACCACCTGATGTGCCGCTACGGCGTGGCGCTGATCGCCCACGGCCAGAACATCACGCTGGTGATGAAAGATCACGTACCGCAGCGCGTGTTGCTCAAAGACTTCCAGGGCGATATGCGCCTGGTGGACCAGGACTTCCCCGAAGCGGCGTCGCTGCCGAAAGTGGTGAAAGACGTCACCGTACGCCTGTCCGCCGACTATTTGATCCATGATTTGCAAACCGGACATTTCGTCACCGTGCTGCGCTTTATCTCGCCGCTGATGCAGACCTGCGGCGTCAGCGAAACCCGTTTCTATCAACTGCTGGCGAAGGTGTTGAAAGGCTATATGGCGCAACACCCGGACATGGCGGAACGCTTTGCCCTGTTTGATCTGTTCAAACCACAAATTATTCGCGTGGTGCTCAACCCGGTAAAACTCACCTACTCGGAACAGGATGGCGGCAGCCGCATGTTGCCAAACTATCTGCAGGATCTGGATAACCCTCTTTACTTGGTCACCAAGGAGTCTGCCCAATGAATCAGCCCCTGGATTTCATCGGCATAGGCATAGGTCCGTTCAACCTCAGCATTGCCGCACTCGGCAGCGAAGTTGCCGGTTTTAACACTAAGTTCCTCGAGCGCAAACCGCACTTTTCCTGGCACCCCGGCATGATGGTGCCGGATTGCCACATGCAGACCAGCTTCCTGAAAGATCTGGTCAGCGCGGTATCGCCGACCAACCCGTACAGCTTTCTGAACTATCTGGTGAAAAGGAAGAAATTCTACCGATTCCTGACCACCGAACTGCGAACCGTGTCGCGCGAAGAGTTCGCCGACTACCTCGACTGGGCCGCTAACGGGCTCAAGTCGCTAGAGTTCAGTCAGGATATTCAGAGCGTGGATTTTGACGACCGGCAACGCCAATTCGTCGTCACCACCCAGCGTGCGACCTACCGGGCACGCCACGTCTGCCTGGGGATCGGCAAACGCATCAAACTGCCGGACTGCGTCACCGAGCAAAACGACCGCTGCTTCCACGCCAGCGAGATGACGATGCGCAACCCGGACCTGACCGGCAAGCGCGTCACGATCGTCGGTGGCGGCCAGAGCGGTGCGGACCTGTTCCTGAACATCTTCCGCGCCGAATGGGGCCAGCCTGCGCAGTTGAACTGGATCTCGCGTCGCAACAACTATAACGCGTTGGATGAAGCCGCCTTCGCCAATGAATACTTCACGCCGGACTACGTTGACAGTTTCTATGGTCTGAACGACGGCGCCAAACAGCGCATGCTGACCGAGCAGAAGATGACCTCCGACGGCATCACCAGCGACTCGCTGTTGGCTATCTATCGTGCGATGTATCACCAGTTTGAAGTGCTGCGCGAAAAGCCCTGGGCGCACCTGCTGCCAAGCCGTTCTCTGGCGGCAATCCAGGCCACGGGCAACGGCTGGCAGTTGGTCACCCATCACCATCTCGATCAGGGCAAAGAAACCTTCGATACCGACGTGGTGATCTTCGCCACCGGCTATCAGCAGGATCGCCCGGCCTTCCTCGAACCGCTGGCGGACCGTCTGCTGACCACCGCCGATGACCAGTTCCGCGTGGCCCCCGACTTCAGCCTGGAGTGGGAAGGCCCCAGGGAAAACTGCCTGTTTGCCGTTAATGCCGGCATGCACAGCCACGGTATCGCCGAACCCCAGCTCAGCCTGATGGCCTGGCGTTCGGCCCGTATTCTCAACCGGGTTTTAGGACGCGACCAGTTCGATTTAACGTCCACCCCGGCTGTGATCCAATGGCGTAGTCGGCAACCGGGCACCCCAGCCCGTGCCGAACACGTCATGCTCAATTACACCGAGTTTTAACGACACACCAATACGGGAAACACAGGTCAATAACGATGAAACGCAAACACCTCTGGGTATTAAATCCTTGCCTGCTGGCGATGCTCGCACCGGCAGCCTGGGCAGAAGAACAAAAAAGCGAAGAGCAGATGGTGGTATCCGCCAGCCGCGCACACCGCACCGTGGCAGAAATGGCGCAGACCACCTGGGTGATTGAGAGCCAGGAAATTGAGCAGCAAGTACAGGGCGGCAAAGAGATCAAGGACATGCTGGCGCAGCTGATCCCGGGCATGGACGTCAGCGGTCAGGGCCGTACCAACTACGGCATGAACCTGCGCGGCCGTTCGATGATGGTGATGATCGACGGTGTGCGTTTGAACTCTTCGCGCAGCGACAGCCGCCAGTTGGACTCGATCGATCCTTTTAATATCGATCACATTGAAGTGATTTCCGGCGCCACCTCGCTGTACGGCGGCGGCAGCACCGGTGGCCTGATCAATATCGTCACCAAAAAAGGCCAGAAAGAGCCGCAGGTTGAACTGCAGATCGGCGGCAAAACCGGCTTTGGCGGCCATAACGACCACGACGAGAACGTGGCGGCAGCGGTCAGCGGCGGCAACGACAACGCTTCGGGCCGCTTGTCGGTCTCCTACCAGCGTTACGGCGGCTGGTACGACGGCAAGGGTAACGAAGTTCTGATTGATAATACCCAGACGGGCCTGCAGTATTCCGATCGCCTCGACGTGATGGGTTCCGGCACCATCAATATCGATGACCACCAGCAGCTGCAACTGACCACTCAGTATTACAAAAGCCAGTCCGATGGCGACCACGGTCTGTTCCTCGGGGAAAATTTCGCCGCGGTGACCGGCAACGCCAAGGCGTACAACAGCGGCAACCTCAATTCGGATCGTATTCCGGGAACCGAGCGCCATCTGATCAACCTGCAGTACTCCAACACCGACTTCCTCGGTCAGGATCTGGTGGCGCAGGTTTATTATCGCGATGA
Source organism: Serratia quinivorans (assembly GCF_052113645.1). Lineage (GTDB taxonomy): Bacteria > Pseudomonadota > Gammaproteobacteria > Enterobacterales > Enterobacteriaceae > Serratia > Serratia quinivorans_B. Next base: position 28,684 of record NZ_JBIEIU010000021.1, on the reverse strand, counting down.
GTCGCTGACCTTTTACCCGTTCCCAACGCTGGCGGGTAAAGCCCCGGATTATTACGTCAGCAGCATCGGCGCCTCACAGCAGAAGACCGACTTTTACGGCGGTAAGCTGACACTGAACAGCAAACCGATCGATGCCCTGACGTTGACCTACGGCATCGACGCCGAGCATGAAACGTTCAATTCCAACCAGCAGTTCTTCGATCTGGCGAAAGCGCAGCAGTCCGGCGGCATGGATCTGCAAAACGCGTATAACACCGGGCGTTACCCTGGCTATACCACGACCAACCTGGCCTCCTTCCTGCAGGCCAGTTACGACATCAACCCAATCTTTACCCTGAGCGGCGGCGTGCGTTACCAGTACACCGAAAACAAGATTGATGACTTCGTCGGTTATAACCAGCAGCAAGCTATCGCCACCGGGGCTGCCACCTCAGCGGATGCTATCCCAGGCGGGAAAACCGATTACAACAACGCCCTGTTCAACGCCGGCCTGTTGGCACACCTGACCGAACGCCAGCAGACCTGGATCAACTTCTCGCAGGGTTACGAGATCCCGGATCCGGGCAAGTATTACGGTAACGGTACCTATGCGCTGAACAACGGCCATTATCAGTTGAACAAAAGCGTTAACGTCGGCGACTCCAAGCTGGAAGGCATCAAGGTTAACTCTTACGAGCTGGGCTGGCGCTATACCGGCGATAACCTGCGTACGCAGATCGCCGGCTACTATTCCCTGTCCGATAAGAGTATTTCGATCAACAAAACCGACATGACCATTAACGTCAATTCGGACAAGCGCCGCATCTACGGGATGGAAGGCGCGGTCGATTACTTCTTCGAAGACAGCGACTGGAGCGCGGGCACCAACTTCAACTTCATCCGCTCCGAGACCAAGGTCAACGGCGAGTGGAAAAAGTTGCTGGTGGATACTGCCAGCCCATCGAAAGTCACCGCCTATGTCGGCTGGGCACCGGGCGACTGGAACCTGCGTCTGCAATCACAGCAGACCTTCGACGTGTCGGATGACGGCGATTACACCAAGGCGGGTTCTACTCAGGGACGTAAAATCGATGGCTACAACACCATCGACTTCCTCGGTAGCTACGCGTTGCCGGTAGGTAAACTCAGTTTCAGCGTGGAAAACCTGCTGGACAAGGAATACACCACCGTTTGGGGTCAGCGCGCCCCCATCCTTTATAGCCCAACCTATGGCTCACCAGAGCTTTACAGCTATAAAGGCCGCGGCCGTACCTTTGGTCTGAACTACTCCGTACTGTTCTGATCCTTACCTGAGCACGCCATTGCATTCACACAAAACGAAAAGGGCCAAATTGGCCCTTTTTTATTTCTTAAATGGATGCTGTGCCACCCAGTGGTCGGCAATATCCTGACGTCGACACACCCAAACCCGGTCATATTGTTCGATATAGTCCAGAAAACGCTGTAGCGCGCGGAACTTGCCCGGCCGCCCCAGTAAGCGGCAATGCATGCCGATCGACAGCATCTTCGGCGACTCCGCCCCTTCGGCATACAGCACGTCAAAACTGTCTTTCAGATAGGTAAAGAACTGCTCGCCGGTGTTAAAGCCCTGTGGCGAGGCGAAGCGCATATCATTGGCCTCCAGGGTATAGGGTATGATCAGGTGCGGTTTTGTTTCACCGTTGGCGCACTGCACTTCAGTCCAGAACGGCAAATCGTCACCGTAATAGTCGCTGTCGTACTGTAAGCCACCGTGTTCCACCACCAACCGGCGGGTATTCGGGCTGTCACGGCCGGTATACCAACCGAGCGGCGCCTTGCCGAACAAATCGCGCAATACCGTCATCGCCTGCTGCATATGCTGCCGTTCGGTCACTTCATCCATGTGCTGGTAGTGGATCCAACGCCAGCCGTGGCTGACCACGTCGTAGTCGGCATTTTTAATCGCTTCGACCACCAGCGGGTTACGCGCCAACGCCATCGCCACGCCAAACACCGTCAATGGCAAGCCACGGCGCTGGAACTCGTCATGGATCCGCCAAAAACCGGCGCGTGAACCATATTCGTAAAGGGAATCCATCGACATATGCCGCTCAGGGTAGCTGGCCGCGCCGATAATATCGGAAAGAAACTGTTCAGATCCGGCGTCGCCGTGCAGCACGTTATTTTCCGCCCCCTCCTCGTAATTGAGGACAAATTGCACCGCGATGCGTGCCTGACCAGGCCAACCCGCCTGCGGCGGACGGCCACCGTAGCCGATCAAATCACGGGGGTAATCTTTATTGAACTCGAAATCACTCATCGTTGTTTCCCTTTACTGATCACCCGTTAAAATGGTCAAACATACCGGACAAGGCTTTTGCCTGCGGAAAGTCCAGATCGCCGTGCTTGCTGGTGCTCAGACCGAGCGCATTGAGCGACTCGATCATTTTCACCGCAGCGCTGACACCGTCGATCACCGGGATCCCCAATTCCAGCGTCAGCTCTCGCGCCAAATCGGCCATGCCGCCGCAGCCGAGAACAATCGCACCGCTGCCGTCCTGTTGCTTTGCCCGGAGGCATTGTTCACGCACTTTTTGCTGAGCCAGGCCGCTGCCATCCTCCAGTGCCAACACCGGCAGATCAATCGCGTGCAGTGCGGCACAGTGCCGCTCAAAACCGTATTGATGCAGCAAATGCCTCGCAATCACCAGCGTGCGCGGCAGCGTGGTGACAATGGAGAAACGCGTCGCCACCAGCGTCGCCATATGCATTGCCGCCTCGGCAATACCGACCACGGGCCTGTCTGCCAATTCACGCGCCGCCAGCAGACCCGGGTCGCCAAAACAGGCGATGACGTGCCCGCTCACCCCCGCCTCTCGCCCTAATTTCACCTGCTGCAATACGCCAATGGCGGCGATGGCTTCGTCAAAATGCCCCTCTATCGATGGCGCCCCTTCTTGCGGACAGACCGCCAGGATTTCGGTACCCGGCGCAGCCACCGCACGTGCTGCATCGGCAATGGTTTCGGTCATTGCCAGGCTGGTATTCGGATTGATGACCTGAATAATGCAGCGAGTTGTCATAGCGGCCCCCGCGGTTCGGTTTCAGCAAAAATATGGGCGAAATCCGGCGTTTCATTGGCACCCTGGTTAAACCGCAAATGAGCCACAATATCGTCAAAATGGCGGGACATATGATGCGCCAACGCGGCGCAGTCTTTACCCCGCAGCAAGGTCAGCAAATCGCGGTGATCGTGGCAACGGCACCCCTGCTGCCAGGGCGAACCGTAAACAGCAATCACCAGCGACGATCGCAGCGTGAGCAGGGACACCATTTCGGTTAACACCTGATTGCCGGCGATAGCCTGCAACTGCACGTGAAACGCGGCGGACAGACGGATCGCCGCTGCACCGTCCTGATCGCGGTGCGCCTGCTGCTCCTGTGCCACTATCTGTTCCATCGCCAACAGGTGTTCTTCACGGCAGTGAGCAATCACCTGCGGCAGGTTGGCGCACTCCAACATCTTGCGCGTCTGGAAAACCTGGGTTGCCTCATCCTGCCCCGGCGTAGCCACCTGTGCACCACGCTTGGGCAACTGAGTCACAAGCTGCACTGCCGCAAGGCGCTGCAGCACCCGACGGATTCCGGTCCGGCTAACGCCGAAGGTCTCTGCCAGCGCTTCTTCCGGTAATTTGCTGCCGGGCAGCAAACGATGTTCGACGATGGCTTTCACCAGCGAGTTGTATATATGATCGTCTTTATCTTCAATGAAATAAGTGGCCTGTTGCCCATGCCACGCGGCGTTGGTGCCGATCGTCGTGCCGACCATCTCTCTGCTCCCCGTCCCCTTGGATAATCAAATCGTATACAACAAGCAGATATTTTGTATACAAAAAAGAACAGTCTGGCCTGGATCCTGCAAAAGCCCTCTCAGCAATCTTTGCCAAAAAACAGATAGCAACATCCGGGTGACGTTCTTGAGAGGAGCACGATTTATGCCAAACCCTAATGAAAACTACAGTCCCAAGCTGTGTAACGAAGACCTGGCGCCAACGCGTGACCAGAACTGGAGCTGGTACAACATCTTTTCTTTCTGGATGTCGGATGTACACAGCATGGGAGGCTACGTGGTGGCCGCCAGCTTCTTCGCCCTCGGCCTGTCGAGCTGGCAGGTATTGATTTGCTTGTTAGTGGGGATTTGTATCGTGCAGTTCTGCGCCAACCTGGTGGCTAAACCCAGTCAGCTCGGCGGCGTGCCTTACGCCGTATTAAGCCGTCAGGCGTTTGGCGTGTTTGGCGCCAATATTCCGGCGGTGATCCGCGGCATGATCGCCTTCGCCTGGTACGGTATCCAGACCTATTTGGCTTCCAACGCGCTGATGCTGACGCTGCTGAAATTCTTCCCGTCGCTGGAAACGATGACCCAGCCGCATTTTCTTGGCCTGTCGCAGCTTGGTTGGGTTTGTTACATCACCATGTGGCTGTTGCAAGCGATGGTGTTTTGGCATGGTATGCAGGCGATTAAGCGTTTTATCGATATCGCCGGGCCGGCGGTTTACGTGGTGATGTTCGCGCTGGCCGGTTGGATTGTCTATCGCGTCGGTTTTTCCAATCTCTCGCTTACCCTGTCGAGTAAAAACCTGAGTGCCGGTGAACAAGGCTGGCTGATGCTGACCGCCACTGCGCTGGTGGTGTCTTATTTCTCCGGTCCGCTGCTTAATTTTGGCGACTTTACCCGCTACGGCAAAAGCTTTGCCGAGGTGCAGCGCGGCAACCGCTGGGGTTTGCCGTTCAACTATCTGCTGTTTTCACTGGTGACCGTGGTGATCGTTTCCGGCACCCTGCCGCTGTTCGGGCAACTGATCACCGATCCGATCGAAACCGTCACCCGCCTCGACAGCGATATCGCCGTCGCCCTTGGGCTGCTGACGATGATCGTGGCCACCATCGGCATCAATATCGTCGCCAACTTTGTCTCACCGGCGTTCGATTTTTCCAACTGTTCACCGCAGAAGATCAGCTTCCGTACCGGCGGAATGATAGCCGCCGTCGGCTCGTTCCTGCTGACTCCCTGGAACCTGTTCCAGTCACCCGAGTTGATTCATTACACTCTGGACGTGCTGGCCGCCTTTATCGGCCCGTTGTTCGGCATTCTGTTGGTGGATTTTTACATCATCAAGCGCGGTGAACTGCACGTCGACGATTTGTACAACGCCACGCCAAACGGGCGTTACTGGTATAAAAACGGGTTCAATCCGAATGCGATTTGGGCGCTGGTGCCGTCGGTCATTATCGGGTTGGCGATCAGCTTCACGCCGAGCCTGCATCAGGTGGCTAACTTCAGTTGGTTTATCGGTGCGGCGCTGGGTGGGGGATGCTATCGGATCATTGCTCGCCGGGAATGGGCAGCCAATCAGGCGGTAACCTTCGCCAAAACGCAATTGAGCAAAGATTAAAAACAACGAAGCCCTGAGTTATTGCTAACTCAGGGCTTCTTAATGTTGGCGGAACGGACGGGGCTCGAACCCGCGACCCCCTGCGTGACAGGCAGGTATTCTAACCAACTGAACTACCGCTCCGCGCCGTTCTTCTCTTGCGAGAGGAACGAGGCGCATATTACGGTTGTGCCTCTATGCCGTCAATGCCTTTCTCTTACCAAATGAACCGTTTGCACAGTTTTTCAGCTAACGGAACACAAAGGCGAGACTGCCGTATTTATTTACGCTGAAAATACCGTTATTCCGCTTCCGTGCGCCACAGGCAACTGCCGCCCTTTTTCGCCACCAGATCCAGTCGCGCCTCATGGGCCACCACTTCTTCATCGCTGGCGTAGACCACTTTCATTGCCGTGGCCGGACGCACAATGCGCTGAATGTCCTGCGCTGAATTGTTATTTTGCGTATCGCCTTCCATCTGGAATGCCATCGACGTCTGACCGCCGGTCATCGCCAGATAAACTTCCGCCAGGATCTCGGCATCGAGCAATGCGCCGTGCAGCGTACGCTTGCTGTTGTCTATCTCATAACGGCTACACAGCGCGTCGAGGTTGTTGCGCTTGCCCGGGAACAGGCGGCGCGCCATTAACAGGCTGTCGGTAATGGTGCAGAAGGTATCGGTCTTCGGAATGCCTTGCTGCAGCATGCGGAATTCGTGATCCATAAAGCCGATGTCGAACGCCGCGTTATGGATGACTAACTCACCGCCGCGGATAAAGTCGATAAACTCATCGGCAATTTGGTCGAACGTCGGTTTATCCGCCAGGAACTCATCGCTGATGCCGTGAACCCCATAGGCTTCCGGATCCACCAGCCGGTCCGGCTTGACATAGACGTGGTAGTGACGGCCGGTCGGGCGCCGGTTAATGACCTCTACCGCACCAATTTCAATGATGCGATGGCCTTCGTAATGCACCCCGAGCTTGTTCATACCGGTGGTTTCGGTATCGAGGACAATCTGTCTGGTGGTTGTAGTGCTCATATTGCAGTGCTCACAGCGTTCGTTTATGTCAGACTTGGCTTTTATAAAACTGATAGGAAGAGTCTACCAGAGATGCTTAAACAGGTAGAGATTTTCACCGACGGCTCCTGCCTTGGCAATCCGGGTCCCGGTGGTTATGGCGCCATACTGCGCTATAAGCAGACTGAAAAAACCTTCAGCGCGGGCTTCCGCCTGACCACCAACAATCGCATGGAGATGATGGCGGCGATTGTCGCATTGGAAGCGCTGACCACGCCCTGCGAAGTGGTTCTCAGCACCGACAGCCAATATGTGCGCCAGGGCATTACCAGTTGGATCCATAACTGGAAAAAGCGCGGTTGGAAGACCGCCGACAAAAAGCCGGTCAAGAATGTCGATCTTTGGCAGCGCCTGGATCTGACCATTCAGCGCCATACCGTCAAATGGGAATGGGTCAAGGGCCACGCCGGCCACCCGGAAAACGAACGCTGCGACGTGCTGGCACGCGATGCGGCCGGCAATCCAACGCAGGACGACGTGGGTTATAAACCGGAAAATTAAGGCTGTTTGCGATAACTCTTGGTCGCGCCGACGGCGCGGCTGAGAGAGGGTTTTCTCGCCCCAAACTTCATCGGCGTTGGCGTCAGTGGCAAAGTACGCTTACGCGCCACAATCACGCTCATGCACCCCAGCGCCGGTAAATGGGTGCACAAAAACTTCCCACCTTTACGCTGCCACGGCAGCACGTGAAAGCGCGATTGATGCAACACTTCGTAATTCAACAGGCTCAGCCAATCCAACAGACGCATCTGGGTGAACATCCGGCTGACATAGGGCTGGCGACGACGTAGCCCAGGCACCAATTTTCCTAACCCCAATAAACTGAAAGGATTGAAGCTGCTGATGACTAACCAGCCGTCGTCGATCAACACACGATCGACCTCACGCAGCATCCGGTGCGGATCGTCAGCATAAGACAATGTATGCGCCAGCAGGCAGGCATCTACCGATTTGGCGGCGAATGGCAGTTGGTAAGCATCTGCGACCACCTGCAGGTTGTCGCCTTCCAGACTCACGTTGACCTGGTGAGAGATGGCGCATTTGTCCGTCGCCAGGCTGGCGCTGAGGTTACCGAGCTTCAACAGGTGGAAACCAAACAGCTTCGACCACCAGGGTTGCAACTGCCGCTCGAGCGCCTCACGATAGTATTCCCCCCACGGCAACTCCGCCCAGGACTGTGGGCTGGTGAGCTTTTGTAGAGTATGGGCTGGTTTCATGATTTATTATCTTCTTTCAAGCCGTTGCCAACGAGAGGTCCAACATGAATCTTATCAGCATTCCCGCCTTCCAGGACAATTACATTTGGTTGTTAGATAACCAGCAGGGCCAATGCATTATCGTCGATCCCGGCGAGGCACAGCCGGTGCTTGATGCGCTGGAACGCCTGAATTTGACCCCTGACGCAATTCTGTTGACCCACCATCATCACGATCACGTCGGTGGCGTAGCGCAAATTACGGCGCGCTATCCCGGGCTGAAGGTCTATGGCCCGCAGGAAACGGCCGACAAAGGCGCTAACCACCTCGTTCATGACGGTGAAACCCTCGAAATCAACGGGCGGAAATTCGCCGTGATCGCGGTTCCCGGACATACGCTGGGCCATATTGCATTCTATAGCGCACCTTATCTGTTCTGCGGAGACACTATTTTCTCTGCCGGCTGCGGCAGACTTTTTGAAGGGACTGCCGAGCAAATGTTCGACTCATTTCAACGGCTCGCGCAACTTCCCGATAACACCCTTATTTGTTGCGCGCATGAATATACGCTTTCAAATCTTAAGTTTGCACGGGCTATTCTGCCGGAAGATCGAGAGATTGAAACATATCAGCAACAAGTCGAGGCGTTACGGGCAAAAGGCCTGCCCAGTGTCCCTACCCAGCTACAATTAGAGCGTAAAATTAACTTATTTTTACGTTGCCATGACACTGATTTACAAAGAAAATTAGGCTTTCATACGTCACCCCAACACCTTCATTCGGTTTTTTCCGAATTACGCCTGCGAAAAGATAACTTCTGAGCTTTTAGTTGTGTTATTTGACGAAGCAAAGTATGATTGCTCGTCTTTTAAGCAACTATATTGACACACACATGAAGGCTAAAGCGATATTTCTCGCCTCAGTCTTGCTAGTGGGGTGCCAGTCGTCCAGGCAGGACGCACCGGCTCCAGAACAGCATGCACAGAGTTTGTCTTCGGCAGGTCAAGAAGGTGAAGCAGGAGAGTACACAGCAAATGGTCGAGCGAGCTCGGCGCGGTGGCTAGATAACAATAGTGGTGCCGCGCAACAGAACCTGTGGAACTTCATTAGCGACGAGCTGAAGATGGAGGTTCCGGAAAATTCCCGGATCCGTGATCAAAAAAGAAAGTACCTAAAAAGTAAGAGCTATCTCCACGATGTAACATTACGGGCAGAGCCGTACATGTACTGGATAGTCGGGCAGATTAAGAAACGCAATATGCCGATGGAACTGGTACTGCTACCCATAGTGGAGAGCGCTTTTGACCCACACGCCACGTCAAGTGCCAATGCCGCAGGGCTATGGCAAATCGTGCCGCAAACGGGTCGCAATTATGGTTTGAAAAACAACCAGTGGTATGACGGGCGACGCGATGTCGTGGCCTCGACGACTGCTGCGCTTGATATGATGCAGTATTTGAACCGCATGTTTAAAGGCGACTGGCTACTGACCGTCGCTGCTTATAACAGTGGTGAAGGCCGTGTCATGCAAGCGGTTAAGGCAAATAAACGCCAGGGTAAGCCAACCAATTTCTGGGCATTGTCGCTTCCGCGTGAAACGTCAATTTATGTCCCGAAAATGCTGGCGCTGAGCGACATCATTAAAAACAGCAAGAAGTACGGTATCAATCTTCCGAAGACTGATGACACCCGTGCCCTGGCGCGTATTGATGTTGGACAGCAAATACAGTTAACTCAGGCGGCTGAGATGGCTGGGCTTTCACTTACCAAAATGAAAGCTTATAACCCAGGCTACAAAAAAGGCGTTACGGCACCCAACGGGCCCCATTACATTATGGTTCCCAAAGGTCATGCCGATCAGCTGAAAGACTCGTTGGCCGATGGCCAGATCGCAGTGACTCAGCCAACCACTCAGTTGGCGAAGAACAGCGGTTTGACTGGCGGAAGCTCGTATAAAGTGCGCTCCGGCGACACGGTATCGGGCATTGCCAAGCGGTTGAATATCAAGTCCAGCGATTTGCAGAGTTGGAACAACTTACGTGCCAAGAGCACTTTAAAAGTTGGGCAAACCCTGCAAGTGGCCAGCAACACCGGCAGTAACAGCAGTATCACCTATCAGGTTCGTAAAGGTGATTCGCTGGCCAGTATTGCACGCCGTCACGGCGTCGATATTAACGACGTGATGCGTTGGAACTCAACGCTAGCCAAGGCTAACAATCTGCAACCGGGTCTGAAACTGACCCTGTTTGTCAGTGATAAAACGTCGCCGGATACCTAAATTTTCGGCACAAAAAAAGCACCCTTCGGGGTGCTTTTTTATTGTCTGAAGACTGGGTGGCATCACCAGTGCGGTTTGTCAGCCTCGGGATGAAACTCCACCAGCAACGGATTATGGTCTGACGCGCTGGTCACCAGCACCGAAGCCTCCGCCACGCCCATATTCCGATAAAAAACAAAGTCCAGCGGACGACCAAAGGCCTTACGGCGGTGATCGTCTGTGAAGTTTACCTCACGCAGTGCCATATCACTGGCAAACTGATACAACGCATTGATTCGTTTACGGCTCCAGGCATTAAAATCCCCGGCCATGATCACTGGCCCATAGTGATTGGCAATCTGTTCACCGATCGGCCCCAATTGCTTGCTGTAAACGTCCACGCCCAGGCTGAAATTCACCGCATGGATATTCACCACCATCAATAACTGGCCGTTAAACAACGGATAGACGGTGATCAATGCCGATTTGGCCAACCGCAGCAGCGGTTCACGTTCGCGTAACGGGCAGCAATAGACCGGATGCGCCGCCGCCAGGGTCATTACGCCCGAAGGATGTTGCGGTAACACAAAGGCCGGCACCTGATCGGCAGCCAGATAGTTCGACGTGGCGAAGCTCACCAGTTCAGGCGTGGTTTGCGCTTCTTGCAGCAGTACCAGCTGCGCATCCTTACCATAGCTTTTCAGCACCGAAAGCCAGTCTGCTCGCTGCTGTTTAAAGATATTCCACACCATCACTCGCAACGCGCCGGACGTAGGTAATGCGGCCCCGGGCGGCAGCGGTTGGTTGATGGCGCCAGGGAAAATTCGCTCAACTGGCTGGCCTGCAACATACCTCATTGCATAAGTTCGTTTCGGCACGCTATTCGCCTATTTCCCATTAGGATGAAACTGGCGGTGACATTGCCGCCAACATTGAATCAATTATACGCCTGCCCTCACCTGACGGCATGGCTTTTACGGGGCATATCCTTTCCAGTTATAGGGGCGTGAGGCAGGGATTTCAATCTTCTGACAGTATATGTGTGTAAAGGTTAGCGGCGATCGGTGATAAATGCGAAAAGGCCCGCAAAATGCGGGCCAGAGAAGGGAATGTGTGGCTATCAAGCCAGTTGCTGCTGATACTTCTTATCCAAGCGTCCGCTAATCCCCACCAGCAGCAGAGCCACCAGCACGATCACCGCACCAATCCACGGCGTTTGCGCCAGCCCCAGCGTGGACACCGTCTGACCGCCAATGACCGAGCCGAGCGCGATGCCCACGTTGAAGGCCGCGATGTTCAGGCCGGAAGCGACATCCACCGCATTCGGCGTGTACTGCTCGGCTTTCTGAACCACATACACCTGCAGCCCCGGAACATTACCAAAGGCGAACACCCCCATCACAATCACCGTCATCAACGCAGCCATGCTGTGGCTGGCAGTAAACTGGAACACCAGCAATAAAACGGCCAGCGCGGCAAAAATAAAGCTGAGTGCCCGCACCGCACCATGGCGGTCCGCCAGTTTACCGCCCCAGATATTGCCAATGGCCACTGCAATACCGTAGGCCAGCAGGATCCAACTGACCGCAGGCGCGGAGAAGCCCGCCAGTTCCTGCATCATTGGCGCCAGGAAGGTGAAGGTGGTGAACACGCCGCCGTAACCCAGCGCGGTGATTGCGTAAATCAGCAGCAGGCGCGGATGAGTCAACACTTTAAACTGTTCGCCCATGCTGGCACTGGCCTGATTTTTAATGTTGTTGGGTACCAGAATGACGCTGGCTACCGTGGCGATCACACCAATAAGCGACACCGCCAGGAAGGTTTCACGCCAGCCGAAGTGCTGACCGATAAAGGTCCCCAACGGCACTCCAGTCACCAGTGCCACGGTCAGGCCACCGAACATGATGGCAATCGCCGAGGCGGCCTTCTCTTTCGCAACCAGGCTGGTCGCAATGGTGGAGCCGATGGAGAAGAAGACCCCATGGGCCAGGCCGGTTAACAGGCGAGCCACAACCAGCGACTCATAGCTTGGCGACTGCCAGGCCAGCAGGTTGCCCAGGGTGAACAACACCATCAGGCTGATCAGCAGCAGCTTGCGCGGTACGCGGCCGGTTAACGCCGTCAGTACCGGTGCGCCAATGGCCACGCCGATAGCATAAATGGTGACCAGCAGCCCGGCGGACGGCACGGTCACCCCCAACTGTTCCGCGATAGTCGGGATTAGCCCGACAATCACAAACTCGGTGGTGCCGATAGCAAAGGCACTGATGGTCAATGCAAGTAATGCGAGAGGCATCTTTATTTACTCCAAATAGCGTTCAGGTTGATGACGGCTATTATCGGCCTATGCTTAAATGATAAAAATGCTCAAAATATCAAATGAATTTTGCCAAAGGAGCAACAGTGAAAGCGAATTCCGATGAGCTGATTACCTTCGTTACCGTGGTGGAAAGCGGCAGTTTCAGCCGGGCGGCTGAGCGGCTGGACCAGGCAAATTCCGTGGTGAGCCGTACCGTCAAAAAGCTGGAAACCAAGCTCGGTGTGACACTGCTTAACCGCACCACGCGCCAGATCAGTCTGACGCAGGAAGGGGAAAACTATTTCCGTCAGGTGCAGAAGGTGTTGAGTGACATGGCCGCAGCCGAGAACGCGCTGATGGAAAGCCGTCAGCGTCCACAAGGGTTGTTGCGTGTCGATGCCGCCACGCCAGTCGTGCTGCACGTATTAACGCCGCTGGTGGCGGAATTTAGGGCCTTGTACCCGGAAATGTCGCTGTCACTGGTGTCGTCAGAGAACTTTATCAATCTGATCGAACGCAAGGTGGATATTGCCATCCGCGTCGGTGAGTTGACCGACTCCAGCCTGAAAGCACGCAAATTGATGACCAGCTATCGACGCGTGCTGGCCTCCCCTGCCTATTTGGCACAATACGGCATGCCGCAAAAGGTGGAAGACTTAGCGCAGCACTGCTGCATCGGTTTTAACGATCTGCCTAGTTTGAATCGCTGGCCGCTGGCTTGTGCCGATGGCCGCCAATTGGAAATCACCCCAGGCCTGACCACCAACAGCGGTGAAACCCACCGTCATCTGTGCCTGCATGGCAACGGCATTGCCTGCCTGTCAGATTTTATGATTAGCGCAGACATCGCGCGCGGCGATCTGGTGCCTGTTTTGGTGGAGGAGACGCTGCCGGTCGCCATGCCAATCAATGCGGTGTATTACAGCGACAGTGCCGTCAGCAACCGCCTGCGCAGCTTTATCGATTTTATCAGTAAACATCTGGGCCAATAAAAAAGCGCCCGTCTGGGCGCCCTGATACACATCGGCAGAAAATCAATCCCAGTTCGGTGCCAGGCCTTCCGGACTGACCAAACGGCCGTTGTTTTCCAGCCTGGCAATTTCTGCCATTTCCTCACTGCTTAACGTCAGCTGCTGCGCCAACAGGTTGCTCGCCAGGTTTTCACGTTGGGTCGATGATGGGATCACCGCGTAACCCAGTTGCAGCGCCCAGGCCAGGATAACCTGCGCCGGGGTGGCATTGCGGCGTGCCGCGATCGCCTTGATAGTCTCATCCTTCAGCGCCTGACCATAAGCCAGTGTCATGTAGGAGGTGATGGCGATGCCGTGCTGCTGGGCAAACTCCACCACTTTGCGGTTCTGCAGGTAGGGCGACAGTTCAATCTGGTTTGTGGCGATCTGCTCTGCCCCCACGGCATCAATCGCTTGCTGCATCAGCTCCAGGGTGAAGTTGGAAACGCCAATCTGACGCGTCAGGCCCAATTTTTTGGCTTCCGCCAGCTCGGTCATAAACTCGGCAACAGACACTTCATCATTCGGCGAAGGCCAGTGGATCAAGGTCAGATCAACATAACGGGTTTGCAGCTTGCTCAGGCTCTCTTGCAGGCTCGGGATCAGCTTGCCCTTGGCCAGATTGGCGGTCCAGATCTTGGTGGTGATAAACAGCTCTTCACGGGGGACGCCACTGGCCGCAATCGCCTGGCCCACGGCCGCTTCGTTTTCGTAGATCTGTGCGGTATCGATAGCGCGATACCCCAGTTCCAGTGCGGTGCTGACCGAGTCGATCACCACCTGATCCTGAAGACGGAAGGTACCTAAACCAAATGCAGGGATGCTCATAATTTTATTCTCTCATTAGGATGTTGAAGCGATATGGGAGGATTATGGCAACTGTTTTGTTGATCAAAAACGCCCTATTGTGCATAAGACTTTTGATTAAAGGGCAACAATTGCCGGAGTGAACACCCCGGCAGTGCAAGATTACGCCCAGCGGCGCAGGATCAGTGAGGTATTGATACCGCCGAAAGCAAAGTTATTCGATTGCACAAACTCGGTCTCAACCTGGCGATAGCCGCCCATGATGTAATCCAGATCGCCACAGGCGCTGTCCGGCTCGCTCAGATTAATGGTCGGCGCAAAGCTGCCTTCACGCATCATTTCCAGCGTCATCCAGGCTTCCAGCGCGCCACAGGCACCCAACGTATGGCCAAAATAACTCTTCAGCGAGGAGATCGGCGTACGATTGCCGAAAATTGCCGCCGTTGCCTGACTTTCCGCAATATCGCCCCGATCGGTCGCCGTGCCGTGAGCGCTGATATAACCGATATCGCCGGTCGCCAGTCCGGAGGCCTTTAACGCCTGCTGCATACAGATTTGCATGGTTTCCTGCTGCGGCTGAGTGATGTGCGCCGCATCGCAGTTGGTGGCGAAGCTGATAACCTCGCCGTAAATGGTCGCGCCGCGGGCCTGGGCGTGTTCCAATGACTCCAGGATCAACGTTCCCGCCCCTTCGCCAATCACCAAGCCGTCACGCTGACGATCAAACGGCCGTGGCGAAAGATCGGGGTGATCATTCTGCTGGCTGGTGGCAAACAGCGTGTCGAATACCGCCGCCTCCGAAGGGCACAGCTCTTCGGCTCCGCCCGCTACCATCACCGTCTGATAACCGTGGCGGATACTCTCATAAGCGTAACCAATCGCCTGGCTGCCGGAAGTGCAGGCACTGGACGTCGGGATCACCCGGCCCCGCAGACCAAAGAACAAACCGGCATTCACCGCTGCGGTATGAGGCATCATCTGCACATAGGTGGTGCCGGTAATATTGCCGGTGTGCTTCTCGGTGAGCATGGTGGCGAACTCGCTGACCGGCTTGGTGCTGCCGGTCGAAGACCCATAAGCGATACCGGTCTCGCCGTTGGTCAGCACCGCCTCACCCAGCAACCCGGCCTGCTCGAGCGCCAGCTCCGTCGCCCGGGTCGCCAACAATGAAACGCGGCCCATGGAACGGATACGCTTGCGCGTGTAATGATCCGGCAGCACGAAATTCTCGACCGGCGCGCCAAGGTGGGTGTTCAGCCCCTGATATTCTTCCCATTGCGTCATATAACGCACTGCATTCTTGCCCTGCTTCAACCGGCGGGACACCTCCGCCCAGCTATTGCCGAACGCGGTCACGCCCGCCATGCCGGTGACGACCACTCGTTGCGTCATACCATTCCTCCATTAATGGAAATGACCTGCCGCGTCACGTAGCCGGCGATATCCGACATCAGATAGCTGGCCAGCCCGGCCACCTCTTCCGTCGATCCCATACGCTTGAGCGGGATAGCCCGCATCGCTTCATCCAGCGCCGCCGGCTCCATGTCGATCATACCTGTGTCGATCAGACCCGGGGCAATGCAGTTAACGGTAATCTTGCGTTTCGCCAATTCGATCGCCAACGCCTTACTGGCGCCGATGATGCCGGCCTTGGCCGCACTGTAGTTAACCTGCCCACGGTTGCCCATCACGCCGGACACCGACGACAGCGCGATGATCCGCCCGCCTTTACGCAGGCCAATCATCGGCATGATGCAAGGGTGCAGCACGTTGTAGAAGCTGTCTAGGTTGGTGTGGATCACTCCATCCCAGTCATCTTCGCTCAACGCCGGGAAAGCGCCGTCGCGGGTGATACCGGCATTATTCACTACGCCGTAGTAGGCACCGTGAGTATCAATATCCCGCTCCAACACCTCACGACACTGTGCGCGGTTGCTGATATCAAACTGAAGCAATCGCCCTTGCCCGCCGGCACTGACAATCTGCTGCAGAGTGTGCTCTGCCCCGGTCTTATCGCTGTGGTAGTGAACTACCATCAAAAAGCCATCTGCAGCCAGGCGGCAGGCGATGGCCTGACCGATCCCTTTACTGGCGCCGGTGACTAAAACGGAACGCATCATGCGTCTCCCCTTAAGGTCGTCAATTGAATGATTTCTTGTTGATCAGGCTGATAGGTATTCAGCCTGCCCTGTGCGATCCGCACATTATCGATACTGATTTCACACTCAAAACTGGCCAGCTTTTCGTCTTTCAACAGTTGCTGCACGCTCACCAACAGTTCGCTGCCGGCGGGAAAAGCGGGCAACTCACAGTGAATAGCCCGCCCGCCAAGCAACATACCAAGCTGCGGCGACTGTGCGCTCTGGCGACCGTGCCAGCCGCTCCAAACCCCAATCGCCTGCGCCATCAGCTCAATGCCATACCAGCCCGGCAGCGCGCCCTGCTCATCGAGAAAAGGGGCCAATACGCCGTCGGCGCTGACCCTAACCGCACAGCGCGCATGCTCTTCCCCCACCTCAATCACCTGCTCCAATAGCACCATCGGTGAGGCATGAGGCAAATAGTATTCTGCCGTCTGATAAGCGTTCATGGAGCATCTCCCAGCAGCAAGCAGGCATTGTTGCCGCCGAAGGCAAATGAATTGGAGAGGATGGCGCGCGATCCCAGCGGTTGCGAGTGGCACACCAGGCCAATCGGCGCCAACTCAGCATCGCGCTGCGCCACGCTGAAATCCTGCTGTGGCAGCGGCAATGGATGAGTCAACAACAACCAGCTCAACGCAGCCTCCACCGCCCCGGCAGCCCCCAGCGTGTGACCGGTAAGATGTTTGGTCGAACTGCATGGCGTCTGCGCGCCAAACAGGCGGTTCACTACCTGAGCCTCTACCTGATCGTTCAGCCGCGTGGCTGTGCCGTGCAAATTAATATAACCAATTTGCCCAGCGCTCAAACCGGCCTGCTGCAGCGCCATGGTCATCGCTCGCTCGGCACCTTCACCGGCAGGATGCGGTGCCGACATATGCCAGGCATCGGAGGATTCGCCCACGCCCAACAACGCCACCGGCGCAGGTTCCCGCGTCAACAGCATCAACGCCGCCGCCTCACCGATATTGATACCGCTACGTCCTGTAGCAAAAGGCGTGCAACGTTCTGCGGACAGTGACTCCAGGCTGTGAAAACCGTTGATCGGCATTTGGCACAAGCTGTCGGCGCCGCCCACAATCGCCGCGTCCACCAGCCCGGCATCAATCAGACGTTTACCGCTGATGATGGCCCGTGCGCTGGAGGAACAGGCGGTCGACAGGGTGTAGGCCGGGCCACGGGTCGCGAGAAAAGCACTGAGGAACTGGCCGGGATCGCCCAACTCCTGCTGATGGTAGTCATACCCCTGCGGCCACTGCCCCGCCTGATACTGTTGCAATGCCAGTTCGCCTTCGCGGATCCCCGAGGTGCTGGTGCCCATAATCACCGCAACACGATCGGCACCGTAGCGGGCAATGGCCTCGCGCACCGGCGCTTCGATCTGCGCCAAAGCCGCCAACAGCAGACGATTGTTGCGGGAATTATGCCGCTTGAGTGGTTCGGGGATCATCGGCAACTCGCCCTGCACGTTGCCAAACCAGGATGGCGCGCCGCCCAGCAGCCACTGCGTTTGCCGTTGCATGCCAGGCGAGACGCCACGCGCCAGATTTTCTGCGATCTGCGGCAGATCCTTGCCCAGCGCATTCACCATCCCTACGGCGGAGAAGTAGATCATTATTCGTTCCCCAGAGTTTGAATGGTGATGCGGTAATGGAAGGCAGATTGGGCGATCGACTGCGGTTCTCGCCCTCCGTCTGTCTGCCGGTAACGGATTTCATTGACGATCGCCCCGCGCTCGTCATACAGACGACGTACCAGCGGCTGGTCTTCCAGTCGCCATCCCGCGGGCAGCAAGGGTTGCCAGTCAGCCACCGGCCAGTAACTCAGCATGATGTCCGCCAGTACCTGACTGGCGGGCGGCAATTCTCCCACCTTGATCAACTGTTCGGTGTGGATCCCCTGACGATCGTAGGTCAGGTTAAACAAGCGGATCCCGAGCGGCGACATGCCCACCAGTTGCAAACGCCGGCCGTCGGCATTCAGCAACACCAACATCGAATGCTGCTGCCCTTTCACTTCAGCGGTCAGCAACTGTTGTTGGTTAATCGGCTGAGCCAGCGTTGGGGTCGGTAATGTCACCCGCGTACCGGGTTTGAGCCACGCCTGCGGCAGCGTCGGATCCTGTGAACCGGCGCAGCCGGCCAGCACGGCAACCCACATTAACAACATCATTCGTAAGCCGCGCATCAGGCTTTTCCTCTTTTTCTTTTTGTTGCCAGGGTCAGCGGCGCCAATAAAAAGGCCACGGCAATTCCGCTGCTCAATACGATACCAAAGCTGCTGATAG
The DNA here is from genome assembly GCF_052113645.1 of Serratia quinivorans. GTDB lineage: Bacteria > Pseudomonadota > Gammaproteobacteria > Enterobacterales > Enterobacteriaceae > Serratia > Serratia quinivorans_B. The sequence continues at coordinate 10,210 of NZ_JBIEIU010000021.1, read as the reverse complement.
CCTGAGTATGGCTCAGCACCAGCATGCCGAAGGTCAATTGGGTGGTGAAGACCGCCATAAAAATGGCGAACATCGAGGTGGTCGGCGTCCCCCGGGGGTTGGTAAAGAACAGCGTGTAGTTAATGCCGATCCCCAGCACCAACACCAGCGCCAACAGCGAGAACAAGTTCAGCGTATGACCGCTCAATGCCAATACCGCAATACCGCTGCCCAGTGACAGCAACGTCGGTACCATGCAGCGCAGGCCATGACGCAGACCGAAACGCCACAGATAAATCAGTGCGATCGCCGCAACCGACAGCATCAGCAGATACGAAAGATACAACCGGTACTGGCCAAACAGCTCACTGAACTCGGTTTTCCGATCGATCCAACCGGTACCCGGCACCTGTTCCGCCAAAGCTTGCATCGCCGCACTGTTCTTCACGCCGTTGACGGGCACCAATGCGGCACTGCGTCCATCGGGCAGCGTCAGCCACAGCAGGCGCCAGCCCTCGCTAACCACGCTGCCCAGCCACTGTTCCGGCTTCACCCATTCAGCGGTCAACTCAGGGGATTTCAGGGTCAGGTCCGCCTGCTGTAATTGCGTCATCACCTGCGGTGCCACCCGCTGCAACAGAGCGACGTTCTGCTGCTGGCGCTGCAACGAAGGCAAAGGCAACAGGCGATAATCCGCCAGCACGCCCTGCTGTTTTGCCTGTGCCAGCCTGGGTTGCAGCAGCTCGATGCGCTGCAACAACTGTTCGGCATTGTCGCCGTAGACCACCAGCCATTTCTGATCGTTATGTTGGCCCGTCAGTGCGGCGATGCGCTGCTCTTGCTGCTGCAGCCCTTCAGGTAACGCCTGCAATTGGCCAATATCGTCGTCGACCTTCAACTGGCTAAACCCAACGGCCACCAGCAACAGTACCGCGCCGGGCAACCCATAGCGCAGCAACGGGCGATGGCACCAGGCATGCAGCCAGTTCAGGATCAGCGTTAATCCCGGCGCCGGGCGCACCGGCAGCCGACGCGACAAGCGCGGATACCAGCAAATGACGGTTATGCAGGCGGCGCTCAAACCCGCAGCGGCGAACACCGCCAATTGCTGCAAGCCCGGGAACGGCGCAATCAACAGTGCCAGGTAGGCCACTACAGTGGTTAACAGTGCCATCGACAACGCCGGTAACAGTTTCTGCAGACTGACTAATGGCGTCGACTGCCGACCATGTACCATACGTTCAGTCAGGAAATAGAGCGTGTAATCGGCCGAAATGCCGACGATGCTGATGCTTAACACCAGCGTCATCAAATGAATTTCACCAAACGCCAACAGCGTAGCGACGGTACCCGCCAATGCGCCAATGCCCACCGACAGCGCGCACAACAACAGCGGCAAGGGTGAGCGGAACATTAACAGCACCAGTAAAAACACCCCCACCACCGACGCCAGGCCAATGGTGGAAATGTCCCGCTCAGCCTGTTGGCTGGCGTAGTTGCTGTAAAATAGCGTGCCGCGGTTCAGTACCTCGGCACCCGGCCAGCGCTGTTGCAGCTGTTGTTGCAACGCCGTCAGTTTATCTACCGTCCGGCGGGCGCTGCTGATGTCATAAGACGACGCACTCAACTCGGCGTGTAACAAATACCAACTGCGGCCCTGTGCATCTCGCGCCACCAGCCAGCCATTGGACAGGCTGAGTAAGCCGCCGTTCTGTTGCTGCGCCAACTGCGAGGCGCGCACCAGCATCAGCGGGTCATTAGCCAGTTCTTTACCGCTGACGCCGGCGAAAGCGGAATAGAGCTGACCGAGGATCCACTGGCTCTGTGCGTCCGCCCCCTGCTGCAAGCGATGCCGGGTGGCGTCATCCAGCAGTACGTTACGATGCTGATAGAAAAAACGCCCCCATTGCTGCTGACGTTGCGCATCCATGGGCCCGCCAACCTGCTGTAGCTCAGGCAGTTGGCGCAACTGCTGCCACCACCAGTTCACCGCGGCACTGTCCGCCCCTGGCGGCGGGCTGACCAACCACATCAGTTGACGATCCAGCCGGCGGCTGAAGCCGTCGGCCAATTCATCCGGCACACCCGCCAGTTGCTGTTTAGGCAATAATGCCAGGACGCTGCTGTTGATCTGGCTGCGCGGCAGCAACCAGCACAGGGCTGCAAGCAACAGCAAGCAAATCGCCAGCCAGCCAAACGCCAGCCGCCGATGCAGTTCAGGACGCAAAGCGCTGTTGCTCCTCATCAGTCAGCACCTGCGGCGCCGTACGTTGGTTAAAGAAGCGAATATGGGTGGCGTCACTTTGCATATCATCAATATCAATGGTTTCCAGGAACTGTTCGCCGTTGAGGGTGATACGCTTGAACAACTTATCGAGCGGTGTGGTTTTCGGCGTCAACACCAGTCGCCATTGGTTATGCCCCAAATCAGTGAACTGCAACGCAAAGTTTTGCTCCAGCGCCTGGCTGTCGGCATGGAACAGTGCAGTCAGCAGGTGATTGAATTGGAACATCTGCGGATTGTTGTCTGCCGTTACCACCTGTGGCGGCTGGCCTGCCAGGGTTTGCACCATGCGCTTATCATCCAGCAGCAGGGTTAGCGGGAAAGGCTTCCGTTGTGCCCACCACAATCCTTTCTGCTGGGAGATCAGCAACTCACCGCTGGATTTCAAAGGTTTCGTCATGCCACTGATGCTGCGCTGTTGCTCAAATTCGGCGCGCAGCACTGGCTGTTGGCTAAACCGATGCTGCAGCTCCGGCAGCGTTACCGCCTGCACGCTCAGACTGAGAAAGGTCAGAGTAATCAATATCCAACGTTTCATTGCGCCCCCTTGATGTTGTCCAACAGCACCTGTGGCGAGACAAAGCACATTTCTTTGCTGTCGATGTCCACCGCAACCTGAATGGTATGACCGCGGGTGGTGGTTTTACCGCTATCTGCATCGAGGATCCGATAACCAATGCGCAGACGGTTTTCATACTCTTCCAGCTCCGCGCAGACAATGATGCGCTGCTCAAACAATACCGGCGCAATGTATTTCACTCGCGTATCGACGATCGGCCAGACATAGCCCGACGCCTGCATCTGCCGGTAGCCGTAATTAAACTGTTTGAGCAGGGCCTCACGGGCCACCTCGAAATAGCGGAAGTAGTTGCCGTGCCAGACCACGCCCATCGCATCGGTATCGTGGAAAGGGATAGCGATCTCAATTCTGACGGAAAATCGCGGGTTGTCTTTTAGCTTCATGTCTCAGGCCCCTGTTGCGTTGGCGACGACTGTGCCGCCAACTGCCAGAAATCGAAAAAATTAAACCAGTCGAGCGGTGCCAGCAGGCAATAATGCTCCAGCCGCGCGGCATAGTTGTCGACCGTATCCTGCAATGCCTGTTGGCGCTGCTGGCGGGGTAATAGCAGCGGGTCGGCAAAGGCTTCAAAATACACATTAAGATGCCCCTGTTGCTTGAGGCCGAACATCAGAAACACCGGACAACGCAGGGCCGCGGCCAGAACAAACGGCCCCTGCGGGAACGGCGCCGGTTGGCCGAGGAAGCGGCTCCACACCACCCGCGGCTGTTCACCGCGCTGATGTTTTCCGGCAGATGTGCGATCGCCGACGATAGCCACCCACTCACCGGCATCAAGTTTGTCCTGCAGGCGCATGGCGGTTTCCGGCCCCAACGACGTCACCGGGATCAGGTTCAGATTGGCGCGAGGATTCACTTCTTTCATCACCTGGTTGAAGCGCTCGGCATGCTCGGTAAACACCAGAGCATTCACCTTGACGCCAGAATCCAACTCGCCCAAAGCGCGGCAGGACTCAATATCCCCCAGGTGTGAAGCCAGGATCAGCGTGCCTTTTCCGGAGGCAATTTGCCGTTCGCAAGCCTCGCGATCCACCAGCCGAATATCACTTAACTCCCCCCGCCAGCTCGCCAGCTTGTCGAGCATCGCATCGCCAAAACGCATGAAGTGACGAAAGCTGTTGAGCGACGCGGGCAGAGGCTGCTGCCGACGTTGTGCAAACTCCCGCAGGCGTTGCAGATAACCGCGTGACGCCTCTCGTTGCGCACGCCCGGTCAGCCAGAAATAGCCGATCACCGGATACAGCAGCCATTGAAATGCCCGGCGGCCAAACAGCCGGTAAACTTGCAGCATGAGCCGGATCCCCCACAGGCCATGTCGCTCCTGAGTGGCCGACCAATGTTGCGGATTTTTCGCCTGTTGGCGCTGGCGCAGTAAGCGTGGAATGCGAGGCAACATGCCGAAAAACAACCGGGTATGCATCCAGGATATGCGCAAGTTATCGCGCAATGCGTCGAAGTGAGAAACACCGTCGAGCGGGTAAGTGACACGCGTTGGCAAAAAGCGGCTTTGCACCCCCTGCCAATACAACCTGACCATCACTTCGGTATCGAAATCCATGCGTTTGCCGAGCGGTTGGCATGCCGTCAACGCCAGCGTCGGCGCTACCGGGTAGACGCGAAAGCCGCACATGCTGTCCTTTAATGACAGAGACAGGGTTTCGATCCACACCCAGACATGGGTGACGTAGCGGCCATACAGGCGCGCTTTGGGTACCGAACTGTCATAGACTGGCCGGCCGGAAATCAGACAATCCGGGTGAGCGCGCGCTTCGGCCATCATTGCCGGAATATCACTCAGTTGATGCTGACCGTCGGCATCCACCTGTAAAGCGTGGCTGTAACCCTGTTGTTGTGCCAATTGCAGGCCGGCAATGACCGCAGCCCCTTTCCCCTGATTTTCCTCCAGGCGCAGCAGGGTGACCCAGGGCAATTCGGCAGCTAACCGCTGCAGTTCTTCGGCGGTGGTTGTGGTGCTGCCGTCGTCCACCACCAGGCAGGGCAGACCATAACCGGCCAACGATGCCAGCACCGCAGCCATCATCTGCCCATGATTGAAACAGGGAATAAGAATACAGGGGGAGAAAGATGCACTCACTGGCATAACGAGATCTTGCCACTGCTGGCAGTCGCTTCACCTACGCGGTAGCTGAACAACAGCTTCTGCCGCGCCGGCTGCCATTCGAGCAGCAGCCATACCCTCTGCCCCGGCAGCAAAGGTTGCTGAAACTTTACCACCTCGATCCCTTTGAACCCGGCCTCGATAGCCAGCAACTGATGGGCATACTGTATGGCCCAATTCACCTGCGTGACCCCCGGCAGGATCGGATGTTGCGGAAAGTGGCCGCGAAACCAAAACAGCTCAGCGGGCAAATGCAGCTGCAGACTGGCATGGTTGGCGTCGATCACCTGCTGTTGCAGCACCTCAGGTTGCATCATAAAAACAGCTCCTGTAGCTCAGCATAGGCGCGCTTGCCCTGCGGATTAAGCGGGATGGCGTCGATAATACGCCAGTTGCGCGGCAGGGCTACCGGCTCCAGCCAGCCCCGCAACGCCTGATGCAGTTCGCGGGTAAACGCCCCTTCGGACAAAGCTTGCCGACGGAGCTCACCAGACGGAGACAACACGATAACCGCTACCAGTAGGGTTCGCCCTCTTTGATGCTGCGTTAATACCGCAGCATCGGCGATCTCCGGCAAAGAAGTCAGGCGACGTTCCACTTCGGTTAACGACAACCGTTTCTCTTCCAGTTTGATAATGCGATCGGCACGGCCATTTAACTGGAACTGCCGACCATCCGGTGCCAATTCGATAATATCACTCAGCGCCGTTTCGCCGGTGTCGGGTATCAGCGGCGACACAACGTTAACGCTGTTATCTGGATTAACCCCCAGCGTTACGCCAGTAAACGGCTGCCATAGTGCGACCGCCCGATGCTGCCTGCGCCAGGCCAGCGAACCGGTTTCCGTGGTGCCGTAGATCTCCAGTGGCAACACCCCCAGCATTCGCCGGGCAAGCTGCGCTTCCGTGGCAGATAACGGGCCACCGGCGGAAAACACTTCAACGCACTCGGCGAGCGTCAGACGATCATCCAGCCGTTTAAGCCACGCAGGGCTGCTGATAAAAAGCAAACGTCGCCCCTGATGCCGGGCAATCAATTGCTCTTGGTATTGCGTCAACTGCGCATCAAACGGCAGGCCAAAAGCCAGCGGCAAGAATAGCCGGAAGCTCAAGCCATACATATGTTGATGAGATACCGATGCAACGACGCAGCAGTCCCGGAAGTCATTTCCCCAGGCGGCGGCCAACAGTTCACATTCGCGGTCCATGCAAGCAACAGATTTGCATACCGCCTGCGGTTGGCCGGTCGAACCGGAAGTATAAAGGATGAAACGCGGGTCCTGGGGCCAGACGGGCAGCGCAATATTCTCGCTGGTCTCCTCCGGGACCGCCAAAACAGGGACGCCAGGATCGAGGGGCAAGTCGGTCAGCAGCGCATCGTAATCCGCCCGCTGCTCTTTGAGGATAGCTTCTCGTTGGTGGCCAAAAATCACTGGCAGCCGGGAGGCATACAGCGATGCCAACAATGCGACGGCAAAACGATAGCTATCATCAAAACACAGCGCCCAGCGGCGCTCTTCCCTGTCCGCCAGTTTCGCGGCCAATGCAGCGACATCACGGCGAAATTGACCGAGACAGAATGTCTGATCGCCACGCCAGGCGATCAACACCGCATCATCACGCTGAGTGCTGAGCCACTGGCTCATCGGCAAACTCAGGCGTGCCGGATCCTTTTCCTGACTATCCATTCAATACCCATTAATGCCCCCATCAGCAGATAGCTGATGCCGCCGTTATACAGCGTCCAGAGTGTGATATCGCCGGACAGGCAGGTTGCCAGCGCTATCGCACCGTTAACAATAAAGAACCCGCACCAGACCTGAGTCACCCGGCGAGTATAGGCAATGCCGGCAGCATCCAGCTGCGGTTCCGTCATTCGGGCCAATCGCTCAACCACCGTGGGCGGAGCAAACAGCGAGTACGCAAACAGCAGCAGCAGTATGGCGTTGACAAGCACTGGGTAATACAACAGCCAGTGACTCTGTTTCAGCGCCCAACTGGCGAGTGCCAGCAGGATGCCCACAACAGCCAACGCTTTACCCAGCCACATCTGTTGACGCAGCTTTCCCCGTAACATCAGCAGGCGTAAGGTAAAGACCGTCACCAACAACGGCGCCAGGATAGTGGTTCCCCAACGCGTCAGGCCAACCCAGACCGCCAGCGGGTACAACAACAGCACCAGCCAGGTCACGGCCTGCAGTAACCGCAACGCCGGATTCAACCAACGGGAGGGAGCCACCTTAGCGCCGTGGCCTTAGCCGTCTGATTTCAGCAACTCATCGATAGCATCAACCACGTCTTGCACGGTTCGCACCGACTTGAACATTTCCGGTTTGATCTTTTTGCCGGTCGTTTTCTGCAGATGCACGACCAGATCCACCGCATCGATACTGTCGAGTTCCAGCTCTTCGTACAAACGAGATTCTGGCTTGATGTCATCGGCGTCCAGTTCGAACAGTTTGACCAAAAGCGCCTGAATTTGCAGGTAAATTTCTTGCTTATCCATGAAAACCCCTTATTGGCTACGCTGTGCAGAAACAAACTTCGCCAGCGTTTCCACGGAATAAAAATGCTGGCGCATATCTTGGCTTTCAGCCGATAGCACCACGCCATAACGATTCTTTAAAGCCAGCCCCAGCTCCAATGCATCAATGGAGTCCAGACCCAGTCCATCACCAAACAGTGGCGCCTCAGCGTCAATCTCCTCTGGTGTCATCCCTTCAAGATTGAGTGTATCAATGATCAATTGCTTGATTTCGGTACTCAATAAATTCATTCCGCTATTTCTCATTATTTATAGGATCTGACTGTAAAGCGTCAGTTAAATGCTGGGTTAATCTTCTTGCCGCAAGGGCGGGCGAAACATCATTTGCATGAATGAATGCGCGGGCGTCGATCTTATCCTGAACGGTGATTCTAAACTGCGGTTTTATCGCCGGGATTTTATACCATTTGCCCTGTTTCGTCAGCATAGGGGGCTGGCAGTGGATATGCACTATACGAATGTCACATTCCCCACGCAGCGCTATATTGGCTGCCCCTCGCTGCAAAGTCAGCGCCTTGCCGGGCGTAGTGCGCGTGCCTTCAGGGAAAATTAAAATGGTCCCGCCGCTGGCCAGACGTTGCCGACACTGCTCCAACAAGATATCCGACTGCGCATTGGCCAAATATCCGGCCGCTTTGATCACCCCGCTGACAAACACATTGCTCAGCAGGGCCTCTTTCACGATGCAGTCACAACGTGGCATCTGCGAGGCCAATAACACATAATCCAATAGGCTGGGATGGTTGGCGATCACCAAACAGCCGCGATCCTCGCGAAAACGTTCCACGTTGTCGAAACGGTAATCCAGCACACCGAAAAAACGCGTCGTTGCCAGGAAGAAACGGAAACTGTGGCGGATAGAGCTTTGTGTCAACCGGCTACGACGTGCGGGATCACGAACGACCAGACGCATGAGATTAAACCAGACGCCTGACAACAGCAGCCCACCCAGACCAAACAACGAGAAGCAAAAGCCGGTGGCCACAACTCGCCAACAGCGGTTAAACCATGAGGATTGTTCGGCGGTACTTTCCGCAGGAGTCGCCGTCCCCATCAACGCCCCCACACCCAAGCGTGCCGTTGGCCGGAAACAGTAAATGCGTCCTTATCGCCAAGCCAACCGCGTAAAAAGGAGAGGCTTTGTGGTTCCTGATGGCGGGTCAGCTCAGGTTCTGCAATCTTGCAGTGCAGTGAGCCACCGCTTTCAAGCAGCAGGGCAACGGCATAAGGAAATGAATTTTCCGGAGCGAAAGGCCGGTAGACATCCGGTACGATGCCATCGAAATCGATTAACAGCACCCGCTCTGCACTGCCGGTGGCCAAGGCAGCCTGGGCCTCTATCATACCCTGCTGAAAGCTGTCCTCTCCGGCCGCCAGGGAGGTGGTCGGCAAGGTATTCTTCGCCATAATAGTTAACCAGCCTGCCGCCGTGTTATGCACCGACATGGCAAAATCCGTTGGCGATAGCGGCTGTTCCTGATGCAGGTGCTGAAGAATTTTGTGCGTCCGCTCAAGTTCGCCATGGCGGCTGGTAAATATCGCCATATCCGCCTGGTAATCATTTAATAAGATCAGCCCGCTCTCTACCGCCAGACGCGTCCCGGCACTCATCCGACGCAGTGACATCATGGGGATATGAGAACAGGCAGGCAACGAACCCTGATATTCAGTGGCGAGAAAATCATCTGATGCCCATTGGCGCCATGCTTCACGCGTTCCACGATCGGGAGCCATTGCCCACCAACTGAGTATATTCATGTCGCCCGCCATTAATGGTATTACCGGTCAGAAAAATTCCGTGGCTAAATTTATTATATTTAATCGCAGATTGCATTCCCAAAATTCCTATTTTTAGACGGAATACTCGATTAAACGATTAGGATTACTTATAGACATAACGTCGTGAGGCTTGAGCAGAAAGCGATTTATCGCAATGAAAAGCAGCAATATTTGTCGAAAATGCCCCAGAAGAGTATCTTAATGAGGGATATTCATACATAGCATCTCATGTATGAATATTATACATCTTAATAACGTTCACTCATGGAAAAGAGTATGAAACCATTAAAACTCATTTTAACTGGCGTCTTCGCAGCGATTTTGGTCAGTGGTTGCGCGGGCACCGCGCCGGTAAAAAACGTCAGCCAAAACGTTGCAGGCAGCCACAGTAATGCGCAGGTACGCCAGGCCATTCTCTCTGCCGGCTTGAACCGTGGTTGGGTCATGAACCCCGTCAGTGACGGCGTGATCGATGGCAAGATCCTATTGCGTGGCCACAGTGCCGACATACGTATCACTTACAATACAAATAGTTATCAGATTAAGTATATCGCTAGCGATAATATGGATGCCAAAGACGGAAATATTCACCCAAATTATAACCGCTGGGTGGCCAATCTGGATAAGGATATTCAGCTGGAAATGGCTCGTCAAAATATTAAATAACAAAGCTGAGAGAGATTACCCGGCAAGAATAATACTGCCGGGTATATTGTTCTTTATATTGGCATTCAATTCAGATAAATATTTATCAAAACAGTCTTTCACCGAATAAATCACGCTGCAATCTAGGGTTTCGTTGAATTTTGCACATGAAAAAGCCCTGAGTCAGAGACTCAGGGCTTATCAAATAAGTGGCGGAACGGACGGGGCTCGAACCCGCGACCCCCTGCGTGACAGGCAGGTATTCTAACCAACTGAACTA
>NZ_JBIEIU010000020.1:0-61240 GCF_052113645.1 Serratia quinivorans | reverse complement strand
TCGAGGGAGTATTTTGGTTTTGCCATAAAAAACTGCACCTTATTCAGTTGGGTGTCCAACTTTTGGGGTGCAGTTCATTTTTTAAACCGGGCTTTTTTTATGGTGTTGACCCGTCCTAAATAGCGTTGACACGTTTTCGCCGAACGGCAAGCTGCTGCTAACGACACCTGCGCCTGTTATTCTGTAGTGGAAACCAAAGCGGTCAGGGGGAGTCTATGTACTGGATTAATGGACAGCAGCACGATGCGCTAGCGCCAAGCGATCGCGGCTTACAGTTTGGCGACGGCTGCTTCACCACCGCCCGGGTGATTGAGGGCAAAATTGATCTGCTGCCCTGGCATATTGAACGTCTACAACAGGCTGCACAGCGGCTGATGCTGCCGGTTTGCGACTGGGATGTTTTGGAATATGAAATGGTGCGCGCCGCAGAATCTATCCCGTTGGGCGTGGTCAAAGCGATACTGACGCGCGGCAGCGGCGGGCGAGGTTACAGCCCAAAAGGGTGTGAGAACCCCACGCGCATAGTCTCCCGCAGTACCTATCCGATGCACTATTTGCCATGGCGTGAACAAGGCATCAGTCTGGCGCTCAGCCCGGTGACGTTGGCGCGTCATCCGCTGTTGGCAGGGTTGAAGCACCTGAACCGTTTGGAGCAGGTATTGATCCGCACGCATCTTGACCAGACGACCGCCGACGAGGCGCTGGTGCTTGACACTGCCGGTATGCTGGTGGAATGCTGTGCGGCCAATTTGTTCTGGCGTAAGGGAAAAGCGGTATTCACGCCGGATCTGAGCCAGGCCGGCGTGACCGGACTGATGCGTCGCCGGGTGATTGAGTTGCTGGCGGGCAGCAAATACTCGCTGCATTACGTCAGTGAGCCGCTGGAGACGCTGGCCGACGCCGAAGAAGTGCTGGTGAGCAATGCGCTAATGCCATTGCTGCCGGTGAACATGGCGCAATCCTGGCATTACTCTTCGCGCCAACTCTATGATTTTTTGCGCCCACACTGTTAACGATGGCTGATTGATGAAGAAAAGAAAGCTGAAGTTCGTTTCTATTATTGTTGTTCTGGTATTGGGCCTGCTGTTTTGGGGCTACCAGAAGGTTGAACGCTTCGCGGATACGCCATTGGCGATCCAGCAGGAGGCAATTTTTAAACTGCCGGCCGGAACCGGGCGCGTGGCGTTAGAAGGGTTACTGGTACGCGACAAGCTGATCCGCAATGGCATGTGGTTCCCGTGGCTGCTGCGCTTGGAACCGCAACTGGCGGAGTTTAAGGCCGGAACCTACCGCTTTACGCCGGGCATGACGGTGCGTGAAATGCTTAAACTGCTGGCCAGCGGTAAAGAAGCCCAATTTAGCGCTCGTTTTATTGAAGGCTCTCGGCTGCGTGACTGGTTGATGGTGCTGCAACAGTCGAAATACCTCAAACATACGCTGGCAGGTAAAAGCGAGTCTGAAATCGCCGTGGCATTGGGTCTGCCGGAGGGCACAAACCCCGAAGGGCGCCTGTATCCCGATACCTATCTGTACACCGCGGGCATGAGCGATATGGCGTTACTGAAACGCGCCCATCTACGTATGACCAAGGCGCTGGAAGATGCCTGGCAGGGTCGCGATGCCAGCCTGCCGTACAAAACGCCGGAACAGTTGCTGACCATGGCCTCGATCATTGAGAAAGAGACTGCGGTGCCGGAAGAGCGCACCAAAGTGGCTTCAGTCTTCATCAACCGCCTGCGCATTGGCATGCGTTTGCAGACGGATCCAACGGTGATCTATGGCATGGGCGATAGCTATAATGGCAACATTACCCGCAAAGATTTGGAAACGCCGACGCCGTACAACACTTATGTGATCAACGGCCTGCCGCCAACGCCGATCGCCATGCCTGGCCAAGCCTCGCTGGAAGCCGCCGCAAGCCCGGCGAAAACCCCTTATTTGTACTTTGTTGCCGACGGCAAAGGCGGGCATCAATTTACCACTAACCTGGCCAGCCACAATCAGGCGGTACGCGCCTATCGTCAGGCGTTAAAGGAAAAGAATGAAAAGTAAATTCGTGGTTATCGAAGGGCTTGAAGGCGCAGGTAAAACTACTGCGCGCGATACCGTGGTCAACGTACTGCGCGAGCACGGCATCAGCGATATTGTGTTCACCCGGGAACCCGGCGGCACGCCGCTGGCGGAAAAGCTGCGCGACCTGTTCAAACGCGGTGTGGAGGGTGAGCTGCCGACCATCAAGGCCGAGGTGCTGATGCTGTATGCAGCCCGCGTGCAGTTGGTGGAGACGGTGATCAAACCGGCGTTGGAGCGCGGCGCCTGGGTCGTGGGCGATCGTCACGATTTGTCGTCGCAAGCCTATCAGGGTGGCGGTCGCGGGGTTGATCAGCAACTGATGGCCTCGCTGCGTGACACGGTACTGGGCGACTTTCACCCGGATCTGACCCTTTACCTGGACTTACCGCCGTTAGTGGGGCTGCAACGTGCCCGCGCCCGCGGCGAATTGGATCGCATCGAACAAGAAGCGTTGCCGTTCTTTGAGCGCACCCGTGCACGCTATCTGGAACTGGCGGCGCAGGATGAGTCCATCGTCACCGTTGACGCAGCCCAATCGCTGGAGCAGGTGACGGCAGCGATTCGTCAAAGCGTCAGCCAATGGCTGCAGCAGGAAGGCGCGTAATGAATTGGTACCCGTGGCTGAATACCCCTTACCGGCAGTTGGTCGGGCAATACGCCGCCGATCGCGGTCATCACGCCTTGTTGTTGCATGCAGCAGCGGGCAATGGCGAGGAAGCTTTGGCCTATGGGCTGAGCCGCTGGTTGATTTGCCAGCGTCGCAACGGTGAGAAAAGCTGCGGTGAATGTCATAGCTGCCGGCTAATGCTGGCGGGCAATCACCCGGATTATCATGTGCTGACGCCGGAAAAGGGCAAAAGTAGCCTGGGTGTGGAACCCATTCGTCAGGTGATTGAGATCCTTTACTCCCATGCGCAGCAGGGCGGAGCCAAGGTTATCTGGTTACCGCAGGCGGAATTGCTGACCGAAGCCGCTGCCAATGCGCTGTTGAAAACGTTGGAAGAACCGCCGGAAAAGACCTACTTCCTGTTGAGCTGCCGTGAGCCTTCACGTCTGTTGGCGACGTTGCGCAGTCGCTGCCTTTACTGGCACCTCGCTAGCCCGGACGAGCAGCTCAGCCTGCAGTGGCTGAACCGGCAAACGCCGGGTAATCAGGTGGATCTGTTGACCGCTTTGCGCCTGCATGATGGCGCACCGCTGGCTGCAGAGCAGTTGTTGCAGCCGGCATCCTGGCAACAGCGTAGCGCGCTGTGTGCGGCCCTGAGCGCCGCTTTGCCGCAGCATGACATGTTGTCCTTGCTGCCGGTGTTAAATCACGAAGACGTCTCGGAGCGGCTACACTGGTTGTGCGCGTTGTTGGTAGACGCCATGAAGTGGCAGCAGGGGGCGGCGAGTTACGCGCTAAACCAGGACCAGCAGCCGCTGGTGCATCAACTGGCCAGTCGCCTGAGCAGCACCTCGCTGCAGCAAGTCGTACAGCAATGGCTTAATTGCCGCCATCAGTTGCTCAGCGTGGTCGGCGTTAACCGCGAACTGCTGTTGACCGAACAGTTACTTGGCTGGGAGCAGATGCTCGGCGCTACCGGCTATTCTCACCCTCATTCGCTGTAAAAGAGTTAAATATTATGTTGTTAGTAGATTCTCATTGCCACCTCGATGGTCTGGATTACCAAGCGCTGCATCAAAACGTGGATGATGCACTGGCGAAGGCCAAGGCGCGCGATGTCGGTTACGTGCTGGCGGTGGCTACCACTTTGCCAGGCTATCAGGCCATGACGCAGTTGATCGGCCAGCGCGACGACGTGGCATTCTCCTGCGGCGTGCATCCGCTCAATCTGGAAGGCGGTTACGACTATGCGGAGCTGCGCCGTTTGGCGGCGGCAGAGCAGGTGGTGGCGTTGGGGGAAACCGGGCTGGATTACTTCTATCAGAAAGACAATCTTGAACTGCAGCAAGACTCGTTCCGTGAGCATATCCGTATCGGCCGCGATCTGAACAAACCGGTGATTGTGCATACCCGCGATGCGCGTGAAGACACGCTGGCGATCCTGCGGGAAGAAAATGCCCAGGACTGCGGCGGCGTGCTGCATTGTTTCACCGAAGATTGTGCTACCGCAGAAGCCTTGTTGGATCTGGGGTTCTACATCTCATTCTCCGGCATCCTGACCTTCCGCAACGCCGAGCAGCTGCGCGATGTGGCGCGTTACGTGCCACTGGACCGCATTCTGGTGGAAACCGACTCGCCATATCTGGCTCCGGTACCGCATCGCGGCAAAGAAAATCAACCTGCCTACGTGCGCGATGTGGCTGAATACATGGCGGTATTGAAGGGCGTGAGCCTGGAAACGCTGGCCGAAGCCACAACCGCCAACTTTTCACGCTTATTTCACATCGAACTCTAATCTTTGGCCTAGGCTATAGCTGTAGTCATCGATATCGGAATTTTTTTTAAGCTCGTAATTAATCGCCGAAACGGGTAATGTTCCCACCCGTTTTAGGGCGAGCTGCGGGCGTTTTTTCCTCTTTTTAAACAAAAAATAGGCGATTTAAGAAAAATACCCGGGTTTGTTCATCGAAACGTGACTGCCATCAAACATTGCGCAGCCTATTTATTTTACTCTGCGTAAAAATTCAAGGGGTGCTCAGACACCCTGAATTGCAGGGGTTTTTCTCCCCCCCTTGCAACGCGAAGAATCGCGAAAAGTAGCAAAGCACTATTACTCAGGAGCACACTCAACTATGTTCAAGAACGCATTTGCAAACCTGCAAAAAGTAGGTAAGTCGCTAATGCTGCCGGTTTCCGTATTGCCTATCGCAGGTATCCTGCTGGGCGTCGGTTCCGCCAACTTTAGCTGGCTACCTGCGGTAGTCTCCCACGTGATGGCGGAAGCCGGCGGTTCCGTTTTCGCCAACATGCCGCTGATTTTCGCCATTGGTGTTGCCCTGGGCTTTACCAATAACGACGGTGTATCCGCGTTAGCCGCAGTAGTGGCTTACGGCATCATGGTGAAAACCATGGCGGTGGTTGCGCCGCTGGTCCTGCACCTGCCGGCTGAAGAGATTGCCGCCAAACACCTGGCGGACACCGGTGTGCTCGGGGGGATTATCTCCGGCTCCATCGCGGCCTATATGTTTAACCGCTTCTTCCGCATTCAATTGCCGGAATATCTGGGCTTCTTTGCCGGTAAGCGTTTTGTGCCGATTATCTCCGGCCTGGCGGCAATCGTTCTGGGCGTAGTGTTGTCCTTCATCTGGCCTCCGATCGGTACGGCTATCCAGACCTTCTCCCAGTGGGCTGCGTATCAGAACCCGGTAGTGGCGTTTGGTATCTACGGCGTGGTTGAACGTGCGCTGGTGCCGTTTGGTCTGCACCACATCTGGAACGTGCCTTTCCAAATGCAGATTGGCGAATACACCAACGCGGCGGGCCAGGTATTCCACGGCGACATTCCACGTTATATGGCGGGTGACCCGACTGCGGGTAAACTGTCCGGTGGCTTCCTGTTCAAAATGTACGGTCTGCCTGCTGCGGCGATTGCCATCTGGCACTCAGCCAAGCCGGAAAACCGCGCTAAAGTCGGCGGTATCATGATCTCCGCTGCGCTGACCTCGTTCCTGACCGGTATCACCGAGCCGATCGAGTTCTCCTTCATGTTCGTTGCGCCGATCCTGTACGCAATCCACGCCATTCTGGCTGGCCTGGCGTTCCCGATCTGTATCCTGTTGGGGATGCGTGACGGCACCAGCTTCTCACACGGTCTGATCGACTTTATCGTCCTGAGCGGCAACAGCAGCAAAATCTGGCTGTTCCCAGTTGTCGGTATCATCTACGGTTTGGTGTACTACACCATCTTCCGCGTGTTGATTGCCAAACTGGATCTGAAAACCCCAGGTCGTGAAGACACGGCTTCTGAGCAAGTTGCACAGGGCGGTTCTGAAATGTCTGCGGCGCTGGTTCAGGCTTTCGGCGGCAAAGACAACATCACCAATCTGGATGCCTGCATCACCCGTCTGCGCGTTAGCGTGGCGGACGTGAGCAAGGTTGACCAGGCTGGCTTGAAAAAACTGGGTGCTGCCGGCGTAGTCGTTGCAGGCTCGGGTGTTCAGGCTATCTTTGGGACCAAATCTGACAACCTGAAAACGGATATGGACGAATACATCCGTAACCATTAATTCAGGTCAGGCAGGGGAGTTTTAAGGGAGGCGAAAGCCTCCCTTTTTTATTGGTTTATGTATTGATTTATAAGTGTTTTTTATTTTTAGTGTCCACATTAAGACCGCAGGGTAAGCGAGTTCGTACAACTGCCCACATCTGCGGGCAGCCTAATTAGCCGAAGATCAGTGAGGTTTGTCCGTTGCTTTTGGGGTGAGGCTGTACAGGATCCACGGTTTGCGGTTGGGAAATCATGCGGGTAAAGGTTTCGTGACTCACGAATGTGCCCCCACAATTGATGTTGGTGCACTGGTTGTAACGTTCTTTGATGGTTGAGGTGATATAGCTGGATGAACGAGTGTGTGCGGCCTGGCCGCAAAGTGGACAATGCATCATGGCGGGATCCTCCGAGATGCCCTGACTATGGTCAGTATTGCTAATAATTATGCACGATTATTGCTGTTATGCATCACTCCATTTCCAAATCGTCAATCTTGACCTCCAAATCGAGGGCGGTGGTAAAACCGCTGTTGTTCAGTGAATGAGTCACTTTAACCAACGTCCAGTTGGCCTCATCAATCTCTTTTTTGAAACCTGAAACCGTGACCGGTGCTTCCGGGTAAATGTCTGCGCGCCCGTGAGCAAGCTGAATAGAGAAGGTGGCAACACCACGCTGAATACGTTCCCAATTTGCCTTTGCCGCGCGCTGTGCATTGTATTTTGATGCGTAGGTATGACGCAGTACCAATACATTTTCATCGCTGCCGATCAGGTATTCCCCTTGTTTTTCATCGGCAACAACGGGCTTTTTCACTCGACGGCGTTTAACCTTCACCTGTTCGCTTTTTGCTGCGCGGGTATTCAGCCAGTTGGCCACAACACCGGTATAGGCCCCCCGATCGGTTAGCGTGAATTGATGGTTATCACCTGACTGGCGGTTAATGAGGATTGCCGGGATCGGTTTTCCCCCGGCGGTCATGTTTTGCCCTTGCTTAAAAAACAGCAGATTGCCGTTTTTTATCGCTGCAACAGCGCCATTCTCTTTTGCCAAACGGGTGATAAAACTCCCGTCTGACTCGGTCGTTTGGTCGATATGTCCGATCTGAATATCTGCCACATTCTTATTGATGACTGCTACCAACTTATTGCGGCTGGCAATGGTTCTGACAATATCCCCTAGGGTCTTTTTATGGTAAGAGGCATTGCGTTGCACGTTCAATGTTTGCCGAAAATCTGCACTACGGGCTGTTATGGTCAATACGTCAGGCGCGCCAGCATGGCCAATTTCATCAACAACAAACGTCCCTTTATCGATCACCCCGGTATCTTTCCAGCCAAGTGCAACAGCCAGGCTGACGCCACGGCGGGGCAGCTTTAAATTGCCTTCGCTATCGTCAAGCTCAATATTGATCTGGTCAGCCTCAAAACCCCGGTTATCCGTTAGCGTCAGGCTGATTAATTTTTCTTTCACCTTCCCGGTGATATCGACACCCTCAATTGTAAGCGAGTAAGCCGGGGTATTGTCGCCACCGAGTTTATCCAATGCATCGATCAGGCTCATGACAGGAACCCACCGACGGTATCGGAAACCTGCCCGGCCAGGTCTTCAAATTGCTGAGATAAGTCGCCGAACATGTCTTTTAGTCCTTCATCCGTGCGCTTGAGCGTGATGGTGAACTCAATACGGCGTGCTGAGCCATCCGCAAAGAATACAGTTTTGGTGCGACTCAGGCTCTCGATCACGAACATGCCATGTATTGCGCCGCTTCCCTCAATCAATGACCAGGCCTTGCCGGTTTCCGCCATCAATTGGATAGCCATCAGAGAAACACGCCCCCCGGTTAATGCCGGCAGCAAAACACCGCTCAGCGTGATGGTTTCATCATCCGGCCCCAGAAACTGGCTTTGTGGGCGAAGCCCGACGCGGCTATTGGTCGGATGTCGCCAGGCCATTTGGTGCTGAAACTCCTGGTATGGAACGGTTTGCAACATAAACACGAACATGCCTAATGCCATCATCATTATGATCGTCCTCACTCGATATCGTTAAAACTGCTGTTGGCCCTGGATCTTGCCTGCCGTTCTCGTGCATCCAGTTGCCGCGCGACCTCCCGCGCAATGTCCTGCGGGTTGTGGTGGGCCTGAGCGATAATTTGAATAGGGGCGTGAATGTCGATGTAGGTATCACCGCCCTGGTGATGAGATGGATTTGCCCCGCGTGGGTATTGGCTCCCCGGCAAGCTGTAGGGATGCAAGGGGGCGTCCGCAGCGGTAGCAGGGCCACCCATAAATAACGCGGCGACTGCTGCCATGGCGGCGGTATTCTTGCGACTGGTGACATTCGCCGGCCCGTTGACGATTTCCGGGCCATACTCGCCCACCACGCCAAATTTCCCCAGGGGGATCCTGCCGCCGCTGTCATGCTCACCGGTGTAACGACGGCGTATGGCATCAGCAGAATTACCCTGCGGTGCCGGTGTCATCGTTACGCCAGCGCGGTGGGCCGCATCGGCAACGGCGGGATTAGTCCGCGCCAGAATGCGCGTTTTTTCTGACTTGGTTTTAACTTCATCCAGTTTGCCCAGTACCCACTTGATCGATTCTATGAGCAGTTTCAGCGGGGTAAGAGCTAACTCAATGCCGGCCGCCAGAAACTTACCGAACTTTTTCCCCGCCGATGCCGCGCCATCCAAATCTTTTTTCGTCGATTTTACCGGCGTTAGCAGATCGGTAAACCAACCCCACAACGCTTTAACTTTGTCACCAATCCAGGTGAATACGGGCTTTAGTGGTGCGAAAGCGTCTTTGATGGGGGCTGCCGCAGTTTTAAACCCATCAACCACGCCGCCCAGGAAAGCCTTGATGGGTTTCCAATATTTATAAATCAGCAGACCCGCGCCGACGACAGCGGCAGTGATCAACCCCAGAGGGCTAACAAGAATGCCGAACATGCTCCCCAACCCACCCAGAGCAAAACGCAGGAAGCGCAGTGGTGACGTTGCCAGCCAGCGAAAGACGCGGCCAATCCCCTTAATCCCTTTCGTTGCAGTCTGTAGCGGCGATGATGCAAAAGACACGACAGCGCGGCCAGCTCCGCCAAGAAGCTGTTTGGAAAAGGTCAGCGCATTTTTGCCCGCATCCAACAGCTTTTGGCTAAAGCCTACAACCTGTTTTTTAGTGATCGGGGTGGTGCTGGCGAATTTCAGCATGCTGAGTGACAATTTGGGCAGCAGGCGGATCCCTAACATACGTGTACTGAATCGGAGCAGGGCGAACGGCCCCAGCAATCCGACAGCGGCAATGGCCAGCGTACCGAAAACGGTGGTTGAAATGGCAGCCGCTGCGCCAATCTTGACGAGGGCGGCGCTAACTTTAGGGTGTTCTTTCAGGAATTCCGCGACACCATGTAAAAAGTTGCTGATGCCTTTCGCTGTTTTGCGCAGCCAGGCGTCATTTTTCTCAAATAATTCAACGCTGATATTTTCCAGAGCGGCATGTAGCATCGTCATGTCGCCCTTCATGTTATCCAGCATGGTACTGGAAACACGCTTAGCCTCCCCGTCATACTCACCTGGCGTGCCGCGCATTCGTTGCAGCTTACCGTCTGACACTGCCCGCATAAGTTCACCAAATCCGGTGACCGCGTACATGCCGGCAATGTCTTTAAAAATCTTTCCGCGATCGACGTTCCCCATCTTTGACGTTTTTTTGTCGATATCTTTTAGAATATCGACCAGATCGCGCATGTTACCGTCTTTATCTTTGGTTGTTACCCCCAACCGGTTAACCGTGGGGCTGTTGCCGATACGGCTCAAAATGGCGCGCATCGCCGTACCCGCCTGGCTTCCCTGAATACCGGCGTTACCCATAATCGCCGTGGCAGCGGATACTGTCTCCAGGCTTTGCCCGTACTCACGGCCCACACCGGCGGAATATTTCAGTGATTCACCCAACATGGGAATATCAACGTTGTTACGGGTAAACAGGGCGGTTAGCACGTCGGCCACTCTGTCCATTTTTTCCGCAGGGATCCCCATGGCAGTTTGGATGTTTGACGCAATATCGGCCGTAGTGCCAAGGTCAATGTCACCGGCAGAGGCCAGATCCAACATTCCCGGCATTGCTTTTAAAACTTGCTGAGGTGAATAGCCGGTTCTGCCAAGGAAATATTGCCCTTCGGCCACCTGGAGATCGGTAAATTTTGACGATAGCGGCAAGGTTCGCGCCTGGTGCCGTAATGACTGCATTTGCGGATCGGCTTTGGTTGGGATGCGCGTTACTGCCTGGGTTTTACTCATCATTGCATCGAAGTCATAGCCCACATGCAGAGCGTCAACCAGCCCACGGCCCATGGCGCGCCCGGTGGCCATTGACGTATAGCCCACCCCTGCGGCCATCACTTTGCGCTGATTACTTTCATCAAACTGATGACGGGCAGCATTCAGCCGCTTTTGCTGCTGGGCCTGCTGGTCTAATCGTTTCTGCTGCGCGGCTAATGCACCTGTCACGCCGGTAATGTTTGACCGCAGAGAACGCTGAGCCTCACCCAATCGATTGGTTGCCACGCCGCTGTTTTGCAGGGCGGTACGCTGGTTTTGCAGTGAAAGCCGTAAATCTGAGAATTTCTGTTGAAGCCTGGCCGCTTCCTCTCTGGCTTTCTGAAATTGGCGGGTCTGCTTGGCGGTGGGGCCGTCCGTGGATTTCAAGGCAACGGCCAGATCGCGCGCTTTTTCGCGGGCAGTGCTCAGCGCTTGCGCGGCGGCGGCAACCTGGGTTTTTGTCTTGCGGAAACCGTCAATTTTCCCGGCTTGAGTATCAAGCTGTTTTAACTGGTCTTTTGTGGTTTTAACAGACGTGGCCAGCGCTTTATTACTGGCCTGCATGGATTTAAACGGGCGGGTGATCTTATCGACCGCACTCAGTAAAACCTGCAATCGGAGGTTTTTGTCACTCATCACTAGCCCCGCTGCGGATAATAGCTTTGTGCCGCCATTCCAACAGCTCGGCCAGCGGCATCAGGTCGGTAACGGTTGGCGGCCAGTGGAAGACGGCGGCAATGTCCGCCGTCAGGTCTTCAACTGTCAGCTTTTCAGGAAATCGGATCTGACCGAACTCGGTAAGAAAAAAAGTGCCAGCGCTTGAGATAACTGATACAGGTCTGCCGGATCCAGGCTGGCCACTTCGTTAGCCGTCAGGGTCGGGGAAGTGATACGCGGCAACACGGTGATCAGTGAATTGACGTCAGTTTCAATCAGCTCCTGCAAACGGGTGCCACGCAACGCGCCGGCGTTCGGCATGTTGACGGTCACTTCGGTGATCTGCGTGGTGCCGCGCAGGACAGGAACGTCCAGGATCACCGGTTTGTTCAACAATTCGGTAACGGCATTGCCCTGGCCATCATCAATTTCAGTGTTTACAGTTTTATCGCTTTTCATTGTTTGACCTTCATTTTGTCTGGTTTACCGGCCCCAGCGTGGGGCCAGGGAACATCGATGCAATTGGGCAGGGCAGTTACAGACCGATAGCGCGGCGGTGTTCTGCCAGGCGGTCGACGCCATCCACGATTTCGATCATGTTCACCACGTCGATTTCAAGCAGGACAGCGCCGTCCATCGTCAGTTTGTAATAAGTATTTTTGGCGCTGAGTTTGGTTTGGGTGTTGTCGCCCTGTTTGTAGTTGCCGAAGTCAAACTCAGAAAAACGTCCGCGCATGACCACTTCCACGGCGACAATCTCGCCGGTGTCATCGCGCTGGAAAGAGCCGACAAAACGCAGCAGCACGCCATCAACCTTGGCGATCCCCCATTGCTTATAAAGCTGGGCCTCAATACCGCCGAGGGTGATTTCTGCGTCCAGTGCGCTATCATCGATCCCCAGATCAACGCCGGCGCTGCCGTTCATGCCGCCGCCACGATACTGTTCAAGCTTGCGCGTCAGCTTCGGTAGGGTGATTTCTTCAACGACGCCCTGATAGTTGTTGGCATCATTGAACAGGTTCAGGAATTTCAGTTTGCGTGGTAAGGCCATCGCGTCCCCCTTAGCTGTTCACGTTCTGAGTAAAATTCATCAGATACTGGTCGGTGATACGCTGGCGCAGCAGCAGATTTTCCAGCGGCGGCACGGGCGTGTAGTTGTAGTCCAGGATCAGCTTGCCCGCTTTCAACGTGTCTTTATCGTTGGCCGACTCATCGATCCAGCAATCGCCGTCGATGATGTAGCCGCCGGATTTCAGCTCGCGGAATTTGGCCTTGATGCCTTCGATAATGTCTTTGGCAAGGGAAGGGTACATAGGTTGATCAACGGCCCACATTTGCGCTTCGGCCATGGTGTCCGCCAACACCTGCGCGGTGCGGGTGTAGTTCTCAAACTGGAACAGCGGATCATCTGAGCAGGTGCGGGAACCCCAGAAACGGAATCCATCTTTGCGGATTAAGGTGGTGACGTCGTTTTGGTTCAGCAGATTGGCGTCGGTGGCCGTATCTTGCAAATCCCAATATACGTCGGCGCTAATCCCGGTCACGCCATTGACGCCGACGTTTGACAGTGTTTTGTGCCAGCCGGTTTGCTCATCAATCTTTGCGCGTAATCCCAACGCACGGGCCGTGGCGTAGGCGGTTGCCGATGCGTTGGTTACGTTATCCCAGCTCAGGAAGTCCGGCCAGATCAGCATGGCTTCGCGCTGGCTGAAATTCTTACGGTAGTCGATGGCTTCGGCCACGGTTTTGCAGCCGTGGGCGGACAGGTAAGCGAAACCTCGCAGGCTTTGCGCGATAGCCAGCAATTCGGAGGCTACAGCCTCATTATCATGGCCTGGCACACCCAGAATGCGGGGTTTTACACCAAGCTGACTTTGCGCGGCCAACAGGGCTTTCATACCGGTTTTTTTCCCCTCGGGGGTCACTCCGCCGATGATGTTGGTGGTGGTTTCTGCTTCGGTGTCTCCCTGAGCGACACGCACGACGACAGTCACGGGTTTTGTCTGATCGCTGATAGCGTCCAGAGAGCGGGCAAGGGTACCGGATTCGCCAGCTTTACCGCTGGCGGTCAATACGTCGGTTAGCAATACGGGCGTGTTTAACGGGAATGTTTTCGCGTCGGCGTCATCACCGGTACAGACCAGACCAACAATGGCCGTGCTGACGGTGGTAATGCTGCGGGTGCCTTCATTGATTTCCTGCACGCGCACGCCGTGATGATAGTCTTGAGCCATTAGGCGGATCTCCTGTAACGGTGTTCCCCTATGGTGTCTGCGACAGGTGGTTAATGCATGTGGTGGGCTTTGTGTGGGGGATGGCACAAGGTGCGAGGATCAGTAGAACTAAGGGCAATATAAGGAAAGAGCACGACCGTTTTAACAGATCATTATCGATGCATTGATCCCTTTCATAGGACTTATCACGGCAACATCAGGGAAACGCCGCACACAACGCATAGCCCGCATCATTTGCGGGCTATGTTCTTTTTATCAGTCGCTTTCGGCGCTTACGCCACCAATCTTTGTAAACAACTCATCATCATAAAATCTGTCGTCTTTTTCGTTGTAGAACATGCCAATTTGGCAAAGGTCATCCACATCCACTGCAAATGGGATAAGATCGAAACCGTCTAAACTGAAGGAATCGTCAGCCACAATGATGTTTTCTACTTTGTTACCGCCGGTTGTAATTACGGCATAGTTTCCTATCCTCATTATGAAAACTCCTCAATAATTACAATACCCGACGCCCCATCACCGCCTTTGTACATCGTCCCGACAAAACTAGTGTCATAAGCACCGCCGCCACCAGAACCCGGCGCACTACCACCGATGCCGCCGCCAGCACCTGCACGACCACCCCCGCCAAAATAGGAGCAACCGCCGATGCCTGCCATCATGACAGAACCCGATTGACCATCGGCTCCTGAACCACCGGGGATACGGATATCACCGGTGGTAGCAACCCCACCGCCGCCACCCGCTGTATTTGAAACACCAGATTTGCCCCCACCTCTACCGCCGGGTGCCGAAAACAAGTAAGAGAAGAACGACGCCCCGCCATCGCCGCCGTTAGCTGCACCTGTTCTTCCAGCGCCGCCACTGCCAATGGTCACGGGATAACTTGTGGCACCAGATAACTCGAATCTTGTAATGACAGTAGCACCCGCGCCACCGCCTGCGCCGGAGAAAGTTTCAGTATTATTGTGAGACTGGCAACCGCCGCCACCACCTCCACCCCCTGTCATCGTGATGCGGATAAATTTGGCCCCTGCTGTTGGTTTATATATCCCGCTGGCCGTAAACGTCCGCGTGTTGAGTAATAAGCCTGAGGGTTTATATGCCTCTGAATAAAACTCAATCCAACCACCCCAAACGGTGCCTGTCCATGTGCGTTTCCAGGTCCGGTTACTCAGGCTCCCTGACGTCCCATAGCCGCAAATTTCCTGAACAGTACGATAACCGGCCGCACCGGTTCCGGATTGCCACGTCCTCACTTGCAAAAAGAACGTCCCCGCGTCAGTAATCGGGCCATTTACGGGGTTAGTCACAACGCTATCGCCACGGGTCAAGACCGTATTTAAATCCGTCCCCGTTGTCGCCTTAACCGCCGGGGAAATACCGTATTCAGCAAGCCCGATATTCTCTTGTGCGGCCAACTGTGCATTGCGCCCGGCGATTCGGATCTCGCTCAGGTTATTAGCCGTTGATAATCGGGTGTTCGCGTTATCATTCGCCGCCTTCACCGCTTTCGGCGTAGCCGCCCGCGCCTCACTGCTGCTGTCAGTGGCGCTATTGAGTTGCACAAAGCCCTTTTCCGTTAATGTGGCGTCGGGGTGATTACGTGATTTCTCGTGCTCGCCGATTTGTTCATCAACATATTGCCGCGTTGCCAGCACAACCGCCGGGTCAATTTTGAGCGTCACCGCTTCGGTGCTGGAGACAATCAGCACCATTCTAATGGTTTGTGTGCGGCCGCTGCCTTCCTGTAACTGCGGCTTGTAGGTCTCCGGGCAGTTAGCGACTGCAATCAGCGTGCCGTCAGCGGAAAAAAGACCAATCTCTCTAATCCACCAACCGCCCTCATTTTCCGGGATGATTTGCTCGGCGATAATCTGGCTGTCGTTGCCAGGGTCAATGGTCAGCAGATTGATGGCCGCGCGACGCTTCTCACCCTTAAGGGCCGTTTGTGCCGCGTCAGGTGTCGGCAGGGTGCCGCCACCGTCACCGACGGCGATATGCGTCAGGTCAACTCGGGTGCCGAGTGCGGTCGCATTTGCCAGTTTCGCTGCGCCCTGGCTGGTCAAAATGGCAAAGAATTTTGCTGTCATGCGTTTACTCTCAGGTTGTCAATAAGATGAATTGCCGCGCCGCTATAACCGGTGCCGCCGACAGAAATGGTTTCGGGTATATAGGGATAAACGGTCAGCGCATCGCCGCTGTAACTTGTTGCCCCCACATAGCCAGCACCAGCACTGGACAGGCTAATTGCAAGGCCGACAAGGTGGCGACTGGCTGGTTTGGCGTCGGCTATCATGCGCTCCAGCTCCCGATACATCTCATCAGTGATGCCGGTTTCCAGCACACCGACAACCAGTCGAAACGTGCCGGGGGTCTCGTTAAGCTGCCACCACTCGCGCACCTCAATCAGATAGCCGAGCGGTTCAACGACGCGACGCAGTGCGCTGATGGTGCCTTTATGCCGGTGCACAAAATGCGCACTCTCGACAACGCTGCGTTTTGTCGCCTCCGGCCAATGCTCATCCCATCGGTCGACTGAAAACGCCCACGCCAAATACGGCAACAGGTTTAGCGGGCAGGCTTGCGGGTTCCAGAGCTGGCGCAGCGGTACCGGCACCCGCGCAAACTCAGCGCAGGCCGTGGCTGCCGCAACTTCTAACGGTGATGACCCGACCGGCAGCAGGCGACTATCACTCATCGGATCCCCCAACGGCCAACTGGTACCGGGAACAGTTCGACGCCTGCGTCTCGTCTAAAACGATATCGGCAGCCGGGCTTTTCAGTTCAACACGCTGGACACCTTCAACATGCAAGGCGGCATAAATGGCCGACAGGCGAATATCACGCCCGAGGCGGTGCTGCGTGCCAATATAGGCTTTGAGCTTTTGCTCCGATGCCTGTCGAACAGGTTCAGCCTCCGGCCCCGGAAACAGGTAGAGCACAGCGTCAATCTCATATGACACAATCGCCGCCGACTGCACGGTCACCCGGTCAGCCACTGGCCGCACATCCTCGGCATTGAGTGCCGCTTCAACAATCGCAATCAGCTCCGGGCTGGCCGTGCCGTCATCCTCGCGGGATAACACCGACACCGTGACGCTTGCCGGTGTTGGGCTGGTGACAGATACGTCGGCGACGCGGCCGTCAGCACTGCGACCATGGAATTGATACGCCCCCACCGAACCGGCCACGCTCAATCCTTCAAAGGCTTGCTGGATACGCACACGGAAATCGCTGTCATTTTCCATGACGGCGGCCACAGGGGGTAATGTGCTGTCGTCGGCCGGGGTGATCACCAGTCTGGCAACGTTATAATTGCCGCCAAGCTGGTCGAGGTCACTGCCTGCGGCATACCCCAGCATGACCGCCTGTGCGGCCTCATTAACGCGCTGGCGTAGCAACACCTCTCGATAGGCATTTTCCTGCAATAGCTTGACGACGGGTTCCGACTCAAATTGCAGCGTTCGCCTGACGCTCTCTTGTTTATCGACGGGGAACAAGGAGATAAACCAGGCTTTTCTCTCAGAGAATATCGACTCAAAATCAAGAGGTTCAATTACGCCTGGCGCCGGTAGCTGGCTCAAATCAATGGTGGCCATTATTGCCCCCTGACCGGTAAGGAAAACTGGATACGTCCGGCGGTGTCCGTCCGGTTGCCGACCAAATCAGCCACCATTTCCCCGTCAACGCTGGAAGCGAGATTGATCGCAGTGAGAGAAATTCGGGTTTCCCAGCGCAGAACCGCACCATAAATGGCTGCCATCATCTGGAGGTTCAGCGTGGGGTTTTGTGGCTGGTCAATCAGGGTCGAAAGCTGCGAACCGTAGTCACGGCGCATGACTCGGCTACCGACAGGGGTGATCAAAATATCGCTGATCGACTGGCGGATGTGTTCGATCTCGCTGATAGCCTGGCCATTGTTACGGTTCATGCCGAGATACATCATGATGCTGGCCCCCCGGTGTTACCGCCGCCGTTCTGCACGTTGCCGTGATAATGGATGTGGATGATCACGCCGTTGGAATTAAAGTTGCCGCCGGTGTGGGTGATATTCCCGAACATTTCACCGCCGTACTTGAGCAACAGTGAGCCGGCAATCAATTTATTGGTGCATTCCACCACGGGCGCATCCAGGGTGATCATCTGGCTAGCGGCCACCATCACGACTTTGGTGGTAGCGCTAATTTTCTCAGATGCCTGAATATCGGCGTACTTCATGCCCTTTGCCGTCAGCGTGCCGTTTTCAGGCTCGTACTCAATAACCGCGCCGTCGGGGAAATCCAGACGAACAGCATTGGGGGAAGCCGAGGCGGCGGGATACTGATCCGAAAATACCCCCGGGAGTACAAAGCCGGTGGTCAGTTCACCGAAGATGCTCAGCACGATCACCTGTTCGCCAACCGACGGGGCAGACCAAAAGCGCACGCGACCGGCTCGCAGCGTTAACCAATTTAGCCAGTCGGTTTCATTTTTCCCGATCTTCACGCGGCACAGGCCTTTGGCCGTATCCACTTCGGAGACGGTGCCAATGCGCACAATGTTGGCCAGGAGGCGTTTTAGTTCGGCGATGGATGCTTTCATGCTGCCAGTGTGCCGCGTGCGGGCGCATGGGGCATTTTGTGTGCCTTGTGCCAGCGATGACACAAGGCGGGGTGGTGGTCAGTAAGGCGGGGTAACTACCTGGCGATGTGTGTCAGTGCCAGATCTTTAATCCATTCAATATCAGCATCGGTGAAGCCCAGCAACTGCCGGCGCGCATAGCGCACGGTGGGGCCATCTGGGCTGACTTTATCCCGCAGGCCGTAATGGTGCACGACGGATAAATTGGTCACACCGGCGGCAAATGTCACGGCGGCTTCATCGGTGTTGGATTCGGTTTTCATAAAGCGCGCGGTGCGCAGCCGGGTAAACATCTTGCGGCGGATGCGACCGTGTTTATCCCGCCGTTTGTTTTTGCGCGGTATGTACGGCGAACCGTCCGGGTTCTTCTGTTCCTGGATGTGCTTTTGCTGGCGCTGGCGCAACTCTTTGGCCACCTGGCGGGTGAATAACTGGCGTGATTGCGGAGAAAGCTGCTGGAGCAACACGGACAGCGTTTCATCCAGTGTCTGGAAGTCGCTCAAGCTGCCCATGCTGCCACCTTGCGGCCTTCCATCCAGATTTCATAACTGCTGAGGTCGCTCGGCGGTGGCGTTGGTTCATCCACATGCCTGACGTTCAGCTTGCCATTGTCTTCGCTGACGATCACACGCTCGGTCAGCTTCAGATCAATGCTGATATCTCGCGCCGCATTGCTCAGGA
Source organism: Serratia quinivorans (assembly GCF_052113645.1). Taxonomy (GTDB): domain Bacteria; phylum Pseudomonadota; class Gammaproteobacteria; order Enterobacterales; family Enterobacteriaceae; genus Serratia; species Serratia quinivorans_B. The sequence goes on along the minus strand of NZ_JBIEIU010000020.1, from coordinate 42,497 downwards.
AATCGGCTTCAAAGGTGAAGCCATCACCGCGTTTATCCGGATTGGCCATGATGTCGGGCTGATGGGTTCGCAGCCAATGCAGGATTGGCACGATCAACAGATTGGCGTCATCGGCGTAGCTGGTCACGATAAGGTTAAGCGTGTACTGATATTCAAAAGACAGCGACGGGGCCAGGGTGGAGTAAATCACCCCTTTATCAATGAAAATATGCAGGCAATCGGGGTTTTGCTTCACATAGCTTACGGAACCGCTCAGGGCCGCGCGAAGTGAGTCCGGTTTTAACATGATCGCTCCTACGGTTGCACCAGGCATACGTTGCGGATGTAGTCTTGCAAGCCCGCTATTTGGCTGTGGGCGGTTTCAATTCGCTTTCTGAGAGTGAAATAATCCCGTTGAGCGGCGTCAGTAAGTCGGGGCCCGTTTGCATCAGCCAGGCCGGCGGCGGTGGCGGTTGGACACGTGGCGCTGAGCCGCAACCGGCGACGGCCATCGGCAATATCACGCTGCAAATCATCAATTTTACTTTTCGCATCGGTTAATTCCCGGCTTCGGTTTTCGTCAATGGCAGCAACAGCGCGCTGCGTCTTGTTCTGCCAATCAATCTGGCGGGTTAACTGGCCGTTGGCATCCTGCAATGTGTCGCGCACCTGGCGCAGCCCCTGATTGCTGTAGAACAGAAAGGCCAGCAGGCAGAGTAGGATCAGGATGATGACGGCAATCAGACGGGCCATTTTTGCCCCCAAGTGCAGACCTCATGCTCTATATCGCGGCGGTTCATCAGGCCTTTCCACGGTTTGCCGCCGGCATAAATCCACTGGCGAAGGCCAGCGCAAGCCCCGGCCACATCACCCGCGTTCAGCTTGCGCAGCAGGGAGGAATGCTCGAAAGCGTAAACCCCCACGTTGTAGCTGAAACTGATCAGCGCGGCTTTTTGGTACTCCGTCGCCGGAACCTTTACCGAGCGCTCAACCGAACGGGAAAAGGGGATTAGGTCTTTATCCAGCATGGCTGTGCATTGCGCCAGATTGTAGCGTTTGCCGGGAATAATATCGGGCCCGGTGTGGCCATAGCAGACCGTCAACACGCCGGCAACGTCGCGGTAAGGCTCAAGTCTGACGCCTTCCAGCTCGGGGATCATCAGGGTAGCGATCGCCAGCGCGCCGGTACCGGCAGCACCAAGCAAGCTTTTTCGCAAGGTGGATGACATCGCCATTATTCGGCCTCCTTACGGAACAGTCGGCGCTTTACCGGCGGCTCGGTGATGATCCCGGCGCTCACCCCTTTTTCATAGGCTCTGGTGCGCCGCCAGTCGAAATAAGTCTGTGTGAGATAGGTGATCAGGCCCAGGATAAAACCGCCGATCACCGCAACCTGATTCCAGTCTACATGGCGGAACCAGTCGACCAGGCCGCCGGTGCAGAGTCCGCCGGCAATGCAGTAGTTAAGACTGGCGGCAAGTTTTTCCGTCATAATTTTCATTCTCCACCTCCCGCCCGCAGGGGGTTAATCCCATAATTGAAGGGTTTGCACTGATGCGGCCTGAATGATATCCGGCATGTCTACCGGGCAACCGTGGGGCAGAATTGGCCCCCGATCGGCCAGGCCCGGATTGCTCAGCAATACCTGCTCGGTGACACCCTGTGTTTTGCCGTAATAGCGCTGGCACAGTGCATCAACGGTGTCGCCCTGGTGCGCATAGACTTTCATCAGATCAACTCAACCGTCATGCGGGGTAGTGCCTGGCAATCATTGATGGCCCAATCCGCATCGCGGCGCAGATCGTCAACGGTTGGCTCCAGTGATTCGGCCCGTTTGTTGCCCGAATTGGTGGCGTCAAAGCTGCGAAAACGCTCGGTCAGGCTGGCCTGAGTCAGACAAAACACCGCACGGCGGTAAAGCTGTACGCGGGTGCTCTCATCATCCAGACGATCGGCAGGAACCTGATCCAACTCGCTATAGCCCGCGCTTTGCTGCTGTTTTCGCCAGTTGGCCAAGCGATCGTTAACTTCATTGATGGCATTGCGCGCGGCTTCCAGCAGGCGTGGCTGTGTGATCGTGCCGTCCTGGCGCATATCTTCCCGGTACTGTTTCAGGTCGATATTCGGCCAGAAATCCGTATTTTTAATCACGGTGCTGACCTGTGGCGCGGGGGCCGGTGTCACATCAATTTCCAGATTGTTGCCGGGGATCTGGTCGCCCGGTGCGGGTTCAATCGCTATGCTGACCATGTTTTTTCTCTGTGAGTCGGGCGGTGGACGGGAGCGTTGATGCGGTTAAAACCTGTCGCGGCTCCCGTGCCGCCCTCGCCGGGGGCGATTCGTTAACTTCCTGCCTGAATGAGTTTTTCCAACTGCTTGATATCCGTTTTCACGCCAGAGTTTTCATCTTTCAGCAGGGCTTTTGTTAATGTGTCCAGGGCAAGCACGTTGTCACCGTCTTGACGCAGGGCATATCCTGCGAATTTATACAGCCGGGCTTTGACCTTGTCCGGCATATCCTGCCCTGTGAGCAACTGCTGAGCGCGGAGTAACTGCGCGGTATCCAGCGGCTTACCGGCCGTCATGCTGCGTTGTGCTGCGGCGGCCAACTCTTCGGCAATCAGGCAGCCGGTAGAACGTTCGAAACCATCCGGGGCAACCAAATCATGCTTGACCGCGTATTCGCCGATATTCAGCGCGGTTTCCATGTCGCCCACGTCCAGCAACCAGACCAGCACGCGCATCAGAATGGCGTCCTGCCTGCCGGCATCGCTTTGCAGCACACCGGCCACCCACGGCATGTAAGTGGGGATCATGCTGCGTTTCAGTTCCGCCTTGGTGTCGTGGGACTCAACACCGCTCAGCCTGGCCAAGTCCTGCTGCATCTTGAACAGCAGCAGGTCATAGTTGCCCAGGTGGCTCAGGCTGGCCGCCTCACTCAGTGAAGAGGACTGCTGCGCAGCGATATATTGCTTATGCCTGCGTGCCGGACTGGTCATGGATTAATCCTCCTTGGGTGCGGGTGCGGCTGGTTTGAGGATTTCGATGTTTTCGATCAGTGCGGCACATTGGTAATCCTCCACCACGTACGCCTCGTTGACCGATTCGTAGTTTTCAATGCGATCGCGTTTCGGGTTGTCGATGATGTGGCGACGGCGGGTACCGTCTTGCCAGTAGATCGACAAGTTATCCAGGCGGGTGATCAGAATGGTGTTATCCGGGAAGGAAGGGACGCGCACCGCCTGCAACCCGCCGATGCGTTTTTGCGAGATAATGACGTCCGCCGCCAGCATTTCGCTGTTTTCCTGCTCTTTGTTGACGATCGGGAAGTATTTATCCGCCAGCAGGGAGCGCCCGACGATGGCGACCAACTCGGTATCGTCCTGGAACCAGGCGGCGATCAGTTCGTTGACGGCATCCATAACGAGGGCGTCCAGGTTGTGATAGTCACCGGCTTTACCGATGCGGATTTTTTCTGAAACGATCGCGCCAGCCTCATCCAAAATTTTTGACATCACCTGATCCGGCGCGCCTTTGCGGATTTTTTCCAGCCAGCCAATATTCACGTCCTGCAACAGCTTGTTGACGGTGAAGTCGGACGTTTTCGCACGCTTTACGCCGTTCCAGCCGATCATGATGCGATCCAGCGCCTGCCGTTTCACAATCTGGTTGCGGATTTTTACCTGAAAATCTTTGAATTTTGCCCATGAGTCCAGCTTTGAATACTTCAATGCGGTATCAAAGTTGGTCTGGGTACACATGTAGCCTTGTTCATCCAGATTGGTCGGATCAATAGGTTCACGGTCTTTTTCATCGGTGTTGGTGGTGCTGGCAACCGGGCGATCAATCCCCAGGCCGATTTTGTCACCGCTTTGTTCATCAACCGGGACGATATTGATTTTTTTCAGGAAACCGCTGCTTTCCTGGATTTTTTCTTCCAGGGTTTGGCTGACGGAGGGCTCAACGGTGAACTTTCCCGCTACGTCCAGGGCATCAATGCCGTTGATGGCCGCAATCTGGTTCACATACTTCTTGTACTGCTCACGGGTTACCTTTCTCATGTCTCTTTTCCTATAAATCGGCTAGAACGGTGCTGTCACCGCCTGTAATTGGTTGCTTAACAGTCGGTTAGCTCGGCGCTATCGCCACCCGTTGACAGTTCGCGACGCTTGTCGCTTCGGTCGGTGGTGCTGAGTTTGGTTTTCAGAGCAGAAAATGCCGTCTCGCTGGTGCTCAGCCGGTCTGTCAGCTTTTGAATGGTGTCTTTCATGCCATCCAGACCGGAAAGTTTTTCCTCAGCCTGCTGCTGCCTTTCGGCGACCAACTCCACGGCCTGATGAACATCAATAAAGCGCGCATCATCAGAGACCTGTCGTTTGCTGAACATGGCTTTAATGCTGGCGAGCAGGTTCGGCTTATCGGTTTCCGGTGTTTCGAATTCGAGGGTGGTTTCTTCGGCGGCAGAGAAAAACAGGCCTTTCTGCGCCAGGTGATTTGAGCTGAATTTCATCGCCTCACTGCCGAGTGATGCAGGGTTATCCGTGAACGCGAGGCCGGTCAGATAGGCTTTGTTGGTGTCAGCGAATTTTTCGTAATACTCAATGCTGGTGAAAATTTTCTGGCGCTTATTGTTCAACTGCACCAGTCCATCCGTTGCATCAACCTGGGCGTAGAGCGCCATTTTCCCTTTTAGCGGGCCATCGCTGATTTCATCGGCACTCAGGGAGATCACATCACCATAAGCACAGAAGGTGCTATCAGGGAAAATGCTCAGGTAATGCTCAAGATTGACGCGCGCCGCTTTGAATTGCTGGTTATAGGTTTCGGCCATCTCTTTGATGTGCTGGCGCTGGATCTGACGGCCATCACTGGTTGCCCCCTCGACGGCGACACGGAAAGATTTTGAAATTGGCATTGGATAAGCCCCGATCATGTAAGCGAATTAGGCCGGTGTTGGCCGTGTTTGGCTTATGTTGGCGGGGGGCCGGAATGGGGACAACGCGGCGGCCTTGTGTGGTCGATGGCACAAGGTACATTAAGGGTGTTGGCGGTAGCGGGTAGGTAGCCTTTCGGCATTGAAACGTTGAATTTCAGGCTGATTGCGCATGAATGCTATTACTATCAGTGCCGATTTAGATCCCCGGCGTCAAGCTATGTATCTCTATTGGCAGGGGCTGCGAGTGACCCGCATCGCCGAGATGATCGGGGTGAAGCCCGTCACGGTACACAGTTGGAAACGCCGCGACAAGTGGGACGATTACGGCCCGCTCGACCAGATGCAAATCACGACCGCCGCCCGGTATTGCCAACTGATCCTGAAGCCGGAGAAGGAAGGGCGCGACCTCAAAGAAATTGACCTGTTGGCGCGCCAGGCGGAGCGACACGCCCGCATAGGGAAATACAATGGCGGCGGGAATGAGGCGGATCTTAACCCCAACATTGCCGCCCGTAACGCTGGCCCGCGTAAACGCACGCAGAAAAATGCCTTTACGGACGAGCAACACGCCCGACTGAAAGAAATCTTTTTGGAACAGATGTTTGAGTATCAACGCAGTTGGTATCAGGCCGGGCTGTCGAAAGAATTCCGTATCCGCAACATTCTGAAAAGTCGCCAGATTGGCGCAACCTACTATTTTGCCCGCGAAGCCCTGATCGACGCCCTGGATACGGGCCGCAATCAGATGTTTGTTTCTGCTTCGAAAGCACAGGCGCACCAGTTCAAAAACTACATCATGGCGTTTGCACAGGAGGTTGATGTAGAGCTGCGCGGCGAAACGATCATCCTGCCGAACGCGGCGGAAATGCATTTCCTGGGCACCAACTCCAACACCGCCCAGGGGCGACCGGGCAACCTGTATCTGGATGAATATTTCTGGATCCCAGGCTTTAAGAAGCTGCGCCGGGCCGCATCGGGAATGGCGTCGCAAACGCGCTACCGCTCCACCTATTTCTCTACCCCGTCCAGCATGACCCATGAAGCCTATTCATTCTGGAATGGCACGCTGTTTAACAAGGGTAAGTCGAAGGACAGACGCCGGGAAATTGACGTTAGCTATAAACGTCTGGCCAGCGGCCTGCTCTGTGAAGATAAGCAGTTTCGCCAGATCGTTACCATTGAAGATGCGCTACGCGGTGGCTGTGACCTGTTTGATCTGGATGAATTGCGCGAAGAAAACAGTGATGAAGACTTTGAAAACCTATTCATGTGTAACTTCATTGACGATACCGCATCGGTGTTCCCGATGGGGGAAATGCAGCGTTGCATGGTCGACAGTTGGGAGCATTGGACAGACGTTAAACCCTTCGCATTGCGCCCGGTGGCGGCGCGGGAAGTCTGGATCGGTTATGACCCGGCCAGTTCGGAAAACGGCGATAGCGCCGGCTGTGCGGTTATCCTGCCGCCGCTGATTGCCGGCGGCAAGTTCCGGGTGCTGGAGCGCCATCAATGGCGCGGTATGGATTTTTCCGCCCAGGCCAAAAATATCAAGGCGCTGACTGAGCGCTACAACGTGACCTATATCGGTATTGATAACACCGGCCTTGGCCGTGCGGTGTCGCAACTGGTGCGCCAGTTCTTCCCGGCAGTTAACGCCATCAACTACAGCCTTGAAATGAAAACCGACCTGGTACTGAAAGCCCGCGACGTGATCCGCTCCGGCCGCCTGGAGTTCGACGCCGGCGCGCTGGATATCGCCCAGGCGTTTATGTCTATCCGCAAACAGATGACCGCAACGGGCCGCCGGGCAACCTATGTCACCAGTCGCGCCGAAGGTGTCAGCCACGGTGATGTGGCCTGGGCAGTCATGCACGCCTTATTCAATGAGCCGCTCGAAGGGGCAACCGGTAGCAATACAGGTTTTATGGAGATTTTTTAAATGAGCAAACGCAACCGGGGCCACAAAAACACCCAGCCGATTACGCAGAAAGAAAGCGGCGCGCCGCATGTTGAGACCTTCACCTTCGGCGACCCGATCCCGATGCTGGATCGGCGTGAAATCCTGGACTACCTGGAATGCAGCATTGTTGACCGTTGGTACGAGCCGCCGATCTCTTTCAGTGGCCTGGCGAAGACGTTCCGCGCTGCGGTGCATCACAGTTCACCGATCACCATGAAGCGCAATATTTTAGTGAGTATGTTCAAACCACACCGGTTGCTGTCAAAGCAGGATTTTAGCCGCTATGCACAGGATTTTATGGTGTTCGGCAACAGCTTTATTGAGGGGCGCTATAACCGGTTGGGTGGTCTGATGAAGCTGGCCCCCAGTCTGGCGAAATACACCCGCCGTGGTGTAGAAACTGATTCTTACTGGTTCGTGCAATCGTGGATGGAGCCGCATCAGTTTGCGGAGGGCTCTATTTTTCACCTGCTGGATCCTGACATTAACCAGGAGATTTACGGCGTTCCCGAATACCTTTCCTCGCTTAACTCCATTTGGCTTAATGAGGCGGCGACGCTGTTCCGTCGGAAATACTACCTTAACGGCAGTCATGCCGGGTTTATCCTGTACATGAACGATGCAGCGCACAAGCAGGAGGATATCGATAATCTGCGCAAAGCGCTGAAAGAGTCAAAAGGGCCGGGTAACTTCCGCAACCTGTTTATGTATGCGCCTGGCGGTAAGCCGGACGGGTTACAACTGATCCCGCTAGCCGAAGTCGCGGCAAAGGACGAGTTTTTGAACATCAAGAACGTGACCCGCGATGATCAGCTTGCCGCCCAGCGCACACCACCGCAACTGATGGGGATTTTACCGAACAATACCGGTGGTTTTGGTGATGTTGAGAAAGCTGCGCGGGTATTTGCGATTAACGAGCTGGCCCCATTGCAGGAACGGCTATGCGAACTTAACGAGTGGGCAGGGGAAGAGGTGATCAGCTTTAAACCTTATGAGCTGCTTAAACAGGATTCATAAGCTTTTACTCTAAAAATACACTGACTCATACTTGAGCTAGCACTTTTAATGGTCTGAGCTAAAATTTGGTCCGGCAATCGTCTTTGGCCCGAAGCGGGAGTTCAAAACGTTGGTATCGTTACCATGTGATGGGTTTAACTTGTAAATCAAAACCCTTTGCGATTTGATAGAGCAAACCAATAATCTTTAGATACGGGATAAGTTCGTGACACAGAAAGCATGGTCCTTTAAAAATATTGAACAGGATGATTTAAGGTATTGGGGAAATGATGGTTACCATGATGACTCATCCTCATTTTATCGTTATGACAGTTTTGTCGCTAACCACAAAAATGTAAAAGTAGGTGATATTGTTATCATTACAAATAGAAACAAGGTCCTAGGGGTTTCTGTTATTGATAGAGTTGCAACAAAAAATATAGATAAAAAACGCAATAAATGCATCCACATGGATTGTAGCGCAAAAAAAATCATTCCGAGGAAGAATATTAAGCCTAAATGGCGCTGTGAAAATGGTCATGAGTTTAATGAGCCAAGAGTGATATTTGAAGCAGCTGTAGAGTTTATTGCCAATTATGGCGTTCATTACAAAGAGATAACTGGTGTTACAATGGAGAGACTCATCGCTGAGACTCCACGCTATAATGGTCAAATGTCAATTCAGGAAGTTAATTTTCATTGGGCTATCAAGTTATTTGGCATTCAACCTGCTTTAGTTCTGGGTCTTGAAGCCGGAGATGCTGATAATGACGCACCAATTTTGATGATTGATGATCAAAGAAATATGGTTGAAAGACAAATAAAACAACGACGTGGGCAAAAAAAATTTCGAGACCAACTTTTAGTATCGAACCCTGTCTGTGCTGTTACCGGATGTGAGCTGGTAGATATTCTCGAAGCAGCTCATGTTGATGCGTATCGAAACGATAGCCATAATCATATCAGTAATGGGTTACTGCTTCGTAGTGATATTCATACCTTGTTTGATTTGAATTTATGCGCTATCGATCCTGCTGATAATAGCATTCGTTTTTCTAAAGGTGCTTTTGAAAATGGTTATCAACAGTTCGAAGGTGTTTGTTTGAAAGTAAATCATAAAGTTTCTCAAGATGCGTTATTGAAGAGATGGGTGATATTTAATGGGTGATGTGAAATTTATTTTTTATGTCATGAGGTTGAATAATGTGGTTATATTAATCCATATATCTATGGGGGTTAACTATGAATGAATATTTTGATGTTGAAGTGATATTTACAAAAAATGATGATATAAAAAATATAGAAGAGAATGAGTTTCGCCAGCTCGTTACAGAAGTAGCGGCACAGGGATTGATTGCCAGTGGACAAGTGTCAAAATATATCGTTCGTAATCAGCTTGGTTACAAATATGAGAACATCTCTGGTATCCTCGAGATGAAAAAAGCAGGTGATGTATGGGGTTTTAAAGGTGTTTTTCCGAAGAAAATCTATGCTAGGCTTTGCCAAGAACTAAACTTAAAAGACAATGGTTCTACAGCTAAACTAGGAAAGTTTACATCGTTTAAAGATAGTAAGTGATCCCATTTCTCTCTCGTATTTTATTTATGGGTACTATAATCGGTTGGGGAGTCCAATGATGTTCCCCTTAACTTGGAGTAATATACCCGCTGTGGGGGTGGAACTGACTCTTACTTGGTTTATAGAGTCACATCAGTTTGAAGATGGCTCTATGTCTCATCCGTCGGGCTCTGACATTTATACAGCATAAACGGGATTCTAAAAATGAGCATCTTGCGACTTGACCGGTAGAACGGATTTAGTTATTGCGCTCCGCTAATAATAAGATTTGCGGTTTAAAAGTAAAAAACCATCAGCTAAGATGGTTTGTTCTTGAAATTAATTTTTACCTCAAGTCTTTGGGGCAATCACTAACCATGATTGACCTTACCACTGTGATAGATTTTCCAATATAATTTTCCGTTCAGAGAGTAAGTCTTCGTACATATTCTCACTAAGAGAATCATTTAACTTAAACCTTCCTTTCTTTAAATTTAATTCTTTAACACCTTCATGAAGTGATTTTGATATAGAATCCCTGTCCTGTTTGTCTTTAAGATTAGCATCTAACTCTGATATGTATTTATTAAGATCCAACATGTCGTTATATATAGAAATTGATGAATTATCTTTTCTAATTAGTTTGTTTTCAATTGATGTCATTTTATTATGTATTTTCTCAAGAGATCCAACAATTCCCTTTCTGGCTTCAACTCTGATAATCTCATCCTTACTTCTTGATTGTGTTTGGAATAAAACCTCAGAGTTTACAACGTTACCAATTTTATGAACATCAGATATAATGGCTTTAACACCTTCTCTATACTGAGGGTAGTTAGCAACAACATGCCCTGCAGGGGTTAGAGCACTTAATAGAACACAAACTTTACCATAAGCAGTTATCTTTGCTTTAATAGAACCGTCTTCAAATTCAACTTCTATATCAACATCATCATATAGGAAGAACTTTAACCTTTTTTGAGCATATTCCGTAATGCTATCCTTAATCCTCTGAAGTTCGGCTTCTTTTTGCTCATTAGTAACAGATGTTAGCCATGTTGGTTCAACATGTACGTATGATTGACTTAATATATTACTATCTATGTAATTGGCCATAAAGTCCTTCAATTTTATAGAGGTAGATTATCTTGTGTAAGTATCCATAATATACCAACCAGATTGACTGTTAGCCAAACACTTTCTCAACACCACAGTAAAGGTCGCCCCAACTGGTGGCTTTACGTTATTATTAACATGTTTATGCATTTCTGTGTGTTGCTGTGACATGTCACAAACGATTTTTTTTATGAAAATGACATGTCTACGACTGTTGGAAATAAAAATGTGACGTCGCAGGTTAGTATCATGTCATCTGACTTACCCAGCACTGGCTTTCTTGTCTAAGCGTGTTTTTATCGGGATCGACTCGGATTTTAAATGAAAAAACACTGCATAACCTAAAGTGCAACAATCCGCATACGTTCTTGACTATCAAATCAGTCCTTCAGGTTACTGCCAGCAAGGCTTTGGTATAATTTTCTACTGCATAAAAAGTGAACTCTCAAGTATGCAGCGCGGGGGCGGGGGGGACGGCACGGAACAGAGGATCGATAGGGATCGTTTTTTCTGCCTAAACTCCCCAGACCCGCACTGCATTCTCTTGGACATTGTTGCGAGGCGATCAGATTTGTAGATGTAAAGAAGAAGCACCTCGCTGTGTGGCGTAGAGGTGCTATTGATTTTTTTGGTTAAATTTTTTATTGGCCTTTTTATGTTTTCGATTGATGAAATAGAGTTGAATGTCACTCAATATGGTTAACAACCTGCCAACGACAAAATAATAAAATGGACTACAGTGTTCAGCCTCATATACGTTTTCAAATTCATGACTGTAGTTCATCTTCCTTAGTTTTTCTGCATCGATAACTTCCACATTCACACATTTTAAATTCCCATTTATTGCTTGTTCTGTTAAAAAATTTTCAAGACTCTCACGAGAGGAAAGAGACTCTACTGTAAGCCTAAACTTATCAAATCGTGGATAATCAAAGTCATTAGAATAAACTGGGATTGTTCTAATGTACTCATCTTCAGTATGCAACTTGACTAAATATTTGAATTCCGAACCATAGTAACCTGAATTTTTAATTGGTCTCATTGGCTGGATACAGGCTGTAAAATGATTCCTGAAGAAGTCAAATACAGGATCCCATCTTTCTATAAAATCTTTTACTACATACTTACCATGGGAAGTGGATAATACAATGTGAATTTTAGTGTTTCTTGAATGAAGGAAATGATTGAGTTTAATTCTATTCATATTAAAACAATAAAAGTCAACTGGACCATAGTTACTGGTGTATGATTCATAGGATTTTAGTATTTTCGGGTCGTGCTCGAAGTCATCGATTTCAATATAATAATTAATGCCAACCCTTAAAAATACCTTGAATATTATAACTGACCTATCCTTGAAGTTTTCCAAGGTAATGCTACTAACGTATTTATCTTCGGCATTTGCACTTGAAGTTATGCAAAATTGTCCTCTTATGTGGATGCCAGACTTTCGCCTGTAATTTCTTACGGCAAAATACAATGCAGTAAGCGAAATTATTATTGCAATAAATGATGCGAAATCTTTCAAACTCAAATTATACCCCCATTAGGCTGATAATTGTTCCCTGTTGAATGCTTGAGTCAATCGTGGCCTCAAAGTTTAAAATATTAGCAGACATAATATTTTTATATGTGACTATTCATACATCAATTCCTAAATATCAGTATGCTCAAGTTTGACTTTAACAGGGTTCACCCAAGAACTCATGCAGGAATTTCATTGAATACTTGGCCGAAAGGTAGATGGATTTGAAATAATACTCTTATATTTCAGTTGCTTGATTCAATGCAAGGTTATCTGCCATATTATGCATGACTCGCAAAAGTGTCAGTTCAAATCTGAGTTAATACACGCTATTTCCACCTCTGCTATTCTCATCTGTCAAAGGTTCTATAGCGTGGTCAGCATCAGCTTTTTGTATCCTGCCGTCTGCCAACATTGAGAATCCCCTTGCATGCAGCACCCACGCATCTCGCCTGGCAATGTATCCCCACACTTCTCGCAACTGCTTTTCCGCAGTTCTGATAGCTGTTTATGCAGCAATTTGTTGTCTTGTCGAATGAGGCCAATCAGGTATTCCGTTACCTCGTAAGGTTCCCTGGCTATCCGGCGCTGCTGGCAACCCTCCAAAATCATCGCCATTTCCTGGCTGTCTACGCGCAGGGTGATCGTAGTGATACCGTTCGCCTTGTCACGCTGGCGCTGGGCGCGTTTACGTTCTGCCGATGTGGTCATGCTATTCCTCCGATTGCTGCTTTATGGTTTCTTTTCTCAGGTGCTCGCCAACAAGGCGTGTTTGTCCTGGTATCTGCTGATGCCAAAGCGCGGTGAGCCGCGTCAGCGCGGTAGTGGCTGCTGGAGTTGATTGCTGGTACAGACAACCATCTGCCCGCGCTCGGTAGCGCTGACCGTCGATAGTGACCGTTGCGCCCCTGGCCACCGATTTCAAAATGCAGGCATCCAGGCTGAAACCGATGGACTCGGCGAAGCTGCCGATCTGGCGTTCCAGCTTGCTGAGTGGTCGTTTGATTGTGTTAATGCCAGCGCTGGCCGTAGGTGGCCGGTGAGTTTCAGCCTCCTGTCCATCATCCAAACTGAAATAAGCCAGGGCGCGCTGCTCTTGCTCGTGGCGCACTTGCTCCCGCCATCGCTTAATGCTGGCTGTGTCAGGTAGTACCGACCTTATTGGTGGCAGATTTAGCCCCTCGTCTGGCAATGCGAAGCCCTCGGCGACGACCATAAATGGATTTTTTGCAGGTTCTGGCGGTGCGCTGCGTATTCGCCGGAGCATCAACCGCCGTTCTTTGTCGGTTATTCGCTCAAAATCGAGGTTTTCAGGCGGTGGCGGAGATTCCTGCACCTGCTTGGTTTTTAGCCTTTCCGGCTGCACCGTACAGTTATTGACAGAACTCCGAGAGGGCGCAGGCGCGCCCTTAAGGTCAACGGCCAGGTCAACGGCACGGGCCGGAACGAACTTCCATTCCTTCGTGCGGGTGATAATTGGGGTATCCATCCCGACCGGTGGTGAAAATACACCCCGGATCCGGATCACGTCTTCGCCATAGTCGTTAGTGGCTTCTGCCGGCTCGTAGTAGGAGCGCACGATCAGATCGTCACGTCGGACAAAGGGGCCACCCTGGGCGTTGACGTATTCAGCCCAGCGGCCGTAATCGGCAGCATCATGTACGGCGGCAAACTCGACACTGAGGCCTAGTGCGGTTTCATGGTCAGCCATACGGCGCAATTCGCGGTAAACCGTCACCGGTGCGCCGCCAATAAACTGAAACTGGCGGATGCGCCAGCGGGCTGCCCAGGCGGATACCGCCGGGGCAACCTCTTTCAGCTCTTTGCCGCTGTCGTCGTCCAGTTCGCCATCAAGTGCGTAACCGTCGATATTCTTTGAGATGTATTTGGCGATGTACCCGGTGGCACTGCCTTTTTCTGGATCTATGGCTTCGGCGTGGAAACGGGCTTTTCTTGAGCGTTCGCTGTAAAGCTCGTCAGTGTCTTCCGCGCAGGCATAAGCGCGCAGGATATCGCGCACCTGATCAACTACCTCGGGCCGCATGAATAGCAGCATATGCCAGTGAGGCGTGCCGTCACCGTGCGGCTCAGCCACACGGATCCCGAAGATACGAAACCCTTTACGATGTAGCTTGGCGCGTGCGCGTTCCCACACATTACGCAGATAGCGCTGCGTTTCGTCCGGGCTGGCTCCACACCATTTGCGATTGCGGTGGCCATGTCTGTTGGTGGCATGGAAGCGGGAAGGGGCTGTCAGGGTGTAAAACTCCCCCACGAACCCCATTTCGTTGCAGATATCCTCAAAACCACGAATGCGGTTCATCAGCTCGCAGCGGCGAATGGCTGGATTTGCAACGCTGTGATCGTACTTGTCGATCAGCGATATGCGATTGCCTTCGTCGTCTTCCAGCTCCATCGATTTTAAGAATTCACGGGTGCGGCGTTTCTGCTCCCGCCAATCGCTGACGGTTGGCCGGCTGGCATAGGGCGTCGCTTTTTTGCTGACGTGACCGATAGCTATATGCAGGTGTTCTTTCCAGCGGTCAGAATGGCGTCGCAAACGGCGCAGCCACCAATCTTCTGACATCATGCGCATGACTGCCGGTGAGGTGTTCTCCACTGTCATTTTCCAGCGGGCCACCTGGTAGGTTTTCCACAGTGGCGGCTTTTGCTTAAACCTGCGGGTGAGCGCGGCTGCCCCTTTATATAGCGCCATAACGTTCAATAATTCAGAAGACCGGCCAGTCTCTTCATCGACTACGCTCAGTTCCTGCTTGATGACAGCGGCGATATCTTTCGCCAGCAGTTCAATATCAGATCGTCCGGCGTCCGGCAGATGGTTAAAGCGGTGGCACAGGGCTGCATCGCTGTTGTTATCGGAAACGCGGTATTTTTCACTGACGAGATCAAGCCGTGGCAATACGCGCTCAACAAAGTTTTTCGTCAAGTACGCATTGCCCCGGCGGATGCCCTGGGATTCCTCCAGATTGTTGATGTGGTAGCGCACATCGCGTTGGATCAGCTGTGGTTGTTGTTCTAACAGATGATGTGCGCGCAGGGTGGCGGCGATCTGCTCCTCGGTCTGTTTATCGATCTCGGCCGGTCGGTTCAGCGACGGATCAATAACCGGGAGCGGAGCATTCCATGAGAATGCCCATTCACAAGCAGGTGCGCCGCTGCCAGGGTATGGCAGCGGCGGGGATGGTTGGTGCCGTCCGTGAGTCGTTTTACTCATACTTTGGCCTCCGTCAGTGATGTTGGCACATTAGCGTACTGGGTATCATCAGCAGAGTTATCCGGTAGCAACGGTTGTAAACATCTTCCCTTATCTTCCTTAAGCATTTATAAATCAGTCTCAGTCAAAAATATTTTCAATGCTTTCAATTGCACGGGGCCTCATATGGAACACCGATACATAAAAATGAAGGACTGCATGGGATTACCATCATTCGATGCGGCAATAACCGAATGGCTTGACTCTCAGTCATCAGGTATGTTCTCAGTCCCCTACAAAATACTTATTTGTCACGAGAATGTTTTTTATAGATCCATCACATGTTCTGGCCTTGGTGAATATGTTCCCGCATGTCAGTTTCTGGGTTCTCTGGGTCTTGTAGATGCATCAGAATATGGATTAGGTTTGAAGCAATATGACTCTGTTTTTCTGAGCCAAGATTACATAGACGAAGCCTCTTCAGTTCGCTGAAAGTTTCATTAGCGCTTGTTTTTTCAGTGTGTTTGATCGCGGCAAGAACAAGCGCTGGGTAAGCCAGCGACCTTTTGCGCAGCTCCGCTACTTCTGCTACCGCGTCAGAAAACCCAAACCAGTTACACCACACTGGGCGCTGTCCAGTTGCAGCCTCATACATGTTAGCCAGTACAGCCTCTGCATTAACTCGTTCCTGCGTCAGTTTTATTTCCCTGGCTTCCAGCTCGGCGATACGCTTATTTGCTGCTGACAGCTCAACAACCAAATTGCATGCAGCTTCGTGTTCGACTGCCGCACGCCACTCTGCCGCCTCGGCGCATTGAATCAGCCTTAAAAAGTCCCCGGAATCTGCGAATTTAAATAGCGCATCAACTGCGATATCCCTCGTGATTTCTGAAGAAATCAGAGCCTTTTTGAGTAGCACCTCACGTGCTTGATTGAATAGCTCGATTTGATGCTTATTCATGCCTGGGCCTCCAGAGCGGTGATGATTTCGCACATGGCTTTAGGGGGCACGGCATTGCCAGCCATATGGACAGTTAACTTGTGGGATGGCGGCTTGATGTAATCTGCCGGGAATGACATGGCCAACATGTTCTCTTCCTTTGTCAGAATGCGCATGCGATCGCCGTCGACTACAGCCCACCGATCGCGTGTGGTGATTGTGCCGATGGGACGGGCAAGGGATCGCCCCGTCTTGGTGTTGCCGTAGTAGCTAAAAAGGAACCGATCACCAAACTGTGCGCGACCACTTTTAACCCTATCCAGCGTTGCAGTAGCGCGGCCCGGTTTTTCAACCGGTTGCCAGTTTCCTGCGGAGAAATCGATAAAGGTTTCTGCCGGCACATGCGGTATTTTTGGCAGAACTAAATGCAATGGCTTCTTGCTGCGGGTGCAGATGATGAACAGGCGTACGCGATTTTGCGGGACGCCCAGATCGGCACAATCCACGATATGCGGTGCTAGTGAGTAGCCCAGAGCCTGCATAGCGCCTTCCCACGCCGGATAGAGTGCCCATTGAAGGAACTCGACCACGTTCTCAATGATGATGTTCGGCATCTGATGATATTCAGCGGCGGAAATAACAGCCCAGGCGGTGGAGCGGCTGGCGTCATGTTGGGGATTACCTGCTTTCTTCCCGCGTGCCTTGCTGTGGCCTTGACAACAAGGGGATGCCATCATCAGATCATGCTGTGGCACCCGCGACCAGTCAGCCTGGTGTAAGTCCTGGCAAACGTGGATTGCGTCAGGATGGTTCTTTTCATGGGCTTCGACGGCGGCAGGCCAATGATTGCCAGCCCAAACCACTTCGACACCGGCCATTTCCGCGCCCGTTGATGAACCGCCCAAGCCGGCAAACAAATCACTCGCTTTTAGCTGCATGTTGATGCCTCCATAGTTGCGATGATCTCACCAGCGCGCGTGCGACCAGCGGCATTGGCGCTGACCGAACGGCGGGCGGTGGTAGTGGTGATGTTGAAATCGGAGTACAGCTCCAGCGCTGCGGATGTTTCGCTGTTTGATGCCACAACGTGGCGCCCACGGCGGGCCGCAATGCGCAGCATGCGGGCCAGTTTTCGCTGTTGGTCGCTGGTGAATCCGTCGGTGTGGTAGCTGGTGAAATTGGCGGTTGCTGATGCAGGGATATAGGGCGGGTCGCAATAAATCACGTCACCGGTTTCGGCCATTCTTATCGCTTCCTGGAATGAACAGCACAGGAAAATGGCCTTTTTCGTTTGAGCCTTCTCAGCAAATACGTGGATCTCTTCTTCGGGGAAATAGGGCGCTTTACGATGACCGAAAGGCACATTGAAATCACCGCTCAGGTTATAGCGGCAAACACCGTTAAAACCGTGGCGGTTCAGGTAGAGAAACTGCGCTGCACGGTACAGGAAATTACTATCACAACGCAGATTGAAATCAGCCCGCACAGCGTAATAACCAATCTCATCAGACTGCTGTTTAAACAGATTTTTGGCCTCCCTGATCAGCGCATCGGGTAGGTTTTTGGCCACGTTGTGGAAGTTGATCAGATCGCTGTTGATATCGCACAACAGATAGCGGTCGTAATCTGTATTGAGGAACACCGCGCCGGAGCCGACAAACGGCTCAACCAGGCGCTTGCCTTCGGGCAGATGCTGACGCAGGGTGTCGATGATGCCGGCTTTACTGCCAAGCCATTTAAGGGCGGGACGGTTCATAATGAACCTCCTTTCATGTGTCGTGATTTGGCTTCGCGATGTTCCTGGCAGTGCACGCAGGTAGTGACGCCATGGAGCAGGCGGCGACGTGGCTCGGGAATAGGTGAGCCGCATTCTTCGCAGTGAAATGCGGAAGACCCGCAAGGTCGCTGGCGGGCGTTTTTGATTTGGGCGTCAAGAATTAGCTGATGCCGTTCCTGTGCCATGTCGATTTGATCAGCCATTGGGCATCCTTAGTCGTAATTGCGTTCTTCGGGTGGCAAACACTGGCTGTCAGATCTCTGGAGAGATTTGCAAACATGATAAAAAAACAGGCCAATCAGACCAAAAGCGACAACGGCCCCGATAGCCGCAATGGCAAGGTAGATCTCCGTCATTTTCGGTACTCCACGTTGTACGTTTCATGGGTCATTAACCGCCAATCCTTGCCGCCGTTTTTGCTCAGCAAACGCCAGCGGTAACCAATATCTATTTTCAAATAGCCATGCGGCTTGATACGACGGAATACACGGTTACCACGGCGAAACTGAGACAATAATATAATTGCCTTTCGGTATATTTCCGGTGTGGTAGCAGTACCAGCAAGAGTGATCACGGTCATTTCCCCTTAACTTGTTCAGCACCAATATTCTGGCGAGCGCTGATCCAGCTTTTCAGCATGGAAATAATTTGCTCTCTGGGTGCCTTGTCCGCTTCCAGTCGTTCAATTCGTGTGCTCAATAATTCCAGCAGTTGCAGGCGCGAGGCGCGGCGGGCTTCGGTTAGTAATTCCATTAACGCAACGTCATTCATAAAATCCCCTGAATTCAGGATGTGGGAAACCCGCCACCAGAAGGCAGCATTTGTTATTTCGAGTGGTTATATATTGCAATAAGCAATTATTAATGCGCACTGGAATATGTGCCGGTTTTATCCATGCCGGCTCATGGTTAGGTCAATCTATCCGCTCTCTTGCAGCCCATTTATTTATTAGGGCGCGACCGGACTGGTGCGATTGTCCTTGATGCTCCGGGATTACGCGCCCGGCCGCGTTGTGGTATCTTCGACATGCCCGCCACGTTCTGCCAGGAACACGGGCATAGCGATCAACCGCCCACAAGAAGGAACTGTGATGGAAATCTCTCTTACTAATTACTTCGGCTTGTTCACCAATACATACCAAAACGTACTTAAAACGCTAGAAATTGACGATGATGGAGTAAGCTTGCACTCGGATAAGGAAAACTATTTGAGTGAACGTGCTCTTATTATATTTAAGCTTGATTTTCTCCTGTTTGAATATAAACAGGAAAATGATCCCCATCGGCTTGTCCTCAAAGGCAAAAATGCACTTGTTTCTTATCTAGTGAACAATAAAAAAATACCACTTGGCGATGCTAAAAACGCCACTCTTTCAGATGCTTTAGTTCTGCTCTCTGGCGAATTGAGAGAGCTAAAGATTTCTGATGAAATCATGAGTCAACTAAAAAAAGGTGATTTCAATTTTAATGATTATCCTTCATGGAAGTTTGTTTCAAAATATCCGGGCTATCAGGATGATGAATGGGACCCGGATCTGTGGGATAAACACTTGTTGAAATAAATTCGTTTCTTTCAGCTTCCCTTGCCTTCATTCGTTCGATTTCTAAATTTAACTCCTTGACGCAAGTTGTTGAGGAGTTTTTCAGCTCTAGAGCATATTCCACGCTCCGCAGCCATGCCCGCAATTCAACATCGTTCAGGTTCCCTCTGTAGATAAATGGGTGCTTGGTCTTTTCCTCTGCAATAAAAATAACTTTACCATTGGTGGAAATCATATTATTGGCTCCCATATTTCTCCCCTTCGTTGTGCCTATCTGAGAGCACACCCCGCGACGCCTATCGCCCACACGTTGATGGAAGGGATGCGCTCTCAGATAGGGCCGGTCAATCCGGCCATCAGACGAAACACTGCATATCACGTGGCACAGGGATATCACCGTTATTGCAACGCAGCATCAAAGCATCGATCACCGCAGCGGCCACGCCGTCGCCAGCGGCTTCTGCGGCACTAAATAAGCCAGTGAGGCCAATGCTCAAACGGAATGCGTGGTCATTTAATGAAACAGCCCGCACTGCCGGGGCGATAGCGCTGGCGGCGCTGATGTTGGCAGCCTTGGCGTGGTACTGCGCCAGAAGATCGTCAACCAAAATGATGTAAGCCTGTTTCATGCTGCCACCTGTTGTTGTGCGTAAAGTTGGTCTATGTAATCCGTTGCCAGTGCCTGTGCATCGAACAGGCCGTAAGACTGATCGCCTTGGCTGATCTCATACCTGGCGCAAAGCGTTACAACAGTGCGCGGACGGCGAGTAATAACAAAACCGCGATAGCGTGATGAATTACGGCTAATTTTGGTGATGGCATGTTCGCTTGGTCGCATTTTTTTGCCTCAACTCATTCGTTCAACAAATTTCTCAGCGTGACGCTTGGCGTTCAGATAGATGGCGTAAAGGTTGACGCGACGTTTTGCACCTGGGCGCACTTGCAAAATCGGCAGGGCCCCGGTATCGGCCTGTGTACGAATGGTTTGTTTGTTCTTCCCGATGCGCAGGGCGTAGTCAGAGATCGACTCTTCCAACAGGTCACCAAATGGATAATCAGCCGGCAGTTGGTTTTCCCTTACCCCAATCACCTTTTTTTGTCGGTTTTTGTTCATAATGATACCCTTTGAGATCACGCAGTTTTCTATTATGTAGGGTACATATCCGTACCATTAACTGGATTATGGGTACAAATAATTACCATGTCAACCAACATAGGTTCAAAAATTCGTGAGATCCGTGAGGCTGAAGGATTAAGCCGCGAAGAATTTGCAGTATTAACAGGGGTTCCCGCAGGAAATTTGAAGCGATACGAAACAGATCGTATCAAGAGTGTTGGGAGTGAGTTTCTCTTGATGATCACTCAGCATCAGCGGTTCAAAAAATATGCAATGTGGTTAATGACTGGCGACGTTGCACCGGAGGTTGGGCAAATATCTCCGGTTCTCTCCCCTAGTGGGTATCCCAGTTCATCCAACAACCAAAAAGGCAAAAAGGTTGGCTGACCGCATGGAAAATAATGCAGCGTTGGAAACGGGGCGGCATTTGTTACGAAAGGAATCTTTGGGATGAGTATTAAATCGCTGGGCGCTGAAGGCTACATGGTGGACGTACGTCCCCAAGGTCGGACGGGTAAGCGAGTCCGCAAAAAATTCAAAACCAAGTCAGAAGCGCAGCAGTTTGAGCGTTGGGTTATCGCGACACAGAACAACAAAGATTGGGTTGATAAACCCGCCGATCAGCGACCCCTCACGGAACTGATAGATCTCTGGTTTAAGCATCATGGCCAGAACCTGAAAGATGGCGTGAAGATAGAGCATAAATTGCAGGTGATGGCGGCCAAAATGGGGAACCCCAAGGCTAGCCAGATCTCCCGCGCCTCATTTTCTGATTATCGTGTATTACGGCTGGCCGAAGGCAAAAAGGCTAAGACCGTCAACCTCGATCAGGAAAAATTGGGCGGGGTGTTCTCTGTGCTTATCGATCTGGGTCATTACTATGGCGAGCATCCGCTCAAAGAGATGAAAAAAATTAAGCTGCCGGATCAGGAAATGGGTTTCTTAACTCATGACGAAATCTGGCAGTTGCTCGACCGGCTGGAAGGTGATCATCTGAAGGCGGTTAAGTTGTGCCTGGCAACAGGAGCACGCTGGGGAGAGGTGGTCAAAGTTCGACGTGAAGAGGTGATCGGCAATAAGGTGACTTACCTCAACACCAAGAACAGTAAAAACCGAACGGTGCCGATCTCAATCGAACTCTGCAAAGAAATTACTTCTGGGATCAAGGCTGGGCCAATATTCGCCGAACTCAATTACCCGTACGTGAGAACGTGCATCAAAGAGGTTGCTCCCGGCTTGCCAGCAGGGCAGGCCGTTCACGTACTGCGCCATACCTTTGCCAGCCATTTCATGATGAACGGCGGCAATATTCTGGCGTTACAGCGGATTTTGGGGCATTCAAGTATTTTACAAACGATGGTTTATGCGCATTTTGCGCCGGACTATTTGGAAGACGCGGTGAGATTTAACCCACTTGTAAACGTAAAGGAGAGCGTTACCCATGCCTGATAATATTGAAGTGCCTAAAGAAGGCTTGTATGTATCCACAATTCCGGATGGAGAACGTTTGGTTGTTGTTGATGTAAACGTGGTAGAGGATGACGATGATGAAGAAGGGGATGAAATCTTTTTCTTGGTAACATTCGTTAATGAAGGTGATGAAAACGATATGTCAGCGCCAAGTTGGGAATTCGACCCCACTGAATGGCGGGAACATGTTGCGAGAGAGAAACTAGAATTTGTTGGCTAAGTGTTAGCCCAGACTTGAACTGACACATACCCTGGTAGTACACAACTAAATCCGACAGTCTGCTCTGAGCGAGGAGCAGACGTAGCCCATGATCTAAATAACTGATCCGAATAGCGCTGCACTTTTGCCAGCCCATGCTTACCTCCGGGGGATGGCCTAGCGGTTTTCATAAAATGACGGACTTTTTCAGTAGCTACCACACACTCCTGTACGAGTGGTTACGTGGAATCGTTTCATGCAATGCCAGCCACAGCCGCTCAACTCGATTTACCCACGCGTGTATCAGCATGGCTGATTAATCTGCGGTAATGGTTCTTATCCTGTATTTTATGAATGGTTTTCTGCATTAGGCGCCGTTTGGTTCGGGGCATTGGTGCTATGATCGGCATTGCTCAGTCCAGTTGGTGATTTGTGATGTTTGACTATTGATCAGATCACACAATCCGGCCGGGTTCCCTTAGAATGATCTACTAATTAGAACAGTTATTTAGGAAATCATGAAAACAATTCAATTTTGTTGCAGTGAAAGATAAGTATATTAGAGTGCATTTTTAAAAAACACACTCTGTCTTTATGGACCTACTATGCGAATAAAAAGGTGAGCTGCAATATTTAATTATATTCACTTTTCTCTTGAAGTAGAATACAAATTTGGGTAATTTTTTTCTATTATTTCTTTTTGTTTCTTACTCATGGAGTCGTAACAGGTCTCGTATACAACATTGAAGAACACTTTGTCTTGACTGACTCTTAATGGGTATTCTTTTATGGTCTTATTTTCTAAAAAATCAAGAAGCTGCACTGGGTTTTCAAAATGATTGATAATATCATTAGCAGTTAGAGTATCGTTTTCCCACATAGATAAAACATGTTTCTGATTGCCAATTTGATAAGTATCACCGTGACTAATTATACCAACATCTATATATCTTGATTTAATGAGTCTGTTAAATGCTGATGAGTCAGTAACATAAACACCATCGATTTTTCCAGGTATTGAAAATGGAAGATTATTCATAACCACAGGAACTAATTCATAGTCATTTATATTCTTCCCGAACTGCTCCTCAAATACTTCTGCATTTGATAATAAACCATCAACAAGCCTTTTCACTTGCGCTGCTGCTTCTGCAATGAATTCTCTCTTTTGAAAAGCTCTTGTTAATGAACCTCCAGATAGTGTGGTGTTCTTACACTCCAAAACAAATGCTTTGTCGTCAAGTAAAAATACAGCATCATATTCATATTGCTCTAGCCCCCGCTTAAATTTGAAATAACTATTAACCAACTTATGTTTATCTAGAGTTTCTATCATATCATTCTCAAACCCATAACCTTTTTTTGAAAGATCGGCTTGTTTAGAGGAGAATTTCGAAAGAATTATATTACTGATAAGAGGCGCTGTATATGCTGGCGTGAATAATAAATAAGAAAAATTTGATGTTTGAATTAGTGGCGAGTCATATATATCTCGACTATCATTTCCAAATGTGATGCTTTTTATAAAAACATCTGCTTTTAATTCGGAAAACCCACCTAATCTTAGTACACTAGTAATTTCTTTCTTGCTATAAATAATCTTATATTTCGCATTTTGTGATAAATATGAGATTACAGAATATCCTCTTACCCATTCGCGTAAACTCAAGCCTAAAACAATGTCATTGCTGTCATGGCTTGAGAGTGCTTCCATCAAAGAACTTAAATATGGATATTCCTCAAGTGTTATTGGGTGAGCATCTAAAGAACCAGACCACTTACTAATATCTGATGGAAGTCTCTTTTCAAGCCGGAATTTAGAAATTGCTTCAAAGAAATTCTGGCTTAAGCGTCTGGACAATCTTTCATTAGAGATTGTATCAAAATATTCAAAATCGTCTATAGTACGATTGAACATAACAGCAGTAGTGATACCATCTGTTTTCGAACTTTCTGGAATTTCATTAGGCTGTGCAATCTGTATATTGTTGTCAAAATAAATACAACTTTTAGTACATGTGATCAACTCGTTCCATGCTAAAGAATAATAGAAAATTGATGAGGCGTTATTAACCAAAGACTCATCAATATCTATCATTTCAGGAATTATAATGTCTTCTGACTTTGTTAATTTATGTTCATATGCAAACATTTTCAGAGTCAATGTTAAAAAACTAACTATTTTATCTAAGGCGGAATCAGGGGAAATTGAGGTTCCATCATCAGTTAAAATATTTTTTTGATTTAGAGTGAATGGAGTTCCACTTTCCCCAATTTTAGATGAGTGAGTTTCCATCAGTTCTTGTAAGTGATAACCTTCCTCTAAAGCATTTTTGATGACAGCCCAGCATAATGTCTGAATGTTTTCTTCCATCAGTGGCAGCGCTTTTAAACCAGTTTTTATTTCATCGATAATAATCTCAGATGTTTTAAATACTGAGAGGAGCTTAGACAAATGCTTAACCGTGGTATCACATTGAGTATTATTTATTAAATCCTCAAAAAAGCGATCTCTTTCCTGTCTTTTGTTGTGATTATGAGGTTGAAAATTTTTAAAGTTTTGCGTTTCGAATTTTACTAAATGACGAACAGATTCGTTTTCATTGAAAAATGGTATCGCTTTAAGTAGTCTTTTAGTTTTGTATTTAGAACAATCTTTAGATATTTCTTCAAAATTTATATGTTTCATATTTTCCGCTTGCAGATGTTAAATGACTATGAATGGTAAAAAGTATCACCATGACCTTCATTTATACCAGTGCTAAATTATCTTTACCTACATTTAAAAATACTATCTTAAATTAACATTTTTTATAAAACTGAACAATATGTAAATAAAAAGACGAAGATGGCTTGTGTTTTGGTATTCAAAATACCGTCTCCGGGAGATGGCTGCAATACATAGCTAATCATATTCATGTTTCGTCTATTTCCATTGCGTCATTGTCATTTTTGATGATTAGTTACGGGACACACCCTAGGCTGTTACCAACGTCAGCTCAAGTTTGAGCTAATACAGCTAAGGGCATGATCCACAAATTGACCCAAACACCCACGCTATACCCATTTTAGGCAGGCAGTTACAAGTATCCAACTCATTGATATTATTGTAACTGCTTGTTTTTATTAGCGTCGGAATGGCGGCGAAAGCCTCCCTTTTTTATTGGCGCGGATTTATTTTTCTGCGTGTTTTTGCAGGAACTGTTCAAACACCGCCAGGGTGTCGCTGGAAATGTGATGCTCGATCCCTTCGCTGTCCAGTTCCGCCGTTTCGTTCGGTACCCCGAGACACACCAGCAGGTCGACCACAATCCGGTGGCGACGGCGCACCTTCTGCGCCAGTTGTTCACCTTCCTCCGTCAGGAAAACCCCTCGATAAGGCCGTGACTCGACCAGACCTGCACTTTTCAGCCGGGCGATGTTCTTGATCGCGGTCGGGTGCGAAACGCCGAAGCGTTTGGCGATGTCGGTGGTTCTGGCTTCGCGGGTGGTGACCAACAGGTCGGCGATCAGCTCGACATAATCCTCAATCAGCGCATTGGATTGCGCTTCACGAGCGCGGGTGAAGCGCAGGGCATGTTCGGCCTCGTCCGGCATTTCAGCCACGACGGGGCGTTCGGCGTCATCTGGTGCGCTTGTTGCCATATTCTGAGACGTCCTTTAAACGTGAAACCAGTGAGTTGCGGGTTAATGCAGTTCCGCCATACGTTAGTCCAAAGGCGACGCATTATCAATTCGCCAGGCGCATTGGGTGATAATTAGAAATATTTGTACACAAAGGTAGAGTGTCTTCCGTTTTGCATAAAGTGTAGCCGATGCTACATTGTGCTGAGTGTTGGGTAAAAAATAACCAGAATAAAATTGAGGGTAAACCATGCGTGATGCGGCATCCACCACATCGTTAACCGAACGAACCAATACGGCGATTGGTAACGCACTTGCCGGGCGCAAGCGTGGAGCCTTCACGCCGCTGCTGTTCGCCGGGCCTGCGGTGATTGCCTCCATTGCTTATATGGACCCCGGTAATTTTGCCACCAATATTCAGGCCGGTTCGAAATACGGCTATAGCCTGTTATGGGTGGTGGTGATGGCCAACCTGATCGCCATGCTGTTCCAGGCACTTTCGGCCAAGTTGGGCATCGTCACTCACCGCAATCTGGCGGAAATGTGCCGCGATCAATTCTCGCGCCCGGTGGTGATAGGCATGTGGCTGCTCAGTGAAGTGGCGGCGATGGCTACCGATCTGGCGGAGTTCCTCGGTGGCGCGATTGCACTGGCCTTACTGTTTCATATGCCGTTGCTACCGGGAATGGGGGTTACGGCAGTCATCACCTATGCCTTGCTGATGGTGGAGAAAAAAGGTTTCCGCCCGGTAGAACTGATGATTGGTGGCTTGGTCGCCGTGATTGCCCTGTGTTACCTGGTCGAAATGTTTATCGTACCGGTAGACTGGGCAGCGGCGGGCATGGGCATGGTCACGCCACAGTTGCCGGATGCGCAGGCGCTGACCATTGCAGTGGGCATTATCGGTGCCACGGTGATGCCGCACGCCATCTTCCTGCACTCGGGTTTAACCCAACACCGCGCGCCAGCCAGTGACAGCGGCGAGCGGCGCAAACTGCTGCGTTTTTCCAATATCGAAGTGGTGATTGCGTTATCTATTGCCGGGCTGGTGAATATCGCCATGGTAATTATGGCCTCCAGCGCCTTCCATGCCGGTAACAGCG
Source organism: Serratia quinivorans (assembly GCF_052113645.1). Taxonomy (GTDB): domain Bacteria; phylum Pseudomonadota; class Gammaproteobacteria; order Enterobacterales; family Enterobacteriaceae; genus Serratia; species Serratia quinivorans_B. The sequence goes on along the minus strand of NZ_JBIEIU010000020.1, from coordinate 15,444 downwards.
ACGTGGCGGAGATTGGCACGGCTTACCATACGTTGACGCCGCTGTTTGGTGCGGCGGCGGCGGGTATCTTCCTGATGTCGCTGATTGCTTCCGGTATTTCCAGCTCGGTGGTGGGGACGATGGCCGGTCAGATGATCATGCAGGGATTTGTCGGTTTCCGCATCCCGGTATGGGTACGTCGCCTGGTCACCATGGTGCCGGCGTTCATCGTGGTAGCGCTAGGCGTTAATGCCACCGACGCGCTGGTTTACAGCCAGGTGGTGTTGAGTCTGGCGCTGCCGGCCCCGATGATAGCTTTGGTGATGTTCACCCGCCGCCGCGACATCATGGGCGAATTTGTGAATAGCCGCCTGACCAGCCTGGTGTCGATCATCGGTACGGTGATCATTATCCTGCTAAACATGGTGTTGCTGCTGCAAACTTTCGGCGTCGCCATCCCCGGTTTGGGCTGAGTACCAAGCCGTGTCGCCACTGCTGCCACGGCTTGCTGTTCTTGCACCCCATGTTCGTGGCTACAAATTCCCCACACCACCGTCGATTAACAACTCACTGCCCACCATAAAGGCTGACTCGTCAGAAGCCAGAAACACCGCCGCCTTTGCCAGTTCCAACGCCGTGCCCATACGGCCAATAGGAACCAGCGCACGGATCTCGTCGCGCAGTGCCTGCTCCTCGGCATCTTTTAACCCCAGTTTGCCCAGCGCCGGGGTTTCCGTCGGGCCAGGGCTGAGACCGTTGACCCGGATACCCCGCGGATGCAGCTCACCGGAAAGTGTTCTGGCCAGCGACAACAACCCGGCCTTGCTGGCAGCGTAAACGCTGCTTAACGGCAGGCCGATATGCGCACTGACCGAACCGCACAAGATAATCGATGCCGGATTAGCCAACTGTGGCAGCAGCGCCTGGATCAGAAAGAACGGCCCCTTGAGATTGATGTCCATCAGCCGTTGGTAACTTTGCTCATCCCACTCCTGTACGGGGTGATGGGTGACGTCGCCGGCGTTGATGTAAAGCACGTCGAGGCGCGGCCAATGGCCGGCTAACTGCTGTGCCAAAACACGCTGCTGGTCGATATCGCCGGCATCGCTGCGCAACAGCAGCACATTACCCAGTTCTTTTTCCGCCGCCTCGAGGCCGCTTTGGCTACGCCCGGTGATCGCCACGGTAGCGCCCTCGGCGATAAACTGGCGCGCAGTTTCCAAACCAATTCCGCTGGTGCCGCCGGTAATCAACGCGTATTTACCTTTAAGTCGTGACATAACCCACTCCTGTTCATTGTCGGTACAGGCATTATTTGCGCTATAGTATCTTTTGCATAGTAGGCACCTTTTGGATACTAAAGGACAAGGTGGGATGAAATGAGCACGGCAGGGCTTTCTACAGCCGAAAAAAATTTAGCCGGGTTACCGACGGCGGGTGAACCTTGCCCGATGGTGGACTTCGTGAACCTGGTCGCGGGGAAGTGGGCTATTCCCATCCTTTACCGGTTGATATTGATCGACGACCCGGTGCGTTTCAGCGAGCTGCAACGTGCGGTCGCGCCCATTGCCCAGAAAGAGTTGACGCGCCAACTGCGGCAGTTTGAGCTGCGGGGTTTGGTCACGCGGCAGGTGTTCCCGGAGGTTCCGCCGCGCGTCGAATACCAGATTACGGCGTTGGGCAAAACGCTGCGCCCAACGCTCGACTCGTTGGCCAACTGGATGCGTACGCACGCACCGCAGCTCATTGAGGATTAGTCACCGATGCCCGGCGGATTGATGGTGGAACGTGGGACTTTTTCATCGTGCTCACCCCAGCGATCCAGCACCTGCGCGTATTCGCCGCTGACGATCACCCCGTTGATGGCGGCGTTGATTGCCGCAACCAGACCGTTGTCTTTTTTGGTGGTCACCGCGACGTAGGCCACGCTGGGGCCGATGCCGACCATTTTGGTTCTGCCGGTCAGTGCCGCTTTATAGGCCCCGGTGGAGTGGGGGCCAAAGAAAGCGTCGGCGCGTCCGGATTGAATGCTCAGGTTGGCGGCGGCGTCATCGGTGACATAAATCGGCTGTACCGGCGCCAGGCCGTTGGCGCGGTTCTGCTTATCCCAGCCCAGCAAAATGTTTTCCTGATTGGTGCCGGAACCGACAATGATCCGCAGCCCGGCAACGTCTGCGGGTTGGTTGATGGAGCTGATTTTGCTGGTGGATTTCACGTAAAAGCCCAGCGTATCCACCCGATAGGTCGCGAAATCAAACTTGGTTTTGCGCAGCTTGGTCACGGCAATATTAAAAATAGCGGCGTCATACTTGCCGGAGCTGATCCCGAGCGGCCAGTCCTCCCAGGACGTGGGCACCAGATTCAGTTCAAGCCCCAGGCTGTCCGCCACCAGTTGCGCCATATCCGGGTCGCTGCCGATCAGCGTTTTATTGTCTTCGGCAAACAGCGCCAACGGCGGGGAATTTTCAGACGCCACCGCCACGGTTAGCTTGCCCGGGACGGCAAAGGGGTAATTGGCTGGGATCAGTGCCACGGCGGCAGGATTTTTCGCCGCGCGCAAATGTTGCTGGTTGGCTTGCAGATCGATGATGCTTTGGGTTTCCGCCGCAGCATGGCCGCACAGCAGCAGCGCGCCCAGCGCCAGTATTTTTACTCGCATGGTGTTTTCTATCCGTTGCTAATCATAGGGTTACTATTGGCGGCGGCCGCAGGCAAGTAAAGCAACAATAGTGAATAACCAAAGTGAAAAAAATCAGATGTTCACCGCCGGGCGACAGTCACAACGGCGTATTTTTTTCGGCAGGTTGTCTGATTCTGCATCACTCAACGCGGAAAGTGCGCAATCAGGTTGAAAGCAGTAGAATTTGTCACTCATACTGCGTACAGCTTTTTCCCTTTACAAGGAACGCCAGATGGCCGAAGAAACGATTTTCAGTAAAATTATCCGCCGCGAAATCCCTGCTGATGTGGTCTACCAGGATGAACTGGTCACCGCCTTCCGTGATATTTCACCTCAGGCTCCAACCCATATATTGATCGTCCCCAATGTGTTGATCCCAACGATTAACGACGTTACCGTCGAGCATGAAGCCGCACTCGGTCGCATGATCACCGCCGCGGCGAAAATTGCCGAACAGGAAGGCATTGCCGATGACGGTTACCGCCTGATTGTTAACTGCAATCGCCATGCCGGCCAAGAGGTCTATCATATTCATATGCATTTGGTCGGTGGCCGTGCATTGGGGCCGCTGCTGTCACGCTAACCGAGGTTAATCATGCGCTATAGCAAATCCCTGCGTTGTCTGATGGCACTGGCGTTACCCGCCGTCATGTTGATGGGCTGCAGCAGCCCGAAAGGCATTGCGGTTAACGAGCGGCAGACGGTAGTGATGGATTCGCCGGTGCTTACTGCGGGCATTCTGGCCGACAATCCGTCGATTTCGGATGCTTCCGGGCGCGTGATGGCTACTTCGGAACTCAGTAACAGCCAGCCTACGCCGGTAACGGTACACTATCGCTTCTATTGGTATGACGATCAGGGGCTGGATATCCGGCCTTTTGAAGCGCCGCGCACCATCACTATTGCGCCAAATTCAGACGCCACCATTTACTCGCTCAATGGCAACCTCGATGCCAAACGCGTGCGTCTGTATCTATTCTTGTAAACTCTTGGTTCAGTGGGAGAGGGATTAATGAAAAAGTATCTATTTGTGGCGCTGGCCGCGTTGATGTTAACCGGCTGTCTGTCGCGTCCGCCGGAACCGGAACAACCGCAGCCGCCGGTGACCGTTGAGCCGGTAACGCCACCGGTCGAAGAGCCGCAGCCGCCGGTCAGCGAACCGGTACCGCAACCCCCAAAAGTTCAGCAGCTCGACTGGCTGAGCAGCGTACAACCGCTGGTGAAGCAGATGCTGAAAGCCGATGGCGTCAATCCGGGCAGCGTGCTGCTGCTCGACAGCGTGAAGAACAACACCAATGGCGCGTTGCAGACGGCGAAAGCGACCTCGGCACTGCACAAGGCGTTGGCGTCGAATCAAACCTTCTCCATTGTGCCGGAAGCGCAGTTGGTCAGCGCCAAACAAACGCTCGGCCTGTCTGCGGATGACAGCCTGGGCTCGCGTAGCAAAGCCATTGGTCTGGCGCGTATCGTCAGCGCGCAATACGTGCTGTACAGCGACGTCAGCGGCGACGTGAAGTCCCCAACGTTGGATATGCAATTGATGCTGGTGCAAACCGGTGAAATCGTCTGGTCAGGCAATGGCGCCGTTACACACTGAAGCCGCGTTGCGAACACTGATTGAGAACGAGCTGCCGGCGGTGAAAACCGCCGGTTGTCGTTTCAGCCCGGTGCAAGGGCTGACCGGCGAAAGCTGGCGCATTGAAGGCGAGGGCGTGCAGCTATTGGCGCGCCGGCAAAGCCGTGAGAAAAGCGCGCTTGGCGTCAGCCGTCGGCGTGAGGCGCGAGTGTTGCGCCGCAGTGGGAAGGGGATCGGCCCGCAAGTTTTAGCGCAAAATAATCAATGGATTATCCTGCAATGGCTCGATGGTGACGTTGTCACAGAGGCAGCGTTTTCCCGGCTGAATGAACATGGCGACTTGGCGGCGATGATGGCTGGGCTGCATCGGCAACCACCCAGCGGCTACCCGCTGGATCTGCATCAGCAGTTTGCCCGTTACTGGCAGCAACTTGATCGTCGGCGCGTGACGCCCGCCTGGCTGCGACTGCATCAGCACTTCCAACACCGTCGTACGCCAACGCCGCTGAAGCTGGCACCGCTGCATATGGATATTCATCCGGGCAATGCGATCGCCCATGGCGAAAGCTTGCGGCTGATTGACTGGGAATATGCGGCCGATGGCGATATTGCGTTGGACATCGCCGCGCTGTTTTGCGGTAACGCCTGGTCGCCTGCCCGCCGGCTGCGTTTTTTGCAGCATTATGCACGTATCGGCTACGCTGATTTACCCTTGCTAAGCGCGCAGGTACAGCGCTGGTTACCGTGGGTGGACTACCTGATGCTGCTTTGGTTTGAAGTGCGCTGGCAACAGACCGGCGATCCTGAATTTTTGCGCTGGGGCGCAGTGTTGCACCGGCGTTTTTGTTTAACATCCCCATGCTCTGAATAAATAATGAAGTGAGGTGGCCGTGGGCCCAGTAATGTTAGATGTCGCCAGCTACGAGCTGGATGCAGAAGAACGTGAGATCTTAAAACACCCGCTGGTGGGCGGCCTGATCCTGTTCACCCGTAATTTCCACGATGCGCAGCAGTTGCGTGAGCTGGTGCGCCAGATCCGCGAGGCTTCCCACGATCGGCTGGTGGTCGCGGTGGATCAGGAAGGCGGTCGCGTTCAGCGTTTCCGTGAAGGTTTCACCCGCCTGCCGGCGGCGCAGTCGTTCGCCGCATTGAACACCGCTCATGAAGGCAAGCGTCTGGCGCAAGAGGCCGGTTGGCTGATGGCGGCGGAAATGATCGCACAGGATATCGACATCAGCTTCGCGCCGGTGCTGGATATCGGCCACGTCAGCGCGGCAATTGGTGAGCGCTCGTTCCACAGCGATCCGCAGCAGGCATTGGTGATGGCTGAGCAGTTCATTTTGGGCATGCACAGCGCCGGCATGAAAACCACCGGCAAGCATTTCCCGGGCCATGGCGCCGTCAGTGCGGATTCGCACAAAGAAACCCCGCGCGATCCACGTCCGCTGGCGCAGATCCGCGACCATGATATGACGATCTTCCGTGAATTGATAAATCACCAGCTGCTGGACGCCGTGATGCCGGCGCACGTCATCTATACTGAAGCAGACCCTCGCCCGGCCAGCGGTTCGCCTTACTGGTTAAAACAGATCCTGCGCCAGGAATTGGGCTTTGACGGCGTCATTTTCTCGGACGATCTGTCGATGGAAGGGGCGGCGATCATGGGCAGTTATGCCGAACGCGGCCAGGCGGCGCTGGATGCCGGCTGCGACATGATCCTGGTGTGCAATAACCGCGCAGGGGCGGTCAGCGTGCTGGATAACCTGTCCCCGGTCAAAGCAGACAGGGTGAAGCAGTTATATCATCGCGGTCAGTTCACCCGTCAGGAGCTGCGTGATTCTGCGCGCTGGCAGCAGGCGCATAAAGAACTGAATGCGCTCAGCGAACGCTGGGAGGAGCACAAACAGCGTAATGCGGGGTGAACCCAGGGCGTCGTAATGCGGCGTAAATGATGAGGGCGGCAACGCGGCCCTCAGCTTGTTGCGAGGATCCACATGATTATCTATTTACATGGCTTCGATTCCACCAGTCCCGGCAATCATGAAAAGGTGTTACAGCTACAGTTTATCGATCCGGACGTGCGCTTTATCAGCTACAGCACCTTGCATCCACGCCATGACATGCAGCATTTGTTGAAAGAGGTGGACAAGGCGGTTCAGCAGGAAGGGGATAAACATCCGTTGATCTGCGGAGTCGGTCTGGGGGGATTTTGGGCCGAACGTATCGGCTTTCTGTGCGGTATCCGGCAGGTGATCTTCAACCCCAACCTGTATCCTGAAGAACATATGCAAGGCAAAATCGACCGGCCGGAAGAGTACCGCGACATCGCCACCAAGTGTGTCGAAGACTTCCGCGAGAAAAACCGCGATCGCTGCCTGGCCGTACTTTCTCGCCATGACGAGGTGCTGGACAGCCAGCGCAGTGCGGAGCTGCTGCACAAGTACTATGAAATCGTCTGGGATGAACAGCAAACCCACAAGTTCAAAAACATTTCGCCGCACCTGCAACGCATCAAGGCATTCAAGACTCTGGTTTAACAGTTTCATAACGCCGGATAGCGCCGCAATGATTGCTTTTCTCGGGCAAAAATTGCGGCATTTTCGGGTCAAAAAGCGCCGTTTTGCCCGTCGAGCGGCAAATTTTGAAACTGTGACCCCGCGCTAACTATTTGAATCACAATCCTCAAAATTCCCCTTCGTCCAGCCTTTAACCAAAAAAGTTTGATGTACATCAATTTTGGTATGACCAAATAACCCCACATGCTATTCTGGCTTCAGATAGCAGGTTTAATTTACGCGAACCCTATGTATTCTAAGGATATTATTTCTTTACCCTTGGGTAACAATTGGTTCACATTTAGGGGGTTATTTTGACAACGCCAAAGAAAAAAATCGTCATCGTGGGCGGTGGCGCCGGTGGCCTGGAACTGGCGACCAGCCTGGGCCATAAACTCGGTCGTAAGCACAAAGCAGAGATCACGCTGGTGGACCGTAACCACAGCCATCTGTGGAAACCTTTGCTGCATGAAGTAGCCACCGGTTCCCTTGATGACGGCGTTGACGCGCTGAGCTACCTGGCGCACGCGCGCAATCACTCTTTCAGCTTCCAATTGGGTTCGCTGACCAACATCAATCGCGAAACGAAAACGCTGCACCTGGCGCAAATCTGCGATGAGCAGGGCGGCGAATTGGTGCCTGAGCGTGAATTGTCTTACGACATTCTGGTGATGGCGCTGGGCAGCACCTCGAACGACTTCGGCACGCCCGGCGTCAAAGACCACTGTATCTTCCTGGATAACCCGCATCAGGCGCGACGTTTCCACAACGAGATGTTGAACCTGTTCCTCAAGTTCTCGGCGCAGCCGGGGCAAAAAGAGAGGGTGAACATCGCTATCGTGGGGGGCGGCGCTACCGGCGTTGAATTGTCCGCCGAGTTGCATAATGCGGTGAAGCAGCTGCACAGCTATGGTTTTGAAGGCCTGGACAACAGCGCGCTGAACGTGACGCTGGTCGAAGCGGGTGAGCGCATTTTGCCTGCATTGCCACCCCGTATTTCCGCGGCTGCACATCAGGAACTGAACAAACTGGGCGTACGCGTACTGACCAACACCATGGTCACCAGCGCGGATGCCAACGGCCTGAACACCAAGGGTGGCGAATTTATCGATGCCGATCTGATGGTGTGGGCGGCCGGTATCAAGGCGCCGGACTTTATGAAAGATATCGCCGGGCTGGAAACCAACCGCATTAATCAGCTGGTGGTAGAACCAACGTTGCAGACCACGCGCGACCCGAACATTTTCGCCATTGGCGACTGTGCTTCCTGTCCGAAAGAGGGCGGTGGCTTTGTACCGCCGCGCGCTCAGTCGGCGCACCAGATGGCATCACGCTGCTTTACCAACATTTTGGCGCTGATGAACGGCCAGACGCTGAAGCCGTACGTGTATAAAGACCACGGTTCGCTGGTGTCTCTGTCCCGTTTCAGCACCGTGGGCAGCCTGATGGGTAACCTGATGCGTGGTTCGATGATGGTGGAAGGTCGCATTGCGCGTTTTGTCTACATCTCGCTGTACCGCATGCACCAGGTCGCTTTGCACGGTTACATCAAAACCGGCCTGATGATGCTGGTCGGTGGCATCAACCGGGTGATCCGCCCGCGTTTAAAAATGCACTAACAGCCCAGGTTATCGACTCGCCCACGCCGGTTCGCCCGCGTGGGTTTTTTTTGTGCCCGAGTCCGTGGGTTAGGGGGGTTGCACGCCGATTGTGTAGAACAATGTCCCGTCATTATGGGTAAAAGTCTTAAGATTCCTCCTAAACACTGGGGGTAAGCGTGATTTACGGCATCTTTGGTCACATTGTCTTATTGCGAGGTTCTGGAACATTGTGCAGACTTTATCTCGTTTACAGACGGCGCGTCGCGCACGCCGTAAACCGGAATACCACGTGCCGCCAATGCGCAAAATAATAAGCGCGGTGCAATGTAGGTAAAGTCCCCGGTACAAATGCGTGGTAACACTTTCAGGAGGATTTCCTGTGAACAAGTCAATGTTAGCCGGTGTGGGTATTGGTATTGCAGCCGCTCTGGGTATTGCTGCGGTTGCCAGTCTTGACGTTTTCTCTTCCGGTCCGCAATACGCGCAGGTACTCGCGGCAACGCCGATCAAAGAAACCATCAAGACCCCGCGTCAGGAATGCCGCAATGTGACGGTGACTCACCGTGCGCCAGTGCAGGACGAAAATCGTCTTGCCGGCTCAGTGCTGGGTGCGGTCGCCGGTGGCGTAATCGGTCACCAGTTCGGTGGGGGGCGTGGACGTGATGTCGCAACGGTCGTCGGTGCATTGGGTGGCGGCTATGCCGGTAACCAGGTGCAGGGGGCGATGCAGAATAACGACACCACCACCAGCACGCAGCAGCGTTGCAAAACGGTCTACGACAAATCACAGAAAATGCTGGGTTACGATGTGACCTACAAGATTGGCAATCAGCAGGGCAAGATCCGAATGGATCACGATCCCGGCACCCAGATCCCGCTGGATAAAAGCGGCCAGCTGGTGCTGAACAAAGCCTGATCATCCTATAAGAATTAAACCCGCGAACAGTGTTAGTTCTGATCGTTTAACGCAGTTAAGCGAGCGGCATTAACATTGGCGCGGGTTTCTGCTTTTTATTCCCATCGTCTTTCCAATAGCAACGTTGTTAGCCCAGTGACTGCAGGTGAAAAAATCCGTCCGATTAATGCCGCACCCCGACAATTTCCGCACTAATGTATCCGTGCGATTTATCCGGGCATAACTTCAATAGTGCAACAGTGTTTGTTATATTATTGCTCAGTTGCGCGGGTGTTATGGCGAGGAGCCGCACCGGCCAAACCTGAGAATTTGGTCTCCCGGAGACAGAGATAAAAACATGTTAGATTTTCGCTTCCCGACAGCGTTGCAAATGGTACTTAGCGTAGCCGTGGCTGAAAAGCTGGGTGTGCGTTCGACCAGCGCGGTCCTTGCCGCCGGTCTGGAAGCCAATCCCAGTTTTATCCGCAAGCTGATGGTGCCCTTGACCAAAAATGGCGTCATCGTCTCGACCCTGGGCCGTAACGGCTCTATTCACCTGGGGCGGCCGGCGGAGCAGATCACCCTACGCGATATCTACCTGTCCGTGATTGACGATAAACGCATCTGGGCCGCGCGCCCGGAAGTGCCGGCCCGTTGTCTGGTCAGCGCCAACGCCTGCTGGTATTTTAAATCGGTAGTGAACGAGGCGGAAGAAGCGTCGCTGGAAGTGCTGGCGCGCCACACGGTGGCCGATGCATTGGCTGAGCTGGAGCGGGGCGATAAGCGTGCCTGTGCGGAATATATGGCACTTGCCGGTCAGGACACGGAAGCGGCAGAAAAGTAAGTCGCGCTAAACGATAAGACAAATAAAAAACCCGGTTTTTAAACCGGGCTTTTTTATGACTGACGTTACCGGAAGGTTATACCGTTTGCTGGCGCGCCTTGCGCGTTACCATACGACGCAGGGTAACGTAGAACACCGGCGTCAGGAACAGCCCAAACAACGTGACACCCAGCATACCGGCAAACACCGTGATGCCGGTGACGCCACGCACCTCTGCCCCGGCACCGTGGCCCAGGATCAGCGGAATGGTCCCGGCGATAAAGGCGATGGAGGTCATCACGATCGGCCGCAGTCGCAGACGACAGGCTTCCAGCGCCGCGTCCATGATACTTTTGCCCTGCAGCTCAAGCTCGCGTGCAAACTCGACGATTAAAATGGCGTTCTTACAGGCCAGCCCCATCAAGACCACCAACCCCACCTGGACGAAGACGTTATTGTCACCGCCGGTTAGCCAGACGCCAAACAGCGCCGACAGCATGGTCATCGGCACGATCAGGATCACCGCCAGCGGCAGCGTCCAGCTTTCATACAACGCCGCCAGCGCCAGGAAGGCCAACAGCACCGCCACCGGGAACACAATGATCGCTGCATTGCCCTGGGTGGACTGCTGGTAGCTCAGATCGGTCCACTGGATGTTCATGCCGTTCGGCAACAGCTTGTTGGCCATCACCGTCAGTTCACTCATCGCCTGTGATGATGACAACACGCGTGGGTCGGCATCACCAATCAGATCCGCCGCCGGGAAGCCGTTATAGCGGATCACCGGATCGGGGCCGTAAGTGGTACTGATGCTGACCATGCTGCCAATCGGCACCATTTCACCCTTATCGTTACGGGTGCGCAGGTTGGCGATGTCTTCCACGCTGTCGCGGAACTGTCCATCGGCTTGCGCCATCACCTTCCAGGTGCGGCCATAGCGGTTGAAGTCATTGATGTATGACGAACCGAGATAGGTCTGCAGCGTGCTGAACAGCGCGTTGAGCGGCACGCCTTGCGCCTTGGCCTTGTCACGGTCAATTTTCGCGTCCAACTGCGGCACGTTGGCCTGATAAGACGAAATTGGGAAGCCCATGCCCGGCGTTTGCATGATGGATCCCGACATCGTATTGATCGCGGTCTGCAATGCGCCATACCCCAGACCGGCGCGGTCCTGAATATACAGCGAATACCCGGAACCCTGGCCGATGCCGAGGATCGGCGGCGGCATGATCGAGAAGGCGAACCCTTCCTGGATCTGCGAAATCTTGGTGTTAATCTCGGCGTTAATCTGCGCCGCACTGCGGGTGCGGGTGCTTAACGACTCAAGCGCAAAGAACACGGTGCCGGTGTTGGGCGTATTGGTAAACTGCAACGCATTCAACCCAGGGAAGGAGACCGCATCGGTCACGCCGTCGACGCTCAGGCCGATGGCGCTCATCTTGCGGATCACCGCATCGGTGCGTTCCAGTGACGAGCCTTCCGGCATTTTCACCCCGCCAATCAGGTAAAGCTTGTCCTGCGTCGGGATAAATCCGCCGGGCACGGTTTTAAACATGACCCCTGCGGCGCACAACAACAGCACGTACACCACAAATACCGCGCCGCGCTTGCCTAACGCACGAGAAACCCCACGCTGATAGCGTTGCGAACTGTTGGCAAAGAAGCGGTTAAATGGACGGAACAACCAGCCGAACAGCCGATCGATCAGGCGCGACGGCATGTCTTTCGGCGCACCGTGCGGCTTGAGCAGCAGCGCCGCCAACGCCGGTGACAGGGTCAGCGAGTTGATGGCGGAGATCACGGTCGAAATGGCGATCGTGACGGCGAACTGCTTATAGAACTGGCCGGTAACGCCGGAAAGGAACGCCATCGGCACGAACACCGCGCACAGCACCACGGCGATGGCGATAATCGGGCCGGAGACTTCGCGCATCGCCTGATGCGCCGCCGCCAGCGGCGACAGACCTTCTTCGATATTACGTTCGACGTTTTCCACCACCACGATGGCGTCATCGACCACGATACCTATGGCCAGCACCAGCCCGAATAGACTCAATGTATTGAGTGAGAAACCCAACAGATAGAGGGCGGCGAAGGTGCCGACAATAGAAATCGGAACCGCCAGCAGCGGGATGATCGACGCGCGCCAGGTTTGCAGGAACAGGATAACGACCAGCACCACCAGCAGCACCGCTTCGAGCAGGGTATCTATTACCGAGCGGATCGAATCGCGCACGAACACCGTAGGGTCGTACGGAGATTGCCAGCTCATGCCGTCCGGGAAGCGGGTCGACAACTCGGCCATTTTGGCCCGCACCGCATTGGACAGCTCGATAGCATTGGCGCCCGGGGCCTGGAAGATACCGATCCCCACCGCGTCCTTGTTATTGAGCTGGGCGCGCAGCGCATAGCTGCCGGATCCCATTTCAATGCGCGCCACGTCACGCAGGCGGACGATCTCGCCGTTGTCGCCACTCTTGAGGATGATATTGCCGAACTCCTCCTCGGTTTGCAGACGGCCCTGCGCATTGATCGACAGCAGATAATCGCTGCGGGTCGGCATCGGTTCTGCACCTAGCTGGCCGGCGGAAACCTGCACGTTCTGCTCCTGCATGGCGGAAACCACGTCAGAGGCCGTCAGCCCGCGCGAGGCGACCTTGTTCGGATCCAGCCAAATGCGCATCGCGTATTCGCCTGCACCGAAAATCTGTACCTGGCCGATCCCCGGCAAACGGGCCAGCTCATCCTTGACCTTCAGGGTGGCGTAGTTGCGCAGGTAAAGTGAATCGTATTTACCGGAAGGGGAAACCAGATGCACCACCAGCGTCAGGGCCGGAGACTGTTTCTGGGTGGTTACCCCTTGCCGACGCACATCTTCCGGCAGCCGCGCTTCGGCCTGCGCCACGCGGTTTTGCACCTGAACCTGTGCCTGGTCAGGATCGGTCCCCGGGCGGAAGGTGACGGTGGTCACCAGCACGCCGTCAGAACCGGCTACCGACTTCATGTACATCATATTTTCGACGCCGTTGATCGCTTCTTCCAGTGGCGTTGCCACCGTTTCGGCGATCTCTTTCGGGTTGGCGCCCGGGTATTCTGCGCGCACCTGCACGCTGGGCGGCACGACGTCAGGGTATTCGCTGATAGGCAACAGCGGGATGGCGATCACGCCACCGACAAAAATCAGGATCGACAATACCGCGGCAAAGATCGGTCGGTCGATGAAAAAACGGGAAAAGTCCATGGCTCAGGATTCCTGCTGGGGCTTAGTTAAGCGCGGAAGCATTGGCGTTGATCGCCACGGTTTTTGCTGCGACCGGCATGCCCGGCATAAACACTTTTTGCATACCGTCGACGATCACCCGGTCGCCCGCAGACAGGCCTTTGCTCACAATACGTAGCCCGTCGGCCACGCGGCCCACTTCGATGTCGCGGCGCTGGGCCTTGCCGTCTTTATCGACGATATAAACAAACTTGCGGTCCTGGTCGGTCATCACCGATTTGTCGTCGATCAGCATGGCGTTGAACACGGCGCTGCCGGGCATCTGCACCCGGGCAAACAGCCCTGGCGTAAAGCGACGTTCGGCGTTTTCCAACAGGGCACGCATGCGGATGGTGCCGGTTCCGGCATTCAACTGGTTATCGGTGAAATCCACCAGGCCCTGATGCGGATAGCCGTCTTCGCCCACCAGCCCAATCTTCACCGGCAGTTTTGCCGTGCGTCGGCCATCATTTTGGTAACGCAGAAAAGTGGCTTCATCGACGTCGAAATAGACATACACCTTATCGAGCGAGACCAGTGTGGTGAGTACGCTGGCGCTGTCGCCGGCGGTGACCAGGTTCCCTGCGGTGATCATCGCGCGGCTGGCACGGCCATCGATTGGCGCGATCACCCGGGTAAAGTCGAGATTCAGCTGCGCCAGGTCGAACTGGGCCTGGGCCGCCAAAACGTTGCTCTGCGCCTGGGCAGCGGAAGAACGGCGTTGTTCCCAGACTTCAGTCGAAATCGCCTGGCTGCCGATCAGTTTCTCGGTCCGGCCGGATTCGCTGCGGGCCAGCGCCGCCTGATTGCGCGCCCGCACCAGCTCGGCCTGAGCCTGTTCGCGAGCGGCGCGGTAAGTGCGATCGTCAATGGTGAACAGCACCTGGCCTTTTTTGACTTCATCGCCCTCGGTGTAATTCACTTTGTCGATATAGCCGGAAACCCGCGGACGCAGCTGCACGCTTTGCACCGCTTCGATCCGACCGTTAAACGCATCCCATTGGCTGATGGGTTTGATCACCACGTCGGCGGCGCTGACGGCAGGCGGCGGGGGAGCCGCATTCTTCGCGACGCTGTTATCACACCCCGCCAACAGCATGGCCAGCAGCGTGACTGCCGAAAGGCGTGCGCCGAAACCGATGCCGTTTTGGCGGTGGAGTGGGTGGAACAATGAGTTTGGCTGGCTTGGCATTATTTTTATTTCCAGTGGGTAAGCACAATCAGGCCATACACCCGGCCCTGTGATCCGGGTAACGACTCTGGCCTGAGACCGACGGTAGTGCGGTTGCATCATCTATCGGTGCAACGGTTAGGTTTTGAAACACATTGTTGTCACATTAATGTATCAATATCGGTTACATTAATTGGGTGGATTATAGAAGTGCCCCTCTGTTAAATGCAATAATAAAAATTGCATTTAATGCGAAACTGCTGCAACGTAATGACATCGGGCAGCGGATCTACCTGCCAATGTCATGGGAGCGTCAGCATGAACAGCACGGGTTTTATTACTGATTTGATTGAGTGGATTGACAACAATCTGGAAGAGAAGCTGGATATCAACACCGTGGCGGGCCGCGCGGGGTATTCCAAATGGCACCTGCAACGTATGTTCAAGCGCCAGACCGGCTACGCGCTGGGGGAGTATATCCGTATGCAGAAGCTGAGGGTTTCGGCCGAGCGCCTGGCCAACAGCGGTGAGCCGATCGTCAGCGTGGCGATCTCACTCGGCTTTGATTCGCAGCAGTCCTTCAATCGCAGTTTTAAACGCCACTATGGCCAAACCCCGGGCGACTGGCGCCGTGGCGTGATGCAGCCGCAGATGACGGCCAGTCGCACGCACTGAGGCGAAGGGCAGACAACAAAAAGCCTGAACTTGTGTTCAGGCTTTTTGCCTTGTCAAAAACCGTCGAGGATCTTTCTCCTCTGCTCGTTATGACAGGCAAAAAAAAAGTCTGGAGGTTAATCCAGACTTTCTCTTTAAAATATGGCGGTGAGGGAGGGGTTCGAACCCTCGATACACTTACGCGTATACACACTTTCCAGGCGTGCTCCTTCAGCCACTCAGACACCTCA
>NZ_JBIEIU010000019.1:0-67192 GCF_052113645.1 Serratia quinivorans | reverse complement strand
AATGTCCATTTTCGCGAAAGTGGACATTATCGTGAACAGGAAAATACAGGGGAAGACGGTGCTGATGGAGCGCTTACCATCCTGCCGACATGGACAACGGACATGCATGTGACCATTCGGTCAACGTTATCAGGCATGGCGACATCATAGCCGCAGTGGCGAAGCCACCGCAGCTTGACTTCCGGTTTTATCGGCGCACCAGGCGATTGGGGATACGCGCACGGTTATCCGATCGAACCGTACCTGGCAACACGGCGCTGATCCGACTTACCTGTAACCGAGCCTCCCAAAACGGCATCGCAGCCCAATGGTAGCGATCCAGCTCGGCCAGACAGGGGAAACGCGTCGTCCACGCAAAGACCATGTTACTCAGGTCAAACTCTTCTATCCCCTGCTGTTGCCAGCGTTTTAACCAATCCTCGTGATCGCCCGGGGTCACAAACGCCAGCTCAATCTCCGCCTGTGCCAGACTGACCTGATAGCGACGTCGCTTATGCCACTTCACCTGTTTTTCTTGCCGTTGTTGTCGGGTCTGTTTCATCGCCAGTTTGTGCTCAAAACGCTGCTGACGGCGGCGGCTGACCTCGGGGAACAGCATATCGCGCGTATCACCGGGCAGCGGGGAATAACACCGCTCGCCACGGCTGGCAATCAATGTATTCAACGCATCGACATAGTCTTCCAAACAGGAAGTTCGGTGGCGATCGCCGGGGCGGTAGGTAATGTCGATCATACGCATGTCCTTGGCTGAAATAGTGGAGCGTCCGGTCAGTTGACGGAAAAAGGCGTTGGCATAGGCATAGACAGCCTGCCGTCTGTCCGTCTCGCGACGGGCCTCAACCTGAGCAATGGCAAACCATACCGCCTGCCGGTAGGGGTGCCACGGCACCAGAGCCATATGGTTCGGGATCACAGGCAATGTCCTCCCATCCGCAGTGCAACTGCCAGTTTCTCCGGTCGCCAGAACCCCTGCCGGTAATACACGGCAACCGTAGTCAGCACGCGATTAACGATCGCCGGTGTATAGGTATCATCCAGGTACAACCACGCCTGAGACTGACCATCGTCAAAGGGAAGTATCATCGACCAACCCGGAACATCGGCTCCCGCGCTGCACAGATACACCGCCGTGGCCTCATCGCCTGCCGGGCTTATACGACACACGACCGGCACCCGCCCGCAAAATTCACAGCCTTCTTCGGCGTTGACCCGCCAACCTTCCGGCACCGTCAACTGACTCAGTACGGCACAATTGAGCATCACTCGGTACTCCATACCCTGCTCGCGGTACTGCTCTAGATCGAGCGGACTCATGCTCATCAACTGCTCAAGGTTCAATTTTTTCATTATGCTATTGCCGCCCAAAGGGCGGCACCTCCGGTCAGGCAGCAACGTTATCAGGATGGGCAATATCGTCAGCAGCATCAGCTTCATCGCTAGCGGGCAGCAGGCAATCAGGCACCCAGCCGCTGGCGCTCAGTTCGTCCTCGGCCAGCTGCGCGGCGTCGCCCTTCTTCATCTTGAGCACCGAGGCCGCCTGCGCCACTTTTCCGGCATCAACCAGCGCATCGCTCATTAGCTCTTTACTGATACGCCCAAAGTAATTGGCCTTGGTCGGTTGCCACCAGTCGCGCAGAGTGAAATCCAGCGCGTGCTCGAGCGGCGTCAGTTCACCGCCAACCTTGCCATCCCTCGCAGGCCACAACTGGATGGCATCGAGAGACTGGCCGACGCAGTACGCCAGCAGCGCCACGACGTCGGCCTGTTCCCACGTCAGCAACCATGTGAAATCGGTATTCCACTCCGGCGGCAATTTGGACTCCCACTGCGCGTGCAGCTCGCCCAGCTGGCGATCGGCGCGGCTTCCTTCCGCTGTCGGAGCTTTGGTCAGCAGTTCCGCGCGTTTGGGCGTCAGGTCGGTTTTGAGCAGCGAACCGGCGTAGCGTGAGCCGAACACCTTCACGGTCAGTGTGTGGGTGTGCAGTGCCAGCGCGACGGTCGGGTTCTCTACCAGCGCACCCATCACCGCCAGCGAGCGCTCTGCCGACAGACAGGTGATCAACGCCGCCGACAGCCCTTTCTCCTTGGTTTTCGGTGCAGGTGTCTCGCTGGCCGCTGTCCCGTCACCGTTGTCATCACCGGCAGGCGCGGTTGTCGACTCACTCGCACGCAACACGATACCGCGCTGGTAAACCACGTCCCCGCCACTCAGAGACACCATCACCCCGCCAGTACTGCGCAACGCCTGCGGCCATGACCGGATAGTCGCCAGCTCGGTGATCCGCTCAATATCGGCCTGTATAGCGTCGCTTTCGGCAATCATCACGTCAGTATCGGTATCGGCATCCGCTTCTTCGAATGCCGCTTCCAGCGCAGCAAACCGCCCTTTCAACCGGGTGATCTCGGCCAGCTCGGCGTCGGAGAATTCCGGCACCGGTTCAGCCATCTCGCGATACAGCTCGGCATCTTCGCCCCACGTTTTAATGGCCGAAATGCGACCTTCCGCCCAGCTCCAGCCCTCGTCCCCGGCAACCTGCTGCGCCAGTGCGTGCAGTTTTTCGCGGGTAAGACGCTCCAGCAACGCCGGTTCGGTCAAAAAACCTTCGTCGGTAAACAGATCGAATTTGAAGGTGCCGCCAGCCGACTCGTAGGCTTCGCGCCCGACGAACGCCAGTTGGCTGTTGTCCTTGGCCGAGACTTCGTCTTTCAGCACGGCCTCGCGCAGGTGCTGCGGCGCGGCCGCCCAGCCGTGCGCGTTGACCCACACGTCACATTGACGTTGATGATCTTCGGTTGCCGACAGCGCTTGCAGCTGGTCGAGTGTGATTTTGTCGTCGGCCAGCGCATCGAGTAGTACCGGTGCCATCGTCGCCAGCCTCAGGCATTTTTGAACGTGCTTGGTGCTGAAGCCCAGCAGGCCGCCAATCTGCGCCGGAGCACGCCCTTCTGCCGACATTTCACGGAAAGCGAAGACCTGATCAGCCGGGTGCATCTGCTCACGCTGACTGTTTTCCGTCAGGGAAATGATGCGCGCCATCTCCTTGCTGACGATCAGTACATCAACCGCGTAACCCGCATTGACGATGCCGTCCGGCGTGGTCTTGTCGGCGTCGTCTTCATGCCCCATCAACCACCGCAACGCCAGCGTGCGCCGCTCACCGGCGGCTACGCCAAACTGACCGTTCTCCATCTCGAAGACGATCAGGTTCTGCAATAGCCCGACAGAGCGGATACTGGCGGCCAGCCCTTCGATCGATGCCTGTGAGGTTTTTTTCTTGCGCACGTTCAGGCCGTCCAGTTCCAACTGGCCGAGCGTGGCCGTTTTGCGCACGGCTTTTGCCAGTGCCGCTTCGATATTTTCAGCGACAACGCTTTTCTTCGTCGCGGATTTGGCCGTGCGGGTTGCTTTGGCCGTGGCCGGTGCTTTAGACTCGATAGTTGACATGTGATAGCTCCTTCAATGTTATTGCTGTTGTGCCAGTCCCGATGGCGTCAGGACTGACGGTGAGAAAGCAGCGGAAACGCTGCTTTTTTATCGACTGAAATTCAGGCTCCAGTGGGTCAGGGTCATCTGATCACTGGCCGCAACCGGCCAGCCGTTGACGACCCAGACCGCAATGGTGTCGAAATCCCCAAAATCCGCGTAAACCTCCACCGCCCCTGCCGGAACAACCGGAGGCTCACTGGTGCCAGTCGAACAGCCACAAACCGCCTTCACGAAACAAAACAGGTCATACACTTGTGGTACGGTCAGATCGCAGTTGGTCTGTGCTGATGCTGCTGTAGGCTTCGTTGTCGCGCCTTTGACGTTTTGTTGAGCCATGTTGAAATCCTCCGTGGGTTGAAAACTGATGCCGCTGTGAGTATTCGCCGTCGCAATAAAACTGATCCAGCACGGCGAGGAGCGGCGGCAAGGGGCGGAGACAAAAAGTTTTTTGACCAGAGGGAGAAAAAGTTTTTGGCGGAGTTCATTTACCCCTTGCCGTTTAAGCGAGGCGGTGTGCTGTTATCAGTTGCGGCGGGAAGACTGACTGCGGCTAAAGCAACCCGAAAGGATGAACAGGGCGCAATTCGCCGGTCGGGCGCGACAGCGAACGGTTCGGCGCCTCTGAAGCGGCGGCAGCCTCACCGCCGCGCGGTTGGCCCTGTGCGGCGCGGCCTGTGGCCGCTGCAAGCGTGCCGTTGCGTCATGGGATGGACGCCCGCAGGGGGGCGACGGTATGCCGGCGCCATGCGCAGCACGACAGCCCGCCCGGACGCCCGATACCGGTATCAACCCCGCACAGAGACCCCTCACCAAAAATGCAGAAACAGGAAGCATCACTCTACCAGGACGATAAACAGTCCTGCTCCATCCACCTAAACACCCCCCCACAAGGCAGCGAAAGAGGGCGGCGCAGCCGCCACCTTCGGTAGCCTGACGCCGAAGGCGGCTGACAAGGTTTTTCCGCGCGTCCAGAGTACGCAGGGCAAGCAGGCCGCCGCTCTGACGGCCCTTTGTGGTGATAACCTAGGGATGTAACGCGGCCCGCAACGCCTCGATAGCACATTGTCCCCTGGATGTGTCTTCATCCCAACTTTCGGGGTCGTCTATATCTATAGTAATCGCGGCCAGTTCCAACACGGTTTCCAGTGCGCTGGCGCTCACCTCGACCTGTCGAGTTCGGCTGCGACTATCGGCAATTTTCGTTATTGCATCCTGAATGTATTGTTGATTGATACCGTACCGCTGATATTCCTCAATATCAGAGCAGCCAATGGTTTCCAGTATTGCCAGCACATCGCCGTCGTTAGGGTTCCACTCCTGTGCAAAGTAACGCACGGCGTGCGCATCCCATATCAGCACGGTAATAGGTTCGTCGCTGCCATACTCACGGAATAATTCCGCACAAACTTCTTTCACGCTGCCAAACATAATTCCCCCTCCTTATTTATGAGGGGCGGCATAGCCGCCCGTATTCGAATCCCTGTCAGTCCAGCGCGCGGCAGATGTCGGCGCGCTCCGGGTGCGTCTCGATATAGCGCCAAAGCTGCTCTTCCCGCTGCATAAGCAACTTCACCAGTCCGGCATTGCCCCGATCGTGATGCAACCAACAGCGGCGATTGATGGCCAGTGCCGTCAACACGATACCGGCGGCGTCACCGCTGAGGGTCTTGTCAAACCAGTTATCAGCGTTGATCAGGTGCACACGATCGCTGTCAGGTGCCATATAGCCGCCCCCCTCCGGTAAACGGATGAAGTGCCAAAACCCGCCGGTGTACTGCGGCAGATAGCGATCGGCGAGGGAATACACCTGCATTTCAGCGGGCAAAAAATCCTCGCCAAACAGATCCGGCAGAAACGACAGACGATCGGATTCACAGACTTGCAGTGTGACGGAATGAGCATGTTGCATGGGACTACCTCCAGAGTTTCAGGGTTCGCGACACCGGCCGGTGCCGTACCCATTCGAAAGGCCGGCCCCGAGGGAGGGAGGCAGGGGCGCCACCGCAAGCCGCAGCGCAAGCCCGTTGCGGGCTGAATGCGCCGTAACGGGTGCGAACGGGTGAGGAGGCGGCGAAGCGTACCCTTGCAGCCCGACCGTGCCGGACTAGCGTTTGGGGACGGCACAGGCCGTCACTACGCCGGTGCCGCAAAGGGAAAAGATTTAGAGAGGTGTAGGTAGGCCCAGCCAGCGTCCTTTGCGGCGCCGGCATCGCCGGCAAGTGCCGCGTGGCGGTTCTACGGACGCGGGGCGTTCGATGCGCCCTGGCGTCCGCAGGCTTACAGCGAGGCAACCCGGGCAGGTTTCCCTGCCCGGCTGCATAATGCCTGCGGTTCAATCTTTGAAATGGTGATCCAGTTCGTTGATAGCCTGATAGATTTCGACGTAACGATCGTGCGCGTCCCGCAGAATATGCCCGGCCAGGCGTTCGGCCAACACATCGCTGTTCCAGAAATACACGCTGACCAGCTCGCGCAGCCGCAGGTGCATCTCACACATGTCGTTGGACAGTGCCGCAATTGCGGCACGCAGGTCTTCATTCCCGGTGTAGTTCATCGTTGATTTCCCTTTGTTATGCTGCGTACTGGGCGCGCAGGCGATGCAACCGCTGCTGACCGATGGTGTGGTACTGCTCCAAAAGCTCGATGCCTATATAGCGCCGCCCGGCCTGAGCGGCGGCGACGCAGGTCGAACCTGAGCCAGCAAAGGGATCGAGGACAATCGCGCCGGGCTGCGTGAACGACTCAATCAACGGTTGCAGAATGGACACCGGCTTTTCAGTCGGGTGGTGACGATTGCCGGTGTATTCCCAGGGCTGCACATCAGAGCGCGGTTGCGCCGGCAATGCCGGGCGCCCTTTCGCCAAAATGTAGGCACATTCATGCTGGTAGCCGACAAAGGCAGATTTGGAGGCGTAGGGTTTGGTAAACACCATATGCCCGACGACGCGGAACCCGGCCTGTTTCCAGGCGGCCATAAAGGTATCTACCCGGTTCCAGCCGTAGAAACTCACCGCCAGACTGTCAGGCTTGAGCACCCGGAACATTTCACGGAACGCCGGCCGCACCCATTCATCATTTTTGTCGTTGGCAATGCTGCGACCGCTGCGGTCGGTATAGCCGACCAGATAAGGGGGATCGGTCAGCACAAAATCAATGCTGTTTGACGGAAAGCCAGCCATCACCTGCACGGAATCACCCAGGACATATCGGGACATAAGGAATACCTCGCCATTCGAGGGGTGCAGGAGGAGGCCGGTACGGCCACCGTTCCCTGCTGCCCGATGTCATGGCAGGCAGGCACCGCCGCGTGTCAAGCCGACCGTGGAATACCGAGTCGGTGGTCATATCGCCGGCGAGGATATGCCGCGAAAGCGGCTTGAAGGCAGGGCTCCGCCCGCCGCCACGCCATCAGCGGGGGCTGCCAATATGTCATCGGGCTGCAGGTGTGGTTTAACTGGCGGTGAGGAAAACGGAGCGCAGCGACATCCTTCTTAACTGCCTGGTCAGCTACACTTAACCGGAAGTTTGAATAGAAGAACAACAGGATATGACATGGCCACAATGAGAGAGGTTGCACACCGCGCAGGGGTATCCGTGGCCACCGTTAGCAGGGTGATCAATAACACCACCTATGTTGAACCCGTGACCCGCGAACGCGTTGAGAAGGCTATGCGCGAGCTTAATTATCACCGGAACGCTGCCGCATTGGCCCTGGCAAAAAGAAGCGGGAATATGCTGGGGTTGCTGACCGGCAATCTCGATGACCCGTTTTTCTCGCGCCTGGCGCGGGGCGTCGAAGATATCACGCGGAAAGAAGGCGTCAGGTTGATGGTCTGCAGTGGGGGCCATCAGGCCGAGCTGGAGAAAAGTGGCCTCGACTTCTTGATAAACCAGGGATGTGAAGCCATCGTTGCGCATGTAACCCGTATGAATGAGGAGGACATATTAAGGTACGCCGCCCACACGCCGGCCCTGGTTGTGGTCAATCGTTATTTACCCACTATCGCCAATCGCTGCATATGGCTGGACAATGTCAGCGCAGCGCAAACCGCGACCACGATGCTCATCAGGAACGGCCACCGAAAGATCGCCTGCATCACGGCAGACCTGCCGATCGATGACCAAAAGCACCGGCTCGAGGGTTTCCGACGGGCTATGGCCAGTGCCGGCATCACCGTACCTGGCTCCTGGATAATCAGCGTCCCCTTCAACGAAGCAGGGGGCGAACTGGCGGCAGAAAAAGTATTGGCCAGTGAACACAGGTTTACGGCCGCTGTGACATTCAACGACGTGATGGCTGCCGGCATGATGCGAATTCTTCACAAGAAGCAGGTAACTCTACCCGGAGACATCTCTATCGTTGGGTTTGATGACGTTGCCCTGGCAAAATATCTCCACCCTTCGTTGACCACCGTGCACTATCCCGTGGAAAAAATGGCGAACTGTGCAGCAAAATTGGCGCTTCAGCTCAATACTGGCGTTACCGCCGCCCCACAGAATAATCAATTTTCCGCTGAACTTATCCTCCGAGACTCAGTGGCCGCTATCGAAAAAAATGACCGAGGCCAATAAAAAGACGCTTAAAAGTGAGAGTTTAATCACGTTAAACCACCTCATGAAACAAGTTACATGAACGCCTACCCTCGCTCACACCCCATTCGAAATGAATTAGTTACGCTTTTATAAAAGCCCCACCCTTTAACAGGAGTTGTACATGGATGACAAAAAAACGCTCAACCTTGGGCTGGCGATGCTGCCCATTGTGGCCATGCTGTTGCTGCTTATCATCGGATATGGCCAGTTTGGCCTGCGGATCGAGCCATTGTTATTGGTTTCTGCCGGTATCGCTGCCGCGTTAGCCTGGTGGCAAGGTT
The DNA here is from genome assembly GCF_052113645.1 of Serratia quinivorans. GTDB lineage: Bacteria > Pseudomonadota > Gammaproteobacteria > Enterobacterales > Enterobacteriaceae > Serratia > Serratia quinivorans_B. The sequence goes on along the minus strand of NZ_JBIEIU010000019.1, from coordinate 58,831 downwards.
ACCGTTGGGACGACATTATCGATGCCATCGTCTCCAAGCTGGCGAAAGCCATGCCGGTCATCATGATACTGATATGCGTAGGAGGCCTGATTGGTACCTGGATGTTCAGCGGCACCATTCCCTACATGGTGTATTGGGGGTTAAAGCTGATCAGCCCACAATACATCCTGATCGCCGCCTTCTTCATCACCAGCGTGATATCCGTGTGTACTGGTACCTCCTGGGGCGCTGCGGGCACGGTGGGCGTTGCCCTGATGGGCGTCGCTGCCGGCTTGGATGTACCTCTGGCCGCAGCCGCCGGTGCCGTAGTGTCAGGAGCCTACTTTGGTGACAAGATTTCCCCGCTGTCTGACTCAACGAATTTCGCGGCCATCGTCGCCGATACCGATCTCTACAGCCACATCCAACACCTGATGTACACGACATTACCGAGCTTCGTTCTGGCTGCGGTGGTGTACTTGATCGCCGGACATACCGGTGCCGTCGGCAGCGTCGCAACGCCCGAAAAAGTGACTGCGATAGTCAATGCACTTGAGGGGCTGTATCACTTCAATCTGCTCCTGATCCTGCCCCCTGCCCTCGTTCTTTGGGGGGCGGTGACTAAACGCCCGGTGATCCCCATCATGCTGGCAGGATGTGCACTGGCCATTGTCATCGGTGTTGCCCTCCAGGGATTCAACCTGCAACAAGGCTTAAACGCATTGATGGACGGATTTAACCTGTCGATGTTTGCCGCCCAGGGGAACAACGTGGTCGGGATCGTCGATGATGTTCCACGATTACTTAATCGCGGTGGCATGTTCTCGATGATGAGCACCATCCTGCTGGTCTTCTGCGCATTTTCCTTTGCCGGCGCATTAACGCTAACCGGCGCACTGACCATCATCATCAATCGGCTGCTGAAAGTGGTCCATACGACCGGCCAGTTGATTGCCGCCACTGTCGCAACCACCATTCTCGTGACCGGTGCCACCAGTGACGGGAAGCTGGCCCTGCTCATTCCGGCTGAACTGTTCAAAGGGGCGTACCGACGCATGGGGCTGGACAATAAAAACCTGTCGCGGACCGTCGAAGATGCAGGCACCGTCATCGAGCCGCTGATCCCGTGGACGGCGGCCGGCATTTATATGGCGACTACCCTGGGGGTCAGCACGCTGGATTTATTGCCGTGGGCAGTCCAATGCTACGCCGCCGTGGTGTTTGCCCTGATTTATGGTTTTACCGGATTCGGTATTGCCAGGATTCAGCCCCAGAACGACCTGCAGCAGAAGGAAGCCTGACGTGAAGACCAATTTTAACCAGGTAGTTAACCGGCACAACACCGGCTCGGTGAAGTGGGACTTCATCGAGCACTATCTCCAGTTGGACGGCAGTGACCTGTTGCCGATGTGGGTCTCTGATTTTGACTTCAAGTGCCCTGAAGAAGTCCAACAGGCGCTGCATAGCCGTGTTGACCACGGCATATTTGGTTACAGCGAACGGGACGCTCACTATTACCAGGTAGTCATGGATTGGTTCTCAAACCGGCACAACCTGCACCTGAAGCGTGAATGGTTTACATCAATAGAGGGTGTAGTTCCCGGTCTGGCCATACTTATCCAGTTGCTCAGCAACCCGGGCGATGCCGTTGTGGTACAGGGCCCCTACTACGGCTCATTTGCCAAGATCATCACCATGAATGGCCGGGAAGTCATCGAGAACCCGCTGGCGGAAAGCCCGCAGGGCTACCAATTTGACTTCGCTCAATTGGAAGCCTGTTTCAAGCTGCGCAAGCCCCCGCTACTGCTGCTGTGCAATCCCCATAACCCGACCGGTCGCTGCTGGACACGTCGCGAACTGACGCAACTGATGGCGCTCTGCCGCACCTATGGGGTGACCGTGATATCCGACGAAATCTGGGCCGACCTGATCCTGCCCGGAGAAACGTTCACGTCGGTCCTTCACCTGGACGAAGACTGCCATGAACACGTGATTGCAGCCACCTCGGCCAGTAAAACGTTCGGGTTGTCGTCGCTGCGTATCTCGAATTTCCTGATCCCCAATGCCCGTACCCGCAGTGCGTTCATCGACCGCCTTAACGCCCATGGACTGGATGTCTTCAATGCGCTGTCGATGACGGCGGCCACCGCTGCGTACCAGCACGGTGCCGCCTGGCTTGATGATTTACAGCGCTATCTGGCCGAGAACCGACGCTGGTTTGAACAGGCATTAGCCTATGCTGCGCCCTGGTGCAAAATGACCCGGGCGGAAGGCACGTACCTTGCTTGGCTGGATTGTCGTGCTTTGGGTTTAGATGACAACGCCTTACAACAGGCCTTGATCCATGAGTCGAAAATTGCGCCCTCAATGGGCAGCAGCTTTGGCCCACAAGGGAGAGGTTTCATACGCATCAACCTGGGCTGTCCTCGTCAATACCTTGAAGACGCAATAAGGGGGCTCGCCAAACTGAAACCGTAAGACAACGGGTACCCGGAGGCAAAGACCACATAAACCGGGGCCGAATAATGATGATAGTTAATGCCCACCTTTGCGTGGGTAAGCTCAACACCAGGGAAAGTCATTCAGTACCCGCATCAACCAACCATAGGTTCGAGCGGGTACTGACCATCAAGGAACTGTCAGACCACTGACAGACCGCTGACCACCATCCAGATGGAAGGCTAAAATGGCTGCTGTTGAGAGTGCACAATTTGCGCGTTACTTTGAGTTGTTTCCAGAATTAACGCCTACACAAGCAATGACCTGTATCCTGTTCTCCATGGGATTGGCTATCCCGACCATTGCCGACTTGCGTGATGTCTCTCCCGAGACCGTGCGTAAAGTATTGCAGGAAGCTCGCCAAAAACTCGATTTATCCAACCTTGCTGCTGTCACAAGTGCCGTTCAGGTGAGGCTCACCATGGCCATGATGGGGCTGCAAATTGATTTGCGAGAGGAGCACCCACGAGTAGCATAGTAGCTGATTATTTCTGTATTTAATGAAATGTTACTTTCATTAAATACAGAAAATCGTACTGATAGGGTTTCAAACGGTACGCAGGGAGTTACAGCTCGATAGCAATGATGAGTCGTAACCTGCCTGCCATACCGTCTTACCATAAACTCAAAATCGTTTAATCTTAAAATCGCATAATCGTAAAACATTAAATACAGAATTACTCTTTTCCGTATTTGTTGTACAACAGCTCACGCACTTCATCAGCGATCTTGGTACCCCGCAGAGCACAGGCAGACTTGATGGCTTTATGGAGACTCTCCGGGATATCAATCGTGAGTCGCTTCATTTTCTCGACCGGCAGTGGCTCTTCTTCAACAGAGCGACTTTCCACCCAGGCATCCGCGTTAGGAGCCGGTTTGGTTGGCTTGGCCCCAAAAGTCACTTTTTTCCCACTCATGCTTATTGCTCCAAAATCTCGTTAACCAGGGCACGTATCTCTTTTGACGCGGCGGAATCCGGTTCAAGTTCGAATACCGCTTTGCCGACCGCAGCAGCCTCAGCGAAAATCACGCGCTGTGAAACCGTGGCCTTCAGCACCGGCGTTTCATACGTCGACAGCGCCTCGCCCACATCGCGGCCTATCGCAGTATTTACGATTTTACGATTAACCGCAAATACAGATTTAAGGTTTTCTTTATAAATTTTGGCTTCATGGATCAACGTGACCACTTCTTGTGCCGCCCAAACGTCATACGGGCTGGGCTGAACAGGAATAACGACCAGGTCTGCGGCCATGATGGCGGAACGGGCCAGATCCGTGACGCGAGGTGGGCCATCGATGACGATATGGTCATAATCCTGGGTGAACTTGCCGATATCCTTGTGCAGCGTTGCGCGCGGTAAACCCAGCACCGGGAAAGCGGACTCTTCCTCTCTTGCCGCCGCCCAATCGAGGGCACTGCCCTGAGGATCAGCATCAAGCAGCAACACACGCGCACCATCCGCTGCCAGGCGGGCGGCGATATTCACACTGAGAGTGGTTTTGCCGACTCCCCCTTTCTGGTTCAGTACAGAGATAATCATCAGGCTCTCCTGGTATGAGTTATTACGATTTTCAGTAAAATCGCATTTCTGCAAACTAACAATTACGATTCAATTGCAGTGTATGCATAACCGCGGACAAGGTCAATACTGAAATCATTAATTACGCTTTTCTGTAAAATCGTATTTGCGATTATCTGCAAAACATCCGGAGCTATCATGTGGCGGGCAGCGCCAGCAGCTCGCGCGCCTCATCGACCGACAGGGAGAACGTCAGATCCGGCGTCACGTCCAGCGCAAAAATCTTCGTATACACCTCGGTGTTTTCCAGGCGCTTATGCCCCATCAGCGCCTGCACCTGCTTGATGTGCACCCCATTCATCAGCAGGTGCACCGCATAGCTGTGCCTGAATGTGTGCGGGGTGATCGGCCGTACCGAGAACGTAACGCCGTCCCGTTCCGCCCGCGCGATCGCCGCCTTCAGCCAATTGCGGGGCGTTTCCTGGCTGGCCACATCCCACATCGGCGTCGCCCGCCGGGTGAGCAGTTTGAACGTCGCAAAATACTCCTGCAGCCGGCGTACATAACCCATATCCGGCAACGGCACCGCCCGGAACGGGGCCTCCCACAGCTGCTGCTCTTCTTTGGTCGGTCGCCGACGAGGGCGGGGTACTCGCTGCTTCAGGGTGCGCAACCGGACAAACGGCAGGTCGCCGTTGAAGAACACATCCCCCGGCGTCAGCGCCAGGGCTTCATTGATGCGGGCGCCGGTGTTCCACAGGGTTTCGATCAGCATGCGCTGGCGCAGATCGGGCAGGTAGTCGAGCAAGACCGCAATTTCCGGCGCCAGCAGGTAGCGGGGCACATCCAGTGAGGCGGCCAGGGCCATTTCGCGCAGCCGCACGGCGCGCGCAAAGCCGCCAGGCAGACTGATCGCGCTACGTGAAATCTGTCCCATCTCGAGGGGGATGATACTCAATTTTTCATTCTCCGCACTCTGTGCACTTTTCGGCCTTCAAAGGCCGCGATCGCGCTTTGACACCGTCGGCGATCGCCGGGTTGGCGCTCAATGCGCTATTGTGCCGTGTCAGCCCCGGCGCCGTGAAGCCGAATAAATCGGTGATCGGTCAGGACAGCATCGCATAAAAATTGGGGAAAAAACGCAATGTGCGTAAAAAACACAATCATCATTGCTGCCGGCTGGCGCCGGTGTGACAGGCGAAACGCGAACACCGTCCCTAATCCGCTGTGACACAAGGGAAAATCGGCCCAGGATCGGCCGGGCAGGGCGGTTGGGGAGTCTAGCGGAAATCCCCAACCCGACCAAACTCATTCAGACTCATCGTCCTGACTGAAATACGCTCGGCAAACGACATGGTATTTACCGTCTTCGCGAACGGTCCATTTCTTAATGAGTTCAACATTCTGCAGGGCCGACAGGAGAGATTCAGCCTCCGTAGGATTGCTTAACGTCAACGTGGCACTTTTCTGGCTAAACAATTTAGAGAACTCTTTCTCCTGTAATTTATCGATCAGAACAGTAATATCTCTTCTGTTAACATAGCCGGTTTTAATTAATCGGATGATTAAAAGTATTTTGAAATTATCAGCATCGGATAACGCTATCAGCGAGAGCATAACCTCACGGGAAATACTCAAATCAGAAAGGAAGTTATCGTTATACTTGCCGTTATATTTCAACAGCAAGGTCGCCTTCTCCTTTTCACTAAATGCAGGTGAAGAATTTATCTCTGTGAGCGATGTCTCAAGGAATGCATCACCTTCATCAACTTTGAGATAGTAATCCGTATTACGGAGAAAGGTATCTTTATTCTGAACAAACCAGCTAACAAAAACTTTAGCATCAGCCTCATCGGTCAAAGGAATGAACCGTTCAGCCGCCTTATCAAAAGATTCAGAATCGAGAATGATTTTATTGCCAGAAATAAGACGCCGGAAATTATGAATACTGAACCGTTCATCCCAGTAATGGACGTTAATCGCTACAGGCTTCATCACTGCGGCGTAAGAAACGTCATTGAGCTGTTCATTACAAATGACCTTCATGTAAAGAAGATCATATTTGTCACCATCAACAAGATCAAGAGGCTGTTCCCCCAGTACCTTGGCATGTTTTTCAATATAGCTCGTAAGAACATCGGGGTTACAGTTCTCGCAAACATAGGCAATCAAAGCCTCCCATCCAGGTACCACATGGTCATAACGATAAAATAAGTCGTGGTAAGAAATAGCGTCCTCGCCCATATCTACTTCTTCAGTGAACAAGTGGAGATCGTCAACGGTAAACTGCATTTTTTTAAGGATTTCAATTCTGACTTCATCACTGAGAGAAGGGTGTTTAAGTACGCTGACTATTGTATTACTGATTTCTTCTGACGCAATAAAAATATCACGGACAAACACATCAATATTAGTATCAATATACGCTTTTACGTTAGATAACTCATAACGATTAACCAATGACAATGGCACATCATCAACCTGTTCACAGGTGACATTAACATGCTGCAACAGTCCCGCTACCACTGCCCTGTAGTTTTCCTTATCAAAGGAATACATATGATTATCTGCCACAAACTTTAGAGCTTGGTTCTCAATCTCTGTCACTGGCAAGGTGATGTCATCAAATATCACCCCAATTTTTTTTACGTTATTCATAAACGGTTGTAGCATTTCATGGCTCAGATGAGAGACCAATTGATACCCCTCATCTTCGATAAATCGTCTATAGCGCTCATTATCATTCGTTGCGTCAGGGCTAACAAAAGCTATCATATTGACCGCAACTTTTGTTTTTATTGTGTCTGAACCACTTCCCTCAAGAACGGCAAGCATCTTATCTAGATAGCGGTTCTTCTCCAGTGAATTGACAATGAATTTCACAAATAAATCAGGGGTATTAAACTTGGCCTCTAACACACGAAACACTAAAATTATATTTTCATGGTTTTTATTGAAAACTTCTGAAACCATACCTGAGAGTGTATTTTTATTTTCTAGGTCCTGGCTATCCAACATATAAGCTATTATTTGATGATGTAAAGCCCCAGAGCGGTAAATGTAATTCTGATCTATCAGGTCTGATAACACATCCTTTTCGTTATCCAGTGCGTAGTTATCATTAATTTCTGCGCACCCCATCTGTCTCCCCACCGCCTTGATATAATCATTATCATTAACTGAAATAGTGCCTTCATGAAAGATGGAACGGAACATCATGTAATCTTGCATAATGAAGCCGTTCGTCAACAAATAGTAGAGTGCCTCTAACCCACCAAAACGAAAGCCAGAACGGATAGTCTCAAGTTGTTCCTTATCAATAATATCCGGATCATTACATTTTTCAATATATCCTTCAGCGATTTCTTTAAACCGGTTTTCTCCTATACGCGTTAGCAATTCAGCCAATGTGATTGCATTTCTGGTGCGAATATTTTCCTTTACCTCCTGAAGTTCAGTGATAGCCTTTTTGAGTTCAATTTTCCTGTCTGCAGAAACAAGCCTTTCTCTTTTCTTGTACTCTTCCGCAACGTTTTCAGTATCTATTTGATAAAAATTCTGATTATTACTGTAGCCAGCATACCGTTGTTCTTGTCCACTAAAGAAAGCCATGAATTCGTTTTCATTATTATAAAGATTGGATGCTTCAAACATAGTATAGGGAGCGTAGTAATTTCCACTTTTACTTGCAAAGAATATTATTGACCACAACGGTTCTGAAATATATCTACATATGATATCTTTTCTGACATCAGTAGCTGATGATGCAGATTCCTTTCTTATTTGTTCAATTCTTTCAGAAATATTTCGCTCTCTTTCATCCAGTGACTCGAAGTAGTTTTCATGCAATCGCTTAAGGCGATAATCATTAACAAATGAATAGAGAACCCCCGCTTTTCTGTCCGTCAAATGGTAATCCTGTGCGTAGATATTCTTATAAAAAATAAGAGAAAACACCTTTGCTTCATTTTTCTTTTCATCAACAATACGTCTAAATAAATTATATTCATTGGCTATATTTTGCAACGTTCTCATATCACCGATATACAATGATGTTTGTTTAAGAAGGACTTTGTTCACCTCAGGGAAGTCTGTTATTTTATTTTTTAGGTGAGTATATGCATTTCTTGCATCCATTACAGGAATAATAGGAAGGATAAAATCAAAAAATTTGGTGCGTATGTCTGCGCCGAGAAAAATATCATCCTTGCATGCATACACAAATCGTACAGGATCACCTTGCATATTATTATTAACAATCTGATTTATTTCCCTCAGCTTTACAAAAACCTCTGTATTACCAAGCCTATCCAGATCTTCAAAAATAACTATTTTATGCCCAGTTCTTGAAAAGAAATAGACGATTTCATCCAGGCAATTGTTAAGCAAAGAGGATGATTCCTGGGGAGTCATATCGGCACTTCCCTGGAGAAAAGCTATCTTGCTCAGTTTTAATTTTTTATCAAATAATCCAGCTTTAGACGCTACACGAACGATAAAGAATAGCGTCATCACGACCAGAACCATACTGAAAAACAACCGTTCAGGATAGGCGTTATTAATCAGAGAAACCACATTCTCGCTAATCCCGAAGAAAGGAAGTATCTTTTTTGGTATAATTGAAAACAACAATAGCAACGATGGTGCCAAGACACTTAGCGAATTTAAGAAAAGCCAAATGACATGCTTGTTATTTCTGTTCTGGATACGGTCGATGCGTGAATCTGGGAGATTATCTTTGTTTTCTTTGTACAATATCTGTTGAAGGATGCTGAGTTCAATCTCTGCGTTCTCGGGAGGTTTTTCGTTATCTTTTCGTGACATGGAGAAATCAGCCAGAGAGACATTAATAAAGTCTTTTTTTAACCGAGCGCTCAGATAAGAGAGTATAACTGTACTTTTACCCGCACCGTAAGGGCCGGTGATTGCGATATTTTTTACATCTTTTTGGGTAAACGCAAAATCAAGCGCTTCAAAATATTCGCTGACGCTAGCATCCGTAATTATCTTCGGTGTTAATGTATCATAAACGTTTTCATTCGGACTGTGTGATGAAGCATCCGGTTTTTCAAATACTCTTTTCAGCCAGCTGAATATTGTCATTTTCATTCCTTAACGTTAACAGATTTTCATTCCTGTTTTACGTAAGCAGTTTACCATTGTTACCAATATAAATTAGTAGCTACTTGTGATAATGTGGAAACAAGTAAGATCCAAAGGCTATTGGCCAATGAAAAAGAAAAACCACACACCGCACGATGCGACTTTCCGGCAGTTTCTGACTCAGCCGGAGATTGCCCGCGACTTCATGGAGATCCATCTGCCGCCAGAACTACGTGCTATCTGCGATCTCAACACATTAAAACTGGAGTCAGGCTCCTTTGTCGAAGATGATCTTCGCCAGTATTTCAGCGATGTACTCTATAGCCTGAAAACTACCACCGGTGCTAACGGTTACGTCCATGTGCTCATAGAACACCAATCCACCCCGGATAAACACATGGCATTCAGGCTTATCAGGTACGCGGTGGCAGCCATGCAGCGACATCTGGATGCGGGTCACGAAAAACTGCCACTGGTTATCCCAGTTCTGTTTTATACCGGCAAGCGTAGCCCGTATCCGTATTCCACCAACTGGCTGCAGGAATTTGATGATCCGACGCTGGCAGGGAAACTGTATGCTGGCGATTTTCCGCTGGTTGATGTGACGGTTATTCCCGATGATGAGATCATGAGCCATCGCAGTATGGCTGCGCTGACCCTGCTGCAGAAACATATTCGGCAACGAGATCTGGCTGAGCTGACCGACCAACTGGCCACCATCCTGCTGGCCGGCTATCTGTCTTCGCCCCAGGTGATTTCGCTGGTACACTATATTCTCCAGGCTGGTGAGTCGTCGGATGCACAAGCATTTATACGCGAACTGGCACTGCGGGTACCGCAACATGAGGATGAACTGATGACTATTGCACAACAACTTGAACAGAAGGGCATTGAGAAGGGTATCCAGCTTGGTGAACAGCGCGGTATTGAGAAAGGTGAACGTGAGGCCACGCTGAAAATTGCACGAGCCATGCTGACTAACGGTATCGATCGCGACTCGGTTATAAAAATGACAGGGCTAACCGTCGACGATCTGGCGCAAATCCGTCATTAATCCATCGTATTAACGGGCAGGGTAGGCATTGTTAGACAAGACCGAATCCGTTACCACGGAAAACACCACTTCAGCGCTCAGCCATCTGGCGTTCTGCGCCCTAGCGGCGCTGGGTCTGGCGCGTCAGGACGGAATCGCCGGCACACCCTATGCCGAAAATCTGTTTCTTATTCGCTGGCTGGCCACGGCCCAAAAGCAGAAACGATTCCCCAAAAGCGTAGCCGTCGATATCACCTGGCTACTCGAACGCGGGCGTAAACATGGGCCGGCCGGAAAACTGCGTCAGCACCTGGACTACCTGTGGCGCTCCTGCAGTGGCAATCTGGCCGCACAATCCGATCTGTTCCGGCTCACCTACGCCTCAGAAACGCTGAAAGACCAGGGCTGGGATAATTACGTGATGGATGCACGGGAGTGGAAATCCGGAGTTACCCTGACGCCGTCGCTTAACAACGGCTTCTACGTCGAAAAAACGGCGCTGAATGCGGCCTTTACCCAGGACGGACGGCACCTGCACCCCGTACCCTTTCGCATTATTGGTGACACCGTCACCTTTATTCGTATCATGACGGAATATGGCCTGAACGCGAGGCTCGTCAACAGCACCCCAGATCACCATACGGTCGCGCTGGAGCCCGCGTAGCATTGCTCCCTGCCAAACCGGTAAAAAGGAAACACCGATGACAATGGCCGATTTTCGCCGAATGGCGGCAAAAATGGATCAGCATATGCAGCAGTTGGACGCGCAAGGCGTCACGGAGCCGCACCAGGTTATCAACCGCATGATGGGCTATACCCCTGAACTGCATCAGATTTGGACCGGCACCACGGATAAAGAACTGATGGCATTAACCCAGGAATATCCAGGCTTTTACCGTTACGCCCTCATCATGGAAACTGCGTTCGAGCAGGAGAGCCAGAGGTCGTCCCGCTCTTATGACGGCATACCTGAATTCTCTGCAGCCCATAAACACACCATGGAACAGATACTCACCACGGCCGCAACGCTGGAACGGGGATACCTCGCTTATCAGGGCAACGCCTTGGCGGTGTTTGATGAACAAATAATCCGGCTGGGCCAATCGTTCAAATTATGGCAGGAATGCGTAGCAGACTTCAGAAAAGGGCTGAATGCCGATGAGAACGTCACCCCTATGCAGCGTGACTACGTTCATGCGGGGCTGACACGGATTGCCGATCGGCTCATGGATTTACAGACCAAAATCCAGATGCATAGAAAATGACCTCTATGCCGGAACCCCGGAAAATTCCGCCTCGTTTGTTTCTTCTAGCGACAGTTTGGCCCAATGGGAGCGAAGGGGTGATTTGACGACATTTGTTTACTCAGCCAGTGGAGATGTCGCCCGCCAGTATTCTGATCCGCTGGCGTAGAGTATCAACCGGCAGAGTATCAATGTCCGGTAACATGGCCACCAGGGACAATGCCTGGATAGCCAACACAATAACCCTCGGCGGCTTAGTCTGCTCATAACGGATGTAAGTACGCATCGAGATACCAAACTCCTCAGCAGCCCGTTCCTGCGTCCAGTCAAGCCCCGTCCGCCAAAGCTTTAACTCGAATCCCGTCATATTTCATCACCCTAAATATGCCAATTTGTCATATTATATCTTCATAACCTTGTTTTTCATACCGGCCAAAATCTTGGCGGGTTCCCGCTAAGAACCCCAGGCAGGGTGTCGGAAATTTCGGCGGTTGCGGCGAGCAGGCATAAAATCGTAAGTTTTGGGTTTAATGCGCGTTAGCGCATGAAGGCGACAAACATGGCTATAAAGAACTCAAATGATGAGGGTCGCCGGTAGCCCGGCGAAGCCGGTTACGGTTTGATAGATTTCGCCTATCCCATCCCTCGTCCTGAAGAGCCAACCCCATTAACAGCGCCACAGAACTGTTTTTGCGCGGTCGGAGTGGTCACGGCAAGGCGTAGCCGCCGCCGGGGCGTAGCTCCGCGTTAGCGGGCCATATGGGCCGCTTACGAGCGTGTATATCTGGCTAATCGCGATGATTCTGGCAGCAACTTAATTTTTAGTTACAGCATCCATCATAAAGCCACTCTGTTCCGGGCCTTTGGCCCGGGGCGGGGCGGCTTTGCGATGGCTGAGTTGTGAGAAGGGGTATGAGTTAGTCGGATGACTTTTGCCCGCCATTGGCGGGAGCTACTTTTAAGGCGCTTGCGCCGTTTCTGAGCGGCGCGGGTTTACCCGCTGCAAGTGAAGGCATTATCCACAGAGCAGAGCTCTTGTAAGGTCTTTTTAGGTCTTAATGAAGTTACAGTTACTTTGCATGTAATTCTTAACAGGCATTTGTCCTCATAAAGCATTTGCATCTATCTGTGGAAAACTCGCAACGCCAGGCCAGATCCTTGCACTCGCCATCGGTTTGGCGGACTGGCTCGCAGAAAAATGGTACCTAAGAGTCAATTCAGGAATAGTGGACGTACCGAGGCCTACGCAATCAAGCGCATCAATGGCGGGAGGGCGGAAAGCCGGGCAAAAGAGAGGGGGTTATGGTGTATCTGGTGGGGCTGACGTGGCCAGTTTGCGCAGGGCATGATAGCGCTGATCAACCTGCCGCTTTAGCGCCAGGTGGCCCATGGCCTCCAGCTCATCCTTGCTGTACATCTTTATCAGACCGTTAAGGATCTCAGTGCGAGCCTGCTGGCGCTCCATCTGCAGCAGTTTTTGCGCTTGCCGCCGCTGTTGTTTGAAGGAACGGTGACGCGCCCGGTGTTCAAAGGCCCGTTTGATATGCTGCTCCTTGGCACGCCGGCGGGCCTCTGATAGCGTTATCGGGGCTTCGCCCTGCTTGACCAGCCCTTGATTCATCCACGCCAACTGCTGATTCTGCGCCGCCTGATACTTGCCCAGCTCGTAACCGATCAGGACAAAGAACAGCTCGGTTACCCAGATGATTTTGGGAATGTGGGAGCGGCTGGCTTCATCCCAGGCGCGTTCACAAGCGAGGGCACCCAATTCTTCCAGCGTGGTGATCGCCCGGCTGGCTCGTGAGATACTTTTCTTGTCGCCACTACCGGTCGACAACCCACACCAGTCGGAAAGCTGTTCAACGCTGGCCTCAACCTTGCCGGTCACAATATTCAGACGATCGGACATCGCCACCATCAGCGCATTGATCGCTCTGGCCCGGTGTTCATTCATACGTTTAAAGACCGGCCGCGTCAGTCCGGTTTTCTGCTGGACGCGTGGTGTGGTGTACCAGGCTTCATGTCTGGCAGGCTGATTCTCACGGGCAGCCGTCACCAGCGCCCGGATAAGGGCAGGTTTGTTCGCACCAGCCTTCGGAGGCTGATAAGAGGGGAAAGGATTGCTGACGTAGCAGCCCCGGGAACGGGCTGATGACGCTTGTTGGACAGTCGTGCGGTTATCCACCACTTCCTGCGCTTAAGTTGCACAGGGGGAGTTGACCTTTAAAAGGCATAAAACTATACTCCCTGCATAGAGCAACGCTTCTATACAGTTTTAAGTGAGCCCCGTTAATCTTCTACGTCGCCAAACAGAAGAGATTATCGGGGTTTTTGCTTTTCCGGGTTCCGTTCAAATGCCTCAGAACCCATTCCTTGCCACCTTACGGCGTGGCCAGCCAAAAAATTCTTCAAACGATCAGTAATCTAGCACTCGCCAGTACAACTAGCAAGAATGTGAACCTTTTACATTCTGCTGTTTCTGCGGCCCGTCTCAATTTCAATGAGTTTTTCGATCATCTGTCCCTGAGTTAAACCCTCTTCTTCACATAACTGTAGAAGTTGGTCTTTCATGGGATTTTTGATAAATACATTCACTTCTTTATGAGTCTCGCGCTTACGGGCTATCGCCGCCAACTGCCTTTCAGTAGCTGACATAGGATTACCTTTACGGTAAGAGCGCTTCGTTTTCGATGAGGAAGTAACTGCGTTTACGACCTGTGGCATTTCTGCCTCCCCAAGGATCTGAAAAGGATCGTTTGGCAAAGCGTACTACAGAATCCGTAAGTTAGCAGCATAAAAAGCATTTTTCAGTCCCGTTGGCGCGGGATGACAGATAAAAATGCAGGAAGAGCGGACGACCTGAGCCCAGAGGATCAAGCCGTCATAGGGTTACAGAAAGGCATGGGGGGGACATTTCAATACGACGAACGCCACTCCTTTCCGATATCCCAGCTGTCGGCCGCTCGGCTAAAATTAAATGACCCGATTTCCGTGGTTTTACTGTCACAAACAATTGTTTTATCGTGCATTATCTTGAACTTATCCACCGTTCTCACCGGAATGCCGGCATTGACCAGCAAATTCATCGCCGCCTGGCTGGCCTTGTTCTGGTTTCCCTTCGCGTCCAGCACCACTTTCACATCAACACCCCGGCGCTTGGCGCTCGTCAGTGCCTTCGCCACCTCAGGGGAGGTGAACGAATACCCCATCAGCCGGATACTGCTCTGGGCATCATTGAGTGTATTCAGCACCAGCTGCAGGGCGCTGCCTTCCGGTGAGAATCCCACCTGCACCGAGGGCGCCGCCATGGCACACGGAGCCAGTGCCAGGGTTGCGACCAGACACCAGGCTTTCAGAGATGTCCGCATCATTTGGCGCCCCCGTAAAACACATTCCCGTTCCTTGAGCTGACGTCGCCCTGGACATGGCCACAGGTGACGTTACCTGCACGCGTCTCGATGTTGCCGGTGACGTTACCGGCCCTGACGTTGCCGTTGGTGCTGCGCACGGTACCCACATTCCCCTGCACCGTCACATCAGCATCTTCGGAATCAATCACCTGCACGTCTCCCACAATCGTAATGGCGACAGCCACCACCTTCCCATCACCCAGCGACACTGTCTGGCCATCCGCAATCACCTGGTTACCGCTGACGCGGATATGATTACCATCGACGACCATTGTCTTGCCGTTTACTGTGATTTTCGTTGCCATTTTGCTTTCTCTTTTGAAGTGTTGTCGGCCGGCTTCTCAACCGGAATATGTTGCATTTGATAGGCCATCAGACGCGGTTGCCCAACACCCAGTGCGGTCGGTGTTTTCGCCTGCACCTGGTAACCACGCCCGCGTGCCGGCAGATGCGCCAGTGCCGTTTCCCATAGCAGACTGGTGCTGACCGCCGCCGTCGGACGTCGGCGCCAGATATACTGCCACTCGTCTTCCAGGTCATTAATGGCGGCCAGCGCGGGATCGGTCAGCAGCAGGTTCTCCAGATCTGAACGTGCGTCCGGCGCATCCAGCCGGCGGACTATCTGCTGTATCCGGTCAGCCCGTGGATAGCTACGACGAATGGCTGCCGGTGCCTGCGCAAGCAGCGCATTGAGAGATGGTGGGGCCACCTCGATAAAACGGTTAATCTGTATCGCCTCTTTCGTAAACTTGTCAGCGTCAGCGATATAGAGCGAAGCACCACGAATAACCTCTCCCCGGAACAGGGTGATATTCTCGCCCTCCTGCAGCTGCTGCACTTCTTCCACGCTGACCTTCTTTTGCTCGCGTAACTGCAGTTTGTCGTCTTCATCCCAGCGACTGCCCATGACACCGTTCTGACGCACCATCTGGCTCATTTCCGGCAAATATTCCGTGCCGGCCATCAACTGCAGAATTTCCAGGGTGTCTTTCGGGTCCATGATTTTGCCGGTGATACGCGTGCCCATGTTGGCAATCAGCGTCCATACACGATCACCGGCCGCAGATTTAAGCCGCTGTGCTTCTTGTCCGGCCAGCAGCAGGCAATACCCCAGCGATCGGACCTGGGTGGCCAACTCACCCAACTTTTCGGTGTAACAGGCCCCCACCTCATCGGCTATCCACAGAAAGGGAAACCTGTCCTTGTACTTGCGTACGACCATGATGTCTTCCGGCCGCCCCTCCAGTTTTTCACCTAGGTCCTGGCTCAGGATCATCGCCAGCTGAGACACATACAGTCGCCCGAGAGCAGCAGCCTCGGTGGAAGAGATTTCCAGTGCGGGGATAAGGATGACGAGGATGCGATCGTTGTGAACCACGTCTCTCAGGTCGATGTCACCGGCGTCGCGGGCAAACACATGACCGTAGGTGTCATTGAACAGCGCCAACATGCGGGTGAACTGCTGAATGAGGTAACCATGCTGATTAAGCGCCTCCGGTGCCCATTCTGACGGGGAGTCCACCGTGGCCAGGTCAAACCCCGCCAGTGTGCCAAGATAGTTCTCCAGCGGTAATCGCGCCTCATCATGCCACTGCTCTTCCACTGACTGGATATAGAGCCGCGCAATACTGCGCAAGGGGAGATGGGCTTGAATAGTACGCTGCGACATCACCGTCCCTTCTCGCCGGCATTTGTACACCAGGGCAAACACCAGCGCCTGTATCATCGCCCGCGCTTTCTCCTGCCAGCCGCCATCGTTGCCGGCCGGTGGCAACATCGAATCCATCAGGTTGATGATGTAGGTTTCTTCAGCGATGCCGAAGGCATTGACCGTATTGGTTTGCGGCCGGTTTTTGACATCTTCCAGCAGCTCCTGAGCCCGCGAACGACCGCCGGTGATGAAGTTCATCATCCGCAGATCGTCTTCACGACCAAAGCGCCGCGCCATGGACGCAATGGCCAGCGCCACATCGTTTTGTGCCTTGGCGTCGGAATAAATCAGCCCCTTGCCAAGAGCGAGTTGGTTGAGCACATAACCCAGCAGCGTTTCCGTCTTGCCTGCACCGGTGGTGCCAAACATCAGGATGTGCCGCGTCATGTCATCCATCGACAGCCACAGCTCACGCCCCGCATCACGCCCACGCAGATACCCCAGGTAGAGGATGCCGGCCGCCTTGCCCATGGCGATACGCATGACCGTCACGGGCAAGAAACCAAACAGCTTACCCGGCACCTGCCGCTGTGTAGAAGGGTCGAGCCGATCCATATCGGTAGGCATACGCATCGGCATTTGCCAGGGTTCCATCAGCATCGCGGGCGCCCAGAACATCATCACGGGCAGCGTTAACCACAATGTGACCGGCCAAACCACACCGGCGATGACAGCCCCTGTCATCCCCAGCGCCAATCCTCCCGGGGATAACATCCAGTCCCCCAGGGCTGAGTGATAAACACGGCGGTTAACGCGATTGCGTTCAACGCCATAGTCAGTCGGTTGCATCCGGCGTCTCCTTCTCGCTCAGGAACTGACTCAGTTGGGCTGGATCTCTCAGGACCGCCTGAGGCACATAGCGACCATCATCCGCAATCACCCATGGCGTACCCGGAATGCGATAGGCCTGATAGGCCACCTCATTGACGCCCAGTGCCTTTTCAGCCACATCACAGGTGCTGTCAGCTTTCTTGTCGGCTGGGGGTTGTTTACCCAGCTGCAGTCCATCCGTACCAACAGTAAATAATGCCTGCCAGGCAGCTGGCCGTTGCTCTGGCGGCAAGCACAACACCGGTGTGATAGCAGCAATGGATTTTTCGCGCCCAATCACTGCCACCGGGAAGACGACCACGTTCGCCAAATGGGCTGCAGCCACTAATGCCGGCTCCAGATGCCGGCAATTCGGGCAGTTGGGATCAGCAAACACGTATAAGGTGCGGTCATGGCCAGAGGAATAGTTCACGGTGAACAATTGGCGATCGGCAGCACTTTTCAGCTTCTGCGGCAGAGTAGCCCGGACTGACGCCAGCAGCGCCCAGCCATCTTCTGGCGCGGCAGTTCGCGTTTGCTGGACAGGCACAGGGTTTTCAGGACGTATGGCTTTCGCGTTGGTATGCGGAGGAAGCGCTGGCGGCAAAACCAAAGGCGGTGGTGCTAGGCTAACCTCTGGCCCCATCCCCAAGGGTGCAACCTCCCGGGACTGCGCCAGGTAAACTCCCAGCATGACCCCGACAAACAGCAACGCACCGGCCATCGTCAACCGGGTACCCCATCGGGAGCGCCATTTTTCCGCCTGCTGTAGCTGTGCACCGGACAAGGCCGCAAGCAACTGATCGTTGCCACCATTGGCACTGGACTCAACCGTGAACACGTTTCCCAACTTGTCGCAGCACACCACCCCGGCGTCAGACAGGAAAAAAGTCGGCTGGCGGCGCAGGTCGACAGTACACAAAGTACGGACACCGCCGTTCTCCCCAGTACGTTGAACGACTAACAGATTATCGCGGATGTATACGGAGAAAGGCGCATAGCTTGATTTTGCACGCATGGAATATCCTTTTAATTCAAATACGGGTCGACACCAGAGACTGATTAGCCTGGCGTACAAATGGGGTAAAATTCGGTGGGTGTGATCAGATAAATCAAGAGGAGTGACGCTAGGGTGCAGTTGCCTCCTCGCTGTCCGGCGGGTCGGTAATGGCATAAACAGCTGACATCACCGACTGCTCTGCCGCCTGGCGACGACTAATCACCACCGGTGTATACGGATAGACCAGACCCAGACTTTCCAGATCGGCCTGCAGCCCTTCAACAGCTTGCTCCACCATGATGCCCGGACGAGGCAATCCCAACTTGCCGGCGCGCACCTCGGCCCGAGCCTGAGCAGCAATACCAGCGCCTTCGACAAACACCTTGGCAGTATCTGCCGAATGCAGGCCATACCACAATGTACGGTCAACACCCTTGAGCCAACGAAAACGCGCCGGTGGCAATCGCAGGTCACGGGCATACAACCCAACCAGCGCACTGTGCACATACCCGTGACCAGCCAGCCACTCGTTGACGCCTGGCGCTTGAACCACGCGTTCAAAAGCTGCATTGGCCAACGGGAACAACGGCACAGGTGAAACCCGCTTGCGTCGTAAAAAACGCCTCACTACACAGGAGCGATTCAGGTCATCCAGCAACCGTGAAGCCGCCGCCCGATCGTTAAGGAATACCTGCAGACCAAACACTGCCAGCAGGGCGCGTT
Organism: Serratia quinivorans; assembly: GCF_052113645.1. Lineage (GTDB taxonomy): Bacteria > Pseudomonadota > Gammaproteobacteria > Enterobacterales > Enterobacteriaceae > Serratia > Serratia quinivorans_B. Next base: position 39,797 of record NZ_JBIEIU010000019.1, on the reverse strand, counting down.
CATAAGGGTGCCAATTTGTCACATTGCACATTGTTTTTCCCAACTGCGCAGCGAAGACATTCGCTGCGCCAGTCCGATCGAGCGTCTTGCGTTGAACGAGTTGATGTTGCGTGGTGAAGTCTTCGGGTTTCAGCGCCCAAACATTCGCCGGCGCGGGATCATTCATCAGGCCATCCGGCCCGGATGCCATGGCCAGAACAGGCATCACGGAGGGGGCAAAGCCACTGACCAGGCCCGGCAACGTATGGACATTGATAGGCCGTTTGCTACGAAAAGCCAGAACGGGGTGCTGCGCCAGCGCGATAAAGCTGGCCACAACGATCGGCACCAAAAACAACAGTAAGATACCTGAAGTGGCGTTCATCACATTAAGCCACTCATCGAAGGTAACGCTGTCGGCGTGATTGGCCGTGTCGGCCAGCAGGTTAATTTTTCCACCGGCCCAGTTATGGATGCGGGGAACATCTACCGCAGTCCAGAGCCAGTACAAGACCCAGCAACTCCCGTACACAAACGAATCAAAAAATAGCCAGCACAATAGAACAGCAGCACAGAAGGCCAGGAACATTTGCCCTTGATCGCCGTCCCACGCGCTCTGCGATGGGCGGTTATACATAGAGGAACTCGCAAAAAAGAACACCGGCTAAAAGCCGGTGTTAAGGGTGTTTGCCACCCGATGAGGTGACTAGAGGGGGATAAGGTACGACTCAGGCCAGGCGAGGGATCGCGATATGGTTTTCACGCTCCAGCTGCTCACGGTGAATATCAACATACTCAGAGAACGGCATCGCCGGCTGATATTGCTTGAATTCCATAGAACCCAGCGTATCAAACCAGCGTTGGGCCCACGGAGTAGCAATTTCGATACGGGGCAACTCAGGGAGCTTGGTGTAAAGGCGGAACATCTTTCCTTCCACTTCCCGATTGGTCCAGTCGTTCATATCCAGTCCAATCACATCCACTTCACCTTTTCGGATACGATGCACGTAAAGGATGGTGCCGCGCTTGATATCGATACCCAGATATTTACCATCACCTTCATGGAACATCTCATAGCCTTGTTCTGGCATAAAGAAATCGGGATTTTTTATATCATTGGTAATAATTTTCAAAAGACGGCGTTTTTTTAAAACATGAAAGAAGAATACAGCAACGGGGATTATTACCCCCATCCAGATTGTTCCAACAATAATATATATGTCGCTACCTGTCTTACCAGGGGCACTAATGGCAAACAGAGATAAAAGCCCCAATATGAGCAGACACGGGAGAGCAACTAACCCATAAGCAAGTTTGATAAGGAAAAAAGTGAACTCTTTCCCTGTTTTTAGTCGCTGAGCCATAAAATTTCCTCCTCTATGATTGAATACATTATACCCAACCACTGTGTATTTGTCAGGGGGTTTCTACTGTATTCCATCAGTTTCATTACCCTTTCCAGACCGCTTCGGCATATTGCGCATACCGGGAATTCGCTGCGATCCCGTACCTGCAGCACCGAACATATTTTTCATATTATCGACCAAACCGCCCATGACATTATTCCCTTCTCGACCGCCGAGGAATGAGATCACATAATCTGGCAGTGAGGCCTGTAGGCTGAATAAGCGTGTCACGCCAAAGGTGGCAATACGTGCATATATCATCAACCAGCCAACCATCTTGACCAACCCCATAATCGAGTCAGCATTGGCGTTAGCCAGGGCTGAAGCAAACAACAAATTGAGTACCGTGCCGCCGGCAATCGCCGCCACAGAGGCGAAAAAGAACCCCAACACCATCAGCGAAGGCCGCAACATCATGTCTATCAGGAAAATATACCCATATGCGCTGCGGCTCCCCTTGTCTTCTTCTGCCCCCAGATGCGTCGCTGACCACATTGGTCCTGCTGCGCACCCAATCAGCACGCTGACAATCCAGTTAAAGAAGCCCGTCATCCAGAAAATAAAAGGGACGGCCGGCAAAAATACCGCCAGTGAGAATCCGATAGCCAAAAGTGCAAACATAAAGAAGTAGAACATTGGCGCCATCGCACCCATCACATCCTTCACCACCGCGCCGGCATCAACCGCAAAGATCTTACTTGCCCACCCCACCGGTGAGTTACTGGCCGCCGATGCAATCGCCCAGGTGCCGGCATAGGCTGCCATCAGCGTTTCTGTGGTACCCAGCGTATAATCGCCTACTTCTTGCATTTTAATCAGTGGGTTAACTTGCTCAGTGTAGTCTGAGTTTGCTCCTATATTTCTCGTTGCTATAAAGTTAGTTAGCCTTTGTATAGGACTTTTTAATATGCCAACAAATACAGAGTTGGGCTCTTGAGCTGCACCGGCTGCACTGATCTCGCTCTCCGTTTGTGTTCCCAGGGGTGGTGTATAGGTACTGTTCTGCACCTGTGCGCGATAGGCGGTAAACACCTGGTTGTACAAGTCTCCCGTACCGTGCTCACCCACCCCACTCATGCCACTGGTGATCGGCGTCGCATTGGCCACATCGTTGGTTTTACTGTTGGCGGTCGCGAAGGTGTGATACCAGGCCCCCAGAGAAACCCAACCATAACTCTTGATCTGATTGACCAGCTGGCTCTGCAGCGAATCCTTGTAGTTGATCTGGTTCAGCGCTTTGTTGACCGTATCTTCATAGTCGGCCGCCGCATTCTGAATGTCGGTTTCCACATCCTGAAAACTGCCACTGTCCTGATCACGTTTACTCAAATAGGTATCGACAAAGTCCATTGCCGCCCGATCCAGTGACGTCTGCATCCTATCCAGCGCCTGCTTTTGTGACGCCACAACATTGTCGGTATCAACCTTGCTGTCAAATAACAAGTTCCATACACCGCTACGGGCAGAGTTCGGTGTTTTCGCCGACCCGCAAATGGCACTGCCATTACCGGTCTCATACTCACCGTTGCCCCCTTTCGTACTCATCATGGGCGTATTCGCTTCCCCTGACGCATAAAGAGCCTGCAGTTCGCGGTTGATGGCATATTTGCACAGGTTCATTTCAAAAATGGCCCGTGCAGCTGAACGGGTCGCCGGCGCAGTCGGCTGCGTGACCATCGAATACCCGCTGGCCATCATATCCGCCGCTTTATCTGTTAGCAGGTTAGCGCTACCGACGCCCATCACAGACGCGGCCCACAACATCACCAATTGCGAAATCGACCACCCCGAACCTGTAGGCACCAGCGTGATAAAGCCCGCAAAGGTCATAACCGGATACAGCATCGAGCGAGCACCATTAAACACACGCCCCTCATGTCCAGCCTTCACGACGGTTTTCATCGTCACGGTCAAAAACCAGAACAGGGCTATGGCACAAAGCACACCGTTAATAATGGCAAATAGCGAGCCAATCAACGTTTGTTGCCCAGGGTTAAACGGATGTAGAACCACATCCCCAAAGATCATGACCAGCGCCTGGCGCGATAAGTCATTGGTTTTCTGCGCAGCGTCTGCGATGGTCTGATAATTCACACCATCGGCGAACGCTGGCCAGGAAAAGACCAGCAGCAAGCCTGCTGACCACAGCCTTTTGAGAAATTTCATCGTGTTGTCCGTATATTATGACCCCGGTAGATCGCAGGGTAGAAGGCAGGGAAGTGAATGAGGCGTCAAAGGGGGATAAATGCAGTCGGGCTGTCAGCGCCAATAGCCTAATGACACTACTTGCCGGCAACAGCGATTCTCCGACCGGAAATCACCGAACGTCCCCTTTTCTTCTTTACTGACGCGCTGCGTATTGAGTTGCCACAGGCGATACGTCACGATCAGCGCTTTCACGAACCCTGCAGCCCCTAACAACGCCAAAATCAATGACGCAATCGTCGCACGCAGCAGGACCGAGCCAGGCAGGGAGACTAAACTCACCATGATCATCAGTAACAAAATCAAGGAGAGTCCGCCGCAAACCAGCATAAGGAACCACCAAAATGCCCGGATGCGGACATAGTTGGTGCGAAGCTGCTCAACCGAAACGCCCGCTGCCGCCACGGCTTGTGCCCAGGTCAAAGTTTCACGGTCAACCTGACGACGTTCGCGAACCACCTCCCGTACCCGCTCCAGGTTGTTCAGTATCGGCCGCATGCTACCCCGGTAAATAACGCCCAGGTCAGAGAATGGGTTTACCAATGAAAGCCCTACTTTCCCAACACGCCGCAACGAGGAGGTTCCGGTTTTCTTATCGTCACGTTCAGTTTGCATTAGCCGTTACCCCCGCACTCATCTGGTTGGAAAGCTGCTGTAGTTGCGGCGCATATTGTGCTTTCGCCGCCATGGCCAATTGCTGACCGCCAATAACATTTGCCTTGCGCAGCTCGTTTTTAATGCCCAACTGCAACCAGTTACCCAGGCTCTGGACACGCACCAATTCACGCATCAGATTGTCGCCATTCATCGCCTGCAGATCGGTTTCATAAGCGGTATTGGCGTAACGTCGGCCGACTTCGAAAGACTCATATTCCCGCTCACTCATCACCCCGGACTTTTGCGCTTCCTGGCTCGCCGTCGCTGAAAAATACTGACTGGCCGATGGACTCTGTAACGACTCACCTAACGCATCCCGGGTCGCAGGATTAGGCTGACTGGCCGCGATCATGTCCAACTGGGGCTGCGAGGCCGCGCTCTGTATTGATTTGTATTGTGTTAGCAATCCCTGATATTCGCGGCCTGTGGCCGATTGAATATCGCCTTTCCCCGGCGTACGCCCCGCATCATGGCGGGACGAGTTTTTCATGTAGGCCATCGCCGCATCGACCTGCTCTTGATTGAAGGTCAGGTCAGGTGCCTTACCAACAGCGCCAGCGCCATCCATCAGGGAACGCAGCTCGATATCACCGCCGGGCAGCGGAGAGACCTGTGGACACAGGTCTGTCCCCCCATAGGTTGCCGCTTCCTCTGCCGTACAGTAAGCCGCATGTACCGCCGCACTGCGATATCCACCCTGACGCGGCGCCACCGGAAGGGACGCCACGCTCTTGCGCACCATTTCGCTGCTGACGCCCCCGCCGCCAGACAGTCGGGAGGCGCTGGAACGGGTCTGCTTACTGACCTGCGTGGCCATGCCGGAAGCCGATTCGCTGCAGATACTGTCCGTTACCGTGAAGCTGTCACGGGCACGCTCCAGACGCTCTGTCTGACGCCCAAAAATATCGGACTCTCGCTGTGCGCGGGCTGCCTCCGTCACCGCTGACACCTGTTTGTCGCTGGCCTGCACGATGGCGGTGCCTATCTGGGTTTCCGTCGTGAGGATCTCTGCCAACGTGGCATTGATGGTGCCCATTGCTGGCATAACCTGGAACTCAATCGGCGCACTGCCGGATACATAAACGGTATATGCGGCCGCGGGCTGGGTCAGTACCAGACTGACCGCCAGCGCGACCACTGTCGCAGAGTATTTCATGATTTTTCTCGCTTAAAGGTGATAGCCGCGTTTGGCAATAAGCTCAGAGGCAAGTTGGCGCGTGACATTGCCGGCATCCACATCGCCGACCTGCTTTCGACGCAGCTCGATCAACTTCTCCGCAGTGCCCTGCGGGAAAGCCTCGGCCAGAATGGCACGCGCCGTTGACCCGCCAACCTGTTCGTACAACAGCCGCCGGAGCGAGCTGTCTATCGGTGAAGAGTTAAGCGCCCACAGTTCAAGAGGCCCCAGCGCGTTTTTCAATATCCGGGCCAACGTACCACCGCCCTTGATACGGAAAATGCCCAGGAACGGCACGCCACTCCCATCAGGAGCAGGGCCTGTACCGCAGCGCTGGAAGTTACGCAAGGTGACTTTCGGCACCTTGAAGCGTTCGACCAACAGCGCTTCGTCATCCGGATCGACTTCCATCATGAACAATGAGTTAGCCGAGCGAAGTATGGCCTCAGGGAAATCACGCATATACTGGGAAGACAATACGGTGCGAACCCCGAATTTCCGTTGTTCACGATCCTGGGTTTCCAGCATGGGGAAAATAAACGGCACTTTCTTGGCGTTATGCAGCTCGTCATACCCCTTGGTCTTAACCTCTTGATCCAGCTGTTCCAACCGTTCGATATGTAATGCGTGATAACGCTTGTCGACCGCAGTAAGCAACACATCACGGTACTGAGGCAGGACGAAATCACCGCCGGCCACCTGGCCAGCAAACAGGAACATGATCCCCGTTTTGAGATGCCCCGCCTTACTGTCATCCCCCATGACGTTATTGAGGTCGATTGCGATCACGCGTGTCCGAGGACTAATGACAAACCGCGTGCGCCCAGCCAGCATTTTGAATTCACCCACCGCGTCTTTCATGCAGCGATACATATACTCCAGCAACTTTTCCTGACTACCATCTCGCTGCACTTTACCGAAGGCACCCTGAATATCTTCATGATTCAGGATACCGGTCATGTCGGTCAGTTCAGGTACAGCCTGGAACTGGGCCAATTGGGCCTCTCGCACATAGCCCCCATCAAACAGCAGATCACGCACTTCGTACCATAGAGCTTTATCCCACCAGTCTGCGTCGAACCGTTCAAACAGCCCCAATTTATCCAATGCCGCATCAACACACTCCAATCCAGGTAAACCGCGGCTATAAGCCTGCGGACTGACTTCTGCATTAGTGGTGTAGGCCTTACTGATGGCACGCTCGAGGATTTGTCGGGTATCGCGGGCATTAGGGGGTTCGCCGGTGCTGGGATCGATACACATGGCGGTCAACATGCCGAGTATCCAGTTGCGTTCAGGCTCTATCGGATAACGCGCCCCCAACTGGATATCAAACAGGTTGCGGCAATGGGCCGTACTATTCTGCAGAACAATACCCACCACCTCATCCTTGCGTTCCGGCGGCAAAGCATCGCGCAGCAAGGCAATCTGGCCTTGCATTGAAAATCCCTTATCGACCCCAGCAAAAAACGGCAGATTTTGCTGAGCGCTGGTGATTTGAATGTTGCCAAGGGCGTTAAGTAACACTGACTTACCCGTCCCCGGAGAACCGGACACCAGATTGGTCAACTTGTTCTGCTTACTGGTAGCCAGCCCCACAGGATAGAGTTTGCCATCCAGCGTGGGGAACAAGGCGTTGCCATCGTCTTCCCAGGCAGATGCCGGCCGCGTCAACGGCGCCAAATTCAGTGCTTCGGATAACGGTGGGTAGAGCGGGTTGGGGCCGCTACCTTTACTGGCCGCTACCAAAGTGGAAACCCAGGCCCGAGCCGGATCGCCGAAAGTCTGTGTGACTTCACATACCCCCCATGACTGGAAAGCCTGCGTCAGTAGCGTCAGATTACGCGTCACCGCCTGCGGGCTGTCCCCCCAGGTCGCAGCCGTTATCGTCATCACACAGACAGGTTCATTTTTCTCAACTTGTGTCAGTGCAGCGATGGATTTCCAAATCGGCCGTAACGTCGGCACAAACGCCATAAAGTCGAGCGTCCCTTTCTTGACGCCCAACGCCGACATGCCGCCAGGCATCACATCCATCCGTACCCGCCAAGGCACCGCACGCGGCACCAACGCTTTAAGATGCGCAAACGACTGAGGGGTTTGTGGCCCAAGGACAACTGACAAGGTGCCATGCCACACGCCGTTAATGTGCAACATATTGCCCTGCGGGTGAATATCCTGATTCATCAACTGGAAGTTCAGCCATGGTGCCAGGAATGGCGTGTGATCATCTCCAGCACGTGCGCCATGGGGCATAATGGGATCATCCGGCAACAATGGCTGCCAGTGCTCTGAGGTGCCAGCCCGATCCACTTGCTCACGCAATGCATGCCCAACTGAATGCGCGTCAAGACGACTCAATAGCACGCCTTCGCCGTTATCTCTCAATGCCGCCTCTATGCCACTGAGAAAGGCATCATGTCTGATTTTTTGTCCCACCATCTCAGCCAAAACAGGGTTTTGGCCAAAACGCGCATCGGGGCTTTGCTGGATAAGCGCCTTGAGACGCTTGTTTTCGTCCATCAGTTCGTGGGCGGACAATGCCTTACGTCCGGTATAACACACCAGATAACAGCGTTCTCGTGACACCCAGGGGCTGATCTTCGCCACCCGTTCATCCAGAATTTCCTTCAACGCCATGCCGGTACGGCGAATAGATCGGTATTGAGGCGCCATAAGGCGCCTGACCTCTTCTTCCCCGCGTGAAGGATCATCCTCGTAAATCAGGCTGAACTTATGGCCATGCCGGCGATACACCGCATTCAAGGATTCGGTCATACGTTTGATGCGACCCGCCCAGGAAAACGGCGCGTCTGACGCCGCCGTTTCATCGGTATCGCAAAAGCTGCCGGCGACGGCAAAGGCCGAGCAATAATCACCGTCGTCAGTCACCAGGATATAGGGGGCTGCCAGCTCGGGGTGGCGTATACGATCGTCATCTGTCAGGCGGATCACCGTCTGCAGATCACAGTAGTCGGGCAAATCCCGCGACACGGCAAAGCGGGAAGTTGCAGTAATTATCTCTTCAATCCAGCGGATCGGGTTCGGCATACAAATCACTCCGGCGGTAGGTAGGGAAACACCAGGTCGTCAAGGCCTGCGCCGCTGTTTTACCCTCAGGCAACAACAGCGACAGGTCATCGAACACATCAGGGGGAAATACAGGTACGCAGCCAACCAGTCGTTGTTGCAGGCATGCCCGCTTGACGGGGGGCAATCGCAGCATGGCTGCGGCAAATTCACCGACTCGCGCCGTTCCCCATGCCCCTTCAACCTCTCGGGCATGGAGTACCATCCAGCGCCACAAACGTTTCCCCTCACGCTGCTGTGCTCGGGTGCCGGTAATCATCGCCAACAAAATCTGACGCTGCAGATGAAGGGCGTTCATCAGTGAAACGCCGGGAAGCCAGACCAGACGAGCATGGGCTGCGGTGGGGCTGTCGAGGTGCCCGGAGAGGTAACATAAAGTGCATACCGCATGTGGCTCATCAAATCCTGCGCGGGCCCCCTGCCACAGTTTGTTAATATGCAGGCCACAGCATCGACAACGTGAACCGTCCATCGGCTGCGGCACCGGTGTTTGGGGATCGCCACTGATATCCAGTGAAAGTGGCGCTAGCGTTAACTGAGCTTCAGTCATGACGAATTCTCAACCAAAAGCAGACCGGGCCATCTCCCCGAATATGTCGCTGTGCCATAGATTCACTCCATAAAAAACGCTCCGGAAATCCGGAGCGTATCTCGTTAGCCGACGTTGACCGGTGACAGTCCCACCTGTGTTTGCGCTCGTTTGATAATTTCCGGCACCACGATGAGGCAGACCCCAAACAGAATTGCCGAAATAATATGGGAGACCTTAATCTGCGGATTGTCCTTCTTATTTTTTGCTGCAATCAGTCCGCCAATGACAAATACGGCTCCGGCAAGCTGTGCAATAACAAGTGCAGACTTAATCCCGGACTTGGCACCTTCAGCGGCACGGTCGGCCATGTCCGCAATATCACCATCGGCCAGTGCAGTGACCGGTAGAACCGCTATAGCTCCTGACAAAAACGCCATAAATCGCTGACGTAACCACGTTTTAATGAAATAAGCGCGCACGGAAAGTTTCAGCATCATGTCGTTTGGCATGATTGACTCCTTGAAAATGAAGATTGTTATTAATGAAGGTGAGAGTGCGCTTACGCGCGGATGAAACCCGGCAGGCTTACAGCATGCCAAGGGATTTTTGCAGGGCATCAAGCAGATAAGGACTGCAGACCATCATGATACCCAGCGTGAATTTCAAGCTTCCGGTGGAAACGTCCTGACTGGCCGACAACCCCGTATGCCCATCTTTAAGTGACCGGCGCCAGGTCAACATCCCCTGCAGCGCAACATAAACGCCAAAGACACGGATCAGGGTCAGCATGGCGTTCGCGGCATCGGCCGCCACACCAAAGGTGCCAACATCCACATAGCTGATGGCGTCGAAGGTAGCACCTTGCCAACCCACTTGCCGGGCTGCAGCACCGATCATCTGATCCAATCCCGCCAGCCCTCCGCACAACAGCAACCAGGCGATCACCTTTCCGCCCCCAGCGGACTGGCCCGGCGATTTACGTGATGCGCTGGCGTGATGTGCCAGAAATGTCACCGCGCCTACCACGGCAAACAACATGGCCAGCGTAAACCCCAAACGGGTAAACGCCCCCTGCACGTTATGCGCGAGATTGACCAACAGCTGGATAGCATCGCTTCCGTTAGGCATAACCCTTACCTCACTTCAGCACGCCCGCGCTGGTGCTGACTTCACGAGACTGAGCATCGATACCGGTGATGGTCACCCGCCCCAGCCGATCGCCCGCTTTGACAGCCCAGGTTTTACCTTGCCAGTACACCCACGCCATGCCGTTTTGCACCGCATCAAGTCGCATGCCGGCAAGCGCAGAACGAGAACGGGGTGCGGCACGGTCATTAACCTGCGACACCACAGCTGCAGGCTTTGCCTCAAGAACAGACAACCTGCTGAGCAGCTGGTTATTCTGTGCCTGCAGGTCAGTCAATTGCTGTTTCAGCGCGGCCAGCGCAGTACTCTGCGTTTTGACCGTGTCCGCCAACCGGGAAATCGCCGTGCGGTTAGTCTCCGCAAAAGAACGAACACCGCCAACCATGGTGGCAACGTCATTCTGCAGTTGAACCGCGTCCGCTCCCCCTGCCGGGGCGACAGCGGCCAACGCCACCGGTGCCGCAGATTGACCATACTCAGCCTCACTGAAGGCATCCTGCGTAGCGGCCGAACCGCCATCACCACCATTCACATAAGGAGCGAACAGATAAGCCGCAAACAGTCCCAGAGCAAGAACGGCCCCTGCAAGCCAGGGCAGCGTTAGACCAAAAAGCAACTTGCGTTGCATTAAGCCAGGTCTGCCGGGCATAGTCGGTGTTGGCGGAGCTTCAGGCGGGGCGGTTACTGTTGGGTTAGTTGAAAACTCACTCATGCCTATTCTCCCGAGTAATCAGTTGAACCAGATAATCATGGGCACGCTCTGCTGCCTCCGGCCATGAACCCATCGCCGCCGCGTGTTCAGGGTGCACGCCGGGCAGGCAGCCAAGGTAATTCTCCAGCGCTGCCCGTCCCTCATCAAAACGTGGATCGGTATGCATCAGAAGGTACAACTCGGATACCCTATCCGAAGATACCCAGTCCTGAAGCAACCTGGGGGATATCACGTCAGGCTCACAGGCATGCAAACAGGCCAGCGCGCAGTTCAGTGCCTGCCGCAGTTGCTGGCTTTTCTGACGCCACTGCAAATTTTCATCCTGCCCTATAGTCATGTTCTGCTCGAATTGTCGTGCCATGGAATAGCCCTTATTGCTGTTGCAGCCTGCGCTGCGCTTCGATTCGTGCCTGCGTCTGTGCCCGCCAGTCGTTTTCTGTCGGCGGCATTCTGTCTACCGGCTTTACCACCGGTGATGTGACCATTGGCGCTGTCGCTGCCCCCACGTTGGCCACATCGGTCGAGTAAACCCCGCGCATGAACTGAATCGCCACCACCTGTTGCTTCTCGACAAGGACCTGTTTCGACGGTAAGCGGGCAGCATCACTGCTCAGCACATTCGCAGCCTGACTGGCCGTGCCGCCGGCAATCACGCCAGCGACTGCTTTACCATCCGGTGTTTCCGGTCGCGTCGTCACCGCGTTGAAGCCGTTCGTCACCACCTGCGTATTGGCTTGCGCATACATCTCACCGATACCACCAATCCCTTTCAGCAAGGCTGGCAATACAATGCGCGAGAAGTAACGGTTATTGACTTCAGTGGCGACACTCGGCATCAGGCTCTCATCCTGCAGCGCATAGGCATCGACCTGATAATTGACGCCCCCAAAAGACATTTCGGTGAAGTGGATCACCACCCCATCCCCCGCCAGCTTCGCGCCGGCAGGGGCTTTAAGCACCGCGCCCGCATAGGGACCTGACACAAACCGCCCCAACACTGGGGTGGTGCTGTTATCTGAGTCCACGCCAATGTCGATCACGCCCGGGCCACGCCAGTAGGGTGGCACGACCACGGAAGGCGTGACCGGCGATCCCCCTGTTCCGGTACTGAGTGAGGCCGTCTGCACCGACATATTGCCCGGCAGGCTGGCGCTCCAGCGGCTAAAGCCCGACACATCTCCCCCGCTCGCCCCCGATGTATTACCGTCTCCCCCACCGAGAGCCTGAGCCACCTGTATACCGGTTGGCGGTGATGTCGTATCCGTTCGCGGTACCATCTGCGCCAATAAAGCGTCCAACGCTTTCTGACGCCGCTCATCTTGCCGCTGCCTGTCCGTATCGGCTTGGCGCGAATCATTGCGCCCCTGTCGGGCTGACGGTTCTGTCGATGGCTTTCGCGCATTCGTAGCTTGAGAGGGCAGCGTCACGGGTTCCTGCTCCAGCGGTATAGAAGCAATAAAGCTGCTATTACGCTGCTGTGCGGTCGTGACCCCTTCCTGGTTATACTGTCGAAGCAAATCCCGGTACGCCGGCGTTTCTGTCCCCTTGCTGTGCACCGACGCGCCTACACGATTGATATCAACCTGGGAGGGTGCCGGTGGCGGCGTAGCCAGCCAACTCCAGACAAAATAAGTCCCGCCTACCAATGCCACCACAGCAGAGGCCACCAGGGTCAATGTCAGCTTTTTATCCCTTCCTGCATCATTTTCACTCGCCATGTCTTACTCCAGAGCAATGTTTAGCGCGGTGGTTTTCCCCATAACGGAAAACGTCACATAGGGTGTCGCCGGCAACTTCCACAGGTGAGTACCATCTGCAGAGGAAAGCGTCGCTTCAAACTCGTCACGAATATCGGCGCGCGATCGGATGTACAAATCATCCCCCAGTTGCCATACCGTGATGTCAGGCACGCCACCGGTAACTTTGAGCCGCCGAGCCTCTTTAGGCGGTACACCGTCAAGGAAAGACTGCAGCGTACTGTCATGCAGCCCGATGCGACTTTCAGGTATAGCCGTCGCTTTGGCCGCTGGCCCACGCCGGGGAACGCGCATATCGAGGCGACTGTCTACCGTCCATGTTTTGGCAGACGTATCCGGTTCGCCGCTGGTGACATTCAGCACAATGGGAACGGACAACCCACTCAGATAAACGGTGATATTGCCGCTAACAAAAGGTTGCTTGGCATAAACCACCATCACCGGACTGTCCGGCACCCAGTAAAGCTGGAAGGCCGGATTACCGCTGATCGGCGCAGCACCCAATTTCCAGGGTGCACCGGTGCTGTCGATAAACGTCAGTGAACTGGGGTAGTTCATCGCCGTACGCACCAGTGGCAAACTGGCTCCCGGCGACAAATCGACGGTCAGTGCACTGATGCGAGGCACCACCGATACTGAGGGTGAGATCATGGCCCGGGTGACGTCGGACTGACGCGCCCGCAACTGCCTAATCTCATCAGGGGTCAAGGGTGATACGGCCTCCTCGGCCTGTGCATAGAGCGGTGAGGGAGGAGGAAGTGGATCGCTACCGGACAACCCGGCACCATTAGGTAATGGTGGCTCCGACACGGGCCGAGCGGCCGGTGCAGCAGGTACCGCAGCCGTGGGTACCTGACTTTGTGACCAACCCGCCGGCGCGGAGGCGGCAGGCGCTTCTGCCCAGACCGGCGTGGTCATCAACGCCAGCAAGGAGAACATTAGGGTATTTTTCATGGGGAACCTCAGTTGGCGTTTGTTGAAATCATTTGGGTGACTTCAAGACCCGCCGGCTTTTCCTGAACGTCGGTGCGCTGAATGCGCAAAGTGAAGATAAACCGCTGAGCTGGCGTACTGGTTTGCTGCCCATCAAGCTTGAGTGTGACCGGATACTGGAACTCCCAGGTATAACGATCGCCAAGTACCCCTTTGCTGCGTATGACGCCAGGCGCCACATCAACCGACAGGTTCATCCGCTGACTTTTAACTGCAGCAAGAATGTTCGACGACGTCAGTGCCTTGTTGTATCCCTCAAAACCCTGGTCAGAGAAAAGTGGCTCCACCCGGGTCATCTGCGAGCGATAGTGAACAAAGTCGAGCGTAAAGCCTTTACGCAATGCATCGGCACCAAATGCCGCAACATCCTCTGAGCTAAACGCTGGCATATTCATCGGTTTGACCGGAGTCACCCGCCCATTCTCAGTCGCAAAGTATTTAACCGGAGGGTGTGCAACCTGCCATCCCAGATATCCGTTTAGGGAAAGCGACAGCACCATCGCCACACATAACCACAGCATGACGGTCAGGCAGCGATGAGCAAAAGCCGCCCCCAGCTCACGCTGGCGTTGCAGGGACAGGGCATGTGCATAAGCACGCGCCTCATCGTCTGACACAGGGGGCGCCATGTTCGGCGCCAATGGCGCCTCGGCAGAGCTCTGTTCTTGCGTTTGCATGGGTCTCCTTAACGCCCCGTGAACTCTTGCCACGGGTCAATGGTGCCGGGGATGTTGTCGTTGATCTTGTCAACGGCCGCCTGACAGACCTTCTCAGACACCTGGTTCATAATGTCAGCAAGGCTGGGGAACGTGGGCAGTTGGATCGTGGTTGTGCGTATCCGTGACAAACAATCCTGCAACTGGTCGGAGGCATTCTGCTCTCGCGACGCCCAGGCTTCGGCTGCCCGCCGGGCCTGTTCATAACCGGCTTTGCTACCAGCTTCTGCAGCAGCCCCCGCACGGCAGGTAGAAGCAAAACTGGTAGCCGGCAGACAGCACAACGCCGCAAGCAGTGCGGCGCACACGCTTTTTTTAAACATAAAGTGTCCTTTGCGGTCAGTGAGTTATATCGGGCGAGGGTCGCCCGGCTGAGCCTTTGGCGCTGCCGCCGGCGCGGCCTTTGGGGAGGTGTTCTCATCCCGCCAACGCTCGTCAAATCCCAATCGGGAATGAAGCGCGGGCGGTAAGCTGGCGGGTGCATCCAGTTTGCCAATCCGAACCTGGCTATCACCTTCCAGCTTGAAGGCAATATTCTCGCGGGGAACAGGCTGGCCGCTGCTGCGGTTGATCCCATTCCCACAACCTACAGGCCTCGCGCCCTCCGTGGTGACTGTGTTGAACACCATCGGTGGGGCATCGTCCCGGCCAGGCAGCGTCACCAAGACATGCTGATACTGCCCCTGGTGACGAACCACACCCTGCAGGTACGGGCCATCACTGCGTACCAGGTACAAATCAAGATGACCATCTTTCGACCAACTGCTAACAACCGGCTCCCCAGCCCCTTTATCCACGGACGGCCGTGGTGCGGATAACACATCCCCGGGGGTCTGACTGCCCTGCCCATCAGGACGCAACCAGTACACACCTTCCTTAGGCGCAGCCGGGGGCGGCATATCAAGGTGCAGTTGGGTAATGATGGCCGATTGGATTTTGGCAAAGCGCGACGCATCGAATGCCGCCAGCTTCACGCCTTCATCAGTGCCGGTGCGTACCGTATCGCCCCCAGTCGGGGTCAACGACCACTGATTGCGATGAGCAGTTTTAGACTCAAAATGGGTGACCACCCCCTGATCGTCCTTTTGCGGAACCTGTACGGTTACCGCCTCCTTTCCCAGCCAGGTCAGTGTCGCTATGCGGCCAGGCTTAATGCGCGTTTCACGCAGCAACCCCGAAAGCTCCTTACCCCAAAACGTTTGTTTTCCTTCTCGCGTCCGCAGCGTAATAAAAGCGCTTTGCGATTGACCGGGTTCAAAACGGAAAGGTGCGTTACCACATTCGAGTACCTTGCCCGTCACCCCCGCAGCCGCCGCTTTGTAACTTTGGTGAATAGCGGGAGAAATACTGCTGTCGGGCTGAGCCGCATTATCTTGCGGTCGCGCTGCAGGAGCGACACGATGATCAACGGCTGGTGCAACCTCTCGCGGGGCGTCCGCCGGTGTGGCTGCTTCGGGGTCGGGATGATTCACCGGCGATGCAGCCGGTTGCGATGTGGGGGAATGAGCTGGCATCGGGACCATGTCACCAGTGACAGCGTCACGCGCTGATACTGGTGTAGCCAATAACTTCCGCGCATCCTCCAGCATGGCCTGTTGAGCGGGTACCTTCATCGCCACATTGATTTTATGCTGGGCAATCAAGGCAATCGCTTTTTCCTGAAAAGCTTCACTACCGGTCAACTCAATACGTCCCCGGTAATACTGTGCCGCCGTCAACAACGCCGCGAGCACCTTCTCATCGCTTTGGCTGGCCCCTTCCGCCATATCCAACCGAGAACCCCGATCGATGAACGCCGGTTCGTTATCCAACTTATAGAGAACCGACTTATCGCTCTGCGGCTCCCATGACAGCCGCTGGAGTAACGCATCCTTATCTATCAGCGCTACGTCCGGATCAGCGGCTTCGCCGTTCGGGCGTGGCGGACCAACCCAGATAGCGTCAACGGTAGGTTCGGCCTGAGTCTGTTCTGACGCAGAGCGGTGAGCCCACTGTGACGCAGGTATGGCATTTTCTTGCTCTGGCTCACTGGCTGGACGAGGTGGCACATCAGCCTCCAATTCACTTGCCGTATCCGCTGTCGCCACCCGGGATGTTTCAGTCGCCTCTGGCGTCGGTACAACGTATTCTGCACCGCCGGTCGGGGTTGGTTCTGGTACGCGCCCTTCAGGATTAAGTCGTCCAGCCAGAGAAATGGGGGCGTTGTCTGAGCGGGCTACTACCTCAGAAACATCGGGGCTCTCTGTAGGTTCGGGCCCCATATCAGGTAACGGTACTGCCGACGTATCGGCCTGCGCGGCCCAGGACGCATAATCATTAATATCAATCGGCGTCTCATCAACAACGGGAAGATGATCCACCGCCGGTTCAACAGGCCCGATGTTCTCGGCCGGCGTTGGCGGCATAGTGTCGGCCGGAGTAGGTAGCGGTTCGTCAGGAATGGGCGGCGATACGCCCTCGGATGGAAGGTTCATTTTGTCTCTTTCCTCTCGGATGATCTCCAGTGTTCGGGCAATGTTGGCGGTCACGAGCAAACGCAACCCATCAAGCCCACGCGACTGGTGAAGGTCATTGAAATCGGTCAGCCCCAGTTTTTTTTCAGCGTCGGTAAAATCAGGCACAATTGCAGCACCATAAGTCACTGAGGACGCTGCCTGGGTTGCCATCAGCAATCCCTTGTTCACTGTCTTCGCATGATCCAAATCGGCCAGGAAGATATGTGGGGTGTTGGGATAACGCGCGTGCAACACGTTTGCTATTGCAGCCATATTGCCGGCATCGATGGTCATCACGACCGGTTGGCCAGTGGCAAGATTCAGGCTTCTGGCAGTGGCATACCCTTCGGCATACATCACCGGGGCATCAGGTAAGAGCGGGCCTCCCACCACCAAAAAATTACCCTGCTTTGGCGCATCGCTATAAAGCCGCTTATCACCGTCAGGCGTGATGTACTGCAAGGTGCGAAACTCACCCTCAGCATTAAAAAACGGCACCACCAGGGCACCGTTTTGAGTTTGTCGCAGCTCTGGCGTCGGGGTTATCCCCTTTCGCACCAGATAGGGATGGGCGGGGTCGGCCCCCGGAAGTTTGTCGTATAATGCCTGCGCTTTCGCCGTCTGCCGACGGTAATTGGCCTCTCGTGCCCGTTCAGCATTATCGTGTGCCTGGCGGGCTGCAGCCCGAATGTGCAGCCGGGCAACGGGGTCAACTTCTGTTCCGCTCGCCTTCCAGTTAGTGACCGACTTCTCCGTTTCAGCACGGTGGTAATTGATAAACCAGCCGCCGGGTCGGCGATCGAGGAACCCACGGTAAACGCCACTTTTTTGCCCCTTCTTATCCTCCAGCGTAGCGACGCGATGCCGTTTCCCGTCCATCACCGGCAAGCCTTTCACGACTAATCCCGCCTGCGTCAGGGCATCATGAAACTCTGCCTCCGCATCACCACCGCCGGTGCTGATGGTGTTATCAGGCAGCCAAGCCTTCACGCGATCGATATCGCTTCCTGGACGCGCGTACCACAGAACGGCATCTTTATCCCAGGCCAGTGCCGAACGGCCATCATCAAGTAGCCCTGCAGCCTTGCGAGCCTTATCTCGTTCTTCGTGCGGCACCGCCAGCCAAAGACAGTGCTCAATTACTTTTCCCATGTTGATCTCCTCGACGCCGATCCATACCCCGGCATCCTAAAAGGCCTATGCGGATAATCGTCACTCGCCTTCAGTAAAGCGGCGATACCACCACGGGCGGCCCGACAGCCGCTTTCCTCGCAGCAGATAGACCAGCCGGGCATTCAGTACCGTCAACGTCCAACCAAAGGCCGACAGAATTCGGAAAAAAATGATGATGCCGCTGATCACATAAATCGTGTCCCAGGTAGGGAAGCGGAACCAGAATAAATACAGCAGAAACAAGGGGGCCGGAACACCGTAAACGTTGAGCCGCCGAGAGGCATTGCGCCAATAGCCCGGTGGCAAAGGTTCCTGTTCATCATTCATGGGCATGACCTCGCTCCAACTCACGCAACTGGTGGCTAGTCAGGGCGACGGCCAGCTCGCTGCGAGCGATGCGGCCTTGCAAGTACAGCCGCCAGGCATGATCGGCAATGCGCCGTTTCTCAGTTCGAATAATGCCGTCAATGTGCTGGCCCCATTTGATGTAAGGCATTTGCGACAGCCGTTCCCGCAAGAGATCGTCAAAGATAATGTATTCACGCACAGCCTGCCGTTTGCCATCAGTTGTTCTCAGCAACTTCTGCACCACGATGTACTGCAGTACCCCCAGCATGTCGTGCGCGATAGCTTCGCGGATCTCCGCCTGGAACAGGTTAAGGCAGCGAGGTATGGCCTCACCCGGTGAGTGAATGTGCAGTGTCGATAAGCACAGATGACCAAGCTGGCCCGCCTGTATACCGGCCTCCACGGTTTCCCGATCACGCATTTCCCCGACGCCAATAACCGACGGTGCTCGACGCAGGTCAGCACGGATACCTTCGGCAAAATTGGCCACATCCCGCCGGATCTGCAACTGGGTCGCCGGCAAAATATCTCCGCTCTTACCCAGAACAAATTCTATCGGGTCTTCGGTCGTCGTCACTTTGCGGTCAGGGTCATGATCAATACAGTGCCGATAAACCGACGCCAGGAAGGTACTTTTTCCGGAGCCGGTTTCGCCGCCAATGAAGGCCAACCCTTTATGAGGCAGAACAACACTGCGTAGATCATCCTCGATACCCAACGAATCCAGGTCGGGAATTGCGGTCGGGATAATTCTCATAGTCAGTGCAATAGTCGTATCAAGCCGCCCCGCCGTTGCCTGTACGAAATTGCAGCGGAATCGCAACCGTTCGCCACGATCCAGACCGTAACGCTGGTACATATCGCCATCCAGCTGCAGCGCCCTGTCCACTGGATGCCCCCCGCCGGCCGTTGCCCGGACCTCCGGCTCAAAGACCTCGTCAATCAGTTTGGACAAGGTATCGTCAGCCAGTACAAAGGTGCTGGCTCGTCGCAATCGACCGTGGTGGCTGACGACCAAGTGATTGCCGCCCTGGATATGGATATCACTAACATTCTGCTTGGCGCACCAGACAAAAAACGCTTTCAGCGCATTGCCGTCCAGCCCGTTATGAAAAGGGTAGGGTACAAAGTCAGTAGATTCAGTCATGATCGCCCTCTCTTTGTATTACCGGCTTCCATTTCGTCTTGTCAGGCACAAATCCAGCGTGCTCTTTGAGGCGACGTACCCTATCCCCCGTGGTCAGCTTGCTACGATCGCCACTGACGGTTTGTTGCTGGTCGGTCACCACCGGAGAGGTGATATACCCCTGTTGCAACAAGCGGGAGTAAACCAACATGCCGCGATAATCACGGGTCAGACGATTGAAATTGGCTTCCAACGTATGGTCAGCACTCTCTCGCCCTTCTTCCCACCCCTTTCGAACAGCAGCCTGCCATAGCGTTTTCTGCGCACCGTTGGACGGTATCACTGCCGCTTCAGGCCCATCGATAGCCGAGGTGGATAAGCCTGCGTTGAGCCAACTCCGCCAGGATGGCGGGTTGCTGACAAAACGCTCCGGGGTGAGAATTTCATACACATGCGTAGCGGTTCTTATCTGATTAGGGGTGATGTGGGCCACATCCTGAGCCTCACTGATCACCGGAGGAAGCCAACCTTGGCGGCTGATCAAAGTACGAAAGTCATATAAGGCATCCAGGTTTTTGGCGACGGCATCAAGTGTTTGCCGTAGCTCCCAGGCTCGCTGTGCTTTTCCGCCCCGAAAACCCAATGTGCGTCCAGCCTCTTCAAGCAGTTGACGCCGCGTTTCCGACACATCCGACGTTGATGGCTGTGAAGGACTGAGGTAACTGCCCATATCTGGCGGTGCAGACTCTGAAGGGGATTGTGCAGCTGCTGCCTGGCCGCACAGTACGCCATTGACGAAAAGCAGCGTCAGAATGGATTTTTTCATCTACGCCCCCTCGGTTTTTCTGGTTGTGAAAAGGCCAGTGTGAGCTGGCCAGGAAACTCATGCAGTGTGGCCCGCCAGGCAGTCTGGACTTCAATCATTCGCAACAGGTTCTGGTAGGTGACGCCGTTTACATGCAGATTGACCGGCAATGGAAGCCGCACACCCGTCCAGTTAAAGGTCAACCCACGTTGTCGGGCCAGATGAGAAAGCAGCTCGACAGCATCGCCATCCCAGTTGAGGGTTACGCGCTGAGAATTGGCACTGATATCGGGTGTAAATAAAGGTGCTCGAACTTGGTTTATCGCGCCGGATAAATACAAATTATTCTGAGCGTTACTAATCTGCTCAGCATTATATTGAGTATCTGTATTTTTGAGCGGCATGACTGCGGTACTTTTAGCCGGAAATTGACATCCACTAAGCACCACAGGCACAAAGAGTAACATGCAATAAAGTTTCATGTTTCTTTATCCTGTATATCTGACTATTTAGATTAATTTGAATTTAGAGTGGGATTAGAAAAGAAATAAAGCAAAGGGGCATTGCGCCCCTTTTATTAACTACACTGACTCATGCCTTACTGACTTTTGCTTTCTAAAACTCACTGGCCTTTCAATAAATTTATACGACAAGTAGGCCAACCCGATGGAGATAACGCACGACAAAACAAACCTTGGTAAACCGTCAGGTACACCAATATTTTCAAGCCGATTTCCTATCCCACCATTCATTAGTGTGTGGATAAGATAGAGAGAGAATGATATCTCCCCCAAAGTAATAAAGAATCTCGGCGTGTATTTCGTTATGATCTCATCATTTAAGACTACAGCAATAAACAAAATTGACAGATACCACCCTGACATCGTTAGTCCATGACCCAGTAATGGTGTAAAGAAAACGAAGTAGCCTGTAACAACTATTGCAATAACTAATATTACCAAGCGTAACTGACTATTTAATTTTTTTGTATAGGGATAGATAAGACCAAACCCAACGCCCACCAAAAACTGCCATATGATAGGGTTGGTCATTAAATTCAAGTAAGCTGAATTGAATTGATAGCCACTAACTCCTAAGGTTGGTGATTGCCCTGCTAACATAGGAAAAACAATAAGGCTTAACGAAAACACGCCAAACAACAGTAGCCATCGGTATTTTGATATCAGACAAACTGCCATCACCAAGTAGAAAAAAACTTCGTAATTCAATGTCCACCTAATACCATAGACACCACCATCATCTACATAGAAGGGAGAATTATTGGCATCAATTGGGGAGAAAGTGAGTGCGCTTGCAAAATTACTCACTTTCTCTGGGTAATGGAACGTGCTCATGGCCCCAGACAAAAGGAAAGTAATTAGCAGGATAATAAAGTAGGCTGGAAGTATTCTCCTCGCGCGGTGTTTCAAAAACACCCCTGTCGCCGATAATCCTGGTTTTAGTTTCTTCGCTGAAAGCGTGATAACAAACCCACTTATTATGAAGAAAACATCAACACCAATAGCCCCCCAGCCGAATAACTCATCTCCTAAGCCAGGATAGGGAAGATTTATATTCCATCTAAAGTGAAATAACATGACAAAAAGAGCAGCCAGACCTCGAAGAGCCTGAACACTATCCAACCTGCTGTTATTCATACAAATTAACCATGACTGCAACAAAGAGTGGGAATACTACCAAATGGAGGAAGGCAATAGCTATCATTTTGCGCATAGCGCAACGGCACGCATACAACCTCCTGCATCACCGGGAGGTGAAACACGCCAGGCATTAATATATGGGTCAGAACTCGATGTGTCTGGTGAATTTCTACCTTGATCCCAAGACCAACGGGTCATTTCCCATCCACCGGATAATAGCTTATAGCCGCTGGGGCAATAGGCGATTGATTGACCACTCTTATTATCGCATTTACTATCACCGAATGCGTTTACGGTCTCCGTGATTGATGATGTTTTCCATACAGCATTGACACAAGATAACACTGCCCCTGCTGAGTTTCTGCCTTGCAAACCATTAGGAGAGCACCCCTGCCCTTCTGTCGCTACACCATCCAACTGTAGATATTCACCAACCGACGCCCTGCCATCTGCCCGAACGGTTCCACCTTTAAGCTGCCCGCTGGTATAAATCCCCTTGCCGTTAACCGATTTAATCCAGTCATTGTCATCCATGTATAACCCACCGCCATGGTCTTCATTAAGCCAACCTTTACCATGTTTACTGATGAGCCAACCAGTATCACTACGCACATCCCCGACAGCCCCAATCCAGCCCCCGGACCAAACCGAAGTGTTGGCTGCGAGACGATTTGCCGACATATCCGCAGTCGCATAGACATTCTGACCGTTGACGTTTTGCTTGAAGTTACCCGTATTTGCATCAACGACATTTGCGTTATTCAGGTCATTAGCCCCCATATCGATCGCAGTATGCATCTTGTTGAGGTCGGGACGACCGTTAACCTGAAAACGATACAAACGATCACTTTCTTCCGCTCCTCCAGCCAATACATCAGACGTCAGATAGGCTGCCAAGTGACCACTCTGCCCGCTGAGCCCCAGGCTAGAAAGGTTGACCTGCCAGCCACCGCCGGCGCCATTGGCCACATTCACTGGTTCGATATATCCCCCCAGGCCAGAAGTGTTCTGAGCGATATAGCGTTGGCCCTTGAACGCAATGTTTTGACCGCCAGCGGTCAAAACAAAAGCGACCAGTTTGTCGGTTTGCGCAGGATTGCGTGTCACAGCAAGAATATAGGTTTGGGCGTTATTGTTAGTCAGGGAAAAACCCGCCGGTAAATACCCTTTATCCCTTAGGGTCTGCCCGGTTACCGTGACGTTGCCGCCCCCTTTGACCTGATTCAGCAACGCATCGTAGTTATCTTTGACGTATCGGCGTGCACCCTGACTCACCGTACTCAGGTGTGTGGCTGTCACGACCCAGGTTTGTTCCTCTATATAGTTGGAATATCTTTCCAGTCCGATAGGGGCAGCAATTAACACAATCCCCAGCACGATGGCCAATGAGATCAACGATACCCCCCGGTTGATACGAGGGTTGGCAGCTTCAGCAGTCATAAAGCACCTGATAGGGTCAATTGAGGAAAGCTTCCGGCCAAGGCCGCCAGTAAGGCGAACAGCCAGGGAGCATAAGGTTGAGCCGTTTTTTTCGTCAGCAACGCACCGACGATAAACAGCAAGAAGGCACATCCACTCAGCACGCTGGCCAATCGCCAGGGAAACCAGGCACACAGCGCGGCAATCAAATGCACATCGCCCAGGCCAAACCCTTCTTCACCCCGCAGGCGTTTGGCGCCGTAGTGAAATGCATAGAGGAACATAAACATGCCGATGCTACCTGTGAGCGCCTCCGTCAGGGTGATCGTACTCCCAGGCAGAAAGGTAAACAGCAGACCAGTCAGCCAAAAACCGGAGGTATACCGCAGCGGTAGCCAGTAATTGCGCATATCAAGCAGTACCATGGGAATACCCCACGCAAACAGCCCCAGAATTTTGACCGTTCCTAACCAGGGGAAACCCGCGAGTGCTGTCGTTGCGATCAGGACAGTACCGGTACCGGCGAAAACGATTGTGACGCCCCTGACCTGCAGTCGGGTGAGTGGCGGGCCATCATGCTTAAGCAAGAATTTTTTCGCCCCATGAACCAACGGTTGGGCACCAATGCACAACGTGGCGCTGGCGAAGGCCATCAGTAACGAAAACTTCAGGAGATACAGGGTCATCAGGCTGCACCTCCCTTAAGTTTCATGTACATCGCATACACTTTCCGCGCATAAATCATGCGCCGTGGACCGTTATTGTCAGCAAACCCGGCATTGTAGGAGCCGAGGCATTGCCAATTGACGCCGCATTGCTTGAGATGCTTTGCCAGTATCCAGGCCCCTATCTGTACGTTGAGACAGGTATTGGTCAGCAGGTCCTGCTCACTTTGAATAATGCCCAGCGCACGCAGCTGGGGAATGTGTCGGTCATTAATCTGCATCAGCCCGAAGTCTCGGCTGGTGACCCGCCCTTTTTTATCGCGATTATTGCCGATAGCGCGTGGGTTAAGACTGCTTTCAACGGTGGCCATTGAACGCAGTAATAAGGGATCGACTTTATAGCGGGCGCCCGCCTCGTTAAAACAGAATGCCTGTGCCGGCAGCGATAATAATAACGCCCCGCCCAGCACCAGGCAGGACAAGGCACGTTGAAAAGAAAACAACATAAGAATGCACTCCAGAAGGAGGCCGGCAACAGGACGTTACCGGCGGGATGGGCATCAGGTGTTGCTGGTGAACGTGAGGGTGTTTTGACCAACGGAGCCTTTATCTGCAGTGCACTGTGCGCCAACGGCGCTCGCCGCGATTGCACCATTAGTTGACGTACCATTAACCATGGTGGTCACAACACTCGGCGCCGCACTCAGCTTGGTCGCCAGAGTAATACACGCTTCCTGTGGAACCGCCGCGTAGGTCAGTGAGAAGGAGGACTTCTGACCGCCGGCCGTCGCAACGGGTTGCACGGTGACAGCCCCACCCCACAGGTTTTGCAGCTTGGCGCTACCGGAGGATTTTGTCCCGACAACCGTCATATTGGCCGGCGCACCACCAAACTGGATAAGTGCACCGGTCATGGCATCAGCTGCTGCGAAGTTATAGATGCCAGAGGTTTTCAGCATACTGCGACTGTTAGTCAGCAACTCTGCGGCATTGTTGTATTCCGTGCTGGCATCATTTTTGTTAAACAAACCGCCGCCCTGGGTAATCGCGATAGCTAATACAACGAGGACGAGAACAAAATAAATGGCCGCTTCAAGCAGGGTGATAACCCCACGGTTGATAGCCGAGTGAGGAGTTTGAGTCAGTTCCATTACTGTTTCCTTTAGGTTTTGTGGAGAGTGGGCGGCTTAGCGTGTGCCCACGAGGTCGTTGAGGTTTTGTGTGGCCAGGAGGATCAGGATCATGTAGCCAGCGTTGGTGCCCAATGCGATGTAAGAAAGCAAAGACGCCGTCCGCTTGATCCGGGCTACGGTTTGCACAAGCCAGGCCCGTGCAAAATTTTCAATAATCATTTCAGCGTTATCGCCATCAGTCAGCAGGACCAGTTTGTCGATAGCGCGTGGGGAGGGAAATCCGTAGCCGGCATTGCGTAATGCCAACCCCAGGTGGTCACCTTGCCTAACCTGACGCTGGGTTGCGGCCAATCGCTCATACAACCAGGGCGGTGCATAGCGACTCAACATCTCGATAGCGTCTTCCGTCTTCACCTGAGCACGCATCAACGCACTGAAATTCAGCAGGAAGCCCACGCCAAGCACATCGCGATACACGCTCCAGGGCAATAAACGGTCCAAAACATGCTGTCGTATTGTTCCAATCAAGTTCGGCATCGACCAGACAACGAACCCAATCAACAAGATCACCAGCCCACTGAGAATAATTGCATGATTGACAAAGAACTCTGAGATGGCGCTGAGCCACCACAGCCCCCCAGTCCAGTTTTCTCGGGAAGATAATGACTCCAGACGAGGAAGAAAGTAGACAGTCACCATCTTCATCATGGCGAATGTGGTTGCCATCAGCAGCATCGGGTAAGCCAGTGTGGAAACCAGTGCTGATTTCATATCCGACATACCCTGAACCACGGTGATCGCCCGATATAAGGCGGCAGCCAAGTTACCGTCCTGGACACCGGAGCTGAGGATGGCGGCTTCTTGTCGGGGTATCCAGGGCGCCAATCCCTGATCGACTGATCTGCCCTGACGCAATGCACTGAGCATATCCTCCAGACAATAGACCACCGGGGGGCGCTTGTTCCCGTAGCTCCCTATCATTGAATTGATGGCTTTTTCTACTTTAAGGTTATTGTCGAGCAGGAAAGCCAAATCCTCGTAGAGGGTCAGTCGGTCGGCAGTGGAGAAGGTCTTTTGCGCCAGCCAACGGCCTAAGCCCTCATTCATTTTTTCCGATGACGGCACTTTCCCCCGCAATGCCGTCAGACGTTCGCGCAAGCGGGAAATCATGATGTGACCTCCGGGGGTAGCAAGGTCAGACTGTCCTCATCAAGCGGACTGATGTAATCCGCATCGATTGGGTCGACCAGCCCAGCGTTGAGATAACGCAGCAGGTGCTGACCGCGAGTAATGCCGCCCAGCACGTTCACCCAATAACTGCGTGCGGCGAGCTTGCCCTCATGGCGAAACAGCTCCATGAATCTGGCATCGGGACGAATAACTTCAGCAATGACACGCCGGCCCGTCACGCCTTTATAACAGTGCTCACATCCCTCCGGATGGCGAAAGGCTAACGTCTCCACGCGGCAAAAGCGCTCAAGTAACGCTTTTTTCTCTTCTTCCAGGCCGTCACTGACGTCACTCCAGCTTTTCTTGCAGTGCGGACACAGCAACTGCACCAATCGTTGAGCGATTAAACCGATCATGACTTGAGGATCGGCAACCTGGCCCATAGGGATACCCAACGTGTCTGTCAGGCGGTCAAGAATGCCGACAGCGTCATTGGCATGCAGTGTAGTTTCCACCAGGTGGCCGGACTTGGCCGCCGTCAGTGCAGATTTAACCGAGTTGGCATCACGAATTTCGCCGACGACCATGGCATCGGGGTCTAGGCGCAACGCAGCAGAAATAGACCGAACCCAGGCGCGGCTAACCGCATCCGGATCGTTTTTATCAGCAATGATGGGGGTCTGTACCGCCCCCAGAATCAGTCCCTCAGGCGGATCTTCCAGCGTCATCAGGCGTTTTCGATGCCCGGTAAAAGACAGGTACATTTCGCTGAACGTGCGCAGGGAGGTACTTTTCCCTGAGCCAGTCGGCCCTGAGAGGATAATGACGCCCTCAGGGCGTGCCAGCATGCGGCGAATGAGCGTTTGCTGTTCCGGTAGAAATCCCAGTTCGTCCAGCGTGGGTGGGGCCTTTCCTTCATCAGGCAAAATGCGCATCACCACATACAACCCAAATTCTGCCGGTGTGTGCGCATAGCGTGCGCCGAAAAGCTTAAGGCCCTGCAGGAACTCTTTGCGCACCCGCCCATCCTGAGCGCGATTGGGATTAAAACTCTTCTCGGCCACATCGCACATGGACATCACAATCGTCGACGCCAGCGTCATTCCTTCGGCGCGATCCAGCTGAGTCACTGTTTCGAGGTCGCCGTGTACGCGAAATTGCACCACGGTCACATTGTTCATCCCGATCAGCAGATGAATATCACTGGCACCTTTCTTCTTGGCTTCCCGAAAAAAACCGATGATTTTCGCCTGTTGAGCGGAATAATCGTTAGCCTCGGGGTTGTCGGTTACCTGGCTTTGCTGCAATTCTTTCAGCTTGTCGAGCTGAACCCGCTTAACCTGCAGTCTGGGGTAATTCTTATACGCACCGGCAATCTCTGACGTGACGGCCAGACTGTTATTATGCGCGTCAGACACATACAGCGTCGGGGCGTCAGAATTGGCCAGGTCTAAATGGATATAGGTTGAACCACGTTTCTCATACATATGGGTTACCCCGCAAAGGAAAGAGACACCAGTGTTTGGTTCTTCCCGGAGACCACGACTTCATTGATGTTGATCCGTTTAACAACGAACTCCGTACCCGGGATACGATTCCCCACCTGCACCGTAACCTGATTGCCGTTGCTGAGTGCCAGCACGGCCGTGAACCCTTTACCCGCGCCGGTGATCTCCACAATCTGCGGTGGAGCAGCATCTTGCACCGCGCCCTTGACCTCGGATTTGTTGTCCTGAGAAGGTGGCGCTGGGTTGAAAGGCTGATCCAGTGCACGGTCATACCCGTTCTTTTGCAGTTCATTCAGCGCCTTGGCCCTGGCCAACTGGGCCTCATACAGCACTGTCTCTGCCTGGATGGCTTCCAGTTGACCCAGATTTAACGCCCGCCCAGCCTCTGTGCGGGTGAACGTGGTTGGCAGGGGAATATCGGCTGACGTCGGCGGCTTCACCGACTTTTCAGCCGAAGGTGTTGCAAGTGGAGCCGCCGGTATGTCAGCGACAGGCGCGGCGAATACACCGGGTGCGGTCAGCACCAAGCACAACGCCCAGGGTGTTACCCAGGATTTAACGGTTGGCATACAGAAGTCCCTCAATGGTGTATTCCAGACGGTTGTTCTTGAGCGTCGTCGTGATACTGGACGCCCTTATCCCGCTGCTGTTGAAGCGCGTTGGCGCAAACAACCTATCGGGCGGAATGTCGGTAATGAACGTAAAGCTGTAGGTGCGCCATGGCAGGCTTTGTACGTCGCCCTGCGTTAACTGCGTGCTCGCGTCCATTTCGCTAAGGCGCAAACGCGCATTGATACGCTGGGCATAGCTGGTCAGGTGCTGGATTTGCTGGCTGCCCGGGAGCAGCGTTTCGGGGTATTCAGGAGGAGAAAGCGACACCGGTAACGCAAAGGATGCGTCATCCGCGCTGCCGGGAATATTAAACACCGGTTGAATATCTGCCCCATAGAGAACGGGCAACCGCAAGGCAAAGTCCCCCACAGTGCCCCCGTTCGGCAAGGTATAGTGCAGCGTGATCTTGCCGTGAGCATCACACGTCGCCGTATTGAATACCCAGCCGGCAATAGAAATCTGCGCGTCTTTCCACACGCTACTGCAGGCGCTGAGCATCGGCGGGAATCGCGGTTGCGTTGCCCAGGGCTTCAGGTTGTCGGCCGGAGCTTGTTGCTCCAGTTGTTGTCTGGCCATCAGCGCCGCCTGAGCAGCAGCAATACGCGCCTCTTCCTGATGCGTCTGCCATGTTGAATAGCCGGTATACCCTACGCCCAACGCCATCACCGCAATACCCCACAGCCACAGCATCTGCGGATTATGGGTTTTACTCAGACGGGCACGTCGCAAACCGACCTTGTTGTCGGTCAGTGTCGAGAGCGCCTTATCTTCGGTGCCTTGTTCGGGGAAAAAGCCGTGTGGGGCATATATCGTCCAACCCGTCGCCGGCGCAGAGGTGATTTGCAGAAAATTGGACACGGCTATTCGTATGGCCGCGTCATCACCCACGATATCGCCAAACGGTGACAACATGCCGTCGCTGACAGCCACAAACCAGTATTGGCCATCCGGTAACGGGAAAACACCGTAACAGGCCTCTGGTAATGCCGGCAGGACGGCTAACGCCATTGATGCCAATGTATGTCGACCGCCTTTTCGGCGCGTTTTGTCCGTAAGGCTGACGGTGCCAAGCAAAGTGCCTTGCGCCTGACCATCGCCGGTAGGTAACGCCGCCCAATGTGTGGCATGCGCTTCTTTAGCACGTAAGCGCATGCTGCGGCGCCCACGTAGCGGCAGATACTGCCAGTGCAATCCGGCAACCAGCCAGGCACTCCCATTCTGCAACGTATAGGTAGTCTGTTGTTTCATGGCTTATCCCAAAATGACTGGAGTGATAAGAATGACCAGCATGGTTTTGTTGTTTTCACCGTTGGCACCGCCACCGAGTCCGAAGAAGCGGAAACTGCCGACACCCTGGCGGTTGGCGGTATTATTAAGAGACTGATAACCACTCAGCACCAACGTCTGGCCGGATTGCATAATGACGCGCTGCGTAAACGTCTTGAGTCGCGTTTTCATGAGTTCGACCGAGGTGTTGTCACTGGTGAACGTGCGCATCGTCGGGTCATCCGACATATTGATTGCAAACTGCAGCTGCATTTTTGGCGACTGGGGCATCAGGAACGGCAGCACCGTCATGTTGAATCCGGTGGTGATGGTTGATTTGGTGATGCTGCTCGATGAGCCGACGTTAGCCGTGTTCTCTGTGGTCACGTTGGAGGCATAATCCTGCTGCAGCGCAACCTGGATGGGTACCGCTGACAGGTTAGTGGTCATGCTCGAGGCTTCTGTCATCACGCTGACGTTCGCCTGCTCGGACAAGGCTTTGATAAAGGCCTTGGTGCCTGCCCCTTTACCATCCAGTATGGAAATACCGCCATTCAGGGCATCGGACGAAGCCCCGGTGAACGCATTGGTCAAAGACAACCCGACGCTGCCACTGTTGAATACAGCGTTCCAGTCAATGCCGTACTGATCCTGAGTACGTTTCTCAACGCTGTAGACCTGGACGTTGAGCACCACCTGCCGGTTAAGCTCTTTATTACGGTCATCCAGATAGCGGCCTATCTGCTCAAGCACACGCGGTGTATCCGTAACCGTCAATACACCGGCGGACAAATTCATGCGCCCGGTGCCCGGCGTCAACATCGACTTGATGGTATTAGTGACGTCCTCGTACAGGCTCGACTTGATTTCCATCTCAGTCGCCTGTGAGGTATTGGAGTCGCCACTGAGCCCACCGCCGCTGCTGTCGCCCGTAGCCCCCATCGATGAGGTGGTGCCACTCACGGTTTTTGAGCCAAAGCTCGCCTTACTGTCCATAAACATGACCGGGAACGTCCGGGTGTCGAGATAGAAAATGGCGATCCGGCCTTGCTCATAACGCCATGACAATCCCAGGCGCGTGGTGACATTGTCGAGCAAACCGCCCAACTCCCCCTGCCAGAACACGCCCCTGAGTGAAGTACCACCGGTAACGGCCGGTGCAGCTCGGGCGGGTGAACCACCCAACGCAGCCAGAGGCACCATCCCATTAGGATCTGGCGCAGGAACGGGGCCACTGAGTTGCTCAGTTTTGCCCCCTGTCGGCGCCAATATGGCCTGCGCATCGGGTGTCACCACCACCGGCAACCGGCAACGTTTACTGATAAAGGCGCTCACTTCCGCCAGCGTGATACTCCCAGGCCGATTGATAGCCACAGCACAAGGTGGCAGTAAGTTATTGCCGCCTGACTGGGTATTTAACGGGTAAGGGTTGATCCATTGAGAGGTCAGATCACGTACCACAGAACCCTTTTTAAGGGCATTCAGATGCTTATCTGCCTGTTTTTCGTCTTGCGAGACGGTGTTGTCGATCTTGTCGATGCGCTCAAGCGGCGCACAGCCGGAAAGCAGCAAACACAATGTTGCCGCCAGCCCGGTTAAGGGGAGGTGTTTTTTCATTTTTAACCTTACGGTGAGGAGAGATTAGTTGAGGTACACCAGGCTGCCGTCAGCAATGCTGGCCGGTACATTAACCTGCATGTCATTGCCAAAGCTGTCGATCAGACGTCTTCCTGCGACCTTTCCAACCAACGCTGAGTGCCGACTCTGTGCCAACAACGCGGCCATCAACCCTGGTTGATCCGGCTGGTAGACATACACACGGTCAGCCTGTAGCACATTGTGTAATTCAGGTAGGGGTGACCAACCGAAGGCGCTATCAGGGATCACGCCGTCTTTTTGCGAAGGGTTGTTATAGCGCCAGTCATTGATGTCATTGATATAACGGACGGTTTGAATAGCGCGCTGGCTCAGCGTGCTATCCTGCATCTGCGCACCTGTTTGGTCATGGGGTGATATGTTGACCCATACCAGAAGCCCCAGAAAGACCGAGAGCAACCAGTAAATCATCGCACAACTCCCCAAATCAGAATCCAGAACACAGCGCACAGGACTATCACGCCGATGTTCACTTTGCCGCGATAACTCATTCGAACCTCCAGAAATTAAGGCTGCGAATGCAACCTCTTGAGCAGAGGGGTATGGAATCTACTGACTGACCATCAGTGGATTTCCTTGTCGTCAACAGAAATGACGCACTGAGCATGGCGAATGCCGGCATACAATGGCACTTTCGCCGTACCGTACAAGGTAAACAGGCTATTCAACGCATCACGGAAACTCCCTTCAAATTGGAGCGGTGCATCGATACGGTAATTTGCTGATGTCAGCCAGGCGACCGTCCAATTGGCCACGTCTGGAGTAGAGCACTTCTCAGCGGCGGCCCAACTGAATAGGGTATCTTTCAACGTGCTACCCGCCTCGATCCGCCAGACTTTCGGCTTAATAATTGTCTTAGGTAACGTCAGCGATGCGGTGGTTTTAACCGCTGCTGCTGGGGCTTGTACCGATTTTTTTCCACCAAATGGATTACGGCCAGAACTCACAGTTCCCTGCTTATCCGTCATAGCTGGAGCCGTAGATGTTGATACCGCTATTTTGTTTGGCGGCTGGACGGTTACAGCACCCGGGGCAAACTCAGCAGATTTTGCCGCGACGGAAATCCGTTGTGCCTGCCAATCGATCAATGCCACCTTGCCCTGCTGCTGCAGCACTTCATCCAGTACAAACGGCCACTGATCGTTACCACGCCATTGCAGCGATATTCGTGCATCAGGTTTAAGTTCTTGAGAGAAAGAAACTTGCCATCCAGCAGGAGCAATCTGACGTATTGCTTGTCGAAGCGTCGTAGCTTTCCCCGCTCTTGCAAGCGCCAAACTGACCGGGCGTTCTCCGAGATAGCGGATGGCCTGTAAAATAGGCACCGGCTGACCTGCCAATGCCTTGGGCTGAATAGTATCTGGCGGGCGATGCGACGGTGTAGTAGTCGCTGGCACTGACTCACGAGCTGCCGGAGCAGGTTTCAAACGAATTCGGCTAGCCTGAGCCAGATCTGCTTGAGCCCTCTGGATAATCGGTACTTGCTCCTGGATCAACGACGTCACAAATTCTTGTGCCGGAACGCGCGGCGGTGCAGGGGTGCTGATAGCACACCCACTTAACACCACCGGCGCCAAGGCAACGGGGAGGAATATTTTCAATAGAGTCACCTCAATTACGCAGTGGGATAGATAGGTGAAAAAGTCAGACGACAGGCTGAATAACAATGAAAGGGGCTATCACTCGGCAGCCTTGCGGCAAAGAATGTCTGAACACGCGACTGCGCGTTCACAGGGTCTAGAGCGGGAAATTTGGGGGGAGGCTTTTATTCCTGGGGATGACGGTCTGTGCTTTTTCTTTACCTGCACTTTTGTTTCACCTAAATAAAATAATTTGTCGCGCCTAACTCGCTTACGCTTTCTATTTACTTTACTTATATCAGGTTCAACAAGTGTCAATAGCTCGGAAAAATTACATACATACTTTTTCGGTGCGTTTAATTTTCCTTTTGCCATCAACATCTCCTTATCTGAATATCAACAACAGTTCGGGCAAGCCCACTCGTTCGAATGGACTTGCACAAATCTCTTTTGCGTCAGCATCCCTGCTCTGCCAGTGTTGCCTGTTCGCGCCCAGTCCCTCGCGGGTGGTGCTAATCTTCTCTAGAGGCAGATCGTACCTATAGATACATTGCATTTTTGCATAAGGGTCTAAACAGTTACAGAATGCTGTCCGACTTTCCAAAATTGTTAAATAGCGGACACCACCCCGTATAAATAAGGCCACAGGCACCCCACCCCAACGGGTGAATTATTAGTTTCGTGGAAATAACTCATGGGCTAATACCCAAAAATCGCTAGATTCCAGGTAAAAGAAAGCCCTACGGATTAACGCAATGTCTTTTTATTATTACTTAAACATACTAAAAATAGAGTTCCCTGGTGTTGGATCTCTATGTAACGCTACTTGGATTCATCGGAAAGAAAACGGCGACCAGGTACTGCAATATCAGTCACTGTTTTTAGATGATCAGTCAACCGTATTGATGCCTCTTTAACCTTGCTGCGACCAGACCGCTTTGCGGCCTGAGTCAGTAGCCGATTAACATCAGGAGTCATTTCAATAACAGTCTGGGCTGATTTCCACTGTGACTTATCTGTCATTTATTATAATTTCCTACTTCTTCTAAATAATTATGGTGAGAGTAATCCTTTCTCCTAAAATGCGAAACCCCCTTTAAAAGGGGGTTGACATAAATTTGTTACTATGATTTATGAATTTAGTTTAGCTGAATTGAGTCAATGGCGATTAATAACTCAAGATTTAACTTGAGTTGAATCGCTGTTCCCATTGTGGATATCGACGTTAACTGCATTCGATTACACGCCGCTTTGAGTGAGTCTTTGACAGTGTCCTCCGATACATCCCGAAGCTGTGCGATGGTTCCCACAGGAATTCCTGTCGAGTACATGTAAGCGGTGGCCAATTGAGTGAGGGTTAAAGCCGGAAAATACTTGTGTAATGCCTTAAATTGGCTAGGATCGATGGCAGCCATGGCAGCCTCCTGTTCAGGTTGTTGTGGTTAGCTGGTTGTACAGGCCTTCAACCCTGTGCAATCAGCGCCTAACGCAATGATTTACATTAATTATCTCTCTTTACTTTCCATTTACTGCCTGTTGAAGCTCTGTTTAAGGACGTGGTCCCCAATACGAATCCACTGTTGGTGCATCATCCTCGCGATCATCAGCGTGTCGTGATGCTGCCGGGTCGTCATAACCCATCTCTGGTCGAACATGGCGATGCTCCAGAACCTCAGAGCGACCACGCTGCCAATTATCTGTTGGCCGGAACACCTCTTTTTCCTGCTGGTAATTCAGGCGGCATCCTTCGATCAGCACGCGGTCAACGAAATCGTCATCACCCACAATCTCCACACGCTCGCCACTTTTGGCACCGGCAATCTCTGCAGCCAGGTGGTAATTCGCCGTATCGTCGTAATCCTCAAACCCGGGCTTAATCTCAACCTGGTCGCCACGATCTACCACACCGACAACCCCATCCCGCAGATATTCAACTGTACCGTTCCGGTGTAAGCGGGTTGCATGGGTAGACCGTTCAAGCAACGGTGAATCGTCAGCGGCACCAAACACCAATACACTGTCTTTATGTTTATTAGGGGCAGAAGTCCTGGCTTTTCGTTTCTCGCGGTAAGCCCATCCTCGCAGCTGGCTAACTGCGGCAACATCACCCGTTAAGGCTTCGCGTTCCACCCAGGAACGGTAAGATAATGGTCGATATTGCCCAGATTCAAACAGGGTCTTACGTTCCTCTCGGATCTGAATCCGCAACTCAGCCGTCGCCTTCATGCGCTCGAACTCGGCCACGCGATACATCAGCTTGCGCAACAGTGGATCGGGATAGCTGTCGCGAACATTACTTTTCATAGCCTGATAGTGTGCGGCAATTTCCTGATGACGCATCTTCACGTTCAAGTCTGGCTTGACCCATTCTCCGCGATACTTTTGGTAACGCAATTTGAGATCATCTCGTGCAGCAGCACGCTCTTCTCGACGCTCTTTTCTGGCATCACGATCGCGCACATGGAATTCAGGTTGGTAGCGGTTATATATCGCATAGCCGCCCTCTTCCGGGTCACCAGAGTCGAAAGAAGGAGGCCCTTCAAACGGACCGAAATAAGGTTCAAGTCTGGGTTTTGCCAATGTAGGGTGAACATCAGATGCCTTGACCATCATGGTGTCAGGTCGTTCCAGATCGTATATGACCAACCCGCCAGACTGTTCACGCAACCCCAGACCATTAGCATGCATCAAGAGGTGAAAATAATTCCAGCTGGCCGTCTTGTTTTTAATGGCATCAGTTATCTGGGTGCGCGTCTGACGAACAGCATAATGATACAGACTTTCCTTATCAGAAAAGATCTCCCGCTTGGCGGCACCTTGTGGAGCACTCTGAAAACGCCAGGGTGCGCGCTGCAATGTATTATTATCCCCCCACACCCAACTGCCATTGTCTTGTTTGAAACCAAAACGCTTCTCCAGGACACGGCAACACTGTTGCAGCGTATCGGCATCATTCCACATATTAGCTGCACGGTACGTTTCCGGGTTTACACGATTAACCGCAATATGGCAGTGAACATTGTCAGTATCCCGGTGGATAGCGGTAACAAACTGGTGCTGTTCCATACCCAGTTTTTCCAGGCAATGACGTGCACTATCGAACACCTGATCCGGTGTTGGCTCCTCATCCGCTTGCCAGGATAAAATGAAGTGATAGACGGGGTCTTTGCAGTGACGATTTTGTGCAGCAACCATATTCATTTCCGCTGCTGCCGTCTCAAGTGAGAAACAATTGGTTTCGCACTCAACACCCCCAACAATGACTTGCTCTCGCCCATCTGGAAAGCTCTCGATGACCTGCATAGGTGAGAGTTCGTCGCGCCGCTCAACATAATCAACCAGGCGGTCAAAAACGGCTTGGTTGGAGCGGGAAGTGGACTTTTCGATTTTGTCTGGCGTGATAACGTCATCAGGCTTTTTCTCATCCCGCAGACTCAGGTAGCCGACCAGCTTCATAAAGCTGGTGCCGCCATCTCGTCTTTTTTCTGGGATGATAACGTTCATGGTGCCCTTATTCGTTTGCCGGTACGAGATTCAAGTCCAGTGCAATGATGGCCTTTTTCACCTCAACCAACACGTCTGAAAACTGCTTACTCAGTTCCTGAGTCATTTGTTCCTGCATCTGAGTGTAGAGATGCTTTTGCAAGCCACCCAGGCGAAGAAGTTCGTTCATCAACCGTGTATCGGTACGAGTCATGATCTTCCTGTTAAGCGCGGAACGGCGCAGTAGTTCGGAGGTACTAATCCCTGCAGCCTTGGCCTTGCCTTTGATGGCGTCCGCCTCTTCCTCGGTGCATCGAATTTGGATGATGATCCCTTTCTGACGCGACTCGCTTTTCGACATAACTCAACCTCTAACACTCAACTGGGGTGTCGGGGCGTAGCCCTGACCAGGTGTTTTACATTATCGACTGCGTGCAGGCGGTAATGACAAAACATTTCCTGTCCGTCATTTTACTACGTCTATCCTTCGCGATGCGAGTTATTTTTCGCCTGATTAGGCGTCAGTGAGTGGGCAGGCTTGGCCTATCAGGATTGATATGGTTTAATGTGTCTGGTTGGCATTGATGAAAATCACGAGGACAAAATGGCAGGAAACAAATTTTATACCCAGGAACAGCTTGAAGAAGCAAAGCTAACACTTGAGTGTTTGCCCGATTTGACACCAAACAAAATCAGCAGAGCTGAATTGCTCGCTTCACTGAAAGAAAACATCATCACTTTATCTACGTCAAAGGGTTATACAGCAACGGAAATAAAATCCGCATTGCAGACTGTAGGTATAACAGTGAGTGAAAAGTCAATATCTGACATCATTCGTGCATCAAAGTCACCAGCCAAAAAACGAACAAAAACCGCAGTAAAGCCCGAGGCTAAGCAAGCAGTATGAAAATGGCGGGTTTACCCGCCTTATTGATACTTAAAGTGATCTAAGAACAAAACGGATTTCACTCTGTAAGTTATCGTGGCAAAAGAAACCTGAGCTGATCGTAAACAACTTCCCTCTTTTATAGGCATCTACATCAACCCATTCAGGGACTCCTTCAGAAAAAATTTTTCGACACTGCGTGATGGCTTTGTCGATGAGTTCATCACTGTAACGCCGGTCTACTGAAACGTAATGGACACCACCATAAACAGTATTGAATGGACTTTCACTATACTCATAAATATCTTCCATACTGTTAAAATAGCCGTTCTTAAATTTTCGCGTAATCTCTTCAACTTTTTCATTCTGTGGACCATCTTCCCATTTTACCGTAACCGCATCATAATTGGTTTTTTTGACAGAAAATTTCACACCGGGAAAACTCTGTTTCAGTAGCAAACGAATGTTTGCTGAGACTACTACGGCAACAGTGGAATTTTTGTTTTTTTCAATCATTTTAAGATGCGAAAATTCAGGCGAATTTTTTAACCTGTCTACTTCAGAATCAAAAGCAGATTTCATCTCTATTTTTTCTTGCTCTTTAAGTGAATGCATATGATTTACTCCGTGATGAGTGGCGGGGCCATCGCCCCGCAGATTTTTAGAAGATTGGTGTCAATGTTCCGTATGGCTTTAACGGCTGCATGATCTCGTCATAAATCGCACCATCGGCTGTCACGATCACTACAAATCCGGTATCAAGACAACGCCAGCATCTTGAACTCAGTGGTACAAATCGGTAGTTAGTTGAACTCAACGCGACAACCTGCACCGGTTCTTTTTCTATCACCGAATAAATGTCGTAATGCGCATTCTTACAATGCTGTCCAAATTGAAAAGCCGCATCCCATTCACTGCTGGCGTTGCATATGTAGCTGCAATTGCCTTGCATAGCGCCATCGCTTGATGGTGCATAAAAACGAACCACAAAACGCCCGACTCGGCAGGTTTCAAAGTCATTCAGATCACATCTTTCGGAAGATTTTTGAGCAGTGGTGTTGACGTTTTGTGTGTTCATTCTGGTTTTCCTCTTGTCGGTGGTTAATCCATCTCTCGGTGAGTTTCGTCGCAGCAAAGGGCACTGGTGCAACGGCGAACGGCGCAATACCAGGGCAACAACGAAAAGTTTTCTGACCCGCAGGAAGGAAAAGTTTTTGGCGGCGGCGTAGCGTCACCCTGGTATTACGTTGGGCGACGGTGCTACCCCCTGCCCTCTGCGCCGGTACTCGACGGGTGATGGTCACTGACACAAACGTGAGAATGAACACATCCGGCACGCCGGAACGGCGGGACGTCTCTAGCGGTGGTGCCTATAGCGCCACCAGTGAAAGCGGCGCCGGCTTCTGCCGGCAGCGAGCGCTTGCTGTTGACGTTGGCTCTCAGACCCTAGCCGGCAGGCCCGAAACCGAAGGGTTCGGCGAGACTTGTCTGCCGCGTGCGGCTGGCTAGTCGAGTGGGGGTGATGGTCGGGCGCTGGCGACCGGCCACCGCAGGGAGCGCCAGCCCGTTGTGGGTTTATTAAGGCCTGACGAAAGGAAAAAGAGGCGTCAAAGAAAGGGAGAAACCAAACGACAATATCGAACTGATGGGGAAAAGATATGGCTGAATCGGACAAGAAAGGCAGAGATCCGCAGTGGCGCAGCCACAGCAGCCTTTTCTGCCCAGCCGATTTATGGCAGTTGGCATACCCACATTCATGATTGCATCAATGTGCCAAAATGACACATTACCGCCACATTAAAAACAATGGATTGCTTCACCCGCGCCTTCCCCACATTGTCGATACTCGTCCCCAGCAGGGGCAAAGTACCGTGATCGGACATATTTTCCAGGCAGGGGGGTTCCCTGCCTGCCTAGCGTTAACTCACCCTGTTACATGCGGGGTGGCAACATGCCGGGGAACTGACGCGCCACGATATCATTGATTTCATTGACCAGATCGGGACGCTTAAACACGATATGCCCCGTCCCTTTGGCAAAACCCTTGACGGTAAAATATTCAAGATCACACAGCTCACCGATTTTGTTGCCAGTACGGAAAAAATCAGCGTACTTTTGACCCTCTCCCGCTCTGAAGTCCGGTACGGTTTTCCCATCAAGCAGATAGAACGGACGTGCCAGATCATCCAGCAGTTGCTGCCCTTCCCATGTGAAACTGGAATGACCGTGGCGCCATGTGCTGAGAAAGCGCTCCACGATGATTTTTTTCCCAAGACGGCAAGGACTGTTGGTTTTATAATCCCATGACAAGCTGCGGAACACGTCGATCACACCTTGTTCAAAGGTATTTACCTTATCTGAATTGTAAGCGCTCCATCAGCACCGTCTTCCCCTGTATTTTCCTGTTCACGATAATGTCCACTTTCGCGAAAATGGACATT
>NZ_JBIEIU010000018.1:0-73451 GCF_052113645.1 Serratia quinivorans | reverse complement strand
GGTCGTTAGCTCAGTTGGTAGAGCAGTTGACTTTTAATCAATTGGTCGCAGGTTCGAATCCCGCACGACCCACCAATACAGAAAAAGCGCCTTTTGGCGCTTTTTTCGCATCTGCCGTTCGGAACCCCCTCAAAACCGCTATAACTACCCTTGCGACGCCAGTAAAAAAGGCGCTGCAAGCAGCGCCCTATGGCCATCGTACAACTGCTGCCTGGATGATCAGGCCGCCAGTGTCGCCCCGCCGTCAATCACGATATCCTGCATGGTGATATGGCTGGCGCGATCGGAAGCCAGGAACAAAATCGCATCGGCAATTTCCTGCGGCTGAGCAATTTTACCCAGCGGAATGCCCAATTTGAACTGTTCCGGGAAGCCGTTAATGGTGTTCTGCTCGCCGGTTTCATCCTGCCACATGCCGCGCTGCATCGGTGTATTGGTCGAGCCTGGCGAAACCAGGTTGCAACGTACGCCATAAGGGGCCATTTCCAGCCCGACGGTGTTGCACAAACTGCGCAACGCCGCCTTGGAAGCGCAATAGGCTGCCATTCCGACGCGCGGCACATGCGCCGCATTGGATGCCACGCTGACAATGGCGCCGCGTCGTTGGCGACGAAATACCGGCAAGGCATGGCGGAACATATTGAATGCTCCACCGGCATTGACTGCCAGGCAGGCCAGCCAGTCTGCGGTACTGGTTTCGTCCGCCAACCCCATGCGCAGAATACCGGCACCGTTGACCAGCACGTCCAGCTCACCCTGCTCCGCCAGCAAACGTCCGCACAGGGCATCTACCGCATCGCTATCGGCGATATCCAGCACTTCGGTGCGAAAAGCATATTCCGGCTCGCCAAAATGCTTATCGAAGCCAATCACCTCGGCACCGGCTCGCATAAACGCCAAAGCCGTCTCCAAACCAATCCCGGCACCCGCGCCGGTGACCCAAACTCGCTTACCGGCGAAATCACCCTGTTGGCTCATCAGGCTTTCCCCTCCGACAGCAACGCCCACCAGCCATCAATGGTCGGATTCTTGGCCAGCGCGATAAAATCGATATCGCCGCGGATCTTACGCCAGCGTGCCGCCAGCTCCATGATACGCACCGAGTCCAGGCCGTAATCGATCAGGTTCTCATCGTCGCCCATGTCTTCACTGTCTTCGTCGAGGAAAGGCATGATTTGCAGGCGCAACGCCGCTTTGCTGGCAATTCCTGGCAGCAGTTTGGCAGTGGTCACCACGCGGCCACAGCGGCCGGCCGTGTAACGCAGTGCCATCAGGTGTTCTTCGCGGGAGAAGTCGGCCAGACCATCAGCAACCATAAACGGCTGAATATTGCGCATAAACGCATCGATCGCCGTGGTCATGCAACCGATATGGGCGTACACGCCGCAAATGATCAACTGATCGCGCCCGGACTCCTGCAAAATTTCCTGCAGCGGCGAACGGTGGAAGGCGCTGTAACGCCATTTCACCAGCACAGTGTCGTCCTCTTCCGGCGCCAGCGCGGCGACCACCGCCTGCTGCTCCGGGTGCTTGTTCAGCCCTGGTCCCCACATGTCATTGAGCAACGCGCGATCTTCATCACTCTGCTGATTAGGCTGCGCGGTGTAAAACACCGGAATGCCCTGCGATTTGCAGTAACGGCGCAGGTTGGCGATGTTCTCCACCACCTGTTTGATCAGCGGGCTGTCTTCACCCCAGAAATTCAGAAAATACTGCTGCATATCGTGGATCAGCAGTGCAGCGCGCTGCGGTTCTACCGTCCAGCTCACTTTGTTGGTCGGCAGTTCAGCCTGAGTCGGCAACGCGTAATCATTAAGTTTTGGAATGGCCATGACTTATTCTCCCTGGACCAGAGTCAGTTGTTGCGCCTCCAGGCGTTGGCGCAACCGTTTTTTATCCACTTTGCCAACCGGGGTGAGCGGCAGCGTCTCGACCTGTATAAAACGGTCGGGCAATTTAAATTCGGCCACGCCCTCGGCGCGTAAATGGCGACGCAGCACCACCGGCTTCAATGGGCTGGTGGCGATGATATAGGCGCAGCTTTTCTCGCCCATCAGCTCATCCGGCATTGAAACCAACGCCACATTGATCACCTCCGGGTGACGCAGCAGCAGGTTTTCGATCTCCTCGGCGGCGATCTTTTCCCCACCGCGGTTAATCTGGTCTTTCTGACGCCCTTCGACCTTCACATAGCCGTCTTCGGTCAGGCTGATCAAATCGCCGGAACAGTAGAAGCCGTC
Source organism: Serratia quinivorans (assembly GCF_052113645.1). GTDB lineage: Bacteria > Pseudomonadota > Gammaproteobacteria > Enterobacterales > Enterobacteriaceae > Serratia > Serratia quinivorans_B. The sequence goes on along the minus strand of NZ_JBIEIU010000018.1, from coordinate 71,211 downwards.
TTTATCAAAGGCGGCAGCGTTGTGCTCCGGGCTTTGGTAATAACCGCGGAAGGTATAAGGGCCACGCGTCATCAGGCGCCCGGTTTGCCCCACCGGCAGCGGATTGCCGTCGTCATCGGCCACCCACAGCTCGTCATCCGGCGACATCGGGCACCCCTGAGTGGTGAGAATATGCAGGTCGTCATCGTCCAGTCGGGTGTAGTTCACCAGGCCTTCCGCCATGCCGAACACCTGCTGCAACTGGCAGCCAATCTCCGCCGGGATCCGTGCGGCCAGAGTTTCCCCCAGCTTGGCGCCGCCCACCTGCAGTAACTTCAGGCTGGCCAACTGCCGGCACCCGCCCCACTCTTCAATGGCCTGCAGCCACAGCGTCACCGCCGGCGGCACCAGTGCCGTCACGTTAATCTGATGCTGCTCAATCAAGCGGAAGCATTGCCCGGCATCCGGATCGCTGGCGAACACCACCAGCCCACCACCGTAAAACACGCCCAACACGCCAGGCGAGCTCATCGGATAGTTGTGTGCTACCGGCAGTGCGCACAGATAACGGGTTTCGTCATCAAAATGACAAATCTCCACGCTGCGGCGAATGCTGTAGTAGTAGTCGTTGTGGGTACGTGGGATCAGCTTCGGCGTGCCAGTACTGCCACCGGAAAGCTGGAAGAACGCTACCTGATCGGCCGCGGTTGGCGCAGCCACGAAATCGCCGCAATCCTCTTCCAGCCAGGCCGCCAGCGACAGCTCGCCCTCGGTCTCACTGCGCAAGGCCACCAGGCGCAGAGAAGGGTGCTCGGCGCCAAACGCCGTCAGGAATTCGTCGTTGCCGAACAGGCCATGCTGACGATCGGCAATCAGCAATGCCGGCTTGATCTGTGCCGCGTAAGCGTTCAGCTCGTTGCGCTGGTGGCTGAACAACGCATTCACCGGCACCACGCCAATTTTCAACAGCGCAAAGAAAGTCACATAGAACTCAACCACATTCCCCAACTGCACCAGCGCGGTATCACCGCTGTGCAAGCCCCGACGCTGCAAGGCCGCAGCCAGCCGATCGGAGAGTTGGTCAAGCTGGCGGTAGCTCAGGCTGCGTTGCGGGTCAATCAGCGCTATGGCGTCATTTTTAGCCTGACGAGTGATGATGTCGGTCAATGGCCGGTCGGTCCAATATCCGCGTTCGCGATAGCGACGGGCTAATGCCTCAGGCCAGGGAGTAAAAGCAATGCTCATGGGAATGTCTATCCTTGGTTCAGGCCAAACGCCCGCGAAATGGTACTGAGTTTGGTGCCGGTTTCATGCCATTCAGATTCCGGCGAAGAGTCTTGCACAATGCCGGCTCCGGCAAACAGTCGCACCTGGTTGCCCTGCACCGTGCCACATCGGATGGTGACCACCCACTCACCGTTGCCCTCGGCGTCACACCAGCCGACGATGCCGCCAAACAGGCCGCGATCAAAAGGTTCCAGCTGTTTAATCACCTGGTGCGCCAAGGCGGTTGGCGTACCGCACAATGCCGGCGTCGGGTGCAGCAGGCAGGCCAGCGACAGCGCATTTTCGCCACGGTTGGCGGCTTCGCCGTCGATAGGCGTGGACAGGTGCCACAGCGTGGTGGTGCTCAATAATTCGGGAGAGGTGGGGATGTTCAGGTAGCTGCAACGATCGGCCAACACCTGGCGCATCCCTTCGGTAACAAACTGGTGTTCATAGAGGTCTTTTTCGGAGACCAACAGCTGTTGGCTGATCTGTCGGTCCCGCTGCGGATCGGCATCACGGCGGGCGGAACCGGCCAGCGGGTTGGAATAAAACTGTGCGCCGGATTTGCGCAACAGCAGCTCAGGGCTGGCCCCAAGCAATGCCCCCTGCTCCAGCGGCACATGGAAATGGAAGCCATGGGGGTTCTGGGCGATGATGCGCGCCATCAATGCCTGGCTGTCTACCGGCTCGCGCGTTTCAATCTCCAGCAGGCGCGACAGCACCACTTTGTCCAACCGATCGCCACGGGTCGCTTCCACCGCATCCGCCACCATTTGCATGAAAGGCTGTTGTGCGGGCACTTCATTTTGGCGGATAATTTCCGGCAGAGCGTCCTGGGGTGAGGTTACGCCGGCCAAAAAGGCCTCGCGATCAAACCATTGGCTGTGCTGAGGAATAAACAGTGCGGAGGGCTGTTGAGTATCAAACGGGATCGCTCCGCACAGCACCGGGTTTTTCACCCCGGCCAGTTTGGCTTCGGCAAAAGCATGCTGTACCGCCTGCTGGAACTCGCCGTTAAGCTGATCCCCGTTCTGAGCCGGCAGCGTGATTTTGGCGAAGCAGCCCTGGGTACTCAGACTACGGAAAGGAGAGGTAAAGAAAAAGCCGGAGGTCGGCGACACGCCTGCAACGGACGATTCGTCATCCTTGCTTTGCGGCTTCTTCTGCCCGGTACCCTTTACTGTAACGCTCATCGGTTCTCCCGTTCGTATCATGAACAATAACCTGTATAATAATGATTATCATTTGTATTGAATCGCGTTAAATTACCTTCGTGAATATGCTATGTCAATAAATGTAAACAGTTCTTCTCTTCATAATCGTGCTATAAAATCAGCAGCTTTAATTATATAAATGATAAGTATTACTATTTAACGTCCAAGGAATGTTTTATGAAGAAGATCCTGTTCTTCGGCTTCGCGCTGTTTGGCATGCTGACCATTGGCGCAGCCCATGCCACAGAGGCCGGTTGGCCGCGTAAAATCGAAACATCACACGGTGTGGTGACCTTGCAGCAGCCCCCTACCCGTATCGTTTCCACCAGCGTTACCGTCACCGGTACCCTGCTGGCGATCGATGCACCGGTCATCGCCAGCGGCGCCACCACGCCCGGCAGCCGCCTGGCGGATCGGCAAGGGTTCTTCCATCAATGGAGCGCTATCGCGGCACAACGCGGCGTTAAACGCCTGTACATCGGCGAGCCCAACGCAGAAGCCATTGCCGGTGAAGCGCCCGATCTGATTATCATCTCCGCTACCGGGGCCGATTCCGCCCTGCGTTTGTACGATCAGCTCTCTGCCATTGCCCCGGTGCTGGTGGTCAATTACGACGACAAAAGCTGGCAGGCGCTGGCGACCGAACTGGGTCAGGCCACTGGGCATGAAGCCGAAGCGCAAAAAGTCGTCAGTGATTTCGATAGCCGTGAACAGTCGCTGAAGCAGCGCATGAAACTGCCGGAACAACCGATCTCCGCACTGGTATTCAGTGCCGACGGCAAATCAGCCAACCTGTGGACCGCAGAATCCTCTCAGGGGCAAATGCTCAAGCAATTGGGGTTCACCCTGGCGGTCCCGTCAGACAAGCTGAACAACAGCCGCAGCATGGGAATGCGCAAGGACATCATTCAACTTGCCGGGGAAAACCTGGCGGAAGGCCTGAATGGCCAGACTCTGATGCTGTTCGCCAACAGCGACAGCGACGCACAACGGCTAATGGCCAATCCTTTCCTTGCTCACCTGCCGGCGGTGCAACACCAGCGGGTTTATGCGCTGGGGAATGACACCTTCCGGCTGGATTATTACAGCGCCAGCAACCTGCTGACGCGGTTGGAAAAGCAGTTTATTTCTCAGTAGCTTCCGTGGCGGGCTGGAGATCGCTTTCTTGCCCGCCAATGCTCACCTGTCGCAGACCGCGCATCGCAAATGCCAGTACTACGCCGAGTACCGCTACGCCAAAACCAAAGCTGGTTGAGGTCATGGCCGGCAACATAAACGCCCCCATCGCCCCCAGCAACAATGCCCCCAATGCGTCACCCACCACGTTTTGCGCCGTCCACAGGCCATTAATGCGTCCGAGGAATGCATCCGGCGTCAGGTTCTGAATCAGCCCGTACTGCAACAATGAATTCAGCGCGCTCAGGTAGCCGAAAATCACCAGGAAGAACAACGCCAGACCATACCAGGGCATCAGCCCGAACAGGCCGATAGCGACAAATGCGCCAATCGCCGTCATCAGCATCATCCAACCCGGCCGTGCCACGTGAGCCACCCGGCCACTGGTGAAGGCGCCAATCGCTGCCCCCAGCGGTACAGCGGAATACATAAAGCCCAGCTGCGCCGCACTGACTTGCCACATGCCGGACATCGCCGGGTACAGCACGCGTACCGCGCTGGCCATCGTCAGCAGCGCGCCGATCAGCGCCACCATGCCAATCACCCGGTTGCGGAACAGGAAGCCAAAACCCCCGGCCAGCGCACGCAGCGGATGCTCACGCGGTTGCGGCGGCGGCAACAACTGCGGCAGGCGCAACAAGGGGATCAACGTCAGTAAGGTACCCAATGCCGCCAAAGCGTAGTTCCACGTCACTCCGGCGTTGGCAATCACCAGCCCGCCAATCGCCGGGGAGAGGATCGAGCCAAAACGCACCGTCAGCATGCTGATGGCCCCGGCCTGAACGATATTTTCACGCCCTACCAGCGCCGGGGTCGCCGCCAGCAGCGCCGTCACGCCGACGGCACCGAAGAACCCGTCCCAGACGGCCAGCAGATAGATCAGCGTTAATGACGGCGCAGGCAACGCGGCATTCAGGCACAGGCCGACAAAACCGATACCGCAGGTGGAGCGGGCAAATAAAATCAGGCGGCGGCGTTCGTAGCGATCGGCCAGTACCCCTCCCATCAGCAACCCGGCAAACATGCCGCTGCCCGCCAGCGTCACCGACAACCCGACCAGCAGCGTCGAGCCGGTCAAGGCCTGGATTTGCACCGGGATCGCAATGGCCATCAACCCGAGCGCCAAAATGGAAATAAAACGCGCGCAGAATACGGCGCGAAAAGCGCCATTGGTTTTAAGCAGGCCAAAATCAAGCAAAATAGAGGGCTTACTCATGAGCTTTCTCACCACAACTAAAGAAAAGGGACAGCATCGGTGCTGCAATAGCGAAGGGACTCATGGTACCATAGATGAAAGCAATCAATAATGATAATAAAACTCATTTATATTCAATTAAATAATGGATTGTTATGTTACGGACTTCACGCCATTGCACACCACCCGTTTCTACCCCGAGGGAACGTCTTATTGGCGGCCCTACCCGCTCATTTCGTCGCAAACTGTTTGGCCTGCTGATTGCCGTTTGCGCACTGTTGATCGTCATGCTGCTCAGCCTGTCGCTCGGCGCCAAATCTATCCCCTTCGACACGGTTATCCAGGCGCTTAACGGCCAGTGTGGCAGCGCGGACTGCACCATCATTACCCACGCCAGACTGCCGCGCACCCTGGTCGGCGTATTGGCCGGCATCGCCCTGGGCTTGTCCGGCGTATTGATGCAAACCCTCACCCGCAACCCACTGGCCGATCCCGGCATTCTCGGGGTTAACGCCGGGGCAGGTTTTGCCGTGGTGCTGGGCATCACCTTCTTTGGCGCCGCTCACGTGGGCGAATATCTGTGGTTCGCTTTCGCCGGCGCTATGCTGGCCGCTCTGCTGGTCGCGCTGATCGGCGCTCTGGGCGGCAGCAGCCTGAACCCGGTTCGCCTGACACTGGCCGGTGTCGCACTGGCGGCGGTGCTGGAAGGCATGACCTCCGGCATTTCCCTGTTGAACCCATTGGTTTTTGATCAACTGCGTTTCTGGCAGGCCGGTTCGCTGGATATTCAAAATATGCAGGTGGTGCGTACCGTCGCTTTGCCGATCCTGCTGGGCACCCTGATCACACTGTGGATGAGCAAATCGCTGAACAGCCTGAGCATGGGCAATGAATTGGCCACCGCGCTGGGTACCGGTATCGTTCGCACCCAGTTGCTGGGCCTGCTGGCGATCACCCTGCTGTGCGGCGGTGCCACCGCCGCCGTCGGCCCCATTGCCTTTGTCGGGCTGATGATGCCGCACATTGCCCGGCGGCTGGCCGGTTCCGAACTGCACTGGATGCTGCCGTGGACCTTGGTGTTGACCCCGATCCTGCTGCTGAGCGCCGATCTGATCGGCCGCTTCCTGGTCGCCGGGGAACTGCGTGTTTCCATCGTCACCGCCCTGATTGGCGCACCGCTGCTGATCATGCTGGTGCGCCAGCGCCATATGTTCCGGAGGCAGCGCTAATGTCGACGTCCGCAACCCGCCTGATGGCCAACCACAAAATGCGTGCCCTGCCGCGTCCGGCGCTGACCGCACTGCTGTTATTGCTCGCCGCCGCAGCGCTGGCGATTTATGCCCTGGGTTCCGGCGCTCTGTCGCTCAGTGCCTGGCAGGTGATCGACGCCCTACGCGGTGAAGGCCCGGCCAACCTGGCGGTGATTGTTACCCAGTGGCGCTTGCCGCGCGTAATAATGGCGCTGCTGTTGGGCGCGGCGCTGGGCATCAGCGGTGCCATTTTCCAATCGCTGCTGCGCAACCCGCTCGGCAGCCCGGACGTCATTGGCTTTAATACCGGTGCCTACAGTGGCGTGCTGGTGGCGATAGTGCTGTTTAACGGCGGCGTTCTCGGCATCACCTCCGGGGCACTGGCCGGCGGCTTGCTGACCGCCGCGCTGATTTATCTGCTGGCATGGCGCAACGGCGTCGAGTCATTCCGTTTGATTATCGTCGGCATCGCCGTGCGCGCCCTGCTGGTAGCCGGCAATACCTGGCTTATCATCAGCGCCTCGCTGGAGTCCGCCATGACCGCCGGGCTGTGGAGCGCCGGTTCGCTCAACGGCGTCACCTGGGCGAAAAGCCTGCCGGTGCTGGCGGTGATTGCGCTGTGCTGCCTGTTGCTGCTGATGCTGGCCCGCCGTATGCGGCTGCTGGAAATGGGCGATGATACCGCCTGCGCACTCGGCGTACCGGTAGAGCGCTCGCGCGTGATGCTGTTATTGGTTGGCGTCACCCTGACCGCCGCCGCGACCGCCGTCGCCGGGCCGATCTCCTTTATTGCGCTGGTGGCGCCCCAAATTGCACGGCGCCTGTGCGCCAACCGCAGCGTCCTGTTGCTGACAGCCCTGACGGGCGCCCTGTTGCTGCTGCTTGCCGATGTCGCAGCACAACGCCTGTTTATGCCTTATCAGTTGCCGGTCGGGGTGTTGACCGTCAGCCTGGGCGGCATTTATCTGATTTGGCTATTAATCCGTGAGTCACGAAAAAAATGAATGCTGAACCCTTGCAGCCCGCGCCGTTACGCGCCGAAAATCTGACGCTCGGCTATGACAAGAAAATCGTCGCGAGCGACCTTTCCGTTTCTATCCCGCACGGCGAACTGACGGTGATTATCGGGCCCAACGCCTGCGGTAAATCCACCTTGCTGCGCACCCTCAGCCGTTTGATGCAGCCGCAGGCCGGGGCTATCTGGCTCAACGGCAAACACATCAGTGAATATGCCACCAAAGAGGTGGCGCGCCAGTTGGGGCTGCTGCCGCAAAGCTCGACCGCGCCGGGTGACATTACCGTGTTTGATTTGGTGGCCCGTGGTCGCTACCCGCATCAGCGTCTGTTCAGCCGCTGGCGTGAAGAAGACCAGCAAGCGGTAGAGCAGGCGATGCGCTCCACCGGCGTGTTTGAACTGGCCGAACAGCCGGTCGACACGCTTTCCGGCGGACAGCGTCAACGGGTGTGGATTGCCATGGTGCTGGCGCAGCAAACGCCGCTGCTGCTGCTGGATGAGCCGACCACCTGGCTGGATATCAGCCATCAGATCGACCTGCTGGAACTGATGCGTCAGTTAAACCGTGAAAACGGCCATACGTTGGTGGTGGTGCTGCACGATCTCAACCATGCCTGCCGTTACGCCACGCATCTGATTGCCATGCGCGACGGCAAGGTGGTGGCCGAGGGTGCACCCAAGGAGATTGTGACGCCGGAACTGATCGAAAAGGTCTACGGCCTGCGCTGCATGATCATTGACGATCCCGTCTCGCACACGCCGTTGGTGGTACCGCTGGGTAAGTAATCGAGATGTAGGGGCCCAGCATGCTGGGCCCGAATTAACCGGGGCGAATGTATTCGCCCCCTAACGTCACTGGGTATTACAACGCTCGCAGAATGCGGTTCAACAACGGTCCTAATACCTTGAACGACGTTGGTGAAACGATATCCACGTGCGCGCAGTCCAGTTCATGAACCTGTAACGCGTCCACGTACTGCGACCAGGTCTGCTGCACATCCATTCCTTCCTGCAACGTCTGGCGTGCGACAAACAGCGTGGCCTGTCCTTTGAAGTTCGCCGTATGGGTCGCTGAAAGCAGGCGTACCGAATCGGCATAGTTGGCTTCGATATTATCGAACATCGCCACGCGGGTTTCCCCCAACGCCGGATCCAGCGCATCTTCAGACACCGCCAGGAACTGCTGCCGTTCGCGCTGAACTTCTTTCAATACGTTGTCATCCAGCATCACGTCCCAGTTCTGCGTTTCCGGCGGGTAGGTATCCAGCAACCCAAGGAAAGCCACTACTTCGCCCCGTGCCTGCAAGCGAGCTGCGATGCCCTGCGCCAGAGTGCCACCCAGCGAGTAACCGATAAAGTGGTACGGGCCATAAGGCTGCACCTGCAACACCGTCTCCAGATGCGCGTCGCATACCTGGTCCATATTTTCGCTGAGTGCCAACGGGCCGGCCGGCCGGGGTGACTGTATCCCCACCAGCGACCAATGCTGATCGATGTAACGCGGCAGCACGCTGAACTGCCAGGAGAAACCGGATGCCGGATGCAAGCAGAACAGCGTCGGGCCCTCGGTGGTGCGCAGCGGCAAGACGCTGTCGAAACCGGTTTGATCGGCTTCTTCCTGAGTGCGTTCTTCCGCCAACAGTTGCGCCAACTGTTCCACGCGGGAGGCCACCATCACCTGCCCTACCGACACCGCCTTGCCCAGCTCACGCCGCAGCTCCGCCGCCAGACGCATTGCCAACAGCGAGTGACCGCCGAGGGCGAAGAAATCGTCGTCGGCAAACACAGTTTCGCGTTGCAGCAGACGAGCGAACACCGCGGCGATCGCCGTCTCCAGCCCCGCCTGCGGCTCGCGCCCTGCGGCTCTGGCGCCGGTTTGCGGTTGCGGCAGTGCTTTACGATCCAGCTTGCCGTTGGCGCTCAGCGGCAGAGCATCCATCTCGACCAGCGCCACCGGCACCATATGCGGTGGCAGGCGATCGGCCAACGCTGCACGCAGCGCGTCCAAATCGAGACGAACACCAGGCTGCGCCACCAGATAGCCCACCAGCTGACGGGCATCGCCGCCGCCGGGATCTGTCGGCGTATGTTCCAGCACCAGCGCGTGGGTCACCGCCTGCTTGATGCCCGGCAGAGACAGCAACGCATGATCGATTTCACTCAACTCAATACGTTGCCCGCGAATTTTTAACTGATCGTCGCTGCGGCCGAGGTATTCCACCTCGCCCCCCGGCAACCAGCGGGCGACGTCGCCCGTACGATACATTCGTCCGCCGTCGCCGTCAGGATCGGCCACAAAGCGGCTGGCAGTCAGTTCCGGTCGTCCCAGATAGCCGTGCGCCAATTGGACGCCAGTGAGGTACAAGTCCCCGGCGACACCCGGCGGCACTGGCCGCAGGCGCGTATCGAGGATGCGCAAACCTGTGTTCCAAACCGGCAAACCAATCGGCACATTAGCGCCAGTGACCGCAGCCAAGGCCTCACCCCAGGCCGGATGCCAGCTGACGTCCACCGCCGCTTCGGTCGGCCCGTACAGGTTATGCAACGGCACTGCGGTACGGCTTTGCCACAGGCGGCACAGCTCTGCCGGCAAGGCTTCACCGCTGCAAAATACCTGCCGTAACGGTGCACAGCACGCCACCGCCTGCGGGTTATCCAGCGCGCTGACGAAGGCCGCCAGCATCGAAGGGACAAAGTGCATGGTGGTGACGCGGTGCCGGTCAATCAACTGCAGCAGCTGTTCCGGATCGCGGTGCGCTTCCGGTGGCGCCATCACCAACTGAGCGCCGACCATCAACGGCCAGAAAAACTCCCATACCGAGACGTCAAAACTGCAGGGAGTTTTCTGCAACACCACATCGCCCGCCGCCATTGGATACTGATGTTGCATCCACAGCAAACGGTTGACGATCGCCTGGTGGCCCACCAACACGCCTTTCGGCCGCCCGGTCGAGCCGGAGGTAAAGATAATGTAGGCCGGGTGATGCGGCGTTGGCCCGCTCAGCCTGACGTTCGCGGCGCTGTCAGTCGACAACGGCGTGTCATACAGCAGGATCTCCCCTTTGCCGGCGAATCGCGCCTGCTGGGTAGGTTCGGTGATGATCAGGCGCGGCGCGGCGTCTTCCAGCATCATGCCGAGGCGCTCGTCAGGATAACCGGTGTCCAACGGCAAATAGGCCGCCCCGGCTTCGACGATGGCCATTAACGCCAGCGACAAAAAGACCGAACGCGGCAAGGCGACGGCGACGATATCGCCTGGCTGCACGCCCTGCTCCGTCAGCAAACGCGCCAGAGCGCTGACCTGTTCGCGAGTCTCCCGGTAATTGAATTGGTATTGCGCATCGGCCAGCGCCGGGGCGTCTGGGGTTTTCTGCGCCTGCTCCGCCAGCAGGCCGCTGAGGGTCTGCGCCTGCACCGGGTATGCGGTGTCGTTAACCCGGGCCAGCAGTTGACGGTCTTGCTCGGTGAGCAAATCGGCGTCGCCGATCGGCATCTGTGGCTGTGCGGCAAACTGACGCAGCAGCAGCGGCAAGCGCTGCAGATGTGCCGCCAGTTCATCGCGTTGATAACGCTCGGCATTGGCCAGCAAATCGACCTTCAGCGTGCCGCCTTCATCAAGGTACAACGCAATTTCCAGATCACGCACCGGCCCGGAGGCCAGCTCATGGGTAATGCCTTCGATACCGCCGAAATCCAGCTGGAAATCGAACATTTTGAAGTTGAACACGGTGCCGTACAGCGGCTGGGCATCGCCAATCCGTCCCAAATCACGCTGCACCTGTTCCGCTTCGTAGCGCTGATGGCGGCGAACGGTTTTCAACTCACGGCCGATATTGCCGGCGACTTCGCTCAACGTCGCCTGAGGATCAAGGTGCATTTCGATCGGCAAAACGTTAATCACCGGCCCGTTGGCGCACAGCGCGGCCGACCCGGTACGGCGCATAAAGATAAAGCCGGCGCTGTAGCTGGCATGCCCGCTCAGACGCGATACCCACAGCGCCACCAGCGCCAGTGCCATATCCGCGACGCTAAACTGCTGCTGACCGGCATTCACCAGTTGCGTAAAGTCTTGCCGATCGCACAGTTGCGATAACCGGTGAATACGGGTGGTCGGCGTCTGTCCCGCCAGCGGCTGCGGGCAAAGGGTGGCCGGCGTCGGCAACTGCTGCGCCTTGCTCAACCAGAAGGCGGCGTCACGCTGACAGGTGGGCGACTGCGCATAACGCTGATATTCCTCGACCACGTCGCTGAAGGCGCTAAAGGGGGTCGCATCCGGCCGTTCATTACGCAACATCCGGGTATAAATATGGGCAATTCTGCGGGCAATGGCGGTGAAACTGAAGCCATCCACCAGAATGTGGTGATAACGTTGATACCAGAACCAGCGCTGATCCGACAGACGGATCAGCATATGGCGATACAGCGCATTGCCGCTGCCGATACGTAAATCACCGGACATATCCAACTGCATGAGGGCACGTGCCGCCGCAGCGGCATCGGGAGATTCGCTGAGATCAATGTATTCAACCGGCAGGATCGCCAGCGCCGGGTCATGCCATTGCATCGGCACCCCATCGCACTCTGCAAAGCGGAACTGCAGGGTATCCACTTCGGACAGCCCCTGCTCAATCGCCCGCAACAGGCATGCCTGATCCAGCGGGCCGTTCAGCTCGATATAGTGGGAAACCGCATAAGCATTGGCATGCGGTGAAATCTGATCGGCAACCCAGATCCCGGGTTGCGCGGCGACCAACGGCAGTTCAGTGACGAGCGGCGATTCGGTCGGTAATAAAGTGCTGTCTGACAAGGTACTGACTCCTGTTATCGGTATTGGCGCCATCACGCCTTACGCAGCGAAGCGGGCCGCATATCCTGCCAATGCTGTTCCAGCCAAATCATGCACAGCGGCCGCGCCGCCGGGCCGAACACCGGCGTCCACCCCGCCGGCACAGCGCTAAAGTCCGGCCACAGGCTGTATTGCAATTCATCATTCTGCACAATCAGGCAGCTTTGTTGCTCGTCATCGAACGGGTTCAGAGTTTCCATCGCGGACTCCTTGGGCAGTGAAGGTTAGATTGACTGAGGGGGCAGGATGTTGATCCGCCCACAGCGCCTGCAGGCCATCCATCAGGCCACCGCGCCAACACAAATGGTCGTGGCCGCCTGCCACCACCCGGTATTGCACCCGGTGACCGGCATCACGCAGCAAATCCGCCATCCGATCATTGACCCGGCGCGCCACTTTTTCATGCACGCCGGCTTCCATGAACACCTTCAGTTGGCCGTTGCCAACGCCCTGTTCAACCTGGCGCAGCAGCCAACCGGCATCGGCCGGTATCTCCTGCTGTTGATACATATCGCGGCGTGGCCACCAGAAGGAGCTGGACTGACAGATCACCCCACCAAAACACTGCGGCCAGTGCAGCCCGGCGTACAGCGATGACAAGCCGCCAAAACTTTGACCGCACACCAGAGTACGGGCGGGATCGCGCTGGTACTGCGCCCGTTCGGCGACCTGCGGCAGCAGTTCTTCTTGAACTGCCAGCCAGAAATCTTCATTACAGGCCAGCTCCTGGGAACGGTGCTTGAGATCGATAATGTCGATCAGCAGATAAACCGCCTCCGGCAGCTTGCCTTCGCGGGTCAACTGCATCAGCGGATCCCAGACCGGCATGTTGCTTGCCCAGAATTGGCCATCCAGCATTATCGCCAGCGGGCGTTGGGAAGGATCGCTGTCGCCGGTGGTGTATACCCAGACGTTACGGCTATTACCCAACCGCTCGCTGTGCCAACGGTGACGCTGTAAACGGGCGGGTGGCGCTGGGGTGCAGCGTCCGCTGGCGACCGCATAGCGATCGAAATCCTGCCAGGCCGGTTGCGGCAGCGCCTCCGGCATGTGCAGGCCGGACAGCACGTGGCCGCCGACCGCCGACCAGGAGCGATGAGGATTAAGCAGATCCTGGGTCGCGCCGGCAAACACCTGATGCCACCAATGGCGGATCACATGCATATTGAGGTGCGTATCTTCATCACTTTGGATCAGCGGACGGTCGTCCATGCAGGGAATAAAGCAGTAGCTGCCGCGCCAATCGGCACTCAGCTCGGTTTGCCAGTACCAGACGTCGGTCCCTTCCAGCCGTTGCAGGCTCTGCGGCGGCGACGACTGGTGGTGGTCGGTCAGACAATTGATGTGGATCCAAACGCGTTGATAGGCTGAGGTAAGCTCACATCCCTGAGGATCACGCCATAAAAACGTGACCTTCCCGCGTCCATCCCCTTGCAGCTCAACCAGCGGCGTGCCGCGTTTGGCGATATTCAGCCACCATCCATGGCGCCCGGCGTGCTTGCTCGATAATAATCTGCTGCTTTCTGACTCGGATTTTGTTTTCAAAACGCCTATTCACTATTTAGCTGGCAGCTTCAGGAAAGCCGGTAATTTCGCGGCGCGAGGTGCTGCCCAAGAAAACGGTAAACCGAATACTATTGATAATTATTTGCGTTTGCAATAGTGTGTATTGGCTCGTAAACAGGGCAGGTATTCTTCAACAGGGACGGATACCGGGTTTTAGCGCTGAATCCAATGTCGTGGCCACTGCACGTTGGCCGGTTGGGTTTATCTTTCCGAAAACAAAAAACTACAACCGCCCTTCTCACCGCCGGAGAGCCACTGCTTCGGTGCCCCGAGAAAGGCAGCAAGGTAGGAACTCTCAGATGAACAGCAAACTATCACGTTATTCCTTAGCCACACTCATCGGGTTAGGGTTAGGCGCGTCCGCTTTTGCACACGCCGCACAGCAAACTGATACCACCACAGAAACAGACAACGTCGCCAAAAACAAAAAAGAAGCCACCGAGGACACCATTGTCGTCACCGCGGCCAAGCAGAACCTGCAGGCGCCGGGGGTTTCCACCATCACCGCCGACGAGATCAAAAAACGCCCACCGGCACGCGATATCAGCGAGCTGATCCGCACCATGCCCGGCGTTGACCTGACCGGTAACTCCACCAGCGGCCAGCGCGGCAACAACCGCCAGATCGATATCCGCGGCATGGGCCCGGAAAATACCCTGATCCTGATCGACGGCAAACCGGCCAGCAGCCGCAACTCGGTGCGTCAGGGCTGGCGCGGTGAACGTGATACCCGTGGCGATACCGCCTGGGTGCCGCCGGAAATGATTGAACGCATCGAAGTGCTGCGCGGCCCGGCTGCGGCACGTTACGGCAACGGCGCTGCCGGCGGCGTGGTCAACATCATCACCAAGAAGAACACCAAAGAGCTGCACGGCTCGTTGAACACCTATTTCAACGTACCGCAGCATAAGCAGGAAGGTTCTACCAAGCGTACCGACTTCAGCCTGTCCGGTCCGCTGACCGATCAACTGAGTTTTCGCCTGTTCGGCGGTTACAGCAAAACGCAGGCCGACGCCTGGGACATTAATGAATCGCATAAGTCTGAGCGTGTAGGCGCCTATGCCAGCAGCATTCCTTCCGGCCGTGAAGGGGTGGTCGACAAAAACATCGATGCCCTGCTGCACTGGGATTTCGCGCACCTGCAATCCCTGGAGTTTGAATATTCCTATGGCCGCCAGGGCAACCTGTATGCCGGTGATACTCAGAACACCAACACCAATGCGCTGGTACAGAGCAACTACGGTAAAGAGACCAACCGCATCTACCGCGAGACCTTCGGCCTCAACCACCGTGGTGCCTGGGACAACGGCGTCAGCACCAACAACTACATTCAGTTCGAGCGCACGCGCAATACCCGTCTGAATGAAGGTCTGGCCGGCGGTACCGAAGGCATTTTCGATGCCAAAAACGAAGGCTTTGGCACCACCAAACTGGACGATTTCCTGGCACACAGCGAAGTCAGTGTGCCCTTCGAGCTGGGCGTGACGCAAACCGCCACCCTGGGTACCGAATGGAACCAACAACGGATGAAGGACGGCTCTTCCACCAGCCAAACGCTGATGGGCGGCACCCTGCCCGGTCAAGGGACCGGCACCCGTAGCCCGTACGCCTCCGCCCATATCTTCTCGCTGTTTGCCGAAGACAACATGGAGCTGACCGACAGCACCATGCTGACGCCGGGCTTGCGTTACGATCTGCACTCCGAGGCCGGCAACAACTGGAGCCCGTCGCTGAATCTGTCACAGGAACTGGGTGACAACTTCACCCTGAAAATGGGCATCGCCCGCGCCTACAAAGCGCCTAACCTGTACCAGACCAACCAGAACTATTTGCTGTACAGCAAAGGTCAGGGTTGTGCGTCCAGCGACGTCACTAATGGCTGCTACCTGTTGGGTAACGACGATCTGAAGGCGGAAACCAGCGTCAACAAAGAAGTCGGGCTGGAATTCCACAATGAAGGCTGGCTGGCCGGCGTGACCTATTTCCGCAACGACTACCACAACAAAATCGAAGCGGGTAACAGCCGCATCGGCACCAGCAGCACCGGTACGGCGATTTACCAGTGGGAAAACGTGCCGAAGGCAGTAGTGCAAGGTCTGGAAGGGACGTTGAACGTGCCGGTCAGCGAGACCGTCTCCTGGAGCAACAACGCCACCTATATGATTGAGAACAAGAATAAGAGCACCGGTGATTATCTGTCGGTGATCCCTAAGTTCACCATCAACTCGACGTTGAGCTGGCAGGCGACCCAGGATCTGTCGATGCAATCGACCCTGACCTGGTACGGCCGTCAGAAACCGAAGAAGTATAACTACCAGGGTAAGCCGGTTAGCGGTACCGAAACCAAGGAAGTCAGCCCGTATGCCGTAGTCGGCGCCAGCGCGACCTATGATGTAACCAAGAACGTCAGCGTTACCGCCGGTATCGACAACCTGTTCGACAAGCGCCAGTTCCGCGAAGGTAACGCGCAGAACGTCGGCGACCCAACCACCGGCGCCATTAACATTGCCGGTGCGGGTGCAGCCACCTATAACGAACCGGGCCGCACTTACTATATGAGCATCAACACGCATTTCTGATGCCAGGCCACTATGCTATGGGGCGCAGTTCACACGCTGCGCCCCTAACACCCAAAAGGGCTGCCAGGCAGCCCTTTTCTATTTTTTATTTCTCCAGCGACACCTGTTTGAAGATGTGTTTGCCAAAGGGGTCAATCTCGTAGCCTTTCACTTCTTTGCGCACCGGCTCAAAAATGGTCGAGTGAGCAATCATCAGCGCCGGCATCTGGTCATGCATCATCACCTGCGCCTGTTCATACATTGCCACCCGCTTGGCATGGTCGTTCTCTTCACGGGCTTGCAGGATCAGCTTGTCGAACGGCGGATAACACCACTTGGCCGAGTTCGAACCGCCGTTGGCCGAAACGCAGGTAAACAGCGGGCCGAAGAAGTTATCCGGATCGCCGTTGGCGGTCGTCCAGCCCATCAAGGCCGTTTGATGCTCGCCATTTTTTATCCGCTGCAGGTATTCACCCCACTCGAAGGTGACAATCTTGGCCTTCACGCCAATCTTCGCCCAGTCTGACTGGATCATCTCCGCCATGCGCTTGGCGTTCGGGTTATAGGGCCGCTGTACCGGCATCGCCCAGAGATCTATCGCAAAGCCCTGCCCTAACCCCGCCTCTTGCAGTAACTTTTTGGCTTTCTCCGGGGAATACGGGTAATCCTCAATCTTGTCATTGCTGCCCCACTGGGTCGGCGGCAGCAGGTTTTTCGCCGGCTGGCCCGCACCGTGGAACACCGCCTCGAGGATCGCCGGTTTGTTGACTGCCAACGCCAGCGCCTGCCGCACCTTGACGTTATCCAGCGGTTTTTTCTGGGTATTGAACGCTAAAAAACCGATGTTCAGGCCGGATTTCTCCATCACCTGAATATTCGGGTCCTGACGCATACGCGCCAGATCCGCCGGATTGGGGAACGGCATAACCTGACACTCGTTCTTTTGCAGCTTGGCATAGCGCACCGCCGCATCCGGGGTGATGGAGAACACCAGGCGGTCAACCTTGGGTTTGCCTTCCCAATAGTGGTCGAACGCCTTGTAGAGGATCTTCGCGTCCTTCTGGTATTGCACCAACTGGAAAGGACCGGTGCCGATCGGGTCGTTATCCACCCGTTGCGGGGTGCCGGCCTTGAGCATCGCATCGGCATATTCGGCGGAGAGGATGGTGGCGAAATACATGCCAAGATCGGCCACAAATGGCGCTTCGGCACGCGAAAGCTCAAAGCGCACGGTGTTGTCGTCCACTTTGACAATGTGGTTGATCAGCGTGCCGAACTCCATCGACTCAAAATTGGTGTAAGCGCCGTTGGAGACCTTGTGATAAGGATTGTTGGCGTCTTTTTGCCGCATAAAGGAGAAGATGACGTCGTCGGCGTTGAAATCACGGGTGGGAGTAAAGTATTTGTTGCTCTGGAATTTCACCCCTTTGCGCAGATGAAAAGTGTAATTCTTGCCGTCTTCGCTGACCTGCCAGCTTTCCGCCAGGCTGGGTTGCAGCTCAACGGTGCCGGTTTTGAAGTCCACCAGCCGGTTGTAGATCGTCGCCGAACTGGCGTCCACCGTCGGGCCAGAGGTAAACAGCTGCGGATTAAACCCTTCCGGCGAGCTTTCGGAACAATAAACCAGCGTACTGGCGCGAGCGCCGCCCATCACCGTCAAAGCCAATAATCCCAGCGTCATCGTTATTGCTTTTGTTTTCATCCTGCCATCCCCGGTATAGAAAATAGACTCGATGGATACCAATAAATCATGCAGTTAGGGATGTAAAGGACAAATTTTAGCCATGAAAAAAGGGAACGCCGCAGACGGCATTCCCCGTGGTTTTTACGCCTGTTGAAATTAAATCATCTGGCTGAAGTTCATTTGCGCCATCAGTTTGTAGTTGTCGGCGTAATCGACCGGAATGGCCACCACCACCGGCCCCTGAATTTCCATCGCTTGGCGCAGCATCGGCCGCAGGTCATCCACCGACTGCACGGCAAACCCAACCGCCCCGCACGCCTCGGCGTAGGCTTTAAAATCAATCGGCCCGAATTCCACCCCGGATTTACGGCGGTATTTGTTCATCTCCTGCATCTCCACCATGTTGTAGGCGTTATCCACCCAAATCACGTGCACGATGTTATTTTTCAGCCGCACGGCGGTCTCCAGCTCCATGCTCGACTGCATAAAACCGCCGTCGCCGGAAATCGACACCACTTTGTCGCCCGGCCGCACCAGCGCCGCGCCGATGGCCCACGGCAGCGCCACCCCCATGGTTTGCTGGCCGTTGGAAATCAACAGTTGGCGCGCCCGGAAGCTGTAAAGGTAACGCGCAATCCAGATGTGGAAACTGCCCATGTCCACGCACAGCGTCACGTCGTCGCTGACAATATCCTGCAGCTCTTTGACGATACGCAGCGGATGGATCGGCATCCCCCCGCGCCGAGCGGCACGTTCCGCCAGTTCGTTACGCTGACGCCCGAGATCGCTGAGGATCGACTCCACTTCGGCCGGCACGCTCACCACGCTGTTGAAGGCTTCGGTCATCATGTCGAGAGTCGCGCTGATGTTGCCCACCAGCTCGATGTCCGGGCGATAACAGGTATCGATGTCCGCCGGCAACACGTCGATATGCACCAGTTGCAGTCGGCCCTGACTGTTCCACATGCAGGGATCGTATTCGATCGGACCATAACCGACGCTGACCACCAGATCGGCCTTCTGTAACAGTTGGTCGGCGGGTTGGTTGTTGAACAGCCCAACGCGACCGGCAAAGCGCGCAAAGTGATTAACGTCGATCACCCCCGCCGCCTGATAGGTGCCCACTACCGGCATATGAGTGCGATGCAGCAGATGGCGCACGGCTTCGCTGTTTTCCGGGCGGCTGGCCTGCAGGCCCAGCAGCAGCACCGGGCATTTTGCCTGTTGGATCAGTTTTACCGCAGCGCGAATATCCTCGGCGGCGGCAGCGCCCATGCGCGGCAACCGACACCCTGCCAGCACCGGCGCGCTGACCGGCTCATTGACGATGTCCATCGGCAAGCTGATGAAAGACGCCCCCGGGCGGCCAAACTCGGCGTGGCGAAAAGCGTTGGCGATCACTTCGGAAATCGCCGAACCGGCATGCACTTCGGCGCAATACTTGGTCACCGGCCGGAACATGCTGACGGTGTCCATACTCTGGTGGGTTTGCTTGAGGTTGTCGGCGCGCTTCACCGCCCCGCCAAACGCCACCACCGCATCCCCTTCCGAGGTGGCGGTCGCCAGCCCGGTGATCAGGTTGGAGCTGCCTGGCCCGGAGGTCACCAACGCCACCCCGGCCTTGCCGGTCAAGCGCCCGACCGCCGCCGCCATAAACGCCGCGTTGGCTTCATGACGCACCACCACCGTTTCTATCGATGGTGCGTCTTCCAGCGAATCAAATACCCGGTCGATCTTGGCCCCCGGAATACCGAATACGTGTTTGACGCCCTGCGCCTCCAGATTTTTCACCACCAAATCTGCGCCGCATGACCAGTTATGGTCTGTTTTTGCCTTGTTCACGGAATACCTCCTGAAAATACACCCAAGACTGTCGCGGAATTAACCCTCGGCAGAACGAATCGCGCTGTCCAAATCCTCGGGACAGAGGTCGGCGCGCAGAAAATCCGCATCATGCGGCAACTGAAGATTGAGACGGGTGATCACGCCAAATTGCAGGCGACCATGATCAAGTTGGTAATCCAGCACGTGACCGCCACCGCTGCGGTCGTCGGTGACAAAGTGCTCGTGATAACCGGCCACGCCAACGCCCTGCATATAATCGGGCGAACGGAACCCCACCAGGGTGCCCTGGCGTCGATGGAAGGCAAAGGTCGGCTGCTCTTCTATCGCCTCCAGCATCGGGCGATAGGGCCGTTCCTGACGCGGCACGGTGCGGGTTTCCACATGACTGAACTCGCCGTCGACGCGCAGGGCGCAGAACAGATTCGGCGAGGCGACCTGCTCATCGATGCACTGGTGCAACTGCGCCTTGGTGATCGGGCGATCGAAGTGTTGGGTAACGCTTGGTTGGAAAAAGGTGACAACGGCAAACGGGGTTTTCTGCTGCAAACTGGCCGGTCGGGCGCTGCCGTCGGCGCGCAACTGGTGAATTTCCTGGTCGAAGGCGATCAGTTCGCCGTCGAGGTGATTGAAAGTGCCCAGGCCGAAGTTGCCGTGCTTGAGCAATTCGGCAATGGTGACTTCCCCTTCGTAAACGCCGCTGATTAATGCACTCATCAGCGAGATTTGATAGATCTCGCCCTCCCCGACGCTCAGTGACTGCCTGGCAAACCCTTGCGCCAAATGCTGCGCGCAGGAACACCCGTGGTCTTCGTTCATAAAAACTCCTCCACCAGCGCGGAGTGAAATGCCCCGCGCGTTCAAAAATGCTCACCCGAAGGTGAACAAAGATGTCGCCGGCAACGCGTTCAGGTGGAACGATTCAGCCAACGGCGACAAAAAAACCGGCACGGCAGGCCGGCGACGCCCAACGTCAACAACGGTTTAGTTTCACTAATCATTGTTGGTAAACAGGGCATCAATTTGAACGGTTAATCTGGTGTTGAAGTCATCATCAATACCGCAGGCGCACAACCGAGCCTGAGGAAAATACTGTATTTAACGTTCTAAAAACCGCGAGCTTTATGCATTTTCTCTCTGTGCGGCGAGGTTCACGGCATGCCATCGCTTTCCGTAAGCCCGAAAAAAGAGTAGCCGCAATGCGGCAGACGGAGAACCTGGTATTCATAAGAAACGCTTTTGCATATAATGCAAAGATGAATGACGCTCGCTATGTTGAACATCTGCCGATATTTCTCGAGGTGGCCCTGCTGGGCAGCTTCTCCGCTGCCGCCCGCAAACTGGGAAGGGTGCCTTCTTCGCTGGTACGCCACATTGATGCGTTGGAAAACGCGCTGGACGCGACGCTGTTTATTCGTTCCACACGGGGGCTGATGCTGACCGACGCGGGCGAAAGGCTGCAGGCGCGAGCAACCGCGCTGCTGACGGATATCACTGACATCCGCGCCGAACTGGCTTCGTTGAACGATATACCGCAAGGTACGCTGCGTATCAGTTGCCTGCCGACCTTCGGCAAAACCTACATCCTGCCGCTGTTGCCGACGCTGGCTGAAGGCTATCCGCAATTGTTTGTCGACCTGGATTTGACCGAACGCCAGACCGACCCGACGCAGGAGCTGCTGGACGCCGCCATTCGCATCGGCGAGCAGAAAGACAGCGGACTGTACGCCAGCCGCATAGCGACCCAGCGCTGGGTGATGTGCGCCAGCCCCGATTATATTGCCCGCTACGGGCAGCCGGCCGACCTGAACGCATTGCCGGAGCACCGGTTGATCGCCCGCTACCACAAGCAGCAACCGGCCTGCTGGGCGCAAATTCTCAGCGTCCCTCTGATGAGCCGCTGCAGCATGGTGCTGCGCTGTGACGACTTTACCGCTCAACGCCAGGCGGCGCTGCTGGGGTTGGGGCTCACCTTTTTACCCAACTGGGTGGTCGGGCCGGATATTCAGGCCGGTCGCTTATTGCAGGTGCTGGAAGATCCGCGCCAGGAGCAACAGGGCATTTACCTGCTGCGACCGGTGGCGAAGGTCTCCGCGCGGCTGAATCTGTTTATTACTCTGCTTAAACAAAGCATCGGTCAGCCGCCGAGCTGGGAATAAAGCGGGGAGATTCGACCATACAGCGCCGGATTGTCGCTTTCATCTTTCAGTTCCACCCCGGTCAGCCGCCGCTGGAAAGCCTGCTCCAGCAGCCACGCCAGTTTGAACGCCGCCTGCGGATAATCCAGCCCTTCCGGGCGCACGTTGGAGATGCAGTTGCGCTCCGACTCACGCCGCTGGGTGTTCGGCCCCCAGGTCAGGTAGATGCCGAGGCTGTCCGGTGACGACAGGCCCGGCCGCTCGCCGATCAATATCGCCACCGCTCTGGCCCGCAAACACTCGCCAATGTCATCCCCCAGCGCGACCCGCGACTGATGCGCCAACACCACCGGGGCCACCGCCAGCCCCAGCACTTCGAGATACGGCCGCAATGCCTGCAACAACGGCAACGCCTGGCGATGCACCGCCTTGGAGGACAAACCGTCCGCCACCACCAGCAGTAAATCGGCCGGTTTCTCCGGCAGGCCCAGCAGCAGGCTGCGGCTGTCCGGAGCCAACCGGCGTCCGAGATCCGGCCGACTGAGGTAGGCGGTGCGATCGGTGGCCTGGCTGTGTACCGTCAGGGTGTGCCACCCCTGTTCCTGCAATGCCTCGCCCAACGTCTCGCTGTCGAACGGCTGATGAACCGCATCACGCGCCTGCGCATGCGCCAAACCGAATTTAAGCAGCTCCTCGGTAGGCAGGCTGGAGCCGGTGCGCCCCAGCGCAATACGGGCATCGGTAAAGGCACGCAATGCGTCCCAACGGTTAACGTGGACCGGTTTGCTCATCTCCCCTCTCCTTGCAGCGCCAATAACAGGGGATGGTTGGCCGCCGTGTCGCGCAACTGGCCCCGTTCGTCGGTAATGTGCATTTTTATCAGCCAGTCGGCGAACTCCGGCGCGTGTTTCAGCCCCAGCAGTTCGCGGATATACAATGCGTCGTGGAATGAGGTGCTTTGATAATTGAGCATGATGTCGTCCGCGCCCGGCACGCCAATCAGGAAAGTCAGCCCGGCGGTGGCCAACAGCGTCAGCAGCGTGTCCATGTCGTCCTGATCCGCCTCCGCGTGATTGGTGTAACACACGTCGCAACCCAGCGGCAGTCCGAGCAACTTGCCACAGAAGTGATCCTCCAACCCGGCGCGGATTATCTGTTTACCATCGTACAAATACTCCGGGCCGATAAACCCGACCACGGTGTTGATCAGCAAGGGGGAGAAATGACGCGCCACCGCGTAGGCCCGTGCCTCGCAGGTTTGCTGATCCACGCCATGATGTGCGTTGGACGACAAACAGCTGCCCTGCCCGGTTTCGAAATACATGACGTTATTGCCCAGGGTGCCTCGATTGAGGCTCAGTGCCGCCTGCTGCGCTTCCGCCAACAGCGCCAGATTGATACCGAAACCTCGGTTGGCCGCTTCGGTCCCCGCGATCGACTGGAACACCAAATCTACCGGCGCGCCGCGTTCCATCAACCGCAGCGTATTGGTCACGTGCGTCAACACGCAGGATTGGGTAGGAATGGCGAAACGCTGGATCACGTCGTCCAGCATGTAGTTAAGCTTTTCCAGCAGCGGCAGGCTGTCACTGGCCGGATTGATACCGACCACCGCATCGCCGCTGCCATACAGCAAACCGTCGAGCATGCTGGCGGCAATGCCCTGCAGGCTGTCGGTCGGGTGGTTCGGCTGCAACCGCACGCTGAGACGGCCCGGCAGACCGAGGGTATTGCGAAAGCGGGTAACGACCCGGCACTTTTTCGCCACCAGGATCAGATCCTGGTTACGCATCAATTTGCTCACTGCCGCCGCCATTTCCGGCGTAATGCCGGCGGCCACCCGCGCCAACATCGCGCTGTCCGCCTGCTCGCTCAGCAGCCAGTCGCGAAAATCCCCTACCGTCAGGTGCGAAATGGGGGCAAAAGCCAGGGCGTCATGGCTGTCGATAATCAGCCGCGTGACCTCATCCTGTTCATAGGGTACCAACAGCTGCTGGAGAAAGGTTTTCAGCGGTACTTCCGCCAACGCGATACGCGCCGCCATGCGTTCCTCTGCGCTGTCTGCCGCCACTTCCGCCAGATAATCGCCGGAACGCGCCGGTGACGCCTTTGCCATCAACTGGCGTAAATCGCTGAAACGGTAGCTGCGCCGACTAAGCGTGGCCTGATACATAGCGTCCCCTGTGCTGCCCTGAGTGGTCAGTGGAAGTAGCAAACCCTGTACCAAGTGTAGTCAGTCGGCGCGTGAAATTATTTTCTGCCAAAAATCAGCCCGTTAATCTGTTCTGTCGGGCAATCTGCCGTTGGGTAAGCTGCACTAAAATCATGCACGGCATTTCGCCGCTGGGCGCTTCAGGTTACAGTAGCCGCAACAAAGGAGAGGTAATGACCCGGCAGCAGAAAATTATCCAATGGTTACAGCAAGATAGTGAAAGAATGATGGCATTGCGCACCGCACGGCGGCTCGGGCTGAATGACTGGTGCCTGGGGGCCGGTTTTGTGCGCAATCTGGTGTGGGATCAGCGCCACGGTTACGCTACGTCTACGCCGCTCAACGACATCGACGTGATCCATTTCGACCCACAGCGCCCGGAAGCTGAACGTGACCACATGCTGGAAACGCGACTGCAAGAGTGGCTGCCACAGCCCTGGTCGGTGAAAAACCAGGCGCGTATGCATTTGCGTAGCGGTCGAGCCCCTTATCGCAATAGCGAAGACGCCATCAGCTATTGGACCGAGGTGGAAACGGCCGTGGGCGCACGCCTGAATGCAGATGACAGCATTACGCTGGTCGCGCCGTTCGGTCTCGAGGGGCTGTTTGCCGACACTATTACCTTCAATGCCAAAAACGGCGACCTCGATGCCTATGAACAGCGGGTTGTCGGCAAAGGCTGGTTACAACGCTGGCCGCACCTGCGGCAAATCCGCGGGTAAAGTTTTGCCCCAGACTGCCGATACCCTGAGCAGCTACATCCAGTCTCAGGGAGAGAATTATGTCGACCAGCATTAGCATGATTGTTCCGGTGAAAAACACCGTACCCGGCGTCAGCCATGTTTTCAGCGCCCCCGGCAATGAAGGCCAGGTGTTGATGGCCAAACCGCTCAACCCGCAGCCCGAGGGCGGCAAGCCGAAAGAAACTCAGGAAGCCGACGGCAATCAGGTGAAAATTTCCGACAGCGGATCCTCGGCGCGTATCAAGGCGCTGAATAAACAAATTCAGGTGCTGCAACAAAAGCTGGTGGATCTGAAGGACTCGGATGGCGATCCCAAAGAGATAGAAAAGCAGAAACAGCTGATTCAGGCGCAGATCAAAATGCTGCAGGCCGAGATCGCGCGTATTCAAAAAGAAGAAATGGAAAAACAGCAGGCCGCGCAAATGGCCAAAGCCAGCGAGAGCATCGCTCCCGCCAAGGGTGACGGTATTAACCGCCCGACGGCGGCCAATGCCGTGGATGTGTATATCTGACTCAGTAGTCCGCTTGCTCTCGGCGCTGCTGCTGCAACAGCGCCGCCTGCTGCCCCACCACTTGCCAGATGACCTCCGCCGCCGGTGTCAGCGAGCGATTTTTGCGTCGTACCAGCATCAGCGCGCGGTTTATTTCCGGCACCAACCGACGCACCTTCAATTGGCCACCTTCCGGCAAGGGTAATGCCAGCGCCGGAAAAATGCTGATGCCGATCCCCGCCGCCACCATCGGGAACAGCGTCGCCGGGTGGCCAATCTCCTGAACCACCTTCGCTGCCACCCCTTGTTGGCGCAGTGCGCTGTCAATCAGCGGCCGGCTGCCGGAAGCATAATCCTGCAAGACCAAACGGCTGTCGTTCAGCGCCGACCAGTGCACCTCGGCCAGCCCGGCGAAGGGGTGATCGTTACGGCACAGCAGCAGGAAAGGTTCGTGCAAAATGGGTTCGCAGTCCAGATCCACCGCCTGCACCGGATCCACCACGATGCCAAAATCCACCTCGGCGTTGCGAATACTGTGCAGTACCTGCTGCTGTGCCTGGTCGCGCAGCATGATGCGAATATCCGGGTACTGTTTTTCCCCTGCGGCGATGCATTGCGGCATCAGGTGCGCGGAGATGGTTTGGCTCGACGCCACCCGCACCGTGCCGCTCCGCTGTACGCCAAAGCTGCGCGCATCCAACAATGATGACTGCAACTCATCCAGCAAACGTTCGACACGGTTGGCCAGGCGCTGCCCGGCGTCGGTCAGCACCACTTCGCGGGTAGTGCGATCGAGCAGGCGAACGCCGACCTCCGCTTCCAGCTCTTTCACGCTGTGGCTGACCGCCGATTGCGTCAGACCAATGGCCTCGCCGGCGCGGCTGAAACTGCGGTGGCGGGCAATGGCGACAAAAACCTTGAGCTGCTTAATCGAGTAATTCATGTTTTTTATTCATAAATGAATTAAATAAATCAATTTAATTATTATATCCCGCCGCGCAACAATGGGCGCATTGATTTTTTATCCGAGTACGCCGCCATGAGATTTTTGCCCGATCGCTTTACCCTGACGCTGATCGCCACCGTGCTGCTGGCTTCGTTCCTGCCGGCACGCGGCGAGTTCGTCGGCTGGCTGAACGCGCTGACCATCGCCGCCATCGCCTTGCTGTTCTTTATGCACGGCGCCAAGCTGTCGCGCGAAGCCATTCTGGCCGGCAGCAACAACTGGCGGCTGCACCTGTGGGTGATGTTCAGCACCTTCATTATTTTCCCGACGCTCGGCGTGCTGTTTAAATGGTGGTCGCCGGTCAACGTCAGCCCCGAGCTGTATTCCGGCTTTATTTATCTGTGTATTTTGCCCGCTACCGTGCAATCGGCCATCGCCTTTACCTCACTGGCGGGCGGCAACGTCGCCGCGGCGGTATGCAGCGCTTCGGCCTCGAGCCTGCTGGGGATTTTCGTTTCGCCGCTGCTGGTAGGACTGCTGATGAACGTTCACGGCGAAACCGGCAGCCTGCAACAGGTGGGCACCATCGTGCTGCAACTGCTGGTGCCCTTTGTCGTCGGGCACCTGTCACGCCCGCTGATCGGCAAATGGATTGAGCGCAACCGCAAGCTGATTGGCAAAACCGACCAGACCTCGATTCTGTTGGTGGTTTACGCGGCCTTCAGCGAAGCCGTCACGCACGGCATCTGGCATCAGGTGGGGTTGGGCTCGCTGGTATTTATCATCGTCGCCAGCCTGGTGCTGCTGACCATTGTGCTGGTGGTGAACACTTACATGGCACGCTGGCTGGGCTTTAGCAAAGCCGATGAGATCACCATTGTGTTCTGCGGTTCGAAGAAGAGTCTGGCGAACGGTATCCCGATGGCCAATATCCTGTTCCCGGCCGCCACCGTGGGGATTATGGTGCTGCCGCTGATGGTGTTCCATCAGGTACAACTGATGACCTGCGCCGTGCTGGCGCGGCGCTATCAGAAGAAACAGCAGGAAAAACCGGCGGTACCCAAAGCCGAAACGGCGCGAGGATAATCAAACGGGCGCGACGGACGCCGCGCCCGGCAACTCAACTTTTCTTCAGCGGCTTGACCAGGTGGTCGAGCCCTTCGATTTTAATCGCCAGCGTCATTTCCATCAGCATGCCAAGTTTGCCGTTGGGAAACTCCCCTTTGCGAGCAAACCACAGCAGGTACTCTTCGGGCAGGTCAATCAGCACCCGCCCCTGGTACTTGCCAAACGGCATCAGGGTGTTGGCGATTTCCAACAGGTTCTCTTTTTCCATCAGGCACCCAGCAGGCGGATCATTTCCGCTTCGTCGATTACCGCAATGCCCAGTTCCTGCGCCTTCACCAGCTTGGAACCGGCCGCTTCCCCGGCAATCACCAGATCGGTTTTCTTCGAAACGCTGCCGCTGACCTTGGCGCCCAGCGCCGTCAGGCGATCTTTGGCCTCATCGCGTGAAAGCTGACTCAGTGAACCGGTCAGCACCACGGTTTTGCCGGCAAACGGACTGTCGATCTCTTCCGCCACGATCACCACCGGTGCCGGCCAATTGATGCCGATCTCGGCGCTGACCAGTTCATTGATGACCTTCTGGTTGAGCTCTTCGTCGAGGAAATGCCGCGTGTGCTTCGCCACCACTTCACCGACATCCGGCACTTCTTTCAACGCGTCGATATCGGCGGCGAACAGTTTCTCCAGCGTGCCGAAGTGCGCAGCCAGATTGGCGGCCGTCGATTCGCCGACCTCGCGAATGCCCAGCGCATACAGGAAACGGGCGAAAGTAGTCTGCTTGGACTTCTCCAGCGCGTTGACCAGATTCTGCGCCGATTTCGGCCCCATGCGATCCAGCCCGGTCAGAATGCCGGCGGACAGACGGAACAGATCGGCCGGGTTCTTGACGTACTCTTTTTCCACCAGCTGTTCGATGATTTTGTCGCCCATGCCGTCGACGTCCAACGCCCGACGGGAAACGAAATGCTTCAGCGCTTCTTTGCGCTGCGCGGCGCAGATCAACCCACCGGTACAGCGTGCCACCGCTTCGCCTTCCACTCTCTCGACGTCGGAACCGCATACCGGACAATGTTGCGGGAACACAATTTCACGCGCGTCCGCCGGGCGGCGATCGGCCATCACTCCCACCACCTGCGGGATCACGTCACCGGCGCGGCGCACGATCACCGTATCGCCAATGCGCAAGCCCAAACGTTCAATTTCGTCGGCGTTGTGCAACGTGGCGTTGCTGACAATCACCCCGGCCACCAGCACCGGCTCCAGACGCGCCACCGGCGTAATCGCCCCGGTACGACCCACCTGGAATTCCACCTCGCGCACCAGGGTGATTTGCTCCTGCGCCGGGAACTTGAACGCCGTCGCCCAGCGTGGCGCACGCGCCACAAAGCCGAGCGTTTCCTGCAGGTCGATATCGTCGATCTTCACCACCACGCCGTCGATATCAAAACCGAGCTGCGCACGGTCCTGCTCAACCTGACGGTAGAATGCCAAGACTTCGTCGCTGCCGGTGCAACATTTGGCGCGGTCGCTGACCGGTAAACCCCAATCTTTGAACTGCATCAGACGCTGCCAGTGACTGCGCGGCAACTCGCCCCCTTCCAGCAAGCCAACGCCATAGCAGAAGAAGGTCAGCGGGCGCTTGGCGGTAATGCGCGGGTCAAGCTGACGGATCGAACCGGCCGCGGCGTTACGCGGGTTGGCGAAAATCTTGCCGTCTTTGCGGCGCGCTTCTTCGTTCATCTGTTCGAAACCGGCCTGCGGCATAAACACTTCGCCGCGCACTTCCAACCGACGCGGGATATTGTCGCCGGTCAACCGCAACGGAATGGCGCGGATAGTCCGCACGTTGGAGGTAATGTTTTCACCGGTGGTGCCGTCGCCACGCGTGGCCGCGCGCACCAGTTCGCCCTCTTCGTACAGCAGGCTGACCGCCAGGCCATCCAGCTTCAGCTCGCAGCAGAAGCTCAGCGGATCGCTGCTCTTCAGGCGATCCTGCACCCTTTTGTAGAATGCCAGGAAGCTCTCTTCATCGAAAACGTTGTCCAGCGACAACATCGGCACTTCATGGCGCACCTGGTCGAACGCGGCCAAAGGGGCGGCGCCCACACGCTGGGTAGGAGAATCGGCGGTGATCAACTCCGGATGCGCGCTTTCCAGCTCGCGCAGTTCACGCATCAGGCGATCGTATTCCGCATCCGGCACTTCCGGCGCGTCCAGCACATGATATTGGTATTCGTGATGGCGCAGTGAGGTTCGTAGTTGATTGATTTGTTGGATTATCGATTCCATGGCTCACCATCAAAGATAAAAAACCCCCGGCAGGCGGGGGCTTTGTTGTTACGGATGTTCAGTGCGCGTAGCAGCCGTTTAGTCGTTGTTATCCAACACTTCACGAATGCGCGCTTTGTAGGTTTCCAACTTCTGCGGGGTCATCATGCGGCGCTCATCGTCCAGCACCACACCACCCACATCGTCGGCGATCCGCTGTGCCGACTGCAGCATCAGCTTGAAGTTCTGATTAGCGTCGCCATACGACGGCACCATCATGAACATCGATACGCCCGGCGTTGAGAAATCGGACATCATCTCGGGATCAAAGGACCCTGGTTTAACCATATTCGCCAGGCTGAACAGCACAGGACCGCTGCCCGCAGGGCTGATATGGCGATGGAAAATGCCCATTTCGCCAAACTGGAAGCCCGCCTGCAGCACGCTCTGCAGCAGAACTTCGCCGCCGATCACGCCACCCTGATGTGCGGTAACGTGCAGCACCAGTACGGTTTCTTTCAGTTTTGCCGGTTTGACGGCAGCAGGTTCAGGCTGAGGCTCGTGCACCACCGCTGGCTTCTCTTCCGGCTGCGGCTGATGAGCAGGTTCGGCATGGAATGCCGGCTCCGCTGCATGCGCCACTGGCGGCAGATCGTCAACGCGCGGTTCACGGCGCGGCGCAGGCTGCTGCGGCTCGTCGTCTTCGTCCTGCGCGTAGTTGTCCAGCAGGATGTCATCATAATCCGGCCGCTGAGACAGCGGTGGCGGAGACTGATGAGCAGCCGGTTGAACGGCACGCGGTGCTGGCTCAGCCGCCGGAGCAGGCTTGGGCGCAACCACGGGTTCTTCGCGAGCGGCATCAAAATGACCAAAAGACGGCTCATCTTGCGGGTGAGCGGAGCGTACACGCACCTCTCCCACGCCTTCATCGAGATCGTCGATCGGGGATTGTTCACGTTCCTTTTTGGAACGTTTGGCTGGGCGATCGCGAAAAAGCGATGAGCGTTCCTTACGACTGGTCCAAAGACCGTGCAATAACAACGCTATTATGGCGATCGCGCCAACAACGATTAATATCAGACGCAAATCCTGCATCATTGCTATCTCTGTTGTTCCAATACATTGCCACCGCGGCAAACATTCACTCTTTAACTCTATTTGCCCAAGCACACAAGTGCAAGTCCGTGCTGAACTTTATGCCAATAAAGATGATTATACTGCCTTTTTTTGCTGTTTTTTCAGCCAATGTCACCCTAGCCAGTAGAAAATCATCCCGATATGATAGCGATGCCTGTTCAGACAAAGAGATAACTTAAGATATGTCCTATTCGCAGTCACCTTCTCACTCCACCAGCGGCCTTCATTATTTTGCCGAAGGCTGGCGCCTGATTTCGCGCCCGGGGATTAAACGCTATGTCGTATTGCCGTTACTGGTCAACGTGCTGTTGATGGGGTCCGCCTTCTGGTGGCTGTTCAGTCAGCTCGGCGACTGGATCCCAAGCATGATGAGCCATGTCCCCACCTGGCTGCAGTGGCTCAGCTATTTGCTGTGGCCGCTGGCGGTCATTTCCGTCCTGCTGGTGTTCAGCTATCTGTTCAGCACCATCACCAACCTGATTGCCGCGCCGTTTTGCGGCCTGCTGGCCGAACAGTTGGAAGGTAGCCTGACCGGCAAACCACTGCCGGACACCGGCATTTTTGGCATTGTGAAAGATCTGCCGCGCATCATGGCGCGTGAATGGCGCAAACTGGCCTACTACCTGCCGCGCGCGCTGGTGCTACTGATACTCTATTTCATTCCGGGCATCGGCCAGACGGTGGCGCCGGTGCTGTGGTTCCTGTTCAGCGCCTGGATGCTGGCTATCCAGTATTGCGACTACCCGTTCGATAACCACAAGGTGAGCTTTGCCGATATGCGCCGCGCGCTGCGCCAGCATAAAACCGACAACCTGCAGTTTGGCGCGATGGTCAGCCTGTTCACCATGATCCCGATCCTCAACCTGGTGATCCTGCCGGTGGCCGTTTGTGGTGCCACCGCCATGTGGGTCGATCGCTATCGCACACAATTCGTCCGTTCCTGAGCCGTTTTCCTGGCCGCATTACGATTAATTCTTCGACAGGGCGTGCAATTTGCGCCCTTATCCTTGTGCTTAAAACTTATTTCCTAATAACATATAGATATACCAATTCTTTACTTCCCTGCCGGTACTGTTAGCGTATGCTTTCGACGTTCCCCACATTTTCATAGAGTTAAAGGACGGGCTATGAGCAAGATATATGAAGACAACTCATTAACAATCGGCCATACGCCGCTGGTTCGTCTGAACCGTATCGGCAACGGACGCATTCTGGCCAAGGTTGAATCACGCAACCCCAGCTTTAGCGTTAAGTGCCGCATCGGTGCCAATATGATCTGGGACGCAGAAAAGCGTGGCATTTTGGTCGCCGGTAAAGAACTGGTGGAGCCGACCAGCGGCAACACCGGCATCGCTCTGGCATTCGTCGCCGCGGCACGCGGCTATAAGCTGACGCTGACCATGCCGGAAACCATGAGCATTGAACGCCGCAAGCTGCTGAAAGCGCTGGGCGCCAATCTGGTGCTGACCGAAGGCGCAAAAGGCATGAAAGGCGCGATCGCCAAGGCGGAAGAAATCGTCGCCACCGATCCGAACCGCTATATCATCCTGCAGCAGTTCAGCAACCCGGCTAACCCGGCGATCCACGAACAAACTACCGGCCCGGAAATCTGGGACGACACCGATGGCGAAGTCGACGTTTTCATCTCCGGCGTCGGTACCGGCGGCACGCTGACCGGTGTCAGCCGCTATATCAAAAATACCAAAGGCAAAGCGATCACCACCGTGGCGGTAGAGCCAACCGACTCGCCGGTCATCACCCAGGCGCTGGCCGGTGAAGAAATCAAACCGGGCCCGCACAAAATTCAGGGTATCGGCGCCGGCTTTATCCCCGGTAACCTGGATCTCGATCTGGTGGACCGCGTGGAACAAATCACCAACGACGAAGCCATCAGCATGGCACGCCGTCTGATGGATGAAGAAGGCATTCTGGCGGGTATTTCCTCCGGTGCGGCAGTGGCCGCAGCGGTGAAACTGGCCGAAGAACCGGCGTTCGCCGACAAAACCATCGTGGTGATCTTACCGTCCTCCGGCGAACGTTATCTGAGTACCGCCCTGTTCGCCGATTTGTTCACCGAGCAAGAATTGCAACAGTAGTGCCACCCGTGCACGAATCGCTAAAAAAGCACCTTTCGGGGTGCTTTTTTGTGGACTGGATCAAAGTTTATAGCAGTCAAAGATTGATTTTACCCGTCAGCTTTAGTATTTAACGGTGCATTATTTCGATGCGCAAAATTAATCACCCTTCATTTCTTGTTTAGGCTGAATCGATTTACTCATTTGTCGCTGACGCGTTAAACACGGCATAATGAAGCGCGGATTGAAACGACGGCGGAAGCCAAATTTTTTGATCTGAAGTGCCAAACTCGTCGTTTTCTGTTGCATCAATGCTCGCCCCTGTACCATAGTCAGGCGCTAACCAGACAAGCTAAAGTCATACCCTTGGGCTAAACTTTAGCTCCACAACAAACCAATAAGTTGGGGAAACATCAATGTTCCAGCAAGAAGTTACTATTACCGCTCCGAATGGTCTGCACACTCGCCCTGCCGCTCAGTTCGTTAAAGAAGCCAAAGGCTTCACCTCTGACATCACCGTGACCTCTAACGGTAAAAGCGCCAGCGCCAAAAGCCTGTTCAAACTGCAAACTCTGGGGCTGACTCAAGGGACCGTAGTGACCATCTCCGCTGAAGGTGAAGACGAGCAAAAAGCCGTTGAACACTTGGTAAAACTGATGGCAGAGCTTGAGTAATCGGCCCGTCTTCTTAGTTAACACCAGTCAAGAGTAAGGTAGGGTTATGATTTCAGGCATTTTAGTATCACCGGGTATCGCTTTTGGTAAGGCTCTCCTACTGAAAGAAGATGAAATTGTCATCAACCGGAAGAAAATCTCTGCAGATGATGTAGAGCAGGAAGTCTCACGTTTTCTTGCCGGCCGCGCCAAAGCGTCCGAGCAGTTGGAAGCGATCAAGACCAAAGCTGGCGAAACCTTCGGCGAAGAGAAAGAAGCTATCTTCGAAGGCCACATCATGCTGTTGGAAGACGAAGAGCTTGAGCAGGAAATCATAGCCCTAATCAAAGATGAGTTGGCCTCTGCGGACGCAGCTGCCTACACCATCATCGAAGGCCAGGCGAAAGCACTGGAAGAACTCGACGATGAATACCTGAAAGAACGTGCGGCCGACGTACGTGACATCGGTAAACGCCTGCTGCAGAACATTCTGGGCCTGGCTATCGTCGATCTGAGCGCCATCCAGGACGAAGTTATTCTGGTCGCGACCGATTTGACCCCGTCTGAGACCGCACAGTTGAACCTGGACAAAGTGCTGGGCTTCATCACCGATCTCGGCGGCCGGACTTCCCACACCTCCATTATGGCTCGCTCTCTGGAATTGCCGGCAATCGTAGGCACCAGCGACGTGACCAAGCAGGTGAAAAACGACGACTACCTGATTCTGGACGCGGTTAACAATAAAATTTACGTTAACCCAACCGCTGACGTTATCGATCAGCTGAAAGCCGAACAGAACCAGTACGTCACCGAGAAAAACGATCTGGCCAAGCTGAAAGATCTGCCGGCGATCACGCTGGACGGTCATCAGGTTGAAGTCTGCGCCAACATCGGCACCGTGCGCGACGTCGCGGGTGCAGAGCGCAACGGCGCTGAAGGCGTCGGCCTGTATCGTACCGAATTCCTGTTCATGGACCGCGATTCACTGCCAACCGAAGACGAGCAGTTCCAGGCTTATAAAGCCGTTGCGGAAGCCATGGGCTCACAAGCCGTGATCGTCCGTACCATGGACATCGGCGGCGACAAAGACCTGCCGTACATGAACCTGCCGAAAGAAGAGAACCCGTTCCTCGGCTGGCGCGCGATTCGTATCGCCATGGACCGCAGAGAAATCCTGCACGCGCAACTGCGCGCCATCCTGCGCGCTTCCGCGTTCGGTAAATTGCGCATCATGTTCCCGATGATCATTTCCGTGGAAGAAGTCCGCGATTTGAAAGGTGAAATCGAGACGCTGAAGGCGCAGCTGCGTGAAGAAGGCAAGGCGTTTGACGAAACCGTTGAAGTGGGCGTGATGGTGGAAACACCGGCTGCGGCGGTGATTGCTCACCACCTGGCGAAAGAAGTCGACTTCTTTAGTATTGGGACAAACGATCTAACCCAGTATACTCTGGCGGTAGATCGCGGCAATGAGCTGATTTCTCATCTCTATAACCCGATGTCCCCATCAGTGCTTGGCCTGATCAAACAGGTTATTGATGCATCTCATGCAGAAGGCAAGTGGACCGGTATGTGCGGTGAACTGGCTGGCGATGAGCGTGCTACACTGTTGTTATTGGGCATGGGGCTGGATGAGTTCAGCATGAGTGCGATTTCAATCCCGCGCATCAAGAAAATTATTCGTAATACTAATTTCGAAGATGTGAAGGCGTTGGCAGCGCAAGCCTTGGCACAGCCAACGGCGCAAGATCTGATGAATTGCGTGAATAAATTCATCGAAGAAAAGACGCTCTGCTAAACTTCCACGACACTGGAACGCCGCCCAATTTAATGCTTAGGAGAAGATCATGGGTTTGTTCGATAAACTGAAATCTCTGGTTTCTGATGACAAGAAAGACACGGGCACTATCGAGATCGTAGCTCCACTTTCTGGCGAAATCGTTAATATCGAAGATGTGCCTGACGTAGTATTTGCTGAAAAAATCGTTGGCGACGGTATTGCTATCAAACCTACCGGCAACAAAATGGTTGCCCCGGTTGACGGCACTATCGGTAAAATTTTCGAAACCAACCATGCTTTCTCTATCGAATCCGACAGCGGCATCGAGCTGTTTGTCCACTTCGGTATCGACACCGTTGAACTGAAAGGCGAAGGCTTCAAACGCATCGCTGAAGAAGGCCAACGCGTCAAGAAAGGTGATGTCGTTATCGAGTTCAACCTGGCCCTGCTGGAAGAGAAAGCCAAGTCTATCCTGACGCCGGTGGTTATCTCCAACATGGACGAGATCAAAGAGCTGATCAAACTGACCGGTAACGTCACCGTTGGCGAGACCCCGATCATCCGCATCAAGAAAT
Organism: Serratia quinivorans; assembly: GCF_052113645.1. Lineage (GTDB taxonomy): Bacteria > Pseudomonadota > Gammaproteobacteria > Enterobacterales > Enterobacteriaceae > Serratia > Serratia quinivorans_B. Next base: position 35,534 of record NZ_JBIEIU010000018.1, on the reverse strand, counting down.
AATTGCGAATGGCAATAAAAACGGCGCCCCTGGCGCCGTTTTTTTATGTCTGTCGTTCAAGCGAACGCCGCATGCGGCGCCCCTATGATCCGTTACTCAACTCCAGCGCGGGATGCGCAGGGTAATGATCAGTCCTTCCTGCTCGCCATTACGTGCCTCGACCTGCCCGCCATGCGCCAGCACCACCTTGCGGGTGATCGCCAACCCCAGCCCATAGCCCTTGCCCGACATCGCCGATTTCACCCTGACGAACGGATCAAAGATGCTGGAGAGCTTCGATTCTTCCACCCCCGGCCCCTGATCGCTGACCTCAATCTGGAACAGTTGGTCGATGCGCCTCAGCACCACCGTCACCCGCTGCCCATGGCTGGAGAAACGTAGCGCGTTACGCACGATATTATCCACCGCGCGCCGCATCAGCTCGGCATTGCCCTTGACGGTGTACTCCACATCCGAACTGGCTTGCAGCACAATTTCCACCCCAGGGATCTGCGCTTCGTAACGCGCGTCGCTCACTACCGCATCCACCAGCCCGTACAGGTCGAAATACTCCTCATCCGGCAGGCTGTTGCTCTCGGCACGCGACAGCGCCAGCAGTTCACCAATCATTTTATCCAGCCGCCCCGCTTCATGCTCAATGCGTTGCAGCGAGTTCTCGACGTTGCCTTCATTCTGCCGCGCCAGACCGATGGCTAACTGCAACCGCGCCAGCGGTGAGCGAAGTTCATGCGAGACGTCATGCAGCAACTGCTCACGAGCGCTGACCAACAGCTCCAGCCGTTCGGCCATGCTGTCAAAATCTCGCGCTACCTCGGACAGCTCATCATGCCGCCGACGCATTGCCGGGAACAGGCGCACCGACAGGTCGCCCTGCGCCACACGGTCAAAACCGTCACGCAGTTTGCGCATCGGCCGGGTCAGGTTCCAGGCCAGCACCGCGCTGAACAACAGGCCGGCCAAACCGCCCACCCAAAGCATCGGCGCGGGAATATTGAAGAAATGCGAACGCTTGTTCGGGCGATACTCTTCCCGCAGGCCGCGCATATCGTAACTTAACAAATAGCCCTTGCCTCCCTCACCCGCTACCCAGGCAGTGATCTCTTTCGGCATCCGACGACCTTCAAACACCGGCGTATCCGGCACCGGTGCCGGCGGCTGTGCCATCGGCGTCACTGACAGCAAACGGCGATCGTCATCCGACCAATCTTTCAACATGGCATCCAGCGCGGGCATCCCCCCGTTGCGCAGTTGCGTGGCGGCCGATGTCAGATGCAGTGTCACCACCCGGCGGGCCATCGCGTTTTCCGGCGGCTCATAGCGATCGCCATACAAAGAAAAAGCGACCCACAGCGCCTGGGTCATGATGATAAAAGTCAGCCAGAAGCCGAGCAGGATTTTCCAGAATAGTCTTCCGCGCATGGGCATTATCGGATGCGGTAGCCGATGCTGCGCACCGTCTCAATGCTGAGCGCGTTGTCCGTCAGCGCCCCCAGCTTCTGGCGGATATTGCTGATATGAACGTCAACGCTGCGGTCATAGGCTTCGCGCGGGCGTCCTAACCCTTTCTCTGACAGCTCGTCTTTTGATACCACACGTTCGGGCGCGCGCAGCAACAGCTCCAGCAGGTTGAACTCGGAAGCGGTCAGATCGAAGGGTTTACCGCGCCATTCGCTGCTGCGGGTCGACGGGTTAAGGGTCAGCTCTCCGAAATTGATGGCGATCTCGTCATCCACTTCCTCCGGACGCTCGTCGAAACGGCGCAGCACCGCACGCAGACGGGCCACCAGTTCGCGGGGATAGCATGGTTTGGGCATGTAGTCGTCGGCGCCCATTTCCAACCCGATAACCCGATCGATATTGTCGCCTTTGGCGGTCAGCATGATGATTGGCATGCGGCTTTTTTTACGTACGTCACGCAACACGTCAATGCCGCTCATGTCCGGCAGCATAATGTCGAGGATCATCGCGGTGTAATCGCCTGACAACGCACCTTCCACGCCCGCCTTGCCGGTCAGCACCAGCGTGGCGTTGAACCCTTCGCCAGTCAGGTATTCACTCAGCATGGTGCCGAGTTCGAGGTCATCATCGACCAATAAAATTTTCATGCCTTACTCCTTCGCGGATTTTCGTCATTTTCACGCCTATTTGTCTGCTTCGCAGCCGGTTTTACTCAATCCTTACATATTCCTGAACGCCACTTAACCGCGGCCCGGCCGACGGCGCGTTAAATTAGTGCCAACAGATTTTCGCCACGCTTTTATGTCAGGGAAGCTTATCCTCATGCCATCGTTTCAACGCTTAAAACGCTATTTGCTGCCCACTGTTATTGTGGCTGCTATCGCCCTATTTCTCTACTTCCGATCCCAAGGCGATACAGAAACGCCCCGTTATATCACTGCGGTGGCGCAAACGCGTGACCTGGAACAAACGGTATTGGCCGACGGCACGATTGAGGCGCAAAAGCAGGTCAGCGTCGGCGCCCAGGTATCGGGCCAGATAAAGGCCCTGTACGTGGCGCTGGGCGACAAAGTGCATAAAGGCCAGCGGGTGGCCGAGATTGACGACTTAACCCAGCAGAACGCCCTGAGGGACGCGGAAGCGGCATTGAAAAACGTTGAGGCGCAGCGTGCCTCCAAAATGGCGGCGTTACACAACAACCAGCTCGCTTATCAGCGCCAGCAGGCCATCGTGGCGCGCGGCGTTGGCGTACGGGCCGATTTGGACAGCGCCCAGGCTACGCTAGTTGCCACCCGCGCCGACATCAATGCTCTGGACGCCCAGATCGTTCAGGCGCAGATCGCGGTCAATACCGCGCAGGTCAACCTCGGTTATACCAAAATCACCTCGCCTATCGACGGCACCATCGTCGCTCTGCCGGTAGAAGAAGGCCAAACGGTGAACGCGGTACAAAGCGCGCCCACCCTCGTCAAAGTCGCCCAACTGGCCACCATGACTGTCGAAGCGCAAATTTCCGAAGCCGATGTGGTCAAGGTGAAAACCGGCATGCCGGTCTATTTCACCATCCTCGGCGAGCCGGGCAAGCGCTACAGCACCCAACTGCGGGCGATAGAGCCGGCGCCGGACTCCATCAATGACGAAACCACCTCGACCAGCACCAGCAGTTCCAGCAGCACCTCCAGCACCAGCACCGCGATTTACTACAACGGCCTGTTCGATGTGGCAAACCCGGACGGGGCACTGCGCATCTCAATGACCGCACAGGTGTATATCGTGTTGGCCAAAGCGGAAAATGCCGTGGTGATCCCCGCAACCGCGTTGCAAGGCGACTGGGTGCAGGTGGTCGATAAACAGGGCAATATCGCCCGCCGCCCGGTCAAGGTCGGTATCAATAACAACGTCGATGCACAGATTATCAGCGGCGTATTGGCCGGCGAGAAAGTGATTGTCAGTCAGATTAATCCCGCGACTCAAAGCCATACCGGGCGCATGGGCCCGCCGCCGATGGGGATGTGATGATGAACCCAGCGCCTCTGCTGCAACTGCGCGGCATCAGCCGCCGTTTTCAGGCCGGTGAGCAAAACGTCACCGTGCTGAACAATATTCATCTCACTATTGCCCAAGGCGAAATGGTGGCCATCGTGGGCGCTTCCGGCTCCGGCAAATCAACGCTGATGAACATTCTCGGCTGTCTTGATCGCCCAAGCGACGGCGATTATCAGGTGGCCGGCCGCAGTACCGGGCAATTGGATCGCGACAGCCTGGCCGAACTGCGCCGCGAACACTTCGGTTTTATTTTTCAGCGTTACCATTTGCTGGGCGATCTTAGTGCACAGGGTAACGTGGAAGTTCCGGCAGTGTATGCCGGCCATTCGCGCAGCGCGCGCCAACAACGCGCCGCCGATCTGCTGCAAAGGCTCGGTCTGGCGCAACGGCTGAATTACCGCCCCAGCCAGCTCTCCGGCGGGCAGCAGCAACGCGTCAGTATCGCCCGCGCACTGATGAACGGCGGTGAGGTGATCCTGGCGGACGAACCAACCGGCGCGCTGGACAGCCACAGCGGGCAAGAGGTGATGAGTATTCTGAAAGACCTGCACGCTCGCGGCCACACGGTAGTGATTGTCACCCACGACATGCAGATCGCCGAACATGCCCAGCGTATCATTGAGCTTAGCGACGGCGAGATTATCGCCGACCGGCAGAAAACGGCCCAAACCGTCGCACGCCTGCCGAAGGCGCCGGATACCGCCGTCGGCCGCTGGCAATCGCAGCGCGATCGCTTGCGCGAGGCATTCAAAATGGCGCTGCTGGCGATGGCCTCCCAGCGCCTGCGCACCCTGTTGACCATGCTCGGCATTATCATCGGCATCGCTTCGGTAGTGTCGGTGGTAGCGCTGGGCAAAGGTTCTCAGCAACAGGTGCTGGCGAACATCAACGCCATGGGCACCAGCACGCTGGAGATTTATCCGGGCAAGGATTTCGGCGATATGCGCTCTGCCGCGGTGCAAACGTTGCGGGCCACCGACGCCGACGCGCTGGCGCAGCAGGGCTACGTGCACAGCGTCACGCCGACCGTTTCCAGTAGCACCACCTTGCGCTATGGCAATCAATCGGTCAGCGGTACGGTCAATGGCGTCGGCGAACAGTATTTTCTGGTGCGCGGCTACCACATCGACAGCGGCATGGCATTTAACCGCCATAGCGTCGATCACCTGATGCAGGAAGCGGTAATCGACGAAAATACCCGCGACAAGCTGTTTCCCCACGGTGCCAACCCGCTTGGCGAGGTGATCCTGCTTGGCTCACTGCCCTGTCGCATCATCGGCGTCGCGGCCAAAAAGCAGAGCGGCTTCGGCAGCGATGAGAATCTGAACGTCTGGATCCCCTACACCACCGCCATGAAACGCATGCTGGGCCAGAGCTACCTGAAAAGCATCACCGTGCGGGTTAACGACGATATCGATCTCACCAGCGCCGAAGACGGCGTCACCCGGCTGCTGAGCCAGCGTCATGGTGGCAAGGACTTCTTCGTGATGAATACCGACAGCATTCGCCAGACCATTGAAAAGACCACCGCCACTCTGACGCTGTTGGTGTCGATGATCGCCTTGATTTCGCTGGTGGTGGGCGGCATTGGGGTAATGAACATCATGCTGGTGTCCGTCACCGAACGTACGCGTGAAATCGGCGTGCGCATGGCGGTTGGCGCCCGCGCCAGCGATATCATGCAGCAGTTTTTAATTGAGGCGGTGCTGGTGTGCCTGCTGGGAGGCGCGCTGGGGGTACTGTTGTCGCTGGGGATTGGCGTACTGTTCAGCCAATTCAGCGACAATTTCACCATGGTTTATTCCACCGAATCAATCGTCGCGGCGTTTATCTGTTCGACGCTGATCGGGGTGATTTTTGGCTTCTTCCCGGCGAAACGCGCCGCCGGGATGGATCCGATCCATGCGTTGGAAAGGGAATGACACTCAGTCAAAAACGCCGGTGGAGAGGTAGCGATCGCCGCGATCGCAGATGATCGCCACAATGACGCTGCCCGGGCTGGCCGCCGCGATCCGCAACGCACCGGCTACGGCACCGCCGGAACTGACGCCGCAGAAAATGCCTTCGCGCTGCGCCAGTTGACGCATGGTTTGCTCGGCATCGATTTGTTCGATGTCCAGCACCTGGTCCACCAGATCCGGGCGGAAGATGCCCGGCAGATAGGCCGGTGCCCAACGGCGAATACCGGGAATATTGCTGCCTTCCGCCGGTTGCAGGCCAATGATCTGCACCTGCGGATTTTGGCTCTTCAGGTAGCCGCCCACCCCGGTAATGGTGCCGGTGGTACCCATGCTGGAGACGAAATGGGTCACCCGCTGATGGCTCTGCTGCCAGATTTCCGGCCCGGTGGTGGTGAAGTGGGCGTAAGGATTGTCCAGATTATTGAACTGATCCAGCACCTTGCCCTGCCCCTGGTTCTGCATCTCCAGCGCCAGGTCGCGCGCACCTTCCATGCCCACTTCACGACTGACCAGGATCAGCTCTGCGCCATAGGCACGCATCGCTGCCTGACGCTCCAGGCTCATGTTTTCCGGCATCAGCAAGGTCAAAGAATAGCCTTTCAACGCCGCGATCATCGCCAGCGCAATGCCGGTGTTCCCACTGGTAGCCTCAATCAGCCGGTCGCCGGGTTTTATCTCGCCGCGCAGTTCCGCCTGCTGGATCATCGCCAGCGCAGCCCGATCCTTCACCGAGCCCGCCGGGTTATTGCCTTCCAGTTTGACCCAAACCTCGCTGCCCAGTCCTGCGGCCAGACGTTGTAATTTTACCAGCGGGGTATTGCCGATGCATTGTTCAAGCGTTGTCACGATCTTTGCCTGTGTGTTGAAGTGCGTAATGTAAAAAGGCAACCCCGGGGTTGCCTTTAAAATGATGTTGGGAGGTAAAAACTATCAGGCGCTTTTAGCTAACGCAACAGGTTGTAGCAGTTGATCGCCGGCGTACAGGCGCGCATTCAGACTGCCAACGTAGTAACGGCCACCGCGTACCGGCGGCTCATTGCCGTCCGGCAATACCACGCTGATAGGTTCCTGATGCCAACCGATCGGCTGGACGGTCATCTGCCAGAAGTGACCGCGCGGGCTGACCTCCAGCACCTGCACCGGCAACGGGCAGCGCTCGCTGCTCTCGGTGCCGACTTCCATTTCCCAAGGCCGCAGGAACAGATCCACGCTGCCCTGATGCATCGGCTGGAACGACAGCGGCCACTGGTGCGCGCCGACGAACAGCTGCGAACCGCGGATTTCGCCGCTCAGGCGGTTCACTTCGCCCATAAATTCCAGCACAAAGCGGCTGGCCGGCTCGCGGACAATCTCTTCCGGCGAACCTACCTGCTCAATATTACCCTGGCTCATCACCACGATGCGGTCGGCCACTTCCATCGCCTCTTCCTGATCGTGGGTAACGAACACGCTGGTAAACTTCAGCTCTTCATGCAACTGACGCAACCAGCGGCGCAGCTCTTTACGTACCTGCGCATCCAACGCGCCGAAAGGTTCGTCCAGCAACAGAATTTGCGGCTCCACCGCCAGTGCACGCGCCAAAGCGACGCGCTGCTTCTGGCCGCCGGAAAGCTGCGACGGGTAGCGGTTGGCCAAATGACCCAGTTGCACCATTTCCAACAGTTGGGTTACTTTTTGTTTGATCGCCGCCGCATTCGGACGCTCACGACGCGGCAGCACGCTCAGGCCAAAAGCGATGTTATCGAACACCGTCATATGGCGAAACAGCGCGTAATGCTGGAACACGAAGCCCACCCGACGATCGCGGGCATGGACATGGCTGACGTCGGTGCCGTGGAAGCCCAGCTTGCCGCCGCTCTGGCTTTCCAGCCCGGCGATAATGCGCAGCAGCGTGGTTTTACCGGAGCCCGACGGCCCCAGCAGCGCCACCATCTCACCAGAGGCAATGTCGAGCGAGATATCGTTCAATACCTTGGTACGACCGAAAAACTTGTTGATGCCGTTAATCTCAATGCTCATGATTTTCCTCCCGCTCGAGACGTGCATTCTGACGTTCCAGACGCCATTGCAGGCCACTCTTCAAAAATAGGGTCACTATCGCCATCAGGGTCAGTAACCCGGCGGCGGTAAAGGAGCCAACAGTGTTGTAATCCTGTTGCAATAACTCGACCTGCAGCGGCAGGCTAAACGTCTCGCCGCGAATAGAACCGGACACTACCGAGACCGCACCGAACTCACCAATGGCGCGCGCGTTGGTCAACACCACGCCGTACAGCAGCGCCCAGCGAATGTTCGGCAGCGTCACCCGGCGGAACATCTGCCAGCCGGAAGCGCCCAACAAAATGGCGGCCTCGTCTTCCTGACTGCCCTGGCTGAGCATCATCGGCACCAGCTCACGCACCACGAACGGGCAGGTAACGAAAATGGTCACCAGCACCATGCCCGGCCAGGAGAACATGACCTGGATATTGTGCGTATCCAGCCAACCGCCCAGCAGGCCATTGCTGCCGTAAAACAGCAGGTAAATCAGCCCCGCCACCACCGGTGAAACGGCGAACGGGATGTCGATCAATGTCAGCAACAGCTGGCGTCCCGGGAAGGTGAAACGCGTCACCAACCATGCCAGCAGGGTACCGAACACCAGATTAAACGGTACGGTAATCAGGGCAATCAGCACCGTCAGCCAGATGGCGTGCAACATGTCGCGATCGACCAGGTTGCCCCACATCGCGCCAACGCCCTTGGAAAAGGCCTCGGCGAAAATCGAAATGATCGGCACCACCAGCAGCAATACCGAAAACAGCACGCCGATACCGATCAGCGTCCACTTGCCCCAATTGACGCGCGGGCGTTCGACGCCGTTGAACTCAGAGATATCCGCCATCAGTGCCCCCCGATGCGTCGGCCAAAGCGGCTTTGCAGAACGTTAATGCTGAACAGCAACAGCAGCGAAGCCGCCAGGATCACCGAGGCAATCGCACTGGCCGCCGGATAATCGAATTCCTGCAAACGCACAAAAATCATCAGCGAGGTCACTTCCGTCTTCCAGGCGATGTTGCCGGCGATAAAAATCACTGCGCCAAACTCGCCCAGGCTGCGGGTAAAAGAGATCGCCGTACCGGCCAGCAGCGCCGGTGCCAACTCCGGCATCACCACGCGGCGAAAACTCTGCCAGCGGGTTGCGCCCAGGGTTTCGGCCGCTTCTTCGTACTCCGGCCCCAGCTCTTCCAATACCGGCTGAACGGTGCGCACCACGAATGGCAGGCTGGTAAAGGCCATCGCCACCGCAATGCCGAGCCAGGTGAACGTCACCTTGATGTCAAAATGCGCCAGCCATTGGCCATACCAACCGGTGGTGGAGAACAACCCCGCCAGCGTCAGACCGGCCACCGCCGTCGGCAGTGCGAACGGCAGATCGATCAGACCGTCCAACAGCGTGCGTCCTGGAAAACGATAGCGAGTCAGGATCCAGGCCATCAGCATGCCGAACACCGCGTTAAACAGGCTGGCGACACCCGCCGCCAGCAGCGTGACCTTATAGGCCGCAACCACCTGCGGGTTGGAAACCACGTCCCAATACTGAGCCAGACTCATCTGCGCCAACTGCATCACCAGCGCGCTGAGCGGCAGCAGCAAGATCAGGCAGGTATAAAACAGGCTGCTTCCCAGGCTGAGGCCAAAACCAGGCAGAACCCGTTTGCTGGTCAACAACATTACTTATGCCCTGCCGCTAACAGTTGATCCAACTCACCACCGGTAGAGAAATGCGTTTTCATCACCTGCGGCCAACCGCCAAACTGATCTTCTACACGGAACAGTTTGGTCTGCGGGAATTGCCCCTTCGCTGCCGCCATCGCCTGCTTGTCGTAAACGCGATAGTAGAAGCTGGTGATCACTTGCTGCGCGGCCGGGCTGTAGAGGTAATTCAGGTAATCTTTGGCGGCCTGTTCAGTGCCATTTCTTTCCACGTTTTTGTCGACCCAGGCCACCGGGAACTCCGCCAGAATATCGACCGGCGGCACGATCACCTGATATTTGTCTTCGCCATACTGCTTGCGGATATTGTTCACTTCCGACTCAAAACTGATCAGCACGTCACCCAGGCCGCGCTCCACGAAAGTGGTGGTCGCGCCGCGACCGCCGGTGTCAAACACCAGCACGTTTTTCAGGAAACGGGTCATAAAGGCGCGAGTTTTGGCCTGATCGTTGCCGTCAGCCTGGCTGGCGGCCCCCCAGGCAGCCAGATAGGTATAACGGCCGTTGCCGGAGGTTTTCGGGTTCGGGAACACCAGCTTCACATCGTCGCGTACCAAATCGTTCCAGCTGTGAATGCCTTTCGGATTGTCCTTGCGCACCAGGAAGGCCATGGTGGAATAGAAAGGTGAGCTGTTGTTCGGTAAGCGGGCCTGCCAGTCAGCCGGGATCAGTTGGCCGCGATCGTGCAGGATCTGCACGTCGGTCACCTGGTTGTAGGTGACTACGTCGGCGCGTAACCCCTGCAAGATAGCCAACGCCTGCTTGGAAGAGCCGGCATGAGATTGCTTGATGGTCAGCTTGTCGCCCGGATGCTGTTGGTTCCACTGCTGTTCAAAACCCGGGTTCAGTGCAGTAAACAATTCACGGGAAACGTCATAAGAGCTGTTCAGCAGTTCAGCGGCCGAAACGGTACCGCCGGCTAACAGCAATGCCGCCAGCCCGCTTTTCAGCATGAAATTTTTAACCCGTGTTTGTTTCATTGTGCACCTTATAACTGAATCAATCCGCCGGGCTTTCGCCCTGATGTTGACCAGTGTATTTATAACTAGGTGCGGAGCTGTAACGCTTTTATATACCGTTTAGTGATTTTCAAGCATCAAACGCTATAAGGCAGGGGCAGAGCGGCATGGCAGAGAGGAGGCTAACCCGGCGCCGGCATGGCCGACCCCGGGGAATAGGTTAAAGCGACAACAGACGCGTCAACGATGGCGCAAAGTAATAGCTGCCGGTCACCGCGCGGCTGAAGCGCAGCATCGCATCGCGTTTACCGTCCAGATCGCCAAACATGCTCAGCAGTTGTTTTTCGATGTTATGCAGGCGCGCGCAATAGGCGATGAAATACAGCCCGTGTTTGCCGCTGGCGGTGCCGTAAGGCAGGCTCTGACGCAGGATTTTCAGGCCTTTGCCGTCTTCTTTCAGATCGACGCGGCTGACATGCGAGGTGTCCGGGCGCTGCTCCGGCGGCAACTCTTCGCTGTCGTGCTTGGTACGGCCGATGATCTGTTCCTGCTGTTCGGTGGTAAAGCGCTGCCACTGGCGCAGGTTGTGTTCGTAACGTTGCACCAGCACGTAGCTGCCGCCTGCGTCTTCTTCTCCCTCGCCGATCACCGCCACTTCAGGACGTTGGTCGCCCTGCGGGTTTTCAGTGCCGTCGATAAAGCCGCTCAGATCGCGCTCTTCCACCCAGCGGAATCCGTGGGTTTCTTCTTCGATTTTGATGGCGTTGCCGAACGCCGCCAGCGCTGCCTGTGCCAGCGTAAAGTTAACGTCATGACGCAGGGATTGAATATGGATCAGCAGGTCGCGCTGAGTGGCCGGAGCCAGCCCTTTACCCAGCGGGGTGAATGGCTTCAGCTCTTTGGCGCCCTGGCCGTTGGACAGGTCGTGCCAAACGTCGTAGCCAAAGGCGATCACCGCGCCCAAATGCGCATCGGGAAACTGCTGTTGCAGCTCGGTCAACGTCTGGCAAAACTGCTTGCAGCCCTGGCGCAAATCGGCAAACTCGCCCTGCACGGTGGCTTCCATAAAAATGGCGAAGCGGCAGTGTTCCAATAAAATACCGCTCTGAACCTGTGTCATTGTCGTTATCCTCAAGACCATCATCGGGTAACAGGTCGCTGTTTACGCAGGGATCTCCTGTTACGAATTCGCAGTATCATACCCGATGAAAACAGGATTGCCTTGTATCAGCGCAAAGAAAATAGGGATACCCGTTACCGGACAACGCCACGCGCGAGTGTCGGTAATGTGGCATTCGGCAGGGATTAAAACCGGATCAATCAGGGGCGCCGCAGAGTGGGCGCCCGGAAAGAAAGGCTTATTGAGGTTTGGCGTGCCAGATGATCTTGCTGACCGTCCAGTCTTTCAGGGTGTCATCCGGTGGGATGATCTCCTGCGAGCCGGCCCACTTGCCATCGAAGATATAAGTGACGTACTTGCTCTGTTGTGCCACGCACTCGACCTTGCCGGCATCGTCGCCGTCGGCCGGTTTACAGGAGCCGAACGCCTTGCTGTACAGGTCACTGAATGGCGTGCCGAGCTTGCTGCCCCACTCGGTCGCGACCTTGCTGTCCATCACGTCCACGCGCTGCACGTGGCCCTTGGGTTCACCGGTGATCACCAGCTTCACGTCGTTGCCGTCCATCGCCTGGTAGTAAGAAACAATCTTGCCCTGGCTGGTAGCCATGCCGCCACGCAGACGGTAATCACCGTTCAGCCCGTCGTTAATGGCGCTTTCCGACATCGGGGTACCGGCATTGAGACCGCCAACGCCCTTGGCGCTGACTTCAGCGCTGCTGCCAAACCAGTTGAGCGGCGACAGGCTGGACCAAGAGAGATTGGACATCGTCGAACAGCCGGTCAGTAACAGCGGAAGCCCTAACAGCAGTGGGCGAATATTCATTTTTAGCTCCTTAACATCAATGGCGGGGCACAGCCTACGCTGCCCTGCCGCACTTGGCGTTTTGCTGCGTGTCAGCCTCTCATAACTGCCCACGCTTCGCCATCGGTTGCGAGCTTGGAGTGCGGAAAATGAGAAAAGTGCCGCACTCTTAGGCAATTAACCCGCCTCATCCTGCACGGTGAAACAGGCCTTCAGGCGCACATTCAGCAACAGGTAGGCCAGCGCCAGCGCATCGAGCAACGCCAGCACGCTATCCAGCGCCGAAGGATTGTCGTCTTGCTGCCACAGGCTGAACAGGGAGCCGCCCAGCGCCGCCAGCAGCGAAGCGCCCAATATCCAGCGCCAGGCGCGCCACAGCCGCGGCCACTGGTGGCGACGCGGGGCAATCAAAAACGCCAGTGCGGCCGGTAACCCCAGCGCGATGCCGTACCAGAACCATTGGGTATCCGGGTAAAACAACGACAGCAGGCCCTCCCCCTGTTGACGCGACACTGCGGCCATCACAAACAGGATCCAGGTGCGGGCCTGTAAAACCAGCACGGCCCAAAACCACAGCGGCAACCGCAGCGCGCCATGATGATCGTAATCATCGGGGGAAAAACGGTGTGGGAGTGGTTTCAACGTCGATTCCTTGCCAATATCATGGTGACTCTTTCAAATGGGAGCCGTATTTCTGGTTTTCAATGCGCAGGCTTAAGAACCCCTTAAGATTTTCATGCTTTACTTAACCCCATCAAACCAGCAGTCCTGTTTGGCAGGGCTTTAATCCTCGATAGAGATAAGGAAGCTAAAGATGAAAAAATATACCCTGGCCGCATTAATTGCTCTGTGCAGCGCCCCCGTTCTGGCACAGCAAGGCGGGTTCCTCGATCCAGCGGCACCGCAAATGCACACCCAAAACACTCAGCAAGGCGGTTTCTCCGGCCCTAGCGCAGCATTGACCACCGTAGACAAGGTCAAATCAATGAGTGATGACACCTGGGTGATGCTGCAGGGCAACATTGAACAGCGCGTCGGCGACGACACCTATACTTTCCGCGACGCCAGCGGCACCCTGACGGTGGAGATCGACAAAAAACGCTGGAACGGTCAGACCATCACCCCGAAAGATAAAGTGCAATTAGAAGGGAAAGTGGATAAAGACTGGAGCAACGTGGAAGTCGACGTGAAAACCATCAAAAAACTGCCTTAACGCGCAGTTTGGGCGGTGAAAACTCACCGCCCAAAACAACACTCAATATTCCTGATCTTCGATCAACCGCTTGCCCAGGCTGGTAATGCCCTGGATCTCGTAACCAAGCTTTTCGTACATCTCGATCACCGTGTCGTTATCTTCACGCACCATCAGCTGGATCTTCGGACAACCGCGCGCGATCAGCTTTTTCTCCAACCGACTGATCAACGCATTGGCGATACCGCGCCCGCGATAATCCGGATGAACCCCGAGATAATAAGCCGAGCCTCGGTGGCCGTCATACCCGCCCATCACCGATCCCACGACTTCCCCGCCCACTTCCGCGACCAGAAACAGCTCCGGATCGTGATTCAGTTTGCGCTCAATATCCATCTCGGGATCGTTCCACGGCCGCAGCAGATCGCAGCGCTCCCACAGGGTAATGACTTCTTCAAAGTCGTCTTGTCGAAATACGCGAATTTCCATCGATGTTCGCCGCTGTTAATTAAGGTGTTTATCTGATTATCGCGTGATTATTCACTTACGCAATATCAAACTGCGATTTCCCCGCCCAATAATGTAGAAATCACCGGTTACCCGCGTAATAAATGGACATAGTTATCCGGTCGATTAATGATTATCAATACGATATAACGTCGCAAAATAGAATTTGTCGATGGAGCGTAGCGTTATGAAAAAGCAGGTTAAACAATTCCTCAATTTTAAACCGCTCTCCGTTTCCCCCACGCGACGCCAATTACTGCTCTCCGGCCTGGCCCTGGTGCTGCTCGGCAGCAAAAGCCAAACGGCCAAAGCCGAGTCCGGCGGCATGCTGCGTCAGCAACACGCCAAACCGGCCCCTAAACCCACCGGCAGCAAAAGACTGGTGATGATCGATCCCGGTCACGGCGGTATCGACTCCGGAGCCGTCGGCAGCGAAGGTTCGCAGGAAAAACACGTGGTGCTGGAGATCGCCAACCACGTACGTCGTATCCTGCACGAACAGGAACACGTCGAAGTGCGCCTGACGCGGGAAGAAGACGAATTTATCCCGCTGTTTCAACGGGTGGAGATTGCCCACCAGCATCAGGCGGACCTGTTTATCTCCATTCATGCCGACGGTTTTACCAGCCCGGAAGCCTCCGGCGCCTCGGTATTCGCCCTGTCCAATCGCGGTGCCAGCAGCGCCATGGCGCGCTATCTGTCCAACCGTGAAAATGCCGCCGACGACGTGGCCGGGGGCAAATACAAAAACCAGGACAACTATCTGCAACAGGTGCTGTTCGATTTGGTGCAGACCGATACCATCAATAACAGCCTGACGCTCGGTCGCCATGTGCTCGGCCAGATCCGCCCGGTGCACCATCTGCACAGCAACAGCACCGAACAGGCGGCCTTTGCGGTGCTGAAATCTCCGTCGATTCCGTCGGTGCTGGTCGAAACGTCCTTCATCACCAACCCGGCGGAAGAGCGCCTGCTTGGCACCACCGCATTTCGCGAGAAAATCGCGCGGGCTATCGCCGACGGCGTGATCAGTTTCTTCAGCTATTACGATGCGCACCAACGAAAACCCGGCTGATACTGCCAGCCGAAGCGAATAAAGGTATACTCTGCGGCTTGTTCAGTCAGACGCTGTGAATTATTCCGTATGAGTTTATCGACCATCGCAGAAGTAAAATCCTTCCTGCTGGCGCTGCAGGACCGCATCTGCACGCAGTTGGCCCTGGCCGACGGCGGCGCCGTTTTCAACGAAGACCGCTGGACGCGTGAAGAAGGCGGCGGTGGCCGCAGCCGGGTATTGACCGACGGCGCGGTGTTCGAACAGGCAGGCGTCAATTTCTCACACGTCTCCGGTGCCACTCTGCCCGCTTCCGCTACCGCGCACCGCCCCGAGTTGGCCGGCCGCAGCTTCCAGGCGATGGGCGTGTCACTGGTGATCCATCCGCGCAGCCCTTACATCCCCACCAGCCACGCCAACGTGCGTTTTTTCATTGCGGAAAAGCCGGGCGAAGAGCCGGTGTGGTGGTTTGGCGGCGGCTTTGATTTGACCCCCTTCTACGGTTTTAAAGAAGACGCCGTCCACTGGCATCGCACCGCAGAGCAGCTTTGCGCGCCCTTCGGTGAGCAGCTCTACCCCAAATACAAAAAGTGGTGTGATGACTATTTCTATATCAAGCACCGCAACGAGGCCCGCGGCATCGGCGGCCTGTTCTTTGACGATCTCAATACCCCGGACTTCGCCACCTGTTTCGCGTTCACCCAAGCGGTAGGCGAAGGTTTCCTCGATGCCTATTTGCCGATCGTGGAAAAACGCAAGGCGCTGAGCTGGGGCGATAACGAACGTCAATTCCAACTGTATCGTCGTGGTCGCTACGTCGAGTTCAATTTGGTGTGGGACCGGGGCACGCTGTTCGGTCTGCAAACCGGGGGCCGTACCGAGTCCATCCTGATGTCGATGCCGCCGCTGGTGCGTTGGGAATACAACTATCAACCGGCGGATGGCAGCCCGGAAGCGGCGCTGTACCGTGATTTCCTGCCGGTACGCGATTGGCTGAAGGAGCCTGAATAATGCAGATTTGGGTCGATGCGGACGCCTGTCCTAACGTGATCAAAGAAGTGCTGTTTCGCGCCGCGGATCGCACTGCCATGTCGGTAACGCTGGTCGCGAACCAACCGCTGCGAACGCCGCCGTCCAAACACATCCACACCCTGCAGGTGGCGGCCGGTTTTGACGTGGCGGATAACGAAATCGTGCGCCGCTGCGAGAAAGGCGATCTGGTGATCACCGCCGATATCCCGCTGGCGGCCGAAGTGATTGAGAAAGGTGCGGTGGCGCTGAACCCGCGCGGTGAACGCTATACGCCGGACACCATTCGCGAGCGCCTGAACATGCGCGACTTTATGGACACCCTGCGCTCCAGCGGTATCCAGACCGGCGGCCCGAATACGCTGAACCAGCGCGACCGTCAGCAGTTCGCCAACGAACTGGACAAATGGCTGCAGCAGGCAAAACGGGCGCAGTAATTGCGCCCGCACGTCGCTTAGAATCTCACCTCCCCGCCGAAGATATAGGTTCGCCCACGGGCGGTGTTGGTCGGCGAGAAATCTCTGGAACAGGTTAGGGTTGAACGGCGCAGTGCTGTTCAGGTCAATATGTTCGGTACCCACTCTTTGAGCAATGGCTCATTTTCGTCGCGCTCCGGCTAACACATTCACTTTACTGCCGGGGTGATCCACAGATAGTCCGCCACCTGTTTATCGACCTGTACACCGGGCTCTGCCAGCATAAGCACCGTCGGCAACGCGGCCGGTTGCAGATCCTGCACGTGCAGCGGCACCCCGACGGACCTGGAGGCGTGATAGCCACCGGCGATCAACAGCGCCGGTGTGGGCGCAGCCAGCAGACGTTCGGCCATACGCCGGTCGCGCTGCTGTTGGATCGCCAACATCGCATGCAGTTGTTGAGGTTCAATCTTGCCGCCGTGAGAAGTGCGGATGGTTTCTTCCAGGGCTTTCTGTACCACCGGACGCACCGACAGTGACCCCTGCGGGAAACGCGGCTGTTGATAAAACGCCATGATTTCATCGCGATCCAGGTTGGCTGACCACAGCGGATACGGGGCACGCATCGCCGCCATCACCACATCACCGTACAGCGACCATTTCCATCCCGGCTGCCAGTTAATCAACTCCGCCACGCGGCCGTCGCGAACGCTGGGATCCCCCTGTAGCCACTGTTTCACCTGGTTTACTTTGGCCTGCTGATTCGGGTTAATCATCTCCATCAGCACGCTGCCCTGTGGCCGCTGCTGCGGCAGGCTTTGCACCAGCCACAGCTCAATTTGATGGTGGTAAGGGTTGTCATGCTTTTCACCAACGATAACCCGTGGTTGAGCCGCCAATTGGGCCAGAAGCTGGTCAGGCGACAGGGTTTTCCCATTGTGCAAATCCGTAATTTTCCCCAAATCACCGAGGGTATTTTTCGGCGAGGAAACCGGGGTTTGACTGCAGGCGCCGAGCGCCAGCGCGGCCAATAAAATCAAAAATTTCATGTTGCTGCCCTGTCATAAAAAGTGGCGACATTATAGATAATAATTATCATTTGCATATAGATAACCCCCTATCCTGAGAACTCGATAACTATTTTTTACTTTATGGTTTCTGGTCACACATTGATTTCATGAAGTATTGCGGGTATAACCAATAGCCATTTGGCTGTTTAGACGTCTATACGGATAGAATATCATGCACTCACCTGTTCCCGCCGAAGGGCAGTTCAAACGCACCATGAAGGCCCGACACCTGGTGATGCTGTCACTGGGCGGCGTGATCGGCACCGGGCTGTTTTTCAATACCGGCTATATCATTTCTACCACCGGCGCCCTGGGGACCCTGCTGGCCTATCTGATTGGCGCATTGGTGGTCTATCTGGTCATGCTGTGCCTGGGCGAGCTGTCGGTGGCGATGCCGGAAACCGGCGCCTTCCACGTCTACGCCTCCCGTTACCTTGGCCCGGCTACCGGTTATACCGTGGCCTGGCTCTACTGGCTCACCTGGACCGTCGCGCTAGGCTCCAGCCTGACCGCCGCCGGTTTCTGCATGCAATATTGGTTCCCGCAATCGCCAGTCTGGCTGTGGTGTTTGATCTTCTGCGTCGCCATTTTCCTGCTCAACGTGGTCACTACTCGCTTCTTCGCGGAAAGCGAATTTTGGTTCTCGTTGATCAAGGTGATCACTATTTTGGCGTTTATCATCCTCGGCGGTGCCGCGATGTTCGGCCTGCTGCCGATGAAAGACGGTACCCCGGCGCCCTTCCTGCATAACCTGACGGCCTCCGGCTGGCTGCCCAACGGCACGCTGCCGATCCTGATGACGATGGTGGCGGTGAACTTCGCTTTCTCCGGCACCGAGCTTATCGGCATTGCCGCAGGCGAAACCGAAAATCCGGAGAAGGTGGTGCCCTGGGCGATACGCACCACGGTGATCCGCCTGATGCTGTTCTTTATCGGCACGGTATTTATTCTGGCGGCGCTGATCCCGATGGATCAGGCCGGGATTGTCAAAAGCCCGTTTGTGTTGGTGTTTGAACGCATCGGCGTGCCCTATGCCGCCGATATCTTCAATTTTGTTATCCTGACCGCCATTCTGTCGGCGGCCAACTCCGGCCTGTACGCTTCGGGCCGTATGCTGTGGTCGCTGGCCAACCAGCGCACCCTGCCGGCCTATTTTTCCCGCGTCAATAAGCGCGGCATCCCGATTAACGCGCTGACCTTCAGCATGCTTGGCGGCGTGCTGGCATTGTTGACCAGCGTGATCGCGCCGGACACGGTGTTTGTCGCGCTGTCGGCGATTTCCGGCTTTGCGGTGGTGGTGGTCTGGTTGAGCATCTGCGCCTCACACTACGCTTTCCGCCGCCATTATCTGCGCAGTGGCCAGCCAATCGACGGCCTGAAATACCGTGCACCGGGTTACCCGTTAACGCCGATCGTCGGTTTTTCCCTGTGCCTGCTGGCCTGCGTCGGGCTGGCGTTCGACCCGGAGCAGCGCATCGCGCTTTACTGCGGGCTGCCGTTTGTCGCGCTGTGCTACGCCGCCTATTATCTGACCCGCCGTGCCGGGCAAAAAACCTCTCTGGGAGAAAATCATGTCGGTTAACAACCCTGTCGCCGCGCTATTGGCCACTCACCGCACGCTGATTATTGACGGCGCGCTGGCAACCGAACTGGAGGCGCGCGGCTGTGATCTCAGCGATCCGTTATGGTCGGCCAAGGTCCTGATTGAGAACCCCGAACTGATTTATCAGGTTCACCTCGACTATTTCAACGCCGGGGCGCAGTGCGCCATCACCGCCAGTTATCAGGCCACGCCGCAGGGCTTTTTGCGTCGCGGGCTGGATCAAACTCAGTCATTGGCGCTGATCGCCAAAAGCGTGCAATTGGCACAGCAAGCGCGCAACGACCATCTGGCGCAGCACCCGCAATCGGCTCCGTTGCTGATTGCCGGCTCGGTGGGCCCCTACGGCGCTTATCTCGCCGACGGGTCTGAATATCGTGGCGATTACGCATTGCCGCAGGAAGAAATGATCGCCTTTCACCGCCCACGGATCCAGGCGTTGGCCGAAGCCGGAGTGGATTTGCTGGCCTGTGAAACCCTCCCCTCGTTCGGCGAGTTGCAGGCATTGCTGACGCTGTTACAAGAATTCCCGACGCTCGGCGCCTGGTTCGCCTTCACCCTGCGCGACAGCCAACACCTCAGCGATGGCACGCCGCTGACCGAGGTTATGCCGCTGTTGAGCGCGAACCCGCAGGTGCTGGCGATAGGCATAAACTGCATTGCGTTGGAAAATGTGGCTCCGGCGCTGCAACAATTCGCCGCATTGGCCGACAAGCCGCTGCTGGTTTATCCAAACTCCGGCGAACATTACGACGCGGTAAGCAAAACCTGGCACGCCTGCGGTGGCGAGCACGGCAGCCTGATTGATCAGGTAGGAGAATGGCAACGTATTGGCGCACGGCTGATTGGCGGTTGCTGCCGGACGACGCCGCAGGACATTCGCCAGATCGCGGTGCTCTGCAAAGCATAAAAAAAAGCCCCCTGCGCCAAGGGCATCAGGGGGCGATTTATCGCTAAAGGCTTATAAAGGTTCGGTCTGGGCTTCCACCACCGCCAGCGCCACCATGTTGACGATGCGGCGCACCGAGGCGATTGGCGTCAGGATGTGCACCGGTTTCGCGACCCCCATCAGTACCGGCCCCACGGTAACCCCTTCGGAAGATGACACACGCAGCAGGTTGTAACTGATGCGCGCCGCTTCCATGTTCGGCATGATCAGCACGTTGGCCGAGCCTTTCAGCGGGCTATCCGGCATCAGATCATTACGAATGCTCTCAACCAGCGCGGCATCACCGTGCATCTCGCCGTCAATTTCCAGCTCCGGAGCCATCTGGTTCACCAGCTCGAGGGTTTTACGCATCTTGCAGGCCGCCGGGTTATCGGAAGAGCCAAAGCTGGAATGGGACAGCAGCGCCACCTTCGGTTCAATGCCGAAACGGCGCACGGTTTCCGCCGCCATCAGGGTGATTTCCGCCAGTTGCTCCGGCGTCGGATCGTCATTGACATAGGTGTCGGCGATAAAGGTATTGCCGCTTGGCAGCAGCAACGCATTCATCGCCCCGGCGACGTGCGCACCCTCACGGAAGCCAAACACTTTTTCGACCACGTCGTAGTGCTCGTGATAGCTGCCGATGGTGCCGCAGATCATCGCATCCGCCTCGCCACGATGCAGCATGATGGCGGCAATCAGCGTCGGGTTACCGATCACCGCACGGCGCGCCTGCTCCTGCGAAACGCCACGGCGCTTCATGATCTGGTAGTACTCGCCCCAGTATTCATTGAAACGCGGATCGGACTCGTTGTTCACCACTTCAAAATCTTTGCCCGCGATCAGTTGCAGGCCGAGTTTTTTCAGTCGCATCTCAATCACGCTCGGGCGCCCTACCAGGATCGGGTAAGCCAACCCCTGCGACACCAGTTCCTGAGTGGCGTGCAGAACCCTTTCCTCTTCACCTTCTGCCATCACCACGCGCTTCATTTCTTTCTTCGCCTGGGCAAAGATCGGTTTCATGAACAGGTTGGTTTTGTAGACGAACTCAGACAGTTTTTCGACGTAGGCGTCGAAGTCTTCAATCGGACGCGTCGCCACGCCAGACTCCATCGCCGCCTTGGCGACCGCCGGGGCGATTTTAACAATCAGACGCGGATCGAAAGGTTTTGGAATGATGTATTCAGGGCCAAATGACAGGTCCTGGTCACCATAGGCCGAAGCCACCACGTCGCTTTGCTCTGCCAACGCCAGATCGGCAATCGCATGCACGCAGGCCAGCTTCATTTCTTCGTTAATGGTGGTCGCCCCCACGTCCAGCGCACCACGGAAGATGAACGGGAAGCACAGCACGTTGTTCACCTGGTTCGGGTAGTCGGAACGGCCGGTACAGATAATCGCGTCCGGGCGCACGGCTTTCGCCAGCGGCGGCAAGATCTCCGGTTCAGGGTTGGCCAATGCCATGATCAGCGGATCTCTGGCCATGGTTTTCACCATGTCCTGGGTCAGCACGCCCGGACCGGAACAGCCGAGGAAGATGTCAGCATCAGGGATCGCGTCCCCCAGCGTACGCTGGCCGTTATCTTCAATCGCGTAAGCCGCCTTGGTCTGCTCCATATTGGCGTCACGGCCCTTGTAGATCACCCCTTTGGAGTCGCAGACGGTAATGTTCTGCTGGCGCAGCCCCAGGGCCACCAGCAGGTTCAAACAGGCGATCGACGCGGCACCGGCGCCGGAAACCACCAGTCGCACGTCGGAAATGTTCTTTTTCACCACCCGCAGGCCATTCAACACGGCGGCGGTGGTAATAATCGCGGTGCCGTGCTGATCGTCATGGAACACCGGGATCTTCATGCGCTCGCGCAGCTTCTGCTCGATGTAGAAACACTCCGGCGCTTTGATGTCTTCCAGGTTAATGCCGCCGAAGGTCGGCTCCAGCGCAGCGATGATGTCGATCAGCTTGTCAGGGTTTAGCTCATCCACTTCGATATCAAACACGTCGATACCGGAAAATTTCTTGAACAGGACGCCTTTCCCTTCCATCACCGGCTTACCGGCCAATGCGCCGATATTGCCCAGTCCCAGCACCGCCGTGCCGTTGGAAATGACCGCCACCAGGTTGCCACGCGCGGTGTACTTGTAGGCCGCCAGCGGGTCGGCAGCAATTTCCAGACAAGGCGCAGCAACGCCCGGCGAATAAGCCAGTGCCAGATCGCGTTGGGTGGCCAGCGGTTTGGTTGGAGATACCTGGATCTTCCCTGGGACCGGATATTGGTGAAAATCAAGCGCACTCTGTTTGAGCTGTTCGTCCATTATGGGTTCCTATGCTTTTTGCTTTTATGTTGAGGTAAGACTTGTAAACCTTTAAGGCTAGACCAGTATAGTGAGAGAAACGTCACAAACTTTGAAGCGGGCCATAACCTTGATCGAAATAGTTTTTTAAAAGTAAAAAAAGAAGTACCACAGGACGAAGAAGAAAAACACTGCCGTCAGAGCGACGGCAGTTGGGCACGCCAGGCGTTGAGCGTTGCCACCCGGCCTGCGCAAATTTGTAACGAGGTTTGTAGTGCCAGGGTGTAACTCAGCGCATCGCCCCAGGTATTGCCCAGCAGCTGCGGCTGCTCACAAGGGATAAACGCCGTCTCAGGGGGCAACAGCACCACCGGCGCTGCCGGCTGCGGCGGTTGGGCGCAAGAGCTCAATAACAGCGCCAGGCATAGGCTGCCCAGCACAGGCGTCATTTTTAATCGCTTCACGGTATTTCCTCTGGTAAACGTCGCTCTGCTGCCGCAACTGCTGCTCCTGCTGTTGCTGGGCCGCCATCAGCGCACGGTTCTGTGCGTCCTGGGTTTGCAGCGTGGCGATCAAACCCGCCTGCTGCGCCAGGGTCTTTTGCTGTTCTCCCGCTTGTTGTCGCACCAACTCCAGTCGGTGCGACAACAGTGAGCTGTAGCCGCCAAGGCAGATGGCGACCAGCAACAGCAGCAGCAATCCCCCCTGCGCCAGCCTGCTCAGCCAGCCGCTCATGCCGGGTAATCCTTGAAGGAAAGCTGGAAATGCGGCCCGTCCTTCAGCGTCTTCCACTCCCCGCCCCACTCGACGCTGACCGTGCACTCCCGTGCAGCGCGACGTACCGCCACCGCGATTTGCGCGTAGTAATCCCACTCCCAGGACACCACGCCCGCCGGCATCGCCACCACGTCCACCGCGTGGCCGGTCAAATGGCGGCTTTTCAGCGTCTGGCTTTGCCCGCCGCGCACCAAATCACGCTGACGCGCCATGCTGCGTCGCCCTTCGGTGATGGAAAACGGCACCAGCGAATAATGCAGCGCCAGCCGCATCACCCGCACCAGATCCGGGTGGACGCCCAGTAAATTCGTCTCGCTACGCGCGGTGAAACTAATGTCTTCAATTTCATTTATCATTTTTGAGCCCCGTCTTTTTGCCGATGAATTTTTTAATTAATACGCTGATATAATCCGCCCCAAGAAAACCAATCAGTACGCTGGCAAGATTCGCCCACTTTAATTCCAGCCCGGTCAGTGCCAATGCATCGCGCACCGTCCAGGCCAATAATGCGCACATAGCGGCATTTAATAAGCGACGCCGCATCCCTACGTTGCGATAAGCCCCGTGTAATAACGCCATGAGGCCTGCCAAAATGGCATTCATCACCGGCTGAAGATATTCACATGCTCGCTGGATAATTAAGCCAACAGCGTCTGGCTCTAAGCTGGACATAGCTACACTCCTATTTTATTTTAATTAAGCGCCAATCACGGCCGGTGAAATATCGGTACCATCAGAATCTAGTTAAGGATGCTATAACAAAGCAAATGAATAAATACAGCCTCTACGGTCAAATTCATTCACGCTCAACGCTGACACAACAGCGCCCAGCCAAATAACGACACAGGCCAATAAAAAATTCATCTTTATTGTGATTTATTTCGACTTCTCTTTATTCGATAAATAAACATTAATAGCGGCGGGAGATTCACTCTCAATAAAAAAACCTCAACCCTGGAGACATACCATGTCCGAACGTAAAGCCGTTATTGGTTATTATTTCATTCCTACCAACCAAATTAATCACTATACCGAGTCCGATACCTCAATCGTACCTTTCCCGGTGTCCAATATTACACCCGCCAAGGCCAGGCAACTGACCCACATTAATTTCTCGTTCCTCGACATTAACAGTAATCTGGAGTGTGCCTGGGATCCGGAAACCAACGACGCCAAAGCGCGCGATGTGGTGAGTCGGTTGACTGCGCTGAAGGCACATAACCCGAATCTGCGCATCATGTTCTCTATTGGTGGCTGGTATTACTCCAACGATCTGGGGGTGTCCCACGCCAACTATGTCAACGCGGTCAAGACCCCGGCGGCGCGCACCAAATTTGCGCAATCTTGCGTCCGTATCATGAAAGACTATGGCTTCGACGGCGTGGACATTGACTGGGAATACCCGCAGAGCAGCGAGGTGGACGGTTTTGTCGCCGCGCTGCAGGAGATCCGTACCCTGCTGAACCAGCAGACCCAGGCCGACGGCCGCCAGGCACTGCCTTACCAACTGACCATTGCCGGTGCCGGCGGTGCGTTTTTCCTGTCGCGTTACTACAGCAAGCTGCCGCAGATCGTGGCCTCACTCGATTACATCAACCTGATGACCTACGATCTGGCCGGTCCGTGGGAGAAGATCACCAACCATCAGGCGGGATTGTTCGGCGACAGCGCCGGGCCGACCTTCTATAACGCGCTGCGTGAAGTCAACCTGGGCTGGAGCTGGGAAGAACTGACCCGCGCCTTTCCCAGCCCGTTCAGCCTGACGGTGGACGCCGCAGTGCAACAACACCTGATGCTGGAAGGCGTGCCAAGCAGCAAAATCGTCATGGGCGTGCCCTTCTATGGCCGGGCATTCAAGGGCGTCAGCGGCAACAACGGTGGCCAGTACAGCAGCCACAGCACGCCGGGGGAAGATCCCTTCCCAGGTACCGATTACTGGTTGGTCGGTTGCGAAGAATGTGTCCGCGACAAGGATCCGCGCATCGCCTCTTACCGTCAGTTGGAGCAAATGCTGGTGGGCAACTACGGCTATCAGCGCCTGTGGAACGACAAAACCAAAACGCCGTATCTGTACCACGCGGCCAATGGCCTGTTCGTCACCTATGACGATGCCGAAAGCTTCAAATACAAGGCGAAGTACATCAAACAGCAACAGTTGGGTGGCGTGATGTTCTGGCATCTGGGCCAGGACAACCGCAACGGCGATCTGTTGGCCTCACTGGACCGTTATTTCAACGCGCCGGACTATGATGACAGCCAGCTGGATATGGGCACCGGCTTGCGTTATACCGGCGTCGGTCCCGGCAATCTGCCGATCATGAGCGCCCCGGCCTACGTGGCCGGCACCACTTATAATCAGGGGGCACTGGTGTCTTATCAGGGCTATGTCTGGCAGACAAAATGGGGTTACATCACCTCCGTGCCCGGCTCCGATACCGCCTGGCTGAAAGTGGGCCGCGTGGCGTAACGGTAAGCGACGACATAAAAAAACCCCGTGGCTGATGGCGACGGGGTTTTCACTGCTTTAAAAGTTTAATTTTCGCATCCCTACGTGGCTATCCCCTCAGTTGTTACGCCAAGGATAACCCCCATCACGTATCACTTCCCGTCCCATCAGACTGAAGACATCGCTTTTGCGCGTCAGCCGCTCGTGCCACCAGGTAAAACCGGCGCCCTTGCTGGCTGGATGCCAGGCCAGCCAAATCATTTCGTCCCCTTTTTGCATATCGACCGGTACCGTAACCAACTCCCCGCTCGCCAGCTCTTTTTCTATCAGCGCCGGCGGCAAGAAGCCATGACCGATACCACGTTTCAACAGCGCCAGTTTGCTCTCGACGTCGCACACCACCAGTTGGCGCTGCAACGGCATGGCGCCGTGGTTACGCTTGGGCAGTTCGTGGCTGCTGTCGGCAATGCCCACCACGATATCGTTCAGCCGCTGGTTTTTATCCACCGGCTTTTTCTGCGCCGCAAAAGGATGGGAGGGTGAAACACACAGGACAAAATTCAGCTTGCCGAGCATCAGCGTCTTGGCCTGCACGCTGTCCGGGATCTGGCCGATGGCGATAATCAAATCCGCCCGGTTGTTCTTCAGCGCATCCCAGGTGCCATTCAGCGCTTCACGCTGCACGGAAATGTTGGCGTTTGGGCTGTGCTGAATATAGTCGCGGATATCCTGGGTGAGCGTTTCCAGCGGAAAGAAATTATCTACCACAATGCGGATATTATTATCGAGCTTCGGAATGTTTCTCACCCTGCTCTCCAGATCCTGCACCGCATTTAAAATCCAGCCCCCTTCCTGCAGCAGGAATTCCCCTTCATCCGTCAGGGTGATCATCGGGCCATTACGATGAAAAAGTTTCACGCAGAGCTTACTTTCAATATTGGAAACCCGGTAGGATATCGCCGAAGGGGTTTTATGCAACGCCTCCGCCGCCATTGAGAATGAACCGGTACTTTTGATGGTGCTGATTATTTTAATCGCATCCAGGGATAATCTAGTCATACAAATTCCTCTTTGACATAAAATAAGAAAAAAATGACACTAAATTCCCAAGTGGTTGGCGCACAAAAGTCGTTCAAGTCACACAAGAGTAAGCAAAACCACAAGCAATATACTCCATATCCAACAGCATCACCTGAAAGACTATTCATCAACCCTTTAAATAAAATTCATCATGACGCCGTTTTTTTAGACAGCAGCGTTTAAATAAATTCAATCAAGAAATAAAAGACAATCATCATCATAATTTTAGTTAATAGCCTATAAAACATTCCACCCTGACCGCCACAACCAAGAGCGAAAATAAAACCAGCCGCGAGAAATGCTGTTTTTAATTTCTTTAATAACCGCTCATTTCGTCGGTGAAAATAAACCCAACTTACAATACAACTTCTGTCAGGAGTGACTTATGAACAAAACCTCTCGTACCCTTATGTCCCTTGGCCTGCTGAGCGCAGCCCTGTTCGGCGTATCGCAACAGGCCAGCGCCCATGGCTACGTCGAAACTCCGGCCAGCCGCTCCTACCAATGCAAACTGCAGCTCAATACCCAGTGCGGCAGCGTGCAATATGAACCGCAGAGCGTTGAAGGCTTGAAAGGCTTCCCGCAGGCCGGTCCGGCGGATGGGCATATCGCCAGTGCCGACAAATCCACTTTCTTCGAGCTGGATCAGCAAACGCCGACCCGTTGGAACAAGATCAATCTGCACACCGGCGCCAACTCCTTCACCTGGACGCTGACCGCACGCCACAGCACCACCAGCTGGCGTTATTTCATCACCAAACCGAACTGGGATGCGTCTCAGCCGCTGACCCGGGCGTCGTTTGATCTGACGCCGTTCTGTCAACAGAACGACGGCGGGGCCATTCCAGCCGCGCAGGTCACCCACCAGTGCAACATACCGGCAGACCGTAGCGGTTCGCACGTCATCCTCGCCGTGTGGGATGTAGCAGACACAGCCAATGCCTTCTATCAGGCGATTGACGTTAACTTGAGCAAATAATCAGGAGGGAAATACCACAGGGTTCAGCCGGGGCTGAACCCTTTTTTATTGCGGATGCCGCGGGGTTACTGCGACATATTGAGGATAGTGCGCACATTGAGCGCACTGGTGGCAATGATATCGATCGCGCCGGTGCGCAACGCCCCCAGGATGGCCAACGCCTTGGTATTTTCAGAAGCAATGGCGATCACGCAGGGAATTTTACGCAGTTCGTCGATGCTCAGACCAATCACCCGATCGTTCATTACGGTGTCTACGTGCTGTCCTTGCGCACTAAAGAAATCGTAACCGGCGATATCGCCAATCACCCCCTGATTCAGGCTGGCGTCGATGATTTCATGCGGGGTAAACCAGCCCAGCTTCACCATGTAGCTGTTTTCGTTCATATCGCCGATCCCCACCAGCGCGATGTCCGCTTTGCGGGCCCGATCGAGGGTTTCCTTGATAGTGCCGTTTTGCATAAAGGCATCTTTCAGCGCGCGGTTCTCCACATAGGCGGGCGCGTACAGCGTTTCGCTGCTGCCGCCGAACTTTTTCGCCAAGCGGCGGCTGATGTGGTCGGCATTGATGGCGTCACCGGGCCGGTGGGTACCGCCGATGCCGCAAATAAACTTGCAGTTCCTTTCCGCTACGCTGCCGACGTGATCGGCGATCGCCGCCACATTGCGCCCTTGCCCTACCGCCACCACCATATCGTCTTTCAACGACATCGCCAGATAGTTGGACACCAGCGCCGCCACTTGACGACGTTGTTCCTCCTCATCCTGGTGGTCGAGGGCGATCAGCGCGCGGCTGATAGGGAAACGTTCCATCATCTGCTGTTCCAGACGGGTACTGAACACCGGGTGATAACGCACGGTGATCTCGACGATGCCCTCTTCTTTGGCGCGTTTCAGCAGGCGGCCGACTTTAATCCTTGAGATGCCGAACTTCTTGGCTATCTCTTCCTGCGTGATTTCATCCTGATAATAAGCAACGGCAATTTCGGTCAGCAGTTCGTTATCCTGGGACACTGTTTGTTTTTCCATCCGTTAAACGTTTCCCCACGGCAGGCCTGGCCTGTTGTAGACGACAATGGGTTCAGCATGCTGAACCCACCCATCAACTCTGAATTGCCTGCCATTATAACGCTTTCATGCGCTAACGGTATTCAAGCGTTGCTCCACTTTGTCGGCTAACTGGCTGAGCAACAAACAGCAAGAGACCGCCCCGGCATCCAGCACCCCGCGCGAACGTTCGCCCAGGCGGCTGGCGCGACCGATTTTCGCAATCAAATCACGCGTGGAATCGCGCCCTTGCTCGGCAGCCCGCTTCATGTGTTCAAGTGCCGCCGCAAAGCTGTCGCCGCGCTGCACCGCGCGGTCAAAAGCCTCCACCGCCGGGATCAGGGTATCCATCAGGCATTTGTCACCGACGCCGGCGCTGCTGATGTCCTGCAGTTCGCTCATCCCATTGCGTAACATGGTTAAAAATGCCTGTTTATCCAACGTCGCTTTATCCCGTACGCTGTCGGCCATGCCCATAAACAGGCTGCCGTACAGCGGCCCCATCGAGCCGCCAATGCCTTCCATCAGGGCGTCAGACACCGCATCAAACGCCTGAGCCAGCGTCAACGACTGGCCTTTGATCGCTTCGCCGCACAGGGTAAAACCTTTCGACATGTTAATGCCATGGTCACCGTCACCGATAGCGCCGTCAATTTCGCTGAGATACTCGCGGTTACTGACAATCGCCTCGATCAGACCCGCCACAATCTCATTGCCATACTGCGTCGAAATATGTTCTGTCATGGTTCACTCCACCTGGGTTAGGCCCAATGATTGCGCAGGCATATCAATCAGGGTTTTCAGTTCATCGTCCAGTTTCATCAGCGTCAGCGTTACGCCCATCATTTCCAGCGAGGTAAAATAGTTGCCGACATAGCGGCGATGTATCTTCACGCCCCGGGCCGTCAGCCGTTTTTCAATTTCGGCGTAATAGATGTATAACTCCATCACCGGGGTGGCACCCAGGCCAGAAATCAGCAGCACCACTTCCTGTCCCTTATCCAGCGGCATATCGTTCAGCACAAAATCCAGCATGGTGCCGGCCATCACTGAGGCTGGCTGAATCGCCGAAATCTCGATGCCCGGTTCGCCATGGTGACCGATACCGATCTCCATTTTGCCGTCTTCGATCTGGAAGTTAGGTTTGCCGACCGCCGGAATGGTGCAAGAGCTGAGACCGACGCCGATGGAGCGACAGTGGCCAATCGCTTTCTGCGCCGCGCCGATCACGCCGTCAAGGTCATAGCCCTTGGCCGCGGCGGCCGCGCCCACTTTCCACATCAGAATTTCGCCGGCCACGCCACGGCGCTTTTCAATTTCACTGGCCGGTGCCGAGGCGACATCATCATTTGCCACCACGGTTTTCACATTGATGCCGGCAGCGGTGGCCTTTTTGATCGCCATTTTGACGTTCATGTTATCGCCGGCGTAGTTACCGTACAGGCAGGCAACCCCTGCGCCACTGTCCGCCGCTTTGAACGCGTCAAGAAATGCCCCGGCCGTCGGTGAAGAAAAAATCTCACCTATCGCCACCGCATCGAGCATGTTTTTACCGACATAACCGAGAAACGCCGGTTCATGGCCGGAACCGCCGCCGGTCACAATACCGACCTTGCCGGCAAAGGGGGCTGCGGGGTACTTCAGCACCCTGGCATTGCCGGTGGCGGCATAATATTCCGGGTGCGCCAACTGGTACCCCTGGATAGCGTCCTCAACTACGTGGTCGGGATCGTTAATGATTCTGTTCATCACGGCCTCTCTTTTCTCTGAGTGTTGAATTATTGGATGGTGTAACCGCCGTCGACCACCAGATTGGCACCGGTAATCATCCCGGCAGCCTCACTTGCCAGGAACAAGGCGCTGGCGGCGATATCCTGCGGTAGTGCAAAGCGCCGCAACGGAATTTTCAACTTCATGGCTTCCGCCACCTCGCCAGACCAGGCTTTTCGCCCCAATTCGGTCAACACCACGGTGGGCGAAATGGCGTTCACCCGCACGTTATGCGGCCCCCATTCCAGCGCCAGCACCTGAGTCAAACCAATCACCCCGGCCTTGCTGGCGCAATAAGCCAGGTGGTTAGGCAAGGCTACGACACCGGCCTGCGAGGCCAGATTGATGATGCTACCGCTACGCTGGCGGATAAAAATTTGGCCTACCGCCTGACTGGTGAGAAAGACCCCTTTCAGATTGACCGCCATGGTGGCGTCCCAAGCCTCTTCCGGCAGTTCTTCGGCAGGGTGCAGCGCGACAATGCCCGCACTGTTGACCAGAATGTCCAGCCGACCGAAGTGCGCTTTAGCCTGCGCGACCGCCTGTTCCACCGAGGCCTTGTCGGTCACATCGGTCACTATGCCCAGCGCGGCGTCGGCATCCCACTGCTGCGCCGTTTGCACGACCTGCGGCGCTCGGTCGAGCAGAGCCACCCGCGCGCCGTTTTTCAGGTAACGCTCGGCAATGGCCAAGCCTATGCCTGCCGCACCACCGGTAATCAGCGCCACTTTGCCCTGCAGAGACAGTTCGCCGCCCGCTGCGCTTTGGTTATTAAACATATGTCGCTCCCTAAAACTGTGAACGTTACGAGTAGTCAGGATATTTTGGCCAAACCCGGATTATTCTCTTTTACCGTTGCCACGCTTTCTTTCGGCAGGGTGACAAACTTCATTAAAATGCCGCTGAACAGGTACATGCCGGTAAAGATCCAAATCACCCCCACGGTGCCGAGACTGCCGATAAACAGCCCCACCACGGCCGGGCCGACAAAGGTGCTTAAACCCGCGCCCAGATTGAGTATCGACATCGCCGCGCCTTTATTTTCCGGTGCCAGAGACGGCATGATGGCCGACAGCGGTACATAGGCTGCCAGACAGGCGCCAAACAGCCCGGCGGCACAAACGGTCAACAAATAATTGGCGCCGAACAGCTGCGGCACGTAATAGAACATCAGCGTGGTCACCGCGCAGCCGACACAGCCGAACCACATCACCACATTGCGCCAGCCGAGGCCGTCGCTGATCACGCCGAAAATCAGGTTGAAAATAATGTTCACGGTCCACAGCGCGGCGTACATCTGCAACCAATGGGTTCGGGTAAACCCCATATCCATCATGTACATCGGCATAAACACCACAAAGCCGTACGCCGCCGAGGTATTGATGGTGCGCACGATACCGCCCAACCCGATCTTCGGGTTTTCAAACGCAATGGTGATACCTTTCAGGACATAGCTCAGCGAGGCTTTTTCCCTGTCACCGGTTGCCGCCGTGCCGTCGTTGCGGTTAAGCATCAGGGCAATCAGCGCGCCCAGTACCACGAAGATCAGTGCACTCCACAGGGTGTGAATTTCCCCCAGATAAGGCAGCATGATGCTGGAGTACAACACCCCCAACACGCTCAACCCGCCGCTGTAGACAAACCAGAAAATGCCCACTGCCGACCCCAACCTTTCCGCCGGCGCCTCATAGGCGACCCACACCAGAAAACCGTAAGCAAACAGCGGATAACCCAGGCCGCGCAGCGCATAGGTCGGCACCATCATCGACAGGTTATTGCTCGGCAAACCCAATGACAGAAAAAGCACTGAGCCGATAAGGAACAGGATCAGCCCTGCCAGCATCACCCGACGGGCGGTGAAAATCTCTGCCAGCACGCCGGAAAACCAGGCGGCGATCGCCGCCGCGAAACCATAAACGCTAAACAACAGCGCCGACTGCTGAATGGTCAGCCCTTTGCCGATCAAATACGGTGAAAGCCAGCCCTGCTCCAATCCTTCGCCCATCATGAAGACCAGCACGCCGGCATAACCGAGCAGTAGTTTTGGCGACAGGCCAATGCGATGAATCACTCCATGCAACATAGAACACCCCAGCACATTTGATTGTGGAGGCGCAGGCTCGCCCGCACCTTGAGAATGATGCAGGCACTACCCGTTAGGATTGAGCACCACTTTGATCGAACCTATACCGCGTTTCATCAACTCGAACCCTTCGGCGAATTGCTCCAGCGGCAGCGTATGGGTCACGACCCCTTCGGTAGGCAGATCGCCGTTGCTGATACCTTCAATCACCAGCGGGTAGCAATAGGGGCCGAGGTGCGAGCCCAGCACGTCCAGCTCTTTGCGATCGCTGATGATGCTCCAGTCCACGGTAACCGGGTCCTTGAACACCGAGAACTCTACAAAGGTGCCGAGCTTGCGGATCAGCCGCAGCCCCTGCTCCACCGACTTTTGCGCTCCGGTAGCTTCGATGTAAATATCGCAGCCGTAGCCTTCGGTCATCTCCCTGACAATCGCCGTGACGTCGTCGCGGGTCGGGTTCAGCACCACGTCGGCACCAAACTTTTTAGCCAGCGCCAATCTGTCATCGGAAAGATCCAGTACCACCAATTTCGCAGGCCCGGATTTTTTGATCGCCCCAATCATGCCCAGCCCCAGCGTGCCGGCACCGGCCAGCACCACCACGTCACCCAGTTTGATATTGGCGCGCTGTACGGCGTGGAATGAACAGGCGTAAGGCTCAATCAGGATGGCTTTTTCAATCGGCAAATCGGCCGGCACGTGGTAGTTGATCGCCTCTTTGGTGAACTTCATGTATTCGGCCATGCCGCCGTTGACGTTTTTTTGGAAACCGTACAGGTCGTGTTTTTCGCACATCCAATACTGTCCGCGGTTACAGAACCGGCATTCCCAACAGGGCACGATCTGTTCGGAGATCACCCGGTCGCCCAGGTTGAAACCTTCCACCCCTTCGCCATAACCGACCACATGGCCGATAAATTCATGGCCGGGGATCATCGGTGCCTTGATGTAGGCCGGTTGTTCTTCATCGCCCCAGAAGCTGGGTGCGCCCTCGAACGCCTTAATATCGCCGGCGCAGATGCCGCAGGCTTCAATCTTCACCAGGATCTCTTTCGGGCCAATCTTCGGTACCGCCACTTCTTCCAGACGGTAATCTTTCGGCGCATAGGCCACGACTGCCTTCATGGTTTCAGGAATGCCGTCCGCCATTTTTGCCGGTGTGATGCAGGTCTGACACATGGTTTTCTCCTCGGGTAGGGTTGGCTATTTTGATCATAAATACACAATGAGAACATATGAACACTAAACTCAACCCGTTCATTTGCCCACAATGAACTTCTCAAAGTGTGATTTCGCTCAAAAAGCCCCTGAAAACCCAAGTTACCGTATATTGCGTGACAGACATCACCTTTAACCCGGTAGCGACGGATAAATCAAATGAACATCTATTGAACATTTGTTTTAATCTGATTATGGTAATCAGCATGACGTACCCCATAGGCTCGTCAGCCTTTCCGCCTTCAACCAGGAGATCTATATGCTGCCCATTGCCATCGGCGCCGATGATGCCGCCATTGAATTGAAGAATGCGATCGTTGCTTATCTGTCGCAGCGAGAGATTCCTTTTCTCGATTACACCGCCGAACGCACGACCGGAGGAGAGATTTACCCGGATATCGCCTATCAGGTCGCACAGGCTATCAAGGCCGAAAAACACCAGCGTGGTATTTTGCTGTGTGGAACGGGCATCGGCATGAGCATCGTGGCCAATAAGGTTCCGGGCATTCGTGCCGCCCAATGCCACGATACCTATTCCGCCCAGCGGGCTCGCAAAAGTAACGATGCGCAGATCATTACCCTGGGTGCGCGCGTGATCGGTGTCGAACTGGCAAAAACCATTGTCGATGCCTGGTTGGCATCTGAGTTTGAAGGGGGAGGATCGGCGCCAAAAGTGGCGAGGATCGGTTATTACGAACAGGCCGGCGGCCCAGGCTGAAATCGCTTTTCCTGAGGCGGTCAGCGGCCGCAAAGCCGCTGCCTGTCTGGTTCAGTTCGGGATCGATTGTTCTTATCCATCGCAACAATCAGAAAAAGCGCATTTTAATCATCGGACTTCTGATGCAGTGTGTTCAGCCTACGATGAAAAACGTTCTCATTTCCCTACATTGACGTTTGGTCAAGGAGCTTATTAATGAACCAATTAGACGCACTCAAGCAGCTAACCACGGTGGTTGCCGACAGCGGCGATATCGAATCCATCCGCCAGTTCGAACCGCAGGACGCCACCACCAACCCCTCTTTGATCCTGAAAGCCGCTGCGCTGCCTCAATATAAGCCACTGATCGTCGAAGCTCTGAGCTATGCCCGCCAACAGGGTGGCAGCAAAGAGACCCAACTGATCAATGCCAGCGATAAACTGGCGGTCAACATCGGCGTCGAAATTCTGAAAAGCGTGCCGGGTCGCATTTCCACCGAAGTGGATGCTCGCCTGTCCTTCGACCGCGGGATGTGCGTGGCCAAGGCGCGTAAGCTGATCGGCCTGTATCAGGAACAGGGAATTGATAAGTCACGTATTCTGATCAAACTGGCTTCCACCTGGGAAGGCATTAAAGCCGCCGAGGAGCTGGAAAAAGAAGGCATCAACACCAACCTGACGCTGCTGTTCTCCTTCGCCCAGGCCCGCGCCTGCGCCGAAGCCGGCGTGTTCCTGATCTCGCCGTTCGTCGGCCGCATCTATGACTGGTATCAGGCCAAACAGCCTGCCGCAGACTATGACGCCGAGCAGGATCCGGGCGTGAAATCAGTGCGCAACATTTATGAATACTACAAGCAGCACCGTTATCAAACCGTGATCATGGGTGCCAGCTTCCGCAAGGTAGAGCAGATCCTGGCCTTGGCCGGTTGCGATCGCCTGACTATCGCGCCGAACCTGCTGGAGCAGCTCAAACAAAGCGAGCAACCGGTAGAACGCAAACTGACGCCATCCACCGAAGCTTTCCACCAGCCTGCCCCATTGGCCGAAGCCGAATTCCGCTGGCAGCATAACCAGGACGCCATGGCCGTTGAAAAACTGGCCGAAGGTATCCGTCTGTTCGCCGTTGACCAGCAGAAGCTGGAAGACATGCTGGCCGCTGAACTGTAATCACCCTGGAGTAAAACATGTCCTCTCGTAAAGAGCTTGCCAACGCCATCCGCGCACTCAGCATGGACGCCGTACAAAAAG
>NZ_JBIEIU010000017.1:0-76887 GCF_052113645.1 Serratia quinivorans | reverse complement strand
ATACACAATTTAAATTACAGTCTCCATGGACATTTGAACTTTGCCCCACCCCGGACATCTCTACTTAGCCTTGACATTTTTAACATTTTCAATGAGTTACAAAATTAGCTCCTGACTCAAATTCCTACCACGCCGCTGAAGCTATACTTGGGCCATGTCGACACAAAAGGATCAGCTGCCTATGTGTGGCCGCTTTGCCCAGTTCCATAGCCGAGACGAATTTCTCGCAGCCCTGGAGTCCGAAACGCCGGTGATCACCACCGGCGACTGGCGCGCCCGGTATAACGTCGCCCCCGGCACGCCGGTACCGCTGTTCCATCATCATGAGGATCAGCTGCAGCTGGCGCCGGTTGACTGGGGATATGCGCCAGCATGGTGGCGCGCCCAGGGAAAACCGGCCCTCATCAACGCCCGCGTCGAAACCGCTGCAAGCAGCCGAATGTTCGGTCCGCTCTGGAAACATGGGCGTGCGCTGGTACCGGCATCGGGTTGGTACGAATGGAAAAAATCCCCGGACAATCCGCGACTGAAACAGCCGTATTTCATCTATCCCGCCGATCGCAGCCCGTTGTTCTTCGCCGCGTTGTGCGCCACTGATCCGGAAGTGGCTGACAGCTTCGTCATTATCACGGCCGCCAGTCATGACGGTTTGGCGGATATTCATGATCGGCGCCCACTGGCGCTGCCGGCAGCCGCCGCCCGCGACTGGCTCGATAGCCGGTTGATTCCGCCACCGGGTGACATGTTGGCCGACATCTACAGTCTGCAGGCGGAGAGTTTTGCCTGGCAGCCAGTATCCTCAGACGTCGGTACCGTTCGCAATGACAGTGCATCACTCATCGTGGCCATCGATACACCCAAAGTCTGACCCGGCGTTATCCACAGTTTTAGTGGATAACATGTGCGCAAGCCCCCGAAAAATTATCGTCAATGGGTATAAAAAAACACTCAGAAAATTATTAGATTACGCCACAACTGGCAGGGTGGCTTGGTTTCAGGCTTGCGTCCACGCGCGTTTCGTTTATGATTTACTGTATATATATACAGATAAATTATACCTATTATGAACACGCCAAAATTGTATTTATTTTCACCAGGCCAGCCCGTAAAACTCCCGCTATTTGGTACACAATGCCCTGCGGGGTTCCCCAGCCCTGCCGATGACTATGTTGAGCAATCAATTGATTTAAATGATTTTATAAAGCATCCGGCGGCGACATACTTCATCCGGGCTACTGGCGAATCGATGACCGACGGCGGGATCTTGTCGGGTGATTTGCTGA
The DNA here is from genome assembly GCF_052113645.1 of Serratia quinivorans. Taxonomy (GTDB): domain Bacteria; phylum Pseudomonadota; class Gammaproteobacteria; order Enterobacterales; family Enterobacteriaceae; genus Serratia; species Serratia quinivorans_B. The sequence continues at coordinate 75,604 of NZ_JBIEIU010000017.1, read as the reverse complement.
TCGTCGATCGGGCGGAAAAACCCGTGCATGGCAGCATCGTCATCGCCGCCGTTGACGGCGAATTTACTGTGAAGCGCCTACTGCTCACCCCGCGGGTCTGCCTGGCGCCAATGAACCCGGCATACAGCCCCATTTACCCCGAAACCCTGGAAATTTTCGGTGTGGTGATCCACGCCCTCCACTCATTTGGGAGGTGATCATGTTTATGCTGGCTGACGTCAACTCAATGTATTGTGCCTGTGAGCAGGTTTTCCGGCCAGATCTTAAACATAAGCCATTGATTGTATTATCAAATAACGATGGCGCCCTGGTGGCAATCAACAGAGAGGCGAAAAAACTTGGTCTGAAACGCGGCATGCCATTTTTCCAGGCAAAGGACACAATCAGAATACATCAGGTTACTGTGTTCTCGAGTAATTATGCCTTGTACGGCGATATGTCGGCACGTTGCATGACCGTTCTGGAATCCCTCGCGCCGGCGCTGACCATCTACAGTATCGATGAAGCATTTTTGCACGTCGCCGGCATCGATGCCGTTGAGTCATTCGAAGACTATGGCCGGCGCGTTCGCGATACCGTTTTGCAGCAGACGGGACTCACCTGCGGGATCGGTGTCGCCCAGACGATGACGCTTGCCAAACTCGCGAATCACGCTGCGAAAACCTGGCCGGCCACCGGCGGCGTGGTCGACCTGACGAACCGCAACCGACAACGAAAGTTGATGGCGTTGCTGCCAGTCAACGAAGTTTGGGGATGCGGGCGCCAACTGACGAAAAAGTTGGCCACGATGGGGATCACCACAACGCTGCAGCTCGCGGACAGCAATCAGGCATTGATTCGCCGGACGTTTGGTGTCGTACTCGAGCGCACAGTACGCGAACTGAACGGAGTTCCGTGCATCTCGATCGAGGCGCTGCCGGCAAAGCAGCAGATCATCGTCAGCCGCTCTTTTGGCCAGCGCGTTACGCAGCTGCAAGACATGCACCAGGCGGTGTGCCAATACGCCGAGCGCGCCGCCGAGAAACTCCGTCGAGAGCGGCAGTATTGCCGCCATATTTCAGTATTTGTGCGAACCAGTCCATTTGCTTCCAATGAGCCGTATTACGCGAACAACCACAGCGTGCAGCTCATGTTGGCCACGCAAGACACCCGCGACATCGTGGCAGCGGCCGTGAAAGCGCTCAACGCCATCTGGCGCGACGGGTATCGCTACCAGAAAACGGGCATCATGTTGAACGATTTCTGTGACAAGCCTGGCCAGATCGATCTCTTCGACGAACATCCACCGCGTGCCGGCAGCGAACAGCTGATGAAAGTCATGGATGGCATAAACCATTCCGGGCTGGGTAAAGTTTGGTTTGCTGGCCAAGGGACGAATAAATCTTGGGCAATGCGCCGAGAACTGCTTTCCCCCTGCTACACGACACGACTCAGCGATATTCCTGTCGCCAGGATGACGTAAGTCATATTTCATCATCGAGGATTCTGGGCCAGGTAACACATGGCATTGAAGATTGCAGGTCATTCCCTCCCCTGTAGGGGGCAGTTTGGATATAGAGAATTATTGTACGGTAAGTATATTTTTTGAACAGAATTACCTATAGCAATAGGGTGTACTCCTGCACTATAGACTGCTTGGCTAGCATTTTTAGCCAATGAGATAACCTAAATGCGAAACAGAATGCCCGATAATTTAAATGCGATAATCGCTGATACAAGATCAATAAATTACTCACCAACGTTGGTAAAATAATGCTCTAAACGTACAATAATTTCCGGTTTTCAAACCGCCCCCCATGGTACTAATAATAGACAATTAAGGGCATTTAATGCAGCGTTTAACTTTTTATATCGCAGCGATGGCGGTAACACTAGCGGGATGTAGCGGGCATTACGTCTCACCCGCAGAAAAGACTGCGGTAGACCAGCTGAAAACAATCACCGGCGATGATGAACTTTGCCAGGCGTTAGCCACGGTTAACAGAGCCCCCGCAAAATCTGGAGGTGTGGCAACGATGCAAAGAGAAGATTTTGATGTTTACTACGCCCAGCAAACCTATTTAAAGCAGCGTATCGCCGCACGCAGTCTGGATTGCAGCAAACCGAAAAAAACGCAGACGGTAGCACCAGCGGAAGAGTTAAGTCCGCGCCAGGAACAAGCGCGCGTCTCTGCGACGTGCAGTGCCATCGCGCAACGTTCAAAATTAGCAGATCCTAACGTCGTTTATGAAATGTGCGTTCGCGGCTACAAAGCGACGTCGAAAAAGTGTAGCCATGATATAGCCGGGTTTACTGAGCAGTCGCAGCAGCTGACCGGAGCAGCGAGAGCTGAATATCTCGAAATAGGGAGCGCATTCCGTGTAGGCTGTAACTTAAAGGTCAGATCTTAAGTGATGAGTTACCAAGGATCAGTTTGGAAATACGCTAAGCGTACAATAATTTCCGATATCCAAACTGACCCCAATAAGATCTGGGCAATGCGCAGGGAACTACTTTATCCAAGTTACACAACGAGGCTTCGCGACATCCCTATAGCCAAGCTATCTTAAGTTCACCCGTACTAATTAATTAAATTAAGTCAAATATTCGAAATTAAATCTCACGCACTAATCATCATTTATCATCTCATCTAATAATATAAAAATCACTTAAATAAAAAGTTAACAACACATCAACAGAACATTGAAATTTCCAATCAACTCTATATCACTCACATAATTTTAATTGTATAATGTTTTTGAAGTCATAATAAATCAGAGGTTATAATGAAGTACCGCAGCGACATTGACGGCTTAAGAGCTATTGCCGTTACTTTAGTTATTTTATTTCATGCTGGATGCATCTTTATCAATTCTGGATTCATCGGCGTTGATGTTTTCTTTGTTATTTCAGGATATTTAATAACAAAAATAATATTGGGCGGAACAAACAATAATGAATTTAACTTAAAAAACTTTTTTATACGTAGAATTTGGAGACTTCAACCTTCTTTCCTATGCGCAATAATATTTACGTTAATAATTGGCAGTGTTTTCTATTTGCCAGAAGATTACAATACATATCTTCACAGTGTAAAGAACGCATTGTATTTCTCATCAAACAAATATTTTGCTGATGTGACCACAAGTTATGCATCACAAGATTCTAATTACCTGCTACTATTGCACACTTGGTCACTATCAATTGAATGGCAGTGGTATATAACATTCCCAATAGCATTACATATGGCATTAAAATACTTTCCCGAAAAGAGAGTTATAATAACAAATCATATAATCACTATTTCGTTATTAATCACATCATTATACTTATCATATCATTCTAACATTGACAGATATTATGATTTCATTTCACGTTGTTTTGAATTACAAATTGGCAGTTGCTTAGCATTTTACAAATTCAACGAAAAAAGCAATAAATTCACCAACCTGTTTGGCCTGATAGGTCTACTAAGCATCATATCCATAGGTTTTTATCCAGGAATTATAAATGGTTATCCTAACATTTACACAGTGGCAATAGCATTAGCTACTGGGATGATTATTTTTTCCGGTGAAAAAACAGATTCCATTTCATCTTTTGTACTATCGTCAAACATCTTAGTAGGTATAGGTAAAAGGTCATACTCTTTATATCTATGGCATTGGCCAGGGATCGCCTTGCTACATTACCTTAATTTGTTCAATAATACGATGATGTTATTATTAACTTTGCTAGGATCATGTATACTTGCTTGTATATCCTACAAATACATCGAAATGCCGTTACGTAAAGTACAAAAAAGTCTTTCTTTTACAGTAACGATCTTAATCGTCATTCCTCTATTAATGTCTGTAATAATTTACTCGATAGCAAAAAAAACCGACAATTTTCCTTGGCGGTTCGGAAGTGATTTTTCAAGATCATCCGCTCTTATTGATGAATATAAATCTCTATCCGGTCATCGCTCAGACTGCTTAACAGATCAATTTGATAATGAAAACAATGATGTGCTTTGTACTTTCGGGGAAATATCATCTAAAAAGAAAGCCTTATTCATAGGTGATTCTAATTCAAACCATTATTGGATGTTCTTGGATGTTTTAGCTAAAAATTCAAACCTTTCAATAACGTCACTAAGTACATCATCTTGCTTAACATTGCCTGGGATTTATCAATTTGATTGGTGGCATTTTTATAACACTGTATATCAAGCATGCTATGACAATACAAAGACGTATTATAATAAAATAGAAAATAACAAATTTAACTATGTTATTATTGGTGAACTATGGCCAATGTATGTAAGCGATAAAATAATCAACCAACCTGAAGATGATCGCTCGTTAGAACTTTCAATGAAAAGATTAGACGAAGCTCTGAGAAAATCATTGGATATCATAGTTAAATCCGGTTCTGTGCCTGTAATAATGAAAGAGATCTACACTCGACCAGAAGGATACGAAACATGTCTGAAAGAAAAGGTAGTTCTAAGACAGGAATATACACATGGAGAATGCAATAGCCAAGAATGGTCACAGTCCAACATGGGTTGGTTTGATAAAAAATTTATTGAATTACAAAAAGACTACCCGTCTTTGATAGTTATCGATATCAAAGATGCCCAATGTGCCGGGAATAAATGTAAAACTGAAATTGATGGGGTTTCTATTTTCCGTGATGTAGGTCATTTGAACGATTTTGCAGCGTATAAATTAGGAGAAATATATTTACGCTCAAATGGAAACCCTTTCAAATAGTCTTCTGTAGAGAAGAAAGGTGTAGCCACAATACCTATATTGAGAGGATCAACAACGATCCTCTCTGTTCCCCACCTCTTGCTAGACTTGGTCTTTTAACAACGCTGGACACTCCCCAGAGGTGTGGATCGCAACGAGCCGTTGCGATGATGGTCTTACCGGCAAAAGAGCTACATTGGCCTTTCTAGCAACGATTTATGAAGTTCAAATTTTTTATGGGACCCGCCGGTTTTCCGGTGGGGGCTACCGCAGTTTACATCATTAAACTTTAGGTGTTTCCCATAATAGAGTTATCCACATATCTACAGGATTGTTTTTTAAGTGCTTTTTTTATGTTTTTTAAAACATTTTAAAAGCTTTTTAGACAACGCGTGAGCTCTTTCGTGGTGCGGCCCTCAGCCCTGTCAATATGGGATATACCAAAACTAACTATGGGTGAAACCTATAGTTACTATGGGTAACAGCTAAAGTTGTTATGGGTAACAGCTAAAGAACGTATGGGAAATAGCTAAAGTTAGTTTTTTCTGTGAATCCCTATGGGAAACAACATAAGTTTGCCTTGACCACATCATCTAGCTGATGCAACTATGGGTACATTACAAACAACCCATAGATAGTTATATGAATGAAAATAAAGGGATTGTTAAAACTAGTCGTCCAGCTATAGCACAATCTAATGAACTGACCGAGGCAGCTTACTATCTCTCACTGCAGGCAAAACGAGTACTGTGGTTATGCCTCATGGAAACCTATCGGCAAGAAGACCATCCAGGTACGTTTACAGTGCGAGTTGCTGATTACCAGCGATTGTTCAAGGTGAGCCAAGCTACGGCCAGTACAGATGTCAGGAAGGGCATTGATGCCTTGTCAAACAGCTCTGTTACCTTCTTTCCATCTGATGGGGAGTATGAAGAACGGAAACGCCCTTGGCTGGCAGAAGCTGGTTTAAAACGAGGCCGAGGTTCATGGAACATTGAATTCAATAATAAAGTGATGCCCTACCTTCTTGATCTTAGTAGTCAATTCACTACTTACAATCTTTATGATTGTGGCCGCATTAACAGTGTGAGAGCTATCCGCCTTTACGAAAGCCTTTGTCAGTTTAGAAAATCCGGCATATGGATCACAACACCAAATTGGTTAGCTGAACGTTACCAACTCCCACAATCGCAACGAGATAATTTTGCTGAGATGAAACGGACGTTCATCAAGCCGGCCCTGGATAAGATCAGTAAAGAAACCCCCTTGACGGCCTCAATGTCAGAGACCGACGATGGCAAACTGATTTTTACCATCATTACGAAAAACCCGGAGCCAGCCTTACCTAACGTTTGAACTTTAGCTTTTTCCCATACATTGAGCCTAACGAACTTGTGCTGTATCCCATAGTCGTTGGGCTAAATTTCATCTTCTGCCGAACGGCATGCAGAAATGATAGTAACTTTAGCTATTTCCCATACCCATGCTTTTCAAGGCATCCGAATCGTCTTTTTCTTAAGCTTTAATTCTATTTCGTCGATCATCAGCTGGAGCATTTTCACAAGGTCTAACGTCAATTGTTCAGCAGCCTCAAAACTGAGTTTAAGAATGTTGATTTGCCCTTCACCCAACACATTTTGCAATGTGACTCGTTTGAACCCTTCCAAGTGACGCCTTTCTTTCAATAACTGAGTAATACGCTTGGTGATGATCTTTGCTATGTCAGGATACTCGGGGTTTTCGAAAACGTGCAGATGGCTTTTTACCAAGGGCTCCCAGGAAAACAAGATGTCGTATCGAGTAACAAAACGGGCTTGCTTGGGTGGAAAGTGCCACAACACAATAAACGGCATGCTATTTCTCATGCACAGCTCAAAATGGTGCTGCCATACATTGGGAATTGCCCGTCCTTCACACAATAGATAATAATCGGAAGGTTTAAGCGTTGGGACACTCACGGGCAGCGGATCAGACAAAACAGTGCCAATCCGGGTTTGCCAATGTTCGCGCAATGCTTCGTTCATTGGAGGGATCGTAATACATAACCAACTGAGAGGGATGTACACGGCTATAGAAGGGTCAACAACCCCTTCTTCTGAACTAAGGTATACCTTACAGCTTTCAACGATTTCGACAGCTCGAGGGTTATCTTTGTGCGTTTCTAGCCAGGCGATAAATGGACTCGGTACAACATGGCACAAATTTCCCCAGCTGCGACCATATTTATAGAGCTCCCAACCAGTCTGTCGGATGTAGTGATGTTGCACGTATCGCACTAATTGCTGAGTCAAATCATCCTGAGAGGTTGTTTTGAGTCTGAATCTTTTACGCGGTTTGATAAGTAAATCAATAAACAACGTCGCCATAAATGCCTATCAGTCTGTATACCGTGACTAAACCTATAATGTTACTCAAGATTTCCGTGAATAGCATCCCAAAATACCCGTTCTATTCGCCGTAAAACCCTACTTTCTGCACGCTTTAATGTTGATTGATCAGTAATCGATCAATGGATTTGTTCAATATCTATAGGACAACTATTGCTGCTGTGGATTCATCCGCAATTATTGTCCACAACTACCCCAAACGGCCCCCCATCCTGCTAAGCCGGTCTTTTTCGGTGATTAAAAAGTTTACTGTAGTGTAGATCGCAACGTGCCGTTGCGAAGCTGTACCTTGCAATCGGTGAGCTACCTTGGAGGCGAAGCCGACTTTCGTGGGTGGGCATTGTAGCTTGAAGAAACGATTGAACTAGGATTTTTCTGCCTATCGAGGTTTCGTGCTTTATGGGATGGAGTGTTATAGCCCGAAGCAAAGCGGAGGGAGCTATTTTCGAGAGCCTGGCTTTAGCCGGCACGAAATATACTCCCCTTTTTTGGGGCTTGTTTTGTTCAGAAATAACCTTCGAAATTAACTATTTTTTGTGAGTTCGTTCGAAGTTAACTGAATGATATTTCATCAACTGTTTGAGTTGACGGTCGAAGACCATGAACTACGTCTAATTTATCGTTCCGGCAGACTTTTGAAGGGTACCTTAGACATATACAAATGGGTTTTTAGCGCTTACACGCAGCACAAAACCCGCGCTGGCGCACGGGTCATTGTATTGAACGGTGAAAATAATGCTTAGTGGAGTACACCGGCTCGTTCCAGCAACAGCCGGTAATACTGTTCAGGATCATCCCGCTCTAAAGACGGGTGTTCATCAGTTAGGCCGCGCTTGAGCTGCATAATCTTTATTGGATGAGCCTCTGCACTAGTAGACCAGCGAACCCAAGTCATTTGATACCTGTTCACTATTTTTCCATTGCGCGTTCGCATTTTAGAGGCCATTTCATCTAGTTCTTTCCCTAGATCTTCAACGATCGCCTTCTTCTCTTGCAGCAGATCGGGACTCACTACCCACCTCTTAATCTGTCGCAGGCGATTTTTCAATGAATGGTGTGAATCAATATCAATTCCAAGTCGGGCCATGCGTAGTTGATGACGTTCGTGCTTCTTGCGCAGGGATTCTGTTAGGCCGTTCACCATCGCCCACTGGCGGTAGCCATGAAGCCATAAGCGAATTTCCTCAACAGCGATCCCACGGCTGGTAAAAAAGCGTTCTGTAAGAAAAATACGCATCGCTTTATATTGGCCAGCATCAGTATCCCAAGCCCGATGCACAACCAGGTAATCCAACTCCTCCATCACATCCCTGGCATGGGTCGCCACATCACAAGATTTACGGCCACTCTCATAAATATGCAGCACGCCGATGGCGCGAGCGATTTCCTCGAACGGAGCAATAATCTCAAACGGGTAATCAGCATCCGGGTTATAGTCGCAGTTGGCTGCTAATGCTAAGGAAAGTGCGGTCAATGCACGCCGGCTTTCTTCACGTGTGCTCACTCGCATAGGTTTCGGGGTATAACTTGGATCGTTTCGACGTCGATATGGGATATATCCACGTTGACGCAATGCAACCAACGCAGAATTCCGGTTCCAGTCATGCTGGCGAATACGAGCAACGACTTTAGCAGCGGCGCCACGAGGTACGGTACCGGAGAACACCGCTACATGGTGACAGTGGATTTTGGGTTGTCCTTTCCGTAAACGGTTTGATTCACCGCGACGGGTTGGAGAATAGACAGGTTCAGGGCGAACCTGATAGTTGATTGCTTGCTCAGTCACCCTGTCCTGAACTTATGGCGGACAGGTATTGTTTTCTAAATAGCATGCGTTATAATCTCTGCAGGCCAGCGCCTGCTTTTGACCCCCTGATATCTGACTCTTCCGCCAAGTTGATGACAGATTTCGGGGGGTTTTTGCATTCAAGGCCTGTACCTTCCAAGCCTTGTTCCCTGGACATTTAGGATATGCCCTATCCACTACAGCCTGTAATTTTCGTTACACACTGATCGAATTACGTCGACTGCTCAGGTACTTAGTACCTTTTTAAAACAGTACAAATCGCTGTAAATACTACCCGATTTTCGCGTCCTTGCAACAAAAGGATCTCTGGCGATCTTTTTTTGTGCAGTTCACCTACGTTTCTGATGATTGACCAACAAAACTAGCCACGTCTTCCCGCAATACCCCCCCTAATCGAAAGATGTCCTGAGTGATTTTCATACCACAATAGAGCCACCCTTTATCTATCAAACTAAATTCAATAAGAATCCACCTAAATAATAACATCGAAATTGCTTTTTCACGGCAAATTGTTCAATAAACAAGCAAATGAACAATTGATTAATATAGTTAATTATTCTGTTTTGATAGTTATGTCGATCTAATGATCTGAAAAAAGGATCTTTTCTAGATCATTGATTCAAAAAATTGAGTTATACAGGATTTTAGCTCTGTTTATGGCATATTTCACAACATTTAAGATCGTCAAAAAAACCGTTTACACAATTTAACTTTGCAAATACACTTCGCGGCATACTTAAGCACAGGCTTCAAAGGATCGCCAGTCCGCCAACTAGCAACCCATTGAACCTTGTAATTTAGCTTTAGCCTGGACTGCGCCTGATTACACCTAATCGGGCACCTCCCTGCCCCGGGTGTCGGGTGCAGTCCAGGCTAAAGCGCAGTCAGGAGAAACCGCGATGTCCGTTTCCTCTTACAACAGCCTCTGCCAATCATCCAACATGGGATTGATTTTGGCGGAGCCTGCCTGTCTCGCTGCGCTTTATCATTTTTCTGCCGCTCATCAACGGGGAATGTCATGGAACGCTGGTATCTCGCCTGCCATAAAGCGGGTAAAGACAATGTCTTTAAAGCCCAAATGACGTTAGAACGCATGAATATCATGGCGTTCAGCCCTGTCATGCGTACATACCGTCCCCGTTCCGATCGTCCAGGCCAGCTGCGGCCGGTGATGGAGCAAATGTTTCCTGGGTACCTCTTCATCTTCTTTGATACCGAAATCCACCATTCATCAAAAATCGAACTCTGCCCTGGGATAAGTCACCTGGTACGTTTTGCCGGTGAAATCACTCCAATTCGAGATGCTGTTGTGGATGACGTAATGCAGTTACCTGTTTGCGTGCAAGCCTTTTCCCGTAAGAACCCAGGCAAACGACGCTGGGATAAAGGGGCAACACCTCTTAATCAGCAACAGCGCCAACAAATACAGGCGTTGGTTGATACAAATGATGGCGACACCCGCAGCGCCCTATTCTTTGCCTTCATAGAAGCACTACGCTAACCGCTATCCCCGCTTTATTTGATTTCAGCATTTCTCTGTACAACCGGAGGATAGATGTCGAAGCAAGCCCTGAGTAAAACCATTGCCGTTGACTGGCAACCCGAAGATTTTGTCTTGCAAACATTCGCCCTTGAAGACGATGCCCGGAGCACTTGCCGAGCTGAAATTGACAGCGGTGAAAATTTCCTCCCTCAATATTTATCCCTGCTGAGCCGTTGCCGCTCACTGCGCCAAACATCACGCCAGCAGCAAAGACATCCCTAATTAACACCCCCCTTGGCTGCCCGGTACCCCGGTCGGTCTTTTTTATTGATTACGTGCTTACGTCTCTACGTAACCGAGGTGATATTTATGACACAACGGAAAAACTACTCATTGAATGCCAAACATAATCAGATGCTTAATGAGCAAGCGGTAAATTTGACGGGGATCCTCAGTCGTCCAGTAGCCTGTCGTGATGTGCTTGAGGCCATTTTGGACCTGACCTCAACGCTGGATAATAACGCCCTAGCACAGCGAGTTCTTGATCGTGCCAATGAACCAAAGCGTGGTCGACGCCCCGGCCCGAGGAAAAACCGCCTATGAAATCATTCCTCCCCGTCGCTCTTCCGGTGGTGTTGTCTGGGTGTGCCCTTAATACCCACACACCGCCGACAGTACCGGCACAGCAGTTTGTCACTACGCTGATCCAGGAACAGCTCCCCCTTATCCAACAGGCACAGGCAGAACTCGCTAAAGCCAGCCGTGTAAATCTCTCACCGGGCACGCCATTACCTTTACCTGCTTCATCAAAAGTCCTGCCGGCAAGAAATGCAACTGAGACACCTGCACTGGCGGGTCAGGCTGTTCCCACATTGCATGCTATTCGTTATCTCGGGAAACGCGTTGGAACACCTGCGCTGGCGGGTGCAGGTAAATCCCAGACACTTCGTCAGGCTTTGCGCCAGATAGTGCCGGCAGGGTGGCAAGTTGCTTTCTCGCAAGAACTTAAGCCGGATACTCGCGAAACACTACAGTGGGCCGGTAATGATCAATGGCCATTTGTTTTGGACGACGTCTTGCAGCGACAGAGCAAGGTGGCCTTGCTCGATTGGCAAGCCCAGCGCGTTTCCGTCGCGTCCAAATCGGCCGCGTTTACACCAGGAATGGCAGTAACACCACCACAAATCAAAACGTCAGGACCTACGCCTACAGCCCCAACGAGCACCAGTAAACAAGGTGCGGTTGCTTCTGGGCGCAATCCATTCGGTGGAAAATTACCAGTGCCACGTCCTGCTGCAGCGGTTAAAACCACTGCATTTGTGACCTTGCCTAAAACAGTTATTAAGCCAAAGGTCTGGCGGATAGAAGCCGGTAGCACGCTGAAAGACACCCTGTTTAATTGGGCTGCAAGTGAAACGTGCTCTACTCCGGGAGTCGCTAATTGGACTGTGGCGTGGCTGACACAAGCTAACTATCGTATCGATGCTCCGTTGCAGTTTGAGGGCAGTTTCAGAGATGCGCTGAACGGGTTGTTCACGCTATACGGTACGGCAAAAGTGCCACTGTATGCAGGTGTGCGTAACGAACAATGCGTCATATCGGTGGACGATAAGGAGATCCACTGATGGTCTATTGGCTGTTATCGGTGTTTATAGGTTTCCTCGTCTGGTCAAACATATCACCCCATGACCAAACGGGTACACAGTTGCAGGATAGCACGCTGAGCCAGCGCGCTATTCAAACCGTCCGTTATATCAATGATATCAATGACTGGCGCTATAACAATCCTTCGCAAAAAGACGGTGTAATCCCGGACAGCGCCTTCGGCTGGTCATCCCTTCCTGCGTTACACAATGTACTGCAGGCTGACCGTGTCTATGTCTACCAACCTGACCAACCTGGGCTGATGTCTGCGCTGTTAGCACAAAGCCGGCACTCAGCCTTAGTTGGAAAAGTTGTTGCAAGACGCCTGTTAGACAGTTTTGGCAACGACATGCAGGTCAATGTGCCGGATAGCATTACTGACGGTAGCCTGGTGTACCTCAACTAATCCCTCTCCCCCAAGGTTAAAAATGAAAAAACACCTCCCCTTAACCGGGTTGGCGGCGACATTGTGTTTGCTGCTTTCCGGATGTGCACCACTTGAACGTATCGACAAAATCGACAACACCGTCTCACAGAATGAAAAACAAGCCGATAAACATCTGCATGCGATAAAAAACGGCGCTGTCGTTCGTGATCTGACATCACAATGGATCAACCCCTATCCATTAAATGCGCAGGCCGGGGGTAATGGCTTACTACCGCCCTGTGCCGTCGCCATTAACCGCCCCGGTAGCATTACGTTGGCAGAGGTCAGCGCCTTCATCAGTAAACGATGCCGCCTGCCTGTCGTCGTCACCCCGGATGCACAAATCATGCTCGCCCCAACAGGAGGCGGGAAGACGGAACAACTCAGTGGCCCCGTTCCCGCACCAGACCCTAATGGGATGGTACCTTTGGCCGCGTTGGGCGGCTCACCCGTTCGCCCTGCACCGGCGGTAACCGGTGGTACTGCACTGAGGGGCGTGTTTTGGCAGGGGGAACTGGGCGGGTTGCTCGACAATGTCACCACGCGCCTGGGATTGTCATGGCGTTATGAGCAGGGCCGGATCGCAATTTTCTACCTCGACACCCGCACCTTCCCGGTCATGTTTATGGACAGTAAAGCGAGCTTTGGCTCCAAGACAGTGAGCGGTACCACCTCGTCAATGGGCGCTACGGGCGACAGCAGCGGCGGTGGACTCAGTGGAGACTCAAATACCTCCCAGGCGACCGAGATGGAAATCAAGTCCAGCCTTTATGAGGACGTCACCAATACCATCAAGTCGATGCTGACGCCGGGTACCGGCCGCATGAATCTGTCCGCTGGCGTGCTAACAGTCACCGATACACCGCGTGTCCTCGAGCAGATCGGCCGTTATCTGGATGACCGCAACAATGAGCTCAATCGACAAGTGGTGCTCAACGTACAGGTCTACAGCGTGGAAAAACGCACTCAGGATCAGTACGGCATTGATTGGAACGCCGTATTCAACAGCGGCAGCATCGGATTGTCATTGACCAATGCATTCAGTGGTGCTGCTTCCGATGCCCTGAACGGGGGTGTTTCTATCCTTGATGGCAAAGGTGCCGGCACAAAGGCCTTTATCAAAGCCTTGTCCGAGCAAGCGAATGTTAGCGTGATGACCGAAGCATCCAGCATGACCACTAACCTGTCCGCAGTACCCATTCAGGTTGCTCTGCAACAGGACTATGCCTCCAACGTCACCACCGAAAACACGGCCAACGTCGGCTCATCGAGCAGTATCACCAAATCGACGATCACTACCGGCTTCAATATGACGGTATTGCCATTCCTGATGCCCAAGTCGCCAAAAATGCAGCTGCAGTTCGCGATTAATATGTCGGATGACCCGACCATGCGCACGTTTACCAGCGAAAAAACGTCTGTCGAACTGATGAAAACTCGCCTCAAGACGTTTACCCAACGCGTGATCATGCAGTCCGGACAAACGCTGGTGCTGAGTGGCTATCAGTCTCTCAATAACACCGCTAACCGTCAGGGAGTTGGGAGTTTCCGCTTCTTCGGGCTTGGCGGTGGAGCCAACGGTGAGAACAACAAAACCATGCTTGTCATTCTTATCACCCCTGTCATCTTGGGATAAGCCATGAAACAACAGACGACATACACGTTGCAGAATGGGAAGGTTTGGCTTGTGGCAGGATTGCACTGGCAATATCTTCCGTTACGTGGGCGCCGTAGCATGCGAATGCGCGCTAAAGAGGCAAATGCCAGTCACTGGGCGGCGTTGTCTATCGGCGACGGACAAGCTCAAGGCACGTTACTGGGCACTGTCACTATCTCTGATAAATCCCCCCGGACAAAGGGGCAACATTCGTTGGCATCGATGGCGTTAGCTGTTATGCCGGTGCTACCAGAAGCCTGTTACGGTGTTTTCCCCCTCGCTGATGGCCAATATTGGTTTGTCGCTATCAGCGACGGCATGCTCTCCCCGTTCGGCGACATCGTAGGCGACAATGCAGCCATACGAACCGCAGTTTCAAATTTTCTACAGATAACCTCGGCACCAACAGCAGGTTGGACGGTGTACGCCCCACGCGGTTTTTTCCCGGATAAGGAAACCGAAGATAAGGCGCTCTCAGCACTGATCGACAACAAAATCGGTTTACGACGCGCCCGCCTGAGCAAAACCCATAACCCGCAGGTACTGTGGTTATGGGGCGTTGCAGTGGTGACCCTGGGCGTGGGATACGCCAGTTACTCGGTATGGCAAACGCAACAGGAAAATGCGCGTATTGCCGCCGCTCAGGCCGCATTGATGGCCAGACAACAATTGGAGCAACAGGCACCTGCTGACAATCTGAAACCCTGGGCAATGCAACCGAAATTCCCCTCGATGCTCAGTGCCTGCAGTAGCGTGTGGAAAGACGCGCAGATTTCCATTGCGGGATGGGTGTTCAACACGGCCACATGCGATGCACACGGCAAAATCATACTGCATTATACATTGCCGAATGGGGGAACCGTGGGTGACTTTGCCTTGCGGCTGCCGGTGCTCTACGGCTCAGATATTGAACCGGTATTTAACATTCCCGGCAGCGCTGATGATGCATCCTTTTCCTTAACCGTTCCGCTATCACTGCCGGAAACCCCTGAAGTTTTACTCCCGGGCAACCAACAGATTCAGCATCTGACCAGCTATGCTCAGCGCATCAATGCCCGTCTGCGCCTCAGTGAAACAGATGCTGCCACCCAGTTAACACAGGGCGACATACAAAACCTGCCCTGGCGTACCTATAGCTTTACGTTCATTACCGACATACCGCCTGATCGGTTGTTTGCCCCTACGCGCTTCAATAGCCGTGGAATAAGGGCTTCCAGCATCACGACCACGCTCAAAAACAACCGTCTGGAATACACCATTGAGGGACTTCTGTATGCCAACCGTTAAATCCTGGGTAACACCCTGGGCGTTGTGCCTGGTGTTGACCGCACCCGGTGCATTCGCCGCGCCTGTCGCTGACATACCGGCGGCCCCACTTGCTACACCTTCGGCTGAACAATCGGTGAAGCCACCAACATCAGCAGATATTCCACTGCCAACCACTTTCACCCGCAACGAGGCTGGACGGGCATTAAACCTGGGGCAACTCGAAGCCATACAGGCTGAGACGGTGCTGTATGAGGCTCAACTTGCCAGGGCCAAAGCCTTGAATGAGTTGCAAAAGAACGGTTATGACCGAGGACTGGATCAACCTTTCAATCCGGCGCCCCCTGCTCAGGACAACAAGAACGAAGTCAAGGGTGCAACTCAAGATGCCACCCCGCCACAAATCGTTGAGATCACCGGGAACGGTAAGGGCTTTACCGCTGTGTTAGCCCTCAGTAATGGCAACCAGGTCACTGTGCAAGCAGGGAACCGCATTCCAGGTACGGAATACGTTGTTAAACGTATCAACCTCAATGAAGTGGTCGTAACCGGGAAAAACCAAACAATGGTGTCACTTTCCTTTGCGGGGTAGCGAACATGTTCGAAAAACGCGGTTCAACATACATCTATTTGGACCTGACAAAGTCTGAAGCCCCCACCCTGTACATCTCGGATGCTCACATCAGTCACTTGGCCGTTCAGTCTGAAATTGCTAACGCGCACAAGAAATACCCCAGGTTGCACATCGAGCGTGTACAGCTCGATAAATTAAGAGAATTGCAGCAAAGCCAGGTAACAGACAACCCCGAGGCTAACGATTATTCCGCGCAACAGGCGAAAATCATCGGTTTTTTTCGGGAGGCCAAGATAAAAGGTGCCAGTGATATTCATCTGCTGATCGGGATGAATAATGTGACAGTGGTGCAATTTCGCGTGCACGGTGATCTCGAAACGGTGACCCAATTGGATCATGCCGAAGGGGTAACGCTAGCATCAACTATCGTGATGTCTATGTGTGACGTGGCCGAAAAGAGTTTTAACCCCAATCGTGCGCAAGATGGGCGGGTGCGCAAAGAGTTTCTGCAGGGGCTTAAGTTATTCGGCGCACGCTATGCCCATACGCCAGCAGAGTTTGGTTTGTATGTCGTAATGCGCATTTTACCTGATGAAGGCAAAGCCCCTCCCACACTGGACGAATTGGGTTTTTTACCGGAACAACAAATACTCATTCGCCGCATGCTGGCACGCCCCGAAGGCGTGATTATCCTGTCAGGCCCGACCGGCTCCGGGAAAAGTACCTCCCTGCGTACATTCAGCGAGATGTACCTGTCTTTTACAGGTCACCGCAAACGCTTGATGACGCTGGAAGATCCGCCAGAGGGGTTGATTCTGGGAGCAGTTCAGACCCCCATCATTGCCGATAAAAACGATCCGGATGCCGTTAGTCGTGCCTGGGTTAGGTCTATTTCTGCCGCGTTGCGCTTAGATCCTGATGCCATAGTCGTCGGCGAAATTCGTGATGCCAACTCGGTTAAATCTGCACTGACGGCGGCCAAGTCCGGCCACCTGGTGGAAACGACGCTGCATGCGAATGACGCTGTCGGCATTCTTGACCGCCTGACCGACACATTGGGTATCCCCATGGGCCAGGTGGCCGATCCTCAAGTCATGATCGGGCTAATTGCCCAACGACTGGTGCAATTGCTGTGCCCTCACTGCAAAAAAAGCTGGAGTGAGGTCTGTGACAAGCTGGAAGAAGAGAAGAAAGAGCTACTTGAGCGGTTTTGCGAGGTGGAGAAACTGGCCTTTCGTCATCCGGAGGGATGTGAGCACTGTTACAAGGGCGTTACCGGTCGGCGTGTTATTGCCGAAGTTATCCGCCCTGATGCCCGGTTTATGGAACTCTTTCGCCATGAGGGCAAGCTGACCGCACGCAGTTATTGGGTTAACGAATTGGGGGGTATTACCCGCGGCCAACATTTGCTGCGTTATCTCAATGCAGGGATGGTCGACCCGATTGATGCGGATTACATCAGTCCGCTGGACGAGGATAGTCTGACCTTGCTGCCGCCGGAGATAAAATCATGATTTTACGCTTGCGCGAACGTCTGGCAGCACTCCGCAGTAAGCTGCCCTCATCGAAAAACATGAATGAAGGGTTAGGCCGTTGGCTGGCTCAAAAAACCTTCTCCACCGCCGACCGGCTGACCCTCTACGAGGATTTGGCTTTCCTGCTCGACAATAACCTCAAGGTGGAAAAGGCCCTCCAGGCAATGATAGGAAGCTACGGAGGAAAACGTCCCCCGGTTGTTTATTGCCTGGAGGAAATGCTAAACGCCCTGCGCCAGGGAAAATCAGTCGACCAAGGGCTCTCATCCTGGATACCCCAGCAGGAAGCTGCAATTCTCAGCGGCGGTGTCCAGGACGGTAACCTGGCTGCTGCTTTATATCGAGCCATTACTGTTGTTCAGGGAATGTCTGATATGAAATCAGCGTTGGTTTCCACGCTGACTTACCCGTTAATGCTACTGGCAACGACATTCGCCATGATGAAAATGGTGACTGTCTATTTTTTGCCTCGGCTGGAGTCATTATCAGCTCGAGATCATTGGGTTGGCGCCTTGTGGTGGCTTAGCGCCATCTCCGAATTCTTTGTCAATCACGCCATTATCCTGTGTGTGTTCATTATTCTGTTCGTTGTTTTCGTGATCTGGTCGATGCCGAACCTCATAGGGAAAACACGGCAGCATGTTTTAGACCGTTTATTGCCCTGGAGCGTATATCGCGACGTTCTCGGTGTGGGGTTCCTTCTGAATTTCAGTGCATTGATGCGGGCACAGGTGAAAACCGAAGACGCCATCGAGATGCTGAGTCGCTATGCGCCGCCCTGGTTGTATGAGCGCTTAGCTGCCACTCAGCACCAGGTCAGACAAGGTAACCACCTCGGTCTGGCATTACGCAATGCCGGCTACGGTTTCCCTTCCCCACGTGCTATCGACAAGTTGGTCCTGCTGACCGATGGCGATAACGCTGAAATCATTATTGAAAACTTTGCTCGAGCCTGGCTTGTGCAAACTGTAGTCCGGATCAAGCGGACGGCGTCCTTACTTTCCAACCTCGCATTGGGCACCAACGCTGGATACATGATCCTGATCGTCCTTGCTACACAAAACCTCAACGACCTCGTGGGCGCACATTAATGTGCCCATCTTTTTAAAAACCTAAAGGAAATAGTATGGAACAGACACAAACACCACTTCGTTCAGTGATCAACCGTGGTGCAATTACCCTGCTTGAAGCAGCTATTTATATCGTTATTGCTTTGGTAATACTGACGGTTGCCATTACCCAGGGAGGGGGTTTGTTTAACAAAAACGATGCCAGCACTGAGTACAACAATGCCGCAGAGTTGCTGACTAACAGTCGCAGTATGCTGAAAACCTCTGGCATCTATAACTTCGCAGCAGCTGATGCCATGACGGGGGCACTGATCCAGTTTGGTGGTGCGCCGGCAAACATGACTATTGTGGGTACAAAGTCCTCCGGAACCGCCAAGCTTCAAAACTTGTGGGGTGGGGCTGTCACCGTGCAACCCGTTGCTACCGCTGGCGGTCAGAAGTCCTCCTTCTCACTGACCTACGCGGCGGTTCCACAGGAAGCGTGCATTACTCTGGCGACCAAGCTGAGTGCGGCGCCGAGTGTTGTGACCACCATGGTTAACGGCACGTCGACTAATGGTGCAATCGCGGCGAGCGCCGTTGGCGCACAGTGCACTGCAGATAAAGGCTCGGTGGGTCAAAACACCCTCACTTTCACAAGCAACACCTGATGCCCATCCCGCCGGTAACGTCCTGTTGCCGGCCTCCTTCTGGAGTGCATTCTTATGTTGTTTTCTTTTCAACGAGCCTTGTCCTGTCTGGTGTTGGGCGGGGCGTTATTATTATCGCTGCCGGCACAGGCGTTCTGTTTTAATGAAGCCGGGGCACGCTATAAAGTCGACCCCCTATTACTGCGTTCGATGGCTACCGTCGAAAGCAGCCTAAACCCCCGAGCAGTCGGCATGAATCGCGATAAGAAGGGGCACGTCACCAGTCGCGATTTCGGGCTGATGCAAATCAATGATCGACACATTCCTCAATTGCGTGCTCTTGGGCTTATTACGAGTGAACAAGATCTGCTGAACAATACGTGCCTCAATGTACAAATCGGAGCATGGATACTGGCGAAACACCTAAAGCAATGCGGCGTAAATTGGCAATGCCTCGGCTCCTACAATGCCGGGTTCGCTGACAACAATGGCCCGCGTCGCATGATTTACGCCCGGAAGATCTATGCCATGTACATGAAGCTCAAGGGAGGTGCGGCCTGATGGCCATGTACCTTTTGAAGATCACTCTGCTGATCGGCTTCGCCAGTGTTTTTCTCGTTATCCTCACACAACCGCTCGTTAATCAGGCCAAGCAATTTCTACTCGAACATCATGGGCCACCGCTCACTCAATTGCAGATACGTAGCGTCACGATAACTTTCGTCGGCACCGGCACTGTCCTGATCGCAACAACAGCATTAGCTGGCTTCCCGTGGTTAGGGGCCGTCAAAATCATTGGATTACTCGCATGGGGCATCCCAATGGTGTTACTCGACATGCGGAACTACTGGCTGCCACTACGGTATACCAATGGATTTTGGCTGACAGGTCTGCTGTTTACCTGTCTGCCTGGGAGCACGCTCACCCTGACGGAGGCGCTCACAGGCAGTATCGGCATGTTTATGTTCCTCTATACCTTTCACTACAGTGCCAAAAGCCTGCGGGGTGAAGAAGGGTTTGGCCTGGGCGATGTGCATTTGATCGCCGCGCTGTGTGCCTGGCTTCCCTGGCAGTTGGCCAGCGTGCTGAGCGGATGTGCATTCTTGTTGTTTATCGTTGGTGCGTTGCTGACGAAAAAAATGGCTCAACCTTATGCTCCCTGGCTGTTCGCCTTACTGGCGACCTTGGCCGGAAGCTCTCCTCAACTGACCCTATCAGGTGCTTTATGACTGCTGAAGTTGCCAACCCTCGTATCAACCGGGGGGTATCGTTGATCTCAATGGCCATCGTGCTGGGGATCGTGTTGATCGCTGCGCCGATCGGACTGGAAAGATATTCCAACTATGTGGAGGAACAAACCTGGGTCATAACAGCGACACACCTGAGCACCGTGAGCCAGGGCGCACGCCGATATGTCAAAGATAACTACGACACCCTACTGAATCAGGTTAAGGGCGGCGGTAATGTCACGGTAACCGGACAAATCCTGCGTGATAAAGGGTATCTGCCGACAGGTTTCTCCCTGACCAACAATAATACTCAGAACTATATCCTCGCGGTGACACGCAATCCTGCGCAAACCGACAAACTGGTCGCCTTTGTGTTGACGGCCGGTGGCCAGGATATTGCGTTCAAAGGGCAGCGGTATATTGCGCAGAACACGTCTGGTCTTGGTGGGTATATCTATCCCGCCAATATTGCCAACGGTGCCGGCGGGGGCTGGGAAGTCAATCTGGCCAGCATGGGACTTAGCGGACAAAGCGGTCATCTGGCGGTTTATTTAACGTCAGAGGTATTGGCCGGCGGGGCGGAAGAAAGCGATCGCCTGTATCGTTTTCAGGTTAACGGTCGTCCTGATCTCAATAAGATGCATACTGCGATTGATATGGGCGCCAACGATCTGAACAACGCAAATGCTATCAACGCGAAAACAGGCAACTTCAGTGAAGACGTGACGGGTAAACGCGTTGTTGCAAATGAATACGTTTACTCAAATGGCTGGATTTCCGCAAAGGGCGATATCAAAAGTGACACAGGTTGGCTCATCACCAAGCATGGCAAAGGCTGGCTCAACGAAGACCACGGCGGTGGGCTTTATATGGATGATAACGACTGGATTAAGTCGATTAACAATAAAGGCATTTATACCGGCGGCCAACTGAAAGGGGGGAGTGTTCGTGCCGATGGGCGCGCATCCGTGGGCGAATATCTACAGCTGGATGGCACAGCTAATGAAGGATGGGGCTGTAGCCCTAACGGATTAGTGGGTCGCACTGGCGATGGCGCTCTGCTGTATTGTCAGAATGGGTTATGGCGAAGTACAGGAAAAGGCAACGGTGCCTACCAACAACTGGGGTACCACATAGGAAATTATTCAGGGTCTAATCCTGGGACTTCAACAATGTCGGTGAGTGCCCTCGGGGGACAATCCACCAAGAACTGGGGCGTTAATGATGGTTCTTGTGATAACACTTACGCTTTGACCGCATTCGTAAACGGTTTAAATGTCGCGACGAGTATAAATAACAATCCGCAATGGGCCAAAAGCACCACGATCAACTTCACCGTACCGGCGGGCGCTACATTCAACATTGTTTCCGATCCGTTACCTGACCGTGGATGTAGCCCCGGGTCGTTCAACGTATTGAGTTACCAATAAATCGCGTTACCCCACCTTTCCGTAGGACACTCATCAATGAAAACCTTTATGGTCGCATGCACTGTGCTAATGCTCAGTGCATGTTCGCGTGACATATCTACTCATTCACTGGTTACCCCTCAGGCTCACATCATCCACTCAGCACAGGACATACAAATCACCACTACCCTACTCAACCAAGCTGACGCCATTAACCAGACACGTTCATCGTTGTTCATCCCACGAATCACCGCTAACTCTCAGAGGATCGCAGTGGATTGGGACGGCGACGCTATCGAACTGCTCAGTCAGTTAGCGCATCAACGCGGTTTGTCCTTTGCTTATACGGGCGTTCGCCTGCCCCTGCCCCTGACAATCCATGTACAGGACGCAACCTTTGAACAGGTTCTGCGTTTGGTTCGCACCCAGATCGATTGGCGAGCTCAGTTGGATCAGCAGCCAACTGAGCTACGGCTCTATTTCATGTTACCCCTGAAAAAAGGAAAACTGGCATGACACGAAAAGCCCTGGCCCTGTGCCTGGCACTGGTCACGGTGCCGGCTATCGGGGCTACAACTGAATCATCCCCGCCACCAAGTATTGATGCCTATTTGTCACCCAAGACCATAGACAAACATGGCCTTAACGACACGCTCTGGCAGCTACTTAATGATGCTGGCCAAACCGTGGGCTTTCGTGGGGGAAAGGCTCAACGCGCCTGGGAGCTTCAAGAGGCTCTGAATGGTCAGAACGATGCGCTTAATCGCTTATATACGTTCGCCCCCCTCATCAGCAGACAAGGTTGGTTACCTCCGGTGATCGTGGCATCAGAATCTCTGGCCCACATTACCGATAGTCAAATCCGCACAGCTAACAAAGTCTACAACATTCTCGTTCCCGAGCGATTTGTCAGCAACCCGCCGACCTGGCGCCAATATTTGCTGGCTGGCCTGGGCATCAACACAGACATTCCAACGGAAATCCGCCCTAAAAATGGAGATGAGGAAAAAGTCTGGAGGGCAGCCATAGAGAAAGGGTGGCAGGAGGGGCGAGAAAGTGCCGACCGAACCCTGGAAAGTAATTTTGGACGGCTGACCCGGGATTACACCGGCATGGTGCGTTATTCCACCCTTGTACAACAGGGCATGATCACACCACCAGTGGTCAGTGAACAGCTGCAGTCTGTCACCGGTTCGAAAGACAAGCTGATGCTGGGCGATAAAGTCCGTGACCTGAAACAACGTGCCGGCTTCGAACTGGATAAAAAACGCTGGAAACCCACGATAAACACCCAACAGTAATCAACATCACACTCAGCAAGGAGTGTCGACATGACGGATTTAGACAGTTTTGATTTCAGGGGCGGTCTTACCGCTGACAAACTCCGAGAGTTCTTCGTTCACTGTTACCGCCATAACGTATCGGATATTCATCTGCAAAGTGGCAGTCCTATCGTTGTCGATCATCATGGCCGTAAAGTGGTCGCCGGTCAGTTCCCTCTGGAACATGCCAATTTGGTTCGCCTGATTGATGAGGTGTATACCCCGGATATCAAATCCCTCGTTCAGGGGGGGCAAGGGGCCGATCGTCCCCTGCAGTTAGAAGGCGACAATAATGGCCGCTTTGGGCTCGAACGCGGTGAGCGAGTCAGATTTCGGACCAACTTCATCCAGGCGACGATCGGGGCGCTCAATACCGCCATTGCCATGACTCTGCGTATCATTCCGTCGAACATCCCCATCCTTGAGGATATGGGGATAGAAGAGGATTTGTTCCGCAGCTTTTTACCGATGGATGGCATGGGGTTGGTCTGCGGCCCGACGGGTTCGGGAAAGTCCACGCTTCTGGCCTCCGTATACCAGCATTACGGTGAAACAAACCCTAACGGCAAACTGGTGACCTATGAGGATCCTGTCGAGTATTTGTTAAATAGCCCTCGATTATTGCTGCGACCGCAGCAGTCTGAAATAGGACGTGATGTACCCAGTTTTGCCCACGGTTTGCGCCTGGCTTTACGTCGGGCTCCCCATATTATCGGCATCGGTGAAATCCGTGACCTTGAGACGCTCCAGGCTGCAGTCGCTTGCGCCCAGTCCGGACACTTAACGTTAGGTACACTTCACGCCTTCTCACCCGGGCATGCCTTTTCACGCTGTGTCTTGATGGCACCCAACGACTCACGTGAACAAATCGCCTTCGACCTTCTGGACGCCATGCGCTTTGTCGTTGTGCAACACCTGTTGCCGACGATCGACGGCAAACGCCAGGCTGTCCGGGAATATGTGTTGTTTGATGACGACTGGCGCCACCGGCTTGGACTCGAACACTACTCACGCTGGCCAGACATGATCAACGCAACGCTACGGGAAAAACAAAGTCGGATCGCAGATCAAGCCTGGACGCTGTTTGTAGAAGGCCGCATCGATAGCCGTGTCGCAGAACGGGTGATCGGTTGGCGTGAGTTCACCGATAAACAACGGAGATATTGATGAATAACGACTATTCCCCCTGGATCGACACTGGGCAGCCCGCCACCTTGATGGATAGCGACTATTCCCCTTGGCTCGACAGTGGGCGACCCGCCACCTTCTGGGGTATACCCGTGTTGGTTTATCTGGTGCTGCTTATCTGGGTCATTTGGCCAAGTCTGCCCATGCTCATGTTTTGCATTGCCTTGCTGATTTTTTACAAGGTGCTGGCCATCTTCGGTTACACGCTAACAGTGCTGTTGCAACGACTGCTGCACCGGATGCGGGGAAACATCATTACCGGGCGACCTTGGTGGTATCGAAAATTTTTTGAATAGGAGCTGTGATGAAAGAACAATATGCAAAATCTGACACGCCATTTCTGGCCGGCTATTTACTCCAATCCCTGATATACCGCCCTACTCGCATTTGGATTGGCATCTATTCGGGTAATGTCGATGAACTGGGCTGGGAGGGGGAATGAAAGTCACTGAACCGACTTACCTGGTGATCCCGTTTGAGCAACTTAAAGAAGCCAAGCGCCAGGCTGGAAAACTTGAAAATGGCCAAAATGCCCTTGAGTTCGATGCTGATAAAAAACTGTGGTTCGCCAGACCTGGGGCGGATCTCAGCAAGTTGTCGCGATGGCGGACAGACACTGCCCTGGTGATGTCGGCACAGGGCGATCCCCAACAGGAATTTGGCGACTTTATCCGCGTCCTTGGGGGCAAACTTAGTGGGCCTCCAACAATGGATGGGAAAGCTCACCGTATCGCAATGGATGATGATAAAACCGGGAAACAGTCAGGGGTTTATGTGGGCCATAAGGATGGCTTTGCCAACGGCTGGTTCACCGACCATCGCGCGGGAGATGACCGTAACGTTTGGTCATCAGCCTCTGCCCGGCCAGATCCTACTGTTATTGCTCACCAAAAGGCGATAGCCGCTCAGGAGCAACATCGGCGTGAACAACGCAAAATAAAGGAACACAATCAGGTCGCACAGGCATCCGCCTCTCGTTACGCCCCCCTCAATCAGGCTGGCCATAATCATGCTTACCTGAACAAAAAAGGGGTCAAAGCCGCAAAAGGTCTCCGCTCAGAACGAGAAAACCTGGTCATTCCTCTCAGCAATGCGGCCGGGGATATCCGTACACTGCAAACCATCGCCCCCGATGGTAGTAAACGCCTCAGCAAAGGTGGCCAAAAGGAGGGCAGTTTTTTTGTCGTCGGTGGTTCATTGAAAAATGGCAGTCCCATCGTCTTTGCCGAGGGGTACGCGACTGCATCCAGTGGGGCAATGGCCCTTCAGCATCCCGTCGTCATGACCGTTGACTCCGGCAATCTGGTGAAAGTGGCGAAAGCCCTGCATGAACGCTATCCCGACAGCCCTAAGTTATTTTTGGGGGATGACGACCTGCCAAAACCCAAACGCCCGGGCAACCCCGGTAAAGAGAAAGCAGAAGAAGCTGCCGAAGCCACCGGCGGCACGGTGATACTGCCGACGTTTACGCCGTCAGAACGGCAACAAGGCCTCACCGATTTTAACGATTTTCACCAGGCTCGAGGGTTAGAGGCATTAACCCAGTACCTGGCCCCCACATTTGCCGCACTGAATATCACTCAAGTGGAGCCCACAGTGGAAAATACCCCTATCGCTGAACCGGTACTGGATCCGGTAGACGATACGCCAATGCCGTCGATACCGGAACCCATCGAACCGAACATCAGTGCCAACGACACCAGGATGCAAGCTTCGGCAGATCCCGAGCCCACAGTCACGGCTGCAGCTTATGTTGAACCTTCACCTCCCTTCCAGGAGGACTATGCCGACTACAGCCATATTATTGCAGAATTGAATGATCAGGAGGTCCTGGAGTATTCACCTACGGCACCTGTCTCACCCTCCATGAAGGATGAGCAGGAAACTGATGATAATAAAGCAGTAGATAAACAGGCAAAAATTGCACCAACAGAAATAACATCGCTCACCGCAGCAGCGGAGCAACTCGAAGACATAGCTGCACCTGTTTCGTTTGCCAGTCGCCTCGCACCAACGCCGGCTTCTGGCCCAATCAACGAAAGCGCCAATACGCCTCCAACGGAAACGCAGGCTTCCGATGTTGAGCTCGAAGTTGACGGTATACGGATAGAAATGCCGGACGGCAAACAAAGTCGCCAGGTCACCCCTCTTGATCTGGATGCATTAATGCAACAGATCACTCATGAAATTGCAGCAGATGGCCGTTCTGTAAAATATTTGTTCTCCGGTGAGCCGGCTTTTGTTGACCACGGTGACCGACTCACGATGGCCAATGCCACGGCGAGCCAAAACGATGCCATGATCTTGACTGCCCTGCTGGTTGCCCGTGAGCAATATCGGGGACGTATTGAATTGACCGGCAGCGATGAGTTTAAACAACGTGCTGTGACGTTGATCGCCGAGTACAACCTCGATGTCAAAATGAAGAACCCACAACAACAGTTAATGCTGGATGAAGCGCGCAAGGCATTGAGCAATGAACCCGCACCGGGAGACACCCCAACGCCAGTCGGAACGCCGACGGCGGCGATTGTGCCAGAACGAGAGTCAACATCACCCTCTGTTGCCCCCTCAGAAAAAAACAGTCTCCCGCCGGAACTGAGACCGACGGTATTGCCGACCGATGAACCCCGTAACGCCAGCCGCAAAGAGAGCGAAGCCGGACTGACCGGCACCTTACTGGGGCACGGTCAGGCTCGCTATAACTTCGACGAGTCGGAGAACAACAGCTACTACGTGCATTTACGCACGGCTGGGGGCGAGCGGTACATTTGGGGGAAAGAACTGGCCCAAATCGTACCCGCCAGTGGTCTCAAGAAGGATGACGTTGTTACGCTGAGATGGTTAGGCAATAAAGAAGTAACTGTTATGGCTAAAGTTCGGGATGAAAAGGGAAAGGTCATTGTTAATGCCGACGGTACTGAGAAAACGGAGGAAATCGCCACCCATCGAAACCAGTGGGAGATTAAATCGGCTATCGACCCACAATTACTGGTCAGTCACGAACAACAGGCCACGCCACCGGCGACATTGGTTGCTTACGACATGACCCACTTTACCGCGTTGCAGCAACAAGTGATCCAACTGGCCAAAGATGCCGGTATCTCGTTGCCACCGCTCCCTGAACCTACCAACGATCTGGTGTGGCTTAAACCCAACGGAGAAGGAACTGCCGCCCCGGCAACACGTCCGGCACAACCAAACCTGCCGGTACAAACCCAGGATGCCGGCACGGTATTGATGAAAGCTATGGACAGTGAAAATCAGCTCAAGCTACTGCTGGTTAAAGGCCTGGGTGAGTATGTTCAGGGCGTTGTGCAATATCAGGACGAATATCATCCGGTGCTGGGCAAACTCTGCACCAATGACAAGGGCCATCGTTATCTGGCACTCAATGCTGTGACTACCGAAGGTGTAACAGCGATTGGCTACGGTAATGCAGTCAATCATGAGTCGGGAGCCAATAATGCCTTCGTTTTCCGGCTGAAAGGGGAAAAGGATCGCCTCTACGCCCCCTTGGTTGAACCGGCAAAGTGTCCCCCGGCCCTGCATAAACAACTTGGGTTTACGCACGACTACATTCCACCGTCGCAAACCCCGCAGCGCCGGGACATCGATATTGTGGAGAACACCTCCCGGCCTACCCCGCAGTCACCCCGCCCAGGGGTGTAAGGAGTCATTATGCAATTACGCTCAATTTTGCTGGCCGCGTTGCTGGCCAGTACGTTTACGTTGCCGACGCATGCCGCGACGTGTCGCGCAGCCTCAGCGGCTCAAATCGGTGCCCAAAACGGCTATGAACGGGATCGCAAAGCAGCAGAAGCCTGGTCTCAGCGCGAAAATCAGGTGTCCAGTGGGTTACAGCAGTGTTTAGGCGATATCAGTACAGCGATCACCGTGCCAACCTTTCCCGACCTGAGCGGTATTCTCAACGGCATCAAAGACAAGATTTGCCGTGCCGCACACGACAAGATCCAAGAGTATATTCCGAGTCAAATTGACCCCTGGGGGGATTTGTCTTCTCGCAGCGGTGGCCTGGTTGGCACATCTTCCCGTTCGGTCAATGCGCCCAAGAATTACGCACCAACCTCTTACCAACAGGCCCCTGTAACTTCACCTCCACCATCGCAACCCTCAAGCGTGACCGGTGGTGATTACCTCTTTAGTCGTTAATACGTCTTTCGCTAAATCAGCGGATGTTACCTGTTCCTTCTTGCAGCCTCGCCGGGCATAACCTGGTGAGGCCTGCCCGTGGATAACGCCATGCAAAAAAAACAGCCTGTCTCTCCTTCACCGGAGTTACCTGGTCCCTATGACGCCGCCGTCGCGCAGCATCAGGCCAACCAACTGAATGTTTACTTCACCCGCAAGTCATTGACCACCAATGTGTGGCAAAGCGCCTCCATCACCCTCTGCTTGTTGATTATTGGTGTGTTGACCTATGCCGTTTTGCATCCGCCGGTGAAGTATTTCGCCACGCAGGATGGTCGCGTCATTCCCCTCACGCCAACAGACCAGCCCGCGTACAGCGATGCCGATGTGACCGACTTTGGTAACCGTGTGATACGTGAAGCCTTCACGCTCGACTTTGTCAATTACCGAACGCAGATGAATAACCTGCTTCCGCGTTTTTCCGATGAAGGATTTCGCAGTTACTACACCGCGTTGACGACGTCTAACGTCCTCACGGCCGTTAAAGACAAGAAAATGAACATGTCCGTTATGACCTCTCCGGGCGTCATCGTCAGCAAAGGGACGCTGGAGAACGGTGTTTATGCCTGGAAAATCCAGTACCCCACAAAATTCAAGATGACGGGCCAAACGTCGTCACTGCCCGAACAAAGTTTTGTTGTGTCACTGCTGATTCAGCGTACAGATCCCCGGTTGAAAAACACCGGCATGGAAGTGTCCCAGCTCATTACCTATGAGGCTCAATAGTCATGAAAAACCCTTTTGCCGGTCTGTTATTACTGACTGCGGCCAACACTTTTGCCGCCACTACCGTCGATGTCGCCCCGGCACCGAACGCTTGGCAACCAGCCCAGACGATGGGCAATGCCCCGGCGGCGAATGCTGCTCAAAACAACCCGGTACCAGTACAGTCAACTCCCGAGCCAGCTCCGAATGCCCCTTTACCACCGGCTGGGAATACACCGTTGCCCTCACCGGCACTGACTTATGCCGAAGGCCAAATGGCCCCGCTTTCCCCGGACGATGTAACACATCTGCGTAGCACATTCGATCAGCTGCAGCGCAGTGAGAGCCGCTCCCCGGTGACTGCCGTCCCGCGAGTCAGTTCACTGACCGTGAATCTGTCACCTGGAGCATCGTTACCCATGCTGCGAGCCCTGCCAAACTTCCCAAGCACCGTATCATTCACCGATGAAACCGGCGCCCCCTGGAATATCGCGGCCCCCCCGGTGAACGGCAACGAAAGCGGTTTCTATATCCAGTTCATTCCAAACAGCGCAGTGATGTCCGTACAGGCAAGGCGCGCCTATGACTCCGGCAGCGTCACGGTTTACTTGCAAGGCTTGCCAGTACCGGTGGTCATTGCGTTATCCAGTGGTGAGCCGGATAACGCGGACAAAGCTCAGATAACTGACAGCAGCCTTAACCTGCGGATCCCCATGCGCGGGCCTGCAGCCAAAGCATTGCCGATCGCAAGAGAGAAAATCAG
The DNA here is from genome assembly GCF_052113645.1 of Serratia quinivorans. GTDB lineage: Bacteria > Pseudomonadota > Gammaproteobacteria > Enterobacterales > Enterobacteriaceae > Serratia > Serratia quinivorans_B. Next base: position 45,579 of record NZ_JBIEIU010000017.1, on the reverse strand, counting down.
TCTGGATAACCCCACGCTGCAAGCTTTCCTTGATGGTACCCCGCCCAAAGAAGCCAAACGGTTGAAAACCAGTGGCAATGTCCCGATGACCAACGTCTGGCAGATAGGTGATGACCTTTATATCCGGTCTCGCAGTGAGCTACGGGATGCCTTTGTTGAGACCTCTTCTGCCGCTGACGGTACCCACATCTGGAAGCTGCCGGTGACCCCGGAAGTCGTTTTCTCCGTTCAAGGGCGTAATGCCACTCTGAACATCAACCTGGAGTAAAACCATGGCTATTGAAAAAGATGCCGCCAGCGACGGGAAAAAGACCGCCATGGTCATAGTAGGTGCCGCCGTAATTATCGGTGCAGGTGTCTACCTTGGATGGGGGTACCTAAACCGGCCCGAACCAACCCCATCGCAGTACAAACTCAATCGGGTCGCCAATAATGCGCCTCGCAACAGCGCCGAAACCGTCCAGTACCAGCGGCTGCAAAGCGAGGCCAACACCATCGGCTATAAAACGGCTGACAATGGTGGAACCAGTTTTGTAGCGTCATTGCGAATGAGTGACATCAATGCAGAAATGCCGGCACCGGCACCACAGTCGGTCAGCCTGAATACGACACCAGTTGATACTCAGCAAGGCAGCAATCCACAAAATGGCGGTATTGCCGAAGACCAAAAAGCGGCACTGAAGGGGTATTTGAAAACACTCAACGATCGCTGGAAGCCCGGGAATATGCAGTTGGCCAGCGCCTTTGGTCAGGGAGCTCAGAACCAACAAGGTACAAACCAACCGGCTGACACATCCGCAGGCGGTTCGTTCGGTAACTGGACTCAAAGTCTGCCTGGGAATGCACCAACGGAAACCCCGGTCAGTCTGGAGGCACAAGCCAAAGCCCGGGCAGACATCGTGGTCGTACCGCCTCATACCCGCCGCCCTGGTGTAATCGACAGCGCTGTGGATTCTGACAACCTCAACTCCATCGTTCTTGCGCATATTCCTGCTGGCGTGCTGGCAGGTGCCAGTTTCACCGCTCAGGGTGTTCAGTTGGCTGGCGATGGTGTTGTGATCCACTTTACCCGCATGACGCTTAACAGCGTTGATTATCAGGTAGACGCCTATGCCCTGCAGGACGACACGTTGCAATCGGCAGTAGCAAGCGACGTTAGCAACCGCTACATCAGTCGCATTCTTCTGCCAGCCGTTGCCTCGAGCCTCGGCGGCCTAGGAGATCTCTACAAGCAACAGAACACCCAAATACTGTCCACCAATGCAGGGACGATTTCCGGCGGTACCGGCAAGGTCAGCGGTTCAGCTGTGGCCGGCACCATTGTCGGCGGTCTGGGAGCCAATGCCGGCAAGGTGATGACCAATGATGCCTCTCGCCTCCCGGTCAAGCAGGTCAAAGTGTTCAAAAACCAAATCGTGGCCATCCAATTTATGAAAGGGGTGTATGAGAGCGACAGAGTCAATAAAAGCGCAGTAGTTACACCGCTCAATGCAGGAGAACAGTAATGTCCAAGTCCCATTTTGATCTTGATACCCCCCCACCAGAGCCATTGGCGGAAGATACCGATATCCCAGAAACGCCCATCGTCAGTGAGCCCATAAAACAAAAGCTCATTACATTGCCGCTCGGTATCAAGGTGACACCGATTCAGGCAGGAATAATGGCGTTGAGTCTCATCGGGATCGTGATGTTCGGTGTGATGCGCAACAACCCACATGACAGCGGTGCCCCGCCACAGTTTGCGGCCCAGGAGGTGGTGAGTCCGTCAGTTCCGACACCGGTAACATCCTCTCCTGCTGCCCCCGCCACTCGGGATCAGCCAACGTCGGCAGCAATGCCAACCCCGGAACCCACCGGGCATGCCATTGTTACAGAAGCAACACAGCACGCTATCGAGAACAACCGCGTATTCAGTGAGAACAACCGGGAAGGAATCAAGGCACTCGACGAGAGAATACGCGCACTGGAACGCCAGGTTAATGCGCTGACACAGCGCCCATCGTCCGCAATGGTTACCCCGCAACCTATAACCGTGGCTCGCTCAGCCAATCATGGCCTTCGGACCAGCACAAAAACCCATTCCCTTCGTGGTGCAACGATCGCAAGCCTTTACCCAGGGCTAGCATGGGTTAATTACCAAGGCAGCACCTGGGCGCTACGTCCCGGTGACCGCATTGGTAATGCCACCGTTCAGAGTATTGACACCACACAACGCCAAGTGATCACCACCGCCGGTGTTATCCGGTAGGGAGAACTATGGATTTGGTCCAAATGCTGGCCAATGCCGTCAATAACGTGACCGCTGTCGGGATCCAACTTGTTCTCGCGCTGGGTGCCGTTGGCGGTCTGGTCATGTTGGCGTTGCACTTTGGAAACATTGCCAGCAAAGCCAGGCGCGGCCAGGTACAGGATGGCGCAGGGAAAATCCTGTCCGTCGTATTGGTGTGCGGCTGCATCATCGCACTACACCAGGTCATGAACGCCACCTCGCAGCAGATGGCGCTGGGCAATGTCACCTTTGGCGCTATTGCTTATGTGTCAGAGGGCAAATATGGCCCGGCAGCGGTCGCCATTAACGCCGGTCTGACTTTGCTGCAGTGGGTGGGCGTTATTTATGCGTTGCAAGGTTTGCTCCGGTTGCGACGCTCACAGAAGGACGGCCACACCGGACTCAGTGCCGGTGAGGATGTTTCAAGCGGCGTTAAACGAATCATTGTCGGCACAATGCTCGCAGTCAGTCCCCGGGTACTCGATGCCCTACAAAACACACTAAATATTCATTGGTAAAACATAGAGGTAATAATGAAAGCTCGTCACTCCCTGAAAGATATTCCCCTGTTCATCGCAATTAAAGGTGCCCTCATGGCCGATACAGTACGCCGGTATTATGCCCGCGCAATTGCCGGGGGACTGGCGTGGTTTCTTACCCCTCTGGCTCATGCTGACGATGACATCGCCGGTATGATCAAAGGGTGGCTTGATGGGATTTACTCGCTTAAAGAACCGATCGTCAATGCCTCAATGGTCATCGGACTTGGATGTATTGCCGGAGCAATTGGTCTGATGGCCACTAAGAAAAACAACCCTCAAATTAAAGTTGGGCACATTCTGGTCCTGTTGGTCGCTGGCGCATGCTTTATTGCACTCGATCAGATGGCCAGCCGTAGCCAGAAACAGATGACCCTTAACCCAGTAGGCATTTAACACCCGATGGCCAGTCCAAAAGGCTGGCCATTTCGTTGACGCTCGCCCTTCGCCACCACTGCTCCCTCCTGCCCTGGAGTTCATATGTTGGTTTTTTCTATTTCCCAGCGTGTCGCTGGGTTTTCTCGATCGGCTAAACAACAAGAAATTCTAGATGTGACCGCACGCCAGAGTGGACACTGCTGCGAATTCTGCGGTTATGAGTCGCTTAAGAACACGGCAATTTTCCGTGACAACAACCCTTTGAATACAGCCCCTGACAATCTCAGTGTCGCTGATCCGCTGTGCCAGGCGTGGCAACAGCTCGATACCGTCACTGCGGAAGCCGGCGTGATGATCTACCTACCGACGCTACGACCCGAAGATGTCAATCACCTGCAGCGGGCCATTGCCCAGGCACTGAGCTCGGAGGACGAAGACTACCGTCGGGATGCCAAAGCCTTGCTGGATTGGCTAACGTCACACGACAAACCGGTACAACAAGCATGGGGAACCACACATCCACAGGCATTCGGCGATGCACTTAAACAATTACCCACCGATCGCCGAAGTCTTCTTCTATCACGCTGCCGTCACCTGGCGTTAGCGCTGCACCCTGGCCGCCTTGTCGGCCGACTAGCCACCACGGGTTTGGATGCTGGCACCACCTGGTGGTTACACCTGTACCGTGATTACAAAGCCCGGAGTTGACCATGATTATTGATAAAATCGAAGACGCATTTGCCTTCTTCTCCCGCTATGCCCTGGGCAGAGATTTCGCGCAGTATTGTGACCTGCGCACCGTCATTGGCATGACGCCCGACGATAAAATTCGTCACCCGTCGCTGGACGCACCTTACATCCATGTCACCCACAACAATGATTACGCCAGTTGTTTTGAAGTCCTTGGCGCATTTCGAGAATTTAGTGAAAACGTGCCTAAGACACCGAACGAACAACCCGAAGCCGACAGCTACCTGCGTTTTGTGTTGAAACTTCGGGATGCACTAACAGGCGACTTTAAGGCTCTGGGCCATAAAATCAGTATTGTTTTCGAGCGGGATCCTAGTCGCGGAAAAGAAGAAATTACCCGATTGGTGGAGCCTCAGCGGCAGGCCTATCGCAAACTCGGGCTAACGCTTGATGATCTGGTCGATGAGCAAATCACCAAAATGTCCCCCTATGTTGCCCGTGAGCGTGTATGGCTGACGGTTTACACGGCAATTTCCTCCCTGCCCGCAGCGGAACGTAAAGAAGAAACACACCGCCAGGAGCAACAGTTTAAAGATGTACCGGAGGCGCGATTCGGTCAAAATCCTGTGTTTGCTGAGTTTGAGGGACTGAAACTCCGACACGATGCCTTTATCGACAAGTTGGCCAACGACCTCACTAATGGTAACGAGGGGGTGATGGTTCGCCTACTGGACGCTCACGAAGCAGGGCATATCCTGCGCGACGAAATCGAACGCCTCAGTACAGATGAAAGTTGGCAACCCCTGCTTCCTGGTGACCGGGTGATCCCACATGGAAAATTGCGCGATGACGATATCAGTGGTGCATTGGCCCCTCACCTCAATTTTCAGTATTGCGATACAGAGGTAACACCCCACGGTAATTTGATTGAAGTTGACGGATTGTTCCATGGCCAGCTCGCAATGACGCTGGCACCACAGCGGCCAGAACCGTTCAGCCAATTGTTCAAAAAGGTTCCCCGGCAAATCCCCTGGCGCTTGCGTCTGGATCTGATGCCCGGCGGTGGTGCTCATCTCAACAACAAACAGAACCTGCTGTCTTTTGTCGCTTTCGTACCGTCTCTGCGTGATATCTACAAATCGGTATCCTGGTTGGTGAAGCAAGATAAAAAAGAACCGGTGTGCATGATGAGCATCACAGCCAGTACCTGGGATGCTGATAAAAGCCGGTTGAAGCGCAACCTGACGCTTCTACAAAAATCGATTCAGGCCTGGGGCGTCACCTCCGTTACCCGAACCTTTGGTGATCCAATCAGAGCCTGGATAAATACTTTGCCACTGGCATCCAGCTACAGTGCACCAAATCTGATGTTCCCTCCGTTATCCGAAGGCATCAAGCTGATGCCTCTGCAGCGCCCTGCCAGTCCGTGGGGCAATGAGGGCAACTCCATACACCAGACGGTTGATGGAAAGCCCTATCCGATTGGGTTAGCCAGTGCGCTCCAGGAAAAACATACCGAGTTATTGGCTGGCGCTCCAGGTTCAGGAAAATCCTTGTTGGCCAACAGCCTGCATCTGGATGCGATAACCAATGGCAACAGCGATCTGCCGTTTATGGCCTTTATAGACAAGGGGTTTACTGCCCAGGGCTTTTACGACTTGGTTCATGACAGCCTTCCCGTTGACCAGAAAGACAAGATCATCAGCATCATTCTGCAAAACGTCGCAGACCATTGCCGCAACCCATTTGATATTCAATTAGGTCTGAAATACCCGATCAGCACTGAGCGTGATTACTTGCTGAGATTATTGACCAGCCTGTGCATCGATCCACAGACGGGCCTCGCCCCGGATGCAACGTCATGCAAACAGATCCTGTCCCGCGCCGTCGACCTGGTGTTTCGCAAAAACAGCGATACCGAACCCGTGCGATATGGCCCGACCCTGGTTCCGGAAGTGGATGCGGCGCTCAAAAACAGCGGCTGTATCTCTCAGCACGACACGCAATGGTGGGAGTTGGCCACATGGTACGAAGTTCGTGACATGTTATTTGAACATGGTCATGTCTATGAAGCCTCTCTTGCTCAGGCACAGGCGGTTCCCGAGCTGAATGATCTCCAGGGCGCCCTCAACAGTGAAGAGTTGCGAACGGCGTTCGGCATGGTCAACCGCCCGGGATCGGATGAAACATTACTCAGTTACGTATCGCGTTGCCTGACTCAGGCGCTGTTTGATTATCCACTGATTTCCGGTCGCACACGATTTACCGTCAGCCCTAACACTCGCATCAGGATAGTCGATGTCAATAACGTGGCCGGTAATGATTCGCCTGAAGGAAAAATTCGCACCGGTATCATGTACCAATTTGCTCGCCATTTAGCAGGTGGCACTGACTTCTATCTGCCGCAGATACAGACAGAACTGTATGCCAAATTGGATCCACGCTACGTCCAACTGCACCGTAAGCGCATCGAGCAGTTGGATCAGGAGATCAAACTCATCTTCATTGATGAGCTGCATAACATCAAAGGTATTGATGCACTCTGGTCCGCCTTACAAACGGAGGATAGGGAGAAACGCAAGTTTGGTGTCCGTACTGTCTTCGCATCGCAGTACCTGGACGATTACCCTCAAACCATACTGGACTCGGCGAACTCGCTCTATTTACTTCGGGTACGTACTCGGGACTTCGACATCCTGCAAAACACCTTCAAAGTCCCGCGTGCCACATTATTGAAACTCCTGAACACAACCAAAGGCCCGGCCCCAGATGGCAGTGGTGTCACCTTCCTTGCCGTGTTCCAAACCACCAATGGCAACGTTGCACAGCTGTTGAAAAATACCGTCGGCCCTCTGCGTCTCTGGGCTTTGAACTCCACACCGGCAAACAGAGCATTACGCAATATGTTGTATGACGCGCTGGATGGCAAAACCGCACGGCGGCTGCTGGCTAATGCTTTTCCCGGTGGCTCTGCAGAAAACCATATCAAGATGTTGAAAAAACGTGCCGGCAACGACGATGAAGGTGGCGCCATTCGTCAGCTGGCAAATGAACTCATCGCCCAAGCCGGCTATATCCAGGGAACTGCGGCTTAAGGAGAAAATATGTATGTGACAACGTTTTGGCCTCGTTTTAAACAATCATTTTTTCACTATCCCATCACCCACATCACTATTTATACCGCGCTGTTCTGGACTCTTGCCGCCTCAGTCGCCCTACACATTTGGAGCTAGTCATGTTTTGGACTCGTCAACATCCCTGTCAACTCAGCCTGCTGACCGTACTGGTCCTAGCTGCATATCTGCCAGGCAAAGCAGTAGCCTATCCCGTTGAAGTCATGAGCAGCCTGCCAGTCGAAACGCAGGTGGCGCCAGCACTTGGGACCATAAACGGTACACTGTCAGAAATCGCCGGTACCCAGCACCAGGTCGGTGCCGCTATCAACCAGAACGGTGGCAAAGTTGTCGCACAGATTGAACAGGCAGCCCAGGCACAGCGGGATCAGGACATATTCGCCCGGCAGACCGAACGATTGGAACAAGCCCGTCGTACCTACAGCGTTCCTGACAGCATCTGCACCGAATCCGGTTCAGGCATGGCCGCTCAGGTGCAAAGCGGTGCCCGGGCTCGCCAGGGAGCCTTGTCCAGCGGCAGTGGGATCAGTAACAGTGCCATTCGTCAGGGTGTTACCTCACCGACCCCTCCACCGGAGCAGACACAATTCCGAACGGCCGCAATACATGCCGACTACTGTGATGCCACGGATTTTGCGGCATACGGTGGAACAGCCTTGTGCAAAGGCATCTCCGATTTACCTGGTGGGGACAAGAGACTGACAGCCTTGTTGGATGGTGCTGGTCAGGAAGGGAAAGCCCCGGACTTGACCTTCAACCAACAGCAAACCGATGCAGCGATGGCCTATACCCTCAACAGTGCGCCTGCGACTGCAGGTAAGCAGTTGGGGAAAGGTGAAGTCAAAACGACATCAGGTCAGCAGTACGTAGGGATAATGACACAATATGAATCGGTGAATTCTGCAGCACGCGAACCCATGTTGGCCATGGTCGCCGCCAGTCAGCCTAATGAAGCTACCCGAGATGTGTTGAAAGAAACGCTGCAGACCCCGTCTGCAGCGGCGTATTTTGGGCGCACGGCATCGGATGAAGCGCAACGTAGCGGCATGATGTCCGAACGTGAGTTTGAACAGTTCGAAGTAGGCAGACGCTATGCCAATACGGACTACCAAACTGACCTGCAGGCAATGGATGGGGATAATTTAGCGCGTGAATCTATACGGATCCAATCACTGCAGAATTGGTTATTACTGGGGATAAAGCAGCAGCTGCAGAAAAACAATATTCTGCAGGGCCAACAGCTATCTATCTCAGCAACAGAAAACTATCGTCCGCAGTTGCAAGCAAAAATGCGTGAAGTCAGTGCAGGAGCAGCCCGTCATGACTGAAAAAAATGAGAAAAAAGCTCCACATTGGGGCCGTCGTGTTGGTAAGGGGGCGTATTACACCGCCAACATTTTTTTGCCACTCTCAGAACTGCGATATACCGCCACGAAAATCGGCCCCTCGCTGATTAACCACCTTAAACGAGCACGGCACCTCTCACCGTCTTATCAACTGGAGCAAAAACTGAGGGAGCCCGTGCTGGACTTTGACGACGCCGTAGCAGCCAGCGGAGTGTCGACAACGGTATTGATAAAACGCTTTCACCGGCGCAAACAACTTTGCCTGGCACTGTCGGCGGTACCGGCATTTCTCATCATCAGTGTCATGCTGGTCGTCCTGGCCAGCAATATCTACACGCCGTTGTTACTGGCCAAAACGTTAGCCCTGGTGTTAGCCCTCTTGTCTTTAGCCGCAATCCCCTTCGTTCAGGCTCTCGTTTGCTCATGGCGTTTGTGGCAACTCCGGGAACGCCGAGCATCTCAGCAAGAACGCGGGGGATTTATGGACTTCTTGACAGAAAACCACTGGCTTAAAACAACGCTTTCACTTCGGCAGTAACCTGCAGGTAGCACCTTTCCTTCCTGGCGCCCGCCAGGCAATTGCCTTCAAAAACGAGCATCCTATGAAAGCCATACGAAAATTGATGGCCGGCGCTTTGCTGTGCCTGTTTACGGCCAGTGCCTGGGCCGATACTGCGGTCAGTTTTGACACCATAGAACAAGCGGCTAAACGGTCTAGTGACTTGTCTCGCCAAATTCTGGTTATGATATTTGGTGACGTTGTCACTAACCCGTTATCAACTGAATCAAGCATGATCGGTCAGCTATTCTTTGTGTTTAACGGGATAGTCATGGCCATTGCTGTCGTCTGGTTCCTGTTGGTCACAGTCAAACATCTGGTACAAGCCGGACAGCACGGAAAAATATTCAACCAGGGCAGCTCAATGGTCGGCCCAGTCACAACGACCGCTGGGTTCCTAACCCTGGTACCTACGGTCTCTGGTTGGTCCTTGGCGCAGCTCATCTTCCTTTGGGCAGCTTCTATCATGGGGATAGGCAGCGCCAATGTAGTAACTGATCGAATTGTGGATTTATTGGAAGAGGGTTACTCCCTGGTGGTACAACCCGTTGCACCACAGACAGTGAGTGCTGCCCGGGCTATTTACGAAATGAATTTATGCATGTATGGGGTTAATTCGGAACTCAGCAACATGTATCAACAGTATGGCCAGGGTGGTACTCCACTGATGAGTATCAAGTCACTACCTGACGGCTTTGAGATCGGCAACGGGAGCGCTTTGTGTGGTTCAGCCCGGCTACCGGAAAGCCTGGCAGACCAGACGACCAGCTGGCTATTCCCCGTTCCCGTGAACACAGACAGCATAATCAATGCTCAGCGCAGTGCCATGAACGAGATGCAAAACACATTATCACAGGACGCATCACAATTTGTTTCTGCTCTGGCCAACAAACAGGTGAATGGCAGTGGATCATTACCAGATGCTGAAACTGACATCCAGAAAGCGGCACGAGCCTATGAAGACAGAATAAATCAGGCATTGAAAGCACAAGGGCACTCCGACGAACTGGCTTCCGTTCTCTCGGCCCAGTTGAAAAAAAATGGTTGGCTGGCACTCGGATCTTGGTACCAAACGTTTGCCACGGCCAATAACAAGTTCAATGACGCAGTCCAGTTAAAGCCTGTAATTTCAGGTATGTCTGGCCTGGGTGATTTGGGAGCTAGCGACAACTACTCCAATATAAAAACAGCCTACAAAGCTCAACTGCAGAACTCCCCCTACACACCCCCACTGGGGACACAAGGAGCTAAAGATACTCAACAAGCCACTGACGCATCTGACCCAAGTGCAGTCTTTGTTGGATTATTTAAATCACCAATTCAAAAACTAGCGAACAATATCGCAACTTCGAATATCGGAAACTCTTCAGTTAGCAATGACCAAATGAATCCATTACTGAAAATGAAATTCATTGGTGACTTAACCTTAGGTGGTGCCGAGGCGACTCTGACATTATTCACTGCGGGGAAAGTAGCCGCTGCCTTATCTACTAAGGGGTTTTGGGGAAGCCTTGCCGGTGCTTTCTCTGCTAATGCAACAGAAGGGTTTTCTGCTTTTCTAGATGCTATTTCCCCGGTTGTTTATTTTATTATTTTCGTCCTATTTGGAATTGGCATAAGTCTTTCAATATATCTCCCTTTCATACCATTTATTTTTTGGATAGCAGCAGCAGCTAACTGGCTTGTTAGTGTTCTAGTTGGTGCAACTGGCGGTACATTATGGGCTGCAACGCATATAGGTATAGAGGGCGACAAGGGGCATCGTTCATCATATGGCTATGTTTTCCTGATTGATGTAATGATTAGGCCGATGCTCATGGTCTTCGGTTTCGTATTTGCAAGTATAGTGATCGTTGCCCTTGGAACCTTGTTAAATCTAATGTTCGGGTCAACCATTGCTAACGTCCAGGCCAACTCGATTACAGGATTAGCATCTGTAATAGGTATTTTGATGGTCTATGCAAGGATATGTACTACTGCGGTTACTCGAGTATTCAGCCTACAAGTAACAATGCCAGACTATATCATTTCTTGGTTAGGGGGACGTGAAGCTGCAAGTATTTTAGGTGGTATGGCTGAGTCAACAAAAAACATTTTTGCTGGTTTTTCACATGGACTACAGCGTTCGCCTGGTGTAAAATTCAATCATAAAGGTTCAAACAATGAACAGGGAGATGGAATTAAATGACAAAAACGCAACTTTACTTAAAGTCCTTCTATTTAATGTTTTCATTATGTGCAGGTGCCTTTTTTTTACTTTCATCTTTGATTTTGTTCATTGTATCAGATGCACGAAGCAATCCAGCCTGGCCAGTTTTTTCTTTAGTCGTCGGTTTAGCTTTAATTTATTCATTTTACCGCACGCTTCGGAACTCTAAAAAGAAAACCGAGAACATAATAAATAGTTACATCTGCAATAACTTCACCCCATCTAATGGGTATGAGATTAAAATATTAGACATTGGTAAGTATGTTGGGGTAGACGTAAAAAACGGAACAATACTATTATTATCAACAACCGACTCTGTTTTTAAAGGAGTCCGTGTCGCCGATCTGGTTGGATATGAATGCAGAGGAAGCACCCTGACGTTTAAGTTCAATGATGTTTACTTCCCTTACTTTAAAATCAATGTTGGTAGCGAAAGTAAGTGCATGGAATTCGGTAATAAACTGGATGTTCTTCTTTCCTCTTCCTATCGCCCTGAGAACGAGTCTGGTAACAGTTTTGGTGAATTCGTTCGCAACAAATCCCTAGCCTATTGATAAATTAAATAGTATTTTCCAACATCCATTTTAAGCGCCCTAATCGGCGCTTTTTCTTTGTTGAAGAAAAAATCCCCCTTGGTGTAGTCCCCCTTATAACCCGTATAGTTTCCTTGCGGGTATACCTTTATCAGGAAAGTATATGGCAACAAGAACAGCCACTCCGCCACCTCAAGGCCAGGAGCGCGGACTCATGATACTTCTTATCTTTTTCATGATCTGCTTTTTAATGTGGATATACCAGCCCCCCATCATGTATGGAAGTTGTTGGATAATTTATCAACTCTGGTCTCTTTGCGACTTCCCGCGAAACCACAGTTATGTTGCTGAACGATTGAATTTATTAGCTTGGGCGGCAAACCGCGTTAACGACCTCAGTTGGAGTGAGTTTATTAACGTGATGAACAGAACAGCCGGCATTTTGTTAGCACCATTATCAGTGATTGTAGTAGGGAGCATGATTGCAGTCCGTAATCATGCGAGTAACCGAACGCGAAGAGATATTAACGTATATTCCCTACCTAAAATTATGTCGCAGTTCTCTCCCAATATTGTACCTGCCCTGTGCTACGGCGATAAAGAAACACAACTGCTGAACTGTGACCCACCAGAGCATCGAAGTGCGCAGTCACCGGAAGAATTTGCCAAACAACACCAGTTGGTGATCGGTGAACGCCTTGATCATGAAAGAACTCGCATCGTCTTCGAACAGCAACTGGGTGCCCCACTCAAAGATGCATCCAGTTTTAGCCCCCATGAGCGTGCCTTAGTCGCTGCTTTCGGGCTTCAGGCATTCTTAAAGGACCGCAAGGGAGCTGAGAAATTGCTGGATGGCTTGAACCGCTCCTGCCTCATCAAAAGCCGTCGTGATAGGGGAAAAAAGGGGTATCCAGTTTTGGGACTGGCGACCAAAGCCTTCGAACGCGTGATCAGTACCCCCGAGGCAAAAGCCTGGCTAGGTCGACATAGCACTACCCGTACCGCAATGTTCGCTTTACATGACCAAGACTTACGCCTGCCCGGTCCGCGCTTTCGCTGGCTAAAAGGTCTCGATCGCACATTGTGGTATGCCCTGACCTCGACCGGCCGACCAAAAGTCTTTGTTGAAGGTGCCGGCGTGATTGCCGTTTCAAAATGGGAGACCCTGGTTGGGGAAGTATCAGAACGACTCAGAGTATCGGTTCCTATGCCAGAAAGTCGAATGGACAAGGCTATCCATGGCTTGGAAATTGATTTGCGAAACCTGGGGTTAACCATAGAAGAAAAATCAGCTACCGAGCCTATTGAATGCGCACCAGATGCTGATATGGAAGACGAAGTGGGAGATGTGGTGATTTTGCGCAATCAAGAAACCGCTATACCCGCGGCCACCATTGCAACAACACGTTCGCCTGAGCAACACCCCGTCAAAACTCGCACATTCACTCGCCCCAGAACACAACGCCCGTCTTAACAGGAAACAATCGATGAATACTCATTTTACTGCATCCCTGCAGGGTAAAACCCTGTCTGTTTACTCACGAAAATCCGGCAGCGATCACGCAATCGCCATACTTGAACTGGGTACATACTCCCGTTTTTATATTAAAGATAACGATATCTACCACGATAGCCGCGATCTGCACCAAGCTATCATCCATCACGGAACATCCCCAGAGGACGCCCAGACAATATTACGTGCGATAAACGCAGCCGTACTTCGTCGGCGCGATAGGAGGGTTCAGTGTGGGAAACTGACCACAGGTGTCATTCTCGGTGCCGCCGTTACCATGGCTATTGTCACAGCCTGGAACCTTGGTGCATCTGGAACCAGCCCCCTCCTTATTCCGGCGAACCAACAACCCGTATTTCAAGCGCCGGTGATCTCTGTACCTAATTCTCCGGTGGTTCCGATCCAACCAGCCCCTGCAGTAGAATTATCAGCTGATTCGACGCCAACTATCCGCCAGTTTGAACCAGCAGGCGCCCTCCCCAAAGCCGCTGATTATCAAAAAACGGCAGAGATTTTGCGTAAAACAGCCCAAAGCGGCCAATACACGATCGCACTGTCATCAGGCCATCCACGCACGCTGTATGTATTTGCCGACCCGTTGTGTCACAACTGCCAGATCATTGAACCGGCATTAGAAGCCCTGTCAGAAAAATACAATGTTGAGATTTTCCCGGTGACCCTTGTTGGTAAGCAACAGACCCTGAACCTGGTGAGTCCTATCTTGTGCCAGGCTCCTTCGACACGTCTGGCATTATGGAAATCACTGTTCCGTACAGACGCCGGTTTAGCGCCAGGTGAAAGCCCCCCACAACCTGCATCATGTGAAGCCGGTGAAACCGCAATCGCCAAAAATGACGTTGCCTTTAATTACTACACACTCCCGGGCACGCCTTCTTTATTGGCAGATGATGGTCGCTACATCCCCCTGCAGTCACTGAAAAGTGACGATGCGTTGGAAGCCTTCCTGAACTCATCGACCGTCCAGTAATACCAGCCATCCGATCTTTCCCTGATTGAGGTTACTCATGACACGCCCTGTAGAAGTCGACCCGCGCCGGGTGCGCAGGCCGCTAGGTTATACCTTTATAAATGATGCGTTACTTTCTCCGATGGGGGTTCAACTCAGTCTGCTCGCTGGCTTAATTGTGGGCTTCATTATGCCAGCCACACTGTTACTTACCGTCCCCGGGCTGCTACTTCTGATCATGCTGTTTGCCGATCGTCCGTTTCGTATGCCATTACGCATGCCAACGGACATTGGCGGCATGGATCTAACCACAGAACGTGAAATGCCCAAGTACCGCAAAGGTCTCGGCGGATTTTTCCGGTATGTGGTTCGCACCCGCAAATACCTGCCGGCAGCCGGTGTAATGTGCCTTGGGTATGCCCGCGGCAAAGGCTTGGCACGAGAGCTATGGCTGACGTTGGACGACGCTTTGCGGCATATGCTGCTATTGGCTACCACGGGTTCGGGTAAAACGGAGGCTCTCTTGTCGGTCTTCCTGAATTCAATATGCTGGGGACGTGGGATCTGCTATTCGGACGGTAAGGGCCAGAACACACTGGCCTTCGCCATGTGGTCTCTGGCTCGTCGCTTTGGCCGCGAAGATGATTTCTACGTGCTCAATTTCATGACTGGGGGAACGGACAAACTACTGCAGCTGTTGCTCAATGATAAAAAGCGGCAACCCTCAAACACTATCAATCTGTTCGGAACCGCGAACACCACGTTTATCATCCAGCTGATGGAATCCATGTTGCCGCCCGCCGGCAGTGGAGATCAGGGCTGGCAGGACAAAGCAAAATCAATGCTATCTGCCTTGGTTTATGCCATCTATTACAAATGCAAACGGGAAAAACGTCGCATATCCCAAAAGGTCATCCAGGAGTATTTACCCCTGCGAAAACTTGCTGATCTCTACCAAGAAGCCAAGCGAGACGGTTGGCATCGTGAGGCATACAATCCATTGGAGAATTACTTCAACACGTTGGCTGGTTTCCGCATCGAGTTGATTAACAAACCATCGGAGTGGGAACAAGGGGTATACGATCAACACGGGTACCTGATCCAGCAGTTCAACCGTATGTTGACCATGTTTAACGACCTCTACGGCCACATCTTCTCAACCGATGCCGGTGATATTGATATCGAAGACGTACTGCACAACGATCGCATTCTCTGCACGACCATACCCGCGCTGGAACTCTCCAAGGGTGAAGCATCCAATATCGGTAAGCTGTACATTTCAGCCATCCGAATGACCATGGCCAGAGACCTGGGCTGCGAGCTCGAAGGGATGATGAACGATGTACTGATCGTCAAAAAATACAGTGGTAAGTTCCCCTACCCGATCGCCATGGATGAGTTGGGTGCCTACTTTGGCCCGGGTATGGACAACCTGGCAAGCCAGATGCGAAGTCTGGGATATATGCTCATTGTTTCTGCCCAGGATATTCAGAGGTTTATCGCCGAACACAAAGGCGAATACATGACGGTAAACGCCAACCTGCTAACCAAGTGGTTCATGACGCTGCAGGATGAAAAGGACACGTTCGAACTGGCCAGGATCACCGGAGGTAAAGGGTATTATGCAGAACTGGGCTCAGTAGAACAGGCTGGCGGGTTTATTACACCTAACTACGAAGATGCAGCCAATAACTATATTCGTGAAAAAGACCGGCTAGATCTTGGTGACTTGAAAGATATGAGCCCCGGTGAAGGCATGATTTCCTTTAAAAGCGCGCTGGTACCGAGTAATGCCATTTATATCCCGGATGACCAGAAAATGACGTCCTCACTACCGATGCGTATCAACCGTTTCATCGACGTGGAAACACCCACCGAAGCTGAGCTATTTACCCTGAACCCGTCATTAAAGCGCAAATTACCGCCTGCCGCACAGGAGATCGATGGCATCCTTCAACGCCTCGAGCAAGCAATGGATACAACAACATCTGCTGGCATGATGGATCCCGTACTCAAACGCGTTGCTGCAGTGGCACTCGACCTGGACAACCGCGCCGACGTCAGTTATTCACCAACCCAACGTGGTGTGTTGCTGTTTGAAGCGGCCAGAGAAGCTCTGCATCAGAACAAACGCAATTGGCGTCAGCTGCCAGCACCTCATAAACCCATCCGCGTATCAAAAGAAGTCGCACAGTCATTGGCGAACGCCGGCACAAACGAAATCACTTTCCGCTAGAGAGAACCACATGCAACGCTCTGTTATCCGACCGCTCACACTAGCATGGCTGCTGGCGGTGCCATTCATCTCGCTTCCCGTACAGGCTTCACCAACATTCAGCGTAGGCTTTTCCCCTTCTCACTCAGCCAAAGCCGCCGTATTGGATGTGATTAACCAGGCACAACAGACGTTGAACGTCGAAGCCTATTCGTTTACTGACAAGGGTATCGCCAGGGCACTACTTGCCGCAAAAAAAAGAGGTGTCACCGTTAGAATTATCGCGGACCGCAAAGCCAACAGCGATAACTATACTGCAGTAACGTTTATGGCCAACAGTGGCCTCAACGTCCGCCTCAACGACAAATATGCTATATTTCACAACAAGATAATTCTGGCTGACGGTCATACCTTGCAAACCGGCAGTTACAACTACTCCTCAAGTGCGGATAAGCGCAATGCGGAAAATGTACTGGTAGTACGCAACCAACCCCAGTTGGTGACAGTCTATCAACAAGAATTCGAACGGCTATGGCTGGAAAGCCAACCACTTCCCCCTAACTACTGAGGCACCGGTATGAGTGACAAAAGCCTGGACTATCGGCGCGGCTATACTGAACTGGTAAGGCTGTGTGCAATGATGTTGATGGCTCTGACGGAAACAGAGTCCAGGGAAGATGACACCAGACCGGTGTTGACAACTGAGCGGGCGGAGAACCTGCGTGATGAGTGCACCAGATTACTTAATCTCTTTGTCGCCCAGGAACAATTCGATGTCGATAAACACGATGCGATTATGCACCGTATGATGGCCATATTCACTGAGATAAACGGCAACGACAGTAACGCCTGGCTAACTTACCAACCGGCGCTGCAACAGCTGCACAAACACCTCAACTGAACACACAATATAAAGCCGGCGCAGTGAAAACTGCAGCCGGCTTTTTTCGTTGTAACGATCACTGTTGAGGACGATATCCCGAGCGGGGTTTGCTCTGTTCGACATCGGGTTGTTCAGCGGCAGAAGGTGTATGTTGCCCGTTGCCCGTTGAAATAGCCTGAGAATACGCGTCATAACCTGCCATCATTCGTTGTTGCGGATCACTCAATGGCAGAGGTGTATCCCCTCCTTCATTGAACCAACGCACCATAGAACACGCCTGCTGAACAAAATCAGATTCACCCTCAAACTTAAGATACTCCCCACTTTTATTCTCTGCCAATGCCATCCCGCCGGCGATATGCTCACCTTCATTCACACGATGATCACCCACTTCGATCCGCTCACCTTTGTCCTGAAGCTCGACACACCCATCACGCACATACTGCACCGTCCCATCACGTGTAACCTGCGTGGCATAACCGTCTAATGCAAAGGCCGATGTATCGTCAGCCACGGCGCACACAATGCTGTTGGTTGATATCGGGGCGGTACGTTGTGTTCGTTTCATGCGATACGCAAATGCACGCAGCTGAGCGATGGCGGCTTGATCATGACTCAAGGCTTGCTGCTCAACCCATTCACGATAAGACAGTCGACGGTTAGCGGGATCGGCTTTGAAGGCCGCACGTTCGTCCTTAACCGCGAGACGCAATGCTGCCATGGCTTTCATGCGTTCGACTTCAATAATGTGGTACGTCAATTTCCGCAACAACGGATCGCCAATGGCGACTCTTGCTCGCGCCTTCTGCCAGGCAAAGCGTTTTGACTCATTCTGGTAGCGTCGTTTGACGACACTTGCATCTAACTTTGGTCGTTTCCAGGCTTGTTTATACGCCTGGTAACGCGCTTTCAAATCTGCACGTGCATCTGCTCTCGCCAGGCGACGCTCGAGCCGGGCAGTCAAATCACGCGCATGCAATGTTGGCTCATACCGGAACTCATGCACAATGGCATCAGTCGCTGTCGTAGTGTGATTTTTAGTATAGGTACCCACATTTTCCAGGGACTGGAACTGACCCAGATCTTTCTCCAGACAGCCCAGCGTAAGGTCAGGATGAACGCTACTTGCCTTCACCGGAGGAAGCTCAGGATTGTCGATAGAATAGATGGCCAGCCCTTTCCCTTTCGGTTTCAACGCTAACCCGGCATTCACTAAAATGCGGTGAACATCCTTCCACGTCAGGTTAGGATCGGCCATAGCCTCATCAATTTTAAACCCACATTCAGTGACGGCGTAGGTATGGAGGCTTTCAACATCGGCGTAATACTCCAGTGCCTTGGCACCAGAGGGAGTCAGGCTTTTCTCGCGCTTTGAGCGAACAATTTCGCCCTGCTCGTTAACAGCAAAGAACCCGTTCGTCGGTGTCCAGTTGTACTTGAGTTCTAGTTCACGTGCCGCTTGCTGCAGACGTATGCGAGTGAAAGAATCATCGGCAGCTTTATAGGTTTCTGGATGAATACGGTTGGCTGCAACGTGGCAATGGATGTTGTTCGTGTCGGTATGGATCGCCGCGACGTACTGATGCTCCGACATACCCAGTGCCGATAAACTGTGACGAACGCTATCAAAGATGTGCTCCGTTGACGGGTTATCTGTTTCTGGCCATGACAGGAAATAATGCAGCACGGGATCCTTGCAACGCGTGTTCTGCAGTGCGACTGCATTCATCTCGACCGATGCAGTCGTGATGTTGAAGCAGTTCGTCTCACACATGACGCCATCAAACATCACCTGGGTATGACCGTGAGGATCAGCATGCATGATTTGCTGCAAGTCCGCATCGCCATTACGACTGATGTAATCAACGAGGTGGTTAAAGATAGCGTCTTTCGAACGCGGGCGTCGCCAGCCTGGGTGTTCGGGTTCCAGTGGGGTATCGGGTTTATCTTCGTCGCGGACAACGGTATAGGCGACCAGCTGTAAGAAGCTGCTCTTGCCATCACGCCGTTTTTCCGGGATTCGAATAATCATGCTGTCAAACTCACTCCATACCCACTTTTAATATTGCCTTCTGAATCGCCATCAACACATCAGAATACTCTTTACTCATCACCCCGCCGCCCTCTTTAAACAAGTGCTTTTGCAAGCCACCAAGGCGCCGGAGTTCCATAATCAGCTCTGTATCACACTTGGCTTCTATACGACGACCGAGCGCGCTACGAAGCATGAAGGAACCTATGCTGAGGCCTGCTGCGTCAGCCTTCTTCATGACGGCTTCTTTGTCTTCGGGAAAACAACGAATGCTGGGAAGCAGGGCTGTTCTGTTCCGGCTTTCGCTTTTACTCATGGTGAGTTTTCCCTTCTAGTCTCGTCAGAAAACAGTCTCGTGGGGTGTCGGGGCTCTGCCCTGACCCAGCGTTTTGTTGAACCGACTGCGTGCAGGCGGTGCTACAAAACACATCTGGTCCCGTCTTTGAAGCCAGATATCTGTATTATGGCTGATATCTCCTGTTTTGTCATTACACCATGGGAGAACTTTTTCGGGAGTTGTGCTTGTTGAAGGCATTCGTATACTATTGTCGTTATTGAGATTAATGAGAATGGAGACGTTGAACATGGCAGCAAAAAATCAGTACAGTTCAGAGCAATTAGAATTGGCTAAAGTTCAGCTTGATGAGCTTCCAGATTTGAGCAAAGAAAGACTCACTGGAAAAGAAGTTCTGGAAGGATTGAAAGACAAAATTATTGTATTGGCTACGCAAAAAGGGTACACCGCCAAGGACATTAAATCCGCCCTCGAAGCATGCGAAATCACAGTCAGTGAACGTTCCATTCAGGACATGATAAAAAGCACAGTTTCCTCGAAGAGGAAAACAGCAACACCACGTAAGTTGAAAACGATAAATAATGCACAACCTGATTCAGTTCATAGTGGCAATTCGGCTGCACAAAACTAAAAATCATCTGGTTACGGTTCAATGCCGTGACCAGATGAAAGGTAAATGTATGCAAAAAAATGGATTTAACTGAGATGTGTACAGCATTCTCCTTTAGCACTCGATGTGCTTAAGGAGAATAAGAAGATTTTCACCAGTAATACGTGGGCATCTCGTCTATTGTATCCCCATCAGCATCAAACTGAATCATGTTCAAATC
Source organism: Serratia quinivorans (assembly GCF_052113645.1). Lineage (GTDB taxonomy): Bacteria > Pseudomonadota > Gammaproteobacteria > Enterobacterales > Enterobacteriaceae > Serratia > Serratia quinivorans_B. The sequence continues at coordinate 25,187 of NZ_JBIEIU010000017.1, read as the reverse complement.
GTGCTTGAGTATCATCGAATAGACAAACTTTCTAAATTCCTTTGACAATCCTAACGCTTTCAATCGCAAAACGATGTATCGGTATCCCCACAGGTCAATAACAAACCCATACTCATATTCCATTATCCAGTTGTATTTCTCAGTCGTGCAATTTGCTATCAACCCCAGAGTCGCATTGTCTTCAATCGTCATGTGCGCTGTGCTGCACACCAAACACCGTTTGATCTCAACTGTTTTTCTCATACAAAATCCTTATGGGCGGCAGATTACTGCCGCCTGTTTATAATTATTATTTCAATGCTTTCATCGCTTCGGCCATTTTCCACAATGCATTATTGAGCTTAATATCACCTGTAATGCCATTCACGGCACGCGTTCTGCTACGTTGCCCTTTCGCAGTTCGACCATCAATCCCACCCTTGATCATGTTCTCCTGGACACGTTGATAGGTTGTCCATAAATCCGGGTTATTGTCCTCTCTGCGCCTTGCCTGCAACACTTGTTCTGCGGAAATGGGTTGATGCGTGTCGAAGTATTTGTAACCCAATGCAGCATCTGCATAGAGCATTTGCTCATCACGATTTAACGTTATGGATTTCATCTCTTCACGTGATTCCGTCACTTTATCGAACAAGCCAAGCACCTCATAAGCCCCGTCAATAACTTGTCCAACCACGTCCCCCTTGTGAGGTACACGAACCTCACCAAACGTATCACCGCACACCAAACCGTTATTGCACACGAAACGAAAAACGCCGGGGATCATCTGGTAACTGCTGCTGCCGTCATGACTGTTTAGCAAAATAATTTCCGGAACTTCATCATGTTGACCGAAGCCATTACGGCGCAGGCGAAGCATATGGCGGGTATGCCCTCTCTTGCCTTCATCACGAACTTTAGTCTGACAGGCGTAAAACGGTTGGAACCCTTCTTCCCGGAGTTTATCCAACAGGCTGATCGTTGGAATGTAGGTATAACGCTCGCTACGGGAGGCATGTTTCTCCTCAGAAAAAACACTGGGTACAAATGTTGCCAACTCGTCGTTGGTCAGCGGGCGATCTTTACGGATGACATTGGCGCTGCGGAAACCTGAATATAATCTTTGCATTTTAATTCTCCCAAACCCTGTTTCTGGTGTTACTCCCCTTTCCGGCGTTGCCGGGCGCGGAGCGTCTTGTGCTGTGACATTGAGACCGGGCCGGGGTACAAGACGAAACCACAAGGGCACCACCGCAAGCCGCATGCGCAAGCGAATGACTGAAAGGAATGAGTGCGAACGGGTGAGGATGGAGGCGCAAGCGAACCCTTGTGGGATCGACGCCCCGGCTCAGCGTCTGTCACGGCAAAAGACACTCTGAGCCATGCCTGTTGGCAAGGAGTGGCACCGAAATAATTCACCTGGCAAAGCCAGGTCGCCTTAGTGTTGCCGCAATCTGTGGCAACAGTGAAAGCGGCGCCGGCGAATAGCCGGCTGCAAGCGCGGGGGTGTTTCGGGAGGTGCCGGCTCAATGCCGGCAGCGCCCGATAGCCGCCCCGAGAGGCGGCACAATAAAGCTAACAGGTATAACCGCGCTGAATTTCCAAATAGCGCAGTAACTGCGCCCACTCAAACACTTTTAAGGCGGGGACACGCGCCGGTTTACGCGCATTACGTTGTTGCAAGATGTAGCGCCCGATCGTCTCGATATATTCATCAATAATCATTTTTTGCTCTCCGTGAGAAATGATGTCCCGCTGCGTTATAGCAGCGGGAAACGATGGGTTTTAGGCAGCAACCTGCGCCGATTCCGTTTCACGAAACGCACTCACGTGCGTCATGATCTGACTGTGCGACAGCGTGACATGATCGCGAAGTTTGAAATACGCCTCCCCGAACTGAACATAAATGTCGGTTATGTTACCGCTATACATTTCCATCATTTTGAAAGACGAATAACCCGCGCTAAATTGCCAATCCAGCGGCGGCAACATTTCCAGCTTTTCCATGTATTCGTCTTTGCTGATGCGTTGAACCGGCAATTTTGCCGCATCATTCATCGCACGCAAGGCCGCCTCGAACGTCACCAGTTCGCAAGCTGGCTTGATCTGCTGTAACTGTGCCAAGGTCTGGCCGCAGGAGGTGACATACTCCCCATCCAGCCAGATAGCCACACCAACCGGCCACATTGTCCCCGGCACATAAAAAACCATTTGTTGTTGTTGCTCGATCGTTGACATAACCACTCCCGTTAGTCAGTGAATCAGAAGCCGCGGCGACTTCTTTCTGGTGTATACCCCTTTTGGCTTTTTGCCGGCGCGGGGTGACTGGCGCCGTGACAACATGACCGGGACGGGGTATCAGCTGACGACGCAAGGGCGGGACCGCAAGCCGCATGCGCAAGCGAACGACCAACGGGAGGGAGTGCGAACGGGTGAGGATACCGGCGAAGCGTACCCTTGTGACGGCGGCGCCCCGGCCCAGGGTCAGTCACGGGGACGGACGCCTTGCGCGTAGCCAGGGCTAAGGGAATACACCAGAAAGGGCCAGGCCTTTAGCCTGGTATCCTTAGCGCCCGGCCGCATAGGCGGTCGGGCAGTGAAAGCGGCGCAGGCGACAGCCTGCTGCAAGCGATGGGTGCATTGGTTCCTGTCGGCTCAATGCCGAAAGGAACCAACAGGGCGCCACAATACGGACAGGAAAGGGGCCAACGAAAAAAGGAAATACCCGGCTGGACGAATGGGAACAGAAACGGCGCCTGTGGCGCCGTCTCTTGATGTCAGTCGTTAGGGTTTGGCCAGACAGGTCACCTTACCCGCCCTCCCCATCAAATGAACAAATCAGCAGGGACATCAAAACGCGTCGCCAGCGCCTTGATGTGCTGCACAGTCAACGCACGGCGACCACTAAGAATGTTGCTGACATTGCTTTTAGACCCCAATTCATCTTCCAGATCAGCCGCTTTCAAACCATGCTGATCCATCAGGGTACGCAACGCGGCGACCCCGGTAGGGATCTCCGCCAAGCGGCGGTTAAACGCCTCAAATTCCGGGGCGCTGTTTTCATACTCTGTAATTTTGGCCGCAAGCGGTTCAAAAAGCGGGTTGCTCAGCTCGTCGCGATCGACAAGATACTCAATCAGCTCAAGCGCTTTTTTGTATTCAGCCTCGCTTTTATCACCCGTCATCAAAGGAATGCATTTCACCGCGTTGGCAAATGTCGCGATCATGCCTTCGGCACTGGCGGCGTCGATATGAGTGGCAACAGTCATTCTTTATGCTCCCTATAATACTTGGTTAACTTGTCGTATTCGGCATGAGTCGCAATGTGCTTAACAAAAACCTTTTGTTTTTCAAAGTCAATGAAGGCCATAAGTCGCAACGTATTGCCGGACACATCGATAACCCACCACTTTTTACGGTACTTGAAGTTATCCAGTGACGGGATCGCTCTTTTCATTTCATCCGGGCTGTTGAAGGTCTTTTTTTCCAGAACCCGCATCAAATCCAGAAGCGCCAATGCGCTATTAGGGTATTTTCCGGCAGCCTCGTTAAACGGCTGTCTGCTAATTACATGCACTGCAGATCCCTCTACCCTGTTTTCATCTTGAAAACATTGTACTCTCCAACCGTATTGTTTTCAAGTTGAAAACTATCATTTTGCCTCATTGAGCACGCATTTCAAGCCGCTTCCCTCATAGTTTTCGTGCCAGTTTATTCGGGATAAGCAAGGCGTTGAACATCCGCTCGGCCTCGGTCAAATCCCCTTCACCCCCCCGCAACCTTTCCATCACAGTCCAAAGAGCGTCGTTCTTGTAGTGCGAAAGTTGACTGGCTGCAATGCACGGAAACCGCTCGAACCAAGCAAAAAATCCCTCGCTAAGATCGTCTTCGTAAATATCTTGTTTACTCCAGTACGCGTACCACGCCCCAACCGTCGACGGGGTAGAAAATGCCAGCTCAACTTCGGCCTGCGCCAACAGGGTCTGATAGCGCCGCCGCTTTTGCTGTTCTTCCCGTGACCGCTTCCGCTCTCTGCGCTCGTACTGCATATCCCACTTGCGCTCGCGCCGCTCATGGCAAAGTTCGACATAGGCCGGGAACAGTGTTGCTACAACGTCACCAGACAGCGGCAGCGGGCTATATTGGCCTCCGCTTTCGATCAGCCTGTCCAGTGCCTTAATGTATTGCGCAATAGACGCCCCGCCCCGCTCATCCGGGGAGTAATTTGACGATAACAGACGGATGTCGTTCGCTAAAATCTGCCCCCGCCCGTTGTTCAACACTTTGAAAAATGCCTTGGCATACGGAAATTCTGCGATCCGCTTCCCCTGTTCTTTCTTACGTTCGACCAGCACCACCGCATGAATGGCAGCTTGCTGATACTCGTTAACCGGCACCAGTGCGCGATTGTTCGGGATCATACGCAAAACCCTCCCATTCGCAGCGCTACCGCCAGTTTCTCCGGGTGGGTGAATCCATGACGGTAGTATTCTCCAACAACCTTCAATACCCGATTAACCGTCTCCGGCTCGAAATTATCTGCGGTATGCACCCAGGCAATACAGTCACCTTGGTTAGCTGTTGACGATGTTCCCTGGAACGGAATAACGGCTGACCAGCCCGGCACGTCCGCACCGGCACTGCACAGATAAATCGCGGTCACATCATCACCCTTCGGGCTTATCCGGCAGACAACCGGCACCTGCCCACAAAACTCGCACACCTCCTCCGCGTTCGCTATCCAACCCGGCGGCAGCGCCAGACTACCCAGCACCGCATTGTTCAACTTCCGCCGCCACTCCCTGCCACGATCGCGGTACTCTTCCAATTCGGTAGCGCTCATCCCGGTTAACTGCTCAAGGCTCAATTTTTGGTTTTTCATGGTCTTGTTCTGCCGCCTTCTCGGCGGCAGATCCCTGTCAGTTAGGCGGCAGCGCGGTGGTCAGCGGCAGTATCAGTGTGGCGGGTCGTACAGGTATCCACATCACCGGTGCTATCCAACTCGGTCTGCGGCGGCTCTGCGGGTGACATACAGACGGGCAACCAGTGGGTTTCTTTCAGTACGGCCTCGGCGAATTCCGCCGCTTCCTTGCGTTTCATGCTCTCGGCGTCGCTGGCATTACCGGCACGACCGGCGCTGTTGAGCGCATCAACAATCTGGTCTTTGGCAATGCGTGAGAAATAGTTCGCAGAGGTCGGTTTCCACCAGTCGCCGATCTGGAAGTTCAGCGCTTTCTCAACACGCGCCAGCTTGGTACCCACGCGGTTGTCATGCAATTGGCACTCTCTGCCATCAAGACCGTGGGAGACACAGTAGGCCAGCAGCGCCAACACGTCTTCCTGCGGCCATTCCAGCAACCAGTCGAACCCGTCAAACCAGTCCTGTGGGAAACGACTCAGCCAGCCCTCATGCAATGCGTTCAGTTTCTGATTAGCGAGTCCGTTTTCACTGCCTGCGTCCGACGACTGGTTCAGGCAGTTGCTGCGCTGGCTGTCCACGGAGGTATGCATCTCGCTGAAATAGCCCTTTCCAAAGATCCTGCGCGTCAATGTGAAGGTGTGCAGGGCAAGAGCAACCGTGGAATTTTGAGCCAGTGAAGCGGCAACCGCCAGTGTGCGCTCGGCTGACAGACTGGCGACCAATACCTGAGACAGCCCTTTCTCTGAGGGTGGGGTTTCTTTATTGGCTTTTTCACGCTCGGCCTTCTCGACCAGCTTGATGTCCTCCATCTTCATCAAACCGCGTTGGAGATGAATTTTTCCGTCTTGCAGATAGGCAACCACACCAGCCGTGTCGCGTACATCCAGCGACCATTTGTTGATTTCAGCGTGTTCATTGATCTCGGCAATACGTGCGTTAATTTGCCCGATACGCGGGGTATGCTCCCACTCGTCGTCGGCATCAGCACCCTCGAGCAGGCTTTCGAGCAATTTTTTCTCAGACTCCAGTTGCTCAACTTCTGCATTCTGCTCGTCGCTCAACTTGGCATAGGCATAGAGCACATCGTAAACCTTTGCATCCTCACCCCAGCTCTTCACTTCCTTGCACCGGCCTTGTGCCCAAGCCCAACCCTCTTCTTTCGCGACAACGTCCGCCGCGTCCTGCAGCTTGGCAAGCGCCATCGTTTCCAGTTGCAGCCGATTTGTCAGGATGACGCTTTCGGCGAACAGGTCTTCACGGGTTTCACCGCCTGCCGCTTGGTAGGCGTCCAGCCCAACGAAATCGACCAAATCACTGTCTATCACTGAAACTTCATCGTTCAGCACGCTTTCACGCAACGCCTTGGGTGTACGGTATTGCTCGTAATAATCCCCCTTTTCCCATGCCTGAATCTGACGCGGGTGATCATCGGTTGCGCCCAATGCGGCTAATTGATCGAAATTGATTTTGTTGGTTTTCAGCAGCTCCAGCAGGGCTGGCGCGACTGTTGTTAACTTGAGGCATTTTTTGACATGAGCCGTGCTGTAACCAAGGATGGCACCGATCCGCTCTACAGACGTTCCCTTTTCCGCCATGACGCGGAAGCTCTCCAGTTGGTCAGCAGGCTCCAGATTAGAGCGCTGTACGTTTTCCGCGATAGAGATCGCATAAGCATCGTCTTCACTCACCTCCAACACGGCAACGCTGAATTCTGGCGTCACCGGAACGCCTGCCGCAGATCGTCCCTGTTCCATCAGCACGTTGAGGCCCAAACGTCGGGTTTCACCGGCAGCAACCCCGTATAACCCATCAGCCATGCGGTACACGACAAGATTCTGCAACAGCCCAGCACCCTCGATACTGGCCGCGCGCCCTTCAATATCAGCCTTCGTGCGGGGCGTTATGCGCGCATTGAGAGCCGTCGCAGCCAGTTCCTTGAGCATGACATGTTTAAACTTGGCCATGGCCAGCGTCGCTTCAACAAACTGAGCAGCATCAGTCTTCACGGTTTTTTTTGCACTTGGTTTGGTCGTGGTCTTGGACATGGGTAATTCCTCCATCAGTGATAAAACGTGCCCAGAATCCGCCCTATTCGACTTCTTTCTGGTGTATTCCCCTTTTGGCTTTTTGCCGGCGCGGGGAGTCTGGCGCCGTGACACAAAGACCGGGCCGGGGTATCAGCTGACAGAACAAGGGCGGTGCCGCAGGCCGCAGCGCAAGCGAGTGAACGACCGGAGGGAATGAGAGAGTGCGAACGGGTGAGGACACCGGCGAAGCGACCCCTTGTGCTGTCTGCGCCCCGGCCCAGCGTCTGTCACGGAGACAGTCACCTTGCGCTACAGCCGCATACAGGGGGAGGCAACGGAAAGCGCCAGGCCTTTAGCCTGGTAGCCTTAGCGACTGGCCGCACAAGCGGCCTGTCAGTGAGAGCGGCACCGGCCAACGGCCGGTTGCAAGCGCCAGCCCTTAGCCCTTTCGCCATCAGACCCTAGCGAGAGCCCGAAACCCAAAGGGGTTCGGCGGAGTCTGAGACGCCGGGGAGCCGAAGGGGACCAATGCCCCTATCCTATGAAAATAATAGCGTTTTTAATCGAAACAAACGCGGCACCAGGAGCACCACCGCGAGGGCCAGGTTTGGGCTGTCGGGGAGAAGATCCGGGCTGAGCACCCGGACCCATTTTTAATCAATGGCGCGGAAAATAAGCTCTCTTTCAGGGTGTTTTATGATGCTGATATAATCTTTTAGCGCATCCTGCCGATCGACCAGTCCCTGGCAGATCAACGCATATTCACTTCCCATCTCTGAAATTTTCCATGAAAGATGATTCAAAATAAACAGCGTCGCGATGATCCCGGCAGCATCAGCTGACACATCAGCGTCAAAGTAGTTGCCCGGAATAGTCAATCTGTACGTGCCTTCCGCCGGAGCAATGTACCCCGTTGGCCGGGTAGTTATGATATCTATCCACGGCGCGACATGGCCGCTTAACCCGCGCGGAACCTCGTAAAAATTCCACATGCCTCCATCGTAATTACTGTGTTTACGCAGAAAACTCATCGCCATGCTCTCACCCAACGGCGTCGCAAACAGCTCTGGAACAAACGCCAAACGGCGACGGGCATCGGTAATTTCAATTTTAGTCACGTCTTCAACGTCGGACTGGGCGATATTGACTGGGTTATTCATATTTTTCTCTCCGGCTTCTTTATGGTGCTAGGGCGCTTCTTTCCGCGATGTTTGAGTGCGGGGAACGCGATGCTGTGACACCAGACCGCCCTGTTCCATCAGGGGCAGAAACAAGGGCGATACCGAAGCCGCAGCGCAAGCACCTGACCATCGGGAGGGGGCGCGAACGGGTGAGGAAGCGGGCTTTAGCCTTTACCCTTGTTGATGAACCGGAACGGGGCAATGTCTGTCACAGCAAAAGTGATCACCGCGTGACAACACGCAGAGACGAGCTCCGACAGAAGCCGTTGGCAACGGCTTGCCTTAGCGACCGCCAAAGGCGGTCAGTGAAAGCGGCGCTGGCTGACGGCCAGCTGCACGCGGGTTACACGGTTAGCGGGATTAGGGCCACCTGTTCACACTGCTGGCTGTAACCATCTTCATCACGCTCGCACGGCCAGCCTTGCTCGCAGACGCTGGTATCACCGGGGCAATAGCGCAAATGCGCGCACCAGGCACAGAGATCGTCATCTGAAATCGCGCGACCATCAGACTGCGCTGGCTGATCACCAGAATAAAAGGCAACACGGCGGTACCGGTTAGACAGCATCATCATTATTCTCCACTCGTCATGGTAAGGCGCCCCACGGGCGCCACCGCCTTAACCGCCGTAATAGGGGACGTTACCCAATACATATTCAGGCCCGACAACGCGGGCATAACCATACTCGTCCCGCTCTTCTGACCATTCCAGATCGTCACTGGCACTGTCGATATATTCACCACACGCATAGACGTGATAACCGCAGAACCCCTCCCCTGCCTCACTGAACGTATGAATGACATGACAGGAAAACTGTTTACTCAGCGCCCTGATATCGACACATTCCGGAGGAGCCCACCGTGTATCAAAATCAATCTGCACAGTCCCTTCAAAGGCCATCACATCGACATCTGCCTCGTTGAAAAAACTCACCTCCCCTTCGTCCCGGGCAAAATCGGTCACGGCGGTCAGTTGGTCTGGGTTTCCAGTCACGATAATTCGGTTTGCACACCAGTTAGGCATCATTCTTCTCCAGTCAGGTTATCGGATATCGGCTTGCGCCGTAGCCAAAACACAGACGTGCGCAAAGCGGAGAATGCAGGGGCCGTACCGCAGGCCGCAGCGCAAATGACCGACCGCAAGGAGGGAGTGCGAACGGGAGAGGATACGGGCAACGCGAACCCTTGCAGGCGTAGCGGCACGGCTACGTTCGGGCTACGGCGTAAGCCCAGGCGACGCCATATCATTTTGATCCCCGCCTGCAGGGCGGAAAAAGGGAAGACAGCGCGGAGGTTAATATCAGGGGATCGGTCGCGGCCGGTTCGAGGCCGGCAGTGACCGTTGGGAGGAAAAAGGAAAATGACATTGCAGACGGGAGTGCGATGTTTCGGGGCCCCGGCCCTGCCGGGGATCCTTTTCGTGGCCAGTCCTGGCCACCATAAACCCTGTGCTAGTTCACGTCGATATTGACCAGTTGATCCAGCACCTGCAGTAGCCTGGCACACGGATAGGTTGACCAGACCGGCAACAACGTGGCCAGCGTAACGGCCTGGGCGGCCAGCATCAGCCGACGCGGCAAAGGCCCCTGCTCATAGTGCTTGACGGTCCGCAGCGAAACACCCAGATAATCCGCGGTCTGTTTTTGCGTCCAGCCCAGCGAACCCCGCCAGGCCTTCATACCTGCAGAAGGCATAACAAGCGATACCACGCCTCTGGACTGGGGTGTTGTCTGGTCATGGCGCGTCAGCGCCTGCAGTTGCAAGACGATTTGCGGTGGGTCCATCCGGAGCAAATCGGGGAGCAGGCGGATCAACATCAGTGTCTGGATCCCCAGACGCGCCGATCGGGACACGCCACTATTTTCATAGGTTCGGTAAGTCCGTTCTGACACCCCCAGAGCATGAGCTGCATCCTCTTGCCGCCAATGGCTACCAGGACGTAGCGAACGCGCCTCAGACAGCGTAAAATATTGACCGGCACGCCATAATCTCAATTCAAAAACATCCATGCATTGCCATTCCTTCTAAAAAACAGGCAATTTATGCACCCTGAAACGCGATAACAAACACATAATCCGGCAATAATTGCCCCCTTAGAGCAATTTACCCAGTTTCTTGCGCGCCTCTCCCAGGGGAGCCAATTCGCTCGGCTGTTGAACAGGTTCGACCGGAACCACCGATCGACAATCCTCACCGGACAACGCCGTAATCACGTCGCGGATCGCCGCCATATCGGGTTTCCAGCCGGTTGTCTGGCTGACCAGGTTGACCAGCTGCTCGCTGGTCAACTGGCCGTTATACATCGTGGCCAGCAACACCGGTAACCGTGGGTCGAGCTGATGTAATGCCGCCGTTGTGATGATGGCATTACGCAGGAAATCCCCGCGTACTCGCTGCGAAATGGATTCAACCACATCCAGGGCATGGCGATCGGCTTCGCAGTCCAGCTGCAAATAGCTGGTAAATTTACGGCGGGTATCACTGCTGTTATCGCTCACGGTTATCCCTCTTGTTTATACAATGCCATTTCACTCGCCAGCGCCATTTGCGGGCTTTCGACCAGCGTTATACGCTCTGCCGGCAGTTTCCAGGCTTTTCTTACCGCAGATTCTATCAGCGGAGCGCCCCCACCGACCAGCCAAACCCGGTTAACGTGGCGGAATCGCGCCAGTTCGTTCACCACACGATCGCCAAGCCGGGTGATACCGTGCTCTATCGCGGCGATAACGTCATCAACCCGGGAAGCATCATTAATCAGCTGTGACAAAAAGGCGCGATCATGGCGGCGTTGGATCACCGTATCCGCCACATAGGCGCTCGTATCGCTGTCCGCCATACGCAGCGCCGTCAGCGCGGCCTGCGTCACCATCGAAACACCCAGGGTGGGATTACCGTGGATCGCCGTCACATCGTCGAACTGCCCGACAATGACTCCGGCATCGAGCGTCGTACCGCCCAAATCGATAACCAGGGACGTTTCCAGCGGCCCGACATTCTCCCGCACCAGGGGAGAAAACACCGCAGGCAGGGATTCAGGCATCACTTCAACAGCCGCCACGGTAAAGGCCTCCCCCTTGTTCAACGTCACAGGTCGAAGCAGGTTGTCGATTTTTCGCTGAATATTAACCGTGTTTTTCTGACAATCTTCGGTATAAAACTCACTGATCGGCAATGTGACGGTCAGCTTTACCGCTTGTGGCTCCACGCCACTGTTTAGCAAGGCATGATGCACCGCCAGGAGATTGGTATCACCGTACTGATACTCAATGTGGGTCGTGCTGATCGCCTGTTGGCTGACATCGTCAAAGGTATACTTCACGCCATCAACGAGATAGTTGAACGTGCGACGGCTGCCGATACCATCGATTTTCCATCCCTGACGGAAAGAATTGGGTGACAAGGTCGTGCGTAAATCCCCCGCCACATACCAGGCCAGTTTCACATTGGTAGAGCCATCATCACAGCAAATATGCATTTCACACCCCTTTAGTTACTCAATTTGAGTATCATTATAAGAAAAACATAGACCACATCAAGATATAGTTACTCATTTTGAGTAAAATAAAATACTCAATATGAGTTTGTTATGTACTCACCCGCGTCGTTACGCATCAAACTGAGTCACTTTATGATTGAAGACCCCCCTACTGACTCCATTGATACTCAGCATGAGTATCAATGGAGTTTTGTCGCGCCGCAGTGCTGTCATTAACGCGAACCGGGCAACACTCTTAACCCACCGACGTCATACAGAACTCGGTTTGCGTAATGAGAAATTCAAGATGACCTTGTTTCTCGAGCAGGTGGTCAAAGGTCGGATCGTCCGACGGGAGACGCTCCATAAAGTCGTCCCCACCACATATCCGGCAGGCGTCATCAAACACGTCGCCACTGTCACGGGTCGTCGGATCCAACCCTTCGGCATAGGCCAATAACCGCTTTCCTTTGGTACGCGCTGCCGCCATCAAATACACCCCTTCATCTTTGACCAGCAGCACATCACACCCCTGTTGGCGTGCTTGCGTGATCACCTCAAATGTCTTTTTACCTTTGAAACAAATCTTGTTATTCATAGAGATATCCAATTTTTTAATGGGCGACATTCACCGCCCTGATGATTATTTGTAGACTTCGGCGATGACGGTGGTCAGTGCATTCTGGTTCGACAACGGCTCCAGACGAGCACTCAGCAGGACCAGTTCTGTTGCCAGTAAGCTGGCGGCAACGCTGAGATGTTGATCATGCTGTTTTCGACTATTGATGTAGCTCAGCAGGGCGAATGCAGCATCCGGGTGACTTGCCTCCATCGCGGTAAACCCGGTGGTTTCCGCGTCAAAGTGCCCCATCGCTGTCAGTAATACTGCCTGTCGCCATAACGGAAAATCGGCATAAACACCGGCGGTGTGCAGGTGTTGTCCAAGGTGGAAGAGATCGGCCATCAAATCGCTGAAAACCGAGGTGACATCGCGATCATCGCCCGGGCATCGTTCCAGGAACGCCAATACGGCTTCCGCCACCCCAGAGACGCGGACCAAAGTGGCCTCCGTCGCCTCATCCTGCAGCGTACTGCTCGTAGGGTTGGTGGCCAGTTCGGCCAGAACTTCTTTCAATAATTTCGTCATAAACCCTCCCGTTTCGACTTCTTTCTGGTGTATACCCCTTTTGGCTTTTTGCCGGCGCGGGGTGACTGGCGCCGTGACAACATGACCGGGACGGGGTATCAGCTGACGATGCAAGGGCGGGACCGCAAGCCGCACGCGCAAGCGAATGACCACCGGGAGAGAGTGCGAACGGGTGAGGATACCGGCGAAGCGAACCCTTGTGACGGCGGCGCCCCGGCCCAGGGTCAGTCACGGGGACGGACGCCTTGCGCGTAGCCAGGGCTAAGGGGATACACCAGAAAGGGCCAGGCTTTTTTGCCTGGCGGCATCAGCGAACGACCGCACAAGCGGTCGGGCAGTGAAAGCGGCGCAGGCGACAGCCTGCTGCAAGCGATGGGTGCATTGGTTCCTGCCGGCTCAACGCCGGTTGGAACCAACAGGGCGGCAAAAACAGAGAAAAAGGGGCCATGCCCCCCTTTCCCTTAAACAGCGTGTAACACCGCCTTGAATTTCGTGATCATATCAACCAGGCGAAGTCGTTCGCTCCAGTCGTTGGCGTAATACACCGGGGTATGCCTGACTTTAAACATTTTCATCGTCAACGTATTTCCGGTATAGACCGAGGCCGGTAATCCCAAGAGCGCAAGCTGGATAAAACACATATCCGCAGCCAAAGGATCGATATCTGTACAACGGATATAAAGCGCTTGTTGCGGGTTATACCCTTTAGAGAGCAGGTGTTCAGCAGCGGCGATCACCATGCCGCCCGAACCACTGGCAGGTTCATCCAACGTGATAAACGGGCGATGTTCCAGCTCTTTAACATGGTCCCCGAGTGTCAGGGCGGCAATGAGTCGTGAGACTTCGCACGGCGTGAAGAATTGCCCCATCGACGACGAGCCAAATTCAAGCTCCATAAATATCCCGCCCAGCAGGTCATCCATTCCCCCTTCCATCGCGTCGATTAAGAAACAAAACAGTTGCTGCATCCTCTGCAGATCAACAGCCTCGTATCGCTTACAAATCTGAACCGCTTCTTCCCTGCCCTCCTCTGACCGTACTCGCACCAAATCGAGTTCATTAGCAGCCAGGCGAATGAAGTCGCGGAAAACATCGAGACGACGGTGATAGGTCGCAATAACAGAGAACGTTTTGATGAATTGTTTTCTGGCTTCGCGTGGCGTCATACGCGGCGCACATTGAACCGGGGTTTCGGGGGCTAACAGTGCATCGAAGGAAAGTTGGTTGCTCATGGTGTGACTCCCTTGGGAGGCAAGAACTCATTTTCTCGCCATGGCGCAAAAACAAGGCTCGCCAGTCAGGGATGTGGCAGGTACGACGGCCGAAGCCGCATGCGTAAACGAGTGGAACAACGTGAAAGGAGTGCGAACGGGTGATGCCGGCGGCGCCAGCGAATACTTGCCACAGACCAGCGCGAGGCTAGATTAAGCGCGGCGAAACATGAGATCTCGCGCACCATCACACAACAATTAAAGTAATATCATTTTAATATCATAATAATCCAATAAAACAGGCTTGACACACAAACCCAAAAGACTATTATTTAAACCTCATTTCACTATCAAAGTAATATTAAAAAAAGGTAGAAACGATATGATTATAACAGTAGGAAACACCAAGGGCGGGGTAGGCAAAACCACTTTGGCAGTAAACATCGCTGCAGCACGAGCACAACAGGGTCGAGATGTATTATTGATAGATGGGGATCGACAAGGCACGGCTCAAATCGCTGTTGGCATAAGGGCAAATGATGATTCGCTGCCAGGTATCGCCTGTGTGTCTTATCCCGAAGGACCCATCCTTCGTGCTCAAGTGCTCCAGCAAAAGATGAAATATGATGACATCATCATTGATGCAGGTGGCAGGGACTCCACAGCGTTACGTGCTGCTTTAGTGCTATCCGATGCACTGTTGGTTCCATACCGTCCTGGAAGCTTCGACGTTTGGGCTCTTGAAGACATATCTGCACTGATCAAAGAAGCGCGGAGTGTGAGAGATGGGTTGAACGTTTTCGCTATTATCAACGCTGCCGACTCCAATCCACACTCGATTGATAATCGAGAGGCAGCAGAAGTGATTGCAGACTTCCCAGAACTGACACTAATCCCCAAACATATTGTGGCGCGTAAAGCGTGGTCGAATGGGGCAGCATCAGGGAAATGTACGCTTGAAATGAAACCAAGGGATCCCAAAGCTGACGCTGACCTGGAAAGATTAATATCAATCTTATTTTCATAGTCATTTAACACCATTTGAATATTAAAGTAATATTAAAAAACGATTAAAGAGGTAATAAATGGCTATTGTAAGACCAACGAAAAAAAACACTACCCCTGCTGAAGACAGCGCGGCAGAAGCCTTTATAAATTCGGCTCCAGATGGCGCGGCAACGCGAAGAAAGGGCGTAGTAAAAGGCAAACGTCAACAGATCACGTTAACGATAGATCCTGAGATTTTGGACCGGCTCGATGTGAAAGCCGCTGAAGATGGCGTGTCTCGGGCTGCACTCATCAACATCGCAATTCGCCAGCTATTGAACCGAGGAGCCACGGTTGGAGGCGGGAGTTAATTAACAATTACTTTAATATTAAAACAATATGTAAGCAGGATTATTTGAATTGCATTTTGGATGGTAATTGAGAGGAATAACCAATGACACACGAAGTTATAGAAAAAATCATTTCACTGGTCGATTACCAAAACATGATTAGTCCTGGTAACCACCCGTCAAAGGGGCAATTCGTTGTCACCGGCACAACCTGTAGCGATAACGCAATACGTCTGGGTTATTGCCTTCAGGTTCGAAAGGGCCGCGGTCAATTCGGCTCTGATATGATTTTTCTACGCCATCCGGACGGGACAATAAACACGCATGAGAATCAGTTTTATCTCAGCATGACAGACGAGCAAACTCTGCTTGCTCGATCGATATTCAGTATCATGCCAGAAAACGAAGATGACTCGCGAGGCTATTGTTGCTGCGGTAAGATCCGCGAAGTCGGGTTCATTGTCGAAAACTCAGGTTCAGTACCAACACCTGATCACCCGTTTGTGATAACGGTCTCTAGTGAAAAAGCTTAACAGAATAGTTAAGCATATCAATACACTCACAGCCAATCAAAACAGGATTATCACAACATCAAAAAAATATCCTTTAGATATCATTTTAATATTAAAGTGATATCTAAAAACGATTCAATTTTGAACGTGAAGCAATAAAACTTTCTCCGCAAAACCCTCGTCCAGCACATAGAAATAACACTCCGGGACGTTAAGTACACGTGCCAGTGCGCACATAGTCGTAAAGGACGGGGTGTAGGTACCACTCTCGTATTGGGAGATCCGCGAACGGGCGGTAGCTTCATCAATACCCGCCAGTACGCCCAGTTTTTCTTGTGTAAGCCCAGCCCGGAGGCGGGCGCTTTTCAGTCGTTGGGGAACCATGGTCTGCCGTCATAGAAAGGATTGACGACATGTTTAGCATCACTTAACATTAGACTTGTTTAGAGTTACTAAACACCGAGACACCAACCATGCAGTACGCCAGGAAACACCAGGGGAAAAAAGGCCGGTCACTTGACCGGCCTGCCTGTTTTTATCTATCGGCCATTCAGCGCTGAGCTTTAAGCATCATCACCGCGTCCGCTTCCGGCATCGAGAATTGCACCCGGTGCCGCGCCGCCACATCCAGCGCAAACACCTTCGTATAGACCTCCGTGGAGCTGAGCGACTTGTGCCCCATCAGCGCTTGCAGCACCTTGAGTGGAATGCCGGCATACAGCATATGCATCGCGTAGCTGTGTCGGAAGGTGTGCGGGGTGATGGGCACCGAGAACGTCACACCATCCTGCGCTGCAGCTTCCACAGCCTCGGCCAGCCAGCTACGTACCGTCCGATCGGTGATCGTCCACAGCCGCGCTTTCTCCATCCGGCCGGTACGGGCGTTGCGGCGCTCCAGCGGAATTTTCAGCGTAGCCACCATGGTCTGTAATTGCGCGACGTACTGCGGATCAGACAGCGGTACCAGGCGGTGTGCTGAGCTGCCGGCCGGGAGCCGACCCGCAGTTCGCGCTGCCTTCTCTACCCGCTGCTTGAGTGTGGCCAGCTGCGCGAACGGGTAGGGCGGTGTCAGCGAAAAGTCTCCCCGCGACAACGCCAGCGCCTCGTTGATCCGCGCACCGGTGTTCCACAGGGTAGCTATCAGCATTTTCCGGTGCAAATCTGGCACATAGTGGAGCAGGGCGCTGATCTCCGGTGCCAGCAGATATTTGGGGAGTTCATCATGAGCAAGGGCCATCTGTCGCAACGCCAGCGCCGCCGGGTAGTCGATGGCGACCGGTAACGGGACGCCCGACACCGGCGATGGTGTGGGCGTCCCAGAGTAGAACGCAGGAACCACTAAACCACTCATGCGTTATTCCTCTCGGCCAGTCGTAGGTTGTTCCTGAACTTCCGCTCTTTGCGCCAGCATTGCCACAGCGTTTTCTGCGGCGACCAGTCGTACCTGTCGAGGCGGGAAGAGGGCATGCCGGTGATCTTGCGCAGACGCTTGGCCAGGAGCAGGGCCCGCAGGCCGAGACGCGCATACTGGTACTGCCTTTCCCGAAAACCCCAGGAATAGTCGGGCGGTGAATCATGGTCAAAGGCGTGATCTATCGCACCGCTGGCTTCAGGCTGAAGAACGTGGAACTCCAACACCCGGTACATGACAGAAGCCGGCAGGGCGCGCCAGTCGCCGGTGACATCACCAAATTCGAGCGGCGGTACTCGGGTGGTCGCACGCCAATACCCGCGTTCATCCGGCTTACCCTCATCCTGGGCGGCCGCTGCACAGGCCTCGGCAAAGTCTTCCAGCTTGAAAACCAGCTCCGTGGCGATGAAATAGCGATCGGCCGCCATTTTCCGCTCAGCAGCGGCCTCCTCCCGTTTGCGTGTATAGTGATGCGTCAGGCTCACACCACTCAGCACCCCCCCGATGGAAGCCACTGCCGTGATGATCTGCGGCCACAGGCCGGCGCTGTCTTTGACGATCTTCACGCCCTCAGTGGCAATAAACCAGTCACCCATGTGTGTTCCTTATTGAGTGTAAAATCCCGTCCGCCATTTTTTACCTGCCTGCCTGAAATTGGTCAGTCGCAACCGAACAGAATGAAATACCTTTTTGCTGTAGCCCCGTCAGTTAGGTCAATCTCTCCAATCTCAACTTCAAAATAAGTTCCTGACTGAGATGCTGACCAGTAGACCATTGACCAGCCATAACTTTCCGGTACACATATTTTCTTGGCAACAATATCTCCGTTTTGATCAAGAATGAGATACTCCTTAAAGGTTTCCTCATCGTCATCGATAAGACGCTTTTTTGAAACAAGCGATACTGTTTTGTGGCCATCAGCGATGAGGGTATCAAACAGCTCCTCTAAACCCATCAGTCATTCCTTTTCAGTGCAATAGTCACTCAGAGTAATTACGGTGTGCAGCAGATCTGACTGCGCACCATCATGCGTCAGTCACCTCTTATAATATTCTTATGCTTATCTTTTCTGTTGTTAATATCACTAGCTTGATAATAAGCAAAGATATAATCCCCAAATTAAATTACCGGATGCCCGTCCCGGCCTGATCCGATTTTTCTTCTATTTCAAACTTTCCGGAAGTGTACCACGGTGCCGAAAGCCGTAAAGCGCCCTTTTTCGCCCCTGCGCGCCGGGTCACGGGGCAGGGGGCAAACACAACATCTAGCAGAAAATGCAGCTGGCAGAGCGGCATATATTGTGTTTCTGCGCCGCTGCGCGTCGGTGGGAGCTGAGAAGATCCGAGACTACCAGAAAACGGATCTGACCGTGAAAAATAAGCAAGTGTACGTACGTGCTGTATTGTATGTACGATATGTATTTATTGTACTGTATGTATTATTTGTATTTTGTGTATTGTAGGATTTTTACGCCAGGAGTACGATGGCGGCATTCCCTGAAAGACCGGAGCCTGACCATGACCCCACTCTCCCCGGACACCGTCCGCCGTATTGAAGACGCCGCCGCGGCCCTGATCGCCGCCGGCACCGCCAACCCGACCAACGAGCAGGTGCGGGCGCACCTCGGCGGCGGCTCCCTGTCCCACATCTCCCCGGTGATGCGCGCGTTCCGCGCCCGCCTGCGCGAACAGCGTGCGGAGCAGGCGCCGGCGCTGCCGGCAGAGCTGATGCAGCTGCTGACCGGCCAACTGGGGCTGCTGTGGCAGGCGGCCGTGAAACAGGCCGACGCCGACACCCTGGCGGCGCGTGAGCAGGCCGACGCCGATATCGCCCAGGCTGACCAGGAGCGCGACGCCGGGCTGGCGACCGTGGCCCGGCTTGAGAGCGAGCTGGCGGTGCTGCGCGAGGTGGTGGCCGAGCGCGATCGCCTGCTGCAGGAGGTGCGCGAGCTGCGTGCCGAGGCCGGGCCGCTGCGGGAGCAGATCGCCCGGCTGACCGCCACCGGCGAGCACCTGGCGACGCAGCTGCAGGACACCAAGGCCGAGCTGAAAGGCGTGCGCGAGGAAACCCGCACCCTGCAGACCGAACTGCTGACGCTGGCGCGCGGCGACGGGAAGGTGAAGCCATGAGAGCGGAAACCGAGGCCCGCGTGAAGGCTTTCCGCCGGGCGCTGGCGCTGGCCGCCGGCGAACGTTCCGGTGAACCGGTACCGCGCCTCTGGCGCAACGATTTGAAGGCCTTCCCGCGCGGCTGCTGTGAGCTGGCCAGCCAGACGCTGATAAAATACCTCAGAGATCACGCCCCAAAACTGTTTCCCTATGTCATCGCCCTGCAGTGGATTGAAAATGGTGACATGCACGGTCACGTCTTTGTCGCCCTGGACGGGGACTACATCGACCTGACGCTGGATCAGTTTCCGGGGCATAAAGAGTGGACTTTTGTGGAGCCTATCGAGTCCGGCGGGATGCTGAGCGCCTTCCTGCAGAAGGTTCGCCGTCTGGAAGGCACGATCACCACGCGTAAAGTGACCCTCGATGTCATTCCGGGTAACGGCCATCAGCTGTATGGCTGGCTGAAAGCCACGGCGGACAGCCTGCTGGCTGCGGCAGGGCAGGAGATGAGTTCGAGCAGTATGCCTTTGCTCGTGTCCACAGAAATCCTTCCCGAGTACCGCGACAGAACGGATAACGATCTCGTCCCCGAGAAGACAACCCAGCAGGCCATGACTCACGAAGGAACAATGACATACTGCTACCGGCCTCGTCAGGTCAGGCTGCGTGAAACCAAAACCATGTGGATCAGTGAATCCGGGCATCGGTTCAGAAAGTCCACCGGTGCCGCAGTCGGCAGTGGCGTCTGGAGTTCACACCGTCTTGATTTAAGCAGCATCTGCGAAATCCGGCCCGATGAATAATCGTCGGGCCGGGTATCACGGATAACAACCATCAAGGAATGACCGTATGCCTTATTATAATGCAGCGGATATGCGGGCAAGAGCCCGTGATACCTGGCACTCAGAATGGATCAGCACACGCGGGTTGAAAGCACGTTTCTGGACAGATAAGGCAATATCTGTGTTTCTCGGCAAGCCTCAGAAAGCGGGCCCGATAATGGCCTGGAAGCGGAAGGACGTGCAGAAGGTCGAGAGTACGCCTGAATTTCAGAATTGGCTGGCAAAGCGGCGTGCATGGCTTGCGGCACATGGCAAATTACCTGGTGAACAACAGCCCAGTGTGTAGTTAGACGTTCTGGTATTTTGTCCAACATAGCTATAAGCAACTACCTAAATTTTGTATCCTCTAAGCTGCGCTGTAAGCAATTAATTCCCATCGTGGCACATGCACAAAGGACGATATATGCAAACGCTAAAGAGCAGACTTGAGACGGTAGTGCATTGTTTTGAAAATGATTTTCGCGGGTTTAAAATCAAAAGCAGCAAGGCCGACGCCATGAAATGGCTCATGCGATTCAATTTACCTTACACGGTTAGAGAAGCTGAACCCGGTAAATATCTACTGCTTAATCGCGAATATAAACCGCTGGGATTTATGGCAGAGGCCGGTGGTCATGGAGCGGAGCACGCTGTTTACGAAGATCATCTTCTTCCAGGTGCTCCGGGGTTACTCGATAGCGATATTTATTTTTATGATGACGGTTCAACCCCGTGGGGAAGCGCGAAAAATTGGACGGCATACCAAAAGGCTGTACTCACATTCCTTGAGAAACTTCCAGGCTGATTGACTCGCCACGGATACTCTAATCAGGCCGCTTCTGCGGCCTTTTTTACGCCTGCAGTTCTAGTAACTCAGGTTTAGAGAGGTGCACTGTCTTCCGACTCTGCCAGAAAACGGATCTGCGCGACGGAAACCAGAAGATTGATATTATTTTATGTTAATGTAAATAAAATCATACTAGATATGATATTTATCACAATCCATATAATCATATCTGATATGATGTTTACTTAATCAGAAACAAATCATTCTAAGTATGATTATTTACTCGACAGGACATTATCAAACGGAGCGTGCAGGATGGATAACGAAGTGACGTTTTCTCTCAGCTATGAGCAGCTGATCAGGGTAGCGGAAGAACATATCCGTGAATGCGAGCTGGACAGCCACGGCGCTAAATACATCAGCGAGTCAGCCAAGGCCGGAGCCGTTCTGAGTTTCTGGTATGAACTGGCCATTAACGGTGCGCCACTGAACAATTACGAACAAACCAAAGCGCTCATTGACGCCGATCAGCAGCGCCTCAGAAAACTCATCTGGCCAGAGACGGATAAGCAATGACTCAGGCGCGACGACCATCGCCGCTGCAGAGGAGTATTTTGATTGTGCTGGCCGCCCTCGATGCGAAACGTCCGGGACCGGTGGCCACGCGGGATATTGAACGGGTGCTGGCGCAGGGCGGGGACACCCCGGTCTACGGCAACAATCTGCGCGGATCCTGTCGCCGGATGGAAGCCGCCGGCTGGCTGCGCACCCTGCGTAACCGGCAGACGCTGCAGCTGGCGGTGGAGCTGACGGACGCGGGCAGGGCGGTGGCCACATCCCTGCTGGCCGGCGAACAGGAACGCATGCTGACCGAACAACGCGCAACAGAAGTAATGGTCCTTCCCCTGGTCCCGGTGAGGCCGTCGGAAAATGCGGGCACCTTCGCAGACGACCGGTTAGTACAACTAGATAACGTCTGGTACATGGCGTGCCGGGGCGATTACGTGGTCCGCCTTGACGGCACCACCTGTCTGCAGCTGTGGAACGCGGCCGGACAGGCTACTCGCCTGGAGGGCGATCCCCTGAAGGTGGCGCAGTGGCTACAGGCCTGCCACGATTCGGGCATAGATATCCGCCTACAGATCAATGAAAGCACCACGCCGGAAGAGGGTATGACTGCCGCCCCCTCGCCAGCTGACCAGACGGACACCTGGTACCGGCAACTGGACACCGCGTTGCAGGAGCTGGGGATCACCGGCCTGACTGACGAGGTGCGGCGGGCTGTTGTGACACCCGGGGAGGCGCTTCGGTCGCAGCCGGCACCGGAGCGCCTGCTGCATATTCTGCGGGAAAGTATGGAGGCGTTTCCGCTCACGGCTGCCTCGTATGAGGAAGACACCGGCGCTGCACTGGATACCCTGCTGGCCCGTACAGGGTTCACGGTCACCCAAGCACAAGAGCTACGGGAGCACCGCATTCGATGGCCACTGATGAGCGAGGAAGCATTCGCTCTAAAAAAAATGATTAAATAAGGAATGCTGGCATGGTGAAATTTTCTTTGCTGGAAAATGCACTGGACTCAGTCGAAACCGGGTTAGCGCACTTTTATCAGGCGGTTCGCGAGAACGACAACCGCGATCACAAGCGCTGCTTGCTTGATCTGTTTCAGGGGGCCGAACTGCTGCTGAAGGCAACGCTGACTCGCTTCGATGACACTCTGATCTTTGATCCTCGCTCGATAAAAAAGGTGTGCGACGATCGCCGTCCTACCGAACAGGAGCTCTATCGCTGCGTGTCGGTGAATATCGCGGAGTTGCGCAGACTGGTGAGCAGCCATTACCCGGAGGCGTTCAGTCCGGACGGGTTGAAGCTACTGAATACACTGGCGCTGGAGCGCAACAAGATCCAGCACTTCGCCATTGAGATAGACCCCGACACCCTGGCCATGTTGCTGCGTGAACTGTACCGGGAAGTCTACAAACCGGCGTTCGCCATTCTGCAGTCGGATGACGCCGACCTGAAGGTGTATGACTCAGATATAAAAGAAAAGATCGTTGAGTTTGAGCGGCAGTTCCTAGACATCGATGTCGAGGGTGAATATCATCTGGCCATGTGTCCGGCCTGCGAAAACTGGTCGCACTTCATTCTGTATCACGGCGAAAGCTACCCCGTTGAAACCTACTGTACCTGCTGCGACTTCAGGCTGGCAGACCTCCTGCCCGAAGATCATCAGCTCTGCCCCGATTGCGGGGCACCCAGCGTTATCTACCTGCCTGAACGTCAAAAGGGGGCTTGTTTGTGGTACAAATGTGACTACAGCAGTTATGACGGATTTTTGACGATGGCGCCCTGTGACTGCGGCGGTTATAAGATTGAAGGGGAGTGCAGGGAATGCGATCGGTAAGGAATAATCTAGAAGATATAATGACGAAAGCCCACCAGAGGTGGGCTTTCAAAAGCGATTTGCCTATAGTGCGTAACGACTAGAACCAGTTAAGGGGAAGAAGGTCACGCAGGCTGACGGAAACTAATTTACACCCCCGTCACTTGCGTGTCAACCGAATCACCCATCAGGAAAGGAAGAACATGCCACAGAATGCCAACTATGCCCCGATCCTACCTCTCATCACCACGCCGAGGCTGAATCACTTCATCACCACCTTTCGGCCAGTACAGGACTGCGAGATTTACGGGGTCTACATCTGGACACAGCACGCGGCCAGTTCGATCTACCCGTTACTGCAGAATCTGGAGATCACGTTACGCAACAGCATCGACCGTGAAGCTAAACGACGGTTTGGCCAGAAATGGTGGGACAATCCGGCCTTACAGTGCCGAAGCCGATTACAAAACACTAATTTCTACAACAAGATAACCCATGCCATCGACAAATTGAACTCAGACTGGGCCCAGGAACAGTGGTTGAAGAAAAACGCCAATCCAGGCAATCCTCCTGTCTGGTCACATGATCAGATCATCGCCGCCACCGATTTCAGCGCCTGGCATTTCATTCTGAAAGATGAATTTGCGGCACCAACCGGCCGTAACTCGGGCAATCATCATAACTTTCTGTGGCCACAGTCTTTCGGACGTTGCTTCAAGAACTATGCAACGTTTTCACGCAGTAGCGGGAATGCGCGTCAGAAACTGCAAAACCGACTCATTGAGCTGAGAAAATACCGTAATCGGCTGTTCCATCATCAGCCTATCTGGGTGAAAGCCCCGAATGTAACTGATGCCGCGACGGCAATTGACACGATCAGGGTGAAGATCAAACGTATCGAGCAGGCTATTAACGCGATTGATCCTGACGTAGAAAATATCATGGCCATTACCGGCCTGTTTTCACACGCTCTACGCATTTGCTCCGTGCAGGAACTGGGGATCTACACGTTCTCACGCGCCCCCCGGCCGCTGACTCGTCGGCAAAAGCGAAGTTTGCGTAATGTGATCTCGGCCAGCTCACAGGAACTTTCCCAAACCTTCGAGTACGGAAAAAAACTCTACAGCCTGCACCCGGCCAGGTAACACGGGAGTTTTCCGTTTCCAGCCTGAGCGCGGTTATGGCGCTAGGGCTGGGGTTGGCCATCCTTCACGCCATGCTGGAGACTAACTGGTCGACAGCCATTACTTAATTTACTTGCGTTCGATTTCGTTCCATTGACTTCAAACCCCGTTATCAGAGAGGAAGCCGTGAGAAAGCCACAGCAGACATTCTGACCGCCGATGCCATCGACCTGCTGGCAATGAAACTACGTACTCAACTTCAGGTTCAACTGCATCTGACTCTGGCCCTGGAGGCAAGTGATTAGACGGGGAAAAGCCAATAACCGCCGCCCTGGTTGAATCGGTACTTTCCCGCCAGCTTGACGATTTGGAGCCGACATTAGCGCGTCATGGTTTTCGACTGAAAGACATGGTGGAGCAGTTTGATGCCAAACCGGCAGAAATCAGGGCCATGTTCAACCATCAGCTCGACCCGGCTCGAACGGCAGAGCTGCGGGATAGGATGTTGGCAGTGGGACTCCCGATATGACATTTTTCATTTGCAGTTATTGTGAGCCCGAGGCAATGGGTGGCGAGCCGTTACAAGTAACAGACTGCAAGCGATCCGGTTAAGCCAGAACAAAACCTTGGTTTAACCTAAGTCATTGATTAATTTAACATAATCAGTATTATCCGCACTTTTTTTGTAGTAGCAAAGTTGTAATGTCCGCTTATGGCTAAGTTAAGATGTCCGGCGTGTATAATCAAGTAAGGATTACCA
>NZ_JBIEIU010000016.1:0-81968 GCF_052113645.1 Serratia quinivorans | reverse complement strand
CTTAAGCCCGTCATTCCCCGTAACCAATTTCGCGACCATCTCGAACAGCGTCGCCCCGTCTTCTTCCCGAATGACAAACGGGCGCACGCCGTTGGCGGTGACAACGTCCAAAATGGCGTCGGGCGAAGATTGCACCGCGCCTGAATTTTTAAATACCGTGTCAATCAGAAAGCGGGTTGAATAAACATTTCCGGTGGCTTCGGCCTTACCGCCCACGTTCGCATACTCACTGACAAAAAAGCGCGTGACGTCGGTGTACACATAAAAAATCTGCGTATCAAACGTCTGGCTAAGACCTTCGTCAGTCGTGTAAACAGCATGTTCAAATCCCAGCAGATGGCGCAAACCTTGTAGTGTCGCCCCATGCGTTACAAAAGTGCCGTTTCCCTTGGTGTATGACGAAGGGAAAATATCGGTATCGTTCAAGCGTGGCCCCGCGGGAGACAGCTCCGAAATGCGCTTACTGCTGGCCTGGTCACTCATTGGTAGCCCCTTGTGTTGTTTCAATAGTAAATCGCAGGTGTAAATGCTCCGGGACTTCCGGGTCACTGTTCACGGCGTCCATGAACATTTTTTGCAGCGGGATCACCTCGTCTTTGCGATAGGTTTCACGCGCCTTGATGGGGTCGCCCAGCCCGGCAGCATTTTCGGGAATGATGCCCGCCAGACCTGCCGGGAAACGGTGTGCGTTCAAAATGTCCTGGGCGGATATGTTCTTCACGTTGGCAAACTCATCCTTGGCGCTGATGTCGCCAACGGGGATAAACTTCACCCCTTCCGGGTCGCCTTTCGGGATATTGATGTACAGGTTTCGGAAGTTGCCGATCCCCTTGCTTTCTTCCACCTTGCTCTTGATCTCGTCTTCCATTTCATCCGACAGGTTGGCGTCCGTGGTATAGAGGATGCCGCCCAGATGGGCGCCGTTGTGGTAATAGCGCCGACGGAACAAGGTTGCTTCGCTGTTGAGCAACGCGCTGTTGATGCCGCCGATATAATCCGGCAACCCGTAAACCTGCTGTTGCGGATCATATTGCTTGATGAATATCACGTCCTGCGCGTCGTAAATCAGCGGCGCCCCCTTTTGCAGTACGGCAAAAGAGTCATCCTTACGCACCCGCAGATACAGCGACGGCAGCGGCGCCAGGCGAATGACTTCACCGAAGTAGTTGCGCACCTTCAGTAATCCCGCGTCGCCGAAGGTGGTGAAATCGTACGCCGCCGCCTTCAGCTCTTCATGGGACAGACCGCCGCCGAGATAGTCAGCCGACAGCATGTTGCGCCGGGCATAGACGACGCCGCCGTGCTGGCCATTACTGTTGACCAGGTTAGCCAGGGCAAGCCGGTCAATCGGCTGGGTAAAATGGTCGAACTCGCTGTCATACCAAACGTCTTGATAATCTGTACCGCTGGTAAGCACCATTTCCGGCGGCCCCAAGATGACGGAGCCTGGCTTGCCGCCGTTCATGTTGGGCATTGTGGAGAAGTGTTTGCCGCCCTGGCGGCGGCGTTGCTGGCGTTTTTTCTTTTTCATGCTGCCTTTCCAAATGCCCAGGTGGATTTACGTTTGTGCTCGTAGTCGATCGGTTCGTTGGCTACGGCGTGAGAGATAGCGAAGAAGACATCCGCATGACCGGTTTCGGCTGTGCGATCGGCAACAAAGGTCAGGCTGTTTCCGCTGGCCGTGGTGGTGCGACGGATAGCCAGGAAACTGGCAGGAATTTCGGTCTGGTCTTTATCCCATTCGATTCGGTTTTCGCCGATAACGTCGATCATCTTCAGCACCAGACGGTTTTTGCTTTCAACGCTGTAATGGATTGGCACAGCCTCCCGCATGGCAAAATGCTGCACCAGCTCGAACACACCGCGACCGCTGCCGGTAATGTCGATACCGATATAGGTCATGTTGTAACGCTGTTTCAGCGCCTTGATCTGCTTGGCCTGATAGTTGAAGTTCATCCCCTGCCAGTAGAAAGTGGCCAGAACGCGGAACCGCTCCCCTTCATGCAGCGGCGGCGCCACAATGACAAAGGTCGAGGTGTCGCCGGAGCGTGCCGGGTCGAAGCCCGCCCACACTTCACGATTGCCGAATGGCCGTGGCGCATCGGGGTTGTGATCCAGCCAGGTATCGAAATCAACACCGCAGCGCTCCAGGTCGCTGAATTTGAAGACGCTGTCCCCGGAGTCGACGAACACGCACATGTAGAGCATGTTGAAGGTGTCCGGGTTGTACTTGTTGCGCAGCCGTTCAATATCGACCAGTTTGTCGAGGCCACCGGCCACCGCGTCTTCCATCGTGACAATAAAACGCCACTGGCCATCAGGACACAGGCACCCGCCATCCCGCATCTGGTCGAAGGTCGGGAACTTAACCGCGCTGCGTTTCTTGCTGCCTTTCTTCCATTCGTCACCCGTCCAGAACGGGTAAGCCTGGTGCGTCTTGGCGCTGGGGGTAGAAAAATAGGTAGTGCGCAGGTGTTTATGAGTCGCCATAGCTGAAGACACTTCATTCAGCACATGGAAGTTGGGCACCCAGAAATATTCGTCGCAATACAAATGGCCACGGTGAGATTGCGCCGTGTTTTTGTTTGTCGATAAGAACATCATTTCGGCGCCGTTACTCAGGCGGATGTCCTTGCCAGTCAGCGTCAGGTCGAAAAGCTCCTGGGCAAATTTGACGATATAGGAGCGGAATACCTCGGCCTGGCGTTTGGACGCCGACAGGAAAATTTGGTTCTCCCCAGTCAGCACCGCGTCTTCGAAGGCTTCAAACGCAAAATACCAGGTAGCGCCAATCTGGCGCGACTTCAGCAGGTTGCGCACCAGTTGATGCTTATTATCGCGCAGGGTTTGCTGATAGGCGAACAGGTTCTCTTTTGCGAAGTGCTCGAACTCCTCACCGGTCAGCTTCGATATGTCGTTCTTGCGGTACTTTCGTTTTTCGGGCTTTTCATCGTCAGGCATCCCGGCGCCCGTTTGGCTGCCTGCCCTGGCCACCGCCATCTTCTCTTCGTGTTTATAACGTTGGGTCAGCAAGCGGACGTGCTTTTCTATCAGCATGTCCAGCTCTTGCGCCTGCTCAGGGCTTTTAATATCCCGCGGCGCCAGCGCCATGATCCTGCGATTAATGCACTCTTCAACGCTTTCCGCGCTGAGCATGTCCCGCCAGCCATCTTTTTGCGCCCAGTGGTATATGATCCGCACGGAAGGCAGATTAAGCTCTTGGCGTATTTCTTGCGGCGTCCACTTTTTTATATAAAGGGAACGAGCAACGCCTTTTAATTCATCTGAATATTTAGCCATGCGCTTATTATGCAGTGCAAAAATAACGAAAATGACAACTAAATATCGGATACATTCGGTAATAAGGTTATATCCGAACGTATAAGAAAAAAAGGAAATGCGAGAGCCTCAAATATTCGCAATACTGCAATTCGCCAAGTAATTAAATTTATCTTCAACTGATTAAAAGGTCTGTTATGCCTCAATTAGTAACTGACTGGGTGCGCATCTGCAAATCCGGTACATCCGTAGACGGGCGCCCTATCGACCCGCAATGGCTGATTGATTGCGCGAACAATTACAGCCGCGAAAACTATACCGCCATGCTGTGGCCTCATCATGAAGAGGATATTGCCTTTCGTCAGTACACGGCAAACCTGGGCGAAGTTGATGCATTAAAGTTCGAAGAGAACAACGGCGCTATTGAGCTGTACGCAAAATTAATTCCCAATCAGTTTTTAATTGAAGCCAACCGAATGGGGCAAAAACTTTTCACCTCTGTGGAAATCGTCCCCGACTTTGCCGGTAAGTATTCCAATTATTTGATGGGGCTGGCCGTTACTGATATTCCGGCCAGTCTGGGAACGGAAAAACTTTCCTTTGTGTTTGACGGTGAAACCGTCGAAGGCAACCGCGGTACCGTGGAGGCGTTCACGCTGGGGAAACTATCCAAACGTAATAACGACAGCGGCAATAAAACCTCTTTTTTAAGTCGCTTATTTACCACCGGTAAATCCTTCACCCCCGAAGAAGAAAACGCCGCCACTACATCCGAAGAGGAAACAGGTATGGATGAATTAAAAAGCCTCATCGAAGCGCTGACTCAGCGTCTTGATGCACTGGAGGCCAACGCCAACGGCGACGCCGCCGCCAGTACCCCGGAAGAAGCCGCCGACGCAGTGGCCGATCTGGCCGATGAAATCGCCGAAGTCGCTGACGAAGTCGCGGCCGCGGCGGAAGAAGTCGCCGCCAACCCGGAAGACGAAGTAAAGCAAGAAGAGTTCACCGCCAAAAAAGCCAAGTTGGCCCAACTGTGGCAAACCTTCTCCGCCAAGACGCCAGCCGCGAAACGCATGTCACGCCGCCAGGGACGCCGCCAACCGGCAGCCAAGCCGGACTCGCAGGATTTCAGCGTCCTGAAAACCCAGCTTGCGGCGTTGACGGAGCGCATGACCCAGTTGTCGGCCCGTGCGACGCAATTACCTAGCAAGACGCCAGCAGGCGGCAAACCGCCGTTTGAGTTCGTCTAACGGCGCCTAACCACCACTTTCAGGGGATGCAGACATGCAACTGAATCAACGCGCCTTTGCGCTTATTAACCAATACCTGGGCGGGCTGGCGCTGTCCTATGGCGTGGGCGACCCGTCGCGCTATTTCTCGCTGACCGATCCGAAAGAAACCAAGCTGCGCGATGCTCTGCTGCATAGCTCTGCGTTCCTTCAGATGATCACTGTGATGGATGTCGACCAACTTCAGGGCCAGGTGGTTGCCGTCGGCAATCCGGGTCTGTTCACCGGTCGCAAAAAAGAAGGCCGCTTTACCAAGAAAGTCGGCGTGGACGGCAACGAATACAAGCTGGTTGAGACTGACTCATGCGCCCAACTGACCTACGCCCTGCTGTCTGTGTGGGCCAACGCGGGCAGCGAAGAAGAGTTTTTCCAGCGCGTGACCAACTTCAGCAATGAGTCCTTTGCTCTGGACATGATCCGCATTGGTTTCAACGGTACCAGCATTGCCGAAAATACCGACCCAACAACCAGCCCGAACGGCGAAGACGTCAACCGCGGCTGGCACAAAATTGTATTCGACCGTTCACCAGGTCAAATCGTTACCGACGGGGTGGTATTGGGTGAACACGGCGACTACAAGTCACTGGATGCCATGGCGTCAGACTTAATCAACACCAAGATTGCCGAGCAGTTCCGCCAAGACCCGAGCCTGATCGTACTGTGTGGCTCTGACCTGGTAGCGGCTGAAGAGTTCCGCCTGTACCAGGCTGCCGACAAGCCGACCGAGAAGAACGCCGCGCAACTGCTGAGCAAGTCTATTGCCGGTCGCCCTGCCTATGTGCCGCCGTTCATGCCTGGTAAGCGTCTGATCGTCACCACCCTGGCGAACCTGCACATTTATACCCAGCGCGGCACACGCCAGCGTAAATCGGAATGGGTCGACGACCGCAAGGCATTTGAAAACAAATACCTGCGCAACGAAGGCTATGCCGTCGAGTATGACGAGCTGTACGCCGCGTTTGATGAAAAGGCCGTCACGATCTCCGACGACGTCCCCGCGCCTGGTGGCGAGTAACCCCTAACCGACAGTAAGGATTGAACATGGCACTTTCACCCTGCCAGCGACACACCGCCCGCATCAAGGCCGAAAAGGCCCTGGCGGAAGGTCGCGCACTGAGTAGCAGCCCGGATAGCTTGAACGTCCAGTTCCGCAGCCTGGACATGGACGTCGCCCGCCTGCGTGACTTGCCGCAAGTCGCCGACAGGGTGGAAATGAAACGCAACATCCTGCTGCCGAAATGGACGCCGACGGTAGAGCAATACCTGAAAGACGGTATTGCCTACCAAAACCCGACGTTCGCTTATTGCGTGATCTGGCTGTTTGACGTTGGCGAATATGACCTGGCCCTTGAATGGGCCGATATCGCCATCGAACAAGGCCAGGCCACCCCCGAAAACTTTGGCCGGACGTTCCCGGCCTTCGTGGCCGACACCATGTTGTCCTGGGCAATGGCCGAGGCTGACGCCGGTCACAGTGTTGAACCGTACTTCAGTCGCACCTTTGCCAACATCTGCGACAACTGGCGGCTGCACGAAGAAATCAATGCCAAGTGGTACAAGTTTGCCGGGCAACTTCTGCTGAAAGACAAAAACGGCAAGGTACAGCCCACGGCGATCGACGACTTGGCTGTCCTGGAACAGGCCGACGCCCTGCTGGCGAAGGCGCACAACTATCACCAGCCGGTCGGTGTGAAGACGTTGCGCGACAAAATCGCCGCCCGTATTCGGTCGATCCAGGCCAATTAACGACTACCGCAAGCCGGGGCGGGCACGGTGGAGGCTGATAACCCGTAAGGTTTTCGTGGCCAAAGAAACCGGTTAGCCCGCTTCTCTTTTACAGGTGATGTATGAGCTTAGGATTCAGTGGCAAAAGTCTGGAATACCAGGACGTAACAATCGCCAATACCGCCGTGCCGTTCTGGCCGGATTTGAACCTGGGCGAGTTCCAGAAACAACGCGCTATCCCGCCGCACATGGACGGTGCTACCGCCGTGCAGGCTCTTCTGGCTGCCGTCGGTGAGGTCAACACCAGCCTGGCGGGATATGTGCAACAACAGCAGGCCAAAGGGTACGACGCTGCATTAGACGTACCGGGCGCCACCGTCAACGGTGAAAACCAACTGACTGCCCAATACAAAAAGGCCGTGTATGCCCGCGCCAAGGCCGATTTGCTGGGTGAGTTCGCCAGCATTGGCCGCAGGGAAACCCACCCAGGGCAGGAGAGCAACGAGACCCGCGAATCGCTGATCGCCGAGTCGACGCTGGTTATTCGCAACATCAAGGGCAAATCCCGCGTTGGGGTCAGTCTGATATGAGCCAGTTAACGAGCTTGACCGCGTTTTTGCAGGAAAATCTGCCGGTTAGAGTGAGTGACTTTGACAGCTACATGGACGACCAGAAAATCGTGGCCAGCAACAAGGACATGGGGATGGGGCAGCGTCGTATTGGCTACACCACGTACACCGGCGAACTGCGCTGGGACGACTGGCCCTATCGCCTGTGTGATCCCCAGTTGCTGTATACGCTGGTGCTGGTCTGGCTGGGCGACCATGCCAATGACCTGCGCGAAGAACTGGGCCTGGAAGACCCGGACATCGACCCACAACCCATTGACGAGCAAACCGCGATTGTCAGTGTTTCCGTCCCCTTGGTGGACGAACTGGGCATTATCGAAGACGAAGCAGGGCCAGTACCGCACGACGGTAAACGCTGGCGCCTGGGCGACCCGGTGGTACTGATTGCCGAGACGGCCACCGTGTACGGCGCCGACAGTGTCGGGGCCAACGTCGACGGCAACAGCGAATGATCCATGGCGAGCTGAATAAAGCCCAACTGGCCGCCCTGAAAGAGGCGTTAGCCTCCGGCGACATGCCCGCAAGAAAGCAGCAGCGCCTGCTGTGGCGCATCGCCAAGCTGGGCGTGATCACCGCCGCAAAGCGTAACGCCCGTAACCAGACAGACCCGGACGGCCAGCCCTGGGCAAAGCGCAAACGGGGAAAAAAGAAGATGTTACGGCAGTTACCGAAACTGCTGCACGTCAAGGAAATGCCGGAGGTTGGCGCCGTGCGGATATATCTCCAAGGCGGGAAGTACCAGAACGCGGGGAAATCCGTCGCCGCCGGGCTGATTGGCGCCGTGCACCAAGGCGGTGCCAGCATCCAGGGCAACGCCGGTACCGCGCCGCGTCCGAGCAGCCAGGACAAACCGGCCAACGCCCGGCAAGCCAGGAAGCTGCGCAAGCTGGGGTACAAGGTCTGGCGCGGCAAACGGTACGCCAAAGCCACGGCAAAAGAGATTACGGAAAAAATGAGCATGGCCCAGGCGGGCCTGCTGATTAGAAAGCTTAGCGGTAAGCCGCCGAAGCGCACCTGGAAAATTGACATTCCCGCCCGCGTATTCCTGGGCGTGAGTGACGACGAGTTCAACCGCATTCTTGCCCGCCAGCTCCAGGCTATTGGTTTTGGTTGGGATGTGAAGGCACAAGACATTAAGGGGAAACAATAATGACCTGGCCGAATGTCACCATTAACCAGCTCAACCAGTACCAGGGCACCACCAACGAGGTGGAGCGCGTCCTGTTGTACATCGGTATCGGCGCCGCGACCGGCGGCCTGCTGTCAGTCAACAACCAATCGGACTTCGACGCCCTGTTGGGGGATGCTGACAGCGTGCTGAAAAGCAACGTGAAAGCCGCCTTTGCCAACGCAGGCCAGAACACTTTCGGTTATGTCCAGGTATTGGCCCCCGAGGCCAAAACGGAGGATTGGGTCGCTGCCGTCAAAGCCGCGCAAGCCGTCGCATCCGTGGAAGGCGTGGTGTTGCTGATCGATGTCAAAGCCAAAGCTGACATTGAGGCTGCCAATACATTACGCGCTGACCTGATTGCCAGTTAC
Organism: Serratia quinivorans; assembly: GCF_052113645.1. Lineage (GTDB taxonomy): Bacteria > Pseudomonadota > Gammaproteobacteria > Enterobacterales > Enterobacteriaceae > Serratia > Serratia quinivorans_B. The sequence continues at coordinate 73,507 of NZ_JBIEIU010000016.1, read as the reverse complement.
GGGCGCTGGGTGTGGTTCATCCTGGGCGTGGAAGGTATCCAGGCCGAAGAGACCTGGGCGGAGTATGAAACGCGCCTGGCCGCACTGGAGAACGGCGTAGCCGCCTTCGGCGTGCAATTAGTTCCGCGGATGTGGGGCAATGAACCCGGAGTCCTGGCAGGTCGCTTGTGCAACCGTGCCGTGACAATTGCCGACAGCCCTGCCCGCGTGAAAACCGGCGCCCTGTTGGACATCGGCAGCACCGAGCGCCCAACCGACAAAGACGGCGTGGAAATTAGCCTGGCGAACCTGCAAACGCTGAATGCCAACCGCTACAGCGTGCCGATGTGGTATGCGGATTTTGACGGGATGTACTGGGCTGACGGCCTGACGCTGGACGTTGAAGGCGGCGACTACCAGGTAATTGAATACCTGCGAACCGTTGACAAGGCCGCCCGCCGGGTACGTTTACAGGCCATCACCAAAATCGGCGACCGTAGCCTGAACAGCACACCGGGAAGCATTGCAGCCAATCAGGTGTTTTTCAGTCGCGTACTGCGCGAAATGTCACGCAGCACACAAATTAACAACGTTGCGTTCCCTGGCGAAGTGAAGACGCCACGCGAGGGCGACGTGGTGATCACCTGGCAGGACAGGAAAAACGTCAGTGTGTACCTGACCGTCCGCCCCTACGAAAGCCCGAAGGGGATCACCGTCAACATCTTGCTGGATACCAGCCTGGACACGGAGTAACCGCCAATGAGCACCAAACGCATTTCGGGGCAGTCGTTCGACATCGACATGGGCGGCGTTGCCATCCAGGTGAAGAACATCTCCCTGGACATCACCGACGACACCGAAGTGTCGAAAACCCGCGGCATTCCTGATGGGTATACCGACGGGGCAGTCGCCGCCGAGGGCGAAATTGAGCTGGATACCAAGAACCTGAAATTAGTGCAGTCAAAAGCCCAGTCCGCCGGGTCATGGCGTGGCATTGAGCTTCAGGACTTCCTGTTCTACGCCAAGGCTGGGGATGAAGAGCTGAAGGTCGAAGCCTACGGTTGCAAGCTGAACGTCTCCAACCTGCTGGCGATCGACACCTCCAGCGCCGGAACGTCCAGCCACAAAATCAAGTACCTGGTCACGTCGCCCGACTTTGTGCGGATTAACGGTATTCCGTACCTGTCCGCCGAAGACACCCGCGACCTGCTGGGCTAAGGGGACGGGATGCAAGACCACGAAAAGAAAATCCTGACCCTGGCTGCCATCGGCGCCGTGATCGCCCTGGGGCAGGTATTGAACAGCAAAGACCCGATCACCCCGCGGCTGATGGTGGGCCGCATCATTCTGGGGTCTGCCGTTTCGATGGTGGCCGGGATCGCGCTGGTACAGTTCCCTGACCTGTCCCCGGTCGCTATCAACGGCATCGGGTGCGCCCTGGGGATTGCGGGCTATCAATTCGTCGAGCGCTGGCTACGCCGCCGCGGCAACAAGTGGGTACAAGGGGAAAACAATGACGTTAAGTGAAAAACAGCAGCTTTTTACCAAACTGATCGCCCAGCTCATTCTGTGGGCGGATGAAAAAGGCTACCGCCTGACTTTCGGCGAAGCCTACCGCACGCCGGAGCAAGCCAGATTGAATGCCCAGTCCGGCAAAGGGATCGCCAATAGCCTGCACTCACAGCGCCTGGCCGTCGATTTTAACCTGTTCATAAACGGGCAATACCAGACGGACAGCGCCGCCTATATCGAATTGGGCAAATTCTGGGAAAGCATTGGCGGCAGTTGGGGCGGTCGATTCTCCCGTCCAGACGGCAACCACTTTAGCCTGGAACACAACGGCGTCCGCTGATGAACCTGTCGCCGATCGTCTTACTGCTGGCGCTGGGTGCTGCCTTTGGGTGCGGCTGGACGACTGCCGGATGGTACCAGGACAGCCAGCAGTTAGTGATCGAACGGGCAGCCACGGCCGGGGCAGAACAAAGTCGCCGGTATACCGAACAGATGGCCGGGGTATCGGCCAAATTGCTGGAAGAAAAACTGGAGGCGTTGCGCGGCAATGAGATACGCACTGAACGGGAAATCCGCACTGAAACGGTTAAACCGGTGTTTCGCAACGTGTGCGCTTCTGACGAGTTTGTCCGGTTGTTCAACGCCGCCACCGACCGCGCCGAACGTGCCTTATCAGGCCAACCTGCGCAGCCGCTGCCCGACGGTGCTGCCGCGCCTCGCTGACGCTACCGGCGGCGCCATGACCACCGCACTACTGGAATATCAAAAACTTTACCCCCTATGCGCAGCCCGCCACAACGCGCTGGTTGCAGAAATTGAACAACGAGAAAACGGGATAACACCATGAGCGATCAAGTAATAATCATTCTGACCGTAGCAGGCGTAGACATGGCCTTCCAACCGACCATCACGGCGTATAACAAGATGGTCAACGAGACCAGCATGGACAACAAAGTCGCCCCGGCGACCAACTACCTGCGCCGTATTGTGGCCGCCGAATCGAAAGACGCGCTGGAAACCTTCCTCAAACAACCCAGCGCCGGGATGCAGATCGCCGCGAAAGTGAATGAGCGTTTTACCCCTGAATTGGATATCCAGATAAAAAACTGAAAGAGCGGGTCAAGGCGATCGAGTCCAACGAGCTGGAACAGCTTTTTGCCCTGCGGCGCCATTATCTGCCGCAGGAAACGGACGATGACGAAAGCCTGGCCCGCGCCAGTTGGCTGGATAACCGTTATTGGAAATATATGAGCATTGCCGTTAATAACGGCATTGCCCAGGCATTCAAAGGCGAATCATGAAACAGCTCGACTTTACCCTAAGCCTCATCGACAAAATGACCCGCCCGCTCAAGCAGGCGCAGTCGGCTGTCGGTAACTTTGCGGAAAAGTCGCAAGGCAACTTTAGACAGATTGGTGTAGGCGCCGCCGCTATTTGGGGTGTCACCCAATCTATCAAAGCCATGCTGGGGCCAGCCTACGAAATGCAGCACGCCCTGGATGAATTATCCCTGCGCGGTGTGGACACGAACGCCCTGAACACGTTGGCATCCGACGCCAACCGATTCAGCATCCGCTACGGCAAAAACGCCGTTGAATTTGTTGCGTCGGCGTCGGCCATCAAAGGCAGCATTGCCGGGCTGACCGACACCGAACTCCCCCGCTACGTCATCGCCGCCAATACCCTGGCCGCCGCCACCAAAACCAGCGCGGAAGACGCCAGCGGGTTCATGGGTGCCATGTACAACCAGTTTAAAAGCACCGCTGACAAGATGGGCAAAGTGCAGTTTGCTGAAAAGCTGGCCGACCAGGGCGCCTACATGGTGAAAACCTTCGGCATGGACATGGCCACCGTGCAGGACATGCTGGTCGGCAGCAAGGGCGAAGGCAGCAACTACGGGATCGGGATGGAGGAACAATTCGCCGTCCTGGGTGAACTGAATCGCACCATGGGCAGCGAAGGCGCGGGCGCCTACGAGCAATTTTTGAAAACAGCCCAAGCAGGCGCGCAATCGTTGGGACTGAGCTTCACCGATGCCACCGGCAAAATGATGTCTATGCCTGACATGCTGGAAAAACTCCAGGGCAAATACGGCAAGACCATCGAAGGCAATATCAAAGCCCAGGCCGCGCTGGACAAAGCATTCGGCGAAGGGGCTAACGTCATCAAACAGCTCTATGACAACGTCGGCGATCTACGCAAAAACATGGATGCCATGGGTAATGCACAGGGTATGAAGCACGCCACGGAAATGGCCGAAAAAATGGCCGACCCATGGCAACGCCTGGTCGCCCTTTGGAATGCCATCAACACCACTATCGGGCGCACGTTGCTACCGGTACTCAATCCGGTACTGGCAAAAATCACGGCCATCGGGGAACGGTTCGCCAGGTGGGCCGACATGTTCCCAAATATCTCCCGCTGGATTGGCTATATCGTGCTGGGCCTGCTGTCACTGGCCGCCGTGGGCGCAGTGATCACCGTGATAGCCGGTCTGTTCTCACTGTTAACCAGCCCGATATTGCTGATCATCGTTGCCCTGGGCATTTTGGCCTGGGCTGTTTACGACCAGTATCAATACTGGAGTTGGGCGTTTGGCGAGATAGGCAAAGACCTGACGGTATTATGGGATCAGATTGTCGGCGTATGGGATAGCGTCACCGCGTATTTCTCCGGCGTTTGGGCAAGCATCATGTTGGGCTGGGAAATGGTGGTTAACTTCTTTGCCGGTCTGTCACCGTTGGCCGCCTTCGAAGGATTCGCCACCGCCATCACCAACGTATTTAGCGGGCTGTGGGACTACCTGAAAAGTGCGTTTAACGGCACCTACAACTGGATTGTGGACAAGTTAAATCACCTTCCCGGTGTCAATATCGCCCTCAAAGACGACACACCACCGGGGGCACAGGGCCAGGCTAAAAACGACGGGGCCAGCGCTCCGCAAGTCTTAACCGGCGGACAGACCAAAACCGTCGGCCAGGGAGGCATCAGTCGCCAACTGAGCCAGGCCAACAATAACAACAGTAAGAAAATCGAAAATAATCAGCACATTGGCCGGATGGAGTTCAACGTAACCACCCCACTGTCTCCGCAACAGCTTCAGGAATATCAGGAAATGTATGGCTGACGAATTGTACATCGACCTGCTGATCACCGATCGGGACATCACCCTGAATGCGGGGAACGAGCCGGAACTGTGCAGCAACAGGGTCAGTATCGCCCAGGACATCAAGCACGCGCTGATGGAGTCCGGCTTACCTGCCCTGCTGATTGCCGAGCGCAGCCCGACGCTGCGGGCAGACATCATCATGCAAATGATCATCCTGGTCGAAGACGACGTCCGCCTGGTTCCGGGTAAGGTTTACATCAACGAGGAAAGCAGCACGCGATTAACCATCCTGGCCGAAACCTACGAATTCGGCCCGATTGACGCGGGGATCAACTATGGCGACTAAACCCACTATCGACTTCGAAGCCTCCCTGCATGAAGGCGGGATGCCAGTAACAGAAGAACAAGCCCGCGCTGAGTTTGACGCTATCGTCGAGCAGGAAGGGCTGATAACTAACACCTCCAAAATGTCCCCGTTTTGGCGGTTAATCACGGCTATCGTCACCGCGCCAGTCATGTGGCTGAAAGACGCGTTAGTCACTGCCGTTATGCCGAGCATGTACCTGGCGACAGCTTCCGGGGTATTTGTTGATCTGTTCGCCTGGGCGCTCAATCTTGAGAGGAAAACAGCGACGGCGACCGCCGGGCTGATCACCTTTGTCAAAACAGACGCCAGCGTGGCGATCACCATCCCCGCAGGTACGCTGATTCAGACCGAGCGTATCAATGACAAGGTGTATGCCGTTGCCGTTAACGCCGATACCGTCATCCCAGCAGACGTTGCCTTCCAGGGCATTGCGACCACCGCCACCAAACCGGGAACTGCGTACAACCTGGCACCAGGTTATTACCGCATTTTGCCGAAGGAAATCAGCGGGATCGCCTCGGTGGAAAACCGGGACAACTGGCTGAGCACGCCAGGTGCAGACGTGGAATCTGACGACGACCTGCGCGACCGTTGCCGCAACCAGTACAACCTGGTCGGAAGCTATCATGTTGACGCTGTCTACCGCGGCATGATTGCCGCCGTGGCCGGGCTGAGCACCGACCGTATTTTCTTCGAACATGACGCCCCCCGCGGGCCGGGTACCGCCAACGCCTTTTTACTGCTGGATACCGGCGTGCCGTCCGCGTCGTTTGTCGAGAAGGTTAACGACCATATCAATGGCCAGGGCTACCATGGCCACGGCGATGACATGCAGTGCTTCCCCATCCCGGAAACCCATCACGACCTGACGGTCGAGGCCTGGTATTTCAGTACCTTGAACCTGGACGATGACGAGCAAGCCGAACTAAAGAAGAAAATCACCAACGTTGTGCGCTGCGCCTTTCGCGATAACGCCGACTACCAGGTAACAAAGAGTTGGCCACATAGCCGATTTTCATTCTCACGCCTGGGCGAAGAGCTGCACCTGTTATTACCTGAACTAGAGTCACTGAAGTTCTCTTTGCCGGACATTATCAGCGGCCTGAATATCCCGCGTCTGGATGCGCTGCACGTGGAGCTGACCAGTGGATGAGAAGAAATTAACGATCACCCTCCCCACCTGGTTAAACCGTGGCGAGGTTAAAAAACTGGCCACCGCCGCGGGCACGTTCTGGCATAAGGTGCGCGGCTGGATAAGTTGGCCACTACAGCAAACTGACCCGCTCACCTGCACCGTACAGATATTGCACCTGCTGGCGTATCAGCGCGACATCACCCGCTTTGACGGTGAACCGCTAGGCCTGTATCGCAAGCGCGTTAAGTTCGCGTTTCTCAACGCCCAGGACAGCGGCAGCCTGGCAGGCTTTCGAAACATTTTCCGCCGCCTGGACATTGGCGAAATTGGCCAGGCTGAGCGTCAGCCGGGCATTGATTGGGATGTCATTATCATCCGCCTCAATGACAGCCAACTGGCCAGCAACGCCGCATTGATGCAGGAGATCATCCGCCAGTACGGGCGCACCTGCCGCCGGTATCAGTTCCAGGTGGTAAATACCGCCGCCGCCGCTGTCCGCGCCGCGCACTTTGATAACGATCACCAGCTCGTTGCCGCACAACCCGGCGTTGACGCAAAAATCATGACCGAAGACCCGTTCAACCTGCTGACCGAAGACGGTTACTACTTGACGGTATAACGAGGAAAAACACGATGCCCGCAATCATTACCCGAAAATTTGAGCAATGGTGCGCCGAGCGAACCGCGGCAAACTTGCCCGCCAGGCCGGACACCTTCGTTTTTGCTTTTGTCCCAGGACAAGACCCTGAAGGGGAAATGGACAGGGATGAGGCGTTGCCGCCGGCCAATCAAATTGTGTACCAGGCACCCGTTGCCCAGCACGGGCTGATTAATACGGATGCCGTGGCCTACTCCGTGGTAATGGACACCACCGTCGGCGACTTCGACTACAACTGGATCGGGCTTCAGGATGCCGCCAGCGGTACGCTGTGCATGGTTGTACATACCCGCCCCCAAAAGAAAATTGCGACCAGTGGCCAGAATCAAGGCAACACACTGACCCGCACACTGGTGATGGAGTTCAACGGCGCCGCGGGTGCATCACAAATCACCGTCACGGCCTCCACCTGGCAAATCGACTTCTCTGCCCGCCTTTTCGGCCAGGACGAGCAGTTGCGCCTGGCTAATATGGAAGTCTACGGCCCTGGGGCATTTTTTGGCGACGCCTTCCTTATCGTCAGGAACGGAGACACCTTTGCTGCAACAGCCGGTCGGGGCTACGTCGGCGGCATTCGCGCCGAACTGGCTACCGACCTCCCGGTCGCTGTCACAACCAAACCGACAACAGTCTGGGCCGACGTGAGCTGGCAAGGAGCAACGACCAGCCGTTGGTCAGCCCGCATCGCACTGACTACCGCCGATAACCTCACGGACTACACCGACGCACAGGGCTATCAGCACTACGTAACGGCGCTTGCCAGCATTGCAGCAGATAGCAGCGTCACCGACCTACGTAAAAAAGGCTCCCAGGGCGAACAAGAAGCCGACCGCGAATTTTTGCGTAAAGCCACCAATTTGTCCGACCTAGCCGACGCTAGAGTCAGCCGTGACAATCTCGGACTGGGTGAACTGGCGGTAAAAGATGTGCTTTCCGCTCACGACGTCGGCGCTTATAGCCAGGGCGAAGCCGACCAGAAGTTCTTCCCACTTAGCGGCGGGACGATCAATGGCTGGACTAATGCTCAGGGCGACGTAGGAACGCAAGGTGGTGCGTTCATCATTCGCAATGGGAATGGGGTACGGATTGGTACAATCACAGCGGGTGATGCCGGAACTATCACCTTTACGTCGAATGTTTCGGGCAAAAGCTTCGGATTGGATTCTAGGGGAAATTTCGTTACATCGAACGGCGTAGAAATTTATGAGGCTGGACAACGTGTTTACAGCCCTAATTATCGCCCGAATGAGTTACATATCGATGGCCCCAACTGGTGGTCACGGGATTCCAGCGGAAAAATCACCCAGGGTGGCATCGTCAACAGGTCGGATAATTCCAACCCAGTCTCATACAGTATTCCATTCCCTAATGCCGTACTGTCGATACAACTGACTTTACGCCAGGTCAGCGAATCGGGATCGGAGCGTAACATCATTGCCCAGGGCGCAGATAATCACGGTTTTTATTGCTGGATGAATGATAACGAGCTTTCAGCCTACTGGCTGGCGGTAGGTTACTGATTATGTGGACACTGGCCGAACTGGGTTTTCCTGAAAACCTTCAGACAGTGACTTGCTCACTGCTGGCTGTGCACCCTTGGACATACGGCGCGGCACAAATCACGGAGTCGGGGCCGTATCTCAGCCCTCAGAATGCCATCGAATACCTGGCCGAAAGACTGCGTAATACCGGTGGTATACAGGATGTGATCGTTTTCCTGTTGACCGGCTATAACCTACCAGACTTCAAAGCGACTCTGGACACCATGGCGGGTGTATTCCCCTTGCCAGTCTTCATGCAGACGGCCAGGAAAAGCGCCGCAGCCCTTCAACTGGAGGCAACAAAAATGCAGTTGCCGGGTGTTATGGGTGGTGGTTTACCGGCCAGTGTCCCTTTGTCAGTAGGTACCTGTCGCACGGCGATGAATGCACAACGCCTGGCAAACGCTGCCGCGCAAGCCAGCCAGGGGGCATCACTGGAAGGTATAGGCACCGCGCTAGCCTCACTGACGACACTGCGCCAACAGGCCAGCCAGGCCGCCACGGATGCCCTGGCCGCGCTACAGGGTAAAAGTGTCCAGGTCTGGACATACCAGGCGCACGGCGAACCGGCCAACATTGCCGCCGACATCATCAACGGCGTGCCAATTCCCGATGCAATTTACACCATGGGCGCATTGTTTGCGGGTGACCTGGCAGGACTTAAGGGGATGATCACATGGCCCAAATAATCATGTTGGCGCTGGACGGCGAAGCCATCCCGCTGAAAGAAATCCTGGTCACGCCACAGATGCAAATCCCGGACAAAGACCAATCGGGGCAAGCATCCAGCACAGCGACCGCAGAACAAGGCGTAAAGGCTAAAGAGCTTCGAATCTCCGGAGTTATTCCCTTCAAAAATCCGGAAGTGCTCAGCCGGTTGTATGCCTTGGCGGAAGCTAAAGGCAGCAATGGCGCAATGAGACGTTACCGCGTGGCAAACAAAACCGCGCAACTGGTAAATTTTCGTGAGGGTATGTTCTCCGGCTCAATCGACGCAGCCCCGCAGACAAATAAAATGATCTGGATAGTCAACTTCACCCTGAAAGAGCAGGACAGCGTCGCCGAGAAGGCCGCCGCACGTACCGCGGGCAGCGTGAAGAACAAAACCCAGACCGCCAAAGGTGCCAACGGTACACCAGGCGCCACAGGCGAAGAAGGCAAACAGGAATTAACTACGTTTGAGAAATTCCTGAAAAAAATCGACGATAAGCTGGCATAACTATGAAACCGATCACCACATTGCAAATTGACGCCCAGACCGTGCCGATCGCAAGCCATGAGCTGGTGCTTGACCTCAGCGCATGCGGTCGGGGCTTCATCACTGCCGAAACTGACCAGGTCAGCACAGGCAAACTGATCCGGATTAACGTTGGCTACAACAACCAGACGTTACGCTGGTTTACCGGCTACGTTGAACGCGACCAGGCCGCGGATAATGGTTACCGCCGGATGTTTGTGCGCGAGCTGGTCGGCGTTTTCGAAAAAAGCTGGCCAGTGTCTATGCAGCACCCCACGTTACGCCAGGTTGCGGACAAGCTGGCCGCCGATTCCGGCCTGGCATTTATTTTGCCGGACGGCAAAGCCTATACCGACACCCCAATCCCCCATTTCGTCCACAGCGGCACAGGCTGGCAACTGCTGTCCAATCTGGGCCGGGCATTTGGGATTGCTGATTACATCTGGCAGCAGTTGCCGGACGGGACTGTGTGGTTAGGCGCCTGGCAAGATTCGCGTTTCGCCAATCTGCCGATCGACATCCCGAACGAGTACGCCAAGGCCGCCGGAGCTGGTAACAGCATGACATTACCGGCTATCCCTGCAATTCGCCCTGGCGTGCTGGCGAACGGGCAACGCATTACCCGTGTAGCATTGAAAGATGACGACATTACCCTGACCTGGACACCGATAAATGCCCAGGGAAAACCCAAACAAAAAAGCCCGTTTGAGCGCCAGTTGGAAACCGCACACCCGGAACTGGCCGCGGGGTTGCACTTGCCGAAGTTGGCCCGCGTTGAAGCGCCGACCGAGGGGGCTAGTTTGGGCGACATTTCCGACCCCTTCAGACCGCGTTTTGCGGTCGACGTGCAACTGCTGGACGAGAACGGCACGGCAAACCATGAAACGCCGGTTTATCCTGCTGTCGCCCTGCCGGTACCCATGGCCGGGGATGAATCGGGCCTGATGCACTACCCACCCGCGGGGACACTGGTAGAACTGGCTTTCACTGACGGCAGACCGGATAAGCCCTTTATCCGCCAGGTACTGCCACAAGGTAACAGCCTTCCCGGCATCAAGCCGGGCGAACAGCTCCAGCAGCAGCGGGCCGAGGTGTTCCAACGCGTCAGCCAGGCGGGAGACTGGCAACGAGAAACTGACCAGGCTATCCAGGAAACCAGCGCCACACGCACAATCACCGCAGACGAAGAAAGCCGAACGCTAACCCAGCGAACAACCACCATTCAGGCCACCGACACCACAACTGTGATCGGCACGGCCAAATTGTTAGCGGGGGCTATCGTCCAACTTTCCCAGGGCGATTACAGCATCGGGACAACGGGCAAGCTGTTAGTGAAAGCCAATAGCGTCACACACAAAATTAGCCAGGATGCCCTGGCAGAGATCGGCGGCCAGCTCACAGAGAAAATTACCGGGCTACGCCGCAGCATATCCGCCAGCCTGGAACTGATCGCCAGCCAAGTGCATGTGGGTACCACTGACACCAACGTGTTATCGCTGATGTTGCAAACCCTGGACGTGGTGCAGACCCTGGCACAGCGCACAGCAGAACACACGCATTCCAACACCGGCAGCCCGACCAACGCCAATGACATAGCCGCCACCGGCAACACTGCCACCGAACTGAAAAACAACTACAGCCCCCTAATCAAATAACCTGGGCGGAGTCCTCCGTCCACACTTCCAATACAACCGCCTGACACGCCTATAGAGCGCCGCACCAGCGACGCCACACGCGCACGCCTGAGCATCATCAAACACCGCACCACAGACCACCCACACCACCAGAATTTGACGGGACGGAATACTCAACCGACGGAATCGGCGCTACACCGCACCCGCCTGCACGTTTTGCGTGCTAAAAATATTGCAAAAGAATTTTGGTGCAAACGCCACCGCCAGCCCGCGCCGTGGCTGGGGTTCTGACGAGCGCCGCCAATTGCACGCGGTGCAATAAATTTCAGTATTTTGCAAAGAAGACCCAGAACGGCGCTCAGGGCGTTATTGCTAAGTGATTGGTTTAAAATGGATCGCTTTGCTTTTCGTCTGGATCGTCGCGATAAAATGCGACGTCGTAACAAGTAACGGGTAGCACATGAAAGCCAGTAGCGGCGCGGCTTGGCGGGGAGTTTGGGCGGCGGTGGGACATTGCAAAAATTGTAGAGATTGGATCGGGAAGGGATCGCGCGTTATCCGTTATCATTCATTGGCTATCCGTTATGAAAAAGCCCCGATAAACGGGGCCTTTTTGTCGACGTGGTCAATGTGTGGACATTGAATGAAATAATTCCTTTTACTTCATTGTGTTACTTTAATTAACTCAACCCTAAAGGGGTTATTGTGGGTCAGCGTTGGCGCACAGGCCGAAACTTTGCAAACCGCCAAAGACATCGAGGCACCGACCGCCCAATGGCAAGGCATTGCGCTCGGGTTCGAGCCGCCGGCAGCAGGTGTGTTGGGCGATATGTTGGGGATCAGGCCGATCCTGGAGGATCATGGTTTTCACTATAATCTGGGTTATCTCAGCCAGCTTTCCTATAACGCCGGCGGGGGATACAACCACGACAGGCAGGCGTCCTATATCGATCAGTTCTCGCTGACCTTCAGCCAGGATCTGCAGGCGTTGACCGGTATTCCGGATGCGGCGATTGAAGGCAATATCGTTAACCGTAACCATGATAACAACCTAACGCGCGATCGCCTGCAGGATCCGCGCGTCAATCCGACCGATCTGTCGCAGGAAAGCTACGGCGGCCAGTCGATTACCCGGCTGGGCTGGCTGACCTTTAGCCGCAGCTTCCTTGACCGCCGTCTGCAATGGCGCATCGGCATGATGAACAAGGTGCAGGACTTCGATCAGATCATTCCCTGCGATTTCCAGACGCTGACGCTGTGCGGCGGCAAGTCCGCCAACTCATTGACCTGGTATAACTGGAACGTCCACTACTGGGGCACCACCCTGCAATACAAACTGACGGACGGACTGACCTTCAAAACCGGTCTGATGGAGCAAAATCCCGATGCCCCAAGCCGCAGCCATGCCTGGAGTGGGTCGACCAAGGGCAGCAAGGGGATACTGCTGCCAATGGAGCTGGAATTGAAAACCCATGCGGTCAATCAGTTGCCGGGGGTCTATAACCTGGGCGTGTTGTTTACCAATGCCGGGCAGCAGGATTTGTATGAGGGGGTTTCCGGCGGTCCGGGGGCGAGCGATCCGAACGGTTATCGCAACCATAACCGCACCTGGTTCCTGTACAGCGGCTTTAACCAGCAGCTGACGCGTCATCCGAATGACGCCAATCGGGGGCTGAGCCTGTTCTACAGCCTGGGGCTGGCAGATCCGCGTTCCAACTATATGCATTACTCCACTTCGACCGGCATTCGCTACCGCGGGTTGTTTGACGCGCGGCCGGACGATGGGCTGGGCCTGGGTGTCTCCATGGTCAAGCTCAGCGATCATTATCGGGATAACCAGCGTTACCTGAATCAAATCAACAACGCCACTGCGTATAACGATCCCAATTATCACCCGGTGCCAGGGTATTCGGTGACGGCAGAACTCTATTACCGTTTCAACGTCACCTCGTGGTTGCAGCTGCAACCGGGCTTACAATACTGGCATCATCCGGGGGGCGTTAGCGAAACGCAGGACGCCTGGGTCACGGCGTTGAAAACGGTAGTGACCTTCTGACGATTACGCCGCATCGCTTTCCCGGTAACGCTGGCGCGCATGTTCGAACCAGCCTGCCGGGACGTTATGCGGCGGCAACAGCAGTTTTGCCAAGCCTTGTTCGACGATATGGTTCGCCTGGCGCCACAGCGTCGGGTCGCCTTCGGTCAGCACCTCCAGCAGCCGCTGTTTCTCTATCAGATAGGTCCGCGCAAAATGGCTGTCGAACTCCAGCAGCGAACGGGTATTGTCGATCAGATCCGCCAGTTTGATGGTCTTGGCCTGCGGTGAAGCGTTGGCGCTGTGCCGTCGATCGCGGTTTTTACGTTCAAAGCGGTTACCGCCGCCGGTGCCGCTGACGTTGGTCAGCATTGCCACCAGTTCTGCCACCTGTGGCCCAAAGTGGCTTTCGATATCGGCCAGGGTGGTGGGGGTATCTTCCACCGTGTCATGCAACCAGGCGGCGGCCAGCATTTCTTCGCTGTGCGGCACGCTGCTGACGATTTCCATTACCGCCTGCGGGTGAACGATGTAGGGGTCATTGGTGTATTTGCGGCGCTGATCGATAGCCGCATGCGCCTTGGTGGCGTAGCGGCGGGCGCGTTCTGCCAGTGTGGTTGTCATATCCTTTTCCTCCTGCACAGCACCCTGCTGTGGCATCCCCTGCATTAAAAAAGGTAGCATACCCTTTAAATAATAGCTTGCGATTACATCGTGCACTATCTATATTCAAGTCATGAAAATCAAAGACGCCGAACAACCCGTAGCGAAAAACCTGCTGCTGCTCGATCAGCAGATGTGTTTTGCCCTGTACTCCGCCAATCTGGCGTTGCACAAGGTGTATCGCAAACTGCTGAGCCAGCTCGATCTCACCTATCCGCAATATTTGGTGATGCTGGTGCTGTGGGAGCGGGACGAAATCACGGTTTCGGACATCGGCGAGCGGCTGTTTCTCGATTCCGCCACGCTGACGCCGCTGCTGAAGCGGCTCGAGAGCGCAGGACTGTTACTGCGTTACCGCGCTACCACCGATGAACGGCAGGTGATCATCGCGTTAACGGAGGCCGGGCGGGCGCTGCGTGAAAAAGCGCAGGCGGTGCCGGAAGCGGTCATGTGCGCCACTGATTGCAGCCTCGATGAAATCGTTAATATCAAGCAGCAGCTGGAAAAGCTGCGCAGCAAGCTGATCGATCAGATTTGACGACCGGTGCCAGACGCAGGATCGCCGATCCTGCGCTACACTGAAATAAGTGGGAAATATAAGTAGTGCGCGATTTAATCGCGAAAGATAGACCTGTGGTCGGGTTCAGCCAACTGGATCCGATGTCATGCCTCCAACCCAAAAGAAGGAATGAATTATGTCGATTGAAAAAGTTGTTTACCGCGCTCATGCCACAGCAACCGGTGGCCGCGATGGCCGTGCGACCTCATCCGACGGCGTGTTGGATGTCAAACTGGGTGTGCCGAAGGAAATGGGTGGCGCGGGCGGTGAAGTCACCAACCCGGAACAGCTGTTTGCTGCCGGTTACTCGGCCTGTTTCCTCGGTGCGCTGAAGTTTGTTGCGGCGAAAGAAAAGGTGAAGATCCCGGCCGAAGCCAAAATTGACGGCACCGTCGGCATTGGCGAAATCCCCAACGGTTTCGGTATCGAAGTGCAGTTGGACATCAGCCTGCCGGGCATTGAGCGCAGCGTGGCGGAAGACCTGGTGAAAAAAGCGCACGTGGTCTGCCCTTATTCCAACGCCACCCGCGGCAATATTGATGTCACGCTTAACGTGAAGTAAGATTTGCGCTAACGCTACGGAAAAAATGGAGGGGTTATCCCTCCATTTCTCGTTCTGCCCCTCTTTGAGCTTTTTCGCAAAAAATGGAAAAAACACCCGTTTTTTGAGAATTCTCTTGATTATTACCCCCGAAATAGCGCTTATTGCCGATCGGCTGAACCTGAGGCCGCATTGAATGTCTGACTGATTCAGAACTATTATCGTCCCCGGAGCCACCGCGTTACATGAACAAAGTTAAATCGCTATCACAGCAGAATTTATCGTTATTGTTAGCGATCTATATCGGCATCTTTTTAAACCTTTCCGTTTTTTATCGTCGCTTTGATTCGTTTTCGCACGGCATTCAGGGGATTAAGGTTATTTCTGCGGTAACCGAGGTTATCGCTATCGTTCTGTTCACCTTCTTTATTATGCGGCTGGTCTCGCTGGGTGGCCGGCTGTTTTACCGCATTGTCGCTTCGCTGTTGGTGCTGATCTCCGTGGCCGCCAGCTATTACATGACGTTCTTCAACGTGGTGATTGGCTACGGCATTGTGGTTTCGGTCATGACCACCGATATCGACCTGTCTAAAGAAGTGGTCGGCATGCACTTTGTGCTGTGGATGGTGGTGCTCAGCGCATTGCCGCTGCTGTGCATTTGGAAAAACAATCTGCGTTACACGCTGATCGAACAGCTGAAAACCCCCGGACACCGGGTGAAACCGCTGGCGGTGTTGGTGGCGGTGGTGGCGCTGGTGTGGTTGCCGCTGCGTATGCTGGATAACGAGCAGAGCGCGCAGGAAAAAATCACCAATGTGGATCTGCCAAGCTACGGTGGCGTAGTGGCGCACTCCTATTTGCCATCCAACTGGCTGTCGGCGCTGGGGCTGTTTGCCTATACCCGTTACGACGAAAGTCAGGATCAGGCCAATTTGTTCGACCCGGCCAAGAACTTTACCTATGTGCCGCCGGCCGATATCGATGACACCTACGTGGTGTTTATTATCGGTGAAACCACGCGCTGGGATCACATGGGGATTCTGGGCTACGACCGTGACACCACGCCACGGTTGTCCAAAGAGAAAAACCTGGTCGCGTTCCGCGGCGAATCCTGCGATACCTCGACGAAACTCTCGCTGCGCTGCATGTTCGTGCGGGAAGGCGGTACCTCAGACAACCCGCAACGTACATTGAAAGAGCAAAATGTGTTTGCGGTACTCAAGGGGCTGGGCTTCACCTCTGAGCTGTTCGCCATGCAGAGCGAGGTCTGGTTCTACAACAATACCGAAGTGAACAACTATTCGTTCCGCGAAATGATTGCCTCCGAGAAACGTAACGACGGTAAATCGGTTGACGACATGCTGTTGGTGGACGAAATGAAAGAGTCGCTGGCCCGTTATCCGCAGGGCAAGCATATGGTGATCCTGCACACCAAAGGCTCGCATTACCTCTATTCACAGCGTTATCCGCGTAGCTACGCGCGTTATCAGCCGGAGTGTATCGGCGTCGACGACTTCTGTTCCAAGGATCAGTTGATCAACGCCTTCGATAACTCGGTGCTGTATACCGACAGCTTTATCGCTAACGTGATTGATCAGGTACGCGAGAAGAAGGCGATTGTGTTCTATTCGTCTGACCACGGCGAATCGATAGGCGAGAACTCGCACCTGCACGGTACGCCGCGTGAAATGGCCCCGCCGGAGCAGTTCCGCGTGCCGATGATGGTATGGGCGTCCGACAAATTCCTGGAAGATCCCCAGCACCGTGGCGCATTTGAGCAATTGCAGGCGCAGCAGCGCGTTGGCAAAACGCACCGCCACGTAGAGCTGTTCGATTCCATTCTCGGTTGCCTCGGTTATACCTCGCCGAACGGCGGTATAGTGGCGAAAAACAACTGGTGCAATATTCCGCAGGATAAAACACCGGCAGCGCAGCTGTAACCTCCTCAATACCGGGCGCATTGCGCCCGGTAAAATCTGCTTATACCTTCCTTTCATCAATTAATCCGGCTCAGGCTTGCGCTATACTTGCGCACTTTCCCCTTCGAACCGGAGTTTTCCATGACCTTGCGCGTGGCGTTTATTGACGATCATGACATTGTGCGATCGGGCTTTGTGCAACTGCTGTCGCTGGAAGCAGATATTCAGGTGGTGGGGGAATTCAGCAGCGCGGCTCAGGCGCGCGCCGGTTTGCCCGGCCTGGAGGCGGAAATCTGCATCTGCGACATTTCGATGCCGGATGGCAGCGGGCTGGATTTGCTGGCGGACATCCCTTCCGGGATCCGGGTGGTGATGCTGTCGATGCATGACAACCCGGCACTGGTGGAAATGGCGCTGGAACGCGGTGCCTGCGGTTTCTTGTCCAAACGCTGCAAGCCGGAAGATTTGATCACGGCGGTGCGCACCGTCGCCAGCGGTGGCGTGTACCTGATGCCTGAAATCGCCCAGCAGCTGGCGCGGGTGAAGGTGGATCCCCTGACGCGCCGCGAACGTGAAATCGCGCTGCTGCTGGCTCAGGGTCAAGAAGTGCGGGAGATTGCCGTCGCACTGGGGTTGTCGCCGAAAACGGTGCATGTGCATCGCGCCAATCTGTTCGCCAAGCTGGGCATCAATAACAACGTCGAACTGGCGAAGCGGATGCTGAATCTGTGATGCAGCGCCTGATCACCCAACTGGCGCTGTTTTTTATTTATGCCACCAGCGCATTTTGCCTGTGGGGCATCGGCACCGCGCTGATCGACCCGCCCTGGCAGGCGCTGTTGTTGTTCCCGTTTGGTTTACGGATGGGCATTCTGCTGCAAAGCCCTTACCGCTTCTGGCCGGGGATCCTGCTGGCCGATTTGCTGCTGATGGCGTTGCTGGCAGATCAGTTCGGTTACGGGCCGGCGCTGTGGGCTTCGGTGGTGGTGCTGGTGTTAACGGTATTGCTCAGTCTGGTCGCTTCCCCCTGGTTGCTACGCCATCAGCAAAACGACAGCGAATGGCAATGGCCGCTGATGCAGGGAGCCGTGGTGGCGGTGGCCGCACTGCTGCAGGCGCTGGTGTGGCAGGTGGCGAACGGCGAGGGGGCTCGCGCACTGTTACTTGGGCTGGCGGGCGGTTTCACCATCGCCCCGACCTGTCTGCTGTTGTGGCACTATCTGGCGCGGCAGATCTGGGTGCCGCTCGAACCGGGCCTGATCCATAAACCGGTCACGCTGCGGCTGCGCCATCTGGCCAGCTATTTGCTGCTGTTTGCGCTCAGTATTTGGCTGCAGCAGCAGGTGAATGCCGCCGAGCTGCGTCGCTTTGCGCCGTTTTGTCTGGCTATCCCGATCGTTTTTATGTCCTATCGCTACGGCTGGCAGGGCGCGCTGCTGGCGACGTTGCTCAACGGCGTGGTGTTGGTGGCCAACGAGCCGCCTCAGCCTGAATCGCATCGTGATCTGCTGTTGTCGCTGCTGGCCCAAAGCCTGACCGGCCTGCTGCTCGGGGCCGGCATTCAACGCCAGCGCGAGCTGAATCATCAACTGCGGCTGCGATTGACCGAAAATCGCCAGCTGGCGCGCGCGCTGGTGACGGCCGAAGAACAGACCCGGCGAGAAGTTGCGCGGGAGCTGCACGACGAAGTCGGCCAGACCATCACCGTCATCCGTACCCAGGCCAGTATTATCAAGCGCCTGGCGCCTCAGCCGCCAGTGATAGGCTGTGCAGAAGCGATAGATACGCTGGCGCTGCGGGTGTATGACGGCGTGCATGACGTACTGACCCAACTGTGGCCCGCCGCGCTGAATAATCTGCCCCTGTCGGCGGCGGTGGCGGCGATGTTGCGTGAGTCGCTGCCGCAGGATACGTCGCTGGTGAGTACGATGCGGTGGCAGGTGCCGGATGAGCTGCTGGATGAAACGCTGAAAATCACCCTGTACCGGGTGTGTCAGGAGGGCGTGACCAACGTCTGTCGCCACGCTGCCGCCAGTCGCATTGAGTTGGATGCGCGTCTTCGTCACCCTAAGGGGCGGCCGCCGCAAATCCTGCTGACCATTCGCGATAACGGCATCGGTATCGATTTGGCCAACCATGAGCCGGGTTATGGCCTGCGCGGCATGCAAGAACGTATTAGCGCACTGGGCGGCCGGCTGCGGCTCACGTCGGAGAGCGGCACCTGTTTGAATGTGATCTTACCCACAGTTTCAACGGCAGAAGAGCCAAACTAGGAAATACTCCTAACTGCGTCGGGAATCCGGCGTAAGCCATTTTCGCGCGCGCGCAGCATGATAGCGGCACTTTTCCTATTCTCTGAGGTTTCACATGTGGTCTTTCCTTAAAAGCCGCCAGGATGTGCCGCCGGTTACCGATCAAAAACAGATCGATGCCAGCTATAAATACTGGCGTATCCAACTGATGTGGACGATGTACATCGGTTATGCCGCGTTTTACTTCACGCGCAAAAGCTTCAACTTCATCATGCCGGCGATGCTGAGCGATCTTGGCCTGACGATGTCCGATGTCGGCATTCTGGGCACGTTGTTCTACATCACCTATGGCTGCTCGAAGTTTATCTCGGGCATGATCAGCGATCGTTCCAACCCGCGCTATTTTATGGGGCTGGGCCTGATCATGACCGGCATACTCAACATTTTCTTCGGGCTAAGCTCGTCGTTGCTGATGCTGGGGACACTGTGGATCCTCAACGCCTTCTTCCAGGGTTGGGGTTGGCCGCCGTGTTCAAAAATTCTCACCAGTTGGTATTCCCGCTCCGAACGCGGCGGCTGGTGGGCGATTTGGAACACTTCGCACAACTTCGGTGGCGCGCTGATCCCGCTGCTGGTCGGCTTTATCTCGCTGCACTTCAGCTGGCGCTACGGCATGATTATTCCGGGCATCATCGGCGTGGTGTTGGGTCTGTTGATGTGCTGGCGGCTGCGTGACAAGCCGTCGACCATGGGGCTGCCCAGCGTCGGTAAATGGCGTAACGACGCCATGGAACTGGTACAGGAGTCGGAAGGCCAGGGGCTGACCAACCGCGAGATCATCAAGCGTTACGTGTTGACCAATAAATACATCTGGCTGCTGGCGGTGTCATATGTGCTGGTGTACATCGTGCGTACGGCGATCAACGACTGGGGCAACCTGTACCTGACGCAGGAAAAAGGCTATTCGTTGATGACCGCCAACTCGGCGATTTCCCTGTTCGAAGTGGGGGGCTTTATCGGCTCGCTGGTGGCGGGCTGGGGCTCTGACAAACTGTTCCGCGGCAACCGTGGCCCCATGAACCTGATCTTCGCCATCGGTATCTTTCTGTCGGTTGCGGCACTGTGGATCATGCCGGGTGTCACCTTCCTGCTGCAGGCTGCCTGCTTCTTTGCCATCGGTTTCTTCATCTTTGGCCCGCAGATGCTGATCGGCATGGCGGCGGCGGAATGTTCGCACAAGGATGCTGCCGGTGCGGCGACCGGTTTTGTCGGCCTGTTTGCTTATCTGGGGGCAGCGCTGTCCGGCTACCCGATCGCCCGGATCATGGAAATTTGGCACTGGAACGGTTTCTTCGTGGTGATTTCCATCGCCGCCTGCCTGTCCGCGCTGTTCCTGTTGCCGTTCCTGCGTGCACAATCACCGGTATTGAAAACCGCGAAGGCATGATGCAAAAGCGCGCTACAGGGCACCGCAGCGCGCTTTATGCCGCTTTTATCGCCACTTGGCTGCCTGGGTTGAAAAAGTGATTGACGCGTATTATCCCCAGCAGTAAGATGCGCCCCGCATCGGCGAGTAGCGCAGCTTGGTAGCGCAACTGGTTTGGGACCAGTGGGTCGGAGGTTCGAATCCTCTCTCGCCGACCACATTCGAAAAACCTGCTTTTTAAAGCAGGTTTTTTTCGCCCGTTATTTGCCATTCAGGCCGCTTTGCCTGTGACGAAGTCAAAATGGATTTCGTCATAAGAAAAGATGATCTTCGCGCCTTTCTTATTCAGAACACCGGCATTCAGCAGAGCTTGAACATCCGTATGTACGGCTTTGAAATCCCGATTCATCCGTCGCGAGAGCTCCCGGATCGACATGGCTTCCGCACCGGTCATTGTTTCCAGCAACGTCATCCGGTTAGTGTTCAGCAATACGTAGGTCAGTGTTTTGACATCAGGGAATATCAGCCTGCTGCCCATATCCGCGCCGGATAACGCTTTGGAAAAATCAGTTTTCAGCCCATCTATCGCCTGTTGGACAGGCATTACACTTACCATCAGAGTGCGCATTTTGGCCTCCTGAGCTGGTTCACTTCTGTAACGAAATCATCAACCAGCTTGTTAATATCAATAAACTTTATCGGGATCTCGGCGGTGCCCAGGTGCTTATGGTCGCCTTTCCCCGCTTCATTGTCATAGCGTAATACGCATTTATCCTTTACCACATAGGCCAAACGATATTTGTACTTATGGTTGCTGCCTTTCACTGAGGGGGTGACGTCCCAGACAACCAGGCTGAGCAAACTGTTTGTGTCCAGCCAAATGCGTCTGTTCATTACGAGTGTCGCCGGCATTGAACATTCCTTGTTGAAGTTTACGCTACCATTAAATTAAATTTGATGTCAACGATGACATCAAAACCATGACAAATATTTATCCTTCCCCTGTATTTAATTCACATTCCTTATTCCTATTGGCAGCCATTATTCATTATCAAATGAATTCATCGTTGCTCAATAAAACCCGGTTGATGGCTATCTTGTTTTAATGATTATTTTATCTATAGTCTGAATGCACGAAATGGGAATGATAGATTTCCGTTGCGTGGAAAGATGAATGATTATTTATTGACTTTAATCGGCCAGGATTATTGCGGAATTATTTTGCTCCGACAATGGGCTGCCGTCATTAATTATTTTACGTTTATCCTCTCGGAATAAAGGAATCAGTTATGCGCAAATTTAATAAACCGCTGTTGGCGTTGCTGATCGGCAGCACGCTGTGCTCTGCGGCGCAGGCCGCCGCGCCGGGTAAGCCTACGCTGGCCTGGGGCAATACCAAGTTCGCCATTGTTGAGGTCGATCAGGCCGCGACGGCTTATAATAATCTGGTTAAGGTAAAAGATGCCGCCGACGTTGCTGTTTCATGGAATTTATGGAATGGCGATACCGGTACCACGGCCAAAGTATTATTAAATGGCAAAGAAGTCTGGAGCGGTGCTTCAACCGGCGCTTCGGGTACGGCAAACTTTAAGGTGAATAAGGGAGGCCGTTATCAAATGCAGGTGGCGTTATGCAATGCCGACGGTTGTACTGCCAGCGATGCCACTGAAATTGTGGTGGCAGATACCGATGGCAGCCATTTGGCACCGTTAAAAGAACTCTTGTTGGAAAAGAATAAGCCTTATAAACAAGACTCCGGCAAAGTGGTCGGTTCTTATTTCGTTGAGTGGGGCGTTTACGGCCGTAATTTCACCGTCGACAAACTCCCGGCACAGAACCTGACGCACCTGTTGTACGGCTTTATTCCCATCTGCGGCGGTGACGGCATCAACGACAGCCTGAAAGAGATCGAAGGCAGCTTCCAGGCGTTGCAGCGTTCTTGCCAGGGCCGCGAAGATTTTAAAGTGTCGATCCACGATCCGTTCGCCGCGCTGCAAAAAGGGCAGAAGGGCGTGACTGCCTGGGATGACCCCTACAAAGGCAACTTTGGTCAGTTGATGGCGCTGAAACAGGCCCGTCCGGACCTGAAAATCCTGCCGTCGATCGGTGGTTGGACGTTGTCCGACCCGTTCTTCTTTATGGGCGACAAGGTGAAGCGCGATCGTTTCGTCGGCTCGGTGAAAGAGTTCCTGCAAACCTGGAAGTTCTTTGACGGCGTGGACATCGACTGGGAATTCCCGGGCGGGCAGGGCGCTAACCCGAAACTGGGCAGCGCACAGGACGGGGCGACCTATGTACAGTTGATGAAAGAGCTGCGCGCCATGCTGGATCAGCTTTCTGCGCAAACGGGTCGTAAGTATGAGCTGACCTCTGCGATCAGCGCCGGCAAGGATAAAATCGACAAGGTGGATTACAACACCGCGCAGAACTCGATGGATCACATCTTCCTGATGAGCTACGACTTCTACGGTGCATTCGATCTGAAAAATCTGGGCCACCAGACTGCGCTGAAAGCGCCGTCCTGGAAACCGGATACGGCGTATACCACGGTGAATGGCGTTAATGCCCTGCTGTCGCAAGGGGTGAAACCGGGCAAAATCGTGGTGGGTACCGCCATGTACGGCCGTGGCTGGACCGGAGTGAATGGCTACCAGAACAACATTCCGTTTACCGGCACCGCGACTGGCCCGGTGAAAGGGACCTGGGAAAACGGCATCGTGGATTACCGCCAAATCGCCAATGAGTTTATGAGCGGCGAATGGCAGTACAGCTATGACGCCACCGCCGAAGCGCCGTATGTCTTCAAACCTTCTACCGGCGACCTGATCACCTTTGACGATGCGCGATCGGTGCAGGCGAAGGGCAAGTATGTGCTGGATAAGCAGTTGGGCGGGTTGTTCTCTTGGGAAATTGACGCCGACAACGGCGATATTCTGAACAATATGAACAGCAGTCTGGGTAACAGCGCCGGCACGCAATAAATCGGTTGTAGCACGTTGCCGGGGGATATCCTTTTGCCCCCGGCTTTTTGGCAGCCGAAAGTTTTTTCACGACGCATAGAT
Source organism: Serratia quinivorans (assembly GCF_052113645.1). Classification (GTDB taxonomy): domain Bacteria; phylum Pseudomonadota; class Gammaproteobacteria; order Enterobacterales; family Enterobacteriaceae; genus Serratia; species Serratia quinivorans_B. The sequence goes on along the minus strand of NZ_JBIEIU010000016.1, from coordinate 49,878 downwards.
TGTGAGGCTACCTCGATCAAAAAGCCCTCCGGCGTCTCACTCTTTCGGGTAGGGGATCAGCATTTCATCCTGTTTTTAACGCAGATCACAAAAATAACCGTTCAGATATTCATCATTCAGCAACAAACTTTTTTAGTTTTTTATCGGAGTTAAACACCAGTAACTTTCTGTAACGCAGATATTCGAACTAAAAATGAGCGTATAGCATAATTTTTAATGCTGCATATGTTAAAGAAAGGTTTTTTTTATGTTTGTTTGCTGTTTCTCACAGTCTGTGTAAATCCCTACTGGTTATATTGACGACACCCCAAACAGTTGGCAATTTGGTAGCCTCAGGGGTAAGAGCGAGAGTTGTTTGAGTGAATTCCACGCGCTCAGACGCCCCCACCGGGATGCGTTCAACCCGGCTCTCTCGCGCAACTATCCCTCCCAGCCTTCGGGCACTGACTGCACAGGCCACGCAATAAAAAATACAGGCCCTGGCGGTAATACACACATCACATCACATAATGGAGCACTAGCGATGACAAGTTCCTTGGGAAAAACAGGGATTCTGAAATTCGGTATTGGGCTGATTGCGTTGACCGTTGCGGCCAGCGTGCAAGCCAAGACTCTGGTTTACTGTTCTGAAGGTTCCCCGGAAGGGTTCAACCCGCAGTTGTTCACCTCGGGTACCACCTATGACGCCAGCTCGGTGCCAATCTACAACCGTCTGGTTGAATTCAAAATCGGCACCACCGAACTGCAGCCGGGCCTGGCGGAAAAATGGGACGTCAGTGAAGACGGCAAAATCTACACCTTCCACCTGCGTAAAGGCGTGAAGTGGCAGAGCAGCAAGGATTTCAAACCGACCCGTGACTTCAACGCCGACGACGTGGTGTTCTCCTTCGAACGCCAGCTGGACGCGAATAATGCCTATCACAAAGTCTCCGGCGGCAGCTATGAGTACTTTGAAGGCATGGACATGCCGAAGCTGATCGCCAAAATCGAGAAGGTGGACGATTCCACCGTGCGCTTTGTGCTGACCCGTCCGGAAGCGCCGTTTGTCGCTGACCTGGGCATGGACTTCGCATCCATTCTGTCTGCCGAATACGCCGACGCGATGATGAAGGCCGGCACGCCGGAGAAAGTTGACCTGAACCCTATCGGGACAGGGCCATTCCAACTGCTGCAATACCAGAAAGACTCCAAAATCCTTTATAAGGCATTCGACGGTTTCTGGGGCACCAAACCGAAGATCGATCGTTTAGTGTTCTCCATCACACCAGACGCCTCGGTACGTTACGCCAAACTGCAGAAGAACGAATGTCAGGTGATGCCATACCCGAACCCGGCTGACATCGCGCGCATGAAGCAGGACAAAACCATCAACCTGATGGAACAACCGGGGCTGAACGTCGGTTACCTGTCGTTCAACGTTGAGAAGAAACCACTGGATAACCTGAAGGTGCGCCAGGCGTTGACCCTGGCGGTCAACAAGCAGGCGATCATCGACGCGGTGTACCAGGGGGCTGGCCAGGCGGCCAAAAACCTGATCCCGCCGACCATGTGGGGCTATAACGACGCGGTGAAGGATTACACCTATGATCCGGTCAAGGCCAAAGAACTGCTGAAAGAAGCGGGCATGGCAGACGGTTTCACCATCGATCTGTGGGCGATGCCGGTACAACGTCCGTACAACCCGAATGCCCGCCGCATGGCGGAAATGATCCAGAACGACTGGGCGAAAATCGGCGTGAAAGCCAAAATCGTCACCTATGAGTGGGGCGAATACCTCAAGCGCGCCAAAGCGGGCGAACATCAGACGGTGATGATGGGCTGGACCGGTGACAATGGGGATCCGGACAACTTCTTCGCTACGCTGTTTAGCTGTGCCGCGGCGAAAGATGGCTCCAACTACTCTCGCTGGTGCTACAAGCCGTTTGAAGACCTGATCCAACCGGCACGCGCTGAATCGAACCACGACAAACGCATCGAACTGTACAAACAGGCTCAGGTAGTGATGCACGATCAGGCTCCGGCACTGATTGTCGCCCACTCCACCGTTTACGAGCCAGTGCGTAAAGAAGTGAAGGGCTATGTTGTGGATCCGCTTGGTAAGCATCACTTTGAGAATGTTTCTCTAGATTAATTCTGACCGTTAAGCCGGCGACACACGAATGGACTTGGCAGGGGCGCAACAGATTGCGCTTCTGCTGACCAGTCTCCGGCGTATGGCATCAGGGTTGTTCAAAGTGTGTGAGCTTTAATAAGCCTGGCGGACGATGAGCTGCCGGGCATTTATACAGAGAGTTCGGGATATGTTGCAGTTCATACTCCGACGTTTGGGGTTAGTTATCCCAACGTTTATCGGCATAACTTTGCTGACTTTTGCATTCGTCCATATGATCCCCGGCGACCCGGTGACCATCATGGCCGGGGAACGCGGGATCTCCGCAGAACGCCATGCGCAGTTGATGGCGGAAATGGGGCTGGACAAACCGCTCTATCAACAATATTTCTCTTACGTATCCAACGTGTTGCAGGGTGATTTGGGTACGTCCCTCAAAAGCCGCATCTCCGTATGGGATGAGTTTGTTCCACGCTTCAAGGCCACGCTGGAATTAGGGTTCTGCGCGATGATTTTCGCCGTGCTGGTGGGTATCCCGGTGGGGGTGCTGGCGGCGGTCAGGCGAGGCTCAATATTCGATCACACCGCCGTGGGCATCTCGCTGACCGGCTATTCGATGCCGATTTTCTGGTGGGGCATGATGCTGATCATGCTGGTTTCGGTGCAGCTAAACCTGACGCCGGTGTCGGGACGGGTCAGCGACACGGTGTTCCTTGACGATACCTTGCCGTTAACCGGCTTTATGCTGATCGACACCCTGATCTGGGGCGAGCCGGGCGATTTCGCTGATGCCGTGATGCATATGATCCTGCCGGCTATCGTGCTCGGCACCATTCCGCTGGCGGTGATCGTGCGTATGACGCGCTCCTCAATGCTGGAAGTGTTGGGCGAAGATTACATCCGTACCGCGCGCGCCAAAGGCGTGAGCCGCATGCGGGTGATTGTGGTGCATGCTTTGCGCAACGCTTTGCTGCCGGTGGTGACGGTGATCGGTCTGCAAGTCGGCACCATGCTGGCCGGCGCAATCCTGACCGAAACCATCTTCTCCTGGCCAGGCCTGGGGCGCTGGTTGATGGATGCATTGCAACGTCGCGACTATCCGGTTGTTCAGGGCGGCGTATTGCTGGTCGCCTGTATGATTATTCTGGTTAACCTGCTGGTAGACGTGCTCTACGGCGTGGTCAACCCGCGTATTCGCCACAAGAAATAAGGGGCGCTCTGATGTCTCAAATCACTGAGTCTGTAGTTAAAGGTGCGCCGAAGCCCATGACCCCGTTTCAGGAGTTCTGGCACTATTTCAAGCGCAATAAAGGGGCCGTTGTCGGCCTGGTCTATATCATTGTGATGTTCGTGATTGCCATCGGAGCCGGAGTCTTGGCGCCGCATGCACCGGCGGATCAGTTCCGCGACGCGCTGCTTAAGCCTCCGGTGTGGCAGGAAGGCGGCAGTTGGCAATATCTCCTCGGTACCGACGATGTGGGCCGCGATGTGTTGTCGCGCCTGATGTACGGTGCGCGACTGTCGCTGCTGGTCGGCTGTCTGGTGGTGGTACTGTCGCTGATCATGGGCGTGGTGCTGGGCCTGTTGGCCGGTTATTTCGGCGGTGTGGTGGATGCGATCATCATGCGTATCGTCGACATCATGTTGGCGTTGCCGAGCCTGCTGCTGGCGTTGGTGCTGGTGGCGATCTTCGGTCCGTCCATCGTCAATGCTTCGCTGGCGTTAACCTTCGTCGCCTTGCCGCACTACGTGCGACTGACCCGCGCGGCGGTGTTGGTGGAAGTGAATCGCGACTACGTCACCGCTTCCCGCGTGGCGGGGGCCGGCGCGATGCGCCAAATGTTTATCAACATCTTGCCAAACTGCCTGGCGCCGCTGATCGTCCAGGCTTCTCTTGGCTTCTCGAACGCCATTCTGGATATGGCCGCTCTCGGCTTTCTGGGTATGGGTGCGCAACCGCCAACGCCGGAGTGGGGCACCATGCTCTCCGACGTGCTGCAGTTCGCTCAAAGCGCCTGGTGGGTCGTGACCTTCCCCGGCGTGGCGATTCTGCTGACGGTGCTTGCATTTAACCTGATGGGGGACGGCTTGCGTGACGCTCTCGACCCCAAACTCAAGCAGTAACAGAGGACGAGAGAGATGGCTTTATTAAATGTAGACAAGCTTTCGGTGCACTTCGGTGACGAAGGCACCCCGTTTCGCGCAGTAGACCGTATCAGTTACAGCGTGGAACAGGGCCAGGTGGTGGGTATTGTCGGCGAGTCCGGCTCCGGCAAGTCCGTCAGCTCGCTGGCGATCATGGGGCTGATCGATTACCCCGGTAAGGTGATGGCCGAAAAACTGGAGTTTAACGGCCAGGACCTGCGCAAAATTTCCGAAAAAGAACGCCGCCAACTGGTGGGCTCGGAAGTGGCGATGATTTTCCAGGATCCGATGACCAGCCTGAACCCGTGTTACACCGTCGGTTTCCAGATTATGGAAGCGCTGAAGGTGCACCAGGGCGGTAACCGTCGCACTCGTCGTCAACGGGCTGTCGACTTGCTGACGCAGGTGGGCATTCCCGATCCGGCTTCGCGTCTGGACGTGTACCCGCACCAGCTGTCCGGCGGCATGAGCCAGCGCGTGATGATCGCCATGGCGATTGCCTGTCGGCCAAAACTGCTGATTGCCGATGAGCCGACCACCGCACTCGACGTGACCATCCAGGCGCAAATTATCGAACTGCTGCTGGAGCTGCAGCAGCGTGAAAATATGGCGCTGCTGCTGATTACACACGATTTGGCGCTGGTGTCCGAGGCAGCGCATCACATCATCGTGATGTATGCCGGCCAGGTGGTGGAATCCGGCAAGGCATCGGAAATTTTCCGTGCGCCGCGTCACCCCTATACTCAGGCGCTGCTGCGCGCACTGCCGGAATTTGCTACCGACAAGGCGCGCCTGGCTTCGTTGCCGGGTGTGGTTCCGGGTAAATATGATCGTCCAAGCGGCTGTTTGCTCAACCCGCGTTGCCCGTACGCCACTGAGCGTTGCCGTGTTGAGGAGCCGGAACTGCGCAGCATTCCCGGCCGTCAGGTTAAATGTCACACACCGCTGGATGATGCGGGGAGGCCGACCGTATGAGCCAGAACCAACCCTTATTGCAGGCGATTGACCTGAAAAAACACTACCCGGTCAAGAAGGGGATATTTGCCCCGGAACGGCTGGTGAAAGCGCTGGATGGGGTTTCCTTTACCCTTGAGCGCGGGAAGACCCTGGCGGTGGTGGGCGAGTCCGGTTGCGGTAAATCGACGCTGGGCCGCCTGCTGACGATGATTGAAGTGCCGACCGGCGGCGAGCTGTACTACCAGGGGCAGGATCTGCTGAAGCCGGATGTCACCGCCGAGAAGCTGCGGCGCCAGAAGATCCAGATCGTGTTCCAAAATCCTTATGGATCGCTCAACCCACGCAAGAAGGTCGGGCAGATCCTCGAGGAGCCGTTACAGATCAATACCGAGCTGAACAGCGCGCAGCGCCGTGAGAAAGCGCTGGAGATGATGGCCAAGGTCGGGCTGAAAACCGAACATTACGATCGCTATCCGCACATGTTCTCCGGCGGGCAGCGGCAGCGCATCGCCATTGCGCGCGGGTTGATGTTGAACCCGGACGTGGTGATTGCTGATGAGCCGGTTTCCGCGTTGGACGTGTCCGTGCGTGCGCAGGTGTTGAACCTGATGATGGATCTGCAGCAGGATTTGGGGCTGTCCTATGTGTTCATCTCCCACGATTTGTCGGTGGTAGAGCACATTGCCGACGAAGTGATGGTGATGTATCTCGGCCGCTGCGTGGAGAAGGGCAGTAAAGACGCCATTTTCAACAACCCGCGTCATCCGTATACCCAGGCATTGCTGTCTGCGACACCGCGCCTGAACCCGGATATGCGCCGCGAACGCATCAAGCTGACCGGCGAGCTGCCGAGCCCGATGAATCCGCCGCCAGGCTGTGCATTCAATGCCCGCTGCCGCCGTGCTTTCGGGCCTTGCACCCAACTGCAACCTCAATTGAAGCAATACGGCGATCAGATGGTGGCCTGCTTTGCGGTCGATCAGGATGAAAATCCTGCAGCATAACTTTGTTATCATTGAAAATGCCGGCATTTACGCCGGCATTTTTTTTTGCTTTCAATCATCAGCGTATTAATTAGTTTATTGAGTAGATATTTTATTTGTATTAGCGGTACCTATTTCTCTTAACGAAATCCTGACGAAATAACCTGCTGTTAAGAATCTTCGCATGATAATAATAAAGGGCTGTTCATTTTAATCAGGCTGTCTTTTTGACTTTTATATTACCTCAGCTATAAAAAAAGCACGCCCGAAGGCGTGCCTGAGTAATAACAACAATAGGGTTACTGTGGGTACGGTACCCAATCACCGCCATTCAGGCGGATGTAAGCTTTACCCTGGTATTGCATCACGATGGCATTGTCATTTTCCGAAATGACCGCCGTCTGCGGCAGGTTTTGCGTCAGCGCCTGCCAGTCTAGGCTCGATGCGGTGAATGCCTTGCCGTCGACCAAACGGGAAACCAGTTCGGAAAGCGCCAGGTAGCTGCTCGGCGTTTTGACCTGCAATGGGCTGCCCTGATGCGGCGCTTTCATGCCAACCAGTTTGATGCCCACCGGCGTGTGGGTAATGTTCGGGCTGGGGATATCACGCAGCCCGGACATCTGCATTTTGTCGCCCACCAGTGCTGCGCCGTGCTCCGGCACAATCACCACCATCACCTTACGACCGGATTTTTCCAGTTGCTCCAGGAAGGTGTTCAACTGGTCGAACAGCTTTTGCGCCCGGGGTTGATAGTCCGCGCTCTTGTTCGAACCGACGAAACGGTTACCGTCATGCAGCGGAATGATGTTGAAGAAGGTGGCGCTGCGGGTATCGCCGGCTTTCTGTTGCTGATCCAGCCAGCGGGTGAGCAGTTCCAGATCGTTGTATATCGGTTCTCCGTCGAACGAGGCCAGCTCATTGCCGATACCGGCCTGAGACATCAACGGCGCCTGCATATCGCCCTGCTCGCGCAGCTCTTTCAGGAAGTTGCCGAACACGCCGGAGTGGTCCAGCATCAGTTGCTCTTTGAAGCCCAGCTTGGCCAGATTCTCAAACAGATAGCACTGCTGATTCACCGGCTGATACAAATCGTGGTGCGAAGGCTGGCCGCAACTGGCGCGCAGCAGCCGGATCGCCGCCGGGCCGCTGTAAGCGGTTGCCGAGTTGAAGTTGTCGAACATAATGTCCATCTTCGACCACAGCGGGTGGTTTTCCAGCTTCGCCGCATCCATGTCTGCCCAGGCCAGCGAACAGATGTTGATCACCAGCAGGTCAAACGGCTGAGCATCGGCAGGCAGGCTGGCCGGGAAGGCGGTAACGCGGTTTTTTTCCTTGTCATAGAACTGGTTCAGATAGGCCGTCAGGTTGGCGTTGGTGGGCGGTGCGCTGTCCGCCGGTGCGCTATCGCTGGCCGCCGGGGGGGGTGTCGCCGCGGTGCTACTGGTCGACGCATTGGTGCTGGCCGGCAGCAGTGACACGGCCGGCCCGGCAATGTTGATCAGATTCAGCCACACCAGCGCAGCAACGGTGAATACCGTAACGCGCACCCACTGGGCCAGAAACAGGTAGGCAATCAGCATTACGAAGGCGGCGCCGATCATCTGCCAGTTGATAAAGCGGTTGATCAGCTCCAGCAGATACTGGGCGCTGAAGCCGGTCAGTTGCGAACCCTGGCTCATGATGCTGTTGAGGCCAGGCAGCCAGGTGTCGTGATAGAACAGTGCGATACCTATCGGGATCGCCACGTAATGGCGCCAACGATGCAGACGCATCGCCGGTATCGGCATCAGCAGAAACGCCATGAATACCAGGTTGGGCAAGGCGTGGAAGTTCAGGTAACCGAACCACAGCAGGGCAAACTTGACCAGGAAGTAATAGTTCCAGCCGCCCAGCCCACGCCAGTAGCGCCACAGGGAGTTATCGGATTGCGGGTTGTTTGTTGGCTTCATGGCTGCTTCTTACGTTTAATCTGAGATGAAGAACCTTCGCGCACCCATAACCCGACGGATTTTAAATAGCGCGGTGATAACAACAGGTTTTGCCAGTATTGGCGCCAGTGCGGGAAACGCCGGTGAAAGGTATAACCCAGTGGAATAAAAATAATCGCGCACAGGATAATCAGTTGCACAATATCGCTAAGATTCAACATGCTTATTCTCCTGTGCACCGGTAGTCAGCGTGAAGGCCACCGGTTGACGACGCTCCTGCGGGCTTTCTGTCGCCAGGGTCTGGCGTGGTGCTGCCGGCGCGGTTGCCGTGGCCAACGCAAGAGGGGCGTTGTGCGCCAGCCGTTTGATTTCTGAAATAATATCTACGTCCTGATGCCACACCACCCGGTTACTGAAGGCTTCATCCACCGGCAGCCGAAAAATGAATGTCAGGGCGGTATCCAGATCGTTAATCCGGCAGGTGGAGAGGAACAGCACCAGCCGGCCTTGCACCACGGTCATTACGTCACCGAAGCGGCGCAAAAAACACAGGGTCATCGCCTGTTCGGCCCGTAACCCCGGCACCGGGCGCAGCGCCACCATCACGCCTTTGCCGTCTTCCGGCAGCAGCGTGTTGCCCATCAGTGAAAGCACCGCCTGACTAAAATCGTCCGGCCGCATGTAGCCCTTCAGTTGCAGTGGCCGCAGCCCGGCCAACAGCGCGTCGATATCTGCCGGAACGTGGCGGGAAAAGCGCTGTCCCTGGATCCCCTCAAGCATGGTCAAAAAGCGCGACAGAGGTGCCACGTGCGGTACGATCAGGTTAGCGCCGCAGGCCAACAGCAGGCGTTCGTCGCTGTAGCGCAGGCTGGCGCTCATCTCGCGCACCACGATTTTCAGTCCGTTGCCGCGTTGACGGCGCAGGCTATGAATTTGATGCGCCAGCGCATCGATTTCATCGCTTTGGTACAGGGCAAAGATCAGCGTAGCCGAGAGCGTCAACATGCCGTGCTGCGCCAGTTGTGCATTGGTGTCCAGCAGTTGCCAGTTGGCTGACAGCGGCGGTGCGCCTTCAAGAATGCTCTGCTGGGCCAGATAGCGCCCTTCATCACTGCGGATCGCGGTCGGGGACGGTTTGTTGCTGTCGTCGTCACCCTGCCAGCCGTGCTCGCCGGCATACAGCGTCAGCAGTTGGTTGGCGTTGATGCCGTTTTCGGTGCTCCACCAGTTGACCAGGTACTGCGCACTGTCCTGCTGCCACTGCAGGCTGGCCAACCCGTTAAGGATCCGGTGTTGGGTACTGAGTTGCCCTTTGAGCTTATTCACGCCGCCGCCGTGGCTGAGGATCAGCAGCGTGCAGCCTTGCCGACGCAGCCAGTTGCCGGTGGTGCGGGTCCAGTCACGTAGCTCTTCGCGGGTGAAGGTTTGCCACAGGCTGGCGTGGGCCAGCAGGATCAATAAGCGGTTTTGCGGTTTTAGGGCGCGCATCAGATCGTCGCTGAAATGTGCCAGTGCCGCTTTCTTTTCGGGGAGCTGGTACAGCGGGATTTTTTTCAAGGCAGGGGAGACAAGTTCGGTCAGCAACCGGTCGGGTTTTTCTCCGCTGCAAATCAACGCCACCTGGCTGGTTGCGGCCTGGGCAGCTATTGTTTGTTGGCAGAGCAGGTTGGCATCGGTTTGACGGTCAACATTCACCCAATACAATCCAGGAGCCTGCATGACAGACAGTTCTTCCCAAATCTGCCGAATACCTAATGAGAAAGATTGCGCCATAGGATATTTTTCTACTTTCGTTGAAAGTGTCGTTGTGGGCCAACTAATATGGCTTTTTAATAATTGTAACATCGATAATCATATGTACGCCAATATGTGTAATAATATCTCTTAATAATCATCTTATTGGCCATGCCTTTTTTTTAGCGTTGCTATAGTTAATTAACATTAGCCTATTTTTAAAGGCGGCAGAATGAATAATCAATTAACGCGCTTTCATGCGGTGGTCCCACCGGAAACTCAGGACGATTTGCTGGCGCTCAGCCAGGCATTTTCGCTGCCAACATTAAGCTATGTCGATATTGCACGTCAGGAGCGGTTAACGCAGATGATGGCCACCTGGCCGCTGCTGGCCGAATTAGCGCAGACCACGGGGAGCCGCTAATTTATGCCAGTGATTGCTCTGCAAGGTCTGCGAGGCGGAATGGGGGCGACGTCGGTTACCGCGGCGCTCGCATGGGCGTTACAGCAACTGGGCGAGTCGGTCTTGGCGATTGATTTCGCGCCGGATAACCTGCTGCGCCTGCATTTTAATACGCCGTTCGAACTGGCACGCGGTTGGGCCAGGGCCGAGCAGGACGGGGGCGATTGGCAGCAAGGCGCGATGCGCTACTGCGAAAACCTCGACTTTCTTCCCTTTGGCCAACTTACCCTGGCGGAACGGTTGAATGTACAACAGGCTTGTCGGCAACAGCCTGCCCGCTGGCAGGCCCCACTGGCGCAGTTAAAGGCCGGTGCGCAGTACAACTGGATCCTGTTGGATCTGCCGGCGGATGATGAAGCGTTGGCCCGGCAGGCGCTGCTGCTGGCGGATTGCGTCTTTATGCTGATTGCCCCGGATGCCAACTGCCAGGTGCGGCTGCATCAGCAAGCGCTGCCGGAGGGCTGCCGTTTCCTGATTAACCACTATTTTGCCGCCAGTCAGTTACAGCAGGATTTGCACCAGCTGTGGCTGCAAACGTTGGGTGGGCTGTTACCGGTGGTTATCCACCGCGACGAGGCGATGGCCGAAGCGATGGCGGTGAAGCAGCCGTTGGGAGAGTATCGGCCGGAAAGCCTGGCGGCGGATGAAGTGCTGACGCTGGCTAACTGGTGTTTGATCAATCTGAAGGATGTGGCGCCATGAGCCGGGTGATGAGCCTGTTGTTGGTGCCACCGGTCCGTCAGGCGGTGCAGACGCGTTACCGTGCCTATCGTCGCCAGGGTTCATCGGTGTTTACCGCGTTCTTCACCACCTTGCTGGTGGCGCTGGGCTGGATTTTCCTGCGTTTCGAATCCCCTGGCTGGCAACGGCTGCGGGCCGGGCGCGCCTATTGGTTCCCACACCTGTCCTCCAGCCGCCCACGGCCGGCGGATGCGTTGCGTTATCTGTTGCAGGGAGTGTGGCTGTTGGTGTTTCGCACTGACCGTGCGCCCATGGGCCGTCATCATTTCGCCGGTTGGCGGCGTTTGCAATTGCGCTATGCCAACGCGTTGCAAAGGGTTCCGCAGCAGTTGGAAAGCGCCGGGCTGGAGCAGCGTTCGGCGGCGCGTCTGGGCCGGATGAGCCAGGGTATGCGTCGCGTGCTGTTTATCATTGTTGGCGTGCTGGCGGCGATCCTCGCCATACTTTGCATTTCGCAGCCGTTCGATCTACCGGCACAGTTTGTGTTCGTGGTGCTGTTGTGGGCCATTGCCATGGTGGTGCGCCGGGTGCCGGGGCGTCTGCCGGGGCTGATGTTGATCGTGCTGTCGCTGACCGTCTCCTGCCGTTACCTGTGGTGGCGTTATACCGCCACGCTGAACTGGGACGATCCGCTCAGCCTGACCTGCGGTCTGCTGCTGTTGGTGGCGGAAACCTATGCCTGGGTGGTGCTGGTATTGGGGTATTTCCAGACCGTCTGGCCGCTGAACCGCCAGCCGGTGCCGATGCCCGCCGACAGCGCGACCTGGCCGACGATTGATCTGCTGGTCCCGACCTACAACGAAGATCTGGGGGTGGTGAAGCCCACCATCTACGCCGCACTGGGCATCGACTGGCCGAAGGATAAGGTCAGCATCTATATCCTAGATGACGGCAACCGGCCTGAATTCAAGGCCTTCGCCGAAGAAGTGGGGGTGAAATATATCGCCCGACCCACCCATGAACATGCCAAGGCCGGTAACATCAATAACGCGCTGAAGCAGGCCACCGGCGAGTTTGTGGCGATTTTTGACTGTGACCACGTGCCGACGCGCTCGTTCCTGCAACTGACCATGGGCTGGTTCTTCAAAGACAAAAAACTGGCGATGTTGCAGACCCCGCACCATTTCTTCTCGCCGGATCCGTTTGAACGCAACCTGGGACGTTTTCGTCAGACGCCGAACGAAGGGACGCTGTTCTATGGTTTGGTGCAGGACGGCAACGATATGTGGGACGCGACCTTCTTCTGCGGTTCTTGCGCCATTCTGCGCCGCAGTGCGCTGGATGAAATCGGCGGCATTGCGGTGGAAACCGTCACTGAAGATGCCCATACCTCACTGCGTTTGCATCGTCGCGGACACACCTCGGCGTATATCCGTATCCCGCAGGCGGCGGGGCTGGCGACAGAAAGCCTGTCGGCGCACATTGGTCAGCGTATTCGTTGGGCGCGCGGCATGGTGCAAATCTTCCGGCTGGATAACCCGCTGTTCGGCAAGGGGCTGAAGTTGGCGCAGCGGCTGTGTTACGCCAACGCCATGCTGCACTTCCTGTCCGGTATTCCACGGCTGATCTTCCTGACCGCGCCTTTAGCCTTCCTGCTGCTGCACGCCTATATCATCTTCGCGCCGGCGCTGGCGATCGCGCTGTATGTTCTGCCGCATATGATCCACGCCAGCCTGACCAACTCGCGTATTCAGGGAAAATACCGCCACTCATTCTGGAGCGAGATCTACGAGACGGTATTGGCCTGGTATATCGCCCGGCCTACGACGGTGGCGCTGTTCAATCCGCACAAGGGTAAATTCAACGTCACCGCCAAAGGCGGGCTGGTGGAAGAAGAGCACGTCGATTGGGTGATTACCCGGCCCTATATGTTCCTGGTGATCTTGAATCTGGCCGGGCTGTTCTTCGGCGTCTGGCGACTGGGTTACGGCCCGGCGGATGAAGTCATGACGGTGATCATCAGCCTGGTGTGGGTGCTGTACAACATGACGATCCTCGGCGGTGCGGTGGCGGTGGCGGTGGAGGCCAAGCAGGTTCGTCAGGCGCACCGGGTGGAAATTGCCATGCCGGCCGCGATAGCTCGCGCCGACGGCCACTTGTTCCCTTGTACGCTGCGCGACTATTCCGACGGCGGGGTGGGCATTGAAATGCGCATTGCGGATGCGCTGAAAGACGGCGACAAAGTGTCGCTGTTGCTCAAGCGCGGACAGCAGGAATACAGCTTCCCGTGCGTAGTGACCCGCGCCTTCGGCAGCAAGGTAGGGATCCGCATGGTTTCCATGACCACCCGCGAACATATTGATTTTATTCAGTGCACCTTTGCCCGCGCCGATACCTGGGCGCTGTGGCAGGACGGGTTCCCTGAAGATAAACCGATCGAAAGCCTGCGCGATGTGCTGGCGTTGGGCTTCCGGGGTTACGTACGTATGGCGGATTACGCACCGCCGATGGTGCGCCGCCTGCTGGTCGGGTTCACGACGTTGATTGCGTGGATAGTGTCATTTATTCCGCACGGCGTCGGCAGAGCTCCGGCCTTCAGCCAAAAAGAGACAGTGGTATAGGCAAACCGCCCGCTCACTCGCCTGGCTCCCAGGCTATAACATTGATGATGATACGATGACGAGAAAAATAACCTGGTTTACCGCCCTGGCCTTAGGCATCAGCACCCTGTCTCAGGCTGAAACCGCCACCGCGCCTATCCTTGGCGCACAACCGCCCGTGAGCGTGCCTGCCGATGCGCCGGTCACCACACCGATGGGCTCGGCTGCGCCGGTGGATCCGAATGCGCCGGTGCGCGACGTGCAATTGCCGTTCGCCAACATAGCGCCGCCGCCGGGGACCTTTACCCTGCGCGGGACCCGGCCGGATGGTCAGGTTGAATTTGGCGTGCGCAGCGATGAAGTGGTGTCGCAGGCGATGCTTGATCTGGAATTCACGCCGTCACCGTCGCTGATCCCGGTGGAATCGCACGTCAAGGTGTACCTCAATGATGAACTGATGGGCGTGACGACCCTCGCCAAAGAGCAGCTCGGTAAGCCGAATCGTATCCAGATGGCGATAGATCCCCGCTATATCACCGATTTTAACCGCGTAAAACTGGTATTCGTTGGCCATTACCAGAACATTTGCGAAAACCCGGCCAGCACTACGCTGTGGCTGGAGGTCAGTAAATCCAGCTCGTTGAACCTGCGTTTCCAGACCTTGCCGGTGAAAAACGAACTGTCGCATTTCCCGGAACCCTTCTTCGACAGCCGCGACAACCGGCCATTGACCTTGCCGATGGTGTTTGCCGGCCAGCCGGATGTCACCCAGCAGCGTGCGGCGGGTATTTTGGCTTCGTGGTTCGGCAGTAAAGCGCAGTGGCGCGGTCAGTCGTTCCCTGCGCTGTATAACAAGCTGCCGGAACAACATGCCATCGTCTTCGCGACCAACAAGCAGCGCCCGGACTTCCTGCGCGATTATCCGCCGGTCAATGGACCGACGGTGGAGATGATCAGCCATCCGGACAACCCGTACATCAAGCTGCTGCTGGTGCAGGGGCGCGATGACAACGATTTGATCACCGCGGTGAAAGGCATTGCGCAGGGCAACATTCTGTTCCGTGGTCAAAACGTCACGGTGGACAAGGTCGAACAACTGGCGCCGCGCCAGCCCTACGATGCGCCTAACTGGGTGCGCACCGATCGGCCGATGACTTTCGCCGAGCTGCAGCAGTACGCTGAGCAGCTGCAAACCAGCGGCATCGAGCCAGGCCCTATTTCGTTGACCATGAACTTGCCGCCAGATCTGTTCCTGATCCGCAGCACCGGCATCGATATGCACCTGAAATACCGCTACACCGCACCGCGTATTCAGGACGGTTCGCGGTTGAGCGTCAGCCTGAACAACCAGTTCGTACAGGCTTATTCTCTGGTGCCGGAGCATGAGCAGGGCGCCCAGTTACTGCGCCTGCCACTGACCCAGGGGCTGATCGACTCGGACAAGAGCGTCAATATTCCGGCGCTGCGTCTGGGGGCGAACAACCAACTGCGTTTCGATTTTGACTACACCACGCTGCTGGCCAGTGGTGCGGAAGGGCGCTGCGAAACCTACTCCTTTACGGCGAACCATGCGGTGATCGACGGCGCGTCGACCATTGATTTCTCCGGTTACCGCCACTTTATGGCGATGCCGGACCTGCGGGCGTTCGCCAATGCCGGTTTCCCGTTCAGCCGTTTGGCCGATTTGTCGCAGACGTTGGTGTTGGTGAACAAGCAGCCGCAACCGCCGCAGGTCAGCGCCATGCTGAACGCGATGGGCATCATCGGTGCCCAGACCGGTTACCCGGCGCTGGCGGTGACGGTGAGCGACGACTGGTCGCAGGCCAAGGATCGGGACGCCGATATTCTGATGATCGGCACGATCCCGCCAGAGCTGAAGGACGATAAAAAAATCAGCCTGCTGGTGGATGCGACCCAGAGCTGGGTGAAACAGCCGACGCGGCAACTGCCGCTGCCCACCATGGACGTGGTGGCGGAAGACACCAAGCCGGACAGCAAAACCACCATCAGTTCAGAAGGAGCGATGTCGGCGATTATCGGCGTGCAGTCGCCGTTTAACGATCAGCGCAGCATCGTGGCGTTGCTGGCGGACAGCCCGCGGGGTTACGAACTGCTGAATACCGCGCTGCTGGACAGCGGCAAGCGGGCGGCGGTGTTTGGATCGGTGGCGGTGATCCGGGAATCTGGCGTGAACAGCCTGCGAGTGGGCGACGTTTATTATGTCGGTCATTTGCCGTGGTGGGAGCGTATCTGGCACGCGCTGTCGACGCATCCGGTGTGGCTTGCGGTGATCGCGGTGGTAGTGGTGGTGATCCTGGCGCTGATGCTGTGGCGCGGTCTGAAGGCCTTCAGCCGTCGTCGTCTGTCGCCTGAAGACCAGGATTAATTACCATGCCCGCGAGGTTGAAACGTCTGACCTTCGGCATGCTGCTGCTGTGTGCGTTCAGCACGGCAGCGGCCTGCGAGTGGCCGGCCTGGCAGCAGTACAAACAGTTTTATATCAGCGAGCAAGGGCGGGTGATCGATCCCAGCAGCCCTAACCGCATCACCACCTCGGAAGGCCAGAGTTACGGTCTGTTCTTCGCCCTGGTGGCGAACGATCGGCCTGCATTCGACCTTCTGCTGGCATGGACGGAAAACAACCTGGCGGCGGGCGATCTCAGCGCGCATTTGCCTGCCTGGCTGTGGGGTGAAAACGAGAAAAAGCAGTGGACGGTGCTGGACAGCAATTCCGCATCCGATGCCGATCTGTGGATTGCTTATAACCTGCTGGAGGCGGGCCGGCTGTGGAAAAGTCGGCGCTACCAAACTCTGGGCACGCTGCTGTTGCAACGTATCGCGCGCGAAGAAGTGGCAGATATCCCGGGGTTGGGGTTGATGTTGCTGCCGGGCAAGGTGGGCTTCGTGGCGGAAGATCGCTGGCGCCTCAATCCGAGCTATCTGCCGCCGCAACTGCTGGCACGTTTTGCCGTGCTGAATGGCCCATGGTGGAAGATGCAGCAAACCAACCAGCGGCTGTGGCTGGAAACCGCGCCGCACGGCTTTTCGCCGGACTGGGTGGTGTGGCAGGTGGGCAAGGGTTGGCAGCCGGATACCGTCAAGCCGAACATCGGCAGCTACGACGCCATCCGGGTTTATTTGTGGGCCGGTATGCTGGCGGACGACGATCAACACAAGGCGGAGTTGCTTAAACAGTTGCAACCGATGGCGCGGCTTACGGTGCAACAGGGAGCCCCGCCGGAGAAAACCGACACCGCCAGCGGTAAAACCCGCGGTGAGGGTCCGGTGGGTTTCTCCGCGTCGATGTTGCCGATGCTGGCGCACGAGCCAGAGGCCTTGCAGGTGCAGCGCCAACGTATCAAACAAAACCCGCCTGGCGATCAGGCCTATTTCAGCGCCTCGCTGGCGCTGTTTGGTCAGGGATGGGATCAACAACGTTATCGTTTTAATCGGCAGGGTGAACTTCAACCCTCCTGGGGCGGCCAATGCGTAACTTCCGAATAAACTGGCTGGGCCTGGTGCCGTTAAGCCTGGCGATGCTGCCGCAGGCGCAGGGGGCAGAAACCGTTGCGCCGGAGCAGTGGCTGCTCGAGCAGGTGCGCGTTGGGGAGGCTGGCAATAAAGATGAATTGGTTCGCCAGTCGCTCTACCGGCTCGAACTGATGGATCCGAATAACCCGGATGTGATTTCAGCGCGTATGCGTCTGGCATTGCGGCAGGGCAACCTGGCGTTGGCGCAGCAACAGCTGGATAAGCTGAAAAAGACGGCGCCGCAGTCCGGTGCCTACCGGCAGGCGCAAATGAACATGCTGCTGACCCAGCCGGAAACCCGCCAAAAGCTGCAGCAGGCGCGCCTGATGGCGACCGCCGGCCGTTTGCCGGAGGCGAAAGCGCAGTATGACGCGCTGTTCCACGGCGATCCGCCGACGCTGGAGTTGGCGGTGGAGTACTGGCGGCTGGTCGCGCGGTTGCCGGGTCAGGAAGCCGCGGCGCTGAAACAGTTACAGACGCTGGATCAGCAATATTCCGGCAACGTGCCGCTGCGCATGTCGCTGGCGCGGATGCTATTTAGTCAGGATCGTGACGCACAGGCCTATGATTTACTGCAGAAAGTAGCCGCCGATCCTGCCGGGCGCGGAGACGCGGCCGATTTGTGGCTGGAGAAAGTCAAAGCCATGCCAGTCAGTCCGCAGAGCGTCGCAGCCCTTAACCGTTTTCTCGGGGTATTTGAAACTGGCGATCAGGCGGCCAGCGCCCGACAAGAATTGGCCCGCCAGCAGGCGCTGTTGGCGGATCCGGTTTATTTGGCACGGGTACGCGGGTTGGCGCAGGTGGATAAGGGCGGCAGCCGTGCCGCCATTCCTGAACTGAAGAAAGCGTTGGCGGCCTCACCCAATGATGCCGAAGTGCTGGGTGCGCTCGGGCAGGCCTATTCCCGTGCCGGTAATCGCCCGCAGGCGTTGAGCCTGTTCCGTCAGGCCTTGCAGGCCGATAAAAACGGTTACGGCAGCAGTAAGTGGCAGAGTCTGATCAAGAGCAACAGCTACTGGCTGGCGGTCGACGAGGGCGACAAGGCCTTGAAAGCCGGCAATCTGGCGCTGGCGCAGCAAAAATACCAACAGGCGCGGCAGATCGACAGCCGTGACAGCAGTGCGCTGATTGGCCTGGGCGATGTTGCGGTGGCGCGAAAAGATGACGCCACCGCCGAGCGCTTCTATCAACAGGCGCTGCGGCTGGAACCGGGTAGCGGCAGTGCGGTGCGCGGTTTGGTGAATATCTATCAGCGTCAGTCGCCGGAAAAGGCGCTGGCCTATCTCAATAGCCTGCCGCGCGGCCAGCAAAACAAGCTGCGCGGCACGCTCGAAGGTTTGCAGCTCGATATGCTGAAGCAGCAGGCCGACCAGTTGGTACAACAACAGCAGTGGCATCAGGCGGCGGAAAAATACCGTCGTGCTCAGCAGAAGGATCCCGATGACGTCTGGCTGACTTACCATTATGCACAGACGCTGCGCCAGGCCGGGCAACCGGAACAGGCCGATGCTCTGTTTAGCCGACTGGCGCAAAAACAGCGCGGTAACCCGCAACTGGCGTACGCCTATGCGCTGTATCTTTCCGGCAGCGATCGTGACCGGCAGGCGTTGGCACAGTTGAATGCCTTGCCCACCGCGCAGTGGAACGACAACATGCGCGAACTGGCGCAGCGGTTGAAGATGCAGGCGACGCTGGAACATGCCGAGCGGCTGCGGGCTGCGGGCGATGAGGCAGGAGCGGTGGCTTATTTGCATCGGCAGCCGGCGGATACCCGCATCGATCTCCAGTTGGCCGATTGGGCGCTGGCCCGCGGTGAGTATGATGCTGCATTGGCGGACTATCAGCGGGTGCGCACGCGTGAGCCGAACAATCCGGATGCGCGGTTGGGCGAAATAGAGGCCTATGTGGCGCAGGGCAAGCTGAGCGAGGCGCGTCAGCGGCTGCAAACCGCGACACCGGAGCGGGATGAGTCCAGCAACAGCGAGCGGCGGGTGGCTAACGCCTGGTATGCCGTTGGCGAACCGCAGAAAGCGTCCGAGATTTTTACCCGGCTGAAAACGGCGGCGCAGCCGGCGCCGGCAAGCCAGGCGAAGGCGCTGATTTACCGCGATGCGGCACGTCTCGAACGCGATCAGCTGCAGCAGGTGCTGGCGCAACAGGATTATCAACAGGCGATGGTGGCCAGCGGTATTACGCCGAGCGTGCCGCAGGATAACGACCGTTACACCTATCTGACGCGCAACAATCCGACTGATGACTGGCTCAAGCGAGGCATTCGTTCGGATGCGGCGGACCTGTACCGTCAACAGGACGTTAACGTCACGCTCGATCACGATTACTGGGGCTCCAGTGGCACGGGCGGCATCTCCGATTACAAAGCGCACGACACCATGTTGCAGGTGGATATGCCGCTGTACGACGGGCGGGCATTTTTCCGTTCCGATACCGTGCAGTTGGATGCCGGCAGTTTTTCCACCGACGGCAGCGGCAAATATTACGAGACCTTCGGCACCTGTAATACTCAGGGCTGTAGCGGCGACGAACACCAGAAAACCACCGGTACCAGCGTGGCGGTCGGCTGGAAAAACGATCGCTGGGCGGGGGATATCGGTACCACCCCGATGGGCTTTGAGGTGGTCGACTGGGTCGGCGGGCTGGCCTACAGCAATGACTGGAACCACATCGGTTGGACGCTGGCGGCCTCGCGACGGCCCATTTCCAGCTCATTGCTGGCGTTTGGCGGCACCAGGGACCCGAACACCGGTACCACCTGGGGCGGTGTGCGTGCGACCGGGGTCAGCCTGAGCGCCAGCTACGATCGCGGTGAAGCGCACGGCGTCTGGGCCGATCTCAGCGCACATCAGTTGACCGGCAAAAACGTTGAGGACAATCAGCGTGAGCGCTTTATGGCCGGTTATTACTATAAATTGATCAACGAAGATAATCGCCGTGTCACCGTCGGGTTGAACACCATGCTGTGGCACTACCAGAAGGATTTGAGCGGTTACTCTCTCGGTCAGGGGGGCTATTACAGTCCGCAGCAATATATGTCGCTGGCGGTGCCGGTCAATTATCGCCAGCGTACCGAGAACTGGTCCTGGGAACTGGGCGGGTCGGTGTCGCTGTCCCATTCGAAAACCAACAGTCAGCGGCGCTATCCGTTGCAGGGGCTGATCCCGGATTCGTTGCCGGACAAGTCCGTCATCGAGGACGGCAGTTCTTCTTCCGGCGTCGGTTATACCCTGCGGGCGCTGATTGAGCGTCGGCTTAGTTCGCACTGGACGCTGGGCGCGGGCATCGACATTCAGCAGGCGAAAGACTATACCCCGAGCCATGCTTTGATTTATCTGCGCTATTCGATGGCCGGTTGGCAGGGCGACCTGGATTTGCCGCCGCAGCCGCTGACGCCGTACGCCGACTTCAAGTAACCCCATGCAGGGAGATTCGGAGTGTCGAACGCAGGGTAGTTTTGCTACCCTGTGTGAGTTTGAAGACGAAGTTGTCTTTAAACCCGAGATACCCGGGCCTAGCGCACCGAGGGGCGCTCCGGCAGCCAAGGCTGCTACGACCCCTTCGGCACGCTCTCCCTAATAACGGGCTTTGTCAGCAGTCTGACGCAGGGTAGTTTTGCTACCCTGTGTTTATTCCCATTAGGAAAAGACTGAAACCCGCGGTTTTCTTGGTGGGCCAGTGGTTTGGCAGGGTAAAAGCGTCAGACAATCGAGTATACTCAGACCGGTTCAAGGGATGGGTATTATTCATCCCTTTTTTATTTCAGCCCGAATTAGCGGAGAGCAGGTTTGCGGGTCAGGCGTTCATTAACGATTAAACAGATGGCAACGGTGTCCGGTGTGGCGCTGGTGACGATCTGCATCTTTATCGTGATCCAGTTATTCCATTTTGTGCAGCAGCGCAGGGATGACTATGCCCAGCAACTGGAAAATATTGCTCATTCCGTCCGTCAGCCACTGGCGGAGGCCGTGCTGCGCATGGACGTGCCGGAAACCAAACGGGTGCTGAATACATTGCTGCCGGTGGGGATCCTGACGCGCGCGGATATCGTGTTGCCGAACGAATTCCAGGCATTGCACGCCAACTTCCCGCCGGAACGCCCGGTACCGACAATGATCGCCCGCCTGTTCGAGTTGCCGATCCAGATTTCCGTTCCGCTCTATTCGCTGGAGCGTGTGCCGGCGAACCCGCAGCCATTGGCCTATCTGGTGCTGCAGGCCGATTCGTTCCGCATGTATCAATTTATTCTCAGCATGCTGTCGACCATGTTGTCGACCTATTTGCTGCTGGCGCTGATCCTGTCGGTCGCCATTAGCTGGTGTATGAACCGACTGATGGTGCACCCGCTGCGCGCGATGGCCAAAGAGCTGGAAAACATTTCGCAGGAAGAAGCGCCTTATCATCAATTGATGCTGCCGGCGTTGCATCAGGACGATGAGCTGGGGCTGTTGGTGCGCAACTACAACCGCAATCAGCAGCGGCTGGCCAAGGCCTATGCCGAAATGAGCCGCATGAGCACTCGCCACCCGGTCACCGAGTTGCCGAACCAGGCGCTGTTCACCGCGTTGCTGGAACAGCACATTGCTTCCAGCCTGCGGCCTGAGCGTTTTAATCTGCTGGTTATTGGCATTGAAACGTTGCACGAGGCATCCGGGGTGCTTAATCCGGCAATGCGTGAAGCCTTGCTGTCGACGTTGGCGAAAAAGCTGCGTGAGAGCATCGATGAAAACGGTGTGCTGGCGCAGTTGAGCAACACCGAGTTTGCCATTCTGGCCAAAGGCGTTGAGCGGCCGTTCCATGCTATGCAGTTGGCGCGTCGCATTATGGCGCAGATCAATGCGCCGCTGAGCCTGCAGGAAATGCCGCTGCGGCCCAGTGCCAGCATTGGCATCGCCCATTACCTTAATGCAGGGGAGAGCGCGGAACAGCTGTTGCGCAGTGCCACTTCGGCGATGATGTCGGCGCATCGCGAAGGCAAAAACCAGGTGTTGTTCTTCGAACCCAGCCTGACGGAGCGCACCCAAAAGCGCCTGACGCAGGAAAGCGAGATTTTGCACGCCATTGAGCAACGTCGCTTTACCCTGTTTTTGCAGCCGCAGATAGATATGCAGTCCAACGCGGTGATCGGCGCGGAGGCGTTGCTGCGTTGGCAACAGTATGACGGCAGTTTTACCCTGCCGACAGACGTGATCCCGCTGGCCGAAGAGCTTGGGGTGATTGTGCCGCTGGGCAACTGGGTGTTGGAAGAAGCTTGCCGGATTTTGGCGGATTGGCAGGCCCGTGGCATCACGTTGCCGCTGGCGGTCAATGTGTCGCCGATTCAGATGCGGCATGAGAATTTTGTCCCGCACCTGAAGAGCCTGCTGGCGCAACACCATATTGACCCGCGCAAGCTGCTGCTGGAAATTACCGAAACGGTGCGAATTGACGATCTCGATCGTGCGCTGGCGCTGCTGCGGGAATTGCATGACCTGGGGCTTTCCATCGCGCTGGACGATTTTGGCATGGGGTATTCCAGCCTGAATTACCTCAACCGGTTGAAATGTCTGCCGATAGATTTGATTAAAATCGACAAGAGCTTTATTCAGGGCTTGCCGACGGATGACGCCATGGTGCGTATCGTCAGTTCGATTTCCGAGGTATTGGCACTGCCGGTGATGGCCGAAGGCGTCGAGAATGCCGAGCAGCGCGACTGGTTGCTGCAGCACGGTATTCATAGCGGCCAGGGGTTCCTGTTTGCTCGTCCGCTACCGCGTAGCGAGTTCGAAGCCGAGTTCTGCCAGCCGTCGGCCTGACCTCTTTCCTGACCTTTTGCTCCGGGCGGCACGTACGTCGCCCGTTAGCCCTGCGTTCGAAATCCCCCGTTTTTACCTACCCCTTTTGCGTTAGTGCAAAGAAAGGGTTACGTCATTTACAACCTTGCATTCGAGCTGACGCGTTTCAGCTCTTAAATTCGTATCAACATGTATCTATTGGTGCAACAAATTATTTCCATGTTGTTAGGTGGGTGTTATTTTCCGCGCAAGCGATGAACAGGCGAGATAATTAGACTACCGCCTGGTGCGTGTCTTCCCCCCAAAGGATGTTCATATGAAACTCACTATCTTCAAGAGCCTCTATTTTCAGGTGCTAACGGCGATTACGCTGGGCGTCCTGCTTGGCCATTTCTACCCTGACATTGGCGCACAGATGAAACCTCTGGGCGATGGATTCGTTAAACTGATTAAAATGATCATCGCTCCGGTGATCTTCTGTACCGTGGTGACCGGCATCGCGGGTATGGAGAGCATGAAGGCCGTCGGCCGCACCGGTGCGATTGCACTGCTTTATTTTGAAATCGTCAGCACCATTGCGCTGCTGATCGGCTTGCTGATTGTCAACCTGGTACAGCCGGGCGCCGGGATGAATATCGACCCGGGCACGCTGGATGCCAAAGCGGTGGCGGTTTACGCCGAGCAGGCGCAGCAGCAGGGCATCATTCCATTCTTGCTGGATATCATTCCGGGTAGCGTCATCGGTGCCTTCGCCAGCGGCAATATCTTGCAGGTGTTACTGTTTGCCGTGCTGTTCGGTTTTGCCCTGCACCGCTTGGGTGATAAAGGCCAACTGATCTTCAATGTGATCGAAAGCTTCTCCCGCGTGATCTTCGGCATCATCAATATGATCATGCGCCTGGCGCCGTTGGGGGCTTTCGGTGCGATGGCATTTACCATAGGCAAATATGGCGTGGGCTCGTTGCTGCAACTTGGCCAGCTGATTGCCTGCTTCTATCTCACCTGCGTTCTGTTCGTGGTCGTGGTGTTGGGTTCTATCGCTCGCGCCAACGGATTCAGCATTTTCAAGTTTGTCCGCTATATAAAAGAAGAATTGTTGATCGTGCTCGGGACTTCTTCTTCCGAGTCGGTATTGCCACGCATGCTCGACAAAATGGAAAAACTGGGCTGTAAAAAATCGGTGGTGGGCCTGGTTATTCCGACCGGCTATTCCTTTAATCTCGACGGCACCTCAATCTACCTGACCATGGCGGCGGTATTTATCGCTCAGGCGACCAACACCCATATGGATATTATCCATCAGGTGACTCTGCTGGTGGTGCTGTTGCTGTCTTCGAAAGGGGCGGCAGGGGTGACCGGCAGTGGCTTTATCGTGCTGGCTGCCACCATTTCCGCGGTTGGCCACTTGCCGCTGGCCGGTCTGGCGTTGATTCTGGGTATCGACCGCTTTATGTCGGAAGCCCGCGCGCTGACCAATCTGGTTGGTAACGGTGTGGCCACGGTCGTCGTGGCCAAATGGTGTAAACAGCTGGATGAAAAACAGCTGCAGGACACCCTGTCCAACAAACACGGATCAGGAGCCGATAAAACGCTGCCTTCAGCCTGATTTTATCCTCAAATCACCGGTTGCAGCCGCAGCCGGTGACGTTTTATCCCCCCGCGTAATGATTTCTTGCATTAAAAAACCGGTTATCCATTATTTTTCACGTCAATGAGTGACATCCGCAAAGGCGCGCGGTCTAACTCGATGGTACACTTTCTGCTTTCCGCCCCACTGTGAAACTCAGGGCGTTTTTATAGGCTGTACGTCATGGCCTAGTATTCCGGCGAATGGAATATCCGCATTTGCATAAAGAAATTGGATAGTAATTAAGTAGGGGTTCACATGCAGGGCACCAGAATTCATCTCATAGTAGGTGGGCTGCTGTTGGCTGCAGCCAACAGCAGCGTGCAGGCTGAAGCACTACAACCCGATCCTGCCTGGCAGCAGGGGGCACTGGCCAACGGGTTTTCATGGCAGATACTAGATACACCGCAGCGGCCGAGCGATCGGGTAGAACTGCGGTTGATGGTCAATACCGGCTCGCTGGTCGAGTCCTCGCAGCAGATCGGCTTTGCCCATCTGCTGCCGCGCCTGTCGTTAGCGCGCAGCGAAAGCTTTACGCCACCGCAGTTGCGTTCGCTGTGGCAACAGAGCGTGGACCCCGAGCGGCCTTTGCCGCCGGCCATCAGCTCTTATGATTTCACCCTGTATAATCTCAGTTTGCCGAATAACCGCCCAGATTTGCTGAAAGAAGCGCTGGCGTGGCTTTCCGACACCACCGGCAAACTGGCGATCGACGAACATACGGTGCATGCGGTAATAAATTCCAGCATCGATCCGGTGGGCACTTTCCCGCCGAATCCGAAAGATGCCTGGTGGCGATACCGCCTGAAAGGCTCGACGCTGTTGGCGCACGATCCGGCCCAGCCGCCGAAGCGACCGGTGAATGTCGATCAGCTGAAAAAATTCTACCAGCAGTGGTATACCCCGGACGCCATGACCCTGTATGTGGTGGGTAAGGTAGACAGCCGCAGCCTGGGCGAGCAAATCAACAAGGCCTTCTCGCCGCTGAAAGGCAAGCGTGAAACGCCGGCCACCAT
Source organism: Serratia quinivorans (assembly GCF_052113645.1). Lineage (GTDB taxonomy): Bacteria > Pseudomonadota > Gammaproteobacteria > Enterobacterales > Enterobacteriaceae > Serratia > Serratia quinivorans_B. The sequence continues at coordinate 24,317 of NZ_JBIEIU010000016.1, read as the reverse complement.
GCCGACGCTGACACCGCTGCCGCCGCAGCCGGTCAGCCTGATCAGCGAACAGGTCAAACAGGATACGTTGTCGATCATGTGGGATGCGCCCTGGCACCCGATCCGCGATTCGCAGAATTTGAGTCGCTACTGGCGCGGTGATATGGCCCGTGAGGCACTGTTCTGGCATCTCCAGCAGGTGCTGGAAAAGAGCGACCAGAAAAACCTGCATCTGGGCTTCGATTGCCGCGTGCAATACCAACGTGCCCAATGTGCGATTCATCTCGACACGCCGAATAACAACCTGAACAACAGCCTGGGCTTTATTGCCCGCGAGTTGGCAAACGTGCGCAATAATGGGTTGTCGCAGGACGAGTTTAACGCCTTGCTGGCGCAGAAAACCGATCAACTGAGCAAGTTGTTCGCGACCTATGCCCGCACCGATACCGACGTGCTGATGAGTCAACGTCTGCGTTCGCAGCAGAGCGGCGTTGTGGATATCGCCCCGGAGCAGTATCAGAAACTGCGTCAGGAGTTCTTGAGCGGATTGACGCTGGAAGCGCTGAATCAGGAGCTGAAACTTCAGCTTTCTCAGGATGCGACGCTGGTGTTGATGCAACCGAAGGGCGAGCCGGAGATGAGCATGAAGCAGTTACAGGAAACCTATAACGGCATTATGTCTCCGGCTCCGGCCGTGGTGTCGGAAGAGGTCAAACCGACCGATACTGCCCCTGCACCGGAAACCAGCGCACAGTAATGGCTGAGGGGGCGTTTGCCCCCTCACTCAGTTGCGGTACAGCACCTTGATGATGTGGTAGCCGAACTGGGTTTTTACCGGGCCGTAGGGTTTTAGCAGCGGAATGCTGAACACCGCTTTATCGAAGGCGGCCACCATGGTGCCCTTATTGAACTCGCCCAGCGAGCCACCGTTGCGCTTTGACGGGCAAGTGGAGTATTTGCGCGCCAGCGTGTCGAAGCTGACGCCGCGTTTAAGCTTGGCCAGCAGTTCGTCGGCCAGTTTTTCGTTATCTACCAAAATGTGCAGGGCGCACGCCGTCTTTGCCATGGTATTGCCTTTATCGATACAGAAATTGCGCTGATTATACCCGTTAAATCTCATCGGCGCTTTCTGCTACAATCCTCTTCCACGTTATAAATTCGAGCAATAAAGCGCCATGCGATTAAACCCCAGCCAACAACAAGCCGTCGAATTCGTTACCGGGCCCTGCCTGGTGCTGGCCGGTGCAGGTTCCGGCAAGACGCGCGTCATCACCAATAAAATTGCCCACCTGATCCATAACTGTGGCTATCAGGCGCGGCACATCGCCGCCGTGACCTTTACCAATAAGGCCGCGCGCGAGATGAAAGAGCGTGTGGCGCAAACCATGGGGCGCAAAGAGGCGCGCGGGCTGATGATTTCCACCTTCCACACCTTGGGGCTGGAAATCATCAAGCGTGAATACGCCGCGCTGGAGATGAAATCCAACTTCTCGCTGTTCGACGATCAGGACCAGCTGGCGCTGTTGAAAGAGCTGACCGAGAAATGGCTGGAGAATGACAAAACGCTGGTGGCGCAGCTGATTTCCACGATCTCCAATTGGAAGAATGATCTGGTCGATCCCAAAAAGGCGATGGAGCTGGCGCGCTCCGAACGCGACAAGCTGTTCGCGCATTGCTATGGCCTGTATCACGCGCATATGCGTGCCTGTAACGTTCTGGATTTCGACGATTTAATCCTGTTGCCGACCCTGCTGTTGCAGCGCAATGAAGAGGTGCGCGAACGTTGGCAGAACCGTATTCGTTACCTGTTGGTGGACGAATATCAGGACACCAACACCAGCCAATACGAGTTGGTTAAACTGTTGGTGGGTCACCGCGCACGTTTCACCGTGGTGGGCGATGACGACCAATCGATCTACTCCTGGCGCGGTGCACGCCCGCAAAACCTGGTGCTGTTGAAGGAAGATTTCCCGGCGCTGCAGGTGATCAAGCTGGAGCAGAACTACCGTTCGAGTGAGCGTATCCTGAAGGCGGCGAATATTCTGATCGCCAATAACCCACACGTGTTTGAAAAGCGGTTGTTTTCCGAACTGGGTTATGGCGAAGAGCTGAAGGTGGTGACCGCCAATAATGAGGATCATGAGGCCGAACGCGTGGTGGGGGAGCTGATCGCCCATCACTTCGTGAAGAAAACCAACTACGGCGATTACGCGATCCTCTACCGTGGTAACCATCAGTCGCGGCTGTTTGAAAAAATGCTGATGCAAAACCGCATCCCCTACAAAATTTCCGGCGGCACTTCGTTTTTCTCGCGACCGGAAATCAAGGATCTGCTGGCCTATCTGCGCGTCCTGACCAATCAGGATGATGACAGCGCCTTTCTGCGCATCGTCAATACGCCAAAACGCGAGATCGGCCCGGCGACGCTGCAAAAGCTGGGTGAATGGGCAAACCAACGTAACAAAAGCCTGTTCCGCGCCAGTTTTGATCTCGGATTGAGTCAGCACCTGACCGGCCGTGGGCTGGAGTCTTTACAGCGCTTCACCCACTGGCTGGATGGTATTGCCCAATTGGCAGAGCGCGAGCCGGTGGCCGCGGTACGCGACCTGATCCACGGCGTAGATTATGAAAGCTGGCTGTTTGAAACCTCTCCCAGCCCGAAAGCCGCTGAAATGCGGATGAAAAACGTCAACACATTGTTCGGTTGGATGACGGAAATGCTGGAAGGCAGTGAGCTGGATGAGCCGATGACGCTGACCCAGGTGGTCACTCGCTTCACCCTGCGCGACATGATGGAACGCGGTGAAAGCGATGAGGAGCTGGATCAGGTTCAGTTGATGACGCTGCACGCTTCCAAGGGGCTGGAGTTCCCCTATGTGTTCCTGGTGGGGATGGAAGAAGGTTTATTGCCGCATCAGAGCAGTATTGACGAAGATAACGTCGATGAAGAGCGACGTTTGGCCTACGTGGGGATCACTCGCGCCCAAAAAGAGCTGATTTTCACTCTGTGCCGCGAGCGTCGTCAGTATGGCGAGTTGGTGCGTCCGGAGCCGAGCCGTTTCTTGTTGGAACTACCGCAGGATGACCTGGCGTGGGAAAGCGAGCGCAAGGTGGTTAGCCCGCAGGAAAGGATGCAAAAAGGGCAGAGCCATCTGGCCAATATTCGTGCTCAGTTGGCCAAGGCCAAAGGCGGAAGCTAAAAGAAAGGGCGCGGTTAGCGCCCTCAGTCTGCTGACAAAGTCCTTTGTGGTTGAAAACACGATCTGTGGGCTAATAAAAACAAAGGATGATGTCTCTGGCTTATCCCAAACATCCGAAAATCCCATTTTTCGGGTGTTTGTCATAAAATTAAGGGCGCGGTTAGCGCCCTTGTCATATCAACGTTGTTCTTCCAGAATCAGCGGCCAGTGAACATAGCTTTGCCAATGACTTTCCTGTTCCAGCGCTTCCGCCCGTAACGGGTGCTGCTCCAGCCAACCTGGTGGCAGGATCACCGTCAACTCGTCATCATTATTGGCGCGCAAGCGCACCGCCGGCAGCGTGTCGTCGCGGCGACGGCTGGCAAAGATGATGGCCAGGCGCAAAATCCGGCATAAACGTTGCGCCATACGTGGCGGCAGGGCGTTTTGCTGGCTCAGCAGCGGCAGATCGAGGGGGTTACTCTGGTTTTGCAGCAGAGTGGCAAGCAGCTTTTTCTGTGCCGGAGTGAAACCGGGTAAATCCAGATGGCGAATCAGGTAGGCGGCGTGTTGCGGCGCCTGCTTGAAATCAACGCTGAGGCCGATTTCGTGGATCAGGCAGGCGTTGTGCAATAACTCGCGACATCGCGCATCCAGCTGCCATTCATTGCTCACCTGCTGCGAGAAATTGGCGGCCAGTTGGCTGACACGCTCGGCTTGCTCGGTATCCAACAGGTAGCGGCGTTGCAGGTTACGAATGGTGCGGCTGCGGATATCCTGTTCGACCGGCAGATGCAGCATGCCGTAAACCAGTCCTTCGCGTAGCGCTCCGCCGGCCAGCATCATGCTTTCAATGCCCAACTCCTGGAAAATGGCCAGCAGAATGGACAGCCCGCTTGGGAACACCAGGGCGCGTTCCAGCGTCAGCCCTTCTATTTCCAGCTCTTCCAGCTTGCCGCACTGAATGGCGCGCTGCTTCAATTGGCGTAGTTTGGACAGGGTAATACGTTCATCCATGCCCTGGGCTACCATGATTTCCTGCAGCGCCTGGACGGTGCCGGAAGCGCCGACGCAGATCTGCCAACCGTGCTGGCGCAGCTGCGGCGCGATGGGACGAACCATTTCACGCGCAGCCTGTTCGGCACGCTCGAAATTGTCCTGCCCCAAATTACGATCGGTGAAGAACCGTTCCAGCCAGGTGACGCAGCCCATCGACAGACTGTACAGCTGAGCGGCCTGCGCACCGGTGCCGGTGACCAGCTCCGTACTGCCGCCGCCGATATCGACCACCAAACGTTGGTCCGGGCCGCCAGTGGTATGGGCTACACCGTGGTAGATCAGCCGCGCTTCTTCCTCGCCGCTGATCACCTGGATCGGACAACCGAGAATTTGCTCGGCGGTCTGCAGGAATTCATCGGCATTGGACGCCAGACGCAGCGTGGCCGTGGCGACCACGCGGATTTGCTCGCGGGGAATGTCCTGCAGACGTTCGGCAAACAACTTCAGGCATTGCCATCCGCGTTGCATGGCCTCATGCGACAGGAGATTGTTCTGATCCAGCCCGGCCGCCAGACGCACTTTTCGCTTGATACGCGCCAGGGTCTGAATACTGCCGGCCACTTCGCGCACCACCAACATGTGGAAGCTGTTGGAGCCAAGATCGATAGCGGCATAAAGTGCGCTGGAACTGAGCATTGTCTATCAGCCTGAACGTTTACGGTTGTTGCGTGGCGCACCGCCACGACGTGGCGCTGAGTTACGACGTGGACCGTTGCCGCCGCGTGGGCGAGCCAGGCGTTTCGGCGCAGGCAGGTCAGTCAGTAACGCATCGCTGTTGTACTTGCTCACCGGAATGCTGTGGCCGGTGTAGGTTTCGATCGCCGGCAGGTTGAGCGCGTACTCTTCGCAGGCCAGGCTGATGGAATGACCGCTTTCGCCGGCACGGCCGGTACGACCGATACGGTGAACGTAGTCTTCACAGTCGTCAGGCAAGTCGTAGTTGAAGACGTGAGTCACTAACGGGATGTGCAGACCGCGGGCGGCGACGTCGGTGGCGACCAGAATATCGAGGTTACCCTTGGTGAAGTCGTCCAGAATGCGCAGGCGTTTTTTCTGCGCCACATCGCCGGTCAACAGGCCTACGCGGTGACCATCGGCAGCCAGATGGCCCCAGACGTCTTCACAGCGGTGCTTGGTGTTGGCGAAGATGATGCAGCGGTCCGGCCACTCTTCTTCGATCAACGTCTGTAACAGACGCATCTTTTCTTCGTTGGAAGGGTAGAACAGTTCTTCTTTAATGCGGTGGCCGGTTTTTTGTTCCGGTTCCACTTCAACATATTCGGCGTTGTTCATCTGCTCGAAAGCCAGCTCGCGTACGCGATAGGACAGGGTGGCAGAGAACAGCATGTTCAGGCGTTGATCGACCGCAGGCATGCGACGGAACAACCAGCGAATGTCTTTGATAAAGCCCAGATCGTACATACGGTCGGCTTCATCCAGCACCACAACCTGGATCGCGCCCAGATCGATATAGTTCTGTTTGGCGTAATCGATCAAACGACCGGTGGTACCGACCAGGATATCAACGCCGCTTTCCAGCACTTTCAGCTGTTTGTCGTAGCCATCGCCGCCATACGCCAGGCCAAGTTTCAGGCCGGTGGATTGGGACAGGGCTTCCGCGTCGGAGTGGATCTGTACCGCCAGTTCACGCGTTGGCGCCATGATCAAGGCGCGCGGCTGGTTGGTCTGGCGATCCTGTTTCGCCGGGTGAGAAAGCAAATAGTGAAAAGTAGACGCTAAAAATGCCAGCGTCTTTCCGGTACCGGTTTGCGCCTGACCTGCAACGTCACGCCCGGAGAGCGTGAGCGGCAATGCTAACGCCTGGATAGGCGTGCAATGTTGAAACCCTTTCTTTTCAAGGGCTTCAAGGACTAACGGGTGCAGGGCGAAGTCGGAAAACTTCTGTTCGGTCAAGTGTGTTTTGCTCATAGTGTGGTAGAATATCAGCTAACTATTGCTTTACGAAAGCGTATCCGGTGAAATAAAGTCACCTTAGGTTGGTTAATGCTACACCAACAAGGTAGACACAATCCTTTGGAGTAGAACATGAGCGATAAAATTATTCACCTGACTGACGGCAGCTTCGACACCGACGTGCTGAAAGCTGAAGGGCCAATCCTGGTCGATTTCTGGGCTGAATGGTGTGGACCGTGCAAGATGATTGCTCCGATTCTGGATGAGATTGCCGATGAGTTCGAAGGCAAGCTGACCATCACCAAGCTGAATATCGACCAAAACCCGGCAACCGCGCCTAAGTACGGTATCCGTGGTATCCCTACGCTGTTGCTGTTCAAGAACGGTGAAGTGGCCGCGACCAAGGTTGGTGCGCTGTCCAAAGGCCAGCTCAAAGATTTCCTTAACGCGAATCTGTAATCGGGCGGGATGCCCTATGCCCAAGGGCTCTGACACTGCGGTCAATAAAGCCGCGGAGTGAGAGACTGCGGGGGTATACAGGCGTCTAGCGGGGATGTTCAATTCACCGCTAGACGCCTGCCAAGAAGCGTGTTAAGTTTAACCATACTGCATATAGAACTTGCCCGAAGTTTTAAATCTAAAGAGTCTAAATCTAAAGCTTTACTCTGTGTTGAACCGCTGGCGTTGAAAGAAAAAATGAACTCAGCCCGTGTTTTGACAATCAAACGGTTTTGCAAAATCAATTTTAAGGTACCTTCGATCTTAAACCGTCAATGCGCGCGTCCTCTGTAAGCCATTTCTTACCGTGACGGCTCAGCGCCCGGTGATCGAACGTCCAGTAAACAGGCACGAATATCCACTGGATTTCAAAGTGTGGCCCGTCGGCAACCGAACGCATCTCCGCAGCTTAGTGCTGCAGGGTGAGCCAGGGAAGCCAAGGCAACCACCAGAATGACGAAAGAGATATCCCGCTGCCATACCATTCACGATATAAGTTCGAGACATACCCCGAGTTTAAGAACCCACCACTATGAATCTTACCGAATTAAAGAATACGCCGGTTTCTGAGCTGATTACTCTCGGCGAAAATATGGGGCTGGAAAACCTTGCCCGCATGCGCAAGCAGGACATTATCTTCTCTATCCTTAAGCAACATGCGAAAAGTGGAGAAGATATCTTCGGCGATGGCGTGTTGGAGATATTGCAGGATGGATTTGGTTTCCTCCGCTCTGGAGACAGTTCCTACCTTGCAGGCCCCGACGACATCTATGTATCCCCTAGCCAAATCCGCCGTTTTAACCTCCGTACAGGTGACTCCGTTTCCGGTAAGATTCGTCCGCCAAAAGAAGGCGAGCGCTACTTTGCCCTGTTGAAAGTTAACGAAGTTAACTACGACAAACCGGAAAACGCCCGCAGCAAGATCCTGTTCGAGAACTTAACCCCACTGCATGCCAACTCCCGTCTGCGGATGGAACGCGGTAACGGTTCAACCGAAGACCTGACGGCTCGCGTGCTGGATCTGGCTTCGCCGATTGGCCGTGGCCAGCGTGGTCTGATTGTTGCTCCGCCGAAAGCCGGTAAAACCATGCTGCTGCAGAACATCGCGCAAAGCATCGCTTACAACCACCCAGACTGCGTACTGATGGTCCTGCTGATCGACGAACGTCCGGAAGAAGTGACCGAGATGCAGCGTCTGGTGAAGGGCGAAGTGATCGCCTCTACCTTTGACGAGCCGGCTTCTCGCCACGTCCAGGTTGCAGAAATGGTGATTGAGAAGGCCAAGCGCCTGGTTGAGCATAAGAAAGACGTGATCATCCTGCTCGACTCCATCACCCGTCTGGCCCGTGCCTACAACACCGTAGTACCGGCTTCCGGTAAAGTGTTGACCGGTGGTGTGGATGCCAACGCCCTGCATCGTCCTAAGCGTTTCTTCGGCGCGGCTCGTAACGTTGAGGAAGGCGGCAGCCTGACCATCATCGCGACCGCACTGGTTGATACCGGGTCGAAAATGGATGAGGTTATCTACGAAGAATTTAAAGGTACCGGCAACATGGAATTGCATCTGGCGCGTAAAATCGCCGAGAAGCGCGTATTCCCTGCGATCGACTACAACCGTTCCGGTACCCGTAAAGAAGAATTGCTCACCACGTCTGAAGAACTGCAGAAAATGTGGATCCTGCGTAAAATCATTCACCCAATGGGTGAAATTGACGCAATGGAATTCCTCATTAACAAGTTGGCGATGACCAAGACCAATGATGAATTCTTCGATATGATGAAGCGCTCATAAATGACGATGCGCTCATAATTGAGTAAAAAATTCAGAGAACGCCACGCCTAGTCGTGGCGTTTTTTGCTTTTGGCAGATACGATAAGTAACAGAAATGGAAACGTAAGTTATTTTCGTGGCTTACTGAGAATTCATCTTATTTGCGGCCGGCGCTTCGTCGTTCGCGCATGGCTACTGTTTAAACGGCAGACAGAAGCGTGAAATAAGAATGAATGGCTGTTGTCATAGGAAATGACTGAAAGGTAGCGGGACCTCATGGCGCAACCTGTCGCCCGTGTTAAGCTGCCTTATCTTCTACAGAGATCTTGTTAACTGTGAACTTACTCACTATGAGTACTGAAATTCTATTTGTTTTCCTGTTTTCCTTGGCTTTTCTCTTTGTTGCTCGCAAAGCAGCAAAACGTATTGGTCTGGTTGATAAACCTAATTACCGCAAACGCCATCAGGGATTGATCCCACTTGTCGGCGGTATTTCTGTTTACGCCGGGCTGTGCTTTGCCTTCCTGATCTCTGACCAAACGATTGCCCATGGAAAACTATACCTCGCTTGTGCGGGGGTATTAGTGTTCGTCGGTGCTCTTGACGATCGTTTCGACATCAGCGTTAAGATTCGTGCGCTGGTTCAGGCATTGGTCGGCGTTGCGATGATGGTTTTCGCCGGGCTTTACCTGCGCAGTTTTGGTCATGTGCTGGGCGATTGGGAAATGCAGCTGGGGCCGTTCGGCTATCTGGTCACGCTGTTTGCCGTTTGGGCGGCAATCAACGCCTTTAACATGGTGGACGGCATCGACGGTCTGCTGGGCGGGCTTTCGTGCGTTTCTTTCGGTGCGCTGGGCGTGTTGTTGTACCTGAGCGGTCACTCAGATTTGGCCTTCTGGTGCTTCGCGATGATTGCCGCCATCGTTCCTTATATCCTGCTTAACCTCGGCATTCTTGGCCGGCGTTACAAGGTGTTTATGGGGGATGCCGGCAGCACGCTGATCGGTTTTACCGCCATTTGGCTACTGTTGCAAAGTTCACAAGGCAAAGCCCATTCCATTAATCCGGTAACTGCCCTGTGGATTATCGCTATTCCACTGATGGACATGATTGCGATCATGTACCGTCGTTTACGCAAAGGGATGAGCCCTTTCTCCCCAGACCGCCAACATATTCACCATCTGATTATGCGCGCAGGCTTTACGCCGCGGCAGGCTTTCGTGCTGATTACTCTGGCGGCGGCGCTGCTGGCGGCGATTGGCGTACTCGGCGAACGTCTTACTTTTATCCCTGAATGGGTGATGTTGGCATTATTCTTGCTTGCCTTCTTCTTGTACGGTTACTGCATTAAGCGCGCCTGGCGTGTTGCACGTTACATTAAGCGTATCAAGCGGCGCCTGCGGCGTTCGACCGACAATAAGCAAGAATCCTAACCAGAGGCTTTTGGGCAGTGATGAATCCAGAAACAACGTCTGACAAGACTATCCCGCCAGTGGATAACGAACTCGATATCCGCGGCCTGTGCTGTACCCTGTGGCGCGGTAAGCCATGGATTATCGGTATTGCGGCGCTATTTGCCGTGGTTGCATTGACGGTTTCCTACCTGGTGAAACAGGAGTGGAGTGCGGCGGCGATTACCGATCGGCCAACGGTGAATGCGTTGGGGGGGTATTATTCCCAGCAACAATTCCTGCGTAATCTGGATGTGCGTACTCTGCCGGCTGCAGTTTCCGAACAGCCGGGCATTGCTGACGAAGCCTATAATGAATTTATTATGCAGTTGGCAGCCTATGACACGCGCCGTGACTTCTGGCTGCAGAGCGATTATTACAAACAACGGCAGGAAGGCGATGCAGCTGCCGATGCGGCCTTGCTCGATGAACTGATTAACAACATTCAGTTCACGCCGCGCGATGATAAAAAAGCGCCGAACGACGGTGTGAAGCTGACGGCGGAAACGGCGGTAGATGCCAACCGCTTGCTGCGTCAGTATGTGGCGTTTGCCAGCCACCGTGCGGCTCAACATTTGAACGAAGAGATCCAGGGCGCCTGGGCGGCTCGAACCACCTCGATGAAAGCGCAGGTCAAGCGTCAGGAAGCGGTGGCGGAGGCGGTGTATAAGCGCGAGCTTAACACCATCCAACAGGCGTTAAAAATTGCCGAGACGCAGGGGATCAGCCGGACTCAGACCGATACGCCGGCAGAACAGTTGCCAGACTCCGATTTGTTCCTGCTGGGTAAACCTATGCTGCAGGCGCGTCTGGAAGGGTTACAGGCTTCGGGACCCACTTTCGATCTGGATTATGATCAAAATCGTGCGATGCTGGCGACCTTGAACGTAGGCCCAACGCTGGACGAGAAATTTCAGACTTACCGCTATTTGCGGACCCCGGAAGAACCGGTAAAACGTGACAGTCCGCGACGGATATTCTGGTTGATCATGTGGGGCGCAATGGGCGCTTTGGTTGGCGCAGGTGTTGCCCTGGTGCGTCGGCCGCGTAATTAAAAATAATATAATAATTCGCTGATGGGCGCGTATGCGCCCAATTCGCAGGTACGCCTGCGGCTAACCGACAATAAGAGATTCGCTGTGAAAGTGTTGACTGTTTTCGGCACCAGACCTGAAGCCATAAAAATGGCACCGCTGGTACATGCCCTGGCTCAGGATGAAGCCTTTGAATCAAGAGTCTGCGTGACGGCACAGCATCGTGAGATGTTGGATCAGGTATTGAGGTTATTTGAGATTGTGCCTGATTACGATCTGAACATTATGAAGCCGGGCCAGGGATTGAGTGAGATCACCTGCCGTATTCTCGAAGGCCTGAAAGGCGTTCTTGAAGAGTTCAAACCGGATGTGGTGTTGGTTCACGGTGATACCACCACCACGCTGGCGACCAGTTTGGCGGCGTTTTATCAGCGTATCCCGGTTGGGCATGTAGAGGCGGGTCTGCGTACCGGCGACCTTTACTCCCCGTGGCCGGAAGAGGCCAACCGCAAGCTGACCGGTCATCTGGCCATGTACCATTTTGCCCCGACGGAAAACTCGCGGCAGAACCTGTTGCGCGAACTGTTGCCGGATGATCATATCTTCGTCACGGGCAACACGGTGATCGACGCGTTGTTCTGGGTACGCGATCGGGTGATGGGGGATGCCGTATTACATGACAGCCTGGCACAACGCTACCCGTTCCTGGACGCCGACAAAAAGTTGATCCTGGTGACGGGCCATCGACGTGAAAGTTTTGGCGGTGGGTTTGAGCGAATCTGCAGTGCGCTGGCAGAAATTGCCCGTACTCATCCAGAGGTGCAGGTGGTCTATCCGGTGCACCTCAATCCCAACGTCAGCGAGCCCGTCAACCGCATTCTGAAAGGGATTGATAATATCATCCTGATCGACCCGCAGGATTACTTGCCCTTTGTGTATCTGATGGCTAACGCTTATATGATCCTGACCGACTCTGGCGGCATTCAGGAAGAAGCGCCGTCATTGGGGAAACCGGTGTTGGTGATGCGTGACACCACCGAGCGACCGGAAGCGGTAGATTCGGGCACGGTACGTCTGGTGGGGACCGACGTGACCAAAATTGTTGATGCGGTTAACCGGTTGCTGACGGATGAAAATGAATATCATGCCATGAGCCGGGCGCATAACCCTTACGGTGACGGGCATGCCTGCCAGCGTATTCTGGAAGCTTTGAAGAATCATCAGGTGACACTATGAGTTTTAACACTATTTCGGTTATCGGCCTGGGTTACATCGGTCTGCCAACGGCGGCGGCGTTTGCCTCCCGCAAGAAGAAAGTGGTGGGCGTAGATGTTAACCAACATGCGGTGGATACCATTAATCGCGGCGCGATCCATATCGTTGAACCCGATCTGGATAAAGTGGTGAAAGACGCGGTCGACGGCGGCTATCTGCAAGCGGTGACCAAACCCCTGGCCGCAGATGCTTTCCTGATCGCGGTACCGACGCCGTTTAAAGGTGACCATGAGCCGGACCTGGCGTATGTCGAAGCCGCGGCCAAATCACTGGCACCCGTGCTGAAAAAAGGCGATCTGGTGATCCTGGAGTCCACCTCACCGGTGGGCGCCACTGAGCAGATGGCGCAGTGGCTGGCCGAGGCACGTAGCGATCTCAGCTTCCCGCAGCAGGCCGGTGAGGCCGCCGACGTGAACATTGCTTACTGTCCGGAGCGCGTGCTGCCGGGGCAGGTGATGGTTGAGCTGATTCAGAACGACCGCGTGATTGGCGGCATGACGCCAAAATGCTCGGACCGTGCCAGCGCGCTGTACAAAATTTTCCTCGAGGGCGAGTGTGTGATCACCAATTCACGCACCGCTGAGATGTGCAAACTGACCGAAAACAGCTTCCGCGATGTGAATATCGCCTTTGCCAATGAGCTGTCGTTGATTTGCGCCGATCAGGGCATCAATGTTTGGGAGCTGATCCGCCTGGCGAATCGCCATCCACGGGTCAATATTCTGCAGCCTGGCCCTGGCGTCGGTGGTCACTGCATTGCGGTCGATCCCTGGTTTATCGTTTCGCAGAATCCGCAACAGGCGCGTTTGATTCATACCGCGCGTCTGGTGAATGACGGAAAACCACTGTGGGTGGTTGATCGTGTGAAAGCGGCGGTTGCCGACTGTCTGGCGGCCACTGACAAGCGCGCATCGGAAGTGAAAATTGCCTGCTTCGGCCTGGCCTTCAAGCCGAATATCGACGATTTGCGCGAAAGCCCGGCGGTGGAAGTGGCGCATTTGATTGCCGATTGGCACGTTGGCGAAACCCTGGTGGTAGAGCCAAACGTTGAGCAACTGCCGAAATCGCTGGCCGGCCATGTGACGCTGAAAGCGATGGCCGATGCGCTGCAGCAGGCGGATGTGCTCGTGATGCTGGTCGATCATAAGCAATTCAAGGCGATAAAGCCGGAAGAGATCACGCAATCCTGGGTAGTCGATACCAAAGGAGTATGGCGTTGAAACGTATTTTAGTTACCGGTGGGGCCGGTTTCATCGGCTCCGCAGTAGTCAGGCATATTATTGACGCCACGCAGGACCGCGTGGTGGTGGTGGATAAACTGACTTATGCAGGTAACCTGGAATCGCTTGCGGTGATTGCCGATAGCGAACGCTATGCGTTTGAACAGGTGGATATCTGCGATCGTGCAGCGCTGGATCGGGTGTTTGCCCAGTATCAGCCGGATGTGATCATGCACCTGGCGGCGGAAAGCCACGTCGACCGTTCGATCGATGGCCCGGCAGCCTTTATTGAAACCAACGTGGTGGGCACCTACACCATGCTGGAGGCGGCCCGTCATTACTGGCAGCCGCTGGATGCGGAGAAGAAGCAGAGCTTCCGTTTCCACCACATTTCCACCGACGAAGTGTATGGCGACCTGCACGGAACGGACGATCTGTTCACCGAAACCACGCCTTACTCGCCAAGCAGCCCGTATTCAGCCTCCAAGGCTTCCAGCGATCACCTGGTCCGCGCCTGGCTGCGTACCTACGGTTTGCCGACCTTGGTCACCAACTGCTCCAATAACTACGGCCCGTATCACTTCCCGGAGAAACTGATCCCGCTGGTGATCCTCAATGCCGTTGCCGGTAAACCTTTGCCGGTATATGGCAATGGTGCACAGGTGCGTGACTGGTTGTATGTTGAAGACCATGCGCGTGCGTTGTACCAGGTGGTTACTGAAGGTGTGGTGGGTGAAACCTACAATATCGGCGGCCACAACGAGCGCAAAAATATCGAAGTCGTGCAGACCATTTGCGATCTGCTGGAAGAACTGGCACCGAACAAACCTCAGGGCGTGGAGAAATACCGCGATCTGATCACCTACGTCAAGGATCGCCCAGGCCATGATATGCGCTATGCGATCGATGCCGGGAAAATTGACCGGGAGCTGGGCTGGCGCCCGCAAGAAACCTTTGAAAGCGGCATTCGCAAAACGGTTTCCTGGTACCTGAACAATGAAACCTGGTGGCGTCGCGTTCAGGATGGTTCCTATGCGGGTGAGCGTTTAGGTTTATCCGACTAAATCTAACCCGGGTTGCCTGAGTGGCAGCCCTGTGGATTCTGGAGTGAGTATGAAAGGTATTATTCTGGCGGGTGGTTCCGGTACTCGTTTGCATCCCATTACTCGTGGCGTATCCAAGCAGTTGCTCCCGATCTACGATAAGCCGATGATTTACTATCCGCTGTCAGTGCTGATGCTGGCGGGGATCCGTGACATCCTGATTATTTCCACACCGGAAGATCTTCCTTCATTTAGACGCCTGTTGGGCAGCGGCGAAGAGTTCGGTATTAATCTCAGCTATGCCGAGCAGCCGAGTCCCGATGGTTTGGCGCAGGCGTTCCTGATCGGTGAAGAATTTCTGGCCGGCGAACCGAGCTGTTTGGTGTTAGGTGACAATATTTACTTCGGTCAAGGGTTCAGCCCGAAATTGAAAACGGTCGCTGCGCGCACGCAAGGGGCTACCGTGTTCGGCTACCAGGTGATGGATCCCGAACGTTTTGGCGTGGTGGAGTTTGACGATAATTTCCGCGCTTTATCGATTGAAGAAAAGCCTGCCGTACCTAAGTCCAATTGGGCGGTTACCGGCCTGTATTTTTATGACAGTCAGGTGGTGGAGTTTGCCAAACAGGTTAAACCTTCATCACGCGGCGAACTGGAAATTACCAGTATTAATCAGATGTATCTGGAACGTGGTGAACTGACCGTTGAACTGCTGGGCCGCGGTTTCGCCTGGCTGGATACCGGGACTCATGACAGCCTGCTGGAAGCCAGCAGCTTCGTGCAGACGGTGGAAAAACGTCAGGGTTTTAAAATTGCCTGTCTGGAAGAGATCGCCTGGCGCAATGGTTGGTTGGATGACGATGGCGTGAAACGCGCCGCACAGGCGTTGGTCAAAACCGGTTACGGCAAGTACCTGTTGGATTTATTGCATGCGCGTCCACGCCAATATTGAACCTTTAGCCTGGGAAACTGAGTTTTTCGCCCTTAACAGCGCAAAACTCAACTTTTCCACGGCAGCCCCGGTACTTACCGAGGCCGATTTGGCCGCCTATGCCTTGGTGCAGGCCAAAATTCCGGCGCATCAAACCGCTTGGGCAGATGGATTGTCTGGTCTGGGTTTCCAACTGGTCGAGGCTGAAGTCGATCTGGTGCTGAATATTGGCACGGAATGTGCATCGTCGCAAAGTGCGCCGCCGCTGGCGATTCGCCCTGCAGTACCGGCTGATATTCCGGCCCTGCGTGCGGCGGCAGCCAGCGTGTTCACCGCCAGCCGTTTCCGTGCCCCTTGGTACGATGCCCAAGACAGTGGGCGCTTCTATGCCGCCTGGATCGAGAAAGCGGTATTGGGAACCTTTGACCACCAGTGCCTGCTGGCGTTGGATGAGGCCGGGCAGCCGGAGGGGTTTGTCAGCCTGCGCGATATCGGCAGCCAAGAGGCGCGAATCGGCTTGCTGGCGGCATTCCCCGGCGCGTCAGGCAAAGGGATTGGCGCGCGCTTGATGGCGGCGGCCATTACAGAGTGCCGACAAGGTTCCCAGCAGCGCCTGCGGGTGGCGACCCAGCTCGGCAATTTAGCCGCATTACGGCTCTATCAACGACAGGGTGCTGTTATTGAAAGCACCTCGTATTGGTTATACAGAGGAAAACATGATCCCATTTAACGCTCCACCGGTTGTTGGCACTGAACTTGACTATATGCAGGCTGCGATGGACAGTGGCAAGCTGTGCGGAGATGGTGGTTTTACTCGCCGTTGCCAACAGTGGATGGAACAGCGGTTTGGCTGCCCGAAGGTGCTGTTGACGCCGTCCTGTACCGCCTCATTGGAGATGGCGGCGATCCTGCTGGATATCCAGCCGGGCGATGAAGTGATCATGCCGAGTTTTACCTTTGTTTCAACCGCTAACGCCTTTGTGCTGCGTGGCGCCACCGTGGTGTTTGTCGATCTGCGTCCGGACACCATGAACATCGATGAAAGCAAAATCGAAGCGGCTATCACCGATAAGACCAAAGTCATCGTACCGGTGCATTACGCCGGTGTGGCGTGCGAGATGGATACCATCATGGCGCTGGCGAAAAAATATGACCTGTACGTGGTGGAAGATGCCGCGCAGGGTGTGATGGCCACCTACAAGGGCAAAGCGCTCGGGACTATCGGCCATATTGGTTGCTTTAGCTTCCATGAAACCAAAAACTACACCGCAGGCGGTGAGGGCGGCGCCACGCTGATCAACGATTCGACGCTGATTGACCGGGCGGAAATCATTCGTGAGAAAGGCACCAACCGCAGCCAGTTCTTCCGTGGACAGGTGGACAAATACACCTGGCGCGATATTGGTTCCAGCTATCTGATGTCAGATCTGCAGGCTGCCTATCTGTGGGGCCAACTGGAAGCCGCCGAACGTATCAACCAACGCCGTCTGGCGCTGTGGCAGAAGTATTACGACAGTTTCCTGCCATTGGCGAAGGCCGGACGTATCACGCTGCCGACCATTCCGGCAGACTGCGTACACAATGCGCACATGTTCTATATCAAGCTGCGTGACGTTGAAGACCGCACGGCATTTATCGATTATATGAAAGAAGCCGAAATCATGGCGGTGTTCCATTATATCCCGCTGCACGACTGCCCAGCGGGCGATCGTTTTGGCCGTTTTGCCGGTGAAGACCGCTTCACCAGCCAGGAAAGCGCCCGTCTGGTACGCCTGCCGTTGTTCTACAATATGTCAGATGTCACTCAGCGTACGGTGATCAATACCATTCTTAGCTTCTGCGCCTGATATGTCGCTGGCAAAAGCATCGATTTGGACCGCCGGTTCCACGCTGATCAAAATTGGCGTGGGGCTGTTGGTGGTGAAACTGCTGGCGGTGGCGTTTGGCCCCAGCGGGGTTGGGCAAGCGGGTAACTTCCGCCAGTTGATTACCGTGCTGGGCGTACTGTCCGGTGCCGGGATTTTTAACGGCATCACCAAATACGTTGCCGAATATCATCAGGATCCACAGCGGCTGCGGCTGGCTGTCGGCACGGCGTCAAGCATCGTGCTGGGCTTCTCCACGCTGTTGGCGCTGGTGTTTCTGTTCGCGGCGGAGCCTATCAGCATCGGGCTGTTCGGCCATGCGGACTATGTCGGCGTGGTGCGGGCGGTGGCGTTTATTCAGATGGGTATTGCCTATGCCAACCTGTTTATGGCGGTGCTGAAAGGCTACCGTGATGCGATGGGCAATGCACTGGCGGTGATTGGCGGCAGCCTGATTGGCGTGGTGGCCTACTACCTGTGCTTTAAGCTGGGCGGCTATGAAGGCGCGCTGGCGGGGTTGGCGCTGGTGCCGGCACTGGTGGTGCTGCCTGCCGGTTTTATGCTGTGGCGGCGCAAAACCTTGCCGCTGCGTTATCTGGCGCTGGCCTGGGACAAAGCGTTGGCTAGCCATCTCGGCAAGTTCACCATTATGGCGTTGATCACTTCAGTGACGCTGCCGGTGGCCTATGTGATGATGCGTAACCTGCTGGCCAGCCATTACAGTTGGGATGAGGTGGGGATTTGGCAGGGCGTCAGCAGTATTTCCGACGCTTACCTGCAGTTTATCACCGCCTCGTTTACCGTCTATCTGTTGCCCACGCTGTCGCGGTTGAAGGAAAAAAGCGCCATCTCGCAGGAGATTGTGCGCTCGCTGAAATTTGTGCTGCCCGCGGTGGCGGCGGCGAGTTTCACGGTCTGGTTGCTGCGCGATTTCGCCATCTGGTTGCTGTTCACGGACAAGTTCGTCGCGATGCGCGATCTGTTTGCCTGGCAACTGGTGGGGGATGTCCTGAAGGTTGGCGCTTATGTGTTCGGCTACCTGGTCATCGCCAAGGCGTCGCTGCGTTTTTATATCCTGACCGAAGTCAGTCAGTTCCTGTTGTTAACGCTGTTCTCGCATTGGTTGATACCCTTGCACGGCGCGCTGGGAGCGGCACAGGCCTACATGGCAACCTACATCGTGTATTTCACGCTCTGTAGCTGCGTATTTATTCTTTATCGTAGACGAGTATGACCACACTGATTCACGTACTGGGATCTGATATCCCGCATCACAATCAGACGGTGCTGCGTTTCTTCAACGATGTGTTGGCGAAACGCCTGCCGTCCGAACAGACGTGTCATTTTATGGTAGCCGCCAAAGACGCTGCGGCGTTAGGGCCGTTCCCCGAGCTGAACATTGTATGCCATCCGGACAAGAAAAGCCTGGCGATGGCGGTCATTGCCCGTGCTCAGGCCGATCGCAATCAGCGTTTCTTCCTGCACGGTCAGTTTAACCCCACGCTGTGGCTGGCGTTACTGAGCGGTAAAATCAAGGCCCACCAGGTGAGCTGGCATATCTGGGGCGCTGACCTGTACGAAGATGCGACCAGCTGGAAATTCCGCCTGTTCTATATCCTGCGTCGTATTGCGCAGGGCAGAGTCGGGCACGTGTTTGCTACCCGCGGCGATGTGATCCACTACCAGCAGCGCCATGTGCGCGTGCCGGCCTCTCTGCTGTATTTCCCGACACGGATGGACCCGGCGTTAACCGGTATTGAGGTAGAGAAAAACCTGGCCGGGCCGATGACCATTCTGGTGGGGAACTCCGGCGATCGCACCAACCGCCACGTTGAGGCGCTGCAAGCGATTCATCAGCAGTTTGGTGCGGAGGTTCGCGTGATCCTGCCGATGGGCTATCCGGCCAATAACGACGCTTATATTGAACAGGTGCGCGCCGCCGGCTTGGCGTTGTTCAGCGCCAAGAACCTGCAGGTGCTGACGCAGCAGGTGGCGTTCGACGATTACCTGAATATTCTGCGCGAGTGCGATCTCGGTTACTTTATTTTTAACCGCCAGCAGGGCATAGGTACGCTGTGTCTGCTGATCCAGTTTGGCGTCCCGTTCGTGTTGAGCCGGCAGAACCCGTTCTGGCAGGATCTGGCGGAACAGCATCTGCCGGTGCTGTTCTACGGCGATTCGCTGGATGAGGCGGTAGTGCGCGAAGCACAGCGGCAACTGGCGTCAGTCGATAAGCAGGCTATTGCCTTCTTTAACCCCAACTATGTTGATGGCTGGCAACAGGCATTAACCCTGGCGGCAGGGGACAAGTCATGACGCTGGCGCAATTTGGCGGGTTGTTCGTCGTCTATCTGGTGAGCGTGCTGTTTATTCTTACGCTGGCTTACCAGGAGTTTCGGCGTGTCCGCTTTAATTTCAACGTTTTCTTTACGCTACTGTATCTGCTGACTTTTTACTTCGGTTTCCCGCTGACCTGCCTGCTGGCGTTTCAGTTTGACGTTGAGGTGGTGCCGGCAGAATTCCTGCTGTATGCCATCCTCTCCGCCACCGCGTTTTATGCGATTTATTACGTCAGCTATAAAACCCGGCTACGCAAACGCAGCGTGCAGCCGCGTAAACCGGTATTCACCATGAACCGGGTGGAAACCCATCTGACCTGGCTTTTGCTGGCGCTGGTCGCGATCGGCACCGTGGGCATTTTCTTCATGCAAAACGGTTTCTTGCTGTTCAAGCTCAACTCTTACAGCCAGATTTTCTCCAGTGACGTCTCCGGCGTTGCGCTCAAGCGGTTCTTCTATTTCTTCATCCCGGCGATGCTGGTGGTGTATTTCCTGAAGCAAGATTTGCGCGCCTGGTTCTTTTTCCTGGCGGCGACGGTGGCGTTTGGCCTCCTGACCTACGTGATTGTCGGCGGTACCCGCGCCAATATCATTATTGCTTTCTCGTTGTTTCTGTTTATCGGCATCGTGCGCGGCTGGATCTCGCTGTGGATGCTGGTGGCTGCCGGCGTGTTCGGCATCGTCGGCATGTTCTGGCTGGCGTTGAAGCGCTACAGTCTGGACGTCAGCGGTCCCGAAGCGTTTTATACTTTCCTTTACCTGACGCGCGATACCTTCTCGCCGTGGGAAAACCTGGCGTTGTTGCTGCAAAACTACGACAAGATTGATTTCCAGGGCCTGGCACCGATAGTGCGTGATTTCTACGTGTTCATTCCGGCCTGGCTGTGGCCGGGACGACCGGATGCGGTGCTCAATACCGCCAACTATTTCACCTGGGAAGTGTTGAATAACCATTCCGGTCTGGCTATCTCGCCGACGCTGATCGGCTCGCTGGTGGTGATGGGCGGTGCGCTGTTTATTCCGGTTGGCGCCATAGTGGTTGGCATGATCATCAAGTGGTTTGATTGGCTGTATGAGATGGGCAAAAGCGAACCTAACCGCTATAAAGCCGCGATATTGCAGAGTTTCTGTTTTGGCGCGGTATTCAACATCATCGTGTTGGCGCGGGAAGGGGTGGATTCGTTTGTCTCGCGGGTGGTGTTCTTCTGCCTTATTTTTGGTGCCTGTTTGCTGGTGGCGAAATTGCTGTACTGGCTGTTTGACACTGCCGGGTTGATTAAGGCACGGGTGTTGCGTACGCGTACGCTGTCATCATCCGTGCGGGCCGATGGCCTTCTGTAAGGATAATAATAACGATGGAAGCAAAAATTTCGGTTCCTCAATACGTGCTGCGCGGTTTCAGCCTGTGGGGATTTCGCGATATGGCGCAATGCCTGGATTTTCTGTTTGACGGTGGCCGGGTAAAACAGGGCACGCTGGTCGCGATGAACGCCGAAAAGATATTGAAAGCGGAAGACGACACGGCGTTGCACGCCTTGCTGGATGAAGCGGAATACAAGTATGCCGACGGGATCAGCATGGTGCGCTCGATCCGTCGTAAATACCCGGGGGCGGAAGTATCACGCGTTGCGGGTGCCGACCTGTGGGAAGCGCTGATGCAGCGTGCCGGGAGTGAGGGTACGCCGGTATTCCTGATTGGCGGCAAGCCGTCGGTACTGGCGGAAACCGAGCAGAAGCTGCGCAGCCAGTGGAATGTGAACCTGGTAGGCAGCCAGGATGGCTATTTCAAGCCTGAACAGCGGGACGCATTGTTTGAACGCATCCGCGCCAGCGGTGCCGCCATAGTGACGGTTGCCATGGGGTCGCCGAAACAGGAAATCCTGATGCGTGACTGCCGTAAAGTGCATCCCCAGGCGCTGTATATGGGCGTAGGCGGTACCTACGACGTGTTCACGGGCCACGTGAAGCGTGCACCCAGGATCTGGCAGCATCTCGGTCTGGAGTGGCTCTATCGTTTGCTAAGCCAACCGAGCCGCCTTGGCCGCCAACTGAAGCTGCTGAAGTTTGTCGGCTACTACTATCGCGGCAAGATGTAACGACGACGTTGGGGCGGATTATTCCGCCCTGATGCAATACGTTGTTCAAATAACCTGCTTTATGGCCGATTAACCCGCATCCCTATAACCTCAGCCCCTAAACTCCCTCGTTTTTATTCCATAAAGTTTTAATTTGCGGTTTGCTTATAGCGGCAAAATGCGAAACGATACCGTCCGGAAATTATCCCCCGCAGTTGGCGCCCGCGTGATAGCGCTGAACGACGCTTTTCTCGCCGTAAGACCGTCCCATCACAAGCTGATGTCCGCCAGAGCGGCGGGAGAGGATTTACGCTATTTTTCATTAAAACAATAACGACCGGTAACGGCCGGCATGCAAACATAATCAAAAAATATCATTGAGGATTTATGGCACACAAAGAGAAACCGCAAGGACTACACCGGGGGCTGGAAGCCCGGCACATCGAGCTGATTGCTCTGGGGGGGACCATCGGGGTCGGCCTGTTTATGGGCTCGGCCAGCACGCTGAAATGGGCGGGGCCGTCAGTGTTGTTGGCTTATATCATCGCCGGTCTGTTCGTGTTCTTTATCATGCGCTCGATGGGCGAAATGCTGTTCCTTGAACCGGTCGCGGGCTCCTTTGCCGTTTATGCCCATAAATACATGAGTCCGTATTTTGGCTACCTGACCGCCTGGGGCTATTGGTTTATGTGGATTGCCGTAGGTATCTCGGAAATCACCGCCGTCGGGGTC
Source organism: Serratia quinivorans (assembly GCF_052113645.1). Lineage (GTDB taxonomy): Bacteria > Pseudomonadota > Gammaproteobacteria > Enterobacterales > Enterobacteriaceae > Serratia > Serratia quinivorans_B. The sequence continues at coordinate 1,952 of NZ_JBIEIU010000016.1, read as the reverse complement.
TACGTACAGTTTTGGTTCCCGGAAATCCCGCAGTGGATACCGGCGTTGATCGCCGTGGCGATGGTGGCGTTGGCCAACCTGGCGGCGGTGCGCCTTTACGGTGAGCTGGAGTTCTGGTTCGCCATGATCAAGGTCACTACCATCATTGTGATGATTCTGGTGGGGCTGGGGGTGATCTTCTTTGGCTTCGGTAACGGTGGCCAGCCCATAGGCTTCGCCAACCTGACCGAACACGGCGGTTTCTTTGCCGGTGGCTGGAAGGGCTTCCTGTTTGCGCTCTGCATTGTCGTGGCGTCCTATCAGGGCGTTGAGCTGGTCGGCATTACCGCCGGCGAGGCCAAGAACCCACAGGTGACATTGAAGCGTGCGATTAACAATATCCTGTGGCGCATCCTGATTTTCTACGTTGGCGCTATTTTTGTCATTGTCACTATTTTCCCCTGGAACGGTATTGGCACCGCAGGCAGCCCCTTTGTGCTGACCTTTGCCAAAATCGGCATCGTCGCTGCCGCCGGTATCATTAACTTTGTGGTGCTGACCGCGGCGCTTTCAGGCTGTAACAGCGGGATGTACAGCGGTGGCCGTATGCTGTATGCGCTGGCCAAGAACCGTCAGTTACCTGCATCGCTGACCAAGCTGTCCGCCAATGGCGTGCCGGTGAACTGTATCGCCGTGACCATCGCCTGTCTGCTGGTCGGTTCCGGGTTGAACTATCTCATTCCCAATCCGCAGGCGGTGTTCGTCTATGTCTACAGTGCCAGCGTGCTGCCGGGCATGGTGCCGTGGTTTGTGGTGCTGATTAGCCAACTGTATTTCCGTCGTGCTCATAAAGAAGCGATTAAAACCCACGGCTTTAAGTCGATTATGTTCCCGTATGTGAACTATCTGACCATTGCTTTCCTGGTCTGCGTGCTGATCGGCATGGGAATTAACCCGGATACGCGTATTTCTCTGCTGGTCGGGGCGATTTTCTTAGCGGCAGTCAGCCTGTGCTACTTTGTTTTCGGCATGCACAAGAAACATCATCCGGCTGAAAAACGGACAGAAACACAGCAATAACCGGTGAAAAGGGGCTGCGGATAGCGCTTTCCTGTGCAGGAGTGAGCAAAGCGTAATCAAACACAACATTTCTGCGAAAAAGCACTAGACAGGATTGGGTTAAAACCGTAGTATCCCCTCCCGCAACGGCGCTATGCGCCCGTAGCTCAGCTGGATAGAGCGCTGCCCTCCGGAGGCAGAGGTCTCAGGTTCGAATCCTGTCGGGCGCACCATTAAGTTTGTGTGCAAGAGCTGCGGTGGTAGTATTACCGCGTGAAGTCGTTAAGAAGTAATGGTGGCTATAGCTCAGTTGGTAGAGCCCTGGATTGTGATTCCAGTTGTCGTGGGTTCGAGTCCCATTAGCCACCCCACTTCCTAAGAGAAGTGAAGAATTTTAAGCTGTTTTGTGACTGTGCGAAGGTGGCGGAATTGGTAGACGCGCTAGCTTCAGGTGTTAGTGTTCTTACGGACGTGAGGGTTCAAGTCCCTCTCTTCGCACCACACAAAATGTCTAATAAATTTAATATTTACATAGACATAAGCGATAAAATTTAGTAGTATCTGCAACAAGAAATCGGCGAGTAGCGCAGCTTGGTAGCGCAACTGGTTTGGGACCAGTGGGTCGGAGGTTCGAATCCTCTCTCGCCGACCACATTCAAAAAAACCCGCTTTTAGCGGGTTTTTTTACATCTGTAGTTTATAGGATGAGACCTCCGAAGGAGGTTTGAGCCGAGCGCAGCGAGACAACGTTGCTTTGGCAACGGCCCGCAGGGCAGCATCGCAGATGCTAGTCATCCTCTCTCGCCGACCACTTTCAGAAAAGCCCGTTCAGTCATGTGAACTGCACCCCAAAAGTTGGACACCCAACTGAATAAGGTGCAGTTTTTTATGGCAAAACCAAAATACTCCCTCGA
>NZ_JBIEIU010000015.1:0-84354 GCF_052113645.1 Serratia quinivorans | reverse complement strand
TGAGTCCGGTAGAATACCGAACCCAGGCCCTGAAAGCCGCTTAATATGAACCGTCCAACTTTATGGGGTCAGTCCAGGCGCGGGCTTAAGCTTATGAGGAAACTAGTTACTCGATGTTCTGGATCTGCTCGCGCATCTGCTCGATCAACACTTTCAGCTCGATGGCTGAGGTGGTGACTTCGGCATTGATGGATTTGGATGCCAGCGTGTTGGATTCGCGGTTGAACTCCTGCATCATAAAGTCGAGGCGACGGCCCACGGCTTCTTTCTTCTTCAGGATGTTGTGCGTTTCTTTTACGTGGGCTTCCAGGCGGTCCAGCTCTTCGGCAACGTCAATGCGCTGCGCCATCAACACCAGTTCCTGTTCCAGGCGAGTGTTTTCCAGCTGTACCTGAGCTTCTTCCAGTTTGCTGACCAGACGCTCGCGCTGCCATTGCAGAATGTTTGGCATTTGGGCGCGCACCTTGATCACTTCGGCACTCACACCTTCCAGACGCTGTTCGATCAGCGCTTTCAGTGCGGTACCTTCGCTTTCGCGAGCAATAATGAAGTCATCCAGCGCACCGTCCAGTGCCTGCATCAGCTGCGCGCTGATGGCGTCCAGATCTTGTTCCTGAGCAGACATCACGCCAGGCCAACGCAGGACGTCGATAGGGTCGATTTCCCCTTCGTCGCTCTGCATTTTTACCCAGTTGGCGGCTTCAACCAGCTGCTTGGCCAGTTTTTCGTTCAGGATCATTGAGCTTTGTGCGCTCGGATCCAGCTCAAAGCGCAGGTTGCACTCCACTTTGCCGCGGGTCAAACGACCACGGATGCGTTCGCGGATCACCGGCTCCAGGCTGCGGAATTGTTCCGGCAAACGGATGTAAGTTTCTAGATAGCGTTGGTTAACGGAACGCAGCTCCCAAGCTGCGCTGCCCCATTCACCCTTGATTTCTCGCCGAGCGTAGGCGGTCATGCTGCGGATCATTGATGCGTACCCGTAATAGGAAAAGATGAAGCGATTATAGCGTTGGACCTCCGGGCAGGATAGGCATTACGTCACGAAGCCCGTATAATGCGCAGCCAATCGTTGATTAGAAGCCGGAGAGAGCCCATGCGTCCTGCAGGCAGAGCACCACAACAAGTTCGCCCACTGACACTGACCCGTCATTATACCAAACACGCAGAAGGCTCAGTGCTGGTTGAGTTTGGCGATACCAAAGTTTTGTGCACCGCCACGGTAGAAGAGGGTGTGCCGCGCTTCCTGAAAGGTCAGGGCCAGGGGTGGATCACCGCTGAGTACGGCATGCTGCCGCGCTCCACCCACAGCCGTAACGCCCGTGAGGCCGCCAAAGGCAAACAGGGTGGCCGTACGCTGGAAATCCAGCGCCTGATCGCCCGTTCGCTGCGTGCAGCGGTTGATCTGAAAAAACTCGGCGAGTTCACCATCACTCTCGACTGTGATGTCTTGCAGGCCGATGGCGGTACCCGTACCGCGTCCATTTCCGGCGCCTGCGTTGCGCTGGCCGATGCGCTGAATGCGCTGGTGGCCAACGGCAAGCTGAAAGCCAACCCGATGAAAGGGCTGGTGGCGGCGGTTTCCGTCGGTATCGTTAACGGCGAAGCGCTGTGCGATCTGGAGTACGTTGAGGACTCAGCAGCAGAAACCGACATGAACGTGGTGATGATGGAAGATGGTCGCATGATCGAGGTGCAGGGCACCGCCGAGGGCGAGCCGTTCAGCCACGATGAGCTGTTGGCGCTATTGGCGCTGGCCCGAGGGGGCATCGAAACCATCTTCCAGGCGCAGAAAGCGGCGCTGGCAGATTAATTTTTTAAGGCGACTCAAGAGTCGCCTTTTTTACGCCCGACGATCGGGCGGCAGTATTAACAGATCTAACCGACCAGACGAGGAGAAGCAGTAATGAAAGCCTATCAGCGCCAGTTTATCGAGTTTGCGCTTAACAAGCAGGTATTGAAATTCGGCGAGTTCACCCTGAAATCCGGCCGCACCAGCCCGTATTTCTTCAATGCCGGCCTGTTTAATACCGGGCGTGATCTCGCTCTGCTGGGACGTTTTTACGCCGAAGCTCTGATGGACTCCGGTATCGAGTTTGATCTGCTGTTTGGTCCAGCCTACAAAGGTATCCCAATCGCGACCACCACGGCGGTTGCGTTGGCAGAGCACCATGAGCGCGATGTGCCGTACTGCTTTAACCGGAAGGAAGCCAAGACCCACGGAGAAGGCGGCACCTTGGTAGGCAGCCCGTTACAGGGCCGCGTGATGCTGGTGGACGACGTGATCACGGCCGGCACGGCGATCCGCGAGTCGATGGAAATCATCGGCGCCGGTGGGGCGACATTGGCCGGGGTGCTGATTTCACTCGACCGTCAGGAACGCGGGCGTGCGGATATTTCAGCCATTCAGGAAGTTGAGCGTGACTATCACTGCAAGGTGATTTCCATCGTGACGTTGAAGGACTTGATCGTTTATCTCGAAGAGAAGCCAGAAATGGCAGATCACCTGGCAGCGGTGCGTGCCTATCGTGAGCAGTACGGGGTTTAACGCAGGATCCACGTAGCCGGGCGCGGAGACAATGCGCCCGGCCATGGGGTTATTGCAGCTGTGCCGCCAGCAGTGGCCAGCGACCATCAAATTCTTGCGTTGGGCGATAGCGGAATTCGGAGCGCACGTAGCGCGACAGCATGCCCTCGCAGAACGCCAGCAACTGGCTGGCCAGCAGCGTTTCGTCCACGATAAAGCCTTTGCCTTCCCGCAGTTTTCGTTCTTTCAGCACCTGGCGCAGCTGCGCCTCAATGCGTTCAAACAACTGATTGATTCGCCCCTGCAGCCGATCTTGTTCAAACATGAGCGCATGGCCGGTCATGATACGCGTCAGGCCCGGGTTGCGTTCGGCAAACCCCAGTACCAGCAGCAAAATCAGACGCAGGCGGTTAAAGGTCTCTTTTTCATCCTGCAAGATCAGGTTGATGCGCGTGATCAGGCTGTCTTCAATAAACTCGATCAGACTGTCGAACATCCGTGTCTTGCTGGGAAAGTGCCGGTACAGTGCAGCTTCTGAGACTCCGACGTTAGCGGCAAGTTTAGCGGTGGTAATACGTTGGCTGCCGTCGCTGGATTCCAGCATCTGGGCTAATGCCTGCAGTATTTCCTCGCGCCGGTTCCTTTTGATATTTTCTTTTTCTGCCATGTCTGATTAGACCCTTGCTAAAACTGCTTAGACTTTCGGAAACCCGGGCACCGGCCGTTGCAGAGAGGGCTCTGTGCGGCTTATGTGATAGCTTTTTTACGATGCTGGGGTCAGCGGCCTTAACGACCTGTGTTCTCCGCGCGCCCTGGTATGCGCTGTAATCGTAGTCGGCCAAATCTTGCCATGGAGCTGTCCTTTTCCCCGGGGTGACAAGATTTCAGGCGACATTTCCTTGTCGACGTTCAGGTATCGGGCTGCGCTTAGTGGCGACCGGAGTGGCCAAAGCCACCGGCACCGCGTTCGCTGCTGTCGAACTCTTCTACCAGGTTGAATTCAGCCTGAACTACCGGCACAAACACCATCTGTGCGATACGTTCACCCGGCTCAATAGTGAAGGATTTCTGGCCGCGGTTCCAGACGGAAACCATCAGTTGGCCCTGGTAATCGGAATCGATCAGACCGACCAGATTGCCCAGCACCACACCGTGTTTATGGCCCAGACCTGAACGCGGCAAGATCACTGCTGCAAGATCGGTGTCGGCAATATGAATAGCCAGACCCGTCGGCAGCAGCGTGGTTTCACCCGGTGCCAGCTCGACAGCGCTGTCCAGGCAGGCACGCAGATCAAGGCCTGCAGAACCAGGGGTAGCGTAGGTCGGTAAAGGGAAATCCTGTCCGATACGCGGGTCGAGGATCTTAACGTCGATTTTTTTCATCATAACGGCTGACTATCTCGTCTATTAAACGTTGGCCAAGGAGTGCCTTGTCGCTCAGCGCCAGGCGCTTTTCTCCATTCTGCCAAAAAAGGTGCAAGGCATTGGTGTCACTGTTAAACCCATGCTCTGCAAGCGATACATCATTAGCGCAAATTAAATCCAGTTTCTTACGCGCCAGTTTTTGTCGCGCGTATTCTTCCACATTCTGGGTTTCGGCAGCAAACCCCACGACAAAAGGCCGGTTTTTAGTCATTGCGGCAACGCCGGCAACGATATCGGGGTTTTTTACCATTTTGAGGATGATTTCATCACCCTGTTTTTTTATTTTTTCATCGGAAATTTGTTCGGCGCGGTAATCGGCCACGGCGGCGCAGGAAATAAAAATATCCTGCTGACCGGCGCGTTGCTGTACCGCCTGTTCCATTTCCAATGCGCTGATCACGTCCACTCGGGTGACCCAGGGCGGCGTGGGCAGGTTGACCGGCCCTGCGATCAGCATGACCTGCGCACCACGCGCGGCGGCGGCGCGGGCGATAGCGAAGCCCATTTTACCGGAGCTGTGATTGCTGATAAAACGCACCGGATCCAGCGCTTCGCGCGTTGGGCCGGCGGTGAACATAATCTTTAAATGTTTCAGATCTTGCGGTGCGGAGAAATGGCTGTTCGCCAGTTCGACGATATCCAGCGGGTCAAGCATGCGGCCTGGACCGACGTCGCCGCAAGCCTGGCTGCCGCTGTCCGGTCCCCATAGCAACATGCCGCGCGCCTGCAGCGTTTGCAGATTGGCCTGGGTGGCGACGGCGCGGTACATCTGCTGGTTCATGGCGGGCGCGGCGGCGATAGGTGCCGCAGTGGCCAGACAGACGGTCGTCAGCAGATCGTTGGCCATACCGGCGGCAACGCGCGCCAGCAGATCGGCGGTGGCCGGGGCCAGAATCACCAGGTCCGCCCATTTCCCAAGCTCAATATGACCCATTGCAGCTTCGGCGGCGGGATCCAGCAGATCGTCTGAGACCGGGTAGCCGGAAACGGCCTGCAGCGTCAGCGGCGTGATGAAGGCTTTCGCCGCGCCGGTCATTATCACACGCACTTCCGCGCCTCTGTCTCGCAGGCGGCGTACCAGTTCTGGGCATTTGTATGCGGCAATGCCGCCACTGATGCCAAGCACAATATGTTTGCCGGAAAGTCCCGTCATCATGATTGTCCGATTGAATCCGAAAGATGTGCCATTTTAGCATAACCGCCCGACAGGTGAGTGATTCCGCTGTGTCTGCAACGCGTTACATTGTGCTTTGCGCAGCACTTCGCAATGTTATCAAACACCTGTCGTTGGCCGCATCTCTGCGTGGCATGCTGTGCGTTTTCGGGGGGCGATGATGAGCAGTCAGGTAATCACCCTGTGGCCGGGTACGTTGGCGCCACGGGAAAAATTGCTGTGTTACGGGGCGTCGGCATTGTCCGACGCGGAGTTACTGGCCATTTTTCTGCGCACCGGCTTCCCCGGCGTGCATGTTATGCAGCTGGCGGAGCAGTTGTTGGAGCAGTTTGGCTCGCTGTATCACTTGATGTCGGCAGACCATTCGGTTTTTTGCAGCCACAAAGGGCTGGGCAATTCCAGCTATGCCCAACTGCAGGCGATTTCAGAATTGGCATTTCGCTTCTTTTCCAGCCATTTGGCACAGGAGAATGCCATGCTCAACCCCAAAATGACCCAGCATTATCTGCAAAGTTTGCTGGCACATCATGAGCGGGAAGTGTTTTTGGTATTGTTTTTAGACAATCAGCACCGTGTTATTCGCCATCAGGAGATGTTTGCTGGTACCATCAGCAGCGTTGTCGTATACCCGAGAGAAATTGTGCGCGAAGCGTTGAAGGCTAATGCGGCCGCCATTATTCTGGCGCATAATCATCCTTCGGGTAAGGCTGAACCCAGTCACGCCGACCGTTTGATAACAGAGCAAGTGGTTAATGCGTGCCTGTTATTGGAGATCCGAGTGCTCGATCATTTGGTTATAGGTCGGGGTGAATGCGTCTCTTTTGCCGAGCGCGGATGGCTTTAAGCGATTTTTTCGCGATCCTTGTGGGATCTTTAGCTGTTCGGGACTTGAGCACTTACGCTTCAGAGCGTATACTACGCCACCTTTGAGAATCTTGGGTTTGGCGCAAGAGCCTATCTCAGCAGGTTTCTGACCTGATGTGTGGTTTCTGACCTGATGACGAGAGTCTCCTCAGTATGAAGTTTGCTGAGATGGGCTCTAAAAGCCTGACGAGGCGGCCATACCCTATACGAAGCTCGAGCTGATTTGATTTTTGGAGAATAGACATGTCCCGAGTCTGCCAAGTTACTGGCAAGCGCCCGGTGAGCGGTAACAACCGTTCCCACGCAATGAACGCGACCAAACGCCGTTTTCTGCCGAACCTGCACTCACACCGTTTTTGGGTTGAGGCTGAGAAGCGCTTTGTAACTCTGCGTGTATCTGCTAAAGGTATGCGTGTTATCGATAAGAAGGGTATTGAGACGGTCTTGGCCGATCTGCGTGCCCGTGGTGAGAAGTATTAAGGAACTGAATCATGGCTAAAGGTGTTCGCGAGAAGATCAAGCTGGTTTCTTCTGCTGGTACTGGTCACTTCTATACCACCACGAAGAACAAGCGTACTAAGCCGGAAAAATTGGAACTGAAGAAATTCGATCCAGTTGTCCGTCAACACGTACTGTACAAAGAAGCTAAAATTAAATAATTTTAGTGGATTAATAAAAACCCGGCCTCGGCCGGGTTTTTTGTTTTATAAAGGTAGGAAATCAACGGGAGAGCGCCAGATGCCTGAATTACCAGAAGTTGAAACCAGCCGCCGCGGGATTGAACCTTATCTTGTCGGCCATAGCATTCAGTATGCGGTAGTGCGTAATGCCCGTCTGCGCTGGCCGGTTTCCGAACAAATTCTGGCGCTGAGCGACCAACCGGTACGCAGTGTGCAGCGTCGCGCCAAGTATCTGCTGATTGAACTGGATCATGGCTGGATTATCGTTCATCTGGGCATGTCCGGCAGCCTGCGCATGCTGGCTGAGGAAACCGAAGCCGGCAAGCACGACCACGTAGATCTGGTGATCAGCAATGGCATGACGTTGCGTTATACCGATCCCCGCCGTTTTGGCGCCTGGCTATGGTGCGAAGATCTGGCGGCCAGCAACGTGCTGGCACACCTGGGGCCGGAACCGCTAAGCGAAGCCTTTAACGGCGCTTACCTGTACGAAAAATCGCGCAACAAGCGCACGCTGATCAAACCCTGGTTGATGGATAACAAGCTGGTGGTCGGGGTGGGCAACATCTACGCCAGCGAATCGCTGTTTACCGCCGGGATCTTGCCAGACCGCCCGGCAGGTTCATTGAGCAAAACGGAAGCTGAGTTGTTGGTAGAAACCATCAAGGCGGTATTGCTGCGTTCTATCGAGCAGGGGGGCACCACGCTGCGCGATTTCCTGCAGTCAGACGGTAAACCGGGTTATTTTGCGCAGGAATTGCAGGTGTATGGCCGAGCGGGTGAGCCTTGTCGCGCCTGCGGTACGCCGATTGAGTCCGCCAAACACGGGCAGCGCAGCACTTTCTTCTGCCGTCGCTGCCAACACTGATTATTGCTGGGCGAGCTTTTCGAACAATGCCTGAGTGACCACGGCCGGCAGGAAAGGTGAGATATCGCCGCCGTGGCGTGCCACTTCCTTCACCAGAGTGGAGGAGATAAACGACCACTCTTCGGAAGGCATCAGGAACACGCTTTCCAGCGTTGGCATCAGATGGCGATTCATGTTCGCCAACTGCAGTTCATATTCAAAGTCAGATACCGCACGCAGGCCGCGTACCAGAATATTGGCATTCTGGTGGGCGGCAAAATGCGCCATCAGTTCACTGAACCCCAGCACTTCCACGTTTTCCAGATGCGACGTCACCTCGCTGGCCAAGGCTACGCGTTCATCCAGCGTGAACAGCGGCTTTTTGCTCGGGCTGGCGGCAATGGCCAGGATGACGTGATCGAACATCAAAGATGCGCGTGTCACCAAATCCAGGTGGCCGTTAGTCATGGGATCGAAAGTGCCGGGATAGATGGCTTTACGGGTCATGATTCACTTCTCTGAATAGTTGCGGCCCAATGCCCAGAGTGCGGCATATTTATTGAAAGTATATTGCGCGTTGACCACCGCTAACAGCAACCCCTGTTTTCCGTCCAGGAAGCCGGCACGCAGCAGCCAGGTTTTGCAGAAGGCGCCAAGGGTGTGGGTCAGTATCGACAGATAGCCGCAACGTTTGCCGGCCTGGTGGCGTTGAATGGCCCACTCTTCGGCATAGCGCAGTTGTTTGCGTTGGAAGGCAAAAAAGTCGCGGCAGGTCAGGTGCAACAGATCGCCGTTGAGAGGCACCACTTTCGCCCCGTTGATATTGAGCGATTCATGCACCAGATTGTCGTTATAGCGGTAACGCTGGTTGGCATACAGGCGATTGACGCGATCGGGGTACCAGCCGCTGTGGCGCATAAAACGTCCGAGGAACAGATTGCGACGCGCGCAGCTGTAGACCCGGTTATCGTCCGGCGCGGTCAGCACTTGTTCAATCGATTGGCGCAATTCCGGCGTAACGCGCTCGTCGGCGTCGATCATCAGAATATAGTCGTGGCTGGCATAACTTTGAGCCCGTTGGCGCTGTTTGCCGAAGCCCTGCCAGTCGGTATGGGTGAATACTTTGACGCCCAGGCTTTCGGCAACGGCGACGCTGTCATCCTGGCTGCCAGAGTCGAGCATGACGATTTCATCTGCCCAGGCTACGGAACGCAGGCAATCCGGCAGCAGCCCGGCTTCGTTCTTGGCGATAATCACCACCGACAGGCTTTTGCGGTCGCTCATTTAATGGCTCCGTGGCGGCAGGTGCGGTTCCAACAGTTGCAGCAGGCGCTGCAGCGCTCCCTGATTTTGATACAGCACTTCCACCGCGTGGCGGCCGTAATAGCGGCGATAGTCTTCGTCGGTGAGCAATGTGTCCACTTCCTTGACCAGCGACTCCTCGTCGGTCACGGTGATCAACCCTTCGGCTTGCGACAGTTTGGCGCAAATATCCTTGAAGTTGAAAGTATGGGGCCCCATCAGCACCGGAATGGCGTGTGCTGCCGCTTCCAGTGGGTTATGCCCACCACGCTCCACCAGGCTGCCGCCAACGAACGCCAGATCGGCAATGCCGTACAGCAGCATCAGCTCGCCCATGGTATCGCCGATCACCACCTGGGTGCCGCCGGAAGGGATTTCACCGCTGCTGCGCAGGGTGTAACTGAAACCGGCTTTTTGCACCAAATCTTTGGCTGTCGCAAAGCGTTCCGGGTGGCGAGGCACCAGGATCAGCAGCAGGTCAGGGTGTTTTTCCAGCAGTTTGCGGTGCGCAGCCAGCAGAATGCTTTCTTCGCCTTCATGGGTGCTGGTGGCGATCCACACCGGGCGGCGTGGTGCCCATTGACGACGTAACGTGATTGCACGTGCGGCCAGTTCCGGGGTAACGGAAATATCGAATTTCAGGCTGCCGGTGACGGTAAGCTGTGAGCGTTTCAGGCCAAGCTCGACAAAGCGCTCGCCGTCTTCCTGATTTTGCGCGGCGATCAGCGTAATGCGGCGCAGCATATCACGGACAAAACCGCCGATTTTTTTATAGCCGGCGGCTGAACGGGCTGAAAGACGGGCATTGGCGATCACCAGTGGAATTTGGCGCTGATGCAGAGCGTTAATCAGATTGGGCCACAGCTCGGTTTCCATGATGATGACCAGCTTGGGATTCACCTGATCCAGGAAGCGGCGCATGGAGCCGGGCAGGTCGTAAGGCAGATAAACATGATGAACGTCTTTACCGAAGGCGGACTGCACGCGTTCTGAACCTGTCGGTGTCATCGTGGTCACAGTAATCGGTAAATAGGGGTAGCGGTGGCGTAGCGCGCGCACCAACGGGATGGCGGCCAGTGTTTCACCCACGGAGACGGAATGCAGCATGATCCCGCCTGGCACGACTTTCCCGGCGCAGAAGCCATAGCGTTCTGCCCAGCGTTTACGGTAGGCTGGAGCTTTGCGGCTGCGCAACAGTAAGCGGAGCCAGATCAGGGGTTGGATGAGGTAGAGTAGTACCTGATATAAACGCAGCAACATTCTATCAATTTCATTTATATGGGTTATTCAGAATAGTACCATAACTGGAAGGGAAAGGCGCTAATTTGGTAACCTTGGGTGTCAGTTTCAGACAACAGGCGAGAGATTTCGCTGATAGGCTTGGAATGAAGAATATTTTAATTATTCGCCGTGACAATATTGGCGATCTTGTTTGTACTACCCCGCTGATCGAAGGGGTGAAAATTGCCTATCCGGATGCCAAACTTTATCTGTTAATCAATAAAGTTAGTCAGGATGTCGTTAAAAATAACCCACATCTGGAAAAAGTCTTCGTCTATAAAAAGGCAAAGCACAAGGCGAAAAATGAAACCACACTGGGGGTTTATTTCGAGCGTCTGATGATTTTCCTGAAGTTGCGTAAAATAAAATTCGACGCAGCGATCCTGGCCAATCCGGTTCCCTGCAAGTACAGCCTGCGATTGGCCAAAATGGCGGGAGTCAGCAATATTATTGGCGCAGATTTAGGCACGCCGGATATTCATCATCCTTTCCGCAAGGCGAATTTCAGTGGCAAACATCAGGTAGAACATACCTTCAGCTACCTCTCGGCGATCACCGAACAGCGTATTCCTATTCCTCCGGTTCGGGTGTTCCTGACCCCGGAAGAGCGGCAACATGCCGCACAGCGGCTGCAAGCCTGCTTACCGCCGGTCGAGCGAGTCTGTGCCGTCCATATCAGTAGCCGCAGCCCTAAGCGGCGTTGGCCGATCGAGCGCTATGCCGAAATTATCAATCGCTTACTTGCCGACCAGAACACGGCAGTACTGATTTTCTGGTCGCCGCAGGGCACGCTGACGCCGGATGATATTGGCGATCAGAAACGCGCAGAGCAGCTGTTGGCACTCTGCCAGAACGAACGTGTGGCACTGTATCCAACGGCGTCGGTGCGTGAATTATTGGCCGGTTTTGATTTATGCGACCGAGTGTTGTGCAGCGACGGCGGGCAGATGCATCTGGCGGCAGCGTTGAATAAAGATATGGTGGTGTTCTTTGGCGATACGGATAAAGAATCCTGGCACCCATGGTCGGGACGCTATCACATTCTGCAGACTGAGTCGGGTGACTGTATTGATGTGCCCGTCGACGATGTTTGGGAAAAAATACAGGCGTTTAAATAATTAAAAAATAAGGCAGGGTTTCCCCTGCCTTAATTATCTTTTGAGCGCCAAATATTGCTGACAAATAGGTTTTAGTCCATAACTTAACAGCTGTTGCTGATTAATCTCCGGAGGCGTGGCATAAATCTCCGCCATTTTTTCCGCCAGTGATTTTTCATTGAGCTCCGCCAATGCGTTTTCCATTCCCGCTTTTTCCAGAATTTCCGCAGGTCCGCCCGGGCAACGGGTACTGACTACTGGCGTACCGCACAGCAGCGCTTCTACCAGCACGTTACCAAAGCCCTCGTTGTCGGAACTGAGCACCAGCAGTGACGCGTGCCGGATAAACGGATAGGGATTGGCCTGGAAGCCGAGGAACAGTACACGCTCTGCAATGCCCAACTGGCTTGCCAACTGCTTCATTTCCGCGATGTGGGATTCGCTGCCGGTGCCAATCAATGCCAACGGTGCTTGTATACCCGATTGGGCATAGGCTTTCAGCAGGCGATCATGCCGCTTGTGCGGATGAAAACGCCCGACATGCACCAGATAATCTTTCCCCGCCAGCTCGCAGGGTTCTGCCGCTTGCTGTTCAATGGCGTCAATATCGAACGGATTGTTGATCACTTCCAGCCTGCCAGGGTGGATCGGCAGGTTCTGCTGTAAATCGTCTCCGACGGCCTGCGAGACGGCAACGATATTTCTGCCCTGGTAAACTGCCGCGATTTTTCGTTGTTTCAGCCAGCGATCCAGCCCCTTGCGGTGACCCAGATAAGAGGTCGACAGAATGCCGTGAATGCAGAACCACAGGCGGTCCGACGAGAGTAATTTGCTGCGGCTGACGATGCGATCGGTTTTGTGCAGGTTGGAGAACACCAAGTCGTAGGCACCATGTTGGCGTTCATTGTCGGCGATTGCCCGATCCAATGTGGCGGCACGGCGTGACAGTTCGGTCAGTTTGCGCCATGGCGAGCGGCTGTTGTCCGCTACCACCTGATAGTGAATGCCAGAGGGGATCGGGTAGTTACAGACGTCGCGCAATGAAATCAGGCTGACGTCATTGCCCATTTGCTGCATGCCCTGGCACAGCGTCAGCACCACTTTTTCTGCGCCTCCGCCGGGCAGGCCGTCGATAATCATCAGAATACGCATAGTTAATCCAGCAGCCGGTTATAAAGGGAAATCAGCTGTTCCGACAGGCGGGCCGGGGTAGCCGACATGATACGTAATCTTGCGGCTTCACCCATGGCGGAGCCCAAAGCCTGGCGTGGCAGCGCGGTGATCGCCTCGATCAGTGCCGGAACATCGAGGGCGTCGGTCACGAAGCCATTTTGCCCTTGAGTGATAAACTCGGCACCGCCGCAGGAGGTGCTGGTGATCACCGGCAGTCCACAGGACATGGCTTCCAGAATCACATTGGGGAACGGATCGTACAGCGTAGGCAATAACAGTGCATCGGCGGCCTGGTAGAAGGGCAGCGTTTGTTTCTGCACCCCCATAAACCGGACCCGATCGCCGCAACCGAGCGACTGCGCCAGCGCCTGATAGCGTTTTTCAGCCTTATCCTTGCCCACGACCAGCAGATAGCTGTCGGTAGCCGCGACGGCGCGAATCGCGGCGGCCAGCCCTTTACGCTCAAAACCGGAGCCGACAAAAATCAGGCAGTGTGCCTGCTGCGGGATTTGGTATTGCTGACGTAACTGTTGCCGCAGTTCGGCGTTGGCGGGCAGAAATTTTTGATTATCAATGGCGTTGTAGATCACCGTAATTTTATCGGCGGGGACGCCGAAATCGTCGATGATTTCCTGTTTGATCATTTCGGCATTGCAAATGACCGCTTTCAGCTCCGGCGCGGCGTACATCGCCCGTTCAGCACACATCACGTAGCGGTGATAGCGGTTGGAGAACAGCCACTTGCGACGCCATTCCGGCAGCAGGCGTGCGCGCTGCAGTAACCAGCGGCGATGTACGCCATCGCCGGCGCGGTAAATATCGCAGCCGGGAATGCGCTCATGGCTTTGCACCAGATCGAAGTTTTCCTTCTGCCACAGGGCTCTGGCCGCTTCGGCAAAGCCACGTTCACGGCTGATACGGCCGAATTTCAGCGGATTGCACAGGTGGATGTGCCAGTTCGGATTGGCATCACCCTGCCATTCGCGGGTGATGACGTTAAGGTCGAGGTCCTGCTGTTCCAGCGCCTCCAGGGCGCGTGAGACAAAACGCTCCGCCCCACCGTCCGGACGGTACTTTTGGCGAACGATCGCCAAACGAAATGCTTTCATGCCAGCGTGCTCCGCGCGGCTGCAATCACCGCGTCTGTAGGAATAAGGTCCAGATAACGTTCATCGGTGCCGGTATTGATGGCGTCCGGATCGGGTAAGGTGCCGTAGTCGCCGGCCCATATCACGCTGCCAATGACCTGCCATGGGCGCCAGAACACCAGCTTGGAAGGGCCAAACAGCGCGATGCAAGGGGTCTGCAGCGCGGCGGCCATGTGCATAGGCACTGAGTCTACGCCGATAAACAGTTTAGCGTGGTCGATCAGGGCGGCCAGTTGCCGCAGCGTCAGCTGGCCGGCCAGGGAAACAACGCCCTGCGGCGGACAGAGCGCCAGAATGCGCGCCACCATTTCCCGTTCTTTAGGATCGGGCCCAGAAGTGATCACCAACCGGTGGCCATCGGCTTGCAAGGCACTGATGGCGGCAGCCATTTTTTCTTCGCTCCAGCATTTGAAGAACCAGCGGGAGGTGGGCTGCACCACAATATAATCGTCGGTAATGCCCTGTTGGCGTAACAACTGCTCGCAGGTTTGCCAGTCCTGAAGCGGATAGCTCATGGTCACCTGTTGACTGACGTTTGGCAGGCCAAGCGGTTGCAGCAGCGACAGGTTTTGTTCAACGGTATGCAATCGGGCGTGATCGCTTACCGGCACCAGATGCGTGTGGCAGTGACGCCATAAAAAGCCCCGACGTTTGGGGAAATCGAAACCCAACCGGATACGTGCGCCAGTTAACCGGGCGAGAATAGCGCTGCGCCACTGATCGGCCAGATTGACGACCAGATCGTAGCGCTGGGCTTTGAGCTGCCGGATCAGATTCAGTTCATGGCTCAGGTGTGCTTTCGTACCCTGCTTTTTCCACTGACGATCGATAATGAAGATGTTCGACAACGCCGGGTGACTGGCCAGCATATCCTGGGTTTCTTTATACAGCAGTACGTCGATCCGCGCCTGCGGGTAGTTTTGCTGCAGGGTATTGATGACCGGCGTGATCAGCAACATGTCGCCGTGATGGCGAAGTTTAACGATCAAAATACGCTGTATCGAGGTATCAGGAGCAAGGGCTGGCGCGTCGTTCATCATGAGTCGCTTTCAGGGGAAACCAATCTTTGATTCTAAATGACCCGATCGCATGTGGCTACTGTTGCACGGTTTTCTTGCCATGAAGAGAAAAAATCGCTTTGGGAAGTGACAAAATGCCTTCAACGTTGTCAAAACCAGGCACTAAAGTCGTTTGCCCTGGCGAAACGCCCTGCGTAACATAATGCATTCTGTTGATATCAGGCCCGATATTTATGACCAAACCGGCATTTCTCATCACCATTGATACCGAAGGCGACAATCTGTGGCAAAACCACGATCGCATTTCGACCGATAACACGCGCTTTTTGCCGCGCTTCCAGGCGCTGTGTGAGAAATATGGCTTTAAGCCGGTGTACCTCACCAACTATGAAATGGCGATGGATGCAGAATATGTCGAGTTCGCTCGCGATGTGATTGCCCGCGGCACCGGCGAGGTAGGGATGCATCTGCATGCCTGGAACAGTCCGCCGCAGACGCCGTTGACCGAAGATGACTGGCGGCACAAGCCTTATCTGATCGAATACCCGGTCGAACAAATCCGCGCCAAGGTCGATCACATGACCAAACTGCTGGAAGACAGCTTCCAGACAAAAATGCTCAGCCATCGCGCCGGGCGTTGGGCGTTTAACGAATACTATGCCGCCTTGCTGCTGGAGTACGGTTATCAGGTGGATTGCTCTGTTACACCGCGCGTGAACTGGCAATATTCGCCGGGCAATCCTCAGGGCAATGGCGGTACCGATTATCGTCATTTCCCATCGCAGGCCTATTTTATCGATCCGGAAAATATCGCCAAAGCGGGCGCGTCGTCGCTGCTGGAAGTGCCGATGAGCATTCAGTATAAGCATTCTGCGCTGATGAATACGCTGAAGCAGGGTTACGATCGGCTGCGGGGCAAACAGCGTTCGCCGTCGGTCAACTGGCTGCGGCCAAGCGGCGGCAACCTGGAAAAAATGAAGGGGGTGGCTGAGCGCTGTTTGGCGCAGGGGCATGACTACGTGGAATTTATGCTGCACTCTTCCGAGTTTATGCCTGGTGGCAGCCCAACCTTTAAGACTGAACAGGATATTGAAGTGTTGTACCGTGATTTGGAGCAGCTGTTCGCCTGGCTGCAGCAGCGTACGGTTGGCATGACGCTGGCCGAGTATTATCAGAAAAAGTACATGTCTGAGTAACGTAATGAAAATCAAGAAACTGAAGTATGCTCATTGGTTTTTGACTGTTTATAATTTTCTTTTCGGTAATATTAAACCGAAATCGACGTTGCGGCCTGACCATGAATTCAAACGCATTGTTGTGTATTCTACGACGGCACTGGGTGATTTCATGTTCAACACCCCCGCAATGCGTGCTTTGCGAAGACGTTATCCCGAAGCCCACATTACGCTGATAGCCGGCACGATAAATTACGGGATGGTTAAAGATTATGCCTGTTTTGATGAGGTGATTTTCTGGGATAATAAATTCAGGAAAATGCTGCGGGCCGTTGTCGAGATCAAAAAAAGAAAGCCTGAATTGGCAGTGATTTTACATGGGCATTTGCCTTATGACATTATTAGCGCTGTGCTTGCCGGTTGCCAGTATATCCTCCGTGACAATTATCTCACTCTGCCGAAAGGCATAGATACCTGGGCGCATAGCTGTTCACTGAATTTCACCGGACATCTGATACAGCGTAAATTGGATCTTATGAATTTCGTGGGTGGGGATACCTCCGATGTTGAGATGGAGATCCCTTGCCAGTTCGAAAAACTGCCTCGGCAGCCTGGGCATATCCGAATAGGATTCAATATGGGGGCTTCCAGCCATGAACGTTGTTGGCCGGTTGCTTATTACGCTGAATTAGCGACAAGGCTGATTACCCAGCACAAAGATGTTGAAGTTGTGATTATAGGTTCTCCAGCAGATTGTGGTCTGGAGAGCGCCTTTATGGCAGGCATTGATATTGCGATTCAATCGCGGGTGACCAGCTATGTGGGCAAAACCTCGTTACCGCAGTTGCTTGGGGTGATCGATTCTCTGGATGTTCTGTTGACCGGTGATACGGGGCCTTTGCATTTGGCTGTTGCCCTGAAGGTGCCAACGCTTAGCCTGTTTGTCACAGCCAAGCCACAGTTTACGGGCCCCTATCAAAATAGGGAATTACATCAGATCATCGATCTATCAGAGAGCTATGACGGTACTGCTGAAACACCGCTGGCAATTATTCCCGTTACGCGTGTTTATTCCATGCTGCAAAGTATGTGTATAATACCGATTTCGCAATATTCCCTGCGTAAATAGCGATAAGGTCCGAATGAATATTATCATAGCTGGCTACTCACTCGGTGGCTACGGCGGAATGGAAACCGTCTGCAAAAGATTGGTCAAGCTTATTTCTGAAAACCAACCTGAAACTCAGGTGAAATTCATTTTATTTAATGAAAAAAAAGAGGTTAATGAGGACTGGTATGCCGGAATGGATGCCAGGACCGTTTCTTCTTCACTACACAACACCAAGTTAAGGCGTTTACATTTTGCCTATTCGTTAGCGTGTTTCATTCGTGAAAATAAGCCGAGCGTAATTATCTCTCTGGATACTCTTTCTTGTTATATTTCCAGTGTGGCGAGAAAATTCACTTTTGGAAAATACCCCATTGTTTCTTGGTTGCATTTTTCAATTTATGATCTTTATAAGTACAGCTATATTTTGAAGGCAGATGCCCATCTGGTTATTAGCAATGGTATTAACCGGCAGGTTAAAGAGTTGGGTGTGAAAGATGATGATGTTTATACGATATTCAATCCTGTAGGAAGAACTGAAGAAACCATTGATTTTAGTCTATCACCGGCTAATTTTATTTATATCGGTCGTGTTGTATTTGAAGGACAAAAGAGGCTAAAGGACTTGTTGGATTCTCTGGTCGGGCTACGGGGAGAATGGCAAATGCATGTGGTTGGCGACGGCGGCGATCTGGCCTTATGTCAACAATATGCCGAGACTTTGGGTATCAGTAGCAGGGTTAAATGGCATGGCTGGCAGCAGCAGCCCTGGTCCTATGTAAAAGATAATATAGGTAATTTGAAGGCACTGTTACTCACTTCGGCATTTGAAGGCTTGCCAATGACGCTGCTTGAGGCAATGGCTCATGGAGTTTTTTGCGTCAGTTCAAATTGCCCTACGGGGCCTGCTGATGTCATTGATGATTGCAATGGTCGGTTGTATGACGTAGGCAATACCGTGCAACTCACCGCTATTGTGCAGGAATTAATTGACGGGAATATCACTGTTGATCAATCGAAGATTAAGTGCTCTATCGCTAAATTCTATGACGAGAGCTATTATCGCAACTTTATTCACGCCATTACTCATATTTTGGAAAAACAGGCTGAAAAGTAGCAGGTCCGGCGCTGCGTTTGCAGCGCCGGCGTCATACTACACGGCAAGTTTATCCAGCATTCTTTTTGCAAACAACGCAATACAAACCATAAAGAACAGTAACGATTCTGAACTGATTAACAGCACATCAGATAGGCCGTAGACAATCATGCAGCAGCCAATCATCAATAACGGCGTATTCTTTTGCCTAACTGCCAGAGTGAGGGTATAGGCGTAAAAGAAAAGTACGGTTAACAGGCCAGCAATACCTTGCAACGAGGCGGCTTCGAGCAGCTCATCATGAAGATGTGAGTCGATATAAACCATCGCGGTTTTATTCTTCGGATCATGGGTAATGATCTCTGCTGCCTGTGCATGGCGTGCTTCAACGGTATTACCATAGGGGTGTTGAGAGAATATATTCAAACCGACGCTCCATAATGAGAAGCGTGATCCTAACGAGGAGAAGTCATCACCTTGCTGGTAAAGTGTGATTTCCGTACTGGTTTGTTCAATCTTGGGTTTGATGTACTTTTCGTAAGATACCGTTATGCCTAATCCGATCAAAACCAGGGCGATCAGCAAAGATTTAAGGTGGATCTTACGATAATGGAACAGCACCATCAGCATAATCAGTATCGGGTGCGAAAGTATTGCCGCACGAGTTCCCGTCATGGTGATAATCAGAAAGGAAATAATGAACACCGCTGCGCATGCAAGAGCATAGTAGACGGAAACATGCTTGGTCTTTATGAACAGATAAATTAGCAGAATTGATAACGCGGAGTAAATATAGGCCGCAATGGTGGCGCGATTGGTACTCATGGCAATACGGTCAATGCCGTGGTAGATCTGATAAAGGCCATAAGCGGTAGAAAGTAAAAATGCCAGTACGAAAGTTGCCAGTAGGTATCGGTGATAATTCAAAGTAAGCAAATAGGGTGAAAATTGCGTGATATAGAAGATGAGGATGCCACTAACAACCAGCTTTTTTCCTGCATCTAACTGTGTTGCACCGAGTCCATAATCTGGAGCATGACGATACAAGACCAATGTCCAGACAACTTTAACCAATCCAATTAATATGATGGCGTAAGAAATATCCATTTTTGGAAAACGAATGTTTTTTCTTTCGAAGAAAAGACCAAACATCGCGACATAAAAGGAAAAGTAAAAAAACTCACGTTGTTTCGCAGTGATGAGCAATGCGAATACGATTGATAACATAGCCAGTGTAAGGCTGGTAAGGTATAGTTTTTTTCCTATCTTTTCCATAATGTCTCTACTGCTTTTCTTTTGTAGCTTAATCGTATAGATGGGTTTAGAAAGAAACCGATCCTGTGCGTATCTCGTACTTTTTTATTCAAAATATCCAATTGCTCAGGCGCAGTTATCCACTGTCTTTGTTTTAATTGAATATCCAACCAGTGACATAAAACCAAATTGTGGAATTTTTTGCCAAAAATATCATCCATCCTTTCAGTACAAACAAAAAGATTGTGTATTTTTTCTTCTGAAGGGGAATTAGACAAACTAGCGCTGCGTTTTATATACAGGTAATGACTCTCTCGCGAGAAAACGATCGTTTTGGATTGGGTTAACAAATCCGGGAATACGTAAAAATCTTCGTAACAACTAAAGGCGGGTATCGGCGAAGCCTGTAACAAAGGACGTTTGATAAACTGTCCAATCAGATGTGCCTGGAAATCCTTATGATTAAGGAAACGAGTGATAGCATCATCGACGGACAGTTCTTCCGGCTGCAACCCTTTCCAGGTTTTATCTACCGCCATAAGGCCATGTACTTCATGCAGTTTAGTTAGCAGTAGGTCGGGTTTTTTTGCCTTGAGAAAACCCAGGATATCTTTAAGGGAATTAACTTTAAGCAGATCATCACTGTCGAACATGGTGATGTAATCACCATTGCTATTAGCGATAGCGAAGTTACGTACTTTACCTATATTTTTGAATTCGACGTGGAAATAACGCGCCTGCGGTATCGAGTGAGTGAAATCTGTCAAAAGAGAGGCGGTCGTGTCCGTCGAGGCATCATTGACCAGAATAATTTCGCATTGCGTTATGCTGCT
This sequence comes from Serratia quinivorans, assembly GCF_052113645.1. GTDB lineage: Bacteria > Pseudomonadota > Gammaproteobacteria > Enterobacterales > Enterobacteriaceae > Serratia > Serratia quinivorans_B. The sequence continues at coordinate 64,351 of NZ_JBIEIU010000015.1, read as the reverse complement.
ACCTAAAGCATCTAGCAGGCTACGTAGGGTTTCCTGAAGGTACTTTCCGCTGTTGTGTGCAGCGATGATAATGCTGAGTAATATTTCCTGCACAGGCATTTTATACGCCATCCCTATCGATTAGAAGAGGACGTAGCAGTAGCATAACGCTGTCGGCGGTGAGGGTCGCCATGCTTTTTTCTGGGGAAATCAGAGAGTGTTGATTCTGACCGTAGCCGCCGATCAGTCCTGGATCGGTGGGGCCAAACAGCGTGATATTTGGTCTGTCGAGCGCGGCGGTCAGGTGGCTGAGGCCGGTATCAACCGAGACCACGCATTTCGCGCCGGCCAACACTTCGGCTACCTGCTGCAGGCTGAGCTTGGGCAAAACCTCAACGTGTGGGAAACCTTCTGCCAAACGCAATGCGCGTTGACGCTCATGCTCTGCGCCCCACGGCAGTTTGATCTTTAATCCACTGGGTGCGGTTAATGCAATCAAATCGCGCCAGTGAGTTTCCGGCCAGTGTTTATCATCGCGGGTGGTGGCGTGCAAAAACACCAGATACTGCCCGGCATCGGCCGGTAGATGGCTGAGAAAACGAGCCGCAATGGCGTAATCGCCGACGCTATCGGGCTTTTCGTAATCCAGGCTTTTGGCGAACAGCTCACGCGTACGCTCTACGGCGTGCTGTTGCTTGTCGATATCATAGCGGTGGTTGTAGAACCAACTGGCGAATGGCTCGCGGGCGCTTTTACTGTCCTGACCGTGTTTGCTGCCTTTGGCGATGCGAGTGATCAGCGCGGCGCTTTTAATGAGCCCTTGGGCGTCGATCACCGCGTCGTAGTCGCGTTCCTGCACCACACGTTTAAAATCACAACGTTGCTGGCGGGTTTCGCTGCCAAACCAGTTTTTGCGCCAACGGCGGATCGCCACCGGGATCACCCGGTCTACCGCCGGATGCCAGGTGGGGATCTGGCTAAAGCCTTCCTCTACTACCCAATCAAAACGGATGCCGGGGATGGCCTGCATGGCGTCGGTGAGCGCCGGTAGCGTGTGGAGCACATCCCCCATCGAGGAGGTTTTTACAATCAACACCTGCATGTTTATTCCTCGCTGGCGGCAAGTAACGGCGTCAGCGCGTCTAACACCTGCTGTGGCTGAATATCGATCAGGCTCTGATGGTAACCCTGATCGGCATCGCCTTTGCGGACTTTATGGTAGCCGCTGATTAAGCGGATCACTTTGGCCTTGTCGGACAGCGGCGGCGTGAAGTCCGGGCTGCTTGGGCCGTACAAGGCTATCAGCGGTTTGTTCAACGCCGCCGCAACGTGCATCAAACCTGAGTCGTTACTGACCACGGCCGAACAGGAAGCCAAGAGGATCACCGCTTGCTCCAGTTGGGTTTCACCGGCCAGGTTCATGCAAAAGCCCCGGGCATCGTCATCCAACGCCGCGCGGATCTGTTCACCCGCTTCGTTATCTTTGGCGGAACCAAACAGGGCGATTTGATAGCCCTGGTCGATCAGTTGCTGCGCCAGAGCGGCATAGTGATAGTGCGGCCAGCGTTTGGCCGGGCCAAACTCAGCACCCGGGCAGAAGCCGATAATCGGTCGGTGATCGGTCAGGTTGAAGGCGGCGGTGGTTTCGGCAATTTCTTCGTCGCTGACCTGCAGTTGCGGCCATAACAGCGGCTGCGGCAGATCTTCCGCGCGCTGAATACGTTGCTTGTCATAAGCCAGCGCCACGTAGCGTTGAACCATCAGAGGAAAAGCGGTTTTATCCAGCACGCGAATATCATTCAGCAGGCCATAGCGCATTTCGCCACGCCAGCCGGTGCGTTGCGGCACTTGGGCAAAAAACGGCACCAACGCGGATTTGAAGGAATTAGGTAACACATAAGCGCGATCGTAGCCGTTGGCGCGCAGGGCACGCCCCAGACGCCGACGTTCACCGAGCGCCAACGCGCCGTGGCCCAATGGCATCGACAGGGCTTGGTTGACCTCGGGCATACGTGCCAGTAATGGGCGGCACCAGGCCGGCGCCATCACATCAATTTCTGCCGTCGGGTGCTCGGCCTTCAGGGTGCGGTAGAGACTTTGCGACATCATCATATCGCCAACCCATGAAGGGCCGATAACCAGTATTTTCATACCCTACGTTAATTCCTTCAGCTTAGGCGGTGCGGTTTAACCAGGCCATGTACTCTTTCACGCCTTCGGCGACCGTTTTGAACGGCGCGTCGTAGCCGGCTGCGCGCAGCTTGGTCAGATCGGCTTGGGTAAACGCCTGGTAGCGGCCCTTCAGTTTTTCCGGGAACGGGATGTTCTCTACCGCGCCTTTCTGGTGGAAATCGACGACCGCGTCGGCCACTGCCTGGAAGGTTTCCGCCCGGCCGGTGCCGCAGTTGAAGATGCCTGACACGCCGCTTTTCCAGAACCACAGGTTGACTGCGGCGACGTCGCCGACGTAGATGAAGTCACGCTTGAAGTTTTGGCTGCCGTCGAACAGTTTCGGGTTTTCACCGCGGTTGATCTGGCTGTTCAGGTGGAATGCCACGCTGGCCATACCGCCTTTGTGGCCTTCGCGCGGGCCGTAAACATTGAAATAACGGAAGCCGCAGATCTGCGAGTCCGCCTCGGGCAGAATTTCACGCACGTACTGATCGAACAGGAATTTGGAGTAACCGTAGACGTTCAGCGGCTCTTCAAACTGACGTTCTTCGATAAATTCTTCACGGCCGCCGTAGGTGGCTGCGGAGGAGGCATACAGGAACGGAATTTCGCGTTCCAGGCAATAATGCAGCAAATCTTTGGAGTACTGATAGTTGTTGTCCATCATGTACTTGCCGTCCCACTCGGTGGTGGACGAGCAGGCACCTTCGTGGAAAATCGCGTCGATTTCGCCCAGATCGTCACCGGCCATGATGTTGGCGATGAAATCTTCTTTGTCGATATAGTCGGCGATATCGAGATCGACCAGGTTGGCGAATTTGGTGCCGTCTTTCAGGTTATCTACCACCAGGATATCGCGATACCCTGTGTCATTCAGCGCTTTAATGATATTGCTGCCGATCATGCCGGCGCCACCAGTGACGATAATCATTGGGTTACCCCTGTTATTCTGCCCGGTGGGACACGGTGTCCCACGCTCAATGCCGCTTATAATAGCATTTCATGCCGCTGCAAACATCGGACGGGCTCTGAATATCCCGTGATGTCGAGCACTGCAGTACTTTGCCGTGATATCTGCTGCAATTTTCATATTCTCTCCCGCAGATTCTCGTCAGTTTGGTTACAAATCAGTAAAATATGTTGAAAACAGACCAATCCTGGAGATAACCGAATGTCCGCGTCTTTTTATCAGCAGTTGGAACAACAACTTGAGACCACCCGTAGCGAGGGATTGTTCAAAGAAGAGCGCATTATTACCACCGCTCAGCAGGCTGATATTGCCGTAGCCGACGGCAGCCATGTGATCAATTTCTGCGCCAACAACTACCTGGGCCTGGCTAACCACCCGGCGATGATCGCGGCGGCCAAGGCCGGTATGGACAGCCATGGTTTCGGCATGGCGTCGGTGCGCTTTATTTGCGGCACCCAGGACAGCCATAAACAGTTGGAGCAAAAGCTGGCCGATTTCCTCGGGATGGAAGACGCCATCCTGTACTCCTCCTGCTTCGACGCCAACGGCGGGTTGTTCGAAACGCTGTTGGGTCCGGAAGACGCCATCATCTCCGATGCGTTGAACCATGCTTCGATCATTGACGGCGTACGTCTGTGTAAGGCGAAGCGCTATCGTTACGCCAACAACGACATGACCGAATTGGCAGCACAGCTCAAACAGGCCAAGGCTGATGGCGCACGTCATATCATGATTGCCACCGATGGCGTGTTCTCGATGGACGGGGTGATCGCCAACCTGAAAGGTGTGTGTGACCTGGCGGATCAGTATCAGGCGTTGGTGATGGTGGATGACTCCCACGCGGTTGGTTTCGTTGGCGCCAATGGGCGCGGCACCCACGAGTATTGTGAGGTGATGGGGCGCGTCGACATCATTACCGGTACCCTGGGCAAGGCGCTGGGCGGGGCTTCCGGCGGCTATACCGCGGCGAAGAAAGAGGTCGTGGAGTGGCTGCGTCAGCGTTCGCGCCCTTATCTGTTCTCCAACTCGCTGGCACCGGCGATTGTTGCCGCTTCGATCAAAGTATTGGAATTGCTGGAGCAGGGCGACACATTGCGCGATCGCCTGTGGGCCAATGCGAGCCTGTTCCGTGAAAAAATGACCGCAGCGGGCTTTGAGCTGGCCGGGGCCGATCACGCCATCATCCCGGTGATGTTGGGTGAAGCAAAACTGGCGCAGGAATTCGCCAATGCGTTGCTCAAGGAAGGCATCTATGTAACAGGTTTCTTCTATCCGGTGGTGCCGAAAGGCCAGGCGCGCATCCGTACCCAGATGTCCGCCGATCACACCCCGGAGCAAATTGAGCGTGCGGTCGCGGCGTTCATTCGTATCGGTAAGGATCTTGGCGTTATTGCATAAGGTAAAACCATGAAAGCATTGTCAAAACTGAAAGCGGAAGAAGGGATTTGGATGACCGATGTGCCCCAGCCAGAGCTGGGCCATAACGACATCATGATTAAAATCCGTAAAACCGCGATCTGCGGTACCGATGTTCATATCTATAACTGGGATGAATGGTCGCAAAAAACTATCCCGGTGCCTATGGTGGTCGGCCACGAATACGTGGGTGAAGTAGTTGCCATCGGCCAGGAAGTCAAAGGGTTCAGCGTCGGCGACCGCGTTTCCGGCGAAGGTCATATCACCTGTGGCCATTGCCGTAACTGCCGTGGTGGCCGCACGCACCTGTGCCGCAATACCACCGGTGTAGGTGTGAACCGCCCGGGCTCGTTTGCCGAATATCTGGTGATCCCGGCGTTCAATGCCTTCAAGATCCCGGACAATATCTCCGATGAGCTGGCGTCAATCTTCGACCCGTTCGGCAATGCGGTACATACCGCACTGTCGTTTGATCTGGTGGGGGAAGACGTGTTGGTCTCCGGCGCCGGCCCGATTGGTATCATGGCCGCGGCGGTATGCAAGCACGTTGGCGCCCGCCACGTGGTGATTACTGACGTTAACGAATACCGTTTGGATCTGGCCCGTAAAATGGGTGTGACCCGTGCGGTGAACGTCAGCAAAGAAAACCTGACCGACGTCATGGCCGAGTTGGGCATGACCGAAGGGTTCGACGTTGGGCTGGAAATGTCCGGTGCGCCGCCGGCGTTTCGTTCGCTGCTCAATGCGATGAACCACGGCGGGCGTATTGCCATGCTGGGGATCCCGCCGTCGGATATGTCGATCGACTGGAATCAGGTGATCTTCAAAGGGCTGTTTATCAAAGGGATTTACGGTCGTGAGATGTTCGAAACCTGGTATAAGATGGCGGCATTGATCCAGTCTGGTCTGGATCTGACACCGATCATCACCCACCGCTTCTCGATCGACCAATTCCAGCAGGGCTTTGACGCCATGCGTTCCGGCCAGTCCGGAAAAGTGATTCTGAGCTGGGATTAACCGTAAAAAGGGCCGGAGTTCCGGCCCTCAGATTGCTGACAAAGTCCTTTGCGGTTAAAAGTCCCGATCTGAGGGTTAATAAAAACAAAGGATTATATCTTTTGATTTATCCCAAACATCCGAAAATCCCATTTTTCGGGTGTTTGTCATCAGACTAAGGGCCGGAGTTCCGGCCCTGATTTTATGCTTTGGGTTTGTCTGGCGCTGAGTCTGTCCAGCGTTGCCACTGACGTTTGATGAACGTCACGGCCGGAGACTGTGTCACGCTTTCGCCGATCACGCTCATGACCTTGCCCGCGTTGACTTTTTCCTTCGGCAACTTGACCTTACACTGTTTGATACCGCCGGTGAACGGGTTCTTCGGCTGCGGTTTCTGTGGCTTGACCGGTGGTGGAACATAGCTGCCGCCACTACCGCTGCTCTGCGGTTCATTCAGCAATGAGCTGGGTTTCACCAGCACGATATCGCTCGGCAACGTGGGCAGCATTTGCTGCAACACTTTTACCGTCGCCGGACGCGGGTGGCCGATGGCGATGGCGGAACCGTTGCGCCGCGCCAACTCAACCGCGCGGGTAAACTGACGGCGGATATCGGCTTCGTTTGCGGTATCATCTAGGAACACCTTGCGCTTGATCACCTTCACATGCGTGCCGGCCGCAGCGCGGGTGGCCTGACTGTTGCCGATGGTCATGCTGTCGAGGAAATAGAGCTGGTAGCTGTCGAGCGCCTGCATGACTTTCTGCATGCCCGGCAGGCTGGAGGTCATGGCGCTGCCCATGTGATTATTCATGCCAACCGCATAGGGCACATTATTGACCGCATTGCGGATAATGCGCTGGATCTCTTCGCTGCTCATGGAAGGCTGCAGCGTATCGCGCTCCAGCGGTTGCTTGCTGAGCGGTGCCATCGGCATATGGATCAGCACTTCTCGACCCTGACTGTGAGCACGAGTGGCCATTAAACGGGCATGGGGGGCATTGGGCAACACCGCGACGGAGATGGCCGTTGGCATTTGCAACACGGCGCTTTCTTCGTGCGGACGATAGCCCACGTCGTCGATAACGATAGAGAGTTTCCCTGCCTGCGCGGCACAGACCTGCAGCAGACAGCCAATCAATACGACAGTACGGATTTTGTTATAGCGCAAATCTATCTTCCCAACCACGGTAGTGGGTTAACGGCCTGACCCTGGCGACGAATTTCGAAATAGAGCGACGGCGTTCCCTGACCCCCGCTGGTACCCACCAAGGCTATCGGCTGACCGGCGCGCACCTGCGCCCCGACGTTGACCAGCGCACTCTGGTTGTAGCCATACAGGCTCATATCACCCTTACCGTGTTCGATGACGACAACCAGGCCATAGCCCTGTAGCCAGTCGGCCAGCAACACGCGGCCGTCAGCGATAGCTTTCACTTCACTGCCTTCGGCGGCCGAGATCACCATGCCTTTCCAGCGTAACTCGCCTTGCAGCTGTTCACCGAAACTGTGCAAAGTACGCCCGCGTACCGGCCATATTGCCTGCCCACCCGGTCTGCCAAGGCCGCCGGTACGGGCCATCAAGGAACGATCGGCTTCGCTTGGTTTATAGCTGGTGCCGGTTTTCTTCGCCTGTTGTTCTTTGGCGCGAACCTGTTCACGTACCTTGGCCGCCTCGCGTGCTTCGCGTTCCGCACGGGCGCGGGCTTCACGTTCGGCCCGGGCGATTTTGTCTCGCATACGGGTTTCGTTCTGGCGCAGTTCCACCAGACGCTGCTGATCTTTTTCCAGCGAGGCTTCCAGCGCGGTCAGTGTTTTCTTACGTGCACCGCGTGCCTGTTCCAGCTTCTGCTGCTGCGTTTGCTGTTCGCCCAGTAACGATTTCTGTTGACCCTGTTTGGCCACCAGCGTGGTTTTTTGCTTTGCCAGCTCGGCGCGAGTTTGCTTCAGCTCTTCAATGGTTTGCTGACGCGCTTCATTCAGGTAGCCGAAATAAGCCAAAATACGCTCGCTGCGTTGGCTCTCTTCACCGCTGAGGATCAATTGCACAGCGCTGTGCTGGCCCTGGCGGAAGGCGGCATCGAGTTGTTTGGCGAGGATTTCCTGCTGGGTGGATTGTTGCTTTTGCAGCTTGGCGATCGAGGCATTCAGGCCGGAAATATCTTTCCCCAACTGACTCAATGTGCCTTGAGTGTCACGCAGCAGACGGCTGGCCTGCGCGATGGTTTTTTCTTGCTGCTTAAGCTGATCCTGCAATGAGCTGCGCTGTTGCTGCTGCTGTTTAACCGCCTTTTCTTTTTCGGCGATGCTTTGCTGGATGTCTTTGAGCTGGGATTTATTGTCTTCCGCCGCCTGGCTGGCTAACGGCAACAACAAGACGCCAGCGTAAAATACGCTGGCGCACATGGTGGTCAACTTCCTTGGCGCGGTGCGTTCAGGCAGCGGCTGGCTGCCTGTGTTTGCGCTTCGGGTTACCCTTGATAGTGCAAAAAACGCCTTTTCCCTCATAGGGAAGGATTATTCCACGATGAACAGCGGCTTACCAGTCATCTCTTGCGGGATTTCCATTCCCATGAGTGTCAGCATGGTCGGCGCGATGTCCGAAAGCTTGCCGCCGTTGACTGCGCGGGCAGGCTGGCCGATATAAATCAGTGGTACCGGAAGGCTGGTGTGCGCGGTGTGCGCCTGGCCGGTCGCCGGATCGCGCATTTGCTCGGCATTGCCGTGATCGGCGGTGATCAGCAACTGCCCGTCGACGGCCTTAACCGCTTCGACGACCTGGGCGATGCAGCTATCCAGCGTTTCCACCGCTTTCACTGCCGCGTCGTAAACGCCGGTATGACCCACCATATCGCCATTCGGATAGTTGCAGATAATGGCGTCGTATTTGCCACTGTTAATGGCGGTCAGCAGTTTGTCGGTCAGTTCGGCAGCGCTCATTTCCGGCTGCAGATCGTAGGTAGCCACCTTCGGTGAGTTGACCAGCACGCGGTCTTCACCCGTGAACGGCTCTTCAACGCCGCCGTTATAGAAGAAGGTGACGTGGGCGTATTTTTCGGTTTCCGAGATGCGCAGCTGAGTTTTGTCGTGCTTCATCAACCATTCACCGAAGGTGTTGTTCAACGAAGCCGGCGGATAGGCGCAGGGGGCTTTGATGTCGGCGGCGTATTCGGTCAGCATCACGAAATCACCGAAGTTGACGACTTTGGCGCGCGGGAAGCCCTCGAAATCCGCATTCACGAAGGCGCGGACGATCTGGCGTGCGCGGTCGGCGCGGAAGTTCATGAAAATCAGCGCGTCACCATCGTGCAGCTCGGCGGTGGCTTCACCGGCAGCCTGGAGAACGGTCGGCTTGACGAACTCATCGTTTTCACCCCGCTGGTAGGCGGCTTGCAGGGCGTCAACGGCGTTGTCGGCCACGAAGTCGCCCTTGGCCTGAGTGATCAGATCATAGGCCAGTTGAACGCGGTCCCAGCGGTTGTCGCGATCCATGGCGTAATAACGGCCGATCAGCGATGCGATGCGCCCGCAGCCCAGATTGGCGAAGGCATCGCTAAAGCGTTGCAAAGAGGTTTCTGCACTGCGTGGCGGGGTATCGCGACCGTCCAGGAAGGCATGCAGATAAACGGCTTTGGCACCGCGCTGCGAGGCCAGTTCAATCATGGCCAGAATATGATCTTCGTGGCTGTGCACGCCACCCGGCGACAACAGCCCCATGATATGCACCGCTTTGCCGGCCTGCACGGCCTTGTCGACCGCCGCCGTCAGCGTTGGGTTGGCGAAGAAATCGCCTTGTTTAATTTCTTTATCCACTCGAGTCAGATCCTGATAAACGATGCGCCCGGCGCCCAGGTTGACGTGGCCGACTTCCGAGTTGCCCATCTGGCCGTCAGGCAGGCCAACATCCAGCCCGGATGCGGCGATCAGGGTGTGTGGCTGCTGTTGCCACAGGCGGTCCATCACCGGCGTTTTGGCGTTCAAAATGGCGTTGTCCTGTTGCTCCTCGCGGTGGCCGTAGCCGTCCAGGATCACCAGTACCATCGGTTTTTTGTTGCTCGACATTGCATTAACCTCGTTATGAACTTTTAAGTTGTGAATAGCGATCTGCCCGGGGCCGGGGTGATGGCTATTGACCCTAAAATCCGTCCGATTTTACAACGGGGCCGGTTAAAAAGAGCCCAGAGAGATCAAAGTTGCGGTCAACAAGGGCGGCTTTTATGCTGCGGCGCAGAGAATTTCTCAGCGTAGCCCGCAGTTTCTGCAATAGCACTTGCTTATTGGCTGTATTTGCTGCACTCGGCAGGTATACTCTGGAACCTTGAGTTATTTTTTCCTTAAACTGACGGGAGTTGTTACACCCCATGCTGCAAGAAATTATGCAATTCGTTAGCAAGCATCCCATACTGAGCCTGGCCTGGATCGCCCTGCTGGTTGCGGTGATCGTCATGACGTTCAAGAGCCGTTTCTCCAAGGTGAAAGAAATCACCCGTGGTGAAGCCACCCGCCTGATTAATAAAGAAGATGCCGTTGTGGTAGATACCCGCAGCCGTGACGATTTCCGCCGAGGCCATCTAGCCAACGCCATCAACCTGACCGCCGGCGAAATCAAAAGCGGCAGCCTGGGCGAGCTGGAAAAACACAAGGCTCAGCCGATCATCGTGGTTTGTGCCAACGGCACCACCTCTCGCGAGCCGGCAGAAAACCTGAGCAAGGCGGGCTTTGAGAATGTCACTACGCTGAAGGACGGCATTGCCGGCTGGAGCGGGGAAAACCTGCCATTAGTGCGCGGTAAGTAATTATTTAACGTATTTGAGGTGGTAATCCATGGCTAACATTGATATCTACACCAAAGCGACCTGTCCGTTCTGCCATCGCGCCAAAGCGTTGCTGAACAGCAAGGGAGCCGCGTTTAACGAAATCGCCATCGATGGCGATAATGAAAAACGCGAAGCGATGATTGCGCGCAGTGGGCGCACCACCGTGCCTCAGATTTTCATCGACGGCCAACATATCGGCGGCTGTGATGATTTATATGAACTCGATGCTCGTGGTGGTCTGGATCCGCTGCTTTAAGCGGGCGACTGCCGGTTACTGAGTGTCAATAAGGACGTTTAACCAAGGGTATTACACACATGTCAGAACAAAACAGCACAGAGATGGCTTTCCAGATTCAGCGCATTTACACCAAGGATATCTCCTTCGAAGCGCCAAAAGCGCCGCAGGTTTTCCAGCAGGAATGGCAGCCAGAAGTTAAACTGGATCTAGATACCGCTTCCAGCCAGTTGGCTGACGAAGTGTATGAAGTTGTACTGCGCGTAACCGTGACTGCGTCTCTGGGCGAAGAAACTGCGTTCCTGTGTGAAGTGCAGCAGGCAGGCATCTTCTCTGTAGCGGGCATCGACGGTACGCAGCTGGCGCATTGCCTGGGTGCATACTGCCCGAACATTCTGTTCCCGTATGCGCGTGAGTGCATCACCAGCCTGGTTTCTCGCGGTACATTCCCGCAGCTGAATCTGGCACCGGTCAACTTTGACGCGCTGTTCATGAACTATCTGCAGCAGCAGGCGGAAGGCGAAGGTGCCGCACCACATCAGGATGCCTGATGAACACCGTCAATGCTTCAATGACCGTTATCGGTGCCGGCTCGTACGGCACCGCATTAGCCATTACGCTGGCGCGTAACGGCCACTCCGTGGTGCTGTGGGGCCATAACCCCGAGCAGATCCAAAAAACGCAGCACGATCGCTGCAACCAGGCATTTCTTCCCGACGTAACCTTCCCCGACACGCTGTTGCTCGAAGCCGATTTGGCTCGTGCGCTGGCGGCTAGCCGCGATGTGCTGGTGGTGGTGCCAAGCCATGTGTTCGGTGATGTGCTGCGCCAGTTGAAACCGCATCTACGCCCGGACGCTCGTATCGTTTGGGCCACCAAAGGGCTGGAAGCGGAGACCGGCAGATTGTTGCAGGACGTGGCGCGCGAAGCGTTGGGCGATGCTATTCCATTGGCGGTGGTCTCCGGACCGACATTCGCCAAGGAGTTGGCTGCTGGGCTGCCCACTGCAATTGCGCTGGCCTCTACCGATGCGCAGTTCGCCGAAGATCTGCAACAGTTGTTGCACTGTGGCAAAAGTTTCCGCGTTTACAGCAACCCCGATTTTATCGGCGTGCAGTTGGGCGGTGCGGTGAAGAACGTGATTGCCATCGGCGCCGGGATGTCAGACGGCATCGGTTTTGGTGCTAATGCGCGTACCGCATTGATTACCCGTGGCCTGACGGAAATGACCCGCCTCGGTTCAGCACTGGGTGCCGATCCTTCAACCTTCATGGGCATGGCTGGACTGGGCGATCTGGTGTTAACCTGCACCGATAACCAATCGCGTAACCGCCGCTTCGGTATTATGCTGGGGCAGGGGAAAGGCGTACAGGAAGCGCAGGACAGCATAGGTCAGGTGGTCGAAGGCTATCGCAATACCAAAGAGGTCCTGGCGTTGGCGCAGCGGCACGGCGTGGAAATGCCGATTACCGAGCAGATTTATCAGGTGCTTTACTGTCATAAAGATGCCCGTGAGGCAGCGCTGAGCCTGTTAGGCCGGACCAGAAAAGACGAAAAGCATAACGCTTAACCTATATACCCTATAGCTTTCAAGCTGCAGCTAAGCGGCCAGCTCGCTCATCCCCAGGCGCTTACTTAAGTAAGTCACTGGGGTGAGCGAGTGCAGGTAACAACGCTGCAGCTTGAAAGATGACGGGTATAAAATAGATATGCGGGGCGGCATGCTGACCCCAGCAACTGAATTGGGCTGCCTGATTGCTATGCGATGAGGCAGCCTGTTTTGCAAGGCGGAGAGGAACCTGATGTCGTCAGAAGAGTTAGAGCAGGTCTGGAATAGCATTAAATCAGAGGCGAGAGAGCTGGCTGAGTGTGAACCGATGCTGGCTAGCTTTTACCATGCGACGTTGCTCAAGCACGATAACCTGGGCGGTGCGCTCAGCTATATTCTGGCCAACAAGCTGGCTAACCCGATCATGCCTGCAATTGCAGTGCGTGAAGTGGTGGAAGACGCCTACCTCGCCGATCAGCAAATGATAGCCTCGGCTGCGCGCGACATTCTGGCGGTGCGTCTGCGCGACCCGGCAGTAGACAAGTATTCAACGCCGTTGCTGTACCTGAAAGGCTTCCATGCGCTGCAGGCCTACCGTATCGGCCATTGGCTGTGGCTGCAGGGGCGTCAGGCTTTAGCGATTTACCTGCAGAATCAGATTTCGGTCGCTTTCGGCGTGGATATCCACCCGGCTGCCACGATTGGTTGCGGCATCATGCTCGACCATGCCACCGGCATCGTGATCGGTGAAACCGCAGTGGTAGAAAACAACGTGTCTATTCTGCAGTCGGTCACCCTTGGTGGTACCGGAAAAACCAGTGGCGATCGCCATCCGAAGATCCGCGAAGGCGTAATGATTGGCGCCGGAGCTAAAATTCTCGGCAATATCGAGGTGGGTAAAGGCGCTAAAATCGGTGCGGGCTCGGTGGTACTGCAATCCGTACCGCCGCATACTACGGCAGCCGGCGTTCCGGCGCGCATTGTTGGTAGACCGGAAAGCGATACGCCTTCGATGGATATGGATCAGTATTTCAACGGCGCCAACCATGGCTTTGAGTATGGCGACGGCATTTAAGTCGGTGAGTTGACGCATAAAATCGGGGGAGCTTTGGCTCCCCCGGTGTTTTTCCGCTCGGGATTAACCCTGTTTCGGGAAATTGGTGATGTCTTTAACCATGTCATCGATTGCCGCTTTGACATCCGCTTCGGTGACCGGTGTGCTGTCGTTACTGACGGTTTTGCCGTAGGCCTTGCGCGCCACTTCCAGCACCGTTTTGCCGGTGTCCTGGTCGATCAGTTCGCCTTCAAGATACAGCGTGGTGTTTTGCGTCCGGTGGCCGGTGGCCGCCATGGTGCTGGCAACTACCGCCGCAACTGGCACCACCTCATAGAATTTCATATCTTCATCTTCGGCAGAGACCGCAGTGATGGCAATTTTGGCGATCAGAACGCGTGAACCGGCCGGGCTTTTCAGTATGGTAAAGCGATCTTCCAGTGCGGTTTTAATGCGCTGGGTGGCGTATGCCTTGATTTTATTCAGCGTGTCCTGGCTTACGCGTGCCGTCGGTTTTTCCGCTGGGAAATAAACCACCGGCGGGAAGTACAGGCCGCGGTAGTTGGATTCTTTGTAAGTAGGGTCGATCCAACGCAGCGTTTTATGGCCGCTTGGCGAGGTGGTTTCCTGTAGTTTGCTGTAGTCAGACAGGAATCCCGAGTATTGATCCGTTTTGGTCACTTTAGACGCACAACCCGCCAGCAACAGGCCCGTTGCCAGAACCGCCATGGCAACGCTCAAGCGTTGTTTTTTCATACGATTTCCTATGATGAGTGTTAATTACCCTTACAAAACATAGCCTATTATCTTCTGTAGCAGCGAATGTTTTCGGGGCCTGGCGTGCCCTGTTTTAGCTTCTGTTGTCAGGATCGTGATATGCAGCCGGTTTTAGCAGGCGATCAGGGCATGTTGTCGTCTTAAGATTTAATTAACGCACCGGCATAGTCCAGTTGTCGCCAGGCTTCGTATACCACCACCGCAACGGCATTGGACAGGTTCATGCTGCGGCTTTGCGCCTGCATGGGAATGCGGATTTTCTGCTGTGCCGGCAAGGCTTCGAGGATCTCGGCAGGCAGCCCGCGAGTTTCCGGTCCGAACAGCAAGTAGTCGCCGGCCTGATAGCTGACCGCGCTGTGCGCCGGGGTGCCTTTGGTGGTCAGGGCAAACAGGCGTTGCGGATTTTCGCTGGCGAGAAAGGCCGCGTAGTCGGCGTGACGTCGGATGCTGGCAAATTCATGATAGTCCAGCCCGGCACGCCGCAGGCGTTTATCGTCCCACGGGAAGCCCATCGGCTCTATCAGGTGCAGTTGAAAACCGGTATTGGCACACAGGCGGATGATATTGCCGGTGTTGGGTGGAATTTCAGGTTCGAATAAAACAATGTTCAGCATGTAAAAAGCCCCTCATGACGAGGGGCGCAGAATAACAAAATCTTACTGGCCTGTCTTAGGCGATCAGCGTTGGTGTAGCGGCAGCCACAGTACCAACCGCAGCCCGCCGAGCGGACTGTCTTCCGCTTTCACCCAACCGCGATGCTGGTTGACGGCCGCTTCTACGATCGCCAGGCCCAGTCCGGTCCCGCCGGATGCGCGATCGCGTGCTTCATCGGTACGATAGAACGGCCGGAATATTTGCTCGCGATCTTCCGTGCTGACGCCCGGGCCGTCGTCGTCGACCACAATGGTGATGCCCTGGTTATCCGCGCTGAACGCCACGGCAATCTGGGTGTTCGAATAGCGCAGGGCATTACGCACGATGTTTTCCAACGCGCTATCCAATGCGCCGGCGTTGCCGAACAGGGTCCACGGGCCGGGAGGGGAGGTGACCTTCAGCTGTTTGCCCATTTGTTCGGCTTCGAAGCCGGCATCATCCAGCACATCGGCCCACAGCTCGTTGGCCAGCAACCGTTCACGTACCAACTCGCTTTTCTGTTGCCCACGCGACAGCACCAATAAATCGTTGATCATCGAGTCCAGGCGTTGTGCTTCGGTTTCGATGCGTGCCAACTCATGGCCTTCACCATGACGACGGCGCATCAGTGCTGTCGCCAACTGCAGGCGGGTCAGCGGTGTGCGCAGTTCATGCGAAATATCGGAGATCAGCCGTTGCTGGGCGGTCATCATACGTTCCAGCGCACTGACCATCTGGTTGAAACTGGCACCGGTCGCCAGGAACTCTTGTGGCCCGGCCTCCAGTTCAGGATGCTGTTTCAGGTTGCCGCGTGCCACGTCATCGGCCGCGTTCTTAAGTTTACGAGCCGGTTTGGCCAGGCTCCACGCCAGCCATAGCAGCAAGGGCGCACTAATCAGCATGGTGACGATCAGCAGCAGGAGCGGCCGGTCGAACATCAGGTTGATAAAATCGGATTGTGGGCTGTTGGCAGGACGGATCAGGTACAACTGGTAGTTGTCTTCGCCATCACGTACCGAGAAGGGGCCGACCAGTTCGACGCGGCCGTATTTTTTCTTCTTCGGATGATCGGAATTATCAGATTGGCCGATAAAATTGCGCACCAACTGCATTTCGTTGCGCTGCATGTTGCCAATCACCCGGCCTTCGCTGGTGACCAGAAGCAGGCGCTGCCCTGGTGGGGCCCATTTTTCAATGGCGCGGAATAAGCGCCGCCACCACATCAAATCGTTGGCCGGATCGTTTTGCAACTCGGCCTCGACATGTTGTTCCAGCATCAGTCCCTGCCGCTGCTCGCTGTCCAGCAGCGAGGTCATTTGGCGGGAGTCTAACTTGGGCACCATCAACACCAACATCAGCACCAGGGCCAATGTGAACCAGAAAATGGCGAAGATACGTGCCGTCAAACTGTTGATCATGTTGCAGATACCATTAAGTAGCCCCGACCCCGCAGCGTTTTGAACCACGGATGGCCGTCTTTACGGTTCGGCAGCTTACGTCGCAGGTTGGAGATATGCATATCGATAGCGCGATCAAAAGGCGTCAGTCGTTTGCCCAGCACTTCCTGGCTCAGCAGTTCACGTGACACCACCTGACCCAGGTGCTGCGCCAGTAGGTACAGCAGAGTAAATTCGGTACCGGTGAGATCCAGCGTTTGGCCGTCGAAGCTGGCTTCCTGGCGACCCGGATTGAGCTGAAGGCCGTCAACGTCCAGCGTCGGTGCGCCGGTATCGACATTCTGCTGTTGTTCACTCCAGTTGGAACGACGCAGGATCGCACGGATACGCGCCACCAGCTCGCGATCGTTAAAGGGTTTTGGCAGGTAGTCATCGGCGCCCAGTTCCAGGCCCAGTACACGGTCCAGTTCGCTACCGCGAGCGGTCAGCATAATGACCGGAGTCTGGTGATGCTGACGTAGCTCTTTCAAAGTATCGATACCGTTTTTCTTCGGCATCATGATATCGAGCAGCAGCAGATCGATGGAGCTGTCCAGTAGCGACAACGCCTGTTCGCCATCGTAAGCAACCACGATGGTAAAGCCTTCCATTTCAAGCAGTTCTTTTAACAGCGAGGTCAGCTCGCGGTCGTCGTCAACTAACAGAATTTTATTCATTGTGTTTTACCTCCTGACGCAAAATACGTCATCAACTGTTGGCATTCCATGACTTTACGTAGTTTTACATGCACTGACGCATGTTTGCAGGTGCAGCAGTACACTGCTCCTCGTTGATTCGCAAAGTGAGAAAGCACGAGGAGTTGAAATGCGTAAGGTGACCGCATTAGTTATGGCATCAATGCTGGCAATAGGTTCTACCGCTGCCTTCGCTGCCGACACTACATCGGAAACTGCACCGACTCCCGGAAACGATGCGATGACCAGAACACCTGGCCAACACCACATGTTCGACGGTGTCAGCCTGACTGAGCAGCAACGCCAGCAAATGCGCGATTTAATGCGCCAGGCGCGCCACGATTTGCCAGGTGTCAATGTAGCTGAAATGGAAGCCATGCATAAGCTGGTGACCGCAGACAAATTTGATGAAGCCGCCGTGTATGCCCAGGCGGAACAGATGGCTCAGCAACAGGTTAAGCGCCAGGTCGAAATGGCCCGGGTACGCAACCAAATGTATAACTTGCTGACGCCACAGCAAAAAAGCGTTTTAGACCAGAAGCATCAGCAGCGCATGCAGCAGATGGAGCAACAAATTTCTGGTTTGCAGCAAACTTCTGCCCAGAAGTTAAGTATGACTGAGTAGTCCCCTGTTTTTCCTTGCCATAGACACCATCCCTGTCTTCCCCCGCCATGATGGCGGGGTTTTTTTTATCCATCAATTACAGCTTGATAGCCCATTAGGCCACTCTGCGAGATTAAACCACAGAGTATGGACCATGATGATGTTTATCGCTGACCGCCCCCGCTATCTTTATCGCTATGACCGGATCCTCTTCCGCGACGCTCATGCCTTTGGCCACGGCAGACGGGGCCATCTGAAGGGCTTTTTTGCCCATCATTCCGTTATACTCACCCTCTCGACGTTTAACCAGGATGGGTTATGGAACCGCAATATGCGCGTTTGGTGAAATCTGCCGCGTTAGCTGCCACCGTTTTGGCCTCAGCGCTGTTACTGATCAAAATTGTCGCCTGGTATCACACCGGTTCGGTGAGCCTGTTGGCGGCGTTGGTGGATTCGCTGGTGGACATTGCCGCATCGCTGACCAACCTGCTGGTGGTGCGTTACTCGCTGCAGCCGGCCGATGAAGAACACACCTTCGGACACGGCAAGGCCGAGTCGCTGGCGGCGCTGGCGCAAAGCATGTTTATTTCCGGCTCGGCGTTGTTTCTGTTTCTGACCGGTTTTCAGCATTTGTACTCGCCGGAAACCTTGCGCGATCCCGGTATCGGTATTGTCGTGACGGTGGTGGCGTTGTTCAGCACCCTGTTGCTGGTCACCTATCAGCGTTGGGTAGTAAGAAAAACTCGCAGTCAGGCAGTGCGAGCAGATATGCTGCATTATCAGTCAGATGTCATGATGAATGGTGCTATTCTTATAGCGCTTGCGCTAAGCTGGTACGGTTTTCACCGGGCGGATGCGCTGTTTGCCTTGGGAATAGGCGTCTACATTCTTTATAGCGCGTTGAGGATGGGCTACGAGGCTGTGCAATCGCTGCTGGACAGGGCATTGCCGGACGACGAACGTCAGGCGATTATTGATGTGATCTCCTCATGGCCTGGGGTGAAAGGCGCGCATGATTTGCGTACCCGCCAGTCCGGTCCGACGCGTTTTATTCAGCTGCATCTGGAGATGGACGATGCGCTGCCGCTGATGCAGGCGCATATTCTGGCTGAACAGGTGGAGCAGGCGTTATTGCATCGTTTTCCGGGGGCTGATGTTCTCATCCACCAGGATCCTTGTTCCGTGGTACCCGCGGGCCGACAGGGGCGTTGGGAGCTATAATCAGTACAGGATGACGAGAATGAGCGCAGCAGGTAAATGATGGCATTAGCTCCGCGTGCCATGGCGGTTTTTTACCGCAATATAGCGTGACTTGAATCAATTCAGCTGGGTGTTTTTGCTATAATATCCAGCAATAAAGCCGTAAAGCTGGTTTTCTGCAGCCGGAGAGGTTTCAAGACAATCGGCGAATACAGAATTCTTAAGAAATTGCATCTACAGTTCAGAGGTAGTCATGATCAAGAAAATCGGTGTACTGACGAGTGGCGGTGATTCGCCGGGTATGAACGCTGCGATCCGTGGCGTTGTGCGTGCTGCACTTTCGGAAGGTCTGGAAGTTTTTGGTATTTACGATGGCTACCTTGGCTTGTACGAAGATCGCATGGAACAATTGGACCGCTACAGCGTGTCCGATATGATCAATCGCGGTGGCACTTTCCTCGGTTCGGCCCGCTTCCCTGAGTTCAGAGACGACAGCGTACGCGCCAAGGCAATTGAGAATCTGCAAAACCGCGGTATTGATGCGCTGGTAGTGATCGGCGGCGACGGTTCCTATATGGGGGCCAAACGCCTGACGGAAGAGGGTTTCCCTTGTATCGGTCTGCCGGGCACCATCGATAACGACGTGGCCGGTACCGACTACACCATCGGCTTTTTCACCGCGCTCGAAACCGTAGTGGAAGCCATTGACCGTTTGCGTGATACCTCCTCTTCACATCAGCGTATTTCCATCGTTGAAGTGATGGGGCGCTATTGCGGCGATCTGACGTTGGCGGCAGCGATTGCCGGCGGTTGCGAATTCATCGTGCTGCCGGAAACTGAATTCAACCGCGAAGATCTGGTATGTGAAATCAAGGCCGGTATCGCCAAAGGCAAGAAACACGCGATTGTGGCGATCACCGAACACATCTGCGATATCGATGAATTGGCTCGTCATATCGAACAGGAAACCAAGCGTGAAACCCGCGCTACCGTGCTGGGGCATATTCAGCGTGGCGGTTCGCCGGTAGCTTACGACCGTATTCTGGCTTCCCGCATGGGCGCTTACGCTATCGAGCTGCTGTTGCAGGGTTACGGCGGCCGTTGCGTCGGTATCCAGAATGAGAAGATGGTGCACCACGACATCATCGATGCGATCGAAAACATGAAGCGTCCGTTCAAGGGCGACTGGCTGGAAACGGCGAAAAAGCTGTACTGATCCCGTCTTAATTCAGTTCGTAGAAGCCTCCGCATGCGGGGGCTTTTTTATGCTCGCGGCGGGTATATTCCAGAATCGTCTAGCCCAACATTTTTTATTCTTTAATTGGTCGGGAAGTTTCTGGCAGGCTCTGATGTTAAATCAACCGATTGAGGTTGTGATTAATTTTCCTGGGAGAGCGAGTCGATGCGTATGCGTAAATGGGGTGTAGGTCTGACAATAATGCTGCTGGCGTCCGGCGCCATGGCGAAAGATATCCAACTGTTGAACGTTTCGTACGACCCGACGCGTGAGTTCTATCAGGAATATAACACCGCATTCGGCAAATATTGGCAGCAGCAGACCGGCGATAAAGTGACGGTACGCCAGTCGCATGGCGGTTCCGGCAAGCAGGCGACCTCGGTGATTAACGGGATTGAGGCCGATGTGGTGACGCTGGCGCTGGCCTATGATGTGGACGCAATCGCCGAGCGTGGGCGCATCGACAAAGCGTGGATCAAGCGCCTGCCGGACAACTCTGCGCCTTATACCTCGACCATCGTGTTCCTGGTGCGCAAAGGCAACCCAAAACAAATTCACGACTGGGCTGATTTGGTTAAGCCGGGCGTCTCGGTGATTACCCCGAACCCGAAAACCTCCGGCGGCGCACGCTGGAATTATCTGGCGGCCTGGGGTTATGCGCTGCACCAGAACAATAACGATCAGGCCAAAGCGCAGGAGTTCGTTAAAAACCTGTATAAGAACGTCGAAGTGCTGGATTCCGGCGCGCGTGGTTCAACCAATACCTTCGTTGAACGCGGCATCGGCGATGTGCTGATCGCTTGGGAAAACGAAGCTTTGCTGGCGGAAAAAGAGCTGGGTAAAGACAAGTTTGAAATTATTACCCCAAGCGAATCGATTCTGGCTGAACCGACCGTCTCGGTGGTGGACAAAGTGGTTGATAAGCGCGGGACCCGCGATGTGGCCACGGCTTACCTGAAGTATCTGTATACGCCTGAAGGGCAAACCATCGCGGCGAAAAACTACTACCGTCCGCGTGACGCGGCTGTGGCGGCCAAGTTTACCGAGCAGTTCCCAAAACTGAAGCTGTTCACCGTGGATGATACCTTTGGCGG
Source organism: Serratia quinivorans (assembly GCF_052113645.1). GTDB lineage: Bacteria > Pseudomonadota > Gammaproteobacteria > Enterobacterales > Enterobacteriaceae > Serratia > Serratia quinivorans_B. The sequence goes on along the minus strand of NZ_JBIEIU010000015.1, from coordinate 43,490 downwards.
CTGGACTCAGGCACAGAAAGTGCACTTTGCCACCGGCGGCATATTCGACGAGATCAGCAAGCGCTAATACCTTGATGACGGCAATAAAAAACCCCGGCATTGCGGCAAGCCGGGGTTTTGTTATTTATCAGCCGAATAAAATCAGGCTTTTTTAGCAGCCGCAGCGGCTTTGACGATCACGGCGAAAGCATCGGCTTTCAGTGATGCGCCGCCAACCAGTGCGCCGTCGATGTCCGGCTGGGTGAACAGCTCGGCAGCATTTTTATCGTTCACGGAACCGCCGTACTGGATGATCACTTCAGCAGCGACCGCGGCATCCTGTTTGGCGATGTGATCGCGGATAAATTTGTGTACTGCCTGTGCCTGCGCAGGGGTAGCGGACTTGCCGGTACCGATAGCCCAGATTGGCTCATAAGCGATAACGGCGCCTTTGAAGGCTTCTGCGCCCTGAGTTGTCAGTACCGCGTCGATCTGACGTGCACAAACTTCTTCGGTTTTACCCGCTTCGTTTTCTGCGTCGGTTTCACCGATGCACAGCACGGGGATCAGGCCGGCAGTTTTCAGCACGGCAAATTTCTCGGCGATCGCAGCATCAGTTTCTTTGTGGTAAGTACGACGCTCGGAGTGGCCGATGATGATGTATTGCGCACCGATATCTTTCAGCATGTCGGCGGAAACTTCACCGGTGAATGCGCCGGACAGGTTCACGTCTACGTTTTGGGCGCCCAGGGCAATGCGGCTGCCGGCCAGTGCGTGTTTAGCCTGATCCAGATACATGACCGGCGGTGCGATAGCGACGCCACAACCGTCAACGCTGCTCAGCTCATTGCGCAGAGCGGCGATCAGTTCGTTAACCATGTGAGTGCTGCCGTTAAGCTTCCAGTTACCCATAACTAATGGATGACGCATGTTTTTTCCTCCAACAAGGGAACGCGAGAGTCGAAATAACCACTGCCGGACCGGCAGTTTACCTGCCCAACAGTATAGAGATGATTAAGCTCGAAGGCTTTGCTTTTCGTCATTAAATAGCCTGCTGTTACGGCTCGGATAACGTCAGCTTAACCGGTTCAACAGCGAAAGTTACCCCTTTATCGCCGTTGTCCGCCACCACATAGCGGATCGCACCGACCTGCTGTTGGTAAAAGCGCGAGCCTTTGCCTTTTTCCAGTAGGTTGGCCACTTTGCTCAGGCTTTGTTCCACCGTCAGCGTGGGCTCAAACTGGCGCATCAGCGCGGCCATATAGCTGACGGCAAGGGTACGCGCGGCCTTTTCTTCGCTGCTCTGCTGTAGCGGCAGGTGGGTGATTTGCAGCGTTTTGATTTTCCCGGTGCCTTTTTCCAGTGCGGTGGAGGCATAGAGGTTTTCATTCAGCTTGCTGGCGGCGCGCGTGAGCAAAGGGGTGTCGTCTTCGGCAGTCGCGATGGCACGAAATTCGCCGATCGGCAGCGTCGGGTTGTCGCGGTTATATTTCTCGCGAAATTTTACCACCGTCAGATCAAACGTCGGCGCCCCAGCCAACAGGTACGGCGCGGTAGGCGACGCACTGACGGCGACATCCGGCGGATCGGCCCAGGCGCTGCTGATACCCAGCAACAGGCAGGCGATGGCGATGGTTTTTCTCAGCATGGTATACACGGCATCAATAACAAAGATGGCTCCGATTAAAGCGATAACCGAGGGGGGTGTCAAAGATCCCGCGCCATTATCGCTTACTGACAGGAAAGCTGTGCGTTACTCCGCGTAATGCAGGGCAGAAACCTTCGCCCGGCAGCGCCTATGTTACACTGCACGGCAGAATATGGGCAGGCTAACAACGCAGGATTCAATGACAATACAACAGTGGTGCTTTTCGTTTAAAGGCCGAATTGGGCGGCGTGATTTCTGGATTTGGATGGTGCTGTGGCTGCTGCTGATGGCGGTGGCTTTTTCGCTCGCCAGTCGTGAATTGGTGGATATCCAGACCATCGCGTTCTTTATCGTTGGGTTGCTATGGCCAACGGCGGCGGTATTGGTGAAGCGGTTGCATGACCGCAATAAAGCCGGTTGGTGGGCGTTGTTGCTGATTGTGGCCTGGCTGCTGGCGGCAGGTAACTGGCAGATGCTGGCGCCGGTTTGGCAGTGGGGCGTGGGGCGTTTTATTCCAACGTTGATCATTGTGATGATGATGATCGATTTGGGCGCGTTCGTCGGCACGCCCGAGGATAATCGTTTTGGTCCGCCAGCCAAACCCGTAAAGTTCAGCGCGGACTGAGGTTACGGGTTACCAGTAATGCTCGCTGGTGATATGGCCCGGTTTGCGGCGCAGGTGCTTGCGCATTTGTCGCTGATCTTTCAGCGTTTGCTGGGTATCGCGCACCATTTGCGGGTTACCGCACAGCATGACGTGGTCAGCTTCAGCGTCGAGGGTTAAGCCCACCGCCGCTTCCAGCCGGCCGTCCTCAATCAGCGCCGGCACCCGGCCTGTCAGTGAGCCGGCGACCTCTTCGCGGCTGACGATGGTCTGAATACGCAGTTTACCGTTGTAACGCTGCTGCAATTGCTGCATCAGCGGCAGATAGCTGAGATCGCGCGCAAAGCGGGCGGCATGCACCAGCACCAGATTTTTGAAACGTTCCAGGCCTTTGCCTTCCTGGAGAATCGACAGGTAAGGGCCGATGGCGGTGCCGGTGGCCAACATCCACAGGGTGTCGCATTCCGGCACCTCATCCAGCACGAAAAATCCGGCCGCCTCTTTGGTCACCATCACTTCCGATCCCGGCCGCAGCTGATTGAGCTGCGGGCTCAGTTTGCCTTCCGGCACGGTAACCAGGTAAAACTCCAGATTCGGATCGCTGGGGGCGTTGACGTAGGAATAGGCGCGCTGCACGCGTTCGCCGTCAACTTCCAACGCCAGTTTTGCGAACTGCCCGGCGATAAAGGGATCTATGGGGGCGTGGACGGTAATGCTGAACAACCCGTCGGTCCATTGTTTGACTTGCGTAACCTTGCCATTAACCCAATCAGCCATACTCTAAAGCTCCAATGGTCGAATCAAATAAGCGCAATGTCGTGAGCCGGAAATGGCATGCGCAGTACGCTCTATGCGATAGCCGTGGCCAAACAGGCGGTGAAACAGTTGCAGCTCCGAGTTGCACAGGCTGCTGCAAGCGGTGGCCGCTACGCCGATGGGGCAGTGGTTTTCCACCAGCAGCATGCCTTGCGGATGCTCAAGCAGCTCGGCCATGTACCCATCGTGTTGCCGCAGGCGTACCAACCGAGCGAGTTTGGCCTGATGGCAGGTCTCTTCCGACAGCTCTTCGGCATAGCGCTGATAAAGTTTTTCTTCGCGCGCGCTGAGTAACTGTTCCACTCCTTCAGCGCCAAACAGCTGATGGGCGGATCCCAACAATGCCGTCGCTAAAGTATCGTGACTATCGGCGAACCGGCCGTGGCCCTGATGCGTCAGCGACCAGTAGCGTGTAGGACGGCCCACTTTGGTGCGCGCTTCCTCGTAACAAACCCACTCACGTTTTTCCAGGGATTGCAGATGCTGACGGATGCCCATAGGGGTGATGTCCAGACGCTCGGCCAGCATTTTGGCGGAGTGCGGTCCCAAGGTTTTTAACTGCAGTAAAATCAGCTCTGGTGTCTTCATGGATCCCAATCCCTATGGTGTTATTTTATTTCAAGATGATGAAAATAATTATCGATTAAATGCTAAAGCCAAACTACTGAAAATTTGTCCTTTTTAACCCATAAGCGGTAGACGTACAGTTTAATTTACGAGGCTGGTTGCCTTTGCTGCCACTGTGACGGGGATCAATATCTGTCTGAAACTCGCTAAAAAAATCAGATTTGTTAGCTTATGCCGCCATAGAGGGCTGCTCGCCGTTCTGGCTGAATGTGGGGCCATACCGGGACGCTGTGACGGGTTAAAACGTTAACGAAGATAATGAGAAAAATAGAAAACTTTCACCTGTTGGTGATGCTTACCCTGTTGGTGGCCGTCGGTCAGATGGCACAAACCATTTATGTTCCTGTTATTGCTGATATCGCCAAGGATCTGTCGGTGCGCTCCGGTGCGGTGCAGCGCGTGATGGCGGCATATCTGATGACCTATGGATTCTCGCAACTGATTTACGGCCCGCTGTCAGACCGCATTGGCCGTCGCCCGGTGATCCTGGCCGGGATGATGATCTTCCTGATTGGCGCCCTCGGGGCGCTGTTGTCCAACAGCCTGACGATGCTGGTTGCCGCCAGCGCCATTCAAGGCATGGGCACCGGCGTGGCGGGGGTGATGGCACGTACCATGCCGCGTGACTTGTATGCCGGCACCTCGCTGCGTTATGCCAATAGCCTGCTGAACATGGGCATTCTGGTGAGTCCGCTGCTGGCACCGATCATCGGCGGCGCCTTGGCGATGGTCTTCGGCTGGCGTGCCTGTTATGCCTTCCTGCTGGTGCTGTGTGCCGGCGTGGCCTTCGCCATGTTCCGTTGGTTGCCGGAAACCCGGCCGCAGCAGACCGAAAAGCGGCGCATGCTGGCGAGTTTCCGCAAGTTGCTGACCGATGGCACTTTCAGTTGTTATCTGGTGATGCTGATCGGCGCACTGGCGGGGATCGCCGTATTTGAAGCCAGCTGTGGCGTGCTGATGGGCGGGGTGCTGGGCCTGAGCGGCCTGACCGTCAGCATCCTGTTTATTCTGCCGATCCCGGCGGCGTTTTTTGGCGCCTGGTATGCCGGTCGCGACGGTAAAACCTTCCACACCCTGGTATGGCATTCGGTCATCAGTTGCCTGCTGGCGGGCCTGATGATGTGGATCCCGGGCTGGTTTGGGGTGATGAATATCTGGACGCTGATTGTACCGGCGGCACTGTTCTTCTTCGGTGCAGGCATGCTGTTCCCACTGGCCACTACCGGTGCGATGGAGCCGTTCCCCTATCTGGCGGGCGCGGCGGGTGCATTGGTGGGGGGTATGCAGAACATGGGCTCTGGCCTGGCGACCTGGCTTTCCGCCATGCTGCCGCAGACCGGGCAGTTCAGCCTCGGCCTGCTGATGTTTGCCATGGCGCTGTTGATTTTGCTGTGCTGGTGGCCGCTGTCGAACCGGATGCAGCATCAGGGTCATACCGCATAAAACGTGTAGGGAGTTTTATGACAAAGTGGTCTGTGGACCCGAGATACTCGGGCCTAGCGCACCGAGGGGCGCTCCGGCGGGCAAGCCGCTACGACCCCATCGGCACGCTCTCCCTAATAACGGGCTTTGTCAGCAGTCTGAGGGCGCCAATCGGCGCCCTGTTCAATTACAGCAGGAACTCGTGCAGCGCCGGGTCTTTGCGATCCAGATAATGGGTCGAACGGATGCGGCGGATAGTGCGTGACTTGCCGCGGATCAGCAGGGTTTCCGTGGTGGCCATATTGCCCTGACGGCTGATGCCTTCCAACAGATCGCCCTTGGTAATGCCGGTGGCGGAGAAAATGACATTGTCGTTGCGCGCCATGTCATCCAGCACCAACACCTTGCCGGCTTCAATTCCCATTTCTTTGCAGCGGGCCAGTTCTTCTTCGCCAATGCGACGATTTTCGGCGCTGTCGCCCTTCACCTGATGGCGCGGCAGCAGACGAGCTTGCATATCACCGTCCAGTGCGCGGATCACCGCAGCGGAAATCACTCCTTCAGGCGCGCCGCCGATGCCATACATGACGTCGACTTCGCTGTCCGGCATGCAGGTCAGGATAGAGGCCGCTACGTCGCCGTCAGGAATGGCGAATACCCGAACCCCAAGCTGTTGCATCTGAGCGATAACGCCGTCATGACGCGGTTTGGCCAGGATGACCACGGTCAGTTGCGTCAGCGGTTTGTCCAGGCAGGCCGCCACTCTGTTCAGGTTCTCTGCCAGCGGCAGGTTAAGATCGATAGCGCCGCGTGCCGCCGGACCAACCACCAATTTTTCCATATACATGTCCGGTGCGTGCAGGAAGGTGCCGCGATCGCCCACCGCCAGCACGGCCAATGCATTGGGCTGGCCCATGGCGGTCATGCGGGTGCCTTCGATAGGGTCGACCGCGATATCCACCGCATCGCCCTGACCGCTGCCGACCTGCTCGCCGATATACAGCATCGGCGCTTCATCAATCTCGCCTTCGCCGATCACGATGCGGCCATCGATATCCACTTTATTGAGCATAATGCGCATTGCGTTGACCGCAGCGCCGTCGGCGGCGTTCTTGTCGCCGCGTCCCAGCCATTTGTAGCCCGCCAGCGCGGCGGCTTCGGTAACACGGGAAAATTCGATGGCTAATTCACGTTTCATGGCAAAACCTGTCTGTGAGAAAGGAAGAAAATATCGGCAAAGTTTATCACAGCGGGCGACGGCGGGGGCGGGGCAAAAAAAACGCGCCGCCCGGAGGCAGCGCGTGATCAGGTTAATCAAACCAAACAGCGTTAGTCGTGCTCTTCCCAGGCTTGAGCACGGGCAACCGCTTTTTTCCAGCCGCTGTAACGGAAGTTGCGTTCGGTGGTTTCAATGCTTGGGCGGAATTCGCGTTCGATAACCGCCTTGCTCTTCACCTCGTCCAGGTCATTCCAGTAGCCGATAGCCAGGCCCGCCAGGAACGCTGCACCCAGAGCGGTCGACTCACGCACCTCAGGACGCTCTACACGGGTACCGAGGATGTCGGACTGGAACTGCATCAGGAAGTTGTTGGCGACCGCACCACCGTCCACACGCAGCGATTGCAGGCGGGTATTGGAGTCTGCCTGCATGGCATCCAGCACGTCGCGCGTCTGATAAGCAATGGACTCCAGCGTTGCGCGGATGATGTGATTGCTGTTCGCGCCGCGGGTCAGGCCGAAAATCGCGCCACGGGCATACGGGTCCCAGTAAGGGGCGCCCAAGCCGGTGAAGGCCGGTACCACGTACACGCCATTGCTGTCTTTCACCTTGGTGGCGAAGTATTCGGAGTCGGCCGCATCGCTGATCAGTTTCAGCTCATCGCGCAGCCATTGGATAGAAGCGCCGCCGATGAAGACTGCACCTTCCAGCGCGTAGTTCACTTCGCCGCGTGGGCCGCAGGCGATGGTGGTCAACAGACCGTGGCTGGAGCGCACCGCTTCTTTGCCGGTGTTCATCAGCAGGAAGCAGCCGGTGCCGTAGGTGTTTTTCGCCATGCCCGGTTGAACGCACAGTTGGCCGTACAGCGCCGCCTGCTGGTCACCGGCGATACCGGCGATAGGAATACGCGTGCCGCCTTTACCGCCGATGTTGGTCTGGCCGTAAACTTCTGAGGAAGGACGGACTTTCGGCAGCATGGCGCGTGGAATATCCAGCACTTCCAGCATGCGTTCATCCCAATCCAGCTCATGGATGTTGAACATCATGGTCCGTGAGGCGTTGGTGTAATCGGTCACATGCACCCGCCCTTGGGTCATTTTCCACACCAGCCAGGTATCAACGGTACCGAACAGCAGTTCGCCACGCTTGGCGCGCTCGCGGGCACCTTCAACGTGGTCGAGGATCCATTTTACCTTGGTGCCGGAGAAATACGGGTCAACCACCAGGCCGGTGTTGTGACGGATGTACTCTTCCAGGCCATCGCGTTTGAGTTTTTCGCAGATGTCGGCGGTGCGGCGGCATTGCCAGACGATGGCGTTGTAAATCGGTTTGCCGGTCTCTTTTTCCCAGACGATGGTGGTTTCACGCTGGTTGGTGATGCCGATACCGGCGATCTGATCGGAATTGATGTCGGCTTTCGCCAGCACTTCGACCAGCGTGGAGCTCTGTGATGACCAGATCTCCATAGGATCATGCTCAACCCAGCCGGCTTTCGGGTAAATTTGTGTGAACTCGCGCTGGGATACCGCAACAATGTTGGCATCGTGGTCGAGCACTACGGCACGTGAACTGGTGGTGCCCTGGTCGAGAGCGACAATGTATTTTTTTTCTACCGTCATGATCTTAGTCCTGCTGTTGTTAACCGTTTTAAAACTGTGCCAATCATGCTTTACGCTGCTGAGACTTGGCGGCGGGTTGTTCTTCGTCTACACAGACGTCACACGGCAAATTGCGGCCAATGAGCATACGGTAGCCGAAGGCACCCAGGCAGGCACCGATGATTGGACCAAAGATTGGCACCAGGAAGTACGGAATATCACGCGCACCGGTGAAGGCCACTTTGCCCCAGCCGGCCAGATAAGCGAACATTTTCGGACCGAAGTCACGTGCCGGGTTCAGCGCAAAGCCGGTCAATGGTCCCATAGAGGCGCCGATCACGGCAATCAGAATACCGATCAACAGCGGCGCCAGCGGGCCGCGCGGAATGCCGTTGCCGTCGTCGGTCAGTGCCAGGATCAGACACATCAGGATCGCGGTGATCACCGTTTCAACCAGGAAAGCCTGGCCTACGGAGATGTGCGCATTCGGGTAGGTAGAGAAGATGCCGGCCAGAGCCAGGCTTTCATCGCTGCCGCGTACCATGTGATTGGCCGCTTCGAAATCGAAGAACAGGTTGTAATACAACCCGTAGACCAGGGCTGCTGCGCAGAAGGCTCCGGCGATCTGTGCGACAATGTAAGGCAGTACTTTGCGTCCGTCAAAGCAGGCGAACAACCACAGCGCGATGGTGACTGCCGGGTTGAGATGCGCACCGGAAATGGCAGCGGTCAGATAGATGGCCATGGCAACGCCCAGGCCCCAGATGATACTGATTTCCCACTGGCCGAAGCTGGCACCTGCCAGTTTCAGCGCGGCAACACAGCCTACGCCAAAAAATATCAACAGGCCGGTGCCGAGGAACTCAGCGATGCACTGGCCTTTTAGGGTCGGACTGGTGGTTTGGCTCATAATGTTGTTGTCCTGCAAAACGGCGGTTATAGGTTTATAGGCTCGGGGATGTGTATCAACCTGGCCTATGGGTACAGTTTTTTCATCTCGTCCAATTATTAATTGAGGACGTGATGTAAATTTATCGTTAACGAACATAAACGAGAAATAGCGAAATCAAAATGTGTGTGCTTCGTCATAAAATTGAGCGAATTCGCGTCGTTTTGTGTTCTTTCTGCTCCATAAAACTGTGATCTGACCAGTGGTTTCGCCACCGATTGTTAACAAACCGATTTATGTCCCAGTGGGCATTTTCAGTTTTTGCTGATGGTGAGGGCAGGAAAATTGCAACAGACTGCGCGATGAGCCGGATGTTGCTAGACAGTCGGGGACAGGCTACTTACAATCGTTTTTATCGAAAGAAGCGTTTTATCGAGACAGGCGCGTTATTTTCAATAAAAGCGTGTGTCACTTGGCGCGATGCATATTCGCAGCAGTTGCAACCTGAGTTGCGGCCGTTACCTATAGATGTACGCCTTGCTATCATGAGGGGACTGAAGAATGTCATTTGAAGTATTTGAGAAATTGGAATCAAAAGTTCAGCAGGCGATCGATACCATCACCCTGCTGCAGATGGAAATTGAAGAGCTGAAAGACAAAAACAACACTCTGTCTCAGGAAGTTCAGGCTGCCTCCGGCAACCACGAATCGCTGGTACGTGAGAACCAGCAACTGAAAGAAGAACAGCACGTATGGCAAGACCGCCTGCGCGCGCTGTTGGGCAAAATGGAAGAAGTCTGATCCCGTATTGCACGATCGAAAAGGGCGCCTCAGGCGCCCTTTTTCATATCTGAAGATTACTCGATATCGAGCGGGTCCTCGGACAGAATAATCCCGGTGTTGTCGGCATACAGATGATCGCCGGAGAAGAAGGTCACACCGCCAAAGTTAACGCGGATGTCGCTTTCGCCAATGCTTTCGCTGGCGGCGCCGACCGGAATGGCCGCCATCGCCTGAATGCCGATGTCCAGTTCTTCCAAATCGTCCACCTGACGCACCGCACCGTAGACCACGATGCCTTCCCATTCGTTCTGGGTTGCCAGGCGCGCCAGTTCTGCGTTGATCAGGGCACGGCGTACCGAGCCACCGCCATCAATAACCAGAACGCGGCCACGACCGTTTTCTTCAAGCAGCTCGAATAACAGGCCGTTATCCTCAAAGCACTTCACCGTGGTGATTTGCCCGCCAAATGAAGTACGCCCGCCAAAATTGGAGAATAGAGGCTCAACAACGTTTACCTCTTCATGGTAGATATCGCAAAGTTCGGAAGTATCGTATTTCATAGGATTTTACGTCTGTTTGCCGCTGGAATTATCAGTATATCCCTTTATTCGCCCTGTTGGCAAAATCATCAGTTCGATGGCTAACTGAGCACCACGCCGATCGCGAACAGCACATTGGCCAGCAGCGCCGCTTTGACCATATGTTCCAGCATGGGCCGCATGCCGGCCGGCGTTGGATCGCGCAACACGCGCAGGCCATGACGAACCAGCAGTGGGATAGCCAGTACAAACAGCCAGCCCCACAGGCTATGCAGATTAAGCAGTGTGAACAAGGTGAAGCAGGCGACTGCCCCCATCAGCAACGCCACGTGGTAATAGCGTGCGTTCTGTGGCCCCAGGCGCACCGCCAGGGTATTTTTGCCGTTGGCGCGGTCGCTTTCGATATCGCGCAAATTATTGATGTTGAGCACCGCAGTGGCCAGCAGGCCGCAGGCCGTGGCCGGCAGCATCACGATACTGTCAAACGCATGGGTTTGCAGATAGTAGGTGCCCGCCACGCTCAACCAGCCGAAGAATACCAGCACCGAAATGTCGCCCAGCCCCAGATAACCATAGGGTTTGGTGCCGACGGTATAGGTAATGGCGGCAACGATAGAGAGCCCGCCCAGCACCAGGAAACCCACCACATCGCTCGGTTGTTCACAGGCTACGGCGATCAATGAACAGCCGGCAATCGTGATCAACACCACCGTCACTACCAACGCGCGTTTCATTTGTGCCTGGGTGATCATGCCTTTTTGCATGCCACGCAACGGCCCGATGCGATCTTCTTTGTCGCTGCCTTTTACCGCATCGCCATAGTCGTTCGCCAGATTGGAGAGAATTTGCAGCAGACCGGCAGTCAGCAGCGCCAGCAGTGCCACGCCGGGCTTCAGGCTGCCTTGCCAGGCGGCAATGGCGGAGCCGACGACGATCGAGGCAAAGGCCAGCGGCAGGGTGCGCGGCCGTAAACTTTCAAGCCAGGCCCTGGCCGGGGAGGTGGTAGTTGATGAGCTCATTTTTCGCTTCAGAGTTAGTGGCTGTGTCCGTTAGAAATAATTGTGGGAGGCAATGCCTCCCACAGATGACTGACTGGACATGATTGAGCGATTATAGGATAAAACGACTCAAATCTTCATCCGCTACCAGTTCATCCAGATGATTACGTACGTAATCCGCATCAATTGTAATGGATTGCCCATTAATTTCACTCGCATCATAGGAAATATCTTCCATCAGACGCTCAAGCACGGTGTGCAAACGACGTGCGCCGATGTTTTCGGTGCTTTCGTTAACCTGCCATGCGGCTTCCGCGATGCGGCGGATGCCATCGGCGGTGAAATCGATATTGACGCCTTCGGTGCCCATCAGCGCTTTGTACTGCTCGGTCAGCGAAGCGCTTGGCTCGGTCAGAATACGCTCGAAATCTTCGGTGGTCAGCGCCTGCAATTCAACGCGGATCGGCAGGCGGCCCTGCAGTTCCGGGATCAAATCTGACGGGCTGGCGGTCTGGAATGCGCCAGAGGCGATAAACAGAATGTGATCGGTTTTCACCATGCCATGCTTGGTAGAGACGGTACAGCCTTCCACCAGTGGCAGCAGGTCGCGCTGCACGCCTTCGCGAGACACGTCCGGACCGGAACTTTGGCCACCGCGCTTACAAATTTTGTCGATCTCGTCGATAAACACGATGCCGTGCTGTTCAACCGCTTCAATCGCCTGTTCTTTCAGCTCTTCCGGGTTCACCAGTTTGGCCGCTTCTTCTTCCACCAGCAGTTTGAAGGCTTCTTTGATCTTCAGCTTGCGTGGTTTCTGCTTTTGACCGCCGAGGTTCTGGAACATCGACTGCAGCTGGTTAGTCATTTCTTCCATGCCCGGAGGCGCCATGATCTCCACGCCCATCGGGGCGGCGGCCAGATCGATCTCGATGTCTTTATCGTCCAACTGGCCTTCACGCAGTTTCTTGCGGAATGCCTGGCGCGCAGCAGAAGGCTCCTGATTTTCTTCCGCCTGGCCCCAGTTGTTTTTGGCCGGTGGGAGCAGTGCGTCGAGGATGCGCTCTTCCGCCAGCTCTTCGGCGCGGGTGCGGTTCTTGTCGATTGACTGCAGGCGCACCATTTTGATCGCGGCATCGGTCAGATCGCGGATGATGGAATCCACTTCTTTGCCGACGTAGCCCACTTCGGTGAACTTGGTGGCTTCAACCTTGATGAACGGTGCGTTGGCCAGCTTCGCCAGACGACGGGCGATTTCGGTTTTCCCGACGCCGGTCGGGCCGATCATCAGAATGTTTTTTGGCGTGACTTCATGACGCAGCATTTCGTTAAGCTGCATCCGGCGCCAGCGGTTACGCAGGGCAATGGCAACGGCACGTTTGGCTTTGTTCTGGCCAATGATGTAGCTGTCCAGTTCGCTGACGATCTCGCGCGGGGTCATTTCAGACATAGTATTCGATCCTTACGCTTTGGAAGGCAATTCTTCAATGGTGTGGAAATGGTTGGTGTAAATACAGATGTCACCGGCGATGTTGAGAGACTTATCAACAATTTCGCGGGCGCTCAGCTCGGTATTTTCCAACATCGCACGAGCGGCTGCCTGGGCGTACGGACCGCCGGAGCCAATCGCAATCAAATCGTTTTCAGGCTGGATCACGTCACCGTTACCGGTGATGATCAGCGATGAGTTTTCATCCGCGACGGCCAGCAGCGCTTCGAGCTTGCGCAGCATGCGGTCGGTACGCCAGTCTTTCGCCAATTCAACGGCTGCTTTCACCAGGTGACCCTGGTGCATTTCCAGCTTGCGCTCGAACAGCTCAAATAGCGTGAAGGCATCCGCGGTGCCACCGGCAAAACCGGCAATCACTTTATCGTTATACAGGCGACGCACTTTCTTGACGTTGCCCTTCATTACCGTATTGCCCAAGGTGGCCTGGCCATCGCCACCGATCACTACCTGGCCGTTGCGGCGTACGCTTACAATTGTTGTCACGAGCAGACCCTCGTTGAAGACGGAAAGAAGCCCTCGCAGCATCTGCTTGCGCAGACACTACGAGGCATATTGAGAGTATAGATGGGGGGGGATTGACGCTTTTCAACCCCCAACGGAGAGGGGAATGCAACTTGACATGCCTACGCCCTTCAGGCGCGACAGGGTTTTGTCCGCAGCAGCCCGGCTGCTGTAAGGGCCGAGCACCACGCGATTCCAGCCACCACCGGCGGTGATGCGGCTTTCGATGCCTTCAAACGCCAGACGCGCACGCACGGACTCCGCCTGATCGGTTGCGCGGAATGAGCCACACTGCACCATCCACTTCTGCTTCGACTCAGGTTTGGTTTCCTGCTTGGCCGTTTCCTGTTTCGCTTCCGGTTTGGCCTCAGGTTTCGGCTGCTTAACCTGTACCGGCGGCGGTGTGACCGGCTGCGGTTTGGGTTGCGGCTTAGGCTGAGCCGGCTGTTGCACCGGTTGTGTCGTCGTGCCGTTGTTAAACGGATTACGCGGTTGAGCGACCTGTGGTTGCTGTACCTGCTGTTGTTGCTGCTGCTGCATTTGCTGTTGTTGCATCTGCTGCTGCTGACGGTTGTTGCGCGCAGCGGCCTGTGAAGGGTCGTTATACGGCACTTCATTGAGCTGCGTTGGGCGCTGCTGCATATCCGCCTGCATTTGATCCAGCAGTTGCCGCTGCTCGGCGGTCAGCTGAGTCTTGGAGTTGGCTTCGCCGCCGGCCGTAGGTTCGGTCGGGGTTTGCACGCCAATCTGACGATTCTCCAGCTCTTTGATATAACGCCAACGCTCTTCCGGCTTCGGCGGCAGGCCGTTGCCCGGACGGTTGCTGTGCGCAGGCAACAGCGGTACGTCATCCGGCTTGTTGTGCGTAATGAAATAGAGGCCACCGATAAATATCACCAGCAGTGCGACGGCCAGCGCCAACACGGTTTTGGAGACCTTCGGAGAACTGCGTTTTTTACGGCTGGGGGTTTTACGCTTAGCTCCTGCTGCGCGCCCACGGCTTACATAGTCTTTTTGTGCCACTATTATTCCGCTGTGTCCTGATGAGGGGATAAGTCCGTCATGTTACTGAACCCTAAAATATTTGACTAGCGTTTAGGGGCAGCCGTGCTGCCTCTGATAATCAATTCACTGTCCAAAAGCCGGGAGCCGCTTGCCACGTTCTGTCCGTGCAACTGCTCCAACAGCAACAGCATTGCTTGCTGGCCAATCTGGTAGCGCGGTTGAGCCACCGTGGTTAACGGCGGATCGCAATACTGCGCCAGTTTAATGTCGTCAAAGCCCACGATGGAAAGGTCCTGCGGTACCCGCAGCCCCATTTTTTTCGCCTGCGACAGCACACCAATCGCCATGACGTCGCTATGACAGAAGACTGCCGTCGGTGGTTTTGGTTGCGCCATCAGCGCCGCCAGCGCCTGAGCGCCCGCTTCGTAGGTGAAATCACCCCGGGTAATATAGCTGCTTTCGACGTTAATGCCATTACGACGTAGCGCTTGAATGTAACCTTGCAGCCGATAATGGCTGAGCGGCATCTGTTCAGGCCCGGCAACACAGGCGATTTGCTTGTGTCCGAGCTGATGTAAATAATGCACGGCCTCGAAGGCGGCGGTCAGGTTATCGATGTGTACCGTCGGCAGCTCCAGCTCTGGGGCAAACTCGTTGGCCATCACCATTGGCGGCAGATTACGCTGCTCTTCCTTGCTGGCGTCGAACGGCAGGTTGGAGCCGAGCAGCAGCATGCCGTCGATTTGTTTGGTGATGATCAAGTTGACGAAGGTGCGCTCCTGCTGGTTCTGTTGCGCGCAGTCGCCAATCAGTACCAGATAGCCCTGTTGCGCCGCGGTCTGCTCGATCCCCTGGATCACATCGGCGAAAAAGGGATCGCAAATGTCGGGGACGATCACCAGGATGGTGCGGGATTCATTGCGTTTGATATTACGGGAGAGAGCATGAGGAGAATAGCCTACGGCCAGCACGGCCTGTTCCACTTTCTGACGCGTCGGCGTTGACACCTTTTCCGGGTTCATCAGCGCACGCGACACGGTTGCCGTTGAAACGCCCGCCATTTCGGCAACGTCTTTCATGGTTGCCATGGGTAATTCTTTCTTGTGTTCCAACGCCTTTCTCCTTGCGTTAGCCCCATGCCAACGCGACGACTTCAGTTTGCTCACAAATTCTGGCGTGCGGTGGTGTTGTTATGATTTAGCGCCATCCGCGCTTAAACATTCCGTCACGGTACTGCAAGAGGTGACAAAATTGCCTTCACAGACATTCTAAACAGAATATGTCCCGCCTTTGTTACCTAATTTGCATAAAAAGTGTGACCTGGGAAGGTTTTTTAGCGTTCGCTCGCAATTTCAAGGGTAAACGTTTGCCTGGCAGGAACTGAATCAGACTTTTCTGGGTTCAACTGTCTATCGGATCGATGTCCAGCGTCCATTTCACCTTGCGAGCCTGCGGCAGGGTGCCGACCAGCGGCAAGGTACTCTTCATCAGGCGTTGCAGTACCTGCCGTGAAGGGTGTTGCAGCAGCAGTTGCCAGCGGAAACGACCGCCGCGTTTCGACTGCAGCGCCGGAACCGGCCCCATCACCCACAGTGAGTCGTCTTTCAGCGGGCTGGCCTCCAGCAGATTGCGCAATTGCTGCAGGAACTGAGGGGCCTGCTGGTTATCGTGATCTTCCGAACGCACGATGATGTGACTGGTATACGGCGGCAGAAATACGCTGTTGCGCTCTGCCAGCGTCTGTTTGGCAAAGGCGTCGTAGCCCTGTTGCAGCAAAATTTGCAACAGCGGATGTTCCGGGTGGTGAGTTTGCAACAACACTTCACCGGCTTTACCGGCACGGCCCGCACGGCCGGAGACCTGGGTATACAACTGGGCAAAGCGTTCGGCGGAACGGAAGTCGGCCGAGAACAGCGCCCCGTCGACGTCCAGCAAAGCCACCAGCGTCACATCTGGGAAATGGTGCCCTTTGGCCAGCATTTGGGTGCCGATCAAAATGCGCGATCCGCCACGGTGAATATCCGCCAAATGCTGTTCCAGTGACCCCTTGCGGCTGGTGGTATCGCGATCGATGCGGGTGATCGGCGTTTCCGGGAACAGCGGTGCCAGTTCATTTTCCAACTGTTCGGTACCGACGCCCACCGACACCAGGTGCGTCGAACCGCACTGCGGACATTGGTGCGGCACCGGGCGCTGGCTGTCGCAGTGGTGGCAGCGCAATTGACGTTGGTTTTGATGGAAGGTGTAGTAATGATCGCAACGCTGGCATTCGGCTATCCAGCCGCATTCGTGGCACAGCAACGCCGGGGCGTAGCCGCGACGGTTAAGGAACAGCATCACCTGGTTGCCGGCCTTCAAGTGGTGCTGCATGCTTTTCAGCAAGGGTTGCGACAGGCCCACCTTCAGCGGCAGGCCTTTTAGATCGATCAGGTGCTGTGCCGCCGGTTTGGCATTGCCCGCACGCTGGGTGAGTTTGAGCTGACGATATTTACCTAATTGCACATTGTGCAGCGTTTCCAACGCCGGTGTCGCGGAGCCCATCACCATCGGGATGTTTTCCTCGCGGGCGCGAAATACCGCCAGATCGCGTGCGTGGTAGCGCCAGCCTTCCTGCTGTTTATAAGAACTGTCGTGCTCTTCATCGATAATGATCACGCCCAGGCGCGCAAACGGGGTAAACAGTGCCGAGCGGGTACCGATGACAATCGCCGCCTCGCCGCTGCGGGCGCGCAGCCACACCGCCAACCGTTCGCTGTCGTTGAGGCCGGAGTGCAGCACCTCTACCGGCGCGTTGAAGCGCTCGCGAAAGCGGGCGATGGTTTGCGGCGTCAGGCCGATTTCCGGCACCAGCACCAGTGCCTGTTTGCCTGCCGCCAGAATATTTTCCAGCACGCTGAGATAGACTTCGGTTTTGCCGGAACCGGTGACCCCGGCCAGCAACCAGGCGGCATACTGAGTGTCTTCACTGCGGATAGCACCCACGGCGGTAGCCTGCTCGGTGTTTAGCCGCAACCGTTCACCCAGCACTTCAAAGCCGGGCCGCCAGTCTTGCGCTGCCACCGTCTGGGCCCGTAAATCCGCCAGCCCCTTGGTACGCAATGCCTGCAAGGCGCTTTCGGTTAACGCCAGTTCGCTGACCTGGTGACGATACACCGGACGTTGCAGCAAGGCGGCCAGCGCCTGCTGCTGCTTGGGCGCACGCTTTAGGCTTTCCGGTGGCGTGGCGCGACCCTGTTCGGTAGCGAACCACTGCCACAGCGGGGCCGTTTCCGCCGCTTTTCCCTGACGTAGCAGGATGGGCAGCGCATGGAACAACACCTCGCCAATGGGGTAATGATAATAGTCGCTGGCCCAGCGAAGGATCCGCCACAGGCTGGGGGAGAATAAGGAGGCGTTGTCTATCACGCTGTCGATCGGTTTGAGCTTATCCAGCGGCAATTCGCTGGTCTCGCTGCAACCGGTGACGATGCCGATCGCCCGTTGCTTGCCCCAGGGAACGCCTACGCGCGCGCCGACTGCCGGCTGCAGGCCTTGCGGCAGCAGATAGTCGAAGGTGCGGGCGAGGGGTACCGGCAAAGCAACGTGAACAACAGGCATGGGGTCATCCAGAGTAAAAAAAACAGTCCATCAGTTTACACGGCGCATCGGCAAATGTACGGTTCCGATTGCGCGGTACTTTTAATTCTGTATAATTTGCCGCCTTTGGTATAATTCGATACCAAATTCTATTATCAACCACGTGTGGTGTCTGGCGAAACAGGGCTGGATAGCGACACGGCCTTAACTGAGGTTTCCCATGAAACAAGGTATCCACCCAAAATACGAAGAAGTTACTGCTAACTGCTCTTGCGGTAACGTGATCAAAATCCGCTCTACCGTGGGTCACGATCTGAACCTGGACGTTTGTGGCGAATGCCACCCGTTCTACACTGGCAAGCAGCGTGACGTTGCTACCGGTGGCCGCGTTGACCGCTTCAACAAGCGTTTCAGCGTGCCAGGCGCTAAGAAATAAGATTTCTTATCGTCAGATGAAAAAGGCGCCTTCGGCGCCTTTTTTCGTTTCTACCGTCTGCCTGCGCAGACCGGCGCTTAGTATTCCCAGGTATCGGGATCCACACCCAATTCACGCATCAACAGTTTCGCGGCTTCCGGGATTTCATCGCTGCGTTCTTTGCGCAGGTCTTCGTCGTTCGGCAGCGGCTGGCCGGTAAAGGCATGCAGAAACGCTTCACACAGCAATTCGCTGTTGGTGGCGTGGCGCAGGTTGTTGACCTGGCGACGGGTCCGTTCGTCGGTGAGGATTTTCAGGACCTTCAGCGGAATCGATACCGTGATTTTTTTTACTTGCTCGCTTTTTTTACCGTGTTCAGCGTAAGGGCTGACATACTCGCCGTTCCACTCAGCCATGGGACACCTTAAATTTGTCAGAAAAATTACAAAATTCTAAAAACCGGCCAATTATGCCCGATCTTCACTGTTCTCACTAAATAAATGTCAATTTTACGCGACCAGGGTCACTGAATGCGGACGATCAATAGGCGTCGCCTATGCATTCCGGGTTAACATCGTATCGTCATATCAAACTGGCATAATTTTAGCGGGTATTAGGGCTTTGCTCAATCTATACGCAAAGAAGTTTAGATGTCCAGATGTATTGACGTCCATCGTGACTGCGATTAATCTTTAGGCCTCATTCATCCGAATCCCGAGAGCCGAGAGACCCTATGACGCGTAAACCTGCCACGATTGCCGTACGTAGCGGCCTGAACGATGACGAACAGTACGGCTGCGTTGTTCCGCCGATCCACCTTTCCAGCACCTATAATTTTACCGACTTCAACCAGCCTCGCGCTCATGACTACTCACGTCGCGGTAACCCGACGCGTGACGTGGTTCAGCGTGCACTGGCAGAACTGGAAGGCGGTGCCGGCGCGGTGATGACCAGCAGCGGGATGTCGGCGATCCATCTGGTGACCACCGTATTGCTGCAACCCGGCGATCTGCTGGTGGCGCCGCATGATTGCTACGGCGGCAGCTACCGTTTGTTCGACAGTCTGAGCAAGCGCGGGGCTTACCGCGTGCTGTTTGTCGATCAGGGGAATGAAGAGGCGTTGCAGCAGGCATTGGCGCAAAAACCCAAGCTGGTGCTGATTGAAAGCCCAAGCAACCCGCTACTGCGCGTAGTGGACATTGCGGCGATTTGCGATGCGGCCCATGCGGCGGGTGCACTGACGGTGGTGGACAACACATTCCTCAGCCCGGCGCTGCAGCAGCCGATTGGGCTGGGTGCCGATCTGGTGGTGCATTCCTGCACCAAATATCTTAACGGTCATTCCGACGTGGTGGCCGGCGCGGTGATCGCCAAAGATAAAGATCTGGCGGTAGAACTGGCGTGGTGGGCCAATAATATCGGTGTGACGGGGGGAGCGTTCGACAGCTATTTATTGCTGCGCGGCATGCGTACCCTGTCGCCACGTATCAAGGCGGCGCAACAAAACGCTGAAGCGATTGTCAGTTATTTACAGCAGCAACCCTTGGTGAAAAAGCTGTATCATCCTTCTCTGCCACAGAACCCTGGGCACGAGATTGCACGTCGTCAGCAACGCGGCTTTGGCGCGATGCTCAGCTTTGAACTGGACGGTGATGAAGCGCTATTACGCCGTTTTCTGTCTGCTCTTGAGTTGTTTACTCTGGCAGAATCGTTGGGCGGCGTAGAAAGCCTGATCTCGCATGCAGCGACCATGACCCACGCAGGTATGGCGGCAGAAGCCCGTGCGGCGGCCGGTATTTCCGAAAGCCTGCTGCGTATCTCCGTGGGTATTGAAGACAGTGAAGATTTGATTGCCGATCTGGAACGTGCCTTCCAGGCGGCGGCAACGAGGTAAGCATGAATGCAATTGCGGTAGCAGGGCCGGTAAGCGGGCGTCAACTGCACAAGTTTGGCGGCAGCAGCCTGGCGGACGTGAAGTGTTATCTGCGGGTGGCCGGGATCATGGCCGAATACAGCCAGCCGGGCGACATGATGGTGGTGTCGGCTGCCGGCAGCACCACCAACCAACTGATCAGCTGGCTGAAGCTTAGCCAGAGCGATCGTCTTTCTGCGCATCAGGTTCAGCAGACGCTGCGCCGTTATCACAGTGACTTGATCAGCGGTCTGTTGCCGCCGGAAACCGCTGAGCCGTTGATCGCCGAATTTATTCAGGATTTGGAGCGTCTGGCGGTATTGCTGGACGAAAAGCTCGACGATGCCGTGTATGCCGAAGTGGTTGGCCACGGTGAGATATGGTCGGCGCGGCTGATGGCGGCGGTGCTGAACAAACTGGATATGCAGGCCGCTTGGCTGGATGCGCGTGATTTTCTGCGTGCGGAACGCGCGGCCCAGCCCCAGGTTGATGAAGGCCGCTCTTATCCGCTGTTGCAACAGCTGCTGGCTCAGCACCCGGGCAAACGCCTGGTGGTGACCGGCTTTATTTCACGTAACGACGCCGGTGAAACCGTGCTGTTGGGGCGTAACGGCAGTGACTATTCCGCTACCCAGGTCGGTGCGCTGGCCGGTGCGGAGCGCGTGACCATCTGGAGCGACGTGGCCGGGGTTTACAGCGCTGACCCGCGCAAGGTGAAAGACGCTTGCCTGCTGCCACTGTTGCGTCTGGACGAAGCCAGTGAATTGGCACGTCTGGCGGCACCGGTGCTGCACACCCGCACTCTGCAGCCGGTATCCGGCAGCGATATCGATCTGCAACTGCGTTGCAGCTATCAGCCGGAACAAGGTTCAACGCGTATCGAACGCGTGCTGGCCTCGGGGACCGGGGCGAAGATTGTCACCAGCCATGATGACGTGTGCCTGATTGAGCTGCACGTTGCCAGCCAGCATGATTTCAAGTTGGCGCAGAAAGAGTTGGATCTGGTGCTCAAACGCGCGCAGATCAAACCGCTGGCGGTCGGGGTCCATCCGGACCGCAATCTGGTTCAGCTGTGCTACACCTCGGAAGTGGTGAACAGCGTGCTGCACATCCTGCAGAACTCGGGGCTGCCGGGCGAGCTGCAACTGCGTGAAGGTTTGGCGCTGGTAGCGCTGGTGGGGGCGGGGGTTTGCAAGAACCCGCTGCACAGCCACCGTTTCTATCAGCAACTGAAAGACCAACCGGTAGAATTTATCTGGCAGGCGGAAGATGGCATCAGCATGGTGGCGGTGCTGCGTCAGGGGCCGACCGCGCTGCTGATTCAGGGCCTGCATCAGACCTTGTTCCGCGCCGAAAAACGTATCGGTCTGGTGCTGTTTGGCAAAGGCAATATTGGTGCACGCTGGCTGGAATTGTTTGCTCGCGAGCAGAAAAACATTTCCGCCCGCAGCGGTTTTGAATTCAGCCTGGCGGGCGTGGTGGACAGCCGTCGCAGCCTGCTGAATTACGACGGGTTGGACGCCAGCCGCGTATTGGCGTTCTTTGAGGACGAAGCGCAGGAGCTGGACGAAGAGTCGCTGTTCCTGTGGATGCGTGCGCACCCGTTCGACGATCTGGTGGTGCTTGACGTGACCGCCAGTGAAAATCTGGCTGAGCAGTATCTGGACTTCGCCAGTTACGGTTTCCATGTGATCAGTGCCAACAAGCTGGCGGGGGCGTCGTGCAGCGCCAACTATCGCCAAATTCGTGATGCTTTCGCCAAAACCGGTCGCCACTGGCTGTATAACGCCACCGTCGGTGCCGGTCTGCCGGTTAACCATACGGTGCGCGATCTGCGCGACAGCGGTGATAGCATTCTGGCCATCAGCGGTATCTTCTCCGGGACGCTTTCCTGGCTGTTCCTGCAGTTCGACGGTACGGTGCCGTTCACCGAACTGGTGGATCAGGCCTGGCAACAGGGGCTGACGGAACCGGATCCCCGGGTCGATCTCTCCGGTCAGGACGTCATGCGCAAGCTGGTGATCCTGGCGCGCGAAGCGGGCTACGATATTGAACCGAATCAGGTGCGGGTGGAGTCGCTGGTGCCTACGGGTGCTGAGCAGGGCTCCGTCGATCAGTTCTTCGAAAACGGCGATGCGTTGAATCAACAGATGCTGCAGCGTTTTGAGGCCGCCAGTGAAATGGGCCTGGTGCTGCGACATGTGGCGCGCTTCGATGCCAACGGCAAGGCGCGTGTCGGCGTGGAAGCGGTACGCCCTGAGCATCCGCTGGCGTCGTTGCTGCCGTGCGATAACGTATTCGCTATCGAAAGCCGTTGGTATCGTGACAATCCGCTGGTGATCCGCGGGCCTGGCGCCGGTCGCGATGTCACTGCCGGTGCGATCCAGTCAGACCTTAACCGTTTGGCACAGCTGCTTTAATTCTCTTGTGGGCGCGCATCCGTCGCGCCCCTCGTTTTTCCTGCCATAATTCTTCTTGTTCCGAACATGAAATTCCTTCTCCTGACGGCTGAGGATTAATCATCTATTACCCTCACTTTCCTGTTGACTCTTTAGCCAACATACGGCATTTTCTATCTAGACGTCTAAACGTATAGACGCTTATTAAAACAAAGCAAAACAGTGATCGACAAGAGGCGGACAGGGTATGAGTTTTTTTCACGCAAACCAGCGGGAAGCGCTGAATCAGAGTCTGGCGGAATTAAACGGTCAGATTAACGTATCATTCGAGTTCTTCCCGCCGCGCACCAGCGAGATGGAAGACACCCTGTGGCAGTCCATTGATCGTTTGAGCAGCCTGAAACCCAAATTTGTCTCCGTGACCTATGGCGCAAACTCCGGCGAGCGCGATCGCACCCACAGCATCATCAAAGGGATTAAGGATCGCACCGGTCTGGATGCGGCCCCGCACCTGACCTGTATCGACGCCAGCCCGGATCAGCTGCGTGAGATCGCGACCGATTACTGGAACAGCGGCATCCGTCATATCGTGGCGCTGCGTGGCGACCTGCCACCGGGCAGCGGCAAGCCGGACATGTACGCGACCGATTTGGTGAAGTTGCTGAAAGAGGTTGGCGATTTCGATATCTCGGTCGCCGCTTATCCCGAAGTGCACCCGGAAGCCAAAAGCCCGCAGGCGGACTTGATTAACCTGAAGCGCAAAATCGATGCCGGTGCCAACCGCGCGATCACCCAGTTCTTTTTCGATGTGGAAAGCTATCTGCGCTTTCGCGATCGTTGCGTCGCTACCGGCATCGATGTGGAAATCGTCCCGGGCATTCTGCCGGTGTCCAACTTCAAGCAGCTCCAGCGTTTCGCCACCATGACCAACGTGCGCGTGCCGAGCTGGATGACCAGCATGTTTGAAGGGCTGGATGACGATGCGGAAACCCGCAAAATGGTCGGCGCCAATATCGCGATGGATATGGTGAAGATCCTCAGCCGCGAAGGGGTGAAAGATTTCCACTTCTATACGCTGAACCGTGCCGAGATGAGCTATGCCATTTGCCACACGCTGGGTGTGCGTCCGGCCGCGGCCTGATTTGACTGAGGGATATAAGACAAAGGCGCTGTGTCATGACAGCGCCTTAGTCTGATGACAAACACCCGAAAAATGGGATTTTCGGATGTTTGGGGTAAATCAGAAGACATAATCCTTTGTTTTTATTAGTTCCTGGATCGGGACTTTTAACTACACAGGACTTTGTCAGCAATCTGAGGCGCTGTGTCATGACAGCGCCTTTTTGTTGGATAAAAAAACGGCCCCTGCAAGCAGGAGCCGTACTTTGGTACTTCACCTAGCCGGTATTGCGCATCCCGGCGGCAACGCCGGCAATGGTGACCATCAGCGCTTGTTCAACGCGGGCATCCGGTTGTTCCTGCTGGCGTGAACGGTGCAGCAGCTCAGCCTGCAGGACGTTCAACGGGTCGGTGTACACATTACGTAGCGCGATAGATTCGGCAATCCACGGCAGGTCTTCCATCAAGTGCGCGTCATTGGCGATGGTCAGCACTACCTTGATGTCGCTTTCCAACTGGTCACGTAGCTGCTGGCCCAGCGGCCACAACGATTTGTCCACCAGACGTTGGTCGTAATATTCCGCCAGCCACAGGTCGGCCTTGGCAAATACCATTTCCAGCATTGCGATGCGGGTGGAGAAGAACGGCCAGTCGCGGCACATGGCTTCCAGCTGATCCTGCTTACCGGCTTTCACCGCTTCCTGCAAACCGGCACCGGCGCCCAGCCAGGCCGGCAGCATCAGGCGGTTCTGCGTCCAGGCGAAGATCCACGGAATGGCACGCAGGCTCTCTACGCCGCCGTTTGGCTTACGCTTGGCAGGGCGTGAACCCAGCGGCAGTTTGCCCAGTTCCAGCTCCGGCGTTGCGGCACGGAAATAAGGCACGAAGTCCGGATTCTCGCGCACATAGCCGCGATACATTTTGCATGAGGTATCTGACAAATCATCCATCAGCGCACGCCACTCTTTTTTCGGTTCCGGCGGCGGTAACAGGTTGGCCTCAAGGACGGCACCGGCATACAGCGCCAGGCTGCTGATGGTGACTTCCGGCAGGCCAAATTTGAAGCGGATCATCTCGCCCTGCTCGGTGACGCGCAGGCCGCCTTTCAGGCTGCCCGGCGGTTGCGACAGCAGCGCCGCATGTGCAGGTGCACCGCCACGGCCAATCGAGCCGCCACGGCCGTGGAACAGGGTCAGTGCCACACCGGCCTTTTCACAGGTTTTGATCAGTGCGTCTTGAGCGCGGTACTGCGCCCAGGAGGCGGCCATCACCCCGGCGTCTTTTGCCGAGTCGGAATAGCCAATC
Organism: Serratia quinivorans; assembly: GCF_052113645.1. Classification (GTDB taxonomy): domain Bacteria; phylum Pseudomonadota; class Gammaproteobacteria; order Enterobacterales; family Enterobacteriaceae; genus Serratia; species Serratia quinivorans_B. The sequence continues at coordinate 18,629 of NZ_JBIEIU010000015.1, read as the reverse complement.
ATCACCATCTGTTTGCCCTGGATAAAGCCGCGGTACCAGTCAATGTTCAGTAACTGGGTCATCACGTCGTCGGCGTTATTCAGGTCGTCGAGGGTTTCGAACAGTGGCGCTACCGGCAGCGGGAACGGGCAACCGGCTTCTTTCAGCAGCAGATGGACTGCCAGCACGTCAGAAGGCGTCCGCGCCATGGAGATCACGTAGGCGGCAATGGAGCCTTCCGGCGCTTCGGCGATCACCCGACAGGTTTCCAGCACTTCCAGGGTGTCGGCGCTCGGTTCCCACTTCAACGGCACCAGTGGGCGTTTGGAATTGAGTTCGCGGATCAGGAAGGCCTGTTTGTCGGCTTCGGACCAGCTTTCGTAGTCGCCCAGGCCCAGATAGCGGGTCAGTTCGGCGATGGCTTCGGTGTGGCGGGTACTTTCCTGACGAACGTCGATACGCACCAACGGCACGCCAAAGCAGCGCACGCGGCGCAGGGTATCCAGCAACTGACCATTGGCGATGATGCTCATGCCGCAGGCCTGCAGCGACTGATAACAGGCGAACAGCGGTTCCCACAGTTGCTCGTTGTTCACCAGCAGGTCGTGTGGCTTCAGCACGCGCTCGCCTTTCAGACGACCTTCCAGATAAGCCTGGGAGCTCATTAACTGGCTGCGCAACTGCTTCATGATCTCGCGATAGGGTTCTTGTACTTCATCGCCACCGGCCCGCGCGCGCAGTTCCGGAGTACATTCGGTCATCGACAGCTCGGACACCAGCACCTGAATATCGCGGGTGAACAGATCGCAAGCCTTCCAGCGGCTCAGCAGCAGCACGTGGCGGGTGATCTCGGCCGTGACGTTTGGGTTGCCGTCGCGGTCGCCCCCCATCCAGGAAGTGAAACGCACCGGCACCGCTTCCGCCGGCAGGCTGTAATCGATGGAGTTTTCCAACTGTTCGTTGAATTCGCGCAGGAAGGCAGGAACCCCTTCCCACAGGCTGTTTTCCACCACCGCAAAGCCCCATTTGGCTTCGTCGATCGGTGACGGGCGGTGCTTGCGGATCTCGTCGGTATGCCACGATTGGGCTACCAACTGGCGCAAACGGCGCATGATCTTGTTGCGTTCGTAGTCGGCCAGATCGTTATGGTCGAGCTGGCTGAGGCAGGTATTGACCTCGACCAGCTTGTGGATCAGGGTGCGGCGGGTGATTTCCGTCGGGTGTGCGGTCAGCACCAGCTCAATAGAAAGTTGGGATACCGCTTTTTGCAGCTCTTTGGTGCTGAGTTTTTGGTCTTTCAGTCGGGTGAACAACTGGGCCAGCGCTTCCGGGTTGCTGGCGGCCTCACCATTGGGTGAAATGCTGTGGTATTGCTCTGCGGTGTTGGTCAGATTGAGAAACTGGCTGAATGCGCGTGCGACCGGCAGCAATTCGTCGTTGGACAGGTTTTGCAAGGTAGAAAGCAGCTCCTGACGATGCGCTTCATTGCCTGCACGTGAAGATTTGGAAAGCTTACGGATAGTTTCAACGCGATCGAGAATATGCTCGCCCAGCGCTTCTTTGATGGTATCGCCGAGCAATTTGCCGAGCATACTGACATTACTTCGCATTGCCGAATATTGTTCGTTCATATAACCCCTGACCCAATTCTGTATGATTTTTATCTTGTAAGTAAATTTCACGTGTCAGGCGAAGAGCGCCTGTTTCATCTCGCCACGTTCCTGTCCAATCGTCAATTGACACTATTTTTAGCAAAAAAACATCAAAATCGGCGCATTTTCTGAAATTTAATTACGGCGCGCCGGTTATCAGTCTGGCTTATTTCATTGGTTTGCTACGTATTTAGAGGTAGGGGAAATGATAAATCATTAACCCCTACTTTGTATCCGGTTTATTGGCGACAGAAATGATCGACCAACTGGCCCAGCAGCTTGCGCGTGGGTTCGATAAAGCCGGTATCGATGTATTCATCCGGCTGATGCGCCTGGTCGATCGAGCCGGGGCCAAGCACCAGCGTCGGACAGACCTGCTGGACGAACGGTGCCTCGGTACAGTAGTTGACCACCTGTGTGCGCGTGCCCAGCAGTTTCTCAATCACCGCCACCATTTGGTGATCGGTCGGGCACTCGTAGCCCGGTACCGAAGCATGCAGCTCCTCAATACTCAGGCGGCCCGGCCAGCGCTGGCTGACAGGCTCCAGCGTTTGATGCATCAGTTCGTTGATGTTGTCGAGCGTCATGCCCGGCAGCGGGCGGATATCCAGATGCAGCTCGCAGCAGGCGCAAATACGGTTGGCCGCATCGCCACCGCTGATATGGCCGAAGTTCATGGTTGGATAGGGCACGGCGAATGCCGGGTTGTTGTAGCGCTCCTGCAAGGTTTTGCGCAGTTCCATCAGGCGGCCGATGGTGTCATGCATCAAATCGATGGCGTTCACGCCGCGTGCCGGGTCGCTCGAATGGCCGGATTGGCCGACGATGCGGATGGCGTTGGCCATATGGCCTTTGTGCGCACGCACCGGCTGCAACGAGGTCGGCTCGCCGATAATGGCGAAGTCCGGGCGGATGCTGGTCGAGGCGGCAAAATAACGTGCACCGGCCATCGTCGTTTCTTCATCGGCGGTGGCCAGAATATACAGCGGCTTGGTCAGCTTGCTGGCATCGATGTCGCGCACCGCATCCAGAATAAAGGCAAAGAAACCTTTCATGTCGGCGGTGCCCAGACCGTACAGCTTATTGTCGTGTTCGGTCAGGGTGAAGGGATCGCGCGTCCAGCGGCCTTCATCATAAGGCACGGTGTCGGTGTGGCCCGCCAGCAGCAGGCCGCCGCTGCCTTCGCCGATGCTTGCCAGCAGGTTGAATTTGTTGCGACTGTCCGGCACCGGCTGCACGTCGACGCGGAAGCCCAAATCGGAAAACCAGCCGGCCAGCAAGTTGATTAACGCTTCATTACTCTGATCGAGGGCGCCATCGGTGGCGCTGATCGACGGAGTGGCGATCAACGCCCGGTACAGCTCAATAAATGGAGGTAATTTCATCTTCACTGTTGACAGCCTTTGGTTAGGTTGGTATCAATATTCATGCATTTATTGTGAATAAAAATACAGTAAGCTGGAGCGTAAGGGAACCCGATCCCCGGATGATTATAAAAACATCAACGCTCGACCTCGTGGGTGAACGGCAAAACAACGCTGGTGAGCCTGGAAACCTGAGTCGAAAACGACCTAACGCAAGTCAAGAAGGTGAAAGGCCCCATGTTGAATACGCTGATTGTCGGTGCCAGCGGTTATGCCGGAGCGGAGCTCACGGCGTACCTTAATCGTCACCCACACATGAACATAACCGCTTTAGCGGTTTCAGCGCAAAGTGCAGATGCAGGAAAATTGCTTTCCGATTTGCACCCTCAGTTAAAAGGCATCGTCGATTTGCCGTTACAACCGCTGGTTGACGTTGCCGCCGCTGCCGTTGGCATCGACGTGGTGTTCCTGGCCACGGCGCATGAGGTCAGCCACGATATCGCGCCGGCGTTCCTGGCCGCCGGTTGCGTGGTGTTCGACCTTTCCGGCGCATTCCGCGTGAAAGACACCGCTTTCTACAATCAGTACTACGGTTTTGAGCATCAGCATGCCGACTTGCTGGAGCAGGCGGTGTATGGCCTGGCGGAGTGGCAGAGCGAAAAAATCAAGCAGGCGCAGCTGATCGCCGTTCCAGGCTGCTACCCGACGGCTGCACAGTTGGCGCTGAAACCGCTGATCGACCAAGGCTTGCTGAACCTCGATCAGTGGCCGGTGATCAACGCCACCAGCGGCGTCAGCGGTGCGGGTCGCAAGGCCAGCGTCACCACCAGTTTCTGTGAGGTGAGCCTGCAGCCGTACGGGATTTTCAACCACCGTCATCATCCGGAAATCGTTGCGCATCTGGGCACGCCGGTCATTTTTACGCCACATTTGGGTAACTTCCCGCGTGGTATTCTCGAAACCATCACTTGCCGCCTTAAAGCCGGTGTGACCGCGCAGGACGTGGCCGCGGTTTATCACGCTGCCTATGACGACAAGCCGCTGGTGCGGCTGTACGACAAAGGTGTGCCGGCGCTGAAATCAGTGGTCGGATTGCCGTTTTGCGACATCGGCTTTGCCGTGCAGGGCGAACACCTGATCGCCGTGGCGGCGGAAGACAACCTGTTGAAAGGCGCAGCCGCTCAGGCGGTGCAATGCCTGAATATCCGTTTTGGGTTCCCGGAAACCCAGTCATTACTTTAATGAATCACCAGCGTGGGATGTAAACAGCGATGAACCCGTTAATTATCAAGTTAGGTGGCGTGTTATTAGACAGTGAAGAGGCGCTGGAGCGTTTGTTTACCGCGCTGGACAGCTATCGTCAGCAGCATCAGCGTCCACTGGTTATCGTCCACGGCGGCGGTTGCGTGGTGGATGAGCTGATGAAACAGCTTTCTCTGCCGGTGGTGAAGAAAAATGGCCTGCGTGTGACTCCGGCCGATCAGATCGACATTATCACCGGTGCACTGGCCGGTACCGCCAACAAAACCTTGCTGGCATGGGCGATCAAACACCAGATTAACGCTGTGGGCCTGAGCCTGGCGGACGGCGGCAGCGTCACCGTTACCCCGCTCGATCCGGCGCTTGGCCACGTTGGCAACGCGCAACCGGGTTCAGCGGCGCTGCTCAATACCCTGTTGGACGCCGGTTACCTGCCGGTGATCAGTTCTATCGGCATTACCGCCGACGGACAGTTAATGAATGTGAACGCCGATCAGGCGGCGACGGCTTTGGCCGCCACGCTGGGTGCGGATTTGATCCTGCTGTCGGATGTCAGTGGCATCCTCGACGGAAAAGGGCAGCGCATCGCAGAAATGACGGCGCAAAAAGCGGAACAACTGATTGCCCAGGGCATCATCACTGATGGTATGGTGGTGAAGGTGAATGCGGCGCTCGATGCGGCCCGCACCCTTGGTCGCCCGGTAGATATCGCCAGTTGGCGCCATGCCGATCAGCTTCCTGCTCTGTTTAACGGCGTGTCGATTGGCACCCGGATCCTCGCTTAAATTTAGAATTAAAAAGGAAAAGACCATGCAAAACCAAGGCATCAAAAAAATCGTTCTGGCGTACTCTGGCGGTCTGGATACTTCGGCCATCATTCCCTGGCTGAAAGAAAACTACGGCGGCTGCGAAGTGGTGGCGTTCGTGGCGGATATCGGCCAGGAGCGCAGCGATCTGGAAGGTGTGGAGCAAAAAGCCCTGCAATCCGGTGCCTCTGAGTGTCACGTGGTCGATCTGCGTGAAGAATTCATTCGTGATTATGTTTACCCGGTGCTGCAGACCGGTGCTCTGTATGAAGGCAGTTACCTGCTGGGCACCTCCATGGCGCGTCCGATTATCGCCAAGGCGCAGGTTGAGCTGGCGCTGAAAGTGGGGGCTGATGCGGTGTGCCACGGCGCAACCGGGAAAGGTAACGACCAGGTACGTTTCGAAACCACCTACACCGCATTGGCGCCGCACCTGAAAGTGGTTGCCCCTTGGCGTGAGTGGAACCTGCGTTCCCGTGAAGCGCTGCTGGATTACCTGAAAGAGCGCAATATCCCGACCACGGCGTCGCTGGAAAAAATCTACAGCCGTGACGAAAACGCCTGGCATATCTCTACCGAAGGCGGCGTGCTGGAAAGCCCGTGGAACGCCCCGAACAAAGACTGCTGGGTCTGGACCGTCGATCCGCAGGAAGCGCCGGATCAGCCGGAGCAAGTGACCATCACCGTAGAAAAAGGCTGTGTGGTGGCGGTTAACGGCGAAGCATTGAGCCCGTACAAATGTCTGGAAACCCTGAACGTGCTGGGCGCCAAACATGGCGTGGGCCGTATCGACATCGTGGAAAACCGTCTGGTGGGCATCAAATCCCGCGGTTGCTACGAAACCCCGGGCGGCACCATCATGGTGGCGGCACTGCGTGGCGTTGAGCAACTGGTTCTGGATCGCGACAGCTTCAAATGGCGTGAGCAACTGGGCCTGGAAATGTCTTACGTGGTCTACGATGGCCGCTGGTTCGCGCCACTGCGTCGTTCACTGCAGGCATCCGCTGAGGCACTGGCCGAAGAAGTGAATGGCGAAGTGGTACTGCAACTGTACAAAGGCCAGGTGACGGCAATTCAGAAGAAATCCGCCAACAGCCTGTACTCTGAAGAGTTCGCCACCTTCGGCGAAGACGAAGTTTACGATCACAGCCACGCGGGCGGCTTTATCCGCCTGTTCTCGCTCTCTTCACGCATTCGCGCGTTGAACGAGAAAAAGAACAAGTAACTTATTAACCATTCGGCGTGACTTGATAGGGGCGCAGCATGCTGCGCCCCTATTCGCATAAAATTTCAGGAGTAACGGTATGGCACTTTGGGGCGGACGGTTCAGTCAGGCGGCAGATCAGCGGTTCAAGCAGTTAAATGATTCTCTGCGCTTCGATTATCGCCTGGCGGAACAGGACATCGTGGGTTCAGTGGCCTGGTCGAAAGCACTGGTTACCGTCAACGTACTGACAGTCACCGAGCAGCAACAGCTTGAGCAGGCGCTGAGCGTGCTGTTGGAAGAGGTACAGGCCGATCCGCAGGCGATTGTCAGCAGCGATGCGGAAGATATTCACAGCTGGGTGGAGCAGAAGCTGATCGACAAGGTCGGCGATTTGGGCAAAAAGCTGCACACTGGCCGTAGCCGTAACGATCAGGTCGCGACCGACCTGAAATTGTGGTGCAAACAGCAAATTGGTGAACTGCATCAGGCCATCGTTCAGTTGCAACAGGCACTGGTGGAAACCGCCGAAGCCAATCAGGATGCGGTGATGCCGGGTTATACCCACCTGCAGCGTGCACAGCCGGTTACCTTTGCCCACTGGTGCCTGGCCTATGTGGAAATGCTGGCGCGTGACGAAAGTCGTCTGCAGGACACGTTGAAGCGTTTGGACGTCAGTCCGCTGGGCAGCGGCGCACTGGCCGGTACCGCTTATCCTATCGATCGCGAACAGTTGGCCGGTTGGCTGGGCTTTGCCTCGGCCACCCGTAACAGTCTGGACAGCGTTTCCGACCGTGACCATGTGCTGGAGCTGTTGTCCAATGCCTCCATCAGCATGGTGCACCTGTCGCGTTTTGCCGAAGACCTGATCTTCTTCAACAGCGGCGAAGCGGCTTTTGTCGATCTGTCTGATCGCGTGACTTCCGGCTCTTCGCTGATGCCGCAGAAGAAAAACCCGGATGCGCTGGAGCTGATCCGCGGTAAATGCGGCCGCGTGCAGGGTGCCCTGACCGGCATGATGATGACGCTGAAAGGTCTGCCGCTGGCGTACAACAAAGACATGCAGGAAGACAAGGAAGGGTTGTTCGACGCGTTGGACACCTGGATGGACTGCCTGCAGATGGCGGCGTTGGTACTGGATGGCATCCAGGTGAAGCGTCCACGTTGTAAAGAAGCGGCAGAGCAGGGTTATGCCAACTCGACCGAGCTGGCGGACTATCTGGTCGCCAAAGGCGTGCCGTTCCGTGAAGCGCACCATATCGTCGGTGAGGCGGTAGTGGAGGCGATCCGTCAGGGCAAAGCGTTGGAAGCCCTGCCGTTGACTGATTTGCAGAAGTTCAGTGCGATCATTGGCGACGATGTGTACCCGATTCTGGCGTTGCAATCTTGCCTGGATAAACGTTCGGCCAAGGGCGGCGTTTCTCCTCAGCAGGTCGCCAGCGCGATCGCCGCAGCGAAACAGCGTTTGGCTTAACTCAAAGTAAATAACAAGGATGTTTATGCATTATTTACCGTTAGTGCCTGTTTTTACTGATTTCTACATACGCAAGGCAGAGGCAAACAAAGTCTCTGCCGGATATGGAGAAATCAATGTACAAAAACAGAAAGCGTGGATTACGTCGTCATCACTATTATCGTCTAAAAAGTCATCGTAAAGATTACTACGGCGGAATAATTTATCCGGAGCTATCTACGGCGCAGGGAATTGCCCGTAGAGCAGGCAAGTTAGTTACTACAGCGCCTGATTGCAGTTGCTGGATGTGCGGAAATCCTCGTCGATACTTCCTCAGTGTTACTTTGCAGGAATTAAAGGCGAATGATAGTGAAGGTGATGGATGGAAAGAGTTAAACGCTGAGTTCGTTTGATTCTGACATGTATAAAGGGCGCAGTTCATATGCAGAACTGCGCCCTTTGTTTTTGGAAGAACTACTCGCCCGGACAGCGTTGGCAGCGTTCCGCCTCGGCTTTGCCCAGTTTGAGTTTTGTTTGCAGGTCGCGCAGCGCGGTGCGCAGGCCTTCTTCGATCACCGGGTGATAGAACGGCATGTCCAGCATCTGGTTGATGGTCATTTGCTGTTGGTGCGCCCAGGCCAGCAGGTGAGCGATATGCTCAACGTCCGGTCCCATCATTTCTGCGCCGAGGAAACGCCCGGTGCCTTGTTCGCCATAGACGTGCAGGATGCCTTTATTACGCAGCATCACCCGTGAACGCCCCTGATTTTCGAACGACACCTCACCGATTTCAAAACAGCCGCAGGCGCTGAATTTCTCGTTCAGCTCACGGAAGGTAGAGCCGACCATGGCGATCTGCGGATCGGAAAATACCACCGAGATCGCGCTGCGGCGCAGGCCCGGGGTGACTTCCGGGAAACTGCCGGCGTTGGTTCCGGCGATGCGCGCCTGATCGCTCGCTTCGTGCAGCAAAGGCAGTTGGTTGCTGGCGTCACCGGCGATAAAGATATGTGGCACGCTGGTTTGCATCGTCAGGCGATCGGCCTGCGGTACGCCTCTGGCGTCGAGCATCAGGCTGGTGTTCTCAAGGCCCAGGTTATCGACGTTCGCTCGACGGCCGGTGGCGGCCAGGACGTAATCCACCATGATCTCCTGCGGCAAGCCGTCCCGATCCTGATAGCGGATAAATACCTTGTCGCCTTCGCGCTGCATCATCTCGACTTTCACATCGGCATCAAGATAGAACTCTTCGCCCAAAGCCTTGGCGGCGTAGTTTCGCACGGTGCTGTCGGTTAACGGTCCGACGGCACCGCCCACGCCAAAGACTTTGGTTTCCACACCGAGTCGATGCAGCGCCTGACCCAGCTCCAGGCCAATCACACCGGGGCCAAATACCGCTACCGACTCTGGCAGGTCATCCCAATTGAAAACGTCATCATTGACGATCAACCGGTCGCCCAGCGCATTCCACGGTGCCGGCCAGCTTGGGCGGGAACCGGTGGCGATAACGATGCGTTGCGCCACTATGCGAGTGTGATCATCCACCTGCAGGGTATTGTCGTCGATGAAACTGGCGTAGCCCTGAATTTTGTCGGCGGCCGGGATCTCGTCGACGCCTTCCAATACAAAGCCGACAAAACGGTCGCGCTCGCGTTTAACGCGGTCCATGACCTCGCGGCCGTTAATGGTGGTTTTACCGGCGGGATACACGCCAAAGCCCGGTGCCCGCTCGATTTGATGCACCGCTTCGGCGGCGGCAATCAGTAATTTGGATGGCATGCAGCCAACGCGTGCACAGGTGGTGCCGTAAGCCCCGCCCTCGATCATCACCACGCTCGGGGTAGCAAGCTTGGCGGCGCGATAGGCGCCCAGACCGGCAGTGCCGCCGCCGATAACCGCGACGTCAACATTCAACTGTTTCATATCCGCTCCTGAAAGCTAAAAAAAGGGCGGGCCGGAGCCCGCCAAAAGTTCACGTTGGCTTTGTTATTACTTATAAATCAGGCTGACAGGAAAGTTTCCAGGTCATCGCTGCCGCCGATATGACGGCCACCGATAAACACCTGCGGTACGGTAGCGCGGCCGGTGACGGCACGCAGGCTGACGGTAGTGGCGTCCTGACCCAGCACGATCTCTTCATACTGGATGCCACGCTCCTGCAGCATTTGTTTGGCTTTGGCACAGAATGGGCAGCCCGGTTTGGTAAACAGGGAAACCGATTCCTGCACTTTGAATTCCGGTGCCAGGTATTTCAGCATGGTGTCGGCGTCAGACACTTCAAACGGGTCGCCCGGCTTGTTAGGCTCGACGAACATTTTCTCCACTACGCCGTTGCGCACCAGCATCGAGTAACGCCATGAGCGCGGGCCAAAGCCCAGATCCGCTTTCTCGACCAGCATGTTCATGCCTTTGGTGAACTCACCGTTGCCGTCCGGCACGAAGGTGATGTTTTCTGCATGTTGATCGGCTTTCCAGGCGTTCATCACGAAGGTATCGTTCACCGAGACGCACAAGATGCTGTCAACGCCGTGCTGTTTGAATACGCTGGACAGCTCGTTATAGCGCGGCAGATGGCTGGAAGAACAGGTTGGGGTGAACGCACCCGGCAGTGAAAATACGATGACGGTTTTATCTTTGAACAGATTGTCGGTGGTGACGTCAATCCATTGGTCGCCCTGACGGGTGTGGAAGGTAACTTGAGGAACTTTTTTGCCTTCTTGACTGGTAAACATGAATTAACCCCTTAATTAGGAAAAATAATTTTTAGCCGTTAGCGCTGTATCGCTTCGTTGGGTGACATTATTGACGTCGGGGCTTGATAGATCTAATCGCTCATTGCTATCTTATCTATCGCCACGAGCTATCGTGGTCTGGAGGGAAACAATGAGTATTCGTGATTTAGAGTACCTGGTCGCTTTGGCCGAGCATCGGCATTTCCGCCGTGCCGCCGATTCATGCCATGTGAGCCAACCCACACTCAGTGGGCAGATCCGCAAGCTGGAAGACGAGCTGGGTGTGATGCTGCTTGAACGCACCAGCCGCAAGGTGTTATTCACCCAGGCGGGCCTGTTGCTGGTGGAACAGGCGCGTACCGTGCTGCGCGAAGTCAAAGTTCTGAAAGAGATGGCCAGCCAGCAAGGTGAAGCCATGTCCGGGCCGCTGCATATCGGGCTGATCCCCACCGTCGGGCCTTATCTGCTGCCGCAGATCATTCCTACGCTGCACAAAACCTTTCCCAAGCTGGAAATGTACCTGCATGAAGCGCAGACCCAACAGCTGTTGGCGCAACTCGACAGCGGTAAACTGGACTGCGCCATTCTGGCGTTGGTGAAGGAAACGGAAGCCTTTATTGAAGTGCCGCTGTTTGACGAGCCGATGAAGTTGGCGGTGTACTCCGATCATCCATGGTCGCAGCGCGACCGTGTGGCGATGCCGGATCTGGCAGGGGAAAAGTTGTTGATGCTGGAAGACGGTCACTGTCTGCGCGATCAGGCGATGGGCTTTTGCTTCCAGGCCGGGGCCGACGAAGATACCCACTTCCGGGCGACCAGCCTGGAAACGCTGCGAAATATGGTTGCGGCGGGCAGTGGGATCACTCTGTTGCCTTCACTGGCGGTACCGCCGCAGCGTGAGCGTGACGGCGTATGCTACCTGGACTGTTTCAAACCTGAACCCAAGCGCACCATTGCGCTGGTGTACCGCCCCGGCTCCCCATTGCGCAGTCGTTATGAGCAATTGGCCGAGGCGATCCGCGAGCACATGCAAAGCTATATGGGCACCACGTTAAAACAGGCGGTTTAAGCCGTTCAGCGCTGCCACCCGGTAGGCTTCGGCCATGGTCGGATAGTTGAAGGTCGTATTAACGAAATATTCGATAGTATTGCCTTCACCTTTCTGTTCCATGATCGCCTGACCGATGTGGATGATCTCCGCCGCACGCTCACCGAAGCAGTGGATCCCAAGGATCTGCAGGGTGTCGCGATGGAACAGGATCTTCAGGCTGCCGACGTTCATCCCGGCAATTTGCGCGCGAGCCAGATGCTTGAACTGTGCGCGGCCCACTTCATACGGCACTTTCATCGCCGTCAGTTCCTGTTCGGTTTTACCGACGGAGCTGATTTCCGGAATGGTGTAGATACCGGTCGGGATGTCTTCAATCAGATGTCCGCTGGCTTCGCCGGAAGAAATCGCCTGCGCGGCAATGCGGCCCTGATCGTAGGCGGCAGATGCCAGGCTCGGATAACCAATCACGTCACCCACGGCATAAATGTGCGGCAGTGCGGTCTGGTACATGCTGTTCACTTTCAGCAGGCCACGGCTGTCTGACTCCAGGCCGACGTTCTCCAGCCCCAGCGAATCGGTATTACCGGTACGGCCGTTAGCGTACAGCAGGCAATCCGCTTTCACTTTCTTACCGGACTTCAGGTGAACAATCACACCGTCTTCGGTGCCTTCGATCTTCTCGAACTCTTCGTTGTGACGAATGACTACGCCGTTGTTCCAGAAGTGGTATGACAGCGAGTCCGACATTTCCTGATCGAGGAATGCCAGCAGGCGATCGCGGGTGTTGATCAGATCCACCTTCACGTTCAGACCGCGGAAGATAGAGGCATATTCACAACCGATGACCCCGGCACCATAAATGATGACGTGACGCGGTTCGTGGTTCAGTTCGAGAATGGAATCACTGTTATAAATACGCGGATGGTTAAAATCGACGCTCGACGGGTTGTAGGGGCGCGAGCCGCAGGCGATGACGATGTGATCGGCGCGGATGGTGTCCTGAGTGCCGTCCATATAGCTGACGCTGACGGTGTTGGCGTCGATAAAGCGCGCATCGCCGGCGAACAGTTTGCACTGATTGCGCTCATAGAACCCTTGACGCATCCGGGTCTGCTGATTAATGACGTTATCGGCGTGGCGTAAAATATCAGGGAATGTCGCGCTGAGCGTGCGTGAATTGTTATAAAGCGGGTTCTGGTTGAATTCGATAATGCGGCTAACGGCGTGGCGGAGGGCTTTGGAAGGGATGGTACCCCAATGAGTACATCCACCGCCTACGTTATTGTACCGTTCTATCACGGCCACGCGGGCGCCCTGTTTCACCAACCCCATAGCGGCACCTTCACCACCTGGGCCCGAGCCAATAACTATGGCATCAAATTGATAGTGCTGTTGCATAGGGGAGAGACCTGTCTTATACAAAATTACAACGGTATCTTAACATCATAGCGCTGAGTGCCCAATCACCATTAGGCTTTTTGAGGCAAAGCACAAAGGGTACAGGGCGAAACTGTGACAGGACGCGTTTGTATAAATGCTGTTGCAATAAAATTTGCTATATTGCCGGGTCTACGGCGTTAGACTGAGAAAATGGATCTTATCTGGATATGCATATGGGCGTCAGAGCACAACAAAAAGAACGGACTCGTCGTTCCCTCATCGAGGCGGCCTTCAGCCAGCTAAGCGCCGAACGCAGCTTTGCCAGCCTGAGCCTGCGCGAGGTTTCGCGTGAAGCGGGCATCGCACCGACGTCATTTTACCGCCACTTTCGTGACGTGGACGAACTTGGGTTAACCATGGTTGATGAAAGCGGTCTGATGCTGCGTCAACTGATGCGTCAGGCGCGTCAGCGTATTGCCAAGGGCGGCAGCGTGATCCGCACTTCTGTCTCCACCTTTATGGAGTTTATCGGCAATAATCCCAACGCCTTCCGCCTGTTGCTGCGTGAGCGCTCCGGCACCTCGGCGGCCTTTCGTGCGGCGGTGGCGCGTGAGATCCAACATTTTATCGCCGAATTGGCGGATTACCTCGAGCTGGAAAACCACATGCCGCGCAGTTTCACCGAAGCGCAGGCGGAAGCCATGGTCACCATCGTATTCAGCGCCGGTGCTGAAGCGCTGGACATCGATATAGATCAACGGCGTCGGCTCGAGGAACGTTTAGTGTTGCAACTGCGGATGATTTCCAAGGGCGCTTATTATTGGTATCGCCGCGAACAAGAAAAAACTTCCGTATCCCACGTATAAAGGTAGAAAGCGATGGAAAAACCAGGCCGTGAGAATGGCACCTTACTGCTGGCGTTGATTGCCGGCCTTTCAATCAACGGTTCGTTCGCCGCGCTGTTCAGCTCGGTGGTGCCGTTTTCGATTTTCCCGATCATTGCTTTGGTGTTGGCGGTTTATTGCCTGCATCAACGTTATCTGCACCGCGCGATGCCGGAAGGCATGCCGAAGCTGGCCGCTGCGAGTTTCCTGCTGGGGGTGCTGTTGTACAGCGCAATAGTCCGTGCTGAATACCCGCAGATTGGCTCTAACTTCTTGCCGGCGATTATTTCAGTGGTGCTGGTATTCTGGATTGGTATGAAGCTGAAGGCGCGCAAGGCGCTGGATGAGAATACCCCGGGGTAATGGGCAAAAGCAGGGGTACCGCGAGAAGGGCGCCCCTGTCTGATTAAACGCGTTTTTCCAACAGTACACCGCATTCCATATGATGGGTGTACGGGAACTGATCGAACAGTGCCAGACGGCTGACCTGATGAGTTTCCTGCAACGTCTCCAGATTGGCGCACAGCGTTTCCGGGTTGCATGAGATATACAAAATGCGCGGATAGGCCTGCACCATTTTCACCGTGTCATCATCCAGCCCGCTGCGCGGCGGATCGACGAAAATGGTTTCGCAGTTATAGCTGCTCAAATCGATCCCCTTCAACCGATTAAACTCGCGCACTCCATTCATCGCCTGGGTAAAGTCTTCCGCCGCCATGCGGATAATTTGTACGTTATCGATATGGTTGGCCGCAATGTTGTATTGCGCTGCCGCAACCGAAGGTTTGGCGATTTCGGTGGCCAGTACCCGTTCGAAATTACGTGCCAGCGCCAGCGAGAAGTTGCCGTTGCCGCAATACAGCTCCAGCAGATCGCCTTTAGAGCCGGCGGTGACGTCCAGCGCCCATTCCAACATCTGTATGTTCATCGCCGCATTCGGCTGGGTGAAGCTGTTTTCCACCTGGCGGTAAATCATGTCGCGGCCGGCGACCGGCAGGACTTCGTCGACGTAATCCTGATCCAGCATGATTTTCATCTTCGATGCGCGGCCAATCAGCTGCAGGTCAAAGCCCTGTGCGCGCAGGTCATCACGCAGCTTTTCGGCCTGTTGCTGCCAGGCGTCGTCCAGCTTGCGGTGGTACAGCAGCGAGGCGATGATTTTGCCGCTGCGGGTCGACAGATAATCAATCTGAAACAGCTTGCGACGAAGAATGGGGTCAGGCTTGATGGCGGCGATCAGTGCGCTCATCAGGCGGTTAATCAATTCGCTGGCGGCAGGAAACTGCTCGACGCGGATGCGTTGCTTGGTCTGCTGGTCAAACATGATGTGGTACATCTCATCTTCATCATGCCAGATGCGGAATTCGGCGCGCATGCGGTAGTGCTCGACTTGCGAGCGGAACACTTCCGGCTCGGGTGCCGTGAACGGTGACATCAGCGTCTTCAGCCGGGCAGTTTTCTCCGCCAGTTGGTCATCGTAACGTTCAATGGGCAATTTCTCGGGCGTCATGTTTCTTCTCGTCAGGCAAATTTGATCAGCGGGGATTGTAGGGAATCAGCCCGTGAAGTCCAGTTTTGTCGTGTTTATTATTTGTAACATTGATGGCAGTCTAGACATCTATTTACATTGATCGTAGCATTGCCGTCCGGCCTCAAGCAGCGAGTGAAAAGGGAATCCGGTGTGAATCCGGAGCTGACGCGCAGCGGTAAGGGGAAGTCACGGCGATAGCGTTTTACGCAGACACTGTCCATTGCAGGACGGGAAGTCATCGCCCGGTGCAGGTAGCTCAGAGGCCACTCGCAACTCCCAAGCCCGAAGACCTGCCGGTGTTACGTCGCAATGTGCGTGGCCGTCGCGAAATACCGGCCATGATCCTGCGGCATCCGCCAATTAAGTTTGGATGCTTTTTCATGACAATTACAAAAAATACGCTGCTGGCGGTGGTTTCTTCCGTCACGGCTTTTTCTGGATGGGCGCAAGACAACACCACAGCCAATAACAGCGATAACCTGGTGGTTTCCGCCAATCGCTTCCCGCAGCCGGTTTCTTCCGTACTGGCTCCTACTTCTGTCGTTACCCGGGATGAAATCGACCGTTGGCAGGCAAAAAGCCTGACCGATGTGATGCGTCGCCTGCCGGGCGTAGATGTGTCACAAAACGGTGGCCTGGGGCAAGCCAGCTCGTTGTTCATTCGTGGCACCAATTCCAGCCATGTGCTGGTGCTGATTGACGGCATCCGACTTAACCAGGCTGGCGTCAGTGGTTCTTCCGATCTCAGCCAGATCCCGATCTCGCTGGTGCAGAAAATTGAATTTATCCGTGGGCCACGCTCGGCTGTTTATGGCTCCGATGCCATCGGCGGCGTGGTCAACATTATTACTACCCGCGAAAAGAACGGCACTACGCTTTCCGCCGGCATGGGGTCAAACGGCTATCAGGCCTATGACGCGTCTACCCAGCAGCAACTGGGCGACAATACGGTGGCGACAGTTGCCGGTAACTACACCTATACCAAAGGCTATGATGTGGTGGCGAACCTGCCAGACAGCTTTGGCAACCCGGCGCAATCCGATCGCGACGGTTTCATGAGCAAGTCTCTGTATGGCGGTATAGATCATAAGTTTAACGATGCGTTCAGCGGTTTTGTTCGAGGGTACGGTTATGACAACCGCACGGCTTATGATGGCAATTACAGCTATTCCGACTCGGCACATTTAGATGCATTGCCCGATACCCGTCAGCTCTATAGTCAAAGCTGGGATAGCGGCCTGCGTTATCAGGACGGTATTTATGCCACTCAACTGATTGCCAGTTACAGCCACAGCAAAGACTATAACTATGATCCTAAGTATGGTCCTTATTCTGCTTCCGCAACTTTGGATGACTCCACACAATACAATGTGCAATGGGGCAATACGTTCCAGGTTGCCAACGGCAATATCAGCACGGGCGTTGATTGGCAGGATCAAAAAATTGAGCCGGGCACGGCTTATATTACTGATAGCAAGAGCCAGCGTAACACCGGGCTTTATCTGACGGCGCAGCAACAAATTGATGACTTTACCCTGGAAGGGGCGATTCGTGGTGACGATAACTCGCAATTTGGCTGGCATGGCACTTGGCAAACCAGCGCCGCATGGGAATTTGTTGAGGGCTATCGTGCCATCGCTTCTTATGGCACTGCGTTTAAAGCACCGAATCTTGGGCAACAATACGGTAGCTTCGGTGGTAACGCGGATTTGAAGCCCGAAGAAAGTAAACAGTGGGAAGGCGGCTTTGAAGGTTTGACTGGGCCGGTGACTTGGCGTGTTACGGGTTATCGTAACGATATAGACAACCTGATCAGTTATGCATCAAGCGGTTCCGGGTCTGCTTATTACAACGTTAATAAGGCAACCATTAAAGGTGTCGAAGCTACAGCTTCCTTTGATACCGGGCCGTTGACCCATCAAATTGGTTATGACTATGTTGACCCACGCAATGCCAAAACCAACGAGGTTCTACTGCGTCGTGCCAAGCAACAGGTGAAATATGAACTGGACTGGCAAGTCTATGACTTCGATTGGGCCGTAACCTACCAGTATTTGGGGGAACGTTACGATGGCGACTACAGTGGTTACACCACGCGTACCGTCAAACTCGGCGGGGTTAGCCTGTGGGATCTCGCAGTTTCGTATCCGGTCACATCTCATCTGACAGTTCGTGGTAGAATCGCCAACCTGTTTGATAAAGATTATGAGACGGCTTATGGCTACGCTACTCCAGGAAGAGAATACTACCTCACTGGAAGCTATACCTTCTAACACCCCTGCGACGGCCCGCCCGACGGTGCTGGTATTTGATTCCGGCGTCGGCGGGTTATCGGTGTATCAAGAGGTTCGGCAACTGCTGCCGGACCTCCACTATATATACGCCTTCGATAATGTGGCGTTTCCCTACGGTGAGAAATCCGAAGAGTTTATTGTCGAGCGCGTGCTGGAGATTGTCGGCGCGGTGCAGAAACGGCATCCTCTGGCGATTGTCATCATCGCCTGTAACACCGCCAGCACCGTATCCTTGCCCGCTCTGCGCGAACGCTTTACCTTCCCGGTCGTGGGCGTTGTGCCTGCCATCAAGCCTGCCGCCCGACTGACCGCCAATGGCGTCGTGGGTCTGCTGGCTACCCGCGGTACCGTACAGCGCACCTACACCCATGAGTTGATTGCCCGTTTCGCTACCGATTGCAAGATCGAGCTATTGGGGTCTTCAGAGCTGGTGGAGCTGGCAGAAGCCAAGCTGCACGGCGAAGCCGTACCGCTGCCGACGCTGAAGAAGATCCTCCATCCATGGCTGAGCATGCGCGAGCCGCCGGATACCGTAGTGCTAGGTTGTACCCACTTCCCTTTATTAGCAGAAGAGTTAATGCAGGTGTTGCCTGAGGGAACCCGACTGATCGATTCCGGTGCGGCTATTGCCCGTCGTACTGCCTGGCTGATTTCGACGCAGGAAAATCTGGTGTCGACGCAGGAAGAGAATCTGGCGTATTGCATGGCGTTAAATGAAGACACTGATGCTTTATTGCCCGTTCTACAGGGATATGGCTTTAAATCGTTGAAAAAACTGCCTCTTTAAGGCGGTTTTGGTCAAATGTTCAACGGTCGGAAAAAATATTGAAATTAGGGGTTGCGGCCTTCTGAGAACTCCCTATAATGCGCCTCCACTGACCGGGAACAATGACTCCTCTAACGAGAACCAGTCGCCCAGCCAGGAAGAAGCAAGCCGGTGAAAACACCGTTTCTTAATAAGAAAAAAGCTTGACTCTTCAGCGGGAAAGCGTAATATGCACCTCCCGCGTTACCGAGAGTTATCTCAGTAACGAACGCT
>NZ_JBIEIU010000014.1:0-99226 GCF_052113645.1 Serratia quinivorans | reverse complement strand
CGAGCGTATTCCACGAACATCAGGAAGGTCGCGGAGTACGGCAGGAAACCGCCGTGCAGCGCGATGCCGTTGGTGATAGCGGTCATGCCGAACTCGCGCACGCCGTAGTGGATGTAGTTACCCGCCGGGTCTACGTTCAGCGCCTTGGAGCCAGACCACATAGTCAGGTTGCTCGGTGCCAGGTCAGCGGAGCCGCCGAGGAATTCAGGCAACACCTTGCCGAAGGTTTCCAGCGCGTTCTGCGAGGCCTTGCGGCTGGCGATGTTGGCCGGGTTGGCCTGCAGTTTTTCAACGAAGGCTTTGGCCTCGGCTTTCCAGTTGGCCGGCAGTTCGCCGTTCATGCGGCGTGTGAACTCGGCAGCCAGTTCCGGGAAAGCCTTGGCGTAGGCGGCGAACTTGTCGTTCCAGGCCGCTTCTTTCGCCTTGCCGGCTTCTTTGGCGTCCCACTGGGCATAAATGTCCTGCGGGATTTCGAAGGCGGCGTATTTCCAGCCCAGGGCTTCGCGGGTGGCGGCCACTTCGGCGGCGCCCAGCGCAGCGCCGTGCACGTCGTGGGTACCGGCCTTGTTCGGGGAGCCGAAACCAATCACGGTTTTGCACATCAGCAGGGACGGCTTGTCGGTGACCTTGCGGGCTTCTTCAATCGCGGCCTTGATGGCATCCGGGTTGTGACCGTCCACGTGACGCACCACGTGCCAGCCGTAGGCTTCAAAGCGTTCGGCGGTATTGTCGGTGAACCAGCCTTCGACGTGACCGTCGATGGAGATGCCGTTGTCATCGTAAAACGCGGTCAGTTTGCCGAGTTTGAGGGTACCGGCCAGCGAACAGACTTCGTGCGAGATGCCTTCCATCATGCAGCCGTCGCCCATAAAGGCGTAGGTATGGTGGTCGACGACGTCATGGCCCGGGCGGTTGAACTGCGCGGCCAGGGTGCGTTCGGCAATGGCGAAGCCGACGGCGTTGGCAATGCCCTGACCCAGCGGGCCGGTGGTGGTTTCCACGCCTGGGGTGTAGCCGTATTCCGGGTGACCCGGGGTTTTGGAGTGCAGCTGACGGAAGTTTTCCAGCTCGCTCATCGGCAGGTCGTAGCCGGTGAGGTGCAACAGGCTGTAAATCAGCATGGAGCCATGGCCGTTGGAGAGGACGAAGCGGTCACGGTCAGCCCAGTGCGGGTTGGTCGGGTTGTGGTTCAGGTAGTCACGCCACAGGACTTCGGCGATGTCCGCCATGCCCATAGGTGCACCCGGATGGCCGGAATTTGCTTTTTGTACGGCGTCCATGCTGAGTGCGCGGATGGCGTTGGCAAGCTCTTTACGAGAGGACATGTTTTACTCCAGGTCGGATTAAAAAATCAGTCAAGTTTTCTATTTTCTCAGACTCCGCATTAAAACGGCAATCCCTAATGCCAAATGAGAGCGAGTTCACAACTTATTAGCACAATTGGTCGGTTTTTCGGAATAACACTATTTTCCCGATGGCCGGCGTACACTAGTCTCAAGCGGCAAGATTTCCCTAAACTAAAATGACACTACCCCCTTGTTACTATCACAGGAAGATAGCTTTATGAAGATCCGTACCTCTTTGATTGCATTAAGCATTGCCACTTTGGTAAGCGGCTGTCAAAACCTGAACACCGATACGCTGATGCAGTCTGGCGCACAGGCGTTTCAGGCCGCGACGCTGAGCAATAACGACGTAAAAACCCTGAGTGATAAATCCTGCGCAGAGATGGACAGCAAGGCACAAATCGCGTCGGCCGACAGTACCTATGCCAAACGCCTGAACAAAATCGCGGCGGCGCTGGGGGATAATATCAACGGCACGCCGGCCAACTACAAGGTTTACGTCACTAAAGACGTGAATGCCTGGGCGATGGCCAACGGCTGTATCCGCGTTTACAGCGGGCTGATGGACATGATGACCGACAATGAAGTGGAAGGCGTGCTGGGTCACGAAATGGGCCACGTGGCGCTGGGCCATACTCGCAAAGCGATGCAGGTCGCTTACGGCACCGTGGCATTGCGTACCGCAGCGGCGTCAACCGGCGGCATCATAGGTTCGCTGTCGCAGTCGCAGTTGGCGGACATGGGCGAGAAACTGGTTAACGCACAGTTCTCCCAGAAACAGGAAAGCGAAGCCGATGACTACTCGTTCGATCTGTTGAAACAACGCGGTATCGACCCGAACGGTCTGGTCACCAGCTTTGAGAAACTGGCTAAAATGGAGGCCGGTCGTCAGAGCAGCATGTTCGACGATCACCCCGCCTCAGAAGCGCGCGCACAACATATTCGCGAGCGCATCGCAGCAGGCAAGTAAAACACAACGCCCGGCATCTGCCGGGCGTTTTTCATTTCATCAATACAAGGTCTTTTGCGGTGGCCCGGCGAAGGTTAGCGGCCCGATGCTGTTCATATCCACTTCCACCACCGATGGCCCCGGATAATTAATCGCTTCCGCCAACACGCCGTTGAACTGCGCTGCGCTGTCCACTTTCCACGCCTTCAGCCCCATCGCCTCGGCAACCAAGGTAAATGCAGGAGTATGCAGTTCGTTATAATACTGACGGCCGGCAAAATATTTGTCCTGAATACCGCGCATCACGCCATAACCACCGTCGTTCATGATCAACAGGGTGATATTGGCCTGCTCCTGCGCCATGGTCGCCAGCTCGCCCAGGCCTAACGCCAGCCCACCGTCACCCACCAATCCCACCACCTTGCGCTGCGGGTTGGCGATCGCGGTGCCAATCGCCATCGGCAAGCCCATGCCAATCGCCCCGGCCAGCGAGTGAATGTTGCACAGCGGCGAGATGGCACGGAACAAACGGCTGCCCCAGACGCTGCCGGAAACGGTGATATCACGCACCAGCAACCCATCCTGCGGCAGCGCTGCAGCGATGGCGTCGTTCAATTTGGCATACTCCCCCGACTGCTGGCGCAGCGCACTTTCCGCCTGCTGTAGCGCCGTGGCGATCTCGGCATCCCACTCGGCATTCACTTTTTCACCCGGGCTCAAACGAGCAGCCAGCGCGTTAAGCAAGGTGCCGCAGTCACCGTTGATTTGCTCGTCGGCCAGATAATTGCGGTTGGCCGCCGCCGGATCGATATCTATCTGCACCAGTGGGCGCGGCAACGGCAGCGTCCAGGTGCGGGTTTCATTGCTGCGCAGGCGCGAACCGGCCACCAGCGTCAAATCGCACTGCGTCAGGATCGCCTCAATGCTCGGCGAATTATGGAACGCACGCAGGCTACGTGGATGGCTATCAGGCAAGATGCCGCGCCCGTGGGTGCTGGAAATCACCGCCACGCCGGCATCCGCCAGTTTGCGTACCGCATCAGCGCAGGCCAGCGCACCGCCCCCCAGCCACAGCAGTGGGCGTTTGGCCTGTTTCACCCGCTGATACAGGCGCTCAACCGCCTCATCGCTGGCCTTCGGCAGCGGCGCAGGCGCCACTGGCCCGCTCAACACCGCACTGGAAACCAGGCTACTTTGAATATCGATCGGGATCTCAACCGCCACCGGCCCGCACGGCACCGTCTGCGCATCGAGGATCGCCCGTTGGATCACCGCCACCGCCTGTTCTGCGGAGTTAACCCGATACGCGCGTTTGGAGCAGGCACGCAGGAACCCCAGCTGATCGCGGGTTTCATGAATGAACCCGGCATCGGCGTCCAGATAGGCTTTTTCTACCTGGCCGGTAATGTGCAGCAACGGCGTGTTGGCGTTCAGCGCCTCGATCATTGCACCGACCGCATTGCCGGCACCCGCACCGGTACTGGTCAGAGCCACGCCCAGCCCGGAGAAACGGCCGTGGGCATCGGCCATGGTGACCGCGCCCGCTTCACCGCGCGCCGGCACAAAGCGGATATTGCCACGCTGCCCCACCGCATCGGCAATC
The DNA here is from genome assembly GCF_052113645.1 of Serratia quinivorans. GTDB lineage: Bacteria > Pseudomonadota > Gammaproteobacteria > Enterobacterales > Enterobacteriaceae > Serratia > Serratia quinivorans_B. Next base: position 95,328 of record NZ_JBIEIU010000014.1, on the reverse strand, counting down.
GGCAGATTATGAATCGAAATGATGCCGTACATCGCCGACACCTCGTACTGTTCCAGAGTCCGGGCTATCGCCTCGCCAACCGTTATTTTATCGCTCATCATCTGCCTTCTTATTGTGTTCGTTTGTAGGGGTACGCACCGTCGACCAAAGCTAATCGCTCCAACGGTTGGCCTGATGGCTCAGCGCCAGGTACAGGCTTTTTTGCTGCATATAGGCCTTGATGCCGTGCAGACCCTTTTCGCGGCCCAGACCGCTCTCTTTGAAACCGCCGAAAGGCGTAGAAATAGAGAATGTTTTGTAGGTATTGATCCACACGGTGCCGGTTTCCAATTGTTCCGCCAGCGCCATCGCCCGTGGGAAATCCCGGCTCCAGATCCCGGCGGCCAATCCGTACACCGAGTCATTGGCCTGTTCGATCAATTGCTGTTCATCATCGAACGGCAGCACCACCAGCACCGGGCCAAAAATCTCTTCCTGGCAAGCACGAGCCTGGTTACTCAACCCTTCGATAATCGTCGGCAGGTAATAGCTGCCGCCCGCCAGCAACGGATCGGCCGGGGCTTCACCGCCTATCACTACCCGCCCGCCCTCCTGCTGCGCCAGCGCCACATAGTCCGCCACGCTTTGACGATGCTTGTCGTTGATCAGCGGGCCAAGGTGCACCCCCGGCGTCAGCGGATTGCCCACCCGCAGCCCGGCCGCCAGTTCGCCCAGGCGCGCCAGCAGCGGCTGGTATAAGGAACGATGCACAAACAGTCGTGAACCGGCGATGCAGGCCTGGCCGGCGGAGCTGAAAATGCCGTAGCAGATCCCGCGCGCCGCCTGCTCCAAATCAGCGTCTTCCAGTACGATGGTCGGCGACTTGCCGCCCAACTCCAGCGAGGTGGGGATCAGCTTCTCGGCGGCAATATGCGCCAGATGGCGACCGGTATTGGTCCCGCCGGTAAAGGAGATCTTTTTCACCAACGGGTGACGCGCCAACGCTTCGCCAATCACCGAACCTTTGCCCGGCAGTACGCTAAGCAACCCGGCAGGCAGCCCCGCTTGTTCAAACAGTTCCGCCAGTTTTAGCGCCATCAACGGCGTCGCTTCGGCCGGTTTGAGGATCACTGCGTTGCCCGCCGCCAGCGCAGGGGCCACCTTTTGCATTTCACTGGCGATCGGCGAGTTCCAGGGGGTAATGGCCGCGATCACGCCCAGCGGCTGATACTGGCTCAGCGTCATCACCTCGGCGCTGCGTTGGGTCGGCAGTTCGCCCTCCAGCACCTCGCAGGCAGCGGCAAAGTAGCGAGCCGTCGCCGCCGCGCTGGCCACCAGCCCACGGGTTTCCGCCAGCGGTTTGCCGTTATCGCGGGTCTGCAGCTGCGCCAGCTCTTCCTGCTGCGCCATAATCAGGTTACTGACGCGGTACAGAATGCTGGCTCGCTGATGCGGCACCAATCCGCGCCACTCGGGCGCACGCCAGGCGCGCTCCGCAGCGGCTACCGCGTCATTCACGTCTTCGATGCTGGCGGCACGCAGCCGGGCATTGACGCTGCCGTCGGCCGGAAACAGCGAAGCCATCTCATCGCCACGTCCTTCACACCAATGCCCAGCCACAAAAATCTTTAACCTTTCCATACTCGCTCCTGCCGTTCAGGCAATAAAACCACCGTCGATCAGACGGCGGCAGGCTTGTACCGCGCTCAGCGCCGCCAGGGTTGATGTCTTGGGATTGCTCGCCAGCGGGTTGCCGCTCAGCTCAATCTGAAATTCACCGAAATTGCCGCACACCTGCAGCCGGTGGGTATTGCGTCGGGTGGCGGGATCGACCAGCAGCCGCACCCGGGTGGCGTCCATTCCCAAGCCGTTGAGCGCAATGGTCGCCGCCACGTTGGCATTGGCCGGGAACAACCGCGCCGCCTCCCGCGCCGACCCTTCGAAAAACACCTGCGCCTCGCTCACCGCGTCGAGATCAATCAATTGCTCCGCCATGCTGCCGCGCCAGCTCGCCGGACTTTTACAGGCCTGATAGGTGACGCTGTCCAACCCGCCTTCGCGCGCCGACGCCAACCCGTCCATGCCCGCTACCGCCCCGGACAGCACGATCACCTGGCCGCGATGCTGCCGACAGGCTTGCTGCAAACGCTGCTGCAACGCCGCATCCGCCAGCGCACCGGTGGAGATCACCGCTAACGGCCAACCGCGCGTGACCACCGCTTCACCAAACTCCGCCACCGCCTGCTGGCTGGCACATTCCAGAACCAGATCCGGCTGCTCGACACACTGGTCCGGGTGGGTTAACGCCTGCACCTGGCCGCCAAAGGCGCTGACAATCGCCGCATGATGAGCCGCACGCGCCACGATCCAGCCAACACTCACCCCGTCCGGCAGGCGGGAAAGCACCTCTCTGGCCATCGCGCCGTACCCAATCATCATGATCTTCTTCATCTTTTCAGCCTCTGCGGTTAAAGATGGCGGTTAAAGCCGCCGGAGACGTCCAGCGCCGCACCGGTGGTAAACGACGCCAGGGGCGAAGCCAGGAACAACAGCGCCCGCGCCGGCTCCTGCGGTTTGCCCAGGCGTTTCATCGGGATGCCGCGCCGTTCGGCAATCGCTGCCGTCCACTGCTCCCAGCTTTGATCCTTATCGCTGCGCTCGTCGAAACGGCGGCGCCACTGGCCGGACTCCACCATGCCCAGCAAGATCGAGTTGACGCGAATGCCCTTGTCCACCAGCTCTTTCGACAGCGTCAGCGTCATGTTGAGCAATGCGGCACGTGCCGCCGAGGTGGCAATCATGTGTTCTTCCGGCTGCAAGGCCAGCAGCGAATTCACACAGGTGATGGAAGCGATATCCGAACGCTCCAACGCCGGCAAAAATGCCTGCACCGGGTTAATCACGCCGAACAGCTTTAGCTCCGCCTCATGCAGCCAGGCGGTACGCGGCGTTTGGTCGAAATGCGCGACGAACCCCTGGCCGGCGTTGTTGATCAACAGATCTATACCGCCGAAGTGCGCCGTCACCTGAGCGGCAAACTGCGTCACCTGTGCCTCATCCAGCACATCGCAGCACAGCGCCAGGATCTCCGCCTGCGGGAACTCATTGCGCAGGCTGGCTTCGGCTCCGGCCAGTTTGTCCGGGTTGCGGCCGCAAAACGCCACCTTCGCCCCTTCCGCCAGCAGCAGACGCAGGGTTTCGAAACCGATGCCCGACGAACCGCCGGTAACCACCGCGATCCGTTTCTCAAGCTGAAAATTCATGGTTGAATTGCTCCCGTAAAGTCCTGCAGATAGCGGTTAAATTGCACCGGCGCATCGAGATAGCTGGCATGCCCGGCGCCTTCGATCAGACGCAGTGGCGCATCCTGCTGTTGTGCCAGCACCGCTGCCGCTGCCGGTAGCGTGATCCGGTCGCAGTCGCCGCACCACACCTGCAGCGGGCCGCGGTAATGCGCCAGATAACCGCCGATATCGTCATTGGCCAGCATCCAGGCGGCGTTGAGAAAACCCTCGGGATCCAACTGCTGCATGCCGTTGCGTACCCAGGCGATATCTTGCGGATCTGCACCTTCACGCAGTAACGCGGCCGCCCGCTGCTCGCCGTAACCCAGCGGCCCCAGCTGTTCGATCATCTGTTTTCTCTGGCCGTAAACCTGTTGGCGTTTCTCCTCCGGCGCGGTGGCATAACCCTGCGCCGGATCGGCCAACACCAGTCCGCACAACCCATCGGGGTGGGCGGCGGCATAAGCACTGCCGATCAACGCGCCGAGCGAATGACCGACGATCAGCGGTTGCTCCAACTGCAATTCGGCCACCAGCGCCGCCAGTGCGGCGGCGTAGGTGGCGGCGTTCGGCTCGGTCACCGTCAGCGGCAGGCTGCCGCCGTAGCCTGGAGCATCCCAGGCCAGCAGGCGGTGCCCGTCGGCCAACCCGCGATCGTTGAACTGCTTGATCCACGAAGCCGAACCGGAACTGATGCCGTGCAGCAACACCACCGGGCGGCCGTGCCCCGCTTCGCGCCAGCTCAGGGTGAACTCTCCGCAGCGTGCCTGCTGACGTTGCACCTGGCCGTTCATCAGTTGCGTTTCACTTTGGATAACGGGTGATCCGCCGGGTAGGTCGGCGTTTCCGGTTTGGCGGTGCCGAGCATGACGCACATCAGCGCCTCTTCCTCGCCGTGGTTGAACAAGCCACGGTAGACGCCGGCCGGTACCGAGATCAGATCACGCTCTTTCAGCTTGGTTTCGTAATACTCCGTGCCGTCCTGGATCATCAGCGTGATGCTGCCCTTCAGCATAAAGAACACCTCTTCCACGTCGTCGTGCAGATGCAGCGGGCCTTCGCATTTCGACGGCAGCACCATGGTGGAGAAGGTAAAGTTGCCCGCCGGAATGGTATTGGTGTCATTGACCACCCCGGTGGCTCCGGTGCCGATGTAGCGCATCTGTGCGCGACGGTATTTCGGGTCGTAATCGGCCTGGAATTTCAAGGCGTTCCAGTCATATTTGCGGCCTTCAAAACGGGCGATGCGTGACTCCACCCAATGCTCTATCGACTGATCCTGCGGCTTGACGCCGGCTGGGTTCTCAACCTGGGACATGGTGTTACTCCTCTGTTGAATCAAACGGTTAAATCAATATTTCTTCAGCAACGGCAGCAGAATGATGCAGCCGATAAAGGCCATCACCACCAGGAACAGCAGGCCGTTATCCATGTTGCCGGTGGCGGCGATCAACGCCCCCATCAGCACCGGTGCCAACGCACCGGCAAAATTGCCCAATCCGTTAAAAATGCCGCCGGCGGTGGCGCTGACCTTGCTGCTGGTGGCTTTCGCCAGCAGGGCAAAGATGTTCGGCGCGCCGGCGCCCCACATAAAGGTGCTGAAAGCCATGGCGGCGATTACGCTGTAGGTGCCCTGCAACTGCAGTACCACGGCCAGCCCCAATCCGGCGCCGCACAGCGAGACAAAACAGGCCAATGCGCGGCGATCCAGCTTGTCCGACAGCCAGGCCCCGACCACTTCACCCAGCAACATGGCGATAAACGGCAGTGATGACAGGTAACCGGCGTGCTCCAGATGAATGCCTTTGCCCTTGATCAGGTAGCTGGGCAGCCAGCCGTTCATGCCCCACAGGTAGGTCAGGAAGGCGATGTTAAACAGGCAGATCATCCAGAAATGCGGGTTGTGCAGCAGCTCACGGCGGTGCTGTTTGCGTTCGGCGATAGCGGGTTTGGCAACGGCGTCCGCTGCCGGACGCGAGACATTGAGATGACGCATGCCGAACAGCACCAGCAGCATCACCGGCAGCGTCAGGAACGCCATAAAGAAGAAGGTGGTCTGCCAGTCAAAGGTGTTTAGAATGTACAGCGTGACCGGGAAGCCGAGCGCGGCACCCAGCGGCGTACCGAGCAGCCATAACATGGTGGCGCGCGCCTGCAGCCGCTGCGGGAAGGCCTGGCGAATAATGGCGTAGGCCATCGGCAGCAGGGGGCCTTCGGCGATGCCGAGCAAAATGCGCAGCGTCATCATGGTGTGATAAGAACGTGCCAGGCCCATCAGCACCATCAACACGCCCCACACCACCATCATGCCGATCAGCACTTTAACCGGGTTCAGCCGGTCGCCAATGCCGCTCAACAGCATCGAAGAAATGCCGTAGGAGAACAAAAACGCGCTCATCAGCAAGCCCAGGCGTGCCGGATCAAAACTGATGCCCAACGCCTGCTGGAATTCGCTATCGGAAAACAGCGCCGCGATGCTGATCTTGTCGAAAAATGCCAGCAACACGCAGGCAAACAGCGCGATGGGCACTGACCAGCGCACCCGTTGCTGCGGATTTTCGGCAAGGGTTTCCCCCACCCGTTCAGCGCGGGCGTCAATCTCTTGCGTAGTCATGAAACGCTCCCGAGGTTACGGGCGTTATTTCAACGCCATCAAAGAAAACTCCGCATCCGCCAACTGCTGCGGCTCCAGCACCCGTCCGCCGGCCAGCCAGCGCTTACCCAGCTTGATGGTGCGCGCGTCGTTAAACGCCACCATTTGCACCAACTGACGGTCGGCATTTAGCGTAAAGAACACCTGTGATTGCGGCGTACGCCGTACCACGTGATGCACGCCGCCGGTCGGCACGCCGAGGATCTGGATATTGGCGTCGTATTGATCCGACCACAGCCAGGCTACGTCATCGTAAGGGGCGGCAAAGGCGTCCAGCATCGCGCAGGCGGTACTGATCGCCTGATTTTGCGCATAGGCCCAGGACTGCAAGCACAGGCCCAACGTCGGGTGACGCGCCACGTCACCGGCGGCGAAGATCGCCGGGTGGCTGGTGCGCCCCTGGCCGTCAACCACGATACCCGCGTCAATCTTCAGCCCGGCACTGTGCGCCAGCTCCAGATTCAGCTCCACGCCGATACCGACCACCACCAGATCAAACGGCTCAAGGCGGCTGATATCGCTGCCGATCCAGGCACTGCCGTCACGATCTTCCAACTGAATGTCGCCGCAGCCGCAATGCACCGTCACGCCCTGCTGTTGATGCAGTTCCAGCAACGCCTGGGAGACATCCGCGCCGACACTGCGCATGCACAGGGCAGGCTGGCGCTCAAAAACCGTCACGTCAGCACCGAGACGCCGCGCCGAAGCGGCAATCTCCAGCCCGATCCAACCGCCGCCGACGATCGCCAGCCGACGGCACCCTTGCAACGCCTGGCGCAGCTTCGCCGCATCATCCCAGGAGCGCAGCGTCATCACCCGCGGGTGGCTGGCCCAACGGGCATCCGGCAGGCGAGGTCGGCCACCGGTGGCGATCAGCAGTTGATCAAACTGCAGTTGCCGACCGTCACTAAGGCTGACGATTTGCTGTTTTGCATCAATGGCTTCGGCGCGCAATGGACGGCACCAGTCGATGTTCAATCCGGCGACCACCTGTTCACTGAACAGTCGGCTGAGCGGCGCATTGCCGTCCAGCAACGCCGCTTTGGAGAGCGGCGGCCGCTCATAAAAGTCATAGGGCTCGTCGCTGATCACCGTCAGCCGGCCCGCATAGCCACGGTCGCGCAGCGTTTTCGCCGCCCAACCGCCGGCCTGGCCACCGCCGATAATCACGATCCCCGCCGGTTCTGGCTGGCTCATAACGCCTCCGGCTTTTTCTGCTGGCGGCGTGTGTCGTGGTCAATACCGCCTTCCACCGCCCACTCGGTGAACGACACCAGTGAGTGCTCCAGCTCGCGCGGCTGCCAGTTTTCAGTCAGGTAATCGTCGTTGGTGTAATACTCGAACGCGCCGCCGGTCGGGCTGTTGACGTACCAGAAATAGGCCGAGGAGATCGGGTGCCGACCGGGGCCGATAAAGGTGCTCCACTTCTCTTTGTTCATGGCGATACCGCCGCCGATCACCTCGTGGATGTCGCGTACGGTAAAGGCCACGTGATTCAGACCGCGTGGGCGATTAGGCAATTTCAGCAGGAACAGGTTGTGATGGCCGCCGCGTGCCTGAGTGCGCAGGAAGACCGCACGATCGATATAACGATCCGACACCTGGAACCCCAGCACCTCACGGTAGAAGCGTTCGGTCGCGGCCAGATCTTCGACGAAGAACACCACGTGACCGATATTGATCGGCTGTGCCTGCGCATACACCGGGCTGGGCTGATCGATACGGCGCACGTCGCCCCATTGGTTGATCGGCGACACCGGTAAATCGACGTCGCGCTGTTGACTGACGCGAAAACGCAGCGTCATGCCGTTCGGATCGATACACTCCAGCTCTTCCCCCACCTGACGGAAGCCCGGCATCTGCGCCAACAGCGGCTGCAATGCCGCCAGCTCGGCCGGGCTGCCCACACCCCAGGTCATACGGCGCAGGGTAGAACCCCCCTCAAATGCCGTCGGCAACGCTTCGCTCTGCAACGGATGCAGTACCACACGTGCCCCGCTCAGGGTGGTGAATTCACGCTGGCTTTCACCCCAATGCTGTTGTGCCGCCTGCAGGCCGAAGTCCTGCATGAATTTTTCGCAGGCCGGCAGATCTTCGACGCCAAATTCCAGTTTTTCGATTCCGATTACGCTCATTCTTGTGCCTCACGTGCTCGCTGAATGCGGTTTTCAGGCATGACAAACCCCCGGCCCCTGTTTGCCATGAGCCTTATCCCTGCCTGAGTAAAAGAGTCGGTGCCGTCAGTTAACCGACGTTAGCCTGCGGCGGTGCGCCCAGGAAGCCGGAGATTTTCTCCGCGGCGTCCCGCACTTCCATGCGCAGCCGTTCGCGATCCGCTTTCGGGATCTCATCGAACGGCACCATAATGCTGACCACGGCCTCAACCCGCTGCTCGCGGTTGAAGATCGGATAGACGATCGAAGAGATGCCGTGACGGAAAAACGATTCGCCAATCACATAGCCGCGCGCCTTGTCCTGCTGCACCATCTGCCACAGCGTTTCGCGATCCGCCGGGGTACCCGGGCCGCTGCCCGGCAGTTGTTCCTGCGGATACAGCTGTTCGAATTCGGCGCGGGTGGCGCTGGTCAGCAACATGCGGCCCAGCGAGGTTTGGTGTACCGGCAGACGGGTGCCGACGCTGACCTGGTTGATTTGCGAACCGGCGGCGCTGACGCGGGCGATGTAGATCACGTCGCGTTCATCGCGGATCGCCAGATGACTGCTGCACTGGCTGCGATCGCGCAGTTGCTCGATCACCGGCTGGCCGGCCTGGGCAACGTCCAATGAGGCGATATATTCAAAGCCGAGGCGCAGCACTTTGATGCCCAGCGCAAAGGTGTTGGTCCGCGGGTTGCGCTCCAGAAAACCCAGATGCTCCAACGTTTGCACCACGCGATAGGCGGTAGCCTTTGGCATGTCGACCAGGCGATGCAATTGGGCAAAAGTCATTTCCTTGTGCTGCTCGCCAAACGCCAGCAACAGTTGTAACCCGCGATCCAGTCCCGGGATCAGATATTTACACCCTTGATCGTCCGCCATGTGCTGCTCCTGGCTAAATGTAGATTAGTTAAAGACAAAGCCGCCGTTGACCGGCAACAGTTGACCGGTCACGAAGTTCGCTAACGGTGACAGCAGGTAAAGCACGGAGCCGTTGACGTCGTCAGGATGCTGCGCCCCGGCCAACGCTCGCCCTTGCTCATACAGCTGATGACGCTCGGCCGGCACGTATTCCGTGGCCTCTACCCGCGTCAGACCTGGCGCGATGGCGTTAACGCAGATCCCCTGCGGACCCAGTTCACGCGCCATTGAGCGGGTCATGGAGATGATCGCCCCTTTGCTGGCCACATAGGCCATTAAGCGCGGTGCCCCCCACAGCGCGGTATCCGAAGCCACGTTAACGATCTTGGCATGCGGGGTTTGCGCCAGCAGCGGCACCGCTGCCTGGCTCACCAGCCAGGTACCGCGCACGTTAACCTGCATCACCCGATCCCACAGATCGATATCGTATTCCATCATGGTTTTGCCGCCCACGCCGGTAGCCAGCGCCGCGTTGTTCACCAATCCGTCGATTGCGCCGCCTTCGGCGATGGCGTTGAACACGGCGCTGATCGACGCCGGCTCAGCCAGATCTATCACCTGGGTTTCGACCTGTGCGCCCTGCTCACGCAGGCTGGCGGCGCTGTCCGCCAGTTCATCCGCCAAAATATCGCACATCACCACCCTGGCACCGGCCTCGCTGATGGCCGTGGCGAAACTCCGCCCCAGTCCGCGCGCCGCGCCAGTCACCACAATGCGTTTTCCCGTCAGCAGGCCATTCACTGCGCCGCCTCCAGCTCACTGAGCTTCGCCAATTGTTTCTGCGCTTCTTTTTGCATCATCCGGCGCAGACGGGACAGCCCAACGTCATGCTGATACAGATACTCACGGCCACGCGCATTCGGCGCCATGTTTTCCAACACGATGCGGTCTTGTTCCAGTACGTCCCAGTGCAGCGACTCCAGGCGATTGCGGTACATAAAGCGCCACATATCGCGCTGCCAGTCTTTCACCTTGCGGATACGCCAGAAGAACACCCGGCAGTGATCCTTATCTTCCGGTACCACCATGCCGATGATCCAGAAGTGACCGCCCGGCCCGAAACGCTTCTTGTACGGGATCGACAGGCGCATCCAATAGGCACCGCTGTTGCCGAACTCTACCCAGTCGAAGTTAACGCCGATCTGGCCATTCTTCTTAAAGATGAAACCGCTGTCGGTCGGCTCCAGCGCCATATCCGCCTTGCGATCCCCTTCCGCCATCGAATGCGAGGATGAATGCAGGTAGGTGCCGTGCATTGGGTCCATCACGTTTTCCAGCGCGTACTGATAATTGCAATCCCAACTGGCGGTACACAGGAAGTTGCTGTAGGCCGCTTCGTCTGCCAGTTCCGGTGGGAAGGTCAGTTCGGCCGGTTCTTCATCCGCCGTCACGCCGAAATAGAGGAATACCGCGCCGTAGGCCTCTTTGGCCGGATAAGAACGCAGGCATTTCTGCCCTACCAGCGGGCAACGATCGACCGCCGGTACGTCTTTTACCGTACCGTCGCCGCCCACTTCCACGCCGTGATACCAGCAGGCGATGCGATCGCCCAGGTTCCAGCCCATGGAAAGCCGCGCACCGCGATGCGGGCAGCGATCTTCCAGCGCGTGGATCGCGCCTTCGCCATCGCGCCACACCACAATCTGTTGCTCCAGACGCGTAATGCCCACCGGGTTGTTGCCGATTTCCCAACTGGCCAGCACCGGATACCACATGCCGCGCAGCCCCTGATCAAGATAGTCCTGTAAGGTCTGTGCGGAGGATGTTGTGTTTGCTGTCATTGTCTTCTCCCGGGTGCTGCTCAGAAACCGTTAACGTGAAGGAATTCGCGGAACGCCGTCTCATTCCACGGCTGGCCATTGCGATCGAACAGGCGGCGCTGATTTAACGCGCTGACGATCTGCTCCAGCTCTTCCGCCCCCTGATCGAAGATCTCTTCCAACGCCGTCACCAGCGCGGTCTCGAAACCGTCCGGCACCCGAGCCCGGGTTTGCCAGATGACGTTTTGGAATTGGCCCGGCTGATGGATTTGACCATTGCCGCCTTCGCGCGCCGGGATCACCTGTTGGGTGTCCGGCAGCCAGGGATTGAAATCGGTGATGTGCTGCATGATTACTCCTCCGCAATAAAGGTGATTTGGATTTGATTGTCGATCACCCGGGTGGCATAGGTTTGCAGATCGCGGCCGCCTGGCTCACGCAGGCACTGGCCGGTACGCACGTCGAACAATGCTTCGTGCAACGGGCACTCGACCTTACCGTCATCAACAAACCCCTGGCTGAGCAAGGCATAGGCATGTGGGCAAACGTCTTCCAGCGCGTAATAGTTGCCGTCGATCAGATACACCCCGACCTCTTTCCCTTCCACGTTGGCGGAGAAAGGAAAATCTTCTTTCACCTGAGACACTTCACACACTTTCTTCCAGCTCATTGCTTCTGTCCTCTATCTGATTGTTTCATATATGAAACTCAGTTTCTTATTTAATACGCTCACTATAAGTCTGGTGAAACTTTCGTCAAGAGAGCAAAGCTGCAATTGTTAATGGAAAGTTGTTTAAACATGACAAATGCGGGAAGGATCACGAAAAAATGCACCGATATGAAAAACTGATGAAGATTGTGCACTCCATCACTAATTCATAGGTAAAAAGGCGTTGATCTGGCTGACGCAATGCGAGTAAAAGTTCTCTCTCACTGACTAACACACCTTTTTGATAACAATAAATTTACATTAAAACAGCTAAACCCTGCTTTTCAGCACTGTGAAATCAGCGGGTTAGTTTACTGCTGCCTAAATTCGTTAATCGCCCGCCAAAGGAGCGTACATGGAGCGCATTGTGCAACAACGTCAACGCTGGTTCGGGGTCGTGGCCCTGCTGTTTCTGATCGTCATCGCCTATGCCGATCGGGTCAATATTGCCGTGATGCTGGTCAATCCCGACTTCTTGCAGCACTTTCAGCTCGGCGGTGACCGTGCGCATCAGGGCATGTTGATGACCGTGTTTTTGCTCGGTTATGGGCTTTCCGCCATGCTGCTGACGCCGTTTCTGGAAACCCTGATGGGCTATCGGCGTGCGCTGACGCTAAGTATTGTGCTGTGGGCACTGCTCACGGCCGCCTCGCCGCTGGCGGGGTCGGTACTGCTGCTGTTTGCGGTACGCGCATTGCTTGGCGTCAGCGAGGGGCCGCTGTTCTCGTTAAAAACCATGTACATCGGCGATCACTTCGCCGCCGATGAACGCGGCAAGCCCAATGCCGTCAGCACTTTGGGCGTTTCACTGGGGTTGGTGATCGGTTTCCCGCTGGTGAGTTTCCTGATGGCGCACTTTGGCTGGGCCGTCTCTTTCTATCTGTTGGCGCTGATCAACCTGCTGCTGGGGCTGGCGCTGGTGCGATTATTTATCCACCCGGCCGCGTTGCCGCCGCGCTCCGTCGATCCTCAACCGGTACTGCGCCGCGTCTGGCACACCTTTGCCCTAGCCTGGCGCACCCCGATGCTCGGCTGGATCATGCTGATCGAGATCGCCACCCTCAGCTATCTGTGGGGATCCAGTTCCTGGTTACCGGCCTATCTGACCGACGAGAAAGGATTTTCCATCAAACAGATGGGCTGGATGGCCTCGCTGCCGTTTATCGTCAGTATCGCCTCAAAATATCTCGGCGGCGTGCTGCTCGACCGTATCCGCCCCTATCAGGCACCCTTGATTTTCGCCGTCGGTGGCGCGGCGACCGCGTTGTGTATCTATGGCGTGATGCACAGCCACCAGCTCGGCTGGATCGCTTTCTTCCTGCTGGCGGCCAATGCCTGCTGGGGGGCTCAGGGGGCGGCGATCCCTACCCTGTTGCAGCATTATGCTCAGCCGCAGGCGGTCGGCAGCGCCTATGGGCTGATTAACGGTATCGGCAATATGTTCTCGGCATTTGTGCCGATGATTATGGGCATGGTGATGGCCAGCCAGGGCAAGGTGTCTTCAGGGTTTGCCGTGCTGATTGTGTCGCAGCTAGTGACTCTGTTGGCGGGCTGTGTGCTGTTTGGCCGGATGCGGATGACGCGAGAGGCCAGGCGGGTGTAAAACAGCCGGGGCGCATAATGCGCCCCGGTTCCAATTGATGTTACTGGCGGCTCAGCGCCCTTTCTTTTTGCGGCCCGGCTGAGCAAAGCGCTTACGCGCCGGCGCGTTGCTGCTGGGCTTTTCGGCGCTTTTCGCCCCGCCGCCAGCCGGTTTTTTCACTGCCGGTTTGGCTTTCTTCACCGGTTTGGCCTCCGAAGTGGAACCCTCGATCGACTTAAACAGTTCGACCAGTTCGTCGTCGGTTAAATCGCGCCATTCACCCGGTGGCAAACCTGCCATGCTCACATTCATGATGCGAGTACGTTCCAGCTTGGTGACCTCATAGCCGAAATGCTCGCACATGCGGCGAATTTGACGGTTCAGCCCCTGTACCAGCACGATGCGAAACACAAAGGGCGCTTCTTTCTTCACCTTGCACTTTTTCGTCACCGTACCCAGCATCGGCACGCCGGCACCCAAACCACGGATAAAGTCGTCGGTCACCGGTTTGTTGACCGTCACCCGATATTCTTTTTCGTGGTCGTTGCCCGCACGCAGGATCTTGTTCACCAGATCGCCGTGATTGGTGAGGAAGATCAGCCCCTGCGAGTCTTTGTCCAAGCGTCCGATCGGGAAGATACGGGTGCTGTGGTTGACGAAATCGACAATATTGTCTTTCTCGCCCTCTTCGGTGGTACTGACGATCCCGACCGGTTTGTTCAGCGCGATAAAGATCAGGTTGTCTTCGTTACGAGGTTCAATCAGCTGACCGTTGACCTTGACGACGTCCCCTGGGAATACCTGATCGCCAAGCGTAACGCGCTTGCCATTGATAAAAACGTTGCCTTGTTCGATGTAACGATCGGCGTCGCGGCGAGAGCAGATGCCGCTCTCGCTAATATATTTGTTAAGACGTGTGGAAGGCTTGGTCAGCATGTTTTCTCCATGAACTCTGGCCTCTGAAAGGCCAGAGTTTAAGCCAATACTGTTTAGGCCTGCTTTTTTGCCGCCTGCAGATACAGCATCTCCAGGCCCAGGGTCGCCGCGGCCAGCGCGGTGATCTCGGACTGATCGTAGGCCGGGGCCACTTCCACCACATCCATGCCGACGATGTTCAGTGACTGCATGCCGCGCACCAGTTTCAGCGCACGATCGGAGGTCAGGCCGCCGATCACCGGTGTGCCGGTGCCCGGTGCGAATGCCGGATCCAGGCAGTCGATGTCGAAGGTCAGATACACCGGCATATCACCGACGATCTGTTTGATCTGGGTCAGCAGATCGTCGGCGCTGCGATCGTTAACCTGTGCCGCGTCCAGTACGGTGAAACCGTTGTCGTGATCGAACTCGGTACGGATACCGATCTGCACGGAGTGGGTTGGATCGATCAGGCCTTCGTTCGGCGCATGGAAGAACATGGTGCCGTGATCGTATTGGCTGCCGTTAGCATAGGTATCGGTATGGGCGTCGAAGTGCACCAGTGCCAGCTTGCCGAAATGTTTGGCGTGCGCGCGCAACAGCGGCAGCGTAACGAAGTGGTCACCGCCGAATGAGAGCATGCGTTTGCCGGCCGCCAGCAGTTTTTCCGCATGCGCCTGCAGCTTGTCGCTCATGTCCTGGGCGTCGCCAAAGTTGAACACCACGTCGCCGCAATCGACGACGTTCAGACGATCGCGCAAGTCAAAGTTCCACGGCCAGCGGTTGCCTTCCCAGGCCAGGTTAGTGGAAACCTGACGGATGGCTGCCGGGCCATGACGGCCACCGGCGCGGCCGGAAGTTGCCATGTCAAATGGAATGCCGGTGATGACCCACTCTGCATCGCTGTCGTAAGGCATAAAGTTCAGCGGAAAGCGCAGGAAACCAAAGGCATTGGACACTAAGGAATTATCGGGCTGATGGCCTAAGGTACTCATAGTAAACCCTCATATTTCAACGTTTCGCCTGTTGAAAAATCACACAAGCGCTGGCAAAAAAAAATCCCTCCCGCGTCGTTAGCCCGACGAGAAAGGGATCCATTCGAAATCTGTTTCAGTACTGCCTATGCAGCAGATTATCGCCGCATTTCGCTCGCGCTTCAAGAGCGCGCATCATCATCCTGGCGACTCGTCGCGGGTAAGTATATACCCTGGATCCTACCGTCGTGTGACCGTTGCCGTCCGCCGACGTTTGAACTTTGTGATTTTGATCCCTTTAGCGGGCAAAAAAAATATATAAGTTAATTATACCCACCCACTTTATTAAAAATAGATTAATAGCTCTACTAACAATTAAGGTTTAAACTTTTATATAACACGGAATTAGTAAAGCCATGTTTAATATTATGCCGATGCGACAACGACGAACAATTAAAAACAAAAAACTTTATATCACACTAGAAATTATCACTTTCTTATCAAGCATTCCATTGGGTTATCTTTGCTCTAAATTTGATTCACTGAATGCAATATCCATAGAAATAGTACTTATCTATGTTCCAGTATCCATGATCGCCGTGGACTATTTTTATCAACGTCTTGTGGACGAGTAAGCCTTGTGTTAGTTATGAAAAAACTTGTCTGCATCGGTGGAGTTGATAGTGTTTATAAAATTTTTAAAAATATTTTTACTTTTTGTTCTCTGCTATTCGTTGGTTGCACTAATAAGAGAAGGAACCGTTAGCACTGCCGGCATGATAAAAACGCTATGTTATTCTTTCCTTATCGCTTTAGGCTATTTGTTCGTTACCAGCCGATGGTGGAAAAAACATGTCCTAAAATTAAAAGATAAGTAATGAAAATTGAAGGTAAAACATCAAGGCATAAAAAAGGCCGGACATCCGTAAGATGCCCGGCCTTTCAGATCGGCCCTACTTATTCATCTTCTAAATAAGTATAACCGTACAAACCGGCTTCGAACTCTTCCAGGAACTGCGCCTGCAGCTCGCTGTCCAGATCGGTTTCCTTCACCTGATCGCGGAACTTGGCCAGCAACGCAGTAGGATCAAGTTGCACATATTCCAGCATGTCGGCAACGGTATCACCTTCATCGGACAGCTCGGTTTCTACCGTGCCGTCAGGGAAGACAAACACGTCAACCGAGGCGGTATCGCCAAACAGGTTGTGCATGTTGCCGAGGATTTCCTGGTAGGCGCCTACCATAAAGAAGCCCAGCGCCGGCGGGTTTTCCGGATCGTACGGCGGCATTGGCATGGTGGTCGCCACGCCGTCACCGTCGATGTAGTGATCGATGGTGCCATCGGAGTCACAGGTGATATCCAGCAGCACCGCGCGGCCTTCCGGCGGCTTATCCAGGCCTTCCAGCGGCAGCACAGGGAACAGCTGATCGATACCCCAGGCGTCCGGCATCGACTGGAACAGCGAGAAGTTGACGTAGAACTTGTCCGCCATACGCTCTTGCAGTTCGTCAATGATCGGACGGTGTGCACGGTTGCTCGGATCCAACTGCTGTTGGATCTTGTTGCAGATGTTCAGGTACAGCTGCTCGGCCCAGGCGCGCTTGGTCAGATCCAGCATGCCGTGTGCGTACTGGGTGTGAACGTCGTGCAGGTCCATCTGGCTGTCGTGCAGCCATTCGCGCAGCGAGCGGCGGTTCTCCGGCTCGTTCAATTCCTGCCAGGTTTCCCACATGCTTTCCAACGCGCGCGGCGCGTCTTCTGCTGGCGGCAATGGCTCGCTGAATTCGTTGCGCTCAACGCCGATCACGTTGGATACCAGCACCGTGTGGTGTGCAGTAACCGCACGGCCGGATTCGGTGATCACCGTCGGGTGCGGCAAACCGTGTTCATTACAGGCGTCGCCGATACCCCAAATCACGTTGTTGGCGTATTCGTTCAGGCCGTAGTTCACCGAACAGTCGGACTGCGAACGGGTGCCTTCATAATCCACGCCCAGACCACCACCTACGTCGAAGCACTGGATGTTAACGCCCAGTTTGTGCAGTTCAACATAGAAACGCGCAGACTCACGCACGCCGGTGGCAATATCGCGAATATTGGCCAGTTGCGAACCCAGGTGGAAGTGCAGCAGTTGCAGGCTGTCGAGACGGCCCGCTTCACGCAGGGTTTCCACCAGCTTCAGCACCTGAATGGCGGCCAGACCGAACTTGGACTTTTCGCCACCGCTCGACTGCCATTTGCCGGAACCTTGCGACGCCAGACGCGCACGCACGCCCAGGCGCGGCACCACGTTCAGACGCTCGGCTTCTTCCAGCACCATGTTGATCTCGGACATCTTCTCGATCACCAGGTATACCTTGTGCCCCAGTTTTTCACCGATCAGTGCCAGACGGATATATTCACGGTCTTTATAGCCGTTACAGACGATCACCGAACGGGTCATGCCGGCATGCGCCAGCACCGCCATCAGTTCGGCTTTGGAGCCGGCTTCCAGCCCCAGGGGTTCGCCGGAGTTGACCAGCGACTCAATCACGCGACGGTGTTGGTTCACCTTGATCGGGTAAACCAGGAAATAGCCACCTTCATAGCCGAACGACTCGCGCGCACGCTTGAACGCGGCATTGATCGAACGCAGGCGGTGTTGCAGGATTTGCGGGAAGCAAAACAGGGCTGGTAGGCGCAAACCGTCTTTTTGACGCTGCTTTACCAGCTCGGCCAGATCGACACGCGCCTGCGGGACGTCCGGATCAGGGCACACGCTGATGTGGCCCAGTTCATTGACGTCATAGTAATTGTTGCCCCAGTAGGCGACGTTATAAGTGCGCAGCATCTTGCTGGCATCACGATCATTCATGGCAACCTCCTGCATGGAGCGCAAAGATATAGATTCGCCCGTTGCTGACGGACGGTGAATCAACAGATCATCAGACATTACTCGCCTCACATCCCGTACTGACGATACAGTCAGCCACTATCGCAGCTACAACCCGCGAGAACAACCCAACAAACCGCCCTTGCGGCAGCGAATAAAACTGCCGTTCGCGGTCAGCGATCGGTTTATTACTCATATAATTGTAAGACACCCTGTTCAAACCTCGTGAATCGGGTCAAGAAACATCCCACAGGAAGGCTGCAGGCTACCCTTGTTCAGTTCTTCAGACGACCGTTAACCGGCCCGAGGATCCTGAGTAGCGCCCAAGTGTTTATCACACCTGGAAGGTGGTGTAGAGACAAGACGGGAAATAGCAGAAGAATGTGCGCCAGAACGGCACTGCTGTTGAGAACCAACAACCGGTAGACAACGGATCATTAATCCAACCACCTCCACGCACGTCGCCCTCAATGAACGACCGAGCCTCTATTAATAGTGTAAGAACGTGACCGTTCTATGAAGCGGCGACGCCAAAGGTTGGCGTCTGCGGCTGACAATCGGACCACGAGTGGTGGCGTCACAGAAGTTTACAACTTCGTTCCCCGCACTGTGCACCAAATGAGCCGCGCGCGCAGTTTATACCGATAAGCTGGGGAAAATGCAAAATGAAAATTTGTCGGGAACTGTTTCAAGCGATGAAAATGGCGCCGACCGCTTTGCGCAAAAGAGCGAAAGGGCAAAAAAATACTGGCAATCCGGCTAAGGGCTGACCTAAAATAGACGTCCAGATGTTAATCCATCTATACTGGTTAACTGATAAACTGCTTAACGGCTTTGCCTGAGGGGCGTTGCAGGAAGCATCTCGCGCCATCAGCGGAAGACCCTTCGCTTTGATGCCGGATCTCCAGCGCTGTGCAGTAATTTCTAACCCGTCTTATGCAAGGTAAAGAACACAATGGCTAAACACCTATTCACGTCCGAATCCGTCTCCGAAGGACATCCTGATAAAATCGCTGACCAGATCTCCGATGCCGTTCTCGACGCCATCCTGGAACAGGATCCTAAAGCACGCGTAGCTTGCGAAACCTACGTGAAAACCGGCATGGTTCTGGTTGGCGGTGAAATCACCACCAGCGCCTGGGTTGATATCGAAGAGATCACCCGTAAAACCGTGCGCGAAATCGGCTATGTTCATTCGGATATGGGCTTCGACGCCAACTCTTGTGCCGTACTGAGCGCCATCGGTAAGCAATCCCCGGATATCAATCAGGGTGTTGATCGTACCGATCCGCTGGAACAGGGTGCCGGCGACCAGGGCCTGATGTTTGGCTATGCTACCAACGAAACCGAAGTGCTGATGCCTGCACCGGTGACCTACGCGCACCGTCTGGTGCAGCGCCAGTCCGAAGTCCGTAAAAACGGTACTCTGCCGTGGTTGCGCCCGGATGCGAAAAGCCAGGTCACCTTCCAGTATGACGACGGCAAAATCGTCGGCATCGATGCGGTAGTCCTGTCCACCCAGCATTCCGAAGATATTTCTCTGAAAGATCTGCAAGAAGCGGTGATGGAAGAGATCATCAAGCCGGTTCTGCCGGCAGAATGGCTGAGCGCCGGTACCAAATACCACATCAACCCGACCGGCCGTTTTGTTATCGGTGGCCCAATGGGCGACTGCGGTCTGACCGGGCGTAAAATCATCGTTGATACCTACGGCGGCATGGCTCGTCACGGCGGCGGTGCGTTCTCCGGTAAGGATCCGTCCAAGGTTGACCGTTCAGCGGCTTACGCGGCACGCTACGTGGCGAAAAACATCGTTGCTGCCGGTCTGGCTGACCGCTGCGAGATCCAGGTTTCCTACGCGATTGGCGTGGCAGAACCTACCTCAATCATGGTGGAAACTTTCGGTACCGAGAAAGTCCCTACCGAACAGCTGACTCTGCTGGTGCGCGAGTTCTTCGATCTGCGCCCATACGGCCTGATCCAGATGATGGATCTGCTGCAGCCGATCTACCGCGAAACTGCAGCCTACGGCCACTTCGGCCGTGAGCACTTCCCTTGGGAAGCGACCGACAAAGCAGAACTGCTGCGCGATGCTGCCGGCCTGAAATAAGCCTGCGTATCTGATGTGAAAACGGCGAGCCTGTGCTCGCCGTTTTTGTTTTTAGCGGATGGGTGCTCGTGGATCAACGCGCAAACAACCAACAGGCGGGAGCAACGCCCCCGCCCTTGGGTTGCCTTACCTTTTGGATTCGTAAGCCAGAATGGCCGCAACTTCCGTGTTGCCCGATCGGATCCGCAGCTCACAAAGTTTGCTGCGTGTTATCCATGCCAGTGATATTACAGTGGCACAAATAACGACCAGTTTTACGACACTTCCTTTGTTCGGCATCATGCCTCCTTCTCCTTGCCTCTCGGCGGGTAAGAAGCTAACCTAACGTTCTCTGGCGTTAGAGTTGGCCTCGGGTTGATGTATATCGACACGGGGCTTTTCTCTTTCTATCCCTTACAAATGCTCGGGACGAAAGATCCAGAGCACCCGCGCGCAGTATAGGCATCTCCCCTCAAATCTCGGCCCCCTTTCCGCACTGAATATCCGTTCTGCGCAGCCGTACGCAAAGCTTTGCAACATTATGAAAATACAAAAAATAAAGGCCCAGCAATGCTGGGCCTTTGATGCCAGGAACGACGTCGGTTACGAGGTTTGTTTGCGCAGCAGGTAAACGAAATACGGTGCCCCGATAAAGGTCGCCAGCAACCCGGCGGGAATTTGGTACGGGAACATCACCATTCGCCCACACCAATCGGCGAACACCATCAGCAAGCCCCCCAACAGCGCGGCTATCACCATCTGCGGCAATGCACGACGGAAGCCCAGCATGCGCGCCATATGCGGTGCCATCAGGCCGATAAAGCTCAGTGGCCCCACGGTCAAGGTCGCCATCGCCGTCAGCGTAGCGGCCAGCAGCAGAATGACCACCCGCACCGGCGTCAGCGCAATGCCCACCGAACGGGCTGTGGCACTGCCCAATGGCAGAATACTGAGCCAGCGGCGACACAAGGGTGCCAGCACGATCAGCGCCGCCGCGATGGCCGCCGTGCGTATCGCCTGCTCCGGCGTCACCGAATAGGTGGAGCCGGAAATCCAGGTCAGCAACCCACCCATACGCGGATCGCCGCTCGCCAGCAGCAGGAAAATGGTGGTGGTAAAGGCCGTGCTGAGCGCAATGCCGGCCAACAGCATGCGTTCGGTGGAGAAACCGCCACGCCCGGCAGCGATCATAATCACCAATAGCGTCGCTGCCGCCCCCAGGCTCCCGGCCGGCAGCAGCCAGACGAAGGCATCCCCCGGCACGATAAACAGCATGACCACCACGCCAAAGGCCGCACCGGAGCTGATACCCAAGACTTCCGGGCTGGCCATCGGGTTGCCGGTCAGCTTTTGGATCAAGGTTCCCGCCACCGCCAGCATCATGCCCGCCGCCAAGGCAGACAGCACCCGCGGCCAGCGCCACGGCATCAATGACTCTAGTTCAGTGCCCTGGCTCCAGTGCCAGCCGGTAGCGTTCTGCCCAAACATCAGCGCCACGGCGATTCCGGCCAGCAAAAGCGCCCCCGCCAACGCTGCCCAACCCCACAGATGGCCACGCTCAGCAGGCACCTTGTCACCCAGGTTCATCGGCGGTGGCGTAGCCGCACTGCGCAAACGGGGCAGCAGCCACAGCAGCAGCGGAGCACCAAACAACGCCGTTGCCGCCCCGGTCGGGATCTCACGCCATACCTGCGTCAGCCAGATCATCACCTGATCGGTCAACCACAGCAGCAACGCCCCCAGCAACGGCGCCAGCATCATGCGATGCACCAGGCGACGTGCGCCCAGCATTTTTGCCATCAGCGGCGCAAACAGGCCGATAAAGCCAATCACCCCCACCGCATTCACCAGCATCGCACTGAAAACAATCGCCACCGCCAGCGCGCAAAAACGCGCCATCGACAGCCCTAACCCCAGATTGCGCGCGACGCCATCGTCCAGCCCCAGCAAGGTCAGCGGGCGCAACAGCAGCACCGCCAATACCCCGGCGATCAGCAGGCGCGGCAGGATAAACTGCGCGGTACTCCAGTCCTGCTGATTTAGCGCACCGGTGCTCCACAGGAACAGGCCCTGCAGTTGATCGTAATTGAACAGCGCCAGCAGGCTGTTGACCGCCCCGCAGTACAGCCCCAACACCAGCCCGGCCAGGATCAGCGTCACCGGCGACATGCGTTTGCCCCAGGCCACGCCGAACACCAGCCCACCGACCAGGACTGCACCGGCCATGGCCGCCAATTGGCGAGTCATCTCACCGCCCGGCAACATCCACAGGGTGGCGACAGTCAGCCCGAGTTGCGCCCCGGCGGAAACACCAAGCGTCGCCGGTTCCGCCAGCGGGTTGCGCAGCACCTGCTGGAACAACACGCCGACCAACCCCAACCCGGCACCGGCCAACAGCGACACCGAAAGCCGTGGCAACAGGCTGTAGTGGAACAGCATCTGCCGCACATCGTCGATATTCGGCGCGCTCAGCGCCTGCCCCCACAGCGCCCACGGCAGCTGTTGCAGCAGGTTGTAGACCGTCAGCCCACCGGACGCAGCCAATAGCAGCAGCACCAATGTCAGCGGTAATGCCCGGATGTGCGCACTCATGAATAACTCTCCTGCGCCTGCTCCAGCAGATGGCAAAAGCGCATCGCCGACAACGTCGCGCCGTAGAACCACACGGCCGGTACCTGGCGCAGTTGGTTCTGTCTGACGAACGGTAATGCCTGCCACAGTGGGGTTGAGCTGACTTTTTCCATCATTGCCAGATTGCCGTGGTCAAGATAAATCGCCCGCGCATTTTTTACCGCCGTCAGGCGCTCAATGCCCACCACCGCCGTCCCCCAGAAGTTGGTTTCCCCCTCCCAGGCATTTTGGATCCCAAGTTGATCCATCACTTCCTGGAACAGGCTTTTCTGGCCGATCACCAGTACATGGCGCGTATCCAGCAGAGAGAACAGCAGCAGCGGCTGTTGAGTGTAAGAATGCAGCCGCCGGCGCGCGCCCTGAATAAATTGGTCGAACTGGGCCAAATGCTGCTCGGCTCGTGCCGTTATACCCAGCCGCTGCGCCAACTGCAGTAACGAATTCCTGCCCACCGTCAAGGGTTTGCCACTGCCGTCATTGAAGCCGAAGCTCATGGTCGGGGCTATCGGCGCCAACTTTTGCGGCGTTGGCCCATACCCCTGCGACAGCAACATCAACGAAGGTTGCAATTGTTGCAGTAATTCCAGATTCGGTTCGGTACGCTGACCGACGTCGATCACCGACGCCGGTAGTTTCGGCTCTTCCACCCACAGGTTGTAATTGTGGATATCCGCGACCGCCAGCGGCGTGATCCCCAACGCCAGCAACAGCTCAATAGGCAGCCATTCCAGCGCCACGATGCGCGAAAGGTCTGGGGGCGTTGCAGCCGCCTGGCCCGGCAGGGAAAACAGCAAGGGTGACAGTGCCATGGCCGTCAACAGGCGACGGCGTACGGCATCATGATGAAAATCAGAAGAATCAGACATCAGTAGACAAAACTCACCGGCGCGCCACCGCTTGGATGCGGCAGCGTACCCATAGGAATACCGTAAATTTGTTCCAGCACGTCACCCTGCATCAGATCCAGCGGGGTGCCCTGGGCAATCATCTCGCCACCGCGCAACGCCACCAGATGGTCGCAGTAGCGAGCCGCCATGTTGATGTCATGCAGCACCGCAATCACCGTCAGACCACGCTCATGGCTCAGACGTTGGATCAGCGCCAACACCTCAACCTGGTGGGCGATATCCAGCGCCGAGGTCGGTTCATCCAACAGCAGACAGCGGCTGTCTTGCGCCACCATCATCGCCAGCCAGGCACGTTGACGCTCGCCGCCGGACAGGCTGTCCACCAGGCGGCTGGCGAAGGGTTTCAACCCCACCAGCGCAATCGCCTCTTCCACCTGTTGGCGATCGTTAACGCCAAAACGCCCCAATGCGCCGTGCCACGGATAACGGCCAATCGCCACCAGTTCGCGCACCGTCATCCCTTCCGCGGCGGGCAGTTGTTGGGGGAGATAAGCGACCTGACGCGCAAAGGCTTTGCTGTCCCATTGGCTCAGTAACTGTTGATTGAGCCGCGCCGTACCCGCGCTGGGGTTTTGGTGACGGCCGAGAATTTTCAGCAAGGTGGATTTGCCGGAGCCATTGTGGCCAATCAGCCCACAGACTTTCCCCACGGGAAAGGTCAACGATAAGGGGTGTAGCAGCACGCGGCCAGGAACGGCAAAGCTGGCGCTGTCCAGGGTAAAGGTGGCGTCGTGATTGAGGTGTTTATCCTGCATAGGTCCTACTCTGTCCGGGGCGACCTGACGCCGCCCCGGTAATCCGATTAGAAGCGGAAGGTTGCGGTGGCGACCACCTGGCGTTCTGCGCCCCAATAGCAGCCATAGGTGGCGAAGCAACTGGAGACGTATTCTTTATCAAACAGGTTGTTCACGTTGATGCCAATCGAAGAGCCTGGCAGATTGAACCGCGCCAGATCGTATTTTATCGCCGCATCTACCACCGTATAGTCCTTCACTTTAAACGTGTTGGCTTCATCGCCATAGCTGGAACCGACATAGCGGACGCCGGAGCCCAGGGTCAAACCGCTGAGTGCGGTTTCATGGAAGGTATAATCCGCCCACACCGAAGCCATGTGTTTTGGAATTGCGGCCGGGGTATTGCCCTGAAGCGTAGTGTCTTTGGTGTACTCGGCATCCGTGTAGGTGTAAGACCCCAGCAGGTTGACGTTGGCCGACAGTGCGGCTTTGCCTTCCAGTTCGATCCCACGAGAACGGATCTCACCACCCTGTATACTGGCGAATGGATGATCCGGATCAGGATCCGCCACCTTGTTGTTGGTTTTGGTCAGCTGATAGATCGCTATGCTGGCGGTGATTGGGCGATCTTTCGGCGCATACTTCACCCCGGCTTCATACTGCTTGCCCTTGGAGGCGGCGAAAGTGTTGCCGCTGAAGTCTGTCCCTGAAGTCGGTTCAAAGGATTCACTGTAGCTGACATAAGGCGCAATGCCGTTTTCAAATATATAGTTCAAGCCAGCGCGGCCGGTGAACTCGTTGTCCTTTTGCTTGGATACCGAGTTCTGGTTCAAACGGTTGGTGCTGTTGGTATCGCTCCAGTCATAACGCCCACCCATGGTCAGCACCCAGTTGTTCCACTCGGCCTGATCCTGCACGTAAAGCCCGGTCTGCTCCTGGCGGTTAACCTGGCTGGCACCGTTGACGATGGTGTAGCTTTGGTTGCCGTACTGCGGTGCCACCACATTAAGGCTAGAGGCCGTACCATACTGATAAACGACGTCGTTGCGCATGCGCATGTAGTCCACACCCATCAACAAGGTGTGATCAACCAATCCTGTCGCAAATTTCGCCTGCGCTTGAGTGTCCACCGAGAAACTCGACAAATGCTCTTTCGAATTCATCACCCCACGCGTCAACTCTGCAGGGTTGGTGGCACTGATGCCCTGACCATAGATAGAACGGTAGTCCACGTCCATCTTGGAGTAACGCAGATTTTGACGCAGGGTCCACACATCATCAAACCCATGCTCAAAGGCGTATCCCACCATCTGTTGCTTGCGCGAGATGTTGTTATAACCCGGCTCACCGTCGTTGAAGCTGGTCGGCAGCTTGCCGTTAACCCCATTTTGTACCGTTCCCTCTTTCGGCAGCCAGCCATAGAAGCCCACGCTTGGGTCATCCTGGAAACTGCTGAGGAAGGTCAGTGAAGTACGATCATCCGGTCGCCAACTGAAAGAAGGCGCAATAGCATAACGTTTGCTCTTCTCGCCGACCTGCTGCTGATCTTCATCCCGCGCCAGGCCGGTCAAACGATAGGAATAAACACCGTCGTCATCCAACGCACCACCGAAGTCGAAACCGGTCTGGAACAGATTGTCAGTCCCCATTTTGAACTGAACTTCGTGAAGACTTTCGGTGGTTGGCCGTTTACTGACTAAAGCGACCACCCCACCCGGATTGCTCTTGCCATAAAGTACCGAAGAAGGGCCACGCAGTACTTCGGCCCGTTCCAGGAAGTAAGGGTCGATTTGGTAAATGGAATAGTTGTCGTCCTGCAGTTTCAGGCCATCCAGGTACATGTTGGTACCCACCGAACTGAAACCACGGATGTTTACGGCATCATAAGCGGTAGAAGCACCCCGGTTGCCCACCATCACGCCCGGCGTATAAGCCAGAGCGCTTTTTACCGTCTCCGGCTGGCGCATATCCATCTCTTCGCGCGTTACCACGGAGACCGACTGGGGCGTTTTTATCAACGGCGTATCGGTCTTGGTGCCGGTGGCGCTGTGCTTGGCCACATAGGTCCCCACCGGGCCCCAGGCGCTTTCCTGTTGCGATTGACCGCTGCCCACCACGGTAATGGTGTCTTCCTTGTCAGCAGGTTGGGAGTCGGCGGAAAATGCCGGCATCGCCAGCGTGCCAAGGGCGGCCGCGATAGTCATCGCTAACCCACTGGCGTGAAAACGGCTCTGCTTGGCCGCGGAAGGAAGACGCTTGGTCGACATAGGTGGTTTCTCTGATGAATTATTTGATAACGAATGTAAACGATAATAATTATTATAATCGCCGCATTTTATGCAGAAGCTAAATTAAACTGCAAGTCGAATTCAGCCGGTAAATTGGTGCGCGATTAACCGCTTAGCCACATCAAGCAGGTGGAAATAAACTGTGCGGAGAAATAAAAAAGCCCGTAACTGAAAGTTACGGGCTGAATAACAAAGAAAAACTTTTCGCCTGAGCGTTTACATGAGGGGCGCTTACTTGCCGAACATGTCCTTGATCCAGCCGGCAACGCCGTCAGCATCTTTTTGTTCGCCCGCTTGCTGCTGTTGCTGCTGCTCTTGTTGCTGTTGCTGAGCGGCCTGGCTCGCCTGGCACAATCCCTGTGGATTATCGGTCCACACCGGAATGGTGCGGCCACCGCCACCGCAGACGAAATTACCGCTGGAGTCGATGCCCATCTGGTTGATGCCTTCCGGCGGCTGCAACATCAGCGGCAGCGGCGTCTGGTTTTCCAGATAGCGGCGATACAGCGTCAGCGCACCGTTGGCACCGGTCAACTTGGCCGGGCCGTTGTTATCACGGCCTACCCAGGCGATAGCCACTTCCTTACCGTCGATACCGGCAAACCAGCTGTCGCGCAGGTCGTTGGTGGTCCCGGTTTTCGCCGCCAGATTGTAGTTAGGGAATTTCACCGACAATGAGCGGGACGTCCCGCGCGCTACGCCCTGCTGCATGGCGTACAGCGTCAGGTAAGCCGCCTGAGCCGGTACCACGCGTTCCGCTTGCGGGAAGCTCTGATACAGCACCGAACCGTCTTCCGCAATCACCGAACGCACCGCAGACAGCGGAGCACGGTTACCGCCACCGGCAATGGTCTGGTATTCCTGCGCCACTTCCATCGGCGTCAGGCCAATCGCACCGAGCAGCATCGAAGGCACCGGATTGATTTCCGCTTTCGGGATGCCCAGACGCTGCAGCGTGGCGCTGACCTGATCCAGCCCCACCGCCATACCCAGGTTCACCGTCGGTACGTTGAGTGAGTGGGCCAGTCCATCCACCAGCATCACCTGGCCGCGGAACTTGCGGTCATAGTTGTTTGGCTGCCAGACGGTGCCGTTCGACAATTTCAGCGTCAGCGGCTGATCCGCCAGCCAGGTGTTCAGGCGATATTTGTCCGGCTCGGACAGCGCAGTCAGGTACGTCGGCGGCTTGGCCAGTGAACCGACCAGACGGCGCGCCTGCATCGCACGGTTGAATCCGGCAAACTGCGGGTTGGCACCGCCGACCATGGCACGAACTTCACCACTGAAGCGATCGACAATCACCATCGCCGCTTCCAGATCCTGAATGTGACGAGCCGCTTTCAGGGCCGGAACGCCGTCTTCAACCGCTTTCTCCGCGGCATCTTGCGACACCGGATCCAGCGTGGTGAAGATTTTCACGCCGGACAAATCGTTAACCTTGTCGCCCAGCTTGGTTTGCAACTCCTGACGCACCATCTGCATAAACGCAGGCTGCGGTGTGATCACCCCGCCTTTCGGCTGCACACCCAAGGGGCGAGCGCTGAGCATGTCGTACAGTTCGGCGTCGATAACTCCCTGGTTCTGCAGCAGTTTGAGCACCAGATTACGACGTTCCAGCGCCAGTTTCGGGTTACGCCAAGGGTTGTACAGCGACGCGCCCTTGACCATGCCCACCAGCAACGCCTGCTGATCCAGGCTCAGTTCGTCCACCGGACGGCCGAAGTAATACAGGCTGGCCAGCGGGAAACCGCGGATTTGATCGTTGCCACTCTGGCCGAGATAAACCTCGTTCAGATACAGCTCAAGGATGCGGTCCTTGCTGTAACGGTAATCCACCAACAACGCCATGTAAGCTTCGTTGGCCTTACGCCACAGCGAGCGCTCGTTGGTCAGGAACAGGTTTTTTACCAACTGTTGCGTCAGGGTACTGCCGCCCTGCACCGCACGCCCGGCGGTCAGGTTAGCCAGCACCGCACGGCCGATGGAGTATGGGCTGATGCCGTCATGCTCATAGAAATGACGGTCTTCGGTGGCAATCAGCGTATCCACCAGCAGGTCCGGGAAACCGGCACGCGGCACGAACAGGCGTTGTTCGCCGTTCGGTGACTGCAACATGGTGATCAGGCGCGGATCGAGGCGGAAGAAACCGAAGCTGCGCTGGTTTTCCATGTTCTGGATATTCGCCAGACGGTTGTTCTGGAAATTCAGACGGGCGTGGATCTGCCCCTCTTTACCGTCCGGGAAGTCAAACGGACGACGCAGCATCTCAATGCTGTTGGCCTGCACGGTAAACTCGCCCGGGCGCGTCATGCGGCTGACCTGACGGTATTGCATGCCCTCCAGCAAGTCGACCATTTCCTTTTTGCTGTACGGCATGCCCGGTTCCAGGTTGACCATGCGGCCATAAACCGCCGCCGGCAACTGCCAGACCTTGCCGTCAATGCGGCTGCGGATCTGCGAGTCCAGGTACACGCCGTAGATCGCCAACAGCACGGCAACCACCAGGATCAGTTTGATCAGCAGGCCGAGCCAGCGGCGTTTTTTACGCGGCGGAGTCGCTTTTACCTTACGCGGCATGCGTTCTTCCTCGTCTTCATAATCATCATCGTCATCCTGATACTCGTCTTCCTCATAATCATCGTAATCGTCATCTCGACGACGGCGCGGCGGCTTGCGCGACGCGGTGCGTGTTGGTTGTTTCCCTTTGCGCCCGATGGGCTCGCGGTCATCCCCAGCCATTGCTGTTGTTCTCCAGACTTGGCGGCACTGCCGGCCATTATTAGTCGCTTAATCTGTCGCGCCGTTGGGCTGCTGAACAGAAGAAACATCTGAATTGATTTATTGATATTTTTTCGTGCGCCGCGTCGGGGCGGTATTCGCCGGGTCGTCCGGCCACACGTGCTTCGGGTAGCGCCCTTTCATCTCTTTTTGCACTTCCCGGTAGGCGCCCTGCCAGAACGCCGCCAAATCACCGGTGATTTGCAACGGCCGGTGCGCCGGTGAGAGTAACTCAAGCACCACCGGGATGCGACCTTCTGCCAGCATCGGGCTGCGCTGTTCACCGAACACTTCCTGTAAACGCACCGCCAGCGCCGGGGGTTTGCCGGCATCGTAACGGATCGGCAAGCGGCTGCCGGTCGGCACAGTGTAATGAGTGGGTAATGCATTATCCAGCCGCTGCTTTTGCTGCCAGTTCAACAACCGCGCCAACGCTTCAGCGATATTGACCTGTTTTAATCCGCGCATGTCGCGTACGCCACTCAGCGACGGCAGTAACCACTGCTCCAACGATGCCAGCAGCGACTCATCGTCGACCCGTGGCCAGTCGGCCTCCGGCAGCCAATTTTGCGCGCACTGCAAGCGCAGCCGCAGTTGGTCGGCGGCGGTATCCCAGTTGAGTACCGCGATGCCCTGAGCCCGCACCCAGTTGAGCAACGCCTGTTGCAGTTCTTCGTCGGCCGGCTTGGCCAACGGTTGTGCGCGCAGCGTCAAACGCCCAATTTGCTGGCGCTTCCAGGCGCGTAAAGTGCCCTTTTCTTCATCCCACTCCACCGCCGTTTGCTGGGAAACGATCGCCGGCAACTGTGCCGCCAGCTCGTCAATCTCCACCGGCAACGCCAGCAGAATGCGCGCATCGGGGCTGTTATGCCCCTGCAACAGGCTTGGCACGATCAGCCAGGGGGCGCGTGACAACGCCTCATCCTGATTCATCGCCGCCCCCATGCCATTCGCCAGCAGGTAACGGCCATCCTGACCGCGTCGTTGTGCGATGCGATCGGTAAACGCCAGCGCCAGCAATCGCGGTGCCATATCTACGTCGACCCGGCCCGCTTTCACCTGCAGACGACGGGCAAGCTGAGTGGCACGGCGCTGCCAATTCGGCTGCGGGCGGCTCAGCCAGTAACCGATATCCATTTGTCCGTTGCGCGGCGGTTCTTCCAGCAATGCCGCCAGCGCGGCGGCCGTCGCCAGTCCATCCGGCCCCTGCCCGGCGCCATGAGTCAGCATCGCCGCCAAACGCGGCTCACAGCCCAACGTGGCCATCTGTCGGCCGCGTGCGGTGAGTTTATCGCCGTCATCGGTGGCGCCAAGCTGCTGCAATAGCCTTCTGGCGGCGGCCAGCGCCGTTTCCGGCGGCCGATCGAGCCAGGTCAGTTGCCCCACGTCATGACAGCCCCATTGCAACAGTTCCAGCCAAAAACCGGCGAGATCGCTTTGCAGAATTTCCGGCTCGGCGTGCTCCGCGGCCCGTTCAGCTTGCTCTTTGGCAAACAGATGCCAGCAAATGCCCGGCTCCAGACGTCCGGCACGACCGGCGCGCTGGATCATCGACGCCTGGCTGATGCGTTGTGTCACCAGCCGTGTCAGACCGTTACGCACGTCATAACGCGCCACGCGCTCCAGCCCGCTGTCCACCACCAACCGAATGCCTTCGATAGTCAGGCTGGTTTCGGCGATGTTGGTCGCCAGCACCACTTTACGACGTCCGGTCGGTGCCGGCTGTATCGCTTTCTGCTGCTGCGCCAACGGCAAAGCGCCGTACAGCGGACAGAGTTCGGTATCGGCCGCCACCTCGCCGTTCAGGCGCTCCAGCACCCGGTGGATTTCCGCCACGCCGGGCAGGAACAGCAGCAGCGATCCCGTTTGTTCAGACAGCAGGCGCTTCACCGCCGCCGCCACGCCATCTTCCAGCCGTTGATGGCTGGCCAGCGGCTGATACTGGCGTTCGACCGGGAAACTGCGCCCGGCGGACACCACTGCCGGTGCCTGCGGCAGCAGCTGTGCCAGACGGGCGTTATCCAGCGTTGCCGACATGATCAGCAGTTTCAGATCGTCACGCAGCCCTTGCTGCACGTCCAGCAGCAGCGCCAACGCCAGATCGGCCTGCAGGCTGCGTTCATGGAATTCGTCGAGGATCACCAGCGAAACGCCCTGCAATTCGGCATCCTGCTGCAGCATGCGGGTGAGAATGCCTTCGGTCACCACCAGCAGCTTGGTCTCCGGCCCACTTTTGCTTTCGGCACGCATGCGGTAGCCCACGGTCTGACCGGGTTCTTCCCCTAACTGCTGCGCCAGTCGGTACGCCACGTTCTTCGCCGCCAACCGCCGGGGTTCGAGCAGGATAATGCGGCCAGGCAATCCGGCCTTGGCCAGGATCTGCAGCGGCAGCCAGGTCGATTTACCGGCGCCGGTCGGCGCATGCAGCAGGACCTGCGGGGCGGATTGCAGCGCAGTGAGCAATTCATCAAGAACCGCGCTGACGGGCAGTGAAGACACAGAACTCTCCGTAGTGGTTAACATTGGACGGCGCACATTGTAGCATTAGACTCTGCGTTTCATTCACTTGCCGGGTATCTATGTCCAGTTCGCGCCGCCTGTTTTTCGCCCTGACCTTGCCCGATGCGCTGCAGCAACAGGTGATCCGCTGGCGCGCCGATGCCTTTGAGCCGCAAGCCGGTCGGCCGGTCGCGGCCGCCAATTTGCACCTGACGTTGGCCTTTCTCGGCGACGTCACCGCACAGAAAGAAGCGGCGTTGAAAAAGCTGGCCGGCCGCATTAGCCAGCCCGGTTTCAGCATGATGCTGGATGATCTCGGCCACTGGCCGCGTCCTGGCGTCGTTTGGCTCGGCACCCGGCGCGCCCCACGTGGGCTGCTGCAGTTGGCGGAGCTGCTGCGTTCGCAGGCGGCCCGCAGCGGCTGCTACCAAAGTCCGATGCCGTTTCATCCGCATATCACCCTGCTGCGCGCCGCGACCCAGCTGGTCGCCATACCGCCCGCCACTCCAGGCTGGAGCTTCAGCGCCAACGAATTCGCCTTATACCAATCAGTCTTTGAAAACGGCCGCACGCGTTATCAGATGCTTGAACAATGGCCCTTGGCCCACCAGGACACCCCATGATTTTTACCCCCCCCTTGCGTCACGCCACGCTGATTAAACGTTACAAACGCTTTCTGGCGGACGTCGTCACACCAGAAGGGGAAACCTTCACGCTGCACTGCGCCAATACCGGGGCGATGACCGGCTGCGCCACCCCCGGCGATACCGTTTGGTATTCCACCTCGGATAACGCCAAGCGCAAATACGCCCACAGTTGGGAACTGACGCATACCCAACAGGGTGACTGGATTTGCGTAAACACCCTGCGCGCCAATGGACTGGTACGCGAGGCCATTGAACAGAATCTAATCAATGAATTATCCGGTTACAGTAAAATCAGCAGCGAAGTAAAATATGGCAGTGAAAATAGTCGTATCGATTTGTTATTACAGGCAGAAAACCGAGCCAACTGCTATATTGAAGTTAAGTCAGTCACATTACTGCAACAACAACGTGGTTACTTTCCTGATGCGGTAACGCTCAGAGGACAGAAACACTTACGTGAGTTGCTAAGCGTGGTTGAAAGCGGGCAACGGGCGGTGTTGTTCTTTGCTGTGTTACATAGCGGTATTGAACAGGTCGCACCGGCACATCATATAGATGAGCGTTATGCGGCACTGTTGGCACAGGTCCGGCAGTTGGGCGTAGAAGTGGTTTGTTATGGGGCTAAATTATCACCTGACGGTATGCATCTCTGCGATAAGTTACCGTTTTTTATCGATTAGCGCTGACCGGACACAATTAATCCGACAACCGGTTATCGCGTCGCCAAATACGCCTTCCTTCACACCATTGTCAAGCAGGCGACAGGAATAATTGCCAACCTACTCCCCATCTGGTATTTATAGCGGCCTGTTTTTCCCCCGCATTGGGGATTCGATAGTGCGTGTGTATGTAGGAGAAGCAACATGCAAGAAGGGCAAACCCGTAAAACCTCGTCCTTGAGCATTCTCGCCATCGCTGGGGTGGAGCCGTACCAAGAGAAGCCGGGCGAAGAGTACATGAACGACGCCCAGTTGTCGCATTTCAAGCGCATTCTTGAAGCATGGCGCAACCAGCTCAGGGATGAAGTGGACCGTACTGTATCGCATATGCAGGATGAGGCAGCAAACTTCCCTGACCCGGCCGACCGTGCCACTCAGGAAGAAGAGTTCAGCCTTGAACTGCGTAACCGCGATCGCGAACGCAAACTGATCAAAAAGATCGAGAAAACGCTGAGGAAAGTAGAAGACGAAGATTTCGGCTACTGCGAATCCTGCGGCGTGGAGATTGGCATTCGTCGCCTTGAAGCGCGTCCGACTGCCGATTTGTGCATCGACTGCAAGACTCTGGCCGAAATCCGCGAAAAGCAGATGGCCGGCTAATACAGTTGTTATCGCTGCGGCGTACGTCTCTGCGTGCGCCGCACAGAGAAAAGGGAAAGTTTCCCCTCTGATATGCAAGAAAGACATTATGTGGGGCGCTTTGCCCCATCGCCTTCCGGGGATCTGCATTTCGGTTCGCTGATTGCCGCTCTGGGAAGCTACCTCCAGGCTCGCGCCCAACACGGGCAGTGGCTGGTTCGCATTGAAGATATCGATCCCCCGCGCGAAGTCGCCGGTGCGGCCGATCGTATCTTATCCGCTCTGGAACACTATGGTCTCCTGTGGGACGGCCAGGTCATCTATCAATCCCAACGCCACGAAGCCTACCGCGCCACCCTGGATCACCTGCACCGGCAGGGGCTTAGCTATTTCTGCAACTGCACCCGCAGCCGCATCCAGCAGATTGGCGGGTTGTACGATGGCCACTGCCGTTCATTGAATCTTGGCCCGCAGGGCGCCGCCATCCGTTTACGCCAATCCAGCCCGGTTTACGCCTTTCACGATCGTCTGCAAGGCGAGTTGCAGGCCGATCCGGCGTTGGCGCAGGAAGACTTTATTATCCGTCGGCGTGATGGGTTGTTCGCCTATAACCTGGCGGTGGTGGTTGACGACCATTTTCAGGGCGTTACCGAAATCGTGCGCGGTGCCGACCTGATCGAGCCAACGGTGCGCCAGATTGCGTTGTACCATCAGTTACAGGCGCCGGTGCCCGCCTATGTGCATCTGCCGCTGGCGCTGGGCGCCAATGGCATCAAATTGTCGAAGCAAAACCATGCGCCCGCGTTGCCCGACGGCGATCCGCGTCCGGTGCTGGTTGCCGCGCTGAACTTTCTGCGTCAACCGCTGCCGGAAAGCTGGCAAGATCTTGACCTGCCGTTATTATTGAGCTGGGCTATCGCACACTGGAAGCTGGATTATGTGCCGCGCCAGGAGGCTATTCCCCTGGACGAAAACACATCGGCATTCTCAAAAGAGCCATGGTGAGCTATGATTAGCCGCTATTTTTTGTTAGCGCCATTTTTTTCAGACACTATCGAGGTGTACCATTTTTACCCGAGTAGCCAATTTCTGCCGTAAGGTGCTAACCCGCGATGACAAGCTGCCGCGTGATGATGCGCCGGTCAGCGATAAAAACGTAGTCCGCGAAGAAAGCGCGGTGGCTGCACCACCGTCAGCGCCGCAGCAACGTTCCGCCGATCGCGGCAGAGATACTCCTGCCCGCCGGCAGGCACCGCGTAAACGCCCACCTTTTCCTGCCGCAGAGGGAACCGGCTCAATGACCGTGATCCCACGCGACCAGCATTCCATCTCACGCAAAGACATCAGTGAGAACGCGCTGAAGGTGCTGTACCGCCTGAATAAATCCGGTTTCGAAGCCTATCTGGTCGGTGGCGGCGTACGTGACCTGCTGCTGGGCAAAAAGCCGAAGGATTTCGACATCACCACCAACGCAACGCCGGAACAAGTGCGCAAGCTGTTCCGCAACTGCCGCCTGGTGGGTCGCCGCTTCCGCCTGGCACACGTGATGTTCGGGCCGGAAATCATCGAGGTTGCCACCTTCCGTGGTCACCACGAACAGCAAACGTCGGAATCTGACAAAAATTCTTCCCAGCAGGCCCAAAACGGCATGCTGCTGCGCGATAACATCTTCGGTTCAATCGAAGAAGATGCCCAGCGCCGTGACTTCACCATCAACAGCCTGTATTACGGCGTGGCGGACTTCACCCTGCGTGATTACGTTGATGGCCTGCGCGATCTGAAGCAAGGCGTGATCCGCCTGATCGGCGATCCGGAAACCCGCTACCGCGAAGACCCGGTACGCATGCTGCGTGCGGTGCGTTTTGCCGCCAAGCTGGACATGACCATCAGTGACGAAACCGCCGAGCCGATCCCACGCCTGGCCTCGCTGCTGCATGAGATCCCGCCGGCACGTCTGTTCGAAGAATCGCTTAAATTGCTGCAGGCCGGTTACGGTTATCCGACCTACCTGAAACTGTGTGAATACCAGCTGTTCCAGCCATTGTTCCCACAGATCGCCCGTCACTTCACCCCGAACCATGACACGCCAATGGAGCGTATTCTGGCGCAGGTGCTGAAGAACACGGACTACCGTCTGCAGAACGACATGCGCGTCAATCCGGCGTTCCTGTTTGCTGCTATGCTTTGGTATCCGTTGCTGGAGCATGCGCAGAAACTGGCGCAGGAAAGCGGTCTGGCGTACTACGACGCCTTCGCACTGGCAATGAATGATGTGCTGGACGAACAATGCCGTTCATTGGCAATTCCGAAACGCATCACCACGCTGGTACGTGATATCTGGCAGTTGCAGCTTCGGCTGTCACGCCGTCAGGGCAAGCGCGCGCACAAGCTGATGGAACACCCGAAATTCCGCGCCGCTTACGATCTGCTGGCGCTGCGTGCCGAAGTGGAAGAAAACCAGGACATGCTGCGTCTGACCGAATGGTGGGGCGAGTTCCAGGACGCGACCCCGGCACGTCAAAAAACCATGTTGAATACCTTGGGTGACGATCCGGCACCGCGCCGCACGCGTCAACGCCGCCCTCGTCGCCGGACGCCGCGTAAAGAAGGGGAATAATGATCCGCGTTTATATCGCGCTGGGCAGTAACCTGGCGCACCCGCTGCAACAGGTGAAAGCCGCACTGGAAGCGCTGGAGCATCTCCCGCGCACCCGGTTGGTCCTTTGTTCTTCTTTTTACCGTACCAAGCCGATGGGGCCGCAGAACCAGCCGGACTTTCTCAATGCGGTGGTGGCGCTGGATACCTTGTTGCCCGCCGAACAGTTACTCGATCACACTCAGGCGATAGAACGCAATCAGGGCCGCGTGCGCAAAGATGAGCGCTGGGGCCCGCGCACCCTCGATTTGGACATCATGCTGTATGGCGAGCAGGTTATTCATACCGACCGCCTTACCGTGCCGCATTACGGCCTGAAAGAACGTGAATTCATGCTCTACCCGCTGGCGGAAATCGCCCCCGACCTGCTCCTCCCGGACGGCGAATCGCTGGCCAGTTGCCTGAAGCGCGTGCCGATAAACGGCATGGAACTCTGGCATAAACCCAAATAACCACCTGAGTCGAACTTGGTGTGCAGGCGCCCTTACAACAACACCTGAGCGACAAATCCCCCTTCCGGCCGATTGGCGAAGCTGACGCGTAAACCGTGCAGGCCAGCGATACGCTGTACAATGGATAATCCCAACCCGCTGCCGGTCTGTTCCTGTCCCGGTGGACGATAAAAACGCTCCCCCAGCCGTGCCAGATGCTCTTCGGTAACGCCCGGGCCATCATCCTCGACCCTCAGCAACCGCTCTGTCAGCCTCACTGTCACGGTGCCTCCCGCAGGCGTGTAACGCACGGCGTTATCCACCAGATTGCGAACCAGCAGCGACAGCAACAGCGCTTGCCCCTGCAACGGCGGTGGCATGCCCTGCTGTTCATAGCGCAGCGTGATGCCGGCGGCATGGGCATGGCGATCCTGTTCCGCCAGGGTCATCGGCACCAGTTGCCCCCAGTCGATCGCTTCCAGCTCGGCCAGGTCCGACAACGAATCCAACCGCGACAACGTCAGCAGTTGATCCACCAATCGGGTCGCCCGATCGATACTCACCGTCAGGTTTTCCAGCGCATGTTCGCGCATCTGTTCGTCGTCACCGGCCAGTTGCACCACTTCCGTCTGCACCCGCAGCGCCGCCAGCGGACTGCGCAGTTCATGGGCGGCGTCAGAGGTGAAGCGCCGCTCACGCACCAATAGCGCATTAATACGGGCAAACAGTGCGTTAAGCGCATCCACCAGCGGTCGCACTTCAGTCGGTACCTGCCGTGCGTCCAGTGGCGTGGCGTCGTCCGGAGCGCGTTTGCGCAGCCCGGTGGCAACCGTGCGCAGTGGCCGCAGCTCACGCCCGACCATCAAGGCAATCAGCAGCATCAGGATCGGCAACGTCACCAGCCACGGCACCAGTTGCCCGGTCACCATGCCCAGCGCCATATCCCGGCGATAATCCCACTCCTGCCCCACGACGATGCGATAACGGCCGTCCGGGCTGGTCAGCCACAGCAGCCGCCAACTGTCGTCATCGCCTTTGCGTTCGCCATCGGTAAAACCTTCACGCTCACCGTCAAAACGGAAATCCGCGCCGTTCTCGCCATCGTTGAGCAACATCTTGCCGCGGCGGTCGAAGATGGCGAACGCCAGTGCGTCGTCGTCCTGTTCACCGCGCTTGCCGTGATGCACCAGCTTTTTGGTTTTCGGCAGGCTGCGTACGTTTTCGTCGGCCAGCAGATCGCCCAGATTGGCGGTTGCCAGCCGTTTGGCGAACAGCATCTGCTGAGTATCAAACACTTCGTTGATGTTGTTGCGCGTCATCATCCACGCCACCAAACTGGCGGAGCACCAGGTCAGCAGCGCCAGCAGGCTGAAGATCAGGATCAGGCGCAGCCGCAGACTGAGATGTTTCACGGGACATCCCCCAACGTATAGCCCACGCCGTGAATGGTGCGGATAAACCCGTTGCCCAGCTTGCGGCGCAGGTGGTGAATATGCACTTCTACCGCGTTGCTGCTGACCTCATCGTCCCAGTTGTACAGCTTTTCCTGGATCAGTGGCCGCGCCAGCACCCGCCCTTTGTTGTGCAGGAACAGTTCCAGCACCGCCAACTCACGCGGCGTCAGGGTGACCGGCTCACCATTGCAGCTCACGCTGCGGGTGGCGGCATCAAACACCACATTGCCATGCACCAGCTGTGGCATCAGTTGGCCGTGGCGGCGGCGGATCAACGCCTGCAGGCGAGCCGCAACTTCCGCCAGGACAAAGGGCTTGCACAGGTAATCGTCGGCACCGCTCTGCAGGCCGCTGACGCGCTGTTCCAACGCGTCACGCGCGGTCAGGATCAGCACCGGCACGTCATGGCCAGCCTGCCGCCATTGGCGCAGCAGATCCAACCCGTCGAGGCCCGGCAGACTGAGATCAAGGATCACTGCGTCGTAGGGCGCGCTTTCCAACGCATTTTTACCGACCAGCCCATCGGTAAACCAGTCCAGATTAAAGCCGAGTTTGGTTAAGCCGGCCTTGATACCGTCACCGATTAACTTGTCATCTTCTATCAGCAAAATTCGCATGTGCGTCCTTTTTTAACCATTGCCGCCCATTACACCACAAGGTTCTTAAGAACCTCTTAAGCATGATGATCTGCGCTACCCACCCCGTTAGGGTTACAGTAGAATGACAGCACTTTTTTGCAGCCAGGGCCCTGCGTACGCCGCGCGGCTCTATTCAGGAGACGTAGTGATGAAACCCACCACCGTGACCCATTTGCGCCAGTGGAAGCAGGAACAA
Organism: Serratia quinivorans; assembly: GCF_052113645.1. Lineage (GTDB taxonomy): Bacteria > Pseudomonadota > Gammaproteobacteria > Enterobacterales > Enterobacteriaceae > Serratia > Serratia quinivorans_B. The sequence goes on along the minus strand of NZ_JBIEIU010000014.1, from coordinate 56,273 downwards.
CGCAAGTTCGCTTCCCTCACCGCCTACGATGCCAGCTTTGCCAAACTGTTTGAAGAGCAAGGCGTGAAAGTACTGCTGGTAGGTGACTCGCTGGGGATGACGCTGCAGGGCCACGACTCCACGCTGCCGGTCACCGTCGCCGACGTTGCCTACCATACCCGCGCCGTTCGCCGTGGCGCGCCAGCCTGTCTGTTGCTGGCCGATATGCCTTTTATGAGTTACGCCACGCCACAATCGGCCTGTGCCAATGCCGCCGAGCTGATGCAGGCCGGCGCTAACATGGTGAAGCTGGAAGGCGGCAGTTGGCTGTGCGAAACGGTGAAAATGCTGACCGAACGCGCGGTGCCGGTCTGCGGCCACCTCGGCCTGACGCCGCAATCCGTTAACGTGTTTGGCGGTTATAAAGTGCAGGGCCGTGACGAACTTGCCGCCAAGCAACTGCTGGAAGACGCCAAAAATCTGGAGCTGGCCGGTATCCAACTGCTGGTGCTGGAATGTGTGCCAACCGAATTGGCGCGCAAAATCACCGAAGAACTGACCATTCCGGTGATCGGCATTGGCGCCGGTAACGCCACCGATGGCCAAATTCTGGTGATGCACGACGCGTTTGGCATCACCGGCGGCCATACGCCTAAATTCGCTAAAAACTTCCTGGCGCAAAGCGGCGATATCCGCTCGGCGGTGCAACACTATATTCAGGATGTGGAGCAAGGAATTTACCCCGCTGAAGAGCACTCATTCAACTAAAGTGACTGCGTTAGGAGTTATGGAATGGTAATTATCGAAACCCTGCCGCTGTTGCGTCAGCAGATCCGCCGCTGGCGTCAAGAGGGTAAACGCATCGCGCTGGTGCCGACCATGGGCAACCTGCACGAAGGTCATATGACGCTGGTCGATGAAGCCCGCGCGCGCGCCGATGTCGTGGTGGTCAGTATTTTCGTCAACCCGATGCAGTTCGAACGCCCTGACGATTTGGCGCGTTACCCACGTACCCTGCAGGAGGACAGCGAAAAGCTGACCCGTCGCGGCGTAGAACTGGTGTTCGCACCGGCGCCGGCCGATGTCTACCCGCAGGGGCTGGAACAGCAAACCTATGTCGACGTGCCGGGCATTTCCTCCATACTGGAGGGCGCCAGCCGTCCGGGCCATTTCCGTGGCGTCGCCACTATCGTCAGCAAGCTGTTCAATCTGGTGCAACCGGATCTGGCCTGTTTTGGCGAGAAGGATTATCAGCAGTTGGCACTGATCCGCAAAATGGTGGCGGACATGGGCTACGACATCGACATCGTCGGCGTACCGACCGTGCGTGCTAAAGATGGCCTGGCGCTCAGTTCGCGCAACGGCTACCTGACCGCCGAAGAGCGGAAAATCGCCCCGCAGCTCAGCAAAATCATGAATGCGCTGGCCGAACAGCTCAGCAACGGTGAACGCCACATCGACGAGCTGCTGGAGCAAACCGCAGGGCACCTGCGCAACGCCGGGTTCACCCCAGACGAGCTGTTTATCCGTGACGCCGACAGCCTGCAACCGCTGGGTGTTGAAAGCCAACGTGCCGTGGTGTTAATGGCCGCCTGGCTGGGCAAGGCGCGCTTGATTGACAACCAACAGGTTGATCTGACGCTGTAAGCTATTTTTTGTGCAATCGTCACCATTACGCCCTGCCTGACAGTAGACAATGGCAGGCTTATCGGTGACGATATATCACGGTATGGATGTTTAACCCCATCGCCTCTATATACCCTAAATAATTGAAGTTGCATCAAGGCGGCAAGCCCGTAAGTCCCCGGGAGCATAGATAACTATGTGACAGGGGTGATCGGGTGCAGCCAACACAGATGCAGCTTCAAGTATGACGGGTATAGGCTGATACTCAGTTAGGTAAAGTTATGATACGTACTATGCTGCAAGGCAAGCTGCATCGGGTGAAAGTGACTCAGGCCGACTTGCACTATGAAGGCTCCTGCGCCATCGATCAGGACTTTCTGGAGGCCGCAGGCATTCTGGAATATGAAGCTATCGATATTTATAACGTTGATAACGGTCAGCGTTTTTCGACCTATGCCATCGCCGCCGAGCGCGGTTCGCGCATTATTTCGGTCAACGGTGCGGCAGCACGCTGCGCCTGCGTGGGCGACAAACTGATCATCTGTTCTTATGTGCAGATGAGCGATGCCGATGCCCGCCAACACCACCCGAAAGTGGCCTACTTCGAAGGTGACAATAATCTGCAGCGCAAGGCGAAAGCCGTGCCGGTTCAGGTCGCCTAAAAGTCACAACGGGCGCTGTCGGCGCCCGTTCCTTCCCGGTTACTGCACTACCAGCGTTCCCAGCTTGTTGGCGATCCTGTCCGCCATGGTCTGAATCGAGTCGGTGCGCAGAATGTACAACCGCTTCAGCGTATAAGGGCTATCCCCCGGCTTCACTTTGCCCTGCACCGTGGTCACCGCCATATGGAAACCGGCGTTTTTCGCCGCCTGTATCGCCCGCTGGTTATAGCCGCCAAACGGATAGGACACATACAGCACATGCGGATTAAACTGCGACAGTGCGCGGCGCGAGTGCTCAAAATCGAATTCAATATTGTGCAACGAGCGGCTCAGCAGGATCGGCTGACGGTTACCGTCGGTGCGATGCAGGAAATGCGTATGCGACTGTACGTCGAACACGTCCTGGATCTGCTTCAGTTCGGAAATGCTCATAAACTGCAGCGAGTCTGGATTCCATTTTTGCGGATGGCGCTTGATGCGTGAGGAAATAATAAACGCCGTGGCGCGGAAGCCGTAATTCTTCAATACCGGATAAGCGTAGCGATAAACCGATTTCAGCCCGTCATCAAACGTCAGCACCACCGCCTTGCCCGGCAGATTGATCTGATTATTCAGATAAGCTTCCAACTGATACAGGGAAATCGTGTCGTAGCCCGCCTGCTTCAGGTAGGTCATCTGGTTACTGAACGCCACATCGGAGGTGGTGGTCGAAGTATGACGGAAGCGTTTGTTCTCTTCGTTTTTCAGCAGATGGTGATAGGTCAACACCGGAATACCGGCGTCGATCTCGCAGTCCAGCTCGCTGACATAACCCAGACGATCGCCAATGTTGATCTCATACCAGGTGTTGTTGAGCCGATCTTTCAGCTTACCGATGATCGGGTAGCGCAGGTTCTCTTCCAGCACGCCAAACACATCGCTGGTGTTATCCGCATCGGTATAGACGTTGGTCGCTTTTTGCGTGATCAGATTCTGATTGGTCAACGGCTTATTCAGCTCACCAAGGTCGTCCTTCACCTTGCGTGATTTTTTAAGGTCACGCACATCGTCTTTATCGATAAACCCCGTACCGTGGCCGAATTTGAACTCGTAATATTCGGCATCCGCCGGGAACACCTGAATCAACTGCCCCTGCTTCACTTCGCCGACCGGAATGACATGCTCGCCAATCAGCGAATAAACCTCGCTGTCGCGCTGCGCTTCCATATATTCGGATTTAACCGCGCTGTCTTCCGACAGCAAATTTGCCAGACCCGCCGGGGAGGCAAAGGACAACAGGATGCCGAGTAACCCAGCCGCTATCTTGTGTGTGGACCGCATGGTTATGTTCTGCTTACGAGTGCGTAATACCCGTCGCCTTTCAAGCCGCAACTTGAAATTCATGGGGCATATAACAAAATGGAGAAAATGTGGAGCGCCAGCATAGCACGATTTGAACAGCGGGGAGAAAGGGGTTCTTTGAGCGATTTTATTGATTTACAGGCTGCCTGCCGCTGGGTGATAAACGCGTCCCCGAACGCTTGCCCGGAGACGCGATTGGATCAGGTACGCAGACCGCGGCCGCGTTCAATCAGGAACCAGACCAGCAGATAGAACACCGCGATAAACGCCACCAGTACCGCCATGGTGAGTGCCAACGGCACGTCGCTGATGCCCAGGAAGCCATAGCGGAAACCGCTGATCATGTAGACGATGGGGTTCAGCTTGGACACCGCCTGCCAGAACGGCGGCAGCAACGTCAGTGAGTAGAAGACCCCGCCCAGATAGGTCAGCGGCGTCAGCACAAAGGTCGGGATCAGGCTGATATCGTCAAAGGTCGTAGCGAATACCGCATTGAGCAGGCCCGCCAGCGAGAACAAAATCGCCGTCAGCAGCAGCGTGACGACAATCACCCACCAGGCATGCACCTGCAGCGGCACGAAGAACAGCGAAATCACGGTCACCAGCACGCCAACACAGATCCCGCGCGCCACGCCACCGCCGACATAACCGGCAATCACCACGTGCGTCGGCACCGGTGCGACCAGGAGCTCTTCGATGTTGCGCTGGAATTTGGCGCTGAAGAACGACGAGGCTACGTTGGCGTACGAGTTGGTGATCACCGCCATCATGATCAGGCCGGGGACGATAAACTGCATGTAATCAAAACCGTGCATCTCACCGATGCGTGAACCAATCAGGTTGCCGAAGATGATGAAATACAGCGTCATGGTGATCACCGGCGGCACCAGGGTCTGGATCCAGATGCGAGCAAAGCGGTTGATCTCTTTAGCCCAGATGCTCTGCAAGGCCACCCAATACAAACGCGTCATGCTTTTTCTCCATTACCGTTAACCAGGGTGACAAACAGCTCTTCCAGCCGATTGGCCTTGTTACGCATGCTCAGTACCTGAACGCCCTGGGTGCTGAGCTGGGTAAACAGGCCATTCAGGCCCTGCTCGCGCATTACTTCTACTTCCAGCGTTGAAGTGTCCGTCAGGCGGTGGCGGTAACCGTCCAGCTTCGGCAATGGACTTTTCGCCGCCAGATCGAGAATAAAGGTTTCGGACTTCAGCTTGGCCAACAGACCTTTCATCGAGGTGTTTTCCACCAGCTCACCGTTCTGGATAATGCCGATATTGCGGCACAGCATTTCCGCTTCTTCCAGATAGTGGGTGGTAAGGATAATGGTGGTGCCCTGAGCGTTGAGCTCTTTCAGGAAGCCCCACATCGAGCGACGCAGCTCGATATCCACCCCGGCGGTCGGTTCATCGAGGATCAGCAATTTTGGCTGATGCATCAATGCGCGGGCGATCATCAGGCGGCGCTTCATCCCGCCGGATAACATGCGGGCGCGTTCATCGCGCTTGCCCCACAGATCCAACTGAGTCAGGTATTTTTCGGCGCGCGCCAGGGCTTCACGGCGGGTTACGCCATAGTAGCCCGCCTGATTGACCACAATCTGCATCACGGTTTCGAACGGGTTAAAGTTGAATTCCTGCGGCACCAGCCCGAGCTGACGCTTGGCGTTGACGATGTCTTTATCGATGTCGTAGCCGAACACCCGCACGCTGCCGGAGGTTTTGTTCACCAGCGAACTGATGATGCCGATGGTCGTGGATTTACCGGCGCCGTTCGGCCCCAGCAGGGCATAGAAATCCCCCGCTTCGACATTCAGATCGATCCCGCGCAAAGCCTTGACGCCGCCGGCGTAAGTCTTGGTTAGCTGCGCTAATTCCAGTGCATAATTCATAAGTTAAAAGGTACCTTGTGACGATGAGTATGCTGCTGCATTTTTGTAATGAAAGTGATCTTATCATCAGCAGCGTTTTCACTGAGGCAAATCCGTGCGGTAAATTCAGGTTCCTTCCCGCCATACTGGATAAAAAGTGGCTGAATATCGCCTGGCGCCACTGTTCCGATTTCCAAATTGTGACGCTTGTCCTATATTACCCCAACGCAATCTGTCCGTTACAGGCCAATAACCTCCATGAAAGAAATCGAAAAGCTTATCGCCAATAACCATACCTGGTCAGCTAACATCAGCAAGGAAGATCCGGATTTTTTTGAACGTTTAGCACAGGCGCAAAAGCCCCGTTTTTTATGGATAGGTTGTTCTGACAGCCGCGTACCGGCGGAAAGACTGACCGGGCTGGAGCCGGGTGAACTCTTTGTCCACCGTAACGTGGCAAACCTGGTGATCCACACCGATTTAAACTGCCTGTCGGTGGTGCAGTACGCCGTCGACGTGCTGGAAGTCGAGCATATTATTATCTGCGGCCACCTGGGCTGCGGCGGTGTGGAAGCGGCAGTCGAGAACCCGGAGTTGGGGCTGATCAACAACTGGCTGCTGCACATTCGCGACCTGTGGTACAAACACAGCTCACTGCTGGGTGAACTGGAACCGGAACAACGTCTCGACGTGCTGTGCGAAATCAACGTTATTGAGCAGGTCTACAACCTGGGCCATTCCACTATCATGCAGTCAGCATGGAAACGTGGCCAGAAAGTGATGATTCACGGTTGGGTGTACGGGATCCAGGACGGCCGCCTGCGCGATCTGGAAGTGGCCGCGACCAGCCGGGAAAGCCTTGAAATGGGCTATCGCAAGGCCATGGCCACGCTGCAGCAGGATAAGGGTATTTAACCTGCCACGGGCGCGGCATGCCGCGCCCACAGCCTATTACTCGTCCAGCAAGACCACTTTACCGACGTACGGCAGATGGCGATAACGCTGAGCGTAGTCAATACCATAGCCCACCACGAATTCGTCCGGGATTGAGAAACCCACGTACTCAACCGGCACTTCCACTTCACGGCGTTCAGGCTTGTCCAACAGGGTGCAAATCGCCAAAGATTTCGGCCCGCGCAGCGCCAAAATTTCGCGCACTTTATTCAGCGTGTTACCGGAATCGATGATGTCTTCCACGATCAGCACGTCTTTGCCACGGATGTCTTCATCCAAATCCTTGAGGATTTTCACGTCACGGGTGGTGGACATGCCGCTGCCGTAGCTGGAAGCCGTCATAAAGTCGACTTCATGCGGCACTTCAATCGTGCGGCACAGATCGGCCATGAACATGAAGGAGCCGCGCAGCAGCCCTACCAGTACCATATCACTGCCGCTGTCGCGGTAATGTTCGGTGATCTGGCGGCCAAGTTCAGCGATACGGGTCTTAACTTCCTGCTCGGAAATCATTACGTCTACAGTGTGTTTCATAGGTTTTAAGGTCAATTGCCGGAAGAAGGGCGCAGAGTTTAGCATAGCCTGAAGCCGGTGGCGACGCGAGCGCGCCGCCACTTGTTCGATACGGGCGCGATCAGTCGGCTACCGTAAAGCCCATCATCATGCCGGTATCCTCATGTTCCAGCAGGTGACAGTGGGCCATATAGGCGTGATCGCTGTTGGCAAGATGATCGAAGCGCACCAACACTTCACTGCGCCAGCCTTCTACGCGCACCGTGTCCTTCCAGCCGCTGCGGTGGGCCGCCGGCGGTTTGCCGTTTTCCGTCAGAATACGGAATTGGGTACCGTGAATATGGAACGGGTGCAGCATCATGTCGCCTTCGCCGGAAAGGGTCCATTTCTCGTACTTGCCACGCTTGGCTTCAAACATCGGCTTGGTCATGTCAAAAGCCTTGCCGTTGATCATATTGCCATGGCTGAAATCGAACGGCTTCGCGCCGTGATCCATGCCCTTCATATTGCTATGATCCATCCCTTTCATGCTGCCGTGGTCCATGCCTTTCATACTGCCATGATCCATACCTTGCATGCCGGACATATCGCCATCACCGCCTTTGCCCATGTCACCGTGATCCATGCTCATGCCTGCCATCGCCTGGTGGCCGTAGCGATCCATCAGCGCCTGCATGCCCAGCTTATCTAACTGCGGATTCATCATCAGTTGCAGCCAACGCTCCTGAATGCCGGCTACCGGGGGCAGCGCAGGCAGTTTTACCAGGCTGTCCGGCATCGTCTTGATGCCCTGCGCCAGCGAAGGCTGAATATGCAACACCGGCAGCGGCTGGTCGAACGGCGCCAGCGTCATGCCCATCTGTTTTACCGGCAACGTGACGATGTCGAACGCCTTGCCGTCGGAGGCATCCACCAGCACTTCAAAGCGTTCGCCCATCAGCATCGGCAATTCGGTCAACTTGACCGGCTCGGCCAGAAAACCACCGTCGCTGGCGATTACGTAGAATGGGCGGTTATCGCTGACAGCCAGGTTCAGCGAGCGCGCATTACAGCCGTTGAGGAAGCGCAGACGCAACCAGCCGCGCGGCGCTACGTGCCGTGGATACTGAGCACCGTTGGTGAACATGCGGTCGCCGAACCAGCCTACCGCCGCGCTCATTACGTCCAGTTGATATTCAATCTGCGCGTCTTTACCCAACCGTTTGTCCTGCAAGATCACCGGAATATCATCCTGTCCCCAGGTTTTCGGCAGCGGTAGCCTGCTGCTTTCATCGTCTTCCAGCAGCACCAGTCCGGCCAACCCTTTCATCACCTGGTGGCCGGTTTTGCCGTGGGTATGCGGATGGAACCAACAGGTAGCCGCGGGCTGTTCGATAGTGAACTGCACTCTGCGCGTCGCACCAGGCTGAATCAACGCCTGTGGGCCGCCATCCACGTCACCGGGAATTTCCAGACCGTGCCAGTGAACGGTGCTGGCCTCCGGCAACGCATTGCGAATATCGACCGTTACCGGTTTTCCGCGCTGCAGCCGCACTGCCGGCCCCAGCAACGCGCCATTAACGCCCCAGGTTTGGGTTGCCTTGCCCGGCAGCCAGTTAACCTCACCGGTTTGCAGCGCCAGAGCGATGTTCCCTTGCGCGTCCGGCGTCAGCAATGGCGGGATGGGCAACGCCGGCAACTCGGCCGCCCACGCCCCCCGGCTCCACAACGGTAAAGCGCTTGCCGCGCCCAGCGCAGCGGTCAATTTGATAAAATCACGGCGTAACATCGCTGACTCCCTTTTCTCAGTGATCTAACTCATTATGCCCGTCAGCCTAAACCCTCCCCTTAGCGGAAGGTCAAGCCTTTGCTGCCGGTTATGTTACCTGCGAGTAATAAAATTTGGTGCCTTTACAGGCAAGTGTGATAACGTCTGTAGACAACAAACAGGTCTATTTTCATGATGAAAAAAACAAGGTTACTGGTGCTGTTGCTCACCATGCTGGGGTTCTCCAACGCCAGTTTGGCGCTGAATGAGTCTGAAGCGGAAGATCTGGCCGATCTGACGGCGGTGTTTATTTATTTGAAAAACGATTGCGGCTACAACGACTTGCCCAATGCGCAAATCAAGCGTGCCATCGTTTATTTCGCTCAGCAAAACCGTTGGGATCTGACCAACTATAATAGTTTTAATATGAAGGCGCTGGGTGAAGACAGCTATCGCGATCTCAGTGGTATTGCCATCCCTACCCCGAACAAATGCAAATCTCTGGCACGCGACTCGCTAAGCCTGCTGGCCTACGCCAACTAATTCCCCTGCCTTGCGCTACCTCTGCTTGAAATTCAGCCGTGCATCACCAGGCAGAGTTAGCTATGATGTTGCGCCAATTTTTCATGGCTGTTATTACGGAGTTCCCGCACATGACCCAGAAAGAAATTTGGTATGAAACACTGCATGCCAACTTCGGCCAGTACTTCTCGGTAGAGAACGTGCTGTATCGTGAGAAGACCGAACATCAGGATTTGGTGATTTTTGAAAACCCGGTTCTGGGGCGCGTTATGGCGCTCGACGGCGTGGTGCAAACCACCGAGCGCGATGAATTCATCTATCACGAAATGATGACCCACGTACCGCTGCTGGCTCACGGCCAGGCAAAGAAAGTGCTGATTATCGGCGGTGGCGACGGCGCTATGCTACGCGAAGTCAGCCGTCATAAGGGCGTAGAACAGATCACCATGGTCGAGATTGACGCCGGTGTGGTGGAATTCTGCCGCCAATATCTGCCCAATCACAATGCCGGTGCCTACGACGATCCACGCTTTAAGCTGGTGATCGACGACGGCGTCAACTTTGTTAATCAGACCGATGAAAAATTCGATGTGATTATCTCCGACTGTACCGATCCTATCGGCCCCGGCGAAAGCCTGTTCACCTCGGCGTTTTACGAAGGCTGCGCACGCTGCCTGAACGAGGGCGGCATTTTTGTTGCACAGAACGGCGTGTGTTTCCTGCAGCAAGACGAAGCGGTCAACAGCCACATCAAGCTGAGCCAGTACTTCAAAGACGTCAGTTTCTACCAGGCGGCGATACCGACCTATTACGGCGGCATTATGACCTTCGCCTGGGCAAGCCAAAATCCGGCTCTGCGTCAGCTCGACGTGCCGACGCTGCAACAACGCTTTCATCAAAGCGGCTTAAACTGTCGTTATTATAACCCGGCAATTCACGCGGGCAGCTTTGCACTGCCGCAGTATTTGCTCGACGCACTGAACGTTTCACGTTAAGCGAGAAGATAAAGGAGGTGAACCAAATTGCATAAGCTAAAACTGCACGGCTTCAACAACCTGACCAAAAGCCTGAGTTTTTGTATTTACGATATTTGTTACGCCAAAACCGCGGATGACCGCGCCGGCTATATCGCCTACATTGACGAGCAATACAACGCCAATCGCCTGACCGAGATCTTGAGCGAGACCTGCTCGATCATTGGTGCCAATATTCTGAATATCGCACGTCAGGACTACGAGCCTCAGGGCGCCAGCGTCACCATTCTGGTCAGCGAAGAGCCGGTCGATCCGGACGATGTCGATACCTCAGAACACCCGGGCCCACTGTCAAAGGCGGTGGTTGCGCACCTGGACAAGAGCCACATCTGCGTTCACACCTATCCGGAGAGCCATCCGGAAGGCGGTCTGTGTACCTTCCGCGCCGACATCGAAGTGTCGACCTGCGGCGTGATTTCACCGCTTAAAGCGCTGAATTACCTGATACACCAGTTGGAATCTGACATCGTTACCATGGATTACCGCGTGCGCGGCTTTACCCGCGACGTGAACGGCGTGAAGCATTACATCGATCATGAGATCAACTCGATCCAGAACTTTATGTCTGACGATATGAAGGCGCTGTACCACATGATGGATGTGAATGTTTATCAGGAGAACATCTTCCATACCAAGATGTTGCTGAAGGATTTCGATCTGAAGCACTACCTGTTTAACGCCAAACCGGACGCGCTGAGCGAAGCCGAACGTAAAGAGATTACCGATCTGCTGTGGAAAGAGATGCAGGAAATCTATTACGGCCGCAATATTCCGCATCTGTAATGTGTATCGGGCGCGGCCATGTGCCGCGCCCTTACATTCAGTATTTCAGCATAAAAGAACGGTAGGCTTTCAATACCTGTAAAAAGTCTTCGACGCCGCAGAATGAGAGGCTTTCTTCGTCATAATAATTCATCCCCTCTTCCATTTCGTCGCCTTCAAACTCCAGCAGATTGGCGCGGATCATCACTTCTTCACCGTCCATCAACAGCGTGTATTCACGGCCTTCCAACTGCCATTGACGCTCACTGCCTTTCACTTCTGCCGCACCGGCTTCGATCCGATCCAACAGGTTAAAATCGCCTTTGATTTCTTCGTTGATCCAGTGGCCAATTACCTCATGCCCCATCGAAAATCTGACGATTACCTGTCCGGTAACGTCACGCAGAAATTCGTAATCCATAGCACGCCCTCCTGAGCCCTTTCTCTTAGTGTAAACATTAATTCATGACTAACTCAGTGAGCGCTCGCAAAGTTGGCAACTGAGAAAAATAAAACGGGAGGCCAAGGCCTCCCGTTAAACAGTTGCGCAATATAGCGACTTAAACAGCGGTTTGGAAGATCACGCCGTCGGCTTTTTCGGTGTACTGACCCAGTTGGTCAAAGTTCAGATAGCGGTAAGTATCCGCCGCTGACTTATCAACCTGCGCCATGTACGTCTGGTATTCGTCCGGCGTTGGCAGACGGCCCAGCAGCGAAGACACTGCCGCCAGCTCTGCGGAAGCCAGATAAACGTTGGCGCCGGTACCCAAACGGTTCGGGAAGTTACGGGTTGAGGTGGAAACCACCGTCGCACCGTCGGCCACACGCGCCTGGTTACCCATACACAGAGAGCAGCCCGGGATCTCGATGCGTGCACCGCTCTTGCCGAATACGCTGTAGTAGCCTTCTTCAGTCAATTGCGCCGCGTCCATCTTGGTTGGCGGAGCAACCCACAGACGGGTAGGCAGTTGGCCTTTGTGCTGATCCAACAGCTTGCCGGCAGCACGGAAGTGGCCGATGTTGGTCATGCAAGAACCGATGAACACTTCATCAATCTTGCTGTTAGCCACATCAGACAGCAGGCGTGCATCATCCGGATCGTTTGGTGCGCACAGGATTGGCTGAGTGATCTCCGCCAGATCGATGTCGATCACCGCGGCGTATTCCGCATCCGCATCGCCTTCCAGCAGTTGCGGATCCGCCAGCCATTTTTGCATGCCCTGGATACGGCGTTCCAAAGTACGACGGTCGCCGTAACCTTCGGAGATCATCCACTTCAGCAGCACGATGTTGGAGTTCAGATACTCTTCGATCGGCGCCTTATCCAGCTTGATGGTACAACCGGCAGCGGAACGCTCGGCCGAGGCGTCAGTCAGTTCGAATGCCTGCTCAACCTTCAGTTCCGGCAGACCTTCGATTTCCAGAATACGGCCGGAGAAGATGTTCTTCTTGCCCTTCTTCTCTACGGTCAACAGGCCTTGCTGGATCGCGTAGTAAGGGATGGCATGCACCAGGTCACGCAGGGTAATGCCAGGCTGCATCTTGCCTTTGAAGCGCACCAGGACAGACTCAGGCATATCCAGCGGCATCACGCCGGTCGCGGCGGCAAAAGCAACCAGGCCAGAACCCGCCGGGAAGGAAATGCCGATCGGGAAACGGGTGTGGGAGTCACCGCCGGTGCCAACGGTATCCGGCAGCAGCATGCGGTTCAGCCAGGAGTGGATAACGCCATCGCCCGGACGCAGCGACACGCCGCCACGGTTCATGATGAAGTCCGGCAACGTGTGGTGAGTGGTCACGTCAACCGGTTTCGGGTAGGCGGCGGTGTGACAGAACGACTGCATCACCAGATCGGCGGAGAAGCCCAGGCAAGCCAGATCTTTCAGCTCGTCGCGGGTCATCGGGCCGGTGGTGTCCTGTGAGCCGACAGAAGTCATTTTCGGCTCGCAGTATTCTCCCGGACGCACGCCGGCAACGCCACAGGCGCGGCCAACCATTTTCTGCGCCAGTGAGAAGCCTTTGCTGCTGGCAGCCACTTCTTTGGCAATGCGGAACACGTCGCTGTGCGGCAAGCCCAGCGCTTCACGCGCTTTGGTGGTCAAGCCACGGCCGATGATCAACGGGATACGGCCACCGGCACGCACTTCGTCGAGCAGCACGTCAGTTTTCAGTTCGAAGTTGGCAATCAGTTCACCGGTTTCGTGGTTGCGCACTTCACCCTTGTACGGGTAAATGTCGATCACGTCGCCCATGTTCAGGTCATTGACGTCCACTTCAATCGGCAATGCACCGGCATCTTCCATGGTGTTGAAGAAGATTGGCGCGATTTTACCGCCCAGCACCACACCGCCGCCGCGCTTGTTAGGCACGTAGGGGATGTCGTCGCCCATAAACCACAGCACCGAGTTGGTGGCGGACTTACGGGAAGAACCGGTACCGACTACGTCACCGACGTAGGCCAGCGGGAAACCTTTCTTGTTCAGCAGTTCGATTTGCTTGATCGGGCCAACGCTGCCCGGTTGATCCGGCACAATGCCTTCACGTTCGTTTTTCAGCATCGCCAGGGCGTGCAGCGGGATATCCGGGCGTGACCAGGCATCCGGCGCCGGCGACAGGTCATCGGTGTTGGTTTCACCGGTGACTTTGAATACGGTAACGGTGATCTTTTCCGCCAATTGCGGACGTGACAGATACCATTCGGCATCCGCCCAGGACTGCATAATCTGTTTGGCGTGCGGGTTACCCGCTTTGGCTTTCTCTTCCACGTCGTAGAAGTTGTCAAACATCAGCAGCGTATGAGACAGCGCTTTGGCGGCAATTGCAGCCAACTTTTCGTTATCCAGCGCGTCGATCAGCGGATGAATGTTATAGCCACCTTGCATGGTGCCTAACAGTTCTACGGCTTTCTCGGGGGTAATCAGGGGGGAGGTCGCTTCGCCTTTGGCGATGGCTGCCAGGAAACCTGCTTTTACATAGGCGGCTTCGTCGACGCCCGGTGGCACACGGTTAATCAGCAGGTCTAACAGGAATTCTTCTTCGCCTTTTGGCGGATTTTTTAATGATTCAACCAGCGCTGCCATTTGGGTGGCGTCTAACGGCTTAGGGACGATGCCCTCTGCAGCACGCTCGGCTACGTGCTTACGGTATTCTTCTAGCACGACATTCTCCTCGCTCTCATTGTCATTTATTGTGCCTGGCGTTCTCTATTCAAACCGGGTTTAGCGCACGGTATTGATGCCATTGATCCTGACGGGGCACTGCTGTCGATATCCTGGACTGTAAGTTACAGTGCCCGGTTCCGCTCAGCCAGCATATCAGGATTTGAATTGGTTGTTAATTCGTTCACATAAAAGCAACATTAAATCTTTGCTGAATCGTTGAGTGCAGTGTAATCGGCTGCGGCATAGGCCCGACGGGGCTGCAGGAAGGTTCCGTTCACAACACAAAACAGCCTGATGAGCACAACACAATACCCACTTACTTACAATGGCTATTGATTGCGAATAGCAAAAATTGGGAGCAGCAGGCACAAAAAAACCGCCGTTAAGGCGGTTCTGTTGTTCCGTTCGGTGTTAGCAGGCACCTCACGGATTTCTTACATCGTTAAAGAACGATACAAGCGCCACAAAGCAGGGACATTGTGCGCAACAATGATTAAAAAATCAACAAAAAGAATGTCCGGAAATTCATTTCAACGTACTATTTAAGCGGGTCTGTTCTGCCGGTTTAGCAGTCGGTCATCGGGCTTGAGAACAGTGCTGCAACTACTGCGATACAGGCGCCACAAAGCGCTTGTTCCGCCGGGATTTTTCCGGTGAAGTCGCGGTGGTCGTGGTTCCACAAGGATCGCGCAATGAAAGGGAGTTCTTTGTTTATCCTGCTCATTGTACTGGGATCGGCGTTTGCCGTGAGCAAAGGCGGTTGGTCGGTTAACGGCAACAGCCTCACGTTGAACGTGATATTCCAGAACAAGTAAGCTACTGGCCGCTCACTGAGCGGCCTTTTACCTGGATGCCGCAAAAAAAACGGCCCCTTTTCAGGAGCCGCTTATTCACCTTCAAACCAGCAGAATTACTTCTTCTTGGCTTTCGGGTTAGGCAGATCGGTGATGCTGCCTTCGAAGATCTCTGCTGCCAAGCCTACGGATTCGTGCAGGGTTGGGTGAGCATGGATAGTCAGCGCGATATCTTCTGCGTCGCAACCCATCTCGATAGCCAGACCGATCTCACCCAGCAGCTCGCCGCCGTTGGTGCCGACAATCGCGCCACCGATGATACGGTGAGTTTCTTTGTCGAAGATCAGTTTGGTCATGCCGTCTGCACAATCGGAAGCGATAGCACGGCCAGAAGCTGCCCACGGGAAGGTGGAAGTTTCGTAGCTGATGCCTTTTTCTTTCGCTTCTTTCTCGGTCAGACCCACCCAGGCAACTTCCGGCTCGGTGTAAGCGATCGATGGGATCACTTTCGGGTCGAAGTAGTGCTTCATGCCGGCGATCACTTCAGCGGCGACGTGGCCTTCATGCACGCCTTTGTGCGCCAGCATCGGTTGACCGACGATGTCGCCGATAGCGAAGATGTGCGGCACGTTGGTACGCAGCTGTTTGTCGACGTTGATGAAACCACGCTCGTCAACTTCCACGCCGGCTTTACCTGCTTCCAGCAGCTTACCGTTCGGTACGCGGCCGATAGCCACCAGCACCGCGTCATAACGCTGTGGTTCTGCCGGCGCTTTTTTGCCTTCCATTGTGACGTAGATGCCGTCTTCTTTGGCTTCTACCGCGGTCACTTTGGTTTCCAGCATCAGGTTGAACTGCTTGCTGATGCGCTTGGTGAAGACTTTCACCACGTCTTTGTCAGCCGCCGGGATCACCTGGTCAAACATTTCGACTACGTCGATCTGTGAACCCAGCGCATGGTATACGGTGCCCATTTCCAGGCCGATGATGCCGCCGCCCATAACCAGCAGACGCTCTGGGACAGTTTTCAGTTCCAGTGCATCGGTAGAGTCCCACACGCGTGGATCTTCATGAGGAATGAATGGCAGTTGGATCGGACGAGAACCTGCAGCGATGATGGCATTGTCGAAGTTGATGGTGGTTGGACCATTTTCGCCTTCAACAACCAGGGTGTTAGCGCCGGTGAACTTGCCCAGGCCATTAACCACTTTCACTTTGCGGCCTTTAGCCATGCCAGCCAGACCGCCGGTCAGCTGATTGATGACTTTTTCTTTCCAGACGCGCACTTTGTCGATGTCAGTTTTCGGCTCGCCGAAAACGATGCCGTGCTCGGCCAGCGCTTTGGCTTCTTCGATCACTTTGGCAACGTGCAGCAGTGCTTTGGAAGGGATACATCCCACGTTCAGGCAAACCCCGCCCAGCGTGGAATAACGTTCAACCAGAACGGTTTCAAGACCTAAGTCAGCGCAACGAAAGGCAGCAGAGTAACCTGCCGGGCCCGCCCCAAGTACCACGACCTGAGTTTTAATTTCAGTACTCATCATGACCTCTTAATTGATTGTCCGGCGGGTCAGACGTCATTTTTATTGCTAATCGATCTCATAACGCCCTTCATCCACCGGGACGCTTACACCGCGAGCAGTTTACAGAATTGTTAATAATCTGCAAAGCGTGTTCGAGTGACCCGTGTCTCAACAATTTTGTCGAGTCATGCAAAAACCGACAAAACTGCTACAGAAGTGATAAGGGCGCAGCATGCTGCGCCCTTTTTTCATTACATCACCATACGGCGGATATCAGCCAGCATGTTATTGATGATGGTAATAAAGCGCGCACCATCTGCACCATCGATAACACGGTGGTCGAAGGAGAGCGACATTGGCATCATCAGGCGCGGCACGAACTCTTTACCGTTCCAGACCGGCTCCATAGCAGACTTGGAGACACCCAGAATAGCCACTTCCGGCGCATTCACAATCGGCGCGAAGTGAGTTGTCCCGATACCGCCCAGGCTGGAGATGGTGAAACAGCCACCCTGCATCTCGCCGGCGGTCAGTTTACCGTCACGCGCTTTTTTGGAGATAGCCATCAGTTCGCGGGACAGTTCGGTGATGCTCTTCTTGTTCACATCTTTGAATACCGGAACCACCAGACCGTTTGGTGTATCAACAGCCACACCCACGTTGATGTACTTTTTCAGCGTCAGCTTCTGGCCATCTTCGGACAGGGAGCTATTGAAGCGTGGCATCTGCTCCAGAGCGGCGGCCACGGCTTTCATGATGAACACCACAGGGGTGAACTTCACATCCAGCTTACGTTTGGCAGCTTCTTCGTTCTGTTGCTTGCGGAAAGCTTCCAGATCGGTGATGTCAGTTTTGTCGAAGTGAGTCACATGCGGGATCATCACCCAGTTACGGCTCAGGTTGGCACCCGAGATTTTCTGGATGCGGCCCAGCTCAACTTCTTCGATCTCACCGAACTTGCTGAAGTCCACTTTCGGCCATGGCAGCATGCCTGGCAGACCACCGCCGGCAGCAGCTGGTGCCGCTTCTGCACGTTTGACTGCGTCTTTCACGTAAGTCTGAACGTCTTCGCGCAGGATGCGGCCTTTACGACCGGTGCCTTTCACTTTCGCCAGGTTTACGCCGAATTCACGCGCCAGACGGCGGATGACCGGGGTTGCATGCACATAAGCGTCATTCTCAGCGAACTCGCCTTTGGCAGCAGGTGCAGCCTGTTTGGCCGGTGCCGCGCTGGCAGTTGGAGCCGGAGCCGCTTCTGCTTTTTGAGCAGGAGCTGCCGCTGGTGCAGCACCTTCAACTTCGAACACCATGATCAGGGAACCGGTTTTCACTTTGTCGCCGGCGCTGATTTTGATTTCTTTCACGGTACCTGCGAACGGTGCCGGCACTTCCATAGAAGCCTTGTCACCTTCAACGGTGATCAGTGACTGTTCAGCAGCAACTTTGTCGCCCACTTTCACCATCACTTCGGTCACTTCTACTTCGTCGCCACCGATGTCCGGTACTGCAACGTCTTTGGCCGCAGAAGCAGCCGGTGCCGCTGGGGCCGCCGGTGCTTGTGCCGCAGCCGGAGCGGCAGCAGAAGCTGCGCCGGCCACTTCGAATACCATGATCAGCGAGCCGGTGGTGACTTTGTCGCCGGTGCCGATTTTGATCTCTTTCACGGTGCCCGCGAACGGAGCAGGAACTTCCATCGAAGCTTTGTCGCCTTCAACGGTAATCAGGGACTGCTCGGCTTCCACCTTGTCGCCCACTTTCACCAGGATCTCGGTCACTTCCACTTCGTCGGCACCGATGTCCGGTACCGCAACGTCTTTGGCAGCAGCGGCAGCCGGAGCAGCAGGTGCTGCAGCCGGTTTTTCTTCAGCCTTGGCAGCAGGCGCGGCCTGAGCCGCCCCTTCCGCTTCAAAGATCATCAGCAGTTTGCCGGTTTCGGTTTTATCACCGACGGCAACCTTGATCTCTTTAACCACACCCGCCTGCGGGGAAGGGACTTCCATGGAAGCTTTATCACCTTCAACGGTGATCAGCGATTGTTCAGCTTCAACTTTATCGCCCACTTTCACCAGAATTTCGGTGATTTCCACTTCGTCTGCACCGATGTCCGGTACTTTGATTTCGATAGACATTTCTTCTGTACCTCTTATGCCAGACGCGGGTTAACTTTTTCTGGGTTGATGTCGAATTTCTTAATCGCATCAGCGACCACAGAAGCTTCAATTTCACCGCGTTTAGCCAGTTCACCCAGTGCAGCAACCACAACGTAAGAAGCATCAACTTCAAAGTGGTGGCGCAGGTTTTCGCGGCTGTCTGAACGACCGAAGCCGTCAGTACCCAGTACGCGATAGTCGCTGGCTGGAACGTAAGTACGAACCTGTTCTGCGAACAGCTTCATGTAGTCGGTAGACGCAACCGCCGGCGCATCGTTCATCACCTGAGCGATGTACGGCACACGTGGAGTTTCGGTTGGGTGCAGCATGTTCCAACGTTCGCAGTCCTGGCCATCACGCGCCAGTTCAGTGAAGGAAGTTACGCTGTAGATGTCAGAACCCACGCCGTAATCGTCTGCCAGGATCTTCGCCGCTTCACGCACGTGACGCAGGATAGAACCTGAACCCAGCAACTGAACCTTACCTTTGCTGCCTGCCAGAGTGTCCAGCTTGTAGATACCTTTACGGATACCTTCTTCTGCCCCCTGCGGCATGGCCGGCATATGGTAGTTTTCGTTCAGTGTAGTGATGTAGTAGTAGACGTTTTCTTGCGCGTCACCGTACATGCGAACCAGACCGTCGTGCATGATCACTGCCACTTCGTATGCATAAGCTGGATCGTAAGAGATACAGTTAGGGATAGTCAGAGACTGGATGTGGCTGTGGCCGTCTTCGTGCTGCAGACCTTCGCCGTTCAGGGTAGTACGGCCTGAAGTACCGCCGATCAGGAAGCCGCGTGCCTGTTGGTCGCCTGCCGCCCAGCACAGGTCACCGATACGCTGGAAACCGAACATCGAATAGTAGATGTAGAACGGAATCATCGGCAGATCGTTGGTGCTGTAGGAAGTCGCTGCGGCCAGCCATGAAGATGCTGCGCCCAGTTCGTTGATGCCTTCCTGCAGGATCTGACCTTTTTCGTCTTCTTTGTAGTAAGCAACCTGCTCACGGTCCTGCGGGGTGTACTGCTGGCCGTTCGGGCTGTAGATACCGATCTGACGGAACAGACCTTCCATACCGAAGGTACGCGCTTCGTCGGCGATGATTGGAACCAGACGATCTTTGATCGACTTGTTCTTCAGCATCACGTTCAGGGCACGCACAAAGGCGATGGTGGTAGAGATTTCTTTGTTCTGCTCTTCCAGCAAGGAGCTGAAGTCTGCCAGAGCCGGCATTTCCAGCTTCTCGGTGAACTTCGGCATACGGGTAGGCACATAGCCTTTCAGCGCCTGGCGACGTTCGTGCAGGTATTTGTACTCTTCTGAGTCTTTCTCAAAGGTGATGTACGGCAGTTTTTCGATGTCAGCATCGGCAACCGGCACGTTGAAACGATCGCGGAAGTGGTGAACCCCTTCCATGTTCATTTTCTTCACCTGGTGAGCGATGTTTTTACCTTCCGCGGTTTCACCCATGCCGTAACCTTTAATGGTATGGGCCAGGATAACGGTTGGTTTGCCTTGGGTGTCCTGCGCTTTTTTCAGTGCAGCGAAGACTTTCTTCGGATCGTGACCACCACGGTTCAGCGCCCAGATCTCGTCGTCGGTCATGTCTTTGACCAGAGCCGCGGTTTCCGGGAAGCGGCCGAAGAAGTGCTCACGCACGTAAGCGCCGTCTTTGGATTTGAAGGTCTGGTAGTCGCCGTCCAGGGTTTCGTTCATCAGCTGGATCAGCTTGCCGCTGGTGTCTTTACGCAGCAGCTCGTCCCAACGACCACCCCAGATCACTTTCAGTACCTGCCAGCCTGCGCCGGAGAAGATGCCTTCCAGCTCATTGATGATCTTGCCGTTACCGGTAACCGGGCCGTCCAGACGCTGCAGGTTACAGTTGATGACGAATACCAGGTTGTCCAGCTTCTCACGGGTAGCGATGGTGATCGCGCCCTTGGATTCCGGCTCGTCCATCTCACCGTCGCCCAGGAAGGCGTAAACGGTTTGAGCAGCGGTGTTCTTCAGGCCACGGTGTTCCAGGTATTTCAGGAACTTCGCCTGGTAGATGGCGCTGATTGGGCCCAGGCCCATAGAAACGGTAGGGAACTGCCAGAATTCCGGCATCAGTTTAGGATGCGGGTAAGAAGACAGGCCTTTGCCGTGAACTTCCTGACGGAAGTTGTTCATTTGGTCTTCGGTCAAGCGGCCTTCAAGGAAGGCACGTGCGTAAACGCCCGGAGAGATGTGGCCCTGGAAGTAAACCAGATCGCCGCCGTCTTGCTCGTTGCGTGCACGGAAGAAGTGGTTAAAGCAGACTTCATAGAAGGTCGCGGAAGATTGGAAGGAAGCCATGTGGCCGCCCAGGTCCAGATCTTTCTTGGAAGCGCGCAGCACGGTCATTACCGCGTTCCAGCGGATAGCGCTGCGGATACGACGCTCAAGATCCAGGTTACCAGGGTAAGCAGGTTCGTCTTCCACCGCGATGGTGTTGACGTAGTTGTGAGCTGCAGCACCGGCTGCAACGCTAACACCGCCTTTACGGGCTTCACCCAATACCTGATCAATCAGAAACTGAGCTCGCTCAACACCCTCTTCACGGATGACCGATTCGATCGCCTGCAGCCAGTCGCGGGTTTCGATCGGATCCACGTCATTGTTTAAACGTTCTGACATGGTGGTATTCCTTATCTGTCTAATGGTTTGTTTTGGAGCCTGTCTTCCTGTGTTCTGAGGCAAAACACACGAAGACAGGCCCATCAGTTTGGTTGCCGCTTAAATGCTTAACTAAGCACTTCGAACGAAAACTCCGCAGGCTGGTGTGCCCTGAAGAGAACGCTCTTAATCCTTGCGTTGCTGGAGACGCCGCAGCGATCTCTCGCGTCGAGTATGCTCCCGACTGAGATCCAGCAAGATTTCCTCGATGAACGCCAAATGGCGGTGCGAGGCTTCACGGGCCTTTTCCGGCTCGCGTGCCACAATCGCCTCAAAAATTCCGGCGCGGTGGCTGCTCACTTTTGCCAACATCTCACGGCGCGAGTAGAGCAATTCAAAGTTCTGGCGCACGTTCTGTTCCAGCATCGGCCCCATGCAGCGTAGCAGGTGCAGTAACACAACGTTGTGGGCAGCTTCGGTCACGGCGATTTGATATTGCATGACCGCGTCGGCTTCGGCGTCGAGATCGCCGCTGTCCTGGGCCTGCTGAATCACAATGTGGCAATCGCGGATGCGCGCCAGATCTTCGTCGGTACCGCGCAACGCCGCGTAATAGGCAGCAATGCCTTCGAGGGCATGACGGGTTTCCAACAGATCGAATTGTGATTCAGGGTGGTCGGCCAGCAGTTCAGCCAGCGGATCGCTGAAGCTCTGCCACAGATTAGTTTGTACAAAGGTGCCACCGCCCTGACGGCGCAGGAGCAGCCCTTTAGCTTCCAGGCGCTGGATGGCCTCTCTCAGAGAAGGACGGGAAACATCAAATTGTTTCGCCAGTTCGCGCTCCGGTGGCAGTTTTTCGCCTGGACGCAGTGTTCCCTCGAGGATCAGGTGTTCAAGCTGTTGCTCGATGACATCTGACAACTTGGGTTGGCGGATTTTGCTGTAGGCCATGGGTGAATTCTTCTCTGCGAATGGCGCGGAGTCAATTGGTAATACCAATTTCAAAAACGTGACGGTAAAGTAACAAAGTATTCACCTCCTGTCCATATGGGCCTTGATCGAAATCAGGTTACCCGCACATTTTAACACCTCAATACCAGAGCTGCTGCAAACCGCTAACGCACGCTTGGTAATACCATTTACGAGGTAGGTTTTTGATTTAACCTTTACGAAACCTCCCGCCAGGCAGACTGAAGCATCAAGCCTGTATTTTATTGCATGTTTATTAAACTTTAACGAATAGCTATATGCAGCGCATAAGGTGCGCTTAACCGGTCAATATTTCGCCAACGCAAAGTGACCAGCGCTAAATTATTTTTGCGCATTATGTGATTTATTGCTTATTTCATGCATTGAATCCCCCCTGCCGTCACACAACCCGCATTTTGTTTCCTAAACTGCTGAAATCTTAATCACTCACCCTATAAAGCAGGTGCAAACTGACGCGCATAACATTATTCTTTGCCAAACGGTAGCGGCTCCGTGGAATTAATAGATATAACGCCGTAAATAAAACAAAACACACATCGTAACCACTGCTTTACAGCATGTGCGTAATTCTGCAACGACAGAGGGTTTCATTGATGGATGGTCAACAGCATGGCGACCAGCTGAAACGCGGCCTGAAAAACCGCCATATTCAGCTTATTGCTCTAGGGGGCGCTATTGGTACCGGGCTATTTCTCGGGATCGCGCAAACAATAAAAATGGCCGGCCCTTCGGTCATTCTCGGCTATGCCATTGGTGGCTTTATCGCATTTCTGATCATGCGCCAACTGGGTGAAATGGTGGTGGAAGAGCCGGTAGCCGGTTCTTTCAGCCACTTCGCCTATAAATACTGGGGCAATTTCGCCGGCTTTGCTTCCGGCTGGAACTATTGGGTGCTGTACGTCCTGGTGGCGATGGCGGAACTGACCGCGGTCGGCATCTATGTGCAGTACTGGTGGCCGGAAATCCCGACCTGGGTATCGGCGGCAGTGTTCTTCCTGGCCATCAACGCCATCAATCTGGCGAACGTGAAGGTCTACGGCGAGATGGAGTTCTGGTTCGCCATCATCAAAGTCGTGGCGATTATCGGCATGATCGTGTTCGGTGCCTACCTGCTGTTCAGCGGTATGGGCGGCCCGGAAGCCACCGTGACCAACCTGTGGGCGCAAGGCGGGTTCTTCCCCAACGGCGTCATGGGGCTGGTGATGGCGATGGCGGTGATCATGTTCTCGTTCGGTGGGCTCGAACTGGTGGGCATCACCGCAGCGGAAGCCGACAACCCGCAAAAAAGCATTCCTAAAGCCACCAACCAGGTGATTTACCGCATCCTGCTGTTTTATATCGGCTCACTGACCATTTTGCTGTCGCTGTACCCCTGGGGCAAAGTGGTGGAAGGCGGCAGCCCGTTCGTGCTGATCTTCCACGCGCTGAACAGTAATCTGGTGGCAACGGTGCTGAACGTGGTGGTACTGACCGCCGCGCTGTCGGTGTACAACAGCTGCGTTTACTGCAACAGCCGCATGCTGTACGGCTTGGCGAAACAAGGCAACGGCCCGAAAAGCCTGCTGAAGGTCGATGGCCGCGGCGTACCGGTGATTGCCATCGCCGTCTCCGCCACCGCCACGGCGTTCTGCGTACTGATTAACTACCTGATCCCTGGCCGCGCCTTCGAACTGCTGATGGCGTTGGTGGTGTCGGCACTGGTGATCAACTGGGCGATGATCAGCCTGGCGCACCTCAAGTTCCGCGCCGCCAAAAACCGCGAAGGCGTTGAGCCGAAGTTCAAAGCCTTCTGGTATCCGTTCAGCAACTACCTGTGCCTGGTGTTTATGGCCGCAATCCTGGTGATCATGTACCTGACGCCGGGCATTCAAATCTCGGTGCTATTGATCCCGGTCTGGGTGGCGATTTTGGCCATCGGCTACATCATCAAGCAACGCAGCCAACGCGCCACGAGCGCAACCAGCCGCGGCTAGTTCGCGCCAAAACAAAATGGCCCGCAGTATTGCGCTGCGGGCCATTTTTTTGTCTTTCTATTTTGCAAACTGGCTCACAGTTTCTCCGCCACGGTGAATTTGTCCATCTCTATAACCATTAACTTCTGATAACTCGCCGCCAACCGGGACAATAATCGTGACCACTCAGTCAGATCCTGCCGGTTCGGAGAAAATGTCCATGAAGAGCAATGCCCTATCGATAAAAGAAAAGATTGGCTATGGCATGGGAGATGCCGGCTGCAACATGATCGGCGGCGCGATTATGCTGTTCCTCAACTATTTCTACACCGACATTTACGGTCTGACTCCTGCGCTGGTCGGCATTTTGCTGTTGTCGGTTCGCGTACTGGATGCCGTCACCGATCCGATTATGGGCGCAATCGCCGACCGCACCCAAAGCCGCTGGGGCCGCTTCCGCCCCTGGTTGCTGTGGATCTCGCTGCCCTATGTATTATTTAGCGTGTTGATGTTTACGACGCCGGAATGGGGTTACAACAGCAAAGTGGTTTACGCCTTCGCCACTTACTTCCTGATGTCGCTGACCTATACGGCAATCAATATCCCCTACTGTTCACTGGGCGGCGTGCTCACCGCTGATCCGCATGAACGGGTATCCTGTCAGTCATACCGTTTTATCCTGGTTGGCATCGCCACGCTGATCCTGTCCCTGACACTGTTGCCAATGGCGGAATGGTTTGGCGGGGCAAACAAGGCGCGTGGGTATCAAATGGCGATGGGGGTGCTCGCGTTAATCGCTCTGTTTATGTTCCTGTTTTGCTTTGCCACGGTCAAAGAACGCATCCGCCCGGCGGTGCCGACTCATGACGCGCTTAAATCCGATCTGCGGGACGTGTGGAAAAACGATCAGTGGGTGCGCATTCTCCTGCTGACTTTTTGCAACGTATGCCCCGGTTTTATCCGCATGGCCGCCACCATGTATTACGTTACCTACGTCATGCAACAATCGGCCTCGTTCGCCAGCCTGTTTATTGCACTCGGCGTGGTCGGCATGATGATAGGCAGCGCGCTGGCGAAACCCCTGACCGATCGCTTCTGTAAACTGAAAGTGTTCTTTTGGACCAATATCTTGCTGGCGGCGTTTTCCTGTGGCTTTTACTTCTTCAACCCGCAGATGACTACGCTGATCGTCGTGGCCTACTTCCTGCTGAATATACTGCACCAAATCCCGTCACCGCTGCACTGGTCGTTAATGGCCGACGTGGACGATTACGGCGAATGGAAAACCGGTAAACGCATCACCGGTATCAGCTTCTCCGGCAATTTGTTCTTCCTTAAAGTCGGGCTGGCGGTTGCCGGTGCCATGGTCGGCTTCCTGATGTCACTGTCGGGCTATCAGGCCGATGCGGTCAACCAAAGCGCTAGTGCACTCAATAGCATCGTACTGTTGTTCACCGTGATCCCGGGGATCGGTTATCTGATCACTGCCGGTGTCGTGCGCCTGCTGAAAGTGGATCGCCAAATGATGCGTCAGATTCAAATCGATCTGGAAAAACGACGTGTCAATTACCAGGAGCTAACCGATTACCGTGAACAGCAACTTGAAACCAGACACCCGTAAGGACTCCACCATGTGCACTTACCCTAACCCTTTGATTGAACAGCGGGCAGATCCCTTTATATTGCGCCACAGCGATGGCTATTACTATTTCACCGCCTCCGTGCCGGAATATGATCGATTAGAGCTTCGGCGTGCGCGTAGCCTCAAGGAGTTATCGCAGGCTGCCGCGACGGTGGTGTGGCGAAAGCCGGAACAAGGGCCGATGAGCCATTTAATCTGGGCACCGGAGCTGCATTTTATCGACGGAAAATGGTATTTGTACTTCGCTGCCGCTCACAGCCCCGATATCGTCGATGGGCTGTTCCAGCACCGCATGTTCGCTCTGGAATGCAGTGCAGCCAATCCATTGACCGGGGATTGGGTGGAAAAAGGACGGATTTACAGCCACATGGACAGTTTTTCACTCGATGCCACCCATTTCGTTCATCAGGGCAAACATTTTTATCTCTGGGCGCAGAAGGATCCGGCCATTCACGGCAACTCTAATTTGTACCTGGCAGAGATGGAAAACCCCTGGACGTTAAAGGGCCGGCCGGTGATGCTGAGCCAACCAGAACTCCCGTGGGAAACCGTCGGTTTCTGGGTAAATGAAGGGCCGGCGGTGATTACCCATGGCCAAAAGATATTTATCAGCTATTCCGCCAGCGCTACCGACGAGAATTACTGCCTCGGCCTGCTGTGGGCCGATATCGATAGCGATATTACCGATGCAGCCCAATGGCATAAGGTCGATCAGCCAATATTCCGCACCAGCGTTAAAAACCGTCAATTCGGCCCCGGACACAACAGTTTTACCCTTGATGAACAAGGGCGGGACCTATTGGTTTACCATGCCCGTAATTACACTGAAATCGAGGGCGATCCGCTCTACGACCCAAACCGTCATGCGCGCATCAAATCACTGGACTGGGATGATGAAGGGATGCCGCTCTTGGGTGACCCCCCGGCAGATAACCGCTAGTTCAATCACCAAAGGCTCGGTGCATCCATACACCGAGCCTTTACCGTTGCCCTGAGGCTTACTTACGCAGTGCTTTGACCTGCTCGGCAGTGACATCCGCCGGCAACCCACCCCAGGTCACTCGCAGATAGTTCACCAGCTCCGCCACCTGCGCATCATCCAGCCGTTCGCCAAAGGCCGGCATACTCTGCATGCTTTCGCCGTTGGGGAATTGCTGCGCCGGTAAGCCATCCAGCACCGAGACAATCAGGTTTTTAGCGTCCAGTTGGCGCAGCGTAGCGTTATCCCGCATCGCCACCGCCACGTGCGGTTTGCCCTCACCTTCCCGTGCATGACAGCCGGAACACTGATCCAGATAGCTGATGCGCCCGGCATCGCTGCCCTGGCCGATATTGACCGGCACGGCGGCCGGCGGTTGCTCACCCATCAAATAGGTCGCCAGTGCCTGACCGTCTTCCGGCGTCAGGTGACGGGTGCTGAGATCCACCACCATATGCATTTCGCTGAAAGCGGAGCCTTGCGGTGCCATACCGGTCGCGAGGAAACGGTGCAGATCCTCCGGCGTCCAGCCACGCTGCGCCAACCCGTGTGGCGTGATATCCGGGGCCATAAAGCGCCCCAAAGCGCCCCCCTGCATCGGTTTGCCAAGATCCATCTGCCCCAGCATGCCGCGCGGCGTGTGACATTCCCCACAGTGGCCAAGCGTATCCGCCAAATAACGGCCACGTTGCCACTGCGCCGAATTGCCCTGCGAACTGGTCGGCAACGGATCCTGGCTGCGGAACAGCAGATTCCAGCCAATCAGCGCCATGCGTTGGTTAAACGGGAACGGCATCTCGTTTTCCGGAATGGCAACATCCACCGCCGGACGGGTCATCAGATAGGCATAGATGTCATCGGCATCCTGCCGTGAAATCCCTTTATACGAGGTATAAGGCATCGCCGGGTACAGATGACGGCCGCCCGGTGCCACCCCCTGGGTCAGCGCCAGGAAGAAGTCGTCCTTGGTCCAGCGACCAATGCCATGATCGGCCGAAGGCGTCAGGTTGCTGCCATAGAGAGTGCCGAACGGCGTATCCAGCGGGTAGCCTCCGGCCAACGGGGCGCCACCGCTGGCGGTATGACAGGCGGCACAATCGGCGGCCTGAGCCAGATAGCGCCCCCGGGCAACCTGTTCAGTGCTGGCGGTCACCCGCTGCACCGGGCCATCGTACTGGCGGTTTTCGCGCCACCACAATAGGGCGATGACGATAATCACCACCAGCAGGATCAACAGTGCGAGACGTTTTTTCATTGCGCCGTCTCCTTCACCAGGCCTGGGGTTTTGAGCACCACGTCGCGTACCGCTTCGTAGTAGCGAACATAACCGGTACAGCGGCAGATATGGCTGTCCAGCGCCTGCTCGATGGCGCTTTCGAGCTGCTCGCGGGCAATTGGCTCACGCTTGAGCTTTTCCACAAAAATGGTGGCAGCGTTGACAAAGCCCGGCGTGCAGTAGCCGCACTGGAAGCTGTAATGCTCCAGAAATGCCTGTTGGATAGGCGATAACTCCACCACTTCGCCCTGTTCGTCCACCTTGGCATGCCCTTCAACGGTACGTACTTTTTTACCGCTGAAGAAATGCGCGCCGGTGATGCAGGTACGCACTTCTTCACTGGTGCCGCTGGGGTGATCGACAATCGCTACGCAGGCGTGACAGATGCCCTGTCCGCAGCCAAGGCGCGAGCCGGTCAGATCGAGATATTCGTGCAGGAAGTCGATCATCATCAGCCCTTCCGGCACGTCGATCGGGCCGTATTGCTTATCGTTGATGGTCAGGGAAATCGGCTGGGTTTTGATGCTCATTGTAATACCTCACGAATATTTTCTGCACGAACGGGCAAATCACGGAAACGGTGGCCAGTGGCGTCAGCGATGGCGTTGACCAGCGCGGCGACCACCGGGATCATCACCACTTCGGCCATGCCTTTTGGCGGATCGGTTTCTGACAGCGCGGGCAGGATGTCATCGGTCTGTTTCCAGACCGCCACATCGCTGGCACGCGGCAGGTGGTAACGGTTAAAGTTCCAGGTGCCGTTACCGGGCCCGTCTTCGTACAGCGGTAAATATTCGTGCAGCGCATGGCCAATGCCCATCGCCAGCCCGCCCTGCAATTGGCCGGAAACCAGCTCCGGTACAATCAGGTTGCCGCACTCCATGATCGAATGGTGGTTCAGCAGTTCCACCTGGCCGGTGGCGATATCCACCGCCACTTCCGCCAGGGTACCGACAGCGCTGTAATAGGTCACCGCCGCGTTATTACGTTGGGTCGGCGGATAATAAGCCTGGCTGCGCGGCAGCGTTTTGAACTCGCCGCCGGCATTGCGCACCGCCAGCCCGTCAATCGGCAGACGTTCGCTTTGACCGCCCAGGGTAAAGTCCGCTTCCGCCCACTGCCAGCGGTTGAATACGTGGACTGCCGCGCCGGTGATGCCGCCCATCTGGTAAAGTTGTTTTGCCAACCGCGCCAGACTCAGCACTTCCAGACCGGCAGCGGTCAATCCCCCTTCCACCCAACGTGCATCTTCTCGCCGCACCACCAATGGTGCCGCCTGGCCGCCACCAGGGCCGGATTGCCAAATGGCCATCGCCGCCGGCCACAGGCCGTGATCGAATATCAGCCGCGCCGCTTCACGCGTACTGTGGGAGAAATAAAACGCCGAGTTGCTGGCGCTGGAAGGTGAACAATAGCTTGGCGTCCAGGCCGGGTTGGTTTGCAACCGGTCCTGCTCGGCCTGCGACATAACGTAAGGATCGCCGCTGGTGACCATCGGCAGCACTGACCAGTCGGTCACCGAGAAGTGCGCCTCATCCGCCGGTTTCCCCAGCCACTGCGCGCACAGTACCGATTGGGAGGTCGACATACCGGTCCCCATCTCGGCACCGCTGTGATGCAGCATAATGCGTCCGTCTACCCCCAGTTCGACGCGGGCGAAAGAGGTCTCGGCACCGGTACCGAAGTCTTTTTGTACACAGCCGAAACCAACGCCATAGCGTTTACCCGGATGCCGGCTTTCAAACTCCGCCTTACGTTGGGCTCGTTGCAGCCACATTTCATGCTTCGCGGCCTTCTCCAGCACTTCATCGGCGCGAATGGCCCCGGCCGGAATGGCACCCTGAGTGTTTTTCATGCCGGATTTCAGAACGTTGCGCAAACGGAATTCAATCGGGTCAATCTTCAGCTCGGCAGCCAGCTCATCGACCATCATCTCGGTGGCGGCCATGCTTTGCAGCGTGCCGTAACCTCGGGCCGACCCCGCATCGATGGCTCGCGAAGCCAACCCCACCGCAGACAAATCGCTTTTCGGGAAGTAGTAAATCGACTGCGCTGCGGTTGCCGCCACCATCACCACCGATGGCGTAAAGTTGCTGCGGCCACCGCCGTCTGCCGTCATTTCACCATGGAAAGACTGCAACACGCCGGTTTGCCGGTTCACCGCAATGCGGTAATTCATATCGAAGGCGTGGCGTTTTAATGCGGTTTGGAACTGTTCGAAACGGTCATTGGCCAGGCGTACCGGGTGCCCGTCGCCGTACATCGCCGCCACCGCGCCGTAATACGGGAAGTTAAAGTGATCTTTCGAACCGTAACCGACGGTATAGCACGGGTGCAGGATCAGCTGTTTGACCGGCGGGTTGCGTTTCGCCAGCATGCGCGGCATTTCGTCGGCCACTTCCTGCGGCGACTGGGTCGGCACCACCAGATGCAGAGTTTGCGTTTCGGCATCAAACCAGCCGTTGGCATTGTCCGGTTCCAGCGCGGAGGTATCGACGGACTGCGTGGTATAGCGGCGCGACATCACCAACCAATCTTCCGGCGGCGTTTGCAGTTCATCGGCAATCATTCCGGCGTAATACATGCCTTCCTGATCCAGCTTGCCGCCTTCGCGGCCCTCCGGCCAAACCGGCAGATGCTTCTTCATCGAAACCGGGAAAATCGGGGTATCTTTCAGACTGGAGAAACGGTCATCATCGAACGGCTTATCGCCCCCCACTCGCACATAACGGAAAGTGCCCCAGGGATCGCGCTGCAGCGGACCGGTTTCCGCCCCGTATTTAATCGTCTCGTCGCGGAATTTCAGCTTGTCTTTGGCGAAGCGGAAACGGGCAAAATCGTGATAAATCAGGATCGCCACCGCTTGCCCCAGGTAAGCCGGAGTTTTACCGATCGGCAGCAGCATGTCGTCGCCATAGAATGCCGGGAAGGCCAGGCCGTCGCGCGCCAAATCCTCGGCGGTCACTAACCGATCGGGCTGCAGATTGTCCCCCAGCAACGAGAGATCGATACCCTCGAACAGCTTGTCTGCCTGGGTCACTCGCAGAATAAAAGCGTGCGCCTGCTGCTGCGGCCAGTGCGGCATGTCGACCGCGCGAATATCACGGGCAAACACCTTCTGCCCCATGACTTTAGCGCGGCCATCGATGCGAAAACGTATACGTTTTTCATGGGCATCCCAGTTCGGGGACTGGAGGATTTTTTGCTCAAACAGCGCGGCATAGGCACGGCTGTACAGTGGCGCGAGGTACACGGAGACCCCCGCTATCACGGCGCTTTTGATAAAGCGACGCCGCGACGGGTTGAAATTGCTCATAAAAAGTCCTTTGCATCTTTATTGTAATTTTGTGTTCAGCGGTGGTGTTGCGCAAACGCTGACGACCTTGCCGTAGACGTCATAAGCATATGCTTATAACCAAAATTATGTGATGATTAACATTCGATTTTCAATAAAAACACATCTAAACAACACATATTTTTAGTAAGGTAATTAGAAGTTGCGCAAATTCGGGCGGGTAAGATGACAACAGGCATAGTGATCGCCGCCGCCGGACGTGGGGAACGTTTCTCTCAGGCCGGTGGCACAGGCAATAAATTAAATGCAGAGTTTGCGGATCGCGCAGGCCGTCAACGCTCGCTATTTGAACAAACGCTGCGTCAGACGTTGGCGTCCGGCCTGCCGATATGGGTGGTCACCCGGCCGGACAACCTCGAGGTACAACAGATCTGCGCCACCTATCAGGTGCCGGTCACGCTGTTGGCCAGCGCCGGCCTTGGCGACTCCATCGCTGCCGGCGTCAACGCCACGCCGCATTGGCAAGGCTGGTTGGTCCATTTGGCGGATATGCCGTTCGTTACCCCGGCGGTTTTCCAGCAGGTGGCTACCGCGTTACAGCACCACGCCATTGTCCGCCCCCGTTTTGAGCAGCAGCCGGGCCACCCGGTGGGCTTTTCCGCTCTATTGCGCAAACAACTTGGCCAATTACGTGGCGATAATGGCGCACGCGATCTGCTTAAAGGGCAGTCGGTACACTGGCTTTATCTTGATCAACCCACTGTCGTGCAGGATATAGATCTTCCGTCACAGCTACCGGTCAGCGAGTAACTCATCTATGCAACATCTCGATATCACCGTGGTCAGCCAGGCGATAAACTGGCTGAAACAACAACCGGTGTGGCTGTGCACCGTCCTGAGCACCTACGGCTCCTCACCGCGATCGCCGGGGGCGCTGCTGGCCGCCACGCAGGATGGGCATTACTGCGGTTCGCTGTCGGGCGGTTGCGTAGAAGAAGACTTTCTGCGGCGTCTGGCGGACGGGGAGTATCAGGCTGCCAGCCAGGTGATCCGTTACGGCGAAGGCGGCCTGGAGCCCAACGTGGCGCTGCCCTGCGGGGGCGTGCTGGAGGTGCTGATTGAATACCTGCCGGCGGGCGACGACAGTGTGGCTTATCTGGCAACCCTTTCGGGGGCGCTAAACGGACACCATGCGCTGGTCAAACGTCTGACCCTGCCCGATGCCTGCGGCAGCCTGACGTTGACTGATTTTGCCAGCGCCACCCAGGTGGAACGCCGTGGCCCGCAAATTACCCTGCATATCGCCGCCGCGCCACGTTTGCTGATTGCCGGTCTTTCCAGCGTGGCGTTGTACTGCGCCGATTTCGCCAGCTCATTGGGGTTTGAAGTGTTGGTGTGTGAGAACCGCCCGGAGGCGCTGGATAATTTCGCGTCGCAGCTGAGATCCAACATAACGCTGCTGCGCCAGTTCCCGGCCAAATTTATTGAAGACGGCGGTTGCCACGCCAATACCGCGATTGTGGCGCTGACCCACGATCCGCGCATGGACGATCTGACGCTGATGGAGGCGATCCACACTCCGGCATTTTATATCGGCGCCATGGGATCACTGCGCAACAGCGCGCGTCGCCGTCAACGCCTGCAACAAATTGCCGAATTCACCCCGCAGGAGCTGGAGCGTATTCATGCCCCGATCGGCCTGCCGTTAGGCAGCAAAACCCCGGCGGAAATCGCGCTGGCGGTGATGGCCGATATCGTGCAGCAGAAAAACCGCACCACCTCCGCCCGGCCACTCAGCCAAGAGGGATCACCGGAACCAGATGCTGGAGCTCAAGATGCAGCTCCTCCCGCCCGTTCAGTGAATAGTTGAACATCGTCAGGTCAGGCCCCACCCGGCGGGCCAGTCCCAGCTTCGGCAAGATCTGGGTATAAATTTGCACGATATGGTCGTTCAGGGCCACCGGCTTGCCGGAGTAGCAAAAACGGCAAAAATCACCGTCGATGTCCGGTAACGGCTCAAGGTCGCTCCCCTCGCTGACCGGGCAGTCCGCGGCAACGCCCAGAGCGTAGTCCACCCTCACCCGTTCCCCGTCCGGTATCAGCTGGGTAAACGCGTAGGTCAACTCAGGACGACCACCCAGCAGCGTATAGAACGTCTCTTTGATTTTGCTGCGGATATGCAAATGCGACTTATCCAGCTCAGCAATGTTCAGATGGTAAGAGAAACTTTTCCCCCTGATGGCGTACTGGCCCTTGGCGACGTTAACGCGATCGACCTGAATATCACCGGGTTGGCCTGCGGACAGCGAACGAACCAGATGGCTGAAGTCCTGCTTGCGCGCATGGCGGTAAACGCTGGGAGATTCAGCAAAGTGTTTCTTGAAACAGCGGGAGAAAGTTTGTTGGTTATCGAATTGATATTCTACGGAAATATCAATGATGCTCTTCTGCGTGAAACGCAAAGCGAAGGCGGCGAGATACAAGCGGCGAGCGCGAATATAGGAAGCCAGCGACAAATTGGTCTGCTGTTTGAACATCCGCTGCAGATACCATTTCGAGTAGCCTGATTTGGCAGAAACGATATCCAATGACAATGGATTGGTCAGGTTTTCTTCAATCCAGACCAGCAATTCCCTGATATGATTTTCCTGCGTTTCCATATGTTTGCCGAACCTTCTGTTCCAAATAAGCCTTTATGCGAGTGTTACTGCTTTGCGCGTAGGGTATACAGGTTAAAAGGTGGCGTCCAGCCGGCTACAGGAATTTACACAGGGGTTGATAAAACCTGAAATTTGCCGCCCCACTGCGGGCGGCAAATCCTTTCGATGCTGTTACTTCACGCAGCGAGAACACTGGCCAGCCTGGATCTCCTGGAAGAAGTCATTGCCCTTATCATCCACCAGAATAAACGCCGGGAAATCTTCCACTTCGATTTTCCAGATCGCTTCCATGCCCAGCTCCGGGTATTCCACACAGGTCAGGCTCTTGATGCTCTGTTGCGCCAGTACGGCCGCCGGGCCACCGATGCTACCGAGGTAGAAGCCGCCGTGCTTGTGACAGGCATCGGTCACTTGCTGGCTGCGGTTGCCCTTCGCCAGCATGATCATGCTGCCACCATGGGACTGCAACAGGTCAACATAAGAATCCATACGCCCGGCCGTCGTTGGCCCCAGCGAACCCGATGCATAACCGTCCGGCGTTTTGGCCGGGCCGGCGTAGTAAATCGGGTGATCCTTGACGTACTGCGGCAAACCTTCGCCGTTGTCCAGACGCTCTTTCAGCTTGGCGTGCGCGATATCACGGCCCACGATGATGGTGCCGCTCAACGACAGGCGGGTAGATACCGGGTATTGCGACAGCTGTTTGAGGATATCGGCCATTGGACGGTTGAGATCGATCTTGATCGCCTCGCCTTCTCCGGCCTGACGAAGCTCCTGCGGGATAAATTTGCCCGGGTTATGCTCCAGCTTCTCCAGCCAGATGCCGTCACGGTTGATCTTGCCCTTGATGTTACGGTCAGCGGAGCAGGAAACCCCCATGCCCACCGGGCAGGATGCGCCATGACGCGGCAGACGCACCACGCGAACGTCGTGCGCAAAGTATTTACCGCCAAACTGCGCGCCCAACCCCAGGTTCTGCGCTTCTTTCAGCAATTCTTCTTCCAGCGCTACGTCGCGGAATGCCTGGCCGTGTTCGTTACCTTCGGTCGGCAGGCCATCGTAGTATTTGGTCGACGCCAGTTTCACGGTTTTCAGCGTCGCTTCGGCCGAGGTGCCACCGATAACGAATGCCACGTGGTACGGCGGGCAAGCAGCGGTGCCCAGCGTGCGCATTTTCTCGACCAGATAATCCTTCAGCTTGCCCGGTGACAGCAGCGCTTTGGTTTCCTGATAGAGGTAAGTTTTGTTGGCTGAACCGCCGCCCTTGGCGATGCACAGGAATTTGTATTCTTCACCGTCGACGCTGTAGAGATCGATCTGCGCCGGCAGGTTGCTGCCGGTGTTGACCTCTTTGTACATATCCAGCGCGGCGTTTTGTGAATAACGCAGGTTATCTTCGATAAAGGTGTTGTACACCCCGCGAGACAAGGCGGCTTCGTCACCGCCGCCGGTCCAGACGCGTTGACCTTTTTTGCCGACGATGATGGCAGTGCCGGTGTCCTGGCAGGTAGGCAAAATACCCTTGGCGGCGATTTCTGAGTTACGCAAAAATTGCAGCGCAACGTACTTGTCGTTTTCGCTGGCGTCCGGATCGCTGAGGATATCGGCAACCTGTTGCTGGTGTGCCGGGCGCAGCATAAATGAGGCGTCATGGAACGCGTGTTGGGCAAGGAGGGTTAACGCTTCAGGGGCTACTTTCAGAACTTCCTGGCCTTCAAATTCGCTCACGGAAACGTGGTCGCGGCTTAACAGATAGTATTCGGTATCGTCTTTCTTCAGCGGGAACGGATCTTGATAATGGAACGGTTTATTCGACATTGATCTCTCACTTGCAACATCAGCTGCGTTAAATTCACACTTACTCAGCCGGCTCGGGGCAGGCCGCATCAAAACACTCCCCTTACCTTACGTATTTTTAATCAGTCGGTTATTGCGCTAAATCGCATAATAACCCTCTGCTTTATAGGGGCGATGTCTACTGCACCCGCGTCAATCGGGACGAATATATTCGTCCCCTACGGTAGGGACTCAGGATGTACGGTTTATTATCCCG
The DNA here is from genome assembly GCF_052113645.1 of Serratia quinivorans. Classification (GTDB taxonomy): domain Bacteria; phylum Pseudomonadota; class Gammaproteobacteria; order Enterobacterales; family Enterobacteriaceae; genus Serratia; species Serratia quinivorans_B. The sequence goes on along the minus strand of NZ_JBIEIU010000014.1, from coordinate 20,152 downwards.
CAGTTAACACATTGATTACAATCCATCAGCGTCGATCGGGTTATCAATGCGGTAAAAAACCTGTCTGGCAGACGGAAAATGAATTAGTTTTTCGTCTTATTGCCAGCCGCCGTGCCATTGCTTAAGCTAGCCACAATGAACAAAGTAAGAATCCCCATAGCGCTGCAACAGGCAGTGATGCGCAGTCTGCGTGAAAAACTGCAGCTGGCGCGTCAGCATTTTTCCGTCGAGTTCCCGGAACCCAAAGTCGTTTACCAGCAACGCGGCACCAGCGCGGGCACCGCCTGGCTGCAAGCCTGGGAAATTCGGCTGAATCCGGTATTGCTGATGGAAAACCAGCAGCCGTTTATCGACGAAGTGGTGCCGCATGAGCTGGCACACCTGTTGGTGTTCCGCCAGTTTGGCCGCGTGGCGCCGCATGGGCGCGAATGGCGCTGGATGATGGAAGGCGTATTGCAGGTTCCGGCCAGCCGCACCCACCAGTTTGAGATTGCCTCGGTGCAGAGCAAAACCTACCCCTACCGCTGCAGTTGCCAACAGCACCAGCTCACCGTGCGCCGCCACAATAGGGTGATGCGCGGAGAAAGTGAATATCGCTGCCGCCAGTGTGGCGACAAGCTGAAATTTTTTGCCGGTGAGCCCATTTAGCGAAACGATTTATACGTTAAAACAAGCCAATATCGTCGTTTGCTACGACTGTCAACTTCCGCTACCCTGCCTGCCTTTCCAATTTTGAGCCGTTTTGGGACATGCTTCGCAAAATTTTATTTATGGTAGTTTTCACTGCGGGCGCCGCACAGGCGCAGGGTATCAATAATTTCTCTCAGGCCAAGGCGGCAGCGGCCAAAATCAACCAGGATGCGCCCGGTTCTTTCTACTGCGGCTGCCGGATCGACTGGCAGGGCAAGAAAGGTATTCCCGACCTGAACAGTTGTGGCTATCAGCCACGTAAGAATGCCCAGCGCGCGCAGCGTATCGAATGGGAACATGTGGTACCGGCCTGGCAGTTCGGCCACCAGTTGCAGTGCTGGCAACAGGGGGGGCGCAAAAACTGCAACAAAGACGCCGACTACCGCCGAATCGAAACCGACCTGCACAACCTGCAGCCGGCGATCGGTGAAGTGAATGGCGATCGCAATAACTTCATGTACAGCCAGTGGAGAGGCGGCGAGGGTCAATACGGCCAGTGTCCGATGAAAGTGGACTTCAAAAATAAGCAGGCCGAACCGCCCGCCCGCGCTCGCGGCGCTATCGCCCGCACCTACTTTTATATGCGCGACCGTTATCAACTGCGGCTTTCGCGCCAACAGACCCAGCTTTTCGACGTGTGGAACCGCCAGTATCCGGTCAGCCGGTGGGAATGCCTGCGAGAGGCACGCATCGCTAAGGTACAAGGCAACCATAATCCCTATATTCAACAGGCTTGCCAGCAACGAAAGGGCTAAATCCCCTTCGTACTTAAAACTGCAGCGGTGTTGACTGCGTGAGCGCCCCCGAATCACTTACTTAAGTAAGCTCATCGGGATGCACTCACTTGCCGCCTTGCTGCAGCTTCAATTACTTTGGGTATATACTCTTTTTTTTCAAGCTGCAGCACTGATGACTGCACATGAGTCAGGATCGAATATTCATATGCGTATACCCCGCATTTATCACCCGCAGCCGTTGATCGACCATGCGGAAATCTTCTTAAGCGAAGACGCCGCCAACCACATCGGGCGTGTACTGCGCATGAGCGCCGGTCAGGCGCTGCAGCTCTTCGACGGCAGCAACCAGGTGTTTGACGCCGAGATCATCCAGGTCGACAAAAAAAACGTGCAGGTGCGGCTCGCTGCCGGCCAACTGGAAGACCGTGAGTCGCCGCTCAATCTGCATTTGGGCCAGGTGATTTCTCGCGGTGAGAAGATGGAGTTCACCATTCAGAAATCCATCGAGCTTGGGGTGAATGTCATCACCCCGCTGTTTTCCGAGCGCTGCGGCGTGAAGTTGGACGGCGAGCGTCTGGCGAAAAAAATTCAGCAATGGCAAAAGATTGCCGTCGCCGCCTGCGAACAGTGTGGCCGTAACCGCATCCCGGAAATTCGCGAGGCGATGAAACTGGAAGACTGGTGCGCCGAGCAAGATGGCAGCCTGAAACTCAACCTGCATCCCCGCGCCAGCCACAGCATCAATACCCTGCCGCTGCCGGTGGAACATGTCCGCCTGCTGATTGGGCCGGAAGGCGGTTTATCCGCCGACGAAATTGCGATGACCACAGGCCACGGATTTACTGATATCCTGCTGGGGCCACGCGTTCTGCGTACAGAAACCACAGCGCTCACCGCAATTACCGCTTTGCAGGTACGTTTCGGCGATCTGGGTTAAAGGAGAAAAGATGATTAAGCTCGGCATCGTGATGGACCCTATCGCTTCCATCAATATCAAGAAAGACACCAGCTTCGCCATGCTGCTCGAAGCGCAGCGCCGTGGCTGGGAACTGCACTACATGGAGATGGACGATCTCTATCTGCACGCCGGTGACGGCCGCGCCCACACCCGCCTGCTGAGCGTCAAGGAAGATAAAGAAAGCTGGTTCAGCTTTGGCAGCGAGCAGGATCTGGCGCTGCAGGATCTGGACGTGATCCTGATGCGTAAAGATCCGCCGTTTGATACCGAATACATCTACGCGACCTACATTCTGGAACGCGCAGAGGTCAAAGGCACGCTGGTGGTCAACAAGCCGCAGAGCCTGCGCGACTGCAACGAAAAGCTGTTCACCGCCTGGTTCCCGGAATTGACGCCGGATACCCTGGTCAGCCGCAGCGCGGCGCACATCCGCAAATTCCACCAGCAGCACGGCGACATCATCCTCAAGCCGCTGGACGGCATGGGCGGCGCGTCAATCTTCCGCGTGAAGCAGGACGACCCTAACCTGTCGGTGATTATTGAAACCCTGACCGAGCACGGCAGCCGTTTCTGCATGGCGCAGAACTTCTTGCCGGCCATCAAGGAAGGCGATAAACGCATTCTGGTGGTTGACGGTGAGCCGGTGCCTTACTGCCTGGCACGTATCCCGGCCCAGGGCGAGACCCGTGGTAACCTGGCGGCCGGTGGCCGTGGTGAAGCACGCCCACTGAGCGAAAGCGACTGGAAAATTGCACGTGCGGTAGCCCCGACGCTGAAAGAAAAAGGGCTGATCTTTGTTGGCCTGGACGTGATTGGCGATCGACTGACTGAAATCAACGTCACCAGCCCAACCTGTGCGCGTGAAATAGAAGCGGCCTTCCCGGTTTCCATTACCGGTATGTTGATGGACGCGATCGAAAAGCGTCTGGCGGCGAAGTAATCGCAATGCGGGCGACGACGTCGCCCGCCATCCTGCCCCCCTGAATGACGCTGTCGGCCCGCGTCAAGCGAGTCGCGGCTTGAAAGGCGTTGGGGATAGCCGCATACTGGCGGCTGTTTAACTTCTCACCAATCAATTACCTTAAATAACACCATGAATTTACAACACCATTTTCTTATCGCTATGCCATCACTTCAGGATCCTCGCTTCAAACGCTCGGTGATTTATGTCTGCGAGCACAATGAAGACGGCGCCATGGGCCTGGTGATCAATAAACCGGTGGAACAGTTCACGGTGGAAACGGTACTGAGCAAGCTGAAGATCATGCCACAGGCGCGCGATCCGGCCATCAGCCTGGATAAACCGGTGTTTGCCGGTGGCCCGTTGGCTGACGACCGCGGCTTTATCCTGCATACGCCGTGCAAGGGCTTCGGCTCCAGTATTCAGATCTCGCCGGATACCATGATCACCACCTCGAAAGACGTGCTGGAAACCTTGGGCACACCGGAACAGCCGGGTGAGGTACTGGTGGCGCTCGGCTATGCCGGCTGGGAAAAGGGCCAATTGGAACAGGAGGTGTTGGAAAACGCCTGGCTGACCATTGAAGCCGACACCGACATCTTGTTCCATACGCCGATCGCCAGCCGCTGGCGCGAGGCCGCCAACCGCCTTGGCATCGATATCCGCAGCATTGCCAACCACGCAGGACACGCCTGATGACCAACCGTACCATTATCGCCTTCGATTTCGGCACCAAAAGCATCGGCGCGGCCATTGGTCAGGAGCTTACCGGCAGCGCCCGCGCGCTGGCGGCTTTTAAAGCGCAGGACGGCTCGCCGGACTGGCAGAAGATCGAAAAGCTGCTGAAAGAGTGGCAACCGGATCTGGTGGTGGTCGGCCTGCCGCTGAATATGGACGGCACCGAACAGCTGGTCACCGAGCAAGCGCGCAAGTTCGCCAACCGCCTGCACGGCCGTTTTGGCGTGCAAATCGCGTTGCATGATGAGCGTCTCAGCACCGTCGAAGCCCGCGCCAACCTGTTCGACCGCGGCGGCTTCCGCGCGCTGGACAAGGGCAGCGTGGACTCCGCCTCGGCGGTGGTTATTCTGGAAAGCTGGTTCGAACGGCAGTTGGGTTAATCCCTTCGCAAAGCCCCCTCCCCGCCGCCAAGTAATCCCGCACTGATCCGCTGTTGCAGGCCTTGCTCAAAGGTCTGCATACCGGACTGCCCGCCGGTTTGCAGCACGTTAGCCAGTTGATGAGTTTTGCCCTCGCGGATCATGCTGCTGACCGCCGCCGTCGCCGTCAGCACCTCAAAAATTGCCACCCTGCCGCCACCGGCCCGGCTCAACAGTTTCTGCGCAATCACCGCTTGCAGGCTGCCGGCCAGTTGGGCGCGCACATAGGGCTTTTGTTCCGCTGGAAAAACATCCACCAACCGATCCACCGCCTGCGGCGCACTGCGGGTATGCAACGTCGCCAGTACCAGATGGCCGGTTTCCGCGGCGGTCAGCGCCAGCCGAATGGTTGTGGTGTCACGCAGCTCCCCCAGCAAGATCACATCCGGATCCTCACGTAGGGCAGCACGAAGTGCATCGTCAAAACTGTGGCTGTCGCGGCCCAGCTCACGCTGCTGGATCAAACATTGCCGACTGTGGTGGATAAACTCGATCGGATCTTCCAGCGTCAGGATATGTCGCCGCTGGTGCTGATTGATGTCCTCGATCATTGCCGCCAGGGTAGTGGATTTACCGCTGCCGGTCGCCCCGGTCACCAGGATCAACCCATCCTCCCTTCTCATCAGCGCCGGGAGAATATCCGGCGCCCCCAGGTCCGCCAAGGTAGGACAATTACCGGCAATCAGCCGCATGGCAACCGAGACCCCAAGGCTTTGCAGAAAGAAATTGGCGCGCAACCGGATATCGCCCGGTAGCGTCAGTGCCAGATCAAGCTGCCCCTGCTGTTGCAATTGCTGCCGTTGCTGGGGTTGCAACAGCGCGCTGCACAGTCGGTGCATCTTCGTCTCGGTCAGTCTTTCCGCCCCTTCCAGGGGCTGTAATTCACCATCAATGCGCAACATCGGCCGATGCCCCGTACAAAGGTGCAGATCGGAAGCATTATGCTTTACACTAAGGGCCACGAATTCACCGATATCCATATCAATCTCCTGGGTCAATAATGAGCACTATCCAACAGAATCTGCAGGATGTCAGACACCGCATCGTCACGGCCGCTCAAGGCTGCGCTCGTGCTCCAGAAGAAGTGACGCTGCTTGCAGTGAGTAAAACCAAACCTGTGGCGGCGATCGCAGAAGCCATCGCGGCAGGCCAGCGTGCCTTCGGCGAGAACTATGTTCAGGAAGGCGTGGATAAAGTTCAGCATTTCGCCGCGCAGCCGGAAGGCGCGACGCTGGATTGGCACTTTATCGGTCCTTTGCAATCCAATAAGAGCCGGCTGGTCGCGGAGCATTTCGCCTGGTGCCACACCGTCGATCGGTTGCGCATCGCCCAGCGGTTGAGCGACCAGCGCCCGGCGGACATGCCGCCGCTTAACGTTCTGATCCAAATAAATATCAGCGATGAGCCAAGTAAATCTGGCATTGTACTGGCTGAATTGCCGGCGTTGGCCGCGGCGGTGGTCGCCTTGCCAAACGTCCGGTTACGCGGGCTGATGGCCATTCCGGCTCCGCAAGCAGATTACCAGAGCCAGTTGGCGGTGTTCGGCCGGATGCGCGATGCCTTTCTGGCTCTGCAACAGCATTATCCGCAGGTGGATACACTGTCGATGGGCATGACCGATGACATGGCGGCGGCCATTGCCGCAGGCAGCACCCTGGTGCGTATCGGCACCGCAATTTTTGGCGCTCGTGATTATTCAGCGATTTAACCTGCCCTATGGCTTTCAAGTTGTAGCCTGGCTGCTGCTTGCAAGACGACGGGGATACACACTGACGAGGAATTTTAATGCAACACCGTAAGATTACCTTTATTGGCGCCGGCAACATGGCGCGTGCCATCATCGCCGGCCTGGTGGCGGGCGGTTACCCAGCCAAATCCATTAGCGTCTGCGCGCCTTCGGCTAAAAACCGCGATGCGCTGGCGGCCGACTACGGTATCGTCAGCAGCGGCGACAACCTTGCCTGCGCACGCGCGGCCGATGTTATTGTGCTGGCGGTTAAGCCGCAGATGATGGCGGACGTTTGCCAGCCGCTGCGCGATCAGATCGATTTCAGCGGCAAACTGGTGCTGTCGATCGCAGCCGGCATTCAGGTCAGCCGTTTTTACCAACTGCTGGCCGACAAGCTGAACCTGGTGCGCATCATGCCGAACACCCCATCGCTGGTGGGCAAAGGTATGAGCGGCCTGTATGCACCGCAGCAGGTCAACCAGCAGGACCGCGACTACACCAGCGATTTGATGGCCTCGGTCGGCAAGGTGTGCTGGGTGGATGACGAAAATGGCATCAACGGCGTGATCGCCGCAGCGGGCAGCGCACCGGCTTATTTCTTCCTGTTTATGGAAGCCATGCAGCAGGAAGCCGAACGTATGGGCTTCGACAGCCAGACCGCCCGCGCACTGGTACAACAGGCGGCTTCCGGCGCCGCGGCGCTGGTGGAAGCCAACCCGGAGACGCCATTGTCGACCTTGCGTGAGCAGGTGACTTCCAAAGGCGGCACCACCGCCGAGGCACTGCGGGTATTCAACGAGCAACAGCTGCCGGCCACCGTGGCCAAAGCCATGCAGGCGGCAGTTTCCCGCGCGCAGGAAATGGAAAAATCATTTTAAATAATCGAGAGTTAAGGAGAAGGACGACTTCATGCTAACGCTGACTTTTTTGGTCAAAACCGTTATTGATCTTTACGTCATGGTACTGCTGCTGCGCATCTGGATGCAGTGGACACGCGCTGACTTTTACAACCCATTCGCGCAGTTTATCGTGAAGATCACCCAGCCGGTGATCGGCCCGCTGCGTCGCATCATTCCATCACTGGGCCCCATCGACAGCGCATCGCTGCTGTTGGCGTTCCTGCTGATGACCATCAAGTACCCACTGTTGCTGCTCATTCAGGGCGGCGCGATGTCACTCAGCCCGTATAACCTGCTGTTTGGTTTGATCTCGCTGGTGAAGTCGGCCGGTTACCTGATCTTCTGGGTGATGATTATCCGTGCGCTGATGAGCTGGATCAGTCAGGGGCGCAGCCCGATTGACCAGTTGATGTATCAACTGACCGAACCCTTGATGGCGCCAATTCGCCGTATTCTTCCGGCCATGGGCGGCATTGATTTTTCAGCAATGGTGGTGATCCTGATCCTGTATCTGATCAACTACCTGGGCATGGATCTGTTCGGTGAGATCTGGTTCCTGCTGTGAGTGCAGTCACCCCCGTGCTGGACGGGCTGGCAATCAGGCTATATATTCAGCCGAAAGCCAGCCGCGACCAGATTGTCGGTTTGCATGGCGACGAACTTAAAGTCGCCATTACCGCCCCGCCGGTAGACGGCCAGGCCAACGCGCATCTGATCAAGTTTCTCGCCAAGCAGTTCAAAGTGGCGAAAAGCAACGTCACCATAGAGAAAGGCGAACTGGGGCGGCATAAACAGTTACGCATCGTTAATCCGCAACAGATCCCCGCCGTGGTCGCGGCGCTAATCGAATAAATTTCAAGGTAGTCATCATGCAAAAAGTCGTTCTTGCCACCGGTAACCCGGGTAAAGTGCGCGAACTCGCCGACCTGCTGGCCGATTTTGGCCTGAACGTGGTCGCACAAACCGAATTGGGTGTGGATTCCGCCGAAGAAACCGGCCTGACGTTCATCGAAAACGCCATCCTGAAAGCCCGCCATGCGGCACAAATCACCGGCCTGCCGGCAATCGCCGACGACTCGGGTCTGGCGGTGGATGCGCTGGGCGGCGCGCCAGGCATCTATTCTGCACGTTACGCGGGTGTAGACGCCTCTGACCAGCAAAACCTCGACAAACTGCTGGTGGCGCTGAAAGACGTGCCTCAGGGCAGCCGCGGCGCACAGTTCCACTGCGTGCTGGTGTATATGCGCCACGCGGAAGACCCAACGCCGCTGGTGTTCCACGGCAGCTGGGCCGGTGAAATCGCCGAGGCTGCCGCCGGTGTTGGCGGTTTCGGTTACGATCCTATCTTCTACGTTCCGGAGCTGGGCCGCACCGCTGCCGAACTGAGCCGTGACGAAAAGCGCGCAGTATCACACCGTGGTAAAGCCCTGAAGCTGATGTTGGAAGCGATGCGCAATGCTTAAGTTGCCCCCGCTGAGTTTGTACATTCACATTCCGTGGTGCGTGCAGAAATGCCCGTACTGCGACTTCAACTCGCATGCGTTGAAGGGCGAAGTACCGCATCAAGAGTATGTCGATCACCTGCTGGCGGATCTGGATGCCGATCTGCCGCTGGTCAGCGGCCGTGAAATCAGCACCATTTTTATCGGCGGCGGCACCCCCAGCCTGCTGAGTGCCGAAGCGATGCAATCGCTGCTGGACGGCGTCCGGTCACGCATCAGGGTCGTTGACGATGCCGAGATCACCATGGAGGCCAACCCTGGCACCGTGGAGGCCGATCGCTTCAGCGGCTACCAGCGCGCCGGTGTGAACCGCATTTCTATCGGGGTGCAGAGCTTCAGCGCCGAGAAGTTGACTCGTCTGGGACGCATTCACGGCCCGGAAGAGGCCAAACGCGCAGCGCACCTGGCCACCGGCCTCGGGCTGCGCAGTTTTAACCTCGATCTGATGCACGGCCTGCCGGACCAGTCGCTGGAAGAAGCACTGGACGATCTGCGCCAGGCCATTGCCCTCAATCCGCCGCATCTGTCGTGGTATCAACTGACCATCGAGCCCAATACCCTGTTCAGCTCGCGCCCGCCGGTGCTGCCGGACGACGATGCCCTGTGGGATATTTTCGAGCGGGGTCATGAGTTGCTGAGCGCCGCCGGCTATCAGCAGTATGAAACCTCGGCCTACGCCAAACCGGGCTATCAGTGCCAACATAACCTCAACTACTGGCGCTTTGGCGACTATCTGGGGATTGGTTGTGGTGCACACGGCAAGCTGACCTTCAGCGACGGCCGCATTGTTCGCACCGCTAAAACCAAGCACCCGCGCGGTTTTATGCAGGGCAAGTATATGGACAAGCAGCATGAGGTGACGGCGGCGGATCGGCCGTTCGAGTTCTTTATGAATCGCTTCCGCCTGCTGGAAGCCGCGCCGCGCGCTGAATTCGTCAATTACACCGGGTTGGATGAAAGCACTATCCGCGCTCCACTGGACGAAGCGCTGGCGAAAGGTTATCTGGAAGAAACGCCGGAATATTGGCAGATCACCGAAAAAGGCAAACTGTTCCTTAACTCGTTGCTGGAACTGTTCCTGGCAGATGAATAGCAAAAAGCGCTGAATTTTCAGCGCTTTTTTTAAGCGTCAGGCCGCATGGTGGGGGCAATGAGTGATATCCCCCCTTCCCTTTAGCAAACCCTCAACAGAAATATCTTCATCCAACGTATCCCAATGGATCCCACGAGCACTTAGCTCATAGTGGGCGCGCTCTTGGTTCGTCGCATTCAGCAATCGAGGGAACCATGCGAGTGGAACACCGATAATTCTGGCATCGCTCAACTCAACCCACATCGTTGTCTCATCAAAGCTTACATTCTTAGCTGAAATACTCATCCCAGGCCTCCAAAAATAACCCCTTATGGACTCCAACGGCTTCAGTTAATTCTTTTAATACTCTGGCATTAAACCCATCATTGCGGGCTATCAGCACCTCCGGCAGCAGCCAGAATTTGGCTTCCGCCACAGCGTCTCTGACGTGAATATGAGCCGGTTCCAGAGGCTCACCTTCATTCGAATAAAAAAAGAATTTATAACCTTTATAACGAAATATCACGGGCATCAATGCAAAATCCTTTTGGCAATTGATTATAGTTTAGCCAGTCTGTCAGATACTCGTTAGAAGGTCAAAAAACGCGCCAATAGCCAGATCACTTCAAAGCATTAAGCAGATCTTTGCGCTGGGTTTCCAAACCGGTAACGCGGTTGCACACGTCGTGGCCGAAGTTCTGGAAGTCCTGCTCCTGGTTATTCCATTCGTTCTGAATCGCCTTCTGCAGCCCCCCCAGATTGCCCATGATCGCCTGCAGCGGGTTACCGCCGCTATTGGCCGCCTGCTTGACGCCCATTTCATTCAGGCTGTCCTGCAATACGCCGCCCATACTCTGCTGGACGAGATTGCGGCCATCCTGCTCAACCTGATCAATCGCCTTGTGATGGAAAGCCAGGCCGTCGCTGCGGTGTTCGATGATACGGTTCATCTGCTGCTTGAGCTGGCCATTCAGCGTGGTCAGACGGTTGCGCACGTTGCTGTCGCTGCCCAACTCTTTGACGATCACCTTGTCCAGCGCCACCCGCGCTTTTTCCAAATGTTGCTGCGCGCCGTTGTCGATCCACGGCAACTCTTTGCGCAGTGCGCTCTGGTAGCTGAAGGCCTTCTGGCGCTGGCTGTCATTCAGGCTCAAGGCCTGGCCGTTACGGGTTACGTCGCCATCCGGGGAAATCTGCAGATTGCCGCTGGCCCCGGTCACCTGCACGTTCTGCGGGCTGATAATCACATCGTCCTGGGGTTTAACGCTGCACTGATACTCGGCATGGGCCTGTGAAGCAGTCAACAGCAGTAAGGCTAACCCGGTTTTCTTTAACATATATTCTCCTGACGCCCTTCCGTGGTGGGGCTAAAAAATCGAACGGCTAATCCGTTGAGACAACAGTTCCAGCGCCGCAGTTCCCGCCAGTGAGTTACCGGAGGCATCCAGCTCCGGTGACCAGACGGCGATCGACAGCTCATCGGGCACGATAGCGACGATACCCCCCCCCACTCCGGACTTGCCCGGCATGCCCACGCGATAGGCAAATTCCCCTGCGCCGTCGTACATCCCGCTGGTCATCATCAGCGCATTAATCTGGCGCGCCTGCAGGGGGCTTATCACTTCGCTCCCGCTAAGATCACGGCCATGATTGGCCAGATAAACAAAGCTGCGCGCCAGCTCCACGCAGCTCATGCGCAGCGCACAGTAGTGAAAATAGGTTTGCAGTACGGTAAGCACGTCGTTTTCGAAGTTACCGAACGACTTCATCAGGTAGGCTATCGCCGCATTGCGATCGGAGTGTTCGAACTCGGATCGGGCCACCCGCGAGTCATAGGCCAGGTCATCTTCACCGGCCAGTTGGCGCACCACTTCCAGCATGCGCTGCTTGGGCGCGCTGAGCCGGGTTTGCAGCATGTCGCACACCACCAGCGCGCCGGGGTTGATAAACGGATTGCGCGGTTTGCCTTGCTCCATTTCCAACTGCAACAACGAGTTGAATGGCAGACCGGAAGGCTCTTTGCCGACCCGGCGCCAGATCTCCGGCTCCTGATAGCGCGTCAGCGCCAGCGTCAGGCTCAGCACCTTGGAAATGGACTGAATAGAGAAGCGCTCGCAGGCGTTGCCGGCCTGGAACAGCTCGCCGTCGACGGTGCAAACCGCGATCGCCAGGCGATCGGCAGCCACTTCCGCCAGTGCCGGAATATAATCCGCCACCTTGCCCTGGCCAATCAACGGGCGCACCTGTTGCAGGATGTCATCCAGCAACGCGTTATCCAATGTTGTTACCACCGCGGTCACACTCCGGACAAAATAAAGGTGCCATAAAGGCACCTTAAATCAATAGATTCAGCGCGACATCAGGCCGCGCTTATCAGGCAGGAAAATCAGTCCCACCAGATATCGAACAGATCGCTGACCTTAACGTCGGTCAGTTTACGCGCTTCCAGCCAGTTTTTGACCAGTTCGCGCTGTTCGTCGGTGCAGTGACCGATCTTCTGCAGGCAGATCAACCCTTCCCACTGCAGGTAGCCGCTACCGTCAAACGCCATGCCGTTCGGCTCAATCACTTCGTCGATGAAAGCGTCCAGCGTGCTGTCGATATCTTCAACCGCGGTGCCTTCGGCAAAGCGCCATGCTACGGAGAAACCCAGCTCCTGAAATTCTTCAATGTGTAACTTTTTACGTAAACGACGACTGCGGTTCTTAGCCATTATTCTTTCCTCTCAAACATCAAATCCCAAACGCCATGTCCCAGACGCTGGCCGCGTAATTCAAATTTTGTCAGTGGGCGTGAATCCGGGCGCGGCACGTAATCATTATCGCTGGAAAGATTCCGATAGCCTGAGATCCCGTTCATAACCTCTAACATATGTTCTGCATAAGGCTGCCAGTCGGTGGCCATATGGAAGACGCCGCCGACTTTCAGTTTGCGTCGCACCAGTTCAACAAACGGCGTCTGTACGATGCGGCGTTTGTTGTGGCGCGCTTTGTGCCACGGATCGGGGAAAAACAGCTGCACCATGTCCAGCGAACCGTCCGGGATCATATTCTCCAGCACCTCAACCGCATCGTGACACATCACGCGCAGGTTGCTCAGTTCCGCTTCGGTAGCGTCGGCCAGGCAGGCACCTACGCCCGGCAAATGGACTTCAATCCCCAAGAAATTCTGCTGTGGGTTATTGCCCGCCATGGTCACCAGCGAGGCCCCCATGCCAAAACCGATCTCCAGCACGGTCGGCGCATCGCGCCCGAACAGTGCGGCGATATCGACAGGTTCAGCCTGATACTCCACGCCCATCACCGGCCAATAGTGGTCCAACGCGTGCTGTTGGCCTTTGGTCAACCGCCCCTGGCGGCGAACAAAACTGCGGATACGGCGCATCGCGCGGCCGTTCTCATCAAATTCTGGGGAGATGACGTCATTAATCATAGTGCTTTCTGTCTGTTTGGCTGCCAATTAGGGAAACGCGCATTATGCAAAGATACATTGGTTTAGCAAGTGTTCATCTAATGTACCTGCCGTGCGACGTCGGAAAGTTCCGGTTTACAGCATCATGACTCTATGCTGCAATCGCGCTTCATTTTCTGCCGGATATCGAATCAGCTTATGATGCAAGCACAACAGTTCGCACAGGTGGTGCTTGACTGGTACCAGCGTTACGGCCGTAAAACCTTGCCGTGGCAGCTTGATAAGACCGCCTATCAAGTATGGCTCTCTGAGGTCATGTTGCAACAAACTCAGGTTGCCACCGTGATCCCTTACTTTCAGCGCTTTATGGCACGTTTTCCCAACGTACGCGCGCTGGCTGAAGCGCCGTTGGACGAAGTGCTGCACCTGTGGACCGGCCTGGGCTACTACGCCCGTGCGCGCAACCTGCATAAGGCGGCGCAGGCTATTGTCGCACAGCACGGCGGTGAGTTCCCGACAACCTTTGAAGAAATCCACGCCCTGCCCGGCATCGGTCGCTCAACGGCAGGCGCCGTGCTGTCGCTGGCGCTTGGCCAACATTATCCGATCCTCGACGGTAACGTGAAACGCGTGCTGGCCCGCTGTTACGCCGTCGAAGGCTGGCCGGGCAAGAAAGACGTCGAAAACCGGCTGTGGGAGATCAGCGAAAACGTTACCCCGGCCAAGGGCGTCGACCAGTTCAACCAGGCAATGATGGATCTGGGGGCAATGGTCTGCACTCGCTCCAGGCCGAAATGCGAACTGTGCCCGCTCAGCCTTGGCTGCATCGCCTATGCCCATACCAGTTGGGCAAAATACCCCGGCAAAAAGCCCAAGCAGACCTTGCCGGAAAAAACCGCCTACTTTTTATTGCTGCAGCATGGCGAACGCGCCTGGCTTGAGCAGCGCCCCGCCGTCGGGCTATGGGGTGGCCTGTTCTGCTTCCCGCAGTTCAGCGAACGCGAAGAGATGGAACTCTGGCTGCAACAGCGCGGTCTGAACAACAATCGCCGGGAGCAGTTGACCGCATTTCGCCATACTTTCAGTCATTTCCATCTCGATATCGTGCCAATATGGCTGGAAATGGACGTCGCAGGCGCCAGCATGGATGAGGGCACCGGTCTCTGGTATAACTTAGCGCAGCCGCCATCGGTCGGGCTGGCAGCGCCGGTTGACCGCCTGTTGCAACAGTTGGCAAAACAGTCCCCGCGCCAACAGGGTTTATTTGGCGATAGTGCCATTGATGAGGAATTAGCATGAGCAGAACCATTTTTTGTACCTTCCTGCAGCGCGACGCCGAAGGGCAGGACTTCCAGCTTTACCCTGGGGAAGTCGGCAAACGCATTTATAACGAGATCTCGAAAGAAGCCTGGGCAGAATGGATGAAAAAACAAACCATGCTGATCAACGAGAAAAAGCTGAACATGATGAACGTTGATGACCGCAAGCTGCTGGAAGCGGAAATGATCAAGTTCCTGTTCGAAGGACACGACGTCCATATCGAAGGCTATACGCCACCGAGCGAATAATGCTGTTGGGGCCAGGCGCTGGCCCTTCCAATACTTCTCGTATACGGCTTTAAGATGAAGAAAATTGTAGCTTTGCTAGTGATAGCGCCCCTGCTGATGTCCTGTTCCGGCAAAAAAAGCACCGAAGTCAACGAAGCCTGGGTCAAAGACACCAACGGCTTCGAGATCCTGATGGGGCAGTTCGCCCACAACATCGAGAATATCTGGGGTCTGAACGAAGTTCTGATCGCCGGGCCAAAAGATTACGTTAAATACACCGACCAGTATCAAACCCGTAGCCACATCAACTTTGATACCGGTGCCATCACCATTGAAACCATCGCTACCACCGACCCTGCTGCGCACCTGCGCCAGGCGATTATCAGCACCTTGCTGATGGGGGACGATCCAGGTTCCATCGACCTCTATTCCGACGTCAACGATATCCAGATCAGTAAAGAGCCGTTCCTTTACGGCCAGGTACTGGATAACAAAGGCGCACCGATCCGTTGGGAATGGCGCGCGGCGCACTTCGCCGACTATCTGTTGCAGAGTAAGCTGCAAAAACGCACTTCCGGCCTGCACGTGATTTACTCGGTCACTATTCAGTTGGTGCCGAACCACCTGGACCAGCGTGCGCACAAATACCTGCCGATGGTCCGTAAGGCGTCGGAGAAATACGGGGTGGAAGAGTCGCTGATCCTGGCGATCATGCAAACCGAATCGAGCTTTAACCCGTATGCGGTGAGCGGTTCAGATGCGTTGGGTCTGATGCAGGTGGTGCAGCACACCGCCGGTAAGGATGTGTTCCAGATGCGTGGGAAATGGGGCAAACCCAGCCGCAGTTACCTGTTCGATCCGGAGAACAACATCGACACCGGTACCGCCTATCTGGCCATTTTGCAGAACAACTATTTGGGCGGGATTCAAAACCCAACCTCACGCCGCTATGCCGTTATCACCGCCTATAACGGTGGCGCCGGCAGCGTGCTGCGGGTGTTCTCGAGCGACAGAACCCGTGCGGTAAGCATCATCAACGGCATGCAGCCTGGCGACGTCTACCAGACGCTGACCACCAAGCACCCGGCCGGCGAATCTCGCCGCTATCTGGTGAAAGTGAACAACGCGCAGAAGAGTTACCGACGCCGTTAATTGCCCGGTCAGGGCGATCTCTCGTATCGCCCTGACCACCAACCTCACTCCGCTACACTAAAACCGTTGCGACCCAGTTCCTTGGCTCGGTACAGGGCACGATCGGCGGCCCCCAGCAGTTGTTCACGATCCTGTCCCGGCTGCCATTGCGCAATACCCTGACTCACCGTTACCCATGAGGCCACCTCGGAAGCCGCATGCGGTATGGCCAGACCGGCAAGCAATGCTTCAATCCTCTGAGCCACTTGCGTCGCCTCGTGAACATCGGATTTCGGCAGCATGATCACGAACTCTTCCCCGCCATAGCGGGCCACCAGATCCTGTGCACGCCGCGTGGCGCTTTCCAGACAGGTAGCCAACCGAATCAGGCACTCGTCTCCCTGCTGATGGCCATAGTGGTCGTTATATTTTTTGAAAAAATCGACGTCCAGCAGGATTAGGGAAAACGGCGACTGCAGCGTCGATTCGCGTAACAGAACTGCGTCAAAGTAGTGATCGAAATAGCGACGATTGGCTATACCCGTGAGCGGATCGCGGTGTGCCAACTTGCTCAACCGCTCAATCAGCTGCTTGTTTTCCTGCTCACGCTCAATCGCCAGCCGGAACCATTGCTCCAGCCGGCTCTGCGCCGAATAAATCAGAAACAGCATCAGCGCATATGAAATCAGGTTCACCAGTGAAAAAGCGCTGCGGATAACCATATTTTCGGCAATCGCCACCAGCAGCACCGGAATGCTGAACAGGAAAAACAACCGTGGGGACAGGTAAAACGCGATCAGGGAAGAAAACAACAGGCCGAGCGACAACGGATAAACCAGATTCACATTGTTGCTTATGACCAAATAGCGAAAGATACCGCACCAGCACAGGGTCAACAGCAGCGTGCAAACTACCGCACCGCGCCAGGCTTGCTTTTCGCCTCCGGTAGCCAACTGGCGTAGCACGAAAAAAAATAGGGTGGACACCAGTATCACACCGCAGATCGCCGGCGCACCGCGCAGCAAATGCAGGAGAGAAGGATCGCCTAACGCTTCAGCGCGCTGAAACAACAGGTAGAGCGCCAACAACACATTAACCAATAAGAACCAGTTAAAATTACGCAGCGTTGAGCGTTTTTTCTCTCTGCCGACCCACTCGAGATACCCCTCTTCTTTCATTAGCTTATTCCGGCACCTATGGCTTTTATCTAAAAGGTAGCCGCCCCCCTCTGCTTTGTCATCCCAGGCCAGGAGGATTAAAAAGCGGCCTGTTTGGCCGCCTCAATCTATGCCTTGATCATATAGCCGAAAATGCGTTTCCAACCGTGATCCTTTTTCTCGATATAGACCCCCTGCAGCTCCGGTGAGAAGCCCGGCAGACGGTTAATGCCTTCTTCCAGCGCCAGGAAGTAACGTTGCACCGCCCCGCCCCAGACTTCCCCCGGCACCACGCACAGCACGCCCGGTGGGTATGGCAACGCGCCCTCCGCCGCAATGCGCCCTTCAGCCTGGCCGATCGGCACCAGTTCGACGTTGTCGCGGATAAACTCCACGTTGGCGTCCTGCGGGTTCATCATCACCTGCGGGAAATGACGCTGCCGGAACATTTCTTTCTGCAGCTGTTTAACGTCAAAGCTGACGTACAGATCGTGCATTTCCTGGCACAGCTGGCGAAGGGTATAGCCGCGATACCGCTGCTCATTCTTACGGTACACCGTGGGCAACACCACGCTCAGTGGCGCATCCTCTTCCACGTAACGCTCGAACTGCACCAGCATGTCCACCAGTTGTTCCATTTTGGCCGGATTTTCCGCCGGGGTCAGCAGGAACAGGATCGAGTTAAGATCGCACTTCTCCGGCACGATGCCGTTCTCACGCAGGAAGTTGGCCAGAATGGTGGCCGGTACGCCAAACTCGGTGTATTGGCCGGTGGCCGCATCAATACCCGGCGTGGTCAGCAGCAGTTTGCACGGGTCGACCAGATACTGGTCCTGCGCATAGCCTTCAAAACCGTGCCATTTCTCCTCCGGCACAAAGTTGAAGAAGCGGGCGTCGTTGGCGATCAGATCGGTGTCGTAATCTTGCCAGTTCTTGCCCGCGACCTGCAGCGGCACAAACGGCCTGAGCTGCGAACAGCGTTCCAACAATTGTTTGCGAGTTTCAATGCCAAGCTTCACGCAGTCCATCCACATGCGGCGACCGGCGGCTCCGGCATGCATCTTGGCGTTGACGTCCAGCGCAGCAAACAGCGGGTAGAACGGGCTGGTAGAGGCGTGCAGCATGAAAGCATTATTCAGGTGCTTGTGGTTGCAGTGACGCTTCTGGCCCTTGATGTGGTCGTCTTTCTTATGGATCTGCGAGGTTTGCGAGAAACCGGCCTGCTGCTTGTGTACCGACTGGGTGACAAAAATGCCCGGATCAAGTTCGTCCAGCTCCAACAGCAGCGGCGAACACTCTTTCAGCATCGGGATAAAACCTTCGTAACCCACCCAGGCGGAGTCAAACAGGATGTAATCACACAGGTGGCCGATGGTGTCGATCACCTGGCGTGCATTATAAATAGTGCCGTCGTAGGTACCGAGCTGAATGATCGCCAAGCGGAACGGGCGCGCTGCCTCGGCCTTCTCCGGTGCCACCTCGCGAATTTGTTCGCGCAGATAACGCTCGTCAAAGCAGCGAGAATCAATGCCGCCGATAAAGCCAAACGGGTTGCGCGCGGTTTCCAGATACACCGGCGTCGCCCCAGCCTGGATCAGTGCGCCATGGTGGTTGGACTTATGGTTGTTACGGTCGAACAGCACCAGATCGCCACGGGTCAGCAGCGCGTTGGTCACCACCTTGTTGGCGGCCGAGGTGCCGTTGAGCACAAAATAGGTTTTATCGGCGTTGAATACCCGCGCCGCATGCTTTTGCGCATCCTTGGCCGATCCTTCGTGGATCAGCAGGTCACCCAGCTTGACGTCGGCGTTGCACATGTCGGAACGAAAAAGCGTTTCACCGTAGAATTCGAAAAACTTGCGACCCGCCGGATGCTTGCGGAAAAACTCCCCGCCCTGATGCCCCGGACAGGCAAAGGTCGAGTTTTCCATTTCCACATAGGTTTTCAAGGTCTTGAAAAACGGCGGCAGCAACGCCTGTTCGTAGGCATCCGCAGCGGCTTCCAACTGCGCCATATAAAATGCCTTGCTGGCACCATCCAGCGCAAAAACACCGCTGATAAACGGCAGGTAGTCCGGGGAGAGATGCTCGTCACCGGCCACCGCCACAAAGGTCGGGATCTCGAACCCGGTCGCTTTAAGCTGCGCCAGGATACCGGCATTGACGTCATCAACCGACACCACTAACGCCGCTACGTCGGTATAATCAGTCTGCTCGACGCGAACTATCTCACGCAGTGTTTCAATCGCGGCGACCAGGCTGGCGCTGGTGGCTATTTTCAATTCTTTCATAGTGCTAACTCTCAAACGATTAAGGATGAGGGTGTGCCACGGGGCACGCTGATGAGATAACAAAGGTTATCCCGGCAAATTGATGTCCGGGGTTGCAGCCCAGAGCGCAAGCGTGACCGGCTGACTCTCTTAAGATTATCAGGTCACTATCGGGAACTGGGATCGGCAGCGTCCAATAGACATCAGTAAAATCAGAGCCGCAGCTCTATTTTTAATAATGCCTAACAGCGAGCATGGTGTAGCCTTACCGCATGACGGGCTGGGCGTTTCTGGAGGACGGCGTTCGGGAAAGATAACGGCGGAGTGACGGCATCATCAGATGTCTGGTGCGCAATGGCGCTTGAGTAACAAAACCAGTCATGCCTGCAACCCTCTGACTTAAATGGGCGGAAACACCGTTAGGGAACTAGAGTGCTAAAATTTGCGCAATGATTGCATGTTTCCTTATGGTGTTCAAGTAACAATCATGCGAATTTCACACGCGCAAACATGACATAACACATTGTTATTTATCATATAAAAATAAAACCCAGAAAAAACAAAACGGTATAAATACACATCTTTTCTGCATATCTATATTCGAAACACATCCGAGAACCCCTCCTGCCCCACCGGCCGCTGCATGAAAATAGAGCAACCGATCGGCTTTGTGACAGAAAGCGATTGACGATATCCGGCCAATAGGGTTAAATGCGCCCCGTTGCCCGGATAGCTCAGTCGGTAGAGCAGGGGATTGAAAATCCCCGTGTCCTTGGTTCGATTCCGAGTCCGGGCACCATATTTAGAGAACCCAGCCAATGGCTGGGTTTTTGCTTTTCTGGAGTGGGACTCTTCATCGAACAAGTTCGATTATTCGGCCTAAAGGCCTCACCCTGCGGGCCAACGCTGAAGCGTTGTTCAACCCGGCGCA
>NZ_JBIEIU010000013.1:0-157548 GCF_052113645.1 Serratia quinivorans | reverse complement strand
GGCTTAAGTTTGGCGATAGCTATATCGATAACAACGCCCCTCCAGGCTGGGTATGGTTAATTTACACGGCCAACGGTGCCGTGATCGCCGGGGCAAAAGAAGACGGCACGACGGTCGGCCTGGGCGTCGGCAGTGGACAGGCTGGCGCCATTACGCCAGGGGATACAGCAACAGGTTACGACGACATCCGAAATTATACTGGTGATGCCACGGTGCGAGACGTCGTCGGTGCCCAAATTGGCGGGCGATTTGTGTTTTTTCCTGGTGTAACGGATGAAGACGACGGCGGCGGTGTTTTGGTCGGTGCCGATGGTCGGCGCTGGGTTCGCCTGACGGACTCGGTCAGTTATGACATGTTCGGTGCCCCACGCATCCCCGACGCCATTTACCAGCAGTATGTGGCGCTGTCGAAAGAAGGCGAAGAGGCTGCCGCGCAGTCATTGCTGGCCAATATTCTGGCGGCGGATGAAGCGATCGCGCGCTGTCACGCCTTTGCTAACCGGTACGGTTTGCCTGTGGTACAGAATACCGGGGCTTTTTTGTGGGTTGGTTCTGAATGGATAGTCCGCACGTCGGGAAACCTGTCAGGTTGTACCATTGTCACATGCAACCGCAGTGGCACGGACGAAACCCGTTGGGGCAAAGTCGATGGGGTGGATGATGGTTCTCCAGAGCCGGTCTACATGTACCGCATCCAGGGCAAAAGCCGTATCGACTTTACTGCCGACGAGCTGGCTGATCTCAATGCCAATTACGCGCGGTACATCAAAAAAGGCAGTACATACCTGCCGATTCCGAAACTGTATGAGTATCGCGGCGGGCTGTTCGGCTACATTTCTTCCGCCGTAGAACTGTACCGAGACGGCAACAAGGTGAACCCGCGCACCCAGGTGAAGTATCGCGATTTTTCGCGTATCGGCCGCAATGGCGCACTGTCTGACCAGCTCGTTAAGAGCACGCCTGCCGGTACTATTTCAGAAGCCTGGATACAGCCGAAAGAAGACGCATGGCTGGCCTTCACGCCGCCGACGTTCTTCGAAGCGGGCAATGGGCGCAAATTCGTCAATATTGAAATTGAACGCTCAATGGTTGCCGTCAATGATCTAGTACTGAATAACTGGGCAACGGGCAATGTCGAATCTCGCGTCATGGTGGGGTCATACGGTGTGACCGATATTCGGCTGACCAATGCCACGGCGGAATGTATGCCTAACAAAGATGGCGGAGCTTACGCTATTTGTTTTCGTAACAGCATTGAAGCGCACATTACGGGTTATTACGGCCTTTACGGCTGGGGCTTTCAAGGGCACCACGGCGTCAAGCGCCTGTTTATCGATCGCTCCGTGATGAACCGCTTTGATTTCCATTCATTCGGCTACGACGTGAATATCAGCCGCACCCTGTTTAAAGGCAAACAGATTTTCCTGCAAGGCGGTGGCAAGTACACCTTTGAGGACAACATATTCGTTGTTACACAGCATTCAATTGAACAAGCAGGCGGCACGCTTGAGTATCGGCAGGGCTACATGATCGCCATGCGCGAAGACTATGCCGGAGACTGTGAGTCTAATCTTACCGTGCGTGACCAGGTGATCCGCTTCGATAGCAATATCGATAAAGCCTGGGCCAGTAACGTGTTGTCGTTTGACGTGGTGCTGATGAACTCCGGCGACGCAGTGAACTATGGCATTACGACGAAAACGCCGCACACGATTGTTGGCGAAAATATCGTGTTCGACCTGGAAGGCTCACCGGAATCGCTGCCCGATAACTTCGCGTTCACGTTCTGCCGCGCGTACCGTTCTCGGTACAGCCCACACAACCGCACCTATTTACCGTCGTTAGTCAGTGTTCGGGGAATGACTGCGGCAAACGTGGCGGAAAATAAAAACGCCTGCATGGCAGTATTTCGCATTGGTGCTGACATGGCGAGCAACCCCTACGCCAGTCGCCAGAAATTGCGACCTGATGGCACCAACGCGCGGATCATCGGCGAGAACGTGATCAGCGTCATCAACAACCCGGTTATTGCTGCGAACGCCTGCCCGATGGTGTACCTGCCAGGAAACACCACTGACTGGGACAAAACCGTCGATGGCACGACGTACCGGGAAAGCCCTTACGCGTGGGTGCCTAAGGTCACGCTGATTAACTGCGACCCGGTGATCATCAACGCCGCCGGGGCACGGGCAACATTCGATATTCATGGCGGCCTGTTGGCCCGTTTCACTGCTGGAGACACGGGGAACCGCTGCCGTGTTACAGGTGCCGACGTTCAGCTCTACCCCGATGCGGCTGGTGCATTGTACTTTGATGCTAATAACGTTCGGACGGCAAATTGTGACTGGTTAGACCCGGCAGGGGGCGCAACGTATACCGGCACGCTCATTGGTATCGGCAACGAGAACCATGGCACTCCAGAACATTCCCCAAATATTTAAAAGGATAAAATCATGACAGCCGCAGGCGTCCGCTTATTTGCTAATAAAATCATCAAGTATTCAGACTGGAATCGACAATATATCCCGATCATGTCGAAATTGCAGACTATGTCCCCACTGCCCACACTTGCCAGCTTCGACTTGTTGAACCCGCTGGATAACAGCGGCAACGGTTTCGAGGTGAAACCTGGCGGCGGTCAGATCCAATATTGGGGGCTGCATTATGACAAGGGGGTGAAACCGTCACCGACCACTTTGGTTAAGCCCGGTCAGGGGGCGGTCTCATTCTTGACGGCGTTCAGACTGTCGTCGCTTTCACGTTATATCAACATCCTGAATTGCCGTAACACGACTGAAAACAACGGCCACGGTTTCAGCTTTTACTACAGCGGTGAATTGCTGATGTCCTATGTTTATCCATCGGGTTCCTTGGGCACGATTTCCCTGGGTAATATTGCCCAGCCGGAGATCGACAAATGGTATGTAGCGGCAGGGGTGTTTAATCCGGCTGATGGAAGTGCCAGCGTTAGAGTAAGTGAGCTGGGGCTGCGTTATGGGGTGCTTGGCGATAATGTTGCACAAGGGCAAACTCTCGACACACCATTACATCTTGGGGGTGATCCCAACGGTAGCACTACATCTTCGATGCTGGGTGACGTTGCTTTTGCTGCTGTCTACGACGGCGCATTTACGATAGAACAACGTGACACAATGCCCGACGTTGGCCTAGAAGTTCTCGCAGATCGCGGCTTGTTGTAATTAGCTGATACCCCCCGAATCGGTTAAACTGTATGAACACAGTGGTTTCGGGGGAAGCTATGCGGGTAATGAAGGTTTACTGTCCGGAGTGTGGCGAAAATGCCATTATTCGGAAGACATGCAGGAAAGATAAAAAACTGTCTGATTTGTATTGTGCGTGCTCAGATGTTGAGTGCGGCCATACGTTCGTGCTGAATGTCACGTTCTCGCACACAATAAGCCCAAGCGCAAAAACAGGCAGCAGTCTGGTTAAGTCGTTGCTCAATTTGTTAAAGCCTGATGAACGGCAGATGGCTCTAGACCTGCTCCAGGGCCAAACGATTTAACAGGAACCCGCGAAAGCGGGTTTTTTATTGGCTGTTGCTCTTGCGAAGGGCTTGTCCGAAGCGGGCGATCAGTTCACCAGGTGAATTTTTTCCGCTGTCATGAACCCGATACAGTACACCTTCCATACCTGCCCGGTACCGTTCGCCGTCAATATTGACGGTTTGCCCCATGACCAGGCGCCGTAATGCTACCCGACTGATGTCGATCCCCAGGGTGAAGGCGTAATCATCCAGTTTTCCAATCAGTTCGCCCTGCTGTGATGATAATGCACGCTCTCCAGGCGTCGGCGGTTTGGCAAGTTGCCGTTCCTGTGCCGCCTTCGGTTCTTCCTCTCGCATTCTTTTTAGTAATGCCCGCCGCTCTTTATAGCTCAGTTGCTCAAAATGGATGCGTTCCGGCTTTTGGTGCGTGGCAATTTCGCCCCCTTCGCTGTTTGAATTTTGCTCTAGGGGACAGTTATTGCCACGAGTCCAAGGGGCGGCGGGGCCGCCCTGACGGTCAACGTCAAACCCAAAGCGATCGCCGCCGTTGGCGTCGGTCGCCGAATTCGGGGCGTTGTTGTCGGTCTTGCGTACCATTTTCCAGTCGCCGGTATGGGTACAGATGCGGGAGGTATCGCCCAGCCGTGGCGACCAGACGCCATAAATTTGCGTGCCGTGGTCGCCGTAATCGTTCGGCGTGTCTGATGAGGTGTAAGCGGTGCGGACAACGTGGTGCTTGCGCGGTATTAACACGCCGCCCTGTTTGCTGATGTAGGTAGCAAAACACCCGACATCGGCGGCGGCCAACACATCGTCCATCTGCTTGTCTCCCAGTTGCGGGGCGCCGCGTTTCTTTGGCTGGTGTGGGTCTTGCTTGCGGGCCAGTTGCCCAGCCAGCAACCGTAATTCGCGGTAAGCCTGACGGGAGGGAATGCCGAAGAAGCGGAATTGCTGCACGCGGTGCAGCGATGCCCAGGCGGTCACGTTCTCCACTGTGTCTTTGAGCGATTTTCCGGTCTCTTTGCTGATGGTGTCCTTTAGCCCGCGCCCGTCGATATTCTTGCTCACATACTTGGCGATGTAGCTGGTCGGGCTACCTTTGCTTTTGGTGATCAGCTCGGCATCAAAACGCGGTTTGATGTTTTTACCCAGGCCCGGCCCCAGTTCGGCCCGGTCGTCCCGAATAGCAAAATTACGCATGAGGGTGGTAATCGCCTTGCGGTCTTTCTTGCGCATGAAGCACAGCAAATGCCAGTGTACTGTGCCGTCGTGGTGCGGCTCGGCCACACGCAGGCCATACCAGCGCAATCCCTGGCGGTGCATTGCTTTGCGGATACCGGCAAACAGATTGACCAGGTAATCGCTGGTTTCGCGTGGGGTGGTGTGGTTCCACTTCGGATTCGGTTTACCGCTCGCCAGCGTCGCGTGATATTTGGACGGGGTGGTAATCGTATAGAAGACGGCACAGTCGCCGCGCATTTCGGCCAACAGTTCCAGCCCCTTGGCGCAGGCCATCATTTCATTGCGGCGGTGCTTCGGGTTGCTGTTGCTGGCTTCGATCACGTCTTCCATCGCCAGCGTGACGCCGTCTTCGTTGGTCAGCTCATGCGCTTTGAAAAATTCCATGGCCTTGCGGCGCTGTTCGCGCTTGTGTATCAGGGCGTCATGGCTGATATAAACGGACGCGTGCTTGTGCACCAGGCAGACGGCGCGGAGCTGGGCCTCGCGCCATTCGCAGCGCAGGCGCCACAGTTTGCGATACCACCAGTTGGCGCAGCGTAGGCGGGCTATTGCACCGGGGATCAGATGGTAGGGGATTTCCGCCCGGCGGGTGCCTTCGTGCAGCAGTGCATGGTAGCCCGGCGGCTGCACGGACAACCTTGCGGCCTCGTTGGCCACCAGGCGGTAAAGCTGCAACATGTCATCCAGTGGGATGTCCTCTGTGTCGGCGACGAGCATTTCGTACTGCTCAACGAACAACATGTCCATGTGTGTGGCCACTTTGACAGCCAGCCCTTTAACCTCGTCCTGGTACAGCTCCGGCAAAATCAGCAGGGCATCCAGACCTTCACGGCCTGCCATGTGGCGAAAGCCGATGGTTTGTTGGCGGTTGCGTACCACCTCCAATCGTGCCAATTCGCTTTTAACGATGTCGCATAAAAACGCATTGGCCCGATCGTCGCCTTCTTCCCGGCGCAGATAGTCGACCCGCTGTTGCAGCGGTTGGCGGATAAATTTTGGTTGGGCGTTCAAGTCAGCCTGGGCGGCTAACGAAGGGGTATGGCGGTACAATTCCCGCGCCAGTTTGACCTGGCTTAGGCGTCTTTCTTGGTTGAATTCGTGCAGCTCTGGATCGCGTTCCTCGCTGTTGAAGTATTTGCGCCATGCTGCCTCACTTAGGGCTTCCGCCTGTTCGGCCAAGTGCAGACGTTCAGTGGTGTAAAGCGCGATGATACCGGCCAGCGATTGCGGTGCTGGTGCAGTCGGAGTTTCTTCCTGGCGTGGGTTTATCGCATGGCGCGGCGCGTTCCAAGTGAAGGGAAGATCAGACACGACAGCGCCGCCGCCCGGATAGGGCAGCGGCGGAGTTGGGGGAATGCGACCGCGGGTTTCTTTAGACATCCAAGAACGGCCATTCGTCGATATTGAACATGCGACGATCGCCAGCCTTACGTTCCACAATATCCGCCGACATTAACGTCAATACGCCTGTGACTGGATCGCGGCGGAGCACACATTCAACGGCCTGTTCTTCCCCGTCGCCTGGGTCATAGCCGGTTATCCGTTGCATAGGCTGTTGCTGACATGCCTTTTGTTTTCGTGACGGTTTAACGTGTTGCCAAATGTTCGGGTAGTTGGCGCTGTACACCTGCCACCGCCGGTTGCTAATTTTGAAGCAGGCACCATACCCGGCAATCGGAACCCAAAGCGTTAACCGCGCCTGCCTGTTTGAGGTGCGTCTAGCCACGGTCAGCCCCCTTTCCCCTGTATTTCGCACTGTATTTTTCCTTCAGCTCTTCGTCTTTAAAGGCCGACTCACATCGCTGGCCGATGCGTGTGATTTTGGCGGCCAGCTCCGAAATGCTGCGAATGTCGGAGTCGCGGACATGTTGGTGAACGAGGACATTAACCAACTGGGTGATAGTGGGGCAGTAGGCCAAAGGAACCAGGCGTTCTTTGCCTGCGCTTTCGCCAGCCTTACCGACTACCCGCTGGTTGAGGATGAACTGATGCACGTCGCTGGTAATGACGAAGCGATCGTCAATCTTGATATGGATGCTCATTGCGTACCGCCTTTCAGGAATTCGTCGGCGATGGCATAGGCAGAAGCGGTAAGGTCGGTGTAGTCTTCCCAGGCGTCGGTATTCAGCCCCGCGATGATTAAGGCTTGCAGTGCCTGGGTGGCGATCACCTGGCGGAGACAGATTTCGGTGGTGTCCTTCTTCTGAATGAACAGAATGCGGCGACCATGTCCAGCATAGCGGCGTTTGAAATGCTCATTTTGTCCGCCGAGAATAGCGTCGCGGGCGTGGAAACCTACAGGGTCAGCGGCTACAGACTTGATTAAGTCAGCTACCCGCAGGAAATCGGCTTCAGATAATGGCGCCCAATGCGGGTAGGCTTCATTGCAAGCATTGATGATAGAAAGCCAGCCCGCTTTGTATTGCTCCAGGTGCTCAATGCGCTGGCGTTGCTTTTTAACTTCCTCCTTCAGTTCCGCAATGTACTGGTCTATACCGACAGATTTTTGTCGTGCCTCTAATTCGGCAATGGCATCATTTATCATGTCGGCAAAAACACCAACTTGCGCTTTTGCAAATGCATTGTTCTCAGATGGAATTAACGCACGCAGGAAGCTGATTATTACGCGCAGGTTTTCTGTATGTTTAGGTTTCACTGGGTAGCTCATTTTTTCACCTCGTTGATTTGGTTAAGTTTTGACTCGTCGCTTTCAAACTTTTTGCACCAATAAAAAACGGTGCCGGGAGATATCTCGAATTTTTTGGCTATTTCCTTGTGGCTCAATCCGTAATCTTTTCTAAGCTGATACATCAAAATGGCATCGTCGTTAGGAATGCGTAATTTAATGCCGTGATAGCTAGCATGTTTCCTGACGGCGTATTCTGGCCTTCCGATTATTTTGGCCATTTCAGCCACGCGCATTGTCCCAGCGTTATTTCTAATTAACGCTTGTTCCTCGTCAGAAAAATGCTCCCCCTTTTGAAAGGAAAGGCATATTTTGAGGTTGTCGGCCTTTGTCAACACAGCGCTGCGGCTGCGCGGTGGCGTCAGAAGTTTTCCGATTGCAGCCGCGCTTTTGCTGTCCTTGAATTCATTCAATATGCGGAGGTCTTCAGCAGTCCAGTCGGGTTTAGCTCGGTTTAGTCTGCCGGTGACGCTCGGGGAATATAACCTAGTCATAGTTGCGATCCTCTGGGCGTGATGCCAAGTTGCGACAACGGCGCCAGCAGTGGAGGGCCAGTGTTCCATTGACGAACAGGGCAATGGCAATAAGGATGTAAACGGCGTAATGCATGGCGGTACCTCCAATTTCAGGCAATACAAATCCCGGCACGGAATAAACGCGCCAGTGCTTTACAGGCTGTTAATTAAAGATTCAGTGTTCGGTCAGCGATGGAAATAAACTTCGGTAGGCAGCGGCCTAATCTACTTTCGGCATTCATCGCTAGAACTATTAATTCGCGCTCGGCTTCGGTGAATGTTTCGAAGCGGCGTTTTGCGTCCGTCGTGCGGAAAGGTTTTTTCTTTCCCTGCTTGTCAGCAATACGATTAGCCCGGAACAAGATAACCTCGCGGTCTTCGTCACCTTGTTCTTGGCTGTTATGGTTGGCATTAAAATGACGGCAGGCGACATTTTGATTTATTTTTGCGTTCTCTCGCCATTCGACGCAAAAATCGCGGAATGGCAATTTCCTTGTTTCCTGACTTTGTGTAATAGCGCCCATAAATCCCCCATTCATTATTAATTACCTATTTGAAAGAACACCGGGTCGGATGTGCTTACAGATAGGGCAGCGCCCCGAGGGGCGCGGCAGGTGTCACGCGGTGAAGAGTAGAACCAATAATTTTGTTAACGCCTGGCCAGCCTGATAAAGATCCCCTGCCATAAGCCAACCCCAATGACACACAAATGCGGGCCAGAAGAACCACGAAACGGATTTGGCCAACTTCACGCAAATATCCCCATCAAGCGAGCAAACCAACGTGGGCGCGGGCGGGACATGAACGGCTTACGCATACCAGGAATAAATTGTACGTCGGCAACCTTTGGCTGGAAGTGGCGACCGTTCGGCAGTTCCAGCCAGCCGCGGGTATGGCGGCGGTGGGTGATCTGCTGGCCGTGGGTCAACATGGCGGCAAGGGAGGGACAATTTGCTGCGATGGTCATGGTTAGTCCTCAATCTCTTCTGGGAAAAAGTCGGGAACCTTTTCATTGTTCCGCCAGTGATCTGCTGCATTGCGTAGCTGGATCGCTTCTTTGCTTGCTGCGTATCCAGCGGCGCCCGCCAGCGAATACAGCATTTCGCTTGCCCAATGGATTTCGGACGGAGAATGCGCGGGGCTGTTTCTGAATGCTTGCTCTTGACGCATTCCGTACATGCGGATCACGCGGTTAGCGGCTGCGTAAAATGGCGTTTGCATGGTTCCCCCTTTCAAACTGCAATTTATCTACGTCATATATTGTTGAATATTGAGTTACAGCTACTTCAATTAATGTTGCCCATGAGTTGCATCCGTTAATTGCCGGTGCTAGGTAGTGGCCGACCTTTCTTTCTGCAATTTCCCGCAACTCTTCAGTAGCATTAACTTCGACATAAAGACTTAATTTCCCGTATACATTTTCTGTACCGATGCCAACAACTTCACTAAGCATCGGACTCCATTTGAAGTAGTCATATGTCACAGGGATCACCCGGCCTTCGTAGTCGAAGTTTTTCGCCATCGCTGCGATTTCGACGGCGCTAATTGTTCGCCCGTCTTTGGTGCCGCCTTCAGTTGCAATAAGGAATCGCTGGGTTTTCATGATTAAAGCCCCAGCCACAACAGCCACGCGTCGCGCTGTTCCTTCGGGCGGTTCTCGAATGCGTCACGCATCGCACGGTTGAACTCCGGCAAGAACACCCAGTTTTCTCCCTTCTTAGAAATGCCACCTGGTACACGCCACTGGATGATCGGCAACTTGTTGTCATCAATCATCGTTTTTACTGCGGTGGCAGGCTTGCCGATCATCTCGGCGAATTTCACGTAATGCACCGCATCTACTGGGTGCTTGATTTCCTGAAAGCTCTCGATCATGTGTGCTAACCTCTCTGGATCAACTGCCTTTAGCTGCTTCTAACTGCCATATATGGCGGTTGATGTTTTGTTGTTCTGGGGTATCCATATGTGGATACCTTTGCGTGAATACTATATCCAGATATGGAACTCGTCAATGCAGATACATGAAAAAATGAAAGCAATGAGAATGGCTGAAGGTTTAAGCCAATCGAAATTTAGCGAAATGTTAGATATTTCAATTAGTACGGTGAAGAAGTACGACGGCGGTTTTGCAGAGCCAGGATCAGCTGTCTTAATGAAAATCCTGCAACACCCTCGCTTCATTAAATACACACTCTGGATGATGACCGGCCAGACAGCCCCTGAATCCGGTCAGATTGCACCGGCTCTCGCACACTCTGGGCAAGAAAGCGCGGAATCGTCCCAATCCGAAAAGAAAATTGGATAAGCCTTTACAAAGAATACATTTTCACAATCTGTTACCAAGATAAGCAATTCATCGGAGGGCTTCGTCATGTCGATTAAGAAGCTCGATGATGGTCAGTACCAAGTGGACATCCGCCCAGCCGGTCGCAATGGAAAGCGTATCCGCAAGCGGTTCAACAAGAAGATGGAAGCACAGGCGTTTGAACGTTACGTCCTGGCAAATGCTGATAAGAAAGAATGGCTGGGGGCAACCGTTGACCGTCGCCAACTGAGTGCATTACTGGATACATGGTGGCTATATCACGGCCAGAACCTTCGCTGTGGCCAAACCTACTTATGCCAGTTGAAAAAGACGGTGAATGATCTCGGCGACCCGGCTGTAAACCGATTCAATAAGCGCAGTGTTCTGGAGTACCGCGCCCGCCGGTTGTCACTCGGTATCACAGCCGCAACGATAAACCGTGACCTGGGGCGTTTGTCGGGGGTGTTTTCATTCTTGTGTAAAGCTGACTTATTTACCGCTGAGCATCCGCTGCGCGGCATTGGGAAGCTTGAAGAAAAACACCCTGAAATGACCTACCTCACATTACGAGAGGTCGCTCGGCTACTCAGTATGCTGGAAGGTGAGGAAAGGCGTTTTACGCTCTTTTGTTTGAGTACGGGCGCTCGGTTCGGTGAGGCCAATAATTTGACGGCGGAAAGGGTTAATCATGGGCGGGTCACGTTCATGGTAACGAAAAGCGGTAAGCCGCGAACGGTGCCAATTTCATCAGTGCTTCAGGATGAGATCAAAACGAGGGATTCAGGGCGGCTATTCAATGTTGATTACCCCAAGTTTCGATTAAAGCTGAAGGCTATAAAGCCCGATTTACCGAAAGGCCAGGCGGCCCATGTTTTGAGGCATACATTTGCCAGCCACTTCATTATGAAGGGCGGCAACATAATTGCCTTACAACGAATTCTCGGTCATGCAACGATTCAACAAACAATGGTATATGCGCATTTTTCACCGGAATATCTGCAAGATGCCGTTGCGTTGAACCCACTCAGTGGGGGGCTTGATGTAGTGGTTTAACGTCCACACCTTGTCCACGTACAGGCGGCCTTTAGCTGTGGTGAGCAGCTAACAGGTCGCCACAAGTGATTGATTTTTATATTCAACGCTTTATTGACCTAGCGCAATGAAACCCCCACTTTACCCCGCGAGGGTCATTGAATGAGGTAATAGATATTTCATTATTATATTTCTCCGCATATTACGCTGACTGCGGGCAACAGCATTCCCTGGGCGAGAATTCCCCAAACATTGGCAGCAGTAGATAAAGGTCACGACCCGGTGATTGCCACCGGGTTAATGGGTAAAACCTAGGCTTTGTCTTTCAGTGAGTTACCGTTGCTTTGGATCACATCGCGATACCAGTAAAAACTCTTTTTACGATGGCGTTCCAGGCTGCCGTTACCGGCATCGTCGCGGTCGACATAAATAAAGCCGTAGCGTTTGGACATTTCGGCTTTAGAAGCGCTGACCAGATCGATCGGCCCCCAACTGGTGTAGCCCATCACTTCTACGCCGTCGTCGATCGCTTCCGCCACCTGCACCAGATGATCGTTGAGATAATCGATGCGGTAGTCGTCATTGATACTGCCGTCGGCTTCAACGCGGTCCTTGGCCCCCAGCCCGTTCTCCACGATAAACAGCGGCTTGCGGTAACGGTCGTACAAGAGGTTCAGCAGATAACGCAGGCCAACCGGGTCAATCTGCCAGCCCCATTCCGAACTGGCTAAATGGGGGTTCGGCACCATATTGAGAATGTTGGCGCGGGCGGCGCTGTTTTGCTGTTCGTCGGTGGTGACGCAACCGCTCATGTAATAGCTAAAGGAGATGAAATCGACGGTCTCGCGCAGCGCCTGTCGGTCCTCGGCGGTGATGTCAATCTGAATGCCGTTCTCGCGGAAGTAACGTTGCATATAGGCCGGGTAGTCGCCGCGTGCCTGCACATCACCAAAGAACAACCAGTCGCGATTCTGGCGCTGAGTCTCCAGAACATCGTCCGGCCTGCAGCTCAGCGGATAGACAATACCGCCCAGCAGCATATTGCCGATTTTGCCGTCCGGCACAATTTCGTGGCAGACTTTTACCGCCCTGGCGCTGGCCACCAACTGATGATGAATGGCCTGGTAAATCTCGCTCTTGCTGCTGTCCTCCGCCAGACCGACACCGGTAAAGGGCGCATGCAGCGACATATTGATCTCGTTAAAGGTCAGCCAGTGCTTCACCTTGTGTTTATAGCGCTCGAACACCGTACGCGCATAATGCTCGAAAAAGCCGATAGTCTTGCGGTTGCCCCAACCGCCGTATCGTTTCACCAGCCCATACGGCATCTCGTAGTGCGACAGTGTGATCAAAGGTTGGATACCGTACTTCGCCATTTCGTCGAACAACCGGTCATAGAACGCCAGTCCTGCCTCGTTCGGCGTGTCCTCATCGCCCTGCGGGAAAATACGCGTCCAGGCGATGGACGTGCGCAGGCACTTAAAGCCCATTTCAGCGAACAACGCGATGTCCTGCGGATAACGGTGATAAAAATCGATCGCCACGTCCTTGATGCCGCTGTCGCCGTCACGCCGCGGTACTATCGCGCCGAAGATGCCCTGCGGCTGCAAATCAGAGGTCGACAGCCCTTTGCCGTCGGTCTGATACGCCCCCTCCACCTGATTGGCCGCTACCGCACCGCCCCACAAAAAATG
The DNA here is from genome assembly GCF_052113645.1 of Serratia quinivorans. GTDB lineage: Bacteria > Pseudomonadota > Gammaproteobacteria > Enterobacterales > Enterobacteriaceae > Serratia > Serratia quinivorans_B. The sequence goes on along the minus strand of NZ_JBIEIU010000013.1, from coordinate 144,566 downwards.
GTCTGGAAATTTGCTGCTCATCGCTTTCTCCTCGGTTAACGTAACAAAGTCAGCAACGGTGCCTGTTCCTGCACCCTGCTCTCGCCGCTGGCCAGCACCTCGACATAGTCGTCGCTGTTGCTGATGATGATCGGCGTGGTGGTATCGAAGCCGGCGGCACGGATCGCCGCCTGATCAAACTCAATCAGCAGGTCGCCGGGCTTAACCCGATCCCCCTGTTGCACATGGGCGCTGAAATGCACCCCGTCGAGCTTGACGGTATCAATGCCGACATGAATGAGGATCTCCGCGCCGTCATCCGACTCAATGCCGATGGCGTGCCTGGTTTTAAACAATGACGCCACGCGCCCGGCGACCGGCGACACCACCCGCCCTTGCTGCGGGACGATCGCGACCCCTTTGCCCAACAAACCGCTGGCGAAAGTCGCGTCGTTAACCTGCCCGAGCGGTATCACGTCACCGGCCATCGGGCTGACGATGAGCAGCTTGCGGTTAAGTGGGGCTGCAGGCGTCTGCTGCTCCGCGAGCGTCTCAACCGGCACGACACCGAACAGATAACTGGCCACCGCCGCGAAACAGAACGACAGCAAGGTACCGGCAATCGCCCCCCACACCGTGGCATCGAAACCCCCGGCGGGAATAATCTGCGCAAAGGTAAAAATGTTCACCAGGCCAAAGGAGTAGGTGGCGGTGTGGAAGTAGCCGATCACCGCCCCGCCGAGCGCGCCGCCAATGCAGCCGAAAATAAACGGCCGCTTGTTCGGCAACGTCACGCCGTAAACGGCCGGCTCGGTGATCCCAAAAATCCCTGCGCCGATAGCGGAACCGGCCAGCGCCCGCAGCTTGGCGTCGCGGGTGCGCAACATCACGCCCAGCGTGGCACCTACCTGCCCCATCACGGCCGGCAGCAGCAGCGGTACCATGGTGTCGCGACCCAGCACACTCAGGTTATTGATCATCAACGGCACCAAGCCCCAGTGCAGGCCGAAGATCACGCACACTTGCCACATCGCGCCCATAAAGGCACCGGCAATAATGGGGTTGAAGGCGTAAATGCTCTGATAACCGTTGGCCAGCAGGTGGCTGAGCCAGGTAGCCGCCGGGCCGATCAGCAGGAAAGTCAGCGGCACGGTGATCACCAGACACAGCAACGGGGTAATAAAGTTACGCACCGCGCTGTGGATCACCCGGTTAAACAGCGGCTCCAACCGGCATGAAATCCAGGCGGCGAAAATAATCGGGATCACCGACGAGCTGTAATTGATAAAAGTCAGCGGGATGCCGAAGAAATATTCACGTGCCGCATCCGGCTGCTGTGCGGCTTCGAACGCCTCCATCATCAGCGGATGGGTCAAGGCACCGCCAATCGCCATGGTAATGAAGGGGTTACCGCCAAATTTTTTCCCGGCGGTGTAACCGAGCATGATCGGCAAAAAGTAGAACAGCGCGTCACTGGCGGCAAACAACATTTTGAAAGTGCCACTGCTCTCCAGCAGCCAGCCGCAGGCCAGACTCAACGCCAGGAACCCTTTCAAGATCCCGGAAGCGGCCATCACCCCCAGCAACGGGGTAAAAATGCCGGACACCACGTCAATAAAGCGGCTGAAAAGATTGTCTTTTTTGTCGCCATCATCCGCCAGCGCCGCACGATCGCTCAGCCCCCCGACCTGATTGACCGCGTTGTAGACTTCAGCCACGTGGTTGCCCACTACCACCTGAAACTGCCCGCCGCTTTCCACCACCATGATCACGCCAGGATTTTTTTTCAGTGCGGCGGCGTCGGCCCGCCGGTTGTCGCGCAGCTTAAAGCGCAGGCGAGTGGCGCAGTGCACCAGGCTTTTTACGTTGTCGCGGCCACCGACGTCGGCCAAAATCTCACTGGCTAATGCTTCATATTTCATGACGTTATCCTTAAATCCTGCGTTCTGCCAAACCCCGTTCAGCGGTGGCCCATCGCCGCAATGGAATTCAGCGCAAAAAAAAACCTAAACCTCATGGCCTCTGCGCCCACCAAGGGGACAGAAGCACGAGGTTTAGGTTTTGCCTGCCGGAGCAGTGACAACCCTAAATCGGCTGAGCTATGACGTTAACACCCGGCTTTTTGCCGAGGCAAGACCTTGCCGCGGCAAATTACCGAACTGTGATCCGCCGTACAAAACGGCGTCAGTGAGCGAAATAGTGCATGCCACCGTCTACCGGGATCACCGCGCCGGTGATATACCGCGCGAGCGGAGAACAAAGAAACGCCGCCAGATAAGCCATATCTTCCGGCTCGCCAAAATAGCCAATCGGGATGTTCTGTTCGATAAACGCCTGCCGTGCGGCCTCGGTCGGGTGCAGTTTTTCACGCACCTGTTCGCTGTTAATCCGCCCGGGTTGCAGCGTATTGACGGTAATGCCCTGCGCCGCCACCTCACCCGCCAGCCCTTTGGCCCACAGGTGCAATGCCCCCTTGGCGGCGGTAGCGGCGTTCAAACTACGTGGCTCCATCGAACCGCTGATGTTGATGATCCGCCCCCATCCCTGCGCTTGCATGCCGGGCAGCAGGGCGTGGGTCACCCGACGCGCCGGGGTAAAGTTCAGGGCAAACGCCTCTTCCCAACCCGCATCACCTTCGCTCAATGCGGTCGGGCGGGCACCGCCAACGGCATTAATCACAATGTCGATGGTGCCAAAGCGGTGTATTGCCTGCGCAAGCATGCCGTCAAGCGCTCCCGCCTCGGTGATATCCGCCGCAATCACCCAAGGCCGTACGCCACCGCTTCGCTCGACCTCATCCGCCAGGGTCAGCAGGCGATCTTCACGACGGGCGGTTGCCACCAGGGTAACGCCCTGCGCCGCCAGTACCCGGACCATGCCTGCCCCAATACCTTCACTCGCGCCGGTCACCAGCGCGACACGATCCTGCAGTTGCAAATCCATAAGTTTACCTTATTGAATAATTCAATCTGGTTGCAAAGATAACGGCATTGAATCACAGCTCACTCTGTGTGAATATTCCATAAATTCGCGGCGATACTGTGCAGGAATTCACTGATGTTCGATTGGCAGGATTTAAAACACTTTGTGGTGCTGGCACGCACCGGGTCATTGTCGGCGGCAGCACGGGAACTGGGCTGTGATCACGCCACGGTGGGCCGTCGGGTGGCGGCGCTGGAGAAAGCGCTCGGCCTGCGGCTGATCCTTCGCTTGCCGCGCAGCACGCCGCTGACACAGGATGGGCAAATGATTGCCGGGCTGGCTGCCGACATAGAAAATCAAAGCCATACCATTGTCCGTCATGCGCGCAGCGCCGGCGAAACACCACAAACCCAGGTCCGCATCAGTGCACCGCCGTCGGTTGCCGCACGGGTTATCGCACCGCAAATTGCGCAGTTTCATCAGGCTTTTCCGCATATTACGTTGATACTCTCCGGCGAGTCGGCCATCGCCGAGTTGGATCGGGGCGCTGCCGAAGTGGCGGTGCGCATGGTGCGCCCACAACAGCCGGATCTGCTGGTGCAGCGCATCGGCATGATGCGCTACGCGCTGTACGCTACGCCGCAGCACGCTGCTCTTCCAGAAGCCGCGCGGACCTTCATTGCCTACGATCACCACTACCAACACCAGCCCCATCAGCAGTGGTTGCAGCAGCTGTTGCAGGGCCGCCCGGTGGTGTTTGAGGCCAGCGATTTGTTCTCGCTGCAAGAAGCGGCACGTTCGGGGCTGGGGGCCGTGGTATTGCCGACGTTTGTCGCCGATAACGACCCAGTATTGATCGCATTACCCACGTCCATCACCGCGCCGACACGCGAGCTGTGGCTGGTGACCTACCCCGATCTGGCGCGGTCCGTTGCCGTGCGCGCGGTAATGACTTTTCTGGCGGAAATCATCGGGAAAAAATGCCCACTGGGCACATAAAACATCAGCAAGGCTAATTGATGCTGGACAAAAGTCACGCAGGGGATTATTACTGATTACCGCGTAATTGACTTTAGGGACAGCTGAGATCATGACTTTGCGTACTGAGTTTGGACGAATTCTGATTACCGGCGCGGGTGGCCGGGTCGCCACCGCATTCCGACAATCCGTCGGGAATCGCTATCAACTGCGGCTGGCGGAAAGAGACATCAGCCTGCTGAACGACCTGCAGCCGGATGACGAAATCATCAGTTTTGATATCGCCGATATTGAGGCCTGCCGCGCGGCCTGCGCCAATATCGATACGGTGCTGCATCTGGCCGCCGACCCTTCCCCTGACGCCGACTTCTGCAATTCACTGATGGATAACAATATCCTCGGCACCTTCAATATTTTCCGCGCGGCGAAAGACGCAGGCTGCAAACGCGTGGTGTTCGCCAGCAGCGCGCAGGCGGTGGAAGGCTATCCGCTGGATCACCAAATTCGGCCGCAGGATGCGCCCAAACCGAAAAATCTGTACGGGGTCAGCAAAGCGTTTGGCGAAGGCATCGCCGCCTACTTTGCCCATCAGGAGGGGCTTTCTTCGCTGTCGGTGCGCATCGCCAATTTCACCACGCTGGAACCCGGCGAACAGCTCAGCGCCCGTGATATGAGCGCCTTCCTCAGCCACCGCGACGCCGCCGACCTCCTGGAACGCTGCCTGCGCATTGAGGGCGTGCACCATGCGGTGGTGCACGGCGTTTCCAACAACCGCTATAAGCGGCTGTCGCTGGAGGAAACCAGCAACCTGCTCGGCTACTACCCGCAGGACGATGCCTTCAGCATCCTCGGTTTCGACTAAAGCTTGTTATCGATCCGCTGCAGCAGGTAAGGGAAAAACGGGTTTGAGGCAATCCGCATCAGTGAATCAAGATCAACCACCAGCACCGAGCGTTCGCCGCGAGCAGCCAGAGTGCCCAGGCTGATGCCGAATTCGCCGCGCTGTGCCGGGAAGCGGCCATAAAGCGAATCAGTCACCGGGAATGGCAGTGCAACATGCGACAACGAATAGATATCCGCCGGGTAGGTCATACCCAATGGCTGCTCGCTGGCCGTGATTTCGCCGGCTTGCATCACGCTGGCGATAGCCTCGCTGCTTTCCGGTGAGGCGTTGGCAATCACCGTCGTCTGGTAACGGCGTGGCGGCGCGGGCAGCAATTGGCTGACTGCCGCCGCCGCATTGGGCCGCAGCAACGGCCCGAAGTTTACCGTACGATTGACGTCAAACAGCACCAGTTCGCTGCCGTTAGCCGGCAATTCGTTATATAACGCGCGGATCACCGCTCGGGTGCTGACGGTCGAATCCATCACCGACTGGAAGGTCAGCACCGGCGCTAATTTATCCAGCTTGCCGTCACGCGCCGCCCGGGCGATTTGCTGCTGCAAATCATTACTGAGCAGATAGGACTGACGTGCGCCGTTCACCGGGAACGAATTGTATTTAAAAGGGTTAAACTCCGGCAGCACGCCAAGCCAGGCCGCTTTGGCAAACGCCGGGAACACCGCCGGCCAGCCGGCAATCCCGGCAAAGCGGGCAAAGCTGGTGACGCCAATCATCGGTGAGATCAGCACTAACCGCTGCGGCGCCGTCAACTGCGGATCATCCAGCGCGTCCAACGCATACTTCATCGCCAGCGCACCGCCGTTGGAAAAGCCCACGATATGCAGCGGCTTGTCACCCCCGGCTTTACTGCGTGCCTCGCGCACGGCTAAACGCGTTGCCGCCAGCCAGTCGCGCCATTCAATATCGGTCAGCGCCCCCGGCACCGTACCGTGTGCCGGCAGGCGAATGCCCACCGCCACATACCCGTGCTGCCGGTAGTTTTCGGCGACATGCCGCAGGCTGTAGGGGGAGTCGGTCAGTCCGTGTAACAGCACCACCGCACCGCGCGGCTCGCCTTCCGGCAGTAATTCGTAAGAGCGATTCCAGTCCCGGGAAAAATGCTCCGGATAGACGGGGCTGCCGTCAAAATAGCGGTTGAGCGGAATACGTTCGCTGGCGGAGAGCTTGTCCGTGACGTTGGCCTTCACTTCATCAAACACCCGGCTCTCTGCGGCCAGATAACCCTGCCAATTGGTGTTGTCCAACTCGGCGGCCGACAGCTCGTGCGGCACAAAGGTATGCCACGGCTCCAACGCAGGGCCGCTCTGAGTATCGTAAACCCGCACCGCAAACAACGTGAGCAAGACGGTGACCCCCACGATCGTCAGCCGTTTGGTCCATTTCATTATCGCCCTGGAAGGCATGCTCACTCCTGAATTCACGGTTATCCAGCAGCGATTATAGAAGCTAAATGGCCGCAGGGCAGCCAGATGACTCGCACTTCCCAAAGCCGGTCTGGAGCCAGGCGTCGGGGCGCCAACGTTAGCCTCGGCAGCCAATATCTCAGCGTTCAATCTGGGGGCTTCCGCCGGGGTTTGGTTGGGGGGTATGGCTATTGATGCAGGTTATGGTTTCGCCTCACCTAACTGGGTGGGCGCTATAACTACCGGCATCGGTCTGCTGATCGCTATCTATGCCATACGGCAAAAACATGAGAGGTTTTTAGCAAGCTGCGATTGAAGGGCTGGGAAATGGGGGGAACAAAACCCCCCATTTTTAATATCCGCTGAAGTTTATTACTGAATCACGGCTTTTCGGAGATTTTGCGCAGATATTCGTTATTTTTAAACGCAATGATGATCATTTCGAAGCAAACGCGAGTGAACACGCCGCCGATAATGATCGCAAACAGACCACGGAAAAACTCACCGTAGAACATCGACCCAATCCCGCCAACAATAATGCCCAGCAGGCACAGCCAGTAAACACCGGTGATGATTTTCGGTGTCAGCATCGCGTCAAAAAAGAAAATGTTTTTCATTGTAAATCCTTCCTTAGGCCAGTATTTAATTATCCCAGAGGCGCCACATCAGTGCGGCATGCCTTTTTTGTCACACCAGTAATGATAGCGAGTAACGCGATGAAAAGCGCATAGAAATCAGCAAGCCATGACATAAGGGTTGAGGATGTTTAACAAAACGAGCAACAACATACTGGGCGGCTTAACGGCACTGCTGCTGCTCAGCCAAAGCGCTCTGGCGCAGGAAACGCTGATCTTCGTGCGACACGGGGAGAAACCAGCCAACGACAGCGGGCAATTAACCTGTAAAGGGTTAAATCGCGCGCTGGCACTGCCGGAGGTGCTACTGAACCGCTACGGCAAGCCGGACTTTATCTTTGCCGCCGGGCCAAAAGAGAACAAGACCGGCAGCTCGCTGCGGGCATTGTCGACCATTATGCCCACCGCCGTGCGCGTCGGCCTGCCGATCGGCATTCAATTCCACGCCGATGATATCGCCGGGTTACAGCAGGAACTGCTCAGCGATAAATACCAAAACTCGCGCATCTTCATCGCCTGGGAACACAAGAATCTCGATAAGGCGGTAAAAAACATCGTTGCCGCTCGCGGTGGCGACGCCAGTCAGGTGCCCGCATGGCCAGGTAGCGACTTCGACAGCATTTTCGTGGTCACGCTGGATCAGGGCAAAGTCTCATTCAAGCAGGAAAGTGAGGGGTTGACTCAGTTGGCGGAGACCTGTCCCTCCGCAGGATAAGATAAGATGGTAAGCAGATGATCTGAGGGTTTGTTCACGGGCTTATTATAATTATTCCCATCTGGAAATAAGGATTTCTTGCTCCTTTAAAATCATTTGAAACAGCTTTGGGCGGATGATTTATTGATGTGGCATAGCCCAATAATTATTAGTCTGCTTTCCTCTCTTACCCAGATTCAGCCCATTGGCTCCGACAGTTAAGGAACAATGCCTTATCATCCAACCAAGAGAAAGTCATTGTGCAAAGCAGAAAATTCGGCACCAAATTACCTTTATCTCATCGGACATGATCTTGTTTTCATCGGCCAGCTTAAAATTTTTGTAGAATACTCGCAGGCTGTTTGAAATACGTAATATATATACACCAATAATAAAAGGGTCATGGAATGCTTGAATTATTTGATGTCAGCTACGAAGAGCTGAAAATGACACACTCGAACGAGCTTTACCGGCTGAGAAAAAAAACCTTCAGTGACCGACTAGGTTGGGACGTAGCATGTAACCTTGATATGGAGTTTGATGAGTTTGATAACTCCGGCACGCGTTATGTCCTCGGCTTGTGCAACGGACAATTGGTCTGCAGCGTGCGTTTCACTGCACTGAGCCAGCCCAACATGATAACCCGCACATTCCGCACCTGTTTTGACACCGTTAAGCTCCCTGTAGAAGGGGTCGAATCAAGCCGTTTTTTTGTCGACAAAGCCCGTGCTCGGCGGTTGCTTGGTGAGCGATACCCTATCAGTCAGGCCCTGTTCCTGGCCATGATCAATTGGGCCCAACACAATAAATGCAACACTATTCACACCATCGTAAGTCGGGCTATGCTGAGGATCCTCAAACGTTCAGGATGGCAAATCCGTGTACTCAAAGAAGCCTTCCTCAGCGAACGCGAGCGTATTTATCTAGTGGTTCTCCCAACAGGGCCAGTGGATCAGAACCAAATGGCAGCGGGGATCATCACCGGGCTTAGTTGTCCGGCATCATCCGTTATCACCTGGCCGCTGTCGCTGCCGGAGTTATAAGTTCCAGCTCAACGCCCAGCCGGATAGCCTGCCGGGCGTTACTGACACCTAACTTGACCACAATATTACCCATATGGAACTTCACCGTACTTACGGAAATACCAGCTATGGCTGCAATCTCTCCGTACGTTTTTCCCATGCTGGCCCAATACAGCACCTCATTCTCGCGTGGAGTAAAAATGGGTTTATCCGTATCTGCATGATGCTTATGGCTAGTGGATGAAGCGGAGCCGGCAAGACGATACATCTGTTCATTAATGTCGATCAGCAACATCTGCATGGCCCCGCGATCAGATGAGAGTCGCTTTTCCAGCTCCCCTTGTCCGTTGCTAGCAATAATGACAGACAACAACGCCAGGTTGCTCATATGGTCATGCAACACAAAGGTGAAACCGTTAACAATGTTGTACCGTTTGGAAAGGGAAAAAATTTTAGTGAACTTCAGATCTGACATGAGGGTGATATTTTCGTCCCATGCAAAGGGCGAAGTGCGTTTGAATGCTGTCAGTATCACCGGATCTGTGAGTTGGAAATTATTAGCGCGGTAAAGGTTTACCCACTCGTCAGGGTAGCTGGAAATAATAAGCACATCTGACGGATTTTTTTTCCTGACAACCGTATAAGCGTATTCCGGGCTACCGAGTGCAGACAGTTTTCTGTCGATATGGTCTCGAAGCGTTTCCGTTATTGTTTGATTTTCATTGAAGATAGAAAACATACAGGCTCCGTGGCGGTCCGACGTCCCTTTTAGTGAACGAACCTGAACTTAAGTATAGGCATGGATGGGACTTAAGTACAACTTACGGATTCGGAACCGTAACATATAATGAACCTCGTTAGGCACTGAAAAAAAAACCTGACCTGTACGGTCAGGTAGCCAACACAGCCAACACCAGGGAAAAATTTCCGGTCAGACAGGGTACAAAAAAACACTGCTGACCGGGACCTTTACTTTAACACCGCTAACTTATCCTTTCAAATTCATCTTCTTCAGGTCAGTCTGTCATCTCACGCTTGAGCTGGCTCATAGCATCAGGACAGGCTACTAAATTTGCCAAAAAAAACGCCCTGGCTCAGAGAATCCGCTACGATATTTTAACTTATTGTATCTTAGTCTATTTTATAAATAGACTCTCGAATTCATAATAATAAGCAATTAAGATTATTCACCAAAATATATATAAATAAGATATTTTAAAACAAGAAATATAAATTAATTATACATTGAAACAAATAATGGTTTCATATCTAAAAATTTAAAGAACAAACTCCTGCGCTCACTAATATCAAACTAATGTTTTGTATTTCATTTTGGGGATTGAATATATACGGGAACCTGTAAATATCTTTATTAGCGGTGCTAGGGTAGCGCCGCACTGATTAAGGAAAGATCATTATGACCCGATCACCCCTTGGTACTACCGCATCAACAGGGCAAAAATGCCCTGAAAGCGGCGTTTGGAAGGTTGTGGGTACGCCATCAACCACTGCGCCCATCGCTAAAGGCAATACCATGCCGCCTTATAATAATCAGGCAGCCACCTGGAAACTAACCCAGTACGCCTAAGCCGTAAGTGATTAAGCCGCTTCTTCGGGGGCGGCTTTTAACCTTTCAACGGATAATGACTTTAACAATAATAGATAACTTTATTGATTTAACGTAATTATACCACGTTGTATCTGAGTCGATTCTCTCAATGCTTTTGCAACAGGAAGCATTCGATTTTTTCAGGATATTCCGCTAGCTCAACCTCAGTGAGTAGCACAAACCATCCAGTAGTAATTATTTTTATTAAATGTAAATTCATTTAGAACTTTGAGACCCAACTTCCGGGTATGGGCAGCAAAAGAACGTGGATTAACTTTATTCACAAAAGTAACTAACACCTCAAAACGATGCGACATGCATTCGCGAGCAAATGCAAACAGAGCTTCAAGCACTCCGCTACCGCGAACGGACACGTCGATGCAAATAGGCCCATACTGGTAAGAATTCTCTACGCTTAGTACATGGCCGGCGAATTCATATTCCCCTAATCTGCCAATCATGTGTTGAAACAAAGGCCAGGGAGCCCAAAAATTCCAGGAAGCAGCCATGACAAATGCCACGACCTTACCTTCTTGCTTAGCAATAAACAGCCCATGCTCCTGTTCAATCAGCTCAACCATTTGGGCATAAGTCAGTTTCGTAGTAACAAAGCCCTCTTTCTTGTCTTCATCACTGATGGTTTCCACCTGATACCGCTTAAGCAATGCCATTACTTGTTCAATGTCCGATACATTAGCCATACTCAATTCCATGTATATATCCTCAACGCATTATTATTAATATTTCCGGAACCCCATATGCAATCATCACTGCCGCATAGCCCCCATCACAGTGTAAGCACATGTATTATCTGCGGATTCAATCGTCATCGTTGTTTGCAGGCTATCCGGCCAGGTATTAACCGACCGCCAAAAACATTCACTAATAAACCAGCAATGATCACCAGGGCACCGATAAGCTGTTGGGAAGACAACCTTTCCCCCAAGACTAATGCTGCACTTAAAATACCGACAACGGGCACAAGTAGCGACAGTGGTGCAATACGCCAAGTTTCATAACGGCTCAGCAAAGCACCCCAGATAGCGTAGCTGATGATAGTGGCAATAAATGCCAGATAAACCAATGCCAGAAGGGTCTCCCCCCGAAGATGTGTCAGGCTATAGACGATAGTGGCGCTACCTTCGAATAACCAAGAACAGGCGAAAAACGGTATTATTGGCACCAACGCACTCCAAACGACCAGTGACAGGATCGGTACCTGGTGATTACGCATGATCACTTTATTCGTAATATTGCCTAATCCCCACGAGAGTGCAGCAGCCAGCGTTAGCATCATTGCGGTTAGCGTGACACCTCCAGAAAACTGACCTTTCACACCTGCAGTAGCCAGCATAAACATGCCTATTGTTGCAATCAAAATCCCGATGATATGATTCCACGTCAACTTTTCACCAAGTATTAACGCACCTAACAAAATGGTGAAAAAAGCCTGCGCTTGTATCACCAATGATGCCAACCCTGCTGGCATACCAATCTTGATAGCCAGAAATAAAAATGCGAATTGGCCAAAGCTGATGCTCATGCCATAAGCAACTAACCACCGTACCGGTAATTTCGGTGGTTTGATAAAGAATATGGCTGGAAATGCCACCAGGACAAAACGCAATGCAGCCAATAAAAAAGGCGGCATCGAATGAAGACCCATTTTAATAACCACAAAATTAACTCCCCAGGCCACAATCACACAGAGAGCCAAGAACATATCTCTAGTTGACATGATATATCACCTCATCGTCACTTAATAAGTGCCATTAGTCTCTATTTATTCTTTTACATCTAAGATGAGCTAAATAGCGAATCAATTACCCCCCGGTTTATCAGTCATTATTTATGCAAAATTTCAGCCCTGAAATAACCTTTATTTATATGTCACCAATCTGGTGCGAGAGATCGTCTCAAGATGAATGCCTTGCTAGATAAACTACTCTCAAAGTAATCTGTTTTATACGCACAGATCAAAGCGATATGGAGTGGTACAGATGTCGATTGGGCCAACGAAACAGGTAAGACAAAACAGTCTGTACCGTCAGATAGCTGAACAAATCAAGCAGGCAATTCACGCAGGCCTGTTAGCACCCTATGCACGTCTACCTTCGGTTAGAACACTGGCCACCCAGTACAATACCAGTCTGACAACCGCGTTAAAAAGCTTGCGTACATTGGAAGATGAGCATTACGCAGTAGCTAAACCCAAATCAGGTTTTTTTGTTGCACCCCGTCATCATCTGCGACAAAAGAAGCCATCCGTTATTGAACAACCACGTGAGATTGCACCGCTGGATGAACAAACCGAACTGCACATGGCAATGGTGGGTGAGAATTGCCGCGTTCGCCTGGACTTGGCAAATGGTGATAGCTCCCTTTATCCAATAAAAAAGCTAAGTTTAATCATGCGCCAGCTTGGTTACAGTAAGCCATTTTTGCTCGGGGATACGGTAAAGGGTACCGGCTATGTACCTTTAAAAGCGGAAATAGCCCGACGGGCAATAGACTATGGCTGCAATATCAATCCGGATAACATTTTGGTTACTAATGGTTGTATTGAGGCACTTTCACTCTCACTTCGTGCCACAGTAAAACCGGGGGATGTGGTCGCCGTTGAATCGCCCTGCTATTTTGTTTTACTGCAAATGTTGCGTCATCTCAACCTGCGCGTGATTGAGGTTGAAGCGGGTAATGAAGGGTATGTAGATTGCGAAAAACTGGTGGCGCTGTTCCAAAGAAAAGCCGTTAAGGTATTTGTCACTCTTGCCAATGTTAATAACCCGCTGGGGAGAACCATACCAAGCGAGAAAAAGGCCTACATCACAAAGTTGGCAGATCAAAATGATGTGATCATTATTGAAGATGATACCTTTGGGGACATTGCCTTCGGTGAGCAGCGGCCGTTTCCAATGAGGGCCTTTAGTCCCAACGTCATTCTGTGCAGCGGTTTCTCTAAAACCGTAGCGCCCGGTGTGCGTGTCGGCTGGGTGCACAGTAACCATTACCTGCGTAAAATCACCTCGCTGAAATATACCTCGACTATGGGTTCTTCAATATTGCCGCAGGCTGCCATTGCCGAGTTGCTAAGAAACGGCGGATATGACGCCCACCTGCGCAAACTAAGGAGACAGTTAGCCAGCCTGGTGGCCAAGATCCGTCAAGTGGTATTGCGAGAATTCCCTTTAGGAACCAAAGTTACTGAGCCCGAAGGGGGGTATGTACTCTGGGTAGAAATGCCGGAAACCACCCTAAATGTACGTACTCTGTTTATCAAGGCTCGTAATGCCGGGATCGGCATTGCCCCCGGACATATTTTTGCCACGGATGATCGTTACGATCACTGTTTCCGGTTAAATGCTGGGTTTGGTTACAACGATGAAGTTGAACAAGCGATAACGCAGCTTGCGCAATGGTGTATTCAATCACTGACGGGTAGCGAAACGCATTAATTGGCGGAAGATCACAGGAGTCGAACCTGCCCAGGACCGCTGGCGGCCCCAACCGGATTTGAAGTCCGGCCGCCCCACCGGGGACGAGGATCTTCCTTCGGGAGTCAGAAGCAAGAGCCTGATTATAGCGCAGTTTATCCTTAGCGCTAAGAGGGAAATAGCCCGACCTCCGGCAATGGTACCGAAGGCCGGGAGAATTACGGCTTCAACAGATCTTTGACGTCCAGCAGGATAAATTCGTTGTCATCCGCCACGTTCGGCTGGCGGCTGGAGGAGAACGGGAAATTATTATCGTTGCCGACGATGATATGGCTGCCATCCACCACGTCGACGTTTTCAATGGTGAAGAACGGGAAGGTGAGCACGCCGTTGTTCAGCGGTTTGCGCGCTAATTTGTTCGGGTCCTGAATGTTCAGCAGGTCAATATAAGACAGTTTATCAACCGATTTGCCGACGTTAGCGTCAGAGAAAGCGATTTTGTACACTCGTTTGAATTTCGCCACTTGGCTGAAGCAGTTGTCGGTTGGCGCGCCCGCGGCGCAGGCTTTGTCCGGGGTGCCTTCGCCATTATCACGTTCAATCACCAGGCCATGGGTGGCGTCGATCATATTGAAATCACCGATGGCGTTCTGGTTGTCCTCCAGCACGTATTGCCAGCTGCGGCCAGTCCAGGCCTGCTGTTTCACGTCAAATTCCAGCACCCGCAGGTAACGTTTGCCGTCGAGGTTTTCAAACTTTTCGCCATCCCACAGCGCGCCCTCAAGCAACGGGTACAGCTTGCTGCCGTCCGGGGACGCCGCCATGCCCTCAAAGCCCTTGGAACGCGCCACCTGGAAGTTTTGTTTGCCGTCCGGCGCCCCCGGCAGGGTCAGCGTCGGGTTATCCGGCGACTTGACGACCTTGCCGTCCACCTTGGTGTCAAATACCGCCAGCACCTTGCCGTCCAGGTCAGCCTTGATCAGATAAGGGCCAAATTCGTCGCCGATCCACAAAGCATTGTCGGCGAACTGGAAGCTTTCCGGGTCGAAGTCACTGCCGGTCAAATAACGCTGGTCGGTGCTCTCATTAATGATATGGAACGGCACTTTCTGGTCGGGATCGTGCAGGAACACCGTTTTCAGCGGTGTCACCGTGCCATTGCCGAAGTCGATTTTATAGTGATTGAGGTACAGCATGGCGTCCGGCGAATTGGCTTTGCTGCCGAAGCCGTTGTCGGTCAGCACCCAGTAGGTGCCGTCGGGCATGTGCTTGATGCCGGAATGGCCCTGCAAGGGCTGGCCAGCGATCGGCAGGCCGATGCCGGTCATGCGATCGGCGGATTTTCCCGCCACGCTGCCCAGTTCAGTCACGCGCTTGCCGCTGGTGTATTTACCGCTTTGCTGCAAATCGCTGGGAGCGTCCTGTGGCGCAGCGACACTGGATTTCACGGCCAGTAACGCATGCCCGGCCAGCGTCGCAGGCACCGGCTGTGCTTCGGCCCACAGGTTACCGCTCAGTGCCATACAGCCGGCCAACAGTGCCAGACGAGTTTTGGTGATGTGCATGTTTTGGTTCCCTTTTTGTTGTTATCGCCCAGAAGTAAAAGCAACGTCACTATAGGGAGCCGCAATGACAGAAATATTATTCGGCGAACGCCCGTCGGTAGCTGTGCGGATGGAAGCGCCAAGTAATGGCGATAAGTACCACCACCAGCAACGCATGAATTTGCCAATCCAGCACAAAACTGCCGCTGTAATCGCGCAGCAGGCCGGAAATGTACGGCGTCGTCCCCGCCAGCAAGAAGCCGATGCCCTGCATAAACGCCACCAATCGCCCCGCCGCCGCCGGGTGTGGGATATGATCGAGCGCCAGTACCAGACACAGCGGGAAAGCCCCGCCCAGCCCCAGGCCGGAAAGCAATACCCACAGCCACGGCAGCGTCTGCGGCAGGTAGATCAGGCCGATAAAGCCGACCAATTGCATGACCAGCGCCAGCAACAACAACGGTCGCCGATCCACCGAGCGTGCCAGCGCCGGCAATAACAGCGCCCCCACAACCTGCCCGAAGGTCATCAACGCCAAGAGCGAGCCGCTGGCTTGCGGCTGCCAGCCGAGCTGCATGTAATACGGTGGCAACCAGGCGATCAGGCTGGTGTAGCCGCCATTAATCAAACCGAAATAGGCACCGAGCAACCAGGCGCGGCGGCTGAACCACAGGCTCGGCCCGCGAGCAGCACCGGACGGCGTCAGGCGCGCCAAACCCTGGCTGACCGGCCACCAGGCGATCACCGCCACCAGCGCCGGTGCAGCCCACCAGGCCAGTGCGCTATGCCAGTCATGACCGACACTCATCAGCCAAGGTGTGATCGCCGCCCCCAGCCCGCCGCCGCCCATCAACGCCGCCGACCACAACCCGGCCACCAACGCCATCTGCTTGAGGAAGTGATGTTTGATGATGCCGGGCATTACCGCCTGGATCACCCCAATTCCCAGTCCGCCCAGCACGGCGCTGAGCATCAACTGCGTGCTGTCGGGTGCCAGCTCACGCCAGGCGGCGCCCAGGCCAATCGCCAGCAAGCTCAGGACAACGCTGGTGCGTTCGCTGAACAAGCGGTTGATGGCACCGCCTGCCAGCGCCATCAACCCCATCATCAGAACCGGTAAGGTGGTCAGCAGGGCTGCACCACCAAAACTCAGCCCGGTGGCCTGGCGCAGCGTCGGCAGCAGCGGGCCAATTGACGTCAGCAACGGCCGCATATTCAGGCCAATCAGCACCAGCACCCACAGCAGGGGATTGAACCAGCGGCGCATGAAGGGGGGAGCAATAAAATGATTTAACACGGTGTATTCCTGAACTTCCGGGATGAAGAGTGCGGTGTCACAACCTGTACGCCGCAGCGTTGCGTTACTGTAGGTAACGCCGCTAGTATTGGGAAATTAAATAATAAAATAGCCAGCAGTGGGAAAATGAATCGTTACCCGATGTTCAATCCGCAGTTATTGCTCAGCTTTGTCGCCGTGTGCGACAGCGGCAGCTTCACTCGTGCCGCAGACCGGGTATTTTTATCGCAGTCCACCGTTAGCCAGCAGGTACGGCGACTGGAG
The DNA here is from genome assembly GCF_052113645.1 of Serratia quinivorans. Classification (GTDB taxonomy): domain Bacteria; phylum Pseudomonadota; class Gammaproteobacteria; order Enterobacterales; family Enterobacteriaceae; genus Serratia; species Serratia quinivorans_B. The sequence goes on along the minus strand of NZ_JBIEIU010000013.1, from coordinate 127,881 downwards.
GAAATGCTTGGCAAGCCGCTGTTTGAACGTTCGTCTCATCAGGTCTTGTTGACCGAGGAAGGCGTCAAGCTGTTGAGTTATGCGCGGCGGATCATCGCGCTGAATGAAGAGGCGCACGACGCCTTAACCGGTATCTGGCGCGACGGCGTACTGCGGTTGGGCATGCCGGAGGATTTCGCGGCACCCACCACTGAACTGCTGGCGGAGTTCAGCCGGGCGCACCCGCACCTGCGGCTGGACGTCACCAGTGGCCTGAGCGCCGATCTGCACAGCGCCTACGCGCGTGAAGAACTGGATCTGATCCTGGTGAAACAGCGCCGCAGCCAGCCGCCGCGTGCCGCCAGGCCGGAGCCGCTACTGTGGCTGGACAGCCTGGCTTTCCCGGCAATTGAACAATCCCCGGTGCCGTTGGCGGTGTTCCCGCTCAATGGCCTGTACCGCGAAGACTTGTGCCAGGCGCTGGATAATCTCGGCAAGCGTTGGCGCATCGGCTACAGCAGTGCCAGTCTGGCGGCCCTCACCGCCGCATCTGCCGCCGGATTAGGCGTTACGCTGTTGCCCGCTAGCTGCCGCTTGCCCAGCCACCGGGTGCTAGGCATCGCCGAAGGGCTACCGCCGATCGACAGCATTGAACTGGCGCTGTATTACCGCGATGGCGCTCCCGCCGCCACCCCGGCGCTGGCCGAACGGCTAAAGGCGTTTTGCGGGTTGATCTGAGAGGGTGTAGCCTTATTCGCTACGTATGTAGCCATTATGGCTACACCTCCTAATACCCGACCTCGCCGTAGCGCTCGCGATAATCCTTGGGCGTCATGTCATAGCCTTTCTTAAACACCGAGTAAAAATACTGCAGCGAGGGGTAACCGCACATCTGCGAAATCTCGTTGATGGTCAGCGAAGTCGCCGTTAGCAGGTTGCGGGCGCGATCCAGCTTCTCCTGATGGATCACATGGTGGATGGTTTCGCCGGTCTCATCCCTGAAGCGTTTCTCCAGGTTGGAGCGCGACAGGCCGACCGCATCCAGCACCTGTTCAACCTTGATGCCTTTGCAGGCGTGATGGCGAATATAATGCATGGCCTGGATCACCGCCGGGTCACGCAGCGAGCGGAAGTCGGTAGAACGACGTTCGATCACCTTCACCGGCGGCACCAAAATGCGCTGCAACGGCAGCTCACGGCGATCGAGCAGTTGGTGCAACAGCTTGGCGGCACGATAGCCCATCTGGCGAGTGCCCTGCGCCACTGAAGACAACGCCACGCGCGACAGGTAGCGTGTCAGCTCTTCATTGTCGATACCGATCACGCACAGCTTTTCCGGCACCGCGATGTCCAGATGCTCGCAAACCTGCAGCAGATGACGCGCCCGTGCGTCGGTCACGGCGATAATACCGGTCTGCTGCGGCAGGGTCTGCACCCAGTCCGCCAGCCGGTTCTGCGCGTATTGCCAATTCTCCGGTGCGGTGGCCATCCCTTGATAGACCACACCCTGATACTGCTCCAGCGCCACCCGCTGGCGGAAAGCATGTTCGCGTTCCTGCGCCCAGCGTTTGCCGCCTTCGCTCGGCAAGCCGTAGAAGGCAAAGCGATTAATACCCTTTTCTTTCAGGTGGCTGAACGCTGCCTCTACCAGCGCCTGGTTATCCGTGGCGATGTAGTGCACCGGCGGGTAATCCTCATCACGGTGGTATGAGCCGCCCACGCCGACGATCGGCACCCTGACGTTATGCAGCAAATGCTCGATTTCACGGTCGTCGAAATCGGCGATCACCCCATCGCCCAACCAGTCCTTGATGTTGTCGATACGGCAGCGAAAATCCTCTTCGATAAAGATGTCCCAATCGCACTGTGAAGCCTGTAAATACTCACCAACGCCCTCGACCACCTGGCGGTCATACACTTTATTGGCGTTGAACAGCAACGTAATGCGAAAGCGCTTTTCGAACATGCGGTATCCCCGGTAGCCCCCAGTGACTGTAGGGGGCGAATGAATTCGCCCGATTAAGGCGGGCGCAGCATGCAGCCCCCCGACATGTCTGGGGATGAGCGAGTGGGTCGCCTGGCTGCAACGTAAAAGCTACAGGGTATTCTCAGCGAGAGCAGCAAGCATCACCTCATAACTGTGACCGCGGGCGCGATTCTTATGCCCGACGCTTGGTGGCGGAGTCCATCCACACCGCCAGCAGTAAAATGGCGCCCTTGACGATGTACTGCCAGAACGTCGGCACGTCCAACATGCTCATGCCGTTGTCCAGCGAGGCCATAATAAACGCCCCCATCACCGCCCCGGCCACGCTACCTATGCCCCCGGCCAGGCTGGTGCCGCCGATCACGCAGGCGGCGATGGCGTCCAGCTCGGCGATATTGCCCGCCGAAGGTGAACCGGCACCCAACCGCGAACTGAGGATCAGACCGGCAATCGCCACCATCAGGCCGTTGATGGCAAACACCGCCAGTTTGGTGCGCTCGACGTTGACGCCCGACAGTCGCGCAGCGTCAATATTGCCGCCAATGGCGTAGATCCGACGGCCAAAGGCGGTACGGGTGGCCATAAATATCCCTGCCAGCATCAACGCGGTCAGGATCAGTACCGGCGTAGGCACCCCGCGGTAATCGTTGAGCAAATAGATAGCGCCGAGCACCAGCAGCGCCAAAATGCTTTGCCGCGTCACGTCTCCGGCCGGTGCCGCGACGGGCAACCCGAGCTGTGCGCGCCGGGTGCGCCGCCGCCATTGCCAGGCGACAAACAACATCAGCCCCACTGCACCGATACCGAAACCCAGCCCGCCCGGCAAATAGCTTTGGCCAATTTGCGACATGGCGCCGCTGGTCGGTGCCACGGTGGTGCCATTGGTGATACCGATCAGGATGCCGCGAAAGGCCAGCATCCCCGCCAGCGTCACGATAAATGAGGGCACTTTGCGATAGGCCACCCACCAGCCGTTCCAGGCACCCAACAACAGACCGGCCAGCAGCGTCACCACGATGGTCAGCGGCAGCGGCCAACCGAACCAGACGTCAAAAATCGCCGCCGCACCGCCCAATAACCCCATCATCGAACCGACCGACAGATCGATTTCCGCCGAAACGATCACGAACACCATGCCGACCGCCAAAATGCCGGTGATCGCCGTCTGACGCAGCAGGTTGGAGATATTGCGCGCGCTGAGATAGGCCCCTTCGGTAGTAAAGGTAAAGAACAGCATAATGACGACTATCGCCGCCAGCATCACAAACACCTGCAAATTGATGGATTTCAGCTTCACTGTCGGTTTTTTCTCCGCCATTACCGGCACGATCGCTTCAGACTGCGTGTTTTTCGACATCTGTTTCACTCCTCAATGCGGCTTCCATCACCTGTTCCTGGGTCAGACCGCGGTTGATCAACGAAGCCTTGATGCGCCCCTGGTGCATCACCAACACCCGATCGCTTAATCCCAGCACTTCCGGCAGTTCGGAAGACACCACGATCACCGCAATCCCCTGCTGCACCAGTTGATTGATTAATTTATAAATTTCCTGTTTTGCACCGATGTCGATACCCCGTGTTGGCTCGTCCAGAATCAGGATTTTCGGCTGCAACAGCAGGCACTTGGCCAGAATGGCCTTCTGCTGATTGCCGCCACTCAGCCGGGCGATGGCCAGCTCAGGCGAGGAGGTCTTCACTTTTAACTGCACCAGCGACTGGCGAATCGTCACCTGCTCCCGTGCGTCGTCGATCACCGTCAGCAGGCCGCTAAAATCGCTCAGCGCCGCCAGCGTCATATTGGCTCCCACGCCCATGACCGGCACGATGCCGTCGCGTTTGCGGTCTTCCGGCACCATGGCAATGCCGTACTGCATCGCCTGGCGGCAATTGTTGATGATGGCCGGCTGACCATTGAGGGTAATGCTGCCCTGCCAACGGCCGGGATAGATGCCGAACAGGCACTGCATGGTTTCGGTACGCCCGGAGCCGACCAGACCGGCAACGCCGAGTATCTCGCCGCGCCGCAGGCTGAAAGAGACATCGTCCACCCGGCGAACCTGGCGATTTACCGGGTGCCAGGCGGTCAGGTTGTCCACTTGCAGGATCACCTCGCCGACCTCATGCTGTTGCTGCGGATACAGCTCGGTTAACTCTCGCCCCACCATCATGGCGATAATATCGTCCTCGCTCATTGCCGCCGCCGGACGAGTGCCGATGTGCTTGCCATCGCGGATCACGCAGATCAGATCCGAGATCGCCTTCACCTCGTTCAGCTTGTGTGAAATGTAAATACAGGCGATGCCGTGATCGCGCAGATTCCCAATGATCGCCAGCAGCGTGGCGGTTTCACTTTCCGTCAGCGAGGCCGTAGGTTCATCCAGCACCAGCAGCCGCACCTGCTTGTTCAGCGCCTTGGCGATCTCCACCAGCTGCTGCTGCCCCAACCCCAGCTCGCCGATCGGGGTGTTGGGATCCACCTCCAGCTTGACCTGCGCCAACATGCGGCGACAGCGCAGGTACATGGCGTCATAATCCATCACGCCATAACGGCGCCATTCATTGCCGAGAAACATGTTCTCCAGCACCGTCATCTGCTTTACCAGCGCCAACTCCTGGTGAATGATGGCAATGCCTTTCTGCTCGGTGTCGCGAATGTTTTTTGCCGCTAATAAATCATCAGAGAAATAAATATCCCCCTGATAACTGCCATGCGGATATATTCCGCACAGCACTTTCATCAGAGTGGACTTTCCCGAACCGTTTTCACCACACAGCGATAATACCTGGCCGGCCTCTAATTTCAGGCTGACATTATCCACTGCCTTCACCGCACCGAACTGCATGGTGATATTTTTCATTTCTAACAGGCTGGGCATTATTTCCTCCGCATTAGCCGCTGTCGGAATTAATTAATGTCGGATTTTTTGTGGAAGCCGTCGGCAATAATAGTGCTGTCAATGTTCGATTTATCCACCGGGATCGGCGTTAATAACCAGGAAGGCACTTCTTTGCTGCCATTATTTAACGTGGCGTTGGTTTTCGGCTGTTCGCCCTTGCCCAGCTGCACGGCAATGCCCGCGGCCTCATCGGCCAGTTTGCTGATCGGTTTATAGACCGTCATGGTCTGGGTCCCGGCGACAATGCGCTTCACCGCCGCCAGATCGGCGTCCTGGCCGGAAATGGCCACTTTGCCCGCCAGGCCCTGTGCGGCAAGCGCCTGGATCGCACCGCCGGCGGTGGCATCGTTGGAAGCGACGACCGCGTCAATCTTGTTATTGTTGGCAGTCAGCGCATTTTCCATGATTTTTAACGCGTTTTCCGGCAGCCATCCGTCGACCCACTGATCGCCCACCAGCTTGATTTTTCCGCCGTCAATCAGCGGCTGCAGCACCTTCATCTGGCCCTGGCGGAACAGCTTGGCGTTGTTATCCACCGGCGAGCCGCCCATCAGGAAATAATTGCCTTGTGGCACCCGCTGCACCAGGCTTTGCGCCTGGAGTTCACCGACCTTTTCATTATCAAAGGAGATGTAGAAATCAATATCGGCGTTATTGATCATGCGATCGTAAGCCAGGACTTTAATGCCTTCCCGTTTGGCTTCGCTGATGACGTTACTCAACACCTGGCCGTTATAGGGAATAATCACCAGCACGTCGACGCCGCGGTTGATCATATTTTCGATCTGCGCCATCTGGGTTTCTTCATTACCGTTAGCGGATTGGACAAACACGTCTGCCCCCAGCGACTTGGCTTTGCTGACGAAGATGTCGCGGTCTTTTTGCCAGCGCTCCAGACGCAGGTCATCGATCGCCATGCCGATTTTGACTTCTTTGCTGAACGCCGGTTGGCTGGCCAGCGCCAGCAGCGCGCAGACCGAAAGGAACACAGGTTTGAATTTCATCTTATATACCTTTGTTATTTAAAGCATAAGGAAGGTAATTGAAATAGGCCGATTACACAGCTTCGAGCAGATTGTTATCGCTTATTTAATATTCAGCAATTACTGATTTTTACCGGCCAATTATGATTTTTGGTTTAATGTTATTTTTATGATGGCGGTCATGCTTTCACGCTGTAAAACAGCCTATCGACAAATAAAAATGAAAGAAGCCTTAAATAAAACGCGGTTAATATCCTATTATGCGATCTGCCGCACATTTAATAATTCTGTGAATTTAAGTGTGAAATAACGTAATTGAGCCGCCTGTCGCAAACTCCGAAGATAAAGCCATCCCGTAACTCGGGCATTGCTACCCAGGAGTCGATAATGCAACCTTATTTTGATCAGCTTGAGCAAGTGCGCTATGAAGGACCCAACAGTAATAATCCGCTGGCCTTTCATCATTACAACCCGGATGAGCTGGTGCTCGGCAAGCGCATGGCGGAACATCTGCGCTTCGCCGCCTGTTACTGGCATACCTTCTGCTGGAACGGCGCGGACATGTTCGGCGTCGGCGCTTTCGATCGCCCCTGGCAGCAGCCGGGCGACGCGCTGACGCTGGCCAAACGCAAAGCCGACGTGGCGTTCGAGTTCTTCCACAAGCTGAACGTCCCTTATTACTGCTTCCACGACGTCGACGTTTCGCCGGAAGGTGCGTCGCTGAAAGAGTATCTGCATAACTTTGCGGTAATGACCGACGTGCTGGAAGAAAAACAGCACAGCAGCGGCGTGAAACTGCTGTGGGGCACCGCCAACTGCTTTACCCATCCGCGTTACGGTGCCGGTGCTGCCACCAACCCGGATCCGGAAATTTTCAGTTGGGCGGCCACCCAGGTGTTCACCGCCATGAATGCCACCCAGCGGTTGGGCGGTGAAAACTACGTGCTGTGGGGCGGGCGTGAAGGCTACGAGACCCTGCTGAATACCGATCTGCGTCAGGAACGCGAACAAATCGGTCGCTTTATGCAGATGGTAGTGGAGCACAAGCACAAAAGTGGTTTCCAGGGCACTTTGCTGATCGAACCCAAACCGCAGGAACCCACCAAACATCAGTACGACTACGATGTCGCCACCGTCTACGGTTTCTTGAAACAGTTCGGCCTGGAAAAAGAGATCAAGGTGAATATCGAAGCCAACCACGCCACGCTGGCGGGCCACTCGTTCCACCACGAAATTGCCTCCGCCATTGCGCTGGGCATCTTCGGCTCCGTCGACGCCAACCGGGGCGATCCGCAGCTGGGCTGGGATACCGACCAATTCCCGATCAGCGTGGAAGAGAACGCGCTGGTGATGTTCGAAATCCTCAAGGCGGGCGGCTTCACCACCGGCGGGCTGAACTTCGATGCCAAAGTCCGCCGTCAAAGCACCGACAAATACGATCTGTTCTATGGCCATATCGGTGCCATGGATACGATGGCGCTGGCGCTGAAGGTCGCGGCGAAAATGGTGACCGACGGCCAACTGCATCAACAGGTAGCAAAACGCTATGCCGGCTGGAATGGTGAATTGGGCCAGCAAATTTTGCAGGGCAAGCTGTCGCTCGAAGCCCTGGCGAAGTACGCTGAAGGCCATGCACTGGCGCCGCAGCACGTCAGCGGCCGCCAGGAACAGCTTGAAAACCTGATGAACCGCTATCTGTTCGGCTAATTGACCCCGCGCGGCGTTCCGCCGCGCATTTAAGGATCCTTTACCATGTATATCGGCATCGATCTCGGCACTTCCGGCGTAAAAGTCATTTTGCTCAGCGAGCAGGGCCAATTGCTCGCCAGCCACGGTGAATCGCTGCCCATTTCCCGCCCCCATCCCCTATGGTCAGAGCAGGAGCCGCAGGACTGGTGGCATGCTACCGATCGCGCCATGCTGGCGCTGGGCAAGCAACACAGCCTGCAGCAGGTAAAAGCTATTGGGCTCAGCGGCCAGATGCACGGCGCCACGCTGTTGGACGCGCGCCAGCAGGTGTTACGCCCGGCTATCTTGTGGAACGACGGCAGAAGCGCCGCACAGTGCCTGGCGCTGGAGCAGGCGGTACCGCAATCACGGCAAATCACCGGCAACCTGATGATGCCGGGCTTTACTGCCCCTAAACTGCTCTGGGTGCAGCAGCATGAACCGCAGCTGTTCAGCCGAATCGATAAGGTGCTGTTGCCGAAAGATTACCTGCGCTGGTGCCTCACCGGCGAATTCGCCAGCGACATGTCAGACGCGGCGGGCACCGGCTGGCTGAACGTGGCGCAGCGTGACTGGAGCGAAGAAATGCTGGCCGCGTGTGGTCTGGCACGCAGCCAGATGCCAACGCTGTTTGAAGGCAATCAGATTACCGGCCAGACGCACACCGAGCTGGCCAAACGTTGGGGCATGCCGCCCGTGCCGGTGGTGGCCGGTGGCGGAGATAACGCCGCCGGGGCGATCGGCGTGGGCCTGTATCAGGCCGGACAGGCGATGTTGTCGCTCGGCACTTCCGGCGTGTATTTTGCCGTCAGCGACGGTTTTCTCAGCAACCCGGCCAGCGCGGTGCACAGTTTCTGTCACGCATTGCCCGACACCTGGCACCTGATGTCGGTCACGCTCAGCGCCGCCTCTTGCCTGGATTGGGTATGTAAGCTGACCAACGTCGACGACGTCGCCACCCTGCTGCGTAATGTTGAACAGGCGCCACCCGCCGCGGCTCCGCTGTGGTTTCTGCCCTATCTGTCCGGCGAACGCACGCCGCATAACAATCCGAACGCCAAAGGTGCATTTTGGGGCCTCACCCATCAGCACGGGCCGAACGATTTGGCTCGTGCGGTGCTGGAAGGCATTGGCTTTGCCCTGGCGGACGGCATGGACGTGCTGCATGCCAGCGGCCTGCAACCGTCCAGCATCACCTTGATTGGCGGCGGCGCACGCAGCCCGTTCTGGCGGCAAATGCTGGCGGACATCAGCGGTCAGCGTCTGGAATACCGTACCGGCGGCGACGTTGGCCCGGCGCTGGGGGCGGCCCGGTTGGCACAGATTGCCCTTAACCCACAGCGCCCGCTCGGCGAATTGCTGCCTGAGTTGCCGCTGGAGCAGGTACATACCCCAGATGCCGAACGTCACCAACAGTACGCCGCGCAGCGCAGCACCTTCCGCGAACTCTACACTCGCCTGCTGCCGTTGATGTAAACCGGGAGGGGGCGAAACACCGCCCTCCTTATCATTGCGAAATCGAATAGTCGCCAGTGGCAAATGTCGCTGCCAACCCACGTGCTCCTCTCCTAAATTGGTGGCTGTCTTTTTGACGCACCTCACCTCTGGATTAAGGAATTGAACGTGGAAAAAAACCAACAACAAAGCCGCAGAGCTTTCCTCAGCCACACCGGCAAGCTAACCACCGCCTGCGCGGTGATCGGGCTGACCGGTGGCGTGGCGCAGGCCGCTGCGCCAACCGGCGCCTCATGCGCCCCACAGAGTGAACCCATGACCCTGACCGACAGCCATTACTGGCTCAGCGACGTCCGACTTGAGGACGGCTTTGAGTATGACGGCGACACGGTGATCGGCACCCGCACCGCGCTGTATCAGCTTGAAATCAAAGACGGAAAAATTGCGGCCATTCACCCGAAGGAGGCGACGCCCCCTACAGGCGTAGCACGCTATCAGGCGCAGGGGCAGTTGCTGCTGCCGGCGTTTCGCGACATGCATATCCATCTGGATAAAACCTTCTACAGCGGCCCCTGGCAGGCACCGCGCCCGCGTCAGGGCAAAACCATCATGGACATGATTGCGCTCGAGCAGACGCTGATCCCCAAGCTGTTGCCCACCTCGCAACAACGCGCGGAAAACCTGATCGCCCTGCTGCAATCCAAGGGCAGCACCGTGGCGCGCAGCCACTGCAATATCGATCCGGTCAGCGGGCTGAAAAGTCTGGAGCACCTGCAACGCGCGCTGGAAAACCACCGAGCGGATTTCAGTTGTGAAATCGTCGCTTTCCCGCAGCACGGGCTGCTGCATTCCAAAGTCGACGGTTTGATGCGCGAAGCCATGCAAATGGGGGTGCAATACGTTGGCGGCCTGGATCCCACCAATGTTGACGGCGCCATGGAGCAATCGCTGGACGCGATGTTCCAGATTGCGCTCGACACCGGCAAAGGGGTCGATATCCACCTGCATGAAACCAGCCCCGCCGGGGTGGAGGCAATCAACTACATGATTGCCACCGTTGAAAAGAACCCATCGTTGCGCGGTAAAGTCACCATCAGCCATGCATTTGCGCTGACCGTGCTGAACCCGAATGAATTGGAAGAAACCGCCAGTCGGCTGGCGGCGCAGCAAATCACCATCGCCTCTACGGTGCCGATTGGCGGGCTGATGATGCCGCTGCCGCAGCTCAGTGAAAAGGGGGTCTTTGTGATGACCGGCACCGACAGCGTGATCGACCATTGGTCACCGTTCGGCAGCGGCGACATCCTGGAAAAGGCCAATCTTTACGCCCAACTGTACCGGGGTTCTGACGAGTTCCACCTCTCCCGCGCCATGGCCATTTCCACCGGCGGCGTGCTGCCGCTGAACGACAAAGGCCAACGGGTGTGGCCGAAGGCCGGTGATAGCGCAGAGTTCGTATTGGTCAACGCCAGCTGTTCCGCCGAGGCCGTAGCCCGCCTGCCGGCGCGCAGCGCGACTTTCCATCAGGGGCGACTGGTCGCCGGCCAGGTCGGCAAAGCCTGATGCTGGTCCGTTGATGCCACCATGATGGCCGTTTTTGGCCTTCTGTCATGCAGGGTAACGGCGCAGTATGGCGCCATACCCCATTGGCGGAGGGCCGAAAATGTCACAGAGCGCTTTATTGATCATCGATGTTCAACAATCATTCCAGCATCGTCCATTCTGGCAGGAAGAGGACCTTCCCGCTTTCCAACTGGCGCTGACGCGGCTGATCGAAGGCTGTCGCCAATTGGGCGTGCCGTTGGTCGATGTCTTCCACGTATCGCCAGAGGGGCCATTTTCCCTGGCCTCCGGCTGGGTAAAACGTCTGCCGTTTCTCGATCATCAAGCGGATGTCACGGTGCACAAACGGGTGCACAATGCGCTGACCGAATCCGGCCTGGACGCCTGGCTGCTCGAGCGGCATATCAAGCATTTGATTATCTCCGGTATCCGTACCGAACAGTGCTGCGAAACCACCACCCGGGTGGCGTCCGATCTCGGCTATCGGGTGACCTTCATCACCGAGGCCACGATGACTTTCCCGATGCAGCATCCCAACGGAGAAGTCTTTACCACCGAACAACTCAAGCGGCATACTGAGACGGTGCTGGTCGACCGCTTCGCCCAGCTCGCCAGCGTGGATGAGGTGCTGGCGCAACTCTCACAGGAGTCATCATGCCGCAGGCCGTCTATTTTCTGATGCTGCCCAACGTGCTGTCGCTGGACGTCAGCGGCCCGGCCGAGACGCTACGTTTAGCCGACGCATTCAGCCTGCACTACATCAGCCCACTGCCGCAGATCACCTGCTCGATCGGCATGACGCTGAGCCGGCTGCAGCCGTTGCCCGCGCAGCTGGAGGACGGGGCTATTTTGGTGGTGCCAGGTGTCAGCAATTCACGCGGCGACTTTGATCATCAGGCGGCTGAACAGGCCCGTCAGTGGCTGGCGGCGCTGCAACCCGATTTGCAACGACAGCGCATCACGCTGGTCTGCGTCTGTTCCGGCGCCCTGCTGGCCGCGCAGGCCGGTTTGCTCGACGGCTACCAGTGCACCACCCACCATGATGTGATCGAACGCATGCGCCAGCTGGCCCCGGCGGCGCAAGTGAAAGAGAACCGCATCTTTGTTGAAGACCGCAGCCTCTACACCAGCGCCGGTATTACCGCCGGTATCGATCTGGCGCTGCATCTGATTAACCGCCAGTGCGGCGCTATCCGCGCGATGGAGATCGCCCGTGAAATGGTGGTGTATTTCCGCCGTTCCGGCGATGACCCGCAGCTCTCGCCCTGGCTGCGTTACCGTAACCATCTGCACCCGGCGGTGCACCGGGCGCAAGACGTGATGACCGCCGAGCCGGAAGCCGAATGGTCGGTGCCGCAGGTGGCGGAAAAGGCCCATGTCAGCAGCCGCCATCTGGCGCGGCTGTTTCGCAGCCATGTCGGCATCAGCGTGCGTGAATACCATGAACAGCTAAGGCTGGCAGTGGCGCAGCAGCGGTTACAGCAAGGATACGGTCTGGAAAAAGCGGCGCTGGCGGCCGGGTTTTCCTCCGGCCGCCAACTGCGGCGCGCCCAGCAACGCGGCTCAACCGCGCTATGACACCAGCCGCCGAGAGTCTATTTTCTGCAACCCCATCGACAGCAGCAGGCTGAGCGCCAACGCCACACCGAATACCCAGAAAATATCCAGTAACGGGTGGCTGGTCAGCTCCAGATGACGGTTGCGCATAAAATTGACGATAATGGCGTGAAAACCGTAGATCGCCAGCGAATGGCGGGAAAAAATGCCTAACCAACCTATCGGCTCGGACAGGCAATTTTTAAACCATACCAACAAGGATACCGCCGCGATAAACACCAGTGGCCCGCAGTAGATGTAGTAGGTATCGGCAAAGTTGCCGTTGATGAACATCTGGCTTTTGGTGCCCTGAACGATCAACGCCACGCTGGACACAAACCCCAGCGCCGCCAACCAACTGACACCTCGCCCCTGAGTTTCCATCATGCCAATCGCCCGGCCGGCCAACGCGTACAGCAGGTAATAAAAGGTATCCCCGTAGATGTACAGATTGACCGGCAGCAGGTGAGCGTTACCCAGGGTCAGCGAGCGGGTATTGGGGTTGGCGATCACCGCCAGTATCACCAGTACGCCGGCCAGATAGCGGCGCGATACCGGCTTGACGTTGATCAGCGGCGACAGCAGATAAATCACCGCAATCGCATAGAAGAACCACAGATGGTAGAACACCGGCTTTAGCAATATGCCGCGCAGCGACGGCCAGAAACCGATTTTGGTGAACGCCGCGATATAAATCAGCGCGATCGCGCTGTAAAACGCAATACAGCAGCCAATACGGATGAAATGCTTTTTGCCTGCGCTTTTCTCACCGAAAAACAGGTAGCCGGAAATCATGAAAAACAGCGGCACACAAACGCGCGACAGGGAGTTCAGCACGTTGGCGATGTCCCAGTTATGTTCGCCCACCGCCACCCCGCTGGTAACGTAATAGGTGGTGGCGTGGATCATCACCACCATCATGCACGCCACCGCACGCAAGTTATCTATCCAGCCAATTTTATTACTCAAAACATCGCCCGCAATATTGTCATTTTCATTTGTTAAACAGAGGTTATATAGCGAAAGTGTGGGTGGCAACCTTGGCGGCTAATATCAGAATGTGCTGAAACAACACCTTGTGATTGCCAAGGTGAACAATTGGCGGCAAAATAGCCGCCACAACTCGCTCAGATTGCGCTCCCCGCCCTGACAGTTCCTTATTTCTTCTTTACTTTCAGTACGATAAATATGAAAACAACGTTACCACCTGCGGCTCGCTTGGGTCGACAGGCGCTTTTATTCCCGCTTTGTCTGGTGCTGTTCGAATTCGCCACCTATATCGCCAACGATATGATCCAGCCTGGCATGCTGGCGGTAGTGGCCGATTTCAACGCCGGTGAAGAGTGGGTGCCGACCTCAATGACCGCCTATTTGGCCGGCGGTATTTTTCTGCAATGGCTGCTGGGGCCATTGTCGGATCGCCGCGGCCGTCGTCCGGTGATGTTGGCCGGCGTGGCATTCTTTATCGTCGCCTGTCTGGCTATTTTGCTGGTGACCAGCATCGAACAATTTATCTTTATGCGTTTTCTGCAGGGGATTGGCCTGTGCTTTATCGGCGCGGTGGGCTACGCCACGATACAGGAGTCGTTTGAAGAGTCGGTGTGCATAAAAATCACCGCGCTGATGGCTAACGTGGCGTTGATCGCCCCGCTGCTCGGGCCGCTAGCCGGTGCAGCGCTGATCCACGTCGCGCCGTGGCAAAGCATGTTCGTGCTGTTCGCCGCGCTGGCGGCGTTTGCCTTTTACGGCCTGTGGAAAGCGATGCCGGAAACCGCTTCGCTGCAGGGTGAGAAATTCTCGGCCGCCAACCTGTGGCGTGACTATCGCCAGGTGCTGTCCAACCGCCGATTTATCTGCGGTGCGCTGGCTATCGGTTTCGCCAGCCTGCCGCTGCTGGCCTGGATTGCCCAATCGCCGGTGATCCTGATCAGCGGCGAGTCGCTGTCGACGCTGGACTACGGTCTGCTGCAAATTCCCGTGTTCGGCGCACTGATCCTCGGTAACCTGACGCTGGCTCGCCTGACCGGCAAGAACAGCGTAGCGCGCCTGATCAAGCTGGGCGCAGGACCGATGATGTTGGGCCTGCTTATTGCGGCGCTGGCCACGTTATTCTCCAGCCACGCCTACCTGTGGATGACCGCAGGTCTCAGCCTGTACGCCTACGGTATCGGGCTGGCCAACGCCGGGCTGTATCGCCTGACGCTGTTCTCAAGCAACGTCAGCAAAGGCACGGTCTCCGCCACCATGGGCATGCTGAGCATGATGGTGTTCACCGTCGGTATCGAGCTGGCAAAAGTGGCTTACGTGTGGGGCGGAAGCGGGCTGTTCAATCTGTTCAACCTGCTGAGTGGCCTGTGCTGGCTGACCCTGGTGGCGCTGTTCCTCAGCAAGCGCCGCAGCGGCGATGCAACGCCGACGCCTAACGCCGCGTTATAATTCAAGCGGGGCAAATGCCCCGCTTACCCTCCAAAAAGACCACTGTCGCGCAACAGGTGCTGGTTGCCCTTGCGCCGGGTAAATCCGCTGCGGTCGAAGAATTCGAGCACCTGAATGGCCAGTTTACGGCCCACGCCGAGCCGGTCGCGGAAATCGGCGGCGTTGGCGCTGCCCTGCGTCTCATCCAATTCACGGATCAACGCGGCGAACTGTTCAATGCGTTGGCTAAGATAGTAACGATCGACCACCACCGCCGTGACGTGCCCCAACTGAGCGGCTTTACGCAGCGTTGCCCGCACTCGAGCCTCGTCCTCGCCCAACTCGACAGCCAGATCGCGCACCCACCCGGCCTCGTCGCCAAACAGCGGCTCAATACGGGCCCACAGGATCTGTTCTTCAGCGCTGAACGCCAAACCGTGCTCCGGCAGGTGCAGCCAGCCACGCGTATTGCTGAGTAAACCGGCGGCCAGCAGCCGATCGATCATCATAAACACCAGCGACTCAGAAAGTTGTGGCAGAGCCATGCGCCGCAGGCGCGCCCGCCCCAGACCGAGCTGATCGGCATGCTGCTGGTGATATTCGGCCAAGACTTGCAACAGGCGCTGTTGGCCCTGCTGCACATTCTCCTGCGCCAACGCCATATCACCGGCCACCAGCAGTTCATGGTCCGCCAACAGCGCCGCCAGCGGGCTTTCGGGCAGCTGTCGCGCCCAGGCAAAGGCCGTCAGATCCAGTGCGCCCTTGGGCAAATGCAGTGCCAGCACCTGCCGGTCATCGTCGGCCTGCGCCAGCGCCGCCAGCCAGGCCAAATACTCCGGTTGGCGCTTGCCCCGCTTGGGCGTCGTCAGACTCAACACCCTGGCACCGCCAAGGGTTTGCCGCGCGCCAATATCGCGCAGCACCAGCCGGTCGTTTTCCGCCAGCCACAGCGGACGATCGAGGATTAATTCCGCCAGCCCTGCCCCCAGCAGCGATATTCTCCCGGTGATATGGCTGGCAGCATGATGCAAATGCAGCGGTTGCCAGTGGCGAATTGGCAGATCCGTCTCCAGGGCGACCAGAATTCGCTCGGCCGCCATCTGCGGCCTTTGCGCCAACAACCAATCGCCGCGCGCCACCTGCTCTTTGCTGACGTCGCCGCTGATATTCAGAGCAATGCGCTGCCCGGCCTGCGCTTGCTCGGCCGGCTGGTTTTGGGCGTGCAGGCCCCGTACCCGCACCGGGATATCGGCGCCGGTCAGCCACAGCGAGTCGCCCACCGCTACCTGCCCACCCAGCGCGGTACCGGTCACCACCAGACCGGCACCTTTCACACTGAACGCGCGGTCCACCGCCAGGCGGAAGCGGCGCGTTACCGCATGCTCATCGGGCTGCAACGCCAGCAGGTGGGCGCGCAACGCATCGATGCCCTGAGTCTGCAACGCGGCAGTGACGAACATCGGTACCTGCTGCCAGCCCTGCTGCGCCAGTTCGTCGACAAGCTGTTGCCGTACCTCATCGACCCGCGCCTCATCGACCCTATCGGCCTTGGTCAACGCCACCGTCAACGCCGGGTGACCACTCAACCGCAGGATCGCCAGATGTTCGCGAGTTTGCGCCATCACGCCGTCGTCGCAGGCCACCACCAGCAAGGCATGGTCGATACCGCCCACCCCCGCCAGCATATTGGCGAGGAATTTTTCATGACCAGGCACGTCGATAAAGCCCAGCACCCGGCCATCGGGCTGCGGCCAGTAGGCATAACCCAGATCTATGGTCATGCCACGGCGTTTCTCTTCCGGCAGGCGATCCGCGTTGATCCCGGAGATCGCTTGCAACAGGGTGGTTTTGCCATGATCGACATGACCGGCAGTAGCAATAATCATGCGACCAGTGCCTCAATCAGCGCGTCTTCCTGCTCCAGGCAACGCAGATCAAGCCACAGTCTGCCGTCATTAATCCGCCCAATCACCGGCTGCGGCAGACGGCGCCAGCGTTCCGCCAGTGCTTCCAACGTCGCGCCACGGCCATCAAGCGGAGTAAAGGTCAGTGCATAGCTGGGCAGTCGATCGACCGGCAACGAACCGCTGCCGATTTGCGACCAGCAGGGTTCGGCCCGCAGTTGGAAATGCCCGGAGAACTTCGGCGTCAGTGCCTGCAACAGGCGCTCGGCAGAATCCTGCATCGCCTGCTGTGGGCGGGTCAACAGCCGCAGCGTCGGCAGCTGCTGCGCCAACAGTTCGGGTTGCTGATAGAGCCGCAAGGTCGCCTCCAGTGCCGCTAACGTCAGTTTGCCGACGCGCAACGCCCGCTTTAAAGGATGCTGCTGCAGCCGGGCGATCAGCGCCTTTTTACCGACGATGATGCCGGCCTGCGGGCCACCGAGCAGCTTGTCACCGGAGAAAGTCACCAGATCTACCCCGGCGGCCAGCAACCGCTGCGGCATCGGTTCTGCCGGCAGACCGTACTGGGCCATATCAATCAACGAGCCGCTGCCCAGATCGGTGGCAGTCGGCAGGCCCTGCTCGGCACCAAGCTGCGCCAGGTCGGCTTCATCCACCGCAGCGGTAAAGCCCTGAATGCTGTAATTGCTGGTATGCACCTTCATCAGCAACCCGGTTTGTTCGTTAATCGCATTGCGGTAGTCTTTCAGATGGGTGCGGTTGGTCGTACCGACCTCGACTAACTGACAGCCCGCCTGGCGCATCACGTCAGGGATGCGGAACGCACCGCCAATTTCCACCAGTTCGCCACGCGACACCACCACCTGTTTGCCGGGGGCAATCGCCGCCAGCATCAGCAGCACCGCGGCCGCGTTGTTATTGACGATGCAGGCGTCTTCCGCGCCGGTCAGTTGACACAGTAAATCCGCCACCGCGCGATCACGGTGTCCTCGTCCCGCGCCATCCAGATCGTATTCCAGCGTCACCGCCGCGCCCATGGAGTGGGTCACTGCCTCTATCACCGGTTGTGCCAGCAGGGCGCGGCCGAGGTTGGTGTGCAACACGGTGCCGCTCAGGTTGAATACCGGCGCCAATGCCGGACGCTGCCATTGATCCAGCCCGGCGCGCAGCGCCTGCGCCCAGTCGCCGCACCAGTCGGGCAGCCGTTGATGGTGTTTAATGGTTTCACGCGCCTGCAACTGTAGCCGACGCAGCAATTCGCCAATCAGCGTCTGGCCGTGCTGCTCAACCAAGGGTTCGATAGCGGGATCGCGCAACAGGCGATCAATGGCGGGTAACTGGCTGTAAAGAAGCTGGGATTCAGTGCTCATGGTCGCTCGGTTTCAGTGTAGAGATCTCGCATCAAGTAAAACCCCGCCGCAGCGGGGTGAGGAGAATCAGGGGGGCAAGGTGCGGGCAAAACTTTCGCGGGCAAACAGCCGCTCGGCCAGTGTGATCAGCGCCGGTCGCTCGACGCACCAGTTGGGCATGATGCGGCGGAAATTCAGGTAGCCCAGCGCACAGCCGGTCGCGATATCTGCCAGCGTCAGCGCTTCGGCATTGAGCAAGGTTTTTTCCTGCGCCAGTTTTTCCAGCGCATCCAGTCCGTGCGTCAGCTTGTCGCGCTGGCGCAAGATCCAGGTTTCATCCTGTTTTTCCGGCGCCCGTTTGCTCTCGCGAAACAGCGTCGCCGCGGCCTCGGTCACGCCATCAGCCAAGGCTTCTACTTGCCGAATGCCCAGTGCGGCTGCGCGGTCGGTGGGCAAAAACGCCGGGGCCACGGACAGCAGTTCGAGGTATTCGGCTATCACCCGCGAGTCGTAAAACACGGCGCCGTCATCAGCCACCAGCACCGGCACCTTGGCCAGGGGGTTCAGCTCGACCACCCGGCTGCCCGGTTCATACGGCGGATCGTTAACGAATTCGAACGCAATCCCCTTTTCCAGCAGCATCACGGAAATCTTGCGGACAAAAGGGCTGGTGTAACTGCCAATAAGCTTCATCAGTCTTCCCCTCGGCTTGCAAACCACAGCGTTGTTATTTCACCGCCAGCGTGTCGATAACCTTCTGAACCAGTGCCTGATGCGCCTCCGGCGTTTTGGCCGGCGACAGCATTTGCAACGTCACCACCCGCTTATTGAACACCGTCAACATGAGGGTAGACACCACCTTCTGCCCGCTGACGCTCTGCTCGGTATCCAGCCGATGGAACTTCTGCTTGCCGACGGTGAAATTCTCTTCTTTGGTGGTCTGAATATTTTGATAACGATCAGCCAGTTCGGTGATCATGCTCTGCGTCAGATCTTTGAGCATTTTATCGCTGCCGTTGAGCTTCATGCCGTCAGGCGGGATCACTTCGGAAGACACAGTACTTTGGCGCGATTTCCCATCGAGAAAACGCTGAATGGTGGATTGGCTGTCGTTAACGATGCCGCTGTTCTCGGTCTGATCGCTAAAGCCCGGCGGCAGTTCAAAGGTAATCTTGCCCTTTTGCATCGAAACTTTCAGCCCCGGCGGCACTGCCGGCTGGGTTTCCACCACCGGCGGTGGCGGTGCAGGTTGTGTCACGGTCGGCTTGGTATCCGGCTTGGGTATCTCCGGCTTGGTATCGTCCTTGTTGTCACAGGCTGCCAGCCCGACGGCTAACACAGCAACCGCAGTGAATTTCGCAATGGTCTTCAACATCGTCTGTCCCTTTCCTTTCGCTTCGCGCGTCATTGCGTAAACGTAGCAACTCGCCCGTTCGAATGCCAGGATCCCAGTCTGAAATTAATCATCCGGTTAATCATATGGGCCGAATATATTCAGCCCATGAACTCAGTCTGCGGCGATCTTACGAACCCGGGAACAGGAACGGATTGATGCTGCTGCGGGCAAAGCCTTCGTCTTCCATTTTGGCGTCGAGCACCAGCGTGGCCAAATCGTCGGCGACCGCTTCAACCTGCGGGTCTTTTTCCTGATACAGAATCTTCAGGTAAGTGCCGCAGTCACCGCAGCTTTCGGCCTTCACCGACGCCAGTTCGCTGTCCAGCGACCAATAGTTGAGATCACGGGTCTGCTCGCAGTTGCTGCATTTGATCCGCACCACGTGCCACTCGCTTTCGCACAGGTTGCAGTGCAAATAACGCAGGCCGCTGACGGTGCCGATATGCACCACGCTGGAGACCGGGATGCTGCCGCACACCGGGCAGAATTGACGGTGTTCGCCATATTCGGCACGCGCCTTGCCGGGGATCTGGCTTGCCATTTGCGCCCAATAGAGCGACAGCGCAGCCCAGATGAACGGCGCTTTTTCACTGCCGATCTTGCCGAAATCCTGGTTGAGCAACGCGTCGGCCAGCAACTCCAGCTCGTGCGCCGAAGCCTTTTCCAGGTTATCCAGCACCGCCAGAATGTGCTCCGGCGCCTGCGGGCGCAGCTCGGCAATCAGCGATGTCAGCAACCGGTGCCAGTGTTGGCTACGCGGAAAAACGCTCAGATCCAGCGGCGGCTTGCCACTGTCTGCACCCTGCTGCAGGACTTCGGTAAGATCAAGCGTCAGCGGGTTGTCGTGCAACGCATGGTGCTGCGCTTCGGCCAGCTGAGCGGCGAAGTTCAGGTAGTCGCCCAGCGGGTTATCGGTCGCCAACTTGCGCAGGCGTTCGGCGCGGCGGCTGTACAGGCTTTTCAGATTAGCGAAAAGTAACGGCGGGATGGTTTCCGCCGTTGTGGACTTCTCGCGCTGTGCCCCTAACTGCTCTTTAGGAACGATGCGGATGCTCATCAGGGTTTGTCTTCCTGTTGTTTCTCGCGGACCTCTCGGTACCAACGCGGGTGATGTTTTTTAGCCCAGGCCGCCGGTACCCAGCCTTCCACCATCGCGGTAATGGTGCCTTTTACCCACAGAGCGGCGTAAATGTGCACCATAATCACGATGATCAGACCGACCGCAGCCAGCGAATGCACCAGCAGCGCGATGCGGATCAGCGGTATCGGGAACGACGGCGCAAAGTAAGGCCGCCAGATCACCACACCGCTGGCCAACAGCAGCACCAGGCTAATGATTGCCGCCCAGAATACGCACTTCTGACCGAAATTATAACGCCCGGTGTCACCCACTTCCTCGTTCATGGCGATTTTATGGATGTTTTTGGCCCAGACGATATCCTCGCGGTTGATCAGATTATGCTTCCAGTAGCGCAGGAACATCAGCAGGAAGGCCGCAAACATGATCACCCCGACAAAGGGGTGCAGAATGCGCGCCAGCTGCGGCGTACCGAAAATGTTCATCAACCAGTTGAAGGAGGGGAAGAAGAACCCCAGCCCGCTGATGGCGGCGAACACAAAGCAGAACGCCACAATCCAGTGGTTAATCCGCTCCGGCGCGCTGTAGCGCTGAATACGCTTTTCCTTCCTCATTTGCGCGTCTCCTCATCGTGCAGCTCGTCGTTGTCTTCCTCTTCGACGCGGTTTGGCCCGACGCCGACGTAGTGGAATACGCTCGCTGCAAAGGTGGCGGCAAAGCCGATGGCCGCCAGGGGTTTCCACACGCCTTTCCAGAACGTGATCGCCGGGCTGATGGTCGGGTTCTCCGGCAAACCGTGATACAGCTGCGGTTTGTCGGCGTGGTGCAACACGTACATGACGTGCGTGCCGCCTACGCCCGCCGGATCGTACAGACCGGCGTTCTGATAACCACGGGTATTCAGCTCGCTGACACGATCGGCGGCAACCTGCTTCATCGCTTCCTTGGTGCCGAAATGGATAGCGCCGGTCGGACAGGTTTTCACACAGGCCGGCTCCTGGCCGACATCAACGCGGTCGACGCACAGGGTGCACTTGTACACACGGTTGTCGTCCTTGTTCATGCGCGGCACATCGAACGGGCAACCGGCGATGCAGTAACCGCAGCCGATACAGTGCTCGGACTGGAAGTCGACGATACCGTTGGCGTACTGAATGATCGCACCTTCGGATGGGCAGGCCTTCAGGCAGCCCGGATCGGCGCAGTGCATGCAACCGTCCTTGCGGATCAGCCACTCCAGCTTGCCGTTTTCCTCCACTTCGGAGAAGCGCATCACCGTCCACGACTTGGCGGTCAGATCGGCGGGGTTATCGTACACCCCGACGTTGTGCCCGACTTCGTCGCGGATGTCGTTCCATTCGGAACAGGCCACCTGACAGGCCTTGCAGCCGATACAGGTGGTGACATCGATCAGCTTGGCCACTTCTTCCTGGTGGTCACGGGCGCGTGGCGCCGGCGTGAAACCATTGGTGGCGGATTTACGAATGATGTCCTGAGATTGCATTGCCATAATTCGTCTCCGTTACACCTTTTCCACGTTAACCAGGAACGCCTTGAACTCCGGCGTTTGCGTGTTGGCGTCGCCGACAAACGGCGTCAGCGTGTTGGCAATAAAGCCTTTCTTCGCCACCCCTTCGTAACCCCAGTGGATCGGGATGCCGATGGTGTCGACCTCTTGGCCGTGCACCTGCAGGGTACGGATACGCTTGGTCACCACCGCCTTGGCCTTGATGTAGCCGCGGTTGGAGCTGACCTTCACGGTATCGCCGTGCTGGATGCCTTTTTTCGCCGCCAGTTTCTCGCCAATTTCCACAAACTGTTCCGGCTGCGCGATCGCATTAAGCAACGCGTGTTTGGTCCAGTAGTGGAAATGCTCGGTCAGACGATAGGTGGTGCCGACGTAAGGGAACTTGTCGGATTTGCCCATCGCGGCCAGATCGTCCTTGAACACTCGCGCCGCCGGGTTGGACACCACATTCGGGTGCAGCGGGTTGGTGCCGAGCGGCGTTTCGAACGGCTCGTAGTGTTCCGGGAACGGCCCTTCCGCCATTTTATCGGTGGCGAACAGGCGACCCATGCCTTCCGGCTGCATGATGAACGGCCCGACGTCACTGCCGGGTGCCGCAGCGCTGTAGTCCGGGATATCCACCCCGCCCCACTTGGCTCCGTCCCACTCCAGCAACTGACGTTTTGGATCCCAAGGTTTACCCTGCGGATCCGCCGAAGCACGGTTGTACAGGATGCGGCGGTTAAGCGGCCAAGCCCAGGCCCAGCCCAGCGTATTGCCGAGACCGGACGGATCGGCGTTATCACGCCGCGCCATCTGGTTACCGGCCGGCGTCCAGCTACCGGCGAAGATCCAGCAACCGCTGGCGGTAGTGCCGTCGTCACGCAGGTGAGCAAAGGTGCTGAGTTGCTCACCTTTTTTCGCCAACACTTTGCCGTCGGCATCAAGAATGTCCGCCAGAGCCTTACCGTTACTTTCCATCGCCACTTCTTCGGCCGCAGGGTTGTCCGGCGTCAGGTAATCCCAGGTCATGTTCAGCACCTGTTCCGGCACCGCACCGCCGTCGCGCGCATACATCTCACGCAGACGAGTGAAGATGCCCGCCAGGATTTCCCCGTCGTTCAGCGCTTCGCCCGGGGCATCGGCGCCCTTCCAGTGCCACTGCAGCCAGCGGCCGGAGTTGACGATCGAACCGTTTTCTTCGGCAAAGCAGGTGGACGGCAGGCGGAACACTTCGGTCTGAATCTTCGACGGATCGACGTCGTTGAACTCGCCGTGGTTCTGCCAGAAGTTGGAGGTCTCGGTGTTCAGCGGATCTATGGTCACCAGGAACTTCAGTTTGGACAGTGAAGCCACCACCTTGTTCTTGTTCGGGAACGACGCTACCGGGTTAAAGCCCTGGCAGAAGTAACCATTGACCTTACCTTGCGACATCATCTCGAAGTACTGCAGCACGTCGTAGCCTTTGTCCCACTTCGGCAGCCAGTCAAAGCCCCAGCTGTTGTCCTTCTGCGCCTTGTCGCCGTAGAAGCTCTTCATCATGCTGACGAAGAATTTCGGGTAGTTGCCCCAGTAGTTCACCTGCCCCGGCAGCAGCGCCTTCGGCGTGTTGGCTTTCAGGTAAGTGTCGAGATCCGGCTGCTTATCCGACGGCAACGTCATGTAGCCCGGCAGGCTCTGCGACAGCAGGCCCAGATCGGTCAGACCCTGGATATTGGAGTGGCCGCGCAGCGCGTTGACGCCGCCGCCCGCCATGCCCATGTTGCCGAGCAGCAGTTGGATCATCGCCATGGTACGGATGTTCTGCGCACCGACCGAGTGCTGAGTCCAGCCCAGGGCGTACAGGAACGACGCGGTTTTATCCGCCACGCAGGTTTCGGCGATGTATTCGCACACCTGGAGGAAATCTTCCTTCGGCGTGCCGCAAATGTTGGTCACCACCTCTGGCGTATAACGGCTGACGTGCTCCTTGAGCAGATTCCACACACAGCGCGGATCCTGCAGCGTGACGTCGCGCTTGGCGAAGCCGTTCTCGTCAAACTGGTAGTTCCAGGTGGTTTTGTCGTATTTGCGGTTTTCCGCGTCATAGCCGCTGAACAGGCCGTCGTCGAAGGCAAAGTCTTCCCGCACCAGCAGGCTGGCGTTGGTGTAGGCCTCGACGTATTCGCGGTTAATTTTGTTGTTGGTCATCAGGTACAGCAACACGCCCGACAGGAAAGCGATGTCGGTCCCGGAACGGATTGGCGTGTAGAAATCCGCCACCGATGCAGTACGGGTAAAGCGCGGATCGATAACGATCAGCTTGGCTTTATTGTGAATTTTGGCTTCCATCGCCCAGCGGAACCCCACCGGATGCGCTTCCGCCGCATTACCGCCCATGACGATAATCAGATTCGCGTTCTTGATATCAACCCAGTGGTTGGTCATCGCACCGCGACCAAATGTTGGAGCAAGACTTGCTACCGTTGGTCCGTGTCAGACACGCGCCTGGTTGTCTACGGCAAGCATGCCGAGAGCGCGACTAAATTTTTGCGACAAATAACCGGTTTCGTTGCTGGCGGCAGAGGCGCACAGCATGCCGGTGCTCAGCCAACGGTTGACGGTAACGCCCTGGTCGTTGGTTTTGATGAAGTTGGCGTCACGGTCTTCTTTCATCAGCTTGGCGATGCGGGTGAAGGCGTCGTCCCAGCTGATGCGCTGCCATTTGTCCGATCCTGGCGCACGGTATTCCGGGTATTTGAGGCGGCTTTCACTGTGGATGAAGTCGACCAGGCCGGCGCCTTTCGGGCAAAGCGCACCGCGGTTGACCGGGTGATCCGGATCCCCTTCAATGTGGAAAATGCTTTCTTTGGCGTTTTTGGCGCCATCACCAAGGCTGTACATCAACAGCCCACAGCCGACGGAACAATACGTACAGGTATTACGGGTTTCGCGGGCGCGCAGCAGTTTGTACTGCCGGGTCTCCGCCAACGCCACTTCCGGGGCAAAGCCCAGCGCAGCTACCGTCGTTCCTGCCATACCGCCAGCGCAGATCTTAAAGAACTGCCTTCTGCTGACCTGCATGGGGGTCTCCTTTCACTCTCGATTGTCACATTGTTTCAAATGGCGCTTTCCCCCTCGAAGCGGGAAGCGCTAAAATTACTGTTGTTTTTACGGCGGCAATATTACCACAGCGTGTATGTGGTTGTTACAAACAGGTGCCAGTTAAGTGAACAATATAAACCCAGACCCACACATAAATGAGACCCAGCTCACAGGGGTGACCCAGGCTCAGGTTTATCAACGCGGGCAACTCTCCACTGCACAGCAGGACTGGCTGGCGGAAGAAGTCCCGGTCGCGCTGGTCTATAACGGCATCTCTCACGTGGTGATGATGTGCACCCCCAAGGATCTGGAGGCCTTCGCCCTGGGTTTTTCCCTGTCGGAAGGCATCATCGAATCGCCGCGCGATATCTACAGTATAGAGATTAACCAAACCTGTAACGGACTGGAGGTGCAAATAGAGCTCTCCAGCCGCCGCTTTTCCGGTTTGAAGGAGCGCCGTCGCGCCATGGCAGGCCGCACCGGCTGCGGCGTATGCGGTATCGAACAGCTGGCGGATATTTTCCGTCCGCTGCCCGCGCTGCCGTTCACCCAGAGCTTCTCCCTCGCCAATCTTGACGGTGCATTGAAACAACTGCGGGCAGTGCAGGAGGTTGGGCAATTGACCGGCTGTACCCATGCCGCCGCCTGGTTGTCGCCCCAGGGAGCCATGCTCGGCGGATGTGAGGACGTGGGCCGTCATGTCGCGTTGGACAAGTTGCTTGGCGTACGCGCCAAACAGGGCTGGCAGCAAGGCGCGGTATTAACCTCCAGCCGTGCCAGTTATGAAATGGTGCAGAAGGCCGCGATGTGTGGCGTGGAGATTTTGTTCGTGGTGTCTGCGGCAACCTCGCTGGCGGTGGAGATCGCCGAGCGCAGCAACCTGACGCTGGTCGGCTTCAGCAAACCCGGCCGCGCCACAGTGTTTACCCACCCGCAGCGCCTTGTCGATTAACAAAGACCTCACAGTAAGTAGGGCATTGATAATCATTTTCAATATCATTTAAATAACTATAATGATCCGACTGCTTACGCGGTGCTCACACATTGCGCCGCCCATACACCACTGGAGATGATGATTATGAGTTATTCACTGCCATCCCTGCCGTACGCCTACGACGCACTGGAACCGCATTTCGACAAGCAGACGATGGAAATCCATCACACCAAACATCACCAGACCTACGTGAACAACGCCAACACCGTACTGGAAGCCTACCCAGAGCTGGCTCAATACAACGTTGAAGACCTGATCCAGGATCTGGATAAAGTGCCTGCTGACAAGCGCACCTTTATGCGTAACAACGCCGGCGGCCACGCTAACCACAGCCTGTTCTGGAAAGGCCTGAAAACCGGCACCACGCTGGGTGGCGATCTGAAAGCCGCTATCGAACGTGATTTCGGCAGCGTTGAGAAATTCCAGGAAGAGTTCGAGAAAGCCGCAGCGACTCGCTTCGGTTCAGGTTGGGCCTGGCTGGTACTGAAAGGCGACAAACTGGCCGTGGTGTCTACCGCTAACCAGGACAGCCCGCTGATGGGCGAAGCCGTTGCCGGCGCTTCAGGCTTCCCAATCGTGGGCCTGGACGTGTGGGAACACGCTTACTACCTGAAATATCAGAACAAACGTCCAGACTACATCAAGGCATTCTGGAACGTGGTTAACTGGGATGAAGCCGCAGCACGCTTCGCAGCGAAGAAGTAATTCGCCCCCCGGTTGTGAATATGCCCGCGTGATGCGGGCATTTTTTTGCCAAAAATCCGCTAAAGTTTAACCGCCCTTTGCCGATGATTTGTTCAATTGACGTTCGCCCGGAAAGGAAAATCATTATGGCGGCATTGCAAACACTGGCAGGAAAGTTCGTTCATCTCACCGTGGGTAAAAAGCTCGGCCTCGGTTTTGGCCTGATGCTGTTGCTGACGGCAATCATCGCCGGGACCGGCGCACAGTATCTGCATATCATCGAATCCCGCGCCGATCGCATCGACTTCAGCAACCGGCTGAATGACGAGATCAATCAAGCCAAATACAACCGCGCGCTGTTCGGCCAAACCTATAAGCCGGAATACCTGAAAAATAACCGCACCAATATCGAAAATGCGGTGAAGATGATTAACCAGGGCCAGGATTTGGACTGGGATCCCCAAAGCCGCAAAGACCTGCAGCGTTTGGTGGCGCTGATCGGCCGCTACCAGCAGCAGCAAAACGCTTTCGAGAAGGCGGTGGCGGCAAAGGATGCCGTGCGCCAGAGCTGGAACATGTCGGAAGTGCAAGACAGCCTGAACCAGGTAGAACGCCAGCTTACTCATGGCGACCTGCAACTGGCCTTCATTCAGTTGAACCAAAAATTAACCCTGGTGCGCTACGGCGCTCGCGGCCTGTTGTTGAGCCTGAACAGCAAGTCCGAAGCGCCGCTGATGACGGCGATAGATGACGCACGCAGCGCGGCGAATGCGCTCAGCCAACGGCTCAACGACGCTCAGCGCCCCCTGCTGCAACCGCTGCTGATCGCGCTGGATGACTACAAAAACCGTATCGAAGCCTATCTGCCGGCCTATCAGCAGGAGCAAAAAATCAGCCAACAGTTGGGCAGCAGCGCGCAGGAAATCGGCACGTTGGTCAACGCCTTCATGCAGGACGAACTGACGCAAATCCATAACGATATCAACACCGCGCAGCTGCAAATGGGCATCACTACGCTGATCGCCATCATCGCCGGGTTGCTGATCGCCTGGCGCATCACGTTGCAAATTACCCGGCCGCTGCAAAGTACGCTGGCCCTGGCGGAACGCATCGCCAGTGGCGATCTGCGTCAGGCGCAGGCCAGCACCCGCCGCGATGAACTGGGGCAGTTGCTGAATGCCGTGGCGATCATGAGCCAGAACCTGCGCGATATGATTGAGAAAATCCAGATGGGCGTCAGCCAGGTGTCCACCGCCGCCGCCGAGATTGCCGCAGGCAACACCGATTTGTCCTCACGTACCGAGCAGCAGGCCGCTGCGGTGGAAGAAACCGCCGCCAGCATGGAACAACTGACGGCCACGGTGAAACAGAACGCCGAAAACGCCCATCATGCCAATCAGTTGGCCACTGACGCCTCACAGACTGCCCAGCAGGGGGGCAAACTGGTGGAAAACGTCGTCAGCACCATGCGCGACATTTCCAGCAGTTCGCAGCGAATCGCCGAAATTACTACCCTGATCAACGGTATTGCCTTCCAGACCAATATTCTGGCGCTCAACGCGGCGGTAGAAGCAGCGCGTGCCGGTGAACAGGGCCGTGGCTTCTCGGTGGTGGCCAGTGAGGTGCGCAACCTGGCGCAACGCAGTGCTCAGGCGGCAAAAGAGATCGAAGGGTTGATTACCGAATCGGTCAGTCGGGTACAAACCGGCACCACTCTGGTGGAAAACACCGGCAACACCATGGAGCAGATCGTTCTGTCGGTCACCCACGTGCGCGATATCATGGCTGAGATCGCCGCCGCCTCCGACGAGCAGACGCGCGGCATCGCCCAGATCGGTCAGGCTATTGTCGAAATGGATCACACCACTCAGCAGAACGCCGCCTTGGTGGAAGAGTCAGCCGCGGCTGCCGACTCGCTGGAAGAACAGGCAGAAATGCTGCTGCAGAGCGTCTCGGTGTTCCGTCTGGCGGAGCATCCGGCCCCTGTTGCCGCGAAAGGGACAGCGGCCAGGGCGCCCCAGGTGAAGAAACCCGCCGCCGGCACGCCAGAGGAAGATAACTGGACCACCTTCTGACGCTCACCCGCCCGAAACCTCTCGGGCGGGTTATTGTTCCCCGCGACCAACTCAGGCTATGCTGATCCTTCGACGCGAGACAAGGAGGCGCATATGCATCACCCCGAGGTTTACATCGGCCCTGTCCAACCCTACGAGGGCGGGCGGCCCAGCGGCATCGCCAAACGTTTGGTGGACGGTGCAATCAAGCTGTCGCCACTCGGCCTGGAAGGCGATGAGCAGGCGGAGAAAAGCTACCACGGCGGGCCTGACCGCGCGCTGTGCCACTACCCCCGTGAGTATTACCAACACTGGCGCGAGCAGTTCCCGGAGCAGGCGGAACAATTCTGTGCACCGGCTTTTGGTGAAAATATTTCCACCCAGGGACTGACCGAACATAACGTATTTATGGGCGATATCTTCCGCTGGGGCGAAGCCCT
Organism: Serratia quinivorans; assembly: GCF_052113645.1. GTDB lineage: Bacteria > Pseudomonadota > Gammaproteobacteria > Enterobacterales > Enterobacteriaceae > Serratia > Serratia quinivorans_B. Next base: position 98,788 of record NZ_JBIEIU010000013.1, on the reverse strand, counting down.
GATCCAGGTCACCCAACCGCGCTCTCCCTGCTTCAAGCTCAACTACCATTTTGATATCGACGACATCTCGGTGCTGATGCAACAAAGCGGCCGTTGCGGCTGGCTGTACCGTGTGGTGTCTGCCGGCATGGTCAGCGGCGATCGTCCGCTGGAACTGGTGACGCGCAACAGCGATGTCTCCGTCGCCGAGGCAATTGGCATCGCCTGGCATATGCCGTTTGATGAAGAGCAATATCGCCGTCTGCTGGCGGTGGCCGGGCTGTCCGCCAGTTGGAGCAAAACCATGGTGACGCGCATTAGCGAAGGTCGTATCGAAGATTTTAATCGCCGTTTGCTGGGCCGCTGAGAGGAACCGGCCGGCAATGAAAAACGTGGTTCAGAAGCCGCGTTAAGCTTTTTCACCGGCCTATACTGTGGTGCAACCCAACCGGTAACCTCTTTCAGGCAGGAGCAACGTTATGAACACGCCATCTCATTCGATCCACCCCGCCGCCGCCGTGGGCTATCAGGCCAATGCCGACAGCTACGTTAAAGGGCGGCCGGATTATCCACCGGAGATCGCTCTCTGGCTGCGCGATACCATTGGCCTGCACGCCGGGATGACGGTGATCGATCTCGGTGCCGGTACCGGCAAATTCACCCCGCGCCTGCTGGAAACCGGTGCGCAGGTGATCGCCGTTGAACCGGTAGCGCAGATGCTGGAAAAACTGGCGGCCGCGCTGCCGCAGGTGAAAACCTTGGCAGGCACCGCAGAGTCGATCCCGCTGCCGGATGAGTCGGTCGATGCGGTGGTCTGCGCGCAGTCCTTCCACTGGTTCGCCACACCGCAGGCATTGGCCGAGATCCAACGTATCCTCAAGCCCGGCGGCAAACTTGGCCTGGTGTGGAACATGCGCGATGCGCGCGTGGGCTGGGTGCGTAAACTGAATCAGATTGTCGACCGTCACGAAGGCGACGCACCGCGTTTTTACACCGGTGAATGGCGTAAATTTTTCCCGTTCAAAGGGTTAGATGCGCTGCAGGAGCAGGTGTTTATGCTCGGCCACCAGGGCGCGGTAGAAGATGTGATTTATAACCGGGTGCGCTCGACCAGCTTTATCGCCGCCTTGCCGCCACAGCAGCAGGAACAGGTGATCGATCAGATTAGACAGTTAGTGGCAGAGGAAGGGGAATTGCAGGGCAAAGAAACCGTCACCGTGCCCTATCAGACCAAGGCGTATTTCACCACCAAGCGATGAAAGCCGGGCGCCACAGACGGCGCCCTGGCAATCAGAAGGCTTTTCTGGCGTAGCCGGTGACCACTTTCAGGCCCATTTCACGGCCCAGAGCGGTCATTGGGTGCACCACGATCAGGCCGCGCACGTTTTTCTTCAACGTGCCCATATCCGCCTGTTCTTTCTTGGTGATTTCACGGCTGAACGGCAGTTGGCTCAGCTTTTGTGCTTCTGCGCTCAGCTTTTCAACACGCACGCCTTTCAGGCGTTCGATTTCCGCCGCCAACTTCTCTTTTTCTTTGATGTGTTGGGCAATCAGATCGGTATTGCCCTGTTGGATCACCAGGGTATCTTTGTGATTCAGTGCGTCCAGCAGGTCGCTAAGGCGCTTGATCTCTGCCTTTTCTATCTCTTTCATGGTTTCTGGCCTGTTGTGCCTGTCGGCACGCTAATCAATGATGCCCACATTGTAGCAAAATGCGCGCGGCGTTACCCGTCTTGCGCAATGCCCGGCGGCAAGCCGCACATCTCGCAGGCTTTGGCACCGACACGCGCCAGCGCCTGGCTGTAACGTGCGTTAAACGGATAGCAGCAAGACAGCCGCAGTGCGTTGCGATAGCGGCCGCTGGGTGAATACAGCGTGCCCGGCGTCAGGCAGATCTGCTCCTCCAGCAACTGGTGGAACAGCGCTACGCTGTCGACTCCGTCCGGAAACTCCACCCAGAACACAAATCCCCCCGCCGGCTGCGTGGCGCGGGTGCCCCGAGGAAAGTGACGCGCAATCAGCGCTCGCGCCTCATCCACCTGAGCGGCATAGCGCTTGCGCAGGTTACGCAGGTGATGATCGTAGCCGCCGGTTTCCAGGAACATCGCCAGGGTTTCCGACAGCAATTGCGACTCGGACATCGACGACACCGCCTTCAGCTTGCGCAACGCGTCGTTGAAACGGCCGCCGCTGATCCAGCCGATGCGAAAATCCGGCGCCAGCGTCTTGGTAAAACTGGAGCAAAACAGCACCCAACCGTCACGATCGAAGGACTTCACCGCCGGGGAGAGCGCGCCGCCGAACTGGATCTCCGCGTACAGTCCGTCCTCAATTAACGGCACCTGATGATCGTTCATCAGCCGGGCCAGGCGTTTTTTCGCCGCCAGTGGCATGGTGCAGCCCAGCGGGTTCTGCACCGTCGGCATGGCGATCACCGCGTTCAGCCGCTTCTCATTCAGCAACAGCTCCAGCGCGTCCAGCGACAGGCCGTGTTGCGGATCGGTAGGGATTTCCAGCGCCTTCAGCCCCAGACTGGCCAGCAGCGGCAACAGGTAAAAATAGGTCGGCGACTCCAGCCCAACGCAGTCGCCCGGTTTGGTAGTCACCCGCAGCGCCAGTTGCAACGCTTCCATGCAGCCATGCGTCAGCGTGATGTCGCCCGGCTCCAGCAGCATGCCCAACGTCATCGAACGACGCGTGATCTGCTGACGCAATCGCAGGCTGCCTGGCGGCAGCGCGTACTGGCCGATCAGGTTCGGCTGGCGGCGTAGTTGCGACGACAGCATCCGTCCCAACTTGCCACCGGGATAGAAATCAGAGGTCTGCGGACAGGCCAGCGAAAGGTTGGTGAATGCCGGATTCTGCTGGGCAGCGAACACGGTGTCGATCAACGCCAGTACATCGTCCGCCGGTGGCTCTATTCGGCTGCTGGTCGGCGACGCGGCCTTGAGTGCTGGTAAGGTGTTACACACATAAAAACCCGACTGTGGCCGGGCCTCTATCAATCCGCGATCTTCCAGCGTGCGGTAGGCCGCCACCACGGTATTGATGCTGACGCTATGGGTTTGCGCGCAACGGCGCACCGAAGGCAAACGGCTGCCGGGCAGCAGCGTGCCGCGGCGAATGGCTTCCGCCAGCGTATCCGCCAGTTGCTGGTAACGCGTTTCCGGCATTTCATCGAGCAGGGTCACAGTTTGTCTCCAGGTGATGGGTACAGTTTAATATTGATGCAACTGTATCCATGACAATAGCTTGTTTCTGGTTCTGTCACCATCGCTCGGCAGGTTTTATGCTGGTTCCCTTGCTCCCAAGTCTTTTAAGGAACCCGCTATGCTGGACTCTGCCTTTATCAGTTATGTCACCGTAATGTCGATCACTCCTGGCCCCAACAACCTGCTGCTGGCGTCATCCGGGGTGAACTTTGGCCTGCGCCGCACCCTGCCGATGGTATTCGGCATCAGCGTCGGTTGTGCGGTGCAACTGGCTCTGACCACCACCCTGCTGGCGCTGATCCTGAGTTGGGCCGGAATGATCCGCTTTCCGTTGGCGGTGATCGGCTGTACCTATCTGCTGTGGCTGTCCTGGAAACTGTTCAGGGCCGCGTCGCCGGACAGTAAACAGCAGGCGCAACCCATGCGCCTAATCAACGGTGCACTGTTCCAGGCCGTGAATCCCAAAGCCTGGCTGATGGCGATTAACGTCGCCATCCTGTTCACCCCACGGGAAGGTGCCAGCCTCGGTCATACGTTGATGATCATTGCTGCCTTTACCGCGTTGAACATCCCTTGCGTATTGGTCTGGGCGATGTTGGGCGATCGCCTGCGTGATGCACTGCGAGTGACCTGGAAACTGCGGTTGTTCAACGGTGTGATGGCGGGATTGATGGCAGCCACGGCGCTGTGGCTGTTGTTCGATGAGTGGCGTGCGGCCTTTGCTTAACTGCGGCCGAGAGGAGAAAGCCGGGAGGGTTGTTTAGCGCCAATGCCGGCAATCAGGTCGGTGACAGAAAGCACCATGGTGGAACGCAACACCTGCTGGTATCGCTGACGCTGCATGGCGATCAGCGATTCTTCCGCTTCGCCGGGCTGCAGGAAGGTTGGCACCGGCGGCAGCGCGGCCACGCAGTGCAACTCGCCGAACGGCCCGAGGATTTCATCATCGACAAAGCGGTATTCCGTCCCGTCATGGTTCAGCTCTTCACGCATCGCCATCAGCAGTTCGGCGTCTTCATATTCGTGACGGGAGATCACCCCCAGTCCGTACATCAGCTTCAGGCGCACCGACAGCTCACCCAGCGGACCGGCACCGGACAATAGCGGTTCGACGGCATACTTCACCGCATAATCGTCCTTGCGAAACACCTGCACCACCAGCACGTTGAGCGCTTCCGCCAGCAGCTCTACCGCTGCTATCAGGAAACTGCGCACCGTCTTGCCTGCGTTCAGCCTTTCCAGAACCTTATTTTCAAATGCCTGTGCTTCTTCCATCGTCGCTTTTCGAATGGCCTGGGTGGCGCCGTCAATGCCGAGGTCGGGTTGTAGGGGCGCAACTTGCTGCGCCCGTGAATTCATCATGCTGGATCTACTTTTGCATGGCGTTATACACAGCAACCGCCTGTTCTACAACCTCACTTTCCGCCGGCAGGCCGGAAATTTGCGCCAGCGCCGCTTTTGGCCCCAGTTTGGCCAGCAACTCCACCAGCTCTTTGGCCTGCGGATCCTGTTCGCTGCGATAGCTCATGGCGGCGGCGATGCCCTGGATCAGGTTCGCATGCGGCAGGCCGTATTCCAGCGTGCCCAACAGAGGCTTGATCAGACGGTCACCGGCGCTCAGTTTACGCAGCGGCTGACGGCCCACGCGCTCCACGTCGTCGTGCAGATACGGGTTTTCGAAACGGCTGAGGATTTTGTCGATGTAAGCGGCATGCTTGGCGGCGTCAAAGCCGTAACGTTTGATCAGTACCGCACCGCTCTCCTCCATCGCGCCTTTCACCACGCGGCGGATCGCCGGGTCGAGGATGGCATCGCGGATAGTCAGCAAACCGGCCTGTTGGCCCAGGTAAGCGGTGATCGCATGGCCGGTATTGAGCGTGAAGAGCTTGCGCTCAACAAATGCCATCAGGTTATCGGTCAACTCCATACCGGCGATCGCCGGGGGTTGGCCCTTGAACTGGGTCTGGTCGACAATCCACTCGCTGAAGGTTTCTACCGTCACTTCCAGCGGATCGCTGCTGCCCGCTGCCGCCGGCGGCACAATGCGGTCAACCGCCGAGTCGACAAAGCCGACATGCTGCTCGACCCACGGCTGCTCATCCTGCGGCAATGCATCGAACACGTGCTGTTTTAACTGGCTGGTACCGCGCACCATGTTCTCGCAGGCGATGATGTTCAGCGGTTGGCTGTTGCCCTGCTGGTGACGCTTGATCAAGCCTTTGGCGATAGTGCCGGCAATTTTACCCAGGATCTGCGGGCCCACGGCGGTAGTCACGATATCCGCTTCGGCGATCAGCGCCACCGCCTCTTCACTGCCGCTGTTCACTGCGCTGACGTTGTTGACCGGCTCGACCCGAGCCTGCTCGCCGACCACGTGAACCTGGTAGCTTTTACGGCTGTTCAACAGATCCAACACCGTCTGGTTAACGTCGGCAAAAGTCAGTTCGGCCTGTGCGTCCGCCAGCAGTTTGCCGATAAAACCGCGCCCAATATTTCCCGCACCGAAATGTAATGCTTTCATATTTCTACCTTTCTAATGTCGAAGGGTGCAGCAAGCTGCACCCCTTAAAATGATTCTGTTATCCGGCTTTTTTGCCACTAAGCAGGTCCAGCACTTCCTGCACACTGGTGGTATTCGCCAGCCGCTCGATGACGCCGTCGTCGTCCAGGGCATTGGTCAGGCTGGTGATTACCTGGATATGTTCGTTGTTGCGTGCGGCGATACCGATAACCAGCCGTGCCACCTCGTCCTCTTCATCGCCAAAACGCACGCCCTGCGGGTACTGGCAGAACACCACGCCGGTGCGCAGCACCCGGTCTTTGGCTTCGATGGTGCCGTGCGGCACGGCGATCGACTCGCCCAGGTAGGTTGAGGTGAGTTTTTCACGCTCCAGCATCGCCGGGACGTATTCCGGCTCAACATAACCGCCTTTGACCAGTTGTTCACCGGCAAAGCGGATCGCCTGCTCTTTGTCGCTGGCTTGCAGGTTGAGGAACACGTTGCTTTCGCTCAGTTTGAACAGGTTTTGCTCGCTGGCTTCAAAGCTGTCGTCCAGGGTGCTGATGACTTTCTGCTGGTGATCGGTGGTTTTGTTCGCCGCCACCAGACGCTCGGTCAAGTCGCTGTACAGCTTGCTGTCGAGGAAATTGGTCAGCGAGATATGCTGAGCCTGCGGCGCATGGCGCATCGCACGCTCGGTCAGGTCACGGTGAGTGATCACCAGATCCACATCATCCGGCAGGCTGTTGATGGCGCTGTTGGTCACGGAGATATTTTTCAGCCCGGCATCCGCCACTTTTTTGCGCAGCACGCCGGCCCCCATCGCGCTGGAGCCCATGCCCGCATCGCAGGCGACGATGATTTTACGCACCGTGGTCAGGTCACCGTCCGCCGCAGCCTGTGCCGCTGCACCGCCTTTAGACTGCGATTTCATCGCCTGTACGCGGCGAGTGGCCTCTTCCAGATCGTCTTCTTCTTTCACTTTCGAGGTTTTCAGCAGGAACCCGGCCACCACGAAGGACACCACGAATGCCGCGGCGATCGCCGCCAGGTTGGCGAAGTAAGCGCCCTTAGGGGTCATCGCCAATACCGCCAGAATCGAACCCGGAGACGCCGGAGACACCAGGCCACCGTTCAGCAGGGTCAGCGTGAACACACCGGTCATACCGCCCAGGATCACCGCCAACAGCAGGCGCGGATTCATCAGGACATACGGGAAGTAGATTTCGTGGATCCCCCCGAAGAAGTGGATGATGGCGGCACCGCCGGCAGACTGCTTGGCGCTGCCACGGCCAAAGAACATGTAGGCCATCAGCACGCCCATGCCCGGACCCGGGTTGGCTTCAATCAGGAAGAAGATGGATTTACCGGTTTCGGTCGCTTGCTGAATACCCAGCGGCGAGAAGATACCGTGGTTGATGGCGTTGTTCAGGAACAGGATTTTCGCCGGTTCCACGAAGATTGACGCCAGCGGCAGCAGGTTGTTGGTCACCATGATGTTCACACCGGCAGCCAGGATATGTGACAACCCTTCGACCAGCGGACCAATAGCCATAAATGCCAGGATCGCCAACAGCATCCCGATAATGCCGGCGGAGAAGTTGTTCACCAACATCTCAAAACCGCTTTTGATTTTGCCGTCTACCCAACGGTCAAAGTGCTTGATCGCCCAGCCGCCCAACGGACCGGCAATCATGGCACCGAGGAACATCGGCATGTCTGCACCGACAATCACGCCCATGGTAGTGATAGCGCCCACCACCCCACCGCGATCGCCTCCCACCAAACGGCCACCGGTGAAACCGATCAGCAGTGGCAGCAGGTAGGTGATCATTGGGCCAACCAGTTTGGCTAAGGTTTCGTTCGGCAGCCAACCGGTAGGAATGAATAACGCGGTGATGATACCCCAGGCGATAAATGCGCCAATGTTGGGCATCACCATGTTGCTTAAGAAGCGGCCAAAGTTTTGAACTTTGACTTTGATGTCTGGTGAAAACATAAAACACACCCCTATTGTTACGCGCTGACAATAAGAGCGCGTGATTATTGTTGTTACGATCCAGCCGTGTTGCTGCTGTAGGCGAAGTGGACTCTATCACGCTGTTTTTACCGTGCGAACTTCACGGATTTTTTGTGACAAACATCACATCAATACCCCCACCAATGGGGCACTTATCGTGATCTAACTCACATTTACCCGGTGTAAAAAAGCCACAACGAGAACGAAATTCGCTTAAACCCTAATTAAATGTGAGTTGCATCACATTTAATTGATGCGTGTTTGTTTTTAAATTGTGACATTGATCACAATCTATTTTTCGGTGACGACCGAATCCTGGCCTGGGGGTGGTCTTCCCTGTGAGCATTCATCCCGCCGGGAAAGAGCAGTGCGATGAATGAAAGAAAACTACATGTCGGAAATCGATGATTAATTGAAGTGTAGTACAGAAGCGTCGGGCAAGAAGTGAGCAAGCTGTTGGAAACGCTGGAAGGGAATGGCAGAAGCCGGGATGCCGGCTTCTGCATTAAGGTCTTACTGGGTCACGCCAGAAACGGTTTTCTGTGCGTTGAGTAAATCCTGTTGCTTGGCCACCAGATTCGACATCATGGTGTTGTATTGCGTTGCCTGCTGGGAAGTACGGAACTGCACGCCGTTATTGTTAAAGGCCACTTGATTGCCCTGAGTACGCAGGAAATCCCCCACCTGAACCAGATCCTGAACGAAGCTGGCCGTGGTAGGAATAACCGGCATCAGCGCATTGGCCGGCCCGGTGACAATCTTGTCGTACGCCTGGTTATACACGGCTTTCAGATCGTCAGGTTGCTTCAGCGCGGCCCGGGCGGTATCCGCCTGCGACTTGGCTGACTGGATTTGCTGCCCCAGCAGGTTCAGCGCCCCCACGGACTGCTGCAGCGTATCACGCTTGTTCATGTAGTCCTGCGCGGTGCGGATCTGGTTAATCTGATCCAACGCCGGCGTCAGGCTGGCATCCAGTGATTTGGACAACTGCTGAGAAAAACCGACCAGGATGGCGTAATCACCGGCATAGTTGCCGAACTTCTGTTTCTGATCTTCGCTCAGCGTCGGGATTTTCGCGCCGCTGCGCATCACCGTATTCTGTAAGTAATCAATAAACGCCTTGCGTTGTTCCGGCTCTTTATCGCCGCAGGCAGTCAATTGCATGACCACCAACAATGCCAATACCGGGGCCAACCAACGCGCGAAAATTCTGCTCTGGATCCCTACCGCCATGTGACATAACTCCTGTTATAAACCTGCTTTTTCATCGGACTCCGTCCCTTTTGCTGCACTCCTTGCGCCTATAAGAATAGATCAACTGAATGGGATCCGATACGCGATTCACCTTTTGGTGATTATTCTTCGGCGAAAGCGCGCTACACAAGACTATATCCGCGTCGGCAAGAGGCTACTGCACCGGCTCCGGGGCATGGTACAATTTTGCATCATTTATCACCGGGCCTAACTGCGGATGTCATCCTATAAGCCACCGTTGACCATCAGCTCACGCATTCTGCATCTGGTAACCGATGTCGGCACAGCGATTGCGCCCCCTTTGTCGAGTTTATGCTGGACATGATCCTGCGAGCGTTGGAACAAAGCCTCACCCCCCAAGTCACCCCCCAAGTCACCCCCCAAGTCGGCGAGTTATTGGCGGTACTGAAAGGAGAAATGTCGCGCGAAGAAATTCAGCATGCACTGCAGCTACAGGACAGGAAATCTTTTCGGGAGCGCTATTTACGCCCGGCTCTGAGCGCACAACTGATTGAAATGACGCTGCCCGAGAAACCTAACAGCCGCCTGCAGAAATACCGGCTCACTGCCCAGGCTGCCCTATTAATTAAAAAGGCGCCCTAAGGCGCCTTTTCACGGTAGAGCCGCTTACTGCAGTACGGAGATATCCGCGACCTGCAGGAACAGCTCACGCAGTTTGCTCAGCAGCGTCAGACGGTTTACACGCACCGCCTCGTCATCTGCCATCACCATCACGTTGTCGAAGAACGCATCGACCGGCTCACGCAGTTCCGCCAGTTCCACCAGCGCATCCTGATAGCGGCCTTCAGCAAAGAAAGGCTCCAGCTTGTCGCGCAGTACCACCAGGTGGGTCGCCAGTTGGATCTCGGCCGCTTCCTTCAACACCGAAGCGTGAACGCGATCGTTTAGCGTATCAGTAGACTTGGCCAGGATGTTGGATACGCGCTTGTTGGCCGCAGCCAGCGTCGTGGCCGCTTCCAGCGTACGGAAGTGAGTCACCGCCTTGACGCGGGCGTCGAAGTCCGCAGGCTTGGTCGGACGACGTGCCAGCACCGCTTGAATGGTGTCGACGGCGTGGCCTTCTTCCTGATACCAGGCGCGGAAACGGCCCAGCATGAATTCGACCACTTCGTCGACCACCTTGGCGTTGGTCAGCTTGCTGCCGTACAGGCGCACGGCCTCTTCGGTCAGGGTCTGCAGATCCAGCGGCAGGTTTTTCTCAACGATGATACGCAGCACGCCCAGCGCAGCACGGCGCAGAGCGAACGGGTCCTTATCGCCTTTAGGATGTTGCCCAATGCCGAAGATGCCGGCCAGGGTGTCCATCTTGTCGGCGATCGCCAGCGAACAGGCCACCAGCGATTCCGGCAAGGCATCGCCGGCAAAACGCGGCTGATACTGTTCGTTCAGCGCAACGGCAACGTCTTCCGCTTCGCCGTCATGACGCGCATAGTGCATGCCCATCACACCCTGGGTGTCGGTGAATTCGAAGACCATGTTGGTCATCAGATCACACTTCGACAGCAGGCCCGCGCGGGTGGCGTGGTTAACGTCGGCGCCAATTTGGCCGGCAACCCAGCCCGCCAGCGCCTGGATACGATCGGTCTTGTCACGCAGGGTTCCCAGTTGCTGTTGGAACAGCACGGTTTCCAGACGCGGCAGATTGTCTTCCAGGCGTTTTTTACGGTCGGTATTGAAGAAGAACTCGGCATCGGCCAGACGCGGGCGCACCACCTTCTCGTTACCGGAGATGATTTGCTGCGGATCTTTGGATTCGATATTGGCCACGAAGATAAAGTTCGGCATCAGGTTGCCCGCGACGTCATACACCGGGAAATACTTCTGGTCGCCCTTCATGGTGTAGACCAGCGCTTCCGCCGGCACCGCCAAGAATTTCTCTTCGAATTTGGCCGTCAGCACCACCGGCCATTCCACCAGTGAGGCCACTTCTTCCAGCAGGCTTTCGCTCAGATCGGCTTTGCCGCCAAGCTGCTGCGCGGCCAACTCCGCATCGCGCTTGATCAGCGCCTTGCGGGTTTCATAATCGGCAACCACTTTACCTCGCTCCAGCAGGATCTGCGGATATTGGTCAGCATTGTCGATGGTGAACTCGGCTTCACCCATAAAACGGTGGCCGCGAACAGTGCGGGCGGAGTCGATACCCAGAACGGTACCCGGGATCAGTTCTGCACCCAGCAGCATCGTCACGGTGTGTACCGGACGCACGAACTGCACCTCGGAATCGCCCCAACGCATCAGTTTCGGGATCGGCAGCCTGGCCAATGAATGGCTGACCATGCCCGCCAGCAGTGCTTGCGCGGACTGGCCTTTAACATGGGCGCGATACAGCAGCCATTCACCTTTGTCGGTCACCAGACGCTCGGCCTGATCCACGGTGATACCACAACCGCGTGCCCAACCTTCGGCCGCCTTGCTTGGCTTGCCTTCTGCGTCAAACGCCTGGGCAATCGCCGGACCGCGTTTTTCGACTTCACGATCGGCCTGCGCCGCGCTCAAATTGGCCACTTTCAGCGCCAGACGGCGCGGAGCGGCAAACCAGCTCACTTCGCCGTGTTCGAGGTTGGCGTTATCGAGCTCGGCGGTAAAATTCGCGGCAAAAGATTCTGCCAGTGAACGAAGAGCCTTCGGCGGCAGCTCTTCCGTGCCGATTTCCACCAGGAAAGTCTGTTGAGTCATGGCTGCCTCTTAGTTCTCGTTCTTTTTGCACATTGGGAAGCCCAGCGCTTCGCGGGAAGCGTAATAGGCTTCGGCAACGGCTTTGGTCAGCGTGCGGATACGCAGAATATAACGTTGACGCTCGGTCACCGAGATCGCCTTGCGCGCATCCAGCAAGTTGAAGGTGTGGCCGGCCTTCAGAATACGTTCGTAAGCCGGCAGCGGCAGCGGTTTTTCCAATGCCAGCAGCGACTGGGCTTCTTTCTCGTACTGCTCGAAGCAGGAGAACAGGAAGTCCACGTCGGCGTATTCGAAGTTGTAAGTGGACTGCTCCACTTCGTTCTGGTGGAACACGTCGCCATAGGTGGTCACACCCAGCGGGCCGTTGCTCCACACCAGATCGTATACGCTGTCCACGCCCTGGATGTACATCGCCAGACGTTCCAGACCGTAGGTGATCTCGCCGGTAACCGGTTTACACTCCATGCCGCCAACCTGCTGGAAGTAAGTGAACTGCGTCACTTCCATGCCGTTCAGCCACACTTCCCAGCCCAGGCCCCAGGCGCCGAGCGTCGGGTTTTCCCAGTTATCTTCTACGAAGCGGATGTCGTGAATGGTCGGATCCAGACCCAGCTCTTTCAACGAGCCCAGGTACAGTTCCTGAATGTTGTCCGGTGACGGCTTAATCACCACCTGGAACTGATAGTAATGTTGCAGGCGGTTCGGGTTTTCGCCGTAGCGGCCGTCGGTCGGACGGCGGGACGGCTGCACATAGGCGGTGGCCATCGGCTCCGGGCCCAGTGCGCGCAGGCACGTCATCGGGTGAGAGGTTCCCGCGCCGACTTCCATGTCCAATGGTTGAACAATGGTGCAGCCCTGGCGCGCCCAATAGTCCTGCAGTGTCAGGATCAGGCCCTGAAAGGTCTTGGTATCAAACTTTTGCATGTTGAATTCGCACGCGATACAAGTGGATTTAAATGGGATGCGCCAGTATACCCGTTGACCGTAAGATATACAGCCAGAATCCGGCAACAAGTGTGAATCATCAAAGAAGCGCGCTCTTTTCACGCACTAAAACAGGGCAAATGCCCCTCCGTAGCACCGGTTCTGCGTCTAAACCCACCCCCTTCCCCCGGCTGACGGCACCGCGCAGGCTGGCACCAACCTTGCTAGCGTCCTGATATCAAACATTTCAGGAGGTTCGCCGATGACTACCGCCTTAACCGACAGCCGCTATCGCTACCGTATTTTCGCCATGGTGTTCTTCATTGCGCTGATCAACTACGTCGATCGCGGTGCGCTGTCCTTCGCCGCCAACGATATCTCTCGTGAATTCAACTTCAACAAGGCACAACTGGGTGCCGTGCTGGGCTATTTTGGCTTTGGCTATTTGTTCGGTTCGCTGTGCGGTGGTTTTCTGGCCGACCGCATCGGCACCAAGAAAGTCTGGCTGATCGCCGGGGCGCTGTGGTCGCTGTTGGAGATTGCCACCGCCTGGGCCGGTGAACTGGGCGTGGCACTGTTCGGCGGCTCGGCCATCATGGGCTTTGCCGCGCTGCGGATCATGTTCGGCTTTGCCGAAGGCCCGGCTTACGCGCTGATGAACAAAACCATCGCCCACTGGGCACCGCGCAAAGAGCGTGGATTTTCGCTGGGCATCGGGCTGCTGAGCACTCAGGTGGGGTCGTTGTTGACCGCGCCGCTGGCCGTGGGGCTGCTGCTGCTGACCGATGACTGGCGCAGCATGTTTATCCTGCTGGGCCTGTTTTCACTGATCGCCATTCTGCTGTTTGCCCGTTTCTTCACCGACACGCCGCAGGAGCATCCTGCTGTTAACGCCGCCGAACTGGCCACCATCAGTGCCGATCAGGAAGCCGACAGCGTGCAACCACCTCTGCCGTGGTGGGCCTTTTTCACCAACCGCACGCTGGTATTTAACGCCCTGGGTTATTTCTCGTTCCTCTACGTCACCTTTGTGTTGGTGACCTGGGGCCCCAAATACCTGCAGGATACTTTTAACTACGATCTGCATTCGCTGTGGTATGTCGCGATGATCCCGTGGAGCGGCGCCTGCTTTACCGTGCTGCTCGGCGGTCGCATCGCCGATGCGCTGTTAAGACGCTTTGGCAACCTGCGGCTGGCGCGCAACCTGTTCGCGGCAGTCACCTTGCTGCTGACCGCCACCTGCTTTTTGCTGATCCCCTTTATGAGCACGCCGACCGAAATCATTCTGCTGATGACGCTGGGCAATGCGCTGAATGCGCTGGTCAATAACGTGTATTGGTCGGTGGTGATCGACGTGACGCCCAAGGCTTCCGTCGGTGCCTACAGCGGCATGACGCTGGCGATCGCCAATATTGCCTCGATCACCGCGCCGATGCTGAGTGGCTGGCTGGCGCAACATCACGGCTATGGCGCCATGTTCTTCGCCACCGCCGTGGTGTCTTTCTGCAGCATGCTGTGCATGACCCTGCTGCAACCGGAAAGAAAGCTAGTGGCCGAGGGTACGCTCCCCACTCACGGTGGCGTACCGCAAAGGGTCCGCTAAACGATCGGCTCCCTGACAGTCAAAAACGCGCGCTGACACCGACGTTATACATGAACTGTTCGCCACTGCTCAGGCCGCCGGTCTGAGAAACGGTGGCGAAGGCGGCCACCTGATCGGTCAGCGGCATATTTGCCCCCAGCGTCACATCCACCCAGTTTTTATCCTGGTTGGCACTGTCGCGGGTGAAAGAGGTTTGTGTGGATTTCAACCCACCGCCGGCACGGTAAACATCGTCACCAAACTGATGTTGATAACTCACCTCGGCGTACGGATTAAACAGGCCAAACTTGCTGTCCAGCCGCCAGCCCAGCGCGCCAATTTGCGAATGGTAGGTCTGATCGTTAAACCGCATGGCGGTGCTGTCGTTGCCGTCTTCGCTGTAACCGGAGACGTTGCTGTAATCCCAGGCGAACTGCGCCATCGGCCCGGTGGTCAGGTAAGAGGTAACGGGGAAGTCGTAACCGGCGGTGACCCGCGCGCCCCATTGCTTGCCGTCGGTGCTGCCGGTTTCGGTGCGGGTTAACGCGCCAAGCTGCATGCTGCGGCGAATATCATCGTAATCCATCGTTGCATAGTGCAGATCGGCATTCACCCAGCCGTGCTCGAACAGCTCAAGGGCAGTAAAGGCCGAAAATAGCAGGCCGCGCGCCTTGTAGTCATAGCGGCTGGAGGGCTGCTGGTCATCATTGGAACCGGAAATCAGTGCGCCGATCAGCCAGCCGTCGGTCAACTGGTAATCCACCCCCACCGTCAGATTATGGGTGGTGGCATTACCCTCTCCCGCCGCCAGATTGGAGGAATAATCATAGTGCTGCCCGGCATAGCCGCCGAACACCCCCAGCGCGCCTTGCGGGTTGTCGCCGTTGCGCAGCTGCTGGAAACGGCTGTCGAGGGTCGCGCGGCTGTCGCGCGCCATGGCCGCCGTCGCCTGATTCAACGCCACCACCTGCGCCGGACCGTCCAGCACCGCCTGAATGTAATCGGCAATCAGCAGATGCGCCTGCGGGCTGGGGTGAAAATGGTCGGCGAACAAATAGGCCTGGCTGCTATCAAAGCCCGGCATGGCGGAGCTGCATACCGCAGAGGAGACGCCCGGCGGACAAGCCATGCCGGCGGTGTTGGTGAAACCAAACTGCGCCGGGTTGGCAATCGCCTCGCTAAACAGTTTGTTTACGTCGACCCGGACGATATTACCGCTCCCCTGTGCCAGCAGGCGGTCTTCGCTCTGGTTGTAGAAATCGGTCAATTGCGCCGCCTGAGCGCTGAGGCTGTCATAAGCGGCAATCAGCTGGGTGGCAATCGCCTGCTGTACCTGCGGGATCGCGCTGCCCTGCTGCGCCGCCGCCGTCAGGGCTTGATGAATGGCCTGGGTACGCTGGTCGTTATCCGGCGTAACCAATGAATTAAGGGTCGCATAGGCCGCCTGTACCGCCGCGTTTTGCACCGGCGTCAATGCCTGCTGGATAATCAGCTCCATCAGTTGCGGCGTAGAGCCAATATTCGGCACCGTTGGGACGATCACCGTACCGGCACCGGCATTCAGCAAAGAGTGAACCTGCGCGGCCGCCGCCGCGGCGCTGTTGTAGGCCACACCCGGTGCGGTTGTCGGGTTTAACGCCGCCGCCGCCAGATCGTTGCCGCCAATCCAGTGAATATACAGTCCGTCACCGTCAGCCCGGCCATTGACCTGACCGAGGTAGCTCTGCACCTGATCCTGGGTATTGTCCGCCGGATTGAGCGCCGGCACTGCCACACCCCCACCGGCAGCGTAGTTATTCCCGCCGTCGTCCGATGCCAACAACGCAGCCCCGATGCGCTGCGCCAGCACTTCGTCATATAACAGGTGTTTATTGCTGTCGTAGGTAAAGCGGCCATTGTTGCCGGTGTCGCTCAGACTGTCGCCGAAGACGTAGAGTGAGTCATAGGCCAGCACCGGGGTCGTCATACTGCATAATATCGCCACTGCAAGCACCGCCGGGCGGGGCATACGAGTTATTTTTAGAGGCATGAATAGACTCCTGAGAGCCAGCAAATGAAAGAAAATACGTTTTTATCATTGGCCTTTTTGAGTGTCGGCCATCTAGTAAATATTGCTGGCTTTTTCGCCACGTCAAGCCGACTGATGATAAAACAATCAGGGGCTTGCCAAGTTCACCACTTCGGGCGATGATTACTGTAAATAAACACAGCACAAGGACAGTCAGTATGGCCAACGAACGTTGCGGTTGGGTGACGGCGGATCCGTTATACCTCGAGTATCACGACAAGGAATGGGGCGCGCCGACGACCGATGCGCGCGAGCTGTTTGAAATGTTGTGCCTGGAAGGGCAGCAGGCCGGGCTGTCCTGGATCACCGTGCTGAAAAAGCGTGAAAATTACCGTCGCGCCTTCCACAATTTCGATCCACAGCGGGTCGCCACCCTCGGTGAGCAAGAGATAGCAGCGTTACTGCAAGACAGCGGCATCATCCGCCACCGGGGCAAAATTGAAGCCATCATCGCCAACGCCAAAGCCTATCTGGCGATGGAAGCGGCCGGGGAAGATTTTGTCACTTTTATATGGTCATTTGTCGACGGCGAACCACAGCTCAACCATTGGCAGGAACTGAGCCAGATACCGGCAAAAACCGAGCGCTCGGACGCCTTGTCCAAGGCGCTGAAAAAACGCGGCTTCAAATTTATCGGATCCACCACCTGTTACGCCTTTATGCAGGCCAGCGGGCTGGTGAACGATCATCTGACAGGCTGCCTCTGCTACCCAAAGCCGCAGTGATCCACCCCTGCCACCCGGCAGATATGGCGCGGCTGATGGCCTTGTGGTTACCCAGCACCATCGCCGCTCACCCGTTCGTCAAGGAGAGCTACTGGCAGGAAAGTGCAACGTTGGTGCGGGAAAACTACCTGCCACGCGCGCAGAGCTGGGCCTATTGGCATCAAGGGGAAATCGTCGGGTTTATCAGCGTGTTGGACCAACGCTTTATTGGCGCGCTGTTCGTTGAACAGGCCTTTCACGGCCGTGGCGTTGGCCAGGCTCTGATGGCGCACGTGCAACAGCATTATCCCCGGCTGAGCCTGGAGGTGTATCAGCAAAACCTGCGCGCCTGCGCCTTTTATCACAAACAGGGTTTTCAGGTGACGCAGCGTCTGTTTAATGAAGAAACTCGGGCCTATACCTTGATCATGAACTGGCCGTCTGCGGTTTAAATCTTGTCACTTCCGGCTAAAAAAAGCGCATCTCGTCCCGGGGTGCGTTCAATTCAGAATCCGCTGCATGGTATTCCCTCGCGTTTTGCCGGATAACAGGCTCGGCCCGTTATCCACTTATATTTTGTCACGTTTTTTCCGGAACTGCCGGAAGGGATACGCGTCATAGTAGCGCTTCGGCACG
Source organism: Serratia quinivorans (assembly GCF_052113645.1). Taxonomy (GTDB): domain Bacteria; phylum Pseudomonadota; class Gammaproteobacteria; order Enterobacterales; family Enterobacteriaceae; genus Serratia; species Serratia quinivorans_B. The sequence continues at coordinate 81,212 of NZ_JBIEIU010000013.1, read as the reverse complement.
TCTTGGCATGCCGACAACGGTTTTTAGCGTCCCCAGATTGGATTGGCGCACCCAGATTCTGATGCCACAAAGGAAAAAAGATGAAAAAACGCATTGCGATTATTGCCGGCGCGGTGAGCATAGCGCTCACGCTGTCAGCCTGTACCACCAACCCGTACACCGGGGAATCTGAAGCCGGGAAATCCGGTATTGGCGCCGGTATTGGCGCCGCGCTGGGTGCCGGCGTAGGCATGCTGTCCTCGTCGAAAAAAGACCGCGGCAAAGGCGCGCTGATTGGCGCTGCGGCCGGTGCAGCATTGGGCGGCGGTGCCGGTTATTACATGGACGTGCAGGAAGCCAAGCTGCGCGACAAAATGAAAGGCACCGGCGTCAGCGTGACCCGTCAGGGCGACAATATCGTGCTGAACATGCCAAATAACGTCACCTTCGACAGCAGCAGCGCCACCCTGAAACCGGCGGGTGCCAACACCCTGACCGGCGTTGCCATGGTACTGAAGGAATACCCGAAAACGGCGGTTAACGTGGTCGGTTACACCGACAGCACCGGCTCCCGTTCTCTGAACATGACCCTGTCGCAGCAACGTGCCGACGGCGTTGGCAGTGCGTTAATCACTCAGGGTGTGGCGGCTAACCGCATTCGTACCACTGGAGCCGGCCCGGATAATCCGATCGCCTCCAACAGCACGGCAGAAGGCAAGGCGCAAAACCGTCGCGTCGAAATCACCCTCAGCCCGCTGCAGTAATCCCGAGCGGGGCGCCACGCCCCGCCGTTTCTGATCCCCCGCCCGTCTCCCATTCAGCATTCCCGGCTACGCATTGGGTGTGTTAGTCTCCTTGGCAATTAACCACAGGGGAGATCGGTTGTGAGCAGTGTTAAGGCAATACGCGCCTCGGGGCGGGCCACCATCAGCGATGTGGCGAAAACCGCCAAGACCGGTAAAACCAGCGTGTCGCGCTATTTGAATGGTGAGCAGCACCTGCTTTCTGACGATCTCAAACAGCGCATCGAGCAGGCGATCCTGCACCTCGACTACCGCCCAAGCCAGATGGCACGCAGCCTGAAAGGCGGGCGGACGCGGCTGATTGGCCTGATCATCGCCGATATTACCAACCCCTACTCGGTGGACGTGATGCGCGGTATCGAAGCCGCCTGCCGTCAGCACGGCTTTACCCTGCTGGTGTGTAACACCAATAACGAGGTCAATCAGGAACAGCACTACCTGCAACTGCTCAGCAGTTACCGCGTCGAGGGCATTGTGGTCAACGCCGTCGGCATGCGCGAAGAGGCGTTGTCGACGCTGCAACAATCCATGCTGCCCATGGTGCTGATCGACCGCAAAATTCATGATTTCGCCTGCGATGTGGTGGGCCTCAACAACCACGAAGCCGCGACGACCGCTACGGAACACCTGTTGCAGCAGGGTTTCGAAGCTATTTTGTTTCTCAGCGAACCGATTGGCACGGTCAATACCCGGCTGGAACGGCTGCATGCCTTTAACCAAACCATGGCGCAACATGCCGGGCTGTTGGCCGAACAGGCCGAAGTCCCGCTGAACGACGTCAAACAACTGGAAGAGGTGCTCGGCGACTTCAACAGCCGCCATCGCGGCATGCGCAAGGCGGTGATTTCCGCCAACGGCGCCCTGACGCTGCAGGTCGCGCGCGCCATGCGTCGGCTGGGCATCCAGTGGGGCAGCGATATCGGCCTGTTGGGCTTTGACGAACTGGAATGGGCCGAACTGGCCGGGGTCGGCATCACCACGCTGAAGCAGCCGACCTATCAAATGGGCCACGCCGCCCTGGAGCAACTGGTGCAGCGCATCCAGGGCCTGGATACTCCCATCAGCGAGCAGATGTTCCCCGGTGAACTGATCGTCCGCGGCTCCACCACCCGATAACTCTCTTTCTCTCCGATCAGGGCGCGGCTTGTGTCGCCCCTGCCTCGCCTCGTCAGACTGTTTTTTGCTCAGGTTCGTGATTGCGATCATATTTTTACACTCTGTCGCTTTCGCCTGGAACCGGTACCATTTAACTTGTGGTTAACAGCAGCGGAGGGAATAACTCCCCCCTCAGGAGCAAAAAATGACAAGAGAAATTATCGTGGTGACCGGCGCCTATGGCACCGATACCGTTCAGCAGCTCGGTGGCCAGGCCGCACTCCTGCCGATCATTGCCGGTGCAGGCGCCGATGGCGTAGAGATCCGCCGCGAACTGTTTTCTGCCCAAGAGCTGGATAGCCTGCCGGCGCTGGCTCAGGCGATCAAACAGCAGCCGCTGTTTGCCGTTTACTCTGCACCTGAGGCACTGTTTACCCCACAACATACGCTCAACCCGAATCTGCCGGCGCTGCTGGCGGAAGCCCAGACGCTGAACGCACGCCAATTGAAACTCTCTTTGGGCCACTATCAGCCGGGCTTCGACTTTACCGAACTGAAAGTGGCGCTGGAGCAACACCCGGTCAGCCTGGTGGTCGAGAACGACCAGACGCCTGACTGCGGCATTCTTTCCCTGCTCAACGCCTTTTTCCACGCCGCAGAAGATAACCACCTGCCGGTCAGCATGACGTTCGATATGGCCAACTGGCACTGGGTCGGGCAAGACGCCTTCGCCGCCGCCGAACGCCTGGCTCGCCACGTCAGCTATGTTCACGTTAAAGCCGCAACCCATGGTCTGAAAGGCTGGCGCGCCGTGGCGCTGGACGACAGCGACGGCAAATGGCGCAATCTGCTGACCCATCTGCCGCTGGAGGCACCACGCGGTATTGAATTCCCGCTACAGGGTGACAGTCTGGAAGACGTAACCCGCTACTACGTAAACCTGCTGCGCGCGGAGTAAATATCATGACAATGCTGACCACCGCGCATCGCGCGCAACTGGACGTCGTCACGCTGGGTGAAGCCATGGCGATGTTTGTGGCAACCCAAACCGGCGACCTGGCGGAAGTGGACAACTTCACCAAACGCATTGCCGGCGCCGAGCTGAACGTGGCGATCGGCCTGGCTCGCCTGGGGCTGAACGTCGGCTGGGTCAGCCGCGTCGGCAACGACACTTTCGGCCGCTTTACCCTGCAACAGTTGAAAAAAGAAGGCATCAACGCCCAGCAGGTGGCGGTGGACGCTAATTATCCGACCGGTTTTCAGATCAAATCCAAAACCACCGATGGTACCGATCCCAGCGTGGAATATTTCCGCAAAGGCTCGGCGGCCAGCCATCTGTCGGTCGATGACTTCACCCGCGATTACTTCGGTTCTGCACGCCATCTGCACCTGAGCGGCGTAGCGGCGGCCCTGTCAGGTCAATCGCTGGCGCTGTGCCACCATGCTGCTCGCGAAATGCGGGCGATGGGCAAAACCATTTCGTTTGACCCCAATCTGCGTCCGGTGCTGTGGTCCAGCCAACAGGTGATGATCGAGCAGTTGAACAAGCTGGCGTTTGCCGCCGACTGGGTGCTGCCGGGGCTGAAAGAAGGGCAAACTCTTACCGGGCAGTCGACACCGGAAGGCATTGCCGATTTTTATCTGGAACGCGGCGTGCAGGCGGTGATCATCAAAACCGGCCCGGACGGCGCCTGGTTTAAAACCGCAGCGGGCGATCAGGCGGCAGTTGCCGCAATCAAAGTCAGCAATGTGGTCGATACCGTGGGGGCAGGAGACGGCTTCGCCGTCGGGACCATCAGCGCCCTGCTGGAAGGCAAAACGCTGAAACAGGCGGTGCAACGCGGCAATAAAATCGGCTCGCTGGCCATTCAGGCCATCGGCGACAGTGAAGGGTTACCGACCCGCGCGGCACTGGCTGAATAAATATAACAAACATAATCGGTTAACCGACTTCTCCACATGACGTGTCCCTCTGGCCCTACAACCAGGACGCGTTGAGAGAACACTGAGGAATCTGAACATGAACAAAGCGACTATCGCGGCTAAACGCTGGTGGTACATCATGCCCATCGTGTTTATCACCTACAGCCTGGCCTATCTCGACCGAGCCAACTTCAGCTTTGCTTCGGCAGCCGGCATCAATGACGATCTGGGCATCACCAAAGGCATGTCATCGCTGCTGGGCGCGCTGTTTTTTCTCGGCTATTTCTTTTTCCAAATTCCCGGCGCGATCTATGCCGAACGCCGCAGCGTAAAAAAACTGATTTTCTGGTGTCTGATCCTGTGGGGCGCCTGTGCGTCGCTGACCGGCATGGTCAGCAATATCCCGATGCTGGCGGCCATCCGCTTCATCCTCGGCGTGGTGGAAGCCGCGGTGATGCCGGCGATGCTGATTTACATCAGCAACTGGTTCACCAAATCAGAACGCTCGCGCGCCAATACCTTCCTGATCCTCGGTAACCCGGTCACGGTGTTGTGGATGTCGGTGGTTTCCGGCTACCTGATCCATGCCTACGGCTGGCGTGAAATGTTTATCTTTGAAGGCATTCCGGCGGTGATCTGGGCCTTCTGCTGGTGGGTGCTGGTCAAAGACAAACCGGCGCAGGCCAAATGGCTGAGCGATGAAGAAAAACTGGCGTTGCAGCAGCAGTTGGAAGAAGAACAGAAAGGCATTAAAGCGGTTCGCAACTACGGTGAAGCCTTCCGTTCACGTAACGTGATCCTGCTGTGCGTACAGTATTTCGCCTGGAGTATTGGCGTGTACGGCTTCGTGCTGTGGTTGCCTTCCATCCTGCGCAGCGGCATGGAAATGGGTATGGTGGAAGCCGGCTGGCTGTCGGCGGTGCCTTACCTGGCGGCCACCATCGCCATGATTGTGGTGTCCTGGGCTTCGGACAAAATGCAAAACCGTAAGCTGTTCGTCTGGCCTCTGCTGTTGGTTGGTGCGCTGGCATTCTTCGGCTCCTATGCCGTCGGCGCCAACCACTTCTGGATCTCTTACGCCCTGTTGGTGATTGCCGGTGCGGCAATGTATGCCCCTTACGGGCCGTTCTTCGCCATCATCCCCGAGATGCTGCCGAAAAACGTCGCCGGCGGCGCCATGGCGCTGATCAACAGTATGGGTGCGCTGGGTTCCTTCTTCGGTTCCTGGTTCGTCGGCTACCTCAACGGCGCGACCGGCAGCCCGGCGGCATCTTATATGTTTATGGCCATTGCGCTACTGGTGGCCGTGGTGGTGACGCTGATCGTCAAGCCCGCTCGCAACGAGGCTCACCCACAACTGGCCTGATCGACCTGAATGACCGGGGTGACGGGCGCTGCGCCCTTCACCCTTTTTGCTTTATGTTATGTTGGATCCCCAACGTCCTAATCGTTAGCTTGCTGGAGTTCTTGATGAAGCCTTCTATTGTTTTATACAAAAGCATTCCCACCGATCTGCGTGAACGACTGGAACAGCACTTCACCGTGCACGCCTTCGACGGGCTGAACCCGGAAAACCGCGATGAACTGCGCCAGGCGCTGCAACAGGCAGAAGGGATCATCGGTTCCGGCGGCAAAATTGATGAGGCTTTCCTGCAGCAGGCTCCCAATCTGCGCGCGGCCTCAACCATTTCCGTCGGCTACGACAATTTCGACGTTGACGCGCTGAATGCCCATAACGTGCTGCTGATGCATACCCCCACCGTGCTGACCGAAACCGTCGCCGATACCATCATGAGCCTGGTGCTGGCGACGGCACGCCGGGTGGTGGAAGTGGCCGAACGAGTGAAAGCCGGCGAATGGCAGGGCAGCATCGGGGCGGACTGGTTTGGCGTCGATGTGCACCATAAAACCATCGGTATCCTCGGCATGGGCCGTATTGGCCTGGCGCTGGCGCAACGTGCGCATTTCGGCTTCGGTATGCCGGTGCTGTATAACGCCCGTCGCACGCATGAAGAAGCTGAGCAGCGTTTTAACGCCCGCCGCTGCGATTTGGATACCCTGCTGGCCGAATCCGATTTTATCTGCATTACGCTGCCGCTGACCGAGGAAACCTTCCATATGATCAGCCGCGACCAACTGGCGAAGATGAAAAAGAGCGGCATTCTGATCAACGCCGGTCGTGGTCCGGTGGTAGATGAAGCAGCACTGGTTGAGGCGCTGCAGAACGGCACTATTCATGCCGCCGGGCTGGACGTGTTCGAGCAAGAACCACTGCCGGTATCTTCACCGTTGTTGACGTTGCCAAACGTAGTCGCGCTGCCGCACATCGGCTCTGCCACTCACGAGACCCGTTATGGTATGGCCGCCTGCGCGGTGGACAACCTGATTGCTGCCCTGACCGGCACGGTCACAGAGAACTGCGTTAACCCACAATTGCTGAAGAAGTAACTTTCATGGATGCCAGTGGGCTAAAAAACTGGCATCCATGCAAAATCACCAACACTTTCTCGGCGGACGCCGCCGCATATGGAATATCCTAAGGATATGTATTTCATTGTTTTTAACTCTGTACGGGATCAGGTACGGAAAGGTTTTCATCACAATTTCCCGGGTACCCATCACCCTGCCAGCCCTGCCCAGGGCTGGATTTGAAACCAGCAAGTTCACTAAACGAAGGACCTCCCTGGCAAACTCTGTCGCAACCTGAGGACTCTCTTGATAAAACCAATCGTATTCGTCATCAAAATTGCTTGCGGCTTTCCTTAGCCATTTAATTTTCATCGTTATCAATCACTCCCATTTTCTTGAAACGGGCTGCCATTTCATCGTCGGAAGCAAAATCGCCCCGATCCGCCTCAATGATTGCCTGTTGAGTTTCAGCAATTTGCCAGGCTTCGCGGTTGATGAAATCCCGGATGGCTTGCCCGGCCAGAAACGACTTTGTTCTGCCGGTGGCTTTGGCCAAAGCTTCGAGCTGCTCACTGAGATCTTCCGATAGCCGAACGGACATTACGCTCATAGGTCACCTCACACTACAATGTATACATTGTAATATAGATTAAAAAAACACCGGACAACAGCCTTGGTTCTCCCCCTGCCTTCTCCTCCCTGAAAATCTTCCGTCGGGATGAGGCTATTTTTTCATCATTTGTCACACTGGCCGTTACCCTACAATAAAAACGCTTCCTGCCACGCGTAAGGAGAGCCATGAAACGTCTTACCCTGCCCCTGCTAATGCTGCTGTCGCCCGCGGCAATGGCAAGCTGGACGCTGCAAAGCTTCCCGGCCTTTGACGGATCCTCCGGTGACGGCCTGTTCACCAGCCATGCCACGCTGCCCAAAGGCGAACTGCCGCTGAAGATTTATCAGGACCAGCAGTGCTGGCAGCCCAGCGCGCCGGTCAAACTGAATCAAACCCTATCGCTGCAACCCTGCGGCGATAACCCGCCGGTCAACTGGCGGTTATTCCGCGCCGGGGAATACCAAGTGCGGGTCGATACCCGCAGCGGCACACCGACGCTGCAACTCAGTCTGAAAACCGCCCCTGAAACCGCTACCGCCTCGGTCACACGTAGCTGCCAACGCTGGGACGGCAAGCCAGTCACCCTTGACGTAGCGGCAACCTTTGCCGAAGGCGAATCGGTACGCGATTTCTATTCAGGCCAAACGGCGAAGGTCAGTCAGGGCAAAGTCACTCTGCAACCCGCCGCGGGTAGCGGTGGATTGCTGCTGCTGGAGTCTGCCGGCAGTAACAAACCGGCCCCTTTCAACTGGCACAATGCCACGGTTTATTTCGTCCTCACCGATCGCTTTGAAAACGGCAACCCGGCCAACGACCACAGCTACGGCCGCCGCAGCGACGGCATGCAGGAGATCGGCACCTTCCATGGCGGCGATCTGGCAGGCCTGACGAAAAAACTAGACTATCTGCAGCAGCTTGGCGTCAACGCGCTGTGGATCAGTTCACCGCTGGAGCAGATCCACGGGTGGGTCGGCGGTGGCACCAAGGGCGACTTCCCGCATTACGCCTATCACGGCTACTACGCGCTGGACTGGACCCGACTCGATGCCAATATGGGCAGCGAGCAAGATCTGCGTACGCTGGTCGATCAGGCGCACCAACGCGGTATCCGCATCCTGTTTGACGTGGTGGTGAATCATGTCGGTTATGCCACGCTGGCGGATATGCAGACCTTCCAGTTCGGTTCGCTGTATCTGAAAGGCGATGAAATCGAAAAAACGCTGGGTAAACATTGGGGTGACTGGCGACCGGGTGCAGGCCAAAACTGGCACAGCTTCAACGATGTCATCAACTTCAGTGATAAAGCCGGCTGGGACGCGTGGTGGGGCAAAAACTGGATCCGTACCGATATTGGCGACTATGATTCGCCGGGCTACAACGATCTCACCATGTCGTTGGCCTTCCTCCCGGACATCAAAACTGAGGCCCCCGGGGCCAGTGGTCTGCCGCTGTTTTATCGGCATAAACCCGATACCGCCGCGCAGGATATTCCCGGGGCCACCACCCGCGACTACCTGACCACCTGGCTCAGCCAGTGGGTACGCGACTATGGCATTGACGGTTTTCGGGTCGATACCGCCAAGCACGTAGAAAAACCCACGCTGGCGCTGTTGAAACAACGCGCCACGGCGGCGCTGGCAGAGTGGAAAGCCGCCCATCCGCAACAGGCGCTGGATGATGCCCCTTTCTGGATGACCGGCGAAGCCTGGGGCCATGGGGTGATGAAAAGCGACTATTACCAGAATGGCTTCGACGCGATGATCAATTTTGATTTCCAGGATCAGGCTTCGCAGGCACTAGGTTGCTTTTCCAACATCGATGCCACCTACCAGCAGATGGCCGACAAACTGCAAGATTTCAATGTGTTGAGCTATATCTCCTCGCACGATACCCGGCTGTTCTTCGCCAACGATGCCAAAGGGTCGTTGCCCCTGCAGCAGCGCGCCGCCGATTTGTTGTTGTTGGCCCCCGGCGCAGTGCAGATTTACTACGGCGATGAAAGCGGCCGTCAACTGGGCCCAACCGGATCGGATCCGCTGCAGGGTACCCGTTCCGACATGAACTGGAGCGAGTTGCAGAGTGCCAAAGCCCCTCTGCTGGCGCACTGGCAGCGGCTTGGTCAGTTCCGTGCCCGCCATCCGGCGATCGGTGCCGGCACGCAACAGTCGCAGCAAACGGCCCACTACTATGCCTTCAGCCGCCGGCTCGGCGCCGATAAAGCGATGGTAGTGTGGGTCGGCGATCGGTCATAATAATTCAGAGATATATGCTGAAAAATAACCATCTGGCGAAATTTACTCCCGATGGTTATTTTGTGAACCGCATTGCACCGGAAATTGTCTGGCGGTATGGTGGGGGATTACCTGCTAAAAACACTACAGCTGCACCTATGACTTTTTCACTTTTCGGCGACAAATTTACCCGTTACGCGGGCATTACCCGTTTAATGGATGACCTGAACGAAGGCCTGCGCACCCCCGGTGCCATCATGCTCGGCGGCGGTAATCCGGCGCAAATTCCAGAGATGGAAAGCTACTTCAAACAGCTGTGCCAGGATATGCTCGATCAGGGCAAACTGACCGAGGCATTGTGTAACTATGACGGCCCGCAAGGCAAAGACGCCCTGCTGAAAGCGCTGGCTAAATTGCTGCGCGATGAGTTGGGCTGGCAGATCTCGCCACAGAATATTGCACTGACAAATGGCAGTCAGAGCGCGTTTTTCTACTTGTTTAACCTGTTTGCCGGTCGCTATGCCGACGGCAGCCGTCGCCGCGTGCTGTTCCCGCTGGCGCCGGAATATATCGGCTATGCCGATGCCGGATTGGACGAAGGGTTGTTTGTTTCGGCCAAGCCGAATATCGAACTGCTGCCGGAAGGCCAGTTCAAGTATCACGTTGACTTCGAACATCTGAATATCGGCGACGATATCGGCATGATCTGCGTGTCACGCCCCACTAACCCGACCGGCAACGTGATCACCGACGAAGAGCTGATGAAACTCGATCGGCTGGCGCAGCAGCGCAATATCCCACTGGTGATCGATAACGCTTATGGCGTGCCGTTCCCCGGCATTATCTTCAGCGAGGCCACGCCGCTGTGGAACCCTAACATCATCCTGTGCATGAGCCTGTCGAAACTCGGTCTGCCCGGCTCACGCTGTGGCATCGTGATCGCCGATGAGAAAACCATCAGCGCCCTGACCAACATGAACGGCATTATCAGCTTGTCGCCGGGCAGCATGGGGCCGGCGATGGCAACGGAAATGATTGAACGCGGCGACCTGCTGCGACTGTCGAACGAGGTGATCCGTCCGTTCTACAAGCAGCGTGTCGAACAGACCATCGGCATAATCCGCCGCTATCTGTCGCCGGAACGATGCCTGATCCATAAGCCGGAAGGGGCGATTTTCCTTTGGCTGTGGTTCAAGGATCTGCCGATCACCACCGAGCTGCTGTATCAGCGCCTGAAGAAACGCGGCGTGCTGATGGTACCGGGCCACTACTTCTTCCCGGGGCTGGAGCACGAATGGCCGCATACCCATCAGTGCATGCGAATGAACTACGTGCCCGATCCGGAGAAAATTGAGCGCGGCGTGGCGATACTGGCAGAAGAGATTGAGCGCGCTCACCAGGAAGCGAGCTGATCGTCAAAGGGGGCGCACAAGCGGCGCCCCGTCGTTTTACATGGCCCAAAAAAGCACTGCCAGCAACTGTGGCGACATGATGCGCAGGAACATCGCCAACGGATAAACCGTGGCGTAGGACAGTGCGGCAGCGCCGCTGGTTGGGTGCAGGCCGTTAGCGAAGGCCAGCGCCGGCGGATCGGTCATCGACCCTGCCAGCATGCCGGACAGCGTCAGGTAATTCATCTTGCCCACCACCCGCGCCAACACGCCTACGCTGAGCAATGGGATCGCGGTAATCAGTGCGCCGTAGCCAATCCACGCCAGCCCTTCGCCATTGATCAGGGTATCGACAAAGTTGCCGCCCGACTTCAGCCCCACCACCGCCAGAAACAGCACGATGCCCAGTTCGCGCAACGCCAGGTTAGCGCTGGGTGGCATAAACCAGTACAGCTTGCCGATGCTGCCGATACGCCCGAGGATCAGGGCCGCGACCAACGGCCCACCGGCCAGCCCCAGACGCAACGCCGCCGGGAAGCCCGGCACAAACAGCGGTATGGACCCCAACAGCACGCCCAGACCGATACCGATAAACACCGGCAGCATTTGCACCTGTTGCAGCTTCTGTTGGGCATTGCCGACAATGGCCGCCACCGCCTCGATGGACTCCGGCCGGCCAACCAGGTTGAGAATGTCGCCAAATTGCAGCGTGACATTGCTGCCGGCCACCAGTTCGACCCCGGAACGGTTGAGGCGCGAAATCACCACGTCGTATTTTTGCTTCAGGTTCAGATCGCGGATTTTGCTGCCCAAGACCTTCTCATTGGTCACCACCGCCCTCACCACCTGCAGCTCCGTCCCCCGAGTTGACAGCGAGACGTCGACCTCTTCGCCAATCACCAGCCGGGCATTTTCCAGACTTTCACGTTTGCCCACCAGATGCAGATAGTCGCCCAGCTCCAGCCTCTCGAGCGGTGCCGGTACCATCAGCAGTTCGCCGCGTTTCAGGCGTGAACAGATGATGTCCTGACCGTTCAACAGCGGCACACTCTTGATCGCCATGCCCTGCAAGTTCGGGTTACGCACTGCGACGTTCATGGTGTGCAGCAGCTCGCGCTGGTTGCCCAGGCTGCTTTCAAAGGCCTGCGCTTCCCGTTCGATATTGATGCGGAAAAACAGGCGTATCAGCCACATCACCAACAAAATGCCGCAGATACCGAACGGATAAGCCATGGCATAGCCCATCCCCATGCGATCGACCAGTGCCGGATCCGATCCCAAATCGGTAAGAATTTGCTGCCCGGCGCCCAGCGCAGGGGTATTGGTGACCGCCCCGGAGAACACGCCGAGAATGATCGGCAGTGGTACGTCGAACAGTTTGTGAACCACCGCGGCAACCACCCCGCCGACCAGCACCAGTAAAATGGCGAAGCCGTTGAGCCGCAACCCGGAGACCCGCAAGGAGGAGAAGAAGCCGGGCCCGACCTGAATGCCAATGGTGTAAACGAACAGGATCAGGCCGAATTCCTGGATGAAGTGCAGCATGTCGCCATTAAGACTGAGCTGCCAACTCTGGGCGAAATGCCCCACGATGATGCCGCCAAACAGCACCCCACCAATCCCCAATCCAACCCCATACAGCTTCCAGTTACCCATCCACAGCCCGAGAACGGCCACCAACGCCAACATACTGACGGTCAGGGCGATTTCGCTCATAGGTCACATCCTTGCCAGAAGTTTAACAACCGGTTTGCGGTTAAAGTCACACAGTTAGGAGGGATTTTGGCATAGGTGGAAAAACGCGACTGTGGGTTAAGCCACAGAATGCAACGGGGGAAGCCCGTCAGGACTTCCCCCGTTGATACCCGTCGTCTTTCAAGCGCAGCCTGAGGCCTGCGAGGTGAAATCTATAGGGTGATTTTTCGAAGCCTTATTTGGCTTCCAGCCCCGGCGTGGTGCCGATGGCGATACGCTGTGGCTGCAGAGCTTCCGGTACCTGACGTACCAGATCGATATGCAGCAGGCCGTTTTCAAACTGGGCCTCGGAAACCTGCAGATGTTCAGCCAGCGTGAAGGTCAACGTGAACTCTTTGCACACCAACCCCTGGTGCAGGTATTCCACCTGTTTTTCCGGCGGCGTCGGTTTGCCACGCACGGTCAGGCGTGGGCCTTCGACTTCAATATCCAGCTCACTTTGTTTGAACCCGGCCAACGCCAGAGAAATGCGGTAGTGGTTGTCGTCGCTTTTCTCAATGTTGTATGGCGGGAACCCCTGTGGCTCCTGGCCGCCCATTGAACTGGCCAATTTATCGAAACCAATCCACTGACGCAGTAAAGGTGAAAGATCGTAATTACGCATAGTGTAAAACTCCTTCTATGAAGCGAGATTTTACCCGTCGCCTTTCAAGCTACGGCGTTGTTACCTGCACTCGGCTATGTGGCCCATCCATGGGCCACACCCCTTCGGGGCCGCTGCGAGCAGCGTTCAAATCTGCTCCCGGCAGATTTGTAACCCCAGTTACTTACTAAAGTAAGCTCTTGGGGATGAATGAGCTGGTCGCCTAGCCGTAACTTAAAATTCATAGGGTAAATTAAGGTATGCCCCCTGTCGGCAGGCATTAACATTGCACCAGCGAGACGTTTCGCCGATGAAATATGAATTATTTAATTTCGATACGACGCGGTTTTAATGTTTCCGGTACCAGGCGTTCCATATCGATATACAGCAACCCGTTTTCCAGTTTTGCGCCTTTAATTTGGATATGCTCGGCCAACTGGAATTTACGTTCAAAGTTACGTTCGGCAATGCCTTGATATAAGTAGGTTCTTTCCGCCGGCTCACTATTATGGGCGCCACGCACAATCAGCAGGTTATCCTGGGTAGTGATTTCCAGTTCCTGCTCGGCGAACCCGGCCACCGCGATCGCAATGCGGTAATGGTTTTCATCGACCAGTTCAACGTTATAAGGTGGATAACCGCCATTCCCCTGGCTCTGGCCCGCTTCCAGGGCGTTAAACAAACGGTCAAACCCAATCGCGGAACGGTAAAGTGGTGACAGATCAAAATTACGCATAAAACAGCCTCCTAAGGCACTTCAGCGAGGTTGAATAATTAAGCCTTCCAATGATGGACAGACTAAATAGCCAGAATTCCCTTACGGCAAATTCTTAATTTGGCCCTGATAAGAAAATGGGGGTTGCTTTCACCATTTCAACCGACCGCGATCAAAAAAATGACAATCAGTTCGGCGAAAGTTTTTTTATCCCTTACAATAAAGTGAGACAACCGCCACAGAGCGGGTCCTTGCTTCTTTTAAAACATCCAAAGGATGTTATAGATCAGCGAATTTTGGGGAACAGCACCCTGCAGGATGGAATAATGAAAACGATAAAAGTCATAGCAACCAGTTGCATGCTGTTAGCGACCACCGGCTGCTCCAGCGTAATGAGCCACACCGGCCCCAATCAGGGTTACTATCCGGGCACCCGGGCCAGCGTGGATATGCTGAAGGACGACAATACCAGTTGGGCCATGATGCCCCTGGTCGCATTGGACCTGCCCTTCTCGGCGGTGATGGATACCGTACTGCTGCCTTACGACTATATGCGTTCCGGCAGCGACAGCACGGCAGACTCGCCTAAAGCGCGTATCTTGCGCGGCGAAGAGCAAAACCTGGCCGCCAGTGGCAATCCTGCTCATACCGCCACGACAACCCCGCAGTAAAATAGTCTGAGGCGGGCTCCGCGCCCGCAGTTAAGTCAGGCGTCGACCACAAAAATTTGGCTGAACCCGTCGACCTCGCGCATAAACGCCACTTTTTTCCCGTCCGGTGAAAACACGATGGCATCCCCCGACGGCGGTAACGTCGTGCGCTGCGTCAGACGCTGCATGCGGCCACTCGCCACTTCGCACAGCATCAGGCTGTTGTCACACACCAGCGCAATCCGGCCTCCCTGCGGATGCCAACTGAATGCCGATTGGATCCCGTGTTCGCCACGCGTCACCTGACGCGGTTCACCGCCGTTGGGCGAAACCGTCCACAACTGCACCACACCCGCGTCATCTTTCATCAGGCAAGCAATCATGCTGCCGTCGGGCGAACTGCGCAGCCAGTGGCGTGGGACCGTGACTATACCGGGATAACGACGCTCGCCGGTAAAGGTCAGCCGTCGTTGACGCACGCCTAACGGCGGCGCAGGCAAACTGTTTTCGGTCCCCTGTAGCGGCCGGGAACCAGCCCTGGCGTAATCGGCGTCATCCCGCGGCAAATCAACAATAAACACTTCCGGCAGCTTTTCACCCTCGTGGGAAAGGGTATCGCCGATAAATGCCAGCGCCCAGCGCTGGTGACCCCCATCGGGCCGGGCGTAGCCGTTTTGGCCGACCCAGCCCTCTTCATAAGCCCGGTTAATCTGGTCACTGCCGGGCTGCGGCTGCGGCGTGGTCTCACTGACCAGCACGCAGTAATGGCTGCCGTCGTATTCACGCGGATGCTGCTTCGGCGGGTTCACCCCTTGCAACGGCACGGCGACGCCAACGTTGCGCAGATCCTGCGCCAGATCCAGCTCGTGCATCACATGGTCGTTATAGGTAAAGCTCAGGCGGCTGCCATCCGGGCTGAACACATGTACGTGAGTGCCGCCACGCAGCGCGCCCGGCGTATAGGGAGAGGTGATGTCCATCGCATCGAGGGTAATGGCCAACTCGCGATCCGGTTCGCTGACGATCACCCCACGACGATGATGAAAATCGTAATGCCAGACGCTGTCCGGGTGTTCCGGGCCGTGAATAAAAGCGTAACGGGCCGGGGTATCCGGACTGACGGTCACGACGCCAACGTGAGCCCCCTGCTGGGCACGATACACCACCTCGACCACTCCGCTATCGACATTCACCCGCTCGATACTCAGACCGGTGAAAGAAGCGCCATTCGGGCGTACGTCGTAGGCCAGCCACCGGCTGTCCGGCGTCCAGACATTGATATTGGTTAACTGATGCCCACGTGGGTCAAAAGTCAGCTGTTTTTCCCGATGGCTCATGGCGGCTCCCCTGCGCATGCTGGCACTGAGCCGCCATCTTACCGGATCACCCGACGCGTTTCACATCACCCACCAACAGCAGGTATGACAACGCACCGATCAACGCCACGACGGAGATATAAATCAGCGACGGTGCAAAGCCGTAATCCTGCGCCAAATACCCCACAACCAACGGAACGGTAATGCCCCCCAACCCACCGACAAAGTTGAACACCCCGCCAGTCAGGCCAATCAACCGGGTCGGCGCCAGCGAAGACACCAATGACCAGGTGATGGAAGCGAAACCATTGCCAAAGAACGCCAGCGCCATCAGCACCATAATCCACAGCGGATCGTCGGTGTAGTTAGCCCCCATGATGCAGGTGGAAAGCAGCAATCCGCAGATGATCGGCGTTTTTCGCGCAAAACCGATCGAACGGCCGCTGCGCAGCAAACGATCGGCGACAAAACCGGACAGCAAGACGCCGCAAAACGCCGCCAGAAACGGCACCGTAGTCATAAAGCCCGCGGTCAGTGCGGCGATATGCTTTTCCTGCGTCAGGTAGTTCGGGAACCAGGTGAGGAAAAACCACAGCGTCGAGGTAATGGCGAACTGGCCGATATAGACCCCCAGCAGTTTGCGGTGGAACACCAGTTTCCAATCGGCGGCAGTGAGCGCCACGCGGCTTTTCTTTTCCGATGCAACGTCACCGTCGACCATGCCGCCACCAGCCTGGATATATTGCAACTCGGCAGCGTTCACCCCTTTGCTGTTACGCGGCGACTGATACACCCGTTGCCATATCAGCGCCCAAAGGATGCCGATACCGCCTGTGATAATGAACACCCAGTGCCAGCTCAGGATTTCCTGTACCCAGATCAGCAGCGGCGTCAGAAACGCCAACCCGACAAACTGGCCGGAGGTATAGAACCCTACCGCCGATGCGCGTTCCTGCTCGGGGAACCAACTGGTGACGATCCGGTTGTTGGTGGGAAACGCGGGCGCTTCAAACAGCCCCGTCAACGCTCGCAGACCGATCAGCGATGCGAGACCGCCGGCGAAACCCTGCAACAGCGTGGCGACAGACCACCCCATAATGGCGATAAAATAGGTCAGCTTCGAACCGACGCGATCCAGGAACCAGCCGCCGGGGATCTGGCACAGGGTATAGGTCCAGGCAAAGGCCGAGAAGATATAGCCCATTTGCGCCTTGCTGATGCCGAACTCCTGTTGAATATGTGCCGAAGCCACCGCCAGGTTGGCGCGGTCGACATAACAAATCACTACGGTGACGAATATCATGAATAAAGTCAGGTAGCGCCGCTTACTTCTTGGTGTTGAGGTCAAGGTTATGTCCATTCTTTTTATTCCGTTATTTTTCGGATTTTAATTAGGGTAGGGAGAGCGTGTAGGGCATCCCACCGGTTAAACTTACGAATGATGATTAATGGTGTTTATATTTTCAGGCGAAGTCGTATTTTTTCTTTGCCTGCCCAGTTTGATTCCCATCACACCGCCAATCATTAACGCCATGGCGACAATGATCAGCGCGGCGGTATAACTGTCGGTAACATCTTTAATACGCCCCATCACCGGCGGGAAAATAAGCCCGGCAATATTGGCCACGGCGTTGATCAAGGCAATCGACGCCGCTCCGGCTACGCCAGCCACCGTTTCCGTCGTCACCGCCCAAAATATCGGGGTGATAGCCCAGTTCAATCCCACGGTCAGCACCAGAAGTCCGTAGGCCAATATCAGGTTATGACTGTAAAGCGCCAACAGCAGCAGCACCCCGGCGACCATCAGCGGAAGGCCGAGATGCCAGGAACGTTCCTTGGTAAGATCGGAATGTCTGCCGTTTAGATACATAAAGAGACAGGCGAACAGGAAGGGTACGGCGGAGAGCAGGCTAACCATAAAATTGCTTTGCTCGGCCACCACGCCTTTGACGATCAGCGGTAAAAACAACGTGATGCCAATGGTGCCGAATGCCTGCAGCAACCACAGCAAACTCAGGGCCCACACGCGTCGGTTTTTCAGCGCCGCTTTCCAGCCATGCTGATGACCGAGCGTCGCCCGCCCGGACTCCTTCGCCAGGGTTTCGGCCAGCCACGCACGCTGCTGTGGCGTCAGCCAACGCGCTTTCTCCGGTGCATCATCAAGGTAGAAATACACGACGACGCCCAGAACCATTGCCGGAATACCCTCCAGCAGGAACAACCAACGCCAGCCCTCGACACCGAAAAAACCGTGCATGGAGAGGATAGAACCGGATATCGGCAGCCCGATCACCGAAGCCAATGCGGCTCCGATATAAAACAATGACATGGCTCGTGCGCGATCGCTTCGTGGATACCAACAGGAAAGATAGTAGATGATCCCGGGGGTAAAACCGGCTTCCGCAATGCCCAATAAAAAACGCATTACATACAGTTGATTCGCGGTTTGCACCAGGCTCATGCCGGCGGCGACAATCCCCCAGGTCACCATAATGCGCGCAATCCACAGCTTGGCACCCACGCGGGTTAATATGACGTTGCTGGGCACCTCGAAAATAATATAAGAAATATAAAATATACCGGCGGCGATCCCATACATTTCCGCCGTCATGGCCAGATCGGCATTCATCTGCAATGCCGCCACGGAGATATTTGAGCGATCTATATAAGCAACAAGATAAAGAACCATAATAAAAGGTATGATTCTGACGTTCATTTTTTTAATTATTGAGGAGTACAGATCGTTATTCATCGCTTACCCTCATATTCTATTTTTGCAGGTGTGCGTCCCGCCTGACGGCAACGACAGACGGGACCAGATAGAGGTCTTTTTTAGCGTTAATTTACGGATTGTTATTTAATAAGGCATTACCATTCGGCAACGGCACCGTCCGGGTGACGCCATACCGGATTACGCCAGTCCGGCGCCTGCTTACTGCGCTCGATCACCAGTTCTTCGTTGATCTCTACGCCAAGGCCCGGTTTGGTCAGCGGATAAAAATGACCGTCGGTCATTTTGAAATCGTCTTTATTCACCACATAATCCAGCAACTCGGCGCCCTGGTTATAGTGAATGCCCATGCTTTGCTCCTGGAACACCGCATTGCGCGCCACAAAATCCACATGCAGGCAAGAGGCCAGCGCAATCGGGCCCAGTGGGCAGTGCGGTGCCAACGCCACGTCATAAGACTCCGCCATGGCGGCAATCTTAAAACATTCGGTAATGCCGCCGGCGTGGGACAAATCGGGCTGAATGATCGCCAGGCCGCCGTCCGCCAATACCCGTTTAAAATCGAAGCGCGAATACATGCGTTCACCGGCGGCAATCGGGATATGGGTCTGCGCGGCCAGCCGAGGGTAGTATTCCGCCTGCTCCGCCAGCACCGGCTCCTCAATAAACAGCGGGCGATAGGGCTCCAGTTCTTTGATCAGGATTTTCGCCATCGGCGCGTCCACTCGTCCATGGAAGTCCAGACCAAACTCGATACGGTTACCAAAGGCTTCGCGGATCTGCGCCACCACCGCCACCGCCGCATCTACCTTGCGCGCGCTGTCGATAATGCCCATTTCTTCACAGCCGTTCAGCTTAAAGGTATCGAAGCCAATTTCCGTCAGCTTGTTGATTCCCGCGATCACATCGGAAGGACGGTCGCCGCCCACCCAGCTATACGCCTTGATTTTGTCACGAACCAGACCGCCCAGCAGTTGATAGACCGGCACGCCCAGCGCCTTGCCCTTGATATCCCACAGCGCCTGATCGATACCGGCTATCGCGCTCATCAGGATCGGGCCGCCACGGTAGAAACCGCCGCGATACAGCGTTTGCCAGATATCGTTAATTCGCGCCGGATCCTGACCGACCACATATTCCGACAGCTCATGAACCGCCGCCTCGACGCTGCGCGCGCGCCCTTCAATCACCGGTTCGCCCCAACCGACAATGCCCTCGTCGGTTTCAATTTTCAGGAACATCCAGCGCGGCGGCAAGCGGTAGGTAGTCAGTTTGGTGATTTTCATTGGGTAGCTTCCTTATAGGCTCGAACGAATGCGGCAGCCTGCTGCGCGGTGCGCTCAACCGGCTGGCCGGCGCGGTAGAGATCGCCCCCCAACCCGGCACCCACACAGCCGGCGGTCAGATACAAAGGCAGGTTCTCCGGCGTAATGCCACCGACGGCAAACACCGGCACTTGCGGTGGCAATACCGCCTTCAGCGCCTTGATATAATCCGGGCCAAAGGAGACCGACGGGAAAATTTTCAGCGCCTGAGCGCCGGCTTCCAGTGCATTGAACGCTTCCGAGGCCGTGGCACACCCGGCGCAGACCGTCATGCCCAGCTCAACCGCCCGACGGATCACCGTCGGTTGGGTATTGGGCGTCACCACCAGCTTGCCCCCCAGCCTGCCCAGTTCATCGACCTGGGTGGGTTGCAGCACGGTTCCGGCGCCAATCAGTGCGCGATCGCCGTATTTTTTCACCATCTCGCCAATGCTTTGCTGCCAGTCCGGCGAGTTCATCGGAATTTCGATCGCGTCGAACCCTTCACGCAATAACGCCTGCACGTGTTCATCCACTTCCTGCGGTGTAATACCGCGCAAAATGGCGATCAACGGCAACTCAGTATTCCAACTCATGCACAATGCTCCTTATCCCCGATTGAAAGGCCCGATCGCCATCCAGTCTCTGGTGGCGTATCCCGGCCATATTCAGCGCCTGGGCATAACGCTCGCCCAGCTGCGGATTGCCGATCACCGTGAGCGCCGCTCCCGGCGGCAGTGGATATTCACGCTGCATCTGCGCGACCTCGTTGCCAATCAACAGCCCGGAAAGCCAGTCGCTGACTGCGCTTTTCTCCAGTTTGCCAAGCAGGTGAGCGGCACGGGTTTCAAACAGGCTGCGCACGATGTGATTTTCATGCAGGCCGGTCTCCAACCCACGGGTAAACGCCTGTGGATCGGGCTGTTGTATGCCCAGTCCTGCGCCAACCAGCGAATGGTTAAGCAGCAGATGATGCAGCTCACCGGTCATCACCGTGCGAAAATCGGCCAGGGTGTCGCCCTCCATGCGCACCCATTTGCTGTGGGTGCCGGGCATCACATACACCGCCGCCGGCTGTTCGGCATAAGCGCCGATCAATTGGGTTTCCTCGCCGCGCATTACGTTGCAATTACCTGCACGTTCGACGCACATTCCCGGAATGATCCACGCGGAATAAGGTAAAGCCGGCTCTACCACGGTTAACTGATGCGCCACTTCGCTCAAACGGGTTGGGCACGGCAGATAAGGTGCCTGCAGCCAGCCGGCATTGCTGCCGATCATCCCCGCCATCACCACCGGCAGCGGTTCCGCCCAGCGCGCCATCAGCTCGCTGAAAACCTGCTGCGGTGAGCGTCCGCCAAGGCGGGTGACACCGGCCTGCGATTGCAGGCTGTCGACACAGACACCCTGTTCGTAGCGCCAGGCGCGCAGGTTGGTGGAACCCCAGTCAATCGCGATAAAGCTGTCACTCATGTAATGTCCTTTAACCTTTTGGTCGAGCTGGCAATCATGGCCAGCGCCGCCTGCTCGGCGGCATCCGGGTCCTGATGACGGATAGCGTCATACAACTCCCGGTGCTCACGCAGGGTGCGCGGCATATTGCCCTCGTCCGGCATGTAGGTGCGCTCAAACACCGCGCGCTGCAGCGAACTGATCGCTACGCTGAGCTGCTGCAATACCGGGTTATGTACCGCCGCCAGCACCGCTTCGTGGTAGCGAATATCGGCTTCATTAAAGCGTTCGCGCTCCTGGTGGTGAGTCATCATGTCGTTCAGAGCCGCCTCGATCACCGCCAGTTCACTGGAGGTCGCTCGCTCCGCCGCCCAGCGGGCAATTGAAGGCTCCACCAGGTTTCGCACCTCACTCATTGCAGCGATCAGCCGCGGGTCGTAATCCTGCGCCAGCACCCAGTTCAATACGTCGGTATCCAGGTAGTTCCATTGGTTGCGCAGGGTGACGAAGGCGCCGCGATAGCGTTTGACCTCAACCAGGCGCTTCGCCATCAATGCACGGAGCACTTCGCGGATAATGTTGCGCGAGGTCTGAAACTCTTCGCACAGCTCGGCCTCCGCCGGCAACGGCGAACCCGGCATGTACTTCCCGCCGACGATCTGTCGGCCAATCTCAATAATGATTCGGTCTGTTTTTCCGATCTGCTGCTTATTCATCATTTCTCCGTGGCGTTCGCCATGCTGTGGTGACGGATTTACTTTACCCGTACCTCCTGCCGACGTCCTGCGGTTGCAGCACAATCTTCACAACCCACTCATCAACCTCGCCATGATTGTAGTGCCATTTTATTATTTGGTACTACAATCCAGATCACAAAACAGACAACACACCAACCCTCCTCTTTTTGCCGCCCAATATCGGGGTTTACAATAAAGACTAAAAAGTACAAACTGGATTTTAAAGTCTATAACATCCCTTTTACTGGAGCCGCCATGAGCCACTTATTCGATGCCATTGTTTCCGCCCACCAGCAATTGCGCCCGCAGGTTCGCGTGACCCCGCTGGAGCGCAGCGTGCTGCTCTCACAACAGTTGGGTTGTGAGCTGTACCTGAAATGCGATCACCTGCAGCCGACTGGCTCTTTTAAGTTTCGCGGTGCCAGCAACAAACTGCGGCTACTGAATGACGAGCAACGTCAACGCGGAGTGATCGCCGCCTCCAGCGGTAATCATGGCCAGGCGATGGCGCTGGCGGGAAAGTTGATGGGCGTTGAGGTCAAGGTTTATGCGCCGGAAACGGCAGCGGCGATAAAACTCGACACCATTCGCGCTCTGGGCGCCCAGGTAGAGCTGGTGGCGGGCGATGCGCTGAATGCCGAGCAGGCAGGGGAAAAGGCGGCGCAGGAACAAGGGAAGGTTTACGTCTCTCCCTATAATGACGAGCAGGTCATCGCCGGTCAGGGGACCTGCGGCATGGAGCTGGTCGAACAACAGCCGGATTTGGATGCGGTGTTTGTCGCGGTCGGCGGCGGCGGCTATATTTCGGGCATTGGCAGCGTTTTGCAGCAACTATCGCCGAAAACGCAGCTAATTGCCTGTTGGCCGGAAAACGCCACCAGCATGTACAGCGCATTGGAAGCCGGCCATATCTTCCCGGTGGAAGAGCGAGATACGCTGTCAGACGGCACCGCCGGTGGCGTGGAGCCGGGTGCCATTACCTTCCCTCTGTGTCAGCAGCTGATCGACCGCAAAGTCTTGGTCAGTGAAACTGAAATCAAGCAGGCTATGCGCCAAATTGCCGTCAGCGATCGCTGGATTATCGAAGGGGCTGCCGGGGTGGCCTTAGCCGCCGCCATTAAGCTGGCACCGGAATTTCAGGGGAAAAAAGTGGCCGTCGTGCTGTGCGGAAAAAACATCGTGCTGGAGAAATACCTCAAGGCGATCGTCGATGAAAATCCTTAACAAAAGGCAGATACTTGAAGCTTTCGACGCAAATGCCACCACGTTACTGCTAAAAGAAGGGTTTATTGCCTATTCAAAACGGCAGGTACAGCAACCGCCGGTACAACATTTTCTGTTTGAGCAGGCGGCTGGCGACTGCTGTATTAAATCGGCGTGGCTGGAAGGCGACGATCAGTTTGTCCTCAAGGTTTCCTCCGGTTTTTACCGTAATCCAGCGCAGGGGTTAGCCAGCAATCAAGGGCTGATGATGGCTTTCTCAGCACAAACCGGTGAACCACAGGCGTTGTTGCTGGACGAAGGCTGGCTAACCGCGTTGCGTACCGCACTGGCCGGGCGGATTGTCGCCGAACTGTGCGCACCGGCGCAGATCCCGGCCATAGGTATCGTCGGCTGCGGCATGCAGGCCCTGCTGCAGTTGCAACAGCTAAAACCTCTGACCGCCTGCCGTGAAGTCTGGGTATGGGGCCGCAGCGAGCCGGGGTTGCAAGCCTACCGGCGCAGTGCCGAAGCCGAGGGCTTCCGGGTGCATATTACCCAGGATGCGGCAGAGCTGGCGGCACACTGCCGGTTGATTGTCACCACCACGCCCAGCCGTGAGCCGATTCTACGGGCGGCGGATATTCAGCCCGGCACCCACATCACCGCGGTAGGCGCCGATTCCCATGGCAAGCAGGAACTGGAGAGCGGCCTGGTGGCCAGGGCGGATGTCTTGCTGGCAGACGCGCTGTCTCAGTGCACAGAATACGGCGAGATCGCCACGGCTTATCGGCAGGGATTATTGGTGTCGACGCCCATCGTCGAGTTGGGTGCCGCTCTGGCGCAAGGGAAAAAGGTACGCACGAGTCCGGAGCAAATCACCCTGGCCGATCTGACCGGGTTGGCGATCCAGGATGTGCAGATTGTGAAAGGGATTTTAGCGCGGCTGTAAACGGATTTCAGGGGCGCGGCTGCGCCCCTCCGGATGCCAAACAGCGTCAGGCATTCAGCACAAACTTCTCGATGGCACGTGCCACGCCGTCTTCGGTATTGGTGGCAGTGACAAACTGCGCGATCGCCTTCAGTTCCTCAATGGCGTTGCCCATTGCCACGCCAACGCCGGCATATTCGATCATCGCCGTATCGTTAGCCTGATCGCCCAACGTCATGATATTTTCCTGTGCAATACCGAGATGATCGGCCAGCATTTTCACGCCGGTACCTTTATCCACGTTCTTGTGCAGGATCTCTAGATAATAAGGCGCGCTTTTCAGGAGGGTGTAACGCCCCAGCGTTTCAGCCGGGATACGGGCGATGGCGCGGTCCAACAGCTCAGGCTCGTCGATCATCATAACTTTCGGGAAGCGAATCTCAGGATCCATTTCTTCCACACTGCGATATTTGAGCGGAATACCGGTCATCTCCGACTCGTGCACGGTGTATTTACCGATATCCTTGTTCGGCGTATACAGAGTATCGAAATCGAATGCCTGATAGTGGACGCCGAGTTCGCGCGCCATCTGCTCGAAGTAGAGATAATCCTCAAAACCCAATGTTTCCTGCAGGATGCATTCACCATCTACCGCCTTCAAAACCAGCGCACCGTTGTAGGTAATGCAAAAATCACCGGGCCCCTGAATGTCCAACTGACGCAGATAGTCCTGCACGCCGACGTAAGGCCGCCCGGTGGCCAGCACCACGTGCACCCCTTTGCGGCGTGCCTCGGTGATCGCCTGCTTTACCGCCGGCGTAATCTGGTGCTGCGGGTTGAGCAGCGTGCCGTCCATATCAATCGCAATCAATTCAATAGCCATTCGAGCCTCTCCCAGTGGTTTTTTCCCATGCTAACGCGTTTCAGCCTGCCATGTCAGCGACAAAAAAGGCGTAAAAAAATCCGCGCGGGTTGCCCGGCGCGGATTTTCACACCATCAATGCATTAGATATCGATGTTTGCCGCTTTCAGGGCATTCTCTTCGATAAAGGCACGACGAGGTTCAACCGCATCACCCATCAGGGTGGTGAACAGTTGGTCAGCGGCAATGGCATCCTTCACGGTCACGCGCAACATGCGGCGGCTTTCCGGATCCATGGTGGTTTCCCACAGCTGCTCCGGGTTCATTTCACCCAGACCTTTATAACGCTGCACCGCCAGACCGCGGCGTGACTCTTTCACCAGCCACTCCAGCGCCTGCTCGAAGCTTTCAATCGGTTGACGACGCTCGCCACGTTCGATGAAGGCATCTTCTTCGATCAGGCCGCGCAGTTTCTCACCCAGCACGCAGATTTTGCGGTACTCGCCACCGTGAATAAAGTCGAAGTCCAGCGCGTAGTCGGTATCCACACCGTGGGTACGAATGCGCAGTACCGGCTCAAACATCTGGCGTTCACGGTTCTCAAAGATCACCGAGTCATAGCTGCTGCCGTGCTGTTCTTTGTCGTTCAGCAGTTTCACCAGAGAATCAATCCAGGTCTGAACCTTGGCCTGATCGCTCAGATCGCCTTCCTGCAGGGTCGGCTGGTAAATCAGGTTGTTCAGCAGCGCACGCGGGTAGCGGCGCTCCATACGACCGATCAACTTCTGCACGCTGTAATGCTCGGCAACCAGTTTTTCCAATTGCTCGCCAGCCAGTGCCGGAGCGCTGGCGTTGGTGTGCAGGGTTGCACCGTCCATCGCGATGGCGATTTGGTATTGATCCATCGCCTCGTCATCTTTGATGTACTGTTCCTGCTTGCCTTTTTTCACCTTGTACAGCGGCGGCTGGGCAATGAACACGTGGCCGCGTTCAATGATTTCCGGCATCTGACGGTAGAAGAAGGTCAACAGCAGCGTACGGATGTGCGAGCCATCGACGTCGGCATCGGTCATGATGATGATGCTGTGGTAGCGCAACTTGTCCGGGTTGTACTCGTCACGGCCAATGCCGCAACCCAACGCGGTGATCAGCGTCGCCACTTCCTGCGAAGACAGCATCTTGTCGAAGCGCGCCTTCTCAACGTTGAGGATTTTCCCTTTCAACGGCAGGATCGCCTGGTTCTTACGGTTACGCCCCTGCTTGGCAGAGCCGCCCGCTGAGTCCCCTTCCACCAGGTACAGTTCAGACAGTGCCGGGTCGCGTTCCTGGCAGTCCGCCAGTTTGCCCGGCAGGCCGGCCAGATCCAACGCGCCTTTACGACGGGTCATTTCACGCGCTTTACGCGCCGCTTCACGAGCACGTGCCGCATCGATGATTTTACCGACGACGATTTTCGCATCGCCCGGATTTTCCATCAGATAATCGACCAGCTTCTCGTTCATCAGCGTTTCAACCGCGGTTTTCACTTCGGAAGAAACCAGCTTGTCTTTGGTCTGAGAAGAGAACTTCGGATCCGGTACCTTCACCGAAACCACGGCAATCAGACCTTCACGCGCATCGTCGCCGGTGGCGCTGATTTTGGCCTTTTTGCTGTAGCCTTCTTTATCCATGTAGCTGTTCAGGGTACGGGTCATCGCGGTACGGAAACCGACCAGATGGGTACCGCCGTCGCGCTGCGGGATGTTGTTGGTGAAGCAATAGATGTTTTCCTGGAAACCGTCGTTCCACTGCAGCGCCACTTCCACACCGATGTCGTCTTTCACGGTCGAGAAGTAGAACACGTTCGGGTGGATCGGGGTTTTGTTCTTGTTCAGGTATTCAACAAACGCCTTGATACCGCCTTCGTAGTGGAAGTGGTCTTCTCTGTCACTGCGTTTGTCTTTCAGGCGGATAGACACACCGGAGTTCAGGAAAGAGAGTTCGCGCAGGCGCTTGGCCAGAATGTCGTACTCAAATTCGGTATTGTTGGTAAAGGTTTCATAGCTCGGCCAGAAACGTACCGTGGTGCCGGTTTGATCGGTTTCACCGACCACTTTCAGCGGCGCCTGTGGCTCGCCCATGGCGTAGGTTTGCTCGTGCACCTTGCCTTCACGACGGATCACCAGTTCCAGCTTCTCAGACAGGGCGTTAACAACGGAGACGCCCACGCCGTGCAGACCGCCGGAGACCTTGTAGGAGTTGTCATCAAATTTGCCGCCGGCATGCAGCACGGTCATGATCACCTGTGCTGCGGAAACCCCTTCCTCTTCGTGAATACCGGTAGGGATACCACGGCCGTCATCCTGTACCGAAACGGAGTTGTCGGCATGGATGGTCACCTGAATGTCACTACAGTGGCCAGCGAGTGCTTCGTCGATAGCGTTGTCCACAACCTCGAATACCATGTGGTGCAGACCGGTGCCATCATCGGTGTCGCCGATATACATGCCCGGGCGCTTACGCACCGCGTCCAGCCCTTTTAATACCTTGATACTTGAGGAGTCATAAGAATTCGACATCAACGTTTCTCGCTCATTTTAGTCCTGTGGTTGAACCTCTATTTTACCTTGTTCCACGCGGAACATCTTGCCCTTTTCACCGGCCATATCGGTCACTTGTTCAGCGCTCACGGCACTGACAAAGACCTGGGCCTGGGTGGCTTTCAGGCGATCGGCCAGCAACCGGCGACGGCCGGTGTCCAGCTCGGAGGCAAAATCATCAATCAGATACAGGCAACGCCGCCCGCTCTGCCGGGTGAGAAACTCACCCTGCGCTAAGCGCAATGCGCACATCAGCAACTTAAGCTGACCGCGCGATAACAAATCCTCTACCGGCGTGCCGTCGGCACGGATGCGGAAGTCCGCCTTATGCGGCCCCACCGCGGTATAGGTTAACGCCCTGTCGCGCTCAAACTGGCGCTCCAGCAGCTCTCCGTAGTCGCTCTCTTTGTCCCAGCCGCGCTGGAAAGAGAAACTCAGGGCAAATTCGGGCAAAAACTGCGCGCACGTCGCGGTAATATCCGCGGCAATCGCGTCGCTGTAAGCTGCCCGCCACTCGCTGATACGCTCGGCCAACGGGATCAATTCCTGATCCCAGGCGCGGATTTGCGCATAACGACTGACCTGGCGCAGCGCGGCATTGCGCTGCTTCAGTAACCGTTTCAGGTTGCTCCAGGCGGTGAAAAAACCCGGTTCGTTATGAAAACAGCCCCAGTCCAGGAAGGCGCGCCGGAATTTCGGCCCACCGTTTAGCAGGGTAAAACCTTCAGGGGTGATCAGCTGCATCGGCAATAGCTGCGCCAGTTCAGCCACTTTGTGGCCGTCGCTGCCATCGATGCGTACCTTGCTGTCCCCCTGACGGCTCTTGCTTAATCCTACGGATATTTCACGCTCTGCACCGTCAATACGGCCGTGCAAAACAAACTCTGGCTGGTCGTGGCGGATCACCCGACCGGCCTGCAGGCTTCGAAACGCACGCCCATGCCCGAGGGTATACACCGCTTCAAGCACGCTGGTTTTTCCGCTGCCGTTGGCGCCAACCAGGAAGTTGAATCCTGGCGCCAGCGCCAAATCCGCCGCTTCTATATTGCGGAAGTCTTTAATCAGTAAACGCGTCAGAGCCATGCAATCTCTTTACCGATGACGGTAAGTTGTTCAACCGTATATACCCTATGGATTTCAAGTTGCAGCCAACAACGCTGCAGCTTGAAAGACGACGGGTATGAACTACAACCGCATTGGCATGACGACGTAGGCGGCGGACTTACTGGCGCCGTCTTCGATCTGCACGCTGGAAACCGAGTCGGTCAGCAGCAGGCGCACATCTTCACACTTGAGCGCGTTCAATACGTCCAGCACATAGCTGACGTTGAAACCAATTTCCATCTCGGTGCCGTCGTAACTGACGTCGAGGATCTCTTCCGCTTCTTCCTGTTCAGGGTTATTGGCGGTGATCTTGAGCTGGTTCTGGCTAACGTACAGGCGCACGCCACGGAATTTTTCGTTCGACAAAATGGCCGCACGGGCAAATGCCTGCTTGAGCAGATCGCAACCGGCTTCCAGCGTTTTGTCCGGATTCTTCGGCAATACGCGGCGATAATCAGGGAAACGACCATCAACCAGCTTGGAAGTGAAGATAAAGTCACCGACGTGAGCACGAATGTTGTTGCTGCCAATCTGCAACTGCAGCAGCGTTTCGCCGCCGTCCAGCAGACGAACCAACTCCATCACGCCTTTACGCGGTACGATCACCGAATGCGACGGCAATTGCTGACCGATAGGCATCGAGCACACCGCCAGGCGGTGGCCATCGGTCGCCACGGTACGCAGTTCTTCCCCTTCGGTTTCGAACAGCATGCCGTTTAAGTAGTAACGCACATCCTGATGAGCCATCGAGAACTGCGTGGCTTCGATCAGGCGCTTCAGCGTCGCCTGCGGCAGAGAAAATTCAACTTCGCTCTGCCAGTCGTCCAGGTTCGGGAAGTCCGCCGCCGGCAGCGTAGAAAGGGAGAAACGGCTGCGGCCGGAACGCACCAGCATGCGCTCGCTTTCAAGCGTTACGGTGATCTCGGCCCCTTCAGGCAGACCACGGCAGATATCAAAGAATTTACGCGCGGGGACGGTAGTCGCGCCCGCTTCATGGGGCTGGGACAGGGCAACGCGCGCCACCATCTCCATCTCCAGATCGGTACCGGTCAGCAGCAGGGAGCCTTCCGTCACCTGCAACAGCAGGTTACCCAGAATTGGCAACGTTGGGCGGCCGCCCAGCGGGCTGCTCACCTGTTGCAGCGGTTTTAGCAGATGCTCACGTTCAACGATAAATTTCATAGCGCTAGGAAGATAATGTTCTGATTAAATTGGAGAAATCTTCTTTGATGTCGTGACTTTCCTCACGCAACTGCTCAATTTTCCGGCAGGCGTGCAACACCGTGGTATGGTCGCGGCCACCAAACGCATCGCCGATTTCTGGCAGGCTGTGGTTGGTGAGTTCTTTTGCCAATGCCATCGCCATCTGGCGCGGGCGGGCAACGGAACGCGAACGCCGCTTGGACAACAAATCCGCGACTTTAATTTTATAGTATTCCGCCACCGTCTTTTGAATATTATCGATGGTGACCAGCTTTTCCTGCAATGCCAGCAGATCGCGCAGCGCTTCACGCACGAAATCAATGGTGATGGCACGGCCGGTAAAGTTTGCGTTGGCAATCACGCGGTTCAACGCCCCTTCGAGCTCACGCACGTTGGAACGCAGGCGCTTGGCGATAAAGAACGCCACTTCGCCCGGCAGACGAATATCGTTCTCGTCGGCCTTTTTCATCAGGATCGCCACGCGGGTTTCCAGCTCAGGCGGTTCGATCGCCACCGTCAGCCCCCAACCGAAGCGGGATTTCAGACGATCTTCCACGCCGTTAATCTCTTTGGGGTAGCGGTCTGAGGTCAGGATAATCTGCTGATTGCCTTCCAACAGGGCGTTAAAGGTATGGAAGAACTCTTCCTGTGAACGCTCTTTATTGGCAAAAAATTGGATGTCATCGATCAGCAGCGCATCGACCGAACGGTAATAACGCTTAAATTCTTCAATGGCATTGTTCTGCAAGGCTTTGACCATGTCCTGCACAAAGCGTTCAGAGTGCATATAGACCACTTTGGCGTTCGCCTTGCGCGCCATGATGCCGTTGCCTACCGCATGCAACAGGTGAGTTTTACCCAGGCCGGTACCGCCGTACAGGAACAACGGGTTATAGGCACCGCCCGGGTTATCCGCCACCTGGCGGGCCGCCGCACGCGCCAATTGGTTGGATTTACCCTCAACGAAGTTATCAAAGGTGTGCTTGGGATTGACGTTGGAGCGGTAAGAAAGTTCAGGCTGCGGCGCCGCGTTGTCCCAGCTTGGGCGGGAAGGCGCCACGGCACGCACCACCGGCGCACTGGGGGCCGTTGCACTGCGGCTTTCGGTGACGGTCTGGCTGATGATTTGGGAAATCGGTTTGCTGCCCACTTCAAAACGCAGCAATGGGGCATCCGTACCGCAGAAATCGTTCAGCAGGCCATTGATATTGTTTAAGTACTTATCGCGGACCCAATCCAGCACAAAACGATTGGGCGCATAAAGCGCCAGGGTGTTGTCACTCAGTTCCGCCTGCAATGGGCGTATCCACATACTAAATTCTGTGGCAGGTAACTCATCCTGCAATCGGGCAAGACACTGCTGCCAAAGCGAAAGTGACACGGCGGACTCCACTCGAACAAGATCAATAAAAGAAAAGAATCAGGCTAATTTTTTATAACTCATGATTTTTGACACATACCCGGCATCGGCTGTTTGCCTGTGGGGGATGCGAACCGCCTTTCACGGTTTATGTCCCTCACGATCCCCGCTTGAGAGATCGCGATCGGAATGACGGATCATAGCGCAATCCGCGCAAGAGATCCTCCCCTTCATCACAGATTAGATCCATTTTATCCACAGGCCCCGGCCTGCGGCGATCTTTTCGCCAGCCGCGCCAAATTGCAGGCAAAATCCCGCCTGAGGAACGGCATTTTTTACATTGTCAACCGGTTATACCCTGTTATCCACGCCGGATCCTTGCCTTAAGCCACGAGGATCGCATCGGGATCCTTGCGATTTACCCCCGAGTCCGTATAATCTTCGCCCTACGTGTGTACCTGGTTCCTTAATGGTGTGTCATTAACCAGACAGGATTCTGCGGTGACCACGGGCCAAGACCGGATTTTACTCCGTATTGGCAGACAACCAGGTAGGCTAGCGCGATGTGAATTGACTCAGGACTGTACAATTATTACAATCCCGCCTCTTTATATATTGCGATTGAGGCGTCGGTGGTCTTCACGCCGAATAGCCAAACGCGTTTACTGATCAGTAATTATTTAAGTTTAGGTAGAAATCGCCATGAAACGCACTTTCCAACCGTCCGTATTGAAGCGCAACCGTAGCCACGGTTTCCGTGCTCGTATGGCCACCAAAAATGGTCGTCAAGTTCTGGCCCGCCGTCGTGCGAAAGGCCGTTCTCGTCTGACTGTTTCTAAGTAATAAAAGCTAACCCGCTGAGTGGTTAAGCTAGCTTTTCCCAGGGAGTTACGTTTGTTAACTCCCACTCATTTCACTTTCGTCTTCCAGCAGCCACAACGGGCTGGCACGCCGCAAATCACCATCCTCGGCCGCCTGAACCAGCTGGGGCATCCCCGCATCGGTCTTACCGTCGCCAAAAAACACGTCAAACGCGCGCATGAACGCAACCGGATCAAACGCCTAACCCGCGAAAGCTTCCGTTTACGTCAGCACGAGTTACCGGCGATGGATTTTGTCGTGGTGGCCAAAAAAGGGATAGCGGATTTGGATAACCGCGCGCTGACGGAAGCTTTGGAAAAATTATGGCGTCGCCACTGTCGCCAGGCTCCCGCATCCTGATCGGGCTGGTGCGGGCTTACCAGCTCGTCATCAGTCCGCTGCTTGGGCCTCGTTGTCGCTTCCAGCCGACATGCTCTCATTACGCAATTGAGGCATTAAGCAGGTTTGGCATGATAAAAGGCAGTTGGTTAGCATTGAAACGCGTATTAAAATGCCACCCCTTGAACCCAGGTGGCGATGATCCCGTGCCGCCGAAACCCGACGATAACAGAGAACACTAACGATGGATTCGCAACGCAATCTTCTCCTCATCGCTCTGCTGTTCGTGTCTTTCATGATCTGGCAAGCCTGGCAAACGGACAACGCTCCGCAACCAGTCGCCCAGACCACGCAACAGACTTCGAACACTGCTACCGGTGATGCCGCAAGCTCAGCAGTTCCAGCCAGTGGTCAGGGTAAACTGATTACCGTTAATACTGACGTGCTGTCGCTGACCATCAACACCCGTGGTGGTGATATCGAGCAGGCTAAACTGTTGGCTTACCCGGACACTCTGGGTTCATCGACGCCATTCCAACTGCTGGAAACCACACCGTCATTTGTTTATCAGGCGCAAAGCGGCCTGACCGGCAGAAACGGTCCGGATAACCCGGCAAACGGCGAACGTCCTCTGTTCCAGGCGGCGCAGGACAGCTACACCCTGCCGGAAGGCCAGGAAGAGCTGCGCATTCCGCTGACCTTTACCGGTAAAGACGGTGCGGTCTACACCAAGACTTTCGTGCTCAAGCGTAACCATTACGCGGTTGGCGTTGACTACAACGTTGACAACAAAGGCACCACTCCGCTGGAACTGACTCTGTTCGGCCAACTGAAGCAGACGACTGAACTGCCTAAGCACCGTGACACCGGCAGCAACAACTTCGCCCTGCACACCTTCCGTGGCGCGGCGTACTCTTCCAGCGATGACAAATATCAGAAGTATGCGTTCGATAAGGACGAGAACCTGAGTGTCACCACGCAGGGCGGTTGGGTTGCGATGCTGCAACAGTACTTCGCCACCGCATGGGTACCGGCAACTCAGGGCAGCAATACCTTCTATACTGCCAAGCCTGGCGATAACCTGTCGACCATTGGCTTCAAGGCTACTCCGGTAGTGGTGCAGCCTGGTGCGCAGCAGCAGCTGAATGCCACCCTGTGGGTGGGTCCGGAACTGCAGGACCAGATGGCCCAATTGGCACCTCACCTGGACCTGACCGTGGATTACGGTTGGTTGTGGTTCATTTCCCAGCCGCTGTTCAAATTGCTGAAGTTTATCCACGGCTTTATCGGTAACTGGGGCTTCTCAATTATCATCATCACCTTCATCGTGCGTGGCATCATGTACCCGCTGACCAAAGCGCAGTACACCTCGATGGCGAAAATGCGCATGCTGCAGCCAAAACTGCAGGCGATGCGTGAACGTATCGGTGATGACAAACAGCGCATGAGCCAAGAGATGATGGCGCTGTACAAGTCTGAGAAAGTGAACCCGTTGGGGGGTTGTTTGCCGCTGGTTATCCAGATGCCAATCTTCCTGGCGCTGTACTACATGTTGATGGGCTCGGTTGAGCTGCGCCATGCGCCGTTCGCCCTGTGGATCCACGACCTGTCGGCGCAAGACCCGTACTACATCTTGCCAATCCTGATGGGCGTGACGATGTTCTTCATCCAGAAGATGTCGCCGACCACCGTGACTGACCCGATGCAGCAGAAAATCATGACCTTCATGCCGGTGATCTTCACAGTGTTCTTCCTGTGGTTCCCGTCCGGTCTGGTGCTGTACTACATCGTCAGTAACCTGGTGACCATCCTCCAGCAGCAGCTGATTTACCGCGGCCTGGAAAAACGTGGTCTGCACAGCCGCGACAAGAAAAAGACCTAAGCGTATTGTAGGGGTTCGGCGCGCTGAACCCTTGCAGCAAAAGATAAGAGGCGGTCATTAAGACCGCCTTTTTGCATATTGAATCGTCAGAGAGAATCACTATGAGCACCACCGATACCATCGTAGCCCAAGCCACCCCGCCGGGACGCGGCGGCGTCGGCATTCTGCGTATTTCCGGCCGTGGCGCCAAAGACGTCGCCCAGGCCCTGCTCGGCAAACTACCGAAGCCGCGTTACGCCGATTACCTGCCATTCCGTGATGCCGAAGG
Source organism: Serratia quinivorans (assembly GCF_052113645.1). Lineage (GTDB taxonomy): Bacteria > Pseudomonadota > Gammaproteobacteria > Enterobacterales > Enterobacteriaceae > Serratia > Serratia quinivorans_B. Next base: position 46,936 of record NZ_JBIEIU010000013.1, on the reverse strand, counting down.
CGCCACCCTGGATCAGGGGATCGCGCTGTGGTTTCCCGGCCCTAACTCGTTTACCGGCGAAGACGTGCTGGAACTGCAAGGTCACGGCGGGCCGGTGATCCTCGATTTGTTGCTCAAACGCGTGCTGGCGCTGCCTGGCGTGCGTATCGCACGGCCCGGTGAATTTTCCGAACGCGCATTCCTCAATGACAAACTGGATTTGGCACAGGCCGAGGCGATTGCCGACCTGATCGATGCCAGCTCAGAGCAGGCGGCGCGTTCGGCCATGAACTCGCTGCAGGGGGCATTCTCCACCCGCATCAACCACCTTGTGGAAGCACTTACTCACCTGCGGATCTACGTGGAAGCGGCGATCGACTTCCCGGATGAGGAAATCGACTTCCTGTCTGACGGTAAAATCGAAGCACAGCTCAACGGTGTCATGGCCGATCTGGACAACGTACGCGCAGAAGCGCGCCAGGGCAGCCTGCTGCGTGAAGGGATGAAAGTGGTGATCGCCGGGCGGCCTAACGCCGGTAAATCCAGCCTGCTGAACGAATTGGCCGGCCGCGAAGCGGCTATCGTCACCGATATCGCCGGCACCACTCGCGACGTGCTGCGCGAGCATATTCACATCGACGGCATGCCTTTGCACATCATCGATACCGCCGGTCTGCGCGAAGCCAGCGACGAAGTGGAGCGTATCGGCATCGAACGTGCGTGGAACGAGATCGAACAGGCAGACCGCGTGCTGTTTATGGTTGATGGCACGACGACGGCGGCGACCGAACCGGCAGAGATTTGGCCGGAATTTATGGCACGCCTGCCGCACTGCCTGCCGATCACCGTGGTACGTAACAAAGCCGACATTACCGGTGAAACCTTGGGTATGACAGAAGTAAATGGTCACTCACTTATTCGTCTGTCAGCCCGTACCGGTGAAGGTATCGACCTGTTGCGAGACCACCTGAAGCAGAGTATGGGCTTCACCAGCAATATGGAGGGCGGTTTCCTGGCGCGCCGTCGCCACCTGCAGGCGCTGGAGCAAGCGGCTCAGCACCTGGTCGAGGGCAAAGAACAGTTAGTGAGCGCTTACGCGGGGGAGTTGCTGGCCGAAGAATTGCGACTGGCACAGCAAGCGCTGAGTGAAATCACCGGTGAATTCACCTCAGATGACCTGTTGGGGCGCATTTTCTCCAGCTTCTGCATCGGTAAATAACCCATAGTGGGCGTCAGAACAACGCCCGCTATCTCCCCCTCCTTGCCAAAATTCACCTAAGCTTATCTCATCGATTTCCGTCCAAGAGATAAGAAAAAATGCATGAACCACTGGATTTACTCGGCGTCGGCCTGGGCCCGTTCAATCTCAGCCTGGCTGCTCTGGCCTCTGAAAGTGGTGCCCTTAATTATGCTTTTCTCGATCGCAACGCCAGCTTCCGTTGGCACCCCGGCATGCTGCTGCCATCCGCTTATATGCAGACTTATGTACTGCAGGACCTGGTCACAGCGGTGACGCCTCGCAGTCAATTCTCTTTTATCAATTACCTGGTCGAGCAAAAAAAGATTTATCGTTTTTTGATTACCGAGCAACAGATTATCAGCCGCGAAGAGTTCTCAGACTACCTGAGCTGGGCCTGTGATAGATTAGAAGGGTTACAGTTTTCACAGTCGGTCGAAAGTATTGATTTTGACGATGACAAACAGCTGTTCGAAGTGCGCACTATCAACCAAACCCTGTGGGCGAAGAACATCTGCCTGGGGACTGGCCATGATCCCTGGTTGCCGGCGGAATTTTATCCCGCGCTGGGTGAAAACTGCCTGCATGCCGCCGAAATCGCCATTCGTAATCCGGACCTGACAGATAAGAGGGTGACGGTGGTCGGTGGTGGCCAAAGCGGTGCCGACATTTTTCTGAACGCGCTGCGTGGTCACTGGGGTGAACCGGCACAGCTCGACTGGATCTCCCGGCGGCCGAATTTCCAGCCGCTGGATGAGTCCGCCTTCACCAATGAATACTTCACCCCAGAATACGTCGATTATTTTTATACTCTGCCGCAGGATATCCGCGAACGCGAAATCAGAACGCAAAAACTGCCAGCCGACGGGATCAGCAACCATACGCTGCGCACGCTGTACCGCGAACTGTATATGCGTTTCGATGTGATGCACCAGCCACGCAACGTGCGTCTTTTGCCGCATCGCACTCTGCTGGCGATCGAGCCGACGAGTAAAGGATTCCAATTGCGTACCCGACACGGCCTGGAAAATCGCCAGGAAGGATTCAATGCCGACGTCGTTATTCTCGCGACAGGTTATCGTCCTTCACTCCCCGCCTGCCTCAAACCTCTGTTGCCGCGCATTCCCTTCGACGATAAACAGCATTTACCGCTGCAACCGGATTTTAATCTTGAGTGGCAGGGGCCAGAACAGAATCGCATTTATGCGGTGAATGCCGGTATACATAGCCACGGCAGCGCCGAGGGCGGGCTCAGCCTGATGGCCTGGCGATCTGCCCGTATCCTCAATCATCTGCTCGGTAAATCCCATTTTGATCTGACGCCAAACGCCTCGATGATCCAATGGTGGAGTGATGCCGCTCCAGATAATGATATTACTCAAACAGATAAATAGGATAAAACGCATACTGTTTTTTAATGATAAATCCTCGACTTATGCTTAATCTAATCTCCCTGCGTTTTCAGAGCCCCTTCTGTCATGGAGTGAAGAATGGCGTGTCATTTTGCCCGATGGATCCCCAACGCCACCGCACTGGATACCCGGAGACTCACCGCCGAGGTGGTTGCTGCAACCGCGGCTTTTTCCGTTAAACGCCGCCAACGCTTCCTGCAGGGCCGCATCCTGCTCGCTGAGATGATGTTTTATCTCTATGGTTTGCCGACATTGCCTCCTATCGCCACCACGCCCACCGGCCGTCCCTGTTTTGTCGACAACCACCTGCCCGATTTCAGCCTGGCCTACGCCAGCGATACGGTGGGGGTGTTGCTAAGCGAGGAAGGCAAAGTGGGGCTGGATATCGAAGTCATGCGCGCCCGGGGCGGGCAGCAGAAAAGATTGCAAGACCAACATCAAACGCCGGCAGAAAGTGCCTGGATCAGCGCGCAATACGATCGGCTGGAGGCGGAAACCCAACTCTGGAGTATCCGCCAAAGCGTGCTGAAAATTTCCGGCCTGGGCAACAGCGGGCAATCAACGCTGCTGCTGCACCCTTTTTCCGGCCATCTGCGCTCCCGTATCACTCCCCAGGTTCAGGTGATGAGTGATGCTGACGAATATCTGAGCTGGGCCTGCGCGCGCGAACCCAGCCTGGACCGCTTGATATGCTGGCATTACGACGCGAATAAAGGGCTACAGAAGCACGGCGAAATCTCCCAGCGTACCCCGGCCATTTCCACCCGCTTTGTCAAATTGACCAGTCTGGCGCTTAACCGCTGACATCGGTGGTTTGTGGCGAAATCCTAAGATAAAACTTTCTTTAACGGATAAATTCCTGCATAAAACTGTAAAGTCAGCTAAATATTCAGCAATCGTCTATTCTCGCCTCCCGCTTTGCCCTACTATCTCGCTATGTTCTAAGCTGAATCTGTTCATTCGAAAGGGAGAATCACCATGTCAGACCAAGCATTAAAAATCGTCACCCTGCTCGGCAGCTTGCGTAAAGGTTCGTACAACGCCATGGTGGCCAATGCCCTGCCAGGCCTCGCGCCGCAAGGCGTCACCGTAGAAGCGCTTCCTTCAATCCGTGATATCCCGCTGTATGATGCCGATGTGCAACAGGAAGAAGGTTTCCCCGCCGCGGTGGAAGCGCTGGCAGAGCAAATCCGTCAGGCAGACGGCGTCATCATCGTCACCCCGGAATATAACTACTCGGTGCCGGGCGGGTTAAAAAACGCCATCGACTGGCTGTCCCGCCTGCCGAACCAACCGTTAGCCGGAAAACCCGTAGCCATTCAGACCAGCTCTATGGGGCCTATTGGCGGCGCGCGTTGCCAGTATCATCTGCGCCAGATCCTGGTGTTTCTCGATGCCATGGTGATGAACAAGCCGGAATTTATGGGCGGCGTGATCCAGAATAAAGTGGATGCGCAGGCGGGCGAATTGATCGACCAGGGCACATTGGATTTCCTGACAGGTCAACTGTCGGCATTCAGCGATTACATTCGTCGCCTGAAGTAAATCCTTTTTATAGACGCCTTCAGCAACAACTCGACTGAAGGCGTCATTTCAATGAGACATGCTTCGCCAACCCATTAAAAATAAAGTCATTAAATTATGTATTTTTTCATTTTAGCCATATTATTGGCTTTCATCACCAGACCATTATTCGCCGCAGAAATGCGTTATCCCGCCGGAGAAGAGCCGATCGAGCTGCCGGTACATAGCCCACTGAATGCCCAATACCCACGCGCCGCTCAGAGTCAGGAAGACAAAAAGATCGAGGCCATGTCGCTGTATCTGACGCTGATGCGTGAGGACGGACGGAACATATGGGCGCCCTACCAACTGGCGGCCTCTTCGGCGGAAAAGGGCCAAACCGAACTGGCGGAGCGCTATCTGCAACTGAGCGCCGATCGCGGATTGTGGTATTACTACAACCTGTTGGAGGATGACGCCTTCAACAGTATCCAGCACAGCAGCACCTATCAATCGATCCTGGCGGTCACCAAGGCCCGTTATCTGCAACATGCTCATTGGTTCGAAGGCAAGGCCAGCTACGCCATCCCGGACGGCACGCCGCCCCCAGGAGGCTGGCCAACGGTAGTCTTCCTGCATACCTATGGCAAAAGCGCCGGCATCACTCCCGAAGAGCGTTTGCTGTTCAGTGAGATGGGCGTGGCCTATGTTGAGATCAACGGTACCCAGATGCTGTCGGAAAACAGTTTCCGTTGGTCTAACTACAGTGACGAAAGTACCCAAAGCGCGATTCAGAGGGCTTTGCAGCCGGTGACGGCGGAGTTAAAACTCAATCCGCAACAGATCTACCTCACCGCTCGCGGCCAGGGAGCGCTGCACGCCGCCAATCTGCTGGCCAAATACCCACAGCTTTATGCCGGCGCACTGCTGATTGCCCCCAATGGCGAGATCAAACAGGCACAGCAATCGCTGGCGACCCATAAACGGCTGGTGGTGGCGTACTACGATCGGCAAAACTTCAGCGATCAGGCGTTGGCGATGCACTTCGCCAATCTGTTCAGCGAGAATAACCAGGTAGAGACGTTGCACTTTTCCCAGGGAGAGGACCCTAATGGCGGCTGGCAGGCGCGTTTCAAACGGCCTTTACAGTGGATGTTGCAGCAGGCTCCCGATGCAACCCCGGGAGCCTGAGATAACAGGGTCGACTAACGTCGGCCCTGGTCACATTAATGGCCGTCGACAAACACGATTTTCAGCACAAACAGCAGCGCTACCACCACTACACAAGGGCTGATTTCGCGCCAGCGACCGGTCCCCAGCTTCATCACGCAGTAGGAAATAAAGCCCAGCGCAATGCCTTCGGTGATCGAGAAGCTGAACGGCATCATTACCGCCGTCACAAATGCCGGTACGGCTTCGGTCAGATCATCCCACTTCACCCGTGCCAGGCTGGAGGTCATCAGCACGCCAACGTAGATCAGCGCACCGGCAGCGGCATAAGCCGGCACCATGCCCGCCAGCGGCGACAGGAAAATCACCAACAGGAACAGAATACCGGTCACCACCGCGGTCAGGCCGGTGCGTCCGCCAACGGACACCCCGGCGGAACTTTCAATGTAGGCGGTAACGGAAGAGGTACCGACAAACGAGCCGGCCACCGAACTGATGCTGTCGACATACAGCGCCTGCTTCATGCGTGGAAACTTGCCCTTGTCGTCAGTCAGACCGGCTTTGTCGGTCACGCCAATCAGGGTGCCGGAGGAGTCGAACAGGTTGACCAGCATGAAGGAGAAAATCACCCCCGCCAGGCCAATATTCAGCGCCCCAGCCAGATCAACCTGGCCCACGACCGAGGTAATGTTCGGAGGCATCGAGAAGACACCGCCGTATTTCACATCGCCCAACGCCCAACCGATCAGCGTGGTGACCACGATAGAAACCAGCACCGCCGCATGGAAGTTACGTGAAGACAATATCGCAATGATAAAGAAGCCCAGTGCGCCCAGCAGCACGTTGTGCGAAGTCAGGCTGCCGATGGTCACCAGCGTGTCCGGGTTAGCCACCACGATGCCGGCGTTTTTCAGCCCCATCATGCCGATAAACAGACCGATACCGCTGGTAATGCCCACCCGCAGGCTCATGGGAATATTGGCAATCATCCAGTAACGAACACGGAAAATGGTCAGCAGCAATAAACCGACCGCGCCCCAGAAAATGGCGCCCATGCCGATCTGCCATGAAATGCCCATCGCGCCAACCACCACAAAGGCGAAAAACGCATTAAGGCCCATCGCCGGTGCCAGCGCGACCGGCAGGTTCGCCAGCAGCCCCATGAAAATGCTGCCGAAAGCGGCAATCAGGCAGGTTGTCACAAATACCGCCTGCGTATCCATGCCCGCCGCGCCCAGGATTTGCGGGTTAACGAACACGATATACACCATGGTCAAAAAGGTAGTAATACCGGCAATCGTTTCCGTACGCGCTGTAGTGCCATGTTGCTTGAGTTTAAACACACGCCCAAGCAAGCCTTGCTCAACGTCAAGGCCAGTGACTTGTTTGCTCATTATCAGAATTCCGAAGAAGGGAATGGAGAGTCGCCGGCTATCCTATAACAAAAAGTCAGGGTTTTGATGCCGGTCACAGGTTTTTTTCGCCGTCTTTACGGCTATAGGCGCCAACAGATTGTATTTACTGATATTCATCGGCAAACCGGGATTAAGGGGTCGCAATCCTGCCTGATGCGGTTAAAGTGGCATTATCACTGCTTAACCGAAGGACACTGACGCTGATGAACCAGATTGACTGTATTTTGTTTGATTGCGACGGCACGCTGGTGGACAGCGAAGTGCTGTGCAGCAAAGCCTATGTGCACATGTTTGCCCACTATGGCATTCACCTGTCGCTGGACGAGGTGTTCAGAAAATACAAAGGGGTGAAGCTGTACGAAATAATCGAACAGGTTAATGCGGAACACGGCGTCACGCTGGCGAAGGAAGAGCTTGAACCGCTGTACCGTCAGGAAGTCGCGCGCTTGTTCGACAGCGAACTGCAACAAATCGCCGGGGCACGCGAGCTGCTGGCGCAGGTGGCGGTACCGATGTGTACCGTCTCCAACGGCCCGGTCAGCAAAATGCAACACTCGCTCGGCCTGACGGACATGCTGCACTATTTTGATGACCGGTTGTTCAGCGGCTATGACATTCAGCGCTGGAAACCCGATCCGGCGATCGTATTCCACGCGGCTGAAAAAATGCAGGTGCCGATAGAACACTGCATTCTGGTAGACGACTCCGCTGCCGGCGCGCAGGCCGGGATCGCCGCCGGGATCCCGGTATTTTACTTCTGCGCCGATCCGCATAACAAGCCGATCGATCATCCGCTGGTCACCGCATTCGACGATCTGGCACAGTTGCCGGCGCTATGGCGTGAACGCGGCTGGCAGCTGACTCGCTGATCCAGGCAACAAAAAAGGGCCGTAACGGCGTTAACCGCAGGCCCCTTTTAGTCACCCAGGTGGCTGTTTCAAGCAAGGGGTTATCGGCCCCTCATTGCACATCGCCGCCCTTACCGCTTAAACGTTAACGCCATACCAATTTAGCGCCCAATTCGCTTTCGCGGGAGAAGAAGTTCAGTTCACTCCCTTGTTCCGCATTCCGGACACAAACTGCCATTTCTTTCTTGCCTGCCGCTAGCTGCTCTTTGGCATAACCGGTGAAATCACTAAAGCGCGCACCGGGATGATCCCATTTTTGCACCACCAGAAAACCCACGAAGCGGTCGCTGCAGTTTGCCGTTGAGGGCAGATTATCACTGTCATTCCAATGGCTATCGGCGGCAAACATCGACAACCACTGTTGCCCGGTCCCTTCCCCCTGGGTATAGCCACCGACATTGTGGAGCTCTATCTTGGAGTGCGGGTAATCCCCCAGAAGACTGTCAACGTTTTCGGGGATAGCCAATTTAATCATCAGGGTATCGCCGCTGTTTAACCGAAGGTTTTTATCCGTGGCATTAACCTTGCCTTGTGGATCAATCCACACATCGGCAAGCGTCGGACTTTGCGCCAATGGAACACGATCGTTGCAATCAACGTTGTTATTCATGCAGTTATCCACCACAAATTGCAGACCTTCGGGTTTCCAGCCATTGATAAAGTCCGCATGGGCCGTGTAGAGACTTCCCCATTTCTCTTGCCATTGCCCATTTTCCCACACCGGATCCAGAGAAAGCTGTGCCTGCGAGACATCAGGATTGTTCCCCAGCTCATACACCACGCTAAGATGCATTTCGGGCAGCGTGATGGGATGGCTGGTCGGGCAACTGCCATTTAAGGGATAAACCACGTTCATTTTGTGATTAGCCACATCCGGCTTCAGACTTTTGCCATCCCAGCAGAAAGGAAAGTGCACATTGATATTTAATTGATATTGGCCATTTTCATTCTTTTTCGAACAGCTTTGCGGCACGGTTTGGGTATATCCATTACCGGAGCACAGATAATCGACGTGACTATTAGGTTTTACCCCCATATGGTCGCCCGCCAACATTTGCAACCCTGGCGGGAACGGGTGGATCTTCGCCCGTTCATCTTGGTTCCAATAGTAAGTCTTCTGCATCTTCGGCTTGATGATTTCTTCACCGCGCCGCAAAGAAGGCGTCCAATAGGCCGAACGGTCGGCGCTGGAATGGCAGGTTGTTTGCGGATTTTTCACCAATGACTCGGTGGTGGTAAACGCATCAACCCCGGTGTTGCCAAAAAAATCATGCAACATCGCTTCACCCGGTTTCTGCGGGTACAAAATGGCATCGTCAGGCAAGGTATGTGAGTAATCGCAGATCACGTTAAAACCTACGGCACTCCATGCCTGTCCGCCCCATAAAGCCGTGGCGCATAACGCCATTTTTATCATTTTATTTTTCATTGAGTAACTCCCTTTATTTGCTTTAGTGTGTAGTCGAACACCAGCAAAATACACCTACGGGAGCACGCAATCAGTCAGTCTGCGTCCGGTGAGGAGCAGTACGACAAATCAGTATTAACTCGCCGGTAACGGCGGTTTGTTACGCCACCAGCGCCATGAACGTTTTAATGCCCGAGTCTGTGGGCGGTAACGGCGGTTGACGGCATTGGCCAGCAGATCCAACGCCAGACAGAACACGAAATACACCAGGGCAATAAACAGGAACACCTCCATCGGATACACCATGCTGCGGTTGTTGACCTGGGTTGCCAGGAAGGTCAGTTCGCTGACGCCGACGATATAAGCCAGGGAGGTGTCCTTGATCAGTGAAATCCACTGGTTGATAAACGACGGCACCATCATGCGCAACGCCTGTGGCAACACAATCAGCCACAGGGTTTGCCAGCGGGTCAGCCCCAGCGATAACCCGGCCTGCCACTGGCCCGGGCCGATAGCGGCAATACCCGCCTTCACCGCGTGCGCCAGATAGGCTGAGGCGATCAGCGCCAGGGCACAGACCACCGTGGTAATTTCCGGAATATCCACGCCAAAAACGATCGGCAGCAGGAAATAGGTCCAGAAAATCAGCATGATCACCGGGATAGCGCGGAAAAAGCCCAGTACCGCCGCCAGGAGCCCGGCCGCCACGCCGCGTGACATCGCCAGCGCAACCCCCAGCAACGTGCCGAGAATAGCCGAAGCCACCCCAGCCATCAGGCTGATCGCCAGCGTCAGCGCCGCGCCCCCCAACGGTCCGTCCGGCCAGGTGCCCCACAGCAGATAGCCCAGGTTGTCGTAAATGATGCTGAAATCCATCTTAATGCCCTCCCAGCGGTTTACGTTGCTGCCGCCACATGCCCCAGCCTTCCAGTAGCGCAATGATGGCAATGTACAACAGCGTCGCCACGCCAAACGCCTGGAAGGTGCGTAGCGTCTCGGTTTCCACCTGTCGCGAAGCGTAAGAAAGCTCGGCTACGCCGATCGCCATGGTCAGCGAGGAGTTTTTGATCACGTTCATGTATTGGCCCAGCAACGGTGGCATGGCGATTTTCAGCGCCTGCGGCAGTACCACATAGCGCATTGCCTGCCAGCCGGTCAGCCCCAGCGCGTTAGCCGCGTATTTTTGCCCACTGGCGACGCCGCGGATGCCGGAACGGATCTCTTCGGCGATAAAAGCACTGGAGTAAAGCGTCAGGCCGAAGAAACCGGCCAGAAATTCAAACGACGGCCACTCAAGCGGGCCAATTTGATGTGACGTATTCAGCCACTGCATGGCGGCGGACGGCAGGATCTGCCCGGCGGCGAAATACCAGAAGAACAGTTGCACCAGTAGCGGCGTATTGCGAAACAATGAGCTGTAGCCGACCACCAGCCAGCGCAGCACCCGCAGGCGACTGTCACGCATTGCCGTCAGTAAAAAGCCCAGCAGCGTGGCTGCCAGGCTCGCACAGGCGGACAGCCACAGCGTCAGCAGGAAGCCATTCCATAACCAGCTCAGATACTGCGGCGCCAGCAGCCAGTCCGAGAGTTGTTGCAGATTCATGCCTAATCCTTGTATTGCAGAATGCGCCAGGGGCGCAGCAAGCTGCGCCCCTCCGTTCTGGTCTCACGCCCTGCTGAATCAGGCCTTTGGCTGCTGATCCAGGGGAGCGATGGTGAAGTCACCGCGCGGTTGAGCGGTTTTGGTTTCCGGGCCGAACCAGCGATTGTAGATCTTCACCGCTTCGCCGTCTTTTTCCAGTTTGATCAGCGTGTCGTTAACGCTGGCGGTCAGGCGATCCTCGCCTTTGGGAATACCGACCCCCTGGTACTCTTTGGTAATGCTGAACGGCGAGATCTCAAAGTCCGCTTTCTGAGCGGCCGGCAGGTTGCCGAGCAGCCCCACCAGTTTGGCGTCATCCTGGGTGATCGCCTGCACGTTACCGTTACGCAGCGCCACAAACGCCAGCGGGGTATCGTCGTAAGAAATCACTTTCGCCGTCGGATAATGTTCACGCAGGGTAATTTCCTGCACCGTGCCTTTGTCCGCGCCAATACGCAGTTTTTTGATGTCTTCCGGGGTTTTCAGTACGCCTTTATGGGCGATGAATTTCTGGCCGGTGGCGAAATACGGCACGCTGAAGTTCACTTCCTTGGCGCGCTCGTCAGTGATGGTGAAGTTGGCGGCGATCAGATCGACCTTTTTCGAGACCAGCAAAGGAATACGGTTTGCCGGGTTGGTGGCACGCAACTCAACTTTCACGCCCAGCGCCTTGCCGATCGCATCGGCGACATCCACATCGTAGCCCACCAGCTTTTTGCTTTGCGGGTCGATATAGCCGAACGGCGGGTTGCTGTCGAACACCGCGATACGCACTACGCCGGCTTTCTTGATGTCGTCGAGTTTGTCCGCATGTGCGGCACCGGTGGCGAGGCTGGTCAGGCTGGCTAATAAGGTTAAGGCCAAAGCGCGATGTTTCATGAGGTGCTCCTAAGGGGTTGATGTCCTGCTGGCTGCTAAGCTAGCAAGACCCACTTAGGTCAGGAAATAATATAAAAAGCTATATTTATAACCTTTTTATCTTTAAGGGTTTTAAACAGCATAAAGGCGCAGTGTTCTGCGCCTGAGTTTGATGCAAAGTTGTCTTTGAACCCGAGATACCCGGGCCTAGCGCACCGAGGGGCGCTCCGGCGGACAAGCCGCTACGACCCCTTCGGCACGCTCTCCCTAATAACGAGCTTTGTCAGCAGTCTGAGTTTTCTGCGCCTTTAGGGGGTAACGCTTAGTGGAAATTACTCTTTTTGTTCGTCTTTTCCGTCGGACGACAGCAGTTTTTCCAACGCGTCGCCGCCAATATGACGGAAGTCCTGACCTTTGACGAAGTAGAAGATAAATTCGCAAATGTTCTGGCAACGGTCACCGATACGCTCGATCGAACGGGCGCAGAACAACGCGGTCAGCACGCTGGGGATAGTGCGCGTGTCTTCCATCATGTAGGTCATCAACTGGCGCACGATGCCTTCATATTCCTGATCGACCTTTCTGTCTTCGCGGTAAATCCGGATCGCTTCATCCAGATCCATGCGCGCGAAGGCGTCCAGCACGTCATGCAGCATCTGCACGGTATGGCGGCCAAGTGACTCCAGGCTGACCAGCAGTGGCTGGTGCTGGTGCGAGAATTTCTCCAGCGCGGTGCGACAAATTTTGTCCGCCACGTCACCGATACGTTCCAGCTCGGAAATGGTTTTGATGATCGCCATCACCAGGCGCAAATCGCTGGCGGTCGGCTGGCGTTTGGCAATGATGCGCACGCAGGCTTCGTCGATCGCCACTTCCATCATATTGACCTTGGCGTCGCCTTCAATCACGCGTTTGGCCAATTCGCCGTCCTGATTGTGCATCGCGGTGATAGCGTCGGTCAGTTGCTGCTCCACCAGCCCGCCCATGGTCAATACCTGGGTGCGGATATGCTCCAGTTCTGCGTTGAACTGGCCGGAAATGTGCTTATTTAAATTCAGGTTATCCATGATGCATCCTATCAACCATAACGGCCGGTGATGTAGTCTTCGGTCTGTTTTTTCTGTGGCGCGGTGAACAGATTATCAGTATCACTGAACTCGATCAGTTCGCCCAGATACATAAATGCCGTGGAGTCGGAGCAACGCGCGGCCTGCTGCATGTTGTGGGTTACGATCACCACGGTGTAGTCAGACTTCAGCTCGCTGATCAGCTCTTCGATTTTACCGGTGGAAATCGGATCCAGCGCCGAACAAGGCTCGTCCAGCAATAACACGTCGGGACGAATGGCAATGCCGCGGGCGATGCACAGACGCTGCTGCTGGCCGCCGGACAGGCTGTAACCGCTCTGGTGCAGCTTGTCCTTGGTTTCGTTCCACAGCGCCGCCTTGGTCAAGGCCCATTGCACACGCTCATCCATGTCGGCGCGTGACAGCTTTTCAAACAGACGCACGCCGAAGGCGATATTGTCGTAAATCGACATCGGGAACGGCGTCGGCTTCTGGAACACCATGCCGACCTTGGCACGCAGCAGGGCGATATCCGAGTTGTCGGTCAAAATGTTCTGCCCATCCAACAGGATGTCACCTTCGGCACGCTGCTCTGGGTACAGCTGATACATCTTGTTGAAGGTGCGCAGCAGGGTAGATTTGCCGCAGCCGGACGGGCCGATAAACGCGGTGACCTTGTTCTTGGCGATATCCAGCGTGATGTTTTTCAGCGCATGGAATTTGCCATAGTAGAAGTTCAGATCGCGTACCTGAATTTTGCTGCTGGAAGCGTCGTTAACCATACTCATCAAGACTTCTCTCTTTTCATCAGCGCCGCCACGGCAGCGCTCAAAATTTTATGAATGCTTTTTCTTGGCGAAAACCACTCGCGCCAGGATATTCAGTAGCAGTACACACAGGGTAATCAACAGTACCCCTGCCCAGGCCAGTTGTTGCCATTCGGCGAACGGGCTCATGGCGAATTTGAAAATGGTCACCGGCAGGTTGGCGATCGGCTGCATAAGGTCGGTGCTCCAGAACTGATTCGACAGCGAGGTAAACAGCAACGGGGCGGTTTCCCCGGCGATACGCGCAATCGCCAGCAGCACGCCGGTGATAATGCCGGAGACCGAGGCTTTCAGCGTGATGGCGGAAATCATGCGCCATTTCGGCGTGCCCAGCGCGTAAGCGGCTTCACGCAGCGTATCCGGCACCAGCTTCAACATATTCTCTGTGGTACGGATGACAATCGGGACCTGCAACAGCGCCAGCGCGATGATCCCGGCCCAACCGGAGAAGTGCTCCATTTTCGCCACCACGATGGTGTACACGAACAGGCCCACAACAATTGACGGTGCCGATAACAGGATGTCGTTAATAAAGCGAATAACTTCCGCCAGCCAGGATTTGCGGCCATATTCCGCCAGGTAAATGCCCGCCATGATGCCCAGCGGCGTACCGAAAACGGTGGCCCACAGGATCAACAGGCCGCTACCGGCGATGGCGTTAGCCAGGCCACCGCCCGCAGTGTTCGGCGGTGGGGTCATTTCGGTGAACAGCGCCAGCGACATGCCGTCGATGCCCTTGGTCACGGTGGAGAACAGGATCCACACCAGCCAGAACAAGCCAAACACCATGGTCGCCATCGACAGGAACAGTGCCAGTCGGTTCTTCTGGCGGCGCCAGGCCTGCATTTTGCGGCGGCTTTCCAGCAGCGCTACGCTATTTTGCATATCCATAGTCGTCACGTTAGCGTCCCTCATTCTTTGCCAGGCGCATCACCATCAGCTTCGACAGCGCCAGCACGATAAAGGTGATAACAAACAGAATCAGCCCCAGCTCCATCAACGCAGCCGTGTGCACGCCAGATTCCGCCTCGGCGAATTCGTTGGCCAGTGCAGAGGTGATGCTGTTGCCCGGCATATACAGTGAAGCGCTGTCGAGCTGGTAGGTGTTACCGATGATGAAGGTCACCGCCATGGTTTCCCCCAGCGCACGGCCCAGCCCCAGCATCACGCCGCCAATCACGCCATTCTTGGTAAACGGCAACACGATACGCCAAATCACTTCCCAGGTGGTGCAGCCGATGCCGTAGGCCGACTCTTTCATCATCACCGGGGTTTGTTCGAACACGTCGCGCATTACGGCGGCGATGTAAGGAATGATCATAATCGCCAGGATCACCCCGGCAGCCAGAATACCGATACCGAACGCCGGGCCAGAGAACAGCTCACCGACAATCGGAATGCCGGACAGCACGTCGCCGACCGGGGTTTGGAAATATTCGGCAAACAGCGGGGCAAACACGAACAGGCCCCACATGCCGTAAACGATACTCGGGATCGCCGCCAGCAGTTCAATGGCGATGCCCAGCGGGCGTCTCAGCCAGTTTGGCGCCAGCTCGGTCAGGAACAGCGCAATGCCGAAGCTGACGGGGACGGCGATAATCAATGCGATCAGCGAGGTGACGACGGTGCCGTAGATCGGTACCAGTGCACCGAACTGCTCAGCAGGCGCGTCCCATTCTTTGGTCCACAGGAAGGAGAAACCGAATTTCTGTATGCTCGGCCAGGAGGCGAAGATCAGCGAAACAATAATGCCGCCCAGCAACAATAGGGTAATCAGCGCCGCCAGTTTAACCAGCGCGCTGAAGATGACGTCACCATTTTTACTCGGTGCTTTAATGGTCGGCTTGTACTCAGCCATAGATCACTCTCTGTGTTAACCCTGGCAGGCCCAACCGGGTTGAGCCCTGAAAAACTAAGTGGGGCGCGCCGATTCACGCGCCCCTGCGTTGTTAGTACAGCGCTTTACCGGAACTGTCTTTTACGTTGGTTTTCCATGCTGCACGCACCTGCTCGATAACTTCGTTCGGCAGCGTGGCGTAATCCAGGTCGTTAGCCTGCTTGGCGCCGGTTTTGTACGCCCAGTCAAAGAACTTCAGGACTTCGGTGCCCTGAGCCGGGTTTTTCTGCTCTTTGTGCACCAGGATGAAAGTGGTGGAGGTGATTGGCCAGGCGTTGTCACCTTTCTGGTTAGTCAGGTCCTGGGCGAAGGTTTTGCTCCAGTCAACGCCTTTAGCGGCGGCGCTGAAGCTCTCTTCTGTTGGGCTAATCGCTTTGCCGTCGGCAGAAATCAGCTTGGTGTATGCCAGGTTGTTTTGTTTGGCATACGCGTATTCAACGTAACCGATGGAGCCTGGCAGACGCTGTACGAATGCGGCGATGCCGTCGTTACCCTTGCCGCCCAGGCCGGTTGGCCAGTTGACGGTAGAGCCTGCGCCGATTTTCTCTTTCCACTGCGCGTTGGCTTTAGACAGGTAGCTGGTGAACACGAAAGAGGTGCCCGAGCCGTCAGCGCGACGCACAACTGCAATGTTTTGATCCGGCAGCTTAACGCCTGGGTTCAGCTTGGTGATCGCCGGGTCGTTCCATTTTTTCACGTTGCCCAGGTAGATATCACCCAAGGTTTTCCCGTCCAGGGTCAGCTCACCGGATTTGATGCCCGGGATGTTAACGGCCAGCACCACGCCACCGATCACGGTAGGGAACTGGAACAGGCCATCGGCCGCCAGCTTGTCATCACTCAAAGGTGCATCGGAGGCACCAAAGTCAACGGTATTGGCGACGATTTGCTTCACGCCACCAGAAGAGCCGATGCCCTGATAGTTAACTTTGTTGCCGGTTTCTTTCTGATAAGAATCTGCCCACTTGGCATACACCGGAGCGGGGAATGTCGCACCTGCACCGGTCAGGCTAGCAGCAGCGAACGCGGA
Source organism: Serratia quinivorans (assembly GCF_052113645.1). Lineage (GTDB taxonomy): Bacteria > Pseudomonadota > Gammaproteobacteria > Enterobacterales > Enterobacteriaceae > Serratia > Serratia quinivorans_B. The sequence goes on along the minus strand of NZ_JBIEIU010000013.1, from coordinate 30,583 downwards.
CACGGCGGTCAGGGAGAAAGTCGCTGCCACAATACTGGCGACGGTGGTACGCATCAGTTTCATAATCCCTCCTAATGGGATATTCAAAAATCGACTTTGAGTCGTTTTCATCAGAGTAAGTATTGCTGCAGGAGGGAAAATAGGACAGTTTGGTGACAGTAAAATGTACGAAATATGACAGTTATATTACAGCAGGGAAATCATGATGATTAGTAATTTAAAATCAAATGGTTAAATACAAAATCACTCAGTAATTAATCAATAAAAAAACCCTTTGCATCGCTTCTATTCGCTTGAATATGACAACTTTTATCGCTGTTGTCGCACTATTGTCATATTTGATCCCGCCATGAAAAAAGCCGGCACAGTGGCCGGCTTTTAGAGATTAACAGCAGCGTATTACTCTACGGTGACAGACTTAGCCAGGTTGCGCGGCTGGTCAACGTCGGTGCCTTTGATCAGCGCCACGTGGTAAGACAGCAGCTGCAACGGCACGGTGTAGAAGATCGGTGCCACGATTTCTTCCACATGCGGCAATGGAATGATGGTCATGCCTTCGCTGCTGACGAAACCGGCATCCTGATCGGCAAACACATACAGCTGGCCGCCGCGTGCGCGAACTTCTTCGATGTTGGATTTCAGTTTTTCCAACAGTTCGTTGTTCGGCGCTACCACGATCACCGGCATATCGGCATCGATCAACGCCAGCGGGCCGTGCTTCAACTCACCGGCCGCGTAGGCTTCCGCGTGAATATAAGAGATCTCTTTCAGCTTCAACGCACCTTCCATGGCAATCGGGTACTGATCGCCACGGCCGAGGAACAGCGCGTGATGCTTGTCGGAGAAACCTTCTGCCAGCGCTTCAATGCTTTTGTCCAGCGAGAGCATCTGTTCGATACGCGCCGGCAATGCCTGCAGGCCGTGCACGATTTCATGCTCAACGCTTTCCGCCATGCCTTTCAGACGGCCCAAACGCGCCACCAGCATCAACAACACCGCTAACTGGGTGGTGAAGGCTTTGGTGGAAGCCACGCCGATTTCGGTCCCGGCCTTGGTCATCAGCGCCAAATCGGATTCACGCACCAGTGAAGAACCGGCTACGTTGCACACCGCCAGCGAACCGAGATAACCCAACTCCTTCGACAAACGCAGCGCTGCCAGGGTATCGGCCGTTTCACCCGATTGCGACAGCGTGATGATCAGGCTACCCGGACGCACGGCAGATTTGCGATAACGGAATTCAGACGCAATCTCGACGTCACAAGGCACACCGGCCAGGGACTCGAACCAATAACGGGCAACCATGCCAGAGTGGTATGAAGTACCGCAGGCAATGATTTGCACGTGCTGTACCTTCGCCAGCAGTTCATCGGCACGCGGGCCCAGCTCACTCAGGTTGATTTTTCCCTGACTGAAACGCCCTTCCAGGGTGTTCTTCAGCGCCAGCGGCTGTTCGTAAATCTCTTTTTGCATGTAGTGGCGGTAAGCGCCTTTATCACCGGCGTCGTACTGCACCTGGGATTCGATTTCAGGACGCTCAACGGCGTTGCCCTGCTTGTCGAAAATGCTGACGGTGCGACGGGTCATCTCCACCACATCGCCTTCTTCCAGGAAGATAAAGCGACGGGTCACCGGCAGCAGGGCCAGTTGGTCGGAGGCCAGGAAGTTTTCACCCACGCCGCGACCGATAACCAACGGACTGCCGGAGCGTGCTGCCACCAGCACGCTTGGGTCACGGCTATCCATCACCACGGTGCCGTAAGCGCCGCGCAGCTGTGGGATCACCCGTTGCACCACTTCCAGTAAGCTACCGCCCTGGCGCTGTTCCCAATGCACCAGGTGAGCAATCACCTCGGTATCGGTCTCGGAGCTGAAGTGATAACCACGTTCGATCAGCAGTTCACGCAGCGGTTCGTGGTTTTCGATGATGCCGTTATGCACCACCGTGATGTAATCAGAAACATGCGGGTGCGCGTTCGCTTCGGTAGGCTCACCGTGCGTTGCCCAGCGGGTGTGAGCAATACCGGTGCCCCCATGCAATTCATGTTGTTCAGCGGCTTCGGCCAATTTATTAACCTTGCCCACGCGGCGTAAACGGTTGACGTTCCCTTGCGCATCCACCACCGCCAAACCGGCTGAGTCGTAGCCACGGTATTCAAGACGGCGTAAACCTTCCAACAGAATCTCTGCAATATCACGTTGCGCTACTGCGCCTACAATTCCACACATCAGTTGTATTCCTAATTAAACGCCTTTCAGGGCGCTTTCGATGTCTTGACCTGATTTTGCCGGTTTTTACCGTGCGTCCCCGAGCCTGTAGAGAATGGGGATTATTATGTTTTGTATTGGGCTCATCATTAGAGCGCAATACAAAACATATTATTTATGCCTCAGCCCAATAGATTTCGGGTTGCAGCTAGGCGGCAAGTGTCAGAATCCCCAGGAGCTTACTCAGGTAAGTGACTGGGGTTCTGGCATGAAGCCAACAACGCTGCAGCTCGAAAGATGAAGGGCTATCTTTTCTTGACCGGACGCTGCCAACCCTGGATATGCACCTGCTTGACGCGGCTCAGCACCAGTTCATCCTCCCCGATATCACGGGTAACCGTGGTACCGGCGGCGATGGTGGAGCCTTTACCGACCGAAACCGGGGCCACCAGTTGGGTATCGGAGCCGACAAACACGCCGTCGCCGATAATGGTTTTATGCTTGTTGGCGCCATCATAATTACAAGTGATGGTACCGGCGCCGATATTCACATCGTCGCCAATCTCGGCATCGCCCAGGTAGCTCAGATGGCCCGCTTTGGAACCTTTGCCCAAGCGCGCTTTTTTCATTTCGACGAAGTTGCCGACATGAGCGCCCACCGCCAGCTCCGCGCCCGGGCGCAGACGGGCAAATGGCCCCACGGTACATTCCGCTGCCAGCACCGCATCTTCCAATACGCTATACGGGCTGATCTCGCAGTCATCGCCAATTACGCAGTTTTTCAGTACGCAGCCGGCACCGATTTTCACGCGATCGCCCAGCGTGACCGATCCTTCAATAATCACGTTGGCATCAATAGAGATATCGCGACCGTGCACCAGTTCCCCGCGCAGGTCAAAACGCGCCGGATCCAGCAGCATTACGCCGGCCAGCAACAACTTTTCGGATTGTTCTGCCTGATAGATGCGCTCAAGCCGCGACAGTTGCAGGCGGTTATTCACGCCTTCCACTTCGCTCAGGCGTGAAGGATGTACCGCCTCAATTGTCTTGCCGTCGGCATGCGCCAACGCAATGATATCGGTGATGTAGAACTCACCCTGCGCGTTGTCGTTGTTCAGCATTCCCAGCCAACGCTTTAAATCGCGTCCGTTGGCCACCAGAATGCCGGTATTGATTTCATTAATTTCGCGCTGGGCTTCGCTGGCGTCCTTGTGCTCAACAATCCCCACTACCTTGTCGTTCTCACGCACGATACGACCGTAACCGCTAGGGTCAGCCAGTTTAACGGTCAGCAGACCAATGCCGCCCTGTGGCTTCGCCGCCAACAAGCGCTGCAAGGTATCGACAGATATCAGCGGGACGTCGCCGTACAGCATCAGCACGTCTTCATCATCGGCAAAGTGCGGTGCAGCCTGCTGCATGGCGTGGCCGGTACCCAATTGCTCAGCCTGCAGTACCCAGTTCAGTGCACTGTCGGTCAGGGTATTTTTCAGCAGCTCACCGCCGTGGCCGTACACCAGATGGACGTTTTTCGCGCCCAGTTTCATCGCGGCATCAATGACGTGCTGCACCATCGGCTTACCGGCCAACGGATGTAACACCTTGGGAAGATCGGAATACATGCGTGTTCCCTTGCCCGCGGCGAGGATCACCACACTCATTGCGCTGTTCGACATAAGCAACCTGATAACTCCATTTTGATAGACGAAAGTAGAACCCTTTAGTGACGATATTACTACATATTTCTCTGCACGAACCCGGCGCAGGCCATGGGGCACTAGGCACGCCGTAGTTACCACTCACGCAACCCCGGCGCGGGCAGAACTGTCGGCGATCGGAGACATTTTTAGCCTCTCTCGGGGGTTATACACCACAATGTCCACCGGGCTGAAACGCTTATTTTAAAGCAAAAAAAAAGCGACCGAATAGGCCGCTTTCTTAATTTTAGCTGTGTTATGCACACGCCAAAATATTACATCGATCTTCTGGTGAGCTCGATAACGCGCAGTTTCGCGATCGCTTTCGCCAGTTCTGCAGATGCCTGAGCATAGTCGACATCGCCATGAGAGCTGCTGATATGCTCTTCAGCTTTACGCTTGGCTTCCAGCGCTCTCGCTTCGTCGAGGTCCGTTCCACGGATAGCAGTGTCAGCCAGCACGGTGACCACGCTCGGTTGTACCTCAAGGATACCGCCGGACAGGTAGATGAACTCTTCTTCACCGTGTTGTTTAACAATACGCACCATGCCAGGCTTGATGGCAGTCAGCAGCGGCGCATGGCCAGGGAAAATCCCCAGTTCGCCTTCGCTACCTGTCACCTGGATCTTTTGCACCAGGCCGGAAAACATGTGTTTTTCCGCGCTGACTACATCCAGATGGTAAGTCATAGCCATATCACCCTCCTCTCAAGACGTTACAGTTTCTTGGCTTTTTCCACTGCTTCTTCAATGGCGCCAACCATGTAGAACGCTTGTTCAGGCAGGTGGTCATAGTCGCCGTCCATAATGCCTTTGAAACCACGAATGGTGTCTTTCAGCGATACGAACTTGCCCGGAGAACCGGTGAAGACTTCTGCCACGAAGAACGGCTGAGACAGGAAGCGTTGGATTTTACGCGCACGGGATACGACCAGTTTGTCATCTTCTGACAGCTCGTCCATACCCAGGATTGCGATGATATCTTTCAGTTCCTGGTAGCGTTGCAGAATAGACTGCACGCCACGCGCTACATCGTAGTGCTCCTGGCCAACTACCAGCGGATCCAGCTGACGGCTGGTGGAATCCAGCGGGTCAACGGCCGGGTAGATACCCAGAGAAGCGATATTACGGCTCAGTACCACGGTTGCATCCAAGTGAGCAAAGGTGGTGGCTGGTGACGGGTCAGTCAAGTCATCCGCAGGAACGTAAACGGCCTGTACGGAGGTGATTGAACCGGTCTTGGTTGAGGTGATACGTTCTTGCAGAACGCCCATCTCTTCCGCCAGCGTTGGCTGATAACCTACCGCAGATGGCATACGGCCCAGAAGTGCGGACACTTCGGTACCGGCCAGGGTGTAACGGTAAATGTTGTCAACGAACAACAGAACGTCGCGGCCTTCGTCACGGAATTTCTCCGCCATGGTCAGACCGGTCAGAGCAACGCGCAGACGGTTACCCGGTGGCTCGTTCATCTGGCCGTAAACCAGGGATACTTTGTCCAGTACGTTGGAGTCGTTCATTTCGTGGTAGAAGTCGTTACCCTCACGAGTACGCTCACCCACGCCTGCAAACACGGAATAACCGGAGTGTTCGATCGCGATGTTACGGATCAGCTCCATCATGTTTACAGTTTTACCCACACCCGCACCACCGAACAGACCGACTTTACCGCCCTTAGCGAACGGACAGATCAGGTCCATAACCTTGATACCGGTTTCCAGCAGATCCTGGGAGTTGGCCAAATCTTCGTAGCTTGGCGCCGGACGGTGAATCGCCCAACGTTCTTCTTCGCCGATATCGCCTTTCATGTCGATTGGTTCACCCAATACGTTCATGATACGGCCCAGAGTAGCTTTACCTACCGGTACTTCAATCGGGTGGTCCAGGTCAGTGACTTTCAGACCACGACGCAGACCATCAGAGGTCCCCATTGCGATACAGCGAACCACGCCACCGCCCAACTGTTGCTGAACTTCCAGCACCAGCTTATTGGTACCGTTTTCTACCTCAAGAGCGTTGTACACTTTTGGTACGGCATCCTGAGGGAACTCGACGTCCACTACGGCGCCGATTACCTGGATAATCTTTCCAGTAGCCATCTTGAATCCTCTACGTAATTCGTAAACCTAGCTTAAACCGCGGAGGCTCCCGAAACGATCTCGGTGAGTTCCTGAGTGATGCTGGCCTGACGAGCCTTGTTGTATACCAACTGCAGCTCTTTGATCAGGCTACCGCCGTTATCGGTTGCGGCTTTCATCGCTACCATTCGTGCGGCCTGCTCGCTGGCCAGGTTTTCCACGACGCCCTGATAAACTTGCGATTCCACATAGCGGCGCAGCAAGGTATCAAGCAGCACTTTTGGATCGGGTTCATACAGGTAATCCCAAGATTTTTTCTTCAGCTCACCGTCATCAGAAGGCGGCAACGGCAGCAGCTGAATGATCTGTGGTTCCTGGGACATCGTATTGATAAATTTGTTGCTGACAATGTACAGCTTGTCCAAACGACCTTCGTCGTAGGCTTGCAGCATCACTTTCACCGGACCGATCAGTTCCGACAGGGAAGGTTTATCCCCCATGCCGGTAACCTGGGCAACCACGTTGCCACCCACGGAACCAAAGAAAGAGGCCGCTTTAGAGCCAATCAGCGCCAAATCAACTTCAACGCCTTTTTCGGACCAGCCTTTCATCTCTGCCAACAGACGCTTGAACAGGTTGATGTTCAAACCGCCACAGAGACCACGGTCAGTAGACACCACCAGATACCCGACGCGCTTAACGTCACGCTCATCCAGGTACGGGTGCTTATATTCCAGATTACCTAGCGCAAGGTGACCAATCACTTTGCGCATGGTCTCTGCATAAGGACGGCTGGCCGCCATGCGTTCCTGCGATTTACGCATTTTGGAGGCGGCGACCATTTCCATCGCTTTAGTGATCTTTTGCGTGTTTTGCACGCTCGCGATCTTACTACGTATCTCTTTTGCGCCGGCCATCTCTGCTTCTCCTCATTGCCAGACGGCCTGCTGTCTTTCAACTGCAGGCCGCTGAGCGTTACCAGGACTGGGTTTTCTTGAAGGTCTCGAGGACGGCTTTCAGTTTGTCCTCGATCTCATCGTTGAAATTGCCAGTTTGGTTGATGTGGTTCAGCAACTCGGCATGCTCGCGGTCTGCGTAAGCAACCAGCGCGGCTTCGAAGCTCACGACTTTCGCGACTTCAACGTCGTTCAGGTAGCCACGTTCTGCGGCAAACAGCACCAGAGACTGTTGTGCGACGGACATCGGCGCATACTGTTTCTGTTTCAGCAGCTCGGTCACTTTCTGACCGTGGCTCAGCTGTTTGCGGGTCGCATCATCCAGATCGGAAGCGAACTGAGAGAACGCAGCCAGTTCACGATACTGTGCCAGCGCGGTACGAATACCACCGGACAGTTTTTTCATGATCTTGGTTTGCGCTGCACCGCCCACACGGGATACGGAGATACCCGGGTTAACCGCCGGACGAATACCGGAGTTAAACAGGTTGGATTCCAGGAAGATCTGACCATCGGTAATCGAGATTACGTTGGTCGGAACGAACGCGGAAACGTCACCCGCCTGGGTTTCAATGATCGGCAGAGCAGTCAGTGAACCGGTTTGGCCTTTGACTTCACCTTTAGTGAAGGCTTCAACGTAGTCGGCGTTAACACGCGCAGCACGCTCCAGCAAACGGGAGTGGAGGTAGAATACGTCGCCTGGATAAGCTTCACGACCTGGTGGACGACGAAGCAGCAGGGAAATCTGACGGTAAGCAACGGCCTGTTTGGACAGGTCATCATAAACAATCAGCGCATCTTCACCGCGGTCACGGAAGTATTCACCCATCGCACAACCGGCATATGGCGCCAGGTATTGCAGTGCAGCGGACTCGGACGCGGTAGCAACCACAACGATGGTGTTTGCCAGTGCACCGTGCTCTTCCAGCTTGCGCACCACGTTAGCGATGGTAGACGCTTTCTGGCCGATAGCCACGTACACACATTTGATGCCGGAGTCGCGTTGGTTGATGATCGCATCGATCGCCAGAGCGGTTTTACCGGTCTGACGGTCACCGATCACCAGCTCACGCTGGCCACGGCCGATTGGAATCATGGCGTCAACAGATTTGTAGCCAGTTTGAACCGGCTGATCTACGGACTGACGCTCGATAACACCAGGGGCAATGGCTTCAACCGGGGAGAAACCGTCGTTATCAACCGGGCCTTTACCGTCAATAGGTGCGCCCAGGGTGTTAACTACACGGCCCAGCAGGCCACGGCCAACCGGAACTTCCAGAATACGGCCAGTACATTTTACCTTCATGCCTTCGGCCAGATCCGAGTACGGACCCATAACCACGGCACCTACGGAGTCGCGCTCCAGGTTCAATGCGATTGCGTAACGGTTGCCTGGCAGTGCGATCATTTCGCCCTGCATAACTTCGGCCAGACCGTGTACGCGGATGATCCCGTCGCTGACGGAAACAATAGTACCTTCATTGTGAGCTTCGCTCACCACATTGAACTGAGCAATGCGCTGCTTGATCAGTTCGCTGATTTCGGTGGAATTCAGTTGCATGCTCCAGTCCCCTTAAGACTGCAAGACGTCTGTCAGGCGTTCAAGACGACCGCGAACGCTGCCATCAATCACCATATCGCCAGCACGGATAATTACGCCGGCCAGTACAGACTTGTCAATTTTGCAATTCAGCTTAACTTTGCGTGACAGACGTTTTTCCATCGCAGCGGCAATATTAGCCTGCTGTTTGTCGCTCAGTGCGCTCGCAGAGAGCACGTCGACTTCGACGGTGGATTCCAGCAAGGCGCGCAGTTCGTTGAACTGCTGCAGCACGGCAGGAAGAACCAGTAAACGTCCATTTTCGGCCATTACACGGATAAAGTTCTGGCCATGTTCGTCGAGTTGATCGCCACATACCGCGATGAACGTCTTGGACAGCGTCTCTGGCGCCATAGCGCCAGACAGCAGTTCAGAAATCTGTTCATTGCGAGTGACATCAGCAGCAAACGCCAGCATATCTTGCCAGCGCTCTACGCTTTGATGCTCAACGGCAAAGTCAAAAGCTGCTTTGGCGTAGGGGCGAGCTACAGTTACAAATTCAGACATCAGCCCCTCCCTCCTTACAGTTCAGCGACCAGTTTATCAACGATGTCGCTGTTAGCAGCTTCATCCACGGAACGTTCGATGATCTTCTCGGCGCCGGCAATTGCCAGCATCGCGACTTGCTTACGCAACTCTTCACGAGCGCGCTTACGTTCGGCTTCGATCTCAGCCTGAGCCTGCGCCACGATTTTGTTACGTTCCTGCTCGGCTTCGGCTTTCGCTTCATCCATGATCTGAGCTTTGCGTTTGTTTGCTTGCTCGATGATCACCTGAGCTTCTGCTTTAGCAGTTTTCAGCTGGTCGGTCGCATTGGCTTGCGCTAAGTCCAAATCTTTTTTGGCACGTTCTGCAGAAGCGAGACCGTCAGCAATTTCTCCCTGACGCTTCTCGATGGCTGCCATAATCGGCGGCCATACATACTTCATGCAGAACCAGACAAACAGAACGAACGCGATGGCCTGGCCGAGGATTGTTGCGTTAAGATTCACAGCACAATGCCTCTTTAAAAGTTAATAGTGTGGTTTCAGTGTAGAGAAATTCTCTACTTACGCGACAGCGAACATCACGTACAGACCCAGACCAACAGCGATCATCGGGATGGCGTCAACCAGACCCATAACGATAAAGAACTGTGTACGCAGCAGAGGAATCAGGTCAGGCTGACGTGCAGCGCCTTCCAAGAATTTACCACCCAGGATGCCGATACCGATCGCAGCACCGATTGCCGCTAAACCCATCATCACAGCGGCAGCCATGTACAGCAGATCCATACTCAGGTTTTCCATGACAGTCTCCAGTTTGTTTCAGTTTAAAAGTGCAAGTGTTTTAAGAAAATCAGTGCTCTTCAGATGCCATCGAGAGATAGACAATCGTCAGAACCATGAAAATAAAGGCTTGAAGCGTAATGATCAGGATGTGGAAAATAGCCCAAGGCAAGCTCAGGACCCACTGTGACCACCACGGCAACAGGCCAGCAATCAGGATGAAGATCAACTCACCCGCATACATGTTGCCGAACAGTCGCAGGCCCAGTGAAACAGGCTTGGACAGCAGGCTGACACCTTCAAGGATCAGGTTAATAGGAATGAATACAGGGTGGTTGAACGGCTGCATGGTTAACTCTTTAACGAACCCACCAACGCCTTTCATTTTAATGCTATAGAACAGAATCAGGATAAATACGCCCAACGCCATCGACAACGTCACGTTCACGTCAGCCGTCGGTACCACACGCAGTGCCGGCAGACCGAGCTGAGCACCGATGAATGGCAGGAAGTCGACCGGGATCAGGTCCATCATGTTCATCAGGAACACCCAGACAAACACCGTCAGCGCCAGCGGAGCAATGACCTTGCTCTTGCCGTGGTACATATCACGCACGCTGCTGTCGACAAACCCGACGACCAGTTCCACCGCGGTTTGCAGTTTACCCGGCACGCCACTGGTGGCGTTTTTGGCTACCCGGCGGAAAATCACCAGGAACAGAACCCCGAGGACAACGGAGAAAAACATCGAGTCGAGGTTAATCGACCAAAAACCAGTCCCGACCTGAAGTTGCGTCAGGTGGTGACCGATATACTCCTGTGGACTGTTGTATCCCTCTGCAGACATGATGCCTCTACCCTTATTTAGTTAATTTCGGTAACTGTTAATCACGGCGGGTGCCACAATCTGCACCACTAACACCGCTAAATAGGTCAGGCCAAGCGGTATAAACTCCGCTTTGAACACCCCAAGCGCCACGATCAACAAAACTATGGTGATCAAGACCTTTAACCCCTCGCCGATGGCGAACGACCAGGCTACCCGACCGGGTGCCTGCGTCTGCGTCTGATGACGCAAGGCAAACAGCATAAACATGGTACTCGGCAACCAGGCAGCGAGACCGCCCGCCAGTGCCGAACCGCTCCATTCCAGGCTTTTCAGACCGAAAGCAGCGCTGATCAGAACAAAAGTCATTAACTGCAGAAACAGCAATTTACGAGCAGCTTTTCCGCTGTAAAGGGACACAGACATGACGTTTGTTCTCTCCGTACCCCTGAGGGGGTATGCTGAGTGACGTATAAAACTGTTTTTACTGATCTGAGTCAAGCAGCAAAAAACGAGCAAATTATACGGGGCATACCAACGAATTCAATCGATAAGTAGCGAAAAGGTGAACAATTATTTAAATCCCCCCATTTCAGGCTATTTTCACAAGAAAACGGTCGGAATAATAGGGCGCATTAAATTGTCTGATTATTCCAGCGTTACACCATAAAACGTGGAACTGCTCACAATAATGCCTCTTTCTGATTTATAACTCACCAACGCGCAAACAGTCTTTAGCTAATTGAGCGATCAAAAAACATTATAAATCAAAATATTACAAGTTAACCGTTCAAAAACAATCCATCTACCCGGTAAAAACCTTTTATTGACAGCTTCGAAGGTAATATTACAACAGGCAATTAACATTAGCTGCAAAGCAGAATCGTTACCTTATCGTTGCTAACGTGACTATTTCGAACTGCAATTACTCTATTGTCGCTAATTGGCGGCTATTTTTGTGTTAATAAAAAGTAAAGTAACTAAAAAAACCGCCATTTAATTAGCCTGCTTATTTTCACCGCTGGCACTATCTTTTAATTCAAGCTTATTTGATCAAAAACAAACTCAGTTTGCCTTAAGTACCACCAAGTGACGCTCACCTTCGAGTTCCGGCACCTGCAAGCGCACCACCGACTCCAGTTCAATACCTTCCGGCAGCTGCGCCAGCTCCTCGTCAGGACGAACCCCTTTCAGCGCGTAGAAACGTCCCTGCCCTTTCGCCGGCAAATGGTGGCACCAGGACAGCATGTCCTGCAACGAAGCAAAAGCGCGGCTGATAACGCCGTCAAACGGCGGTTCGGCTGGGAACGCTTCAACCCGGCTCTGCACCGGTTCTACGTTATTCAGACCCAGCTCATGTTGCACCTGACGAAGGAAGCGCACGCGCTTGCCCAAGCTGTCCAGCAAGGTGAAATGAGAATCCGGACGAACGATCGCCAACGGAATGCCCGGCAGACCGGGACCGGTGCCAACGTCGATAAAACGTGAGCCCTGCAAATGCGGGTTTACCACGATGCTGTCGAGAATGTGGCGTACCAGCATTTGCTGTGGGTCGCGCACCGAGGTGAGGTTATAAGCTTTGTTCCACTTATCCAGCATGCCGACATAGCCCAGCAATTGCTGTTTTTGCTGATCGGGAAGCGCAATGCCTGCTGCAGAGAGCAGCGAGTCTAATTTTTTCTGCACAACGTGTCCTCTGACTGGCGCGGAACGGCAAACCAAACTGGGGCTGACCAAGAAGGCGACCATGATAATTCAGGCCCGGGGCGATGTCAGCGGCCGTTTGCCTACCAAATAGACAAACGGTCGCCCAAAAACAAGATTTATGCGCTGCGGCGCAACAAGCCCTGCTTTTTCAGCCAAATCAGCAGAATCGAGATCGCCGCCGGGGTTATGCCGGAGATGCGTGAAGCCTGGCCGATCGAGTTTGGTTTATGGTCGTTCAGTTTGGCGATCACTTCATTCGACAGGCCGGACACTTGCTGATAATCGAGATCCAATGGCAGCACGGTGTTTTCGTTGCGCTGCTGTTTTTCGATCTCTTCCTGCTGGCGAGCGATATAACCTTCGTATTTGACCTGGATCTCAACCTGCTCTGCAGCCTGGGTATCGGCCAGCGGTGGCGCAAATGCGTCCACGGAGGTCAGCTGCAGGTAATCCATTTCAGGGCGGCGCAGCAGCTCTTCGCCGTTTGCCTCACGCGACAGTGGCGCCTTCAGCAAGGCGTTGACCTGATCGACGTTTTCCGCATGCGGATGCATCCAGATGTCGCGCAGGCGCTGACGTTCCTGTTCGATGTGTTCCAGCTTTTCGCTGAAGCGTGCCCAACGGGCATCATCCACCAGGCCCAGTTCACGGCCTTTTTCGGTCAGACGAAGATCGGCATTGTCTTCACGCAGCATCAGGCGGTATTCGGCACGTGAGGTGAACATACGGTACGGTTCTTTGGTGCCCAAGGTGCTGAGGTCGTCCACCAGCACCCCCAGGTAAGCCTGATCGCGGCGTGGCGACCAGCCTTCGTCTTCATTGGCGTAGCGGCCGGCATTCAGGCCGGCCAGCAGGCCCTGTGCAGCAGCCTCTTCGTAACCGGTGGTGCCGTTGATCTGGCCGGCGAAGAACAAGCCCTGGATAAACTTGCTTTCCAGCGTCGGTTTCAAATCACGTGGATCGAAGAAATCATACTCAATGGCATAACCAGGACGAACGATACGGGCATTCTGCATCCCTTCCATCGAACGGACGATTTGCATCTGCACGTCAAACGGCAGGCTGGTGGAAATGCCGTTAGGGTAAATTTCATTGCTGGTCAGGCCTTCCGGTTCAAGGAAGATCTGGTGAGCATTACGATCGGCAAAGCGCATCACTTTGTCTTCGATCGATGGGCAATAGCGTGGGCCGATCCCTTCGATGATCCCGGCATACATCGGGCTGCGATCGAGGTTATTGCGGATCACGTCATGGGTTTTTTCGTTGGTATGGGTGATGTAGCACGCCATTTGTTCCGGATGTTGCCCGGCATTGCCCATGAATGAGAACACCGGGATCGGAGTATCGCCATGTTGCGGTGCCAGTACGCTGAAATCGATAGTGCGTGCATCGATACGCGGTGGTGTACCGGTTTTCAGGCGATTAACGCGCAAAGGCAATTCACGCAGGCGCTGTGACAAGGAGATCGACGGAGGATCCCCGGCACGGCCCCCACTGTAATTTTCCAGGCCGATATGGATCTTGCCGTCCAGGAAGGTCCCAACGGTCAGTACCACCGCTTTGGCGCGGAATTTCAGCCCCATTTGGGTGACGGCACCGACGACGCGATCGTTTTCCACAATCAGATCTTCGACCGGCTGCTGGAAGATCATCAGGTTTGGCTGGTTCTCCAGGGCAGTGCGTACCGCTTGGCGATACAGCACGCGGTCAGCCTGAGCACGTGTGGCTCGCACCGCAGGGCCTTTGCTGGCGTTTAGTATCCTAAACTGGATGCCGGCGTGGTCGATCGCCGTGGCCATCAGGCCGCCAAGTGCATCAATTTCCTTAACCAGATGCCCTTTACCAATACCGCCAATCGCCGGGTTGCAAGACATCTGCCCCAGCGTATCGATATTGTGTGTCAATAATAAAGTCTGATGTCCCATGCGTGCCGCAGCCATTGCGGCTTCGGTACCGGCATGGCCACCACCGATGATGATGACGTCAAATTGCTCTGGATAAAACATGGAACTGCACCTCGCCGTATTGCGAACGATCGTTGTTTGCCCTGGGGAGGGCGATTCTACTCAAGTTTAGTCGATCGACCAAGTGGTCAGGATCGTCGGTAATTAAAAGAAGATCTTTTTATTTAAAGATCTCTTTATTAGATCTCTTATTAGGATCGCGATCTTCTGTGGATAAGTGATTATTCGTGATTGAGATCAGCGGATTAAGGAGGATCGTTAGCTGTGAATGATCGGTGATCCTATGGCTTATAAGCTGGGATCTAAATGGCATGTTATGCACAGGACAAAAAGCGACCTAGGGTTGTTATTGGGATAACTACTGCTTTTACCCTGCTTTTAAGCATAGTTATCCACAATCGTTCGGGTGATCTTTGAACAAATTAGAGTAAATTAATCCAGTTTTTCACCCATTCCTCTGCCGGATCCTCAGGAATTTCGTGTTCAGTCACGTCGATCTCGAACCGATCGCCGATCCTTTTCGCTCCACGCGCGATCAGAAGATCGTCGATCCGTTGGATCGCACCACAAAAAGTATCGTATTCAGAGCTACCCAAACCGACTGCACCGAACTGCACCTGAGACAAGTCAGGAAGTTGTTCTTCTATTTGTTCGAACAGCGGTTGCAGGTTATCCGGTAAATCGCCGGCGCCGTGGGTAGAAGACACCACCAGCCAGCGCCCGGACAGGGTCAGTTCATCCAATTCAGGGCCGTGCAGGGTTTCGGTAGTAAAACCGGCCGCTTCCAGCTTTTCAGCCAGGTGCTCGGCTACGTACTCGGCACTGCCAAGCGTACTGCCACTGATCAGAGTAATGTCTGCCATGAAATGAATGATCCCAGCCTTCTCAAAGTGGCAGCATTGTACGCTGTGAATCGGCTGGGATCTACCTGTGGATAATATGGGTATAGTAATTAATTGGCTAGGGCGTGATGGTCCGCATGATGGGGTTCTGCAGCGAGATCAGTGTTTCAGTAGACTGGATCTCGTCAATGGTCTGGATCTTGTTGATAAGTACCTGTTGCAACGCATCTATTGAGCGGCACATCACCTTGATGAACACGCTGTAATGGCCGGTGGTGTAGTAAGCTTCGACCACTTCCTCCAGGCTTTCGAGCTTTTTCAACGCGGAAGGATAGTCTTTAGCACTCTTTAATATAATGCCGATAAAGCAGCAGACGTCGTAACCCAGGCGTTTGGGGTTCACGTCGACTCGCGCACCGGTGATGATACCGGCCTGCTTCATCTTCTCTACCCGCACATGAATGGTACCGGGGCTGACGGCAAAGTTTTTCGCCAGTTCGGCATACGGTGTACGTGCGTTCTCCATCAAGGCGTTAAGGATGCCGCGATCAAGATTATCGATCTGATAATTTTCAGCCATTTAATCCCCCACTAATTGCTGATTGTTGAATTATTACCGCATCAAAATGAACGATTAAAAGTGAAAAGGCAATATTGATTAGCGGATATTGAATTGCGGTGCCGTTCTGTTGCTTAATCGTTGGCAACAGAGACAGGTTTATAAGAGATACGGCAATGAAAAAACAGTTTATTCAAAAACAACAACAAATCAGTCTGGTTAAATCCTTCTTCTCCCGCCAGTTGGAACAGCAGCTTGGCCTGATCGAAGTGCAGGCGCCGATCCTCAGCCGCCTGGGTGACGGTACTCAGGACAACCTGTCCGGCAGTGAGAAAGCGGTGCAGGTAAAGGTGAAAACCCTGCCGGACGCCACTTTTGAAGTGGTGCATTCGCTGGCCAAATGGAAACGTAAAACGTTGGGCAGCTACGATTTCGGTGCCGGTGAAGGCCTGTATACCCACATGAAAGCGCTACGTCCTGATGAAGATCGTCTGAGTGCGATCCACTCTGTCTACGTCGATCAATGGGACTGGGAGCGGGTGATGGGCGATGGCGAACGCAGCCTGGATTACCTGAAAAGCACCGTGAGCAGCATTTATGCGGCGATTAAGGCGACAGAAATTGAAGTGAGCCGTGAATATGGCTTAACGCCGTTCCTGCCGGAGCAGATCCATTTTGTTCACAGCGAAACCCTGCTGCAACGCTACCCTGAGCTGGACGCCAAAGGCCGTGAGCGTGCGATTGCCAAAGAGCTGGGCGCGGTCTTTCTGATGGGGATCGGCGGCAAGCTGTCGCACGGCAAATCACACGATGTACGTGCGCCAGATTATGATGACTGGACGACACCCGCCGCAGAAGGGCTGGCCGGTCTGAACGGCGATATTCTGGTGTGGAACCCGGTACTGCAGGACGCCTTTGAACTTTCCTCTATGGGCATTCGCGTCGACGCCGGTGCGCTGAAGCGCCAGTTGGCGCAAACCGGCGATGAAGATCGTCTGGCGCTGGAATGGCATCAGTCATTGTTGCGCGGCGATATGCCGCAAACCATCGGTGGCGGTATCGGTCAGTCGCGTCTGGTGATGCTGTTGCTGCAGCTGTCGCACATTGGTCAGGTGCAGTGCGGCGTGTGGTCACCGCAAGTGCATGAAGCGGTCGAAGGGCTTTTGTAATAATCAGCGCCGCCAGCGGCGCATCAAGCGACTTTTTAACCCGGTATCAAAGCGCCAGATGTGATCGAAGATGCGCATGATGCCGGGTTTGCCATAGCTGGACATCGCCACCGCGTGGAAGCGCTGTTGGTGACTCTGTTGCTGCTGTTTGACCTTCTTTATGATCTCCTCCGGCAACCGCTGGGCAATAAAGTCGGAAATGATCACCGCATCGGCATCGAACCAGCCGCTCTCCGCCATTTTACTCACCGTGGCGTTCAGACAGGCGGCCAGATCGGTACCGCCGCGAAACTGCTGGCCGAGAAAACGCACCGCTTGCTCAATGCCGCTGGCGGCGGTGAGTTCGTAATGCACTATCTGGTTGGCAAACAGCATGATGTAACAGCGGCGGTTATCCGCCAGCGCGATGCGCAACAGCGCAAGACAAAATGCCTTGGCACACTGTTCATTGAAACCGCCCATCGACCCTGAGGTATCGACACAGACGATAAACGGCCCGCGGGGTTGCTGATCCTGCTGCTGGTGGGTGACCTGACGGATCATAATCTGCTCCTGCCAGACGTCGCCCTGCAGGCGATAACTCAACAGCCGCTTTTCCAGCAGGCGGCGGTAAAACTCAAACTCCAACTCTTCGATGCCCAGCGTGACCAGCTCGGGCGGCAGCAGGCGCAGGATATCGTCGCTCTGGTGAATGCCGCTGACCTCTTCCGGCAGCGTGGCCGGTACTTGCACCATGACGCGAAACGGCTCCGGCAGCGCATCCTGTTGCTGTACCGCTTTGGCCTGATAGCTGCGCCCAAGCTGCTGCGCCAGCTTTTTCAGCTCCGGCTGTTGCTGCAAGAAGTTGCCGTACTCCACCAGCCGTTGATAGTCACCCCGCTGCAGGTGACCTTTACTCATGTCCCACAGTCGCCCGGCGGCGGTATCGTTTTCCGACAGCAACGGCTCCAGTGCGCCACTCAGCGCCAGCCGTTCCTGCAGTTCCGCCATCAGCTGTTCGCGTTCTTGCTCCAGCAACTGGTGATGCATCATGGTGGCCTGCAGCGTCAGGCTGATGCGCCAGCGCTGCAGGAATAGGGTTTGGAAGCTGTCGTCCAGCGGATGATTGGGCAGATCGGCAGCATCCACCAGCGCGCGTGCCTGTTCATAAAAAGGAGAGACCAGTTGGCGCAACAGATCGAGGGTGTCGTTGAGGTTATGGAAGAACTGGGTATTGTTCTCTAACTGGCATTGTTGATAGCGATAAAACTCCTGCGCCAGCGCGGGTGGCACCATGGCTTCATGGAGACGCTCTTTCAGTTGCAGCTTCCAGCGCGGCAAGTCGCGGTCCAGCGCCCGGCGGATCGCCGGAAACTTCTTGAAGAAAATCGACAGCTGCGGCGCGGCCAGCATGCCGATGATCATCTCCTCGATCAGCTCACCTTCGGTGATCGCCAGCAGCAGATCGAGCGTTTCCAGGCTGAGCATGCTTACTGACCGCGCATCTGCTGGTGCTGCTGTTTAATTTGTTCCGCCACCTGCAACAGACTGGCCTCAATTTTTGCCAGTCTGGCGGTCGGGGTAAACAGGCAGGGCTGGTGCTGACTGAACAACCGGCGCTGTTCCGCCAGACGCTGAGCCAACTGGTCCATTTCGTCGAGCATCGCCTGGGGCGTTCCCCCCGTTTTTATGCCGGGCAGGGCCAGCAGCGAAGGTTGACGACTGACGTCCAGCACCGTCAGGTGCAGCTTTTCGTCCACTTCCAGATCGATCTGCTGGGCAAAGCCGATGCCGTTCAGTTTGGCGCGTACGTCGCCGCCTTTTTGCAGCCAGTTTTCCAGCACGCTGTTTTCAATACTCAGATGGTTAACCTGAATATCATGCAGTTGCAGTGGTTTTTGCAGCAACAGCGTCAGGGGGCCGGTACCGAGTGGCGCGGCCAGGGCAAACTGAGGCTTTCTGCTGAACATGCCGCCTTTTTTCACCAGTGTGATCGCCTGACTGTCGCTCTGCTGCTGTTGATGCTGCAGCCAGCGGGTGTGGATCTGTTGCAGTTGGATCAGCAGCGTTTGCTGCTGGTAAGCCGATTCGTTCAGCAGCTGTTCTACTTGTTGTTGCAGCAGTTTCAGCGAGGTGAGGTCGTGCCACAGGCAGTCTTTCAGCAGCAGCAGATCGATCGGGGCTACGGCATCGCGACCGCTGAAGAAGGCGCAGGCCTGTAGCAGGCGCAAGGCTTTTTTCCATCGACGATCGGAAACGTAAGGAGCATGGTCCAGTGCATCCAGGCGCTGGCGCAGCTGGAATATCAATTCAAAGCAATTTTCCGGCAGCTTGATTTTGTCGATCTGCGCTTGCCACTGATGATATTCCTCGTCGGTGATGCTCAGGGCTTCCGGCACCGGGTTTTCATTCTCGTTCTGGCGGCTGACCAGCAGCGAGCGGAAGTTCTGTTTGTCCTGCACTTTGTCCAGCCACAGGCGTATCAGCATACGGTCATACAGGGCTTCCAGGCTGCTGTCGGCTTCCGGCAGTTCGTTGGAGGCGGTGACCAGCAGCCGCAGGGGGATCGGTTCTTCGGTGTTGCCGTTGCGGAAACGACGTTCGTTGATCGCCGTCAGCAGGGTGTTGAGGATCGCCGGGCCGGCCTTCCAGATCTCATCCAGAAACACGATTTCCGCTTCTGGCAGATAGCCGGTGGTCAAACGCTGATAGCGGCCTTCGTCTTTTAATGCCTGAATGGATAACGGGCCGAACACTTCTTCCGGCGTCGAGAAACGCGTCATCAGGTATTCAAACGATCGCGCATGGCGAAAGGCGAATTTTAACCGGCGCGCAATCAGGCTTTTGGCGATGCCTGGTGGACCAAGCAGAAACACGCTTTCGCCGCTGAGCGCTGCCAGCAGGCACAGGCGAATTGCTTCCTGCCGTTCATATAAACCGCTCTCCAGCGCACTGCTGAGGCGGGAAATTCGTTCTGCCAGAAGTGATGATGGCGCCATATTATTGTCGTGTTGTCCGAGAGTTAGCCAATCTTGGTGGATAATCCGATGATAAACCACCATTATTTTTAATGGTATAGCTTGTTGATTAGTAAAATCTTTCTATTATCAAAAGAGCGGTTGGTTCACATTTTGTTTATTTTTTGGGTCTGATATAAGAGTAGGCAAGCAGTATAAATCGTGCATACTGTGCGCCTTTTAGTGGGCGTAACGGATCTTAGAGCCCGTATCTCTGGCTGATGCGGATGCATCGCTAACGGATGTTCTAATAAAGAAACGAATTATGAGCACAGAGCATAAACAGTCCTTATCGGCGGTAACCCTGGCGGCAATTGGGGTGGTTTACGGTGATATCGGCACCAGCCCTCTCTATACTCTCAGAGAGTGTTTCTCCGGCCATTACGGCTTCGATGTTCGTCCAGACGTGGTTTTCGGCTTCCTGTCGCTGATCTTCTGGATGTTAATCATCATTGTTTCCCTCAAATACCTTACCTACGTCATGCGGGCGGATAACGCCGGCGAAGGCGGCATCCTGACGCTGATGTCGTTGGCCGGGCGCCATACTTCGGCGCGCACTACCGCAGTATTGGTGATTCTGGGCCTGATTGGCGGCAGTTTCTTCTATGGCGAGGTGGTGATCACCCCGGCGATATCGGTGATGTCCGCAATAGAGGGGCTGGAAATCGCCGCCCCGTCGCTCGACGGCTATATCGTTCCCCTGTCGATTCTGGTGCTGACGCTGTTGTTTGCCATCCAGAAACACGGTACCGGCAGCGTCGGTAAGCTTTTCGCGCCGGTGATGCTGCTGTGGTTTATCGTTCTGGCGGTGCTGGGTGCGCGTAGCATCATGGCTAACCCGGAAGTGCTGCAGGCGTTAAACCCGAAATGGGCGCTGAACTTCTTTATTGAATATAAGAAGGTTTCGTTCTTTGCGCTGGGTGCGGTGGTGCTGTCTATCACCGGTGTCGAGGCGTTGTACGCCGATATGGGCCACTTCGGCAAATTCCCTATCCGTTTGGCCTGGTTCACCGTGGTGTTGCCTTCGCTGGTGCTGAACTATTTTGGCCAGGGCGCCCTGCTGCTGAAAAATCCAGAGGCGATCAAGAACCCGTTCTTCCTGTTGGCGCCGGACTGGGCGCTGATCCCGCTGTTGATCCTGGCGACGCTGGCCACGGTTATCGCCTCGCAGGCGGTGATCTCAGGCGTGTTCTCGCTGACCCGTCAGGCGGTGCGTCTGGGTTACCTGTCACCGATGCGCATCATCCATACCTCTGAAATGGAATCCGGCCAAATCTATATTCCGGTGATCAACTGGACGTTGTATATCGCGGTGGTGTTGGTGATTGTCGGCTTCGAACACTCCAGCAATCTGGCGGCGGCCTACGGCATTGCCGTGACCGGCACCATGGTGCTGACCAGTATTCTGGTGACTTCGGTGGCGATTAAAAACTGGCACTGGAATCGTTTCTTTGCCGTCGGCATTCTGGTTGTCCTGCTGATTATCGACGTGCCGATGTTCTCCGCCAACGCCCTGAAGCTGTTCTCCGGCGGTTGGCTGCCACTGTTGCTGGCGCTGGTGATGTTCATCATCATGACCACCTGGAAGAGCGAACGTTTCCGCCTGCTGCGTCGCATGCACGAGCACGGCAATTCCCTTGAGGCGATGATTGCTTCGTTGGAAAAATCGCCGCCGGTGCGGGTGCCTGGCACCGCGGTCTTTATGTCGCGCGCCATCAATGTGATCCCTTTTGCGCTGCTGCATAACCTAAAGCATAACAAGGTGCTGCACGAACGCGTGGTGCTGTTGACGTTGCGTACCGAGGATGCGCCTTACGTGCATAACGTGCGGCGAGTCACCATCGAACAGCTGTCACCGACCTTCTGGCGGGTGGTGGCCAGCTACGGCTGGCGTGAAACGCCGAACGTTGAGGAAGTGTTCCACCGTTGCGGGCTGGAAGGGTTGCCGTGCCGGATGACGGAAACCTCGTTCTTTATGTCGCACGAGTCGCTGATCCTGACCAAACGGCCGTGGTACCTGTTCCTGCGCGGCAAGCTGTTTATTGCATTGAGTCGCAACGCGCTACGTGCGCCGGACCAGTTTGAGATCCCGCCCAATAGGGTGATCGAGCTGGGAACCCAGGTCGAGATTTAACTCCCCCTCAAGGGCTCAGCAACGGCTGGGCCCTTTCTGTTTATGTTCTCGGTAACACGAGCGAAACGTTTCGATAGTGATCACACTTCTGCATTGTCCCGGTTGCCTTCTACTGACGTTTTTTTAAACTCCAGACACAAGCGAAACGTTTCGCTGGCGGAATGAGAAGAACAAGATGAAAAAAGGCGTGTTGCTGAATGCTGATGTCTCTGCCGTGGTTTCCCGTCTCGGCCATACCGATCAGGTCGCTATCGGTGATGCCGGGCTGCCTATCCCGGCGGCAACGCAGCGTATCGATCTGGCGTTGACTCAGGGGGTGCCGACGTTTTTACAGGTGCTCGGGGTGGTGACGCAGGAAATGCAGGTCGAAAGCGCCATCTTGGCGGAGGAGATCATTAAGCAGAATCCTCAGCTTCATAGCGCGTTGTTGGCTCAACTGACCGAACTTGGCCAACGCCAGGGGAACTCCGTCAGCGTGAGCTATATCAGCCATCAGGCTTTTAAAGCGCAAACGGAACACTGCCGGGCGGTGATCCGCAGCGGGGAATGTTCGCCTTACGCGAACGTGATCCTGTGCGCCGGCGTAACTTTCTGAGGCACCTATGCAACCTTTACTGCAACTGAAAGGGATCGATAAAGCCTTTCCCGGCGTGAAGGCGCTCTCCGGCGCTGCGCTCAGCGTTTACCCGGGTAAGGTGATGGCGCTGGTGGGGGAAAACGGCGCCGGGAAATCCACCATGATGAAAGTGCTGACCGGCATTTATAACAAAGACGCCGGCAGCCAGTATTTTCTCGGTAAAGAAGTGGCGTTCAATGGCCCAAAGGATTCGCAGGAAGCGGGCATCGGCATTATCCATCAGGAACTGAACCTGATCCCGCAGCTGACGATTGCGGAAAATATCTTCCTTGGCCGTGAGTTTGTTAATCGCATCGGCCGCATCGACTGGAAGCGCATGTACGCCGAAGCCGACAAACTGCTGGCGCGACTGAACCTGAGTTACAGCAGCCACCGGCTGGTGGGGGAATTGTCGATCGGCGATCAGCAAATGGTGGAAATCGCCAAGGTGCTGAGCTTCGAATCTAAAGTCATCATTATGGATGAGCCGACGGATGCGTTGACCGACACCGAAACCGCCTCTTTATTTAAAGTGATCAACGAACTGAAGGCCGAGGGGCGAGGCATTGTTTACATCTCGCACCGGCTGAAAGAGATTTTTGAAATTTGCGATGACGTCACGGTGTTTCGTGACGGGCAGTTTATTGCCGAGCGCCAGGTCAGCGAACTGCAGGAAGATTCGCTGATAGAAATGATGGTGGGTCGCAAGCTGGAAGAACAATACCCGCGTCTGAACCAACCGCGCGGTGAAAAACGGCTGGAGGTCAGCCAGGTTTCCGGCCCGGGCGTGCATGACGTCAGCTTTACGCTGTACCGGGGCGAAATTCTTGGCGTGGCCGGGTTGATGGGCGCCGGGCGCACCGAGCTGATGAAAATTCTCTACGGCGCCGCGCCGCGCAAAGCCGGTACGGTCAGCCTTGATGGCCGTCCGGTGATCACCCACTCTCCGCAGGACGGTCTGGCGAACGGCATTGTTTATATCTCCGAAGACCGTAAGCGCGATGGCCTGGTGTTGGGGATGTCGGTAAAGGAAAACATGTCGTTGACTGCACTGCGCTATTTCAGCCGTGCCGGCGGCAGTTTGAAACAGGCCGAAGAACAACAAGCGGTGGGCGATTTCATTCGCTTGTTCAATATCAAGACGCCGTCGATGGAACAGCCCATTGGCCTGCTCTCCGGCGGCAACCAGCAAAAAGTGGCGATTGCCCGTGGTCTGATGACGCGGCCAAAGGTGTTGATCCTCGATGAGCCGACACGCGGTGTCGACGTCGGTGCCAAAAAAGAAATCTATCAGTTAATTAACCAGTTCAAGCAGGAAGGTCTGAGTATCATTCTGGTGTCGTCGGAAATGCCTGAGGTGATGGGCATGAGCGACCGCATCCTGGTGATGCACGAAGGACACCTCAGCGGCGAGTTCCCGATTGAACAGGCCACCCAGGAAGCGTTGATGGCTGCGGCCGTTGGCAAGCAATACGGCGTAAAGCAGGAGTAATCAGATATGAGTTCCCAGAGTGTGGCAAAGCGCTGGTTCAGTAAAGAGTGGCTGTTAGAGCAAAAATCACTGATTGCTCTGTTGGTGCTGATCGCCGTGGTCTCTTCAATGAGCCCGAATTTCTTCACCCTGAATAACCTGTTCAATATTCTGCAGCAAACCTCGGTGAACGCCATTATGGCGGTGGGGATGACGCTGGTGATCCTCACTTCCGGCATCGATTTGTCGGTGGGATCGCTATTGGCGCTGACCGGCGCGGTGGCGGCCTCGATCGTCGGTTTTGAAATTAATGCGGTGGTAGCCGTGGCCGCGGCACTTGCATTGGGGGCGGCGGTCGGCGCCTGTACCGGGGTGATCGTTGCCAAGGGCAAGGTGCAGGCGTTTATCGCGACTCTGGTGATGATGTTGCTGTTGCGCGGCGTCACCATGGTGTACACCAACGGCAGCCCGGTGAATACCGGCTTTACCGATGTGGCCGACACCTTCGGCTGGTTTGGTATCGGCCGCCCGCTGGGGGTGCCAACCCCGATCTGGATCATGGCGATCGTCTTTATCGCCGCCTGGTACATGCTGCACCATACCCGTCTGGGCCGCTATATTTATGCCCTGGGGGGGAATGAGGCGGCAACGCGCCTGTCCGGCATCAGCGTCGATAAAGTGAAGATTATCGTTTATTCGCTTTGTGGTCTGCTGGCGGCGTTGGCGGGGGTGATCGAAGTGGCGCGTCTGTCTTCAGCGCAGCCAACCGCCGGTACCGGCTATGAGTTGGACGCCATTGCGGCGGTGGTGCTGGGCGGTACCAGCCTGGCCGGCGGTAAAGGCCGCATCGTTGGCACGCTGATCGGGGCGCTGATCCTTGGCTTCCTGAACAACGGCCTGAATTTACTGGGTGTTTCTTCCTACTACCAAATGATCGTGAAGGCAGTGGTGATACTGCTGGCGGTTCTGGTAGAGAACAAAAGCAACAAATAACCTCCCCTACAGGAATCACGATGATGAAAATGAAAAAACTGGCAATTCTGGCTTCAGCCTTCGCGCTGAGCGCCACCCTGAGCGCTAACGCGCTGGCGAAAGACACCATTGCGCTGGTGGTTTCCACGCTGAACAACCCGTTCTTTGTTTCGATGAAAGAGGGGGCACAGCAGGAAGCCAACAAATTGGGTTACAACCTGGTAGTACTGGATTCGCAGAACAACCCGGCCAAAGAGCTGGCTAACGTGCAGGATCTGATGGTGCAGGCACCTAAGCTGCTGCTGATTAACCCAACCGATTCCGATGCGGTCGGCAACGCCATCAAGATGGCCAACCAGGCCAAAATCCCGGTCATCACTTTGGACCGTGTGGCGAGCAAGGGTGACGTAGTCAGCCATATCGCTTCGGATAACCGCGTCGGCGGTAAAATGGCCGGTGACTTTATTGCCAAAAAAGTGGGCGCAGATGCCAAAGTGATCCAACTGGAAGGGATCGCCGGGACTTCCGCAGCCCGTGAACGTGGCGAAGGCTTTAAACAATCACTGGATCAGAACAAATTCAAACTGTTGGCCAGCCAGCCGGCAGACTTCGATCGCACCAAAGGCCTGAACGTGATGCAGAACCTGCTGACCGCTCACCCGGATGTGCAGGCGGTGTTTGCCCAGAACGATGAAATGGCGCTGGGCGCTCTGCGTGCGCTGCAAACCGCCGGTAAAACCGACGTGGTCGTGGTAGGCTTCGACGGCACTGCCGACGGCGTGAAAGCGGTCGAAGGCGGCAAGCTGGCGGCGACCGTGGCGCAGCGTCCGGATCAAATCGGTGTGATTGGCGTAGAGACGGCCGATAAAGTGCTGAAAGGCGAGAAAGTGCCGGCTACCATTCCGGTGGATTTGAAACTGGTCACCCAATAAGTCATACCAGCGCCATCAAAACGGGGCGTTTATGATGGCGCGCAATTCAGGAATCAATGCGATGGCAACAGGTAAGCTGGTGGTTCTGGGCAGTATCAATGCCGACCATATCCTTAATATTGAGCAGTTTCCCCGCCCGGGTGAAACGGTGATCGGGAAACAGTATAAAGTGGCGTTTGGCGGCAAAGGCGCCAATCAGGCGGTGGCGGCAGGACGCAGCGGCGCAGATATCGCTTTTATCGCCTGCGTGGGAGCCGATGACATCGGTGAACGCGTACGTCAACAACTGGCGAGCGATCGCATTGATACCCAACCGATAGAAGCTATCGCCGACAGCACCACCGGCGTGGCGCTGATTTTCGTTAATGCGGATGGCGAGAACGTGATCGGCATCGACGCCGGCGCCAATGCCGCAGTGACCCCCGACTATCTGGCACGTTATCAACAAAAGGTTATCGATGCCGACGCGCTGTTGATGCAACTCGAATCTCCGCTGGAGACCGTTATTGCCGCGTCCCAACTGGCGAAACAGCACCAGACTCAGGTGATCCTTAACCCGGCACCGGCCCGTGAGCTGCCGGATGCGTTACTGGCGATGATCGATATGATCACGCCAAACGAAACTGAAGCCCAGCGCCTGACCGGCATTGCGGTCAACGACGATAATGACGCCGCGCGCGCCTCTCAGGTTTTACATGATAAAGGCATTGCTACGGTGATCATCACCCTTGGCAGCCGCGGCGTGTGGCTGAGTGAGAACGGCAATGGCAAATTGGTGCCTGGTTTCAGGGTTAAAGCGGTCGATACCATCGCCGCCGGTGATACCTTTAATGGGGCGCTGGTTACAGCGTTGCTGGAAGGCAAAACCATGGCGGATGCGGTGCGCTTTGCTCATGCGGCGGCGGCCATTGCGGTGACCCGTCCTGGCGCTCAACCTTCAGTGCCCTGGCGCGAAGAGATTGACGCCTTCTTGCTGCAGCAGGAGTAATTCCTTTGGCCACCATGAAAGATGTCGCCCGTTTGGCGGGTGTTTCAACGTCGACAGTTTCGCACGTCATTAATAACAATCGCTTTGTCAGCGACAGCGTGCGAGCCAAAGTCATGGCGGCCGTAGAACAGCTGAACTATGCCCCCTCCGCACTGGCGCGCAGTCTCAAACTGAATCAGACGCGAACCATAGGTATGCTGGTCACCTCCAGCAATAACCCCTTCTATGCCGAGGTGGTGCGCGGCGTCGAGCGCAGTTGCTATGAACGCGGCTACAGTCTGATCCTGTGCAATACCGAAGAGGATGCGGCGCGTATGAATCGCAACATGGAGACGCTGCTGCAAAAGCGTGTCGACGGTTTGTTGCTGATGTGTACCGAAAACCACCGTCCGTCACAGGTTGCGCTGAGCCGCTATCCGTCGTTACCGATAGTGATGATGGATTGGGCGCCGTTCGAAGGGGCTAACGATATTATTCAGGATAATTCGTTGCTGGGCGGCGAGATGGCGACCGATCACCTGATCGCTCGCGGGTATCGCAAAATTGCCTGCATCGCCGGCCCACAGGATAAAACCACCGCGCGCCACCGACTGGAAGGCTACCGCCGCGCCATGCAGCGTGCTGGGCTGGCGATCCTGCCGGGGTATGAAGTGCACTGCGATTTTGAATTTGAAGGCGGTGTCATCGCCATGAAACAACTGCTGGCGTTGGCTGAGCCCCCGCACGCAGTGTTTGCCGGCAACGACGCGGTGGCTGTGGGCGCCTATCAGGCGTTGTATCAGGCAGGGCTGTCGGTGCCGCAAGACATGGCGGTGATGGGCTACGACGATATCGAATTGGCCAAATATCTGGCCCCGCCGCTAAGCACCATTCATCAACCTAAAGATTCGCTGGGCGAGTTGGCGATCGACGCGTTGATCAACCGCCTGCAAAACCCGGAGCGCGAAGCTCAGGTTCTGGTGCTGACGCCTGAGCTGGTGGAGCGTGCTTCGGTCGGCCACCGTTAGCTCGTGGCCTTGGCTTCTTTCTTGCTGTCACGGCCGCTGATCAGGTTACGGCCGTCCTTCCTTTTCAACAGCATAAACACAAACGCCGAAGCTACGGTGACAATCCCCATGGTGATAAAGGTGTAGTGGAAGTGATCGACCATGGTGCCGAGCGACATCGATTCATAAAAACGCAGCACCGCGGCGCTGATCGCCACGCCAAAGCTGATGGAAAGTTGTTGAGTGACCGCCAGCACGCTGTTGCCGGAACTGGCATTGGCGTCGTTTAAATCTGCCAGGCTGATGGTATTCATGGCGGTGAATTGCGTAGACATCGCCATACCCAGCACGAACAGCGGCAGGATCATCAACCACAGCGGCATTCCCGGGCTTTGCAATGCGAACTGGGCAATCAGCACGCCGATAATCAACGTGATGCCAACCAGCGTTTTGCGATAGCCGAACCAACGTAACACCTGAGTGACGGTAGATTTTGCCATCAGTGAGCCGACGGCCGTCGGTGCCATCATGCAACCGGCAATAATTGCCGAATAGCCGAAACCGACCTGCAGCATCAGCGGCATCAGGAAGGGGACGCAGCCGGTGCCCAGACGTGAGGCAACGTTACCGGCAATACCCACCGAGAAGGTTCGGGTCTGGAATAAATCCAGGCCAATCAGCGGTTGGGGATGCCTGCGGGCATGGGCGATATAACCGAACAGCATCACCACGCCGCTGAGTAAAATACCCAGTGAGATATAGCTGGCCAGCACCTGTTCGCCAAACAGCTCAAGCCCGGTGGAAACCAGCACCAGGCTCAGGCC
Source organism: Serratia quinivorans (assembly GCF_052113645.1). Lineage (GTDB taxonomy): Bacteria > Pseudomonadota > Gammaproteobacteria > Enterobacterales > Enterobacteriaceae > Serratia > Serratia quinivorans_B. The sequence continues at coordinate 1,791 of NZ_JBIEIU010000013.1, read as the reverse complement.
GAACAGCATAAAGCCGATGAAGTCGAAGCGACGCTTGGGCGTGGTGAAGTCCGGCATATATTTGCGCGCATAGAAAATGCCGAGCAGGCCAATCGGGATATTAATAAGGAAAATCCAGTGCCAGGTGGCGTAGGTTACCAGCCAGCCGCCCAGCATCGGCCCCATGATCGGTCCAACCAAACCGGGCATGGTCACGAAATTCAGTACCGGCAACAGCTCGCTGCGCGGATAGGCGCGTAGCAGGGCCAAACGTGCCACCGGCATCATCATCGCGCCACCGACCCCCTGAATGACGCGTGAGGTCACCAGTACGCTTAGCGTAGGGGAAAGCGCGCACAGCAACGAACCGAGAGTAAACAGCGAAACCGCGACGATAAACACCCGACGGGTACCGAAGCGGTCTGCCAGCCAGCCGCTGACCGGGATCAGCATGGCGACCGTCAACGTATAGCTGATAACGGCCGACTGCATTGCCAACGGGGAGCGCTCCAGGCTTTGCGCTATGGCCGGCAACGCAGTGTTGAGGATAGTGGCGTCCAGCGCCTGCATAAAGAAGGCCATTGCGGCGATCCAGGGGAGCCCTGCCATACTGCGCGCGGATTTAGTCATTATGATTCCCGGTTAACTGTCTTATTCGTCCCTTCATTGTTGTTCTTCTATATATAAGTAGGGGAGTTAGTCTTTCTCTCTGAGCAATACCTGGCAGGCGGCTAATGCTCCTGCACTGTCGCCGGCGAGTATTGCATCGACGATGGCCTGATGGTTCTGGAGCTTAATCACTTCGTTGCCGGTGATGGCGCGGAAGTAGCTTTGATACACCGAACTGAACAGATTGGCGAATGATGTCAGAAACGGATTGCCGCTGGCTTCATAGATAAGCTGGTGGAACTGGGTATCTATCTGGATCCAGTGCTCGCGGTCAAACTGAACATGCAGCGCCCGCATCTCCGCCATCAGCTCAGCCAGCCGTGTGGTTTGCTGGGTGCTGGCATTGGCAGCCGCCAATGAGCAAGCCTGAGGTTCCAGCGAGGTGCGCAGGATAAGGAAGTGCTGCATCACCTGATCGAAATTTTCCTTGGTCATCCACCAGGTCAGTAAATCCTGGTCGAGAAAGTTCCACTGGCTTTGTGGCATGACCCGGGTACCTATGCGTGGACGGGGTAACAGCATGCCTTTGGCGGCCAGCATCTTCACCGCTTCACGTACCGCAGTGCGGCTAACGCCGAATTGTTCCCCGAGCTCCATCTCCCCGGGCAGGATACTGCCGGCCTGATAATCGCCTGCCAGAATTTGTTGGCCGAGCTTTTCTGCAAGCAGATAAGAAAGATTGCGTTGGGCGGCCTGTTGTTGGGCATTAAATTGCATGGCTGCGAGTCCTTACTGACATTGTTACTCTTATTTTACTCTACGGATCGCCAGCTTTTGTGGCTGTTTACCGGAAAAAGTGACGAAAACGCCGACTTGTGCAGCGCTTTGTTGAAAAAAAACGCGCTTGAAAAGTTTTTTGCATTTAGGGGTTGCGGCCTTCTGAGAACTCCCTATAATGCGCCTCCACTGACCGGGAACAACGACTCCTCTAACGAGAACCCGTCGCCCAGCCAGGAAGAAGCAAGCCGGTGAAAACACCGTTTCTTAATAAGAAAAAGCTTGACTCTTCAGCGGGAAAGCGTAATATGCACCTCCCGCGTTACCGAGAGTTATCTCAGTAACGAACGCTCTTTAACAATTTATCAGACAATCTGTGTGGGCACTCCACAAGACGATATCCAGAACCTTCGGGTTCGAAAAAAT
>NZ_JBIEIU010000012.1:0-208393 GCF_052113645.1 Serratia quinivorans | reverse complement strand
ATCACCGTGGAAGCGGCAGACCAACTGACCGCGGCGGGCCGTAAGGTGCGCGTGGTTTCCATGCCGTCTACTGACGCCTTCGACAAGCAGGATGCGGCCTACCGTGAATCCGTGCTGCCGGCGGCCGTGACTGCCCGCGTGGCGGTGGAAGCGGGTATCGCGGACTACTGGTACAAGTATGTGGGCCTGAACGGCGCCATCGTGGGCATGACCAGCTTCGGCGAGTCAGCCCCGGCGGAGCAGCTGTTCAAAGAGTTCGGCTTCACCGTGGATAACGTGGTGGCCAAGGCGCAGGCACTGCTGAAATAGTCATTCCCTCTCCTTTGGGAGAGGGTGACACCTATCAGCCCGGCACATTGCCGGGCTTTTTTATTGCCTAAAAATCGCCCAACCTCACAAAACACGAAGATAAAAAATCAACGGCGTTGCTTAAGAACACTTATTAACTATATGTTAATTTTTAGTTTATTAAATGTAACCAGGAGTTGATTATGTTGACAAGAATCGGCGTGTCGGTGGTAGCGATGGCTGTTCTGGGAGCGGTACCTGCTTACGCTGAATTCCCTGCGGGCTATCCGGCCGACTACCAGAAAATTGTGGATGGCGCGAAGAAAGAGGGCAAAGTGGTGGTGTATTCCACCACCGATACCAAAGCTGCAGGGCCGCTGATTCAGGGGTTTGAAGCGCTGTATCCGGGCGTTAAGGTCGAATACAACGACATGAACAGCACCGAGTTGTATAACCGCTATATCAGCGAACAGGCGGCGGGCGGCACCAGCGGCGACGTGGTGTGGAGCTCGTCGATGGATACCGCGCTGAAGCTGGCGACCGATTACGCGCAAGAATATGCGTCACCGGAACAGGGCCAACTGCCCAAGTGGGCGGTCTGGAAAGAGAAAGCCTACGGCACCACCTACGAACCAGTGGTCTTCATCTATAACAAACGGCTGATCCCGCAGGGCGATGTGCCGGACTCACACGCCGCGCTGGCCAAGCTGATCGCCAGCCAAACCGACAAGTTCAAAAAGAAAGTCACCACCTATGACATTGAAAAATCCGGGCTGGGCTTCATGCTGTCGGTGCAGGACTTCAAGGCCGATCCGAACTATTTCGCTACGCTGGCTGACGTCGCCAAAGGCGGCCTGGCGGTGCAGTCGTCCACCGGTACCATGATGGAAAGGGTATCATCCGGTGAAAACCTGATTGGTTTCAACATCCTGGGTTCCTACGCCGAAGCCCGCGCCAAAACTGACCCTTCTCTGGGCATCTCTTATCCGAAGGATTACACCCTGGTGTTGTCGCGCGTGTCCTTTATTAGCAAAGAAGCCGCCAACGGCAATGCGGCAAAACTGTGGCTTAACTACGTCCTGTCGGAAAAGGGCCAGAGCATTCTCGCCAACCAGGCGGATATTCCCTCTATCCGCAATGACATTGAAGGCAAAAACGACATCGACGGCATGACCAAAATGCTCGGCAATGCGCTGAAGCCTATTCCGGTGGATGAGAGCCTGCTGGAGTATCTGCAACCGACCAAACGCCTGGATTACATCAAGCAATGGCGTACCGCCGCCGCGAAATAACACAGGATCCGGACGCGCGTCTGCCATTGTGGCGCGCGCCCTTTGGTAGTCGTACAACCATCGGGATATTTTTATGAAAGCATGGCGCAGAAAATGGCAGAGCCTGCCGCGTGGCTTGGTGGTGGTGATAACCGCGCTGGTTATCTATGTGCCACTGTCATTTATCGTGATTCAAAGTTTCCTCTCCGCTCCCTTTTTCTCCCCCTCCAAGGTGTTCAGCCTTGAGGCATTCCAGTTTATTTTTACCGATCCGGATTTTTACAAAGCGCTGAAAAGCGGATTTATTCTGGCTTTTGGACTGGTGGTGATCGCCATTCCGCTGGGGGGCATTCTGGCCTTTTTGATGGTCAGAACCGATTTGCCCGGTCGGCGGTTTATTGAACCGCTGATCCTGGTGCCGATCTTTGTCTCGCCGATGGTGCTGGGCTTTGGCTACGTGGTGGCTGCCGGGCCGGTGGGCTTCTTCTCGCTGTGGGCGGAATCGCTGCTGGGCTTCGTGCCCTGGAATATCTATTCGATGGCCAGCATTGTGGTCATCGCCGGGTTAACCCACGTGCCGCACGCTTATCTTTATATTTCTTCGGCCTTGCGCAGCGTCGGCTCCGACGTGGAGGAAGCCGCTCGCACGGCGGGCGCCTCGCCCTTGCAGGTGATGACGGCGGTCAGCTTGCCGATGGTGCGCCCCTCGATTCTGTATGCCGGCGTATTGCTGTTCTTCCTCGGGCTGGAGGTGTTCGGCCTGATGCTGGTGCTGGGCGATCCGGAAGGCAACCTGGTGCTGGCGACCTACCTGTATCAACTGACCAACAAGTTGGGCACGCCGTCTTACCACCTGATGGCGGCGGTGGCGGCGGTGCTGATTTGCATCACCATTCCGCTGGTGATGTTGCAGCGCCGTCTGATGCGCACGGCTAACCGTTTCGTCACCGTCAAGGGTAAGGCATCGCAGGCGCGGGCCTTGCCGCTGGGCAAATGGCGCTGGGTTGCCGGTGCGGTGGTGGTGTTTTGGTTGACGGTGACCATCGGGGTGCCGCTGGTGGGCGTGGTGCTGCGTGCTTTTATCTCCAACTGGGGCGTGGGCGTTTCGATCTGGGACGAGTTGTCGCTCAATACCTTCCGCACCATCTGGCAGCAGCCCAATCTGTTGCGGGCTATCGTCAACTCGATGGCGATTGGGGTGATCGGCGGCGCGTTGGCGGTGGTCTGTTATCTGTTCATCGGCATTGCCATGCACCGCAAACCCGATGGTGCGACCCGTTTTCTCGATTACAGCGTGCTGGTACCGCGTGCGGTGCCGGGGTTGCTGGCGGGGCTGGCGTTTCTGTGGGTATTCCTGTTCCTGCCGATGTGGCTGGATAAATCATTGAAAGAGGGCTGGCTGTCGGCGTTGCCGGTGGCCGAGTGGCTGCGGGAAAACCTGATCGTCTGGCTGCGTTCCTTGCGCAGCACCATCTTCAGCGTTTGGCTGGCCTACACCGTGGTGTGGATGGCCTACGGCCTGCGGCTGATCTCTTCGACGCTGTTGCAGGTCGGCCCTGAACTGGAAGAGGCGGCACGTAGCGCCGGGGCCTCTCGTGGGCAGATCACCCGCCACGTGACTATTCCGCTGTCGCGCTACGGCCTGATTGGTTCGTGGTTGCTGATGTTCCTGATTTTCGAACGAGAATATTCCACCGGGGTTTATCTGTTGTCTCCAGGCACCGAAACCATAGGTTCGATGCTGGTTTCCCTGTGGGCGGCGGGCGCCATCGATATCGTTGCCGCGCTCTCCTTCATTAACATCCTGCTGGTGGTGTTGGGTCTGGGTATCGCCTTGCGCTTTGGAGTGAAATTACATGATTGAACTTTCGGTAGAAAACCTGCATTTGACCTATGGCGACAACCCGGTGCTGAAAGGCGTTTCGATGCAGTTAAACCGTGGCGAGGTGGTGTCGCTGTTGGGGCCTTCGGGCAGCGGTAAAACGACGTTGCTGCGGGCGGTCGCCGGGTTGGAAAAACCGACTCAGGGCTGCATTATCATTGGCAGCAATAAGGTTTACGACGGCACGGCGCGCAGTGAGATCCCGGCGGAAGAGCGCAACCTCGGGCTGGTGTTCCAGTCGTATGCTCTGTGGCCGCATAAAACCGTGTTCGAGAACGTCGCCTACCCGCTGAAGTTACGCAAAGTCGCCTCGGCGGAAATTACCCAGCGGGTGCAAGGGGTGCTGGATCAACTGGGGCTGGGGCATTTGGGCAAGCGCCATCCGCATCAGTTGTCCGGCGGTCAGCAGCAACGCGTGGCGATTGGTCGGGCGTTGGTGTACAACCCGCCGGTGATCCTGCTGGATGAGCCGCTGTCGAACCTTGACGCCAAGCTGCGTGAAGAGGCGCGGGTGTTCCTGCGCGAGTTGATCATCAAGCTGGGGCTGTCGGCGCTGATGGTGACCCACGATCAGAACGAGGCGATGGCCATTTCCGACCGCATCTTGTTGCTCAACAACGGAAAAATCGAACAGCAGGGCACGCCGCAGGAAATGTACGGTTCGCCCTCGACCCTGTTTACCGCCGAATTTATGGGCAGCAATAACCGCCTGTTCGGCAAAATCACCGAGATCAGCGAGGGCAAAGCGCGCATCGAAGGGAAAGACTGGGCGCTGTGGGGCATGGCAGGCGCAGGGGTAAACGTCGGTGACGAAGCCACGGCGGTGATCCGGGTGGAACGCGTGCGTTTGGGCGACGACCCGCAGGGGAACCAACTGGAGCTGCCGTTGCTGACCAGTATGTATCTGGGCGATCGCTGGGAATACCTGTTCCGTACTGTCGCCGAGGATTTCGTGGTGCGAGCTTATGGCACCGAAGTGCGCGACCAGACGCTGTGCCGGCTGTCCCTGCCGGCAGAACACCTGTGGATTTTCCCCAAGGCCTAGCTTCGGCAATAACCGCGTCCCGGGCGGGGCGCGGTGGGTTGAACTACAAATCCAGTACCAGCCGTTGTCCCTTGGCCCTTGAGCAGCATATCAGCAGGCTTTGCTGCGACTCTCGTTCTTCCTCACTCAGATACTGATCGCGGTGGTCGGCTTCGCCTTCGATAATCCGCGTTTCGCAGGTACCGCAGATCCCTTCCCGGCACAGGCATTCCACTTTCGCCGCCTTGCTGTTTTCCAGCGCCTGCAGAATGGTCATTTCTGGCGCGACTTCCAGTTCAATGCCTGAGCGAGCCAGCACCAGGGTAAAGGCTTTCCCCTGGCTGTCAGCGGCGGCAAAGGCTTCGCGGTGCAGGCGCGCCGGCGCAATTCCCAGCGCGGCAGCCGCCTGAGATACCGCATCGTTCAACGCCGGTGGGCCACACACGTAAATATGGGTTGCGGGCTCGATGTCTGCCAGCAGGCGTGCCAGATCCAAACGGCTACCCTGACTGGAAACGTGGCAGCGCACATGCTCGGCAAAAGGCGACGCCAGCAGTTGCGCCTGGAAAGCATTGTGTTCTTCGCTGTGGAAACAATAGTGCAGGCGGTAACGCTGACCGCGCTGGTGCAGCTCATGCAGTTGCGCCATAAAGGGAGTGATGCCGATGCCACCGGCTATCAGCAGGTGTTGTTCCGCCGTCGGTGCCAGTGCAAACAGATTATTCGGCGTGCTGATGGTCAGCGTATCGCCTGCCTGTAACTGGTCATGCATAAAATTCGATCCGCCTTTTGAGGGCGACTCGCGCCGTACGGCGATCTGATAGTGCTGCAAGTCGAAAGGAGAACTCAGCAGGGAGTAAGCGTTACTGTAGCGCTGTTCCCCCTGTTGCATCTGCACGATGATATGGCTGCCGCCGCTGAAAGCCGGCAACGGCCGCTGCTGAGGGTCTGCCAGCGTAAAAAGCTTTACCTGCGCGGTGAGGGTTTCGATTTCGACCACGCGGACATCAAACATCCGATAACTGGACATGTTATTCACTCCAGAGCACGGGCAGCGCCCGCGCATAACAGGTTATAGCGCCTGGCACAGATATTTCAGTTCCAGATAATCGTCGATGCCATAGGTGGAGCCTTCACGGCCCAGCCCGGACTGTTTGATGCCGCCGAACGGTGCCACCTCGTTGGAGATCAGGCCGGTATTGATGCCGACCATGCCGTATTCCAACTGTTCGGAAACCCGCCAGATACGCGCAGCATCGCGGGTGTAGAAATAGGCTGCCAGCCCGTAGATGGTGTCATTGGCGCGCTGTAGCACCTCGGCTTCATCGTCAAATATCACCAGCGGGGCAACCGGGCCGAAAATCTCTTCTGCCAGCAGGAGCGAGCCGGGCTGAACCTCCCCCAGTACCGTTGGCGTAAAGAAGTTGCCGCCCAGCGGGTGCGGATGACCGCCGGTTAGTACGGTGGCCCCTTTGCTTTGCGCATCCTCCAGCAGCTCCATGACCTTGTCTCGCGCTTTGCGGTTGATTAACGGGCCTATCTGCACGTCTTGATCAAAGCCGTTACCCACTTTCAGCGCCGCCACGCGAGCGACAAACTTTTCGGTGAACTGCGGGTAAACGTCGCGGTGGATATAGAAACGGTTAACGCAAACGCAGGTTTGCCCCGCGTTACGGTATTTGGCGACCAAGGCTCCTTCGACGGCGGCGCCGATATCCGCATCCTCGAACACGATAAAGGGAGCATTGCCTCCCAGTTCCAGTGAGACCTTTTTGATGGTGTCGGCGCTTTGACACATCAACAGGCGGCCAACCGGGGTCGAACCGGTAAAGCTCAGCTTACGGACCTGCGGGTTGCCGGTCAGCTCGGCACCGATGACCTGCGAGTTGCCGGTAATCACGTTGAAAACTCCGGCGGGAATGCCCGCGCGGCTGGCCAGTTCCGCCAGGGCCAGCGCCGAATAGGGCGTTTCATTGGCGGGCTTGACGATCAGCGTGCAGCCGGCCGCCAGTGCCGGTGCGGCTTTGCGGGTGATCATCGCCGCCGGGAAGTTCCATGGCGTAATGGCAGCGCACACACCGATGCCTTGCTTGATCACCAACAGACGTTTGTCTGCGCTGGGTGAAGGGATGATATCGCCGTTGGTGCGCTTCGCCTGCTCGGCGAACCACTCGACAAACGAAGCGGCATAGCGGATCTCGCCCAAGGATTCCGCCAGCGGTTTGCCTTGTTCCAGCGTCATCAGAGATGCCAGATCCTGCTGGTGCTCGAGCATCAATTCGAACCAGCGGCGCAGATGCAGTGCCCGTTGTTGGGCCGGCAGGCTGCGCCAGCCTGACAGCGCTTGCTGGGCGCACTCTATGGCGCGTTGCGTTTCGGATTGTGCCATGTTCGGCACCTGGCCAATCAGCAGGCCGGTCGCCGGATCGCTGACCGGCAAAGTTTCGTGATTGGATGCGTCGCACCATTGGCCGTTGATAAACGCCTGCTGGCGGAACAGTGATTGATCGGAAATATTCACCGGATGACCTCATGGAGTCACGGGGCCGGGTGGCCCCGACAGATTTAAGGTTGGAAGACCTGCGCCAGCAGGTTGTGGAAGTGCGCGATGCCGTGCTCGCTGACGCCGCTGCCTGCGCCGTCGGCCATAATGCGCCCCTGGCCGCGGTAACCGCGTGACTTCAGTCCTTTCTGCACGCTTTCTACCAGCCGCAGATCTTCCGGGCGGAACACGTCGCGATACCATTCGATCAGCTTCTGTTGCTCGGCGGTCAGTTCCTCGTTGGTGAAGTAAATGTCATAGCTTTGCAGGGTGGTTTCCGCATCGACCGGGAACTCATAAATCACCGTCATCATGCCTTCCAGCGGCGGAATGTTGAACATGGTGCACGGCCACAGCCAGATGCCGTGGAAGCTGGCGTCTTTGCCTGCTTCGAATTTGAAGGACTGCTCGGAAGGGCGGGCGTAGCCAAACTGCATCGTCCAGTTGCCGTGCAGGGTGTGCCAGTAACGATCGACCTGCACCGAATCGGCGAAACCGGGATGCGCCGGCGCACAGTGATAGCACTCGAGATAGTTGTCGACGATGTTCTTCCAGTTGGCCGGGGTGAGTGTGGTAAAGCGCGCCGCCAGCTTCAGGTCGTCTACCGCCGGGCAGGCCTCACGCACCTTGGCCGCCAGCCCCGGCAGTTGCTCTTCTACACTGCCGGCCTGCGGGTTCATATTGATAAAAATAAACCCGCCATATTCCTCTACCCGTACCGGCGTCAGATGGGCGATGTCTTTATTGAAGTTATGCACGTTCTCGCAGTTGCGCGCATGGGCCAGTTCGCCGTCGAGCTTGAACGCCCAGGCGTGGTACGGGCAGGTAATGACGTTTTTGGCCTTGCCGTCACCGGACAGCAATTGGTGACCACGGTGTGGGCAAACGTTGTAAAAGGCGCGCAACACCTTATCGCGACCGCGTACCACCAGGATATTTTCGCCGATGATCTCGCGGGTGATGTATTCATTCGGCTGTGCAACTTCACTGCCGTGCGCCACGCAGATCCAACTGTTGGCGAACACCCGTTCTTTTTCATGATCGAATGCGGCCGGGTGAGTATAAAACTGCGCCGGAATGGTGTACGCCTCGCGGGCATCGGCGCAGAAGTCCTTGGGTAAAGTCAATGCGGGGATCACAGTGCTCATAATAACCTTCCTCTTATTGTTTTTTATTCCACGGGAGTGTTTCAGACGACGGTTGTGTTGTTTAACGGGCTAACGGCTGGCGCTTCCGACGGCGTGGTCGGCGTCGGGCGGCTGACTTCGATTAGGTGTGCCGGTATCGCGGCGTAATCCTGTTTCAGCCAGCGGGCGAACCCGTAGGTTTTGACCAGCAGCACCAACAGGAACGGCAAGGCGGTCAGGACGACGGTGGTTTTCATGGTGTCGAGCGAGGCACCGGTGAACAGAATCGACAGCGGGATCAGTGTGATCACCACACACCAAAACAGCCGCAGCATCGGGCTGGGATCCTGCCCCTCTTGCAGATTCCGGGTGCTGGTGGCCGCCATGGTGTAGGCGACGGCATCCATATGCGACGCCAGAAAAATAATCATGATAAACAGGTAGCCCGCCAGGAACAGTTTGCCGAGCGGCAGCGACATCAGCAGCATTTGCACCGCCGTTTCACCGCCCTGAGCATTGAGGATCTCCGGTACGTTCAACTGCCCGCTGATGAACTGATGCATGGCGAAGCTTTCCAGCGAACCGAAGAAGAACCAGCAACCGAGGGTGCTGCCGAGCAGCAGGGCCCAAATCACCTCTTTGATCTTGCGCCCGCGAGAAACCCGGGTCACAAACATCGCCACGCCCGGCGTATAGGAAATCCACCACAGCCAGTAGAACACGGTCCAACTGCGGCTAAAGCTGCCGTCCCCCATGGGATCGGTAAACAGGCTCATCTGCAGGAAGTTCTGCGCCGTCAGGCCGATGGCGTTAACGGTGTTATTGATGGTGAATTCGGTCGGGCCGACCAGCAGTACCAGTGCGGCGAAGATAAACGCCCCCCAGCCGACCATTTTGCTCAGTCGCTGCATGCCGCCGTCGATACCGATATAAGAGCTGAGGCAGAAAATGACCGCGGCCAGCAGGATCACCGTTGCCTGTATCGCGAAGGTGTCCGGAATGCCGGTTAAGGCCGTTAGCCCGCGGGTGAAGGTGGAGGCAGTCAACACCAGTGAGATGGTCAGGGCGCCCACGGTGGCAACCAGAAAAATAAGATCTACCGCTCGGCCTATCGGGCCGTCGGCGCGGGCACCGGTGATGGCCGAGATAATGCCGGACAGGCTCAAGCCCTTATTTTTACGGACATGAAAGTGATAGGCCATGATCAGCGAGGCCAGCGCATAGGTGGCCCAAGCGCTCAGCCCCCAGTGGAAGAACGAGTAGCTGATGCTGTATTCCAAGGCTTTTGGTGTGCGTGGGGCGATGTTCAGCCCTGGCGTTTGATAGTAATAGGCCCATTCCATCACGCCCCAGTACAGGGTTGATGAACCCAGCCCGGCGCAAATGAACATAAACACCCAGGCCAGAGTGGGGTACTGCGGCTTGCCTTCGCCAAGGCGGATATTGCCGTATTTGCTTAAGGCCAGATAAAGCACCACCAACAGGGCCATCAGCACCAGCACCTGAATGGTGGAGCCAAACAGACGGGTGACCGCGTTAAAAATGGTCGTGGCGACCAGCTCGGACTGGGTCGGGAATAGCATCAGGCAGATGGCGATCAGCGTGATGCTGCACAGGCTGATGCCAATGAGCATGACATCCTTTTTGGGCGTGCTCTGCATGGGAGTGAACTCCTGTTATTTGTGGTTGGCCGGGGCGTGCAACCTGCACGGCGTACCGGCCTTATTGATTGGCGTTAAGCCGTTTGTTAGACCACGTAGGGCGGATGTCGCGGCACTGCAGATACCGTGAGTTTTTACCCTTCATTAACATTCCGGAGTGTGCACAAATTACCCAAGGGCCACAATTAGGCCATCTGTGAAGGGATAAAACACAGTATGTGAATAATTTGTTGTGATCTTGCCCGGAGAAACCATGTGGTTTTTGTCGCTGTTTACCGCGAATTTGGAACAGGAGCGCGCAGAGCAGGGCAAAGTGGGGACGTGACAAAGCAGGGTGATGAAAATCGCCCTGCGGGTCACATTAATGGCGGGGAACTCAACGTTAAAGCAAGGCAGTGATCGCCCGGCCGACCTGTTGAGTGCTTGCGTCGCCATGCATGTCCGGGGGGCGTGGGCCGTTGGCGATAACCTGTTCGATGGCGGCCAGAATACCGTCGTGCGCCTGGCGGTAGCGCGGTTCATCCTCACCGAGGAAGTCCAGCATCATGGCGCCGGCCCAGATCATGGCAATCGGGTTGGCGATGTTCTTGCCGAAAATATCCGGTGCGGAACCGTGCACCGGTTCGAACAGCGATGGGAAGCTGCGCTCGGGGTTGAGGTTGGCCGAAGGCGCAATACCGATGGTGCCTGCGCAGGCCGGGCCAAGATCGGACAGGATGTCGCCGAACAGGTTGGAAGCCACCACCACGTCGAAACGTTCGGGCTGCAGTACGAAGCGGGCGCACAGAATATCGATATGCTGTTTGTCCCAGCGAATCTCCGGATACTGTTGCGCCATGGCGGCCACGCGCTCATCCCAATACGGCATGCTGATCGCCATTCCGTTGGATTTGGTGGCGGCGGTCAGCGTCTTGCGCGGGCGTTGTTGTGCCAGTTCAAAAGCGTATTTCAGGATGCGGTCAACGCCGTGGCGGGTGAATACCGATTCCTGGATCACCATCTCACGTTCGGTGCCTTCAAACATCCGGCCGCCGAGCGAGGAATACTCCCCCTCGGTGTTTTCACGCACTACGTAAAAATCGATGTCGCCCGGCTTTTTATTCGCCAGCGGGCAGGGCACGCCGGGGAACAGTCGCACTGGCCGCAGGTTCACGTACTGATCGAAATCGCGCCGAAATTTCAGCAATGAGCCCCACAGCGAGATATGGTCCGGCACCTTGTCCGGCCAGCCGACGGCGCCAAAATAGACGGCGTCGAAGCCTTGCAGTTGCTCGAACCAGTCGTCCGGCATCATCTTGCCGTGCTGCAGGTAATAGTCGCAGCTGGCCCATTCGAAGGTTTCAAACTGCAGGGACAAATCCCAGCGCGTCGCTGCAGCCTGCAATACCCGAATGCCTTCCGGCATCACTTCCTGCCCGATACCGTCTCCCGGTATGGCGGCGATTTTGTAGCTTTTGCTCATAGGATCTCACTTGTGAAGAGGGGCGATTGACATCCCTTTCATCCTATAATTGACTAACTGTTAATCAATACTGCAAACGGTGAAACATAAAACACGAATCATGAACAATCTCCCTATTCTGAGTGACCTGCGGGTGTTTGTGTTGGTGGCGCGCCGTGCCGGTTTTGCCGCCGCCGCCGACGAGCTGGGCGTTTCACCGGCTTTCATCAGCAAACGTATTGCATTGCTGGAAAAGGCGCTGGAGGTGTCGTTGCTGCATCGCACCACGCGACGGGTGGCGATCACCGAAGATGGCGAACGTATTTACGAGTGGGCGCAGCGCATTCTGAACGATGTCGATCAGATGATGGATGAGCTTTCCGATGCCCGGCAGGCACCGCAGGGCACGCTGCGCATTGTCAGCAGCTTCGGTTTCGGTCGGCGTTTTGTCGGCCCTGCGTTGTCGGCGCTGGCGCTGCAATACCCGGCACTGGAACTGAGGCTGGACGTTTCCGATCGGCTGGTGGATTTGGTCAGCGAAGGGTTTGATCTGGATATCCGCATCGGTGATGACATCGCCCCGAATCTGATCGCCCGCAAGCTGGCGCAGAACCAACGCATTTTGTGCGCCTCCCCGGAGTACCTGCAGCGCTGCGGCACGCCGAAAAACCTGAGTGAGCTTTCCGGCCGTGCCTGTCTGGCGATCAAGGAGCGCGATCACCCTTTCGGCCTGTGGCGGTTGCAGGGGCCGCAAGGGGAAGAGGCGGTGAAGGTGACCGGTGGGCTGTCATCCAACAACGGTGAAATTGTGCATCAATGGTGCCTGGACGGGCAGGGCGTGGCGCTGCGTTCCTTCTGGGACGTGCGCGAGAGCATTGAAAACGGCTGGCTGGTGCATATCCTGCCGGACTATTACCAACCGGCGGATATTTGGGCTGTGTATGTTTCGCGTCTGGCGACCTCGGCCAAGGTGCGGGTGACGGTCGAATTTTTGCGCGATTATTTCCGCCAGCACTATGGCGAAGCCTCGTTGCTGTCGGAATATCTGGCGCGCCGTTAGGGTGGGAGTATGAAAAAGTGTGCGCCAGATCATTTTATTCCCGCAAAGTCTCGTTCAGTTGTCAGGCGGGCCGTCGCATCTGTTCCTTTTGGCAAAACTTTGGTTTATGCTCGGCTGAAGCGTTTCAGTTGAGTCAGTATTCAACAGAAACGCCGGAGTGAAGGTGATAAAAGCGCGTCTGATGCAATGAATAATGCGACGTGGCGATTCACAGCAGGCGGTGCGCTAAAGTACTCTGTGCGGGTTGGTTTGATAAGTTAACCCGTCAGCGCCCTCTCAGGCACGGTGAGCATGCCCGGCGAGAGAAGGCCCTTTTTCAGGAGCAGCATGACAATCCGCATAGCGATAAACGGCTTTGGCCGCATAGGCCGCAGCGTTTTACGCGCACTGTATGAATCGGGACGACGAGCGGAAATTTCCGTGGTGGCGATCAACGAATTGGCGAACGCCGAGGGCATGGCCCACCTGCTGAAATACGACTCCAGCCATGGCCGCTTTGCCTGGGATGTTCGCCAGGAATGCGACATATTGACCGTCGGGGACGACGCCATTCGTTTGCTGCATCAGCCGACGGTGGAACAGCTTCCCTGGGGCGAGTTGGGGATTGACGTGGTGCTGGACTGCAGCGGCGTGTACGGCAGCCGGGCGGATGGCGAGGCCCATCTGGCGGCAGGGGCGAAGAAAGTGTTGTTCGCTCACCCTGGCGGCAACGATCTGGACGCCACCATCGTGTTTGGCGTCAACCATCAGACGCTGCTGGCGGAACACCGCATCGTGTCCAATGCGTCATGCACCACCAACTGCATTATTCCGGTGATCAAACTGCTGGACGATGCCTACAGCATCGAGTCGGGCACGGTGACCACCATTCACTCTTCGATGAACGATCAGCCGGTGATAGATGCCTATCATCAGGATTTGCGGCGCACCCGCGCGGCGAGCCAGTCGATTATTCCGGTCGACACCAAGCTGGCCGCCGGTATCACCCGCGTTTTCCCGCAGTTTTGCGATCGTTTCGAAGCGATTTCCGTACGCGTGCCGACCATCAACGTGACGGCCATCGATCTCAGCGTCAGCGTCAGTTCAGCGGTGAAAGTGGCAGAGGTCAACCAGCTGTTGCAAATGGCCGCACGGGGATCTTTTCGTGGTATAGTTGACTATACGGAACTACCATTAGTCTCGATCGATTTTAACCATGACCCGCACAGCGCTATCGTCGACGGTACGCAGACTCGGGTCAGTGGTCAGCACCTGATCAAGACCTTGGTCTGGTGTGATAATGAATGGGGCTTTGCCAATCGGATGTTGGATACAACACGGGCAATGGCCGCTAGCGGTTTCTAGTACGGTGGCATTGGCATGACCGATGCGCCGCCCAGGCAACTTTATAGTTTATAGAGAATCAACCAAGAGGGTTCACCATGTCTGTAATTAACATGTCCGATCTGGATCTGGCCGGTAAACGCGTTCTGATCCGCTCCGATCTGAACGTTCCAGTGAAAGACGGTAAAGTGACTTCCGATGCACGTATCCGTGCCTCCCTGCCGACTATTGAAGCTGCGCTGAAACAAGGCGCCCGCGTGATGGTAACGTCCCACCTGGGTCGTCCTACCGAAGGCGAGTACAACGAAGAATTCTCCCTGCTGCCTGTTGTCAACTATCTGAAAAAACACCTGAAAAACCCGGTACGTCTGGCTAAAGACTACCTGGATGGTGTTGAGGTTGCAGAAGGTGAACTGGTGGTGCTGGAAAACGTCCGTTTCAACAAGGGCGAGAAAAAAGACGACGAAACCCTGTCCAAAAAGTACGCGGCACTGTGTGACGTGTATGTGATGGATGCCTTCGGCACCGCACACCGTGCGCAGGCTTCCACCCACGGCGTGGGCAAGTTCGCGCCTGTTGCCTGTGCCGGCCCGCTGCTGTCAGCAGAACTGGAAGCCCTGGGCAAAGCACTGAAAAGCCCGGCTCGTCCGATGGTTGCCGTGGTGGGGGGTTCTAAGGTTTCTACCAAATTTGATGTGCTGAACTCCCTGGTGAAAATCGCCGATACGGTGATCGTGGGCGGCGGTATCGCCAACACCTTCGTGGCTATCGATAACAACGTCGGTAAATCCCTGTACGAACCTGACTTCGTCGATGCAGCGAGAAAACTGCGTGACGAGTTTAAAATTCCGGTACCTACCGATTCTCGCGTAGGCACGGAATTCTCTGAAACTGCCCCTGCCACCTTGAAAAAAGTCAGTGAAGTCAAAGATGATGAAGAGATCATGGACTTCGGTGACGAAACCGCGCTGGCTATGGCCAAGTTGCTGAAAGAAGCCAAAACCATTCTGTGGAATGGCCCGGTTGGCGTATTCGAGTTCCCTAACTTCCGTCGGGGCACTGAAATTGTCGCACGCGCTATCGCAGACAGCGAAGCCTTCTCTATTGCAGGCGGCGGCGACACCCTGGCGGCTATCGATCTGTTCGGTATTGAAGATAAAATCTCTTATATCTCTACCGGCGGCGGTGCTTTCCTGGAGTTTGTGGAAGGCAAAGAGTTGCCGGCGGTAGTGATGCTGGAAGAGCGCGCTAAGCAGTAATTCAGACAGCGGGAGGCGAAAGTCGCCCGTTTATTTTATACCGCGCGGCCTGGGCGGCGCGGCATGAAAAAATCGATTTACATCCATCTACGGCCGACGAAACAGGACAAAGTAACATGTCTAAAATTTTTGATTTCGTAAAACCGGGTGTCATCACTGGTGATGACGTTCAGAAAGTATTCGCAGTAGCTAAAGAGAACAACTTTGCTCTGCCTGCAGTGAACTGCGTGGGTACCGACTCCATCAACGCCGTGCTGGAAACAGCGGCGAAGGTGCGTGCTCCGGTTATCGTACAGTTCTCTAACGGCGGTGCCGCGTTCATCGCCGGTAAAGGCGTGAAAACTGACGTTCCTCAGGGTGCAGCAATTCTGGGCGCTATTTCCGGTGCACATCATGTTCACCAGATGGCTGAACATTACGGCGTGCCGGTTATTCTGCACACCGACCACTGTGCCAAGAAACTGCTGCCATGGCTGGACGGCCTGCTGGACGCCGGCGAAAAACACTTCGCGGCTACCGGTAAGCCACTGTTCTCTTCTCACATGATCGACCTGTCTGAAGAGTCCCTGGAAGAAAACATCGAAATTTGCAGCAAATACCTCACTCGCATGGCGAAAATCGGTATGACCCTGGAAATCGAACTGGGCTGCACCGGCGGCGAAGAAGATGGCGTGGACAACAGCCATATGGACGCATCTTCTCTGTACACCCAGCCAGAAGACGTTGATTACGCATACGAAAAACTGAATGCGATCAGCCCACGCTTCACCATCGCGGCATCCTTCGGTAACGTGCACGGCGTTTACAAGCCAGGCAACGTGAAACTGACCCCGACCATCCTGCGTGATTCTCAGGACTATGTTTCCAAGAAACATAACCTGCCGCACAACAGCCTGAACTTCGTGTTCCACGGCGGTTCCGGTTCGACCGACGCAGAGATCAAAGAGTCCGTAGGTTACGGCGTGATCAAAATGAACATCGATACCGACACCCAATGGGCAACCTGGGACGGCATCCTGCAGTACTACAAAAAGAACGAAGGCTATCTGCAAGGCCAACTGGGTAACCCAGAAGGTGCTGACAAGCCGAACAAGAAATACTACGACCCACGCGTATGGCTGCGTTCAGCCCAGACTTCGATGATTACTCGTCTGGAACAGGCTTTCAAAGATCTGAACGCAGTAGACGTTCTGTAATCTCGGTTAGCTGTTAGCCATATTGAAAGGCTCCCTTCGGGGAGCCTGAGACTGCTGACAAACATATAATGTTTGGCGGCAGGCGCTAAAGATTTTGAAAATAAATCAGGAAAATCAATTTATTGATTTTCGGCTGATAACACAAAGGAGGAAAAACCACGCTTTTATCCTCCTTTGTCAATAATCTAAGGCTCCCTTCGGGGAGCCTTTTTTGTTGCTAGCCCAGCAGACTGGCGCCGACGTTAATCGACAGGCCCAGGATCACCAGATTGAACACAAAGGAAATGACCGATTGCAGCAGGGCGACTTTGCGCACTTCGGCCGCGCCGATCGCCACGTCGGCAGTTTGCGACGCTACCGCGATGGTGAATGAGAAATAGGCGAAGTCCCAGTAGGTCGGCTCTTTGAGATCACCGGGAAACAGCAATGGCAGCGGATCTTGCTGCGCACCCTGACGATAAAACTGATGGGCATAGTGCATGGTAAATGCCGTGGGCAGCAGCAGCCAGGACACCACCAGCGTAGCGCCGGTCAGTGACAGATGCAGCGTTTTCAGCGAATCGCTGACCTGTTTGGCGGTACTCAGCTCAAACAGGATGGACAAAATGCTCACCAGACAACCGATGCTGACCAGCGCCAGCACCATACTGGCGCTTTCGTCTTGGGCGCGAGCCAGTTGGCGGATGTGCTTGGGGGTGCTGACCAACATGAGTCGCCAGAGAAACAGCAGATAGCACCAGGCCAAAACGTTCCAGCCGAGCATCAGTCGCTGCAATTCAGAAAGCGTGGCCGGCAGCAGCAGGTAGCACAAGATGCCCGCACCGACGGACAGTAGCAGCCTGGGGCGAACCTGCCAGTAGTGTTTGATCGACGATGGGATGTGCATAACCAGTGAAGTTCCTTATCGTTATAAAGGCGATAGCCCTGTGTTCAGCATAGAAGAAGCGAGGCCGCTGTTTCGGCTATTTTTGACGCTTACGGTTGGCATGCGGTGGAAATGTTGGTTAACCTAAGGCAGTGGTTTCCGACTGACGGTTGATGTCAGTGTTTTTTTGCGAGTTTATCCCCTTAGGGACAAGTTAGGACGACACGAATGAAAGATCTGAATGTAGTAGACGGCATTAACGGTGCCGGTAACTGGCTGGTAAAGAACCAGGATTTATTGATCCAGTACGCGGTGAACATCGTCGCGGCGATCGTTATTTTCATTATCGGTTCGATCATTGCCCGCGTAGTCAGCAATGCGTTAAATCGGGTGATGAAGCTGCGCGGCATTGATGCCACGGTTGCCGACTTCCTGTCTGCCATGGCGCGTTACGGCATTCTGGCCTTCACCTTTATCGCAGTACTGGGGCGCGTTGGCGTACAGACCACCTCGGTGATCGCCGTGTTGGGTGCCGCAGGTTTGGCCGTAGGTCTGGCGCTGCAGGGTTCTCTGTCCAACTTCGCTGCCGGGGTGCTGTTAGTGGCTTTCCGTCCACTGCGCGCCGGTGAATATGTCGATCTGGGCGGCGTGGCCGGTACCGTCGACCAGGTGCAGATTTTCTCCACCACGCTGCGTACCGCAGACAACAAAACTATCGTGGTGCCGAACGGCAAAATCATCGCCGGCAATATCATCAACTATTCTCGCGAGCCAAACCGTCGCGTGGATATCGTGGTTGGCGTGGCTTATAACGCCGATATCGATGTGGTGAAAAAAGTGCTGGGTGATGTGATCGCCGCCGACAAGCGCATCATGCACGCCAAAGGCGTGACCGTGCGTTTGAACGAGATGGCGCCATCTTCGCTGAACTTCGTGACCCGTTCCTGGACCACCAACGCGGAATACTGGAACGTGTACTTCGATCTGATGGAAAACTTCAAGCGCGCGCTGGATGCCAACAATATCGGCATTCCGTTCCCACAGATGGACGTGCATCTGTATCGCACTGAAGAAGCCGCTACCGCGAAAGCGGAATAGGAGAGAAGGGGCCTTGGCCCCTTTTTGATTGCCGGCCGAGACGACATCACTGAGATGGGTCTCGGCTTTTTCGTTTAATCAGTTTGGCAATGCAGAGTCAGCCGTAGGTGTCCGACGGTTTAAACTGAGCCGGTAGAGCAGGAAGATGGCGGCAGACCCCACCAACACCGGCAGCGCCAGCCAGATGAAGAACATCTCCGACGTACCCGCCGCGACGATCATCCATGCCCCGAGCATCGAACCGACGATGGAGCCGAAGCGACCATTTGCCATCGCCCAGCTAACCCCAGTGACGCGGGCTGCGGTGGGGTAGAGGGTGGCAGAGACCAGATTCAGGCCGTTCTGCGCACCGGCCACACCGAAACCGATGAGGAATACGGTGGCCGCCAGTGTGTAGACGTCCCCCATCAGGTAACCGGTAGCACCAATTACCAGCGCGGCACCCAGGTACGACAGGGCCAGAACCCGATACGGCCCGACGCGGTCCATCAGCAGCGCCATGAGGATAGCGCCGAGGGTTCCACCCAGTGGCACCATCGCCCCGATGCGTGAGGCGTGAACGATATCGTACCCGGCGTCCCTGAGGATGCTCGGCAGCCAACTGGTGAGCAGATAGAACACAAACAACGAGCAGAAAAAGGCCACCCACAACAGCAGGGTGCGCACTGCGCGGCCTTCGATAAACAGGTGCGATATCGGCGATCTGGCCTGTACTGGGCGTTCGTCATCGATAATCGTCACCCCCGTCCAATTTTTGCCGGTGATACGCTCGATGACCTGACGCAGGCTATCGGTATGCCTCGGGCTGGATGTCATAAAGCGCGCTGACTCGGGCATCTGCCAGGCCAGCAACGGCAGCAGCAACAAGGGCGCAATGCCGCCAAGCATCAGCAGGCCACGCCAGCCGAAGGCGGGGATAATCTGCCCGGCCAGTATGCCGCCCAGGGCCAGACCGGCGGTGAAACCGCTCCAACTGAGGGTGACCATGATCATGCGCCGCCGTGCCGGCGAATACTCCGAGCTTAGAGTGATGCAGGTGGGCATCGCGCCGCCCAAACCGATGCCGGTAATTAACCGCAGCAGGGTCAACGACTCGATTGAGCTGGTGTAGGCCGAAGCCAGGGTGCCCCCGCCAAAGATCAGTATCGAGACGAGCAGTACGCGTTTGCGGCCGATGGCATCGGCGACGGGGCCGAAAATCAGGCTGCCGAGCAACAGGCCGAACAATCCCGCACCGAAGGCTGGCGATAACTGAGCAGGTTGCAGTTGCCACTCTTCGCGTAAGGCCGGAGCGATGTAACCGATGATTGCGGTATCAAAACCGTCCAGCAGGACAATCAGAAAACACAGGGTAAGGATCAGGATCTGATAGGGCGATATTTTCGCATTATCGATGATTTCGCTGATGCGAGCGGTGTTTGAGCTCATGGGGGTTCCACTGTAATTAGGCTGGTGTGGAGCTGGCTGGAGGGCTGTGTAGGCGTCAGGTTCCTGCTGAAACGGGCCTGAACCCAAGCCGCTGTGGCTGGCATGGTATTGAAGCCCGAGTATACACCAGAGCCTGGGGCTTGCGGGGGATGCGCTGAGATTAGCCGTTCTGTTTCAGACAAAACGGCTTAAATACTCTGTTCTCAGAACGGGCAAGCATGGTGGGCTTCGATCTTCTCTGCGCTGACAGGGTGAACAAAATGCAGTTCACTGGCGTGCAGCATCAGCCGCGGTGTCCGTTCGGTACCGGGCAGCAGGCGGCCGCCATACAGGTCACAGCCCAAAATAGGGTGGCCCAATTGCTGACAGTGGATGCGCAATTGATGGGTGCGGCCGGTCTCCGGGATTAGCTGCACCCGCGTCACCGGCAATAACGTCCGGTCTTCCAATTCGTGATAAAAGCGCTCAATGACCTGATAGTGAGAGCGAGCAGGCTTGCCGTGAATGGCGCAAATCGACATCAGTGGGAATAGCGCCGGGTCTTTGGCAATCGCTGCGTCTATTACCCCTTCGTCGTCGGCCAGATGCCCGCACAGCAGTGCGCTGTACACTTTGGTGACCGTACGTTGGCTGAACTGTTGGCACAGGGCGGCGTTGATGGCCTTGTTGCGGGCAACCACCATCAGCCCGGAAGTCCCGAAATCCAGGCGGTGGACCAGGGTGCAACCGGGGAACAGTTGTACCAGCCGATGATGCACCGAATCGAGATTTTGCGGATTCTTCCCCGAGAGGCTGAGCAACCCAGTGGGTTTGTTGATCAGCACCAGACTCTCGTCCTGATAGAGAATCTCTATCTTTTCAAGGCACGGCGGGGCAATAAAGGTATCGATAATCTTGGACATCAGGTGACCCGGCGGGAGAGTGGGTGCGGATAATAACCAATTTTAAACTGGCAGGCGAATCCGGCTATTTCACCAGATACCCCAAGGCATCTGGTGAAGACGGTTGATACTGGAAAAGAGTTCCTGCCAACTCAGTCTACTGCCCGTAATAAGCATTCTTGCCGTGTTTGCGCAGGTAATGTTTATCCAGCAGTGCCGGTTGCATACTGTGGATCCCCGGTGTCAGTTGACGTGAAAAAATCCCCATATAGGCAATCTCTTCCAGCACCACTGCGTTGTGCACCGCGCCGTGCGCGTCCTTACCCCAGGCAAACGGCCCGTGCGAATTGACCAAGACCGCCGGAATGGCGTTCGGGTTGATGCCGCGGCGGCGGAAGGTGTCGATAATAACTTTGCCGGTTTCCAACTCGTAGTCATGCTCAATTTCGTCTTCGGTCATCAGGCGGGTACAGGGAATGGCACCGTAGAAGTAATCGGCGTGGGTGGTGCCCCAGGCGGGGATATCCAGTCCGGCCTGCGCCCAGATGGTGGCATGGCGTGAATGAGTGTGAACGATGCCGCCAATGTCGGCAAATTCACGATACAGCGCCAGGTGAGTGGCGGTGTCGGAAGAGGGCTTTTTCGTGCCCTCAAGGGTGTGGCCGTTGGCGAGATCGACCACCACCATATCCTCGGCGGTCATGTGTTCATACTCCACACCGGAAGGCTTGATCACCACCAGCCCGCGTTCGCGATCCACGGCGCTGACGTTACCCCAGGTGAAGGTCACCAGATTATGGCGCGGCAGGTCGAGATTAGCTTCCAGGACCTGTTGTTTAAGCTGCGGCAGCGTCAGCATGTCATACCCCCTTGTTGCATTTTTTGTTCGATCCAACGGCGTGCCTGCACGATCTCGGCCACCGGCTCTTCGGCTTTTTCGGTCCACATTTCAATCAGGAAAGCGCCGCGATAATTAAGCTGTTTCAAGGTGCGGAATACGGCGACAAAGTCGACGCAGCCCTCGCCAAAGGGGACGTCGCGAAACTGTCCCGGTGAGCTGTCGGTAACCGGATAGGTGTCTTTCAAATGGATGGCGGCGATACGGTCAATACCCAGCGCCAACTCCTGCGCCACGTCATTGCCCCAGGCGCTGAGATTGCCGACGTCCGGATATACCGTGAACCAGGGAGAGGCCAGGCAGGCATCCCACGCCTTCCATTTGCTGATGGAGTTCATAAAGGCGGTATCCATAATTTCCACCGCCAGCATCACCTGCGCGGCAGCGGCGCGTTCGACCGCCCATTGCATGCCTTCGGTGAAGCGGGCGAGGGTGCTCTCGTCCTGCTGCTCGTAATAGACGTCATAACCGGCGAGCTGAATGGTGCGGATGCCGACATCTTTTGCCAGTTGAATCGCCTGTTCCATCACCTCAAAGGCACGCTGACGCAGTGCATCGTCATGGCTGCCGAAGGGAAAGCGGCGATGACCGGACAGGCACATCGACGGGATGCTGATGCCGGTTTCCAGCATGGCGCTGACCAGCGACAGCCGTTGCTCCTTGCTCCAGTTCAGACGCGACAGCCGCTCGTCGCTTTCATCCACTGACATTTCGACAAAATCAAAACCGCAGGCCTTGGCCAGCGCCAGCCGTTCGGGCCAGGTCAGGTGCTTCGGCAAGGCTTTTTCATAAATTCCCAACGGGTGCTGACGCATATCAACTTCTCCAGATGTCATCAATGGCCGAACGGAACTGGCCGGCGGCAGCCAGCGGGTCGGCAGCCTCCGCCAGTGCTCTGCCGACGATAAAAGCGGTCACGGCGATGTCTTTAAACAGCGGTAAATCGGTCGGCGTGATACCGCCGGTCACCGACAATTCAATGCCCAGATCAGACAAGGCTTTCATCAGATCCAAATCTTGATGGCTCCAGGTTTGCCCGCTGGCCTGCGCGTCGCGGCCACGGTGGTAGATCGCCTGACGGATGCCGAGTGCACGCCACTGTCGGGCATCGTCCAATGTCCAGCGGCCAAACAGCTCAATCTGAATCTCCCCTTGGTGCTGTTGCGCCACTTCCAACGCGCTGGCCATGGTCGCCAACGGGGCGGCGCAGATGACCGTCATCCAGTTGGCGCCGTGGCTGAAGGCCTGCTGCGCCAGCGTGCCGCCGGCATCGGCCACTTTCAGATCGGCCACCAGCGTGTGATGCGGACAACGCTCGCGCAGTGCGCTCACCGCCTGGATACCGGCGCTGATGCATAAAATGGTGCCGGCTTCGATGATGTCGACGTGTGGCTGCAGGCGTTCCGCCGTCTGCAGAGCGGTATCCAACCGGGTGTGATCGAGCGCCAACTGCAGGCGCGGTTTATTGCTCATAAGATCTCCTCACTGCGCGGATTGCAGCATTTGCAGCGCCGCAATCAGCGCCTGATAACGTTGATGTTTTTTGCCGTAGGCCGCGCTTGCCGAGGCATCCGGCAGGACCCGTTCGATACGTGGCGCCAACTCGCGTTGGGCAGCGGTGAAATCGCTGAATGCGCCGCTGCCGACCATCGCCGCCATCGCCGCACCCAGGCAGCCGGTTTCTTCCACCTGCGGCAGCTCGACCGGCAGGCCGCTGACGTCGGCGAACATCTGCATCCAGGGGGCGGACTTGGCGGGACCGCCGGTGACGCGCAGGGCGGTTGCCGCCGGGAAGCGTTGCCGCATACGGTTGAGGTGAGTCATATGGCAGAACACCACGCCTTCGTAGATCGCCTGCACCAGGTGTTCGCGCTGGTGGAAAGCCTGCAGGCCGTGGAAGCTGGCGCTCAGGCCCAGTCCGGCATTGGAGCCGTACAGGAAGGGCACGAACAGCAGGCTGCTGTCGGCCTTCGGCAGCGCCGCTACCCAGTCATTGAGTTGGCCGTAGTCCTGCAGGTCCCATTGGCGGCAGAACCATTCCAGGTTGGCGGCGGAGGTGGGGCTGGCTTCGTGCACGATGTATTTACCGGCCTCGGCATGGCGGCCATAAACGAAGGGGTGATCGAACCCCTCGGTAATGCTGTCGGTGATACCGCTGGTGACAGACCAGGTGCCCATCACCGCATTGAGTCGCGTTTCGTCCCGCAACCCGGCACACAGGGCGGTGGACACAACGTCGAACAGTCCGCCAACCACCGGCGTACCTGCCACCAGTCCGGTTGCCGCCGCTGCGGCAGCGGTGACTCGCCCGGCGATTTCGGCGGAACCGACGATCGGCGGCAGCGCGGGCATGATGTCGCCAATGCCCAGCAGTTGGGCCAGCGCCGGGTCATAGCGACCGTCGGCCATTTGATAAAGATTGGATTCGGAGATATTGGTCTCTTCACAGGCCAGTTCGCCGGTCAGGCAGTAGCGCAGGTAATCGTGCGCCATCAGCACGCTGCCAATCTGGCGGTAGCGTTCCGGCTGGTGTTGCCTGAGCCAACGCAGCAATGACACCGGGTGACCGGTCCACAGCGTTTGTCGGGTCTGCGGATACAAAGCCTGCGGCACGCCCTGTTTCTGCCACTCCAGTACCTGCGCCAATGCGCGTTGATCGGAAGACAGCATGGCGTTACCCAGCGGCTGCCCTTGCTTGTCCAACAGAAACGCCCCTTTGCCCTGCGCCGAAATGCCTATGGCCTGAATATCACCGGCGGCGATGTTGTTGCGGACCAGCACTTCGCGGATCACCTCGGCGGCGGTGCGCCACAGCTCAGGCATATCGCGTTCCGCCCAGCCGGGCTGCGGCGCGATAATCTCCAGATTGCGACGGGCAATATCCAGCTCTGTGCCCCGGCGGTCATACAGCCCGGCCTTGATAAAGGTGCCGCCGCAGTCCAACCCCAGCCAATATTCCATTATTCAGCCCCCGCTTTTTGGTCGCATTTGTTCGGCAGCATCAGTGCCAACACCGAAGCGATGGCCAGCGACACCGCCAGGCTGTAAACGCCGACGTCCTTGCTGAACAGGCTGATCAATACGCCGACCATGTACGGGCCGCAGAAGCCGCCGAGGTTGCCGAGCGCATTGATCACGCCGCGTGCACCGCCGGCCACTTCGGCGTTAAACAGTTTGGGGGGAATGGTCCAGAACACCCCGGCGGCGGCCTGAATGAAGACGCCGCAGCCGACCAGTGCCGCGTAAGACCACCAGATGTGATCCTTTAACAGCACCGACAGCGCCATGCAGATGGCGAAGCAGGCCAGCGGCAGTGCGACGAACACTTTGCGCTTGCCGGTGCGATCGGACAGGGTGGAGATGATCAGCATGCCGAAGATGGCGCCGAGATAGGGCAGGATCGCCAACATACCGACCTGCTCCATATTGCCGTTGGTCAGCCCCTTGAGAATGGTCGGCAGCCACAGGGTGTAGCCGTAGATCCCGGTTTGGTAGAAGAAGTTCACCATGATCAACTGCCACATGATCTTGTCGCCCAGCACCCGGCGCAGCGAGGCGTTACGCACCGTTTTGCCTTTGATCAGCAGTTGTTCGTCATGCAACGTTTTGATCAGGTAGTCTTTCTCTGCCGGTGAAATCCACTTGGCCTCCTGCGGGCGGTTGCTGATAGTGAAATACCACAGCGCCATCACCACCAGCGACAGTGCGCCTTCAACCAGGAACAGCATGCGCCAGTCCCAGGCGGTGATGATCCAGCCGGACAGCGGTGCGGTGAGAATACCGGCGATGGGTACGAACATAATGACGATGGCGTTGGCGCGGCCGCGTTCTTTGTCCGGGAACCAGTTGCTGATCATGGTCAGCACCACCGGCAGCATGCCGCCTTCGGAGACGCCCAACGCGAAGCGCAGGAACAGCAGTTGATACTGGTTGCTGACCAGCCCGGTCAGTATCGAAATCACTGCCCAGGCCAGCAGCGACCAGCCGATGAATTTCTTGCCGTTGCCGTATACCGCCAGCTTGCCGCCCGGCACCTGCAGGAACAGATAGCCAATAAAGAAGATACCGCCGGCCAGACCGGCCATCGAGGCGGTGATGCCGAGTTCATCGTCCATGCCGCCGGGCATGGCGAAGGCGATATTCACCCGGTCCATATAGGAGATGATGCAGGTAATAAGAATAGGCGGCACTATTCTCAGCCAGCGTAATTTGGGAATCACCTGGCTGCGGCTAACGGAAACAGAGGCTGTATTCATCTATACACCTTTCAATATTCTGTAGGGTCGGGCTTTATTGTTTTGGTTTGTGTTGGGCACAAGGGGGCCCGCACCGGCCCGAGGACCGGTGTTTTTTCCTGGTTATTTATTGGCTGCTAATCAGGTGCTAAACAGCGCCAGCGGTATTTTCACTACCACTTTGCGAATATCGCCGGGGTGTTGGTTAATGCAGGCCGGACGATGGACATCCTGCGGGAAAAATACCGCAAAATTACCGGGCTGCATGGTTAACCAGGATTCCTCCGCGACGTCCTGATAAAAAATAATGTCGCGCTGCGCCAGTAAATCCTGATGGATCTGGTTAGTGCCGAGATCCGCGGCCACACCGATCAATTCGGTGCCGCTGACCAGAAACTGCACGTCGACGTTTTCCCGGTGCACCTCCGGCCGCAGATCGCTCGGCTGGTGGGTCTGCAGATCCAGCACCTGTACCACGTAGCCGGTGGCAGGATCCTGATACCGTCCGGCGGGCAGGGCGCTGAAATCGGTGCTTTGCAGATAGGCGATGGCGTGGGCCACCGGCGCCGGGTATTGTTCCGGCGAAGTATGGGCAATATGGCCGAATATCATGGTGTCTCTCCTGTTACAGCGCCTGAATGCGCGCCCAAACGCGTTCATCCACGGGAATGCCGTCGCGCATGTTTTCCGCGTGAATACCTGGGAATTTATGGCCCGGCAGGCGGATGGCCACTTCCGGGTTATCGCGTTCGGCGCGGGTGATGTAGTCCATGATGCGCTGCAGTTTGGCATCGCGGGTGACACCGTCGATCAGCCGTTCGATCTCAATGGCGATAAAGACCTGCGAAATGCCGTACTCCTCGCGGTTGTCTTCGGTTATTTCCGCTACCGAGGATCCGCCGGACAGCAGGGTGGCGATCATGTCCAGCACGATCGACAATGCGGATCCTTTCCAGTAGCCCATCGGCAAGATGCGTTGGTTCTCTTCAATGGTGGCGGGATCGCGCGTCAGTTGACCGTCGTTGTCGAAGCCGCCGTCCACCGGCAGTGTTTTGCCTGCCAGCCGGTTCAGCTCCAATGCGCCGTAGGAGAACATCGACATCGACATATCCACCATGGTGATGGGATTGCCCGGCACCGCGACAATCAGCGGGTTGGTACCGATCCGGCACTCTTTAGCACCCCAGGGCGGCATGACGGCGATCGAGTTGGTCCAGCAGATGCCGATATAGCCTTTTTCCGCCGCCTGCCAGCCAAAGCCCCCACCGCGCATCCAGTGGTTGGCATTGCGCAGCGCCACCAGACCTATGCCGTGGCTGTCGGCTAGCTGCATGGCGCGATCCATCATCCGACGCGCCGTAAGGTTGCCGATACCCTGATGCGCGTCCCACTGTTCAATGGCACCCAGTGACAACAGTTTGCTGGGCTTGGCGTCCGGCACGATATCACCGGCGTCCAACTGTTGAATAAAGCGCGGGAAACGGTTAACGCCGTGGGAGTAAACGCCGTTGGCGGAGGTGTCTGCGAACATGCCCGCACAGTCATCGGCGGTGGCTTCCGCCACGCCCCGCGACAGCAGCACGCGTTTGAATTGCTGTTTCAGATCGGTGTAACTCACTCTCATGCTGGTTCTCCGCTACGGCGCATTTGTTTGTTTTATGTTCTTTAAATTTCAACATGTGAAATCAAATTTCAAATAAATGCTATACCTGCGGCTACCCTAAGTCAAAGCCAGGGAGGAGAAAGTTATTTATATAAAACAGATGGTTAAATTAATCTGGTGGTTTTGTGATCGGTGGCACGTTTTTGACCATTGGCGTGCTTCAGACGTGAAAAAGCAGAGCAGGACGGGGCCGCTCTGCGGTCACTTTTTTTGGCTCATTATCCTTGTTTATTCAGTATCTTGCGGTATAACGAGGTGGTGGCGGTAATGTACAACTCATTGCCGTCCGGCCCGCCGAACGTGCAGTTGGAAACCCGTTCCGGCACCTCAATCTTGCCGAGCTGTTTTCCCTGGCTGTTGAAGATCAGTACGCCGTCGGCGCAGCTGCAAAAAATGTTTCCGGCCTCATCGACACAAAAGCCGTCCGGGAAGCCCGGGGCTACGGTGGCGAAACGTCGTCCGGCGTTCAGTTCGCGCCCGTCGACCTCATACACCCGCAGCTCGCTGCGGCCCAGGGTTGGGAAATCGACGATCGACATGTCCGCGACATACAGCCGAGATTCATCCGGCGAGAATGCCAGGCCGTTAGGACGTTGCAGGTCACTGGCCGCGATGTTCAGCGAGCCGTCGCGCGGATCAAAGCAGTAAAGGTAGCAGCCGATAACCTGGCTTTCCGACTTGTAACCTTCTTCGTCACCGGTAATGCCGTAAGGCGGATCGGTAAACCAAAGGGTGCCGTCGGAACGCACCACCAGGTCGTTGGGGGAGTTGAAACGCTTGCCGTCAACGCGATCGACCAGCATCTGCACCTCTCCGTCGTTTTCGGTTCGGCTGATGCCGCGTCGCCCATGCTCGCAACTGATCACTCGTCCTTCGGCATCACGCGCGTTGCCGTTGGCGTAATGCGACGGGGATCGCCACAGACTCAGCTCCCCCTGTCGCGACCAGCGGAACATGCGGTTGCCTTTCACATCGCTGAACACCACCGCATCCTGCAGAGGCAGCCACACCGGCCCCTCGGCCCAAATGGCCGGAGAACACAGGCGTTCGAGCGGCGAGCCCACCCTCAGTTGGTTCATGTTGACCTCCGCTACTTCACGCCCCAAATGGCTTTGTAATGGCCCTGATAATCATTCTGCGGGTCATACAGGTTGCTGGTGCCGCCGTCGGCGGTGATATTATCGCGGGTCACCAGGTGCGCCGGGGTAACGTAGCCGGAAGGAGGCTGTTTGGCGAAGGCGCGGTTGAACTCATCCAGCAGTTGCCAGCCGTGCAATTTGAGCGGTTCCGGTACCGTGGCTGACTGGCTGCCGCCGGAGCGAATACGCTGGTAGGCAGAGATCGAACCGTCGCCGGCGGAAATGCTGTAGGGCGCATGGGGGCCGCCTTTGCCGGCGGTTTTCAGGGCCGGTGCCATGAAATCAAAATACAAATCGTTGATCGCCAGCGCGTACTGGAACTGATCGCCGTATTTTTGCAGCAGGCTGAAGGTCATGGTCGGCATGCGGTTGGCGGTATCCGCCAGCGGGGTATCGATGAATTCAACCACCTTGCAGCCGCTGCATTTGCCGATCTCCTCTTTCATCACGTTGGCCTTGTCCAGCGCGATTTGGTACAGCGAATCGGTGAAGATCAGCACGCTGGCTTTGCCGCCGGACTGCACCACGGCATATTGGGCGGCAATGCGCGCCACTTCGTTAGAGTCGGAGGTGACGTTATAAAACACGTTGTATTTGGCGATAGGCCCCGGCTCCGGCACCGCGTGCCAGGCCGTCAGCACTATGCCTTGCTGAATAGCTTTTTTCAGCGGGATCTTGGCGACGTTAGGGTTCCAGCCACCGATCACGATGCCGTCCGGCTTCTGGGCGATGGCCTGATTGAGCGATGCCAGCTGATCTTTCACCGAGCCGCCGCCGTCGAGGGTTTCCAGCTTCCAGCCCGCGGCTTTCGCCGCTTCGCTCAGCCCTTCCTGCACCCCTTGCACACCGCCGTTTTTCATGTCCGAAGCGATAAAGATGATTTTCTTGTTGGCTTGCAGCTGTGGCCCGCTGGTGGGGCCGTCCCACTGAGTCACGCTGGCAGTCGCCTTGGCGACCGCTGCGGTGGCCTGATCCAGATAGGCGTCGGCCCAGGCGGATGACGCAGCGCTGGCCAGCAGCAGGGTAGTCGGTAATATCCAAAGACGTTTCATTCGGTGCACTCCTGGTTAAGGATTGATCGCTTTTTGGTTATTTTTATCAGCCGTAGCGGCTGGGCTGCGTTGTACCGCTTTTTGATTGAGTAACCGGCGGCGTTGGGCATAGCCGGCCAAGGTGATCGACAGCAACAGCGTCGCGCCGTTGAACAGCGGTTCGACCCAGAATTCGCCGCCGAACTGTTGGATACCGGCGATGCCGATAGCCAGAATGGCGATGCCGACCACGGTGCCCCAGACGTTAACCCGGCCCGGGCGAATGGTGGTGCTGCCGAGGAAAGCGCCGACCAGCGCCGGCAGCAGGTAGTCCATGCCGACGCTGGCCTGACCAACGCCCTGCTCGGCGGCGATCAGTACGCCGCTAAAGCCGGTCAGCACGCTGGAGGCGATAAAGGCGCCGATGGTGAAGCGATTGACCGAGATGCCGTTCAGCCGTGCCGCTGCCGGATTGCCGCCCACGGCGTACATGCAGCGGCCAAGAGGGGTGTGTTCGGTGATCAACCACAGCACCACTGCGACGATCAGCACGTAGAATGCCACGATCGGGATCCCGCCGATCTCGGTATGGTGCAGGGCGATGAACGCATCCGGCAGATCGCCGACGATCTGCCTCCCGCCGGAGTGCCACAGGGCAATGGCATACAACACGGTGCCGGATCCGAGCGTGGCAACGAAGCTGTCGATGTCCGCCAGTGCCACCAGAATGCCGTTCAGCAGGCCGTACAGAGCGGAAAGGGCCAGCACCGTCAGCACCGCCATCTGCCACGAAAAGCCGTATTCCACCTGCAGGGTGATGGCCAGGATATGCCACAGCACGATGCCGAAACCGACGTTAAGGTCAATTTTGCCGACGATCATCGGGATGGTCGCCGCCAGTGCCAGCAGCGCAATTTTGGCTTTGCTGGAGAGGATTGCTTGCAGCGTCAGCATCGAGGCGAAAGACGGCGCGATCAGTGAAAACAGCACCACCAGTGCAATACACAACAGCAACAGGCCGTAGCGGGTGAGAACCTGCATCAGCCACGGGCCGGCACCGTCCTGCGACAGGCTGACTCGCTGCTCCAGCGCCGTTGATTTAACAGATGTTTTAGACATGGCCTACCTCAGATTCTAACATTGTCGCGAGGGGTTCCCCGGAGCTGGCGGAGGCCAGTTCCAATAAGTTGGCGAATGACACCTGCTGGTTTTTCAGCTCGCCGACCACTTTTCCCCGGTTGAACACCAGTGCGCGGTTGCAGATATGAGCGATCTCTTCAAAGTCATTGGAGATCACCAATACCGCCACGCCCTCCGCCAGGGATTTATTTAACAGATGGTAGATTTCCGCCCGGGCCCCTACGTCTACACCGGCGGTGGGATCTTCCAGGATCAGCAACGGGGCACCGAGGTGCATCCAGCGGGCCATCACTACCTTTTGCTGGTTACCGCCGGACAGGGCGCTGATATCGATATTGACGTCCTTGGGCCGTACGTCGAACAACTGCACTTTCCACCAGCTGGCACCGATTTCGGCCCGGGGGCTATAGCGGGAAAGCAGCTTGTGGCCGCTGGCGCAGGGGTTGATAAACAGGTTTTCACGCACACTCATCGACATCACCAGGCTTTCGCCGGTACGGTCACCCGCCACCAGCGAAACGCCGCAGGCCATGGCTTGCTGAGGGGTGGCGGCGGTATAGGGTTGGTCGCGAAAGCGGATTTCGCCCTCGTCGGCATGACGCAGGCCGAACAGCAAGCGGCCGATTTCTTCCTGACCGGCACCGCGCAGGCCGGCCAGCGCCAGCATTTCTCCGGGCTGCAGGTTAAAACTGACCGGACCGATATCGCCCACAGTGACGTTATTGAGCTGCAGCACCGGCGGTTGATTCTCCGGCAAGGGTTCGCGCTGATCGTCCGCCATCGCTTCGCCGACGATCATTTGCACCAGATCCCGTAGCGAATAGTCGGCGGTATTGCCGCCCGCCACATAGTGCCCATCGCGCATAACGCACACCCGGTCGGCAATCTCGATCACTTCGTCCAGCCGGTGAGTGACGTAAATCATGCCGACCTTTTTGTTGCGCAGCCGGCTAATCACTGCAAATAGGTGGCGCACGTCGTTGGCGGGCAGCGAGGCGGTGGGTTCATCCAGCACCAGCAGTTCGGCGTTAACGGCGACGGCACGGGCGATCGCCAGCAGCGATTTTTCGGTGCGCGACAGTTCGAACACTCTGGCGTCGGGATCCAGTGCTATACCGACATCCTGCAGCGCCTGGACGGCGCGGCGGCGAATGGCACGCCAGTCGATCAGGCCAAAGCGACGCGGGAATCCCATCACCAGCGCCATGTTTTCCGCCACCGTCATCCATTCGATCAACCCGAGATCCTGATGAATAAAGGCGATAGGCTGGCGGCTGTCACTTTTTATCGCTGCGGCGGAGGCTATGCTGGCTCCCTGAAACTGAATGTCACCCCCGTCACGCGGGTACACCCCTGCCAACACTTTGATCAGGGTCGATTTGCCTGCGCCATTTTCACCCAGCAGGGCCAGTACTTCACCCGGCATCACCTGCAGGCTGACGTCATTCACCGCGACGTTGCCGCCAAAGCGCTTAACAATATGGCTGAGGGTCAGAATGGGTTGTTCCGCATTCTTTGGTGTCATTTTATGCGCCCCTGGTAGTTGCATACGCGATCGTTGTAATGCTTTTTGGTGTTTATATCGCCCTTAAATTTCAATATGCGAAATTCAGTTTCAAAAATAATATGCCGATCGCCGATCTAAAGCAAAGCCAGACGTGTTTTAATTATTGTTTTAAAACAAATGGTTATTTATCTCTTTGCGGAATTGTGACGGACAACTCACTTCGAGAGTTAGCAGAATGTTGCGCATTTTTAACCTGCTGCTGACAATGAAACGGCGTTCCGTCTTCACCTGATGCGGGCCTTGGGGTAACATTCCCGGCAAAGAGCCCGTTTACCACGCCGTGGCGTTGGCTGGCGGCTCGACACTGGAGAAATTGCGCTATGAGCCTGAAAGCTGTCGACGAGAAAGATGACAAGAAAGACAAACCCTTGGGCAGCCAAAGCCTGTTCCGCGGTTTGCAACTGATTGAGATCCTGAGCAACTTCCCTAACGGCTGCCCCCTGGCGCACCTGTCTGAGCTGGCCGGCATGAACAAAAGTACCGTCCATCGCCTGTTGCAAGGGCTGCATACCAGCGGTTATGTGACTCAGGCGCCGTCGCCCGGCAGTTATCGCCTGACCACCAAGTTCATTTCTGTCGGCCAGAAGGCGCTTTCCTCGTTGAATATTATCCATGTTGCCGCGCCGCATCTGGAGCAGCTCAATCTGGAGGTCGGGGAGACGGTGAACTTCTCCAGCCGTGAAGATGACCACGTTATCTTGATCTACAAGCTGGAACCGACCACCGGCATGATGCGCACCCGGGCCTATATTGGCCAGCATATGCCGCTGTACTGCTCGGCGATGGGCAAGATTTTTATGGCCTACGGCAACAGCGATTACCCGGACCACTACTGGCAGACCCATCAGCATGAGATCCAGACGCTGACGCGCAATACCATTACCGAATTGCCGAAGATGTACGAGGAGTTGGCTGACATCCGTAAGCAGGGCATGGCGATGGATCGCGAAGAGAATGAGCTGGGGGTGTCCTGCGTGGCCGCACCGGTGTTTGATATTCAGCAGCGGGTACCCTACGCGGTATCGGTCTCGTTACCGACCGCCAAACTGCAGCAAATCGGCGTTAAAGCCTTGATTAAACCGGTGCTGGCGACCGCACAGCGGATTTCTCAGGAGCTGGGTTTTGTTATTCCAGCCTGATTATTAGTGTTGCTGATAGTTGATTAGAAATATCAATTTCACCTAATAATTTTTTCCTCCTATGATGCGCGTGTTGTCCGACACGCGCCGCTGACCGGCGCACTCTTTCTGTGAGGAATACCATGCTTGCTGTCTTTTTGCAGGGCTTCGCCCTGAGCGCCGCGATGATCCTGCCGCTGGGCCCGCAAAATGTTTTTGTCATGAACCAAGGCATTCGCCGTCAGTATCATTTGATGGTCGCGTCGCTGTGCGCATTGAGCGATATCGTGCTGATCTGCGGTGGCATTTTTGGCGGTAGCGCTTTGTTGAGCCGTTCGCCGCTGCTGCTGGCTTTGGTCACCTGGGGCGGAGTAGCCTTTCTATTGTGGTACGGTTGGGGCGCGTTTCGCACCGCGTTCAGCCGACACTTGGCATTGGCAACCGCCGAGGAACTGAAGCAGAGTCGCTGGCGGCTGGTGGTGACCATGCTGGCGGTGACCTGGCTGAACCCGCATGTTTATCTCGATACTTTTGTGGTGCTGGGCAGCCTGGGCGGGCAACTGGCGCCGGACGTACGTTCCTGGTTTGCGCTGGGAGCGGTAAGCGCCTCGATCCTTTGGTTCTTTGCGCTGGCGCTGTTGGCTTCCTGGCTGGCACCCTGGTTGAAAACCCAAATGGCGCAGCGTGTCATCAATACGCTGGTCGGCGTGGTGATGTGGGGCATCGCATTGCAGTTGGCCTGGCAAGGCGCAAGTTTATAAGAATTTGTCACTAATCCGAATTCAAAAGCCCGCGCGATATGCTACGTTTGATGCCAAGGAACCGGCCGTTTTTCGTCGAGAAAGGCCGGTAATCAGTTACAGCCTGTCATCAAGGAGACTCTGTGAAGCTTAAAGCATTGGCTATGGCCGCAATGATTGGATTAGGGACATTACCACTGGCGCTGCAAGCGGCGGAAGTGCCGGAAGGGCCGCACGTGGTGACCTCTGGCACATCAAGCGTTGATGCTACTCCAGATATCGCCACCCTGGCGATCGAGGTCAGCGTCTCTTCCAAAGACGCCGCACAGGCTAAGAAGCAGGTCGATGAGCGCGTAGCGCAATATTTTGATTTCCTGCAGAAAAACGATATCGAGAAGAAAGATATCAGCGCCGCTAACCTGCGCACCCAGCCGGAATACGATTACCTGAAAACCGGTGAGTCGGTGCTGAAAGGCTACCGTGCGGTACGTCAGGTGCAGGTTACGCTGCGCCAGCTGGATAAGTTGAATGGGCTGCTGGACGGTGCGTTGAAGTCTGGTCTCAATGAGATCCGCGCCGTTGAGTTGGGCGTGGCAAAACCGGATGTGTACCGCGAGCAGGCACGTCAGAAGGCGATCGAGAACGCTACGCAGCAGGCGGCTTCATTGGCGAAAGGCTTTAACGCCAAGCTGGGGCCGGTTTACAGCATTCGTTACCACGTCGCCAACTACCAGCCGATGCCGGTAGCGCGCATGTATAAATCGGCGGGTGCCGCAGCGGAAAGTGACGCGGCGCAAACCTACGAACAGCAGAGCATTCACTTTGACGATCAGGTCGATGTGGTGTTTGAACTGCAGCGCAACGCGGCGCAATAACACAGGCCGTTTTCAGTAAAAAAGGTTCGCTACGGCGAACCTTTTCCATTTTAGTCCTGACGAAGAACCTGGCGACCATGCTCCAGCAGGGCGTCGGTCACTTTACGCATCATGCGACTTTCCGGCGCGAAGCGGTGCCAGAACAGCATGCGGCGTTGGAACAAGCCCGGCGTCAGGTCGATCAGCTCGCCTGAAGCCAACTCTTTCTCAATCTGCAGATGCGGGATCATACAGCAGGTGGTGCCCTGGCGTGCCAACTGTACGAAGGCTTCCGATGAGTTCACGATATGGCAGGGAACGCTGCCCGGCGACAGATCAAAGTTCTGCTGCAGGAAAGCCTGGTGCATATCGTCGAGGTGGTCGAACGCCACCGCCGGTGCTTTCAGTAGCGCGGAGCGTGTCACGCCGTTCGGGAAGTAGCGCTCGGCAAAACCTTTCGAGGCGACAAACAGATAATCCAGCGCGCCCAATTGGTCCACCAGGCAGCTTGGCAGCGGCTGCGGCTGAATACTTACCGCACCTACCACTTCACCGCGTCGCAGGCGTTCCTGAGTCCGCGTTTCGTCTTCCACCTGCAAGTTCAGGCGGATAGGGGAGTCCGTCAGCACCGGTTTCAACGCCGGCAACAGCCAGGTGGCCAGACTGTCGGCGTTGACCGCCAGCGACAGCAGCAACGGCGTATCGATGCCGGTGTCGTTACCCAGCCACTCTTCTTCCAGTAGCTCCACTTGGTGCAGCAGTGCCAGCAATTTTTGACCTTGTTCAGTCGGACGTGGCGGCACGGTACGCACTAGCAGCGGTTGGCCGAACAGGTTTTCCAACTGCTTAATGCGCTGGGATACTGCCGATTGGGTGATACAAAGTTTTTGCGCGGCGCGCTCAAAGCCGCGCTCACGGATCACCGCGTCCAGCGCTTGCAGCGTTCGATAGTCTGGGCGTTTCATCGGAAAGATATCCCTTACAGTAAATTGATACAGGCACTATGCCACATCTCTGGGGTTTTACAGGTGGAAAATCACCGTGCGGCTTTACCGCGACGCGCCTAAAAATGCGGCTTAGGGTGAAGAAGTGTGATCCTGCCTGAGTGAAAAATAGCGATTTACCCTATAATACGCACACGTTTTCGTACAGAGGCAATGGACATATTATGACGCAGGATGAACTGAAAAAAGCGGTTGGCTGGGCAGCGCTGGATTACGTTACCCCAGGCACCATCGTCGGGGTTGGCACCGGCTCCACCGCCGCCCACTTTATTGACGCGCTCGGCTCGATCAAGCACCAGATCGAAGGGGCGGTGTCCAGCTCCGACGCCTCCACCGCCAAGCTGAAAAGCCTCGGTATTCACGTGTTCGACAGCAATGAAGTCGATTCGCTGGATATTTATGTCGATGGTGCGGATGAAATCAACCGCCAGATGCAAATGATCAAAGGCGGCGGCGCTGCGCTGACACGTGAAAAAATCATTGCCGCCATCGCGCGCAAGTTTATCTGCATCGTCGATTCCAGCAAACAGGTCGACGTGCTGGGCAAATTCCCGTTGCCGGTCGAAGTGATCCCGATGGCACGCTCCTACGTGGCGCGTGAATTGGTGAAACTGGGCGGTCTGCCGGAGTATCGCCAGAATGTACTGACCGATAACGGTAACGTGATCCTTGATGTGCATAACCTGAGCATCGTCGACGCCATTGCGCTGGAAAACAAAATCAACGGTATCGCCGGTGTGGTGACCGTCGGTTTATTCGCCAACCGCGGTGCCGATGTGGCGTTGGTTGGCACGCCTGAGGGCGTGAAGGTCGTCGAATAACCGGCTGTGTTGGTGGGGGCGTCGCCATGGCGCCCTCTGGAATACGATCTTGGATCCCAGCGGGCCGCATAATTCACTGGTTAAAATATCTTTTCTTTAAAACGCCAAATTTGGTGACATATGTCACATTGTCAGCGTTAGCTCCACAAAGCTTCTGTCTATTTCTTTCCCTTTGGCATTTTCTGCCAGAAACCGCCAACATCGCTGAGCCTTGTACTAACGGGCGGGCAATCGTTTGTATTGCCGCCCGCGTTATTTTTGTTATGTTGGATGCGTGCTGTTAACAACAGCCGCTTCTGAAGTCTGAACATAGGGTCGGGTAAATGGCAAAAGTATCATTGGAGAAAGACAGGATTAAATTCCTGTTGGTGGAAGGGGTGCATCAGAGCACGGTAGATAATCTGCTGGCAGCCGGATATACCAACATTGAATATCACAAAGGTGCGTTAGACACCGAAGCGCTTAAGGCATCCATCCGCGATGCTCACTTCGTCGGCATCCGATCGCGTACGCATCTGAGTGAAGAAGTTTTCGCTGCTGCAGAAAAGCTGGTGGCGGTAGGGTGTTTTTGTATCGGCACTAACCAGGTTGATCTGAAGGCGGCGACCAAACGCGGCGTTCCGGTGTTTAACGCACCTTTCTCTAATACCCGATCCGTGGCAGAAATGGTGCTGGGCGAACTGCTGCTGATGCTGCGCGGCATTCCGTCCGCCAATGCCAAGGCACACCGCGGCGAATGGCAGAAGCTGGCCGTGGGCTCGTTTGAAGCGCGTGGCAAAAAGCTGGGGATTATCGGCTACGGCCATATCGGCACCCAACTGGGCATCCTGGCCGAAGGCCTGGGCATGAAAGTGTACTTCTACGATATCGAGAACAAGCTGCCGTTGGGCAATGCCCAGCAGGTACGCCACCTGTCCGATTTGCTCAATATGAGCGACGTGGTGACGCTGCACGTGCCGGAAACCCCGTCGACCAAAAACATGATGGGTGCAGAGGAACTGGCGCTGATGAAGCCGGGCTCGATCCTGATCAATGCTTCGCGCGGCACGGTGGTGGATATTCCCGAACTGTGCAAGGTGCTGGCCAGCAAGCATTTGGCCGGTGCGGCGATCGATGTGTTCCCGGAAGAGCCGGCGACCAACAGCGAGCCGTTTAACTCACCGCTGTGCGAGTTTGACAACGTGATCCTGACCCCGCACATTGGCGGCTCTACTCAGGAAGCGCAGGAAAACATCGGTGACGAAGTGGCCGGTAAGCTGGCGAAATACTCCGACAACGGCTCGACCCTGTCGGCGGTCAACTTCCCGGAAGTGTCCTTGCCGGCACACGGGCCTAACTCCAGCCGCCTGCTGCACATCCATGAAAACCGTCCGGGCGTACTGACGCAGATTAACCAGATCTTCGCGGAAGAAGGGGTGAACATCGCCGCGCAGTATCTGCAAACCGGTCCGGAAATCGGCTACGTGGTTATTGATATCGAAGCGGAAACCGAACGTGCCGATGCCGCATTGCAACGCATGAAGGCGATTGCCGGTACCATCCGTGCCCGCTTGTTGTTCTGATTGAACGTGCTGTAACCAAAAGGCCGGATTTGTCCGGCCTTAGTCTGATGACAAACACCCGAAAAACGTGGTTTTCGGATGTTTGGGGTAAATCAGAAGATATAATCCTTTGTTTTTATTAACCCTCAGATCGGGACTTTTAACCGCAAAGGACTTTGTCAGCAATCTGAGGCCGGATTTATCCGGCCTTTTGCTATTTAACGATTTGCCATGCCCAATTCTGCGCAGGGGTCACGATTTCCGGCAGCGGAATATCCCAATGCTCCACCGGCACCCGTTCTACCTGCTGACAGTCATGCGCCAACCCGATGGGGTAGGGGCCGGTATGTTGCCAGTTTTGCAGGGTGCGATCGTAGAAACCTCCCCCCATCCCCAAACGCTGGCCTGTGCTGTCAAATGCCACCAACGGCGTCAATACCACGTCGAGCGAACTCAATGGCAGCACATGGCGCACGTCGAGTTGCGGTTCAAGAATATTGAAGCGGTTGTTAACCAGTGGCGTTTCGGGAGTGTAGTGCAGGAACAACAGATTACCGGGGCTGAACGGGTGCAGTACCGGCAGATAAACCTGCTTGCCTGACTGCCACAGGCGTTCAATCAGCGGACGGGTATTCAGCTCGCCATCGAACGACAAAAATACCGCTATGCTCTGCGCCGCCAGGATGCGCGGATGTGCCGCGATGCGTTCAGCTATCTGCAGGGCAAAATGATGTTGTTGTTCGGGCGTTAAGGCGCGTCTACGCTGACGGATTTGATTTCGGATGTTTTGCCGCTGCTGGGCATACCGGGTTTGAAAAGACATAATCAGCACACATACCGCTGAGGAAGGGGGAATCTCCGAGATGCCGTCGCAGGCTGTAACCCTTGAACCCATGGTTCAAGGTGAACGTGCTGTCGCAATCTTAAGGCTTCTCGGCGGGCCGAGCATGCACACCGATCGCGGATCATCACATTCTGTTGGTACTAAATATCGGCTCAGGGGACTGGCCCGCTGGCGAACATCTCAGAGAAATTTTTTACTCATTGCCAAAACCTTGGGTTTCAGCAACTTAAGTTATTCGAATTGTGCATCCTGACGTTCAGAGATGCGACCCTGTTCAAGCAAAGCCTGTTCAATGGTCTGTTGCAGCATGCGAATGCGTTGTTCCATATTGGACGCATAATCACGGGTTTTCAACCGTTCTTGAGCAAGTTCGTGACAAACGTTCAATGCTGCAATGAAAACGAGCTGCTCAGTATTTGTGACTCTAGTGCGAACTTTAAGATCTTGCAACCGTTCGTTAAGATCGACTGCGGCCATGTTCAACGCATCTTGTTGTTCTGGCGGGCAATT
Source organism: Serratia quinivorans (assembly GCF_052113645.1). Taxonomy (GTDB): domain Bacteria; phylum Pseudomonadota; class Gammaproteobacteria; order Enterobacterales; family Enterobacteriaceae; genus Serratia; species Serratia quinivorans_B. The sequence continues at coordinate 168,942 of NZ_JBIEIU010000012.1, read as the reverse complement.
GACTCTTAAAGAGCGACCAAAAATTTGAATATCTACCGGTTGTGCAGACATGCCACCTTCCTGCCTAAATTTCGCGCCAGCCCCAGCTTACCCTTACCGGGCCACCAAAGCGGGCGCCACTATATATACCTCGGTACCAAGATACAACCCCTTTTTCAGTACCTGGTTGTAATCTACTGCGTCAGACATTACCAGTCAAAAAAGGGTTTCAAAATGCGTATTTAGCCTCATTTTGTTCCCTGCCGGCAGTGTGTTAATTCTGACACATCACGATTATAACTAGCCACTGAGGTGTCGCGCTTATCTGGTACAGCGACGGACCTTGGTGGTAGCATAACACGAACTTATCCTGCCAACGATGACGAATGCGCATGTCTATACAGAATACATTTCCAAGTTACCAATCTTTGACCGTTGCTCTTAACCAGCAAGCGGTAGCATTAACCGCAGCAGAAATGCACGGCCTGATCAGCGGCCTGTTGTGCGGTGGCAGCCGCGACGCCGGCTGGCAATCGCTGGTCTATGATCTGACGAATGAAGGCGTGGCCTTCCCGCAGGCGCTGAGCCTGCCGTTGCAGCAACTTCATGAAATTACGCGTGAAACGCTGGAAGACGACGATTTCATGTTCCAATTGATGATGCCGGAAGGCGAAACCGTCAGCGTGTTCGACCGCGCCGATGCGCTGGCCGGTTGGGTGAATCATTTCCTGCTCGGGCTCGGCATGATGCAGCCGAAGCTGGCGCAGGTGAAAGACGAGGTGGGCGAGGCGATCGACGATCTGCGTAACATCGCTCAGCTCGGTTATGACGAAGACGAAGACCAGGAAGAGCTTGAGCACTCTCTGGAAGAAGTGGTGGAGTATGTGCGAGTGGCGGCCATTTTGTGCCACACCGAATTTACTCGCCATAAGCCGACGGCGCCGGAAAATGCCAAACCGACCTTGCACTAAACACCCGATTTCACGTCCTTAGCGGCCGTGAGCACAGGCAGATTGATTTCAGGAGAAGGTGATGACTCAGCAGGAATTCAACGGTCGCCGTCAGGCGCTGTTGGCTAAAATGGCTCCGGCCAGCGCGGCAATTATTTTCTCTGCGCCGGAAGCTACGCGCAGTGCAGATACCGAATATCCTTACCGTCAAAACAGCGATTTCTGGTACCTGACCGGTTTCAACGAGCCGGGTTCGGTGTTGATTCTGGTGAAGAGCGACGAGACGCACAATCACAGCGTGTTGTTCAACCGGGTACGCGACCTGACGGCGGAAATTTGGTTTGGCCGCCGCCTGGGGCAAGAAGCCGCTCCGGCGAAGCTGGGTGTGGACCGCGCGCTGCCGTTCGATGAAATCAACGATCAATTGCCCCTGCTGCTCAATGGCCTGGACGTGGTTTACCACGGGCAGGGCCAATACGACTACGCCGATAAAATCCTGTTCGACGCGCTGGACAAGCTGCGCAAGGGCTTCCGCCAGAACCTTCAGGCACCGGCGACCGTGACCGACTGGCGTCCATGGCTGCATGAAATGCGCCTGTTCAAATCGTCCGAAGAGCTGGCGGTTATGCGTCGGGCCGGTGAGATCAGCGCGCTGGCCCATACTCGCGCGATGCAAAAATGCCGTCCCGGGATGTTCGAATATCAGCTTGAAGCGGAAATTCATCACGAATTTACCCGCTTTGGCGCCCGCTACCCGTCTTACAACACCATCGTCGGCGGGGGTGAAAACGCCTGCATCCTGCACTACACCGAGAACGAAAGTGAATTGCGCGATGGCGATTTGGTGCTGATTGACGCCGGTTGTGAATATAAAGGCTACGCGGGCGACATCACCCGTACCTTCCCGGTCAACGGCAAGTTCAGTCGGCCACAACGCGCGGTGTATGACATTGTGCTGGCGTCGCTGACGCGGGCATTGGAATTGTTCAAACCGGGCACCAGCATCCGTGAAGTCAACGATGAGGTGGTACGCATCATGATCACCGGGCTGGTGGAGCTGGGGATCCTGAAAGGCGAAGTGGAGCAGTTGATAGCCGAACAGGCGCATCGTCAGTTCTACATGCATGGGCTTGGCCACTGGCTGGGGCTGGATGTGCACGATGTAGGCCACTATGGCACGCCTAACCGCGACCGTATTCTGGAGCCGGGCATGGTGTTTACCGTCGAGCCTGGGCTGTATATTGCGCCGGATGCCGACGTGCCGGAGGAGTATCGCGGCATGGGCATTCGCATCGAGGACGACATCCTGATCACCGCCAACGGCAATGAAAACCTGACCGCCAGCGTAGTGAAAGACGCTGACGCCATCGAAGCGCTGATGGCGGCGGCAAGGTAACGGCATGAGCGTAATTATCGTTGGCGGCGGCATGGCGGGCGCGACTCTGGCGCTGGCCATTTCATCGCTCACTCAGGGAAGATTGGCGGTTGATCTGGTCGAAGCCACCCGACCGGACGATCGCAGCCATCCGGGATTTGACGCCCGCGCCATTGCTTTGGCGCAGGGCACCTGCCAGCAGTTGACGCGTATCGGGGTTTGGCCGGCACTGCGCGATTGCGCGACAGCCATCACTCATGTGCACGTCAGCGATCGTGGTCATGCCGGGTTCGTTAATCTGCACGCGCAAGATTATCAGGTTGATGCGCTGGGGCAGGTGATTGAGCTGCACGACGCCGGGCAACGACTGTTCGCGCTGCTGGCCAAGGCACCTGGCGTCACGCTGCACTGCCCGGCCAGAGTGGTCGATGTGGTACGCACGGCGGAACAGGCCGAAGTGCTGCTGGATAACGGTCGGCGCATCAGCGGGAAACTGCTGGTGGCAGCGGACGGTTCGCGTTCAGCGCTGGCGCAGGCTTGCAACCTGCAGTGGCAGCAAAGTGACTATCCGCAGTTTGCCACCATCGCCAACGTGACCACCGCGGTGCATCCGCAAGGGCGAGCCTTTGAGCGTTTCACCCGTTACGGGCCTTTGGCGTTGCTGCCGATGTCCCAGGGGCGCAGCTCATTGGTCTGGTGCCATGCGCGGGAGGATCGCGAACAGATTGATGCGTGGGACGATACGCGCTTTATCAGTGAATTGCAGCAGGCGTTTGGCTGGCGATTGGGGCGGATCCTGCGTGCCGGCAAGCGTCACAGCTATCCGCTCAGCTTGCTGACCGCCAATCAGCATGTCAGCCATCGGTTGGCGTTGGTTGGCAATGCCGCCCAGACGCTGCATCCTATCGCTGGGCAGGGGTTCAATCTTGGCCTGCGCGACGTGATGTCGCTGGCGGAAACGCTGGCCCAGGCACAGCAGGCCGGGGAAGATCCCGGTGGCTATGCGTTGTTGAGTCGCTATCAACAACGGCGGCAGCAGGATCAGCAAGCGACGATTGGCGTTACCGACGGCTTGATCCGGCTGTTCGCCAACCGGTACGGTCCCTTGGTGGTCGGGCGCAATCTGGGCCTGATGGCGATGGCCCAATTGCCGGCGATGCGCGATGCCTTTGCCAAGCGCACTCTGGGCTGGGTAGATCGCTAAGCGAATATCATTAAAGGCGCAGCCTGCTGCGCCCAAAGCGCTGGGCAATTACTGCGCAGCGAGTCATTTAAGGAAATTAAGCAGCATGCAATCATTTGACGTGGTTATCGCCGGTGGCGGTATGGTGGGGCTGGCACTGGCTTGCGGTTTGCAGGGCAGCGGCCTGCGCGTTGCGGTGCTGGAGCACCAGCAGCCGGATATGACGCCGCCGCTGCCGCAACCGGCACTGCGCGTATCCGCCATCAACGCCGCCAGCGAGCGCCTGCTGCAGCACATTGGCGTATGGGACGAGATCCTCAATCTGCGTGCCAGCGCCTATAACGCCATGGAAGTGTGGGATCGCGACAGCTTCGGCAAGATCGCTTTTCGCGGTGACGAGTGCGGCTTCAGCCATCTCGGTCACATCATTGAAAATTCGGTGATCCAGCAGGCGTTGTGGAAGCGGGCGGAAAGCCTGAGTGATGTCACGCTGATCACCCCGGCGGCGCTCAAACAGGTGGCCTGGGGCGAGAACGACGCGTTCATCACCCTGGAGGACGGCCGTATGCTGACTGCCCGGTTGGTGATCGGTGCCGACGGCGCTCACTCCTGGCTGCGTCAGCATGCCGATATTCCGTTGACCTTCTGGGACTATCGCCACCACGCGCTGGTGGCCACCATTCGCACCGAAGAGCCGCATTTGGCGACGGCGCGGCAGGTATTCCACGGCGATGGCATTCTGGCGTTTCTGCCGTTCAGCGATCCGCATTTAAGCTCCATCGTCTGGTCGGTTGCTCCCGAAGAGGCCGAACGCCTCAAGCAGCTGGAGCCTGAACAGTTTAACCGTGAACTGGCGATGGCCTTCGATCTGCGCCTCGGTGCTTGTCAGGTGGAAAGCGAACGCCAGACTTTCCCGTTGACCGGGCGTTATGCACGCAGCTTTGCTGCACACCGTCTGGCGTTGGTGGGCGATGCGGCCCATACCGTGCATCCGTTGGCCGGGCAGGGGGTGAACCTGGGCTTTATGGACGCCGCCGAGCTGATTGCCGAGTTGCGCCGCCTGCAACGTCAGGGCAAGGATATTGGTCAGCATCTGTATCTGCGCCGCTACGAACGCCGCCGCAAGCACGGTGCCGCGGTCATGCTGGCCAGTATGCAAGGGTTCCGCGAACTGTTTGACGGCAACCACCCGGCGAAGAAGCTGCTGCGTGATGTCGGGCTGCGGCTGGCTGACAGCCTGCCGGGCGTGAAGCCAAAGCTGGTGCGTCAGGCTATGGGCCTGAACGATCTGCCGGAATGGCTGGCCTGATGACTGCCTGAGAGGGACCCGTCTGCCGGTCCCTCTGTCTTGTTTCCCCGTAGCGTTATCGTTCCCTAAAGGCGCAGATCTGCGCCTTATCGCCATAGCTTTTCCTTATATAACCCTTCATTTGAAATAATCTAATTTCAGGTTGTTTTTCCCATTACTTTTTCTAATTCCATAACCGGTTATCAAAAGTCGAAATTCCGTATCTGGCCGTGGGTTTGTTATATAACTTCGGATTTTTGGTGCTTTAATTGTTGGTTTTGTGCCTTAAAGCGCAGTTTTCCAGTTTAAAACTCTGCACACTAGCCCGGCTTTTTACTGGCGCAGAACGCCGCCAAGCCTATTTTAACTTATGGTTAATGCGGTCGTTCGGTGATAACGTCAGAGCAAAGGTATCGTTTGCGTCGCGGCGATTAGCCGCAGTTTTTGTCGATTTCGGCGCAGCGTTTCTGTTGGGCAGTCAGTGCGCCACGCAATCCGGCCACAAGCCATAATCTGACGTATTGCGTAGCAGCACCCTATCTTCAGCTTCTGAGTGGAATGAGGGATAAGATGGCAAAGCAAACCCCACTGTACGACCAGCACGTGGCGTGCGGTGCGCGCATGGTAGATTTTCATGGCTGGATGATGCCGCTGCATTATGGCTCCCAGATCGATGAGCACCACGCCGTGCGTCAGGATGCCGGTATGTTCGACGTTTCCCATATGACCATTGTGGATCTGCGCGGCGCCCGTACCCGCGAGTTCCTGCGTTACCTGCTGGCGAACGACGTCGCCAAACTCACCCAACCTGGCAAAGCGCTGTACACCGGCATGCTGAATGCGTCCGGCGGCGTGATCGACGACCTGATCGTTTACTTCTTTACCGAAGACTATTTCCGCCTGGTGGTGAACTCCGCCACGCGCGACAAAGACCTGGCCTGGATCGAAGAACATGCAGCTCCGTACGGCGTAGCGCTGACGGTGCGTGACGATCTGGCGCTGATTGCGGTGCAGGGCCCACAGGCCAAAGAGCGCGCCGCCACCTTATTTACCCCGGAACAAAAAAGTGCGGTTGAGGGCATGAAGCCGTTCTTCGGCGTGCAGGCCGGGGATCTGTTTATTGCCACCACCGGTTATACCGGCGAAGCAGGGTATGAAATTGCCCTGCCGAAAGAGCAGGCGGCGGATTTCTGGCAGCAACTGCTGGCGGCGGGCGTCAAGCCGGCCGGTCTGGGCGCGCGTGACACCCTGCGTCTGGAAGCGGGCATGAACCTGTATGGCCAGGAGATGGACGAAGGCATTTCACCATTGGCCGCCAACATGGGCTGGACTATCGCCTGGCAGCCGGAAGATCGTCAGTTCATCGGCCGCGAAGCGCTGGAAAAACAGCGTGAACAGGGCACCGAACAACTGGTCGGCTTGATCATGACGGAAAAAGGCGTATTACGTAATGAGCTGCCGGTGCGTTTCACCGATGCGGCAGGTCAGACGCATGAAGGGGTGATCACCAGCGGTTCATTCTCACCGACTCTGGGTTTCAGCATTGCCCTGGCGCGCGTCCCTGCCGGTATCGGCGAACAGGCCATCGTACAGATCCGCAACCGTGAAATGCCGGTCAAGGTCACCAAACCTGGATTTGTGCGTGCCGGTAAGTCACTGATTAATTAATTTTTTGTTTATTGATTCTTTATTTCTTCGAAGGAGTAGCTGGCGATGAGCAATGTGCCAACAGAATTGAAATACGCGTCCTCACACGAGTGGGTACGTTCAGAAGGGAACGGTGTTTACACCGTAGGCATCACCGAACACGCACAGGAACTGCTGGGCGATATGGTGTTTGTTGATTTGCCGGAAGTGGGCCGTGTCGTTGCCGCAGGCGAAGATTGCGCCGTCGCGGAATCGGTAAAAGCGGCTTCCGATATCTATGCGCCAATCAGCGGTGAAATCGTTGCGGTAAACGCTGAACTGGAAGGTTCTCCGGAGTTGGTGAACAGCGAGCCTTACGGTGAAGGTTTCCTGTTCCAGATTAAAGCGTCAGACGAAAGCGAGTTAGCTAACCTGCTTGATGCTGATACTTATCAAAAGTCTATCGACGAGTAATCGATGCAACGCCCCAGGCCTTTCTGCCGGGGCGTTTTAGTTCAGGCTATATCCCGTACCCCGTAAGCATTCAGGAATTTGTAGCAATGACTCAGACACTCAGCCAACTTGAACACAGCGAAGCGTTCATCGAACGTCACATCGGCTCTTCTGCAGAACAACAGCAGCAGTTGCTGGAAGCGGTGGGTGCACGCTCGCTCAACGCGCTGATCCAACAGATTGTGCCGGCAGACATTCAACTGCCTGCGCCGCCGCCGGTGGGTGATGCGGCAACTGAACATCAGGCGCTGGCCGAACTGAAGGCGATTGCCTCGCAGAATCAGCGCTACAAATCCTATATCGGTATGGGCTACAGCGCGGTGCTGACGCCGCCGGTGATCCTGCGCAATATGCTGGAAAATCCGGGCTGGTACACCGCATATACCCCTTATCAGCCGGAAGTGTCGCAGGGCCGTCTTGAGGCGCTGCTGAACTTCCAAACCCTGACCCTCGATTTGACCGGTTTGGATCTGGCATCCGCTTCGCTGCTGGACGAAGCCACTGCGGCGGCCGAAGCGATGGCGCTGGCCAAGCGCGCCAGCAAGCTGAAAGACGCCAACCGTTTCTTCGTGGCTGATGACGTCCATCCTCAGACGTTGGACGTGGTGCGTACCCGTGCCGAAACCTTCGGTTTCGAAGTGATCGTGGATAAAGCCGAGAAAGTGTTGGAGCTGCAGGGCGTGTTCGGCGTGCTGTTGCAACAGGTTGGCACCACCGGTGAACTGCATGACTACAGCGCACTGCTGGCCGAGCTGAAAAACCGTAAAATCGGTACCAGCGTGGCGGCCGACATCATGGCGCTGGTGTTGCTGACGGCGCCGGGCAAGCAGGGCGCAGACGTGGTATTCGGCTCCGCGCAACGCTTTGGCGTGCCGATGGGTTACGGCGGCCCACACGCGGCCTTCTTCGCCTGCCGCGACGAATTCAAACGTTCTATGCCGGGCCGTATTATCGGCGTTTCCCGCGATGCGGCCGGTAACACTGCGCTGCGAATGGCGATGCAAACCCGTGAGCAACATATCCGCCGCGAGAAAGCCAACTCGAATATTTGTACCTCGCAGGTACTGCTGGCCAATATCGCCAGCCTGTACGCGGTGTACCATGGCCCACAAGGCCTGCAGCGCATCGCCGGGCGGATCCATCGCCTGACCGACATTCTGGCCGCCGGGCTGCAACAGGCGGGCCTGGCGCTGCGCCACAAAACCTGGTTCGATACCCTGACGGTGGAAGTGAAAGACAAGGCCGCGGTGCTGGAACGCGCGTTGAGCTTCGGCATCAACTTGCGTACCGACATTCACGGCGCAGTGGGCATTACGCTGGACGAAACCACTTCACGTGAAGACGTGCAGACGCTGTTCGCCTTGCTGGCGGGTGACGACCATGGTCTGGACATCGACGCGCTGGACGCGGCGGTGAGCAAAAACAGTCAGTCGATCCCGGCCGCCATGCTGCGTCAGGATCCGATCCTGACTCACCCGGTCTTCAATCGTTATCACAGCGAAACCGAGATGATGCGTTATATGCACCGTCTGGAACGCAAGGATCTGGCGCTCAACCAGGCAATGATCCCGCTGGGTTCTTGCACCATGAAGCTGAACGCCGCCGCGGAAATGATCCCGATTACCTGGCCTGAATTCTCTGAACTGCATCCGTTCTGCCCGCCAGAGCAGGCAGCCGGCTACCAGCAGATGATCGGCCAACTGTCGCAGTGGCTGGTGCAACTGACCGGTTATGACGCGGTCTGCATGCAGCCGAACTCCGGCGCACAGGGCGAATATGCCGGTTTGCTGGCGATCCGCCATTACCATGAAAGCCGCAATGAAACGGGTCGCCATATTTGCCTGATCCCAAGTTCTGCGCACGGCACCAACCCGGCTTCTGCCCAAATGGCGGGCATGAGCGTGGTGGTGGTAGCCTGCGACAAAAACGGCAACATCGATCTGCACGATCTGCGCGTCAAGGCAGAACAGGCGGGTGAAGAGCTGTCTTGCATCATGGTGACTTACCCGTCGACCCATGGCGTGTACGAAGAAACTATCCGCGAAGTGTGCCAGATCGTTCATCAGTTCGGTGGCCAGGTGTACCTCGACGGCGCCAACATGAATGCTCAGGTGGGTATCACCACCCCGGGTTATATCGGGGCGGACGTTTCACACCTTAACCTGCATAAAACCTTCTGTATCCCGCACGGCGGCGGTGGTCCAGGCATGGGCCCTATCGGCGTGAAAGCGCATTTGGCACCGTTCGTTCCGGGCCACAGCGTGGTGCAGATCGACGGTGTGACCACCCAACAGGGCGCCGTCTCCGCAGCCCCCTTCGGCAGCGCCTCGATCCTGCCAATCAGCTGGATGTATATCCGCATGATGGGTGCGGAAGGCTTGAAACAGGCCAGCCAGGTGGCGATTCTGAATGCCAACTACATTGCGACCCGTTTGAAAGATGCTTACCCGGTGCTGTATACCGGCCGCGATCACCGCGTGGCGCATGAATGTATTCTCGACATTCGTCCGCTGAAGGAAGAGACCGGTATCAGCGAAATGGATATTGCCAAACGCCTGATCGACTACGGCTTCCATGCGCCGACCATGTCCTTCCCGGTAGCAGGCACGCTGATGGTTGAACCTACCGAATCGGAAAGCAAGGTAGAACTGGATCGCTTTATCGATGCGATGCTGGCGATCCGCGGTGAGATTGACCGGGTGGCGAAAGGCGAATGGCCGCTGGAAGATAACCCGCTGGTGAACGCGCCGCACGTCCAGGCCGAGCTGGTCAGCGACTGGCAGCACGCCTACAGCCGTGAAGAGGCGGTGTTCCCTATCGCCGGGGTGCTTGAGAACAAATACTGGCCGAGCGTGAAGCGTCTGGATGACGTCTACGGCGACCGTAACCTGTTCTGTTCCTGCGTACCGATGAGCGAATACGAATAAGTTTGTCGGCCGGAAGATAATGAAAAGGCAGCGCAAATGCGCTGCTTTTTTTTGCGATAATTTCTTGATTATTTGCTTATTAATCTGGTTGATCCGTTGCCGATCATTTTATTTTCGTGCTGTTTGTACTCCTTATTATCTAAGCCTCTCCCGTTTAATTTCCGTTTATACCCATGCGACTAAATTGTGAACAGCAAACTATTTTGCAGGGAAGATTGACTCACAAGGGAGTGCACTATGAAAAGGTTGGCTATCGCAATCATTGCGGCTTTACCCTTCTGTTCCGCACAGGCGGTGGAAAGTTACGAGGTTCGCAACAGCAGCGGTCAAACGGTATTTAAACTGAATTTTTACGCCCCGAACGATGACAGCTTTTTTCATCAAGATGGGATCCCCCAGCATTCCACCTGGGTGCTGGATGAGGCGAAAAAGGCTCAGGTCATCAGCGCGGCGCAACGTTGGGCCGATATTATCAAGCCCAAGCCGGGGCAATTGCCGGGGGTGATCAACGTCGGCACCTTTGACGACAAAAATGCCGGGGCGGTCAGCCAAAATGCCAGTGATGCCGCATTTAGTCTGACCCAACTTCAGGCGGTGTTGCAGGGGCAGGATGCAGGCGAACTGGACAATGGCGCCCACGCCGTTGTTCGCATCGGAAAAATGGATTTTACCCCCACACAGGCTTCGCCATCACTGCTTCCTACCGATGACCGTACCGATTTGGAAGTCACCATTTTTCATGAAATTGGTCACGCGCTGGGGATCAGCGTCGATGCCGGCGTGGAGGATGGGGTAACCCAATTTGGCCCGACGATCGGGAACTGGACTTCACACCTGTTAGACGACAACGGCAATCCGGCGCAGCCGGGGCAGGCTATTTTATGCAAAGGCTGTGAGGGGCCGGACGATAAATCCGCCTTTGACGTGCGCAAAGACCAGGGGTATTTCGCCGGTAGCCATGTCAAAGAGGTGCTGGACGGTGCCATGCCGGGTGTTCCGGTGCGTATTCTCGATGTGATGGGCGAGCTGGATGATGACTACATGTCCCACATCGAGCTGGATCGCAGCCTGATGAGCCATCAAAACTACCGCAATTACACCATCATGATGGAAGCCGAACTGGCGTTGCTGCAGGACATGGGGTACGACATCGATCGTCGTAACTTCTTTGGTCGCTCTGTTTATGGCAGCGGTCTGAACGTGGTTAACCCGCAAGGATATTTCGCGCGTAATGCTGCCGGCACCGCGTATATCGACGGTATGGCCAATACCGCCGCCCGGGGCGTTGGGCTGCACATTTACGGCAGCAACAATCGGGTCGAGCAACGCGGCGATATATTGGCTGATGGCGTTGCCGCCGCAGGGATCCGGGTGGACGGCGCGGGGAATACGCTCAGCATCGCACCTGGCGTTCGGGTGCAGGCCAATGGCGACTACGGCACCGGTTTATTGGTGGCGTACGGGGATAACCACCAGATTGTCCAACGCGGCAGCCTGGAGGCGACGGGCAAAGAAGGCGTAGCCGCCCGCCTGGATTTCGGCAACAACCTGCTGGGTAATGAAACCGAATACCGGGGTTCGTATATCTGGCAGTGGGGCGGGGTCGATTTGTCCCAATACCGGGCTGCGCCGTTGGTATCTAACTTCGATATCACCGGCTCGTTAAAAGGGGCCAAAGCGGCCATCTACCAGTCAGTGAATGCATTGGCCGGCGCGATTAACGTGATGCGCGGCGCTGACATTCAGGGCGATATTATTTCTGACTATGCGCAATGGGACGAAAATCACCAGGCGCGCCTCACTCGTTTAACCTTCGGCCTGCAGCCGGATGCGCTGGGGCAGGTGACTGCAGTGGCGGATAACGACTTTGATTTCACCTATAACGGCAATATTCGCGGCAAGGACAACCTGGCGCTGGTGGTCGAAGGGGGGAAAACCACACTGAACGGTAACCACCAGGTTTATAGCGTGGATATCGAGCCGGATGCACAACTGGCGGGCAATAGCCGCTATGCATTGTCGGATGCCGGGCTGTTTACCAATAACGGCTTACTTACCACCGGTTCTCCTTTTGGCAAGCTGTCGATCGACGGCGATTATCGTCAAGGGCCACAGGGGCGTTTGCAACTGGTGTTTGACGGCCAGGGGCATGGCGATCAGGTGCAAATCAGCGGTAAATCCAGCTTGGACGGCACTCTGGCGCTGGTGCCGCGAAAAGACTGGTATGCATCAGACTGGCAGATGAACAGCGCCTCCCTGCTGCAATTGGGTCAGGTCAGCGGTGAGTTCGATCAGCTCAATATTCAGACACCATCGCCGACGTTGAGCTTCCATGTGGCTCCGCTGGAAGCCGGGCAATATCAAATCAGTGCGACCCGTGGCGCATCGGCCTACAGCCAGTATGCGCAGAGTGCAAATGAGCGGAACGTCGGGCTGGCATTAGCCCGCGCAGCGGCAACGGCGGGGAATGAGCTGCGTCCGTTACTGACTGCGCTGGATTTCTCCGATCCTGAAGGCAGGCAGGTTAACAGCGCCTTGGCGCAACTGGATCCGTCGGCCTATAACAGTCTGATTCAAACCTCATTCGATCGCCAACGCCAGTTAACCCGCGCATTGACGGCGCCGGAGCGCAATTTGACGCTGGCTCCTACGGGCGACGAGCAAGATTGGATCAGCTTTGCCTTGCCTTACGGCGGTGGCAACTGGCAGAACACGACGGGCAATATCGCCGGTTACAACGCATCAGGTTATGGCGTGTTGTTCGGGGCTGAAAAACGTAACGCACTGCTGCCGGGCCTGACAACCGGCTTCCACGCGGCAGTCGGTGGACAAACCGTCAATGCCAAAAGCGCCGATCGTGCGCGAACGCACAGCACTTCGTTTGATGTTGGCTTGCAGTTCAACTACGCACAGAATGCGATGGTTGGGCCGTTTGCTTATGGTCTGGGCCGTGTGGGGGCGGAGGATAATCAGATGAAGCGTCAGTTTGAGGTTGCCGGCGTAAGCGGCACCAGCAAAAGCGACTGGACGGCCTGGAACGGCTCATTAACCTTGGGCGGCGGATATCATTTTGCGTTAACGGATAGGTTCAGCCTCGGCCCGGTGGCGGCGCTTGATTATACCGCGACCACCCATCGTACGATTAAAGAATCCGGTTTCGGCGCGCCGTCGCTGCAGATTAAGGGGCATTATGCGGACTCGCTGCAAAGCACGCTGGGAGTCGAGGCGCTGTACCAACAGCCGTTGCAGGGAGCGCAGGCGCTGTCCGCCACCCTGCGCCTTGGCTGGCAGCATGAGTTGCTGAGCAGCAAGGTGACGCAGCGTGCGCGGTTTGTGGGCTATAACGCCTCTGCTTTTGATAGCGAAAGCACCCTGGCTGGGCGCGATACGCTGGCCGCGCAGGCTGGAGTCCAGTATCAGATTAATCAGGCGGTTTCATTGGGCGCCGGTGTTTCCAGCGAGCTGTTGCGCAAAGGCAGTCATTCATTAGAGGGCAATGTTGCCGTGACCTGGCGCTTCTGATTTTTTAAATCAGCTTGCCGGTGAGCGAATATCAATAACACTTTCGGCAACATGTATTATCGGGGGACACATGCAGACAAAGCACGCCTGGTGGATATCCTCCGGCTAGTGGACGAACGTTCTGCAAGGCAACGTTCACCGGCATGCTGAACTATCAATTGACGCCGGAAATTGCCTTTCAGGGCGGAGTGAGTCTATATACTCTGCTGGGCGATGCGGCGAAAAGCCCGATCGTCGAGAAAAAAACGGCTGGGATCGCTTTCCTGAGCGCCGGCTACAGTTTCTGACTTCCCAACCAGAGAAAGGAACGACATGACGAAAGTTGCATTGGTCACCGGCGCCAGCCGTGGCATTGGTCGCGCCACGGCGCTGCTGTTAGCTCGCCAGGGTTATGCGGTGGGCGTTAACTATCTGAAAGATGAAACGGCGGCGGCGCAGGTGGTGGCGGAAATCGAAGCTTTGGGCTGCCGGGCGCTGGCGCTGAGAGCGGATGTCGCCGATGAAAATCAGGTGGTGGCAATGTTCGACGCGCTGGATGCTGGCCTTGGCCCGATCAGCGCACTGGTCAACAACGCCGGCATTTTGTTTCAGCAGACGGGGATTGAGCAACTGACTGCCGAGCGCATCAACAAGGTATTGAGCACTAACGTTACCGGTTATTTTCTCTGTTGCCGCGAGACGGTGAAGCGCATGGCGCATCGTCATGGTGGGCAGGGCGGGGCGATCGTCAATGTCTCTTCCGCTGCCGCGCGCATCGGCGCACCGGGGGAATACATCGATTATGCCGCTTCTAAAGGGGCGGTAGACACGCTTACCACCGGACTGGCGTTGGAGGTGGCGGCGCAGGGCATTCGCGTCAACGCGGTAAGGCCGGGGCTTATTTACACCGAAATGCATGCCAGCGGCGGCGAGCCGGGGCGCGTTGATCGGGTAAAAAGCAGCCTGCCGATGCAGCGCGGCGGCACCCCGGAAGAGGTGGCGGAAATCATTGTCTGGCTACTGTCCGATGCCGCGTCTTACGTCACCGGCAGCTTTATTGAGGCCGCCGGCGGCCGCTGATGGCCGATTAACCCTCATGCAGCAGCGCACTGCGGAATGACAGTATGTGCGCCTGCGCCGCATTGGCGGCTGCGTCATCGTCCTGCGCGGCCAGCGCGGCGATAATCGCCCGGTGTTCCTCGATGACCTCCCGCATATGGCCTTCACGTGACAGCGTGCTGGCCCAGAAGCGCTGCGCTCTGGCGTGCAGTACGCTCAGAATATCCGCCAACATATTATTACCGGCGATCAACGCCAGTTGCTGGTGGAACTGATGATCCAGCATCATCATCCGCACCCGATCTCGCTGTTGGCTGGCGGCTTCGATTTGTTGATTGAGCGCCGTCAACGCGGCGATCTGTGGTTCGGTAATTCTCTTGCTGGCCAGTCGCATACACAGCATTTCATTGGCCAGCCTCACCTCGATCAGCTCCAGCGCATCGTCCATCGACAGCGGCGAAACCATCACCCCTTTGCGCGGGATCACCTGCAGTAATCCTTCATTGGCCAGCCGGTGGATCGCCTGATTGATCGGTGTTCTGCCCATCTCCAGCTCACTCATCACCTGAGCGGTGTTGAGATATTCACCAGGTTTATAGCTTAACGTCACCAGCGCCTGCTTAAAGCGTCGGTAGGCCAGTTCATTCAGTGACAGCCCGGCTTCCTCTGCCGTCGGGAGTTCCGGGCTCTCTGCGTCAAGGGTCATCACGTTCTGCTCCTGCAAGACGAAAGTTTTTAGACATAGTACACAAAAACATGGCACGGAAATCGCTTATTTGGTAACTAAAGATATAGTGAAATTTCACAGTATTTTAACCAAAGAGGCACAAACGCCATGAGACTGACCTTTACTTTACCCGAATCCAGCGGCGCTGGGGTGCTGGATGTCGAGATTGATCACCTGGTTATCGCCGGTTGGACCGGCCGGGATCGCGAGGCGATCCTGCACCATATCAGGGAATTGGCCGAGCTGGGCGTGCCCCAACCCAGTGCAATCCCGCTGTTTTATCGAGTGGCGGTTAACCAGCTAAGCCAGAACGAACGTATCGAAGTGATCGGCAATGCCAGCTCCGGCGAAGCGGAGCCGTTGATCTTCACGCATCAGGGTGAGCTGTATGTTTCGCTGGCCTCGGATCATACCGATCGTCAACTGGAGGCGCACAGCGTAGCGCTGTCCAAGCAACTCTGCGTCAAGCCGGTTGCCCGCGCCGCCTGGCCGCTGCGCGAAGTGATCGCACACTGGGATTCGTTGATCCTGCGCTCGTGGGTCAAGGAAAACGGTGAGTTCCAGCTTTATCAGCAGGGCCGTCTTGCCAGTCTGCGCACCCCTGGCGATCTGCTGGATCGGTACCTGAGCGGTCAACAACTGCCGGAAGGCGGGCTGACGGTGCCGCAACCCCGTGACGGGCTGGCGATGGCTTGCGGGACGGTGGCGGCGATTGGCGGTATCCGGCCGGCGACCGAGTTCCGCATGGAACTGGTGGATGAGGTGCTGGGGCGAACCATCAGTCACAGCTATCGCAGTATCGAACTGCCGGTGGTGGCCTGATGAAAAAGCTGACTTTAGCCCAGGCCGCCTCCGGGTTGGCCAAGGGGGCATTCACCGCCACACAACTGACTGCGGACGCCCTGGCGCAAATCGTCGATGAACAAGGAGAGGGGCGGCGCACCTTCACTCACGTGTATGCCGAATGGGCACGGCAACAGGCATTGGCCGCCGATCGGCGCCGTGCTGAGGGTCATCCTCTTTCGGCGCTGGACGGCGTACCGGTATCGGTCAAAGACCTGTTTGATATAGCGGGGGAGGCCACCGCCGCAGGGTCGCGCGTGCTGGCCGATGCGCCAGTGGCTAACGCCCATGCTGCCGTGGTGGCGCGCTTGTTGCAGGCAGGCGCGGTGGTGATGGGCAAAACCAATATGACCGAGTTCGCCTATTCGGGCTTGGGGATCAACCCGCACTACGGCACGCCCGCCAACCCATGGGATCGCCGCGCGCGCCGCATTCCCGGCGGTTCATCTTCGGGGGCGGCGGTGGCGGTGAGCGACGGCATGTGTTTCGGTTCGATCGGCAGCGATACCGGCGGCTCGGTGCGGATCCCGGCGGCCTTTTGCGGCCTGACCGGTTATAAGCCCACCGCCAGTCGCATCAACAGCGGCGGCCTGCTACCGCTCTCCCCTTCATTGGATTCAATAGGCGTGATAGCCCATGACGTTGCCGGTTGCCTGGCGCTGGATGCGGCAATCGCCGATCGCCCGCTGCAACCGCAGCAGAAAAGTTTGAGTCAGGCACGTTTCGCCGTGCCGCAAACGCTGGTGCTGGAGGGACTGGACGATGAGGTTAACGCCGCATTCCAGCTCAGTTTGCAGCGTCTGACGCAGGCTGGGGCGCAGATTGAATTTATTCCCTGCCAGGAGTTCGCCGAACTGGCGGCGATCAATGCCGAGGGGGGATTTACTGCGCTGGAGTCCTGGCGCTGGCACCAGACGCTGATTGCCGAACATGCCGATGACTATGACCCAAGGGTGCTGTCGCGCATTCGCCGTGGTCAGGAGCTGGATGAGAAGAATCTGCAGCAATTACGGGCGCTGCGTGCCGATTGGCAACGACGAGTGACTGCCGCAGTGCAGGAATTTGATGCATTGCTGATGCCGACGGTGCCGTTCGTTGCCCCGATCCTGGCCGAGTTGGAAGCGGATGAAGAAGCCTATTTCCGGATCAATGGCGCCGCGCTGCGCAATCCTTCGGTGATCAATTTCCTCGACGGTTGTGCGTTGTCACTGCCATGCCAACGTGCCGACAAGGCACCGGTTGGTCTGATGGTCGCCGGGTTGTCCCTGCATGACGAGGCGCTGCTGGGCTGGGCGCTGGCGATCGAACGCTGCCTCGCCGGCGCGTGATTTTTCGGTGGGGAATAACCCCGCCTTACTTTGAGCTAACAGGAGAGTACCCATGACCGGTTCCCCGAACGGAATGCTGTTTGTCGCAACAGATGTCGCCGCACAGGATGAGGCGGATTTCAATCAGTGGTACGACCGTGAGCACGTGGAAGAGCGGGTACGGGTGCCCGGCTTTTTGTCAGGCACCCGTTATCAGGCGCTGCACGGCGGGCGCAAATATCTCGGATTGTACAAAACCGAATCACTGGCCAGTTTTACCTCAGCGGCTTACCGCGCCGCATTTACCCAGCAAACCCCCTGGTCGGTGGCCAGCCTCGACAAAATGCGTGATCCCATGCGTCGGGTGTGTGCGGTGGAGGCGGTGACCGGGCAGGGCTGCGGCAGTCATCTGGCTATCGTTACCCTTGCACCGGCAGAGCCAGATAAAGTGAAAGCCTGCATCAACCAGCTTGGGACCATGCTGGCCGAACAGCCCGGTTTTGTGCGCAGTAGCCTGCTGTCGCCGGACGCAGCGCTCAGCTCGCCGTTGCCGAAAGAGTCGCGGGAAAACCGCCATTTGTTGCCGATGCTGCTGATCGAAAGCAGCAGCGCCGAGGCCGGCCAACGGCTGAGTGAACTGGCCTGTCGCCAACTGAAAATCCCTGCCGCCGAAGCCCTGCATTATGCCCTTGGCTGGCAACTGACCACTCAGGAGCTGTCATCATGAGCACTTCAACCACCGAAACGCCGACCGCGAATTTGTCCGCTGCCGATCCTGCCACCCATCCACCGAAAACCGGCAGGCTGGCGGCGGCCAGTTCTATCGGCACCGCGTTGGAATGGTATGACTTCACCGTTTACAACATCATGGCGGCGCTGATTTTCAATCACGTGTTTTTCCCGTCTTTCGATCCGCTGGTGGGCACTATTCTGGCGTTTTCCACCTACGCGGTCGGTTATGTTTCCCGGCCGATTGGCGGCATCGTATTTGGCCACCTCGGCGACGTGCTGGGACGGCGCTTTGTGCTGGTGACGACGCTGGTGATCATGGGGGTGACTACCGCGCTGATGGGGTTGTTGCCCGGTTACGCCAGTTGGGGCATCTGGAGCCCGCTGCTGTTGGTGACATTGCGCTTTATTCAGGGGATTGCACTGGGAGGCGAATGGGCCGGGGCGGTACTGTTGTCGATGGAGCACGGCAAACCGCATCAGCGTGGGCGCAATGCCTCCTTTGCTCAGGTCGGCCCTTCCTGCGGCACGTTGATCGGAACCGGCTTGATCACATTGGTGACGGTGGCAATGTCGGCGGATGATTTCCAACAGTGGGGCTGGCGCATTCCTTTCCTGCTGAGCCTGGTGCTGGTGGTGTTCGGCCTGTGGCTGCGTCGTGGGGTGGGGGAAACGCCGGCGTTTCTCAAACTGGAAGCCTCGAAGGACGTCACTCATGCACCGATCCGTGAGGTGTTCACCCAATACAGGCGTCCGCTGCTGATTGCCGGCGGTTCGCGTATCGGGTCCGACGTGTTGTATGCGCTGGTGGTGGTCTTTACCCTGACCTACGTCACTACGGTGCTGAACCTGCCGCGCCCGGTGGCACTGGCCGCCACCATGCTGGGGGCGATCGGCAACGCGATTACCGTACCTATGTTCGGTGCCCTGTCGGACCGTTTTGGTCGTCGGCCGGTGTATATCGGCGGCGCGCTGGCGGCGATGGTTTGGGCGTTCGTGTTCTTTGTGCTGCTCGACAGCAGCCAGCCGGTGCTGATCTGCCTGGCGGTGGTGGTCGGCCTGCTGATCCATGCGGCGATGTACGGCCCGCAGGCGGCATTTATCACCGAACAGTTCCCGACCCGGGTGCGTTATGCCGGATCTTCATTGGCCTACACGCTGGCGGGGATTATCGGCGGCGGGTTTGCGCCCTTGATCATCGCTTCGTTGTTCAAGTCTTACGAAAGCACGTTGGCGATCTCGGCCTATGTGGTGGTGGCGTTACTGATCACGCTGTGGGCGGTGATTGCCGCAAAAGAAACGGCGCATAAGCCGTTGTGAAGGGTGTGCCGGGTGAGGTGTTCACCCGGCTTGCTGCTGAGTTACTTCAGCCAGCCTTTGCGCTGGGCGTCCTGCAGGTGGTGCAGCAGGTGTTTCCACAGCTCAGGGTAAACTTCTTCAATCATCGTATTACGCGACAATACCTGTTTCAGGCTGATGCCGTTTTCGACCCAGCTTTGGCCTTCGTTGTGCAGGTTCATCAGCATCGGCATGGTGCGATCCAGCACCAGGGCAAAGCGTGCGTCGGCGCTCTCGCCATCTTCATATTCCTGCCATAAAGCGGTGAAATACTCGCGCTGAGTGTCCGGCAGCATGCCGAACAGACGCTGTGCCGCCGCAACCTCTTGATCGTGGATCGCCGCGCGCGCCGCCAGATCGTACACCAGCACGTCGCCGGCATCGATCTCAACGATGTCATGCAGCAGTGCCATCTGAATGACCCGCTGGATATCCACGCCCTCGCCGGCGTAAGGGGCCAGGCTCATGGCGCCAACGGCGAAGTGCCAGCTATGTTCGGCGGAGTTTTCCTGGCGTTGGGTGCCCAGTACTTTGGTGCGACGTTGCACGCTTTTCAACTTGTCGATTTCCATCAGGAA
Organism: Serratia quinivorans; assembly: GCF_052113645.1. GTDB lineage: Bacteria > Pseudomonadota > Gammaproteobacteria > Enterobacterales > Enterobacteriaceae > Serratia > Serratia quinivorans_B. The sequence continues at coordinate 149,019 of NZ_JBIEIU010000012.1, read as the reverse complement.
CTGGATGACCTGAGTCATGGAGCCGAAATCTAACGCGGGTACAGCGGATGACATGGTGTAAACCTCAAGGTAGATGGGTTGAAGCGGATCGATTGTAGACCAGCGGGCGAGGGATTTCGATGGTTACACGCGTACACAGTTTTATTTTAGCGTACACGTGTACACTGAAATTATTCTCAGTTAAGCTGCTTTGCGGTAATTTCGAACAATGTTGGGCGTTTTGAGGGGTTGTGCGTTATGGGAAAAACGGGCGTAGTGAAAGCCGGTACCGAAAAAATTACCGCTGCGGCCTATCCGTGGGCGGAAGAAATAGCCAACAGCATCAGCCACGGCATCGGGCTGGTTTTCGGCATTGTCGGCCTGGTATTGCTGCTGGTGCAGGCGGTTAATAGCGGTGCCGATGTCACGGCTATCGCCAGTTACAGTCTTTATGGCGGCAGCATGATCCTGCTGTTTCTCGCCTCCACGCTTTACCATGCGATTCCCCATCAAAAGGCCAAACATTGGCTGAAAAAGTTTGATCACTGCGCCATTTACCTTTTAATTGCCGGTACCTACACGCCGTTTCTGTTGGTGGGGTTGAACTCACCTTTGGCCAAGGGGCTGATGGCGGTAATCTGGGGATTGGCGCTGCTGGGCGTGCTGTTTAAACTGGCGTTTGCCCACCGTTTTGAAGCGCTGTCGCTGGTGACCTACCTGACCATGGGCTGGCTGTCGTTGATCGTGATTTATCAGTTGGCGACCCGTCTGGAGTTAGGCGGTGTGACGCTGTTGGCCGTTGGCGGGGTGGTTTATACCCTGGGGGTGATTTTCTACGCTTCGAAGCGATTCCGTTTTGGTCACGCTATCTGGCATGGTTTCGTGCTTGGCGGCAGCCTGTGCCATTTTATGGCGATTTATCTGTACGTCTGATATTCGCAGATATCTTTCACACTGCAGCGTTGTTGGCTGTGCGTGCATACCCCAGTCACTTACTGAGTAAGCTTCTGGGATCTGCCCGCTTGCCGCCTGGCTGCAGTGCGAAATCTATTGCGGATAGACTAAGAAGCCCTGACCGCTCCCATTCTTATTTTTCTTCTACCAGTGAATACGGCAGCGGTTTGATAGCCAGCTGGCTGGCGGCATCATCGCGCACCCGCAGTTTACTGTCGGCGTCCAGATCGTTATTCAGCACCACCTGAACCCACAGCGTGCCGTCGGCCAGTTTGGCCGCGCTCAATACCGTACCGGTACGGCGCCAGTTTTCTCCCAGTTGCAGTTCCAGATCCTCCGCCGGCTGCGGCACTCGCCCGGCCTTGCCTTCCAGCCAGTACAACGCACGCTTGTTGGCACCGCGGAATTTGGCACGTGCCACCATCTCCTGACCGGTGTAGCAACCTTTGCTGAAGCTGATGCCTTCCAGCGCCTGCAGATTGGTGGCCTGCGGGATCAATTGCCCGCTGTTGGCGGCGTCGATGACCGGATAACCCGCTTCGATATCCAGCGTCAGCCACTGTTGGCTGTCGTTCAGTTCCGCCTGCTCGCGCAGTTTGTCGACCAATTTCTCGGCAACGGCGGCGGTGGTGACCAACAGAAAACGTTCCGCCGGCAAAGAGAAGTGCAGCAGGGTGGTTTCACCGTCCTGCACTACCTGGTGTTCAGCATCCGGCAGGTTATTGAAAATGCCCGCCAGCGCTGCGCGTGCCTGAAAACCGGCTACGCCCAGCAGCACCGCTTCGTTATCGGCGGCGATGGTGAGTTTGGAAAACACGGCATACTTTTTGATCTCGGCCAATTGGCTGTCCAGTACGCCACGGCGTTCCAGATAGGCAAAGCCTTCACCGCGGTGGAACAGACGCAGATTGCTCCACATTTTGCCTTTGGCGTCGCAGTGGCCGCACAGCACGTGCTGGTCAGCCGGCAGTGCGTCGATGTCGGCGGTCACCTGGCCCTGAAGGTATTTCACCGTGTCTGGCCCGTTCAGCGTCACCAATGCCCAATCTTCCAGCGAGATCAAGGTCAGGGGCAGATGGGAAGAAGCGGAAGGCTGACGGGGTGGAAATGGAATTTTATACGCCATAGTAAGATCCTGCTTAACGTTAGCTTACCTGAAGGTATGTTGGCCCCATGGTAAAAGAGGCGGCGGGCTTTGCAAACTGTTATTAACGCTTGTCGTTCCGGCAGCGCTTTTTTTGACATTTAGCGCTTAATTACGCTTTACGCAGAGAACGTCCTTCCCGGCGAGTATGTCAAATTGTTACTCTATAGGCTTACGGTCAAGGGTTACCCTTGCAGACAGATCTTTGGCTGATGGAATTATATCGCGCCGGTGTTGCCATACTGTGTGTCGGTTGAACCCTGCGATGGCGTAGCCACGCTGAAAAGAGGTTAGTCATAACAACATGGATATTAATAACAAAGCACGTATTCACTGGGCTTGTCGCCGTGGCATGCGTGAGCTGGACATCTCAATCATGCCGTTCTTCGAATATGAGTACGACCAGTTGAATGACACAGATAAAGCGCTGTTTATCCGCCTGCTTGAGAGCGACGATCCCGATTTGTTCAACTGGCTGATGAATCATGGCGCTCCGCAGGACAGTGAACTGCAGAGAATGGTGACACTGATCCAGACGCGAAATAAAGACCGTGGCCCAGTGGCGATGTGATGTTCGTATTTCCTGGCGCACCCAGTTACTCTCGCTGCTGGCGCACGGCGTTCTGATCCTGCTGATCCTGATTTCACCCTGGCCGGAAGGCTACGGGCCAATCTGGCTGGTGTTGCTGACGTTGGTGGTGTTTGAATGCATTCGTAGCCAAAAACGCATTGCGTCGCGGCAGGGAGAATTACGCCTGTTGGAGAACCAACGGGTGGGTTGGCACGGGCAAGAATGGCAGCTCGCCAAGCAGCCCTGGATGCCGTGTTACGGCATTCTGCTGACGTTGCAGCCGGTACAGGGTAAAAAACGCCGTCGTTTGTGGTTGGCCTCCGACAGCATGGCCAAAGCCGACTGGCGGCACTTGCGCCAACAGCTGTTGTACCCGCCGGCCAGTGACGACGAGGAACCCTGATGAAGCCGACGTTGTGGCTGGTGGAGGATGAGCCCAGCATTGCCGATACGCTGATTTATACCCTGGAGAGCGAAGGCTTTCAGGTGCGCTGGTTCGAGCGCGGCGAACCGGCATTGCAGGCGTTGGCGCAAGGGGCGCCCGCGCTGGCGATCCTCGATGTCGGTTTGCCGGATATCAACGGTTTTGAACTGTGTCGTCGTCTGCTGGCGCAGGCGGCGGACTTGCCGATTCTTTTTCTCACCGCCCGCAGTGACGAGCTAGATCGCCTGATCGGCCTGGAAATCGGTGCCGATGATTACGTCGCTAAACCTTTTTCTCCACGTGAGGTCAGCGCCCGCGTGCGAACCATTCTGCGTCGTCTGCAAAAGCAACAGCGCCTGCAACAGCCTGCGCTGTATAGCTTCGGCGCTTTTGAGCTGGATGAACCGGCGGCGACCATTTATTACCATCAGCAGCCGTTGCCACTGACTCGCTATGAATTTCTGCTGTTAAAAACTTTGCTACTGGCCCCCGGCAGGGTGTTTTCACGTCAGCAACTGATGGACAGCGTTTGGGCGCAGGCGGAAGAGAGCCTGGACCGTACTGTCGACACCCATATCAAAACACTGCGCGCCAAGCTGCGCACGATCGATCCGGGCGAACCGCCAATCCATACTCATCGTGGCCTGGGCTACAGCGTGAGCCGCCAACCATGAGAATAGGTCTGCGCCTGCTGCTGGGGTATTTCCTGATTGTGGCGGTGGCAGGGTATTTCGTGCTGAGCATTTTCGTGCAGGAAGTGAAGCCCGGTGTGCGGCGTGCAACCGAAGGCACGTTGGTGGATACCGCCAACCTGCTGGCGCAAATTGCGCGTCTGGATATGCAACGTGCCGATGTGGCACACGGCCAGCTGGCGCAGGCATTCGCTCAACTCAATCAACGGCCAATCGGCGCCAATATTGCCGGCATCCGCAAGGATCGCAGCGAATATCACGTTTATCTCACCGATCAAGACGGCAAAGTCATCTTTGATTCCAGCGGCAAGGCCCTGGGCCAGGATTACTCTCGCTGGAATGACGTCTATCTGACGCTGCGCGGCCAGTACGGTGCACGCAGTACGCGCAGCAACCCGCAGGATGAAAACAGTTCGGTGATGTACGTAGCCGCGCCGGTGCTGGAGCAGGGCAAAGTCATCGGCGTACTCAGCGTCGGAAAACCCAACAGCACCATGGCCCCGGTGATCAAGCGCAGCGAACGGCGCATTCTGTGGGCGGGGGCGCTGCTGCTGGGTATTGCATTGCTGATTGGCCTGGGTTTCGTTTGGTGGATCAACCGCTCGATTGGCAGGCTGGTGCGCTACGCAGACGGCGTGGCGCAGGGGGAAAGCATCCCGTTGCCGAAAATGGGCGGCCATGAACTGACGCAATTGGCGCAGGCGTTGGAAAGCATGCGGATGAAGCTGGAGGGCAAAGCCTACATCGAACAGTATGTGCATACCCTGACCCACGAGTTGAAAAGCCCGTTGGCGGCGATCCGTGGCGCAGCGGAACTGTTGCAGGAGTTGCCACCTCCGGCCACCGCTCAGCGTTTTCTGACCAATATCGAACAGCAGAGCACGCGTATTCAGCAGTTGGTGGATAAGTTGCTGGTTCAGGCACGGCTGGAAAGTCGTCCCGGGCTGGAGACGGCGCCATTGGCGATAGCGGCACTGGTGCGCCAGGCGGTTGCCGGCAAAGAGGCACAGGCAGCACGGCGTGGCATTGTATTGCAGATAGAAGGGACGGAAGAGATCACCCTGACCGGTGACGCGCTGCTGATCAGTCAGGCGTTGACCAATCTGCTCGACAATGCGCTGGATTTCACCCCCGCGGGCGGCAGCATCGGCGTGCGCGGCGAACGCCATGAGAGCCACTACCGGATCACCGTCAGCGACGACGGCAGCGGCATTCCGGATTATGCGCTGGACAAAGTGTTCGAACGTTTCTATTCGCTGGCCCGGGCCGACAAGCCGAAAAGCAGCGGTCTGGGGCTAAGCTTTGTGCAGGAAGTGGCGCGATTGCACCGTGGCGCTATCCGGTTGGACAACCGCCAGCCGCACGGCGTGGTGGCAATTTTCACCTTATCTCTCTGACTTCACCTTCCCTTCACATAACCACATCCTGCTTTCACCTGAGGCCGTTATCGTGGCGCCATTACCTACAAGGAGCGCGCAGCGATGATGAAATCGGTACTGTTTTGGAAAATAGCCACCCTGCTGGGATTGATGATTTTGATGATCATCCCAGTGACGCAGTTAATGAATGTGATTGAAGAACGCAGCGGCTACCGCCAGAGCGTGGTGGGGCAGGTGAGCGAAAGCACCAGCCGGGCGCAGCGCATTTTGGGGCCACTGATTGTCATTCCTTACACCGAGCGGGAGGAGAAGACTGACGACAAGGGACAGAAAGTGGTGCAAATGGTCCGGCATCATCGCTATCTGTTGCCGGAGAATCTGCAGGTTAACGGTAAGCCGAACGTGGAAGTGCGCAAGTTGGGGATTTACCAGACCCAGGTGTATCAGGGGCCGCTGAAGTTTCAGGTGAAATTCGGCCAGCCGGATCTGAGCGATCTGCAACGCAGCAATGTCGTTATTGGGCAACCTTTCCTGCTGGTGTCGCTGAGCGACTCTCGTGGTATCAAGAGCATTTCGCCGCTTACCAGTGCGCAGTCGCAGACGACCTTTGAACCGGGCACCCAGGTCAACGTTTTGCCGCAGGGTATTCATGCCCCGCTGACGCTGGCCGCGCTGCAGAAAACCGGATTGGATGCCGATTTCACCCTCACGTTGGCAGGCACCAGCAGCCTGTCGTTGGTGCCGCTTGGGCGTAGCAGCGAATTGACGTTGCAGAGCAACTGGCCGCACCCGAACTTCCTCGGTACCTTCTTGCCGGACGAGCGTAAAGTGACGGAGAAAGGCTTTAGCGCGCGTTGGCGCAGTACCTGGTTCGCCAACAATATCAACAGTGCCTTCCATTACGACGACGGGATCCTCGATGAGGACAAATTGCCGACTTTCAGCACCAGCCTGATTGAACCCGTAGACCATTACCAACTGACTGAACGCGCGGTGAAATATGCGGTGCTGTTTATCGGCCTGACGTTTATGGCGTTCTTCCTGTTCGAAACCCTGACCGGCCTGCGGGTGCATCCGATCCAATACTTGCTGGTGGGGGCGGCGTTGGTGCTGTTCTACCTGATCCTGCTGGCGTTCTCCGAGCATTTCGGCTTTGCCACCGCTTATCTGCTGGCCAGTATCGCCTGCAGTGGGCTGATTGCCTTTTACCTCAGCGCGGTACTGCGCGGCCGGTTGCGTGGTGCATTGTTCGCCGCCAGCCTGCTCATGCTGTATGGCGTGTTGTACCTGCTGCTGCAATCGGAAGATAACGCGTTGGTGCTGGGCGCGGGGCTGCTGTTTGCGATTCTGGCGGGGATTATGCTGTTGACACGTAAGCTGGACTGGTATCAGGTGGCCGATCCGGCCCGTCTGAGCGGCGAAGCGCCTGTCGGAGAAGAGGAAAGCCGCTTCCGGTTGTGGAAATAAGCGGGGGATTGGGCGCGGTCATGATAAACCGCGCCCAAAGGCATTACAGCAGGGGTTCCATCTCCAGCAGGATCTGTTCACACCACTGTTGCAGGCGGTCTTCGCTCATGTCGTATTGGTTTACATCGTCCAGCGCCAGGCCGACAAAGTGTTTGCCGTCGGCGCTCAGTGGTTTGGGGCTGGTGAATTCGAAGCCCTCGGTCGGCCAAAAACCGATAAATTGCACGCCGAGCGGAGCGATATGATCGTGCAGCATGCCGAGCGCATCCAGGAACCATTCACCGTAACCGAGCTGATCGCCCATGCCATACATGGCGACGATTTTTCCTTTCAAATCCAGCGTGGTCAGCTGTGGCCAAATCGCCTCCCAGTCTTCCTGCAACTCACCGAAGTCCCAGGTTGGCATGCCGAGGATCAGGATGGAGTACTCTTCCATCAGCTTGGGGGAGACGTCTTTCAGGTTGTGCAGGTCGACCAGGTCTTCACCCAGAATCTCACGGATTTTTTCTGCCGCCATCTCGGTGTAGCAGGTGCTGGAGCCGTAAAACAGACCAATCTTCATGTGTAAACCGTTTATATTGCCGTAGGTAGAATTGCGCCGAGTATACCCGATTTGTCCCGGTTTAAGGCATAATGCCTGTGGCATAAACGTAACAAAGAGAGGACCACGTGCAACAGCAAGATCATGCGTTGATTGAGCAATTCCTGGATGCGCTGTGGCTCGAACGCAATCTGGCAGAAAATACGCTGGCCTCTTATCGGCTGGATCTGCAGGCGCTGGTCGCCTGGCTGAACCATCAAAATATCCCGCTGTTACAGGCGCAGGCGCTGGATCTGCAGGCGTTTCTTGCCGAGCGTGTGGAGGGCGGTTACAAGGCCACCAGCTCCGCGCGTTTACTGAGCGCCATGCGCCGCCTGTTCCAATACCTGTACCGCGAAAATAGGCGCACCGACGATCCGACCGCGTTGCTCGCTTCGCCGAAGTTGCCGCAGCGGCTGCCGAAAGATCTCAGTGAAGCGCAGGTTGATGCGCTGCTGCAGGCGCCGTGCGTCGATCAACCGCTGGAGCTGCGCGACAAGGCGATGCTGGAAGTGTTGTACGCCACCGGATTGCGGGTCTCCGAACTGGTTGGGTTGACCATCAGCGACGTCAGCCTGCGCCAGGGCGTGGTACGGGTGATCGGCAAAGGCAACAAGGAACGGCTGGTGCCGCTGGGTGAAGAGGCGGTGTACTGGATTGAAAATTATCTGGAGCACGGCCGCCCGTGGATGGTCAACGGCCAGGCGCTGGACGTCTTGTTCCCCAGCAACCGTTGCCAGCAAATGACCCGACAGACATTCTGGCATCGTATCAAACACTATGCGATCCTAGCGGGCATTGACAGCGAGCGGCTGTCGCCGCATGTGTTGCGCCACGCGTTTGCCACCCATTTGCTGAACCATGGGGCCGATCTCCGTGTCGTACAGATGTTATTGGGGCATAGCGACCTCTCGACTACACAAATTTATACGCATGTAGCGACCGAAAGACTTAAACAGCTACATCAACAGCACCACCCGCGTGCCTGACGCGCCGGGTTCAAAAGGATTGGAAGAATGAAGAAAGGTTTAATGCTGCTCTCTCTGCTGGTGGCTTCTGTGACCGGCGCGGCCCATGCCGACGATGCGGCAATTCAAAAAGCGCTTGGCAGCCTGGGCATCCAGCAGGCGGACGTACAGCCTTCACCGGTGAATGGCCTGAAAACCGTGCTGACCGATAACGGCGTGCTTTACGTGACCGAAGACGGCAAACACATTCTGCAAGGCCCACTGTACGACGTCAGTGGCAAAGAGCCGGTTAACGTCACCAACCAACTGCTGACCGGCAAATTGGAAGCGCTGAAAGATCAGATGATCGTCTACAAAGCGCCAAAGCAAAAGCACGTGATTACCGTGTTTACCGACATCACCTGCGGCTATTGCCACAAACTGCATGAGCAGATGAAAGAGTATAACGATCTGGGCATTACCGTCCGCTATCTGGCGTTCCCGCGTCAGGGGCTGAACTCCCAGGCCGAGAAAGACATGCAGTCCATTTGGTGTACCGCCGATAAAGCCAAGGCTTTTGACCTTGCGATGAAAGGCGATGCGGTTTCCCCGGCGACCTGTAAAACCGACATCAGCAAACACTACGCGCTCGGCGTGCAGTTCGGTATTCAGGGCACCCCGGCGATCATTCTGGAAAACGGCATGATGATCCCAGGTTATCAGGGGCCGAAAGAGATGGCCGCCATGCTGGACGCGCATCAGACCGCAACCAAAACCGGTGGTTAATCGCCGGTGAGCATCAAAACACAACTACGCCGCCGTGCGGCGACGGACGACAGTCACCTGCCCGCCAGCCTGCATCCGCTACTGCGCCGTTTATACGCGCTGCGCGGCGTGAAGGCTGAGCAGGAGCTGGAGCGCAGTGTCAAAGGCATGCTGCCCTGGCAGCAGTTGGACGGCATTGACGCCGCCGTGAGCATTCTGCAACAGGCGTTGGCCGCGAGTCGCCGCATCATTGTGGTGGGCGACTTCGACGCCGACGGCGCCACCAGTACCGCACTGACGGTGCTGGCGCTGCGCAGTATGGGGGGCAGCGCTGTCGATTATCTGGTGCCGAATCGCTTTGAGGATGGCTACGGCCTTAGCCCCGAAGTGGTGGAGCAGGCGGCGACGCGCGGCGCAGAATTGATCCTTACCGTGGATAACGGCATTTCCTCCCACGCGGGCGTTGATGTGGCACATGCCAAAGGTATGCAGGTGCTGGTGACCGATCACCACCTGCCGGGTGAAACCCTGCCGGCGGCGGAAGCGATCGTTAACCCTAACCTGCGCGGCTGCGAGTTTCCCTCCAAATCCCTGGCCGGTGTCGGGGTGGCTTTCTACCTGATGCTGGCGCTGCGTGCCCGGTTGCGTGACAGTGGCTGGTTTGAACAGCGTGCGCTTACGATGCCAAATTTGGCGGAGCTGCTGGATTTGGTGGCGCTCGGCACGGTTGCCGACGTGGTGCCGCTTGACGCCAACAACCGTATTCTGGTGTATCAGGGCCTGAATCGCATTCGCGCCGGCAAGTGTCGGCCGGGTATTCGGGCGTTGCTGGAAGTGGCGAATCGCGACGCGCGCCAGTTGGCAGCCAACGACCTCGGTTTTGCATTGGGCCCGCGGCTCAATGCTGCCGGGCGGTTGGACGACATGTCGATTGGTGTGGCGCTGCTGTTGAGCGACGACATTGCGCAGGCGCGCATGCTGGCCAACGATCTGGATGCGCTCAACCTGACACGGCGCGAGATTGAACAGGGCATGCAGGTCGAAGCCCTGCAGCTGTGTGACCAACTGGAACGCAGTAGCACCGCCTTGCCGTACGGGCTGGCGATGTATCATCCTGAATGGCATCAGGGCGTGGTGGGCATTCTGGCCTCTCGCATCAAGGAACGCTTCCACCGCCCGGTGATCGCGTTCGCTCCGGCGGGCGAGGGCATTTTGAAAGGTTCAGGCCGTTCGATAGCCGGTCTGCACATGCGCGATGCGCTGGAGCGGCTCGATACGCTGAATCCGGGGCTGATGATGAAGTTCGGCGGCCATGCGATGGCGGCCGGATTGTCGCTGGAAGAGGCCAAATTCGACGAGTTCCGCCAGCGCTTTGGCGATCTGGTGGGGGAATGGCTCGATCCGGCGATGCTGGAAGGGGTGATTTGGTCTGACGGAGAGCTGGCGGTGCAGGAGCTTTCGCTGGAAACCGCGGAGCTGTTGCGCGAGGGCGGCCCTTGGGGGCAGGCATTCCCGGAGCCGACCTTCGACGGCACGTTTCGTATTTTGCAGCAGCGGCTGGTGGGAGAGAAGCACCTGAAGCTGATGGTCGAACCGCTTGGCGGCGGCCCGCTGCTTGACGGTATCGCCTTCAATGTGGACACCACGCTGTGGCCTGACAGCAGCGTGCGTGAGGTTGAACTGGCCTACAAGCTCGACGTCAATGAGTTCCGCGGCAACCGCAACGTGCAGTTGTTGATTCAGCATCTCTGGCCGCGTTGATTCGCACCGCTATGAAGCCGGGGTTGGCATGTCTTGCCCCGGCCACATTTCTTGCCCACAAAAACTGAGCAACTCGCTATAAACTGAAGCCTGGATCCGATAGAATTACCGGTTCCAATGGCATTTCGCCATCGACGACATCTAACGTAAAAGAACGCTAAAAACCATGTTTGAAATTAATCCGGTAAAAAACCGTATTCAGGACCTGTCCGAGCGGACTGCCGTTCTTAGGGGGTATCTTTGACTATGATGCCAAGAAAGAACGCCTAGAAGAAGTCAACGCGGAGCTGGAACAGCCTGACGTCTGGAACGAACCCGATCGCGCACAGGCGCTGGGTAAAGAGCGTGCGGCGCTCGAAGCCATCGTTGAAACCATCGACCAACTGGAGCAAGGCGGCGAAGACGTCACCGGCCTGTTGGAACTGGCGGTTGAAGCTGAAGATGAAGAAACCTTTAACGAAGCCGTCATTGAGCTTGATCAACTGTCCGCCAAGCTGGAGCAATTAGAATTTCGTCGTATGTTCTCAGGTGAATACGACAGTGCTGATTGCTACCTGGATATCCAGGCAGGCTCCGGCGGTACCGAAGCGCAAGACTGGGCCAGCATGCTGCTGCGCATGTACCTGCGCTGGGCCGAAGCCAAGGGCTTTAAAACGGAAGTGATTGAAGAGTCCGACGGCGACGTCGCGGGGCTGAAATCCGCCACCATCAAGATTATCGGCGACTATGCGTTTGGCTGGTTGCGTACTGAAACCGGCGTGCATCGCCTGGTGCGCAAGAGCCCGTTCGACTCCGGTGGCCGTCGTCATACCTCCTTCAGTTCGGTGTTTATCTACCCGGAAGTGGAAGACGATATTGATATCGACATCAATCCGGCGGATCTGCGTATCGACGTGTATCGCGCTTCCGGTGCGGGTGGTCAGCACGTAAACAAAACCGAGTCGGCGGTGCGTATTACCCACTTGCCGACCAACATCGTAGTGCAGTGCCAGAACGACCGTTCTCAGCATAAGAACAAGGATCAAGCGTTTAAACAGCTGCGAGCCAAGCTGTACGAGTTTGAGATGCAAAAGAAAAATGCTGATAAACAGATGATGGAAGACAACAAGTCTGACATCGGTTGGGGCAGCCAAATCCGTTCATACGTGCTGGATGATTCCCGCATCAAGGATTTGCGCACTAACGTTGAAACGCGCAACACGCAGGCCGTATTAGATGGCGACCTGGATAAATTCATTGAGGCAAGTTTGAAAGCCGGGTTATAAGGAACAGAAATGTCTGAGCAACAACCACAAGGCGCCGATCAGGCGCTGGATCTCAATAACGAGTTGCAGTCACGCCGTGAGAAACTGGCTGCGCTGCGCGAGAACGGCATTGCGTTCCCGAATGATTTTCGTCGCGACACCACGTCAGACAAGCTGCATGCAGCGTACGGCGAAAAAGACAACGAAGAGCTGGAAGCGCTGGGTGTAGAAGTCACCGTGGCCGGCCGCATGATGACACGTCGTATCATGGGTAAAGCGTCATTTGTCACGCTGCAGGACGTTGGCGGTCGTATCCAGCTGTACGTTGCGCGCGACGATCTGGCGGAAGGCATTTACAACGAGCAATTCAAGAAGTGGGACCTGGGCGACATCGTTGGCGCACGCGGCAAGTTGTTCAAGACCAAGACCGGTGAGCTGTCCATCCACTGCACCGAACTGCGTCTGCTGACCAAAGCCCTGCGCCCGCTGCCGGACAAGTTCCACGGCCTGGCGGATCAGGAAACCCGTTACCGCCAGCGTTATCTGGACCTGATCGCCAACGACGAATCGCGCAAGACCTTCAAGGTGCGTTCTCAGATCATGGCAGCGATGCGTAACTTCATGGTGGAACGTGGCTTCATGGAAGTCGAAACCCCTATGATGCAGGTGATCCCCGGCGGAGCTTCTGCACGCCCGTTCGTGACGCACCACAATGCGCTGGATATCGATATGTACCTGCGTATCGCGCCAGAGCTGTACCTGAAGCGTCTGGTAGTAGGTGGTTTCGAGCGCGTGTTCGAGATCAACCGTAACTTCCGTAACGAAGGCGTTTCTCCGCGTCATAACCCAGAGTTCACCATGATGGAACTCTATATGGCTTACGCGGATTACAAAGATCTGATCGAACTGACTGAATCTCTGTTCCGTACCCTGACCCAGAACGTACTGGGCAATACTCAGGTGCAGTACGGCGATGAAGTGTTCGACTTCGGCAAGCCATTTGAAAAGCTGACCATGACCGAAGCGATCAAAAAATACCGTCCGGAAACCGATCTGGCCGATCTGGCTGACATGGGCAAAGCGGTGGCCATCGCTGAATCCATCGGCATCAAGATTGAGAAGAGCTGGGGCCTAGGTCGCGTTGTGACCGAGATCTTCGAAGAAGTGGCGGAAAGCCATCTGATTCAGCCGACCTTCATCACCGAGTACCCGGCGGAAGTGTCGCCGCTGGCGCGCCGTAATGATAACAACCCGGAAATCACCGACCGCTTCGAGTTCTTCATCGGCGGCCGTGAAATCGGTAACGGCTTCTCCGAGCTGAATGACGCAGAAGACCAGGCGCAGCGTTTTGCTGACCAGGCGAATGCGAAAGACGCCGGCGATGACGAAGCGATGTTCTATGACGAAGACTATGTCACCGCGCTGGAACATGGCCTGCCGCCGACGGCGGGTTTGGGTATCGGTATCGACCGTATGGTGATGCTGTTCACCAACAGCCACACCATTCGTGACGTGATCCTGTTCCCGGCCATGCGCCCGCAGAAATAACGTTTCGCAGAGTGGATATCAACCGGTGCAGGTAACTGCGCCGGTTTTTTTTGCCCGCGGGGCAGGATGTTAAGGCCATTACTGCTAACTGCTTAAAACATCAGCAGTTACGCGCTATCTCCGCTTGCCCGGCGAGGATAACCGGTTATAATGACTGCCGCACACCGATGCGGGTGTAGTTCAATGGTAGAACGGCAGCTTCCCAAGCTGCATACGAGGGTTCGATTCCCTTCACCCGCTCCAAGTTCAACCCTCGCCAACTATCTGTGTGACAGTATCTTTCTCCTGACAAACCTTTTCACTTCCAGCAAAATGCTTTGAAAATTAAATTTGGCCGAGGTGCTTTCATCCGGTAAATCGGAATCGCTTTTTTGCAACTCCTTCCGATTGTTCTTCAGTGCGTTGTCATCTCCCGCAATGGTCCGCATGCGCAGCTTGGACGCCTGCTGATACTTAACATTTCCCCGGCTCAGGTTGTTGGGCTCATCTAGCTGTGCCATGCCGCTGCTGTCGCTCAATCGTTTTTGATTCCCTCCGTCTGCCGACTCATCCTGAGAGTCTGGTACCGAGTGTAAAAGCGCGGGAAGGGCAGCGTTAATTGCTTTTGAGAATGAGGGCAGCAACGCCAGTACCAACAGCAGCATGCTGGTCAAACCAAGCACAGTCGCGCGGTTTGGGATCACTTATCTGTACCTTTCCGCTCACTTTGGCCGGCTTTTCGCTGTTCTGGCGTTGAGTCATCCATGACCCTCAATTGGCCTTTGTTCGGGTAGCCAGAGAACCCGATACATGGCGTTTTTAACCGAATAGAGAACAGCGTCTTTCTTTTCATAGTTAGCCTGGTTGTGGGGGGAAGGACGATTGAGAGTAATGAAAGTTTCCCCTGACGGGGTTACATCGGTACATGTTTACCAACGTCTTTTAACCCACCGCACAGCAGCCAAAAATGCAGTTCGGCATTGCGCTTAAAGTTAAGCTTTCTCATTGCGTTACGTTTGTGTTGGCTAATGGTCTTTTCGCTGATTTTCAGTTTTCGCGAAATCGAAATATTGGGTAAGCCTAAGGAAAGATAATGAATAACTTCATATTCCCTGCTAGAGAATTGGGCGAATCGGGACGCGTTATCAACATTATAACGATTTCGTTTATTTTGAATTACCTTGGTGAAAATAACGCGGTCGATAGTTTCAAATAACGCCTCTACGCTTTTTTTGCGAGAGATATGAGTGAATTTTTTTCTGCTGGCCGTACTGACAGGGGAGGACGTTACCCGTACATCATCGATCAAGAAAACCAATGGACAATGGATTTTTGCTTGTGAATACAAGTAATAAGGTAGGGTGCTTTCGCTTGGATTCGCTGCCAGGAAGATGATGTCAGCCGTTCTGTATTCGAAGGTATTCTCAGTGAAATGTACATTCACATTTTTTGAACGGAAGTAGATCTCCAGTGCTGACTGAATGCCATTTACAAAATAGCGATTTTTATCCGATAAAAATACGGTTATCGATTCTCTGATCATAATCGGTTCCTTCCCATAAAATGGCATTGTAAATGCCAGTATTAATGCTGACTTATCATCAGTTAACACGATTGAAGAGAGTTATGAATGATAAGCCTGATCCATGCTTTTGTTGGATGATCATATCGTGAATTATGATATATATGGATATGATTTTTCAGTTAACCAATAAAACGGAGTTTTACGTTTGTTTTTTTATTTCTTTCGATGGTTGAACTGGAAAAGTATTTATTTGTAATACAAGAGTAGAGTTTTATTTGTTGGTATATGTTTAAGGTGTTGTTTGTTCTTTGGTTTTTTTTATTTATTTTATTGATGTTATCAATAATCATGTTGTTTAAAGCAGGTAGTCTTCTGAGTGGATCATGGATGTCACAGTCAGCAGACTGTTGGTAGAAAGCCCGCAACCCCATATTACCGGTCATAATATCTTTATGTATTCGTTTGGCTATGCCTTGGCCATCGCCTTTTTTGCCGCTATAACATATGTAATTGCAGGATCAACTGCTCAATAATCTGTTTAAAATCTTGCACAGCGTCGGCAAGGTTAATATCCCCCTGGTGTAGCCTGGTTTCCAATTCTGTGGCCAGTTCGACCAACATATGGCAATCAAGCGCAGCCAGATCCAATGCCAAATGGCGCACGATCAACGCCTGCTGCACTGCGGAGTGGCTGCTGACTAGCTGGTGCAATCCATGGTCCAGATTGCCTAGCATCATACCTATGACCACTCTGGTTTTTTCTTCTGAACCATAACGTTGATTCAAAGAAACCATATCTAAGTTGAGCAGGGGAGCCGGGGCGGTAGACGTGAATGCCGCTGTGGTTACCGTTTTGGGCGTAAGGAGGCGGGTTAGGATCTCCTTCAATCCTTTAATATCAATGGGTTTTGTCAGGTAGGCATCCATACCGGCGGCAATACACTGATCTTCCTGTTCTTCCAGTACGCCGGCCGTCAGCGCGACAATCTTCAGCCTTGGCCCCTTATTCGCCGCCTCTTTCTTGCGGATCAGGCGACTTAATTCCAGGCCATCAATATAGGGCATATGGCAGTCAATAATCGCCAGGCCATAATTTGTGTTTTCTATGGCCTGTAAAGCCTGTTGTCCATCCTCAACAATGTCAAAACAATAACCCAGTATTTGCAGCTGGTGTTTGATCAGTTCCCGGCTAATCGGGTGATCTTCGGCGACCAAAATCAGGCTTCCGTTCGCCAGAGCATGTTCACGGCTCAGGGTGATATCTGCGGTAGCCACTTCTGTTGGCGCACTGACGTTCACCGCGTGTTTTTTTTGCTTGATTAATAAGGTGGCGCAAAGGTTTTTAAGTCTTTCCCACGATAAGGGCGTGACGCCAAGAATATGTAAATTTGCGGCATTGTCCGGCCGCGGTTTTTGACTCAGTGCGATCACGTTTTCCCGGGCGGTGGCCGGTATTGCAAGATTTTCCAGCGTGGCCTCCTCGATAAACAGCAGGTCGCAGCCGGCGATGACAAGCGCAGGCGACTGCGTGCCGGATATACAGGTGACGGTGATGCCTAACGCCAACAGCATTTCCCGCAGATTCTGGCTGATAACGGTGTCATCACACCAGAGAGTGGCGCGTGTGCCCAACAACCCTGGTAACGCCGGTGAAGGGGCATAGACGTCGAAGCAGACATCTAAACTGAGGGTCGTGCCTTCGCCAGGCTGGCTGAGCATGGTGAGATCACCGTTCATCTGCTGCGCCAGGCCTTTGGAGATTGCCAGCCCTAAGCCGGTGCCACCAAAACGACGGGTGGTGGAAGCCTCGGCCTGCTGAAAAGACTGGAACAGCTGTTGCTGCATATCCGCAGGAATGCCGATACCGGTATCGACCACGCTGAAGCGCAACTTCTGCCGGCTCTTCTGATTGCTGAGGAGAACCAGCTGCAACGTAATGTGGCCCGCGCGGGTAAACTTCAGTGAGTTACTGAGAAAATTCATTAAAATTTGGCGCAACCGGACCGGATCGAACATCAGTTTTTGCGCGATCTGGCTGTCGAGATACAGGTGCAATGTCAGATTTTTTTTCAACGCTTGTAAGCTGAGGGTTTGCATCAGTTCTGACAGAAATCCCCGGATATCCATCGCCAGATTTTCCAGTGATACCTGGCCCGCCTCTAACTTGGAAAAATCAAGAATATCATCAATCACTTGGGTTAAATGCTGTGCGGAGCTTTGCACAGTAGCCAGCATTCTGTTTTGCTCGTCATCCAACCGTGTTCTTTCCAGCAGCTCCAGCCAGCCTAGAATGCCGTGTACCGGGGTGCGGATTTCGTGGCTCATGGTGGCCAGGAAGGTGGCTTTGGCTCGGGCTGCGGCTTCAGCCTTGGTTTTCGCCTCGAACAGCGCCCGTTCCTGGTGGCGGGATTGGGTAATGTCTTCAAAGTAACCGCCCCACAGTACATCGCCGTTGTTTTCGCGTTTGCCCCTGCCTGAATTGACGCGGATCCAGCACGAGTTATTTTTTACCTGCATGCGGAATTCGCACTGGAAAGGGGCCAGTGTGCCCTGCATGCGAATTAAACTCTCCTGTAGCATTGGCAGATCTTCGGCGTTGACCCGCTGATGAAAACTCTCGTGGTCCGCCATCATGGTTTCGGCAGATAATCCGAAGGTGGCTTCTGCGGCACCGGCCACGTAGGTAAATCGCATATCGCCATTCACCGAAAGGCAGACTTGAAACACGGTCACCGGCAGCGATTCGGTAATGTCGGTCAGCAAGGCTTCCGAAACCAACGCTCGCTCTTCAGAGCGGCGGATATCGGTGACGTCAACCAATACGGTAACGCTGCCGCCGAGTCCCCCATCGGTACTGAAGAAGGGTTTAAGCCAGAATAATCCTTCCCGTAATTCTCCTTTGGCATCGGCATAGCGTAACGAGCGGTGAATGCCTTCTTCAGCCGATAGAGCCGCACGGTTTTCCGGCTCACGCTCCAGCGAGACGATAGCGTCTATATAGCCACATTCTTCCGGCGTCTTGCCCAGCATGTGTGCAGGCGCGTGGCCGGTCAGCTTTTCAAAAGCGCTATTTACCGCGATATAACGATCGTTGTGGTCTTTGCCTAATACCGGAAACGGGATGGTTTCCAACAGCGCGTGCTGAAAGCTGAGTTGGTCGGCTAGGGTAATCTGTGCGCGCACCCTTTGGTGAGTCTCTTTACGCAACCGCCAATAGGCAATGATAAGCAATGCCATGATAAAACCGACGGCTAATATTGCGGGCAGGATTTTCCTGACGATCACCAGAAGATCGGCGTTTTCGTGGAATGTGATAGGGAACCAGGCGCTGCGGATCTGCTCTTTGCGTGCGGTAGTGATATTGGCTAAAGCCTGGTTGATCAAAGGAATGACATAGGCGTACTTTTTCGTGACCGCAACCGCCAGCTCGGCATAGTAGCCGGTCGGTGCCGCAACCTTTAAAATATCAGGATATTGCTCGGTAATGATCCGATCGGTGACCACCAGATTACCGATGTAGGCGTCCACCTGGCGATCGGCCAACAATTGGAGCCCTTGCTCGGCGGTATCGGTATGAACCAGGGTCAATTCGGGGTTTTTGCGTAACAGGGTTGGAATAGGCTCCGCATCTTCGGACAAGGCTACTCGCGCTTTGCCGAGGCTCTCGATACCTTCGATATTACTGGTTTCTTTACGGGTGGCGATCATCAGCGGGAAGCGTGCATAGGGTTGGCTGAATGCCAAAAACTGCATGCGTTCCTCGGTTGGCGGCAAACCGGGAACCATATCGATCTCGCCCTCTTTTATCATTTTCATCAATTCGTTTAGAGAACGAACCCTGACGCGCTCGGTTTTAAGCTGCAGTTGGCGACGAATGAGATCGAAATAATCTTCTACCAGTCCGCTGGGTTCACCGTGCTGATTACGAAAGGAAAACGGCGGGTAGGATTCCAGGTTGCTGACCTGCAAATGAGGCAACTGATTTAGCAATGTAATTTGATCGGGGGAGAGATTGATACGTTCCGACCTTAGCAAGCGGGCGGAGTAGGGGGCGACCCATTTTTCAAACAGTGTTTGCTGCTCGCGCCATCCCATGTCTGTAATCGCGATATCGAACGCGTTGGCCAGCAATTGGCTGTCACGGGGGAAGGCAAATCTCAGGGTTTGCAACGGCAAATAAGCATTGCCCACGGTTCGGAAGGTTTCGCTTTTGTTGAGTGCGATATAGTAGCGAATAGTGTAGCGATTACCGATAAAGACATCCGAATCGCCTTTTTCGACACTGATCATCGCGGCCGTCTGGTTGGCAAACTCGTGCAACCGGATTGCCGGGTAAATATCCGGGATCAGTGCCGCCTCCGGTGAACCGGCAACGACAGCTACCGAGGCTTTGACCAGATCTGAATGATCCAGGATATGGCGGTTGTCGCGGGCGCTGATAATGATCAGATCATTATCACCATAGGGTTGGCTGTAGCGCAGGTATTTGGCGCCGGAGAACGTCGGGGACATGTTCATGACCAGGTCGATCTCGCCCCGTTGCAGCGCCTGCATCATGTCCAGACGATTTTGATACTCTTTAACCTTTACGGTTAATTTCAGCCGACTGGTCACTTCGTTGAGGACATCCGGCGCAAACCCGGTTAATTGGTTTTTGACCCTGTCTTCCAGCGGAGGTAGCCCGCCGTCATAACTGCCGACGCGCAGTTCCTGATGTGACCTAAGCCACTCTTTTTCGTCAGGAGTCAATTCTGCTGCGTGAATAGCGGGCATCGCCAGCGTAAAAAGGGTTAATGCCAGAAAAAAAATAAGGCTAACTGAGATATTTTTGCGTCCCAGGAAAAACATAATGGCTAGGTACTTGTTTACTAACAAAAAAACCTCCTGTTCAACAGGACGCCAGGAATACGTTAGTTTTGATTTTTACAGGCGTATTCGGTGGTTACAGATATTAATTGGTAACTATAAAGCTATACGCAGATGCTATATAGGGTAAACGAGGCATCTGTTGCTCATCCATTGTGCAATAGCGTAATAGAGTAGGGCGTCAAATAAGGTCATGGACTTTAGGGGAACAAGAAAGGTTGAGATATTGTCCCGATAGATTATAACTGAACCCTGATTGAGCCCATCGGAACACCCTTTCAATTATGTAAGGGATGCCTTAATGTTTTGTCATCTTTTTCGTTTTCTTGTGTAATGTTTCCCTTACACTGTCGGCGTTGTGGTCGACTGGCATTTTGCAGGGGAGATAGGGGGAGGGTTAAGCAATAATGATATGATCTTCGCCATAAAATAAGCATGGGCGGCAAACGTCGGTTGATTCTTAAAAATTCAATAAAAACATAGGGTAAGTGGATATATCCTATGGTGGTAAGTGCATGGCTATAGTATGATTCATTGTTATAGTGAATGATTTTAGGAGTTTAATATAAGATAATCGATGTAATTTTTTTCATTGAAAATCGCATTTCGTTGATCTGAAATTTAATATTTTATTATTATTTTTTTGTAATTCATAGCCGTAACGAATCGAAGAAAATAAAGAGGTATTTACAGATGAAAAGCGTTTTGGTTGTCGATGACCATCCCGTCACGCGTTTTGCCATTAAAGTGTTGTTGGAAAAGGAAGGCCTAAAAATAATGGGTGAAACCGGCGATGGTTTGGAGGCGTTATCATTAATTGAAAAGCAAAAACCCGATCTGGTTATCGTTGATATTGACATTCACTCTATCAGCGGAATTGAGCTGGTACAGCGCTTACGCAAGCGCAAGTTCAGCGGCAGTATCCTGATGCTTTCGGGAAAGGATGAGCCTTATTATATTAAAAATTGTGTCAGTGCCGGAGCAGATGGCTTTATCAGTAAAGCGAATAACTTATTCGATCTGCACAGCGCCGTGGCGGCAATCAGTGCCGGTTATGGTTATTTTCCCTTAAAACAAGCACGACAGCACGCTTTGCAACCGACTGAAGATAACGATAAGCATGCTATTGCCAATCTTTCAGCGAAAGAGTTACAGGTACTGCGTTATTTGGCAAAGGGCATGAGGTTAGTTGATATTGGCTTGCAGATGAATATAAGTGATAAAACGGTAGGGACTTATAAAAGGAGAGTCATGACCAAGTTGGAACTTAATAGTATGATGGAAACGTATGAATTCTGCGTGAAAAACAACCTGGATTAAATGGCTTGAGTAAAAAAATGCATAAAAACGGCGTAAAAAATAATTGGGCTGGTGATTACCCGTCGTCACTTGCTGTGCATGTGGATATCAATCGCTTGTTTCAGGTTGCCGGTAACGATCTTTCTTTTATTAAGAACTTACTTTACAAAGCCAATGTGGAAAATATAAAGGAAATTGTTATCGCGCAGGCTCAGGCAAGGGAAGGGGATCGGATTGCGTTGGCCAGAACTGTGCATCGCTTGAAGGGCTCCGCGCAAACTATCTGCGCAAAAGAGATCGCTGCGGCTTGTCTGGCGCTTGAGAGCCGGCAGTGGGGGAAAATGAGCGACGAAGAAATCCATAGCGGATTGAAAAAAATAGAATTATTAATATCATCGTTGAACGAGTGTCTCAGCGACTTACGCTAGTTCAGACGTGGTGAAGGTATGGCGGCAGATCATCCCGCGCCGCTTTACGTTCCTGTCATCCTTTCCTTACATAAAATGTGGTTATTGCTTTCATCAAAACCGTCAATAGCGCCAAGGTGCAGAGCGGAATTCTTATTTTTATCCGCCGCTACCAGCGTAATAATGCCTTTATCAGGATGAGATAAATGTCACCAGGAGGTTTTATGACACGCGACAGCATTGTTCAGGCGCGGATTGATACGAACTTAAAAGAACGCGCGGAAGCGGTATTCAAAGAGATGGGAATGACCGTTTCTGAAGGTATTCGAATGTTCCTTAACCGTATAGTGAAAGAAGGTGCTATGCCAGAAGAAGTGCTCAATGGCAGCAGCGCCAACCGGGAACAACCTTGTTACCAGGTTTATAATGATATTCTGTCCCAATTGGAATATCCAGAAACCCAGCGTAATTATTCTCAATATAAATCAGATAAGCTTGGGAATATGCTGAACTCCAGGAATCAGCGTTAAATTTCCATGCGTTCCAGCGCGCAGTTTGACTCAGCTCAGCGGTGTAAACCGCTGAGACATTTCACCAGATGCACCCGGTTTTTTCCTACTACCCTTTATGAAATGGCAACCAAAATAGCGACAATGGCGATCAAAATGATCCAAAACCACTTAGAGGTTTTTTCAGGTTTCCATTGCTCCCCATACTCCACCTGATAACCTGATTTACGCTGTTTTTTGCTCATTGCAATCCCTGACAGCCAATATCCCTAAACATCCCAGCCTGTATTTTAAGACAATCCCCAATACCATTGTAATTAATGTGCTTTTTTGGGTAAAAATCCTACTGGAACTGCCGGGAGAACGAGTGAAGGAACCACAGAGCCTAGTGGATTAGATCATCGACGCCGAGTCGGCGCCCAATTTTGTTTTTTGCGATGGGTAAGGAGAGGGAGGAGGGACATAAATGATAAAAGCCCTGACCGTTGCAGCCAGGGCTTTTATGGTACTAGTGACTTCAGATTTAACATTAATAAACTTAATAGTTTTACTGCTAAAGTTCCACATTAAATGTACAGGTTAATCACAGATAATATTGGGTTAACTTAAACCTCCCCTATATTTACCGGTTTAAACTCATCGCCTACCTAAATAAGTCATCAAAGGTATGGCATCGAACTCGTACATCTCCCCTCGCGATATATACTCTTTGATGCGTAGCCTCACTTCCGTTGCGATCTCGTTGCACTTGCTTAAACCTTAATCGCAAACAAAAAACAGATAATTCATGGCCTTACATCATCGCGTTTTAGTCCACACCCTGCGATTGTCGGTACTTGTGACGTGGCCTTAAAGCGTCATCGAGCGAGACTCGATGGCCCATAAAAAAACACTTCGTGGCCTTTATCGCAAAATAAGTTAATAACAACTTACTTAACACTTTTACTATTAACAGCCGGCTATCATTACGCTGCTGTTGATTACCAATCTACGGGTTTATAAAAGAGTGTCAATACTGTTTTTAATGACATGTCTTTATTGACAGTGTTTGTAGAAAATATCCATTAACCAGTATTGAAAGCCTATTGTCGCCGATCCCGATCCGCCCAGAAGATTTATTACAGCGAAATTCTGTTTCTGAGCGGAAACGGAGCTGCGGGCTGTTTTCACTCTATCAGGGCTTGGTGACAAAGCGCGCCAGCCGCTGGTGCAATTGGCTGTTTTCTTTACGTAACTGCTCAATCTCTTCGAGCAAGGTCAGAGTGACGGCAATGCCTGGCCAGTCCAGCGCCAGTTCATGATGCAACTGCTGAGCACGGTGGAAGGTGATCAGTGCACGATCGTCAAAGATCCACTCTTCCGTCGTCGGGTTGCGCGGCTCTATGACGCCCAACCCCACAATCTCTGTCAACTCATCTTCAGTCACGCCGGTATGCAGGCAAAACTCGGTAATGGTGAAAGTGACTTTTACGTTAGCCATTTTGCTTACTCCACTCTTTGCGCGGATCAAAGCCCGGCTGGGTTTCTGCCAGCTGTTGCCACAACGCAGCACTTTTTTCGTCCGGTTTCGGCGGCATCACAACCTTGATCACGGCATACAAATCGCCGGTTTCTTTTTTGCCAACCAGACCTTTTCCTTTAACGCGTAGACGTTGTCCGGTTTGGCTGCCGGCAGGAATGGTCAACAAAATGCTGTCTTTCAGAGTAGGTACCGGCACCTTGGCACCGAGTGCCGCTTCCCAGGGGGCAACCGGCAACACAATCTCCAGATCGTGGCCCACGACGTCGAACAATGGGTGCGGGGCAATGCGAATGATGAGGTAGAGATCGCCATTTGCGCCGCCGTCGATACCTGGCCCGCCCTGACCCTTCAGACGAATACGTTCGCCATCGCCCACACCGGCGGGGATCTTCACATTAAGGGTTTTGGGGATTTCCTGCTCCACCATGCCGAAGGCGTTATACACCGGCAGGCTATAGCGAATGGTACGGGCTTGCTCAGCCACCGTTTCTTCCAGGAAGACGGCCACTTCCATTTCAATATCTTGTCCACGCATTGCACGGCTTTGGCGCTGGCGCTGCCCGCGGGCATGTTCGCCGAACATGGAGGAAAAAATGTCGGAGAAATCTTCGGCATTATTGGCATTGGCATGAGCGTGCCGGCTTTGGCGGCCAAAGTTCGGGTCATTGCGATGCTGGCGCAGTTGATCATATTCAGCGCGGCGCTCGTCGTCTTTCAGCACCTCGTAGGCTTCGGCCACCTCTTTAAACTGTGCCTCGGCATCTTTTTCCGTACTGACATCAGGATGATACTTTCGCGCCAGCCGGCGGTAGGCGGTTTTTATCGCCTTGATGTCATCTGATGGTTTAACCCCTAAAATGGTATAATAGTCCTTGAATTCCATAGCGTTATCATCTCATTTCAATCTTTCGTCAGGGGAAGTTGCTGAACCTGCTTTGTGTGAAACCTTACTAATATTAGGGCACTTGGCCGCCGATGTATCTGGCTAATTGTCGACCGAGCAGCGGAAAAGCGGAGCCGGGTGGCTCCGCTGGAGATCACGAGCGTTTCAGCTGCCGGGCAACCTGGAATAGGCCAAATGAGCTGAACAGCATTTCAATGCCGACAATGGTGGTGACCAACACGACGGAGGTCATCGGATCGGCGCTGAACAGCATCCAGGCAATGATCAGGTCCAAAATACCAATTACATACTGCAGCCAACTGCCGCTGACTTCACGCAGCTTGTAACCGGCAATCAGTCGAATGATGCCGCCCAGAGCGAACAATACGGCGAGATAAACCGCCATGGCGAAAATGCCTACCGCCGGGGTAGTGATAAACACATAGCCAATAATAAGGTAAGCAATCCCCAGCAGAATACCGCCGATCATCGGCCAGGTATTTTGCACGCGGTTGGCAATCATGCCGAAAATCAGGCCGAACCCGCTCAGCAGCAGGAAAATACCTACCACCATACTGAGTGCCGCACCGGAGGATAAGGGGCTGAACAGGCAAAAAAGACCGCCCAACAACAGTAATATAGAGATGATTAACAGCGGGGTACGTTGTTTCTTTAAGCTTTGCTCATCGATATTCAACGAGTGAAGATGATTCATATTTAGCATGATGTAACTCCCTTATTTTGAATGTCCTGTACTGTCCCACTGACTATTATAGTGGAACACACCCTCTTGAGGATGATGCATTGCTGCGGTGCGTTGCCCCGGTTCAAAAAGAGCAGTACCGGCGGATTACAGAAGGTTTTTCATCGCATACGTGCCAGAATATAAAGAACAATGCCGCTCTGCTGACTGAGATAATAGATACCTGATATGGACCGTTCCCGCTTATTGAAGTTTCTGCTGCCTTACCTGTGGCCAAAAGAGAACCCCAAACTGCGTTATTACCTGGTGATTGCCTTTGTTTTTATGGTGGTCTCCAAAGTCAGCATCACCTTGGTGCCGCTGGCGTATAAGGCGATGGTCGATGCCTTGAGCGGCGAAACGGCCCAAATGCTGGCCATTCCTATTGGCTTGATCCTGGCCTATGGCGTGGCGCGCGTCGGGGGCGCGTTATTTGAAGAATTGCGCAACGTGATGTTCGTGCATGTTAGCCAGAATGCTACCCGGCTGCTGGGGCTGCGCGTATTCAGACAACTGCATGCGTTGAGTCTGCGCTTTCATCTGGAGCGACAGACCGGCGGGCTATCGTTATCGATCGAACGCGGTACTCAGGCGGTGGCGACGGTGCTTTCGCGGCTGCTGTTCTCCATTTTCCCTATCCTGTTCGAAATCACCCTGGTCTCGGTGATTATGTGGCACCTGTTGAACGGTTGGTTTGCCCTGGCGATTTTGGTGACGGTCGGCTGTTATATTCTGTTCACCGTGATGGCCGTCAGTTGGCGAACCCGCTTCCGACGTGAACTCAACCGAGCCAACGCTGATACCAATAGCAAATCGCTCGACAGCCTGTTGAATTACGAGACGGTCAAATACTTCGGTAACGAGGATTTTGAGGCCGATCGTTTCAATATGTCGCGCCGACTGTATGAATATGCCGCCATCAAGAACCAGTTCAGTTTTACCGCCATCAACCTTGGACAAACTGCCATTATTTCCATCGGATTGATCGTGATGATGGCGATGGCGGCACAGGGCATTGTGCAGGGGCGAATGACGGTCGGCGACTTTGTGTTGGTGAATGCTTATTTGCTGCAGCTTTATCAGCCGCTGAATTTCTTTGGCTTCATTTATGCGGAGGTCAGGCAGGCGCTGATCGACATGGAAAACATGTTCGATTTGCTGCAGGAAGAGCAGGAAATTGTCGATAGGCCGGATGCGACGGCACTGCAACTGACGGCGGGTGAGGTGCGTTTTGACTCGGTCAGCTTTGGTTATGATGAGCGTCGGCCGATCCTGAAAAACGTCAGCTTCACCATCCCGGCCGGCAATACGGTGGCGGTCGTTGGCGCTTCTGGGGCCGGTAAATCCACGCTATCCCGGTTGCTGTTTCGTTTTTATGACGTGAGCGGCGGTGCCGTCTCGATTGACGGCCAGGATATTCGCAACCTGAAGCAGGCCAGCCTGCGTGCGGCGATCGGCATCGTGCCGCAGGACACCGTGTTGTTCAACGACACGCTGGGCTACAACATCGGCTACGGTAAAACCGGCTCGAGCCAGGAAGAGATCGAACGGGCCGCTCGGCTGGCGCATATTCACGAGTTTATCGTCAGTCTGCCCGACGGCTATGAAACCCGGGTGGGTGAGCGTGGGCTCAAGCTGTCGGGCGGCGAAAAGCAGCGGGTGGCGATTGCTCGCACCATCCTGAAAAATCCGGCGATCCTGGTATTCGACGAGGCGACCAGTGCACTGGATACCCAGACCGAGCGCGAGATCCAGGCGCATCTGCGTGAAGTGAGCCGCGACCATACCACGCTGGTGATTGCGCACCGCCTGTCGACGGTCGTGGATGCCGATGAAATCATCGTGCTGGAGGCCGGTGAAATTGTCGAGCGTGGACGGCATGACGCCTTGCTGGCCGCCAATGGCCGGTATGCTGCGATGTGGCAAAACCAATACAGCGAAGAACAGCAGCCCTAAAAGTTTTGCCCCCAGACGGCAGCCCGGCCTGGGGGATGGCGGGTTAAAGATCGCCGGTCAGGTATTGCGCCACGCCGTTGCCGAAACTCCAGTCACCCTTGCTGTTGGTGGTGATGGATACCATCAGATCACTGCCTTCAATGCCGCAGTTTTCCTTCAACTCACGGCAGAGCTCTGCATAAAACCGTTGTTTCTGCTCCTCGGCGCGTGGGCTGGTAATCACCCGAACCACCACCAGATCGCGAGTGCGGGTCAGGTTTAGGCCGGTATCTTCGATCACCATATGCTTGGCTTTGTTTTCATGAACAATCTGGTAGCGATCGCGCGTGGGCACCTCAAAGGCGCAGAGCACGGCACGGTGGGCAGCGTCGAGCAGCGTTTTCAGTTCGGCGTCGCTGCGGCCTTCGATGACTTCAAAGATAAGTAATGGCATTTTCATAATCCTGTCAGTGGGTTAATTAATGGTTATTTCTGAGTGCAGGGCCGCGTGTTGATATCGCCTTTGAGGACCCATCTTAGCCAGGCACGGGCGTGGGAAGAAGCGCTATACTTGAACTCATTGTTTATATAAATGAACAGTCGACGATGAAAAATCCCAAGATAGAAACCCTGTGGACCCATTTGCACTGGCTTACCGTGTTGGCCGAACAGGGCAGTTATACCCGGGCGGCGGAGCGGCTGGATGTCAGCAAAGCGGCCATGAGCCAAAAAATCAAAGAGATTGAAATGCTGGCTGGGGTGCCGCTGGTGCAGCGTACCACCCGCAGCGTCAGGCTGACCGATGCCGGGCTGAGGCTGGTCGAAGAGTTGCGCCAGCCTTTCGCGCAGATTAAGCAGAGTTTCTCCGGTATTTGCGATTCGACCGGGCCGTTGCGCGGCTCGGTACGGGTCACGGCGCCGGTGGCTTTTGCCCGCCAGCAGTTGGTGCCGCGCATTACCGGTTTCTTGCGCGACAATCCGGAGGTGAGGGTGCAGCTTGAGGTTTCTGACCGGCTGGTATCGCTGGCCACTGAAGGTTTTGATTTGGCGATCCGCCACAGTGACAGCCTACCCGATACCCATGTGGCCTGGCGGCTGTGCCCGACCGAAACCTTGGCAGTGGCGTCGGCAGAGTACCTGAAGCGGCACGGCATGCCGATGTCGCCGGCGGATCTGCAACGGCACCACTGCCTTTACTATCCGCGTGGCACCGAACAGCCGGCTTGGAACTTTGTCGCTAAACACGGGACGCAGGGAAACGCCGAAAAGATCCGCGTGCCGGTCAGCGGTCCTTTTGCCACCAACAACAGCGAGTCGATACGTGATGCGGCGGCAGAAGGGTTGGGCATTGCCTTGCTGCCGGATTTCAGTGCGCAGCAGGCATTGGCGGACGGCCGGTTGATCGAGGTGTTACCGGCCTGGAGGCCGATCGGCGCTTTTGCCGACAGCCTCTATGTGGTGCGCCCTTACGCACCGCAGGTGTCGCGAGCGGTGACGGAGTTCAGCCGTTATTTGCGCGGCGCCTTTGCCGAAGGTTTTTTCATCCGCTGACCCCTGGCGGCATCCGCTGCCGCCAGGAGGGAGTCGGTCAGCCGCGGCCGTGAACCAGGGAGCCGGCACCGATCTCGGCGATGGTTTTGGCACCGGTGAGTGTCATGGCGACACGCATCTCTTTGTCCAACAGCTCCAGCAGGTTAGCGACACCGGCCTGACCGGCGGCGGCCAGCGCGTAAACGAAGGCACGCCCCAGCAGCACGCTGTCGGCCCCCAGGGCAATCATGCGCACCACGTCCAGCCCGCTGCGGATACCGGAGTCGGCAAGCAGCGTAATCTCGCCTTTTACCGCCTCGGCGATCGCCGGCAGGGCACGCGCGGTCGATAGCACGCCATCCAACTGGCGGCCACCGTGGTTGGATACTATGATGCCGTCGGCACCGAATCGCACCGCATCTTTGGCGTCTTCGGGATCCAAAATGCCTTTAATGATCATCGGCCCTTCCCAGAATTCGCGGATCCACTCCAGATCTTTCCAGGAGATAGAAGGATCGAAATTCGCCCCCAGCCAACCGATATAGTCTTCGAGGCTGGTCGGCTTGCCGCGATAGGCTGAAACATTACCCAGATCGTGCGGTTTGCCGAGCAGGCCCACGTCCCAGGCCCATTGCGGGTGAGTAAACGCTTGCAGCATGCGGCGCAGGGAAGCATTGGGGCCACTCATGCCGGAGTGGGCGTCACGGTAACGCGCACCGGGTACCGGCATATCAACGGTGAACACCAGTGTTTTGACCCCCGCGGCTTTGGCTCGTTCTAGCGCGTTACGCATAAAGCCACGGTCTTTCAGGACGTACAGCTGGAACCACATCGGCCGATCGATAGCCGGTGCAACCTCCTCAATCGGGCAAACCGAAACCGTAGACAGCGTAAAGGGAATGCCCTTCTGCGCTGCGGCCCGGGCTGCCTGCACCTCGCCCCGGCGGGCATACATGCCGGTCAACCCAACCGGGCCGAGTATCACCGGCATTGCCAGCTTTTCGTCGAACAGGCGGGTTTCCAGGCTGAGATCCGACATATTGCGCAGCACGCGCTGACGCAGGGCGATATCGGCCAGGTCCTCGGTATTGCGCTTCAGCGTATGTTCCGCGTAGGCCCCGCCGTCAATATAGTGGAACAGAAAGGGCGGAAGCTTGGCTTGCGCGGCGGCCCGATAGTCGGTTGAGGCGGAGATGATCATGTTTTTTTACCTTCTTTCGATAACGTACTTTGGGTCAGAGAGCCAGGATCTGGGCCATGACGGCGGCGATCCCTCCGTACGCCAGCATGGGCAGCACGGTCTTTCTGATGATTTTTCCCTCGGCGTTGCCGATCCCGAGGATCGAACAGACGGCGATAATATTGTTCAGGCACACCATGTTACCCATGGCGCCCCCGACGGATTGCAGCGCCAGCGTCAGGTTGACGTTTAGCCCGCTGCTCAGGGCGATCGACTGCTGGATGCCGCCGAACGTCAGGTTGGAAACGGTATTGGAGCCGGAGAAAAACGACCCCAGCGCGCCCAGGAAAGAAGAGAACAGCAGCCAGCCTTCCCCCGTCAGTGCCGCAAGCGCTTTGCCGATGAGGATCACCGGCGCGTCGTTTTCCCCCTGCATCATCAGGTTAACCATCACCAGGGCGCCAAACAGAGCGATAAAGGGTTTGGCTATCCGTTGACCGGTTTCGCTGAACATCTGTTTGACCTGATGGCGGTTAAGCCGAAACAGCGGAATGCACAGCATCACCACCAGCAGAAACGGGATCAGCGCCGGGACATACAGCGTTTTGTAGCTGGCGGCTGCCGATGTGCCGAGCACTTGTTGCAGCTCGATAATCAAGGCGTCGCTGACGCGCAGCTCACCCAGCCAGCCAAGGCTCCCTTGCCACAGCGGCGCGGTGCTGTTGAGCAGCGCTTTGATGCCCAATTGGTGGATGCGGGTCACTATCAGGATAGCAATCAGCAGCAGGGTCGGCGTCATGGCTTTGATCACCTGGATAAAAGGTACCGGTTGGCAGCTTGCCTCGCTTTTGTCAGCACGCACCAGACCGATCCCGCTGCGCGCCAGCAATACCGACAGCGTCAGGCCAATAGCGCCGCCGACCAATGCCGGAAATTCATAATTCACCTGTGCCAGCAGCAGGTAAGGGAGGGTACAGCTCAGCACGCTGAGTAAAATAAAAGGCAGATTGCGGCGAATGTCCTGCCAGGAAACGATAAAGCGCAGTGCCAGCAGCGGGATCACAAACCCGGCGACAAAGTGGATCAGCGCAGTCTGCCGCCCGATCTCCAGCAGGCTGGTGTCCGACAGGCCCAGATTGGCAAAGCCAAACCAGGTGGGGGTGCCCACGGCACCAAAGGAGACGGGCACCGAGTTCATCACCAGCGTCAGCAGGGCGACACGTAACGGATTAAAGCCCAGCCCGACCAGGATGGGGGCGGCGATGGCGGCCGGCGTGCCGAAGCCACTGGCTCCTTCGATCATAAACGCGAATGCCCAACCGATGATCATCAACTGGGCGACGGGATTGGGGCTGATATTTTCCAGCCAGCGACGCACCACGTTTTCTGCGCCGCTGATCTGCATCAGTTTGTTCAGCAAAATCGCCCCGGCGATGATGGTGATAGGGGTTAGTACCGCCACCAGTGCAGTAACGATATTGGCATGCAGCAACAGCGGCGCACTGCCGAACCACAGCAGTTGCACGGCATAGACGACGGCGGCCGTCAGTGGCAGAGCGAGATAAGAGGGAACGCCATTCCTTTTGGTCATCATCCAAATCAGCAGGACGATGGGCGCAACGCTGAAAAAAAGGGACATAAGAGCCTCAGGGTTATTATTTTTATTTTCACGGAGATGTAGCTAAATAGTTAATTACCGCAACATTTTTATTCTAATCACAACATGGGGCGCGGTGCTATACGGCAATTATTTAACATCGAGAAATGCAGGCGTGATGATTAGGTGATGGGATTATGGGTAGGCAGGGGGGTTGATATTATTTATTTAAAAATCAATATGTTGATTTTTTATTGAGGACGGAAACTGTGCCGGATCACATTAATTAGGCCTTAATTCGCCATAGATTATATCCAAAAGTGGTGTAATCCCCCGTCAATGCCATGGCGCTGAGGGGAATAATATTGTGATCGGCTTCAAAAATAATGGCTGATATTTTGATAGGCCCCGATGATATGTTCGATCAGCAACCGGGTTTTTAACGGTAAATTGCGGGTATAAGGGTAAACCGCGTAAACGCCTAATACCTTGCCGCAGTGACCGGTCAAAATCTCTACCAGCTTTCCGTCCTGTAAATCCTCGTACACCATACAGCGCGGCACCATCGCGACACCATAACCGCCGATTGCCGCCTTGCGGATCGCCCGGGCGTTATTGGCGGACAAATTGCCGTTGACCTGTAATTCATAAATTTCACTGCCGCCCGGTGGCTTCATCAGCCAGTTGTCGGTGCCGCTCTCCTGATAGGTGTAGGTCAGGCAGTTATGCTGGAGCAGGTCATCGGCCGAGCGGGGTTCGGCGTGCTGTTGCAGATAGCCGGGCGAGCAGACTATCACCCAACGGGAGTCGAGAATGTGGCGTGCGATGAGGCTTGAATCCGGCAGGGTGCCGGTGCGGATAGCCAGATCGATGCCCTCGTTGACCAGGTCTGCGAAGCGATTTTCCAGCCGCATCTCCACCTTCAGGTGCGGGTGACGGGCACAGAATTCCGCCACGCGCTCGCTCAGCAGCAGTTCGCCTGAAATTGTCGGCACCGACATGCGGATCACCCCGGTCAATTCGTCGCTTTTTTCACTGACGACGTTCAGAGCATCCTGGATTTTTGCGCTAATCTCTTTGGCCTGGCGATACAGGCTTTGGCCGTTCTCCGTCAGCGTCAGGCTGCGAGTGGTGCGGTAAAGCAGACGTGCGCCGAGGGATTTCTCCAGGCGTCCAATACGCTTGCTGACGACCGAACTGGTGATGCCGGCGGTCTCGGCGGCTTTGCTGAAAGAACCGCAATCAACAATTAAGGCAAACAGGATCAGGTCGTTGGCATATTCATGTGTGGGCAGCATCAGTCTTGGTTTCCCTCGTCCCGGAGTTCTCGCCAGTGTAAATCCTCTCGGGCAGGAATCAATCGCCGGCGACAAAATGGGAATTGTTATTGATATCACTTTTTGGCCGCTTACAATGCCTGCCATCTCAAGATTTCAGGGTAAGGGTTTTTCATGGAGTTGCTACGGGTGGTTTACCGCCAATATCGCTGGCCGTTTCTGGCAGTAATGGCGTTGACCCTGGCCAGCGCCGCGCTGGGTATTGGCATCATCGCCTTTATAAATCTGCGGTTGATGACGGCGGCGGGCAACCCACTGACCGTATTGCCGGAATTTCTCGGGCTGTTGGCATTGCTGATGGCGGTGACGCTGGGATCGCAGTTGGCACTGACCACGTTGGGCCACCACTTTGTGTTCCGGCTGCGCGGCCAACTGGTGAAGCGGATCCTGGATACCCATATTGAGCGCGTCGAACAGCTCGGCAGTGCTGCGCTGTTGGCGAGCCTGGCCAGTGATATTCGCAATATTACCGTGGCTTTTGTGCGCCTGCCTGAGCTGGTGCAGGGAGTGATCTTGACGCTGGGGTCTGCGGCCTATCTGGGCTGGCTGTCGCCGCAAATGCTGGCGGTGACCGCCATCTGGGTGGCCGTGACGGTGTTTGGCAGTGGCTGCCTGGTTGCGCGAGTCTATCGTCACCTGACCCACGTGCGCGAGTCCGAAGAACGCCTTTATGAGCACTATCAGTCTGCGATTGACGGCTGCAAGGAGCTGGCGTTGAACCGCGATCGTGCCAAAGCGCTCTATCGCCAAGCCTACCAGCCGGATGCCGAAGATTATCGTTATCATATTATTCGTGCCGACACCTTCCATCTCAGTGCGGTGAATTGGTCGAATATCATGATGTTGGGGGCGATAGGCCTGGTGTTCTATATGGCCAACAGCCTGGGCTGGGCCGATACTGCCGTGGCGGCGACCTATTCACTGACGCTGTTGTTCCTGCGAACGCCGTTGTTGCAGGCGGTGGGGGCATTCCCTACGCTGATTAGCGCAGAAGTGGCCTTCAACAAGGTCAAATCCCTGCGGCTTGCCGAGTATCAGCCGGAGTTTCCTGCGGTTGCGGCCAAAGCCTGGCAAACGCTGGAGCTGCGCGGGGTGATGTTTCACTATGGCGCGACGGAGGATAAGGCCGGTTTCGCCGTGGGCCCCCTCGATCTGACGCTGCGTCGCGGCGAATTGGTGTTTCTGATCGGCGGTAATGGCAGCGGCAAATCAACTCTGGCCATGCTGCTGACCGGGCTGTATCAACCGGTCAGTGGACAGATATTGCTGGACGGCATTCAACAGGATCTGGCGGACATGCACGATTATCGCCGCTTGTTTTCGGCCATTTTCACCGATTTTCATCCGTTCCACCATTTGCAGGGGCCTGGGGGCGAACCGCCGGATGCTGAATTGGTGGAGAGCTGGCTTAATCGTTTGAACATGAAAAACAAACTGGAGTTTGACGGCCTTCGGGTGACCAATCCTCAATTGTCCCAGGGGCAACGCAAGCGGTTGGCGCTGTTGCTGGCGGTAGCGGAAGAGCGGGATATCCTGTTATTGGATGAATGGGCGGCGGATCAGGACCCGCAATTTCGCCGCATCTTTTACCGCGAACTGCTACCGCAGCTGCGTGCGCTGGGGAAAACGGTATTTGCCATTAGCCACGACGACCATTATTTCGAGCACGCAGACCGCCTGTTGCAAATGCGTGATGGGCACCTCAGCGAATTGACCGGCAGTGAGCGTGAACTCGCCAGTAAAGACTCTGTTTCGCATCTTGATTAAAGCCACCCGGGCTGTGTTAGCAGCTCGGGCTATCCCCATGGATACCCCTTTCGGAGTGCTATTCACCCCTCCAATGATTATGGTCTTAGTCGATCGTGCGATTGATTGGGTTTTTTATTGGTTTTTTATTTCAAAAAAGCTCGTATTACCCATTGCTTTGTTCTGCTCGTAGTACCATAAAAAAACGGACTGGATCCCTTTTTTCGGCCTCATTTTTGTTCGGCCAGAACAGGGAGTTCAGGGCGTTATCCCATAATTTTTATGACATTAATTTCATGTGTAGCATGGATTCCTATAATTGCCATAGGAACAAACTCCTTTATTGATCGTTTAAATAGATCAATAATCGTTTATCGATTACTTTAATCTATTGGATGAGGCCGCTGTGATAAGCAAGGATGACGCGGATATCAAACGTAAAGCTTGGCTGTGCGTATTTATCGGCTGCGGGGTGTTTTGGCTGGCCGTCGCTGCCGTGATTTATTGGCTGTTTATTTAGGGAATAGGGTGATGGATAAAAAACGCGTAAAGCGCACAGGGGGCGACCGGAATGAAAGTCCGGCCAAAATCCCCCCTTCCTGGCAGTTGACGACTGAGCAACGGGATTTTATTAACGATCTCTGGCAAGAGGAAGATGCCACTGAGCTTGGGCAGAAGCCCCCACTTATCCCCGACGTTAAACAATAACCCGATTGCGCCCGGCCAATATGCCGAACAACATCTGCAACAGCGTTAAGCACAGCAGGATCACCAGCGGCCAGCGCCAGCCTTGAGTCAGATCGTGCAATAAGCCGAACAGCGTCGGTCCCAGCGCCGCCAACAGGTAACCTACCGATTGCGCCATGCCCGACAGTTGCGTGGCCTGCTGATGATGACTACTGCGCAGGCCAAAGAACGACAGCGCCAACACCAGAGAACTCCCCGCCCCCAGTCCGGCAAAGACCAACCATACCAGAGAATGGCCCGGCAGCAGCAGCAGACCGGCGACGCCGATAAAAATCAGCAGAGAACTGCATAGGGCTATAGCCCGCTGATCGCGTGCTCGCGGCAGGATAAACACCATGACAAAGTTGGCGACGATCGCCACCACCTGATAGATGAACAGCTCAAAACCTGCCTGTTG
The DNA here is from genome assembly GCF_052113645.1 of Serratia quinivorans. Classification (GTDB taxonomy): domain Bacteria; phylum Pseudomonadota; class Gammaproteobacteria; order Enterobacterales; family Enterobacteriaceae; genus Serratia; species Serratia quinivorans_B. Next base: position 113,363 of record NZ_JBIEIU010000012.1, on the reverse strand, counting down.
CGGCGAGGTGCCATGGCTGGCGGCGAAGGCGCTGAACCAACCGATAATGGTGTAGAAGGTGATGGATTGTAAGCCCATAAACAACGCCACCTGCCAACCGAGTGCGCTGCCCCAGGGCGAACGGGACGGTGCAGGTTGAACCGACGCGGCACTGTCGGCCGTCTGGGGGGGCGAACGGCGCAGTTGCGGCAGCCAGACAATCAGCGCCAACAGGGCCGGCAGGCTCCAACACAGCAGGGAAAAACGCCAGCCAAGTTCATTCAACGTCGCCAGCGGCACCGCCAAACCGGAGGCGGTTGCAGCCACCAGCGACATCACCGCCGCATAGGCGGCGATCATGGCGGCGGCGCGCCCAGGAAAGTCACGCTTCACCAGCGTTGGCAACACCACGTTGGCAAAGGCGATGGCGGCGCCGATCAACACGCTGCCCAGCCACAGCATGCCGGGTTGTGGCAGGGAACGCAGCACAATGCCGATCACCAGCAGCGCCAGCGCCATGCCCAGCGTGCGTTCAATGCCGATACGTTTGGCCAGGCCGGGTGTCACCGGAGACAGCACGGCAAACAAAATCAGCGGCAGCGAATTAAGCAGGCCGGCCGAAGTGGCGGACAGCATCAACTGCCGCTGGATTTGTTCCAGCAGCGGGCCCACGCTGGTCAGTGCGGCGCGCAGGTTGGCCGCGACCAGCATAATGCCGGCGACCAGTAATAATGGATGACGTAAACGGCTGCGCTTTGTGACGGCAGGCGTTGGGGTTACAGCGGATTGGGGCATGAGTTCCTCGCACCAGGGCATGCAGTCAATCAATTCTGCACGGCATGATGCGTTGATTGACGTTAACGCTTACGTACCGGCAGGGGGCCGATATCTGCGCGCAAGTGTAGGGAAGAACCCTTGAGCTGACAAGGGGCCGATGAAGCCATGCGCAAGCTATTCGGGCGTCGGAAGCGGAACACCGGATCGGTATAATTACTGTTATGTGATCCCGATCACTTGCTGAACTAAAAGTCGTTCAACCCGGCCGCTGCGCCGGCTCTTTCGTTCTCTGCCCATCGGTGGGTTCCTCACCCCGGCTGGCGCGCTGTCCCTGACATTTCACTTTGCCTTTTACGGCGTCCTTAAATTTTCACTTCATTTCGATTCGAAAGGTTTTCAGCCTCTTTTTCTGCTAAAACAGCGCTGTAGCCTCGATCACAATTTCATTGCTTTCGCTTTGCTGTAATGCCTGCGCAGTAGAGCGAAAGCCATCTTCTCCCCGGCCTGGCCGGAAACCTGAGGACCGCAGCTCATGCCAGTGAATACCGCAAAGCGCCGTGAACACATTATCGATCTGTTATGCGAACACGGCAGCGTGCGCGTGGAGCAGCTCAGCAAGCAGTTTGCAGTATCCACGGTGACGATCCGCAACGATCTGCGCTTTCTGGAACGAAAAGGGTGTGCGCTACGGGCTTATGGTGGCGCAATGCTCAATCAGCAATTTGCCTTCGATCGTCCACTGCATGACAAGGGACGGTTGAACCGCGATGTGAAGTCGCAGATCGCAAGCGTAGCGGCAAGCTATGTACGTGATGGCGACGCGCTGATCCTCGATTCCGGTTCCACCACCACCCAGATAGTGCCGTTCCTGAAAGGACGACGCGATCTGGTGGTGATGACCAATGCGCTGAACATTGCCTATGAGCTTTCCGGTAACGATGGGGTGGAGGTGATGGTGCTGGGCGGCAGCGTGCGCCGTAACTCCTACTCGCTCTACGGTCCGGCTGCCGAGCAGCAATTGCGCCAGTATCGCTTCGACAAACTGTTTTTGGGTGTCGACGGTTTCGATCTGGTTGCCGGTATCACCACGCCTCACCCTGGAGAGGCGCACCTCAACCGCGTGATGTGTGAGGTGGCGCGCGAGATTATCGCCGTGGCGGATGCCAGCAAGTTTGGTCGCAAGAGCTTTTGCATGATTCGCGAAGCCGGACAAATTCATAGGCTGATTACCGACAGCCTTCTTCCGGACGATTACGAGCGGGCGTTAACCGAGTTGGGCGTGGAGGTAGTCATCGCCGATCGGTAGTACGGCGCCTGCGTGGGGGATTCATGCAGCAGTTGTTACAGCTTGTTGAGCAGCACAAGGCCGGCAAACCGGTCGGGATCTTTTCCGTTTGTTCCGCTCACCCCTGGGTGCTGAAAGCGGCCCTGCGACAGGCCAAAACGCGCGGTACGCCGGTGCTGGTTGAGGCGACTTCGAATCAGGTCAATCAGTTTGGCGGTTACACCGGCCAGACGGCGGAGCAGTTTCGCGACGCTCTGTGGCGACTGGCGGATGAGGTCGGGCTGGCGCGTGACCGCCTCTGGCTGGGGGGCGATCATCTCGGCCCCAACGCCTGGCAAGATCGACCGGCGGAAGAGGCTATGTCATTGGCGGAAACGCTGATCGACGATTATGTTCGCGCCGGTTTTCGCAAAATTCACCTCGATTGCTCGATGTCTTGCGTCGGCGATCCCTTCCCCCTGAATGATGAAACCGTTGCCGTTCGAGCGGCACGTTTGTGTGCCGTTGCGGAACGCGCCTGGCGGGAAAGCGGCGGTGAGCCGCCGGTGTATGTCATCGGAACCGAAGTGCCGGTACCGGGCGGCGCGCAGGAGGCGCTGGAAGGCATGCAGGTCACCACTCCGCAGGCGGTGCAGCAAACGCTGGAAGTCCATCGCCAGGCCTGGCAGCAAGCGGAACTGGTCGATGCCTGGACGCGAACCATTGCGCTGGTGGTGCAGCCGGGCGTGGAGTTTGATCATCACAGCGTGGAACACTATCAACCGCAGCGGGCCCACGAACTGAGCCGCTTTATCGAACGGCAGCCGGGCATGGTCTACGAGGCGCATTCAACGGATTACCAACCGCCGCAGGCCTACCGACAACTGGTGGGCGATCATTTCGCCATCCTGAAAGTCGGGCCGGCACTGACTTTTGCGCTGCGCGAAGCGCTGTTTGCCCTTGATCATATCGAACGTGAGTGGCTGGGGGAGCATCAGTCGGCGCAGCTGTGCGCGACGCTGGAACAGGTGATGCGCGAACAACCGCAGCAGTGGAGCCGCTACTACCACGGCAATCCGCATCAACAATACCTCGATCGTCACTACAGCCTGAGTGACCGGGTGCGTTACTACTGGCCGCAGCCACAGGTCCAGCTGGCGGTAGATAGCCTGATGGACAACCTGCGCCGCCACCCGGTACCGCTGGCACTGTTGAGCCAATATCTGCCCGACCAGGCTCGCGCGATGAATGCCGGAGAACTGAGCGAGGATCCGCAGGATTGGGTGATGCACAAGGTGACGCAGGTGCTCGATGATTATCATGCCGCCTGCTATCCGGAGGTGCATTGAAATGCCAAATATTTTGATGACTCGTATCGATAACCGACTGGTTCACGGCCAGGTCGGCGTCACCTGGACCAATACCCTGGGCGCCAATCTGGTGGTGGTGGCCAACGATGAAGCGGCCGCCGACCCGGTGCAGCAAAACCTGATGGACATGGTGGTGGCGGAGGGGGTGCAAACGCGCTATTTCACACTGCAAAAAACCATCGACGTGATCCACAAGGCGGCGGATCGACAGAAGATCTTTCTGGTGTGCAAAACGCCGCAGGATGTCTTGCGGTTGGTGCAGGGCGGGGTACCGATCCGTTTCGTGAACGTCGGCAACATGCATTTTGCCGAGGGGAAGCGGCAGGTGCACAAGACGGTCTCGCTGGATGAGGGCGACGTTGCCGCCTTTCGCGAGCTGGCGGCACTTGGCGTCGAATGTGAGGTGCGCCGGGTGCCGGATGAAGCGGGTGAGGCGATCGGCAAGCTGCTGTTTTGAGTGCGGGGGAAATCATGTTGACTGATGCGTTATTGATTGCACTCTTGGCCGGGCTGGCGGGGGTCGATCTGTTTGACGGTCTGACCCACTTCCACCGCCCGGTGGTGCTGGGGCCGCTGGTCGGCCTGATCCTGGGGGATGTGTACACCGGCCTGTTGGTCGGCGGCACCCTGGAGCTGGTGTGGATGGGCATGGTGCCGCTTGCGGGCGCCCAACCGCCAAACGTGGTGATCGGCGGGGTGATCGGCACGGCGTTCGCCATCCTGACCAAGGCCGATCCCAAGGTGGCGATTGGCGTGGCGGTGCCGTTTTCTATCGCGGTGCAGGGCTGTATTACGCTGCTGTTCACCCTGTTTTCGCCGATGATGCACCGCTGCGATCGGATGGTGAAAGAGCTGAACTGGCGTGGCATTGAGCGGGTGAATTATCTCGGTATCAGTATCCTGTTCGCGTTCTATTTTGTGGTGGCGTTTCTGCCGATTTATTTCGGCGCCGATGCGGCCAGCGCCATGGTGCAAAAGGCACCGACCTGGCTGCTGGATGGGCTGGCGGTTGCGGGCGGCATGATGCCGGCGATCGGTTTCTCGCTGCTGATGAAAGTGATGATGAAAAAGACCTATGTGGCCTATTTTATCCTCGGCTTTATTTCCGTCACCTTCCTGAAACTGCCGATCCTGGCGGTAGCGCTGGGTGCGTTGGCGATCGCATTGATCGATTTCTTTAACAGCCAACGATCCGGGGTGGACGTGGCTAAACCGCCCGTACAACAGGAGGATGCTGAAGATGGCATTTAATGATCCCGACGATCTGCTGGCGCAAAAAGCAGATCAGCGAATGGCGCAGGCATTAGCGACCAGCCAGGTAGAGCAGGACGATTATGTCGACAGCCAGCCCGCCGAAGCCTTGACCCGTGGCGACATCAACCGCATGGCATGGCGTTCCTTGCTGCTGCAGGCGTCGTTTAACTACGAACGCATGCAGGCCGGTGGCTGGCTTTATCAGTTGATCCCCGGGTTGCGCAAGATCCACCGCAATCCGCAGGATCTGGCCAATTCGATGAAGATGCACATGGAGTTTATCAACGTGCATCCGTTCGACGTCACCTTCCTGTCCGGTCTGGTGCTGGCGATGGAACAGAACAAGGAGAAAATCTCCACCATTCGAGCGGTAAAAGTGGCGCTGATGGGGCCACTGGGCGGCATTGGCGATGCGTTGTTCTGGCTGACGTTGCTGCCAATCTGCGCCGGGATCGGCGCCTCGCTGGCGCTGGAGGGCAGCCTGTTCGGGCCAATCGTCTTCCTGCTGCTGTTTAACGTTTTTCACTTCGGCTTGCGTTTCGGGCTGGCGCATTATGGCTACCAGGCCGGCACCAGCGCTTTGGCGCTGCTGAAAACCCACACCCGACGAATATCCCACGCCGCCTCGATTGTCGGCATGACGGTGATCGGGGCGCTGGTGGCGTCCTATGTCCATCTTTCCACCCCTTTGGTGATGCACGCCGGTAAGGCCAGTGTGGCGTTGCAGACCGATGTGCTGGACAAGCTGATGCCCAATCTGCTGCCGCTGTGCTTTACGCTGCTGATTTTCTTCCTGATGAAGCGGGGCTTCTCGCCGGTGAAGCTGATTGGCGTGACGGTGGTGATTGGGGTGGTAGGCAAATTTATCGGGTTACTGTGAGGAAAGGGCTATGCCAGGCATTGTGATTACCGGCCACGGTGGCTTCGCCAGCGGGCTGCTGCAGGCGGTGGAACAGGTAGTGGGGCCGCAGGATAACTGCGTTGCGGTTAATTTCCCGGAACAGATGAGCACCACTCAGCTCAGGGCTGCCCTGAGCGCGGCGCTGGTCGAGGTGGCCCAGACGGACGGCGTGGTGTTTCTCACCGACATGCTTGGCGGTTCGCCGTTCCGCTGTGCCAGCGAGCTGGCGGATGAGCGCGGAGACTGCGAAGTATTGACCGGGGTGAACATGCAGCTGGCGGCGGAAATGATGCTGGAACGAGAGGGGTTGAGTCTCGATGAGTTTCGCGAGGTGGCGCTGGCGTGCGGCAAACGCGGGCTGACCAGCCTGTGGCACGAAAGACGCCGGGTAAAATGCGAGGACGTGCAGACCGACGGCATCTGAATCGGGCCGGGCGCAACCGGAAAGGCTGCGCCCGGGGAGTTAGCCGGCGGTGGGCAGCGGGCTGAGTGCCATGCGTGCCGGCTGGCTTTCTTCCGTGCGGCTAAAGCGCCAGCAGCTCTGATGATACTTCGCCACGCTGTTACGGTGCGCCACGCTGACCAGCGTCACCTCCGGCAGTTCGTCCACCAACAGGCAGTACATCAGTTGTTCGGTCTCGTCGTCCAGGGCGCTGGTGGCTTCGTCGAGGAACAAAATATCCGGGCGAGTCAAAATGGCGCGGGCAAAGGCTAGCCGCTGCTGCTCACCCGGCGACAGGCGTTGGCTCCAGTTGGCGCTGGTATCCAGCCAGCGCTGAAGGTGTTTAAGACGGCAATTCTCCAGGACTTTCAGCAGTTGCTCATCGCTGTACTCAGCCGCAAGATGCGGATAGCTGAGAGCCTCTCTCAGAGTCCCGATCGGAATATAACTGCGTTGCGGCAGGAATAACGTGGTGCTGGCGGCGTCGAGCCCAATAGCGCCGGAGCCGTACGGCCAAATACCGGCAATGGCGCGCAGCAGCGTTGATTTGCCGCAGCCGGATGGGCCGACGATCAGCACGCGGTCGCCACGCTTGAGCGTCATCGAGGTCGGTTCCAGCAAGCGTTGGCCATCCGGAAGTTGCAGGCTGAGGCGCTCCAGGATCATCGGCTGGTCGTTCTCCGGCAGCAATTGAATGCCGCGCTGTTGATGGTGGACCTGATCCACGGCGGCGTTAAAACCGGCCAGACGGTTAACGCAGGCTTTCCAGGTGGCCAGATCGGTGAAGGCGTCGATAAACCACGACAGCGCGCCCTGCACTTGCCCGAAAGCGGAGGCAATCTGCATCATTCCCCCCATTTGGATGGCGCCGGAAAAATAGCGTGGCGCGGCGACCAGCAATGGAAAAACAATGGCGAATTGGCTGTAAAAGTTGGAGGCGATATTGAGTCGCCGGGTGATGTGCATGATTGACCACCAGTTGGCGCGGATGGTGTCAAAGCGTCCGCCCAATTGCTGCGCTTCGTGCGGCTCGCCGTGGTACAGCGCAATGGCGTCGTTATTTTCACGGATGCGGATCAGGCCGAAACGGAAGTTCGCTTCATAGCGTTCCTGATTAAAGCCCAGTTGCACCAACGGCTTGCCGACCCACCAGATCAGCAGTGATCCCAGCCCGGCATACAACAGGGCGAACCACACCATATAGCCGGGCAGGGTAACGGCATGCCGGCTAATGACAAAGGTGATGGGGCCGCTGACGTGCCAGAGGATAGTGATAAAAGAAAACAGCGTCACCAGGCTGGAAAGCAGCCCGAGCGAAAGCGACAGCGTGTACTGGGTCAGCACGTTGAGATCTTCGGCGATACGTTGGTCCGGGTTATCGACGATTTGTTGCTGTTCGGTATGGTAATAAGCCTGATGCGCCAGCCATTTCCCCATAAATTTTTCCGTCATCCAGCGCCGCCAATGCATCTGCAGGCCCTGCGTCAGGTAAATTTTAAACACTGCCAGCACGATGAAGATCAGCGCCAGATAGGTGAAGCGCCACAGTTGCGCCTTGAATACCGGGTAGTTTTTATTTTGCAGCGCGTCGTAGAACACCTGGTTCCACTGGTTGATCAGCACGCTGATGTACACCAACCCCAGTGACAAGGCGATAATGGCGATCAGCATTGACCAGGCCCGAAGTTTCTCTTCCGAGACCCAGAAGGGTTTGATCAGTTGCCAGACGGCGTGTTTGGACGTGGGGGTCGCGTTCATGGGCTCTCGCAGGTTTTGTTTTTTTCAGCATGAGCCGGGGACAAGTAACAAGCAAACCCTGACTGTAAGCAGTTTTAACGCAGCTAACCGTTTGAAATATTGCGGCTGAATCGTCAGGGGTGATGTGGTGACCGATGGCGGTTATACTGGCGCCGAAATTTGGCTTGTTTACTGCGGAAAGGATAAGTGATGAAGGCGTGGGTTCCCCTGCTGTTGGCCTATGGCGCTCTTGCCGGTGGGAAGGCGATGGCACAGATTGACGAGCCGGATATTGATGCCGATTGTCACAAGGTTGCGAGCTATGCCGAACTGGGAAAAAGTGCCTATCAGCGCGGTGATTTCCCGCGTGCCGCCGATATTTTCCGCGATCAGGCCGCCTGGAGTGAGTTTTGCGGTCTGGACGGCGAAGCCACGGCCACCGCCTATAACAACGTGGCACTGGCGCTGATGCACGCCGGCGAATTGCTTAAGGCGCGCGCCTATTTGGCACTGGCGCCGAAGGACAATAAATCCCAATACAATATGCAGTTGCTGCAAGAGCGGTTGGCAAAACGGCCGCCGTTGGTCGGGCCAGGCGGTGTCTATTGGCAATACGCCGGGCGCGGTGTCTGGAGTGAAGTGGAGGTCAAGCCACAAGATGGGCGCTGGCTGATCAGTTACTCCGGCTATTACATGCCGCAGATGGGGCTGTATTACGGGCCGAATATGGGCGAGTTCACCCAGACGTTGCCGATTGAGCACGGCAAGGCGGTGTACCGACAACGGGAGCCGGAAGACGTGATGGCCTGCGATGTGGTGATGCAATTCGCTGCCGACAGTCTGGAGATGCATACACAGGGGGATTGCGGTTTCGGTTTTAACGTGCGCGCAGAAGGGCGCTTTGTGCGGGTCGAATAATCAGCCCCGGGCATTCAATACTCTGAACGCCGGGGCTGTAACAGGCATTACGCCCAGGTGGCGGCACCACTCAACAACTCTTTCCAGGCATCAACGTGACCCAGATAGTTGCCCACCGGGATCTGGCGCAGTTGGCCTTCGCTGTCTTGCAGCGCGAAAGTCGGAAACCCTTGCCCCTGAACCTTGGCCAGCAGCGCCCGGCTTTGCGCAATGTGCTGTGCCGTCGGTGCTCCGGCGTTAAAACGCATTTCGGCGATAAACGCGGCGGAGGGCAGCCCCAGCTCTTTCGCTAACGCTTCCAGCACCGGCGTATCGGCGATGCGTCGGCCTTCCTCATAATGCGCCTCTTGAATACGGTGCAACATATCCAGTCCGCGTCCTGCCAGCGCTTGCGCCGCCAGTATCGCGGTAATCGGCGGCTCGGAATCCAGGATAGCGGTAGTATCACGCAGCAGCCCGTTAAAATAAGCTTCGCCGAAGGGCTGACCGGTTAACTCCGTAATACGTTTGTCATGCGGCATCACATAATTGCGCCATTCATCCGTGATTTGACGGCGATTGTTGCCGGTCATCATGCCACCGGCATGCAGGGTAATGCTCAGCCCTGGAATGGTTTTGGCTGCATTCAACAGCGGGAGTGCGGCATAACACCAGCCACACAGCGGATCGAAAATGTAATGCAGAGTTGTACCGGTCATGTTTATTCCTCGTTATACCCGCCGCCTTTACGACGGCCGGGTTGCAGTAACGCGTTGGCCTGGGTGTTTCGGCGTGCTTATTGCGGCCACTTCATTTCGCCTTTCAGCACCTTGGCGCTCAATTCCAGGCTGGATTCATCTTTCAGGGTCGGGTAGTGCTTTTTCATTGCCGCAACCAGTTCGGCAGAATCCTTGGCTTTCGGCAGTTCAGCTTCCAGCGTGGTCAGGTAGTTCTGGGTAAAGGTGACGGATTTCAGCGTCTGGTCGGCGCCCGGCAGGAAATGGCCTGGTACCACCACCTCAGGTTTCAGCGCCTTGATGCCTTCCAGCGTTTGCTGCCAGTGCGCGCGGGATCCCAGGGTCTGGTTATCGGCAATCCACGGATGGATATTGTCACCGGCGACCGGAACACCGCCCACGACCGCTTTCAGCGCCGGGATCCACACGTAGGTACGTTCCGGCGTCGGGCCGGTCAGGCCTTTCACTTCCACTTTCTGACCGTCAACGGTGAAGCTGTCACCCTGCAACGCCTGAGGGACCACCACCGACTTTGGCGCGTTGTCTTTCAGGATTGGGCCCCAATAAGCCACTTTGCCGTCTTTGGTGGCGTTGATTTCTTCGATGGTGCCCGGCGACGCGATGATTTTAGCTTCTGGAAACGCCGCTTTAATGACGTCCAGGCCAAAATAGAAATCCGGATCTGAATGGCTGATGTAAACGGTAGTCAGCTTCTTGCCGGTCGCTTTGATCTTTTCCACCAGCGCTTGTGCGTCGTTGCGCTGGAATTGGGCGTCGATCAGCGCAACTTCGTGTTGGCCGCTGATGATTTCAGAGGACACCGGGAACACACTTTTCTCACCTGGGTTATACACTTCCATCGTCAGGGTATTGGCTGCGGTAGCGTAGGTGCTTACTGTGGCGATACCGGCAAAGGCCAGGGTCAACAATGATTTATTAAACATGGGCAGAGGTCCTTGGGATGCAATTAATGTTGTATAGATGTTAGGTTGCATAAAGCGATAGAAAAACCGGATAATGAGCAATTATTCATTGCGTAAATCGGACGAATCATGGATCGCATTACCGCAGCTGAGGTTTTTATCACCATCGTTGACCGTGGCAGCATGATTGCCGCAGCGGAAACCTTGGAAATGTCGCGGGCGATGGTGACGCGTTATCTGGCTCAGATGGAGCAATGGGCCGGCGCGCGTTTGCTGCATCGCACCACCCGCAAGCTCAGCCTGACTGATGCCGGTGAGCGCACGCTGGAGCGATGCAGACAGATGCTGGCGCTGGCGGGTGAAATCGATTTGGTCGAAGGGGAACAGAGCGATGAACTGCGCGGCTTGCTGCGCATTACCTGTTCACAATCCCTGGGCCAGACGGCGCTGGTGGGCGCGGTGGCGCAATACCTGAAACGTCATCCGCAGGTCGCGGTGGATCTGCAAATGAATAATCGCACGGTGAACCTGGTGGAGGAGCGTATCGATCTGGCGCTGCGTATCACCAATGAACTGGATCCCAATCTGATAGCCCGGCCGTTGTCCTCCTGTGCCTCCGTGGTCTGCGCTTCCCCGGCCTATCTGGCGGCGCACGGCACGCCGCGTCACCCGCAGGATTTGGCGTTGCACAACTGCCTGACCTATTCCTATTTTGGCAAAAGCCTGTGGCATTTTGATCTTCAGGGCGTGAAGTCGGCGGTCGCGGTCAGCGGTAATCTGAGCGCCAACGAATCGCTGGTATTGATGGCGGGGACGGTGAAGGGAACCGGTATTTCCATGCAGCCTTACTATTCGGCGGCCCCTTTGCTGGCCAGTGGTGAATTGATTGAGTTGATGCCGGACTATCGGCCCCAATCCATGGGGATTTACGGCATTTATACTTCACGCCGTCAGATGCCGGCGACGTTGCGCACCATGTTGGACTTTTTGGTGGAGTGGTTTGCCAACGATGTGGAATGGCAGGCGACGCTGCGCTGATAGCGTTAACACGGCAGCAACATTTGCACACATTTTTCATCATGAGCGCATTCAATCGTTTAGCGGGCCAAGCATGGCTTTTTGTGCGCAGCGGTCGCTTTGTCACTGGTTTTGACGCGGGTCGACGTGCTATTTCTGTAGCGTGAAAAGTGTGAATAAGACTTAATAATTATAGGGTTAAGATGTTAACCCCGCTCTTTGAACACCCTCTCTGACCCTTTTTCGCGGGCAGCCTGCCGGGCTGCCCGTCAATTTTATGTGTTTTTACCGGCCCCGCGTGCCTGACACCGGGGCTTTGTTGACTGGGAGCTTTACGCATGCCTGTTTCTCTGCTCGCACTGGCATTAAGTGCATTTGCTATCGGCACCACCGAGTTCGTTATCATGGGGTTGCTGCCTGAAGTGGCGGGGGACCTGCAGGTCTCCATTCCTTCCGCCGGCTGGCTGATCAGTGGTTACGCCCTCGGCGTGGCCATCGGTGCGCCCATCATGGCATTGCTGACCGCGAAGTTGCCGCGCAGGAATACTCTGCTGCTGCTGATGGTGATTTTCATCTTCGGCAATATTATGTGCGCCCTGGGGTACAACTATAACTTCCTGATGCTGGCGCGCATTGTCACCGCCCTGTGCCACGGGGCATTCTTCGGCATCGGTGCGGTAGTGGCGGCGAATCTGGTGCCGCCAAACCGCCGTGCTTCCGCCGTCGCCCTGATGTTCACCGGTCTGACGCTGGCGAACGTACTCGGCGTTCCGCTCGGCACCGCGCTGGGGCAGGCACTGGGCTGGCGTTCGACGTTCTGGGCGGTGGCGGTGATTGGCGTGTTCTCTTTGCTGGCGCTGTATAGCAAGTTGCCAAAGGGGCAGGACGAGGCACCGACCGATCTGAAAAAAGAGCTGGCGGCGCTGCGCGGCGGCGGCATTTGGTTATCGTTGTTGATGACCGTAGCCTTTGCCGCATCGATGTTCGCGCTGTTTACCTATATTGCCCCGTTGCTGACAGAAGTGACCGGCGTTTCGTCGCATGGCGTCAGTTGGACGCTGTTGCTGATGGGCGTGGGCCTGACACTGGGGAATATCCTGGGGGGACGTCTGGCGGACTGGCGTTTGCCGTTGACGCTGACCTGCACTTTCCTGGTGATCGCCTTCTTCGCGGCGCTGTTCAGTTGGACCAGTCATTCAATGGTACCGGCAGAAATCACCCTGTTCCTGTGGGCTGCCGCGGCGTTTGCCGCCGTGCCGGCGCTGCAGATCAACGTCGTGACCTACGGTAAAAAGGCGCCCAACCTGGTGTCTACGCTGAACATTGCCGCGTTTAACGTCGGTAATGCCATCGGTGCCTGGGTCGGTGGTGTGGTGATTGCGCAGGGGCTGGGACTGACCAGCGTGCCGCTGGCGGCTGCGGGGATCGCGCTGCTGGGGCTGGTGCTGTGTCTGGTGACCTTCAGCCGTGCCAAGCGCCCGGCTAGCGCGTAATGACGGCGGCCAGACGGGCGGGCAGCGTCTCCGCCTGCTGCTGCAAATGTTGAGTAAAGGCCGTGACCAGCGCCGATGCCGGGCGATGCAGCGGCCTAATCAGACTAACGGTAAAGGGCACATCAACGCTGAATGGCCGCACGTGCACGCCGTTGCTGGCGTAATCTAGCGCCGTCAGCGGGTTGACGATCGACACCCCCACACCGGCTTTGACCATGGCGCAGACCGATGCTGCGCTGTGGGTTTCCATCACCAGGCGGCGGTTAACGCCTTCCTCACTGAACAGCGAATCCAACAGTTGGCGATAACTGTCGGTGTTCGACAGACTGATAAAGTTTTGCCCGGCAAAGTCCTGCGGCGTCAGCCGTGTTTTCGCCAGCAGCGGATGCCCGGCCGGCAAGACACACACTTCATTCAACGTCATTAACGTCATGCGCTCGGTGCCCGCCGGCGTCAGGGTGTTTTCCGTCAGGCCCAAATCGTGGCGCTGCGCCGACAGCCACTCTTCCAGCAGCGGTGATTCCTGCGGTATCACGCTCAAACTCACTTTCGGGTAGCGATCGATAAAGGGTTTGCACACGGCCGGCAGCAGCGACTGCGAAAATACCGGCAGGCAGGCTATCGAGAGTTGCGCCTGTTGGAACTGGCGAATGCCGGCGGCGGCATTGACGATGCGATCCAGGCCGTAATAGGAACGTTGAACCTCTTCTAACAGCCGCAGGCCCTGCACCGTGGGGGATAACCGCCCGCGCACCCGTTCAAACAGCTGCAGTTGGATCAGTTTCTCGAAGCGTGCCAGCTCGCGGCTGACGGTGGGCTGTGAGGTCTGTAGTAGCGCGGCGGCCTCGGTCAGATTACCGGTCGTCATCACCGCATAAAAGATTTCAATCTGGCGCAGGGTTATGGCGTGCATCGGTCGATTCCATCATCAGCAAAGCCATATCATAGATGAATAGACTATAGCTAAATAGATATTTTCCACGCAGGGAAGAGTGCGGCAATATTGACGGTATACCATTTTCGAACCGAGAACTTCACGATGCCACGCGCTTTGCACGACACTTCTACTGCTCTTAACGCCGCTAACCTGCTGGCTTTACCACAGCGTTTCGGTTGCCCGGTATGGGCCTACGACGCCGCGATTATCAGCGAGCGCATCAGTCAACTGCGTCATTTTGATGTGATCCGTTTTGCCCAGAAGGCCTGCTCGAATATCCATATTTTGCGCCTGATGCGCGAGCAGGGCGTTAAGGTGGACTCGGTGTCGTTAGGTGAGATTGAACGCGCGTTGCAGGCCGGTTTTCAGCCGGGCGGTGAGCCAAGCGAAATCGTGTTTACCGCCGACGTGCTGGATCATGCAACTCTGGCGCGCGTCAGCGAACTGAAAATCCCGGTCAACGTCGGGTCGATCGACATGCTGGAGCAACTGGGCCAGGTCTCTACCGGGCATCCGGTGTGGCTGCGCATTAACCCTGGTTTCGGCCACGGACACAGTCAGAAAACCAATACCGGCGGTGAGAACAGCAAGCACGGTATTTGGTATGCCGACTTACCCCAGGCGGTGGAAAAAATTCAGCAATATGGTCTGAAACTGATCGGCGTGCATATGCATATCGGTTCGGGCGTGGACTACCAGCATCTGGAGCGCGTTTGTGATGCCATGGTGCAACAGGTGATCGACCTCGGTCAGGACATCAGCGCGATTTCCGCCGGTGGCGGTCTGTCGATCCCGTATCAGTACGGTGAAGAAGCGATTGATACCGAACACTATTTTGGCCTGTGGAACAGTGCGCGCGAACGTATCGCCGCCCACCTGGGGCATCCGGTAAAACTGGAAATCGAACCGGGTCGTTTCCTGATGGCGGAGGCCGGTGTGCTGGTCGCTGAGGTACGCGCGGTGAAAGATATGGGCAGCCGGCACTTCGTGCTGGTGGATGCCGGTTTTAATGATTTGATGCGCCCGGCGATGTACGGCAGCTACCACCATATTTCTCTGCTGCCGGCCGATGGCCGCGATACCGAACGCCAGCCGCTGCGCGATACCGTGATTGCCGGGCCGCTGTGCGAATCCGGCGACGTCTTTACCCAACAGGCCGGTGGCGGCATTGAAACCCGCGAGTTGCCGCCGGTGCAGGTCGGCGATTATCTGGTGTTCCATGACACCGGCGCTTATGGTGCGTCAATGTCTTCAAACTATAACAGCCGCCCGCTGCTGCCGGAGGTGCTGTTCGAGAACGGCGAACCGCGGCTGATCCGTCGGCGCCAGACTATTGAAGAGCTGATTGCGCTGGAACTGATCTGAGGCTTTCGGGCGCAGTTCACTGCTGCGCCCGATTTACAGCGTCATCCGCCGATGCTGGCCGTTGGGAAGCTGGACTTCCAGTGACAGCGTACCGCCCATGGCTTCAATATAGCGTTTGAGCGAAGAGAGTTTAATTTCGCTGCCGCGTTTTTCCAGATTGGCGACCGAGGGCTGGCTGATGCCAAGTCGCTTCGCCAGCTCTACCTGAGATACCGCCAGTTCTTCCCGCAGCATTGCCAGCCGCAGTTCAAAAATTTCTTTGTCCGCTTTTTGTCGCGCCGCTTCGACGACGACGGGATCGAGCCTGTCGATCAGGTTTGCTAAAGGCTTGGCCATTTACGTTACCTCTGGGTTGCCAAATACTGTGAAAACTCTTTGACGGCGATCGGCAACATCTGCTGATAGAAACGCTTATTACCGGTTTTATCGCCGCCACATAGCAGGACCGCTTGTCGTTGCGGATCGAAAGCGAAGAAAATCCGCAATGGGCGACCGCGATGTTGAATGCGTAATTCTTTCAGATGCTGTATTGGGTTCTTATGATGCAGCGTGTCGGCATGAGGACGCGCCAATAAAGGGCCAAACTCCTGCAGTTTGAAGATCCCCACCAGCAGACTTTTTTGTTGATCGTCGCTTAATGATAAAAACCAGTTGTCGAATCGTTCGACGGTTACGACCTGCCACATACCACGCTCCGAATATAGCCCATATGCTATATAGTGTAAAGGTTATTGTTGTGACAATATGCGGGCTGGCGGCAAGGAAGGGAAACGGCAGTGAAGGAAATGCGGCGCTGTACGCAATCAGCGGCAGCGCCCGAAGGGATCAGTTGGCGTAGGGGCCTGGAACTACAGATTCACGTAGCCGAAGTTCGCCGGTGAACGGGGGAAGCGGCTGTATGTTTTCCCCATTGATCAGACGAAAAGCCTGGCTGATGGCAGCTTCGATCATCACGTCGATCGGCAGATAAACGGTGGACAGTGCAGGTTGCAAATAGGCGGCGCTGGGTTCGTCGTCAAAGCCGAACAGCGAAATATCCTGCGGCAGCCGCTTGCCGGCATCGTGCAGCGCCTTCATCGCCCCGACGGCCATGTCGTCGTTGCAGGCGAACAGCGCGCTGAAGTCGATATTTTCGGCCAGTAAACGCCGGGTGCCTTGATAACCGCTTTGCACGCTGCTGTCGCCGTAGGCCACGCGGGCGTCATTGAAGGCGATATGGTGCTGTTCCAGCGCCTGTTGATAACCCGCCAGTCGCGCCAGAGCGGTGGGCGTGGCAATGGGGCCGGTAATGCAGGCGATCTCGCGATGTCCTTGTTGAATCAGGTAATCCACCGCACGGAAGGCGGCCCTTTGCTGTTCGAAGAACACGCAGCGTGCACGCGCCTGCGGCAGATCCCGGTTGATCACCATGATCGGCACTGGCAGGCTGTCCAGCAGGTTCATCAGCGTAGTTTCAGACATGAAACGGGTATACAGGATGATGGCGTCACAGCGGCGATCGGCCAACAGCTGCACCGCCTGCAGTTCATCCTCCGGGGTGTCGTGGCCATCGGTCACTATCAGATGCTTGCCGCTGGCCTCGATCAGCTTGGCGGCCTGGCGCAGCAGACGCCCGAAGTAGGGACCGTCGAAATTGGACATCACCAGCCCAATGCTGTTGGAGCTTTTGTTCGCCAGCGACTGGGCGAGAAAGTTCGGTCGGTAGCCCAGATCGTCCATCGCCTTGAACACCGCCTCGCGGGTGCTTTTTTTCACCTGGCCGGTGCCATTCAACACGCGTGAAACCGTGGCTTTAGATACCCCCGCGCGAAGGGAAACATCCAACATGGTGATCATCAGTGGCTTACCCCTTTCAACATCCGCTGTGGCAAATAACGCTCAGTCTAGCATAGGCTTAGCCCTTGGCTGCGCGGCATTTTTTCGTCAGGATTGTGTTGTGGCAAAACGTCCGTAGACTGGCCCCAGGCAATGGGAAAAGAGGGAAGACATGATGGAGATTGTGCTTCTGGCGGATTATCCGCAGCATCGTGAGCAGGTGATTGACTGGCTGTGGCGGGCGTTCGGCAGCGAAAGCAGCCGGGCATTTTTCGCCAGCGTGGTGGACAGCGGACTGCGTGGTGCGGATTTGCCCATCACCTTTATTGCCCTGCTGGACGATAAATTGGTCGGCACCGTCGGCTTATGGCGCTGTGATCTGATCGGTCGTCAGGATTTAACGCCCTGGCTGGCGGCGCTGTATGTCGATGAAAGCCGGCGCGGCAGCGGTCTGGGTCTGCGGTTGCAGCAGCATGTGCAAGACTACAGTCGGCGCGCCGGTTTCAGTGAGCTTTATCTGTACAGCGATTTCAGCGGTTATTATGAGCGCCACGGTTGGCGCTACATTGGCGACGCGCTGGATTATCCCGATCGCCCGGTGCGACTGTACCACCGGAAATTGATCTAGTTCTGCTCGTAAACGTTATTGATGCTGGCCACCGAATGGCGACGCACCAGCGTCGGGCTGAACATGTTGGTGATCTCCGGCAGCGGCTGGTTGTTGGCCAGCGCCAACGCCAGTTCGGCCGCCTGGGTCGCCATGGCCACCACCGGATAGCGGATGGTGGTCAGGCGTGGCCGCAGGTAGCGTGAAATCAGCACGTCATCAAAACCAATCAACGACATCTGGCCCGGCACATCCACGCTGTTGTCACTCAGTACCGAAAGCGCGCCGGCGGCCATTGAGTCGTTGTAGCAGGTGACGGCGGTAAAGTTTTTCCCGCGTCCGAGCAGCTCGGTCATCGCCTGTTCGCCGCCAATTTCGTCCGGCTCGCCGTAGGCAATCAGTTTTTCATCTACCGCAATGCCATGCTCCTGCAAGGCATCGAGATAGCCCTGCAGGCGGTCCGCGGCGTCGGAAATCTGGTGGGTTGAGCAAACGATGGCAATACGTTGATGCCCCTGTTGGATCAGGTGGCGAGTCGCCAGCCAGGCGCCGTAACGGTCATCCAGCGCCACGCAGCGTGATTCAAAGCCCGGCAGCGTGCGGTTAATCAGCACCATGCCCGGGATCTGCTGCATCCAACCGCTCAACTCGCGATCGGTCAGCTTTTTGGCATGCACCACCAGCGCCGCACAACGGTGGCGCACCAGTTGTTCAATCGCCTGACGTTCTTTTTCAGCCTCGTGGTAACCGTTGCCAATCAGCAGGAAATTGTGGGTGGCGTAGGCCACCTGTTCCACCGCTTTGACCATGGCGCCAAAGAAAGGATCGGACACGTCGGAAACGATCAGTCCTAGCGTTTCGGTCGATTGTTGCGCCAGCGCGCGGGCGTTGGCGTTCGGGTGGTACTGCAGTTGTTCCATCGCGGCCAGCACTGCGGTGCGTGAGCCCTCGCTGGCCTTGGGAGAATTGTTTATTACGCGGGATACCGTGGCTACGGAAACACCCGCCAGCCTGGCAACATCCTTTATGGTAGCCATATCTGTCATACATCCTGGGTAATCGCTTACATTCCTCAGTCTTGCGGAAAAAGTCCGGGGCTGCAAGCGCTGGCGATCGTAACTTGTGGCGGCTGTTGCAGATATGGGCGATTTATCGTGCGCTTAGACCTGCACCGCTCAGTGATAGAGCCATTTGTGCTTTGGCGCGGCACGCCGGCTAATGTTATTTTTGTGCATCTATTCCAGGCTGAGAACCGCATGTCGATTAAACGTTATCCGCAACTTGCTCACTGGGGGGCGTATACCGCCGTGGTTGAAGACGGCAGGCTTATCCGCTGTGAGCCGTTTGCCGACGATCCGGACCCTTCCCCGATGCTCGATTCCATCGCGCCCATGGCCTATTCCGACAAACGCATCCGCAAGCCGTCGGTGCGTCGCTCCTGGCTGCAAAAGCGCGAGGGCAGTGACCGCACTTTGCGCGGCCGTGAGGATTTTGTCGAAGTGGACTGGGATCTGGCACTTGATCTGGTGGCGGAAGAAAACCGGCGTGTGCGTGATCGCTATGGTCCCTCCGGCCTGTTCACCGGCTCCTATGGTTGGTCATCCGCCGGGCGTTTACACCACGCGCGTTCGCTGGTGCGGCGTTTTTATTTCGGTGGCGGCGGTGGCGTTGACCAGTTGGGCAACTACAGCTGGGGGGCGGCGCAATTCTTCCTGCCGTATGTGATCGGCACTTTCACCCCGTTGACCGGGCGCGTCACCAGTTGGCCCAGCGTGGTCGAGCACTGTGAGCTGTTTGTGGCCTTCGGTGGCCTGGCGCTGAAAAATGCCCAGGTCTCCTCCGGCGGCGCGGCGGAACATTCGCTCAAACCCTGGCTGCAAAAGCTGGTGCAGAAAGGCACGCCGGTGATCAACATCAGCCCGATGCGCGATGACTGCCCGGAGTTTGTGAATGCCGAATGGATCCCGATCCGGCCCAACACCGATGTAGCACTGATGCTGGCGCTGGCGTATGAAATTCAGCGCCGTGGCGCTCAGGACGAAGCCTTCCTCTATAGCCACTGCACCGGTTATCAGCAGTTGGCGGATTATCTGCGCGGCACCGACGACGGCGTGGCGAAAACGCCCGAATGGGCCAGTGCGATCACCGGCATTCCGGCGGCGCGTATCGGCTTGCTGGCGCAGCAACTGATCGGTGTGCGCAGTTTTATCACCTGTTCCTATTCGGTTCAGCGTGCCCACCGTGGCGAACAGCCGTACTGGATGATGATTGCCCTGTCGGCGATGCTCGGCCAGGTGGGGCTGCCGGGCGGCGGTTTCTCCTTTGGCCACGGTTCGATGAACGGCGTCGGTAACCCGCGGGTGGACACACCGGGGCCAATGATGCCGGTCGGCGCCAATCCTTGCGGGCTGGCTATCCCGGTGGCACGCATCTGCGACATGCTGCTGCAACCCGGCGAACCTTACCAGTTCCGTGGCGAGACGCACCAGTATCCGGATATTCATCTGGTGCACTGGGCCGGCGGTAACCCGTTCCATCATCACCAGCAGTTAAACCGGCTGGTGGAAGGGTGGCAGAAGCCGGATACGGTGATTGTGCAGGATATCTGGTGGACGCCCGCGGCGAAGATGGCAGACATCGTGTTACCGGTCACCACGTCACTGGAACGCAACGATATCGGCGGTTCATCACGCGACCGCTATGTGCTGGCGATGCATCAGGCCATCGCGCCGCAGCATCAGGCGCGTAACGATTTTGATATTTTCGCCGATCTGGCGGAACGGCTCGGTTACCGCGAAAAATTCACCGAAAACCGCGACGAACGGGCCTGGATCGAATCTATTTATCAACAATGCGGACAGGCGCAGGCGGGCACCGGGGTGGAATGGCCCGAGTTTGAGGATTTCTGGCGCAAGGGCTACGTCGAACTGCCGGCACCGGCGAAAGAGTTCGTGTTCTTTGACGACTTCCGCGCCGATCCGCAGGCCAACCCGCTGCAAACGCCGAGCGGCAAGATTGAGTTGTTCAGCGAGAAAATCGCCGGTTACCGCTATGCCGATTTTGCCCCGCATCCGCAGTGGCAGCCGCCGGTCGAATGGCTGGGCGCGCCGCAGGCCAAAGAGTGGCCGCTGCACCTGATTTCCATCCAGCCGAGTGACCGTCTGCATAGCCAGATGGATCCGGCTCCGCTGGCGCAGGGCAATAAAACTGCTGGGCGAGAAACGCTGTATATGCACCCGGAAGATGCGGCAAAACGTGGCATTGGTGAGGGGGCGGAGGTGCAGGTCAGTAACGCCCGTGGCAGTTGTCTGGCGGGCGTCGCGATCACCGATGGCGTCACCCAGGGCGTGGTGCTGATGGCTACCGGAGCCTGGTTTGATCCGGGTTTTGGCGCCCAGCGCCTGCAGGTAGAGCAATCCGGCAATCCGAACGTATTAACGTTGGATATTGGCACCTCGCCGTTGACCCAGGGGCCGAACGCCATGAGTTGCCTGGTTGAGGTGAGCGTACGTTAAACATTCAGGCCTATGGTCGCTCGCCATGCAGCGGCACGAAAGGCGACGAGGATACACCGCTGGTTACACTTTGCGCCCTAATGTTGCGATTGGTCGCTGGCCGGTTTTCGGCTCAGCAGGGTAAATTGAACGTCCCAGAGGTATTGATTGGTGAGTTTCAGCAACTTGTTTGTTGAGCCCATATTGATTTGCACCAACCTACGCAGATGCGTAGGTTTTTTTTTGCCTGTAGCCCCGCCGTCCCGCCTGCGCAAAATCCGATTTTGTATTTTTATTCCGCAGGACTATTTACATTTCATTGAGTTATTTCAGCATGTCGCGGGAAATTTACAGCTGGTTGCATTTAGAGCAAAACTCTTGCGATTGATCGGTAGTTTCTTAATCGCCACCTCTCTAGAGTAGGTGATCCCAGAGGTATTGATTGGTGAGAAATCAGCATACTCTGTATGTTGAAGCCATTTTCAATTGCACCAACCTACGCGGATGCGTAGGTTTTTTTTTGCCTGCCATATAGTATTCTTTTCCCTACAACCATTTACGCTCATCTTGGCCAAAGGGAGAAGGGCATGATCTTTTCAATGCTGCGGGTGCTGTTTCGCTTGTTGTACCGGGTACGGGTCGAGGGCGACGCCCGGCATTTCGACCAGAAAAAGCTGCTGATTACGCCCAATCACATCTCCTTCCTCGACGGCATTTTGTTGGCGCTGTTTTTGCCGATCAAACCGGTGTTTGCCGTCTACGCCAGCATTGGCGATCGCTGGTTTATGCGCTGGTTACGGCCTTATATCGACTTCGTTTCGCTCGATCCCACCAAGCCGATGGCCATCAAGCAACTGGTGCGTATGGTCGAACAAGGGCGGCCGATTGTGGTGTTCCCCGAAGGGCGCATTACCGTTACCGGCTCGCTGATGAAGATTTACGACGGCGCCGCCTTTATCGCGGCCAAATCGGGGGCGACCCTGGTGCCGATTCGGCTCGATGGCGCCGAGTTCAGCCCTTTTGGCCGTATGGCCGGGGTGTTCAAGATCCGTTGGTTCCCGCAGATCAGCATTCGTATTTTGCCGCCGACGTCACTGCCGATGCCGGTTGCGCCGCGCGCCCGTGAACGTCGTATGCTGGCCGGGGACCGGTTGCATCAGATCATGATGAAGGCGCGTATGGACACCCGCGAACCTCAGACGCTGTTCCGTGCTTTGCTGGCGGCACAGCACCGTTACGGTCGGCGCAAGCCGTGCATTGAGGATATTAATTTCAAGGAAGACAGCTACCAGACACTGATCAAAAAAGCGCTGGGCGTCAGCCGCATCCTGCAGCGCTTTACCGCCGAGGGCGAGCATGTGGGTATGCTATTGCCGAATGCCACCATCACCGCCGCGGCGATTTTTGGCGCTTCGCTGCGCAACCGCATTCCGGCGATGCTCAACTACACCGCCGGCTCCAACGGCCTGAAAAGCGCCATGACCGCCGCCAGCCTTAAAACTATCGTCACCTCGCGCCAGTTCCTGGAGAAAGGCAAGCTGACGCATTTGCCCCAGCAGGTGCCAGAAGCCCATTGGGTGTATCTGGAGGATCTGAAAGATACCGTCACCCTGGCGGACAAGCTGTGGATCCTGCGCCACTTGCTCCAACCGGCGCGCGCTATGCTGCCGCAGCAGCCGGACGATGCGGCGATGATCTTGTTCACCTCCGGCTCGGAGGGCAATCCGAAGGGCGTGGTGCATTCCCATGCCAGTCTGCTGGCCAATGTTGAACAGATCCGTACCATTGCCGATTTCACCCCGCGTGACCGCTTTATGTCGTCGCTGCCGCTGTTCCATTCCTTTGGCTTGACGGTCGGGTTGCTGACCCCGCTGATGACCGGCAGCCGTATCTTCCTGTACCCCAGCCCGCTGCATTACCGCGTGGTGCCGGAGCTGGTGTATGACCTCAACTGTACCGTGCTGTTCGGCACCGCCACTTTCCTCAATAACTATGCGCGCTTCGCCCATCCGTATGATTTTGCGCGCTTGCGTTACGTGGTGGCGGGGGCGGAAAAACTGGCGGACAGCACCAAACAGATTTATCAGGACAAATACGGTATCCGCATCCTGGAGGGTTACGGCGTGACCGAATGCGCCCCAGTGGTGTCGATCAACGTTCCGTTGGCGGCCAAAGTGGGGACCGTCGGCCGCATTATGCCGAATATGGAAGCGCGGCTGATGAAGGTGCCGGGCATCGATAACGGCGGGCGCTTGCAGTTGAAAGGGCCGAATATCATGAAAGGCTATCTTCGGGTGGAACACCCCGGCGAGCTGGAGCCGCCGGCGGCAGAGGATGAGCATGGCAACCTGCAACCGGGCTGGTACGATACCGGCGATATCGTCACGCTGGACGAGCAGGGTTACTGCGTGATCCGCGGCCGGGTGAAGCGCTTCGCCAAACTGGCGGGTGAAATGGTCTCGCTGGAAAGCGTGGAATTGCTGGCACAGCGCGTGGCACCGGAAGGGCAACACGCCGCCACGGTAAAAAGCGACAGCAGCAAAGGCGAAGCGCTGGTGCTGTTCACCACCGATGCAGGCGTGACCCGCGAAGCCTTGCTGCGGGCCGC
Organism: Serratia quinivorans; assembly: GCF_052113645.1. Taxonomy (GTDB): domain Bacteria; phylum Pseudomonadota; class Gammaproteobacteria; order Enterobacterales; family Enterobacteriaceae; genus Serratia; species Serratia quinivorans_B. The sequence continues at coordinate 89,746 of NZ_JBIEIU010000012.1, read as the reverse complement.
GCGCGAATTGGGCAGCCCTGAACTGGCGGTGCCGCGCGATATTCGTTTGTTGAAAACGCTGCCGGTGCTTGGCAGCGGTAAACCGGATTTTGTGACCCTGCGTAATATGGCTGAACAGCCGGAGACTGTCTGATGAACCTGTCGTTGAATACTGACTCACCCTTGCTTTCACGTAGCATGGTCGCGGTAATTTGCGCCCAGTTTCTCTCCGCGTTCGGCGACAATGCACTGCTGTTCGCCACATTGGCGTTGATCAAGCAGCAGCTCTATCCCGATTGGAGCCAGCCGATTTTGCAGATGGCGTTTGTCGCCACCTACATCATTCTCGCGCCCTTTGTCGGCCAGGTTGCCGACAGCTTTGCCAAAGGGCGGGTGATGATGGTGGCCAACGGACTGAAACTGGCCGGTGCGTTGGTGATCTGTTTCGGGCTGAATCCGTTCCTCGGCTATAGCCTGGTGGGCGTGGGCGCAGCCGCCTATTCACCAGCCAAATACGGGATTTTGGGCGAGATCACCGGCGGTGAGAAACTGGTCAAGGCCAACGGTCTGATGGAAGCTTCCACTATCGCCGCGATCCTGATGGGCTCGGTGGCCGGCGGCATTCTGGCCGACTGGCACGTGGTAGCGGCGCTCGCAGTGTGTGCGCTGGTTTACGCTGCGGCGGTGATTGCCAACCTGTATATTCCGCGCCTGCCGGCGGCGCATCCGGCGGCTTCATGGACGCCGCGCGCCATGACTCGCGCTTTCTTCAACGCCTGTGCGGTGCTGTGGCGTGATGGCCAGACGCGTTTCTCATTGATTGGCACCAGCCTGTTTTGGGGCGCTGGGGTCACGCTGCGCTTTCTGCTGGTGCTGTGGGTGCCGGTGGCGCTCGGTATCGCCGATAACGCCACGCCGACGTTGCTCAATGCCATGGTGGCGGTGGGAATTGTGGTTGGTGCGGGGGCCGCTGCTCGCTTCGTCACGCTGGAGACGGTGAAACGCTGTATGCCGGCCGGGATTTTGATCGGCGTGGCCGTGGCGGTATTTGCGCTGCAAACCACCCTGTTTAATGCCTATGCGGTGCTGTTGATTATCGGTGTCTTGGGCGGTTTCTTTGTGGTGCCGCTGAACGCACTGCTGCAGGAGCGAGGCAAAAACTCGGTGGGGGCAGGAAACGCGATTGCGGTGCAGAACCTGGGTGAGAACACCGCCATGCTGTTGATGCTCGGGCTCTATTCTCTGGCGGTTAAAGTCAGCGTGCCGGTGGTCGGCGTGGGGATCGGCTTTGGCGTGGTGTTCGCACTGGCGATCAGCGCGCTGTGGCTGTCGCAACGACGGGCAAAATAACCAAAGGGGCGCGGTTTAGGCGCCCCTCAGAGTGCTGACAAAGTCCTCTGTAGTGAAACGTTATGTTTTGTGTACGAATAAAAACAAAGGATGATGTCTTCAGGTTTACCTCAAACATCCGAAAACCACGCTTTTCGGGTGTTTGTCATCAAACTAAGGGGCGCGGTTTAGGCGCCCCTGATTATTTAGGGCGCAGGGATGGTAAAGCGGGTGTGGATCTCTTCCAGCCCCTGAAGCACGTCTTCATTCAACACCAGGTCGAAACTGTCGATGTTGGTTTTCAGCTGTTCCAGCGTGGTGGCGCCCAGCAGGGTGCTGGCCACGAAGGGTTGCTGGCGTACGAATGCCAGCGCCATCTGCGAAGGATCCAGCCCGTGTTTTTTGGCTAATGCGACATATTCGGCAATCGCCAACTGGGTATGCGGTGCAGAGTAACGATTAAAGCGGCTGAACAGCGTATTTCGCGCCCCGGCCGGTTTGGCACCGTTCAAATACTTGCCGCTCAGGGTACCGAACGCCAGGCTGGAATAGGCCAACAGTTCGACACCTTCGTGTTGGCTGATCTCCGCCAGGGCAATCTCAAAACTGCGGTTCAGCAGGCTGTACGGGTTCTGAATCGAGACGATGCGCGGCAGCTCGTGCTTTTCAGCCAGTTGCAGGTAACGCATCACGCCCCAAGGCGTTTCATTAGACACCCCGATATAACGAATTTTGCCGGCGCGCACCTGTTCGGTCAGCGCTTCCAGCGTTTCCAGCAGGGTGACGGTAGCCTTCTCGTCGGTGTACTGATAATTGAGCTTACCGAAGAAGTTGGTTGTGCGCTGCGGCCAATGCAACTGGTAGAGATCGAGATAATCGGTGTTCAGGCGTTTCAGGCTGGCATCCAGGGCGACGCGGATGTTTTTGCGATCCAGCGCCTGCTGCGGACGGATACTGCTGTCTGTTCCGCGTACCGGCCCGGCGATCTTGCTGGCCAGCACCAGCTTCTCACGGTTGCCGCGCGCCTTGATCCAACTGCCGATGTACTGTTCGGTCAGCCCCTGGGTTTCAGGGCGGGGCGGTACCGGGTACATTTCTGCGGTATCGATCAGGTTGACGCCAGCGGCTAATGCATAGTCGAGTTGCGCGTGGGCATCGGCTTCACTGTTCTGTTCGCCAAAGGTCATGGTGCCCAGTCCCAGCACGCTCACTTCTAAAGAACTGTGGGGAATACGGTGGTATTGCATTAACGGCCTTCCTTTCGTGTTAGCGCTTACGGGCTATACACCCGGTAAAACAGGAGCCAAACAATCTGCAAGGCGGTGATATCGCCTTTGCCGACTATAACCAAGCCGAGAAGATGGGGGAAGTGGATTCAGTGCGGGAGGGCTATCGCGCAGCACTGGGGCGATAGCCGATCGGGAAACTAGCGTTCGATGACCTGTGAAACCTGATCGCCGTTGATTTGACGACTGTTGCCTTTCTCGTCTTTGTAGCTGATCAGACCGGTATCTTGGTCAATTTCGGGCTTGCCCTGAGTCAGGATCATATTGCCGTCTTTGGTCGCCATCACGTAATCGCTGGAGCATCCCGCCAACCCGACGGCCATCACCAACGCAGACACTGCCATTACCCACTTTTTCATCCTGCGGATCCTCAGTTAAATATGCAAAAAGAAGCTTCTTTTAAGATTAGCAAACTCTGGGGGCGTCGTGTTTCGGATAAGTCCTTATCTCTGTAAGAGAAAGTGACATTAAAACCAGGATAAGGGGAGACAAATATTAACGGGAGCGGCTGGCGCGGCTCCCGTTGGGGGATTACTCAGAGGCGGTTTTTTTCTTGCTGCGCATCAGGTTGAGCGCTTCGACCGACATCGAGAAGAACATCGCAAAGTAGATGTAGCCTTTCGGCACATGCACCTGGAAGCTTTCCAGCATCAGGGTGAAGCCCACCAGGATCAAGAACGCCAGTGCCAGCATTTTCACCGAAGGATGACGGTTAACGAACTCGCCAATCGGCCGGGCGGCAAACATCATGACACCCACGGCAATCACTACCGCCGCCATCATGATAAACAGATGATCGGACAGGCCTACCGCGGTAATCACCGAGTCCAGGCTGAAAATGATATCCAGTAACATGATCTGCACGATGGCACCGAAGAAGCCGTGCACTTTCGTGTGGTGTTCTTCGTCCGATCCTTCGATGGTTTCATGGATCTCTTTACTGGCTTTCCAAATCAGGAACAGCCCGCCCAGCAGCAGGATCAGATCGCGGGCCGAAACGCTGTGATCCATGACGCTAAACAGTGGATGGGTCAGACGGATCACCCAGGCGATAGAGGCCAACAACCCCAGACGCATTAACATGGCACCGGCCAGCCCGATGCGGCGCGCCTTGTTCTGCTGCGCTTTCGGCAGTTTAGACACCACGAGGGAAAGGAAAATAATGTTATCAATACCCAGAATGATCTCAAGAATGGTCAGCGTACCTAACGCTAACCAGGCATTGGGATCCATAATCCATTCGAACATTGCCAAACCACACCTTAATAAAAAGCAAAGGCTGAATTATACGCGTTTATTGATACGGCGATACTGTTAGCTAAACGCGGCCTAAACAAAAGCGATCATATTAAGAAATGTCTTGCCAATAAGGCCGCAGTGAAGCTTTTTTTCAGATAGAAACCGCGTGGCAATGTGAGGATCGGCTGGCCCTGTTCGCCTATGGCTTCGGTCAGGGCTTTACTGTTGGCCGCTTTGGGCCGCAGTTGCAGCACTTCACCGTGTCGTGCGGTGATGCGTTCTACGTGACCGAGCACGATCAAGTCCATCAGCTCTTCCCAGTCGCGGCGCAGCATCTCTTCTTCTTCTGCATTTGGGCTCCACAACAGCGGTGAACCGATGCGCCGTTGCGCCAACGGGATTTGTCGCTCGCCTTCCACCGGTATCCACAACACCCGCGCCAGCTTGTGGCGTACGTGGCTGCTGGCCCAGGTCACGCCGCTGTTGCCGGTCAAGGGGGCCACGCAAACGAAGGTGGTTTCCAGCGGCTTGCCGGCGGCGTCTATCGGGATGGTTTTCAGCTCGATGCCCAACTCGGGAAAGTCCTGCTCCGGTTTGCTGCCCGCCATGGCGCCAAGGTACTGCTCCAGCAGCATGCCAACCCAGCCTTTATCCCGCTTCAGGTCATTGGGGATGGCTAACTGCGCTCGTGCCGCCAGTTCACCCAACTGACAGCCGGCAAGCTGCTGCGCCCGTGCAAACAGTTGTTGTTCGTTTTCTGGAGGAGGGGGCAGAGGAGATAAAAACGCCATAATACGAACCTGTTAGATTTGGTTGAAAAACGTACTGTATTTGTACACAGCGAACCTTGGCGGGCAAGGTCTGGGGAAAAGAATAATAGTAGCATGATTTTCCATGACTTTTTTCCTGGCTCATGGCGGGGAAAAAATTCCGGGCGACGCTTGTGCACCTGAAGCCACCGACAATAAACAGGATCTTACACCTATTTATCCACAGATTTATGGGATAACCCAAATTTTTACCGATCACTGGTTCGATTTACAGCCTTGACTCAGCCACTTTTTTGCGAATTTGTCCGTTTTGTGCGTAACTCATACGGATAATCTGTGGATAAAAACGACGTTGGTGGATCTTTCACCAGGGCAAGATCCTTAACGGACTTGGATCACATTTTTGCCCTGCATATGGCTGTTGATGGTTTTATAACTTCATGTTTTTAAATTAATAATATGATTTATGTTTTCACGGCGTTTTTGAGTTCACCAGAGTTTTACCGGCTTATCCCTTGAGTTCTTCACACACCTATCCACAGAAAAAGTGAATAAAACCACGTGCAAACTGCCTCGCATGTTTATAACTTTGCCATTATCTGTGAGTTATCCCAATGTTATCCGGTCTGCGGCGCGGTAAAGCAGTGGTTTACCGCCTGTAGCTTGTGTGAAACAATCAGGGCATCTATGCGAATTTAAGCTTATCGAGGTAGTCCGGTGATCGATGATGATGGCTACCGCCCGAATGTTGGTATCGTAATCTGTAATCGTCAGGGGCAAGTCCTGTGGGCTCGCCGTTACGGTCAACACTCCTGGCAGTTTCCCCAAGGTGGGATAAACCCTGGCGAAACCGCAGAACAGGCAATGTACCGTGAGCTGTTCGAAGAAGTGGGGCTGAGCAAAAAGGATGTGCGTATCCTGGCCTCAACCCGCAACTGGTTGCGCTATAAATTGCCAAAACGTTTGGTGCGTTGGGACACAAAGCCGGTTTGTATCGGCCAAAAGCAGAAATGGTTTCTGTTGCAGTTAATGTGCAATGACGCTGATATCAATATGCAACGCAGCAGCACGCCGGAGTTTGACGGTTGGCGCTGGGTGAGTTTTTGGTATCCGGTGCGCCAGGTGGTGTCGTTCAAACGCGACGTTTACCGCCGGGTGATGAAAGAATTCGCCGTCACCGTGATGCCGATGCAGGAGCAGGCAGCACAGCGGCAGACCCCCGCTTATCGCCGGAAGAGAGGTTAAGTTAAGCCGACTATGCTCACGCGCTTGCGAGAAATTGTTGAGAAGGTGGCCGCGGCGGCCAGCCTGACAGATGCGCTGGATCTTTTGGTCAATGAAACCTGTCTGGCGATGGATACGGAAGTCTGTTCCATCTATCTGGCGGATAACGACCGCCGCTGCTATTACCTGATGGCGACACGCGGGTTAAAAAAACCGCGTGGGCGTGCCATCGCATTGGCATTTGATGAAGGCATCGTTGGTTTGGTCGGACGCCGTGCGGAGCTGATCAACCTGGCAGATGCGCAGAGCCACCCCAGCTTCAAATATATTCCCCAGGTGAAGGAGGATCGTTTCCGATCCTTCCTCGGCGTGCCGATCATTCATCGTCGCCAACTGCTGGGCGTACTGGTGGTGCAGCAGCGTGAGCTGCGCCAGTTCGATGAAAGTGAAGAGTCTTTCATGGTGACGCTGGCCACGCAAATGGCCGGGATCCTCTCGCAGTCGCAACTTAACGCCCTTTTTGGCCAATATCGTCAGACGCGCATCCGTGCATTGGCGGCATCGCCAGGCGTCGCGGTGGCTGAAGGTTGGCAGGACAGCAGCCAGCCATCACTCGATCAGGTTTACAAGGCCTCGACGCTCGATACCGCCAGCGAGCGGGAACGCCTGACCCAGGCGCTGGAAGAAGCCGGCGCGGAATTCCGCCGTTTCAGCAAGCGCTTTGCCGCCAGCTCGCAAAAAGAGAGCGCGGCAATTTTCGATCTCTACTCTCACCTGTTGAATGACGCTCGACTCAAGCGCGAACTCTTTGCCGAGATTGATGCCGGTTCCGTGGCGGAATGGGCAGTGAAACAGGTGATCGAAGTCTTTGCCGCCCAGTTTGCCAGTCTGCAAGACACTTACATGCGTGAGCGCGCCAGCGATCTGCGTGCGCTCGGTCAGCGCCTTTTATTCCACCTCGACGATACCACCCAGGGCGCAACCCAGTGGCCGGCGCGTTTTGTGCTGGTGGCTGACGAATTGACCGCTACCCTGTTGGCCGAAATGCCGCAAGACAGGTTGGTGGGCGTGGTGGTGCGCGACGGTGCCGCCAACTCTCATGCCGCCATTCTGGTGCGGGCAATGGGCGTGCCGACGGTGATGGGGGCGGATATTCAGCCGGCGCTGCTCAGCCAGCGGCTGCTGATTGTCGACGGTTATCGCGGTGAATTGTTGGTTGATCCGGAGCCGGTGCTGGTCCAGGAATACCAGCGGCTGATCAACGAAGAACTGGAATTAAGCCGTTTGGCGGAAGACGACGTCGAACAGCCGGCCCAACTCAAAAGCGGCGAGCGAGTGCAGGTGATGCTTAACGCCGGTCTTAGCCCTGAACACGAACAACTGCTGGGCGGGCGGGTCGATGGCGTTGGCCTCTACCGTACCGAAATTCCTTTTATGCTGCAGAGCGGGTTCCCTTCAGAAGAGGAACAGGTCGCCCAATATCAGGGCATGCTGCAGCTGTATCCGAACAAGCCGGTGACGTTGCGCACGCTGGATATTGGTGCCGATAAGCAACTGCCTTATATGCCTATCAGCGAAGAAAATCCGTGTCTGGGTTGGCGCGGTATCCGCATCACCCTGGATCAGCCGGAAATCTTCCTTATCCAGGTACGCGCCATGCTGCGGGCTAATGCCGGTACCGGCAACCTGGGCATTTTGCTGCCGATGATCACCAGCCTGGAGGAGATCGACGAGGCTCGCCGCCTGATCGACCGCGCCGGGCGGGAAGTGGAAGAAGTGTTGGGATATGAAATCCCGAAACCCAAGCTCGGCGTCATGCTGGAAGTACCGTCGATGATCTTCCTGATCCCGCATCTGGCGGGGCGGGTGGAGTTTATTTCGGTGGGCACCAACGACCTGACCCAATACCTGCTGGCGGTGGATCGCAACAACACCCGAGTGGCGTCGCTTTACGACAGCCTGCATCCTTCCATGCTGCAGGTGCTCAAGATGATTGCCGTTCAGGCCCAGGCCGTCGGGCTGCCGGTGGGGCTGTGTGGCGAGCTGGCCGGCGATCCAATGGGGGCCTTGCTGCTGGTGGGCATGGGCTACCGCAACCTGAGCATGAACGGACGTAGCGTGGCGCGCATCAAATATCTGCTGCGGCATATTGAGCTATCCGACGCCGAAGCGCTGGCACAGCGGGTGCTCGGCGCCCAAATGACCACCGAGGTGCGTCATCAGGTGGCGGCGTTTATGGAACGGCGCGGCATGGGCGGTTTGATCCGCGGCGGCAAGTAACGCCGTAGGCTGACTGATTTTTTTACAGAACTTTTCCCTGCAGGCCAGTCCGGAGGCGGTTAAGCTTATGCTATTATCCGCCTCCTCAACTGTGTTGAAAGCAACGGAAAAGAGTGCTCCCGCTGCGTTTCACCGCGTTTGGCACCTGCCGCCCCCGGATGGGGAAGAATAATAGACATGTTGTGGTGATAGATGACCAATAGCTATCTGGCGTTTCCTAAATTTGATCCGGTGATTTTCTCTATCGGCCCGGTTTCTCTGCATTGGTACGGTCTGATGTACCTGGTTGGCTTCGTTTTTGCCATGTGGCTGGCGGTACGCCGTGCCAACAAACCGGGCAGCGGTTGGACCAAGGATGAAGTAGAGAACCTGCTGTATGCCGGTTTCCTCGGTGTGTTCGTCGGTGGCCGCGTTGGCTATGTGCTGTTCTACAACCTGCCGCTGTTCCTGGATAACCCGCTCTACCTGTTCAAAGTCTGGGATGGCGGCATGTCGTTCCACGGTGGGTTGATGGGCGTGATCCTGGTGATGTTCTGGTTCGCTCGCCGCACCAAGCGCACTTTCTTCCAGGTATCTGATTTTATTGCCCCGCTGATCCCTTTCGGTCTGGGTGCCGGCCGCTTGGGTAACTTTATCAACGGCGAACTCTGGGGCCGCGTGACCACCGATACCCCCTGGGCGATGCTGTTCCCCAGCTCGCGTGCGGAAGACGTAGCGCTTGCCGCCGCCGATCCGCAGTTGCTGCCGATCCTGAATCAGTACGGCGTGCTGCCGCGCCACCCGTCTCAGCTGTATGAACTGCTGTTGGAAGGCGTGGTGCTGTTTATCATTCTGAACCTGTTTATCCGCAAGCCGCGGCCAATGGGGGCCGTCTCCGGCCTGTTCCTGATTGGCTATGGCATATTCCGCATTATCGTCGAAGCTTTCCGCCAGCCGGATGCCCAGCTCGGCCTGTTCGACGGCGTAATCAGCATGGGGCAGATCCTGTCCGTTCCTATGGTGGTGGCCGGTATTATTATGATGATTTGGGCGTACCGTCGTCGCCCGCAGCAACAACTGTCGTGAGGAACAAATGAAACAGTATCTGGATTTGATGAACAAAGTGCTCGCCGAGGGCACCCCTAAAGCCGACCGTACCGGCACTGGCACGCTGTCGATTTTCGGCCACCAGATGCGTTTCAATTTGCAGGAAGGCTTCCCGCTGGTGACCACCAAAAAGTGTCATCTGCGTTCGATCATCCATGAACTGTTGTGGTTCCTGAACGGCGACACCAACGTGGCTTACCTGAAGGAAAACAAGGTCAGCATCTGGGATGAGTGGGCCGACGAAAACGGCAGCCTTGGCCCGGTGTACGGTAAACAGTGGCGCGCCTGGGGGGCTGCTGACGGTCGTCAGATCGACCAGTTGACCACGGTGCTGAACCAACTGAAACAGGATCCGGATTCACGCCGCATCATAGTTTCGGCCTGGAACGTGGGTGAGTTGGACCAGATGGCGTTGGCGCCATGCCATGCGTTCTTCCAGTTCTATGTGGCGGACGGCAAATTATCTTGCCAGCTGTACCAGCGTTCATGCGATGTGTTCCTCGGCCTGCCGTTCAACATTGCCAGCTACGCGCTGTTGGTGCATATGATGGCGCAGCAATGTGATCTGGAAGTGGGTGATTTCGTCTGGACTGGCGGTGATACCCACCTGTACAGCAACCATATGGAACAAACCCGGCTGCAGCTGACCCGTGAACCGCGTGCGTTGCCGAAGTTGGTGATCAAACGCAAGCCGGCATCGCTGTTCGATTACCGTTTCGAAGATTTTGAAATCGAAGGTTATGATCCGCATCCGGCCATCAAGGCACCGGTTGCCATCTGATACTTACCGTATAAGGTATCCCCAGGGGCGCACAGGTTGCGCCCTTACTTTTTTCTGCCGTTGCACCTCTGCGCACTGCTTCGCATTTTTTTGCGCTGTCTCCTCCATTGCATAGAAAGCTTGCGCAGTGCGCTTCAAGCCGGACAAACCGCCCTTTATCGTACTGCGTGCCTGATTACACTGGCCGTCATGAACGATGAGATGATTTTCAACCATGATGGCCAGCGCGGCATGACGCTGATTGAACTGCTGGTGGTGATTACCCTGGCGGGCCTGCTGACGGGCTGGGGCGTTAGCCACTGGCGTCATTATCAGCAGGCCTTGCGTCTGGAACATACCGCGCAGCAACTGCTGGCATTTCTCAGCCGGTTGCAGGCAGACGCCAACTGGCGTAACCGCACGGCGTTGCTGGGGATTAAAACCGGCGATCCCTGGTGTATCGGCGAAGGTCAGGCGCCGGTGAATTGCACCGCGCTCGACGAGGATGTGTTCAAACCGCAGTACCCTGATGTACGACTGGCGGGCCATACCCAAAAAGAGATGGGGTTTTATGGCCTGCGCAACAATGCGCAGGCAGGGCATCTCGTGCTCAGCAACGGTGCAGGCCGCCTTAGGCTGGTGTTGTCCGCCAAAGGACGGCTGCGGTTATGCAGCGAAGAGGGGAGCATGCGGGGGATTGCAGCATGTCAGTCCTAGAACGCGGTTTTACCTTGCCGGAGGTCATGCTGGCACTGACATTTGGCAGCCTGATCACGCTTGCAGCCGCGAAAACCTACCCGGTGTTGCGCCAGCACAGTGTCGATGTCGGCAGGCACTATCGGCTGGAGTCGGTGCTACGGCAATTGGCGTTCGGCATCGAGAAAGATCTGCGTCGGGCCGGTTTCTGCGCTGGGCAGTGCCGCGGGCAACCCATCTTGATTAGCCGCGTTCCCGGAGAGGCGGCAGGCAGTTGCGTGATAGTCGCCTATGACATCACCCGCAGCGGTCGCTGGGAAACGCTGGGCGCTGACGCCGGTTATTTCGGTTATCGTCTGCGGCAGGGCATGTTGGAAGGGCAGCGGGGCGTGAAGCATTGTCGGGGAACGGGCTGGGAGCGCCTGCTCGATAACGACGAAGTGCGCATCGACGCTTTCAGCGTAAAGACGAACCAGGGCGACAGCGGTAAAACCTGGGCCACGCTGGCATTGAGTGGCCGTTCGAAAGCGGATGGCGGCATACGGCGTAGCCTGGTCTGGGCGGTCAATATGGCCTCTCTGCCATGAACATGGGCGCAGAACGGGGTGGCAGTACCCTGGCGGCAGTGATGATGCTGCTGGTGATGGGGCTGATGTTGTTGAATGCTCAGCATCGCCAACTGGATAACGCTTTACTGTTGGCAGCGGACGAGAAGCGCTATCTACAGGCATATCAGCAGGCCGCCTCTGCGCTCAGTTGGGGCGTCGCGCAGTCTTGGCCGCGTGGCCGACTCACCGACAACGGCTGGTGGTGTCGGCAAAGCGCCGAATTACGCGCCTGTGCAAAATTATCCGCTCAGGCGGGGATTGTGCTGGTGCGTGGTGAAGCGCCGGTCACCGGCGGGGAGCCGTTGCGGTTATATCAACGGGCCAAACCTGAGGGGGCAGGCGGCGAGATCGGGCTAAGGGCGGAAAGCGGCGGTTGGCTGGATTTCTGCCCTGAAAAAAAGCAGACGGACTGTGCGGATTAAGCTGCATAACGCGTCCGGCGCAACGCCAGGGGGCCAACGGGGCTTCAGCTTGCCGGAGGTCCTGATTGCCGCGTTGCTGTTCGCGGTGTCGCTGCTGGGATTGTTACAGTATCATCAGGTGCTGTTGCAGTCGTTCCAGCGTCAGTGGCAGTATCGACAGGCCTGGTCGTTGGCGCATCAGCAATTGGAAGTTTTCGCCGCTACCGGGCGCGTGGATGCCGCGCTATTGCCACCGCCCCCCGGTTGGCGGCGTGAGACCGGCTTAAGCAGCCCGGATGTCGGCTGCCGGCGGTTAACGGTAAGAATACAAACGCCCCAACGGCAGTGGGCGGAACTCAGTCGTTGGTACTGCATACGCCAGTGATCCGGCAGATATTTTGTTTTAAGGGAGCGCCCAATGTTTAAGGTTTATCACTCCAATCAGTTGGATGTGTTAAAAACACTGACCAGCATTTTGATAGCCAGAGAGCCATTGGCCGATCCTTTTCAACAGGAAGTGGTACTGGTGCAGAGTCCCGGTATGGCGCAGTGGTTACAGATGCAACTGGCGGAACAGTTCGGTATCGCCGCCAATATCGCTTTCCCCCTGCCTGCCACCTTCATTTGGGACATGTTCACCCGCGTGTTACCGGGGATCCCGAAAGAGAGCGCCTTCAGCAAAGATGCCATGACCTGGAAGTTGATGTGGCTGTTGCCCGATTTACTCACCCAGCCCGAGTTTGCCCCGCTGCAGCATTACCTCACCGACGACGGCGACAAACGCAAAATTCATCAGCTGGCCGGTCGGGTGGCTGACCTGTTTGACCAATATCTGGTGTATCGCCCGCAATGGCTGGAAAGCTGGCAAAAGGGTGAACGTATTGACGGACTGGCGGAAGCGCAGCAATGGCAGGCGCCGCTGTGGGCGCGGTTAGTCGAGTACACCGAGGAATTGGGCCAGCCGGAATGGCACCGCGCCAATCTGTATCGCCGTTTTATCAACGTACTGGAAAAGGCGGATCAGCCCCCGGCGGGATTACCGCCACGGGTGTTTATCTGCGGCATCTCGGCATTACCGCCGGTCTATCTTGAGGCCCTGCAGGCGCTGGGCAGGCACATCGATATCCACCTGATGTTCACTAATCCGTGCCACTATTATTGGGGGGATATTCAGAGCCAGTCCTTCCTGGCGAAACTGCAGAGCCGCAAACGACGTCATTATCAGGATCAAACGGAGTATGGGTTATTCAAAGATCCTGATAATGCCGCCGCACTGTTTAATGAAGCCGGTGAGCAAGACCTGCCGAACCCGCTGTTGGCCTCATGGGGCAAGCTGGGGCGCGACCACCACTTTTTACTCTCGCAGATCGAATCCTCGCAGGAGATTTTTGCGTTTGTCGATATCCCCGCAGACAATCTGCTGCATGCCATTCAGCACGATATGCTGGAGCTGAAAAACAGCGCGGTTATCGGCACCACGCCGGAAACGCTGGAAAGCAGCGCCACCAAGCGGCTGCTCGACCCTACCGATCGTTCCATCAGCCTGCACGCCTGCCACAGCCCGCAGCGAGAGGTTGAGGTGCTGCACGATCAGTTGTTGAGCATGCTGGCGGACGACCCTGAACTGACGCCGCGCGACATCATCGTGATGGTGGCGGATATCGACAATTACACGCCCTATATTCAGGCGGTATTCGGTAACGCTTCCCCTGAACGCTACCTGCCGTTTGCCATTTCTGACCGAAAAGCCAGCCAGGCGCACCCGGCGCTGCAGGCGTTTATCTCGCTGTTGGATCTGCCGCAGAGCCGCTTCACGTCCGAACAGGTGCTGGCGCTGCTGGAGGTGCCAGCACTGGCGGCACGATTCTCGATTCGGGAAGAAGGATTGCGTCTGTTGCGTCACTGGGTGGGGGAGTCCGGCGTTCGTTGGGGCCTGGATGACGACAACGTTCGTGAACTGGATTTGCCCGCCACCGGGCAGCATACCTGGCAATTCGGCATTACGCGCATGCTGTTGGGCTACGCGATGGACAGCAATGCCGGCGACTGGCAAGGGGTCTTGCCTTACGACGAATCGAGCGGGTTGGTTGCCGAGCTGGCCGGGCAGTTGGCTGAGCTGTTGGCGGCGTTGAGCCGCTGGCGGCAACGACTGGGGCAACTGCGAACCTTGCCGGAGTGGCAGCCGCTGTGTCGTCAGCTGCTGGAGACCTTTTTTGAGCAGGACGGCGAAACCGAAGTGGTGCTGGCCCTGATTGAGCAGCAGTGGAACAAGCTGTTCGAGTTTGGGTTGGCGGCGCGTTATCCCGATGAAGTGCCGCTGTCTATCCTGCGTGACGAACTGGCGGCACGTCTCGATCAGGAACGTATCAGCCAACGTTTCCTGGCCGGACAAATCAACTTTTGTACGCTGATGCCGATGCGTTCCATCCCGTTCAAAGTGGTTTGCCTGCTGGGCATGAACGACGGGGTTTACCCCCGGACGTTGCCACCGTTAGGTTTTGATCTGATGGCGCAACAGGTTAAACGCGGCGATCGCAGCCGCCGTGACGATGACCGTTATTTGTTCCTGGAAGCCATACTGTCGGCGCAGCAACGGTTGTATATCAGCTTTATTGGCCGCTCCATTCAGGATAACAGCGAGCGTTATCCTTCGGTGCTGGTGACCGAGTTGCTGGAATACCTTGAGCAGAGCTACTGCCTGCCGGGGGATGAGGCATTAGACGCTGATGGCAGTGCGCAACGCGTGGGTCAGCACTTGCTTAACTGGCATTCGCGCATGCCGTTTGCCGCCGAGAATTTCCTGCCCGGCACAGAAGAGCAGAGCTATGCCGCCGAATGGCTGCCGGCGGCCGATGGGAAAGGTGCGGCGCATCCACCGTTTAATCAGCCACTGCTGCCGGAAGCGCAGACCCAGATTTTGCTGGATGATTTACTGCGCTTCTACCGCCACCCGATCCGCGCCTTCTTCCAACTGCGCCTGGGGGTCAGTTTCATCCTGGAAGAAACCGAATTGCCGGATGAAGAACCCTTCACCCTGGATAATCTCAGCCGTTATCAGTTCAACAGCCAACTGCTGAATACCTTGATTGAAGGCGAAGACGCCACTCGTCTGTTTCAGCGGGTTCGTGCCGCCGGCGGATTGCCTTTTGGCCCCTTCGGTGAAATTTACTGGCAGAAGCAGCAGGAGGAGATGACCGAACTGGCCGAGCAAGTGCGTGCCGAACGTAGTGGAGGGCACAGCCTGGAATTGGATATCGACATTGCCGGTGTGCGCATTAGCGGCTGGTTGCATCAGGTTCAGGAAGACGGGCTGTTGCGCTGGCGGCCGTCCACCCTGTCGGCCGTCGACGGGATATTGCTGTGGCTGGAGCATCTGGTGTACTGCTGTGCCGGTGGCACGGGGGAAAGCCGCATTTACGGGCGCAAAGGTGCCGCCTGGCGTTTTGCCGCCTTGAACGCAGAGGAAGCTCGCGCGCAACTGGCCGAACTGGTGGCCGGTTATCAGCGCGGTCTGTGTCAGCCGTTGCTGCTGTTGAATAAAAGTGGCTGGGCTTGGCTGAGTCAATGCTACCAGCCGGAAACGCAGCAGATTGATTGGGATGAAGAAGTGCAAATCAAGGCGCGGGCCAAGCTGTTGCAAACCTGGCAGGGTGATCAACGCATTCCGGGGGAAGGTGAAGATCCTTATGTGCAGCGGGTGTTCCGTCAGTTGGATAATACTTGTTTAGCGCAAATTCTGGCCGAAACAGAACGTTACCTGCTGCCGGTGGCGCGACATAATCTTGGGTAACAATCCCCCGGTGGTACTGATTGCCGGGAGGTGGTAAAAATAATTAGGGTTATATTCAACTATCGGGGTTAACTCCGGTCTTACATAACATACAAGCATATAGATATTATTGTGTTGAGTTGTTTTGATGTACGCCGTCAACGTCAGGGATGTGGCGCGACGGCGTCAGAATAGGGGTTCATTTTGGATATGCGCAGACAGTTGGCCCGCCTCACCGGGTTAGTATTATTGGTTATGTTTTTTGCGCCGTTGAGCTGGGCCGCACAAGGATGGCAACCGCTGGCGGAGAAGATCAACAAAAGCGACCACGATCCGCGTCAGTATCAGGCGATCAAATTGGCTAACGGCATGACCGTGCTGCTGGTTTCCGATCCTCAGGCGCCTAAATCGCTGGCGGCGCTGGCGCTGCCGGTAGGCTCGCTGGAGGATCCGAACAGCCAGTTGGGCTTGGCGCACTACCTGGAGCACATGGTGCTGATGGGATCCAAGCGCTACCCACAGCCGGAAAACCTGTCGGAATTCCTGAAAAAACACGGTGGCAGCCATAACGCCAGCACTGCCTCTTACCGCACCGCGTTTTATCTGGAAGTGGAAAACGATGCACTGGCCCCGGCGGTAGACCGCATGGCGGATGCCATCGCCGAACCGCTGTTGGATCCGGGCAATGCCGATCGTGAACGTAACGCAGTCAATGCCGAACTGACGATGGCGCGTTCGCGTGACGGGATGCGTATGGCGCAGGTCGGGGCGGAAACGCTGAACCCGGCTCACCCGAGCGCACGTTTCTCCGGCGGTAACCTCGATACCCTGAAAGACAAACCCGGTAGCAAACTGCACGACGAACTGACGGCATTCTACCAACGCTATTATTCTGCCAATCTGATGATGGGCGTGTTGTACAGCAACCAACCCTTGCCGGAACTGGCCGAACTGGCGGCCAAAACCTTTGGCCGTGTGCCTAACCATGATGCCGGCGTACCGCCGATAACCGTCCCGGCCGTCACGCCTGAGCAGCAGGGCATCATTATTCACTATGTGCCGGCCCAGCCACGCAAGCAGCTGAAGGTCGAGTTCCGCATCGACAACAACAGCGCTGAATTCCGCAGCAAGACTGACACCTATATCAGTTATCTGATTGGCAACCGTAGCCAAAACACGTTGTCGGACTGGCTGCAAAAGCAGGGGCTGGCGGATGCAATCAACGCCGGGGCCGATCCTATGGTGGATCGCAACGGTGGCGTCTTCTCGATCAGCGTCTCGCTGACCGATAAAGGCCTGGCCAAACGTGACGAAGTGGTCGCCGCCATCTTCAATTACCTGAAAATGTTGCGCAGCGAAGGCATCAAACAAAGCTATTTTGATGAGATCTCCCACGTACTGAACCTGGATTTCCGTTATCCATCGATCACCCGTGATATGGACTACATCGAATGGCTGGTGGATACCATGCTGCGCGTGCCGGTCGAACATACGCTGGACGCGCCATACCTGGCCGACCGCTATGACGCCAAGGCCATTGCCGCGCGCCTGGACGCCATGACGCCGCAAAACGCGCGTATCTGGTTTGTCAGCCCGAATGAGCCGCATAACAAAATGGCTTACTTCGTCAATGCGCCTTATCAGGTCGATAAAATCACGCCGCAACGCTTTGAACAGTGGCAGCAATTGGGCAAGGGGATCAGCCTGTCGTTGCCGGCATTGAACCCGTATATTCCTGATGATTTCAGCCTGACCAAACCTTCGCACGAGTTCAAAAAACCGGAGATGGTGGTCGACCAACCGGGCCTGCGCGTGTTGTATATGCCGAGCCGTTACTTTGCCGATGAGCCTAAAGCCGACGTCACAGTGGCGTTCCGCAATGCAAAAACCATGGATTCAGCGCGCAATCAGGTGCTGTTCTCGTTGACTGACTACCTGGCGGGCATTTCGCTGGATCAACTGAGTTATCAGGCCTCGGTGGGCGGGCTGAGTTTCTCTACCTCGCCGAACAACGGCCTGGAATTCAACGCCAACGGCTTTACCCAGCGGCTGCCGCAATTGCTGACTTCGCTGATCGAGGGATACTCCAGCTTCACGCCGACCGAAGACCAACTGGCGCAGGCCAAATCCTGGTATTTGGAGCAGTTGGATTCCGCAGAGAAGGGCAAAGCCTTCGAACTGGCCATTCAGCCCGTGCAGATGGTTTCTCGCGTGCCGTACTCCGAACGCAGCGAGCGTCGTGAGGTGTTGAAAACCCTGACGCTGAAAGACGTGTTGGCCTACCGCGACAGCCTGCTGGCTGATGCGACGCCGGAGTTACTGGTGGTGGGCAATATGAGCAAGCAGCAGGTGGACACTCTGGCCTCAACGCTGAAACACCGCTTGGGTTGCACCGGCATTGAATGGTGGCACGGCGAAGACGTCGAAGTGGCTAAAACACAGTTGGCCAACCTGCAGCGGGCCGGTAGCAGCACCGATTCGGCGCTGGCTGCGGTCTATGTGCCGACCGGCTATGACGAAGTGACCGGCATGGCATACAGCTCACTGCTGGGCCAGATTATTCAGCCATGGTTCTACAGCCAATTGCGTACCCAGGAACAATTGGGCTATGCGGTGTTTGCTTTCCCGATGTCCGTGGGCCGTCAGTGGGGGATTGGTTTCCTGCTGCAAAGCAACAGCAAACAGCCGGCGTATCTGTACCAGCGCTATCAGGACTTCTACCCGAAAACGGAAAAACGCCTGCGTGAGATGAAAGAGGCAGACTTCGAACAGTACAAGCAGGCGATGATCAACGAACTGAAACAGCGCCCGCAAACCCTGAGCGAAGAAGCCGGGCGCTTTGCCAATGATTTCGATCGCGGCAATTTCGCGTTCGATACCCGCCATAAGCTGATTGAGAAAATCAAGCAGTTGACGCCGACCACATTGGCGGACTATTTCCACCAGGCGGTGATCCAGCCGCAGGGGCTGGCGGTGTTGTCACAGGTGAGCGGCAGCGGCCAGGATAAGGCGGATTATGCCGTGCAGCCGGAGTGGGTGACCTATCCTGATGCCTCAGCATTGCAGCAAACCCTACCGCGTAAGGTCGCAACGCCATGACAGAGACTGCCCCGCAGCGGCTTGATCCGCTAACGTTGCCGCTGTTTGGCGAACGGCTGATAGAAGCCTCGGCGGGGACCGGCAAGACCTTTACCATCGGGGCATTGTATCTGCGCCTGCTGCTTGGTCTCGGCCAGGAGGCGGCCTTTCCCCGGCCGCTGACGGTAGAGGAGATCCTGGTGGTGACCTTTACCGAGGCTGCCACCGAGGAGTTGCGTGGGCGTATTCGCAGTAATATCCATGGGTTGCGTATTGCCTGCGTCCGTGGCAGCAGCAAGGATCCGTTATTTACCTCGCTGATGGCGGAGATTAAAAATCTGCCCGATGCCGCCGCACAGCTGCTGGCTGCCGAGCGGCAGATGGACGAAGCGGCGATATACACCATCCACGGTTTTTGTCAGCGTATGCTGACCCACAATGCCTTCGAGTCCGGCATTTTGTTTGAGCAGACCCTGGTGCAGGATGAGTTGCCATTGCGCCGCCAGGCCTGCGCGGATTTTTGGCGTCGCCATTGTTATCCGTTGCCGCTGGGCGTGGCTCGGGCGGTAAGCCAGGAGTGGAGCGGCCCGGAAGCGCTGCTGGCCGATCTTTCCGGCTATCTGCACGGCGAAGCGCCGTTGCTGCGACGACCGCCGAAAGATGAAGAAACGGTGCTGATGCGCCATGAGCAAATCGTGGCGCGCATTGACGCCATTAAAGCCCAGTGGGTGGCGGCAGCCGGTGATTTGGAAGCGTTAATCAGCCAGTCCGGCGTTGATAAGCGCAGTTACAGCAGCAAACACTTGCCCAACTGGTTGCATAAGGTGGGCGAATGGGTGGTGCTGGAAACACAGGACTACCAGCTACCGAAAGAGCTGGATAAGTTCCGCCAGTCGGTGTTGTTGGATAAAACCAAAAAAGGCGAACCGCCGCGTCATCCGCTGTTTGTGGCTATCGACGACCTGTTTGATGAGCCGCTGACGCTGCGTGATTTGATTATGGCGCGGGCGCTGAGCGAGATACGCCTCTCCATTCAGCAGGAAAAACGCCAACGTGCCGAACTGGGTTTTGACGATCTGTTAAGCCGTTTGGATAACGCACTGCGCAGCGAAGGTGGCGATCGATTAGCGCAGGCGATCCGTCAGCGTTACCCGGTGGCAATGATTGATGAGTTTCAGGATACCGACCCACAGCAATACCGTATCTTCCAAAAGCTCTATGTCGGCCGGCCGGAATGTGGTCTGCTGCTGATCGGTGATCCGAAACAGGCGATTTACGCCTTCCGCGGTGCCGACATCTTTACCTATATGCGCGCCCGCTCAGAGGTAAGCGCCCACTACACGCTCGAAACCAACTGGCGCTCGTCACCGGCAATGGTCGGCAGCGTTAACCATCTGTTTGCTCAGGTGGAAAAACCCTTTTTGTTCGGCCAAATTCCCTTTATTGAGGTCGCCGCCGCCGGGAAAAACCGTGGGCTGGCGTTTGAACTGCAAAACCGTCCGCAGCCGGCGATGCAGTTTTGGCTGCAGCAAGGGGATGGCGTGGGTGTTAGTGAGTACCAACAATTGATGGCACGCCTGTGCGCCACGCAAATACGCGATTGGCTCAGTGCCGGGCAACAGCAGCAGGCCTGGCTGGTGGATGGCGATGAGCGGCGTGCGGTGCAGGCGTCGGACATTACCGTGCTGGTGCGCAGCCGCAATGAAGCGGCGTTAGTGCGCGATGCGCTTAGTGCGCTGGCCATTCCTTCGGTTTATTTGTCCAACCGTGACAGCGTGTTTGATACGCCGGAGGCCAAAGACTTGCTGTGGTTGCTGCAGGCCGTATTGGCACCGGAGCAGGAACGCACGCTGCGCAGCGCCATGGCGACCGGATTGATGGGATTGGACGCACCGGCGCTCGACGGTTTGAATCAGGATGAGCGTGCCTGGGATGCGCTGGTCAATGAGTTTGACGACTATCGCACGCTCTGGCTGCGCAGGGGCGTATTGCCGATGCTGCGTGAGGTCATGAAGCAACGCCATTTGGCTGAAAACCTGCTGGCCAGTCTCGGCGGTGAGCGCCGATTGACCGATGTTATGCATTTGGGGGAACTGTTGCAGGAAGCCTCTGCACAGCTCGACAGCGAGCATGCGCTGGTCCGTTGGCTGGCACAGCAAATCGCCCAACCCAATCGCCAGTCTGACAACCAGCAGTTACGCCTGGAAAGCGATCGGCACTTGGTGCAGGTGATCACCATCCATAAATCCAAAGGGCTGGAGTTTGATCTGGTGTGGTTGCCGTTCGTCGGCAATTTTCGCCAGCAGCAGCAGGTGTTGTACCACGATCGTCAGAGTTTTCAGGCTTTGCTGGATCTCAATGCTGATGAAGAAAGTATCGAATGGGCGGAGGAAGAGCGGCTGGCGGAAGATTTACGCCTGCTGTATGTGGCGCTGACCCGTTCGGTTTACCACTGCAGCATAGGTATTGCGCCGTTGATTCAGGGCACCCGCAAGAAGCAGGGCGATACCGATTTACACCGCAGTGCGCTGGGGTATCTGGTGCAGGCCGGTCAAGCCGGCGATGCGGTCTATCTTCAGCAATGCCTGCAACAGCTTGCCGGGGACGGCGTTGCGCTGTCGCTGGTCGATACGCTGGATGAGCAGCCCTGGCTGCCGCAAACCCCGGTCTTGAGCGAACTGGCCGCGAAAGGTTTTTCACGTCAGGTGCAGGATTTTTGGCGAGTGACCAGTTATACCGGTCTGCAACAGCACGGTGTGGGCCTGATGCAGGATTTGTTGCCGCGGCTGGATGTTGATGCCGCCGGAGAGCAAGCGCAGGACAGTGAGCCAGCACTCACACCGCATACATTCCCGCGGGGCGCTACCCCGGGGACTTTCCTGCACAGCCTGTTCGAAACGCTCGATTTTACCCAACCCCTCGATGAGCCGTGGTTGCTCGAGCAACTGCAACAGCAAGGTTTTGCCGAGCATTGGCAACCGATACTGCTGGCGTGGATGCAGGTGCTGTTGAACACTCCGCTCAATGATGCCGGTGTCGTGCTGTCGGCGCTGGCGCCGCAGCACAAGCAAGCCGAACTGCAGTTTTATCTGCCGATCGACAAGCTGTTGCAAGCGCGTGAGCTGGATAAATTGGTGAAAAATTACGATCCGCTCTCAGCCCGCTGTCCGCCACTGGATTTCCAACAGGTGCAGGGGATGTTGAAAGGGTTTATCGACCTGGTGTTCTGCTGGCAGGGGAAATACTACCTGCTGGATTACAAATCCAACTGGTTGGGAGAGGACAGCAGCGCCTATACCCGGCCGGCGATGGAGCAGGCGATGGCGGAACACCGTTACGATCTGCAATATCAGTTATATACCCTGGCACTGCACCGCTATCTTCGCCATAGGCTGGTGGATTATGACTATCAGCAGCACTTCGGTGGGGTGATTTATCTGTTCCTGCGTGGGGTTGATGCACAGCATCCAGGCAATGGCATCTTCGCCTGTCGGCCAGAGCAAGCGTTAGTCGAAGGCATGGACAGGTTGTTCAGCGGCGAGGCCATTATGGCGGAGGATGAGTCATGATCGCTCTACTGGAGCAGGCGCAGGCGCTCGGCGTGTTGCGCCCGCTGGATCTGCAGTTTGCCCGCGTGGTGGCTGGGGGGGACGAGCCTGATATTTTGTTGGCTGCTGCCTGTCTCAGTGCCGAGGCCGGAGCCGGTCATGTTTGCCTGATGCTGGAACAGTTGTTGCCGGAGAATCTTTTTGACGGGCGCCAGCCGGAGCTGGCGCAGGCCGCATGGGTGGCGGCGGGAAGGCTGGATGTAGCCAGTTGGCAGCAACGCCTGGCGGCCAGTGCTGCGGTTGGCGACGGCAGCACGGCGATGCCGATGGTGTTGCAACAGCAGCGTTTGTACCTGCAGCGAATGTGGCAGAACGAAGGCGAGGTTGCCGAATTTATCAGCGGTGACAGCCTCCATCAGGCGGTGGAAGAAGCCGAATTACGTGCCATTCTCGACCGGTTGTTTGGCGAAGCGACCGACGAACCGGACTGGCAAAAAATTGCCGCCGCGGTAGCTGCCACGCGACGCATTGCCGTCATTTCCGGCGGGCCGGGTACCGGCAAGACCACCACCGTGGCCAAACTGCTGGCTGCACTGGTGCAACTGGCTGAGGGCCGACGTTTGCGCATTCAGTTGGCGGCTCCCACCGGTAAAGCGGCTGCACGTTTGACCGAATCCTTAGGCAGTGCCGGCAGGCAACTGACGTTAACACCCGAGCAACGTGCATTGTTCCCTACTGAAGCTTCCACCCTTCACCGTTTGTTAGGCGCTCAGCCCAACAGCCAGCGCATGCGCTATCACCGTGGCAATCCGTTACATCTGGATGTACTGGTGGTCGATGAGGCCTCGATGGTCGACCTGCCGATGATGGCGCGCTTGATTGCCGCACTGCCGGCCCAGGCGCGGGTGATTTTCCTGGGCGATCGCGATCAATTGGCTTCGGTTGAGGCTGGTGCGGTGCTGGGGGATATCTGCCGCTTTGCCGAGCAAGGTTACAGCGTGGCACGGGCAGAACAGCTCTCGCGTCTGACCGGCTGCCGGCTTAAGGGGCAAAGTGCCGAGGCCGAGGCGGCAGTGCGCGACAGCCTGTGCCTGCTGCGCAAAAGCTATCGTTTTGATGCTAACTCGGGCATTGGCCAACTGGCTTTTGCGGTGAATGCCGGGGATGGAAAGCAGGCGGCTTGGGCGCTCAGCGGAAACTTCAGTGACGTTACGGGGTATCCGTTGGCGGAAACGCAAGACTATCAGGCATTGTTGGATGCCTGCGTGGCGGGTTATCGCGATTATTTACGTCAGGTGGCAACCGGTGCCGATGCAGTGGCGATACTGGCGGCGTTTGGTCATTTCCAGGTGTTATGTGCGCTACGAGAGGGGCCATTTGGTATTGCCGGGTTGAATGAGCGTATCGAAACGGGGCTGCAGCGTGCCGGGCTGATCCAGCGTAAACCGGGGGCTGCAGGGCGCTGGTATTCAGGTCGCCCCGTGATGATTGGGCGCAATGACAGTGCGCTGGGGTTGTTTAACGGTGATATCGGCATTGCCTTGCGGGACGAGAGCGGCGAGCTCCGCGTTCATTTCCAACTGCCGGATGGCAGCATTAAGTCGGTGCAGCCGAGCCGTTTACCGGCGCATGAAACCGCTTATGCGATGACGGTGCACAAGTCGCAGGGATCAGAGTTTGACCATACGGTGCTGGTGTTGCCCAATCATTTCCTGCCGGTGCTGACCCGCGAACTGGTGTATACCGCGATCACCCGTGCGCGCAGGCAGCTTTCGCTGTATGCCACCGAAGCCGTTTTGCTACGGGCGATCCGCACCCCGACTCAACGCCGCAGTGGGTTGGCGGAGCGGTTGCAGATAACGGCGTAAGGGAAAAGGTTGGGGCGCAGTTCACAGACTGCGCCCGCCCAAGATCACAAATCGGCCAGCAGAATTTTGGAACGGCGTTGATAGTTGTACAGCGCCTGTTTTTGCATTGGCAGCACGTCGACTTCCGCCGGGGTAAAACCGCGCTCCTGGAACCAGTGGATGCTGCGCGTGGTCAATACGAACAGTTTACGCAGGCCCATCTGGCGCGCCTGGCTCTCCACCCGCTGCAACAGCATTTCGCCCCGTGACGAGCTACGGTAGTCCGGGTGAACCGCCACGCAGGCCATCTCACCGATTTTCTCTTCCGGGAACGGATACAGCGCCGCGCAGGCGATGGTCAGGTTATCGCGCTCGATAATGGTGAACTTGTCGATCTCCATTTCCAGTTGCTCACGTGAGCGGCGAACCAAAATACCCTGTTGCTCAAGCGGACGGATCAGTTCGAGGATGCCGCCGATATCGTTAATCGTCGCCCGGCGTACCTGTTCCGCACTCTCCATCACGATCTGGGTACCGATACCATCGCGTGAGAACAGTTCCTGCACCAGCGCCCCGTCCTCCTGATAGCTGATCAGGTGGCTGCGGCGCACGCCGCTGCGGCAGGCTTTAACCGCACCGCGCAGGAAGCGCACGGTGCCGGAATGGTAATCGCCGTTCTCTTCCCGTTCTTCGATGCGTTTTTGCGCGTCGTTGGGGAACAGTTCGGAGATGATATTGCCTTCCTGATTGGTCACCCCTTGCGAGGAACAGAAGCCGATCATTTTTTCAGCTTTCAGCTTGATCGCCAACTGGGTCGCCACTTCTTCTGACGTCAGGTTGAAGCTTTCGCCGGTCACCGAAACGGCGACCGGGCCAATCAGCACGATAGCATTGCTGTCGAGCTGACGGTGAATGGCCTCTTCGTCAATACGGCGAATTCGCCCGCTGTGGCAGTAGTCCACGCCGTCATCGATACCCAGCGGCTGGGCAATGATAAAGTTCCCGCTGACCACGTTGATATGCGCGCCCTGTAGCGGCGTGTTGTTGAGGCTCATGGACAGGCGGGCGGTGATGTCCAACTGCAACAGGCCGGCGGCCTGCTTCACCAGCTCAAGCGTATGGGCGTCGGTGACGCGAGTATGTTTGTGATAAATCGGTTCATAATTATGCTGCGCCAGATTGACGTCAATCTGCGGCCGCGCGCCATAGACCACCACCAAACGAATACCCAGGCTATGCAGCAGCCCAATATCGTTGACGATGTTGGAAAAGTTCTCATGTTCTATGGCTTCCCCACCAAGCATGACGACAAACGTCTTGCCACGGTGGGCGTTGATATAGGGAACTGAGTGACGGAATCCTTGGACCAGCTCTGTACTACGCTCCTTCACGGCCAAACCTCATTTGCATATTTATACGATATTTTTGTATTTTTATTCTTTTCTTGCCCTAATGGCAAGTGGGAAATTGTCTCTATTTCTCTGCCAAGGGCGCTAAATGGTTAATAAATTGAAAAACCATAAAAAGATTTTCTGATGACAGCGCCGGAATGATTGGTTAAAGTTTTCGGCATTCCCGTTTGACTGGTGTTTTTTTCATCTGTTTTAATCTGTTACCACTGCCGGAGTCGCATGCCAAACTCAAATCACAATCTGGGCCGCCGTCGTTTATTGCAGGGGGTTGCCGCTAGCTGGTTGCTGAGTGTGAGTCGCGTAGGCATCGCTGCTTCTTCGCACGTCATCGCCGTGCGTGTCTGGCCTTCCTCCACCTATACCCGAGTGACGCTCGAATCTAACGTCGAACTGAAATATAAACAGTTTGCGTTGACCAATCCCGATCGCGTGGTGGTGGATATCGAAGGCGTGCAGCTCAATAGCGTACTGAAAGGCATTGTCGGCCAGGTGCGCGCCGACGATCCCTACCTGAAGCAGGCGCGGGTCGGCCAGTTTGATCAAAACACCGTCCGGCTAGTGCTGGAGCTAAAACGCAGCGTCACCCCACACATGTTCACTCTGGCGCCGGTACCGGAATACCGCAATCGTCTGGTGATGGATCTGTACCCGAGTAAGGGCGGCAGCGGCGAAGACTATGATCCGCTGTTGGCGTTACTGGAAGATTACAACAAGGGCGATCTTGAGCGGACGTTGCCGGCGGAAGCGCCGCAGGCCGGTAAGGCAGGGCGCGATCGGCCGATTGTCATCATGCTGGATCCCGGTCACGGCGGCGAAGATCCTGGGGCGATTGGCAAATTCAAAACGCGTGAAAAAGACATCGTATTGCAGATTGCCCGTCGGCTGAGCACCTTAATCAAGCGTGAGCCGAATATGAAGGTGTTTATGACGCGTAATGAAGATGTCTTCATTCCGCTGAAGGTGAGGGTGGCGAAGGCGCGTAAACAGCGTGCCGACCTGTTCGTGTCTATCCATGCCGATGCTTTTACCAGTCGTGCCGCGCGCGGGTCGTCGGTATTTGCGCTGTCGACCAAGGGGGCTACCAGCTCGGCCGCTAAATTCCTGGCTCAGACCCAGAACGAATCGGACCAAATCGGCGGCGTCAGCAAAAGCGGCGATCGCTATTTGGATCACACCATGTTTGATCTGATGCAAACCGCAACCATCAACGATAGCCTGAAATTCGGTAAGGAAGTTCTTAACCGAATGGGGAAAATTAACCGTTTGCACAAGAATCGTGTCGATCAGGCCGGTTTTGCGGTGTTAAAGGCGCCGGATATCCCTTCGATCCTGGTTGAGACGGCGTTTATCAGCAACATAGAGGAAGAGCGCAAACTGCGCACCACGCATTTCCAGCAGCAGGTGGCGGAATCCATTCTGGCGGGGATCAAGGCGTATTTCGCTAACGGTGGTGCAGTAGCGCGCGGATAAAGATAGGCCGAGGCGGCAGGATATGAACTGCCGCGCTTCCAATGATAGACCGTATTCCGATCCAGGCTGGCCGTTGATGCCCACGCCGAATGCTTAGGGGGTTCTACCCAACTGCATCACCTTGGTGGCCGAATACAGTCCCCTGCGTCAGCGAGCGACCTATATTACCTCGATAACCAGCTTTTTTGTGATTGGCGGCGGAAGGGCGCTTCTATGCTCGGCCCACTATTGGGCGCCGCGCTGATTGCCCGTCATTGGATGGCGTCCGATCTGTTGTTGCTTGCGGCAGTGCCGGCGGTAGTGTCTGCGCTAGCCGTGGGGGCGATGTGGTTGCAAAAACGCGAAAGTCATGACGATTAATTAAGAGAGGGGACTAACCTGGTTTCATTTGGGGACGAGAGAGGGCTTTGTCCGATTGCGGTAAATTGATATGCGCGGATTTCAGATACAAAAAAACACCCGTTAAGGTGCTTATCTGTAGTCATTAAGATTGGTTGCGGAGGCCGGATTTGAACCGACGACCTTCGGGTTATGAGCCCGACGAGCTACCAGGCTGCTCCACCCCGCGTCCGTCTTAATGCTTGTATTATCGAAAACCAACTTTCATAAGATACCGCTGGTACAGTATCGGTTGGTTGCGGGGGCCGGATTTGAACCGACGACCTTCGGGTTATGAGCCCGACGAGCTACCAGGCTGCTCCACCCCGCGTCCGTATAATACTTTTTCATCGAATCCAACACTTTACTTGATACTGTCATTGCAGTATCGGTTGGTTGCGGAGGCCGGATTTGAACCGACGACCTTCGGGTTATGAGCCCGACGAGCTACCAGGCTGCTCCACCCCGCGTCCGATGGAAGCGCACTATACTCTCCGTGAGTTTTGTTGCAACCCTTTTTGCATTTTATTGAACTAAAACACCCTTTCTGATGAATTAGTCCGCAACTTGCGTTCTTTTTCATCATTATCCGGCCAAGGGCTTTTTTTATATGTGGCGATTCCTTTATCTATGGGCGTTTGTTATCGTTCTGCCGGTAGATCATATCAGTTGAGAGTGTGCGCGATGAAAGGACGTTGGGGCAAATACCTGCTGGGCGGGTTAATGGTAGCGATATTGGCAGGCTGTTCGTCAAAACCGACCGATCGGGGACAACAGTATAAGGATGGCCAGCTGGATCAGTCGCTGGAGTTGGTGAATAAACCCAATGCCAAAGGCATACCGGTTAATGCCAAGGATTACTCGGATCAACTGATGGAGATTAAATACGCATCTCCTTCACTTTTTAATCGCAACAACACCACTTTCCAGGCAGTACAAAGCTGGATGGCGTCCGGCGCCGATACCAGCACCCTGAATCAATACGGTCTCAGCGCTTATCAAATGGAAGGCGTGGACAACTACGGCAACGTGCAGTTTACCGGTTACTACACGCCGGTGTTGCAGGCGCGTTACACCCAACAGGGTGAGTTCCGCTACCCGCTGTACCGCATGCCGCCAAAAGGAAAAGGCCGTCTGCCCGATCGCGCGGGCATTTACTCCGGTGCACTGGATGACCGTTATATCGTGGCGTACACCAACTCGCTGATGGACAACTTTATGATGGAAGTCCAGGGCAGTGGCTATGTGGATTACGGCAACGGTCAGCCGTTGGTGTTCTTCGGCTACGGCGGCAAGAACGGCCATGCTTACCGCAGCATTGGCAAAGTGCTGATCGATCGCGGCGAAGTGGCCAAGCCAGATATGTCGATGCAGGCGATCCGCAAATGGGCGGACACTCACAGCCCGGCAGAAGTGCGTGAGCTGTTGGAACAGAACCCTTCCTTTGTTTTCTTCCGTCCTGAGCCTTTTGCCCCGGTGCGGGGGGCCAGTGCGGTGCCGTTGATCGCCAAAGCCTCGGTAGCTTCCGATCGTTCACTGATCCCGGCAGGGACCACACTGCTGGCGGAAGTGCCGCTACTGGACAACAAGGGTAAATTCACGGGAAAATATGAGATGCGCCTGATGGTGGCTCTGGACGTGGGTGGGGCAATCAAGGGCCAGCACTTCGATATGTACCAGGGCATCGGGCCGGATGCCGGTCATTCGGCTGGTTTCTACAACCACTACGGCCGCGTTTGGGTGCTGAAAGGCGCTAACGTTAACGCACCGTTGTTCACCAGCCAGACAAGCTCCGCTTCCAGCGGTTCGCTGCTGGTCACCCGTTAACGGCAATCGTTATACCCTATGAATTTCAAACGGGTCGCCTAACTGCGGCTTGAAAGGCGACAGGGATACCGATATTGACCCGCAAGGGCCGGATCTTCCGGCCCTTGAGACTGCAGACAAACAGATAATGTTTGGCGGCAGGCGCGACAGGTTTTGAAAATAAATCAGGAAAATCAATTCATTGATTTTCGGCTGATAACACAAAGGGGGAAAAACCACGCTTTTATCCCCCTTTGTCAACAATCTGAAGGGCCGGATCTTCCGGCCCTTATCATTTGCAATGTTAAGGTAATTAAAGCGTTATGAGCACAGCCTATTCTGAAGCCTACCTGCAGCGTTTTGGCGGCACGGCACGTTTGTACGGTCAGCAGGCGCTGGCGCTGTTTGCGCAGGCGCACATTTGCGTGATTGGCATCGGCGGTGTGGGTTCCTGGGCCGCAGAGGCGCTGGCGCGGACCGGTATCGGTGCGATAACGCTGATTGATATGGACGATGTCTGCGTCACCAATACCAACCGCCAGATCCATGCGCTGCGTCAGCATGTTGGGCAGTCAAAAACGGAAGTGATGGCGGAGCGTATTCTGGCGATCAACCCAGAGTGCCGGGTGACTTGCATTGACGATTTCATTACTGCGGATAACGTTGCCGAACTGCTCGATAACCATTTCAGCTATGTTATCGACGCGATTGACAGCGTGCGGCCGAAGGCGGCGCTGCTGGCCTATTGCCGTCGCTACAAGATCCCGGTGGTGACCACGGGCGGGGCCGGCGGGCAGATCGATCCGACCCAGATTGCGGTGGTCGATTTGGCGAAAACCATTCAGGATCCGCTGGCGGCCAAGCTGCGCGAGCGGCTGAAAAATGATTTTAACGTGGTCAAAAACAGCAAGGGCAAGCTGGGTATCGACTGTGTGTTTTCCAGCGAACCTTTGGTTTACCCGCAGCCGGATGGCAGCGTTTGCGCGTCGCGTAGCACCGCAGAAGGGCCAAAACGCATGGATTGCAGTGCGGGGTTCGGCGCGGCAACCATGGTTACCGCGACCTTTGGCTTTGTCGCCGTTTCCCACGCTTTGAAGAAGATGGTGGCGAAAGCCGCGCGTCAGGCGTAGCGGGCGCTTATCGCTTTTACGGCGGCAGCCAGCGCTTCCAGTCCGCTGGCCCGGGTGGCGCTGAGCTGGGCACGTAGCGCCAACTGATCAAACAACGCCAAGGGGTCCATCGCCGCGATCTGTTGCGGCGTTTTTCCTTCTACCGCCGTCAAGATGACGGCCAACAGGCCGCGTACGATACGGCCCTCGCTGTCACCGTAAAAGTGCAGCGTGCCGTCCTCCAGCAACTGATGCCCCAACCAGACCCGATTCTCACAGCCGCTCAGCTCCATTTCCTCCGCCCGTAGTGCTTCCGGCAGCGGCGGCAACTGTTTTGCCAACATGATCAGTTGGCGATAGCGATCTTCCCACTGTTTCAGCGCGGTAAATTTTTGGATTAGCGCCTCGGCGGTGATGTCGCGGCCAAAGGGATGGGGAGCAAGCATAACGTCTCCGGAGTTCATTCAGTCTAGTCGGCCAGCAGGTCGATGGCGTTGAGCAGGGCAGTCACCAGCGCATCAACATCTTCCTGGGTATTGTAAGGCGCAAAGGAGGCGCGTAGCGTGCCGCTGACCCCCAACGCAGCCATCAGCGGTTGGGCGCAGTGCTGACCGGCGCGTACGGCGATGCCCTGTTCTGCCAGCAGAGTGACGATATCGCTGTGATGGATACCGGCGATATCAAATGCCAGCAGGCTGGAGCCGGAGCAACGGAAACTGCGGAACCCTGGCAGGAGTGCCAACCGTTGTTCGGCGCTGTCGGCCAGCTCACGGCTGTAGCGCTCGGCTGCCGCCATATCCTGACTGCCGAGCCATTCCAGTGCGGCGGCCAACCCCAACACGCCGGCGATATTGGGCGTGCCGGCTTCAAAGCAGTGCGGGGGTTTTTGCGGGGTGAAGCCTTCGAATGACGCCTGGGTCAGCATCTTGCCGCCGCCTTGCCAGGGCGCCATCTGCGCCAATAATTCGCTTTTACCGTACAGTGCCCCGATACCGGTCGGGCCATAGAGTTTATGACCGGAGAAAGCGTAGAAATCAATGTTAAGCCGCTGAACATCGGCAGGGCAGTGAACGATGCCCTGCGCGCCGTCGATCATCACGCGTGCGCCGGCGCGATGGGCCAAGGTGATAGCCTGTGCCAAGTCCGGGCAACCGCCGGTGACGTTGGACATTTGCCCCAACGCCAGCAGGCGGGTTCTAGCGTTGAGCAGCCCCGGCAACTGGGCCAGGTCCGGCAGACGGTCCGCCCCGAGCGGCAGCTTGACCACCCGTGCACCCGTTTGCTCCGCCACCATCAACCAGGGGATCAGGTTGGCGTGATGTTCGGCCTCGCTGACCAGGATTTCGTCACCCGGTTGCAGCCGAGGGCGGGCATAACTCTGTGCCACCAAATTAATGGCTTCGGTGGTACCACGGGTCCAGATAATGTCATCGGCTGAAGGGGCATTGATCAGCGTAGCAACCTGTTGGCGCGCCTGCTCGAAACGCGCAGTCAAATCTTGCGCGGCACGGTGCTGGCTGCGGTGTACCGTGGCAGCATCGTCACGATAAAATTGCTGCGTAGCGGCGATGACCGTCAAAGGTTTTAACGCGGTGGCGGCGCTGTCGAGATAAATACCCGCTTGCTGCAAGGCAGGAAACTGATTTCGAAAGTCGATGGGATTAAAAGGTGTCATACCCTGATTGTCATTGGCTTGAGTCAATGAACGATCCTGTCCTATTTTATCGCCGGAGACAAGCTATCCCGCATATTAGGATTCATCGCCTGGAAATTATAGGTGAGTTTGTTATGCTGTTATGTGCGCACTAAGCTACGGTGTTAAATCACATAAAAGGTTTTCGCAGCATTTAAAACTACAAGGAGTCCAAAATGAAGAAGACAGCCGCAGTTATCTCTGCCCTGATGTTAACTTTTACCCTCGCCGCCTGCTCCAGTAACTACGTGATGCAGACCAATGATGGACGGACCATTGTCGCTAAAGGAAAACCACAGTTGGATAACGACACCGGCATGATCAGCTATAAGGATGCCAACGGCATTGAGCAGCAGATCAACCGTTCAGACGTGAAGGAAATGGTTGAAAACGACCAGTAACCTCGTTAAAAACGGGCAAAAAAAAGCACCGCAAAGATTGCGGTGCTGCATAAAATCACTATGGACAGACAGGGTAAATGTACAGGAAGTGAAAAAACAGTAGCTTAGCTACCACGTCTGGATTGCCAGACAATTTGCAAACACAACATCACAACCACAAGCCAAAAGTTCATCGGCGTCCTCGACACCCACTCCCTTTTCGTTCCGGCCCGGGAAGTGCCGCCACTATAGGTATTTGCTGGCGCAGGCTCAACGGACAATTTATAATGGCTCGGATTAAAAAAACTAATGGTAGCGTCTTGCTGTTCTGTGCCTATTGCACGGCACACAAAGCCGCCTGATTTTTTATGCCGAATCACTCGGAATATTGTTACACAAAAGTAGCTAATAAATGTCTAAACGCTTACCACCTCTTAATGCACTGCGAGTCTTTGACGCTGCTGCTCGTCATCTGAGTTTTACCAAAGCGGCTGAAGAACTGTTTGTCACCCAGGCCGCGGTGAGCCACCAGATCAAGTCGCTGGAGGACTTCCTCGGCCTGAAGCTGTTTCGGCGCCGCAACCGCTCGCTGTTGCTGACGGAAGAAGGGCAAAGTTACTATCTGGATATCAAGGAAATCTTCTCCTCGATCAATGAGGCTACACGCAAGCTGCAGGCGCGTAGCGCCAAGGGCGCATTAACCGTCAGTTTGCCGCCGAGTTTTGCTATTCAGTGGCTGGTGCCTCGTCTGTCCGGCTTTAACTCAGCTTATCCGGGAATCGATGTGCGTATCCAGGCGGTGGATCGTGAAGAGGACAAGCTGGCGGATGACGTCGACGTGGCGATTTTCTATGGCCGCGGCAACTGGACAGGGCTGCGTGCCGAGCGTTTATACGCGGAATATCTGTTGCCCGTATGCTCGCCTAGCCTGCTTACCGGGGAACATGCGTTAAAAGTGACGAGCGATCTGGCTTATCACACGCTACTGCATGATACTTCACGCCGCGATTGGCTGGCCTACACGCGTCAGTTGGGGTTGCAGCACATTAATGTGCAGCAGGGGCCGATTTTCAGCCACAGCGCCATGGTGGTTCAGGCGGCGGTGCACGGGCAGGGGATTGCGCTGGTCAATAACGTGATGGCGCAGACCGAGATCGAAGCCGGGCGGTTGGTATGCCCGTTCAACGACGTTCTGGTCAGTAAAAATGCTTTTTATCTGGTATGTCATGACAGCCAGGCAGAACTGGGTAAAATAGCCGCCTTTCGTCAGTGGATCCTGGCACGGGCAGCCAGCGAACAAGAAAAGTTCCGCTTTCGCTACGAACAATAAGGCCGGTCGCCGTTTTACCGCCACCGGTTTTCTTCAATAAAGGTAAATAACGATGAGCAGTCGTTCAATGCTGATTTTTGCCGCTATCAGCGGCTTTGTATTTGTTGCTCTGGGCGCGTTTGGCGCACACGTATTAAGCGGTACGCTGGGTGCCAACGAGATGGCCTGGATCCGTACCGGGTTGGACTATCAGGGGTTCCATACCCTGACGATCCTGGCGCTGGCGGTGGCGATGCAACGCCGCGTCAGCCTGTGGTTTTATTGGAGTGGAGCGCTTTTGGCACTCGGCACCGTACTGTTCAGCGGCAGCCTTTACTGTCTGGCGCTGTCGCACCTGAAGGTCTGGGTTTATATCACGCCGATTGGCGGCGTGTGTTTCCTGGCTGGTTGGGTATTGATGTTGATTGGCGCTTTGCGTCTGAGGAAAAAGGCCGAGCGCCATGAATAAGCTTGCGTTGTATTGCCGTCAGGGTTTTGAAAAAGAGTGTGCGGCGGAAATTACCGCCAAGGCTGCCGAACTGGAAGTGTTCGGCTTCGCCAGAGTGAAGGACAACAGCGGCTATGTGCTTTTCGAGTGCTATCAGCCGGATGATGCCGATCGCCTGGCGCGGGAAATTCCGTTCCGTGAGCTGATCTTTGCGCGTCAGATACTGGTGGTGGGCGAGTTACTGCGTGATTTGCCGCCGGAAGATCGCGTGTCGCCGATTGTCGGCATGCTGATAGGCGTGGTCGATCGCGGCGGTGAGCTGCGGGTGGAAGTACCGGACACCAACGAAAGCAAAGAGCTGATGAAGTTCTGCCGCAAACTGACGGTGCCGCTGCGCGCTGCGATGCGTGAGCAGAAAGTGCTGATGGCGCGTGAGAACGCGACCCGCCCTGTGGTGCACGTGTTCTTTATCGCGCCGGGTTGCTGTTATGTCGGTTACTCCTTCAGTAACAACAATTCGCCGTTCTATATGGGCATCCCGCGGCTTAAGTTCCCCTCCGACGCGCCAAGCCGTTCTACGCTGAAACTGGAAGAGGCATTCCATGTGTTCATTCCTGCCGACGAGTGGGACGAACGTTTGGCCAGCGGCATGCATGCGGTCGATCTGGGCGCCTGTCCGGGCGGTTGGACCTATCAACTGGTGCAGCGCAGCATGATGGTGCACGCGGTGGACAATGGCCCGATGGCGCCGAGCCTGATGGATACCGGGCAGGTGACGCATCACCGTGCCGATGGTTTCAGATATGAACCTTCCAGCAGCAAGATTTACTGGCTGGTGTGTGACATGGTGGAGAAACCTGCGAAGGTGACCAGCTTGATGATCCAGTGGTTAGTGAAAGGCTGGTGCCGCGAGGCGATCTTCAACCTGAAACTGCCGATGAAAAAACGCTACGAAGAGGTTTCACAGAACCTGCAGTCGATCAAGGAAGCCTTGGATGCGGCGGGTATCAGCTCAGAAATTCATGCCAAACAGCTGTACCACGATCGTGAAGAAGTTACCGTACACGTCCGCCGCATGTGGTCGGCCGTGGCGGGGCGCCGCGACGAACGTGATTAATCGATAGCGCGCCGTCAAACAGCGCGCTGGGTTAAACCGGTAACCGCAGTTGTTGCAGGTTACCGGTTAACGTCAGGTCGGTTCGCAGGGTTGCGACCTTTTTACTGACGTAGGCCATTTCGCGGTGTTGTTGAAGTTTGCCGCGCCATTTCTCCGGTACCTGTTCCAGGGCCTGATACAGTCCATCCAGCGAACCTGCCTGCTGCAACAGCAATACCGCCGTTTTCGGTCCGATACCGGCTACGCCAGGAATTTTGCTGCTGCTGATCCCCGCCAGTCCCCAATAATCTGCCAGCTGCTGCGGCGATACCCCAAACTCTTGCTGTACAAACGGCATATCCAGCCAGCGTTTTTGAAAGTAATCGCGGATTTGCACGCTGGGTGCCAACAGTTGGCAGTAGCCTTTGTCGGTGGAGACAATCGTCACCTGATGGCCACCACCGGCGATCTTGGCCGTCAGCGTTGCCGCCAGATCGTCCGCCTCATTGCCGGGCGAGTGCCAACAGGCGACGCCAAGCGCTTCGAAAGCCTGACGTAGCTGCGGCATTTCCTGCTGTAAATTCTCCGGCATCGGCGAACGGCCCGCCTTATAGTCGGGCAGGATTTGGTGGCGCCAGCTTTCGCTGCGATCGTCTTCGTCGAACACCGCTACTGCATGCGTGGGGCGGCTGTGCTGGATCAACTGTTGCAGCGCGTGCTGGCAGGCATTCACGCAGGGAGATCCCTGCACGGCGTGAATGCGTCGGATAAGGTTAAGGGCGTCGACAATCAGTAGGTGTATAGGCATTGCTCGTCGTCTTTCAAGCTGCAGCGTTGTTGACTTCACGTACTCACCTCATCACTTACCTAAGTAAGCTCCGGGGGATGAGCACGCTTGCCGCCTGGCTGCAACTTGAAATCCATAGAGTAAAGGCGGAAAAAGTCAGGTAAAAGAAGGGCGGTGATTAGGCCGCCCAAGATGGATTATCAGGCTACGATTTCATAACAGGGCACATAGGCGCTGCCCGGCAATTTCATACGGTGCTGAGCGACAAAACCCTGCAGCAGACTATCCATTTGTTTCATCATCTGCGGTTCGCCGTGCAGCTTGTACGGACCGAACTGCTCGATGGCATGAATGCCATTTTCCTTCACGTTGCCGGCGACGATGCCGGAAAACGCGCGACGCAGCGCAGCGGCCAACTGTTCGGCCGGCTGGTCCGGATACAGGTTGAGGTTCGCCATATTTTCATGGCTCGGCTCAAACGGCAATTGCAGGTCCGGCGCAATGCGGATCGACCAGTTAAAGCTGTAGGCATCGCCGGTATTGCGGCGGTTTTCTTTCACCAGCGGCATGGCCTTTTTCATCTGACGCGCCACTTCCGCCGGATCGTCGATGATGATGGTGTAGTGGCGACGCGCTTCATCACCCAGTGTGTTCATGATGAATTCATCCAGCACGCGGAAGTAGTCGGCGCTCTCTTTTGGCCCGGTGAGGATCAGCGGCAATACCTGCTCGCTGTTTTCCGGGTTCATCAGGATACCCAGCAGATACAGCAGCTCTTCTGCCGTGCCGACGCCGCCCGGGAAGATAATGATACCGTGGGCGATACGGACGAAAGCCTCCAGGCGCTTTTCAATGTCCGGCATGATCACCAGCTCATTGACCAGCGGGTTTGGCGGTTCGGCGGCAATGATCGAAGGTTCGGTCATGCCGATAAAGCGGCTGTTGCGGTAGCGCTGTTGGGCATGGCCCACGGCGGCGCCTTTCATCGGTGCCTCCATGGCGCCCGGTCCGCAACCGGTACAGATATTCAGCTCGCGCAGGCCCAACTGACTGCCGACCTTGCGGGCGTACAGGTATTCGTTTTCGTTGATCGAATGGCCGCCCCAGCACACCACCAGGTTAGGATCTTCATCGAGGTGCAGCGCTCGGGCATTGCGCAGGATAGAGAACACCAGGTTGGTAATATGGGCCGAGTTTTCCAGATTCAAATGCTGGAAACGGCCGGCGCTGTCGATCTGCCCGTGAACAAACAGGATGTCGCGCAGCACGGCGAACAGGTTGGCCTGCAGCGAACGGATAATTCGGCCATCGACAAAGGCGTCTTCCGGCGGGTTCACCAGTTCAAGCTTGACGCCGCGCTCACGGCGCAGCACGTTGATATCAAAGGTTTCGTAGCGTGACAGCAGCTGTTTGCTGTTGTCGGTCTGGCTGCCGGAGTTCAAGACGGCCAGCGAACAGTTGCGGAACAAACGGTATAGATCACTGCTGGCGGTACGCTTCAGCATGTCTACTTCCAGCTGCGACAGCAAATCCATAGAGCCAAGCGGGCTGATGTGTGTAATCAAGGTAACTCCTTTGCACCCGGAACGGGGCAGTAGTAATCCATACGCAGCAGAACAGCATCTCGTTATTGTTAGCGCACGGCGGCGAAACCCGACCGGAATGCCCGGCGCTGCTGATTTAACCTTACCGCCGTCCCCTGGTTTTTACCAATACAAACCGCTCGTTAGCTCAGTTGTTGAGCAATGCTGCGCATTATTGGCGTGCCAGGCGGCCATGTGACGGCGCAAAGTCCGTGTTGCTGCGCCATGGATTGATGTCCAACCCGCCGCGGCGGGTGTAGCGAGCATACACCGTCAGGCTCTGCGGCCGGCAGTAGCGCATCAAATCGTTAAAAATGCGTTCGACGCATTGTTCGTGGAATTCGTTGTGGTGGCGGAAGGACACCAGATAGCGCAGCAGTGCTTCACGATTGATTTGCGCCCCACGGTAGTGGATTTGTACTGAGCCCCAGTCCGGCTGGTTGGTGATAAGGCAATTGGATTTCAGCAGGTGGCTGACCAACTGTTCTTCCACCTGCTGGGTGCCGGCGGCATTTTGCAGATAATCGGCGTTGAACCGGTAGTCATCGATGCGGATATCCTGGTCATCGATGCATTCGCCGTCCAACCGGGCAATCGGGCTGTCTTCCAACTGATCCACGCGGAACAATGTGACGCTGACCTCGCCCTGTGCACAGGCGGACAGATCGCGTTGCAGAGTGGTGCGTACCTTTTCCCAGTCGCTAAACGGCGTTTGGTTAAAGCTGTTGAGATAAAGTTTGAAGCTCTTGGACTCAATCAGGTTGATGCTGTCGGCGTTGAGGCTGATCTCGCCGACCGCCACCTGCGGCAGACCCTTGTCGTTCAGCCAGGACAGTTCGTACAGCGTCCAGATATCGGCACCGTGGAACGGCAGGTTGTCCGGATATAACCCCAGTGGTTCGCGGTTCATGCTGCGCGGCACCGCCTGCAGCAACGTGGCGTCGTAACGATCGCGGTACGCGGTAGCTTTGCCCAACGTCAGCTCTGACAGGGCGTGGTGGTCTTGATATGAGGACATCTGCTGTCACCTTGGTGATAGATAGGTACAATGGTCGCCAGTTTACCGTATGCGAGAAAAAATATGGACCACGATGTACCGCACGCCTTGCGTGAATTCACCCAGCGCTATGTTGATCTTTGGCAACAGGAGCGCGGGCATGCGCCGGCAAGCCAGGATCTGTACGGCGTGCCGTCACCTTGCCTGGTAGAGAACCGCGATGACGAGGTGCTCTGGTTACCGCAGCCGTTCACCCCGGCAGCGACGCTGGAAAAGGTAGAAACTGCGCTTGAGCTACGGCTGCAACCGGACATCAACCTGTTTTATACCCAGCAGTACGCGGGCGATATGGGCGCGCAGTTCGGCGAACATCATTTGACCCTGTTGCAGGTGTGGAGCGAGGACGATTTTATTCGCCTGCAGGAAAACCTGATCGGCCATCTGGTGACGCAAAAACGTCTGAAACTGTTGCCGACGCTGTTCCTGGCAACCACCGAATCTGAAATGACCCTGGTTTCGCTGTGCAACGTCAGCGGGAACGTGGTGCTGGAGCAGTTTGGCAGCGATAAGCGCACCCTGCTGGCGGCTTCGTTGGGCAATTTCCTCGATGCCTTGCGCCCACGCATTGACGTTTGATGCTAATTTAACCACAGCCCGTGTGCGAGATCTCTCACACGGACTGTGAGAGATCGCTTTTAATTTTTCCCTCTTGGCAGGCCAGTAGCATTTTATTGTTATCCAGATCAATTGGTTAGTTTTTCTTTAGGATAACTCTTAGCATTAATTTGCTGTCAGCCTTCCAGTAAGCTCTTGTGAACCCGGGATAATTAAGCGATCTTATGTTCACCGGAAGGGATACGGCGGAGCTGGAAAGCATCAGGAAGATGCAGCTTCAGGATGAAGAAGTGGATGCGCTCAGTGAAGAGCGAAGGACGGCGTCAGGAGATGCCAGGATGTTTCAGGATTGAAACCAGGGACACCTCCAGGATGGAGATTGAGAGCCGGCAAAGGAAGGTTGGCGGGTCATGAAGACTAAGGAACCGCATCAGGACGATGCTACGGGATGACACCAGGAAGGTTTGGTCAGGATGGCCGCAGGAAAAGTTTTCAAGGATTGAGCAGGGAGCACACTGTGTAGCGGGACAGCTATAAAACGAACCGAGGGCACTGTTAACGCAGTGCCCTCAACTTTTTATACGGATCCCTGTTTTAAGCATCCAGCAGGCTTAACCCTGCTCAAATTCCTCTCGGCAGTTAACCAATGGCCCCCAGCGTATCGCCATCGACCTGTTTTTTTGGCAACAGGAACAGCGTGGCATAAATATCCAACAGATAAATCGCTGCCAGCAGGCTGATTGCCGCGGTGAAAGACACCTGCGTTACCAATGCGCCGATCACCAATGGCCCGAGGCCGCCGACACCCCGCCCCAGGTTGAACAGAATGTTTTGTGCGGTCGCCCGCGCCTGCACGGGGTAGGTGTCGGAAATCAACGCGCCGTAGCCGCCAATCATGCCATTAACGAACAACCCCATCAGCGCACCGGCAAACAGCATTAACGTTGGGTCGCTAAGCTGCGCATAGACCACCACCATGACCACCGCGCCAATCTGGTAGCTGATAAAAATCTTCCAGCGGGTGAAGCGGTCGGCCAAGACACCGAACAGCCAGATACCGAACGTCATGCCGATCACCGTGACCGCCGTCCACAGGCCTGACTTGGTTAATGAAAAACCGAAGTTTTTTGCCAGGTAGGTCGGCATCCAAATCATCAGTCCGTAATAACCGAAGTTTTGCACCGAACACAGAATAAAAATGCCGATGCTGGCTTTGCTGGTGGCCCGGTCTTTGAAAAGCAGCCTGATCCGTTGGGCAAAAGACAGTTGTTCGCCGGTACTTTGCTGGCGTACGAACTCTTCCGGTTCACCCAGGGTGCGACGGATCAGGAATGACACCAGCGCCGGCAACAAGCCGACCAGGAACATGCCGCGCCAGCCGATATGCGTCAGCAGCAGCGGGGTGAGAAACGCTGCCGCCAGCACGCCCAGCTGCCAGCCCATGCCCACGTAGGCTGAGGCGCGATTGCGTTTTTCCGCCGGCCAGGCTTCGGCGATCAGCGCCATGCCGATGCCGAATTCGCCGCCCAGCCCGATGCCTGCCAGCGTGCGGTAGGCGAGCAAATCCCAGTAGCCCTGCGCCAGGGCGCACAAGCCGGTAAACAGCGAGAACATCAGGATAGTGATGGTCAATACCCGGATACGGCCAAAGCGATCGCTGAGGTGACCGAAAATCACCCCGCCCAGAACGGCGCCGATCAGCGTCCAGGTGACCAGAGAACCGGCGGCGGAAGAGCTCAATCCCATTTCGATACTGATGGCCGGCAGCATAAAGCCGAGGATCAGCAGGTCGAAGCCGTCCATGGCGTAGCCGGTGACCGAAGCCAGCATGGCTTTGCCGGGCGTAGCGTGATTTTTTGTCGGTGTGATTGCGGACATGTGTCTAATCTGTGTGGTTTAGTCGGTGAGCCTATTGTGCCGTGGGGCGCTGAGCGCCACCAGATAAAAACGGTCGCGGTAGTCAAGTCAGCCGAATTTGGGCTATAAAAATGCTATGCTTTGCCGCTTTTCAGCCACGCGGCTGGATCATCATCATGAAAATAGATCGGGAATGCAGATGAGTATAAATAATCAGGTTCGCCACCGTTTGCAGGCGATTGAACAGTCAATGCGCGATCTGGCTCTGTGGCAGGCCGCGCCGCCTGAGCCTGAGGCTTTCGCCAGTACTGAACCTTTCTGCGTAGACAGCATGTCGGCCGAAGCGTGGTTGCAGTGGGTGTTTCTGCCGCGGATGTACGCGCTGCTGGATGCGAATGCACCCTTGCCGACGCGTTTCGCTATCACGCCTTATTTTGAAGAGGCGCTGAAAAACAATGAACCTAACTGCATGCCGCTGTTGGTCGTGCTGCAGCAGTTGGATAACATGTTGAATAAAGAGCCGTAATCCCCCGTCGGCCTGGCCGCTGATTTTCGCTCAGCGGCAAACTAATGTATTAGCGCAGACGCCAGGACAGGCTATCGACTCGGCCGATCAACAACGGGCAGTACCGCATTCGGGCGGTGGACGATCGCGGCCGTGCCGATAGTCGTCTGGTGACCATCGAATGGGTTAACTAGCGCCGATACACTCCTGTATACTCGCGCCGGAATCTGGGCTTTTACGTAGGAAAAGAGATTGTGATTGAGGTTTTGTATCAGGATGAGCACCTGGTGGCGGTGAACAAACCGTCCGGTTGGCTGGTGCACCGCAGCTGGCTGGATCGTCATGAAACCCGGTTTGTCATGCAGACCGTGCGCGATCAGATTGGCCAGCATGTGTTTACCGTGCATCGCCTTGATCGTCCTACTTCCGGGGTATTGCTGATGGCGCTGTCCAGCGACGTGGCGAGACTGTTGTCGCAACAGCTTGAACAGCATCAAATGCAGAAAACCTACCATGCGGTGGTGCGCGGTTACGTGCTGGAAGGCGCTACCATCGACTACCCGCTGACGGAGGAGTTGGACAAGATCGCCGACAAGTTTGCCTCGGCGGACAAAGGCCCACAGCCGGCGGTTACCCATTATCGGCCGCTGGCGCAGGCAGAAATGCCGGTGGCGATTGGCCGTTACGACAGTGCGCGCTACAGCCTGATTGAACTGAAACCGGAAAATGGTCGCAAGCACCAGTTACGCCGTCATATGGTGCATATCCGCCATCCGATCATCGGTGACAGCAAACACGGCGATTTGCGCCAGAACCGCGGCATGGCTCAGCATTTCGGTTGTTCGCGCCTGATGTTGCACGCCAGCCACCTGCAACTGAATCATCCGGTGACCGGTGAACCGCTGCATATTTCCGCTCGCT
Organism: Serratia quinivorans; assembly: GCF_052113645.1. Lineage (GTDB taxonomy): Bacteria > Pseudomonadota > Gammaproteobacteria > Enterobacterales > Enterobacteriaceae > Serratia > Serratia quinivorans_B. Next base: position 47,480 of record NZ_JBIEIU010000012.1, on the reverse strand, counting down.
GGGACGAACCCTGGCAGGGCGTTATGTCACAGTTTGGCTGGACAGAGAGTATCCCTGAGCTTGCCAGGGTTGAGTTTCCCTCGGCTAGCGGTCAGGATATCTGATCATTTTTAAAGGTATTTAAGGGAGTAGGGGCAATGGCTCAGGTTGGAATCTTCGTGGGAACGGTTTACGGCAACTCACTGTTGGTGGCGGAAGAGGCGGAAACTATCCTTGGCGAACAGGGCCACGAGGTCAAACTGTTCGAAGAGGGCACACTGGAAGCCTGGCAGTTTTACCGTCAGCATTACGCGTTGGTGATTACCTCCACCACCGGCCAGGGCGATTTGCCGGACAGCATTGCACCGCTGTTCCATGCCATTCGCGATCAGGTCGGCTACCAACCGGAGCTGCACTATGGGCTGATTGCCTTGGGTGACAGCAGCTATGACAATTTCTGTGGCGCAGGGCGCGCATTCGACGCATTGCTGCAGGAACAAGGGGCCACCCGCGTGGGTGAGGTGCTGGAAATCGATGCGATGGAACAGCCGGAACCGGAAGTGGTTTCTTGCCCGTGGGTCGAGCAGTGGGGCACGCTGCTGAAATAGAATTCCCTGTCTCCTTTCGAGTTGCAGCGTTGTTAGCTGCAACTCGAAATTCATAGGGTAAAAATGAAGTCCAGTAGATCCAGTTTGCTGAACCCTTATTTACCGCGGGTCAGTTTTTCCAGATCGGATTCGATCTCGGCAATCTTGTGGGAGACCACGCCTTCCAGATGACGCAGGTCATCAAGAATTTTGCGCTTCAGATCCACTTCGACCTGATCACGCTGGCACAGCTGATCCAGTTCATCGATCACGTAGCGCAGATTCGGGTTAATTTCGTGGATTTCTTTGTAACCCTGGCCGGCATTGTCCGCTACCACGGTTTTGCGTTGGCGCGGGTATTTGAATTTCACGCTCTTGGCAAAGAATTCGCCTTTATCCTTGCGGAAATAAATCTTAAGAATGTCGTTATTGGCCTCCTGACGCAGGCTATAGCGATCGACATCTTCCGGTTGATTGATTCCTAAGCTTTTCAGGTTGTCATACATAATAGCGCCACCTTATAAATAGACTTTATTCCACGGTCTGGGATTATGGCGAATAACCGCGCCAGAGACTGTGACTGCTCACGTAATGAAGACAAAAAAATAGCGGGTGATTCACCCGCTATCTTAATTTAGTCGATGGTGCGTAATAACTCATTAATGCCGACTTTTCCGCGCGTCTTGGCATCGACTTTTTTGACGATCACCGCGCAATACAGGCTGTAAGAGCCATCTTTGGACGGCAGGTTGCCGGACACGACGACTGAACCGGCAGGAACGCGGCCGTAGTGCACTTCACCGGTTTCGCGGTCGTAAATGCGGGTGCTCTGGCCCAGGTATACGCCCATGGAGATCACAGAACCTTCTTCTACGATCACGCCTTCGACCACTTCTGAACGCGCACCGATAAAGCAGTTGTCTTCGATGATGGTCGGGTTGGCCTGCAGAGGCTCCAGTACGCCACCGATGCCGACGCCGCCGGACAGGTGAACGTTCTTGCCGATTTGCGCGCAAGAGCCGACGGTGGCCCAGGTGTCTACCATGCTGCCTTCGTCAACGTAAGCACCGATGTTCACGTAGGAAGGCATCAGCACCGTGTTGCGGGCGATGAATGCGCCCTGGCGAACGGTCGCCGGCGGCACTACGCGGAAGCCTTCTTTCTGGAAACGCGCTTCGTCGTAATCGGCGAATTTCATTGGCACTTTGTCGTAATAACGGGTTTCGGCGCCGTCCATCACTTTGTTGTCGTTGATGCGGAAAGAAAGCAGCACGGCTTTTTTCAGCCACTGATGCGTTACCCACTGACCGTCAATCTTCTCGGCAACGCGCAGGGCGCCGCTGTCCAGCAGGCCGATCACCTGGTTTACCGCTTCGCGCGTTACGGTGTCTGCGTTCGCCGGGGTGATTTCCGCGCGGCGTTCGAAGGCGTTTTCAATAACGTTTTGTAATTGCTGCATGCTGTTCTCTGTCCTGATGTTGTCTACGAAAAGGTTACTTGTATCACATTTTATCGTTTGGATTGAGGGCCTCTGTCAACCGTTGTTCCAACTTTCTGCGCGTTTCCGGGTTAAGGGCGCGTCGATCGCTGTCGGCCAGAATAAATAAATCCTCAACCCGCTCGCCGATGGTGGAGATGCGCGCGCCGTGCAGTGACAGGCCGAGATCGGCGAACACTTCGCCCACCCGAGCCAGCAGGCCCGGTTGATCGAGCGCGGTCAGTTCCAGATAGCTGCGGCGGTCGGTATGGGTCGGCAGGAAGCTGACTTCGGTCGGCACGCTGAAATGACGCAGCTTGGAGGACGGCCTGCGCACGCGCGGCGGCTGATATTCCCGCTGGGTAATGGCTTGCACCAGCGCATGACGGATCGCCGTGTGGCGGTCCTGTGCCAGCGGGCTGCCGTCCGGCTCCAGCACAATGAAGGTATCCATCGCCATGCCGTCGCGGTTAGTGAAGATCTGCGCGTCATGGACGCTCAGGTTACGCCGATCCATCTCGCCGGCCACGGCAGCAAACAGGTACGGACGATCCGGGCTCCAGATGAAAATCTCGGTGCCGCCGCGCGTGGCCTGACGGCTGACCAGCACCAGCGGTTTGGTGGAGTCGTGGGCCAGCAGGTGGCGGGCGTGCCAGGCCAATTGGTTAGGCGAATGGCGCAGGAAATAATCGGCGCGACAGCGGCTCCAGATGCGGTGCAGTGCCTCTTCGTCGATATTGTCCATGCGCAGCAGCGCCAGCGCTTGCAGACGGTGGTGACGCACGCGTTCGCGCAGATCCGGGCTGTTTTGCATACCGCGGCGCAGCTGTTTTTCGGTGGCGAAATACAGTTCACGCAACAGGCTCTGTTTCCAGCTGTTCCACAGGGTTTCGTTGGTGGCGCAGATGTCTGCCACCGTCAGGCAAACCAGATAGCGCAGGCGGGTTTCGCTCTGCACTTCGGCGCTGAACTGCTGGATCACCGTCGGATCCTGAATGTCGCGGCGCTGAGCGGTGACCGACATCAATAAATGGCAACGTACCAGCCAGGCCACCAGTTGAGCCTCACGGGAATTCAAACCGTGCAGCTCGGCGAACTCCAGCGCATCCTGTGCGCCGAGGATCGAGTGGTCGCCGCCGCGGCCTTTGGCGATATCGTGGAACAGCGCCGCCAGCAGCAGAAGCTCCGGATTCGGCAGGCGCGGATACAGCTCTACGCACAGCGGATGACGCGGCCGCGTTTCGGCATCGGCAAAGCTTTCCAGCTTTTGCAGGACGCGAATGGTGTGTTCGTCGACGGTATAGGCGTGGAACAGGTCGAACTGCATTTGCCCGACGATTTTGCCCCACTGCGGCATATAAGCCCACAGCACGCTGTGGCGGTGCATGGGCACCAACGCCCGCGACACTGCGCCTGGGTGGCGCAGAATGGCCATAAACAGTTCGCGTGCTTCCGGGATGGTGCACAGCGGCTGTTTCAGATGGCGGCGCGCATGGCGCAGCTGCCTCACAGTGGTGGAGTAAATGCCTTTGATTTCGCGGTTGCGTACCATCAGGTAGAACATCCGCATGATGGATTCCGGCTGGCGGATGAACAGCGTTTCGTCACGCAGGTCGATCAGGTCACCGCGCAGTTGGAAGTCATCGTTCAGCGGCCGGGGTTTTTCCGTGGCGTCCAGCGCCAGAATCGCCTCATCGAACAGTTGCAGCAGCATGTGATTCAATTCGCCGACGCGGCGCGTCATGCGATAAAAATCTTTCATCATGCGCTCGACCGGCTCGTTGCCTTCTCCTTCATAACGCAGCAGTTGCGCCACGTTGAGCTGGCGATCGAACAGCAGCCGGTTATCGTAGCGCGGTAATACCAGGTGCAGCGCGAAGCGAATACGCCACAGGAAGCTTTGGCATTCGTTAAGTTCGTTGCGTTCGGCCTGGGTCAGAAAACCAAAGCCGACCATTTCGTCAAGCGAAGTGGCGCCGAAGTGACGGCGCGCGACCCACAGCAGGGTGTGAATATCCCGCAGACCGCCAGGGCTGCTCTTGATGTCCGGCTCCAGATTGTAGCTGGTGCCGTGGTAGCGCTGGTGGCGCTCTTGCTGTTCAATCCCCTTGGCGTGGAAAAATTGGGGGGAGGGCCAGAAACCGTCGCTGAAGATGTGCTTTTGCATTTGCAGAAACAAGGCGACATCGCCGCAGATCATGCGCGATTCAATCAGGTTGGTGGCGACGGTCAGATCCGCCAGGCCTTCCAGCAGGCACTCCTCCAGCGTACGCACGCTGTGGCCCACTTCCAGCTTCAGATCCCACAGCAGGGTGATAAATTCCCCCACGCGTTGGGATTGCTGTTCATTCAGACGGCGCTGGCTCAGCACCAACACGTCAATGTCCGAGAGCGGGTGCAGTTCGCCACGGCCATAGCCGCCGACCGCCACCAATGCGGTTTCGGGAATATCTTCGAAGCCGTAGAAGGTCCACAGGCGACGCAGCAGGCGATCGATAAAGTCGCTGCGGGCGGCGACCAGGCTTTCGGCGCTGGAACCGGCATTGAACGCTTCTGCCAGCCACAGTTGGAACTGTTCGAGGCGCTGTTTCAGCGCGACGCAGTTAATCTCCTCATCGCCATAGGCGTTGGGATATTCAGGCTGCTCCGGCACGGCCTGTCGTGGAATGACCGAGGTGTCTTGTTGGCGAAAGTTTTCAGACATAATACGCAGCCCATAAAAAAGGCCGGCAAAAGCCGGCCTGTGACATCATGCATCGCGGCAAAACGCCGCGGCGCTTACATCTCGTGCGTAATGATGTTGGGGATGGTGTCATCCTTGCGCAACGTCATTATCTCGCAGCCGTTATCTGTGACCACAATAGTATGCTCATACTGCGCCGACAAGCTGCGATCCTTAGTTTTTACCGTCCAGCCGTCTTTCATGGTGCGGATGCGGTAATCACCGGCATTGACCATAGGCTCGATGGTGAAGGCCATACCGGGTTGCAGTACCACGCCGCCGTCGTCCGCGTCATAGTGCAGTACCTGAGGTTCTTCGTGGAACACTTCGCCAATGCCGTGGCCACAGTATTCGCGCACCACGGAAAAGTTTTCGGCTTCGACGAATTTCTGGATCTCTTTGCCCAGCGTACGCAGGCGGATACCCGGCTTCACCATTTTCAGTGACAGGTACAGGCTTTCCTGGGTGATGCGGCACAGGCGCTCGCCCAGAATGGTCGGTTTACCGACGATGAACATCTTGGAGGTATCGCCGTGGAAACCGTCTTTGATCACGGTGACGTCGATATTCACGATGTCGCCGTCCTTCAGGACTTTGTCATCACTCGGGATGCCGTGGCATACCACTTCATTGACCGAGATGCACACGGATTTCGGGAAGCCGTGATAACCCAGACAGGCGGAAATCGCCTGCTGCTGGTTGGTGATGTGATCGTGACAGATACGATCCAGTTCGCCGGTGGTCACGCCAGGTTTGACGTGCGGCTCGATGATTTCCAGCACTTCGGCGGCCAGGCGGCCGGCCACGCGCATTTTTTGGATGTCATCAGGTGTTTTAATTGAGATTGCCATGAAGTTCGTCCGCAGGTGTCGTGCTCGCCGACAACAGAAAGAAATAAGAAGCAGTCTCTTATGGTATCAGCCCCGCCTGAGGCTGCCAAATTTGATTTCCTGGCGGCTTGGGCGATGGCAACAAAAGTTGGTGTCGGTGGCGGGTTTATGGTATAAAGCGCGCCGGCAGATCCGCTCTTCGTCCTTGTGATAATGACGGAAAAGGCCGAAAATACTTTAACTGCACTCACTTTGTGTAAATAACACACACGTATCGGCACATCCGCCGGGGTGCCCTGAGGTGATTATCACCGCCAGGGTCGGCGTTATGGGATACGTGGAGGCATAACCCCAACTAACTCTATAGAGGTTTAATCATGGCAACTGTTTCCATGCGCGACATGCTCCAGGCCGGTGTACACTTTGGTCACCAGACCCGTTACTGGAACCCGAAAATGAAGCCTTTCATCTTCGGCGCACGTAACAAGGTTCACATCATCAACCTGGAAAAAACTGTACCAATGGCCAACGCAGCACTGGCTGAACTGACCAAGATCTCTTCCCGTAAAGGTAAGATCCTGTTCGTTGGTACTAAGCGCGCAGCAAGCGAAGCGGTAAAAGAATATGCTAACACCTGCGATCAGTTCTTCGTGAACCATCGCTGGTTGGGCGGCATGCTGACTAACTGGAAAACCGTTCGTCAGTCAATCAAGCGTTTGAAAGATCTGGAAATCCAGTCTCAAGATGGCACCTTTGACAAGCTGACCAAGAAAGAGGCGCTGATGCGTACTCGCGAACTGGCCAAGCTGGAAAACTCCCTGGGTGGTATCAAGGACATGGGTGGTCTGCCTGACGCTCTGTTCGTCATCGATGCTGATCACGAACACATTGCGATCAAAGAAGCCAACAACCTGGGTATCCCGGTATTCTCTATCGTTGATACCAACTCCGATCCAGACGGCGTTGACTTCATCATCCCTGGTAACGACGATGCAATCCGTGCAATCAAATTGTACCTGACTGCCGTTGCTGCCGCCGTCCGTGAAGGTCGTTCTCAAGATCTGGCCGTTCAAGCGGAAGACAGCTTCGTAGAAGCTGAATAATAAGGCAAGCTCGTCACTGAGCCCTTATTAACCAGGTATTGAATATGTTGGTTAGGGGGGCCTTTATAGGCCCCCTTTGCTTATCTGAATGAGAACTGTCTCCACGTGAGATAACCGAGGAAATAGAAATGGCTGATATTACCGCTGCTCTGGTAAAAGAACTGCGCGAGCGTACTGGCGCTGGCATGATGGATTGCAAAAAAGCTCTGGTCGAATCTAACGGCGACATCGAGCTGGCCATCGAAAACATGCGTAAATCTGGTGCGATCAAAGCGGCGAAAAAAGCAGGCAACGTAGCTGCTGACGGCGTGATCAAAACCAAGATCGAAGGCAACTACGGCGTGATCCTGGAAGTTAACTGCCAGACTGACTTCGTTGCTAAAGATGCCGGTTTCCAGGCATTCGCTGACAAAGTGCTGGACGCTGCTGTTGCAGGCAAAATCACTGATGTTGAGGTGTTGAAAGCACAGTTCGAAGATGAACGTGTAGCGCTGGTTGCAAAAATCGGTGAAAACATCAACATCCGTCGCGTGGCTTCCCTGGAAGGCGAAGTGCTGGGCAGCTACCTGCACGGCGCACGTATCGGCGTTCTGATCGCGGCTAAAGGCGCTGACGAAGAGCTGGTTAAGCAAATCGCGATGCACGTTGCGGCGAGCAAGCCAGAATTCGTTAAGCCGGAAGATGTGTCTGCTGACGTGGTAGAAAAAGAGTACCAGGTTCAGTTGGACATCGCCATGCAGTCTGGCAAACCGAAAGAAATCGCAGAGAAAATGGTTGAAGGCCGCATGAAGAAATTCACCGGCGAAGTTTCTCTGACCGGTCAGCCTTTCGTGATCGAACCAAGCAAGTCCGTTGGCCAGGTGCTGAAAGAGCACAACGCTGACGTGGTTAACTTCATCCGCTTCGAAGTGGGCGAAGGCATCGAGAAAGCGGCAAATGACTTTGCAGCTGAAGTTGCTGCAATGAGCAAGCAGTCTTAATGACTGTTAATGGGGCCGCCGTCTGGCGGTTCCATTTTATCCAGCCAGAATTACACCGATGGCAGGCCCTGTGGCAATATACTCAGCACAGGCGCGTTTCATCGGCTGAAATCCCCAATACTAATACTGCTTCTTAGGACAGATCACCATGGCAACCAATGCAAAACCCGTATATCAGCGTATTCTGCTCAAACTGAGTGGCGAAGCCCTGCAAGGCGCAGAAGGTTTTGGTATCGACGCTAGCGTTTTGGATCGCATGGCTCAGGAAGTTAAAGAGCTGGTCGAACTGGGAATTCAGGTCGGTGTAGTTATTGGCGGCGGTAACCTGTTCCGCGGCGCGGGCCTGGCGCAGGCCGGCATGAACCGCGTAGTGGGCGACCACATGGGAATGCTGGCTACCGTGATGAACGGCCTGGCTATGCGTGATGCACTGCACCGTGCCTATGTGAACGCCCGCCTGATGTCTGCAATTCCGTTGAACGGCGTGTGCGACAACTACAGCTGGGCAGAGGCGATCAGCCTGCTGCGCAATAACCGCGTGGTGATCTTCTCCGCCGGTACCGGCAACCCGTTCTTCACTACCGATTCTGCTGCGTGTCTGCGTGGGATCGAGATCGAAGCTGACGTGGTATTGAAAGCGACCAAAGTGGATGGTGTATACTCCGCTGATCCGGTTAAAAACCCGGATGCGACGCTGTACGAACATATTACCTATCAGGACGTGCTGGAGCGCGAGCTGAAAGTGATGGATCTGGCGGCATTTACGCTGGCCCGCGATCACGGTCTGCCAATCCGCGTCTTCAACATGAACAAGCCAGGTGCGCTGCGCCGGGTAGTGATGGGTGAAAACGAAGGTACGCTGATCAGCAAATAAGGCTGTTCTGCCAAATTTAGCGGGAGCGGGTAACGCTATGCGTTATGCACTCTCCTTGAGTAAAATTCACGGGCTATACTGTGGTATGGCCTGCCAAGTATCCAGCTTCCAAGGGTTTGCAACGTGATTAATGAAATCAGAAAAGATGCTGATTCACGCATGGAAAAAAGCGTAGAAGCATTCAAAAACCAAATCAGCAAAATCCGTACCGGCCGTGCTTCTCCAAGCATCCTGGACGGCATCATGGTGGAATACTACGGTTCAGCGACGCCGCTGCGTCAATTGGCTAACGTGACCGTTGAAGACTCCCGTACCCTGGCAATTAACCTGTTTGATCGCTCCCTGGGTTCAGCGGTAGAAAAGGCCATCATGGCTTCTGACCTCGGCCTGAACCCAAGTTCAGCCGGCAGCGTGATCCGTGTTCCACTGCCTCCTCTGACCGAAGAACGCCGTAAAGACCTGATCAAGGTCGTGCGCAACGAAGCGGAGCAGGGCCGTGTGGCGGTACGTAACGTACGCCGTGATGCCAACGATAAAGTTAAAGCGCTGCTGAAAGACAAAGAAATCAGCGAAGACGAAGATCGCCGTTCACAAGACGATGTTCAGAAGCTGACCGATGCTTACATCAAACTTCTGGATGCCGCTCTGGCGGAAAAAGAAAAAGAGCTGATGGATTTCTAATCAGCATCGCGCAGAAAAAAAGCGTCGCCTGGGCGGCGCTTTGTTTTTTGTGGCGCAGATCCCGTTTCATCGTACTGATTGATCATGGACAAGCGGTGGCCAAGGTTACACACTGGAGCACCTCCGATCGCATCAGACAGTTATTCAGAGTGAGCTCATGAAGCAACTGACTATTCTTGGCTCCACCGGTTCAGTGGGGACCAGTACCCTGGCCGTGGTCAGGGAAAATCCCGACCGTTTTGCGATTAAAGCGCTGGTTGCCGGCCGCAACGTAGCGGTCATGGCGCAACAGTGCATAGAATTCCGCCCGGCCTATGCGGCGATGGCGGACGAAGGCGCAGCGCGTGAACTGCGTACTCTGCTGGCAGAAAATGGCATTGCTACCGAGGTGATGTCGGGCGAGCAGGCTGCTTGCGAGTTGGCGGCGTTGGATGACGTTGACCAGGTGACGGCGGCCATCGTTGGCGCTGCCGGGCTGCTGCCGACACTGGCGGCAATCCGCGCCGGTAAGCAGGTGCTGTTGGCGAACAAAGAGTCGCTGGTGACCTGTGGACGCCTGTTTATGGACGCGGTGCAACAGAGCCAGGCGCAGCTGCTGCCGCTGGACAGCGAACATAACGCGATTTTTCAGAGTTTGCCTGAGAGCATTCAGCGTCAGTTGGGATACTCTTCATTAGACAGTCATGGTGTGTCGCGCATAGTGCTCACCGGCTCCGGCGGCCCGTTCCGTACTACGCCGCTGGAGCAGTTTGCCACGATGAAACCGGATCAGGCCTGTGCCCACCCTAATTGGTCGATGGGGCGCAAGATCTCGGTGGATTCCGCCACCATGATGAACAAAGGACTGGAATATATTGAGGCCCGCTGGCTGTTTAACGCCTCGGCCGAACAAATGGAAGTGATTCTGCATCCGCAGTCGGTGATCCACTCGATGGTGCGCTACACCGATGGCAGCGTGCTGGCCCAGTTGGGCACGCCGGATATGCGCACGCCGATCGCCCATGCAATGGCTTACCCACAGCGGGTCAGCTCTGGCGTGGAAGCGCTGGATTTTTGCCGTATCGGCTCGCTGACCTTTGCCGAACCTGAGCGGGAACGTTATCCCTGCCTGTATCTGGCCATAGAGGCCTTTGACGCCGGGCAGGCGGCAACCACCGCACTGAATGCGGCCAACGAAGTGGCCGTGGCGGCTTTCCTGCAGGAGCAGATTCGCTTTACCGATATTGCGGCAGTGAACCAAAAAGTGGTCGAACGGCTGTCATTGCAGGAACCGTCCTGCATTGATGCGGTCTTAGAGATAGATCGTCAGGCGCGTGAGGCTGCGGTTGGGTTGGTTAAATCACTGCGTAACTGATAGCGGCAATTATCCTATTTTGTTCGCAAATTACGCGTGCCGCAGTGGGGCCGTTTGTTCAGGCTCGGCTGAGGTGATATAGTCTGCGCCACTTGTCAGCGGTTATACCGTTGAATTTTGGCCCGATTGATATCTCGAACGCCAACGGCGCAGCGGAAATTACCGGCTGTCGCGGGGCAGACTGAAAAGCCGTGTCGGGCACACGGCTTTTTTTGCGCGTAAGGGCCTGATGTTCCGGAAGGGCAGTTGTATTTCTATTGAGGAAATAAGTACGAGTTATGTCGTCCGCAAATCAACAAGAGGCTAATCCGTCCACTCTGGGACCACGGCATGTTGCCATTATTATGGACGGTAACGGGCGCTGGGCTAAACGTCAGGGTAAGTTACGTGTCTTCGGTCATAAAGCAGGGGTGAAATCGGTTCGTCGCGCGGTCAGTTTTGCTGCCAACAACCATTTAGATGCACTCACGCTTTATGCCTTCAGCAGCGAGAACTGGAACCGTCCGGTGCAGGAAGTCTCCGCCCTCATGGAGCTTTTCGTTCGTGCCTTGGACAGTGAAGTAAAAAGCCTGCATAAACATAACGTCAGACTGCGGGTGATCGGCGACATCAGCCGTTTCAGCGCGCGTTTGCAAGAGCGGATCCGTCGCTCTGAGCAACTGACAGAAAATAACGATGGCCTGACGCTCAACATTGCCGCCAACTACGGTGGCCGTTGGGATATTATTCAGGGAGTAAGGGAACTGGCTGAGCAGGTGAAGGATGGTTTACTGCGTCCGGATCAAATTAGCGAAGAATTACTGGGTGAGCGGGTCTGCATGCACGATCTGTCACCGGTGGATCTGGTGATCCGCACTGGCGGTGAACACCGCATCAGTAACTTCTTGCTGTGGCAAATTGCTTATGCAGAACTTTACTTTACTGATGTACTCTGGCCTGATTTTGATGAACTTGTCTTTGAAGGTGCGCTGAATGCATTTGCACAACGCGAGCGTCGCTTCGGGGGAACAACACCTATCGGCGCCGATGCGTCCTAGGGGGAACTTTTGCTGAAGTATCGCCTCATAACGGCTCTGATTTTAATCCCGATTGTTATCGCGGCGCTGTTTTTGCTGCCGCCGGTGGGCTTTGCCCTGGTAACGCTCGTTGTGTGTATGTTAGCCGCCTGGGAGTGGGGCCAACTGGCCGGTTTTACCTCCCGCTCGCAGCGCATCTGGTTGGCGATATTATGCGGTTTTCTGCTGGCGTTGATGATGCTCAGCATTCCGGCATACCACCAGTCGGTCCACCTGCCTCAGGTAGGCGGGCCGCTGTGGCTGTCACTGGCCTGGTGGTTGACAGCCTTGTTGCTGGTGCTGTTCTATCCCGGCTCGGCTGCACTGTGGCGTAATTCACGCCCGATACGTCTGATTTTTGGTTTGTTGACCATAGTGCCGTTCTTCTGGGGCATGCTGTCGCTGCGCCAGTTCGGCTATGAACAAAACCACTTCACCGGCGCCTGGTGGCTGCTGTACGTGATGTTGCTGGTTTGGGGCGCGGATTCCGGTGCCTACATGTTTGGCAAACTGTTTGGCAAGCATAAGCTGGCGCCAAAAGTTTCTCCGGGGAAAACCTGGGAGGGGCTCATCGGTGGTCTGATTACCTCGGCCCTGATATCCTGGCTGTTCGGCCGTTACGCCCCGTTGACTATCGTGCCGGCGACCTTACTGATTTGTTCGGTGATTGCCGCGCTGGCTTCCGTGCTGGGCGATCTTACCGAGAGCATGTTTAAACGCGAAGCGGGTATCAAAGACAGTGGTCATTTGATACCGGGTCATGGCGGTATACTGGATCGTATCGACAGCCTGACCGCAGCAGTGCCTGTATTTGCCTGCCTGATGCTGTTAGTGTTTTAATCCGTCAACGACGGGGAGTGAAGGGATGATGGGTAGTGTGCTCTGGAACTTAGTCGCATTTCTGGTTGCGCTCGGTGTTTTAATCACCGTGCACGAGTTCGGGCACTTTTGGGTCGCCCGTCGCTGCGGCGTCCGTGTAGAACGCTTCTCCATCGGTTTTGGCCGCGCCTTATGGCGCCGTACTGACCGTCAGGGTACGGAATACGTGATTGCCCTGATCCCTCTGGGCGGCTATGTGAAAATGCTCGATGAGCGGGTTGATTCGGTTGCACCGGAACTCCGTCATCAGGCATTCAACAACAAAACCGTTTGGCAGCGCGCCGCTATCGTCAGCGCCGGACCTGTCGCCAACTTCCTGTTTGCTATCCTTGCTTACTGGCTGGTATTTATTATCGGCGTTCCCAGCTTCCGTCCGGTGATTGGTGAAATATCGCCACAATCGATTGCCGCCCACGCTGAAATTTCGCCTGGAATGGAACTTAAGTCCGTAGATGGCATCGAAACGCCTGATTGGGAATCAGTTCGTCTGGCGCTGGTAGCGAAGATCGGCGACGCAGAAACCGAAGTGGGTATCGCGCCGTTTGGCTCTTCACAGGTGGTGATGAAAACCCTGGATTTGCGCCAGTGGAATTTTGAGCCGGACAAACAGGATCCCGTGGTTGCGCTGGGTATTATTCCGCGCGGTCCGCAGATAGAATCTGTCCTTGCCGAAGTGCAGCCGGGGTCGGCGGCACAAAAGGCGGGTTTGCAAGCGGGGGACAGGATCGTTAAAGTCGACGGTCAGCTGTTGGGTCGTTGGCAGACGTTGGTTAAACGGATCCACAACGGCCCTGGGCAACCGCTGGTTTTAGAGATTGAAAGAAACGGCGCCCCCTTGTCTTTGACGCTGATACCGGATACAAAGCCGGTGGGAAAAGACAAATCGGTGGGGTTTGCAGGCATCATTCCAAAGGTGTTGCCGCTGCCGGACGAGTATAAAACGATTCGCCAGTATGGACCGTTCCCTGCGCTGTATCAGGCTGGGGACAAGACCTGGCAGCTAATGAGCCTCACGGTCAAAATGCTGGGTAAATTAATAACCGGTGATGTAAAGCTGAACAACCTGAGTGGCCCGATTTCGATTGCACAGGGAGCAGGGGCGTCAGCCGGGGTCGGGTTGGTGTATTATTTGATGTTCCTGGCGTTGATCAGTGTCAACCTGGGTATCATCAACCTGTTCCCATTACCGGTGTTAGATGGTGGGCATCTCCTCTTCCTGGCGATAGAAAAGCTGAAGGGTGGGCCGGTTTCCGAGCGAGTACAGGACTACAGTTACCGCATAGGTTCGATCGTGTTGGTGCTTTTAATGGGTCTTGCACTTTTCAATGATTTTTCTCGCCTTTAGGGGCGGGGATAGGTTAGGAAGAACGCATAACAACGATGGCGATGAAAAAGTTGCTCATAGCGTCGCTGCTGTTTGGCAGCGCCACCGTATACGGTGCAGACGGGTTCGTAGTGAAGGATATTCATTTCGAAGGCCTGCAGCGAGTCGCCGTCGGTGCGGCGTTACTCAACATGCCGGTTCGCGTAGGCGATACCGTCTCTGACGATGATATCAGTAATACCATCCGTGCCTTGTTTGCCACTGGCAACTTCGAGGACGTTCGCGTGCTGCGCGATGGTAATACGCTGATTGTTCAGGTTAAGGAACGCCCTACCATTGCCAGCATCACTTTCTCCGGCAACAAGTCGGTGAAAGATGACATGCTTAAGCAAAACCTGGAGGCCTCTGGCGTTCGGGTTGGCGAAGCGCTCGACCGCACCACAATATCCAGCATTGAAAAAGGGCTGGAAGACTTCTACTACAGCGTCGGTAAATACAGTGCCTCGGTGAAAGCCGTTGTCACGCCATTGCCGCGCAACCGTGTCGACCTGAAACTGGTGTTCACGGAAGGGGTTTCCGCCAAGATTCAACAAATCAACATTGTCGGCAATCATGCCTTCACTAACGACGAGCTGATTTCACGCTTCCAACTGCGTGATGAAGTGCCGTGGTGGAACCTGGTTGGCGATCGCAAATATCAGAAGCAAAAGCTGGCGGGTGATCTCGAAACCCTGCGCAGTTTCTATCTGGACCGCGGCTACGCGCGCTTTAATATTGATTCGACTCAGGTCAGCCTGACGCCGGACAAAAAAGGCATCTACATCACCATCAATATCACCGAAGGCGAGCAGTACAAGCTCACCGACGTGATGGTGAACGGCAACCTGGCCGGCCACTCGGCGGAAGTCGCCCAGTTGACCAAGATCGAGCCGGGTGAGCTGTATAACGGCAGCAAAGTGACCAAGATGGAAGACAACATCAAAACGATGTTGGGCCGTTATGGTTATGCCTATCCGCGCGTTTCTACTCAGCCTGAAATCAACGACGCGGATAAAACCGTGAAGCTGCACGTGAATATTGATGCGGGTAACCGTTTCTACGTGCGCCGCATCAAGTTCGAAGGTAACGACACCAGTAAAGACTCCGTACTGCGCCGTGAAATGCGTCAGATGGAAGGTGCGTGGCTGGGCAACGCTCAGGTCGAGCAGGGTAAAGAACGTCTGAACCGTTTGGGTTACTTTGAAACGGTAGACGTGGAAACTCAGCGCGTACCTGGCACTGCGGATCAGGTTGACGTCACTTACAAGGTGAAAGAGCGTAACACCGGTACCTTTAACTTTGGCGTCGGTTACGGCACCGAGAGCGGTGTTAGCTTCCAGGCGGGTGTTCAGCAGGACAACTGGCTGGGTACCGGCTATTCCGTCGGCATCAGCGGTACCAAGAACGACTACCAGACCTACACCGAACTGTCGGTAACCAACCCGTACTTCACCGTTGACGGTGTGAGTCTGGGCGGGCGTATCTTCTACAACGACTTTAAAGCGGATGACGCGGACCTGTCCGACTATACCAACAAGAGTTACGGTATAGACGGTACCCTGGGCTTCCCGATCAACGAAAACAACTCGTTGCGTACCGGTTTGGGTTACGTGCATAACGGCCTGTCCAACATGCAGCCGCAGGTTGCCATGTGGCGTTATCTGGACTCGATGGGGCTGGATCCGAACACCACCGACCGCGCCAGCTACTCTGCGGATGACTTCACGCTGAACCTGGGTTGGACTTACAACAACCTAGACCGTGGTTATTTCCCTACCTCGGGTAACCGCACGACGCTGAATGGTAAAGTCACCATTCCGGGATCGGATAACGAATACTACAAACTGACGCTGGACAGCGTGCAATACGTTCCAATCAACGACGATCGCACCTGGGTGCTGTTGGGACGTGGCCGTCTGGGTTACGCGGATGGTCTCGGCGGTAAAGAAATGCCGTTCTACGAGAACTTCTACGCCGGTGGCTCAAGCACCGTACGTGGTTTTGGCTCGAACACCATCGGTCCAAAAGCGGTGTACTACAATTCCAACTCGTATGGCTGCAGCAACGGCACGCCGATTTGTAATTCGGACGATGCGGTGGGCGGTAACGCCATGGCTGTCGCCAGTATGGAGCTGATTACGCCAACGCCATTCATCAGCGAGAAATACGCAAACTCAGTGCGTACTTCCTTGTTCATGGATGCGGGTACCGTATGGGATACCAACTGGCAGAATACTTCTCAGACCAGCATGTACGATGTTCCGGACTACAGCAAAGCGAGCAACATTCGCGTTTCTGCCGGTATCGCCTTGCAGTGGATGTCACCTTTGGGTCCATTGGTGTTCTCTTACGCCAACCCGATCAAGAAATACGAAGGCGACAAATCCGAACAGTTCCAATTTAACATTGGCAAGACCTGGTAACAGGTCCCGCTTCTGGGCATAAGCAGTTATTAAGAATCGCAAATGCCAGGCGCCCGTCAAAACACAGAGATGATTCTCATTGTTTTACGGGATAAGTCTGGCAGATTGTGTACTTCAAGTGTCATATGGCACAAATGGGTGATGGTAAGGAGTTTATAGTGAAAAAGTGGTTGTGTGCCGCAGGCCTCGGTTTAGCAATGGCTGCTTCAGCTGGCGTTCAGGCAGCAGATAAGATCGCTGTAGTTAACGTCTCCAGCATTTTCCAACAGTTGCCGGCTCGTGAAACCGTAGCTAAACAGCTGGAAAACGAGTTTAAAGGCCGTGCGGGTGAGCTTCAGAACATGGAGCGTAGCCTTCAGACCAAGATGCAACGTCTGCAGCGTGATGGCGCTACCATGAAAGCCAGCGATCGCAGCAAGATGGAAAAAGACGTGATGGCACAGCGCGAGCAGTTCTCTCAGAAAGCTCAGGCTTTTGAGCAGGACAACCGTCGCCGTCAGATGGAAGAGCGTAACAAAATCCTGAGCCGTATTCAGGACGCTGTGAAATCTGTTGCCAGCAAAGAAGGCTACGACGTAGTGATCGATGCTAACGCAGTTGCCTACGCAGGTTCTTCTAAAGACATCACTGCTGACGTGCTGAAACAGGTTAAATAACACATGCCTTCAATTCGACTGGCTGATTTAGCGCAGCAGTTGGATGCACAATTGCACGGTGATGGCGATCTCGTCATCACCGGCATTGCTTCTATGCATTCGGCACAGGCTGGCCAAATCACGTTTTTGTCAAACAGCCGCTATCAAGAGCAGCTGGCTTCCTGCCAGGCAAGCGCAGTCGTGCTTACCGAGGCGGATTTACCACACTGCCGTTCTGCGGCGCTGGTGGTTAAAAACCCTTACCTGACTTACGCGCGCATGGCGCAACTGATGGATACGACACCGTCTCCGGCCCAGGATATTGCCCCAAGTGCGGTAATCTCACCTGAAGCCACTCTGGGACAGCAGGTCGCTATCGGTGCCAATGCGGTGATCGAGTCGGGTGCAGTACTTGGCGATAACGTGGTTATTGGCCCGGGCTGTTTTATCGGCAAACGTGCACGCATCGGCGCAGGTACGCGTCTGTGGGCGAACGTAACGATTTATCATGAAGTCGAGATCGGTCAGCACTGTCTGATCCAATCGGGCACCGTGATCGGTGCCGACGGTTTCGGCTATGCCAACGAACGCGGCAACTGGATTAAAATTCCTCAGTTGGGCACGGTGATTATCGGCGATCGCGTCGAGATCGGCGCTTGCACCACCATTGACCGCGGCGCGTTGGATAACACCCAGATCGGGAATGGTGTTATCATCGACAACCAATGCCAGATTGCACATAACGTTGTGATTGGCGACAATACTGCCGTTGCCGGCGGTGTTATCATGGCGGGCAGCCTGAAAATCGGCCGCTACTGCCAGATTGGTGGAGCCAGCGTGATCAACGGTCACATGGAGATCGCCGACAAGGTTGTTGTCACTGGAATGGGAATGGTTATGCGACCAATCACCGAACCTGGGGTATACTCTTCGGGCATTCCGTTACAACCCAACAAAGTTTGGCGTAAAACCGCTGCGTTGGTGATGAATATCGATGAGATTAGCAAGCGCTTAAAAGCTGTCGAACGAAAAGTCGGAAAAGACTAATCACTACCGCCCGCCTCGCTGGGTACAAAACGAAACGCGTTGGTCATGAGACCAAAAGCGCAAAGAGTTGTTAATTTGCGGCCTGCATGATGATCTCCTTTTGGGGTCAGCGCAGGCCGTGTTGTTGATGCCATCAGTTTTTAGAGACAGGAAGAGTATTTTGACTACTGACACTCATACTCTGGATATTGCAGAAATTTTAGAGTTGCTTCCTCACCGTTACCCGTTCTTGCTGGTTGACCGCGTCCTCGAGTTTGAGGAGCACAAATTCCTGCGTGCGGTGAAGAACGTATCTGTAAATGAGCCGTTTTTCCAGGGACACTTCCCTGGTAAGCCGATTTTTCCAGGTGTATTGATTCTGGAAGCCATGGCGCAGGCCACCGGTATTCTGGCGTTTAAAAGCGTCGGCAAACTGGAGCCGGGTGAGCTGTATTACTTCGCCGGTATCGATGAAGCCCGCTTCAAACGCCCGGTAGTGCCTGGTGATCAGATGATCATGGAAGTCACCTTTGAGAAAACACGTCGTGGTCTGACGCGCTTTAAAGGCGTGGCGACCGTCGACGGCAAAATTGTCTGCGAAGCAACCATGATGTGTGCGCGCAGCCGGGAGGCTTAATCCGTGATCGACAAAACCGCCTTTATCCATCCTAGCGCGATTATCGAAGAAGGCGCCGTTATCGGCGCTGGCGCGCACATCGGTCCCTTCTGTTACGTCGGCTCCCAGGTGGAAATCGGCGAAGGCACGGTACTGAAGTCCCACATCGTGGTGAATGGCCTGACCAAAATCGGTCGCGACAACCAGATCTATCAGTTCGCCTCTATTGGTGAAGTGAATCAGGATCTGAAATACGCGGGCGAGCCTACGCGTGTCGAGATTGGCGATCGCAATCGCATCCGCGAGAGCGTTACCATCCATCGCGGCACAGCGCAGGGCACAGGGTTGACCAAGGTGGGTAATGACAACCTGCTGATGGTTAACGTGCACGTTGCACACGACTGTGTGGTGGGTAACTCCTGTATCCTGGCGAACAATGCTACGCTGGCCGGGCATGTGGAAATTGACGACCATGCCATTATCGGCGGTATGACGGCTATCCATCAGTTCTGCATTATCGGCACCCACGTCATGGTGGGCGGTTGTTCCGGTGTTGCCCAGGACGTGCCTCCTTTTGTCATCGCGCAGGGTAACCACGCCACGCCATTCGGTGTTAACGCCGTTGGCCTGAAGCGTCGTGGTTTTGATAAAGATGAAATGCAGGCAATCCGTAATGCCTACAAGATCCTTTATCGCAGCGAGAAAACGCTGGATGAAGCGAAAACAGAAATCGAAACCCTGGCGAAAGAACAGCCGGTGGTGCAGCAGTTCCTCGATTTCTTTGGTCGTTCAACCCGCGGTATCATTCGCTGACCTATGCAAAATCGTCCATTGACTATCGGATTGGTCGCCGGAGAAACTTCCGGTGATATTCTTGGCGCCGGTTTGATCCGTGCGCTTAAGGCGCAAGTCCCCGACGCGCGTTTTGTTGGCGTCGCTGGCCCGCTGATGCAGGCCGAAGGCTGTGAAACCTGGTACGAAATGGAAGAGCTGGCGGTAATGGGCGTGGTGGAGGTGCTTGAGCGCCTGCCACGCCTGTTGAAGATCCGCAAGGATCTTACCCGCCGGTTCACAGAACTGAAGCCTGACGTGTTTGTGGGTATCGACGCGCCGGACTTCAATATCACCCTGGAAGGCCGCCTGAAACAACACGGCATCCGCACCATTCACTATGTCAGCCCGTCAGTCTGGGCCTGGCGTCAAAAGCGCGTTTTCAAAATTGGCAAAGCCACCGATCTGGTGCTGGCGTTTCTCCCTTTCGAAAAAGCGTTTTACGATCGTTTTAACGTTCCCTGCCGGTTTATCGGCCACACCATGGCTGATGCCATGCCGCTGCAGGCGGACAAACTGGCTGCGCGCGCCACGCTGGGCATAGCGCCTGATGCGCGTTGTCTGGCTCTGCTGCCGGGCAGCCGCAATGCGGAAGTCGAGATGCTGAGCGCCGATTTCCTGAAAACGGCGCAGTTGCTGCGTACCCGTTATCCCGACCTGGAATTGGTGGTGCCGCTGGTGAACGCCAAACGACGCGAGCAGTTCGAGCGCATCAAGGCCGAAGTGGCGCCAGAACTGCGGGTTCACCTGCTGAACGGCCAGGGGCGTGAGGCGATGATTGCCAGCGACGCGGCATTACTGGCTTCAGGCACCGCCGCGCTGGAGTGCATGCTGGCCAAATGCCCAATGGTGGTGGGCTACCGCATGAAACCCTTTACCTTCTGGTTGGCGCAACGGTTAGTGAAGACCCCGTATGTCTCACTGCCTAACCTGCTGGCCGGTCGCGAAATCGTCACCGAGCTGTTGCAGCATGACTGCGTACCGGACAAACTGGCGGCGGCGGTAATGCCGCTGCTGGAAGACAGCCCGCAAACTGACGAGCTGAAACAGACTTTCCTCACCTTGCACCAGAGCATCCGTTGCGGTGCCGATGAACAGGCCGCTCAGGCTGTGTTGGAACTGGCAAAAGCATGATTGAACCCTTCATCTATCCTGTCGCCACGCTGATTGCCGGCGTGGACGAAGTGGGCCGTGGCCCCTTGGTGGGCGCGGTGGTTACCGCTGCGGTGATCCTGGATCCCGCACGGCCGATCGTTGGCCTGGCTGACTCGAAAAAACTCAGTGAAAAGCGCCGCCTGGCGCTGTATGACGAAATCGTCGAGAAGGCGTTGTCCTGGAGCCTGGGCCGCGCTGAGCCTGAAGAGATCGACCAACTGAATATTCTGCATGCCACTATGCTGGCGATGCAGCGTGCGGTTGCCGGGTTGCATATCGCGCCGGACATGGTATTGATCGACGGTAACCGTTGCCCGAAACTGCCGATGCGTTCGCAGGCGGTAGTAAAGGGGGACAGCCGCGTGGCGGAAATCAGTGCGGCATCCATTCTGGCGAAAGTGACGCGTGACCGCGAAATGGCCGAATTGGATCTTGTGTTCCCCGATTACGGCTTTGCGCAGCATAAGGGCTACCCAACCGCCTTCCATCTGGAGCGGCTGGCCGCGCTGGGTGCGACCGAGCATCATCGCCGCAGTTTTGCCCCGGTAAGAAGGGCGCTGGGGCTGTAATCTGCAGGCCTGGGGCTCCGGGCCAGGCACGCGATAGCGTTAAACCCGGGTTCAGTCCGCTGAACCCCTAGATTCAGGTATCTGGATATGGCCGAACCTCGTTTTATTCACCTGCGTGTTCATAGTGACTACTCCATGATTGATGGATTAGCCAAGATCGGACCCTTGGTGAAAAGAGCCGCCGCGTTAGCCATGCCTGCTTTGGCAATTACCGACTTTACCAACCTGTGTGGTCTGGTGAAGTTTTATGGCAGCGCGCACGGCGCCGGGATCAAACCGATCATCGGCGCGGATTTTCATGTGCAAAGCGAAGTGCTGGGCGACGAGCTGGCGCAGCTCACCGTGCTGGCCGCCAATAATGAAGGTTACCAAAACCTGACGTTGCTGATTTCCCGCGCTTATCAGCGTGGTTACGGTGCTGCCGGTCCGATCATCGACCGTGATTGGCTTATCGAGCACCGTGAAGGGCTGATCCTGCTTTCTGGCGCTCGCCAGGGCGACGTCGGCAAGTTTCTGCTGCGCGGCAATCAGCCGCAGGTGGAGCAGTGCCTGGAGTTCTATCAGCAATACTTCCCGGACAGCTATTATCTCGAACTGATCCGCACCGGTCGGCCGGACGAAGAAAATTACCTGCATGCTGCGGTGGCGTTGGCCACCGAACGCGGGCTGCCGGTGGTGGCAACTAACGATGTGCGTTTTTTGGTCGAGGATGACTTTGACGCTCATGAGATCCGCGTTGCCATCCATGACGGTTTCACGCTGGACGATCCCAAACGCCCGCGTAACTATACGGCACAGCAATACATGCGTAGCGAAGACGAGATGTGTGAGCTGTTTGCCGACATCCCGGAAGCGTTGCTCAACAGCGTAGAGATCGCCAAGCGTTGTAACGTGACTATCCGCCTCGGCGAATACTTCCTGCCGCAGTTCCCGACCGGTGATATGACCACCGAGGACTTCCTGATCCTCAAGTCGAAGGAAGGGCTGGAGGACCGACTGGAGTTCCTGTTCCCTGATCCGGAAGTCCGCGCTCAGCGTCGTCCTGAATACGATGAACGTCTGGATATTGAGCTGAACGTGATCAACCAGATGGGCTTCCCAGGTTACTTCCTGATCGTGATGGAGTTCATCCAGTGGTCGAAGGACAACGACGTGCCGGTAGGGCCGGGGCGTGGTTCCGGTGCCGGTTCACTGGTGGCTTACGCGCTGAAAATCACCGATCTTGACCCGCTGGAATTCGATCTGCTGTTCGAACGTTTCCTTAACCCGGAACGTGTTTCGATGCCCGACTTCGACGTCGACTTCTGCATGGAAAAACGCGATCTGGTGATTGAACACGTGGCGGAAATGTACGGCCGTGAGGCGGTTTCGCAGATCATCACCTTCGGCACCATGGCGGCGAAAGCGGTTATTCGCGACGTGGGCCGCGTGCTGGGTCACCCCTATGGCTTCGTCGATCGCATTTCCAAACTGGTGCCGCCCGATCCGGGCATGACGCTGGAAAAAGCCTTTGCCGCGGAACCCCAACTGCCGGAAATCTACGAGGCCGATGAGGAAGTCAAAGCGCTGATCGACATGGCGCGCAAGCTGGAAGGGGTGACGCGTAACGCCGGTAAGCACGCCGGTGGCGTGGTGATCGCACCGACCAAAATCACTGACTTCGCGCCGTTGTATTGTGACGCCGAAGGCCAGCATCCGGTTACCCAGTTTGACAAAAACGACGTGGAATATGCCGGGCTGGTGAAGTTTGACTTCCTCGGTCTGCGAACCCTGACCATCATCGACTGGGCGCTGGGGATGATCAACGCCCGGCGCGCCAAAACCGGGCTGGAGCCGATCGACATCGCCGCCATCCCGCTCGAAGACAAAAAAAGCTTCGACATGTTGCAGCGTTCGGAGACCACTGCGGTCTTCCAGCTTGAATCGCGTGGCATGAAGGACTTGATCAAACGTCTGAAACCCGACTGTTTCGAAGACATGATCGCACTGGTGGCGCTGTTCCGTCCCGGCCCTCTGCAATCGGGCATGGTGGATAACTTTATCGACCGTAAGCACGGCCGTGAAGAGATTTCCTATCCGGATATCCAGTGGCAGCATGAGTCGCTCAAGCCGGTGCTGGAGCCGACCTACGGCATCATCCTGTACCAAGAACAGGTCATGCAGATTGCTCAGGTGCTGGCCGGGTATTCGCTGGGTGGCGCGGACATGCTGCGCCGTGCGATGGGTAAAAAGAACCCGGTTGAGATGGCCAAGCAGCGCGGCGGTTTCGAAGATGGGGCAAAATCGCGCGGTATCGACGGCGAACTGTCGGTAAAAATCTTCGACCTGGTGGAGAAATTCGCCGGTTACGGCTTCAACAAATCACACTCCGCCGCTTATGCGCTGGTGTCATACCAGACGCTGTGGCTGAAGGCACACTACCCGGCCGAGTTTATGGCGGCGGTAATGACCGCCGATATGGACAACACCGATAAGGTGGTGGGGTTGGTGGATGAGTGCTGGCGCATGGGGCTGAAAATCCTGCCGCCGGACATCAACAGCGGTCAGTACCATTTCCACGTTAACGATGAAGGCGAGATCGTTTACGGCATCGGCGCTATCAAAGGCGTTGGCGAAGGGCCGATTGAAGCCATTCTCGAAGCGCGCAACAGCGGCGAACAGGGCTACTTCAAAGACCTGTTTGATCTGTGCGCGCGTTCTGATATCAAAAAACTGAACCGCCGTATTCTGGAAAAGCTGATCATGTCCGGGGCATTCGACCGCCTTGGGCCGCATCGCGCCGCACTGATGAACTCGTTGCCGGACGCGTTGAAAGCGGCAGATCAGCATGCCAAAGCCGAAGCGATCGGCCAGGTGGACATGTTTGGCGTACTGGCGGAAGCGCCGGAGCAAGTGGAGCAATCCTACGCCAACGTGCCCCGCTGGCAGGAGCAGGTGGTACTGGACGGTGAACGGGAAACGTTGGGGTTGTACCTCACCGGCCACCCGATCACCCAGTACCTGAAGGAAATCGAACGCTACGCCGGTGGCCAGCGTTTGAAAGATATGCACCCGACGGATCGGGGCAAAATGACAACCGCCGTTGGGCTGGTGATCGCCTCGCGGGTTATGGTCACCAAGCGTGGTAACCGTATCGGGATTTGTACTCTGGATGACCGTTCCGGCCGCCTGGAGGTGATGTTATTCACCGATGCGTTAGAAAAATACCAGCATTTATTGGAAAAAGACCGTATCCTGATCGCCAGTGGACAGGTCAGCTTTGATGACTTTAGCGGCGGGCTTAAAATGACCGCCCGCGAGCTAATGGATATCAGTGAAGCCCGTGAAAAATACGCTCGCGGACTTGCTATCTCGCTGACGGACAGGCAAATTGATGACCAGCTTTTGAACCGTCTCCGTCAGTCTTTGGAACCCCATCGCTCGGGGACGATTCCAGTGCATCTTTACTATCAACGGGAAGATGCGCGGGCCAAGCTGCGTTTTGGCGCAACCTGGCGCGTGACGCCCACCGACCGCTTATTGATTGATTTGCGGACTTTGGTAGGTAATGAGCAGGTGGAACTGGAATTTGACTAAAATAGGAATGCTATGAGTCTGAATTTTCTTGATTTTGAACAGCCGATTGCAGAGCTGGAAGCGAAAATTGACTCGCTGACTGCAGTCAGCCGTCAAGACGAAAAATTAGATATTAATCTGGACGAAGAGGTTCAGCGCCTTCGTGAAAAGAGCGTTGAGCTGACGCGCAAGATTTTTTCCGATCTTGGGGCTTGGCAAGTTGCCCAATTGGCACGCCACCCGCGCCGTCCTTATACCCTGGATTATATCAAACACATCTTTACCGACTTCGAAGAACTGGCTGGCGATCGCGCCTATGCCGATGACAAAGCGATAGTCGGGGGTATTGCGCGCCTGGATGGCCGTCCGGTGATGATCATCGGTCATCAGAAGGGCCGCGAGACCAAAGAGAAAATCCGCCGTAACTTCGGCATGCCGGCACCAGAAGGCTATCGCAAAGCGCTGCGCCTGATGGAAATGGCTTCTCGCTTCAAGATGCCGCTGATCACTTTCATCGACACCCCAGGGGCCTACCCGGGCGTGGGCGCGGAAGAGCGCGGCCAGTCAGAAGCGATTGCCCATAACCTGCGCGAAATGTCTCGCCTGAAAATCCCGGTGATCTGTACGGTGATCGGCGAAGGCGGTTCGGGCGGTGCATTGGCCATCGGCGTTGGCGACAAAGTGAATATGCTGCAGTACAGCACCTACTCGGTGATCTCGCCGGAAGGCTGTGCCTCCATTCTGTGGAAGAGCGCCGACAAGGCGCCGATTGCCGCAGAAGCCATGGGCATTACCGCACCGCGCCTGAAAGAGCTGAAGCTGATCGACTCGGTGATCCCGGAGCCGCTGGGTTCTGCCCACCGCGATGTGCCGGCGATGGCGGAAGCGTTGAAAGCGCAACTGCTGGCTGACCTGAAAGATCTCGACGGTCTGAACACTGAAGAGCTGCTCAACCGCCGCTATCAGCGCCTGATGAACTACGGCTATTGCTGAGTGTTGTCATGCGTTGCAAGAAACCGCCTCCGGGCGGTTTTTTTTGTCTACACACCGCCGTATTTTCATGTTGTTATAGCGGTTTGGCGGTTAACTGACAGGAGCAGCCGATGAATATCATCGCGATCATGAGCCCAGCGGGTGTTTATTACAAAGACGAGCCGATCCGCGAGCTTCACACCGCACTGGCTGCAATGGATTTCCAACTGGTGTATCCCAAAAACAGCGGCGACCTGTTAAAGCTGGTTGAGGCTAACGCACGCATCTGCGGGGTGATTTTCGACTGGGACGACTACAGCCTGGAACTGTGCAGCGAAATCAACGAGCTGAACGAATATTTGCCGCTGTATGCGTTTATCAACACCCATTCCATCTTCGACGTTAGCCTGCATGAAATGCGTATGGTGCTGTATTTCTTCGAGTACGGTCTGAATGCGGCAGATGATATTGCACAGCGCATCCAGCAATATACCGCGGAATACATCGATACTATTACGCCGCCGCTGACCAAGGCGCTGTTCAACTACGTGCGTGAAGGGAAATACACCTTCTGTACCCCCGGCCACATGGCCGGCACGGCCTTTCAAAAAAGCCCGGTCGGCTGCCTGTTTTACGATTTTTTCGGTGCCAATACTCTGAAAGCCGACGTGTCGATTTCGGTTACTGAGCTGGGCTCGCTGCTGGATCACACCGGTCCCCATCTGGAAGCCGAAGAGTATATTGCGCGTACTTTTAACGCCGAGCAGAGTTATTTGGTCACCAACGGGACTTCCACCGCCAATAAAATTGTCGGCATGTATTCTGCGCCGAGCGGCAGCACGGTATTGATCGACCGCAACTGCCACAAATCCCTGTGCCACCTGCTGATGATGAGCGATATCGTCCCGATTTATTTGCGCCCGCTGCGCAATGCCTACGGCATTCTTGGCGGTATCCCGCAACGTGAATTCACTCACGACAGCATTGCCGCCCGGGTAGCGACTACCGCTAACGCCAGTTGGCCGGTACATGCGGTAATCACCAACTCGACCTACGACGGCTTGCTGTACAACACCGATTACATCAAGCAGACGCTGGACGTCCCCTCAATACACTTTGACTCTGCCTGGGTACCCTATACCAACTTCCACCCGATTTACGACGGCAAGAGCGGCATGAGCGGTGAACGTACGCCCGGTAAGGTGATCTACGAAACTCAGTCGACTCACAAACTGCTGGCGGCGTTTTCGCAGGCCTCGATGATCCACATTAAGGGTGATTACGACGAAAGCACCTTTAACGAAGCCTACATGATGCACACCACGACTTCGCCGAATTACGGCATTGTGGCGTCGATGGAAACCGCGGCGGCGATGCTGCGCGGCAATCCGGGGCGGCGGTTGATTAACCGTTCGGTGGAGCGTGCCCTGCATTTCCGTCGCGAGGTGCGGCGCTTGCGAGAGGAGAGCGATAGCTGGTTCTTCGACATCTGGCAGCCGGAGGAGATTGACGAGGCGCAGTGCTGGCCGCTGAACCCGGACGACAACTGGCACGGCTTTGGCAAGACCGACCGCGATCATATGTATCTCGATCCCATCAAGGTCACCATCCTGACGCCGGGAATGAACGAACTTGGCGCGCTGGAAGAGAGTGGGATACCGGCGGCGCTGGTGGCGAAGTACCTGGACGAACGCGGTATCGTGGTGGAAAAAACCGGACCTTATAACCTGTTGTTCCTGTTCAGTATCGGCATCGATAAAACCAAGGCGATGAGCCTGCTGCGTGGCCTGACCGATTTTAAACGCGCCTACGATCTCAACCTGCGGGTGAAGAACATGCTGCCGGATCTGTTTGCAGAGGATCCGGATTTCTACCGCAATATGCGTATTCAGGATCTGGCGGCCGGGATCCACAGTTTGATCCGCCGACATGATCTGCCGGGCCTGATGCAGCGCGCGTTCGACGTGTTGCCGGAAATGAAGCTGACGCCGCACCAGATGTTCCAACAGCAGGTGCGCGGCAACGTAGAAACCTGCGAACTGGATCAGTTGGTCGGCAAAGTCGCGGCGAATATGATCCTGCCTTATCCGCCTGGGGTGCCGCTGGTGATGCCGGGTGAGATGATCACCGAAGAGAGCCGGGCAGTGCTCGATTTCTTGCTGATGCTGTGTTCTATCGGCGAACGCTATCCGGGTTTTGAAACCGATATCCACGGTGCGAAACTGACCGAGGACGGGCGTTATCTGGTGAAAGTGCTCAAAGCACCGCAGCTTTAAGCAAACTCACGGCAGATCAGGTTCACGCTGCTTGTCGGCAGCGGTTCCTGCGTCAGACCGCAAAACGGTTGGCCGTCATGCCGCTGGTGATAGCGGCAGCGATGGCATTCGCCGAACAACGCCACATTCTCATCCTGTTTTTGCAACTGGCGCAGCAACTGCGTCAGCAATTCCAGCAACTGCCCGCCATCCTGCTGCATGGCATCCTGTGCTTGCTGCAAATAGGCCGGCGGGAACAGGGCATCCATCAACGAGCGTGATTTTTCGGTCAGCTTTAGCCTGACGCTGCGGCGATCCTTCTCGTCTGCCGTACGGGCGATCATGCCGTTACTTTCCAATTTTTTCAGCGATTGCGATACCGTGCCCTTCGTCAGGCCGAGGTATTCCGCCACCGCCATCGGCGTGTTGGAATAATGGTTGCAGCGCGCCAGATAATACAGGGCACTCAGCTGCACCGGCGGCAGGTTTTCCAGTTCTTCATGACTCCGCAGCCAGCTGCGTTGCAGGCTATTCAGCCGTTCCAGTAAATCAAACAGTCTCAACATGGGATCCTCGTTAGCAGGATAAAATAGTATCGATTAAAAACTATATTGACAAGGCGTGATAGAGGATTTATTGTGCATTTGGTTTCGAGTCGAAACTAAATGGGTGGCATCATTTCGCCCGCAACAGTCAGAATCAAGGAGAATTATCATGACTAAGGCCGTTTTCTATCATGCCGGTTGCCCGGTTTGCATCAGTGCAGAGCAGCAGTTATTGGGCCTGTTGAGCCAGGATGTGCAGGTGGATGTGGTTCATCTGGGCGAAAAGCCGGCGCGTATCGCCGAAGCGGAAAAGGCCGGGGTACAGAGCGTACCGGCGCTGGTGGTGGATGGGCAGGTGCTGCACATCAACTACGGTGCGGCATTGGCGGATCTTAAAGCCTGATCGACTCACTGCGTTGCTGGTAACTGAATAACAGCCCCGTCTTTATCCTGCGGGGCTTTTTGCCGTTGACGATGCCGCCGCCGCCGGATACCTTGCCTTATCAAACAGATAAAGAGGCAGCACTATGTTGGCAATACGTCAGGTACATCACATCGCAGTTATTGGTTCAGATTATGCGACCAGCAAGCATTTTTACTGCGATATTCTGGGTTTTACCCTGTTGGGCGAGTTTTACCGCGCGGAGCGTGATTCCTGGAAAGCGGATTTAGCGCTCAACGGTCAATACAGCATCGAACTGTTTTCCTTCCCGTCACCGCCAGCCCGCGTCAGCCGCCCGGAAGCCTGCGGCCTGCGTCATTTGGCGTTCAGCGTTGACGATATCGAACAGGCCATCTTGCATTTGCAGAATGCTGGGGTGGTGTGTGAACCGGTACGTGTCGATCCTTATACCCAGTCGCGTTTCACTTTTTTCAGCGATCCTGATGGGTTGCCTCTAGAATTATATGAGCTATGAATGCTTAATCGGGCCGTATCGGCGCAGGCGGCATCCGCATATGCTATTATCCCGCGCTTGCCGCACGCCCCTTTTGAGTTATTTTCACTATGCAAGAGCCTGTTTTTCGCGTTGGAGAGTGGTTAGTTACTCCCGCAGACAACAAAATAAGCCGTGACGGGCGCCAACAGACGTTGGAACCTCGCTTAATCGATATGCTGCAATATTTCGCCCGGCATCCGGATGTGGTGCTGAGCCGTGATGAGCTGATCGATAACGTGTGGAAACGCAACATCGTCACTAACCACGTGGTCACTCAGAGTATTTCAGAGCTGCGCAAATACCTGAAAGACGGCGATGGCGACAGCCCGGAATACATTATTACCGTGCCCAAGCGCGGTTATAAACTGGCTGCGCCGGTCATGTGGTGTGAAGGGGAAGATGCGGCAACGCCGGCAGTGCCGCAGGTCGCGGTGATCGTGCATGAGCCGGAAGACGGCAGCGAAGAAGACGAAGTCGCCTATGAACCGCCAAAACCCACCAAGGTAAAAACGCCGTCGGCAGCGTCAAGGGTGCCTTTTTACCGTCAATCGCCGTTCTGGGTATGGCTGGCCTTTCTTGCCGCACTGAGCGCCTGTGTGGTGTTCGTCGCTATCGCAACCTTGTCGCAACGCATACCGGAATCCACCATGCCGGTGCTGATGAATCCGCGTGATATCGACATCCGCATTCAGGGGGGTAACAGCTGCAGCAATTGGACACCGCAGCTTTCCTATGTCGTCGGCCTGAGCGAAGTGGTGACGGATTCGCTGAATACTTACTCGACCTTCCTGGTGCACGATCAGACCAATTACAACTACACCGGGCCTAGCAGTTCGGGTAAGTCTCTGACTATTGAGTTCGTTAATCAGCGCCACTATCGCGCTCAGCAGTGTTTCCTGTCGGTCCGCCTGGTGAACAATGCGGACAGCTCCATCATGTTGGATAAGCGTTACTTCGTTACCGATGACAACCAGCTGAAAATCCAGGAGGATTTCCTCAGTAGTCTGTCTACTGCTCTCAAGCAGCCCTGGCCGCCGCAGTTGCAGCAACGTCTGACGCAGCTGTTGCCGAACTCCGGTCCGGCCTTGCAACAGTATTATCAGGCGCATCAGTTATTGATTCAGGGGGACATGGATTCCCTGACCCATGCGAGTAACATGCTGGGTGAAATGCTAAAAACCACGCCGAATTTTATCTATCTCTCTGCGGAAAAAGCGCTGGCAGATTTATTACGTAACTCTTATCAACCTTTTGACGGTGTACAGTTAGCGCAATTGCAGGCTGAAATCACCCGTCTTGATACGCTACCGGCGTTAAAAGACAGCCCCATTATTCAGCAAATACATACGATACAGGCGCTGGGGGAGGGCAATACCGATCAGGCCCACCAGGCAATCGACAGAGGCATCGAGCTGCAGATGTCCTGGATGAATTATGTATTACTGGGTAAGGTTTATGAAATGCAAGGCTTCAACCACCTGGCCGCAGATTCTTATATCACCGCCTTTAATCTCCGCCCTGGAGAAAATACGTTGCATTGGATCAGTAATGCCGTATTTCATACCTCAATAAATACCGTGGTTCCCTATCTCAACAACTACACCCCAGATGAATAACATCCGTTAATGCCGTCGGTTCAGCTTATTTGACCGACGGTGTTATTTATTGTGTTTTATTTGTTAAATTAAATAAATATATCGGTTGGTGATTTATTCTTTGTTGTTCACGTTTGTAGATGAAAAATAACACACCCATCCAGCTGTTTTATAATGATATTGATCTTTTCTTGATGACGGGTTTAGCTCTTTACTTGTTAATGGAAAAGCTCAAGTTATCATTTGTATGATCATGACCGTAATATCACTTTATCTTTAGGACTTTACTGACGCCATTCATTAGCATCCTGACCATCAAGTCGGGTCATTAGCAAAATTGCATAACGACCTGGACTTATAAGAAATCAAAATCAGGAGAAACTGACCATGGCTTCATCCAAGAAAATAGGGCTTATTGCCTGCACCGGTGTCGTCGCCGGTAATATGATGGGGAGCGGCATTGCCTTATTACCCGCGAACCTGGCAAGTCTCGGATCCATCGCTATTTGGGGTTGGGTAATATCCATTATTGGCGCGATGTCGCTGGCTTATGTTTATGCCCGTCTGGCCACCAAAAATCCTCAGCAGGGTGGTCCTATTGCTTACGCGGGTGAAATTTCCCCGGCGTTCGGCTTCCAAACCGGCGTGCTTTATTACCATGCAAACTGGATCGGTAATCTGGCTATCGGCATTACCGCGGTTTCTTATCTTTCTACCTTCTTCCCTGCACTGAATAATCCGGTACCGGCGGGGATTGCCTGTATCGCTATTGTATGGGTGTTTACCTTTATTAACCTGCTCGGCGGTTCCTGGGTCAGTCGTTTGACTACCATGGGCCTGGTATTGGTGCTGATCCCGGTGATTGTCACTGCGACCGCGGGCTGGCATTGGTTCGACGCTGCCACCTATCACGCTAACTGGAACACTTCCGGGACTACGGACATTCATGCCGTGGTTAAAAGTATCCTGCTGTGCCTGTGGGCGTTTATCGGCGTAGAGTCTGCCGCTGTGAGCACCGGCATGGTGAAAAACCCGAAACGTACCGTACCACTGGCCACCATGCTGGGTACTGCACTGGCTGGCATCATCTATGTCGCGGCAACTCAGGTCATCAGCGGCATGTATCCGGCTGCTGAGATGGCGGCTTCCGGCGCACCGTTCGCCATCAGCGCCTCAACCATTATGGGCAATTGGGCTGCACCTATGGTCTCTGCCTTCACCGCCTTCGCCTGTCTGACATCCCTGGGTTCCTGGATGATGCTGGTAGGTCAAGCTGGGGTTCGTGCTGCCAACGACGGCAACTTCCCGAAAGTTTATGGCGAAATGGATAAAAACGGCATCCCTAAAAAAGGCCTGCTGCTGGCTAGTTGCAAAATGACCGCCCTGATGGTGCTGATTACCGCCATGAGCTCCGGCGGTGGCAAAGCTTCCGACCTGTTCGGCATGTTGACCGGTATCGCGGTGCTGCTGACCATGCTGCCTTACTTCTACTCTTGCGTAGACCTGATCCGCTTCGAAGGCGTCAATATCCGTAACCTGCTGAGCCTGATTGCCTCGGTGCTGGGTTGTGGCTTCTGCTTCATCGCACTGATGGGTGCCGACTCGTTCGAACTGTCCGGTACCTTCATCATCAGCCTGATCATCCTGATGTTCTACGCCCGCAAAATGAATACTCGTCAGACGGCCAAAGCCGTAGCCCTCGACAGCAACACGACGGCCAAAGCGCACTAAGCACGCACTGACCCACTTCTTAATTTAGCCCCTTGCAGTAATTGTCACTCGTGATGGCAAGGGGCTCGCTTTACCTGGAGAAATGATTATGAACGTTATTGCTATCATGAACCACATGGGTGTCTACTTTAAAGAAGAGCCTATCCGCGAACTGCACAAAGCATTGGAAAGCCTGGACTTCCGCGTCGTATATCCTAACGACCGCGAAGACCTGCTAAAGCTGATCGAGAATAATGCGCGCTTGTGCGGGGTGATTTTCGACTGGGATAAATACAACCTTGAGTTGTGTGAAGAAATCAGCCAGTTGAATGAATATATGCCTCTGTATGCATTTGCCAATACGCATTCAACCCTTGATGTCAGCCTGAACGATCTGCGCATGCAGGTACGTTTCTTTGAATATGCGCTGGGCGCGGCGACTGATATTGCCGCCAAAATCAAACAAAATACCGATGAATACATCGACACCATTCTGCCACCGCTGACCAAAGCGCTGTTCAAATACGTGCGTGAAGGTAAATACACCTTCTGTACCCCAGGCCACATGGGGGGCACCGCCTTCCAGAAAAGCCCGGTCGGCAGCCTGTTCTATGATTTCTTTGGCGCCAATGCCATGAAATCCGACATTTCGATTTCGGTTTCCGAGCTGGGTTCATTGCTGGATCACACCGGCCCGCACAAAGAAGCGGAAGAGTATATTGCCCGCGTATTCAACGCTGAACGCAGCTATATGGTGACTAACGGCACCTCTACCGCCAACAAAATTGTCGGTATGTACAGTGCGCCTGCCGGCAGCACCGTACTGATTGACCGTAACTGCCACAAATCGCTGACCCATCTGATGATGATGAGCGACATTACGCCGATCTATTTCCGCCCAACCCGTAATGCATACGGTATTCTCGGTGGTATCCCGCAGAGCGAATTCACTCGTGACACCATTGCCAAACGCGTTGAAGAAACACCAAACGCTACCTGGCCGGTGCATGCGGTAATCACCAACTCCACCTATGACGGCCTGCTGTACAACACCGATCATATTAAAAACACGCTGGATGTGAAATCCATCCACTTTGACTCCGCCTGGGTGCCTTACACCAATTTCCACCCGATTTATAAAGGCAAATGCGGCATGAGCGGCGGCCGTGTGGAAGGGAAGGTAATTTACGAAACCCAATCCACCCATAAACTGCTGGCGGCGTTCTCGCAGGCTTCGATGATCCACGTGAAAGGCGATATCAACGAAGAAACCTTCAACGAAGCCTACATGATGCAAACCACCACTTCACCGCACTACGGTATTGTGGCCTCGACCGAAACCGCAGCGGCGATGATGAAAGGCAACGCCGGTAAGCGTCTGATTAACGGTTCTATTGAACGTGCTATTAAGTTCCGTAAAGAAATCAAACAGCTGAATGTTGAGTCCGAAGGTTGGTTCTTTGACGTCTGGCAGCCAGAGCACATCGATCAGCCTGAATGCTGGCCACTGAAGCCTGACAACGCGTGGCACGGTTTCAAAGATATCGATAACGAACACATGTATCTCGACCCGATCAAAGTGACCATCCTGACCCCAGGGATGAGCAAAGAGGGTGAAATGCAGGAGTTCGGTATTCCAGCCAGCCTGGTAGCGAAATATCTGGACGAGCACGGTATCATCGTCGAGAAAACCGGCCCATATAACCTGTTGTTCCTGTTCAGTATCGGTATCGACAAAACCAAAGCTCTCAGCCTGCTGCGTGGCCTGACTGACTTTAAACGCTCGTTCGATCTGAACCTGCGGGTGAAAAACATGTTGCCGTCACTGTACAAAGAGGCGCCTGAGTTCTATGAAAACATGCGCATTCAGGACCTGGCACAGAACATTCACAACCTGGTTGTGGAGCACAACCTGCCGGATCTGATGTACCGCGCATTTGAAGTGCTGCCAAAGCTGGTCATGAACCCGTTCAAGGCGTTCCAGAAAGAACTGCACGGTGAAGTGGAAGAGGTTTATTTGGAAGACATGGTCGGCAAAGTGAATGCCAACATGATCCTGCCATATCCTCCAGGTGTTCCACTGGTTATGCCGGGTGAAATGCTCACCGAAGAAAGTCGTCCGGTGCTGGAGTTCCTGCAGATGCTGTGCGAAATCGGCGCGCATTATCCGGGCTTCGAAACTGATATCCACGGCGCTTACCGCCAGGCGGATGGACGTTACACCGTGAAGGTGTTGAAAAACGATAAATAACTGAAATAACAGGGAGGCGTTCGCGCCTCCCCTTTGTCGTTCACCGACTGATGGGAGAAACCCATGAAAACACCCTCA
This sequence comes from Serratia quinivorans, assembly GCF_052113645.1. Classification (GTDB taxonomy): domain Bacteria; phylum Pseudomonadota; class Gammaproteobacteria; order Enterobacterales; family Enterobacteriaceae; genus Serratia; species Serratia quinivorans_B. The sequence goes on along the minus strand of NZ_JBIEIU010000012.1, from coordinate 12,442 downwards.
CAGCCGCGCGCAATCTACTATGTCGTAGCCATACAAATTTGGGAATATTTCAGCTTTTACGGCATGCGTGCATTACTTATTCTCTATCTTACTCACCAACTTGGTTATTCCGACAGCCGCGCTATCAGCCTCTATAGCGCCTACGCCTCTCTGGTTTACGTCACGCCAATCCTTGGCGGCCTGCTGGCCGATCGCCTGCTGGGCAACCGCGTTGCGGTGATAGCCGGGGCCGTGTTAATGACGCTGGGCCACATTGTCCTCGGGTTAAGCGCCGTCTCTACGCATTCACTTTATCTGGCCCTGGCGATCATCATCTGCGGCTACGGTCTGTTTAAATCCAATATCAGCTGCCTGCTGGGCGAGTTGTACCAACCGCAAGACTCGCGCCGTGAAGGGGGCTTTTCACTGCTGTACGCGGCCGGCAATGTAGGGTCGATTCTGGCGCCTATCGCCTGCGGGCTGGCGGCAGAGCGTTATGGCTGGCACGTCGGCTTTGCGCTGGCGGGGATCGGCATGCTGGCCGGGCTGACTATCTTCCTGTTTGGCAGCCGCCATTTCAGCCATACGCGCGGCGTGGACCGTGCGCAGATGTGTGCCAACACGCTGAAGGTACCGAACTGGGTGTGGTTAAGCGCCATGTTGTTGCTGGCCCCCTTGTTCTTCACCTCACTGTTCATTTACGGCCTGGCGGGCCAATTACTGATGCTGGTGTGTGCCGCTGCGGTGGTGATGGTAGCGCGCATTATGATCCGGGCAACGACGGCGCAACGTCGCGGGCTGTGGCAAATAGTCATGCTGATGCTGTTGGGCACCTTATTCTGGGCCTTCGCGCAACAAGGCGGCAGTTCTATCAGCCTGTTTATCGATCACTATGTCGATCGCCAATGGTTTTCCTGGACGGTTCCTACGGCGTTGTTCCAGTCGGTGAACGCGTTTGCCGTGATGTTTGGCGGTGTGATGCTGGCCTGGTTGGTGCGGGGAAACGGCAGCGGTAGCCGTACGCTGCGCATCTGGGGGAAATTCGCCTTTGGCTTGCTGCTGATTGGCGTCGGTTTCACCCTGATGGCGCTTAATGCCCGTTACGGCCAGGGCTCGATGTTCCTGATGATCGCCGGGCTTTCCGTCATGGGGTTGGCCGAGTTGTTTATCGATCCGGTTGCCATGGCGCAAATCACCCGGCTGAATATTCCCGGCGCCACCGGGGTGCTGACGGGGATCTACATGCTGACCACCGGCTCGATAGCGAACTATCTGGCGGGTATTATCGCGGGCCAGACCGCAGACGACCCGGCCACGGGGGCGACGGCGCAGGCCTACGCGCACCTGTTTTCTCAAATCGGCTGGTGGGCGCTGGGGTGCACTGCGGCGGTGATCGCGGTATTGGCCATGTGGTGGTTGCTGGCCGGTCGTCATCTGCGTGTGGTTAATGCTTGATTGATGGTATGGCGGGGGTTAACGTGCAGCTATCTGGACGTCATTAAGCCTAATCAATGAATAGCAATCAATTATCTGCACAGCTTGCCCGCCAATTGGGTGCGCACCGGCATTTGCTGGTGGCATTCAGTGGCGGGCTGGATTCCAGCGTACTGTTGCACCTGCTGGTGCAGTTACGCCATCAGTGGCCGGATTTACAGTTACGTGCGGTGCACGTGCACCACGGCCTGAGCTCTTTTGCCGATCGGTGGGTGGAACACTGCCGCCAACAATGCGCCGCCTGGCAGTTGCCGCTGGTGGTGCAGCATGTGCAGGTTGATGGTCGACAGGACGGTATCGAAGCCGCAGCCCGCGCAGCCCGCTACTCTGCCTTTGCCGCTACGCTGACCGCCGATGAAACCTTGCTCACCGCGCAACACCTTGACGATCAATGTGAAACCTTTCTTTTGGCGTTAAAGCGCGGCAGCGGCCCGGCGGGCCTGTCGGCAATGGCTGCCCGGACATCGTTAGGTCACCACGGCTTGTTGCGCCCGTTGCTCGGTAGCTCACGCAAGCAGTTGGAGGCCTATGCGCAGCAGCATCAGCTCAGTTGGATTGAAGACGACAGCAATCAGGACCCGCGTTTTGATCGCAACTTTCTGCGTCTGCAGGTGTTGCCATTGCTGAATCAGCGCTGGCCGCATTTTGCCGCCGCGACGGCACGCAGTGCCAGCCTGTGCGCGGAGCAAGAGCAGCTTTTGGATGAGCTGTTGACGGAGCAGCTCCACGCGCTGCTCGATGAAGAAAATGCGTTGATGATCGACGGTTTGCTGGCGTGCTCGCCGGCCCGGCGTTTTGCTTTGTTGCGCCGGTGGATCGCGTTATTGGGGGCAAGCATGCCTTCCCGGGAACAGTTACAACGGTTATGGGACGAAGTAGCGCTCAGCCGGGACGATGCCGAACCTCAGCTACAGTTGGGGCAATATCAGTTCCGCCGCTTCCGTCGACGCTTATACCTGCTGCCGTTGATGGCCAGTCTGCGTCAAATCAGTCTGGACTGGGCACTGTCAGCGCCGCTGACGCTGCCGGATGGGCTGGGTGAATTGGTCAGTGGGGAAGGGGACATTTGCCTGTGTGCGCCGCAACCACAGCAAAAGGTGAGCGTCCGCTTTAGCGCTCAGGGCACACTCCGTATCTTGGGCCGCACGCATTCCCGGTCGATCAAAAAACTGTGGCAAGAGTTGGGTATTCCTCCCTGGCAGCGTGAGCGCACTCCGTTGATCTATTATGATGACCAGCTTATCGCTGCGCTGGGCGTTTTTGTCAGCGAGGCCGGTCAGACATCCGAGGGGCAGCAACCCCTGCGGCTGCATTGGCGTAAAAAATAATAAGAGAGTAAGGAGCGATGATGAAATTTGTGAGCGCAATAGCGGTGATGGTCGGCCTGTGCAGTCTGCCGGCCATGGCGGCGGGCGATGCGGCGGCGGGCAAGGATAAATCTGCCAGTTGCATGGCGTGTCACGGAGCAGAAGGGAAGGTTACGGTGCCGATGTACCCGAATCTGGCCGGGCAAAACGCGATGTACCTGGAACATGCATTGCAGGCGTATAAGAAAGGCGAGCGTAACGGCGGTCAGGCTGAAGTGATGAAAGCCTATGTTTCCGCGTTGTCCGATGATGATATTGCTGACCTGGCGGCTTATTATGCCAGTCTCAAACCTTAGGCCAGCCTCAAACCTTAGCCCAGCCTAAAGCCCTAAATGACGAGGGCAGCCGTTGGGCTGCCCTGTTGGGATGGCGTTACCGCTAAATCAGTCAGACAGGCTGACGACCACGGTACCGATTTCCGGATGACTGAAACTGAGGATGTGATCCAGACGCAAGCTGAGAGCATTGCCGGCCTGATCGATAATCAGGTACTCAACGCCCTTGGTAAACTTCAGCTCGGTGGCTTTGCCTTCGAGTTTATCTCCGTCGCGTAACTCCAGCTTCAGAATGTAGTTATGCTGACAGGCGAGTTCCAGGCTTTCATAGTCATCGCAATTGATGGATTGGTACTCATCATTCATCAACATAGTCGCTCACCAATAAGTTAGCGGCAGCAAAAGCCGCCTGTTCCCTAACGGAGGACGGTAGTGCGTTATCCGCAGCAACTTCGTCCAATGCCTTTAATACACATGCTAACGCATCAGGCACGTAGCCGCGATCACCACTGCCGATCTCGGCGTAAAAACGGCGTACTAACTCACAGTATTGTTGCACAGTTTCCTCCCTTAAGAACCTCTGCGTCATCGAAACCCTTTGGCGATGAGGCGCAGGCTCTCGGAGCTTGACGCTATCCTAGACGACTATAGCACAGCTATTCTGGAGTTATTAGCACCTCCGCGCGGCTTTCGCACCCTGCTTTGCCCGGCCGTGCTGGCAGCGGTTGGGCCAAATCAAGTACACTGTCGCCTGATAATTATGAGGTCACCCATGGCGCTGAAAGCTACCATTTATAAAGCCACGGTCAATATCGCTGATATGGATCGTCATTTCTACCACGACGCCACGCTAACCCTGGCCCAACACCCTTCTGAAACCGAACAGCGCATGATGCTGCGTCTGCTGGCCTGGATCTGCCATGCCGACGAGCGCCTGGTGTTTACCAAAGGCCTGAGTGCCGATGACGAGCCGGAAATCTGGCGGCGTAATGATCATAACGGGCTGGAAATGTGGATCGAAATGGGGCTGCCTGACGAGAAGCGCATCAAGAAAGCCTGCAATCAGTCGCCGCGAGTGGTGCTGTACGCCTACGGAGAACGCGCCGGCCATGTATGGTGGCAATCGATGCAGGGCAAAGTGGCAAACCACAAAAACCTAAGCATCCGTTTCCTGGATGATGAACAATTAAGCAAGTTGGCGGCGTTGGCCAGTCGCAATATGACGCTGCAGGCTACGCTGCAAGAGGGAACTATCTGGCTTTCTGACGCTCAGAATAGTCTGGAAATCCAGTTTGCCGAATGGCAACAGGCGCAGGTGTGACCGGTGCTGGAACTGTCTAGAAGCGTTGCCATACCGGATAACGAGCTGGAATTGACGGCGATCCGCGCGCAGGGAGCGGGCGGCCAACACGTGAACAAAGCCTCAACGGCTATCCATTTGCGCTTTGACATCCGGGCATCCAGCCTGCCAGAGTATTACAAGGAAAGACTGCTGGCCCTGAATAATCATTTAATTACCGCCGATGGGGTGGTGATTATTAAAGCGCAGGAATATCGCAGTCAGGAATTAAATCGCGAAGCGGCGTTGGCCAGATTGGTGGCGCTGATTCAGCAGGCGATGGTGGTGGAAAAAACGCGCAGAGCGACCAAGCCCACTAAAGGGGCTAAATTACGTCGGCTGGAAGGCAAGGTACGTAAAGGCGCCACTAAAGCGCTGCGCGGCAAAATCCGCACTTAAGGACACATGGACACAGTAGGAGAATAGCTGTGAAGAAAATAACAATAGCTCTGTTTTTAGCAGCAGGGGCACTCTCATTATTGGGATGTAATAACCAGTATCAACCGAAAGAACAGCCCCTCCAGGCGATGCAGCAAAGTTATCAGGGCGTGTTGCCTTGTGCAGACTGCGGTGGCCTGGATACTGCGCTGTTCCTGGATGAAGACGGCACTTTCGTGCTGCAAGAAACCTATCGCGGTACCAAAGACGGTGACCAGACTTTCGCCGACTACGGCAAGTGGGCGCGAACTGCCGATAAGCTGGTGCTGACCGACAGCCATGGCGGTAAGCGCTATTTCCGACCGGCAGGCAAAAGCCTGGAAATGCTGGATCAAAGCGGTGCGGTTATCGAGTCCAAATTGAATTATCGTCTGGATCCGGTAGAGAAAGCCTTGCCTAAAACGCCGATGGCGCTGAAAGGCAGCTACACCTACATGGCGGATGCGGCAGTGTTTAAAGACTGCGCTACCGGCAAGACGTTCCCGGTAGACAATACTATCGCGTTGGAACAAGGCTATGCCAAAGCGTACAAAACGCCGGGTGAGCCGGTATTCCTGACGTTGAATGGCCATTTCAGTGTCCAACCGTCGATGGAAGAGGGGCTGACCGAAAAGGCGCTGGTGCCGGACGGTAAACTCGTTTTCGACCGCAGCAAAAATTGCGACAGCAAATAACAACTATAAAAAAACCCGCCTCGGCGGGTTTTTTCTTTCTGTCACTGCGGATCAGCGTTTGATCTGCCCCAGCAGGAAATCAACGATTTCGCCGGTTTTAATCATTCGCTTCTCGCCGACACGGCGGTTTTTGTACTCAATCTCTTCGCTGTCGAGGTTACGGTCGCCGATCACGATAGAGTGCGGTACGCCAATCAGTTCCATATCAGCGAACATCACGCCCGGACGCTCTTTACGGTCATCGAGGATCACGTCGATGCCATGCGAACGCAGGGTGTTGTACAGTTCTTCCGCCAGCGCCTGCACGCGGAAAGATTTGTGCATGTTCATTGGCAGAATGGCAACCTGGAACGGCGCGATAGCGTCTGGCCAGATGATGCCGCGATCGTCATGGTTCTGCTCGATAGCCGCCGCCACCACGCGGGTGACCCCAATACCGTAGCACCCCATGGTCAGGATCTGGTTACGGCCGTCTTCACCCTGAACGGTAGCTTTCATCGCTTCAGAGTATTTGGTGCCGAGCTGGAAGATATGACCCACTTCGATACCGCGTTTAATCAGCAAGGTACCTTTACCGTCCGGACTGGCATCGCCATCCACCACGTTACGGATATCGGCGATCTGCGGCAGCGGTAAATCACGCTCCCAGTTGATGCCGAAGTAGTGTTTGCCGTCAATGTTGGCACCGGCGCCAAAATCGCTCATCGCCGCTACGCTGCGGTCGGCTACGACCGGAACCTGCAGATTGACCGGGCCGAGTGAGCCAGGGCCTGCGCCGACGATGGCACGGATCTCTTCTTCGGTGGAGAAAGTCAGCGGAACGGCAACCTGCGGCAGCTTCTCGGCTTTGACTTCGTTCAGTTCGTGATCGCCACGCACCAACAGGGCAACCAGCTTGTGGCCGCTTTCTTCTTTGGCGTGCACCAGCAGCGTTTTGACCGTTTTCTCGACCGGCAGTTGGAATTGCTCTACCAGTTCGGCGATGGTTTTGGCGTGCGGCGTATCCACAATGCGCAGTTCTTCGCTGGCTGCGGCACGTGGCTGAGCCGGAGCAACCGCTTCTGCCAGTTCGATATTGGCCGCAAAGTCGGACTCGGTGGAAAACACGATATCGTCTTCACCGCTGTCGGCCAGCACCTGGAACTCGTGTGAGGCGCTGCCGCCGATTGAGCCGGTATCGGCATGCACCGGGCGGAAGTCCAGGCCCATGCGGCTGAAGATCTTGCTGTAGGCTTCATACATCGCATCGTAAGTCGCCTGCAGAGATTCCTGCGAGGTGTGGAACGAGTAAGCGTCCTTCATTAGGAATTCACGCGAGCGCATCACGCCGAAACGCGGGCGCACTTCATCGCGGAACTTGGTCTGAATCTGGAAGAAGTTCAGCGGCAGCTGCTTGTAAGAGCTGATCTCGTTGCGGATCAGGTCGGTGATCACCTCTTCGTGCGTTGGACCCAGCACGAATGGACGATCGCCACGATCGACAAAGCGCAGCAGTTCAGGACCATACTGCTCCCAACGGCCGCTTTCTTGCCACAGATCGGCAGGCTGTACCACCGGCATGCAAACTTCGATCGCGTTAGCATTGTTCATTTCTTCGCGAACGATGTTTTCAACCTTTTTCAAAACGCGCAGGCCAGTCGGCAACCAGGTATAAAGGCCGGAGGCAAGCTTGCGAATCATCCCGGCGCGCAGCATCAGCTGGTGGCTGATCACTTCGGCATCGGCAGGTGTCTCCTTCAGAGTGGAGAGCAAATATTGGCTAGTACGCATGGTGTTTTGGTTCCGTTAGAACTGCAAATTGCATCGGGCAGCCACAGTGGCGGCCAAAATTGACAAAAGTGGTTTAGTTTACCAGTGCAAGCGGGTTGTCAAAAGAGAGACGGTGTAATTTTAACGCAGGTCGAGAGACAGCACCTCGGTTTGCTGATCCACTACCCGCCAGCGCACGTTGAAATCCAACAGCCAGACGGCATAATCCCGTTCCGCCTGTTGCCCCTTGCGGTAAGCCGGCCGCGGATCCTGAGCCAGTACCTGAGTGATAAAACGGCGTAGCTGCGGATAACGCTGTTGATGTTGCTGCAACTGGTGTTCCGCCTCGGGAGCAAAGCGGACCGGCATATCGCCGGTCGGCGCTGCCTGAGCAAACCCGGCGCGTGCCTGTGGCTGGCTTTCGGCAAACGGCAGATAGGGTTTGATATCCACCACCGGTGTGCCGTCAACCAGATCCAGGCTGCCTAACTCCAGCACCACTTCGCTGCCCTGAGTACGTACGCCTTTTAATTCGATCAGCGACATGCCGAGCGGATTGGGGCGAAAGGTCGAACGAGTCGCGAATACTCCCATCCGGGCATTACCGCCGAGGCGAGGGGGCCGAACGGTAGGCCGCCAGCCGCCGTCCAGGGTTTGATGGAAAATGAACATCACCCACAGATGGCTGAAATCGCTGAGGCCGCGTACCGCTTCCGGCTGGTTATAAGGTGGCAGCAACAACAACTCGCCGCCACCGTCTTCGACTAACCCCGGCTGGCGGGGTACGGCGAACTTTTCTTTATACGGTGAGCGGATAGTGCCGATCTGATTGAAGACAAACTCGGTCATTTGGACGAAACGTTAAGCGCTGAACCTTGGCAAATGGCCTGTTGGTAACAGCCGGCCACGCCGCTGACAATTTGGCAGTCATGCAACAGCACGGCATTAGCCTTCATGTAAGACGCGCGGATTTGCATGCGTTTACGGGCGGTAGCCAGGTTTGGCGGCGAATCCTGTACCGTCGTCTGGCAAGACTCGCCGGAGACTTCACCCAGATCACGGAAGGGTTTACCGACTAATTCTTCTGCACTTTTATACAGTTTTACCGGTGCCGGACGTGCGGCAGGCGTGGTTTTTGTCGGTGTGGTGGTGACAGGTTTGCTGGTGCTGTTTGTTGAAGGGGGCGCGAAACGCTGCGACGAACACCCTGCCAGCGCGAGCGCTAACAAACAGAGAGGTAAAGCACGCATTGAGATTCCTCTGCCTTGATGGAATAGGTAAGTGGCGCTATTGAAGCAATCTATGGTGGAAATAACAAGACGGGCCGGAGCCCGTCCAGAGATAAGACAAACACCCGAAAAACGTGGTTTTCGAGTGTTTGGGGTAATTCGGAAGTTCTAATTCTTTGTTTTCATTAGGACTAAATCATTACTTTTAGCCGCAAAGAACTATATCAACTGTCTCGACGGGCCGGAGCCCGTCTTGCAATTATAGGAATAAATTCGGTAATTAATGATTACCAGCCTTTAACGGCACCGCCGTTAAAGATTTTGTTGGCCGCTTCGTTCACTTCGTCAGACTGGTAAGCCTGAACGAATTTCTTCACGTTTTCCGCGTCTTTGTTATCTTCGCGGGCAACCAGCAGGTTAACGTACGGTGAGTCTTTATCTTCAACGAACAGGCCGTCTTTCGCTGGCGTCAGGCCAATCTGGCTGGCGTAAGTGGTGTTGATCACCGCCAGAGCGATTTGCTGATCGTCCAGTGAGCGTGGCAGTTGGGGGGCTTCCAGCTCAACCAGTTTCAGGTTTTTCGGGTTTTCAGTCACGTCCAACACGGTAGGCAGCAGGCCAACACCGTCTTTCAGTTTAATCAGATTAACCTTCTGCAGCAGCAGCAGGGAGCGGCCCAGATTGGTTGGATCGTTAGGCAGAGCAACCTGAGAACCGTCTTTCAGCTCATCCAGAGATTTGATCTTCTTGGAGTAACCGGCAATCGGGTAAACGAAGGTGTTGCCGACCGGCACCAGCTTGTAACCGCGATCCTTGATTTGCTGATCCAGATACGGTTTGTGCTGGAAGGCATTCAGATCGATGTCGCCTTTGCTCAGCGCTTCGTTTGGCAGCACGTAGTCATTGAAGGTCACCAGTTCGACGTCCAGACCGTATTTCTCTTTCGCCACTTTCTGCGCGATTTCAGCAACCTGCTGCTCAGCACCGACAATGACGCCGATTTTGATATGGTTCGGATCTTTTTCTTCCTGACCGCAGCCTGCCAGAGCCAGAGTACCGATCAGTGCGCCGATTGCCGCGATGGATTTAAATTTTAACGACATATCCCTTCCTCATTAGACTCGCATTTGAAATACGCTGTGTGAGCGCAGTTGCTGTGAAAATTATTTATGGGTGACGGCTTTGACGATCCGGTCACCAAAGAACTGAATCAGATAGACCAGCACCACCAGTAATACTAATACGGTATTCATTACTGTGGCGTTATAACCGATATAACCGTACTGATAGCCGATCTGCCCCAGGCCGCCGGCGCCGACTGCGCCACCCATGGCGGAGTAACCCACCAAAGTGATCAAGGTAATGGTGGCGGCGTTGACCAGGCCCGGCAGGGCTTCCGGCAGCAGCACCTTTTTGATGATTTGCATCGGGGTTGCGCCCATTGCGCGGGCCGCCTCCACCAGGCCGGAAGGGATCTCCAGCAGGGCGTTTTCTACCATGCGGGCAATAAACGGCGCTGCACCTACGGTCAGCGGAACGATAGCCGCCTGCAGACCGATAGAGGTGCCGACGATCATCCGGGTAAATGGAATCATCCATACCAGCAGGATAATGAACGGAATGGAACGGAAAATGTTCACCAACCCAGACAGCGTTCTATATAGCGTATTGTTGGCGGCGATTTGCCCCGGGCGAGTCACATACAACAGCACGCCAACCGGCAAGCCAAGTACGAAACCGAAGAAGCCGGAGACAAAGGTCATCATGACGGTTTCCCACACGCCACGTGCCATTAACCACATCATTGCCTCAGACATAACCCAGAACCTCTACTTTTACCTGATTTTCCTGCAGGAACTTAATTGTTGCCAGCGCGTCTTCATCGCTGCCGTGCAGCTCTGCCAGCATCACGCCGAATTTGACGCCACCGGCGTAATCCATCTGAGCACTGATGATGTTGTTGTTAACGTTGAAGCGACGGGCGGCTTCCGACAGCAACGGTGCATCAACGGACTGACCGGTGAATTCCAAACGCAACAGTGGCTGACGACTACCGCTGCGTTCCGGCGCCAGACGCTTGGCATAGTCATCCGGGATATCCAGATGCAGTGTGGATTGAATGAATTGTTGAGCCAGTGGTGTTTTCGGGTGAGAGAACACTTCGCTGACGCTGTCTTTTTCAATCAACTGGCCCTGGCTGATGACCGCAACCTGATCGCAGATGCGTTTCACCACATCCATCTCATGGGTGATCAGCAAGATGGTCAGGCCGAGACGACGGTTAATGTCTTTCAGCAGTTCCAGAATGGAACGGGTAGTGGCCGGATCCAGCGCGCTGGTGGCTTCGTCACACAACAGGACTTTAGGTTGGCTTGCCAGCGCACGGGCAATCGCCACGCGTTGCTTCTGGCCGCCTGACAGGTTGGCCGGGTAGGCGTCATGCTTGTCTGACAGCCCGACCAGCTCCAACAATTCAGTTACGCGTTTTTTGATTTCAGCCCGCGGGGTGTTGTCCAGCTCCAGCGGCAACGAAACGTTGCCAAATACCGTACGGGACGACAGCAGATTGAAGTGTTGGAAAATCATGCCGATTTGGCGGCGTGCGCGCGTCAGTTCACTTTCAGACAGCGAGGTCAGATCCTGGCCATCGACCAGCACCTGGCCGGAAGTTGGGCGCTCAAGCATGTTGGCGCAGCGGATCAGTGTACTTTTACCGGCGCCTGATGCCCCGATAACGCCATAAATTTGTCCGGCAGGGACGTGAAGAGTCACGTCAGAGAGCGCGTTAATCGTGCGCGAACCCTGCTGGAACACTTTGGTGATGTTAGAAAGTTTAATCATATTCTTCTTATTTTAGCGTGGTTGCCCGTGGCTAGATAAAAGTAAACCTTGGCGTGGACCAAGGTATAAGTCAGATGTTAAGGCGTCTAGACGTCTAAGTCAACGATCAACGCTGTTCTCTGCCGTTCTCAGCAGCGGGTAAAACATGCGATACTGTCCGCGTTTTCAGGCCCTCAGGAGCAAACCGGTGACACAAAGCGTTCCAGCAATTTTCCTCGATCGTGATGGCACGATTAATGTTGACCATGGCTACGTCCATGAGATCGATAATTTCCACTTTATAGAGGGCGTGATTGACGCCTGCCGCGAACTGAAAAAGATGGGCTTTGCTCTGGTATTGGTGACCAACCAATCCGGCATCGCACGTGGCAAGTTCAGCGAAGATCAATTTATGTACCTGACCGAGTGGATGGACTGGTCGCTGGCCGATCGCGATGTTGACCTGGACGGCATCTATTTCTGTCCGCACCATCCTGATGCAGTAATAGAAGAGTTCCGTCAGGTGTGCGACTGCCGTAAACCTCAACCGGGCATGTTGTTGCAGGCGCAGCAGGAATTAAACATCGATATGGCTGCTTCTTATATGGTTGGTGACAAACCGGAAGACATGCAGGCAGCAATAGCGGCAGGCGTTGGCACTAAAGTGCTGGTGCGTACCGGCAAACCGGTTACTGAACAAGGTGAGAAACTGGCGGATTGGGTGTTAAACAGCCTGGCAGACCTACCGGAAGCCATCAAAAAGCGGGTTTAGTAGACGTTATGCATGAATAGTGAGCGGTCAGATAAAAAGTGAATATAAACCCTTGTCATTCTGAACCAGCTCCCTATAATGCGCCTCCATCGACACGGAACATGTGAACAACTTCACAGAGTCTCCGGGGTTCGAAGAGAAAAAATCCTGAAATTTAGGGGTTGACTCTGAAAGAGGAAAGCGTATTATACGCCACCTCGAGATAGCAAGCTGCGGCGGCTAACTCACTGCTCTTTAACAATTTATCAGACAATCTGTGTGGGCACTCCACAAGACGATATCCAGAACCTTCGGGTTCGAAAAAAT
>NZ_JBIEIU010000011.1:0-237299 GCF_052113645.1 Serratia quinivorans | reverse complement strand
AAGTGAAACGCCGTAGCGCCGATGGTAGTGTGGGGTCTCCCCATGCGAGAGTAGGACACTGCCAGGCATCAAATAAACGTTATCAGCCTGACAACTGGTAATGAGCAGGATCGCAAAGTGCGGTTTTGCCTGCATCGAAAGATGTAACGTAAAAGAACCGGTGGAGCGGTAGTTCAGTTGGTTAGAATACCTGCCTGTCACGCAGGGGGTCGCGGGTTCGAGCCCCGTCCGTTCCGCCACTTATTTAAATTATGCCTGCTAACTTTAGCAGGCATAATGTTAAGCGAGATTTAGGGGCGTAGCTCAGTTGGTAGAGCACCGGTCTCCAAAACCGGGTGTCGCGAGTTCGAGTCTCTCCGCCCCTGCCATATTAGAAACCCTTTGCGAAAGCGAAGGGTTTTTTTTTGCATTTTATTGCCCCCATCCCCGCTATTCCTCTGCGTAATTGCTTAAAAATCCCACCAAAATCGTTCTCAATGTAGACATTTTTGGCTGGATCCATGCACAAAATGATTGTTCTGCCGCGATGTGATGCCGCTCATTATTCCTGCGCGATTTTCGACTACACCTAATGGGTGTCAAACCTTTTTGACATCCACTTCACCAGAAAAAATGCAGCATTCACAACAACAAAAATCCCTGTCTGAGGCAATTCCATGCCCCGGCAACGCGAGGAGAACAACATGGTTAAACGTCTGCTGTTAGCGGCCGCCATTACTGGCGCCTTGGTAGGAACGGTACAGGCAGCACCGCTGGTCGTCGGTTTTTCACAGATTGGTTCCGAATCGGGTTGGCGCTCGGCGGAAACCAAGGTATCGAAGCAGGAAGCGGAAAAGCGGGGCATCACGCTGAAAATCGCCGATGCGCAGCAAAAACAGGAGAACCAGATCAAAGCGGTCAGATCTTTCATCGCTCAGGGCGTTGACGCCATTTTTATTGCGCCCGTTGTCGCCACCGGTTGGACTCCGGTGCTGCAAGAGGCAAAAGAGGCCAAGATCCCGGTATTCCTGCTCGACCGCATGATTGAAGTCAACGACCCGTCGCTGTACACCGCAGCGGTGGCATCTGACAGCGTGCATGAAGGTAAAGTCGCAGGAGAATGGCTGGTGAAAGAGGTCGCCGGCAAGCCTTGCAACGTGGTGGAACTGCAGGGCACCGTGGGCGCCAGCGTTGCCATCAATCGCAAGAAGGGCTTTGCTGACGGTATCGCCTCCGCCGCCAACGTTAAAATTATCCGCTCGCAATCTGGCGATTTCACCCGCAGCAAGGGCAAAGAAGTGATGGAAAGCTTCATCAAGGCCGAGCAAAACGGCAAAAATATTTGTGCCGTTTATGCGCATAACGACGATATGGCCATCGGCGCTATTCAGGCGATCAAAGAGGCGGGTTTAAAACCGGGTTCACAGATCAAAATCGTCTCTATCGACGGCGTGCCTGACATATTCAAGGCAATGATGAATGGTGAAGCCAATGCCACGGTCGAGCTGACACCCAATATGGCCGGCCCGGCGTTTGATGCACTGCTGGCAATGAAGAAAGACGGTACCCCACCGCCGAAGTTTATTCAGACAGAATCCAAGCTATTGCAGCCGGATACGGCTAAGCAGGAATTCGAGCTGAAGAAAAGCATGGGCTATTAATCGACTCACCGACGGGGCAGAAGATGGCTACATCTCAGACCAGTTTATTGACGATTAAAGGATTATCCGTCGAGTTTCCCGGCGTAAAAGCGCTGGAGCAGGTTGATGTCGTATTGCAGCGCGGAGAGATCATGGCGCTGCTGGGCGAAAATGGCGCGGGGAAATCCACACTGATCAAAGCGCTGACCGGGGTTTATCAGCGTTCCGCCGGTGAGATATTGCTGGAAGGCGTCGCCATTGCCCCGCAGAGCACTGCACAGGCGCAGATGCTAGGTATTGGCACTGTTTATCAGGAGGTTAACTTGCTACCGAACATCTCGGTGGCAGCCAACCTGTTTATCGGACGAGAACCCACGCGCTTTGGCCTGGTCGATCAAAAAAAGCTGCTGCGTCAGGCTCAGCAGCTTTTGCTGGGGTATGGGCTGCAGTTGGATGTCAGCCAGCCGCTGGGTAATTACTCGATTGCGATCCAGCAGATTATTGCTATCGCACGGGCGGTCGACCTGTCTGCCAAAGTCTTGATCCTTGATGAGCCAACCGCCAGTCTGGATGCCAAAGAGGTCAGCATGCTGCTGGATATTCTCAGCCAGCTGCGCACCCAGGGACTGGGGATGATCTTTGTTACCCATTTCCTCGATCAGGTTTACCGCATCAGCGACCGCATCACCGTACTGCGCAACGGCAAATTAGTGGGGACGAAAGCCACCGCCGATTTACCGCGTTTGGAGTTGGTTCAGATGATGTTGGGCCACGCGTTTGATGAGTCGCTACTGAAACGTGGCGAGCATACGTCAACAGAGGCCCCCCCGTTGGTCGAATTCAGCGGTTACGGACGGCGCGGCATGGTGGAGCCTTTCGACCTGCAGATTCGCCCGGGTGAAATCGTTGGGTTGGCGGGTCTGCTGGGATCGGGACGCACCGAAACGGCCCAGCTAATATTCGGTATTAAATCGCGCGACAACGGCAGTGTAAAAGTCGCAGGACGTGCGGTGAACATTCGTACGCCGCGTAAAGCTGCCAGTCTGGGCTTTGGGTATTGCCCTGAAGACCGTAAAACCGAGGGGATTATTGGTGCTGCGACGGTGCGGGAAAACATCATCTTAGCCTTGCAGGCACAGCGCGGTTGGCTCAGGCCGCTCTCGCTGAGAGAACAAACCCGCATTACCGAAAGTTATATCCAACTGCTGGGCATCCGCACGCCGGGGCCGGAACAGCAAATCCAATACCTGTCCGGTGGTAACCAGCAGAAGGTGCTGCTGTCACGCTGGTTGGCGACCAAACCCCGTTTTCTGATCCTGGATGAACCGACTCGCGGCATTGACGTTGGCGCGCATGCTGAAATCATTCGTTTGATCGAAAAACTGTGTGACGAAGGCCTGGCGCTGCTGGTGATCTCCTCCGAACTGGAGGAACTGGCGGGCTATGCCGATCGTATTGTGGTGCTACGGGACAGAAAACACGTGGCGCAGCTCGAGCATGGAGCCATTACGGTGCCTGCGATCATGCAGGCGATAGCCGCACAACAGGGGGCCGGATGAACCTCAGGAGTTTCTCCATGACCAGTGGACCGCGTAAAGTCAGATGGGTCATTCCAGCCGGGGCAACGCAGTTGGGGGCGTTGGCGGTGATTTTGCTGATCGACAGCCTGGTCGCCCCGAATTTCTTTTCCATACACATTCAGGATGGTCGGCTGTTCGGCAGTGTAATCGACATTGTTAACCGTGGCGCGCCGGTCGCGTTATTGGCGTTGGGCATGACGTTGGTGATCGCCACCGGCGGCATCGATCTTTCCGTGGGGGCAGTGATGGCTATAGCCGGTGCCACGGCTGCCACGATGACCAGCGCCGGCTATCCCTTGGGCTACGTACTGGCTGCCGCCTTGGCAGTTGGCGCGCTATGTGGCCTGTGGAATGGGTTTCTGGTCGCGGTTCTGCAGATACAACCGATTGTCGCCACGCTGATGCTGATGGTGGCTGGACGTGGCATTGCGCAGCTGATCACCGAAGGACAGATTGTCACCTTTGAACGCGAGGGATTGGCGCGACTCGGCAGCGGTGCACTGATGTATTTGCCGATGCCGGCGATCATTGCCGTGGTGATGCTGTTGTTGATCTGGTTGCTGACGCGTAAAACGGCACTGGGGCTGTTTATCGAAGCCGTTGGCATCAATCTACGTTCGGCGCGCAATGCAGGTGTCAGTACCGGCTGGGTGGTGATAGCGGTATATGTGATCTGCGGGCTGTGCGCCGCCGTAGCCGGGATTATCGTCACGGCGGATATCCGTGGTGCAGATGCCAACAATGCCGGACTGTGGTTAGAGCTGGATGCGATCCTGGCGGTGGTGATTGGTGGCGGTTCACTGTTGGGCGGCCGTTTTAACCTGCTGTTGTCGGTGGTGGGGGCATTAATTATTCAGGGCATGAATACCGGCATTTTACTGTCTGGTTACCGGCCGGAGTTTAATCTGGTGTTGAAGGCGATCGTGGTGTTGGCGGTGTTGATGGTGCAATCGCCAAGCTTCACGCTGCGCCAGCTGCTGAGGAGAAGAAAACCATGATCAAACGTAATCTTCCGCTGTGGATTACTGTCCTGGTGTTCCTGCTGGGCTACGGTTTTTGCCTTACGCAGTTTCCCAGTTTTGCCTCAACGCGGGTGTGGTGCGATTTGCTGACCGACAACGCCTTTCTCGGCATTGTCGCGGTCGGCATGACGTTTGTGATCCTTTCCGGCGGCATTGATCTGTCGGTCGGCTCGGTGATCGCCTTCACCGGGGTCCTGCTGGCCAAGCTGATAGGGACCTACGGTATTGCGCCGGGTTACGCGTTCGTCATTGCGCTGCTGATGGGAGCATCATTTGGTGCGCTGATGGGCTGGATCATTGATGTGCTGAAGTTACCGGCGTTTATCATCACGCTGGCCGGAATGTTCTTCGTCCGGGGCATGAGTTTCATCGTCTCGGAGGAGTCGATTCCCATCGAACACCCCTTATATGCGACGTTGGCGAACTATGCCTGGAAGCTGCCAGGCGGTGGCCGCTTTACGTTGCTGGCGCTGGTGATGCTATTGGTGGTGGCGGTCGGCATGGTGCTGGCGCACCGTACGCGCTTCGGACATAACGTCTACGCCATTGGCGGCAATCGGGTGTCTGCGGCACTGATGGGGGTGCCGGTGCAGCGTACGACCGTACTGATTTACCTGCTCTCAGGCACGCTGGCGGCACTGTCCGGGATTATTTTCTCGCTGTATACCTCAGCGGGTTACGCCTTGGCCGCCAGCGGCGTGGAACTGGATGCCATTGCCGCCGTCGTGATTGGCGGGACCTTGTTGACCGGTGGCGTAGGCACCGTATTGGGCACGCTGTTGGGGGTGCTGATCCAGGGGTTGATTCAGAGTTACATCACCTTCGACGGTACGCTCAGTTCGTGGTGGACCAAAATCGTTATCGGTATCTTGCTGTTCTGCTTTATCGGCCTTCAGAAGGCGATGAGCGCGTTTTGGCTCAACAGGCGAGCCAAACCCCGGCATCCTCGTTTGAAGCCGTTATAACGGCTCATACTGTGGTATTCAAAGGTATTTTCAGCAATTGCCGGATCAGCGGCTGTTGGTCGCTATTTTGCAGCCAGACGGCATACAGCGGGCGGATAATCGCCGGGATATCGGCGGCTACGGTCAACTGCGGGTAGTCCTTCTCCCACTGGCTGGGCAAGAAGGCACAGCCGCCGGTGGTTTCCAGCAGTTGTCGGGTCAGATGCGCAGAGGTGGTGGTGAGCACCGGCAGAGTGTCGCTTTCCAGCATGCGGCTTTCCTGCTGATGGAAATCAGCTCCCCATTCCAACTTGATATACGGCATTGGCGCATGTTGATCGCGCTGGCTGGAAGAGAACAGCCGCAACGAGAAATTGCCCAGCAGTTGGCTGGCCAGCTCATCCATCTTTGGCGGCTCGGTGGTGATGAGCAAATCGAGCTGTCTTTCATGCAGCTGCTTTACCAAAGAGTGCCGTAGCGCAACCCGGGCTTCCAGTTGTAACGCTTCGCGTTGCTGATAGAGCGACTGCAGCCACGGGGTCAAATAGGCTTCCCACAATGATGCGGTGGCACCGATGGACAATTCGGTATGTTGCAGTGACCGCACCACCTCCTTTTTCGCCAATTGCCAGGTCATCATCAGGCTTTCAGCATAGGGCAAAAGCCGCTCCCCGGCTGGCGTCAGACGGATATTGTTGCGGTGACGGGTGAATAAATTCGCGCCCAATTGGTTTTCTAACTGGCGGATGCGGAAACTGACGGCAGACTGCGTTAAGTACAAGGATTCTGCGGCTCGGCCAAAGTGACGCGTTCTACTGACCTCCAAAAAGGTTTTCAGTAATTCGGTATCCACACCCATCTCCAGTAATTTTTATCGTTAAGATTTAAATGTTTTGTTTTACACAATGTCAAGCCTATCTAATACTCCGCGCCATAAACAGCACGGCCATGAGAGAATTAGGAGCGTGTCAGATGGCGGATAGCTTCACCACGACCAATCGTTTTTTTGATAATAAACATTACCCTCGCGGGTTCTCCCGTCACGGCGATTTCACCATTAAAGAAGCGCAATTGCTAGAGCGTTTCGGGTATGCGTTCAACGAGCTGGACACGGGTAAACGCCAGCCGGCCACTGAAGAAGAACAGTTGTTCGTCGCAGTGTGCCACGGTGAGCGTGAGCCGGTTACCGAGCAGGAAAAAGTATGGGCTAAATATCTGGCGCGCACACGCCGCCCGAAAAAATTCCATACCCTGTCCGGCGGTAAGCCGCAGGCTGATGCGGTGGAAGATTACACCGACAGCGACGATTAATAACGATGGGGCCTTTGGGCCCCATTATTATTCCAGGCTGCGGTGCAACTGCAGCAACAGGCGGTCCATACTGCGATAGCCAAGCGCTTCACTCAAGTGGCGCTTATCAATATCCCGATCTCCCGCCAAATCCGCCAGCGTGCGGGCCACTTTCAGGATCCGCTGCCAGGCGCGAACCGATAATCCCAACCGGTTTAAGGTTGTTTCAAGAAAATCCGCGTCCGCTGCGCTAAGCCGGCAATCCCTTTCGACCTCATGATTCTTTAGCAGAGCATTGATCTTGCCCGCCCGGCCGAGCTGTCTTTCGCGCGCCAGCAGGACCCGCTCCCGTACCTGAGTGCTGCTTTCACCGGCGATGCGTTTTTTGCTGAGCACCCCTGGCGGCAACAGCGGCACCTCAATCGATAAATCGAAGCGATCGAGAAACGGCCCTGAAAGCCGCCCCAGATAGCGTAAAACCTGTTGTGGCGATGCGCGGTTATGCATGCCCTGATAATGCCCGGTAGGGCTGGGATTCATGGCGGCGATCAGCTGTACCCGTGCCGGGAAGCAAACTTTGGCGCTGGCGCGTGAAACCACGATCTCGCCAGACTCCAGCGGTTCGCGCAGGGCATCCAGCACCCGTCTTTCGAACTCGGGCAACTCATCGAGAAACAGTACGCCATTGTGCGCCATGGAAATTTCACCGGGTCGCGGCAGTGAGCCGCCGCCGACCAGTGCGGCCATCGAGGCGCTGTGATGCGGTGCGCGAAACGGCCGCTGTCGCCACGGCAGCGCTTGCGCAGCATGATGCAGCAGGCTGGCCACGGCGATGCTTTCCAGCGCCTCCTGGTCGGTCAGTGGAGGGAGCAGGCCATTCAGGCGGCTGGCCAACATGGTTTTCCCGGTTCCCGGCGGGCCGACCAACAGCAGGTTGTGGCCACCGGCGGCGGCGATCTCCAGCGCCCGCTTGGCCTGTTCCTGGCCCAGAATGTCCTGCAGGTCGGCTGGTTCTGGCGAAATGTTGGTTGCCGGCGGCGCATTGGCTACCGGCAAATCCCCTTTGCCTGACAGAAAGGCGCACACTTCCAGCAGGTGTTCTGCCACCAGGGTTTTGCTCTGCGTAATTAGCCCCACCTCCGGCCCATTGGCGGCCGCCAAAACCAATTGCCGCCCTGCCTCCAGTGCGGCCAGCGCGGCAGGGATCGCACCGCTGACGCCCCGCAGTGCGCCAGATAATGCCAGCTCCCCAAGAAACTCATAGCGCGCCAACCGATCGGCCGGTAACTGTTCGGAGGCGGCGAGGATCGCCAGCGCAATCGGCAGATCATAGCGACCGCCTTCTTTGGGCAGATCGGCCGGTGCCAGATTGACGGTAATCCGCCGTGCAGGAAAGGTGAAACCGTTATTGATCAAGGCGCTGCGTACCCGATCGCGAGCCTCTTTTACCGTGGTTTCCGGTAGACCGACCATCGTCAGACCGGGCAACCCATTACTGATATGCACTTCCACCGTAACCGAAGGGGCCTGAACGCCCAGCGTGGCCCGGGTGTAGATCACTGCCAGTGACATATTGCTCTCCTTGCTGAAGGCAACATGATGCGGGATGTGCGTCGTCGTCGCGCGGCAACCTTGAGATATTTGCGCGCCAAGCCGTAATTAAAATAATAAATTTCATGAAGATAGCTTTATTTTGCGTAGAGCTTCGCAAAGCGTGGCAATACCCCTTAACAATTACGCGAACGCTGCAACACATTAGCAGGCTAACCATGTTGCGACCGAAGGGGGAATGGGTGTATTTAACAATTGAGTAAAATAAAAATCACTTATTTAACAAACTCCGACCGCCGCCGCACTCTGCCGCGGCAGCCGCTAAACCTCATGACTACGTACTCTACGGTAGGGATAACATTATGTTTGGTTGGACTCCGCTGCAACGCAATGCAGCTATCGCCAGCTTCTCAAGCTGGACGCTTGATGCTTTCGATTTCTTCGTGCTGGTCTTTCTGCTCAGCGATATCGCGCAATCTTTCCATGTCGGTATGGAAGAGGTGACGCTGGCGATCCTGCTGACGTTGGCGGTGCGCCCGATCGGCGCGCTGATCTTCGGTCGTGCGGCGGAAAAATATGGCCGCAAACCGATTTTGATGCTGAATATCGTGTTCTTTTCGGTGTTTGAATTACTGTCTGCGGCGGCGCCGTCGTTGACGGTGTTCCTGCTGCTGCGGGTGTTGTACGGCGTGGCGATGGGTGGGATCTGGGGCGTGGCATCGTCGCTGGCGATGGAAACCATTCCCGATCGTTCTCGCGGCCTGATGTCGGGGATTTTCCAGGCCGGTTACCCCTTTGGCTACCTGTTGGCGGCGGTGGTGTATGGCCTGCTGTTCGAGGTGATTGGCTGGCGCGGCATGTTCGTGATCGGTGCCGCCCCCATTTTACTGTTGCCGTTTATTTACTACTGCGTGCAGGAATCGCCGGTGTGGTTGGCGGCCCGAGAACGCAAAGAAAGCAGCGCATTGCTGCCGGTGTTGAAGAGCCATTGGAAGCTGTGCGGCTACTTGGTATTGCTGATGGCGGCATTCAATTTCTTCTCGCACGGCACCCAGGATATGTACCCGGTGTTTTTGAAAGTTCAGCACGGGTTCGATCCTAAAACCGTCAGTATCATCGCCATTAGCTACAATATTGCGTCAATCATCGGCGGCGTTTTCTTTGGGGCGTTATCGGAAAAAATCGGCCGCAAGAAGGCGATTATCATCGCTGCGTTGCTGGCGCTGCCGGTGATCCCGCTATGGGCATTTTCCAGCGGCTCGCTGATGCTGGGGATTGGCGCATTCCTGATGCAGTTCATGGTGCAGGGGGCCTGGGGCGTGGTGCCGACTTACCTCACCGAATTGGTGCCGGCCAATACCCGCGCGGTGCTGCCGGGATTTGTTTACCAATTGGGCAACCTGATTGCCTCGGTCAATGCCACGCTGCAGGCGACGATCGCCGAGCATAACGGCCACAATTACGGGCTGGCGATGGCGATTATCGCCGGTACGGTGGCGATCGTGATTGCGTTGCTGGTGTTCTTCGGCAAGGACACGCGCGGCAAAGCGATTTCGGGGGCCGTGAAGTCTTCGGGTGTGCACGCTAACGTTTGAAAACCGGATATTTTGCACGAGGTATGACCAGATTGCGCCGAATAATAACGCAAAAAAAGTGTTGTCATGCCGCGCGGGACTATGGTACCTCTGTAGGCATTAGTTCGAAACGAGCACAGTGAACAAACCCATTATGAAAGCCTTTGCCCAAGTGATTAGCCTAGTCGTGATTAGCGTGGTGGTGATTATTATCCCACCGTGCGGGGCTGCACTTGGACGAAGAATGGCTTAGAAAACAAGCCGGAATCGCAAGAGAACCCCCGCACCGAAAGGTCCGGGGGTTTTTTATTGGCAAGAGAAAAGTGAAGCGAGGATAAGAAAATGAACAACAGAACAAAATCCTGCAGTTGTCGAAGTAAGGCGGGGAAATAACTATGAATGGGGCTCAGTGGGTAGTACAAGCATTGCGTGCACAGGGAGTTGATAAGGTTTTCGGCTATCCGGGCGGCGCAATCATGCCGGTCTACGATGCATTGTATGACGGTGGGGTGGAACACCTACTGTGCCGCCACGAACAAGGCGCCGCAATGGCGGCCATTGGCTATGCTCGCTCAACCGGCAGAGTCGGCGTTTGTATCGCCACCTCTGGTCCCGGTGCCACCAATTTGATCACCGGCCTGGCCGATGCGCTGCTGGACTCGGTTCCGGTGGTGGCTATCACCGGCCAGGTGGGCTCTGCGCTGATTGGCACCGATGCCTTTCAGGAGATCGATGTTCTCGGCCTGTCTCTGGCCTGTACCAAACACAGCTTCCTGGTGGAATCACTGGACGCGCTGCCGGGTATCATGGCGGAAGCCTTCGCCATTGCCTGCAGCGGGCGCCCTGGCCCGGTGCTGATCGATATCCCGAAAGACATCCAACTGGCCCACGGCGAACTGCACCCGCATCTGGTGCCGGTCGTTGAGGAACTGCACTACCCGGCAGCGGAGGTGGCGCAGGCTGTCGAATTATTGGCGCAGGCACACAAGCCGATGTTGTACGTCGGTGGCGGCGTGGGCATGGCGCAGGCGGTACCGGCGCTGCGTGAGTTTATCGCGGTGACTCAAATGCCCAACGTTGTCACGCTGAAAGGGCTGGGCGCGGCCGATGCCGCCGACCCGTATTACCTCGGCATGCTCGGCATGCATGGCACCAAGGGCGCCAACCTGGCAGTGCAGGAATGCGATCTGTTGATCGCCGTCGGCGCGCGTTTTGACGACCGCGTGACCGGCAAACTGAATGCTTTTGCTCCGCACGCCAAGGTGATCCACATGGATATCGACCCGGCGGAAATGAGCAAATTGCGTCAGGCGCACGTCGCGCTGCAGGGCGATTTGAAAGCGTTGTTGCCGGCGTTGCAGCAGCCGCTGAAGATTGCCGCCTGGCAGCAACGGGTGGTTGAGCTGAAAGAAACCCATACCTGGCGTTACGACCATCCGGGGCAGCCAATCTACGCGCCGTTGCTGTTGAAACAGCTGTCCGAGCGCAAGCCGGCCAATAGCGTGGTTACCACCGACGTGGGCCAGCACCAGATGTGGACCGCTCAGCACATGACTTTCGAACGCCCGGAGAATTTCATCACCTCCAGCGGTTTGGGCACCATGGGGTTCGGCGTGCCGGCCGCGGTTGGCGCCCAAATGGCACGCCCGGAAGATACGGTGATCTGCGTGTCGGGCGACGGTTCTTTCATGATGAACGTACAGGAACTGGGCACCATAAAACGCAAGCAACTGCCGCTGAAAATCGTGTTACTGGATAACCAGCGTTTAGGCATGGTTCGCCAGTGGCAACAGCTGTTTTTTGACGGGCGTTACAGCGAAACCAATCTCTCCGATAACCCCGATTTCCTGATGCTGGCCAACGCCTTCGGCATTCCCGGCCAACGTATCACCCGTAAAGACCAGGTGGCAGACGCACTCGACGCCTTATTCAACAGTGAAGGCCCTTATCTGCTGCATGTGTCGATAGATGAACTCGAAAACGTCTGGCCGCTGGTGCCGCCGGGTGCCGGTAACGAAACCATGTTGGAGAAAATCTCATGATGCAGCATCAACTCTCGATCCAGGCCCGCTTTCGCCCTGAAATGTTAGAGCGCGTATTGCGCGTCGTGCGTCATCGCGGCTTTCAGGTTTGTGCTATGAATATGGTTTCGGCGTCAAATACCGACAAGATTAATATTGAATTGACCGTTGCCAGCCAGCGCCCGGTGGATCTACTGTCATCTCAGTTGAGCAAACTGATGGATGTCTCCTGCGTTGAGATCCAACAACAAACATCACAACAAATACGCGCCTGATGCGTGAGAAGGATAAAGAACAATGACGAAGAAAGCCGATTACATTTGGTTCAATGGTGAGATGGTTCCCTGGGCTGACGCCAAAGTGCACGTGATGTCGCACGCACTGCACTACGGCACTTCGGTGTTTGAAGGAGTCCGTTGCTACGACTCCCATAAAGGTCCGGTGGTGTTCCGTCACCGTGAGCATATGCAGCGCCTGCATGACTCGGCAAAAATCTACCGTATGCCGGTATCGCAAAGCGTTGATGAACTGATGGAAGCCTGCCGCGCCACGTTGCGTAAAAACAACCTGGTCAGCGCTTATATTCGCCCGTTGGTGTTTGTGGGTGACGTCGGCATGGGGGTTAACCCGCCGGACGGTTACAAAACCGACGTGATTATCGCGGCGTTTCCTTGGGGCGCGTACCTGGGTGAAGAGGCGCTGGATCAAGGTATCGATGCCATGGTTTCGTCCTGGCAGCGCGTAGCGCCAAACACCATCCCAACCGCGGCCAAAGCCGGCGGTAATTACCTTTCCTCCTTGCTGGTAGGCAGCGAAGCGCGCCGCCACGGTTATCAGGAAGGGATTGCGCTTGACGTGCACGGCTATATTTCCGAAGGCGCGGGCGAGAACCTGTTTGAAGTGAAAGACGGCGTGTTGTTCACCCCACCGTTTACCTCTTCCGCACTGCCGGGCATTACCCGTGACGCCATCATCAAGTTGGCGAAAGACATGGGCTTCGAAGTGCGTGAGCAGGTGCTGTCGCGTGAGTCGCTGTACCTGGCCGACGAAGTGTTCATGTCCGGCACCGCAGCGGAAATCACCCCGGTGCGCAGCGTTGACGGCATCCAGGTCGGCATTGGCAAATGCGGCCCGGTGACCAAACAAATTCAACAGGCGTTCTTTGGCCTGTTTACCGGCAAGACCGAAGACAAGTACGGTTGGCTGGATCCGGTAAACCCATAAATAACGACGTTACCTGTTAGGGTAAAGCGACAGACAGACAAGAATATCCAGGCGGTTCGTTCGCCGCCTGTAATAAATACATTTGGAGTGAAGAGCATGCCTAAGTACCGTTCCGCCACCACCACCCACGGCCGCAACATGGCGGGTGCCCGCGCATTATGGCGCGCGACCGGAATGACCGATGACGATTTTGGCAAACCCATTATCGCGGTGGTTAACTCCTTTACCCAGTTCGTTCCGGGCCATGTGCATCTGCGTGATTTGGGCAAGCTGGTTGCAGAACAGATCGAAGCCTCAGGCGGCGTAGCCAAAGAGTTCAACACCATTGCGGTGGATGACGGTATCGCCATGGGCCACGGCGGCATGCTCTATTCCCTGCCGTCGCGCGAACTGATCGCCGACTCGGTCGAATACATGGTCAATGCCCACTGTGCGGATGCGATGGTGTGCATTTCCAACTGCGACAAAATCACCCCGGGCATGTTGATGGCGTCACTGCGCCTGAACATTCCGGTGATTTTCGTTTCCGGCGGCCCGATGGAAGCCGGTAAAACCAAGCTCTCCAATCAAATCATCAAGCTGGATCTGGTCGATGCAATGATCCAGGGGGCCAACCCGAACGTCAGCGACGCCGACAGCGAACAAATTGAACGCTCAGCCTGCCCGACCTGCGGTTCCTGTTCCGGCATGTTCACCGCCAACTCAATGAACTGTTTGACCGAAGCGCTGGGCCTGTCGCAACCGGGTAACGGCTCGCTGCTGGCGACCCATGCCGACCGTAAGGATCTGTTCCTCAACGCCGGTAAACGCATCGTTGCCCTGACCAAACGCTACTACGAGCAAGACGACGAAAGCGCACTGCCGCGCAGCATCGCCAACAAGGCGGCGTTTGAAAACGCCATGACGCTGGATATCGCCATGGGCGGGTCGACCAATACCGTGCTGCACCTGCTGGCTGCCGCGCAGGAGGGCGAAATTGATTTCACCATGGAAGATATCGACCGCCTGTCACGCAAGGTGCCGCACCTGTGTAAAGTGGCGCCAAGCACCCCGAAATACCATATGGAAGACGTGCACCGCGCCGGCGGCGTGCTGGCGATCCTCGGTGAGCTGGACCGCGCAAACCTGCTGAACCGCGATGTGTACAACATCCTGGGGCTGACCCTGCCGCAGACGCTGGATCGGTACGACATCATGCTGACCAAGGATGAGGCGGTGAAAAAAATGTTCCGCGCCGGTCCGGCGGGCATTCGTACCACCAAGGCGTTCTCGCAAGATTGCCGCTGGGATACGCTGGACGATGATCGTGCCGAAGGCTGTATCCGCTCGCTGGAAAATGCGTTCAGCCAGGATGGTGGCTTGGCCGTGCTGTACGGCAACATGGCGCTGGACGGCAGCATCGTCAAGACCGCCGGCGTCGATAAAGACAACCTGACTTTCCGTGGTCCGGCCAAAGTGTATGAAAGCCAGGACTCCGCGGTGGAAGCGATCCTCGGCGGCAAAGTGGTTGCCGGCGATGTGGTGGTGATCCGCTACGAAGGGCCGAAGGGCGGGCCGGGCATGCAGGAAATGCTGTACCCAACCACCTACCTGAAGTCGATGGGCCTGGGCAAAGCCTGTGCGCTGATCACCGACGGACGTTTCTCGGGCGGGACTTCGGGCCTGTCTATCGGCCACGTTTCTCCGGAAGCGGGCAGCGGCGGCCTGATTGCGCTGGTCGAAGATGGCGACATGATCGACATCGATATTCCTAATCGCAGCATGGTGCTGGACGTCACGGACAGCGAACTGGCGGCTCGCCGTGAAGTGGAGCTGGCGCGTGGCGATCTGGCCTGGACACCGAAAAACCGTGAGCGTCAGGTTTCCTTTGCCCTGCGTGCCTATGCCATGTTGGCGACCAGCGCCGACAAAGGTGCCGTACGCGACAAGAGCAAGCTGGGAGGCTAAGCATCATGGCGGTATCGCAACCCCTACCCGACGCCCCCTGTGGCGCGGAGTATTTGCGAGCGGTGCTCCGCTCGCCGGTTTACGAGGTGGCTCAGGTCACCCCGTTGCAGGCCATGAGCAAAATTTCTTCGCGCCTCGGCAATACCATTCTGGTGAAGCGCGAAGATCGTCAGCCGGTGCACAGTTTCAAGCTGCGCGGGGCCTATGCCATGATCGCCAGCCTGAACGAAGAGCAAAAAGCGCGCGGCGTGGTGACGGCTTCGGCCGGCAACCATGCGCAAGGCGTGGCTTATTCCGGCAAACGGCTGGGGATTAAAACGCTGATCGTCATGCCGGTGTCCACTGCAGACATCAAAGTGGATGCGGTGCGTGGTTTCGGCGGCGAAGTGCTGTTGCACGGCGCTAATTTTGATGAAGCCAAGGCCAGAGCGATCGAGCTTTCGCACAAGCAGGGCATGACCTTCGTTCCCCCGTTTGATCACCCGACGGTGATCGCCGGGCAGGGCACGCTGGCGATGGAACTGTTGCAACAGGACGCGCACCTTGACCGGGTGTTTGTTCCGGTTGGCGGCGGTGGCCTGGCGGCCGGCGTGGCGGTATTAATCAAGCAACTGATGCCGCAGATCAAAGTGATCGGCGTGGAGGCGGAAGACTCCGCCTGTCTGCGAGCGGCGCTGGATGCCGGGCATCCGGTGGATCTGGCGCGTGTCGGGCTGTTTGCCGAAGGCGTGGCGGTGAAGCGCATCGGTGACGAAACCTTCCGCCTGTGCCGGGAATATCTGGACGACGTGATCACCGTCGACAGCGACGCTATCTGCGCGGCGGTCAAAGATTTGTTCGAAGACGTACGCGCCATTGCTGAACCCTCCGGCGCGCTGGCGTTGGCCGGGCTGAAGAAGTATGTGCAGCAGCACAACATCCAGGGCGAACGCCTGGCGCATGTGCTGTCCGGCGCCAACCTGAACTTCCACGGTTTGCGCTATGTGTCGGAACGCTGCGAATTGGGCGAACAGCGCGAAGCCCTGCTGGCGGTGACCATTCCGGAGCAAAAAGGCAGCTTCCTGAAGTTTTGCCAACTGCTGGGCGGCCGGTCGGTAACCGAGTTCAATTACCGTTACGCCGATGCGGATAACGCCTGCATTTTCGTCGGTGTCCGTCTGACGCGCGGCCATGCCGAACGTCTGGAAATTATCGATGAACTGAACGCCGACGGTTATCAGGTGGTGGATCTGTCCGACGACGAAATGGCCAAGCTGCATGTGCGTTATATGGTGGGCGGGCGTCCTTCGAAACCGCTGCGCGAGCGGCTGTACAGCTTTGAATTCCCGGAGTCGCCGGGCGCGTTGCTGAAGTTTTTGCAAACCCTGGGCACCCACTGGAATATTTCGCTGTTCCATTACCGCAGCCACGGCACCGACTTTGGCCGCGTGCTGGCAGGCTTTGAGCTGTCGCAGACCGAACCTGAGTTTGAGCAGCATCTGCAGGCGCTGGGCTACGACTGCCACGATGAAACCGATAACCCGGCGTTCCGCTTCTTTTTGCAGGGCTAAGGGAACCGACAAGGACGGCGCATGACGGATCAATTTAACGGCTTTAGCCAACAGGGCCTGAATTTTCTGCAGCAGGTGCGGGTCGAGAACGACAAAGAGTGGTTTGAGGCCAACCGCGGCGTTTACGATAGCGAGCTGCTGACGCCGTTCCGTTTGCTGGTGGCTGAGCTGGCCCCGACGATGCTGGCGATCGATCCACAGTTCGAAACCCGGCCGGCGATCGGCAAAACGCTGTCGCGCATTCACCGCGACACGCGTTTTTCGCACGACAAGTCACGTTACCGCAGCCGCATGTGGCTGACGTTCAAACGGCCGAGCAAAGACTGGAAGGACGCACCGGTTTATTTCTTCGAACTGGGGCCGGACATGTTGCGCTACGGGTTGGGCTATTACAGTGCCAACAAGCCAACCATGGACCTGTTTCGCCATACGCTGCAACGTCGTCCGCAGCCATTTCTCGACGTCGCGGCCTGCTGTCGACCCCCTTTCGAGCTGGTGGGGGAAAGCTACAAACGCCCGCTGGTTAAAGAGCAGGCGGCAGACATCGCTACCTGGTACAACCGTAAATCCTTCGCCGTGATGGCCACCGATAGCCAGGTGGAGAGGTTGTTCAACGCTGGTCTGACACAGAGGCTGGCGCAGGGCTTCCGGCAGTTGGAGCCGCTCTACCACTGGTTGATGCAGGTGGAGGCGATGAAGCAAGTCGACCCGGCAGATTTATGACAGCAAGCGCCAGAAAGCATCGATCAGTGGATCGCTGAGGCGTTTTTTCTGCACGCAGACCCCCAGCTCGAACGGCTCGACCATGGAGATGTTCTCTAACTGCGAGATGCGGTTACGCACCGGCTCCGGGCTGTTGTCCACCACCACGCCGGGGATCAGCGCGATGCCGCAACCCAGAGCCACCATGGAAACTATGGCTTCGTGGCCGCCGACGGTGGCGTAAATCAGCGGATTGGCGATGCGCTGGCGGCGGAACCACAGCTCGATGCGTTTTCGTGACGGGCCATGCTCCGGCAGGATAAACGGAATATTGGCCCAGTCGGGCTGCTCGGCAAAGGCCTGACTGCGCACGGCACACGGTAGCGCCGGGGCAATCAGCACCAGCGGGATCTCGCCGATTTTGGTGAAGGCTACGCTGGTGGGCAGGGTTTCAGGCCGGCCGGCAATACCCAGATCGGCTTCGTTGGACTGAACTTTATCGACCGCGTCGGCAGCATCGCCGGTGGTGAGTTTAATTTCTACCAGCGGATGCTGTGCGCGGAAGCGGTCGAGGATCGGCGGCAGGTGGCTGTAGGCGGCGGTGACCGAGCAAAACAGCCGCAGTTCGCCGCTCAGCGAAGGGCCATGTTGGCCTAGCGAATGTTTCAACTGCTGGTATTGCAACAGCGTCTGCTGAGCAAAATCTTTTAGCTGTTCACCGGCATTGGTGAGCTGCACAGTGCGGTTATCGCGCAAAAACAGCGGCTGCCCGAGGATCTCTTCCAGCCGTTGGATCTGGCGGGAAAGCGTCGACGGGCTGACGTGCATCGCCTTGGCGGTGCGGCCAAAGTGATGGCTTTCGGCCAGATGAAGAAACAGCTTTAAATCACGCAAATCCATATCAGTACGCTCGCAGCAAGAGTGTTGCATAAATTGCAATATCACGTTCGTAATATATCAATTTAAGCAACGCGTTTCCTGTTATACATTGAGTTTAACGAATCTCCGCACAGACAGGGCGGGGAATGAAAATAACATCGATGACCAAAATCGACACAACATCTAACTGGAGTACCACCATGGCTAACTATTTCAACACATTGAACCTGCGTCAGCAGTTGGCGCAATTGGGTAAATGCCGCTTTATGACACGTGACGAATTCGCTGACGAAGCCGGCTACCTGAAAGGCAAAAAAGTGGTGATTGTCGGCTGTGGCGCCCAGGGTCTGAACCAAGGCCTGAACATGCGTGACTCGGGCCTGGATGTTGCCTACGCCCTGCGCAAAGAAGCCATCGACGAAAAACGCCCTTCATGGCGTAAAGCGACCGAGAACGGTTTCAAGGTGGGGACTTACGAAGAACTGATCCCGCAGGCAGACCTGGTGGTTAACCTGACGCCGGACAAGCAGCACACCTCCGTAGTGCGTGCCGTACAGCCGCTGATGAAAGACGGCGCGGCGCTGGGCTACTCTCACGGCTTCAACATCGTTGAAGTGGGTGAGCAGGTGCGTAAAGACATCACCGTGGTGATGGTTGCGCCAAAATGTCCGGGCACCGAAGTGCGTGAAGAATACAAACGCGGTTTCGGCGTACCGACCCTGATTGCGGTTCACCCGGAAAACGACCCTAAAGGCGAAGGCATGGCGATTGCCAAGGCTTGGGCTGCCGCGACCGGCGGTCATCGTGCCGGCGTACTGGAATCTTCCTTCGTTGCCGAAGTGAAATCTGACCTGATGGGTGAGCAAACCATCCTGTGTGGCATGTTGCAGGCGGGTTCACTGCTGTGTTTCGACAAACTGGTTGCTGAAGGCACCGAACCGGCTTATGCAGAAAAACTGATCCAGTTCGGTTGGGAAACCATTACCGAAGCGCTGAAGCAGGGCGGCATCACCCTGATGATGGATCGCCTGTCCAACCCGGCTAAACTGCGTGCTTATGCGCTGTCCGAACAGCTGAAAGAGATCATGGCGCCACTGTTCCAGAAACACATGGACGACATCATCTCCGGCGCCTTCTCCAGCGGCATGATGGCCGACTGGGCAGAAGACGACGTGAAACTGCTGAACTGGCGTGAAGAGACCGGCAAATCGGCGTTTGAAAACGCGCCGCAGTTTGAAGGCAAAATCAGCGAGCAGGAATACTTTGACCACGGCGTACTGATGGTCGCGATGGTTAAAGCCGGTGTTGAGTTGGCGTTCGAAACCATGGTGGATGCAGGCATCATCGAAGAATCCGCTTACTACGAATCACTGCACGAGCTGCCGCTGATCGCCAACACCATTGCGCGTAAGCGTCTGTACGAAATGAACGTGGTTATCTCTGATACCGCGGAGTACGGTAACTACCTGTTCGCCAACGCGGCAGTGCCATTGCTGAAAGAGTTCATGACCACCCTGCAAGCGGGTGACCTGGGCAAATCCGTGGCCGGCACTTCAGTCGACAACGCGCAACTGCGTGACGTGAACGAAGCGGTGCGTAATCACCCAATCGAATCCGTTGGCCGTAAGCTGCGCGGGTATATGACGGATATGAAACGTATCGCGGTAGCAGGCTAAATACCCGTCGTCTTTCAGGCTGTAGCGTTGTTACCTGCACTATCACACCCCAGTCACTTA
This sequence comes from Serratia quinivorans, assembly GCF_052113645.1. Taxonomy (GTDB): domain Bacteria; phylum Pseudomonadota; class Gammaproteobacteria; order Enterobacterales; family Enterobacteriaceae; genus Serratia; species Serratia quinivorans_B. The sequence continues at coordinate 217,660 of NZ_JBIEIU010000011.1, read as the reverse complement.
CTAAAGTAAGCTCCTGGGGATGAGATAGCTTGGCGCCTGGCTACAACCTGAAATCCATAGGGTATTAAGATGGATTTTCGAGTCCAATAAAAAGGCCAGCGTTGATGCTGGCCTTTCGCATTTCTACGGAACCGGAATTACTGCGGCATGGCTGCGAGCGGAATAATGGCGCCGCGATGCTGGATCACCGTGCTGGCCGTCAGATGGCCGCGTTGCGCCGCTTGTGCGGTATCACCGCCGGTTAAGCGCACCGCCAGGTAACCGGCGCTGAAGGAATCTCCGGCCGCTGTGGTATCCACCACTTTTTCTTTCGGCAGCCGTACCGCCGGGATTTCCAATTCCGTGCCTTCGGCGCTGAACACCAGACAGGCATCCGCACCGCGTTTGATCACAATCTCTGCCACGCCCAGTTGTTGCGTACGCTGCACCACCTGTTCCACCGGCTGTTTGCCCCACAGCAAATCTTCATCATCCAGCGTCAGGAAGGCGATGTCGGTGCAGGCCAGTACCTCGCGATAAACCTGCTGCGTTTCCTCCCTGTTTTGCCACAGGCGCGGGCGATAGTTGTTATCGAAAATCACCTTACCGCCGTTGGCTCGACACTGACGCAACAACGCCAGCAGCTTGGTGCGGCTGGCCGCGTCGAGGATCGCCACGCTGATGCCGCTAAGGTATAAATAGTCGAAATGGGCCAGTTGCTCGCACAAACTCTCTGCCTGCGGGCTGGTCAGCCAGTAGCGGGCAGCCGCGTCGTTACGCCAGTAGTAAAAGGTACGTTCGCCGGTTTCATCGGTTTCGATCACGTACAACCCCGGCAGCTTGTTTTCCAGCCGTTGGATCAAACCGATGTTCACCTTTTCCTGCTGCCAGGCCTGCAGCATTTCCTCGCTGAAACTGTCGGTGCCGAGTGCGGTAACGTAATGCACCTGCAGCGTGGTTTCCGCCACCTGGCGGGCGATGTAAACGGCGGTGTTTAGCGTATCGCCGCCAAAACCGCGGCTAAGGTCCGCGCCTTTCTGCGACAGTTCAATCATGCATTCGCCGATCACGGCAAGATTCTGGGTGGTCATAGTCAACGAGCCCTGGCTGAAAGAAGAAGGTGGATGGATGCGAAACGCATCCAGTCTCAACGCAAGGGACGGGGGAGTCAATAAAAATAAAACAACGTTTTAATTTAATCATGACGGCGATCGGGAAACCCAAAAGTTTCCCGATCCAGGGGCCAGATCCCGGCGTTATTTAGCGGCGGCGCGCAGGTCGGTGACGCATTTGCCGCCGATACCCCAGTTGTCGGTTTCCACTTCATCGATGACCACCACGGTAGTGGCCGGGTTTTTCCCCAGCGTATCTACCAGCAGTTGGGTTACACCGGCGATCAACTGCTTCTTTTGCTCCGCTGTCGCGCCTTCACGGGTAATTTTGATATTGACGTAGGGCATGTTTTTTTCCTTGGTGTTTGATATCGCTATTCACTGTAGAAGGCTTTCGCCGCCGCTTAAAGTTTTATCGCCCGCTGCCGATAAACCCAAGGGAGCAATCACGCAGCCTGAGCGTTTTCATTTCCCTTCAATGGCGATAGTCCCAATGACAACCAAGATGATTTCTGGTCTGCTGGCGCCATTCCTTGCCGTATGCACGCAGGTAAAAGCGCAGCATTATTGGCGGCAATGCCGGCGGCAGTATACCTTCCAGCCGATCTACCGCACCTGCGGCACTTTACTGGCGCTCGAACTGCTGACGGCGGTGTCGCATCCTGCCGCGCCGGACAAGCCCCTGTCGCCTGAGCATTATTTTGCCGCCCTCGATGTTCGCAAGCGTCTGCAGATCATTCAGGAACAACTGACGTTGCTCCAGCACTGGCAGCCGTTGCTGACCCGCCAGGCGCTGATGGTATCGGTCAATATCGATGGCATTGCGTTGCAGGCGCTACAGCGGCACGGCGCATTGCAACGCCAGATTGCCGGCATGCCTTATCTGCGCTTCGAGCTGGTGGAGCACGCAGGCATGGCTTTGAACGGCTCGTTGCAGCAAATTGCCGGCGCAGAGCGGCTGTGGCTGGATGACTTCGGCAGCGGGCTGGCGAACTTCTCCGCCGTCAGTACCTGGCGCTATCAATACATCAAGGTAGCGCGTGAATTATTCACTTTGCTTAAGCAAACGGAAGATGGGATCCAACTGCTCTCCACCCTGGTCAGAATAATGAATCAGCACAGCGAAGGGGTGATTGTCGAAGGGGTGGAAACCGAGCAGGAATGGCGGCTGGTGCAGCGTTCCGGCGCCCTGGCAGCGCAGGGCTACTACCTTTCCCGTCCGGCCCGTTTCGAAACCCTGCAAACCTTGCCCAGGTTGTTTTCCGCGCCAGCGGCCTGATCCCGGTCCCCCTAAAGCGTGAACTCTTGCCTATCCTCGGCTAGGCTTGATAAAAGTGGCTTATCAATTATTGGCAAGTTATCGCGTTCAGGGAGCCGTTATGACAAGAACAGGAAAAGCGTTCACTTGGGTGGGGGGGATTGTGCTGCTGATCATCGCTGCGTTGGTGATCTTTGCGCTGGCCTTCGACTGGAATCGCCTCAAACCGACTATCAATGACAAAGTGTCTGCCGAGTTGCACCGTCCGTTCGCTATCCGTGGCGATTTAGGCGTGGCGTGGACGCGCGATAAGGAGGAAGGCGGCTGGCGCGCCTGGGTACCCTGGCCGCGAATTCATGCCGAAGACATCGTGCTGGGTAACCCGAAAAATATCCCGGGTGACCACATGGTCCAGTTGCAACGCGTCGAAGCCAGCATCTCGCCGCTGGCACTGCTGGGCAAAGAAGTGTTGATCCCGCGTATCTGGCTAAAGCAGCCAAACGCCAGCCTGCAGCGCCTGGCCAACGGCGAGAATAACTGGACCTTTAACCTGGCCGGCGATCCCAACCAGCCGCCGTCCGCCTGGTCGGTGAACATTCATGACATCGTATTCGATCGCGGCCAGATTGCGTTCAAAGACGCCACGCTGAAGGCGAATTTTCGCGCGGAGATTGACCCGCTCGGCAAACCTCTGCCGTTCAGCGAGGTGACGGGCAAAAAAGACGCCGACAAAGCCATCGCGCCTGACTATGTTTTCGGTTGGAAGGTGAAAGGCACCTATAACGGCGAGCCACTGGCAGGCAGCGGCAAGATCGGCGGGATGCTGTCGTTGCAAAGCGCCGATCAGCCATTCCCGCTGCAGGCCGATGTACGTTCCGGCACCACCCGGGTGGTGGTGGCGGGCACGCTGTCTGATCCGATGAACCTCGGCGGGCTGGACTTGCAGCTTAAATTCTCCGGCGACAGCCTGGGGAATCTGTATGGCCTGACCGGCGTGCTGCTGCCCAATACCCCGCCGTATTCCACCGATGGTCACCTGATTGCCCGGCTGCACGAAAAAGGCGGTGCGGTATTCCAGTACCAGAAATTCGACGGCAAAATCGGCGACAGCGATATTCACGGCGATTTGAAATATGTCGCCGGCAAACCCCGGCCGAAGCTGAGCGGTGAAGTGCTGTCGAAACAGCTGCGTTTCGCCGATCTGGCGCCCCTGATTGGGGCGGATTCCAACACGGAAAAAGCCGGACGCGGTGAGAAGAGCCGCCAGCCGGCCGGCAAGGTGCTGCCGGTAGAGAAATTTGAGACCCAAAGCTGGAAGGTGATGGATGCGGACGTCAAATTCACCGCCAAGCGCATCGAGCACGGCAGTTCGCTGCCGCTGAGCGATCTCTATACCCATTTGCAGTTGGATAACGGCGCCATCCTGATGGATCCGTTGCGCTTCGGCGTGGCCGGGGGCAACTTAAACTCTACCCTGCGCCTCGACGGCAGTAAAAATCCGATGCAGGGCCGGGTGGATATGCATGCGCGTAAATTCCAACTCAAGCAGTTGCTGCCGAATGTGGGATCGATGAAACGCAGCCTGGGGCAATTGAACGGCGATGCCAAACTGACCGGCCGCGGCAATTCGGTGGCCGATCTGCTGGCGACCAGCAGCGGCGATCTGCGCATGGTGATCAACAACGGGGTCATCAGCCGCAGCCTGATGGAAATTCTCGGGTTAAACGTCGGCAACTATTTGGTGGCGCAGCTGTTTGGTGACGACGTCGTGGGCATCAACTGCGCGGCGGCGGATGTCGGGATCAGCAACGGCGTGGCCGCCCCGCGGTTGTTTGTGTTCGACACCGAGAACGCGATTATCAATATCAGTGGCAATACTAATTTCGCCACGGAGCGGCTGGATTTGTCCATCGATCCGGAAAGTAAGGGGATGCGCGTGCTGACGCTGCGTTCGCCGCTGTATGTGAAGGGGACGTTCGCGCACCCGGATGCCGGGGTGAAGGCCGGCCCGTTGATTGCGCGCGGTGCGGCTGCGGTGGCGCTGGGGGTGGTACTGACACCGGCTGCGGCCCTGCTGGCACTGGTTTCCCCAAGCGAAGGCGGCGAGGAAAACCAGTGCGGCCAAATTCTGCAGCAAATGAAGAAGAAAAAATGACTGTAACGGCCCGCACTGCGGGCCATTTTTATTGCAGAACCCGGCAGTCGTGATCCTGAATTTCTTCCGCCGAAGCCAGGGTAAACGGCAGCAGACTGCGCTCGGTGGCCAACAACAGGAAGTCGCCACCCGGCAATGCGGTCATCGCCAGGCCGAAACTGCCCATACGGCCCTCTGTGCGTTGTACGCCCTCCGCCAGCAAGCGGAACGCACCCTGTTTTTCCAGGTCGTCAGCGGTGACCTTACGCACCAAATAGTCATGCCCAAGCAAGCCGCCCGGCATCGGCTCCCACTGTTCGCTGTAATCCTTCGCATACTGCGCCAGCCGCGTTTTTACCGCCGGCAGCAGGCAGGAGATGTGGATGTGCAGCTGATTCTGAGTTCGCCCATATTCTGAATTGATCGCCAGCGAAATATCAGCGTCATCAATCTCTTTGCCGTACTTATCTGCCATGAAATGCCGCGCCGCCCAGGCTTGCGCAAAGAAATTCGGGGTGTCGGCTTCCAGTACTTCAGGGCTTTCAATACCGGTGATTTTTGCGGTTGGCATCAGCAAATACTGCAGCGGCCCGTTGCGGTCCTTAAACACCACAAAACCGGCCTGTGGGTCGACTTGCGCACAGGGAGCGGGGTTGTTATGCGCTTGCTGGTTGGGCAAACACTGCTGGCTGACGATGCGCCACAGCGCGTTTGAGTGGGAGGGCATCAACCAGAACCAGATACCCAGCGCAATGGCGATCACCACCAACGGCGCAACGTACAAAGACAGCCTGCGGCGCAGAGACATTATTGATTTCCATTTCCGTCAAAAGAGAAGCATTCAGCATAGTCTGATTTTATGACAGGAGACAACGCGGGAAGTGCGGCCCGCCTGACGGGGGCCGCATAAGCAGGGTTACAGCGACTGGTCGCGGGTCTCTTTCATCAGCAACAGGGCGATCAGCGTGAGGCTGGCCATCGCCGCCAGATACAGGCCAACGTAGAACAGACCGTAGTGCGTTGCCAGCCAGGTGGCGATATAAGGTGCCACCGCGGCCCCGAGGATCGACGCCACGTTGTAGGAAAACGATGCGCCGGTATAACGGACTTCGGTCGGGAACAGCTCTGGCAGCAGCGCGCCCATCGGACCGAAGGTCAGCCCCATGATGCTCAGGCCGCACAGCAGGAAGCCCATCACCAGCGTCTGGTTACCGGAGCCCAACATGCTTGGGAACAGGAAGGCGAAGGCGATCATCAGCAGGGTGATGACGATCATGGTCTTGCGGCGGCCAAAGGCATCCGCCAGCAGGCCGGCAATCGGCACCATAACGCCAAAGCCGATCACCGCCACCATCAGCATCCACAGGAAGCTGTTACGCGAGTAACCCAGCCCCAGCGGTTGCGGTGTGGTGCCATAGGTCATCGAGTACACCGTCATCAGGTAGAACAGCGTATAGGTCGCCAGCATGATGAAGGTGCCGAGGATGGTCACTTTCAGATGCTTGCTGAGCAGGGTACCAAGTGGAATTTTCACCTGTTTGCCGGCTTTCGCTACCTTGGCGAACACCGGCGTTTCATGCAGCGATACGCGCACGTACAGGCCAATCAACACCAGCGCGGCGGACAGGATAAACGGCACGCGCCAGCCCCATTCCATAAACTGTTGGTCAGTCAGCAGCCAGGAGAGCAGCAGGAAGGTGCCGTTGGCGAAGAAGAAGCCGATAGGGGCGCCCAACTGCGGGAACGAGCCGTACAGCGCCCGCTTTTTGGCCGGGGCATTCTCGGTGGCCAACAAGGCCGCTCCGCCCCATTCACCGCCCAGACCCAAGCCCTGACCGAAACGCGCCAGTGCCAGCAGGATAGGGGCAAAGATGCCAATGGTTTCGTAGCTTGGCAACAGGCCGATCAGCACGGTGGAAATCCCCATGGTGAGCAGCGAGGCGACCAGCGTCACCTTACGCCCCACGCGATCGCCGAAGTGGCCGAACAGCGCCGAACCAATCGGACGCGCCACGAAAGCGACGGCGAAAGTGGCCAGCGACTGCAGCGTAGCCGTGGTGGGATCGCCCTGCGGGAAGAAGATATGCGGGAACACGATCACCGCCGCGGTGGCGTAAATATAGAAATCGAAAAACTCGATGGCCGTCCCGACCAGCGAGGCGACAATCACTTTTCCGCGTGAGTTAACCGGTGTTGACGCGTCGTCGGCGTCCAGAGTTGGTGCGATGGAGGCTTGCATAATGTTTCTTATATTTTGAATTTGTAAAAATCCATCTTAGTCATAGCAAAATGCCTTTTCAATGATGAAACTTTGTACAATGCCGTGATTAACCGGTTAAAAAGCTTAATGTTTCATTGGTGCGTTCTCGCATAGATTTTAACGTTGCCAAATGAATGATTTGCAGACTGAACATCTGTAAAAGCCGGAAAGAAAAGTTAGCCGGTAGTTTGTTATGCTGGTTTTGGCCGGTGTGGTGTCTTTGAATTGGTTTTATATGCTGGATTTTCGGCTTAAATGCGGAATAAAAAACCGGCCATTAGGAAATGACCGGTATGATTGCGTTGATTTAGGGCACGGATTGTTCTGACTCCGGCAGGGTTTTATCCTCTTTATACTGCGCCGTCGCGATCCAGGCAGCGCAAAACAGCGTCAGGCGGGCGAAGAAATAGAAAAACGCCATCAGCCCAATCACCGAACCAAAGGCGGCGCCGGAAGGGGATTTTGCCACCTGCGGCAAGGTCATGGTCATTACAAACTTAATCACCTCGAAACCGATAGCGGCAAGCAGCGTACCGCGCAGCAGCGCTTTCTTCTTCGGCTTATGCCGTGGCAGCATCCAGAAGATCCACAGGAACAGCAGGTAGTTGGCAAAGATGGAGATCGACAGCGCAATCAGCGTCATCGCCGGTCGCAGCCATTCGATGCCTTCCAGGCCCAGCGCGTGGACGATTGCTGCCTGTGCCGAACCGGCGATTGAGGTCAGCGTCAGGGTGATAATCAGCGCCACCACCAGGCCGGTCAGCGAGACAAAGTCGCGGGTGTATTTGAAGTAGATTTTTTCCTGATCCTGCGGATTGCGTTCCCAGACGTCACGCGACTGCGCGCGGATCGCCTCACGCAGGTTGCCCATCCAACTGATCCCTGAATACAGCGCCAGCGCCAGGCCGGTTAACCCGACCGTGGTACGTTGCTGAATGGCGGTATTGACGGTGTTTTTCAGCGTGCCGGCCAGGGTCGGATCGCTGATGCTGCCGACAATTTTATTAATCAGCCCGGTCAGCAGGTCCGGGTTGGATGCCAGTACAAAGCCGACGGCGGCGAACGACACCATCAGAATCGGGATCAGCGAAAGAAACGAGAAATAGGTGATGGCCGCGCCGAATTGGCTGCCCAGACGATCGTTAAAGCGCTCGGTAGCGCGCAGCAGGTGGGCGATGCTTGGCCAGGCCTTGATACGCTCAATCAGGCGTGAAAATCCGGAAATGCGCCGGTCAATTTTCTGGTGGCCGGTCTTGATGTCGATCAGCGGTTTTTGCGGCGCTTCACTGTTGGGCTGATGGGGGTCTTTATCTGATCCTGTAGGCATTACGTCACGATATCCTTAACGATAAATAAGCTGTCTCAATTTTGATTATAGCCAAAAGGCTCGGCGTTTTGGCTGTCGGGGGCGGCAACCGGCTAATTTGTGAGCTTAGCGCGTTCGCCCTCCCGGTGAAATGTTGCGACGCGCCGATGGGTAAAATTCTTATGTCAGCCGCGTCCCAGCGCGGTTTTTTTCATTCTCCGACCTTCAATTTTTATCTGTTTCATCACCAAGAAAGCGTTTACTCATGATGTGGCGCAGCGGTTTACCCACCGTTGCGCGACTGCAGCCGTAGGGGCTGGAACGGTTTCAACTGTTATCACTAGAGAAAATGGAAGGTCATTATGAAATTACTTAATCATCCCACCTGTCGTCCGTTTACCGAAGCGGGTCCTTTGACACAGATTTCTGCCTATTATGAGGAGGGGCGGCGCATCATGTGGATGCTGCTGCGTGCCGAGCCGCGCCCTTGTTTCAACCAGGCGTTAATCGAAGACATCATGACGCTGGCGCAGGCAGCAAAAGAGTCCTCATTGCAGTTTGATTTTTGGGTCACCGGGTCGTTGGTGCCGAATATGTTCAATGTCGGCGGCGATCTGCAGTTCTTTGCCGAGGCGATTAAAAACCGCAAACGTGAGGCGATGATGGCTTACGCCCGCGCCTGTATTGACTGTGTACATGCGGCGGCTCGCGGGTTCGATACCGGCGCGGTCAGTATTGCGATGGTGGAGGGCAGTGCGTTGGGAGGCGGTTTTGAAGCGGCGCTGGCGCACCATTTCGTTCTGGCGCAGAACAATGCGCGTATGGGGTTCCCGGAAATTGCGTTTAACCTGTTCCCCGGCATGGGCGGTTATTCACTGGTGGCGCGCAAGGCGGGCATGCGCCTGGCGGAAGAACTGATCTGGGGAGGCGAGTCACACACCGCAGAATGGTTCGAAAGCCGTGGTCTGGTCGATCAACTGTTCCAGCCCGGTGATGCCTATGTGGCCACCCGTACCTTCATCGATACCATTCGGCCCAAACTGAACGGGATGCGCGCGATGTTGCGCGCCCGCCAGCGGGTGCTGCAGTTGACGCGTTCGGAGCTGATGGATATTACCGAAGACTGGGTGCATTCGGCCTTCACCATCGAGGAAAAAGATCGCGCCTATATCGAACGTCTGGTTATGCTGCAAGACCGCCATACGTTAAACCTGCGTCGTGCAGGCTAATATGACCCTGCCCGCATCACGCTGAGGGGGGCTGCGGGCGATAAGATTGCAGCCAATGTTCCAACTGGTCCGGGAGCATTGGCCGCGCAAACAGAAACCCTTGCTTCTCATCCACGCCGACCTCATCGAGGAATTGGTTCTCGCTTTCGGTCTCTACGCCTTCAGCAATCACCCGGAACCTGAGCGCTTCGGCCGCGGCCACGATGGCACGCACCAGCGACTGCGAAACCGGATTGCCATTCACGCCACGCACAAAGCTTTTATCCAGTTTAATGGCATCCAGCGGAATACGTGCCAGTTGCGCCAGCGATGAGTAGCCGGTACCAAAATCATCGAGATGAACCTGCGCACCCAAATCGCGTAACCGGGTAATCACCTCGCGCGCACGTTTTTCATCCTCAATCAGGCTGCTTTCCGTTAGCTCGAAGTCCAGCAGGCAGGGCGACAGCTGATTGCACTGCAATACCTGAGCGAGATCTTCAACGATGGAGTCATCAACCAACTGCCGGGCCGAAAGATTAACCGCCACCCGCAATTTCAGCCCCTGGCGTTGCCACTGTGCGGCCTGCCTGGCGGCGGTTTGCAGCACCCAGCGGCCGAGTGGGCCTATCAGACCGGATTCTTCGGCATAAGAGATAAATTGCAGCGGCGGGATCAGCCCGCGTTCGGGGGAATCCCAGCGCACCAAGGCTTCCACGCTGCACACCTGGCCGCTGAGCGCCTCGATTTTGGGCTGGTAATACACCACCAGTTGATCTTGTTCCAGCCCCTTTCGCAGGTTGGTATCCAGCCACATATATTCAGCGACGCGTTTATTCATTTCCGGCGAGAATACGGTATAGGTACGTTTGCCGTGCTCCTTGGCGACGTACATGGCGGTATCGGCGCTGCGGATCAGACTGTCGAGATCGTTGCCATGCTCGGGACACAGCGCGATACCGATGGAACAGCCGGTATACACCTCGATAAGGCCGATGCGGAAGGGCGTTTTCAAGCGGTCGATAATGCGCTGGGCCAACCGTTGCAGCATCTCGCGGTCAGCCTGCTGGGCTAATACCAGAAATTCATCTCCGCCCAGACGCGCCAGGGTTTGGTCGGGATCCAGGCAACCAAGTACTGCCAACGACACTTCCACCAGTAAACGATCGCCGAACATATGGCCGTAGGCGTCGTTAACTTTTTTAAAGTTGTCGAGATCGAGATACACCAGCCCAACATGGTTGCCGTCGCGCGCGGTTATCGCCTGGGTGATTTTGTCCTGAATGGCATTGCGGTTGGGCAGGCCGGTAATAATGTCGGTATTGGCCAGCACCCGCAAACGTTCCTGGGCGCGGCGCTCTTCGGTAATGTCGGTGCCGGAGCAAATCAGGAAGACTTCATTTTTACCGCTGCCGCTGTGGACGAACTTGTTGCGGAACAAAAACAGCCGTTCGCCCTTTACCGTTTTGATCCAGCGCTCCACCTCATAGGAGGATCCGTTGCGGAAAAAGCCGGCGATGTTACGCCGTGATGCTGCCGCTTCTTCCGGGCTCATAAACAGTTGAAAGACGTTTTTACCAATCACATCATGTTCGTGCAGGCCGGTGTACTCTTCGCTCAGCCGGTTAAAGCGCTGTATGCGGCCGTGCTGGTCGACAATCACAATCACGGAGTTGGCCTCTGACACCACCTGTTCGGCAAAGGAAAGGCCGTGCACCAGATCGCGGGCGACCGATTGGGTATCACTGAAGGCGGAGGCGGTCCCTGCCCATTCCAGATTGTTGATCCGGCGGCCCACCAGATGCAGGTGTATCGGCTCGCCGCTCAGCGTGATGGTGATGTCGAGGCTGGCGGTAATGCCGCTCAGACGGCGGATCTTGGCGGCCTGCATGGCGCTGAGCGCCACGGCCATATGGGTTTTGCCTTTGACTGCCGACAACGCCAGGGCATTGCTGTCAAACGTCAACCGCCAATAAGGGCTGTTGGTGCCGAAGTGGGCATTAAGAAGCATAGGGCCTTGGTCTGCGAACATGATGATTCCTCAAAAGGGCACGACGGCCGGCTCGGTGCGAGGGCGCAACAGCAACTGCTGGCCCGGTAGTGGCCGTAGTGCACGTATCTCCATCATATAACACGTTTTTCACGGGCAGAGGATGAAACTATTATATCGCCAATAATTAGTTTTGCAGTGTAAGTGTCGTGTTGCCGCTGCTGTAGAAGGCTACCCTGCGCGTCGGATCCTGACGTTCACACCGCTTGTGGATACCAGCTTAAGTGTAAGTGAGAACCGGCGCTTGCGAGAGATTCGTACGATTGTTGCTGTTCGACGCCGTCGTCATCTTGTTGCAGAATGGTTGCAGTGGATAAGCCTAAATTATAATAAAGTCGGCCGATGACAGGAATAACCCCATCGGGGTGAGTGGCCTCATCGGGCGAAAATCATGTTATGGGAAACCAAAATTTCCAGATAATACACAGCATCTCCATAATTCATTCATTATTGCCGAATAAATCTGTTGTGGGCTTTAATAAATTTACACAGCATCGCATTACTATATATTTATCGGCCTATTATTATCTCCGACGAAAGATGAGCCTGTTCACGTACAGCGCTCCTGATGAAGAATAATTTTAAGGAAATGATTATGCGTAAACTAACCGCTTTATTTGTCGCCTCTACTCTGGCACTGGGTTCTGCTTCTATGGCTTTCGCTGCAGATACTACGGCGACACCGGCGACAACGGATGCCACTCCGATGAAAATGATGCACCACAAAGGTGAAGGTAAAGGCGGGCCATTCGCCGGTCTGAACCTGACTGAACAGCAGCGCCAGCAAATGCGCGACATCATGAAGGAATCGCACCAGAAGCGCGGCGCCGGCATGAAAGAGGATCGTCAGGCCCTGCATAGCCTGGTTGCCTCCGACAGCTTCGATGAAGCCAAAGCGAAAGCCCAAATTGACGCCATCAGCAAAACGCAGTCCGAGCATATGCTGGAACGCGCCAAAGCTGAAAATAAAATGTACAACCTGCTGACCCCAGAGCAGAAAAAACAATACAATGAGAATTATCAGAAACGTGAACAAAAAATGATGGACCACATGAATAACATGAAGTCGAAAATGACGACCGAACAGTAATAATTTCATGCGGTAAATAAAAAGGGCCAGAGGATAACTCTGGCCCTTTTGCCTATCTCACTGCAACTTCACTTCCCGCTAATTAGCGGGTTTCCCCTAGTGTTGTGTGCGAGAGAGTTATTTCCCCGTCAATTTTCTGCTAATGCTTTTAAATTGACGTGTAGTTTCAGTCAAGGCGAGCTCTGTAGGTAACCGTTCCATTGAACTGGCACCGTAGAAACCGTCCACTAATGGGCAATGTTGCATGATATAAGCAGCGTCTTCAGGTGTGGCTATTGGACCGCCGTGACACAGGACGATCACGTCTTTGCGGACTTTTTTGGCTGCCTGAGCCCAGTCGTTAATGAGTGGAACACAATCAGCCAGGGTCAGTGCCGTTTCTGCACCAATGCTGCCTCCTGTCGTCAACCCCATGTGCGGTACTATGATATCGGCGCCAGCTTCTGTCATGGCGATCGCATCTTGCGCATTAAAAACGTAGGGGGTGGTCAGTAGATCTTTTTCATGCGCCAGACGAATCATATCCACTTCCAACGCATACCCCATCCCGGTTTCCTCAAGATTGGCGCGGAAGTTGCCGTCAATCAGACCGACCGTCGGAAAGTTTTGTACTCCTGCGAAGCCTGTGCTCTTGATCTCATCAAGAAATTTATCAAAATGGCAAAAAGGATCCGTGCCGTTTACCCCAGCTAAAACCGGGGTTTGTTTGACTACGGGTAATACCTCTTTAGCCATGTCCATCACGATTTCGTTTGCATTGCCATAGGCTAACAGGCCCGCCAGAGAGCCGCGGCCCGCCATGCGATATCGGCCCGAGTTATAAATGACAATCAGATCGATACCGCCAGCCTCTTCACACTTGGCCGAAAGCCCGGTGCCGGCGCCGCCACCGATGATCGGTTCGCGACGGGCGATCATTTCCCGGAATTGACTAAGTAATGCTTGTCGAGTGTGTTTGGCCATTTGTAACTCCAATCAATAAGAATGAGAGATCTCCCTAAACTGTTGCACGGCAGCGTCGGCAAAGTGGGGATCGTTAATGTTGTAAGGAATTTTGATCAAACGGTGTTTTGCTGTGGGGCGCCATGTTGTTTCCAGCGCATCAACGAAAGCAGCCAACGCCTCAGGGTGCCAAAATGCTTGTCCTGGGGCATCGAGCGCCGAAACGCCGCCTTCAGGGATCAGGAAGCGAACCTCTCCTGAACATGCGTTAAGCCTTTCACCGATCCAACGGCCCATTTGCGTATTTTCCTCTGGTGTAGTCCGCATCAGAGTCACTTGGGCATTGTGGTTATAGAACTGACGGTCAGCGTAACGGGAAGGGATGGTGTCGGGGTGTCCAAAGTTGATCATATCCAAAGCACCACAGGACATGACGCAGGGAATACCGGTACGGGATATGGCGCCGAAACGATCTTCTGTGCAGGCCAGCACGCCACCAAACAGATGGTCACAGACTTCGGTGGTGGTTAAATCGAACACACCGCTTAACAGGTGGCTATCAATGAGCTTTTCCATCGCCCGGCCACCGCTGCCGGTTGCATGGAATACCAGGCAATCCCATTCATTTTCAATTGCTGCGGTTACCGCCTGAATACAAGGGGTCGTGACACCAAACATGGTGAGGCCAACGGCAGGCTGACTGTTGGTATCAACCTGGGTTGCAAAACGAACGGCACCGGCAATTTGATGGGCGGCATTACCCAAGACGATACGTGAAATACGGTTCAGCCCCGCGACGTCGGTAACCGAATACAACATGCTGATATCGCTGGCGCCAACATAACCGGAGGTATCGCCAGAAGCCATGGTCGACACCATCAACTTTGGCAGGCCAATGGGGAGTTGTTGCATGGCGGGTGTAATCAATGCGGTACCGCCGGATCCACCGAGGCCAAGTAATGCTGCGACATCTTGGCGCGAAAGCATAAAGCGTTCGAAAGCTATGGCCATGGCGGCAATGGCTTTACCTCGATCGCCACAAAATACCGCTTTTTCGCCTGCCGGGTGATAGCTGGCGACGGTGGCGGCAGAAATATCTGCAGGGTAGCTGGCCGGAACATGATGGGTAGATAAATCGACGGTGAGCGTGGGGAGGCCGGTATCGGCGATCAGGCTACGAACATAAGCCAATTCTCGCCCTTTGGTATCCGCCGTCGTCGCAATATAAATAATCGCTTGTTTATTATTCATTAGCCTGTTCCTGAATTGTAGGTCCGGATGGCCGCCACGCTATATAATATATTTTCTTATAATTTAATTGGTTAGATAAATTGAATCCCTGGTGCTGACTAAGGTTGCTGAGCGTAGTCGGTGAATTCGTCATCATAATGAGACGACTGTATCATTTATGCAAGAGGGTTTGGTTAAAAAATGAGACTAAAGTCTCATTTGAGAGAGGCGGGAAAATTTACCGTATCTCCTGCATGGCGCAGTGTTGGGCAAGTTTGTTACAGTGAACTTTATTCGCCTGAGCTATTGTTCTGGCCAGCGTTATAATTGGTGAAAAGAGGTCTCAGTGCCATCAACCGTGCCCCAAAATTTGACCCACACCCGAGCAAAAACCCGTAAGTTATTACTCGCCAGCGCAATGACATTGTTCGATGGCGGAGCCTTTCCCTCAATCACTGAATTGGCCCAGCATGCGCAGGTTTCCCGTGCTACGGCTTACCGTTACTTCCCCACCCAGAGCGCATTGATCACGGCGGTCGTCGCAGAGAGTTTAGGACCTATTCTCGCATGGCAACCGACAGACGATGATGCCGGGGTTCGTATTCAGCAATTATTGGGCTTTGCTTACCCGCAAATGGAGCAGCATGAGGGCGCTTTGCGTGCTGCATTGTTGCTGTCTCTCCAGCAATGGGCTGAGGCGCGATCCAACTCTCTTAAACCCGTGGAAAAGTTTGTCCGTGGCAACCGCAAGCGGCTGCTGAAACTGGCGGTAGAACCGCTGCAGGATAAACTGCCGTCTGAGGCGTTACAGCGGGTGATTCATTCTTTCTCACTGATTTATGGTTCGGAAGTTTTCCTGGTACTGAAAGATATCTGGGGGCTGGATCTCGGTGGTATTCAGGATGTGACGCAGTGGATGGCGAAAGCCATTATCCGTCAGGCCGAAGAAGATGCGACGAACAGCAGAAAACCGCTAGCATGATAGTCCAATTTTTACTGCCCTTCTCAGCGAAAACCAGCACATTTCACTGAGTGAATATTGGCAATTGTTATAATTAAAAGTAATAAAAAGAGCGTATTAAGCATTTTTAAACAGGCCGAAGGGGGCATCCTCCTTCGGCCTGTTTCGTTTATATTATCCCTATTTATCATTTAATTATGTTTTTTGAATGCCGTCATCAACCGGCAGTTTCCGCTGGCTTTCAGCCATTGGAGATCCTTATGTTTATTCCCCTATTTGCCCGATTCTTGCGCCTGCCGATGGGCCCCTTGTGCCAATGACACATTAGGCGGGCTTGAGATTGTTGTGCTTTATTTATTTGGTGTTACGAAACTGTTACACAAAATAAATCAATAAAACATTTGCAAACAACAATGGACGGTATCTGGGATGGAAAATAGACGTAGAGGAGTCAAGCCTGTTCAGGCAGCCTTCGGCTGGCCTGAAATTGGCGTTAACCGCGCACAGTGGAGCGCGATGCTTTTTTGCCTGGCGGCGATCGGTGGGGCGCAGGCTGCACCCTATGTAGAGAGCGGTAAGTCGGGCGATCCTGCCAGTTGGCGCAGTAATGAATTCAATGCCGAATGGGGCCTGGGAGCGATCCACGCCGATCAGGCCTACGCCGCCGGTTATACCGGAAAAGGCGTCAAGCTCGGTATTTTCGATCAGCCGGTGTACGCCAAACACCCGGAGTTCGCCAGCCAGGACAAAGTGGTCAATTTGGTGACTACCGGCATCCGCGAGTACACCGATCCCTATATCCCGGTGAAAAAAGGCGACGTATTCCGTTATGACGGGACGCCGAGCGTGGATTCCGACGGTACGCTGGGCTCGCATGGTACCCACGTGGGCGGGATCGCCGCCGGTAACCGCGATGGTGGCGAGATGCACGGCGTGGCGTTCAACGCACAAATCATCAGTGCGGAAAATGGCGACCCGGGGCCGGAAGACGGCATCATTCTCGGCAATGACGGTGCGGTATATCAGGCAGGTTGGAATGGGTTGATCGCCAGTGGCGCGCGCATCATCAACAACAGCTGGGGCATCGGCATAACCGAGAAATTCGATCAGGGCGGCAAGGATCCGGCCTATCCCCATTTCACGCTCGCCGACGCGCAGAAACAGTTCGATCAAATCAAACAGATACTCGGCACCAAAGCCGGTGGTGCTTATCAGGGCGCGATCGATGCGGCGCGCAGCGGCATTGTCACCATCTTTGCCGCCGGTAACGATTACAACCTGAATAACCCCGATGCGATGGCCGGTCTGGCCTATTTCGTGCCGGAGATCGCCCCTAACTGGCTGTCGGTCGCCAGCCTGCAGGATCCAAACAACACCGGCGACTACAGCATCAGCACCTTCTCCTCGCGCTGCGGCTATACCGCCAGCTTCTGCGTTGCCGCACCGGGCACCAGGGTGTACAGCTCGATCATCGAAGGCAACAGCGTAGATAACCTGACCACTGGCTATGCCAAATACAGTGGGACTTCCATGGCGGCGCCGCACGTTGCAGGCAGCATTGCGGTGCTGATGGAGCGTTTCCCCTACATGACCGGCGCGCAGGTGGCTTCGGTGTTGAAGACCACGACCGTCGATATGGGGGCGCCGGGCATCGATGCGCTGTACGGCTGGGGCATGATCGACCTGGGCAAAGCGATTAACGGCCCGGGCATGTTCGTCACCGAGCAGGATATTCCGGAGGAATTCCGTGTTAGCGGCGCTTATGGGCCGGAACAATTTGTGGTGAATCTGCCGGGCATCGGCGCGGTGTTAGACCAGGGTAAACCGACCGAACGCGTATGTGACGATATCCATTGCGGATTGGATGTCTGGAGCAACGATATTTCCGGCCACGGCGGCCTGACCAAAGAGGGTATCGGCACATTGGTGCTGACCGGCGACAACCGCTATGCAGGGCCAACCCTGATCAATCAGGGCCTGCTGGCCGTCAACGGCTCGGTGACGTCTGACGTCACGGTACAAAACGCCGGCGTACTGGGCGGCTCCGGTACTGTGGGGTCACTCACTGCCCGCAGCGGCGGTACCGTGGCACCGGGCAACTCGATCGGCACGCTGAACGTGAGCCACAACGTCAGCTTCGAACCGGGTTCCCGTTACGCGGTGGAAGTGGCACCCAACGGCCAGAGCGATCGGATCCAAAGCAACGGATCGGCGACGATCGGCGGCGGTGAAGTGGCGGTATTGCAGGAACAAAACGCCAATCTGCTTTCACAGGGCAGCGCAGGCAGCCTGATTGGACGGCAGTACAACATTCTGACGGCCCAGCAGGGCATCAGCGGGCAGTTTACTTCCACTTCTACCTTCTCTCCCTTCCTGAACGCCGGGCTGACCTATCAGCCGAATCAGGTGACGCTGAACGTCGATCGCAATGACACCAGCTTCGCCAGCGTGGCGGCAACCCAGAACGAGCGTGCGGTAGCCGCGGCGGCGGATGCGCTGGCCGCGGGCAACCCGGTGTTTGAGAGCATTCTCAACGCCGGTTCGACGGGGGAGGCGCGGCAGGCGTTCCGCCAGCTGTCCGGCCAGATCCACGCCGATATTGCCTCGGCACAGGTCAACGACAGCCGCTACCTGCGTGATGCGCTTAACGGCCGCCTGCGTCAGGCGGAAGGGCTGGCGACCTCGCCGGACATCAAGGCTGATGACGACGGCGGTGCCTGGGCGCAGTTGCTGGGGGCCTGGGACCATGCGTCGGGGGACGCCAACGCCACGGGGTATCAGGCATCGACCTACGGCGTGCTGGTGGGGCTGGACTCGGCACTGGCGGATGAATGGCGGTTAGGGGTGGCGACCGGCTACACCCGCACTTCACTAGACGGCGGTTACGGCTCGAACGCTGACAGCGACAACTACCACCTGGCGGTGTACGGCGGCAAACAGTTCGGTGAACTGGCGCTGCGTGCCGGTGGCGGTTACACCTGGCACCGTTTTGACACCTCGCGCTCGGTTAACTACGGCATGCAGTCGGATCGTGAAACCGCGAAATACAGTGCGCGTACCGAGCAGGTGTTCGCCGAAGCGGGCTACAGCATAAAAGCGGCCTGGGTGAATCTGGAGCCATTCGCCAACCTGGCGTACATCAACTTCCAGAACAACGGCATCGCGGAAGACGGCGGAGCGGCGGCGCTGCATGGCGACAAACAGCACACCGACGCGACGGTGTCGACACTGGGGCTGCGTGCAGACACCGAGTGGCAGGCGAGCAAAACCACCGCGGTGGCGCTGCGCAGCGAGCTGGGCTGGCAGCATCAGTACGGCGATCTGGATCGCGGAACCGGGCTGAAGTTCAACGGGGGCAGCTCACCGTTCGTGGTGAACAGCGTGTCGGCGTCGCGTGATGGTGCGGTGCTGAAAGCCAGTGCGGAAGTGGCGGTGAACCAGAACGCCACACTGTCGCTGGGCTACGGTGGGCTGCTGTCGCAAAACTACCAGGACAACAGCGTCAACGCCGGTTTTACCTGGCATTTCTGATCTTAAAAAACAAACGGAACAACCGCCCCGCCTGGGGCGGTTTTACGAACAACAAAAAGGGATAAGGGAATGAAGCAATCTGCAGGAAACAACAAACCGGCATTGACGCCGACATGGAAACTGAATGCCCTGTTATGCGCGCTGTTGGCGGCCGGTGGTGCACAGGCCGCGCCTTATACCGAGGGGGGTAAGAGCGGCGATCCGGCCAGTTGGCGCAGCAATGAATTCAATGCCAACTGGGGGCTGGGGGCGATCAACGCCGACGAGGCTTACGCGGCGGGTTATACCGGCAAAGGGCAAAAGGTGGGGATCTTCGATACCCCGGTGAACCAGCATCCGGAATTTGCCGGTGACGGCAAGCTGACTAACGTTGTCACCAAAGGCTATCGCGCCTATACCGACCCGCATCGTGAGGGGATTAAAGCCGGCGATTATTTTTACTTTGACGGCACTTTCCATTTTTACAGCGGTTCACAAGGCCAGTTAAGCAACCACGGCGTCCACGTCGCCGGTATCAGCGGAGCCAACCGTGACGGCACCGGCATGCACGGTGTGGCCTTTGATTCGCAAATCATCAGCGTCGATAACGACAACGATGGCCCGGCTTACGGTGAGTTCCTCGGGCTGGATGGCAGCGTGACCAACGCGGGTTGGCAGGCGATGATCAACAACGGCGTACGGGTGATCAACAACAGTTGGGGCGTCAGCATTCCGGATTTCCTCTCGGATAATGGCAAAAACCCCGATGCTCTGCATTTCGAACTAAAGGACGCACAGGAACAGTTTGATCAGGTGAAGCCGCTGTTGGGCAGCCTGGCAGGGGCGGGTTATCAGGGCGCGATCGATGCGGCGCGTAAAAATATTCTGGTGCTGTTCGCCGCCGGTAACGATGGCAATTACAACCAACCGGATGTGATCAGCGGCCTGGCCTATTTTGTGCCGGATATTGCGCCTAACTGGCTGTCGGTTGCCAGCGTTGCGGAAGATGCCGCCTCGACCAACAGCGTGCCTTACACCATCAGCAGCTTCTCTTCGCGCTGCGGTTATACCGCCAGCTTCTGCGTCTCGTCACCGGGCAGTAAAATCTACAGTACCGTCGCCAACGGTTCAGATCCGAACCAGTTGGTCTCCGACTATGGCAATAAAAACGGCACCTCCATGGCGACGCCGCACGTGACCGGCGCGGTCGCGGTCTTGCTGCAGCGCTTCCCGTACATGACGTCGGCGCAAATTGCCGATGTGCTTAAAACGACCGCCACCGATATGGGCGCGCCGGGTATCGATGCGCTGTACGGCTGGGGGATGATCAACCTGGGCAAGGCGATTAACGGCCCGGGCATGTTCTATACCGTCGAGGATATCCCCAAAGAGTTCCGTATTCCGGATCCGACAGGGGTGGCTTATGGTTCGTCGCAATTCGTCGCCAATATTCCCGGTGAGGGAGCGATCATCGATCAAGGCACATTGCACGCCAGGGTTTGTGATGATTACCACTGCTCGTTTGAAGTGTATTCCAACGATATTTCCGGCCACGGCGGTCTGACCAAAGAGGGCCAGGGGGCGTTAGTGCTGACCGGCAGTAATACTTACTCCGGCCCGACGTGGGTCAATACGGGTTTGCTGGCGGTGAATGGTTCGGTGACGTCTGACGTGACGGTGCAAAACGCCGGCGTGTTGAGCGGCTCCGGCACGCTAGGGTCACTGACCGCCCGCAGCGGCGGTACCGTGGCACCGGGCAACTCGATCGGCACGCTGAACGTGAGCCAAAACGTCAGTTTCGAGCCGGGTTCCCGTTACGCAGTGGAAGCGGCACCCAACGGCCAGAGCGATCGGATCCAAAGCAACGGATCGGCGACGATCGGCGGCGGTGAAGTGACGGTATCGCTGGAAAACAGCAGCAACCTGCTGTCGCAAAGCGAGGTTCGCAGCCTGCTGGGCCAACAATACAACATTCTGACTGCGCAACAGGGTATCAGCGGGCAGTTTGATTCTGTGGCGCCGAACTACCTGTTCCTCGGTACCGGGCTGACTTACCAGCCGAATCAGGTCACGCTGAACGTCGGTCGTAACGACACCAGTTTCGCCAGCGTGGCGGCAACCCAGAACGAGCGTGCGGTGGCCGCGGCGGCGGATGCGCTGGCCGCGGGCAACCCGGTGTTTGAGAGCATTCTCAACGCCGGTTCGACGGGAGAGGCGCGGCAGGCGTTCCGCCAGCTGTCCGGGCAGATCCACGCCGATATCGCCTCGGCACAGGTCAACGACAGCCGCTATTTGCGTGATGCGCTTAACGGCCGCCTGCGTCAGGCGGAAGGGCTGGCGACCTCGCCGGACATCAAGGCTGACGACGACGGCGGTGCCTGGGCGCAATTGCTGGGTGCCTGGGACCATGCGTCGGGTGATGCCAACGCCACGGGTTATCAGGCATCGACCTACGGCGTGCTGGTGGGGCTGGACTCGGCACTGGCGGATGAATGGCGGTTAGGAGTGGCGACCGGTTACACCCGCACCTCACTGGACGGCGGTTATGGCTCGAACGCGGACAGCGACAACTACCACCTGGCGGTATACGGCGGCAAACAGTTCGGTGAACTGGCGCTGCGTGCCGGTGGCGGTTACACCTGGCACCGTTTTGATACTTCGCGCTCGGTTAACTACGGCATGCAGTCAGATCGTGAAACCGCGAAATACAGCGCGCGCACCGAGCAGGTGTTCGCCGAAGCGGGTTACAGCCTGAAGGCCGGTTGGGTGAATCTGGAGCCGTTCGCCAACCTGGCGTACATCAACTTCCAGAACAACGGCATCTCGGAGGACGGCGGAGCGGCGGCGCTGCACGGCGACAAACAGCACACCGATGCGACAGTCTCGACACTGGGGCTGCGCGCAGACACCGAGTGGCAGGCAAGCAAAACCACCTCGGTGGCGCTGCGCAGCGAGCTGGGCTGGCAGCATCAGTACGGCGATCTGGATCGCGGAACCGGGCTGAAGTTCAACGGTGGGACATCGCCGTTCGTGGTGAACAGCGTGTCGGCATCGCGTGACGGTGCGGTGCTGAAAGCCAGTGCGGAGGTGGCGGTAAACCAGAACGCCACACTGTCGCTGGGCTACGGCGGGCTGCTGTCGCAAAACTACCAGGACAACAGCGTCAACGCCGGTTTCACCTGGAAGTTCTGATCCAACTCATTTCAATCTGGGGTGTTAAACCATGGGGTCAGCTTGCTGGCCCTATTTTTTTGCATTGATTAACAGACGAAAAGGGGGAACGGATGATCCCGCACGCGGTATTGCGGAAAAAACGGCAAGAAAAAACCGGGACCCTTGCGGATCCCGGTTCAAATGCGGGTAAAACAGATTAGCGCTACGGCCCAAGTTTCGGTGAGGGTCTGTTGCATACATTCTCTCGGTACTGCAACCGAAACGAGCTTTCCCTGGTGTTATTGTGATTATTGGTGATGCGATCTTACTATTGTTATATTTTTATTGTGGTGTTGCTGTGTGTCTCTTCTGATACCATGTTTGACTATATGATGTGGTATGTCAAGCAATGTTTAGACAATACATTGTACCATATACCAGTTTTGGATCGCTTTTTTGCACGACAAGTATGAAACCGACTGAAAAAACAGCAAAAAAAATCGAAGGAAAAAATGGATAACAATCACCAGAAATTCGATTCACAGTCGATTGCAAACCGGGTCAGGGAACTGTTTGTACATTATGGGATTGGTAAGCGTCAGCATGCCAAGGAGCTCAGCCGTATTCTGGACCTGAGTTTTTCGCATGCGCATCGCAAACTGAAAGGGCAAAGCCCCTGGACTCTGGAACAGATTAACCACGTCGCGACGGCATTGGGAGAAACGCCGGCAGCGATCGTGGATACCGGCGCTGAACATGACGTCTCTGCGCAAACTATTGCACGGGATGCCATCTTTTACGTGGGCGGGGCGGAGTTAGCCTGCGTCGCTTATGTCGGCCATGAGCTGGTTGGCGGGCGTACCGCGGAATATGTCGCATTGCAGCAGGCTGGACAATGGGGAATTTATCGCGCGGATGATGCGCCACAAGGGCAACGTTATTGCGTGGAACTGATAGAAGTTCGTCCTGCTGCCGTCGAAGACGAGCGCTTGAGCATCGCGGTGCTCGACGATTCGCACCTGGCGGCCGATGAGCTGACCAAATATCTGAACGGGCGCGGTTTCCATGCCGTGGCTTTCTACGACGTCAGCAGTTTTTGTCAGGCATTGCAGCAAAGCCTGTTCGATGGTTACGTGGTCGACTGGTTGATCGGCCAGGAAACGGCGGACCGCTGTATTGAAACCATCCGCGCATCGGATAACCCGGACGCACCGGTTCTGGTGCTGACCGGCCAGTTGGGCACCGACCAGCGCGAGTCTGAAATCGCCAGGGCGATGCGCGACTATGACGTGCTGGGGCCTTATGAAAAACCAGTGCGGCTCCATGTTATCGAAGCCGCACTGCTGCGGTGTTTTAACCTTTAGCGGCGAGCAGTGAAGCCAGAGCGGATGACAACGCGTCCAGCCGAACCGGCTTCATTAAGTAGTTGTCGAACAGCGCCCGCTGTTCGACAGACAGCTGCTCGGGAGTATAAGCACTGATGCCGATAATCGGGATATGGCGATTGGGGCCACGTTGGTTACGCAGTTGTTTAGCCAGCGCGGCACCATCGATACCCGGCATTTGCAGATCCAACAGCAATGCATCGTAAGGCCGTCGCAGCAGCTTTTGCAGCGCCCGTTCAGACGAGTTGCACAGTTCGTGTTGATAGCCAAGCTTGTCCAGTAGCGCCGAGAAGGCGTCACTCACTGACTTATTGTCATCGACGACCAAAACATGCTGCTGTTTCTGCGGCAAGCCGTGAGGGTGATGCGGTGCTTCATCCAACCCCTCTTCATTGCTGACTTCGACCGGAATACTGACGATAAAGGTGCTGCCTTTTTTGATCTCGCTGTAGACGGTAATGGTGCCGTTGAGCAGCGTCACCAGCCCGTGCACAATCGCCAGCCCCATGCCGACGCCGCCATACTGCCGGGTATGCGATTGATCGAGTTGGGTGAAAGGCCGGAATATCTGGTCCAGCATGTCCTTCTCGATGCCAATACCGGTATCGGTAACCTCAATAATCAGCGAACTGCCGCCAGATTGGCTGCGCAAGCAACTGTGCAGCGTGATGGTGCCGCTTTCGGTATATTTGAACGCGTTGGTCAGCAGGTTGACGATAATCTGCCGGATGCGCAGCGGATCGGAATGTATCTGCAGATGGCCACATTCCACTTCACACAGCAGAGTGACCTGATCTTTCTGACGCAGCGTTTTGATTTCATTCGCCGTTTCCTCGACCAGCCGTTGGGCGTCGAAGGGAGCGATGCGCAGCTCCATCATGCCGCTGTCCAGATGGGCATAATCGGTCAGGTCTTTCATCTGACTTTCAATTTGCTGCGCGGCGCTTTCCAGCCGTTGGAAGGTGTCCGCATGTTCGGCCGATACCTGAGTATTCACCAGCACGTCAATGGCGGACATAATGCTCTGCAGCGAGGTGCGTAATTCGTGGCCGATGGCCCCCAAAAAGGCATTTTTGGTGCGGGTGGCTTTTTCCGCCTCAATCGCTTTGGCCTGTTGCCGGATGGTCAGGCGCTGCTGACGGAGCACAATCAGGGTGATGGCGATCAGCGCGATCACCGAGAACATCACGATCACCAGACCATAGAAAATGATGTGGCGCTTTTCGATATAGTCTTCGTAGGCGGCGGTACGCTGCTTCACTTCGGCATGGTCGGTCAGGTTGGCCATCTCAATCGCATAGGGCTTGATTTGCTTCATCGCCTGCGAAATAAGAGAGAAATCAATTTTCGGGCTGTTCAGCAAAATATCAATCTGATCCATTTTCTCGCGCATATGCTTGACCACTTCGGGGTAACCCGGTTCGGCATACAGCGGCTGCGTGGATTCGGATACCGTTTCCAGCACGTAAAAGCGCGAATAAAGGATTTCAAATTTGAGCCGGAGATCTTCGCTATTCACCTGCGGCGCGTGTTTTTGCTGTTCGACCAGCGTGTCGAACTCGGCCAGCTTGATCGAGAATTTGGCGATCGACCAGGAGTAATTTTCTTGTGTGCCGGCGATGGCATACAACCCTTTTTTCGACAGGGTCGCGCTGTAGTAATACAGCGTCACCGTAGAGGCAACCAGAAACAGTGCGGCAAAGATAGCCGGGATCGCCAGCCTGCTGCCGCTTTTAAACCCTATGAGCTTCATTTAATCACGATCCTGTCCACTTGCCAGATAAAGCGCGAGTTGTAGAGCGGAGAATTTAACTCAGGCCCAGCGGCATCCCTCGGGTAAACCAAAAACAGCGGGCCGAAGTTTCTGATCTTCAGCATTACGCCGTCCATTTTGTAAGCCAAAATCATATTGTATTTTTCGACATCGGACAGCGGCACGTCGATGTAATAATCGTTCAGCGCATAAAACGTCAGCGTGCTGCCCTTGGCGCCGACGCGCGCCAAAATGTCCGCCACGGCAATCCCTTCGAACTTTCTTTGTGGCGTCCAGGAGGTTGAGGTGGTGATGCTGTGTACCGGCATCGCCAACAGTTGTT
The DNA here is from genome assembly GCF_052113645.1 of Serratia quinivorans. Taxonomy (GTDB): domain Bacteria; phylum Pseudomonadota; class Gammaproteobacteria; order Enterobacterales; family Enterobacteriaceae; genus Serratia; species Serratia quinivorans_B. Next base: position 191,986 of record NZ_JBIEIU010000011.1, on the reverse strand, counting down.
TATCGGTAAACAGATAGCTTTTCTTTACCGGATCTGTGGTGTTTTTGATGTTGCCTGCGACTTCCAGGCTAAAACTTAACGCGCTGGATTGAACCATGACCAGCGCAAAAAATGCCCAAAGGGTGTTTTTAAACAGAGTGAACCGCATCGATGTTCTCCAGGGTCGCGGATGCTTGCATGAGCCCGCCTATTTATCAGGCAAAATAATGGCAGAAAATGGAGGGGTGTGTCGAAGGAAAGGGTAAAGAGTACGAAAAGAAAAGGCCAGGGGTATCCTGGCCTCAGACTGCTGACAAAGCCCGTTATTAGGGAGAGCGTGCCGAAGGGGTCGTAGCGGCTTGTCCGCCGGAGCGCCCCTCGGTGCGCTAGGCCCGAGTATCTCGGGTCCAAAGACAACTTCGTTTTAGCTGATGCCAATGCTTAGCGCATGGTGACAAACTCTTCCGCGGCGGTCGGGTGGATCGCGACGGTGTTGTCGAAGTCTTTCTTGGTGGCGCCCATCTTAATCGCGACGGCGAAGCCCTGCAGGATCTCGTCCATGCCGAAACCGATGCCGTGCAGGCCGACAATCTTCTCTTCTTTGCCCACGCAGACCAGCTTCATGCGGCACGGTTGACGGTGCTGCGTCACGGCGCTGTACATGGCGGTGAAGGAAGATTTGTACACTTTCACGTTGTCCGCGCCGAATTTCTCAATCGCTTCCGGCTCGGTCAGGCCAATGGTACCGATCGGCGGGTGGCTGAACACCACGGTGGCGATGTTGCTGTAATCCAGGTGCTCTTCCGGCTTGTTGTTGAACAGGCGTTCGGACAGGCGGCGACCGGCGGCCACGGCGACCGGCGTCAGTTCGACAGCGCCGGTATTGTCACCCACGGCGTAAATCCCCTGTACGTTGGTATTTTGGTATTTATCGACGTCGATATAGCCTTTTTCGTTGGTTTTCACCCCGGTTACGGCCAGGTTCAGGTTATCGGTCGCCGGCTCGCGGCCAATCGCCCACACCAGGCTGTCGACGGTGAATTCCTTGCCGTTTTCCAGTTGCAGCGTCAGGCTGCCGTCGGCGTTCTTGACGATGGCTTTTGGCACGGATTCGGTGTGCAGGCTTGGCCCTTCGGTGTTCATCACTTCGACCAGGGTTTCGACCACCATCGGATCGAAAGTGCGCAGCGGCGCGTGTTTACGCACGAACAGGTGCGTTTCGGCACCCAGCGCGTTCAATACGCCGGCGATTTCCACGGCGATGTAACCTGCGCCCACAACCGCAACGCGTTTCGGCATGGCGTCCAGATCGAAGAAGCCGTCGGAGTCGATGCCGTATTCTGCACCCGGAATGTCAGGGTGGCTTGGGCGGCCGCCGGTGGCGATCAGGATATGGTCGGCGGTGATCTTTTCACCGTTCACTTCCACCGTGTGGGCGTCGATAAAGCGCGCGAAGCCTTTGATCACGTCGACCTTGTTTTTGCCCAGCACGTTGTCGTAGGAATTATGGATGCGGTCGATATAAGCTGTGCGGTTAGCGACCAGCTTCTTCCAGTCAAACGCGTTGACGGTGGTATCGAAACCGTAATCCGGGCCGTACAGGTGGATGGCCTCGGCGATTTGCGCCGCATGCCACATAACTTTTTTCGGTACACAACCCACGTTGACGCAGGTGCCGCCCAGTTCCTTGGCTTCAATCAGTGCGCATTTCTGGCCGTACATGGCTGCCCGGTTGATCGATGCGATGCCGCCGCTGCCGCCGCCAATTGCTAGATAATCGTAATGTTTGGTCATCTGGGATTTCCATGAATTGTGTGAATCGAAGAGCGTAAGAGTTTAACGCCTGATGCAGGTTTGTCGCAAAGATTGCGTCGATGGCTGTGATAGGTGGGGTAAAGGCGCGGCAGGCCGCGCCCCGGAAGCTTATTCCGGCACCACCCAGTTAACCAAATGGTGACCATTGCCGGACGGCACCAAGGTTTTGTGCAGCCACGGCAACACGTTTTTCATCTGTTGTTCCAGCTTCCACGGCGGGTTAATCACGATCATGCCGGAGGCGGTCATGCCGCGTTGGTCGCTGTCGGGTCTTACCGCCAGTTCGATCTGCAGAATATTGCGGATGCCGGTGGCTTCCAGATCTTTCAGCATGCGCTTGATTTGCTGGCGCATCACCACCGGGTACCACAACGCATAGGTGCCGGTAGCAAAGCGTTTGTAGCCTTCCTGCAGGCCTTTTACCACGTCCTGGTAATCGGTTTTCATTTCGTACGGCGGGTCCATCAGGATCAGCCCACGGCGTGACTGCGGTGGCAACTGGGATTTCAACTGCTGGTAGCCGTCGGCGCGTTGCACCTTGGCGCGCTCGTCCTTCTGGAACTCACTGCGCAGCAACGGGAAGTCGCTTGGGTGCAGTTCGGTCAGGTGGATTTTATCCTGCGGGCGCAGCAGTTGGCGGGCAATCAGTGGCGAGCCAGGGTAGTAACGCAACCTTTCGGTACGGTTAAAGTTGTGCACGACGCTCATGTAGGCCGCCAGCTCTTCCGGCAGGTCATCACGTTGCCACAGCAGACCGATGCCTTCCAGGTATTCCCCGGTGCGTTCGGCGTGCTCACCGCTCAGCTGATAGCGCCCTGCGCCGGAGTGGGTATCCAGGTACAGGAACGGCTTCTCTTTTTCTTTCAGCGATTCGATGATCAGGCTTTGAACGGTGTGCTTGAGCACGTCGGCGTGGTTGCCGGCGTGGAAACTGTGGCGGTAACTTAACATGGCTTGTGGTAATTCCTTGTGCTCCCGACGGAGCCTGCTGAACAGATTAAAGGCTTATATTCTGCACAGTATAAACTGTCTGGACGGGAAAAAGTGAAATGCGTTACCGCGAGCTACTCCAGAGCGTCAACTACCTGCTCGCGCAACCAGCTATGGGCCGGATCAAGGTGCGATCGCTCATGCCATACCATCACCATGTCATAGCCGGGTATTTCCAGCGGTGCCGGCCAGGTGCGCAGACTGCCCAGCAGCTCGCCCAGCATGCGCGAAGGCAGCATCGCGACCATATCGGATCTCGCCAGCAGCGCGGGGATGAACAGGAAGTGCGGCAGCGACATCACAACGCGCCGCGCTAATCCTTGTGCTTCCAACAGCGTGTCAATCAGGGTGCGAAAACCGCCGCCGTCTTGCGAGACCATCACAAACTCCAACTGACAAAACTGCTCCAGCGAAGGCGGAGCCTGCAACAATGGGTGATCACGACGGCCTACCAGCAGGTACTCCTCGCGAAACAGCTGCCGGTGGCGCAGCTCGGCGGGCGCTTCTTCCCGTGCCAGAAAACCGAGGTCGATCACGCCGTCCGCCAGTTCGCGGCTCATGTGTTTCGGTGACGCTTCGCGGATCGCCAGACGGGATTTTGGTGCCGCCAACCGCAGTTTGGGCAGCATCGGCAGCAGGATGGCGTATTCGGCGGCGTCGGCGGCGGCCAGTTGCCAGGTCATTTCGGCCAACAGCGGATCAAAGGGGTGTTCCGGCGCCACCAGACGGCCGAGATCGGCCAGCGTCTGGCGCAGCGGCGTCAGCAGACCGAGTGCGCGCGCCGTGGGCAACATTCCTCGCGGGCCGGGCAGCAGCAGGGGATCATGATAAATCTCGCGCAGTTTGGCGAGTTGAATGCTGACCGAAGGCTGGCTCAGATTGAGGCGCGCTGCCGCGCGTGTCACGTTGCGCTCGCTGAGCAGCGCTTCCAGCGTGACCAGCAAGTTGAGATCGACCCGCTTTAAATTGTTGATAACTATTCCTCGTATTAAATCTATCAATTTCAACTATAGCGCCAATCCTCCTACCGTGAAATGGACGTCGGAAAAGCCGGCGAAACCATAACGGATGAAGGAAGAGACGATGAAATTGAGCGAGTACGTTAGCTACGATGCGCTGGGGTTGGCCGAACTGGTACAGGGTGGTGAAGTCAGTGCGCAAGAGCTGCAGCAAGCGGCGAGTGCTGCGGTGGCGGCGGTAAACCCGACGATCAACGCGGTGGTGGAACATTGGTCGCAACCACAGACGCAGGGGAACGGTCCGCTGTCCGGCGTGCCCTTCTTGATCAAGGATATCGCCATCAGCATGGCCGGTAAGCGTCTTGAACTGGGCAGCCGGTTGGCACAAGGCCATATCGCCGCTGAAGACAGCTATCTGATGAGTAATATCCAGCGTGCAGGGCTGGTGACCTTTGGCCGAACCACCACGCCGGAGATGGCGTTCAGCACCACAACCGAAGCGGTGCTTTACGGCCCCACGCGCAATCCCTGGAACCCTGATTTCAGCGCCGGTGGTTCCAGCGGAGGAGCCGGTGCGGCGGTCGCTGCCGGGATCGTGCCTATGGCTCATGCCACTGATGCCGCCGGTTCTATTCGCGTACCGGCTTCGTCGAATGGGCTGTTTGGCCTCAAACCGACGCGCGGTCGGGTATCACATGGCCCGAGGATGGATGAAGTGTTCAACGGTTTTGGCGTTCAATTGGGGCTGAGTCGCACGGTACGCGACAGCGCCGCTCTACTGGATGCGTTACAGCACCCACATCCCGGTGAACCTTATTACACGGCACCGCAGGCAGAGAGCTGGCTGTCGCAGGTCACCCGCGAGCCTGGCCGATTGCGTATCGGCATGATGACCCAGGCGTGGAATGGGGGAAAAACCGATCCGCAAATAGTCCGGGCCACTCACGACACCGCTGTGCTGCTGAGCGAACTGGGCCATCAGGTGACCGAGGCGGAAATGGCCATTGGCGTCAGTTGGCAGGAACTGGTATTCGCCAATGCGCAAATTTGGTGTGCCAATCTGGTCGGTTGGGTCGAAGGGCTGAGCCAAACCACCGGGCGAGCGATTTCAACCGACATGCTGGAGCCGGAAACACTGGCCTGTTACCGCTACGGGTTGGCTGCCAGGGCGGTGGATATGGTTGCGGCGCTTGAGGTGCGTAACCGGGTGACCCGTGCCGTGGGGGCCTATTTCCAGCAGTACGATCTGTTGTTGACCCCGACCCTGCCCGATTTGCCCTGGCGGATCGGCCGTTACGGCACCGGGACGGCCGACATGAATGGTCTGGAGTGGACCGCGCATTTATTCGACCATTCACCGTTCACGCCGGTGTTTAACGTGGCAGGCGTGCCGGCGATGTCGGTACCGCTGGCGCATGACGCGCAACACAATCTGCCGATCGGCATGCAATTCGTGGCCGGTTTTGGCCGTGAGGATCAGTTGCTGCAACTGGCGGGGCAACTGGAGCGGGCTGCGCCCTGGCATCAACGGCATCCGGCTATTTGGGCGGGAAATGCAGGGCAGTAGCAGTCAAAAGGCAAAATATCCGCTATGTTGCTGAAAGGTTTTTTACGGCGGGCCGTTGCTCGCCGCTGCATTCTGGAGGGGACGATGAGCTGCATCTTTTGCGAAATGGTGGCGGGCAGGGTGCCGTGCCATAAAATTTGGGAGGACGATAACCATATGGCGTTCCTTTCCATCTATCCGAATACCGAGGGGTTCAGCGTGGTGATCCCCAAGGCGCACTATGAGAGCTACGCTTTTGCGTTGCCGGATGAGGTGCTCGGCGAACTGATGTTGGCGACCAAGCGGGTGGCGCAGTTGCTCGACCGGGCGTTTGACGACGTGGGCCGTTGCGGCATGGTGTTCGAAGGTTTTGGCGTCGACCATGTGCATGCCAAGCTGATCCCGATGCACGGCACTGCTGCGCTGGAGCAATGGCAGCCGATCGAGTCGACCTCGACGAAGTTTTTCGACCGTTATGAAGGCTATCTGTCTTCCCACGATGCGCCGCGTGCCGACGACGAACATCTGGCCGTGCTGGCGACGCAGATCCGCCAGAGTGCGGTTTAAGGCACTATCTATCAACGCCGGACCATTGATTTTCCTGCCGCTTGGCTCCATGTTAAGTATTCATACGCATTTTAAGGCCTGCCCACTGTGGCGGGCCCCAACGCTAATCAGGACTGCCCTATGACAAATCCGTTGCTGACCCCGTTTTCCCTGCCGCCGTTTTCCGCCATTCGCCCAGAAGATATCGTGCCTGCGGTGCAATCCGCCCTGGACGACTGCCGCGCTGCGGTAGAGCGCGTTGTCGCGCAGCCGGGGCCATTCACCTGGGATAACCTGTGTCAGCCGCTGGCGGAGTCCGACGATCGTCTGTCGCGCATCTGGTCGCCGGTGGGGCATCTGAACTCGGTGAAAAACAGCCCGGAACTGCGTGCCGCCTATGAGCAGGCGCTGCCGTTGCTGTCTGAGTACGGCACCTGGGTAGGGCAGCACGAAGGGCTGTACCAGGCGTACCGCAGCCTGAAAGAAGGCGAAGCCTTCAATCAACTGACCGCGCCGCAGCGCAAGTCGGTAGAAAACGCGCTGCGTGATTTCGAGCTGTCGGGCATCGGCCTGTCGCCGGAAAAACAGCATCGCTACGGCGAGATTGTCGCGCGCCTGTCCGAACTGGGTTCCACTTACAGCAACAACGTGCTCGACGCCACCATGGGCTGGAGCAAGTTGATCACCGATCAAACCGAACTTAGCGGCCTGCCGGAAAGCGCGCTGGCTCAGGCCCAGGCGATGGCGCAGGCCAAAGAGCAGGAAGGCTGGTTGCTGACGCTGGATATGCCAAGCTATCTGCCGGTGCTGACTTACGGCGACAACCGCGCGCTGCGTGAAGAAATGTATCGTGCTTTTGCCACTCGCGCCTCCGATCAGGGGCCGAACGCCGGCAAATGGGACAACAGCGAAGTGATGGCGGAAACGCTGGCGCTGCGCCACGAACTGGCCCAACTGCTGGGCTTTGGCAGCTACGCCGACAAGTCGCTGGCGACCAAAATGGCGGAAAACCCAGAGCAGGTGCTCGGCTTCCTGAGCGATTTGGCCAAACGCGCCCGTCCGCAGGCCGAGCAGGAACTGGCTCAGCTGCGTGCCTTCGCCAAACAGCATTACGGTGTGGATGAGCTGGAAGCCTGGGATATCACCTATTACGGCGAAAAGCAGAAACAACACCTGTTCTCGATCAGCGACGAGCAACTGCGCCCTTACTTCCCGGAACAGCGGGTGGTGGAAGGGCTGTTCGAAGTGGTCAAACGCATTTACGGCATCACCGCCAAAGAGCGCAAGGATGTGGATACCTGGCATCCGGAAGTACGCTTCTTCGATCTGTTCGATGCTAACGGCGAGCTGCGCGGCAGCTTCTATCTCGACCTGTATGCGCGCGAAAACAAGCGCGGCGGGGCCTGGATGGACGACTGCGTCGGCAGCCTGCGCAAGGCCAACGGCGAACTGCAAAAACCGGTCGCCTACCTGACCTGTAACTTCAACCGTCCGCTGGGCGACAAACCGGCGCTGTTCACCCATAACGAAGTGACCACGCTGTTCCACGAGTTCGGTCACGGTCTGCACCATATGCTGACTCAGATCGACACCGCCGGTGTTTCCGGCATTAGCGGTGTGCCATGGGACGCGGTCGAATTGCCGAGCCAGTTTATGGAAAACTGGTGCTGGGAGCCGGAAGCGCTGGCGTTTATCTCCGGCCATTATCAAAGCGGCGAGCCGCTGCCGAAAGAGATGCTGGACAAGCTGCTGGCGGCTAAAAACTACCAGGCGGCGCTGTTTATCCTGCGTCAGTTGGAATTTGGCCTGTTCGATTTCCGCATGCACGCCGAATACAGCCCAGAGAAAGGGGCGCAGATCCTGCCAACGCTGGCAGAAGTGAAAAAAATGGTGGCGGTAGTGCCTTCACCAAGCTGGGGTCGTTTCCCGCATGCTTTCAGCCATATCTTTGCCGGCGGTTACGCGGCGGGTTACTACAGCTACCTGTGGGCGGAAGTGCTGTCGGCCGATGCCTATTCGCGCTTTGAGGAAGAGGGGATTTTCAACGCCGAAACCGGCAAATCCTTCCTCGACAACATCCTGTCGCGCGGCGGTTCGGAAGAGCCGATGGAACTGTTCAAACGCTTCCGTGGCCGAGAGCCGCAGCTGGATGCTATGCTGCGCCATTACGGCATTAAAGGATAACCCCACCGGTGAGCGTGTGTTTATTGTGTGAAGAAGGCGCCGATCCCGGCGCCTTGTCTATTCTGGCGGAACGCTGGCAATTAGTTTCGGATGACGACGCGACGATGGCGTTGGTGTTGACGCCGGAACGGCTCGAGCTGCGCAAGCGCGACGAACCCAAACTGGGGGCGATCTACGTCGATTTCATCTCCGGCACTATGGCGCACCGGCGCCGCTTCGGCGGCGGGCGCGGCGAGGCGGTGGCGAAGGCGGTCGGCATCAAGGGCAGCTATCGACCTGACGTGGTGGATGCTACGGCCGGTTTGGGGCGCGATGCCTTTGTGCTGGCGTCGCTGGGGTGCCGGGTTCGGATGCTGGAGCGCAACCCGGTGGTGGCTGCCTTGCTGGACGATGGCCTGCGGCGCGGCTATCAGGATGGGGAAATCGGCCCGTGGCTGCGTGAGCGCATGACGCTGCTGCACGCCTCCAGCCTGACGGCATTGGGTGATATCAACCCACGGCCGGAGGTGGTGTACCTGGATCCCATGTATCCCCACAAGCAGAAAAGCGCGCTGGTGAAGAAAGAGATGCGGGTATTCCAGTCGCTGGTGGGCAGCGACGACGACGCCGATGGTCTGCTGGAACCGGCACGCCGCCTGGCGACCAAGCGCGTGGTGGTCAAGCGACCGGATTACGCCCCGCCGCTGGCTAACGTACAGGCGCATGCGGCGTCGACCACCAAGAGTCATCGTTTCGATATATATATGCCCTATCCCCTTCATACTTGACGCTGTATCTGTGTTGGCTGCATTACTCGGCCCGTCCATGGGCCTCGCCCCTTAACGGGGCCAACGCAAACGTTGTTCAAATCTGTTCCCGACAGATTTGTTGTGCGCCCCAGTCACTTACTTGAGTAAGCTCCTGGGGACTTACAAACTTGCCGCCTTGATACAACGCCAATTATTTAGGGCATAGAGGGCGAAATAGGGAGGTATTCATTGATCCACCTCCCAATTTTATTTTTTACCTTGCAAAGATACTGGCAAGCTTGTGTTCCTGATCGCATGATTCCTGTTCGTTCCCCTTCCTATACCCTATGGCTTTCAAGTTGCAGCTAGGCGGCCAGCTCGCTCATCCCCAGGCGCTTACTTTAGTAAGTAACTGGGGTGAGCGAGTGCAGGTAACAACGCTGCGGCTTGAAAGACGACGGGTATATAATTAGATGAAAAATGAAGAAGACACTCCTTGCTGCTTTGCTTTGCCTGGGTACCTCTGCAATCGCTTCTGAACCTGTCAATATCACCATCCTTGGCACCTCTGATCTGCACGGCACCTTTGTGCCCTGGGATTACTCGACCGACACTGAAAATCTGGCCGGCAGCCTGAGCCAAATCGCCACTCAGGTGCAACAGGTACGCGCCAAGCAGCCGAACGTGATCCTGGTCGATGCTGGTGACACCATTCAGGGCAACTTTGTCGAGACGTTTAAAAACGACAAAACCAGCCCGATGATCCTCGGCTTTAACGCGCTGGACTATGACGTCTGGGTGATGGGCAATCACGAATTCGACTTCGGCCTCAAACCGCTTTCCACCTCACTGAACCAGTTCAAGGGCACGGCATTGGCCGGCAATATTTTGTGGGAGAGCGGCAAGCCCTACTTGCCGGCGTATAAAATCATCGAACGTCAGGGGGTGAAAATCGGCATTATCGGCATGGATACGCCGATGACCGCGGAGTTCGCCAAAGGCACCGACCGGGTGAAAGGGCTGAACTTTACCGATCCGGTGCAGGCGGTGAAGCAGGTGATCCAGCAGATTCAGGGTGAAGTGGACGCCATTGTGCTGGTGGCCCACATGGGGATCGACAACGAGAACCAGCGCCCGGGCACCGGCGTGGGCGACATTGCCCGCGCTAACCCGGAACTGGCGGCGATCGTCGCCGGGCATATGCATGTGAAAGTCGATAAAGAAGTGATTAACGGCGTGATTGTCACCGAACCGGACAAGTATGGTCGCGCGCTGTCACGCATCGATTTGCAGTTTGAGCAGCACAACGGCAAGTACGTGCTGATCAACAAAGACAGCTACACCTATCCGATCAAAGGCATAGCGTCGGATAAGGCGTTGGAAGAGATTTATCAGCCCTACCACAAGATTTTGCGCGCTAATGCCAACCGACCGATTGCGCAGCTCAGCGGCCAGGATCTGGTGCCGCCGGATGCGGTGAAGGGCATTCCGCAGGTGCACGTGCAGGATACCGGCATCAGCAAACTGTATCAGGAAGCCAGTCGTTACTATGCGCCACAGGCGCAGGTGATTGCGTTGCAGATTGATAACGACCGACCGAAATTGAACGTCGGCACCATCACTGCCAAAGATATCGCCTTCAATTATCAATATGCCGGCGGTGAGATCACCGTTTACCAGCTCAGCGGCAAAGAGTTGAAAAAGTACATGGAATGGTCGGCGGGCTACTTCAATCAGCTGCATGATGGCGACGTGACCTACAGCTTCAACCCGCAGCGTCGTGCGTCCAAATACTCCACCAATGATTTCTTCGATGGCGTGACCTATAAAATCGACCTGCGCCAACCGGCCGGGCAGCGCATTCGCGATCTGTACATGGCCGACGGCACACCGGTGACCGACAGCACGCCGATCCGTCTGGGCATGAACAGCTACCGCATGGGGCATCTGACGCAAAAAGGCGGCGCGCTGGAAGGCATGCAGTTCCCGGTGCTGTCGGACAGCAAGGCGGAATATGGCGAAGAGGCCGGAACCATCCGCAATCTGACCATCCGTTATCTGACCGAAGTGAAAAAAGGCCAGTATCAGGGGCAGGCGGTGCAGCGCTGGCAGTTGGTCGGGTTGGAAGGCTATGAACCTGAGCGTAAAATCGTCGAAAAACTGCTGAACGACGGCAAAATCAGCGTACCGGTCAGCGAAGATGGGCGTTACGGTAATGTCGCGTCGTTCAACGTGAAACCGCTGCTGATCGGCGAGCCGCAGGCGCGCCAACGGCAACAGGCCGCGTTGAAAGCGCAGTTGACCGCCGCCAGCGATCCGGTGGTGAAAAAGCGTTTGAGCGATCAGTTAGTGATTCTCGAGGCGATTAACAAGGCCTGAGAGTGATAACGGGCTCGGCATGCCTATGCCGGGCCCTTCCTCGAACTAGTTCCCCTGCAGCAAGCGCTTGCCGACATCCCCACCCGGATGTACCGCCAGCAGCGTTTCTTTGTCGTAACCGCTACGCTCCATCAGGCAGGCACAGGCCGCGTCGAAGATTGCCAATACCAGCACGATAGAGGTGGTTGCCAGCATATTCAGCGGATCTATCTCATTTTCCACGCCGGTGCGCATCACCAATTTCGCCGCTTTGGCGATCGCCGAATCCGGATTTTCCGTCACGCCGATCAGCGGCACGCCCTTGGCCTGCAATGTCGGCAGCAGGCGGGTTAGTTCGTCGGAATTGCCGCCGCGTGAAATCAGGATCATCAGGTCATCGCCGCGCAGAAAGCCCAGATCGCCGTGCGCCGCATCGGTGGCGTTCAGGTAGATAGCCGGTCGTTCTACGCAGGCCAGCATATGGGCAATTTTGCGTGCCGCGATGCCGGAAGTCCCGACGCCGGTGACCACAATTTTGCCCCGGCACTCCGCCAGCAGCGTCAGCAGTCGTTGCCAGCTTTGCGCGTCGATGCGTTGGCCCAACTGGGCCAGCTCCCGGCTGTAGATTGCCCAGGCTTCAGTGGCCCGCTGCCATTCCTGCTGCATCAGGCTTCCTCCTGCATCAGTTGGCGGTATTTCATGTGATCGTTATACAGCTCATGGAACACGCGGTATTTACGGTCGTAATAGCGTTTGATTTTGTTGGTCTGTGGCGTCACGGTTTTACCGATGCGGCTCATGGCGCTCATGGCTTCCGGCAGGGTGTCGAATACCCCGGCCGCCACGGTACCCATCATCGCACCGCCCAACAGCATCGCCTCGCTCTCTTCCGGCAACAGCATGGCGCAGCCGGTGGCATTGGCATGTTCCTGCACGAAAATCGGGTTTTTGGTGCCGCCGCCGCTGGCCATGATGGTGTCGATGCGGTAACCGCTTTGGTTCATGGTTTCGATAATATGGCGGGTTCCGAGCGCGATTGCCTGGATGGTCGCCAGATAATGCAACGCCATGTCTTCCGGGGTGCGTGACAGCTTCAGCCCGGTCAGGGTGCCGGTTAGCGTCGGGTTGGCGCGTGGCGAACGGTTGCCGTGGAAATACGGCAACATATGAATGTCCTGGGTCAGGAAGGCAATGTCCTCCGGCTCCCCGGCCATGCGGCGCAGCAGGGCATTCAGCATTTCATAAATCGTCTGCCCCTGAGTTTTTGCCTGCGCCAGCAGCTCCTGATAACAAGGATGCGACTGGATCACGTGGTCAATCAGCGCGCCGGTCGCGGACTGGCCGCCCTCGTTCAGCCAGTATTCCGGCAGGATCGCCGAGTAATACGGCCCCCATACGCCGCCGATAAAGCGCGCGGTGCGGGACATTGCCATATGGCCGGTGGAGGTGCCGCCGATCAACGCGACGCGGCGGTTAAAGTCTGCCACTTCACCGGAAACCCCGGTCGCGCCCAGCGTGCCGAGGGTCCCGGCGTGGGCATCGATGATCGAAACGCTGACCGCCGTGCCGGCAATCAGCCCCATTTCACTGGCGGCTCGCTGGGTGAGGCCGTGACCGAGTGGTTCGCCCATCATTTTGACGTCGCTGCCGATCTTGGCGGCATCGTGCTCCAGCACGTCTTCCAACCCAATCTGTTTGAAATAGCTTTTGTCCCAGCGCTGCTCATGGCCGAGATAGGTCCATTTGCACACCGTTGAACACAGCGAACGGGTGGCGTCCTGGGTGGCGCGCCAGGTGAGGAAGTCCGGCAGATCAAACAGGTAACCGGCGTTGGCCCAGGTGGTGGGCATATGCTGTTTCAGCCACAGCATTTTGGGGGTCTGCATCTCCGGCGAAATGATGCCGCCAACGAAATCCAGCACCCGGTGTTTGGTGGCGTTGATGCGTTCGGCCTGGGTGATGGCCCGGTGATCCATCCACACGATGATGTTTTGCTCGGTGCGGCCGGACGGGCTGACGGTCAGCGGTTGGCCCTCTTTGTCCAGCACCACCAGGGAGCAGGTAGCGTCGAAACCCAGCCCTTTGACCTGAATCGGGTTGATGTCGGCCTGATTGACCGCATCGCGCACCGCGTTGCATACCGCCTGCCAGATGTTGTCCGAGGACTGCTCAACGAAATCCGTCTTTGGGCGGTACAGGTCGATAGTTCGGCTGGCCTGTCCGACCATGTGGCCGTTGAGATCGAATACCCCTGCGCGCGCACTTCCGGTGCCTACATCTACGCCAATAAAATAGCTCGCCATTATATTTCTCCAGTCAGGCTTTTCGATTCTGTAATGCGATAAACAGGATCAGCACCGCACCCCACAGGGCCATGGTCAGATAGCTGCTGACGCCCAGCAGGTTGAGGCCGCTTTCCAGCATTTGCAGCACAATCAGTGCCAGCACCAGGCCCAGCACCCGGCCAAAACCGCCGTCCGGATTAATGCCGCCCAGCACCGAGGCCAGAATGGTCACCAGCAGATAGGATTCGCCGTAACCGGCCTTGGCCGAGTTGAATTTGGCCATCATCAGCAGTGCCGCGCCCCAGCCGAGCAGGGCAGACAGGATATACACCGCGATCTGCACCCGGGCGGTGTTCACCCCGCTAAAACGGGTGGCTTGCTCGTTGGAGCCAATCAGATACAGGCTGCGCCCGAGCGTGGTGTGCTCCAGCAACAGCCACAGGCCAACGGAAACCAGCAGGAACAGCAGCAGCGCCACGGGAATGCCGAGCAGGCTGCCGTTGCCGAGATACTGAATGGCCGCCGGGAAGCCGGAGATCACCGCGCCGTTGGACAGCAGAATATTCAGGCCGGTGATCAGCGTCATGGTGCCGAGCGAAGCCAGGATGGGCGAAACGCCGACCCAGGCGACCAGCACGCCGTTAAGCGCGCCAATGGCGACGGCGACCAGCAGCCCGGCCAGCAGCGCCAGCGCCAGAAACAGCGGTTGGTCCGGGTGGCTGACGATAATCGCCGCCATCACCAGCGAGCAGGCATTGGCACCGGCGATAATCGACAGATTGATGCCGCCGGTCAGCATGGTAATGCCCATACCGAGCGCCAGCATGCCGAGGATCGGCAACTGCGAGGCGATCGACTGGAAATTGCCGAGGCTGAAGAAGCGCGATCCGAGCAGCCCGGCGAACAGCAGCGCGACAACGATGATAATCACGCTTTGCAGGCGGATGATCCGATCGTTGGGGATCAAACGGGTTAACTGGGTCATGTCATAGCTCCTTGGCCAGCTTGCGTTTTTCATTCCAGGCGGTGCTGCTGATGCTGATCAAAATGATCGCGCCGCTGAACACCTGGTGCCAATAGGCCGACACGCTGAGCAGCGTCAGACCGTTCTGCAGGAAGGCCAGCAGCACCACGCCGAGCAGCGTGCCGGTCAGCGAACCGCGTCCGCCGGTCATGCTGGTGCCGCCCAGTACCACCGCCGCCAGCACCGTCAACTCAAAACCGAGCAATGAATTGGGTGCTACCGACTGGGTTATCTGCGCCTGCACCACCGCGGCGATACCCGCCAGAATGCCCATGTAACCGTAAACGTAAAAGTGCAGCCGCAGCAGGTTCAGGCCCAGACGCGACGCCGCATCGCGGTTGCCGCCCATGGCGAAGATCTGACGGCCGAGGCGGGTGAAATTCATCAGCACGCCGGTGACGATAATCACCGCCAGCAGGCACAACAGCGGCAGCGTCAGGCCATAGTCATAACCGTCGGTACCCTGGAACGAGAACCAGCTGATGCCGTCCATAAACCAGTCGGGGAAACCGTACAGCCAGGTGCCGTTGGTGGCGTACACCAGTAAGCCGTAGAACAGGTTCAGCGTGGCGATGGTAATAATGATCGCCGGCACCTTCAGCCAGTAGACCAGAAAGCCGTTCACCAGGCCGAGCAGCAGCCCGACGCCCATCGCCAGTGCGAATGCCAATGGGAAACCGCCGCCGTGCTGAATGACCCAACTGGCCATCACGTACTGCGCAATCGAGGTGATTGCCGGGAACGAAATGTCGATGCCGCCGGCAATCAGCACCACGAACAGGCCGCAGGCAAGAATGCCGAGAATGGCGTAGCTGGTGGCGACGTCGGTCAGGTTGCCCAGCGTCAGAAACTCGCTGGTGCTGACGCTCAGACCGACAGCCAGCAGCAACACCAGCAGGCCCAGGTAAAACTCATGTCGGCCGGCCAGGCGGGCCAATAATGACTTATCCATTCACCACCTCGGCGATCTGTTGTTCGGTACTGTGGTGCGGCGAAAACTCGGCGATCAGCTCGCCCTTGCGCATCACCATCACCCGATGGCTGTTGTAATAGGCTTCCGGGATCTCGTCGCAGATCATCAGCACTGCCATGCCGAGCGCGGCCAGATCTTTGGCGATCTGGTAGATCCCCTCTTTGTTGGCGATATCTACCCCGACGGTCGGCGAGTCGAGGATCAGGATCTTCGGCTGCGTCGCGACCCACTTGGCGATAGCGATACGTTGGGCGTTACCGCCGGACAGGGTTTTTACCGGCAACGCGCTGTCGGACACCTTGATGTTCAGATCGCGGATCAGTCGGTTGACCAGCTCGGTCGCTTTGGCATGGTCCAGCAGCCCGAGTGGGGTATGCAGTTGATCAAACACCGTGACGATGGTGTTGTCGTAGATCGACTGCTCCATGATCAGCCCTTGCGTCAGACGATCCTCCGACACATAGCCGATCCCCTGGCGCACCGCTTCACGGTTGTTGTGCAGCCGCACCGGTTGGCCGTCGATCCGAATTTCGCCGCTGTCGGGGCGGGTCATGCCGAACAGGCTGAGGCACAGTTCAGTACGGCCTGCGCCGAGCAGCCCGACGATCGAAACGATCTCGCCGCCGTGCAGGGAAAGGTTGATGTCCTGGTATTTGCCGCGTCGGCTGAGGTTGCGGACTTCGAGCAGCGGAGCGCTGTCGATGGACGCCAGCGACGGCAGTTGGCTGTAGTGGAAGCGTTGGCCGGTCATCAGGAACGCCAGTTCATGGCTGTCCAACTGGCTGGCCGGATAGGTGCCGACCAGCTTGCCGTCGCGCATTACGCTGATGCGGTCGGCGACTTCCATCACTTCATCCAGCCGGTGGCTGACAAATACCACGCAGATGCCTGCCGCTTTCAGTTCGTTGACCACCCGCAGCAGGCCGTCGACCTCTTGCCGCGTCAGCGAGGCGGTCGGCTCATCCATGATCACCAGCCGCGCTTCGGCGGCAATGGCGCGGCATATCGCCACCAGTTGGCGATCGGCAATCGACAGCTTTTCGACTTTCTTGTCGGGATCGATATGTACGCCAACCCGCGCCATGGCGTCCAGCGCCGTTTGGCGCATCACCTGCTTGCGCACCCAGAAATGGCCGCCGGGCAGGTAGCGGTGAATGGCGATATTTTCCGCTACGGTCAGATTGGGGAATAACGACAAATCCTGATAAATCACCTGAATGCCGTAATAACCGGACAGTTGCGGCGTCAGAGAATGAAAGAGTTTACCTTCCAGCGAAATATTGGCGCCTTTTTCCGGCTGATAAACACCGGAAATGATTTTAATTATGGTGCTTTTGCCGCAGCCATTTTGTCCGGCCAGGCAATGCACTTCGCCAATATTGAGCGTCAGGTTGATCTGGTCCAGTGCCAGCACGCCTGGAAATTGTTTACTGATATTTTCCAGAGTGATAAATGCGGTGGATGTGGTCATAGCGTTAACCTGTGCAGGTTTTATTATGGTAGTGACTAAAACTCGGGGCGCAATATATTGCGCCCTTCGTTGTTTCATGACTTTCCCGGTGTGGAGCAATATTACTTAAGGTTAGAATCCTAGCGATTTGGCATTATCTTTGGTGACTTCAAGAATTTTATTAAACCGAATCACTTTTTTATCCATATCGACGTCGGCTTTACCCAAACCTTCGATCGCCAAATCTTTGGTCACTTCTTTGCCCTGCAAGAGCTGATCGGCCACCGTCACCAGTGCATAACCGGCGTCTTTCGGATCCCACAACAGGGCTTTCTTGATGTCGCCCCGCACCAGGTAAGGTGCGGCCTGTGCCGGCATGGCGATGCCGACGACGGCGATCTTGTCCTTGGCGCGTTTCTTGGCGACCGCCTGGCCGGCACCGATCGGGCCGAGGGAGCCGAAACCGATAATGCCTTTCATCTGCGGATAGGTTTTCATCAGATCCAGCGTGGTGGCGTAGGATTTATCGATGCTTTCCGCCACCGGCAGGCGCGAAGTCACTTCGAACATGTCCGGGTATTTGGCTTTCTGGTACTTGATGGCGGAATCCGCCCAGGCGTTGTGCAGAGGCACGGTCAGCGAGCCGACATAAATGGCATAGCCGCCTTTGCCGCCCATGTCCTTCGCCAGTTCATCGACGTTGGCCTGCGCATATTTCTCGCTGTCGATGGTTTCAATGTCCCACTGGCCAATCTGCTGGTCAGGGGATTCATGCGTCAGCACTACGATGCCTTTCTCACGGGCCTTTTTCAGCACCGGCTCCAACACCTTGGCGTCGTTGGGTACCACGATGATGGCGTTAACGTTCTTGGCGATCAGGTCTTCAATCACTTTCACCTGTGCGGCCGGGTCTGGGGTAGAAGGCCCGGTCTGGTAGGCATTGACGTCGAGCTTTTTGGCCGCGTCGTTGACGCCGACTTCCATACGGTTGAACCAGGGAATGCCGGTCACTTTGGCAACCACGGCAATCTCGTACTTTTCAGCGGCAAAGGCAGGTGTTGTCGATAACATGCACGCAGAAACCACACATGCATTTAATAATGCGAGGTTAAATTTCATTCGCTGTACCTTTTTTATCTGTAGGGGTGGCTGTTTTTCCACCTAAGCAGATTACAAAGGAATGGAAGAGGGGACGTAACGAGAGTTGGGGAATTGTGAGCTGTGCACATTGAAGTAAAATTATGACGGTTTTAATGTTAATTAAATGTTGAATAATTCAGTGGTGGTAATTTTACCACGAAAAACCATCATTTATTTAACAAATAAACTCATAGTAATTTACATAACAAATACAAATCAACGACGGCAACCGGGTTTTTGGTCAGAAAAAATGCCGGCCCAAGTGCCGGCATCGAAGCATTTAACCGATGTGTGAACAAGATCACCTTATGGGCGGGTTACAGCACGCCCTGCGCCAGCATGGCGTCGGCAACCTTGACGAATCCAGCGATATTGGCGCCGTGTACGTAGTGAGTTTGCTTACCCTCGCCACCGTATTCCACGCAGGCGTGATGAATATCCGCCATGATATGTTGTAAACGTACATCCACTTTCTCTGCGCGCCAGCTGATGCGCGCGGCATTCTGCGCCATCTCCAGCCCGGAGGTCGCGACCCCGCCGGCGTTGGCGGCCTTGCCTGGGGCAAACAGCACTCCAGCGTCCAGGAACGCATCGGTCGCCTGAATGGTGGTTGGCATATTCGCGCCCTCCGCCACAGCTTTGACTCCGTTGCGGATCAAGGTTTGTGCGGCGGCCAGATCCAGCTCGTTTTGGGTGGCGCACGGCAGGGCGATATCCACTGGCACGCTCCACGGCTGTTGGCCGGCCAGATAGGTCAGGCCGCGTTCGCGGGCATAATCTTCCACCCGACCATAGCGCTGATTCTTGATCTCCACCAAATGGGCCAGTTTCTCGGTGGTGAAACCGGCCTCATCGACCAGAGTACCGCCGGAGTCTGATACGGTGATCACGCGCGCATCCAGCTCCAGCGCCTTCTCAATGGTGTACTGCGCCACGTTGCCAGATCCGGAAACCGCAACCCGCATGCCTTCAAAACCCAGCCCGTGACGTTGCAGCATGGCGTCGGTGAAATAGACCAGCCCATAGCCGGTGGCTTCTGGCCGGATCAGACTGCCGCCGAATGACAGCCCCTTGCCGGTAAACACGCAGGCGGTGTTGTTGGACAGCTTCTTCATCATGCCGCTCATAAAGCCAACTTCACGACCGCCGACGCCGATATCCCCGGCGGGCACGTCGGTATCCGGCCCCAGATGGCGATACAGTTCGGTCATCAGCGCCTGACAGAAACGCATGATCTCCGCCTGGCTTTTGCCTTTCGGATCAAAGTCCGAACCGCCTTTACCGCCGCCCATCGGCAGGGTGGTCAGCGCATTTTTAAACGTCTGCTCGAAGCCCAGGAATTTCAGAATCGATAAATTGACCGACGGGTGAAAACGCATGCCGCCCTTATAGGGCCCGATGGCGGAGTTGAACTGCACGCGCCAGGCGCGGTTGACCTGCACCTGGCCGCGATCGTCCACCCAGCTGACACGGAACTGGATGGTGCGCTCCGGTTCGACCAGGCGCTCCAATAACGCATATTCGCGATAGCGCGGATTGCGTTCGATAAACGGCCACAAAGAGGTGAAGACTTCTCTGACCGCCTGTAAATATTCCGGCTGATGGGGATTATGCTGTTGTAGCGAGGACAAGAAAGATTCTACCGATACGGCATGTTCCATGGATAACTCCTTTATACCCGTTGTCTTTCAGGCTGCAGCCCGAAATTCATAGGGTAATACTATTAATTTCCCCCCTTATTTTTATAAAAATAGGTATGGATAAAGCTGGGGGGAGGATGTTGTGTCTTTAACGACTATATCACTGGAGGGCGGTTGATTATCAAGCGATTAATGATATCGGTGGAACGAAAAACGCCCGCAATAGCGGGCGTCAGATTATTGACAAAGGAGGATAAAAGCGTGGTTTTTCCTCCTTTGTGTTATCAGCCGAAAATCAAAAAATTGATTTTCCTGATTTATTTTCAAAATCTTTAGCGCCTGCCGCCAAACATTATATGTTTGTCAGCAGTCTCAACGCCCGCAATAGCGGGCGTTGAGATGTGATGTCAGTGAGTGCTTACTTAATCTTCAGACGTTTCTTCTTCGTCACGCAGCGGCACAATCAGCATGTCGATGTGCACGGTGTTGATCAGCTGGCGTGCGGAGGACATCAGCTTGCTCCAGAAATCCTGGTGGTGGCCGCACAGGACCAGATCCATATCGTATTTCTTGATGGCATCAACCAGCACCTGTGCCAAATCGCCGCTGCCGCTCAGGGTTTCGGTGATCGGATAGCCGGCATTTTGCGACAGTTCGGTTAACGCGTGATGTGTTTCTTCGGAAATGCGTTTTTGCATATCGCCGAGATTAACGTCGATCAGGCCGGTATACAGGTCGGAATAGTTGACATCTACGTGGATCAGGGAAACTTTGGCGTTGTACGGACGCGCCATAGATACGGCTTTCTCCACCAGGATTTTACTTTCCGGGGACAGGTCTACCGCAATCAGAATGTGTTTGTAAGCCATGAGAATACTCCTTCCATATAATGCCGATTAAAAAGGTTAGCAGGCATTCAGCGTACCAGCCTGGCGCTTCAGGTTTACCTGCATTTTATCATTCAGATAACACAATGATATGTTGGGGCGATCACACTGCACCGCATCAAGAAACTCTCTTTATCTCTCTACCGTCAGTTTTACACCCGCCGGGCAGAAAATCCTATCGCCCATAATGCTGTTGACGGGTTGACCGATTGAAATATAAGCATTCTTAAACAGAGTATAGCCCCAAATACCCCATAGGGCTGTGGAAAAGGCCGGCGGCGTCCGGCAGGGCGGTTATCAGTTATAACCAAGAGGCGGGTGACAAATTGGCGGGCTGCGGTAAATTTTATCTACGGCTCAGGCCAGTTTGCGTTTCATTAACCTACAATAATGACTATAGGCCTTATCATTTCTCCTCTGAATCAAACCTACGCGATGTGCATTGGCATGGCGATGGGCTGTCTCCAGAGGCGGTGGGTTATGCGCGGCCTGTGCGGTGCAAAGGGGATCGGAGCGGTAGGCTCCAGCAGTAATGGGTATAGAGGTAGGGCAGTTGGACCCGGCGGAGCGCCGCGGATAACAACGCCTTGAGGAGGCAATCATGATCAGTACCGTCGCGCTGTTTTGGGCTCTGTGTGTGGTGTGTGTGTTAAACATGGTGCGGTATTACTCTTCTCTGCGCGCGCTGTTGGTGGTTTTGCGCGGCTGTGACCCGCTGCTGTATCAATATGTCGATGGTGGTGGCTTCTTTACCGCTCATGGCCAGCCGAGCAAACAGATACGGCTGGTGCGCTATATCTTCTCGCAGCGTTATGTCGAGCATCATGATCCGGAGTTTATCCGCCGCTGTGAGCGGGTGCGCGGGCAGTTTATGTTGACCTCAGCCCTGTGCGGACTGGTGGTGATCAGCCTGGTGGCGCTGATGATTTGGTATTAAATCCGGCCCATTCTCCCTGCAACAGACAAAGAAAAGGCGGCCACCAGGGCCGCCTTTTCCGTCAGGCAAACAGCTTAGATCACCTTAAGCGCCAACCAGTACAGCGAACCGGAAAGCAGAATCGAGATTGGCAGGGTTAACACCCAGGCCAACAAGATATTCTTCACGGTTTTGCTTTGCACGCCGCCGCCGTCCACGATCATCGTCCCAGCGACCGCCGAAGAGAGTACGTGGGTGGTGGAAACCGGCATGCCGGTATAGCTGGCAACGCCAATCGACAAGGCGGCGGTCATCTGAGCCGACACACCCTGAGAGTAGGTCATGCCCTTCTTACCGATTTTCTCGCCGATGGTGGTCGCTACACGACGCCAGCCGACCATGGTACCGAGTGACAACGCCAGAGCAACCGCGACGATAATCCAGATCGGTGCATACTCAACGGTTTGCAGCAGATCCTGACGCAGGTTTTTCAGGAAACGTTGGTCCTGGGACGAGGTTTCCGGCAGCTTGGCGATCTTGTCTGCCGTATCCGTTACGCACATCAGCAGGCGGCGCAGGTGACTGCGCTGTTCTACCGTCAGTTGATCGTAACTTTGCAGATTGTTCAGCAAGCCCTGAGTCAGCTCAATCGCCGGCATGGCGCGAGCGCTGTCACAGTGGAACTCGATAGGTTTATCCGGTGAGACGTCCTCATCCGGGCTTGGCACCAGTGGCGTCAGAGAGACCACGTGCGCCAGGGCGTCGCTGTGCTGCTGGTAATACTGCTGCAGGTGGGTCACGGCATCACGCGTACGGGTGATGTCATAACCGGTTGCATTCATATTGACCACGAAGCCGGCCGGCGCAACGCCGATCAGCACCAGCATGATCAGGCCGATACCTTTCTGGCCATCGTTGGCGCCGTGCGAGAAGCTAACGCCGATAGCAGACAGGATCAGTGCGATACGGGTCCAGAACGGCGGCTTGCGTTTGCCGTCGACCTTTTCACGTTCCGCAGGGGTCATGTGCATACGCTGGCGTTTCTTGGTGCCACTCCAATAGCGGCGCAAGGCAAACACCATCAACCCGGCGACCATCATGCCGACCAGCGGCGAGATGAGCAATGACAGGAAAATACCGATCATTTTCGGGACGTTAAGCGCATCCACCACCGAAGTGTGGGTCATCAGTGCGTTGGTTAAACCCACACCAATAATTGCGCCAATCAGCGTATGAGAACTGGAGGCCGGCAGACCGAAATACCAGGTGCCGAGGTTCCAGATGATAGCTGCCAGCAGCATGGAGAACACCATGGCTAATCCGTGTGCTGAACTGACGTTCAACAACAGATCGGTTGGCAACAGGTGAACAATGGCGTAAGCAACACTCAAACCGCCGAGCATAACGCCAAGAAAGTTGAACAAGCCAGCCATCACAACCGCAAGTTGCGAACGCATGGCACGGGTATAGATTACAGTAGCAACCGCATTGGCCGTATCATGAAAGCCGTTGATGGCTTCATAAAACAACACGAACAACAATGCGAGAATTAACATCAGGCCGGTATGGAAATCCAGGCCAGCGAACAAATGCAGCATAAGCGTTACGCCAGTTTGTGGACATGAACGCCGCGCATTATCAGTGACAACCGGGGCTGGGGAAAAGGAAAATATGACGTTTTTTTGATTTCGATATGACGAAATGGTGGCGCTGGTATGACAAATACACGAAATATCAGCGCGTTATGCTTTTTGGCCTGTTGTAATATTTTCTTACTATGGCGTTGGCGGCGGCATGGCTTTACAATCTGCCGCCGTAAAGTTGTCGGTTACCGGCAGCGATACGGCGTAAAATGGCGGCCTTTTGTCGCGATTGTGGTTTTTATTCAGAGAGGCGCAGGTGGAACAGTTTGATGTCGTGGTAATAGGTGCGGGCGCAGCGGGCATGTTTTGTGCGGCGCAGGCAGGGCAACTCGGCTGCCGGGTGCTGCTGCTCGACAACGGCAAAAAACCGGGCCGCAAAATCCTGATGTCCGGCGGCGGGCGCTGTAACTTTACCAATATGTACACCGAACCGGCTGCCTACCTGTCGAATAATCCGCATTTTTGCAAATCGGCACTGGCGCGTTACACCCAGTGGGATTTTATCGATCTGATCAACCGTTACGGTATCGCCTACCACGAAAAAACCTTGGGGCAACTGTTCTGCGACGACTCGGCGCAGCAGGTGGTCGAACTGTTGGTGAAAGAGTGCGAACTGGGTCAGGTCACAACTCGCCTGCGCAGCGAAGTGCTCGGCGTGGAGAAAACTGCGGAAGGCTTCGAGCTGGCGCTGAATGGCGAGAAAGTAAGCGCTCGCTCACTTGTGGTGGCCAGCGGTGGACTGTCGATGCCGGGCCTAGGCGCGACCCCGTTCGGTTATAAGCTGGCGGAGCAGTTTGGCCTGAAAGTGTTGCCGACACGCGCCGCGCTGGTGCCTTTCACGCTGCATAAACCGCTGCTGGAGCATCTGCAGACCCTGTCTGGCGTCTCGGTGCCGGCGGTGATCACCGCAGAAAACGGCGTCAGCTTCCGTGAAAGCATTCTGTTTACCCATCGCGGCCTGTCCGGCCCGGCAGTATTGCAGCTTTCCAGTTACTGGCAGCCTGGCGAGTTTGTGAGTGTTAACTTACTGCCTACGCTTGATCTGGCGGGCTTCCTCAATGAGCAACGGCAGGCACACCCTAATCAAAGCCTGAAAAATACCCTGGCGCTGCACCTGCCGAAGCGCTTGGTGGAATGCCTGCAAACGCTGGGACAACTGCCGGAAGCCACACTCAAGCAACTGAACCCGACGCAGCAGGCGGCGCTGGTCGAAACCTTGCAGAACTGGCGGGTGCAACCCAACGGCACCGAAGGCTACCGCACGGCGGAAGTGACGCTCGGTGGCGTCGACACCAAAGAGTTGTCCTCCAAAACCATGGAGACGGCCAAGGTGCCGGGCCTGTACTTTATCGGCGAAGTGGTGGACGTGACAGGGTGGTTGGGCGGCTATAACTTCCAGTGGGCCTGGAGCTCGGCCTGGGCTTGCGCTCAGGCACTGGCGGCTGTGCAGGGACAATAAAGCTTGAAAAATCAGCACTGAATTACATCTATTTTGTCATTATATCAATAGTTTGATGGTTTCTATGCGTGGGGCGACGCTGGTCGCCCCGGTAAGCAATGCTTATGATTTTGCAGGCAGTGAGACCCAATAGCCTGGCTGATAAGGGAGCGGCAGAAACTTTTCGTGAAACTCGCGAAATGTGGCTTCGGGGTCCAGGTCTTTAAACAGTTCAGGATGCAACCATTTGGCCATGACCTGAATAGCGATGAACTGATAAGGGCTGTCGTAGAATTGATGCCAAATAGCGTGAGCGTTACCGTTATGCGCCACCGGTAGGGTTTTGAAAGCGGATCGCATCATCAGCGCTTGTAAACGCCCCTTGGCAATTTCGGTATCTGCCCCTGGACCGACACCGACCCATTTTCCAACGGTATTGTAGTTTTTCCAGTTGGCTCCGGTCACAATCACCACTTCCGGCTTGCTGGCGACAATCTGCTCCGGATTCAATGTGCCGAATGTGCCGGGGATCACATCCCTTGCGATGTTCTTGCCACCGCTCATTTCGACCATTAGCCCGAAGTTCTCATTACCGAAAGACATACAACACTCTTCCGAATAGCCGCCGGCGCGGTCAATCAACACGCTGGGACGATGTCCTTGATAATGGACTAATCGCGAGGTCACGATATCAATCTGTTGTTGTCGGAAACGGATGATCTGTTCCGCTCGTTCTGACTTCCCCAGAATTTGTCCCATAATGCGGATACTTTTCTCTGCGTTTTCAATTGGGCTTTCGCGAAAATCAATAAATACGACGGGGATACCTAACTTTTGTAATTTATCGATCAGTTGCCCTTCGTCGGTCGCTGCTTTGGATTCCAGATTCATGAGCACCAGATCGGGTTTCAGCGTCAGTGCCTGTTCGACATTAAAAGTGCCGTCTTTAGCCCCGCCAAAGGTGGGTAGTTGCTTAATTTGCGGGTACTTTTCTTCATAAGCTTTATAACCGTCATAATCTGCTTTATGGAAGTCATCCCGCCAGCCTGCTACCCGTTTGAAGGGAGCATCGGTATCAAAAGCCGCCAATAAATAGATTTGGCGCCCCTCACCGAGGATGATCCGTTGGGCCTCTTTTGCCAGAGTAACCTGGCGACCGCTGACATCAGTGACAACAATCGGTGCTGCTGAGACCGATTGAGAAATAAATACTGCTAACCCTAACAATCCCAGACAGGCGCGCCATGCTTTCATTATGTGTGCTCGATTATGAATGATAATGATAATTGTTATCTTGAAGGGCGCTACTATGGCGTAACTTTTTGCGTTTGAAAAGGCCGGCGTATCGGTAAAAAAGAGGAAAGCAACGATGCGCGCGGCCGGAATTTGCTGGCCCACAGGGGCTCACACTGAAGTGATTTGAATGCGGGTCAAATACTGCAGAAGCCGGCGTCCGGGCCGGCTGTCAGCCTTGCTCGTTACTCTACGGCAATCGGTTTCTCCACCAGTTTGACCTCATTGTGGCCTTGCAATGTCTTAATCTGGTCCTGATATTTCTTCACCTGTTCAGCATTTTTCAGCAAGGTGTAAGTCAGCTCAAAATCGGTGCTCTGGCCAGGTTGAAGCTGCTTGATTCGCCCCTGTTCCCGCTCAATCTTCACCGGATAGGCGTAATTGGTGCCCGGTTCGATGCCGGTGACGTAGCCCTGGCGTTCGGTGTCGGTGTTTTTCCATAGCGTCAACAAAGGTAGCTGATGCGTATCAAACCCTATTGCTACGCCACGATCCCCCCGTTTATTGTTCAGCATTGCCAGCGTTTTACCTTGAGCATCTGCGTACGGCACTATATTAAACACCATTTCGTCAAAGCCCTTGGTGGGGCCTTGATAGCGGTGCCAGTCTTTCAGCCCAGACTTGGCGTAATCATTAAAAGGTGAAATTTCCTTGATGGGGGCACTGAAAACGGCACCATCTTCCAACAGGGGTTTGCCAAAGTTACTGTGATATATGATTTGATAATCACGAGGATAATCTGCCAGGTTGGTCAAGCGATCGTGCAGGGTAAACGCCGCTTCACCAGGGATGTAGCGTAATTCTGTCCAGGTTTCCAGATTGCTTTTCTTAAAGGTATTTTCTTTCAGCAGTCCGCGGATCCGTATTTGATGCGGCGCTTTTTCATCGATCTCCACCACCACCTTGGAGGCCGGCGTGTTACCGGCACGTCCATGCAATGTATACAGAGTGCCATTTTCGACACCCGGATGACCGGTCCATTCGTAACCGCAACGTACCAACATTTCATTAAAGCCATCCAGCCAGCCCAAACCATTGCGGCTTTCAAGGTTGATATAGGCTGGGTTTACCACCTCGGTAACCGGCGAATCCCAGCCCAGGCGAACCCCCGATCCGTTCACATGCAGAATATCCATTCCTCGCGTAGGACTCAGTGCGATGGTCAGCCCAGGACTGGTCAGGGTGATTACCCTGGAACCTTCTTGCTTACCTCCGTGCAGCACCTGCTGCCGTAAGCTGAAATTGGCACCCGTGATGTTCAGCTTTTGGTTGTCGGTCTGCCAATTACCTTGTTCAATGCCTTTTTCATTGTCAGTCAGCACAATAGTCTGCGCAAAAGCGCCCCAGGAAATCAAAGAGATAGAAATTGAAACGGCAATCAGTGTTTTCATTAACCTGTCCTTTTAGTTAGCTGAAAGGTTTTAGCTAATCCTATGAAAAGATAGAGCCCTGTAGGAAAGGGGAATGTGAAACAGGTCACTTTGTTTTTAAGAGCTGGAGAAAAAACACCAATTTCATGATGAAGTTCTTATTTTTATGTTTCTATAAAAATATTTTCATCTGATTTTTGTGATGAATGTCGGTTTACTAAGTGCGGGTGCTGAAATGTGTCAGCCAGAGGTTGGGGGATATCGAAATGGATGGTCAAGGTGCTTTCTTTAGCGGCGATGCTGTTGTCGGCCCATGACTGACGAGGCAGTCAAGCCGCTGAACAGCAAGATTGATAACGCCGCGAAAACGTGACCGGTTTCAGAGGGAAACAACCAACAGGAAGACTGTTCTCCTCCACTCAACTATTTCCTTGCCTTGATGATGTTATAAAAATTCACTCCGGGCATAAATATTCAAAAATAATTATCTATAATAAAGTCATAACTGATTTTATAAATCCTGTTTACCTGTCCAGTAATGTATAAACCAAACTAATAAAATTAGTCATAATAGGCTATAGTTATAAAAATCAGTAATATTATTCTGCTTGCATCCCCGTTTTATCTTTTAATTTCATTGGTTTCCTGTGCGGTGAGGATATTATGAAAACAAATCCCAATAATGAGAAGGAAAGTCGCAACACGCCTGTTGTCGAGCACATAAGTTTCCTAAGGCTTTCCTGGGTTTTGGAGAAGGTGGGTTACCTTATAATGTTTACGATTGTCATACTGGCCTTGCTTGGTTTTTTTTCAAATGGAATTTTAAGTCATCAGGAAATTGTAAGTAAAAACAAAACCGTAAAAATAACCTACGAGGGGTTCGCTCGTAATGGTACGCAAACACAATGGAAAATCATGGCCAAAGATAACGGTGTAGAACCGCTGGTTATCAGTATCACGGACGAGTTCGACAATTTCTATGTCATAGAAAATGTCGTTCCACAATCGTTGCAGGTGAGCCATAAGGGGAAAGTGATCTACTTCACTGTGCCGGATGGTTTAAAGAATCAATGGCATACGCTTACTTTTGTTTTGCGCTCCAAGGAATGGGGAGGATTCAAGGCAACGGTAAATGGGGCTGAGACCGAGTCAGTCAATATTCAACAGTGGATATACCCATAAGGAGTTGATATGGAAATAGTAATACGTACGGCTGCGATTTATTTCGCATTATATATCGTCCTGAAAATCGCCGGAAATCGTACCTTGCTGCGTATGACATCTTTTGATTTCATTTTGTTGCTCATTATCAGTGAAGCCACGCAGCAAGCCATGTTGCCTGATGATCTGTCGGTAACCTCCGCGATTATTGCTATTGTGACGTTATTCTGCATCGACATTATTTTCTCTTTAATTAAATCCTATATACCGATTATCGATAAGTTTCTTGATGGTTCACCCGTTATCCTGGTCGAAAATGGGAAGCTGCTACTTTGGCGCCTCAAAAAAGTCCATTTAACCCCTGATGATATTATGGAAATTGCCAGGAATAAGCAGGGCATAGAGTGTGTAAGTCAGATTAAATTTGCCATAATGGAAAAAAATGGTGATGTTTCAATTATTAAAAATTGAATTATTACTATTTATGCCGGTGTTAGTGTTATTCAAACAATAATATTAAGAATTTTCTTAATATCAATTTATTTATGCTTTCTATAAGTAAAATAATATAGGTCTACTATAATTATAAATTGAACATGTCAGTATGTTCATTGCGTAGCATCACACTCAATTGTAAATAGGAGTGCAACTATGTCAATTAAGACTTTAAACGAGCTCTTTATTCATGCGCTTTCTGATGTGTATAGCGCCGAGAAACAATTAACCAGAGCATTACCCAAATTAGCTCGAGCTGCCGATCAGGAAGATCTGGCTAATGCTTTCAAAACTCATTTGGAAGAAACACAAGGGCAGATTGAAAGGCTGGATAAACTGGTTGAGGTTACCCCGGACGTCCGGATAAAACGTATAAAATGTTTGGCCATGGAAGGGTTGATCGAGGAAGGTCAGGAGATTATCGACGGGATAGTCTCAGGGCCGGTCAGGGACGCCGGGTTAATTGCCGCAGCGCAAAAAGTTGAGCATTATGAAATTGCTACTTATGGCACCTTGTGTGCTTTAGCCGAAAAGCTGGGTTATACAAAAGCTAAAAATCTTTTAGGTGAAACCCTGGAAGAGGAAAAAAGTACCGATAAGAAACTTACGCTGATTGCTGAGCAAAAGGTCAATAAGCAAGCGGCTTAACTTAATACCTTGGGCGTCATTTTTTGGCCGGCTTAAACCGGCCTTTTTTAACTTTTTAAATGAGGTGTTTTATGTTTAAGAGAAATAATAAACCAGCCAGAGATCCGGCTTCAAAAAGTGGGGTAAAAGGCCCAAGGCCTTATCAAGGCTATGTCATTGCGCTAATTATATTACTTATTGTTATTTTTTATAGCGTTATGTATTGGTAATATGCTCCATCGATAGTTCAGGTTATCGAAATGTAGCCTGCAAATTTTCACCAACAATATGGACCACAAACAAAGTAAATGTTGAACGAAAAGCGACTTCACATAAATATGTGTAGGGGTAGGAGTTAATTAAAATTCTATCGATATCGAAGATATTCACCGGTTATATTCCCAGTGAGATGAATTCCTCGCCGGAAAAATTGAGCCCGACAGAAGTTTATCGGGCCCTTAATGTTAGGTTATCCATTTACGATTATGCCACCATTTATATGTAAGGTCTGGCCTGTCATGTAGGATGAATCATTACACGCCAGATAGACATAAGCGGCCGCCAGTTCGCAAGGCTGACCCGGCCGTTTCATGGGGGTATCCTTACCGAACTCTGCGACTTTGTCGGCGCTGAATGTTGATGGAATCAGCGGCGTCCAAATAGGTCCCGGTGCGACAGCATTGACCCGAATCTGCCGTTCGCTGAGCTTGATGGCCAATGAACGGGTAAATGCAGCGATCGCGCCTTTGGTAGAAGAATAATCGATCAGTGCCGGGTTACCGTGATAAGCGGTGACTGAGGAGGTGTTGATAATGGCACCCTCAGCCGGCAAATGTTCCAAAGCCGCCAGTGATAACGCAACCATGCTGAAGAAATTGGTTTGGAAGGTTTTTTCCAACTGCTGTTCGGTGATCATTTCTGGTTCTTCAACGGGGTGTTGTTCCCCGGCGTTATTGACCAGAATGTCCAGTCGGCCGAAGGTTTCCACGGTTTTATTAATCACTTCTCGTACAAAAACGCGGTCCCGTAAATCGCCCTTCAACAACAGTATGTCGCCGCCATATTTCGCTGCACTTTGCTGAGTTTCTTTAGCGTCTTGATCCTCATCCAGATAAATGACGGCCACTTTTGCACCTTCTTTGACAAAGGCTATGGCGGCGGCCCGACCGATGCCGCTATCGCCACCGGTAATGATCGCTACCTTGCCAGTGAGTTTCCCACTGGCACGATAAAGTGGATCGTCATATTTAGGTTCGGGCGTCATGTCACTTTCCAATCCGGGTTGGCGATCCTGATGCTGTGCCGGTTGAGTTGTCTGTTCCATGTATCCTCCTGTTCAAGACTTGAAACTATTTAGGCAGAATTGCCCCATTTACTTCTGTTGCTGATAAGGGATATCGGCATCGCTTTGCTCTTGCTCGGTTTTTAGAATGATGACATTGCGCTGCTGATCGAACTTTTCCACCTGGCAGCGAACGACCTCATCATTGACTTCGAACAGGATCTCTTCCCACTCGCTTAAGCTTTTTAATTTTTGGCTGAGCTCAGGTTCCTGATCGCAATATATCAGGATGCTGCTTTTGCAACTGCCATCCATAGGATGAGGTGGAGGTAATAACTCAGCCCCGGTTACTTCAATGTTCTGGTGTTTCACTATGTCAGCCATAATATTTCCTCTGTCTAACGCAATGAATAATTTCTCGAATACAGGGAGAGCGCCGTAACTGTGGCGCTACAGACTCTGATTATTTTTTGCTTAAATACGTTTGAGTAATAGACGGAATATTATCCAGCAACCAGTCCGCCACTGCCTGTTCTTCCATCGCATGCGCATCGCGCAACCAGGCAATAAAGTTTTCTCGGAAGTCGCTCATATCTACTCCTCGATATTGACTGCATGGCGGTATCCGAATAAAGGCACTATTCGGGTATTTATAATCCTGATATAAAAATACCTGTTTCATCTATAAAGTTATTTTTTCCTATGCCGGAACGGTTGCGGCTTTGTCACTGCGGCTCCAAATACGGTGGCCGGCCAATGCTTCAATAAAGCGCTCCATCATGACTTTTTTGACCGCTGGTGCTTCGATAATCCCGTCTTCGGCAGCGGTTTGCTCCTGCCATAAGGTTTTTAATCGGCTGGCATCACCACTGAGGCCAATAACCTTCAAATGTTTGTAGGCTTCCAGAAGGTAATGTTTCGCTTCGCCGCTTTGTAACAAGGCCTCAGCCGCGCCACCGGGAACGATAACGGCATCGAGCGTTATTGATGGCGCCCCGGCAAAAGTGGCATCCACCGGTATGGCCGAACCATCGCTTCCCAGGATCTCGCCTTGGGTTTGTGCCAGCAACTTGGTATGAACGCCGCGTTTTTTGAGTTCCTTCAGAATTGCCAATACGTCCGACGCCAACACATTATCCGCCAGCAACACTGCGACGATGCGGCCTTTTACGCTGCCGCCTGGCAAGGCGTACAGGCTAAGGGCAGGGTCTCGCTCGACACCGTTAACCGGTTTGGGTGGCAATATGTTCAAGATTTCGGAGGAGAGCTTAATACCCAGGTTGACGGCCACTTGTCCCGCCAGGGTGGTATCGATATGTGCCAGATGCTCCACGACTCGCTGACGAATGTAAGGACGCGCAACCTTGCCGAGTTCAAAAGAGAAAGCATCCACAATGTGCTGTTGTTCCGTCGGCGTCTGGCTGAGCCAAAACAGCCTGGGTTGTGAGTAATACTCAAGGAAGGATTCGCTTCTTTCACGAACTTTGTGGGCGTCAACCCGTTCTGCGTAGCTGGAGAACCCGCCGCCACTCGGTGCTGCGGGAGTTTCCCTTGGCCAGTTATTATTCAGTGAATTGGGGCTATAGCTCGCTGGGTTGGTGTCAATTTCTTGACGATGCATACCGTCACGTTGCAAGTTGTGATAGGGACAGGTGGGGCGATTGATAGGGATTTCATGAAAGTTCGGGCCGCCCAATCGGCTGATTTGAGTATCGGTGTAAGAGAAAAGCCGCCCCTGCAGCAACGGATCGTTGGTGAAATCGATGCCTGGCACGATATGGCCCGGATGAAAGGCGGCCTGCTCGGTTTCGGCAAAAAAGTTATCAGGGTTGCGATTTAACACCATCCTGCCAACCAACTGCACCGGCACCAACTCTTCCGGGATCAGCTTTGTCGCATCCAACAGATCAAAATCAAATTTAAACTCGTCTTCTTCTGGGATCAGCTGCAGGCCAAGCTGGTACTCGGGAAAATCTCCAGCCTCAATAGCTTCCCATAAATCACGGCGATGGAAATCAGCATCTTTACCCGCCAATTTCTGGGCTTCATCCCACAGCAAGGAGGCTTTTCCCGCTACCGGCTTCCAATGGAAGCGGACGAAGGTGGCTTTCCCTTGTGCATTGATTAAGCGGAAGGTATGTATGCCAAAGCCTTCCATCGTCCTGTAACTGCGAGGGATCCCGCGGTCGGACATCGCCCAGATGACGTTGTGCAAGGTTTCAGGCTGCAAAGAAACATAATCCCAGAAGCTGTCGTGAGCCGTGGCCCCCTGCGGGATCTCATTGTGAGGCTCCGGTTTTACCGCATGGACAAAATCAGGAAACTTGACGGCATCCTGAATAAAAAAGACCGGGGTATTGTTACCGACTAAATCGAAAATGCCTTCATCCGTGTAAAACTTCGTGGCCCATCCGCGGATATCACGCACCGTATCGGCGGAGCCACGAGAGCCTTGTACGGTAGAGAAACGCACAAATACCGGCGTTTTTTGGCCTTCATGCTGCAAAAAGTTGGCCTTCGTGATCGAAGCCAGGCTTTTGTACAGCTCAAAATAGCCATGTGCTGCAGATCCTCGAGCATGCACGATCCTCTCAGGGATCCGTTCATGGTCAAAATGCGTTATTTTCTCACGCATTATAAAATCTTCTAATAACGTTGGGCCACGCGAACCCATTTTAAGCGAATTTTGATCATCGGATACTTTGGTACCTTGATTCGTCGTTAGCGGCTGATTATTGTCATATTTCCGGTTATGTTCGAGTTGGCGTATTTTCTCACTTATTGCGCCATTTTTTTTCATGCAGCCAGGCCCGGTGGGTTGTTTTCCCGGTGGCGTAGGCTTGCTGTCAGGTAAATGGGAATTGTCTTCTGGGGCAGTATCATGCAGATGTAAAGATTGCTTTAATAACAATGAATCCTCTTCATTTAATACGTTGGATGCATCTTTGTTTTTCGAGGGTTTGTTTTTGTTAATCATCAGCATAACCTCATGCAATAGGGTTTGAATAATGCATTAAATAACTCTGTGTATATCTAAAGTCTAGAGCAGATAATATGAATTTCCAGTCATTTGCTTATTGCTTTGTTTTTGCTGGAACTTTCAGCGATACTATTATATTCAATGTGGATTTGGTTTTTAACGCATTATCTCAATTCGCTTTATTGGTGGTTAACACTTTGCTTTAATTATTGAAATCTTCAATTTTGTCATTAATCCCGCGCGATGTTACTTACAGGTTAACTTAATATTTCAAATTGTGTGCATTGGTTTTTTTATATTATATTCGCGTACTTTTTCTTGAGAATAATATAATTGAAGCTAGAGTTTAATTTGTAAGGATTGGCTTTTATTTGACTGGGATGAAATGTGAAATGGTAGCCATTATAAATGGTAACCTATCTTTAAATTAACCCTCTGAGGAGGATAATTTAATTCAGGGTCTTTCTCACCCTATGCATCATTTAATTTGTGAGGTTATGCTATGTTAGAACTTCCTTTTAAATCCTCGCCGACGAACAGCATAGGTGTGGAACTTGAACTGCAACTGATTGATTTGACCAGCGGTGATCTGTCGGACAAAGGCCTGGAGATCATCAGTCAATATAATGATGAACGTCATGTCAAAAAAGAACTGACATTGTCGACCATTGAAATGAACTCCTCGATTCATGCGACGCCATTTACGCTTTATGAAGAGTTGAACCACATTGCGCGAAAATTATCTGACATCGCCGCATGCAAAAATTGCGGTCTTTGTGGCGGTGGCCGGCATTTTAGCAATAACTGGAAAGATCAGGCCATTACGCCCACGGATCGTTATGAGGAAGTGCATCAGCATTTGGGGTTTCTGGCTAAATTGTCCTGTGTTTTTGGACAACATATTCATATTGGTGTGCAAAGCGGTGATGATGCTATCTATCTGAGCCATGCATTAATACCTTATCTGCCGCATTTTATTGCTCTGAGCGCTTCTTCACCCTATTACCAATCGGTCGATACCTTTTTTGCCAGTTCGAGGTTCAGTGCATTAAATTCATTCCACACTTTTGGTTATATCGAACATGATATTACTACCTGGAACGACTTTACCCATTATGTTGATGAAGGGATAAGATTAGGGGTCATCCAGTGTCTTAAGGATATTTACTGGGAAATCCGCCCCAAACCCGAGTTTGGCACTATCGAGATCCGTGTCTGCGATACGCCGTTAACCCTGTTCCATGCCGCCATGTTGGCGGGATACGCGCAGTTGCTGGTAAAACACCTGTTAAGAAAAAAACAGCCGATTGCGCAATTCTATGATTCGGTCACGCATTCGAACAATTTTAACGCGCAACGCTATGGTTTTAATGCGGATTACATTGATGCACGCCGTTCCTCGAAAATAAAATTAAACGCGCATATACAGCAAACTCTCGAAGAATTAAAAAAACAGGCCGATTCTAATGATATTAATGTGTTGCGTTATATCGAGGCTTATCTTAAGCAAGGCATTAATGATTCCGAACAACTGCGAAGAATGGCTCAGGCGGGCATGAGCGAATCGAGCATTATCAAAACCATGATGAATTTATTGGTGCCGGCGGAACATATTTCGTATACCGGTGTTCATCCTCTTCAGGAGGCTAACCCATGAAGCTTTACGAGCTGCTGGTGGGTAATTACTCGCTTTATATTGTGGCGGATAACGAGGAACATGCGAGACAACAACTGGCATCAATGAAAAGTGAGTGCTTCAAACGCTTGGCCGAGCCGCAGATTACAGGATCGGTGCTCTGTGAGGCACAGATGATACCTCTGGAGGAGCAGTATCATTGAAGCTGCGTTTGTCATTGTGCGTCGCGGCGGCAAGTAGGTTCACGGCCGATGATGGGGCCATTGCCCGCTTGCGTGGGACGGAAAACCTCAGGTTCAACTTGCCGGCTGGTTTTCACTGTCGTTTTTCTCCTGGCTGGGGCGGTTAAACCTGCGTGAGTTCAACAGGGGGGCCACCGTTAATCCATGGAGTATCACGCTGGTGACCACTAAGGTTAGCGCCATGTTTATCATTTCGGCTCCCGCTGTGCCTTGCAGGCCTTGTACATAGGCATAGGCAATATAATTAATACTGCCTATGCCTTTGATGCCGAACCAGCCGATTAATATGCGACGTGAGCGGGGGATATTGCTGCAAAAGCTGAACGCATACACCGTTGCCGGACGAATGATACAAAACAGCAGGAGTCCCAAATAGATCCCTCGCGGATCCCAATGTTGGGCTAAGGTGATCCCCAGAACAATGACGATAGCGGCAGCGAAAAGCCGCTCCAGGGTATTGCCGAAAGAGATCGCATCGCCCACGACCAAGCCGACAGATTTGACGGGGCCGTTGCTTTTCAGGTTGTGCCGCTCATTGGGGTTAACCAATTCTTCGGACGGTGGTGTTTCTTCTTTCCCTTCACTTTCACCCAGGGGATGTTGGGAAATGATATTTTTTTCTGCACGCCGCAACCCAACGCCGGCGGCAAAGGCGGCAAGAAAACCGGAAGCATCTATAAATTGGGCCGCAGCATAGCTTAGTGCAATCAAGGCCAGCGCGATTAAATCGTTAGGAGCGATGTCTTGATTAGCATGGCGCATACGTGCCGCCAGCATGCCGATCAGCCATCCTAGCGTATAGCCGACGAGCAAGCCTGCGCATAATGCCCATAACACATCGATAAGCCCCCATTTGGCGAAAAGTGACCAAGTGAACGATCCCTGTTGGTTGCCATATAACAGCAATGCCAACATTAAAAAAGGCAGCGCGGAGCCATCGTTGAGGCCTGCTTCAACAGAGAGCGAAGAACGCAGTGAGTCATCATCACGTGCATTGTTTACCGATATCAGGCTGGCAAGCACGGGGTCCGTTGGGGCGACGATAGCGCCAAATGCGAGTGAGAGCAGCCAGGGGAGCCCGGTAAGATAATGCACCGTTGCCATCATCGCCAGAACGGTCACCACCATCGTGGGAAAGGCCAGCAGGCCCCCAATGCGCCAGGCCTGTGTAGTGAAAGGTTGTCGGAGTTTTAAGCCGGTAATAAATAACGAAGCGGCCATGGCGATATCGGTAATTCGCCTCATCCATTCGGCATGGGTAACTATGTCTATTCGTATTAAATCTGCCACCCAAGGGCCACAGACAATGCCTGTCAGCAAATATAATCCAAATGAGGTAATGGGGCCGCGACGAAGCCAGGCCGAGGCCAGCGACATGCACAGAAATAGCCCTCCCGTTGCTGCTATCCAACCCAAAAAATTCATGCGAGATCCTTTTAATACCTCTACGTACTGATTAGCGTCATCAGAGTGAAACGATTTATTTATCAGACAGGTGATTCAACGAAGTCTCCTTAAATAGAATAGACTATAATTAACGTGGGTGTTTATTGTGGGGAAATATCTTATGCGTCAGGAATTAGTGGCTATTGCAGAGCGTGTTGGCGTGGTATTAAAGGAAAGAGAGTGGCGACTGACGACGGCGGAGTCCTGTACCGGCGGAGTAATTAGCATGGCCCTTTGTGCGACAAAAGACAGCGGCGATTTTTATACTGGCGGTTTTGTGACTTATACCAATAGGGCGAAGATAAAGTTATTACATGTACGTAAGGAAACTCTGGATAGGTATACTGCGGTGAGCCGAGAGACCGTGAGTGAAATGGCATTGGGAGCATTAAAAATTGCAGAGGAAGAGGTGAGTTTGGCCGTCAGTGGCTATGCGGGACTGGAAGGCGGCGCTGATGGCACGCCTGCCGGTACCCTGTGGTTTGCCTGGAGTATTTTGGATAATGTCATTGCGGTAGAATCAAAACAATTTCAGGGTGATGATGAAGAAGTGATTTATCAGTCAGCATGTTATGCTTTAGAAAACTTAATTTCTTTGATAAAAAAGCTGCCTCCTTCAAATGTATGATGCTTACTATCAGGTTATGCTGCCTCCTTTTTTTCAGTGGCCTCCGTTTCTTCGGCTGCTTCATCAGCCCTCGCCGCCGTATAACCGGACAGGTGGCCGACAATGTTCGCATAAATACTGATTATAATGACCCAAAGCACGCTGTCTTTCCACCAAATAACAGAAGGTATTGCTAATATTACCCATAGCAATGACATGAAAAGATGAGATTTTTTGATGAGTGAAGGGGTGATATATTTCATTTTCCATTCCTGTTTAGAACGTTAGGATAATTATAGTATGGAATTGAGCTTATATGCTTTTGCCAGTTGTTTTTTGATTGGCTTTGTGTAATAAAATGTAAGGAAACGGTTTTTTAATTTATGGTTGGGATATTGGCTGGTGTTTATAATGCATGCTGATTAATGTTTTATTTTATTTCCACGTTTAATTATTTAAGTGATGTTGATTTCAATGAAGGAATAATCAAATTGTCTTTATTTTTTATAGGGTAAATTACACATTACCTATAATTTTTCTCATATTTTCGAGTGAGAATACCGCGCTTTGACATGGCGCACTACGCCGCTGGGCCTTTAAGCTCCACGTGATTGCCGTCCGGATCGGTGAAATAGAGGGACGGCCCATCGCCTTCGGCACCGTATCTGGACTCGGCGGGATCGACGCTGATCCCCTGCGATCGCAAATAGGCCAGCAGTTCGCCCTCGTTGAAAGGTTCGATGCGCAGACAGAAGTGATCGACATTCTGTTGTCGGGCATCGGGAGGTTGGCCGCCTTTTTTCCCCAGCACGCCGTCGACGTCGACCAAATCCAGCATCGAAACCCCGGCGCGCAGATGCACCAGCCCCAGATCGGGACGCCGTCTGGCGATTTCACACCCCAGTATCCGGGTATAAAACTGAATGCTTTTTTCCAGGTCGGTGACACGCAGTACCAGGTGATCGATTTTTTTCAGGCTGAATGGACGCACAGGGATCTCCTCGGGCCGATGCTTAATTAACAGCATAATAGGCATCGGCCGATTTATCCTGGCCCGAGCCGGAATTTGTCAGCCCCGGTCACTGCCCGCCAGGGTTGCCACTATGCCTGCCAACGCGGCCCGCGGCGTTTCGGCCAGCGGACTCTCCGCCTGCGCATTTTCCTCCAGCAGTTTTTGCAGCCCAACCAGCCAGTCGTAAATATAAAAGGCCGCATTTTGTGCCGGCGTTGGCGCCAGTCTGGCCAAACGCTGCTGGTTGCCCCAGTCGACCGCCGGCTGCGGCGGCGGGGTAAAGATCGGCTGGCCGGGATTGATGCGGCTGGCAGGGCGCAAAGCCGCCTCGCGCTGCTGGAAACCCAGCCAGGCGACGAAATCGCTCAATACCGTCAGCGCCTGGCTGACCTGACGATCCTCTCCTTGTTCCGGCAGAGTGCCTGCTGCTAACGCATGCTCCAGCGTCGCGTCAATCTCCAACCGGCAGGCGGCATTAATCAACGCATCGACCAGCATCTCCAGGTGCGGTTTACCGACGCCCA
The DNA here is from genome assembly GCF_052113645.1 of Serratia quinivorans. Lineage (GTDB taxonomy): Bacteria > Pseudomonadota > Gammaproteobacteria > Enterobacterales > Enterobacteriaceae > Serratia > Serratia quinivorans_B. The sequence continues at coordinate 152,810 of NZ_JBIEIU010000011.1, read as the reverse complement.
AGAGGGCCGGCAGTTGGGCATTGTCCGGCAGGCCGCGCAGATGGTTAACCCAATCGGCGAACACCTTTTGGGCGAATGGCGAACGCCCATGTTCCACCGGAGTGGCCGCGGCGGTATCGCTGTCGCCAAACAGGTCAATCTCCAGGTTGAACGCAGACGCGGCGGCAACCGGTGCGGTCGAGGCGTGCTGTTGCTGCACCAACAGTTGGCGCAGCCTGTCGCGTTGCGGTAACAGCCACTCCAGCAATTCGCCGTGTGCCCCGGCCTGCGCCTGCAAAGCGCGCAACAACTGTTGAGTACGCTGCTGCAAGCGCTGCGGATCCGTTGCGGTAAGCCAGTTGCCGAGCAGGCTCTCACTCAGTTCGCGTTGCAGTTCCTGTTGCAGCTCAAGGATGCGTGCTTGTTTCAATGCCGGGCGTGCCTGAGTCATCAGGTAGTCCGTCATGCGGCGGCAATCTCGTTCATCCATGGCCAGCAGCGTTGCCCAGCTGTCGCCGGGCTCACCGACGTAGCGTTGAACGGCATCATCGGGGCGGGGTTTCCCTGCGCGATGCGTGTCGAATGGCGTGATCGCCCAGATTAAGCCGGGCTTGCGATGACCGCGCACTGCCGCACTTTCCCCTTGGGTGCGTTTAACCCAGTAGGCTAGCGCATGGCCGGTTCGGCCGGCATCTTGCGGCGCATCGGTGGCATCGCTGACCAGCAGCAAACTGGCCTGCGGGTTATCGGCATAGTGGGTCAGCAGATTGGCGCGTTTAGCCTGTTGCAGGCGGAATGTCAGTTTGCCGTCTGGGCAACGGCGGCTGGCCGGAATATCGAGGATCTCAACGTCGGCGGGGGCACCGACGGGCAAAGGCGTTGTCGCTTCGGCAGCCAGCCACGCCAAATCGGCCTGGGTGACGTCCACAACGGCACCGTTTTCCGTCAGTACGGAAAGTTTAACCTCGGCTGACGCAGTGACCGCGTGGGCACATTGAATGCCCGTGTCGGTGTCCAGAGCCTGACGAGAAGCCTGCACGCGCTCGCTGTAACCCAGCGTTTGCAGGCTATGCGCCCACTGACGATAGTGCGTTGTCAGCGCCGGATCCTCGCCCCAGAGCGGGGCGAACAGTCGGGCTCGGTCATCAATGCTCAGATAGGGCGCCAATGAGACGGCCTGCGGCCAGAAGTGCCGGTCCAACGCCGCTTGCCATTTGCCTGCGTGGTGACGAAGCGAGTCCCACAATGCCACGACGGCGTTGCTGTCCATGCCGTCGATCGCCATGGGTTGGCGATGGCGTTCCAATGTATGCAGGTGTGCGGCGATAGCGCGCGCATCCTCGTCCGGGCGAAAGCCGGCCATCAACGCAGCACTGGCCGTCATGGCGACCAGTTGCGCGTTATCGAGCAAGGTGATGGTCACTGGATACGCGGATGGGGTTGCGGCGGCGTGAGCGCAGTAACGTACCGTCAGTCCGGCCTCCTCTGCTAACAGCTCGGCACCGGGGGCCAACGCCGTCAAAAGATGAGCCTTGGCGGCGGCATTATGGCCATAAAGGCCGATGGCGACGCGGTCAGGCGCTGCGCTGGCTAATTTCCTCGCCCGGTTGTAGCTGCGGCGCAGGCGGACGGTCAGATGATCGGCTTCCCGGTTCAGGCGGGTGGACTGTTGCCGCGTGGCGGCGACCCAGTCAATGGCCTGAAGAATACCGTCGCTGAGGCGGCTGAGCGGGTTGGAAGTGATAGGTTTCATCGTTGGTAAATGCTCCCGCTGTCGATCCAGTAATGGGTTGCGCCAGAGGCGCTGGCAGCCAGGGTATTGAGTTTCAGTTGCAGCTGATGCGCGTGGACCGGGCTGCCGTCGGCCAGCAGGGCCTGGGCGATTTTAACGCCTTCGGCGCCTTGCTCTTCACTGCCGGTAATGGCCAACCGCAGGCTGATGACCTCATCGCCGGCCAGCTTGCGCGCCAACTGGGGATCGGTGAGGGTCAGCGTATACAGTGGCGATGCCGGCCAGCGTGGGTTATCCAACTGGCGGAACCCCAGGCGCAGAGGGCCGCGCAGCTGGAAGCAACCGGCGGGATCCAGCGCAAAATCGGCGCGATCCAGATCGATATCGCGATAGTAGACGTTATCGTCCGCCAGCATGTTATTGCCGTCCAGCATGCCCAGATGGCGAACGGTGGAATAGGGCTGGAAATCGCCGACGTTGAAATAAAAACTCTCGAGACGCAGGTCGATCGCCAGCAGGCACAGCATCGCTCCCACGGCTGCGGTGGATTTGGGGTTATCAATGCGTCCGTGTTTATTAAACGGATACCAGCTGCGGGTGTGGTAACCCTCGAGCGGTAAAATACGGCTGGCGGGCAGCGGCTGCAGGTGGCGCAGCAGGGCCTGAACCCCTGGAAAGCGTGCCGGGCGGCCGGTCAGCAGCAACACATCGCAGGCGTACAGCGCCACCACTTCGCACAGCAAGCGCAGGCAGTGGCCGATGCCGATCCGGTCAGACAAGAAGGCGGCGTGCAAGTCGCCCAGGCGGACGACCAGCGGCGTGTGCAGAATATCGAAGGCGCAAGCGCCGGTTTCGCGCTGAACCTCACCGTTGATAAACGCCAGCACCTGCGGGGTGGGCGCTTGCGGCAGCAGCTCACCCAGGCTGGCGGCCATTTCCGCCTGGGTGTCCAGCGGATCATACTCTTCATAGGCAGCCAGCAGTGCACGCCCGATGGGCATGAAGATCTGCAGCGTGGCCTGCTGACGCAGGGTGGAAAATCCGTCCATCCGCCCTTGGTTGCCGAAAAGCTTATCCATCACCGCCACCGGGGCCGCGACCCCAGCGTCTTCGATCGCCTGCTGTACGGCGGGCAAGATAAACAGCTGGATCACGTCCAGCAGAATATCGTCACCGGCGACCTTAAAGCCTTCGCGGAACAACAGGCGCGGGTTGATTTTGATGTTGTTGCCTACGCCGTCATCCAGTGTGTATTGGGTGATCGCCAGATCGGTGGTGCCGCCGCCGATGTCGATGGAGGCGATGCGCAGCGTTTTCCCGGCAGGTTCTCCGGGGGCCAAAGGCCGGTCTGGTCGGGCCATACTGGCAAAAAAGGCGTCGGTGCGGCCGGCGAAATTCACCTGGGTTTCGTTATACAGATAAACCATTTGGCCGCAGGTGGCTTCGTCCCATTCCATATGCACCTGCGGAACGGGGAAGCGAGTTTGTTCGCCGTCGAACGGCGCATCCAGCGGGTGCCAACCCATGGCTTTCCATACCAGGCCAATGGCCTCCCGCATGCGGCGCCGGAAAATCTCCCGCTCGGGTTTTGGCATCGCCGAAGGCAATGTCAGGATAATGGTGCGCAGGCGGCGCGGGGCGGCGGCGTTCGGCATTTTCGTCCGTTGGGCGACGCTGTTGATCTGCATCAGCGCCTGCGCCAGCAGTTCGGTCAGCATCAGGGTCATTACCGCGCTGCGGCTGTAATGGGCGGCAAATACCGGCAACCGCTCCGCTGGCGGCAGTGCGGAAAGCGGCACGCCTTCATCGTTGATCAAGGTGGTCAAGGGCGCGGCGGCGGCCATCGGTTCGTGTTTGCCGTTAAAGCGCCAGCCGGACGCATAGCGCTCTTCATCCCACAGATAGCGGCGGGGGCTGGAAATACCGGTGGTGCCTTCGCTGCCTTGCCGTTGCTGCGCCAGCTGTGCGGCCTCGCGACCCACGCGGGTGATGGCAGGCCAGACAAAGGCGTCTTCGCGCCCGCTCTGGAACGAGAGACTGGGTTTGCCAAACGAAACCTGAGAAAACTCAACCCGGCTTTCGAACAGCTCGTTGTAAACGCAGTGCGGCGCACTGAGCGAACGCAGTTGCAGTTCATAGGTCTGCTTCAGACCATTGCTTTCTTCCGGGTGGTCTTCGACCAGCACGCCGCAGGTGTGGGAATTGCCGACGTCCAGGATCATGTCCACATTGACCACGGGCTGCTGCAGTGTGGCGCCGAGGATTTTTATCTGCGGCACGGCCAACGACTCACCGAGCAGGTTCAACAGATTAAGGTAGTGCGCCTGATATTCGAAGGTTTTCAGCCCGGCATGCACCTGCGCCTCGGTGCGTTGTTCCAGCGTGGTGGCACTTTCGGTAAAGGTTTCGCGTAGCCAGCCATCCACCCAGGTCTGATCGAGGAACTCGCCCAGATCATGATTACGGTGGGCCAGCGCAAAGCTCAGCCCGGTGTTGAGATCGCTTTCGCTCGGGGCCAGTGCCTCCTGGCCCGCTGCGGCGATACGGGTATCAAATGCCAGCACCACCCGCAGCGAGTTGCCGTCCTGATCGGGCGTGTCCAACCGAAGGATCTGCATCCGCGCCCAGTTGTCCGGCCCGGCCAAAAAAGCGCCGGACGGGGTGTAGCGGAAGAACGGCAGCGGCAGCCAGGTTTTATCCAGCAGGTGCAAGGATTGCTGCAGGGGGTAACTGAACTCCGGGCGCACCACTTCATCGGCTTGCCCCGGCTGGGCGGGCAACAGGTATTTGCCGCTGTCGGCATGCCATTGCAGGCGCAGCAGCGGGCCGCTCGCCGTCTGGCGGACAAATTTGCCCGGAAAGTCGGCATCCAAAACCGGCGTCATGGCAAAGTCCAGAAATTGGATGCCGCTGTCCTGAATCAGCGTAATGGCGTTTTTATAGTCCGTAAGGGGAGCCAGCATCATTTACTCTCGCGCTTTAACGTCATGGGATAAACCGTGTCCGCAGCGTAACGGCCGCTGCATTCCGCCGGGCCAGTCTCACTTTGCTTGCAGACGATTTCCGGCAGAGGGTAGCGGCTGCCGTCGCTGCAACGCGCTTTGGTACGGCTGTTGATCACCAGATTGCCTGACTGCATCAGCCCGGCCTCTACCGGCACCCGGCAGGTGATGGCGTCGCCATAGGTGATGCTGGCGCTGCCTTTACCGTTATTGAGGCGGTATTGCAGGCTGGGCCGTTTGCCGGTCAGCGGGTCTTTCAGCGCCACCGTGGCGCGCCATTTGCCGTTGAGAAAACGGGTGGAACCGGCCTTGACCGCTTCAGCCGGCAGCACCAGCGAATTTTTGTCCGCCGGCGGCAGGACCACCGGGACGGGCGGCGGCGGCATCAGCGTGGCGTGCGCCAATGGCAGATGCAGCTTGGGGATCGGCTTGGCTACCGGGACAGGCGAAGGTGGTGGTGCCAGCACCGCCGGGGATGTGGCTGGTGGTGGATTCGTTTGACTCAGCCAACCCGCCAGCGAGGCCATGATGACTATCACTGGCGCCATCCACACATAGCGGCGCCACGGCCGGTGCACCAGCGCGGGGATAATTTCTGGCGTCAGGGCTTCGGGTTCAGCGGCGGGTTGCGGCTCGGGTAGCGCCACTACGCGCGGAGTGGCGGCAATTGGCGTCGGTTTTTCTGCCGGTTCCCCGGCTGGGCGCAGGCAGGCCAGTGGATCGTCCTGACATTGCGCCTGTGGCCTGATAAAGCCCCAAAAGGTCAGCACCGGTTTATCGTCGACCAGATAAACATGGTTTGGATCGGGTATTTGCATCGCCTTGCTTAACAAGGCGCCGAACAGGCGTTGGCTGGGATGGCTGCTGGCCTGCGCTTGCGCGATCAGGGCGTTGAAGGTCGCCAGGCTGCGCTCCAGCTCAAGCACCGCCTGAGTGCGTTGCGCCTCGCTGGCCGCCAGCCAGGAGGTGACTTTTCCGGGGAGAGGGGAATACCAATCAATGTGAGTGCCCGCCTCGTTAGGTTGAGGGATCGCCAGGCAATCGGCGGCCTGCTGCTGTTGGCGAATGCGCAAGGTTTCTCGCAGCTGCAGCGCGCAGGCGTAAACCGGCTGACCATTTTCGCCCAATGCAAGCACATCATCCAAACTGCCACTGCGTAAAAAGGGTTTTCCCACTGCCAAGCACCTTGTCCTGTTACCGATAAACGCATAAACGGACATGGTAACTCGCGAACTAAAGTGTCAAACGGCCAAGGACAGGCGTAAAAATGCACCTCTTGCTTTAATGGGCGAGGTAGAAAAGGCATAGGGCCTTTTCTGCGGGCCGCCACAATCGGCCCACTTATCACATCAACGTGATGCTGAGCGTCGGGGCGCGGTGCATGCTGGCGGAGATTTTCCTGCGAAGGAAGCTCGCACTGGCCTGAAGCCGCCGGTCGTTCAGTTTAATCCCAACTGATTCAGCAGCATTTTGTTTAATTCGATGCTTTTGTTGACGTTCAGTTTGCGCATCGCCGAGCGTTTATGGGCGCTGATGGTCTTCTGGCTGCGCTGCAACATACCGGCGATGGTACAGGCGGACATGCCGGAACTCATCAGCTTCAGCACCTTCTTTTCGCAGCTGCTCAGGGCGGCAATACGGCATTGTCGGCATTTCCAGATGCCGCTGGCATGCAGGGCCACCCAGGGCTGTTGGCAGAAACGCTCCAACGCCTGTTGCAGTTTGCTGCGGAGGGTGGCGTCATCATCGCGCCGATAAATGCAAAACAGCGCCGGATGCTTGTGCGCATAGTGGGCGTCGCGATCGTTGAGGATCAGCACCGTCATTTGCCGGTGGCGCGGTGTTTGATAGGGGCTTTGATAGCAGCGGGCGCAGCCGCAGCTGTCTTCCAGCGTGCGGAAGACGATTTCTATCGGCTCCAGATTCTGCAAATCGGCCGAAGATCCACGGCTGCTTGCATTCAGGTCATGAAGGTATTCCTCCACCAGCAGGCGCAGCCCGAGCTGATAAAAGTTATCGTTACCTAACAGGGTGAAGCGGATATTAAGCATAATTACTCCTCAAAGCGCGCATCGTGCGGAAACAGTCGCTTGGCCTGGCGTTGCAGATCGGCGGCTCGCTGGGGGTGTTGCAGCAATCGGCTGACCGCCATCAAATTGACGTAAATATTGGCGTCCGGCCGCACGCGGATTTCGTTTTCCGCCCAGTGTTGATAGCTCAGCAACGTAGCGGTATCGCGGGTTTGCGGATATTGCAGCAGTTGCCGCAGTTGGACGTCGTAGTCGTAGCGCACCTGCCAGGGCGTGGGCGTGATGACCCGACTCATGGGGCCGAATTGCCGCAGGGCGCTTTTTTCCACCGCGGTGATGATCAGCGCGCTGTGCAGGCCGTTGAGCAGGTAGGGCACCATCAATGCCGCGACGCCGGCCGTTACCCACCGCAGCGGTAACTGACAACGGGCGGGGAGCCGCAAACGGCAACGTACGTCGGCGGTGCGCAGGATCACCAGCAGCAGCACCGCGTGGGCGGCGGAAAGGTAAAGTGGATATTCCACCATCATATGCAGCAGGATCGGCAACGCCGCCAGCCAAGGCGCAGGCCGCAGCGGCAGGGCGCGGGTGCGCTGCAGCAAACGCCACAGTCCCCAACCGATCAGGGTGAGGCCGCTCAGGCTCAGCAGGCCGCCTTCGAGGCCCCACAGTAATATTTCGTTGTGCGGGTGGCTGATGGTGACGCTTTCCATACCACTGCTGTGGGTGGTGTAGAAGTGATGCAGAAAATCATGCTGAAAATGGCCGTAGCCCCAGCCCAGCCAAGGGCGCTCGGCGATCATGCGTAGCGCCTCTTGCCAGTAGGCCAGCCGATAGAAAATCGGCTCCACCACGGTGATTGCCCGCGTGGCACCGTTCAACATCACCAGCAATAATCCGGCAGCCACCCCGACAATCAGCAACAGCAGGGCGAAAGTGGCGCGGCGGCGATCAAGGCGGTACAGCATCCACAGCTGCAACGGCGAAAGCAGCAGGGCCGCCAACAGCCCGACGCGTGAGGCGATAACGATCAACAACAGGGGCGCCAGCAGCAGTATGGCTGCCGCCAGCCCTTGCAGAGTACGTGACAAAGGGCGACGGGTGCTCAGCAAATACAACGCCAGCGCCAGGCCGGTGGCCATAAAGCTGGCCATCAGGTTCCACTGTTGGAAGATACCGTAAGGGCGGTTTTTCAGGCTGTTGTAGCCCATCCAGTTGCCCGGTTGCAGCAGGCTGTATTGCACCAGGCCCAGCAAGGCTTCGATGACCGTCGCTGCCAGCAGCAGCATCAACAGCCTGCGTCGCCACAGGCGATCGAGCGGAATTTGCAGCAGCGCGAAGTAGGCCAGTACGCCAAGTATCAACCCGAGAGTGCGTGGCAAGGCTTCACTTAGCCAGGGCTGCTGTGTCCACAGCAGCGGCAACAACAAAATCAGGCCGCCCGGTGCCAGCCGGTTAAAAAAAACGGAGGAGGCCAGCGGTGGCCGACTGAACAGCATCGCACCGATAATCGTCAGGGCGATGAAGATCCCGCCGACCAGATTCCACGGCAGATAAAACCCGCTGCCGCCGCGATTGGGCCAGTAAATGTGCATGGCGATCAGGCAGTAAAAGGCCGCCAGCCCGAATAACCAGGCCGCTTTGGGTTTGGACATCATGAGGTGTTCCTGCAGGCGCCGGGCTTATTGGTAAGCCAGCACGAAATTGGCCACCGAGCTGAATTCACCCTCGGTAATGGTTTTATTCTGTATTGCGCTGGGGTGGCCCTGCACATAGGCGGTGAAATTCAGGATATTGGCGCCGTCCTGCAATGTCACCGCGCTGGTGGCCTGGTTCAAATCAATATCGGCGCCCTTGCTGTCAAACAGGGCGATGGCGGCGCCATTGCTGCCGTTATTGATCGCCAGTTTGCCCGGCAGCTCGCTGTCTTCGATACCGCTGAAGGTGACATTGACGGTTTTGAACACCGCGGTTTTACAGTCGGTCAGCTTGATGTTGAACGGCACCGGGTTGCTATGGCCGTAGCGGTACAGGGTTTTGACGATCACCGTGTCCATTTCCACCACCTGATCGGCCGACTGCGGTTCAATATTGCACGGCCGGCTCACCACGGTGCCGTGGAACTGCAGCGGTGAGCCGACCAGCTCGGTATCTGCCAGGGTCGGCAACGCCGAGAATAATAGCGGTGTGCAACTGAGCAGCGCTAAAGCACGTAAACGCATCGTCTGTTTCTCCCTGAATTAATCGAAGGCCGCCACAATGGTGGCAGAGGCGTTAAATTCCCCTTCCGCGATTTCCTTACCGCCGTTGGCCAACGGTGCGGCAACCAGATTCCAACTGCCGCCGTTACCGATATTCGGCACCGGATAAAACTCATTCGGGATCACCAACTGGCCGTTATGTTTAATCTCGATGCCGAGATCGGTTTTGTCGGTTTTAAACGCGTTATTGGTGAAGGGGGCCGGGGTGCCGGACACCGCCAGTTTGATATTCAGCGTGCCGTCCTCGAAACTGCCGCCTTCACACTGGAAGCGCACCGGGATGTTTTGCGGATAGCTGGCGCCGTCCAGGTTGCTGCCGCTGATTTCGCCGAATTCGACGTTGATCAGCTGGCCCTCATTCACCACGCATTTATCCGGCACGTAGAGGATGGCGGACTGAATAAACACCTGCGCCATAGGGTTGGAGCCGAAACCGGCATCGGTTGATCCCAGGCGACCATACATCTCGATGATTTGTCGGTCATTAATCTGCACGCCGTTGATGATTTTTTTGCGCACCCGGAAGGTGACCCGGCCTTTGGAGCCGCTTTCGTAGTTATTGACCTGCGTATAAGGCGGTTTACATGAATGCTGATTTAACTCATTAGACACGTTGTAAAAAGGTACGGTGACATAGGCTCTCTTATTGCCGGCGATCCAAACCTCGGCTTTTAAATCCAGGTAATCATTCAGTTTCAAATAGCCGTTGCCGTAGTCGGAGGCGGGCAATGCCGAATCCGACTTATAAAAGTGTGGGCCAAGGGGGATCGGCGTATCGCAATAGGCTTTGCCGGTATATTGGCCGCCTAACGAATAGGGAAACTCTTTGGTAAAACCGACCTTATTAGTGATGTTGCTTTCATTCAGGTCGATATAAAACTGTTTCGCCCCGCCGTCCGGCGTGACGTAGCCGTTGGCCCAGACAACCGGGGCCGTCAGCGCTAATGCCAGCGGCAGGCAAGCGTTAAGGTAGGGTTTTTTCATCACGTTTGTGAACCTCACAGGTAAATCACCTGAATGTGCGCCACGCCGGAAAAACCGGCCGCCATCACTGCCCGCTGCGTGGACTCCACGCTGGCGCTGAACCACAGCGTATTGCTGCCGGGCTGCAGAATGTAGGGCCGACTCTGCTGGTTGAGCGACAGGGCACGGCCCTGCTGATCTTTCAAGCGCAGGCCGATGCCGCGTACGCCGCCATTCAGTTTCAGCAGGTCGGGGTTGTCGACATCGCTTTCGCCGAGAAACACCAGCGTGGCGGCCTGTTCACCCTGCAAATAGAGCTGCCCGGCATCGCCGTTACGCTGCCCCGACGGGTTATCCGCCAGTGCCTTGGCCCCCAGCAGACAGTTGCGGAACGAGAGGCGAAAACGCACCGGCGTGCTCTGATCGCCGGCATTTTGGAAGTCGCGGGCGTTAACGTTGCCCAAATCAATCGACTGATCCTGGCTGTCCGGCGTCAGGCTGCACGGCGAGCTGAGCAGGCCGCCATAAAAGCTGACGGTGCCGGTAGTGCCTTGGATCACGCCCAGTGGCGTTGCCGCCGTCGCACTGCCGCTAATCAGCAGTGCGGCGATCAGCAGGGGCCGCAGGCGGCCGCCGGTGAATTCAGCCATGCGGAATCTCCTTATTTTTTGGTCTCGGGCACGGCGTTACAGACGCTGCCGTTACAGGCGAAGCGCAGCTCCGGGTGACCGCCGTAGTCATTGATATAGGTGACGACAAAGCTGTTGAGGCCGGTGTCGCGCACCTTGACGGTTTCGCTCGATTTCGGTTTCAGCATCACCGGTTGGAAGTCGCCCAGCGCGCCACCGCCCTGTTTTTGCGTTTGGCGGGTCATGCCGGTCAGGGTGATGTAAAACGGCGTGGGGTTTTCAACGGTGAAACCGCCGGCACTTTTGCGGAACACCAGCTTTTCCTGCCACACTTCGCCTTTCGGCGCGACGATGGCTTTCGGCCGGTAAAACAGTTTGATCTGGGTTTGCAGCGCCAACTGCATCACGTTGGTTTTGCTGCTTTTCGGCGGGATCTCGCGCAGGTTGAAATAGAACACCGATTCACGATCCTGCGGCAGACGGTCGGCCTCCGGCGTCTTGGTGATGCGTACCACGCTACGCTCGTTGGCCTCGACCCGCTGCAACGGCGGCAACACCACCAGCGGCGAGGTGATTTTCTGGTGCTGCTCGTTTTCCAGCCAGGACTGCGCCAGGAAGGGCAGTTCCTTATTTTCGTTGACGATATTCAGGCTGATGGATTTCGCGTCGCTAAGGTAGACGGCGCGGGTGCGATCCAGCGATATCGCTGCGTTGGCGGCCGGGACTGCAGCGCTCAAGGCCAGGCCCAGCGCGGCCATTTTTGCTAACGGGAAGTTGTTCATAATCATCAATTCTCTGCGTTACGGATTACAGTTTGGCGCACGGCAGCAGTAGCTGGTCCAGCAGCTTGGCGGCGCCCGGTATGACAATGCGGCACTGACGTTGGCCTTCCCAGGCGACGTCCAGTTGCTCTTGCGGCTGCACGCCGGTCAGGTAGACCGAGCCGCCGTCGTTCACGACGGCCACTTCGCGGCCTTTTTCGCTCAGTACCGTGGCACCGAACGGCGGTTCGCTGCCGTCGGCAAGCTTGATGGTGGCCAGCAGCTTGCTGCCTTTCACCACCTCAAAGTGGCGGTAGCCGATGGCACCTTCGGTCAGCGTGCCTTGCACCACCGCTCGGGTGGCCTCCACGTCGTCCGCCAGGGTATTGACGTCGATGCGGGTGTCGGTGTTGTAGTAGCTGGTGATGTCGGAGATCACCGCCAGGCCGAAGCGGTTGCTGTAGGCGCGGCCGTTGTTGATCGGTACCCCGGCGATGCCGTCGGTATCCAGCATCATCCGGCTGCCGCCGTTGCTGGAGTTCTGGTGGGCGGCGATGCCGTGTCGGGTGGCAGTAATGCCGCTGCGGAAGGTCCCGCCGATCGACGAATAGCTGTCCTGCTGGTAAGAGGCGCTGGCATTGAGTGAGCCAAACGAGGCGTTATGGCTGTAGTAGCCGCGGGCCAGTGATTTGCCGGACTGGTTAAAGCCGCCGCTGACCTGCCAGGTATTGTTCGGATCGGTGTAGTCGTTGTAGGACGCCATCTGCGTCACGTCGCTGTTGCTGGTTTGCAGCGAGTAACCCACCCGGCGACGATCGCCAATCGGCACGCTGAAATTCAGCATTACGCTGTCATCGGTGCGGCCGTGATAGGTGGTGCGATAGGCCGACAGCGACGCGGTCACGTTGCTGACATTGCCGACGTTGAACAATTTGCTGGCGGATAATCCGTAACGATCCTGCGCCCTGGCATCCCAATAGGTTTGGTGCGAATAGGTCAGGTAGGCGGTGATCGCTTTCGCGCTGTCTTCCGCCATAAAGGTTTTGCTGGCGGTAATGGTGTACAGCTCTTTTTGGCGGCCGTTGTAGCGTTCGTCGTAGTCGCTGTAGCGCTCTTGCAGATACTGCGACATGTTCATGAACTTGCGCTGTGAGAAGCGGTAGCCGGCGAAGGTGATCTGGCTGTTCAGCTCATCGAAGCGTTTGGCGTAGTTGACCTTGAACGACATGCCGCTGGCGGTAGGCTCATTGGGCAATCGGGCGATGGACTGCGTGACGTCCACCGACATGGCACCGAACAGGTTAAGATCGCGACCCAGGCCGAGCGCCCAGGCGTTGTAATCGCCGCCGAGCAGGGCGCCGCCGTACAGCGACCAGGCGCTGGTCAACCCCCAGGAGAAGTCACTGGCGGAGAACAGCGGCCCCTGCGTGCGGTGATCGTAAGCCGAAGGTTTACCCACCGCGACGTTGTAGCGGACATAGCCGGGGCGCGTCAGATAAGGGATGGTGGCGGTGTCGACCTGGAAGGTGGAGACGCTGCCGTCCTGCTCTTCCACTTTCACGTCCAACCGGCCACGTACCGAACTGTTGAGATCCTGTATGGCGAACGGCCCGGCAGGCACGGTGGTTTCATACAGCGTGCGGCCTTCTTGCGAGACGGTGATCTTGGCGTTGCTTTTGGCGATGCCGCGCACTTCCGGCGCATATCCCTGCAGGTTTGGCGGCAGCATGCGTTCGTCGCTGGCCAGGTTGAGGCCGGTAAAGCGGTAGGAGTCAAAGACCCCCGAGTCGAGAAAGATCTCACCGAGCGTCAGTTTGGCGGCCTGCATCGGCAGCGCGCGGTAGGCATAGATCTGGTTCCAGTCGAAGCTATTGTCGCGCTCGCCGGCCTGCTGATTGTAATTGGCCTGATAATCGGCGCGCAGACGCCAGGCACCCAGGTTGGCACCCACCGTCCCGTAGCTGCTGAGGTTTTCTGCGGTGTTGTTATTGTGGCTCTGCTTGCCCACCTGGCCGCTGATGCTGTAGTCGAGCAGCAGTCCGGGAATACCGTCGTCCCACTGTTCCGGTGGCGTCCAGTCCGGATCGGAATATTTCATCCAGGCCTGTGGGATGGTGATCGCCAGGACGCCGCCGCCGATGCGGTCGGAAATGGTCGCCCCTTTGATGCCGCTGATATCGGCGCAGCTGTTGTCGTGCCACAGGGTGATTTTTTTGACGACCTCTTCTTTCAGCGCCATTTTCGCAACCAGATCCGGCGGCAGGCAGACGCGTGAGCGATCCTTTTTATCCGGCGACGGGTAATATTGAATGCTGCGCTGCGGCAAGGTTTTCTGGTTGATTTTGATATCCAGCAGATAGGCGCCGGGCATGACGTAATCGGCGTCGGAAAAACGCGATAAATCCACTTTGCTGCGATCGCCAATATCCAATACGTCGGTATTAAATTCCGTGGCGGAAAAAGCCGAATGCACCCAGAGGAAAGATAGAATGACGGTAAGGGGTATTTTTTTCCGTGTCAGTAATGACGTCATAGAATAATCACTCATGGCAAATCCGCGCCCAATAGCAGGTCATCCTGTACGACCTGAATACGTAATACGTGATGTCATTCAGTGCCTGACGGCGGCACCCGCCTAACCAGGCGTTACAGATAAGACAGGGTGAATTTCGCCAGTGAGCTGAATCCGCCGGCTCTGGCCCTGTCGGGGTGAATGCGTAACTGAGCGCCAAAGCGCAGCGTATTGTCGCCGGCGACAATCTGGTAATCCGCCGTGGTGCTGCCCAGTGGGATCGGGATGCCGCTGGCGGTCAGCAGCTCAATGGCCACGCCCTGCGCTTCGCCATAAACCCCCAATAACTCGGGATCCCGACTGTCGGCGACGCCGTCGAAGGTGACGGTGGCCGCGCGGTAGATAAAGTCGGGTTTCACGATGCTGGCCAATTCGCAGTTCACCAGCTTGATTTCAAAGTTGCGGCGGCTGCCGATCAGCACCGGCTGCGCATCCAATGCCGCATCGGTCATCGAGATCAGCCCAAAATCAACGGTCTGGTCCAGGCTTTCACTGGCAATCCCACAAGGGGTTTCGACGATCTCGCCGCCCAGGCTGAGCTTGCCGTGGCCCTGATTTTTCGCCGTCGCCTCTGCACTGCAAAGGCTGAGCGCGATAAGCAGTACGCCCCAAATCCGGTGTGTCATGCTGGCGTCTCCCTGTAGCCGTTGGTCCCGTTACCCAATGTCCGTGCAGGTAAAACGGGAGCACCGAAAGGGTGCCCCCGAGAGGGGATTACAGGTATGCCAGAGTGAAGTTTGCCACGCTGGTGAATTCGCCTGGAACCACGGCGCCAGAAGCGCTGCTGCCTTGCAGATAGGCGGCGAATTTCAGGGAGTTGTTGCCTTCGGTCAGGCCCTGACCATCGGTCGCGGTGCCCAGCTCAACGTCTTTGGAGTGCAGGTTGTCATAGATCATGATACCGGCGCCGGTTGCGGTGCCGCTCAGGGCCAGCAGTTTGCTGTTATCCGGATCCGGCGTCCCGGTGAAGGTCACCTGAACGTTTTTCATGGTCGCGATGGAGCAGTCTTTCAATTCGATGCTGAATGGCTCAGAGCTGGATTTACCTTCGTTAGCCAGAAGACGGCTGCTGATTTGGCCCATAGGGACAGTCTGGTCAACAGATTCCGGTGCTACGCTGCATGGCGCATCAATAATTTCACCGGTAAAAGTCACTTTACCGCTGCCCTGGTTAGATGCGGCGTGAGCAACAGATGCAGAAGCGAAAGCAATCACGGTTGCCAGCATTAATTTATTCAGTTTCATTTCTCAAGTTCCTGTAGAGAGTATTTAAATAAAAAGAACAGCACATCTAAATCCCCCACAACAGCGGCAACGTCATGTCGCCGACGCCGTAGTTGGAGCCAGATCCTTTTGCTCTGGGCAATACGCCACCCTCCGTTATTCATGAGTGAATAACGAAATATTTTGGAAGTCGTACAAGCGAAATCCGTAAAAGAAAAAATAGGTATATCACCATAGCGTCTTGCTGGGATTATTCTTGCAAATAATAGGCGTGGTTGGAAATAGCTTTTATTAAGTTAAGTCAAATACAGAATATAAAACCAAAAGGAAAAAGAAATATATATGATTGAAAATCAATAGATCGTATACAAATATTATCCAGAATAAATGACTATATAAATAGCGATATGCGAGATATTAGATCGACAGAATTAGTGTTCGCACTACAATTAACAATATTGTTTTGATAATATCGCCATCAGACAGCAGATGATGAATTCTGCCTGTTAATCGCAGGTGAAAAGTTAACTCTTTGTTTTTGTGGATGAACAGGCCATTAATACGGGCTTGAGATGTGGCTTTCATTCATTGAGGCTACGATAATTCCTTTTTGTGTTTTAACAAAAATATAACAATGTGGCCGGGTGTCGGATTATTGCCAATGCCTGACCGTTGTTGTGCTTTTTTGTTATTTAACTCGTTAGGATTAATCAGGAGCGGTCAGATAAAACAGGGCTTCGCGACATAATAATGACCTAAGTGATAATTAAGGGATGATAAACGGAATGATTACCATAATTAATGATTCAACTCGCCGTTCTGCGGCCGCTACGGCCGTGCTGATAATGTCCTGTTTACTGCTTTCCGGTTGCGTAGGGAAAAATGGCACCGGTACTGTTGCCATGAAAAAAGTTTCACAGACTAATCCTAAGGAAAACACTGATGAGCAACGGATCGCGCTTTGTCAGCAGCGGGTCAATTCACTTAAGAATATTAATCCGCAAAGCTATCAGAAACGGATTGCTTATTTTAATGGGCTGTTATCCAACGCTTCCGGATATGCCGGCATTCGCAGTAATGTGGATGAAAGCACCCGTAAAGCCATAGATGCGCTTTATAAATATAAAACCGAGAAATTCTGCGCCGACGTCGAGCATGAGCTGATGTCCGATCTGTCGAACCGGGTGGAGAGCCTGTAACCATGAAAAAGTGCGCGGAAGGAGTCGCGGCTTTGATGCTGTTGTGGGTGTGGGGTGCCGCATCGGCGGCAGACATTGCGCCTGGCAAAGATGACGGTATCCCCGCGTTGCTGAAATTTGCCCAGCAACAGCAGGCTGCACCGAGGGTGGAAACCGTGCCGGCAGCCCCTGGGCCGGTGGCGGCCAAACCCAAAACCGCCGCCGTTACGCGTGCAGACAACGCCCGGCTGACGGCGCTGAATCAGGCGTTGCAGCGGCAAGCCGAGACTATTCGCCAACTGGAACAGCAACTGGCGACTCAGGCTCAACCGGCTGCGCCAATCCCCCAGGTAACACCCAAGCCGGCGCCTGTTGATATCCGGCCGCTGGTGGCGGCGTTAAAAGGGGTCCGTCAGGCCATCGTCATACCGCCAGACTTGATCGCCATGGCGGCGGCTCTGGCACGGCAGCAAAGGATCGCCACGCAGCAAGACCAGCGATTGCTGCAACTCCACCGTCAGCTGACTGCACAGCGGCAACCACCGGCGCTGGCCAGCGCTGCGGATAAACAGGCCTACGCTGCCGGGGTCTCATTGGGGCGAGACATCCTGCACTTGCAGGAAGAGAACCGCCGGTTGGGGATTGAAGCCGATCGGACCCGCTTGTTGGCGGGGATTGCCGATACGCTGGCGGGCCGAAAGCGACTGGACGACACCGCAATTGATAACGCGCTAAAGGCCGCAGACGCTGCACTGCAGCAGGCTCAGCAGCAACGACAACGGGCGATACGGGTGGACGGCAAAACCTATCTCGCCGATTTCGCCACGCAGCCAGGCGTGCAAAAAGATGCGCTAGGGTTTTATTACCGTGTGGATTATGCCGGCAGTGGGCAGATAAACGCCGATGACAACGTCGATATCGTGGTGCGCGAAAGCCTGCCCGATGGGCAAGTGATCAAGGATATGGACCTGGCCGGCACGACGATCTCTTTGCCTTTGGCGCAATACCCACCGCTGTTTCGTGCCGCCATCGGCAAGCTGAATAAACACGGATCCATGACGCTGGTGGTGCCGCCCGCTCTGGCGTATGGCGATAAGGGAAGTCCGCCCGCGATCCCGCCGGGCGCCACCATGATTTACACCTTGCGCGTGGCCGACGTGCTGCCGCAGGACAGGAGCAGGCAAAAGTAACCCAAGGAGTACGCGATGGCCAAGGCGCCGATAACATATGAAATCAGGAAGTCACATATGCTAAACGTGTTACGAAAACTCTGTATGGAACGCGCGACGGGAGCGGGGGAGCACCATCCCCCGGCCCCGGAACATTGGCCTAAAACCAGGGAGCTGGCGGACAAATGCGGCGAGAACATTTACACCACGCGCACGCTGTTATTAGCATTGGAAAAAGAAGGTAAAGTTCGTTGTACTCATCGCAGCATCAATAATTCGTTACGCTGGTATATTTGCGCATCAGCCAAAAAACCGTAATTCCTTTCCTGTTTCGTCATTTTGACTACCTTTCACAGCGGATCAACAGAGGGCTGACGGGGCGAAAAGCTCCTCAGCCCTGCAACTAATGACCCGCCATTGCCAGTGCAATTTTTGAAGCCGTATACTGGCGGCATATTTTCATAAGGGATGCGGGTTTATAATGAAGGAAAGCAAAGAAATACTGTTATTGGATGATATTCATTATCAAATAGGTGAGCAGGTTATTTTAGACTCCGTCTCCTTTGGCCTGGATCCGGGCGAATTTAAACTGATTACCGGCCCGTCCGGCTGCGGAAAAAGCACCCTGCTAAAAATTGTTTCGTCCCTGATCGACCCGACCCGAGGAAAAATTATCTTTGCCGGTAAGGCCATCACCGATATACCGCCGGAAGAATATCGCCAGCAGGTGTCTTACTGTTTTCAGACGCCTTCGCTGTTTGGCGACAGCGTGTATGACAATATCGCGCTGCCTTACCAGATCCGGAAACAAAAACCGGATCGGCAAAAGATGCTGGCCGACCTGGTGCGCTTTGGGCTGCCGGAAAATATGCTGGAGAAAAGCGTCAACGAATTATCGGGCGGAGAGAAGCAGCGGATTTCGTTGATCCGCAACCTGCAGTTTATGCCCAAGGTGCTGTTATTGGATGAAATCACCAGCGCGCTGGATGAAGATAACAAACGCAACGTTAATGAAATTATCCATCAACTGGTGGCGCAGCATGGCGTCGCGGTGTTGTGGGTCACGCATGATAAAGACGAAATCAAACATGCGGATGATGTGATTACCCTGAGTGCGCATGGCGCCCGGGCACAGGAGACGACCAATGAACCAGCATAATATCAGTAATGAATCTTTGGCTTTGTCGATGGTATTGGTGATTATCGCCATTTTAATCAGCCATAAAGAAAAGTTGGCGCTGGAAAAAGATATTATCTGGAGTATTTGCCGGGCGGTGGTGCAGCTGATTATTGTCGGCTACGTGCTGAAATATATCTTTGATGTCAATAACGCCATTCTGACGGTGCTGATGGTGCTGTTTATCTGCTTTAACGCCGCCTATAACGCGCAAAAGCGCAGTAAATACATCGGTCATGCGTTTATGACGTCGTTTATCGCCATTACCACCGGCGCGGTATTAACGCTGGTGGTGCTGGTGCTGACCGGCTCGATAGAGTTCACCCCGATGCAGGTGATCCCGATTTCCGGCATGGTGGCCGGCAATGCGATGGTGGCGGTCGGTTTGTGCTACAACAACCTGGGGCAGCGTTTCAAAAGCGATCAGCAGAAGATTCAGGAGATGCTGAGCTTGGGAGCCTCGCCGAAGTTTGCCTCGGCGGCGTTGATCCGCGACAGTATCCGCGCGTCGTTGATCCCTACGGTGGATTCGGCCAAAACCGTTGGGCTGGTCAGCCTGCCGGGCATGATGTCCGGACTGATTTTCGCCGGTATCGATCCGGTCAAGGCGATTAAGTACCAGATTATGGTGACCTTTATGCTGCTGTCGACCGCCAGCCTGTCGACCATCATCGCCTGCTACCTGGCCTACCGGAAGTTCTACAACGCCCGTCATCAACTGGTGGTCAGCACCTTGAAATAACGTTATATAAAAGTAGGGGCGCAGCATGCTGCGCCCGGTTAAATCGGGTCGAGCATGCTCGACCCCTACGCGACGGTGATTACCCTTGCAGCAGGGCGATGCTCTGGCGGATTTCACGTTCGATATCCGCTGCTGACCAAGTGTCCAGTTGCGAAGAGAACGGCTCGAAGGCGTAGATGCCGGTGTAGCCGAGGCGCTCCAGATTCTGCACCTGCTTTTTACTCTCCAGCCGATCTTTATCACTCAGCATGATGCGTTCTTCGTCGCTTAGCGCATTTTTAGCCAGCGGATCTTCCACCCCGGAAAGGTGTACCAGACCAATGCCGTCGATCTCAATCTGCGCATCAAACTCCGGCTGTGCCACGTCGCTTAAATAATGGTGGAAGGTATCCAGCACGATTTTGTACGGCGCGCCGGAATCACGGATCAGGGATTGCGTCAGCAGCGATGAGCGCAGTGAACTGATACCGAATCCCAGCGGTTCTACATAACCCTGTACGCCGTAGTGTTTGAACAACGGCGCCAGCAGTTTCAGAGCCGCCAGCGTATCGGTTTTTTTCTGCTCTTCACTGCGGTTATCGCTCGCGCTGCAATGTGGGCACAGCACCAGCGCCTTACTGTGGATAGCCTGAGCTTGCGATAGCAACGCCTCGGCGTTTTTCAGCAACGCGGCTTGATCGTCCAGCAGGTTAAACATACCGAGGGCGTTAATGGTGACGATTTCGATACCGTATTTTGCTGCCAACGCATTAACTTGATCGTTGCTCAGGTTATCGGTCACCTTGCCGCTCGGCATGTCGTTGCGCAGCTCTACTTTGCTGAGCCCGCACTTTTTCACCAGGCTGAAAAACTGTTCCAAATCGAGATTGGGTGCGATCTTGCGGTTGATGCAAAAACGGTCTGGCGCAATGGTCATGATGCATTACTCCTGAATGATGTGAGAAAAGCTGATATTTGCCGGGTTTACAGCGGCGTGCGTTGTGTTTCGGGTTGAGGTTGGCGATAGCGTTTTGCCATCACCACATCTTCCATTTTTTCCAGCGACACCCCTTTGGTTTCAGGAATATAGCGGCCGATAAACCAGTAACTGAACAGGCAGCAGGCGGCGAAGACCCACATCGGGAAGGCACCGTGGAAACTGGAGAACAGGTAAGGGTTGTCGTTGATCATCGGGAAGGTCTGCGACACGACAAAGTTGGCCAGCCACATACAGCCGACGGCGATGCTCATGCCCTGTGCGCGCATGCGGTTGGGGAAGATTTCTGACACCAGCACCCAGGCGCCCACACCCCAGGACAGCGCATAGAACACCATAAAGAACATCATGCCAAACAGCGCGAAGTAGCCGGTGGCTTGGGTATAGAGCGCGTAAGAGGTAATCAGCAACCCGGCCACGGCACCAAGAGTGCCATAGCGCATCAGTGGGATGCGTCCCATGCGATCCATCAGCATGGCGCCGATCACTGAGCCAACCAATTGCAGCACGCCGATCCAGATGGTTTGGAACAGCGCTTCCTGGGCGTTTTCGGTGACGGTTTTCAGCACCATCGGCGCGTAATACATCATCACGTTAACCCCGGTGACCTGCTGCAGCATGGCGATCATGCAGCCGACGAACAGAATGAAGCGCACCCGCACGTCGCCGTAATTCAGCTTTTGTTGGGTTTTTTGTTGGTCCTGACGCAGCGAGTCTTTGATTTCCTGCAGCACTTTTTTCGCATGTTCGGCATTGGACACTTTGGTCAGCATCGCCAGCGCCTGATCGTCGCGGCCGACCATGACGCTCCAGCGCGGCGATTCCGGGATGATGAACACCAATATCAGGAACAACATGCAGGGGATGACTTCCGACCCTATCATCCAGCGCCAGCCCATTTCTACCAGCCAGGCTTCACTGGCGATGCTGGCAATTTTGAAGTTAACGTAGAAGATCACGATTTGGCCGAACACGATGGCGAATTGTTGCATGCTGAGGGCTCGGCCACGCATGTCTTTCGGCGAGACTTCCGACATGTACATCGGTGAAACGGTAGCGGCGATGCCCACCGCCAAGCCGCCAATGATGCGATAAATCACAAACCAGGTGAAGGTATCAGCCAGGGCGGCACCGACCGCCGAGATGGTGAACAGCACCGCTGCCAGCATCAGGGCTTTCTTGCGGCCGTAGCGCGCTGCCAGAGGACCGGCACCAAATGCGCCGGCCACACAGCCAATCACCACGTTGGAAACCGCCCAGCCGGTTTCGATCGGGCTGAGGTCAAAATAGGTTTTCAGGGCATCGATCGCGCCGGAGATCACGGCGGTGTCGTAACCGAACAGAATGCCGCCGAGTGCTGCTATGCCGCATATTCGCAATATGTACCCGGTATTATGCTTACGCTGATATGACATATGTTGCTCCGATTTTTATCCTGGCTTCCACCCGCGCAGTAGGTTGTGTAGGGAAGAGGAGGCGGAAGGGTGTGGACCGTGCCTGTCATTAAGGCGGTGATAGTCGAGTTAATGCGTCGGTAAACAAGAACATTTATTTCATAATTAGTGAATAATGAAATATTGATTTTTAGATCCAGTTCAAAAAAAACCGCAAACGCCCAACAAGCGTTACCCGGCGATCCCTTCGCATCGGGCCGGATCGCTTTTCCCGACGGACAGCCTATTTCTGTATAAAAGTCAGGGGTAATTCCCGGCTGCGGGCGGGCGAGCTCAATGACCGCTTTTTTCCCGCCATGCAACGGCCTTGCATAATGTCGCGGTAAAACTGCGACCTTCCGCACTAAAAACAAATTTTCTAAAATAATTTATTTGAAACTTTTTTTTCAATGAAATAGAGTTTGCTTCATACGGTCAGGATTTAGCCTGCTTGTGGGAAGTCACCGGCAAGCGGTGTGATGAAAACGCCACGGCGTGCGGCAGTGCTGCAGGCGGTCAGGCGACAGCGGACTTAAAAGAGGGTGAGACATGAAAACCGTGGGTAACTTTATTGGCGGGCAGGTGTGCCTGAGCAGCAGTAATCAAACCGTCGACGTGCATAACCCCGCCTCCGGGCAGGTTGAGCGCCGCGTGACACAAAGCACCGCCGCCGAGGTGAAGCAGGCCATTGATGTGGCCCACCAGGCATTTGCCGACTGGTCGCGCACCACACCGCTGCGCCGGGCGCGCATCATGTTTAATTTTAAGGCGCTGCTGGAGCAGCATCGCGACGAGCTGGCGGCGCTGATTGTCAGTGAGCACGGCAAGGTTTATTCCGATGCGTTGGGCGAACTGACCCGCGGGATCGAAGTGGTCGAGTTTGCCTGCGGCATTCCGCATTTGATCAAGGGCGAGTATTCGGCGGACGTCGGCAGCGGCGTTGACAGCTTCTCGCTGATGCAGCCACTGGGCGTGGTCGCGGGCATCACCCCTTTCAACTTCCCGGCGATGGTGCCGATGTGGATGTTCCCTATCGCCCTGGCCTGCGGCAATACCTTTGTGCTCAAGCCACCGGCACTGGTGCCTTCGGCCTCGGTACGGATGGCGGAATTACTGAAAGAAGCCGGTCTGCCGGACGGCGTATTCAACGTCGTGCACTGCGCTAACGAAGAAGCCGCTCAGTTGTGCACCGATCCGCACATTCAGGCGGTGAGCTTTGTGGGTTCGTCCGCGGTGGCGGAACATATCTATACTACTGCCAGCGCCCACGGCAAGCGGGTGCAGGCCTTCGGCGCGGCGAAAAACCAGGCCATCATCATGCCGGACGCCGATCTGGACGCCACGGTCAATGCCCTGATGGGCGGTGCATTCGGCTCTGCCGGCGAACGTTGCATGGCGCTGCCGGTAGCGGTAGTAGTCGGTGACGACACCGCCGATAAACTGATCGCCAGACTGAAACCCCTGATCGCCCAACTGCGCGTGGGGCCAGGCATTCAACAGGGTGGCGAAGAAAACGAAATGGGGCCGCTGGTTTCCTCGGCGCACCAGAAGAAAGTTTTGGGTTATATCGATTTGGGTGTGGAAGAAGGTGCCACCCTGGTGGCCGATGGCCGCAACTATCAGGTGTCGGGCTACCCGGACGGTTACTACGTTGGCGGCACCCTGTTTGACCACGTCACGCCGAACATGCGTATCTATCGCGAAGAGATCTTCGGGCCGGTGTTGGGCATTGTCCGCGTCCCGGATTATCAGACCGCTATCGACACGGTGAACGGCCATGAGTTTGGCAACGGCAGCGCCATCTTCACCAGTAACGGCCACTATGCGCGCCAGTTCGTGCAGGAAGTGCAGGCCGGTATGGTGGGGGTCAACGTCCCGGTGCCCGTCCCTATGGCGTTTCACAGCTTCGGCGGTTGGAAGCGCTCGGTATTCGGTGCATTGAACGTTCACGGCACCGACGGCGTGCGTTTCTACACCCGCATGAAAACCGCCACCGCCCGCTGGCCAACCGGGCAGCAGACGGTGTCGGAATACAGTATGCCGACGCTGGGTTAGGGTATACCCGTGGTCTTTCAAGCCGCAGCGTTGTTACCTGCACTAATTCACCTCAGTCACTTACTTAAGTAAGCTCCGGAGGATGAATGAGCTGGGCGCCTAGCTGCAACTTGAAATCCATAGGGTATATGCATATACCCTTCATATTTGAAGCGGCATCTGTATCGGTTCCCCAGTCACTAAATTAGGTCACTGGGGAGGACGGCTCTTGCCGTCGTGATGCAACGCCAATTATTTGGGGTCTATTCATACTTCATTGGGAGAGTCATGATGTCTTCATTACTTGCCAAGTGTCAGCATCCGGATGGCCAGGGCCGCATCCAGCACGTCACCCCAGAGAATGCCGACTGGCGTTTTGTCGGGTTTGACGTCTATCGCCTGGAAGCCGGTCAGTCGCTGCAGTTGGAAAGCGGCGATAAAGAGCTGTGCCTGGTGCTGGTCGCCGGTATCGCTTCCGTCGCGACCCTGCGTGCGGAATACCCGAGCATCGGCAAACGCATGAGCCCGTTTGAGCGCACCCCGCCTTACGCGGTGTACGTGCCGCATCACGATCGAATTGAAGTCCGTGCGGAAAGCGCGCTGGAATTGGCAGTTTGCAGTGCACCGGGCAACGGGCATCTGCCATCACGGCTGATCACTCCGGCGGACGTGGGCGTAGAGCGGCGCGGCAAAGGGCGCAACCAGCGTCTGGTGCACAATATTCTGCCGGACAGCGAACCTGCCGACAGCCTGTTGGTGGTGGAAGTGTACACGGATGAGGGCAATACCAGCTCGTACCCCAGCCACAAGCATGATCAGGAAGACTCGCCGGATGAAACCTATCTGGAAGAGACCTACTATCACCGGATCCAACCGGAACAAGGCTTTTGCATGCAGCGGGTGTATACCGACGATCGTTCGCTGGACGAATGCATGCCGGTGTATAACCGCGATGTGGTTAAGGTGCCGCGCGGCTACCACCCAGTGGCGACGTTGGCCGGTTACGACAACTACTATCTCAACGTGATGGCCGGGCCGGTGCGGCTGTGGAAATTCACCTGGGAAAAAGACCACGCCTGGATCAACACCGACGGTTATCCCGCAGCTAAATAATTGCATATTTACGACGTTGCCAAGATGAGCGTCACCCTCTCCAGCGGGAGAGGGTCGGGGTGAGGGGATTTCACGCCACTATGCCTACCCTTTCTCAAGGGAAAGGGTAATTCTTCGTTACTCTTCTTTGGCGTTATTCAGCGCCAGCGAGACCGCCAGGGTTTGCGCCAGACACAATGAGGCGACCTGGGAGCGGAAACCGTCTACCTGCGCTTCACGCACCACAAAGCAAACGTCGCTGAACGCGGCCAGCGGGCTGACCTGGCTGTCGGTAATGGCGATCTGCTGCGCGCCGCGCTTGGCACCGAACTCCACCAATTCCAATGCTTCCTGCGCATACGGCGAATAACTGATGGCGATCACCACGTCGTTCGGTTTCACCATGCTTAACTGTTCGGTAAACATGCCGCCCAGCCCGTCGATCAGAAAGGCCCGGCGTTCCAGGTGGCGCAATGCGTAGGTGAGGTAAGAGGCGACGCTGAAAGAGCGACGCAGGCCAATCACGTAGATATTTTCGGCGTTATTCAGCATCTCAACCGCCCGGTCCAACTGCTCAGGGCTGGTTTGCATCGCCAACTGTTGCAGCGCCTGGGCGTTGACCATGGTGAAAACGTTAAGGATTTCAGCCGGTTTTTCCGGGGCGACATTATCGTCGGTGGAGGTCTGGCGGAACAGGCGCGCCCGTTCGGTATAGTTGACCGTTTCCTCCATCAGATGCTGGCGAAAAACCTGTTTCATTTCGTTGAAGCCGCTGAAACCAAAGGCGCTGGCGAAGCGGATCAGGGTCGAAGGCGGGACGCTGGCCTGTGCGGCGATGGAGGCGACGGTATCGAAAGCAATGCTGTTACTGTTATCCAAAATGTAACGCGCGACCTGTTTCAAACGCTTGCTCAGCGTTTCATAACGGTGGCGTATCTCGTCTTGTAACAGCGAAAGTTGAGTTGGGTTGTTCATCCATTCTGCTCGCAGTGTGGGCTAAGGCATATCCGCCTGACGCCTGAATTATTGACAGGTTATTCTAACAGACGGATTGGACATTTCATTTCATCAAAAAGCGATTTATTCGATCGCAAGTTGCGTTACTTCACAGAAAATAGGCAAAAAAATCCCCTTAAAGCGGCGAAAATCCGTTTAAGGGGCGATTTTGACGATTAATGCGAAGGTGTGGTTGGGCGATATTGACGCCAGAAATCAATCAGCGTCAGGTATTTTTGTTTCACCTGCTCGATTAACGCGGCGTCATCCAGCTCGCCCTGCAGCCAGCGGCGAGAAGGCTGGCCGAAGATGGTGCGACCGACGGCAAAGCCTTTCACCCAGCGGGCATCGGCAGCGGCGGCGAAACCGGCCTTCAGCGTTTCCTCCGGGGAATCCAGCCCCAGAATCAATACGCCGCGGCAGAACGGATCGTTAGCCTCGATCAACGCGCCGACCTGCTGCCAGTTCTCTGCGCTCAGCGGCGGCAATTTCCACCAGTCCGGTTTGATGCCCAGCTGATAAAAGTGCTGCAACATCTCCAGATAGTAGCTTTCACTCCTGTCGGGATTGCTTTCCGGCAGGATCACTTCCAGCAGCAGTTCGTGGCCGGACTTGCAGCAGCCGCGATACACGTCGCTAATCAGTTCATCCTGCTCGCGGCGCAGCTCGGCGGCGTCATGCGGGTGGTAAAACACCAGGCATTTCACCACGTGCTCCTGCGGCCAGTCGATCAGTTGCGAACCGATATTGCCGTGCTCCAGCCGCAATGGGCGTGAGCTGGGCAGCTCGATCGGTCGACCGATCCACCAGCCCTGGCCGGTGATGCTGTTCAGCGCTGTCTGGCCATAGGTGGTATCGGCCAGAATGCCGCTGTTGCCCCGCAGCCCGGCAACCTCGGCGGCCTGCTGTGCCGCCGTCAGCAGCAGGGTTTTCAGTTTGGGAATGCGTTCCTCGCTGACGTTGGCTTCTCGCGCCATCTCCGCCAACTGTTTGCGGTGGTCGAAGGCGAACACGCACAGTTCCGGCCACTGCTGTTTACGGGTTGTGACCCGGTGCAGGTGGTTAAGCCGTGCATCGCGGTCCGGGCGTTTCACTTCCTGTTCACGCTGTAAGTAGTCATCCAGTTCTTGTTTGGTCGGCATCGCCGGCGCACAACCGTGGCGTGAAACGACCAGCGCGCCGCAGGCATTGGCATAGCGACAGGCCTGATCCCAACCTTCATCGTTCAGATAGCCGCGCAGCAGGCCTGACATAAAGGCATCGCCGGCACCCAGCACATTGAGCACCTCCACCCGCACACCGGAATGCAGTTTGACCTGCTGCCAGTCGGTAGCAATCTCGCCTTCGAATACCGAGCAGCCTTGTGCGCCACGTTTACACACCAGCGTGGCCTGCGTCACTTTCCGAACGTTTTTCAGTGCGGTCAGGGTATCGGTACTGCCGCCGGCAATATGAAATTCTTCTTCGGTGCCGACGATCAGATCAAAGTGATGCAGCACTTCTTGCAGTTCGCGAGTCACTTTTTCTGACTCGACAAAGCGGGTTTCACCGTCGCCCAGTGACGTCAGCCCCCAGAGTACCGGCCGGTAGTCGATATCCAACGCGGTGCGCAAGCCATGACGGCGGGCGTATTCCAGCGCCTTTAACACGGCGGCGCGGGTATTCGGGTGCGACAGATGCGTGCCGGTAATGGCCAGCGCACGTGACGAGGCAATGTAGGACTCGTCGATATCGTCCGGCGTCAGCGCCATGTCGGCGCAATTGTCACGGTAGAAAATCAGCGGGAAGGTTTCCTGATCCTTGATGCCGAGGATCACCAGGCCGGTCAGGCGCTGGGAGTCGGTGATCAGGCTCTGGGTGTCGGCACCGACGCGTTGCAGTTCTTCGCGCAGGAATCGGCCCATATGCTCGTCGCCGACGCGGGCCAGCATGCCGGACTTCAGACCCTGAATGGCCGTGCCGTAGGCCACGTTGCCGGAAGAGCCGCCGAGATATTTTGAGAATGTGCTGGCATCTTCCAGACGCGCGCCGATCTGTTGTGCATAGAAATCGACGGCGATACGCCCGAGACAAATGACATCAAGCTGTTTTTCTTGTGTAGCCATAACCCGTTTCCTTCTGTTTAAGCCAAACTCCGACTGCGAAGTATGTTTTGGAGTATGAGGAATAAAAATTTCAATTTCAAGATTGAATGAAATTTACACCCCAAAAATGTGATGCATTTAAAACCGCGCGATGACCACGGTCGAAGGCGCTGCAAACCGCGCCCGGCCTGACCGGAAAACCGCGGTTGTCGGCAGGGGGATGCCGGGTGTCACAGGCTGCTGATACCAAGGGTTACGGCGAATTTGGACGCGCCAGACCGGTGGCGCCAGGGAAAGAAAGGCCGGCTAAGTCAGTGAATTCTAAAGGCATGGATGAAACAGGGTTTTCATCATTATGCGATCTTTATCGCAAAATGAAATGTTTCTTCTGTAATGTGATTTTATGAAAAATATATTTGTTTATAATCGCAACACGTTTCACGTTGTCGCCTTAAGCGCAGCAATACGCTTGCCGGCAACGAGTATCACACAGCTTCTCAGGTTCGGCATGCGGTCAGTGCCGGCGCGGCGAGACTAATCTAAAAGGGTGAGTAAATGGGCAAGATCCGGTTAACCATGGCACAGGCACTCGTCAGGTTCCTCGACAACCAGTATCTGTTGGTCGACGGCGTGGAAACCAAATTCGTCAAAGGCATCTTTGCGATTTTCGGCCACGGCAACGTTCTCGGTCTGGGGCAGGCGCTGGAACAGGACAGCGGCGAGCTGGTGGTGCATCAGGGGCGTAACGAGCAGGGCATGGCTCATGCGGCGACCGGCTTCGCCAAGCAGAAGCTGCGTCAGCAGATCTACGCCTGTACCTCTTCCGTCGGCCCCGGTGCCGCCAACATGATCACCGCCGCTGCGACCGCCACCGCCAACCGCATTCCTTTATTACTGCTGCCGGGCGATGTTTACGCCTCACGCCAGCCGGACCCGGTGTTGCAGCAGATTGAGCAAACTTACGATCTCAGCATCAGCACCAATGACGCCTTTCGCGCGGTGAGCAAATATTGGGACCGCATTGTGCGGCCGGAACAGTTAATGAGCGCCTGCATCAACGCGATGCGTGTGTTGACCGATCCGGCGGAAACCGGCGCGGTGACGCTGTGCTTGCCGCAGGACGTGCAGGGCGAAGCCTATGACTATCCGGACTATTTCTTCCAGAAACGTGTGCATCGGCTCGATCGCCGACCGGCGACCGAAGGCATGCTGGCGGATGCGCTGGCGCTGCTGACTGCCAAACGTCGCCCACTGCTGGTGTGCGGCGGCGGGGTAAAATATTCGCAGGCAGGTCAGGCGCTGCGTGACTTCGCCGAACGTTTCCATATCCCCTTTGCCGAAACCCAGGCGGGTAAAGGCACGGTGCCGAGCAGCCATGAATTTAACCTGGGTGGCATCGGTGAAACCGGCTGCCTGGCAGCGAATACGCTGGCCCGACAGGCCGATCTGGTGATTGGCGTGGGGACGCGCTACACCGACTTTACTACCTCGTCAAAATGGCTGTTCCAGAACCCGGACGTCGATTTCCTCAATATCAACGTTAGTGCCTTTGATGCCGGCAAACTCGACGGCGTGCAGGTGTTGGCCGATGCCCGTGAAGCGTTGTCCGCCCTGAGCGCGTTGTTGACGCAGGCTGATTACCGCGCCGGCTGGGGCGATGCCATTTTTGATGCGCGCAGCGCGCAGCAAAAGGAAACGGCCCGCGTTTATGCGGTGGAATATACCGGCGAAGGCTTTGTGCCGGAAATTGACGACCACCTCGATCGCGACAGCGTATTCGCCGAATTTATTGAACAGACCGACTCCTTCCTGACCCAAAGCCGGGTGCTGGGCGTGTTGAATGAGCACCTGCCGCAGGACAGCGTGATCGTCGCCGCCGCCGGTAGCCTGCCGGGCGACCTGCAGCGTGTGTGGCACAACCACGGCGAACAGGGTTATCACGTGGAATATGGCTATTCCTGCATGGGTTACGAGGTCAATGCCGCGCTGGGGGTCAAACTGGCCGAGCCGCAGCGTGAGGTCTACGTCATGGTCGGTGACGGCGCCTTTATGATGTTGCACTCCGAACTGGTGACCACAATCCAGGAGGGCTGCAAAATCAACGTGGTGCTGCTCGACAATATGACCAATGGCTGTATCAACAACCTGCAAATGGAACACGGCATGGACAGCTACACCACCGAGTTCCGTTTCCGCAACCCGCAGGGCGGCAAACTCGACGGCAAGCTGGTACCGGTCAACTTCGCCATGCTGGCTGCGGCTTATGGCTGCAAGACCTACAGCGTGACCACCGAACAGCAACTGATTGAAGCGCTGGCCGATGCCCGTCTGCAAACCGTGTCGACCCTGCTGGACATCAAAGTGCTGCCAAAAACCATGGTGCACAAATATCTCAGCTGGTGGCGCGTGGGCGGTGCCCAGGTCGCCGACAGTGAAAAAATTGTCGCGGTGGCCCGCAAGCTGCAGGAAAACATCGACAAGGCCCGCGACTACTAATAACGACCTGGCTTGAATACCCAGACCTTGCGTCTGCCGCAACTATATTGAAGAGGATAACGAAAATGACATTGAACATTGGGGTTATTGGCACCGGCGCAATCGGTCGGGATCACATTCGCCGCTGCAGCAAAGTGTTGCAGGGCAGCCGCGTCGTGGCGGTCAACGACATCAACCGTGACAGCGCCGCCAAGGTAGTGAGCGACCTGAAGCTGGACGCCAAGGTGTATGACAATGGCCACGATCTGGTCAAGGCGGCAGACGTGCAGGCGGTGCTGGTGACCTCCTGGGGCCCGAGCCACGAAGAGTTCGTGCTGGCCGCGATTGCCGCCGGTAAGCCGGTATTCTGTGAAAAACCGCTGGCGGTCACCGCTCAGGGTTGTAAAAACATCGTCGAGGCCGAAGCAAAACACGGCAAGCGCCTGGTGCAGGTGGGCTTTATGCGCCCTTACGATCAGGGCTACCGTGCGTTGAAGCAGGTACTGACCAGCGGACAGATCGGCGAACCACTGATGCTGCACTGTGCGCACCGCAACCCAACCGTCGGCGAAGCTTACACCACGGACATGGCGATCACCGACACCCTGATCCACGAGATCGACGTGCTGCGCTGGCTGCTGGACGATGATTATGTCTCGGTACAGGTCGTGTTCCCGCGCAAAAGCCCCAAGGCGTTCCCGCACCTGAAAGATCCGCAGATTGTGCTGTTCGAAACGGCCAAAGGCACGCGCATCGATGTCGAAATTTTCGTTAACTGCCAGTACGGCTATGACATCCAGTGTGAAGTGGTGGGCGAGACCGGCATAGCCAAGCTGCCGGAGCCGTCTTCGGTACAGATGCGCAGCGGCGCCAAACTCTCTACCGAAATTCTGACCGACTGGAAAGACCGCTTTATCGATGCTTATGACGTTGAGCTGCAAGGCTTTATCAATGACGTGTTGGCCGGCAAGTTGACCGGGCCTTCCGCCTGGGACGGCTATGCGGCTTCCGTCACTGCCGATGCCTGCGTGGCTGCGCAGCTCAGCGGCGAGATTGTGCCGGTGACCCTGCCGCCGCGTCCGGCGTTTTACGGCAAGTAATGGGCTGAGCGCCGCACTCACGTTTAAAGAGGAATCACCATGAAGATCGCTTTTGATGTGGATGTCATCAGGGACCTGGGCATCACCAAGATGGTTCAGCAGGTGGCAGACTGGGGTTATCAGTATATTGAGCAGTCACCGCACCCGCAGATCAATCCGTTCTACAAGCACCCGAAAGCCGGGCGCGAAGTGATGGCGGAATACAAAAATGCGCTGAAGGCCACCGGCGTGGAAATTTCCTCGTTTATCGTGGTGTACCGCTGGTCCGGCCCGGGTGAGGATCGCCGCCAGGCGGCGGTCAAAAACTGGCGTCGGATGATCGAAATCGCGGTGGAAATGGGCGTACAGGTGATTAACACCGAGCTGGCGGGCAACCCTAATGAGCCGGAGATCTGCGAGGAGTTGTGGTATCGCTCAATGGAAGAGCTGTTGCCGATTATCGAGCGTGAAGGCATCCGCATGGAGATCCAGTCACACCCGTGGGATTTCTGCGAATTGAGCAACGAAACTGCCGATATCGTCAAGTCGCTGCGCAGCGATCACGTTAAGTATCTCTACAGCGTGCCGCACACCTTCTACTACGACAAAGGCCAGGGCGACGTGGCCGGCATGCTGAAATATGCCGGTGACGATCTTTCGCACGTGTTGATCGCCGACACCATGAATCACACCAAACACTGTCGCTATATCGTCAACCCACCGGGTGTAGACGCCGCCGTGCACCAGCATATGGGCATCGGCGAAGGAGAGGTGGATTTCGATACCCTGTTCCAGACGCTGCGCGATATGGAGTTTGCCAACCGCAACTTTAAGGTCGGTGGCGAATCGATTATCTGCACCTCGCTGTTTGGTTATCCGGAAAGAATGAAGACCCAGGCGGTGGCGACCCGCGAGCGCATCGAAAAAGAGCTGTTGGGCAAATAAATTCCTCGGCTGCGCGGGTGTGATATCAGCGGCGCGCAGCCCCTATGATTGAGGCTGAAAATGAATAAAGACAATGTAAAACTGGCCATCGCCCCGATTGGCTGGACCAATGACGATATGCCTGACCTGGGCAAAGAGAACACTTTCCAACAGTGCGTCAGTGAAATGGCGCTGGCCGGGTTCACCGGCAGCGAAGTGGGCAGCAAGTATCCGCGCGATCCGGCGGTGCTCAAGCCGATGCTGGATATCCGCGGCATTCAAATCTGCAACGCCTGGTTCAGCACCTTCTTCGCCGATGGTCAGAAAGAAAAAACCATCGATGAATTTATTAACCATATGAATTTCCTGCATGCGATGGGCGCCAAAGTGATTGGCTGCTCCGAGCAGAGCAAAAGCATTCAGGGCACCACCAAAGGGGTGTTCGAAGAGAAGCCGTATTTCAGCGACGAAGAGTGGCAGCGGGTGGCCGATGGCTACAATGAATTGGCGAAGATTGCCGCCGCTAAGGGGATGCAGGTCTGTCTGCATCACCATATGGGTACCGGCATCCAGACCACTGCAGAGATCGACCGCTACATGAGCATGGTGAACGACGACGTCTACCTGCTGTTTGATACCGGCCATGCTTACTACTCTGAAGGCAGCCAGCAGGCGATGATGGCAATACTGGAAAAATACTTGCCGCGCATCAATCATGTACACCTGAAAGACGTGCGCGACGAGGTGGTGGCTGAGGTGAAGGCCCACAAGCTGAGCTTCCTCGATGGCGTGAAGAAAGGCACCTTCACCGTGCCGGGCGATGGGGTCATTGACTTCCGTCCGGTATTTAAACTGCTGGATGAACGCGGTTACCAAGGTTGGATGGTGGTGGAAGCCGAGCAGGATCCGGCGTTGGCCAACCCGTTTGAGTATGCGGTGAAGGCGCGCCGTTATATTAAAGAGACCGCAGGCATTTAATCCGCAGGCGATCGGCAAGGGGCGCTTGAGCAATCAATGCGCCCCTTTTTTATTGGCGGCGTCAGGCGAGGGTTTTCCAGGTGGTTACCTGTCCGCCGGGCCATGGGGTCGCCGCATAGACGCCCCGGGCGATGGCTCGTGCCAGGGTGTCCGCCGCCAGTGCGCCAATCTGCAATACCGCCAGCTCTCGGCTGCCCTCCACCTCGCGCAGCCCGGTGGATAAGGCAAACACCACATCGCCGTCGAACGGGCTGTGCAGCGGGCGGATAGCGCGCGCCATGCCGTCCTGAGCCATCATGGCCACGCGTTTCAATTCCACCCGGGTCAACGCCAGATCGGTGGCGATACAGGCCAGAGTGGTGTTTTTCCTGCCGCCTGTCGGTTCTTCGGGCATCCAGTCCTCGCCCTGGCCGTGCAGTTGCGCCAGTGCCGCTGCTCCCCCGTTGCCAAACTCGCCGTTGATTTCATAAGGCGTCGCCCAAAAGGCGCGGGTGCCGGGGGCGACGACCGACCCCAGGCTGTTGACCGCCACCAGTGCGCCGACGGTAGCACCATGGGTCGCCACGATCGACGCCGAACCCAGGCCGCCTTTCAGCTTGCCCATGCCGGTCATGGCGCCATAACCGGCACCCACGGTGCCTAGCGGGAAGTCGTGGCCCACCTTGCTGGCGGCTTCTATTCCCAATTGGCGATAGGGCGGGTCGAGCTGCCAATTTTTGTCGCCGGCGTTGCTTAAATCGTACAGGCAGGCGGTGGGTACGATCGGCGAGACCGGCACGCCCGGTGCCGGACGCAGGGCATAGCCTCGGCCCTGTTGCCCCAGCCAGGCCGCCACGCCATCTGCCGCCGCCAGGCCATACACCGAGCCGCCGCTCAGCACCAGCGCATCCAGAGTTTGCACCAGGTTATCTTCCCCCAGCGCATCGGTTTCGCGGGTTGCCGGGCCGCCGCCGCGCACATCGACTGCGGCGATCGCCGGGCGATCCGGCAGGATCACCGTGGTGCCGGTACGCACCCGGCTGTCTTGGGCGACCCCGACTTTCAGGCCGGGTACGTCGGTAATCAGGTTACGGGCGCCGGTTCGTACGGCAGGAGAGGTTGGCATTGCAGCCCCCAGGAAGGTGGTGGGAGAGAGGATGCCGATAGCACCCGTGACGCAGGCCAGCGTTTGCACGAAGGTGCGACGGCTGACGGTGAAGGGGCGGTTTGCCGCCCCTGATCCACTTTTTATCTCACTCATGATGCTGGTTTTTCTGCTGTTCGCTGCGAAAGCGCGCCATATGATAAGAATCTACCAGCACGCCGTCGCGCATGGCATAAGCGCGGCTGGTGCCTTCAATTTCAAAGCCGAACTTGCGGTACAGCGCGATGGCCGCCTGATTATCGGTAAACACCGTCAGTTCGATGCGCTCGATGCCCGCCCAGTTATCGCAAAGGTCAATCATCGCCTTCATCAGGCTGCTGCCGACGCCTTTACCGTGGTAGCGCGAATCGACGCCAATGCCGAAGGTCGCCACATGGCGGCGGCGCACGCGTTGGTTCAATATCACGCCCATCTGGCCGACGATCTGCCCGTCGATGCAGGCCACCAGGCTGTGGTTGCCCGGCTCTGGATTGGCAAGGCGCTTGTGCCATAACTCGACTGAGGGTAGCGGGAGATGTAGCGTGTCACGGTAAGCCTGTGGCTGAGAATAAAGTTGATGCAGGGCCTGTGCATCTGCCGTTTCCACGTGACGAACTACGATTTCACTCATTACGCTGCTCCTTTGGCTTACCGGTTGAATAACCTCTGAATTTATCGGTTTATCGTGTCGAGTCAATATTATTACGGATGGGTAAAAAAAACGCTTTACAGGTGCGAATGATAATGATTATTATTGCGATGCGTTCCGGAGAGAGTATCAACCTTTGATACCCTCGCTGCGAAGGCACGACATTGCTCACATTGCTTCCAAGTATTACTTAGCCAGCTCGGGTGCTGGCTTTTTTTTTGCCTGTTTTCAGCCTGCCCGCCTTCAACAAATTCCCTGCCAATGGCTTTGCAACTCCATCTAAATTTTTGAACAGAGGGATGAGTTTTTTACGCTTTCATATTCTGCTGCCAGGACTAGACTGTAAAAAACATTGAGGAGAGTTGAATATGATTTATTTACGTAAGGCAGAAGATCGCGGTCATGCCAACCATGGTTGGCTGGATAGCTGGCATACCTTCTCCTTTGCCAACTATTACGATGCTGATTTTATGGGGTTCTCGGCGCTGCGAGTGATCAACGAAGATATGATCGACGCAGGGCAGGGCTTTGGTACTCATCCGCATAAAGACATGGAAATCCTGACCTACGTGCTGAGCGGCACGGTAGAACATCAGGACAGCATGGGCAATAAAGAGCAGATCCAGGCCGGTGAGTTCCAGATCATGAGTGCCGGCACCGGGGTGCGTCACTCCGAGTACAACGGCAACAACGATCGTCCGTTGCACCTGTACCAGATTTGGATCATTCCCAATCAGGTCGGGCTGGAGCCACGCTATGAGCAGCGCATGTTCGATGCGCCGCAGGGCCGCCAACTGGTGCTGTCGCCGGATGCGCGCGAAGGCTCGCTGAAAGTGTTCCAGGACATGACGTTGTCCCGCTGGGCGTTGAAGCAAGGCGAACAGGCAGAATGCCCGATTGAAGCCGGGCGTCGCGTCTGGATCCAGGTGGTACGCGGCAAAGTGGTGGTTAACGGTCAGCAGGCCGGCACCAGCGATGCGTTCGCGGTGTGGGATGAAACGGCGCTGTCGATTCATGCCGATGAAGACAGTGAAATTCTGCTGTTCGATCTGCCGCCGGTCTGATTAAGCGGTAAATATGGAGGGCTCACACAGTGAGCCCTTTTTGCATTGTGCCCCCCATAACCAACAATATCGGCAGCGGTTTTTTTTTGCTAAAATGAGCGCCCATTCACGGTTAGCCAGTTCATTGATAATGAAGAAAAAACGGCCGGTACTTCAAGATGTCGCAGACAAGGTTGGCGTTACCAAGATGACGGTGAGCCGTTATCTGCGTAATCCCGAGCAGGTTTCTGCCATCTTGCAGCAAAAAATTGCCGTCGCGCTTGATGAGCTGGGCTACATTCCCAACCGTGCGCCGGATATCCTTTCCAACTCCACCAGTCGTGCCATTGGCGTGTTGCTGCCGTCGTTGACCAACCAGGTGTTCGCCGAAGTGCTGCGCGGCATCGAGAGCGTCACCGATGCGCACAATTACCAGACCATGCTGGCGCACTACGGCTATTTGCCGGAGCGTGAAGAACAGCGCCTGACCTCGCTGCTGTCGTACAACATTGATGGGCTGATCCTGTCTGAGCGCCACCATACGCCGCGCACCATGAAGATGATTGAGGTGGCGGGGATCCCGGTGGTGGAGCTGATGGACTGCGTTTCACCCTGTATCGATCTGGCTGTGGGCTTCAATAACTTTGAGGCGGCGCGTCAGATGACTCAGCAAATCATCGCGCACGGTCATCGCCACGTGGTGTATTTCGGGGCGCGTCAGGATGAACGTACCATTATCAAACAGCAGGGCTATGAACAGGCGATGCGCGAATCCGGTCTGGAGCCGTACAGCGTCATGACCGCCCGTTCGTCGTCCTATTCCGCCGGCGGCGAACTGCTGCGTCAGGCACAGCGCGATTATCCGCAGATTGACAGTATTTTCTGCACCAACGATGACCTGGCGATTGGCGCCACCTTCGAGTGCCAGCGCCAAGGCCTGTCGATCCCCAATGATATGGCGATTGCCGGTTTCCACGGCCACGATATCGGCCAGGTGATGGTGCCAAAACTGGCGAGCGTCCTGACGCCGCGTGAACGCATGGGGCAGATCGGGGCCGAACGCCTGTTGGCGCGTCTGCGGGGTGAAACGGTCAGCCCGCGCATGGTCGACGTCGGTTTCACCGTGATCCCCGGTGGCAGCATCTGATCGCGTTTAACTCATTGTTTCAGCAATTTTAATTTTAAAAGCGCGCCGCCTGGCGCGTTTTGCTATTCATCTGTAAGCCCACCGCGCGTTACCCCCATAAGTTTGATCTCTATCCCAGAACGTGAATTTTAGCCCGTTACCCGGTTCCGACACTCCCGTTGTTACCGGTATCATGATACCGGTAACAATGAGGTCAATGACCTTGTGGCGGCGCGGTAGGGCCGCTACAGGGAGGAATAGAACCCTTGACTCAGCACCACCTACTGCTCGTCTTCTAACACCGGGAAGAGCCTAAAAATACAACAAACGCGCGCTTTACGACCTATCGTAAAGAGAGTCTGCGATAAAAAGGTTGGAGAAAAATTATGCCATTAGTGATTGTTGCAGGCGGCGTCGCGCTGCTGTTGCTGCTGATGATCCGCTTTAAGCTGAACGGCTTTATCTCTCTGGTTCTGGTTGCTCTGGCGGTAGGTATCGCTCAGGGGATGCCAGTCGATAAAGTGATCGGCTCCATCAAGGCTGGCGTGGGCGGCACCTTGGGCAGCCTGGCGCTGATCATGGGCTTCGGTGCCATGCTCGGCAAGCTGCTGGCGGACTGCGGCGGTGCCCAGCGCATCGCCACCACGCTTATCGAAAAGTTCGGCCAAAAATACATTCAATGGGCGGTGGTGCTGACCGGTTTTACCGTCGGCTTTGCCCTGTTCTATGAAGTTGGCTTCGTGCTGCTGCTGCCGCTGGTCTTCAGTATCGCCGCTTCTGCGCGCGTGCCTTTGCTGTATGTCGGCGTGCCGATGGCGGCTGCGCTGTCGGTGACCCACGGTTTCCTGCCGCCGCACCCAGGCCCAACGGCGATCGCCACCATCTTCCATGCCGACATGGGTAAAACCCTGCTGTACGGCACGCTGCTGGCCATCCCGACGGTGATCCTGGCCGGCCCGGTTTATGCCCGCTTCCTGAAAGGTATCGACAAGCCGGTACCTGAAGGCCTGTATAACCCAAAAATCTTCACCGAAGAAGAAATGCCAAGTTTCGGCATCAGCGTTGCCACCTCTTTGGTGCCGGTGATCCTGATGGCGCTGCGTGCGGTAGCGGAAATGGTGCTGCCGAAGGGCCATAGCCTGCTGCGCTTTGCCGAGTTCTTCGGCGATCCGGTGATGGCGACGCTGATTGCCGTGCTGATCGCAATCTTCACCTTTGGTCTGAACCGTGGTCGCACCATGGATGAAGTGATGGGGACCATCACCGACTCCATCAAAATTATCGCCATGATGCTGTTGATCATCGGGGGTGGCGGGGCGTTCAAACAGGTGCTGGTCGACAGCGGCGTAGAGAAATACATTGCCGCTCTGATGGAAGGCAGTAACGTATCGCCTATCCTGATGGCCTGGTCGATTGCCGCCGCGCTGCGCCTGGCGTTGGGCTCCGCAACCGTGGCGGCGATCACCGCCGGCGGTATCGTTGCCCCGTTGATCGCCACCACCGGCGTCAGCCCTGAGCTGATGGTGATTGCGGTCGGTTCGGGCAGCGTGATTTTCTCTCACGTCAACGATCCGGGTTTCTGGCTGTTCAAGGAGTATTTCAACCTGAGCATCATGGAAACCATCAAATCCTGGTCGGTGCTGGAAACCATCATCTCAGTCTGCGGCCTGGTAGGCTGTTTGCTGCTGGCGACGGTCGTTTAACTTCCCTGTCGCCTTTCAGGTCGAGCTGTCACTGGAAAGGCAGAGGGAATGGCGAGGTTATCCGGCACCCCGCGGGGTGTCGGACATTATTTTGAGTTTGGGGCGCATTTGATGGCGCAGGCGACGTAACCCGTTGCCAGAACGTACATCTGACTCCATAAGGGCATGACATTATGAGTAATCCACAGCACCACGTCTTTATTTTGATGGGCGTTTCAGGCAGCGGAAAATCTGCCGTAGCCAGCGCCGTAGCCCATGAAGCCAATGCCGCCATGCTGGACGGAGACTACCTGCACCCACGTGCCAACATCAACAAAATGGCCGCCGGGCATGCGCTGGACGATAACGATCGCGCTCCCTGGTTGGCCGCATTGAATGACGCCATCTTTGCCATGGAACGTACCAACGACGTTTCCCTGTTGGTGTGCTCGGCGTTGAAAAAAAGCTATCGCGACCGCCTGCGTGAAGGCAATCGCAACCTGCATTTCATCTATCTGAAGGGTGACAAGGCGGTGATTGAAGAGCGTTTGAAGCAGCGCAAAGGCCATTTTTTCAAGCCGCAGATGCTGGTTTCCCAATTCGCGACGCTGGAAGAGCCGGGCGTGCAGGAGCAGGATGTGCAGGCGATTGAGATTGATCAGCCGCTGGATGGCGTGGTCGCCGACACCCTCGCCTATATTCGGCGCGTTGCCGCCGAGTAATCCGGGCTGCCGCTATAAGCCGGCGCCGTACAGGCGCCAGTATTTTCACTACAGCTTCATGTAAGCCCGCACGCCGTCCAGGAACATCTGGGTCGACAGCATCACCAGAATCAGCCCCATCAGCCTTTCCAGCGCGCTCACGCCTTTACTGCCCAGCAGGCGCAGGAACAGGTCCGACATCAACAGGATGGCGGCCGAAATCCCCCAGGCAATCAGCAGCGCCACCACCAGATGCGAAATCTGGTTCGGATACTGGTGCGACAGCAGCATCAGCGCCGCCAGAATCGAAGGCCCGGCGACCAGCGGGATCGCCAGTGGCACCAGGAAAGGTTCTTCCCCGGCAGACAGCCCGCTGTTGTTACCCTCCTGCGTAGGGAAAATCATCTTGATGGCGATCAGAAACAAAATAATCCCGCCGGAAATGGACACGGTCTCGGTGCGCAGGTTGAGGAACGCCAAAATTTTCTCGCCGGCAAACAGGAAAATCAGCATCAGCAGCAGGGCGATCAGCAGT
Source organism: Serratia quinivorans (assembly GCF_052113645.1). GTDB lineage: Bacteria > Pseudomonadota > Gammaproteobacteria > Enterobacterales > Enterobacteriaceae > Serratia > Serratia quinivorans_B. The sequence continues at coordinate 112,461 of NZ_JBIEIU010000011.1, read as the reverse complement.
TCGCGGATCACCACCACTCGGCGGCGACGCGGTTCCAGGTGTTTGAGTACCGACATGAAAATCGGCAAATTGCCCAGCGGATCCATGATTAAAAACAGCAACACCGTGACGGAAATCATCTCTGTCATCATTACCTCTGAATCTGAAAAAACGTGTCGGCCATCCCGACCCACGTAATAACCCATACCCTATGGCTTGAAAGACGACGGGGTATATAAGAAGGATTGCTGAGAATCGCTCACCCATCGAATAAATTCACTTTGCGCCTGCGCTGACATTTTGTAAGGTGGAGAGACAGTGCACACAACTTATAGCAGTCATCCTCCAAGGCAGGACAGTCATATGAAAAACGTTGGTTTCATCGGTTGGCGCGGAATGGTCGGCTCCGTACTCATGCAACGCATGACGGAAGAGCGCGATTTCGATGCCATTCGCCCGGTATTTTTCTCCACTTCGCAGCACGGTTCTGCGGCGCCGGCATTTGGCGGCCAGCAGGGCACGCTGCAAGATGCTTACGATGTTGATGCGCTGAGCGCGCTCGACATTATTATTACCTGCCAGGGCGGCGATTATACCAACGAAATTTATCCGAAGCTGCGTGAAACCGGCTGGCAGGGCTACTGGATTGATGCCGCCTCTTCTCTGCGCATGCAGGATGACGCGATTATCATTCTGGATCCGGTCAACCGCGACGTGATCCAGCAGGGCCTGGATAAAGGCATCAAGACCTTTGTCGGCGGCAACTGCACCGTCAGCCTGATGCTGATGTCACTGGGCGGCCTGTTCGCCAATAACCTGGTGGAGTGGGCGTCCGTCTCGACCTATCAGGCGGCTTCCGGCGGTGGTGCACGTCATATGCGCGAACTGCTGACCCAAATGGGTATGCTGCACGCCGACGTGGCGAAAGAGCTGCAGGATCCGGCATCGGCCATTTTGGACATCGAACGTAAAGTCACTGCGGCCACCCGCAGCGGCAAACTGCCTACCGATAACTTCGGCGTGCCGCTGGCCGGCAGTCTGATCCCGTGGATCGACAAACAGCTCGACAACGGCCAGAGCCGCGAAGAGTGGAAAGGCCAGGCGGAAACCAACAAAATCCTGAACAGCAGCAGCGTGATCCCAGTCGATGGCCTGTGCGTGCGCGTTGGCGCGTTACGTTGCCATAGCCAGGCATTCACCCTGAAGCTGAAAAAAGACGTTTCACTGCCGGAAATCGAACAGATGCTGGCGACCCACAATGATTGGGTGCGAGTGATCCCGAACGACCGCGAACTGACCATGCGTGAACTGACGCCGGCAGCGGTTACCGGGACGCTGAATACGCCAGTCGGTCGCCTGCGCAAGCTGAATATGGGGCCGGAATACCTGTCTGCGTTCACCGTAGGTGACCAGCTGCTGTGGGGCGCGGCCGAACCGCTGCGCCGCATGTTGCGCATCCTGCTGTAGGGTATTTACCTACAGCGCAAGAGACATCGCCAAAGCGCAAAAAAACTAGATGGCCCGCATTTTGCGGGCTTTTTTGTGTGTATCAGGGAGTAAGAAGCATCGCTAACACCTGCAGGATAATCATTATCGATAAAGCTTTTCCGGTGGTGGGATTGCGACAAACATAAAGGGTCAAGCCATCCTCAAAATCGTGCCGCAAGGTGCACCCCTAAACGTCGTTCGCACTGGCGTAGTGGCTTCTCAGCCGGCAAAAAGTCGCCCCAACCTGGCAGAGTAGTGCAAAGGCGTGTATGGCTCAATGCCACAAAAACATAATTTTTATGTGGATAATAAACGCTCATATTTTATGCTGGTGATTCATTTCGCGTTCAGATTAAGGATATGGGGAGGCGTTACCCCCCCTTTAAAGTACAGGGAGTTAGCATGGAAATTATTGGCGACAACACCTGTGTCACCAGTCTCAACCCCAAATACAAGACCGTCATGTGTCGCGGCGAACAGCATAAATACTGGCTTGAACTCCAGTTCGTGGATGAAAACAATACCCCGGTTACCGGGCTGAACGTGAGGCTGGAGTACCATCCGCTAGCGTCAGCGAGGGATGTGGAGATGTGGCGAAAATTCGGCCACGACTACAATCCGACGCCGCCGCCCAATCCTCCGGCGGGCGTGACCGACGGTCAGGGCGTGGTGCGCTTCGACGACCTGTACTGGATAGCGGTTGACGTGAAGACCGACGCCCAGCCGTTGGCGGACGAGATGGAAAAACGCCCGCTGGGCCTGCGGCGCAACCCGAACAGCCAGCCGGTGAGTAACAACATGTTCCGGCCGGAAACCCGCGACCCCAAATGGCGCTCAGACGTGCAGGAAAAAGCCGAGACTGCCGGATACATCCATCACTATGTGACCATCGGCGAGCTTTGCGACCGGCTGCCGGAGATCGAGGGCTGGACTGAGCCGGAGCCGCCGAAGTTTCATTTTCCACCGGGACGGTCACTGAAAGGCACAGAGATAGTACGGGAAGCACTGGATAAGCGGCACGTTATCGAGATCTGCCCGTTCCGGGCGTGGGTGCTGGACCTGCATGATACGAAAGAGTATGACCTCGCCAACGGGCTGAACCTCGGCATCATGGCCGACCTTGCCTATTCAGTGGAAGCCAGGAACCCGGCCATCGATTATTTTTTCCGGGAAAAGTGTCTGGACCTGTCCTGCATCCCTCAGTTTGCCGAGTATCCGTCTTACTTTCACACGCTGGCGGTGGACGTGCCTTTCCGCGATCGTTATCTGGCACGGTTGTATCTGAATACAAAGGACAGTGAGCCATCGGAAGGGGATAGCCGCTTTTTTACGGTCGAGTGCGGTACTCATGTGCTGGTTGCGTGGTGCGGAACAGACAGCCTTTTGAATGCCCTGACGGATGCCTCATTCGGGCCGAAGAAGTGCCTGCCGGAGTTTGCCGGTGCGGGTAATATTCACGGCGGTTTTCTGGAAGCCTATGAGCTGGCTAAACGGAAGTTTGAGGATGCGTTTGATGCTATAAAAGCGGCAATCAAAAAACAGAAATCTTTATTTGTTTGCGGCCACAGTCTGGGCGGTTCTCTGGCACTGCTGTATGCCGCCGAGATGAAAGACAGTCAGCCCGTGCTGTACACCTACGGGATGCCGCGCACGTTTACCCGCGCGGCGATGCCGTCTCTGGAGAGCATTACCCACTACCGGCACGTCAATGATAACGATACCGTGCCACAGGTGCCGCTGGAAACGGATATGGATAATCTGTTCTATCAGACGCTGGGGCCGCTGGGCGACAAGCTGGGCTTTAACTGGCTAGCGACGTCGGTAGCCGGCCTGCCGGTCTCTCTCTGGCAGAAAGACCTGGAGTTAAAAATGGGGATACGGCTGAAAAAAGATCCCTACTGGCATCACGGTAATACGGTGGTTTTTTTCCGGGCGCAGCAGTGCTCAATGAAGCTTGCCAGCCCGTACCAGAAGAGCCCGATCGACGGTCAGGTTTACGCCCGTCATTTTGTGGCCGTAAAACTGTATCTGGTTCCCTCCCTGAACGATGAGTGTCTGAAAGCGACCGGCGAGCATCAGGCGGCGTTTATTCAGTGTCTGAACCCGGCCAGTCTGGAAAAGACCTTTCCGAAGAACACCAACCCCACGCTGGATGGCCTCGGCACCGATCCGCGCAGCCATTCGATGGCGCACCGCTACCTGCCCTATATCCATAATCAGGTCCTTGAGCTGGCTAATCCCGCCCTGCCGATGGGCAGAAAGGAGATGCGTGAGCGGTTCATCCGAGAGATTGATGCGGGGGCCTCCGGGCATGGCAACCCAGATGAGGTTGAGCGTAACCGGCAGTTCATTGCGCTCCAGGACATGCTGCCGGTTGCGCTGCGCCGGACACAGGCAGAGGAAACCGGAAATAATGCCCTGATCCGCTTTGCGGCGGTAACGGAGGAAGAAGTTGAATTTTCTATCTAAAATCGCCGTTTTTTTGCCTGTTGTCGTCCTGCTTTCAGGATGCGACAGTCATACGGATCAGACGCTGTTACCGCCGGATAATGCGCGGCGGGTGACGGTGGCCGTCAGGGTGCCTGAGGGTATTACGCTGCTGCCGATGCAGATGCTTTACCGCTCCGAACGGTGTAAGAGCAAAGACTATAATTCGAGTAATGAAGCCTATGAGATCCCCGGCTTTAACGGTTTTAAACAGGCGTTCAGCCCGCAGGGTAGCGGTGATCTCTGGCAGCAGAATATCGCCATTGACGGCGGCGGCCCGTGTCAGTGGCAGCTTAACTCTCTCCGCGTCAGCTTTAAGATCGCGGATAGCAATCCTCTGGTGAAGGATAAAAAGGTTATTGAAACCAGCTATATCTTTGATTTTGGTGATTATGGACTCAGTGACGGCTACGGGACAGGAAGGGCTAAAGATGCCAGTGGCGATCTTGATTTAAAAACTGATTTTTTCCCGATGGTGACCCATTTTGCTGATGATGATATCAGTCTGAAGTTTTTCGGGGGGGATACCGGGCTTGAAAAGTGGCGTAGACGTTTCCGCCTTCATGATACGCAAAAGATTCTCATTGAACCGATAGTTCATTTCGCTAAGGTTGTGACGTTGGAGCCACCGGATAAACTTGGTAATTGGATGGCAACGTACCCAGATGGTAGCAGTGACGAAATTCCTCGTATCTATCCTGATTATGAAAAGTTACTGTCGATGAAATGATGATGGATTCGTTGAATCCAAAAGGATCTTCTTGAGATCCTTTTTTACGTCTATAGCTCTCCTATGTACTGTTTTGCTTAAAAAGAGGCTTCGCGTAGAGTCGTGCTGATGGAGGCAGAGAGGCGTAGCCTGTATCCAATGCAAATAATCGAGTTTGACCTGCTGGCGTTGGAGCTGATGATCCACCAGCGAAGACTGTGATAGGCTCAGTGAGTTATCACAACGGCTACCAAATGGCAGCGCGTGAGGCGATAGCCGGTGGTTTCAGACGTTAGCTGGAAAAGGGATACTCTGTTTTACCTGTACCCTTTATTGTACCCAATTTGCACGTGTGAGAGGTTGGGTCTTTTAGGCTAAGGGATTGAAGCATAAGTCAGTATTCTGCTGTAACCTGATCTGTACTTCCCGGGGGCTGACCTCTTTCAGCCCCCAAAAGCCTTGTTTCCTTCCTTTATCTCCGTTTTGGCGCGTTATGGACTAAGTCGCTGCGAAGAGGGAAAAGCACACAAGTCATCAGCACTCCTCCATGCGGGCAGCAGCGCAAAGACGCTGTCGGGCTGGCCGTTTTCTTAATGAAGTTTTTTCCTGGTAATGCGGCAATGTTTTTAACCGACATTAGCTATGCTTAAAGGGCTGGCGGATAAATTTTCATCAGCGCTAAAAATAAGCATAAAGAGCGGAATTTGGGCCGGGAAGCTGAGAGTTGATCAATAACCGACCGCAATCACGCTTTAGATACCGAATGAATTGCATGATAACCAAAACGGCTATGGATTAAGCGTTACGCCCTGCGTATCTCAAGGTGCAGCCCACTTGGCGGTAACCTGACAGGCGATGGGTCGCGCGGCCTCTTATAAATCATGCTCTTAATCTTAGGAAGAAGACTATGCCTGTACTTCCCGATCGTGACGTGATTGATCAGCTTTTCTCCGGCAACTCTGCCGACCCCTTTTCCCTGCTGGGCATGCATGCGGCCGATAACGGCCTGCAGGTGCGCGCGCTGTTGCCTGACGCCAGCGAAGTCTGGCTGCTGGATCAGCAAACCGGCCGCCGACTGGTGCAGCTCAATTGTGATGATGTGCGCGGTTTTTTCAGTGCTACGGTGCCGCGCCGTAAAACCCCGTTCCGCTATCAATTTGAAGTGCGCTGGCACGATCACCAGCAGATCGTCGACGATCCCTACCGTTTCGGCACCTTGCTGCAGGATATCGACAGCTGGCTGTTGGCCGAAGGGACCCATTTACGCCCTTATGAACGGCTGGGCGCGCATCTCGCCACGCTGGATGATGTCGAAGGCGTCAGCTTTGCCGTCTGGGCACCGAATGCCCAGCGAGTTTCAGTGGTGGGGGAGTTTAACTTCTGGGACGGGCGTCGCCATCCGATGCGCCTGCGTCGTGAGAATGGTATTTGGGAGCTGTTCCTGCCGGGGGTGAAGACCGGGCAGCTGTACAAATACGAAATTATCGACTGCTATGGCAACACCCAACTGAAGGCCGACCCTTATGCTTTTGAGGCGCAAATGCGGCCGGACACCGCGTCGTTGGTCACTCCGTTGCCTGAGGTGGTAGAAAACACCGCGGAACGGCAGCGTGCCAATGATTTTGACCGGCCGATTTCTATCTACGAAGTGCATCTTGGCTCGTGGCGGCGCCACACCGACGATAATTTCTGGCTCAGCTACGGTGAATTGGCCGTGCAGCTGATTGATTACGTTAAAGACATGGGGTTCACCCATATCGAGCTGTTGCCGATTAACGAACACCCGTTTGACGGCAGTTGGGGTTATCAGCCGTTAGGGCTGTACGCGCCGACCCGGCGTTTCGGCACCCCGGCCGACTTCAAGGCGTTTGTGGCAGCCGCGCATCAGGCCGGTATCAACGTGATCCTGGACTGGGTGCCGGGGCATTTTCCCAGCGACGCCTATGGCCTGGCGAACTTCGACGGTACCGCGCTGTATGAATACGCGGACCCGCGCGAAGGTTTCCATCAGGACTGGAATACCCTGATCTATAACTATGGCCGTAACGAGGTTCGCAACTATTTGGCGGGCAATGCCCTTTACTGGCTGGAACGCTATGGCATAGACGCGCTGCGTGTCGATGCGGTGGCTTCGATGATCTACCGCGACTACAGCCGCGCCGACGGCGAATGGGTACCCAATTACTACGGCGGCAACGAGAACCTGGAGGCCATCGCCTTCCTGCGTTACACCAACCAGACCGTCGGCAAGGAGCGGCCCGGTGCGGTAACCCTGGCGGAAGAGTCCACGGACTATCCCGGCGTGACGTTACCGCCGGAATCCAATGGCCTGGGGTTCCATTACAAATGGAACCTGGGGTGGATGCACGACACGCTCAATTACATGCAATGCGACCCGGTGCACCGTAAATATCATCACAATCAGATGACTTTCGGCATGTTGTACGCCTACACCGAGAACTTTGTGCTGCCGATTTCTCATGACGAAGTGGTGCACGGCAAAAAATCGGTGCTCGATCGCATGCCCGGCGATGCCTGGCAGAAGTTTGCCAACCTGCGCGCTTACTACGGCTTTATGTGGGCGCACCCGGGCAAGAAACTGCTGTTTATGGGCTGCGAGTTTGCCCAGGGGCGCGAGTGGAATTTCGACAGCAGTCTCGACTGGCATCTGCTGGAAGGGCTGGACGGCTGGCACCACGGCGTACAGCGGCTGGTGCGCGATCTTAACCATTGCTATCAGCAGCAGGCGCCGTTGTATGAGCGCGACTACCGCCCGGACGGCTTTGAGTGGCTGGTGGTGGACGACCACGACAACTCGGTGTTTGCCTTTGCCCGTTACGACTCTCAAGGTAATGAACTGATTGCCGTCAGTAATTTTACCCCGGTGCCGCGCCACCATTATCGCATCGGCATTTCCCGCGCCGGCGAATACCGGGAAATCCTCAATACCGACTCGCATCATTATCACGGCAGCAATACCGGCAATCAGGGCCGCGTGGTGTCCGAGCCGATAGGCAACCACGGCCGCGAGCATTCGATTAGCGTGACCGTTCCGCCGTTGGCGACCATTTACCTGCTGCGGGAGGTGCAATGACTGAGCTGACGCCCGGTATCGCCGCGCCTCTCGGGGCGCACTATGACGGTAATGGCATCAACTTTAGCCTGTATTCCGCCCATGCCTCGGGGGTGGAGCTGTGCCTGTTTGACGAACAACAACGGGAGGTTCGGCTGCCGTTGACGGCGCGTAGCGGTGATATCTGGCACGGTTATTTGCCGGGCGGCAAACCGGGCCAGCGTTACGGTTACCGGGTGCATGGCCCGTTTGATCCTGCTCGGGGGCTGCGTTTTAACCCCCACAAACTGCTGCTGGATCCCGCGGCTCGCGCGGTAGAAGGGCCGGTGGCCGACGATCCGTACCTGCATGGGGGTTATGACCAGCCGGATAAGCATGACAGCGCCGAGTTGATGCCCAAATGCGTGGTGATCGACGAAGCCTACGATTGGCAGGATGACCGCCCGCCGGCCACGCCGTGGGGCAAAACGGTGATCTACGAAGCGCATGTGCGCGGCCTGACCTTGCAACACCCGGAGATCCCGCAGGTGCTGCGCGGCAGTTTTGCCGCACTGGGCCATCCGGTGATGATCGCCTATTTCAAGCGGCTCGGTATCACGGCGCTGGAGTTGTTGCCGGTGCAGCAGCACAGTTCGGAGCCGCGTCTGCAGCGGCTCGGGCTGATTAATTATTGGGGCTATAACGTGCTGGCACCTTATGCGCCGGATAACCGTTACTCCAGCCTGCGTACCGACACGACGCCGTTGCGTGAGTTCCGTGATGCGGTCAAGGCGCTGCATAAGGCCGGCATTGAGGTGATCCTCGATGTGGTGTTCAACCACAGCGCCGAGCTGGATATGGACGGGCCAACGCTGTCGCTGCGTGGCATCGATAATCCGGGCTATTACTGGCTCACCCCCGACGGTAGCTATGTGAACGATACCGGCTGCGGCAACACGCTGCGATTGGATCAGCCGCAGGACGTGGCCTGGGTGATGGACTGCCTGCGCTTCTGGGTGGACGAATGCCACGTTGACGGTTTTCGCTTCGATTTGGGCAGCGTGCTTGGCCGGACACCGGCATTCGATCGCGACGCGCCGCTGTTCCAGGCGATGCTGGCGGATGACCTGCTGTCGCGTTGCAAGCTGATCGCCGAGCCGTGGGATATTGGCCCTGGCGGTTATCAGGTGGGTGAATTTCCTGGGCGTTTCGCCGAGTGGAACGACCATTATCGGGACGACATGCGCCGTTTCTGGCTGCAGGACGGGGTATCGCTGGGCCAGTTCGCCCAACGTTTCGCGGCCTCCAGTGAGCTGTTTAACCAACGCGGGCGTGCGCCGTACGCCAGCATCAACATGCTGACCGCTCATGACGGGTTTACCCTGCAGGATTTGGTCAGTTACAACCACAAGCACAACCAACTGAACGGTGAAGGTAACCGTGACGGCAGCGACCGTAACTTTAGCAACAACCACGGCGTTGAAGGCCCGATTGCCGACGACGTCATTGTGCAACGCCGCAGGGCCAGCCGGCGAGCGTTGCTCGCTACGTTGTTGCTGTCCCAGGGTACGCCGATGCTGCTGGCCGGCGATGAGCATGGACACAGCCAGCAGGGCAACAACAATGCCTATTGTCAGGACAACGCTATCACCTGGCTCGACTGGGCCACGGCGGATGACGCTCTCACCGATTACACCGCAGCACTGATCCGTTTGCGTCAGCAAATCCCTGCCTTGCAGCAAGACCGCTGGTGGCAGGAGGGTGACGGCAGCGTGCAGTGGCTGAACGCGCAGGGGCAACCTCTCGGCGCGCAAGAGTGGGAGCAGGGTTCACTGCAGTTGCAGATCCGTCTGTCACAACGTTGGCTGGTGGTGGTGAACGCCACGCAGCAGGCGCTGGAGATGACGTTGCCTGCCGGCGATTGGCAGCTTGTCGCTCCCTTTACTCAGGAAGATTCGCAGGCGGTTTTACCCGCCTGGCACCAGGCTGCGCACTCGATTTGCGTGCTGGTAAAGAAAAAATAAAAGGAGTCAGCTATGGTTAGGTTTGAAAATAAAGACCCCCTGATGTTGGCACGCCAACTGCCGATTAAGTCCGTCGCCCTGATCCTGGCCGGTGGCCGCGGTTCGCGTTTGAAAGATTTAACCTCAACCCGGGCCAAGCCGGCCGTCCACTTTGGCGGTAAATTCCGCATTATCGATTTTGCCCTGTCGAACTGCCTTAACTCGGGCATTCGCCGCATCGGCGTGATCACCCAATACCAGTCTCACACTCTGGTGCAGCATATCCAGCGCGGCTGGTCATTCCTCAACGAAGAAATGAACGAGTTTGTCGATCTGCTGCCGGCCCAGCAACGCCTCAGTACCGAGCACTGGTACAAGGGCACGGCGGACGCGGTGTACCAGAACCTGGATATCATCCGGCGTTACGACGCCGAGTATGTGGTGATCCTGGCGGGCGATCACATCTACAAGATGGATTACTCGCGCATGCTGATCGACCACGTGGAAAAGGGGGCGCAGTGCACCGTGGCCTGTTTGCCGGTGCCGCGTGACGAAGCCAGCGAATTCGGCGTGATGGAAGTGGACGAAAACGACCTGATCCTCGAGTTCCTGGAAAAACCGAGCAACCCACCGCCGATGCCGGGTAACCCGGATATGTCGCTGGCCAGCATGGGGATCTACATCTTTAACGCCGACTACCTGTTCCAACTGCTGGAAGAGGACATGTCGACGCCGGGCTCCACCCACGATTTCGGCAAGGATCTGATCCCGAAAATCACCGCCCAGAAAGCGGCGTGGGCGCACCCGTTCACGCTGTCCTGCGTCACTTCCAACCCCGATCTGCCGCCGTACTGGCGCGATGTGGGGACGCTGGAGGCCTACTGGCGCGCCAACCTCGATCTGGCCTCGGTAACGCCGGAGCTGGATATGTATGACCGCGCCTGGCCGATCCGCACCCATATGGAACCGTTGCCGCCGGCCAAGTTCGTGCAGGATCGCTCCGGCAGCCACGGTATGACCATGAACTCGCTGGTGTCCGGCGGTTGCATTGTCTCCGGCTCGGTGGTGGTGCATTCGGTGCTTTTCCCGCGAGTGCGGGTGAACTCGTTCTGTACCATCGACTCTACCGTATTACTGCCGGACGTTAACGTCGGCCGTTCCTGCCGTCTGCGGCGCTGCATTATCGACCGAGCCTGCCACATTCCCGAGGGCATGGTGATTGGCGAAAACGCCGATGAGGACAGCAAACGCTTTTATCGCTCGGAAGGCGGCATTGTGCTGGTCACGCGCGAAATGTTGTCAAAGTTGTGAGTTAAGGTAATCGGCAGAACGATAGCTGCCGCCATGAAAACGGACTGATGGCTTGCACAACGCGGGAGTAATAACAGCGGCAAGCCTGCTTTATTTCTTATCCAGAGGCATTTTTTGCCGAATCTCAGGAGTGATAATGCAGGTTTTACACGTATGTTCTGAAATGTTCCCCCTGCTGAAAACCGGGGGGCTCGCAGACGTGGTTGGCGCATTACCGGCGGCTCAGATCGCCGAGGGCGGCGATGTTCGGGTGTTATTGCCCGCTTTTCCTGACGTGCGCAACGGCATACCGGACTCGGTACTGGTGGCGGAAATCGATTCTTTCGCCGGTCGGGTGGGCCTGCGCTACGGCACCTACCACGGCGTGGGCATTTACCTGATTGATGCCCCCTGGCTGTACGAGCGGCCGGGCAGCCCGTATCACGACCAATCCATGAATGCCTATTCCGACAACCACCGGCGCTTTGCGCTATTGGGCTGGATGGCCTGCGAACTGGCCAAGGGGCTGGATCGCTACTGGCGGCCGCAGGTCGTGCATGCCCATGACTGGCATGCCGGGCTGGCCTGTGCCTATCTGGCGGCCAATGGCCACCCGGCGCGATCCATTTTCACCGTGCACAACCTGGCCTATCAGGGATTGTTCTCCGCCCATCACGTGGCGGAGCTGTGGTTACCGCCTTCGATGTATAACGTCTATGGTCTGGAGTTTTACGGCCAGATGTCATTCCTGAAAGCCGGTTTGTACTACGCCGACCATATCACCGCCGTCAGCCCAACCTACGCGCGTGAGATCACCCGGCCGGAATTCGGCTATGGCATGGAAGGGTTGCTACAGGAACGCCAGCGTCAGGGGCGGCTGAGCGGCATTCTTAACGGCGTGGATGACAAGATTTGGGATCCGTCCCACGATCCGCGTCTGACCGCCCGTTATGACGCCGACGATCTGAAGAACAAGGCCAAGAACAAGCTGCATCTGCAAAAAGCCATGGGGCTGAAAGTGGATGAGTCGCTGCCGGTGTTTGCGGTAGTGAGCCGTCTGACCAGCCAGAAAGGGTTGGATCTGGTGCTGGAAGCCTTGCCGGCGTTGCTGGAGCAGGGCGGCCAACTGGCGCTGTTGGGGGCCGGTGATGCAGTGTTGCAGCAGGCATTCCTGGCGGCCGCCGCCGACTATCCGGAGCAGGTTGGCGTGCAGATTGGCTACCATGAGGCTTTCTCGCACCGGATTATCGGCGGGGCCGATGTGATCATGGTGCCGAGCCGTTTTGAACCCTGCGGGTTAACTCAACTTTATGGCCTGAAATACGGCACGCTGCCGCTGGTGCGCCGCACCGGGGGGCTGGCGGACACGGTGGTGGATTGCGCGTTGGAGAATTTGGCCGACGGCAGCGCCAGCGGATTTGTGTTTGATGATTGTGACGCCGCCGCACTGGGCAACGCCATCCGGCGAGCCATGGTGCTGTGGAGCAGGCCGAAGCATTGGCGTCACGTCCAGCGCCACGCCATGAGCGTGGATTTTGGCTGGCAGGTCGCGGCAAAGGAATATTTGTCGCTTTATTCCCGTCATATTTGACGCTGCCTCTGTGCTGGCTGCACTCACTTACCCGAATCACTTACCAGTGTAAGCTCATCGGGATAAGTTTTTTTGCCGCCTTGATGCAGCGCCAATTATTTTGGGTATATCAACACCTATTGTAATGCCCTATGAATTTCAAGTTGCAGCTAGGCGGCCAGCTTACTCATCCCCAGGCGCTTACTTAAGTCAAGTAACTGGGGTGCGTAAGTGCAGGTAACAACGCTGCGGCTTGAAAGGCGACGGGCAGCCACGAACTTGGGATCGAAAAGCTATGACTTCACCGATTAGTTACACCTCACCCACGGTCAGTGTTGAAGCGCTGAAACACTCCATCGCCTATAAATTGATGTTTATCGTCGGCAAGGATCCGGCTATCGCCAACCAGCATGACTGGCTGAATGCCGTGCTGTTCGCGGTGCGCGACCGTATGGTGGAGCGCTGGCTGCGTTCCAACCGTGCGCAACTTTCACAGGATGTGCGTCAGGTCTATTACCTGTCGATGGAGTTTCTGATTGGCCGTACGCTGTCCAACGCCTTGTTGTCGATGGGGATTTATCAGGATATCGACGACGCCTTGAATGAGATGGGGCTGAGCCTGGGCGAGCTGCTGGAGGAGGAAAACGATCCGGGGCTGGGCAACGGTGGGTTGGGGCGATTGGCGGCCTGCTTCCTTGATTCACTGGCGACGCTGGCGCTGCCGGGGCGCGGTTACGGCATTCGCTACGAGTACGGCATGTTTAAACAGAATATCGTTAATGGCCAGCAGATGGAGTCGCCGGACTATTGGCTGGAATACGGCAATCCATGGGAGTTTCCGCGTCATAACACCCGCTATAAGGTGCGCTTTGGCGGCCGGATCCAGCAGGAAGGCGCCAAGGCGCGCTGGGTGGAAACCGAAGAGATTATCGCCACCGCTTACGATCAGGTGATCCCAGGTTTTGATACCGACGCTACCAATACGCTGCGGCTGTGGAGTGCGCAGGCCAGTAACGAAATCAACCTGGGGAAATTCAATCAGGGCGATTACTTTGCGGCGGTTGAGGATAAAAACCATTCGGAAAACGTTTCACGGGTGCTCTATCCCGATGACTCGACCTATTCGGGGCGTGAACTTCGCCTGCGGCAGGAGTATTTCCTGGTGTCGGCCACGGTGCAGGATATCCTCAACCGCCATTGGACGATGCATAAAAGCTTCGACAACCTGGCGGACAAGATTGCCATTCACCTGAATGACACCCACCCGGTGCTGTCTATTCCGGAGCTGATGCACCGGCTAATCGACGAACATAAGTTCAGCTGGCTGGATGCCTGGGCGGTGGTGGAGCAGGTGTTCTCCTACACTAACCACACCTTGATGAGCGAAGCGCTGGAAACCTGGCCGCTGGACATGATTGGCCGGATCCTGCCGCGTCACCTGCAGTTGATTTTCGAGATTAACGATCACTTCCTCAAACAGGTGCAGGAAGTGGCGCCGGGCGACAATGAGCTGCTGGCGCGGGTGTCTATCATTGATGAAACCAATGGTCGCCGGGTGCGTATGGCGTGGCTGGCGGTGGTGGCGAGCCACAAGGTCAACGGCGTTTCCGCACTGCACTCCGAACTGATGGTGCAATCGCTGTTTGCCGATTTCGCCCGTATTTTCCCTAATCGCTTCTGCAATAAAACCAACGGTGTTACCCCGCGCCGCTGGCTGGGGCTGGCCAACCGCCCGCTTTCCGCCGTGTTGGACGACTGCATCGGCCAGACCTGGCGTACCGACCTCAGCCAACTGAGCGAGATTAAAGCTAATGTCGATTACCCCAGCTTCCTGAAGGCGGTGCAGGCGGCCAAACGGGAGAACAAGGAGCGCCTGGCCACTTACATTGCCAAAACGTTGAATGTGGTGGTCAACCCGGACGCGCTGTTCGACGTGCAGATTAAGCGTATCCATGAGTACAAACGGCAACTGCTCAACGTATTGCACGTGATCACGCTGTATAACCGTCTGTTGCAAGATCCGGGCACCGAACGAGTGCCGAGAGTGGTGATCTTTGCCGGCAAGGCGGCCTCGGCCTATTACGCCGCCAAGCAAATCATTCGCTTGATCAATGATGTCGCCAAGGTGATCAACAACGATCCGCGCGTGCATACGCAGTTGAAAGTGGTATTCATTCCGAACTACAGCGTCAGTCTGGCGCAGATGATCATTCCGGCGGCGGATCTTTCCGAGCAGATCTCGCTGGCGGGCACCGAGGCGTCCGGTACCAGCAACATGAAATTCGCGCTTAACGGCGCGCTGACTATAGGTACGCTGGACGGCGCCAACGTTGAAATGCTGGAGCACGTGGGGGCGGAGAACATCTTTATCTTCGGCAATACCGCCGAGCAGGTGGAGGAGCTACGCCGCAACGGTTACAACCCGCATCTGTACTATGAGCAGGATCCCGAGTTGCATCAGGCGCTGACCCAGATCGCCACTGGCTTTTTCAGCCCTGAGGAACCCAAGCGCTACAGCAACCTGTTTGATTCACTGGTAAACCTGGGTGATCACTACCAACTGCTGGCCGATTACCGCAGCTATGTCGATACGCAGGACCAGGTGGATGAGGTGTACCGCAATCAGGATGACTGGACGCGTCGGGCGGTGTTGAATATCGCCAATATGGGGTATTTCTCTTCCGACCGCACCATTCAGGAGTATGCGGACGAAATCTGGCACATCAAACCGATCAAACTGTAATGCAAAAGGGCCGGATATCCGGCCCTCAGATTGCTGACAAAGTCCTGTGTAGTAAAAGTCCTGATCCAGGAACTAATAAAAACAAAGGATTATGTCTTCTTATTTACTCCAAACATCCGAAAATCCCATTTTTCGGGTGTTTGCCATCAGACTAAAGGGCCGGATATCCGGCCCTTTTCACGTTTAGCGATTCAGGATGCCAAAGACAGCGTTTTCGCTTTCGCGTGTTCCGCCAGCCAGGCTTTGACTCGTGCCTGCTGAGCTTCGTCCAGCCACATGCCCAACTTGGTGCGACGCCAGATAGCGTCATCCAGTTCCACCACCCACTCTTTTTCAATCAGGTAGCGCAGCTCGGCTTCATACAGGCCGTGACCGAAATCTTCGCCCAGATCGTTGAGGCTGTTGGCGCCGGCCAGGATTAGCTCGCTGTGGCTACCGTAGGTGCGTGCAAAGCGACGCGCCAGTGATTCAGGCAGCCAGCTGTGCTCGCGGCGCAGTTTTGCGGCGTAGCTGTCGCGATCACCGCCGATGTCGCCACCTGGCAGTGAACCGTTTTTGGTCCATGCCGGGCCGCAGCCAGGGTAGTAGTGCGCCAGTTTTTCCATCGCATGCTCAGCCAGCTTGCGGTAGGTGGTCAGTTTGCCGCCGAACACCGACAGCAGCGGCGCTTTGCCCTGTTCGTCATGGACGTCCAGCGTGTAGTCGCGGGTGACCGCCTGCGGTGAATCCGATTCGTCGTCGCACAGTGGGCGTACGCCGGAGTAAGTCCAGACGATATCGTCACGGCCCAGCTGTTTCTTAAAGTGGTCGTTGTACACTTTCAGCAGGTAGTTGATTTCGTTATCGTCAATCTTCACGTCTTTCGGATCGCCGTGGTATTCCACGTCGGTGGTGCCGATGATAGAGAACTCGTCATTCCATGGGATCACGAAGACGATACGATGGTCTTCGTTCTGCAGAATATAGGACTGCGGCTGATCGTGTACGCGCGGCACGACGATGTGGCTGCCCTTGATCAGACGGATGCCGTAAGGCGATTTCAGCTTCAGGCCGTCGTCGAAGAAGTGCTTCACCCATGGGCCGGTGGCGTTCACCAGGCCCTTGGCGCGCCAGGTAAAGGTTTTGCCGCTGTCGACGTCAACCGCTTCGACCATCCACAGGCCGTTTTCACGCCATGCACGGGTCACTTTGGTGCGGGTGCGGACTTCGCCGCCACGTTTTTCCACTTCCTGGGCGTTCAACACCACCAGGCGAGCATCGTCGACCCAGCAGTCAGAATATTCGAAACCGCGCTTCAACTCCGGCTTCAGTACCGATTCTGGTCCAAAGCGCAAACCCTTGCTGCCTGGCAGGCTGGTGCGTTTGCCCAGGTGATCGTACAGGAACAGGCCGATGCGGATCATCCAGGCCGGACGCAGGTGCGGTTGGTGCGGCAGGCGGAAGCGCATTGGGAAGGCAATGTGCGGGGCCAGTTTCAGCAGCACTTCACGTTCGGCCAGCGCTTCGCTCACCAAACGGAATTCGTAGTGTTCCAGGTAGCGCAGGCCACCGTGGATCAATTTGGAACTGGCGGAAGACGTAGCACAGGCCAAGTCTTGCGCTTCCAGCAGCAGAACGGACAGGCCGCGCCCGGCAGCATCCGCCGCGATGCCGGCACCGTTGATGCCGCCACCGATAACGATCAAGTCTTTGGTTTCCACGTCAACTTCCTCCAGATGTTCGAAATAGCTCTTTCATGTTCGTTTTCGCTCATGATTGTAATCAAAAACCAACAAACAAGCCAAGACTTAACCAAACAAAAACATTTAGGCGTGATAGAGGTAACAGTTTGGAGATAGTAGTTATACAAAGAGAAGGGGTATTGCAGGCGTAGGCTATTGTGCCGAGTGAAGTATTAACCCGGCCAATTATAAAGAAAACACATGAAAAACGGTGATATATCCATAAGTTACAAGATGCTCGAGTTTTTCATTCGTCAGCGTATATTGCTAAGTCGGGTGTAAATATCAGCAATGTTACTCTGGTTTCGAGTGTTATAAGCTTCAGGTTAGCCATCGGGCACCGGCACGTTGTGGTGTAGCACCACGAACTCTGTACCTCATAAAAGGATATTGTCATGGCGAACTCGTTTCTTTCTCCTGCCCCAGACGGGGAGTTTGTTCTGTTTCAGTCAGCGGATGGTAAGGTTCGTTTAGAGTGCCGTTTTGCATCGGATACGCTTTGGTTATCGCAGGCGGCGATGTCTGAGCTCTATCAGGTGACACCGCAAGCGGTGACCCAACACATCAAAGCGGTTTATGACGAAGGTGAACTTGAACAAAGTTCAACCTGTAAGGATTACTTACAAGTTCAAACCGAAGGTACCAGGCAGGTTCAGAGGAAAATTCGCCACTATAATCTGGGGGTTATCCTCGCGGTTGGCTACCGCGTTCGTTCTTCACGTGGTACCCAGTTCCGCCGGTGGGCGACACAAACTCTGCAAGAATACCTGGTGAAAGGCTTCGTGATGGATGACGAACGCCTGAAAAATCCGCCGGTCGGCAAATCGGTGGTGCCGGATTATTTCGATGAAATGCTTGAACGCATCCGCGATATTCGCGCCAGCGAACGGCGTATCTACCTACGTGTGTTGGATATTTTTTCCATGGCGGCGGATTATCAACCGTCAAATAAAGAAACTATCCATTTCTTTCGGGTTATTCAAAATAAGCTGCATTACGCCAGCACGGGAATGACGGCAGCCGAATTAATCGCCACCCGCGTGGATGCTGAGCAGCCCAATATGGGGCTGACCAGTTTTAAATATGACGAAGTGCGCCGTACCGATGTGACCATCGCCAAGAACTACCTCAGTAAAACTGAAATTGATGAATTGAATCGCGTTGTCACCATGTGGCTGGATTTTGCCGAAGATCAGACGAGACGTCGCCAGCAAGTTTTTCTGCGCGACTGGCAAACCAGGCTCGACCAATTCTTGGCGTTCAACAACCGTGATATTTTGCAGCATGCCGGTTCCGTCAGCAAAAAGCAGGCGAATGAAAAAGCGGTCCTCACCTTTGACGATTTTGAGCAGCGCCGTAGACGCCTGAAAGAAGTTGAAGGGGAGCGAAACAATATTGAGGTTTTGCGGGACATAGCCAACAAAGAGAAGAATGACCGCTAACATCCCCTCCAAAGGGAGAAGATGTCAGGGAAAGACTCAGCAAAGTTCGAGTTGGACGTCGTACTGCTCGATGATTTTCATCACGCTTGGCGGCGGCAGTTGGTCAGTAAACAGGTAGTCGATCAGGTTCATGTTACCGAGGTTAACCATCGCGTTACGGCCGAATTTGGAGTGGTCGGTCACCAGCATGACGCAGCGTGAATTTTCGATAATTGCGCGTTTGGTGCGCACTTCGTGATAGTCGAATTCGAGCAGCGAGCCGTCCATGTCGATGCCGCTGATGCCGAGAATGCCGTAATCGAGACGGAACTGGGAAATAAAGTCCAGCGTGGCTTCGCCCATGATGCCGCCGTCGCGGGTGCGCACTTCGCCGCCGGCCAGGATCAGGCGGAAATCTTCCTTGGCGGTCAGCAGGGTGGCGACGTTCAGGTTATTGGTCACTACGCGCAGGTTCTTGTGGTTCATCAGCGCATGGGCGACCGCTTCCGGCGTGGTGCCGATGTCGATAAACAGCGTGGCACCGTCCGGGATCTGGCTGGCGACGCGTTGAGCGATACGCGCTTTCTGTTCTGACCACATCACTTTACGATCGTTGTACGCGGCATTGACCGAACTGGAAGGCAACGCGGCACCGCCGTGGTGGCGTTGGATTTTGTTCTGATCGGCCAGGTCATTCAAATCACGGCGAATCGTTTGCGGGCTGACGTCAAAATGTTCGACCAGTTCTTCCGTGCTGACATAACCTTGCAGGCGCACCAGCTCGATAATTGCGTCATGACGCTGTGTTTGCTTCACGATAATCCCCTAAAACGCCCGGCTTGTACCTGGCTGTTATTGTTCGTTGTGCGCGCGATGGCGCGTGTCCCAAAATGCCATCAATAACCCTAACACTAAACCGGCTACGTGTGCCGCGTTAGCGATCGACATTCCTAAAATATCGAAATATCCCGCCACCAGCCACAGGACTGAGAACACCATCAGGCCGCGGGGCAGCATCAGGCCGCGTTCCGGCGCCCGCTCACCGCTCAGCCAGCAGTAACCCATCAGCGCGTAGACCACGCCGGACAGACCGCCAAACAAGGCGCCGCTGAACAGCGACTGCGCCCAACCGCTGAAAAAGGCCGAAACCACCGCCAGCACGAACAGTTTGCCGGCACCGAGGCGTTTTTCCATCGGGCCGCCGAGATACCACCACCACAGCAGGTTAAAGGTGATATGCAGCAGTGAGAAATGCAGGAAAGCGTGGCTGACCCAACGCCACAGCTGCAGGTACTGGCTGCTGTTTTGTGGCCAGGAGAGCCAGTACATGACGAGGTCATCGCCCAGTATCTGCATCAGAATATAGACTGCAATGCACAGCACCATGACGCTCAACGTCAGCGGCCCGGCCTTGCTGCGCAAGGTTTGCAGATAGGAAAAGCCCTGGTAGTGCAGATCGGCGTCGGTATTGCCGGCCTGCCAACTGGCGGCCCGGTAGCGGCTGTTGAGCGGATCGATCAGGAACTGCTGCAGTTCGTGCTGCACCTGCTCCAGATGGCTGTCGTCAGCCAGCCAGATTTCCGCCGCCTCGCCGTTATTGTGCACCCGAAGCTCGATGCCCTGTGTCGTCATATAGTCGACAAAGGCCTGCGCCAGGCGGGGATTGGATACGGCGATTACTCTAACCATTGCTTTTCCGTCTAAGTGAATGATTTTAGCCGCCGGTTTGCTCCCGGTGGCGTTGACGGCCGATTATAGCGTCGAAATCCTGAGCGCAGGCAGAGGATCTGCGAAAAACCTGCAAAAACACTCACTAAAAGCGCGAAAAAGGAACCCGCCGGGGGCGACGGGGGAAGATTATGCGGAGGTTTCAACGTCCTGCGGATACTGACGCGCCCAGGCCTCAAAGCCGCCGTCGATGCTGTAGACCGCCTCAAACCCCTGATGCAGCAGGTATTGGGCTGCGCTGCGGCTGCTGTTGCCGTGGTAGCACATTACCATCACCGGACGATCAAAATCGTTCTGCTGCATGAAGGTTTGCAGGCTGGCGTTGGTCAGGTGAAAGGCGCCTGGCGTGTGCCCGGCTTCAAAACTCTGCGGATCGCGGATGTCGACCAGGGCGGCGCTGTCGTCTTTCCAACGGCTGTATGCCTGTTCAACGTTGATCGCTTCAAACTGTTCCATAACTGCCAACTGCCTCGTAATATGAATATGCCGCCATTGTAGTCAATTTTGCGGCAATTAAGACCAGATGAAGACTGTGGTTTATCACGCCCATTTTACTGCTGTTATGGCGGGCTTCTATCAACAAGATCAGGAAAAGGACGGCGCCCTTTTCCTGACGCATTACACCCCGGTTTCGACCGTCATCTTTTCGTAGTGATCATTAAGGAGCTTTATCTCCGCCGTCACATTGAAGCCTAACGTCCGATACAGGGCTTTCAGATGGGGTTTCTTCGTATCGGCCAGAAGGCCGACTTTATTGAGCCCTTGCTGCCTGGCTTCTTCAACGACGCGGCTAATCAGCGATTTTGCTATCCCGCGTCCTCTGCACTCCGGCAGCACCGCCAGGGAGTCTATGTATATTTCATCGGGATCTGATTCATTTTCCATTTCAGCATGCGGCTCTGTTATGGCGGTGAATCCTGACTCATCTTCCCCTTTGAAATACAGGATACAGCCAAGGATTTTTTCCTGATCCCGAGCCACGAAGACATTTTTGTAGCCAAAATACACATCATTGCGGCCGAAGTTCATTTCATACTGCAACAGGGCTTCGTTGATATCGTCTTTACCCGACAGGGCCAGTACGGCATCTTTATCCGCCAGTGCGATAAGCCTGACGACTTCCCCCGCATCTGATTTCTTGGCGTTACCTATAATGACATCTTCCATAATCGATGATTCCTTTGCGTATTCGTCAGGCGCCGTACCCCATCATTTTCAGCAGTTGCTGCGCCTGCTGTACCGCTTCCTGGCGATGTGCCACACCCAACTTCTGGTAGAGGTTGCGGATATGGGTTTTGATGGTGGTGGCCGCCACGTCCAGTTCGCCGGCAATTTGGTCGTTGCTGTAACCGGAGTAGATCAGCCCCAGTACCTGCCATTCGCGCTGCGTCAGCGGACTGGTACGGATCAGTTCCGGCACCTGTGGGTGAGTTAGCAGTTTATCGACGAAGTTCTCGTCAAAATGCGCGAACTTGTGCCGGTGATGCTGATTGATGTCGCGAAGAATACGCTGGGCGCGATGATTTTCCAACTCCGGCAGCGTATTGAGCTGGATCAGTTGGCGCAGTTGCTGCGCCATCGCTTCGCCTTCAATGACAAAGTGGCTGATAAACCCGGTGCGGCTGGCCAGTGACAGCGCCTCCATCAAGACTTTCTGCGCGTCGCTTTTACGCTCCATCTGCCAGTAAAGCTGATTGCTGAGCAACAGGTTGCGGTTCAGATCGCTGACCAGACGCAGGCGGCGGGCATTGTCGTTGAGCTCATCGAGCACCACTTCGGCCTCTTCATATTGGCCCAGCATGATTTGCACCCGGGCGATGTTACGCCACTGGCCCTGCATAAAGTGGTTGTCCGCCATGCCGGGTTTTTCGGTCTGGCGCAGCCATTGAGCCGCAGCGGCGGTGTCGCCGGTCATCTGCCAATGGATCACCCGCGGTTTGTCGGCGTTGGTCAGCCAGTCGCGATGGTATTGGGAGCCATGCAGCAGGGCTTCGCAACGCTGCATGTGCGCATTGGCGTTATCCAGATCGCCTCGTGCCAGCGAGCACTTGGCCAGCATGGCCATGCACTGCAACTGTTGCTGAGGCTGGTAGTTGGCCAGGATTTTCAGGCCTTCACGGGCCGCGTCTTCCGCTTCGTCCAGCCGCGACCAGGACCACAGGATTTGTGAGCGGATGCGCAGCAGAAACTCGTGCATCGGCAACTGTTCCAGATGCTGCTCGCGCACCAGCTCAAATGCCTTGTCCTGAGTTTCATAGGCGGCCTGCAGGAAACCCTGCGCAATCAGAATTTCGCTCTGCTGCAACAACGCCCACAGCGCGTAATGGTAAGCCTGATGACGCCGTGCCATTTGCTCGGTTTGCTGCATCATCGGCAACGCACGTGCCAGCTCGCCCTTGCAGTGATGCACTTCGCCGGTCACCGAGGTGGCGACGATGCGGCTGTAATAGCTGGACAGCGGCAGGAATTTCAGCGCTTCGGTGGCCAGACGCTCGGCCTCTTCCGGCTTGCCGGCGTTGATTGCCACCTGCGCGCGCAGGGCATCAAATTCGGCGTGCAGGGTGCGATCGACGTCAATTTTATGCTCGCGCATTGCCTGTTCTGCGCGTTCCAGCAGGGTATTCACTTCGATATAGCGATGCTGGCTCTGTGCCAGCCAGGCCTGCAGCAGCGCCAGCTTGGGATTTTGGATCAGCTTTTCGTAAGGGAGCGCGTTCAGGCACTCTTCCAGCAGGGCCAGCTCGCTGTGGTGGAACAGCGACCAGGCGTGTTGCAGCAGGATATCGCGCAGCATGCTGACGTCACTGGCTGCCAGCGCGTGGTGGATAGCTTCTGCCGGATAGCCCAGCGCCAGCCAGCCTTCGGCGGCGGCCCGGTGCAGGCCCGGCAGTTCCAGCGCCAGCTCCCATTGGCAGCGCTGACGCAGGAAGGTGGCGAACAGCGGGTGGAAGCAGAACCACTCGCCGCTGTCGTCCATGCGGTGGATAAACAGCCCCTGACGCTCCAGCTCTTCCAGCCGTTGCTGGCCATTGTCTTCGCCGGTCAGACGGACGATCAGCGCATCGTTCATCGAGCGCAGCACCGAACAGCGCAGCAGGAAGGCACGCGCCTCGGCATCGACGTGATCCAGTACTTCGTCCACCAGATAATCAGACAGGTGGCTGGCGTTCAACCCCGCCAGGCGCTTGGCCGACTGCTGGGCGGAGGAGGTGGACTGCCGGGCGGACAGCGCGATGAGCTGCAATGCGGTGGCCCAACCTTCGACCTCATCGCACAGCCGGCTGCTGTCGTGCTGCTCCATGGGAGCCGCCAGGCGGCAGTCGAAGAATTGTTTGGCTTCCTGATGGGTAAACGCCAGCTGTTGCGTGCCCATTTCCAGCAGTTGGTCGCGCACGCGCAGATTGGCGATGCCCAACGGCGGCAGGGTACGGGACAGCAGGATCAGCGTCAGGTTTTCCGGCTGGTGGCGCAGGAAGAAGCGCATGGCCTCATGAATCACGTCATTGGTGATCAGGTGGTAGTCATCAATCACCAGATACAGCGGCTGATGCCAGTCGGAAAGTTCGATAAACAGCTGGGCGAACAACGCCGATAGGCTGGCGTACTGATGCTTTTGGCTCAGTGCTTCGCTTTTCACGCAGTGGCCGCCGCTGGCGTGTTGCAAGGCGGCGATCAGGTAGCTGGCGAAGCGTTCGGGTTGGTTGTCGCTTTCATCCAGCGAGTACCAGCCCAGATCTGATTTGCCGGCCGCCCACTGTGCGACCAGCGTGGTTTTCCCGTATCCCGCAGGGCAATTGACCAATGTCAGGCGATAGTTGGCCGTGCTGGCTAATTTGGCCAACAGGCGATCGCGGATCACGGTATTTTGCAGCCGTACCGGACGGCTCAGTTTTGATGGGATCAGCATAGTATTCCAGAGTGAAAATCGCGGTTCCCGCCGCCGAGGCTTGCCCGATGGCGTTTATTTCTTCGCTACGCCTGCCGGGATCGGAGTGGGTTTAATTATTTTATGGCTCGTAATTAATCCCCCTCCTAACTTCTGACAACGTTAAACGTATTGCAACAAGGTTCAGCATTGGCTTGGAGTTATATTGCTATCGATCACACTTTTTTACGTTTACAGCTAAAGCCCTGTGGAACCGTGGTGTTTTAGCGCGCTTGAGTGGCACAGGTACAGGAAAGCATTTATGGGCGCGCAGGCGACTGTAGCCTCTGCAATAACTGTGCTAACGTCATTGAACAAGTTTTCACCTTATTCTCGGTGCTCGTCGCGTCCGTCGGTGGGCTTTTTTGCATGATGCAAGGGAGTCAAAAAGTGCCTGAGATCACAATTTTAGCTACGCCCCAATCCTCCTCCCCAGCTAATCCCCAGGCGGGATGATGCCTTCACGCTTTCTCCCCGGCACGATAACGGTAATTTGACCCACTTACTGGATAGAGAGTTTTTTATGTCCCAGCCTACGCTTAAAAAGGATGCTTTCCTGGCGGCACTGACCCGTCAGTGGCAAAAGTTTGGCCTCAGTTCTGCACAACAGATGACTCAGCACCAATGGTGGGAGGCGGTCAGCGCGGCCCTGGCCGAGCAGTTGGCTGCGCAGCCTGCACCGCGCAAAAGCAGCAAGCCGCTGCGCCATGTGAACTACATTTCGATGGAGTTTCTGATTGGTCGCCTGACGGCCAACAACCTGATTAACCTGGGTTGGTACGATACCGTCGAGCAGGCATTGGCGGAGCAGGACATCAAGCTGGCGGATCTGCTGGAGCAGGAAACCGATCCGGCGTTGGGCAATGGCGGGCTGGGGCGTTTGGCGGCCTGCTTCCTCGATTCGATGGCGACGGTGGAGCAACCGGCGACCGGCTATGGACTGAACTACCAATATGGGCTGTTCCGCCAGTCGTTCAGCGGCGGCCAGCAGCAGGAAGCGCCGGATAACTGGCAGCGCGAAAGCTACCCGTGGTTCCGTCACAACGCCGCGCTGTCGGTGGATGTGGGTATCGGCGGGAAACTGGAGAAATTGGCCGATGGCCGCGAACTGTGGCGTCCTGAGTTTACCCTGCGCGGTGAAGCCTGGGATCTGCCGGTATTGGGCTTCCGTAATGGCGTGACCCAGCCGCTGCGCCTGTGGCAGGCGACCCATCAGCATCCGTTTGACCTGAGCGATTTCAACGACGGCAAATTCCTGCAGGCGGAGAAGCAGGGCGTTGAAGCAGCCAAGCTGACCAAGGTGCTGTACCCGAATGACAATCATCAGGCGGGCAAGCGCCTGCGCCTGATGCAGCAATACTTCCAGTGCGCCTGTTCGGTGGCCGATATTCTGCGTAAGCACCATCTTGCGGGGCGCAAGATTGAAGACCTGCCGAAGTATGAAGTGATCCAGTTGAACGACACTCACCCGACCATCGCCATTCCGGAAATGCTGCGCATTCTGTTGGATGAGCATCAGTTGGAGTGGGATGCCGCCTGGGCGATCACCAGCAAGACCTTCGCCTACACTAACCACACTTTGATGCCGGAAGCGCTGGAGTGCTGGGATGAGAAGCTGGTACGCAGCCTGCTGCCGCGCCACTTCTCGATCATCAAGCAGATTAACGCCAACTTCAAAAAGCTGGTGGATCAACACTGGCCGGGTGACGACGCGGTGTGGGCCAAGCTGGCGGTGCACCATAACAAACAGGTCCGCATGGCTAACCTGTGCGTGGTCAGCGGCTTTGCGGTCAATGGTGTGGCGCAGCTGCACTCCGATCTGGTGGTGAAAGATCTGTTCCCGGAATATCACCAACTGTGGCCGAACAAATTCCACAACGTCACCAACGGCATTACGCCGCGCCGCTGGTTGAAGCAGTGCAACCCGGCGCTGTCAGGGTTGATTGATGAAACGCTGAAGGTGGAGTGGGCTAACGATCTCGACGCGCTGAAAGGGTTGGAGAAATACGCCGATGACGCGGCGTTCCGCCAGCGTTATCAGCAAATCAAACGCGATAACAAAGTGGTGTTGGCCAATTACGTGCATGACGTCATGGGGCTGAAGCTGAACCCGGACGCCATCTTCGACGTGCAGATCAAGCGCCTGCACGAATACAAACGCCAGCACCTTAACCTGTTGCACATTCTGTCGCTGTATCGTCAGCTGCGCGATAACCCGCAGTTGGATATCGTGCCGCGCGTGTTCCTGTTCGGCGCCAAGGCGGCTCCAGGCTATTACCTGGCGAAGAACATCATTTATGCGATCAACCAGGCGGCGTCGAAGATCAACAACGATCCGCTGGTGAAGGATCGCCTGAAAGTGGCGTTTATTCCTGACTACCGCGTTTCTGTCGCTGAGCTGATGATCCCGGCGGCGGATATCTCCGAACAGATCTCCACCGCCGGCAAAGAGGCCTCCGGGACCGGTAATATGAAGCTGGCGTTGAACGGCGCGCTGACCGTCGGCACGCTGGATGGCGCTAACGTGGAAATCGCCGAACAGGTGGGCGAAGACAATATCTTTATCTTCGGCAATACCGTGGATCAGGTGAAGGCACTGCTGGCGAAAGGCTATGACCCGCTGAGCTATCGCAAGAAAGACAAACACCTGAAAGCGATCCTGGACGAATTGGCGAGCGGCGCGTTCAGCAACGGCGACAAGCAGGCTTTCGACATGATGCTGCACAGCCTGCTGGAAGGCGGCGATCCTTATTTGGTCCTGGCGGACTTTGCTTCTTACTGCAAAGCTCAACAGCAGGTAGACGAACTCTATCGTGACCGTGATGAATGGACGCGTCGTACTATTCTTAACACCGCGCGCGTGGGGATGTTCAGTTCGGATCGCTCGATCCGTGACTACCAGCAGCGTATCTGGCAAGCCAAACGTTAAGGAGAGCGAATGGATCGCAAGGTCATCGATCAGGCGGCCGCTCAGGCGGGTATCGCTGCCGATTATATTAATGCCCATGGTCAACAGCAGGCGATCGCCGAGGACACCAAGCTCAGGCTGCTGGACGCCATGGGCCGCGCCACACCGCAGGAGGCTGCGGTGACGCCGCTGCCGGCGGTGAAGGTGTTCTATCAGGGCGCGCCGGTGGCATTGCCGCTGGCGGGCAGCGGTGAGTATCTGTGGACGCTGCTGCGCGAAGACGGCGGCCGGCAACAAGGCCGCGCCAGCGCGCGTAAAACGTTCACTCTGCCGACTGAATTGCCAACGGGCTATCACCAACTGACGCTGACGCAGGGCGAACAGCAGTGGCAGTGTCGGTTGATTGTGGCACCGAAACGCTGCTTTGAACCGGATGCCTTGCTGACCGGCAAGAAGCTGTGGGGCGCTTGCGTCCAGCTCTATACTCTGCGCTCCGATCGTAACTGGGGCATCGGCGACTTTGGCGATCTGCGCCAGATGGTGGAGCAGGTCGGGGAACGGGGCGGTGCTTTTGTCGGGCTAAATCCGATCCACTCTCTGTATCCAGCCAATCCGGAAAGCGCCAGCCCGTACAGCCCATCATCGCGCCGCTGGCTGAACGTGATTTATATCGACGTGAATGCGGTGGAAGATTTCCAGCGCAACGAGGCCGCGCAGCAATGGTGGCTAAAACCGGCCACGCAAAAAAAGCTGGCCGAAGCCCGTGGCAGCGAGCAGGTGGATTACCGCACGGTGACGCAGCTTAAGCTGGCGGCGCTGCAGTTGGCGTTCCCGCTGTTCCAGGCACGCAAAGCCGGTGACGGACAGCGCCAGGCGTTCGAGCAGTTTGTTCTCGACGGCGGCGAAAGTTTGTATCAGCAGGCGGCATTCGACGCGCTGCATGCCGAGCTTGCGGCCGCTGACGGCAGCCTGTGGGGCTGGCCGGCCTGGCCGGAAGAATATCAGCAGGGTGACAGCGCCGCGGTAAAGCAATTTTGTCAGCAGCGGCAGGAACAGGTGCAATTTTACCTGTGGCTACAGTGGCTGGCTGCCAGCCAGTTCGCCGACTGTTTCCGCCAGAGCCAGCAACAACAGATGCCGATTGGCCTGTATCGTGATTTGGCGGTCGGTGTGGCGGAAGGCGGGGCGGAAACCTGGTGCGAGCGCGAGTTGTATTGTCTGAAAGCCTCAGTGGGCGCGCCGCCGGACATTCTGGGGCCGCTGGGGCAAAACTGGGGCCTGCCGCCGATGGATCCGCATGTGATGGCGGCTCGCGGCTACCAGCCGTTTATCGATCTGCTGCGCGCCAACATGACCAGCTGCGGCGCACTGCGCATTGACCATGTGATGGCGTTGCTGCGTTTGTGGTGGATCCCTTACGGTGAAACCGCCGTTCACGGCGCCTATGTGAAATACCCGGTGGATGATCTGCTGGCGGTACTGGCGCTGGAAAGTCAACGCCACCGCTGCATGGTGATTGGCGAAGACCTTGGCACCGTGCCGGTGGAAATTGTCGGCAAGCTGCGCGACAGCGGCGTTTATTCCTATAAGGTGCTGTATTTCGAACGCGATGGCGAGAATCATTTCCGCGCACCGCAGGCCTATCCGGTTCAGGCGATGGCGACCATCACCACGCACGATCTGCCGACGCTGCGCGGTTATTGGCAAAGCGGTGATCTGAAGCTCGGCAACAAGCTGGGGTTGTATCCGGATGCGGAGATCCTGAAAGAGCTGTTTGCCGATCGCGAACGCGCCAAGCAGGGATTGTTGGACGGGTTGCACCATTATGGCTGCGTGCCGCAGAAAGTGGGCAAAAAGGCGGCGTTGCTGAACATGAGCCCGCTGCTTAATCGTGGTTTGCAGCGTTATGTCGCCGACAGCGCCAGCGCCTTGCTGGGCTTGCAGCCGGAAGACTGGTTGGATATGGCTGACCCGGTCAATATTCCCGGCACCAGCGATCAGTACCCTAACTGGCGGCGCAAGCTGAGCAAAACGTTGGAAGAGATGTTTGCCGATCAGCAGGTCAATCGCCTGCTGAAGGATTTGGACAAGCGGCGGCGCAAGGTGTCGGTGGGGTAATGGCATCTCGTGAAAATGCCGGATTGGCTTAACCTAATCCGGCATTTTTTTATCCGCCCTGGGCAGCTTGCCCTGGTTCAGGAGATCAGTAGTAAGAGTGCTCGCCGCGCTGGTGCTCGGTCAAATCGCGCACGCCTTTCAGTTCAGGGAACTTCTGCAGCAGCTCTTTCTCGATGCCTTCCTTCAGGGTCACATCGACCATTGAACAACCGTTACAACCGCCGCCGAACTGCAGGATAGCCAGGCTATCGTCGGTGATTTCCATCAGCGTCACACGGCCGCCGTGGCCGGCCAGCTGTGGGTTGATCTGCGACTGCAGCACGTATTCAACACGTTCCATCAGCGGTGCGTTGTCGTCCACCTTGCGCATTTTGGCATTTGGCGCTTTCAGCGTCAGCTGCGAGCCCAGTTGGTCGGTGACGAAGTCGATTTCGGCATCTTCCAGATACGGTTTGCTCAGCTCATCGATATAGGCGGACAGCTTTTCGAACTTCAGCTCGGTGTCTGTCGCTTCAACGGCGTCCGGCGGGCAATAAGAGACACCGCATTCGGCCGTAGGCGTACCCGGGTTGATCACGAATACGCGGATTTGGGTGCCTTCCTCTTGGTTTGCCAGCAGTTTGGCAAAGTGTTCCTGTGCAGTAGCTGTTATACGAATCATGGCATTAGCTCGTTAGTTCAAATAGTTGACTTCTATACTAGGTTATAATACGCCCATTGCCCTGGCACTACAACGTGCGGCAAACGCACCAGATCTGTATCGATGCGACGCCCTGCCGCTGCAACAACTTGGCGATTTCCGTTACCGTGCTGCCCGTTGTCACCACATCGTCCAGCAGGGCGACGTGCCGACCCGTCAGGGGTTCATGGCATTGAAATGCGCCACGCAGATTGCGCCGTCGCGCCCGGGCCGGTAGCCGTTGCTGTGGTGCGGTTTTGCGTACCCGGCTCAGGGCCGCGGGGCGGTAGTCGCACCCTAGCCAGTGGGCCAGCGGCCGCGCCAGCAGATCACTTTGATTATAGCCGCGTCGCCAGCAACGTTTTGCCTGTAAGGGTACCGCTAAAATGATATCGGGTCTGTTCAGATATTGCTCTCTGTGCGCCTGTTGCCAGTTTAGCAACAGTAGCCGCGCCAGCAGGGGGGCCAACTCCGGCGTGTGCTGAAACTTGAATTTTTTTATCAGCTGACGCAGCGGCGCGGCGTAGTCACTGACGAACACCAGTGCCTGCCAGGGCGGGGGCTGTTGCAGGCAGCGGCCGCAGGGCAATTGGGTGTTGCCGGCAGGCAGACCGCAGCGGGGGCAGCACAAAGGTTTGACGGGCATTTGGCGCAGGCAATAGCTGCAGATACCCTGGCGGCTTAGGCGCAATGGCTGTCGGCATAGCCAACAGCGGCTATGGATTGATAGCATAACCGTCCTCCCTGACGGATGAGAATGAAAGGACAATAACTGATGAGTGCGTTGTACTGGCAAACAATAGGTGAAGGCGATCGCGATCTTGTGCTGCTTCACGGCTGGGGACTGAATGCGGAAGTGTGGCATTGCATGATTGAGCGGCTGACGCCGCATTTCCGTCTGCATCTGGTCGATCTGCCGGGCTATGGCCGCAGCCAGGGATTTGGCCCTATGACGCTAGAACAGATGGCGGAGACCGTATTGGCCGCGGCACCGGCACAGGCCTGGTGGCTAGGCTGGTCGCTCGGGGGGCTGGTGGCCAGCCAGATTGCGCTGATGCAGCCGCAACGGGTGCGCGGGTTGATCACCGTGGCGTCATCGCCTTGTTTTGCCGCACAGGATGACTGGCCGGGGATCCGCCCGGAGGTGTTGAGCGGTTTTCAGCATCAATTAGGGCAAGATTTTCAGCGTACCGTAGAGCGTTTTCTGGCATTGCAGACGCTGGGAACGGAAAGTGCGCGACAAGATGCCCGCCTGCTGAAATCGGTAGTGCTAAACCAACCGATGCCGAGCGTTGAAGTCTTGAACGGTGGGCTGGAGATACTGCGTACTGCCGATTTGCGCCAGCCACTGGCCAGGTTGTCGCTGCCGCTGTTGCGGGTTTACGGTTATCTGGATGGATTGGTGCCACGTAAGGTCGCAGCGTTGCTTGATGTCAGTTGGCCGAACTCGCCGTCAATCATCATGGCAAAAGCGGCTCATGCCCCTTTCATTTCTCAGCCTGATGAATTCGCAGAAATTATTAGCACCTTTGTGGCCGAAAATGGGATCTGACGCCAAATCGCACAATAAAGCGCTAAAAAAAGAGCCGCTTAGTGGATAAAAATTGAACCTGTTCGATACTTAGGTGGGTAACTGCGTTGGCTGCAAAATGAAAAAACGCGTGCGTTTTTTTCATTCGGCGTTTCGTCTCTGGGAAAGGGTCTCGTCAGGGAAAGCAACGAGGTCCGAAGACGTCACGGCAGCCGGTGTAACTGCGCATTTACTCTGGACGGCTTTCATAACAAATAAATTATCCCTTGAGAGGTATGGTAATGAAATCTTTGAAAATGATTATTGCAGCGTTAGTTGTGGGTTCCGTGTCTTTCAGCACCCTGGCGGCAACCTTGCTGACCAAGGAAGATCTGGATAAGAATCCGGGTAAATACGAGAAGCTCGGTACGGTAACCACCACCGCAGAAACCACATCGCCGATGGATGCGAAAGAAGAACTGTCCAAACTGGCTGATGAAAAAGGCGGGCAATATTACGTGATCCTGGCTGGCCGTGAGCACGGCAAGTTCAGTGCTATCGCAGAAGTGTACAAAGACAAGCAATAATTAAGAAGGGGCGCGCCTCGTGCCGCGCCCCTTGTCTCATTTCTTTAACCGATACATCACCGTACTGCCGCACGCTTTGCCCTCTGGACAGCTTTTGCAACTGCCGCTCAGGCAAGCGCTATTATCCTGCTCGATACGCTCCACTTTCCCCATCGCGACCAAACGCTCCAGCATCGCCTGCACCAGCGGCAGCGGGGCCGCCAACTGGCGGCTGAGTTGAAGTGCCTGCACGCTGCCGTGCAGCGCCAACGCATCACGGATCTGCAGCAGGCCGGCCATCAGTGGCAGTTGCCCTTGGCACCCTGACAACAGGCCGCCGGGGTGGCGTTGCTCAGGCGAACCGTCACCCGACTGCGTGCCCGACGCAGACCGAACAGGATCAGCAGATTGAACAGCACCACGATGGCGATCGCCGCCAGGCTGTACTGTGGATGCTGGCTGAAGGTGGCAACCTGATAAAACAGCGTGGCCAGCGAGTAGGCCACGTTCAGCCCCCAAAGAATGGAGAAGGTCATCCAGCCGCGGCTGGACTCGCGGGCGATAGCCCCCATCACCGAGACGCAAGGGACGTACAGCAGCACAAAGATCAGGTAGCTGTAGGCGGATACCCCGGAACCGAATTTGCTGCTCATGACGCCCATTGAGCCAACGTCCATTTCCCCGTCGCCCTTGCTGGCCTCAATCGGGTTGGACAGCACGCTCAGGCTGAAGGTGTCTTTCAGCCCTTGCCAGGTGGTGTCCAATGCGCCACCCAATTCATCCAGCAGGTTAAAGCTGGCGGCATCAAATTCGGTGTTATTGATATGTTCAGCGGTATACAGGGTGTTCAGCGTACCGACCACTACTTCTTTCGCCATGGCGCCGGTCACCAGGCCGACGGTAGCCTGCCAGTTATCGCTGTGCACGCCCATCGGTTTCAGCAACGGCGTCAATACCTTGGAGACCGACGCCAGCGCGGAGTCATTAATGTTATCGACAGGTTTACCGCTGAACGAAAAGCTGTTCAGGCCGCCAATGAAGATGCTGGCAATCACAATCACTTTACCGGCGCGCAGCACAAAGCCTTTCAAGCGCTGCCAGGTTTGCAGCAACAGGCTTTTCAGGTGCGGCACGTGGTAAACCGGCAGCTCCATCACGAACGGGGAGGCTTCGCCGCGCATGATGGTGTACTTCAATACCAACCCGGTGAGGATCGCCACCACAATGCCCAGCATATACAAAGAGAACACCACGCCTGCGCCGTCCTGGCCGAAGAAGGCGGCGGCAAAGACGGCGAAGATCGCCAACCGCGCGCCGCAGGACATGAAGGGCGCCATCATGATGGTAATCAGGCGTTCGCGCTGCGCATCCAGCGTGCGGGCGCCCATGATCGACGGCACGTTGCAGCCGAAGCCGACGATCAGCGGCACGAATGACTTGCCGGGCAGCCCGAGTGCCTGCATCAGGCGATCCATCACGAATGCCGCACGCGCCATATAGCCGGAATCTTCGAGGAACGACAGGAACAGGTACATCATGCCGATTTGCGGCACCAGCGGCAGCACGGTGTTGATACCGCCACCGACCCCCTGCGCCAGGAAAATGGTCAGCCATTCCGGGAAATGCAGGGTATAACCCAGCCACTGAATGCCCTGAATAAAGATTGCCGCCGAGCCGATATCGAAGATCGGTTGCAGGGCGCCGCCGAGGTTAATCGCCAGCAGGAACATCAAATACATCACCAGCAGAAAGATCGGCACCCCTAACCAGCGATTGAGGATCACTTTATCCAGCGCTTCGGTCAGGCGGTTCGGCATCGCCTGCTGGGAATTGCTGACGGCATCGCACAGGGTGGCTATCGACTGATAGCGCGCATCGGCAATCACCAGCGCCGGGTCTTCCTGCTGTTGCCGTTGCAGCGCCTGTCTGGCGGCCGGCAGCAGGGCCGCCGCGGGGCCGGCAAGCTGGTGGCTGTAGATATCACCCTCCAGCATCTGCAGCGCCAGCCAACGACGTTGCTCGTCAGGCAGGGTCTGCGGCATGGCGTCGCTCAGCGTAGTCATTTCCTTGAGCAGCAGTGGCGGGTAGTTCACCAGCGCTTTTAATTCGTTGAACTGGTGGTTGTCGATCATCTGTTTCAGCACGCCAATACCGTCGGCTTTGGTGGACACCAGTGGTACGACCGGGCAACCGAGGCGCGCTGACAGGGCGGCGATATCGATATCAATTTTTTGGCTTCTGGCGATATCCAGCATGTTCAGCGCGATGATGCAGGGGATACCCAGTTCCAGCAGTTGCAGCGTCAGGTAAAGATTGCGCTCCAGGTTGGAGGCGTCGACCACGTTAATCAACAGATCGGCATCGCCGCTCAGAATGTAGTGGCAGGCAATCTGCTCGTCGAGAGAGGTTTGCTCCGAAATGGTGGTCAGGGAGTAGGTGCCGGGCAGATCGACCAGTTTGACCTGCGATTGCGGCGTGGTGAACAGGCCTTCTTTGCGTTCTACCGTCACGCCCGCCCAGTTACCGACCCGCTGGCGCGCTCCGGTCAGCTGGTTGAACAGCGTCGTTTTACCGGAGTTGGGGTTGCCTATTAAGCCAATCGTGAGTTTTTTCATAATTTAGCGTGATATCAGTCAATGGAAATGGGGCCAGGCGATGCGCATGGCCAAGGCAAGGCGGCTCAGGGTTGGCCGTCGAGCAGGATCAGGGCCAGATCTTTCCTGCGCAGCACCAGGCTGACGCGGCGAGTTTTGATTTCTATTGGATCACCCAGGGGCGCGACGCGCACCACTTCAAACGACGAACCCGGCAGCATGCCGAGGGATAAAAGCTTTTGGCGATAAGCCGGGCCGATTTCATTGGCGAAGCCGGTGATCTTATAAGACCGTTTAGGCAGAAGATGCATGTAACCTTCTCTAAGCCCAGGCTATTGGGCTGGTGATGATGAAACAACGTTCCAATGGCCGTCCCGGGGTAAAAATCACGGGCCGCCGACGTTTTCAATCCATGAGGCAATGCAGTGAACACGCAAAATAATAATAGTGAGAATAATTATCGTATTCAATACAAAAAATAGGGGTATTGGTAACCAAAGGTTGTGGCGATCACATTTAACGAATGTCATGGCCTGACCGCGCTATTTTAATCACCCGGCCTGGAGGGGTGCAAATGCGAATGGCGAGTTAAATCAGTTACGTAATTGTAGTGATTTTTTCCGCTTTGAAAAAATTAGCGACAGATTCGGTAGCTTTGATTCGGCGGCGTCAATATCGGTATTTATTTGGCAACATTTCATAGGCTGAATACGAGCGCTAACCATTTGTGTTTCGCTGGGAAATGCCGAAATGAGAATTTAATGTTAATAGCGGTGTTAATAAACGGCTATTCAGCGCTATTTTCGGCCGAAACGCCGGGATTATTATGGTGGTCGAGGGTGCTGAAAAAAAATGCAGGTTTATTGAGGCGGGTCAAGAAATGGCGAGGATATTTTAGCGGTAACGGGCGGGGGTTAACCCCGCCCGGTGTACCTTGTGCTTTTCAGCAGGCAGTCTGACTACGACTTTTTGCCGAAGGCGGCCGCCAGTGCGTCACCCATGGCGCTGTTACCCGCCGAGGTGTTGCCGCCGCGCGGTTTGGCCTTATTGGCCTGTGGTCGGGCGGCGTTGTCCCGGGCCGGGGCTGAATTGCCGCCGCGGCGCGGAGAACCTTCACCCGGTTGCTCGTCCAGACGCATGCTCAGCGCGATGCGTTTGCGCTGCAGGTCCACTTCCATCACTTTCACTTTGACGATGTCGCCGGCTTTCACCACGGTGTGCGGATCTTCGACAAACTTGTCCGCCAGTGAGGAGATATGCACCAGACCATCCTGATGCACGCCGATATCCACAAAGGCACCGAAGTTGGTGACGTTGGTGACCGAACCTTCCAGGATCATGCCCGGCTGCAGGTCGTTGAGGGTTTCCACCCCTTCGGCGAAGGTCGCGGTTTTGAATTCCGGACGGGGATCGCGGCCCGGTTTCTCCAGCTCTTTCAGGATGTCGGTTACCGTTGGCACACCGAACTTCTCGTCGGTGAAGTCGCTGGCCTTCAGGCTGCGCACTGCCGCCGGGTTGCCCATCAGATCCTGCAGCGCCTGCCGGGTGGCGGCCAGAATGCGTTCGACCACCGGGTAGGTTTCAGGGTGAACGGTCGAGGCGTCCAGCGGGTTGTCGCCGTGGTTGATGCGCAGGAAGCCCGCGCACTGTTCAAAGGCTTTCGGCCCTAAACGGCTGACTTTCAACAGCTGTTCGCGGTTGCTGAAGCGGCCGTTCTCGTCACGCCAGGTGACGATGTTCTGCGCCATCATGCGGGTCAGGCCGGCGACGCGGGTCAGCAGCGGCACCGAGGCGGTATTCAGATCGACACCCACGGCGTTCACGCAGTCTTCCACCACGGAATCCAGTTTTTTCGCCAGTTGGCTCTGGCTGACGTCATGCTGATACTGACCGACGCCGATGGATTTCGGGTCGATTTTGACCAGCTCGGCCAGCGGATCCTGCAGACGACGGGCGATGGAAACCGCGCCACGCAGCGAGACGTCGAGGTTAGGGAACTCCAGCGCCGCCAGTTCGGAGGCGGAATACACCGAGGCTCCGGCTTCGCTGACGATCACTTTCTGCGCTTTGACTTCGCTGAATTGCTGTTGCAAGTCGAGGTAAAAACGCTCGGTCTCGCGCGATGCGGTGCCGTTGCCGATGGCGACCAGCTCCACTTTATGCTTGATGCACAGCGCGGCGACGATGGCGGCGGCTTTGGCCGCCTGGCCGGTGTGCGGGTAAACGGTATCGGTGGCGACCAGCTTGCCGGTGGCATCTACCACCGCCACTTTCACCCCGGTACGCAGGCCCGGATCCAGCCCCATGGTGGCCCGCATACCGGCCGGCGCGGCCATCAGCAGGTCGTGCATGTTACGGGCGAAGACGTTGATAGCTTCGTCTTCCGCACGCTCGCGCACCGTACTCATCAGTTCGGTTTCCAGATGCAGCAACACCTTGATGCGCCAGGTCCAGTTGACCACCGCTTTGCGCCAGGCGTCCGCCGGGGCGTTATTCAGGCGCAGATCGAGATGACTGATGATGATCTGCTCTGCCTGGCTTTCGCGCGGGGCTTCTTCAAACTGTGGATCGGCATTCAGCGCCAGTTGCAGTACGCCTTCGTTGCGGCCACGGAACATGGCCAGCGCACGGTGCGACGGCACCTGGGCAATGGGTTCGTGGTGATCGAAGTAGTCGCGGAACTTGGCGCCGGCTTCTTCCTTGCCTTCCACCACTTTGGACACCAGATGCGCGTGTTTCCACAGGTAGTTACGGACCTTGGCCAGCAACGCGGCGTCTTCGGCGAAGCGCTCCATCAGGATGTAACGAGCGCCGTCGAGGGCGGCTTTTACGTCCGCTACGCCCTTGTCTGCATCAACGTAGCGCTCGGCCAGGTGTTCGGGCTGCTGCTGAGGATCCTGCCACAGGGTGTCCGCCAGCGGCTCCAGACCGGCTTCAATCGCGATCTGACCACGGGTGCGGCGCTTGGGTTTGTAAGGCAGGTAGAGGTCTTCGAGTTCGGTTTTGCTTTGCGTGGCGGTGATTGCCGTCGCCAACTGTTCGGTCAGTTTGCCCTGCTCGTCGATCGATTTAAGGATGGTCTGACGGCGGTCTTCCAGTTCACGCAGATAACCCAGGCGGGTTTCCAGCTGGCGCAGTTGGGTATCGTCCAAACCCCCGGTGACTTCCTTACGATAGCGTGCAATAAAGGGCACGGTATTACCTTCATCCAGCAGACGGATGGCGGAGTCAACTTGCTCCGGCCGGGCCTGCAGTTCTGTTGCAATAATGCGGCTCAGTGGGTCATTCATAAGTCTGGTATCTGTTGAGAACGGTTGGTAAACAGGGGGACAGTTATACGGATTGCGCGGGGAAAATGCCAGTGGAGCGGGCCGCCTCTCGACAGGCATGGCGCGTAAAGCGGCCTGTACTGCGGCGGCGGGCGGCCGCTCGGAAAAAACTGAAATCTTATTTTACGTACTCGATCTCATTCACATACCACAATGCATCGCCGACCGGCGTGTTGACGGTGGCGGCATCGCCCACTTCTTTTTTCAGCAGGGCGCGGGCCATTGGCGAATCGATGGAGATGTAATCTCGGCGGCCAAAAATCTCGTCATAGCCGACGATACGAAAGCGTTTAATGTCGCCGTCTTCGTTTTCCACCACCACCCAGGCACCGAAAAACACTTTGCCTTCCTGCTGCGGTGAGTAATCGACAATCTTCAACTGCTCGAGGCATTTGGTCAGGTAACGCACGCGACGATCGATTTCCCGCAGCCGCTTTTTGTTGTACTGATAATCGGCATTCTCACTTCTGTCGCCGAGGCTGGCGGCCCAGGTCACTTTTTTGGTGACCTCCGGCCGATCTTCGCGCCAGAGAAAGTCTAATTCCTGCTTTAGCTTGTCGTAACCCTCGCGGGTTATCAGCTGCGTTCTCATCGTGGTTCCGCCTTTATGGGCATATCAAAGGGAAGTGAGTCATTGCGTTGGCAGAGTGTCGCACAAACTCGCACCGGGCTGTAGGTTGCTGTTGCACAATAAAATGAGCGTTAAGCATGGACTACGCGCAAAATTGCCGGCGCTCGCGTTTCTTATCGCCCCGGCTGAGTTACACTGCCGAATCAGCCGTCGGGTATGGCCGCCGGCCAAAAGACGCACGGCTCTGGAATTTGATCGGTGAGCAGCGGATTTTGGCAAATCGTCGCGGGCATTTTGATGAAAATTGTTGATAAATGGGCAAAAGAATAAGCTTTGTAACAATTTCGTCTAGAATATATACCATTAAACGCTGTCCGAAATGACAGGGTTTTTTAACAATATTCACGTCAGGCAATAAAGCCTTTGGGAGTAATACAATGCAAGAGAATCATAAGATTCTGGTCGTCGATGATGACATGCGCCTGCGTGCGCTTTTAGAGCGTTATTTAACCGAACAGGGTTTTCAGGTTCGCAGCGTTGCCAACGCTGAGCAAATGGATCGCTTGCTGACTCGTGAATCATTCCACCTGATGGTGCTGGACCTGATGTTGCCGGGTGAAGACGGGCTTTCCATCTGTCGCCGTCTGCGCAGCCAAAGCAACCCTATGCCGATCATCATGGTGACCGCCAAAGGTGAAGAAGTCGACCGTATCGTTGGCCTGGAAATCGGTGCTGACGATTACATCCCAAAACCTTTCAACCCGCGTGAACTGCTGGCCCGTATCCGTGCGGTATTGCGCCGTCAGGCCAATGAATTGCCGGGCGCCCCTTCGCAGGAAGAGGCGGTGATTGCCTTTGGTAAATTCAAACTGAACCTGGGCACCCGCGAAATGTTCCGCGAAGACGAGCCTATGCCGTTGACCAGCGGTGAGTTTGCGGTGCTGAAGGCACTGGTGAGCCACCCACGCGAGCCGCTTTCCCGCGACAAGCTGATGAACCTGGCCCGTGGCCGGGAATACAGCGCCATGGAACGCTCCATCGACGTGCAAATTTCTCGTCTGCGCCGCATGGTTGAGGAAGATCCTGCGCATCCACGCTATATCCAGACCGTTTGGGGTCTTGGCTACGTCTTCGTCCCGGACGGCAGCAAGGCATGAGACGATTGCGCTTTTCACCGCGTAGCTCGTTTGCCCGAACCCTGCTATTGATCGTCACCTTGCTGTTCGTCAGCCTGGTGACGACCTATCTGGTGGTGCTGAACTTCGCCATCCTGCCCAGCCTGCAGCAGTTCAACAAGGTGTTGGCCTACGAAGTTCGTATGCTGATGACCGACCGGCTGCAACTGGAGGATGGCACCTTGTTGGAAGTGCCGCCGGCATTCCGTCGCGAAATCTATCGCGAACTGGGAATTTCTCTCTACACCAATTCGGCGGCGGAGGAGAGCGGCCTGCGCTGGGCGCAGCACTATCAATTCCTCAGCCAGCAAATGGCGCAGCAGCTCGGCGGGCCAACCGACGTGCGGGTGGAAGTGAACAAAAACTCACCGGTCGTGTGGCTGAAAACCTGGCTGCAACCGGATATCTGGGTGCGTGTTCCGCTGACTGAAATTCACCAGGGCGATTTCTCGCCGCTGTTCCGTTATACCCTGGCGATTATGCTGCTGGCGATAGGCGGCGCCTGGTTGTTTATCCGCATTCAGAACCGCCCGCTGGTGGAGCTTGAGCACGCCGCTCTGCAGGTGGGGAAGGGCATCATTCCTCCGCCGCTGCGAGAATATGGCGCATCGGAAGTTCGTTCGGTAACGCGGGCCTTTAATCAGATGGCGTCTGGCGTCAAACAGCTGGCGGACGACCGCACATTGCTGATGGCCGGGGTCAGCCACGATCTGCGCACGCCACTGACGCGTATCCGTCTGGCGACCGAGATGATGAGTGCCGAAGACGGCTATCTGGCAGAGTCGATCAATAAAGATATTGAAGAGTGCAACGCCATCATTGAGCAGTTTATTGACTATCTGCGCACCGGCCAGGAGATGCAGACGGAAATCAGCGATTTGAATAGCATTCTGGGCGAAGTGGTGGCGGCCGAGAGTGGCTATGAGCGGGTGATTGAAACCGCTATGGCGCCGGGCGAACTGATGATGAATGTGCATCCACTGTCGATCAAGCGTGCGGCGGTGAATATGGTGGTGAATGCGGCGCGTTACGGCAACGGTTGGATCAAAGTCAGCAGCGGCCGTGAGCTGCAGCGCGGCTGGTTCCAGGTGGAAGACGACGGCCCGGGCATCAAACCGGAAGAGCTGAAGCATCTGCTGCAGCCGTTTGTCCGCGGCGACAGTGCACGCAGTACCAGTGGGACCGGGCTTGGCCTGGCTATCGTACAGCGCATTATCGATGGGCATCATGGCGCGTTGGATATCGGTACCAGCGAACGTGGTGGGCTGTTGATCCGGGCTTATATCCCGTTACCGATGGAGAAAAAAGA
Source organism: Serratia quinivorans (assembly GCF_052113645.1). Classification (GTDB taxonomy): domain Bacteria; phylum Pseudomonadota; class Gammaproteobacteria; order Enterobacterales; family Enterobacteriaceae; genus Serratia; species Serratia quinivorans_B. Next base: position 71,586 of record NZ_JBIEIU010000011.1, on the reverse strand, counting down.
GTCGGGCAACGGGCATCCGGCAGTGAAAGACAACGCCAAACTCCCCTGACAGTGGCGCTGCCCTGTCAGGGCTTTCTGCTCATAACGTAGTATTCCGCCGCTTCTTCATGCAAACGCCGACCGGTGTTGGCTTGCCAGGGGTCGATTAGCTCAATCCCGCAATGGATAAAGTCTTTAGTATTGCGCGTGGCCAGGGTGGCACCGTAATGCAGGCAGGTGGCGGCGATTTGGGTGTCCGGAAAGCTGGCGCCGATGCCTTGGCGGCGGTTGGCACCCATTAATTCCGCATGCTGCAGAGCGCAGCTAGTGTCAAAGGGCAAAACTCTTTCCGAAAACTCCTCCCGCAGCATGACACCGAGATTGGTTTGCAACTCGAACTGTCTTTTGCCAGAAGGCATACAGGCTATGCCGGTATATAGCTCCGCAACTACGACGGCGCTCAGATAGAATTGATAGGTGTCTTGTTGGTCCAACCACCTTAAAACATGATAATGAGGCGCCGGACGCAGCAATTCTGAAACTACATTGGTATCGAGAATAATCATACTTGGTCATCGTCATCGTCAAAGGTGACAATCCGCGGGGGTGTTTTATCACGCGGCGGGATCTCCAGCTCAACGCCACCCAACTCGGCAAAGTGTTGATGCATGCGCGTACCTAAACCATAACGCGGCGGTTTTTTCACTAAGGCCTGTTTCAAAATCATTCGAGCTTCCTCCTCCATGGAATGGCCGTTTTTCGCTGCCGAGACGCGCAGCAACTCCTTTACTTCGTCGTCCAGATTTCTGACGGTTATGGTAGCCATTGAAACCTCCTTTGCTATCAATGATTGCACTGCATTATTATCTCTTTGCGCTGATTAAAAAACAACCGATAAAAATAAAAAAAGGCGTGGGATCCACGCCTTAGCTGAAGCTGTAATTAGAAGGGATTACAGTTTTGGACCGGCACTGACCAGTGCTGCACCCGCCGGGGTGTCGGTGTATTTGTCAAAGTTGGTGACAAAACGCTCGGCCAGATCCTGTGCTTTCTCTTGCCATTGCTCAAGGCTGGCGTAAGTGGCGCGTGGGTCCAGGATATCCGGGTTGACGCCCGGCAGTGAGGTTGGCATCGCCAGATCGAAGATAGGCAGAGTAATGGTTTCTGCCTTGTCGATTTCACCGCTGAGGATCGCATCGATAATGCCGCGAGTATCCTTGATCGAGATACGTTTGCCGGTGCCGTTCCAGCCGGTGTTGACCAGGTAGGCCTGGGCGCCGGCGGCTTGCATGCGCTTGACCAGGACTTCGGCGTACTGCGTTGGGTGCAGCGACAGGAAGGCTGCGCCGAAGCAGGCGGAGAAGGTTGGCGTTGGCTCGGTCACGCCGCGTTCGGTACCGGCCAGCTTGGCGGTAAAGCCGGACAGGAAGTGGTACTGAGTCTGGTTGGCGGTCAGGCGAGAAACCGGCGGCAACACGCCGAAGGCGTCTGCAGTCAGGAAGATCACCTTGGTGGCGTGGCCCGCCTTGGATACCGGCTTGACGATATTCTGGATGTGGTAGATCGGGTAGGAAACGCGGGTGTTCTCGGTTTTCGACCCGTCGTTGAAATCTATCGTGCCGTCAGCCAGTACGGTGACGTTTTCCAGCAGCGCATCGCGTTTGATGGCGTGATAGATATCCGGCTCGGCTTCTTCCGACAGCTTGATGGTTTTGGCGTAGCAGCCGCCTTCGAAGTTGAACACGCCGTCGTCATCCCAGCCGTGCTCGTCATCGCCAATCAGTTGGCGTTTCGGATCGGTGGACAAGGTGGTTTTGCCGGTGCCGGACAGGCCGAAGAACACCGCTACGTCGCCTTTTTCGCCCACGTTGGCCGAGCAGTGCATTGAGGCGATGCCTTTCAGCGGCAGCAGGTAGTTCATCATGGAGAACATACCCTTTTTCATTTCGCCGCCGTACCAGGTGCCGCCAATCAGTTGCATGCGTTCGGTCAGGTTGAAAGCGACAAAGTTTTCCGAGTTCAGGCCCTGTTGCTGCCAGTTCGGGTTAGTGCATTTGGCGCCGTTCATCACCACGAAATCCGGCTCGAAATCCTGCAGTTCTTCGTCGGTTGGGCGGATGAACATGTTTTTAACGAAGTGTGCCTGCCAGGCGACCTCGGTGATAAAGCGGACTTTCAGACGGGAGTCGGCGTTGGCGCCGCAGAAGGTATCTACCACAAACAGGCGTTTGCCGGAGAGCTGCGTGGTGACCAACTGTTTCAGGTCTGCCCAGATTTCCGGGCTGAGGGGTTTGTTGTCGTTTTTACCTTTGCCCTGATCGGCCCACCAGACGGTGTCGCGGGTGATGTCGTCACGGACGATGTACTTATCTTTCGGGGAACGGCCGGTAAAAATACCGGTGTCGACGGATACAGCACCCAGCTTGGTTACGACCCCACGCTCATAACCTTCCAGAGATGGGTCTGTTTCTTCCTTGAACAGCAAGTCATAACTCGGGTTGTGAACGATTTCGCCGACGTTATGAATCCCATAAGCGGCCAGATCCTGAGGGGTTATACCTTTAACACGCATGTTACTACTCCTTGGTCACAGAATTTCTGGCGCCAATTGTAGGGATTCAGCAGCGAGTAACCGCGATAGGTATCAAATATTTAACGTTTTAGTCGGTTTTTCGTTACGATCTGAGAGATAGCACACGGAAAAAAGCAAACGTGCAAACGGGGTGAATGAGCGGGCGCAGGGCGCGCCCGCCGATACGGGGTGCTACTTAGTGCAACTGCTCGCTTTCGCCGGTGTTACCGCTGTACAAGGCGGCCACGTCCACGGCGTCAAAGACATAGTGATTGCCGCAATAATCGCAGTGCATATCAATATTGCCATCCTGCTCCAGCATTTGGGCCACTTCTTCGGTCGGCAGCGTGATCAACGCGTCAGCGCAGCGCTGGCGTGAGCAGGTGCAACGGAAGATCACATCCTGCGGTTCATACAGGGTGACTTCTTCCTGGTGATACAGGCGATACAGCACTTCGTTGGCCGGCAGGCTGAACAGCTCTTCGCTTTTCACCGTGTTGGTCAGTTGCACCAGATGATCGAAATCATCGGCATTGCTGTCCTGCGCCGGCAGCACCTGCAGCAACATGCCGCCTGCCGCCGGTTGGCCTTCGAACTCGCCGGTGCGGATGAACAGACGGGTTGGCAGCTGTTCGGACTGGCGGAAGTAAGCCTCGAGGCATTCGGCCAGCGTTTCGCCTTCCAGTGCCACTACGCCCTGATAGCGCTCGCCTTCGGATGGCGCAATGGTGATCACCATGACGCCATTGCCGATCAACTGATGCAGCGTGCTGTCATCGGCGATTTCGCTTTGTACGCGCGCTACGCCGCGCATTTCCTGGCGGTTGTTGCCGTTAATCACTGCCAGCTTCAGCGGACCGTCACCCTGCAACTGCACGGTGATATCGCCGTCGAACTTCAAGGTTGCGGTCAGCAGGCTGGTGGCCACCAGCAGTTCACCCAGCAGTTTTTTTACCGGCGCCGGATAGTCGTGGTTGTTCAGAACCTGCTGATAGGTTTCGCTGACGGTAACCAGCTCACCGCGCACCGCGTAGTTTTCAAACAGGTAACGGTGCAATTGGTCATGGTTAGACATAGTTTTCTCTCATTGCGGTGAGGGCTTATTCCTGCTCACCAAATTTAAATTTAATCAGGTCGCGCCGCTCTTTCTTGTCCGGACGGCGGTCCGGATGCGGCATGGTCAGCGCATTCATCTTGCGTGCGAGCGCCACTTTCTCTCGATTGGCGATGCTGGCCTCGGTTTCCTGATACATTTGCTGCGCCTCATCGGCGCCGCGTCGCTGGCTGGCCAGGGCCAGCACAATCACCGTGCGTTCATCATTACCCTGACGCAGCTTGATCTCGGCATTGAGCTCGACAATCTTGCTCGGCTTACCGCGCTGTCCGTTGTAGTGCACCTTGCCGCCGTCGATCATGTCCCGTGCCAGCGCACGGGTTTTGTAGAAACGAGCTGCCCATAGCCATTTGTCCAGCCGGACCGCATCGTCCCGAGTTTCCTTTGCTTTCATTGCTCCCCCTTTGCCAACGCCGGTATCAACAAGCGGTAATCGCTCATGGACGGGTAATGCCGGAAGGTTTTCTCCGCCATGCTGGAGTCCGGGTTCTGCACGCCCAGGCAGTAGCGAATACCGAAGGTGCGGGCTGCATCCAGAATAGGTTCACCGTCGTCGACGAACAGGGTGCGCTGCGGATCGAATCCGGTGTGTTGCTGCACAGCCTGCCACAAACGCTGATCTTCTTTCGGATAACCAAATGTGTGGGTAGAAAGTAATAAATCAAGGTGCCGATCCAAACCGGTATGCTCAATTTTTACCGCCAGGCTGTGCGGATGGGCGTTGGTCAACAGAATGGTCTGGTGGCCCGCCGCACGTAATGCCTGCAAAAAGGGTTCGGTATCTTCACGCAAACGGGCGCGGTTACCGACCTCCGTGGTCATGCGGTAAATATCAAGATCCAGCCGCTCGCTCCAGTAATCGAAGCAGTACCAGTTCATGGTGTGCTGCACGGCCAGATATTCCTGATGAATGATGCTGCGCGCTTCGTCGAAGGGGATCGCGCGCTGCTCGCTCAAGGCCTGCGGCACCAGGCTGAGCCAAAAGTGGCTGTCGAACTCCAGATCGAGCAGGGTACCGTCCATATCCAGCAGCACGGTATCAATTTCACGCCAGTCAAATTCGGGAACCATGAAAACTCCATAGGCGAACCGTCGGCGGTCCGCAGGATAGGGATAATAGCGTTAGCGTAGCATAAGCTGATGACTGGGCGCAGGCCGAGGAGTGACTCAGGACATCGGTCGCAATGACATCGGCGAGAGCTGCGGGTTAAAGCAGCTTTCGTAATAGCGCTGGATATCGGCGATCCGGTGTTGATTGATACGACGGCGCTGCACCAGTCGCCAGGTGTTGTAACCCAGAACGACGGCCACCGTCAGCAGCAGCAGGCTGGTGCCGAGATAGCGCCACAGAGTGATGATATCCGGCTCGCTGTGCAGGGCAATGTGGCGGGTGCCGTTGGCATCGACGCTGATATTGGTGATGACACCCTGCGCCTCAAACGGCGTATGCAGCAGCATACTGGCCAGGCGTTGCAGTTCATTCCACTGATCAAGCGCATTGTACTCGTTTAACGGTATTGCCGGCTGCGGGTGATTGACCAACTGCTTGCCTTCATCGCTGCTGATCAGGAAGCCGCCAGGAGGCGGGCTGTTGAGCGCGGCGGCGGCCTGCCGGGTTTCGCTGTAGACGAACGAAGATGCAGCAACCTTGGTCAGGCTTTCCAGCGATTCGGCGCTCACCGGACGCAGCAACACATTAACCCCTTGCAGAGAGCCCGATTTGGCTCGTTTCACCAGGGTGCCCCAGTTTTTCACGTTGCCCAGGTTCACCAGGGCATTCTTCAGCCGGACGCAGTCGTTGTCCGCCTGGCACAGATCCTGCGTTTTCAGCACGATATCGGAAAAGTCATCCAGCAGGATCATGCCGGATTTTTCAATTGCGCTGGCCAGCTGCGGGTTAAGTTTCTGTTCGGTACCGTCAGGGTGCAACTGGGTATTGACCGTTGCCAGCAAGGCTGAGGCTTTGTCGATCACGTCGGATTCCGGCTGCGGCAGCGGGGCGGCGTTGTTCCAGTAAATCCCGGAGCAATCGAAAGGCATAAAGTTGGACGTGCGCGAACCGTTGGCCGGCGGCGGCACATAACACATCCCGTTGCCCTGAGCCTTTAGGGTATCGCCGATGCGCAAGGTTGCGCCTTCCAGCGCCTGGACGTTGGCCACTTCAATCTTCTGTGCGCCCTGCAGCCAGGCCATGCTCAGCTTGAGCGGCAGGCTCAGCGGGATATAGGTCAGCAACAGCACCAGCACCAAAAACGAGCTGGCCATCAGCACCGCATTTCTGCCCCATTGCTGCAGCGGGAAATTTTTGACCTCATCGTGCAGGGAGAGGAAGCGGCCCTGACGCAACACCTGGCGGTTAAGGTAGATATCCACGTCGGTGGTTTTGCCCAGATCCTGGGTGATGTAAGGCTGCCAGTGCGGCGGGTAAATCAGATCGATGATGCCGAGAGAGATATTGCTGATCTGCCCCTGATTGGATTCACCAAACAGCCCCCAGCGCTTGGGGGTGCCCCGCAGGCAGTGCACTTCTTTCAGTTCGCGTGTCGCCGGCCGACGGAACAGGTTCCAGCAGCTCCAGGCGATCATCAGCACGGCGACCAGGATCATCCAGGGGATGACCACCACCGGGCTGATCAGGCTGAAGAACAGCAGCAGCAGGGCGGCCGAGATGATGGCGGCTTCCTTGATGCCGTTCGGGCGAGTCAGCGCGTGTTCTTCCGGCGTTTCCTTGCGGATATTCACCAACTCGACGTGTTCGCTCTCTTCCTTGCGAATGGATGCGTTTTGGCTTGGCGTGGCTTTCACCACCGGCGGTTGCGGCCGATCGTGTATATGGTCTTTCAGCGAATGCCCGTTGAGGGAGATAACCAGCGGCAACGTCTGGGTTTTAATCACTTCTACATGGTTATCGGCGCTGATGTACTGCTCCCAAAACGGCGGCAGGTGCACCTCTTCGGCGTCCAGATAATAGCGCCACTTATTGGGTTCATCGCTGGCCAGCCCATAACGCGTAATGGCATGGGTGATCGGGTAGACGTTGTCGCTCTGCGGGGTCAGCGTCAGCTTGGCGGAAGGCAATGAGGAGTTGCCCGGCAACAGTTTGTTGCTCAGCTTATTTTGCTGGCCGAGATAATGTTCGACGGCAGCGCGCTCTTCGCCAGTCAGTTTACGGTGCGTGGGTTTGATAAAGGGCAGCGCACGCGTCAGCAGTGGCTGATTGCGGGTTTTAAGCCAGAGATACAGGCCGGCGGCAATCAGGCAGGCAAGCACTAAGGCCAATATCAACACTATTGTGCTCATGCTATCCCCATCCTGTACCCGTGAACCTCACCAACCTGATGAATCGTGGCGTATTATACGCAGTGAAATCACCGAGAGACACCCCTGAACCGTGACGGGAGCACAGATTCTCTGTCCGGATCTCATTTATTGATAAAACTGCCCGCTTTATTGCCATGTCTTACCTGCGTGATGGTAGCAACCCGGTTTCGGTGTCGATATCGGCATTATCTTATTTTAATGCGCTCTTTTTGCTGGATTGCGGCAGAAAAGCGGTGGGTGCTGGCTAGACTTGTTAAAAAAAAGTAAATTACTGCTTGTGCTCGTTGCGACAAAGGTTCTCATTAACGCACAATGTGATCAAGATCGGATTTGGTCAGCGTTTGAGCGCCGGTGAACTGCGCGTCACGCCAATCATTATTCTGGTTATTCGCGCCATCGCGCCGGCTGTTGTGGCCTGCCGCCGGATAACTCATTTGAGGCAATCATGGATAAACACCTGCAAAAACCTAAAATTCTGAAAGTGGAAACGGTCGCACGTTCGCGTTTATTTAACGTTGAGTCGGTCGATCTGGAGTTCAGTAACGGTGTACGGCGGGTGTATGAGCGGATGCGGCCCTCGGATCGGGAGGCCGTGATGATTGTGCCGGTGATTGGCGATGACTTGCTGCTGATCCGTGAGTATGCGGTGGGCACTGAATCTTACGAGCTGGGGTTCCCCAAGGGGTTGATCGACCCTGGTGAAGGGGTGCTGGAGGCGGCCAATCGCGAGCTGATGGAAGAGGTGGGTTTTGGTGCCAGACGCTTTGATTTTCTCAGCAAGCTGACGATGGCACCGTCGTACTTTTCCAGCAAAATGAATATCGTGCTGGCGCACGATCTCTATCCGCAGAGTCTGGAAGGGGACGAGCCGGAACCTTTGCCGCAGGTACGCTGGCCGATTGCCGACATGATGGCATTGCTGGCAGAACCGGATTTCCGCGAGGCGCGCAATGTCAGTGCGCTGTTCCTGACCGAGGCATTTTTACGCGGTTCGCGTTAGACGCGGATTGCGCAATAAAAAAGGGCCAGAGAAATCTGGCCCTTGAGTTTGATGACAAGTTGTTTTTGAACCCGAGATACCCGGGCCTAGCGCACCGAGGGGCGCTCCGGCGGACAAGCCGCTACGACCCCTTCGGCACGCTCTCCCTAATAACGAGCTTTGTCAGCAATCTGAGGGCCAGAGGAAATCTGGCCCTTTTTCGTTAGAACAACTCGTGGCTTTCGCCGCCGGGATCCGTCAACGTGGTGCCGGTATCTCGCGATGGGTAGTCCGTTGGCTGAGTCCCTTCGATGAAGTACTCGGAGCGACTGCCGCCGCCACCGCCGGAAAGCTTACCGCTGTTCTTGTCGATGGTGACGCTGATAATGCCCGGTGGTGGGGTAACTTTCTGCTCTGGAATGCCTTCCAGCGCGGTTTTCATAAAGTCATCCCATGCCGGTTGAGCACTCTTCGCACCGCCTTCGCCGCCGGAGATCTGATCCGGTATCGCGCCGGAAGCCGTGGCACGGCCAAGATCGCGGCGGTGGTCATCAAAGCCAATCCATACCGAGGTCACGGTATCCGGGCCATAACCGGAGAACCAGGCGTCTTTCGAGCTGTTGGTGGTACCGGTTTTACCGCCGATATCACGACGTTTCAGGTCACGCCCGGCACGCCATGCGGTGCCCATCCAACCCGGTTCGCCGAAGATATTGCTGTTCAGCGCATCGTGCATCAGGAACGCCAGCGGGGTGCTGATGACGTGTGGCGCATACTGCTGATCGCCGTCCTGCAGTACCTGAGCTGGGGTGACCTGCTCCAGTTTCGGCATTGGCACGTTGCCGTTGTTACCTTCCTGCGACGTGGCGACATTTTCAATGTTGTCTTCAGAAAGCACGGCAGAACGGTGGGTATCGCCGTAGATCACCGGCAGATTACAGCTGCTGCAGACAATCTTCGGTTTGGTTTCGAACACCGTGTTGCCGTTATCGTCTTCAATCCTGGTGATAAAGTACGGATCCACCAGATAACCGCCGTTGGCCAGTACCGCATAGCCGCGCACCAGTTGCAGCGGGGTGAACGACGCGGAACCCAACGCCAGCGATTCGGTGTGCACGATGTTCTGTGCCGGGAAGCCGAAACGCTGCAGGTATTCTGCCGCATAGTCGACGCCCATGGCGCGCATCGCACGTACCATCACTACGTTCTTGGACTGTCCCAGCCCCTGACGCAGGCGAATCGGCCCATCGTAGGTTGGCGGTGAGTTCTTCGGCCGCCAGTCGGTGCCGGCACCTGGATCCCAACGGGTGATCGGCAGGTCATTCAGGATGGTCGCCAGGGTCAGGCCCTTGTCCATCGCTGCGGTGTACAGGAAAGGTTTGATATTGGAACCGACCTGACGCAGCGCCTGAGTTACGCGGTTGAACTTGCTCTGGTTGAAGTCGAACCCGCCGACCAGCGCCTTCACGGCACCGTCATTCGGGTTGATCGACACCAGCGCCGAGTTGACGTCCGGCACCTGTGATAACCACCAGTTCTCGCCCACTTTACGTACCCAGACTTGCTGACCGGCCTGCACTACGTCGGTGACGCGTTTCGGCGTTGCGCCCTGCTGAGTATCGGATTTGTAAGGACGTGCCCAGCGCATGGTCGCCATCGGCAGCGCAATATGGCTGCCGTCAGCCATCATGGCCGTCGCCTCTTCGGCGTTGGCGGTAACAATCACTGCCGGAGACAGGGGACCGTAGTTGGGCAGGTTCTTCAACGAGTCGAGGATCTGCTTTTGATCCCACGCCGCCTCACCGACTTTCCACAGCACGTTGGACGGGCCGCGGTAGCCGTGGCGCATGTCATAGGCCAGTACGTTGTTGCGTACCGACTCCTGCGCCGCCAGCTGCAGTTTTTTGGTGATGGTGGTGTAGACCTTGTAACCGTCGGTATAGGCGTTGTCGCCATAACGTTTGATCATCTCCTGACGCACCATCTCGGAGAGATACGGCGCGGAGAAGCTGATTTCCGGTGCATGGTAATTGGCCACCAGTTCTTCGCTGCGAGCCTGATCGTACTGCGCCTGAGTGATGTAATGCTCATCCATCATTCGCGACAGCACCACGTTGCGGCGTGCGACGGCGCGATCGTGGGAGTAGAGCGGGTTGAAGGTCGACGGCGCCTTCGGCAAGCCGGCGATGGTCGCCATTTCGCTCAAGGTGAGCTGGCTTACGTCTTTACCGAAGTAAACCTGCGCCGCAGCACCCACGCCATAGGCGCGATACCCCAGATAGATTTTATTCAGGTACAGCTCGAGGATTTCGTCTTTGGTCAGCATCTGTTCGATGCGTATCGCCAGGAAAGCTTCCTTGATTTTGCGCATCAGGGTGCGTTCCGGGCTTAAGAAGAAGTTTCTCGCCAACTGTTGGGTGATGGTACTCGCCCCCTGAGACGCATGGCCGGAGACCAGCGCAATAGAGGCAGCACGGAAGATACCGACCGGATCGACGCCATGATGCTCATAGAAGCGGCTGTCTTCGGTGGCGATAAACGCATGCACCATAACCGGTGGAATTTGGTTCAGCTTCAGCGGAATACGGCGTTTTTCACCGTATTGGGCGATCAGTTCGCCGTCGGCGCTGTAAACCTGCATCGGTATTTGCAGCCGCACATCTTTCAGCGTCGCAACGTCAGGCAACTGTGGCTCGACATATTTGTACAAGCCAAAGATCGAGGCTGCCCCCAACACGATGCAACACACTGCAAGGATTAGTAAATACTTTACGAACTTCACCTGAGATTTCCCATTTTCATGTCATTTGGGCAGTTTATAAACAACCGCGCGGTAGTATAAAGGCAAGCCTGCAACATGGATATGTTCTTTTATCATCTGACGATATGGAGGTCGGGCGAAATATGTTCACTCAAGCATGGCAGGTGGGGCTGGATATACAAAGTCACTGCATTCGCGCGCTGGCGGTACAGCGCCGCCGCAACGGCTGGCAACTGCGTCACTGGTGGCAACAACGGCTACCGCAACCGGTGCTGCGCGAAGGCTGTCTGGAACCGTCGGATGCGCTGATTCAGGCACTGCGACAATGGCGAATTCAGTTACCAAGACATATTTCCTTACGCATTGCTTTGCCCGCCCAGCGGGTTTTACAGCAGCGCATGCCGCTGCCGGACGCCAGGCTGAAAGAGCCAGCGCGTGCGGCATACATCACCAGTCAGGGACTAAAACAGTTTCCACTGGACAGCCAGACGCTGGCACTGGATTACCGCTCATCACCGCCAGAGCCTATCACTCTGCTGCTCACCGCTGCGCGCCAGCAAGAGTTGGAACAGTGGCTGCACTGTTTACGCCAGGCCAATCTGCAGCCGCAGGTGGTCGATATCACCCCTTGTGCACTGCGCATGATGGCAACGGCGGCCGGTGTGCCGATCGAGGCCGGTTTGCTGCACCGCCTCGATCAGGAGTGGCTGTGGGTCACCCCGCCTCACGCGGCCTTTGCTTATGGCCTTGTGTCGATGGGGGAGGCCGAAGGCGCAGAGCAGGCGCTGGCGGCGATGCTTGCCGCCTGCCCATCACTCGCTGCGCAGCAGATTTACTATAGCAGCGTGATGGATGAGTCGCCCCCGCAGGGGAGCTTCCCCTGGTCACCGTTCAGCGCTTTCAGCCAACTGCATCCACCGCAGCCCCCATTGCCGGCGGCGTTCGTATTGGCCGGTGGTCTGGCGCTGCGTGCTGAGGACTGCTGATGTATCAGGTTAATCTTTTGCCCTGGCGCGCCCGGATCCAGCTTCGCCGCGGTGCCTTTTGGCTACGCCTGTTCGTGTTGCAACTGGTGCTGGTATTGGTGGTACTGATGGGGGTTTTTGGCTGGTTGAGTCAACAACTGGCACTACGGCATCACGCCCTGTTGGCACTGCTCCAACAGCAGACGGAGTTGACGGCACGCTACCAACAGCGGCAACAGGCAATGACTCGTCTGACGCATTTAACCGCGCAGGCGGAGCAACATGGCAAGAATCTGGCGCATAACCGACGTTACCTGCAATTGTTGCAACAACTCTCTCCTCTGCTGCCCGCTGCGCTGTGGCTTATCGCGTTGGAAAGCAATGGGCAAAATCTCACTCTGCGGGGGCTGAGCCGCCGTTATGAGGCGGTGGTGCAGTTTGAGCAGCAGTTTACCAGGTTGCCGGGGTTGCAGCGTTACCGCCTGGCTGAGGTGGCGCAGCGCCAGGATGGTTTGCTTTCCTTCACCCTGGTGGCGCAGTGGGGCCGGGATGAGTAAATCACTGCCGTTGTGGCTGACGAAAGGCTTGAACCTGCCGGGGTGGAAGCTGTGGGTCATACAGTGGCTGGTGCTGGGTGCCCTGATCCTGTTGTTCGGCCTGCTGCTGTTGCAGGACAAATGGCAGCAGTTGGGACAAGCCCAGGCCGAGCAGCAACGTCTTGCGCAACACATTTCCCCGTTGTGGGCGCAATTGGCCCGTATGCCGACGTTGGAGGCGGTGAGTCAAAGGCTGCAACAGCTTGCACCTCAGCAGGTGGCGGATGACGAGTTGTCGGACGTGTTGCAGCTGGTGGGGGCCGGATTGCAACGCTGGCAGCAGCAGGAAAACTCCTCGCGGCAAACCCTGTGGCTGCAGCTTGATTACGGCAGTTTATTAAGGCTGCTGGAGAGGTTGCCCGCCAGGCTACGCATCGATCAGATGGCCGTTGAAGCACAAACGAAAGGACTGGCAGTACATTTCACTCTCCAGCGTGACGTTTCGGCAGAGGTTGCGGCGGTAAATCCCCATGAATAAAAAACTGGGGTTCTGGTGGCTGTTGCTGCCGTTGACGCTGATGGCACAACCACGAGATCCCTTTCGGCCGTTGCCCTTGCCTGACTGCCCGACACCGACGGACGCGCCGGCGAACTGGCAATTAAAGGGCACTATCGGGCGGGCCACGTTGCGCCATGCCTGGATTGTCACGCCAGCCGGGCAGTGGTTGCGAGTCAAACCCCGACAAACGCTGCTGGCTGGGCGCTGGCGGGTTGAACAGGTACTGGAGCGGCAATTGACGCTGAAAGAGGATCTGGATAATCCGGCGTGTCCGGTGACCGAGGATAGGGTGGTGCTGGCGTTGGGGAACCATAAGGAAGAAAAAAAATGAAAGGATGCCGTTGGCTCGGGGTTTTGCTGTGGGGAAGTGCTGTCGCAAGCGCCGCACAGGACCCCGCCCCCATTTCGCTGGAGTTTCAGGATGCACCGGTTTCGGTGGTACTGCAGGCGCTGGCGGATTACCAGCAACTGAATGTGGTCACCGCCGCTGGCGTGAGCGGCAATCTGACGCTGAGGTTGGATAACGTGCCCTGGCGGCAGGCGCTGGCCGTGATTTTGCGCATGGGGAAACTGTCCATGACGCTGGAAGGCAATGTGATGATGGTGTTTCCCGAGCCGAGCGAACAGGAGAAGCAGCGGCAACAGCAGGCGTTAGCGCAAAAACAGCCGTTGCACAGCGTGACCCTGCCGTTGAGCCATGCCGATGCGACCGAGATTGCCGACGCCCTGAATGCCCAGGATGGCACGTTACTGAGCGATCGCGGCAGCGTGGTGGCCGACCAACGCACCAATACCGTGCTGCTGCGCGATACCGCGCCGATAGTGGCGTTATTGACTCAGCGGATCGCGCAAATGGATGCGCCATTGGCGCAGGTACAACTGGCGGCGCATATCGTCACCATCAACAGCGAGAGTTTGCGGGAACTGGGCGTGCGTTGGGGATTGGCCGCGGATGAACGACCGGCGAAGTCGTGGCAACTGGATGGTTTCAACGTGGCATTGCCGCTGGAGCGAAGCGCCGTCAGTGCCGGTTTTCACCTGGCGCGCATTGGCGGACGGTTGCTGGATCTGGAACTGATGGCGCTGGAACAGGAGAACCGGGTAGAAATTATCGCCAGCCCGCGCCTGCTGACCGCCCACCTGCAAACCGCCAGCATCAAACAAGGGACTGAAATTCCCTATGAGGTGAACAGCGGTGCCAGCGGGGCGACATCGATAGAATTTAAGGAAGCCGTGCTGGGGATGGAGGTGACGCCAAAAATTTTGCCGAACGGTCGCATCACCCTGACGTTGCAAATCAGCCAGAATATGCCGGGGCGTTCCATCAGCCGTGCGGCAGGCGAGACGCTGGCGATCGATAAACAGGAGATCAAAACTCAGGTGACGGTGAAAGATGGCGAAACCATTGTTTTGGGCGGCGTATTTCAGCGTCATAGCGCCCAGGGCGCGGACAAGGTGCCGGGGATTGGCGATGTGCCGCTGCTGGGATCTTTGTTCAAACAGAGCAGCAAACAGCATAAACGGCGCGAGCTGGTGATATTCATTACTCCGACATTGATTAAGGCCTGAACGGCAATGCGTCAGGTTCGCGGGAAATCGCCTAAAGTTGATGAGCAGATGCACTTTTTTATCGCCTTGGGGGCATCTGCGTTTGACGCTGCGGCCGATTTAGCTTACAAGGGTTACCGAATTGAGCACCGAGGTTTTTTTGTTAGCGCCAAGACGCCGTTAAAAACGTATGGTTTCCCTCCTGCGGCGTGGATTGCGATTTATTCGGTTGCCAAACTACCAAGAGTGTTGAGATAATTTTCCGTCTGATCTCGCACTATCGTTCATGAGGTTTCAGTTTAGGTCCCGCCGCTGATTTGATTGGCGGGGCGGGTTAACATTAACGAATTGTCTTAGTAATACCGAAAAACATGGCAGAGAAACGCAATATCTTTCTGGTTGGGCCTATGGGTGCCGGCAAAAGCACTATTGGCCGTCAGTTAGCTCAGCAACTCAATATGGAGTTTTTCGACTCCGATCAAGAAATTGAGCGACGTACCGGAGCTGACGTGGGCTGGGTATTCGACGTGGAAGGTGAAGAAGGTTTCCGCGATCGTGAAGAAAAAGTCATTAATGAACTGACGGAAAAGCAAGGCATCGTGCTGGCTACCGGCGGCGGTTCGGTTAAATCGCGTGAAACGCGTAACCGTCTGTCGGCGCGTGGCGTAGTGGTGTACCTGGAAACCACTATCGAGAAGCAATTGGCCCGTACCCAGCGTGACAAAAAGCGTCCGCTGCTGCAGGTTGATTCTCCTCCGCGTGAAGTGCTTGAAGCGCTGGCGAAAGAGCGCAATCCGTTGTACGAAGAAATCGCAGATGTCACCATCCGCACCGACGATCAAAGCGCCAAAGTGGTTGCCAACCAGATTATCAACATGCTGGAAAGCAACTGATTGCGGTTTCCGTGTTCGCCACGGCAAATGCGGAAGACTGATTGTGTTCCCCGCAGTAGCGGGGATAAACCACACTGAGAACTGAGCGCGACATGGAGAGAATTACCGTAACGCTTGGGGAGCGCAGCTACCCGATTACCATAGCCGCCGGATTGTTTAACGATCCGGCTTCTTTTATGCCGCTGAAGGCGGGTGAACAGGTCATGCTGGTCACCAACCAAACCCTGGCGCCACTCTATCTGGACTCTGTCCGGAAGGTGTTGGAGCAGGCCGGCGTCATGGTGGATCAGGTGATTTTACCTGATGGCGAACAGTACAAATCCCTTGCCGTGCTTGAGCAGGTGTTCTCGGCGCTGTTGGAAAAACCGCACGGTCGCGATACCACGCTGATTGCCCTTGGCGGCGGCGTGGTGGGCGATCTTACCGGTTTTGCCGCCGCCTGTTATCAGCGCGGTGTCCGCTTTATTCAGGTTCCTACCACGCTGCTGTCGCAGGTGGACTCTTCCGTTGGCGGTAAAACCGCCGTCAATCATCCGCTCGGTAAAAACATGATCGGCGCCTTCTATCAACCCGCTTCCGTCGTGGTTGATCTGGATTGCCTGAAAACCTTGCCGGCGCGTGAGCTTTCCTCTGGTTTGGCTGAAGTGATCAAGTACGGGATTATTCTCGACCGCGACTTCTTCGTCTGGCTGGAAAACAATATCGATGCATTGGTAGCGTTGGATATGCAGGCCCTGGCCTATTGCATCCGCCGCTGCTGTGAACTCAAGGCTGAAGTGGTCGCCGCGGATGAACGCGAAAGCGGTCTGCGTGCGCTGCTGAATCTGGGCCATACTTACGGTCATGCGATCGAAGCCGAAATGGGCTATGGTGTATGGTTGCACGGTGAGGCCGTTGCCGCCGGCATGGTGATGGCGGCAGAAACCGCGCACCGTCTCGGTCAGTTCTCCACCGACGATATTGAACGTATTAAAGCCCTGTTGTTACGTGCCGGTTTACCGGTGTGTGGTCCGCAGCAAATGGCCCCGGGATCTTATCTGCCGCATATGATGCGCGATAAGAAAGTACTGGCCGGTGAACTGCGCCTGGTACTGCCGACGGCGATTGGTCAGGCGGAAGTCCGTGGCGGAGTGGGGCATGATATGGTGCTTGCTTCGATCGCCGCTTGCCTTCCTGTAGGGAATGCCTAAGTAAATCGGACGAAGTAACAGTGGCTTAGCCGCCGTTTACATCTATATTAATTATGTGCAAAGCACGCTTGGCGTCGCTTTGCCATCATCGGGTTAATCTGCCCGTGCCACGGTAGGTCTACAGTGGTGGGCTTTTGCCTCTAGTTGGAGGGTTTCAGATGGATGAGTTTAAACCGGAAGACGATCTCAGACCTGATAGCAGCGATCGTCGTCCAGCACGCTCGCGTAAGCCGGCTCCGGGACCACGTTTTGCCGTTTCACGTCAGCATTTAATGATTGGTATCGGTATTTTGGTGCTGTTGTTGCTGATTGTCGGCATTGGCTCGGCGCTGAAAGCGCCAACCAAGCATGAGGCAGCCCAGGAAGGCGCGCAAAATGGTGCGGCTAAAGACATTAACCTGTCAGGATCTTCGTCACTGACTGCCGGTAACTCCGGTGTTCCGGGCGGCACCACCGACACCAATGACAATAACGGCGTGAGCAGCAGCTCTCAGCCGCAAACCGTCAGCGTCCCACCGATCTCCAGTACCCCGACGGAAGCACAACCGCAGCCACCGCAGGGCGGCGCGCAGCAGCGTGTCGATCTGCCGGGCAATATGTCAGACGCGCTGTCAGCGCAACAGGGCCAGGTTGATGCGGCTACGCAGGGCATGACCGGTCCAGCGTCGACGCTGCCGACGGCTCCGGCTACCTTGATGAACGGTGCCGCGGCGAAAGAAACCGTACGTCCGGTTCAGGGTACGGCGCCACAGCAGCATAAAACACCGGCAAAAACCGTCAGCAAGCCTGCGGCTACAGCCTCGCAACACAAAACGCCAACCAAGGTGTATACGCCGGCGCCGTCCTCTTCCGCCAAAGCGGGAGCCGCAAGCGCCAAGACGGGCGCCGTAAGCGGCAGCGGCGGTTCGCTGCAGTCTGCACCGGCCAGCCATTATACTCTGCAACTGAGCAGCGCCTCGCGTTCCGATACGCTCAACGCCTATGCCAAGCAGCAAAAGCTGCAGCATTATCTGGTATATGCGACCCAGCGTGACGGTAAACCTTGGTATGTATTGGTGAGCGGTAACTATGCCTCTTCGGCAGAAGCGAAGCGCGCAATCGCGACGCTGCCAGCGGATGTTCAGGCGAAAAAACCATGGGTCCGACCTGTACGCCAGGTACAGCAAGATCTGAAAAAGTAACCCGGTAGATTTCAAGCTGCAGCCAGACGGCAAGAGCAGGGGTTTCAGGCATAGTATAAGGGCGCAGCATGCTGCGCCCATGTTAATCGGGGCGCGCAATTTAGCCCGCGACAGATGACTGAAATGGTCTGGAAACAGACCGAATAACCGTGTGTAGCCAACGAGGCCGCGGCTTGAAGAATGAAGGGTATCAATCACTTAAATTTGTGCGCTGATGTGCTGTCTGAAACAGAGTACAATCCGCCGCTCTGAATTGTATAATAAGTAGCTAATTGACGGCATGAAGAAAAACCGCGCTTTTTTAAAATGGGCTGGTGGAAAATACCCGCTGGTGGACGAAATTCGTCGTCATCTACCAGCAGGCGACTGCTTAATCGAGCCCTTCGTGGGTGCGGGTTCAGTCTTTCTGAACACGGAATACGATGCCTATATTCTCGCCGACATCAACAGCGATCTTATTAATCTGTATAACATCGTTAAGCTGCGTACGGATGACTTCGTGCGTGATGCCCGCCTTCTTTTCACCGATGAATTCAATAAGTCGGATCAGTTTTACCTGCTGCGCGAAGAGTTTAATACTAGTGCCGATCCTTATCGCCGCGCGCTGCTGTTTCTTTACCTGAACCGCCACTGTTACAACGGTCTGTGCCGCTATAACCTGCGTGGGGAGTTCAACGTCCCGTTTGGGCGTTACAAGAAACCGTACTTCCCGGAGGAAGAGCTGTACTGGTTCGCCGAAAAATCCCGCAACGCCACTTTTGTCTGCGAGCATTACCGCGATACCATGGCAAAAGCCGAACGCGGTACCGTGGTGTATTGCGATCCGCCGTATGCGCCATTATCGGCGACGGCGAATTTTACCGCCTACCACACCAACAGCTTCAGCATGGCCGATCAGCAGAGCCTGGCGTTGATGGCGCATCAGCTTTCGGTAGAAAGCCAGGTGCCGGTATTGATTTCCAACCACGATACCGAACTGACGCGTGACTGGTACCAGCACGCCTCGCTGTACGTGGTGAAGGCGCGCCGCACCATCAGCCGCAATATTCTTGGTCGCAGCAAAGTGAATGAACTTTTGGCGCTTTATCGTTAAACCGGGGTTACGCCCCGGCGTATAACAAATTCGAACCCTACGTTTGGAGATAGCGGATGAAAAAATTTTTGATTGCCCCGTCCATTTTGTCGGCAGATTTTGCTCGCCTGGGTGAAGATACTGCCAACGTGCTGGCCGCAGGTGCCGACGTAGTGCACTTCGACGTGATGGATAACCACTACGTTCCCAACCTGACCATCGGGCCGATGGTTTGTCAGGCGTTGCGTAACTACGGCATCACCGCACCGATTGACGTGCACCTGATGGTGAAGCCGGTAGACCGCATTGTGCCGGACTTCGCCGCAGCGGGTGCCAGTTACATCTCTTTCCATCCGGAAGCCTCCGAACACGTCGATCGCACCATTCAACTGATTAAAGAGCACGGCTGCAAAGCCGGTCTGGTCTTCAATCCGGCGACGCCGTTGAGCTATCTCGATTACGTGATGGATAAAATCGACGTGATCCTGCTGATGTCGGTTAACCCAGGCTTTGGTGGCCAGTCGTTTATCCATGGCACTTTGGATAAGCTGCGCCAGGTGCGCAAATTGATCGACGAAAGCGGCCGCGATATCCGACTGGAAGTGGATGGCGGAGTGAAGGTCGACAATATCGCCGAGATCGCCGCCGCGGGCGCAGACATGTTCGTCGCCGGTTCAGCCATCTTCGGCAAGCCGGATTACCGCCGGGTGATTGACGAAATGCGCAGCGAGTTGGCGAAGGTGACGCATGGCTGATTTCAGTGCGATCCGCGCTCTGGCCTTTGATCTCGATGGCACGCTGGTAGACAGCGCGCCGGGGCTGGCAGCCGCTATCGATATGGCGCTGGCGGAAATGGGTCTGCCGCAGGCCGGTGAGACGCGGGTCGGCACCTGGATTGGCAATGGCGCAGACGTGCTGGTGCAACGCGCGCTGCGCTGGGCCGAAGTGGAAGCCACGCCGGAACACTGCCTGCAGCTGCGCGAGCGTTTTGATCACTTCTATGCGCAAACCGTGGACAGCGGCAGCCGCCTGTTTCCGCAGGTGAAGGAAACGCTGGCCCAATTGGCCGCGCAAGATTATCCGATGGCGCTGGTGACCAACAAACCGACGCCGTTTGTGGCGCCATTATTGGCCGCATTGGGCATTATCGATTACTTCTCGCTGATTATCGGCGGCGACGACGTGGTGGAAAAGAAACCGCAC
This sequence comes from Serratia quinivorans, assembly GCF_052113645.1. Taxonomy (GTDB): domain Bacteria; phylum Pseudomonadota; class Gammaproteobacteria; order Enterobacterales; family Enterobacteriaceae; genus Serratia; species Serratia quinivorans_B. Next base: position 51,713 of record NZ_JBIEIU010000011.1, on the reverse strand, counting down.
CCGGCCCCGTTGTATCTGGTACTCGGCAAGTTGGGTCTGCGTGCCAACGAGTTGCTGTTTGTGGGCGATTCCCGCAACGATATTCAGGCGGCACAGGGGGCCGGCTGCCCGAGTGCTGCGCTGACCTACGGTTATAACTACGGCGAGGCGATTGCCCTGAGCCATCCCGACCGCGTGTTGGAGCGCTTTGCCGATTTGTTGCCCGCTCTTGGGCTGTCATCTTTAGAGAATCAGGAAATTTAAACATGAGTAAGCCCATCGTATTTAGCGGCGCGCAGCCGTCCGGTGAACTGACCATTGGCAACTACATGGGTGCGCTGCGTCAGTGGGTACACATGCAGGATGATTATGACTGCATCTACTGCATCGTTGATTTGCACGCCATCACCGTACGTCAGGACGCAGAGAAACTGCGCAAAGCCACGCTGGATACGCTGGCGCTGTATCTGGCCTGCGGTATCGATCCGCAAAAGAGCACTATCTTCGTGCAGTCGCACGTGCCGGAACACACGCAGCTGAGCTGGGTGCTGAACTGCTACACCTATTTCGGCGAACTGAGCCGCATGACCCAGTTCAAAGACAAGTCCGCACGCTACGCAGAGAACATCAACGCCGGCCTGTTCAGCTATCCGGTGCTGATGGCGGCAGATATCCTGTTATACCAGACCAACCAGGTGCCGGTTGGCGAAGACCAGAAACAGCATCTGGAGCTGAGCCGTGACATTGGTCAGCGCTTCAACGCACTGTACGGTGACGTGTTCAAAGTGCCTGAGCCGTTTATTCCCAAGTCCGGCGCTCGCGTGATGTCGCTGCAAGAACCGACCAAAAAAATGTCCAAGTCGGACGATAACCGCAATAACGTGATCGGCCTGCTGGAAGATCCGAAAGCAGTGAGCAAGAAGATCAAGCGTGCGATGACCGACTCCGAAGAGCCGCCAGTGGTGCGTTACGACGTGGCGAACAAGGCGGGGGTGTCAAACCTGTTGGATATTCTCTCCGGCGTGACCGGCAAGAGCATCGCTCAACTGGAAGCCGAGTTTGAAGGTCAGATGTATGGCCACCTGAAAGGTGCGGTAGCTGAAGCGGTATCCGGCATGCTGGGCGAGCTACAGGAGCGTTATCACCGTTTCCGCAATGACGAGGCTTTGCTGCAGCAGGTGATGCGTGACGGCGCGGCCAAGGCCCGTGCGCGCGCTCAGGAAACTTTGGCCAAGGTTTACCAAGCGGTTGGTTTTGTATCGCCGCAGTGATCCTCGCCATACTCGCCATAAAGAAAAGCGGCCAGTGGCCGCTTTTTTTACGTCTGAATTAGGCCATTTGAGCCAGTTGCGGCTGCGGCTCCCGGCTGGAGAACCAGTTCAGCTTATTGCGCAGGCTCACCACGCTGCCGACGATGATCAAACTCGGGCTGGCGGCCTGTAAGGCCAGGGTGCCCAGGTGACTCAGTTCCCCCTCGATCACCCTTTGGCGGCAGGAAGTGCCGTTTTCTACCAGCGCCACCGGGGTAGAGGCAGGCATGCCGTGCGCGATCAGTTGACGTTGGATCTCTGCCGCCTGCGTCAGGCCCATGTAAAACACCAGTGTCTGCTGCCCGGCGGCCAGCGTTGACCAATCCAACCCGCCGTCACTTTTGGCATGACCCGTGACCAGCCGCACGCTCTGCGCATGGTCGCGATGGGTGAGGGGGATGCCGCTGTAGGCCGAACAACCGGAAGCGGCGGTAATGCCCGGCACCACCGAGAACGGAATATGGGCATCGGCCAGCGTTTCCAGCTCTTCACCGCCACGGCCGAAGATAAACGGGTCACCGCCTTTCAGCCGCACCACGCGTTTACCTTGTTGCGCCTGTTCGAGCAGGATTTGGTTGATTTGTTCCTGTGGCACGCAGTGGTTGCCGGCACGTTTACCGACGAAAATACGCTCGGCATCGCGACGCACCAGCGTCATGACTTCATCGGATACCAGCCGGTCGTAAACCACCACGTCAGCCTGCTGGATCTGCTGCAGACCTTTCAGGGTCAGCAGGCCGGCATCGCCCGGCCCGGCACCCACCAGCACCACTTCGCCGCACTCTTGCGGTTGATGGCTAAACAATTCCTCGATCTGTCGCTCCGCCAGCGGCTGGTCGTCATTGGCCAGCGACTGTGCCAGCCGATCGTGGGCAAACAGTTTCTCCCAAAAGCGACGGCGTGAGCCGATGTCAGTGAAGTGCTTTTTCACCCGTTGACGCAATGAACCGCCCAGTTGTGCCAGCTTGCCAAGATGCTGGGGCAGGATAGCCTCCAGCTTTTCACGCAGCAGCCGTGCCAGCACCGGCGCTTTGCCGCCGGAGGACACCGCGACCATAATCGGCGAGCGATCGATGATCGACGGCATGATAAAGCTGGCGCGCTTGGGATCATCCACCACGTTGCAAAACACCCGCTGTTGGTTGGCGCATTGGTACACCAGCGCGTTAACCTCGACCCGGTCGGTGGCGGCGATCACCAGCCACTTTTCTGCCAGCAACGCCGCACTGAACTCGCCTTCCACCAGCGTGACCCGGCCAAGTGCGGCCCATTCGTGGAATTGCGAGGTAAAGTCGCAGGCGTTGACGGTCAGCGCTGCACCGGCATCCAGCAGCAGGCGCGCTTTGCGCTCGGCTATCTCGCCGCCGCCGACCAGCAGGCAGGCTTTGTGTTGCAGTTGGCAGAAAATCGGCAGGTAATCCATCGGCAATCCTCGGGGCAATCAGCAGAGGGCGCAAGGCGCCCCAAAATATTATGCAGCCTGGCGCGCGGTGGCTTTCTCAGCCTGCGGGCGTTCGGCTCGGGGTGTTGCGTACCAGTAACCCAGGCCCATCAGCACCGCACCGGACAGGGTATTACCCAGCGTGACCCACAGCAGGTTATGGCCGATCCCGCTCAGGGTATAGGCTTCGCTGTGATGACCGAACCAGGACAGGGCGAACAGCGTCATGTTGGCGACAGAGTGCTCATAACCGGAAGCGATAAAGGCCAGCAGGCACCACCAGATGGCGATGAACTTGGCGGCGCCTTCAACGCGGATGGCCATCCAAATCGCCAGGCAGACCAGCCAGTTACACAGCACGCCCTTGAAGAACAGCACCTCTGCCGGTGCGGTGGTTTTTGCCAGCGCCACGGTGTGTACCAGGCTGGTGTCTACCGGCAACAGGCTACCGCCGCCGTAATAATACATCAGCGCCACCAGCACCGAACCCAGCAGATTGCCCAGCCAGGTTTGCGGCAAGACCGCCCACATTTGGCCCTGCGTGATGGTGCCGGCTTTGACGCCCAGGGTCAGGAACATGGTGTGGCCGGTGAACAGTTCCGAACCGGCGATGATCACCAGCGTCAGCGCGATGCCGAAGGTGGCGCCCATCACCAGCGGGCGAAGGGACGGATCGACCAGATTGCCGAGGGTGAAGATTAAAATGATGCCGAGGCCGACGTAAGCCCCGGCCATCGCCGAGCTGATCCAAAAGCCCAGCGGGCTGTGCTTCGACAGCCTGACGATGCGCGCTGCGTTGGCGGCGCATTTGTTGATGGTATCGGTGAACATGCTGCTTCCCCTGAGGTTAAAGTAAAAGTATCAGGCCGCGACCTGCACCATGCCGTCCACGACTCGGCTGGTGAAATGCGCGACGGAGCGGCTGTCATCTTCCAGGCAGTAACCGTCGTGCAGGCGGAAATGTTGTTTTTTTAACGGGCTGGCGACCCACAGCTCACCCTGATGTTCGGCGATCAGGCCGCGCGACAACACGCTGGCCTGGGCGAAGGGATCAATATTGCTGATGGCAAAGACCTGTTCGTCGGCATAGGGACGGAATATCGCCACCTGTTGGTCGCCGATCAGGGCACACACGCCGGTGCCTGGCAGAATATCGGTGAGGGGGCAAAGGGTTGTCCACTGGCTCATGCGTTGTTCTCCTCGGCTTCCAGCAGGGTGACAGGAATGCGTTCATCCGGACGTGCCGGCCGATGCTGTTCACGCTCGGCGACCACCTGGACGTTCGGATCGCGCAGGCTGCTGTTGATAAAGTGAGCGAAGCGCACCTGAGATTCAGGATGTTCGACGGTTTCTTTCCACTCGCAGACCACCGCGTCGCGCAGACGGGCGATTTCGGCTTCCAGTTGCGCGTTGATGCCCAGTTTGTCGTCAATGATCACTTTGCGCAGATAATCGATGCCGCCTTCCAGGCTTTCCAGCCATACCGAGGTACGTTGTAGCTTATCGGCGGTGCGGATATAGAACATCATGAAGCGGTCGAGGTAGTGTTCCAGCGTTTCGCTGTCGAGATCCGCCGCCAAAAGATCGGCGTGGCGCGGTTTCATCCCGCCGTTACCGCAGACGTACAGATTCCAGCCATTTTCGGTCGCGATAATGCCGACGTCCTTGCCCTGCGCTTCGGCGCATTCACGGGTGCAGCCGGAAACGCCAAACTTCATTTTGTGCGGGGTGCGAATGCCTTTGTAGCGGTGTTCCAGTTTGACGCCAAAGCCGACGCTGTCGCCGACGCCAAAGCGGCACCAGGTGCTGCCGACGCAGGTTTTCGACATGCGCAGCGCCTTGGCGTAGGCGTGACCGGTTTCAAAACCGGCGGCAATCAGTTTGCTCCAGATGGCCGGCAGGTCGTCTTTCTGCGCGCCGAACATGCCGATGCGCTGGGAGCCGGTCATCTTGGTGTACAGATTATATTCCTTGGCGATCTGGCCGACCGCCATCAAACCGTCTGGCGTGATTTCGCCGCCGGCGGAGCGTGGGATCACCGAATAAGTCCCGTCTTTCTGGATATTGCCGAGGAAGTTGTCGTTGGTATCCTGCAGCGGCGTGTGCTGCGGTTTGAGCACGTACTCGTTCCAGCAGGAGGCCAGCAGCGAGCCGACGGTCGGTTTACATACTTCACAGCCATAGCCCTTGCCGTATTTGGCCAGCAGTTCGTCAAAGGATTTGATGCCTTCAACGCGGATCAGGTGGTACAGCTCCTGGCGCGAATAGGCGAAGTGTTCGCACAGGTGATGGTTGACCTCGATACCCTGTTTGGCCAGTTCGGCATTCAGCACCTGGGTGATCAGCGGAATACAGCCGCCGCAGCCGGTGCCAGCCTTGGTTTCGGACTTGATCGCCGCAACGGTATGGCAACCCATGCCGACCGCCTTGATGATGTCGCCTTTGCTGACGTCGAAGCAGGAGCAGATTTGTGCGGTTTCCGGCAGTGAGTCGACGCCGATGGCCGGTTTACTGCCCGCGTGTGATGGCAGGATCAGACCGTCCGGGTTTTCCGGCAGTTCGATGGCGTTTAACGCCAGCTGCAGCAGGTTGCCGTAGTCGCTGGTGTCGCCGACCAGCACCGCGCCGAGCAGGGTTTTGTTGTCCGCGCTGACTACGATGCGTTTATAAATTTCTTTGCTTTCGTCCAGATAAACGTAGCTGCGCGCCCCTTCGGTACGGCCGTGGGCATCGCCGATGCCGCCGACGTCGACGCCCAGCAATTTCAGCTTGGCGCTCATGTCCGCGCCCAGGAAGGTGTTTTCGCGGCCCAGCAGATGGTCGGCGGTCACCTGCGCCATTTTATAGCCCGGCGCTACCAGACCGAAGGTGCGATCGCGCCATGAGGCACATTCGCCGATGGCGTAAACGTCCGGATCCGAGGTTTGGCAACTGTCGTTAATTACGATGCCGCCCCGGCGTGCGGTGGCCAGCCCGCATTGATGCGCCAGTTTATCCTGGGCACGGATGCCGGTGGAGAAGACGATAAAGTCGACTTCCAGCGCGGAACCGTCGGCGAACTGCATGGTCTTGCGCGCCTGTTCCCCGCCGTTGACGATTTCCTGGGTGTTTTTACCGGTATGGACTTTGACGCCCATGCGTTCGATTTTACGACGTAGCTGATCGCCGCCCATGGGATCGAGCTGCTCTGCCATCAGCACCGGCGCGAACTCAATCACATGGGTTTCTACGCCCAGGCTTTTCAGCGCGCCTGCGGCTTCCAGCCCCAGCAGACCGCCACCGACCACCGCACCGCGTTTGCTGCGGCGTGCGCAGGCTTCGATAGCGTTCAGATCTTCAATGGTCCGGTAGACGAAACAGTCCTGGCTGTCGGAGCCTTTGATCGGCGGGATCCACGGGTAAGAGCCGGTGGCCATGATCAGCTTGTCGTAGTACACCGTGCGGCCGGTATTGGAGTGAATGACTTTTTCGCTGCGGTTGATGGTGATGGCGCGTTCACCGACCAGCACCTTCACGCCCTGTTTTTCATAAAAACCTTCACGAACCAGCGAAAGCTCTTCGGCGGTGTGGTGGGAAAAATAAGAAGACAGGTGCACGCGATCGTAGGCGATGCGCGGTTCTTCGCAAAATACGGTGATGTTGAACTGGTCTTTGTCTGCTTTTTCCAACAGATCTTCGATAAATCGGTGGCCGACCATGCCGTTCCCGATGACAGCAAGTTTGACTCTGCTCATTATTGCCTCAAAATTCTGGTTTCCTAGGGTTACCTTATTCTTCCCAACGGGCAATTTATTGATGCAAATCAAGCGTCCCTCCATATACCTCTTATGTGGTATATGGATGATTTTTATCGATATTTGATAAGTTGCGGTTTTTATTCACCTTTAGCTGAAACGAGCCAGTTGATGCGAATTCTACTTATTTGGGAGTAACGGGGGGGGAATAACCGCAAGGTGGCTTTGTCAGTCTGATCCGCTGCCAGTATGATGAATAAAACAGGCGGCAACAGCAGAGGTGAAGGGTGGCCAAGAGTCCATTGAAGTTTATCGATAACCTGCGTTTAAGCGGGCATGAAGGGCTGTGGCAACTGGCCATTGAACAGGGCCGCATTGCCCATATCGTGCCGCAGCCGGAAGGGCAGGAGTGGCGCAGCGACGTGCTGGATGCGCAGGGTGGGCTGGCGCAGCCGGCGTTTGTCGAACCGCATATCCATCTGGATACCACCCAAACCGCCGGGCAGCCGGCCTGGAATCAGTCAGGCACCCTGTTTGAAGGCATTGAACGCTGGGCGGAGCGCAAGGCGCTGCTGACCCATGAGGACGTCAAACAACGCGCCTGGCAGACGCTGAAATGGCAGATCGCCAACGGCGTGCAGTACGTGCGTACCCACGTTGATGTCTCCGATCCGACCCTGACGGCGTTGCGTGCGATGCTGGAAGTGAAGCAGGAAGTCGCTCCCTGGGTCACGCTGCAAATCGTCGCTTTCCCGCAGGAGGGCATTATGTCCTATCCCAACGGCGAAGCCTTGTTGGAAGAGGCGCTGCGGCTGGGGGCCGATGTGGTAGGGGCCATTCCGCACTTTGAGTTCACCCGGGAATACGGTGTGGAATCGCTGCACAAGGCGTTTGCTATGGCGCAGAAATACGATCGGCTGGTGGATGTCCACTGCGATGAGATTGACGACGAACAGTCGCGATTTGTCGAGACCGTGGCGGCGCTGGCATTGAAACTGGATATGGGCGCCAGGGTGACCGCCAGTCACACCACGGCGATGCACTCTTACAATGGCGCTTATGCTTCACGGCTGTTCCGCCTGCTGAAAATGTCCGGTATCAACTTTGTCGCCAACCCGCTGGTGAATATCCACTTGCAAGGGCGTTTCGACAGCTACCCGAAACGGCGCGGCATCACCCGGGTGAAGGAGATGCTGGAGGCGGATATCAACATCTGTTTTGGCCATGACGATGTGTTCGACCCCTGGTACCCGCTGGGCACCGCCAACATGTTGCAGGTGCTGCATATGGGGCTGCATGTGTGCCAACTGATGGGATACGGCCAGATCGACGACGGGTTGAAACTGATCACCAGCCACAGCGCACGTACCCTGAATCTGACCGATTACGGACTGAAGGCGGGCAACAGCGCCAACCTGGTGATTCTGCCGGCGGAAAGCGGCTTTGATGCGGTGCGCCGACAGACACCGGTACGCTATTCGATACGTCAGGGAGCGGTGATTGCCGAGACTCAGCCAGCCGAAACCACGCTGTATCTGGCACAGGATGAGAAGGTGGATTTCCGGCGTTAAGATCGGGTTGCCGACCGATTTTCTTTGGTTACCAATGCTCTATCACACATTGTTGTTAATCATTGCGCAATATATCTACATAGGCCTGATAGACGTAGCTTTTGCTTCTTAGCCGACCTGTCGTTTCCATCAGGATCCCTGCATTTTCCAGCGCTTTGACGGCGGCGCTGGCAGTAGGGAAGGAGACGGCCAACTCCGCCTGAGCGCGTTCCACAGTCAATTTTGGCATGGTGGGTAATAACTCAAAGAGGCGCAGTGTTTGTAATGTACTTGATGCAGTAGCGAGAATTTTTTTCCTGTCAGTTGCGATCAACGAAGCTATCTGAATGATGCTTCGTTGTGCTTCCTCTGCCGCTATTTCAACCCCTTCAAGAAAGAAAGTCACCCACGATTCCCAGTCCCCATTGCTCCTGATTTCAGATAAACAACGATAGTACTCAGCCTGATGAGCTTTCAGATATCCTGACAGATACAATAATGGCTCAGGCAAAAGTTTCCATGTCTCAAGTAACATGGCGATCAGCAAACGACCTATACGGCCATTTCCATCAAGAAAAGGGTGAATGGTTTCAAACTGGGCATGCACCAAAGCTATCCTCACCAGGGGGGGTAAGGTAGGTGCTTCATCGTGTATAAAAATCTCAAGATCTGCCAGTAAACGGGTGACATGCTCGGGTGGCGGTGGAACATACGCCGCATTACCTGGTCGCGTACCGCCAATCCAGTTCTGACTGGTTCGTACACTGCCCGGCTGCTTATTGGTACCCCGAATGCCATCCAGGAGAACTTTGTGGGCCTCGGTGAGTAAGCGGACCGATACAGGTAATCCCGTCGGAGAGAGTATCTGCTCGCGGACAAACCTGAATGCCTGCAGATACCGGGTGACCTCCTCGACATCATTCGCATTGGTTACAGACAATCCGGCCTCTTCATCAAAAACATCTGTCAGCGTCGCCTGAGTCCCTTCAAGCTGAGAGGTGAGTAATGCCTCTCGTCTTATTGCACTGTAGATGAGCCATTCCCCCGATGTCACCAGGCCTGTCATACCCGATAGTCTGGCCAACGCAAGTTCAGCTCGGGTATTGAGTTGTTGATAGGATTGGGAATCAAGGACAGGAGCAGACGGCGGTAAAGGCACAGGTACAAAGGCATTGACGCTTTCCTGATGACTCTGGGTTGTCATAAATCGGCCAGATGTGCGCTTCATTAAACTCTCCTTTAATAAACCTGAACGTTATTAAACAACTCTTTAATAACATGGGGGCTCATTAAAAGTCTTTTTAATTAGTTGAGGTCATGAAGACAAGGGGCAAATCGCTTATGGGCCTGGACTCATTTTGCCCGCCAAAACATATAAAAAATCCGGTGACGGGGACTCACCGGATTTTGATCTCTTGGTAAAAGCGCGTTTTATATCGCGCTAGCAGATCAGTGCGTCACGTGACCGTGGCTGCGGTGCTTGGTCACGAAACCGAGCAGCAGACACATGACGAACACCGCCAGGTACAGGCCGTTAGCGGTAGTCAGCGCAGCGTGCGCGCCGCCTTTCGCGACGATCGGGCCGGTGACCACGAAGGTCAGCATGGTGCCGATGGTGCCGCAGGTCAGGATGAAGTTGACCAGTTTCGGTGAGGAAACCTTGGTCTGCAGCGAGCCCAGAGTGATCAGCGTGGTGTAGATTGCGCTGGAAACGAAGCCCAGAGCCATAATGTAGTAGCCCAGGTGTTCCGGGTTATCGGTGCTGACGAACATGTACATCGCACCGGTCGCCAAAGCGGCCAGAATGGTGACGATGCGCTGCAAATCGAAGAAGCGCAGGATAAAGCTGAACACCCACATGCCCACCATGTACGAGGTCCAGAAATCGCTCACCAGTTTACCGGCCTGGCTGATATCCATGCCGAACGATTTGGTGGCGTATTCCGGCACCCACTGGATGAAGCCAAGCTGGCCGAGGATGTAGCACAGTGCGGCGATCGACAGGAACAGCACGCCGATACCCCATTTCTCTTTCGCCACCGGCTGGCCGGCGTCGGCGCCTTTGTTGCCCAGCACCGGGAACTCGGAGAACAGGGTCAGCACAAAGATACCTACGTACAGCAGACCGATGCAGGCATACACCCAGTACCAGCCGAGCTGACGCGCCAACAGCATTGCGGCGACAATCGGGAAGATCATCCCGGCCATGCTGAAGAAGGAGTCAGTGAACAGCAGGCGCGAACCGCGTTGGCGGCCGGCGTACATATGGGTGATCAAGAAGGTGCCTATCGACATGGTAATACCGCTGACCACGCCAAGGACAAACATGCACAACGAGAACATGGTCAGGCTTTTGCCTACCATCAGCCCGGCGACAGCCAGCACCATCAGCACAAAGCCAAACATCAATTGACGTTTCAGCGGGATAATTTCCATCAGCCAGGCATTGAGGAAGATCGAAATCAAAATACCGGCGTTAAGAAAGGTAAAAGTATTGCTCATGCTGGAAACCGGCAGATTAAAATACTCTGCAATGTTCCCCATCACCATCCCTGTGACGATAACTAAAGCACCGGTCAGCGCGTAAGAAAAATAGCTGATCCAGGTAAGCCGTAGACGGTTGCTGTCATTCATTATATAGGCCTGATTATGTCTGTTAGGAGTTTAAAACTGGCATAGGGCCGCTGGCTTTTCCTGGCAAAAGCAGAAAAAAGTCCCGATCAGGCCACCAGGGAGCGGATCCTAGCACAGACAACGGGAGTTTTTGTGATGGCTGTCGATTTTTTGATGCAATGAATGAGCGGTGGTGAAATATTTTTGTGATCTGTTAGTTCACCGCCACGATGGAATCTCGGCTGATGATGATCGGCGAGAAGCTGACCTCTGGCGTGGTCGGATCAATCAGCCGCCTTGCGGCGTATTGCGCCATTTCGGTAATCGGGAAATGCACGCTGCTCAGCGCTGGGCGCACGAAGGGCGCGCGTTCGCCGCTGTCGTAACAGATCAGTGAGATATCTTGCGGAACCCGCAGGCGGTGCTCGTTGATCGCCAGCAACGCGCCGATGGCCATCTCTTCATTGCAGCAATAGATGGCGGTTGGTGTGGTTTTCATTTGCAGCAGCTGGTCGGCGCAGCGATAGCCACTCTCCAGATCGTAAAGCCCTTCGACGCAGGCTACCGGTTTGATATGCGCGGCCTGCATTGCCTGTTCAAACCCCTGTAGCCGCAAGTGGCTGGAAGGGCGGTCGCGCGGGCCGCTGATACAGGCGATATGTCGGTGGCCGGCATCAATCAACCGTTGGGTCGCCATGCGGCTGGCACGCGGATGATCGAAGGTGACGCAGCGGTCTTCCAGGCCGGGCACCAGACGATCGAGCAGGATGAAAGGGCGTTGTTCTGTCGCCAACTGGCGCAGTTGGTCATCGCTGAGGAAGCGGACATGGAGGATCACGCCGTCGCAACGCAGGCTGAAAAGCCGTTGAATCGCCTGCCATTCGTTTTCGGCGCTGTTGCGGCCCTGGGTCACCAGCAACTGTTTACCGTGGGATTCGGCTTCGGTTTGTACAAAGTCCATCAGCGCGCCGAAGAAGCCGCCGCGGTAGGAGGTGGTGACCAGCCCCAAGGTGTTGCTGTGGCTGGAGGCCAGTGCACGGGCTGCAGGGTTGGGGGTGTAGCCGAGCTGGGCTACCGCTCGCTCAACCTTCTCGCGGGTCTGCCCTTTAACGTTGGTGTCGCCATTCACTACGCGGGACACGGTGGCGCGGGACACGCCCGCCAAGGCTGCGACATCTTCCAGTGTCACCATCATCCGACTCCTGATTACGACAAAAATGGGGTCGACGTATCGACCCCCTACAAATTAGTTATAGCAATGTATCAGCCACTGCGGCTGGCCCGGCGGCTATTTAAACTGTGGCAGATAAGGTGCATTCACTGCCAACACTTCATCCAGCAGCGGCTGAGCCACATTGGCATTGCCGACCAGCGGATTGGTCACCAACGCCAGCAGGCCGCTGCGGCGATCGCCATGCACGGCGGCTTCGATGGTCAGGCGCTCGTAGGCTTTCACCTGTTGGGTCAGCGCGTGCATGGAATCCGGCAGCGTGCCGAAGGTCAGCGGGTGGGCGCCCTGAGCATCGACGATACAGTTGGTTTCTATCACCGCGTCGTCCGGTAAACCGCGAATAGCGCCACGGTTTGCGGTATTGACGACTAATTGCGTACCGAGATTATTATGGATCGCACGAATGAGCTCCAGCGCGACTTCCGAATAATATGATCCACCGCGGAAACTTAATTGTTCCGGTTTGCTGTCGAGGTGCGGATCGGCATACAGCTCAAACAGCTCTTTCTCTACCTTCATCACCTGCTCGGCACGGGTACCGCGCTCGGCCGCTGCGGCAATTTCCTCCGCCAGCATCTCTTTGGTTTGGTAGAAATAGCGGTGGTAGGGGCAAGGGATTGCGCCCACGGCGCGCAGGAAGTCCGGCTGCCAAGGTTCTTCCTTAATGTTGTTCATGGTCAATGCGGCACCATCGCACAGCATATCGATCACCTTGCCGGTGACGTCATGACCGTTTTGCAGCACCTGATGCACCCAGACCATGTGGTTCAGCCCGGCAAATTGCAGCTGTATTTCTTGAGAAGGGCTTTTCAGCATGTTGGCGATCATATGGTGCATGCTGATCGGCACGTTGCACAGCCCGATGATTCTCGCTTTGGTATAACGGGAGACCGCTTCGGTAACGATGCCGGCCGGGTTGGTGAAGTTGATGATCCAGGCATCCGGCGCCAGTTTTTCCACTCTGCGGGCGATATCCAGCATCACCGGGATGGTGCGCAGTGCCTTGGCAAAGCCGCCAACGCCGGTGGTTTCCTGCCCTATCAAGTCGTATTTCAGCCCCAAACGTTCGTCGGCGGCGCGTGCCGGCAGCTGGCCGACGCGGAACTGGGTCAGGACGAAGTTCGCGTCCCGAATAGCCTCATCCAGCTCGAAATGCACGCTGACCTTGACCTGCTCCAGACCATGGCGCGCCAGCATGCGTTCGGTCAGTGCGGCAATGATCTCCACCTTTTCGCGGCCAGGCTCGACATCCACCAGCGCCAGCTCGGTTACCGGCAGTTCTTCGATGCGTTGGATCAGTCCATCAACCAATTCTGGTGTGTAGCTGCTGCCACCGCCGATCACGGCGATTTTCAAGGAACTCATGCGCGAACCTCCAACTGAGCCTGACGGCGATAAAGTTCAATCATGTCATCCGCCAGATCCTGGATCACCATGGCGTTCATCAGGTGATCCTGGGCATGGACGGTAATCAGGTTGATAGCCAGTTTGCCGCAGCCTTCATCCATGCCGATCAGCTGGGTTTGGATCAGATGGGCTTTTTTCACCGACTGCTTGGATTCGGCCATGTGCTTGGCTGAGGCGGTAAAGTCGCCGGCACGCGCTTGCTGCAACGCCATCAGCGCACTGCTGCGGGCGCCACCGGAGAACACCAGCAGCTCCATGATGGTGCTTTCAAAATCGGGGCTGATTTCAGTCATCAATTCACTCACATTATTTCTCCTGTTATTGCGCGGCAGCGGTGCCGGCGGATATTCACTATTTTCAATGTCGCCTCAAAATGAGAGCGCTCTCATTTCTCTAGATTAACCCGAATGGGAAATGAAACCGGGAGTTGTGTCGCAAAAAGCGACCAAGGGGTAAAAAGGGCAAAAAATGCGTGATGCAGTTGGCAAAAAGGTCTAAGGCGATCATACTTTTGGCAGTTAAATTCGGGGCTGAATGAGATATGTCCCACAATTGCGTAAATATAGGTAAATGGCTGGCACTCGCAGGTTCAGCTCTTTAGAATCAAGGCGCTTTTCCGTTGTTTGTCTCTTAGAGAAAGGACCCGTTAATGTTCAAACGTACTTTAGTGACCTTCGTTGCGCTGTGTTCCCTGACAGCAATGGCACCCGCTGCGCTCGCTGCCGGTGAATCTCATGTCATGCTGACCACCTCGGCAGGGAATATCGAATTGGCGCTCGACAGTCAGAAGTCTCCGGTTTCCACCAAGAACTTCATCGACTACGTGAACAGCGGCTATTACAACAACACCGTTTTCCACCGCGTGATCCCGGGCTTTATGGTTCAGGGTGGTGGCTTTACTGCGGATATGCAGCAGAAATCTACTCAGGCCCCGATCAAGAACGAAGCGGATAATGGCCTGCGTAACCTGCGCGGCACCATTTCGATGGCACGTACCGCCGACAAAGACAGTGCGACCAGCCAGTTCTTCCTGAACGTGGCGGATAACGCCTTCCTGGATCACGGCCAACGCGATTTCGGTTACGCGGTATTCGGCAAGGTGGTCAAAGGCATGGACGTGGTGGATAAAATTTCCCAGGCGCCGACCGGCAACGTAGGCCCGTACCAAAACGTCCCGAGCAAACCTATCGTCATTCTGTCAGCGAAAGTGCTGCCATAATGATTTTGCGCCGGCCCCTGGTGGGCCGGCTGCATTGCTTTCCCTGGAAGCCTTGCCTGCATCACTGTTTTTCCCCCCGTCGCATGCTTTAATCGCCAGCTTATAATCAGACCGGAAACCCGGCGTTCTACATCTGTTTTGTTAAGGGATGAGCTGCTGCCATGTTTGAATTTAGCCAGGTTCTGCTGCTGCTACAGCAGATGTGCGTCTACCTTGTTATTGCTTATTTACTGAGCAAAACCCCGTTATTTATTCCGCTGACGCAGGTGACCATTCGCCTGCCGCACAAGCTATTGTGCTACGTGATTTTCTCGGTGTTTTGCATCATGGGCACCTATTTCGGACTGCATGTCGAAGGGTCGATAGCCAATACCCGTGCGATCGGCGCCGTGCTGGGCGGCCTGTTGGGTGGCCCTTCGGTAGGGTTCCTGGTGGGATTGACCGGGGGCTTGCACCGTTACACCCTGGGTGGCATGACCGACATTGCCTGTGCGGTTTCCACCGTAGCGGAAGGGTTGGTGGGCGGGGTGGTGCACAGCATCGCCATGCGTCGTCGGCGCATCGATTTGCTGTTTAACCCCTTGTTTGTCGCCGGCGTGGCGTTGGTTACCGAAGTGCTGCAAATGGCGATTATCCTGGCGATCGCACGGCCGTTTGGCGAGGCGCTGCGGCTGGTGGAACACATTGCCCTGCCGATGTTGATCGCCAACACGGTCGGCGCGGCGATGTTTATGCAGATCCTGTTGGATCGGCGCGCGATGTTCGAGAAATATACCGGCGCGTTCTCCGCCAAGGCGCTGAAGATCGCCGAGCGTACCGAGGGTATTCTGCGCCAGGGGTTCGATCAGGAGAACAGCATGAGGGTGGCGCGGGTGCTCTATCAGGAACTGGGGATTGGCGCCGTAGCGATAACCGACCGCGAGAAGCTGCTGGCGTTTATCGGTATCGGCGATGACCATCACCTGCCGGGCACGCCGATTTCATCAAAGCACTCGCACCGTGCGATCGACAACAACGAAGTGGTGTACGCCGACGGCAATGAACTTTCCTACTGCTGCTCGATCAGCCCCAGTTGCAAGCTGGGTTCGACGCTGGTGATCCCACTGCGCGGCGAGAACCAGCGGGTGATCGGCACCATCAAATTGTACGAGCCGAAGAGTCGCTTGTTCAGCACCATAAACCGCACGCTGGGCGAAGGTATCGCCAGTCTGCTATCCGCGCAGATTATGGCCGGCCAATATGAGCGCCACACACAGCTGCTGGCGCAGTCGGAAATCAAATTGCTGCATGCGCAGGTGAATCCACACTTCCTGTTCAACGCCCTGAATACGCTGGTGGCGGTGATCCGTCGCGACGGGGACCGAGCCTGCGAGCTGGTGCAGTACCTTTCGACCTTCTTCCGCAAAAACCTGAAGCGTTCGGACGACGAGGTCAGCCTGGCAGACGAGCTGGAACACGTTAATGCCTATCTGCAGATCGAGCAGGCGCGTTTTGCCGATCGGCTGGAGGTTGCGGTGTCCCTGCCGGAAGAACTGTTAGCGGTACGATTGCCGGCATTTTCACTGCAACCGATCGTTGAGAATGCCATTAAGCACGGCACGTCGCAGTTGTTGGGGGTCGGGCGAATAGACATTGGCGCGCGGCTCGAAGAAGGCTGCCTGTTACTGCAGGTGACCGACAACGCCGGCCTATACCAACCGCTGCCGAACAACAGCGGGCTGGGAATGAACCTGGTAGATAAGCGTATTCGCGTACGCTATGGAGACGGTTATGGCATCCAGGTGGCTTGCGAGCCGCAAACATTCACCCGCATTACGCTCAATGTACCGCTGGCGAGGGCTGCCTGATGTTAAACGTACTGATTGTCGATGACGAACCTTCTGCGCGCGATAACCTGCGACATTTGCTGGAAGCGGAAGCGGGCATCAGCATTGTCGGTGAATGCGCCAATGCGATAGAGGCCATCAGCGGGATCCATCGCCTGCAGCCGGACGTGGTGTTTCTGGATATTCAGATGCCGCGCATCACCGGGCTGGAAATGGTGGGGATGCTCGATCCCAATCGCATGCCGCATATCGTGTTCCTGACCGCCTATGACGAATATGCGGTACAGGCTTTTGAAGAGCATGCGTTCGACTATCTGCTTAAACCGGCGGAACCGAAGCGGCTGAGCAAAACGCTGCAGCGTCTGCAACAGCAACGTGGGCCACAAAATATCGCCGCCCTGGACGAAAGTGCCGGCTACCTGAAATACATTCCCTGTACCGGTCACAGCCGCATCTATTTGCTGCGTTTTGATGAGGTGGTGGCGATACGTTCGCGACTGAGTGGCGTGTTCGTGGTGCGTAATGACGGCATGGAATGTTTTACCGAGCTGACGTTGCGAACGCTTGAGCTGCGGACACCGCTGGTGCGCTGCCACCGCCAGTATTTGGTCAACCTGGAGCGGGTGCGTGAAATTCGCTTCGATGACGGTGGGGCGGCGGAAATGATCATGCCGGTGGGGGAGCCGGTACCGGTTAGCCGTCGCTACCTGAAAGCGTTGAAAGAAGAGCTGGGGCTGCGGGGGTGATTAATCTTTTGGCCATTGGCGGCGGGCGTGTACTACCGCCAATATGATAAGCGTGCCGTTGGTTAGTTCATAAATAAGCAAGTAAGAATGATGAATCACTAGCTCACGGGTACCCGAAGCCCGGCCTGGTTTGCCGCTCAATGGGTTTTGGGAGAGGCGAGCCGTAGCCGCGGAAATCAGGGCGTCAATTTCTGCGGCAGCGACTGGATTCTTTGATGCCAGATAGTCATAAATTGCCATTCGGTCGGCAATCGCGGGTTCCGTCCACTTGAGCTTCACGATATTTCCTTATCGTATTACCGCATTGATTTTGCCCTGCGCTCGGCGAAGTACGCCTCAACATCCTCATTATCAACCACTTTGCCTTCCTGAAGCGCTTTGCGGCTCAACTCCACCTTTTCTTGCAGCCACTGTTCATATTCTTTCTGCTGAGATTGGCGACTGACAAAATCCCGCATGAAATCACGCAAAAGTTGGGATGCCGTACGGTCCGCCGCTTTTGCAGCACTGGCGAAAGCCATTTTTAACTCGTCATCCACGCGGATCACCACGGTAGATTCAGACATGGTAAGTACCTCGTATATACAGCGTCTTGCTTACTATATCACTGCTGTTTTATTGTTCAAGTGGGTTATGGCATGGCTGCAATGGGCTAAGCGGAATCCTAAATTTACCTGTCCAGTTGGCGGGTTAAGGGGCCGATTTTTGTTTGTCCTTGACGGGGTTACGTCCCCCTTATAGCTTTATTGACATTAACAGGCGCTTTTCGCGCCGCGTCCAAGGAAAAGAAAATGAGTGAAGCACGGATTATCGCCAAAGCGATGAAAGACGGGAAACCGGTACAGGATCTGGTCATTTTGCCCGCGTTGGCGAACCGCCATGGTTTGATCACCGGGGCGACCGGGACAGGTAAAACCGTGACGCTGCAAAAAATGGCCGAGCAGTTTTCGCGCATTGGCGTGCCGGTGTTTTTATCTGACGTGAAGGGAGACTTGTCGGGTATTGGTACCGAAGCCGTGTCTTCCGAGAAGCTGCAGGCGCGCCTGGCGGCAATTGACGTTACTGACTGGCAGCCGCAGGCTTGTACCATTATTCCGTGGGACATTTATGGCGAGAAGGGCCACCCGATCCGGGCCACCGTGTCCGATCTGGGGCCGCTGCTGCTGGCGCGTTTGCTGGATCTGAACGACGTGCAAAGCGGCGTGCTGCAGTTGGTGTTCAAAATCGCCGACGATAATGCGCTGCTGCTGTTGGACATGAAAGATCTGCGCGCCATGGTGCAGTACGTCGGGGATAACGCCAAACAGTTCCAAACCCAATACGGCAATATCTCTTCGGCTTCGGTCGGCGCTATTCAGCGCGGTCTACTGACGCTGGAGGAGCAGGGGGCGAACCAGTTCTTCGGCGAGCCGATGCTGGACATCAATGACCTGATGAAAACCGATGCCAACGGCCACGGCATCATTAACCTGCTGGCGGCGGACAAGCTGATTAACCAGCCGAAACTCTATTCGGTGTTCCTGCTGTGGCTGCTGGCCGAGCTGTTCGAACACCTGCCGGAAGTGGGCGATCCGGAGCAGCCGAAGCTGGTGTTCTTCTTCGACGAAGCACACCTGCTGTTCAACGACGCACCGGCGGCGCTGCTGACGAAAATCGAACAGGTGGTACGCCTGATCCGTTCCAAAGGTGTCGGCATCTACTTTGTTACCCAGAACCCGCTGGACATTCCGGACAGCGTGCTCGGTCAATTGGGCAACCGCGTGCAGCACGCGCTACGTGCTTTTACTCCGCGCGACCAGAAAGCGGTGAAAGCCGCTGCGCAAACCATGCGCGCCAATCCGGCCTTCGATGCGGAAACGGCGATCACCGAGCTGGGCGTCGGCGAGGCGCTGGTCTCTTTCCTCGACGAAAAAGGGCGGCCAAACGTGGTGGAACGGGCGATGGTGATCGCGCCGGAATCCAAGATGGGCATGTTGGGTGCGGAAGGGCTGAACAGTGCGATCAACAAATCGCCGCTGTACGGTCGTTATGAGGATATGGTGGATCGCGAGTCGGCCTATGAGAAGCTGTCTGCGGAAGGGTTCGCCACCGTCGGTGCACCGCAAGCGGGCCAACCGGCGCAGCAACCGCAGGCACAGCAGCAGGCGGGTGGCGGCCTGATGGGCGGCCTGAACGATATCCTGTTCGGTTCCACCGGGCCACGCGGCGGCAAGCGCGACGGCATTGTCCAGACGGCCGCCAAGAGCATGGCGCGCGATCTTGGCCGTCAGATCCTGCGTGGCGTGCTGGGCTCGATCATGGGCGGTCGCAAAAAGTAAGCTGAAATTATCGGTAGCGGCAGTATCCCAGGGGCGTTGTATACTGCGCCCGTGTAAATCGGGGCGGCATATTCGCCCCCTACGAGGATGTCTGTTGGAAACACTATGCTGCTGTTGATCGATAACTACGACTCTTTTACCTATAACCTTTACCAGTACTTCTGCGAATTAGGTGCCGAGGTGCTGGTAAAGCGGAACGACGAGCTGCAACTGGCCGATATCGAAAGGCTGGCACCGCAGCGTCTGGTGATTTCTCCCGGCCCCTGTACCCCGAATGAAGCCGGCATTTCGCTGGCCGCTATCCAACATTTTGCCGGCAAGCTGCCGATCCTCGGCGTTTGTCTGGGGCATCAGGCGTTGGGGCAGGCGTTTGGCGCCAAGGTGGTGCGCGCCCGCGAGGTGATGCACGGCAAGACCTCGGCGATCCGCCATCTCGACAGCGGTGTTTTTCACGGGCTGAACAATCCGTTGACCGTCACCCGCTACCATTCGCTGGTGCTTGAAGCCGCCACGCTGCCGGACTGTTTTGAAGTCACCGCCTGGAGCGAGCGTGACGGCGTACGCGATGAGATTATGGGCATCCGACATCGGCAGCTGGCGCTGGAAGGGGTGCAGTTCCATCCTGAAAGTATCCTCAGTGAGCAGGGACATCAGCTGTTGGATAATTTCCTTAAAAGTTAATCGGTTAGGTTTTTTTTAGCGACGAAGGCGATTTGCGTTTGCCCTTTATTGGTTTTTTATGCATATTTTGTGATTATATTTTCACTCAATCGCAACCAAAAGACTGAGTCACTTTCAGGGTGGACCCCATAATGACCGAAAAATTCGAAGTCAACCGCAGCACCTTTGATCAGGTTATCCTGCCTGTTTATGCACCTGCCCAGTTTGTCCCGGTCAAGGGCAAAGGCAGCCGCGTGTGGGACAGCCAAGGGAAAGAGTACATCGATTTCTCCGGCGGCATTGCGGTGACGGCGTTGGGGCACTGCCACCCGGCGTTGGTTGCGGCACTGAAACAGCAGGGCGAAACCCTGTGGCATACCAGCAACGTGTTCACCAACGAACCGGCACTGCGCCTGGCGACCAAGCTGATCGACGCCACCTTTGCCGATCGGGTGTTTTTCGCCAACTCCGGTGCGGAAGCCAACGAAGCGGCCTTCAAGCTGGCGCGTCATTACGCGATCACCCGTCACAGCCCGTACAAAACCAAAATCATTGCGTTCTATAACGCGTTTCATGGCCGTACGCTGTTCACCGTCTCGGTCGGTGGGCAGGCCAAATATTCCGACGGCTTTGGGCCGAAACCGGCCGACATAATACACGTGCCGTTCAACGATTTGGCCGCGGTGAAAGCGGTGATGGACGACCACACCTGCGCGGTGGTGATGGAGCCGATCCAGGGTGAGGGTGGTATTACCCCGGTGAATGCCGAATTCCTCAAAGGCGTGCGCGAACTGTGCGACAAGCACCAGGCTTTGCTGGTGTTCGACGAAGTTCAAAGCGGCATGGGACGCAGCGGCAAACTGTTCGCCTACATGCACTATGGCGTGACACCGGATATTCTCACCACGGCCAAAGCGCTCGGCGGTGGTTTCCCGGTCAGCGCCATGCTGACCACCGAAGAGATTGCCTCGGTGATGCAGGTGGGCACCCATGGCACCACTTACGGTGGTAACCCGCTGGCCTGTGCGGTGGCGGAAGCGGCGCTGGACGTGATCAATACGCCGGAAGTGCTGAGTGGTATTGAATTGCGTCATGGGTTGTACGTGCAGGCGTTAAAGCAAATTGGCGAGAAGTATGGAATTTTCAGTGATATTCGCGGCATGGGTCTGCTGATCGGCGCCGAACTGACTGAAAAGTACCACGGCAAGGCGCGCGATTTCCTGACAGCCGCGGCAGCACGCGGGTTGATGATCCTCAACGCCGGGCCAAACGTGATCCGCTTCGCGCCTTCGCTGGTGGTAGAAACCCAGGACATTGACGAAGGGATGGCGCTGTTTGAGTTGGCGGTACAGGACGTGATTAACGCTTAATGCGTTGCATTGATGATAAGGGCGCCAGACGGCGCCCCTATTGATCGCGCAGTTTGCGCTTCAGCCAGATGCCGTGGTGCGGACGCTGGCTCCAGGCCAGCGACGAAATGGTGTGCATGACGCTCAGATGGGACAAAATGCGCCGCAGGTGACGTTCCATTTCAGTCACCGGCATATCCGGCTGCAAATCCGGTGGCTGCATAATGCCGCTGCCACTGCTCGGCCCGTCGTATTCCAGCCGCTGCTGACAGCTTTGCAGCGCGATTTCACAAGATTGCAGATACTCCTCCGCCAGCTTCGGCGTCAGCATATAGTGCTCGCGCGCCAGAATGGTCATCGCATTCAGGTGTTCGACAATAAACTGGCTGTGCGTGACCCACAAACGCATATCCGCCAGGTAGCTCGATTCAAAACCCGGTTCCTGCATCGCCTGATTGAGCGAGGTGAATAGCGCGTTGTGCGCTTGATTGACCTGCATACGGGCATAGGCCAGCGCGCTGGGGTCGGGTTCTTGCTCTTCCAGCAACAGACGCAGCGCTTGCTGATCGTTCTCCAGCGCCTGATGAGCGTTCTTGCGCAGCAGGCCGCTTTGCCACTGCGGCCACAGCCAGATGGTGCTGCCGAACACCAGTACGCAGCCGATCAGCGTATCGATCAGGCGCGGCACCAGGAAGTGCGTGCCGTTTAGCGCCAACAGTTGCAGGGTGTAGACCGCAGTCACCGTAAAGCCAATCACCGCCAACCCGTAGTTTTTGCGTGAAACCAGATAAGCCAGCAGGGTGATTACCAGCATCACGCCCAGCGTCTCAACCTCCGGGAGTTGTAATTGCAGCAGACCGGCGGCAATTACCAGTCCGACCAAGGTGCCGAGCGCACGGTGCTGGATGCGTACCCGGGTGGCGTTGTAGCCGTTTTGGCTCACCAGCATGATGGTCAGCAGGATCCAATAGGGCTTCGGCAGATTGAAAATCATGCCCAGGCTGCTGCCCGCCGCCAGTGTGACCCCCAGGCGTGCCGCATTGCGCAGGGCATTGGATTTGAATGACAGGTAGCTGACCAGTGCGGGCCAAAACGGCAGACGGTTTTGATTGGCCATCAGATCGCGTCGGTAGAGCGGATGCTGGGTGCGCAGCAGGCGGGCGATGCGGCTGAAGTGGTAGTAGCAGAACTGGCCAACCGGGTTGTCCGGGTGCTGCGCCGCCACTTTTTCCAGGGCGGCCAGCTCAGAGTCCATCTTGAAACGCTGAGAATGCTGATGATAGAGAATATCGTGCGCCACCGTGCGCAGCCGGTTGGCAATCACCTGTGCATTGCGGCGGATAATGGCTTCGGCCTGGCTTTGTTCCACCAGCTTTTGCACCTCTTCCGGCAAGTGCAGGCTGACGGTGATGTGCTCCTGCAAATCCAGCGCGACCTGGAAGGTGCGTTGCAGGCGTTTTTGTTCGAGATTACTGGCGTGCGGCAGAAAATTAAGCTGCTGATACAACAACGAGATCAGGTCCATCACCTTTTGCTGGCGCACCAGCAGCGGCGGTAACGCGGTCTGCGGATCGGTGTGCTGGGTCAGCAGCGAATATTTGGCTTCGAAGTAATCCGCCAGCTCCAGATAGAGCTGGTTGAGCGATTCGCGCATCGGTTGTTCTTTCCACAGCTTGAACCAGAACCAGGTAAACAGGCCGTACCAGGCGGTGCCCACGACATATAACAGCGGGGCGTGCCAAAGCGGCACCGTACCGGCCATGCTGAGGGAGAAGATGGCGGCCACCAGCGCGGCGGGCAGCAGGCGGGCGTGCAGTGGGCTGATTTCACCGCTGACCCCGAGCAGCAGTGCCAGACCGAGCATCAGTGCCGGCAGCGGCAATTGCCACAGCAAGGCTTGCTGCAATAACAGGCTACTGAGCGAAAATAACGAACCGCCGACGATCAGGCGTTTGAAGAAGCGTTTGTGGGGCGTGTCCAGCCCGGCGATGTTACAGCAGGCGGGTACCAGAGAAAATAACAGGCCGTACTGCAACTGACCTATCAACAGGCCGAGCAGAACCGGCAGGCACAGCACCAGCGTTTGTCGCAGTGCGTAATTGACTTCCGGATGGTAAATCAGTCGGCGCCACATGATGACTCGGGGCATAAAAAAACGGCGCGGATCACCGCGCCGTTTTTTCAGTAATTAACGCGTGCCGTAAACGACAATAGTTTTGCCGTGGGCGGAGATCAGGTTTTGATCTTCCAGCATTTTCAGAATACGGCCAACGGTTTCACGAGAACAACCGACGATCTGGCCAATTTCCTGACGGGTGATTTTAATCTGCATGCCATCCGGATGGGTCATGGCATCAGGCTGTTTCGCCAGGTTCAGCAGCGTTTGCGCGATGCGGCCCGTAACGTCCAGGAAGGCGAGGTTACCCACTTTCTCAGAGGTTATCTGCAGGCGGTTTGCCATCTGGGCAGACAGGCGCATCAGGATGTCCGGGTTAACCTGAATCAACTGGCGGAATTTCTTATAGGAAATTTCAGCCACTTCACAGGCGGTCTTCGCCCTAACCCAGGCGCTACGCTCCTGACCTTCTTCAAATAATCCAAGCTCGCCGATGAAATCCCCCTGGTTAAGGTAGGACAGGATCATCTCTTTACCTTCTTCATCCTTAATCAGCACCGCTACGGAGCCTTTGACGATGTAGTAAAGCGTTTCGGCTTTTTCACCTTGGTGAATCAGCGTACTTTTGGATGGATATTTGTGGATATGGCAATGAGACAGGAACCATTCGAGAGTAGGGTCTGTTTGCGGTTTGCCGAGAACCATTCGCTGTTATCCTCTGTTGTTATCGCTGCCTTGTGTCACAGGGGTCAGAGTTCCCTGTAAAACGTGCTGTCGCCGTTTTTTTAATGGTGGCTGGCAGCAGGTTTTGAGGCGTGTCATAAATATACGCTGTCGCTCTAGCATATTAACTTGCCGGGAGAGCTGCAAGCTACATTCTGTTAACATACCGGTAAAGGAGCCTTTCCCTGGGAGTTTCCCTGAAATCAGTGTCCCGGAAAGATTTATTGCGGCTCTGTTTGTAGCACAGAGTGAGGCGGGTGTCTCGTGTTGTCTTGCTCACACATGATTAGCATCAGGTTCCGTTGCCAGTTTCTATGCGAAAGCGTACGCTGATTTTAAGAAATTAATCGGAGTGACCAGTATGCAGGCAAGAGTTAAGTGGGTGGAAGGGTTGACGTTTCTGGGCGAATCCGCGTCTGGCCATCAGGTGTTGATGGACGGTAACGCCGGCGATAAAGCGCCCAGCCCGATGGAAATGGTGCTGATGTCAGTCGGGGGCTGCAGCGCTATCGACGTGGTGTCGATCCTGCAAAAAGGTCGTAATGACGTGCGCGATTGCGAGGTAAAACTGACCTCCGAACGCCGTGAAGAAGCGCCACGGTTGTTTACCCATATCAACCTGCATTTTATCGTCACCGGCAAAGATTTGAGCGACAAGATCGTGGAACGGGCGGTGAACCTCTCGGCCGAGAAGTACTGTTCGGTGTCACTGATGTTGAGCAAGGCCGCCAGTGTGACCCACAGTTTTGAAATCCGCGACCTGGCGTAACGGATAAAGGGGCGCGTTTTTTGCGCGCCCCGCCGACTACTCGATTTTTTTTCCTTCCAGCAGTTGCTGCACCAGCGGTGCCATGATCAGCTCCATCGCCAGCCCCATCTTGCCACCCGGCACCACCAGCGTATTGATATGCGAGATAAAAGATCCCTGCAGCATCGCCAGCAGATAAGGGAAATCGATCTGGTCCAGGCCGCGGAAGTGGATCACCACAAAGCTCTCGTCCAGCGAAGGGATGGCCTTGGCGGCGAACGGGTTGGAGGTGTCGACCGTTGGCACCCGTTGGAAGTTGATATGGGTACGTGAGAACTGCGGCGTGATGTAGTTGATGTAATCTTCCATCGAACGTACCACCGAATCCATGACCGCTTCACGGGAGTGACCGCGCTCGCCGGTATCGCGGATCAGTTTCTGGATCCATTCCAGGTTAACGATGGGCACCACGCCGACCAGCAAATCGACATGTTTGGCCACGTCGTTGTGCTCGGTCACTACGCCACCGTGCAGCCCTTCGTAGAACAGCACGTCGGTCGGTGCCGGCAGGGCTTCCCACGGGGTAAAGGTGCCGGGCACCTGATTATAGGGTACCGCTTCGTCGTAGGTATGCAGATACTTGCGTGAACGGCCGGTGCCGTTTTTGCCGTAGTCGAGAAAGCTTTGTTGCAGCAGGCCGAAGTCATTGGCTTCGGGGCCGAAATAGCTGATATGGCGACCGAGATCGCGCGCTTTACGGATCGCCGCGTCCATTTCCGGCCGGGTGTAACGGTGGAAGCTGTCGCCTTCCAGCTCTGCAGCACGGATGTTCAACTGCTGAAAGATTTTACGGAACGCCACGCTGGTGGTGGTGGTGCCGGCCCCGCTGGAGCCGGTCACTGCGATAACGGGATGTTTGGCGGACATGGTGGTAGGTCACTCCGTGTTTAATGCGCAGGCGTCAGATATGATTATTTGTCTGGTTGACGCCCTTTCGCCAAGGGCAAAATTCCGCGCGTTGGTTTGCAATAACTCATTGTTACCTGATTTTTTCCGTCAGTCATAGAACCGATCGTCACTAAATTTCTTCCTGCCCGGCGCGGAACTGACCGCGCGGCATGATGTTGATGGTCTCATGCAGTTCTGACCAAACCAGCAGTACCTCGCCGTTTTTCAACTGGCGGCGCACGTCTTCCACTTTCTGTTCCAGCGAGCGTTCGTGCTCGCCGTAGTCGGTGCCTTCGCGCAACACAAAGGACTCGATCAGGCTGTTCAGGGTCTCAGTTTCCAGTTCTTTCCAGGGGATAATCACGTGGTGGTGTCCAGATAAGGGGAAAGCCAGGATGGAATACGGTATTCCAGCCACATTTGGGGTTTTTTCAAGGTGCCGCCGACAAAACCGACGTGGCCGCCAAACTCGGTCAACTGATACTCAATGTTGCGCGGCAGCGTGGCGACCTCGGGGATCACTTCGTCGGTCATAAAGGGATCGTCCTTGGCGTGGATGATCAATAACGGCGTCTGGATCGCCGGTAACAGCGGCAGGGCGCTGCAGCGGCGGTAATAATCGCTGGCGTCGTTGAAGCCGTGGATGCGCGAAGTAATGACGTCGTCGAAGTCGCGGATCCGGCGTAGTGCCCTGAGCTGCGGCAGCTTGAGCGGCAGAGTGTCGGGGTAGTGCAGCAGCTTGCGGGTGGCGTTCTGTTTCAATTGCCCAAGCAGATAGCGCTGATAAACGCGCGAGAAGCCTTGCTCCATACGTAACGAACAGGGTTCCAGCATCAGCGGTGCAGACACCACTACCGCCGCCTGCAGCAGGCTATCCGCTCCCTGTTGCGCCAGGTAGCAGGCCAACATGTTGCCACCGAGTGAGACGCCTACCGCCGCGGTCGGCACTTCACCGTAGGTCGTGCGCAGCCACTTCAGGAAGAAGCGCGCATCTTCCGTTTCACCGGAATGATAGATGCGCTGCTTACGGTTGGGCACACCGCTGCAGCCGCGAAAATGCATCACCACGCCAAGCCAGCCTTTTTCACGCCAGGCGCTGAGTTGACCGTGGGCGTAGGGGCTGTAGAAGTTACCTTCCAGCCCGTGGAACAGCACCACACGCGGTTTTTCGACAGCCTGGGCCGGATCTTCGCTCCAGGCGAGATCGACAAAGTCGCCGTCGGGCAATTCCAGCCGTTGCCAATGCGGTTTTAGCTGCACGCGGCGGCGCACCAGCCGTGGCAGCAGTGTCTGCAGATGCGGATTACTGGCCCCGGTCAGAGGGCGAAAAGATTCATGCATACCTGAGTAAAAATCTTGTTGGCGGCTATTGTGGGATTAATAGTGCGCTGTTAGCTTCACTATCCTGAACTGACAATAATACTGCAAAAAATCCCCTGGGTGAGGAGCACCCGCCTCATGGAACCGAGTTTATTTCTTTCGATGTTAGGCTTCCTGTGGGTTGCCGCAATCACGCCAGGCCCCAACAATATGTTGCTGACCACCTCCGGCGCCAATTTTGGCTTTATGCGCTCGCTGTTGTTGATGATGGGCATCATGCTGGGGATGCAAAGTATTTTGCTGCTGGTGGCGTTCGGCGTCGGCAGCCTGATCCTGGTTTACCCGGCCCTGCACCTGGTGCTGAAAATCCTCGGCAGCCTGTACCTGCTGTGGCTGGCGTGGAAAGTGGCCACTGCCGCCTATGAAAAGCTGGAAACCGACGTCGCGCCGCCTAAACCGATACGACTGTATCAGGGCTGGCTGTTGCAATTCCTTAATCCCAAGGCCTGGTTGATGGCGTTGGGGGCAGTGGCGAGCTTCAGCCTGGCGGGCGACAAGTACAACACGTCGATTGTGGCGATCTCGCTGGGCATTTTCGTGGTGAATATCGTCGCCGGCGTGATTTGGTTAGGATTTGGTACGGTGATTGGCCGCCTGCTGCGCAGCAAAAAGGCCTGGATCATCTTTAATCTGTCTATGGGGCTGCTGACCGCGGCCTGCGTGTTACTCATCTGGCATTAAGGAGTTGCGGATGGCAGAAAATTACTTCCACGTTGCGGCCTTCACCGGCGAAGGGTTGCGTGGCAATCCGGCCGGCGTATGCTTGCTGAAACAGCCATTGTCGACCGCCGGGATGCAGGCCATCGCCAATGAACTTAATCTGCCGGAAACCAGCTTTGTCTGGGACGATGGCGACATGTCGGCCATTCGCTGGTTCACTCCTCAGCGCGAGGTGGATCTGTGCGGGCACGGCACGCTGGCGGCGGCGCACGTGATGCTCGGTGTGGTGAATCCGGCGTTGCAGGATATCCGTTTCCGTTCGGCAAGCGGCGATTTATACGTTAAACGTGACACTGAAGATGGCGAACGTTTGATCCTTGATTTCCCCTCTCGACCGCCGCAGAAAATCGCGACACCTGCCGGGTTGACCGCACGATTGGGTGTTGAACCGCAGGAAGTGTGGCAGGCCAATGCGTTACTGGTGGTGCTGGAAACCGAAGCGCAGCTGCGGGCACTGCAACCGGATATCCCGGCGCTGATTGCCCTGGCCGGTCGTGCGGTGATCGCCAGCGCTCCGGGCGAAACGGTGGATTTCGTCTCGCGCTATTTCACCCTAGACGGCGGTGAGGATCCGGTGACCGGCTCTGCGCACTGTACGCTGATGCCTTACTGGAGCGCCCGTCTCGGCCGCCATCAGTTACACGCGCGGCAGATTTCGTCTCGCGGCGGTGAGCTGTTCTGTGAGTCGAAGGGCGACCGTACCTTGATTGGCGGCTATGCGCGTACCTTTTTGCGTGGCGAGTTAAGCCTGTCATCAGGCTGAACCGCGCTCAACCAACCGCCATTCGAGCACTTCGTTGCGCGGCGGTTGCTGCGGGTGCTTAATTTTATCCAGCAGCAGCTGCACGCTGCGTACACCGAACTGATGCATCGGCTGTTCGACGGTGGTCAGCGGTGGGGTGGTGATGGCACCGAAGGGCACGCCGTCAAAGCCCATGACCGCGACCTGTTCGGGGATGCGTATTCCTTGTTGGTGCAGGGTGCTCATTGCCCCGCCGGCGATCACGTCGGAGATGGCGAATACCGCATCCGGTCGCGGTTGTGCGTCCAGCAGGCGGCTCATCGCCAGTGCGCCGGCGGCGTATTCCAATCCTTCGACATATTCCACCTGACAATAATCCAGCTTGGCTTCGGCCAACGCCTGTCGATAACCCTGCTCACGCTGCTGTGAATAGAGATAGCGCATGTCGCTATTGATCAGCGCAATGCGCCGTCGGCCCTGAGCGACCAAATAGCGCACGCCGGCCATTGCCGCCTGATGGTTGTCGATGGTGACCGAAGAGGCGCGGAACTCGGGATCGCCTTCGCCGCACTGGACCCAGGGAAAATCACCAATCATTGCCGTCAGGCCGGGCAGGCAACTGACCGCGTCCATGGTAATAACGCCGTCGACCACCTTGCCACTCAGCAGGCTGAGGTAGGCGGATTCTCGCGTCGGGTTGGATTCGGAGTTGCACAGCAAAATGTGGTAGCCGTGACGCTCGGCCTCTTCTTCGATACCGCGCACTACCAGGGAGCAGAAAGGGTTGGTGATGCTGGAAACCAGCACCAGCAGCATGCGGCTACGCGACGTGCGCAACTGCCGCGCCAGCAGGTTGGGTTGATAGTCGCAGGCGCTGATCGCCGCCAGAACCTTATCGCGAGTGGCCGGTTTGACGATCTGCTGGCCGTTCAATACCCGTGAAACGGTCGCGGCGGAGACGCCGGCGAGTTTCGCCACCTTTTCGATCGACATGGTTTGCTGTTCCTTCTGCCCATTTGCCCCGCACAATAGGCTCAAGCGCGGGAAAATGTCTGCGCCTGACCGCAGGATTGTGATGTTGATTACAAATTCATCTTATCAGCCCTTTTCATAACATTAATCAGGTTGCCGAAAAAAAGAAATCGATTACATTTTGCTCATGGTGAAAATGAAATCGATTACATTTTACGATTTCGCGGTATTTCGCTGAACCCATAATCTGAAAAGAGGTGGCGGATGCAGGTGCAATTGAGGGTAGCGGAAAGCGGCGATCGCCCGGAGATCGCGCAACTGATCCATCTGTCGACCAATGCCTGGTATCAGCGCCACGGCATGGGCGCCATTTTTACCGCAGAACCGGCCAGCTGCGGGCTGTTCGTTGACGTCTATCGCCAACTGGATCCCGGCGAGCACTGGATTGCGCTTGATGAACAAGGCGTGTTGTGCGGATCCTGTTTTTTCCACCCGCGTGAGACACACCTCGGCCTGGGCATCATGAATGTGCATCCCGAATACTTCGGTCGCGGCATCGCCGCGCAGTTGCTGACCAAAGCCGATGAGTTGGCGGGAGGCCTGCCCATACGCCTGCTTTCCAGCGCGTTAAACCTGGACTCTTACGCGCTGTACCACCGTGCCGGCTTTACTCCCTACGCGATTTATCAGGATATGGCGATCCCGGTGCCGGTGCAGGGTTTCTCCTTTCCACGGCTGACGCGCGGCCGGGTGCGTGCCGCTCGGCAGGACGATCTGCCCGGCATTCTGCAATTGGAGCGAATGCTGCTGTGCATCGAGCGCCGTCGCGATATCGACTATTTCATCAACGACACCAGTGGGCTGTGGCGTATCGCCGTGTGGGAACTGGACGGCGTGATTGGCGGTTATCTGGCGTCGGTGGCGCATCCGGCCTCGCGCATGTTGGGGCCGGGTTGCAGCCACAGCGAAGAGATCGCCCTGGAGTTGATCAGTTGGATGCTGGACCAGCATCACCGCGGCACCACGCCGGTAGTGCTGGTGCCGGCGCAACGTTCCGCCCTCAGCCAGGTGCTGTTGCAATGGGGCGGACGGATTTGTGAATTACATTTGGCGCAGGTGAAAGGCCGAGCGCAGCAGCCCGGCGGTGTGGTTATGCCGTCCTTCCTGCCGGAAAGCGGTTAGACAACACCACAACAATACCAATGGGGAAATTATGCAAACTGACAGCACGGCCCTGGGGGCCAACAGCGTCACATTCAAATGGGTAGTGCCGCGGCTGGCACTGATGATGTTCCTGCAATTCTTTGTTTGGGGCGCCTGGTACGTCACGCTCGGCGTGGTGATGGGCAAGTTCGGCCTGGCGGCAATCATCGGCGATGCCTATTCCACCGGGCCAATCGCGTCGATTTTGTCGCCGTTCGTGCTGGGCATGCTGGTGGATCGCTTCTTCGCCTCGCAGAAGGTGCTGGGGGTGCTGCATCTGATCGGCGCCGGGTTGCTTTGGCTGATGCCGGGCTTTTTCAGCAGTGGGCAAAGCGGCCTGCTGTGGATCATCTTCGGTTATATGCTGTGTTATATGCCGACGATTGCCCTCAGCAACAACGTGGCGTTTTACAGCCTGAGCAACAGTGAAAAGGCCTTTCCGGTGGTGCGGGCGTTCGGGACCTTCGGCTGGATTGTCGCCGGGTTAATCGTCGGCGCCAGTGGCTTGTCCGACAGCACCGGTATTTTCACCTTGGCAGCGGTCGCTTCGTTGGTGCTGGCCCTTTACAGCTTTACCCTGCCGCACACGCCGGCACCGGAGCGTGGCAAACCGGTAAAAATGCGTGACCTGCTGTGTGCCGACGCCTTCGCCATGCTAAAGCAACGGCACTTCCTGGTGTTCATCATCTGCGCGACGCTGATCTCTATCCCGCTGGCGGCCTACTATGCCTATGCTGCGCCATTCGTGGCAGCGACGGGGTTTAGCAACGTTGGCGGCGTGATGTCGTTGGGGCAGATGTCCGAGCTGTTCTTTATGTTGCTGATCCCGTTCCTGTTCGCGCGGTTGGGTATCAAAGTGATGCTGCTGATCGGCATGTTGTCGTGGTTCCTGCGTTACGTGATGTTTGCGTTGGGCATCACCGAAGAACTGCGCTGGATGATTTACCTCGGCATCATTCTGCACGGTATGTGTTACGACTTCTTTTTCGTGATTGGCTTTATCTATACCGACAAGGTGGCGGGCGACAAGGTCAAGGGCCAGGCGCAGAGCCTGCTGGTGCTGTTCACCTATGGGCTGGGCATGCTGATCGGTTCGCAAATCAGTGGTGCGTTGTTCAATCGAATGGTGACGGCGGAGGGGGCGGCCGCATTGCCGCAGTGGCAGAGCTTCTGGTGGTATCCGGCCATCGGTGCGCTGGTCATCGCGGCGCTGTTCTTCTTCACGTTCAACTACCGGGAAAACCCGCAGCAGGAGAAACGCGATGACTGACTTACGCGTGCTGGTGGTGGGCTGCGGCAATATGGGAGCGTCGCACGCCGAAGCCTATCACGGCATGGAGGGCGTCGAGATCTGCGGATTGGTGGCGCGTGGCGACTCCCGGTCTCGGCTCAATGCCCGGCTGGGCGGCGGTTATCCGGAGTTCAGCGATTTTGCCAAAGCTCTGGCGGAGACGCGCCCGGACGCGGTGTGTCTGACCACCTGGCCCGATACTCACGAGGCTTATGCATTGGCGGCGCTGGCGGCCGGTTGCCATCTGTTCATTGAGAAACCCCTCGCCACTACCCTGGCAGGTGCGGAACGGGTGGCCCGTGCCGCCGGGCGGCAACTGGTGGTCGGTTATATCCTGCGTCACCATCCGTCATGGCAGCAATTTGTTGCATTGGCGCGTGGCTTGGGCAAACCGCTGGTGATGCGCATGAACCTTAATCAGCAAAGTCACGGCGCGATGTGGGATGTGCACCGTAATCTGATGCAGTCACTGTCGCCGATTGTCGACTGCGGCGTGCATTACCTCGACGTGATGTGTCAGATGACCCAGTCGGAGCCGGTTAGCGTCAGTGCCATCGGCGCCCGGTTGAGTGATGAGCTGCCGCCGGAAATGTACAACTATGGTCAGCTGCAGGTGCGCTTTGCCGACGGTTCGGTGGGCTGGTACGAAGCGGGCTGGGGCCCGATGATCAGTGAAACCGCCTATTTCGTGAAAGACGTGATTGGGCCACTCGGCGCGGTTTCGATCGTTGCGCGACACTCGGGTGCGGCGAGGGGATCTGATAACGTCGACGGCCATACCCGCACCGATTCGTTGCGCGTCCATTATGCGGCGCTGGACAGTACTCAACAGTTTGTTCACCCGGACCGCTGGATCGACTGTCAGGACGAACCGGACCATTTGGCGCTGTGCCTGAGCGAGCAGCGCTATTTTCTTCAGGCGATACAAGACGGGCTGGATCTCAGTCGGCATTGGCAGGATGCCTTAAACAGCCTGCGCGTAGTCCTGGCGGCGGATGAAGCGGTGCGCAGCCAGAGAACGGTCATGTTAGGGAGGTCATCACCATGAAAACCATTCAGGGGCCAGGACTGTTTTTGGCCCAGTTTATCGGTACGCAGGCACCGTTCGATTCTCTGGACGGGCTGGCCGCTTGGGCCGCCGGGTTGGGGTTTAAAAGCTTGCAGATCCCGACCGGTGTCCCGGCTATTTTTGATCTCGAGCGGGCCGCCCACTGTCAGGAATATTGCGATGGCGTGCGTGAACGGCTGGCGGGACACGGCCTGACTGTCTCGGAATTGTCCACTCACCTGCAGGGGCAACTGGTGGCGGTGCATCCGGCCTATGATTTGGCCTTCGATGCTTTTGCCCCACCGCAGATGCGCGGCAATCCACCGGCGCGTCAGGCATGGGCGACCGAGCAATTGCTGATGGCCGCGCAAGCGTCGCAGCGGCTTGGATTAACTGCGCACGTCACCTTCTCCGGTGCGCTGGCCTGGCCCTATTTTTATCCCTGGCCGCCGCACAATGCGCTGCTGCTGGAAGAGGCTTTCGGGCAGTTGGCGCAGCGTTGGCGTCCGATCCTCGATGCTTTTGACCACGTCGGCGTTGACCTTTGCTATGAGCTGCACCCAGGGGAGGATCTGCACGACGGGGTGACTTTCGAGCGTTTCCTGCGTCAGGTTGGCAATCATCCGCGCTGCCATATTTTGTACGACCCCAGCCATCTGCATTTACAGCAAATGGACTATCTGGGCTTTATTGATGTTTACCATGCGCGCATCCGGGCGTTTCACGTCAAAGATGCGGAATATCGGCCCAGTGCCCGCAGCGGCGTGTACGGCGGTTATCAGCCGTGGCTGGAGAGGCCCGGGCGTTTTCGCTCGCTCGGTGATGGGCAGATCGACTTCCCGGCGATCTTCAGCAAACTGGCACAGTACGATTTCCCCGGTTGGGCCACGCTGGAATGGGAGTGCTGCCTGAAGTCGCCCGAAGCGGGGGCGCGGGAAGGGGCCGAGTTTATCGCTCGCCATATTATTCCTGTCGCCGATCGGGCGTTTGATGATTTTGCCGCCTCCGGCGGTGAGCGCAAAGAGGTCCGGCGGATGCTGGGTCTCGGAGAACAGCCATGAGATTACGCTTAGGGATGGTCGGCGGTGGAGAAGGGGCCTTTATCGGCGCGGTGCACCGTCTGGCGGCGCGGATGGACGACGAGTTCGAGCTGGTGGCCGGGGCTTTCTCCTCCGATGGGGAAAACTGTCGTCGCACCGGTGAACGACTGCACCTGGATCCGCAGCGCTGCTATCGCGATTTCCAGCAGATGGCGCAGGTCGAGGCGGCTCGCGCAGACGGCGTGGATGTGGTGGCGATCGTCACGCCCAATTATTTGCATGCGCCGGTAGCGACCGCCTTTCTCAACGCCGGCATCGACGTCATCTGCGACAAACCGCTGTGCAACAGTTACGCCGAGGCGTTGCAATTGGCCGAAACGGTGCGCGCCAGCGGAAGGCAACTGATATTGACCCACAACTACAGCGCCTATCCGTTGGTGCGTGAGGCGCGCAGTCGGGTGTTGGCCGGTGAACTGGGCGAAATCCGCTTTATCGAAGTGGAATATCTGCAGGAATGGCTGGCGCAGCCGCTGGAGCTGACCGATAACAAGCAGGCGGGGTGGCGCGCGCAGCCAGAGAAGGCCGGGGCCGGGTGTATCGGTGACGTCGGCACCCACGCCTGGCAGTTGGCGCAGTTTGTCAGCGGTTTGTTGCCGCAGGCGATCAGTGCCGAGCTGACGACGTTTATTCCGGGGCGCAAGCTGGACGACGATGTGCGGGTACAAATGCGTTATGCCAATGGTGCCAGAGGCCGACTGTGGGCAAGTCAGGTGGCTTGCGGCCATGAGAACGGCCTGCGGCTGCGGATCTATGGCAGCGAGGGCAGCCTGGAGTTTTGCCAGGAGCAACCGAACCAGCTGTGGATGCGCCCGCGAGATGCGCCGGCCTATTGCATCACCCGTGCTTCTTCATGCCAGTATGCGGAGAACCGCCCACTGGCACGCGTGCCGGCCGGCCACCCTGAGGGCTATCTGGAGGGATTTGGCCAAATTTACCGCGAGGCGGCCCAGCGACTGCGTGAAGGCCCTCAGGCGGCACCGCTGTTACCGGGGATTGAAACCGGCGTGCAGGGCATGGCGTTTATCGATGCCGCCCAGCGCAGCAGCGCCGCCGAGGGGCAATGGGTCGATTTGATTTAATTAAATATTCCCATAAGTAATAACCCAGAGTTTTTTATTCTTTTATAGCTCGCCACCGCTCAGATAAAACTGTCAGCAACTGAACAGACTTTTATCAACGGAGCGACCATGACGAGCAAACTCTTTTCATTACGCAGCGCGGCACTGCTGGTGTTGTCACTCAGCGCGGCCAGCGCCTATGCGGTGGACGTGACCGTGGCTTACCAGACCTCGGCGGAACCCGCCAAGGTGGCGCAGGCAGAAAACAGCTTCGCCAAACAGTCTGGCGCGACCGTTGACTGGCGTAAATTCGACAGTGGTTCCAGCGTGTTGCGCGCATTGGCTTCCGGCGACGTGCAGATCGGCAACATCGGTTCCAGCCCGTTGGCGGTGGCCGCCAGCCAAAAACTCCCCATCGAAGTGTTTCTGATCGCCTCCCAGCTCGGCAGTTCCGAAGCGCTGGTGGTGAAAAAAGAGATTAAAAGCCCGCAGGATCTGATCGGCAAACGCATCGCCGTGCCCTTTATCTCAACCACTCACTACAGCCTGCTGGCCTCTCTGAAGCATTGGGGCATCAAACCTGAACAGGTCAAAATACTCAATCTGCAACCGCCGGCCATCGCCGCTGCCTGGCAGCGCGGTGATATCGATGGCGCCTATGTTTGGGCTCCGGTGGTCAATGAGTTGGCCAAGCAGGGCAAGGTGCTGACGGATTCTGCCCAGGTCGGACAGTGGGGTGCCCCGACGCTCGACGTCTGGGTGGTGCGTAAGGATTTTGCCGAGAAACATCCTGAAGTGGTGACCGCCTTTGCCGCCAGCGCACTGAACGCGCAAAAAGCCTATCTGGCGCAGCCGGATCAATGGCTGAAGGACAAGGGCAACCTCAGCACGCTGTCCCGGTTGAGCGGGGTGCCGGAAGAGCAGATACCGGTGCTGGTGCAGGGCAATACTTACCTGCCGGTCGCCGAGCAGATCACCCAGCTTGGCCAGCCGGTGGACAAGGCCATTCATGATACCGCCGAGTTCCTCAAGCAGCAGGGCAAAATTCCCCAGGTCGACAGCGATTACAGTGCCTATGTCACCGATCGCTTTGTGAAACAGGTGCAGGCTGCGCCGCAGTCGTAAGGGAGCAGAATGCTAAACGTTAACCATCTTTCAACAGAGTACCAGGGGCGCCCTGCGCTGCGCGACGTCTCGTTCCAGATTGACGCCGGACAACTGGTGGTGGTGCTTGGCCCTTCGGGCTGCGGCAAAACCACACTGCTGAATTTGATCGCCGGGTTTATCGAGCCTTCAGCTGGCAGCATCACGCTTGACGAAGTTCCCGTAAAAGGCCCCGGAGCCGAGCGGGGCGTGGTGTTCCAGCATGAAGGTTTACTGCCGTGGCGTAACGTGGTGGATAACGTCGAGTTCGGTTTGCAGTTGGCCGGTGTCGGCAAGCCGCAGCGTCGTGAAGTGGCGCAGCAGATGTTGCAGCGTGTCGGACTGGCCGGTTATGAGCAGCACTTCATCTGGCAGCTTTCCGGCGGTATGCGCCAGCGGGTGGGCATCGCTCGCGCCCTGGCGGCCGACCCGCGTTTGCTGTTGCTGGACGAACCGTTCGGCGCACTGGACGCTTTTACTCGTGAGCAAATGCAGGAACTGCTGCTGACCATCTGGCGGGATACCGGCAAACAGGTGCTGCTGATTACCCACGATATTGAAGAAGCAGTGTTTCTCGCCAGCGAACTGCTGCTGCTGTCGCCGGGACCGGGGCAGGTGGTGGAGCGTCTGACGTTGAACTTCGGCCAACGCTATGCTGACGGCGAAGCCTGTCGTTCGATCAAATCCGATCCTGAATTTATCGCCCAGCGCGAATACGTGCTGGGCAAAGTCTTCCAACAGCGCGAGGCCTTGTTATGAGCCTGCATTCTGCCCTTAAAGAGGTTGCCCAGCCGAAGGCTGCGGCACCGCGGCGCTTTAGCGTGCCGCGTAACGTCTGGTTGAGCAGCGCCACCCTGTTGGTGGTATTGGCTATTTGGTGGGGCGTGACCGCGCTGAACCTGATCAGCCCGCTATTCTTGCCGGCACCGCAGCAGGTGTTGCATCAATTGATTACCATCGCCAGTCCGCAGGGCTTTATGGACGCCACGCTGTGGCAGCATTTGGCCGCCAGCCTGGGGCGCATTCTGGTAGCGCTGCTGGCCGCGGTGATTATCGGGGTCCCGGTGGGTATCGCCATGGGGCTGAACGATACGGTGCGCGGCATTCTCGATCCGTTGATTGAAATCTACCGCCCGGTGCCACCATTGGCCTACCTGCCACTGATGGTGATTTGGTTCGGCATCGGTGAAACCTCGAAAATACTGCTGATTTATCTGGCGATTTTCGCCCCGGTAACTTTGTCTGCCGTGGCCGGGGTGCGCAGCGTGGCTCAAGTTCGGGTACGTGCTGCCCGCGCGCTGGGTGCCAACCGCTGGCAGGTGCTGCGGTTCGTGGTGCTGCCGAGCGCCTTGCCGGAGATTTTAACCGGTATCCGCATTGGGCTGGGGGTCGGTTGGTCGACGCTGGTGGCCGCAGAACTGATTGCCGCCACCCGCGGCCTGGGATTTATGGTGCAATCCGCCGGTGAGTTTCTGGCGACCGATGTGGTACTGGCCGGTATCGGCGTGATTGCGATTATTGCATTTGGGCTGGAGCTGGGGCTGCGTGCCTTGCAGCGCCGATTGACCCCGTGGCATGGAGTACAGCAATGAACGAACGTTTGAGTATCACCCCGTTGGGGCCTTATATCGGTGCGCTGGTGGAAAACGTTGAGCTGGCGCGCCCTTTGGGTGACGGCCAGTTTGAACAGCTCTATCATGCATTGCTCAAACACCAGGTACTGTTCTTGCGCAATCAACCGATCACGCCACTGCAACAGCGCAATCTGGCCGGTCGTTTCGGCGATCTGCACATCCACCCGGTCTACCCGCAAGCCGCCGATGTAAAAGAGATTATCGTGCTGGATACCCATGACGATAATCCGCCGGACAACGATAACTGGCATACCGACGTGACCTTTATCGAAAACCCGCCGCTGGGGGCGATTTTGGCGGCGAAAACCCTGCCCTCCACCGGCGGAGATACGCTGTGGGCCAGTGGGATTGCGGCTTATGAAGCCTTGTCTGCCCCTTTAAGACAGTTGCTGGCAGGGCTGAAGGCAGAGCATGACTTCACCAAGTCATTCCCCGAATACAAGCATCGCGGCAGCGAAGAGGAACATCAGCGCTGGCAACTGGCGGTACAGAAAAACCCGCCGCTGCTGCATCCGGTGGTGCGCACGCATCCGGTCAGCGGCCGGCAGGCGCTGTTCGTCAATGAAGGCTTCACGACCCGGATTGTCGATTTGGCGCCGAAGGAGAGTGACGCGCTGCTGAACTTCCTATTTGCCCACATTACCAAACCGGAGTTCCAGGTGCGTTGGCGCTGGCAGGAGAATGACATTGCCATCTGGGATAACCGCGTGACGCAGCATTACGCCAACGCGGATTACCTGCCGCAGCGGCGCATTATGCACCGTGCGACCATTCTGGGGGATAAACCCTTTTACAAAGGGTGATCCGTCGGGGACGGCATGCCGCCCCTGCATTGCTTAAGATTCGAACTCTTGCGTAAACTGTTCCAACTGTTCTTGCGCATCCAGCCAGGTCATTTCCGTTTCTTCCAATGCGGACTTGGCCTGACTTTGTTGCTGTAGGCAGAGGGTCAGATCGGCTTTACGGCTGATGTCATACAGCGTGGAGTCCGCCAGCTTCTCTTCCACTGCCGCCAGTTCGGCACTCAGCTTTTCCATTTGCTGTTCCAGTTTGGCGATCTGCTTGCGCAGCGGCTGGGTCTGGCTGCGGAACTCGGCTTCGCGACGTTTCTGATCTTTACGTGCCTGAGCGCTGTTACCGTTGTTCTCTTTCTCCGGTGCGTCCTGCTGGTTCTCCTGGCGCTGCAGGTCGATCAGCCATTGCTGATAGTCGTCCAGATCGCCTTCGAACACTTCCACCTGGCCATCATGCACCAGATAGAGATCGTCGGTGGTGGAGCGCAACAGGTGACGGTCGTGCGAGACCACCACCAACGCGCCTTCGAAATCGATCAGGGCTTCGGTCAATGCCTGGCGCATGTCCAAATCGAGGTGGTTGGTCGGTTCATCGAGCAGCAGCAGGTTAGGGCGCTGCCAGACGATCAGCGCCAGCACCAGCCGCGCCTTTTCGCCGCCGGAGAATCGCTCGGTGGCTTCGGTGACCTTATCGCCCTGGAAGCCAAAGCCGCCGAGGTAATCGCGCAACTGTTGTTCCAGCACCCGCGGCGCGATGCGGCTCAGGTGTTGCAACGGCGACTCATCAGCGCGCAAGAACTCCAACTGATGCTGGGCGAAGTAACCCAGTTTGATCCCCTTCGCCAGACCAATCTCACCGCTCAAGGGTTCAAGCGAGCCGGCCAGCATTTTGATCAGGGTCGATTTACCGGCGCCATTACGGCCCAGCAAACCAATGCGCGAGCCGGGAACCAGGTTCAGCTTGATCGATTTCAGGATCACCTTGTCGTCGTAGCCGGCACTGACCTTCTCCATGCGCAGCAACGGGTTCGGCAAGCTTTCCGGCTGGCGGAAGCTGAAGCTGAACGGGTTATCGACGTGGGCCGGGGCGATCAGCTCCATGCGTTCCAGCATTTTGATGCGGCTCTGCGCCTGTTTGGCCTTGGTGGCCTGCGCGCGGAAGCGATCGATGTAGCTTTGCAGGTGCGCCACTTTCTCCTGCTGGTTCAGGTACAGCGATTGCTGCTGCGCCAGTTTGGTCGAACGCTGACGCTCGAACGAGGAGTAGTTGCCGGTATATTCGTTGATGGTCTCTTGTTCGATATGCAAAATTTTATCGACGATCGGATCCAGGAAATCGCGGTCATGCGAAATCAGTACCAGCGTGCCGGGGTAGCCCTTCAACCAGCGTTCCAGCCAGATCACGGCGTCCAAATCCAGGTGGTTGGTCGGTTCGTCGAGCAGCAGCAGGTCGGAGCGGCAGAGCAGCGCTTGCGCCAGGTTCAGACGCATACGCCAGCCGCCGGAGAAGGCGCGGACCGGATTAAGCAACTGTTCGTTGGAGAAACCCAGGCCGTGCAGCAGGCTGGCGGCACGAGAGCGAATGGTCCAGGCGTCGATAGCATCCAGCTTGCCGTGCAGCGTGGCGATGGCGTGGCCGTCGTTTTTATCGTTCGCCAGTTGCAGATCGGCTTCAAGCTGGCGGAATTCGCGGTCACCGTCGATAACATACTCAAGTGCCGGCACGTCAAGCGCCGGCGTTTCCTGGTTGACCCAGGCCAGGGCCCAGTTGCTCGGGAAGGTGTAACTGCCGCCGTCTGCGGCCATTTCGCCCTTTAGCAAGGCCAGCAGCGTAGATTTGCCGCAGCCGTTTTTACCCACCAGGCCGACTTTCTGACCTGGATTAACCGTCGCCGTGGCGTTGTCCAACAGGACGCGGGTGCCGCGTCGGATTTGTAGCGAGGAGAATACAATCATAAAGCGCCGTATGTTCAGAGTATGTTAAATTGAATGGATTCTAAGTTAACAGGACACAGACTGTCCTATTATTAGTCTTTGCGGAGCATGGTAACGGAAAACCGCTACCCTGACGACGCTTTGGAGGGGAATGATGTCGCAGCCGCCCAAGGTCTTGCTGCTGTATGCCCATCCGGAATCCCAGGACTCGGTCGCGAATCGGGTTTTGCTTCGACCGGCACAGCAGTTGGAACATGTCACCGTGCACGATTTATACGCGCACTATCCTGATTTTTTTATTGATATTCACCACGAACAACAACTGCTGCGTGAACATCAGGTCATTGTTTTTCAACATCCTCTCTATACCTACAGTTGCCCGGCCCTGTTGAAAGAATGGTTGGATCGCGTGCTGTCGCGCGGTTTTGCCAGCGGCATGGGCGGCAATGCACTGGCGGGAAAGTACTGGCGTTCGGTGATCACCACCGGGGAACCGGAGGGCGCCTATCGCACCGGTGGTTATAACCGCTACCCGATGGAAGATATTCTGCGGCCGTTCGAACTGACCGCCGCCATGTGCCATATGCACTGGCTGACGCCGATCCTGGTGTATTGGGCGCGCCGGCAGAAACCGGAAGTGCTGGAAAGCCATGCCACGGCGTATGGCGACTGGCTGCGTAACCCGCTGCCGCACGGAGGAAGGTAAACATGGAAGGCTCAACGTTACTGACCGCAATTTTATTGTTTCTGTTCGCCGCCGTGGTCACGGTGCCGATTGCCCGACGCCTGGGCATTGGCGCGGTGCTGGGTTACCTGATTGCCGGTATCGCCATCGGTCCCTGGGGGCTGGGGTTCATCCGCGACGTCGACGAGATCCTGCACTTTTCCGAGCTGGGCGTGGTGTTCCTGATGTTTATCATCGGACTGGAACTGAACCCGAGCAAACTGTGGGAGCTGCGACGCTCAATCTTTGGCGTCGGCGCCGGGCAAGTGCTGATCACCGCCGCCGTATTGGGCGCGCTGCTGTATCTGACGCATTTTGCCTGGCAGGCCGCGGTGATAGGCGGTATCGGACTGGCGATGTCTTCAACCGCCATGGCGCTGCAGTTGATGCGCGAGAAGGGCATGAACCGCAACGAAGGCGGTCAACTGGGGTTCTCGGTACTGTTGTTCCAGGATATGGCGGTGATCCCGGCGTTGGCGCTGATCCCGATCCTGGCCGGTGCCGGCGGCAACAGCGACGACTGGGCGAAGATCGCGCTCAAGGTCGCGGCGTTCGGTGGCATGCTGATCGGGGGACGTTTCTTGCTGCGTCCGCTGTTCCGCTATATCGCCTCTTCCGGGGTACGTGAAATTTTTACCGCCGCGGCCCTGCTGGTGGTGCTGGGAGCGGCATTGTTTATGGATGCGCTTGGCCTGTCGATGGCGCTCGGTACCTTTATCGCCGGCGTGCTGCTGGCGGAAAGTGAGTATCGCCATGAGCTGGAAATCTCCATCGAGCCTTTCAAAGGGCTGCTGCTGGGGCTGTTTTTTATCTCGGTGGGCATGGCGCTGAATATCGGCGTACTCTATACCCATCTGGCCGAAGTGCTGCTCGGCGTGGTGCTGTTGGTGGCGATCAAGTCTGGCGTGCTGTATTCGCTGTCGCGTATTTTCGGCCTGCGCAGCTCGGTGCGCTTGCAGTTTGCCGGCGTGCTCAGCCAGGGTGGGGAATTC
This sequence comes from Serratia quinivorans, assembly GCF_052113645.1. Classification (GTDB taxonomy): domain Bacteria; phylum Pseudomonadota; class Gammaproteobacteria; order Enterobacterales; family Enterobacteriaceae; genus Serratia; species Serratia quinivorans_B. Next base: position 9,059 of record NZ_JBIEIU010000011.1, on the reverse strand, counting down.
GCCTTCGTGCTGTTTTCGGCAGCGGGTACGCAGAAGGTGTTGCAGCCCGATCAGCTTGCGCTGTTGTTGGTGGTGGTGACCCTGTCGATGATGACCACGCCGCTGCTGATGCAGATTATCGATCGTATCCTGGTGCGCCGTTATAACGCCCGGGATGAAGATGAAGAGACGCCGTATGTGGAAGATGATGATCCGCAGGTGATCATCGTTGGTTTCGGGCGCTTTGGTCAGGTGATTGGCCGCCTGCTGATGGCCAACAAGATGCGCATTACCGTCCTGGAGCGCGATGTCAGCGCCGTCGGCGTACTGCGTCGTTACGGCTACAAGGTGTATTACGGTGACGCCACCGAGCTGGAGCTGCTGCGTGCGGCCGGCGCCGCAAAGGCCAAATCGATAGTGATCACCTGTAATGAGCCGGAAGACACCATGGAAATTGTGCGCCTGTGCCAGCAGCACTTTCCCGAACTGAGCATTCTGGCGCGTGCGCGTGGCCGTGTGGAGGCGCACGAATTACTGCAGGCGGGCGTTAAACAGTTCAGCCGCGAAACCTTCTCCAGCGCACTGGAGTTGGGGCGTAAGGCACTGATGGAATTGGGTATGCATCCGCATCAGGCCTATCGCGCGCAGCAACACTTTCGCCGGTTGGATATGCGGATGTTGCGTGAATTGATGCCACCGCATCATGGCGATGTGGCGCAAATTTCCCGCGTGAAAGAGGCGCGGCGCGAGCTGGAAGAACTTTTCCACCGGGAAATGCAAAAAGAGAGTCGCCAGTTCGACGGCTGGGATGAATACGAATAATTTGGAGCACTGAGATGTCTGCAACACGTAAAAGATTTATCGCCGGGGCGGTCTGCCCAAGCTGTAAGGCTATGGATACGCTGGCAGTTTGGCGCGAGGACCAGGTCGAAGTGGTGGAGTGCGTCAAGTGCGGCCATCATCAGCGACAGACCGAACAGCAGGTGGAGAAGCACGTCCGGCCGCAGGAACAGGTGATCGGTATTTTCCATCCGGAATAGCGTTATCGAGTGCGTTTTTTTATGCTGGAGGGTACAGCGGGGCAGATTTCCGATACAATCTGTCCGGTAAAGGCGTGGCCCCCATGACGGCCGCGTCCAAGTATCCAACGGTAGGAGATATCATGAAAGTAGCAAAAGACTTGGTGGTCAGCCTGGCTTATCAAGTACGTACAGAAGACGGTGTGTTGGTTGATGAGTCTCCGGTGAGTGCGCCGCTGGACTATCTGCACGGGCATGGTTCTCTGATCGCAGGTCTGGAAAAAGCACTCGAAGGCCACGAAGCGGGCGATCGTTTTGACGTTAATGTTGGCGCTAACGATGCGTACGGCAACTACGACGAAAACCTGGTGCAGCGCGTGCCGAAAGACGTCTTTATGGGCGTTGACGAGTTGGAAGTTGGCATGCGTTTCCTGGCTGACACCGATCAGGGCCCAGTACCGGTCGAAATCACCGAAGTGGACGGCGATCACGTAGTGGTCGACGGTAACCACATGCTGGCTGGCCAGAACCTGAACTTCAACGTAGAAGTTGTCGCGATCCGCGAAGCTACTGCTGAAGAACTGGCACACGGTCACGTACACGGCGAGCACGATCATCACCACGAACACGGTGAAGGTTGCTGCGGCGGCCATGGTCACGATCATGACCACGCGCATGACCAGGATCAGGCCAAGAAAGGCGGTTGCGGTAACGGCGGTTGCGGCTGCCACTAATCGCGGTGCAGTAACGGCAAAAAAGGGCGGCCCTGGGGCTGCCCTTTTTTATTGCTTATCAATAATGTGGCGGTGGGGTTTCTTCCGACTGCGAGGCGATCATCGACGTTTGGGTCGAACGCAGCTTATCGGTCAGCATGCGTAGCTGATCCTGCAATTTCATCATTTCAAGCTGGTGTTGCACCACGGTCTGATTGAGTTCTTCGATGGTGACTTCCTGAAAGGCCTGGCGGCTTTCCAGCTCTTCAAGCCGCAGTAACAGGCTTTGGGTATCGGCGTTGTGCATGATGCTACCTCTGACACGGTTTAATCCTGAATCTGGCGCTATGTTAACAGCTGCCACCGGCTTTGCGCTGCGCTATTTCATCCCGCTCGGTGAGGGCGAGGGCGGCAAGCGCCGGCACGCTGTGTAAATTGCTGAAAAATAGAGCGCTTGCCCCGGTGGTTTTTGTTACTGTTGATACTGCGGGTACAGGAAAAATCTGACTTATCATACGGGTAGCACATTAAACGAAACTTCTGTTTAAAGCTGGAGTCACACTTTGACTCGATTGGTTACCTGTGTGACTGTTTTGTTTTGTTTCGGACAGCTATAGTAGCCCGGTTATCTTACTTAATGATTGTTTGGGGCACCGCTTCAGACACTGGAGAAATGGATGAAATCTTTGTTTAAAGTCACGCTTCTGGCAACCACTATGGCTTTTGCTTTGAATGCGACCCAGGTCATGGCTGCCGATGCAGCTAAACCGGCAGAAGCAGCTAAAGCTGCCGACGCGGCGCCAAGCACTGGCAAGTTCAAGAACGATGACGAGCAAGCGGCTTACGCATTGGGTGCATCCCTGGGCCGTTACATGGACAACTCACTGAAAGAGCAAGAAAAGCTGGGCATCAAACTGGATAAAGACCAGTTGATCTCAGGCGTTCAGGACGCTTTCGCCAACAAGAGCAAGCTGAACGACGCAGATATCGAAAAAACTCTGCAGAGCTTTGAAGCGCGCGTGAAGGCTTCCGCTCAGGCGAAGATGGAGCAGGACGCGAAAGATAACGAAGCGAAAGGCACCAAGTACCGCGACACCTTCGCGAAAGAAAAAGGCGTGAAGAAAACCGAGTCCGGCCTGCTGTATCAGGTAGAAAAACCGGGTACCGGTTCTGCGCCTAAAGACAGCGATACCGTTGTCGTGAACTACAAGGGCACCCTGACCGACGGTACCGAGTTTGATAACTCCTACACCCGTGGCGAGCCACTGTCATTCCGTCTGGACGGTGTGATCCCAGGTTGGACTGAAGGCCTGAAACACATCAAGAAAGGCGGCAAAATCAAGCTGGTTATCCCACCGGCGCTGGCCTACGGTAAAACCGGCGTTCCGGGCATCCCGGCTAACTCCACCCTGGTGTTCGACGTTGAGCTGCTGGATGTGAAAGCTACACCGAAAGCCGACGCCAAGGCAGAGAAACCGGCTGACGCAGCGGCTGATGCCAAAGCGCAATAAGCCTCTCTGAGTCCCCCCATCGCCGCGAACATTCTTCGCGGCGATGCTCATTTCGACCGGCCAAATCACCGGTAACTTTCACTTCCTTTCCCACTGATCGCTTGACGCCTGCCGGGCATCGGGCTTAACGTCAATACCACGCGCAAACGCAAGGACTTTACTCTGGCTGTTTTGCTAGACTAATAATCCGGACTTATGAGTCATGCGCCTGCCCCTTAGGGCGTGTACCTAAAACTGTTCCTGGTCATCCCATCGGCCTGCGGACGCTCGTCGTGCTGTTTCAGACTGATATCAGCCAGCTCATCCTGCCTAACCTCAGGGGGGCCGCCTGTGGAAGGGAACCCGCACGAGCAGTTTTAGCTGCGCCCCCTGGCACAGGCGATCTTTGAGGGTGGTATTTTCGATGTCTAATTCGCTTTTATCCAGCGAAGCCAGCGAACTTGATTTGCTGAATGAACGTCCGTTTACCCAGACGGATCATGAAATCCTGAAGTCTTACGAAGCGGTTGTCGACGGCCTGGCGATGTTGATCGGCGGGCACTGTGAGATCGTGCTGCACGCTTTGGAAGATTTGAAATGCTCGGCGGTACGCATTGCGAATGGCGAGCACACCGGGCGGCAAATCGGTTCGCCGATCACTGACCTGGCGCTGCGTATGTTGCATGACATGGCCGGCGATGACAGCAGCGTATCGAAGGCCTATTTTACCCGCGCCAAGAGCGGCGTGCTGATGAAGTCGGTGACTATCGCCATCCGCAATCGCGAGCAGCGAGTGATTGGCTTGCTGTGCATCAACATGAACCTCGATGTGCCTTTCTCCCAGGTGATGCAGACCTTCATGCCGCCGGAAACTCAGGATGTGGCGCCTTCAGTCAACTTTGCTTCTTCCGTCGACGATCTGGTGGCGCAAACGCTGGAGTTCACCATTGAGGAAGTGAATGCCGATCGCAATGTCTCCAACAATGCCAAAAACCGTCAGGTGGTACTGAACCTTTACGAGAAAGGCATTTTTGATATCAAAGACGCGATTAATCAGGTGGCGGACCGTCTGAATATCTCTAAACACACCGTGTATCTGTACATCCGTCAGTTCAAAAGCGGTGATCTGTTGGGAACTGACCGTTGATGCTGGATTACTGTCTTTTGGTCACCGGCCCGGCTTACGGCACCCAACAGGCCAGCAGCGCCTATCAATTCGCCCAGGCCTTGCTGGCCAAGGGACACCGCCTCTCCAGCGTGTTTTTTTACCGTGAAGGGGTGTTGAACGCCAATCAGCTGACTGCCCCTGCCAGCGACGAATTTGATTTGGTACGTGGTTGGGTGCAGCTGGCGCAGCAACATGGTATTGAGCTCAACGTCTGCGTGGCCGCTGCGCTGCGGCGTGGTGTGACCGATGAACAGGAAGCCGCACAGCAAGGGCTGGCCAGCGCTAATCTTCAGCCGGGTTTCACCCTCAGCGGGTTGGGCTCTTTGGCTGAGGCTTCACTGAGCTGTGACCGCCTGGTGCAGTTCTGAGAGAGTTTATGAAACGAGTCGCTTTTGTTTTTACCCAGAGTCCGCACGGCAGCGCTGGCGGCAGGGAAGGGCTGGATGCACTGTTGGCCACTTCGGCGCTGAGCGAAGATCTGGGCGTGTTTTTTATCGGTGACGGCGTGTTGCAGTTATTGCCGGGGCAGCAACCGGAAAAAATTCTGGCGCGCAATTACATCGCCACTTTTGGCGTGCTGCCGCTGTATGACGTTGAACAGTGTTATCTTTGCCAGGCATCGCTACAGGAACGCGGCCTGAGTCAGGTGACCGACTGGGTACTGGACGCCGAGGTTTTGGCTCCGGATGCGCTGAGTCGCCAACTGGCCAGTTTTGATGCGGTGATGACTTTTTAGGAAATCCTGATGCTGTATACCCTTAGCCGTTCCCCCACTCAATGCGATTTGCCCGCGTTGCTGCGTCTGACCGCCCCGGGCGATGACCTGTTGCTGCTGCAGGATGGTGTGTTGGCCGGCCTGGTCGGCAGCGCTCACCTTGAATTGCTGCTCAACGCCCCCATATCCCTTTATGCGCTGCAGAACGACCTGGATGCCAGAGGGGTGTCTGGTCATTTTTCACACAAAATCACTGTCATCGGCTATAATCACTTCGTTGAATTAACCGAAAAACATCGCAGCCAAATGGCCTGGTGATGAGAGTGATGTTGTATATTTCTTGACACCTCTACTACTCAGCCATAAAATTCTGCGTCCTCGTACTTTGCCAGTAGTGCATACGAGGGGATTTATCACGTGTTTACGAAGCAAAAACCAGGAGCTTTTTAATGGCAACAATTAATCAGCTGGTACGCAAACCACGCTCTGTGAAGGCTGCTAAAAGCAACGTTCCAGCGCTGGAAGCCTGCCCGCAGAAACGTGGCGTATGTACTCGCGTATATACCACCACTCCTAAGAAACCAAACTCCGCACTGCGTAAAGTATGCCGTGTGCGTTTGACTAACGGTTTTGAAGTTACCTCCTACATCGGCGGTGAAGGTCATAACCTGCAGGAACACTCCGTGATCCTGATCCGTGGCGGTCGTGTAAAAGACTTGCCAGGTGTGCGTTACCACACCGTCCGTGGTGCACTTGACTGCTCCGGTGTTAAAGACCGTAAGCAAGCTCGTTCCAAGTACGGCGTGAAGAAGCCAAAGGCTTAATGGTTCTCCGTTAAGTAAGGCCAAACATTTTCACTTTAATGTCAAAATAAACTCGTAGAGTTTTGGACAATCCTGAATTAACAACGGAGTATTTCCATGCCACGTCGTCGCGTAATTGGCCAACGTAAAATCCTTCCAGATCCTAAGTTCGGATCCGAACTGTTGGCTAAATTTGTAAACATCCTGATGGTAGATGGTAAAAAATCTACTGCAGAAGCAATCGTCTATACCGCGCTGGAGACCCTGGCTCAGCGTTCTGGTAAAGATTACCTGGAAGCTTTCGAAGTAGCTCTCGACAACGTTCGCCCGACTGTAGAAGTTAAGTCTCGCCGCGTTGGTGGTTCTACTTATCAGGTGCCAGTTGAAGTCCGCCCGGTCCGTCGTAATGCTCTGGCAATGCGTTGGATCGTTGATGCTGCTCGTAAACGCGGTGATAAATCCATGGCTCTGCGCTTGGCGAACGAACTTTCTGATGCAGTTGAGAACAAAGGTTCTGCTGTTAAGAAACGTGAAGACGTTCACCGTATGGCAGAAGCCAACAAGGCGTTCGCCCACTACCGCTGGTAATTGCCACGCAGTAGTTATGCTAACCAAGCGGGCGCTTCAAGAAGCCAACCCGCTTGGGTTAACCGAACTTGAACGCCTAAGGCAATAGAGGAATCAAATGGCTCGTAAAACACCCATTGAGCGCTATCGTAACATCGGTATCAGCGCCCACATCGACGCCGGTAAAACAACCACTACCGAACGTGTTTTGTTCTACACCGGTGTAAACCACAAAATCGGTGAAGTGCATGACGGCGCAGCTACCATGGACTGGATGGAGCAGGAGCAGGAACGTGGTATTACCATCACGTCCGCTGCGACTACCTGTTTCTGGTCTGGTATGGCTAAGCAGTTCGAAGCACACCACATTAACATCATCGACACCCCAGGACACGTTGACTTCACCATCGAAGTAGAACGTTCCATGCGTGTTCTTGATGGCGCGGTAATGGTTTACTGTGCTGTTGGTGGCGTTCAGCCACAGTCTGAAACCGTATGGCGTCAGGCTAACAAATATAAAGTTCCACGCATCGCGTTCGTTAACAAAATGGACCGCATGGGTGCTAACTTCCTGAAAGTTGTTGGTCAGATTGAACAACGTCTGGGTGCAACTCCGGTCCCTCTGCAGCTGGCTATTGGCGCGGAAGAGAAATTCACCGGTGTTGTTGACCTGGTGAAGATGAAAGCAATCAACTGGAACGAAGCCGATCAGGGCGTGACCTTCGAATACGAAGAGATCCCAGCTGATATGCAAGCTCTGGCTGAAGAATGGCGTCAGAAACTGGTTGAGGCCGCTGCTGAAGGCTCTGATGAGCTGATGGAGAAATTCTTTGGTGGCGAAGAGCTGACTGAAGAAGAGATCAAAACTTCTCTGCGTAAGCGCGTTCTGGACAATGAAATCATCCTGGTTACCTGTGGTTCTGCGTTTAAAAACAAAGGCGTACAGGCAATGCTGGATGCTGTTGTTGAGTATCTGCCAGCACCAACTGACGTTGCAGCTATCAACGGTATTTTGGATGACGGCAAAGACACTCCAGCAGTTCGCCATTCTGACGACACTGAGCCGTTCTCTGCTCTGGCGTTCAAAATCGCTACTGACCCATTCGTGGGTAACCTGACGTTCTTCCGCGTTTACTCCGGTCTCGTCAACTCAGGTGACACTGTATTTAACCCAGTGAAATCTCAGCGTGAACGTCTGGGGCGTATCGTTCAGATGCACGCTAACAAGCGTGAAGAGATCAAAGAAGTTCGTGCAGGCGACATCGCTGCGGCTATCGGTCTGAAAGACGTGACTACCGGTGACACTCTGTGTGATCCAAACAACGTGATCATTCTGGAGCGTATGGAGTTCCCTGAGCCGGTAATCTCCGTTGCAGTTGAACCAAAAACCAAAGCTGACCAAGAAAAAATGGGTCTGGCTCTGGGCCGTCTGGCGAAGGAAGACCCATCATTCCGCGTATGGACTGACGAAGAATCAGGTCAGACTATCATCGCAGGTATGGGTGAACTTCACCTGGACATCCTGGTTGACCGTATGCGTCGTGAATTCAACGTTGAAGCTAACGTGGGCAAACCTCAGGTTGCTTACCGTGAAGCGATTCGTTCGAAAGTTACCGATATCGAAGGTAAACACGCCAAGCAGTCTGGTGGTCGTGGTCAGTATGGTCACGTTGTGATCGACATGTACCCACTGGAGCCGGGCTCAAATCCGAAAGGCTACGAGTTCGTCAATGACATTAAAGGTGGTGTGATCCCAACGGAATACATCTCTGCCATTGATAAAGGCCTCCAGGAGCAGCTTAAGTCTGGTCCGTTGGCTGGTTACCCGGTTGTCGATCTCGGTGTGCGTCTGCATTTCGGTTCTTACCACGATGTTGACTCCTCCGAATTGGCGTTTAAACTGGCCGCGTCTATCGCCTTTAAAGATGGCTTTAAGAAAGCGAAACCTGTTTTGCTTGAGCCAATCATGAAGGTTGAAGTTGAAACGCCGGAAGAGAACACTGGTGACGTCATCGGTGACCTTAGCCGTCGTCGTGGCCAACTGAAAGGTCAGGAATCCAACGCTACTGGCGTTCAGATTCACGCTGAAGTTCCGTTGTCCGAGATGTTCGGCTACGCAACTCAACTGCGTTCTCTGACCAAAGGCCGTGCTTCTTACTCCATGGAGTTCCTGAAGTACGATGATGCGCCGAACAACGTCGCTCAGGCCGTTATTGAAGCCCGTGGTAAATAAGCTTTCGGGTTTAACACATTGATCAGTGCTCTCTCCATGAGGGGAGAGCATAAGAGTAAGGAATATAGCCGTGTCTAAAGAAAAATTTGAACGTTCCAAACCGCACGTTAACGTTGGTACTATCGGCCACGTTGACCACGGTAAAACTACCCTGACTGCAGCAATCACTACCGTTCTGGCTAAAACCTACGGCGGTGCTGCACGTGCTTTCGACCAGATCGATAACGCGCCAGAAGAAAAAGCTCGTGGTATCACCATCAACACTTCTCACGTTGAGTATGACACCCCGACTCGCCACTACGCGCACGTTGACTGCCCAGGGCACGCCGACTACGTTAAAAACATGATCACCGGTGCTGCTCAGATGGACGG
>NZ_JBIEIU010000010.1:0-243823 GCF_052113645.1 Serratia quinivorans | reverse complement strand
GGTGCATCCAGGAGGATTCGAACCTCCGACCGCTCGGTTCGTAGCCGAGTACTCTATCCAGCTGAGCTATGGATGCACAGGAATTCTTTTTTGATACCGTATGGTACGTTGTTACTACCCCACCATACTGCAAAATATGGTGCATCCAGGAGGATTCGAACCTCCGACCGCTCGGTTCGTAGCCGAGTACTCTATCCAGCTGAGCTATGGATGCAAATGGCGGTGAGGCGGGGATTCGAACCCCGGATGCAGCTTTTGACCGCATACTCCCTTAGCAGGGGAGCGCCTTCAGCCTCTCGGCCACCTCACCATACGCTTCTTGCGAATTGTGCCTAACTTGCTTTGGAGAAGCTCATCGGCACTGCGTGGCGCACATATTACTTTCTCCGACTTTTAAGTCAAACAATTTTTCCCAACTCATGCGCGTTTGCACAATTCACACTCAACATGGGCGATTTCACGGCAAAAAGAGTGCTTTATCAACAGGCAACCACAGCGAAATAGCAAACAAACCTGGGAAGGCAGTAGGAAGATTTAATCGGAGAAGTCAGGGAAGGGTCGGTGATGGGCACAAAAAAGCGCAGTAGCGTCTCGCTGAGCAACGAGACGCTGCTTCGAAATCAGTAAGTCGTCTGTTGAGACTTCTCTGCCTGAATGCGCTGATAGATTTCTTCGCGGTGAACTGACACCTCTTTGGGGGCATTCACACCAATACGAACCTGGTTGCCCTTGACCCCTAGCACTGTGACCGTGACCTCATCGCCAATCATGAGGGTTTCACCAACTCGACGAGTCAGAATTAACATTCTTTGCTCCTTGAAAGATTAAAAGAGTCGGGTCTCTCAGTTTCCCCGTCATTATCCATCATATACTGTGAAAACGTAAGCCATGTAACCCAGAATAAGTGTAAGCAGACTTGGTCTCACCTCAGATAATGATAAGTTTAGCCGACCTGAAAAACTTTGTTCCCGTAATTGTAACCAAATTGTGTTAGCACAGTTTAAAAACGCCATAATCAGCAATGAGTTATGGCGTTTGTAAGTGCTATTTATTTATATTCACAGCTTCGAGGCCACCCAGGCTTCTACACTGTCTAGTGCCGCCGACAGGGCATTGACATCAGTCCCCCCCGCCTGCGCCATATCAGGGCGTCCGCCCCCTTTACCGCCAACCTGCTGCGCGACATTGCCGATCAACTCGCCGGCTTTCACTCGGTCGGTCAGATCTTTGGTCACGCCGGCAATCAGGCTAACCTTATCATCGGCCGTGGTGGCCAGCACGATAATCGCGGAACCCAGCTGATTTTTCAGATCATCAACCATGGTACGCAGCATTTTGGCCTCAACGTTATCAAGCCGGCTGACCAACAGCGGTACGCCGTTAACCATTTTCGCCTTGCTGGACAATGAAGCACTCTCCTGCGCCGCCTGCTGATCCTTCAACTGCTGCAGCTCTTTTTCCAGCGCACGGGTACGATCGAGCACCGCACGCACTTTGTCTGTCAGATTGTTGCTATCCCCTTTCACCAGGTGTGCAACGTCCTGCAACAAATCGTTTTGCTGATGCAGGATAGTCATCGCGCCTTCACCGGTTACGGCTTCAATACGACGGATCCCCGCAGCGGTACCTGACTCGCTCAGAATGCGGAACAGGCCGATATCGCCGGTACGGCTGGCATGGGTGCCGCCACACAGCTCGGTCGAGAAGTCGCCCATGGTCAGTACGCGCACGTTATCGTCGTACTTCTCACCGAACAGCGCCATCGCGCCCTTCTCTTTGGCATCATCCAGCGCCATAACCTCGGTTTGTACCGGCAGGTTACGACGTATCTGCTGGTTCACCAAATCTTCTACCGTACGGATTTGCTCCGGCTTCATCGCTTCAAAATGCGAGAAATCGAAACGCAGGTATTTATCGTTAACCAACGAGCCTTTCTGCGCCACATGCTCACCCAGCGTCTGACGCAGTGCAGCGTGCAGCAAGTGGGTCGCGGAGTGATTCAGACGAATGCGATTGCGACGCACGGTGTCAATCTGCGCATCAACGCGATCCTTCACTTTCAGCGAGCCTTGAGACAACTTGCCCTGATGACCGATAGCCTGGCCGTATTTCTGGGTGTCGCTCACCTCAAAATCAGCGCCGGCGGCTTTCAGCACGCCTTTATCGCCAACCTGACCACCGGACTCGCCGTAGAACGGGGTCTCATCCAGCACCACTACCGCTTCTTCACCGGCGTGAATTTCATCCACCGGTTGACCGTCACGGAACAGCGCGATCACCGTTGATTGCTGCTGTTCATGGTCATACCCGCTGAATTGGCTGGCGCCATCAACGCGGATCATGCTGTTGTAGTCTGCGCCGAAACCGCTGGACTCACGTGCACGACGACGTTGGGCTTCCATTGCCAGTTCGAAACCGGCTTCATCCACTTTCAGGCCACGCTCACGGCACACGTCTGCCGTCAGATCGACCGGGAAACCATAGGTATCGTACAGACGGAATGCGGTTTCGCCATCCAGGGTATCGCCCTGCAGGTTAGCCAGCTCTTCGTCCAGCAGCGTCAAACCACGCTCCAACGTACGAGCAAACTGATCTTCTTCGGTTTTCAGCACTTGCTCAACCAAAGACTGCTGACGCTTCAGTTCGTCGGCTGCCGGCCCCATCACTTCGATCAACGGAGCAACCAGCTTGTAGAAGAAGGTATCTTTCGCGCCCAGCATGTTGCCATGGCGAACCGCGCGGCGGATGATGCGGCGCAACACGTAACCACGGCCTTCGTTTGACGGCGTCACGCCATCGGACACCAGGAAGGCACAAGAACGGATATGGTCGGCGATCACACGCAGGGATTTGTTATCCAAATCTACTGCACCGGTCACCTTCGCCACTGCGGCGATCAGCGTTCTGAACAGGTCGATTTCATAGTTGGAGTTCACATGCTGCAGGACTGCCGCAATACGCTCCAGGCCCATGCCGGTATCTACCGAAGGTTTTGGCAGCGGCAGCATGGTGCCGTCGGATTGACGGTTGAACTGCATGAACACGATGTTCCAGATCTCAATGTAACGATCGCCGTCTTCTTCCGGACTGCCCGGAGGGCCACCCCAGATATGATCGCCATGATCGTAGAAAATCTCGGTGCACGGGCCACATGGGCCGGTATCACCCATCTGCCAGAAGTTGTCAGAGGCAAAGGCCGCGCCTTTATTGTCGCCAATGCGGATGATACGTTCTGCCGGCACGCCGATCTGCTTCTGCCAGATGTCGAAGGCTTCGTCATCGGTTTCATAGACGGTCACCCACAGTCTTTCTTTCGGCAGGTTAAACCAGTTTTCACCGGTCAACAGTTCCCACGCGTAGCTGATGGCATCGTGTTTGAAATAGTCGCCGAAGCTGAAGTTGCCCAGCATTTCAAAGAAGGTATGGTGACGTGCGGTATAACCGACGTTCTCCAAATCGTTATGCTTGCCGCCCGCACGTACGCAACGCTGTGAGGTGGTGGCTCGGGAATAGGCGCGCTTGTCCAGCCCCAGGAAAACATCTTTAAATTGGTTCATGCCGGCATTGGTAAACAGCAATGTCGGATCATTGTTAGGCACCAGGGAGCTGCTTGCTACAACCTGGTGGCCCTTACTATGAAAGAAATCGAGAAACGCTTGACGGATCTCAGCGGTGCTCTTGCTCATAATTTTCCCGGAAAGGCTAGAATAACGACACGTGAGCAAGATACGCGACATCCTGACGATGGCATCTAGCTCACGAACAAAAAGTGGGGATAAGATAAATTTTCTTCAAGGGGAAGTAAAACCCCGTGTGCGTTCATTGCGCAAAATCACGGTAAATAGACTGAATTTCTTCCTGGAAGAAGCCACGATAGAGCAGATAACGCTGCACTTTGGCTTTCTCTTTCCAGTCCGTTGGCAGTTCGTCGCCAAATTTACGCTGCGCGACCTGTTTAGCCTGTTCACACCAGTCGATATCACAATCTGCCAGCGCCGCCTGCGTCAATTCTTTATCCACGCCCTTTTGCATCAGTTCAGAGCGGATGCGCTGCGCCCCATAACCTTTGCGGCTGCGGCTACCGATATAACTGTGGGCAAAGCGTTGATCGTCCAACCAATTATGTTGGTAGCAATAAGCAATGACTTGTTCGATAACGGCAGGATCTACAGGTTCTTCGGGGGACGGGGCAGCACCAGAGGCGGTGGGTGTTTTGGTGCCAAATCTGGCTTTCGCCATAAATGGCTGCGCCGCAAGTTTGCGGCGCAGTTCAGCTTCACTATGATCGCGTTGCGACAGCAGGCGCATTGCGCGGCTTAGCAAATCATTCATTATTCAAGCCTGATGTAGTCGACGTTCGCGAACCCTTTACCGGGCCCACGAACATCAGCAGCGATTAAAACTCTTCGCTGGTTTCAGCTTCATCATCGAAGCCTTCGTTGGTTGCCGCAACCAGTTCACCGTTGCTGTGCAGCAGCAGGTCACGCAGTTTCTTGTCCAATTCAGCGGCAACCGCCGGGTTTTCTTTCAGGAAGTTACAGGCATTTGCCTTACCCTGACCGATTTTATCGCCGTTGTAGCTGTACCAGGCACCGGCTTTCTCGATCATCTTGTGCTTAACGCCCAAATCGACCAGTTCGCCGCGGCTGTTGATCCCTTCACCGTACAGGATTTGGAACTCGGCCTGTTTGAACGGCGCAGCGATTTTGTTTTTGACGACTTTCACGCGGGTTTCACTGCCGACAACTTCATCGCCTTCTTTCACCGCACCGATACGGCGGATATCCAAACGGACGGAAGCATAGAATTTCAGTGCATTGCCGCCGGTGGTGGTTTCCGGGTTACCGAACATCACACCGATTTTCATACGGATCTGGTTGATGAAGATCAGCAACGTGTTGGCGTTTTTCAGGTTACCGGCCAGCTTACGCATCGCCTGGCTCATCATACGTGCTGCCAGGCCCATGTGTGAGTCACCGATTTCACCTTCGATTTCCGCTTTCGGCGTCAGCGCCGCCACGGAGTCAACGATGATCACGTCAACCGCACCAGAACGGGTTAAGGCATCGCAGATTTCCAGCGCCTGCTCACCGGTATCCGGCTGAGAACACAGCAGGTTGTCGATATCAACACCCAGCTTTTTCGCATAAATCGGATCCAGTGCATGCTCGGCATCGATGAACGCACAGGTTTTGCCTTCACGCTGTGCCGCTGCGATAACCTGCAGCGTCAGGGTGGTTTTACCGGAAGACTCCGGACCATAAATTTCAACGATACGGCCCATTGGCAAGCCGCCTGCACCCAGTGCAATATCAAGTGACAGCGAGCCGGTAGAGATCGTTTCTACGTCCATAGAACGGTCTTCACCCAGACGCATGATGGAGCCTTTGCCGAACTGTTTCTCAATCTGGCCCAGTGCCGCAGCTAGCGCCTTTTGCTTGTTCTCATCAATAGCCATTGTTGCTCCTTCGTTACGCAATGTCGGTGTTACCCCACACTGCCACTGAATGTATGTTGTGCAGGAAATGTCACTAATTATACTGTATGGTCATACAGTATCAAGCCTAATTTTACAAAAATTCGTCAAGTGCGGTTTGCAGCGCGAAAATCGTCGCCTGAAGCCGCACTGCATCACGATCGCCGGAAAATTGCATCTTGCGCGCCAACACCCGTCCGGAAGATTCGGCAAAGCCAAACCAGACGGTGCCCACCGGTTTTTCCGCACTGCCGCCCTCCGGCCCGGCAATGCCGCTGACCGACAGCGCCAGGTTGGCCCGGGCCGCATGCAATGCGCCCTGAGCCATCTCACGTACCACCTCTTCACTCACCGCGCCATGGGCCTTCAGGGTCGCTTCCGCCACGCCTAGCAGCTCATGTTTCGCCGTATTGCTGTAGGTGACAAAACCGCGGTCGAAGTAAGCGGAGCTGCCGGCAATATCGGTGATGGCTTTGGCAATGCCCCCGCCGGTGCAAGATTCCGCGCAGGTGATCCACTGACCATTGGCCTTCAGTTTTTCCCCTACTGCAACGCTGAGTTTACGCAGTTGGTGTTCACTCATAACCTCTCCTTAGCGAATCAGGTATATGCGCCCGATAGTAGCATTTATCAAGCTTATCGGACGGTACGATGACAGAAATGCGCGGCGCTTCGCAGGCGATGCGGTGTTAAGCCGCAAACCAAACTGCTAGTATCGAATGTAACGTTCGGGTTAATGAGCGCCGTTTTCGCACGAGGGATCTCACAGGGTTGTTTTTTGCCGCCGGCATGGCCAGCCCCATGGCAAACCAGGATAAAAGATTAGGATGATAGAGTGAAAAAAACGTTAGGCGTCTTCTTTCCGTTGTATACCACCACCCTGCTGATGCTGCTGGGTTCGGGGTTGCTCACCACTTACATCTCCCTGCGTTTAACCTCTATCCACGTGACCGGCGCGTTGATCGGCGCCATTATCGCCGCCAACTACATCGGCCTGGTGATCGGCGGCAAAGTCGGTCATTTCCTGATTGCCCGCGTCGGCCATATCCGCGCCTACGTTTCCTGTGCCGGCATCATCACCGCAGCAGTGCTGGGGCATGGCCTGACGGAATACATTCCCGTGTGGGTAGTGCTGCGGCTGATTATCGGCCTGTGCATGATGTGTCAGTTCATGGTGCTGGAAAGCTGGCTGAACGATCAGTCGGAATCCAATCAACGCGGGATGGTCTTCGGCTTCTATATGGCCGCGACCTATTTAG
Organism: Serratia quinivorans; assembly: GCF_052113645.1. Classification (GTDB taxonomy): domain Bacteria; phylum Pseudomonadota; class Gammaproteobacteria; order Enterobacterales; family Enterobacteriaceae; genus Serratia; species Serratia quinivorans_B. The sequence goes on along the minus strand of NZ_JBIEIU010000010.1, from coordinate 237,088 downwards.
GCATGTCGTTGGGCCAGGTGGTGTTGATGCTGCAAACCAACCTCGGCATCACCACTCTGCTGGTGATTGCCCTGTGCTTCGCACTCTGCCTGGTCCCCATCGCCCTGACGACCCGCACCAATGCACGCCATATGTCGCCGGCACCGATGGAACTGCGCTATTTTATCGGTGCCATCCCCAAGGTACTGGCCACCACGCTGGTCATCGGCATGGTAGTGGGATCTTTCTATGGGCTGGCGCCGGTGTACGCAAGTATGCAGGCACTGACCACTCAGCAGACCGGTTTATTTATGGCGATAGCGATCTTCGCCGGACTGGTGGCGCAATTCCCGCTCAGTTGGCTGTCGGACCGCTATAACCGTACGCTGCTGATGCGCATCAATGCCATTTTATTGATCGTGGCCGCCCTGCCGCTGGCGCTGGTGCCGCACATTGATTTCCCTGTGCTATTGGTGGTCGGCTTTATCGTCAGCATGCTGCAGTTCACGCTCTATCCGCTAGTGGTTGCCCTGGCAAACGATTTGATAGAACCGGAGCGGCGCGTCTCGTTAGCCGCCTGTTTGCTGATGGCCTTTGGCGTCGGCGCCAGTATAGGCCCTTTGGCGGTCGGGGCGCTGATTGAGCCGTTGGGCGGCAATACTCTGTATGCCTTCTTCTCACTGTGTGGCGTACTGCTGGTGGCCTTCAGCCGGACGGTAAAACAAGACGAATCGCAGTTTGTGCAGGATGCGCCATTGCCGCACATTCCTCTGCCGGACAGCCTGACCAGTTCGCCGCTCTCTCCGGCGCTGAACCCAACGTTTGACGAGCAGATTATTCATGACACCATGCCGCCACCGGAGGCGGCACCCGATCCGGTAGAACCACAGGTCAGTGAAACGTCAGGGGAGGAAGAAGCGGAGCCGCCTATTCCACAGGGCGCCGATCCTGATGAAGATACCGGGTTGAAAAAGGCCCACTCGATGCTTTAAGCGGGCCATTTTGCTATTACGTTGGGCAGGCTACAAGTCCAGGAAGGATCCCAGACGGTAGCCGCGTTCCGCGATCGCGTTTTTAATGCCCGGCGAGGTCAAAACCTCCACTTCGGCAAGCCGCGGGTAGCAATACTTGCTCGCCAAAATAGTGTTATCCAGAAACGCCGGATGGCACATCATCTCCACCGACTGGGCACCGCGCTGGTCGGTGCGATCGAGCACCTGTAAAAACAACGCTTCGGATATCGCTTCGCCATAAAAACCCGCATCAAACCACTCGGTGCTGTGGTCATAACGCAGATGGATATCTTGCCGTTTGACCTCCTGTCGCCCAATGCGCAGTGGGATCGAGCGGGACTGAGCGAAAGCCTCCACCAGCGGGTAAATCTGCGGCAACATGTGCACATGATGGTGGCTGTCGATATGCGTTGGCGCTTTGCCAAACACAGCCACAAACCTGTCGTATTGGCTCACCAGCTCCTCGTGGATTTCATCCAGACTCAGCAACGCGGACTCGGCCCTTTCCCACAACCATTTACCCAGTTCCCCCCGTTCGTTGACCAGCGAAGGCATGGCGGTCAGTGGATGCCCGTGGGTCAACACAAAGTGCAGGCCAATCTGCAGCCCAGGATAATGCCGGCTGAGCCTGGCTGCATGCTGTATGTCCGCACTGTTCACCATCGCCGTGGTGGACGTGACCACCCCATAGTGAAACGCCTCAATCACACCGTAGTTCTGGCCCTTGCTCAGACCAAAATCGTCGGCATTCACTATCAGTAACTTTTCCATTTTGGCATCCATTTAACAAATTTTTGGCAAGGGAATACCGTCCGTCAGGTACGGCAATTCCCCTTCGCTTAAGCAAAGAAATTTATTTCATCAGGCCATTGGCGGCCTGAAAGGCATTCGGAATATCGGCGTTAATGCTTATCGGGAGCGGCCCTAAATAGGGCCGTAGAACTTTTTTCGGTAATTACCCGGCGTCACTTCGGTGAGTCTTTTAAAGTTTTTAATAAACAGGCTCACGTCGCCATAACCGGAGTCGAAAGCAATATCCGAAACCGAATAGTTGGTGACTTCCAACTGTGTTTTGGCAAAGTTGATGCGGATTTCATTAATCACCTGCATCGGCGTTTTATGGTAGTAACGCCGCATCGCTCGGGTCAGGTACTCCTGCGTTTTCCCCGACAGCTCAACCATATTGAGCAACGCCTTTTCACCAAACATGGCTTTGTCATGCATACCCGCCAGGGTATTTTTTAGCCACTGCGGGATGTCATCCCCTTCGCCACTCTCTTCCTTATAATGACGAATGCGACTGATGATATAAAAGGTCAGCGTTTCCAGAAACTCGGCAAAATCATCCTCGCGAAACTGAGGGGATCCGACCACTGACTCGATATAAGCCAGGAATTCATTCTTCAGGCTGTAGGCCTGAGAAGCGACAAAACAGCGAGGCAACTGCGGCAAATAGTTTTCTTCAAAGAAAACCTTGCCAACCGCCACGTTGAAAATCTTCGCGGCGCCGAACTCATAAAAGCTCTGGTGACGCGAGCCAATCGGGATAAAGACAAAGTCCCCCCGCTCCAGCAGCACCCGCTTGCCGTTGATCTCCTGGTAGCATTTGCCGCTCAGGACGATGGTGAACTCATAATAGTCATGCTGATGCAACCCGGTGGCGCTTTCCACCTTGTTATAGATAAACAGATGGAAGTCTTTGCAGTTAAAGAAATCCTGCTCCCGAATCAGTTTAACGTCGTTCGCATTCAGCGAAACCAGGTTCTCAGACATCGCTTGCGCTCCCCTTAATCAAAGCCGTTTTGCCTGGCCGTCTCGGCAAACCAATAGCCGCTCTTTTTCAGCGTGCGCTGTTGGCTCTCCCGATCCAGCCGAACTAACCCATAGCGATTCTTGTAGGCATTAAGCCAGGACCAACAGTCGATAAAGGTCCACAAATGATAGCCTTTGCAGTTGGAACCTTCCGACAACGCCTGATGCAGCCACTTGAGATGGTCGCGAATAAAGTCGATGCGATAATCGTCCTCCACCCGCCCACTGGCGCCGATAAAGGCCTCTTCGCCCTCAACGCCCATGCCATTTTCTGAAATATAGCAGGGAATATTGCCGTAGTTTTCCTTCAGATCCATCAGGATGTCATACAGCCCTTTTTCATAGATTTCCCAGCCCCGGTGTGGATTGATCTTGCGGCCCGGCATCTCGTAGTAGCTGAACAGATCTTCCGGCATCGTCACAGGTTCATCGGCCCGATAGCCTTCTTTCGCTTTGACCCGGCGCGGTTGGTAATAATTGACGCCCAGAATATCCACCACGCCGTCAGCAATCAGCTGCGCGTCCTCCGGCTCAGTCTGCGGCAACAAATCATTGGCCCGCAGTACATTCACCAAATCTTGCGGATAGCGCCCTTTGCTCACCGGGTCGAGGAAGCTTTTGTTCAACAGCAAGTCTGCATAATGGGCAGCCTCGCTATCTTCCTGGCTGCTCGAACGGGGGTAGGTCGGGCTCAGGTTCAAAATAATGCCTATCGCGCCCTGACAACCCAATGCCCTGAACGCCTTCACCGCTTTGGCATGGGCCAAAACACTGTGGTAAGCCACCGTAATTGCCCTTTTGAAATCGACCACGCAAGGATAATGCAGGTCGTTCAGATACCCGGCTTCGACCGGGACAATCGGCTCATTAAAAGTAAACCAATGGGTGACTCGGTCGCCGAACAGGCTGAAACAGGTTTTGGCGTAGCGGGCATAAGCCTCCACCACCGCCCGGCTTTCCCAGCCGCCTTTTCGCTGCATGCACATCGGCATGTCGAAATGGTAAAGGTTGATAAAGGGCGTAATGCCTTGGGCCAGCAGGCTATCGATAAGCGCGTTATAGAAAGCGACGGCTTTCGGGTTCACTTCGCCGTCCCCGTCCGGGATCAAGCGCGACCAGGAGATAGAGGTTCTGAAGGTGTTATGTCCGAGTTGCTTTAACAGCAGGATGTCTTGCTGGAAATGGTCATAAAAGGTGGAAGTCTCGGACGGACCTACCTGATGATGAAAGCGTTCCGGCGCAATCTCATACCAGTAATCGAAGATGTTCTGACTTTTACCATCCCGCGCCGCTGCCCCTTCCGACTGCGGTGCAGAGGTGGCGCTTCCCCACCAGAAATCGTCAGCAAATTGATATTTCATCCAAACGCCCCTAAAACCGGGGCAGCGAGAGCTGCCCCAGACTGACAGTTAGAATTTCAGCGCCTTGGCGATGTCTTCTTCGCTTTCGGTTGCCTGATCGATCTGGCTCTGCGCTTTGTTGGAAATCATCACAAACGGCAGGTAAATCAAGGTCGCCACGCCCAGGTTGAAGAAGCTCAGCAACATGGCGACGATACTGCCGTTGGTGTTGAAGAACGCTCCCAGACCCACTGGCATGGTCCATGGCGCAATGTTGGTGATTGGCGGGATCAACCCGGTGTAATAGGCCACCGTGGTGATGATCGTCAATACCGGTTGAACCAGGATGAACGGAATGAACATCACCGGATTCATGATCACCGGCAGGCCGAACAGGATAGGTTCGTTGATCTGGAAGATGCCCGACGGGGTTGCCAGCTTGGCGACCTGACGATAGTCCTCACGGCGCGAGGCGATGAAGATGGCGATAATCAGCCCCAGCGTCGACCCGGTTCCCCCCAGGTAGATATAGGAGTCGACGAAAGGTTTCGCCCACATGTGGAACTCTTTGCCGGCGGCAACGGCGGCTTCGACCGAACCATACTTGTTGTAAAGCTCTACGTTCTCCAGCGCGAATGGCGTCATGATGCCGCTGTCCAGCGCGGCCAGGGCCATGGAGCCATGCACCCCGAAGAACCACAGCAGTGAGGAGAACATCACATACACCCAGCCTACCACGCTGCCCATTTTCGCCAGCGGAGCCGAGATGCTGTCCATAATGATTTGGTGGAAGTTGGTTCCCCACAGCGTCAGGCAATAGGCAAGCACGCCCATGATCGACAGAATGAGAAAGCCAGGGATCAGTGCAGAGAACGAGCGAGACACGGAAGAAGGTACGCTGTCAGGCAGGCTGATGACCCAGTTGCGGCGCACCACAAAGGTAAACATCTCCGCCACCACCAGACCGATCACCATCCCGGAAATGATATTGGCACCGCCAAGCCAGTTAGCGCCAACGGCATAAGCCTCACCGACGCTGAACGGGGTTACCGTCATAAATGCGGCCACCGCCAGCAGCGCGGCCGCCAGTGGGTCAACCTTGCGCTCCTCCGCTAAAGCCATGCTGATAAAGAAGGGCGTCATCAGGGACATAATCCCCAGGGTGCCGTTATAAACGCTGCCACCGATGGTCTTCAGGCTGTTTAGCGTTTCAATGGTGGACGCATCCAGCCGTACCCCCAATGAAAAGAAGAACGAGCCTTCGCCGAAGCTGAGGAACACGTTGTTGATCAGAACGAACATCGCCCCGGTCAAGGTCAGCGGCATTAATCGAATGAACCCGTTTTTGATGGCATTAACATGGGGCTGTTTACCAATTTTCACGGCAAAAGGCAGTATGACCTTTTCCAACGAGGCAATTAACGTATTCACGGCAGACCCCTTTATTGGTTAGCTTTTTTTATGGTGGCGACCGCGGCCTTCAACACCCCAAGGCCATCGAGCTTGCCGTATAAAGCGGAGTCGATCACTTCGACGGGCTTATTGGGCAACTGCTTTTGCACTTCAGCCAGCGTGTAGGCGATCTGCGGTCCCAGCAGGATCAGATCTGCCTCAGCGCCTTTTTCTGCGGCCAGCGCCTCAGGGTAAGCGGCAATGATCACCGGCACCTCGTACTTCTCGGCCTGCGCCTTCATTTTTGAAACCAGCAGGGAAGTCGACATACCGGCAGAACAAAACAGATAGATTTTTTTCTTTTCCATACCCAATCCCTCAAGATAATCAAAAAAGCCCCGTGTCATTTGTTTGCCAGATGCAATAGCTATTGCCTCACGCACATTCCTTATGAAAATTTCCGTTACTTTGCCCTGGTTGCGGACAGTATACGGAGGCAGCGGAGCGGACCGGTAAGCCATCAACAGAAAGAACCGTCTCTCCTTGACCTTCCCGATTGACCCTCTTCACATTTCGCACAAAAAAATAGTGTGACCGACCTCGCAAATAACCTTTAATTACTGAATAAATTCATCAAAAATAAACAAATAACAATTATAAACAATGCGTTATAAACATGCTGGGTATTTATGGATTATTCTCTGCGCAGGGCCACGCAGTGGGTGAGAGGTGAGCAAAAAATCGTTCGCCCTTGATTAGCCCGGTTCACGCCGATAAGGCGTTCCGACCGATGTAAAAGCGGCCGGGAGTGGCCGGAATTTTGAGCGGGTAGCATGTCGATTCAACGAAAAAGCGGGTGCTGGCGAACCCGCCACACCTATTTGAACGGCGATGATCATCTGATGAACAGCAGTAGCATCGCCGAGATCGGCAAAAAATAACGTTATTGCAGTAAAGCTTCCGCACAGGCTTCATCGGTGACCAGCCCGTTGATCCACTTACCGTTCAGTGCGGCACGCACGGCAAGGTGTTTATCAGGGCCACCGGCAAGGGCGATCACCGGCTTGTCGTCATGCAGTTTCAGACCGACACTGGTCAACCGCACATTGAGTTCACTCTCAATACGCTGACCGTCCGGCCCCATAAAGTGTCCCAGCACTTCCGCGACCGCATTTTTCCTCATCAGCGACTCCACATTCTCGGCGCTGATAAACCCGTCTTTATGCAACGGGCAACCCGGTTCGATGGTGCCAATGCCGATGAACGTCACGTCAGCCTGACTGGCCTTTTCGCTCACCGTGCGGTAAATGCGATGGTTGCACCACATAGAACGATCCTCTTCACCGTCTGCAAACAGCGGTGCCGGCAGAATGAAATAACGCCCCTGGGTTTTTTGCGCCATCAGTAGCGGCACGTCATAGCGGGTACAAGAACCATCGGAAGCAATAGCGCCAATCAGAGAGACGCTGCTGTGCTGTGGGCGTTCAATATCCGTCAGTTCATCAATAGCCGCTTTCAGGCTGCGACCTGAACCCACTCCAATGATCATCGGTTGCTCGAGGCGAATGTACTGGGTCATCACTTCCGCACCGGCCACGGCAATCGCGTGACTGATGCCCAAATTGTCCATTCCCTGCCCCGGAACCACCTGACACACGCCCAGCCCAAAACGCTTTTTAAGCTGTGAGGCCAACTCCATGCAGCGCCCTATTGAATGCGAAATATGCACGCTGACCAATCCGTTATCGAGCGCGCTGGCGACCAACCGTTGTGCCACCTGGCGTGATACGCCTAATGCATCGGCGATTTCATTCTGCGTCTGCCCCGCGACGTAATACATCCATGCTGCCCGTGCCGCTTGATCTAATTTTTTATCATTCTTACTCACGCGCACTTCCCTACCTGTTGATTCTCATGGCGGCATTTTATCGCCAATCTTCACACGCCGTGACGTCAAAATTCACTCAAGTCGCAATTTTGTGAGCTAAAGCCCATTTGATGGGCAAATGTTCTATTAAGCTAGCCAAAATCAAGCAAAAGCCCAATGAAAGAGCTTATGCCCAAAAAAAACAACCCTAGTGGAGAATCTTATGAACGAGACATATCACGCCACGCCATCCATCTGGTTACACATCGGCAGCGGCTCTTTCCACCGTGCACACCAGGCGTGGTATCTGCACCAGCTGTTAGCCAAAGGCAATAAAGAATGGTCGATTGCGTTGGGGAATATTCGTGAGGATGGCGTGCCATTGCTGAATGTCTTACAGGCGCAGAAGGGTCAATACGTGCTGGAAACCGTCACTCCGCAAGGGGAGCGCGAATATGAAACCATCACCTCGATTCAAAAAATCATTCCTTGGGATAACGAGTTGGCAGCGCTGATCACACAAGGCGCAGATCCACACACTAAAGTGATCTCCTTTACCGTGACCGAAGGCGGTTATTACCTCGATAACCAGTTCAACCTCGATCAAAGCAATGCCGATATACAGGCCGATCTCAACGGTGGATGCCGCACGATTTATGGTGCCATCAGTCATATTCTTGCGCGCCGTATCGCCAATAACGGTGGCGCAGTCACCCTGCTCAACTGCGATAACCTGCGCCACAACGGCGACCGTTTCCACGGCGGTTTGTTGCAGTTTTTAGCCTTGCGCCAACAGCAAAAGGTGATCGACTGGGTGAAGAAAAACACCCGCAGCCCCAACACCATGGTGGACCGCATTACACCGCGGCCGTCGCCAGATATCGCACACCGTGTCGAACAGGCGACTGGATTTAAAGATTGCGCACCGGTGATGAGTGAAGCCTTTATTCAATGGGTTATCGAAGATGATTTCATTGCCGGGCGCCCCGCGCTGGAACACGTTGGCGTCGAAATGGTCGAGTCCGTTTTGCCGTATGAAGAAGCTAAAATCCGCATTCTGAATGCCAGTCATAGCTGCATTGCCTGGGCCGGTACGTTAATCGGGCAAAGCTATATTGATGAAAGTACCCGCACGCAGTCCATTTGTCAGATGGCTTACGACTATGTGACCGAAGATGTGATCCCGTCGCTGACACCAAGCCCGCTAAACCTTGAAGCCTATCGCGACGTGGTACTGGAGCGTTTCAGTAACCCACATATACAAGATACCAACCAGCGCGTCGCCGCCGACGGATTCTCTAAAATCCCGGGGTTCATCACGCCAACTTTGCAAGAATGCTACCAACGCGGCCAGACACCGCATGCCACAGCCATGTTGCCCGCGCTGTTTTTCGTCTACCTGCAGCAATGGCATCTCAACCGCCTGCCGTATGAGTATCAAGATGGCATTCTCGATGCCGCGGCGGTTCACGCCCTGTTGGACAGCGCCGATCCTGTCGCCCGTTTTGCCGGTGACAGCAAGCTATTCGCCTCCCTCGCCAGTAAGGCCGAATTCACCGATCTCATGCGCCAGTCTGTGTTGCGGGTCAATCAGTGGTTAGCTGACGTCACTCGGGCATAAGGGGAAAATCTATGTATCTCGGACTGGATTTAGGCACCTCAGAAATAAAAGCGGTGGTGATCGATAGCGAAGGAAAATGGCTGGCAAGCGCCGGCGAACCGCTGGAAGTCAGTCGCCAACAGCCGCAGTGGGCGGAGCAAAACCCTGATGACTGGTGGCAAACCACTCACCGCGTGATTGCTCGTCTGCGCCAAAAATTACCGCAGCAATGGCGTGAGATCCGCGCCATCGGGCTGTCGGGTCAGATGCACGGCGCAGTGTTGCTCAGCCGCGAAGGCAGAGTCCTCCGGCCGGCCATATTATGGAACGACACCCGCAGCGCGGCACAGTGTGTGCAGTTAACACAGAGTGCGCCAGAGTTGCATCAGGTGGCAGGGAATCTGGCCATGCCGGGTTTTACCGCACCGAAACTGCTGTGGGTAGCGCGTCATGAACCGGCAATTTTTGAGCAGACCGCCAGCGTTTTGCTGCCAAAAGATTATCTGCGCTGGATGATGAGCGGAGAGAAAGTCTCCGACATGTCAGACGCCGCCGGTACCCTGTGGCTCGACGTAGCCAAACGCGACTGGTCAGACTCACTGCTGGCAGCCTGCGGCCTGACTCGCGAGCATATGCCAACACTGACAGAAGGCAGCAATATTAGCGCCACTCTGAAAAATGATATCGCCCGGGCATGGGGTTTACGTGATGACGTGGTGATCGCCGGAGGGGGTGGCGATAACGCGGCCAGCGCCGTCGGCATTGGCGCCGTAGAAACGGGCGACGCCTTTATTTCACTCGGCACGTCCGGCGTGCTGTTTGCAGTAAGCGACCGCTTTCGCCCCAATCCGCAATCCGCCGTACATGCCTTTTGCCATGCCCTGCCGAAGCGCTGGCATCAGATGAGCGTGATGCTCACTGCGGCCAGTGCGCTGCGCTGGTATTGCAATTTGGTAGGCAGCAATGAAACCACCCTGCTGGCGGAAATTGCCCAGCTCAGCCCGGCACAACAGCGGCAAGCCCCGTTGTTTCTGCCCTACCTTTCCGGCGAACGTACCCCCTATAACGACCCGAACGCCACTGGCGCATTTCACGGCATGACCCACAGCAGCGACCGTGCCACGCTCGGCTATGCCGTGCTCGAAGGCGTGGCTTTTGGCATGGCCGACGGACTGGCGGTAATGCAACAGGCGGGGACTCACTTGCAGCAATGTTCACTAGTTGGCGGCGGCGCACGCAGCGATCGCTGGGCGCAACTCATCAGTGACGCCCTTGACCTGCCGATCGTCACCCACGCCGGCGGGGAAGCGGGCGGCGCGTTAGGCGCGGCACGATTAGGCTGGCTGGCTCACGGCGGAAACTTCGCCGACGTCTGTCGTAAACCGGCTATTGCCCGTCACTTCGAACCTGCTCCTCCCCTTCGCGACATGCTGAGCGAGCGCCTGAATACCTATCGTCAGCTGTATCAACAACAGGTTGCTCTGCGAGTGACATAAGGCAACAAAACGAGGGCACTCAAGCGCCCCATCGTGCTCCCTACTCATCACCCGTTGCGGGTTATTCCGCACAGGAGTCTGACATGCAAACACAACGCACTCATTGGTTCGGTTTACCGATGAACCTGTTTTGGGGCTATATCGCCATCGCTATCTTTATGAGCGGCGACGGTTTCGAAATGGCATTTCTCTCAAAACACATTATCGACATGGGGTTCACCGCGTCAGAATCTGCTGTGGTGTTCACCGTTTACGGGCTGGCGGCAGCATTGGCAGCGTGGAGTTCCGGCGTGGTCGCCGAGATCATTACGCCACAAAGAGCCATGCGCATTGGGTTCATCCTGTGGGTGGTGATGCACATGTTGTTCATGCTGTTCGGTCTGGGCATGAAAAACTACCCGATGATGTTGCTGTTTTACGGCATTCGTGGGTTGGCATACCCGCTGTTTATCTACTCGTTCGTGATGCTGGTGGTGCAAACTGTCCCCAAGCAGAACCTGTCATCGGCGATGGGCTGGTTCTGGGCGATGTACTCAATTGGTATCGGCTGCATCGGTAGCTATTTGCCAAGCTTCACCATTCCCTATATGGGGGAAACCGGTACCTTGTGGTTCGCTATCGTATGGGTCGTGGTCGGCGGAGTGATGGCGATGACGCTGCTGCGTAAGGTCGGAAAACCGAGCAGCAAAGCCAGTCTCAGTCCGAAAGAGAAACTCGGCGAGCTGAGCCGTGCGGTCACCATCTTGTTCACCAATCGCGATATTTTCATTTCCTGCCTGATCCGTATTATCAACACCATTTCCCTGTTTGGCTTCGCGGTGATCATGCCGATGCTGTTTGTCGGGCGACTGGGTTTTACCATGTCAGAATGGCTGCAAATCTGGGCGGTGTTCTTCTTCGTCACCATTTTTACCAACGTCATGTGGGGCATTTTGGGGGAGAAAATTGGCTGGCTGCGGCAAGTTCGCTGGTTTGGCTGCATCGGTTGCGCCATCTCCAGCCTGACCTTCTATTATCTGCCAGTCTACGCGGGGCATAACTTCTGGATCGCGCTGATCCCCGCCATCATGCTGGGAATTACCGTCGCCGCATTTGTGCCGATGACCGCCGTTTTTCCCGTGCTGGAACCCAACCACAAAGGGGCCGCCATTTCGATTTACAACCTCTCCGCAGGCTTAAGCAATTTCGTCGCACCGGCGATTGCGTCTATCGTTTTGCCGTTCTTCGATATTGTCGGCGTGGTATGGGTATATACCGCGCTGTATCTGGTCGCCGCCGTGCTAACGGTGATGGTCAAAGTCGAACAGCCGGGGCATCCGTCGAAGGTGAAACGCAGTCAGGCAATTGATAATGCGTTACTGCAGAAGCCGACCAGATAATGGCGATGGGCGGGTTATTTTATGATTGGCGAGGTGGCATCAGTTGATGCCACTTTTTTTATTTTACCGAACTCACTTTTCAACCCATAAGCTCGCCCCACGCTTGAGTTTGTTTTCGTCAGCCTCATGGTCTGAACAAAATTGCGGGCTGCATCGCGATGCCTGAACAAGGCTGGAAAAATCAGACACATTGCCAATCTTTGATCTGATAATCTCGCAGAGTACTTTACCTTCGGTAGCGGGCGTTTTTCCTGATGATGACACTCGCACTGGATGATACAGGTCTGGTGGGTTGCACTGATTTTGTCACCGAAACCTACGGGTGAATCTCTGTGGTTGTCAGTGATAAGATACGGCTTTCGTCCAGGGTTGGGTAAGTAGGCTACTCGTCCGTCGAGATCGAAACCTGGTTTAACGTCGATAGATAACTTATTGATTACCATCGACTGATTGAGTGTCATTTTCATACATTGACCCAAAGGTGTACCAGCAGCCTGCATCGGTATTTCAGCGAGTCGCTAGAAAACCTCTGGTATAGAAACTTATGGGTTTCTGTGAGTTTGCAGGGGGCTTCACGAGGGGCCGCCTGAATATACAAAAGACTTATAAAACGAGTAAAATCAACATGAAAGAGTCTATTGACAAGGACTTCACTGGCCACACCCCAATGATGCAGCAGTACCTGCGCCTCAAGGCCCAGCATCCCGAGATCCTGCTGTTCTACCGCATGGGCGATTTCTACGAGCTGTTTTACGACGACGCCAAACGCGCGTCTCAACTGCTGGATATTTCGCTGACCAAACGCGGCGCCTCTGCGGGTGAGCCTATCCCGATGGCCGGCGTGCCCCATCACGCGGTGGAAAACTATTTAGCCAAACTGGTGCAGCTCGGTGAATCCGTTGCTCTGTGCGAACAAATCGGCGATCCGGCCACCAGTAAAGGCCCGGTTGAGCGCAAAGTGGTGCGCATCGTCACGCCGGGTACCATCACCGACGAAGCCCTGCTGCAAGAACGTCAGGACAACCTGCTGGCCGCCATCTGGCAGGACGCACGCGGTTTTGGTTACGCGACGCTGGATATCAGCTCCGGCCGCTTCCGCGTTGCCGAACCGGCCGATATCGAAACCATGGCGGCAGAGCTGCAGCGCACCAATCCCGCCGAGCTGCTTTACCCCGAAACCTTTGAACAGATGTCGCTGATTGAGCAGCGCCACGGCCTGCGCCGTCGCCCGCTGTGGGAATTCGAGCCGGAGACCGCCCGCCAGCAGCTCAACCTGCAGTTCGGCACCCGCGATCTTACCGGTTTCGGCGTTGAACAGGCGCATCAGGCACTGCGTGCCGCCGGCTGTCTGTTGCAGTACGTCAAAGATACCCAGCGTACCTCGTTGCCGCATATCCGTGGCATCACCATGGAACGTCAGCAGGACGGCATTATCATGGATGCCGCCACCCGGCGTAATCTCGAGCTGACCCAGAGCCTGTCAGGCGGCAGTGAAAATACGCTGGCGGCGATCCTCGATCACAGCGTAACGGCCATGGGCAGCCGCATGCTTAAACGCTGGCTGCATATGCCCACCCGCGACATCACGGTGCTGAATAACCGCCAGCAGGCCATTGGCGCACTGCAGGATCTGTATACCGATCTACAGCCTTCATTGCGACAGGTCGGCGATCTGGAGCGCATATTGGCCCGCCTGGCATTGCGCAGCGCCCGGCCACGAGATCTGGCGCGCATGCGTCATGCTTTCCAGCAGTTGCCGGATATCCACGCATTGTTAAAGGGCGTTGATACACCGCATGTGCAGCACCTGCTGTCACAGGTGGGTCAGTTTGATGCCCTGCAGGATTTGCTGGAACGCGCCGTAGTGGAAGCCCCGCCGGTGCTGGTGCGTGACGGTGGCGTTATCGCTCCCGGCTATAACAGCGAGCTGGATGAATGGCGTGCGTTGGCCGATGGCGCCAGCGACTATCTCGACCGTCTCGAGATCCGCGAACGTGAAAAACTGGGGCTGGATACGCTGAAAGTCGGCTTTAACGGCGTTCACGGTTATTACATCCAGGTCAGTCGCGGGCAGAGCCATCTGGTGCCGATCCATTACGTGCGCCGCCAGACCTTGAAAAACGCCGAACGCTACATCATTCCCGAACTGAAAGAGTATGAAGACAAGGTTCTGACCTCTAAAGGGAAAGCGCTGGCGATCGAGAAAGGTCTGTACGAAGAGCTGTTCGATTTGCTGCTGCCGCATCTGGGTGAATTGCAGCAAAGCGCCGCGGCGTTGGCCGAACTGGACGTGCTGGCCAACCTGGCCGAACGAGCAGAAACGCTGAACTACGCCTGCCCGACCATGAGCGAGCAACCCGGCGTACGCATCACCGAAGGCCGCCACCCGGTGGTGGAGCAGGTGCTGAGCGAACCCTTTATTTCCAACCCGCTGTCACTGTCGCCACAGCGCCGAATGTTGATCATTACTGGCCCCAATATGGGGGGTAAAAGTACCTATATGCGTCAAACGGCGCTGATCGTACTGATGGCCCACATCGGCAGCTACGTGCCGGCGAGCAAGGCGATCATCGGCCCGGTCGATCGCATATTTACCCGCGTTGGTGCGGCGGACGATCTGGCCTCCGGCCGCTCTACCTTTATGGTGGAGATGACCGAAACCGCCAATATCCTGCATAACGCCACCGAGCATAGCCTGGTGCTGATGGATGAGATTGGCCGCGGTACCTCGACCTACGACGGCTTATCCCTGGCCTGGGCCTGCGCCGAAAACCTGGCCAGCCGCATTAAGGCCATGACGTTGTTCGCCACCCATTACTTTGAGCTGACTACCCTGCCGGAGAAAATGGAAGGCGTGGTTAACGTGCACCTGGATGCGCTGGAGCACGGCGACACCATCGCCTTTATGCACAGCGTGCAGGACGGTGCCGCCAGCAAAAGTTATGGTCTGGCCGTTGCCGCGCTGGCTGGCGTACCGCGCGAGGTGATCAAACGCGCTCGTCAGAAATTACGTGAGCTGGAAGCCATCTCCAACCATACTGCCACCGGCACCGTTGACGCCACTCAGATGACGCTGCTGAATGAGGAAACCTCTCCGGCGGTTGAAGCGCTCGAGGCGCTGGATCCGGATTCACTGTCTCCTCGCCAGGCACTGGAGTGGATTTACCGCCTGAAGAATATGGTCTAGCGCATTGTATAAACGGCAGGCATAAAAAACGGTGAGTATAACGCTCACCGTTTTTATTTTAATTCGCTTCAACATTATTGTTACACAGTGAAAGGAAAAATGTTTCACATCCTGTTTTTGATTAGTGATGACTATTAGCCCTTGTTATATTCATTCGAACAATCAATTGGACGTAAAACATATTGACGCGAATACTATACCTGTTAATTTCTAGTCAATATTAAATGTGGGATCGCCCACGGCTACTGCATTGGAAAGAATACCATCCTTCCTGCGACGCTCTTCATCGCCACTCTGTTAGTAAAATAGACCAAAAACCACGTTAAAACAGCACCGCCATAACCGTCTGTATTTTAATCAAGCAATCATTGTCATTTGCACAATGTCCATTGCGCACATTCTCGTTAGCTATTTTATTTATTTAATACCACTACCTATCCATTCTGTAGGAGTCATTTTATGAAAGCTGATTTTTTAGCTCTATTTTTTGCTATTCCACTCATCTCACTGACCAGTAACGGTGCCTTAGCAGCAGACTCTCCCGACTATGCTGCCATTGCGCAATCGGCCTATCAAAAATTTAAAAATGATAATCGTGGCGAGGTTGCGAATTATATTCCTGAATTAGCCACTTACAGTGAAAAAAACTACGGGATCGCGATTGCGACCATAGATGGAAAACTCTATACCGCCGGGGATACACAAAAGACATTTCCACTGGAATCATTAACCAAAATATTCTCTTTATCTATCGCATTAAATCAACATGGCGCAGAAAAAGTACTGAGCGAGTTAGGCGCAAACTCAACCGGATTGCCGTTTAATTCTGGCCTCGCCATCGAACTGCGTCCAGAGCGCCCACAGAACCCACTGGTTAATGCCGGCGCTATTAGTACCGTCAGTTTCATCAATGCAAAAAATGCCAATGATCGTTGGCAACAGATTATCGATAATATGGACGCCTATGCCGATGCTAAATTGAGCATTAATCTGAACGTCTATCATTCCGAATCCGTGACTAACCAGCATAACCAGGCACTGAGCCGCCTGATGACGTCTTATGGCCGTATGTACAGCAACGCCGACGAAGCGCTCGATATCTATACCAAACAATGTTCGGTAAATGCCACCACTGAGCAACTGGCCAAAATGGGTGCCGTATTGGCTAACGCGGGTCAATCCCCCTTCACTGGCAAGCAGCTACTGCAGCAACAATATGTCCCTAACATACTGGCAGAAATGGCGATCGCAGGCCTCTATGACGGTTCAGGCCAGTGGCTGTACAACGTGGGTATCCCGGCCAAAAGCGGTGTTGGCGGCGGTATGGTCGCAGTAGTCCCAGGCCAATACGCCATTGCAGTCTACTCACCCCCTTTGGATAAAGCCGGCAACAGTGTCCGTGCGCAGGAAGCCATCAGCTATGTCGCACACGCAACCAAAGCTAACTTTTACGGCTCTCATTAACCGTTCTACCACATCAGCGGCTTCTGCGAAGGTTCTATTGGGTGACGGGCGCTCGCTCTTATTTGCCCTCGGCAAATAGGTCGGTGGCAGGCTTTGCCTAATCGCGGCTTTTATCTATCCGCATCTGTGGTATGGGTTAGAAAAAAAAACGGTGAGCATCACGCTCACCGTTTTTATTTGATGCGGTTTCAACTGCCGACGTTATTCGCGGAACAGTGCCTCAATGCTCAGGCCCTGCATCTGCAGAATTTCACGCAGGCGACGCAAACCTTCAACCTGGATCTGACGTACTCGCTCGCGAGTCAGGCCAATCTCACGGCCCACATCTTCGAGCGTCGCCGCTTCATAGCCCAACAGGCCAAAGCGACGCGCCAGCACTTCACGCTGTTTGGCGTTCAGTTCGAACAGCCATTTAACGATGCTCTGTTTCATGTCATCGTCTTGCGTGGTGTCTTCCGGTCCGTTGTCTTTCTCGTCCGCCAGAATGTCCAGCAACGCTTTCTCCGAATCCCCACCCAACGGCGTATCCACAGAAGTGATACGTTCGTTCAGGCGCAGCATGCGGCTGACGTCATCCACCGGCTTGTCGAGTTGCTCTGCAATCTCTTCAGCGCTCGGTTCATGATCCAGTTTGTGAGAAAGCTCGCGCGCAGTGCGCAAATAGACATTCAGTTCTTTAACTATGTGGATAGGCAAGCGGATGGTTCGGGTTTGATTCATGATCGCCCGTTCAATCGTCTGCCGGATCCACCAGGTAGCGTAAGTCGAGAAACGGAAACCGCGTTCTGGGTCAAATTTTTCCACTGCGCGGATCAGACCGAGGTTACCCTCTTCAATCAGATCCAGCAGCGCCAGGCCGCGGTTGCTGTAACGGCGGGCGATTTTCACCACCAGCCGCAGGTTGCTTTCAATCATTCGGCGGCGGGACGGCACGTCACCGCGCAGTGCACGCCGCGCAAAATAAACTTCTTCCTCTGCGGTAAGCAGCGGAGAATAACCGATTTCGCCCAGATAGAGCTGCGTCGCATCCAATACGCGTTGGGTCACGCCTTGTGACAACAACTCTTCTTCCGCTAGATCATTCTCACTGGCCTCTTCTTCAACCAGTGCTTTTTCGTCGAATGATTCCGCTTCCGTTGCGTTCTCGTCGAAATCCGCATCATCATGTAACTCGTTAACTTTCAGCGTATTTTGGCTCATATGCTGCTCCTACCCGTGATACCGCGAGCAGAATAACAGCGTATTCTGCCCAATCTATCGCTGCGGAAGATAACGCAGCGGGTTTACGGATTTCCCCTTGTAACGAATTTCAAAATGCAAACGTACTGAACTGGTTCCGGTGCTACCCATGGTGGCTATTTTTTGACCCGCCTTCACTTCTTGTTGTTCCCGGACCAGCATTGTGTCGTTGTGAGCGTAGGCGCTCAGGTAATCATCATTGTGTTTGATGATGATTAGATTACCGTAACCCCGTAAAGCGTTGCCTGCATACACTACACGACCATCGGCGGTAGCGGAGATAGGCTGCCCACGGGACCCGGCGATATCGACACCTTTATTCCCACCTTCTGATGAGGAAAAGTTATCAATAATCTTACCGTCAGTCGGCCATCTCCAGGTACTTACTGGGGCACTGTTGCTGACGGTGCTGCTCACAGGTGGAGCAACGACCGGGGCGGTAACAGGGGCTGTTGCGGTAGTTGCCGCCACTGCGCCTGCTGTAGGTAACATCTTACCTACATTCTGTTTACCCGAATTATCAGAATACGCGTTAGTTGATTGAGAATCAACCGTTGCAGTTTGTATCTGGGAGGTCGATGGCGGCTTAGGTACGCCGCCGCTGGTAGCGTCTGTTGCCGCCAGCATGCCGCCGTTTCCAGAAGCAGAACCATTACCAAGCTGAATGTTTTGACCCACATTCAGGCTATACGGCTCAGGGATATTGTTGCGCTGGGCCAGGTCCCGGTAATCGTTTCCGGTGATCCAGGCGATGTAAAACAGCGTATCTCCGCGCTTAACCGTGTAGGTATTACCGCTGTAGCTCCCTTTGGGGATCGACGTGTAACTGCGGTTGTAAACAATGTGTCCTTCAGAACCGGCCTGTGCCCCAGCGTTGCCGGATGCAGCGGCTCCGCCACCGTCCACACTACTGATAGGGGCCGATGTCGACGCATTGTTCGAACAACCCGCCAACCACAAACTTACCATCGTACACACCGCAACCCGGCGTAATGTAATCATTGGGCTTCCCGTGCTCATGCTTCCCCCATGACAGCAATATCAGCGATATATCCAAAATACCCTTTACATCGTAGCTGAGCTTTTAACATTCTCTAAGTTCCTACAATGAAAGGTGCCCGCGGCCGATCCCTGAACGTCAGGAAACCTCATACCGGAGCCTCAAAACAGCGCGCCAATGCTAACCACATTAGCGCTGCTGCACCATAAGACAACTGCGCAGAAAGGCAATTGTATTGAAAATTAGTTTTATTGAAACGCTAAAACCTTAACCGGAGGCGATGAAAGTGCAACAGATTTCATTTCCTGTCGAAAATTCAGACAATCGCTAGGCCAGTTCGCCCTTCACCAGGGGGACAAAGCGCACCGCTTCGACGGTATCGATAACAAATTCACTCCCCTGGCGCTGAATACGTTTGAGGATTTGAGCCTGCTCACCGACCGGCAGCACCAAAATACCGCCGTCGTCCAACTGTTCCATCAGCGCCGGAGGGATCTCCGGTGGCGCAGCTGTGACAATAATGGCATCAAACGGCCCCCGAGAGGCCCATCCCTGCCAGCCGTCGCCGTGACGGGTGGAAACATTGTGAAGATCGAGCTGCTTCAGGCGGCGTTTAGCCTGCCATTGCAGCCCTTTGATACGCTCAACGGAACACACATGCTGCACCAGATGCGCCAGGATAGCGGTTTGATAGCCGGAACCGGTGCCAATCTCCAGAACTCGGGAGGTGGGCGTCAGGTTCAGCAATTCGGTCATCCGCGCCACCATATAAGGCTGGGAGATCGTTTGACCCGAACCGATGGGCAACGCGGTATTTTCATAAGCCTTGTGTTCAAGTGCTTCATCAACAAAACGTTCACGCGGCACCGCCTCAATGGCCAGCAGCAATCGTTCGTCCTGGATCCCTTGTTGACGCAGTTGCGTCAGCAATGTTTGCATACGCTTGTTCACCATTCCCCGCCAACCCCTGCTTTGGTTAACCACGTTTTTACCACGTCCTGGGCCGCATAGGCGGTTAAATCCACCTGCAAGGGTGTGATTGCCACGTAACCCTGCTCTACCGCAGCGAAATCCGTATCTGGCCCGACATCAAACTTATCACCCGGCGGCCCGATCCAGTAAAGGTTTTGCCCGCGCGGATCCTGCTGGCAGAACACCTTATCCGCCGGATGGCGGCTGCCGCAGCGGGTCACGCGAATGCCCCTGATCTCGTCCAACGGTAAATCCGGCACGTTGATATTGAGGATCTTGCCGGTGCGCAACGGCTCACGCAGCAAGGCACGCAGCACCCGGCAGGTGATCGCCGCAGCGGTCACATAATGCTGATGGCCATTCAGCGACACCGCCAGCGCAGGCAACCCCAAATGGCGCCCTTCCATGGCGGCCGCCACGGTACCGGAATAGATTACGTCATCGCCCAGATTGGGGCCGGCATTAATACCGGAAACCACGATATCCGGCGCAGGCTGCATCAGGGCATTCACCCCCAGGTACACGCAATCGGTCGGTGTCCCTTGCTGCACGGCAATATCCCCATTGGGCATCGTCAGGGTGCGCAAGGGGGATTCCAGCGTCAGCGCATTGGAAGAACCGCTGCGGTTACGATCGGGGGCCACAACTTGCACCTCAGCGAACTCTCGCAGCGCCGCCGCCAGCACCTGAATGCCCGGGGCGGTTACACCGTCGTCATTACTCAGCAATATCCGCATAAGAGTTTGTCTTCTTTTTATCTCTCAACCAGACACCGTTTAACGCGGTCTGGGATTTAAATACTCGGTATGACTGCCCAAAAGGAGGCGCCTAATCAGCAGATATTATGTTTACTCCCCCCGGCATGTCCAGTCACCAAGGGAAAAGGCGGCTTTCCCCCACCGCCAAAGGCAGGAAACTCAATGCAGATCAGGCGAGGATCCCTAAACCGGTTTTCTTCCGACGAAAAAAAACCCGCTTACGCAGGTTTCTTTATTACTCGCTAATATCCGCATCGCTACTGTCCGGACGCATAATTTCACGCACCACGCTGGTGGCGAAACTGCCGGCCGGCAGCCAAAAACGCAGCTCAAGAGTGGCGTCATCCCACCAGTCCCACTGCATATTCTTTGGCTGTAACAGCAAGGCCCGACGGGCGGGATCTACACGCTCACGCTTTAGCAGCGACATCAGTTCCGGTTGTTCCAGCAGACACTGCTGTTCGAAACTCAGCGCTTCCCCGGCGGTACCCGGCTCACCGTCACCCGGCAAGGGAGCGGTAATCATCAGTTCGCCGGCGTCCAGCCGTTGTTGCAACGCTTCCAGCTCGTCCGGTTTAGCGACAAACCAACTGCCGCGACCGCTGAGCTGCAGGGCATCCCCTTCCAGCACGGTACGTTGCTGTTGATTGGCCAAGCGCCGACTGGCAATCAGGTTAAACAGCGCACTGCGACTGGCGGAAAGATAAAAGCTACGCTTGCTGCGCTCTTTCACCCGGATTTCGTCATTCGCCCAACGGCGAGCCATCACCAGGTTGTTGCCGCCGCGCCCAAAGCGCTGGCTGCCGAAGTAGTTCGGTACGCCGTCGGCTGCAATCGCCTGCAGACGGGGTTCAACGTCCTGACGATCGGAGATCTGGCGCAGCACCAGAGTAAAAGCATTGCCTTTTAACGTGCCGATGCGCATTTTGCGCAAATGACGGGCGCTGGCCAGCACCTCGCAGCCTTCCAATGAGAACTGGGTAAAATCCGGTGTCTCTTTGCCAGGCAGATGCAGGCAGAACCATTGCTCGGTCACCGCGTGGCGATCTTTCAGGCCAGCGTAGCTGACTGATCGGGCATGGATGCCGGCAAAGCGCGCCAGATAATCGGCAACGAACTGGGTGTTGCAGCCGTTTTTGCGGATGTTCACCAGCACGTGTTCGCCTTCGCCATCCGGCTCAAAGCCCAGATCTTCGACCACCACGAAATCTTCCGGGTTGGCTTTCAGCACACCGGTGCTTTGCGGCTGGCCATGCAGCCAGGTCAGGTTAGCCATGTCCATGCGCTTATTCCTTGATCAGCAAGGCAACCGCTTCGCAGGCAATGCCCTCGCCACGCCCGGTGAAACCGAGTTGTTCGGTGGTGGTGGCCTTAACGTTAACGTCGTCCATATGGCATTGCAGATCTTCCGCCAGGAAGACGCGCATTTGCGGAATATGCGGCGCCATTTTAGGGGCCTGAGCAATAATGGTGATGTCCAGATTCCCCAGACGATAACCCTTGGCGCGAATGCGTTTCCAGGCTTCACGCAGCAGCTCACGACTGTCGGCACCTTTGAAGGCAGGGTCAGTATCCGGGAACAGTTTGCCGATATCCCCCAGCGCCGCCGCCCCCAGCAGGGCATCGGTTGCCGCGTGCAGGGCTACGTCGCCGTCGGAATGGGCCAGCAAACCTTTTTCATAAGGAATACGAACGCCACCGATCACCAACGGGCCTTCGCCGCCAAATTTATGTACGTCAAAACCGTGGCCGATACGCATGATGCGCTCCTTAATTGTCTAACTGAGTTAAATAGAATGCCGCCAGCGCCAGATCTTCCGGCCGCGTGACCTTAATATTGTCCGAACGCCCATTGACCAGCAACGGATGATAGCCGCAATGCTCCAGGGCCGATGCTTCATCGGTCACTGTCGCCCCTTCATCCAGCGCGCGCTGCAGGCACTGCTTGAGCAACGCCAGCGGGAATAGCTGCGGCGTTAACGCATGCCACAGATCTTGGCGTTCTACCGTATGGGAAATGGCACTTTGACCGGGTTCTGCGCGCTTCATGGTGTCACGCACCGGTGCCGCCAGGATCCCTCCCACATCACTGTGCTCGGTAATCGCCAACAGGCGGTCGAGATCGTCAGCATGCAGACAAGGGCGCGCCGCGTCATGCACCAGCACCCATTGGGCCTCGCCGGCCAGCTGCAAGCCCGCCATCACCGACTCGGCGCGTTGCTGCCCGCCAATGGTGGCCTGCACGCGGGGATCCCGCGCAATCGGCAACTGGTAAAACTGCTGGTCATCGGGACCGATCGCCACAATCACCCGCGAAATACGCGGATGCCGCAGCAGCGCATGGATCGCGTGTTCGAGAATGGTTTGATGGCCGATGGTTAGATACTGCTTCGGGCAATCAGCCTGCATGCGGCTGCCAATACCGGCAGCGGGCAGGACGGCAATCACCGATGGAAAGGTTCCTGCGGAGTGATTCATGCGTTACTTTTGTAGGTTATTTTGCGAGGAGGACGCCGCGTTGCGTCTGGATTGGTCAGGAACCAGACGATAGAAAGTCTCACCGGGCTTAATCATGCTCAGTTCATTGCGCGCGCGCTCTTCGATCGCTTCCTGACCGCCGTTCAAATCGTCGATTTCGGCGAACAGCTGATCGTTACGCGCTTTCAATTTAGCGTTGCTGCCCTGTTGGAGCGCAACATCCTCATTGACCCGCACGTAATCGTGAACACCATTTTTGCCCAGCCACAGTGAATACTGTAACCAACCGAGCAATGCCAGCAATAGCAGCGTAAGTTTTCCCATCTCCGCCCCCTGAAAAACCGACCAATCATCCCACAACTTTTCGTTGGACTCCACACTGAGAACGGCATTTCACCGCCAAATTCAGAGTAGGATGAGAATTTCCTGAGTTTATAACCTAAATTCACTTCGAAAGCGGCAAAAAAAACCGCTTTCACCGCAGAAAAACCAGCCGACACCACCAGATTATTCCCCTTCAGCGTTTTTTCCGGTTATGCAGTAAGAAAAACTGCCTGCCTGCTGATTTCACCAAAGCTTCCGCCAGTGATGAGCCAAAAGTGAATATTTAACACCATTAAAAATTTCATCATCAGGTAGGAGTTGTGTTTTTATTCATTAAAGATTATTTTTATGCACTCATAGTGCATAAATAAATCCAATGGTTCACTTTTAATTATCGGGGATAGCAATGTTTAAATCTTTAGTTGTGATTGGCGCCTGTCTGGCCGCCACCCTGTCGGCCTCAGTCCTGGCAGCGGAACCTACCTACGTGGTCGGCTCCGGCGGCACCTACCGTCCGTTCGAATTCGAGAACAGCAGCAAACAGCTGGAAGGCTTTGATATCGATATCATCAAGGCCGTAGCCAAGGCCGAGAACTTCCAGGTGAAACTGGTGAATACGCCGTGGGAAGGCATTTTCGCCACGCTGAACTCCGGCGATCGCGACATCATTATTTCCGGCATCACCATCACCGACAAACGCAAACAGATGGTTGATTTCTCTGCTCCCTACTTCCCGGCAGAGCAGGCTATCGTGGTGCCCAAAGACTCCAGCGTAGACTCCATCGCCGCATTGAAAGCGCTGAAGGTCGGCGTAGTCAACTCCAGCACCGGCGACATCGTGGTATCCGACGTATTGGGCAAGAACAACACCGCCATCAAACGTTTCGACAACACCCCGTTAATGCTGCAAGAGCTGTATGAAGACGGCATCGGCGCGGCCGTGGGCGACGTCGGCGTGGCCAAGTTTTACATCAAAACCCACCCGGAAAAAGAGTTCAAGCTGGTGTCCGATACTAAATTCGAACGTCAGTATTTCGGTATCGCCGTGGCTAAAGGCAATGATGAACTGCGCGGCAAAATCAATGCCGGCCTGAAGAAAATCGTTGCCGACGGCACCTACGCCAAAATCTACCAGACCTGGTTTGACAGCAACGTCCCGACGCTGCCTGCCGAATAAGTTCCCAACCACCGGAGCTCGTCGGGCTCCGGAGCAATAACGTCTGAGCATACAAGAAGGAACACTCATTGAATTTCCGTTGGGAGATTATCCAGGAGTACGCCCCGCTGTTTATGGAAGGCGCCTGGATGACCATCAAATGCACCATTATCTGCGTAATACTGGGCACCACCTGGGGGCTGCTCCTGGGGTTAGGCCGTCTGGCGCAGGCACCGCACGGCATCTGGAAACCGATACTGCATTACGGCGTTCAGTGGCCAGTGCGCATCTATATCAGCGCCTTCCGCGGCACGCCGCTGTTTGTGCAGATTATGGTGGTGCACTTTGCGCTGGTGCCGTTGTTTATCAATCCGCGTGACGGCCTGCTGGTCACCAGCGGTCTGATGAGTACCGATTTCGCCCGTGCGCTGCGTTCCGACTATGGCGCATTTCTCTCCTGCGTGGTGGCGATTACGCTCAACGCAGGCGCCTACGTCTCGGAAATTTTCCGCGCCGGTATTCAGTCAATCGATCGCGGCCAAATGGAAGCGTCACGTTCGCTGGGCATGGGCTACGGCAAAACCATGCGCAAAGTGATCTTGCCACAGGCATTCCGTCGCATGCTGCCGCCACTGGGCAACAATGCCATTGCCATCGTCAAGGATTCCTCGCTGGCCTCTGCCATCGGGCTTGCCGATCTGGCCTATGCTGCCCGGACAGTTTCCGGCGCCTATGCCACCTATTGGGAGCCCTACCTGACCATTTCGCTGGTCTATTGGGTCCTCACCTTCCTGCTTTCGCTGATGGTGCAACACATGGAAAAGAGGTTCGGGAAAAGTGATTCGCGTACATAACCTGCAAAAACAATTCGGTGAGAGTCACGTACTGCGCGGCATCTCCTGCGAGATCGCGTTGAACGAAGTGGTCTGCGTCATCGGCCCGTCCGGCTCCGGCAAAAGCACTTTCCTGCGCTGCATCAACGCGCTGGAGACCCTGTCCGGCGGCGAGATCACGGTCAACGGTTTTGCCGTACACAGCCAGAAAACCGATCTCAATAAAATGCGTGAGAGCGTGGGCATGGTGTTTCAACGCTTTAACCTGTTCCCGCATATGACGGTGTTGGAAAACATCATCATGGCGCCGATGGGCGTGAAAAAGCTGTCACGTGCCGATGCCATACTGCGAGCAGAGGCGCTGCTGCAAAAGGTCGGGCTGCTGGACAAAATTGACGCCTATCCCAACAGCCTGTCCGGCGGTCAGCAACAGCGCGTGGCGATTGCCCGGGCGCTGGCGATGGAACCGAAAATCATGCTGTTCGACGAACCCACCTCAGCGCTGGATCCCGAGTTGGTTGGCGAAGTGCTGGCGGTGATGAAGTCATTGGCGCACGAAGGCATGACGATGGTGGTGGTGACGCATGAAATGGGCTTTGCCCGCGAAGTGGCCGATCGGGTGCTGTTTATCGATCAGGGGATCATTCAGGAAGAAGGCTCGCCACAGCAGATCTTCAGCCAGCCGGCCAATCCGCGCACTCAGGCTTTTCTGAGCAAAGTTTTGTAACCTTCGGCAACGGCTTGGCAATGCTTCGGGCGCAGCTTACTGCGCCCTTTCCCTCACCAACCGGTCAGAAAACTGAAAACCAGCCAGAACAGACACAGCACGATAGTGCCGGTCAGCAGCAGCGTCAGGATCAGTCGGCCACGCAATAGCATGCTGAGCGTGATGCCAATCAGCACCGAAACCGGCATCAGCGCCAGGAAGAACGGCCAGGTATAGAGCAGAAAGAAAAGGGTATTGGAGCCATAAACCAAAAACGGCACTGCGAAGGCCAGCCAGTAGAAAACAAAGCCGCAGACGCCGCCCAGGAAAGAATAAGAGGGCTCCTCTTTTTCCTGGTTTGAGTCAATCAAGATAGGCGAGACATTTTGCATAGCGATCCCTGGTTATTCGGCGCGCTCTCCGGCGGGCTTAGCGTAAAAAGCGTATGGCGCAAAAACGCCACACGCTTTTCTGAATTCAGGGTTTGATAATAGCCCGACCACGCAGCACGTCTAACAATTGCGCAATCAAATTTGTTACCAATTGTTGGCCATCAAGGTGAATATCCGGCCGTTGCGGCGCCTCGTAAACCGAGTCGATTCCGGTGAAATTACGCAGCTCGCCGGCGCGGGCCTTTTTGTACAATCCTTTCGGATCGCGCACTTCACACACCGCCAATGGCGTGTCGACAAACACCTCAATAAAGCGATCTTCATCCAGCAGTTCACGCACCATCTGCCGTTCGGCGCGATGCGGAGAAATAAACGCGGTCAGTACCACCAGACCCGCGTCCACCATCAGTTTCGCCACTTCGCCCACGCGGCGGATATTCTCGCGCCGGTCATCGTCGGAGAAACCCAAATCGCGGCACAGGCCGTGACGCACGTTATCGCCATCCAGCAGATAGGTGCTGACGCCATGAGCGTGCAGCGCCTGTTCCAGCGCACCGGCGACGGTCGATTTGCCCGAGCCGGACAGACCGGTAAACCACAGCACTACGCCTTTATGGCCGTTGCGGGCTTCGCGATCCGCACGCGCTACCGCATGCGGATGCCAAACCACGTTGTCATCATCCGGCCCGGTTGACCGTTGTTGAGCTTCGGTCACGTTATTGGCCCCCAATCAGGTCGCGCGCGCCCCAATGTGGGAAGTGTTTACGTACCAAAGCATTCAGCTCCAGTTCAAACGCGCTGAACTCCCCGGCCGATGCCTGAGCCTGATGCAAGGTTTCGCGGATCAAACCGGCCCCCACGGTAACGTTGCTCAGGCGATCGATAAAGATCAGCCCACCGGTATCGTGGTTGCGTTGATAGCTGTCCAGCACCAGCGGTTCGTCGAAGGTCAGTTCGACCAGACCGATGCCGTTGAGCGGTAAAGTGTCCGCCTGATGCTGCGCCAGCGAGTTGATCTCCACCTGGTGGCGTATGCCCTCCACACGCGCCCGGGTCTTTTTGCCAGCCACTTTGATGTCGTAGCTCTGGCCCGGCAGCAATGGCTTTTCAGCCATCCACACCACGTCCACCAGCGCGCTTTGTGCCGCCTGCAGAGTTTCCCCGGCATCGACCAGCAGATCGCCGCGGCTGATGTCCACTTCATCCGCCAGCACCAGCGTGATCGCTTCGCCCGGTACCGCTTCCTGCAAATCGCCATCAAAGGTCACAATGCGTGCCACGGTAGATTCCACGCCGGAAGGCAATACCTTCACGCGTTGGCCCACACGCACCACCCCGGCTGACAGAGTGCCCGCATAGCCACGGAAATCCAGGTTCGGGCGGTTGACATATTGCACCGGGAAACGCAGCGGCTGCGTCTCGCGTTCGCTGATCACGTCCACGCTCTCCAGCACCTGCAGCAGTGTCGGGCCGCTATACCAAGGCATCTGGGCGCTTTCGCTTGCCACATTGTCGCCATCCAATGCCGACAACGGCACAAACTTGATGTCCAAATCGTTCGGCAACTGCTCGGCGAAGGTCAGATAGTCCTGCTTGAACTGCTCGAACACCGACTCTTGGTAATCCACCAGGTCCATTTTGTTGACTGCCACCACCAGATGGCGGATCCCCAGCAGCGTCGCGATAAAACTGTGTCTGCGGGTTTGATCCAGTACCCCTTTGCGCGCATCGATCAACAAGATCGCCAGGTCGCAGGTCGAGGCCCCGGTCGCCATATTGCGGGTGTACTGCTCATGCCCCGGCGTATCGGCGATAATAAATTTGCGCTTTTCGGTCGAGAAGTAGCGATAGGCCACATCAATGGTGATGCCCTGCTCGCGCTCGGCCTGCAGGCCATCGACCAGCAACGCCAGATCGAGTTTCTCGCCCTGGGTACCGATGCGTTTGCTGTCACTGTGCAGCGTAGACAGCTGATCTTCGTAGATCTGACGGGTATCGTGCAGCAAGCGGCCGATCAGGGTACTTTTACCGTCGTCGACGCTGCCGCAGGTCAGGAACCGTAACAGACTTTTGTGTTGCTGCGCATGCAGGTAAGACTCGACCCCGCCCTGCTCAGCGATTTGTTGTGCAATTGCGTTGTTCATCCGGCGGCTCCTTAGAAATACCCTTGACGCTTTTTCAGCTCCATCGAGCCGGACTGATCGCGGTCGATCATCCGTCCCTGGCGCTCACTGGTGGTGGACACCAACATCTCCTCGATGATCTCCGGCAGCGTTTCCGCTTCGGAATCCACCGCGCCGGTCAGCGGCCAGCAACCCAGCGTGCGGAAACGAACCATACGCTGGCTGATCACTTCGCCCGGCTGCAGATCGATGCGATCGTCGTCCACCATCAACAGCATACCGTCGCGCTCTACTACCGGGCGCGGTTTGGCCAGATACAGCGGCACGATGTCGATCTTTTCCAGGAAAATGTATTGCCAGATATCCAGCTCGGTCCAGTTCGACAGCGGGAACACGCGGATGCTCTCGCCTTTGTTGATCTGGCCGTTGTAGTTGTGCCACAGCTCCGGACGCTGATTTTTCGGATCCCAGCGGTGGAAACGGTCGCGGAAAGAATAGATACGCTCTTTGGCACGTGATTTTTCTTCGTCGCGACGGGCACCGCCAAACGCGGCGTCGAAACCGTACTTGTTAAGCGCCTGCTTCAGACCTTCGGTTTTCATGATATCGGTGTGCTTGGCACTGCCGTGAACGAACGGGTTGATACCCATCGCCACGCCTTCCGGATTTTTGTGGATCAGCAGTTCAAAACCGTATTCTTTGGCGGTGCGATCGCGAAATTCGTACATTTCACGGAATTTCCAACCGGTATCCACGTGCAGCAACGGGAACGGCAGCGTCCCCGGGAAAAAGGCCTTACGCGCCAGGTGCAGCATCACGGAAGAGTCTTTACCGATGGAATAGAGCATCACCGGGTTGCCGAATTCAGCGGCGACTTCACGGATGATATGGATACTCTCCGCCTCCAATTGCCGCAAATGAGTGAGTCGTTTTTCGTCCATAACAGATCCTTAAGCCAAATTCACGACGGCGGGACGCGATGCCCCTTCCGTCTGCGGTTGATGCCCAAACCAGGCAATTTGATGATGCAACTCCACCACTTCGCCGATCACCAGCAACGCCGGTAACGGGGCCTGTTGAGCCAATTTTTCAAGCTGTTGCAACGTGCCGGTTTGCACCAGCTGGTCCGCGCGCGTGCCGCGGCTGATCACCGCTACCGGCGTCGTGGCCGCGCGGCCGTGGGCTATCAGGCGCTGACTGATGTCCGCCGCCTTCATGGTGCCCATGTAGATAGCCAGAGTCTGACGCGCACGCGCCAAATCTGCCCAGTCCAGCCCGTCGCCGTCAGGACGACAGTGGCCGGTAATAAAAGTTACGCTCTGCGCATGGTCGCGGTGCGTCAGCGGAATGCCTGCATAGGCCGTCGCTCCGGCCGCCGCGGTAACGCCCGGCACCACCTGGAACGGAATGCCCGCCGCCGCCGCCACCTGCAGTTCTTCGCCGCCGCGGCCAAAGATAAAGGGATCGCCCCCTTTTAACCGCACCACACGTTTACCCTGCTGTGCCAGCTCCACCAGCAGGCGGTTGGTTTCTTCCTGGATCACCGAGTGTGCACCGGCGCGTTTTCCCACGCAGATCCGTTCGGCGTCGCGGCGCACCAAATCCAGGATTTCATCGCTGACCAGATGGTCGTACAGCACCACGTCGGCCTGCTGCATCACCTGCAGCCCGCGCAGGGTCAATAGTCCCACATCGCCAGGCCCGGCACCCACCAGCGCAATTTCGCCCTGAGTGCCTTCGCCGCCCTGGGAAAACTGCTGTAAATCCTGCTCCAACTGCCGTTCGGCCTCTGCGGGTTGGCCATTGGCCACCAGCGTGGCAAAACGGCCGCCGAATGTTTTTTCCCAGAAGCGACGGCGTTCGCCGATCGCATTCAGTCGCTGTTTCACCTGACCGCGCCAGCGCCCGGCCACCTCGGCCATCTGCCCCAGACTGGCGGGCAACAACGCTTCGAGCTTTTCACGCAGCATACGGGCCAGCACCGGCGCCTGACCGCTAGAAGAGACGGCCACCACCAGCGGTGAACGGTCGATAATCGACGGGAAGATAAACGAGCAACGCGGCTGATCGTCGACCACGTTGGCCAGCACCCGGCGTTTATCCGCTTCGGCAAATACCTCGGCATTCAGCGCGCTGTCGTCGGTTGCGGCAATCACCAGGAAAACCTCATCCAGTTGCTGGGCGACAAAAGCCTGCCCCAGCCAGTGGATCTGCCCCTGCTGACGCCATTGTTCGAGTGTGGGTGAGAGTGACTGCGCAACTATCCGTATTTCAGCCCCGGCGCGCAGGAGAAGATCAACTTTGCGCGCAGCCACTTCGCCGCCGCCAACGACCAACACCGGGCGTTGTTTCAGGTCGGCAAATATAGGTAGATAGTCCACAACAGCCTTTTCATAGATGCAGAATGATAGTGTGACTATACGGGCTGAGATTTAGCCTCTGAAATGACGAAAAGGAATGACTAGTGCAATAATGGAATAAGGCGCGCAGCGTCAGGGTTTGCGAGGGTTTCACATCCGGTAGGGCCGCGGCGATCATCCAGCCCAGGCAGGCGTAAAGAGGCGGAAATCAGAACCAAAACTTCGCGGCGGTCATGCACAGTCCAGCGACAGCCAATATGGTGCTAATCATCCATTTGGTCTGGCTCACCATCCATTTGGTCTGACTGGCTACCTCCTTATGAACTAAACCGATCTCTCGGTGCAGCAATCCCACTTCCTTATGCAAATCGCCTTTGGTGACAAACTCCGCCGAACGCAGGGTCAGCGTCGCCAAATCTGTTTTGACCTGATTGAGAGTATGCTCCACATACTCAGCTTTCTTTTCTATCAGGCCGAACCTGTTATCACACTTGTTCAACACCCGGGTTTCTCCTTCTATCCATATGAACCTTACCGTCGAATCATAAACCACAGCATGTTCATGGTTAAATACCGATTCCCGTAATATGCCCGGCATTTCGCAAAAAATGCCGCACGGACCCGGGATCGCTATCAATAGTTGCGCACAGCGCCGAAATTTTGCCTCTGTAACGTAAATTTCAGAGCGGAGGAAATTGTTTAATCTGTCGGCGAGTCTCATACTGAAAGCCGCAAAAAATCGGTATTACCGACATTAAAAAGAAGGATTTTTCGGTATGTTTTCCCGTTTTTACCTGAAGACCGGCCTGCTGGTGGCGGCGCTCGGCGGTATTTTCAGCGTTTCGGCCGCCGCTCTGCCGGCGAAAGACGCTCCCATGGGCAAATTCGCCGCCGAGCAGACTCGCCATATCGCCACCTATTTCCCTGGCCGCATGGCGGGCAGCCCGGCTGAATTGCTCACCGCAGACTATCTGAAACAGCAGTTCAGCAAAATGGGGTATCAGAGCGATACCCGCAGTTTCAACACCCGCTATCTGTACACCAGCAAAGACGGCAAGAAGAACTGGAATAACATCACCGCCAGCTCGGTGATCGCCGCTAAAAATGGCAGCCAGCCGCAGCAGATTCTGATCGTGGCGCATTTTGATACCTACACGCCGCAAAGCGACGCCGATCTGGACAACAATCTCGGCGGCCTGACGCTGCAGGGTGTCGATGACAATGCCTCTGGCGTCGGCGTGATGCTGGAGCTGGCGGAACGTCTGAAGAACATCCCCACCGCTTACGGCCTGCGCTTTGTCGCCACCAGCGCCGAAGAGCTGGGTTCCCAGGGCGCACAGAACTACCTGCAACGCATGAGCGCGGATGAAAAGCGCAACACCCTACTGGTGATTAACCTCGACAGCCTGATTACCGGCGATCGCCTGTATTTCAACGCCGGTCTTAACACGCCGCCGAAACTGGCGAAACAAAGCCGCGATCGCGCATTGGATATCGCCCACCGCTACGGCATTGCCGCCGCTACTAACCCGGGCAGCAAAGCGCACCCGAAAGGCACCGGCTGCTGCTCCGATCAGGAAGTGTTTGATAAAGCCGGTATCCCGGTGCTGTCCGTCGAAGCCACCAACTGGTCACTGGGCAATAAAGACGGCTACCAGCAACGCGCCGTTAGCCCGCACTTCCCGCAGGGCATCAGTTGGCACCGCCCGCAGTACGATAACCTGCAATATCTGGAACGCAATCTGCCGGGGCGTATCGACAAGCGCAGCCGCGAGAGCGTGCAGATCCTGCTGCCGCTGATTAAAGAACTGGCTCAGGCCCACCCGCCCAAAGCCAAAAAACAGAAGAAATAGCCGCATCGAGGTACAAAATTAGTACAAATTTTGTACCTACCCCGCTCCGCTGAGTATACTGTCGTCAGTATTTCGCAGCAGGAGCCCCAGCTTATGAGCGCGCACAAGACCCTGTCGCAGAAAGCGACGCGGGAAAGCCTCGGCTCTCCCAAAAATTTCGAGGGAGGTGTTTGGGTGACGAAGAATGGAACCGCTGAATTATTCGTACAAACAGCAGCAGAACGGCAAGCAGAACTCGCCGCCTGGGAACGAGAACGCCAAACGCATGCGCTGCTGAAACTGACATTAAAGGCTAAACAGGATGTTACTGAGGGCAGAACGATTTCTGCCGACGAAGCATTACAAAGGTTACGCGCATCACGGGGGTAAGGATAACCACCATGTATGATGTTCACCTCACTGACACAGCACTAAGGTGCCTCAGCGATATTGAGTCCTATAAAGCCTTCTATCTTGGCCCATTGGGAGCGGCAAGATTCGTTGATGCGTTGTTTGCCGACACTCTGGAAAATCTCCGCACCGATCCTCTACGCTGTCGTTTTAATGCCCAATTAGCTGAGTTTGGTTTGGCCGTTCGTGAACGCCTGGATCGCCACGACTATCGCACACTGTATGAAGTGACAGAAAACCGCGTCTATATTTTGCTGTTTTTGCACACCCGCCAAGATATCGGTGCGGCACTCTGGCGGCACATGTTGCTGAATGAATAAGGGCCCAGCGAATGCTGAGCCCTTTGACGATGTGAATACGTCATTAGCCTTCGTGCAGGCCACACTCACGCTTCAGACCAAAGAAACGGGTTTCTTCTTCGCTCATGCCCGGTTCCCACTTCTGCGTGGTGTGGGTATCCCCCACCGACAGGTAGCCTTGCTCCCACAGCGGGTGATAACTCAGGCCGTGCTCGGTCAGGTATTGATAAATCTTGCGGTTGTCCCAGTCGATAATCGGCAGGATCTTGAACACCCCACGTTGTACCGCCAACACCGGTAGATTGGCGCGGCTGCCGGATTGCTCACGGCGCAGGCCGGCAAACCAGGTCTGCCCACCCAGGGTTTCCAGCGCGCGGTTCATTGGCTCAACCTTGTTGATCAGGTTGTATTTCTCGATACCCTCCACGCCCTGCTCCCACAGCTTGCCGTAGCGAGCCTCCTGCCAGGCGGGCGACTGCTCGGCGCGAAATACCTGCAGGTTCAGCTTCAGTTTGTCGACCAACTGATCGATAAACTGATAGGTTTCCGGGAACAGGTAGCCGGTATCGGTGAGGATCACCGGAATGTCCGGTTTGATCCGCGTGACCAGATGCAGACACACCGCCGCCTGAATGCCAAAGCTTGAAGAGAGCACAAACTCACCGGGCAGATGTTCCAGCGCCCATTCCACGCGTTGCTCGGCGGAAAGCGTTTCCAACTGACCATTAACTACCGCCAGTGCCAACGCCTGCCCAGACTTGGGCAGCGCATTCAGCGCCGCCAGATCGAATTCAGCCATGTTGCCAGCCTCCTGATACTTGAATCATACCGCGCGGTTCAGCCCCCTGTGGCAGCGGGGCCAAATGGCGTCAGTCCCAGAAATCCTGCGCCGAATCAATCACCGGCTTGACCACGCCGGCGCGGATGGTGAAATCACCAAACCCTTCGCCGGTGGTACGCTCTGTGGCCCAGCGGCCCACCAGTTGGTCAATCTCTTGCAGGATCTCTTCTTCGTTAATATTTTCGCGGTACATGCGTGGAATGCGCGTGCCTTCCCGGTTGCCGCCCAGATGCAGGTTATAGCGGCCAACCGCTTTACCTACCAGGCCAATCTCCGCCAACAGCGCACGACCACAGCCGTTCGGGCAACCAGTGATGCGCAGCACGATGTGCTCGTCACCTACCCCGTGGCGATGCAGGATCCCTTCCACTTTAGTGACGAACTCCGGCAGGAAACGCTCGGCCTCCGCCATCGCCAATGGGCAGGTCGGGAAGGATACGCAGGCCATCGAGTTTTGACGCTGCTCGCTGATCCCGTCGTCGATCAACCCATGTTCACGTGCGATCGCTTCAATCTTCGCCTTTTCGCTTTCCGGCACGCCGGCGACGATCAGGTTCTGGTTGGCGGTCAGGCGGAAATCCCCTTTGTGGATCTTGGCGATCTCGGCAACGCCGGTTTTAAGCGGACGCCCCGGATAATCCAACAGGCGACCGTTCTCGATAAATAGCGTCAGGTGCCATTGGTTATCGATGCCTTTGACCCAACCGATGCGATCGCCGCGGCCGGTAAACTCGTACGGGCGGATCGGTTCAAAGGTGATGCCGGCGCGTTTTTCCACTTCGGCGCGGAAGGTATCCACCCCGACACGCTCCAGCGTGTATTTGGTTTTGGCGTTCTTGCGATCGGTACGGTTACCCCAGTCACGCTGGGTGGTCACCACCGCTTCGGCTACCGCCAACGTATGCTCCAGCGGGATATAGCCGAATTCGCTGGCTTTGCGCGCATAGGTTTTCTTGTTGCCGTGTTCAATCGACAGCCCGCCGCCCACCAGCAGGTTAAAGCCCACCAGTTTGCCGTTTTT
Source organism: Serratia quinivorans (assembly GCF_052113645.1). GTDB lineage: Bacteria > Pseudomonadota > Gammaproteobacteria > Enterobacterales > Enterobacteriaceae > Serratia > Serratia quinivorans_B. Next base: position 201,814 of record NZ_JBIEIU010000010.1, on the reverse strand, counting down.
GGCAATCGCGACAAAGTTCATGTCGTTGGCGTGCAGATCGACGTCGTTTTGCGGCGGGATCACCACCGTGGTTTTGAATTTGCGCGGCAGATAGGTTGCGCCGAGGATCGGTTCTTCGTCGGTGGTCGCCACTTTTTCCTGATCCAGCCACACTTCTGCATAGGCGCGAGTTCGCGGCAGCAGATGTTCGGAGATCTTCTTCGCCCACTCGTAGGCTTCCTGGTGCAGCTCGGACTCCACCGGGTTAGAGGTACAAAGCACGTTGCGGTTTACGTCGTTGGCAGTGGCCAGCGCGTCCAACCCCAAGCGCCCCAACAGTTGGTGAACCGGCTTAACATTGCCCTTCAAAATGCCATGGAACTGGAAGGTCTGACGGTTGGTGATGCGAATGCTGCCGTACAGCGTGCTTTCCTGCGCAAACTTATCAATGCCCAGCCACTGCTGCGGGGAAATAATGCCCCCCGGCAGACGGCAGCGCAGCATCATGGCGTGGCGCGGCTCCAGCTTCTGTTCGGCGCGTTCGGCGCGGATATCACGGTCGTCCTGCTGATACATGCCGTGGAAACGGATCAGCAGGAAGTTGTCACCGTTAAAACCGCCGGTCAGGCCGTCCTTCAGGTCTTCGGCGATGGTGCCGCGCAGGAAGTTACTGTCTTTCTTCAAACGCTCGGCATCGGTCAATTTGCCTTCGACCACCAGAGGCCCCGGGTGTTTATCACTCATCAGTAAACATCTCGCTGATAACGGCGCTCAAGGCGCAGCTCACTTAAAAATTCATCCGCCAGCTCGGTATCCATGCCACCGTGCTCGGCCACCAGTTCCAGTAATGTGTTTTCCACGTCTTTCGCCATGCGGTTCGCATCGCCACAGACGTAAATGTGCGCGCCTTCCTGGATCCAACGCCACACTTCTGCGCCCTGCTCGCGCAGTTTGTCTTGTACATAGACTTTATGCTGCTGGTCGCGTGACCAGGCCAGATCGATGCGGGTCAACAGGCCGTCTTTCACATAGCGCTGCCATTCGACCTGATACAGAAAATCTTCGGTAAAGTGCGGGTTGCCAAAGAACAGCCAGTTTTTGCCACCGGCACCGTCAGCATCACGCTGTTGCATAAAGGCGCGGAACGGTGCAATGCCGGTGCCTGGCCCAATCATGATCACCGGGGTTTCCGGGTTGGCCGGCAGACGGAAATTGTCGTTATGCTCGATGAACACCCGCACGTCGCCATCCTCTTCCAGGCGATCGGCCAGGAAACTGGAGGCGCCACCTGCGCGGGCACGGCCGTCGATGTCGTAACGCACCACGCCTACGGTAACGTGCACTTCGTTTTCGGTCTCGGCTTGCGACGAGGCAATGGAATACAAACGTGGCGTCAGCGGACGCAGCAGGCCAATCAACTGCTCAGCGTTAAGATCGGCCGGCGCTTGCCGCACCATGTCGACAATCGGCGTGTTGTGCGCGTAATGCTGCAGTGCCGCTTTATCCGCCAGCAGGCCAACCAGCTTCTCGTCGCGCGACAGAGCCGCGTATTTATCGACGATCAGCGTGGTGTTCTGCGTCAGTTCGAAATGGCTGCGCAACGCTTGCGAAAGCGGCAAAGTTTTGCCTTCCACTTCCACCGGTTCGTCACCTTTCAGCCACAGCAGTTGCACCAGTTCGTCCACCAGCGCCGGAGCGTTGTCGAACCACACGCCGAGTGCATCGCCCGGGCGGTAACGCAGGCCCGAATCGCCCAGATCGATTTCAATATGACGCACGTCTTTATCAGACGCACGGCCGGTAATTTTTTGCTTCGCCGCCAGTTGTGCGGTCAGCGGCTGCTCTTTGCTGTACGGGCTGCTGTCGATCAGGTCAACCGCGCCGCTGGCAAGCTGGCCCGGTGCGGCGTTTTCAGCCGGTGCGCGCGCTTTCAGCACCTCCACCACCTGTTTACGCCAGGCGGTAGCCAGTTCCTGGTATTCCACGTCGGCGTCTACCCGCTCCACCAGGCGTTCAGCACCCAGTTCAGCCAACTTGCCGTCGAAATCTTTACCTGACTGACAGAAGTTCTCGTAGGACGTGTCCCCTAAGCCGAAAACTGCAAATGCGGTCTCGTTAAGCTTTGGCGCTTTCTTGGAGAACAAGAATTTGTGCAGCGCAACCGCCTCTTCCGCCGGTTCACCTTCCCCCTGAGTGGAGGCGACGATCACCAGCAAACGCTCTTGGGCAATTTGCTTGAATTTGTAGTCACCGGCGTTCACCAGGGTGACGCTCAGCTTGGCAGCCAACAGATCGTCACGCAATTGTTCCGCCAGGCGGCGAGCATTGCCGGTCTGCGAAGCGGAAATCAGCGTGATGCTGGCGGCGGCGGCAGCCACCGGCGCAATGGCTACGGCGCCAGGCTGTTGATTAACCATTCCCCAGAAATAACCTGACAGCCACGCCAGCTGCGTCGGTGAATATTCACCAATCGCCGCCTGCAGGCGCGCCAGCTGTTCGGGTGTCAGCGGGAGCATAGATGTTGGAGGAGCCTGAGTCGTCATTGCAGTACTTATTTCCTATACTTGGCACCTATCCAGCCAGGTGCTCGCCAGTGTCAGTCGCTGTCTTTTCGTTCAGTCTGCGGTCCTGAAAAGATCAGGAGAGTTTGTAAGGTTACCGAGCACAATAGCAACGATTAAATAAGGGATAGCAATAATTAATAACCAAAATGACTAAGCTGTTTTTCTGGTAAGGGATAGCGCATAAAGCGTTAAGAGAGGATTTTTATCCTAATGAAAATAAAGCTGTTTTTTTATCGTTATTTGAATGAATCGCATTTACCACTCATTACCCCAACCGATAGGTCCGGTCTACACCAAACAAAAAAAGTGTTAACACCGATTGGACGACGGCGGTGGTAGACCATAGCGGTATAAATGGCAAGCAGGCTCCGTTTCCGGTAAACTTCGGCGGTTTTTGAGTCAATGAGGCCGTAATAATGGCAACCACGCTGTTTAAAGATTTTCAGTTTGAAGCCGCACACCGTTTGCCGCACGTACCTGAGGGCCATAAATGCGGCCGTCTGCACGGGCATTCGTTTATGGTGCGTCTGGAAGTGACCGGTGAAGTGGATGCCCACACCGGTTGGGTGATGGATTTCGCCGAGCTTAAAGCCGTGTTCTCCCCTATCTGGGAGCGCCTGGATCACCATTATCTGAACGATATTCCAGGATTGGAAAATCCCACCAGCGAAGTACTTGCCGCCTGGATCTGGCAACAGCTCAAACCCCAGTTGCCGGAACTGACTGCGGTGATGGTGAAAGAAACCTGTACCGCGGGATGCGTATATAAAGGTTAAAGCAAGGGCGCCCGATGGCGCCCTGAATTTTATGCGATGTTCAGATACTTATGGGTCTGCATCGACAGGCGCCAGTTGCGGGCAATACAGGTTTCAATGCACAGGCGGGTCGCCTCTTCCTTCTGGCTGATCGGCTGCAGCGCGATAATACGCGGCTTCTCATCATGCAGCGTCGCCAGCAGCGCATCCAACGCTTCGATATCGCGCTCACGTCCAACCGGATGCTTCACTTCATCCGCACGTTGCAAAGCCTGGCTCAACACTTTCATGCCACCGCGCATATTCACCTTGGGGGAAACCGTCACCCAGGTATTCGCCGAACACTGGATCTCGTGGGTGCCACTGGTTTCAATCTGGCAGCCGTAGCCGTTGTCTTCCAGCAACTGGGTCAGCGGAGTCAGATCGTAAATGCAGGGTTCGCCGCCGGTGATCACCACGTGGCGTGCGGTATAACCCTGCTGACGTATCACCGCCAGCAACTGCTCGGCGCTGGCGCTACCCCAGGCGTCGCTCTCTTCGGTTTTCACCAGGATCCGTTGCATATCCACTTCCCGATTGGCTTCCTTTTCCCAGGTATGTTTGGTATCGCACCAGCTGCATCCCACCGGGCAGCCCTGCAGGCGGATAAAAATGGCCGGAACGCCGGTGAAAAAGCCTTCGCCCTGCAAGGTTTGGAACATTTCATTAATCGGGTACTGCATCGGTTTCTCAATCTGGAAAGGTAAAAAGAGATTATCGCAGATTCCAGCCCGGCGACCAAACCGGCGAAATTGTATTAAATTTTATCCTCCGCCCTCTTGCCAGCCGATCTCACCGGCTATGCGCTTCATTTAATTCGCTTCCTGAGCCGTCTCCTTGCACTGACGATGTAATCTGCTTCGCAAAAACAACATTTATTTAACGCATAAGATAAATATATTTGACATAAAGCGCCGTCGCGCAGATGTATATACAGGCAAGCACAAGTCGGACATCAGTTCCGGCGGTTCATCCACACAATCACATCTGCGTTAGAGGGTGCCATGGCTCATTCCACCGAGTTGAATATTCAGCAGGCCATCGACGACAGCAAATTCTCGCTGTTTCACTGGACCTTGATCATTTTGGGATTTCTGATCCTGGCCATTGATGGCTTTGACACTGCGGCAATGGGGTATATCGCCCCTTCGGTCGCCAAAGACTGGGGCATTGTGAAACAAGATCTCGGCCCGGTGCTGAGCGCCGCGTTGCTGGGTCTGTCACTCGGTGCGCTGGTCGCCGGGCCGATCTCGGACCGTATCGGCCGCAAGCGGGTACTGGTGTTTTCTTGCCTGTTCTTCGGGCTGTCGAGTCTGGCCACCGCCTATGCCGGTTCGCTCAATAGCCTGACGCTGTGGCGCTTCCTCACCGGTCTGGGACTGGGCGCGGCGATGCCGAACGCCATCACGCTGATTTCCGAATATGCGCCGCAGCGCTGCCGTTCGCTGGCGATTAACACCATGTACTGCGGTTTCCCGTTGGGTGCAGCCGGCGGCGGCGCGATTTCGTCGTGGCTGATCCCGGCCTATGGCTGGCACAGCGTGCTGCTGCTGGGCGCGATCGCTCCGTTAGTGCTGACGGTATTGTTGATCCTGTTCCTGCCGGAATCAGTGAAGTACATGGTGAACCGCGGCAAGGATGCGATCAAAATCAAACGCATCGCCCAACGTTTTGTCAGCCAGGATCTCGATAAAGTGACGCGCTTCTTTCTGTATGAAGAGAAGCTGGCGCAGTCAAAAACCAGCGTCGGTCTGTTGTTCACCCGCCCTTATCTGACCGGCACGCTGATGCTGTGGCTGACGTACTTTATGGGCCTGGTGATTTATTACGTGCTGCTGAGCTGGATGCCGATCCTGATGCAGGGTCTGGGCTATCAGTTGGAGCAGTCGGCCATTCTGACCTCGCTGTTCACCTTCGGCGGTACCCTCGGCATTCTGGTGGCCGGCTGGCTGATGGATCGCTGGAACGCGCATAAAGTGGTGTCGAGTGGCTTTGTCATTACCGCCCTGCTGATTGTGGCGATGGCGACCGAGGACAGCCACATCGTCCTGCTGGGCACCTTTATCTTCCTGATGGGCATCACCATGAACGGTGCGCAGTCCGGTCTGCAAACGCTGGCGGCCACCTTCTACCCGACCCACAGTCGTGCAACCGGCATTGCCTGGATGCAGGGCATCGGCCGCTTTGGCGGCGTGGCTGGGACCATGATGGGCGCACAGCTGCTGGCCATGCAGTGGGAAGTGCAGAGTATCTTGATGTTCCTGTGCGTACCGGCGTTGATCGCCGCCATCGCTACAGTTTTCAAAATGACTCGAAGAGCGGTGCTGCAACCGGCTGACAAACCCGTATAAGGGCTAAACCGGTAGGGGTCGAACATGTTCGACCCGATTTAACCCATTGATTATGCTATTGGGCGCAGCATGCGGCGCCCCTACCACAAAACAACACAGCACTCTGTCAACGGCTTCACCCCCTCCAGCGATAGGACTTTTTTATCGTTCGCCCTAACTTGTAATAGGTATGTAAAATTATTGTGATTTAACGCTCAAAAATGACCCGTTTTTAATTCATTTTTGTTGAATAGCTCACTGTTCTCTAGCGTCCACCTAATGGGCCTGACGCCAAATACAGCTACATATCATTGATTAAAAACAAAAATAACTTTCTCTTATGCCATTTAGGCCGCCCACAGGTCAGTGTTGCATATGCTTGTACATACAAGTATATGTTAATAAACCCTACGCATTGTTATGGCGTGGTGATTTACCCCACCGCACCATGGGATCTGCACCGATACTGTTTGAGGAAAATGCTGTGACTGCAAATAACAAAGTTCGCAATGTCGATGTACGTGCGCCACGCGGCACAAAATTAAATGCAAAAAGCTGGCTGACCGAAGCGCCGTTGCGCATGCTGATGAACAACCTCGATCCTGAAGTGGCGGAAAACCCGCATGAGCTGGTGGTATACGGCGGTATCGGCCGCGCCGCACGTGATTGGGACTGCTACGACAAAATTGTCGCCACCCTGAAAACCCTGGAAGACGACGAAACGCTGCTGGTCCAGTCCGGCAAGCCGGTCGGGGTATTCAAAACCCACAGCAACGCGCCACGCGTGCTGATTGCCAACTCTAACCTGGTGCCACACTGGGCGACCTGGGAACACTTTAACGAACTGGACGCCAAAGGCCTGGCCATGTACGGCCAGATGACCGCCGGCAGCTGGATCTACATCGGCAGCCAGGGCATCGTCCAGGGAACCTACGAGACCTTCGTGGAAGCGGGTCGCCAGCACTACGACGGCAGCCTGCAGGGCCGCTGGGTACTGACCGCCGGTCTGGGCGGCATGGGTGGCGCGCAGCCGCTGGCCGCTACGCTGGCAGGTGCCTGCTCACTGAACATCGAATGCCAACAAAGCCGCATCGATTTCCGTCTGAAAACCCGCTATGTCGATGAACAGGCGACGGATCTGGACGACGCGCTGGCCCGCATCAAGAAATACACTGCCGAAGGCAAAGCCATCTCCATCGCCCTGTGCGGTAATGCGGCAGACATTCTGCCGGAGCTGGTACGCCGCGGCGTTCGCCCGGACATGGTCACCGACCAGACCAGCGCCCACGATCCGCTGAATGGCTACCTGCCAAAAGGCTGGAGCTGGGAAGAGTACCGTCAGCGCGCGCAGACCGAACCGGCTCAGGTGGTTATCGCCGCCAAACAGTCGATGGCCGAACACGTCGAAGCCATGCTGGCCTTCCAGAAAATGGGCGTGCCGACCTTCGACTACGGCAACAACATTCGCCAGATGGCGAAAGAAATGGGCGTCAGCAATGCCTTCGATTTCCCTGGCTTCGTACCGGCTTACATCCGTCCTCTGTTCTGTCGCGGCATCGGTCCGTTCCGCTGGGCTGCACTGTCCGGCGATCCGCAAGACATCTACAAAACCGACGCCATGGTTAAAGAACTGATCCCAGATGACGAACATCTGCACCGCTGGCTGGATATGGCCCGCGAGCGCATCAGCTTCCAGGGCCTGCCGGCACGTATCTGCTGGGTCGGTCTGGGCCAACGCGCCAAGCTGGGTCTGGCGTTCAACGAAATGGTCCGCAGCGGCGAACTGTCCGCGCCAATCGTCATCGGCCGTGACCATCTGGACTCCGGCTCCGTCGCCAGCCCGAACCGTGAAACCGAATCGATGCAAGACGGTTCAGACGCCGTTTCCGACTGGCCGCTGCTCAACGCCCTGCTCAATACCGCCAGCGGCGCGACCTGGGTTTCTCTGCACCACGGCGGGGGTGTCGGCATGGGTTTCTCCCAGCACTCCGGCATGGTTATCGTTTGTGACGGCACCGATGAAGCCGCCGAACGTATCGCCCGCGTATTGCATAATGACCCTGCCACTGGCGTGATGCGTCACGCCGATGCCGGTTACGACATCGCTATTGAATGCGCCCGCGAGCAAGGTTTGAACCTGCCGATGGTGGCCGCGACTCAAGGAGACAAAGCATGAAAGCGCTGACTATCCGCCCCGGCCAACTGACTCTGGCCCAACTGCGCGAAGTTTATCAACACCCGGTGACCCTGCAGCTGGATGACAACGCCTACGCCGCTATCCAGCAGAGCGTCGCCCTGGTTGAACGTATTGTTGAAGAAGATCGCACCACTTACGGCATTAACACCGGTTTCGGCCTGCTGGCATCCACCCGCATCGCCCGCGAAGATCTGGAAAACCTGCAACGTTCGATTGTGCTGTCGCACGCCGCCGGGGTTGGCGCACCGACCGACGACAGTCTGGTTCGCCTGATTATGGTGTTGAAGATCAACAGCCTGTCGCGCGGCTTCTCAGGTATCCGTCTGGAAGTGATCCAGGCGCTGATGGCCTTGGTCAACGCCGAAGTTTACCCGCATATCCCGCTGAAAGGCTCCGTAGGCGCTTCCGGCGACCTGGCACCGCTGGCGCACATGAGTCTGGTGCTGCTGGGTGAAGGCAAGGCCCGTTATCAGGGTGAATGGCTGCCTGCCACCGAAGCGCTGGCCAAAGCGGGTCTGAAACCGCTGACGCTGGCAGCCAAAGAAGGCCTGGCGCTGCTGAACGGCACCCAGGTTTCCGCCGCCTTTGCCCTGCGCGGCCTGTTTGACGTAGAAGACCTGTACGCCGCAGCAACAGTCACCGGCAGCCTGACGGTGGAAGCCGCTCTGGGTTCACGCAGCCCGTTTGATGCGCGTATTCATGCCGTACGTGGTCAGCGCGGCCAGATCGACGCCGCCGCCGCCTACCGCCACCTGCTGGGCGAGCGCAGCGAAGTGTCTGATTCGCATCGCAACTGCGACAAGGTGCAGGATCCGTACTCCCTGCGCTGCCAACCGCAGGTGATGGGCGCCTGCCTGACGCAGATCCGCCAGGCCAGTGAAGTGTTGGAAATCGAAGCCAACGCCGTGTCCGATAACCCGTTGGTGTTCGCGGAGCAGGGCGACGTGTTGTCCGGCGGCAACTTCCACGCTGAGCCGGTCGCGATGGCCGCCGACAATCTGGCGCTGGCGTTTGCCGAAATCGGCTCGCTGTCCGAGCGTCGTATCTCGCTGATGATGGATAAGCACATGTCGCAACTGCCGCCGTTCCTGGTGGACAACGGCGGCGTGAACTCCGGCTTTATGATTGCCCAGGTGACCGCCGCGGCGCTGACCAGCGAAAACAAAGCGCTGGCGCACCCGGCCAGCGTCGACAGCATCCCGACCTCCGCCAACCAGGAAGACCATGTTTCCATGGCGCCGGCCGCCGGTCGCCGTCTGTGGGAAATGGCGGAAAACGTGCGTGGCATTCTGGCCGTCGAATGGCTGGCTGCCTGTCAGGGGTTGGATTTGCGCAAGGGCCTGAAAACCACCGAAAGTCTGGAGCAGGCACGCCGCGTGCTGCGCGAGCAAGTCAGTTACTACGACAAGGATCGTTTCTTCGCCCCCGACATTGAAGCTGCCAGCCTGCTGCTGGCGGCCGGTCATCTGACTTCGCTGATGCCTGCAGCGCTGCTGCCCAGCCAAGCATAAATAATACCTACCACGCAGTTTGTTCTGTCCCACCGGGTGAGTTCCACCCGGTGCGGATAGCGCGTGCCTGTTCTGCCGTAAAAACTCGACGGGAAGCAACATGCATAACGAAACAACACAACTCAGACGCGGATTAAACGCGCGACATATCCGCTTTATGGCGCTCGGCTCAGCCATCGGCACCGGTCTGTTCTACGGTTCCGCAGGGGCGATCCAACTGGCCGGTCCTGCGGTGCTGCTGGCTTATCTGGTCGGCGGTGCGGCGGTCTTTATGGTGATGCGCGCGCTGGGCGAGATGGCGGTACACCAGCCGGTCTCCGGCTCCTTCGGCCATTACGCCAGCCACTACCTGGGTCCGTTGGCCGGTTTCCTCACCGGCTGGACCTACACCTTCGAAATGGTGATTGTCGCCCTGGCGGACGTGACCGCCTTTGGCATCTACATGGGGCTGTGGTTCCCGGACGTCGCCCAATGGGTGTGGGTGCTCAGCATTATCATGTTCATCGGCGCGCTCAACCTGTGCAGCGTGAAAGTGTTCGGCGAAATGGAATTCTGGCTGTCGTTGATCAAGGTCGCGGCGATTGTCGCCATGATCATCGGCGGCGCGGCGGTGATGCTGTTTGGTTTCGGCCAGACCCAGCACGCCACCGGCCTCAGTAACCTGTGGCAGCACGGCGGCTTTATGCCTAACGGCATCGGCGGCGTGATCGCCTCGCTGGCGGTGGTGATGTTTGCCTTCGGCGGCATTGAGATCATCGGTATTACCGCCAGCGAGGCCAAAGACCCCGCCAAGGTGCTGCCGAAAGCGATCAATGCAGTGCCGATTCGCATTCTGTTGTTCTACGTGCTGACACTGCTGGTGCTGATGGCGATTTATCCGTGGAACAGCATCGGCCAAAACGGCAGCCCGTTTGTCGAGATCTTCAGCAATCTGGGCATCAGTTCCGCCGCCAACGTGCTGAATGTGGTGGTGATCACCGCCGCAATCTCCGCCATCAACAGCGACATCTTCGGTGCGGGCCGCATGATGTACGGCATGGCGCAGGAAGGCCAGGCGCCAAAAAGCTTCACCCGGCTGACCGGTAACGGCGTGCCCTGGATGACGGTATTGGTCATGTCGATCGCCCTGCTGTTGGGCGTGGTGCTCAACTACCTGATCCCAAAACAGGTGTTTATGATCATTGCCTCGATCGCCACCTTCGCGACCGTCTGGGTATGGCTGATGATCCTGCTGTCACAAATTGCCATGCGTCGCACGCTGACGCCGCAAGAGGTCAGCAAACTGAGCTTCCCGGTGCCGTGGTGGCCGGTCGCACCTGCGCTGGCGACGGTATTTATGCTGTTCGTCATCGGCCTGCTCGGTTACTTCGAAGACAGCCGCATCGCCCTGTACGTCGGGCTGGTGTGGGTAGCCTTCCTTACCCTGGCTTACTGGTTGTGGGTACGTAAAAAAGGCGGGGGTTCACCCGTCACGTCCTCACCACAGTATTAATCTCACGAGCCCGCCGTTCCCGGGCTCTTCGTCATTAAAGTGGAGTATCACTATGCAAACACGACATAAATTATGGATACCGCTGATCGCGCTCGGACTGATGACAGGCAGCCTGTCCGCACGCGCAGCAGGCTGGTGCGAATCCGGCAAGCCAGTCAAGTTCGCCGGGCTGAACTGGGAAAGCGGCATGCTGCTGACCGACGTCATGCAATACGTGCTGCAAAAGGGTTACGACTGCAAAACCGACGCGCTGCCGGGCAACTCCATCACCATGGAGCAGGCGGTCGGTACCAACGATATCCAGGTGTTCGCCGAAGAGTGGATTGGCCGCAGTGAAGTGTGGAACAAGGCCGAGAAAGCCGGCAAAGCGGTCAGCGTCGGCGCACCGATTGTCGGTGCGGTGGAAGGCTGGTACGTACCGCGCTATGTGATTGAAGGCGATGCCAAGCGCAAATTGAAACCGCTGGCGCCGGATCTGAAAAGCATCCCGGATCTGGCCAAATATGTGCAGGTATTTCGCGATCAGGAAGAGCCGGACAAAGGCCGCTTCTACAACTGCCCTGCCGGCTGGACCTGCGAACTGGACAACAGCGCGATCCTGAAAAAATTCAAGTTGGACGACAAGTTCACCAACTTCCGCCCCGGCACCGGCCCGGCGCTGGATACCGCGATCCTTTCCAGCTACCGCCGCGGCGAACCTATCCTCTTCTACTACTGGTCACCGACCCCGATCATGGGCCAGCTCGATCTGGTGAAACTGGAAGAACCGGGCGTGGACAAGAACATTCACATCAAGGTCGGCATTTCCAGCGTGTTTAACCAGCAGGCACCTGAGCTGGTGCAGGTGCTGGCAAAAGTGAATCTGCCGCTCGATTTGATTAACCAGAATCTGGCGCGCATGAGCAAGGAACGCATCAGCTCCCAGAAGCTGGCGCTGGAGTTCTTCAAACAACACCCGGATATCTGGAAACAGTGGGTCAGCGAAGACGCAGCGAAAAAAATTCAGGCTTCCTTGTAACCACTTTGGCATTCAGTAAACACCCACCCGCAACCGGATAGGTTTCGGGCCAGACAGGGGAAAAACTTATGTTTCCAGAACGCTTTACCTTCTCCATCGCCGATTGGATCAATCGCTGGGTCGATGTGCTGGTCACCAACTACGGCGATATGTTCCGCAAGATCTCCGACACGCTGCTGTGGGCGGTGATCCACCTCGAAAGCCTGCTGCGCGCCACTCCATGGTGGCTGATGTTGGCCGTGGTGGGGCTACTGGCCTGGCACGCTACCCGCCGCTGGTTGCCAACGCTGGTGATCGTCGGCCTGTTGCTGTTGGTCGGCACCGCCGGGATGTGGGACAAATTGATGCAAACCCTGGCACTGGTGCTGGTCGCCACGCTGCTGGCGGTGATTATCGGTATTCCGCTGGGCGTATTGGCGGCGCGCAACGATCGCATACGCGCGGTGATGATGCCGCTGATGGACGTGATGCAAACCATGCCGAGCTTCGTCTACCTGATCCCGGTGCTGATGCTGTTCGGTCTGGGCAAGGTGCCGGCGATCCTGGCGACGGTGATCTACGCCACGCCACCGTTGATCCGCCTGACCGATTTGGGCATCCGCCAGGTGGACAAGGAAGTGATGGAATCCGTCACCGCCTTTGGTGCCAACCGTTGGCAGAAGCTGTTCGGCGTGCAGTTACCGCTGGCGCTGCCGAGCATCATGGCCGGTATCAACCAGACCACCATGATGTCGCTGTCGATGGTGGTCGTCGCGTCGATGATCGGCGCTCGTGGGCTGGGCGAAGACGTACTGGTGGGTATCCAGACGCTGAACGTGGGCCTGGGGCTGGAAGCCGGACTGGCGATCGTTATTCTGGCCGTGGTCATTGACCGCATCACTCAGGCTTACGGCCGCTCCGCCGTTGCGAGGTAATCCCGATGAACAAAATAGAAATCAAAAACGTCTACAAGATCTTCGGCCACAAGACGGCAGCGGCGCTGGCGTTGAGCCAGCAGGGTAAAACCAAGCAGGAAGTGCAGGCCGCGACAGACTGCGTGATCGGCGTGCACGATCTGTCGATGTCGATCGAAGCCGGTGAGATCTTCGTGATCATGGGCCTGTCCGGATCGGGAAAATCCACCCTGGTGCGTCACTTCAACCGCCTGATCGATCCCACCAGCGGCCAGATCCTGGTGGATGGCGAAGATATTCTGCGCTACGACGAAAAACAGCTTGAGCACTTCCGCCGCCACAAGATCAGCATGGTGTTCCAGAGCTTTGGCCTGCTGCCGCACAAGACGGTGCTGGACAACGTGGGCTACGGTCTGAAAGTGCGCGGCGAGAATAAAGAGCTGTATCAGGAACGCGCGCGGCATTGGATCAATACCGTTGGGCTGCAGGGTTACGAGAAATCATACCCGCATCAACTCTCCGGCGGCATGCGTCAACGCGTCGGCCTGGCGCGTGCGCTGGCTACCGATACCGATATCATTTTGCTGGACGAAGCCTTCAGCGCACTGGATCCGTTGATCCGCGCCGAGATGCAGGATCAACTGCTGGCACTGCAAAAAGAACTGCACAAGACGCTGGTGTTTATCACCCACGATCTGGATGAGGCGGTTCGCATCGGTAACCGGATCGCGATCCTCAAAGACGGCAAACTGATCCAGGTCGGCACGCCGCAGGACATTCTTAACAACCCGGCCGACGAGTACGTTAACCGCTTTGTGCAACGCCGTCTGGCGCTGGATGAAAACGTGCAGAAACCGCGCCCAATGATGGTGGCCCGTGCCTGAGGATCCCAAGATGCATTATCCCTCTTCAGTAGAGATCGACCGCCAGTCGCTGCGCTGGCAGGATGTGGTGGCAGTAGCGCGACATCAGGCGCCGCTGAGTCTTTCTGACGCCGCCTGGGCACGTATCGAGAATGCGCAGGCCATCGTGCAGCAAATCGTCTCCAGCGAACAACGCGCCTATGGCGTCAACACCGGTCTGGGCGCGTTGTGCAACCAGGCACTGCACGGCGAACAATTGGCACAGCTATCGCGCAATACCTTGATGAGCCACGCCTGCGGGGTGGGTACACCGCTGAGCGATGAGCAAACCCGTGCCATTATTTGCTGCGCCATCGTTAACTACAGCCACGGCAAGTCCGGCATTCAGCGACCGGTGGTTGAAGCGCTGCTGGCGTTGCTGAACCGCGGTGTCACTCCACAGGTCCCGTCGCAGGGTTCGGTCGGTTACCTGACCCATATGGCACACGTCGGCGTAACCCTGCTCGGGCTGGGTGAGGCCAGCTATCGCGGACAGGTCGTCGCTGCCGCCCAGGCGCTGGCGGAGGAAGGCATTGCGCTGCCGCCGCTCGGGGCCAAAGATGGCCTGTGTCTGGTCAACGGCACGCCTTGCATGACCGGATTAAGCTGTCTGGCGCTAGCCGATGCCTGGCGGCTGGCGCGCTGGGCGGATGTGTTGGGTGCCATGAGTTTTGAGGCATTACGCGGGCAAATCGCCGCCTTCGACGAAGAAATATTGGCGTTGAAACCGCATCCAGGCATGCAACGGGTGGGCAGGAATCTGCGGGCCCTGCTGAACGACAGCGCAGTGATAGCCGCCAGCAAAGGGATCCGCACTCAGGATGCGTTGAGCATCCGCTCCATTCCGCAGGTGCACGGCGCCTGTCGCGATCAAATTGTCCATGCCGAACGGCAAATTGAAACCGAACTGAACGGCATCTCCGATAATCCGCTGCTGCTCGGCACCCCGGATAACTTCCGCGTGATGTCACAGGCCAATCCGCACGGTGAATCGGTGGCCATGGCCGCCGATCTGCTGGCCATCGCTATCGCCGAACTCGGCGGCATTGCAGAACGGCGTATCGATCGGCTGATTAACCCGCTGGTCAGCGGTCTGCCCCCATTCCTGGTCAGTGAGCCGGGTGTCAATTCCGGCATGATGATCGCCCAATACGTGGCGGCCTCGCTGTGCGCAGAGAACCGGCAACTGGCACAGCCTTGCGTGGTGGATAACTATGTCACTTCGGCGCTACAGGAAGATCACCTCAGTCTGGGCACCGGTGCCGCGTTGCGGCTGCATAAGTTGCTGGCCAACGTTAACCAAATCCTGGCGATTGAGTACCTGCTGGCGGCACAGGCATTCGAGTTTTTGCAACCGCAGCGCTTTGGCGACGGCACCGGGCGCGCCTGGCGACAGCTGCGCCAAAGGGTAGAGCCTTACCATCAGGATCGCTGGTTGGCACCGGATATTGCCCGCTGCGCCGCACTGTTGCAGGACGAACAGGCACTGGCGGAGATTGCCCCAAGGCTAAGCTAATACCCGCCCCTGCCCTGCTGGGCAGGGGCATCAACGCTATCTTGCCACCAAGGCCTGGCGGATATCCGCCTGCAGGTCGCCAAGATCTTCCAGCCCGGCGGACAAGCGTATCAGCCCGTCGCTGATATGGTGGCGCTGCCGTTCCTCAGGGCTGTAGGCCGAGTGGGTCATGCTGGCGGGGTGTTGCGCCAGCGATTCACAATCTCCCAGGCTGACCGCGCGCAAGATCAAACGCAACGCATTGAGGAAGCGGATCCCCGCGGCCATCCCTCCCCTCAGTTCAAACGCCAGCATGCCGCCCGGTCGTGCCATTTGCCGCTGCGCCAACGCATACTGGGGAAAACCCTCCAGTCCGGGATAATAGACACGTTCTACCGCCGAATGCTGTGCCAGCATTTCCGCCAACCGTTGCGCATTATCGCAGTGGCGTTCCATACGCAACGGCAGGGTTTTCAACCCACGCAGCAGCAAGGCGGCATCTTGAGCAGACATCACCGCGCCGTTCATATCTTTCAGCCCGACCAAGCGGATGTCCTGCGCCAAATCCTGACGCGTCACCGCCAGCCCGGCCAGCAGGTCACCGTGCCCACCAATGTATTTGGTGGCGGAGTGCACCACGATGTCCGCCCCCAGTTCCAGCGGCCGTTGCAAATACGGGGTGCAATAGGTGTTATCCACCAGCAACAGTGCCTGTTGGCGATGAGCGATCTCGGCCACGGCGGCAATGTCGACCAACCGCATATTCGGGTTGGCCGGCGTTTCGCAATACACCATGCGGGTCCGTGGGCCTATCGCCGCCGTCAGCCGCTCCGGCCGGGTCAGGTCAACGTGGGTGATTTTCACGCCGTAGCGCGCCAACCCGTGATGAAAATAGCTGAAGGTGCAGCCGTAAATGGTCTCATCGACAATCAGCTCATCCCCCGGATTGAGCAGCGTCCAGCAGCAGGCGGTAATCGCGCCCATACCGGAGGAGAATGCCACCGCGGCTTCTCCACCTTCCAGATTGGCGATCCGCTGTTCCAGCAGGTTGAGCGTCGGGTTGGCGATGCGTGAATAAAAATATCCCGGCTCACTGCCGTCAAAGCAGGCACCGCCGTATTCCGCCGTCGGGAAGGTAAAGGTCGAACTCATATACACCGGGGGACAGAGCGCCCCCAGATGCTGCTGGGGATCGTAGCCGTGGTGGATCGCACGAGTGGCAAAGGCTTGCCTGAAAGTGGCAGACATGACAACTCCTTACCTGAGAGAGGGAAAACAAGGGTGCTTATTTTGAGCCGGCATCCGGTGGCAGCGCACTGCTGCGCACACGCTGGCCGATGATTTGCAGGGTGCGCAGCACCAACATCAGGCCCAATACGGTATCCGGCTGGCGTAACAGGGCGTACAGCGAGCGAAAATTGGCGGGCGACGGATCCTGCTGCAACTCGGTATGCGCCATTTTCAGCGCCATTCCACCCTCCCACCCCGCGGCCACCAAGCCTTCAAATACCCCGGCCAACTTTTCCACCAGTGCGTTATCGGCGATATCCACCAGATCAGACAGCAGCGACAGCAGATCGACCACGTTATCGAGCCGCCCACCGGCCAGTAGCGGCTGCAACTTGTCCAGCAACGCCGCCAGGGGTTCATGTTCAGATGCGTTCATAGGCCCTCCGTTATATCAGCCCGCGTACCGTCGCCCAGTAGAGTCCGCGATTAAAACCGTTGCGCAGCATGCCGCCCACTTTGGTTGGCGGCGTCGGCAGCACATCGTGACGATAGTCATAAACCAGCGGCATTCCGGCTTGCAGCCCCATTTGGGCAATGGCCTGCACCTTGCCGTCATAGTGGCTGACGGTCTGACCCAGCCTCAGTTCGGCCACGATATTGTCTGCAATCACCGGAGCCTGATTGTGGCAGGAGCCACCGGCCTTACTGACCGGTAAATCGACCGTATCGCCGATGACATAAACCCCTTGCTGGCCGTAAACCTGCAGCGTCTGGTGGTCGGTCGGCAACCAGCCTTCACCGTTGTGGCCCTCGCTCAGGCCAGTGTTGCACACCGCCTCTACCGCGCGGATCGGCGGGGTGGCCATCAGGATATCGAACGGCTGCTGCTCACCCTCGGCGGAATAGGCGATTTTCTGCTGGGCATCCACCCGGCTGAGAGTAAATCCGCGCTGATGGCGGATATCACGCGCCGCAAAGATACCGGGCAAGGCTTCCGCCGTTGGACGTTGTAAAAACAGGCAGTTACGCAGCAATTGCGAGACGCTGGGATAGGTATACACAATTTCAATCGCCTTGCGCACTCCGCGCCGACGCAGGTAATCATCGAGCATCAGGGTAGTTTCTATCGGTGCAATACCGCACTGGTGCGGCACATTGGGCGTTTCGGGGAAGGAGACGGTAATAAAAATGCGGCCTTTTTCGATGCTCGACAGCTTTTGCGCCAGTTGCCGGGCGGCCTGATATTGATAAAAATGATCGCCCGCCTGCGCCAGCCCCTCGATACGCTCTGGCCAAGGCACGCAACCGGTGGCAAAAACCAAAAAGTCATAGGGATACTGTTTGCCGCTGCGGGTATGGATCACCCGCTGAGGTAAATCAAAGCGTTCCGCCTTATCCACAATAAATTGAATTTCCGGGCGTAACAGGCTTTGCTGAGAGCGGATTAATTCCTGTTTAAAAAAAGCGTTGAAAGCCACGTACATAAAAGCGGGTTTATAATAATGGACCGGGGAATCCGAAATCATTAATAACTCAACTTTATTATTCAATATTTCCCGATGTAATTTCGCGGCCAGTAAATTGGCCAATATAGTGCCTCCCGTACCGCCACCGACAATCACAATCCTGTTTCGCATCAAGCCCTCGCCCAGCCGGCCCGCAGGTCGGCAATTTGATGGGGAAACTAACGGAGGCAGGAATACAGGCTGAATTTTCTGCCTTATTGGCAGTCTAGTAACTAAAAGGAATAAAGCAATTAAAAAAGGAATTTATAAATGGGATTTTTATTATTACATTTAAATATTGCTGTTACAGGAGCGCATTGAATTAATTGGATGATAAATAAATAACGTATTATATATTTACCATATAAACATCAAAATTCAACAGGTATAAAAAAACCCGCCGCAGCGGGTTTTTATTCAGTCACGAACCAAGCCGTTATTACTGACCTTTAACTTCTTTCAGGCCATTGAACGGAGCGCGAGAGCCCAGCGCTTCTTCGATACGGATCAGTTGGTTGTATTTGGCAACGCGGTCAGAACGGCTCATAGAACCGGTTTTGATCTGGCCAGCCGCAGTACCCACAGCCAGGTCGGCGATGGTTGCGTCTTCGGTTTCACCGGAACGGTGAGAGATCACCGCGGTGTAGCCTGCGTCTTTCGCCATCTTGATAGCAGCCAGAGTTTCGGTCAGAGAACCGATCTGGTTGAATTTGATCAGGATGGAGTTAGCGATGCCTTTCTCGATGCCTTCTTTCAGGATCTTGGTGTTGGTAACGAACAGGTCGTCGCCCACCAGCTGGATTTTGTCGCCCAGCACTTTGGTCTGGTATGCGAAACCATCCCAGTCAGATTCGTCCAGGCCGTCTTCGATAGACACGATTGGGTACTGTTTGGTCAGCTCTTCCAGGAAGTGAGTGAACTCTTCGGAAGTGAAGGCTTTGTTGCCTTCGCCGGCCAGTACGTATTTACCGTCTTTGTAGAACTCGGAAGCCGCACAGTCCATCGCCAGGGTCACGTCTTTGCCCAGCTCGTAGCCTGCTGCTTTTACCGCTTCAGCGATAACAGCCAGGGCTTCGGCGTTGGAACCCAGGTTTGGTGCGTAGCCGCCTTCGTCACCGACAGCGGTGTTCAGGCCTTTGGCCTTCAGCACTTTCGCCAGGTGATGGAAAACTTCAGAACCGATGCGAACGGCTTCTTTCAGGGATTTCGCGCCAACCGGCTGAATCATGAATTCCTGAATGTCGACGTTGTTGTCAGCGTGCTCGCCGCCGTTGATGATGTTCATCATAGGCAGTGGCATAGAGAATTTGCCTGGGGTGCCGTTCAGCTCAGCGATGTGCTCATACAGCGGCATACCTTTAGAAGCTGCAGCCGCTTTAGCCGCCGCCAGGGAAACCGCCAGAATGGCGTTAGCGCCGAACTGGGATTTGTTTTCAGTGCCGTCCAGGTCGATCATGATCTTGTCGATGTTAGCCTGGTCTTTGGCATCTTTGCCCAGTACTGCCTGAGCGATCGGGCCATTTACTGCAGCAACGGCTTTCAGTACGCCTTTACCCAGGAAACGAGACTTGTCACCGTCACGCAGTTCCAGTGCTTCACGGGAACCGGTAGAAGCACCTGACGGCGCAGCAGCCAGACCTACGAAACCGCCTTCCAGATGCACTTCGGCTTCAACAGTCGGGTTACCGCGGGAGTCGATGATTTCACGACCGATGACTTTAACGATTTTGGACATTAGGTTTTCCTCAGTACAAGTTAAACTAAAACTCCAGACAAACAGCGCGCGGTTCTCACCGCGCGCCGCCTACCAAATATTTTATTTCACCTGGCGCTTCTGATACTCACCAGCGGCCTTCACAAAGCCGGCGAACAACGGATGACCATCACGCGGCGTCGAAGTAAATTCCGGGTGGAACTGACAAGCTACAAACCACGGATGATTCGGCAGTTCGATAATCTCAACCAGCTTGTTGTCTGCGGAACGGCCGGCAACCAACAGCCCGGCAGCTTCAATTTGCTTCAACAGCATGTTGTTAACTTCATAACGGTGACGATGACGTTCAACAATGGTCGGTTCGCCGTACATCTGGCGCACCAGGCTATTGTCGGTCAGGTGGCATTGCTGGCCACCGACACGCATCGTGCCACCCAAATCGCTTTCTTCGGTACGCACTTCGACGTTGCCGTCTTCGTCGCGCCATTCGGTGATCAACGCCACCACCGGGTACTTACAGTCTGGCACAAACTCGGTTGAGTTGGCGTTCTCCATGCCCACAACGTTGCGAGCGAACTCCATCAGTGCCACCTGCATACCCAGACAGATGCCCAGGTAAGGGATGTTATTCTCACGCGCATAACGCGCGGTCATCACCTTGCCTTCAACGCCACGGTAGCCGAAACCGCCTGGGATCAGGATCGCATCCAGACCTTTCAGCACTTCTACACCGCGGGTTTCTACATCCTGCGAGTCGATCAGCTTGATGTTCACGGTCAGACGATTTTTCAGGCCGCCGTGTTTCAGAGCTTCAATCACCGACTTATAAGCATCCGGCAGTTCGACATATTTGCCGACCATACCGATAGTCACTTCGCCGCCCGGATTGGCTTCTTCGTAAATCACCTGCTCCCATTCGGCCAGGTTGGCTTCCGGCGCGTTGAGGCTGAATCGTTTACAAATATAATCATCAAGCCCCTGAGATTTCAATAGGCCTGGGATTTTATAAATAGAATCAACGTCTTTCAGGGAGATAACGGCTTTTTCCGGCACGTTACAGAAAAGTGCGATTTTCGCGCGCTCGTTAGCAGGAACTGTGCGATCGGAACGGCAAATCAGCACATCTGGCTGAATACCGATGGAAAGCAGTTCTTTTACGGAATGCTGAGTCGGTTTGGTTTTCACTTCACCGGCAGCGGCCATGTACGGCACCAGCGTCAGGTGCATGTACAGGGTGTGCTCACGACCCACTTCCACGGCCATCTGGCGGATGGCTTCCAGGAACGGCAGCGATTCGATATCGCCAACGGTACCGCCGATCTCAACCAACACCACGTCGTGGCCTTCGCCGCCTTCGAGGATGCGTTCTTTGATCGCGTTGGTGATGTGCGGGATAACCTGTACGGTTGCGCCCAGATAGTCGCCACGGCGTTCTTTACGCAGAACGTCGGAGTAAATGCGACCGGTGGTGAAGTTGTTGCGGCGCGACATTTTGGTGCGGATGTAGCGCTCGTAGTGACCCAAATCCAGATCGGTTTCTGCGCCGTCTTCGGTGACGAAAACTTCCCCATGCTGAATCGGGCTCATGGTGCCCGGATCCACGTTGATGTACGGGTCCAGTTTCATGATGGTAACGTTGAGGCCACGGGCTTCAAGAATAGCCGCCAGAGAGGCTGCGGCAATGCCTTTACCCAGAGAGGATACGACCCCGCCGGTCACAAAAATATAATTAGTTGTCATGCTGAACCTGAGAGTTTAGGTTTAAAGACGATGGAAGAACCAAGACGGGAAAGTAGTATACCCGAACCTCTCCAGACCTACAAACGATCGTTTTACTGTCCATCATCTCTGTCACCATCAAGGGTTCATCAGGGTTTACTCTATCGGGCTGCCAGAGCCTGTCTTTTTAAAACAAGGAGTTAGCATAGGAAAATTTATTTTTCCGCCCTTTCGAGACAATAAAACGCCTTAGATTTCAGTTTGTTGGCGTTTTGCTGTCGGTAAGCCACGGTTCAGCAAATTATGGCTCTGAGCTTAACCGTTTCAGCTTGGGTGAACCTTGTCGCCGATCAAGATTAGGATAGAGCGACAATCCTGTGACACCAGAGCAGTAAATTAGTTTTCCTGGCTCTTAACCTGCTGCCACGCCTCTTCCATTTGCTCCAGGGTAGCGTCGCCCATCTGCAGTCCACGTTGCTTGATAATCTCTTCCACCTGGCGGAAACGACGCTCGAACTTGCGGTTGGCCGCCTGTAACGCGTTTTCTGCCTTGTGGCCAAGATGGCGCGATAAATTTACCGTGGCGAACAGCAGATCGCCGATTTCTTCTTCCAGTTTCTGTTCGTCGACCACAGCCTGCTGCGCTTCATGCATCACTTCGTCGATCTCTTCATACACCTTGTCCAGCACCGGCCCCAATGTATGCCAGTCAAAACCGACCGAAGCGCAGCGTTTCTGGATTTTGTGCGCTTTCATCAGTGCCGGCAGCGCCTGCGGAATGTCGTCCAGTGCCGAATGCAGCTCTTTCTCGGCGCGTTCACCAGCCTTCAACTGCTCCCAGCGTGCCGCAACGGCCTCGCTGTCCGCCGCATCGGCTTCACCGAAAATATGCGGGTGACGGCGTTCCAGCTTGTCACTGATGGCATTGCACACTTCGTCGAAGTCAAACAGCCCTTGCTCCTGGCCCATCTGGGCGTAGAACACCACCTGGAACAACAGGTCTCCCAGTTCGTCGCGCAGGTCGTCGTAATCCTGACGTTCGATAGCGTCCAGCACCTCGTAGGTTTCTTCCAGCGTGTAAGGGGCGATGGTGGCGAAGGTTTGCTTACGGTCCCATGGGCAACCGACCTGCGGATCGCGCAGCGTTTTCATGATGTTCAGCAAGCGTTGCAGCGGAGAAGATTGGGTCATATGAAAGTCTCTGACAAAAGAATGGGCATCAGTCATTAAAGTGAAACGCAGGGGCGCCGCATGCTGCGCCCGGGTCAATCGGGGCGAATATATTCGCCCCCTACGATAACTGAAGCCACGGAGCTTGGCCAACAACGATGCGGCTCGAAAGGCGCAGGAAATTTAACTGCCGTGCAGGCGTTTGGCGTCGATCACGTCCGGCAGTTGATTGAGCTTGGCCAGCACCCGGCCCAGCACCTGCTGGTTGTAGATTTCAATGTCCATATCGATGGTCGCCAACTGCTTTTTGGTGTCGCTCCGGCTGGCTACGCCCAGCACGTTGACCTTTTCGTTGGCCAAAATGGTGGTGATGTCACGCAGCAGGCCGCTGCGGTCGTTAGCCATTACGCGCACCACCAGCGAGTAACCGCTGGAATAGCTTTCGCCCCACACCGCGTCCACGATGCGTTCCGGCGCGTGCGATTGCAGATCCACCAACTGGTCACAGTCCGCACGGTGGATGGAGATACCGCGCCCCTGGGTGATAAAACCGATAATATCGTCGCCCGGGATCGGCTGACAGCAGCGGGCAATGTGGTGCATCAGGTTGCCGACCCCTTCCACCACCACCCGGCCGTTGTCCTTGCTGCGGGTCGCCGGCGGCGCTTTGTGCTGAACCAGCTGTCGCAGCGCTTCGCGATCCTGCTCTTCGGCGCTCGGCTTGTTGAACTTGCCCTGCAGGAAATTCACCATCTGGTTGAGGCGAATATCGCCGCCGCCAATCGCCGCCAGTATTTCATCCAGCGAATTCATGTTGTAACGCGGGATCAGCAGCTTCTCGGCCTCTTTCAGGCTGATGCCGAGGTGTTCCAGCTCGCTGTCCAGCATCTGGCGACCGGCAAGGATATTTTTATCGCGATCCTGTTTGCGGAACCAGTTGTGGATCTTGGAGCGTCCGCGGCTGGTGGTGACATAGCCCAGGTTCGGGTTCAGCCAGTCGCGGCTCGGGTTCGGCTGCTTCTGGGTGATGATTTCAATCTGGTCCCCCATCCGCAGTTGGTAGGTAAAGGGCACGATGCGGCCGCCAATTTTGGCGCCGATGCAGCGGTGGCCGACGTCGCTGTGAATATGGTAGGCGAAGTCGAGCGGCGTCGAGCCGGCCGGCAGATCCACCACATCCCCTTTCGGGGTAAACACATAAACCCGATCGTCGAACACCTGACTGCGCACCTCGTCGAGCATTTCGCCGGAGTCCGCCATCTCTTCTTGCCAGGCGATCAGTTTGCGCAGCCAGGCGATGCGTTCCTCATAGCCGGAACGTACCGTCGCGACCGCACCCTCTTTGTATTTCCAGTGCGCGGCCACGCCCAGTTCGGCGTCTTCATGCATCTGGCGGGTGCGGATCTGAATCTCCAGCGTTTTACCGCGCGGCCCCAGCACCACGGTGTGGATCGACTGGTAGCCGTTGGGTTTTGGGTTGGCGACGTAGTCGTCGAACTCATCCGGCAGATGGCGGAAGTGGGTATGCACAATCCCCAGCGCCGCATAGCAGTCCTGCAAGCGCTCGACCACCACGCGCACCGCACGCACGTCAAACAGCTCGTCAAATGCCAGCGCTTTCTTCTGCATCTTGCGCCAGATGCTGTAAATATGTTTTGGACGGCCGTAGATGTCCGCCTTGACGCCTTCATCGACCATCGCATTGCGCAGCGAGGCAACAAAATCATCAATAAACTGTTCGCGATCGATGCGGCGTTCGTGCAGCAGCTTGGCGATGCGCTTGTACTCGTCCGGGTGCAGGTAGCGGAAGCAGAAATCTTCCAGCTCCCATTTGAGCTGCCCGATGCCCAGACGGTTAGCCAACGGCGCATAGATATTCGAACACTCTTTGGCCGCCAGGACGCGCTCGTCTTCCGGCGCATCCTTCACTTCGCGCAGGTGAGCGATACGCTCCGCCAGCTTGATGACCACGCAGCGGAAATCCTCCACCATCGCCAACAGCATGCGGCGCACGTTGTCGACCTGCTCGGAGGCCATCGAATCGTTTTGGGTGGCTTTCAGTTGGCGGATGGCGTCCATGTCGCGCACGCCATGCACCAGATAGGTGATGCCCTTGCCGAACTCTTCGGTCAGGGTCTCTTCTTGCACAATGCCGGCATCCACCAGCGGGAACAGCAGCGCGGCGCGCATGCTGTCGTTATCCATGCTCAGAGTAGAGAGAATTTCTACCATTTCCAGCCCGCGCCACAGCAACAGCGGCGCGTTAGGATGGTTCAGGGTCTGTTGCTCACAGTAACGCCAGGTTGCGGCTAATCGCTCACATGACTGCGGGTTAGGTAGCCCCAAGCTGGCAATCCACTCGTCGAGCGCAAATTCACCAGCCGTGTTCAGATGTGCACTTCTTACCGCAACCATAACCTCTCCCTACTATGCAGCGACCTCTGGCGCAGAACCGTTAATAAACAGCGCCATTGACTCAAGATGCCCCGTATGCGGAAACATATCCAACATCCGCACACGTGCAAGACGATAACCGGCGCTCAGCGGCACTGTGCTGTCGCGTGCCAGCAGGGTCAGGTTACAGAAAACGTAAACCCCCCGCTCTGGCGCCAGTTTAACAATATGTGACATCACTCCGGCCACACCCGCACGGGCAGGGTCCAGCATCACTTTATCAAATCCTTGTGCTGCCCAAGGTTGTTGCTCAATGTCTTCTTCCAGATTTTCATGGAAGAAGCTGGCATTATTCAGCCTATTCTTATGTGCATTATATTGCCCATTCGCTACCAGTGTGGCAACACCTTCTATGCCCACCACCACAGCGGCGCGTCGCGCCAACGGCAGGGTAAAATGGCCCATGCCGCAGAACAGATCCAATACCCGATCATTGGGTCGAATACTGAGCCATTCAAGGGTCTGAGGCACCATTTGCTGATTTACTGTGTCATTTAGCTGAATAAAATCACATGCAGTGAAGTCTAAGCGTAGCCCGTCGACCTGATAATACGGCGTTTCACCGCACAGTTTTTCGAGGCTATCGCTGTCCGGCGCCAAATAAATAGTTACGTTTTTTGTCCGCGCAAAAGCCTGCAATGCCTGGCGGTCATCCTCTTTCAACGCCGCGAGATGGCGAAGTACCAGTAACGGGGAATACCAGACGCCCCCATCACCAACTACGGCTGTTTAGGCCAAGGGATCGAGATTGTCCACCGTCACTGTTGGCACGGCTGAATTTTACCGGGTCGTCACGCGGCGTTTCGCAGAGTAGAATTGCGCCATATTTGTCGATTGAGTGCTGGTTCATTTAAAGTAGAGATTGTCCGGCAATTCTCCCACATTGGAATCCCATGACCAAATACAGCCTGCGGGCGCGCATGATGATCCTGATTCTGGCCCCAACGCTGTTGATTGGTCTGTTGCTCAGCACTTTCTTCGTAGTGCATCGCTACAATGAGTTGCAAGAACAACTGGTTGACGCCGGTGCCAGCATTATCGAGCCGCTGGCGGTGGCCAGCGAGTACGGCATGACGTTCCGCAGCCGCGAGTCGGTCAGGCAGTTGGTCAGTCTGTTGCACCGCCGTCATTCAGATATTGTGCGCTCAATTACGGTATTCGATGCGCAGAATAATCTGTTCGTCACCTCCAATTATCATCACAACTTTACCCAGTTGCAGTTGCCGAAAGGGGTACCGATCCCCACCGATCTGATGCTGACCCGGCGCGGTGACTCATTGATCCTGCGCACCCCGATCCTGGCGGAGAGCCAGTACCCGGACCAGGCCGCCAGCAGCGATCCTCAGCAGGACAACCGTCTGGGCTATGTGGCGATCGAGCTGGATCTGCAGTCGGTTCGGCTGCAGCAATACAAAGAGGTGTTTGTCTCCACCCTGCTGCTGCTGTTGTGCATGTGCATCGCCATCCTGTTCGCTTACCGCCTGATGCGCGATGTCACCGGCCCGATCCGCAATATGGTGAATACCGTCGACCGCATCCGCCGCGGCCAGCTCGACAGCCGCGTCGAAGGCTTTATGCTCGGCGAACTGCATATGCTGAAGAACGGCATCAACTCGATGGCGATGTCGCTCACCGCCTATCACGAAGAGATGCAACAGAACATCGATCAGGCGACCTCCGATCTGCGCGAAACGCTGGAGCAAATGGAGATCCAAAACGTCGAGTTGGATCTGGCGAAAAAACGCGCCCAGGAAGCGGCACGCATCAAATCCGAATTCCTGGCGAACATGTCGCACGAGCTGCGTACCCCGCTCAACGGCGTGATCGGATTTACCCGCCAGATGCTGAAAACCGAAATGAGCGTCACCCAAACCGACTATTTGCAAACCATCGAGCGCTCGGCCAACAACTTGCTGACCATCATCAACGACGTACTGGACTTCTCCAAACTGGAAGCCGGCAAGCTGGTGCTGGAGCATATTCCGTTCTCGCTGCGTGAGACGCTCGACGAGGTGATTGTGCTGCTGGCGCCCAGCGCGCACGAGAAAGGGTTGGAACTGACGCTGGACGTGCACAACGATGTGCCGGAGCAGGTGATCGGCGATTCTCTGCGGCTGCAGCAGATCATTACCAACCTGCTGGGCAACGCAGTCAAGTTCACCGAAACCGGCAACATCGATATCCGGGTCGAACTGCGTGGCCTGCAAGATCGCCAAATCGAGCTGGAAGTGCAAATCCATGACACCGGCATTGGCATCTCCGAACGACAGCAGTCGCAGCTGTTCCAGGCGTTCCGTCAGGCGGATGCCAGCATTTCACGCCGCCACGGCGGTACCGGCCTGGGGCTGGTGATCACCCAGAAATTGGTGAAAGAAATGGGCGGCGATATCTGCTTCCACAGCCAGTTGAACCGCGGTTCTACCTTCTGGTTCCACATCACGCTCGATCTGCATGAGGGCATGCTGTCGCTGCCGCCAAGCCTGCCGGACTTGCAAGGCAAAACGTTGGGGTACATTGAAGCCAACCCGATGGCGGCGCAGGCGACGCTCAACATGCTGAACGTCACCCAGTTGGTGATCACCCATTCGCCAACGCTGGCCCAGTTGCCGAAGAAGAATTACGACTTCCTGCTGGTGGGCGTCCCGATCCCCTTCCGCGACAATATGGCGCAGCACGAAAGCAAACTGCTGGCGGCTTTGAAGATCGCCGATCGGGTGATTTTGGCGCTGCCTTGCCAGTCGCAGCTCAACGCCGAATTGCTTAAACAGCAGGGGGCCGCCGGCTGCCTGATCAAACCCATCACCAGTAATCGTCTGTTCCCGCTGCTGCGTATGGAAACACCGCAGCGCCTTGCTGCGCTGCCGGAGCGTAAACGCCTGCCGCTGACGGTGATGGCGGTTGACGATAACCCGGCCAACCTGAAACTGATCGGCACGCTGTTGGCTGAACAGGTGGAAAAGACCCTGCTGTGCGAAAGCGGAGAAGAAGCGCTGCTGCTGGCGCGCGACAACGTGCTGGATTTGATCCTGATGGATATCCAGATGCCAAACATTGACGGCATTCGAACCAGCGAACTGATCCGCCAGCTGCCACACCACAATTCAACGCCCATTGTTGCCGTCACCGCCCATGCGGTCAGCGGTGAACGCGAGCATTTGCTGCAGGCAGGCATGGATGACTATCTGGCCAAACCGATTGACGAGG
The DNA here is from genome assembly GCF_052113645.1 of Serratia quinivorans. GTDB lineage: Bacteria > Pseudomonadota > Gammaproteobacteria > Enterobacterales > Enterobacteriaceae > Serratia > Serratia quinivorans_B. Next base: position 173,643 of record NZ_JBIEIU010000010.1, on the reverse strand, counting down.
CGATGCTGACCCGCGTGCTGGCGCGCTATCACAGCAGTGAACCGGAACCGGTAACGCCGGTCAATGAACCGCTGTTGTCGCTCGACTGGGCTCTGGCACTGCGCCAGGCAGCCAACAAGCCCGATCTGGCGCGTGACCTGTTGCAAATGCTGCTCGAATTCCTGCCGCAGGTCAGCGGACGCGTGCAAGCGATGCTCGACGGCACACCGGACGATGACATTCTTGATTTGATCCACAAACTGCACGGCAGTTGCAGCTACAGCGGCGTGCCGCGCCTGAAACAACTGTGTTTCTACCTTGAACAGCAGTTGCGTCGGGGTGTCAGCAGCGATGAACTGGAGCCGGAATGGCTGGAACTGCTGGATGAGATTGAGCTGGTCAGCCAGGCGGCACTCGCTCATCTGGCGAACAGTCGCCAGTCTTGACCCAAAAAAGCCGCCCTTCTCACCAAGGGCGGTATGATTAAGTCTGCTGCGCCAGTTTGATGGTCGCCGCGATGTTGCGCGCGGCCATGCGCACATTGTCAGCCGCGTTTTCCAGCGCCTCTTCCAAGGTAGTTATGCTGTAAAGCACGCTGAAAACGGCGTCCAGACCCTGTTGGTGGACGATGCCCACGTCAGCCGTCAAGCTACCGGCAATGCCGATAACCGGTTTGTTATAGCGTTTGGCGACACGAGCTACGCCAATCGGCACCTTGCCGTTGATACTCTGACTGTCGATACGCCCTTCACCGGTGATCACCAGTGTCGCATCGCGTACCAGCGCGTCCAACCCCAATGCTTCGGTGACAATCTCTATCCCGGGCCGCAATTCAGCATGGCAAAATGCCAGCAACGCGGCCCCCATGCCGCCGGCTGCCCCAGCCCCAGGCACCTTGTCTACATCAATATGCATATCCCGGCCGATCACCTGAGCATAGTGTTTGAGGCAGTCGTCGAGCTGCCCTACCATTTGCGGAGTTGCCCCTTTCTGTGGGCCGAAAATCGCCGAAGCGCCCTGCGGACCGGTCAAGGGATTGGTCACATCGCAGGCGACCTCAAAGCGGCACCGTGCAATACGCGCATCCAGCTCACTGAGATCAATGGTCGCCAGTTGCCGCAATTGCCCACCACCAAAGCCAATGGCGTTCCCCTGCTTATCCAGCAGCTTCGCCCCCAACGCCTGTACCATGCCGGCCCCACCGTCATTGGTCGCACTGCCACCAATGCCAATAATGCAGTGTTTCACCCCCAGATCCAGCGCTGAACGTATTAACTCTCCAGTACCATACGACGTGGTGTTCAGTGGATTGCGTTCCCGCCACGGCACCCGTTCGAGGCCGCTTGCCGCCGCCATTTCGATAAAAGCACTCTGCTCGTCGCCGGACAACCCGAAAAAGGCCTGAACCCGGTCGCCTAGCGGGCCGGTCACCTCCACAGCCACTTTTCGTCCGCCGGTGGCGGTCACCATCGCTTCCACCGTGCCCTCTCCGCCATCGGCGAGCGGCAATTTGATATATTCGGCATCGGGGAAAATTTCGCGAAACCCCGCCTCAATTTGGGTCGCAACCTCCAATGCCGACAAACTTTCTTTGTATGAGTCCGGCGCGATCACTATTTTCATAACTGCCCGTTTCCTCAACTGCACAGGTCCTTCATGGATAAAGCGAGCCGGTCACTACTGCCCGGCTCGCCGCTTCTAACGGGTCACTTCAGTCTGCGCCAACCGTTCGTAATAACAGGCCAGTGCGCTGTGATCTGCTGCACCCAGTCCGTCAGCCTGCAGCGCCTGCATCATGTCCATGACGGCCCCCGTGAGCGGCAGCGGTGCACCTATCTGCTCAGATGTATCCAGAGCATTGGCCAGATCCTTGATATGCAGCTCGATGCGAAAACCCGGTTTGAAATTGCGATCCATCACCATCGGTGCTTTGGCATCCAGCACGGTGCTGCCCGCCAGCCCCCCGCGAATGGCCTGATACACCCGCTGTGGATCCACCCCGGCCTTGGTCGCCAGCACCAACGCCTCAGACATCGCAGCGATATTCAGTGCCACGATCACCTGATTGGCCAACTTGGTGACATTGCCCGCGCCGATCTCCCCGGTATGCACCACGGAGCCTGCCATCGCTTTCATCACTTCAAAACAGCGATCGAACACCGCCTGGTCGCCCCCTACCATCACCGACAACGTGGCATCGATCGCCTTGGGTTCTCCGCCGCTGACCGGCGCATCCAGCATGGCGATCTGTTTTTCAGCCAGCGCAACGCTGATTTCACGGCTGGCAATCGGGGCGATCGAACTCATGTCGATCAACACTGAGCCGGGTTTAGCGCCTTCGATGATGCCCTCTTTTCCCAACGCCACCTCCCGCACCTGCGGCGAATTGGGCAGCATGGTGATCACAATGTCGCTCTGTGCCGCCACCTCTTTCGGGGTCTCTGCCGCCGTCGCCCCCAAAGCGGTCAGTTCGGCTGTGGTTTGCGCGTGGTGATTGAGCACCACCAGCGAATAACCGGCCTTCAGCAGGTTTTTACTCATCGGTTTGCCCATGATGCCCAGGCCAATAAATCCAATTTTCATTTGATTACCCTTCTTTCCCGTCTGCAGTAGGTTATTTTTTAAATCGATCGCACAACGCCTGAGTGGCGTTGCGAAATACGCCGAGATCGCTGCCGACCGCAACAAAGCTGGCGCCCCAATCCAGATAGCGACACGCATCGGCCTCGGCCGGTGCCAAAATGCCGCTGGGTTTGCCATGCAGTTTGGCGCGTTCGAAGATGTGGCGAATGGCGGCCTGTACCTGAGGATGATTCGGCTGACCGAGATAACCCAGCGCAGCCGACAGATCACCCGGGCCGACGAAAATACCGTCGACTCCTTCAACCGCGGCAATCTCATCCAGATTGTCCACTCCCGCCTGGCTCTCGATTTGCACCAGCACGCTGATGTTGTCGTTAATGGTGGCGAAGTAATCCGGCACCGTACCGTAGCCGTTGCTGCGGTGGGAAACCGATACCCCGCGAATGCCCGCGGGTGGATAGCGAGTTGCCGCCACGGCCAATCGTGCCTGCGCAGCATTCTCAACGAACGGGATCAGGAAGTTATCGAAACCGATATCCAGCAGGCGTTTGATGATCACCGGTTCATTACAGGGCGGGCGCACCACGGCGGCACTCTCGCTGTCTTTCAGCGCCATCAACTGCGGCACAAAGGTGGTGATGTCGTTAGGCGCATGCTCACCGTCCAACACCAGCCAGTCGAAACCGGCCAACCCCAGCACTTCGGTGGTGATCGGGCTGCCCAGCGCCGACCAGCAACCGATCAGGGTTTCCCCTTGCAGCAGCGAGCGGCGAAAGCGGTTAGGAAGAAGGCGACTTTTCATGGCGTTTCCTTGTGGTTCATAATGAAAAAACGACGGCGGCGCTAACGCACCAGACAGGGACGTTTGGGATCAAAGGCCCAATTCGGCACCAGATACTGCATGCCCTGGGCATCATCGCGAGCCCCCAACCCATGAGTTTTATACAACTCATGGGCTTTCATCAGCCGGTCAGGATCCAGCTCAACACCCAGCCCCGGCTTTTTCGGTACCTCAACCCTTCCGCCAATAATTTGTAGCGGTTCGCGTGTCAGGCGCTGGTTGCCCTCTTGCCAAATCCAATGGGTATCGATAGCGGTGATCCGCCCAGGTGCAGCGGCAGCAACATGAGTAAACATGGCCAGGGAAATATCGAAGTGGTTGTTGGAGTGCGAGCCCCAGGTCAAACCGAACTCATGGCACATCTGCGCTACCCGCACCGAGCCCTGCAAGGTCCAGAAGTGGGGATCCGCCAGCGGAATGTCCACCGACTGTAACTGCAGCGTATGGCCCATCTGCCGCCAGTCAGTGGCGATCATATTGGTGGCGGTCGGCAAACCGGTGGCACGGCGGAACTCCGCCATAATTTCACGCCCCGAAAACCCCTGCTCCGCGCCGCAAGGATCTTCCGCATAGGCCAGTACGTTGCGCAGCTGTTTGCCCAGGGAGATAGCTTCATTCAACGACCAGGCACCATTAGGATCCAGCGTAATACGCGCCTGCGGGAAGCGTTCCGCCAGTGCAGTGACCGCCTCGGCCTCCTCGCTGCCGGACAGTACCCCGCCCTTGAGCTTGAAATCGTTGAAGCCATATTTCTCATAGGCCGCCTCCGCCAGCCGAACGACCGCCGCCGGGGTCAACGCCTCCTCATGCCGCAGTCGGTACCAGTCACTGCGCTCATCCGGCTGGCTCTGGTAAGGCAGCGGCGTTTTGCCGCGATCGCCGACATAAAACAGGTAGCCAAGCATCTCTACTGAGTCACGCTGCTGGCCGTCACCCAATAATGCCGCCACCGGCACCTCAAGAAATTGGCCCAGCAAATCGAGCATCGCCGTCTCAATACCGGTGACGACATGGATGGTAGTGCGCAGATCGAAAGTCTGCTGGCCGCGCCCCCCGGCATCCCGTTCGGCAAACCGGCTGCGTACCTCTGCCATCACGTTTTTGTATTCACCCAACGTTTTCCCTACCACCAGCGGCAAGGCTTCCTCCAGCGTGCGGCGGATTTTCTCGCCGCCCGGCACCTCCCCCACGCCGGTATGGCCGGCGTTGTCTTTCAGGATCACAATGTTACGAGTAAAAAACGGGGCATGCGCTCCGCTTAGATTAAGCAACATGCTGTCGTGGCCGGCGACCGGCACCACTTGCATGGCGGTAATTTTGGCTGCGGTACTGAATGAGGTCATTGCGCTCTCCTTTCTGAAAATCAGCGGCCAAAGGCCGGGCGTTTACGATCGAATTGCCAACCGGGCACCAGATATTGCATCGCGACCGCATCATTGCGCGCACCGGATGGCAATTGCTGATGCAGCCGGTGTGCCTGCTCCAGCGCGGCCCAGTCCAGCTCGATCCCCAGGCCAGGACGATCCGGCACGGCAATGTGTCCGTTGACGATCTGCAGCGGATTTTTTGTCAGGTGCTGGCCTTCCTGCCAGATCCAATGGGTGTCGATCGCGGTGGGGTTACCCGGTGCCGCAGCGCCGACATGGGTGAACATCGCCAGGGAAATATCAAAGTGGTTGTTGGAATGACAGCCCCAGGTCAGGCCCCAGTCATTGCACAATTGCGCTACGCGGACGGCACCTTGCATAGTCCAGAAGTGCGGATCCGCCAGCGGGATATCCACCGCCTGCAGCATTACCGCGTGGTTCATCTCGCGCCAGTTAGTGGCGATCATGTTAGTGGCGACCGGCAACCCGGTGGCACGACGGAACTCTGCCATCACCTCGCGACCGGAAAATCCTTGCTCGGCGCCGCAGGGATCTTCCGCATAGGTAAGAATGCCGTGCATGTCCTTGCATAGCCCAATCGCCTCATCCAGCAGCCAGGCGCCGTTGGGGTCGACCGTGATGCGGGCATCGGGGAAGCTTTTCGCCAGTGCACACACCGCCTCAATCTCCCGCTCACCCGGTAAAACGCCGCCCTTGAGTTTGAAATCCCGGAAGCCATAACGATCCCTGGCAGCCGAAGCCAACTCGACGATCGCCGTGGTGTCCATCGCCTGCTGATGCCGCAGGTGGTACCAAGGGTGCCGCCCCTGCTCCCCGGACTGGTAAGCCAAATCGGTTTTTTGCCGGTCGCCGATATAAAACAGATACCCCAGCACCGCCACTTCATCGCGCTGCTTGCCCGGCCCCAGCAGCTCCGCGACCGGCACGCCAAGGAACTGGCCCAGCAGATCGAGCAGCGCCGCCTCCAGTGCCGCCACGGCATTAACCCGCAGTTCAAACGTCCAGGCCCCCTGGCCAAAAGCGTCGAAATCGGCAGACTGATTGCCACTGTGGATATCGTGCACCAGCCGGTTCATGCGTGCGATTTGCTGGCCGGTAACCTGGGGGATCGCCTCGACCAGCGTGCGGTAAATAACCTCGCCACCGGGAGCCTCCCCCACGCCGGTATGCCCGGCGCTATCGGTTAATACCACGATATTGCGCGTAAAATAGGCCCCATGCGCACCGCCAATGTTCAGCAGCATGCTGTCGTGCCCGGCAACCGGGATGACGCGCATTTCGGTAATGATCGGCGTGCATTGTGTGTCGCTCATGATCCCCCCTTAACTCTGTAGCGGCTTCAGCTCGATACGTTTGATTTCGCCGACGATGAATAGGTAGCTCACTACCGCCAGCAGAGCATGAATGCCTACGTAGACTAGCGCGCCGTTAAATGACCCCGTGGTACCGATGATGTAACCGATGGCGATGGGCGTGACGATGCCGGAAACGTTGCCGAACATATTGAACAGCCCGCCGCTCAGACCACTGATTTCTTTCGGCGCGGTGTCTGCCATCACCGCCCATCCAAGCGCCCCGACGCCTTTGCCGAAGAACGCCAGCGCCATGATGGCGACCACCATCCATTCAGTGCTGACGTAATTGCAGAACACCATCGACATCGATAACAACATGCCGAGAACAATCGGCGTTTTGCGGGCAAAAGTGAGCGATTGGGTTCGACGCATCAGGTAGTCGGAAATTACGCCGCCCAGCACGCCGCCGACAAAGCCGCAGATGGCCGGCACCGAGGCCACCATACCCGCCTTGAGGATCGACATGCCGCGCGCCTGCACCAGATAGACCGGGAACCAGGTGATGAAGAAATAGGTCAGCGCATTGATGCAGTATTGGCCGATATATACCCCTACCATCATGCGTGACTGCAGCAACTGTTTAATCTGATGCCACTTTTCACCTTTGACCTTGACCCGTTGCTCCTGTTTTTGATCCATATTGGTCAAGGCACCGCCGGCTTCGATATAGTCCAGTTCAGCCTGATTGATACCGGGATGATCCTTAGGATTGTGCAGCACCTTCAGCCAGATGAAACTGAGTACAATCCCCAGCCCACCCATAAAGAAGAAGACGTGTGACCAGCCAACCGTCTGCGTTAACCAGCCCATGATCGGCGCGAAAATCACCGTGGCGAAATACTGGGCGGAGTTGAAAATTGATACGGCAGTCCCGCGTTCATGCGCCGGGAACCAGGCAGCAACAATACGGCTGTTACCGGGGAAGGAGGGCGCCTCGGCAAGGCCAACCAGAAAACGCAGGGCAAACAGCGATACCACGATGCCAAAGCCGCTGAAGATATCCACGAATCCTTGCAGTAAAGTAAACAGCGACCAGATGAAGATGCTCCAGAAATAAACGCGCTTGGAGCCAAAGCGATCAAGCAGCCACCCGCCGGGGATCTGCCCGATGACATAGGCCCATGAGAAGGCGGAGAAGATATATCCCATGCCGACTGCATCCAGGCCGATATCCTGGGCCATCGCCGATCCTGCAATCGACAAGGTGGCACGATCGCCGTAGTTGAACGAGGTAACGATAAATAACATCACCACAATCCAATAACGCGTATTGGTTCTCTTTATCGAACTCGTTGCAGAGCTGATTGTCGACATTATGTTCTCCTGAATGATAGCGGATTGCTATATTCATCCTGAACTGCGGATATATTTATTATCTCAGAATGAAACCGATTGAATTAAACTGCGGCCAGCATTGAGCAATGCGGTTAATACGTCAGCGGCACTATTTTTATCCAATGAATTTCACTACGCTGAAAATTATATGCGCCCAGGTTGTCTACCTCATCAGGCAATACTCTAAGGATAACGGTAATATTTCAGATAATTTATGGCATCTGCCCAAGGGAATGGCGATTGGCTCACGAAAAGCGGCGGCGGTGCCCGTTAACGTGACCTCCCTCACAACCTGCTGTTCCGATGCCAAATAATCCGCGCTCAACCTTAGGCAATCCCGGTCATTTGCATAATGCCCTGCGATATCGTCATGCCTATACTGATTGACGAGCAATAGTACCGGTTACTATTTTCAGCACCGCCTAAATAAACAACTCCGGGGTAAAAAGCATGTCCGACATTAATAACATCAATGAGACGCCGCTTTATATAAAAGTCAATGGCAGGGATAATGTCGCTATCGTGGTCAATAATCACGGATTGCCAAAAGGCACGTTATTTCCCTGTGGATTACAATTGCTGGAACATGTCCCCCAAGGGCATAAAGTGGCGCTGTACGATATTGCTGCGGGCGAAAATATTGTCCGCTATGGCGAGATCATCGGCCATGCGTTGCGCGCGATTTCACGTGGCGGCTGGATTGACGAATCGCTGGTATCGTTGCCCGAGGCCCCAGAGCTGCATCAGCTGCCGCTGGCAAATAAGGTGCCCACACCACAGCCGCCGCTTGAAGGTTACTGTTTTGACGGTTACCGCAATCTCGATGGCAGCGTGGGTACCCGAAATCTGCTCGGCATCACCACCAGCGTGCACTGCGTCGCCGGCGTGGTGGATTACGTAGTGAAGATCATCGAACGCGATCTGCTGCCGCGCTACCCCAACGTCGATGGCGTGGTCGGCCTTAACCATCTCTACGGTTGCGGCGTGGCGATCAACGCGCCGGCCGCAGTCGTGCCTATTCGCACCATTCACAACCTGGCGCTTAACCCCAATTTCGGCGGTGAAGTGATGGTGATTGGTCTCGGCTGCGAAAAACTGCAGCCGGAACGCCTGCTACAGGGCACACCTGACGTGCAGGTCATTTCACTCGATGAGGATCATATTGTCCGTTTACAGGATGAAAAATATCTGGGTTTCCAATCGATGGTCGATGACATTTTGACGGTTGCCGAACATCATCTGCAACGCTTGAACGCTCGCCGCCGTCAGCCTTGTCCCGCCTCAGACCTGGTGGTGGGTATGCAGTGCGGCGGTAGCGACGCATTTTCCGGTGTGACCGCCAATCCGGCAGTGGGTTTTACCTCTGACTTATTGGTACGCTGTGGCGCAACCGTCATGTTCTCGGAAGTCACCGAGGTACGCGACGCCGTGCATTTGCTGACGCCAAGGGTGGCAGATGAACAGGTTGGCAAGCGCTTACTGGAGGAGATGGCTTGGTACGATACTTATCTCGAGACCGGTCAAAGCGATCGCAGCGCCAATCCTTCACCGGGCAATAAAAAAGGGGGGTTGGCCAACGTGGTAGAAAAGGCGCTGGGTTCCATCGCCAAATCCGGCACCAGCGCCATCGTAGAGGTGCTTTCCCCCGGCCAGCGCCCCAGCAAACGCGGACTGATTTTCGCCGCAACGCCCGCCAGCGACTTCGTCTGCGGTACTCAGCAACTGGCTTCGGGCATAACCTTACAGGTGTTCACCACCGGTCGCGGAACGCCTTACGGCCTGGCTGCGGTGCCCGTCATTAAAATGGCGACCCGCAGTGCCCTGGCGCAGAGATGGTACGATCTGATGGATATTGACGCCGGTACCATTGCCAGCGGCGAAGCCACCATCGAGCAGGTGGGTTGGCAGCTGTTTGAACTGATCCTGGATATCGCCAGCGGGCGCAAAAAAACCTGGGCAGACCACTGGGGGCTGCACAACGCGCTGGCGGTATTTAACCCGGCTCCGGTGACCTGAGCCGTCAGGCGTCTGCATCTAATTGCAGGCTGATATACAACAGCAGACGATCGTCGAAATTGCCCAAATTAAGCCCGGTCAATTCCGCAATGCGGTTGAGGCGATACTCCAGGGTATTACGGTGGATGTACAAGGCCTTGGAGGTCGCCGTGGGTTGCACGTTATGCAGGAACCAGGCAGCCAATGTACGCAGCAGTAAACCATTGCCATCCATCGATTTGAGTCGCGCCAGCGGGCGCGTCAGTTCATCGGCCTGCCAACCGCCACGCAAGCTGTCCAGCAGGACTGGCAACATCAAATCCTGATAATAATAGGTGCGTTGTTCTGCCATGCGTTGTTTGCCGACCATCATGGTGGTGCGCGCGGTACGATAAGACCTGGCAATGCTGCCCGGGCCGGTAAAGTAGTTGCCCAGCGCAATACGTACGCGAAGCCTGCTGCTGTCATTCATTCTCGATAACAGGCTATCGACCCGCCGCCGATGATCTTCAGCATCCCATCGTCCGTGGCTATTGAGCGCCGGTTTCAGCACCACCATCTCACTCAATGAAACTATGGCAATCAAATTGTTGCGTTCCGGCAGGGTCAGCAGGTTTTGCAATTGCTGTAGTTCAGCCATTGCACTGTCGACACCCAGTTGGCCGCTGTCCACTTCCACCACGGCGGCCACCCGCGGCTGATTCGGATCAATCCCCAACCGTTGCGCCCATTCCATCAGCGCCGGGGAAAGCTCATCGGTGCGGATCAGGTTTAACACCAGTTCCTCTCGCAGTCGGCTGTCCTGGGCCAGCATGTGCAGCAACCGCGCCTGTTCCAGCATCATTTCAGCCGTCATGCAGACCAGTTCACCATACTGGCGCAATTGGCTCGGGTTGCCGGTCAAACCGATAACGCCCACGATACGCCCATCAATGCGCAACGGCAGATTAACGCCAGGGCGCACGCCGTGCAGGTGTCGCGCCACCCCTTCGTCGATATCGACGACCCGCGCCTGGGACAATACCAGCAACGCCCCCTCATGCAGTTCCCCCACCCGTTCGCGATCACCACTGCCGATAATCTTGCCGCGCGCATCCATCACATTGACGTTACTGCCAATGATTTTCATGGTGCGCGCAACGATTTCTTGTGCCAGCTTGCCATCGAGATGGTATTCCGACATGCCATATTCTCCTGCCCCGAAGGGTGCCAAACGCCCAGCATAGCGACGGCGATTGTCAGGCACATTGTGCAGTTGCCCAAAGCTCAGCGGCGGCCACTGAAGTTGTGGCAAAGTTCACAGTTTCTCGTCGATACAATGAAAAAGGCACGCCGTAGCGTGCCTTGTCAGTGGAAACCGGTCAGTCATTACTGCATCAGCAGATACAAGCTGGTGTCGCCACGCAGGATATTCAGCGCCAGCACCGACGGTTTGCTGTCGAGGATCTTGCGCAGCTCACCCAGGTTCTGGATCGGCTGCTGGTTAACCCCGAGGATCACATCACCTTTTTTCAGGCCGATGCGCGCTGCGGCGCTGCCGGCTTTGACGTTATCCACTTTCACGCCTTTCTGATTGCCGGCCTGACCATTGCTCAGTTCGGCGCCTTCAATACCGGTGTAAATATTGCCGGATTCAACCTGAGTCTGGGCACTTTGTTCCAGCGTGACGTCCAGGGTAACAGGCTTGCCGTCGCGGAGAATGCCCAGCGACATTTTGCTGCCGACCGGCAGCGTGCCAATTTCCGCCCGGAACGACGCAAAGCTGGAGATGGCCTTGCCGTTCATGGTGACAATGACGTCGCCGGCCTTGATACCCGCCTTGGCGGCAGAGGATTTTGGCATCACCTGGCTGACAAACGCCCCACGCTGCGCGTCCACTTTCATCGCTTTCGCCAGTTCAGAGTTCAGCTCGGTGCCCATAATGCCCAATTCACCGCGCTTGACCTGGCCGTACTCGACCATTTGCGCGGTCAGGTTTTTCACCATGTTACTCGGGATGGCAAAGCCGATACCGATGTTGCCGCCGTCCGGCGCCAGGATCGCGGTGTTAATGCCGATCAGTTCGCCGTTGAGGTTAACCAGCGCACCACCGGAGTTACCGCGGTTAATCGCCGCATCGGTCTGGATGAAGTTCTCGTAGTTCTCGATATTCAACCCACTGCGGCCCAGCGCAGAAACGATGCCGGAAGTGGCGGTCTCGCCCAGCCCATACGGGTTGCCGATTGCGACGGTGTAGTCACCGACTCGCAGTTGCTCGGAGTCGGCCATTTTGATCGCCGTCAGGTTTTTGAAGTCTTTCAGTTGGATCAACGCAATATCGGAACGCGGATCCTTGCCGATCACCTTGGCGTCAAATTTGCGACCGTCGCTCAGTTGGACCTGAATTTTGTTGGCGTTATCCACCACGTGGTTGTTGGTCACCACGTAGCCTTTGGCGGCGTCAATCACCACCCCGGCGCCCAGCGCCTGGAATTTTTGCTGAGTCCCCTGAGGCCCACCCTGTTCAGCGCCGCCCTGACACATTGGCGAACCCTGGAACGGCGAACCGTCCTGACAGAACGGCGAATCCTCACCGAAGAATTGCTGGAACTGCTGCGGCATCTTCGGCGTATTGACCGTGGTGCTGCCTTCAACATTAATGCTCACCACGGAAGGCATCACTTTTTCCAGCATCGGCGCCAGGCTTGGCAATTGCTGGGTGCTGGAAGACGCGGTTTCTGCGGCGCTGGCCGTCATCGGGCCCATCGCCATACCAATGCTGAATGCCAATGCGCTCAGAACTAATGCGGTTTTTTTCATCTGTGTGTCTCTTTTAAAGTCGTTCAGAAAGTATTACGGTCTTTGTGCATAATCAGAACGTATTAATAACCCGAAGTTCCGGCGCAGATTATGGGTAATAGTAAACAAATATTGTCCGTCTTTACAAAACTCGAAATAGATCCCGCCGCACGAAGCAAACGGCTTAAAATAATATTTATTAGCCTAATGAATTATTCCGCAGCCATTAATCGACGGTATTCGTCATAAGCATAAAGATCGGTCATGCCACTGATATAATCTTGCAGCAAACGCGCGCGGAAATAATACTCGCGGATCGCCAGTTGCTCGGGCGACAGGTGCTGCAAGCCTTCAATCGCCTCGATGTAAGCCAGCCGGTGTTTGGTGGAAAGCTTGTGGAACAGGCGCGTTTCAATCGGGTATGCACGGTGGCTGTCTTCCTGCACCAACCGGGTAAAATCAGCCAGAGACATCGCCAGCAACGGGCTGTAGATATCCAGCAGGCCGCTGATCACCCGGTAGCCCTGCAGCTCGAGCTGTTCGACTTCCGGGTGGTTGAACACATGCTTGAAGGCAACATTTTTGAATATTTTCAGCAGTTGGTAAGCCGGGCTGGAATCTTCCAGCAGCGCCTGATTAAAGTTCCCCTGATAAACCGCATCCAGGTTATCAATAAAACGCTGGGCCGCATGCGGAACCAAACGCGCCACGGTGAATACCCGTAAATACATGAAGAATTGATCTTCGGTGCTGCGCCGTGCACCACCGCGGTCGATCTTGCGAAAAGCACTGGCCACGGTTTTATCAAACAGATCGCCCGGCGAGACCTCACCCCATTCCTGGGTTAAATGCTGGTAAAGTTGTTCGACAGTGAAAATGTTTTTTTCCACCGCGTCTTCCAGATCGGCTACGCAGTACGAAATATCGTCGGCGGCTTCCATAATATAGGTCAATGGGAAACGGTCGAACTCACCCATATTCAGCTCACGCCGCAACCGATCGACAAACGCTTCTTCCGCCAGGTAAAAGCCCGGTTTTTTCATCAGGTAGTTGTGGCTGGCAGGAATGTCACTGGCCCAATAGGCCGGGCGGGTATATTTCAGGATGCAGCCCACCTGCGCATAGGTCAGGTTAAGCTTCAGCAGGGTATACACCAGGCGGATCGCCTGGGCATTGCCTTCGAAGTGGCTGAGATCGTGGCGAATGCGACTGCGCAGGCGGTTAAGATCGCTCTCGCCTTCGTGCAGAAGCAATACGTCGACCTGACAGCGATCGTTACTGGCAGGCTCGCTGCCGCAGCTGGCGGGATCGAGCCGCTGCGAAAACCAGTCGTTAATCGCCGACTCGCCAAAATGGCCGAAAGGCGGATTGCCGATGTCGTGCATCAGGCAAGCCATTTCGACAATGCTTTCAAAAGGATCTAGCAGTTTGGTCAGGCCGAGCTCGTCGATCCGTCCTTCCTGTTTGAACCGGTTGAGGATCTCTTTGGCGATATGCCGCCCCACCTGTTGCACCTCCATCGAGTGCGTCAGGCGGCTGCGCACCGCAGCGTTACGCTCGAGAGGAAACACCTGGGTTTTTTGCTGCAGGCGGCGAATGGCGGCGGAATTGACAATGCGGCCGCGGTCGCTCTCGAACTGCCGCACTATATCGTATTCTTCTTCGGCTTCAATTGGCTTGCTGAATGGCCTTTGGAAGCTGATTTTTTGCTTAAAGTCGATCCCGGACATCTGTTTCTCCGCCGTTGCACCCTGCCCCCGTGATAACAATTCCCGACGGCATATGCAACGCATTATCACTCTATGAGAGCCATGATAGACTATGCCGCAATTCCCACACCCTATCAGCGAGTGTTATTTATGAAAGTAGGCATCATCGGCGCAATGGAGCAGGAAGTTACCCTGCTGCGCGATCAAATCGAAAACCGTCAGACCATTCAACGCGCGGGCTGTGAAATCTATACCGGCCAGATCGGCGGCGTTGACGTGGCGTTGCTGAAGTCCGGCATCGGTAAGGTTTCTGCGGCGATGGGGACCACCCTGCTGCTGGAACACTGCAAGCCGGACGTGGTGATCAACACCGGTTCCGCCGGTGGCCTGGCCAGCACGTTGAAGGTCGGCGATATCGTGGTGTCCGAAGAAGTGCGCTATCACGATGCCGACGTGACCGCCTTCGGTTACGAGCCGGGCCAAATGGCCGGTTGCCCGGCGGCATTTGTCGCCGACGACGCGCTGATTGCACTGGCGGAAAGCTGCATCAAGCAACTGGATCTGAACGCGGTACGCGGTCTGATCTGCAGCGGCGACGCCTTTATTAACGGCGCAGAGCCACTGGCCCGCATCCGCGCTACTTTCCCAAGCGTGGCAGCAGTAGAAATGGAAGCGGCGGCCGTGGGCCACGTCTGCCACCTGTTCGGTACCCCGTTTGTCGTGGTGCGTGCAATTTCTGACGTTGCCGACAGCGAATCGCACATGAGCTTTGACGAGTTCCTGGTCGTGGCCGCCCAGCAATCCACGCTGATGGTCAACGCCATGCTGCAAACCCTGGCTAAGCGCGGTTGATGTGACGCGACGCTTTTCAGCCCTGTTGTGGCTGCTGGCATTATGGGTGGCGCTGCCTGTCGGCGCGGCCCAACGCGTGATCAGCCTGGCGCCCAATACCACCGAACTTGCCTATGCGGCTGGCATGGGGGAAACCCTGCTGGCGGTAAGCGCCTATTCGGATTATCCAGCGGCGGCCAAGAAGCTCGAGCAGGTGGCCTCCTGGCAAGGCATCAATCTGGAGCGGGTGCTGGCGTTGAAGCCGGATCTGATCCTGGCCTGGCGCGGCGGCAATCCGCAGCGAGTGCTGGATCAGCTCGCGGCTTTCGGCATCCCGATTTTTTATGCCGATGCCACCACTATCGACGATATCCCTCGTTCACTGGATGAACTGGCCCAATACAGCCCGCATCCCGAACAAGCGCATCAGGCCGCAGAGGCTATTCGTCAGCAAATTACCGCCCTGAAAGCCAAATACCCTCACACTCAGCCACGGCGGGTTCTGCTGCAATTCGGTACCCAGCCGCTGTTCACCAGCTCCGGCGCGACGCTGCAAAGCCAGCTGCTGTCGTTGTGCGGTGCGGAAAACATCTTTGCCGACAGCCGGATGCCGTGGCCACAAATCAGCCGTGAGCAGGTGTTGGCACGTCAACCTCAGGCCATCGTCATTACCGGTGATCAAAAAGAGATCGCCAGCGTGAAAGCCTTTTGGGCGCCACAGCTGCAGGTACCGGTGATTGCGCTGAATGGCGACTGGTTCAACCGCGCCGGCCCCCGTATCATGCTGGCGGCGCAACAGCTGTGCAGCCAACTGGCGGAGATCCGTTAATGCTGGTGTTTTGGCTGGATATTCTTGGCACGGCGGTTTTCGCCATTTCCGGCGTATTGCTGGCCGGCAAGCTGCGGATGGATCCCTTCGGCGTGCTGGTGCTCGGCGTGGTCACTGCCGTCGGTGGTGGCACCATCCGCGACATGGCGTTAGCCAACGGGCCGGTATTTTGGGTGAAAGACCCCACCGATCTGGTGGTGGCGATGATCACCTGCGTGCTGACGCTGCTGCTGGTCCGCCAGCCCCGTCGCCTGCCTAAATGGATCCTGCCGGTGCTGGACGCCGTGGGGTTGGCCGTGTTCGTCGGCATCGGGGTGAATAAAGCCTTTGCCGCCGACGCCAGCCCGCTGGTGGCGATCTGCATGGGGGTGATCACCGGGGTTGGCGGCGGCATTATCCGCGACGTGCTGGCGCGGGAAATTCCCATGATCCTGCGGACCGAAATTTACGCCACCGCCTGCATTATCGGCGGCATCGTGCATGCCACGGCCTATGCCACCTTCGGCATGCCGCTGCAACAGGCGATGATGCTCGGCATGGCCATCACGCTGGCGATTCGGCTGGCGGCCATTCGCTGGCACCTGAAACTGCCCGCTTTTATCCTCGAACGCTAATCCCAACTCCGTCCGGTTTCGGGCGGAGCCTTAATTTGAACACCGAACCTTCGCCCCATTAATAGCCAAAGTGCTATCTCCAATGCCGATAAGACGCGCTGAAAACAATAAAAAACCCGCGAACCGGTGAGGTTGGCGGGTTTTATACTGCTGCGGGCAGGATCAGACGCTAAATGAAGATCCACAGCCACAGGTGCTTTTGGCGTTCGGGTTAGTCACCACGAAGCGCGAGCCTTCCAGCCCTTCGGTATAATCGACCGAACCGCCTACCAGATACTGCAGGCTCATCGGGTCAACCACCAGTGCAACGCCCTGCTTCTCGATGGTCATATCGCCATCGTTGACCTTGTCGTCAAAAGTGAAGCCGTACTGGAATCCGCTGCAACCGCCACCGGTAATGTAAACCCGCAACTTCAGATTCGGATTTTCTTCGTCAGCAATCAGGACTTTAACCTTGCTTGCTGCTGCCTCGGTAAATTGCAGGGGCAGTGCTGTTTCATCACTCATACTCTTTACTCCCAACATTGTTCTGCATCAGGCCGCTACAATGGCGGCCGGATTAATGTTAATGATTATCCAATACCTGAGTGTTGCGTTCAAGTATTCACCGCATTTGTTGCATTTTCTTTACCTGTTTTATCTGCCGCCTCACTCGCCTGCAGCGCTGCCTGCCGTTGTAAGGTGCGGGCTAATATTGAGGAATACAATGGCTTGCCCCCGAGGAACTGCGCTACCAGCGTAGCACCCAGGCAGGTAATAATCATTGGCAGTATGAGCTGGTAGTTATCGGTCATTTCCAGCACCAGCACGATGCCAGTCAGTGGCGCACGCACCGTGGCGGCAAACAGAGCGCCCATACCGGCAATGGCGAAGGTACCGGCCTCAATGCCGTACTCTGGGAACAGGTGGCCGCCGGCCAAGCCAAAGGCGGTGCCAAACAGCGTACCCAACGCCAACATCGGCGCAAAAATCCCCCCCGGCGCACCGGAACCAAAGCACAACAGCGTGGTGATCACCCGGGTGATAAAAATAAACATCAGCATGCCGACGCTGTAATTGCCCGCCGCGGCAATCGGGATCAGGCCGAAACCGCCGCCGGCCGCTTCTGGCTGGATCAACCCCAGAATGCCGCAAATACCGCCGAGCAATCCGCCCATCAGCAAAATCTTGCGCATTTTGCCGCCGTGCAGGCGAGCGAACATGTCCTGAGTGCGGAAAACCAGCGCGTTGAACATGACGCCCACCGCACCGAATATCGCCCCCAGCACCAAATACAGCCAAAGGGTATTGATCGGCGCCGAGGAAAGCTTGCCAACCGCAATCACCGATCCTTCGCCATTAAACAGCTGGAACACGACGCTCGACATGATGACGCCGATAAACACCGCTTTAATCGAAATCAGGTTATAACGGAACTGCGGTCGCATCTCTTCAATGATAAACAGAATGCCCGCCAGCGGAGCGTTAAAGGCAGCAGACAGCCCAGCGGCCGCGCCGGTGGCCAGCAACGAATGACGCGCTTCGGCACCGCGCATGCGGAAGATATCCAGCACCATGCGCCCGACGTTGCCGCCCATCTGTACCGTGGGCCCTTCACGCCCCAGCACCATCCCCGCCCCCAGCGTGCCCATACCGCCGATAAACTTCACCGGTATCACTCGCCACCAGCGCACCGGACGCAGCTCTTCCAGCGCCCCTTCGATCTCCGGTATGCCCGATCCCCCTGCCTCAGGGGCAAAGCGGCGCACCAGGTAATACCCCAGCATCGCCAGGGCGGCGGAAAAAATAAAGGTCAGCGGCCAAACCAGGATCCAATAATCGGCGACCTGTGCCAGAGCGGAAAAGCGCTGCTGCTGTACCCAGTCCACCGCCTTATCAAATGCCACCCCGAGCAACCCCGCCAGGGTGCCCACCACCGCCGCCATAAACAGGATCGCCACCGGCGTTTTATCACGGCGTAAAAGCTGACGCACCGCATCACTGCGTTTTAGGTGTGGAGCCTGCGCCACCAGCGGCTGTTGCTGTAATTCGGTCATAATGGGTTATTCATTAATGGAATTAAATGTAATACAAATAGGCTAGTTGATTATTCTAACGCACCCGCTGACCGATCGCCCCTCAAAATAGGTATCTGACTGTGATCGTTTCATATCGACGAACACTTCACTAGAATAGCGCGGTCAAATCATTCAAAAGAGAATCCAGGAGCCGATCTATGAGCTTAAACAGCAAGTCCGAAAGTCTGTATGCCCAGGCAAAACAGGTAATCCCAGGCGGGGTTAACTCTCCGGTGCGTGCATTCAACGGCGTTGGCGGTGTGCCACTGTTTATCGAACGGGCGGACGGGGCTTACCTGTTCGACGTCGACGGCAAAGGTTATATCGACTACGTCGGTTCCTGGGGCCCAATGGTACTGGGGCACAACCACCCGGCAATCCGCGACGCAGTCATCGAAGCGGCGCAGCGTGGCCTGAGTTTTGGCGCGCCGACCGAGATGGAAGTTAAAATGGCGGAACTGGTCACCGAACTGGTGCCGACCATGGATATGGTGCGGATGGTGAACTCAGGCACCGAAGCGACCATGAGCGCGATCCGTTTGGCGCGCGGCTACACCAACCGCGATAAAATCATCAAATTCGAAGGCTGCTACCACGGCCACGCCGACTGCCTGCTGGTCAAAGCCGGTTCCGGCGCGCTGACCCTGGGCCAGCCGAATTCTCCGGGCGTACCGGCCGATTTCGCCAAGCACACCCTGACCTGCACCTTTAACGATCTGGATTCGGTACAGGCCGCATTTGAGCAATACCCTTCCGAGATCGCCTGTATCATCGTCGAACCGGTCGCCGGCAACATGAACTGCGTGCCGCCACTGCCGGAGTTCCTGCCGGGCCTGCGCGCACTGTGCGACAAATACGGCGCACTGTTGATTATTGACGAAGTCATGACCGGTTTCCGCGTGGCGCTGGCTGGGGCTCAGGCCCATTACGGCGTGGTGCCTGACCTGACCTGTCTGGGGAAAATCATCGGCGGCGGCATGCCTGTCGGTGCCTTCGGCGGTCGTCGTGAAGTGATGGCAGCGCTGTCGCCAACCGGCCCGGTCTATCAGGCGGGCACATTGTCCGGTAACCCGATTGCGATGGCGGCCGGCTATGCCTGCCTGACCGAAGTTTCTCAGGTCGGTGTCCACCAGACCCTGACCGAACTGACCGATATGCTGGCGGCAGGCCTGTTGCACGCGGCTAAAGAAGAAAACATCGCGCTGGTGGTTAACCACGTTGGCGGCATGTTCGGCCTGTTCTTTACCGATGCTCCGGCAGTGACCTGCTACCAGGATGTGATGCAGTGTGACGTAGAACGCTTCAAGCGTTTCTTCCATCTGATGCTGGAGGAAGGGGTTTATCTGGCGCCTTCCGCCTTTGAGGCTGGCTTTATGTCCGTTGCGCACAGCAAGGAAGACATTCAGCGCACCATAGATGCCGCGCGCCGCTGCTTCGCCAAGCTGTAAGTTTCGACCATCCAATAAAAACGGGCGCTGAGCGCCCGTTTTTATTTTCAAATTTTGCCGTCAAAGCAAGGTTCCGTAAATGGTCAGCAACGCCACCACCACCACGATAATCATCGTCACCTTACGCGCCAGCGTGACCGCCGCCCGAGGCGTCTGTACCGGATCCATATGGGGTTCGCGCGCCAGTGAGAACTGGGCCAGACGCGTCAGCACCTGATACGACGAAGAGTGGAGATCCCCCAGCGACGCAAACCACGCAGGCAGCGCTTTTTCGCCATGCCCAAACAATGCGTAAGCCACGCCGGCCAAGCGCACCGGGATCCAGTCCAGCCAGTTCAGCAGATGATCAATGCCCGACCGCGAACGCTCCAGCGGGGTGTTATGGCGCGCCAGCCAGGTTTGATAAGCACGCAGGAAGGAATAGCCCGCCAGCGCAATCGGTCCGTAAGGCCCGCAGACCACGAACCAGAACAACGGCGCCAGATAATAACGGAAGTTAATCCACAGCAGCGCATTTTGCAGTTCACGCAAACGCAGTTCTTCGCTGCAATCCACCGGCAAACCGTGGATCAACGCCAGCTCTTCCGCCATTTGGTCGCTGGCATGCGCATCGCCCTGCCGCGCCGCCTTCAGATAGGCGCGATAGTGCTTGCGTTTAATCCCCGCCCCCACGCACAGCAAATCAATAATGATCCACAGCAACAGCGTCACTACGCCGAAAAACAGCCCCTGAGCCAGCCACAGGATCCCTGCGACCACCACCATCCAGGCCAGCGTCATCAGCAGCGTTTGCGCCAGAGAAAACCGGTGCAAGCGATGAAAGACCACCTCCAGCCGATGGTCCAACTGCCAGTGCTCACCCAGCTTGAACAAACGTTCCCACGCCAGAACCAGTAACAGCGTAAACAGCGTCATTAGCGACTCCCCTCCCTTTCCATTGTTCCAAGCATAGCGTCATCTGGCTTGCCGGGTTGTTCCAGAGATGCCAGATATAATTCCCAGTCAAACGCCGGGCCCGGATCGGTTTTACGGCCTGGGGCAATGTCACTGTGCCCGGCAATGTGCGCCGCTAACATCGGATAATACCGGATCAGCAGTTCGGTCACCGCATTCAGGCTTTGATATTGCTGCGGTGTGAACGCCACCAGATCGGTACCTTCCAATTCAATGCCGATCGAAAAATCGTTACAGCGTTCTCGCCCCTGATACGACGAAACACCGGCGTGCCAGGCTCGTCGATCAAAAGGCACATACTGAACGATTTCGCCGTCGCGACGGATCAGGCAATGCGCCGAGACGCGCAGCTGATAAATGTCAGAAAAATAGGGGTGATCCGCAGGATCGAGAGTGCCGATAAACAGCCGGTCGATATAGGGACCGCCGAATTCGCCGGGCGGCAGGCTGATATTGTGGATCACCAGCAGCGAAGGCGCCTCATCATCCGGGCGAAGATCGCAATGCGGCGAGACGACCCGGGTCACCCCGGCAATCCAGCCCTGTTCTAACTGCATCAGACACCTCTGGGCGGTGGTACTTGTCACGGCAACAGAGTAGCATGTTCCCTCTACGATCTTACCGTCCATTTCGGAGTTTTCTATGCCGACACGCCGCTACAGTGCCGACACTCGCCGCGCCGAGCTTCTTGAACGAATTGAAAGCGATATCCCCTATGCCGTTGCCCAGGCGCTGCGTGAAGACCTGGGCGGTGAGGTCGATGCCGAGCGCGATATTACTGCGCAATTGTTACCGGCAGATGCCCAGGCCGAAGCCACCATTATCACCCGTGAACCCGGCATCTTTTGCGGCAAGCGCTGGCTGAACGAAGTCTTTATCCAGTTGGGCAACCAGGTGAAGGTGGAATGGCTGGTGGCGGACGGCGATAGCCTGGTGCCCGACCAACCGCTTTGCACACTGACCGGCCCGGCGCGGGTATTACTGACCGGTGAACGCACCGCGCTGAACTTTGTGCAGACGCTTTCCGGCGTAGCCACCGAAGTCAGCCGCTATGTGGCGTTGTTGCAGGGTACACAAACCCGCTTGCTGGACACCCGCAAGACCCTGCCTGGGCTGCGCACCGCGCTGAAATATGCCGTGCTGTGCGGCGGCGGCAGCAATCACCGTCTGGGGCTGTCCGACGCCTTCCTGATCAAGGAAAACCATATCATTGCCTCCGGCTCGATTAAAAAAGCGGTCGAGAAGGCATTCTGGCTACATGCCGACGTGCCGGTCGAAGTGGAAGTCGAGTCGCTGGATGAACTGCAGCAGGCGCTGGACGCCGGTGCAGACATCGTCATGCTGGACAACTTCAGCGTCGAAATGATGCGCACCGCAGTGGCGCAAACCCAGGGTCGCGCGCAGCTGGAAGTGTCTGGCAACGTGACCAGCGAAACTCTGCGCACCTTCGCCGAAACCGGCGTGGATTACATCTCGGTGGGAGCACTGACCAAACATGTGACGGCACTCGATCTGTCAATGCGCTTCAAATAACCGCCTCTCTGCGCACCTCCCTGAACCGCCGGGGAGGTGTTTTTTCACCAAAATTGCGAAGCTCGCCCCCTATTTTTTGTTCCTGCTGCAACCCCGATAAATTGCCGTGGAACTGCGCCTAAAAACGGTCATCCCCCGCTCGAAGCCCCCAACTTACCCGGTTACTCTGGCCGCCACATAGACATGGAGGCAACAACCGATGGAAACGCAGCGCGGTTTTACCCTGATCGAACTGATGGTGGTGATCGCCATTATCGCCATACTGAGCGCCATAGGCATTCCTGCCTACCAGCGCTATATCCAAAAGGCAGCGATGACCGACATGCTGCAAACCATGACGCCGTATAAGCTGGCCGTTGAGCTGTGCGTGCTCGACAGCGGCGCGCCAACCGGCTGTAACGCCGGCAGCAAAGGTATCCCCACCGGCGACGCCTCACGTTACGTCAGCGCGGTTCAGGTCAGCCAGGGGGTGATTACACTGACCGGCACGCAAACACTGCTGGGGCTGACGGTCGCACTGACGCCAACCCAAAACGCCAGCGGCCTGACGCGCTGGACACGCCTGTGCACCAGCGACAACAGCAATCTGCAGGAAACCTGTCAGGATGTTTTCCGTTTTGACACGACCGCCACGGCACCTTCGTCATGAGTACGGCAATCAGCGATGAAATCCATACCCTGTGCCAACGTTATCAGGCATTGGCTCTCAGCGAAGACGAACAGTGCCTGAACGTAGCCTTGACGGCGCAAGCGCCACAGGCACTGCTGTCGGCCCTGCGCTTTGCTACCGGCAAACGCATTCATCTGGAACAGTGGCCTGCCGCCAGGCTGGAGCTGGAACTGAATCGCCGACAAATGCAAGGCGACAAGCTCGGACCCGCCGCGCCGGAGGAGCAACCCGCTACGTCCTCATTAAACGACGACAGTGACGCGCCCGTAGTGCAATTTATCAATCAGACACTGCGCATCGCCATTCAACGACGCGCTTCGGACATTCATTTCGAACCTTATCAACAAAGGCTTCGTATCCGGCTGCGCATTGACGGCGTGCTGCAGGCGATAACCTCGCCGCCCTTCACCCTCGCCGCACGCCTCACTGCCCGGCTGAAGATCATGGGGCAACTGGATATCGCCGAACGTCGCCTGCCGCAGGATGGCCAGCTCAGCGTGCAACTGGATAACGCTCGCTACTCCATGCGCATCGCCACCCTGCCCACCTTGCACGGCGAAAAAGTGGTGCTGCGAATTTTGCAAACCGAACGCCAGGAACTGCCGCTGGATCGGTTGGGCATGGATCCGACCGCACTGGCGCAGTTCTCCTCGGCGTTATCTTGTCCGCAGGGCATGATCCTGGTGACCGGCCCCACCGGCAGCGGTAAAACCGTCACGCTGTACAGCGGCCTGCGCCAACTGAATGACGCGCAAAGCAATTTATGCAGCGTCGAGGATCCCATTGAAATCCCCCTGTTCGGTGTCAACCAGACGCAGACCAACGCCAAGACGGAACTGGATTTTTCCCGCGTATTGCGCGCTTTGCTGCGCCAGGATCCGGACGTCATCATGATCGGTGAGATCCGCGATCGGGAAACAGCGGAGATCGCGGTTAAAGCCGCCCAAACCGGCCACCTGGTGCTTTCCACATTGCACACCAACTCCACCAGCGAAACCCTGACGCGCCTGACCCATATGGGGATTCCGGGGTATTTGGTTGCCGCCTGCCTGAAACTGGTTATCGCGCAACGTCTGGTGCGCAAACTGTGCAGCCACTGCCGCTATCAACAAAGCCAACCCGTAAACTTCCCCGCCGCGATTTGGGCCACGCCCCTGCTGCCCTGGAAAGCCGATGGCTGCGAGCACTGTTTCAGCGGCTACTATGGCCGCACTGGGGTGTATGAACTGCTGACCATCACCCCGGAGGTCCAATCCGGTCTGCAGCAGGGTGCCGCTCCCGGTCTGTTGGCGGACATCGCCCGAGAGCAGGGGCAAACGACGCTGCTGCAAGCCGGGTTAATGCTGGCCGCTCAGGGCGTCACTTCGCTGGAAGAGGTGTACCGTATTGTCGGTATCGTTAGCGACAGCGGTGAAGTCCGGTGAAAACGCTGCGTCTTTTCCTCTGGCAGGCGATTGACCCGCACGGCCAATTGCGCCAGGGCGAGCTGATGAGCAACGAAAAAAACGGGGTCAGCCAGTGGCTTATCGAGCAAGGGTTACAACCCTGCCAGATCAACAACGGAAAACGCATTGCCCCCGGCCAGTGGCGCGGAGAACCGCTGATCCAGTTTACCCGTCAGCTTGCCACTCTGCTGCAGGCCGGGTTACCGCTGGTCAATGGGCTACAGCTGCTGGCGACAGAGCACCCGTCCGCAGCCTGGCGCTGCCTGCTACGGGAAATAGGTGAACAGGTTCGGCAGGGTCAGCCATTTTCCGAGGTTATCGCCGGGCAACATATCGTGTTCCCTTTGATCTACCGCCAACTGATCGCCATTGGGGAACTGACCGGCCACCTGGATGAGTGTTGTCTGCAACTGGCCCAACAACAGGAAGCCCAACAGAAGCTGCAGAAAAAAGTCGTTAAGGCGCTGCGCTATCCCTTATTTATCTGCGCGGTGGCGCTGTTGGTAAGCATTCTGATGCTGGTCATGGTGTTGCCGGAGTTTGCCGGCGTCTATCAGTCATTCAATGCGCCGCTGCCGTGGTTTACCCAAGGGTTGCTGAACCTTTCTTCCCTGTTGATCCACAGCGGCCCCTGGCTGGCGGCGATACTGAGTGGTTTGGCGTTTACCTATTTACGTCGCCTGCACCCTCAGCCACATTGGCGCAGGCGCGAGCAGGCGGCGTTGTTGCGACTGCCGCTGATTGCGCAACTAATCAAAGGCGGTTGCCTGAGCCAAATATTCCGTATTCTGGCCATGACCCAGCAGGCCGGACTCAGCCTGGTAGAAGGATTGAATGCGGCGGCGTTGTCGGTGGATAACCTGTTTTATCGCCAGGCGATTGAGACTGTCAGGCAACAGATAGCCCAAGGGCAGACTTTCCACAGCGCTCTGGGGCAGCAAGCGCTTTTCCCTTCGTTGTGTCAGCAATTGGTGCGGGTGGGCGAAGAGTCCGGTTCGTTAGAGGCTTTATTGGGCAAACTGGCCGTATGGCATGAGCAACAAACCTTTGAGTTGGCCGATACTCTGGCGCAAACGTTGGAACCGCTATTGATGCTAATCGTGGGTGGGATCGTCGGCACGTTGGTGATCGCCATGTACCTGCCGATCTTTCAGTTGGGGAATGTTTTGGGGTAATCCGTATGCCGTTGGGCGCAGTTCACATTGGCTGCGCCCACGAGTTGGCTATGCTGAAGCTGGCCGGGTTACTTGCTGCCGAAGACGCGGTTTTCCTGCTCTGCAACACGGATGAAGGTGGTGCGTTTGGTCAGCTCTTTCAGACGCTCCGCGCCGACGTAGGTGCAAGCAGAACGCAGGCCGCCGAGGATATCACGGACGGTGAACTCAACTTCGCCACGCAATGGCAGTTTGACGGTTTTCCCTTCGGCTGCGCGGTACTGGGCAACGCCGCCGACGTGGCGTTTCATCGCCGACTCGGAGCTCATGCCGTAGAACAGCATAAATTTCTCACCGTTCTCTTCCACGACGGTGCCTTCACACTCGTCGTGGCCGGCCAGCATGCCCCCCAGCATGACAAAGTCCGCACCACCGCCAAAGGCTTTCGCTACGTCGCCCGGCACAGAACAGCCGCCATCGCTAACGATTTGACCGCCAAGGCCGTGTGCCGCATCGGCGCATTCGATCACCGCAGACAGCTGCGGATAACCGACACCGGTTTTCACTCGGGTAGTGCAGACAGAGCCAGGACCAATACCGACTTTAACAATGTCGGCACCGGACAGGATGAGCTCTTCCACCATTTCACCGGTGACTACGTTACCGGCGCAGATAACGTGTTTCGGGCAAGCTTCGCGCGCTTTCTGCAAGAAGGCGACAAAATGCTCCGAATAACCATTGGCTACGTCGATACAAATCAACTTCAGCTCCGGCGACAATGCCAGGATCTGTTTCATTTTCACAAAGTCAGCATCTGACGTGCCGGTTGAAACCATCACGTGACGCAGCACCGATGCCGGTACGCGCTGCACGAATGCGGCCCATTGTTCAACGGTGTAGTGTTTGTGTACGGCGGTGAGAACGTCGAAGGAAGCCAGGGCCTCTGCCATGCTGAAGGTGCCGACCGAGTCCATGTTGGCGGCAATGATCGGCACGCCGGACCAGGTACAGCCAGAATGTTTGAAGGTAAACTGACGTTCCAGTTCAACTTCTGAGCGGCTTTTCAGCGTGGAACGCTTAGGGCGAATCAGCACATCTTTAAAGCCTAACTTCAAATCTTCTTCAATACGCATGACTTATGATTTCCTGGTTAATGGCGACGGATCGCAGGATAATTCGAACCTATACCCTATGAATTTCAAGTTGCAGCCAGGTGGCCAGCTTGAAGAATGATGGGTATAGATTAATGCCAGTTCCAGTGACGCTATCATACGCGCTAATAATCACCGGACAAGACTGCGAATTCTCCTTTATTTACGCTACAATCCGACAAATTTACCTGCGAAACCGCAGTGTGACCTCCCGCTCATTTTCCCTTTCCGGCTGTGTTTTTTATCACCGTACAGCGCAAGCGACACGGCAAGCGCCGCCTGCTTACTTGCACTTCTGTGCGATCGCTTTATGATTCGTCTATTATTTTTTATGAACATCAGGTGCATTCCCTACCATGGCCTACATTGTTGCGTTGACCGGGGGTATCGGCAGCGGTAAGTCCACCGTGGCAGACGCCTTCGCCCGCCACGGGGTGACGGTGGTCGATGCTGACGTCATCGCCCGGCAGGTTGTCGAGCCTGGAGCCCCGGCACTGGCTACCATCGCCGAACGTTTTGGTAATGAAATGTTGCAGCCGGACGGCACGCTAAACCGTGCCGCATTGCGTCAGCGTATCTTCAGCAACCCTGATGAAAAACGTTGGTTAAACCAACTGCTGCACCCGCTGATTCATCAGGAAACCCAACGTCAACTGGCGCAAGTCACCAGCCCCTATGCACTCTGGGTGGTGCCGCTGTTAGTCGAAAACAACCTGCAGGCGCGCGCCGATCGCGTGCTGGTGGTCGACGTCGACAGCGAGACTCAGTTGGCCAGAACCATCGCCCGCGACGGCATCAATCGTCAGCAGGCACAGAATATACTGTCCGCACAGGTCACGCGTGAACAGCGTCTGGCCGCTGCAGATGACATCATTGATAATAGCGGCACCGCTCAGGGGATAGAGCCATTGGTTGCCGCACTGCATCGCCGTTACCTTGAGCTGGCGGCATCAGCGACCCGACAGGATTAAACTGAATGAGTGATGTTTCCCCAAGCGTTCTTTTTGAACATCCGTTGAATGAAAAAATGCGCACCTGGCTGCGTATGGAATTTTTATTGCAACAGCTGCATGGCCAGCGTGCATTAAGCGAAACGGCCATCGCCCTGACCTTTTTCCGCACCATCGCCGATCTGCTGGACGTACTGGAACGCGGCGAAGTTCGCACCGACCTATTGAAAGAACTGGAACGTCAGCAGCAAAAGCTGCTGGCATGGGCCGATGTCCCCGGCGTCGATATGTCGCTGGTGGATCAGTTACGTAATCAGTTGAAACAACGCGGCACTGCACTGATGTCGGCACCGCGGCTGGGCCAATCGCTGCGTGAAGATCGGCTGATTAGCCTGGTGCGTCAACGCCTGAGCATCCCCGGTGGGTGCTGCAGCTTTGACCTGCCGACGCTGCACATGTGGATGCATGCGCCTCAGCAAGAGCGGGATAACGACGTAGCCGAATGGCTGCAAACGCTGGAGCCGCTGAACCAGGCGCTGATTATGGTACTGGACCTGATCCGTCAGTCCGGGCCTTTTCGCAATCAGATCAGCCTGAACGGTTTCTTTCAGGATAACGCTGAGGGCGCAGATCTATTGCGTTTGCGTATTAACCTGGCGCACCAGCTTTACCCACAGATTTCCGGCCATAAGACACGCTACGCGATCCGCTTCCTGCCGCTGGACAGTGAGCTTGGCGTGGTGCCGGAACGACTCACCTTTGAGTTGGCCTGTTGCTGACCCAATGAAATAAAGACCTTTCACGCGTTGGAAGGGAGTAAGGAAAAGATATGACTACCGTAGTGAAATGCCCAACCTGTGGCAAAGGTGTGGTTTGGGGTGAAGTAAGCCCGTTCCGCCCGTTTTGCAGCAAACGCTGTCAGTTGATTGATCTGGGCGAATGGGCCGATGAAGAGAAGCGTATTCCCAGCAACAGCGATCTGTCTGAAAGCGAAGAGTGGAGCGAAAACGACGACGACCGCTGATCGTCTTTCTTATCGGCCTGACAAGCGCCAGGCCGGTCGCGTTACTGCGCAGCGTTAGCCTGTTCCACCAGCAGTTTGATAATACTGACGTTGGCCTGCGGGAATTCGTCCTCCCGCAAGTCGGCCTGCTTCACCCAGCGCATAGGCTGGCCTTCACGACCAAAGGGTTCACCTGCCCAGGCTTCCACCAGATAAAAATTCAGCGTCACGATGCGATCGCTAAAGTGATGCTCAAGCACTTCCAGCAGCTCTGCACGCTCGGTTTCAATGCCTGTCTCTTCCAACAGTTCACGGTTAAGCGCCTGTTCCGGCGTCTCCCCTTGTTCAATCTTGCCACCTGGGAACTCCCAAAAACCGGCCATATGCGAATCGGCGGCACGCCGGGTAATAAAGATTTCCTGCTGGGCGTTACGAATGATGCCGACGGCGATGTTCAAGTGTTTCATCGCATCCTCCTGATTGATTTATTGGGCTGCGGAATACGGCCCCAAAAAACAGGGGCTCAGCACGCTGAACCCCTGGGTTTTATTCGTTAAACAGTGTCGGCTTAATTCTGCAGACGACCGTGGCACTGTTTGTATTTTTTACCGGAACCGCATGGGCACGGATCGTTACGGCCCACTTTACGTTCCGCGCTTGCCGGTGCATTAGGATCTTCGGTCACCAACGCGTTTTCTTCATAGTGGCTCAGCTGTTGCTGTTTGGCCAAGCGCTCAGCCTCTTCACGACGTTGCAGCTCCAGGGCTTCAACCTCTTCCGGCATCCGCACCTGCACCTTGCTCAGCACGCTGATCACTTCATGCTTCAGTGATTCCAGCATGGTGGCAAACATGTTGAAGGATTCGCGCTTGTATTCCTGCTTAGGATCTTTCTGCGCATAACCCCGCAGATGGATGCCCTGACGCAAGTAATCCATGGCCGCCAGATGCTCTTTCCACAGGGAATCCAGCGTCTGCAGCATCACGCCTTTCTCGAAGTTGCGCATCATCTCGGTGCCAACCACTTCCTCTTTGCGCTGGTATTCTTCCTTGGCCTTTTCCAGAATACGCTCACGCAGCGTTTCTTCGTGCAGCTCAGGTTCTTTATCCAGCCATTCGGCGATAGGCATATCCAGATCGAAATCGTTTTTCAGGCGCTCGGTCAGCCCCTCAATATCCCACTCTTCTTCCAGCGACTGCGGTTGAATGTAGCCGTCGATAGTGGTCTTGAACACGTCGTCACGGATGCTGGAAATGGTTTCGCTAACATCGGACACGTCCAGCAGTTCGTTACGCTGGCTGTAGATGGCGCGGCGCTGATCGTTAGCCACATCGTCGTATTCCAGCAGTTGCTTACGAATGTCGAAGTTGCGGCTTTCCACTTTACGCTGTGCGTTGGCAATCGCTTTGGTGACCCATGGGTGCTCAATGGCCTCACCCTCTTTCATCCCCAGTTTACGCATCATGTTGGAAACGCGATCCGAGGCGAAAATACGCATCAGGGCATCTTCCATCGACAGGTAGAAGCGGGATGAACCGGCGTCACCCTGACGACCGGAACGGCCGCGCAGCTGGTTATCGATACGGCGCGATTCATGACGCTCGGTACCGATAATGTGCAAACCGCCGGCAGCCAGTACCGCATCATGGCGGATTTTCCAGGCTTCTTTGATCGCCGCGATTTGCTCTTCAGTCGGATCTTCCAGCTGTTCAATTTCAGCCTGCCAGCTGCCACCCAACACGATATCGGTACCACGGCCCGCCATGTTGGTGGCGATAGTGACCGCACTGCTTTGGCCGGCCTGGGCTACGATGTCCGCTTCCATGGCGTGGAATTTGGCATTCAGAACCTTGTGGTCGATGCCGGCTTTGGTCAGTTCGCGGGAAACCACTTCGGATTTTTCAATCGAGATAGTCCCCACCAGGACTGGCTGGCCGTTAACGGTACGTTCACGAATATCTTCGATGATGGCACCAATTTTCTCCAGCTCGGTCATGTAGACCAGATCAGGCATGTCTTTGCGGATCATCGGACGGTTGGTCGGCACCACGATGGTATCCAGCTTGTAGATAGAGCTGAATTCAAAGGCTTCGGTGTCGGCGGTACCGGTCATCCCGGCCAGCTTTTCGTACAGACGGAAGTAGTTCTGGAAGGTGATGGATGCCAGCGTCTGGTTTTCGTTCTGGATTTCCACGCCTTCTTTGGCTTCTACCGCCTGATGCAGACCATCGGACCAGCGACGGCCCTGCATGGTACGGCCGGTGTGTTCGTCAACGATGATGACCTCACCGTCTTTTACGATGTAGTCAACGTCACGAGTGAACAGCACATGGGCACGCAGCGCAGCGGTCACGTGGTGCATCAGCATGATGTTGGTCGGTGAGTACAATGACTCCCCTTCGTCCATGATGCCGGCTTCCATCAGCATTTCTTCGATCAGGATCAGGCCGCGTTCGGTCAGGTGAACCTGACGCGCTTTTTCGTCAACCGAGAAGTGACCTTCGCCCTGGAAGGAGTCGGAATCTTCTTTTTCCTGGCGGATCAGTTTAGGGATCAGCTTGTTAACCTTGATGTACATCTCGGAGCTGTCTTCAGCCGGGCCAGAGATGATCAACGGGGTACGCGCTTCATCGATCAGGATGGAGTCAACCTCATCCACCAACGCATAGTGCAGTTTACGCTGAACGCGCTCTTCCGGGCTGAACGCCATGTTGTCGCGCAGATAGTCGAAACCGTATTCGTTGTTGGTACCGTAGGTAATGTCTGCGGCATAGGCTTCACGCTTGGCCGGGGCCGGCATACCCGGCAGGTTGATACCGATGCTCAGGCCAAGGAACTCGAACAGTGGACGGTTGTTTTCGGCGTCACGCTGTGCCAGATAGTCGTTGACGGTCACCACGTGCACGCCACGGCCGCTCAGGGCGTTCAGATAGGCAGGCAGGGTTGCAGTCAGGGTTTTACCTTCACCGGTACGCATCTCTGCGATACAACGATCATTCAGCACCATCCCCCCCAACAGCTGCACGTCGAAGTGACGCATGCCGAATACGCGTTTACTCGCCTCACGTACTACGGCGAAGGCTTCCGGCAGCAGGTTTTCCAGCACTTCGCCCTTTTCCAGGCGCGCGCGGAACTCGTTGGTTTTGGCTTTCAGTTCGTCATCGGACAGTTTTTCCATGTCCGGTTCCATCTGGTTGATCAGCTCAACCGATTTACGCATGCGGCGCAGTGTACGATCGTTACGGCTACCAAAAACTTTGGTCAATAATTTTACTAACATGATGTTTGATATCTCTGTCATGACGGCCAACACAGGCAGTCAATTTACTGTTATTTTTAGGTTTTTTTGTCGCCCGGAGGGCAAAAATCAGCTTAAGGCCGCAGGCCCGGCGCGAATGCCCTGCACTTGCGCAAGCCACAATCCAGCCTGATGCTGCGCAACAGCAGGCAGCACGGCGTGGTGGGTATTACGAATGATGGTCGGCGGCTTCGGCTCATGCGTCAGCAGCGCGTTAAGGGTAGAAAGCAGCGCCAGTTGCGCCACCTGCAATGGGGGTTCTGTAACTTCCGCTTCGCTTTCCTGTACCCGCGAGTAAACTGCCTGCGGCGCCAGAGCAAAAGAGAGGTGACGAATGACGGTGCGAAGCGCATGCTGGTGCCAGTAATCGACGCTGAAGGTCGGGCGACGATGCACTTCTTGCAGTAACGCCAGGCTATTAAAGGCGCCGCTGGCGGAATTTTGCCGGTTCAGGCTGGACGAGGTGCTCGGCAGAGCGGCTTGATCAGGGTTGCCAGTCAGATTTGTAGGTACGCCAAGCGTGGCCGCGACCATCCCTAACAGGAGATGGGGCCAGAAATAACGTCTGCCAAATTGTCGCCAACGATTTAGAATACCGATCACGAGTTTATAATCCGCCGGAGCCCATTATGCGCGATAGCCGTCCACAATTATTAGATTCCCTGTTCGACGACGCTCACACAGAAGACAAAGGGCCGCTGCATAACGTCCAACAACGCGCTGTCGCGTTGCTTAAGCTTAACCGTGCAGTGAAAGGCCTGTTGCCCGTTCCACTGCATCCCTGGTGCCGCGTCGCGAATTTCCGACAGGGTATTTTAGTGCTAGAAACGGCAAATGCCAGCTGGATGATGCGCCTACGCTACGAACAACCGGCTTTATTATCTGCACTACGAGCGCAAATTCTACCATCATTGTCGTCGATCGACATCAGGATTAATCCGGCCTTGATGGCAAAAGGGAACAACCTTGTGCAGGATGCCGCAAAAACGGCAGGAAATACGCCGTCAAGCGTGCCGATGCGTCATCTGAGTCAGGAAAGTGCTGAGGAATTAAGGGGATTGGCGAGCCGCAGCCCGGAAAAACTGCGCAAGATATTGGAACGACTGGCGTCGCTGGCCGGAGAGAGTGCCAACGCTACCAGTCGTGATAAGTAATCAGCGGTATCGACTTATGCCAATACGGTAGACGGAGCTTTGAATGCCAGCGGCATTTCGGCTTCGTCCTGGAAGGTGACGTATTCCCACGCTTCCTGTTTCGCCAGCACTGCTTGCAGCAGTTTGTTGTTCAGTGCATGACCAGACTTGAACGCGGTAAACGCGCCAATGATGTTATGGCCGCACATGAACAGGTCGCCGATGGCGTCCAGCATTTTATGGCGTACGAACTCGTCTTCAAAGCGCAGGCCGTCTTCGTTCAGCACGCGGTAGTCATCTACCACGATGGCGCAGTCAAAGCTGCCGCCCAGGGCCAGGCCACGTGACTGTAAATACTCGATGTCACGCATAAAACCGAAAGTACGCGCACGGCTGATTTGGCGCACGAACGAGTCGGCGGAGAAATCAAGGCGGTAGCGTTGCGTACTGGCGTCGATAGCCGGGTGGTTGAAGTCGATGGTGAAATCCAGGCGGAACCCGTTATGCGGGGACAGCTCGGCCCACTTGTCGCCATCTTCAACACGCACGGTGTCTTTCAGACGCAGGAATTTCTTCGCAGAGTTCAGTTCTTCAATGCCGGCATCCAGCAACAGGAAGACGAACGGACTGGCACTGCCGTCCATGATTGGGATTTCGGCGGCGTCAACTTCGATAACGATGTTGTCGATGCCCAACCCAGCCAGCGCGGCATTAAGATGCTCAACGGTAGAAATACGCACGTCATGCTCGTTCACCAGGCAAGTACAGAGCATGGTATCACGCACGGATTTTGCATCAGCCGGAAAATCAACCGGTGGATTCAAGTCAGTGCGACGATAGATGACCCCGGTATTAGCCGCCGCGGGTCGCATTGTCAGCGTGACTTTCTTGCCGGTATGTAAACCGACACCAGTCGCCTGAACAATACGTTTTAATGTCCTTTGTTTGATCATCGTTTTATCTCGCAATGTTATCAATCCTACCAGCCAAGCATACAGCATGGCTGGCGGGACAGTTTAGCACAAAGAGCGGAGATTCCAAATTCTCAGGATATTCTTAGTCTGCCTGCTTGCGCAGGAAGGCTGGAATATCAAGATAGTCGGGCTCTTTATTAGGCTGCGCAGTCGGATCGTTAACCACCTTGGCGGCAGGTTTCACTTCCTGCGGCAACGGCGACATGCCGTGCTGCTGGTAGCGATGATCCATCACTGGCTGGCTGGCCTGTTTGTTGGTAACCAGAGTGATTTCCGGACGTTTGTCCATGCCGATACCGGTCGCAACCACGGTCACGCGCAGTTCGTCGTTCATTTCCGGATCCAGCGAGGTACCGATTACCACGGTCGCGTTGTCGGAAGCGAAAGCACGAATGGTGTTACCCACGGTTTCGAACTCATCCAGGCGCAGGTCGAAGCCGGCGGTGATGTTGACCAGAACGCCGCGAGCGCCGGACAGGTCGATATCTTCCAGCAGTGGGCTGGAGATCGCCATTTCCGCTGCTTCTTCAGCACGGTCTTCACCACAGGCAACACCGGAACCCATCATCGCGTAGCCCATTTCGGACATTACGGTGCGTACGTCGGCGAAGTCGACGTTCATCAGGCCCGGACGGGTGATCAGTTCGGCAATACCCTGTACCGCGCCTTTCAGCACGTCGTTAGCCGCGCCAAACGCGTCCAACAGAGAAATGCCGCGACCCAGAACTTTCAACAACTTGTCGTTCGGGATGGTGATCAGTGAGTCCACATGTTTGGACAATTCTGCGATGCCCTGCTCAGCGAACGCCATGCGTTTCTTGCCTTCAAAATTGAAAGGCTTGGTAACCACGGCCACTGTCAGAATACCCAGATCTTTAGCAACTTCAGCCACGACGGGTGCTGCACCGGTACCGGTACCGCCGCCCATGCCGGCTGCAATGAAGACCATGTCTGCACCATCCAGTGCGGCGCGCAGGGCTTCACGGTCTTCTTCCGCTGAATTGCGACCCACTTCGGGGTTCGCGCCTGCACCCAGACCTTTGGTAATACCGCTACCGATCTGGATGGTTTGGCCAACTGCCGTTTTACGAAGCGCCTGAGCGTCTGTATTCACGGCAAAGAATTCAACACCTTCGATGCGCTCGCGCACCATGTGTTCAACGGCGTTGCCACCGCCACCGCCGACGCCGATGACTTTAATCACCGCGTCATTGGTTAGTTCCATTGGTTCAAACATAGTTTCTCTCCGTTTTGTGCCTGTCGCTGCGAGATCATAAAAAGATTACTCAGCATGATCTCTTTGTTGAAACATTAAAACTCTTTTCTCAGCCAGCTATTGATACGTTTAAACCAATTGCCCACCGAGGCGCGTTTTTCTACTTCTGCCTCACCACTCAGGTGAGACTCTTTTCCATAGTGCAGCAGACCTACCGCCGTAGAGTAGTAAGGCTCCTGCGCATAATCCGTCAGACCCGTGATGTTCAAGGGTTGGCCGATGCGTACCTGGGTGTGGAACACCCGTTGCGCACAAGCTGCCAGGCCATCAATCTGGGCGGCGCCACCGGTCAGCACAATACCCGCTGCCAGATGATGCTTCACCCCTTGCTGACGCAGTTGCTCCTGCAATTGCAAAATTTCATCGTTAACCAGATTCAACAGTTCGGTGTAGCGTGGCTCAATCACTTCAGCCAGTGTCTGTCTTTGCAGACTCCGAGGAGGACGTCCTCCAACGCTTGGCACCTCTACACTTTCATCCTTGCTAACAATCGACCCAAGCGCACAGCCGTGTCGAACTTTGATCGCTTCCGCATCTGTCGGCGGTGTGCCGAAGGCGTAAGCGATATCGCTGGTGACCACGTTCCCGGCGTAAGGGATCACTTTGGTGTGGCGCAGAGCACCGCCGGTGTACACCGCCATATCCATGGTGCCGCCGCCGATATCCACCACACAAACGCCGAGTTCGCGCTCATCTTCGGTCAGGACCGCATAGCTGGCGGCCAGACCGGCGAAAATAAGTTGGTCAACTTTCAGACCACAACGTTCTACTGCCTTAACGATGTTCTTCGCCATGTCGTTATGGCAGGTGATCAGGTGCACCTTGGCTTGCATACGCACGCCGGACAACCCTACCGGGTTTTTGATGCCTTCCTGATAATCGATGGCGTATTCCTGAGGAATGACGTGCAGGATGCGGTGTTCGTCACGTACGCGTACCGATTTAGCGGTATGCACTACGTTCTCCACATCTTCCTGTGTCACTTCCTCTTCGGAAATAGGAACCATCCCTATTTCGTTCTGGCAACTGATGTGTTTACCCGATAATGCGAGGTAAACCGAAGAAATCTGGCAATCCGCCATCAGTTCAGCCTGATCGATAGCGCGCTGTACGCATTTCACTACCGACTCCAGGTCGTTAACGCCACCCTTATCCATACCGCGAGACGGGCAACTGCCCACCCCGATAATGTTGACCATGCCATCGGGCAGAACTTCCCCTACCAATGCGGAGACTTTTGCAGTACCGATCTCCAGTCCAACTACCAGTTTTCTGTCCGTCGACTTGATCATTGTTGTTTTGCCTGTGCCTGATTCTGTTGCTGATTACTGTTCTGCCGATCGCCTGCAGCCTGCGGGTCGATAAACACGGGGGCCCAACCTACCGATGCACCGGCCTCATAGCGTAAGTCGACGTAACTGACTCGCTTGCTTTCTGCCTGGCCCTGCTGCTGCAATACCGGATAAAGCTCGATAAAGCGCTGCAGGCGTCCGGTGCGATCGTCGCGTCCCAGCTCCAGCCGAACATCATTATCCAAAGCCAGCTGCCAGGAATGGCGGGCGCTCATGGCCGCCATTTTCAGCGTATATTTGCTGGCCGCTAACATGCTGCTCATGGTCCGATAACCTTCAAGAACGTCCTGTTCGCTCCCTTCCGGACCATAAAGCAACGGCAATTTCTGTTTGCCAATTCGTTCTGCAGGCACGCTGAATGATTTGCCTTCGGCGTCCACCATGTGCAAATCATTCCAACGCGCCACCGGGACATATTCCACCAGGTGGATCTTCAGCTCATCCGGCCACTGCTTGCGCACGCTGGCCTGCTTGATCCACGGCAGGCGTTCAATCTGCTGTTGGATGATATCCACATCCTGCGTCATGAAGGTCCCCGGCGATCCCAACGCCAGGATAGCCTGGCGAATATCGTCGTTGGTGGTGTAGTGACGTTCACCGGTCACCACCAGTCGTGACAGCGGCAGGCGGCTGGCGTCTTTCATCCAGCCAATCACCGCCCAACCACTCCACAGGACCGTTCCCAACACCATCAGCAGGAAAATCATTCCCGCCAACTGGGTTCCATTGCTGCGGCGCGGGCTGTTGTCCACCTCGCGTTCACGCGCATTCAGGGCAGCTTGCGACATATCAGTCGGCCAATTCCAAAATTCTCGCTACCAGTTGCGAGAAACTTAAACCAGATTGGCGCGCTGCCATCGGCACCAGGCTATGACTGGTCATGCCCGGCGAGGTATTCACCTCAAGCAGATAGAAGCTGCCATCGCTATCCTGCATTACATCCACGCGGCCCCAGCCGCTGCAGTCCAGCCCACGGTAGGCGCGTAACGCCAGGGCAGCCATTTCGGCTTCCTGTTCCGCTCCCAGGCCACTCGGACAGAAATACTGGGTATCGTCCGAAATGTACTTGGCCTGATAGTCGTAAAATACACCGGCAGGCTGAATGCGGATGGACGGCAATACCTGGTCGCCCAACATCGCTACCGTGTATTCCGGGCCGCTCAGCCACTTCTCTACCAGGACGTCGTCGTCATGGCGGAAACCTTCTTCCACAGCTGCCTCGAGGGCACCCCGTTCGGTCACTTTGCTCATGCCAACGCTGGACCCTTCACGGCTCGGCTTGACGATCAGCGGCAGACCCAAGGCCTCAACGCGGGCAATCAGCGCCTCTTTTTCCGCTCCGGCAAACTGCTGGCGGTTCAGCGCAACATAAGGCGCCACCGGCAGGCCCATCGACTGCCACACCATTTTGGTGCGCCACTTGTCCATGGTCAGCGCCGAAGCCATCACGCCGCTGCCGGTATAAGGCAGTTCGAGGAACTCCAGCATCCCTTGCAGGGTGCCGTCTTCACCACCGCGACCGTGCAGCGCGATAAACACTTTGGTAAACCCGTGTTCTTTTAACTGGGTTACCGGGAAATCACGGATATCGATGCCATGAGCGTCGATACCGGCTTCACGCAGCCCGGCCAGCACAGCGGCGCCGGATTGCAATGACACTTCACGTTCAGCGGAGGTGCCACCCAGCAGTACGGCAACTTTATCGGCCATGATGTTCCTCCTCTTTTTTCTGTGGCTGCAGCTTCAGCTCAGCCAGTTTGCGAGCCACTTTGCCCACGTTACCGGCG
This sequence comes from Serratia quinivorans, assembly GCF_052113645.1. Lineage (GTDB taxonomy): Bacteria > Pseudomonadota > Gammaproteobacteria > Enterobacterales > Enterobacteriaceae > Serratia > Serratia quinivorans_B. The sequence goes on along the minus strand of NZ_JBIEIU010000010.1, from coordinate 135,221 downwards.
CCTTGCACCAGCACTAAGTCGTCTGCTTGCAGCAACTGCGCCAGGGTTTCCGGCACGGTGTCCGCATCGGAAACCAGAATCGGATCCAGCTTGCCGCGGCTGCGGATGGTACGGCACAGCGAGCGGCTGTCCGCCCCCGGGATCGCCGTTTCACCTGCGGAGTACACGTCCAGCATCAGCAGCACGTCCACCTGCGACAGCACGTTGGCAAAGTCGTCATACAGATCGCGAGTACGCGTATAACGGTGCGGCTGGAAAATCATCACCAGACGCTTGTCCGGCCAACCGGCACGCGCGGCTTTCAGCGTAGCGTCGACCTCGGTCGGGTGGTGGCCGTAGTCGTCCACCAGCATTGCGCTGCCGCTTTTGCCGTTTACCGGCTCCAGCGGGAACTCCCCGAGGAAGTCAAAGCGGCGACCGGTTCCCTGGAAGCTGGCCAACGCGCTCAGAATATCTGCGTCGTCAATGCCTTCCTCTGTCGCCACCGCCACTGCCGCCGCCGCGTTCAACGCGTTGTGACGGCCCGGCGCGTTCAGGGTCACCGTCATCAACGGCTTATCCTGGCGGCTCAGGGTAAAGTGGCCCTGCGGCCCAACCTGGCTGTAGCTTTCGATGCGAACGTCGGCATCGTCACTGAAACCGTAAGTGGTGATATGGCGACCTACGCGTGGCAGCAATTCGCGCACCACCGGATCATCAATACACATCACCGCACGGCCGTAGAACGGCAGGTTGTGCAAAAAATTAATAAATGTCTGCTTCAGGTTTTCGAAGTCGCCCTGGTAGGTTTCCATATGGTCGGCTTCGATATTGGTGACAATCGCCACCATCGGCTGCAAATGCAGGAACGACGCATCGCTCTCATCCGCTTCCGCAATCAGGTAACGGCTGGAGCCCAGACGCGCATGGGTGCCCGCCGCTTTCACCAGTCCGCCGTTAACAAAGGTCGGGTCCAGACCGGCTTCGGCATAAATGCTCGATACCATCGCCGTCGTCGTGGTCTTGCCGTGCGTACCGGCAACGGCGATGCCGTGACGAAAACGCATCAGTTCGGCCAGCATCTCTGCGCGGCGGATCACCGGAATACGCGCCTCACGGGCGGCAACGATTTCCGGATTGTCGGCAGAAATAGCGGTAGAAACCACCACTACGCTGGCATCCAGTACGTTCTCCGGACGGTGATGGAAGTAAATCGTCGCCCCGAGCGCGCTCAACTGCTGGGTTACCGGATTCGGCGCCAGGTCGGAACCGCTGATTTGATAACCTTCATTTGCCAACACTTCGGCGATACCACCCATGCCGGCGCCACCGATGCCGACAAAGTGAATGTGCCGGACGCGTCGCATCTCGGGCACGATAGTACGTAGTTTCGCCAGTTGTTGTGTATTCATCACTCTCTCTAATCCGGGTCCGGCATACCGGCCCCCTACATGACATTCTTTAATTCAGGCCCGGCGTACCGGACCCCTGCATATTATTTGGCGACTCGCACCAATTCCGCTGCCACGCGTTCGGTGGCATCCGGGATGGCTACTGCGCGGGCCTTTTCGGCCATCGCCAGCAGCGTCGGGCGATCCCAACCTGCCAGCAGCTCCGCCACCCCATCCGCGTTAAACTGCGGTTGTTCGATAATCTTCGCCGCACCGGCTTCTTCCAGCGGACGGGCATTCCAATACTGCTGGCGATCCTTGTGCATGAACGGCACAAATATCGCGGGAAGGCCCGCAGCGGCAATCTCGCTGACCGTCAGCGCACCGGAACGACACACCACAACGTCAGCCCAGGCGTACGCGGCCGCCATGTCATCGATAAACTCGGTCACCTTGTGTTGTGTCTGCCCTACCCTCTCGTAGTCGCGCAACACATTTTCCAGTGCACCTTTGCCCACCTGATGCCAGAGCGTAATTCTATCGCCCAATCTCGCCGCGACTTCAGGAACTGTCTGATTCAGCACCCTGGCCCCCTGACTTCCGCCAATAACCAGCACGCGGATCGGCCCTTCACGCCCGATCAGTCGCTCTGCCGGCAGCGGCAGCGCCAGTACGTCGGTGCGTACCGGGTTGCCCACCACGTCCGCATTCGGGAATGCGCCGGGGAACGCCTGCAAGACTTTTTTGGCGATGCGCGCCAACCAGCGGTTGGTCAGGCCGGCAATGCCGTTTTGCTCGTGCAGTACCACCGGGATACCGCACAGCCACGCGGCCAAACCGCCTGGGCCGGAAACGTAACCGCCCATCCCCAGCACCACGTCCGGTTGGTAGCTGCGCATAATCGCCTTCGCCTGGCGTACGGCGTGCCAGATACGCAGCGGCGCGCTCAACTGGGCCTTCAGCCCTTTGCCGCGCAGGCCGGAAATACGGATGAAATCAATCTCGATCCCGTGCTTTGGCACCAGATCGGCTTCCATTCGGTCTGCGGTTCCAAGCCAGCGCACCTGCCAGCCCTGCGCCATCAGATGATGTGCGACCGCCAGCCCGGGGAACACGTGTCCGCCGGTACCGCCTGCCATCACCATTAAACGCTTAGGTTTCCCGCTCATCCCTTACCTCTTCACAAACGCCTGGGCTTTAGCCAGACGCGTTTCATAATCAATACGCAGCAACAGCACGATCGCCGTCGACATAATCAGCAGGCTCGAGCCGCCGTAGCTTATCAGTGGCAACGTTAAGCCTTTAGTGGGAAGCATGCCGGCTGCAGCGCCGACGTTAACCAGCGCCTGGAAGCTAAACCACACGCCAATTGAGCAGGCCAAAAAGCCGGAAAAGCGCTGATCAAGCTCCAGCGCGCGGCGGCCGATCGACATCGCACGAAAAGCGACGCAGAATACCATTAACAATGCGAAAACCACACCGATATAGCCCAGTTCTTCGCCCAAAATCGAGAAGATAAAGTCGGTGTGCGCCTCCGGCAAATACTCGAGTTTCTGTACCGAATTCCCCAGCCCCTGCCCCCAGAATTCACCGCGGCCAAAAGCCATCAGCGACTGGGTCAACTGGTAGCCGCTGCCGAACGGATCGGCCCACGGATTCCAGAACGATGTCACGCGGCGCATACGGTAAGGTTCGGCGATGATCAACAGCACCACCGCGAAGGCCCCGGAGCCGATGATCGCCAGGAATTGCCACATTTTGGCGCCGGCCAGGAACAGCATCGCCAGCGTAGTGATAAACAGCACCACCACGGTACCGAGGTCCGGCTGAGCCAGCAGCAACACGGCCAACACCACCATCACGCCCATCGGCTTGCAGAAACCCCAGAAGTTGCTGCGCACTTCTTCTACCTTGCGCACCAGATAGCTCGCCAGGTAACAGAACAACGACAGCTTGGACAGCTCTGCCGGCTGAATGCGCAGCGGCCCCAGCGAGATCCAGCGCGATGCCCCGTTTACCGAGCTGCCCACCACCAGTACGATCAGCAACATCACAATCGACAACAGCAGCATAATGTTGCTGTAGCGCTGCCAGACTTCCATTGGGATGCGTAAGGTCACCATCGACAGACCGAACGCCAGCCCCAGGTACAGCGCATCACGCTTGGCAAACAGGAAAGGATCGTCCGCCAGACGCTGGCCAATCGGCATCGACGCCGAAGTCACCATCACAAAACCGATAATGGCCAACCCGAAGGTCAGCCACAGCAGGGTACGGTCGTACAGCACCATATTGACCGAATCGTTATCGCGCGATCCCGCCACCCAGTTTTTAAAAATTTCGGTCAGCCCGAAGTTCGGCAAGCGTAGTCTCATCCGCCAAGCTCCTGTGCCAAACGGGCGAACTCGTCGCCACGCACTTCAAAATTACGGAACTGATCCAGGCTGGCACAGGCCGGCGACAACAGCACCATATCGCCGGACTGCACCCGGCCGGCAATCGCCTGCATCGCCTGTTCCATGGTGTCGGTCAGCGTAGCGACCTCCGGCCGCAGCTGCGCCAGCTGTTCGCCGTCGCGGCCGAAACAGTAAAGGCGAACGTTATCACCCTGCAGGTAACGCGCCAGCGGAGAGAAATCGGCAGATTTGCCGTCGCCGCCCAGCAGCAGGTGCAAGGTGCCGTCAACCTGCAGGCCATTCAACGCCGCTTCGGTACTGCCGACGTTGGTGGCTTTAGAATCGTTAATCCAGCGAACGCCGTTATGTTCCCAGACCAGTTGGAAGCGGTGCGCCAACCCGGTATAGGTGGTCAGCGCTTTCAGGCTGGAAGCCCGCGGGATGTTCACCGCATCGGCCAGTGCCAGCGCCGCCAGCGCATTGGTGTAGTTATGGCGGCCAGTCAGCTTCATTTCGCGGGTATTCAGGATTTTCTCGCCGCGCACGCGCAGCCAGGTTTCACCCAGTTGACGGTTCAGGTGATAGTCGCCTACATCCGCCCCGAAGCTGATACAACGCTGATCAGCCCCGCGAATCGGCATCGTCAATGCGTCGTCGGCATTGACCACGCACACGCCGGCATTTTCATAGACCTTCAGCTTCGCGGCACGGTATTGCTGCAGCCCAAACGGATAGCGATCCATATGATCTTCGGTGACGTTCAAAATGGTCGCCGCCGCCGCGTGCAGGCTGTAAGTGGTTTCCAGTTGGAAGCTCGACAGCTCCAGCACGTACAGCTGGCATTCCTGGCGCAGCAGGCTTAGCGCAGGCAGGCCGATATTGCCACCGACGCCCACCGCCCAACCGGCGGCTTTCGCCATCTCGCCCACCAGGGTAGTCACGGTGCTTTTACCGTTGGAGCCGGTAATCGCCACTATCGGCGCCTGGGCTTCACGGCAGAACAGTTCGATGTCGCCGACAATCTCCACGCCCGCCTCTGCAGCGGCGCTCAATGCCGGGGTCGCCAACGCCATGCCCGGGCTGGCGACGATCAAATCCGCCGCCAACAGCCAGTCCTGATTCAAATCACCCAAGTGGCGCTCAACGCTTTCAGGCAGCTTGTCCAGCCCTGGCGGTGAAATGCGGGTATCCATAACGCGTGGCGTCACGCCGCGCGCCATAAAGAAATCAACACAGGACAGGCCGGTGAGGCCCAGCCCGATGATGACCACTTTTTTACCCTGATAATCCGCCATAGTTACCGCACCTTCAGCGTCGCCAGGCCAATCAGCACCAGCATCAGCGAAATAATCCAGAAGCGCACGATCACGCGCGGTTCCGGCCAGCCTTTCAATTCATAGTGGTGGTGAATCGGTGCCATGCGGAAGATACGTTGTCCGCGCAGCTTGAACGACCCCACCTGCAAAATCACCGACAGCGTTTCAACCACGAACACGCCGCCCATAATCAACAGTAAAAACTCTTGGCGCAGCAGCACCGCGATGGTGCCCAACGCGCCACCCAGTGCCAGCGAACCGACATCGCCCATGAAGACCTGAGCCGGATAGGTGTTGAACCACAGGAAGCCCAGACCGGCGCCGACAATGGCGGTACAGACGATCACCAGCTCACCGGCATGGCGCAGATACGGAATGTGCAGGTAGTTGGCGAAGTTCATGTTACCGGTCGCCCAAGCTACCAGCGCAAAGCCTGCGGCCACGAACACCGTCGGCATAATCGCCAAGCCATCCAGCCCGTCGGTCAGGTTGACCGCGTTGCTGGTACCCACGATGACGAAGTAAGCCAGCACCACGTACAACAGGCCGAGCTGCGGCATGATGTCCTTAAAGAACGGCACAACCAGCTCGGTGGCTGGCGTGTCTTTTCCTACGGCATACATGGCGAAAGCAACCACCAGCGCAATCACCGATTGCCAGAAGTATTTCCAGCGGGCGATCAGCCCTTTGGTGTCTTTGCGCACCACCTTGCGGTAGTCGTCAACGAAGCCGACGATGCCGTAGCCCACCAGCACGAACAGCACGCACCAGACATAAGGGTTGGACGGATAGGCCCACATCAGCACCGAAACGGTGATGGAGGTCAGGATCATGATGCCGCCCATGGTCGGCGTGCCGCGCTTGCTGAAATGCGACTCAGGACCGTCGTTACGCACCACCTGACCGAAGGACATCTCCTGCAGGCGTTTGATCACCCGCGGCCCCATCCACAAGGAGAGGAACAGCGCGGTCAGCAGGCTGACAATGGCTCGGAACGTCAGGTAGGAAAAGACGTTGAAGCCGGAATAATATTTGACCAAATGTTCGGCCAGCCAAACTAACATGGTGCTTTCTCCTGTAACGCGCGTACTACCTGCTCCATTGCGGCACTACGTGAACCCTTGATTAACACGGTTATTACCGCATGTTCCGACAGTAATTCCGCCACGCGCGCGATCACTGCTGCCTTATCCTGAAAATGTTCGCCGTTACCGGAAGCGGCAGTCAGCGTTTGGCTTAACGGCCCCACGCCCAGCACCTTATCGATTCCCGCCAATCGGGCGGCTTCGCCCACCTGACGGTGACATTCTTCGGCTTCCGTCCCTAATTCTGCCATGTCGCCAACGACCATCACGCGGTAGCCCGGCATTTCCGCCAGCACCTGCGCAGCGGCGGTCATTGAACCGACGTTGGCGTTGTAACTGTCATCCAGCAGCAGTTTGCCCGCCGTCAGTGCGATCGGGAACAAACGCCCCGGCACCGCCTGCAGTTGTTTCAGCCCCTGACGCACGGCCTCGAGCGATGCACCGGCCGACATCGCCAACGCCGCAGCGGCCAACGCATTGGCCACGTTATGGCGACCCGGCAGTGGCAGCGCGATAGGCGCCGTGCCGAACGGGCTGTGCAGCGTAAACTGCGTGCCGTTACCGTTTATCTGCACATCGCTGGCGAAGAAATCGACGCCTTCCGCCGCATGCGGAGAGAAACGCCAAACGGTCTTGCCGTCCAGCATGCTCTGCCAGTGCGGCCAGTCGTTATTGTCGGCGTTGATGATTGCCACACCGTCAGCCGGCAGGCCGGCAAAAATTTCGCCTTTCGCCTGAGCAACGCCGGCCAAAGAGCCAAAGCCTTCCAGGTGGGCAGCCGCCAGGTTATTGACCAGAGCAGTCTGCGGACAAGTTAATGCGGTGGTGTAAGCAATTTCGCCAATGTGGTTGGCGCCCAGCTCAATCACCGCAAAGTCATGCTGCGGCTGTAAACGCAACAGCGTCAACGGCACGCCGATGTCGTTATTGAAATTACCGGCGGTATAAAGCACTTCACCGCATTCACGCAAAATAGCGGCGGCCATTTCTTTCACCGAGGTCTTGCCCGATGAACCGGTTAACGCCACTACGCGGGCCGGTACCTGTTGGCGTACCCAGGCAGCGAACTGGCCTAGCGCCAGACGCGTGTCTTTCACCACCAACTGAGGAACATCCACCAATAAGCGCTTACTTACCAGCAACGCCCCGGCGCCGGCGGCTACCGCATCAACAGCAAAATCATGAGCGTCGAAACGCTCACCTTTCAATGCCACAAACAGGCAACCTGCGGTTACCTGACGGGTATCTGTCGTCACCTCAACGATTTGGCAATCGGCGCCGATCAACTCAGCGCTCAATACATCGGCCAGTGCCCGAAGGGAGACAGGGATCATGCCACTACCCCCAGCAAACGTGCGACGGTGGTGCGATCGGAGTAATCCAGACGGCGATTCCCCACCAGTTGGTAATCCTCGTGGCCCTTACCGGCCACCAGTACCACATCTTGTTCTTTCGCCTGCATAATGGCGCTGGTTACGGCTTCCGCACGGCCGTGGATCACCAGAGCGCGTCCGGCATCCAGCAGGCCGGTCAGGATATCTTGGATAATCGCCTGCGGCTCTTCGGTGCGTGGGTTGTCGTCGGTGACAACCACGCGATCGGCGAACTGTTCGGCGATGCCGCCCATCAGCGGTCGCTTGCCCTTGTCGCGATCGCCACCGCAGCCAAACACGCACCACAACTGCCCCTGGCAGTGCAGACGCGCGGCTTCCAATGCTTTCTCCAGCGCATCCGGGGTGTGGGCGTAATCGACCACTACCGTCGGTTTGCCCGGCGCGTTGAAGACTTCCATTCGGCCGCACACCGGCTGCAATTGATTGCCGGTGGCCACCAGTTCGTCCAGCGGATACCCCAGCGACAGCAGCGTCGCCAACGCCAACAGCAAGTTGCTGACGTTAAACGCCCCCATCAGGCGGCTTTCAATCTCACCGCCGCCCCAGCTTGAGCTGAAGTGGATAGTGGCGCCGTTATCGTGGTAGTTGACCGCGGTGGTTTTCAGCCAGCGACCGTGGCCGCCTGGTTGCAGGTTATCCTGCATGGTGACGGCGACGGCATCAGGCAATTGGCTCAGCCAACGCTGGCCGACTTCGTCATCGGCATTGATAATCGCCTGGCCCACTTCATGACCGGCGAACAGTGACCATTTGGCCGCTTCGTAACTGGCCATGTCACCGTGGTAATCCAGGTGGTCGCGGCTCAGGTTGGTGAACACCGCAGCGGCAAACGGCAGCGCCGCCACACGGTTTTGCACCAGACCGTGGGAAGACACTTCCATCGCTGCCAGGGTGGCACCGCGCTCGACCAGCTCGTTTAATACGTGTTGAACATCTACCGCAGAGCCGGTGGTATTCTCGGTTGGGCAAACCTGGCCCAATAAACCATTGCCGACGGTGCCCATCACGGCGCTGGTTTCGCCCAGCAATTGGCCCCATTGGGCCAGCAATTGAGTCGTGGTGGTCTTGCCGTTGGTCCCGGTGACGCCGACCAGACGCAGACGCTCCGCCGGTTCGTGGTAAAAACGCCCGGCCAGAGCCGAAAGGCGCTGATTGAGCTGGCTCAGATAAATCACCGGCACGCCATGCATTTGGGTGATCGCGCCGTCTTCGGCCTGGCCTTCAGCTTCGGCAATCACAGCGGCTACGCCCTGCGCAATCGCCTGCGGAATATAGCGGCGTCCATCCGTTTGATGGCCGACAACGGCGACAAACAGATCCCCGGCAGCCGCAATACGGCTGTCTAATGTCATTTCCCGCAGCGCGCGCCCGGGTGCCGTTGGCACCCACGGAGCGAGTAAATCGCGCAAATTACGATCTGCCACCTGTACCCTCTTTTCTGTTATTTACAAAATCGCTTTTCTCAGCGGTAGGCAACGCGTCCGGCTCGACGTTCATGGTGCGCAATACGCCGCCCATGATGGCGCCAAACACCGGAGCGGAAATCGCACCACCGTAGTATTTCCCGCCCTGCGGGTCGTTGATCACCACCACCAGAGCAAAACGAGGATTACTGGCCGGCGCCACGCCGGCGGTATAAGCGATGTATCTGTTGACGTATTTGCCGTCCGGGCCGACCTTTTTGGCAGTACCGGTTTTGATGGCGATACGGTAGCCCTTGATCGCCGCTTTCACCCCGCCGCCGCCCGGTAAGGCAACGCTTTCCATCATGTGTACGACGGTGCGTACCAAAGGTTCGGGGAAGACGCGTTCACCGGCAACCGGTGGGTCAACTTTGGTAATCGACAGCGGACGATAAACGCCCAGGCTGCCGATCGTTGCGTAGACTCGCGCTAACTGTAACGGGGTTACCATTAGCCCATAGCCGAAAGAGAAGGTGGCCCTCTCTATGTCAGACCACCGTTGTTTTTTTGGGTATATGCCACTGCTTTCTCCGACCAGCCCCAAATTGGTCGCTTTTCCCAATCCAAAACGAGAGTAAGTATCTACTAACGCTGAGGACGGCATCGATAACGCCAGCCGTGAAACGCCGACGTTACTCGACTTCTGCAAGATCCCGGTCAGGGAGAGTTCCGCGTAACGCGCAACGTCCCTGATTTCCTTACCGTTGATACGGTAAGGGACGGTATTCAACACGCTGTTTTCTCTCACAATGCCGTGCTGCAATGCCGTCATGACCACCATAGGTTTTACGGTGGAACCAGGCTCAAAAATATCGGTGATAGCACGGTTACGCATGGTTTCTTTCGGCGTACCGGCCATATTGTTCGGGTTGTAAGACGGGCTGTTGGCCATCGCCAACACTTCGCCGGTATTCACATCCACCAGCACCGCAGTACCGGATTCAGCCTTGTTGAAGGCCACGGCGTTGTTCAGTTCGCGGTAAACCAGCGCCTGCAAGCGTTCGTCGACGCTCAGCACCAGGTTATGCGCCGCCTGGCTATCCACCGAGGAGATATCCTCGATCACCCGGCCAAAGCGGTCTTTACGCACGGTCCTTTCGCCCGGTTGCCCGGTCAGCCAGCGGTCGAAGCTCTTCTCGACGCCTTCAATCCCCTGGCCGTCGATGTTGGTCACGCCAATAATGTGCGAGGTCACCTGACCGGAGGGATAATAGCGACGAGATTCCTGACGCAGGAAAATCCCCGGCAGTTTCAGCTTGCGAATGTAGTCGCCGATCGCCGGGTTCACCTGGCGCGCCAGGTAGACAAAGCGCCCTTTCGGGTTGGCGTTAATGCGGGTCGACAGCTGATCCAGCGGGATATTCAGTGCATCGGACAACGCCTTCCAGCGGCTGTCCAGCGTGATACCGCCACGCTCATTCAGCTCTTTCGGATCGGCCCAGATAGCATTCACCGGCACGCTTACCGCCAGCGGGCGTCCTGAGCGATCGCTGATCATGCCGCGCGAGGTCGGCACTTCCTGCACGCGCAGTGAGCGCATGTCACCTTCTTTCACCAGGCGGTCGGGGTTAATCACCTGCAGATAAGCCACCCGCAGCATCAACCCCACCAACGCCAGCAAAATACAACCGCACAGCAACGCAAAACGCCAGCTTACAAAGCTGGCCTGATCTTCCTGGCGTTTCAACTTACCGGGGCGTGCTGCTTTCATGCGTTCCCTTTCTACTCCGTGTAATGATTTCAGTTAAACCATTCATTGTTTAACGATGATATTTTCCTGGGATGGATCAACATGTTGCATCTGCAGTTTTTCCGTTGCGATGCGTTCTACTCGACTGTGATCCCCAAGGGCATTCTCTTCAAGAATCAGGTTGCGCCACTCAATGTCCAGAGCATCTCGCTCCAGAACAAGCTGCTCGCGCTCGGCGGTCAGCAAGCGGGTGCGGTGCGCGGTCGTCACGACGAACACCGCAGACACCAACGAGGCAATCAGCAAAATCAGCGGGATCTTGGCGTTACGCAGCAGATCGCCGCCAATCACTCCGACCAAACCGTGACGTTCGTTGCCAATCACACTGGCATCCTCTCGGCAATACGCAGCACTGAGCTACGCGCTCGTGGGTTTTCCGCCACCTCGGCATCCCCAGGCATCATCTTGCCCAGCGCTTTCAGCGTGCGTCCGCCCATACTGCGCAGTTGCTCTTCCGTCAGCGGGATACCGGCCGGCACCTGAGCACCGCGGCTATGGTGACGCATGAAGCGTTTAACGATGCGGTCTTCCAGCGAATGGAAGCTGATGATCGACAGGCGGCCCTTCGGGGCCAGCACTTCCAGCGCGCCGTCCAGCGCACGTTCGATCTCTTCCAATTCACTGTTGATGTAGATGCGGATCGCCTGGAAACTGCGGGTTGCCGGATGCTTGTGCTTATCCCGAAACGGGCTGGCGTTGGCGATCAAATCGGCCAGCTCTTTGGTGCGAGTCATAGGATCGACGAGGTTTCTTTCCACGATGGCGCGCGCGATACGCTTGGCAAAACGCTCTTCACCAAAGGTTTTCAATACCCAGGCGATGTCGTCCGCCTCCGCCTTCATCAGCCACTCTGAGGCTGACTGACCGCTTGAGGAGTCCATGCGCATATCCAGCGGCCCGTCACGCATGAAGGAAAAACCGCGTTCGGCGTCATCCAACTGCGGTGAAGAAACGCCCAGATCGAGCAAGATGCCATCAATCCGTCCCACTAATTCGCGTTCCCGCACATAGTGCGACAACTCTGAAAATGGGCCGTGTACGATGCTAAAACGGGGATCATCAATAGACTTGGCGGCTGCAATCGCCTGTGGGTCGCGGTCAATTGCCAGCAAACGTCCTTCCGGCCCCAACTGGGACAGAATCAGACGCGAATGGCCACCGCGGCCAAAAGTACCGTCGATATAGATGCCGTTACTGCGAATATTGAGGCCGTTAACCGCCTCATCCAACAGTACGGTAGTGTGTTTATAGTTTTCCAACATGCTTATAGCGACAAGTCCTGTAGCCGCTCAGACAACGGTTCCTGAGTCGACTGTTCTGCGTCAATATCATCCTTGACTTGTTGATACCAGGTCTGTTCATCCCACAGTTCAAACTTGTTGAACTGCCCGACCAGCATCACTTCTTTGGTAAGCCCGGCGTGCTGACGTAGCGTAGTGGCTAACAGCAAACGACCGGCGCTGTCCATCTGACACTCACTGGCATGCCCCAACAGCAAGCGCTGAACGCGGCGCTCGGCGGGATTCATACTCGACAGACGGGATAACTTTTGTTCAATAACTTCCCATTCGGGCAGTGGGTAAAGCAGCAGGCAGGGCTGGTGGAGGTCAATGGTACAAACCATTTGGCCTTGCGATTGCTCGTTCAGCAAATCCCGGTAACGGGTGGGTACGGCAAGCCGCCCTTTGCTGTCGAGGTTAACCATCGTTGCTCCACGGAACATACCTGAGTTACCCCTTCACGACCGTTTTCACCACTTTACCCCACAAATTCCCACATAATGGAGTTTACGGAGGGTATGAAAACCTTGTCAAGCCAGAGCGCCAGCGCTTTGGCAATATTTCTTCGGTCATTTTGGGAGCTGACTCGCGAAAGGAACGCTATTTATTAGATGATTAAAAATTAACATCATGATAAACGGGGAGAATTTTCTGAGCGGAAAGAGCCTGATTAAAAACCTGACAAATTGGCGATTAATTAACTCAATACTTCCTTCTGCAATCGATGTCTCATTTTTCAGCTCGGCAATCACATCGCTGTAGCGGAGCGCGAGCCGCACCAGATAAGGCTCGGCGTTAACTCACCCTACTAACGAAATACGGCGTAAGCCATTGAGTTAATAACGCCCAACGGATATTCCTCTTCAAGCCGGGCGCTATTTTACTTCAATTAAAGCGCCGGTGATAAGCCAGATGGAAAAATAAATTACTCGGATATTACGAGGCGAGTTAATTTCGATTCAAATCAATTTAGTAAGATTACTCCCAAAATACCTGTTTACAATTATGGTTTCATTTCCTTACACCATTTATGACCACATTTTTTGTAATGGAAAAGGGCCTAATGACCAAGAAACATGCAACCCATTGTTTTATATTGAATAGTTAAAAACCATCCATTTTTAATCCCTTCGCGCCATATTCCACCGCCTGCACTCAGCACAAAAACTACCCAACGCCGTTAAATAAAAATATTCAGCTACTTAGATGTTAAACAGTGGCGAGGTAAACTACACAGGCAGCAAAAACCCAGAATTAACAACCAATAACTTAAATTTTAACAGAGCATTAACCAATAAACTCGGAGATTGCACCATGTTTTCGCCTGCCCCTCACTGGCGCAGTGCCGCTGCCGATACCTTTGCACTGGTGGTGTATTGTTTTATCGCCGGTATGGCGATAGAAATCCTGGTGTCCGGCATGAGCTTTCAACAATCGCTCTCGTCGCGCCTGCTGTCGATACCGGTGAATATCCTGATTGCCTGGCCCTATGGGCGTTATCGCGACCTGTTTATCCGCATCGCCAGGCGCTGTCATGGGCAACCCTTTTTATGGCGTAACCTTGCCGATCTGCTGGCCTATGTCAGTTTCCAATCGCCGGTTTATGCCGCCATATTGTGGAGCGTCGGCGCCGACGGGCAGCAAATCATGACGGCGGTGACCGGCAACGCGGTGGTGTCGATGGCGATGGGGGTGGTCTACGGGTATTTTCTCGAATACTGCAGAAGGTTGTTCAGAGTGACAGGCTACGTGTAATGCGGGTTTTAGCAGGAGCGCGGCATGGCGCTCCTGCTATCGGATTATTTTCGGCTCAAGCTGCCGCGGCGGAACAGATTGCGGCGAATGCGCGTCAGGCCCGGCTTGGGTTTGCGCGGTTCATCCAGACTGGCGAGCACCAGTTCCAGTACGCGTTCGGCCACGTCACGGTGACGCTGTGCGACCGCCAGTACCGGACACTCGAGGAAATCCAGCAGCTCATGATCGCCGAAGGTGGCGATCGCCAGATCGGTCGGCAAGCGGCCACGTTGTTTCAACGTCACGTCCATCACCCCTTGCAGCAAAGAGAATGAGGTGGTGAACAACGCCTGCGGCATCGGATGGGTTTTCAGCCATTCGGCAAACAGCACGCCTGCCGCCTCGCGTTCATAACTGTTGGCATACAGATAATCGACATGCCGTTCGTCATCTTGCCAGGCCTCGCGGAACCCCTGCTCACGCAGGAAGCTGACGGAAAGCTCCGGCAATGCGCCCAGATACAGCACTGATTCCGCGGGGAATGTGCGCAACTCCTGCGCCAGTGCGAAGGAATCCTCTTGATCCGCCCCCACCACGCTGATGAAATGCTCGCGATCCAATGCACGGTCCAGCGCGATAATCGGCAACGGATCGTTGGCCCAGCGCTGATAGAATGGGTGCTCTGGCGGCAAGGCAGTGGAAACGATAAGCGCATCAACCTGGCGTTGCAGCAGATGCTCAATGCAGCGCATTTCGTTATCCGGCTGATCTTCCGAACAGGCAATCAACAGTTGGTAACCGCGTTGACGCGCCTGACGCTCCAGATAGTTGGCAATCCGGGTGTAGCTGGTGTTTTCCAGATCCGGTATCACCAGACCGATTGAACGGGTTCGCCCAGCGCGCAACCCTGCCGCGACCGCATTCGGGTGATAATTGTGCTCCCTGACCACGGCCATCACTTTTTCGACGGTCTTATCGCTGACACGATACTGCTTCGCCTTGCCGTTGATGACATAACTGGCCGTGGTGCGCGAAACGCCTGCGAGACGCGCGATTTCATCCAGTTTCACGTTAACCCCTTAATGACGCTGAAAATAGAAGTGAAAGCCATGCTCGGATTAACCATCGCATCCTGTGCGGTTATTCAATCCAGCCTCTGCGATCTAACAGCAGAAAACTCTGCCGAGCAACCGCTTTTGCCGAAAGGTGCCAGCAAACGGGCAAAAAACACCGAAAAACAAAGGGCGCAGCCCTGGCCGCGCCCTCAGATTACGCCAATATCACGCCTCAGCGCATGATTTTATCGCCGCGCGATACGCCGACCACCCCGGAACGCGCCACTTCGACAATTTCGGCCACTTCACGCACCGCGCTCAGGAACGCATCCAGCTTGTCGCTGGTGCCGGCCAGCTGAACGGTGTACAGCGTAGCCGTAACGTCAACAATCTGACCGCGAAAAATGTCGGCGCAACGCTTCACTTCTTCACGGCCGTAACCGCTGGCCTGCAGCTTCACCAGCATGATCTCGCGCTCGACATGCGCGCCTTGCACCAGTTCGCTGACGCGAAGCACGTCCACCAGCTTATGCAGTTGCTTTTCGATCTGCTCCAGCACTTTTTCATCGCCGACGGTTTGGATCGTCATGCGCGACAGCGTAGGATCGTCGGTCGGCGCGACCGTCAGGCTTTCAATGTTGTAACCGCGCTGAGAGAACAAACCCACCACACGCGATAACGCACCGGATTCGTTTTCCAGCAAGACAGATAAAATTCGGCGCATGATCAGGTCCTCTCCGTTTTGCTTAACCACATTTCGTCCATGCTTCCACCGCGGATCTGCATTGGGTAAACATGTTCGGTCTCATCGACGGTGACATCGACAAATACCAGGCGCTCTTTTTCGGCCAGCGCCTGTGCCAGTTTGCTTTCCAGTTCATCCGGCGTGCGAATGGCGATGCCCACATGGCCATAAGCTTCCGCCAGCTTGACGAAGTCCGGCAGGGAATCCATATACGACTGGGAGTGACGGCCGGAGTAAATCATGTCCTGCCACTGTTTCACCATCCCCAGATAACGGTTGTTCAGGTTCACCACGATCACCGGCAGGTTGTATTGCAACGCGGTGGACAGCTCCTGAATATTCATCTGGATACTGCCGTCGCCGGTCACGCACACCACGGTTTCATCAGGCAACGCCAGCTTCACGCCCAGTGCAGCCGGCAGACCAAAGCCCATGGTGCCCAGCCCGCCGGAGTTGATCCAGCGACGTGGCTTATCGAACGGGTAGTAGAGTGCCGCAAACATCTGATGCTGGCCGACATCGGAGGTGACGTAAGCATCGCCCCTGGTCAACCGGTGCAGGGTTTCGATCACTGCCTGCGGCTTAATGGTACCGCTGTTTTTGTCGTAGCCCAGACAGTCGCGCGAGCGCCACTGTTCAATAGACTGCCACCAATCACGCAACGCATCGTGATCCTGTGTCTTGTCTTCCTGCGCCAGCAATTCCAGCATCTGGGTCAACACCTGTTTGGCATCGCCGACGATAGGAATATCGGCATCTACCGTCTTGGAGATCGAAGTCGGGTCGATGTCGATATGCAGTACGGTGGCATCCGGACAATATTTGGCCAGATTGTTGGTAGTACGATCGTCAAAACGCACGCCGACGGCAAAGATCACGTCGGAGTGGTGCATGGTTTTGTTGGCTTCATACGTCCCGTGCATGCCGAGCATGCCGACGCTCTGGCGATGCGTGCCGGGAAACGCGCCCAATCCCATCAGGGTGCAGGTCACCGGTAAATTCAGTTTCTCCGCCAGCTCCAGCAGTTCGCCGTCACAGGCCGAATTAATCGCCCCGCCGCCGACGTACATCACGGGTTTCTTGGCCGTCAGGATGGTTTGCAATGCGCGCTTGATCTGCCCGCGATGCCCCTGCACCGTCGGGTTATAGGAGCGCATGCTCACTTCCTGCGGGTAGGCGTAAGGCATTCTCACCGCCGGACCCACGATATCTTTCGGCAGGTCGATCACCACCGGGCCGGGGCGACCGGTAGAGGCCAGGTAAAAGGCTTTCTTCAAAATGCCGGGAATATCTTCGGTGCGCTTCACCAGGAAGCTGTGTTTGACCACCGGGCGAGAAATCCCGACCATATCGCATTCCTGGAAGGCGTCGTAACCAATCAGCGAGCTGGGAACCTGGCCGGAAAGCACCACCATCGGGATGGAGTCCATATAGGCCGTCGCAATGCCGGTGATCGCGTTGGTCGCTCCTGGGCCTGAGGTCACCAGAACCACCCCAACCTCACCGGTGGCGCGCGCATAGCCATCGGCCATATGCACGGCACCCTGCTCATGGCGCACCAATATGTGATCGATGCCTCCGACCGTATGCAGGGCGTCGTAGATATCGAGTACCGCCCCGCCCGGATATCCGAATACATGTTTAACGCCCTGATCGATCAACGATCGGACGACCATCTCGGCTCCTGACAACATCTCCATGGGTTTGCCTCCAGGCTTACTTATTCTTGTCTGGCGCCGGAACGTAGCGCCTGCTGTGGGG
This sequence comes from Serratia quinivorans, assembly GCF_052113645.1. Classification (GTDB taxonomy): domain Bacteria; phylum Pseudomonadota; class Gammaproteobacteria; order Enterobacterales; family Enterobacteriaceae; genus Serratia; species Serratia quinivorans_B. Next base: position 117,872 of record NZ_JBIEIU010000010.1, on the reverse strand, counting down.
CATTGCCCCAAAGTTTTTGTGGATTGATTATAACTGATTAACATAACGTCAGAATATTGAGCAGGCAAACGGCAAAAAGGCTTAACAACGGAGCGGTTATTGGCAAGCGGCTGGGGATCCGGGATTTACAGAAACAATGCACTAGCCGCCAGCGGCTCGGGCTAGGCATTGTTTCAATCAGGCAAGGAATTACAGAACTATATCAGGCAAGCATTATGCTGTTTTTTTCGCCGAACGATCAGCCCGGCGTCAAATCTCAAGCCTACTCCTGATACATGGAGTCAATTTCACGCTGATAGCGCTGCGAAATGACCTTACGGCGCAACTTCAGCGTGGGCGTCAGCTCACCCAACTCCATAGAAAAGGCGGCCGGCAACAGGGTAAACCTTTTTACCTGTTCAAAACGCGCCAGCTCTTTTTGCATCTCACGCAGGCGGTTTTCAAACATCTCCAGAATATGGCCGTTACGTAACAGTTCGATCCGATCCTGATATTTCAGATTGATGGATTTCGCATACTCTTCCAGAGACTCAAAACTGGGTACAATCAAGGCGGAAACGAATTTACGCGCATCGGCGATGATCGCCACCTGCTCGATAAAGCGATCCTGCGCCAGCGTGCCTTCCAGCATCTGCGGAGCGATGTACTTGCCGCCGGAAGTTTTCATCAAATCCTTCAGGCGCTCGGTAATAAACAGGTTACCGCCTTCATCAATGGCACCGGCATCACCGGTCTTCAACCAGCCATCCTCGGTAAAGGAAGCGGCGGTTTCCAGCGGTTTATTGAAATAGCCGCGCATCACTACCGGGCCACGCACCTGAATTTCATTCTCCTCACCAATACGCACTTCAACCCCCGGCAATGGCTTGCCAATTGAGCCAAAGCGGAAATTGCCCTCTTCCCAACAGGAAACGGTGGCGCAGGTCTCGGTCATGCCATAGCCATATTTGATGTTAATGCCCATCGCCTGGAAGAACAGGATGACGTTATCGTCAAGTTTGGCACCGGCAGCCGGCAAGAAGCGCACGCGTCCGCCGAGGATACCGCGCAACTTGCTCAGCACCAGTTTATCGGCCCAGCGATGGGAAAGATCGAACAGCTTGCCCAATGGCTTACCCGCGCGTTCCTGCAGGAACTTACGTTCACCGCAGACAATCGCCCAATGGAACAATGCCCGACGCAGCCAAGGCGCGCGCTCGACCTTTTCATGCACCGCGCTGAAGATTTTTTCGTAAAACCGCGGTACCGCACACATCAACGTCGGACGTACCGCCGCCATGGCTTCGCGCACCCAATCGGTATTCGGTAAAAACACATTTTGCGCGCCTGAGTGCATGATGAAGAAACTCCAGGCACGTTCAAACACGTGTGACATCGGCAGGAAACTGAGGGACACATCCTCTTCATTCACCGTCAGCCGTTCGTCATGCAGATAAAGCTGCGCGGCCAGGTTACGGTAATCCAGCATCACGCCCTTGGGTTCGCCGGTAGTGCCGGAGGTATAAATCAGCGTGAAGAGATCCCGCAGGTCGCAATCGGCGATACGTTGTTGCAGCAGTGATGAAAACGCAGCCACATCGGCTTCACGTTCGAAGGTGCTGAGGTGTTGGGCAATCTCACAGCCACGCAGGTCGACGCTGTCATCAAACACAATAATGTGGCTCAGTTGCGGACACACACCGCGCAGCGCGATGGCGGCATCCAACTGGGCCTGCTCACCCACGAACAAAATTCGGATATCGGCATCATTAATGATAAAAGCCGCCTGAGCCGGCGTGTTGGTGGCATACAGCGGCACACTGACCCCACGCAATCGTAGAATGGCCAAATCCGCCAGCGACCAGGCCATGCAGTTATTGGCAAAGATCGCGATACGTTCCTGCACCTCGGCACCCAATGCCAACAGGGCACTGGCAATATGATTGATATGCGTATCGACCTGCTGCCAAGTCAATTCGGTCTCACCGGTGGGAGACCATTGGCGAAAAGCTGTGCGATCGGCACGGTGAGAAATTTGGTGCTGTATACGATGAGTCAAATGGTATTGCAGCAGATTATTGATCATAGCGCTCTAAGCCTGAAATGAATCAAACAGTTAGCAGGTGCAGGATAACCTCTCCCGCATCTCAGCTTACACGTGTTTACTTTTTTTCGCGCAGTCTACCTACTCTCCGGCGGCGGGAAAAGAGATTTCAGCGTAGAAGTGTGAGCTAAAACTCAGGTTAATTTCACCGCGCCTCTCCGTTGGACAGAAGGGGGCGAAAAAGGTTTTACCCAGGTCACAAAATGCGGGGGCAGAGAGGCCGGCTAAAAAACAGAGATAAAAACCAGGGACGAATAACATTTCAGGATATAATTTCATATCGACAATTTTTAATGAAACTGTCGGGCTTATTCGAATCGGGTTAATTTAGAATGCTTAAATAAAGATAACCCTTAGATAACCCCGAGATAATTCCTAATAAATCGGCAGTACAAATTACCCCCCAATGCGACACTACCACCACGGGGGTAATAATAGACTGCTTTATTCTGGCATATCAGACTGACCAAGCAGGGTTTTCATCCATTGATGTCCCTTATCACGTTCTGCCGATTCATGCCAAGACAGGTAACAGGTGGCCTTGTTTTCATTCCAGGGTAATGGCATGAATTGCAATTGTAATACCTCGGACTGCTGCCGGGCCAACCACGCAGGAACAATGGCGATCATGTTGGTATTGGAAACTATATTCAATACACTGTATAAATCCGTGCATTGCTGAGCAATGACGCGCTGCATCGTTTCTTCTCTATAGTAAGGTTTACTAAAAGAGTAAAAACTTTCCAGTGAAACCACAGCATGTTGCTCTGCCATAATTTGTTCAAGCGTGATGCATTGTTCCATTCCAGGATGTTTCCTGGCAGCAACCAATACCAAATCATCTTCAAACAGCGGTACGCTTTTAAACTCTGCCGGCTCAAAGCAGGCATAACCAATCACAAACTCGACTTCCTGATAGCGTAATTGATTATCGATATTATTGCTTATATAGGATTTTATTTTTAACTGGGTCTGTGGAGCGATGTCTTTCAAGTGATTGATTATTTCGGCCCCCAAGCGCAAATCAAGCGGACTGCAGATGGCGATGGAGAAAACGCGTTCACTGGTAAAGGGTTCGAACTCTGCCCCGGGCAACTCGTTTTGCACTAACTGCAGCGCCTGTCTGACCGGCCCAAACAGCTGCCTGGCTCGTGTCGTAGGCTGAATACCACGTCCACAACGTACGAACAGCTCATCGTTAAACATCAGTTTCAAACGCGCAACGGCATTACTCACTGCCGGTTGTGACATCCCCAAAAAACCCGCCGCACGGGTAATATTTTGCATCTGCATAACCGCGTCAAACACGGTGAGTAAATTCAGATCGACACTGCGCAAATGAATATCACCGACCTCTTTATCAATGACAACTTCTGAATTGTATTCCGACATATCCCACTCCACTGAGTCCTGTGTAGATCATTCGCCAGGCACAATCAAAAAACAAAAATCATGGTATTAATTGTGCGGGCCGAATGAGTTATCTCGCACTCCGTTCCTTTAAAACCGGAGGCAAGTATCGTCCTGTCTATAAACATGGTTAAAAGTCAAAGCCCGGTTCACAACAGATTTATTTTTACCGCGAGTAGAAATCCTGCAACATCCTTTTTAATACCCGACAGCAAAAATCGTTACTTCCCGTCATCCAATACCCGTTATTTTCCTCCTCCAAAAGGAAACACTCAAAACCTCACACCATCCAATAACACCCCCGTTATCTTTCGTCCCCTTTAGTCTTATAAAAAATTCACAAAAAACATAATCTGCCAGCAAAGCATTGACACCAATAATACAAAACTCGCCATTTCAATTTTTGCTAGCATGGCTTTCCTCGTTTTGCATCTTTAATTTTAACGCAATGCCCCTCAGAAGCAATTGCGAGGATATATATTCATTTCGTTTATGCTAACAGGGCCGCAAATCCGCCCTCGTTTTTTATCTGACAATGTCATTTTTCACCGAACTATCGTCTGTCGTTTCAGGTGCGTTAATCGGGCGTTCGGGGAGTCCCCCCATTTTCAATCAGGTGTTGACATAGCCAGGCCAATAACGTATCAAATTAGGCAACGACATTATTTTAGAGAGTTGAACCGCCATGAACCGCACTTACCGTCTACTAGGCCTACTACTTAACGCATCTTCTTTGCGCGGTATGCCGGTGGACGGAGTTCAGAGCTGATTCAGCCCACCTACATAACAAACCCGCGCTACTGCGCGGGTTTTTTTTTACCCGCTTAGCGTGAAATAAACACGATAAGGAACCACCCGATGAGCCAACAAGTCATTATTTTCGATACAACGCTGCGTGATGGCGAACAAGCACTGCAAGCCAGCCTGAGCGTGAAAGAGAAGATTCAGATCGCAATGGCGCTGGAAAGAATGGGTGTCGACGTCATGGAAGTTGGCTTCCCTGTCTCCTCACCGGGTGATTTCGAATCCGTGCAAACCATCGCTCGTCAGATTAAAAACAGCCGTGTCTGTGGCTTGGCACGTTGCGTAGATAAAGATATCGACGTCGCGGCCGAAGCATTGCGCGTCGCCGAAGCGTTTCGCATTCACGTGTTCCTGGCCACCTCGACCCTGCATATTGAATCCAAACTGAAGCGTTCGTTCGACGAAGTGCTGGAGATGGCCATTCGCTCGGTGAAGCGCGCCCGTAACTACACTGACGACGTAGAATTCTCCTGCGAAGACGCCGGCCGTACGCCAATCGATAACCTGTGTCGCGTGGTGGAAGCCGCTATCAATGCCGGCGCTACCACCATCAATATCCCGGACACCGTGGGCTACACCACGCCGAACCAGTTTGGCGGCATTATCACCACTCTGTATGACCGCGTACCGAATATCGATAAGGCCATTATCTCTGTCCACTGCCACGACGATCTGGGCATGGCGGTCGGCAACTCCATCGCCGCAGTGCAGGCCGGCGCTCGCCAGGTCGAAGGGACCTTGAACGGTATCGGCGAACGCGCAGGCAACACCTCGCTGGAAGAAGTGATCATGGCGATCAAAGTGCGCCAGGACATCATGAACGTGCACACCAACATCAACCACCAGGAAATTTTCCGTACCAGCCAGATTGTCAGCCAGCTGTGCAACATGCCGATCCCCGCCAACAAAGCGATCGTGGGTTCCAATGCTTTCGCCCACTCCTCCGGCATTCATCAGGACGGCGTGCTGAAAAATCGTGAAAACTACGAAATCATGTCACCGCAAACCATAGGCCTGAAAGATGTGCAGTTAAACCTGACCTCCCGTTCCGGTCGCGCTGCGGTGAAGCACCGTATGGAAGAGATGGGCTATAAGGAACAGGACTACAACCTGGACAATCTGTATGCCGCCTTCCTGAAACTGGCCGACAAGAAAGGTCAGGTGTTCGATTACGATCTGGAAGCCCTGGCCTTCATTAATAAGCAGCAGGAAGAACCGGAGCACTTCAGCCTGGATTATTTCAGCGTGCAGTCAGGCAGCAGCATCATGGCTACCGCATCGGTGAAACTTGTCTGCGGCGAAGAAGAGAAAGCCGAAGCGGCCACCGGCAATGGCCCGGTTGACGCGGTTTATCAGGCGATCAATCGCATTACCGGTTACTCAATCGAATTGGTGAAATACCAGTTAACCGCCAAGGGTCAGGGGCGCGATGCTCTGGGCCAGGTCGATATCGTGGTGTCCTACAACGGCCGCCGCTTCCATGGCGTAGGTCTGGCGACCGACATCGTTGAATCCTCCGCCAAGGCGATGGTTCACGTATTGAATAATATTTGGCGCTCCCAGCAGGTAGAAAAAGAAAAACAGCGTCTGCAGCAAAGCAAACATCAAAATAATCAGGAAACGGTGTGAACATGACGAAGACTTACCACATTGCCGTCTTGCCCGGAGACGGAATCGGCCCGGAAGTAATGGCCCAAGCGCGTAAAGTGTTGGACGCAGTGCGTCAGCGCTTTGATATCCGCATCACCGAAGCCGAGTACGACGTCGGTGGTATCGCCATCGATCGTCATGGCAGCCCGCTGCCTCAGGCGACTCTCGCCGGTTGCGAGCAAGCCGACGCCATCCTGTTCGGCTCAGTGGGTGGTCCAAAATGGGAACACCTGCCACCGGCGGAACAGCCTGAACGCGGCGCATTGCTGCCATTGCGCAAGCACTTCAAACTGTTCAGCAACCTGCGCCCTGCTCGTCTGTACCAAGGGCTGGAAGAATTCTGTCCGCTGCGCGCCGACATCGCCGCCCGGGGTTTTGATATTCTGTGCGTGCGTGAACTGACCGGCGGCATCTACTTCGGCCAGCCGAAAGGCCGCGAAGGTCAGGGCATGCAGGAGCGTGCCTTCGACACCGAGGTTTATCATCGCTTCGAGATCGAACGCATTGCGCGCATCGCCTTCGAGTCCGCCCGTAAGCGCCGCAACACTGTGACCTCCATTGATAAAGCCAACGTCTTGCAGAGCTCCATTCTGTGGCGCGAAGTGGTCAATCAGGTCGCCAAGGATTACCCAGACGTGTCGCTGTCGCATATGTATATCGACAACGCCACCATGCAGTTGATCAAAGACCCGTCGCAATTCGACGTGTTGCTGTGTTCCAACCTGTTCGGCGACATCCTGTCCGACGAGTGTGCAATGATCACCGGTTCGATGGGCATGCTGCCGTCTGCCAGCCTGAACGAACAGGGCTTTGGTTTGTATGAGCCGGCCGGTGGCTCTGCGCCGGACATCGCGGGTAAAGGTATCGCCAACCCGATCGCCCAGATCCTGTCCGCCACCCTGCTGCTGCGTTACAGCCTGGGCGCTACCGAAGCGGCCGACGCCGTTGAACGTGCCATCAACCAGGCACTGGAACAGGGTTACCGCACCGCCGATCTGGCCGGTACCGGTAAAGCCATCAGCACCGATGAAATGGGTGACATCATCGCCCGCTTCGTCGCTCAGGGGGCATAACACATGGCCAAGACCTTATATCAGAAGCTGTACGATGCCCACGTGGTGTACGAAGCGCCGAACGAAACGCCGCTGTTGTATATCGACCGCCATCTGGTGCACGAAGTCACTTCGCCGCAGGCGTTTGACGGCCTGCGCGCCATGGGCCGCAAGGTACGCCAACCGGGCAAGACCTTCGCGACCATGGACCACAACGTATCGACCCAAACCAAAGACATCAACGCCAGCGGCGAGATGGCGCGCATTCAGATGCAGGAGTTGATCAAGAACTGTGCTGAATTCGGCGTCTCGCTGTACGACCTGAACCACCCGTTCCAGGGCATTGTGCACGTCATCGGCCCTGAGCAGGGCATGACGCTGCCAGGCATGACCATCGTCTGCGGCGACTCCCACACCGCGACCCACGGTGCCTTCGGTTCGCTGGCATTCGGCATCGGCACCTCGGAAGTGGAACATGTGTTGGCTACCCAGACCCTGAAACAGGGTCGCGCCAAGACCATGAAGATTGAAGTCACCGGCGACGCCGCCGAAGGCATTACCGCCAAGGATATCGTGCTGGCGATCATCGGCAAAACCGGCAGCGCCGGCGGTACCGGCCACGTAGTGGAATTCTGCGGCAAAGCGATTGAAGCGCTGAGCATGGAAGGCCGTATGACCCTGTGCAACATGGCGATCGAAATGGGCGCCAAGGCCGGGTTGGTCGCACCGGATGACACCACTTTTGCATACCTGAAGGGCCGTCAGTTTGCGCCAACCGGCAGCAACTGGGAGCAGGCTGTCGCCTACTGGCGCACCATGAAGTCCGACGATGACGCCAAATTCGATACCCTGATCACCCTGCGTGCCGAAGATATCGCGCCGCAGGTCACCTGGGGCACCAACCCAGGCCAGGTGATCGCCGTCAATCAGGTGATCCCGGCACCGGAATCGTTCAGCGATCCGGTTGAACGCGCCTCCGCCGAGAAAGCCTTGGCCTATATGGATCTCAAACCCGGCATCAAACTGACAGAAGTGCCGATCGACAAAGTGTTTATTGGCTCTTGCACCAACTCGCGCATCGAAGATTTGCGCGCTGCGGCAGCCATCGCCAAAGGTCGCAAAGTTGCCAACGGCGTACAGGCTATCGTGGTGCCAGGCTCCGGCCCGGTGAAGGCGCAGGCGGAAGCCGAAGGCCTGGATAAAATCTTTATTGAAGCCGGTTTTGAATGGCGTCTGCCGGGCTGCTCAATGTGCCTGGCAATGAACAACGACCGTCTGAACCCCGGCGAGCGCTGCGCATCCACCAGCAACCGTAACTTCGAAGGGCGTCAGGGCCGCGGTGGGCGTACTCACCTGGTCAGCCCTGCGATGGCCGCTGCGGCCGCCGTTGCCGGTCATTTCGCCGATATCCGTGATATTCACTAAGGGGCTAACGTGTCTAAATTTACTCAACATATTGGTTTAGTCGTGCCTCTGGACGCGGCTAACGTCGACACCGACGCCATCATTCCAAAGCAGTTTTTACAGAAAGTGACGCGTACCGGCTTTGGCCAGCACCTGTTCAACGACTGGCGCTTTCTCGACGATGCCGGTCAGCAGCCGAACCCGGAGTTCGTGCTGAACAAACCGCGTTATAAAGGCGCCAGCATCCTCTTGGCGCGTGAGAACTTCGGCTGCGGCTCCTCACGTGAGCACGCACCGTGGGCGCTGACCGATTACGGTTTCAAAGTGGTGATTGCCCCCAGCTTCGCCGATATCTTCTATGGCAACTCGTTCAACAACCAGCTGCTGCCGGTCACGCTGAACGAAGAGCAGGTCGACGAACTGTTCAAGCTGGTTGCAGACAACGAAGGGGTCGAATTCGTGGTCGATCTGGAGAATCAGACGGTCAACGCCGGGGGCAAAAGCTACCCGTTCGAGATCGACAGCTTCCGTCGCCACTGCATGATTAACGGATTGGACAGCATCGGCCTGACGCTGCAGCACAAAGCGGATATTTCTCGCTACGAGGCGCAGCAGCCGGCCTTCCTGAATTGAACACGCCGTCTGGCGGGTATTGCAGACAGCTGACAAAGCCCGTTATTAGGGAGAGCGTGCCGAAGGGGTCGTAGCAGCTTTAGCTGCCGACCCATTTGCCGGGAGCAAATGGGAACGACTTCCAGTCGGCCCGCAGGGTGGGACACACGGACGTGTCCCATAATGGCCCCTCGGTGCGCTAGGCCCGAGTATCTCGGGTTCAAAGACAACTTTTTCATAAAACTCAAACACCCGCCGTCTGGCGGGTGTTTTTTATACCCTCGCGGTAACCGGGTATCACCAGTAACCCAGCCACTTCCACCAGGCCCCGCCAATCAACATCCAAATCAGCAGGTTAATCACGCTCATCACAAAGCCGGTTTTCCACCATTCCCCTAAAGTGACATAGCCGGAACCGAAGATGATCGGTGCCGTACCTGTGCCATAGTGAGTCAGTGACATCATCAGCGAAGAAGAAAACGCCAGAATCAGGCCCAGCAGCGCCGGTGGCGCACCCAGCGCAACCCCAGCGGCAAAGAAGGCGGCGAACATGGCGGTAACATGCGCCGTGGTACTGGCGAAGAAGTAATGCGAATACAGATAGATGATGGTCAGGAGCACGGTGCCGCCCACCCAGCTCATGCCCATATGATCAATGCCGCTGCCCACGGTCTGCGACAGCCAACTGATCAGCCCCAACTTGCCGAGGAAGCTGGCCATCATCACCAGTGCGGAGAACCATACCACCGTATCCCAGGCGCCTTTGTGCTTCAGCACGTCTTCCCAGCTCAGCACGCCGCTCGCCAACAGCACCGCCAGGCCAATCAGTGCCGCCGTGGTGGGGTTAACCGCCAACGCCGGGCCGAAGATCATCACCGGGATACCGGCCCACAACACCAGCAGCAGGGCAAACACCGCCAGGGTAATTTTCTCCGGTAACGTGACCGGCCCCAAAGCCTGTAACTTGTCGCGAGCAAAACGCGGCGCGTCCGGGGTGCTTTTCACCTCCGGTGGATACAGCAGGTAAATCACCAGCGGCATGACGATCAACGAACACACGCCCGGCACCAGTGCCGCAATCGCCCACATTGACCAGGAGAGTTCGAAATTGCCGTGCGTCCCCTTGGCAATCAGGCTGACGATCAACGGGTTGGGTGCCGTGGCGGTGATAAACATCGCCGACGTGATGGGGTTAATGTTGTAATTGACCAGCGACAGATAACGGCCAATCTTGCCGGAGGTATTCAGATCGGGCCGGGAGCCGAAGCTGTCGGCGATTGATTTCATGATCGGATGAATAATCCCGCCGCCGCGGGCGGTATTGCTTGGGGTGACCGGCGCCAGGGTGGTTTCCGCCAGCGTCAATGCATAGGCGATCCCCAGCGTCTTTTTACCGAACAACGAAATAAAGTAGTAGCCAATGCGCGCACCCAGCCCGGTTTTGTTCAGGCTGAGGGAAATCATGATCGAAAAACCAATCAGCCAAATCAACTGGTTGGAAAATCCGCTGAGCGCATCATTCAGCGCCGCACCCGGCTTGCCGGGGTTGGTGACGCCGGTGACGGCCACCAGCGCAATGGCCACAATCGAAACGGCACCGATTGGCATTGCCTTACCGATGATGGCGATGATGGTGCCGATAAACAGCGCCAGCAGATGCCAGGCATTGGGAGCAACCCCTTCGGGAACCGGGATCACAAACCAGATAAGCAAAGCAGCGACGACAGCACACAGAGAAGGGACAGGTTTGAGCGGTGTTAGTTTATCCATAACATACCCACTTTTCTAAACGGAACGGCATCTCAGCAGCAAGATGGGTGGGAGCCTGCGATCAGGCTCCGGGTCCGTTTAGCTTGGGGGTTTGGCGTAATGTTCTCAATGACATGCGTCAATGTTGCTGTCGTTTAAGCTCACACTTCCCGCACGCGAGCGCTCATCCACAACGCCGCCAACGCCAGGAGCACCGCCAACCAGTACACCGCGTAATGGCCCAGGTTTTCCACCAATGCCCCCTGCAGCACCCCGGCTAGGATCACCCCGGTAGAAATGCTGTTGGTAAACAACGTAGTCGCCGCACCGGGTCGCCCCGGCATCAGGTCCTGGAAATAGAGCATGCCGATACCGGCGATAATGCCGATAAAGATAGCGTTGAACAGCTGTAACGCCATCAGCGCCAGCTTGAATTTAAACACCACCAGTCCGGCATAAAACAGGATACCGGCCGCTACGGCGAACAGCATCATATTGCGTTTGCCGAAGCGTTTGACGTAATAACCGGCCAGCAGCATCGCCGGGATCTCCAGCCCGGCCGCCGTACCCATCAGCAGGCCGGCCAGGTTCTCCGACAGGCCCAGATCGGCGGTGATGTACAGCGGTATATCGATGATGTACATGGTATTGCAGGTCCACATCAGTACCGAGGCGATAAACAGCCGCCTTACATCCCGGTTCCGCCAGGCACTGGCTGGCGCTATCGGTGCCGAAGGGGCTGCGACCTGCGCATCGGCCTGCTCTGGCTGAATGACACGCGGCACCGAAGGCAGGGTAAACCACACCAGCAAAGCGCAAACCGCGAAGGTCACAGCGGCAATGACGAACATCACCGTAAAACCGTAGGTCAGCGCCAGCGTAAACGACAGCGGGGGACCAATAACCCAGGCCAGCGACAATTGCGCACGCATCACCGAACTGAACATCACCACTTCGCGTGCCGAGCTGTCGGCATATTCCCGTGCCAGCGCGAAAATCTGCGGCATCGCGGTATTGGCGATCGCCGACAGCAGCACCCCGGCCGTGATCAGTGTCAGATAGTCACGGTTAAAAGCAAAAAGCAGGCAATTGCCGACGGCCATCAGGCAGCACACCAGGATCAGCTTGCGTCGATCGCCACGCGTATCCGAACGTTTAGCCAGCAGAAAACTGACCGCAATGCCGACAATGGCGTTAACGGTATAGAACAGCCCCACCCACAGCGGCCGCACCTTCACCTCAGTGGTCAGGAACAGGCTCAGCGTCGGTGCCAATAACGCGCCGGCAATACCGGAAAGAAAAGCAATCAACAAAAAAGCGGCAAAGACGGGATTAAAGCGGCGTGGCAGCCAATGCAGTCGTTTCATATCTTCGTCTCAGGCCCTTAATGCGGAAGACAGAACCTTAGGCCAGGGTGGGAAAATTGCAAGAGCCTCGCCGCGATCCACAATAAAAAAACCAGTGGGTATGACCCCACTGGCTGGTGAACAACACCATTACTCAGAAACACTTTCGCTACCGAAGCCTCAGAGGTGCTCGCGGTATTGCTTGTCCGTCATACTCTTGATATCCCACTGGGTCAGGTGAGCCAGCATCGCCAGCCGTGTCTGTTCGGGCACCCATCCCAACCAGTCGGCGTGCTGGCGGCGCACCGCGCTGAAATAGCGCTGATAGAACTGTTTCGACAAGAAAATTTTCATCTGTCGCCCTCCCCCTTTCATTGAGGAAAATTATCGGCGTAATATAGGGAAAGATAAATTGATGGGTTACTGCCGGAGCGTTCCTCTTTTATGTCCACCTCCAGATTGCAACAGCAGTTCATTCGCCTGTGGCAGCGCTGCCACGGCGAGCCGACCGAAACCACGCTGCAGGAGCTGGCCGAAGTGCTCACCTGCTCGCGCCGCCACGTGCGTTCGTTGCTGGGGGCCATGCAGCAGCAAGGCTGGCTGACCTGGCAGGCGGAGTCGGGGCGCGGCAAGCGTTCGCGCCTGACCTTCCACTATACCGGCCTGGCGCTGCAGCAGCAGCGTGCGGAGGAATTGCTGGAGCAAGATCGCATCGATCAGCTGGTGCAACTGGTCGGCGATAAAAACGTGGTGCGGCAAATGCTGCTGTCTCAACTGGGTCGCAGCTTTCGTCAGGGTAAACACATTCTGCGCGTGCTCTACTACCGCCAGTTATACAACCTGTTGCCCGGTTCGGCACTGCGACGATCAGAAACCCATTTGGCGCGGCAGATTTTCAGTGGTCTGACGCGGATAAATGAGGAAAATGGGGAACTGGAATCCGACCTTTCGCACCACTGGCAACCTTTAACGCCGCTGCATTGGCGCTTTTACCTGCGCCCGGCGATTCATTTTCACCATGGCCGCGAGCTGGAAATGGAAGATGTCATCAGTTCGCTCAGTCGCCTGATGCCGCAACCGCTGTTTTCCCATATCGAGCGCGTCACCTCGCCGACCCCTTATGTGATCGACGTGCATCTGCACAGCCCCGATTACTGGCTGCCCTGGCTGCTGGGCAGTGTGCACGCCATGATATTGCCGCGCGAGTGGCAGAGCCTGCCGGAGTTCTCGCGCCATCCGGTCGGCACCGGCCCCTACAGCGTGGTGCGCAACCACCGTAGCCAGATGAAGATCCACGCTTTCGACGATTACTTTGGCTATCGTGCCCTGATCGACGAGGTCAATATCTGGGTGCTGCCAGAGGTGACCGAAGAACTGGTGCACTCCGGCGTGCAACTGCAGGCGGATGACACCGGTAAAAATGAACTGGAAAGCCGACTGGAAGAAGGCTGCTATTTTCTGCTGTTCGATCAGCGCTCAACGCTGGCAGCCGATCCGGCCATCCGCCGTTGGCTATGCGAGCTGATCAACCCCATTTCACTGTTGAGCAACGCCGGTCCGATCTATCAACGCTATTGGTCACCGGCCTACGGCATTTTACCGCGCTGGCACCACAACCGCGCGCTGGCGGTACAACCCAAGCCGCCTGGATTAACCGAACTGACGCTGACCTTCTACAGCGAACACTCGGAGTTCCACGCCATTCAGCAGGCAATCGAACCCTTGCTGGCGCAGCACGGTATTAAACTGATTATCCAGATCGTCGATTACGCCACCTGGCATAAAGGTGACGCGAGCAGCGATTTGTGGCTCGGCAGCGCCAACTTTTACCTGCCGCTGGAATTTTCGCTGTTCGCTACCCTGTATGAACTGCCTCTGATGCAGCACTGCATGAGTGAAAACATGTCCGAAGATGCGGCGCTGTGGCGCGCCAATGCCCTGCCGCTGGCAGATTTTTGCCAACGTCTGGTCAGCGGTCATCAGTTACACCCGTTATTCCACCACTGGCTGCAACTGCATGGCCAGCGCAGCATGCGCGGCGTACGAATGAACACTCTGGGTTGGTTCGATTTTAAATCCGCCTGGTTTGCGCCGCCGGAAGCATAAGCACCTTTCACCTGCGCCCGTTAGTCTTTACAATAACGCCGTCTCAACGGGGTGCAAAACGGCGGCAACGTGATGAAAACGCGGCGTGCAGGTTTTGCTGAGAACAAACCCGTCGAACCTGATCCGGTCAATACCGGCGGAGGGATTTGAGCCCAGCGATCCGGCATCAGCCGCTTGCCCCCTCAGATACCCTTGCCCCCCTAAATTTTCAGGAGTGCAAAGTGGTCAAACAAAGCCTGCCCTTATTACTGTTGCTGTGCGCCGCACCGGTGTTCGCCAAGCCCACGCTGACGGTCTACACCTATGATTCCTTCGCTGCGGACTGGGGCCCTGGCCCGGCGATCAAAAAAGCCTTTGAGGCCGAGTGCGAGTGCGAGCTGAAATTCGTCGCGCTGGAAGACGGCGTTTCACTGCTTAACCGTCTGCGCATGGAAGGGAAAAACAGCGCCGCCGACGTGGTGCTGGGGCTGGACAACAACCTGCTGCAAGCCGCGCAACAAACCGGCTTATTCGCGCCCAGCGACGTCGACACCCGTAAATTGAACCTGCCGGGTGGCTGGCAGGATAAAACCTTCGTGCCTTATGACTACGGCTACTTTGCCTTCGTTTACAACAAAGAAAAACTGAAGAACCCACCCAAAAGCCTGCATGAGCTGATCGACAGCAGTCAGAACTGGAAAGTGATCTACGAAGATCCGCGCACCAGCACGCCGGGGTTGGGGCTGCTGTTGTGGATGCAAAAAGTTTATGGCGATCAGGCGCCGGCGGCCTGGCAGAAGCTGGCGAAGAAAACCGTCACCGTCACCAAGGGCTGGAGTGAAGCCTATGGCCTGTTCCTGAAAGGCGAAGGTGATTTGGTGCTCAGCTACACCACCTCCCCGGCCTATCACCTGATCGAAGAGAAGAAAGACAGCTACGCGGCCGCCAATTTCAGCGAAGGCCATTATCTGCAGGTGGAAGTGGCAGGCAAACTCAAGGCCGGCAAGCAACCGGAACTGGCGGAGCGCTTTATGCAATTTATGGTGACCCCGGCGTTCCAGAATGCCATTCCCACCGGCAACTGGATGTACCCGGTGATCAAGACCCCGCTGCCGGCCGGCTTTGACCAAATGACCGTACCGCAGACCGCGCTGCAATACAGCGCAGAAGACGTAGCCAAGCAACGCAGCAACTGGATCCGGGCATGGCAAACCGCCGTCAGCCACTGATCCCCCGCTGGCTATGGCCGGGGCTATTGGCCGCCGGTCTGATCCTGACCATCGCCGCGCTGGCGATGGGATCGTTGTGGCGGCACGCGCCGGACAGCGACTGGCGTGGCCTGTGGCAGGACAGCTACCTGTGGCACGTGGTGCGCTTTACCTTCTGGCAGGCGCTGCTGTCCGCACTGATCTCGGTGCTGCCCGCCATCCTGCTGGCGCGTGCGCTGTATCGTCGCCGTTTCCCCGGTCGCCAATTACTGCTGCGGCTCTGCGCCATGACGCTGGTACTGCCGGTGCTGGTGGCGGTATTCGGCCTGCTCAGTGTGTATGGCCGTCAGGGCTGGCTGGCATTGCTGTGCGGCTGGCTAGGCATTAACTACAGTTTCACGCCTTATGGCCTGCAGGGCATCCTGCTGGCGCACCTGTTTTTCAACCTGCCGTTGGCGACCCGTCTGCTGCTGCAAGCACTGGAAAATATCCCGGTTGAACAGCGCCAGTTAGCGGCCCAGCTTGGCATGAACGGCTGGCAGCAGTTTCGCTTTGTCGAATGGCCGGCGCTGCGCCGCCAAATCCTGCCGAGCGGAGCGCTGATCTTTATGCTGTGCTTCGCCAGCTTCGCCACCGTGCTGTCACTGGGCGGCGGGCCGCAGGCGACCACCATCGAACTGGCGATCTACCAGGCGCTCAGCTATGACTACGATCTCAGCCGCGCCGCTCTGCTGGCACTGATCCAACTCGCATGCTGCCTCGGGCTGGTGGTATTCAGCCAGCGGCTGAGCCAGACGCTGCCGGTCGGCAACACCCACGCCCATAGCTGGCGTAATCCGCAAGACAGCCTGTGGCGTCGTGTCAGCGACTTTTTACTGATTACCGCCGCCCTGCTGCTGCTATTGCCCCCGCTGCTGGCAGTGATTGCCGACGGCGCCAATCAAACGCTGGTCAGCGTCCTGCAGCAACAGGTGTTGTGGCAGGCATTGTTCACTTCGTTGCGCATCGCTCTGGGGGCGGGCGTACTTTGTGTCGTGCTGACCATGATGCTGCTGTGGAGCAGCCGTGAGCTGAAGCTGCAACAAAGACTGCGTTGGGGTCATACCCTGGAGCTAAGCGGCATGGTGATCCTGGCGATGCCGGGCATTGTGCTGGCCACCGGTTTCTTCCTGCTGTTGAGCGACACCGTCGGGCTGCCGCAGTCGCCGTATGCGCTGGTGATCCTCACCAATGCGTTGATGGCGGTGCCCTATGCGCTAAAAGTGTTGGAAAACCCCATGCGCGACCTGGCCGAACGCTATAATCCGCTGTGCCTGTCGCTGGATATCCACGGCTGGCAGCGGCTACGCTGGATCGAGCTGAAAGCGCTGCGTCGCCCGCTGGCTCAGGCGCTGGCCTTCGCCTGCGTACTGTCGATCGGCGATTTCGGCGTGGTGGCGCTGTTTGGCAACGAGCATTTCCGCACCCTGCCTTTTTACCTGTACCAGCAGATCGGTGCCTATCGCAGCAATGACGGCGCAGTCACCGCTCTGTTGTTGCTGCTGCTATGCTTCCTGCTGTTTACCCTGATCGAACGCTTACCGGGCCGCCATGCTAGAGCTTGAAAAACTGACCTATCTGTATGAACACCTGCCAATGCGCTTTGACCTGCGTATTCAACCGGGCGAACGTGTCGCGGTGCTGGGCCCCAGCGGAGCGGGGAAAAGCACCCTGCTCAGCCTGATCGCCGGTTTTCTGCCGGCCGCCAGCGGCAAGCTGCTGCTCAACGGCAGCGACCATACCGGCACGCCGCCGGCCGAACGGCCGGTCTCGATGCTGTTCCAGGAAAACAACCTGTTCGCCCACCTGACGGTGGCGCAGAACATCGGCTTAGGGCTGGATCCCGGCCTGCGGCTGAATGAAGAGCAGAAGCTGCAGTTGGCGCAAATTGCCCGGCAAGTTGGGTTGGAAGAGCATCTGCCGCGTCTGCCGTCACAGCTTTCCGGCGGCCAACGCCAGCGTGCCGCCCTGGCGCGTTGCCTGATCCGCCAGCGTCCTGTCCTGCTACTCGACGAACCTTTTTCAGCGCTCGATCCGGCTTTGCGCAATGAAATGCTGCAACTGCTCGAGGACGTGTGCGAACAACGAAACCTGACGCTGCTGATGGTATCGCATAACCTGGATGACGCCGCGCGCATCGCGCCACGCACCCTGTTGGTGGTCGACGGCCGCATTTATTACGACGGCCCGACTCAGGCCCTGCTGGACGGCAGTGCGCCCGAAGCCAAGGTGTTGGGCATTTCACACAAACCGTGATCTGCAGCGCGTTTTTTATGCTGCGCAAATAAACCTGTTGTGCGAATTTTTCGCCTGTGGTTTTATAAAAACCTGACTTTTTTACTGATGATAAGGTTCCCTGTGATCGCATCCTCGCTGACTTCGACCCTACTAATGACCGCGCTACCAGCCGCGGTGGTCGTCGTGCGTGTGGTGGTGGTCGTCGGCAATGCGCCGTAGGGTCCGAATCAACGCATCGATTCCCAAACCCCGCCGGCGCAAACCGGGCGGGGTTTTCAGTTTTAGCCCCCTGCCCAGAACAGCGAACCGGCCTTGAGAAAGGATAGGAACATGGCAATTTCGGGCACGCCACATCAAGGTAACCGTTTCACCGGCGCAGAGTTGATCGTTCATCTGCTGGAGCGCCAGGGCATCACCACCGTCGCCGGTATTCCCGGCGGCGCGGCGCTGCCGCTGTATGACGCACTGAGCCAAAGCACCCGCATTCATCACGTACTGGCACGCCACGAACAGGGCGCAGGTTTTATGGCTCAGGGCATGGCGCGCGCCAACGGCAAGGCAGCGGTTTGCATCGCCTCCAGCGGGCCGGGCGCCACCAACCTGGTCACCGCCATCGCCGACGCCAAACTCGACTCTATCCCGCTGGTGTGCATCACCGGTCAGGTACCCTCTTCGATGATCGGCACCGACGCCTTCCAGGAAGTGGATACCTACGGCATCTCAATTCCTATTACCAAGCACAACCATTTGGTCCGCGATATCCGCGAACTGCCGCAGGTGATCTGCGACGCGTTCCGCATCGCCGAATCCGGCCGCCCTGGCCCGGTGTGGATCGACGTGCCGAAAGACGTGCAAACTGCGGTTATCAGTCTGGATGAACTGCCGCCGATCGCCGTTCCCGATGCGGCACCGGCCTTCGAACCTGCCGCCGTGGCCCAGGCCGCTGCAATGATCAATCAGGCCAAACGCCCGGTGCTGTACCTGGGCGGCGGCATCATCTGCGCCAACGCCTATCAGCAGGCCATTGAGCTGGCCGAACGCGCCAATCTGCCCACCACCATGACGCTGATGGCATTGGGCGCCATGCCGGTGCAGCATCCGCTGTCGTTGGGCATGCTGGGCATGCATGCGGCTCGCAGCACCAACTTTATTCTGCAAGAGGCTGACCTGCTGATCGTACTGGGCGCACGCTTTGACGATCGGGCGATTGGCAAAACCGAACAGTTCTGCCCGAACGCCAGCATCATCCACGTGGATATCGATCGCGCCGAACTGGGTAAGGTGAAACAGGCCAATATTGCCATTCACGCCGACGTAGGCCAGGTGCTGCAACAGCTGCTGCCTCAAATCGAAGCACAGCCCCGCAGCGAATGGCTGAACACCGTCAATGACCTGAAGCGCGAATTCCCGTTCAGCATGCCGGGCGCCGAGGATCCTCTGAGTCACTACGGGCTGGTGTTGGCTGCCGCACGCTGCGTGGACGAAAGCGCCATCATCACTACCGACGTGGGCCAGCATCAAATGTGGGTGGCGCAAGCCTATCCGCTGAGCCGGCCGCGCCAGTGGCTGACTTCCGGCGGGCTGGGCACCATGGGCTTCGGCTTGCCGGCGGCGATCGGTGCCGCGCTGGCCGAACCCCAGCGCAAGGTGCTGTGCTTCTCCGGTGACGGCAGCCTGATGATGAACATTCAGGAAATGGCGACCGCCGTCGAGCATGATTTGGACGTAAAAATCATTCTGATGAACAACCAGGCGCTGGGGCTGGTGCATCAACAGCAAACGCTGTTCTACCAGCAGCGCATCTTCGCCGCCGCCTATCCCAAGCGCACCGACTTTATCAAGATTGCCGCCGGTTTCGGGCTGGATACCTGCGATCTGAACGCCGCAGAAGATCCGCAAGCCGCACTGGCCGAAGCGATCCAACGCCCAGGCCCTTGCCTGATCCACGCGCTGATTGATATTAATGAAAAAGTTTTCCCGATGGTGCCGCCGGGCGCTGCCAACATCGACATGATTGGAGAATAAGCCATGTCAGAACAACGCAATAACCCACAGGTGATCCTGGAACTGGCGGTACGTAACCATCCTGGCGTGATGTCGCACGTGTGTGGCCTGTTCGCCCGCCGCGCCTTCAACGTGGAGGGCATTCTGTGTCTGCCGTTGAAAGACGGCCAACAAAGCCGTATCTGGCTATTGGTGGCGGACGATCAACGGCTGGTGCAGATGATCAGCCAGGTGGAAAAACTCGAAGATGTGCTGCAGGTAAAACGCCACAGCGAAGACGTGCGGGTGTTTGAACAGCTGGAAGCCTTCTTCCAGTAAGATGCAAAGGGGCGTCACGCCCCTTGTCATTGACCGGCCAGCACCTTCCACAGCAGGTGACGATAGACCGGCATCAGCGGTTGCTGGTGCAGGTAATAAAAGGTGCCGCACGCCAGCGCCCAGCTCAGCACGCAGGCCATTCGCAGGCGTAACGGCGACAGCCACTTGCTGAGTCGGTCGGCGCTGCGTTTGCCTTCGCGCCACCAGCGCCAGCTCAGCCAGGCGGCCAGCCAAATCAACACCACCACCGCAAACAGCAACCATTTAAATAACGCGCTGTTGGCGCTGGCAGGAATGTCGATCGCCACACCGGCCAGAATACCCGGGAAGAAATAGACCGGTGGCCAGGCAATACAGCCGATAATGTTAGGCAACGCGAACTTATATGGCGGCAGATCGAGCATGCCGGCAACCATTGGCACCAACGGGCGCGTCGGGCCGACAAAACGCCCAATCAAAATGGTCGCCATACTGTGTTGGTGCAGCGCGTGCTCGGTTTTGTCCAGCATCGCCTTGTTCTTCTTCAAGAATGACCAGCGGTGCAACGGCCCCTTGAAAGCCCGACCGATAAAGTAAGAGATCCAGTCCCCCAACAGGCAGCCGACGATCCCCGCCGCCCAGGCGTAATAAAAATCCACCTGGCCGCTGCCGATCAACGCGCCGATGCTGGCCATCATTACCGTACCGGGCAGCAACAGCCCCACCAGCGCCAGCGATTCCAGAAACGCGACAAACATGACGACCATCAGAGTGAAAGCCAATGACTGGGTGATCAAATGCTGCAAATAGGCTTCCATTAAACCTCTGTTCGTTATCCAAAGCGCGTGGGCGTGGGATTGTCCGGTGCGGCCGGGAGCGAGTCAACCGGTGAATTGTATGCGTTTTTGGCAGAGCCGTGCGGCAATGGACAATCACTGTATAAAAACCCATACTATAATTTATCTCTCTCCCCTTTCAGTTTAGCTTCTCAGGAACAGCGCGATGTCACTCCAACAGGGTTTCCTGCTCACCCGCCACTGGCGTGATACGCCCGCCGGCACCGAGGTCGAGTTTTGGCTGGCGACCGATAGCGGGCCACAGCAACTTCGCCTGGCGCCGCAGACCTCCGTTGCTTTTATCCCGGCCGAACAGCGTCAGCGTGCCGAACTGTTGCTGCGTGAAGAGCGGCAACTGGAGCTGAAAGCCCTGCCGCTGACCGACTTTCACCATCGTCCGGTCGTGGGGCTGTACTGTCGCCAACACCGTCAGTTGATCAAACTGGAAAAGCTGCTGAAAGACGGCGGCGTCAATGTCTACGAGGCCGATATCCGTCCG
The DNA here is from genome assembly GCF_052113645.1 of Serratia quinivorans. Lineage (GTDB taxonomy): Bacteria > Pseudomonadota > Gammaproteobacteria > Enterobacterales > Enterobacteriaceae > Serratia > Serratia quinivorans_B. The sequence continues at coordinate 96,556 of NZ_JBIEIU010000010.1, read as the reverse complement.
CCGGAACGCTACCTGATGGAGCGTTTTATCACCGCGCCGGTGTGGTTCAGCGGCCAAACCAACGGCAATGGCCCGCTACTCAACGGCCAGATGAAACCGGCGCCCGAATACCGCCCAAGGTTAAAACTGGTTTCGCTGGACATTGAAACCACGGCCCACGGCGAGCTGTACTCGATTGCCCTGGAAGGCTGTGGCCAGCGCCAGGTTTACATGCTCGGGCCGGCCAACGGCGGCGATGAGCCGCTGGATTTTGAGCTGGAATACTGCGTCAGCCGCCCGCAAATACTGGAGCGGCTGAATCAATGGCTCGAACGGCACGATCCCGACGCCATCATTGGCTGGAACCTGGTGCAATTTGATTTGCGCGTGCTGCAAAAACACGCCGAACGCTATCAGATCCCGTTGCGGCTGGGCCGTGGCGGCAACCTGCTGGAGTGGCGCGAACACGGTTTCAAACAGAATCACTTTTTCGCTTCCGCCGCCGGAAGGCTGATTATCGACGGTATCGAAGCGCTGAAATCCGCCACCTGGAACTTCCCTTCGTTCAGCCTGGAGCACGTGTCGCAGACGCTACTCGGGGAAGGTAAGTCGATCGATAACCCTTACCAGCGAATGGCGGAAATCGACCGTCGCTTTGCCGAAGACAAGCCGGCGTTGGCGCGCTACAACCTGAAGGACTGCGAGCTGGTCACGCGGATTTTTGCCAAAACCGAGTTGCTGACCTTTCTGCTGGAACGCGCCACGGTCACCGGGCTGGCGGCCGACCGCAGCGGCGGTTCGGTAGCCGCTTTCAGCAATCTGTACATGCCACGCATGCACCGGCTGGGTTTTGTCGCCCCCAACCTGGGCGAACAACCGGAGGAGCACAGCCCCGGCGGGTTTGTGATGGATTCGCAACCCGGCCTGTATGACTCGGTATTGGTGCTGGATTACAAGAGCCTGTACCCATCGATTATTCGTACCTTCCTGATCGATCCGGTCGGGCTGGTGGAAGGCATGCAGCATCCAGATGATGCCGACTCGGTGTCCGGCTTTCGCCACGCGCGTTTCTCACGCGACAAACACTGCCTGCCGGCGATCGTCGAGCAGATCTGGCAAGGCCGTGAAGCGGCAAAACGGCAGCAGAACAAAGCGTTGTCCCAGGCATTAAAGATCATCATGAACGCACTGTACGGCGTGTTGGGGTCAAGCGGCTGCCGCTTTTTCGATCCCCGATTGGCCTCGTCGATCACCCTGCGCGGCCATGAGATCATGCGTCAGACACGCGAACTGATCGAGGCACAGGGTTATCAGGTGATCTACGGCGATACCGATTCGACTTTCGTTTGGCTCAAACAACCGCATGACGAACAGCAGGCGGCGCAAATAGGTCGAACGCTGGTGCAACAGGTGAACCAATGGTGGCAACAGCATTTGCAGCAGCAGTATGGGCTGGAGAATGCGCTGGAACTGGAGTTTGAAACCCATTATTCACGCTTCCTGATGCCCACCATTCGCGGCGCCGAACAGGGCAGTAAAAAACGTTACGCCGGGCTGATCGCCAAGCCTGACGGCAGCGAAGAGATGGTGTACAAGGGGCTGGAAACGGTGCGCACCGACTGGACGCCGCTGGCGCAACAGTTCCAGCGCCTGCTGTACCAACGCATTTTCAAGCGGCAGCCTTATCAGGATTTTGTGCGTGAATATGTTAGCCAAACGCTTAACGGCGATTTCGACGATCGGCTGGTTTACCGCAAACGCCTGCGCAGGAAGCTGGACGATTATCAGCGCAACGTTCCGCCGCATGTCCGCGCAGCGCGTATCGCCGACGACTATAATCGTCAGCAGGGGCGTCCCTTGCAATACCAGAATGGCGGTTGGATCAGCTATGTCATGACCGTCGCCGGGCCGGAGCCGCTGGAGACCCAGCAGTCTGCGATTGATTACCCGCATTATCTGGAACGCCAGTTGCAGCCGGTGGCTGACGCGATACTGCCATTTTTGCATGACGATTTCACGACGCTGGTGACCGGGCAGATGGGGCTGTTTTAACCTTCAGCCCGCCCGACAGGCTTTGGTGAAGGGTTAAGAAAAATCATCGGGTTTTGCAGGTGACGAACGCGTCGCCTTCCATTACCATAGCGCCCTTCCCAAATTCTGGACCACACTTCCCCCATGCCGTCTAACGATGTATGCATGGGATGAATAGCTATTGCCCGCCATATTAAAATAAATCGGGATTAGCAGACGTTTGATACGGGTGCCGCGGCCCTTTCCGCCCGGTAACAAGACTTACTTAAAAGAATCGAGCCGACAATATATGCCTTTTACACTTGGTCAACGCTGGATCAGCGATACGGAAAGCGAATTAGGACTGGGAACCGTCGTGGCGCTGGATACGCGCATGATTACCCTGCTTTTCCCCGCAACCGGTGAAAACCGCCTCTATGCCAGAAATGATTCCCCGATCACCCGCGTGATGTTCAACCCGGGCGATACCATCAGCAACCACGAAGGATGGGAGCTGCAGGTGGAAGAGGTGAAAGAGGAGAACGGTCTGCTGACCTATATCGGTACCCGCCTGGACACTCAGGAAAGCGGTGTGGCGATGCGTGAAGTGCTGCTGGACAGCAAATTGACCTTCAGCAAGCCACAGGACCGTCTGTTTGCCGGCCAGATCGACCGTATGGACCGTTTCGCCCTGCGTTTCCGTGCGCGTAAATACCAAAGCGAGCAGTATCGTCTGCCGTTTGCCGGCCTGCGTGGCATGCGCGCCAGCCTGATCCCGCACCAGCTGCATATCGCCTACGAAGTCGGCCAGCGCCATGCGCCGCGCGTTCTGTTGGCGGATGAAGTGGGGTTGGGTAAAACCATCGAAGCCGGCATGATCATCCACCAGCAACTGCTGGCAGGCCGTGCCGAGCGCGTATTGATTGTGGTACCGGAAACCCTGCAGCATCAGTGGCTGGTCGAAATGATGCGCCGCTTCAACCTGTATTTCTCCCTGTTTGACGATAGCCGTTACTCGGAAGCGAAACTCGACAGCAGCAACCCGTTTGAAACCGAACAACTGGTGATCTGCTCGCTGGACTTCGTCCGCCGCAACAAACAGCGTCTGGAAGAGCTGGCCGATGCCCAGTGGGACCTGCTGGTGGTGGATGAAGCGCACCACCTGGCCTGGAGCGAAGACGCGCCAAGCCGTGAATACCAGGTGATCGAGCAACTGGCAGAGCATATTCCCGGTGTACTGCTGCTGACCGCAACGCCAGAGCAACTAGGGCAGCAAAGTCACTTCGCCCGTTTGCGCCTGCTGGATCCGAACCGTTTCCACGACTACCACGATTTTGTCGCCGAACAGCAAAAGTATCGCCCGGTGGCCGACGCCGTCACCCTGCTGCTGAGCGGTGAACGCCTGGCCGATGACAAGCTGAACCTGCTGGGTGAGCTGATTGACGAGCAAGACATTGAACCGCTGCTGAAAGCCGCCAACAGCGATGGCGAAAACAGCGAGCAGGCACGTCAGGAACTGGTCACCATGCTGATGGACCGCCACGGCACCAGCCGCGTGCTGTTCCGCAACACCCGTAACGGTGTCAAAGGCTTCCCACACCGCAACTTGCACCAGATTAAGCTGCCGTTGCCGACCCAGTACCAGACCGCCATTAAAGTGTCCGGTATCATGGGCGCGAAGAAAACCGTTGAAGCCCGCGCGCGCGACATGCTCTACCCAGAGCAAATCTATCAGGAATTTGAAGGCGAGAACGCCACCTGGTGGAACTTCGATCCACGCGTCGAATGGTTACTGAATTATCTGGTGGCCAACCGCCACGAGAAAGTGCTGGTGATCTGCGCCAAAGCCGCCACCGCACTGCAGCTGGAACAAGTGCTGCGCGAACGTGAAGCCATCCGCGCTGCCGTCTTCCACGAAGGGCTGTCGATTATCGAACGTGACCGCGCCGCGGCTTACTTCGCCTCCGAAGAAGACGGTGCCCAGGTGTTGTTGTGCTCGGAGATCGGTTCCGAAGGCCGTAACTTCCAGTTCGCCAGCCATCTGGTGATGTTCGATCTGCCATTCAACCCGGATCTGCTCGAGCAGCGTATCGGCCGTCTGGACCGTATCGGCCAGATGCATGACATTCAAATCATGGTGCCGTACCTGGAAAACACCGCTCAGGCGGTTCTGGGCCGCTGGTTCCACGAAGGGCTGGATGCCTTCGAGCACACCTGCCCGACCGGCCGTACCATTTACGACAGCGGCTACGAGCAATTGATCGCTTTCCTGGCATCGCCGACCGAGCAAGAAGGGCTGGAGGAATTCATTCATGCCTGCCGCCAGCAGCATGACCACCTGAAAGTGCAACTGGAACAGGGCCGTGACCGCCTGCTGGAAATGCACTCCAACGGCGGCGAGAAAGCACAGGCGCTGGCGGAAGCCATCGCCAATCAGGACAACGACGTCAACCTGGTGGGCTTTGCGCTGAACCTGTTCGATATCGTCGGTATCAACCAGGACGATCGCAGCGACAACCTGATTGTTCTGACGCCGTCCGACCACATGCTGGTGCCGGACTTCCCGGGGCTGCCGCAGGATGGCTGCACCGTCACCTTCGATCGCGAACAGGCACTGTCGCGTGAAGACGCGCAGTTCGTCAGTTGGGAACACCCGATCATCCGCAACGGCCTGGATTTGATCCTGTCCGGCGATACCGGTAGCTGCGCAGTTTCCCTGTTGAAAAACAAAGCTCTGCCGGTCGGTACCCTGCTGGTCGAACTGATTTATGTGGTTGAGGCGCAAGCGCCGAAGCACCTGCAACTGACTCGCTTCCTGCCGCCAACGCCAATTCGTATGCTGATGGACCGCAAAGGCACCAATCTGGCGGCTCAGGTTGAATTCGAAAGCTTCAACCGCCAGTTGAATGCGGTCAACCGCCACACGTCCAGCAAGTTGGTCAACGCCGTGCAGCAGGATGTGCACGCCATGTTGCAACAGGCGGAAAGTCTGGTTGAAGATCAGGCTCGCGCCCTGATCGAACAGGCCAAACAGGAAGCGGATGACAAGCTGAGCACCGAGTTGGCACGTCTGGAAGCCCTGAAGGCGGTCAACCCGAACATTCGTGATGACGAAGTCGAAGCGCTGGAGTTCAACCGCAAACAGGTGCTGGTCAACCTGAATGAAGCGGGATGGCGTCTGGATGCCATCCGTCTGGTGGTCGTTACTCACCAGTAACCCGCGCACGGGGAACGGCAGTTCCCCGTACCGTCACACTCAGCGGAGCCAACAAAATGGAACCCTACAATCCCCCGCAGGACCCGATGCATGTTCTGTATCAGGATGAGCACATTATCGTGGTCAACAAGCCGAGCGGTCTGCTGTCGGTACCCGGCCGTGCGCCGGAAAACAAAGACAGTCTGATGACGCGCATCCAGGCGGATTTCCCGGCGGCCGAATCGGTGCATCGTCTGGATATGGCGACCAGCGGAGTGATTGTGGTGGCGCTGAACAAGGCGGCTGAACGTGAACTGAAGCGCCAGTTTCGCGAACGCGAACCGAAGAAGTCCTACATCGCCCGCGTCTGGGGCCATCTGGAACAGGATGAAGGTCTGGTGGATTTGCCGCTGATTTGCGACTGGCCGAACCGGCCGCTGCAAAAAGTCTGTTTCGACACCGGCAAAGCGGCGCAAACAGAGTATCTGGTATTGTCGCGCGACGCCGACGGCAGCACGCGGGTAAAACTCATGCCGATCACCGGCCGTTCGCACCAGTTACGTGTCCATATGCTGGCGCTGGGCCACCCGATCCTCGGTGACGGTTTCTACGCCCCGCCAGAAGCCAAAGCCATGGCGCCGCGTTTACAGCTGCACGCGCAAGAGCTGCGCATTACCCACCCGACTTTTCAAACCCCGATGCATTTTCGCGCCGAACCGGACTTCTGAATCGCCTTTAAAACGGGCCCGGCATGCTGGGCCCGTTACGCAGTATGACGGGTATCGTTATTTGAAGCCTTTCTCGCGCTTGATCAGGTCATACGCCGCCTGAATTTCCTGCGCTTTCTGCTTGGCCATTTCCATCATTTGCGGCGGTAAACCTTTCGCCACCAACTTATCCGGATGGTGCTCGCTCATCAGCTTACGATAAGCACGCTTGATGGTCGTCGCGTCGTCGCTGCTGCTGACACCCAACACTTTGCAAGCATCCTCCAGCGTGGGTCCGCGTTGCGCCTGTTGGTAGCCGCCCTGCGAATAGCCGCCCTGCTGACCGCCGCCGAACTGACGTCCGCCCTCCATCATGCTGAGGAACTGATCGAACTGCGCACGCGAAATGCCCAGCTCTTCGGCGATCACATACAGCACCTGACGCTCGTTCGGGTGAAGTGATCCGTCGGCAAACGCCGCCTGGATCTGAATTTCCAGAAACATCCGAATCAGGTCGAAACGGCCAAAGCAGATGCTGCGGAACTGCTGCAGCGTTTCTCTCAGCGGGAACTGACTCTGTTTGCCTTCACGAAACGCCTGCTGTGCCGCGGTACGGGCTTCCCCATGCAGTTGCAGACGATCCATAAACAGGCTGGCGATCTGAATATCCGCCTCGGTAACGCGTCCTTTTGATTTGGTCAGGTGACCCATCACCTGAAAAGTGGTGCGGAAAAACAGCGTTTGCCGCGTTTGCTGGTCGGCGAAAAAGCCCCGGCTGCGCTTATTGCTACGCGCAGAGTCGATCATATGACCGACAATCAGCCCCAAAACTACACCCCAGAATCCCGCGCCAGCCCAAATGGCCACGATGACCCCGAGCAGTTTTCCCCAATACTGCATATACTCCTCAATTATCATGCCGAAAGCCGACTGCTCCCTTCCGTCTTAGGTAAGGGTTAAGGCGATTTTTCTCAGGATTTGGATTATCATACCTGTCATTTATCTTTGCGCCTATCGACGACGCAAGTAAACGGCCGGATTTAACACTAGCGCAACGCAGATGAGTGATATAGTCTCTGACCGTTTGCCGGACATGACGCCTCTGATGACGGAACACCAAAACCGCGTATGAAAAAAAGTTTCCCAACACTGCTGGCCACACTGATTTGGACGGCACTCTACAGTCAGCACGCGCTGGCTGACCTGGCCGAGCAATGTATGCTTGGCGTTCCTGTTTATGACAAACCGCTGGTCAGCGGCGATCCTAACAGCCTGCCTGTCACCATTCACGCCGATGACTCCCGCGCGGACTATCCGAAAAGCGCGCTGTTCACTGGCAACGTGAATATTGAACAAGGCAACAGCACCCTGACCGCCAAGCAGGTGGAGCTGAACCAGACGCAAGATCCGGGGCAAACCGACCCGGTTCGCACGGTGACCGCCACCGGTGACGTGCACTACAGCGACAACCAAATCAAGCTGAAAGGCCCGAAAGCCTGGTCGAACCTGAATAACAAAGATACCGACGTCTATGAAGGCGACTACCAAATGGTAGGCCGTCAGGGGCGTGGCGACGCCGACAAGATGAAGATGCGCGGCGCCAACCGTTACACCATTCTGGAAAACGGGACCTTTACCTCCTGTTTGCCTGGCGATAACAGCTGGAGCGTAGTCGGTTCCGAAGTGATCCATGACCGCGAAGAGCAGGTAGCGGAAATCTGGAACGCCCGCTTCAAAATTGGCGGCGTACCGGTGTTCTACAGCCCGTACCTGCAATTGCCGGTCGGTGATAAGCGTCGTTCCGGTTTCCTGATCCCGAACGCAAAATATGGCAGCAACAATGGCTTTGAGTTCATGCTGCCGTATTACTGGAATATTGCGCCGAACTTCGACGCCACTATCACCCCGCATTACATGTCCAAACGTGGTCTGCAGTTGCAGAACGAATTCCGCTACCTGGTGCAGCCTGGCTTGGGCCTGATGGAATTCGACTGGTTGCCGGACGACAAGGAATACAGCAAGGACAATCCTGACGACAGTAAGCGTTGGTTGTTCTACTGGAACCACAACGGCGTGATGGATCAGGTGTGGCGTTTCAACGTCGACTACACCAAGGTCAGCGATTCCAAATACTTTACCGATCTGGACTCCAAATACGGTTCGACCACCGACGGTTATGCGACGCAGAAATTCAGCGTCGGCTACGCCATTGATAACTGGGACGCGACCTTAAGCTCCAAACAGTTCCAGATCTACGACGGTACCGATCGCAGTCAGTCGGACTCCTACAAAGTTCAGCCGCAGCTCGACCTGAACTATTATAAAGAGGATCTCGGTCCGTTCGATTTCCGCATTTATGGTCAGGCAGCCAAGTTCGTCAGCGTCAACCCTTATAGCCCGGACGCCACCCGTCTGCATATGGAACCGACGCTGAGCCTGCCGTTGACCAACGGCTGGGGCAGTATCAACACCGAAGCCAAGCTGCTGGCGACCCACTATCAGCAGGATATTCCTGACGGTTTCGCCAACAACTACAAGAGCCGTACTGGCAGTAACGCACCCGATCTCGAAGATTCGGTCAACCGCGTGTTGCCGCAGTTCAAGGTCGACGGCAAGATGGTGTTCGATCGTCCAATGAACTGGTCCGAGGGGTATACCCAGACCCTTGAGCCGCGCGTGCAGTACCTGTACGTGCCGTATCGCGATCAAAGCAATATCTACACCTACGACACCACGCTGTTGCAAACCGACTATTCCGGTCTGTTCCGCGACCGCACCTACAGCGGCCTGGATCGCATTGCCTCGCAGAACCGCGTATCGACCGGTTTGACCTCGCGTATTTATGATGACGCCCTGGTTGAACGTTTTAACGTTTCTGTGGGTCAAATCTACTACTTCAGCCGTTCCCGTACCGGTGATAAAACGACGAATTACGATAACAATGATGACACCGGCAGCCTGGCCTGGGCCGGCGACACCTATTGGAAGATTGACGATCGTTGGGGCCTGCGTGGCGGCCTGCAGTATGATACGCGTCTCAATAGCGTCTCATTGGGCAACGGCGTGCTGGAATACCGTCAGGATTCCGAACGCGTGCTGCAGTTGAACTACCGTTACGCCACGCCGGAGTATATTGAGACGGCACTGAACACCACGCAAGTTCCGGCCTATCAGGACGGTATTTCGCAGGTAGGCGTCACCGGCAGTTGGCCAATTGCCGATCGCTGGTCCGTCGTAGGCGCTTATTACTACGACACCCGCGCAAAACAATCCGCCGATCAGTTGCTCGGTCTGAAGTACAACACCTGCTGCTGGGCAGTGACCTTGGGTTACGAGCGCAAGATCACCGACTGGAACAACAGCAGCAATACCAGCGTTTATGACAACAAAGTTTCATTCAACATCGAACTGCGTGGCCTGAGCAGCGATCACAGTCTGGGCTCCGCGGAAATGTTGCGTTCCGGCATACTGCCTTACCAGCGTGCATTTTGATGCTTTGTAACACTTTGAAAACGAGAACTTTCACCCGCATTTGCGGATTACAGAATGGGAAATGTATGAAGAACTGGAGAACGCTTATTCTCGGATTGGTGGTTTGCGCCAATACCGCGTTCGCAGCACCCCAAGAAGTGGATAAAGTCGCCGCCGTCGTGGATAACGGTGTGGTACTTGAGAGCGACGTAAGCACCCTGTTGCAGTCGGTGAAGCTCAATGCCCAACAGGCCGGCCAGCAGTTACCGGATGACAAAACCCTGCGTCACCAGATCCTGGAACGTCTGATTATGGATAACATCCAACTGCAGATGGCCAAGAAAATGGGGATCAACGTTTCCGACGCCGATCTGGACAAAGCCATCGGCAACATCGCCGCGCAGAACAAAATGAGCATCGATCAGATGCGCAGCCGTCTGGCGTATGAAGGCCTGAACTACAACACTTACCGTGCACAGATCCGCAAAGAAATGCTGATCAGTGAAGTGCGTAACAATGAAGTTCGCCGCCGCGTCACTATCCTGCCTCAGGAAGTGGACTCACTGGCGACTCAGGTTGGCGCTCAAAACGGCAGCGATACCGAAATGAACATCAGCCACATCCTGATCCCGCTGCCGGAAAACCCGTCGCAGGCGCAGGTTGACGATGCTGAAGCCCTGGCTAAACAGCTGATGGGCGAAATCAACGGCGGCGCCGACTTCGGCAAGCTGGCGATCTCCTACTCTGCCGATTCCCAGGCGCTGAAAGGCGGCAACATGGGCTGGGGCAAGCTGCAGGAAATCCCTACCCTGTTTGCCGAAAGACTGGTTAACGCCAAAAAAGGCGACGTGGTTGGGCCGATCCGTTCCGGCGTAGGCTTCCACATTCTGAAAGTGAATGATATTCGTGGCGCCAACCAGTCGGTGTCGGTCACCGAGGTTCATGCTCGCCACATTCTGCTGAAACCTTCTGTCGTGCTAACCGATGACCAGGCACGCGCCAAGCTGCAAGAGGTAGCCGAAGCCATCAAGAGCGGCCGCGCCAAGTTTGCTGATGAAGCCAAACAGCTTTCTCAGGATCCGGGCTCAGCGCTGCAGGGCGGCGATCTGGGCTGGGCTTCTCCAGACATCTACGATCCGGCCTTCCGCGACGCATTGATGAAGCTGAGTAAAGGCGAAGTCAGCCAACCGGTACACTCTTCCTTCGGCTGGCACCTGATCCAGTTGCTGGATACGCGTCAGGTGGACAAAACCGATGCGGCGCAGAAAGATCGCGCTTACCGCATGCTGTTCAACCGCAAGTTTGCCGAAGAAGCGCAGACCTGGATGCAGGAACAACGTGCTCAGGCTTACGTGAAGATCCTTGACGGTAATGCACAACAATAATCGTATCGTAATCACCCCCGGCGAGCCTGCCGGGGTTGGGCCGGATTTAGTGGCAGCGCTGGCGCAACAGGATTGGCCTGTTGAACTGGTGGTGTGCGCGGATCCGGCCTTGTTGCTTGAGCGCGCCCGGCAGTTGAACCTGCCGCTGCAGCTGCGCACCTATCAGCCGCAGCAACCCGCTCAGCCACAGCGTGCGGGTACGCTGACGGTATTGCCGGTCACGACGGCACATGCCGTGGTGGCGGGTGAGCTGAACGTGGGCAACAGCGCTTACGTGGTGGAAACCCTGGCGCGAGCCTGCGACGGTTGCCTAAACGGCGAATTCGCTGCGTTGATCACCGGCCCGGTGAACAAGGGCGTGATCAACGACGCCGGTGTGCCTTTTATCGGCCATACCGAATTTTTTGCCGATCGCAGCGGTTGCGATCGCGTGGTGATGATGTTGGCAACCGAAGAGCTGCGCGTGGCGCTGGCGACCACTCACCTGCCTTTACTGGCGGTGCCTGGTGCCATCACCCGTCAAAGCCTGTTCGAAGTCATCCGCATTCTCGACCATGATCTGAAAACCAAATTTGGCATCGCCCAGCCGCAGATATATGTCTGTGGCCTGAACCCGCACGCGGGAGAAGGCGGCCATATGGGGCGCGAAGAGATAGATACCATTATCCCGGCGCTCGACGCGCTGCGGACTGAAGGCATCCATCTGATCGGCCCGCTGCCGGCGGACACCCTGTTCCAGCCCAAGTATCTGCAACATGCGGATGCGGTGCTGGCGATGTATCACGATCAGGGTCTGCCGGTGCTAAAATACCAAGGGTTCGGCCGAGCGGTAAATATTACCCTCGGTTTGCCTTTTATCCGTACCTCGGTCGACCACGGTACCGCTCTGGAACTGGCCGGCACCGGCACCGCCGATGCGGGCAGTTTCACAACGGCCTTGAATCTCGCCATTAAAATGATAATTAATTGTAATGAATAATAAAGTCCACCAAGGGCACTTTGCCCGCAAACGCTTTGGACAGAACTTTTTAACCGATCAGTTTGTCATCGATAGCATTGTTTCCGCCATTCACCCTATGCCGGGTGAAGCGGTGGTTGAAATCGGCCCCGGCCTGGGCGCACTGACCGAGCCGGTCGGCGCACGCATGGACCGCATGACGGTGATTGAGCTGGACCGCGATCTGGCGGCCCGCCTGGCGAATCACCCGCAGCTGAAAGATAAACTGACCATTCACCAGCAAGATGCCATGACGGTGAACTTTGCCGAAATGGCTGAACAGGCTGGCCAACCGCTGCGCGTGTTTGGTAACCTGCCGTACAACATTTCTACGCCGCTGATGTTCCACCTTTTCAGCTATACTCAGGCCATTCGCGACATGCACTTTATGTTGCAAAAAGAGGTGGTCAACCGTCTGGTTGCCGGCCCGAACAGCAAAGCCTACGGGCGTTTAACCGTGATGGCGCAGTACTACTGCAACGTGATCCCGGTGCTGGAAGTGCCACCCACTTCGTTCACTCCGGCGCCGAAAGTGGATTCCGCCGTGGTACGTTTGGTCCCGCACAAGGTGAACCCAAACCCGGTGGGTGACGTGCGCATGCTGAGCCGCATTACGACTCAGGCGTTCAACCAGCGCCGGAAAACAGTCCGCAATAGCCTGGGTGACCTGTTCACGCCAGAGCAACTGACGGAATTGGGTATCGATCCGATACTTAGAGCAGAAAATATTTCTGTGGCGCAGTACTGTAAGCTGGCTAACTGGCTTTCAGCCAATCCCGCGCCGCAGCAATAAGGAGTAGGTCATGATTGATTCGCCTCGCGTATGTATTCAGGTGCAAAGTGTCTATGTGGAATCACAGTCGATACCTGAGGAAGAACGTTACGTCTTCGCTTATACCATCACCATCCGCAATTTGGGGCGTTTCAACGTGCAACTGCTCGGCCGTTACTGGCTGATCACCAACAGCAATGGCCGCCAGACCGAAGTTCAGGGCGAAGGCGTAGTCGGCGAACAGCCGCTCATTCCGCCCGGGGGCGAATTCCAATACACCAGCGGCGCCATTCTTGAAACGCCGCTGGGCACCATGGAAGGCCATTACGAAATGGTTGATCATCAGGGTCAACCGTTCCAGACCGCTATTCCCGTGTTCCGCTTAGCTATTCCAACGCTGATCCACTGATTATGTCGACATATCTTATCGGCGACGTTCATGGCTGTTTTGATGAACTGAAGTCGCTATTGGCTCAGGTCGCTTTCGATCCTCAGCATGACCAACTGTGGCTGACCGGCGATCTGGTGGCTCGCGGCCCCGGTTCGTTGGACGTGCTGCGCTATGTGCGTTCGCTCGGTCCGGCGGTACGCATGGTGCTGGGCAATCACGATCTGCATCTGCTGGCCGTTTATGCCGGCATCAGTCGCAACAAACCGAAAGATCGCATTACGCCGCTGCTGGAAGCCCCGGACGCCGATGAGCTGATCAACTGGCTGCGCCGCCAACCGGTGCTGCAGGTGGATGACCAACTCAAACTGGTGATGGCGCACGCCGGCATCACGCCGCAGTGGGACATCGAAACCGCACAAATTTGCGCCCGTGAAGTGGAAGCCGTACTGAGCAGCGACAGCTACCCTCTGTTCCTCGACGCCATGTACGGTGACATGCCGAACAACTGGAGCCCGGAACTGAGCGGGCTGGCACGCTTGCGTTTCAGCACCAACGCCCTGACGCGCATGCGTTACTGCTTCCCGAACGGTCAACTCGACATGATCTGCAAAGATGCGCCAGGCACCGCGCCTGCGCCACTGAAACCCTGGTTTGATTTGCCGCGATTGGTCGATGCCGATTACAGCATTGTCTTTGGCCATTGGGCTTCGTTGGAAGGCAAAGGTACACCGGCAGGTATTATTGGCCTCGATACCGGCTGTTGCTGGGGAGGCGATCTGACCCTGTTGCGCTGGGAAGACCGGCAATACTTTACCCAGCCGGCCCACCGCAGTGACCTGCCAGACAGCGTGCACCGACAGGTCGCGTCATAATCCAGTCGGGGCGATCAATATCGCCCCCGCTGTTTTCTTCTTAAGCCCCGATCACCCCACCGTCTTCACGCGTAATCATCAGCACTGACGAGCGCGGGCGTGGGCTATTGTTCGGGAAATGGGAATCGCCTTCTTCGCCCGGGTGCTGGACGTTGACGAACATCGTCTTGTAATCCGGGGTGAAGGTTATGCCCGTCAGTTCACACGACTTCGGCCCGACCATAAAACGGCGGATCTCGCCGCTCTGCGGGTCGCCCACCAGCATCTGGTTGTTCCCCTGCCCGGCATAGTCGCCTTTGTTACTGTATTTGCCGTCGGTCAGGATCCACAGGCGGCCGGATTTATCGAACCCCAGCCCGTCCGGGCTGTTGAAAGTGTTGTCTGCCGTGATATTGGGCGTGCCGCGATTCACCCCTTCCGGATGAGCAATCGGGTTACCGCAAAGCGCGTAAATATCCCAGGTGAACGCCGCCGCCGTGGCATCGCCGCCTTCATCCCAACGGATAATCTGGCCGTAGACGTTATTCGGTCGCGGGTTTGCCGCATTCAACGGCATGCCTTCTTCACCGCGTTTGCTGTTATTGGTCAGCGTGCAGTAGGCGCGCCCATCATGCGGGTTGACGGCGATCCATTCCGGTCGATCCATCTTGGTAGCCCCCACCTGCGCCGCCGCCTTACGGGCGAAGATCAACACTTCCGCTTCGTCGCGAAAGCCGTTTTCCGGTGTCAGACCGTTTTTACCGAACTCCAGCGCTATCCAGCGCCCGGTGCCTTTCAGCGGTGTACCGCCGGCGTCACCTTCAAACTGAGCGACATACAAGGTGCCTTCGTCCAACAGACTGCGGTTGTTGGCTGGGTTTGCCACGTCAACCACGCCTTTGGAAACGTATTTATAGATGTGCTCACCACGCTCGTCGTCTCCCATATAAACCACCAGACGACCATCTTTGGCCACGGTCACGGCGGCATTTTCATGTTTGAAGCGGCCCAGCGCGGTGTGTTTGATCGGCGTCGAAGTCGGGTTCATCGGGTCGATTTCGACGATCCAGCCGTGACGGTTGAATTCATTCGGGTTCTTCGCCACGTCAAAACGTTCGTCGTAATCCGGCCAGTTACGCTCCGGTTCGTTGACTTTCAGCGTATAGCGCTTTTGCTCCGCCGTGGTTTTATAGTCGGCCTGGTGCGTGCCGAAATAAGTATCGAAATTCTCTTCGCAGGTCAGATAAGTGCCCCAAGGAGTTTTCCCGTTAGCGCAGTTACCGAAGGTGCCCAGCACCTTGCGGCCGGTAGGATCCGCCACCGTTTGCAGCAGCGCATGCCCGGCGGCCGGGCCGCTGAACTGCATTTCGGTGTTGGCGGTGATCCGGCGGTTATAGCGCGACGGGCGCTCCACTTCCCAACGCTGGCTGTCGCCCGCGCGACGCACGGCCACGATAGAAACACCGTGTGCGGCCTGCGACTTGCGCACATCTTCCAGACTGGTGGCCTTGCTGCCGCCGTGTGCAAACAAATACTGCTCGTTGACGTATTCGTTGTTGATGGCCATTACGCCGTGGTTGTCATCGATCGGGAAGAAGCTCATGCCATCGTTGTTATCGCCAAACTGCTTTTCCTGATCGGCTGCGCTGTTATTGCCTTGTGGGTCGAAAGCGGCGGCCCCCTCAACCAGAGGCTCCCCCCAGGAGATCAACACCTCGGCGCGATACCCCGGCGCTATCACCACCTCATCGGCGGTTGAGGCCGCAATGCCTTTAAAGCCCAGCAGCTTGTTCGGCGGCAAGTCCTCTGCCAGCGCCTGGGCAGACACCGTCCAGATACCGCCCCCCAGGAAACCGGCCAGGCCAACGGCACCGGCGCTGCCCAGCAGCAGCTTACGACGGGCGGGATCGGTCAGGCGGTCGGCATCTAATTGCTCAATTTTGGTCGTCATGGGTTTATTTCCTTTTTTAATATGGCGCCGCGATCGAGATTCACCAGAGTTGCCGGGGCGCTCAGAGTTGGGCTTCATATTAATCAGGAAGTGTGACGAAAATGTTACAGCAAAAAGTCAGGGGGGAGGTGGCTGCAAAAAGACAAAGGGCGCAATCTCTTGCGCCCTCAGAAGACTATCACTAACGCCCGACCATCAACGGCGTTCCAGGATCTCGAAGCAATAGCTGTGAGAATTCAATTCGTCGGCATCGTGGAACTCGCTGAACGAGGTTTCCCATTCGTCCGGCTCATAGTCTGGGAAATGGGTATCGCCACCGACTTCGGCATCGATATGCGTCAGGTACATGCGATCGGCACGCGCCAGGAACTGGGTATAAATACGCCCACCGCCCATCACCATCACTTCTTCCACATCACCGGCTGCGGCCAGCGCGTCGTCCAGTGAGGTCGCCCAGGTCACCCCGGCTTCACCGCCGGCACGGCTGCTTAACACGATATTATGTCGGCCCGGTAACGGACGACCAATGGACTCAAAAGTTTTACGGCCCATAATAACCGGTTTATTCAGCGTGTTACGTTTAAACCACGCGAGATCCGCCGGCAGGTGCCAGGGCATGGCGTTTTCCATGCCAATAACGCGATCCGCCGCCAAGGCAGCGATCAGGCTGATAATCATTGTTAAACCCTGTGTAGGCAGCAAAATTGCTCACACTATACGTAAAGCCCTAACGGCCGTCGATAGCCTAATCAAGCAATATGAATATATAAGATAGCTCTTATCAGTATATCTAATGTCCAAAATTCGCGGTCGATAACCCTTAAACGCCGGGACGTTTGCGGTATAACCACAGCCCGGGTAACGACAGCCCGATCGATAATGCACCGACGATAAAACAGGCCTTGAGGAAGTTGGTCATCATGGTGGCCATCAACGCCTCGCTGTAACCCAAGTGCGAAATCTCCACCACGGAGATCATCGCGGTATAAGCGGAGATACCAGGGAACATCGGGATCACCGCGGCCACGGTAAACACCTTAGGATGCGCCAGCAACCAGCGCGACCAATAAATGCCAATGATACCAATCAGGATCGCGGCCAGCAGCGATGACCATTCAATGTTCATTCCCACATGCATCATCAGCATGCGCGAGCCGTGGCCGATCGCCCCCAACAGCGCACAGTAGCGCAGTGCGCGCAGCGGCACGTTGAATACCATGGCGAAGCCCAATGCCGGCACCGCCGCCAGCAGCATATCCTGTAATAAAGCCCAGAGCAGACTCATGACCACCCCCGCAGATCCCACAGCGACATCGCCATCACTACCCCGATACAGGTCGCCAGCGTCAGCAGGCTGGCCATCGCCCAACGCGCCAGCCCGGTATTGACGTGGCCTTTGAACATGTCGGCCACTGCGTTAATCAGCGGGAAACCAGGCACCAGCAGCAACACACTGGCGGCCATCGCCACGGTAGAGGTTTGGCTGAACATCGGCAGCCGCAGCAACAGGCCGGAAACCGAAGTTGCGACAAAGGCCGTCAGGCAAAAGTTGATCAAGGGGTTCATGTGGCGCGCCGTCAGCACCTGGCGTACCGACATCGCCAGACCGCTGGCAATGCAGGTCACGGCGAAGGCCTTATGATCACCCCCGTTCAACACGCTGAAACAGCCACATGACAGCGCCACCATCAGCACGACCAGCCAGCGTGGATAGCGCAACGGGCGGATTTTCTCGAAACGCCGGGCCACGTCGTGCACATCCGCCAGCCGGTGCTCCGCCAAAATCACGATATGCTGCACCTCCGTCACCATCTGCATATTGATGCCGCGATCGACGTTCTTGCGCGTGGTGGTCAGACACTCGCCGTGGCTGAGGGTCGTCAGCACTACCGCATTGGCCGAGATCGAACTTTCAACGCTGTCCATCCCCAGCGCCATGCCCAGCCGGGTCGATAACTGCTCCACTACCGTGCTCTCGGCGCCGTGCTGTAACAGCAGCAAAGCGCACTGAATGCACAGGCGGGTAATTTCACGCTGCTGCCGCTGCGGTTCCGGCAGGTCTGTGCGGGTTGTCTGATGCATGATGCTCCGTCGTGATCCCTGAGTGAATGTTCATCATATTGCCAAACATTACCTCATTTGGTTGATGCGCATCAGGGGACGTGGCGTTATTATCGCCCCTATTACGCCTTTTGTGCAGAGAGTCAAATCATGCTTGAAACTTCGCTGTTTGTTGCCGGCATCGCCACACTGGGTATGCTGTCACCCGGCCCGGATTTTTTCCTGGTGATCAAGAACGCCGCACGCTACCCGCGCCTGGCCGCCATGATGACCGCCTTCGGCGTGATCTGCGGCGTCGCCACCCACATGTCTTACTGCGTCGCCGGGTTGGCGGTGGTGATCACCACCACGCCATGGCTGTTCAACGTGTTGAAATATGCCGGTGCGGTCTATCTGATTTGGGTCGGTATTCAGGCGCTGTTATCGCGCAGCGGCAGCAAGATGAACGTCAGCAACCTGCCGCAGCAGCAAGTGAGCCTGAAAAGCGCCTTTGTGCAGGGCTATCTGTGTAATCTGCTCAATCCGAAAGCCACGCTGTTCTTCCTGGCGGTGTTCACTCAGGTGTTGCAGATCAACTCCGGTTTGGGCGAAAAACTGTGGTACGCGGGGATCATTCTTGGCCTGTCCGCACTCTGGTGGCCGGTGCTGGTGTTCCTGATCCAAAGTGGACCGGTACGTCGTGGGTTGGAGAAGACGCAAAAGGTCGTCGACAAACTGCTGGGCGGCATGCTGATTGCCCTGGGTATCAAGGTGGCGTTGAGTTAACTCAGGTCATAACGGGCACAGCCTGGCGCTGCGCCCGTTAAAGTTATCCCTTGGCTTCCACCACTTCCTCTTCCGGCGCTTTGCCATCGATACTGCCACGCCAACCACTCTGCGGCACCCGAGCCAACCGATCTTGATCCTGCTCGATGGCGGCACTGAGCATTTCTTTGTTCCGCTGCAGGCTGGCAACGCGGAATTCGGTATCCTGATAATTCTCCAACGTGTCCTCCAGCATTTTCAGGTTGTAGCGGCGGAAGGTATCCGCTTTCTCCCGGGCCTCATAGGCGTCCAGCCCCAGCAACTCCAGCGTTTCGCGGCCAATCCGCAGCGAGCTTTCAAAGGTTTCGCGCTCAGGCTTTTCCACGCCCAACTGACGTAACTGATACCAGTGATCGACATCGCGCGCTCGCGCCACCACTTTCAGATGCGGGAAATGCCGCTTGGCCAACTCGGTCAATTGCAAGCTGGCCTCTACATCGTCGATGGCGTTAATCAACACCTTGGCATGTTCAGCGCCTGCGGCCTCCAGCAGATCGGCCCGCGTGGCATCACCGTAAAATACCTTGGTATCGAACTTGCGCAGCGTTTCAATATGGTCCGGATCATGATCCAACACCACGGTATGCACGCCGTTGGCCAGCAGTAAACGGCCGGCTATCTGGCCGAAGCGGCCAAACCCGGCAATGATCACGCTGGCATTCTCTTCATCAATCACATCCGCCGGACGCTCATCTTTCGGCGCGTTTTTCTCAAGCCGTGTCGCCACCACCAGCAGCAACGGCGTCGCTGCCATCGACAGGGCAACCGCCAGTGTCAGCGATTTGGCCCAGTCCGGCGGCAATACCCCGGCCAGTTGCGCCGCGCCGAAAATCACAAAGGCAAACTCACTGCCTTGCCCCAGTAAAATCGCGAACATCCCGCGCTGGCGTTTCGGCACCCCAAGCCAGGGTCCAATCAGCCACAGCAGCGCCGCCTTGATCAGCATAAAGCCCAGCAGTAACGAGGCGATCAGCAGCGGATGATGGAACAGGGTGCCAAAGTCGATCGACATGCCGACACCGATAAAGAACAACCCGAGCAACAGCCCTTTGAACGGCTGAATATCGCTTTCCAGGGCGTGGCGATATTCGGAGCTTGCCAGCAGTACCCCGGCCAGGAAGGCGCCCATCGCCATCGACAGCCCGGCCATTTCCAGCAGGATGCCAAAACCGAACACCAGGAACAGCGCCACGGCGCTGAAAACCTCACGCATGCCGGAGCGGGCGACAAAGTGCAGCAGCGGTCGGGTCACATAGCGCCCGAGCAGTACCACTATCGCCAGCGCGCCCACCACCTTGGCCGCTGACAGGGAAAACGCCGCCAACGTGGTGGTGGCACCACTGCTGGCCAACAAGGGGATCATCGCTACCAGCGGGATCGCCGCGATATCCTGAAACAACAATGCGGCGAACGCGCTGCGGCCAATCGGCGACGGCGTCAGGTTACGCTCGCTCATCGCCTGCATGGCGATGGCGGTGGAGGACAGCGCCAGCGTCAGGCCAATCAGCAGCGCCACCTTCCAGTTCAATCCCAGGAAATAGCAAAAGGCGCTCAGCGCCAGTCCGCACGCCGCCATCTGAATAATACCGCCGCCAAACACCGAGGCGCGTAGCGTCCACAGCCGTTTCGGATCCAACTCCAGGCCGATGATAAACAGCATCAGCACCACGCCAATCTCGGCAAAGGTGAGGATCGACTCAGCATCGGAGACCAATTTCAGCCCCCAGGGGCCAATAATGCAGCCGGCAATCAGGTAGCCCAATACCGAACCCAGGCCGAGCCGCACCGCAAGCGGCACGAACAACGCGGCCGATCCCAAATAGATCAGCCCCTCAATCATCATCTGGTGATTATCCATGCTCGACTCCCTGACCCGCGGGTTCGCTGTGTTCCATCAGATAGGCCACCAGCCGTTGGCGGTAGGCTTCCCCGGCGGCAATCAGCGCCGGTTCATTGCAGGTAAAGGTGTTATGCACGGCAAAATACGGCTGCCAGTTCATGCCGCAATACAGTGCTGTCGCCTGCAGCGGCTGCCCCAGAGCGGCAAAATCAGGGTAATCGCCCAGCTCGAAATGGTGCTCATCGCCACCGCTGGTCACCGCCCACAGCACATCTTTGCCCACCAGGGCATCTCCGCCGTGGCCATAGGCCCAGCCGTGCTCCAGCACCTTGTCGATCCACAATTTCAGCAACGGCGGTTGGCTGTACCACTGCATTGGATGCTGCAGCACCACCAAATCGGCACGCTCCAGCGCACGCTGCTCGGCGTTGATATCGATATTAAAGTCGGGGTATAGCTCATACAGCGAGCGGACTTCCACCTCGGGAATATCCTTTACCGCCTGCAACAGACGGTGATTGGCATGCGAATGCCGGGGATACGGATGGGCGTAAATAATCAGAATCATTGTTGTTGTCGTTCCTTCGTTCCATGCCAATACATGAAGCATATACCAATCACACAGGGTGACAGTTTGCTGAATGATTGATAGCGGAAATTTCTAATTCAAGACAACAAATTCACTGAACAAGTTAAAAAAATAAGGGCGCTGCAATGGCAGCGCCCTGGGGATTACGACGTCATCAAATTACTTGGTGATGCGTGCGTGCAACTCCTGCACCGAGGTAACCTGCTCGGTCGGATCCGCCTTCAGCGCCATCGCGGTGGCAAAGCCGCCGTTCAGGGTCGTATCGTAATGCACCTTGTACTGCAGCGCGCTACGACGAATCAGCTTGGAGTCCTCAATCGCCTGGCGACCGGCCGTGGTGTTGACGATGTAGGTGTATTCGCCATTCTTGATACGGTCCTGAATGTGCGGACGGCCTTCATGCACCTTGTTGACCAGGCGCGGGTTAATCCCCGCTTCGCCCAGTACCACCGCGGTACCGTGGGTGGCATCCAGTTCAAAGCCCTGTTTCAACAGGCTCGCCGCCAGATCCACTACCCGGGCTTTATCGCCTTCACGCACCGACAGCAGCGCACGGCCCTGCTTTTTCATGCCTGACTGGCTGCCGAGCATCGCCTTGGAGAAGGCTTCCGCGAAGGTACGCCCCACGCCCATCACTTCCCCGGTAGAGCGCATTTCCGGCCCCAAAATCGGGTCGACGCCTGGGAATTTGTTGAACGGCAGCACCACTTCTTTAACCGAGTAGTAAGGCGGGATAACTTCTTCCGTTACGCCCTGCTCAGCCAGCGTTTTGCCTGCCATCACGCGCGCAGCCACCTTGGCCAGCGGTACGCCGGTCGCCTTGGAGACGAAAGGCACCGTACGCGCGGCGCGTGGGTTGACTTCAATCAGGTAAACTTCGTTGTTCTTCACGGCGAACTGTACGTTCATCAGGCCGCGAACCTGCAGTTCAAACGCCAGTTTCTCAACCTGCTGACGCATCACGTCCTGAATTTCTTTGCTCAGGGTGTACGCCGGCAGCGAGCAAGCGGAGTCACCGGAGTGCACGCCAGCCTGTTCGATGTGTTCCATGATGCCGCCAATCAGCACCCGCTCGCCGTCGCAAATGGCGTCGACGTCGACTTCTACCGCGTCATCCAGGAAGCGATCCAGCAGCACCGGTGCGTCGTTAGATACGCTGACCGCGTTCTGGAAGTAACGGCGCAGGTCGATTTCGTCGTAAACGATCTCCATTGCCCGGCCGCCCAACACGTAGGAAGGACGCACCACCAGCGGGTAGCCGATACCGGCCGCTTTCTCTACCGCCTGTTCAATGGTTGCCACGGTGGCGTTGGCCGGTTGTTTCAGGCCCAGACGGTGTACCGCCTGTTGGAAACGCTCACGGTCTTCGGCGCGGTCAATCGCATCCGGGCTGGTACCGATAATCGGCACGCCTGCGGCTTCCAGCTCGCGCGCCAGCTTCAGCGGGGTCTGGCCGCCGTACTGCACGATCACGCCTTTCGGCTTCTCGATGCGCACGATTTCCAGCACGTCTTCCAAGGTCACCGGCTCGAAGTACAGACGGTCGGAGGTGTCATAGTCGGTAGACACGGTTTCCGGGTTACAGTTAACCATGATGGTTTCGTAACCGTCTTCACGCAGCGCCAGCGAGGCGTGCACGCAGCAGTAGTCGAACTCGATGCCCTGGCCGATACGGTTCGGCCCGCCGCCCAACACCATCACTTTCGGACGGTCGTTGGTCGGGTTGGACTCGCACTCTTCTTCATAGGTGGAGTACATGTAAGCGGTGTCGGTGGCGAATTCCGCCGCACAGGTATCCACGCGCTTGTACACCGGGTGCAGGCCATAGCCGTGGCGCAGCTTGCGAATTTCGCTCTCGGCAACACCGGCCAGGATAGCCAGGCGCGCATCGGCAAAACCTTTGCGTTTCAGGGTACGCAGGAACTCTTGCGTCAGGCCGTTGATGCCAGTTTCGGCAACCTGCTCTTCCAGACGCACCAGCTCTTCAATCTGCACCAGGAACCAGCGGTCCACGTTGGTCAGATTGAAGACGCCGTCAACCGACAGACCGGCGCGGAAGGCGTCAGCGATGTACCAGATACGGTCAGAACCGGCGTCTTTCAGCTCGCGGCGAATTTTGGTCAGCGCTTCCGGATCGTCCAGGCTCACTTTAGGGTCGAAACCGGTGGCGCCCACTTCCAGACCGCGCAAGGCTTTCTGCAGCGACTCTTGCTGGGTGCGGCCAATCGCCATCACTTCGCCGACGGATTTCATTTGGGTGGTCAAACGGTCGTTGGCACCGGCAAATTTCTCGAAGTTGAAACGAGGAATTTTAGTCACTACGTAGTCGATGGACGGTTCAAACGAAGCCGGAGTGCGGCCGCCGGTGATGTCGTTCATCAGCTCGTCGAGGGTATAACCCACGGCCAGCTTGGCGGCGATTTTGGCAATCGGGAAACCGGTGGCTTTTGACGCCAGCGCCGAGGAGCGGGATACGCGTGGGTTCATTTCGATAACGATCAAACGGCCGGTTTTCGGGTTGACCGAGAACTGCACGTTGGAACCGCCGGTTTCCACGCCGATTTCACGCAGTACCGCCATCGAGGCATTACGCATGATTTGGTATTCTTTGTCGGTCAGGGTTTGCGCCGGTGCCACGGTGATGGAGTCACCGGTATGAATGCCCATGGCGTCGAAGTTTTCGATCGAGCAGACGATGATGCAGTTATCGTTCTTATCGCGCACCACCTCCATTTCGTACTCTTTCCAGCCGATCAGCGACTCGTCAATCAGCAGCTCTTTGGTTGGAGACAGGTCCAGACCACGCTCGCAGATCTCTTCAAACTCTTCGCGGTTATAGGCGATACCGCCGCCGGTGCCGCCCATGGTAAAGGAAGGGCGGATGATGCAAGGGAAGCCAACGTCAGCGGCCACCGCCAGCGCTTCTTCCATATTGTGTGCAATACCGGAGCGCGCGGTGTCCAGGCCGATTTTCTTCATCGCCACGTCGAAGCGACGACGGTCTTCTGCTTTGTCGATCGCGTCAGCGGTGGCACCAATCATGGTCACGCCGAACTCGGCCAGCACGCCCTGACGTTCCAGCTCCAGCGCGCAGTTCAGTGCGGTCTGGCCGCCCATGGTCGGCAGTACGGCATCCGGGCGCTCTTTTTCGATGATTTTGCGCACCACTTCCCAGTGGATCGGCTCGATGTAGGTCGCATCCGCCATTTCCGGGTCGGTCATGATGGTCGCCGGGTTGGAGTTCACCAGAATGACGCGGTAACCCTCCTCGCGCAGCGCTTTACACGCCTGAGCACCCGAGTAGTCGAACTCACACGCCTGGCCGATAACAATCGGGCCAGCGCCGAGGATCAGGATGCTTTTTATGTCTGTACGTTTTGGCATTTTTTACTGCTCCTGATTATTTGGCGTTAGAACGGTAAGTCTCGATCAGTTCGATAAAGTGATCGAACAGCGGCGCGGCGTCGTGTGGACCCGGGCTGGCTTCCGGGTGGCCCTGGAAGCTGAACGCGGCTTTGTCGGTACGGTGAATGCCCTGCACCGTGTGGTCGAACAAGGATTTGTGCGTGACGCGCAGTTCGGCCGGCAGGTTATTTTCGTCCACCGCAAAACCGTGGTTCTGCGCGGTGATCATTACGCAGTCGTTATCCAGATCTTTTACCGGGTGGTTGCCGCCGTGGTGGCCAAGCTTCATCTTCACGGTTTTCGCGCCGCTGGCCAGAGCCAACAACTGGTGGCCGAGGCAGATGCCGAACACCGGAATGTCGGTTTCCAGGAATTGCTTGATGGCGGTGATGGCGTAATCGCATGGCTCCGGGTCACCCGGGCCGTTGGACAGGAAAATGCCGTCCGGATCCATCTTCAACACTTCGTCCGCCGGGGTCTGTGCCGGCACTACCGTCAGGCGGCAGCCGCGATCCACCAGCATGCGCAGGATGTTGCGCTTGGCGCCGTAGTCGTAAGCCACCACGTGGAACGGCAGCTCAGAGGCCGGTTTGGCTTCCGGCATCTCGCCTTCAAGCGTCCAACTGCCCTGCTGCCAGCTGTAGGCCTCTTGGGTGGTGACTTCTTTCGCCAGATCCATGCCTTTCAGGCCCGGGAAGGCTTTGGCCTTCGCTAACGCCAATGCGGCGTCCGGCGTATCGGCGGCGATGATGCAGCCGTTCTGTGCACCCTTCTCGCGCAGCAGACGGGTCAGCTTGCGGGTATCGATATCGGCAATCGCCACGATGTTGTGACGCTTCAGGTAGTCAGACAGGCCTTCTTCGTTGCGGTAGTTGCTGGCAATCAGTGGGAGGTCGCGAATGACGAGGCCTTGGGCGTGTACAGCGGAGGATTCTTCGTCGGAAGCATTGGTGCCGACATTGCCGATATGAGGATAAGTAAGAGTAACGATCTGGCGGGAGTAGGAAGGATCAGTGAGGATTTCTTGATAACCGGTCATCGACGTATTGAAGACCACTTCCCCCACTGCCGTACCCTCTGCCCCGATGGCCCGACCGTGGAATTGGGTTCCGTCTTCGAGAACCAATAGCGCTGACTTAATCAAAACACCCTCCAAGGAATAATCAATCACAATATTTGCATATTAATTCAGATATCGCGATCTAAATCAATGCAAAAACCGCCCTCAGGGTCAATTTTTGGCAAATTGGGCGCATTTTAATGATGAGTGCTCCGCTTGTCTACCCAAAGCGCCATTTTTTCTCTTATTTTTGCACTTCTCGGCGTTTAATAGGGTCAGCAACCATAAAAACATGCCTAAACTCGGGTGAGTAAACGGTTGCGAGCCAGAAAGACAAAAAATCGCAATTGTGCAGGTGTTTTTCAGGGCGGGTATTGCCTTTGGCAGGAATAAAGGGCAAATAATCGGGCATTAACCACAACAAACATCAGTTACACAGGAATAATCTAACCAGAACCACGTTTTCAATGTTAAAAAAAAGGACAATAAAATTATTGTCCGTTAATCATAGCATTATGATTAATACAACCACATCACGATGGTATATAAATCAATTATAACTGGTCCAGACTGAGCACATCACGCATATCAAACAGGCCTTTATCGTGCCCAACAAGCCACAATACAGCCTTAACCGCGCCATTGGCAAAAGTCATGCGGCTGGAAGCCTTATGCGTAATTTCCACTCGCTCACCGATGTCGGCAAACATGGCGGTGTGCTCACCGACGATATCGCCGGCGCGAATAGTGGCAAAGCCAATGCTCTTCGGATCGCGTTCGCCGGTATAACCTTCACGCGCATACACCGCGCACTCTTTCAGATCGCGTCCCAGCGCGCTGGCAATCGCCTCGCCCATCGCCAGAGCCGTGCCCGAAGGGGCATCGACTTTGTGCCGATGATGCGCTTCAACAATCTCAATATCGGTATAGTCGCCCATCACCTGCGCGGCCTTTTCCAACAGTTTCAGCACCAGATTAACGCCCACGCTGAAGTTAGCGGCGAAGACGATGCCAATCTGCTGGGCGGCAGCGCGGATCGCGTCTTTGCCCGCATCGTCAAAACCGGTGGTGCCGATCACCAGGGCTTTTTTATGCTCAACGCAGAAAGCCAGGTATGCCAGAGTGCTTTCCGGGCGGGTGAAGTCGATCAGAATATCGAAATCGCCGGCCACTTTTTCCAGGCTGTCGCTGACGGTCACGCCCAGCGCGCCAATGCCCGCCAGTTCACCGGCATCGGTCCCGATCAGGCTTGAGCCGGGGCGCGAGACTGCCGCCCCCAAAACCACGCCCTGCGCCTGATGTACCGCCTGGATCAATTGACGGCCCATACGGCCGCCGGAACCCGCAATCGCAATGCGGATGGGTGAATCAGTCATACTTGCTCTCTTGTTAATTGATTTCATTACCCTAAATAATTGGAGCTGTATCAAGGCGGCAAGGGAACGCAGTCAACACAGATACAGCTTCAAGTATGACGGGTATATCGGTTCAGGGTAACTGGCTCGCCCTATCATCGCCAGAGGATTCATTTCATAATTAGAAAATTATGATATCCCCCACTTTTCATCAGTAATGCTGTCAATGGGTTAACATTCAGGCCGATCAGGGCCGATTGGCGATTGTACATAATCATGCAATTTCAACCGGTAAAATTTGCATGAAAAAGCACGCATTTCCCGCATTCAAACCGGCGCAGGTACCGCCAACCCGCGGCTTAGCTTAGTATAGGGCGCAACTGCCGCTTTAATTGCCTGAGAGTCACTGATGAAAACCGCGCAAACCACCATATCGGAAACCCTGACGCAAGATTTGGCCCGCCGCATCATCAATGGCGATCTGCCACCCGGGCTATCGCTACCGGGGGAAAACGAACTGGCGCTGCAGTATGCGGTTTCACGCACTTCGGTACGCAATGCGTTGCAAGTGCTGGCGGCAAAAGGGCTGATCTCCATTCAGGCCAAGAAACGCAGCACGGTCAATACGCGCGAGCAGTGGAGCTTTTTGGATCCCGACGTATTGAGTTGGTTGGCGGAAGGCAGTCTCGACCCACAACTGGTGGAGCAATTAATGGTCACCCGCCTGATCTTTGAACCGAATATCGCCGCATTGGCTGCCGTTAACGCCACCGGCCATGACCTGGCGGCGCTGGAAGATGCCTGCAAACTCATGTCGCAAGGACAGCAGCAAGCCAGCCGCACACTGTTCGAACAGGGCGATATGGCGTTCCATCTCGCGTTGCTGGGCGCCAGCCACAATCCCTTTTTGCATTCATTAGGCAGTGCGCTTTCCGCCGCCATGGCGCTCTCGTTTCAGCAAACACTGGAGAAGGATATCCAGCTGACCAAGAGTGCGGTAGAAGAGCACCAACAATTACTGGAGGCCATTCGCTTCAAACAGGTAGAAAATGCGCGTCAGCGTATGCGTGTCATTCTGCTCAACGCGGCCAAAAAGAACAACTGGCACCAGCAGCCGGAAATGTTCGACCACATCCTCTAAAAACCCCTCTTTGCTGTAATTTCGATCGCCCTCACAGATCCTGAGCGATTTTCGCTCTAGCATTCTTGTATTACAAGATTGAATGATTTGTATTACTTGAATGAATAATAACTGGATTGCTATTGATTGGGGCACCACTAACTTCCGCGCTTTTTTAATGTGCGGGGAGCAACGCCTGGCCTGCGTCAGCCAACCCTGCGGGCTGCTTGCGGTGGAAAAAAACCGGTTTGCCGAAACCCTGCAAGCCTTATTGCAACCCTGGTTAGCCGAACAGGGTGCCTTGCCTCTGGTCATGGCCGGCATGGTGGGTTCGCAGCAAGGCTGGCACGAGGTGGCCTATATCACCCCGCCGTGCGGCCCGAATGGGCTGGCGGCCGGTGCGCTGAAGTTCACCACCGCCTGGGGTAGCCCCGCGTGGATTATTCCCGGCGTTCGGGGTGTGGGGCTGGCCCAGCAGCCCGAAGTGATGCGGGGAGAGGAAGTGCAATTGCTCGGTTTGGCCAGGTTACATCCGGCCGCGCAGTGCCTCGCGATCCTGCCCGGCACCCACAGCAAGCACGTTCAGTTGAATCATGGGGAAATCGGCCACTTCTCCACCTTTATGACCGGTGAACTGTTCTCGTTGCTCAGCCAACATTCAATTTTGGGTAACGCTCTGCCGGAGCAACAGGAGGCCCCTCAGGTGTTCATGCTCGGGGTCGATACGGCAGGCACCGGAGCCCCCTTCAGCCATCTGATCTTCTCGGCACGTACCCGCCGCCTGAGCGGTGAAATAGCACCGGCGAATATACACAGCTACCTTTCCGGCCTGCTCATCGGCTATGAGCTGCAGGCGCTGCCCACGCACCAGCCCCTCTGGGTGGTCGCCAACCCGGCCCTGGTGGCCCGCTACCAAATGGCGGCGAAGCGGTTGGGCCTGTCATTGAACGCCACGGATGGCGATAGCTGCTTTATCAACGGATTAAGTCAACTTTATCCCCTACTGCAAGGAACCGCACAATGAGCCCAGAGATTTTCATCCAGCAATGGCAGCAACAGCCGCTCCCCCTGGTGGCCATTTTACGTGGCATCACCCCTGATGAGGCGCAGCCCGTCGCCGAAATCCTGCTCGACTGCGGCTTCCGCTACCTGGAAGTGCCGCTTAACAGCCCTACTCCTTACGACTCCATCCGCTTGATCAGAACAACGGTCGGCGACAGGGGTTATGTCGGCGCCGGCACCGTACTGAACGTCCAGCAGGTTGAAGAGGTGGCCAAAGCCGGTGGGCAACTGATTATTTCGCCCAATGCCGACGCCGCAGTGATCGGCCATTCTCGTTATTTGAATCTGATCAGTCTGCCCGGTGTGGCGACGCCCACCGAAGCCTTCAGTGCCCTTGCGGCCGGGGCCAGCGGATTGAAATTCTTCCCCGCAGAAAACATCCCTCCCGCCGTCATCAAAGCACTGCGCGCCGTCCTTCCCCAAAAGCTGGTTTGCTTGCCGGTAGGGGGAATACAACCGGATCCCCTGCAGATGCGCGCCTATATCCAGGCGGGCAGCAACGGTTTTGGGTTGGGGGGTGGGCTCTATCACCCCGGCATCAGCCTGACGGTGTTACGCCAACGGGCGCTGGCCTATCAGGCCGCCTGGCAGCACTGCGTGGAATAGCCGTTCGCCCACGGCGACTTTACCATCGCCTGTCGCAGCATAGATGTAACACATTGAATAAAAAGGTGTTGCTATGAAAAATTCATCTATTCCCGCAAAAACGAACCGCCAAACCCTGCAGGTTTGCTTCCTTGCCGCGTTGGCGGGGTTGCTGTTCGGCCTGGATATGGGGGTGATCGCCGGTGCGTTGCCGTTCCTGGCACACGAATTCAGCCTGTCCAGCCAGCAGCAAGAAATCGTCGTCAGCATCATGATGTTCGGTGCCGCACTGGGCGCACTGAGCAGCGGCCCCATGTCCTCTCACCTGGGCCGCAAGAAAAGCTTATTGCTGGGCGCAGTATTGTTCGTCGTCGGCTCTGTCGGCTGCGCCGTGGCCCATAACCTGGAAGTGCTGGTGATTTCCCGCTTTATCCTGGGGTTGGCCGTGGGCATTGCCTCGTTCACGGCGCCTCTGTATCTGTCGGAAATCGCCCCGGAACGCATTCGCGGCAGCATGATCTCTCTTTATCAGTTGATGATCACCATCGGTATTTTGGCGGCCTTCCTGTCCGATACCGCTTTTAGCGCCGGCGGCCACTGGCGCTGGATGCTGGGTATCATCACCTTCCCGGCACTGGTGTTGTTTATCGGCGTACTGACACTGCCGGAAAGCCCGCGCTGGCTGGCGATGAAAGGCCGCGGCGAACTGGCCGGCAAAGTCTTGCAACTGTTGCGCAATACGGATGACGAGGCTCGCGACGAACTCAACCAAATCCGTGAAAGCCTGCAAATGAAGCAACGCGGCTGGCAGCTGTTTCGCCACAACCCCCACTTCCGCCGCTCCACCTACCTGGGCGTTCTGCTGCAATTTATGCAGCAGTTCACCGGCATGACGATCATCATGTACTACGCCCCCAAAATCTTTGAAATCGCCGGTTTCGCCACCACCCGCGAGCAAATGTGGTGCACCGTGATGGCCGGCCTGACCAACGTGCTGGCCACCTTTATCGCTATCGCGCTGGTCGATCGCTGGGGCCGCAAACCGATCCTGAAACTCGGTTTCAGCCTGATGGCAATCTGCATGGCGACGCTCGGTTATATGTTTTATATCGGCATCAGCAACCCCACGGAACAATACGCCGCAGTGACGGTGCTGCTGATCTTTATCATAGGTTTTGCCATGAGCGCCGGCCCCCTGATTTGGGTGCTGTGCTCCGAGATCCAACCGCTGGCCGGACGAGATTTTGGCGTCACCTGCTCCACCATGGCCAACTGGATTGCCAACATGATCATCGGCGCCACCTTCCTGACGCTGATCGACACCCTCGGCAGTGCCGGTACCTTCTGGCTTTACGCGGGGCTCAATCTGCTCTGCATCATTCTGACGCTCTGTTTCGTACCGGAAACCAAAAACATCTCCCTTGAACGCATCGAAAAAAACCTGATGCAGGGTGCTGCCCTGCGCCACATCGGCAGGCCGCCGCAACCCAAGACGGCCAACCCTTCCTTGAATACGCCGGTATAACCCGGCGAATAAAAACAAATCAGAGGAAACTATCATGAAGCTGACCACGGAAACCCCCACGGCGGAGCAAGCGGCTGAATCACGGGTGTACGGCAAAATTACGCGCCGTCTGATCCCTTTCCTGATTTTGTGCTATTTCTTCGCTTATCTGGACCGCGTTAACGTCGGATTCGCCAAGCTGCATATGCAAGATGCCCTGAGCTTCAGCGACACCGTCTATGGCCTGGGCGCCGGCATTTTCTTCATTGGCTATTTTATTTTCGAGCTGCCCAGCAACCTGCTGATGCAACGCTTCGGGCCGCGCTTTTGGATTGCCCGCATCATGGCCACCTGGGCGGTGCTGTCCGCGGCCATGATGTTTGTCACCACGCCAACCACCTTCTATGTACTGCGCTTTCTGCTCGGCGTGGCCGAAGCCGGTTTCTTCCCCGGCATCGTGTTCTATTTAACGCTGTGGTTCCCTTCATGGCGCTCCGCCCGCACGCTGGGCCTGTTTATTCTGGTCACGCCGCTGTCGGTGATTATCGGCAGCCCGCTGTCAGGTTTGATCCTCAAGCTGTTTGAAAATGTCGGCGGTTTGCATAACTGGCAGTGGCTGTTCCTGGTCGAGGCAATCCCCTCTTTCGTATTGGCCTTTGTGGTACTGCGTTACCTGGATAACAACGTGGCCGAAGCCAAATGGCTCACCGCCGAAGAGAAAAAGATCGTGCAGACCGATCTGGCCAAAGACCGTGCCAACCGGGATAGCGCAGCAAACGGCAAAGCGGCCCACAGCCTGAAAGAGATGCTGGCTAACCGCTATGTCTGGTTGCTGGCGCTGATTTTCTTCAGTTTCAACGTCGGTTATTACGGCGTCAGTTTCTGGCTGCCTTCCATCATCAAAACCTCGGGCATCAGCGACGATGTTCAAATCGGCCTGCTGGCAGCCCTGCCTTACGTCTTTGGCGCTCTCTTTATGATCTGGAACAGCCGCCATTCCGATTTGAAGCAGGAACGTCGCTGGCACATCGCCATTCCGGCGGTGATTGGCTGTATCGGTCTGACGTTGAGCGCCTACTGCAGCGGCTCCACTTTCTGGATGATGACATGGATTTGCGTGGCGATGTCCGGCACCCTGGCGCTGATCCCCACTTACATCAGCCTGCCCGGCACCCTGCTTTCCGGCACCGCCGCCGCTGCGGGCATCGCGCTGGTGAACTCATTCGGCAACCTCGCGGGCTTCTTCGGCCCCACGGTGCTCGGCTGGCTGAAAGACCAAACCGGCCAAACCGACAGCGGCCTGTACATACTGGCGGGCTTCCTGCTGCTCTGCGCGCCGTTGATTTTCATGCTGCCGGCCAAACTGGTCTCCCCTAAAAAGACCGATGAAACGCAACACCATCACGTTGATCGGCCAGACGCTGACGACCCTTTAAATATCACTGAGAGATTTTGATTATGAGCGGATGTGGAACCTGTGGCAGCGGCGGTTGCGGCTCGCATTTCAACCCTATTCTGGAAGGCGATGACGGCGCACTGAAACGGGCGTTATACAAATCCATGGGGCACAGTGACGAACAGCTGCGCCGCCCGGTGATCGCCGTGGTCAACAGCTATACCAATGCCACCGCCGGGCACGCCAATCTGAACGAACTGACGGCCAAGGTATTGCAAGGCATTGAAGAGGCCGGCGGCGTCGGCATGGTGTTCGGCACCATTGCCCCCTGCGACGGGATCGCCGAGGGGCATCTCGGCATGCGCTACATTCTGGCCGCTCGCGAAGTGATCACCGCCTCCATCGAAGTCATGATGCGCGCCCATCGTTTCGACGGCATGGTGTTGCTTGGCTCTTGCGACAAAATTGTTCCCGCCATGCTGATGGCGGCGGCACGGCTGGATATTCCGGCCATCATGGTCAACGGTGGGCCGATGTATCCGGCTGAATATAAAGGTAAACACTGGGACGGCAACATCGTCACCGAGGCCATCGGCTGGAAGATGCGCGGCGAAATCGATGAAGCGGAATTTGCCCATATCGAAAATATCGCCGAACCCGGCCCGGGCTCATGCACCATGTACGGCACGGCCAACACCATGTGCTGTATCGGCGAAGTGCTCGGCATGAGCCTGCCGGGCAGCAGCACGTTGCCGGCGGTTTCAGCCGAGCGGCGTGAATGCGCGATTGAAACCGGGCGCACCGCAGTCGAACTGGTATTGAACGGCGTCAATGCCCGCCAGATCATCACCGCCGAGTCGATCCGCAATGCGGTGATCTACCTGCTGGCAACCGGTGGATCCACCAATGCCATCCTGCATCTGCAAGCCATTCATTACGAAGCGGAATTGGGTCACCTGCCGCTGTCCGTCTTCGATGAGCTGAGCCATCAGGTACCGCTGGTCGCCTCACTCTACCCGGCCAGTGAACATGACATGATCGATTTTTGGGAAGCGGGGGGCGTACCGGCAGTCGAAGTCGAGATTGCCAAACTGCTCGATCTCAACGCGTTAACCGTCACCGGTAAAACCAAAGCGGAACTGCTGGCGACCACCCCGCCAAGCCGCCGTCCGGAAGTCATCCACACCCTGGCCATCCCGGTGCGCAATGAAGCCGGTGTCGCCGTGCTGCACGGTAATCTGTCGCCGCTCGGCTGCGTCGTGAAGCCTGCGGCCGTGCCGGAAAATTTGATGCGCTTTCGGGGCCCTGCCGTGGTGTTCAACAGCGAGCAGGAGTCGGTCGAGGCGATCATGTCCGGTCAAATTAAGCCGGGTAGCGCCTTGGTCCTGCGCTATGAAGGGCCCAAAGGCGGCCCCGGCATGCCGGAAATGTATAAGCCGATGAAATCGCTGGAGGGGATGGGGTTGGCCGACAGCTGCGCCCTGATTACCGACGGCCGATTTTCCGGCTCCAACCGCGGGCTGTTTGTCGGCCATATCTCGCCTGAGGCAGTGGACGGCGGCGAACTGGCGTTAGTGCAGGATGGCGATGAAATCTCGATCGATATTCCCGCACGTACCCTGACGCTGCACGTCAGCGAGACGCTTTTGGCGCAACGGCGTCAAAACTGGCAGCCAGTGGACAAAGAAGTGCCGCGTGGTTTCCTGCGTTTATATCGCCGTTGGGCTTTGCCCGCCGCGCAGGGTGCCGTATTGGCCGATCAGGAGGAGGAATAATGGGCCGTTACCAAGCCATAGACATTGAAGGGGTCAACCCTATCGTCGCCATGCCGTTCAAGGCCAATGGCGAGATCGACCCACCGAGTTTTACGCAGTTGCTAAAGCATCTGGCCGCCACCGGCGTTCAGGGAATGACGCTGTTTGGCATCGCCAGCGAATTCCCGAAACTCGAGGATCGGGAACGCGAGCATCTGGCGGAAATATTTATCAGCGAGCTGGCGGGTGCCCCGCTGTATCGTGCTATCTCGGTCACCGACCACAGTAGCGAAGTCGCCGTAAAGCGCGCCCGTTATTATCAGGAACTGGGCGCAGACGCGTTGATGCTACTGCCGCCGTTTTTCCTGCAACCCAGTGCGCAGGCGATCCAGCAGCACATTTTCGCCGTTCTGGAAGCCGTAGACATCCCGGTGATGGTGCAATACGCGCCGGGGGAAACCGGGTTGCCGATCACCCCGCAACAGTTGGCTGACGTGGCAGCCCGCTATCCCCATGCGGTATTCAAGATTGAATGCAATCCGCCGGTGGATTACACCAAAGAATTTCTGCAACTGGTCCCCCGGGCCAACGTGCTGAACGGCTATGCCGGGCTTTACATGTTGCAGATGTTGGCGGCGGGCGGCAAAGGCGTGATGCCGGGTTGCTCGTTCAGCGAGGTTTACCTGCGCATTTATCGTCACTGGCAAGCCGGGGAAACGGAACAGGCGCACGAGCTGCACCAGGCATTATTGCCTTACATTCAACGCTGGATGAGCCACTGCGAATACATTATTCAGGTCGAAAAGACGATCCTGCATCGACGCAACATTATAGCCACCGATCACTGCCGCCACCCCGGTTGGCAACTGACCGCTGAAGATCACCAGATGATCGATCGCTTTTTAAGCCAGTTCTCTCTGTAACCAGGATGGCCGCCTCATCGCGGCCTTTTGGAGGTTGATATGCTAACCCACAAATCGACACGCGTAGCGATCGTCACCGGTGCTAGCCAGGGTATCGGGTTGGCCATCACCAAATCCTTTCTCGCGAACGGCGATACCGTGATGGGATGTGCCTATCCCAGCCTGGAGAACGCGCCGCAGGCCCGACAATTGTTGACCGACTACCCACAGCATTTTTTCTATTCTTCGGTCGACGTCACCCAGACCGCCGAGATTAAACGCTTTGTCACCGATGCTGAACAGCAGTGCGGGCGCATCGACGTTCTGGTGTCCAACGCCGGTAAAAACGTCTTCAAAGGCATTGATTGCGATGAAGAAGACTGGGCTCATAATTTCGATCTCAACCTGCGCTCGCACTGGTATCTGGCGAAATGCGCCCGCCCGGCACTGACCAAAAGCCATGGCGTGATCCTGGTGATCACCTCCAACCATGCGTTCTCCACTATGCCGGGTTGTGCGCCCTACAACATCAGCAAGCGGGCACTGTTGTCGCTGGTGCAAAGTCTGGCTATCGAGTGGGGGCCGACGATCCGCACAGTGGGCATTGCCCCTGGCTTTATCGATACCGAAGGCAATCAGGCCTGGTTCGACACCCATGCCGATGCCCAACGGGCGCGGGAGAAGACCGTCAAAAAACACCCGGTCGGTCGCCTCGGACGCCCCGAGGAAATCGGTGATTTATGCCTGTTTCTTGCCAGCGATCGCGCCGGGTTTATCGCCGGCACCACCATTGTGATGGACGGAGGACGCAGCGCCATTATGCAAGATGGCGACGAAGAATAGTCGAATGCAAAACGGGGAGCCCAGGCTCCCCGTTTTCTTATTCACCCTGCAGCTTATTCAACCTGCCGGATATCTACCCGCAGCTCTTTCGGCACTTCGAACACGATATTCTCTTCACGGCCGCTGACTTCATGGACGTTAAGGCCGCCCAGGGCTTTCAGACGAGCAATCACATCCTGCACCAGCACATCAGGGGCCGACGCACCGGCGGTAACGCCGATGTTGCTCGCGTTCTTCAGCCAGGCCTCCTGAATATCCGCAGCGGAATCGATCAGGTAAGCCGGCTTGCCGACACGCTGAGCCAATTCTGCCAAACGGTTGGAGTTGGAGGAGTTCTTCGATCCCACCACTAGCACGACGTCCGCATCCCCGGCCAGGTTACGTACCGCTTCCTGACGGTTGGTGGTGGCGTAGCAGATGTCGTCCTTACGCGGCCCGATAATGCTCGGGAAACGCTTGCGCAGGGCATCAATCACGTCAGAGGTGTCATCCACCGACAGCGTGGTCTGCGTCATAAAGCACAGGTTGCTTTCATCCTTCACCTGCAGCTTCCACACATCGTCCGGCGACTCGACCAGGTACATGCCCCCTTTCGGATTGCTGTACTGGCCCATGGTGCCTTCCACTTCCGGATGACCCGCATGACCAATCAGGATCGCCTCGGTGCCACGGCGGCTGGCTCGCGCCACCTCCATATGCACCTTGGTGACCAGCGGGCAGGTGGCGTCAAACAGCATGGTCAAATCGCGCGCTTTGGCTTCAGCCCGTACCGCTTGGGAAACGCCGTGGGCCGAGAAGATCAGAATCGAGCCATCCGGCACTTCAGCGATTTCCTCAATAAACACCGCCCCGCGTTCACGCAGGCTGTCGACCACATAGCGGTTATGCACCACTTCGTGGCGCACGTAGATCGGCGCGCCGTAAATTTCCAGCGCGCGCTCTACGATACTGATCGCACGATCAACCCCGGCACAGAAGCCACGTGGGTTAGCCAGCAATATTTGCATGCGTCTCCTCCTGCACGGGGTCGATCTCCAGCACTTCGATATCGAAGGTCACCGGATGACCCGCCAGCGGATGGTTGAAATCAACGGTAATCGAATCTTCCGCCACTTCACGTACCACGCCCGGCATTTCACTGCCGTCGACGGCGGTAAACAGCATGATGGTGCCCACATCCGGCACCCCGGTTTCTGCGAAGTCACGGCGCGAGAAGTACTGGACCAAGTCCGGGTTCTCTGCGCCGAAGGCCGCTTCCGGCTGCAAAGTAAAGGCGCACTTGTCGCCCGCACGCAGCCCAACCAACTGAGCTTCCAGCGGCGCCGAAAGGCTGCCGTCACCCAGACGGAACAACGCCGGTTTGCCGCTGCTGCGGGTCGATTCAGCGGTCGAACCGTCTTCCAGTTTCAGCGTGAAGTGAACCAGCACTGCGCTGTTACCCTTAACCTGAGCCGTCATATTACTCACCTTTACTCTTTGCGCTTTTGCTCGCCGGTGACAAGAAGCCTTCCAGCACGATCATCGCCGCCCCTACGCAGATAAAGCTATCCGCCAGGTTGAAGGTCGGGTAGTGCCAGTCACCTACGTAAAAGTCGATAAAATCGACCACAAAACCGTGCCACAGGCGATCGAACAGATTGCCGAGCGCGCCGCCGATGATAAAAGCATAGGCGATATTGTTCAGCTTTTGCTGCGCCTGGCCGCGGTACATCATCACCAGCAGCACCGCCACGATAGCGACGGCGATGCCGGCAAAGAACCAGCGCTGCCAGCCGCCGTGGTCGGCGAGGAAGCTGAACGCGGCACCGTAGTTACGCGCATAAAACAGATTGAACGACGGGATCAGTGGCTGGGACTGGCCCAGCACAAAGTTACCGAGGATCCACTGCTTGCTGGCAAAATCCAGCACCAGCACTACCACCACCAGCCACAGCCAGCGCAGACCGGTCGAACAAATGGGTTTACTCATTAGGCAAACTTACGCTTTTCGCCGTCGCCGGCTACGTTGATCACACAGCGGCCGCAAAGATCTGCATGCTCCGCCACCAGGCCGATATCGGTGGTGTAATGCCAGCAGCGCGGGCACTTCTCACCTTCTGCGGTGCTGAAGGCAATTTTCAGACCTTTCACCAATTCTGACGTTTGTGCATCTGCCGGCGCATCGGCCAGAGGAGCAACGCGCGCCGCTGACGTCAGAAGCACAAAGCGCAGTTCATCCTGCAGGCTGTTGAGGCGTTCAGCCAGTTCACTGTCGGCATACAGCGTGACCGCCGCTTCCAGGGAGCCGCCAAGGCGTTTGTCGGCACGGGCCTGTTCCAACACCTTATTCACTTCGCCACGCACTTTCAGCAGCTCGGCCCAGAAGGCGTCGTTCATGCCTTCGCCTTCAGCCAGACCGAACAGGCCGTCGTACCACTCTTCAGTGAACACGTACTGCGCGCGTTTGCCCGGCAGGAAGCCCCAGATTTCATCGGCAGTGAACGACATGATCGGCGCCATCCAGCGCACCAGCGCTTCTGCAATGTGGAACAATGCGGTCTGGCAGCTGCGGCGGGCGACGCTGTCGCTTTTCGCGGTGTACTGGCGATCCTTGATGATATCCAGATAGAAGGAGCCCATCTCGACCGAACAGAACTGCATCAGGCGCTGCACTACTTCATGGAAATCGTAATTGGCGTAAGCCTGTTCGATATCCTTCTGCGCCGCCAGCGCACGACCCACGGCCCAGCGATCCAGCACCACCATATCTTCCGGTGCCACGCAATCGGTGCTCGGCTCAAACCCGTTCAGGTTGGCCAGCAGGAAGCGCGCGGTATTACGGATGCGGCGGTACGAATCGGCGGAGCGTTTGAGGATCTCGTCGGACACCGCAATCTCACCGGTGTAATCCGTAGAGGCTACCCACAGGCGCAGGATGTCGCCACCCAGCTTGTTCATCACGTCTTGTGGACTGATGGTGTTGCCGATGGACTTGGACATCTTGCGGCCCTGACCATCAACGGTGAAGCCGTGAGTCAGCACTTCCTTGTACGGTGCCTTGCCTTTCATCGCAGTGGAAATCATCAGCGATGACATGAACCAGCCGCGGTGCTGATCGGAACCTTCCAGATACATGTCGGCGCCGTGGCCCTGGAACTCAGGACGCACGTCGACCACGGAAGAGTGGGTAGAACCGGAGTCGAACCACACGTCCAGGGTGTCTGGCACTTTGACGTAGTCGGCGGCATCCGCGCCGAGAATATCGGCCGCGTCCAGATCCCACCAGGCTTGAATGCCGTCTTGTTCAACGCGTTTCGCCACTTCTTCCATCAGCTCAACGCTGCGCGGATGCAGTTGTTCGGTGTCTTTGTGCACGAACAGCGCCATCGGCACGCCCCAGGTACGCTGGCGAGAAATACACCAGTCAGGGCGGTTGGCCACCATGGTTTCGATACGTGCCTGACCCCATTCAGGGATCCACTGCACGCCTTTGATCTCTTCCAGCGACTGCTGACGCAGGCCTTTCTGATCCATGCTGATGAACCACTGTGGCGTCGCGCGGAAGATGATTGGCGTTTTGTGACGCCAGCAACATGGGTAGCTGTGAACCAGTTTTTCCACGTGCAGCAGTGCGCCTTTCTCACGCAGCAGCTCAACGATCAGATCGTTGGCCTTGAAGACAAATTTACCGTCCAGCAGCGGATGGGTGCCGGTCAGGTAGCAGCCATTCGGCCCCACCGGGTTGGCAATTTCCAGACCGTATTTCTGGCTGATGACAAAGTCATCCGGACCGTGACCACCGGCGGTATGTACCGCACCGGTACCGGCATCCAGCGTCACGTGTTCGCCCATGATCGCCGGCACGTCGAAGCCCATGAACGGGTGTTCGAAACGCATCAGTTCCAGATCGGCGCCTTTGCAGCT
The DNA here is from genome assembly GCF_052113645.1 of Serratia quinivorans. Lineage (GTDB taxonomy): Bacteria > Pseudomonadota > Gammaproteobacteria > Enterobacterales > Enterobacteriaceae > Serratia > Serratia quinivorans_B. The sequence continues at coordinate 56,663 of NZ_JBIEIU010000010.1, read as the reverse complement.
GCCCAGCACGGTCCATGCAGTGATGCCGAGACGCTTCATCACGCTTTCCACCAGCTCGGCCGCCAGGATCAGGCACTGGCCTTCTACCTGCACCAGTTGGTAAGCAAATTCCGGGTGCAAAGAAATGGCGCGGTTAGCCGGCAAGGTCCACGGGGTGGTGGTCCAGATCACCAGGGAAACCGGGCCGTTGAAGTTGATCACTTCAAACTTTGCGGCCACGGCAGCCGCGTCAACCGCGTGGAAGGCCACATCGATCGACGGTGAAGTTTTGTCGTAATATTCCACTTCCGCTTCCGCCAGTGAAGAGCGGCAGTCGGTACACCAGTGCACCGGCTTGGCGCCTTTCAGCAGGTGGCCGTTGTCGATGATTTTACCCAACGCACGGATGATGTTGGCTTCGGTTTTGAAGTCCATGGTCAGGTACGGGTGATCCCAGTCGCCCAACACGCCCAGACGGATAAAGTCCTTCTTCTGGCCTTCAACCTGCTCGGCGGCGTACTCGCGGCACTTCACACGGAATTCCGCCGCGGTGAGTTTCTCACCCGGTTTGCCGTACAGTTGTTCAACCTTCAGTTCAATCGGCAGGCCATGGCAGTCCCAACCCGGAACATAAGGCGAGTCGAAGCCGGACATCCCTTTTGACTTGATAATAATGTCTTTGAGAATCTTGTTAACCGAGTGACCAATGTGAATGCTGCCGTTCGCATACGGAGGGCCGTCATGCAAAATGAAGGATTTTTTGCCCTTTTTGGCAGTACGAATAATCCCGTACAGATCCTGTTCATACCAACGTTGCAGCATGCCAGGTTCACGCTTGGCCAGATCGCCGCGCATCGGGAACCCTGTTTCCGGCAAGTTCAGGGTATTCTTGTAGTCACTCATTAGATTCTCGGTTCCGTTTTCGGCTATAGAGATTAAACCGGTGTCTGTAGCCCGAAGAATTTTCGGGCCGTCACCACATCATTGGCGATTTGCTGCTTCAGGGCATCGAGCGAAGCAAAACGCTGTTCATTGCGCAATTTCGCGCGGAGCACCACGTCTATATGGCGCCCGTAAAGATCCATCGTGACATCCAGCAGGTGGACTTCCAACTGCTGACGCACGCCGGCAACGGTTGGGCGCGTGCCGATATTGGCAACGCCGGGGAGCGGTTCAGGCCCCAGGCCATAAACGTCTACCGCATAAACCCCTTTCACCGGCGCAACCAGGCGCTTGAGCGGCAGGTTGGCAGTGGGGAAGCCGATGGTTCGGCCCAGTTCATCGCCGTGCACCACCCGACCCGAAATGCTGTACGGGTGGCCCAGCAGCGTTTCAGCCTGAGCCAGGTCGTCATCGCGCAGCGCATTGCGGATCGCCGTGCTGCTGATACGTTGATCGCCCTCGCGGAAGGTCGGCGTGCTGATCACCTCAAAACCGTATTCTTTCCCGGCTTTTTGCAATAGCGGAAAATCGCCCTGGCGGGTTGCGCCAAAGCGAAAATCATCCCCGACCATCAGGAATTTTACGCCCAGTTTTTCCACCAGCAGCTCGGCGACGAACGCCTGTGCCGTATTGGCGGCAAAACGCGGATCAAACTTGACGCATAACAGGTAGTCAACGCCCGCCTGCGCCAGGTATTTGGCCTTGTCACGCAAACGCGTGAGACGGGCCGGTGCCTTGTCCGCTGCAAACATTTCCAGCGGCTGCGGCTCAAAGATCATGACCATCACTGGCAGCCCGAGGCGTTGCCCCTCTTGTTTCAGCTGCTCCAGCAACGCTTGGTGACCGCGGTGTACGCCGTCAAAGTTGCCGATGGTGAGCACGCAACCATGGTGGCGTGCCCGGATATTGTGAATGCCGCGAATTAGCTCCATAGCTGGCTCAAAACAGTGGAAATCGCCGGATTATACCTTGTACAGCGGTTAAGGTTAACCCGCGATTGGTGCCTTTATGTAATAGACATACCATACCGGAGATAATCTGCAGGTGAAACGCTCTAACCGCAGTTTATCCGGCGCTATCAACGCGATTACCGACTGCGGCCAAGGGGTTGCGGTCACCACGGCAAATCATTGGCGAATTTTCTCGCGAAAGACTGTATTCCCATGACCGAAGCTGGTAAAATCCTGCGCCATCACAACGTAGCAAGTGCCGCCCGTACAAACGGCGCTTATTTGCACAAATTCATTGACAAACGCGGGCTAAAAGGGCATATTCCTCGGCCTTCGAATTGTCCTCAATAGAATATATTTGGGAGTTGGACCTTGGCTAATATCAAATCAGCTAAGAAGCGCGCCGTACAGTCTGAGAAGCGTCGTAAGCATAACGCTAGCGGCCGCTCAATGATGCGTACCTACATCAAGAAAGTAGAAGCTGCTATCGCCACTGGCGACAAAGAAGCTGCGCAAGCTGCTTACGCTGTAATGAAACCAATCGTGGACCGCAAGGCTGCTAAAGGCCTGATCCACAAAAACAAAGCAGCACGCCATAAGTCAAACCTGTCGGCGCGCATCAACGCAATGTAATAAGCATCGTGTTGTCTGCTTGATAAAAAAACCGGCTCAGGCCGGTTTTTTTACGTCTGTCATACCCGGTCTAGTAGGCAAACAACGCAGAGAAGTCCTTGTTGCACACCCGCTGTACCGCCGGATGCTGGATCATGCGCTCGGCAAAGATGATGTAGTACTCTTCCTGCACGCTATCAATACGCCCAATCTCCACCACGTCATCATCGTTATAGGTATCCTGCGCGTACAGCGTCGGTGCAACGAAGATCGCGTTGTGGTACATGCCGAAGGTCTTCATCAGGGCCGCATCATCAAACTCGCCCAGGATCTCCACCTGAATGCCTTGGGTGTTAAACCAGTTAAGCAGCTTACGCCCCAGCATCGAGCGTCGACCGGGGATCAGCAGCTTGCGCTGTTCCAGGCAGGCGGGGAACGGCAGATCCGGCGCCGGCTGACGGCAGAAGAAGCTGATGCCGCATTCGCCCAGCTTGAGCGAAAACAACCCTTCCTGCTGGCTGGAGTCCACCGGGCAGTCTGACAGGATCATATCGAGCTTATGCTGACTGAGCTGCTCCAGCAGCATCTCGTGCGTCGATTCAAAACAACGCAGATGAATTTGCTCATTGTCCACCACCACCGCCGTCTCCAGGACCTGGCTGACCAAACGCTTGGACAGCGCATCCGCGACCCCCACGTCGAACAGCAGGTTGGACTCCTTGCGATAGTTGACGATATCCAGCATTTCCTGGCTGAGCATAAACATCTTGTCGGCATAGCGGAACACCAGCTGCCCCAACTCAGATGGCACCAGTCCACGTCCCTGTCGCTTGAACAGCTTGCCGTCCAAACGTTCCTCCAGCGCCTTGATCTGGCCAGTGATGGTCTGCGGCGTCAGAAACAACGCTTCGGCGGCGCCGACCACCGAACCTTCCTTGCAGACCTGCCAGAAGTAGTAAAGGTGATTAAAGTTGATATGCGACATCCTCACGAGGTGCTCTCCTTAACATTTCATCACGGCGAACGTTCGACCGTGACGAGCGACTAATGTCCTTTCCCTGTTTCAGACAACCTGTTGCTGCATTCGTCCCAAACAGAACGGCCGAAGCTGCACATATTTTACCCTGTGCAGCTCCGACCAGCTATTGTAGTGTGTCCCCGCGAACAGGGGATCCCCTAAAGGGGTTATCTGACTCGCGGTAAAGACATGCGCAACAGGCCGTACCCGACCACCGCCGCCGTGGTTGACCCAATCAGGATCCCCAATCGCGAGTAGGTGCTTAGTACAACATCCGCATCGCCAAACGCCAGTGATGCGATGAAAATCGACATGGTGAAACCAATACCACAGAGCACGGAAACGGCAAACACCTGTTTGAAACCAATTCCCTCGGGCAGCTTGGCAATGCCCAACTTCACCGCCAGCAGGCTAAAGACGAAGATGCCCAACGGCTTACCAATAAACAGACCTGCGGCAATCCCCACCGGCAGCAGCGAGGTTAGCCCGCTCAGCGACACGCCCTGTAATGAAACGCCGGCGTTGGCAAACGCAAACAGCGGCAGGATCAGGAACGCCACCCACGGATGTAGCTCGTGCTCTAACGTCTCTGACGGTGAAGGCCCTTTCTTCACGTTCAGCGGTATCATAAAGCCGATGATCACCCCGGCCAGCGTTGCGTGCACCCCAGATTTGAGGATAGCCACCCACAGCACCAGGCCGACAATCATATAAAGCGAGGTTTTCCCCACGCCGCGCCAGTTCATAAACGCCAGCACCGCGATAGCAGCCGCCGCCACACCCAACGCCGTCATCGAGACCTCGTGGGTATAGAACAGCGCGATAATCACGATCACCCCCAGGTCATCGATAATCGCCAGCGCCAACAGGAACACCTTCAGGCTGGTCGGTACGCGGTTACCCAGCAGCGCCATCACCCCGAGGGCAAACGCAATGTCGGTCGCAGCGGGGATCGCCCAGCCCTGGCGGGTCACTTCGTCCGCACCGTTAAACATCAGGTAAATCAATGCCGGTGCCAGCATACCGCCCAATGCGGCAATCGCCGGGAATACCGCCTTGTCACGGCCGGCCAATGAGCCTTGCATCAGCTCACGCTTGACCTCCAGCCCGACCACCAGGAAAAAGATCGCCATCAGGCCGTCGTTAATCCACAGCAACAGCGGCTTGGCGATCTCCAGTGAAGAAACCTTCACCATGACCGGCAAGTTGAGAAAAGCGTGATAAATCCCCTGGGCTGGGGTATTGGCCATGATCAACGCGATAATCGCGGCTACGATCAGGATAATGCCGCCCGCGGCTTCCTGACGTAAAAATTGACGAATGATGTTGGTCACAATACGTCTCTCCAGAGCAATGCGGGGCAAACCGCCCGCAGACAAAGTAATGGAATGAGTATAGACGGCGATTCAGTTCGATAAAATAAGTTTATAAATGCTTTAAACATCGTAAAAACCGAGCAATAAGCGATGTATGTCACATTTTTTATAAGGGTATTGGCGGGATCAATCACAATAAAAAAACCCCGGTTTTGACGCCGGGGTTATGCAGAACGCTAACGGTGACAGGAGCTTAACGCGTCAGGTCATCAAAAAACTTTTTCACGCCGTCGAAGAAGCTCTTCGAACGCGGGCTGTTTTTATCACCGGAAGGGCCACCCAGGCTCTCCTCCAGTTCCTTGAGCAATTGCTTCTGCTTGTCGTTCAGGTTAACCGGGGTTTCTACCACGACACGGCACAGCAGGTCGCCCTGGCTGCCACCACGTACCGATTTAACCCCCTTGCCGCGCATACGGAACAGTTTGCCGGTTTGGGTTTCTGTCGGTACCTTCAGCTTCACTCGGCCATCCAGCGTCGGCACTTCGATCTCGCCGCCCAATGCCGCCATCGCAAAGTTGATTGGCACTTCACAGTACAGGTTATTGCCTTCACGCTCGAAGATCGGGTGAGCTTTCACCTGAACCTGAACGTACAAATCCCCTGCCGGTGCGCCGTGCTCGCCCGCTTCACCCTCACCCGCCAGGCGGATGCGATCACCGGTATCTACGCCGGCCGGGATTTTCACCGACAGCGTTTTGGCTTTCTCTACCCGGCCGTGGCCATGGCAGCTGTTGCAAGGGTCTTTGATGATCTGACCGCGGCCATGACAGTGCGGACAGGCCTGCTGCACGGTAAAGAAGCCCTGGCGCATCTGCACCTGACCCTGACCGTGACAGGTTGGACAGGTCACCGGTGAGCTGCCTGGCTTCGCGCCGCTGCCGTGGCAAACGCCACACTCTTCCAGCGTCGGGATGCGGATCTCTTTGGTCACGCCACGAACCGCTTCCTCGAGGGACAGCTCCATGTTGTAGCGCAGATCAGAACCGCGGCTGGCGCGTTGACGGCGTCCACCACCGAAGATGTCGCCAAATACGTCGCCAAAGATATCGCTGAAGTCGGCACCGCCGCCACCAAACCCACCGCCGCCGCCCATGCCGCCCTGTTCAAACGCCGCATGGCCGTATTGATCGTAGGCCGCACGCTTTTGATCGTCGGTCAGAACTTCGTACGCTTCCTTGACCTCTTTAAATCTGGCTTCGGCGTCTTGATCCTGGTTGCGGTCAGGATGGTATTTCATCGCCAGGCGCTTATACGCCTTTTTGATCTCACGCTCTTCCGCCGTCTTGGAGACGCCGAGAATCTCGTAATAGTCTTTCTTCGCCATTATTTCTGTAACCCTTAACATGCGTGCACGGGCGTAGAGTTGCCTCGACGCCCGTGCTGGTTTCCGGTAACGGCCTCTCGGCCGTTCCGTGCCCGCTTAAGGGCGATTATTTTTTGTCTTTAACTTCTTCGAACTCAGCATCAACCACGTCGTCGTCTTTCTGCGCCGCGTTGTCAGCACCGGCATCAGCACCTTGCTGAGCCTGCTGCGCCTGAGCCATTTCCAGCAGTTTGCCGGAAACCTGCACCAGAGCCTGGGTCTTAGCTTCGATCTCGGCTTTATCTTCGCCTTTGACCGCAACTTCCAGATCTTTCAGCGCCGCTTCGATAGCCGTTTTGTCTTCCGCAGGCAGTTTGTCGCCCGCTTCTTCCAACTGCTTGCGGGTGCCGTGGATCAGGTGGTCGGCCTGGTTACGGGTCTGCACCAGCTCTTCGAACTTACGGTCAGCTTCGGCGTTCACTTCAGCATCGCGCACCATTTTCTGGATTTCTTCTTCGTTCAGACCAGAAGAAGCCTTGATGGTGATCTTCTGCTCACGGCCGGTATTCTTGTCTTTGGCAGACACGTGCAGAATACCGTCGGCGTCGATGTCGAAGGTCACTTCGATTTGCGCCATGCCGCGTGGAGCAGCCTGGATGCCGTCCAGATTGAACTGGCCCAGTGATTTGTTATCGTTAGCGCGTTTACGCTCACCCTGCAGCACGTGGATGGTTACCGCAGACTGGTTGTCTTCAGCGGTAGAGAACACCTGGCTGTGCTTGGTCGGGATGGTGGTGTTTTTGGTGATCAGCGGAGTCATCACGCTGCCCATGGTTTCGATACCCAGCGACAGCGGGGTAACGTCCAGCAGCAGAACGTCCTTCACATCACCGGCCAACACGCCGCCCTGTACCGCAGCACCCACCGCAACGGCTTCGTCCGGGTTAACGTCTTTACGTGGTTCTTTACCGAAGAAGTCAGCAACTTTCTTCTGAACCATTGGCATACGGGTCTGGCCACCGACCAGGATCACGTCCTGAATGTCGGAAACCGACAGGCCTGCGTCTTTCAGTGCCACTTTCAACGGCTCGATAGAACGCGCAACCAGATCTTCTACCAGTGACTCCAGTTTTGCACGGGTCACTTTGATGTTCATGTGTTTTGGACCGCTCGCATCTGCAGTAATATACGGCAGGTTTACGTCGGTCTGCTGAGCGGAAGACAGTTCAATCTTCGCTTTCTCAGCGGCTTCTTTCAGACGCTGCATCGCCAACGGATCGTTGCGCAGATCGAAACCTTGTTCTTTCTTGAACTCTTCCACCAGATAGTTGATCAGGCGGCTGTCGAAGTCTTCACCACCCAGGTGGGTATCACCGTTGGTTGCCAGAACTTCGAAGGTTTTCTCACCGTCAACTTCGTCGATTTCGATAATGGAGATATCGAAAGTACCGCCACCCAGGTCATAAACCGCGATGGTACGGTTGCCGACTTCTTTGTCCAGGCCGTAAGCCAGAGCCGCAGCGGTCGGTTCGTTGATGATACGTTTTACTTCCAGACCTGCGATACGGCCGGCGTCTTTGGTCGCCTGACGCTGTGCGTCGTTGAAGTATGCAGGTACGGTGATAACCGCTTCAGTTACCGGTTCACCCAGGTAATCTTCCGCCGTTTTCTTCATTTTCTTCAGCACTTCAGCAGAGATCTGCGGGGGTGCCACACGCTGGCCTTTCACTTCTACCCATGCGTCGCCGTTATCAGCAGCCACAATTTTGTACGGCATGATGTCTTTATCACGCTGTGCTTCTTCATCCTGGAAGCGACGGCCAATCAGGCGCTTGATCGCAAACAGGGTGTTTTGTGGGTTAGTAACAGCCTGACGCTTAGCAGGCTGGCCAACCAGAATTTCACCATCCTGGGTATATGCGATGATCGAAGGTGTAGTACGGTCGCCTTCGCTGTTCTCCAGCACGCGCGCTTTACCACCATCCATAATTGCTACACAAGAGTTGGTAGTACCCAGGTCGATACCAATGATTTTGCCCATCTAAACGTCTCCACTAATAAATTCATATTCGGTCAGGTTGCTAACCTATATGCGGGCGAATTTTTGCTTTTCAACTGCCCGACATTTCAGACTTACCCGCGGTCAGCAACTGCGGTTGCAAATAAGATGGGGCCATACAATCCAGCATCAAGGGGCAGGACGAAAAAAAATTCGTTTTTATCGCCACTCAGATCATTGTTTCCTGTTCCGGGGATCATTATGATGCCGCGCGCTCTGATGGAAGTTAGGGTTTTTTCGGCCATTCAGACCATTTATGAATTTACCTATCCATTTTCGTTACAATTCTGTTATCGCAGAGGACATATGCACACCAACAAGTTGGCGAATCCCGGCCCCCTCGGCCTGATGGGCTTCGGGATGACCACCGTCTTGCTGAACCTGCACAACGCGGGCTTTTTCCCATTGAACTCCTCCATCATCAGCATGGGGATTTTCTTCGGTGGACTGGCCCAGATTATGGCTGGCCTGCTGGAATACAAGAAAGGCAACACCTTCGGTATGACTGCCTTTATCTCTTACGGCAGCTTCTGGCTGAGCCTGGTTGGCCTGCTGTTGTTGCCACGCCTGGGCCTGGCCGAGCCGACCGACGCCAAGGTGCTGGGCATTTATCTGGCCCTGTGGGGCGTCTTCACCCTGTTCATGTTCTTTGGCACTCTGCGCGCCAACCGCGTGCTGCAGTTCGTGTTCGGCAGCCTGACGCTGCTGTTCGCCCTGCTGGCCATAGGTAACATCACCGGCAATCATGCCCTGCTGAACCTGGCCGGTTACGAAGGCATTATCTGCGGGGCCAGCGCCATCTACCTGGCGATGGCGGAAGTGCTCAACGAGCAGTTTGGCCGTACGGTGCTGCCGATTGGCGAGCCAAGCGTTAACAATGTGGAGCCGATTCGGGCAGTGGCGTAATCGCCTTTGGCCTGAAACGAAAAAGCCCTGCGATGAATTGCAGGGCTTTTTTTTCAGCTGTAAGAACCGGCGCGTTGGGCCTTGCTTTCGCTGTTCAGATCGCGGTGCAGGTAAATCCCCAACAACAACCCGATCCCCGACAGGGCCAATACGTAGTAAGCGGGTGCTAACGGGGTTAACTTCATGATCAATGTCACAAATATCGGGGTTAAACCTCCAAAAATAGCGTATGCGACATTATATGAGAACGAAATCCCGGTAAATCGCACTTCCGCCGGAAAAGCCCGCACCATGACATAGGGTACTGCGCCCACCACGCCAACGCTGAAGCCCACCAGCGCATAGCAGGCGAACAACATTTCCGGGTGTTCTCCCACCGTTCGATAAAACAGCCAACTGCATCCGGCCAACAATAGGCTGCCGACGATAAAGGTTTTGCTGGCGCCAAAGCGATCCGCCGCCAAACCGGCGGTGATGCAACCGGCAATCAGCATAATGGTGGCGATACTGTTCGCCTGCAGCGACAACGCCGGGGCAATGCCGAACTGCTTTTGCAGATAGGTGGGGGTCATCAGGATCACGACCACAATACCGGCGGACAGCAGCCAGGTCAGCAGCATCGACACTACCACTTCCTTGCGATGGTTCATCACCACGGATTTCAGCGGCAGCTCCCCGGCCAGGGCTTTGCGCGCCTGCATCTCGATGAAAATCGGCGTCTCCTGCAACCAGCGGCGCAGGTACATCGCCACCAGGCCGAAAATACCGCCCAGCAGGAAGGGAACGCGCCAGCCGCCTTCAGCAATGGTCTGTTGGCTGAGCGTGGTGTTGATCACCGTCGCCACCAACGAGCCCAGCAGGATACCGACCGTCAGACCGGCGGTCAGCGTGCCGCAGGCAAAACCGATGCGGCGGCGCGGTACGTGCTCGGCAACAAACACCCAGGCACCAGGGACTTCACCGCCAATCGCCGCCCCTTGCAGCACGCGCATCAGCAACAGCAACAGCGGAGCGGCAATCCCGATGCTGGCATAGGTCGGTAACAACCCCATGCCCAGCGTCGGTAACGCCATCAGCAAAATGCTCAGGCTGAACATTTTTTTGCGGCCGACCAAATCGCCGAAGTGAGCCATCACGATGCCACCCAGCGGGCGGGCCAGGTAACCGGCGGCAAAAATGCCGAAGGTTTGCACCTGACGCAGCCACTCAGGCATATCCGCCGGGAAGAACAGCTCGCCCATCACCGCCGCAAAGAAGACAAAAATGATGAAGTCATAGAACTCCAGCGCGCCGCCCAGAGCGGCCAACGTCAGAGTTTTGTAGTCTTGCCGGTTTAACCGGCGATTATTATCGTGAGGCATAGGGTACCGTCGGAGGAGACTGTTAAAATAAAAGCCTGCGGCTTTCTGTAAACGAATCCTTACTATAACGGCAAAATATTTTCACACCAGATCGCTTAGGGCTTATCCCACATAACGCTGAAATTTAGAGGTTTATCTCGCGGCGTGCATTCTTCGGGCGAAATGCTGCTACCACTTCAGCCTGGGTTTCCACATAAGGCCCCTCAAGCAACTGAATGCAGTACGGCACGCTGGCGAAGATGCCGTGTACCACCACTTTGCCCTGCTCATCCTTGACCCCTTCCAGCGTTTCCTTAATCGACTTGGGCTGGCCCGGCAGGTTAATGATCAGCGCCTGCTTGCGGATGGCTCCCACCTGACGTGAAAGAATTGCCGTTGGCACATAGTGTAGGCTGATTTGACGCATTTGCTCGCCGAAGCCGGGCATCACACGATCGGCGATCGCCAGCGTGGCGTCCGGGGTCACGTCACGTCGCGCCGGCCCGGTTCCGCCGGTCGTCAGCACCAGATGGCAGCCCATTTCATCCACCAGCTCACACAGGGTTTGCTCGATCAACGTTTGCTCATCGGGGATCAGGCGGGTTTCCAGTTTGAACGGGGTGGCCAGTGCGCCGGTCAGCCATTCTTCCAACGCCGGAATGCCCTTGTCCTGATAAACGCCGCCGGAAGCGCGGTCAGAAACAGAAACCAAACCAATACGTAATATGTCCATGCGTAACCTCTACAACCTAATGGGGTTCGAACGGGTTCATTTCCCGTCCTGTTATTCGTCCCGAGAGTATAAGGTGTCTGCCCGTGCCGGGGATCTGCGGGCATAAAAAAAGGCGGCCCAAGCCACCTTTTTCTGCGCTGATTGCGTGAATTACAGCAGATCGGCGATCATTTTTTCCAGCTTGCCCTGGTCCACGGCAAACTTGCGGATACCGTCGGTCAGTTTCTCAACCGCCATTGGATCCTGGTTGTGCTGCCAGTAGAACTCAGGCTCGGTCAACGCGGCAGGACGCGCTTTCACTTCGCCGGTGTAGGCCAGTTTACGTTCCAGGGAACCTTCGCTCTCTGCCAGCTCTTTCAGCAGCGCAGGGGCGATGGTCAGACGGTCACAACCGGCCAGTTCGATGATTTCACCGACGTTACGGAAGCTGGCGCCCATCACCACGGTTTTGTAACCGTGCTGTTTGTAATACTGGTAGATCTCGGTAACGGAAACCACACCCGGATCTTCGTTTGGCGCGAATTCTTTCTTGTCGCCGTTGGCTTTGTACCAGTCGAGGATACGGCCCACAAACGGAGAAATCAGGAACACGCCGGCTTCGGCACAGGCACGCGCCTGAGCGAAGGAGAACAGCAGCGTCAGGTTACAGTTGATGCCTTCTTTCTCCAACTGCTCTGCCGCGCGGATGCCCTGCCAGGTAGAAGCCAGTTTGATCAGGATGCGATCGTTGCTGATGCCGGCATCGTTGTACAGCTTGATCAGGCGCTTGGCCTTGGCAACGCTGGCGACGGTGTCGTAGGACAGGCGGGCGTCCACTTCGGTAGAGATACGGCCAGGAACCAGCTTAAGGATTTCCAGACCGATGTTGACCGCCAGCTTGTCAGCGGCGTCGGCGATTTGCTGTTCGCGATCGCTGCTCTGCTCGCGCGCCCAGGCAATGGCTTCGTCAATCAGTTTGCGGTATTCAGGAATTTGGGCTGCATTGAGGATCAGCGAAGGGTTAGTTGTAGCATCTTGCGGTTGATACAGCTTCATTGCCGCGATATCGCCCGTATCTGCAACCACGGTAGTGAGTTGGCGCAGGGAAGTTAATTTATCGGTCATGTTGGCATTATCTCATCGTTTGTGCATGAACTTTTGGCATCGTTCAACCATGCCCTGCCTTGATAATAACATGCGCAAGGCCCGGTGCAAGGCTGGAAAATCGCGGCCCGGCGGCGCGAGTTTTATCCTAGGACGAGCAACCGTTTACGCCCATATCTTTCGTCATTCCCGAGCTGATGAAAAGGCAATAACGTGCTATCGATTGAATAAATTATGTTAAATTCGCGAAAATTGATGCAATAGGGTCGGCAATCTGAGAAAAATCTCAATTGCTCGGAACCGGGCTGGTTTCAGCTAAGCTCTTGTAAAAATTAAATCAATGCATTTTCACCCGCAGTGGATACAGCGTGGTGCGCAACACATGACAATAATAAGGAGGGATCCGTGACGGACCTGATGAATTTTATAAATAATATTTTGTGGGGTTCGGTACTGATTTATTTGCTGCTCGGTACAGGCATTTATTTCACCCTGCGCACCCGCTTTATCCAGGTCCGCCATTTCAGCCACATGTTTTCGGTGCTCAGGCACAGCAACAAAAGCGACAGCGCAGGCATCTCCTCCTTTCAAGCTTTGTGTACCACTCTCGCCGCGCGCGTAGGTACCGGTAACCTGACCGGCGTGGCGATTGCCCTCACCGCGGGCGGCCCTGGGGCCATCTTCTGGATGTGGGTGGTGGCCTTCATCGGCATGGCCACTTCCTTTGTCGAAAGCAGCCTGGCGCAACTCTACAAAACCAAAGACGATCAGGGTAACTTCCGCGGCGGTCCGGCTTACTATATGGAGAAAGGGCTGGGCATGCGCTGGATGGGCGTGCTGTTCTCAATCTTCCTGATCATCGCCTTCGGGCTGGTGTTCAATGCCGTACAGGCCAACTCCATCGCCCAGGCTTCCGCCGTCGCTTTCAACGTGAAACCCTTGTATGTCGGCATCGCTCTGGTGGTCCTCAGCGGTCTGGTGATCTTCGGCGGCATTCGTTCCGTTGCCCGCGTGGCCGAATGGGTCGTGCCGCTGATGGCCGCCGCTTATTTGCTGCTGGCCTTCTGGGTGATTGGCCATAACATCGAGCAAATGCCGGCGATCCTGTCGCTGGTGCTCAAGAGCGCCTTCGGGCTGCAGGAAGCGGCTGCCGGCGCCGTCGGCTACGGCATTTCTCAGGCGATGACCCAGGGCGTTCAGCGCGGCCTGTTCTCCAACGAGGCCGGTATGGGGTCGGCACCCAATGCCGCGGCTTCCGCCTCGCCTTACCCGCCTCATCCGGCTTCTCAGGGTTATGTGCAGATGCTCGGGGTCTTTATCGATACCATCGTGATTTGCAGCGCAACCGCCGCGATCATCCTGTCCTCCGGCGTGCTGGATCAACCGGTGGCCAACGTCAGCGGTATCGACATGACTCAGAGGGCGTTGTCCGCCGCCGTCGGCAGTTGGGGCTCACCCTTTGTCGCCATCGCCATTTTCTTTTTCGCCTTTACCTCGATTATCGCCAACTATGCCTATGCCGAGAGCAACCTGGTGTTCCTTGAACGCAACCACCCGGCCGGCATGCTGGTTTTCCGTTGCGCCGCGCTGGGCATGGTGATGTTTGGCGCACTGGCCGAGTTGCCGGTGGTGTGGAAAATGGCGGACACCTCAATGGCGTTAATGGCCATCACCAACCTGACGGCCATTCTGCTGCTGTCGAAAGTGGCGCTGAAACTGGCCAACGATTACCACCGCCAACGCACGCTGGGGAAATTGCCCACTTTCGACGCCAACCGTTTCCCTGAGCTGAAATCTCAGTTGGAACCCGGCGTATGGGATAAAAACTGATTTTTTGCGGGCGCGTCTGGCACGCGCCCTGCCTATCAGACCCATTGACCCTTTTTCTCGCGCTTTTTGCTACAGTATCCGCTCTTGGATAAACAGGATCTGGCCATGCTCGTTATTATTTCACCTGCAAAAACCCTTGATTATGAAAGCCCGTTGGCGACAGAACGCTTCACGCAGCCGGAGCTGCTGGACAAATCGAAGCAGTTAATCAAAATCTGCCGTGAGCTGACGCCGGTACAAATCTCCAAACTGATGGGCATCAGCGATAAACTGGCCGGCCTGAACGCTGCTCGCTTTGGCGACTGGCAGCCCAAATTCACCCCGGACAATGCCCGCCAGGCCCTGTTGGCCTTTAAGGGCGATGTCTATACCGGTTTGCACGCACAGGACTTCAGCGAAGACGATTTTGACTTCGCCCAGCAGCATCTGCGTATGCTGTCCGGCCTGTACGGTGTGCTGCGCCCGCTCGATCTGATGATGCCTTACCGCCTGGAAATGGGCATCAAACTGGAAAACGCCAAGGGCAAGGATTTGTACAGTTTCTGGGGCGAACAAATCACCAAAAAGCTTAATGAAGCGCTGGAGCAGCAGGGGGATGACGTGGTGGTCAATCTGGCCTCCGACGAATATTTCAAATCGGTGAAGCCGGCCAAACTGCACGGCACGCTGATTAAACCGGTGTTCCTCGACGAGAAGAACGGCAAATACAAAGTGATCAGCTTCTACGCCAAGAAGGCGCGCGGATTGATGAGCCGCTTCATCATCAAAAACCGCCTGACGCAGTGCGAACAACTACTGGGTTTCAATCTGGAAGGCTACGCTTTTGACGAAGCCGACTCCAAAGGCAACGAACTGGTGTTCAAACGCCCCGAGCAGTAAGCCATCCCAGTCATAAAAAAGCCGTCGCAATGACGGCTTTTCGATTTTATGAGCCCGATGAGATTCAGGCAGGCAAGGCCATCAGGAACTTACGCAGTTCGCTAAAACCGGCCGGCAGGCTGTGAGACAGCAGCGGCAAATCGGCACGCAGCGCCAGCGCCTTCGGCAGCGGCAGCTCCTGACCAAGAATTTCCTCTACGCTCTCTTTGAACTTGGCTGGATGCGCGGTACCGAGGAACAAACCAAACTCCCCTTCCTTCAACTGGTCACGCAGCGCGCGATAGGCGATTGCGGCGTGCGGCTCAGAAAGGTAACCCAACTGCGCCAGTTCACGCATGCTGTCCTTGGTGGTTTCATCACTCACCGTGGCATGCCCCAGCTCTTTCAACTGCCAGATCTTGCGACGGAACAGTTCTTCTACCCGCGGCCAGTTGTTCGGCTGACTGACGTCCATCGCATTCGACAGCGTAGCCACCGTGGCATGCGGCTGCCACTGACCATTCGTCAGGAAGCGCGGCACGGTGTCGTTGGCATTGGTCGCGGCGATAAAACGCTTCACCGGCAGGCCCAGCGATTTGGCCAACAGACCGGCGGTCAGATCGCCGAAGTTGCCGCTTGGCACCGAGATCACCAGTTGATTACGGGCTTCCTGCGGCAGTTGCGCCACCGCTTCGAAGTAGTAGCAAATCTGCGCCAGCAGACGGCTGATGTTGATTGAGTTTGCCGAATTCAGGTGCAGCGCTTCTTTCAGCTCCTGATCGTCAAATGCCTGTTTCACCAATGCCTGACAGGCGTCGAAGTCGCCGTCAATCGCCACGGTATGGATGTTGCCGCCCAGGGTACAGAACAGCTTTTCCTGCAGCGGGCTGATTTTGCCCTGTGGGTAAAGGATCACCACGCGAACATTTTTCAGGCCGTAGAAAGCATGCGCCACCGCCGCACCGGTATCGCCGGAGGTCGCCGTCAGAATTGTCACCGGCTGATCGCCCGCCACTTCCGCCAGCATTTGCGCCATAAAGCGGCCGCCGAAATCTTTGAACGCCAGCGTCGGGCCGTGGAACAGCTCCAGACAGGCGATGTCATCTTCCACTTTCGCCACCGGCGCCGGGAACTCGAAGGCCGCCGCCACACGCTTATGCAGGGCTTCTTCGGAAACTTCGTCACCAATAAACGCCGACAGGATGCGGCTGCTGCGGGTGACAAAGTCCTGTTCCAGCAGATGGTCGATTTCGGTCAGCTCAAACTCCGGCAATTCCAGCGGGAAAAACAGCCCTTGCTGTTTGCCCAGGCCTTGTTTGATCGCCTGTGCGAAGCTGACCTGCTCGTTGTGATCCTTAAGGTTGTACAGTTTCATGCGTTATCCCAGTAGTCGTGCGCCTGCGGTATCCAGACGGCAAATATGAACAAAACCTTCGTCGTTTTGCAGATAGTGATTAGTCAGCCAATCGGCCATGCGTTGCGCCGTCGCACTGTCGTCACAGACGGCGAACAGCGTCGGGCCGGAGCCGGAAATGCCGCAAGCCAGCGCACCTATATCCTGCGCGGCTTTACGTGCATCGGCAAAGCCCGGCAACAGGCGGGTGCGGTACGGCTCGGCAATCACGTCCTGCATCAGTTTGGCGGCCAAACGTGGCTGCTGGGTGTGGCAGGCGTGGATAAAGCCCGCCAGATAGCGGCCGTGACTGATACAGTCCTGACGACGATACTGCGCGGGCAAAATCGCGCGCGCTTCGGCGGTGGAGACCTTGATGCCCGGATAGGCCATCACCCACAGCCAGTCTTTAAAGCATGGCACTTCCTGGCTGATGAAGCCTTCTTCTTCCAGCATCAACTGCAGGCCACCGAGGTAGCAAGGGGCCACGTTGTCGTAATGCACGCTGCCGGAGATACGGCCTTCCAGCTCGCCCATCAGGCCCAGCAGGGTCATTTCGTCCAGCGGTCGGTTGCAGAATTCATTCATCGCCATCAGCCCGGCGACCACCGAACAAGCGCTGGAACCCAGCCCTGAACCGATCGGCATGTTTTTCTCCAGTCGCATCGCCACCGGAACCTGACGACCGATCTCCTGGCAGAAACGCTCCCAGCACTGGTAAACGATATTCTCTTTCGGATCGTCCGGCAGTTTGCTGACGAAGCGACCGGCATTCTGCAGGCTGAACGTTTCGGCAGCCTCCACGCTGACGCAGTCGCCCAGCAAGGTGCCGTCGATCGGCGACACCGCTGCACCCAGAACGTCGAAGCCGACGCTTACGTTGCCAATTGAGGCCGGCGCATACACCTTAACCATATTAAACTCCCAACTTCCATGACAGTGTGCGCAACAGGTCGGCAAAGACCCCTGCTGCGGTCACATCGTTACCGGCACCGTAGCCACGCAGCACCAGCGGCAACGGCTGATAGTAACGGCTGTAGAAAGCCAAGGCGTTCTCGCCGTTCTTCACTTTATACAACGGATCGTTGCCGTCTACCGCATCAATGCGTACCTGACAGCGGCCATTTTCAATCACGCCGACGTAGCGCAGCACCTTGCCCTGTTCGGCAGCGTTGGCCACGTTGCGAGCGTACTCTTTGTCCAGCTCAGGCAGGCGTGCCATAAAGGTTTCCACATCCCCGGAGGCATCAAAGGAAGGCGGCAGCGCCGACTCGACCTCGATATCCTCCAGTTCCAGCTTATAACCGGCTTCACGGGCCAGGATCAGCAGCTTGCGGGCGACGTCCATGCCGGAAAGGTCATCGCGCGGATCCGGCTCGGTATACCCCTTGGCCTTGGCCTCCAGGGTCGCTGCCGACAACGACATGCCCTCGTCCAGTTTGCCAAAAATAAACGACAGCGAACCGGACAGAATACCGGAGAAGCGCGTCAGCTCGTCACCGGCGTTCAGCAGGTTTTGCAGGTTCTCGATCACCGGCAAACCCGCGCCGACGTTGGTGTCGTACAGGAACTTGCGGTGTGAGCCGGCAGCGGCGGTGCGCAACTGTTGGTAATAGTTCATCGACGAGGTGTTAGCCTTTTTGTTTGGCGTCACCACGTGGAAACCGTCGGCCAGGAAGTCGGCGTATTGATCGGCAACCGCCTGGCTGGAGGTGCAGTCGACAATCACCGGATTCAGCAGGTGATACTCCTTCACCAGACGAATCAAACGCCCCAGGTTGAACGGCTCCTGCGCACCGGCCAACTCATCACGCCAGCTTTCCAGCTGAATGCCGTGTATGTTGGTCAGCATGGCGCGTGAGTTGGCGATGCCGCACACCCGCAGATCGATATGCTTTTGTTTCAGCCAAGGCTGCTGGCGGTAGATCTGTTCGATCAACGCCCCACCCACACCGCCGACACCGATGACAAACACTTCAATCACCTGATCGGTGTTGAACAGCATCTGGTGGCAAACGCGCACCCCGGTGGTGGCGGACTCATTGCTGACCACCACCGAAATGGAGCGTTCGGAGGAACCTTGGGCGATAGCGACAATATTGATATTGGCGCGTGCCAGCGCGGAGAAGAAGCTGGCTGAGATGCCACGCAGGGTACGCATGCCGTCGCCGACCACCGAGATGATCGCCAGCTGCTCCATCACGTCCAGCGGCTCCAGCAGACCGTCTTTCAATTCAAGGTAGAACTCGTCTTCCAGCGCGCGGCGCGCACGTTGCAGTTCGCTCTGCGGTACGCAGAAGCTGATGCTGTACTCGGAGGAAGACTGGGTGATCAACACCACCGAGATACCGGCGCGCGACATCACGGCGAACACCCGCGCAGCCATGCCGACCATGCCCTTCATCCCCGGACCGGAAACGTTGATCATCGCCATGTTATTCAGGTTGGTGATGCCTTTCACCGGCGTATCGGAGTCCAGATTTTCGCCGCCAATCAGCGTGCCTGGAGCCTGCGGATTAGCGGTGTTTTTGATCAGGCAAGGAATTTGGAACTGGGCGATAGGGGCAATGGTGCGGGGGTGAAGGACGCTGGCGCCGAAATAGGAAAGCTCCATGGCCTCCTGATACGACATCGATTTCAGCAACCTGGCATCCGGCACGGTGCGCGGGTCACAGGTATAAACGCCATCGACGTCGGTCCAGATTTCGCAACAGTCGGCACGCAGGCAGGCAGCCAGCACCGCGGCTGAGTAGTCGGAACCGTTACGGCCCAGCACCACCAATTCGCCCTTGTCGTTACCGGCGGTGAAACCGGCCATCAGCACGATGTGATCCGCCGGGATCCCCGCAGCGGCAATACGCAGAGTCGATTCCGCGATGTCCACCGTGGATTCCAGGTAGTGCCCCTGCGCCAACAGTTTCTCAACCGGGTTGATCACCGTGACCGGGAAACCTTTGGCGCGAAACACCCCTTCCATGATGGCGATGGAGAGCTTTTCGCCACGGCATATGATGGCCGCATTCACGCTGTCCGGGCACTGCCCCAGCAACGCGACGCCATGCAGCACCTGCTTCAGTTGGGAAAACTCCTGATCGACCAAAGACTTGAGGCGATCGTATTCAAAGCCGGGCAGTGCCTGCGCCAGACCGCTCAGCAGGTCGGCGAAGATGCGTTCTGCATCGCTCATATTTGGCAGAATGTCTTGCCCTGCTACCGTTTTTTCAATCATCGCCACCAAGTGGTTGGTGATTTTAGCCGGAGCAGACAATACCGTGGCTACCTGTCCCTGACGTGCGTTACTTTCCATGATGTCGGCGACGCGCAGAAAACGTTCTGCATTCGCTACCGAGGTTCCGCCAAATTTCAGCACTCGCATTTCTTATCTCTCCCGAATTTAAGCCGAAAAAAAAGCCCGCACTGGTTAGGTGCGGGCTTTTTTCTTTTGTTTCCTGTACGCGTCAGCCCGCCCCGTTACCTGTGGTATCGGTGGTGGTAATAATTGTTGTGTTCAGGCTGATATTTCGCATTTTGTCTGTCTGTCTCATTAAATACTCTGTCCCCTCTATTGGTTAAAGCAATCGCTATCCCAAGTCAAATTATTTCTTGTTTTTGCTCATTTATCACCCAACACAGCAACTGAGCGATGCGATAGCTGAAAAGCCAGATGGCAGAACAAAAAGACAGACAGGCGGCAAATTTGCAGTGGATCACACTGCAAAATTAGCCATGTTTACGGGTATCACTTTGTCAGTTTTTTTTCGATATCGTGCAACAAAGTATGCAGCATCGCCGTGTCCCGCTGTTGCAGAACGCCAAGCCGTTGATGCAACCAGTCGCGCAATTTTCGATCGTCACTGACCTCCAACGCCGCCAATAAACCGTCAGCACGCTGACGCAACGCCTTGAGCTGTCCTTCGTTGGCCACCGGCTCCTGCGGTGCACCAACGTTCATCAACTCCGACAATTGATAGCAGTACACCATTACCGCCTGGCCGAGATTCAGTGAAGGGTAATCCGCCTGCATCGGCACGCCGGTCAGCAGATCGGCCAGCTCCAGCTCTTCATTGGTCAGCCCGGAATCTTCGCGGCCAAACACCAATGCCGCCTGGTTCACCCACTGGCGGCGCTCATTCAACTGGCCCAGCAGTTGTTGCGGCGTGCAGTAATAATGAAAACGCGCTCGGCTGCGGGCCGTGGTGGCCACGGTGAAATCCACGTCCGCCAGCGCCTGCTCCAGAGTCGCGAAAGTTTGCACGCCGTCGAGGATTTCCCCTGCGCCATGAGCGACCCAGCGAGCGGCCGGCTGCAGGTGAGCCTCACTGTCGACGATACGCAACGAAGTGAAGCCCATGGTTTTCATTGCCCGCGCCGCAGCGCCGACGTTTTCCGGCCGTGCCGGAGCCACTAAAACAATATGAAGCTGCATCAATACTCCGCAGAATAAGGGATCGAGAGTTTTTGACTGTTCAGGATAGTCTGATTACATTTACAAATGTGCAACAATAATCCCACAGGTCGCGATAGACAGGATTAAATGCGTTATTGGCCTGATAAATGGCACGGAATACATATTATTACTTCTTATGATTTACTATTCTTATTAATCAAGGTGTTAATATAACTGCTTTATCAATAAGCCGTTAATTCTACCCCATTAGGCGCAACAATGCTGAATCGTACACAGAATTTAGGCTTCTGTGACTTAAGCTGGCATTTCTGTAAGTGTTTTTCACAAAACTGTTAACGTGCTACAATTGAATTTGATATATGTCAACAAAGCTTAGTTTTGTTGGGTGATGAATTCGGTACGCACTGTTATATTGCTGTTAATAGGGTTAGGATATGCGCCGTTTTGGCACCTTTGGGGATGTAAGGAATAGCAGCCCCACCAAGCTAGCGATCTTGTTGACATGAGATGGAAAGTGCATCAAGAACGAGTTTACGTACTGTAGTCATTTGGTAAGAGGGAACGTGAGCGCTAATCTCTGCCCTCCGCTAAGAAAACAAAGACTTCTGTACTTCCTATTTTCTATTTTGTTGGCAATTTTAGGTAGCAAATATGCAGACCCCGCACATTCTGATTGTCGAAGACGAGTTAGTCACTCGTAACACCCTGAAGAGCATTTTCGAGGCGGAAGGCTACGTTGTTCATGAAGCCAATGATGGTGCAGAGATGCACAACATCCTGTCTGAAAATGATATCAATCTGGTTATCATGGACATCAATCTGCCAGGCAAAAATGGCCTGCTGCTGGCGCGTGAACTGCGCGAACAGGCCAGCGTTGCGCTGATGTTCCTGACCGGCCGCGATAACGAAGTTGATAAGATCCTCGGATTGGAAATCGGCGCTGATGACTATATCACCAAGCCATTTAATCCGCGTGAACTGACCATTCGCGCACGCAACCTGCTGTCACGCACCATGAACCTGGGCAGCGTCGGCGAAGAACGTCGTCTGGTTGAAAGCTATAAGTTCAACGGTTGGGAGCTGGACATCAACAGCCGCTCACTGATCAGCCCTGCGGGCGAGCAATACAAATTGCCGCGCAGTGAATTCCGCGCCATGCTGCACTTCTGCGAAAACCCGGGCAAGATCCAATCCCGTGGCGAATTGCTGAAGAAGATGACCGGTCGCGAGTTGAAGCCGCATGACCGCACCGTGGACGTGACCATTCGTCGCATCCGCAAGCACTTCGAATCAACGCCGGACACGCCGGAAATCATTGCTACCATTCACGGTGAAGGTTACCGTTTCTGCGGCGATCTGGAAGAGTAAATTCCCGTGTCAAAATATTTGGGGTTCAGCCGAACCCCAAGTCTCTTATTTTGCCTCACCCCAAGGGATGATCGGCACCGCACTCAGCGCATTCTTCGGTGAACCATCCACCACACGGTCTGAATAGCTAAGATAAATCAACGCATTGCGAGTCGCATCGTAGAAGCGCACCACCTGCAGCTTCTTGAACACCAGTGACGTCCGTTTCTGGAACACCACCGTCCCTTCCGCCTTGCCGTTTTTGATTTTGTCGTTCAGCGCAATCGGCCCGACCTGCTGGCAAGAAATGGCCGCATCCGCAGTATCTTCCGCCAATCCCAGCCCGCCTTTAATGCCACCGGTTTTGGCCCGGCTGATATAACAAGTTACATTTTTAACATCGGGATCATCGAACGCTTCCACCACGATTTTATGGTCCGGACCAAAGAGTTTGAATACCGTATCCACCGACCCGACCTGTTCTGCCTGCGCGCTGTTTACCGTTGCGCAAACTAAACCAAACAAAAATATCCATCCTTTTTTCATTCACTTAACTCCAATAACCTGAACTATATAAATAGCTGCAGGCAATTAATATTGTTTATGTTTTAGGTCACAGAATAGGGGTTTTTCTGGTCCGCACCGGTCTTTTTAGCACAGAGCGTGAAAAAAATCTTTGAGAGTCTCGGAGGAAAAAAATTGCTATTATGCGGCGTCGTTATTTCTTTGCGCCCTTTAAGGTGTGCCCCCGTCCAACTCTCGCGCAACCCGCTGCGAGAGGCAAAGAGTGCTACGCAAAATGGCTCATGGATTGTGGTCTGATAGCGCAAGCACCAGCGTGATGAATAAACAGTTCGGGTCCCGACCCTAAAGCTCTACGAGGAAGATCTATGGATCAAGCCGGTATCATTCGTGATCTGCTTAGCTGGCTGGAAAGCCATTTGGACCAACCCTTGTCGCTGGACAACGTGGCGGCAAAAGCGGGTTACTCAAAATGGCATTTACAACGGATGTTCAAAGATATTACCGGTAACGCCATCGGCGCTTATATCCGGGCAAGGAGATTATCCAAAGCTGCAGTGGCGCTGCGTTTAACCAGCCGCCCTATTCTGGATATCGCCTTACAATATCGCTTCGACTCGCAGCAGACATTCACGCGCGCATTTAAAAAACAGTTTGCGCAAACGCCGGCGTTGTATCGCCGCGCCGAAGACTGGAGCGCATTCGGCATCTGTCCGCCAATTCGCCTGGGTGCCTTTACCCTGCCGCAGCCAGAGTTTGTCACTCTGCCGGAACAGCATCTGATTGGCCTGACGCAAAGCTATTCCTGCACGCTGGAGCAAATTTCCAACTTCCGTACCGAGCTGCGTTCACAGTTCTGGCGTCAGTATCTGGGCGAAGCGGAGACGATGCCGCCGGTGCTGTATGGCTTGCACCATTCGCGCCCAAGCCAGGAAAAGGACGACGAGCAGGAAGTGCTGTACACCACGGCGCTGGAACCGCATCACGTTCCGAAGGAAATTCAGGCTGGGCAGCCGCTGACGCTGCAAGGTGGCGAGTATGCGATGTTCAGTTATGAAGGCCCGGCCTCTGGCCTGCAGGACTTTATTCTGACCCTGTATGGCACTTGCCTGCCGGCACTCAAACTCACGCGCCGCAAAGGGCACGATATTGAGCGCTTTTACCCCAAGGGTGACCGTCGGCCACCCCAACCGCCAACCGAGATCAACTGCGACTATTTGATCCCGGTTCGCCGTTAACGCTGCAGTTCGTCCAGTGCGGGCATGTCCAGATGCGTGACATCGCCCGCCGTTTCAACGATCCAGCCGGAAGCCAGCCATGGGCTCTGCTGATGATCGACACGCGACAGCGAACAGTTACGTAAACGCAGGCGGCGCTCGGCATAGGCCGGTAACCCGAGCACGGTGCTGATCAAACAGCCCAGAGCGATACCGTGGCTCACGATCAGCGGTTTGCTGCCTTCAGGCAACATCAGGCAGCTTTCCAGTGCCTCGCGCATCCGTTCACCCAGCTCGCTCATGGATTCACCTTGAGGGATTCGGCCGTCAGCAGTGCCATCGACCATCTGCTTGCGCCACAGTTCTTCCTGCGGCGTCAGGCTTTCGATCAGGCGTTCTTCCAGAACCCCCATATGCAACTCACGCAAACGTGGATCGTGAATAACCTCGCAGCCGCAAGCCTCTGCGATGATTTGCGCGGTGCGTCGTGTTCGCCCCAGATCGCTGGTAATCACGTGCGTGATACCCAGTTTGCTGACGCGTTGGGCAACCAAATGAGCCTGATGTTCACCGTTGGCGGTTAACGGGCTGTCGGACTGGCCCTGGATGCGGCGAGCCGCATTCCATTCCGTTTCGCCGTGGCGAACGAGGTATACCTGTAACATTTTGCTTTTCCGTTATACTGCGTGAAACCTGAGTTTATCTTCGTCACAAGCCGCTTGCGCAGCGTCTGACGTATTGAATAGGCTCTTAGCTTAAGGATGCCAAACCCGTTATGTATCATGTTGTCGCTGCAACCACCAACCCGGCAAAGATCAAGGCTATTCAGTTAGCCTTTAATGACACCTTTGGCGCGGACCAATGCCGCATTGAATCGGTCGACGTCGCCAGCGGCGTCTCACTGCAACCCATCGGCAATCACGAAACCCGTACCGGCGCACGCCAGCGCGTAATGGAAGCGCGCCAGGTACGCCCAGAGGCCGACTTTTGGGTCGGCGTGGAAGCGGGTATCGAAGAGAATATGACCTTCGCCTGGATGACGGTGGAAAACCCGTACACCCGCGGCGAATCGCGCTCAGCCAGTCTGATGCTGCCGGAGACGATTTTACAGGGAATTCGCGCCGGCCGCGAATTGGGGAGTGAAATGGCGGCTATCACCGGCAATGCCGAAGTGAAGCGCCAGGGCGGCGCTATCGGTATCTTTACCGATGGGCGGTTGAGCCGCACCAGCGTTTACCATCAGGCTCTGTTGCTGGCGCTGGTGCCCTTCCACAACCCGATCTACCAAAACCACAACAACGCGCCGCAAAAATAAGCGCGGGCGGACGAGGCGCGACTACTGCGCCTCGTCCAGCAATTGCTGTTCCAGCCACTGCTTCAACGCCGGCGTCGCCGCCTTCAGGCTGTTCGAACCGCGAGTGATGGTGGCAATTCCCGCCCCCAGTTCGTTCTTCAGCTCACGCTGGCTCATCTCACCGCGCATCAGTTCCTGAATAATCCGCACCCGCGTCCCCAAAGCCGTACGTTCGTCCGGCGTCAGCAGCAGCTGCATCAGCGGTTGATGCAATTCCTGGGCGAACGAATTCTGCAGCAGCGCGACAAAGCGCAGCCAATCCTCATTGCCTTGTTCTGAAAGAGCCGGGTCGTTAAGCGATAATTGCGTCATGGCAAGCCACCATACTATTTAACTAGTACAGCAGCATACCATAGCGACGCAAAAATCAATAACGCCTCTGCCACTCGGCATCGGTCAGCACCTTGGCCGGACGATGCATGAGATAGCGATAAAATGCGTCATAGGCCAGCACGTTCTTCACGTAGGAACGGGTTTCCGAGAACGGGATGCTTTCGACAAACGCCACCGCATCCACCCGGCCTTCGCTGTTACCCAACCAGGTATTCACCCGCGATGGACCGGCATTGTAAGCCGCCGACGACAGAATGCGGTTACGGCCGAACTGCTGGTACACATACTCCAGATAGCTGGTGCCGATGGTAATGTTAACCCGGGGATCAAGCAGTTGGCTCGGGCTGGAGTAACCGGGAATATTGTACATCTGCACGGTATGCTGCGCGGTACGCGGCATCACCTGCATCAGGCCACTGGCCCCGACCGGCGACTGGGCTTTCGGGTTCCAGGCGCTCTCCTGACGGGCTATGGCCATGGCGTAGCTTGGCGTGATCCCCTTGTCATCGGTCGCAGCCCGGAACTCTTGCGGCCAGGCCACCGGGAAGCGCTCTTCAAGGTGATCCCACAGTTTGCCGACGATGGTCGCCTGCACGCTGAGATCGGCCCATTTTTGCTCGAATGCATAACGCGCCAGCGCTTCCTGTTCCGGACGGCTGCGGCTGGAGACGAACGAGGTCCACTCGCTGCGCGCCAGGTTATCCATATTCCAGTACATCAGTTCACGTACCCGGGCTATTTCCGGCCCGTCCACCAGCGACGCGCGCGGTTTTGCCGCCACCGCGACCATCACCGGGTAAGTCGTATTCAGTTTCTGCGCGGCCACCATCGGGTAGAAGCCGCGTTCATTCATCAGGCGACGCAGGATCTCTTCACCTTCGCTGCGTTTGCCCTCGTCCAGTAACAGGCTCGCACGCCAGTAACGCCATTCATCTTTATTGCGTGATTCCGTTGGCAGTCGCGCCAGCCAGGTCGCTACGCCCTGGCGATCGCCATTGCCCAAGGCCATACGCACACGACGCTCCAGCAGCGCCGGAGACTGACTGCGCAAGATCACCTTATCGCGCCACTGGGTTTGTTCAAAGGTCGCGTCGCTGCCCATCAGGCGCCAGGCCACCGCCTCTTCCAGCCCCAGTCGCTCGCTGTCGCTCATTTTCTGCAAGCGCACGAGCGTCGGGATCATCGCGCGGGCATTTTCTACATCCTGGCGTGCCAGGCGTTCGAAAGCGATGCCAGTCGCGGCACGCGTAAAATCGGTCGGCCCCACGCTACGGGCAAAGGACTCTACCGTGGCAGGATCGTTTTGCAGCCGTACCAACGCATCGCCCATGGTCTGATAATCTGACGGCAACTGACGGTAGAGGCTGTTGACCAGGCCGCTGTTGCCTTCTTTCAACGCCAACTTCATGCGTTCCAAAATAGCCGACGGCGTCTGTTTACCGGAGCCTTGCCAGACGTTGAACAACTTGTCACAGGCGCCCGGCAATGATTTACCGCTCATCCAGACATCTTCAGCGCCGCTCCAGGCCGCCTGTTGATCGCCGGTGGCCCATTTGGCGTAGTAGTAATTGCAACGCGCAGCGATGGGTTTGGGGGCTTGCGGGCTAAAGGCCAACAGGGTGCGCCAGTCTTCACGCCGCGCCAGTTCGTTAACAAAGCGCGGGGCCAGCGATTTGGCCGGCGGCAACGTCGGGTGCTGCTTGATAAAGTCATTCACTTCGGAGAACCCGGCCTGGCCAAGATCTTGCGTCAGCTCACGGTATTCCAGATAAGGGTATAGCGGGTAATCGCGCAGCGTCGGCATCAATTGCGCCACCACGTCCATCTGTTTGCTGTCCCACGCCTGTTTAATCTGCTGGTAACGCTGACGCTGGGCGTCCAGCGAGTCCGCCAATGCGGCACCAGAGAATGCCGTCAGGCACAGGCCCACAGCCAAAAACCGCCACTTGTCTACCTTGACCATACTGACTCTTTCCTCGCTAATGCTGATGGTGTTGCCAGAGCCGATTCCCCCGTTGCCGCGCTACGCCGGCAGCCAACGGTTCGGTGAAACGACTCTCCGAGTGTTTCGCGCCCTGTCGTGAGATCTCACCTCATCCAACACGCCAGAGCAAAAGGGGGCGCTGAGCGACTCGCTCAGCCATCTACCATAGACAGCGCGATCGCTTATCCATTCACTACTGTAGAAGAAGTTTATCGTCACGATGGGCTTCAGGTAAAAAAGGTTTACCGTCGCTGACAAATAAAATAAAGCGGGCATCAATGCCCGGATATTAATCATTAACCCGACGTTAACATGGAGCAACGCACGGCTCCTTTATTATTAATATGCGCCACCCGACAATAAGATGAAGTCATTTGAAATAATGAGTCATCACAGGATATAACCCAAAAACGGGGAACAAAGGTGTTGCGCAAATCCCCCGAACCCCAGACCGGCCGCGATAACTTTGCAGAAAACGCCTGGCAAAGCCTGACCGACATTTTTATACTATTAAAAAAAGGTAAGATAATTCCGAGAAAACGGCACATAAAGCGCGCAACCGGGATATCTTATAATACAATCCGCGCCAATTATGGGTCAGATAGTGTTCATCAAGCAGTGCGATTGATCGTTTTTAGCAAGGCAATTATCCCTTCGACCGGGTCAGGCTTCTCATTGTTATGTTGCCGCATCAGTACTGCGGACGTAGGCAGGAATGGCAGATGAAGATGGCGAAGAATGTCGCGTGGTTGGCAACCTGCGCAAAAAACTCATTCACGAGTTTCATTTGCGCACGTCTGGACTACGGCCGTCTGTTGTCGCTGGTTCTGCTGACTCTGTTGGCATTTCCCGGTTCAGCCCGCCCTGCAACCGGTGATCCCTATCAAAATCGTATTCATGCCGTCACCACCGTGGTGGTGGGCATCATCAGCTATGCCCGTTGGCCCAATGAACCCAATCCGATCCGGCTGTGCGTGACAGCGCCAACCCAGTATGCCGAAGGCCTGTTCGATCCCATCCTGCTTAGCGCTCCGCGGCCGATTAAGGCCGAACGCGTCTCGTTCGACAGCCCACTGCTGAGCACCGGCTGCGACGTGATTTATTTGGGCAATGTTAACGCCGCTCAGAAACAGAATTTTATACAGCGCATCAGCGGCCATTCCATTCTCAGCATCAGCGAGAACGATGTTGAATGTTCGGCCGGCAGCGCGTTTTGCCTGCAAATCGAAGGTGACACCGCCAGTTTCAAAGCGAACCTCGATGCACTGGCACGTAGCGGCGTACGCGTTCACCCCAACGTGCTGCAACTGGCACGCAAACAGGCGCCTCCGCTATGAAGTGGTTGCGCAAGAACCGTTCGGGTCAGTCACGCCCCACGCTGGGCCGGGTGCTGCAAAGGGTACATCTTGGACTGGCGCTGATTGCCGTCGGCACCGCCGGGATTTTCCTGACGCTGGTGGCGCTGTTTGCGCTGCGTGCCTACGCCAACCACAACCTGCATCTGATCGCACGCTCCATCAGCTATACCGTTGAAGCCGCCGTGGTGTTCGAAGACCGCACCGCCGCACGCGAGGCGCTGGTGCTGATCGCCTCCAAAGAGGAAGTGTCGGAAGCCAGAATCCTGAACAACAGCGGCAAAGTGCTCGCCACCTGGCGCCATCCCAAGGATGGCCCGCTGCACGGCATGGAACAAGTCGTGGCCCACTGGGCCTTGCCGGAACCGGTGATCCTGCCGATCACCCACGAAGGCAAAGAAGTCGGCAAAGTGTGGCTGAGCGGCCACGGCGGCAGCCTGCTGCGTTTTCTGCTGCGCGGCATGGTGGGCATGATCGCCTGTCTGGTGCTCAGTACCCTGTGTGCGCTGGTCCTGTCCCGCCGCATGCTGCAAGGGATCGTCCGCTCGCTGGACGATATCGCCAACGTGGCCCATGCGGTGCGACGCGATCGCGCCTTTGGCCTGCGCGTCCCTTCGGCGCCGATTGCCGAACTGCATGAGCTGAGCAGCGACTTTAATGGCCTGCTCGACGAACTGGAAGCCTGGCAGGCACACCTGAAACAGGAGAATGACTCACTGACGCACCGGGCGACCCACGACAGCCTGACCGGCTTGCCGAACCGTGCCTTCTTCGAAGGCCGACTGAGCCGTGCGCTGGGGGACATTCAGTCACCCGAAAAACTGGCGGTGCTGTTTATCGACGGCGATCGCTTCAAGGAAGTTAACGACAGCTACGGTCACGCCGCCGGCGACGTAGTGCTGACCACCATTGCCGGGCGTATCCGCGCGCAGTTGCGCGAAAGCGACCTGGTTGCACGTTTAGGAGGTGATGAGTTCGCCGTACTGTTGGCACCGGTCCACACTACGGAAGATGTACTGCAGATTGCCGATAACATTATCGACTGCATGACCCAACCGGTAATTTTACCGAACGGCGAAGAGGTCATGTCCTCTTTGAGTATCGGTATTGCACTTTACCCTGAACATGCGATGACGCCTCAGGGACTCTTGCACGAAGCTGACGATGCAATGTATCAGGCAAAGCATCGTTATAACGGAGGCTGGCGGCTGGCAATACAAAAATAAAGCCCCGGCTATAAAATAAAACTAGGGATTTGATTATGATACAGCAAACATTAAAAAGCCGTTTTTCACTACTGACGATGATGTTTATCGCCCTGCTGGCGCTCGCCGGCTGCCAGAGCAAGCCACAGGGCCTGACGCCCGAGCAGATTGCCTTGCTGCAGTCGCAAGGGTTCAAACTGACGGATAACGGCTGGGAATTTGGCATGTCCGACAAGGTGCTGTTTGGCAACAACATCGGCAAACTGAACCCGGAAAGTACCGACACGGTACAGAAAATGGGTCGCGCACTGATGAGCGTCGGCATCACCAAGTTCCGTCTGGATGGTCACACGGATAATTACGGTGAAGACAGCTATAACGACCAGCTCTCGCTGCGCCGCGCCAATGCGGTGGCCGACCTGCTGGCCAGCGTAGGCATTCCGCGCGCCAACATCGAAACCCGCGGTATGGGTAAACGCGATCCGGTCGCCGATAACCACACCTCCAGCGGCCGTGCGGAAAACCGCCGCGTCGCGATCGTCGTCACCCCTTAAGCCACCAATATGCGCCTTCACGGGCGCATAACCGGTTATACTTAGCGCTCGCTGAGTGTGATGTCTGGGATCCGCTTTCGAAACGGGCTACACTCCGCAGCCAGACATCCTATAAAAACTGATATAGAGAGGCAGAGCACTGTGGCTCAATACGTCTATACCATGCACCGCGTCGGCAAAGTGGTTCCGCCGAAGCGTCACATCCTGAAAAACATCTCGCTGAGCTTCTTCCCTGGCGCCAAAATCGGCGTACTGGGTCTGAACGGCTCAGGTAAATCCACCCTGTTGCGCATCATGGCCGGCATCGATACCGATATCGAAGGTGAAGCTCGCCCGCAGCAAGGGATCAAAATCGGCTACCTGCCTCAGGAACCGCAACTGAACCTGGAGCACACCGTCCGCGAGTCGGTCGAAGAAGCGCTGGCGGAAGTGGTTGGCGCCCTGAAACGTCTTGATGAGGTGTACGCGCTGTACGCTGAAGAAGGCGCAGACTTCGACAAGCTGGCCGCTGAGCAGGGTCGCCTGGAAGAGATCATTCAGGCCCACGATGGCCACAACCTGAATACCCAGCTTGAGCGTGCCGCCGATGCGTTGCGCCTGCCGGAATGGGACGCGAAAATCGCCAACCTTTCCGGGGGTGAGCGTCGCCGCGTAGCGCTGTGCCGCCTGCTGCTGGAAAAACCGGACATGTTGCTGCTCGACGAACCGACCAACCACCTGGATGCTGAATCCGTGGCCTGGCTGGAACGCTTCCTGCACGACTTCGAAGGCACCGTCGTGGCGATCACCCACGACCGTTACTTCCTCGACAACGTGGCCGGTTGGATCCTCGAACTGGACCGTGGCGAAGGCATCCCGTGGGAAGGCAACTACTCTTCCTGGCTGGAGCAGAAAGACGAACGTCTGGCACAGGAAGCCTCTTCCGAAGCCGCACGTCGCAAATCCATCGAGAAAGAGCTGGAGTGGGTTCGTCAGGGCGCCAAAGGCCGTCAGTCCAAAGGCAAGGCACGTTTGGCCCGCTTTGAAGAGCTGAACAGCACCGAATACCAAAAGCGTAACGAAACCAACGAACTGTTTATCCCACCTGGCGCACGCCTGGGCGATAAAGTGGTTGAAGTCAGCAACCTGCGCAAGTCCTATGGCGACCGCGTGCTGATTGACGATCTCTCCTTTGCCGTGCCGAAAGGCGCGATTGTCGGCATTATCGGCCCGAACGGCGCCGGTAAATCCACGCTGTTCCGCATGATGTCCGGTCAGGAACAGCCTGACTCCGGCAGCATCGTGCTGGGCGACACCGTGAAGCTGGCCTCGGTCGATCAGTTCCGCGACAGCATGGACAATTCAAAAACCGTTTGGGAAGAAGTGTCCGGCGGCCAGGACATCATGCGTATCGGCAACACCGAAATGCCAAGCCGTGCTTACGTCGGTCGCTTTAACTTCAAAGGCGTCGATCAGGGCAAGCACGTCGGCGAACTGTCCGGCGGTGAGCGCGGTCGTCTGCATCTGGCCAAGCTGCTGCAGGTTGGCGGCAACGTGCTGCTGCTCGACGAACCGACCAACGACCTGGATATCGAAACCCTGCGCGCGCTGGAAAACGCCCTGCTGGAATTCCCAGGCTGCGCGATGGTTATCTCGCACGACCGTTGGTTCCTCGACCGTATCGCCACCCACATTCTGGATTACCAGGATGAAGGCAACGTCGAGTTCTTCGAAGGTAACTTCACCGAATACGAAGAGTACAAGAAACGTACGCTGGGCGCCGAAGCACTGGAACCGCACCGTATCAAGTACAAGAAGATCGCCAAGTAACCCTCAAGGCTGACAAAGCCCGTTATTAGGGAGAGCGTGCCGTTGGGGTCGTAGCAGCTTTAGCTGCCGACCAATTTGCCGGGAGCAAATTGGAACGACTTTCAGTCGGCCCGTAGGGTGGGACACATGGACGTGTCCCATAATGGCCCCTCGGTGCGCTAGGCCCGGGTATCTCGAGCTAGAATATAACGTTGTCATCTAACTCAGGCGCTGTTTGATACGGCGCCTTTTTTATTCCCGCGCCAGCTCGCGGGCGTAGTCGTCAAACACCGGGTGCTGCAACACCACGTCGATAAAACAGGCCAGCGCCGGCGAATTAAGCTTGCGGCTCGGATAAACCAGATACAGTTCATTGCCTTCCGCCTGCCATTCCGGCAACACCTCCACCAACTGCTTTTGCGCCACCACCTCGCGGCTGAGAAAGGCCGGCAGCAAGGTGATGCCCGCACCGGCAATCGCACATTCACGCGCGTACAGCAGGTTATCGGTGATATGCAGCGTCGGCAGTTGCCAGCGGAAATACTCATCACCTCGCCGCAGGCTCCAGGCGGGCCAGGAACGGTGCGCGATACAGCGATGCTGCTGTAGCTGTTGCGGATGAACGATCGGCGGGTACTGCGCCAGATAGGCCGATGAAGCCAGTAAATAACGCGGCGCATGCCCCAAACGGCGGCCAATCAGCGAAGAGTCCTGCGGCTTGCCGGTGCGTAACGCGGCATCAAACCCATCCTGCACCATATCCACCATCGCATCGGATACCGACACCTCCAGCGAGACGTCCGGATATTGGCGCTGAAAATCCGCCGCCAGCCGCGCCAGCAACGTTGCGCCCAGTCCGGCGGGGGTCGAGATGCGCAACCGGCCGCTCGGGTTGTCACGCAGCCGTTGCAACGCCAAATCGGCCCGTTCGGCGGCGGTCAGCATCTCCTGGCAGTGTTCCAGATAGCGTTCGCCGGCAAAGGTCAGATTAAGCTGACGGGTAGTGCGGTTCAGCAACCGCAGGCCCAACGTCTGTTCCAACTGGCTGATGCGCTGGCTGACGCTGGACTTCGGCAAGGCAGCGCGTTTGGCGGCGGCGGTAAAGCTGCCACATTCGGCCACCAGCGCAAACAACGCCATATCCTGCAGTTGTTTAAACCTCATTGTTCACCTCAGACGAACACTTAGTTAGTTATTGTCCATCTTATCACCCTCTCTCAACAGGTCTACACTGAGACTATTCATTCGAAAGGAGTACCGTCATGCCGATTAAAGCCATTGCCGTAGACCCGAAAAACCCCGCCGACTTCATTGAGATCAGCCCGGAGAAACCCACCCCAGGCCAGTACGATTTGCTGGTGGAGGTTAAAGCGGTGTCGGTCAACCCGGTGGACACCAAGGTCCATGCCGGCCTGCAAAAAAGCGGCCTGCAGCAGCCCCGTATTCTCGGTTGGGACGCCAGCGGCGTCGTGGTTGAAGTGGGCAGCAGCGTCAGCGGCTTCAAACCCGGCGACGAGGTCTGGTACGCGGGCGATATCACCCGCCCTGGCAGCAACAGCACCCATCAGTTGATTGATTCGCGCATCACTGCCCGCAAGCCGCGCAACCTGAACTGGGCCGAGTCCGCCGCCATGCCGTTGACCGCCCTGACCGCCTGGGAAGCCCTGTTCGAACACCTGAAAATTCAGGACGCGGCAGCGGGCAAAACCCTGCTGATTATCGGCGGCGCCGGTGGCGTGGGTTCGTTGGCGATCCCGTTTGCGGCCCAGCGCAGCCAGGTGAAGGTGATTGCGACCGCTTCACGTCCCGAGTCGGCGGCATGGTGTCTGGAACGTGGCGCCGATCTGGTGGTGGATTATCGTGATCTGAAAGGCAACCTGGCGCAGCAGGGCATTGAGAGCGTGGATTATATTCTTTGCCTGAACGACACCGACGGCCACTGGAAAGCCATCTCCGATCTGATCGCGCCGATGGGCCATATCTGTACCATCGTCGAAAACGCACAGCCACTGGACCAGAGCGCCCTGAAGTTAAAAAGCGCTGCGCTGCACTGGGAATTGATGTTTACCCGTAGCATGTTCAACACGCCGGACATCGCTCAACAGGGCGAGATCCTCAAGCAAGTGGCGCAATTGCTGGATGAAGGGAAACTGAGCACTACCCTGAGCGAGACGCTGCAGGGGCTGACAGTGCCCACGCTGACCGCCGCGCACCAAAAACTGCTCGACGGACACATGCAGGGAAAACTGGTGATTGTTTACTGATAGCAGGCGGGGCGCAGCAGCGTGCGCCCCGATGGTTTACGACGCAGTGACGTCGACCAAACGGCTGGCGTCGGCCGCAAGCAACTGCTTGACCAGTTCGACGCAGCGCAGGAAGCGCTCGTCGTAATCGCTGGACTCTACGTGTACGTACTCGATGTTGTTGGCGCGCAGCATCTCTTCCAGCAAATACTGGAACGCCTTGCGATCGTTGGGATTGCCGAGGCTGCGCAGGCCATCCGCCACCCAGGGGGTGTTGTTCTCCAGCAGGATCACCAAATCAAACCGGTACTCGTCAATCAACGCCTGCACAAAGGGGTGTTCGCGCCCTTCGTACTTTTTGCAGAACGCCTGCGTGGTGACGAAGTCGGTATCGATGAACGCCACTTTGTTGGCATATTTCACCGCAAAGTCAACGTATTGCGCCTGGCCCAGAGCGATTTTGTCGTAGTCTGAATACTGCAACGCCATCTCATCCCCGCCGAGGTGCGAGAACACATAGTCGCGGCCATATTCCCAGGCGCTGGTGGTGTTAAAGATGTTCGCCAGCTTATTCACCAGGGTCGATTTACCGCTCGACTCACCGCCGAGGATCGCCACGGTGCGGACAAAGAACGGCTTCACTTCGGTCGGAATATAATCCCAATAGCGGAACGGATCCTGACGGATCTGGCGGCCGCTGATATTCATGAATGAGCGTTCGGGGTCGATCAGAATGGTTTCAATCGCCAGATGTTCACGGTAACGCGGGGCATCCTGCTCTTCGCTGGAATAGATAAAGCTCGGCACTATCGCCTTCTGTTCCAGAAAAGCTTTCATTCCGTCGCTCCACACGTTCCAGCCGTGCGGATAGGGTTCGATGCCCTGCTCGTCAAACGAATGAATATGAATGTTTTTCTGGTATTTGAAGGTTTGCAGCAACCAACGCAGACGATCGCTGACCGTCGGCTGTTGCGACATCGAGCTGTTCTCAAACAGTTCCCGATCGCGTGGCTCATCGTGGCACAGGATCACGTGCAACTCATCCACCTGGCTACAGGCTCGCTGGATCAGGTAAATATGGCCGGTGTGCAGTGGGTAAAATTTACCAAACACCACGCCGACCTTTTTCTCGCGGCGCGGGAATTCCAGCCCCAGATAACGGTGCAGCGCTTCCAGTTTCTGGGCGCTCGGGCTTTTGATTTTGTCGTTTAACAGCTGGCTAAGATAGCCTTTGGTCATGCCACTGGCATCCGCCACCTGCTGCAGAGTGCAGTTCTTCTGCTTAATCGACGCCTTAAGGTAGTCGAATTGCCGCATAGCCCCTCCGTTTTTACCCGTCGTATTTCAAGCCGCAGCGTTGTTACCTGCTTACAAGGCCCATCCGTGGGCCTTGCCCCTTTGGGGCCGCTGCAAGCAGCGTTCAAATCGGTTCCCGACAGATTTGTCGCTCATCCCAGTTACTTACCTAAGTAAGCGCCTGGGAATGAGCGAGCTGGGCGCCTAGCTGCAACTTGAAATTCATAGGGTTTAGTATGCTAAACAAAATAGCATAATCTGCGTACCCCGTGGCAATTAATAAAACTGTTCCAGCACGTCCAGCGCGTCCGCCAGCTTCTTCACGCCGAACACCTGCATATTGGCCGGTGGTTTTTTCGGTACGTTGGCGTGCGGCACAATGGCGCGCTTGAAGCCGTGTTTCGCCGCCTCGGAAATACGTTCCTGACCGCTCGGTACCGGACGGATCTCCCCCGCCAGCCCCACTTCGCCAAACACCACCAAATCGTTCGGCAGTGGGCGATCGCGCAGGCTGGACACCAGCGACATCAGCAACGCCAAATCGGCGCTGGTCTCGCTGACCTTCACCCCGCCGACCACGTTAACGAACACGTCCTGATCGGACATCTGCAATCCGCCGTGGCGGTGCAGTACCGCCAGCAGGATCGCCAATCGGTTTTGTTCCAGGCCGACCGCCACCCGCCGCGGGTTAGACATCATCGAATGATCCACCAGCGCCTGAATTTCCACCAGCAACGGCCGCGTGCCTTCCCAAACCACCATCACCGAACTGCCGGAGGTGACCTCATCGCCACGACTGAGGAAGATGGCCGACGGGTTGCTGACCTCACGCAGGCCCTGCTCGGTCATGGCGAACACGCCCAGTTCATTCACCGCACCAAAGCGGTTTTTATGGCTGCGCAGGGTACGAAAACGCGAATCGGCGTCGCCATCCAGCAGTACCGAACAGTCGATACAGTGTTCCAATACTTTCGGTCCGGCCAGCGAACCGTCTTTGGTGACGTGACCGACCATGACAATCGCCACGCCGCGCGTCTTGGCAAAGCGCGTCAAATAGGCGGCAGTTTCACGCACCTGCGCTACGCTGCCCGGCGAAGATTGAATATCCGCCATGTGCATCACCTGAATGGAGTCGATCACCATCAGCTTCGGCTGTTCCTGCTCGGCGATCAGGCAGATCTGTTCAATGCTGGTTTCCGACAGCATATTCAGGCCGCCGGTCGGCAAGCCGAGGCGATGGGCGCGCATCGCGACCTGCTGCAGTGACTCCTCACCGGTGACGTACAGGGTTTTCATCTGTTCGGACAGTTTGCACAGCACCTGCAGCAGCAAGGTACTTTTACCGGCACCGGGGTTACCGCCGATCAGGATCGCACTGCCCGGCACCACGCCGCCGCCCAGCACGCGGTCAAACTCCAGGAAACCGGTGGAGAAGCGCGGCAGTTCCTCCAGGCTGATGTCCGACAGCTTTTGCACCTTGCTGATCCCGGCATCGCCGGCGTAACCGCTCAGGCGCTCATTGCGAGAAGAGGAAGACACCGCAGCCAGGCGCACTTCTGTAATGCTGTTCCAGGCGTGGCAAGCGCTGCACTGCCCCTGCCAGCGCGGATAATCTGCGCCGCACTCATTACATACAAACGCCCGTTTTGCTGCTTTTGCCACGTATTACCTCTGCTTTATTACCACATTGCCGCTGACGGGCATTA
The DNA here is from genome assembly GCF_052113645.1 of Serratia quinivorans. GTDB lineage: Bacteria > Pseudomonadota > Gammaproteobacteria > Enterobacterales > Enterobacteriaceae > Serratia > Serratia quinivorans_B. The sequence continues at coordinate 18,969 of NZ_JBIEIU010000010.1, read as the reverse complement.
TCGCCGGGTCAGGGGCTTACTTTAGCGAACTTCGTGTTTCAGGCTGCCGGTCAGTACGCACAGCACGCCCATCAGGTCTGCATGGCGAATCGACACCTGCGCCTTCTCATAGACTTTCGGTTTGGCGTGATAGGCAATGCCCAACCCGGCAACCTGCATCATTTTCAAATCGTTGGCACCGTCGCCGATCGCCACGGTTTGCTGCGGTGGAATGCCCAGTTTTTCCGCCAGTGCCACCAGCGTATCGGCTTTGAACTGCGCGTCCACCACCGGGCCCAGCACCTCGCCGGTCAGCTTGCCGTCGCGGATCTCCAGCTCGTTGGCGACCACCGCCACCAGCTTCAGCCTATCGCGCAGGTATTCGGCATAATAGGTGAAACCGCCCGAGGCTATCGCCACATGCCAGTCCATCGCCTGCAGCTTGCGCACCAGGTTGGTCAGCCCGGACATCAGTGGCAGCTCGTCGCGCACCTGCTTGAGGATATTGGCATCGGCACCTTTCAGCGTGCCGACGCGCTGACGCAAGCTGGCGGTAAAGTCCAGTTCGCCGCGCATCGCGCGTTCGGTCACTTCCGACACCTGCTCACCGACGCCCGCCAGTTTGGCGATCTCGTCGATGCATTCAATTTCAATCGCGGTGGAGTCCATATCCATCACCAGCAAGCCTGGGGTACGCAGATGGGGGATCTTGCCCAGCGGTGCCACATCCAGCCCACTCTCCGCCGCCAGCGTCTTGGCGCGCGCCGTCAGAGTCCCTGCCAAACGAACCACCTGATAATCCTCTACGCACCAGGCGGTGACGATCACCATCGCCGCGCCCAGCTTACGCTGGAAATCGGTAATGCGCGTTTTGTTCAGTTCTCTGCCATATAATAGCCAACCGGTATGACCCGCCCGATAATCCAGCGGCATCACTTCGTCACCGCTCAGCGAAAGGGGAAGACCCGGCCATTGAGAAATCTCAGCCGGGAGATCGCAATAGGTCAGACTATTCGACATCCTTAACTCCTGAAAAAACACTGCATGATAAAACGACGCATCAAGCTATCCTATCGCCATTGCTTCTGGCAACATAAAGTGTCCAAGATGCCCAAGGAACCTGCATGGCTCGCGCTAAACTGAAATTTCGCCTGCACCGCACCGCTATTATCCTGATTTGCCTGGCTTTGCTGGTACTGTTGATGCAGGGCGCGTCCTATTTTAGCCTGAGTCACCAGTTGGCGCGATCCGAACAGGTGGAAGAACTGGCCCAAACGCTGACCAAACAGGTGGCGTCCAGCCTGGCGCCCCTGATGGATGACGACAGCGACGTCGACAACCAACGCGTCGAGGCCATCCTCAAACAGCTCACCGACCACAGCCGCATTCTGGACGCCAGCGTCTATCAGCTGGACGGATCGTTGGTTTCCCACGCCGGCGAACAGATAAGTATACGCGATCGCCTGTCGCTTGACGGCAAACGCGCCGGCAGCTATTTCAATCATCAACTGGTTGAACCCATTGAGAACAAAGACGGGCCGATCGGCTTTATCCGCATCACGCTGGACACCCACGTACTGGCGACCGAATCCAAACAGGTGGATAACACCACCAACCTGCTGCGCCTGATGATCCTGCTGGCGCTGGCCATCGGCATTATCCTGGCACGCACATTACTGCAACACCGTCGCAGCCGCTGGCAACAGTCGCCGTATCTGTTGACCGCCAACACGCCGTTGGAGGAAGGCAACACGGTGGAAGATGACGATGACGAACAGCCGCAAGAAAAAGAAGCAGAGAAAAAGGTCTGATGCCCGCAGGATCATGCATGGATAAATGAATAGAAAGAAAACCAACCAACAGATTGAATTAAAAAGAAAATCCTGATTATTTTGTGCAGTATTGAATAGATTGGTGAATAGCTTCGACAGGGGCGCAGCAGAACGCTGCGCCCACAGCGTGATTACTCTTTGTCGCCCAACAGCACAGACTCCAGCGCGATAATGATCATTTCATTAAAGGTGGTTTGACGCTCTGCAGCGGTGGTCGCTTCGTGACGCAGAATGTGGTCGGAAACGGTGCAAATGGTCAGCGCCTTGGAACCGAATTCTTCGAACAGCTCAGCCGCCACACCGTAGATGCCCGCAGCTTCCATTTCCACACCCAGGATGCCGTACTTCTTCATCACCTGGAACATATCCGGATCCGGCGTATAGAACAGATCGGCGGAGAAGATGTTACCCACGCGCGCCGGGATACCCTGTGCGGCAGCCGCGTCGACGGCGTTACGCACCATGTCGAAGTCGGCGATTGCCGCGTAGTCATGATCCTTGAAACGCAGGCGGTTCACTTTGGAATCGGTGCAAGCCCCCATACCGATCACCACGTCACGCAGTTTGATATCGTCACGCACCGCGCCGCAAGAACCTACGCGGATGATTTTCTTCACGCCGAATTCGGCAATCAGTTCACGCGCATAGATGGAGCAGGATGGGATACCCATACCGTGGCCCATTACGGAGATCCTGCGGCCCTTGTAGGTCCCGGTGAAGCCCAGCATGCCACGCACGTTGTTCACTTCCACCGCGCCTTCCAGGAAAGTTTCCGCGATGTATTTTGCCCGCAGCGGATCGCCCGGCATCAGTACTACGTCAGCGAAATCACCCATTTCAGCATTAATATGCGGCGTAGCCATAATTATCTTCCTTCAAATCGTCGTCATGAATAAAAAATACGCCGGGCAACCGCCCGGCACAAACAAAGTCTTAGAGCATGGATTTGCCGTAATCCATCGGTGACACGCCAAAGTAGCTGGCGACAGTCTGGCCGATGTCGGCGAAGGTTTCGCGGTGCCCCAGCGAACCCGGTTTCACTTTCGGGCCGTAAACCAGGACCGGAATGTGCTCACGGGTGTGGTCGGTGCCCGGCCAGGTCGGGTCGCAGCCGTGGTCGGCGGTGAAGATAATGATGTCTTCATCTTTCACCAGTTTCAGCAGCTCCGGCAGGCGGCGGTCGAACAGCTCCAGCGCGGCGGCATAGCCGGCCACGTCACGGCGGTGGCCGTAAGAGGAGTCAAAATCAACGAAGTTGGTGAACACGATGGTGTTGTCGCCGGCTTTTTCCATTTCGATCAGGGTAGCGTCGAACAGCGCGTCGATGCCGGTAGCCTTGACCTTTTTGGTGATGCCCACGTTGGCGTAGATATCGGCAATTTTACCGATCGACACCACTTCGCCGCCCTTCTCGTCCACCAGCTTTTTCAGCACGGTTGGCGCCGGTGGCTCTACGGCCAGATCGTGACGGTTACCGGTACGCTGGAAGTTGCCCGGCTTGTCGCCCAGGAAAGGACGCGCGATCACGCGGCCGATGTTGTAACCGCCTTCGGTCAGCTCTTCACGGGCGATTTCACAAAGTTCATACAGGCGATCCAGGCCGAAGGTCTCTTCATGACAGGCGATCTGGAATACCGAGTCGGCAGAAGTGTAGAAAATCGGCTTGCCGGTTTTCATGTGCTCTTCGCCCAGTTGGTCGAGGATCACCGTGCCGGAGGAGTGGCAGTTGCCGAGGTAACCCGGCAGATTGGCGCGCTCGACCAGTTTGTCCAGCAGCTCCTGCGGGAAGCTGTTGTGTTCGTCGCTGAAATAGCCCCAATCGAACAGCACCGGCACGCCGGCGATTTCCCAGTGGCCTGACGGCGTATCTTTACCGGAAGAGAGTTCGCTGGCGTAAGCATAAGCGCCGATGATGTCCGCATTGCGATCCAGCCCTTGCGGGAAGGTGCCGGTGGATTCTTCCGCGGCCTTGCCCAGGCCCAGACGGCTCAGGTTAGGCAGCGTTAACGGGCCCTGACGGCCAACGTTGGCTTCGCCACGCGCGCAAACCTCGGCAATGTGACCCAGAGTATCGGAACCCTTGTCGCCAAAACGCTCGGCATCTTCGCTCGCGCCAATACCGAATGAGTCTAATACCATAATGAATGTACGTTTCATGCTTATCTCCTACGCGCTTTCACGCTATTACGACTGCAAAACTGCAATCGTCTTTAATTCGCTAAATTTATACCCTATGGATTTCAAGTTGTAGCTAGGCGGCCAGTGCGCGTATCCCCAGGCGCTTACTCAAGTAAGTAACTGGGGTACGTGTGCGCAGCCAACAACGCTACGGCTTGAAAGACGGCGGGGATCACTCTTCCGTGATGCGCTTATAGACCACTGGCGTCATTTCCGGCGCTTTATCGCTCAGCACCATCGCACTGCGTACCGCTTCGGCCGCCTGCTGCCAGCTCTCTTCGTCATTGGCGTGGATCACCGCCAGCGGCTGCTGGGTATCCACTTTGTCGCCCAGACGCGCCATGCCGGTCAGGCCCACGCTGTAGTCGATGCTGTCGGTCGCACGGCGACGGCCGCCGCCCAGGGACACCACCGCCATGCCCAGCGCACGGGTATCCATCGCACTGATGATACCTGTTTTCTCGGCGTAAACCGGCTTGCTCAGGGTCGCGGCCGGCAGATAGCTGTCGTAGCGCTCGACGAAATCGGTCGGGCCCTGTTGCGCGGCCACCATGCGGCCAAACACTTCCGCCGCTTTACCATTGTCCAGCACCGCCTGCAGTTTGGCACGCGCATCGGCGTCATCTTTCGCCAGCCCGCCGGAAAGCAGCATTTCCACGCACAGCGCCATCGTCACTTCCAGCAGGCGCGGATTGCGGTATTCACCGGTCAGGAAGCGCACCGCTTCGCGAACTTCCACCGCATTACCGGCGCTGGAAGCCAGCACCTGGTTCATGTCGGTCAGCAACGCGGTGGTTTTGCAGCCGGCACCGTTGGCCACGCCAACAATCGCCTGCGCCAAATCGGCCGACAGAGCGTAAGTCGGCATAAAGGCACCGGAACCGACCTTAACATCCATCACCAACGCATCCAGGCCTTCCGCCAGCTTCTTCGCCAAAATAGAGGCGGTGATCAGCGGAATCGAATCCACGGTCGCGGTGATATCACGGGTCGCATAGAAGCGTTTGTCCGCCGGTGCCAGCGAGCTGGTTTGGCCGATAATCGCCACGCCCACATCCTGAATAATCTTGCGGAAGGCATTGTCGTCCGGGAAAATATTAAAGCCCGGGATGGCTTCCAGCTTGTCCAGCGTACCGCCGGTATGGCCCAAACCACGGCCGGAGATCATCGGTACATAGCCGCCGCACGCCGCTACCATCGGGCCGAGCATCAGCGAAGTGACATCGCCCACGCCGCCGGTGGAATGCTTGTCGACCAGCGGTCCGTTCAGAGACAGGCTTTTCCAGTCCAGCACGGTACCGGAATCACGCATTGCCATGGTCAGCGCCACGCGCTCCGGCATGGTCATATCGTGGAAATAAATGGTCATCGCCAGTGCGGCGATTTGACCTTCCGAGACGACGTTGTCACGAATACCATTGATGAAAAAGCGGATTTCCGCTTCGCTCAACGGCTGACCGTCACGTTTTTTACGGATAATTTCTTGGGCCAGGAACAAGGCATCCCCCTGTTTTAGCGAATGTAGATGCAGGCCGGCGCCCATCGCGCCTTGCCGACGTAATCGATCAGTAACCGCTGCCGGACGTCTCGGCACTGTGGCCCAGCGTCGTGAGCAGGCTGGCTAACAGGCTGGAAGCCCCGAAGCGGAAATGACGCGCATCGGCCCAGCCTTCACCCAGAATACGATCGGCAAGTTGCAGATAATGCAGCGCGTCTTCGGCAGTGCGTACGCCACCGGCCGGCTTGAAGCCCACAGTTTTGGCAACGCCCAGATCGCGGATCGTCGACATCATCAGTTCGGCGCTTTCCAGCGTCGCGTTGACCGGCACTTTACCGGTAGAGGTTTTGATAAAGTCAGCGCCGGCGTTGATGGCGATTTCCGAGGCTTTGCGGATCAGGCTGGCTTGCTTGAGTTCACCGGTTTCAATGATCACTTTCAACAGCACCTTGGCGGCCTGGCAAGCCTGCTTGCACTGTTTAACCAGCTCGAAACCGACGTGCTCGTTACCGGCGATCAGCGCGCGGTAAGGGAACACCACGTCCACTTCATCGGCACCATAGGCGATAGCCGCGCGCGTCTCAGCCAGCGCGATTTCGATATCGTCGTTGCCATGCGGGAAATTGGTGACGGTCGCAATGCGGATGTCCGGCGTTCCCTGCTCACGCAGAGCCTTGCGCGCCACCGGGATAAAGCGCGGGTAAATGCAGATGGCCGCCGTATGGCCGGCCGGGCTGTTCGCCTGACGACACAACGCGATCACTTTCTCGTCGGTGTCATCGTCGTTCAGCGTGGTTAAATCCATTAAGGTCAGCGCACGTTGCGCTGCTGCGGTTAATTCGGTCATAAAACTCTCCAACTGAGAACCTGGATGTTGGCGAGCGGACTTGGTTCCTTGAAGATAGCGCTGGGGGAACGGGTTCCCACCGCGGCAACTGAGATCCTTCTCACCGCACATGACCCTTCGCACCGCGCAGGGTCAATAATAGCTATTTGAACACGATCGCCGGGGGCAATTCGCGTTCGGGGTCACACTATATGAAATAGCACTGTAACAGACCGGAATTATATGTGAAGAACATCACAAAATAACGCGATATCGTTCACAAATTCGCTAAAGAAACGGATGCGAGCAACGGGCACGGCACCCTGTGCCCGCCTTAGAGTATAGGCGGTGTCCTGCAATAGAGCCTGCGGCGCCATCACAGGACCGGGCCTGAATTACAGCGCCAGGAAGAACCCGGCGATAGTCGCGCTCATCAGGTTGGAGAGCGTACCCGCAGCCACGGCTTTCAGGCCGAAACGGGCGATGTCGTGACGACGGTTCGGTGCCATGCTGCCCAGCCCGCCGAGCAGGATCGCCACCGACGACAGGTTGGCAAAGCCGCACAGCGCAAAGGAGATGATCGCTTTGGTATGTGCCGACAGCACCTGCAGCCCGTCTGCCGCGACCACCTCGTCCGGACGCAGATAAGCGCCGAAGTTCATGTAGGCGACAAACTCATTAACGATAATCTTCTGGCCGATAAACGAACCGGCAGTCATCGCTTCATGCCAAGGTACGCCGATCAGGAAAGCGATCGGCGAGAACACCCAACCGAGTATCAGTTCCAGCGACAGCTGCGGATAGTCGAACCAACCGCCGATACCGCCGAGGATACCGTTCAGCAAAGCGATCAAAGCGATGAACGCCAGCAACATGGCGCCGACGTTCAGCGCCAACTGCATACCGGAAGCCGCACCGGAAGCCGCCGCATCGATCACGTTGGCCGGGCGATCTTCTTCGGCGATCAGCTTCATCGCATCGTCTTTATCGTGGGTTTTTTCGGTTTCCGGCACCATCAGCTTGGCGAACAGCAAGCCCCCCGGCGCGGCCATGAACGAAGCGGCAATCAGGTATTCCAGCGGCACCCCCATCTGGGCATACCCCGCCAACACCGAACCGGCCACCGAGGCCAGGCCACCACACATTACGGTAAAGAGTTCAGACTGGGTCATGGTGGCGATATACGGACGCACCACCAGCGGGGCCTCGGTCTGGCCAACAAAAATATTGGCCGTGGCCGACAGCGACTCGGTACGCGAGGTGCCCAACAGTTTTTGCAAACCGCCGCCCAACACGCGGATCACCAGTTGCATGATGCCGAGGTAATACAGCACCGCAATCAGCGAGGAGAAGAACACGATCACCGGCAGTACGCGCAGCGCAAAAACGAAACCGCCGCCGCCAAAGACTTCAAACATCTTGTCGGACACCAGCCCGCCGAAGATAAATGAGATCCCCTGATTGCCGTAGGCAATCACGTTAGCGACACCGGCCGACATGCCGCCGAGAATGGAACGCCCCAGCGGGACATACAGCACCAGCGCGCCAATGGCGACCTGAAGAACAAACGCCCAGCCAACGGTACGGAAATTAATCGCCCGGCGGTTACTGGAGAGCAGCACGGCAATGGCGATCAGCGCCGCCATGCCGACCAGGCTCATGATGAGTTGCATGCAAAGTATCCCTGTTGCGAAAAAAGAAATGCATCCCTGCCAGATGGTGCCACTAGGGGTGCTTTAGAGTGATTTCGGGGTGCGATTATACGGAGCGAGGTAGCCCCCGCACCGATTTATGTCACAAATGTATACAACAGGAAGCAAATGAAAATCTTATAACGTGACAGAAATCACATTTAAAGCCAATTTGACGCTCAAAGGGCAAACAAGGCGTGAGCGTTGTGTTGCAGCTGGGCGGCAATATCATCCGGGGATTCAGAGCGCAGTTGGCACAGCGTCTGAAACACCTCAACGGCGCGCTCGGGGCGATTGGGTTGCCCCTGGTAACCGGCCAGCGGCATGTCCGGTGCGTCGGTCTCCAACAGCAAAGAAGTCAGCGGCAGTTGGGCCATCACGCTACGGGTTTTCTGCGCCCGCTCATAGCTGATGGTGCCCCCCACGCCGATATAATACCCCAGACGGATAAACGCCTGAGCCTGCGACAGGCTGCCGGCAAAACCGTGCACCACACCACCGCGCGGCACGTCGGCGCGGCGCAGCATGGCCGCAAGTTGATCGTGGCTGCGGCGAGAATGCAGGATCACCGGCAGGTCGTATTCTTTGGCCAGTTTCAACTGGGCCTTCAATACCCGCTGTTGCCGTTCGAACTGCGGGTTTTCCCTATACAGATCCAGGCCAATCTCCCCCACCGCCACCAGCTTCGGCGGCCGGCCGGCCAGCAAGGTCGCCAACTGCTCTAGCTCCGCCTCCTGGTGCTGCTCAATATACAGCGGATGCAACCCCAGAGCGGCAAACAGCGGCGGGTAATCGCGCGCCAACTTCAGCACCCGCGCAAAACGATCGGCCGTCACCGTCGGCACGATAATCCGCCGCACCCCCGCCTGCTCGGCCAACGCCAGGCTTTCGCGCTCCTGGCCGCTGAACGGCGGAAAGTCGAAATGACAATGGGTATCGGTGAAATCGTGGTTCACAGCAGGCCGCCTTCACCCGGTGGCACATCGCCCGGCAGAATAATGTCCCTCGCGGCCCGATTGGCTTCCGGCGCCGTTGCCAGATCGTGCGGGTGAGCCACGTCGGTGATGATCGGCGAAGGCATAATGACGTTCTCCGGTTGGATCAAGCGGCGCGACAGCGCTTTTTTCACCTTCATGCCGTCCAGCTTGTCCTGCTGGACCAGCCAGTGACCGACGGTCGCCAGGAAGTAACGTCCGCAGCGGCGTCCCAAATGGTAATCCTGATTGAGCGACGTCAGTCGGCTGCCCAGGGCATTGCTGGCCAGTGGCTTCGGCGGGAAAATCTCAAAGATGCGCAGTTTGCCGGGGGGCTTCTCAATGAACTGCTGAATGCGGTGATAGCTTTGCTCGTGGTGCTGCAGAATACGCACCATTTGCTGCAGGCTGCTTTCGCTCAGCCAGTGCTCCATACGCTTCATCCACTGCGGGGTGTAGTACATCTGCGACGGCACGGTACGGATCACCACAATGGTGTCCGCGCCGCGTCGATAAGCCTCTTCGACCGGGATCGCATCGCTGATACCCCCGTCCTGATAGCTGACGCCATCCAACTCCACGCCCATGCGGTAAAAGCCGGGGATGGCGCTGGATGCCTTGATGGCCGGCAACCAACTGGCACGCTGCGCCGGCAGATAAGTGGGTTCGAAATCATCGCTGCGACAGGCGCACATCAGGAATTCACGGCCATCGATCAGGTGCTTTTCCGCCACGTCCATCGCCAACGGCAGCTGCTGTGAAGTGGTGTCGACCAGCCAATCGAGATCGATCAAATGCCCGCCGCGCACAAAGCGCAGCGGGTTAAAGAATTCGGCGGAGGTGGTGTAGCGGGTGATCACGCGCCGCGCGTAGCCCATCTGACCGCAAATAAAGGCCGAGAGATTCTGCGCGCCGGCAGAAGTGCCGATCATCAGATCAAAAGGGTTAAAACGGGCACGCTGAAACTCGTCCAGCACGCCGGCGGTGAAAATGCCGCGCTGCCCGCCCCCTTCACATACCAACGCCATTTTACCGGGCCGGTAAGGTTTATACGCCAGCGGTTCTATATTGCCGAGCGTGATGGGTATTCTGTATCCCAACCCTGCATCCTCAGTGAGACGTTTTACCCGAGGATACCTCGTCTTGCTCTCTTCCGTAATCCTCTTGCAGTACGCCAGAGAGGCAGTCATTGCTTCCCATCAGCCAGATGCAGTCATTGTCGGACCACTCCGCCAATGCCTGACACACCCGGCCCTTCAACTGTTTCCAGCGTCCGAGGATGATGTCGCTGTTCATGACTGACCTCCCTGGGAATGAGAAAAGGAATTAAGCTTTGTTACACTTTGAGAGAAAAGCTAAGGGCGTCGGCGGCCGGTAAACAGGCTAACCAGGAACAGAATGATCCCCACGACGAAGACGATTTTCGCGGCCCAGGCGGCGGTACCCGCCAGCGTCCCAAAACCTAACGCCGCAGCAATCAATGCGATGACTAAAAAGATAATGCCCCAACGAAACATAAGCTTCTCCTTACCATATAGTGAAAAAACGCATCGCAACCTGTGCCCCCTCTCGGACTTTACCAGGTTGCAGGTCAGTTTCTTTTTTTGATGGTGCATCCTGGGTTAACCTCGCGGCCAACCCAGGATTTGGTGCTTGTTGTTACGGGTCTTAAACTGATGTTATGGCTTAACCACCAGGTCGTTCTTGACGCTTTGTACACCGTCGATCGCTTTGGCGATGCTTTCTGCACGCTCAGACTGCGCCTGTGTTTTCACCTCACCGGAAAGCTGCACCACACCGTCGGTGGTTTCCACTTTCACGTTGCGCGAAGGTACGATGTCATCAGCCAACAGTTTGGCTTTCAGCTCGCTGGTGGTCGCGGTATCACCGGCGTAAGCCTTCACGGACTGTTTGGTTTCGTCTTTCACGTGCAGCTTGTCGCTGACGGATTTGACGCCTTCCACCTTGCCGGCCACTTCAACCGCATGCTCGGCCTGCGCCTGGCTGCCGACAAAACCGCTCAGGGTAACGGTACCTTTTTCCGTTTTCACCGAGATATCGGTGCTGGCGATGGTTTTATCATCAACTAGCGCACTTTTAACTTTAGCCGTTGTTGCACTGTCATCCATGTAGCCGTCAACTTTTTTCATGGAGCTATCGATTTTGGCACCCGCGCTATCAGCGGCACTCGACGCTTTATTGAGCAGCGTATCTTCAGCCAGCGCGCTGCCACTAACCAGAACGGAACCCAAAACAACAGCCATCAGTGATTGTGCAAATTTAGTATTTTTCATCGATCTCTTCCTTTGGTTGTGGATCCAAAATAATTTGCGGATCCTGCTGTCGCCATAGCGCGACTCAGTCAGTCAATACTTCACGCTTTCTATATGTTCAAACATTCACGCTAAGACGATTGTTGCTACACCAGGACTACTGCAACGGCTGTGCCAATTTTAAAAAACCCTTAAAAATCAATAACAAAACAAAAATTGATGGATATCCAAGCTAAAAACTGTCGCCTATTGACGACAATCCTAAGCCGTTAAATCAACGTTATCGCTATGTTATTGATATTTATAACATCACACTGTCTCTCATTGGCAACAGTACCGAACAACTCGCTACTGTGACACCGAAATGCAGTGAATTCCGCTTAGTAGTCAGGTTATACCCTGTTAAATATAGACCATATGACAGAAAAAGCAGGTATTGCCGGGCAAGTGCAGGCGGCTACGGAGAGAGGGGAACTGATGAAGGAGATTTATTAATTAGCAGCCAGGGAGAGAGATATCAGAAGGGCGCCCTGAGGCGCCCTTCTGTTCTGTTAGTGCTCGCGCGTTTTGCGGAACGCCACTTCCGGATAGCGTTCCTGAGTGATATTCAGGTTAACCATGGTTGGCGCGATGTAAGACAGATTGTCGCCGCCGTCCAACGCCAGGTTAAGCTCACACTTGCGTTTGAACTCTTCAAACTTCTTCACGTCGCTGCATTCAACCCAACGGGCCGTCGAGACGTTGACCGACTCGTACAAGGCTTCCACGTTGTATTCGCTTTTCAGACGCGCAACCACCACTTCGAACTGCAGCACACCGACCGCGCCGACGATCAAATCGTTGCTGGCGATAGGACGGAATACCTGCACCGCCCCTTCTTCGGACAGTTGCACCAGGCCTTTCAGCAGCTGTTTTTGCTTCAGCGGATCGCGCAGGCGAATGCGGCGGAACAGTTCCGGCGCGAAGTTCGGAATACCGGTGAACTTCATGTCTTCACCCTGAGTGAAGGTATCGCCGATCTGAATGGTGCCATGGTTGTGCAGGCCGATGATATCGCCCGGATAGGCTTCTTCCACGTGCGAACGGTCACCCGCCATAAAGGTCAGCGCGTCGGAGATCACCACGTCTTTACCGGTACGAACCTGGCGCAGCTTCATGCCCTTTTCGTAACGGCCGGAAACCACACGCATAAAGGCCACGCGGTCACGGTGTTTTGGATCCATATTGGCCTGGATCTTGAAGACGAAACCGCTGAATTTCTCTTCCGCAGCCACCACTTCACGGGTGCTGCTGCTGCGCGGCATCGGCGCAGGGGCCCAGGCCACCAGACCGTCGAGCATGTGGTCTACGCCAAAGTTACCCAGTGCGGTACCGAAGAACACCGGCGTCAGATCACCGCTCAGGAAAGCTTCATGATCGAACTCGTGAGAAGCGCCTTGCACCAGTTCCAGCTCTTCACGCAGCTGCGCGGCCAGGTCTTCGCCCACGGCGGCGTCCAGCTCCGGATTATCCAGCCCTTTGACGATGCGCACTTCCTGAATGGTGTGGCCTTTGCCGGTCTGGTAGAGGTAGGTTTCATCCTTGTACAGATGATAAACCCCTTTAAACAGCTTGCCGCAGCCGATAGGCCAGGTGATAGGCGAACAGGCGATTTTCAGCTCACGCTCGACTTCATCCATCACTTCCATCGGATCACGGATATCGCGGTCCAATTTGTTCATAAAGGTCAGGATCGGCGTATCACGCAGACGGGTCACTTCCATCAGCTTACGGGTACGATCTTCAACCCCTTTCGCAGCGTCGATCACCATCAGGCAGCAGTCGACGGCGGTCAGCGTACGGTAAGTATCTTCGGAGAAGTCTTCGTGCCCCGGGGTGTCCAGCAGGTTGACCAGGCATTCGCGGTACGGGAACTGCATCACCGAGGTCGTGATCGAGATACCACGTTGCTTTTCCATTTCCATCCAGTCGGATTTGGCATGCTGGTTTGAGCCACGGCCTTTTACCGTACCGGCGGTCTGGATAGCCTGTCCGAACAGCAGTACCTTTTCGGTAATGGTGGTTTTACCGGCATCGGGGTGCGAGATGATGGCGAAAGTTCTTCTTTTCGAGACTTCGCGGGCAAATTCACTAGGAGACATGTTTTTCAGATTCTACAGTTAGTCCGCCCTGCGAAAGCATCAGAACGCGCCGCGCACGGCACCAGGCAAAGCGGTAAATAAAAGATAATAGCCGGGTATTTTCGCTGATTTGTCAACCGGTGACAATCAATGCTTTTCCCGGCGGGGAATAACCGGGTTGGTCACTACAAACGGAAGTCGGATGAGAGCGAGGCCCAGTGCTGCCGTAATACGGCTTTATGCTCTGCCACCATAGGTAAATTTTCCAACAAATCGGGCCATAAGGTGCGAGCCTTGTCGATGGCATCCAATAAATGCACCCGAATAGCCGGCCAGGGAATGCCGACGCGCTCCGCCCAACGTTCAAAAGCCTGCATTGAAATCATTGACCAACGCTTCTCCCTCGCCATGAGGAAAACTTCATCTGCACGCCTGCCAGAGCAAATTTCTGTGCATCCAGGCTGACGTCAATTTGCGCCGCTTCCAGCTCGCCACGCGGGGATCTCACTCGCAGCAAGCGCGCATGCCTCAGGTGCCCCCTTTGATGGCTCCCGCCCAAGCCATCAAAGGGAACTCTTCATTAAAGCCAGATAGTGTGGATCAAAGGTCAGGATATTTTTGCCGCCGCTATAGTGCGCCAACACGCCAATACGGACATCGTGCAGTATCAATGCCAGCGCCTGTACCGATTCAACCTGCCGTTGTCCATCCATCAGCTAGTCCTCGAGATCTTTCAGTTTTTTTTCGAAGCTCTGCAATTTATCAGCTGCTGAAACCTTGCCCACGTCTTTCTGCAGCAAGCGCTCCACCTCTCGCACATCGTTTTTCGGCACGATAAGGTATTCCAAATCCATTGCCGCCAATATCCGTAACAGGGTGCTCACCCGCATATCGCTGCCGGATTCAATACGCTGGTATTGCTGCTGGGTCATACCGATTTTCATCAAAAAGTCTTTTTGGTTCCAGCCCAGCTCGGCGCGTTTCTCTTTCAAAAAGCTGGCTATTTCTGATGATTTTCGCATCCCCACCTCAAAACAACTTATTGATTGTAATCACCGCAATAAACAACAGATTAGTTGTTGGTTCAGGAAGAAACAACTTATTTGCTGTTTTCATGCCAAAAAACAACCTATTAGTTGTAATTAGAACGGGAAACAATAAATAAGCTGTTTTTATTTGGATTCAGGCCAGCGGCAGCGCCATGACTATCGCGTCTTCACGCCCATTGGCGCTCGGGTAGTAGTTACGGCGGACGGTGACTTCATTAAAGCCGAGATCTTCGTACAGCGCGATAGCCGCGCGGTTGGAGGCACGCACTTCCAGCCACAAAGTGACCACGCCGCGGGTTTCCAACTGCGCAATCAAGGCTTCCAGCAACTGGCGGCCGAAACCGCGACGCTGCCAGTCGGGGTGAATGGCGATGTTGAACAACGTGGCTTCATCCAGCACGATTTGGGTGATGGCAAAACCCGCCATCTGCCCGTCGGCGTCCAGTTTCAGGTTAAGGTAACGATCGCCCTGATTGCTGGTGAAAGTGGCTTGCGTCCAGGGAAAGGCGTGACTGGCTTGCTCAATCTTGAAGGCCGTGGCCAGATCGGCTGCGGTCAGGGTAGAAATAGGATTCATGATGACAAATCTGCTGCCAGAGTGCGCGTTTGGCACCCGCATCGAGAGAAAGCTCGGCCAGCGCCGGGCTGTGTAGTTGTGCGCCGGCCACCGCAAGCGGCTCCGCCACGCCCAACCGCCAACTGTTGCATTCGGTATCCTCAGGCAGCATCGCTACCTGGTCCGGCGTCAGGCCGTAGGTTTGCGCCGGGGTCAGCCCCAGGCTGCGCAGCACGTCGCAAAACAGCGGATCGTTATGCTCAGGCAGTGCCTGCGCCACGATCAGCAAACGAACTTCGGGCGGCAGGCTGACCGCTACTTCGCCCTGCAACACGCCCGGGCGGCGCAATGTCCACTGCGTAATACCCAGTTGTTGTAACAGCCAGTCGCGTTTTGATGCCATGCCGATTCCTGTCAGGATCTACCCGTTGTGGTGCGCCATGCCTGCCATGCGCCGCGCTATGCTAACAAACCCGCGCGGCCTGCGCCAACAAACCCGTCGAACATATCGCCACAAAGCTCTATAATCCCCGGTCTAATTTCTAGGAGCCAAAACCTGATGTCTGCATTAACCCCCGCCAGTGAAGTCATGCTGCGCCACAGTGATGAGTTTATCGAACGCCGCGTTCTGTTCGCCGGTGACCTGCAGGACACCCTGCCGGCCCAATTCGAGGCCGCGGATGTGCGTGTCCATACCCAGCAGTACCATCACTGGCAGTTACTGAACCGGGCGATGGGCGAAAACGTGCAGTTCGGGCTGACCGTAGACGCCGCGTTCGTCGCCGAGTGCGATACGCTGATCTACTATTGGCCGAAGAGCAAGCAGGAAGCGCAATTCCAGCTGTGCAACATTCTGGCGCTGCTGCCGGTCGGCGCAGAGGTGTTCGTGGTCGGTGAAAACCGCAGCGGCGTGCGCAGCGCCGACCAGATGGTGGAAGACTACGCTACGCTGGTGAAAATCGACAGCGCCCGCCGCTGTGGCCTGTATCACGGCCGTCTGGATACGCAGACCGAATTCAACCTGGAAGACTGGTGGGAAAGCTATCAGTTGCACGATCTGGAAGTGAAAACCCTGCCGGGCGTGTTCAGCCGCGACGGGCTGGACGTCGGCAGCTCACTGCTGCTGTCAACCCTGGAAAAACACATGAAAGGCAAAGTGCTGGACGTGGGCTGTGGTGCCGGCGTAATGGCTTCCGTACTGTCCAAACTGTCGCCGAAGATGAAGCTGACCCTCAGCGACGTTAACGCCGCCGCCGTGGAATCCAGCCGTGCTACGCTTGCCGCCAACGGCATTGAAGGCGAAGTGATCGTCAGTAACGTCTATTCCGACATTACCGGCCGTTTCGACCTGATCATCTCCAACCCGCCGTTCCATGATGGCCTGCAAACCAGCCTGACCGCAGCAGAAACCCTGATCCGCGGGGCGTTAAAACACCTGCCAATCGGCGGTCGCCTGCGTATCGTGGCCAACGCCTTCCTGCCGTACCCGGACATTCTGGACGCCACCTTCGGCAGCCATGAAGTGCTGGCGCAGAACGGCCGCTTCAAGGTGTATCAGGCGACCGTAGCCCGTGCGCCACGCGATACCAAGAAAAAGAAATAACGGCGATCCGCTGGTATCAGGGCGCAGCGTTCACCCGCTGCGCCCTTTTTATTAGCCATTGATATAGGTCATCGACTCCGCACCGTAGCGTGCGCCCGCCGCGGCCTGCTGAGGGAACACCTCCTCAATGGCCGTCAGTTCGACAGCGCTCAGCGTCAGCTCCGCCGCCGCGATGTTCTCTTCCAGATACCGACGGCGTTTGGTGCCTGGGATCGGCACAATGTGCTCGCCCTGCGCCAACACCCAGGCCAACGCCAGCTGCGACGGCGCAACGCCCTTCTGTTTGGCCAACTCCGTCACTTTCTCCACCAGCGCCAGATTGCGGGCAAAGTTTTCCCCCTGGAAGCGCGGATTGCTGCGGCGGAAGTCATCAGCGTCCAGATCTTCCGGCCGTTGGATCGCCCCGGTCAGAAAACCACGCCCCAGCGGGCTGTAGGGAACAAACCCAATGCCCAGGCGTTCGCAGGCCGCCAATACGCCCTGTTCGGCATCGCGCGTCCACAATGAATACTCGGTTTGCAGCGCGGTGATTGGGTGCACTTTATGCGCTCGTTCCAGCGTGGCGACCGAAGCCTCGCTCAACCCGATATAACGGATTTTACCTTCGCTGATCAGGTCCGCCATCGTGCCGACCACCTCTTCGATCGGCACTTCGGGATCCACGCGATGCTGGTAATAAAGATCAATCACCTCGACCCCCAGACGTTTCAGGCTACCCTCCACCGAGCGACGGATATACTCCGGCCGGCTGCTGACGCCCCGCGCGTCAGGGTTGGCCGGATCGCGCACAATGCCAAACTTGGTGGCCAGAAAGACCTGCTGCCGCTTGCCCTTGATCGCTTTACCGATCAGTTGCTCGTTGGTGTGCGGACCGTACATGTCGGCGGTGTCCAGCAGAGTCACGCCCAGCTCCAGCGCGCGGTGCAGCGTGGCGATGGCTTCTTTTTCATCGTGATCGGTCGAATAAAAATCACTCATGCCCATGCAGCCCAAGCCCAGAGCGGAAACCTGCGGGCCATTGGGACCTAATTTGCGTTGTTGCATTGTGTTGCCCTCTTGCGGTTTTTGTCAGCGGAGGTGCTGATGCAACAGAGTCTGGTTGTTTAGCCTAAAAAGATAAATAATGCAGATTGCTCATCACTGTTCATAAAACACTAACAATACGGAGCGGCAAGATGGACCAGATCCAGGCCATGCGCATTTTTACCCGCATCGTCGAACTGGGTAGCTTCAGCCGGGCGGCGGAACGCTTGCAGTTGCCGCGCGCCACGGTCAGCAATGCCCTTAAACGGCTGGAGCAGCGCCTCGGTGTGCGCCTGCTGCTGCGCACCACCCGTCAGGTGCAGGTGACCAGCGAAGGCACGCTCTATTATCAGCGCTGCGTACAATTGCTGGGTGCGCTGGAAGAAGCGGACACGCTGTTCAGCCACCATAAATTGCAGCCTTCCGGCAAGGTGCGCATCGATATGCCCCATTCGCTGGCGCGCGAAATCGTTATTCCGGCGCTGGATGACTTTTACCGGCGCTATCCGGATCTGACCCTGGCGTTGGGTGCCAACGACACCCACGTGGATTTGCTGCGTGAGGGCGTGGATTGCGTGCTGCGCGCCTGGGAAACCGAAGATGACAGCCTGGTGGCGCGCCGCATTGCCATGTTGCCGCAGCTGACCTGCGCCTCTCCCGGCTACCTGGCGGAGTTCGGCGTACCGCAGTCGATTGACCAATTGCAGCAACATCAGGCGGTGGGCTACTTTTCCCTCACCAGCAACCGGGATTATCCGCTGGAGTTTTGTCGTAACGGCCAGGTGGAATTGCGCGAATTGCCCGCCAAACTGAGCGTCAGCGGGGCGGATGCCTACACCAGCGGTTGCCGCGCCGGCATGGGGTTGATACAGGCGGCGCATTACTCGCTGGCCCCCTGGCTGCAGACAGGGGAACTGGTCGAAGTATTGGCGGACACCCCGCCGCCGCCGATGCCCATTTACGTCATGTATCCCCCCGGCCGTTTCCTTGCGCCACGGGTCAGAGTATTGATTGACTGGCTGATTTGGCTGTTTGAACAGTACCAACGGCCCAAAACGGACGTTTTTCCAGCAAACGCCCGCAAACAGGGGAAATAACTATTGACGTACCCGCCAAAATCTCTAGAATTCGCCTCCGTGGTAACGTTACTCCGGTAATGTTTCTTGGAATGCGAAGGTGGCGGAATTGGTAGACGCGCTAGCTTCAGGTGTTAGTGTCCTTACGGACGTGAGGGTTCAAGTCCCTCTCTTCGCACCAAATAACCACATGATTTATATTGCACAGCATCAATGCGAAGGTGGCGGAATTGGTAGACGCGCTAGCTTCAGGTGTTAGTGTTCTTACGGACGTGAGGGTTCAAGTCCCTC
>NZ_JBIEIU010000009.1:0-246461 GCF_052113645.1 Serratia quinivorans | reverse complement strand
GGAATTGGTAGACGCGCTAGCTTCAGGTGTTAGTGTTCTTACGGACGTGAGGGTTCAAGTCCCTCTCTTCGCACCAATCGATAACTCTCTCCGGTACTGTCCCCGAAGTCATTCCCAATCGAAACGATGATCAACACGCGAAAGCGTGATTTTTGCGTTTTTATCCCAGATTGAAATTCAGACTGATCGCCGCCAATCCTCCGGCCAACGCCATACAGGACGGCAGCAGCAGGTAATGACGCCAGCGGCTATTGAACAGCATCACCAGCGTCGCCAGCATGGCGATCACAATCAGCGTGCGCAGTTGCATCATATCCAGGTTGATCAATGCCAGTAACGGCATTAAAGCGCAGGGCAACAAAACGCCCCAGGCACTGGCCAGCCGATTGCCCAGACACCAACTGACGCCCCATAACCCGCACGCGGTAATCATGGCTGCAATCATGATAACCCCACCCTCTAAGTGATAATGATAACCAATATCATATAACACTTTTTTTCACTGCGCATCATTTTCGCCGCAACGACCAAACGCGGATGACATAACGCTGCAAAAATGATAGTTTGCCATAAGAAAATTCTTAGTCTTGTTCGCAAGTTAATAATCACAATCAACAACCATACAATGCGAATGTTTAATTCACGCCGCTAGAATTTTTCGCCACCTTAATTTTTCGACCGATCGATATTGTGAAGAGTGAACTCCGTATGAACGCGCGTTCTTATCAGGAACTGCTGAACAGCAAACACCGCTTATCATTATTTTTATTTTTGTTGATGAACGCGGCCTCTTCCATATTTACATTATTGGTCCCATTTAATGACAAGCCCGCTTTTACCCTGCCGTTATTAGGTATACCGATATTTTGTCTGGTAGCCTTGTTATTTACCTTGCAGTCACCGCGGTTATACGTCAAAAAATTGAATCTATTCTCCTGCGTACTCGGCTTACTGTGGGCGGCGCATATTTACGTTAAAAGTCAGTACTGTGCGCCGAACAACCAAAGTTTTCTATTAATTAGTCTGTTCAGTATGTTTTTTATCAGCGCCATTGCTTTAACCGATAACTTTATCGCTTTTTGCCTGCACGCGGTGCCTTCCGCCTTGCTCATTCTATTACTGGACGGTATGCACAATACCACGCGGATCGTATTCACCACGGTATTGCCCATTATCGCATTCTCAATCCATCATCTGATGCTCAAACGCAGCGAGCTTTTTACCCAAACGCTGGTGGCCAATCTGTATAACGAACGGGACAGGTTCAGCAATTTGAGCATGATCGATCCCTTAACCGGGCTTTATAACCGCCGGGGTCTGGAAAATAAAATCAATATGCTGGCGGTGCCGCCGTCGGGTTGTCATTTCGTGGTGTTACTCGATATCGACCATTTCAAGGCTTATAACGATAACTATGGTCACACCATGGGCGATCAGGCGCTGGTGCAGGTCGCCATTAGCATCCGCGATTCGGTGCGTTCGCGCGACATTGTGGTGCGCTATGGCGGGGAAGAGTTTTTGGTGCTGCTGACCAACGTGAGCGAGGATTACGCCACCCAACTGGCCGAACGAGTGCGCCTGCGGGTCCAGGGATTAAAAATACCCCATCGCTTTAACCAGTTGGAAACCACGATGGTCACCCTCAGCGCCGGGGTATCCGCATTGGACAAGCTCGATCTGTCCTCGGCGATCCGTGCGGCCGACGCCGCGCTGTATCAGGCGAAAAACAACGGCCGCAATAATATTCAACTGGCGCAGCCCGCCGCTGTCTGAGCCGGCGGGCCGGTGGCTTAGCGACGGCGCTGCTGCATCCCGTAAACAAACACTACGGCGAAGCACAACAGCGGCAGCCCATACGACAGTGCCGTACTGTAGCGGTCCGCCAGCGCCCCCATAAAGTAAGGCATGATGGCCCCCCCGACGATCGCCATGATCATAAAGGAACTGGCGCGCTTGGTGTGTTTGCCCATGTTTTTCACCCCCAGGGCGAAAATGGTCGGGAACATGATCGACATAAAGAAGAACACGGCAATCAACGCCACCACCGAAACCCCGTCCATGCTGAGCATCACCACGCCACACAGCGCAATGTTAATCAGCGAGTAGAGCATCAGTAACGTGGCCGGTTTGACCCTGCCCATCAGCCAGGTGCTGAAGAAGCGCCCGACCATAAAGCAAATCATGGCGATAGACAGCAAATAGGACGCGCTTTGGTTGGAAACTTCGCTCCAGTGTTCGGTGGCGTAGTTAATAAAGAACGCGCCGACGCCAACCTGTGCCGCCACATAGAAGAACTGGGTGATCACCCCGCCGACAAAGTGTTTGTGCTGCCACAACCCCTGAATCATTTCACCCTGTTCCGGCTGTTCTTCCTCACGGATGTCCGGCAACCGGGTTCGACCGAACAAAAAGGCAATCAGCAGCACCAACACGGCAATCGCCACATAGGTCATCTTCACCGTGCTCTGGTCGCCGCTGCTCGCCCCCTGGGTGGAGGAGAAAAACAGCGTGCCGCCAATCATCGGGCCGATAAACTGCCCCAGACCGTTAAATGACTGGGAAAGGTTCAGCCGCCGTTCGGCCCCTTTGGCGTCACCCAATACCGTGGCATAAGGATTGGCGGCCGTTTCCAGACAGCCCAGCCCACAGGCAATGACAAACAGCGCGAACAGGAACATGGCGAAACTGTTGGCGGACGCCGCCGGTACAAACAGCAATGCCCCCAGCGCATACAGGCACAGCCCGACCAAAATACCGGCCTTGTAGCCTTTCTTGTCCATAAAGTAGCCGGCGGGCAGCGCCACCAGGAAGTAGGCGCCGAAATAGGCCGCCTGCAATAATCCCGACTGCGCCTTGGTAACGTGCAACGTCTCCTGGAAGTGTTTGTTTAATACGTCCAACAGGCCATACGACAGCCCCCACATAAAAAACAGGCTGGTGACCAGGATAAAGGCCCAGCGCAGGTTGGCGGTGGTCTTGACGCCCAGCTGTGGCGGGGCCGCACTTTTTTCAGCAAGCATGGATATATCCTCGGTAGGGTAGCGATGTTATTGTTTTTGCAAAGAAAACATCTGCTCCATCTCCACCCATTTTTCGCCCTGCGGCGTCCAGGGGGTGGCGACCTGGTAGTGCCACATCAGGGCTTCCCAGCGCTGCACGTGGGGGTTGCTCAGGCTGGCGGCAGCAAACCGCGCAGCATCGAACTCGGTAACGACGTCAACAATCATGAACAGCCGGGTGCCCAGCCGATAAATCTCCATCTCCAGAATGCCGTGCTCGCGCAGATGGGCGGCGATCTCCGGCCAGATACGCCGGTGATGGTGCAGGTACTCCTCGATCAACGCCGGTGAGTCGACCAGATCGAGCGCCTGACAGAAACGCCGTCTCACCTCTGCCGCGCCGCTCATGTGATCGCCCGATCAAGGTGCAGATACCCGCCATCCACCGACAGCCATTGCCCGGTGGTGTGCGACGAGCGCGATGAAATCAAAAACACCACGGTGTTGGCGATTTCCTGCGGCGTGGTCATCCGCTGTTCGAAAGGAATGCGCGCGGTAATTTTCTCAAGCTGCTGTTGCGGCTGTTCGAAGGTGTTGATCCAGCGCTGGTACTGCGGCGTGATCACCTCTGCCGGTACCACCGCATTCACCCGAACGCCTTCATGGCGCAGCGATACCGCCCATTCACGCGTCAACGCCAGTACCGCGCCCTTGGCGGCGGTGTAGCCGCTGGTGCCGCCCTGACCGCTCAGTGCCGTTTTGGAAGCGATGTTAACCATGGCCCCCTTGCTGCTTTGCAGTGCCGACTGACACAGGTGCGCCATCAGATAGTAATGAATCAGGTTTTTCTCCAGCGAACCGACAAAGGCCTCACGCCCGGCCTCCAGCCCCACCCCGTCGTTCACACCGGCGTTATTCACCAGCGCATCGAGGCGACCGAAGGTCTCTTGCGTTTGTGCCACCGCCCGCCGGCAGTCCTGTTCTTCGCACAGATCGGTGATGATCACCGCGCTCTGCGGCTGCAACTGCCGCAGCTGAGCCAGAAACTCCGCCTCTGGCGCAGCGTTGGTGACAATCACCGGGATCGCCCCTTCTTCCGCCAGCAGCAAGGAGATGGCCGCACCAATGCCGGAACCGCCGCCGGTGACGATCACCACCTTATCTTTCAGATACAGATCCATAACCAGACTCCGTTAAACCATAAATTCGACAGGCGGTACCGCCCCAAATCTCCGCCTGCTGCGAAGGACTCAGCGTGGCGATCGCCTGCTCACTCAGTTGATAAACCTGGCCGTAATCACCGGCCAGCAGGCACACCGGCCAGTCGGAACCGAACATCAACCGCTGCGGGCCGAATGCCTCCAGCGCCGCCTCAAAAAACGGCAGCAGCTGCGATGCCTGCCAACGGCCATCGGGCGCTTCGGTAATCAGCCCGGACAGCTTGCAGACCACATGCCCCATCGCCGCCAACGGTTTGATTTGTTGTGCCCACCGCTGCGCGCCACCGGCGATATCCGGTTTGCCGAGATGGTCCAGGACCAACCAGTAATCGTCGTGTTCGGCGGCAAACTGCGCCGCCGCCGCCAAGTGCCGGTGGGTGACCAGAATGTCGTAGACGTAGCCCTGTTGCTGCAGCGCCCGCATGCCGCGTCGCACTTCCGGCCGCACCAGCCAGGCGTCCGGTTGCATTTCGTCCTGCACCAGATGACGCAGGCCGCGCAGCAGAGGTTGCTGCTTCCATTCATCGAGCCGCTGTGACAGCTGCGGCGCAGTGATATCCAGCCACCCCACCACCCCGCAGACGCCGCGGCTCTGCTGCACCTGCGCCAACAGCGCCTGCGTTTCCTGTTCGCAGTGGCGTGCCTGCACCACCAGCGCCCCGTCAAAACCGTGGCGTTGCAACAAGGGCTCGAGCTGCGCCGGGCCAAAATCTTGCCGCAACACCGCCATCTGCTCGCTGATCCACGGATAGCCTTGCGGGTGGTATTGCCAGTAATGCTGATGGGCATCGATGCGCAGCATGGGCTGTTTCCCGTTCAACCGCGGAACCGGTACTGTTCGAGCGACGACGCACGCATCTCGATCGAATAACCCGGATGGCGCGGCGGCATGTAAGCCGCCCCTTTGATGTCACAAGGGTGAACAAAGTGTTCATGCAGGTGATCGACGTATTCGATCACCCGGCCTTCGTGAGTCCCGGCAATGCACAGGTAGTCGATCATCGACAGATGCTGAACGTATTCGCACAGCCCCACGCCCCCGGCATGCGGGCACACCGGCAGGTTGTACTTGGCCGCCATCAGCATCACCGCCAGCACTTCATTGACGCCCCCGAGGCGGCAGGCGTCGATCTGCACCACGTCAATCGCCTCACGCATGATGAACTGCTTGAACATGATGCGGTTTTGGCACATCTCGCCGGTGGCGACCTTGACCGGATAAACCCCTTCGCGAATGCGGCGATGCCCTTCCACATCGTCCGGGCTGGTGGGCTCTTCGATAAACCAGGGCTTGGCGAACGCCAGATGCTTCACCCAAGGGATGGCGTCGTTGACTTCCCAGACCTGGTTGGCGTCGATCATCAGTTGACGATCGGGGCCGATGACCTCGCGAGCAATGCGCACGCGGCGAATATCGTCTTCCAGATCGCGCCCCACCTTCAGCTTCAGATAGGAGAAACCGGCATCGACCGCTTCCTGACACAACCGGCGCAGCTTGTCGTCCGGGTAGCCCAGCCAGCCGGCGGAGGTGGTGTAACAGGGGTAGCCTTCCTCCAGCAGCCGTTCCAGACGCTGCTCTTTACCCTGCGCCCGCTGTGTGAGCAGAGTGAGCGCCTCTTGCGGTGTAATGCAGTCGGTGATGTAGCGAAAATCGATGCAACGCACCAGTTCCTCTGGCGTCATCTCCGCCACCAGCCGCCACACCGGCTTACCCTCGGCTTTAGCCCACAGATCCCAAACCGCGTTGATCACCGCCCCGGTCGCCAGATGGATCGCTCCCTTGTCGGGGCCGATCCAGCGCAGCTGGCTGTCGCTGGTAAATCGGCGCCAAAAGGCCCCCATATCGGCGGCGATCTCTTCCAGGGTGACACCGACGATCTGGTGCTCCAGCGCGCGGATCGCCGCACAGCAGATCTCATTGCCGCGGCCAATGGTAAAGGTCAGCCCGTGGCCGCTCAGATCCTCGCGATCGGTTTCCAGGATCACATAAGCGGCGGAGTAGTCGGGATCCGGATTCATCGCATCGGATCCGTCCAGCGCCAGCGACGTCGGGAAACGAATATCTTCTACCCGCAGTGCGGTAATCGTTGTCATGGCAGTGCTCCCCATCAGGCCTGTACGGTTGTTTGACGCTGTTCACCCAATCCTTCAATGCCCAGGCGCATCGTCTGCCCGGCCTTCAGGTAGATCGGCTGCGGTTTCTGCCCCATACCGACGCCCGGCGGCGTGCCGGTCGAGATCACATCGCCCGGTTGCAGGCTCATAAAGCGGCTCAGGTAACTGATAATGTGCGGAATGCGGAAGATCATGGTGCTGGTGTTGCCGTCCTGATAGCGTTTGCCGTCCACCTCCAGCCACAAATTCAGGCTATGGGGATCGGCAATTTCGTCGGCGGTGACCAGCCAGGGGCCGGTAGGGCCAAAGGTGTCGCAGCCTTTGCCTTTGTCCCAGGTACCGCCGCGTTCAATCTGGAATTCACGCTCCGAGACGTCGTTAATCACGCAGTAACCGGCAACGTGGTGCATCGCGTCCTGCTCGCTGATGTAACGTCCGCCTTGGCCAATAATCACGCCCAGCTCCACTTCCCAGTCGGTTTTGAGCGAGTCACGCGGGATTTGCACCTCATCGTTCGGTCCGACCACCGCGCTGGTCCATTTGTTGAACACCACCGGTTCGGAGGGGATCGCCGCGCCGGTTTCCGCCGCATGGTCGGCATAGTTCAGGCCAATGCAGATAAATTTGCCGATGCGGCCCACGCACGGCCCCAGTCGCGGTTGTCCTTCCACTCGCGGCAGCCGGTTAATGTCCAGCGTGCGCAGCTTGTCCAGTGCCGCCGGCAGCAAGGCGTCACCGCTCAGGTCGGCAATGTGCTGCGAAAGGTCACGGATTTGTCCGTCAGTGTCCAGGATCCCAGGGCGTTCCTGCCCCGGTGCGCCATAACGTAAAAGTTTCATGATGTCCTCACTGTAGAAAAAGGGGGTCTGGCGTAATGCCTGAAGCACCGGGCCTCAGTTGCTCCAGCCGCCGTCGATAATCTGCACCGTGCCGGTGGTATAAGAGCTGGCGTCGGAAGCCAGATACAGCGCCAACTGGGCAATCTCGTCGGTGGTGCCAATGCGGCCAATAGGTTGGCGGGCAACAAACGCCTGATAGACCTCTTCTTCGCTGCGCCCCTGTTCATGCGCCTGTTCAGCGATGCGCTGCCGCAGCGAAGGCGACTCCACCGTACCGGGGCAAATGGCGTTGCAACGGATGCCCTGGGTGACGTAATCCGCCGCCACCGAACGCGTCAGGCCAATCACCGCCGCCTTGGTGGCGCTGTAGGCAAAGCGGTTCGGTACCCCTTTCACGCTGGAGGCGACCGAGGACATATTGATAATCGAGCCGTTTTTGCGCGCCAGCATGCCGGGCAAAAAGGCGCGGATCATGCGGAACATCGCCGTCACGTTCAGATCCACAGCGAAGGCCCACTGTTCCTCGCTGCACTCCAGGATCGAGCCGCTGTGCACCACGCCGGCACAGTTGAACAGCACGTCGATCGGGCCGAGGCTTTCTGCCGCCGCCGCGATCGCAGCAGGATCGGTCACGTTGAGCGTCATCGGCACAATGCCGGGCAAGCCCCGCAGTTGTTCGGTGTTGATGTCGGTGGCAATGACCTCGGCGCCCGCCTCGGCAAACAGTTTGGCGGTACTGAAGCCAATCCCCTGGCCGGCGGCGGTGATCAGCACGCGTTTTCCGGTTAAATTCATTTTCGCTCCCTTGGCTTAAAGGTCTAATGGTCAGGCCACTAAGGGCGGTTAAAGGTCAGGCCTTTAACATGACAAAAGACGCTTTACGCGTTATGGTTTGGTGAGAATGTTATGAGATACACTTGAAACAGCTTTTGGATTAACCATTTTTTTACACTTGAATAACAATTACTCAAGCGGTTTGACTAATAACTGTGCGCTGAATCACTTAACACGGAAAAGGCCAAGGTCAAAAATGCCGATCACCAGACTGGAAAACCCTAGAATTTACAGACAGATAGCCGACCAGTTGAAACGGCTTATCGATAATAATGAATTTCCTCCCGGCAGCCGCCTGCCCTCCGAGCGAGATCTGGCCCAGCAGTTACAGGTCAGCCGGGCCTCCGTGCGAGAGGCGCTGATCGCGCTGGAAGTGATTGGCCTGGTGGATGTCAAAGTCGGCAATGGGGTGATCGTCCGGGCGCAAGCGCCGGTGACGGCGTCGCAAGAACCGGTGATGGCACAGGCCGGCCGCGATCAGTGGGCGGAAATCGATGATGAATTGAATATCGAGCTGGATTTTAACGCCGAGCTGCCGCCGTTCTCACTGCTGCAAACCCGTCTGTTGATCGAGCCCGAGACCGCAGCGCTGGCAGCACGCCACGCCACCGATCAGGAGCTGGCGGGCATCCGCGAGGCCTACGAGCAAAACTGCCGCGATAACCGCGCGGGATCGGCCACCCACCCCGGCGATCGGCTGTTCCATATCCGCATCGCCCAGGCCAGCGGCAATCCAGCCTACGCGTTTATCATCGGCCACCTGCTCGGCCACCGCTACGGCAGCATGTTCCGCGTTTTGCAGCGTCACTATACGCCGGATGACATGCCGCACCGCTCCGAACAGGAGCACCGGGAAATTCTGGCCGCGATCGAAGCGCGTGACGTACGCGCTGCCCGCAAGGCGATGAAAGCCCATCTGGACGAAGTGATCGCCATTTTCACCCGCGCGCAGTAGGACGATTGGCTGGCATCAGGGCGGTGGAAAATTTTTTCTCAAACCGCCTTTTTTCCACATGCAGCCAAGGCTCAGGCACATTACACTGACAGCAGATAAAGCCGTCCTCGGCCCTTTCCCTGCTGCCTTTTAAAATGGATAACCACCGTTGAAGAACTCATTCTCCGCTTCATTGCTGGCGCTGAGCCTGTGTGCCGCACCGCTGGCCGCGCAGGCCGCCGCGCCGCAACTGGCTTCGCAAATCGTCGACCAATATGCCGAGCATATTTTCTACAACAGCGGTGCCACCGGCATGGCGCTGGTGGTGATCGATGGCAATCAGGTGGTTAACCGCAGTTTTGGCGACACCCAACCCGGCAACAACCTGCGCCCGCGCCCGGATTCCCTGATCCGCATCGCCTCAATCACCAAGCTGATGACCAGCGAAGTGATGGTCAAAATGGCAGCAGAAGGCCAGGTCAAGCTTACCGATCCGCTGCGTAAATACGCCCCGCAAGGTGCCTACGTCCCGGCTTATAACGCTCGCCAGCCGATCACTTTGCTGAATCTGGCGACCCACACCAGCGCATTGCCGCGTGAACAGCCGGGCAAGAAACCGCCAAAAACGCCGGTGTTCACCTGGCCGACCAAAGCGCAGCGCTGGCAGTGGCTGGAACATGCCAACGTGACGGTTCCGCCAGGCGTGCGGGCTTCTTATTCCAACCTGGCGTATGACCTGCTGGCGGATGCGTTGTCACGGGCGGCGGGCAAACCTTACAGCGCCCTGCTGAAGGAAAAAATCACCGCGCCACTGGGCATGGTCGACACCACCCTGACCCCCAGCGCCGAACAGTGCTCACGGCTGATGGTCGCCTCGGCCGGCCCTAGCGCCTGCCGCGATACCACGGCTGCCGCCGGCAGCGGCGGCGTCTACTCCACCCCGCGCGACATGCAGCGCTGGATGCAACAGTTCCTCACCTCCAACGTCTCTGGCTCACGCAAATCGACCGCGGCCAGCGAACAGACCATGTACTTCCAGCGCAACGATCTGGTGTCGTTGAAAGGGATGGATGTGCCGGGTGACGCCAGCGCGCTGGGACTGGGTTGGGTGTACATGGCGCCGAACGGCGAACTGCCGGGGATTATTCAGAAAACCGGCGGGGGCGGCGGCTTTATTACCTATATGGCGATGATCCCGCAGAAAAACGTCGGGGTGTTCGTGGTGGTCACCCGTTCGGAGCTGAGCAAGTTCACCAACATGAGCGATCCGGTGAACCGGCTGGTGGGCGAGTTGGCCGCCAACAAAAGTTAATGCGGTGTCGGGGCGCAGCCAGTGCGCCCCGTTATTTTCAGGCTAACGCCGCCATCTCGTGCATCACCGGATGGAAATTGCGTTTGAAGTAAATCAGACCGTTACCGGCCGCACTCACCCGGATCTGGCGGATCTGCACCAGATACACCTGATGAGTCCCGATACTCTGGATCTGCTCGATCTCCCCTTCCAGGCTGGCCAGCGTGTTACGCAGCACCGGCTGACCCAAGGGCCCGTTCTGCCATTCATCCAGACGGAAACGTTCCTCCATGCTCAGCTCGGTCATACCGGCAAAGTGGCGAGCCATCAGCTCCTGCTCATGGTTCAACACATTGACGCACAGGCGCTGATTCGCCTGGAAAACCGGGTTCATCGCGCTGTTGCGATTAATGCACACCAACAGCGTCGGCGGCGTATCGGTCACCGAGCACACGGCGGTGGCGGTGATGCCGCAGCGCCCCGCAGGGCCATCGGTAGTGACGATA
This sequence comes from Serratia quinivorans, assembly GCF_052113645.1. Lineage (GTDB taxonomy): Bacteria > Pseudomonadota > Gammaproteobacteria > Enterobacterales > Enterobacteriaceae > Serratia > Serratia quinivorans_B. The sequence goes on along the minus strand of NZ_JBIEIU010000009.1, from coordinate 235,723 downwards.
TTCACCGCCGCAGACAGGCTGGCCATGGCGTCGCGAAACAGCAAACGGTGTTCATTTTCCTGAGACATACATCCCTCCTTCCGGATCACTTAAGCAAGTTATCCAGCTGATTAATATCACCATTGTTATGCAGATGCGGCACTTTCCAACCGTGCTGATCGTAGTCGGACAGGCATTTATCGACCATCTCCATCATCTGTTTCATCGCGCCGGATCCCTGTGCGTTACGCAGGCACTGCAGGCGGATCTCATCCTGGCTGCCGGCGTAGTTGATCTCATACAGCTCGTGACGACCGCCGAATTCGCTGCCGATCGCATCCCACATCAGCTTGAGGATCTTGATGCGTTCAACGTGATCCATACCGTCGGATCCGCGCACGTAGCGAGACAGATATTTATCGATCTCCGGATTATTCATGTCACGCACGCTGGACGGCAGATAAATCAAACCGCTGGTGACGTTCTTTTCGATGATGTGCTTCACCTTGGTGTAAGCCATCGGCGCCATCACGCGGTAAGTTTGCATCGCGGTAGAATCCGGCAGATAAGCGCCGTTTTCCCATTGAGTGGCTTCGGCGCACATCGCGTCGCTCAGTGACCAGAACATATTGCGCCAGGCCACCACTTCACCGAGATCGGCCTGCACGCCGCGGAACTCCAGCACGCCGGTACAGGACAAACTTTTTTGCAGCAGCGCGGTGATAAAGTCCATCTTCACCGCCAGGCGCACACAGGCCTGCAGCGGGAACAAGCGGGCGAAGCCACCCTGGGTGCTCCAGCGGCGACAACGGTCGAAATCGCGGTAGATCAGCACGTTTTCCCAGGGGATCAGCACATGATCCATGATCAGGATCGCGTCGTTCTCATCAAAACGGCTCGAAAGCGGGTAATCGAACGGCGATCCTGTGGCACCGGCCACCAGTTCATAAGAGGCGCGCGAAATCAGCTTCACCCCTTCGGCGTCCATCGGCGCCACAAACATCAGCGCGAAGTCCGGGTTATCGCCCATCACCTGGGCCGAACCGAAACCGATAAAGTTATAGTGGGTGAGCGCCGAGTTGGTCGCCACCACCTTGGCGCCGCTGACGATAATGCCGGCGTCGGTCTCTTTCTCCACCTGAATATAAACGTCTTTCACTTCGTTAACCGGCTTGTGACGGTCAATCGGGGGGTTGACGATGGCGTGGTTAAAGTACAGGCCGGTTTCCTGAATGCGTTTGTACCAGTGGCGTGCGTTATCGGCGAACTGGCCGTAAAACTCAGGGTAAGCGCCCAGTGCGCAACCGAAGGCCGCTTTGTAGTCCGGGGTGCGCCCCATCCAGCCGTAGCTCTGGCGTGACCAGTCGGCGATGGCATCACGCTGCTGGCGCATCTCTTCCGGGCTGCGGGCGTAGCGGAAGAACTTGTGGGTGTAGCCGCCGTTGCCGGTGTCGGTGTTCCAGCACAGGCGATCCTGGCTGACCGGATCGTGCAGCGCGTCGTACAGCTGACCGACCGAGGCCGCCGCATTGCGGAATGCCGGGTGAGTGGTGACGTCTTTCACCCGTTCGCCGTAGATGTAAATTTCACGGCCGTCCTGCAAGCTTTTCAGGTATTCGGCACCGGTGAACGGGCGTTTGTTATCAGCACGAAAGTCTTCAGGTTTCATTAAGCGTTCCTCGTAATCGGCGTTTTGCAGACCGTGGGTCCGGCCTCTTGTTAAAATAATGTTTACTTTTGGTTGCTTAATTGAAGCGCTCAGGGCCGATTTCGAGAAGAGACTTTTGCGGCAATCGCCGGTACTTTTCAGGCAGATGGGCCGTTATCGCCGCAAATTGTGATCCAGGGCGTTATTACGCCGTTACGAAAGGGGATGCTGTGCGGCGCGGTAGGTCGAGGGAGAACAACCTTCCAGACGATTGAAGAAACGCGCGAAATAGGCGGGATCCTTAAAGCCCAGACTGTAGGCGGTTTCATGTACCGTACAGGCGCTGAACAGCAGCATGCGTTTGGCCTCGCGCAGCAGGCGATCGAATATCAAGCGTTTGGGGGGCTGATTGGCGAAACGCCGACACAGGTCGTTCAGCCGCGACTCGGTGACCCCCAGCGCCTGGGCATAGTCCGGCACCGCCAGGTGATCGCGGAAACGTTCGTCCACCATCTTGTTGAAACGCTGGAACAGTTTCAGCTCGCCGCGCACCCCACTGGTGGCGGTATCCTCCAGCGAGGTATTGCGCAGCAGCAGGGTAAATACCGCCTGTGCCAACAGCACCAGTGTCGGTTCGCGGCCCACCAATCCCTGGCTGAACTCACGCCGGATCAGCGCCCAGTAATGACTGAGCGCCGTCAACTCCTGCGGCGCATCCGCCAGCGACAGGCAAATGCCCGGCATGTCCAACGCCAGATTACTGCCGGGGTAGAGGCGTTCCAACAGCGGCCAAATCAGCTCCTGACGCACCGTCAATACGTGGCCGTCGCTGTCCGGCTCGGTGAAGAACGCGTGGGGCACCGAGGGCGGCGTCAGGACAAACAGCGGTGCCTGCACCGAATAGTGCTGACTGTCCAGTTGCAGCTCAATCTTGCCGGTCTCCAGAAAGTGCATCTGGAAAAAGCGGTCATGCCAGTGCACCTGCATATCGCGGCCAAAAAAGGCCGCCAGCCCGGCGAAGGTTTCGTAGTGCACTTCATCGGTAGCGTAACGCGCGTCGTACTCTTTGCAGATATCGATATTGGCGATAAAACCGGTACTTTTCTGCATGCCGTTTCCTCATCCCCCTGTAGGGGCGCAGCATGCTGCGCCCGCAAACTCTTACCGCTTATGGCGTGGCCCGTGGACGCGAGCCCTGCATCGGAATGCGCCACACGATCAGCGCACCGATGATCAACAACGCCGAAACGAAATACAGCCCAGAGTTAAAGCTGCCGGTCAGATCCTTAAACCACCCGATCAACACCGGGCTGACCGCCGATCCGATATTGCCGGTGGCATTGATCACCGCGATCCCAATCGCCCTGGCCTCCAGGCTGATAGACTGATCCGGCGTGGTCCAGAAGATCGCCATCGCCGTAAAGGAGCCCACCGACGCCATCACGATCCCCAATAGCTGGATCATGCTGTGATCGGTAGCCGACGCCAGCAGCCAGCCGGCGGCGGCAAACAGGTACGGCAACGCGGTATGGTGCTTACGCTCTTGCAGCCGATCGGATCGTTTGCTCCACCACACCATCCCGGCGATGGTACAGATCTGCGGGATCGCCGCCAGAATGCCGATCACAATGTTGCTGCTGCTCTGATTAAAGCTCTGCAGGATCTGCGGCGTCCAGATGTTGATGGCGCTCAGGGTGTTGGTCAGACAGAAATAAGCCAGGGTATACATCAGCACGATCGGCGTGAAGATTTCCCGCCACAAACTGCGCTGTTGCAGCGCCCGGTGGCTGCCCGGCCCATTGGGCTGCACCAGTTGCAACTTGTCCGCTTCCATCATCGCCTGCAGGCTGGATTTTTCTTCGTCGGTCAACCATTTGGCCTTGGCCGGCGTGTCGTCGAGGTAGAACCACACCACCACGCCCAACAGCACCGAAGGAATGCCCTCCACCAGGAACAGCCATTGCCAGCCCTTGAGGTTCATCAGCCCGTCCAGCGCCAGAATATAGCCGGACACCAGCGAGCCGATTGCCATGGTCACCGGCATGGCGATCATAAATAGCGCGTTGGCGCGGGCACGGTAAAATGCCGGGAACCAGTAAGTGAGATACACCAGAATGCCCGGCAGAAAACCGGCTTCGGTGATACCGACGATCATTCGCAAAATGTACAGGCTGGTCGGCCCGGTAGCGAACAGGGTGCAGGTCGAGGCGATGCCCCACAGCACCATAATGGTGGCGATCCAGCGCCGTGCGCCGACGATCCCCAGCATGATATTGCTCGGAATGCCGAAGATCACATAGGTGACGTAAAACAAGGTGGCCGCCAGGCCGAACATGGTCGAACTGAGGCCGAGATCCTTGCCCATCGTCAGTCCGGCAAAACCGATGTTGATACGGTCGAGGAAAGAGAAAACAAACAGCACAAACAGGAAAATAATCAGTCGCCGAAATAACTTTTTAATCACCGATTGCTCGGTGGCGGTTAACGCTTTATGTTGCTGCGCCGGGTTGGCCGGAGGCAGCGAATCGACGTTGCTCATGGTGTCTCCAGTAAGATTGCGTCCTGCAACCTAATAAACGCTCGGGGATTGCACGGGTGGCCGCTCCTGCTTAAAGCGGCTGGCCAAAGATTCCGCCGCCCGCGCCAGCAGGGTGGTATCCACCCCCACCGCGACGAACAGCGCACCGGATGCCAGATAGTGCTGCGCCAGCTCCGGATTGGCCGTCAGAATGCCGGCTGCCTTGCCGGCCGCGCTGATGCGCGCGATGGCGTCGTCGATGGTGCGTTGCACCTCCGGTTGTTGTGGGTTGCCGGAAAATCCCATGTCGGCGCTGAGATCCGCCGGGCCGATAAACACCCCGTCGACCCCTTCGACCTGCAGGATCGCATCCAGATTTTTCACCGCCTCACGGGTTTCGATCTGTACCAATACGCACATCTGCGCGTCGGCCTGTTGCAGGTAATCCGGTACCCGGTTCCAACGGGAAGCGCGAGCCAGCGCACTGCCGACACCGCGAATGCCATGCGGCGGATAACGGGTGGCTCGCACCGCCTCACGCGCCTGTTCGGCATTCTGGATCATCGGGATCAGCAACGTCTGCGCGCCGACGTCCAGCAGTTGCTTGATCATCACCGGATCATTCCACGCCGGGCGCACCACCGGGTGGCTCGGATAGGGCGCAATGGCCTGCAACTGGCCCAGCACCGTCTGTACGTTGTTGGGCGCATGTTCGCCGTCGATCAGCAACCAGTCAAAACCGGCGCCGGCCAGCATTTCTGCGCTGTAGCTGCTGCACAGCCCCAGCCACAGGCCAATCTGCGGACGTTTTTCCAGCAACGCCAGCTTGAAAGGGTTAGTTAACATAATGTTCTCCATGGTGTTTTCCTCTCACCCCAGCCCTCTCCCAAAGGAGAGGGGGCAGAACCAGCCTCAGTCAACTCGCCCGCTCCCCTCTCCCAAAGGAGGGGGCAGAACCAGCCTCAGTCAACTCGACCGATCCCTTTTCCCAAAGCAGAGGGCAATCAACTCGATCGATCCCCTCTCCCTCTGGGAGAGGGTTAGGGTGAGGGAGTAAAATCAAACAAAGCGGCAGCTGATGCAGCCCATCGGGCCGTAATCCGCATGGAAGGTATCGCCGCGGCGGGCGGCCACCGGCCGGGTGAATGACCCGCCGAGGATCACCTGCCCGGCTTCCAGCTCCACGTCGTACGGGAACAGTTTGTTGGCCAGCCAGGCCACGCCGTTGGCCGGGTGGTTCAGCACCGCCGCCGCCACGCCGGACTCTTCAATCACGCCGTTGCGGTACAGCAACGCGCTGATCCAACGCAAGTCCAGCGCGTCCGGTTTGATCGGCCGCCCACCCATCACCACCCCGGCGTTGGCGGCATTGTCGGAAATGGTGTCGAACACCTTGCGCGGGCGCTGAGTTTCGGGATCCACGTTATGGCTGCGCGCATCGATGATCTCCAGCGCCGGAATGATGTAATCGGTGGCGTTATAGACGTCGAACAGCGTGCAGTTCGGCCCGCGCAGCGGTTTGGCCAGCACGAAAGCCAGCTCGACCTCGACACGCGGCACGATGAAACGATCGATGGGAATATCGCTGCCGTCGTTGAAAAACATGTCGTCCAGCAGTGCACCGAAGTCCGGTTCGGTGATCTGCGAACTCACCTGCATCGCGCGCGAGGTCAGGCCGATTTTATGGCCCTTCAGCGTGCGGCCTTCGGCGATCTTCAACGCCACCCACTGGCGCTGAATGGCGTAAGCGTCTTCAAGGGTGATCTCGGGATGATCCAGCGACAGCGCGCGGATCTGCTCGCGGCTCTGTTCCGCCTGATGCAAGCGCTGCACAGCACGACTCACCAGCTCTTTATTCAACATTGACGGCCCCTTACTCTTGGCGAAATAGTGCGTGGACATTGTTTTGTTTGTAATTGAGCACCGGATCCAGCTCTTCCATCGTGAAGGACAGCGCCAGATAGCGGCTGGCCATCAGCGCGGCAAAGTGATCTTTGATCAGGGCAAACAACATCTCTCCCACCTGTTCACGGCTTTCCAGACTGCGGCCGTGGCCAATCTTCAACGTCATATGCACGAAGGCGTAATCCTGCTTGCCGTCGGCCATCTGCCAGGTATCCAGCCAGATAGCGCGGCTGCGCACCCCGGCCAACGGGAAGATGCCGGTGTCCGCCAGTGCCTGATTGACCTTGGCGAACAGCGCGGGTAAATCCGCCTCGCGGCGGATGTTGTCGGTACATTCAGCGTAAAAATGGGGCATTGGCGATCCTCAGGCTTCGGCCGGCAACGGGAACACGGCGTTGACCTGCCCGGTGCCGGAACTGGCGAACAGCGGGGTAATGAACTCCACCTTGCCCTCATAGTTGTCCCACCCCAGCAGGCCGAGCAGCATCACGGTGTCATGCATGTTGCCTTCGCCGTAGCAGTAGTCGGCATACTCCGGCAGCATTTCGCAAAACTCGCGGAAACGCCCTTCTTCCCACAGCTTGACCACCCGTTCGTCCATCTGCTGGTCGAACTGGCGCGTATAGCTGTTCATGCCCTCTTCGGCGCGCTGGTCGTCGATGAAACGGTGCGACAGCGAACCGCTGGCCAGTACTGCCACCGTGCCGTCGTATTTATCGATTGCAGATTTGATCGCTTCTCCCAGTCGGCGGCTGTCGGCAAAGTCATGCACGGTGCAAAACGCCGAGATTGAGATCACCTTGAAATGCTTGTCGCTGTTCATATAACGCATCGGCACCAAAGTGCCGTATTCCAGCTTCAGGCTCGGGATCTCGTGCGCCTTGGCGCGCACCCCGAGTTGGCAGGCCTCAGCGGCGATCAACTGACCCAGCGCCGGGTTGCCCTCGTAGTTGTAGGTCATGTCGCGGATAAAGTGCGGCAGTTCGTTGCTGGTATACAGCCCCTCAAAATGCGGGCTGCAGTTGATGTGATAAGCGCTGTTCACCAGCCAGTGGGTGTCGAACACGATGATGGTGTCGACGCCCATTTCGCGGCAGCGTGCGCTGATCTCTTTGTGACCGTCGATCGCCGCCTGGCGGCAACCGAAGTTTTTCCCAGGCATTTCCGACAGATACATCGATGGAACATGCGTAATCTTGGCGGCCAAAGCTAACTTACCCATACAACCTCACATGAAACAAAAAATGATTCCGTGAAACAGTGCCGGGGCAGACTTAAACGCCCCAGCGTGGGATCGGGTGATCACCCATGGAAATGCACACGTTTTTCATCTCGGCGAACACTTCAAAGCTGTATTCCCCGCCTTCGCGGCCGGTGCCGGAGGATTTCACGCCGCCAAATGGCTGACGCAGATCGCGTACGTTTTGGGTGTTGACGAAAACCATGCCCGCTTCAATATTGCGGGCCAGACGCAGCACCTTGCTCACATCCTGCGTCCAGATGTACGACGCCAGGCCGTACTCCACGTCGTTGGCCATGCGCAGGCCGTCTTCTTCTGATTTGAACGGCAGCAGGCAGGCCACCGGCCCGAAAATCTCCTCCTGCGCGATACGCATCCGGTTGTCGACATCCGCCAGCACCGTTGGGCGCAGGAAGTTGCCGTGGCTCAGACCGGCCGGTTTATCCGGGCCGCCGGCCAGCAGGGTTGCCCCTTCCTCCAGCCCCAGACGGATATAGCCGGACACCTTTTCCCAGTGCTGCGGGCTGATCAATGCCCCCACCTGGGTATTGGGATCCTGCGGATCGCCCACGCGCAGACGGTTGGCGCGTTCGGCGAAGCGTTTGACGAATTCCGGGTAAATGCTCTCCTGAATGAAGATGCGCGAACCGGCGGTGCAGCGTTCCCCGTTGATCGAGAAAATGGTGAACAGCGCGGCATCCAGCGCACGTTCGATGTCGGCATCCTCGAAAATCAGCACCGGCGATTTGCCGCCCAGTTCCATGGAAAACTTCTTCAACCCGGCGCTTTCAATGATCCGGCGCCCGGTCGCGGTACCGCCGGTAAAGGACACTGCGCGCACATCTTTATGGCGCACCAACGCATCCCCGGCGGTAGCGCCGTAACCCTGCACCACGTTGAGCACCCCGGCCGGAATGCCGGCTTCCAGCGCCAGTTCGCCCAGGCGATCGGCAGTCAGTGGCGACAGCTCGGACATCTTCAGCACCGCGGTATTGCCCAGCGCCAGACAGGGCGCGGTTTTCCAGGTGGCGGTCATGAAAGGCACGTTCCACGGCGACACCAGCGCACACACCCCGACCGGCTGGATCAACGTGTAGTTGAGCATCTTGTCATCCACCGGGTAGGTGCGGCCGTTCATCTGCTGGCAGATCTCGGCGAAGAACTCAAAGTTGTGCGAAGCGCGCGGGATCAGCACGTTCTTGGTTTGGTGGATCGGCAAACCGGTATCGGCGGTTTCCATCTCGGCAATCTGCGGCACGTTCTCGTCAATCAGCTCGCCCAGACGACGCATTAGGCGAGCACGCTCTTTCATTGGCGTATTGGCCCATTTCGGGAAAGCCGCCTTGGCGGCAGCCACCGCCTGATCGATCTCCAACTGCCCGCCGGAAGCGACCTCTGCCAGCACCTCGCCGTTGGCCGGGTTGGTGGTAGTGAAATACTCTTTGCTGGCTACGTTTTTACCGTTAATCCAATGGTTGATGGTTTTCATCGCAGGCTTTCCTCGTAATCTTTTTCACTGATGATGTGGTTAACCAGACGGCCGATGCCCTCGATCTCCACCACCACTTCGTCACCCGGCTGCACGTCGGCCAGCCCTTTCGGCGTGCCGGTGGCGATCATGTCGCCCGGCTGCAGCGTCATAAATTCGCTCAGGTAGCTGATCAGGTAGGGGATATCGAAAATCATGTCGGCGGTGCTGCCGCGCTGGCACAGCTCGCCGTTAACGTAGGTGCTGAGCGCCAGACGGTGCGGATCGGCGATATCGTCACGATCGACGATGTACGGCCCAATCGGCGTCAGGGTGTCGCGACTTTTCACCCGCAGATTCGGGCGGTAATAGTTTTCCAGATAGTCGCGGATGGCATAGTCGTTGCACAGGGTGTAACCCGCCACATACTCCATGGCGTTTTCGCGGCTGACATTGCGTGCCGTCTTGCCGATCACCGCCACCAGCTCGGCTTCGTAGTGCATATACTCGACGTTGGCCGGGCGTACCGACACCTGTCGGTGGCCGGTCAGGGTGTTCGGTGCCTTGAGGAACACCAGCGGTTCTTCCGGCGCCTTGAATTCCAGCTCGCTGGCGTGGTCGGCATAGTTCAGGCCCAGGGCAAACACCGTGCCCTGCGCCGGCGGCAACCACTCAACCTCCTGCTCTTGCAACACCCGGCCATCCGGCAAGGTGACCTGCAGTTGCTCATCGACGCTGACGGTAACAATCTGGCCATGATGGCGAATACGAGCCTGTCTCATGATGCATCTCCTGCCTGCGCTACGCGGTTGGTCAGGGTCGGCAAACCGGCTGCGCGCACCGTCACTTCATCCCCAGGTTTGATCTCCACCCGCTGGTGCGGCGTGCCGATCAGCACTGCGTCGCCCGGTTGCAGGGTAATAAAATCGCTGATGGCGGCGATCAGTTCCGGTACCGAACGCACCAGATCGGCCGTCGACCAGCGATCCCGCTCAACCCCGTTGATTTCGGTGATGATCTCAAGTCGGTCGGGGGTCGCCAGTGGGCCGATATCGCCCAGCGGGCAAAAACCGTCGCGGCATTTCGCTTTGATCGCCGGGCGGTAAAAACTGCTTTCCGGCAGGCTGATGTCATTGGCCAACGCATAACCGGCCAGATAGTCGGCCACCCGTTCCACCGGGACTTTGCGGGCGGTGTTGCCAATCACTACCGCCAGCGTGGCGCCGCTTTGCACTTGTTCACCGGCAGGAAACGGGATCGCCCCGCCGTGGGCGAGGTGGGTATTACGCGGTTTGATAAACCACACCGGGGTTTTCGGCGGGGTTTTATACGGCGGCTGATGGAACGCCTGATCCCAGGCGTCAATCTGACTGCGGTGGTTCAACGCAACGGAAAATACGGTGCCTTTCATGCAAACTCCTTTTAATGAAACAACAGGGCAATCGGCATTCATTAATATGTTAATGAATACTTTTATACGCTGTTCGGCTTTTACGCAACGCGGGTGGATTGATTTGTGATCGCGATAACAAAATATTCACAAAACACAAACATTAGCGTGATTATTCAACGAATTAATCATTTTCAGACGATTTTTTCCGCTGCAGTTAGTTTTTCGCTTTATACGTCGGGGTAAACTTGGCTACTATTAAGTTATTAATAAATTCAGACTTTATCGCGAAGTGCGCGGTATATTGCGACATGAGTTCCGCGTGCTGAACACACCCAGGCTAACCGCCGGAATAACGAACACCTTGATAGCTAAGGCCAAACCTATGCATGAATCCTTGACCATTGCTCTGCTGCAGGCGCGTGAAACCGCCATGGGCTTTTTTCGCCCGATCCTGAAAAGCCATAACCTGACGGAACAGCAGTGGCGCATCATTCGCGTACTGGCCAACAGTCGTTCGATCGAATTTCACGAATTGGCGGCGGAAACCTGCATTCTGCGCCCCAGCCTGACCGGCATTTTGTCGCGCATGGAGCGCGATAAGCTGATTTTTCGCCTGAAGCCGGTTAACGATCAGCGCAAGCTGTATGTGTCGCTGACCCAGCAGGGCCAGGATCTGTATGAGGTGGCTCGCCATCAGGTGGAACAGGGATACGGCGAGATTGAAGCCGCCTTTTCGCAGCAGAAAATGGACCAATTGATGACGTTGCTGGACGAGCTGATCACCCTGGGGGACAAACTGCCCGCCAACGTGACCGCCCATCCGACAAAGAAATGATCCTTGCGATTATTATCCTCTAATTAATTGGTGTTGCAGCCAACAACGCTGCAACGTCAAGAAAGAAGAGGATGAGCCTCGGGGAGTAATGCGCCGCCGTCCACCACCAGCGTTTGGCCGGTGATGTAGGCCGCTGCCGGTGAGGCGAGAAACACCATCGCCGCCGCGATGTCGTCCGGCTCCCCCAATCGCCCGAGCGGCACTGCGGCAGCAATCGCCTGGTTCACCGCCGCGCCCCCCAGATTGGCCATCGCCGGTGTGCGGATCATTCCCGGCTCCACGCCGTTGACCCTGACGCCAGCCGCCGCCAGTTCCAGCGCCGCCGCGCGAATAAACCCGTTGACCCCCGCCTTTGAAGCGGCATAGTGCGCCAGCCCGGGGTAGGCAACCCGTGGCCCGGTCACCGAAGAAGTCACCAAAAGGCAGCCGCCCCCCTGGCGCTGCATCCAGGGTAAGGCCGCCTGCGCCAGAAAGAACGGTGCCATCAGATTGACGCTTAATGTGCGCTGCAACAGCGCAGCGTCAATCTCGGCAAAGGGCGTCAACGGGAAATAAGCCGCGTTGTGTATCACCACATCCAACCGCTGATGTTGCTGCCCCACCGCCGCCACCCGCTCGGCTATCTGCCCCGGCTCAGCCAGATCGCAGGCCACCGCCTGCACCTGCCAACCCTGCCGTTGCAGCGTCTCGGCCGCCTCCTGAGCCTTTTGCAGCTGCAAATCCGCCATCACCACCGTCGCGCCCAGCCGGGCAAAGGCGCTGACAATCGCCAGCCCGATGCCCTGCGCACCGCCAGTCACCAGCACCACCTGCCCCTTGAAAGCCTCGGCCGCATAGGTTGCATTCATCGGCTCATCCCCGTGGATGGCGCGTGGTGTTCAGCACCTGCGCATGGGCGCCCACCGCAAAATTGCTCAGCGCACTGAAATCGCTGCCCTGATAGCCGAGGATCTTGCCGTCGGTGCGCATCCCCTGCAGATCGATCATCACCACGCCCAACGTCGGCACGATCTTTTCGCGCCAGACAAACAGGTACAGTTGCTCGGCCACCTTCACGTAGTGGCAGCGGTCAACGTCCGCCAGCCCTTTCTCCACCCCATCCAGACACTGCCAGGCGTAAAAATTGTCGTTCAGATAAATATGCTCATAACGCTCGGTCGGGCTGTAGGTATACATGTTGCGCATGCCGATCAGCTCGTCGGTGAACTGTGGCGGCTCAGCATTGGCGTTATCCAGCGTACCGAAGCGGAATTCGGCGTTGACCGCCGTCAGCGGCAGCCCCTGCTCAACCCGGCTGAAGGCGTCCAGACGGGTTTGTTCCTCATCCGGCAATTGGCCATACACCGCCGTGAAATTCCCCTGGTTGCGATCGCACACCAGCGTAATACTGGCGTTATCCTGTGCGGGATCGAGAAAATCGATAAACAGAATGCCGGGGCGGATGCTGGTGGCGCGATAAGCGATGCCCCGGTACTCCCCCCAACTCAGCGTCTGCTGATCGACAAAGTGACAACTCAGCATTTCACCGTCGGCAAAACGTAATGTCAGCGTGTTACCGCTCAACCCATGCTGCTGTTCCAGCGTATTGCTGTGCGGCGCAAAGCCTTCCGCCAGTGCGCCGACCTGAATAAAGACCGCTTCTGAACTCATCTGATGCTCCTTAAAGGGAAGTAAACGCCAACGTGGGCACGTCAACGATGGTAGAACCGCCGTCGGCCACCAGCGCCGCACCGGTAATGATCGACGCCTCCTCCGAACAGAGAAAACGGCAGATCCCGGCGATCTCTTCGGCGCTGGCCGGGCGACGCAGCGGCACGTCGCGGCAGACCCGTTGGTAGGCCTGTTCCAGCGTAAGTTGGTACTCCGCCATCAGCGGTTGCATCTCCTCATCCGCCATCGGCGTAGTGACCCAGCCGGGACACACCGCGTTGGCGCGCACCCCCAGCGGGCCGTAGTCACGGGCGATGGATCGCATCAGCCCAATCAGCGCATGTTTGGCCGTCACGTAGCCACAGACTTCAGGCCCGGCGGCCAGCGAGGCGATGGAGGCGACAAACAGCAGGTTGCCGCCGGTTTTTACCAGTTCCGGCAGACAGGCGCGGGCGCTGGCAAAAGCACTGTTGAGATTGCTGTCCAACGCCTGCCGCCACTGCTCGTCATTGATCTCGGTAATGCGTCCCAGCCCCATGCCACCGGCGCAGCCGATCAGGCAGTCAATGCGCCCGGCCTGCTGCAAAATGGCCGGCAACAGCTGGCTTTGCCACCCTTCGCCACTGGCGGCGTCCCCCACCAATGCCTGCGCGCCAATCTCGTCCGCCAGAGCCAACAAGGGTTCACGGCGACGGCCGATGATAAACACCCGATCGCCCCTGCCCGCCAGCAGCCGGGCGCAAGCGGCACCAACGCCGGTGCCGCCGCCGGTAATCACCACGACTCTACTCATCCAGTTTCTCCATCAATTGGCCGATCATCAGCAGGCTGCTCAGCAGCAACCGCCGCTGTTCCGGCTCCAGCCGCAGGTAGCGACGACCGGCAGGCAAACGGCTGACCACTTCCGAAGCGGCGAAATGTTCGATCTCCAGCTGCCAGCGCCCGGCGGCAACCCTCAGGTGGATACGCCGAAAATCCAGCTGCTCCAGCGTTTGGGCAATCTGCGGATAGCGCCGCAGCGCAGCAACCACCCGCTGTGCCACCGCATCATCCCGGGTGGCGCGATAAACGACGCCGCGTCGCCGTAGCCAACCGCCGGCGTTAATGCGCAGCGTCAGCGGCTCCGCCAGCGAACATTCCCCCTGCACAGAGAAACGGTGGCTGACGATATGCGCCATAAACAGCGCGCTGACCCGTTCGCTGATGTCGATAACCTGGCCCTGCGGCAAAGTCAGGCGCAGCAGGCAGGGCGAAAGGCGCTCGCAGGCATAGGGCTGCAGATTGTTCGCCAGCCGGTTGAGGGTTCCCCCCGGCTGATAGCCCGTCGGGGGGCGCTGCCAGAAGCGGTTAAGTGAGGGAAGTAAGCCGATCAAACTGCGCCTCCTCGTTTTCCGCTTTGGCAAAAGCCGTTTCCAGCACCTGTTCGACCGGCACCGGTTTAAACGGATTGACCTTCTGAACGCACAGGGTCCAGAACAGCGCATAGGCGGCGGTCAGGCCAATCATGATGCTGAACGGGATATAGACGGCGCGCGGATCCATGCCCGGCGGGGTGATATAAATAATCGCCAGCACAATGCCCACGCTGGAGATAATTTGCGGCAGCGGGAACCACGGTGATTTGTAAGCGCGCGGCAGATCCGGACGGCGAATACGCAGGATCACCACCGAGCAGGTCACCAACAGGTAAGCCACACCCCAGGCGCACACCGCAGCCAACACCAGCGGAATAATGCGGTCGAGGTTGCCCTGAATGGCGAAGGCGTGCACACAAGGGATCAGCACCGCCACCAGAATGCCCACCACCGGGGTTTTAAAGCGCGGGTGCAGGTAAGCGAAAATGCGCGGCAATGCGCCGTCCAGCGCCATGCCGTAAAGAATGCGCGGCACCGCCGCCATCAGCGTGTTGATGGTCGCCGCCCCGGCCAGCAGCAGCCCGATGCCCAACCAGTATTTGCCGAACTCGCCCATCACCTGGCCGGCAAACGCCGGGATCGCCATCGGCGTATCCAGCAGATGAACGCCGTTGGCGGCATCCACCACCACGTTTTCCACCTGATGGCTGAGCGCCGCACCGTACAACGCCATGCAAACCGCCACGCCGCACAACCCCAGCGACATCGCCCGTGGGATCACGCTGGCGGAGCGTTTGATCTCCGGCGCCATCGGCGTGACCAGTTCACAGCCGACAAACATAAACATCGCCATGCCGATCAGGCTGAATACCACGAACGGATCGCTCAGACTCAGCGTGCTGCCGAACCAGCCCTCCAGCGGTACCGCGTGCGGCGAAAGCAGCCCGGTAATGCCGAAGATCACCAGGGTGCTCCACATGGCGAAGGTCAGCACGATCTCCGCTTTACCGAAGGCCTCGATGCCGAAAGCGTTGAGCGCGCCAAACACGATGACCAGCCCAACCCCGACCATCCAGGAGGTATTGTGGTTTTCCATCAGGGTATTGAGGTGCTCGAAGTTCACCAGCGCCATGATGCCGGAGAGAATGGTTTCGGCGGTGCCGGCAAAGATGTGCACGATCAGGTAAGCCGACAATGCGCCGGTAATAGCAAAAAAGCGCCCCATGCCGCAGGCGATATAGTCATACACCGAGCCGGAAGTCGGCAGTATCGCCGCCGCCTCCGAGAACGTCGTGAGCTGAGCCTGCATCATGATAAAAGCGATCAGCATCGCCAACGCGAAGGTGTCGCCGCCGATACCGAAACCGCTGGTCACGGTGAGGATCACCGGGCTGGCCATAATCACCCCGACCGAGCTGGCCAGCGTGGTGGGGAATCCGACCTTGCCCCGCTCAAGATGGGCGTGAAGCCGCGACGACAGGTTCATGGTTATTTCCTCTTATAGTTTTAGCGTTTTGCCCTGATGGCGCCTTTGCAGGTGTTTCGTCGCCAGTGGCGGCAATATCACTATAAGGAGGAACAGAAAATGCTGACTATCGTCCTTAAGGACGATAATGATTCAACCTGCGGCAGAGCTCACGGCAGCGCGCCACTGCATCGCTCCCTGCGGACTGCGCGGGTAGGCACGCAGCGGCTCGAGCAGCGCGGAAAAGAAGCGGTAATAACCGGCGCACAACCGGTTGTAGCGATCCTGGCCGACATGCGCCGGACAGCCGCCCTGGCAGACGCTCTTCACGCTGCAACTCTGGCATTCACGACGCAGGCTTTTGGTTTTGCCGAACGCCATTTCCGCCGCCGCGGCCGCGTGCCCGGCAAAAGAGGTTCGTCGATCGACATGGCCTAAATAGTGCTGCGCATCGATCAGGTGATCGCAAGCGTAGAGACGGCCATCCGGCTCCATCACCAGATTGCCGCCGCAGCGTTCGGCATGCACGCAACTGGGGCTGACATGGGTGAAGTACTGCGCATAAACATGTTCAATGTTCATCACGAACACCTTGCCCAGATGGCCCTGGCTGCGCCAGCGCCGGTAGACAGCCAGCATGAATTCCCCCCAATTGGCGGCGCTCAAGCCGTAACCGCCGGCCGGAGCATCGCCCTCCAGCATCAACGGCTGAAACTGCAGGTAACGCGCGCCGAGCGCCACAAAATGGTCGTACATTGCCTGCGCCTGTTCCGCCACGCCGTCATGCACCACCACCAGCAGATTGAATTCAATCTGATGGCGTTGCAGTAACCCAATGCCGCGCAACGCATCGTCATAGCTGCCGCCACCGCGCTTATCCGGCCGGTGGGTATCCTGAATTTGCCGGTCGCCGTCGAGACTGACGCCGATAATGAACTGATGCTGCCTGAACAAGCGGCACCAGGCGTCGTTCAGCAGCGTGCCGTTGGTCTGCAAGCTGTTGCTGATCTTCACCCCGGGCGGTGCGTGTTTTTGCTGCAGCGCCAGCGCCCGCTTGTAAAAACCCAAGCCTGCCAGCAACGGCTCACCGCCCTGCCAGACGAAATTGATCTCGCGGCTATAGCCTGGCTGGGCGGCAATGTAGCGGCGAATGAAATCCTCCAACAATCCGTCGTCCATCTTTCGGCTTCGCTGGTCTTGCCGCTGCGGGTAATAGCAATAGTGGCAGCCCAGGTTGCAACCGGCACCTATCGGTTTCACCAACAGGTGGAAAGGCGCCGCCGCACGCGGATCGCTGTCGGTGGGGATCTGCTGCGCCCGCCACTGGGTCAGGTTCATTTCGCCCCCTGCGGCAACGGAGCATGGGTGACGGGATCGAGGCCAATATAATCGCCGGTTTTGGCGTCCACCCCGAGGTAATCAATCTCCTTGCCTTTGGCTTCAATCACCATGCCTTTATCCGCGTATTGTCGGTATTCTTCGCTCAAGCGCGTTACGCGCTCCCGCTGTGCAGCGGCCACATTGTGCGTCTCCAGTGGATCCTCTTGCAGATTGAACAGCTCCCAGGGTGCCATTTGCGCCGTCGGCCCGGCTTTCACCAAGCGACGCAGCTTCCAGATGCCATCGACATAAGCGGCCTGATTGTGCAGCTCAACGCCATAAGTCGAGCGCGGCAGGCTGTCGGCCTCACCGCTGAAATAGCGTTTGAAACTGACCCCGACCATCGGCAACGTCGGTCTGGTTTTCAGCGGCTTGGTGGCATCGATACCCGCATAGTCGTACAGCGTCGGTGCAATGTCATACACCGCCATCGGCGTTTTATCGATGCCGCCACGCCCTTTCAACTGCGGTGCCGAGATAATGAAATCGGTATTGATACCGCCCTGCGCGCTGGTGGTTTTGTGGTAGTTGGCGTAAGGCGCATTGCTGACGTTGGCCCAGTGCGGTCCGTAAGAGATGAACGAGCCCTTGCGGCCGATATTGGCGTAGCTGTTGTCGAACTGCCGCCAGTATTCTGGCGTTGAACCGTAATAGAAGCCGCTGGCCGGGTTCGCGCCGTTATCGGTCGCGAAGATGATCACCGTATTTTTGTCGCGCCCGGTTTGCTTCAAGGTTTTCAGCACCGCGCCGACCTGATCGTCCATATAGGCGATCATCGCCGCGTATACCTGCATGGTTTTCGCCGCATATTTCTGCTGTTCCGGCGTCATCGCCCGCCATTCCTGGTCCAGCGCCAGTTTCGGCATCGGCGTGCTGTCCGTGATGATCCCCAGCGCCTTCAACCGCTGAATGCGCTGCTGGTAGGCCTGCTGGTAACCGGCATCGTACTTGCCGTCGAACCGGGCGATCCAATCGTCCGGTGCCTGCAGCGGATCGTGCGGCGCGGTGAAAGCCAGATAGGCGAAGATGGGTTTATCCTGCGGCGTGTCGCTGATCCATTGCTCCAGTTGGGTGGCATAGGCCTTGCTGGAATAGAAATCCTGCGGCAATGAGACGCGCTTGCCGTTCAGGGTGTAAAAGGTATGGAAAGCTTCCCCGGTGCCCAACGGCTTCGCGTCGTCGAAATGGCTGGTGCCACCGCCCATAAAAGCGAAGGCGCGTTCAAAGCCGCGATCGGTCGGTTTGGCGCCGTCGACGTACCCCAGATGCCATTTGCCCGCCATCATGGTGGCGTAGCCGGCATCCCTGAAACGCTCGGGCAGGGTGACCACGCGATCGGTCAGGCGCATTTCGTAACCCGGCTGTGCGGCGGTGCTTTCATACCACCACATGCCGCCCATGCCGGCCTGTTGGTTGGTGTTGCCGGTCATCAGCATCGAACGGGCCGGTGCCGACATCGGCGAAGTGTAGTACTGACTCATACGCACGCCCTGCTCGGCCAGAGCCTGCAGGTTAGGTGTCGGGATCTCGCCTCCAAACGGGCTGATGTCGGAATAGCCCATGTCGTCCACCAGAATGATCAATACATTGGGCCGCCCGGCATCCGCCGCATGCGTGACACCCGATAAGGCACTGCTTAAAGCCACCACCAGCGTTTTTTTCTTCATCACCCGTCCCCTGTCGTGTCATACGGGTTGAACAGCCAGACGTCTCAGCCCGATAAAGGTCATAGTTTTTTCGTCTTATGTTTTTTTCACCGGCAGCCGTTATCTTCAAGGCTGTCGCCATGGTTTTTGCAGTGTAGGGAGGAGGGGAAAAGCCTGGCTATCGTTCTTAAGGACGAGGCGGCGCAAACAAAATCGCAGGCTGTAGCACGCCGAACTTAATCCCGGCATCCGTGGGCTACCGGCAGGAAACCGCAGTAAATTCAGCGGGAAAACGTCATAAAAATTTCATTAATGTATTAACAAAATTAGCAGGAAATCGCCGAAAAAGGGCACTGGCAGCCCCGCTGGCAGCTTGTTATTTATGTATTTTATTGCAATCGGGTTCACGTTGTTAATATGTTTTTATTGTGTTGCTAAAATGCTACAACTATGCTTGTATCGTTCATATATTGACCGCTTGAATTCTTACGTTCGCAGGATAAAGGGAGGGAAATAACTCATGCATACCACAGCATCCGATGCCTTTATCACCAGCTGTTTGACCACCATTGCCCATCTGATCCCGGTGTCCGCCGCGGTATTTTATTTGGTCAATCGCGACCTGCGCCCCGATCATTATATTTTGCACGGCATTTCCGATAACACCCATCAGCAGTATTTGAACCATTTCCAGCAGATCGATCCGCTTAAACCAGCCAATTTCCACCAGCAGGACATTACCATGGTCGGCATGAGCCCGGCGGCGATCGCCAATAATCGCCGCTATTATCATGATTTTATGCTGCCCAATGACATGCGCGACATGACGGAGATTTTTATTCGCCAGCGTAAACGTATCGTCGCCGGGGTGTCCTTGATCCGCGATACGGCGTTTACCGAACAGGAACGCAGTCGCCTGCGGGCGGTGATGCCGCTGATCGAACTGGCGACCCGCGATCTATTGCCCGACGGTGAAGCGCAGTTGCTGACCGCCAAAGAACAGGAAATCGTCAATATGGTGCGCGAAGGGGCCAGCAATAAGCGCATCGCTTTGAAGCTGGGTATTTCGCTGTCCACGGTGAAAACCCATATGCGCAATATTTTCGCCAAAACCGAGGTGGTGAACCGCACCGAATTGGTGGCTACCGGATTTATGGCCCACGGTTAAGGAATAAAAGCCATAACAGTGGCTTATAGTTTGGAACAGCAAACTCATTAATTATTCGCCATTCATGGCGCGGTGCCCGTTTGCCCAAAATACGGCATCGCGGGGATATCTGACTCAGGCTTAACCTGCGGGAATAATGATTATGTCCAGCGATTCCGTTTCTGTGCCCGTCATCGGCGCGGCTCTCCCCTGCCCGCCCCGGCTGTTGACCGCCATTATTATCTTTGCCGCCATTGCGCCGGGCATCCTGATGACCGCCCCAGCGGTAGCCGCGCAATTGGCCAGCCAGTGGCTGCGGACCCCGGCGCAAATCGGCCACCTGTTTTCTACCGAACTGGGCGCCATGAGCCTGGCCACCCTGCCCGCCTGGTGGTGGATTAGCCGCGTTAACTGGCGCCGGGTGGCGGCGTTGGCGGCCGGGGTGTTTATCGTCGGCAACCTGGCTTCGGCGCTGGTCAGCGATTTTAGCCTGTTGCTGGGGCTGCGCTTTATCGCCTCGCTGGCGGGCGGCACGCTGATGATCCTGTGCATCACCTGCGCCGCCGGTACGGCCAACCCGAGCCGGGTCTATGCCTTGTGGGTGCTGGGGCAACTGGTGCTGGGCGCGGTGGGCCTGCTGGTGCTGCCGCCGCTGTTCGCCCATTTTGGTCTGATGGCGGTCTATCTGATCCTGACGGTCATCATGCTGTGCTGCCTGCCACTGATCCGCGCCTTCCCCAGCGGGTTTCACCCTGCGCAATCCTCGGCTCATGCCACGGCCCCTCCGCTGTTGCGCAAAGCTTTCGCCGTGCTGGCCGTACTGACCTTTTATATCAGCCTGAGCGCGGTCTGGACCTTTATCGGCAGTATCGCCGCCGCCGCCGGCCTTTCACCGGTCAACAGCGGCCAGGTGCTGGCGGCCGCCACGCTGTTCGGCATTGCCGGTGCCGGCGGTGCCGCATTCATCAGCGCCAAGCGCAGCGGCAACGGGTTGATTTGGCTAAGTTACGGCCTGCTGATCGCCGGCATTGCCCTGCTGTTCCAGGCGCCCCTGTTGCTGCGCTTCGCGCTGGCGGCGGTGCTGTTCAAGTTCACCTGGACCTTTGTGCTGCCGTTTATTTTGGCGCGCGTCGCCGGGCTGGATAACAACGGCAAGCTGATGAACAACATCAACCTGGTGATTGGCGGCGGCATGGCGATCGGCCCAACGCTGGCCGGTTATCTGATTGAATCTTCAGGTGGTTTCGACACGCTGCTGATCGGGGCGCTAGGCAGTGCGCTGCTGTCGCTGCTGCTGATTTCGCTGGCTTCACCGCGCGCTCGACGCGCCGTTTAACAGGAGTAACAAGGTGAAAAGAAATACCGGTTTCTTGTTTGATGAACGCTGTTTCTGGCACAGCACCGGCCTGCACGCCACCACATTGCCGGTCGGCGGCTGGGTGCAACCGCCTTCAGGGGCGGGGCATGCCGAATCGCCGGAAACCAAACGGCGGATGAAAAACCTGATGGACGTGTCCGGCCTGTCGCGCCAGCTCAGGCTGCTGAGCGCCGAAATGGCGACGGAAGAAGACCTGCTGCGCATCCACCCGGCCGATTATTTGCAACGCTTCAAACAGCTGAGCGATAACGGTGGCGGCATGCTGGGGGAGGAAGCGCCGTTGGGGCCGGGCAGCTACGAGATTGCCAAACTGTCCGCCGGGCTGGCCTGTGCGGCGGTCGAAGCGGTGCTGCAAGGCGAACTGGACAATGCCTATGCGCTGTCGCGTCCGCCAGGCCACCATTGCCTGCCGGATCAGTCGATGGGGTTTTGCTTTTTGGCCAATATCCCGATCGCCATCGAACGCGCCAAGGCCAAATACGGGCTGGGTAAGGTGGCAGTGCTCGACTGGGACGTGCATCACGGCAACGGTACCCAGCATATCTATTGGCAACGCGATGACGTGCTGACGCTGTCGCTGCACCAGGACGGCTGCTTCCCGGCCGGGTACTCCGGCGAACAGGACCGCGGCACCGGTGCCGGGGCAGGCTTTAATATCAATATCCCGCTGCTGGCCGGCACCGGTGACGACGGCTACTTGTACGCCATGCAGCAAATAGTGATCCCGGCGTTGGAGCAGTTCCAGCCGGAGCTGATCATTGTCGCCTGCGGTTACGATGCCAATGCCCTCGATCCGCTGGCGCGCATGCAGCTGCACAGCGACAGCTTCCGTAATATGACGGCGCTGGTGCAAGACGCCGCCGACCGTCTGTGCGGCGGGAAGCTGGTGATGGTGCATGAGGGCGGTTACGCCGAGTCCTACGTGCCGTTTTGCGGCCAGGCGGTGATGGAGCAGCTCAGTGGCATTCGCACCGAGGTCGAGGATCCGCTGCTGCCATTTATCCAACAGCAGCAACCGCGAGATGCCTTCAACCAGTTCCAGCGCCAGGCTATCGATGCGCTGGCGTTGCAATTCATTCGCTGATCATCCTGGGGCGCAGCACGCAGCGCCCCTACCCATTCCCCGCTTTACCGCTACGCTGAATATGACCCTACCGATGAGAAAAATACCATGTCTGAACAGAAGATCAGTTTTATCAAAGGTGGCCACGGCGATATTGCCGTGCATGACTGGGGCCATGACCGGCCGCGCTTTCTGGCGCTGCTGGTGCACGGTTATGGCGAGCATCTCGGTCGCTATCAGTACGTAGCCCGTACCTTGCAAGCGCAGGGTGCGCGAGTGTTTGGCCCCGATCATCTCGGCCATGGGCTGTCACAGGGCGAACGTGTCCTGATTGAGGATTATGACGCCGTGGTCGACGATGTTCGGCGCGTGACGGAACATGTCCAACAGCGGCATCCTGACGTGCCGTTGGTGGTGATTGGCCATTCCATGGGCGGCATGATCGCCACCCGCTACGTTCAGCGTTATGGCGATGACGTGCGTGCGCTGGTGCTTTCCGGCCCGTTGATTGGCGAAAGAACCCTGATCTCCGATCTGTTTAATCTGCCGAAAATCCCCGACCAGCCGCTCGATACCGCCACCCTGTCGCGTGACCCCGCGGTGGGCGAAGCCTATCAGGCCGATCCCCTGGTATGGCATGGGCCGTTCAAACGCCCGACGTTGTGGGCCATGCAGCAAATGCTGGCGAAAATCAACGCCGGTCCGGGCTTTGGTACGCTGCCCACGTTGTGGATACACGGCGAGGACGATCGGCTGGTGCTGATGGCGCAATCGCAAACCGCCATCAGCCTGCTGAAGGGCAGCGATTTCGAGGCGATGGTCAATCCAGGCGGACGGCACGAGAGTTTTAACGAAACCAACAAAGACCAGATATTAAGGCGGATCACCGACTTTATTGAGCGGGTGCTGGGATAGCTGATTTCCCCTCTCCGGGCGGAGAGGGGCCGGTTAGCGATCAGCCTTCGACAATCGCCAGATAGTGTTTGACGAAGCGATCGGAGGTGATCTCCCAGCGTACCGGGGTGCCCTTTTCGACAAACCACGAATCTCCGGCCTGGTACTGCACGGATTCCCCGGTATTTTCATCGGTCAGCGTCGCAGTGCCTTCCCACACCGTGGCATGTTCGGCAAACGGGTACTCCATCACAAAGGTGCCGCGCGTACAGCTGAAAATGCCGCAGTTCAGGTTGTCGGTCGGCTCGCCGAAAAGGCTAGCCACTCCGACGTTTGGCTCACCGGCGATCACGGTAGCGCCCAGGTTGCTGACGCTGCCAATGTCCAACAGTTCAGGCAGCGGTTGCTTAAGCAGTAATGGTTTCATGACTCTCTCCTCTGATAACAATTAACGGCGGCCTTTCCAATAGCCGGATGTCTGGTGCCAAACCTTGCCGGCGGTGGTCATCACCCGCCGCAGTTTGTCTTTGCCGAAGATATTGACGTGCGGGATCGAACTCATCAGATCGTAACGATCCGATCCTTCGCTCATGCCCTCCGCCAGCACCTTGCAAACGATATGACTCGGCGTCACGCCAAAGCCGGAATAGCCCTGCACATAAAACACGTTGTCATGCTGCGGCAAGGTGCCGATCTGCGGGAACAGGTTGGCGCTGCAACACAGCGGCCCACCCCAGGCCAGGTCGATCTTCACGTCGTGCAGATAGGGGAACACCTTCAGCATCAGGTTGCGGTTCCAGGCTTTGAGATCCGACGGAATGTATTCGATCAACCGGGTGGCGCTGCCAAACAGCAGCCGGTTCTCATTGGTCACCCGGTAGTAGTCGATCACCGGCCGGATATCGCTGTAGGCGCCGCGGATCGGGCTGATCTGCCGGATCAGCTCTTCGGGCAGCGGTTCGGTCGCCAGCTGGAACGCGTAGGTGTTGATGGTTTTGTTGTAGATGAACGGCTCCATGCCGTTGAGAAAACCGTTGCAGGCCCACAGCATCTTGTTGGCGCGTACCGAGCCCATGGCGGTGCGCACCTTGATGCGCGGACCGTACTCCACGTCGAGCACGCTGCTGTTTTCAAAGATTTTCACGCCGTAGCCGCTCAGCGCCTTGGCCTCGCCCAACAGCAGATTGAGCGAATGCACGTGGCCGCCGCCCATGTGTTTCAATGCGCAGGTGTAAGCGTCCGATCCCACCACCTGCTTCACCTCTGCGCCGGTGTAGAGTTCAATCTCTTCATCCGGCGAGACCGCCTTGAATTCCTTCAGCCAGCTGCGCAGGGTTTTCTCCTGGCGCGCATTGCTGCCGAGGTAGCCGTAGCCAAAGCAGAAATCGGCATCGATAGCGTATTTTTTGATGCGCTCACGAATAATCCCGGCGCCGAGGTTGCTGATTTTGAAGATGGTTTCCAGCCCGGACGGGCCGACGTGGCGTTTGATTTTCTCCAGATCGTGACCGATGCCGGCCATCACCTGCCCGCCGTTGCGGCCGGTGCCGCCGTAGCCCAGATAGCGCCCTTCCAGAATGGCTATATTGGTGATGCCCCGCTCCGCCAGCTCCAGCGCGGTATTGATGCCGGAGAAGCCGCCGCCGATGATCACCACGTCAACGTCCAGATCTTCTTCCAGCGTCGGAAAACGCAGATCGTATTTTTTGGTTGCCGCGTAGTAGGTTAACGATTCGATATTATTGTTCACTGCCGCACTCCCGAAGATCCTATGCCATAACATCGGATTATCGGGAGCAGGCCGCGACGCCGCCATGTCCCCTTAGGGACATTCGCAACAAATAATTAACACTCAGGCGCTACGGCGCAGCGGCGTGGCCAGCAGCAGGTTGAACAATTCGGCCTGCGAGCCGATAGCCAGCTTGCTGTAGATGTTCTTGCGGTGGTTTTTTACCGTGCCCAGGCTGATGAACAGCCGGTCGGCAATCTGTTGCGATCCGCACCCATCGAGGATCAGATCCACAATTTCGCGCTCGCGCGGCGTCAGCAAGTAACGCGCCTGTACGGCATGATCCGTCACCCTGTCCGGCGCGGCAGGCGCGACGACCACCTCGCCATGCAGCCGCGCGACGCTTTTGAGCAGCGTCAGCGCATCGCGCAGCTCAGCCAACTGCGGATAGCGCACGCCCACCGACTGACGCGCCGAGCCGAAAAATACCCCCAGCCCGCGTTCCGGCGTCAGGGGCAGCAGCACGCCGGCCTCGTCATGCCAGCCGGTCTTGCGATAAAAATTACGGTAATAATCAGTATGGTAGAAACCACAGGGGGCCAGTTGGCGCAGCGTCAGCACCTCGCCGCCGCCGCCGTCGTTCAACGCCTGGTAAAACGGATCCTGCAAGTAAGCGCCCTGCTGGTAGAGTTGATTGACCGCGTCACTGTTTTCTCGCTCGGTTTTGATCAGGCAGCGCGGTGCCTGGCCGCGCTCAAAGGCGTAAACAATGGCGTTATCAAAGGCGAAGAACCCTTCCAGCCAGGCCAGCAGATGGGGGTAGAAACGCGGGGTCGCCACTGCGTCGATCACTGCGGATAATCTTTCGACCTGAATATTCATCTTTGCCCCGCCATCATTAATAAATTAACAATCACTTTATTCCGGCTACGCTTTGGCCTGCTAGTTATAGAAAACACTCAACAGCGCCAAATGCAACAGTACAATTGTTTACATGTTAAACAAATCACACCTTCGCCAGCTTATTGCGGCAGGGCCGCGCGAGGCAGGATTAATATATTAACGGGATCCCATTCAGGCAGCGAAAAGCGGTGGTTCAGCCGCAGAGGCTGGCTTATGCTGTGGTTTTCGCGCGCCAAGGAGAGAACATGACTTCCAGCCTGACGATTGCCAACCGCCATACCTGGGTCGGCCACGGCAGCATCAGCCAACTGATCCCGCTTCTGACCGCCGAGCCGCAGCCGACGCTGTTGTTTAGCTGCCGCTCATTCCTCAATGGCGCGGTGTATGCCTCCCTGGCAGACACCTTGACGCCACTGCTGGTCGGCACCGAAATCGTCAGTCACGAGGCTTCGCCACAGGAAATCGACGCCTGGGTCGCCCGCTGGCGCGGCAAGGTGCAACGCGTGGTGGCCATCGGTGGCGGCAGCGTACTGGATGCCGCCAAGGCCTTTGCCGCGTTGGTCGAACACCCGCTGCCCACCCTGCGTTATATGGAAAAGGTCGGCGACACCAAAATCAGCGGCGCAACCCTGCCGCTGATCGCCATCCCAACCACCGCCGGTACCGGCAGCGAAGTCACCCAGAACGCGGTGATCACCGACACCCAATTGAGCAAGGTGAAAGCTTCACTGCGGCATAACAACTTTGTGCCACAGACCGCCATCCTGGATCCGCAACTGCTGCAGGGGGCGCCGGACAAGGTGCTGGCTTACTGCGCCATCGACGCCTTTACCCATCTGTTCGAGGCCTATCTGTCCAAAACCGCCAATGCCATGACGCGCGAGATGTCACTGACCGGCATGCGCCACTTCCTGCAGGCTTGGCCCACGCTCAACCGCAGCACCCAGGCTCACGAGGCGATTATGCAGGCCTCTTACCTCGGCGGCCTGACGCTGAGCGCCGCCGGACTGGGGGTGATCCACGGCATCGCCGGCGAAATTGGCGCACTGCGCGATTATCACCACGGCCAGGTCTGCGGCCGCCTGCTGCTGCCGTTCCTGGAACTGCTGGCGAAAAGCGAACAGCCGCAACAGCGGGCGCTGATGGCCGAACTTGCCGCTCGCCTGTTCCCCGAACAGCAGGACAGCCCGGAACGCTATCTGATCGACTTTATCACCCGCAACGCCATTGCCAGCTTCTGGCAGGATGATCTGCCGATTTCCACCGACGAACTGGCGGTGACGCTGGAAAAATCCAACAGCAAAAACTCGCTGATCGACTACAGCGCGCCGCAGCGGCAGCTGATGATCGAAGGCGCATTCCGCGTCGAATGATTATATAATTAGATCAAAGTAATAGCGGGAGATTGGACATGGGTATCATCAGCTGGATTTTCACCGGCATCGCGATTGGCATATTGGTCGGCGTGCTGATCAAGATTTTCGGCAAGAAGAAAGACCAGTAAACCTCAGGCTGTTCCATGAGCCGCCAGAAGGCAATCGTGGAACAGCTTGACCACCCGCTGCGGGCCGGGTGAATGCCGCAGCACGCTGGAATACTCGCAGTGGTAACAGAACAGCGTCGGCTTGATGGCGCGCATCATATTCTGCGCGACAAAAAACGCCGCATAGTGGTCGGGCAGAAAACCGACGTACTTGCCGGAAAGGATCAAGGTCGCGATCGACTCCTGAGCAAAGCCCGTTGCCTTGCGCTGCAAATGCTGCTGCAGACTCAATTGCATATTCGGCGAATGGTAGCCTAATCCGGCAAAGGCATAATTGTGCAACAGATCCCAATTCAGCATTTCATGATGTGCGGAAAATAACTCATGCTGCGCGCCGCAATATAAGAACATCCTCTCATTAAATAACGAACTATAAGATAAACTTTCCGCGCGGCGGTGCATGGGAATAATGCCAATTTGAAATTGGCCGTCAATGACGCCGCGTTCAATGGTATTTATCGGCTCCACATACATTTGCAAAGAGACGTCCGGTGCCTGCTCGCTGAATAAGGCAATCGCCCGGCCGATATGCGCCTGTGGATTACTGACGGTATGGTCGAATATCGCCACGTGCAGTTGGCCCCCCAGGCGCTGATGCACGTCGTCCACCCCGCGGCGAAAAGCTTCGGTCGCCGCCAGCAGGTTGACGGTTTCCTGGTAAATCAGCAGCCCTTCGTCAGTGACCGCAAACCCCTCGCGCCCACGGTGGCACAGCGTCAGGCCCAGCCGTTGCTCCAGATCCTTGATATGTTTGCTGACGGTCGACAGGCTGATATTCAGCTCCAGCTCGGCCGCGCTCATGCCACCACAGTCGACCACCGCCTTAAACACCCGCAGCAATCGCAGATCCATATCCGACAACTGCCCCAAAAGTGCGCGCTTTTTTACTTGCATAAAACCTTAAGTAAGTTTCGACATATGATTATTCACATTAGTGAAGAAGCGGAACATAGTCAATTTCACTCAACAATTCATTAACACGCCAAAGTATTTAATTAAATGTACCTATTCTCCCGCCTGGAGGGAAAAATGGCTGATTTAAATCACCTCGAAAATAAAGCCGAACGTGAATGGTTAGAAGCCCATTGGATGCCGTTTACCGGCAACCGTAATTTTAAAGCCAACCCGCGAATGATAAGCCACGCTGAAGGCGTTTATTATACCAGCCAGGACGGTCGTAAAGTTTTTGATGGATTATCCGGGTTGTGGTGCTGCGGACTGGGGCACGGCCGTCAGGAAATTGCCGACGCCGCCCACCGGCAGCTTTCTCAACTGGATTACTCCCCGGCATTTCAGTTCGGCCATGCCTTGTCTTTCGAACTGGCAAATAAAATCAAGGCCATGACGCCGGCCGGGCTGGACTACGTATTTTTCACCGGCTCCGGCTCCGAAGCGGCGGACACCTCGTTAAAAATGGCACGCGCCTACTGGCGGACCAAAGGTCAGGCGGGCAAAACCTGTTTTATCGGCCGTGAAAAAGGCTACCACGGGGTTAACTTTGGCGGTATTGCGGTGGGCGGTATCGCCGGTAATCGTAAAGCCTTTGGCGCCAGCGCCGAAGCAGACCACCTGCCCCATACCCAATTGGCGGGAAACGCCTTTTCGCGCGGCATGCCCGAGCAGGGTGCCGAACTGGCGGAAGAACTGAACCGCATCATCGCGCTGCGGGACGCCTCAACCATCGCCGCGGTGATTATCGAACCCTTCTCCGGCTCGGCCGGGGTGATAGTACCGCCGGTCGGTTACCTGCAACGCATCCGCGAGATTTGTACCCAACACAATATCCTGCTGATTTTTGACGAAGTGATCACTGCCTTCGGCCGCTGTGGCGCATTGACCGGCGCTGAAGCCTTCGGCGTCACACCCGACATCATGAATATCGCCAAACAGGTCACCAATGGCGCACAGCCCATGGGCGCAGTGGTGGTTCGGCCAGAGATTTACCAGGCCTTTATGGCCACCGATGAACCTGAGTATTTGCTCGAATTCCCGCACGGCTACACCTACTCCGCCCATCCGGTCAGCTGTGCGGTGGGGCTGGCGACGCTGGATATTATCGAACGCGAGCAGATGATCGAACGGGTGCAGGCACTGGCGCCCTATTTCGAACAGGCGGTGCACGGTTTGCAAAATTGCAGCCACGTCACCGACATCCGCAACTTTGGCCTGGCGGCGGGCATTACGCTGGCGGCGCGACCGGGCGAAGCGGCACGCAGGCCGTATGAGGTGGCGATGCGCTGCTGGGAAAGCGGGTTTTATGTCCGCTACGGCGGCGACACCCTGCAACTGGCACCGCCGTTTATCAGCAGCGAGGCGCAGATAGACTCGCTGATCAACGCCCTGGGCGACGCCATCAACGCAACCGAATAAGGAGCACATGCCATGCCCATTGCACATTGGATCAACGGCCAGCCCGCCACCGGCGGGACCCGCAGCCAGCCGGTCTTCGATCCGGCGACCGGACTGTCGCATCAGGAGGTGTTGCTGGCCGATCGCGCCACGGTGGAAAACGCCATCGACGCCGCCGAACGGGCCTACCCAGCCTGGCGCGATACGCCGCCGCTGAAGCGAGCCAGAGTGATGATGCGTCTAAAAGCGCTGCTGGAACAGCATGCCAATGCCATCTGCCGATTGATTACCGCCGAGCACGGCAAGGTACTCAGCGACGCCATGGGCGAACTGCAGCGTGGCATCGAAAATATTGAGTACGCCAGCTACGCGCCGGAACTGCTGAAGGGCGAACACAGCAAGGACGCCGGGCCGGGCATCGACAGCTGGAGCGAATTTCAACCGCTGGGGGTGGTGGCAGGCATCACGCCGTTTAACTTCCCGGCGATGGTGCCGCTGTGGATGTGGCCGATGGCGGTGGTCTGCGGTAATACTTTTGTGCTGAAACCCTCCGAGCGCGTGCCTTCCTCCACGTTGTATATCGCCCAACTGGCGTCCGAAGCCGGGTTGCCGCCGGGCGTGCTGAACCTGGTCAATGGCGACCGCGAAGCGGTGGATACCCTGCTGCACGATCCGCGCGTCAAAGCGGTGAGCTTTGTCGGCTCAACGCCGGTGGCGGAGCACATCTATCACACCGGTTGTGGCCAGAACAAACGGGTGCAGGCCTTGGGCGGGGCAAAAAACCACGCGGTGGTGCTGCCGGATGCCGATATCGCCGGCAGCGTCAGCGCGCTGATGGGCGCGGCGTTTGGCTCCTGTGGGCAACGCTGTATGGCTATCCCGCTGGTGGTGGCGGTAGGGGACGACACCGCCGACGCGTTGATTGCCGGCTTGCGGCAGCAAATGGCCGCCATGCGCGTTGGCGCCGGCCACGACAACCGCAACGACATGGGCCCACTGGTCACCCACCAGCATTATGAAAAGGTGAAAGGCTACATCGATCAGGGCGTTGAAGAAGGTGCCACCCTGGTGGTCGACGGCCGCGAATTGGCGGTACGGGACGACAGCGGGCAAATCAGTCAGGGCTATTTCCTTGGCCCAACGCTGTTTGACCACGTGCGACCGGGCATGCGGATTTATCAAGAGGAGATTTTCGGCCCGGTGCTGGGCGTGGTGCGGGTCGGATCGCTGAAGGAAGCGATGGCGATGATTGATGCCCACGAATACGGCAACGGGACCTGCCTGTTCACCCGCGACGGCGAGGCCGCGCGTTATTTTTCCAACCATATTCAGGTCGGCATGGTGGGGATCAACGTCGCGCTGCCGGTTCCGGTGGCTTACCACTCGTTCGGCGGCTGGAAACGCTCACTGTTTGGCGATCTGCATGCCTACGGCCCGGATGCCGTCAGATTTTACACCAAACGCAAAACCATTACCCAGCGCTGGCCCTCATCCCATGACGCCCAGCACGCCACCTTCAGCTTCCCGTCCGGTCATGGGTAACGCCATAATAAATATAATGATTTCTCCGGGGCGAAAATATTCGCCCCCTTTTCCCACGCGCTCCATTTAATCAGGCCCGGGCAGCGGCATGCCATCGCAACGCGCTACTGCACCATCGCCGCCCGCAAAATAACCCACTAACGCGTTAATGGAGTATTGAATGACAGAGCCCACACCAGAACATAAATTCAAAGGGGATCTCAGTGTCCTCGACGTGGTGATGATCACCGCCTCCGGCGTCACGCCTGCCAGCTCAATCTTCGTCATTGCCCCCCTGGCGATCGCCAGCGCCGGCAGCGGCGCCTTTATCTCATTTTTGATCGCCGCCTTTATCGCCGCCACCATCGCCCTGTGCTACGCCGAACTCGGTGCGGCGCACCCCAGCGCCGGGGGCGAGTACAGCATTATCAAACGCCTGTTCGGCACCCTGTGCGGGCTGCAAACCTACCTGTTTATTCTCAGCGCCGCGCTGTTCGTTCCGGCGGTGTTGGCTACCGGGGCCGTGCCTTATTTGAATACCGCGTTGGGCACCCAGTTCGACGCCTCCACCGCCGGGATGATCACCATTTTGATCGGCGGTGCCTGCGCCATTTTCAATATCAAGGCCAATGCCCTGCTGACCGGCACCTTTCTGGTGGTTGAGGTCGCGGTGCTGGGGTTAATCGCCTGGCTGGGATTCAGCAACCCGCACCAGAGCGCAGATATCCTCACCGCGCCGGTGATGCTCAACCCCGAAGGGGGGCTGGCACCGGTTTCCGTGCCGTTGATTGTCGCCATGGTCGGCGTCGCGCTGTTTTCCTATAACGGTTACGGTGCCGCGGTGTATATGGCGGAGGATATGCGCGAACAGGGCAAACCTATGGCCACCGCCATCATGTTGACGCTGGCGATTGTGGTGCTGGTCGAGTTGCTGCCCTTCACCGCCCTGTTGATCGGCGCGCCTTCCCTGGCGGAAATGGCCAAACAGGCCGATCCGGTCGGCTACGTGGTCAGCCAATTGGGCGGGCCGACGCTGGCGCGGGTGGTCAGCGCTGCAATTTATCTGTCGGTGTTCAACGCCATTATCGCCATCGTGGCACAGTTCAGCCGCATGATGTTCTCCAGCGGACGGGACGGTTTCTGGCTGCCGCAGGTGAACCGGGCGCTGAAAATCATCCACCCGCGTTTCGGCACGCCGTGGATCGCCACCCTGCTGTTCGGCATCCCCTCCGCGCTGTTGGCCTTTTGCTCCAACCTCGGCGATCTGACCTCCTTTACCGTGATCCTGCTGCTGTTGGTGTACATCATCATGGCCGTCGCCGCGTTGATCAGCCGCCGCCGCATACGCTTCCATCACCCGTATCTGATGCCGCTGTGGCCGTTGCCGGTAGCAATCGCGCTGATCGGCTGCCTGTACGTGCTGTGGACAATTTTGATCGCCAGCAGCCTGAAAGACTTTATTATCATCGCCGGTATCCTCTGCTTTGGCCTGCTGCTGAGTTACATGCGCACCCGGCAGGCTATCCCGCACGTTGAACCCTCAATTGAAGGAGAATAACCATGTCGCAGCGCGCTCAGGATTTGGGCATTAAAATCGGCCACGGCGTTGCCGGCCCGCTGAACGCCATCACCGATGTGCCCGGCGTCCGCGTCGGCCACGCCAGTATCCACGCCGATCTGGCCGACGGCCGTAGCGTGCGCACCGGCGTCACGGTGATCGAACCGCGCGCCGGCCAGGCACGGCAATCTCCCTGCTTTGCCGGGGTGCATGTGCTCAACGGCAACGGCGACGCCACCGGGCTGGAGTGGATCCGCGAAGCCGGCCTGCTGACCAGCCCGATCGCCTTTACCAATACCCACAGCGTCGGCGTAGTACGCGACAGTCTGATCGCGCTGGAGCGCGAAGCGCTGCCGACCAACGACGCGGCGGTGTACTGGAATATGCCGGTGGTGATGGAAACCTTCGACGGCCTGCTTAACGACATCAACGGTTTTCACGTCAAGCCCGAGCATGTGCGACAGGCGCTGCAGGCGGCGCATGAGGGATTACCGCAGGAAGGTGCGGTCGGCGGTGGCAGCGGCATGATCTGCCATGAATTCAAGGGTGGCAGCGGCACTGCCTCACGCCGCCTGCCTGCCGATCGCGGTGGCTGGACGGTCGGTGCCATCGTGCAGGCCAACCACGGCAAACGCGCGTCGCTGCTGGTGGGCGGTTATCCGGTGGGCCGTCATCTGGGGCATATCCCTTCGCCATTCACACCGCAACTGCCCCATCCCGGCATGGGGTCGATCGTCGTCACATTGGCCACTGACGCACCGCTGTTGCCGCACCAATGTGCCCGTCTGGCCCAACGCGCCAGCATCGGCATCGCCCGCACCGGCGGCGGCACCGAAGATTCGAGCGGCGACATTTTTATCGCCTTCGCCACCGGCAACGACGGGCTGCCGCCTGCCGATTACGCCAACAAAGGGGCATTTACCACCCCGCTGCGCATGGTGAATAACGATTACATTTCCGAGCTGTTTGCGGCGGCAGCCGAAGCGGTGGAGGAAGCGATTATCAATGCTCTGCTGGCGGCTAATACCGTTTCCGGCAATGGCCATCGGGCGGAAGGGTTGAGCGCCGGGCAGTTGCTGACAGCACTGGAACACAGCGGCTGGCGGCCGTAAGTCGACGACGTTAAGGCCAGGGGCGCGGCACGCCGCGCCAATCAGCTGAATCAAAAGGGTAAATAGGGGCTAACATGTTCGCCCCCTGCCGGTTTAGCACTTATGTGGGCTTGTCAGGATTCGCCGCCCGGTTTGGGTGCCGGGTAGTCGTAATCCAGCTTTAGCGGTTCGGCGTAAAGGCTGTCCCACAGTTGGCTGTACAGCTTGTCCAGCCGCTGGCTCATGTTCGCGTCGTGCAGCACAATCTCCAGATTGCGCGAGTTGTCCAGATAGCCACCGGTCCAGTTGCTGGTGCCCACCCAGGCGATCTCGCCGTCGATGGTCATGATTTTACTGTGGATCACTCGGGCAAACGGGATAAACCCGCTGCTGGCCGGCGGAATGGTGACAATTTTCACCTGCACATTCGGCACCAGCGCCAGGCTTTTCAGCCAGGCGATATCCGGCTTTTTGGTGTTCCAGTTGGCGACCATCAGTTCGATCTGCACACCGCGCGCGGCAGCGCTGCGCAGGGCGTTATCGATCACCGCGTAATAAGGCCGGGTGCGATCCGGCCCAAAGGACAACGGCGCATAGTCCATCACCTGTACCCGCACCCGCTGTTTGGCTGCGGCCAACAGGCGCGGCAGCTCAAGTTGCGAGTCGATCACCCCGGCCGGATTGTAGGCGCGCGGGCTGGCGACCAGGTAATTGCCCTGCGGTATTTCGGCCCTGGGCTGGTACGCCAGCGGTGGCACCGGCTTATCCGCCGTCAGCAACGCCTGCGCCTGCCAGTCCTGTTCGAAGATCGCCTGGATCTGCCCCACCACTGCGGCATCGCTGATGCGCAGCCCGGTTTCATGGATGTGCGCCAGCGCGCGCCAGTCAAAGTTCTGGCTGCCGACAAACGCCTGCTCACCGTCCACCAGAAGGTATTTGGCATGCAGAATGCCGCCGCTCAGGCGCTGGTAAGGAATAATGCGCAGCTCCAGATTCGGGATCGCTTTCAGCTGTTCCAGCGTCTCGGGAGTAGAAATGCGGATGCCCTTCTCTTCCATCAGAAAACGGATTTTTACCCCACGCTCACCCGCCGCTTTCAGATGCTGCAGCACGCCGTCCAGCAACGAACCCTGTTGGTTCGCCACGTAGAACTGGCCCAAATCGATGCGGGTTTTCGCCGCATCAAACATCTGCTGCCACACGTCGGCAGTGTTGCGCAGGTCATCCGCCTGCAACGCGGTTTCTACCGGCGCGGTGTACACCAGCTCGTAGCCGGGAATGTCAAAACGCGCCGCCGCACTCTGGCTCAACATCAACAGACAGCTACCCCATAACGCAGTGTAAAGGCGGCCCCGCGGCCGCCATGATTGACGGCCATTAGGCATAGCGCGGTGCCTCACTGTCAACCCATTGCTCGCGGCTGCCGTTTTCCGGACGGCTGGCTGGCGCACCGGCGCGGATCAGCAACACCTTCAGCAGTTCGTTAATCCGTTCCATGCGGCTTTGCAGATAGTTGTTCCCCACCAGGCACAGTAGCGCGATGGCGATGCCCAACCCGGTGGCGTACAGCGCGGTGCCCATGCCGGCAGACACCAGGCTGGGTTCTGACACCCCGGAGGCGGCCAACGCCTTAAAGGTTTCGATAATCCCCATCACCGTGCCCAGCAGCCCCAACAGCGGCGCGGCAGTGACGATGGTTTCCAGCAGCCACAGGCCCCGCGCCATCAGCGGCTTGCTCAACAGGTACTGAGCGTCGATCAAATCGCCGATCGCCTCACGGTCGCCGGCGCGGTGCTTTTGCTCGAGCACCGGTGAGATCACCGCCAACGGCAGGCTGTTGCGCTGGGTCAGCGCATCCGGCAGATCGGCGGTGCGGTGCACGTCCAACGTCAGCGCCTGCTCCAGCCGACGCGCCTGGCGTTGGGTATAGGCGAAATACAGCGCGCGTTCGATAATGATCACCAGCGCAATCGCCAGCGCGGCGTACATCACGTAGAAAATAATGTCGTGTAATAGATTGGCATTCATTTTTTGACCCTCGGATTAATTAAAAGGTGGCTTCCAGCGAGACGCTGAAAGTCCGTTCTTCCCCGACGTTGTAGTACGGCGTGCTGGCCTTCACACCGCCATAAGGCGCGGCGTTAAAGGTGGTGGAGCGCACCGACGTCAGGTACTCCTTGTCAAACAGGTTGCTGATGCCAAAGCGTAGTGCCGCGCTTTTGACGATCTTCTTGTCCACCGGCAGATGCACACCCGCCGCCAGATCGAAGACGGTGCGGCCGCCAATCTTCTCGTCATTGGTCAAATCGCCGTAGAACGAACTGACGTATTTGCCGCTCACACTGCTGTAGTACAGGCCATCGTCATAACCCAGGGTCATGTTAAGCAGGTTCTTCGGGACGTTCGGCACCTCTTTGCCGCTGGTCGGCAGCGGCAGACCGCCGTTGCTGACAATGTCGCTCTTCTGTTTGGACTCGGTGTAGGTGTATGAGGTGTAGTAGTTGAAGTTATGCGGCAACTGACCGCTCCACTCCAGCTCCAGCCCTTTGTTCTCTACGTTGCCGATGTTCATCATCTCGTAATCACCGTCCGGATTGGTGGTGGAGATTTGACGGTCGCTGTAACGCATGTAGAACAACGTGGCGCTCATCAGCATATCTTCACGCTCGAAGCGCCAGCCCAGCTCGTGGTTCCAGCTCAGTTCCGGCTTGGTGCTGATCGAATCGCCGACGTTGTACAACACGTAGTTTGGCGGGGTGCGCATGTTGCGCGTCAGGTTGTAGAACACCTGATTTTCCGGGTTCAGCTTGTAGCTGGCGCTGAAATTCGGCAGGAATTCGTGGTATTTGGCATCGCGCTTTTCCGGCACGTTATACAGGCTGCCCTTGTTATCCCCTTTGCGTTCAACGTACTGATAGGCCAGCCCGCCGACGAAGGTCCAGTCCGGCGTAGCGAACCAGGTGTCCTGCAGCCACACTTTTTGCGCTGGAGTGATGGTGTACTGGTTACGCCCCTGCACGGTTTTGCCGTTGGCGTCCTTCACCTGATCGGAGCCGCCCGGCTTACCTGAGAGTTGCTCCGGGTTGCCGTCGTCCTTGATGCCGATAAACGGCTGGGTCTGCGACTGACGTGCACGTTCATACCAGTAGCCGATGTCCAGGCTGTGCTGCTCGTTAATGTCCCACTTCAGCTTGGTGGTGATGCCCGGCCGCCAGGTCTGAGTCCAGGAAGGACGGTAATAGGTGTTGGACGTCAAATTGCTGAGGTCATACTGACCGGCCTTATCCGACGTATTGGACAGCACCGACGCGGTCTGGCCGTTGAAGCTGCCGCCATTGCCCCAGTAGTAATACGGCTGCAGGGTCAACGCCAGGTTGTCGCGCAGTTGCAGTTTCTGGGTGAACGACAGGGTGAAGGTATCAAACGGGTTGCGGTTGAGTTTGTAGTACTTGTTCAACTGGCCCCTGCTGTTGTACTCCGGCGTGGTGGCGTAGTCGGTATCACGGCCGTCATTTTCAA
Organism: Serratia quinivorans; assembly: GCF_052113645.1. Classification (GTDB taxonomy): domain Bacteria; phylum Pseudomonadota; class Gammaproteobacteria; order Enterobacterales; family Enterobacteriaceae; genus Serratia; species Serratia quinivorans_B. The sequence goes on along the minus strand of NZ_JBIEIU010000009.1, from coordinate 198,546 downwards.
ACTGCGCCTTGCTCAGGGTGTTGTAGTTGACGTTATTCTGCTGGTTGTACTTCATGATCAGGTTGCTGCTGTTGCCGTTGCCGTCCTCATACAACGAGTTCATCTCGAACTTGTTGGAGTACTCGCGCCCTTCCCCACGCCACTTTTTGGCCTCGGTGTGCGAGTAAGAAATCCAGTTGCTGAAGCCGTTGTATTCACCGGTCTCCAGACGGGCAAAGGTTTTGCTCAGGTTATTGCTGCCCAGCGTCTGCTTGACGAAGCCGCCGAAATCTTTCGAGGGACGTCGGGTCACCATGCCAATATTGCCGCCGCTGGAACCGATGTGCGGGCCGTCCACTTCGGAAGAGCCTTGGGTCACGAACACTTCTTCCAGGTTCTCCGAGTCGCCCAGCAGGTTCGGATACACCGCATAGTTGCCGGAGTCGTTGATCGGGATGCCGTCCATCGACAGGCCGATTTGATCGGAGTTCATGCCGCGCATAGTGTAATCAACGCCGCTCAGGCCACTGGCGTCGTTACTGTTGACGTTCAGCCCTGGGGTGTATTTCAGTTTGTCGATGGCGTTGGCCGCCGCCGGCATTTTATCCATCGCCTCTTTGGTGATGGTGGATCGCGACTTGGCGCTGTCGTCCTGCACCATCATGCCGCCGCCCAGCGACTGCCCTTTCACGCTGATGGTACCGACATCGGCGGTGTCCGCCGCCCATGTCGCCCCCGGCAGCATCGCCGACATCACGGCCAGATAAATCCCAGATCGATTGAAAGATTTCATTGTTTCCATCCCATAAAAATCAAACTGTTATGCCAGGCGTCAAGGCGCCTGATAATTGAACGTGGCTGAAAATCTTTTGGTTGTTTGCCCGTTGAAAGCTTCGCTTGGGAACGGCTTCACCTGGCTGATGCTTTGCAAGCTGCTCAGCGCCGCACGGTTGAGCAGCATGCTGGTGGCTTTATTGGTGATGCCGGATGAGATCACCCGGCCGCTGCGATCGACCTCCAGCCACACCTCGACATTGCCCTGCGGCCGCTCGAGCGACGCCTGGCGTCCACTGGGATAGCGTTTGCGCTGTTCCAGCTCGCGGCGCAGCGCCTGCAAATAGCCATTTTCGATCGCCTGCGCGTTCACCTTCGGTGCCGCCGGGGCCGGTGGAGCAGGCTGTGCGGCGGGCTTGCTGACCAGGGTTCGCGGCGCTGCCGGCACCGCGACAGGTTTGGCCTTCTCTACCGGCTTGGCTTTTTCTTTCACCGGCTTCGGCTTGGGTTTCGGCTGTGGCTTGGGCACCGGTTTGGCCTCGACGATCGGTTCCGGCGCAGGGACCACAGGTTCAGGAAGGGCTTCAGGTTGCGGCGGTGGAGGCTCGGGTTGCGGCGGCGCTTCCACCGGCGGCTCCGGTTTTGGCTGAGGTTCCGGTTCGACCAATGCCAGTTCCATGGCGGTTTCGTCATAGCGCGGCTGAATTTTCAGCGCCGCCTGTTGGCTGGCGAACAGCACGCAGCCCACGACGATCAGCGCCGGCAACCAGCTGAAAAGGTGACGTGAACGATAGAGCAGATACATGTCACAGCTTCCGTGTGGCGATAGAGACAGAGAAGAATCCGCCCTGGCGCAGGTTATCCATCACCGCGACCAACCGCTCTACCGCGACGCCTTTGTCGCTGTTGACGATGATGGTGGTGGTCTGGTTTTCCTGCTGTTGTTGCTTCAGCGTGCTGACCAGCGCGTTCAGCGCTATCGGCTGACCGTCGAGTTGCAGTTGCTCCTCAGCCCCCAGCGTGATGATCGCCTTCTTTTGCGGTTTCAATTGCTGGGCGCTGCCGGCGGACGGCAGTTGGGTTTTCAGCCCAAGGGCCGGGATCACGTTCAGGCTAATCAACACAAAAAACACCAGCAAAAACATCATCACGTCGATCATCGGGATCAGTTCGATGTGCGCTTTGTTCTTTTTCGGCTCGTTCCAGTTACGCATGGCACTCCCTCCCAAAAGCAAAGCAGCCAATATAGAGAGCCTATGTTTATCTTTTGTTACGTTTGTGTGATCTTATTTTCATAATGCACATTATTTGAGAGAATATTCCCAGCGGGTAACTGGTCAGAGAGGGTTTATAACTAGTTAATTGGATATGATTTTTAATGGAATAATGACGACGGGGAACTTATAACGGTTAATGCATAGGCAGGTAGTTTGTGAGTATCCTGACACTTTATAGCAAGATCTTCAGACCCCGCTTTTGCATCAGGACTTCGGAGGAGGGGTTCACACAATTAATGGCGGATTTGTGCCAAGTCGTCGGCCGTCAAACCGGTCATTTTCATTACCGAGTCGTGGTCGATGCCGTTCGCCAGCATGGCGCGGGCAACGGTAAGCTTTCCTTCAAGCACGCCTTCTTGACGCCCTTTCTCAATACCTTTCTCGATACCCTTTTCGATACCTTTCTCGAAACCCTTTTCGATGCCCTTTTCGATGCCCTTTTCGATACCCTTTTCGATGCCCTTTTCGATGCCCTTCTGTTCAAGCTGTTGTGCAATAGTCATTAGTTCATCCCCATGTTGCGGTACCCGCAGTGCCAATTCGCGTACAAAGGCTTCAGCATCGGACGCTTCTCCGGCCAGAAGAATATAGTGTACCAGCGAAATCACCTGTGGCGAAGACAGATAGCCACTCAGCAGGATGGTGGCAAGTTTGTCAGTCAGTTCTGCCAGGTCTCGTTGCCGAATATGTTTCTGCAGCAAGGTCAGTGCGGCCATGCTGCGATGGCCCATGATCTCGTTATCAGGGATAACCGTCACATCAACCAGCGGAAATTCGGTTGTATAGAGTTTTCCCGCCAGTTCCGGATCGTAAAACTCCCGCAGCCAGTTGGTGGAATAAGGATAAGGAGTGCGTTTGCCGGTATAAAACAGGACGGGTATCACCAACGGCAGTTTTTTGTGACCGGCATCCAAATGTCTCTGCATGGCAGCTATTGCATACCGGATTAGCCTGAAAGCCATGTGTTTATCGGGGGTAGACTGATGCTCAATAAGTACGTGGATATAACCATCATCCTCAGTAGTGGTTTTCAGGCTGTAGAGCACATCGCTGAAATACTGGCGAAGGTCATCTTCAACGAAAGAACCGGATTCCAGTTTCAACGTGCTGAGGTCGCAGATGGCACGCAGTTCTGGCGGAAGATGGAGCTCCATAAAATCGCGGGCAATCTCCGGCTGCGTCAAAAATTGACGAAATGCCGCATCGTGTGGCGTTGGCGTTTTGTTTTTCTTTTTCATTCCCTGATAGCCTTTGCGTATTATTTGATTCCACACTATCACAAGCAACTGCCGGATTATATTATCGACCATGGTAAGATGAACGTGCAATACAGAACTTAACGCCAGATAACACCATGAATTAAAATGGAAATATAGATAGACTTTAAAAGTTAATTCTAGAAATAAATATATTAACCTGGATTAAGTCAGCATGCTTATATTATTTAAAAATAGGTTAATCATGGTTACTCATCTTTGTTGTATAAATATAACCAACGGTAAGAAACATTTAAAATATAACTAAAAAACATTTAAATTCTAACTATCCTTTCCACCGGGCGACAATTTACTTACTTGAGAGATAAATCTTTTTGTTTCAAATAACAGCCATAAAAAAAGACGCCCGGAGGCGTCTTTCTCACAGCGACTGAATCAATCAGTTCACTTTAACCGGCATACCGGAACGGGCTTTGATTGCCGCGTCCACTTCGCTCTGGTTAACGGCCGGGTCCATCATCACTTTGCCCACTGGCGCAGAGATGGTCAACGGAACCGGATCTTTCGACTTCAGCTGCTCTTCGTTAGCAGAAAGTGGGTTGTGCACTTCCAGGTAACGGGAACCGTCCGGCTCAACGCTGGCCTTGATCGGCTCGTTGATGAACTGCACGCGGGTGCCGACCGGCACGTTTTCGAACAGGAACTTGATGTCGTCAGCACGCAGACGCACACAGCCGTGGCTCACACGCAGACCGATACCGAAGTTGGCGTTGGTGCCGTGGATCGCATACAGACGACCGACGTACAGTGCGTACAGACCCATAGGGTTGTCCGGACCGGCCGGGAATACCGCAGGCAGGATCTCGCCGTCAGCGGCGTATTCAGCACGCATCTTGGCGGTTGGCGTCCAGGTTGGGCCGTCTTTCTTGCGCTGTACGGTAGTGGTCCAGTTCAGCGGCGTGTCTTTGCCCAACTGGCCGATACCGATTGGCAACACGATCACGGTGTTGGTGCCTTTCGGGTAGTAGTACAGACGCATCTCGGCGCTGTTGATGATGATACCTTCACGCGGCGCATCCGGCAGGATCAACTGCTGTGGGATGGTCAGAGTGCTGCCCGCTTTCGGCAGGAAAGGATCCACACCCGGGTTGGCTTCCAGCATATTGCTCAGGCCCATCTGGTATTGAGCGGCAAAGCTCTCCAGCGGTAGCTTGCTGTCTTCCGGTACGGTGATCTGGATGTTCTCACCCACCAGACGGCTGTCTTTGGCAGGCAAAGGATATACAACGGCGAAGGCAGCCTGGCTGAATGCCACCAGTGCCATAAACAGGGTTAGTAACGCGCGAATGCTCATTTTCATCTTCGTGTTGGTAGTGGCCACTGGCAGTTATCGATATAGGTTATTCGGCCATAAACGACCGGATGCGCATTATATGTGCACATCGGCCTAAGTGTGAAACATTACCGGTGCAATATCGAACTTTTTTGTAACCTGGTGCAGCACGAAGAGGCATTTTTGTGAAAACTAACGCTAAAGCGCGGTCGTTGGGGACGGCATCTGGCGGATCGGGATCAGATATTCACAGCGGATCGCCGTACCCGGTGCGTTGCAAGCGTCGCCCGGCTCGATCAGCACCATGCCTTTGACCCAGCGCGCCAGTGCCTCGCGGTGATCGCGCTTCCACAGTGCGACCTGGGTACGCTCGTCACGATCTTGCTCGTCACTCTCATCCATACGACGGTCGCAAAGCAGCACAAACGGCTGTTCCCGCTGCAGCAAGGTGCTGAATTCGGCGAACTCGGCAAGGGTATCTTTCGGTTGGCCGGCGGCTTGCTGGCGCATCCAGACCAGCGGGAAGGTGGCAGAGTCTAATGACATGAGATTTCTCCTAAGAATTCGAAAACGTGCGCTTACTTTATCGACGGCAGCGCTAGACCACATTGCACAATCAGGACATAATGTTTTTCATTTACGCCAAATTGAGAATTATTCTCATGCCCTTTATCACTAAGCCGTTGTTCGATATCGATCAGGTGCCCCGCGCGGTTTTTGCCGTGCAGGGTTCCACCATTAACAGTGACTGGGAAGTTGCCCATCATCGGCACCAAAAAGCGCAGCTGATTTATACGATGCGCGGCATGATCCGCTGCGAAGTGGAGAGTGGGCTGTGGCTGGTGCCACCGCAGTGCGCGCTTTGGATGCCCAGCAACGTGCTGCATAACGCTCAGGGAACCGGGGCCACCGAATGTTACGCCCTGTTTGTCGATCAGGCTGCGATCGCCGGGTTGCCAACCCACTGCTGCACGCTGGCCGTTTCGCCGTTGCTGCGCGAACTGCTGCTGCAGGCCAGTGGGTTCGATCCGCTGTATGACGAGCACGGGCCGGAGGGGCGCTTGATCGACGTCCTGCTGGATCAATTGACCAGCGCGCCGGTTGAGAACCTGCACCTGCCGGTCTCCAATGACGCGCGCATTCGCCAACTGACCGAGCGCCTGCTGGCCAATCCGGCGGACAAAGCCACGCTGAGCCAATGGGCACAGCGCATCGGCATGAGCGAACGCACCCTCAACCGTACCCTGCAGCAGCAAATGGGCATGAGTTTCGGGCACTGGCGGCGGCAGTTGCACGTGATGCTGGCGCTGCAACGCCTGACCAAAGGGGAGACCGTACAGCGGGTGGCGCTGGATCTGGGTTATGAAAGCGCCAGTGGCTTCGTCACCATGTTCCGCAAAGCCGTCGGTAAACCGCCGGCACGCTATCTGGCGGAGAAAACCACGGCGGAGCGGGCTCAGGGAGGCTGGATCACCCTGTGAAATAACGCAACAAAAAGGCCGGCAACGAGGCCGGCCTGGAGAGTTTGTGACAGATAATCAGAAGTCGTAGAACACCGTCACCCAGGTGGAGTCCGGTTCGTTGTCGCTGCTGTTGGCCAGAGTGCGTTCCACATACACCGACAGGCCATAGCCGATAGTGGTTCCCGCCCCGAGGTAAACGTGATTGGCGTGGTAATCCTCGTCCCCCTTCAATTGCAGCGAGTCCGCGGCCACATAAGGCTGGATCGATTTCAGGAAGGGCTTGTCGATATTAAAGGTATAACCGACAAAACCTTCGACCCCGTAACCGCTGCCGGCGAAATAATGTGACAAGGTACGTTCGCGAGTGCTGGGCACATAATCTTTGTAATAGCTGGCGGTACCGACGATATACCAGTTATTGGGTTGCCAGGTCAGTGCGGTGCCTGACAGCTGCTGGTGATACTCTTTCTCATTATATTGATTGTCTTTGATTTTCGCGTCGGTGTAGCTGTAGGCCGCGCTGAAGGTCAATTCCTTCGTCGCCTTATAATCGAAGCCCAACCCGCCGCCGCCTTTACGGCGATAGCTGAGATTATCCGCCGTATGCAAATCGTCTTCCGGCAATAAATAGTTGGCGTATAAGGTGACCGGCCCAAAATCATTGGTGTATTTCAGGCTGTTCTTCGGTTTATTACCGCCGTCGTAGTCACCGGAAATACCGATGCCGGTGCCGCCCGCATGACCATCGTTATCCCAGACGTCGCTTTTGATGCCGACGACCGAATAATAGATACCGTATTGATGGCCGAAGGTTAAGGTGCCGTAGCGATCGTCTTTAAAACCCCCATACAGCTGGCGCTGATAATCGCGTTTGCCGTCCTCGTTGTAGTGGCCGTCCCAGCTCAGCGCGTGCGCCAGATCGACGCCCCACTCGTAGTAGCCGATAATCGAGGTGTTCTGGGTCAGCGCATAGTCGCCACTAAAGCGAAAGCGCGTACCGCCGTCATGGCCGTTTTTATAATATCCCGGTTCCGGGCCATTATTAAATATCCACTCCGGACGAATACTGCCGCCGACTTTTAAACTCAGCGGTGCCAGCAACACATTGCTTTGCGGATTTTTATCCAGAATGGTGATCTCTGCCTGCGCGCCGGCGGATAACGCCGACAGCACAACACCGCCAATGAATATTGGCGTTTTTATATATTTCATTATTACCCCTGCCCGAAAAATTATTTTTATCAATGCGGTGGTCTTAAGCCACGCATAAACAATTACCCGATGTATGCAAATGACGCAAGTTATAAAAATTCATGTCATAACCTGTCATTATCCAGCGCAGGATGACTTTTTCGCCATAAAAGTATTCAACTGTAATTCAATGCAAGACAATGTAATTGTGCGCTCACATAACGTACGAAACGGAGATTTTTAACCCACATAAACCTCCGTTATTATCGGGTTTTTATTATAAGAGATAACAAATAAATATTATTACAGCGACCAAACAATAACGCAGTTAAATTAATTATGGGTTATCTGCCCGCAGGGAAAACCGGGAAACCCACGCGGCGACACGGCAATGGTGACCCCTCCCCCGTCTGCACATTGTGATTTTCACCCCAGCCTGCGCAGAAATCGCTCCCCTCCGGCATGAATAATGATTATTATTCGCAAACAGAACGCTCGGCGCGCCACGGTGCGACCGGCCGGATTTTACTTTTAATTCAATGTTGAGCTTTCTTGGCCGCTGGGCAACCGCCCTGTAGCGATAAGCATTTTAACTCCATGGAGAGGTTATGAACTCTGCAACAACTACCAGCCGCCGCTTTGGCGGACGCGCCGCTTTCCCACTGCTGCTGCTCACATCAATGCTGTTTTCCGCCCCGCTGCTGGCCCAGAGCGAGCCGGAACTGCTGCGCAAACCGGTCGGCAAAGGCGCTTATGAAATGGTGTACAGCCAGGGCGAGAACGCGCTGTATCTGGCCACTTCGCAAAGCCGCAAGCTGGACAAGGGCGGCGTGGTGTATCGTTTGGATCCGCAGACGCTGGATATCACCCAGATCATTCACAACGACATTAAGCCGTTCGGGGCGGCCATTAACAGCAAAACCGACACGCTGTTCTTCGGCAACACTGTCAATAACTCGGTCACTGCCATCGACGGTAAAACTGGTGAAGTCAAAGGCCGCCTGGTGCTGGATGCGCGTAAACGCTCCGAGACGGTAAAACCGTTGGCTCCGCGCGAGCTGGTGGCCGACGCCACCACCGACACCCTGTACATCACCGGGCTGGGCGAATCCAGCGTGGTTTGGGTGGTGGACGGCAAAGATCTGACCCTGCGCACCACCATCACCGAAACCGGCAAATACGGTACCGGCCTGGCGCTGGATGCGGCCGCAAGCCGCCTGTACGTGACCAACGCCGACGGCGAACTGGTGACTATCGACACCAAAACCAACAAGGTGGTCAGCCGCAAGAAGCTGGACGAGTCCAAAGAGCACTTCTTCCTGAACATCAGCCTGGATCCGGCCACTCATCGCGCCTTTATCACCGACTCCAAGCAGGCGCAGGTGTTGGTGGTCGATACCCGCGACGGCAAAATCCTGAGCAGCATCGACGTGCCGGAATCGCTGGCGGTGCTGTTCAACCCGACGCGCAATGAAGTCTATGTCACCCACCGTCAGGCGGGCCAGGTCAGCGTGATCGACGCCAAGAGCTACAAGGTGCTGCAAACCATCAAGACTCCAACCCATCCGAACAGCCTGGCGCTGTCGCCGGATGGTCAGACGCTGTACGTGAGCGTCAAGCAAGCATCCAGCCGCGAGAAAGAAGCCACGGCGCCGGACGATGTGATCCGTATCGCTTTGAAATAACGGTATAAGGGCACTTCGGTGCCCTTTTTATTGTCGGTTTAAACCCTAAATCCAACGTGTTTGCCATCCGGCAGTTCGATATCCAGCCGCAGAGTTCCGCCCATCGCTTCCACATACCGTTTTAATGTCGAAATCTTCAGCTCATTGCCACGCTGTTCTATAGCCGCCACAGAGGGCTGCGAAATACCGAGATTATTCGCCAATGTCTGCTGCGAAATATTCAGTGCCTCGCGCACTTCATATAAACGCGTTTCCAGCAGCATCTCTTCTGCCATTTCCTCGATCCGCAGCCTGCTATCAGGGGTACGCGAAGCTAACATTTCTTTTAAAGTACCCATTTAAGTATCCTTTCAATGCAGGTGCATACTGAATGACCAAATTATAGACTAGGGTCTATAATTACAACGCCATTTTTGAGGCTGCGCCGCCGAGAACCCTGTTGCTAGGGTTTAACCGCCAGCCCGTCAGCCTCCTGAACCACCGCCTTTTTAGTAGCGCGTTGGTAAAGGCACAGCTCTTTTCCCGGCTTGTTATGCATAAACGCCTGCGGGTAGCGCCCAGCGATCAGTAGCGCCGAGTAACCGACGTCGTCACCATAATGGATAATGCTGCCGGCGGCTTTGGCCCCTTTCAAATTGCTGGCCTTCAAACAGGCGGTTTGCAGCGCTTTATCGCCGCTGGCCCAGGCCGCTTCAGAAGAAGCCCCGACGTTGAACGCCGTCATCACGGCGGCAAACACGATAAAAACTCTGATCATTATTTTCACTCCTGAATAACGGCGTTCTCAGCAGTATATGCAGCCATTTATTCTTCAACCATCGGACTCGCCCCCATTATTTACACCTTTTTTATTCCGGCTATAAATAAAGTTACGGCGTTTTTACAGACAGTTTTTAGGGCCACGGATAACATCATTACATCGCCAATATGGCCTCACGAGACGGACGCCTCATGTGTTTATCCCTTGCCCTGATGATGATTACCCCCGCTGTTTTGATTAATTTCGGGGGCTGCCATGCATGCTAATGTTATTGGTTTCAACCCGCTGCTGGCAGATATTCCCGCTTTGCCATCGCGTTCATTCCGCAAGGAAGTCGAACAATATTTACAGCGCTATCCTGACACCGAACACGTCGATATTTACCTCAACGATCTGAACGGTCAATTCAGGGGGAAACGGCTGCCGGTCGCCGAGTTGTTTGCGCTGGATAAAGGCTGTTATTTCCCGCTGTCGATCTACGCCATGGATCTTGGCGGCCAGGTGATTGAAGAAAGCGGACTGGGCCAACAAGCCGGCGAGCCGGACAGGTTGTGTCTGCCGGTGCCCGGTAGCTTGCGGCCCTGCGCCCGCGATCCGCAGCACCACGCCCAACTGTTGCTGACCATGAAAAACGCCGACGGCGACGCCTGCGAACTGGAACCGCGCGTGGTGCTGCAACAGTTGCTCAAACGCCTGCACGCCAAAGGTTACTTCCCCGTCGTGGCGGCAGAGCTGGAATTTTATCTGCAGGATCCGCTGCAGCAGCCCGCAGACCCCGGCCCGTGCCCGACGCAGAGTTTTTCTGTCGATGCGCCGGAGCGCCACCATGCGTTGCTGAGTGACATCGAACAGCAAGCCCGACTGCAGGCCTTGCCGCTGACCGGCGTGGTTGCCGAAGCGGCCTCCGGCCAGTATGAGCTGAACCTGCATCACAGCGCCCGCGTACTGGAAGCCTGCGATCAGGTGCTGGCCCTGAAACGGCTGACGCGCCAGATCGCCGAGAAACACCACCAGCACGCCTGCTTTATGGCCAAACCCTGTGCGCAGGCCGCCGGCAGCGGTTTGCATTTTCATATCGCCTGCAGGACGAGCAGGGCAACAACCTGCTGGCCAGCCTGCCGGGCGAGCTGAGCGCCACCATGAAGCAGGTGATGGCCGGGATGCTGGCGCTGATGCCGGCCTCGATGGCGATATTCGCGCCGAACGTCAATGCGTTCCGTCGTTTTCGCCCCGGCATGCACGTGCCGCTGCGTGCCTCCTGGGGGCATAACAACCGCACGGTGGCGCTGCGTTTACCCTGTGCCGACAGCGCCAATCAACGTATCGAATACCGGCTGGCCGGGGCCGACGCCAACCCGTATCTGGCAATGGCGGCGATGCTGAGCGGCATGCTGTATGGGCTGGAACATGCGCTGCCCCTACCCCCGGCTGCCTGTGGCAATGGTTATGAAAATGACGACGCGGCGGCGCTGCCGCTCAACCAGCAAGAGGCATTGGCGCTGTTCCGGCAAACCCCGCAGCTGCATGAAACCCTCGGCCCGGCGTTTGCCGCGCTGTGGCACACCTGCAAGAGCGCCGAGCTGCACCGTTTTGAAACGCAGGTCACCGAAGCGGAAACCCGTTGGATGCTTTAACGCCGCCAAATGCGTAATGCCGGTCAGTTAAGCAAAGTTCTGAATAAGAATGTACGACGTTGTTTAAGTGGGCGTCCCCCTCTCCAGAGGGAGAGGGTCGGGGTGAGGGGCTTTTGCGTTGGTATGTATCCCCTCACCCTAACCCTCTCCCAAAGGAGAGGGGACAATATCGCCCCCTACACCCCATGATTGAACAAGGTGAGCAGCATGTCTCGTTTGATTTTGATCTCGAATAAACAGTGTGACGGCAAGGATCTGGCCTGCGCAACGCAGGCCCTATCGCCTGGCAACCTGAGCGATGACGATCACGGGTTGTGGCTGGGCTGGAACGGCGACGTACAGAATTTTGGCGACGCGCCGCTGCGCCCGGTCAGTTACCAGCACCGCAGCGGTTACGAACAGGTGACCTTTCCGCTGTCGACCGAGGAGTTTCACTTCCACTATCAGGGTTATTATCACGATGGGCTATGGCCGGTATTCCATAACCGCCCGGAGAAGGCGCATTTCACGCCGGAGAACTACCGCGCTTATCGGCGGCTCAACCAACATTTCGCTGATATCGCCTGCGAGTATGTTTGCCCGAACGACATCATCTGCATTGATGATTACCAGCTGTTGCCCTGCGGCCAGGCGTTGAAAGAACAGGGGTTGCTGAACCCCTGCGCGTTCTTCTTCCATTTGCCGTTCCCGTCGGCGGCGCTGCTCAGGCAGATCCCCGAGCACCACGGCTTAATCGAATCGCTGTTTTTCTACGATCTGATCGGCTTCCAAACGCTCGACGACCGCAATAACTTCCTCAGTTATCTGGCCAACGAGTACCCGGTCGAAATGCTGCCCGACGACCAGTTGCAGGTTAACGGGCACATCTTCGCCACCGGTATCTTCCCGGCCGGGATCAACGCCAGAAAGATTTACTGACTCCGCCGCGCTGCCGGGGTATTTCGCCCGCAGCGCCCAACCGCTCACCCCAGGATTTCAACCGTTCAGCGCCCTATAGCACCACTGACTGAAATTCGAATGTCTTCCCCTGCCCCAACCCGCAATGATGAGCTGTTCCTATACCCGAACGTTATCCGCACCGGGCCGCGTGCCTGAAACATCTTATAAGCGGGATAACTCACTCATTTTGCAGATTTGAACTAAGGACACCTCAATGAACCGAGAGGGAATTTTAAAACATCTCCCCTGGATGCTGCTGGGAATACTCGGCGCTTCCTGCCTGGGCGTGGTCGCGCTGCGCCGTGGCGAACACATCAGCGCGCTGTGGATCATCGTCGCCTCGGTGGCGGTGTATCTGGTGGCGTACCGTTATTACAGCCTGTACATCGCCACCAAGGTGATGAAGCTGGACGCCTTCCGCGCAACGCCGGCGGTGGTCAATAACGACGGCCTGAACTACGTGCCGACCAACAAAAACGTGCTGTTCGGCCACCACTTTGCCGCCATTGCCGGGGCTGGCCCGCTGGTGGGCCCGGTGCTGGCGGCGCAGGTCGGCTACCTGCCCGGCACGCTGTGGCTACTGGGCGGCGTGGTGCTGGCGGGGGCGGTGCAGGACTTTATGGTGCTGTTCATCTCCTCACGCCGCAACGGCGCTTCGCTCGGCGAGATCATCAAAAAGGAAATGGGCCCGGTGCCGGGAACCATCGCGCTGTTTGGCTGCTTCCTGATCATGATCATCATCCTGGCGGTACTGGCCCTGATCGTGGTGAAAGCGCTGGCGGAAAGCCCGTGGGGCGTGTTCACCGTCTGTTCCACCGTGCCGATTGCCCTGTTTATGGGCGTTTACATGCGCTTCCTGCGTCCGGGACGGGTGGGTGAAGTGTCGGTGATTGGCATCGTGCTGCTGGTGGCATCCATCTGGTTCGGCGGCGTGATAGCCCACGACCCGTACTGGGGCCCGGCGCTGACCTTTAAAGACACCACCATCACCTATACGCTGATTGGCTATGCGTTCGTTTCGGCTCTGCTGCCGGTGTGGCTGATCCTGGCGCCGCGCGACTATCTGGCGACCTTCCTGAAAATTGGCGTGATCGTCGGGCTGGCGATTGGCATCGTGATCCTCAACCCTGAGCTGAAAATGCCGGCAGTGACGCAATATATCGACGGTACCGGCCCGGTGTGGAAAGGCTCGGTGTTCCCGTTCCTGTTCATTACCATCGCCTGTGGCGCGGTATCCGGCTTCCATGCGTTGATCGCCTCCGGCACTACGCCGAAGCTGCTGGCCAATGAAAAAGACGCGCGTTTTATCGGTTACGGCGCGATGCTGATGGAGTCCTTCGTGGCCATCATGGCGTTGGTGGCGGCCTCGATTATCGAGCCGGGCCTGTACTTCGCCATGAATACCCCACCGGCGGCGCTGGGCATCACCATGCCTGACCTGCACCGTTTGGGGACCGAAGATGCGCCGATGATCATGGCGTCGCTGAAAGATGTGACCGCTCACGCGGCGGCGACCGTCAGCTCCTGGGGCTTTGTCATCAGCCCGGAACAGATCCTGCAGACCGCCAAAGACATCGGCGAGCCTTCGGTGCTGAACCGCGCCGGTGGCGCACCTACGCTGGCAGTGGGTATCGCCCACGTGTTCCACCAGATCATTCCTGGCGCCAACATGGGCTTCTGGTACCACTTCGGCATTCTGTTTGAAGCGCTGTTCATCCTGACCGCGCTGGATGCCGGTACCCGTTCCGGCCGCTTTATGCTGCAGGACCTGCTGGGCAACTTCGTGCCCTTCCTGAAGAAAACCGACTCGCTGGTGGCCGGTATTGTCGGCACCGCCGGCTGCGTGGGCCTGTGGGGCTACCTGCTGTATCAAGGGGTGGTCGATCCGCTCGGCGGCGTGAAGAGCCTGTGGCCGCTGTTCGGCATCTCCAACCAGATGCTGGCCGCCGTAGCACTGGTATTGGGTACCGTGGTGCTGATCAAGATGAAGCGCACCCAATACATTTGGGTCACCGTGCTGCCGGCGGTATGGCTGCTGATTTGTACCACTTACGCTTTGGGTCTGAAGCTGTTCAGCGACAACCCGCAGCTGGAAGGCTTCTTCTTCCAGGCCGGTGAGTACAAGCGCAAAATCGCCGAAGGCGGTGCCGAGCTGACCGCTCAGCAAGTGGCTAACATGAACCATATCGTGGTGAACAACTACACCAACGCCGGGCTGAGCATTCTGTTCCTGCTGGTGGTGTACAGCATCATCTTCTACGGGGTGAAAACCGCCATGGCGGCGCACAAGAACCCGAACCGCAGCGATCAGGAAACACCTTATGTGCCGGTGCCCGAAGAAGCGCCCTCCAACGGCGTAACTGAGGGGGACGTCAAAGTTTCGCCGCAGCACTGATGGTGATTTAACGGATACCCTGCATAATGAAATCTGTTATGCAGGGTAATTTTTTGGGAGAAGGCTTATGTTCGGAAATCTCGGCCAGGCGGGGAAATACCTCGGTCAGGCAGCGCGCATGTTAGTGGGCGTGCCCGACTACGATACCTACGTCCAGCATATGAAAGACAACCACCCGGACAAGCCGGTGATGACCTATAAAGAGTTTTTCCGCGAACGCCAGCAGGCCCGCTACGGTGGGGACGGCAAAGGCGGCATGCGCTGCTGTTAATAAGGACCCGTAATGAAACCCATCGCAGTCACCATTCTGACCGGCTTTTTGGGCGCCGGTAAAACCACCTTGCTACGCCATATTCTGAACGCCGAACACGGCTACAAGATTGCGGTAATCGAAAACGAATTCGGCGAAGTGCCGATCGACAACGCATTGATTGGCGACCGCGCCAGCCGCATCACCACCCTGAGCAACGGCTGCATCTGTTGCAGCAAATCCAACGAACTGGCCGATGCGCTGCTGGACTTGCTGGACGGCGTAGACCAGGGCCAGCTGGCGTTCGATCGGCTGATCATCGAATGCACCGGCATGGCCGATCCCGGCCCGATCACCCAGACCTTTTTCTCGCACGAGATCCTCTGCGAACGCTACCTGCTGGACGGCATCATCACGCTGGTGGACGCCGCACATGCCGATCAACAACTGAACCAGTTCAGCATCGCGCAGGCGCAGGTGGGCTACGCCGACCGCATTCTGCTGACCAAAACCGACGTAGCACCGGACTGCGAAGCGCTGATCCAACGCCTGCAGCAGATGAACGCTCGCGCACCGGTGTATAAAGTGACGCACGGCGATATCGATCTCAGCATGCTGTTCGACATCGAAGGCTTTGTGCTGAACGACAAACTGACCCTGACGCCGCCGGCTCCGCTGTTCCGCCGCATTCCGCAGGTGCAAAACAACATTGGTTCGATTGTGGTGTACCACGACCAACCGCTGGAGCTGATGCAGATTTCCGAAGTGATGGAAGGCCTGCTGCTGGAATACGCCGACAGCCTGCTGCGTTATAAAGGAATTTTGTCGATCAAGGACGAGCCGCGCCGGCTGTTATTCCAGGGCGTGCAACGGCTGTATAACGCCGACTGGGACCGCGAGTGGCTGCCCGACGAGGAACGCCGCAGCACCTTGGTGTTTATTGGCGTGGATTTGCCCGAGGAGACGATCCGGGCAAGGTTTGCCGCTCTGAGTTAAGCTTACTGAAAATTGCACGCCTGATGTTCTTCACCGTTTAGCCCTCTGCTCCAGGTCGCCATCTTGAGGATGGTGACTGCTTCGCTACTGACGTTATCGCCTGATTGAGACACGCTGAATTTTTGAACCCCCTCACTGTTAACTGGCTGGGACTCCCCTATGCTGGCAGCCTTGATATTAACATAATTGCAACAATTGATTGACGGATTGATTTTAATTTCAAGCACCGAATCATTTGTTTTTTAAAGGGATCAATGATGGCTAATTACACCTTGCGCCAGCTTAAATATTTCGTCACCACTGCCAAATGCAGGAGCGTTACTGAAGCCTCGCGTAAACTGTACATCGCACAGCCCTCTATTTCTGGTGCGATAAAAAGCCTTGAAGACAGCTTTGGTGTGCAGCTGTTTATCCGCCACCATGCGCAGGGTGTCTCACTGACGCCTTCCGGCTCTCGCTTTTATCGCAAAGCACAAAAACTATTACGCATGGCGCATATCTTTGAACAAGATGCGCTGGCTGATAACGATATGGTTTCCGGGAAAATCAGTGTTGGTTGTTTTGAAACGGTCGCCCCTTTAATTTTGCCGAAACTGATCAGAGGATTTAAAACACTTTATCCGGGGATAGAAACTCTCATTCACGATGGTGAGCAGCATGAATTGGTCCACAGCCTGACCACCGGGAGTCTGGATGTTTCTCTGCTGTACAACCATGATCTGAACAGTAATATAGTCACGGATGTTTTGGTGGCCCCCAGAAAACCTTACGTCCTGCTGTCCGCCCACCACCCGCTGGCACAAAACAAACAGGTGTCCCTGGCAGATCTGGCCACTGAGCCTATGGTGTTGTTAGACCTGCTGCCCAGCCGAAACTACTTCCTCAATTTGTTCACCCGGGTCGGCATTACGCCCAATATTGTCTTTAGCTCACCTTCCCTCGAATTGGTACGCGGCATGGTCGGCCAGGGTCTTGGCTTTGCCATTCTGGTCACCCGGCCCTATGGCCAATACAGTTACGATGGCCAACCGCTGGCGACGGTCGAGCTGCAAGATGAAGTGGAAGGCTCAGGCCTGGTGGTGGCCTGGCTCACCGCCAACCAACTGACCAAACCGGCGCAGCTGTTCGTTGAATTTTGTAAAAGCGAACTGGCCAATATGCACTAACCCCACCCATTACGGAGCCGTCAGGCCAACATCCAGAGGCGCAGGTTGGCCAACATTTGCATGCAGCGTTCAAGCTGTTCCACGCTAACATATTCGTCAGGTTTATGGCCTTGATCCATACTGCCTGGGCCGCAAATCAAGGTAGCGACCCCCGCCTGATCAAATAACCCGCCCTCGGTACCAAAAGCCACCGTGGTGAACGCCTGATTGTTACTCCACTGTGCCAGCCAGCGGGCAAAATCAGACTGTGGATCGGTGAGTAATCCCGGATACTGACTTAATGGTTGGAAGCTAATATCACTGCTTGCCGCAACCTCCCGCATAGCCGGTAACAGTTCATCATCGGCATACTGCCGCAGTTCGCTAATAACCGAATCAACCCGCATATCCGGCAAATGGCGAATTTCAAAATCGAACTGACAATCCTGCGGGACAATGTTTAGCGCCGCCCCGCCGTGGATCGTGCCAACCTGCAGCGTGCTGTAGGGCGGATCAAAACACCGGTTTTGCGTGGCCGCTAATTGACTGCCCAGCAAGGTTAATTTATTGATGAGTTTGGCCGCGTATTCAATCGCATTCACGCCCTGCGGAGTATAGGCAGAGTGGCAAGCATGGCCCTGCACTTTACAGCGCATCGCCAACTTGCCCTTATGACCGTAAACCGGCTGCATGCCTGTAGGTTCACCCACAATGCACATCGCCGGTTTATCCGGTGAGACCTTAAGATGAGCGACCAGGCTGCGTACCCCAAGACAGCCGACCTCCTCATCATAGGAAAAGGCCAAATGCAGTGGCATGCGTAACGGTTGGGCCACAAAAGCCGGCACCGAGGCCAGAACACAGGCCAGAAACCCCTTCATATCGGCGCTGCCACGGCCGTAGTAACGGCCCTTGTGGTGCGTCAGCGCAAAGGGCGGCATCGTCCATTGCTGCCCGTCGACAGGAACCACATCGGTATGCCCGGACAACATCACCCCGCCTTCACCTGCGGGGCCGATGCGGGCGTACAGATTGGCTTTGCTTGCAACATCGTCCTGAAAAAGCTGAGTTTCCATCCCAAAACCGACCAAATAATCCTGAATAAAATGGATCAGTTCAAGATTCGATTCCCGGCTGGTGGTATCAAAAGCCAGCAGTTTGGCCAGCAGGTTACGCACTGCATCACTCATCACCCGGTACTCCATAACTTGGTGCTTCACGGGGATCTATCGCCCGGGTGACGTAGGCCTGCATCTGAGGCTCATAAGCCTGCCACAACCCCGCCAATTCATTAATCGGGTCTTTCTCTGCCCAATCCACCCGTAGATCAACGATCGGCCAAGAGTATTCTCCCACCACCTTAAGCGCCGCCGAGTGTACCGCGCCTGCCTCGCCGCCCTGCTCAATGGCCGCCTGCAGCGCCGCCATCAGGCGGTCTGCCAACTGGCCGGTCGCATTCTCAAATGCGCTCGCCATGGCATTAATCACTTTTTTGTCCGCCAACATGTTCCCTGCCGCGACACAGTTTTTGCCCAGGACCTGATGGTAAGTCCCCAGCGATTTATCGCCACTAAAAACAGCGGTTTCACCCAGGCGGTCTATGGCTATCACCTGACGGTAATCACTAAACGGATCGTTGAGCAGTACCTGCTCCAGCGCACTCGTCGGTTTCATCCCCTGTTCGAGTTTTTCCAGCACCTGCTGACCCAATTTGGGTAGCGTGATGTTCTGGCTGGAGACCGCCCCCACACCGGCAAGCAGCCAGGGGCAACGGGCACCGACGGCGATGCTGGAAGAACTCAGGGCAATACCGAACTGCCCAGTCTCCTCACAGCGAGCCGCAATTGAAAAGGTCATAGAGACTCCTTCACTGGCCAACCCTCTGGGATCACGGCAATAATATCGATCTCCATCAACCACTGTGGCTGTGCCAGCCCAGCCACCACAATCCCGGTAGAGATAGGGAAGACGCCTTTAAGCCATTTACCGACCACCTGATAGACCGGCTCACGGTACCTTGGGTCAATAATGTAAGTGGTGGTTTTAACAATATGTGAAAGGTCGCTTCCCGCTTCCTCCAGCAGTTGTTTGGCATTTTTCATCGCCTGCTCAGCCTGAGCGGCGGGATCGCCCAACCCCACCAGATTACCGTCAAAATCCGTGCCCACCTGCCCACGGACATAGACGGTATTTCCCGCGCGCACCGCCTGGCACAGATCGTTATTCAGTGACTGGTTAGGATAAGTCTCTTTAGTATTAAACATGCGAATTCTGGTATGGGTTACATTACTCATCAGTGATTCCTGTTAAATAAAACCTTAGTGAACAATTTGCCGACGGCGATGGGCGGTATCGCGACTTGCCATCCAGTAATACAGCGGTGATGTCACCACCAGCCCAACCAGCCAGGAGAGATCTGCCCCATTAATATGCGCAGAGATCGGCCCGACATATAACGGGGTATTCATAAACGGGATCTGTACCAAAATACCTATGCCATAAGCCAACAGCGCCTGGGGATTAAAGTAACCATAGATACCGCCGTCGGCCTGGAAAATAGAGTTAATGTCATAGTGACCTTTATGAATGGCGTAGAAATCAATCAGGTTAATCGCCGTCCAGGGAACCAGCACCACCAACAGTGCCAACACCAAATCGACGAAATGACCGATAAAGTCCTTAGAGGTATAAATAGCGGCAACACAGCAGAAAATCAGTACCAGCACCGATAACACCGCCCGACTCTTGGCGGTAGGTATCCAGCGCCAGGAAAAGGTCTGCACCAGCGTGATGATCGAGATCACCGTGCCATACAGATTAAGCGCATTGTGGCTAATGACGCTCAGCAGAAAAAGCACCAACATCAGAGGGCCAATCGCCCCGGCCGCCAGCTTTACGGCATCCATGGTGTCCATCCCGACCGGTGTTGCCAGTACTGCCACCGCCCCGAAAATAAAAGAGAGACAAGAGCCCGATACCGAGCCCAGGTAGGTCGCCCAGAAGGTGGCTGAGACCGAAACGTCTGCCGGCAGATAGCGTGAATAGTCAGAAACATAGGGGGCAAACGCAATTTGCCATAACGCCCCCAGCGACACCGTGGCCAGCCAACCGGAAAGCGTAAAGCCACCCCGGGTCAAAAAGTCTGCGGTCTGTATATGGGTAAAAATATAGCCAAAACCCAACAGGATGCCGATACCCAGCACCCAGGTTCCGATCCTGTTAAGCACATGAATAAAGCGATAGCCAATAATGCCAATCACGCAGGACCCTGCCGCGCCGACCACTATCCCCATCGGAACCGAGACGCCTTCCACCACGCCATGCAGGGATTTACCCGCCAGAACGATGTTGGAGGTAAAGAAACCGAGATACATGACGCCGGCGATCACCACCACCAACAGAGAGCCCAGAGAGCCGAATTGAGCCCGGCTCTGGATCATTTGCGGAATGCCCATTTGCGGCCCCTGGGCCGAATGCAGCGCCATCAGCACGCCACCAATCAGGTGCCCGACCAAAATAGCGGTGATCCCCCAGAACAGATTGAGATGAAACAATTGGATACCGAGTGCACCCGTCACTATGGGCAATGGAGCGATGTTGCCACCGAACCACAGCGTGAACAGATCCCTGACCTTCCCATGGCGTTCTTCCGGCGGGATATAGCCAATGGTGTGTTTTTCAATGAGGGGCGGCGATGATTCAGTAACAGGCATGGTGAACTCCTGGTTAAGTATAATTTTATTGATATTTTTGAATTAACCGGTATGGCCGACAGGGCTTTTTTATTTGAGCGATAATGCGCATCTTGGGCGGCATAGATAAAATATTAAAATTATTCCGCCAGAGCATAAAAAAGTTATCTCGAATTTATTTTATTTTCCCGCCGATAGACTATCCTGCCGCACAACAGCTCCTGCAAAACACAAGGAACAAGTTATTTATTAGATCCGCGCACTTAGCAAATTGGGATTTAAAAATCCGTACATTCTTGCATCATTTATTTATCGTCAATTGGCAGTTTAATAATATTTTACCCATGCAGTGGCATCCCATAGGCTGCGAAATCCAGCCGGGGTAAATCAGGGTATATCTGCCCCCGCACCGAATCATTATCCTGAGGATGCAAAAATGACATCAGATAAAATCGAGATTGATACGCTAGTGATTGGCGCGGGCCAGGCTGGTGTGGCGATGAGTGAACATCTGACCCAGTGTGGCATTCCGCATTTGGTGTTGGAGAAAAACCGCATTGCCGAAGCCTGGCGCACAGGGCGATGGGATTCTTTAGTCGCTAACGGGCCGGCCTGGCACGATCGCTTCCCTGGCATGGCCTTTGAAGGTATCGACCCCGACGGCTTTGTGCCAAAGGAACAGATTGCCGATTATTTTGCCGCCTACGCGGATAAATTCAATGCGCCCATCCGTACGGGTGTTGAAGTAAAACACCTGCAACGCAATCTTGGTCGCCCTGGTTTTCGGGTTGAAACCTCAGAAGGCGTCATCGAAGCCAGACATGTCGTGGCCGCCACCGGCCCCTTCCAGCGGCCGGTGATCCCACCCATCGCCCCAAAAGATGACAACCTCACGCAACTTCACTCGGCGCAATACCGTAACCCACAACAGTTGCCTGCAGGGGCGGTACTGATAGTCGGGGCCGGTTCTTCAGGGGTTCAGATTGCCGATGAGCTACGCCGCGCGGGGAAACAGGTTTACCTTTCCGTAGGCGCACATGATCGCCCACCCCGTGCCTACCGTAATCGCGACTTCTGCTGGTGGTTGGGGGTGCTTGGCTTATGGGATGCCACGGCAACTCAGCCAGGTAAAGAACATGTGACGATTGCTGTGAGCGGCGCTCAGGGGGGGTATACGGTAGATTTCCGCAAACTGGCCGCTGAAGGGGTACACCTGGTTGGCGTCACCCGCGCGTTCCAGAATGGTAACGTCACTTTTGCCGACAACCTGAAGGAGAACATTACCCGAGGGGATGAAAATTATCTGGCACTGTTGGATGCGGCAGATGCGTATATTGCCCGCAATGGCCTTGATCTGCCTGAAGATCCGAATGCACGCCAGTTGCTACCTGACCCGGAGTGCATGATTAACCCGCTGCTGACACTAAACTTCGCCCAAGCGGGCATTACCGCCATTATCTGGGCAACCGGCTATACGGCTGACTATAGCTGGCTGGGGGTCGATACTTTCGATAACCAGGGCAAGCCATTACACCAGCGCGGGGTGTCGAACGAGCCTGGCATTTATTTCTTAGGGTTACCTTGGTTATCGCGCCGCGGTTCAACCTTTATCTGGGGTGTTTGGCATGACGCCAAATACATTGCCGATCACATCGCCACGCAACGTAGCTATCTAAAATATCAGGATGCCGCTCACCGCCAATAAATACTTTTTACAACGGGTCCCGCTAGTTGGCCCCGACTCCCCCCTTGATTATGCAGAGGGCGCGGCATGCCACGCCCCCTGAAATAACTGCCTTTTGTGACCACGCAACTCGAAGATATAAGTTTTTTGCGCTAGTCTGAGTTAACTGAAATAAAAACCCACTCATAGATTGCTCTGCGGTAGTAGTCATCAACACCTACAAAATCAGGTTACAAAGGACTGTGATGTTCGATAAGAATCAGGCATTAAAAATCTTAAAAAGCTGGCATTTGGTCGAGTTCTTCCAAACTTATAATCTTGAAAAGGAAGAAAATAGCGTCAGAATAACTCGCAATGAATTAATAAATTGCGGCGACAGCCTGCTACCCTGGCTCAATGAGCAAGCCAAACGACAACTCGAAATCTCTGCCGGTGAAATTCGCTACATTTTGCATATAGGTCTGTTCACCAAGGGTGAAATTGAACGCCTGAGCGATAATATATTGGGTAACGAGACCGACCCTATACAGGCCTATGAGCAGGAACAACGCCTGGATACCAGCGGCATGACCTGTTTCGCCAAACTCACTTTGGACACCTATGGGGCACCTAACTTAACGGAAATGTCAGTGAGCACATTGCCCTGGGCATTAGGTCATTTACAGCAACGTAGCACTAACCAACTTTCTATAGATACCTATCGTCGCCATAGCCGTTTACTTGAAGAACAACTGAGTCGTATTAACCTCGCCCTTCACCCTGAACAACACACAAGCATGCTAGACGCCAGAGCATTAGCCGATTTACTTCAAATCTTAACCCACTGGGCTAATTATATCCCTGACATGCAGTTTGCTGTGCAGCTCGATTGGCGTGAATTACCGCCAAAGAAAAAAGAGAAATCAGACGATAAGACACTCAGCGTGTCCTCCAATGTAAATACTCCATCGGCAGATGGTCCGGAAGGCAACGAGAGCGATGACAGCGAAGATAGCCCCGAGGGCAGCATACTCCCTATCCTCAATAGTTTTTATATTGAGGATATTGAACGGGCTTTACTGAGTATTGAAAGTGGCAAAGAGGGGCAAGCGCTCAAAGATTACCTTAGCATTGCTATTAACCAGCATCCCGACCTTTACTCACAGGATGGCTTGCACTGCATTATTAACAAATTGATGCCTGGAAACACGCCAGTGGGAAGATGGCCGTCGGATCCAAACCATAGCATGTCGCTAATGCAACAGTTCGCCATTAATACCGCTGCCGAAGAACTGCAAAATGGCGGGCTGATTTCGGTGAATGGCCCGCCGGGAACCGGTAAAACAACGCTGCTGCGCGATATGATTGCCCATAATCTGGTAGAGAGAGCGACGGTGCTCTCTGGTTTCGCTCGGGTGGAAGACACGCTGGACCGTCAGGGTTTTCCCGTTGAAACATTGGCAGGTTTTGAAATGGTCGTGGCTTCATCAAACAACGCCGCAGTAGAAAATATCTCTCGAGAGCTACCTCAACGCAAATCTTTGGGCAAAGAGTTTGGCGAAACTGACTATATGAGTTCAGTAGCCAACCAGACGAATGCCAGAAAGAAAAAAAACCGCTATCAAGCGTTGAAACCTGAAGAACAATGTTGGGGCATGATCAGCGCAGTGTTGGGGAAAAAAGCGAATCGCAGCGAGTTTGCCAGTCGTTTTACGATGGATACCCACTTTAAGAAAGGCAGTGAAGAAGAAAACCCTCGGCCGGCAGAATTCAATTTACTCAACCTTTGGCGTTGGCAGGCTCTTTCCGAGCACGATTCTTTTAGCAATGCCCGGCGGCGATTTATTGAATTGAGAAAGAAAGCAGAAGCACAACAAAATGAACTGCAAGAGATGGCGGAACTGCATGCAGAGTTGAGCAGTGAAGCAGGTGAACATCATTTAGCAATCCTACGACAGGAGCAGATCACAACACTTGCCCACCAACAACAGGTAGGTACAGAGTTAACCGAGTTGGAGAAAAAAATCTCACTGCTGGATGAACAGGTGCTGATTGCTGTCGCCGAGGAAAAACAACACGCCGCAGAGAAACCCGGCTTTTGGGGGCGCTTACTGCAACGACAAAAATACCGCAGTTACCTGCTTGCCACCGCTCAGCACCAGGCCTGTATCCTGAACTTACGCAAGCAACGGATCCCCCTGTTACAAGCTCAGCAATTGATTGAACCTACGCTGAAAGAGGCAAATAACAATCTCAATAATGCAAAACAACGTCTGACGGATTATCAGGCCAGACAACATCGACTGGAACAACTGCACGCGATCTATTCAGATATGCCTGTCGCCAATCCTGAGAGTGATATTTCAACCCCGGAGCTCCAGCGCTTCGCATTCTGGCAAAATGCTCAGGTCAACCGATTACGTTCCGAATTATTTATTGCAGCCCTTGACCTACATAAAACATGGCTCCATGAAGCCCTGAAGAAAAGCGTTTTTCGGAAACATATTTTGGGATTAAAAGACTTCCTTAATTTTCCGCAGGCGAGCAATGATATTTTGCAACATTGGCGCCTGCTTTTCATGATCGTTCCCGTTGTATCAACGACATTTGCCTCATTAGGCAGAATGTTCAGTGGTGTCACCCAAGACCAGCTAGGCTGGTTATTTATTGATGAAGCCGGACAGGCGCCGCCACAGTTTGCCGTAGGAGGGATCTGGCGAGCCAAACGTGTTCTGGCCGTCGGTGATCCTCTACAAATTGAACCGGTGTTTGTCACCCCTGCCCGCTTGGTGAAATACCTGACCGAGTCCATTCTGGGTAGCGAAGCTGAAAAATGGAATCCGGGTTGTTGGTCCGTCCAACAAATTTCCGATCGCGCCAATGCCTATGGTTGTAAATTGCAGGTAATGAATAAACCAGTGTGGACGGGCATCCCTTTATGGGTACATCGCCGCTGTATTGAACCTATGTTCAGCCTGGCCAATCATATTGCCTACAACAATAGAATGATCCATGGCAGTGATGGGCCTGCTATCCGCAGCCAACCGCTGAATAATGACCTGGAAAATCATTGGCGAATTTCTGTCGGCAATTGCAGCTATAAACAATATAAGCGTGAGCTGGCGGAGGATACGCTTTCACTGCTGCAAGAGTTGATTCAGGCTGGGTACTTGCTACCCAACATTTTTGTCATCACACCGTTTAAAGCCGTGCGCGAAAAACTATTAGATACTTTTAAAATGGCAAGGCATGCAAGCAAATTGCACAACCCTACCAGCCAGGAAAAAGGGGCAGTGGCTGAGTGGTGTAAAAAGAACGTAGGTACCGTTCACACTTTCCAGGGCAAAGAAAACGACATTGTCATTTTGGTATTGGGTTGTGACGAAAACAACCAGGGCGGTGCCACATGGGCAGCCAGTAAACCCAATCTGCTCAATGTCGCCCTTACCCGAGCTAAAAAACATATCTTCGTGGTAGGAGATCCTGCTGTTTGGCAAAATAAGTGCTTTTTTAATGATGTGGCTAAAAAGCTCCCACTTCACAGCCCTATTACTGAAACACAGTAAATTCTAAAGCCTGAAGGTCAGGGTATCTGGCCTTCAATAAATATTAACCAAGGATGACTTGTTGTTCGCTAATGCTGGTTCCTGCACAAGCAATGTAACTCGGTGATAGATGCTCTTCATACCATGCTGGCGGACCACCTGAGTGCCCGCCCACTCCCTCGCTAAAAGTTACGCCTGCTCGCTGTTGCGTTTACCCAGTGTGACGGTGCGTTCGCCGCACACGACGGTCCACGCCAGCAGCAGCGCGCAGGCGCTGCTCGCCATCAGCACGATGCCCGGCCGCTGCGCCATCCCGGCCAGCACCAGCCCCGCCGCCAGCATCAGGTAATACATCAGGCCAAGAATTGCGCCCGCAGTGCCCATGCAATCCTTATAATTCCGCAGCGCCCGGGCCAGAATATTGGGGATCGCGATGCCGTAGGCCATCACCACCAGCATCATCGGCAGCACGAACCACAGCTTATCCTCCAACAGGAACACCAGGCCGCCGCCGATTAGCGCCAATACGCAGGCCAGCATCAGCAGCGGCGTAAACAACCACTGTTTGGCGATGAGAAACTTGTTGATTGCCGCGCCGATCCCGACACCCGCGGCCAGCACCAACCCGGTATAGCCAAACCACTGCGGCGGAATGCCCAGCGCTTCAAACCGAAACGGCGCCAGCTGGTAATAGCTGAACATGCAGACGTTGAACAGGGCCACCAGCCATGCGCTGCGCCAGATATCGCCGTCTTTCGCCATGCGGCCTAACGTGCCGAAGAAAGAACTTTTCACCACCTGCGCCGGGCGCGTTTCCGGCAACTGCCATGCGGCATAGGCCAGCAGCAAGGCGGCCAACGCCGCCAGCCCGGCGAACACCCCCTGATAACCCCAGTAATGGGTCAACAGGGCACCGCTCAGCACCCCCACCGCAGGGCTGACAGCCATCGCAATCCCCATCACGGAAAACACGCGCGCCAGCTCATAGCCGTCGAACCGGTCGCGAATGGCGGTCTGAGTGCCTACGGAGCCCACCGCCGCGCCAAACGCCGCCAGCACCCTGGCCGCCAACAGCAGGGTAAAGCCGGTGCTGAAAATGGCGATGATCGACGCCAGCAGATACAGCGCCAGACCGGCCAAAATGGTGGGGCGCCGGCCAATCACGTCACACAAACGGCCCCAAACGACGACCCCGAATGCGAAAGCGAAAAAGTAACAGGACAGGGTTTGCGCCGCGGCCTCCGCGCTGACGTGAAAACCGTCGGCAATGTGCGTGAGCGCCGGGCTATAGATCGTTTCCACAATCTGGGGAAACATCATCATCAGTGTCGCCAGGGTTAGGGTCAGTCTGCGTTGCATGGTACATCCCGTCTCCAAAAAGAAAGTAGGCCACAAAGTAGCACCTTCCCCACCCTGACCATTACAATATAAAAGACAAAAAACTTATAAAATCGGACACATTTATGGCATGGCTCAGCGCACAGGACGAATTTGATCCCGATGCTATCAACAATAGCGTGTTAGGCATTGCGGCCGAACTGGCGCAGCATGATTCCGGGCCGCACTGGCACCACATGGGGCAGTTGCTGTTCAGCCAGCGGGGCTGTATGCGCATCACACTCAATGAAAGCATTTGCCTCCTGCCGCCGGCACGCATTGCCTGGATCCCACCCAAGGTGGTGCACCGCGTTCAGGTTACCGGCGTGGCGGGCTATCGCTCGGTTTATCTCGACAACCAGCGCTACCCCGGCCTTTCGTCCCACCTTGAAGTGCTGTCGGCCTCTTCTTTGCTGCGGGAAGTGTTGGAGCGGATCGCCCTCGCCGACTTTGCCACCCAGTGGGAAAGCGGCCCCAGCGCCAATATTCTTGCCGTATGCCTGGACGAAATACGGCATGCGCAGCGCGAACCGACTTTATTGCCGCTGCCCAAGGACCGCCGCTTACGGCAACTGGCCGGCATGGAGGAGGTGCCGCCGCTCAATGAGCTGGCGCGCTACAGTGGCGCTTCGGAGAAAACCATCAGCCGCATCTTTCGCAAGGAGACCGGATTAAGCTACCAGCAGTGGCGCCAGCAATGGCGTTTGATCAAAGCCATCGAGCTGCTGGCGGAGGGGTACGGCTTGTCAGATATCGCCGGTAAACTTGAATTCTCCAGCGACAGTGCCTTCTCAACCTTCTTTAAAAATATGACCGGCAGCTCGCCGCGCGTCTATATGCTGATCCGCCGTTAACGGCCCGCCTTCTCTGCCGACAAATAAGGCCCCGCCGCTACCGAATCCCGCAGGATCAGGCTGGCCGGGAAGGTGGGGCGTTTGCTCAGCTCGCCGCCGTCCAGCATCGACACCAGCCGATTGATGGTTTCCTTGATCATGTCGGTCACCGGCATTTTCATGCTGGAGAGCGAGGGGATGGTGTAAGGCGCCAGTGGGATGTCATCAAAACCTATCACCGAAACGGCGGATGGCACCGGGATTTGGCACTCCGCCAACCGCTTGATGGCGCCGATAGCCATCTCGTCGTTGCTGGCGACAATGGCGCTGAAAGCGCAGCCGCTGGCCACCAGCCTATCGACCGCCGCCATACCGCTTTGCGCATTCCACTTCCCTTCGACAATCAGGGCGCTATTGACGGCGATCCCCTGCTCGGCCAGCGCGGCTTTATAGCCGGAGAGCCGCTCCAGCCCGGTGGGTGAATCCAGCGAACCGGTGATAAAGGCGATATCGCGATGCCCCTGTTCGATCAGATGCCGCACCGCCGCTGCGCTGGTGGCGTGCTGATCGCTGAAGATGCAGTAACTGTCGTTCAGCCTTAACCGACGATTGATCACCAGGATCGGCTGTTTGTGCTGGGAAATGATTTCGTCCATTTCCGCAATCGACAGAAAGCGCGGGTAGATGATCACGCCGTCGCAGCGCAGATCCAGCAGAAATTGAATGGCGGCCTTTTCTTCTTCGGCGGTGTGCTTGCCGTCCGCCAGGATCAGTTGGCGGCCATGTTCTTCCATGATGCGCGCCGACTGGAACATCAGCTCGCTGAAATAGTTGCCGCTGTACAGCGTGTTGGTGACCACCAGCCCGATGGTTTGGGTGGTTTTGGTGGCGAGATTGCGCGCCAGCAGGTTGGGCCGATAGCCGGTCTCGGCGATGGCTTTCTCTACCCGTTCGCGCTTCTCCGGGCCCACATAGCCGCTGCCCGACAAAACGCGGGACACCGTCGCTTTCGAAACGCCGGCCCTTTTTGCCACCTCAAGTATTGTTGCCATCTCTGCGCCGTCAAAATCCATGATTCAGCGCAGTCTACCCAAGACGCCCCGGGTTTGGAATGTTTTCACACCAGCCGTTGCCGCCCTCCCCGGCCTTAAAGTGACCGACTTCACGAAATGAAAAACCAAAAAATCATAATTCTTGCCAGAGTTAAAACATATCAGCATGATTTTGTGAAACCGGTTTCTTATGGGCGTTTCATTCAGATGGAACGGCGGATCGCCCAGGCAGTAAAAGTGAGCCTTTGGGCAATCCGAATTCATATCTTAGAGACGATATTCCATGCCGAAGAACTACACAGAGATCTCGCACGCCATCGTGGATGCGTTGGGCGGCCGCGCGAACATCGAAGCCGTTACGCACTGCATGACCCGCCTGCGATTCGTGGTGAAAGACAAGGCGCTGATCGACACGCCAAGACTCAAAGCGATTAGCGGCGTGATGGGCGTGGTACACAGCGGCGAGCAGTGCCAGGTGATCATCGGCAACGAAGTGTCGAAAGCCTATCAGGCGGTGCTGGCGCTCGGCATGCCGGGCAACGCCCCCACTGCCGCGCCGGCAAAGCGAAAAATCACCCTGAAAGGCATTGGCGCCGGCATCCTCGACGCGCTAGTCGGCACCATGTCGCCGCTGATCCCGGCCATTATCGGCGGTTCGATGGTGAAGCTGCTGGCGATGATCCTGGATATGGCCGGCGTGTTCGACAAAGGCTCGTCGACCCTGGTCATCCTCAACGTGATTGGCGACGGCGCGTTCTTCTTCCTGCCGGTGATGGTCGCCGCGTCGGCCGCCCTCAAATTCAAAACCAACATGTCGCTGGCAATCGCCATTGCCGGTGTGCTGTTGCACCCTAATTTTATCGACTTAATGGCCAAGGCGGCGCAGGGCCAGGCGGTGGAGTTCGCCTACATTCCGGTGACGGCGGTGAAATACACCTACACGGTGATCCCAGCGCTGGTGATGACCTGGATCCTGTCGTATATCGAGCGATGGGTCGATCGCATCACCCCGGCGGTGACCAAGAACTTCCTTAAGCCGATGCTGATTGTGCTGATCGCCGCGCCGATCGCCATTGTGTTGATTGGCCCGCTGGGCATCTGGATCGGCAGCGGTATTTCGGCGCTGGTGTACACCGTGCACAGCTATTTGGGCTGGCTTTCCGTCGCCATTATGGGGGCGATCTGGCCGCTGCTGGTGATGACCGGCATGCACCGCGTCTTCACCCCGACCATCATTCAGACCATCGCCGAAACCGGCAAAGAGGGCATGGTGATGCCTTCGGAGATTGGCGCCAACCTGTCGCTCGGCGGCTCTTCGCTGGCGGTGGCGTTCAAAACCAAAAACCGCGAGCTGCGCCAGACCGCCTTGGCCGCCGCCGCTTCCGCCATTGTGGCAGGCATTTCCGAACCGGCGCTGTACGGCGTGGCGGTGCGGCTTAAACGCCCATTGATCGCCAGCCTGATCAGCGGCTTTATCTGCGGTGCCGTCGCCGGCATTGGCGGATTAGCCAGCCATTCGATGGCTTCGCCCGGCCTGTTCACCAGCGTGCAGTTCTTTGACCCGTCGAACCCGATGAGCATTGTCTGGGTCGGCGGCGTGATGGTGCTTTCCGTGGTGCTGTCTTTTGTGCTCACGCTGCTATTGGGCTTTGAAGACATTCCGGAAAGCGAAGAGGCCCCAACGACAACCGCGCCTGCGGCCAATACCGCTAACGCTACCCATTAACGCACTATTTTTTACCCTAAATAATTGGAGTTGCATCACGGCGGCAAGGCCGTACATCCCCAGGAGCTTAGTTAGCTAAGTGACTGGGGTGTGCGGGTGCAGCCAACACAGATGCAGCTTCAAGTATGACGGGTAATTGAGGATTGCATGTCTGATTCAACATTCCCGCAAGGGTTTTTATGGGGCGGCGCCTTGGCCGCCAACCAGTCTGAAGGGGGTTATCGCGAGGGGGGCAAAGGGCTGACCACGGTTGACATGATCCCGCATGGCCCCAACCGCATGCCGGTGAAGCTCGGCCTGGAGAAGCGCTTTACCCTGCGCGAAGGCGAGTTTTACCCGAGCCACGACGCGATTGATTTTTACCATCGCTACCGCGACGACATCGCGCTGATGGCGGAGATGGGCTTTAGCGTGTTCCGCACCTCCATTGCCTGGAGCCGGATTTACCCGAACGGCGACGAGCTGACGCCCAACCCGGAAGGCATCGCCTTCTACCGCAGCCTGTTCGAAGAGTGCCGCAAATACGGCATCGAACCGCTGGTGACGCTATGCCATTTCGACGTGCCGATGCACCTGGTGACCGAATACGGCTCCTGGCGCAGCCGCAAAATGGTGGAGTTTTTCACCCGCTATGCCCGCACCTGCTTCGAAGCCTTTGATGGCCTGGTGAAATACTGGCTCACCTTCAACGAGATCAACATTGTGCTGCACAGCCCGTTCTCTGGCGCAGGATTGGTGTTTGAGACTGGCGAGAACCCCGAGCAGGTAAAATACCAGGCAGTGCACCACGAACTGGTGGCCAGCGCGCTGGCGACCCGCATCGCGCACGAGGTGAACCCCGCCAACCAGGTGGGCTGCATGCTGGCGGGCGGCAATTTCTACCCCTGGTCCAGCAAGCCGGAAGACGTGTGGGCCGCGCTGGAGAAAGACCGCGAGAACCTGTTCTTTATCGACGTGCAGGCCCGAGGCGCCTACCCTGCTTACTCTGCCCGGGTGTTCCGCGAGAAAGGCGTGAGCATCGTGATGGAGGAAGGCGACGCCGAGATCCTGAAGAACACCGTCGATTTTGTCTCCTTCAGCTATTACGCCTCGCGCTGCGCTTCTGCCGATATGAACGACAACAACAGCAGCGCCGCCAACGTGGTGAAATCCCTGACCAACCCGCATATCCCGCTCAGCGACTGGGGCTGGGGCATCGACCCGTTGGGTTTGCGCATCACCATGAACATGATGTATGACCGCTACCAAAAACCGCTGTTCCTGGTGGAAAATGGTCTGGGCGCGCACGACGAGTTCAATGCTGACGGCGAGATAGCCGACGATTACCGCATCAGCTACCTGCGGGAACACATCCGCGCCATGGCCGACGCCATCGCCGACGGCGTGCCGGTGATGGGCTACACCACCTGGGGTTGCATTGACCTGGTGGCGGCATCGACCGGCGAAATGAGCAAGCGCTACGGCCTGGTTTATGTCGACCGCGACGACAACGGCAACGGCACCCTCGCCCGTACTCGCAAGAAGTCTTTCTGGTGGTACAAGCAGGTGATTGCCAGTAACGGGGCGGATTTGGGGTGATGGGGAGACACTGACGAAACACTAAAGGGGTTTGTCGCCTGGCTATGCATCCCCACTGCAAATATAGTCAGGCCAGCTTAGAGTTTGAATATTACTCTTGATAATCTCTGGTAACCAACTTAAGGAATCTTCCCCCTTCTTTCTAAAACCACACTCCCATATTTCGAATACTCGCCACCCCGCTTCAAGCAATTGCATCTTGACGCGAATATCGCGTTGTTTATTCGATCCAAATTTTTGGGCCCAAAACTCAGGACGAGTGGCCGGAGTGGTGGCATAGCGGCATCCTTCATGTCGATGCCAGAAACAACCATGTACAAAGATGCACAATTTATACTTGGGAAGAACGATATCTGGCTTACCCGGTAAGTCCGCAACGTGGAGTCTGAACCGAAACCCTTGTTCATGAAGGTACTTGCGCACGAGCATTTCTGGCTGCGTATTCTTGTTTTTGATGCCTGACATCATTCTAGAGCGTGTTTTTTGGTCGACGATATCCATGATTGCTTCCCGTTTGTGCCTCTTCCTGGTATCCTGGCTACCTTATTAAAACTACAAAAAGAACTCATGAGTACAACTTCATTACCGATTCCAATAGTAGATCTTTTTGCCGGACCTGGTGGGCTGGGTGAAGGTTTCTCAGCGCTAAATAACGGGGAGACCTTTCAGATAGTGGTATCAGCCGAGAAAGATCCTATTGCTCACAAAACTCTCCGCCTCCGAGCCTTCTACCGACTTCTCTGTAGTAGTAAACCAGAGAAGCTGGATGACTACTATCGCTTCTGCAATGGCCAAGCAGAGGAACCTTATAGCGTTGAGACTGAAGAGCTTTGGAATAAAGCTGGTAAAGAAGCCATGTGCATAGAAATCGGCAGTATCGATGGAAATGCTACTCTTGATGCTTCAATTAAAACAGCATTAGATGAACGCACTCCTGAGCAGCCATGGGTGCTAATTGGTGGGCCACCTTGCCAAGCGTATTCATTGGTAGGTCGAGCCAGAAACAAAGGTAAAGCTGACTATAAGGCAGAAGATGATCATCGCCATTTTCTCTATCGCGAATACCTGAGGATCATACAAAATTACCAACCTGATATTTTTGTCATGGAGAATGTCAAAGGTATTCTCTCGTCGACTATCAACGGCCAGAAAATATTCCATGAAATCCTTAAAGATCTTGCCAACCCAAATGCCGCGTTAGGAGAGACACAAAAAGGTCAGTGCTACCGGATAGTGTCACTTGTCAGCGATCAAGTGTTTAGTAATGGTGACGATCCAAACCAACTGGATTTGACAAAATTTATCATTCGGGCTGAAGACTTCGGGATACCACAAGCTCGTCATAGGGTGATTTTGTTAGGGATCAGAGAAGATCGCTATCAAGATAAATTGCCCAAGTTGTCTCGACAAGGTTCAGTATCAGTCAAAGATGCTATTGGAGGTCTCCCAGCCTTGAGAAGTTTGTTAAGTAAGGAAAAAGACTCCAATACTTTATGGGCAGAGCTGGTTGGCAAGGAATTACAAACACTGACAGAAGCTGCGTCGACATCTGACGATACCGTAAAAAATTTAGCACCTTATCTACAAAAAAATGCTTCCAGTATCGGCTGCGTCCAGGCTACAGGGAGTATAAGGCTACCTAGGAAACCCGGTTATCTTGGACAAACGGGACATGATAACTTGGATGAGTGGCTATTAGACTCCCACTTAAATGTCTGGCTTAACCATGAAACTCGTGGACATCGCATAGACGACCTGGGTCGTTACGGTTATGCCGCAACCTTCGCTTCTGTCCATAAACGGTCGCCCAAGGGACATAAGGAATTTAATTTGCCAGGACTGGCCCCAGCCCATAAAAACTGGGAGTCAGGCAAGTTTTCGGACAGATTTAGGGTTCAATTAAAAGACAGTCCGTCTACAACAATTACCAGCCACATATCTAAGGATGGACACTACTTCATCCATTATGACCCGGTACAGTGCAGAAGTCTGACTGTACGGGAAGCCGCTCGATTACAGACTTTCCCAGATAATTACTTTTTCCAAGGTGGTCGCACCCAACAGTACCACCAAGTTGGGAATGCAGTACCTCCTCTTTTGGCGAATCAAATTGCTGGAATCGTAACCAAGATTTTGGCATAGAAGTTCTAGGACTAACCTCCGGCATTCTAGACAATTTACATATCGGCCATTACCTCAGCAAACAGCTTGCAATGGCCGTAACCAATCAATTTTAGTATTCGATTTCCAACCGTTCCAGCAGGTACTTAAGAGCGGTTTTCTCCCCTTTAGATAGATTTAAATTACCCGCAGCAACCTTGGTTAAGGCACTTATGTTTTTTGGAGATGCTGCTCCAATTTTATTAGCCTGAATGATGATGTCATTCGCTCGATGTATCAAACCAGTTATCTTAATTTCGAAGTCAATATCAAAGCGCCTAGCTGTTTCACGACTGCCTTGTTTTGTTTCATCATTGTAATCTTCAATAGAGACTCCGAACTGAAGAATAGAGTCATCCGGCATACCAACTTTTCCCTTCACATACAACTCCCAGCAAAAGTCTCGTTTTGCAAATTCCGATACGTTCCTAACGTTGTCAGGGGGAGATCTCAGAATGTTTGCAACCAAACTCGCTTCTTTAAGCATCCAGCCAAGCAATGACATTGGAATACTTTGTTCTCGCCATATCCGATCTAGATCTATCTGTTGGCTTCTTATACGAAACTCATTCGCACAAGCTGCGATCGTATATGTAACTATTTGAGCTTTGTAACCCCTGTCCGTCAGATACCACGACGACTTCTGAATGGCCTCATCAAGACCAATGAATAGTAATGCTTTAGCCATTGCCCTGCGAAACCATGTCTCACTAAGCAAGGTGCCGCCTCCAAGTTTCAAAAGTACCAATGTCGTATAGCGGTTGAAACATTTCTGAGCACCTTCACTAACGTAATGAGGGTGCCCATCAAAAGACAACTCATACTTAGCTAGATCAGTCTTTGTCACGAGTCTTGTTTTCGGATACATCAACTCGAGTTTGTTGCGTTCAGATTTGGTTTTATAGGCAAAGAGGTTTTTGTATTGGCCTCTAGTTCGCTCATAGAACCATTTGCTAGTGTGCAGTTCACCAGCTTTTTGTGGTACGGAGACCTCTTTGGAAAAACGCTCAATTCGGATTTGAACCGGACTATTGGAGGCAAGATCAGCTAGAGAAACTTTATTTTGCGTGTTGGCGTACTCTGAAATTCTCGGAACGACATCAGCCAAACGCATTTCATCAACAACCGATAGCTTCACCTGAACATAAACATGTTCAAGCTTCTTACCTAAACCATCACGAGCATAGAGAAGTGATGCGGTGGTTTGCCCCCCATTAACGATCTGGAAGTCCTTGATATGGGATATAGCCAACGCACCATTAGAAAGCCTCCGTGTCAGCACAGAAGATGCCGTTGCAGTAACGCCATTATTGTAGGCAAAGAACATACTTGGTTCCTCCGCAATAGTGCGCAGGATACCTTTGTTGACACCAGTCTTTGCCTGAAGGTAAGTTCTGACGTTCTGTTCAAGTAAACGATTTCCAAATGCTGCAAAAACTGCTGCCAACACCGAACCGGGGATTGCAAAGAGATAGCTCTGATAGCTATCCGCACCAATCGAGGCTGGTAAACACTCGATAGCACCATCGAAATTCTCATCAAAATCAATCTCAACAGGTTCCCCGCCAGTTGATGAAATCCTTGAGTAGCGTTCTAAGTCAAGGACATTGATATGCATGGTAACGCCATCAAGATCTTTCGTTTCAAAGATGCTTTTGCGGATACGCAAATGACCGTTAGTAAAAATGATGACGCGAAGTCGCTTAATTCTCGTGCTGTATTGCTGAATAAGTAAAGCGAGTTGATAAGCAGGGCTAGCCTCTTCTAAGCTATCAAGAAATTTTCGACTTGTTGCAGCCTTGAAGAATCGCTCAACACCATCGACAGCACGCTCAATGTCACGGCTGTTGATTGCGGGTAGTTCTTCTACTTGGCGGTAATCACAAACAGCCAAGTAGAGATCTCCAGACTCACTGTCTTCACTTTCTAATATATCCAGTGCGTACCCATCAACACGGTACCCCCCCAGTCCCTCCCTAAGAACCGGGCAATACTCCATATCTGGTGTATCTCCATTCTCTGCAGCAAGCGACGAGTAGATTCGAAAAAACTCCGTAATCTGAAGCTCGTGATTCGCAATGCTACCAACGCGAACCTCTTCATGCAGATACTGGTATTCCTCCTGAAGTTCAACCATTTATCAGGGCCTCTAATTCCGATGAAGCTATCAGAAAATCATTTATGCTTTCACACTCGATATCATACCTAGCCTTGGTAATCCCTCGAGCAACATTACTTGGCACTAATCGCGGGAAATTCCCATCAACCCGATAGATGCTCAATCCTTCAAGCTTGAATCTCTCAGAAGCGTAACTAGCATCTGGATCATATCCTGCAATAATCAACTTACGCTGGAACTCTATAAAACTGTGGCTACACGTTGCTAGCCGAGTGGAAATAGTCGAAGACAAGGATGCTAAACTTAATCCTTCACTCGATGGACTAAATCGATTGACTGTTATAAACAAATTTTGTCCATCCCAGTCCAATTGATCCAACGATGAAATTTTCAATGACTGACGCTGAGTTGAAAGCTGTGCCTTCACTTCGATTCGTATATTGTTCAAACCTATATCATTAGTATCACCCTCAGGACCACGCCATCCCCGTATGGCCAATGGAGCATCTATACCACACTCGTCGATTACCCAAATCAACATATTCAGTTCTCCAAGAAGACCTAACCTCTCCTTGAAGGACAGTTCATAAGCACGTCGACGACGTAGTAACTCTGCCCAGCGATTAAGCCGTATCGCGAATATGCGGATCGCACCTTCTGCAGTTTGCGCTAATGATGATGCTTCAGCTAGGTCACTACAGATAACCGAAAAGAGATCAGTTAGCCCACAATCTGTCAATCGCAAAGTCAGACGATGAAGAAACGTATTATCCCCCAATTGGGCAACTATGTTCTCGAATTCAGGTAGCTCATCCACATCAAAATTCGCCTTAGAAGATTCCAAAGTGAACTCACGTTCTCCTGCAACTGAAAAACTAATAAACAGGTCAAGCAGATGGTCAGGACAGACACGAAAACGCCCAGCCCCATATCCCCGATCTGATATTTCGTCCCACTTTCTGGTGAAATCACTGCTCATCGAATATATCCTCATCACTCTGGGCCTCTTCGAGTTGTCTCTCCAACAACTGAGCCATCCGAACGGAAATTGCATATTCGCGTGGTTGAGGCTGAATGCTAGTATTAGGGAAAGCCAAACTTACCGTTACAACAGGCAATTTCTCATTGAATTCAAGTGATTTGCTATCTGCATGCTTATCGTCAAGCTTGAAATTGAACAGATGAATCAAAAGTAAAGGGCGCTCTCTGGCAAGCAAGCACGCCTTTTCGGGACTAAGCTTAGGATTATCCTCTCTGAGTTTCCCGATTTTCTCATCCAATCTTGCTCTACACTCACCATACTTAAGATCATTAGGTGCAGCGTCTGCAACTACGTTTTTCTCAGTAATTTTTACAACATCAGGATCATCAGACTTAGGATAACCGCTATGACGATTACGACAGAACACACCATCAGCCCCATCAATTGCGAGAGGAAAATCGAATGAACCTTTTCTTCTAAATGGAATCGCAATATCCCAAGTGGAAAGTTCAACTGCAGACCGATCAGAAATGTAGTCCAAAGCCAAACTCCTTTCTTCATTTCCTAAAGCAAACTCAAGCTGAGGCAATTTAAAATTCTGAAGCAGCTCCTTTACAATCGATACTCGAATACCCGACCAAACAAACGCGGACTCATCTCTAACACGTTTATCTGAAAAATTTGTATTGAGTATTGTTACCAATGAATTTACGGCATCGAGATGCTTACCATTAACATCATTTTTATTGAACAACTCGTATGCTTGAAGATGGCGAGCTGATAAATCCAAGGCAATCAGAAGGGGTTTCGCTGCCCGCATCTTATTCGCAGCAGTGATAGCTATACCGGTAGGACTTTGGCGAACTTTAAGGCTAAACTGATCTGGGGTATGCCCCATCCTTTCCATTCGAACAAGATCATCCCGCAGTTCCTCAACAGAGTCACTAACCTCACGGAAATGATCTAACATGTCTCTAGTTGCATGGATCCGACATAACTTTTCATACCCTGGACGATAACCAAACCATCGTCCCATCTGAAGAAGAGTATCAGCAGCCCCGACATTGCGAAGAACATATGAAATCGCAAGCCCCTCAAGTGTAAGGCCACGTGAAAGAGCCAATCCTCCTACAGCTATTATATGAAGCCCTAGGTCAGGAGCCTTAGTATAGTCCAATCCTCCCCCACGCATATTAACCAGACGAACTTCAACCGACGAGATAGCTTGTTTCAGAACATCTCGTACCTCATCCCAAGTAAAATCAGAATATTTCTCATATTCCTTCCGCCAAACCTTATTTAAACAACTTAGAATTTCGGATCGTTCCCAAGTTGAACTTGCTCCCCATACATCAGCAGCAGCTTTCAGATCTTGGATCAAGCGATAGATTTCGTCATGCACTTGCTGCTGAATAGCATTAAATCTGCTTACATTCGCCAACATAGAGGAGTGGCGATCCCCTTCCCCTGCAAGAGTACGGAGACACCTGAACAAGGCATATTCGAAAACAGCATCTTTAAGGCTTTGCGGCAACTCTTTTACTTTATCTCCTGATTTATGATTGAGGCGAAGAAGATCTTTATAATCATCAGGAATAGGTCTCACACAAATATCGTAAAACTCACCTTTTTCAGAAAACAGTTTATCTGCTCCAATGTAGTTTTCTGGCGGCTCCAATGACTTGATGAAATGTTCAGGGAATAAATCATTTTTGAGCATTTCATCATTTGTATCTGGATCAATGAAAATATTCGCGAAAGGTGTTGCTGTATATCCTACGTACGATGAGCGTCGAGAACAGTCTAAGAGTTCGCGAATACGAGCATTGATTCTTGTAGTGACCCCGGGATCTTTAGCTGTATTGATTGAGGCATTATCCGCCTCATCATCAATTAACAGCATTGGCCCCTCAAGCTGACCCCCTTGGCGAAGCCCTCTCAGCCAACCAGCAAGTTGCTCAAGAACTTTCTCATTTTTTTTGGTCACAAATAATATTGGATCAGCAAAGTTACCTTCTGCAGCTACTATTCCAGTGGCCTTCCCAACATTAAAATCGGAAACTTGCGTTGTTCCGCAATATGGATGACGAAGCTCAGAGTTTTCACCCTCAATCCCTCTGAAAGAGTAAGAAACCGGATATATAACAGATGCTACTGAGTCTCCAAGAGAAGATTTCCCCACAAAAGTCTGATCAAGCCTAACTTGTGTTTGATATCTGAGTGAATTGGTAAGTCCAGCCAAAACAATAATTACTCTGTAACCAGCATCAGCAGCTTTAGCAATGAGTGCCGAATAATTGGTTGTCTTACCAGATTGTACATGCCCCATGACAAGACCCCGGCGGCGCCATGATTTTATTTCTTGAGGATCGCCAAGAAAACCTATAATTTCATTTGTAACATTATCTACAGACCCAACAACTTGGACTGGGAGAATTGAGTGATCTAACCAATACTTCTGTAATCTACGCCAGAAGTAGAAATTTATCTCCCCCTTACGCTTCGGATACCACTCTTCAAAATCGGTTTTCAATACATGACCATCACTCTGATTAGTTCCATAGAAAGTCTCAAGGTGTCTAACTAACCGGTCAGCTAGCTCCTCCCCAAGAATTTTTGAAATTCCTGATTTATCTCTCACATAATCATCGAGAAATCCTTTAGGTACTGGAATTCGTCCTTTTAAAACCTTATCTATTTCTGTACGAATAAAACTAAGCGCCGCATCAAAATCCATTCTTCATCCCCCACTTTTTGACAGTAATCTTTCGGACATAGCTTTGTGTGTATATCCATTGGCTTGTAAATGGCTCCACGTCCCTAATGAAATCAAGAAAAGCTTCAACTTCAAGCCCCCCTTCATTTCCTTGAATAAAATTGATGACACACTGATCAACAAGAGATTCAAATTCTTCAGTAGAAGTTGGACATTGATTGACACCTGAACTGTTAGCATCAGCAATAAATCTGTCTGTTGGAAAATAAGACTCCAGTAGCCGAAGTACGGCATCAGCATTACTTGAGACAGACTCCATACCCAATAGGCTCGCTACGATAGGGTGATCTCGATTTACTCGATAATGAATCTGACCATGTTTGATATAGCGGAGCCAGACAGACTGGACTTTCGGGACGTCTAGAGAAACACCTTTTTTACGATGTACCGAGAATGAGCGCAGATTGAAACGTTTGACAATGTCTTGAAGACG
The DNA here is from genome assembly GCF_052113645.1 of Serratia quinivorans. Lineage (GTDB taxonomy): Bacteria > Pseudomonadota > Gammaproteobacteria > Enterobacterales > Enterobacteriaceae > Serratia > Serratia quinivorans_B. Next base: position 157,572 of record NZ_JBIEIU010000009.1, on the reverse strand, counting down.
GCGTTTAAGAGCAACCGGAAGTTGAGCATCCGATTTATCTACAGTGATTCGCCATTCAGCATCTGCAGTATTTGGAATATCGACTCTGATCCTGGTCAACTGAGAGAGTTCACCGTGTGGAACCAATCGGAACCAAGTCCCAAAGATGATTAATCGCTTGTTTCGATATACATAAAACCCTTGATTACGAACCATTCCCTCAGAACCGCCAAGTATTTTCTGCTCCTCAACAGTTAACTTTGAGAAATGCGGTAAAATATAGGGTTGAATACTAATTACAGCTCCGTTTGCTGTCTTAATAACCTCAGCATCTAAGGTCTGTGTAGCATTATGAGATATCATGAATGGATCGATTGGGCGTAACTGGCGGCTATTAACCGCGATTGTCAAACGTCTCTCTGCTTCCCCTGCAAGATATCGGTGAAATATCAATGACAACTGTTGATTGGAATGTGCAATGGCAAAAGTAAGGGAATCATCGAAAGAGGAATTGGTTTCACTATCGAGCACTCGATCGCAACGACTCCATATTACTTCAGTTCCCGATTTAGATGTACAGGGAACAGACAAAAGACTTTCTGCTTCTGCTCCTTCCATGATCTCCATTCCCCAATCGTCAATATCATCGATATCCCATCGCGCAGCACTAATAGTCCCATCACGCCAAGAAACAACTGTGAGTATTCGAGCTTGCGAAAGAGATGCAGATTTCAACCCCCAACCAAATCTTCCAAGATCGTCCGGTTCCCTTACATCCTCTGGATTGGTGCTTGCGGGACGCATAGCCACTTTTAGCGCATCCAAACCCATGCCAATCCCATTGTCCCGAATCCTGACAACTACTTCTCTACCTATTTTCTCTACTTCAAAATTGATATCAACCCGAGTAGCCTTAGCCTTGATGCTATTATCAATCAGATCGGCAAGAGCTGCTGCAAGATCATAGTTGCCAAAACTTCGAGCAGTTGCCATCAGATCCCTTGCCTGGGGGGGATTTGAAACCCGCATTTTCTTCTCCTCAACCCATTCTATACGCAAAAATCGCTATAAATTTTTATGGGCAAGTGATTTATAATGAAAATATAATTTCATGTGAAATTAATTACTTACTATTAATCATGGTGGCTACCTAAACATCGCTTACTTTATGAATGCATTGGCTATAAGTAGTAATTACATATGCGACAAAGAAAAACTCTCTATCTAGCCTCAACAAAAGCGTTCTGGCATAGCAATAACTCCTTATCGACAGCCTGATCATTTCTATGCAAAAAAACTGGAAGTACTACGCGATATGAGCACATTCTGTACACATTTCACTTAAAACAACCAGCAAGATGTAAATAGGATAAGTCTTTATATAAAATTATCAATTAAAAAGCGCGCTAGTAAGTTCCTAAACATGTTGATGTTACTAGCTACTACCGCATACGCCATTATAAATGGTCATTTACAATAAAATTCAGTGAGATAAACAACAAAGCACAGATCTATAAAACACTCTTAGATAAGGCAGTTCTACACGTACGAGTTTTATTTTTTATGCGAGTCCGATTCCAATCCCAACAGAAAATCCCTGTAAATCCATCCAGCCTATTTCATGTAGATAGTAACCAGAATATAGTCTCTTTGCTGCGGCAAAATCCGCAGTCAGGATTGGAACCCTGACTCCTTCATTACTGAAAAGGCTTGTGTTTTTTCAGTGCCTACGTGCACACTCAGTTCGGTGGCTCAGGCAGGACAACCGTAAGGTTGGCCGGTGATTGAAGGACCGGAGTTCCAAACCTGTCTGGGCCACCACCAAAGCTTGGAACTCTTTGGTAGTGGTGATAACCATCCTTCAAGGACATATCATCATGACCTGCACAAATCGAACTTCTACTGACAGCTCTATCGCCGTTTTCCGCGACCTCATTGCCGATCTGCAATTCTGTAAACTCACCGATATTCAGCTGTGCGATCTTAGCGCCGTCGCTTTGGAGTCTGTTGAAGGACTCTGTCACGGCTTATTGTACCTGGCTGAATCACTTGAAAACGAAGAACACAATTCAATGGGCAGTAAAGTGCAGATAAGTGCCTGGCTCAAAGCCTCCGCGCATGTGCTTCCTGCCCTACTCGAACTTAGTGAGCAAGCAGGCAACCACTTGCTACAAATGCAGGAAGGTCGCGTTTATCCGGCATAGCTGTTTTACTATTTGATTTGATGGAAAAAACCTAGGCCATAGATATAAAAAGACACCTAATGCAGGTGTCTTAATTTTTATGATTTCCATAAACAAACAATTATCCTACCCCGGCAACCTCTCCGCTTGCCGCCGAACCCCAGCAAAAATAGCATCACTAACAAAGCGGGGAAAATCGTCCGGCAGCATCGCTTCCACATTAACAATCACCTGCTCGGTTTGTGCTTTCATCTCAACCATCACCTGCCGTGCTTTCTCTTCGGAATACCCCACCGCTCGCGCGGTAGAGATAAAGTGCCGTGGCAAGATCTGGCTCCAACGGTAATGGCGGCCCTTCCCAAGCGCAGCCATGGCCATTTTGGCTTTCTGTGGCGCAATGCCACGGCCATGCATAAATGGGTAACCCGAGAGCACGTCATAGAGCGGAGTCATTCGATAGGTCGTCTCTGGTTCAATGAACAGGCTGAAGTTTTTAGCATGCCCATCAATGGCCGCCAGCATCCAGAATACGATTTGGCTTTTAAAGAAAATATCTCGATCGAGCAAGGGTTGCTGTGAGCCCAATAGCAGCTCCATCGCAGCCGCAATACCTGGCCCACCATCAGCCTCATATTTCAGCGCAGGGGGAATGCCTAAAGCCTGGCAAAAATCTTCCTGCGGCAAGCGAATCAGCCAACTGTTATCTCGCGACCAACGTCGATCAAAACGCTCTACGATCAGGATCCTTTGTTCACCAAAACGCGCTAACTGAGTCTGCGCTACCGGCAGGCCAAACTGTTCGGCAATACGTAAACATAACCACTCGTTCTCACAGCTTTCACTGAGATCCAGATTGTTATACGCGATATGGCCGATGGGCAGTTTTATGATGTGGCTGGTTGGTGTGCTTCCTTCCGGTCGGCACCACTGATTATCGAACCAAAGCAGCGCCGTCTTTTCCTGTGCACCTGCCAGAGAAATGCGAAAATCATCACTATCGGGTCCCATACCCAAAGGGGCTTCGCGGTAGCCTTGCAATAACTGCTCTATTTCTTCGTCACTGACCGGTACTGCATTCACTTGCTTTACCGGGGCGACTTCAGCATGTTCAGGGTAAAGCTGGATCGCCCCCACGCAGTCGCTGCCAATGCTGGCCAGCAAATCAAAAGGTTGTTTGGTTGTTGTTCTGAAGCGCGCCTGTATGCGGCTACGAATAAGCTCGCTGTCCGGCAGCAGATTGTCGAAAAAGTTATACACCACATCACCGCGGAACGGCTCTGGCTGTAACGGCAGGGATAACGATATGGCGCGTGCGCCAGCTTGTGCCAGCCACTCTTCCTGGTAAACAAACGACATCGCGCCGCCCGCATGCTTTTCCAGCATTCCAACAACAGTGCCATTTAGCACCACACGTAGCTTTTCCATGCTCACCACTCCTGATCCCAGGTCTTGGGATCTACCGGCTTGCCGCGTGGAGTGACCTGTAGCTCCAAGTCCAGCGCAGCAAGCAGTTTAAACAACGTCTCCAGCCGGGTGCCGTCCGGGTTGTTTTCAAAGGCAGAAACCGTGGCCTGTTTTAATCCGATACTGTCAGCGGTTTTGCTTTGGCTCTGGTTACGTTTTTTGCGCTCGTTGCGTAATGTATGCGCCAGCATCTTTGCAGAGGTGATTTTCATTTTATCCTCCCAAACGGATGAAATGAGTATTATCCCCTGTAGAGGATAAATCAAATATTATCCTCTACAGGGGATAGATACCCTCGTCATATCGAGGGATCTGCTATGGCTTTTAGTGAATACCAAAAGCGGACATGATTCTTTAGATCTACCCATAAAAAAATCCACGCCGAAACGTGGATTCAATGTCATAGCCAAGGCCAAACATCACTTTATTCGAAGTGAACAGCGGGGTTATCCGCCAGTGAAACGAAATTCTTCGTATTTTTATCCAGCGTGCGGATCTCGCCACTTTCGATGTCGTACACCCAACCGTGCAGACGCAGGCCGTTGTTGCGCAGACCAACGGCAACGGACGGGTGAGTCTTAATATTATTTAGCTGGGCTATGACGTTCTCTTCAACCATAGCGTTAACTTTGTCGATTTCGCTATCCCACGTTTTCTTCTCTACCACCGCTTTGGCCGCGTCCGCATAGTGCAGCCAGTGGGCCACAGCAGGCATCGGGTCAAGACACTGGCAAGAAGCTATAGCCTTCATGGCACCGCAGTTCGAGTGGCCGCAAATCACGATATCCGTGACGCCCAGCGCAACAACCGCATATTCAATAGTCGCCGACACCCCACCCGGTTCCGGGCCAAAGGAAGGAACGATATTGCCTGCGTTACGGATAACGAAAAGCTGCCCCGGGTCTTGCTGAGTCACAAGCTCGGGTACCAGGCGGCTGTCAGAACACGAAATAAAAAGCGCTTTAGGGTTCTGGCTGGAGGCAAGGCTGCGGAAGAGTTCCTTACGCTGTGGGAAAATATCTTTCTGGAAGCTGAGGAAACCTTCAATGATATGTTGCATAACACGCTCTCTGGGTCTGTAGTCTCGATAACATGATAATCATCACTCCCGGTTAGTCCAGCACCTCTTAGAAGGAAATGAACGTTCAGGGGGCTGCAATGACGAGGGCGTTTTCTTAACCACTTCCCTGATATCATTGGAAACCGCATTCAAGTCTTGAACCTCTGCCTACGGCAGTCTAACCCCAAGACTAAAAGTGCTAATATTATGTTCATATTCAATTCTGAAAGATAAAATATTATCACCACGGTTAAAAACAGCATCTTTACTTCCTGACACAAACCATCATCCCCACATCAACATATCTCATTGAAAAGGAAGCACACGGAATGGCTCAAGTGAAGAAGTTATGGTTGATTGTCCCCTTCATATTCGGGTTCTCCAGCGCTGAAGCTGGCTTGTTGTCCCCTGCAGAGATTGATCGGTCTATTTTCGCCAAAGACAGCGATTTTTCAGATCAGTTTTATTTCAAAGGTCCGGGAAACAAACCATTGCAGGCTACATCCTGCGCCGATTTTTATCAAAAGTATCAACAGTTCGGGGCACCGGTTGAGCAATCCAGGAACGCGATGGATTTTAATACGCTTCGGCAAAATCTGGGGGCCTGCCTGATCAATCACAGTTTACGGGCTGGCTCATTCACTGCTGGCCATAAAGAGTTGGCTATCGGCACGCCAGCCAGCTTGCCGGAGCGGTTGCCCGCTTTGATGTACCAGGCAATAAGTAACGATGACCTCAAACTTAGAGCTAAACAAGTTAGCGCAGGCAAATCCCTGAAAGCCGTCGATACGTCCATTCATTTTGTAGATAGAAAAGACGGTGTCTTTAACCTGGCCGATAACATTGCTGGCAACTATGCGATTGATTTCTTAGGGGCGGGCCGTGCGATGACTAATGGGGAAAAGGTGTACGTCGTGGAACAAAGCTACAGCGTGCAAAATGCGACCTATCGCAGTACGCGTTATTTCCTGCTAACACCAGAAAAAGACGGGCGCTACGGTGTCGGAACGGAAGCTATTGTCTTCCCATAAAAATACCGCCCCGACAGGGGCGGTATTGCCAGTAATGCACATTAATGTTCGGATCTACGGGCTGCTCGATCACGCTGCCATTCGGCAGCATCTTTTACCGTTTGAGCATCTGTGAATGCCTTTTTAGTCGCATCATTACGCGCTTTATTGGCATCCTTACGATTCGACTCATCGGCCGCTTTAGTCCAGTTTTTGCTGTTCACCGCTTTATTGAAGTTGGTGTACTTGCCCAAACCGGCACTCCCTAACTGATAGACCATATCGTGTAAGGCAACCTGAATCCCCTGACTGAAATCGTAGAAATCACTATAACGGTTGTGCAGTGAAATACGATCGGCATCCACATGCGTACGTACCAGGTCTTTAATTGAGTCTTCCGTTAATGTCAAAGACGTCGGCGAGTGATATGCAGTGGCGGCTTTATTTTTGCTAAATGCCCTCTGGACACGCTCAAACTCAGCTTTGATTTCCGCAGCGGTCGCAACAGCCCCGCTGGGTTTATTGAAGGCCAAACGTTGTGCGTCAGCAACGGACGGCAGCATGGTGCCAATTCCAACCGTAACATGCCCATTAGTATCGACATACATGTAAGGGATTTTGGCCTCATAAGTTTCCAGATCGGCATAAATCGAAGCAAACTCGGTATCATTAGTTTTATCAGTGCGGTTGATAGTGTCCGAGTTACTGTCACGGCCATTATCTGCACCACCATGAGTGGTATCACCGAAATTACCGCCACTACGATCCCCTCTTACTGTGATCGAATCTTCATTGCGCTCGCATAAAACGTACTTAAGAATTTTCATGCTATTCCCTGCCTTCTTCCTGATTGGCAATAGGCCATCCCTATGCCATGTCTGTATATAAACACAGCAATATTCATATGCAGTCGGCAGTTTGTTGTTGGGTTAACAGCACAACATCGAATGAAGTTCATTGTTTATAAAACAATGTGATAAGACGAAGAGGATTTAAACAATAAAGGGGGCAGCCAAATTCCAGGCACAAAAAAACCACCTCTCGGTGGCTTCTTGTTCGCGCTGTACTAATGGTGCCGAAGGCCGGACTCGAACCGGCACGTATCTCTACGGTTGATTTTGAATCAACTGCGTCTACCGATTTCGCCACTTCGGCACTGCAAGTAGTATGCGGAAAACGGGTGAATTATACCTTTCAGCGATCCGCATGCAACACTTATCCGTTGTTCAATGAGTTAAGTGCTGAAAAAATCGTCGCCGGGGTCACATTGGGTTCGTTTTTTGGGCGAAGTAAGGCTTGTCGATTGGGATACCTGTGGCAAACGACATGGGCGCAGCATACGGCGCCCCTACGGATGACATCGGGGATAACTGTGATAAACGACACGGGCGCCGCGTGCAGCGCCCCTACGGATGACATCGGCGATTAATGTGCGCCTGTGCGTAGCGATATCAGCAACAACGCGTCCCAGAGGCGCCAGAAACAAAAAAGGCGTAACCGCATGGCTACGCCTTTTTAAATCGTCTGTCGTACCGCTACTTGCGTTTTAGCAGCATATACACGCTGATCAGCAGGAACAGCATGCTTGGCAGCAACGCGCCCAGTACCGGCGGCATGTTGTACACCAGGCTCAGCGGGCCGAATATCTGGTCCAGCACGTAGAACAGGAAGCCGAAGCTGATACCGGTCACCACACGCACGCCCATCGGTACGCTGCGCAGCGGCCCGAAGATGAACGACAGCGCCATCAGCATCATCACCGCGACGGAAAGCGGCGAGAACACTTTGCTCCACATGTTCAGCTGGTAGCGGTTGGCTTCCTGGCCACTCTGTTTCAGGTACTTCACGTAGTTGTGCAGGCCGCTGATCGAAAGCGAGGTTGGGTCCAGCGCCACCACGCCCAGTTTGTCCGGGGTCAGGTTGGTTTTCCATTCGCCGGTCAGCGTCTGAGTGCCGGTCACCTGCTTTTCATTGGTCAGGTCAGAGGTATCCACCTGCGAAAGCTTCCACACCCCGTCTTCAAAGCTGGCGGTGGCGGCATAGCGCACCGTCTCCAGCCTGCGCTGGTCGTTGAAGTGGTAGATATTGACGCCGGAAAGCTCTTTCTCGCCTGCCACGCGCTCAATGTAGATGAAGTCGTTGCCGTCCTTCGCCCACAGGCCGTTTTTGGTAGAAAGCAGCGAACCGCCGTACATCTGCTGCGCACGGTAGTTGCGCGCCATCTGGTCGCCCTGCGGGGCCACCCACTCGCCAATCGCCATGGTCAACAGCACCAGCGGGATAGCGGTTTTCATCACCGAGCCGGCGATCTGCATGCGGGTAAAGCCGGAAGCCTGCATCACCACCAGTTCACTGCGCGTCGCCAGTTGGCCCAGCCCGAGCAGTGCGCCCAGCAGCGCCGCCATCGGGAAGAAGATCTCGATGTCTTTCGGTACGCTCAGCAGGGTAAACATCCCGGCGCTCAGCGCCGTGTACTCGCCCTGGCCCACTTTACGCAGCTGGTCGACGAACTTGATGATGCCGGAAAGCGACACCAGCATGAACAACGTCATGATGATGGTGTTGAAAATCGTCTTACCGATATATCGGTCTAAAACGCCAAACATCAGGCCGCTCCTCTCAGGCGTGCACGCAGCTTGCGCATCGGCACCGTATCCCACAGGTTTAGCGCCAGCGCGATAGCAAAGTACGCCGCGTTGACCACCCAAAGCCATATCATCGGGTCCAGCTTGCCCTTGCCGCCGTTGGAACGCAGCGACGTCTGCAGCAGGAAGAAAATCAAATACAGCAGGATGGCCGGCAGCATGCTCAGCACGCGGCCCTGACGTGGGTTGACCACGCTGAGCGGTACCACCAACAGCGCCATGATCACCACGGAAAGCACCAGCGTCAGGCGCCAGTGGAACTCGGCGCGGGCGTCCGGATCGTCAGACGCCAGCAGCGTCTGCATCGACATCTGCTCGGCCTGGTTGCCGTCCACGGCGACCGCACGGTGGCCGACCACTGCTTTATAGTCGTTGAAATCGGTAATGCGGAAGTCACGCAGCAGCGCGGTGCCTTCGAAGCGGGTGCCTTTGTCCAGCGTCACCACCTGCGAACCGTCTTTCATCTGGTTGATCTTGCCGTGCTCGGCCACCACCACGGATGGGCGTTGGTTGCCGTTCGGCCGCAGTTGCGCCAGAAACACGTCGTTGAAGGTGCTGCCTTTTACGTTGCCGATAAACAGCACCGCGTTGCCGTCTTGCGAAGGTTTGAACTGCCCTTCCGCCAGCCCGGCGATGCTGGGGTTGGCTTTGGCTTCGCTGATCACCACGTCCTGATAGCGCGAGGCCATGGGCCCGGCCCAGAACACGTTGACCGCCGCCACGGCAGAGGTGATCAGCGCCAGTACCATCGCGGCGATGATCAGGGTGCGTTTACCCAGCCCGCAGGCGTGCATCACGGTGATTTCGCTGTCGGTATACAGCCGCCCAAGCGTCATCAATAAGCCGAGAAACAGGCTTAATGGCAGGATTAGCTGCGCCATCTTCGGCACACCCAATGCGAGCAAAGAAAGGACTAAATTTGTCGGGACATCGCCGTCCACCGCATCGCCTAACACCTTGACCAGATTCTGACAAAAGAAGATCAGAAGCAGGATGAAAAGGATCGCGATTTGGCTCTTTAGCGTTTCCCGTACCAGATATCTTATGATGATCACGCTTATTACGCCTGTGAAAACTTGTCTTTTTGCAGGAAAATCGATAGTTTCATCGCTAATCCGCCATTTATTCTCATCATATGGCAACCAACACAGCTAAAATAGTATTACAACATCTAGCATTTGGGTGTCCTATAGGAACTTGCTTATAGTCGCCAAAACAGAGCAATTTACGCCGTTCAGGTTAACATAGTTAGTTAACTCAATGGCGGGAGATCGTTACGGAGTACGTTATTCTAGCCGTAGCGCCTGCCTTTGTCTTTAAGATTCAGGAGAGTGCATGGAGTTCAGTGTAAAAAGCGGTAGCCCGGAAAAACAGCGCAGTGCCTGTATTGTAGTCGGCGTTTTCGAACCGCGCCGCTTGTCCCCTATCGCAGAACAACTCGACAAAATCAGTGATGGTTATATCAGCGCTTTGCTGCGCCGTGGCGAACTGGAAGGTAAAGTCGGGCAGACGTTACTGCTGCACCATGTACCTAACATTCTCTCCGAACGCATCCTGTTGATTGGTTGTGGCAAAGAGCGCGAGCTCGATGAACGCCAGTACAAACAGGTGATTCAAAAAACCATCAATACCCTTAACGACACCGGCTCCATGGAAGCGGTCTGCTTCCTGACCGAGCTGCACGTGAAAGGCCGCAACACTTACTGGAAGGTGCGCCAGGCGGTGGAAACCGCAAAAGAAACGCTCTACACCTTCGATCAGCTGAAAAGCAATAAAGTGGAGCCGCGCCGTCCGCTGCGTAAAATGGTGTTCAACGTGCCGACCCGCCGTGAGCTCACCAGCGGTGAACGCGCTATCCAGCACGGTCTGGCCGTCTCTTCCGGTATCAAGGCAGCGAAAGATCTCGGCAATATGCCGCCGAACATCTGTAACGCCGGCTACCTGGCCTCTCAGGCTCGTCAACTGGCGGATGCCTTCAGCACCAACATCACCACCCGCGTCATCGGCGAACAGCAGATGAAAGAGCTGGGGATGAACGCCTATCTGGCGGTTGGCGCAGGGTCGCAGAACGAATCGCTGATGTCGGTGATGGAATACAAAGGCAACCCAAACCCGGACGCCAAGCCGATTGTGCTGGTGGGTAAAGGGCTGACCTTCGACTCCGGCGGCATCTCGATCAAACCTGCCGACAGCATGGACGAGATGAAGTACGACATGTGTGGCGCCGCCACCGTGTACGGCGTGATGCGCGTGGTGGCGGAACTGAACCTGCCGCTGAACGTGATCGGCGTACTGGCCGGCTGTGAAAACATGCCGGGCGGCAGCGCTTATCGTCCGGGCGACGTGCTGACCACCATGTCCGGCCAGACCGTCGAGGTGTTGAACACCGACGCCGAAGGCCGCCTGGTGCTGTGCGACACCCTGACCTACGTTGAGCGTTTCGATCCGGAGCTGGTGATTGACGTTGCCACCCTGACCGGCGCCTGCGTGATCGCGCTGGGCCACCACATCACCGGCCTGATGTCGAACCACAACCCGCTGGCACACGAACTGATCGGCGCGTCCGAACAGGCCGGTGACCGCGCGTGGCGCTTGCCGATGTCCGACGAGTACTACGAGCAGCTGGACTCCAATTTTGCCGATATGGCGAACATTGGCGGCCGTCCGGGCGGGGCTATCACCGCAGCCTGCTTCCTGTCGCGCTTTACCCGCAAGTACAGCTGGGCGCACCTGGATATCGCCGGCACCGCCTGGCGTTCCGGCAAGGCCAAAGGCGCAACCGGTCGTCCGGTCGCCTTGCTATCTCAGTTCCTGCTCAACCGTGCGGGGCTGAACGGCGACGATTAAATCTGAGCGGTAATTCAGGTATAATCCCGAGGGGCACAGCATGCTGTGCCCCTACATTTTTTATTGGCAGCGGTGAATCAGATCATGAAACAGGCAACGTTCTATTTAATTGAACACGCGGAACCGGCAGGCGCGCTCAGCGCCCATGAGGCCGTGGCCTGCGCCGTTGCTGCCGAACGCTGGCGTTCCGGCAAGCGGGTGTTGATCGCCTGCGAAAGCCAGGAACAGGCCCAGCGGTTGGACGAAGCGCTGTGGCAGCGCGATCCGCACCAGTTCGTGCCGCACAACCTGGCCGGCGAAGGGCCGCACTACGGTGCCCCGGTCGAGCTGTGCTGGCCCGGCAAACGTGGCAATTCACCGCGTGACCTGCTGATTGCCCTGCTGCCGCAGTTTGCAGATTTTGCTACTGCTTTCCATGAAGTGGTAGACTTCGTCCCTTACGAAGACACCTTAAAACAGTTGGCGCGCGACCGATATAAAGCCTATCGCAGCGTCGGCTTCCATTTGACCACGGCAACGCCGCCAACTCACTGAACAACGATATAAAATGGAAAAGACAAACAGTCATCTCGATACCGCCTACGACCCGAAAGAGATCGAACAGAAGCTGTACGATCACTGGGAAAACCAGGGTTACTTCAAGCCAAATGGTGATACTAGCCAGGAAAGCTTCTGCATCATGATCCCGCCGCCGAACGTCACCGGCAGCCTGCACATGGGCCACGCCTTCCAGCAGACCATCATGGACACCATGATCCGTTACCAGCGCATGCAGGGTAAAAACACCCTGTGGCAGGCCGGTACCGACCATGCCGGTATCGCCACCCAGATGGTGGTTGAGCGCAAGATCGCCGCAGAAGAAAACAAAACCCGCCATGACTATGGCCGCGACGCGTTCATCGACAAAATCTGGCAGTGGAAAGCGGAATCCGGCGGCACCATCACCCGCCAGATGCGCCGTCTGGGCAACTCCGTGGACTGGGAGCGCGAACGCTTCACCATGGACGAAGGCCTGTCCAACGCGGTCCGCGAAGTGTTTGTCCGCCTGCACAAAGAAGATCTGATCTACCGCGGCAAACGCCTGGTGAACTGGGATCCGAAACTGCGCACCGCCATCTCCGATCTGGAAGTGGAAAACCGCGAGTCCAAAGGCTCCATGTGGCACCTGCGCTACCCGCTGGCTGACGGCGCCAAAACCGCCGAAGGCAAAGATTACCTGGTGGTCGCTACCACCCGTCCGGAAACCGTGCTCGGTGATACCGGTGTGGCGGTAAACCCGGAAGATCCGCGCTACAAGGATTTGATCGGCAAAGAAATCATTCTGCCGCTGGTAGGCCGTCGCATCCGCATCGTCGGTGACGAGCACGCCGATATGGAAAAAGGCACCGGCTGCGTGAAAATCACCCCGGCGCACGACTTTAACGACTACGAAGTCGGTAAACGTCACGGCCTGCCGATGATCAACATCCTGACTTTCGACGGCGATATCCGTCAGGAAGCGGAAGTGTTCAACACCCTCGGCGAAATCTGTACCGATTACTGCAACGAAATCCCGGCCCAGTTCCGTGGCCTGGAGCGTTTCGCGGCGCGTAAAGCGGTGGTTGCCGCCTTTGAAGAGCTGGGTTTACTGGAAGAGATCAAACCGCACGACCTGACGGTGCCTTACGGCGACCGCGGCGGCGTGGTGATCGAACCTATGCTGACCGACCAATGGTACGTGCGTACCGCCCCGCTGGCGAAAGTGGCGGTGGAAGCGGTTGAGCAAGGCGAAATTCAGTTCGTGCCGAAGCAGTACGAAAACATGTACTTCAGCTGGATGCGCGACATTCAGGACTGGTGTATCTCCCGTCAGCTGTGGTGGGGTCACCGTATCCCGGCCTGGTACGACGTGAACGGCAAAGTCTACGTGGGCCGCAGCGAAGAAGAAGTGCGCAGCGAGAGCAACCTGGGTGCCGACGTGGTGCTGACTCAGGACGAAGACGTGCTGGACACCTGGTTCTCTTCCGGCCTGTGGACCTTCTCAACCCTGGGCTGGCCAGAGCAGACCGACGCGCTGAAAACCTTCCACCCGACCAGCGTGATGGTCAGCGGCTTCGACATCATCTTCTTCTGGATTGCGCGCATGATCATGCTGACCATGCACTTTATGAAGGACGAAAACGGCAAGCCGCAGGTGCCGTTCAAAACGGTCTACATGACCGGTCTGATCCGCGACGACGAAGGGCAGAAGATGTCCAAGTCGAAAGGCAACGTGATCGACCCGCTGGACATGGTTGACGGCATCTCGCTGGAAGACCTGCTGGAAAAACGCACCGGCAACATGATGCAGCCGCAGCTGGCGGAGAAAATCCGCAAGCGCACCGAGAAACAATTCCCGAACGGCATCGAGCCGCACGGTACCGACGCCCTGCGCTTCACCCTGGCGGCGCTGGCCTCTACCGGCCGTGACATTAACTGGGACATGAAACGCCTGGAAGGCTACCGCAACTTCTGTAACAAGCTGTGGAACGCCAGCCGCTTCGTGCTGATGAACGCGGAAGGCCAAGACTGCGGCTTCAACGGCGGCGAGAAAGTGCTGTCGCTGGCGGACCGCTGGATCCTGGCCGAATTCAACCGTACGGTGAAGGCATACCGCGAAGCGCTGGACACTTACCGCTTCGATCTGGCCGCCAACATCCTGTATGAATTCACCTGGAACCAGTTCTGTGACTGGTACCTGGAGCTGACCAAGCCGGTGGTGAGCAACGGCAGCGAAGCGGAACAGCGCGGCACCCGCCACACGCTGATCACCGTGCTGGAAGCCCTGCTGCGCCTGGCGCACCCGGTGATCCCGTTCATTACCGAAACCATCTGGCAGCGCGTGAAAACCCTGACCGGCGAAACCGCAGACACCATCATGCTGCAGCCGTTCCCAGAGTACGACGCCGCGTTGGAAGACGCGCAGGCGCTCAACGATCTGGAGTGGATCAAGCAGGCGATCACCGCGGTGCGTAACATCCGCGCCGAGATGAACATCGCCCCGAGCAAACAGTTGGAAGTGCTGCTGCGCAACTGCAGTGCCGACGCCCAGCGTCGCGTGCAGGAGAACCAGAGCTTTATCGAGCGTCTGGCGCGTCTGGAGTCTATCGCCCTGCTGCCTGCGGGTGACAAAGGCCCGGTCTCGGTCACCAAACTGGTGGACGGCGCCGAGCTGCTGATCCCTATGGCCGGCTTTATCGATAAAGACGCCGAAATCGCGCGTCTGTCGAAAGAAATGGGCAAGCTGGATGCAGAAATCGCCTCAATCGAAGGCAAGCTGGCAAACGAAGGCTTTGTGGCGCGCGCGCCGGAAGCCGTGGTCGCCAAAGAGCGCGAACGTCTGGCAGCCTGCAAAGAAGGCAAAGTGAAGCTGCAGGAACAGCAGGCGACCATCGCCGCGCTGTAATCTGTCGGTTCGCTGCAACTGTTAAAAACAGCGGGGACTTCCCCGCTGTTTTTTTATTGCCGTTGCATCCGGCCCGCTTTAGATGTTATTACAAGTTTTACCCTATAGCTTTCAAGTTGCAGCTAGGCGGCCAGCTCGCTCATCCCCAGGCGCTTACTTTAGTAAGTAACTGGGGTGAGCGAGTGCAGGTAACAACGCTGCAACTTGAAAGATAACGGGTATTAATGCTGCATGGACGCCGCCGGGTTATAAACCCGGCGCGTTTTTGTCTGCAACAAAAATGAAATTTCGGAACCACAAAGGTTCTTCTTATGGCGAGTGTAAACATGACAACAGCAACCCCAGTGCGTCTTCTGGTGCGCCCAATAACGGCTGACGACAACGCCGCTATGGCTAATGTCATTCGCGAAGTCTCCGCCGAGCACGGTTTGACGGCGGACAAAGGCTATACCGTTTCCGACCCCAATCTGGACGTCTTGTATCAGCTCTACAGCCTGCCACGCAGCGCTTATTGGGTGATAGAAGTCGATGGCCAGATTGCCGGCGGCGGCGGCGTGGCTCCGCTGCAGGGCGGTGAAGACGATATTTGCGAATTACAGAAAATGTATTTCCTGCCGATCTTGCGCGGCCAGGGCCTGGCAAAACGCCTGGCGCTGCAGGCACTGGAGTTCGCCCGTCAACAGGGCTTCCGCTGTTGTTATTTGGAAACCACCGCCAGCCTGACGCAGGCCATCGGCCTGTATGAGCATCTGGGTTTCGAACACATCGACCACGCCATGGGCACCACCGGCCACGTTGATTGCGAAGTCACCATGCTGAAAACGCTTTAATCTTGCTGCTGCGCCCGCGCTCATCACGGGCGCAGCATGCAGCGTCTCTACGCCGTTACCCTGCCCTTGATAACCCCTTCAATCCGGCTCAGCACCAGGCTGGTCAGGTAGGACACCACAATCAGCAGCAGCAGGATCAGCGGCGTATAGCGCGGCGCAAAAATCAGCTTTTGAGCGAAGTAATAGCAGTAGAAGCTGTGGGTCAGCCACATGTACATCGAATGCTTGCCCAGCTCCCCCACAGCCCGATTCACCGTGCTGCCCAGGCCGTCTGCGGTTTTCATCATCGCGATAATAAACAGCGGCGTCGCCAGCAACAGCCCCGGATTATGGGCGACGATAAACACCGCCACCGTCACCATCAGCAAGATCAGCGGATGGGTACGGCTCAGGGTAACAATCAGCTTCGCCAGCCAGAAGTCCGCCGGCATTTGCTTGCTGCGGCCAAACACCATGCCAAAGCCGAAAGGCAACAGCCAGGTGCAGTACTCGATCAAGATTTCGGGTGTCCAGGCGAAATACTGCAACCCTCGGCCGCACAGCGCCGCCAGAAACAGCACTCCCAGCAGAGGATAGATATTCAGCCGCGACAACAGCGGCAGAGAAAGCACGTACAGCACATAGAGTTTGAAGAACCACCACTCGCTGTTATACGTGGATTTAATGCCAATCAGGTTTTCGAGAAACAGCGGCAGGGAAAAGCTATACCTTTCTCCCGGAAAGAAGAGAATGCCGATCGGCACAAAGATAAATAACACTATCCAATAGCTAATATATAAGTTCTTCAGCTTGCCCCAGATATATTTAACCGACACTTCTTTTTTCAGCGAAAATCCGTAACCGGATAAAAACAGGAACATCGACACGCAAATCTTGCCGAACAGGCCAAGATACATTTCGAGATCAACGCTATTAACAATATGATAAACCGGGATATCCGGACTTATTCTGAGGGGGTAAGCGAACAGGTGATGGATCAGCATCAAAATGATGGCAATCCCTTTTAAATAATTAGATTTATTAATCGAAATGTCCATATTTCTTAATATCTTATCCAACCATAGAGTGGCTCATCATATAGCAGCATTTTTGCTCTGACATCCTGTTTCCCACTCGGATAAGTCTCATATTGATTATTCCGTTTAGAAACAATGCGCCGGATATTGATCACTGCGTATTTCTCT
Source organism: Serratia quinivorans (assembly GCF_052113645.1). Classification (GTDB taxonomy): domain Bacteria; phylum Pseudomonadota; class Gammaproteobacteria; order Enterobacterales; family Enterobacteriaceae; genus Serratia; species Serratia quinivorans_B. The sequence goes on along the minus strand of NZ_JBIEIU010000009.1, from coordinate 140,946 downwards.
CCCTCGGGTACATACATTGCTAATAATAACAAATATATTAATATGGTTATATTATTTATTACATATAAAAATCAATAAGATGAATTAAATTTAAAACATTTTTTGTGATATTCATTAACAAATTAACGATTTCAAATTGACCTGCCTTCCGCTTGCGATACTCTGCCATGACAGGCTCATGCCGCAATCGCACAGGGAACAGTTATGTCGGAAAATGCTTTTGATTACATCATTGTCGGCGCAGGTTCCGCCGGCTGCGTACTGGCGGCGCAGTTGATCCGCCGCACTCAGGCGCGGGTATTGCTGCTGGAGGCCGGTGGCGACGACAATAATTTGTTCATCAAGATGCCGGCCGGCGTGGCGAAGATCATCGCCAAAAAAAGCTGGCCGTACGAAACCGAGCCAGAGCCGCACGCCAACAACCGCCGCATGCAGATCGCCCAGGGCAAGGTGTTGGGCGGCAGCAGCTCGGTCAACGGCATGATCTATATACGTGGCCAGCGGCAGGATTACGACGAGTGGGCCGAACGCTATGGCTGCGTCGGCTGGGGCTATCAGGACGTGCTGCCCTATTTCAAACGTGCCGAGGCCAACGAGAGCCTGTCCGACGCCTATCACGGCGGCGAGGGCCTGCTGCCGGTCAGTGAGAACCGCTACCGGCACCCGCTCAGCATGGCGTTTATCCGCGCCGGTCAGGAGCTGGATTTACCCTACCGCAACGACTTCAACGGCGACAGCCAGCACGGCGTCGGCTTCTACCAGACCACGACCCATAACGGCGAACGTGCCAGCACTGCACGCACCTACCTGAAAGCGGTGCGCAACGACCAACGCCTGGTGGTGAAACTGAATGCGCTGGTGCACCGAGTGGTATTGGACAACAACGTCGCCACCGGCGTGGTGTATAGCCAAAACGGCGGTGCCGAAGTCACCGCGCATGCGGCAAAGGAAGTGATCCTCAGCGCCGGCGCGGTAGGATCGCCGAAGATCCTGATGCTGTCAGGCATTGGGCCGCGCGAACATCTGCAACAGTTGGGCATCGAACCGCTCGCCGACCTGCCGGTGGGCAAGAACTTCCACGATCATCTGCATATGTCGATCAACGTCAGCACCCGGGAACCCATCAGTCTGTATGGGGCCGATCGCGGGCTGCAGGCGCTACGCCACGGCACCGAATGGCTGGCGTTTCGCAGCGGCGTGTTGAGCTCTAACGTGCTGGAAGGTGCGGCCTTCACCGACAGCCAGGGCAACGGCAGGCCCGACGTGCAGATCCACTTTCTGCCAATGCTCGACAGCTGGGATAACGTACCCGGCGAACCGCTGCCCAACATCCACGGTTTCACGCTCAAGGTCGGTTATCTGCAACCCAGGGCGCGCGGTGAAGTCTTGCTGCGCAGCCGCGATCCGCGCGATCCGGTGAAGCTGCACGCCAACTACCTCGGTCACCCGGAAGATCTGGCCGGCAGCGTGCGCGCCGTGAAATTCGGCCTGCGCTTCCTGCAAACCGCCGCCCTCAAACCCATTATCAAAGATCTGCTGATGCCGCAGCCGGCGTGGCTGAACGATGAGGCCCAGTTGGAAGAGTTCGTGCGCAACTTCTGCAAGACGGTGTATCACCCGGTGGGCAGTTGCCGCATGGGGCAATCCCCGCAGGACTCGGTGACCGATCTGCAACTGCGGGTGCATGGCTTTGAGCGGCTGCGGGTGATCGACTGCTCGGTGATGCCGCAGGTCACCAGCGGTAACACCAATGCGCCGACCATTATGCTGGCGGAAAAAGCGGTGGATTTACTGCTGGGCGCACCGGCGTAACTTATTTCGCGGGCGCCCGGCTGTCAGGCGATGGCGGGCACGCCGCTGTGGAAGCGCAACTCGCTGTCCGGCGTTTGGATAAGCTCTGCTTCAATGCGGCCGAAGTGGGCGATCCGCTCACTGATGTCGCCACCAGCAATCTGTTGGGCAAGCTGCAGGTAATCCTGATAGTGGCGCGCCTCAGAACGCAGCAGCGAAACGTAGAAACGGTTTAACTCGTCGTCCAGATGCGGTGCCAGTCGGGCAAAGCGTTCGCAGGAGCGGGCTTCGATATAGGCGCCGCAGATCAGCTTATCAATCAACGTGGCCGGATCGTGGGTGCGGATCTCACGGATCATGCCTTTGGCATAGCGGCTGGCGGTGATCTTTTTATACGGGATCTGCCGCGCCATCATGATCTCCAACACCTGCGAGAAATGATGCAGCTCTTCTTTGATCAGCAGCACCATCCTGTCCGCCAGATCCTGGCCGTAGGCCGAGCCGTTTTTCGGCAAGATCTTGCGGGTGAAATTGTTTTGCTGGAACAAGGCTTCCGGCACGCCCTGCGCTTCATGCAGAAACGCTTCGTAAGGCCTGAGCAAGGCCAACAGGGCATCGCCGCTCTCCTTGTCTGCCACGTAACGGCGGATCAGCCACATGCCGGTCTGCGCCGCTTTCAGCTCACACACCATATGGTCGGTCAGCAACAGCGGCAGGTTTTCCGGGCGGCGCGCGACATCAATCCAGGCGTCTGGGGTTTCGCAGTGCAGGAAGTTTAAAATCGGGGCTAACAGAGATTGGTATTTCATGTGTTCTTATCAGGGGCCAACGAATGTTGGCCCACAGAGTTGATTAATGGCGTTTACCGTCGTCGTCTTCGTCGATGAAGTCACCTTCTTCGTCGTCGTCACCTTCTTCGCCGTTCGGATCTTCAAAGTAGGTGCCCCAACCGTCGTAGTTGACGCCGCAACGTGCTGCCAGCGCCACCAGTTGCTCTACCTGAGTGTCGATCAGCTCGGCGTTCAGGCCGATTTCGCTGATCACGTCACAGCACATCACCAGGGTACCGTCTTCCACTTCCAGCTCTTCGGCGTCGGTCACTTCGTAGCCCAACTTGAAGGCTTCAACGGCGGCCTGCTCCAGCACTTCAAACTTCTCAGCAGAAAGGTGGTGTTCGATGGTGTAGAGCGCTTCCGGATCGCTGCCGTCTTCCAGCAGTTCTTCGATGATCAGGCGGGTCTCTTCACGTTGTTCTTCTAGCTGTTCGCGGTTTGCCATGCCTATATCCTCAAGTCAAATGGCCTGTATTGCTTCTATTTTCACACACCGTCGGCATTGCTTCCACGATAAACGTGAAAGATTTCTCCTGCGGGGTTGAAATTGAATATTCATACATATAAAGTGAATTTTAATTCAATAACAACAATCAGGATACACGGCAATGAGTAGCATAAACCCGTTCTACAAACGTCACTTCCTAAGGTTAATGGATTTCACCCCGGCGGAGCTTCTGGCGCTGCTGCAGCTTGCCGCCGAGTTGAAGCAGGCCAAGCGTAAAGGCCAGGAAACACGCCACCTGCAGGGCAAAAACATTGCGCTCATCTTCGAAAAAGACTCGACCCGTACCCGATGCTCTTTCGAAGTTGCCGCTTTCGATCAGGGCGCTCAGGTCACCTATCTGGGCCCAAGCGGCAGCCAGATCGGCCATAAAGAGTCGATGAAGGACACCGCCCGGGTGCTGGGCCGGATGTATGACGGTATTCAATACCGCGGTTATGGTCAGGCACTGGTGGAAACCCTGGCCAACCACGCCGGCGTGCCGGTGTGGAACGGGCTGACCAACGAGTTCCACCCGACCCAGTTGCTGGCGGACCTGCTCACGGTGCAAGAACAACTGCCGGGCAAGCCGCTGAGCGAGGTGAAACTCGCCTACCTTGGCGACACCCGCAACAACATGGGCAACACCCTGCTGGAAGCTGCCGCGTTGGCGGGCATGGACCTGCGGCTGGTGGCGCCGAAAGCTTGCTGGCCGCAGCCTGAGCTGGTGGCAGAGTGCCAGGCATTGGCAAAACAGACCGGCGCCAAGATCACCCTGACCGAAGACATTGCCGAAGGGGTGAAGGACGCGGACTTCCTGTATACCGACGTATGGGTCTCGATGGGCGAGCCGAAAGAAACCTGGCAGGAGCGTATCGCGCTGCTGAGGTCTTATCAGGTCAATATGGCGATGGTAAAACTGACCGGCAACCCGAACGTCAAATTCCTGCACTGCCTGCCGGCGTTTCACGACGATCAGACCACGCTCGGTAAGCAAATGGCCGAACAATACGGGCTGCACGGCGGTATGGAAGTGACCGATGAAGTGTTCGAATCCGCGCACAGCGTGGTGTTCGATCAGGCCGAGAACCGTCTGCACACCATCAAGGCGGTGATGGTCGCCACCCTGAGCGAAACGCTTTAATCTGCATTGCCGGGCGCAGTGATCCAGCACGCTGCGCCCCCTCCTGCCTGATCCCGTCTAATATATTTTAAGCATATCAAATAGCCGATTGGCCTTTGTCAGCGGTCGGCAAAGGTTCTACCGTGGCATTCTGGCGGCGAAACCGCCGTGAAAACAAACGATAACAATAATTTCTTGTGGTGCATTCAAGGGAAAACATCGATGAAAGCCAAAGTCCTGCCGCTGTTAATGCTTGCCGCGCTGTCCACCTCCACGCTGGCCGCCACCCCGCCCAATACGCTGGTGGTGGTGCAATCGCTGGACGATATCGTCAGCCTCGATCCGGCGGAAGCCAACGAACTGTCGAGTATCCAGACCGTTCCCAGCCTGTATCAGCGGCTGGTGCAGGCGGATCGCGACGATCCGGCGAAAGTGGAGCCGGTGTTGGCGGAAAGCTGGCAGGGCGATGCGGCGGCCAAAACCCTGACCATCAAACTGCGCCCGCAGGCGACGTTCGCCTCCGGCAACCCATTGACCGCCGATGACGTCATTTTTTCCTACAGCCGCGCGGTGAAGATGAACAAGTCGCCGGCGTTTATCCTTAACGTACTCGGCTGGCAGCCGGACAACATCGACGCACAGCTGAAGAAAATCGACGACCACAGCCTGCAACTGAGCTGGACGGCGAACGTCAGCCCGGCGGTAGCGCTGAACATTCTCTCCACGCCGATCGCCTCGATCGTCGACAGCAAGGCGGTGCAGCCTAACGCCAAAGACGGCGACTACGGCAACGCCTGGTTGAAAATGCACTCCGCCGGCAGCGGGCCGTTTAAAATGCGCGTCTACCAACCGCATCAGGCGATTGTGCTGGACGCCAACCCGAGCTCGCCGGGCAGCAAGCCGCTGCTGAAAAGCATCATCATTAAAAGCGTGCCGGACTCCGCCACTCGTCGCCTGTTGATCCAGCAGGGTGACGCCGATGTGGCGCGCGAGTTGGGCCCGGACCAAACCGTGGCGCTGAAAAATCAGCCCGGCGTGAAGGTGCTGGAAATCCCCTCTGCCGAGCAGAATTACCTGGTGTTCAACACTGGCAATAGCGCTAATCCGCTGTTGAAAAACCCGGCCTTCTGGGAAGCGGCGCGTTATCTGATCGACTATCAGGGCATCACCAAAGATTTGCTGAAGGGCCAGTATTTTGTGCACCAGAGCTTCCTGCCGGTCGGGCTGCCGGGTGCGCTGAAAGACAACCCGTTCAGTTTCGATCCGGCCAAAGCCAAGGCCATTCTGGCCAAGGCAGGTATCACCCATGCCTCGCTGACGCTGGACGTCGAGAACAAACCGCCGTTTATCACCATAGCTCAGGCGCTGCAGGCCAGCTTTGCCGAAGGCGGCGTGAAGGTGGAACTGTTGCCAGCTGCCGGTAGCCAGGTCTATTCGCGGGTACGCGCCCGACAGCATCAGGCGGCGATCCGCCTGTGGATCCCGGACTACTTCGACGCCCACTCCAACGCCAGTGCCTTCGCCTATAACGACGGCAAGACCAGCACGGTCGCGGGCCTCAACGGCTGGCAGATCCCGCAGTTGAGCCAGCAGACGCTGGCGGCAGTGGCCGAAGCCGATCCCGCCAAACGCACCGCGCTGTACACCGCCATGCAGCAGGAACTGCAGCGCAGTTCGCCGTATGTGTTTATCGATCAGGCAAAAACCGAAGTGGTGCTGCGCGATAACGTCAAAGGCTATCAGCAGGGTCTGAACGCCGACATGGTCTACTACGATCGCGTCAGCAAATAACCTACACCGCCGTGGTGAAATGATGATTAAGGGTGGCTTCACCATAATGCTTGTCAGTTAAGGCGATATTGTCCCCTCTCCTTTGGGAGAGGGTTAGGGTGAGGGGATACATACCAACGCAAAAGCCCCCTCACCCCGGCCCTCTCCCTCTGGAGAGGGGGACGCCCACTTAAACAACGTCGTACATTCTTATTCAGAACTTTGCTTAACTGACCGGCATTATGGTGAAGCCACCCTTTAATCGGCAAGCGCTCTAGCGGGGAATACGTGCGGCGTTATAGCAGGTAATATCCACTTCGACTTTGCAATCCACCACCAGATCGGCGACTGCGCAAATCCGTGCCGGAGGGTGAGCAGCGAAGAACTCGCGAAAGACTTTATTGAATGACTGGAAATAACGCGCATCGGTCAAAATGACCTTAACGTGCACCACATCTTCCAGGCCATATCCCGCTTCCGCCATAATATCCAGGCAGTTTTGGATCGCCAGGCGGGACTGATCGATAATCCCCCCTTCCACCACTTCCCCGTCTTTCATCGGCGTTTGGCCGGAAATATACAGCCAGCCACCGGCTTCTACCGCGCGGGAAAAGGGCAGATGCTGCCCGCCGGTCCCGGTGCCGCCGTCAATGCCGTATCTTTTGATCGTCATGCCTTGCTCCTGTCGATTGTGTTGCCCTGGCGGCACAAAAACCGCCCGGCGCGCAGGCCGGTCACGGCCTGATGTTGATAACTCAGTACGCCGTTCACCCACACCGCGTCGATCCCTGCGGCGGGTTGCTGCGGTTGGCTGAACGTCGCGCTGTCTTTTACTGTCAGCGCATCAAACAATACCAGATCGGCGTAGTAGCCTGTTTTGATCAGCCCACGCTGCGGCAGTTGATAACGCGCCGCGGACATGCCACTCATTTTGTGCACCGCCACGGTGAGCGGAAACAGGCCTTCATCGCGGCTGTAGTGGCCCAACACCCGGGGGAAAGCGCCCCACAGGCGCGGATGCGGCATCGGATCGTTCGGCAAGCCGTCCGACCCCACCATGGTCACCGGATAGCTCAATACCCGGCGCACATCCTGCTCGTCCATGTTGTAGTAAATCGCCCCCGCCGGCATCAGTTGCTTGCCGGCTTCATGCAGACTCATTGACCAGGTTCCGGCAATGTCCCGCAAGGATTGCCCCGCCATCTCCGGATGCGGTTCGGACCAGGTGATGACGATGTCGAACTCATCGGTGATCTGTTTTAAATCCAGCGTGGACGAACTGGCGGAATAAGGGTAACAGTCACAGGACACGTCCTGCGTCTGGCGCACCTTATCGAACAATTTCAGCGTTTCCTGCGTGCGGCCCCAGTTTTTGGCCCCGGCGCATTTATGGTGCGAAATCACCACCGGCACCCGTCCATGGCGACCAATGCGAAATGCCTCATCCATCGCCTCGAGTATAGGTTCAAACTCCGAGCGCAGGTGGGTGGTGTAAATTCCCTGCTCGCCCGCCAATTCCTCCGCCAGCGCCATCACCTCTTCGGTCGGTGCCGAGAACGCCGTGGCATACGCCAGACCGGTGCTCAGCCCCAAAGCGCCCTGTTGCAGCGCGGTTCGCAACTGCTCGCGCATGGCGGCAGTCTCTTCAGCATTGGCCGGGCGAAACAGGTCGTCCATCTGGTTATTGCGCAGCGTGGTGTGCCCGATCAGCGTCGCCACATTCACCGCCGGCGTCACGGCCTCGACTTGCTGACGGTAGTCAGCCACCGTCGGGTAAACGAAGTGCGCTTTTTCCCCCAACAGGTTCATCGGGTCGGGCACGTCGGTTTTGATCACCGCCCCGGCGGCGCTGATGCCGCAGTTGCCGACAATCACCGTGGTCACGCCCTGCGATATCTTCGGCAGCATCTCGGGCATGCGGATCACGTTGGTGTCGTCGTGGGTATGCACGTCAATAAATCCCGGCGACAGCACCCGGCCTCGCCCGTCGATCACTACCTCGGCGTCGGCCTCTATGGCAGGCGCAATCGCCGCGATCCTATCGTCTTTTACCGCCACATCCGCGCTGTATTGCGGCCCGCCGCTGCCGTCGATCACCGTGACATTTTTAATCAGATACTGATACCGCATGAATCATCATCCTTCCGTTAGTGTCTTGGGGCAGCGACTCAGTCCCCCAGCGGCTGCCGATCGGCCCCGCCGCGGTGGCTGTCCAGCGCCAGTTTGATGCGGCGCAGGCGGTCACGGGACTGGCGCTTATTCGCCATGGCCAGCGCCGTCGCCAACACATCGACCATCGCCAACATGGCGTAGCGCGAAGTGCTGGGTTTGTAGATGTAATCATTTTCCCGTACCACCAGCGCCAGCAGCACATCGGCCTGCGCCGCCAGCGGCGTTCCGGCGGGGGTGATGGCCACTACTTTGGCCCCGTACTGGCGGGCAATCGCCGCACTTTCCACCACTTCCTGCGTGTAGCCGCCCAACGACAGCGCCACCACCACATCCTGCTTGGCTACCGCCGCTGCCATCATACGCACCAGCAAGCCGTCGCTTTGCGTGGTGACCGGCAGCCCGAGCCGAAACAGGCGATGCTGCACCTCGGCGGCACAAATGGTCGAACCGCCCCCCATGCCAATGGCCAGAATTTGCCGCGCGTCGCCAAGCCACTCCACCGCTTTGGCCAGCGCCGGTTCGTCGATCGTCCGGCGGTTAATCGTCAGGACATTGATGATGGTTTCGTAAATCCCCTGGAGCCCTTCCAGATCCGGTTCTTCATGAATAAACCGCTGCCCCACCGCCAGCGACTGCGCCAGCTTAACCTTAAGGTCACGTACGTCCCGACAACCCAGCGTTTTGGCGAAGCGCGTGATCGAGGCCTGGCTGACGTTGGCCTGCCTGGCCAGTTCGGCAATCGGCATGGCGGTCACCGCGTCTGCATCGTCCAGAATGAATTGCGCGATGCGTTTTTCGGTGCTGCTCAGCTCAATAAAACGCTCTGTAATACGCGAGATAATGTCGATATCCACACCCATCGCCTCACCTCATAGTGGTTAAATTTTGTCATTTACAATGCAAGAAAACAGTGGAAGACTACACAAAAAACAGTCCTGAAAATGATACTTTGTACCCACATATCGATAACAAATATTAAAAACTAAGTTAAATCAAAGCAATAAAACAAGATACCCAATTTAAAAAAAGATAGAGCACCCAAAGGATAATGTTATGAAATACCAAAAAGATTTCACCGTTACCCACAAGGCCGCCGTGATGCGCAGTGACCCGGCCGCCCCGGCGAACCTGCTGAACGAAGATGTCTGCCTGCCGGCCGCGGTGATTAAGCTCAGCAGCCTGACAAACAATATCGCCTGGATGCAAAACTATGCCGATGCACGCGGCGTCTCTCTGGCCCCGCACGGCAAAACCACCATGACCCCCTGGATCTTCCAGCGTCAGGTGGCCCAGGGAGCCTGGGCGGTGGGCGTCGGTTCCGCCTGGCAGGCAAAGGTGGCAATGGAGGCGGGCGTACCCCGGGTGCTGATGGCTAACCAACTGGTCGGCAAGGCCAACATGCGACTCGTTGCCGAACTGAAAGCGCAACATCCCTCCACCCTTTTCCTTTGCTGCATCGACAACCTGAGCAATGCGCAAACCCTCTCGGCATTTTTCAGCCAGCGCGGACAAACCCTGGATGTTCTGTTGGAATTGGGCGTACCCGGTGGCCGCTGCGGTTGCCGCAGCGTGGCACAAGCCGAACAATTGGCGCAGGATATCGCCAGGCTGCCGGGATTACGTTTGCAAGGTATCGAGCTGTATGAAGGCGTGATGCACGGCGACGACGCCCAGAGTAAAATCGAACAATTCCTGCGTGACGCCGCCGGTCTGCTGCGTGAACTGCATCGGCAGCATCTGCTCAGCGGTGAAGAAGCGATCCTCACCGGGGCGGGCTCTGCCTGGTATGACGTGGTTTGCAGCGTCTGGGGTGACGAAACGCTGCCGGAAAACTGCCGCGTGGTGATCCGCCCCGGCTGTTACATCACCCACGATCAGGGGATTTATCAGGACGCGCAAAATGCGGTACTGGCCCGCGACAGCTACGCTTGCGATCTGGCAGGGGAGCTGACTTCGGCACTGGAACTGATTGCGCTGGTGCAGTCGGTGCCGGAGCCGGGCCGGGCTATCGTCAATTTCGGCAAACGGGATGCGGCATTCGACGCCGGGTTGCCGCAGCCGATCGCCCATTACCGCAACGGGGTGCTGCAAGAAAGCGGCGTCCAGCACCTGAGCACCAAGGGGATTATGGATCAGCATGCCATGCTAAGTTGCCCGGCAGACTTCCCGCTGCAGGTCGGTGATATTCTGGTGTTTGCCACCTCGCACCCTTGCCTGACCTTCGATAAATGGAAAGCGCTGTTGTTGATTGATGATGATTACAACGTGATAGAAACCATTGAGACGTTTTTCTGATAACGGAAAAGGATATTTCATGAACAGTCTGCCCACCGACAGCCTCTTGTCGGTGCAGCATCTTTCCCTGGCAAGCCCGGGGAAAGCCCCACGGATTGATCGGGTCACCTTTAGCCTTCAGCCAGGGGAATCCGTCACCATCATCGGCCCGAACGGCTGTGGGAAATCCACGCTACTGCGGTTACTGACCTGTGAGCTCAAGCCGAGCGAAGGCGAAATTCTCTTTCAGGGAACACCGTTAGCCCGCCTGAAACCCCAGCAACGCGCCCGCTCTATCGCCTTGCTGAGTCAGCATGACGACGCGGATTTACGGCTAAGGGTTAACGAGTATGTGGCACTGGGGCGGCTGCCCTGGCTGGCCGATAACTCGCCCTCTCACCACTCGCGGATTGTTGCGAAAGCGATGGAGGATGTGGGTATCGGCCATCTGCAACAGAGCCCGTTGGGCAAGCTTTCAGGTGGCGAACGTCAGCGCGCCGGGTTCGCCAGGGTACTGGCGCAGCAGCCGGTGCTGTTACTGCTTGATGAGCCCACCAACCATCTCGATCCCTTGGCGCGACACCAGTTGCTGGCGCTGATCCATGAAAAAAAGATCGCCACGTTAAAGGTGCTGCACGATCTCGAGTTGGTCCAGCCCTTTTCCGACCAAGTAATGTTGATGAATGAAGGAAAAATCCTGTGTTATGGCCCACCTGATGCCGTGCTTGAATCGGCGCACCTGCAACAGGTGTTTGGCATGAAATCTCTGCTGGCCCGTCACCCGGAAACCGGCAAAACCTTGCGTTTCTTCGAGGCTTTGCCGACATGATCCCGCTGAAATTCCCGACAACCGCCAATTGTTTGATCTAACTACATTTGTCATATGAATTATTCAGGTATGTTGCCCCCGTTTCCAATAAACCGGGTTACTGACTTCGGTTTTGCCGTTTTGACCCACGCGGTTATCCGCATGGGGTGACACTCCTCCGCTCTCACCCCGCTTACGCCAGGCCAGAAAACCGACGGCAATGCCCTATCAATGCCCCTTCGGTGTCATCAATCTGGAGTCGATGTGAAAAAGTTAACCCTCGTCGCATTACTGGCGTTTGCAGCTGGAAGTGCTGAGGCCTCTGGTTTTCCTGTCACGGTAGACAACTGTGGCCAGCCCCTGACCTTTAATCGCCCCCCACAGCGGGCCGTTATTCAAGACATCAATATGTCGCAAATGGCGTTTGCCCTGCAGCTCCAGCCTTCTATGGTCGGGGTTACCGGGATCTCCGGCTGGTATAAAAACACCCCTGAATTCACACAACAGCGGGGGGACATCCCCGAACTGGCACCGAAATACCCGACGATCGAAAACCTGCTCGCCGTCAGTCCCGATCTGTTCTTCGCCGGCTGGAATTATGGTCTGCGGGGTGAAGTGACCCCGCAAGCGCTGGCAAAATTTAATATCAAAACGCTGGTACTGAGTGAAAGCTGCATCCATGTCGACAACCATCGGCCGCGCGCCAGTATGGATTTGCTCTACGGCGACATGATCCGGCTCGGCAAAGTCTTTGGTAAACAGGAACTGGCGCAAAAGCGGGTCACGGACTGGAAACGGCAGGTCGCCGATATCCATCGCAAAGTGGCGACGCAAACCCCCGTAAAGGTGTTTCTTTATGATTCCGGTGAAGATAAGCCCTATACCAGCGGGGCCTACGCCATGCCGACGGCGATTATCGAAGCCGCCGGGGCGAAAAACGTGATGGATACCCTGAACACCAGTTGGGTGCACACCAACTGGGAAAACGTCGCGGCGACGGAACCGGAATTTATCATTCTGGTGGATTATCAGACAGCAGCGCCCGACGACACTGACGCACGACAGCGGTTCCTTGAACAACACCCTCTGATGAAGCACACACCGGCAGTGATCCATCACCGCTATTTGAAATTAAAATACCAGGCACTGACGCCGGGGCCGGCCAATATTGAGGCCATCCATAAACTGGCTCAGGCCCTGTATCCCGCCGCCTTCATCTGATGTCGGAAAAAATACGTTTTCGGCTGGCATGGGCCTTCGCCCCGCTGTTATTGGCAGGGCTAATCGTTGCCAATGTCGCGCAAGGCAGTGTGCCGCTCTCTTTTTCTCAGGTGATGATCGCGCTGGGTATCACCCCGGGTGATGTACCGCCAATGATTAAAAGCATTGTGCTGGAACTGCGTTTGCCGCGAACCTTGCTGGGGCTGCTGGCCGGGGCCGGGCTGGCGCTGGTCGGCGCGCTGTTACAAACCACCACCCGCAACGATCTGGCCGATCCGTTTCTCTTTGGCCTCTCCTCCGGTGCCTCTGCCGGGGTGGTACTGGTGATCACTCGCCTCGGCGAGAGTCTCGGGGCCTGGACGTTACCGGTTTCCTCTTTTGTCGGCGGGATGCTCTCTGCGGCGGTGGTGATGATTATTTTTATGACTCAATCGCAGAAAGGCACCGAAAAGCTGATTATCTGTGGCCTGGCGGTGTCTTTTCTATTTGGCGCCTTCACCAATTATCTGGTTTTCTCCGGTGACCAACGCACGGCCAGCAGCGTACTGTTCTGGACACTGGGCGGGCTGGGGCTGGCCCGTTGGGATAATTTGATTTTTGCCTTAATAGCGCTGCTGTTACTGGTGCTGTTGATTAGCTTACGCTGGCGATCGCTGGATGGCCTATTGGCGGGCGAACAGACTGCCGGCACGCTGGGCATCGACACCCGCCGTTTACGTACGGAAGTCTTTCTTTGCTGTTCACTGGCAACCGCGCTACTGGTGGCATTAACCGGGGTGATTGGGTTTGTCGGTTTGATGGTTCCCCATCTGGCACGCCCTTTTACCGGCGTGCGTCACCGGCGTCTGCTGCCCTTGGTGGGCATATTAGGGGCAATATTGCTCTCTGCCGGCGATCTGCTCAGCCGTGTCATCACCGCGCCCCAGGAGCTGCCCATCGGGATTATTACCGCCGGTCTGGGCGGTATTTTCGTTCTGGTTATTTTGCTGCGGCGGACCCACTGAGGATGAATTTCCTCGTCATGCGGTTAAAGGCCACCAGCCAATCGATTGCGAAATGGCAAAAATCGGCGTTTTAGCGCTTGCAGTGGTCAAAAGCGCGAGTATAATGCGCGACAATTTGCCAGGAGAAAGCATGAAAAACGACGTGTGTTTTGTTAGCCACAACCGACAAAACCGACTGCCTATCGGCAGCCAACTGCCGTTGTTTCTCCTGTTGCTAAACCGATCGTTTCAAGCCCCTCGTTGAGGGGCTTTTTTTTGCCTGAAAAATCTGTTCAAAGCCCCGCGCCACGGGCACGAGTCGAGGAGAGTGAAAAATGGCCAACCCGCTGTATCACAAACATATCATCTCTATTAACGATCTCAGCCGCGAGGATCTGGAGCTGGTGCTGCGCACCGCCGCCAGCCTGAAAGCCAATCCACAGCCCGAGCTGCTAAAGCACAAGGTGATCGCCAGCTGTTTCTTTGAAGCGTCGACCCGTACCCGTCTGTCGTTTGAAACCTCGATGCACCGCCTGGGCGCTTCGGTGGTGGGCTTTGCCGACGGCAGCAACACTTCGCTCGGCAAAAAAGGTGAAACGCTGGCCGACACCATCTCGGTGATTGGCACCTACGTCGACGCCATCGTCATGCGCCACCCACAGGAAGGTGCGGCGCGGCTGGCGGCCGAGTTCTCCGGCGGTATCCCGGTGCTCAACGCCGGTGACGGTGCCAACCAGCACCCGACCCAGACGCTGCTCGACCTGTTCACCATTCAGGAAACCCAGGGCCGTCTGAACAACATCAATATCGCCATGGTCGGCGACCTGAAATACGGCCGTACCGTGCACTCGCTGGCGCAGGCGCTGGCCAAGTTTGAAGGCAACCGCTTCTTCTTCATCGCCCCGGATGCGCTGGCGATGCCGGCCTACATCCTGCAAATGCTGGAAGAGAAAGGCATCCAATACAGCCTGCACAGCAGCATTGAAGAAGTGGTGCCGGAGCTGGACATTCTCTACATGACCCGGGTACAGAAAGAGCGTCTGGATCCTTCCGAATATGCCAACGTGAAGGCGCAGTTCGTCCTGCGCGCGGCGGATTTGGCCGGTGCACGCGTCAACCTCAAGGTACTGCACCCGTTGCCACGCATTGACGAGATCACCACCGACGTGGACAAAACGCCGTACGCCTACTATTTCCAGCAGGCAGGTAACGGCATTTTCGCCCGTCAGGCGCTGCTGGCGCTGGTTTTAAACGCAGATTTGGCTCTTTAAGGGGAACCGTCATGACTCACGATAACAAACTGCAGGTTGAAGCGATCAAGTGCGGCACGGTGATTGACCATATCCCGGCGCAGATCGGTTTTAAGTTGCTGACGCTGTTCAAGCTGACCGCCACCGACCAGCGCATCACCATCGGCCTGAACCTGCCTTCCAACGAGCTGGGCCGTAAAGACCTGATCAAAATCGAAAACACCTTCCTGACCGAACAGCAGGCTAACCAACTGGCGATGTACGCACCGAAAGCCACGGTTAACCGCATCGACAATTACGAAGTGGTGCGCAAACTGACCCTCAGCCTGCCGGATCATATCGACGGCGTGCTGACCTGCCCGAACAGCAACTGCATCAGCCGCAGCGAACCGGTGTCTTCCAGCTTTAGCGTGAAATCCCGCGACGGCGACGTGCACCTGAAATGCCGCTACTGCGAGAAAGAATTCGAGCACCAGGTGGTCTTGCAGGCGGACTGAGTCTGGCCTTTCGCCGGGAGATGAGGCTGTTATTCTCCCGGTGACTGCCTATAATGGGATCCCCGTAGGGGCGCTGCATGCGGTGCCCAAATGAATCGGGACGAATTTATTCGTCCCCTACGGTGAGCCACGCAGCCCACAACGCTGCGGTTTGAAAGACGAAGGGTATATCAGGAGAAAAAATGTCACGTAACATCAGCACTGAACTCGCCCCGGCAGCCATTGGTCCTTACGTGCAGGGCGTTGATCTGGGCAGCATGATCATCACTTCCGGCCAGATCCCGGTCGATCCGAAAACCGGCGCCGTCGCCGACGACGTGGCCGCTCAGGCTCGCCAGTCGCTGGAAAACGTTAAAGCGATCGTTGAAGCCGCCGGTCTGAAAGTGGCCGACATTGTGAAAACCACGGTTTTCGTGAAAGATCTGAACGATTTCGCCACCGTTAACGCCGCTTATGAAACTTTCTTCACCGAGCACAGCGCGCCGTTCCCGGCCCGTTCTTGCGTTGAAGTGGCCCGTCTGCCGAAAGACGTGAAAATCGAAATCGAAGCCATCGCCGTTCGTCGCTAATACCGCGACCACGCGCCCAACGGTCAGCCCAGGCTGGCCGTTTTTATTTGTCTCTCCAGCTCTGCGCTATTAGCGACCAAGATCTGCCCAACACGTTTTGTTTTGCCCCGTTTTAAAGCAATTTTCCTTTCCGTTGCCCCTCAATCGGGCTTTATTCCCATCAATGATGCCATTTCGCGCCATTTTCGCCCCTTTATCACCTTGGCACATTTTATGCTGGTTCTGTATACAGCCTGCAATGTCGACGAGGTGATGATGCTAAATATCGATCTGTCCGCTTCACCGTTTTTTGATGAGATGCTTCTGGCTGAGGGTAAACACCGGGGTCACTACGAAGCTTACTGGCATTGGCTGCAACAGGCTGACCAAAAGGCCATCCAACGCAAGAGGGAAGAGGCTGCACTGCTGTTTCACCGGGTGGGGATTACCTTTAATGTGTATGGTGAGGATGACGGCGCTGAACGTTTGATCCCGTTCGACAGCGTGCCGCGCATCATCCCCGCCAGCGAATGGGCAATGCTCGATCGCGGTATCCGTCAGCGCGTCCAGGCGCTCAACGCTTTTCTGCATGATATTTACCATCAACAACATATTTTGAAAGCCGGGATCATTCCGGCGGAACAGGTGCTGGCCAACGATCAGTATCAGCCCTGTATGCAAGGGGTCGATCTGCACCGCAATATTTACGCGCACATTGTCGGCGTGGATATGGTGCGCAACGGTGACGGCCAGTATTACGTGCTGGAAGACAACCTGCGCACCCCGTCCGGCGTTTCCTATATGTTGGAAAACCGCAAAATGATGATGCGTCTGTATCCGGAGCTGTTCGCCCAGCAACGCATCGCGCCGGTGGAGCGCTACCCGTCGCACCTGCTGCAAACCCTGCGCGAAAGCTCGCCGATTAACGATCCTACCGTGGTGGTGCTGACACCGGGGCGTTTCAACAGCGCCTATTTCGAACACAGCTTCCTGGCGCAGCAGATGGGGGTCGAGCTGGTTGAAAGTGCCGATCTGTTCGTCAAGGACGGGGCAGTATTTATGCGCACCACCGCCGGGCCTTGCAAGGTCGACGTGATCTACCGGCGGGTGGATGATGCCTTCCTCGATCCGCTGGCATTCCGCCCGGACTCGATGCTCGGCGTGCCGGGGCTGCTGTCGGTTTACCGCGCCGGTAACGTGGTGCTGGCCAACGCCATCGGCACCGGTGTGGCCGACGACAAGTCGATTTACCCGTACGTGCCGGACATGGTGCGTTTCTATCTGCAGGAAGAGCCGATCCTCAATAACGTGCCCACCTGGCAATGCCGCCACAAGAATGAGCTGTCGTACGTGCTGGCCAATCTGGAACAGATGGTGGTGAAAGAGGTTCACGGCGCCGGTGGCTACGGCATGCTGATCGGCCCGGCGGCGAGCAAAGACGAAATTGCCCACTTTCGCAGTCTGCTGCTGGCCAAACCGCATAACTACATTGCGCAAAACACGTTGGCGCTGTCGACCTGCCCGACCTTCGTCAACGACGGCCTGGCGCCGCGGCATATCGATCTGCGGCCGTTCGCCCTCAGCGGTGCGGAAATTCGCCTGGTGCCCGGCGGCCTGACGCGCGTGGCGCTGGCGCAAGGCTCACTGGTGGTCAACTCGTCGCAAGGCGGGGGAACCAAGGATACCTGGGTATTGGAGGACGACGCATGCTGAGCCGAACTGCCAGTGAACTCTATTGGATGGCCCGCTATCTGGAGCGGGCGGAAAGCATCGCCCGGGTGCTCGACGTCACCAACAAGCTGTCGATGATGCCGATCCGCGACAGCGAGGATCAGGATCTGCAGGTGCCGCTCAATCTGACCAGTACCGGGCAGCTGTATGCCGCCGCTTACCCTGATCTGACGATGGCTAATCTGGTGAGTTTTTTTGCCCTCGACAGCCGTAACCACAGCAGCATTTACAGCTGTTTGCAGATGGGCTGGAACAACGCCCATGCGGTGCGCGGCAGCCTCTCTTCCGAGGTCTGGGAGTGCATTAACGCCACCTGGATCGAAATGAAGCTGATCCGCCGTCAGGGCATAGGGTCGGTGGGGGCGGATGGTTTCTTCGACTGGGTAAAGGAACGCTCGCACCTGTTTCGCGGCGCGATGTTCGGCACCTTGCTGCGCAGCGACGCCATGTGCTTTATCCGCCTCGGCACCCTGCTGGAGCGCGCGGACAGCACCGCCCGCCTGTTGGGGGTCAAGAACACGTTGATGGACAGCGACGGCGATCCGGTGCGCGAATATTACCGCATGGACACGCTGTTGCGGGCAGTGAGCGCGCGCGAAGCCTACCACAGCATCTACAAGCAGCAGCTTAGCCGAGACACCATTGCCGAACTGATGATCCTGCGAAATGAAATTCCGCGATCCCTGCTGGCCTGCGTCGGCGATATGGTGCAACAACTGGAGCAAATTGGCGGCAACAGCTCCAATCACCCGCGCCGACTGGCGCACACGCTGCATGCCGAACTGCGTTTCAGCAGCATGAAAGACCTGAACAAGGTCGGGCTGAACGACTGGCTGGATGCGTTTCTCAACCAGATTGGCGGCATCGCGGAAAGCATCCATCACACTTATCTGGAGGCGCAATGAAACTGAACATTGAGCACAACACTCACTATACCTACGCCCAGCAGGTTCAGCGCAGCACCCAGTATCTGCGCCTGACGCCGCAGGATTCAGAACACCAGCGCATTATCTCCTGGCAACTGACGCTGCCGGAAGATGCGGTGTGCACCACCGATGCCTTTGGCAACGTGCTGCACGTGCTGACGCTGGATCACCCGCATCAGGCGATTACCATTCAGGCCCACGGCGT
Organism: Serratia quinivorans; assembly: GCF_052113645.1. Lineage (GTDB taxonomy): Bacteria > Pseudomonadota > Gammaproteobacteria > Enterobacterales > Enterobacteriaceae > Serratia > Serratia quinivorans_B. The sequence continues at coordinate 122,330 of NZ_JBIEIU010000009.1, read as the reverse complement.
GGTGGAGATTGAAGACGGTACCGAGGATCAGGTCATGGGGCATTTGTCGCCGCTGGTGTTCCTGCGCCACAGTCCGCTGACCCAACCCGACAGCGCGATCCAGGCGTTCGCCCTGCGCTATTACCAACCGCAGGCGGTGCTGGACGGGCTGGAACATCTGATGGGCGAACTGCTGCTGAAAATGCCTTACAGCCCGGGGTCTACCAGCGTCACCGACAGCGCAGCCCAGGCATTCGCGACCGGCACCGGCGTCTGCCAGGATCATACCCACGTATTTTTGGCCTGCTGCCGTAGCCTGAACATTCCGGCGCGCTATGTCAGCGGCTATCTTTACAGCGAGGACTCCACCCACGTCGCCACCCACGCCTGGGCGGAGGCCTGGGTCGACGAACGCTGGCACAGCTTTGACGTCACCAACAACACCCGCCTGCCGAATCAGCATCTTAAACTGGCGGTAGGCATCGACTATCTGGACGCCTGTCCGGTACGCGGCATGCGGCTTGGCGGCGGCTGCGAAAATATGCAGACCATGGCCGAAGTGCAGATGATGCCAACCGGGCAATAGCCTCTTGTCGAAAGCGAAGGTTTACGGCACGCTGGCGTTTGGCGGCGTGCCAGTATTGTTTTGAGGGATTGTGGTATGACCTATTGTGTGGCCATGCGCTTGTCATCCGGGCTGGTCTTTGCTTCCGATTCACGCACCAATGCCGGAGTGGACCATATTTCCACCTTCCGCAAATTGCACGTGTTTCAGCAGGACGGCGAACGCATGCTGGTGCTGCAAAGCGCCGGTAACCTGGCAACCACCCAGAGCATCATCAGCCTGTTACAACGCCGCAGCAAAGACGCCGAGCGCCCCAATCTGCTGAACGCGCCCAGCCTGTACGAAGCCGCTACGCTGGTGGGTGAAACGGTGCGGGAAGTGATCCAACGCGACAGCGAAGCCCAGCAAAGCGGCAGCACCACCGACTTCAGTTGCAGCCTGCTGCTCGGCGGCCAGATCTCAGGCGAAGAGATGCGGCTGTTCCATATTTACCCGCAGGGCAACTTTATCGAGGCCAGCCGCGATACGCCCTATTTCCAGATTGGCGAAAGCAAATACGGCAAACCGATTATCGATCGGGTGCTGAATTTCGATACCCCTCTGGAACAGGCGATGCAGTGCGCGCTGATCTCTCTGGATTCCACGCTGCGCAGCAACCTGTCGGTCGGCCTGCCGCTCGACGTGATGATCTACCCACGCGACAGCTTCAGCAGCGCCCAGCAGTACCGCATCACCGAAGATCACCCGCATTTCAGCGCCATCCGCAAAGGCTGGGGCGAAGGGCTGGTCAGCATTTTCAAACAGTTGCCGCCGTTGCAACTGTAGGTTTTGAGGGCTCAGCATGCTGAGCCCCTACTAATACTGACTTACCTCATTCGATAGCGCTGGCGCGCAGCAAGGCCTCCAGCGGGTAAACCGCCGCAATCACCACTTCGTCGCGTATTTTCGCCGCCGCGTCCAGTTGCTGCTGTATCTGCGCCGCTTCAGCCTTGCTCAGCGGTTTGCCCTGTTGATAACGTTCCAGCAGCATCAGCCCCAGTGCGGACAGCGCGCCGACATCCTGCGCCACCGGCGCCAGATCCTGCATCACCCGATTACCGGCAATCACCGTTTTTACCGGCGCGGTATTCAATTGCCAGCGTTGCAAACGCTCGCGCAGCGTCTGTGCCGCCGCCCGGTCGTTGCGATCTTTCACTAAGGCCGCAACCTGCATCCCCATCTCGCGCACCGCGTTGCTTTCCGGCGGCAGAGCGTCGGCAAAGCGATTCAGCGGTTCGAACTGATGGTAATTGCCGGCCTTGAATTTGAGATGCTGCCGGGTGTAGTACTGACCCGGCTCCACCGCTTCGGCCAGGGTTTGCAACGGCGCGATCGCCACGCTGTTCGCCAACCGGGTAAATTCGCGAGCGGTTTCAGCGTGCTGTTGCAGGCCCACCGACACCACCGACCAGGCGTCAACCGCCGCCAGCCGCCGGTACATGTTGTTTTCATCGGTGACATCCTGTGCCGACCACAAGCGCTCCGCCACCGCGAACCCACGCGGCCACAGCTTGAGATCGAGGATCGGCGCCCTGATGTTCTCCGCCCACAGCGCCGCCTCACCGCCGAGAATATTGGCCTGCTGCTTCGCATCCGGCACCACCGGCATCTTGCCCGCCGGGATCGCCGCAAGCCGGCTGCCGTGGGTCGGGTAACGCACGTTGCCCACCAGTGTATAACCGTTGAGCTTGTCCTGGCTCAGGGTGAATACCGGGCGAGTCTCGCCCATCCAGGTATCGACGCGGAAGCTTACCTGCTGCGGGGAACGCCAGACGATATCCTGCAAGGCGCGGCGGGATTTGCCGTTGAAGTCGATAAAACCACGCCAGCCCTGCTTCCCTTCAATCAGGGTAAAGCTGCCCTCCACGGCACTGCCCTTCAGCCGCGGCATGCTGAACTGCCAGCTCTGGGCTTTTTCATTCGGCTGCACCTCGGTGGCAACCCCCAGCGGCTGCGGCAGGATCTCATTGCGATAGTGATAGGCCGTGCTTTGCGGCTGATCGAGGTAAAAGCCGGTGGACAGGATGCCCTGGTAACCGTCCTGTGCGCTGGCACCGAGCGAGTCTTGCCCTTGCCAGGACTGGATGACAATGCTGCGCGGCAGCGACGGATGATAAATTTCATCCCAGCCGACCATTTGGCGCTGATGCCGCTCGAGGATTTTTTCCAGCTTCTGATTGAAATAAGCCTGCAGCGCATGAGTGTCCGCCAATTGGTGCTGCTGCATAAAGGCCTGAATGGTTTTGGATCGCTTCCACTGGCTGGCATCGACCTCATCGCCGCCGATATGCAAATAAGGATCGGGGAAGATCGCCACCAATTCGCCAATGATAGCGTCAACAAATTGATAAACTTCATCACGGGTCGGATCCAGCGTCGGCAGGTGCACGCCCCATTTGCGCTCCATCGAGTACGGCCCCGGCGCGCTCATCAACTCCGGGTAAGCCACGGCGATGCTGGAAGCATGGCCTGGCAGATCGATTTCCGGCACCACCCGAATACCGCGCGCAGTGGCATAGGCGACCACCTGTTGCATCTGTTCGCGGGTATAGAACTGACCGTCGCTGGCCTGCTGCTGCAGTTTGGGATAACGCTCGGAAGCAAAGCGCCAGCCTTGATCGTCGGTCAGGTGCCAGTGGAATACGTTGAGCTTGGCCGCCGCCATGCCGTCGAGCTGGCGCAGAATATCCGCCAACGGCAAGAAATGACGTGCCGAATCCAGCAACACGCCGCGCCACGGGAAACGCGGCACGTCGGTGATATTCACCAACGGCAGGAAAGTGTTCTGCCCGTCGGTCTGCACCAGTTGCAGCAGGGTTTCCATGCCGCGCAACGCGCCGAAACGGGTATTGGCGGCCAGCGTAACCCCCTGCGGCGTCACCGCTAATTTATAACTTTCATCGCTGCCCGGCAGCGGCTGCGCCGCCACCTTATCTTTGATATCGACCTTAATCACCACGCCTGCGGCTTTTTCGGCCTGCGGTGCCAACGTCCAACCGGTTTGCAGCTCAATACGCTGGCGCCAGCGCGGCAGCGCATCGTCCAGACTGTCACCCTGCAGGTTAATCGACAAACGGTGGTCCAGCACCAGCTTACCCGCCGGCTGAGTCAGTTCAACCTGCTGCGGCCAGGGCATCAGCGGCAGATCGCCGGCAGGCTGCGCCAGCGCGCCCAGAGAAAGCAATAACGATGAAGCCAGTAGCGTATAACGCAGGGTTCTGTGCATCAGAAATTCCTCAGAGGAAAAAGATCAATAAAAACAGCGAAGCTGTAAATAAAGACTGAGCACAGGACAGATGTCCAACGACAAGGGCGAAAAGCCGGGTTGGATCACAGATGCCCCTCTTCCAGGCGAAAGAGGGGCGAAGCGATTACTGCCAGCCGTAGCGGCGCACAAACCAGCCTTTCACGCACTGGGTCAGCACCATATAACCGGTCAGGATCAGCACCAGCCACGGGAAGTAACCGAGCGGCAGTGCCTGCAACTGCAGGAACCCGGCCAGCTGCGAGAAGGTCAGGCCGATACCGGTCGCGATCACCACCAGGGTCATCACGCACAGCGGCCACGAAGGACGGCTCTGAATAAACGGAATTTTGCGCGTGCGGATCATATGCACAATCAGCGTTTGCGACAGCAGCCCTTCCACGAACCAGCCTGACTGGAACAGCGTCTGCATTTCAGGTGTATTGGCCTTGAACACCCACCACATCAGGCTGAAGGTCAGCACGTCGAAAATCGAGCTGATCGGCCCAAAGAACACCATAAACCGCCCAATATCACCGGAGTTCCAGCGCTGTGGCTGTGTGATCTGATCGTCGTCGACGTTGTCGAACGGAATGGCGATCTGCGAAATGTCATACATCAGATTCTGGATCAGCAAGTGCAGCGGCAACATCGGCAGGAACGGCAAAAAGGCGCTGGCGATCAGCACGCTGAAGACGTTGCCGAAGTTCGAACTGGCGGTCATTTTGATGTATTTGAGCATGTTGGCAAAGGTGCGACGCCCCTCGATCACCCCCTGCTCCAGCACCATCAGGCTTTTTTCCAGCAGGATGATGTCCGCCGCTTCCTTGGCGATATCCACGGCGGAATCCACCGAAATACCGATATCCGCCGCGCGCAGTGCTGGCGCATCGTTGATACCGTCGCCCATAAAGCCGACCACGTGGCCCTGCTGGCGCAGCAGCTTGACGATGCGCTCCTTGTGCAGCGGCGTCAGCTTGGCGAACACCGTGGTGCGCGCCGCCGCCTGCGTCAGTTGCTCGTCATTCATCTGTTCGATTTCGCTGCCGCGCAGCACGTGATCCGCCGCCAGCCCGACGTCTTTGCACACCTTGGCCGCCACCAGCTCGTTGTCGCCGGTGAGGATTTTCACCGTAATACCGCTGTTTCTCAGCGCCGCCAGCGCCGGTGCCGTGCTCTCTTTAGGCGGATCGAGGAAGGCCACATAACCTTCGAGGATCAAATCGAACTCGTCGGCCACGCGGTATTCATGGGCCTGTGCCGGTAAAATCTTGTTGGCCACCGCCACCACCCGCAGCCCTTGCTGGTTGAGATCGTCGGTGATGCGCCGAATTCGCGCCAGCAGCGCCTCGCTGAGCGGGATCACTTCATCTTCCTGCCGTACATGGCTGCAAATCGCCAGCATCTCTTCCAGCGCGCCCTTGCAGATCAGCTCGTGGTATTGCGCGTCGTTGGCCACCACCACCGACATGCGGCGCCGTTCAAAATCAAACGGGATCTCATCCACCTTGCGGTAATGCTGCAGCGCATCCGGCTGTTGGTTTTGTTCTGCGCAGCTCAGCACCGCCACGTCGAGCAGGTTTTTCAATCCGGTCTGGTAGAAGCTGTTCAGCCAGGCGTAATGCAACACCCGATCGCTGGCCGCACCGAACACGTCGGTGTGACGCTCCAGCACGATTTTATCCTGGGTCAGGGTGCCGGTTTTATCGGTGCACAGCACATCCATGGCGCCAAAGTTTTGAATGGCATCCAGGCGTTTGACGATCACTTTCTGCCTGGACAGTTTCACCGCCCCCTTGGCCAGCGTCGAGGTGACGATCATCGGCAGCATTTCCGGGGTCAGCCCCACCGCCACCGACAGCGCGAACAGCGCCGCTTCCCACCAGTCGCCCTTGGTGTAGCCATTGATCAGCAGCACGATCGGCGTCATCACCAGCATAAAACGGATCAGTAACCAACTGACCCGGCTGATGCCGGTCTGGAAGGCGTTCGGCTGCTGATCCTGGCTGATGACGCGCTGTGCCAACTGGCCAAAGTAGGTACCGCCGCCGGTGCCGATCACCATCGCCAGCGCGGTGCCGCTGACCACGTTGGTACCCATAAAACACAGGTTCTGGCATTCCAGCGGATCTTCTGCCGGTTCACGCAGTTCGGCGATTTTCTCGACCGGCAGAGACTCGCCGGTCAGCGCCGCCTGGCTGATAAACAGATCCTTGGCCGACAGCACGCGCAGATCCGCCGGGATCATATCCCCCGCCGCCAGCTTGATAATGTCGCCCGGCACCAGTTGAGAAATCGGCAGCTCAAGATGTTCGCTTTTACCGGTCAATGCATCGCTGCGGATCACGGTAGCCGTGTTGCTGACCATCGCCTTCAGCGCGTCCGCCGCCCGATTGGATCGCGCTTCCTGAATGAAGTTCAGCAACGTGGAGATCACCACCATCAGCGCGATCACCAGCGCACCGGTCAGATCTTCCGTCGCGTAAGAGATCATGCCGAGCGCGGTCAGCAGCAGGTTGAACGGATTGCGGTAGCAGTGCCACAGATGCTGCCACCAGGCCTCTTTTTGCTGATCGTCGATGACGTTCTCGCCGCAGCGTTCACGAACCCGCTCTGCCTCATGGGCGGTGATGCCTTCCGGGTGGCTTTGAAAGCGCAGGTACAGCTCAGTGACGTCGGCGGCAGCGCATTCCAGTCGCTGCTGTGCCAGCCCTGCGGGCAACCCTTGCGCTTTGCCGCCCAGGCTGTCCAACAGGCTATCGCGGTGCACCAAACGGCGCGGTAAGTTGCGGCTGAGCAGGCCCAGCAGCTGACGGGGGATATTTTTCAGTTTCATTATTTTGCACCTCGTCGCCCATTGCCTCCCGGCAGCGGGTGAACGCGGGATCCTTCCCAATCAGGCTTTCGGGCATGCCAAAAAGCCTCTGCCGGGGCAGATCCTTGTCTTTTTCAAAGCAGCAGGAGCGAACGACGAGCGCGCGCTACCGGTTACCGTTTATTTCACCGGTAAAACAGCAGCGCAAAGCGGGCAGGTTTTACCGGGTCACCGAGTGGGTGTCTAACGGGGTCGGATCGGGATCCATACGGGTGATAACCTCCGGTAAATGAAAAGATCGAACGACAAGAGCGGCCGTTCAGCGCAGTACGTAATTCCCTGCATAGCATCAAGATCCATGGCGGAAAATAAGCTATGCTGACGGGCATTCAGCGTAGGCCGCCAGTCTACGCCTTTTAACCTCAACGAAAAGTAAACCATGCAAAACCGGCTGACCATCAAGGACATCGCACGCCTGAGCGGCGTAGGTAAATCCACCGTATCACGCGTGTTGAACAACGAAGGCAGCGTGAGCCCGCAGACCCGCGAACGGGTGGAAGCGGTGATCCGTCAGCAAGGCTTTACCCCGTCCAAGTCGGCGCGCGCCATGCGTGGCCAGAGTGACAAAGTGGTGGGCATTATCGTTTCCCGCCTCGATTCGCCGTCCGAAAACCAGGCGGTGCGTACCATGCTGCCGCTGCTGTACCAGCACGGTTTCGACCCTATCGTGATGGAAAGCCAGTTTGAAACGCGGCTGGTGGAAGAGCATCTGCACGTTTTGCAGCAGCGCAACGTCGACGGGGTGATCCTGTTCGGTTTTACCGGCTTGACGGCGGCGATGCTCAACCCATGGCAAGACAAAATGGTGGTACTGGCGCGCGAATACGAGGGTTTTTCCTCGGTGTGCTACGACGACGACGGCGCCGTACGGCTGTTGATGGAACGCCTGCAACAGCAGGGCCACCGGCATATCAGCTACCTGGGGGTGCAACCGTCGGACGCCACCACCGGTTTGCGCCGCCACCAGGCCTATCTCGACGCCTGCCGCCAGCAGAACATCACCCCCCATGTGGCCTTGGGTGAATTGAGCTACCAAAGCGGTTTCCAACTGGCGGCCTCGACCATCGAACCCCAGACCACTGCGCTGGTGTGCGCCTCCGACACCATCGCCCTCGGCGCCATCAAATACCTGCAACAACAGCATATCGCCCCGCTTCAGGTCTGCGGCATCGGTAACACGCCGTTGCTTAACTTCCTGTTCCCCGAGACATTTTCTGTCGATCTCGGCTATGGCAGCGCCGGGCTGCAGGCCGCCCAACAACTGCTGAGCCAGCTCAGTGGCGAACAGGGCATCCGCCAGATCATCGTGCCAAGCAAACTCGCCTGACGGCGGGTGGGTAGTCGTTTGCCCGCCGTCCCTTTCTGTCTTGTTGCTCACACCCAGTGAGCCTTAATTCATCGCTATTTGTATCAGCTACCACACAACTATTCCTGATTGACGTCTCTCGTTCAAAGCAATAATTTACTGTATGTGCATACAGTTATTTTTGTATGCCTCAGCAGTTTTTCAGCACACGGAATGTGTACCTCCAATACCTGCCAGTCAGGACGTTCAGGAGGATACCGGCGCTGTTAACTATCAGGAAACAGAGAGTCGAAAAGGAAGATAATCATGGCTGATGAAAAGAAAAATGCTCAGGTCACTAATGGCGTTAATGACGACGTCACTGAGCTGAAATCACTGACTACATTGCGTAAACGTATCATCAGTGACGGTGAAATTGTGACTAAGGCACCCAACGGTTTTCGTCTGGCAAACGGCAATACCGGCGTGATGTTACGTAACGACGGCAAGGATTTTTACGCGCTGACCACCCCTGCCGGCCAGGCTCAGGACGGGGAGTGGAACACCCTTCGTCCCTTCTCTTTTAACCTTTCAACCGGTCGGGTATCTCTACGTAACGGCGTCGATATCTCCGGCGGCGCACTTGTGTCGCATAACGCAGGTATCAGTGCCGTGACCAGTGGTCCAACACCTCTTATCAACGGGCAAATCTATAATTCTGCACCTATGCATACCAATTTCACGAGCGGTAATGTAACTACGACCATGGTGATGGGAACTCGGGTTATCGCCGGCAAGGATAATTTTGGGTTAATTTCTTACCGTGACTGGCAGGGAAATTGGAATGAACTCCAAGTCAGAACCAACGCCGAGCTTTCGGTCGGGCAATTAATCAAACGCAATCCCGATGGCTGGATTTGGGCTGCTGGCAACAAAAATGTTAACAATAATGCCGATAGAACTACCAACGGCCTGCATATACAGGGGGCGGGAAATCTGTCTGCCGATTTCTACCATTATGAGCGTATTGGTCAACATCACTTCGTGGGACTGCATGTTGCCAATGGCGGCGCACAGGGTTGGTACGAATTCCGCAATGATGGCCATGCGTACACCAATGGTGCCTGGAACAGCAGCTCAGATGCCCGAATGAAAACGGACATCGAGAAAATAGACGGTGCGCTGGATAAGCTGGGGAAAATTGGTGGTTATACCTACCTGAAACAGGGCGTTCCGGAAGCCGGGGTAATCGCCCAGGAAGTGGAGGCCGTCTTACCTCAGACAGTGACCAAAACTGAATTGAAACTGAATGACGGCAGCGTTCTGAAAGATGCCCGCGGAATTAATATCAATGGCGTGGTCGCCCTTCTGGTCGAGGCGTTAAAGGAAGAACGTGAGGCCCGGCTTGTGCTTGAATCCCGGTTGGCCAATTTAGCTAACAATATTTCCGCATCACGAACTTCTTGAATAAACCATTCATAACTAACTGTATCAAATATAATTATTGGTTATAAAGGAGTAGAATATGAGTGGTAGTGACGGTAAGGGCAGTGGTGGGAATCATCAGGGGCCCAGGGCAATTTCGCGACCAGGCATGGTGTCGCATGGATTTGACTCTGACGGTACAGAACACCTAACGGTAACAGGGACGAATGATAAAGGTAGCAGCTTTAGCGGAGACAGCGGTATTCGCTGGGGGGGTGATTCAGAAGGAGGTGGCAATGGGGGCAACAATACAGGTAATCATTCCGCTAATTGGCTTACGATGAAGCCCGGAGATACACATACGAGTAAATATGGGACGGTCTTTATTGACCGACAAGGACGCGCCACGATGAATGGTATCATAATGACTTATGATAACTCATCGTTAATAGATGATGGCGTGGGTGGAGCAACTCGTGTGTTAAATTCGCTGCTGAAAGCCATCCCTTCAGCAGGACATAACTTTGGTAATAACCAAAGTCCAATTGATGGAAAATATTCAGGTAATAATCCTGTTGCTGAATATACGGTACCCATTAAATTTTATTCCGCTGTATTACGAGGGGAAATACCGAAAGGTCTTTGGCTTGATAATGAGAAGGTCATGACCCAGATCGTTGAGAAATATGAAATCAACGGAGGAGGCAAAGGTGATGATCGGATCGGATACAGAAAAAGAAACGTGGAGGTCCCCTCTCTAACCAACGCCTACAATCAATGGAAAAGAATACAAAACGAAATTGCGGAAAAAGCCCGCAGGGCCGAAGAAACCCGTAAAGCCGAAGAAGCCCGTAAAGCCGAGGAAGCCCGCAAAGCCGAGGAAGCCCGCAAAGCCGAGGAAGCCCGTAAAGTTGAGGAAGCCCGCAAAGCCGAGGAAGCCCGTAAAGTTGAGGAAACTCGTAAGGCGCTGTTTGCCAAAGCGGGTATTTGGGATGCACCGGCTTACACGCCCGAAAAGCTGAAAGCAGCCAATGCAGCGTTGGCAACCGCAGGCGCAATGGTACTCAACCGTGCGCCCGCCATGCTACAGATGTCAACGGCAGCACAAGGTGTTATGACAACCTCCAGTGAACTGGCCGGTTCTGTCGCGGGCGCGTTGTGGCGTGGGGCAACGGAAGTCGGCAGCATACGCACTACTACCGCTGTTGCGACAGGATCGGTACTTGGGGCTGTTGCTGTCGGGTTCATCCCGACAGCGGCCGGAACGGGCAGTGACCGGGTTCCCGGTCGTGACATCAATATGTTTGCCTTCCAGGCAAGTCTGGCAGCCGTCGGTGAAACCGCAATCCGGCCAGGGATGACTTCGGTTGATTTGCCGGTGCGCGGATTTATATCGACGGACAAGGACGGAACACAGAGTGTAAACTTTGTCAGAACAGGCGTCGGCGGTGTATCTGCCAGCGTACCGGTGTTCAGGCCTGTCCGTGATGAGGCAACCGGGCTTGATAAAATCACGCTGCCGGCAATGGGTGGCGTGCCTGCCCGGACCATACTGATCAATCCGGTACCGACTGGCCCTGCGGCACCGTCACATACAGGCAATGGTTCACCAGTCCCCAAAACACCCGTACATACCGGCACCAATGTCAGGCAGGCGGACAGCATAGTCGTAACGACCTTCCCTGCGGATGTCGTCCAGGATTTGCAAGATTTCATCTTGTGGCAACCGGATGCGACGGAAACAGGCGTTGAAGCTATCTATGTGATGGTCAGCAAGCCTTATGGGGAGACTAATGCCAAAGGCAAACACAGCGGTCGTGATTACAATACCGAGAAAGCCGGCGGGCCAATTCAAAATCTGGACTGGACAACCGCCAAGATTGACTGTGTCGGTGTGGACAAGGTAAAACTGCATACCAGTCGGTTTGGAGAGCAAGCTGATAATAAGGTGATGGTCGACCGCTTGGAGAGAATCCTAAAAGGTGATCTTGCTCCGACTGATACCGACAAGCGTTTTTATACACATGAGATCAGGGAACTGGAGCGTTACAGAATATTGGGTGTTCCCGATGGAGTAGAAAATAAGTCCGTATGGAATAACGCTCATACTGCTACTCTGGAAGACTATAAAGTGAACGAGAAAAATCAGCCCCTATATACTCCTGAAGCTACCAAAGCTTACGAAGAGCAAGAAATGAGGAATAATCAATGATCGATTTCAAAAAAATTATTGAAAACGAAAGCGTTGAAGATGTGCTTTTATTTTTTGCACCACGAACTGCATATCCAGCTATAGATCGAATGTATGTACGCTATAAATTCGAAGTTATTGAGAATGGGCTACTTTATCCGGCTTACGAAAAATTACTGAAGGAGGGTAAATTCTCTGAGGATGAAAAAGGGCATACGCATAAAGGCCCAAACTGGCTCCCCCCAAAGTTCGTAGCCGAAAAAAAATACGGTATCGAATAATCGTCGGCACTTCCCTATAATTATGTTTTGAGCAGCGTCCAGCAAACTAGGGTTTGTTGGACGTTTTTGTTAATAGCAAATATCTGACTAAGTTTGGGGTATACGCCGTAGTTTTATTATAGCCGTGTACCTACATCAACTTTTTGGGTACTTGCCAGCGTACCGGTGTTCAGGCCTGTCCGTGATGAGGCTACCGGGCTTGATAAAATCACGCTGCCGGCAATGGGAGGCGTGCCTGCCCGGACCATACTGATCAATCCGGTACCGACTGGCCCTGCGGCACCTTCACATACAGGCAATGGTTCACCAGTCCCCAAAACACCCGTACATACCGGCACCAATGTCAGGCAGGCGGACAGCATAGTCGTAACGACCTTCCCTGCGGATGTCGTCCAGGATTTGCAAGATTTCATCTTGTGGCAACCGGATGCGACGGAAACAGGCGTTGAAGCTATCTATGTGATGGCCAGCAAGCCTTATGGGGAGACTAATGCCAAAGGCAAACACAGCGGCCGTGATTACAATACCGAGAAAGCCGGTGGGCCAATTCAAAATCTGGACTGGACAACCGCCAAGATTGACCGTGTCGGTGTGGACAAGGTAAAACTACATACCGGTCGGTTTGAGCCTTCATCGGAGAACAAAGTAATGCTCGAACGTTTGGATAAAATCCTGAAAGGTGAAATTACGCCGACTGATACTGACAAGCGTTTTTATACCCATGAAATCAGAGAACTAGAACGGTACCGAAACCTAGGTATTAATGATGGTGATGTTCCTCAAAGCATTCCCGAGCAAAAATCAGTGTGGAATAGTACACATACTGCAACTCTTGAAGATTATAAAATAAATGAAAAAGAGCAGGCTCTTTATACTGAAGAAGCTTTACAAGCTGCATATGAACAGGAATTAAAGGATGCTCTTGGAGGAAATAAATGATGTCTTTAAAAGAAATAATCAAAAATGAAAGCGTAGAGGATGTTTTGACTTTCTTGGGGCCAACCTCTGATTACCGAAAATTGGATAGATTGTTCACATATAACAGATTTGACGTTATAACCAGTGGAGAGCTATCTGCTAAGTATGATGATTTATTCAAAAAAGGAGTGCTTCAGGATCAAGATGGGAAAGTTGTAAAAGGCCCCAACTGGAAAGAACCAAAATTCGTGACCGAGAAAAAATACGGCATCGAATAACCTTCTGCGTTTTACAAAAAAATTAATTTTCAGCAAAGCCCAACAAATTCTCATTTGTTGGGCTTTTTAATTAATACAATCGTATTACTCTTTCCATTTAACCATAAACTCGAAGCACAGCCCTCAAGGCCGCCCTTCGTAACCATCCCAGTAGGTCGCCACGGCGGAATCCAGCAGGATCTGGCGTTGTTTTTGCGGGTTATCCACTGAATATAGCTGATTGATAAATCGCCCTTTCTTCCCCATGTCACCGAGGAATTCTGGGCTGCGGAAATAAGCTTCCTGCTGCTGTGCCTGCTGCTGCGTTAAGCCCTTGGCCCGATCGGTTTTCCCCATTTGGTAAAACTGGTCGAAGAACGGGATAGCCGCTTTTATCGAGTCCGGAATCTGCGTTCGCATTTCGGGGGAGAAATCTTCACGTGCCAACTGATAAACCGCATGTTTGGCATGGCGTTCCGGGCTACTTTTTTGGCTGGTACAGGCGCTCAGGAATAGCGCGGTGACTAGCATGAGGGTACGAGGCAATGTCAAAATCATCATTCTTCCTTGAAAAAAGTCCGTGGTAATAGCACTCACATAGAGCATTGGTTTTAAAAGTACAGCCATGAGTGCCGCTCAGTTCAATCAACTTATTGATTGTTAAGGCTGACAGTATAGCCAGCGCTACGTCAGTTCAAGATAATATTACGAAATGTTTCGGCCACCTCTCAATTTCCCCTGCTGAATAAACGGTCATTTTTTTATCGTTTTGTGATCCTCGCCCCAAACCGGGAACGTTCCCATTTCATAAAAAAAACGGAATGACTAAGCTTTGATCATTACTCGGACAACACCTCTGCGGCAGTCTCATACCAAGAAAGGTATCTAATAATGGGCAAAGTAAAACAGCAGGATATCGATCGCCTGATTGTTCTGGTGGGCGGACGCGAGAATATCGCCACCGTCAGCCACTGCATTACCAGGCTGCGTTTCGTTCTCAACGACCCCAATAAAGCCAAACCGAAAGAAATCGAAGAGCTGCCGATGGTCAAAGGCTGCTTCACCAATGCCGGGCAGTTCCAGGTGGTGATTGGCCCGGAGGTCGGTGATTATTATCAGGCGTTGATCGCCACCACCGGCGTCAACGAGGCCGATAAAGAGCAGGCCAAGGTGGCCGCGCGCCAGAACATGACCTGGAGCGAGCGTGCCATCTCCCACTTCGCCGAAATCTTCTTCCCACTGCTGCCGGCGCTGATCAGCGGCGGTTTAATCCTTGGCTTCCGCAACGTGATCGGCGACATCCCGATGTCCGGCGGCCAAACGCTGGCGCAAATGCACCCGGCGTGGAAAACCATCTACGACTTCCTGTGGCTGCTCGGTGAAGCCATCTTCATGTTCCTGCCGGTTGCCATCTGCTGGTCAACGGTGAAAAAAATGGGCGGTACACCGGTACTCGGCATTGTGCTGGGTATCACGCTGGTCTCTCCGCAGTTGATGAACTCCTATCAGCTCGGTCAGCAGATACCGGAAGTGTGGAACTTCGGCTGGTTCACCATTCAAAAAGTCGGCTATCAGGCGCAGGTTATCCCGTCCATGCTGGCCGGTATGGCGCTGGGCTGGATTGAGACTCGCCTGAAAAAGATTGTGCCGGATTACCTGTATCTGGTGGTAGTGCCGGTAGTGTCACTGCTGTTGGCGGTGTTCCTGGCGCACGCGCTTATCGGCCCGTTCGGTCGCATGATTGGCGATGGCGTAGCCTGGGCGGTGAAAGCCGTGATGACCGGCAGCTTCGCACCGATTGGTGCCGCGTTGTTTGGCTTCCTGTATGCGCCACTGGTGATCACCGGTGTGCATCAGACCACGTTGGCTATCGACATGCAGATGATCCAAAGCATGGGCGGCACGCCGGTGTGGCCACTGATTGCGCTGTCCAATATTGCACAGGCGTCTGCGGTACTGGGCATCATCATCGTCAGCCGCAAGGCCAACGAACGTGAAATCTCGGTACCGGCGGCGATCTCCGCCTACCTCGGCGTCACCGAACCGGCCATGTACGGGATTAACCTGAAATACCGCTTCCCCATGCTGTGCGCGATGATCGGTTCCGCCTTCGCCGGCCTGATCTGCGGCCTGGACGGTGTGATGGCCAACGGCATCGGCGTCGGCGGTTTGCCGGGCATCCTGTCGATCAAACCGCAGTTCTGGATGATTTACACGGTGGCGATCGTGGTGGCGGTGGTGATCCCGATGGTACTGACCATCATGGTCTACAAACGCAAAGCCAGCCGCGGTGAGCTGCCGGTCTGATTAAAATGTAGGGGCCCGGCATGCCGGGCCCGTTGTCACGATTTAAAGGTATTACTATGAGCAATCCAATCCCCTGGTGGCAAAACGGTGTCATCTACCAAATCTATCCGAAGAGTTTTCAGGACAGCACCGGTAACGGCTACGGCGATCTGGCCGGTGTGACCCAGCGGCTGGACTATCTGCAGGAACTGGGCGTCGACGCGATCTGGCTGACACCGGTGTATGTTTCCCCGCAGGTGGATAACGGTTATGACGTGGCGGACTACTGCGCCATCGACCCGGCCTACGGCACCATGGAGGATTTCGACCGACTGATTGCCGCCGCCCACCAGCGCAGCATCCGTATCGTGATGGACATGGTGTTCAACCATACCTCGACCGAACACCCCTGGTTCAAAGCCGCACAAGAACCGAACAGCCCATACCGCCAGTTCTATGTCTGGCGCGACGGCGAGGGCGAGGGCGACACGCCGCCGAATAACTGGCGCTCCAAGTTTGGCGGCAACGCCTGGCAATGGCACGCCGACAGCGGCCAGTATTATCTGCACCTGTTCGCCACCGAGCAGGCGGATCTCAACTGGGAACACCCACCGGTACGTGAAGAATTGAAGAAAGTGTGTCAGTTCTGGGCCGACAAGGGCGTCGACGGTTTGCGCCTCGACGTGATCAACCTGGTTTCCAAGCAACAGGATTTCCCGTCCGATCCTCAGGGCGACGGCCGCCGTTTCTATACCGACGGCCCGCGTATTCATGAGTTCTTGCAGGAGATGAGCCACGACGTGTTCCAGCCGCGCGGCCTGATGACCGTGGGCGAAATGTCCTCCACTACCCTGGAACATTGCCGGCAGTACGCTGCGCAAAGCGGTGTGGAGTTGTCGATGACCTTCAACTTCCACCATCTGAAAGTGGACTATGCCGGCGGCGAAAAATGGACGCTGGCGGCACCGGATTACGTCGAACTCAAACAGATTTTCCGCCACTGGCAGCAAGGCATGCATAACCAGGCCTGGAATGCATTGTTCTGGTGTAACCACGATCAGCCGCGCATCGTTTCACGCTTCGGCGATGAAGGCGAATTGCGGGTACCGGCCGCCAAGATGCTGGCGATGGTGCTGCACGGCATGCAGGGCACGCCTTATATTTATCAGGGCGAAGAGATCGGCATGACCAATCCGGGCTTTAACGCCATCGGCCAGTATCGCGATGTGGAAAGCCTGAATATGTACGCCGAACTCAACGCACAGGGCAAAAGTGACGCCGAACTGCTGGCGATCCTGGCCGACAAATCGCGCGATAACGGCCGCACGCCAATGCAATGGAGCGCCGCGCCAAACGCCGGTTTCACCCAGGGCACGCCGTGGATTGGCTGCGCGGAAAACTACCCGCAAGTCAATGCCGAAGCCGCGCTGGCCGATCTGGACTCGGTGTTTTACGCCTATCGCCAGTTAATCACCCTGCGCAAACAGTATCCCCTGCTGACCCACGGTGATTATCAGGATCTGGCACCCGCCCATCCTGCTCTGTGGTGCTACCAACGCCGCTGGAACGGCCAACGTCTGCTGGTGGTGGCTAACCTCAGCCGCGAACCGCTGGCCTGGCAGGCAGAAGGCGTGGAGGCCTCAGCGCTGTGGCGTCCGCTGATGAGTAACTATGCCGATGCGCCTGCACAGCCGCAGGCCACGACCCTGCGACCGTTCGAAGCGGTGTGGTGGCTGTTGGAAGATTAAAAGCCGGCCTCAGGGCGCGGCTTCCCGCTGCGCCTTACTGTTTTTTCAGCAGTGCCACTACCCCTGCGGCCTCCTGCGCCAAACGCTCATCGTTCATGTCAAACACGCCCTGCACCAGATGTGGCGGCAGATAATCCATGCCGGTCAGGTTGGCCATCGCATGGAATGGCCGCAGCAACTCCGCGACCGGATAGCGGTTATAACCTCCCGCCGTATAAGCCTGCTGATTGCCGCCGGTGGTGACCACCAGTTGCAAGGGTTTGCCCTGCAGTTGGGTGCCTTCACTGCCGTAAGCGAAACCGTGAGTTAATACCGCATCCTGCCACTCGCTGAGAATCGCCGGTGAGCTGTACCAATAGAACGGGAACAGCATCACCACCGCATCATGGTTTTGCAGCAGCTCTTGCTCGCGTGCCACATCGATTTGATAGTCAGGATAAGCACGCATCAGTTCGTGGACAGTGACGTTAGGCAAAGGACGAAGCGCTTCGATCAACGCTTTGTTGATGCGTGATTCGTCGGGAAAACGGTGGGCGGTCAACACTAAAATACGCGACATAAAGGATCCTTGATTAAGATTTGATAACGCATTTTTCCATTTCCATCGCCCCGGGTGTAGGCTGTGAGTTGTCACTTCAATTTCAACTGAAAGTATCAACCACTATGTCGCTACCCTTTGACGTGCATCGCCTGTTGCCGGCCTTCCTCGCTGCCGCCCAGGCGCAGAATTTCTCCGCCGCCGCGCGCCAACTGGGCGTCACCCCGGCGGCAATCAGTAAAAATATTCGCGTGCTGGAAGAAAAGTTGGCGTTGCGGTTGTTCCAGCGTAATACCCATAACGTGGTGCTCACCGATGAAGGCAAGGCGCTGTTGCAGCAAGTGGCACCGCTGTGGCAGGCGCTGTCCGCCACGCTGGAAACTGCCGGTAGTGCGCAGCAGGCGCCTTCCGGCACGGTGCGCGTCAGTATGATCCCCGGTTTTGGCCGCCAGATCCTGATGCCGTTGATCCCGCAGTTCCTTGAACGTTATCCGCAGATCGATCTCGATCTTTCTCTGGATGCGCGGGTGGTCAATTTGGTGGGCGAAGGCTTTGACGTTGGCATCGGCAGCCGGGTCGATCCCGACAGCCGGTTAGTGGCGCGGCCGCTGTACCCGATGCAGATGGTGCTGGCGGCCTCGCCCGGCTATCTGGCGCAGCGCGGCACGCCGCAGGATCCGGACGATCTGTTGCAGCATAACTGCCTGTTGCATCGTAACCCGGCCACCGGCCGCAGCGTAAAATGGCCGCTGCACCGGCATGGCGAAGCCAAAACGCTGGAGCTGCATGGCCGCCTGGTCGCCAGCCGGCCGGAGATGTTACTGGATGCGGCGCTGGCCGGCCTGGGCATCGTCTGCCTGGCGCGTTGGTACGCGGAACAGCACTTCGCGCAGGGTACCCTGCTGCCAGTGCTGGCAGAATGCTGGCCGCAGCCCACCCAGCTGTGGTTGTACTATGCCTCGGCCGATCTGCCGCCGAGGGTCCGCGTCTGGGTTGAGTTTCTGCTCGAACATTTTCGCCCTCGTCCGGCCTGAGTTTTCAGGCCGAAAATTAACGTCTGTACAGCTTACGCGCGCTCTTTCATTTTCCTTGTCCTACGTCAAAAGAACTCCATCAACATCTATATATAGTGCATTAAGAAACAACGACACCTATATATAGTAGTTATCCACAAAATCATCCACACGTCGCCTCAGCCCTTGCGGGCTGCGGCATTGCCCTGTGGATAAGCTGAAATCATACCGATACCCGATAGCTTTCAGGCTGAAATCTGCAAGGCCGCGGGCATCAGCGCTCCCTCGGGGAACAAGGAGTAACAACGTGAAACCAGTAGTGATTAAACGGGACGGTTGTCAGGTACCTTTTGACGAGGCACGTATTGGGCAAGCCATAGAGCGGGCCGCGCTAGCCGCGGGGATCGTCGATGCCGACTACTGCGCTACCGTCGCCCGCTTAGTCGCTCAACAGATATCACAACAGCAGCGCGTCGATATCCATGAGATCCAACAGGCGGTGGAAAATCAGCTGATGGCCGGCGAATACAAGCAGCTGGCGCGGGCCTACATTGAATATCGCCACGATCGCGACGTCGCGCGCGAGCTGCGTGGGCGGCTGAACCAGGAGATCCGCGGCCTGGTCGAACAAAGCAACATGGCGCTGCTGAACGAAAACGCCAATAAGGACAGTAAGGTGATCCCCACCCAGCGCGACCTGCTGGCCGGGATCGTCGCCAAGCACTATGCCAAACAGCACATCCTGCCGCGTGACGTGGTGCTGGCCCATGAGCGTGGCGAGATCCACTACCACGATCTCGATTACTCGCCGTTTTTCCCTATGTTCAACTGCATGCTTATCGACCTGAAAGGCATGCTGACCAACGGCTTCAAAATGGGTAATGCCGAGATAGAGCCACCGAAGTCGATCTCCACTGCCACCGCCGTCACCGCGCAGATCATTGCGCAGGTCGCCAGCCATATTTATGGCGGCACCACCATCAACCGCATCGACGAGATCCTGGCGCCGTTCGTCAGCGAAAGCTTCAACAAACATCAGCAGGTCGCCGAGCAGTGGCAGATCCCGGACGCAGAGGGTTATGCCATGGCGCGCACCGAGAAAGAGTGTTACGACGCCTTCCAGTCGCTGGAATACGAGGTCAATACCCTGCACACCGCCAACGGTCAGACGCCGTTCGTCACCTTCGGTTTCGGGTTGGGAACCTGCTGGGAATCACGGTTGATCCAACGTTCGATCCTGAAGAACCGCATCGCCGGGCTGGGCAAAAACCGTAAGACGGCGGTGTTCCCTAAACTGGTGTTCGCCATCCGCGACGGCCTGAATCATCAATACGGCGATCCGAACTACGACATCAAGCAGTTGGCGCTGGAGTGCGCCAGCAAGCGCATGTACCCGGACATTCTCAATTACGATCAGGTGGTGAAAGTCACGGGTTCGTTCAAAACGCCGATGGGTTGCCGCAGTTTCCTTGGCACCTACGAAGAAAATGGCGAACTGATCCACGACGGTCGCAACAATATCGGCGTGATCAGCCTGAACCTGCCGCGTATTGCGCTGGAGGCGATGGGGGATGAAAGTCGCTTCTGGAAGCTGCTGGACCAGCGGCTGTTGCTGGCGAAAAAGGCGCTGATGACGCGCATCGCGCGGCTGGAAGGTATCAAGGCGCGCGTAGCCCCGATCCTGTATATGGAAGGCGCCTGCGGCGTGCGCTTGAAGGCGGACGACAACATTGCCGAGATCTTCAAGAATGGCCGCGCGTCGATCTCGCTGGGCTATATCGGCCTGCATGAAACCATCAACGCGCTATTCAGCAATGAACAACATGTTTACGACGATGAAGCGCTGCGCGCCAAAGCCGTCGCTATTGTGGCGCACCTGCGGGCCGCCACCGAAAGTTGGAAAGAAGAGACCGGCTACGGCTTTAGCCTGTACAGCACGCCGAGCGAGAACCTGTGCGATCGCTTCTGCCGGCTCGATACTGCCGATTTCGGCGTGGTGCCGGGCGTGACCGACAAAGGCTATTACACCAACAGCTTCCACCTCGACGTGGAGAAAAAGGTCAATCCTTACGACAAGCTGGATTTTGAAGCCCCCTATCCGCCATTAGCCAACGGCGGTTTCATCTGTTACGGCGAATACCCGAACCTGCAGCACAACCTGAAAGCGCTGGAAGACGTGTGGGACTACAGCTACAGCCGCGTGCCCTATTACGGCACCAACACGCCGATCGATGAATGCTACGAGTGCGGCTTTACCGGCGAATTCGCCTGTACCAGCAAGGGGTTCACCTGCCCGAAATGCGGTAATCACGAACCCTCCAAGGTCTCCGTCACCCGCCGGGTGTGCGGCTATCTCGGCAGCCCGGACGCCAGGCCGTTCAACGCCGGCAAGCAAGAAGAGGTGAAACGTCGGGTGAAACACCTGGGGAACGGGCAGATCGGCTGACGCCGGACTGTTGTCGGTCGGGGCGCGGCAAACCGCGCCTGCTATCCGGGTTCAGCATGCTGAACCCCTACCTTCAGAAAGCGAAAGATGAATTATCACCAGTATTACCCTATCGACGTGGTCAACGGCCCCGGTACCCGCTGCACGCTGTTTGTGGCCGGTTGCGTGCACCAGTGCCCCGGCTGTTACAACAAAAGCACCTGGCGGCTCAACTCCGGTCAGCCGTTTACCCAAACGATGGAAGACCGGTTGATTGCCGATCTGAACGATACGCGCATTCCGCGCCAGGGACTGTCGCTGTCCGGTGGCGATCCCCTGCACCCGGCCAATGTGTCGGCGGTGCTGCAACTGGTAAAACGGGTTGGTGACGAATGCCCGGGCAAGGATATCTGGCTGTGGACCGGCTACCGGCTGACGGAGCTGGATGCGCAGCAAATGCAGATAGTAGACAGGATTAACGTATTGATTGACGGTAAGTTTGTGCAGGATTTAAAAGATCCGGCGCTGATTTGGCGCGGCAGCAGCAATCAGGTAGTGCATAAGCTGCGTTGATAATCCCCTCACCCCAGCCCTCTCCCCCAGGAGAGGGAGATGGGCATCTAACCATTGTCGCATATCTTCGCTTATACCAACCCCATTCCAACCACGCCCGTCGCGATCCCGCACAGTACCACCAGCAACGCTGTCAGACACAGGGCCTTGGCGGAGAAGGCTTTGTTCAGCATCAGCAGCGAAGGCAGGCTGACCGCCGGCAGGGTCATCAGCAATGCCAGCGCCGGGCCGGTGCCCATACCCGCCAGCATCATGGTCTGCACAATCGGGATTTCCGCCGCCGTCGGGATCACAAACAGGCAACCGGCGATCGCCAGGCCAATAATCCACAGCAAGCTGTTGTCTATCGCCCCATCGGCATGTGGGAACAACCAAACGCGTGCCGCTCCGAGCGCCAAAACAGCCAGAATGTAGATGGGAATAGTCGACCAAAACAACGACCACAGCGCCTTCAACCAACGCCCGAAGAACGGCCTGTCATCAGCTTTCTCCTGCGGCAGCACCGGGGTTTGCAACGCCGCAGGCTGCGGATCCCTGGCGGTGGCACGCTGTACCAGCCAGGCGATGCCCAGCACCATAATCACCCCAGCCACCAGCCGGATAGCGGCAAACTGCCAGCCGAGCACAAAGCCCATAAATATCAGCGTCGCCGGATTCAACACCGGGTTGCTCAACCAGAATGCCATCGCCGCCCCGCTGGACACCGACTGACGGCGCAGCCCGGCGGCAACCGGCGCCGCGCAACAGGTGCACATCATGCCCGGCAGTGCGATCACCGCGCCCAGTAAAGTGCCGGAAAAACGCGGGTGGCCGAGCGTACGCATCAACCAATCGCGCGGGATCAATACCTGCACCAACGATCCCAATACCACGCCGAGCACCGCCGCCTTCCACACCGCCGTGAAGTAGATCAACGCATAGTGCCAGGCCGCCAGCCACGGGCTGCTGTCGCCGTTTGCCAGTATCGATTTCCCTATCGAATGGGTATCTGCCGCCAGAAAGGCCTTGCCGTAATAAGGCTGCCATTTGACGTAGTAGAGGCCTACGGCCATCACCAGCAGAAACAGGATCGGTTTCCACCACGGCCAGGGGTGGGCGCGGTGTTCAGTGGCAGTCAGGGGATGCGGCATGGGGTTGGCTCGGTTCAGTCATCAATAGCCTCAGCTTAGCGCGGCGCGGCTCCCCGTGCATCATCTGCCTGTCCAAAATAGTTCATCTGTTCGCCACCGACGCGTAACGCGATTGTCATCTGACACCGGCAAGATGAGGCCAACTTCATCACGGGACCTACCCGTCGTCTTTCAAGCCGTAGGGTAAGCACTGTAAGACATGCCGATAAACCGCATATTTTTTATGTGGTTATGGCCACCGAGGTTTTTATTATGATGGACTTATCTAGACATCCGACCAGTTTTCCTACCCGTTACCAGCAAATTGCCGCGCAACTGGAGCAAGAGCTGCGCACCCAATACCGCTGCGGCGACTACCTGCCTTCCGAGCAGCAGTTGGCGGAACGCTATCAGGTCAATCGCCATACCCTGCGCCGGGCAGTCGACCAATTGGTGGAGCGCGGCTGGCTGCAACGCCGACACGGCGTCGGCATTCTGGTGCTGATGCGCCCCTATGATTACCCGCTGCACGCCAATACCCGTTTCAGCCAGAACCTGTTTGAGCAGGGCAGCCACCCCACCAGTGAGCGCTTACTCGCTGTACTACGCCCGTGCAATGGGCATGTTGCCAGCGCATTGTCGCGTGAAGAAGGCGAAACGGTGATCCACCTTCGCACCCTGCGTCGGGTCAACGGCGTGCCAATGAGCCTGATCGACCATTACCTGCCCGATTTGGACTGGTGGCCGGCGCTGCAGCAGTTCCACAGCGGTTCGCTGCACGAATTTATCGAATTAAACATCCACCAGCCGCTGGCCCGCAGCCAGACGCGCATCAGCGCGCGCCGTGCCCAGGCCAAAGAGAGCCGGCTGCTCGAGATCGCCACCCAGGCACCGCTGCTGTGCGTGCGCACCCTGAACGTCTGCACCGGCAGCGACAACGTGGCGGAATACTCCGTCAGCCTGGCGCGCGCCGATATGATTGAACTGACGATGGAGCACTGAATGCAAGCCTTACAGCCGAGACAACGCTGGATGTCGGTATTGGCGCACAGCCAGCCTGCCCAGTTGCGCAGCCAATGGCAGGCGCTGAACCTCAACCCACGCTACCAAACCGTTCGCGCGCCGGAGATTGGCCTGGCGCAGTTGCAGGGACGCATGGGTGCCACCGGCCGTCGCTTTGTGCTGGGCGACATGACCGTCACCCGCGCAGTGGTACAGCTCGAAAACGGCGGCTACGGCTACAGCTATATCGCCGGGCGTGACAAGGCGCATGCCGAACTTTGCGCGCTGGCGGATGCCCTGCTGCAACTGCCGGAGCAGGCCGAATTGCTGCAACAGCAACTGATTGAGCCATTGGCTGCGTTGCAACACGAACAACGCCAGCTACGCGCCCGCGCCGTCGCCTCCAGCCGGGTGGATTTCTTTACGCTGGTGCGGGGGGACTGACAATGAGCTTACTGACAGGTTTTACCCAGCCAATCGACCAATCGCAGCAGGCTTTCCGGCTGATTCTCAAGGCGTTAAGCGAACCAGGGCATATCGTCACGCTGCCGGGCAGCCCGGCCTGGGACGCATTGAATGCCGCCAGTACCGCCGCCTTGCTGACCCTGGCGGATCAGGAAACCCCGATTCAACTCAGTCCTGCGCTAGAAAGTGAGCAAGTGCTAACAAACATTCGCTTCCACAGCGGCGCACCGCTGGCCAACCGGGCCGAAGAGGTTTGTTTTGCCCTGTTCGATGCCCAACTGCAGGCGGCCGATTTACAGGCCTTGCCGCACGGCAGTGAAATTTCCCCTGAGTTCAGCGCCACGGTGGTTGTACAACTCGCTAGCCTGGAACAAGGCACTGCACTGCGTCTGACGGGACCCGGTATTGAGCATCAACGGACGATTGCACCGCAGTTGCCCCCGGCGTTGCTGGATTACCTGCTTAACCGCCCGCAGCGCTTCCCGCTGGGGCTGGATTTTCTGCTGACCTGCGGCGAACGCCTGTTGGCATTACCGCGAACCACCCACGTGGAGGTGTGCTGATGTACGTTGCCGTTAAAGGGGGCGAAAAAGCCATTGAGGCTGCCCATCAGTTACAAGAACAGCTGCGGCGTGGCGACGACGGCGTGCCGGAGCTGGGTGCCCTGCAAATTGAACAACAGCTGGGGCTGGCAGTGGACCGGGTCATGACCGAGGGCGGCATCTACGATCCCGAGCTGGCGGCGTTGGCCATCAAGCAGGCGAGCGGCGATTTGGTCGAGGCCATTTTCCTGCTGCGCGCCTATCGCACCACCCTGCCGCGTCTGGCCATCGGCGAACCGCTGACGACAGAAAACATGCGGCTGGAACGTCGTATCTCGGCGGTTTACAAGGACTTGCCCGGTGGGCAGGTGCTGGGGCCGACCTACGATTATACCCATCGGCTACTGGATTTTGCGCTGCTGGCGGAAGGGGAAACACCACACGTGCCGCAGGCCGACGAACCCTTGCCGGAAAATTGCGCCCACGTGTTCGATTTGCTTAGTCAACAACGGCTGGCGCTGGCGGAACAGGACGACGGCAGCACGCCGGATGACATTACCCGTAATCCCCCGGTTTACCCCTGTTCACGTTCGGCTCGCCTGCAACAACTGGTACGCGGTGACGAAGGCTTTTTACTGGCGCTGAGCTACTCCACCCAGCGTGGCTACGGCCGGACTCACCCCTTCGCCGGCGAGATCCGTACTGGCTATGTTTCAGTGGAGATCACGCCGGAAGAGTTAGGTTTCACGCTGGATATCGGCGAGATCCTGCTAACTGAATGCGAAATGGTTAACGGCTTTATCGACCCGGCAGACCAACCCCCGCATTTTACTCGCGGCTACGGTCTGGTGTTTGGCCGCGCCGAGCGCAAGGCAATGGCAATGGCACTGGTGGATCGCGCACTGCAAAGCCCCGAGTACGACGAAGGCATCGCCAGCCCGGCGCAGGACGAAGAGTTCGTACTGGCCCATGCCGATAATGTCGAAGCCGCCGGCTTTGTTTCCCACCTCAAACTGCCGCACTACGTCGATTTCCAGGCTGAACTGGAACTGCTTAAGCGTCTGCGCCAGGAATTTAGCGAGCGTCAGGAGGCCCGCGATGAGTGAAGTATTAACCGGCTATAACCTGGGTTATCTCGACGAACAGACCAAACGCATGATCCGCCGCGCCATTCTGAAGGCGGTCGCTATCCCCGGCTACCAGGTGCCGTTCGGCGGCCGTGAGATGCCGATGCCCTACGGCTGGGGCACCGGCGGCATTCAGTTGACCGCCAGCGTGATTGGTCGCGCCGACGTGCTGAAGGTGATTGACCAGGGGGCCGACGACACCACCAACGCCGTGTCGATTCGCCGCTTCTTCCAGCGCGTCGCCGGGGTCGCTACCACCGAACGCACGCCGGAAGCCACGCTGATCCAGACCCGTCACCGCATTCCGGAAACCGCGCTGCGCGAAGACCAGATCCTGATTTATCAGGTCCCTATCCCGGAACCGCTGCGCTTTATCGAACCGCGCGAAACCGAGACTCGCAAAATGCATGCGCTGGAAGAATATGGCGTGATGCAGGTGAAACTGTATGAAGACATCGCACGCTACGGCCACATCGCCACCACCTATGCCTACCCGGTGAAGGTCAACGATCGCTACGTGATGGATCCGTCACCGATCCCCAAATTCGATAACCCGAAAATGCACATGATGCCGGCGCTACAGCTGTTTGGTGCCGGCCGCGAGAAGCGCATTTATGCCCTGCCGCCGTTTACCAAGGTGGAGAGTCTGGACTTCGACGATCATCCGTTTAGCGTGCAGCAGTGGGACGAGCCCTGCGCGCTGTGCGGCTCACGCCACAGCTATCTGGACGAAGTGGTACTCGACGACCAGGGCAACCGCATGTTCGTCTGCTCCGATACCGATTACTGCCAGCAGCAACTGGCGCAACCTTCGCAAGAGGCGCAGCACTGATGACTTCCACCCCTCTGAGCACCACGCCGCTGCTGTCGGTGGCGAACCTCACCCATCTGTACGCACCGGGCAAAGGTTTTAGCGATGTATCTTTCGATATCTACCCCGGTGAAGTATTGGGTATCGTCGGCGAGTCCGGCTCCGGCAAAACCACCCTGCTGAAATCCATCTCGGCACGGCTGGCCCCGCAACACGGGCAGATCCTCTATCGGCCACAGGCCGGGCAACAACATGATTTGTATGCGATGGCGGAAAGCGATCGCCGTCGCCTGCTGCGCACCGACTGGGGCGTGGTGCATCAGCACCCGCTCGATGGACTGCGGCCCAAGGTTTCCGCCGGCGGCAACATCGGCGAACGGCTGATGGCTATCGGTCAGCGCCACTATGGCGACATCCGCCGCCAGGCCGGCCAATGGCTGGAGGACGTCGAGATCCCGCTGTCGCGTCTTGACGATCTGCCGACGACCTTTTCCGGCGGCATGCAGCAGCGGTTGCAGATCGCCCGCAATCTGGTGACCCACCCGAAGCTGGTGTTTATGGACGAGCCCACTGGTGGGCTGGACGTTTCGGTTCAGGCGCGGTTGCTCGATCTGCTGCGCACTCTGGTGGTGGAAATGCAGCTGGCGGCGGTGATTGTCACCCACGATCTCGGCGTGGCGCGCCTGCTGGCGCACCGGTTGCTGGTGATGAAACAGGGCGAAGTGGTGGAAAGCGGCCTGACCGACCGGGTGCTGGACGATCCGCACCATCCTTATACCCAACTGCTGGTTTCTTCGGTGCTGTCGTAACGCAAGGTAATAACAGATGACAATTCAAATCCGGGTTGAACACCTCAGCAAAACCTTTGTGCTTCACCAGCAGCACGGCACGCGGCTGCCGGTGTTGCACGACGCCAACATGACGGTCAGCAGCGGCGAATGCGTGGTGCTGCACGGCCATTCCGGCAGCGGAAAATCGACCCTGCTGCGCTCGCTGTACGCCAACTATCTGCCCGACAGCGGCCATATCTGGGTCAACCACCAGGGGGAATGGCTGGACATGGTGCAGGCCGAAGCGCGCCAGATCCTGGCGGTTCGCCGCCATACCCTCGGCTGGGTGAGCCAATTCTTGCGGGTGATCCCACGGATCAGCGCACTGGACTTGGTGATGCAGCCGTTACTGGAACAGGGTGCCGATCGCGCCGAATGCCGTGAACGCGCCGAGACGTTGCTCAACCAGCTCAATGTGCCGCAGCGTCTGTGGCAGTTGGCGCCCTCCACCTTCTCCGGCGGAGAACAGCAGCGGGTGAACATTGCACGCGGTTTTATCGTCGACTATCCGATTTTGCTGCTGGACGAACCGACGGCCTCACTCGACAGCCGCAACAGCGCGGCGGTGGTCGGGCTGATCGAGCAGGCCAAACGGCGCGGGGCGGCGATCGTCGGCATTTTTCATGATGAGGGCGTCCGTCAGCAGGTCGCCGACCGGTTATATGACATGCAGGCGCCTCAGGCGCTGGAGATCCTCTGATGATCATCAATAACGTGAAGCTGGTGCTGGAAGATCAGGTTGTAGAAGGATCGCTGGAGATCAGCGACGGCACGATCCGCAGTTTTGCCGATACGCCGAGTCAGTTACCGCAGGCATTGAACGGTGAAGGCGGCTGGCTACTGCCGGGGCTGATCGAACTGCATACCGACAACCTGGACAAGTTTTTCACTCCGCGCCCCAATGTTGACTGGCCGGCCCATTCAGCCATGAGCAGCCATGATGCATTGATGGTCGCCAATGGCATCACCACCGTGCTGGACGCGGTGGCGATCGGTGACGTACGCGACGGCGGCCACCGATTGGAAAACCTGCAAAAAATGATCGACGCGGTGATCCACAGCCAACGTGCGGGGGTGAATCGCGCCGAACACCGGCTGCACCTGCGCTGCGAACTGCCGCACGACAGCACCCTGCCGTTGTTCGAACAGCTGATGGACAAACCGGGCGTGTCGTTGGTCTCGCTGATGGACCATTCGCCGGGCCAGCGTCAGTTCGCTTCGCGCGAAAAATACCGTGAATACTACCAGGGCAAATACAACCTCAATGACCAGCAGATGAGCGAGTTCGAAGAACAGCAGATCGGGCTTTCCGCCCGCTGGGCCACACCGAACCGCGAGGCAATCGCCGCCCACTGCCGGGCGCGCAAAATCTCCCTTGCCAGCCACGACGACGCCACCGCCGAGCATGTCGCCGAGTCCTGTGCGCTGGGCAGCGCCATTGCTGAATTCCCCACCACCGAAGCCGCCGCCCTGGCCTCCCATCAGCAAGGATTACAGGTACTGATGGGCGCGCCGAATATCGTGCGCGGCGGTTCCCACTCCGGCAACGTGGCGGCACATCACCTGGCGGCGCTGGGGGTGCTGGATATTCTGTCTTCCGATTATTACCCGGCCAGCCTGCTGGATGCGGCGTTCCGTATCGCGGCCGACGAGCGCAACGGCTACAGCTTGCCGCAGGCGGTGCAGATGATCACCCGCAACCCGGCGAAAGCGCTGGATTTGCAGGATCGCGGGACGATCGCCGAAGGATTGCGGGCAGATTTGGTGCTGGCACGGCCGCACGCGGAGCATATCTACGTGCAGAACGTGTGGCGCCAGGGCAAGCAGGTGTTCTGATGGCACAGCTTATCTATCTGATGGGGCCTTCCGGGGCCGGTAAAGACAGCCTGCTGGCCGCGCTGCGAACCCATGCCGACAGTGCGCCGCTGGTGGCGCATCGCTATATTACCCGGCCGGCGGACGCCGGTTGCGAAAACCACATTGCGCTCAGCGAGCCTGAATTCCTGCGCCGCCGCGCCAAAGGCCTGTTCGCCCTGGACTGGCAGGCGCACCAGCATCATTACGCTTTTGGGATCGAAGTAGATCTTTGGCTGCTGCAGGGGATCGATGTAGTCGTCAACGGCTCGCGTGCCCACCTGCCGCAGGCGCAACAGCGCTACGGCGCGCAGTTGCTGCCGGTCTGCCTGCAGGTCAGCACTGATATTCTGCGTCAGCGCCTGCAAAACCGCGGGCGCGAAAACCCCGGGCAGATAGAACAGCGGCTGGCGCGCGCGGCGGAATATCAACAAAAGCTCCCAGCCGGATGCCGCCTGCTGGATAACGACGGCAACCTTGATGACACCCTGGCGGCACTGCTGGCGTTGCTGCCTGTTTCACAAAAACAACCACAGGATGCCATGCCATGAACGATGCGGCGCAGCCGAAAATCGGTAACAACGTGACGCTTAACCGCAGCCGCTTAGGCCAGTATGTGCACCTGGCCGACGATGCGATCCTGGAAGAGGTGGAGATGGGTGACTACTCCTACACCGCCGGACACAACCAGATTTTTTACGCCACCATCGGCAAATTCGTGTCGATAGCCTCTTATGCACGTATCAATCCTGGCAATCACCCCACCTACCAGCGCATTGCTCAGCACCATTTCACCTACCGTGCTTCAGAGTATGAGCTGGGGGAAGATGACGAGGCGTTCTTCGACTGGCGGCGTGAACACCACGTGACCGTTGGCCACGACGTCTGGATAGGTCATAACGCTATCCTGATGCCCGGCGTCAGCATCGGTAACGGTGCCGTCATCGGCAGCGCGGCGGTGGTCACCAAAGATGTCGCGCCCTATGAGATTGTCGCCGGCGTAGCAGCTAAAAAAATCGGCATGCGTTTCGACGACGCCCTGATCGAACGCATTGAGCGCAGCCAGTGGTGGCACTGGGATCATCAGACGCTGCAACAACGGTTGGCGGATTTCCGTGATATTCATGCCTTCGCGGAGAAGTACTTATAATCGGGAGTGACGACATGCAACTGACGTTTCTCGGCACCGGCGGCGCGCAACAGATCCCGGTGTTTGGCTGTGATTGTCTGGTCTGTCAGCGGGCACGGCGTGAACCGGCATTTCGGCGACGCCCGTGCAGCGCCATACTCAAATTTCAGGGGGAAACAACCTTGTTGGATGCGGGATTACCGTCGTTGGAACGGCGTTTTTCGGCGGGGGAAATTCAACGTTTTTTACTGACACATTACCACATGGATCACGTTCAGGGGTTATTTCCTTTGCGTTGGGGGTGCGGAAATTTTATTCCCGTCTATGGTCCGGCGGACGAACAAGGCTGCGATGATCTGTTCAAACACCCCGGCATTCTGGCGTTTCAGCCGCCGCTAAAGCCTTTCGAAACCGTTGAATTGGGCGGGCTGCACATCACTCCGCTGCCGTTGCAGCATTCAAAAATAACGCAGGGCTATCTGATCCAGGCCGCAGGGGCATCGCTGGCCTACCTGACCGATACCGTTGGTCTGCCAGCCGACACCGAAGCTTTTCTGCGCGAGGTACCGTTGGATTTACTGGTGCTCGATTGCAGCCTGCCCCCTCAACCGCAGGCGCCACGCAACCACAACGATCTGACCCGAGCGCTGGAGATCCAGCTGCGCTTACAGCCAGACCGCACTCTGTTAACACACATCAGCCACCATCTCGATTTGTGGTTGATGGACAACGAACTGCCACCCGGTCTGGAACTGGCGTTCGATAATCTCAGTGTGCACTGCGGTAGCAATGCAGCCGATCGGATTCCAGCACCTTAACGCCATGGCCAGGGCTGAATGCCTGTTCCAGCAGGGTCTGCGCCACGTCTTTAGCGCTCACCGCACGCCATTTTCCGGGCAGCAATTTGAACAGCGGCGCGGTGAGGCGTTCCAGCAACCGCGGCGATGGCCGTGCGCCTAATAACATCGATGGCCGTACCAGTGTCAAACGCGGCCAGTTTTGTTCACGCAGCGCCTGCTCCATTTCGCCCTTGGTACGGTTATAAAGAAAGGTGGAGCGCGAACTCGCGCCCAACGCACTGACCGCCAGGCAATGCTGCGCGCCCAATCGACGACCTGTCAGTGCGCTTTCCACCACCAGAGTGTAATCAACGTAGTGGAAATTGGCGTCGCTGCCGGCCTCGCGGCGGGTCGTTCCCAGGCAGCAAAAAACCATATCGGCAGGCTGCTCTTGCTCAGTCAGCAGCGCGAACAAATCATCACCCACGGGATTGTCTAATTTTTCGTGCGGTGGCAGCGGCTTGCGCGTTGGCGCGACAATCGCCGTAACCTGAGGATTGGCCTGCAGCAACCGCAACAGCTCACTGCCCACCAGCCCCGTGGCGCCTACCATGAATACCCGTGCCATATGCCCTCCCGCCGATTGATGTCTCTGAAAAGTATAGTTTGTTGAACTCAGTCCCGCGTCCAGTGCAGTTTTTTACCGAAACCGAGGGTGTTGTCGGTCATTTTCACTTCCTGCAAATCCAGCTGCCAGACGGGCGCCTTCATCATCTTGGCAATCGGGAAACGCTTGCAGTAACGCGCCCGTGCAAGTCGCTCTTCGTCACCGTTCAGCATCACCGCGTGCGCCCGGTACTGCACACCGCGGATCAACGCGATGGTCTTTGGCTTCGGTGCTATGGTGCCCACCACACTGGCGTTTTGCAGCATCAGCTCGCCGTGTCGGGTGTGGGTTTCAGTCATCAGCCACAGCGCCATGCGCTCGGCGTCGAACAGGTAAAAACAGTTGGCGCACCACATATCCATGCCATTTCCCGCGCACAATGTCAGTACGTGCTGCTTGCTGAGGAAATGCGTAATGGGTTCAAGATCGTCGGTCATGGTCACGGTGAATTCTCCCCTTTATCTTGCTTCATCTTAACCTGTGTTGTTGAGGAGGGTCACAAATAACAACAATGCCCGCAAAAACCAAAACAGAATAACCACCCATATATAATGAATTAATATACAAAAAATGAATATATCGATTTATAACATAAAGAAAACAAAGCCTCTTTATCTACTCACTCTACGGCCAGTTTAAACGAAATTTTTTTGCCCTCGCCCGGGATCACGGAAAATGAGGTCGCTAAAATGGCGGTTTGTTATCAATCCATTTACATGGTGAATTTCTCTTTGAATCGATACTTATGCAATATGATGCATAACTAATGAATAGTTATTTACTTGAAGAGTAGTTTACGTGATTAATATCACATATTTTAGCTTAACCCGCGTTAAAATAGCGCCATCTTTTCACTCAATAAGGTGGATTAGAAATGGAAAACAACAACAGAAAAATGGCGCACATCAGGCGCACGACTCATATTATGATGATGGCTCATCGTAGTTGCTTTAGCTTTGCCTTCTTTAACTTCAGATAACCTCCCTCCTGTTGGTTCTTATTCCCAGCGTAAAAAGTTATTACGACCCGTTATATTCTCGCTGATCGTCAGGGATGCTCTCCATTCCTTAAATCATGGGATAACGTCGTCATTCGCTTAAACCTGGATGAGAACGTCACGCAATAAATAAAAGAATAAATTCAGGAAATGCCTTCGGCATAACCCGGGTTTCGCACACCTTAAATTTAATAAGGCGTTAACGGCAATGCAGTTTATTTGTCGATGGATTGCCTTTATCTGAAGAATGAGAAAAATGAAAAAGCTAAAAATTGCTGCCAATGAAAAAACACTAGGCTGCTTTGAAACAGAACGCGACGTTGTCGACGTGCATCAGAGCGATTTCAATGATGTTGCCGCTATTGTGCTGTCCGTTGGAGATGTCGCACAGGGTATGGTGACGCATCTCGAAGAGATCGGTTTGAATATCCCTTTGTTTGTGGCCGTTTGCTGTGAAGAAGAGCTGGATAACGCCGTATTGCCGGCGCTACACGGCGTCTTCGAACTGTGTGGGAAAAACACTCAGTTCTACGGCAAACAGCTGGAAGCCGCGGCGGTAAAATATGAAAAAGATCTGCTGCCACCGTTCTTTAACACCCTGACGCAGTATGTCGAAATGGGCAACGCCACCTTTGCCTGCCCGGGCCATCAGGGCGGTGAATTCTTCCGCAAGCACCCGGCTGGACGCCAGTTCTTTGATTTCTATGGCGAAACCCTTTTCCGTTCCGATATGTGCAACGCAGACGTCAAACTGGGTGATTTATTGATTCATGAGGGCGCTCCCTGCGCTGCACAGCAACACGCAGCCAAGGTATTTAACGCCGATAAAACCTATTTCGTGCTAAACGGCACCTCTGCATCAAACAAAGTCGCGACCAACGCCCTGTTAACGCGCGGCGATTTAGTATTGTTCGACCGTAATAACCACAAATCCAATCACCACGGCGCACTGATTCAGGCTGGCGCAACGCCGGTGTATCTGGAAACTGCCCGCAACCCATTTGGCTTTATCGGCGGGATTGATGCCCACTGCTTTGATGAACGTTACTTACGCCAGCAGATCCGTGAAGTGGCTCCAGAGCGCGCCAATGAAGCCCGACCTTTCCGTTTAGCGATCATCCAGTTAGGCACCTATGACGGCACCATTTACAACGCTCGCCAGGTGGTCGACAAGATTGGGCATCTGTGTGATTACATCCTGTTTGATTCCGCCTGGGTCGGCTATGAACAATTCATTCCAATGATGAAAGATTGTTCGCCTTTGCTGCTCGAACTGAATGAAAACGACCCGGGGATTATTGTTACCCAGTCCGTTCACAAGCAGCAGGCCGGGTTCTCACAAACCTCGCAAATTCATAAAAAAGATAAACATATCAAAGGACAAAGCCGTTATTGCAACCATAAGCGCTTTAATAACGCCTTTATGCTGCATGCCTCCACCAGCCCGTTTTACCCGCTGTTTGCCGCGCTGGATGTTAACGCCAAAATGCATGAAGGGAAAAGCGGCCAGCGCCTGTGGAAAGAGTGCGTTCGCGTGGGG
This sequence comes from Serratia quinivorans, assembly GCF_052113645.1. GTDB lineage: Bacteria > Pseudomonadota > Gammaproteobacteria > Enterobacterales > Enterobacteriaceae > Serratia > Serratia quinivorans_B. Next base: position 87,836 of record NZ_JBIEIU010000009.1, on the reverse strand, counting down.
ATTGAAGCGCGCAAGATGCTGCTGGAAACCTGCCAGTTAATCAAACCTTTTGTCCCGGACCAGATCGACGGCAAGCCTTGGCAGTCTTATGACACCGAGACGATGGCCAACGATTTGCGCTTCTTCAACTTTGTGCCAGGCGAGAAATGGCATGCCTTTGAAGGCTATGCGGAATCGCAGTATTTTGTCGACCCATGCAAGCTGTTGCTCACCACGCCGGGCATAGACACGGCGAGCGGCAACTACAGTGACTTCGGCATTCCGGCGACCATTTTAGCCAACTACCTGCGCGAAAACGGCATAGTGCCGGAAAAATGCGATCTCAACTCGATCCTGTTCCTGCTTACTCCGGCTGAAGACATTGCAAAAATGCAGCATTTGGTGGCGTTGATTGCCCGCTTTGAAAAACACATCGAGCAGGATTCCTTACTCAGCGAAGTTCTTCCTGCGGTATATAAAAGCAATCAGCAACGCTACGAAAATTATACCCTGCGTCAACTTTGCCAAGAGATGCACGATCTCTATGTCAGCTACGACGTCAAAGAGCTGCAAAAAGAAATGTTCCGCAAGAATTATTTCCCTCGCATTGCCATGAATCCGCAAGATGCCAATACGGAATTTGTCCGCGGTAATATTGAACTGGTTTCACTGGCCAAAGCGGAAGGCCGTATTGCGGCCGAGGGCGCATTACCTTATCCCCCAGGTGTTTTATGCGTAGTTCCTGGTGAAATATGGGGTGGTGCGGCACAGCGTTATTTCCTGGCATTGGAAGAAGGTATTAATTTATTGCCTGGATTTGCGCCGGAGTTGCAGGGAGTTTATATCCAGAAAGATGAAGATGGCTGGAATCGTGCTTACGGCTATGTCATGACGAATTAATGACCTTACAAGGCGGTGAATTTTATTCGCCGCTCAGATCGCATCATAAAAGAGAGAATGATCATGAGTAAGTCCAATAATAAAATGGGGGTCGTGCAGTTAACGATCCTGACGGCCGTCAACATGATGGGGTCCGGCATAATTATGCTGCCGACCAAACTGGCTGAAGTGGGAACCATTTCTATTGTCTCCTGGTTGGTTACCGCCATTGGCTCAATGGCGCTTGCCTATGCCTTCGCCAAGTGCGGCATGTTCAGTCGCAAATCCGGTGGCATGGGGGGTTATGCTGAATATGCCTTCGGCAAATCAGGCAACTTTATGGCGAACTACACCTATGGCGTCTCGCTACTGATCGCTAATATCGCCATCGCCATTTCTGCGGTTGGGTACGGTACTGAGCTGTTTGGCGCTAATCTGAGCCCATTGGGGATCTGTATCGCCACTATCGGGGTATTGTGGTTAGCCACGGTCGCCAACTTCGGCGGCGCACGCATTACCGGGAGGATCAGCGGTATCACGGTGTGGGGCGTCATTATTCCGGTCGTGGGGATCTCGATTATCGGCTGGCACTGGTTCAGCGGCAGCGCTTATATCGCCGCATGGAACCCGCATCAGGTCCCAACATTTGAAGCTATCGGTGCCTCCATTTCCATGACTTTGTGGGCTTTTCTGGGGCTTGAATCCGCCTGCGCCAACACCGACGTGGTGGAGAACCCAGAGCGTAATGTTCCGATCGCCGTTCTGGGCGGTACTCTCAGCGCCGCGGTGATTTATATCGTTTCGACCAACGTGATCGCCGGTATCGTGCCTAATATGGACCTGGCCAATTCCACTGCGCCGTTTGGACTCGCATTCTCCCACATGTTTAATCCAACGGTCGGCAAGATCATCATGGCACTGATGATCATGTCCTGCGTCGGATCGCTGCTGGGGTGGCAGTTCACCATCGCCCAGGTGTTCAAATCCTCCGCTGACAGCGGTTTCTTCCCGAAAATATTCTCCAAACTCAGCAAGGCGGACGCCCCGGTCAAAGGCATGCTGACCATCGTCGTTATCCAGAGCGTGCTATCCCTGATGACCATCAGCCCGTCGCTGAACAAGCAGTTCAACGTGCTGGTTAACCTGGCCGTGGTGACCAATATCATCCCTTACATCTTATCGATGGCAGCGCTGATCATTATTCAGAAGGTGGCGAAAGTGCCGGAGAAAAAAGCGCGGATCGCCAACATCATTGCCGGTATCGGTGCGCTGTACAGCTTCTATGCGCTCTATAGCTCTGGTGAAGAAGCCATGATGTGGGGCGCCATTGCCACTTTCCTCGGCTGGACACTGTACGGCATGGTTTCACCGCGTTTCGAAATTATGGGTAAAAAAGGCTGACGGCAGTCAACCATTGGCGGACAGGGTGGGATTACGACGGCGAACATGCCATCATATTCCCACCCTGGCTACCAAAGTTGCTGCACATTCATGACGGATACCCTCTCCCCCTGGCACCTCTACATGCTGCGTCTGCCTAACGGCATGCTGTATACCGGCATCACTACCGACGTGGTACGCCGCCTGGCGCAACATCAGGCAGGCAAAGGCGCGAAGGCGCTACGAGGCAAAGGTGAGCTGGTGCTGGCGTTTCACTGTCTGGCGGGGGATCGTTCAAAAGCGCTGAGGCTGGAATACCGGGTGAAGCAACTGAGTAAAATGCAAAAAGAGAGGCTGGTGAACCACCCGCCTCTTTCGCTGGATTATTTACTGCCGGATGCTGAGGTTAAAAGCGGTTAAAGGGTTCGGAATACTCCACCGCACCGCTGGCCTCGGCCAAGGCATTCTCCGCCAGCGGATACACCTGGAACGCGGCTTCGCTTCCCGGCCAGCGGCATTGCAGACCATAGGCGGCAGCCGGTTTAAAGCCAAAGCGGCCGTAATAAGCGGGATCGCCCAGCACCACCACCGCGGCATAGCTGAACTCATTGAGCGAATCCAACCCTTCGTAGATCAGCTTTTCGCCCAGCCCCTGCCGACGCAGGCTTTCGTCCACCGCCAGCGGCGCCAGACCGACCCATTGGCGATCCTCACCGGCCACGTCCACCGGGCTGAACGCGGCATAACCCACTACGCCGCCTTCGTCGTCAGTGGCCACGATACCCAACGTCAGCAACCCATCTTCACGCAGTTGCTGCACCAGATCGGCCTCGTCATCACGCCCGAAGGCACGGCGCAGCAGGGCGTCAATGCCCGCGGCATCTACCGGAATTTCTACACGGATTAGCATGATACCGGCACACGGGAAGTTTGCACCGTGCCCTCCTGCAACCCTGCTTCCACAAATTCGGCCAACTGCAGCAGACCCATGCGCAACGGCGCAGGCATGGTTTCCAGCTCGATGGCATCCATCAGATTTTTCACATACAGGCCCAATTCGGTGTCCCCTTCAATCTGCAACCGACGCTGGAAGAACAGCGTATCGGGATCTTGCTTACGCGCTGCGATAAGAATCAGATCGTTGGCGTCGCCGCTGAAGCTGACATCAGCCTCGGCGTGTTGGCTGACCACCAGTTTGTCGTTTTCGACCGTCATAAACCAGTGTAGCGCCAGATCGCGCACTTCGATCTTTAACCAGCGCGATTCGAGAAATTCCAGATCGCCATCCGCCAGCGCCTGACGGAACTGCCAGCCCAACACCTGTTCCAGAAGCTGGCGCTGCAAAGCAAACGGCGTGAATTTTAGCGGGACTCGCAGCAGCGACGGCCCTTGGCGCACAATGCGCGCTCGTAATTGTTCCAACACTGTCGTTCACTCCTTTCAACACAGATGCGCTATTTTGCCACAGTGGCGCACGGCTGAAGCGCTCTATATCAACAAATAGTGCATTTCGCCGCCAGCTTTATCAATACGCCAGAAGCTGCCTCAAATCAAAACCTGTTCATCGCGCTTTCACTAAAATTGCCTCCCGATTAGCGTTTGCCGGTTGAAAACAGTCACCGGCAAACATTGTGACAGTCTGCATCCGCCACGGGTGTGCGGCTGAGTCAGGATAAATCTATGGAGCTGCTTTGTCCCGCCGGTAATCTGCCGGCCCTGAAGGCTGCGGTGGATAACGGCGCAGACGCCGTGTATATCGGCCTGAAAGATGATACCAATGCGCGCCACTTTGCCGGCCTCAACTTTACCGAGAAAAAGCTGCAGGAAGCGGTCGAGTATGTGCACCGCCACAACCGCAAACTGCACATCGCCATCAATACCTTCGCCCACCCCGACGGCTATGCCCGCTGGCAGCGGGCTGTGGACATGGCGGCACAGTTGGGCGCCGACGTGCTGATCCTGGCCGATTTGGCGATGCTGGAATACGCCGCCGCACGTTACCCGCAGTTGGAACGACACGTGTCGGTGCAGGCTTCCGCCACCAACGAAGAGGCGATTCGCTTCTACCAACGCCATTTCGACGTCAGTCGGGTGGTGTTGCCGCGCGTACTGTCGATGCACCAGGTCAAACAGTTGGCACGCACCAGCCCGGTGCCGCTGGAAGTCTTCGCCTTCGGCAGCCTGTGCATCATGGCCGAGGGGCGCTGCTACCTCTCCTCTTACCTGACCGGTGAGTCTCCCAATACCGTCGGGGCCTGTTCACCGGCACGCTACGTGCGCTGGCAGCAAACGGCGCAGGGCATGGAGTCGCGCCTGAACGGCGTGCTGATCGACCGCTACCGGGACGATGAAAATGCCGGCTACCCCACGCTGTGCAAGGGCCGCTATCTGGTGGATGACGTGCGCTACCACGCGCTGGAAGAACCCACCAGCCTCAATACGCTGGAACTGCTGCCGGAGCTACTGGCTGCCAATATCGCCTCGGTGAAAATTGAAGGCCGCCAGCGCAGCCCGGCCTATGTCAGCCAGGTGGCCCGCGTCTGGCGCCAGGCTATCGACCGCTGCCAGGCAGATCCGGCCGCTTATCAGGCTGAAGCAGGCTGGATGGAGGCGCTCGGTTCAATGTCCGAAGGTACCCAGACCACCCTCGGTGCCTATCACCGCAAATGGCAGTAGCAGGAGGACACATGAAATACGCATTAGGCCCGGTGCTGTACTACTGGCCAAAAACCGAGGTTGAAAGTTTTTATCAGCAGGCGGTGAAGAGCAGCGCGGAAATTATTTATCTCGGCGAAAGCGTCTGCACCAAACGACGTGAAATGAAGGTAGGCGACTGGCTGGCACTGGCGCAGGAGATTGCCCGTAGCGGCAAGCAGGTGGTGATCTCCACCCTGGCGCTGTTACAGGCACCGTCAGAGCTGAATGAACTGAAACGCTATGTGGAAAACGGTGAGTTCCTGATCGAAGCCAACGATCTGGGTACGGTAAATATGGCGGCGGAACGCGGCCTGCCGTTCGTCGCCGGGCACGCGCTGAATTGCTACAACGCCTATACCCTGCGCCTGCTGCATCGCCAGGGCATGACGCGCTGGTGTATGCCGGTCGAACTGTCCCGCGACTGGCTGGCCAAGCTGCTGGAACAGTGCGATGAGTTAGGCTTTCGCCAGCAATTTGAGGTGGAGGTGCTGAGCTACGGCCATCTCCCGCTGGCCTATTCGGCACGCTGCTTCACCGCACGTTCGGAAGATCGCGCCAAGGACGAATGCGAAACCTGCTGCATCAAATACCCGCAGGGGCGAATGATGCGTTCGCAAGAACAACAGCAGGTGTTTGTGCTCAACGGTATTCAGACCATGAGCGGTTACTGTTACAACCTGGGGAATGAGCTGGGCGGTATGCAGGGGTTGGTGGATATCGTGCGTCTGTCGCCGCAGGGGCCGGAAACGCTGGCGCTCGTCGACGATTTTCGTGCCAACGAGCAGGGCGCACAGCCGTTAACGCTCACCGAACAAGCCGATTGTAACGGTTACTGGCGTCGGGTAGCCGGGCTGGAATTGGTGTCTTGATCCGTTGAGAAAATAAAAAATTGCCGGGTCAACCTAGTGCCCCGGCAATTCAGCAGACAACGGCAACTACTCTTTGAAGAACCAGTAGCCCTGATTGATCAGCTCCGTCAGCTCAGCCACAAACGCCGGGTTTTGCAACGCATCGCCCAATTCCGGCTGACCCAGTTCGGTATAGCGACACAACGCATCGGCCGCCCGTGCATCCACGGTGGCCAGACGCTCGCTGTTGACGAAGAAGCTGTCGCCGATGTGCAGCACACGCAAGCCGCTCAAGCGGGTCAGAGTTTCACCGCTCATCAGCGCATGCAGTACCTCTTGATCTTCATACGGCGGCTCTGCCATCGCGATATCCAGCTCATGACGCGGCGTGGTGGCGAAACGGCCAAACCACTGCTTAAAATCTTCCGGCCGGTTGATCATGTCGACCATCATTGAGCGTAAACGCTCAAGTTCGTCTTCTTCTACCCGGCCCGGATGCTCACGCACGGTTAAATCAGGATCGCTGTAGTGCGCGCCACCCAGATCGTTTTCCAGTGCGTAGTCGGCAAAGCTGCTGATCAGGTCGCGACCATTGGGCCCACGGAAGCCCACAGAATAATTAAACGCCGTTTCGTGGGTGAAGCCGTCATGCGGGAAGCCCGGCGGGATGTACAGGATGTCGCCCGGCTCCAAATCTTCATCAATAATCGGTTCGAAGGGATCAACGTGCAGCAACGCCGGATGCGGGCAGAACTGACGCATCGGTAAGGCATCGCCAACGCGCCAGCGACGACGGCCCATCCCCTGAATGATAAACACATCGTAATTGTCGATGTGTGGCCCCACGCCGCCGCCCGGCACCGAGAAGGAGATCATCAGGTCATCCAGGCGCCAGTCCGGCAAGACGCGAAACGGGCGCACCAGTTCGGCAGAGGGCGCATGCCAATGGTTCACGGCCTGCGCCAGCAAGGACCAGCCTGTTTCACCGAGGCCATCGAAATGTTCAAACGGACCGTTGCTGGCCTGCCATTCGCCATGGGTCTGACTCACCAGACGGCTGTCAACTTCCGGCTCCATCGCCAGCCCCGCCAGTTCGTCCGGCGTGATAGGGTCGACAAAATTCGGGAAGGCATTTTTCAAAACCACAGGTTTTTTCTGCCAGTATTTCTCTAAAAACTCGGGCCAGTTCAGGTTCAGTAGGTAAGCCATGCTAATCACACCAGTAAAAGAATTCACGGGCGTGATTATGCGAGAACGCGCGCCTGCCCACCTTGTTAAGGGTCAAGGAAATGAGCGCGCGCCCTGGCCGGAACGCTAATCAGTCTGCCGTTTACGCAACATGCTGCGCAGCGCCACACTGTTGCGCACGAAGCCCACAGCGAAGCCCAGCAGGGTGTAAATGATCCCCAGTACCAGCAACATCGCCACGTCCCCCCATACTTCATGCAGCGACAACCCCATCTGGTTTACCCCCGCGACGGCCTTGGTCGCCCAGGTGGAGGGGATGCTATAGGAAATCGCCCGTACCCAGCCCGGCATCGCCTGCAACGGCCAGATGGTGCCCGACAGATAAAATATCGGCGTCGTGATAAACGCCAGCGTCAGATAGATCATCTCGACGCTGCGCAGGCACTCGGTCACCAGCTTGCCCAACCCCAGTACCGCCAGCAAAAACGGGAAGGTCATCAGCAGAATTTCCGCAATACCCGCCGTTTGACGATAACCCAGCACCCACGGCCACAGCACAAACAGCACGATCGACAGGAACAGCCAGATTGGCAGCAACGCCGTCAGCCCTCCCAGGTGAGCCGCCAGCGGCGCTTTGCCACCGGGCAAGCTCTTCATGGCAATGCTGACTCGCACACAGGCGATCAACAGCGAGTGCTGCAAAAGCATCACCAACAGGCCGGGGAAGATAATCGCCGCAAAGCTGATGCCCGGGTTAAACACGTCCAGCGTCTGCCCCAGTATCGGTGTCAGGATCACCTGCGCCTGGCGTTCGCTGAAACCACTGCGCAACAGCAGCCCGCTGTTGTACTGGGTCAGCAACTGCTGGTAGGCCGCCACCACGTCCTGCTGGATCTGTCCGTTGGCCAGGCGGTTGGTCGCATCACCGTAAACCGGTACCACGATATTCTGGCCGCTCAGGATCTTCTTCTCCAGATCCACCGGCATGATGATCACCGCGAACAGCTTGCGCCAGCCCAGATCGCGCTGCGCCTGCTCCAGACTGTCGTAGGTTTCAATGGCGATTTTGGAGGTGGCGTCCAGTTGACGGATCAGCTGACGGCTGGCGGTGCTGTGGTCCTGATCGATCACGCCCACCGGCAGGTCCCACACCGTGCGGTTGGCATAAACCATGCTCATGACGCACAGCGACAGGATCAGCATCAGCCACATCGGCCGCTCCAGCATGCCGAGCAGTACCCGGACGAAGGTTTGCCAATAGAGTTTCATCCCGCGTCCCCTCCTTTCAATAGCCGCGCCAACAGCCGGTTACGCACCAACAGCGCGGTCACCAGCGGATAAATCGACAGCAATGCACAGACACTGAAGATGGCGCTGGCAGGTACCTGACGCAGGAATACGTCAAACATTGCGTACAACGCATGAGTTAACGGCTCAATATTGGAGATAATGCGCGCCGGCAGCGGCATAGACAGTTCCGGCACCGCCATGCCCGAGAAGGTCAGCGCAATACTCACCAAAATGGCAATCAGGCTGTAGGCGGTGATGGTGCTGCTGGTGAAGGTGAACAACAGCAGACCAATGCTCTGCGCCGCCATCACGTAAAAGAAGCCGATCATCAGCATAAACAGCGGATTGCCGCTGACACGGGCGTCAAAAATGCCCACCAGCGCGGCAATCTCAACCATCAGCAAGCTGGTGAAGCACAGCGTGTAGGGCGCCAACTTACCGAGCAGCGCCAGGCTGAACGGCCGCGCCTTCAGCAAAGATTTGCTGCGTGCCAGCACGTAGATCATGCAGGTCACCACGAACAGCTGCAGTAAGTGGATGGTGGCGGCAAACTGTTGGTAATAGATATAGCTGCCGCTGGCGTTGAATAAACTGCCGTACGACAGGGTTACGTCCGCCAGCGGCGGCAGCGTTTTGCCCATCTCACCGGCGATGATACTGCGGTAGCTGGCGTTGATTTCGGTCATCAGGCCGCTGAAGTCCTGAGTGGAATACAGCCCGGCACCGTAAAACAGCGCATTGTAATACATCACCACGCTCGGTTGTCTGCCTGCCAACGCGTTGGCTTCAAAATCCGGCGGTACATACAGCAACGCATAATCCTGCGCACTGCGCAGCCGATGCAACGATTCCGGCAGTCCGCCGGAGTAGGCCTCGACGTGGGCGTGCGAACCGGCATCCAGACGGCGCGTCAATGATTTGGACAACGGGCTGTGATCGCTGTCCACCACCGACACCGGCAGATCGAGCAAGGTGCCTTCCGAAAAGTTACTGCTGATCAGACCAAACAGGATCAGCGGGAAGATCCAGCTCAGCCAGTGCACCACCGGGCTGCGGAAGGCCACCCGGCACTCGTTGCCAAACGCGTGACTGAAGCAGCGCCAGCCGGCCCTTACTCTTTCCATAGCCATAAGCTGCTCATCCCTGGACGCAGGCCGTCTACCGGCTGTGACGGATACAGGCGCACTTCAAACGTTTTCAGATCGAAGTCACCGGTAGCTCGGGTGGCACGCTTGGTCGCATAGTCGCCCAGCGGGGCGATATAGCGCACCTCCGCTTCGATAATCTTGTCCTTCAATGCGGGGACCCGCATCTGGATTTTATCGCCCTTGCGTACGTGGGCTAAAATATCCTCACGCAGGTTAAACACAAAATAAGCGTCCGGTATGCGGATCAGGGTCAACAGCGGGCTACCTGCATTCAGCAGTTCACCGACCTCAGCCGGTATCGGCCCGACTTCACCGGTCACCGGGGCTAAAACCTGCAGATCGTCTGTCTGGGCCTTCACTTGCAGCAAGTTTTCTTCCGCCGCTCGCAGCGCCGCCGCATATTGTTGCCGCAGTTCGACGCGGTCGCCGTTGACGCCTTCATCCAGGTTGGCCTTGGCCGCCTGCACCTGTTGGAAAGCGGTATCGCGCGCTCGGCGTGAACTGTCGAGTTCAGACTTCGAAATATAACCTTTGCCGGCCACACTCAGGTTGCGGTTGTAGTCGTTCTGCGCGTTGCGATATTGCGCTTCAGACTGCGCCAGATTAGCGCGCAGGTTGCGGATGCTTTCTTCACGCGTGCCGTGCAACGACTGTTCGAGCTGAGCCTTGGCCTCGTCCCGCGACGCCTGCGCAGAACGCAGTTGCGCCATCAGCTCCGGGCTGTCGAGCTGAATCATCACTTGCCCTGCCTTCACGTCGTCACCGCGTTCCACCAGGCGTTCAATCACCCGCCCCTTGGCCTTGGAAGCCACAATCACTTCGGGTGCATCCACTTCGCCCTGCAACAACAAGTCCTGATTATGCGCGCGGAACAATATCGCCATGGCGATCGCCACCACCATCAACAGTAAGGTAAACAATGTCTTTTTTTTCATTCTCTCAGCTCCCTGAGCAGTAAGCGGCAGGTGAAATCATCATGTCCATATTTTCAATAAACTCCCAAAAAAACCATTTTTCTCATAAGGATATCTCGAGCACATATATCCTCTTTTATAACCACAAATTGGATTATGCTTTTAACACTAAAAGCACATTCTGCTTTGTAGTTTGCAGACCCCTGCAATCGCCCTTTAAGCGATCACCTTTTGATGGACGATGTCATGACTGAAAAAACTGCGGTACCGGTTTCGGTACTGGATTTATCCCCTATCCCGCAAGGGGCAAAACCGCGCGATGCTTTTCACGCTTCTTTAGATTTAGCACAACATGCCGAAAAGTGGGGTTATCAGCGCTATTGGTTGGCGGAACATCACAACATGACCGGTATCGGCAGTGCCGCCACGTCGGTCTTGCTGGGCTATCTGGCTTCCGGCACCCAGAGCATCCGCCTCGGTTCCGGCGGCGTAATGCTGCCCAACCATGCACCGCTGGTGATTGCCGAACAGTTCGGCACGCTGGAGTCTCTGTACCCTGGACGTATCGATCTGGGGCTAGGCCGCGCCCCCGGCACCGATCAGCGCACCATGATGGCACTGCGCCGTCATTTGTCCGGCGAAGTGGATAACTTCCCGCGTGACGTACAGGAATTGCAGCATTATTTCGGCGATGCACAACCGGGGCAACCGGTGCAGGCGGTACCTGGCCAAGGGTTGCACGTCCCCCTCTGGCTGCTCGGCTCCAGCCTGTACAGCGCGCAGTTGGCGGCACAACTCGGCCTGCCGTTTGCCTTCGCCTCTCACTTTGCGCCGGAGATGCTGTTCCAGGCACTGAATCTGTATCGCGATAACTTCAAAGCGTCTGAGCAGTGCCAGCAGCCGCATGCCATGGTGTGCGTCAACGTGGTGGCCGCCGACAGCGACGCCGATGCACGCTTCCTGTTTACCTCAATGCAGCAGCAGTTCATCAATCTGCGTCGTGGCTCGCCAGGCCCATTACCGGCTCCGGTGGACAATATCCACGCGCTGTGGACCGCCGGGGAACAATATGGGGTTGATCAGGCGTTGCGCATGTCGATCATCGGCAATGAAAATACCGTACGCCAGGGGCTGCAAACGCTGCTGAGCGAAACCGGCGCGGATGAAATCATGGTCAACGGCCAGATTTTTGACCATCAGGCGCGGCTGCATTCATTTGAGATTGTCGCCGGAGTGAAAGGCGAACTGGCGAAAGGGTAAGTCAGCGACGGGCTGGGAGCAATCATTTCCCTTACCGCCGGCAGTACAAAGGGGGCAGCACACCGCTGCCCCTGACAGGTCAGCGCTGGATCAGGTAGCGGATGGTGGGGCCATCCTGCTGAATATCCAACACTTTGTAACCGTGATTCCGCGCGTCAAGCGGGATGTTGTTGATTGACTGCGGACAGTCGCTGATCACCTCAAGGATCTCTCCCGGTTTCAACTGCGGCATCGCCTCCAGCGTCGCCACGGCCGGGTAGGGGCAAGGCTCACCCAGCATGTCCAACCGGTAATCCGGCACTATCACCGCTTGCTTCATGACACACTCCTCAAATTAACCACCTGCGCATCCGGTTTAGCGCGGAAAAAGCGTTTCTCCCACCACAGCATGGCGGCAAACGCCAACCCCAGCAGCAGGTAAGTCACCAGCAGGCCGCCGATCGGCCCGAAAGTATCCAACAGATTGATCTTGTCGTAGTCAGTGGCCAACGCAGGGGCCAAATCATCCCAGTAGTAAGCCAGCAGGGTCGCGCCGATGATGTTACCCAGCCCCACCCACCAATAATGCACCTGTCCTTCCACCGCGCGGTACATCCAGCCGGTCTCACAACCGCCGGCCAGCACGATACCGAACCCAAACAGCAGCCCGCCCAACACGGCATTGGGGCCGGCCCACATGATTTTTGGTGCGACGCCCAACTGCACGTAGCTGAAAATGCCGATGGCGCTCACCGCCATACCGATAATGATCGCTTTCGCCATATGAGTACGTCCGGTGATCCACAAATCGCGGAAGGCGGAAGTGAAGCAGATCTGCGCACGTTCTATCAGCAGGCCAAAACCTATGCCGAACAGCATGGCGATGCCCAGCTTCGGCGCATCGAAAAGCGTCCAAAGTGACCAGGCTATCGACAGGCAGAAAATCACCATGCCCAGACGGAAGCGGCGGCGTGCCTGCTCCGGCTTTTGCGTCAGCGGGGCGGCGGCTTTCACCTTTTGTAATTTTACCGGGATACGAAACATCGGCAGCAGGGTGAATTTGGCACCAAAGTAGGAGCCGGCCGCGGTCGCCAGCGCGAAGAACCAGGCATGCAACGAGAACTGCGGTATGCCGGTAAAGAACGCCGCCAGGTTGCAGCCCATCGCCAGACGGGCGCCGAAACCGGCGATAATGCCGCCCAACAGCGCCTGCACGATGCGAATGCGGTGCTGCGGCTGGCGTAGCTTGATGTTATTGGCCCACAACGCGGCGGCGATACAGCCGGCAAACATGCCGATGATCATCCTGCCATCGATGCGCTGCAACGGCGTACCCTCAAGGCCGATAACCTTGAAGTAACCCCATTGCTCAGGATGCAGACCGAACCACTGCAATACATGCCCGCCCCAGCGGGTAAATTCACCGGTTACTGCCCAGAAGGTGCCGGTTAAACCGAAGTAATAGGTAGAGAGGATCCCTGCGGCAATCACCGCGGGTAAAGGTGCCCAAAAGCGCACCAGGTATTGAGACTTGAACTGCTGCCAACTCATGGCATCTCCCGTGCGTAGTATCCATAAGAAAAAACCTTATAAATGATACGCCATTTTCCCCTCCTTAACGGTGAATTTCAGGTATAAAAAAACCAGCCCGAAGGCTGGTTCTTTAGTCCGATTAACCGCGAACGGCTAAATCAGGCGTTATGCATCACCGAAGCGACGACGTGGTGCAGCCGGAGCGGCGTCATCACGACGTGGGGCGCGTTGGCCGTCACGGTTGAAGTTACCGCCACGACGTTCGCCACCGTTGCCTGCAGGTGCAGCAGCACCGCCTTCACGACGATCACCGAAAGAACGACGGCCTGGGTTTGCCCCTTCACGACGTTCGCCGTTGAATGGACGACCACCGCCACGACGCTCGCCGTTACCTGCACCAGCACCACCTTCGCGACGCTCACGACGTTCATGCGGCTGTGCATCGCCCAGCAGTTGCATGTTCATCGGCTTGTTCAGGATACGAGTACGGGTGAAGTGAGACAGGATCTCGCCCGGCATGCCTTTTGGCAGTTCGATGGTGGAGTGACCGGCGAACAGCTTGATGTTACCGATGTAACGGCTGCTGATATCACCTTCGTTAGCGATCGCGCCAACGATATGACGAACTTCAACACCGTCATCACGGCCCACTTCAATGCGGTACAGCTGCATTTCGCCAACGTCACGACGTTCACGACGTGGGCGATCTGCGCCGTCACGGCTGTCTGGACGTGCGTCACGACGACGGTCGCTACCGCGGTCGTCACGGTCGTTGAATTCACGACGCTGACGTGGTTTGAACACTGGATCCGGTGGCAGGATCAGAGGGCGTTCGCCCTGTGCCATTTTCAGCAGTGCTGCGGCCAGGGTTTCCATTTCCAGCTCTTCTTCCGGCTGCAGTTTAGCCAGCAGTGCGCGGTACATGTCCAGATCGCTGCTTTCCAGCTGTTGCTGTACTTTAGCGGCGAACTTGGCCAGACGACGCTCACCCAGCAGTTCTGCATTTGGCAGTTCAACTTCTGGAATGGTCAGCTTCATGGTGCGTTCGATGTTGCGCAGCAGGCGGCGTTCGCGGTTTTCTACGAACAACAGCGCACGGCCGGCACGACCTGCACGACCGGTACGGCCGATACGGTGAACGTAAGACTCTGAATCCATAGGGATGTCATAGTTTACCACCAGGCTGATACGCTCAACGTCCAGACCACGAGCAGCAACGTCGGTCGCGATCAGGATGTCCAGACGACCATCTTTCAGGCGCTCCAGGGTCTGCTCACGCAGTGCCTGGTTCATGTCGCCGTTCAGTGCTGCGCTGCTGTAACCGCTGCGCTCCAGCGCTTCGGCCACTTCCAGGGTAGCGTTTTTGGTACGAACGAAGATGATCGCCGCATCAAAGTCTTCCGCTTCCAGGAAACGCACCAGCGCATCGTTTTTACGCATGCCCTGCACAGTCCAGTAGCTCTGGCTGATGTCCGGACGGGTAGTGATGCTGGATTGGATGCGCACTTCCTGCGGCTCTTTCATAAAGCGGCGGGTAATGCGACGGATCGCTTCCGGCATGGTTGCAGAGAACAGCGCGGTCTGATGTTCAGCCGGGATCTCCGCCATGATGGTTTCTACGTCTTCGATAAAGCCCATGCGCAGCATTTCGTCGGCTTCATCCAGCACCAGACCGCTCAGGTTAGAGAGGTTCAGGGTGCCACGCTTCAGGTGGTCCAGCAGACGGCCTGGAGTCCCTACTACGATTTGCGGGCCCTGACGCAGAGCGCGCAGCTGCACGTCATAACGCTGGCCGCCGTACAGGGCCACGACGTTAACGCCATGCATGTGTTTGGAGAAATCGGTCATCGCTTCCGCAACCTGAACCGCCAGTTCGCGGGTCGGTGCCAGCACCAGGATCTGAGGTGCCTTCAGGGAAGCGTCAAGGTTGTGCAGCAGTGGCAGCGAGAATGCTGCAGTTTTACCGCTACCGGTCTGTGCCATGCCCAGCACATCACGGCCGTTCAACAGGTGAGGAATACACTCAGCCTGGATCGGTGACGGTTTTTCGTAGCCCAGATCGGTCAGGGCAGAAATGATCGGAGCAGACAGCCCCAGGTCAGCAAAAGAGGTTTCAAGCTCAGTAGTCATGTACACGTGCCTCATTAATAATGGCAGCCAGTCTACATAACTCGTCGAGAAAATTTTCAGTCATTTTCATTGAAAAGTGTGAACCGGCTCAAATTAGATTATAAAACGAACAAAAAAGCCCTCGCCCGTTAAGACGATAACTTTGGCAAAAAAACCAATGTATATCAGGCTGATAGTTGTTCGTCAGCTATTGCTGGTCCGATTCCGATAGGTCGTCTTGTTCTTGGCCTAACAGCGCCAATTCCAACAATGCATAGCGGTGCTCAACGAAGTTATGAACGTTGTTAGCGACCGTCAGTTTGAACAGCGCCGAAGCGGTGTCCTTGTCCCCCAGACTTAGGTAGTGCTTACCTAAATAGAAGTCAGTTTCACTGAGATGCTCAGCGAGCGAAGTGTTATCCGTTGCATCTGCCTTGAGCCTTTCCATCAGCGTTTTTTCACTGATGTTGCCCAGGTAGAATTCGACAATATTCCATCCCCATTGCCCTCGGTTCGCTTTGTCATAACGCTGCTGGAGCGCTACGTCAGCCTTCTTGGGATCGATTTCTCTTTCCACAAGATAAAGCCACAACGAACGGAAGGGATCGTTTGGGTCGTCTTGATAAAACGCCTGCAGATCATCCTGCGCCAACGGGAAGCGGCCGCCATAATACAGTGCGATGCCCCGGTTTAAACGCGCGTAATTGTAAGTTGGATCAAGCTCTAGTACAGAATCAAACGCTTCATAGGCAGCATCAAAATTGCCTGCCTGCGTTAAGTAAATGCCCAGGTAGTTGAAAACTTCTGGCATATCAGGACGTATCGCCAGCGCTTGCGAGAAATCATTGCGCGCCAGTGCACGTAGCCCGAGGCTATCATACAGTACACCGCGCTCATATAAAAGCTGCGCACGCTCATCGTCCGTCAGTGCCCGGCTGGCAAGTATTTGTTCCATGCGCGCCAGGATCACTTCCTGCTGCAGAGTTGGCTGCAACGGGATCGCCAAAACTTCGTCTTTACGCCAATCATGGTTGCTGCATCCTGCCAGCATGAGTGCTGTCGCAACGTAACACCAGCGCAAGAAAGGCTTCATTTCCCACTCCCGAAGACAAACATTGGATGAACATCCTTTCATCCGTTTGCTAATACGCAGGCATCCTACCCGCGCGATACGAACAGCTCCCAACCCCATGGCCGGGAGCTGTAAATCTATCTATACAGTTATTCTGCTTCAGGCGCAGGTGAACCTGCTTCTGGCGCGGTCGCTTCTTTGATGCTCAGACGCACGCGGCCCTGACGGTCAACTTCCAGTACCTTAACCGGCACTTCCTGACCCATCTGCAGATAGTCGGTCACTTTCTCAACGCGCTTGTCAGCGATTTGAGAGATGTGCACCAGACCTTCTTTACCACCGCCGATCGCCACGAATGCGCCGAAATCAACGATACGGGTGACTTTACCCTGGTAAATACGGCCCACTTCGATCTCAGCGGTGATCTCTTCGATGCGGCGAATCGCGAATTTCGCTTTCTCACCGTCGGTAGCAGCGATTTTAACTGTACCATCATCTTCGATTTCAATGGTAGTGCCGGTCTCTTCGGTCAACGCACGAATGACAGAACCGCCTTTACCAATTACGTCTTTGATCTTGTCCGGGTTGATTCGGATAGTGTGGATACGTGGTGCGAACTGAGAGATATCGCCACGCGGAGTGCTGATAGCCTGTTCCATAACGCCCAGGATGTGCAGACGCGCGCCCTTGGCCTGGTTCAGAGCAACCTGCATGATTTCGCGGGTGATGCCTTCAATTTTAATGTCCATCTGCAGCGCGGTGATACCATCACGGCTACCGGCTACTTTGAAGTCCATGTCGCCCAGGTGATCTTCGTCACCCAGAATGTCGGACAGAACAACAAAGTTGTCTTGTTCTTTCACCAGGCCCATTGCGATACCCGCAACGGCGGCTTTGATTGGCACACCTGCGTCCATCAGCGCCAGAGAAGCGCCACAGACGGAAGCCATGGAAGAAGAACCGTTGGATTCGGTGATTTCGGAAACCACACGCACCGTGTACGGGAAATCTTCTGCTTTAGGCATCATAGCCAATACGCCGCGTTTCGCCAGGCGACCGTGACCAATTTCACGACGTTTAGGCGAACCCACCATCCCGGTCTCACCAACGGAGTACGGAGGGAAGTTGTAGTGGAACAGGAAGCTGTCGGTCTTCTCGCCCATCAGCTCATCCAGGTTCTGCGCGTCACGGGCAGTACCCAGAGTGGCGGTCACCAGAGCCTGAGTTTCACCACGGGTGAACAGTGCGGAACCGTGGGTACGCGGCAGCACGCCGGTGCGCACGTCCAGACCACGGATCATGTCTTTTTCGCGGCCGTCGATACGCGGCTCGCCACGCAGCACACGGCTACGCACGACGTTTTTCTCAACGCTGCCCAGGATGTCCTGAATTTCAGACGCGTCCAAGGTTTCGTCCTGTGCCAGCAGGGTTTCAACAACGCTGCTCTTGATCGCATCTACCTGAGCGTAACGCTCTTGTTTTTCGGTGATGTGATAAGCGTCGCCCAGGCGGCCTTCTGCCAGTTCTGCAACACGCGCGTGCAGCGCTTCGTTGACGGCAGGTGCCTGCCAATCCCACTTGGGTTTACCGGCTTCGGCAACCAGGGAGTTGATGTTCTCGATAACGATCTGCTGTTGCTCGTGGCCAAAGACCACAGCGCCCAGCATTTGATCTTCGCTCAGAACGTCAGCTTCGGATTCAACCATCAGCACTGCGCCAGCGGTACCGGCAACCACCAGGTCCAGGCTGCTTTCTTTCAGCTCGTCGGTAGTCGGGTTCAGCACGTACTGGTTGTTGATGTAACCCACGCGAGCAGAACCGATTGGGCCGTTGAACGGAATACCGGACAGGCTCAGGGCTGCAGAGGCGCCGATCATCGCAACGATGTCAGGGTTAACCTGCGGGTTTACGGAAACTACGGTCGCGATCACCTGAACTTCGTTCAGGAAGCTGTCCGGGAACAGAGGACGGATCGGACGGTCAATCAGGCGGGAGGTCAGGGTTTCGCCTTCGCTCGGACGGCCTTCACGACGGAAGAAGCTGCCCGGGATACGACCAGCAGCGTAGGTACGCTCCTGATAGTTTACGGTCAGTGGGAAGAAGCTCTGGCCTGGTTTGGCTTTTTTCTGGCCAACCACGGTAACGAATACGGCGGTGTCATCCATGCTTACCATAACGGCAGCAGTGGCTTGACGAGCCATCATACCGGTCTCGATGGTGACGGTATGCTGGCCATATTGGAATTTGCGAATGATCGGTGTCAGCAAAATTATATCCTTAGATTAGGCGCGCAATCGCATTGACGACTCGACACGCCAGTGACTCGATTTGCCTTCTCACTACATCCTCGCGACTAATGACAATCCTTATCTCAAGCCTGAGACAAAGCCTCTCATTAGCCGCGCGAACCTCTGTAATGGAAGATCCTGTTTGGAAACATCAGTAATACATTAACCTGATTTGCTTATGCTTCCTAGAAGAAAGGGGCCCTAATAGGCCCCTTTCCGCTGAAACTCGCTAGATTAGCGACGCAGACCCAGACGCTCGATCAGGCTGGTGTAACGTGCTACATCTTTACGCTTCAGGTAGTCCAGCAGCTTACGACGCTGAGAAACCATACGCAGCAGACCACGACGGCTGTGGTGATCTTTTTTGTGCTCTGAGAAGTGGCCTTGCAGATGGTTGATCTGCGCAGTCAACAGGGCAACCTGAACTTCGGAAGAACCGCTGTCGTTAGTACCACGACCGAAATCAGCTACGATTTTAGCTTTAGCTTCAACACTTAGAGACATTGTCATACTCCAGATTATAGATAATAAATACAGGCGCCGATCTCTAATTCAGCAACCCAATGCATAAGCTGCGCCATTCTACCCTTAGCGCAGAGCGATCGCAAGGCAGTGCGTTTTCTACCCTTAGTCGAAATATTCGACTACCAGGCGGCGCGGTGCCACACGACCGTCATCGGCAATATCGCCCACGCCGATAAATTTACGCTCTTCGCCTTCGGTGATACGTACCATGCCCGAGGCCGGTGCGCCGGCAACCTGCACCGGTTGCCCCTGCTTGACGTAGCCCGCCACCACCGGCAACAAATTCACTTCCGGGTAGTTCTCTACCGGGCTATCCATTGGCATCAGCAGCGGATCAAGCAGCTCGGCCGGCGCGATTTCTTGCGCCTGCGCCTGCTCCAGCAATTCGTTCAACTGCTCAAGCGTGACCATACGTTCGGTCGGATAGGTCGCCACCTGCAGACGACGCAGGTAGATCACGTGCGCGCCACACCCCAGCAACTCACCGAGGTCATCGGTAATGGTGCGGATGTAGGTGCCTTTCGAGCAATGAATTTCCAGCTCCAGTTCATCCCCTTCCCAGCGAATAAACTGCAGTTCGTAAACGGTGATGCTGCGCGCTTCGCGCGGGACTTCGATACCCTGGCGAGCATACTCATAGAGTTTTTTGCCCTGGTATTTCAGCGCCGAATACATCGAAGGCACCTGCTTGATATCGCCGCGGAAGCTGTCCAGCGCCACATCGAGTTGCGCCTGAGTGAAATTCACCGGGCGTTCCTGCACGATCTGGCCGTCGGCATCCGAGGTATCGGTACGCTGACCCAGTCGGGCAATAACGCGATAGCGTTTGTCGGAGTCGAGCAGAAACTGTGAGAACTTGGTCGCCTCACCGAGGCAAATCGGCAACATGCCGGTCGCCAGCGGGTCGAGCGCGCCGGTGTGGCCCGCACGATTGGCGTTATAGAGGCGCTTTACTTTTTGCAGGGCGTCGTTGGACGACAGGCCCTGCGGTTTGTCCAGCAACAGGACGCCGTGGATATCACGGCCGCGGCGACGAGGGCGACTCATTAAGCCTCCTCGTCATCGCCTGATGCGGAACGGCGTTCGGCGTCGTTCTTCACTACGTTGGTCACCAGGTTGGACATACGCATGCCTTCAACCAGGGAGTTGTCGTAAGCGAAGGTCAGCTCAGGTACCACGCGCAGGCGCATGGCTTTACCCAGCAACGTACGGATGTAACCGGAAGCGTCTTGCAGCGCTTTGATACCGTTCGGCACCAATTCCGGATCCGCGTTTTCGGTCAACACGTTCAGGAAGGTGACATAAACTTTGGCGTAGGCCAAATCACGCGAAACTTCTACACCAGAAACGGTAGCCATGCCGATACGCGGATCTTTGACTTCACGCTGCAGAATGATAGCAATCTCTTTTTGCATCTCTTGTGCCACGCGCTGACCGCGGCTGAATTCTTTTGCCATTATGGATTCTCCAGACAAATCGGGGGGCACAAGGCCCCCCAGAAAAGACTTAAGCAGATGTGCTAGCGTTAAGCGATGGTGCGTTGGATCTCGATGATTTCGAATACTTCGATCATGTCACCGACGCGCACGTCGTTGTAGTTCTTAACGCCGATACCACATTCCATGCCGTTACGGACTTCGTTAACGTCATCTTTGAAGCGGCGCAGGGATTCCAGCTCGCCTTCATAGATAACCACGTTGTCGCGCAGAACACGGATTGGGTTGTGACGCTTGATGTTACCTTCGGTAACCATACAACCGGCAATAGCACCGAATTTAGGTGATTTGAACACGTCACGCACTTCGGCCAGACCGATGATCTGCTGCTTGTACTCAGGCGCCAACATACCGCTCATCGCCTGCTTCACTTCGTCGATCAGGTTATAGATCACGGAGTAGTAACGCAGATCCAGGCTTTCTGCTTCAATCACGCGGCGCGCAGAAGCGTCGGCACGGACGTTGAAGCCCAGGATGATGGCGTTGGAAGCTGCGGCCAGCGTTGCGTCGGTTTCAGTGATACCACCCACGCCAGAGCCAACAATCTTCACTTTCACTTCGTCGGTAGAGAGTTTCAACAGTGAATCCATGATGGCTTCACAAGAACCCTGTACGTCGGATTTCAGTACGATGTTCAGCTCAGAAACTTCACCGTCGGTCATGTTCGCAAACATGTTTTCCAGTTTGGATTTCTGCTGACGCGCCAGTTTGACTTCGCGGAACTTGCCTTGACGGTACAGCGCAACTTCACGCGCTTTCTTCTCGTCACGCACCACGGTCGCTTCATCACCGGCGGCAGGAACGCTGGACAGGCCCAGGATCTCAACCGGAATAGAAGGACCCGCAGAGGTCACTTCGCGGCCCAGTTCGTCACGCATCGCACGCACGCGGCCGTATTCGAAGCCACACAGAACGATATCGCCTTTGTTCAGCGTACCTTCCTGTACCAGAACGGTAGCTACCGGACCACGACCTTTATCCAGGAAGGATTCGATAACCACGCCGCTGGCCATGCCGCTGCGTACCGCTTTCAGTTCGAGAACTTCGGACTGCAGCAGGATAGCGTTCAGCAGTTCGTCGATACCGGTACCGGCTTTCGCAGATACGTGAACGAACTGTGCTTCACCGCCCCACTCTTCCGGCATAACGCCGTACTGGGACAGTTCTTGCTTAACGCGGTCCGGATCGGCTTCCGGCTTGTCAATTTTGTTCACTGCAACCACCAACGGCACCTGCGCTGCTTTCGCATGCTGGATAGCTTCGATGGTTTGCGGCATCACGCCGTCGTCGGCAGCAACAACCAGAACAACGATGTCAGTCGCCTGAGCACCACGGGCACGCATTGAAGTAAAGGCTGCGTGGCCTGGGGTATCCAGGAAGGTGATCATGCCGTTGTCGGTTTCTACGTGGTAAGCACCGATATGCTGGGTAATACCGCCGGCCTCGCCTGCTGCCACCTTGGTGGAGCGGATGTAGTCCAGCAAAGAAGTTTTACCGTGGTCAACGTGGCCCATGATGGTCACAACTGGCGCACGTGGCTCAGCCGCTGCACCGGTATCACGGTCGCTCATCAGCGCTTCTTCCAGCTCGTTCTCACGACGCAGGATAACTTTGTGGCCCATCTCTTCGGCAACCAGCTGTGCGGTTTCCTGATCGATGACCTGGTTGATGGTGGCCATTGCGCCCAGCTTCATCATAGCTTTGATGACCTGAGAGCCTTTAACCGCCATCTTGTTAGCCAGTTCGGCTACGGTGATGGTTTCGCCGATCACAACGTCACGGTTAACCACCTGAGCCGGCTTGTTGAAGCCCTGCTGCAGAGTGCTTGGCTTGCGCTTGCCTTTACCACCACGGGTAACGGCGCGCGCTTCTTCACGGTCTGCTTTAGACTCGGAAAGTTTGCTGCCTTTCTTCTGCTTGGTCGCTTTACCGCCACGGGTGCGGCTGCGGCGTTCGCCTTCAACTTTGGCGTCGTTTTCGTCTTCAGCTGCACGGGCGTGCTGAGAGGTGGTCACGTGGTAATCGGCTGTTTCAACCGCAGCGCTTGCTGCTTCAGCTTCGGCCCACTTCTCACCGTTCTCTTCAGCCATGCGGCGAGCTTCTTCCGCTACGCGTTTGGCGTCTTCTTCGACCTTACGGCGAACTTCCTCTTCCGCTTTACGTTTCAGTTCAGCGGCTTCGGCTTCACGGCGTGCTTTTTCTGCCTGAGCTGGCTTGGTCATTTCGTCGGTATGTTGATTCGTCACTTTTTCTTTTTCCGCTGAATTACGCTTAGCAATCTCCGCGGCCTCACGTTTGGCTTGCTCTTCGGCTGCGCGCTTCGCTTCTGCTTCGCGTTTCGCTAGCTCTTCCGCTTCGCGCTGTGCCTGCTCTTCCGCTTCACGCTGTGCCTGCTCTGCCGCTTCAGCCTGTTGGGCTTCTGGCGTATCGCGATTTACATAAGTGCGTTTCTTGCGGACCTCAATTTGCACCGATTTACTTTTACCGCCGGTGCTCGGAATATTCAAGGTGCTGCGCGTTTTGCGCTGCAACGTGAGCTTACCAGGCGCGCTACCGTGTTCACGGTTCAGGTGCGCCAGTAAGGCTTCTTTCTCGTGTTGGGTTACAGAGTCTGTCTCAGACTTGTTAATCCCTGCATCAGCAAACTGCTGTACCAGGCGATCAACTGGAGTCTGAATCTCTGCTGCCAGCGATTTTACGGTTACATCTGTCGTCATGCTGTTCCTTCCTGCTACAGTTTATTACGCGTTGTCGCCAAACCAACAGATATTACGTGCGGCCATAATCAGCTCGCCGGCTTGCTCGTCGCTAAGCCCTTCAATATCAGCCAGATCGTCAACACCCTGCTCGGCAAGATCTTCCAGCGTACAAACCCCACGCGCGGCCAGTTTAAAGGCCATGCTGCGCTCAAGACCCGACAGGTTGAGCAAATCGTCAGCAGGTTTTTGGTCGCCCAGGCTTTCTTCTTGGGCCAGGGCCAGCGTGGTCAATGCAGCTTTGGCGCGATCGCGCAACGCTTCAACCATATCTTCATCCAGACCGTCGATTTCCAGCAGCTCTTTGATTGGCACGTAAGCCAATTCTTCCAGCGTAGAGAAGCCTTCTTCAACCAGTACGGTGGCGAAATCTTCGTCGATATCAAGATACTTGGTGAAGGTATCAATGGCGGCATGAGCTTCGGCCTGGTGCTTGGCCTGCAGATCGTCCGCCGTCATCACGTTCAGTTCCCAACGGTCGTCGTCACGGTGTTGTTTTAACAGCTGGGATGCCAAACGCACGTTTTGGCCATTACGGCCGATCGCCTGTGCCAGATTGCTGGCTTCAACGGCGATATCCATAGTGCAATTATCTTCATCAACCACGATCGAGGCAACGTCTGCCGGTGCCATGGCGTTGATGACGAACTGCGCAGGGTTATCATCCCACAGGATGATGTCGATACGTTCACCGCCGAGCTCGCTCGAAACGGCCTGAACGCGCGCACCGCGCATACCTACGCAAGCGCCGACTGGGTCGATGCGTTTGTCGTTGGTTTTCACTGCAATTTTCGCACGGGAGCCTGGATCGCGGGCTGCCGCTTTAATTTCAATCACTTCTTCGCCGATTTCCGGGACTTCGATGCGGAACAGTTCTTTCAGCATCTCGGCGCTGGAGCGGCTGACGAACAGCTGCGCGCCACGGGCTTCGGGACGAACGGCGTACAGGATACCGCGGATACGGTCGCCCGGACGGAAGTTTTCGCGTGGCAGCATGTCTTCACGGCCAATTACCGCTTCGGCGTTGCTGCCCAGATCCAGCGCAATGCTGTCACGGTTAACTTTCTTCACCACGCCGGTGACGATTTCACCTTCGTGCTGACGGAAAGCGTCAACGACCATCGCGCGCTCGGCTTCACGTACTTTCTGTACGATAACCTGTTTCGCGGTCTGAGTAGTGATACGGTCGAAGGTCACAGATTCAATCTGATCTTCGATGTAACCGCCCAGCTCGATGCCTGGCTCTTCATACTGCGCAGCTTCCAGCGTGATTTCACGCGTTGGCTGAGTCACTTCATCTACGGCAACCCAGCGGCGGAAGGTGTCGAAATCGCCCGTTTTGCGGTCAATGCTGACGCGAACTTCGATTTCCTGCTCGTATTTTTTCTTGGTGGCGGTGGCTAATGCGGTTTCCAGCGCTTCGAAAATCTTCTCACGCGGAAGGGATTTTTCATTGGAAACAGCTTCAACAACAGCCAGAATCTCTTTATTCATCCTAGTTGCCTCATCCAAACTTTAAAAGTGGGGTACCAGGTTCGCTTTCTGGATATTGCTCAGCGCGAACACTTCATCTTTCCCTTCCACAGTAACCGTGATCATCTCGCCATCGACAGACTTGATAATGCCCTGCCATTTGCGACGGTTCTGTACGGCCATGCGCAGGACCAAGCTGACTTCATCACCGAGGAAACGAGTATAGTGTTCGGCGGTGAACATCGGGCGATCAAGGCCAGGAGAGGAGACTTCCAAGTTGTAAGCGACTGTGATTGGCTCTTCGACGTCCAATACAGCGCTGACCTGGTGGCTGACATCAGCGCAATCGTCAACATTGATGCCGTTTTCACTGTCAATATAGATACGGAGCGTCGATTGGCGCGCACGAATAAATTCGATGCCTACAAGTTCAAAGCCCAACGCTTCTACCGGTGCCGAAAGCATCTCTGTTAATTTTTGCTCTAATGTGGACAAGCCCACCCCCAAGACATAAAAAAAGGGCTTAATAGCCCAGTGATTCTGTTGCCAAATAACAAAAAACCCCGAAAATTCGGGGCTTTATGCAACTGGACCCTGTTTGCCGCTAAGCGGCTTCGGTGCAACTTTCTAACAAGTGTCATTTTCAAATGTTGATCGAGAAAAGCGGAATTCAATCGAAAAGTGTATTTGAAAATAAACACTTAAAGGAAAGTGGTTGCGGGGGCCGGATTTGAACCGACGACCTTCGGGTTATGAGCCCGACGAGCTACCAGGCTGCTCCACCCCGCGTCCGAAAACGTGGCAAATATTACGCCGATAATCGCAAAATTGCAAGTTATCTCTGGGATTTGGTACCGAGGATGGGACTCGAACCCACAAGCCCGTTAGGGCACTACCACCTCAAGGTAGCGTGTCTACCAATTCCACCACCTCGGTACTGATTCTTACTGCTAACGGCTGTTATTTTATTGAGGTAACAACAACCGTTTTCAAACTCTGTTACTGCATGCTGCTTACTGCGGGATATCGCTGCTCGGCTTGGTTGGTGCCGCCGGCGCGGTAGTCTGCTCAGATTTCACTGGCTGACCCAGGTTTTCCCACTCGCTGCCTTTCTTGCTCTGGTTGGTGCTCAGGTTGCCCAGGATCAGACTGATGACGAAGAACAACGTCGCCAGCACAGCCGTCATGCGGGTCATGAAGTTACCGGAACCGCTCGAACCGAACAATGTGCCAGAAGCACCTGCTCCGAATGAGGCTCCCATATCAGCGCCTTTACCTTGCTGCAGCATAATCAGAGCAACCAGCCCGATTGAGATCAGCAGGAAAATTACCAGAAGAGCTTCGTACATAGTTGTACCCGTATCCTTGCGGCTTCACCGCGTGCCAAATGCTTCACACCCCAAAGGCTTCTAATTCTATTAAGAAGTCGCAGGCGTTATATCAAACTGCCCACTGAAGCGGGTGTGAATACTAACCAAAGGCGCCAAACCACGCAAGGGCAATTTGCAGCCACCAGCGCGTTTGCGGAAAAAAACACCAATAAAATTCGCAGGCTGTGATTTCCGGGGACATCCGTTGCCCCCGGACGGATCAAAGCTGCGTTAACCCGCAGATTTCACAGCGTCGGCAATACGATGTGCCAGCGCGGTCACCTGTTGCTCGTCCTCGCCTTCCACCATGACGCGGATCAGCGGTTCGGTACCGGATTTACGCAACAGAACGCGGCCGCGGCCGGCCAGTTCAGTTTCGACCTGTTCGGTGACTTTACGCACCTCATCAGACTCCAGCGGGTTGTGCTCGCCAACAAAACGCACATTAACCAGGATCTGCGGCAGCAATTTCATGCCGCTGCACAGGTCGTGCAGGCTCATGTTATTGCGGACGATCGCCGTCAATACCTGCAGACCGGCAACGATACCGTCACCGGTGGTGGTTTTGTCCAGCAGGATCACGTGGCCGGAGTTTTCCGCACCGATGCGCCACCCCAGTTCCTGCAGCTTCTCCAGAACGTAGCGGTCACCGACTTTAGCGCGGGCGAATGGAATGCCCAACTGCTTGAGCGCCAGCTCCAGCCCCATGTTGCTCATCAGCGTACCCACAGCGCCACCGCGCAATTGGCCCTGACGCAACCCTTCACGAGCGATGATATAAAGGATCTGGTCGCCGTCCACCTTGTGGCCAAGGTGATCAACCATCATCACGCGGTCGCCGTCACCGTCAAACGCCAAGCCGACGTGTGCTTTTTCCAGCAACACGCGTTCTTGCAACTGACGAACGTCGGTTGCGCCGCATTTTTCATTGATGTTCATGCCATCCGGCTCAACGCCGATGGCAATTACCGTAGCCCCCAGCTCACGCAGCACGCTAGGCGCAATGTGATAGGTCGCGCCGTTGGCGCAGTCCACCACGATTTTCAGGCCCTTCAGGCTCAGTTCGCTCGGGAAGGTCCCTTTGCAGAATTCGATATAACGACCGGCAGCATCGATGATCCGGCTGGCCTTGCCCAATTCTGACGATTCGACGCAGGTCAGCGGTTTTTCCATTTCAGCTTCAATGGCTTCTTCGACATGGTCCGGCAGTTTTGCCCCGTCAATGGAGAAGAATTTAATGCCATTGTCGTAAAACGGGTTATGCGATGCCGAGATCACAATACCGGCTTCCGCACGGAAGGTACGCGTCAAATACGCCACTGCCGGCGTCGGCATTGGGCCAGTGAAGGAGGCTGACAATCCCGCAGCCGCGAGGCCTGCTTCCAGCGCCGACTCCAACATGTAGCCTGAGATGCGAGTATCTTTGCCGATAATAATTTTACGAGAGCCGTGACGTGCCAGTACCTTCCCTGCCGCCCAGCCAAGCTTCAGAACGAAATCGGGGGTAATAGGACTCTCACCGACCTTGCCACGAATGCCATCGGTACCAAAATATTTGCGCTCGCTCATGTCTCTATCATCCCTTTGCCGAAATGGTTGCCTCGACGACACGCATCGCCTCGACGGTTTCTTTAACGTCATGCACTCTGACAATCTGTGCGCCTTGCATGGCGGCAATGACCGCACAGGCCACGCTGCCGATAACCCGCTGATCAGGTGGCACATTCAGCAGTTGCCCAATCATCGACTTACGCGACATCCCCACCAACAGTGGCAGCCCGAAGTGATGAAACTCTGACAATCTGGCCAGAAGCTGATAATTGTGCGCTAAATTCTTACCGAAACCGAACCCTGGGTCGAGCAGCAATTTCTGATTTGTCATCCCCGCCGCGTTGCAGCGTTCAATATGCCGCTGGAAAAAGGCATTCACATCGCCAATAAGATCATCATAGTGTGGCGCCTGCTGCATGGTCCGTGGCTCGCCCTGCATGTGCATCAGGCACACCGGCAGCCCGCTTTCCGCCGCAGCGGCCAATGCCCCCGGCTCCTGCAATGAGCGAACGTCGTTGATCAAATGCGCACCGGCCTTCGCCGACTCGCGGATCACCCCCGCTTTCGAGGTATCCACCGAGATAAAAACTTCAAAACGTCGGGCAATAGCTTCAACGACCGGTACCACGCGAGCGATCTCTTCATCTTCACTGACCTCTGCCGCTCCCGGTCTGGTCGACTCGCCCCCCACATCAATCATGGTAGCACCAGCTGAAATCAGCGCATGCGCATGCAGTAACGCCTGATTGAGCTGGTTGTGTTGGCCACCGTCAGAAAAAGAATCCGGGGTCACGTTGAGGATCCCCATAACTCGCGGATGGGAAAGATCGAGAGTCATGTCTCGCACGGTTAACTGCATCGCTAATCCACCTTACTGTTGCCTGGTTCACTGCCCGCCGGGCAATAAAAAACCCCGGCATGCCGGGGTTCGATGTTATTACACAGCCAAAGTTACTTGTCTAGCTGTTCAGACATGGTATTGCCTGGGTTTGGCGTGCGCGGTTCATCAACCGGCGTCGGGGCTTTTGGTGTGCCTCCGTTGTCGGAGTTGCTGCCCTTGCCCACATCGTCCCAACCCGCTGGCGGACGCACGTCTTTACGATTCATCAGATCGTCAATCTGTGGCGCATCGATGGTTTCATACTTCATCAGGGCGTCCTTCATTGAATGCAGGATGTCCATGTTTTCCATCAACAACGCACGCGCTCGCACATAGTTGCGTTCAATCAGGGATTTTACTTCCTGGTCGATGATGCGCGCGGTTTCGTCCGACATGTGTTTCGCCTTGGCCACTGAACGGCCCAGGAACACTTCGCCCTCTTCTTCAGCATACAGCAATGGCCCCAGCTTCTCGGAGAAGCCCCATTGGGTCACCATGTTGCGGGCAATCGAGGTCGCCACTTTAATGTCGTTCGACGCACCGGTAGAGACTTTCTCTGGCCCGTAAATGATCTCTTCAGCCAGACGGCCACCGTACAGCGTGGAGATTTGGCTCTCCAGCTTCTGACGGCTAGCGCTGATCGCGTCCCCTTCCGGCAGGAAGAAGGTCACGCCCAACGCACGGCCACGAGGAATAATCGTCACCTTGTGCACCGGATCGTGCTCAGGCACCAGACGACCAATAATGGCGTGGCCTGCTTCGTGGTACGCGGTCGACTCTTTCTGCGCTTCGGTCATCACCATGGAGCGACGTTCCGCACCCATCATGATTTTGTCTTTGGCTTTTTCGAACTCAACCATCGACACGACGCGTTTGTTACCGCGAGCGGCAAACAGTGCGGCTTCGTTGACCAGGTTAGCCAGGTCAGCACCGGAGAAGCCCGGAGTACCGCGAGCCAGTACGGACGCATCAACATCGGGTGCCAATGGCACGCGGCGTGAATGCACCTTAAGGATTTGCTCACGACCACGCACGTCCGGCAAGCCCACTACCACCTGACGGTCGAAACGGCCTGGACGCAGCAGCGCCGGATCAAGCACGTCTGGACGGTTGGTCGCAGCGATAACGATAATGCCTTCGTTGCCTTCAAAGCCGTCCATCTCAACCAGCATCTGGTTCAGCGTTTGCTCACGTTCATCATGACCGCCACCCAGACCGGCGCCACGTTGGCGACCGACGGCGTCGATTTCATCGATAAAGATGATGCACGGTGCCGCTTTCTTAGCCTGCTCGAACATGTCACGCACACGGGAAGCACCGACACCCACAAACATTTCCACGAAGTCAGAACCGGAAATGGTGAAGAACGGTACTTTCGCCTCACCGGCGATAGCTTTCGCCAGCAGGGTTTTACCTGTCCCCGGCGGGCCAACCATCAGCACGCCTTTCGGGATCTTGCCGCCCAGCTTCTGGAAACGGCTCGGCTCACGCAGGTATTCCACCAGTTCGCTCACTTCGTCTTTTGCTTCGTCACAACCGGCAACGTCAGCAAAAGTGGTTTTGATCTGGTCTTCCGTCAGCATGCGTGCCTTGCTCTTGCCGAAGGACATCGCGCCCTTGCCGCCGCCGCCCTGCATTTGACGCATGAAGAAGATCCAGACCCCGATCAGCAACAGCATCGGGAACCATGAAATAAAGATAGAAGCCAGCAAACTCGGCTCTTCAGGCGGTTCACCAACAACTTTCACATTTTTGGTTAACAACGTATCCAGCAACTTAGGATCGTTGACAGGGATGTAGGTCGTGTATTTGTTACTGTCTTTCTTGGTAACGTTAATTTCACGTCCATTGATTCGCGCTTCGCGAACCTGATCTTGGGTCAGTTCGGACATGAAGGTAGAGTAATCCACCCTACGGCCATTCGACTCGCTGGGCCCAAAGCTCTGGAATACAGACATCAACACTACCGCGATGACTAACCAGAGAATTAGGTTTTTCGCCATGTCACTCAAGGGATTAACCTCATATTACAACTGTGTTAACAAACAGCGTTAGGGTACTACAGCTTGCGCCCTGTCGCTACAATGTACACTTCGCGCGAACGTGCGCGGGAAGCGTCTGGCTTACGAATCTTAACCTTCGTAAACAGGGAGCGAATTTCCCGTAGGTACTCGTCAAAGCCATCTCCCTGGAACACCTTCACCAGGAAACTTCCGCCTGGTGCGAGGACATCACGACACATTCCCAGTGCTAATTCCACCAGATACATCGATCTTGGAATATCGACGGCCGGAGTGCCACTCATATTCGGGGCCATGTCAGACATGACCACCTGAACCTTACTTTCACCTACACGTTCCAACAGAGCCTTGAGCACCAGTTCATCACGAAAATCGCCCTGAAGGAAATCGACGCCAACGATAGGATCCATTGGCAAAATATCACAGGCAATAATGCGGCCGGAACCGCCGATCTGGGTCACGACATACTGCGACCAACCACCCGGCGCCGCACCTAAATCCACTACGGTCATGCCAGGTTTAAACAGTTTGTCACTCTGCTGTATTTCATCAAGTTTAAACCAGGCGCGCGAACGTAGCCCTTTTTTCTGCGCCTGTTGCACATATTTATCGCTAAAGTGTTCTTGTAACCAGCGACTGGAGCTAGCAGAACGCTTTTTATTAGCCATCTCGTTTTCCAACTATCATAAAAAGAGTCTTAATGTCAGGTTCGCAGCTCTTGTAGACTCGCACCGGTGAAGACCGATTTGGTGATATACATGAGATGGCGGTAGAATGTACCGTTTTCAATCCCAACTTAAGCAAAAAAGACAATGAATCTGAATAATAAACAAAAACAGCACCTGAAAGGCCTGGCGCATCCGTTAAAACCGGTTGTCATGCTGGGTAATAACGGTCTCACCGAAGGGGTGCTGGCTGAAATTGAACAGGCTCTGGAGCATCATGAGCTGATCAAGGTAAAAATCGCTGCTGAAGATCGCGAGACCAAAACCCTGATCGCCGACGCTATCGTGCGTGAAACGGGTGCCTGCAATGTGCAAGTCATCGGCAGTACGCTTATTCTTTACCGCCCGTCTAAAGAGCGCAAGATCAGTCTACCGCGTTAATAAGCATTGGGTTAACGAAAAGGTGCCATGCACCTGATTCAGATAAAAGGCCGCGCGCGGCCTTTTTCCTTTCTTTACAAAACCCTGCCGATTTTCTGAACGATTGGAAGGCTATCAGAGATATTCAACCTTCAAGATCTCATAATCGACATCGCCGCCCGGGGTTTTTATCACCACCACATCGTCTTGTTCTTTGCCGATCAAACCACGCGCCATAGGCGAATTCACCGAAATCAGATTTTTCTTGAAATCGGCCTCGTCGTCGCCAACGATGCGGTAAGTCACTTCTTCTTCGCTATCCAGGTTCATCACCGATACGGTGGAGCCAAAAATCACGCGGCCATTGTTTGGCATCTTGGTGATATCGATCACCTGCGCGTTCGACAGCTTGGCTTCAATTTCCTGGATACGCCCTTCACAGAATCCCTGCTGCTCACGAGCCGCATGGTACTCTGCGTTTTCTTTCAAATCGCCGTGTTCACGGGCGTCAGCGATATCCGCAATAATTTTCGGACGGCGCACGCCTTTCAAAAATTCGAGTTCTTCGCGCAGTTTCTCAGCGCCAAACAAGGTCATCGGAATCTGTTTCATAGTATAAATACCTCTAAATCTTTCCTGTTCAAATAGCCGTCATCCTGACGTATTCGTATGAAAAAACGGTGGGTACATGCCCCCCGCCTCCAGGCGACAAACAAAAGAAACCTGACTCGGAACCTTTGCCCAAGTCAGGATCGATTTTGCATTTTGATACGCATTTTAGCCTAGAGTTCCTTGAGGGTCATCGTTTACTTTTTCCCTGAATGCACCGTAGTATGACGGCACGTTATCCAGCTGTTATCCCGAGATTATGCGTTTTTCACGAATTGTCAGTGCATTGGCTTGCGCATTTGTTCTGAATGCAAATGCGGCCCCGGTCGAAGATTACACACAATATTTGCCTGATGGGGCCAACCTTGCCCTGGTAGTTCAGAAGATCGGCGCTAGCGCACCGACCATCGATTACCATTCTCAGCAAATGGCGCTGCCGGCCAGTACCCAAAAAGTGCTGACCGCGTTGGCTGCATTGTTGCAGCTCGGCCCAGACTATCGCTTCTCCACCACGCTGGAGAGCCAGGGCGATATCAGCGACGGTGTGCTGCGCGGCAATCTGATTGCCCGCTTCGGCGGCGATCCGACCTTTAAACGCCAGAGCCTGCGCAATATGGTGGCGATCCTGAAAAAACAGGGCGTGCGCCAGATTACCGGCGATGTGCTGGTCGATACTTCGGTATTCGCCAGCCATGACAAAGCCCCCGGCTGGCCATGGAACGACCTGACGCAGTGCTTCAGCGCACCGCCGGCGGCAGCGATCGTCGACCGCAACTGTTTCTCGGTGTCGCTGTACAGCGCGACCAACCCGGGCGATATGGCCTTTATTCGCGTTGCATCCTATTACCCGGTCAATATGTTCAGCCAGGTACGCACCCTGGCGAAAGGGTCTGCGGACGCGCAATACTGCGAACTGGATGTGGTGCCAGGCGAATTGAACCGCTTTACCCTGACCGGCTGCCTGACCCAACGCAGCGATCCGCTGCCACTGGCCTTCGCCATTCAGGATGGTGCCAGCTATGCCGGGGCAATCCTGAAAGATGAGCTGACCCAGGCCGGCATTCAGATCGACGGGCACCTGAAGCGTCAAACGCAGCCGGGCCTGAAGGGAACGGTGATTGCACAGACTCAATCAGCGCCGCTGCACGAGTTGCTGAAGATCATGCTGAAGAAATCGGACAACATGATCGCCGATACCGTATTTCGCACCATCGGCCATGAACGTTTTGGCGTTCCGGGCACCTGGCGTGCCGGCGCAGATGCAGTGCGGCAGGTACTGCGCCAGAAGGCCGGAGTGGATCTGGGCAACAGCATAGTGGTGGACGGCTCCGGCCTCTCGCGCCATAACCTGCTGGCCCCGGCGACCATGATGCAGGCGCTGCAATACATTGCGCAGCATGACAGCGAGCTGAACTTTATTTCGATGCTGCCACTGTCCGGCTACGACGGGACCCTGCGCTATCGCGGCGGGCTGCATGAAGCCGGTGTCGACGGCAAGGTGTCCGCCAAAACCGGCGCGCTGCAGGGCGTGTATAACCTGGCCGGGTTTATCACTACCGCCAGCGGCCAACGTTTTGCTTTCGTACAGTATCTGTCAGGCTATGCCGTACCGCCGGAAGATCAAAAACAGCGTCGCGCGCCACTGGTGCGTTTCGAAAGCCGCCTGTACCGGGATATTTATCAGAATAACTGAGGGTTATGATGAAACTGCTGATTGTGGAAGACGATGAGCTGCTGCAACAAGGATTGGCGCTGGCATTAGCCGGAGAAGGCTATGCCTGCGACTGCGCCGCCACGGCGGCAGAAGCCAATGCTCTGCTCATCACCAGTCAATACAGCATGATTATCCTCGATCTGGGCCTGCCCGACATGGATGGCGCCAGCCTGCTGCGGCAGTGGCGCCGCCAGCAGGTCGACTTGCCGGTGTTGATATTGACCGCCCGTGACGCGCTGGAAGACCGCGTTGACGGGCTGGACGCCGGCGCTGACGATTACCTGGTCAAGCCTTTCGCCCTGGTTGAGTTGCAGGCACGCGTGCGCGCCCTGATCCGCCGTTACCAGGGCCACAGCGACAATCTCATTCAGTTGGACGATCTCCAGCTTAATCTCTCAAGCCAACAGGTTTATGTGCAACAACAGCCGGTGGAAGTCACGCCGAAAGAGTTCGCCATCCTGTCACGCCTGATGATGCGCGCCGGTCAAACGGTCAATCGTGAACTGCTACAACAGGATCTTTACACCTGGCAGGACGATTTGGGCTCCAACACGCTGGAAGTGCATATCCACAACCTGCGCCGCAAATTGGGTAAGGATCGCATCCGTACCGTTCGTGGCATCGGCTATCGCCTGGAATCCTCATCATGATCAGCATGCGCCGTCGTCTGTTGTTGATGCTGGCGCTGATCCTTTTGGTCACCCAGTTAATCAGCGCCTTTTGGCTCTGGCATGAAAGCCAGGAGCAAATCAGCTTCCTGGTGGATGAAACCCTGTCGGCCAAGGTTCGCACCGAGCGTGTCGATACGGAAATCGCCGAAGCGATAGCGTCGCTGCTCGCCCCCTCGTTGATCATGATGATCGTCACGCTGTTGGCCTCATTTTGGGCTATCAGCTGGATTATCCGACCGCTCAATCAACTGCAACAACGGCTGGAGAAGCGTTCCGCCGATAATCTGACCCCTCTGCCGCTCAGCGGAGACAGCCTCGAAATTATGGCGGTCACCACCACGCTCAACCAACTGTTCTCGCGGTTGGACAACACCATCCAGCAGGAGCGGCTGTTCACCGCCGATGCCGCCCATGAGCTGCGTACGCCGCTGGCGGGAATACGCCTGCACCTGGAGCTGATGGAAAAACAGGGTGTGAAGCAAAGCGGCCCGCTGATAACCCGCATCGATCAACTGATGCACACCGTCGAACAATTGCTGATGCTGGCGCGCGCCGGGCAAGATTTTGCCAGCGGCCACTATCAACGCTTCGACTGGGTGAACGACGTGCTCCTGCCGCTACAAGAAGAGCTCGAGGAGTTGGTCAACCAACGCGGACAGAAACTGCAATGGCGGCTTCCGACTGCGGCACCGATTCATGGCGACCCGGTGCTGCTTCGCCTGTTGCTGCGCAATCTGGTAGAAAATGCCCACCGTTACAGCCCGGAAGGCAGCAGCATTCAGGTGCAACTCACGG
This sequence comes from Serratia quinivorans, assembly GCF_052113645.1. Classification (GTDB taxonomy): domain Bacteria; phylum Pseudomonadota; class Gammaproteobacteria; order Enterobacterales; family Enterobacteriaceae; genus Serratia; species Serratia quinivorans_B. The sequence goes on along the minus strand of NZ_JBIEIU010000009.1, from coordinate 52,326 downwards.
CGCAACAACACGGATACCTGCTGCAGGTGATTGATGAAGGCCCCGGGGTAAAAGAGAAAATGGTGGGGGAACTCACCCAGGCGTTCCGCCGTATGGATCAGCGCTATGGCGGCAGTGGACTCGGCCTGAACATCGTGACCCGCATAGTGCAACTGCACCAGGGTCGTTTGACATTGGAAAACCGTCAGGACACCCATGGGCTGAATGCGCAATGCTGGCTACCGGAAAATGTCCTGAACAAATAATGCCGATAAAAAAAGGGCCCAGTTCATGTGAACTGAGCCCTTTTCTATGCAAGATTACTTCTGGTAGATGATTTCGACGCCTTCGTCGTCATCTTCGTCCCAGTCGTCATCCCAGTCGTCATCCGCTTCAGCTTCCACTTCCGCGATCTGTTCACGGTGGTAATCATCCCACATGAACTCGACTTTCTCCGGTGCGCTTTCTTCGATCGCCATGGCTTTCGGTTGGGTATTGATGAACTTCATCACGTCCCAGCACAGCGCGTTGACGCCTTCGCGATTGACGGCGGAGATCATGTAGTACTTGCCTTCCCAGCCCATGCCCTCTGCAATCGCCTTGGCGCGCTCGGCAGCCTCTTCCTCACCTATCAGGTCAACCTTGTTGAAAACCAGCCAGCGTGGCTTCTGCGCCAGATTTTCGCTGTATTGGTTCAACTCATTGATGATGACTTTGGCATTTTCTACCGGATCGGATTCATCGATAGGGGCGATATCCACCAGGTGCAGCAGCACGCGGCAACGCTCCAGGTGCTTCAGGAAGCGAATACCCAGGCCGGCACCGTCGGAGGCACCTTCGATCAAGCCCGGAATATCGGCAACGACGAAGCTTTGTTCGTGGTCCATACGTACCACACCCAGACTTGGGACCAGGGTAGTAAACGGATAGTCGGCCACTTTCGGCTTGGCGGCTGACACCGCGCGGATGAAGGTTGATTTGCCGGCATTTGGCAGGCCAAGCATACCCACATCGGCCAGCAGCAACAGCTCCAGCAAGATGTCACGTTCTTCGCCGGGCGTGCCCAGCGTTTTCTGGCGCGGTGCACGGTTAACCGAGGATTTAAAACGGGTGTTGCCCAAACCGTGCCAACCGCCCTTCGCCACCATCAGGCGCTGTTCATGACGGGTCATGTCACCGAGAATTTCGCCGGTGCCCTGATCCTGCACGCGGGTACCGACCGGTACCTTGATGGTGATATCTTTGCCACGCTTGCCGGTACAGTCACGGCTTTGGCCGTTCTGGCCGCGTTCGGCGCGGAAAGATTTCTCAAAGCGGTAGTCGATCAACGTGTTGAGGTTTTCGTCCGCCAACAGATAGACATCGCCGCCATCGCCGCCGTCACCGCCGTCAGGGCCGCCGTTCGGGATATATTTTTCGCGGCGGAAGCTGACGCAACCATTACCACCGTCACCTGCAACGACCAAAATCGCTGCTTCATCTACAAACTTCATTTACCGTCTCCGTAAATCATTCACCGGGCTGCTTCAAAGGAGCAACCAGGCGGGTTTCTGCCCGTCGCGGCCACCAACGGTGACCAATTGCGGAAAACATGGCGCCCGCTACCACCACGAAAGCGCCGACATAGCCGACGACATTCAATGTCGGGGCGGCGAATACGTGTGGCCAGGCCAGCGCCAACAAATCTGAAAACAGCAGGGTAAACAACGGGGTCAGCGTGATTAACGCACTCACCTGCGCCGCCTGCCAGCGCGCCATGGCTTCCGCCAGCGCACCATAGCCAATCAGCGTGTTGGCGCCACAGAACAGCAAACAGGCTAATTGCCAGCCGCTGAGCTGGAAAATCACCTCTGGTTTTGCCAGAGGGAATAGCGTGATCGCACATAAAGTGTACAACAATACCAGGATTTGCGGCGAGGCTAATCGACGCAGCAACACTTTCTGCGCCACGCCATAAGTGACCCATACCATCGCCGCGCACACGCCCAACAGCACCCCCAGGGTGTAATCCGTCAGGCGGGTGAAAATCTCAATCAGGCTGACATTGAAGAACAACAGCAGCCCGCAGATCAGCATCAATGCGCCAATCACCTGGGTGATGCGCATCCGTTCTTTTAAAACCAGCACGCTGGCAAACATCATACCGACCGGCGACAGCTGGCCGATCACTTGCGATGCTGTCGGGCTGAGGTACTGCAGTGAAGAGCTGAAGAAGATAAAATTCCCCAGCAGGCCCGCCGTGGCGATGGCCAAAATCAGCAACCAGCGCGGCTGACGAAACAGGGTCACCGGCGGCAGTCTGCCGCGCACGGCCAGGATAATCCCCAGCCCAAGCGCCGCAATGGTAAATCGATACCAAACGATGGTAAACGGCTCCATTACGACCAGCACTTCTTTCATCGCAATCGGCAATGCACCCCAGCAAACTGCCGTAGTCACCGCCAGGAAAATGCCAATTCCGATCTGCTGTTTCGTTTCCATCTTACCTTTTGCCAGCGCTGACGGGCCAATGCACAAGCAGCCCATAAATGTAAAAAGCCCCGCAACGAGTTGCGGGGCTTACATCTATTTCGTAAGGCTCGAAAAATTATTCAGCGTCGATGCTGATGAATTTACGATTGCTCGGGCCTTTAACTTCGAATTTGACTTTACCGTCTTTCAAAGCAAACAGAGTGTGGTCTTTGCCGCAACCCACGTTGGTACCAGCGTGGAATTTAGTGCCGCGCTGACGAACGATGATGCTGCCTGCCAGTACTGCTTCGCCGCCAAAGCGTTTTACGCCCAGACGTTTAGCTTCTGAATCGCGACCGTTACGAGTCGAGCCGCCAGCCTTTTTGTGTGCCATTAATCTGCTCCCCTAACTTAAGCGCTGATGCCGGTGATTTTAACGTCAGTGAACCACTGACGGTGGCCCTGCTGCTTACGATGGTGCTTACGACGACGAAACTTAACAATCTTAATTTTCTCGCCACGACCGTGAGCAACGACTTCAGCTTTGATCTTACCGCCATCGACGTAAGGAACGCCGATTTTGATATCTTCGCCATTAGCGATCATCAGAATCTGGTCAAACTCAACAGCTTCACCAGTTGCGATGTCCAGCTTTTCCAAGCGAACGGTTTGACCTTCGCTTACTCGGTGTTGTTTACCACCACTTTGGAAAACCGCGTACATATAAAACTCCGCTTTCCGCGTGCCCAACTGTTTAGTACAGAGCGCGCTATAAATATTCACAATAGGGCGCGAATTCTACGCAATAATCCAGCGTATGACAAGAGCAGAATAAGACCAGAAGCAGAAAAAAGAAGAAAAAAAGCACAGTTTCTTTCATGGCGTTTATCTGAAGCGTTTTTCAAGTACAATCAGGGGGACAGTTACCGCCATGTACCGATGTGAGCAGCGATCTCAACGCGGTGAAGAGAAACACAGCTGAAAAAAATACAATGAACCTAGAGCAAATTACCGAGTTAACCGCGCAAGATATGGCGGCCGTGAACGCAACAATTCTCGAACAGCTGAATTCCGATGTCACGCTCATCAATCAGCTTGGCTATTACATTATCAGTGGTGGCGGTAAACGCATCCGCCCGATGATCGCCGTTCTGGCGGCGCGGGCGTTGCATTATCAGGGTGATAAACACATTACCGTTGCTGCGCTGATCGAATTCATTCACACCGCAACCCTGCTGCATGATGATGTGGTGGATGAATCAGATATGCGCCGCGGCAAGGCCACCGCCAATGCCGCCTTCGGCAATGCTGCCAGCGTATTGGTTGGCGACTTCATTTATACGCGCGCTTTCCAGATGATGACCAGCCTGGAATCGCTCCGCGTGTTGGCACTGATGTCCGAGGCGGTCAACGTGATTGCCGAAGGCGAAGTGCTGCAGTTAATGAACGTGAACGATCCGAACATTACCGAAGAAAGCTACATGCGGGTGATCTACAGTAAAACCGCACGCCTGTTTGAAGCGGCAGCGCAGTCTTCGGCGATCCTTTCGAACGCCAGCGTTGCGGAAGAAAAAGCGCTGCAGGATTACGGTCGCTATCTCGGCACCGCCTTCCAGTTGATCGACGATCTGCTCGATTACAGCGCCGACGGCAGCACACTGGGTAAAAATACCGGTGACGATCTCAACGAAGGTAAGCCGACGCTGCCCTTGCTGCATGCCATGCATAATAGTGAAGGCGAGCAGAAAGCCATGATCCGCGGCGCGATTGAACAGGGCAATGGCCGTCATTTGCTGGAGCCGGTTTTGCAGGCCATGGAGCAATGCGGTTCGCTGGAATATACCCGCCAGCGCGCAGAGGAAGAGGCAGACAAGGCAATTGCCGCACTGCAGGTTCTGCCGGAGTCGTCCCACCGTGCCGCGCTGGAAGGGTTAGCGCATCTTGCAGTTCAGCGCGATTTTTAAGAAACAACAAATACCCGCGTGTTTCCATAGACCCGCACCGCGGGTCTGAGACTGATGACAAACATATAATGTTTGGCGGCAGGCGCTAAAGGTTTTGAAAATAAATCAGGAAAATCAATTTATTGATTTTCGGCTGATCACACAAAGGGGGAAAAACCACGCTTTTATCCCCCTTTGTCAACAATCTGAGACCCGCACCGCGGGTCTGTTCATTCCCCCGGTAGAATACGCGCCAGCAAACCACCGATCCCTTCACGCATCAGGAAAGCCAATACTTTCTCGCGCTCGCTCTCCGTCAGGTGGTAGTAATACTCAATCCACACCGCCAACGGGTCTTTGCGCTCAACCTCATACAGCGCAGGGTCCTCTTTCAATATCAATAGATTGCGCGTGCCCGTAGGCAAACTGTCAATGTGATACTCCAGCGCCTTTCCCTGCACGCCTTTGCGCCGACGACTGATCCAGCCTTCGCGACGCGCCATCAAATTTATTCCCTGTGGTGAGGAAGGTAATCCCGCCACGCCGGTCAGTTCCTTGGCGGCAAACCACTCTTTTTTCATAGCCATGTTCTCTGGGCAAAAGTAGGCGAAGATCTTTTTTTAGGAAATTTATGGGATATTTTTTAAGAAATTTAGTGGTATCCTAGTTTCCGTATAAGCGTTTCATGTTGTTCAAACGATTAATCTTGACCTGTTAGTTATACCACTTACAGAACTTTCGCTAATCAAAAAAGGAATGCAAACATGAACTCAAGGAACAAGGACTGGCATCCGGCGGATATCATTGCGGCTTTACGTAAGAAGGGAACGACACTGGCGGCGGTATCGCGCAAGGCGGGGCTCAGCTCGTCAACGCTGGCAAACGCGCTGTCGCGGCCCTGGCCAAAAGGAGAATGGTTGATTGCCGAAACGCTCGATATACACCCTGCCGAGATCTGGCCGAGCCGTTATTTCGATCCCTTTACCCATAACTTACTGGATCGAAAAGCGCGTATTCGGTCATAACTGCGGGCATAAAAAAACCGCCGGTACGTTGTCCGGCGGCCTATGCATACTCATGCATTGCGGGATGATCAGTTATTGATAAACTTTTCGCCCAGCTCGATATCTTTGTGCAGAACATCCAGCATGTCTTCCAGCGCTTTCTGCTCGAACGCGCTCAAAGTGCCGATGTCTTTACGTTCTTCAACGCCATTCTTGCCCAGCACCAGCGGTTGCGCGAAGAAGCGAGCGTATTTGCCGTCGCCTTCAACATAAGCACATTCCACCACGCCTTTTTCGCCTTGCAGCGCGCGAACCAGAGACAGGCCGAAACGCGCCGCCGCCTGACCCATTGACAGGGTTGCAGATCCGCCACCGGCTTTGGCTTCAACCACTTCGGTACCCGCATTTTGGATACGCTTGGTCAGATCCGCCACTTCCTGTTCGGTAAAGCTCACGCCAGGGATCTGCGACAACAGTGGCAAAATGGTTACGCCAGAGTGCCCGCCGATAACCGGCACGTTCAGCTCTTCCGGTTGTTTGCCTTTCAGCTCAGCCACGAAGGTGTTGGAACGGATAATATCCAGCGAAGTCACGCCGAACAGTTTGTTCTTGTCATAAACACCGGCTTTCTTCAGCACTTCTGCCGCGATAGCCACGGTGGTGTTTACCGGGTTGGTGATAATACCGATGCAGGCTTTCGGGCAGGTGGTTGCCACTTGCTGGATCAGATTACGCACAATACCTGCGTTCACGTTGAACAGGTCTGAACGATCCATGCCTGGTTTACGCGCAACGCCGGCAGAAATCAGTACCACATCTGCACCGTGCAGAGCTGGAGTAGCGTCTTCGCCACTGAAGCCTTTGATTTTTACTGCAGTTGGGATGTGGCTTAAGTCGACGGCAACGCCTGGGGTAACGGGGGCAATGTCGTAGAGAGAGAGTTCAGAACCTGAAGGAAGCTGGGTTTTGAGTAGAAGGGCGAGGGCCTGGCCGATACCGCCAGCAGCACCGAGAACTGCAACTTTCATCCTATACTCCTTTATTATCTTAAATATATAAAGCGCCGTGAATATGTTGGTTACGGACCTTAAATTATTACACCTTTAAAAACAATCTCTTAACAGTCTGTTTGAGAACTGGCGCAATAAAACAGCCGATGTCGCGCTCATTTTAGATTAAATAGCTTACGCATTAAGGGCATAGCGCACACTAATCAAAAATACTGCGAGGTTATTCACGAGCAAGTTAACCGGCGGTTACATTACACCCTTACACAACATCAGAACAACATCATTTTAATAACATTTTCTTTACTACTGCAGTCGGCTTTTTCGGTCACCGAAAGGGCATATTCATGGGATAAGGATTTTGTTAAAATGCTGCCCTTTCCTCGTTGTCCGGGCATTGATATTTTTTCCGGACGTCCTTTGATTGCATAAAAATTCATTTATATGCATAATAATCACTTCTATTGTCAACATTCCACGGTGCAAAATGCGTAATCCCGCAAAGCAGGAAGATCTGATCAAGGCGTTTAAAGCGTTATTGAAAGAAGAAAAATTCAGTTCTCAAGGCGAGATTGTTTTGGCGCTGCAAGAAGAAGGCTTCGAAAACATCAACCAATCCAAAGTATCGCGCATGCTGACCAAGTTCGGCGCGGTGCGTACGCGCAATGCCAAAATGGAAATGGTGTATTGCCTTCCCGCCGAACTCGGTGTGCCGACCACCACCAGTCCGCTGAAGAATCTGGTGCTGGATGTCGATCATAACGATGCCGTTGTCGTGATCCACACCAGCCCCGGCGCCGCGCAGTTAATTGCTCGTCTGTTGGATTCACTGGGTAAATCCGAGGGTATTCTCGGCACCATCGCCGGTGACGACACCATTTTCGTCACCCCGGCCAGCAGCTTTACCGCGCGCCAACTGTACGAAGCCATCCTGACTCTGTTCGAACAAGAGCTATGATGCATCACGCTAACAAAATGCGGCTAGCCGTCGCGTTTTGTTAGCGTTTCTTTAACCCTATCCTTACGTTTCTTCCCTGCCCTACCGCGTTTAACTCCAGGTTTTTTTCTCGTCACAACACATTTCAATGACATTTCTGCTTAGCCAGTGATAGCTACTGTGATCTTCCGCACTTTTGGTCAAAAGCACTTACCTTATTGAAATTACATAAATTTAACATCAAAAGATCGTTTTATAACCGTTTTTTATTCCTTTTGGTTATAAAAGATAAAGATCGTCATAATAAAGTTTCACTAGAAACTGTTAGCTAACTATTAATTTTTGACGTTACTAGATGTATACTCATTTCCGTGACGTAAATCACAGTTCACTGGAACTGATAAAAGAATACGATAAGGTCAAATCATGAAAATTAAAGCTACCATCGCAACCATGAGCGTTCTATCCATGCTTTCTTTCGGCGCATTTGCAGCACAATCTGTTGATGCAGACCAGGCCGCAAAAATGCAGTCTGCGGGCACCATTACCGTCAGCGGCGTTGCCGGTGCACCTTCAGACATCCGTCAGGCACTGTCTGAAAAAGCCGATGCCAAAGGGGCGACCGCTTACCGCGTAATCGAAGCGCGTAACGAAGGCAACTTCCACGCAACCGCAGAAATTTATAAATAAGCACAAGGCGTTACCCGGCGACGGGCAATATAACTCTGGTACCCAGCATGACTGATAACAGCCTTCAAGTATAAAAACGCTGCAAAAGCCCTTCCAGGCGGTTATCACAACAGGACCCAATATCATGAACATGAAAACAACTCTTGCCGCACTCAGCCTGCTGTCCGTCGTTTCGTTCGGTGCTTCTGCCGCTACGTTAATCACCAATGACCAGGCCAATACTCTTCAGTCTGCCGGCACTATCACCGCCAGCGGCATTACTGGCTCGCCTTCCGATATTCGCCAGGCTCTGTCTGACAAAGCCGACAAACAAGGCGCTAAAGCCTACCGCGTGATCGAAGCCTACGAAAACGGCAACTGGCACGCGACTGCCGAAATCTACAAATAACAATTCAGGGAACGTGCTTACCGAACTGATTACCCTCGTCACTGCCACTGCCGAGTTCTGTCGTAAGCATTGATTCCTTGAAGAAACTTCGTCGTCCTATCCGACGGACCCCGTTGCCCTCGCTCGCGAGGGCTTTTTTATGGGCGAAAAAAAGGGCCGTTAACGGCCCTTAGAGAGACAACTTTTCAACCTGAGCCGACGATCAATAAGTCACTTTCGGTTCCGACTTGCTGGCCAAGGCCTCTAGCAGACGATCGTGGATCCCACCGAAACCGCCGTTGCTCATCACCAAGATATGGTCGCCCGGCTGGGCGGTTTTCACAATCATGTCCACCAAGGTGTCGAGATCGGCGCTCCAGTGGGCCGGCTGCACGCAGGCTTCTGCGACTTCCGCGACCTGCCAGGGAATATGGTGCGGCTGGAACAGGAAGACCTCATCGGCACGGCCCAGCGATGGCGCCAAATCGTTTTTGCTGATCCCCATTTTCATGGTGTTGGAGCGCGGCTCGAGCACCGCCAAAATGCGGGCAGTGCCGCCGACCTTGCCACGCAAGGCGGCCAGGGTCGCCAGGATCGCCGTTGGGTGATGAGCAAAATCGTCATATACCGTGACGCCATTGGCCTCACCACGCAGTTCCAGACGGCGGCGAGCATTGATAAAGTCACCGAGCGCGCGGCAAGCATCGGCAGGCAGCACGCCAACGTGGCGCGTAGCGGCAATCGCCATCAAACCGTTATGCATGTTGTGTTCGCCCACCAGCGACCACTGCACTTCCCCCACCTGCTCACCGTCGAGGAACACCGCATAATGGCTGGCGTCCGGCGTTAACTTTTGAGCACGCCATGCGCCCTCTTCCCCAACCAGCTCTTGCTCACTCCAGCAGCCCATCGCCATCACCTGTTTCAGGTGGCTGTCGTTGTCAGGCAAAATGATCTTGCCCTTACCCGGCACCAAACGCACCAGATGGTGGAACTGTTTCTGGATCGCTTTCAGATCGTCGAAGATGTCGGCGTGATCGAATTCCAGGTTGTTCATGATCAGCGTGCGTGGGCTGTAATGCACAAACTTGGAACGCTTGTCGAAGAACGCGCAATCATACTCATCGGCTTCGATCACGAAGAACGGGCTCCCACCCAGACGGGCAGAAACGTCAAAGTTGCCTGGAACACCGCCGATGACAAAGCCCGGTTGATAACCGCAGGCTTCCAGGATCCAGGTTGCCATACCGGCGGTGGTGGTCTTGCCGTGCGTGCCGGCAACGGCCAGCACCCAGCGATCGCGCAGCACATAATCATGCAGCCACTGCGGGCCGGAAACGTAAGGGATACCCTGCTCAAGTACCGCTTCGACACAAGGATTGCCGCGCGTCATGGCGTTACCGATGATCACCAGATCCGGCACCGGATCCAACTGAGCCGGATCGTAGCCCTGGATCAGCTCGATCCCTTCTTTCTCCAGCAGCGTGCTCATCGGCGGATAGACATTAGCGTCAGAGCCGGTCACCTCATGCCCCAGCGAACGTGCCAGCACCGCCAGCCCGCCCATAAAGGTGCCACAGATCCCAAGAATGTGAATGCGCATAGTTTTCTCATAGAGTACGTCGAATGTTGGCTCATTCTAACGCTCAGAATCGTCCAGAAGAAATGGATTTGCCTATGAATAGCGTTCATCTTTGGGCTACACTGCTCGCGAATACGTTGGCGGTTTGTTAACAAACCGCTACCCATCCGTAGATTCAGGGATTGTGTCATGAAAACGTTAGGCGAATTTATCGTCGAGAAACAGCACGACTTCTCTCACGCCACCGGCGAGCTGACTGCGCTACTTTCCGCAATTAAACTGGGCGCCAAAATCATCCACCGCGATATCAATAAAGCGGGTCTGGTTGATATTCTGGGTACCAGTGGCGTTTCCAATGTACAGGGTGAAGTTCAGATGAAACTGGACCTGTACGCCAATGAAAAGCTGAAAGCAGCGCTGAAAGCACGCGGTGAAGTTGCGGGTATCGCTTCTGAAGAAGAAGATGAAATCGTGATATTCGACGGCGAGCGGGCTGAAAATGCCAAGTATGTGGTGCTGATGGATCCGTTGGACGGTTCGTCCAACATCGATGTCAACGTCTCGGTCGGTACGATTTTCTCAATCTATCGTCGCATTACCCCGGTCGGCACGCCAGTGACCGAAGAAGACTTCCTGCAGCCAGGCAGCGCTCAGGTCGCCGCCGGCTACGTGGTTTATGGTTCATCCACCATGTTGGTGTACACCACCGGTTATGGCGTGCATGCCTTTACCTACGATCCTTCTCTGGGCGTGTTCTGCCTCTCCCACGAGAAAGTCCGCTTCCCGGCCAGCGGCAATATGTATTCCATCAACGAAGGTAACTACATCAAGTTCCCGCGCGGCGTGAAGAAATACATCAAATATTGTCAGGAACAGGACGAAGCGACGCAACGCCCTTACACCTCGCGCTACATCGGTTCACTGGTTGCCGACTTCCACCGCAATCTGTTGAAAGGCGGCATCTATATTTATCCAAGCACCGCCAGCCACCCGCAAGGCAAGCTGCGTCTGCTGTATGAATGCAACCCGATGGCGTTCCTGGCGGAACAAGCCGGCGGTAAAGCCAGCGACGGTAAAAACCGTATTCTGGACATTACCCCGGTGAAACTGCACCAGCGTGCACCGTTCTTTGTCGGCACCAAATCCATGGTGGAAGACGCAGAGCGCTTTATCGCTGAAAACCCGGACGAATAAACGGGTTCACTGTGGGGGACGGCATGCCGTCCCCCTGCATTATAATTTGAACGCCGCCATACTTTGCGCCAGTAACTGCGCCTGATCTTCCAGCGAGCGTGTCGCTGCCGCCGACTCTTCGACCAAGGCCGCATTTTGTTGCGCCACCTGATCCATCTGCGCCACCGCCAGGTTTACCTGCTCGATACCGCTGCTTTGCTCCCGCGTCGCTGCAGAAATTTCGCGCATCAACGCCGTCACACGGCCCACTTCGCCAGTGATGCCATTCATGGTTTTCGCCGCCGATCCGGCCATCTGCTCACCTTCCTGCACCCGATTTTGCGACGCTTCAATCAAGCCTTTGATCTCTTTCGCCGACTGCGCGCTGCGCTGGGCCAGGCTACGAACTTCTCCGGCCACCACGGCAAAACCGCGCCCTTGTTCACCAGCCCGTGCCGCCTCTACCGCCGCATTCAACGCCAGGATATTGGTTTGGAAGGCAATACCGTCCATCACGCTGATGATATCGGCGATACGCCGTGAACTGTCGGTAATCGCCTGCATCTTGTCCATGACCTGGCTGACCACTTCACTGCCTTGGTTGGCGATATCGGATACGCTCAGCGCCAGTTGATTGGCCTGCTCGCAGTTCTCGGCGTTCATTTTCACCGTCGAGGTCAGTTGCTCCATGCTGGCGGCGGTTTCTTCCAACGAAGCAGCAGACTCTTCGGTGCGCTGCGCCAGATGGAGGTTGCCGGCGGCCAGCTCACGGGAACCGGTGTCGATTTGGCTGCTGGCGTCACGCACCTTGCTGACCGAACTGACCAACGCCTGCTGCATCCGCTGCATTGCACGCACCAGCCTGCCCATTTCAGTCTCCCCTTCACCGGTGATGCTGTGGGTCAAATCGCCACCGGCGATATGTTCCAACTGGGCGATAGAGTCATCCAGAGGACGCAGGATAATCACCCGTAGCGCAAACCAGGCCAGTACCGCCAGCAACACGCTGAGCAGTCCGGCAATCACGATCAGGGTGATCTTGGTACTGGCGTTGCTTGCTGCTTCATTCACCCGCTGCTGACCAATCTTCATGGCGAAGCTGCGGAAATCGCTGAGGTCTTTTTCGAAGGCGATACTCAGCGCGGAAATTTTAGTTTCCTGAATGTCGTAGTAGTCATCCACTTTACCGGCCTTGATAGCGTCGGCCATTGGCCCAACGCCCTGTTCCAGGTAGGCGCGGTAGCTGTTTTGCAAGCGAGTGGACAATTCGCGCCCGCGTTCAGTGATGGTGCCGACACTGACAAAGCGCGCCATTTCCTGCTTCGACTGCGCAAGGTAGTCATAGATGCGACCCACCGTGGCGTCCGACACCTCAATCTGACCGATTTCACGCTGGCGCACCGCCAGCGAGGCGGCGGTTCTGGCGCGCAGCGTCAGGTTGGAACTGCTGGCCAGCGATCCCAACTCTTCCCCCAGGATCTGGTTGAGGGTGTTTAACGAACGCGACCCTTCGTTAATGGCATTGACGCCAATCGTGCTGACCATAATCAACAGCAGCGTCATCAGGCTCAGCAGGGCAATCAGCCCGGCCTTGACCGTAATCTTTTTTAGCATGAGTTCTTCCCGGCTTCAGAAATAGTGAGATCTTACGTAGAGGAGGTAAAACGCAGAGCCAGACTTCGTCGGCTCATTATTATTTGATGAAGTTATCGGCAACAGCCGGAAAAACTTAACGCCGTTGGAGGATTAATCTGGAAATTCAGTGGATGGCTGTCTGCCGGGGCGAGGGTGATGAAAAGGGCAGGAAATCGCAAAAGAGTCCGCTATAATAGCCGCCACTCCATTTCTGGTTTGATTAAAGGAAACCGACATGAGCTTGCTTAACGTCCCTGCTGGCAAAGACTTGCCAGAAGACATCTACGTTGTTATCGAAATCCCGGCAAACGCCGATCCGATCAAATATGAAATCGACAAGGACACCGGCGCGCTGTTCGTTGACCGTTTCATGTCCACCGCGATGTTCTATCCGTGCAACTACGGTTACATCAACCACACCCTGTCTCTGGACGGTGATCCGGTTGACGTATTGGTACCAACGCCATACCCGTTGCAGCCTGGCTCAGTGATCCGCTGCCGTCCGGTTGGCGTGTTGAAGATGTCCGACGAAGCCGGTGAAGATGCGAAACTGGTTGCCGTTCCGCACAGCAAACTGAGCAAAGAGTACGATCACATCAAAGATGTGAACGACCTGCCGGAACTGCTGAAAGCACAGATCTCTCATTTCTTCGAGCACTACAAAGATCTGGAGAAAGGCAAATGGGTGAAAGTGGAAGGTTGGGCAGATGCTGCTGCGGCCAAAGCTGAAATCGTTGCCTCTTTCGAACGTGCTGCCAAGAAGTAATTCTGACCGCCGTCCGATAAAAAAACACCGCTCAGTGAGCGGTGTTTTTTTTTACTTTTCGTCGAGACGCTTCAGCCAGTCGCCGCTGTTAATCCGCGGGTAACCGTCCACACTGTGTTTATACAGGTAGATCCACGCACTCCCATAAGGCGTCTGAATCAGCTCGCGCTTATAGTCCTTGGTGTTGCTTTTCAGTTCGTCCAGCTCAGCCAAAATCGATGAGTTAATACGGTACACTTCGCAATGTACCCTGCCCTCTCCAGGGATCGCCGCCGGGTAATGGCCCAGATTATAAATCTGATAGCCTTCGAGCTCATGCTCGCCGAGCCATTGGGCGTTGGTCATCCAATGGCTGTTTCCCTGTTTGCGTCGTAAACTGCCGTAGACAATTATTCGCATCGCTAAAACTCAAACTGATAGAGCAAATCTAATGCCTGGTCGAGACCAGACACCGCTTCCAGATACAACTTGGGCATCAAGCGGTAACGCAACGTCAGCGTGGCCAGAGAGTCGAAAATACCCACCCCATATTTTACTTGTAAGCCAGGGAGGACATAACCGCTCACGACAACCTGGGAACTGTCGCCGACACCCTGAGTATCCAGGGCCAAATTGCTTACGCCAAACGCCTCGCCGATTTTACCCACAAGTTGACCACTTTGTGCAACCCCCATCCCAATTAACATTGAGGTCATTGCGTTGCCATCGGCGCCGGAACTGCCCAATCCCTGCCCGCGCAGCAGATAAGACAGCGCTTCCTGCTGAGATTTGGCCGGATCCGAGAACACTTCCAGCTTCGGTGCATCCGCCAAGCCAGTGACGCGCACCCCTGCGGTGACGTCGTCCTCGGTCGAATCAGGATTACGGATCGCTTCAATATTAAGCAGCGGCTGATCCGGTGGCCCCGAGAACATCAACTGGCCCTTGCGGACGATCAAATCCTGTCCATAAGCATGGAAGCGACCGGCAGGGATGTCAATCTGGCCGTTCAGGCCCAGACCGTTCTTATCCTGTACTACTTTCAGATCGCCCTTCAGCTTGGCTTTCAGGCCAAAGGCATCCAAGCGTACATCGTCGCCCACGTGGATCATCAGATTGCTGTTGATCGGGATGCCCGCCGTTTTCGGCTGTATCGGTTTCAGTTGGTCATCCAGCATCACTTCGTCGGAAGAGATACCCACAGCGCTTTCCGGCAACTCCTGCACCGTAATGCGCGCCCATGGAATATCGACCGAACCATTGAGCGAGAACAACTGCGGCGTGGCTTCGAAGACCAGATCGGGCGAAACGTCGATACGGATCATCGGCGGTACCGTCACCCGCAGCTTATCGCCCTTGGCAGCGATACGAGCACGCCAGGCGTTGATGTCACGCCAGTCAGCGTCGCCCGACAGGTTAAGCTGCCCGCGCGTGGTGCTGACCAACCCTTCCAGGGTCGACGTCATGCCGTCGAAGTTCATCACCAGGCGGCCGTCTGTCATATCAAACGGCATCCAGTGACCATCAATATCAACCTTATCCAACGCCATCCGGCCATAGACCAGAGGTTTCTGCGCGCTGCCGCCCAGACGCAGGTTGGCATTCAGCATGCCCGCGGCTTTCTCGCCCTTCATCAGCGCCGGGTTAATCATCGCCAGCGAGATATTGGTGATATTGACGTTGCCGCTGATATTACGCCGCACCTGCGGGTCGACAACCTGCACGTTACCGTCAAACTGACCATTATTGGTCAATTTGATCAGCCAATCGGCCTGCGCCCGACCATTGGTCAGCCCGGCATTGAGGTTCAGTCGGTCAAAGGCGATCGGCAACGCATTGCCCTGCACCTGTTGAACGACCTTCACTCCATTACCCACCAGCGAGACTTTCGCCTCCGGCAGCGCACCGCCCGGCTTCCAACTCACGTCTGCACGTCCGGTGAACACACCGCTCAGGGCGGTATCCGGACCGAGGAAAGGTTTGATCATCGCCAGGTCAAAGCGGTTCAACACCACGCTGGCCTGGCCACTCTGGCCGGCTTCGATGGTTTTCGGCACGCACAATTCGGCGTTCGGGTTCTGCCAGCAGTGTGGCCCGATACTGATTTTTTGTGCGGTATTCAGGTAGTCCAGCGCAATGGCACGAGTTAAGCGCCATTCCCCCACCGGGGTATCGAAGCGAGTATTGTTCAGGTTGCCGCGCCAGCGCTGTTGTTGACGATCAAAACTGCCCTGCAGCGCCAGTTGGCCGGATACCGGCTTGCCGTCAATTTTCAGCTGCAGCTGATGCTGTTTCTCACTGCCTTTGGCCTCCAACGTCAGCAGGCTGATGTCCAACGCATCCTGCTTAAGCTGTTCGACACGCACCGCCAACTGCCCCTGGATCTGGTCGCTGGAGCGCACGTCGCCGTCAATTTTCACCCGGTTGATGCGCAACGCCTGCCACTGCAGGCCGGAAGCGGTCAGATCGGCCAGCAACTGCGGTGCCTGCAGGTTACCGCGCAGCTTAAGCAGGCCCTTCGCCGTACCACCCAGCCCTGGCAGAGCGCCGTCCAGACGCGGCGCGTCGATGTTCGCATCCAGGTTCCAGCTTTTCTCGTCCAACTGGCCCTTGACGTTCAGTTGGTTGCGCCCCAGGGTCAGATCGATGCCGGGGATTTTCCACTGCCCGGCGGCGTTGCCACTGAGTGTGCCGCGCGCGGTAACTTTGTTTTGCTTCACGTTACCGTCCAGCTGCAGCACCGGCACCTGCAATTGCCAACTGCCGCCGTGCAGGCTGCCGCGAGTGGTGATCTTGCCATCCAGCTTCGCCGGCCATTCCGGCCACTGTTTGGCGGTATTGATGCCGCTCAGGGTCAACTGCGAATTCCAGCTGATGGCCTTGCTCCAGTCCACCAGCGCGGTCAGATCGGTATTGCCCTGCAAGGCTGCCAAACGCAGGCGATCCAGTTTGAACTGTTCGACGTTACCTTTACCGTCCAGCGTCAGCACCGCCGGCGGCAGATCCTGGCCTTTGATGTTGGCGCGGGTCGATAACGCATAGTCGGTTGCCTTGCCATTGAAACGCAGGCGGAAATCGTTGACCTGATACTGGGCCTCACCGCTCAGCGGCCATTTCAGCTGTTTGCTTTGCAGCGTCAATGCCAACGGTAAACCCACTTCGGCCAGTTGGGTCTGCACATCAAGCTGCGCGCCGACCGGCCCAGACAGGTTGAGCGCCACCTTAAGTTGTTCGCGCAGCCCACCGCCGATGTTCAGTTTGACCTTTTCACCTTTCAGCGGATCGATATTCAGCGTGCTGTTGGCCACCATCTCCACTGGCCAGCTGCCGGTCAGCGTCGCCTGCCCCTGCGCCGACAGCGTGCCCTGCGGGGATTTCACATCGAAATTGTCCAGCTTGATATGCTGATCCTGGGTGCTGGCCTGCAGCAACAGGCTGGTAATCAACACCTCAGTGTCACCGGTCAGCCGCAGTTGTTCCCCACTGATCTCCTTGACGGTGATATCGAGCGGCAGGCGGATTTCCGGCAGATCCGGCAGCAGTGGCTTGGCGAACAGCGCTTTCAACGTTTCGCCCAGCGGCTTCTCCTCCGACACAGGGGCCGGTTTCGCTGTCTTGTCGACCTGTTCGCCCACCTTTTTCGCGACCTCGACCGCCGGCTGTATCGCCTCCGGTAACGGGTTCTGCGGGGTTTTCGGCAGTGCAATCAACAGACTGCTGATTTTGGTCGGCAGCAGGGTCAACGCACGTTCCTGCCACTGAGCACCGGTACGGAATTCACCGAGAGAGATTGCCGTGTCGTCTACGCTGACCTTAACGTTGTTCAGCGCCAGCATGCGCAAGGTAATCGGGTACGGCGTGCTCAGATTGGTGGTCGGCTCGCTGGTCTCTTCCACCGGCGCGGACGGCGTCATTTCTTTGGTTTTCACCACCACGTCGACGTCCTGTGCGGTCAGGGCGTTAACGCACAGCGAGCTGTTTTTAAAACAGGCCAGATCGAGCGACAAATGGAACTGCCCGGCATTCACCGTGACGCCCGGCATCTGATATTTCACGCCTTTCAGCGTCAGATCACGCCAGCCGCCGCTGACGCTGGCGATATCCAGCCCCGGCACCCATCGCGCCGCGCCGTTAATCACCATATGCAACCCACTGGTGGTACCGAGCAAGAACGCAATGCCGCCAATCAACAACAGCAAAAGGATCAGAAACCCAAAGCAAATCTTTTTAATCAGGCTCATAGTTCAGGCCCCAAACCAATATAGAACTGCACCCCGTGGGTGTCCTTATCCCCAACCGGAGCCGCGATATCCAGCTTCACCGGACCGACCGGCGACTGCCAACGCACGCCGAAACCCGCGCCGGTCTTAAAGTCACTTTGCTTGATATCGTTCACCGCTTCGCCGGAATCCACAAACACCGCTCCCCACCACTTGCCGGTCACGTTGTATTGGTATTCCAGCGAGCCGGTCAGCATTTTGGAGGCGCCAGTCAGCTTGCCGTCATCGTCGCGGGGTGAAATGCCCTTGTATTTGTAGCCACGGATACTGCGGTCGCCACCGGCAAAGAATCGCAGGTCTGGCGGCACTTTTTCAAAGTTGTTGGTTTCGATCCAGCCCACCTGGCCACGCGCGACAAAGCGGTGTTTGTCGGCCAACGTACGGATCCAAACGTTCTGCGCCTGGATCAACGCAAAGTCCACGTCGGAGCTCCAGGTGGTGTCCGACACATCGATGGAATAACGCTGGCTGTCACCCCAGGTCGGCATCAGACCGCCGCGCGAACGGGTGCGGTTAACGCTGACGCCGGGATACAGCAGCATGGTGGTGTTGGTGGTGTTACCCTGAGTAAAGTGGTCGAGACGCCAGGTCAGGTTCAACGCCCGCTGCCAGCCACTGGAGAGGTCCCAGTTACGGGAAACCACTGCTTTTGACGTGACGGACTTGGTATCGTTGAGGTCGACGTTCTTGAAACCGCCCTGCAGCAGGTAATACTGCTCCAGCGGGTTCTTCAGCAACGGGATTTTATAGGTCAAATCGAGCTGCTGTTCCGGGGCCGAAATACTGGCGCTGGTTTCCAGGCTGTGGCCGCGATCGTTAAGCCACGGCTTTTTCCAGGTGCCTTTGACCCGGGGGCCGACGTCGGTGGAGTAACCGATCCCGGTTTCGATGGTGTTGCGCGTGCGCGGCGATACCAGCGCATCTAGCGGCAAAATCTTGTTCTCTTTGGCATCTTTGAAATCAGGAGACACCACCACCGAGTTAAACCAGTTAGTGGCAGACAAACGGCGGTTCAGCTCAGCGAGATCTTCCGAGCTGTAATAATCCCCCTGATGAAAGGGCACCAGATTTTGCAGATAGTCTTCACGAATTTGCGAGCCGGTGAACTTCACCTGGCCGAAGCGGTAACGCTGCCCACTGTCGAAGTCGATATCCCAATAGGCTTTATGCAGATCTTCCGCCACGCCGAGCTGGCTCTTGGTCATATCGGCATCGAAATAGCCTTTGCGCAGCGCCAAGCCGTTCAGTGACCCTTTAAAACTGTCGTATTTGCCGTGATTGAGGATCTCGCCTATTTCAGGCTTGCCTTTCTTGACCAGCGACAGATAGTCGTCATCGGTTTTCGCACCGCCTTCCAGCGTGATATTGGCACCGGCGATTCGCACCGGTTCCCCCGGATTGACCTTGGCGTGCAACACCGGGCGTGCCAGCCCTGGCCGATCATCCAGCGTAAATTCGATGGTAGGCTGATAATAGCCCAGTGCTCGCAGGCCCTGACGGACCGCCTCGTCCACGCGTGCGCGGAAACGACCATCAGTACCCACCTCTTCCGGTGTGATGGAAGACAGACGCACCCGGACGTTTTTCTCCAGTTCCCCGCTAAGTCCTTCAACCTGCAGCCGCACATTCGCCGCAAACGCCGCAGGCGTCGCGAGCAGCGCACACAAAAAGCACAGGGCACGGTATCGTGGCACGCGTTCTCCTTAATTTATTTTACTTTCCTGTAATAACACTCACTCTGGTGCCAGGGCATACTCCGCGCTATCAGGACGGCAGCCCTTTTCAGCTTTATTCCAGACGTGGCATGTTACGGTTTTACTGTCGCAGTAAACTGGCGCATTCTTCGCTTTTGGCGCTCTAAATACTGCGTTAATCTGATACATAATCTGAATATGTAGCTTATTGTGGGCAAAGTTGCGGTTAGATACAACCGAACTGCCGTGTCTTAGGCCAATTCTTACTGTGACAACAGGAGTCAACCGTGGTGCCATTTTTTGATAAAACACAAACCATTGACCAGGCGAACGCACTGCCTGGCCGCACGACTCCCATGCCGGTTGCCACCCTCAACGTGGTTACCCACCATTCAATGACTCAGGTGCCGGACGGCATGGAAGTGGCCATCTTCGCCATGGGATGCTTCTGGGGTGTGGAGCGCCTGTTCTGGCAACAGCAGGGCGTCTACAGCACTGCGGCAGGTTACAGTGGCGGCTATACGCCAAACCCAACCTACCGCGAAGTATGCAGCGGCCAGACCGGTCATACCGAAGTGGTGCGCGTGGTGTTCGACCCGAAAATCATCAGCTATAAACAGTTGTTGCAGGTGTTTTGGGAAAACCACGACCCGGCGCAGGGCATGCGCCAGGGCGGTGACGTCGGCACTCAGTACCGTTCTGCGATTTATACGCTGACGCCGGAACAGCAGACCGAGGCCGAAAGCAGCCTGCAACGTTTCCAGCAGGCCATGAACGAAGCGGGCGACCGACGCACCATCACCACCGAAGTGGTGCCGGCACTGCCGTTTTACTATGCCGAGGATGACCACCAGCAGTACCTGGACAAGAATCCTGAAGGATACTGCGGCCTGGGCGGCATCGGCGTTTGTCTGCCACCTCAAGGTTAACCCTTTGGTCGGCGGTAATTTTTTAACCGCTGGCGGCCCCTGTAGGGCTGCTGCTATACTGTGCGGGCCGCATCTGCGGCCTGATAGCCTCCTTTCTGGTTGTTATCACTACTTTTTTTACAATGTACTACCCTTCCTCAAGAGCGCCGTCATCCCGTCGGCACGTATGGATAGATTATGTTAAACAGTATTTTACTGATTCTTTTTCTGATCGCAGTGAGTGCGTTTTTCTCACTGTCGGAAATATCTCTGGCCGCGTCACGCAAGATAAAACTGAAACTGATGGCTGACGAAGGTAACGTCAATGCCGCCAAAGTCCTTAAACTGCAGGAAACCCCGGGGCTGTTCTTTACCGTGGTGCAGATTGGCCTGAATGCCGTGGCCATTCTCGGTGGTATCGTCGGTGATGCCGCCTTCTCCCCTAGCTTTAAAGTGTTGTTCGATCGCTTTTTGTCCCCAGAAATGGCGGAGCAGGTTAGCTTTATCTGCTCGTTCGTGCTGGTGACCAGCCTGTTCATCCTGTTCGCAGATTTGACCCCGAAGCGCATCGGTATGATTGCACCAGAGACGGTCGCCGTCCGGATCATCAACCCGATGCGTTTCTCGATC
Organism: Serratia quinivorans; assembly: GCF_052113645.1. Classification (GTDB taxonomy): domain Bacteria; phylum Pseudomonadota; class Gammaproteobacteria; order Enterobacterales; family Enterobacteriaceae; genus Serratia; species Serratia quinivorans_B. The sequence continues at coordinate 31,301 of NZ_JBIEIU010000009.1, read as the reverse complement.
ATGATTTTCCGGCCGCTGGTGTGGTTCTTCAACGGCATGGCAAACCTGATCTTCCGCCTGTTCAAACTGCCGATGGTGCGCAAGGACGACATCACCTCCGACGACATCTATGCGGTGGTGGAAGCCGGTGCCCTGGCGGGCGTACTGCGTAAGCAGGAGCATGAGCTGATCGAAAACGTGTTCGAACTGGAGTCACGCACCGTGCCTTCATCGATGACTTCGCGCGAAAGCGTGGTTTACTTCGATCTGCGTGAGACCGAAGAAAGCATTATCGAGAAGGTCTCTACGCACCCACACTCCAAGTTCCTGGTGTGCGACGGCAACATCGATCAGGTGGTTGGCTACGTCGACTCCAAAGACTTGCTGAACCGCGTGCTGGGCAATCAGAGCCTGGTGCTGAGCAGCGGCGTGCAAATCCGCGCGGCGCTGATCGTACCGGATACCCTGACACTATCAGAAGCGCTGGAAAGCTTTAAAACTGCCGGCGAAGACTTTGCCGTTATTCTCAATGAATATGCGTTGGTCGTGGGTATCATCACGTTGAATGACGTAATGACCACGCTGATGGGTGATTTGGTGGGTCAGGGCCAGGAAGAGCAAATCGTCGCGCGTGACGAAAGCTCATGGCTGATTGAAGGCGGCACGCCGATCGACGATGTGATGCGCGTTCTGCACATTGACGAGTTCCCGCAGGCGGGCAACTACGAAACCATCGGCGGCTTTATGATGTACATGCTGCGCAAGATCCCGAAACGCACGGATTTCGTGAAGTATGCCGGCTACAAGTTTGAAGTGGTGGACATCGACAGCTACAAGATTGACCAGCTGCTGGTGACCAAACTGAGCGACAAACCGGCGGCGGTGTTGCCGAAAGCGCCGGAAGATAACGCACCAGCCTGATCCCAAGCGATAAAAACGTCAGCGGCCCCCTCGGGGCCGCAATTATTTTAGCTTTTGCAGGGTACTAACCGCGTATCAACCCATCTCGGTCTGCAATAACAGCACCTGACGGTTTACCTCTGACATCACACTGAAGTGGCGCCGGTCACGAATTTTCGGCAGCAGGATTTTCCCTTCGTCGAATTCGAACGCGCCTACATCTTTGATATACAGCCGGCCACGAAACAGGGTCTTTACGTACTTCGCCACTTTCAACGGATTATAACGCTGGAAGATTCTCATTCTATTACTCTCCTCCGTTTGGTCCATGCGCTCAGCGAGCCGCCAAGGTGGCAGCCTCTAAAGTTGGAACGCAACTTGATTGCCATGTAGTAGACCCAGTAAAGACCATATCGTTCATTTCTGCCTGGATTTCTTCACTGGGTTTACACTTTTTGACAGAATTGTATATGATAATATATAACTTTTTCAGTATATCCCTTCAAAATCCGGGTATTACCGATCAGAAGGGAAAACTGAGATCCGGCTAACAGGACAGACCTCCGATCACCACCTATGCTTTAGGCTGTCGGGTGCTGTCTGCACCGTTTCCCCTTCCAAGGAGAAGGCATGAAAAAAAGTCACCTGCTCATTGTATCCCTGCTGCTTGCCCCCCTTTTGGCCTCCGCGCACAACTTCCAGCTCCAGCAACGCGTCGCACCGGTCGGCGTCAGCGATAAAGGAGAGTTAAATTACGCTAATGATAAGTTTAGCTATCAAAACTGGAATAGCGCGCAACTCAGTGGAAAAGTGCGAGTTATCCAGCATATTGCAGGCCGCAGCTCCGCCAAGGAGATGAACGACCCACTGATAGAAGCAATCAAGAAAGCTAAACTACCGCACGATCGTTACCAAACGACGACAATTGTGAATACCGACGACGCCCTGCTCGGCACTGCGGTGTTTGTCCGCAGCAGCATTGAAGACAGCAAGAAAGAGTTCCCTTGGTCGCAGTTTGTGGTCGACAGCAACGGTAACGTGCGCAAGGCCTGGGATTTGCAGCCGAAAGGATCAGCCATTGTGGTGTTGGATAAGCAAGGCAGGATCCAGTTCGCCAAAGACGGCGCGCTGACGCCGGAAGAGGTGCAGCAGGTGATGGCCCAACTGCACCAACTTCTGGCGAACTGATTTAGAACAGCGCAACCCGGAAGCCGGGGTTAAGGAAAGATTCACGCGGCGTATAGAGCAGAGGTCTGCCCTGCCAATCGTGGATCTGCGCCCCGGCCGCTACGGCCACGGCATGACCGGCAGCGGTATCCCAGATATTGGTCGGCCCGAAGCGCGGATAGAGCTGCGCCTTACCTTCCGCCACCAGGCAGAATTTCAGCGAAGAACCGACGGAAACGGTCTGATGTTCGCCCAACTGTTTCAGATAGTCCTTTAGCTCTTCGTCGCTGTGCGAGCGGCTGACCACCACCAGTGGCGGATGAGCATTGCTGACGCCAATCGCCTGCCGTTGCCCCTTTTCTTCTTTCCAGGCTTTGCCGCGTTCGGCCAGGTACAGCACGTCGATCGCCGGAGCGTAAACCACGCCCATCACCGCCTGTCCGTCTTCAATCAGCGCGATATTTACCGTGAACTCGCCGTTGCGGTTGAGGAACTCCTTGGTGCCGTCCAACGGATCGACCAACCAATAGCGCGTCCAATGCTGTCGCACCTCCCAGGCCGGTGGATCTTCTTCCGACAGCAACGGCACATCCGGTGTTAACGCCGCCAGGCCGCGTTTGATAATGTGATGTGCCGCCAGATCGGCCGCCGTCACCGGGGAATCATCTTTTTTCTGTGCGACATCAAGCGGTTGTTCACCGTGATACACCGCCATGATTGCCGCGCCCGCCTCGCGGGACAGTTGGCAAATTTGCTCTAACATCATTCACCTCAGATATACAGTTCCGTGGGTCATTTCCCCTTTCTCATTGCTAGCAGCCTAGTTTTTTTTGCATCGAATATCCATCATAACGATTTAACCTTCGGTAATTACTCAAGTCTTTGCCGTCACAACTGTGACATTTCCTCAGATGCCTCGGCCGATTTTCTGCCAAACTTCACAGTTTGGTGAGACAACCAATGTTAATTACATGTCCCTCTGCGATAAAACTCGAAAAATGGAATGGAGAAAGCCAAAAATGATGAAGCGTCCGCTGACCTTGTCTGTCCTCGCTATGCTGGTTTGCGCCTCGGCGCAGGCGGCAACGGTCGATCTGCGCGTGCTGGAAACCACCGACCTGCACAGCAACATGATGGACTTCGATTACTACAAGGATAAACCGACCGAAAAATTCGGTCTGGTGCGCACCGCCAGCCTGATTGAGCAAGCCCGCCAACAGGCTGTCAATTCCGTCCTGGTGGACAACGGCGACATCATTCAGGGTAGCCCGCTCGGCGACTATATGGCAGCCAAGGGCCTGAAAGCCGGCGATATTCATCCAGTTTATAAAGCCATGAACACCCTGAATTATGTGGTCGGCAATATCGGTAACCACGAATTCAACTACGGGCTCGACTACCTGAAAACAGCCATTAGCGGCGCAAAATTCCCGTACATCAACGCCAACGTGATCGACGCTAAAACTCAGAAGCCGCTATTCACTCCTTATATTATCGTCGATACACCGGTAAAAGACCGTGACGGCAAAGAACATAGTTTACGCATCGGTTATATCGGCTTTGTGCCCCCGCAAATTCTGGTGTGGGATAAGGCCAATCTGCAGGGCAAGGTGAAGGTCAACGACATCACCGAAACCGCTAAACGTTACGTGCCGGAAATGCGTAAACAGGGGGCCGATCTGGTCGTGGCGATCCCGCACTCCGGCCTGTCCAGCGAGTCATACAAGGCGATGGCAGAGAATTCGGTGTACTACCTCAGCCAGGTACCGGGTATTGACGCCATCATGTTCGGCCACGCTCACGCGGTCTTCCCGAGCAAAGACTTCGCCAATATCAAAGGCGCTGATATCACTCAGGGAACGCTGAACGGCATACCGGCGGTCATGCCTGGCCAGTGGGGCGACCACCTCGGCGTGGTCGATTTGCAACTGAACAATGACTCTGGCAGTTGGAAGGTGGCCTCAGCCAAAGCGGAAGCCCGGCCGATCTACGACAAAGAGCACAAAAAATCGCTGGCAGCGGAGGACGCCGACCTGGTGAAAGTGCTGGCGGAAGACCACAAAGGCACGCGCGATTTCGTCAGCAAGCCGGTCGGCAAGGCAGACGACAACATGTACAGCTATCTGGCGCTGGTGCAGGATGACCCGACGGTACAAATCGTGAATAACGCGCAGAAAGCCTATGTTGAACACTACATTCAGGGTGATCCGGATCTGGCCGATCTGCCGGTACTGTCAGCGGCGGCACCGTTCAAGGTGGGCGGACGTAAAAACGATCCGGCCAGCTTCGTTGAAGTGGAAAAAGGCCAGCTCACCTTCCGCAACGCTTCGGATCTCTACCTCTACCCCAACACCCTGGTGGTAGTGAAAGCCAGCGGCAAAGAGGTGAAGGAGTGGCTGGAGTGTTCCGCCGGGCAGTTCAACCAAATCGACGTCAACAGCAGCAAACCGCAGGGCCTGATCAACTGGGATGGCTTCCGCACCTATAATTTCGACGTGATTGATGGGGTGGACTACCAGATCGACGTCAGCCAGCCGGCGCGTTATGACGGCGAATGCCAGTTGATCAACGACAAGGCAGAACGCATCAAGCAGCTGACCTTCAAAGGCAAGCCAATCGATCCGCAGGCGACTTTCCTGGTGGCGACCAATAACTACCGTGCTTACGGTGGCAAGTTTGCCGGCACCGGCGATCGGCACATCGCCTTCGCTTCGCCGGATGAGAATCGTTCGGTGCTGGCGGCTTATATCAGCGCTGAAACCAAGCAGCATGGCGCAGTACGGCCACAGGTGGATAATAACTGGCGCCTGGCGACCTTCAGCAGCCCGCAGCCGCTGGATATTCGCTTCGAAACCTCGCCAAGCGAGAAAGCGACCGCGTTTATCAAGGCACATGCCCAGTACCCCATGAAAGCGGAAGGTACGGACAACATCGGATTTGCGGTTTATCAGATTGATTTACAGAAGAAATAAACAATAAGGGCGCCTAACGGCGCCCTTGATAAAAGCAATGATGGCTTACAGAATTTCCAGCAGTTCGACGTCGAACACCAGCGCGCTGAATGGCGGGATGGATGCGCCAGCACCACGTTCGCCATAGGCCAGGTCGTGTGGAATATACAGCTGCCATTTGGAGCCGACCGGCATCAGGGTCAGCGCTTCGATCCAGCCTGGGATCACGCCGCTGACCGGGAATTCTGCCGGTTGGCCGCGCTCTACGGAGCTGTCGAACACGTCGCCGTTAATCAGACGGCCAGTGTAATGCACACGCACGCGATCCTGACGGGATGGGATTGGGCCATTGCCCTGCTCCAGCACGGAGAACTGCAGACCGGATTCGGTCAACGTAACTTCGTCACGCTTGGCGTTGTCCTCCAGGAACTTCTGGCCTTCAACGGCCATCGCCTGCTGACGATCACGACGCACGGCATCCGCACGTTCGTGGATTTCACGCAGCGCACGGTGCACTACGTCTACCGGAACCGCCGGGGCATTCCCTTCCAGCGCGTCACGCAAACCTGCCAGCAAAGCTTCCGGTTGTAAACCTTCCAGACCGGACTCTTGCAACTGCTGGCCGACCTGTAAACCAATCCCGTAACTCGCTTGCGCTTCAACGCTGTCAAAAGAAGGGGTTGTCATGGGGTTTTCCTTTAGTCTGTAAAAAGTCGAAAGCGCAGCATAACAGCGCCGCAATGCCGGGTAAAATCTTGTGTGGAGAATGATGACTTTTGTCGTAGAAAAAGAAACAATAACCCTCAGTTAACACCCGCTCCCGCGAGCCCAGGCAAATCGCCTGCCGCAACAGGCATGGGTTTGCTGCTGCCTTTCACTTCAATCAGTTAGCGGACTATACTGGAAGCAGGACATCGGGTCGGCGGTACACCCTTTTGTACCGTGATATTTTTACGCCGTTGAAGAGAGGTTACCATGGGCAGAATCTCGCCCAGGAGAAGGAAGACCACCCGTATCTACCAGCCGCTGCTGCGCACCTGGCTGAACTTCAGTCAGCGCCTGAAACCAGGCTCCGCACCAGAATCGGTAGAAGACCCGGATTCAGAACAACCACCGGCAAACGGTAAGGGGCAAAACATCAAAGCGTTACTGCTGAAGATTTGGCACCTGCCGGACGGCTTCGGTTGGATGGAGCCACTGCCTTATTTTCACCGCCGTTGGACCCTGATTTTCGGCATTATTCTGCTGCTGGCCTTGCTGTGGCCGTATTCATCGGAAAAGCAGCCATTCCCGGTCACCCAGCAGAATAACGGCGTTCCCTTGCAGGCCGATCTGCAAAATGACACTCAGCAGCAACACCAGGCTGCCGAGCCGGAACCGGCGGGCAACTGGCAACGCTACCAGATCCAACCCGGCCAGACACTGGCGCAATTGTTCCGCGACAACAGCCTGCCGGTGAATGAAGTTTTCGCCATGGCGCAGGTGGAAGGTAACGACAAGCCGCTCAGCAACATGAAGGCCGGCCAGGAAGTCCGTATCGAGCGTGATGCCAACGGCGTGATCACCGCGCTATCGGTCACCACCGCTGACAACAGCCAGGTGTTGTTCCGCCGCCAGGCCGACGGCAGCTATCGCCGCGAGCGTTAATCCGCTAACTGCGCCAACAGAAAGTCGCGCAGCACGATGCCGTGGTTGTGCTGTGTGTCTTTACTGCCGTAGAGCAAGGTCAAGGGTTGCCCTTGTCGTAATAACGCTACCAGTGGCTGCCAGGCGTCATTTTGCGCCAGTTGCAGCCGGTAGTGGCTCTCAAATACGTCCCACTGTTCAAGATGCTGATGATACCACTGCCGCAGCGCGTTATCCGGCGCGACCTGCTTTAGCCACTGCACGCCCAACAACCGCACCTTACTGATCCCCCGCGGCCACAAGCGATCAATCAGATAACAATGCTCCGGCGCCGGGCCGGTAAAATCGTAGACGCGTTGTAAGATAATTTCTGCCATTTGCCGCTGCTCCTCACTCATGGTGATTGCAGGGTAGCGTGTTTTGCCGGATGCAGAAAAGCAAAACGCCAGCACGAGGCTGGCGTTTTGCTTGGCGAGCAGGAGCGATTAAGCTTCTGCTACCACAACTACATTCAGCTGTGCGAATACGTCGCTGTGTACCTGGAATTGAACTTCGTGTTCACCAGTGGTACGCAGAACGCCATTCGGCAGACGAACTTCGCTCTTGGCAACTTCAACGCCTGCCGCAGTAACTGCGTCAGCGATGTCGCGGGTGCCGATAGAGCCGAACAGTTTACCTTCGTCGCCTGATTTAGACGCGATGGTGACTGAACCCAGTTCGTTGATCTTGGTTGCGCGAGCTTCAGCAGCAGTCAGAATGTCAGCCAGTTTGGCTTCCAGTTCAGCACGGCGTGCTTCGAAGAACTCTACGTTTTTCTTGGTAGCAGGAACAGCTTTGCCCTGTGGTACCAGGAAGTTACGGGCGTAGCCCGCTTTAACGTTAACTTGATCACCCAGGCTGCCCAGGTTTGCTACTTTATCAAGCAGAATAACTTGCATTACCTTATCCTCTTAAAGTCGTTAATAGACGGCGGCCGATTACTGATGACGATCAGTGTATGGCAGCAGGGACAGGTAGCGAGCACGCTTGATGCAGCGAGCCAGCTGACGCTGGTATTTGGCACGAGTACCGGTAATACGGCTCGGGACAATTTTACCACTTTCAGTGATGTAGTTTTTCAGCGTTGCGATATCTTTGTAATCGATCTCAACAACGCCTTCCGCTGTGAAACGGCAGAACTTGCGACGACGGAAATAACGTGCCATTTGGCTAGTCTCCAGAATCTATCAATTCAATCTGCTCGGCATGCAACACCGTTTTATTCAGCCCATTGCGCCCTTGATGGCTACTAATGAAACCTGAAACGGTGAGAAGCGTACCGACCGTTATACTTTGAGTAATGGCCTGATGGGCCTTGCCGCTGATAATCACCGGCATACGACACCAGGCTTGCCGGGTAAAACCGGCTTCCACTTGCACTGAACGGTGCTCAAGCACGAACTGGCAATGTGGAATACCTGACGGGCTCACTTTACGCGTCGGCGTCTTGCACACAGTGCCAGACAACGTCAGCCGATTAGCCGTCACGGTAAATTACTCTTCAGAATCCCCAGCATCTGCATCATCTGTGGTTTCGTTAGCGAAGTCTTCGCGGCGATCGCCACGACGTTCGTCTTTCGCTTTAACCATCGGAGATGCTTCAGTTACCGCGTGCTTAACGCGCATAACCATGCTGCGGATAACGGCGTCGTTGAAGCGGAAGTTTGTTTCCAGCTCATCGATCGCTTCCTGCGGAGCTTCAACGTTCAGCAGAACGTAGTGAGCTTTGTGCAGTTTGTTGATCGGGTAAGCCAGTTGACGGCGGCCCCAGTCTTCCAGACGGTGAATCTGACCAGCAGCGTTAGTGATGGTAGCACTGTAACGCTCGATCATGCCCGGAACCTGTTCGCTTTGGTCAGGATGGACCATAAAAACGATTTCGTAATGACGCATCGAATTGCTCCTTACGGATTATTCAGCCTCCTGTCAGGGTCAACCGCGGCCCATGGAAGCAAGGAACGTGTATGTGTGTGCGGCTGAAAAAATGACGCGTAATCATACTTGCGCAGGCTGGGAAACTCAAGAACAGAAGGGAATTTATTATCGGTAATGAGAGCGGAATGCAGAAATAGCACGATTTGCTGCCTGTACAACCTATGTACAGAGATCCATCAGTTCAAAAAATCTTTCAATGAAATCATCACTGAGGTGCAAATCTCATTCATTTTTTTTGAAAAAGGCTATCAAAAAGCCCCCCTTTTTAATCCTGCGGCAAGGTCTAAAATTGTTGTTATCCGCCGCAGACAGCGCGACGAAAAGATTTGAGGTTATTCAATATAGACAAATAACTTTTTGCTGCACTGGCATCGGCTGTCAGGCCGCTGAAGCAAACAGTTAAGAGAGGCACTTATGAAACGCATTACCATCGCCACCGCCATTGCTTTACTGTTTTCCGCCAACGTCATGGCCGCTACCGAGATCACCTCACATCAGGCAGACCAGCGCCAGAGCGTCGGGTTTGTCTCGCTGAACCAGAACGTGGTATCCCCGGATGACGCCAGCAGCCAGGTGAGCAAAATCGCCGATCAGCGCGGTGCCACCGCCTACCGGATCATTGCTCTGCATGAACCTGAAAACAACAGCACCCTCCACGTCAGCGCAGAACTGTACCGTTAAGCGAAAATGCAGTACCGGGGAAACAAGCCGCACCCAACAGCGGCAAATTAAAATGTGAATATCACCATCGGCCCCCTGCTCTCAGGGGGCTTTTTTACAGTGTTTGCGCAAAGAAATCGGCCGTCGCCTTGAGCGCCTGCGGCGTAATGCGGTGCTTGACGTCCGGTTCGGTCAGTAATGTCAGCTGCCGGTCCCAGCCACTCTGGCGCAGTTCAGTCGCCAACCGCCGACTCTCCGCCGCCGGCACCAGATCATCCGCTTCGCCGTGCCACAGCAGCAGCGGACGATCGGCAATTTTTTCCAACTGGTGCTCCAGGCCATAATCCGCCAGCGCGGCAATGCGTGTCTCAAAGCCGCTAGCCGTCAAAGGCCGGCCCTGCTCATCCAACGGCGGGAACAACGTCTGCGCCAGGGAGCTGTAATAACCGGCCCCCATCAGGCTGGCTGCGGCTTTCACCCATGGGTAACGGGCAAAGCTGCCCAACGTCGTCATCCCGCCCATGGATGCGCCGGCGACACCGATGCGCCCCTCGGCAACCAGACCGCGCTGTTCAAAGTGCGCCTTCAGCGCCGGTAACTCATCGATATTGCTACGCAGGATCTCCCAAAAGCGAGACATCCGCTTTTGTTCATCGCCGTCAAAGCGCTCGCCGTGCAAATCGGCATCCGGCAGCACCACGCGAAACCCAACCCTGGCTAACGCATAGGCAAAGTAGGCGTAGACTTCTTTTGAAGAGGTATACCCATGGTAGAAAAATACCGTCGGCAGCGGCTGATGGTACTGCCCCGCCGGCACCGCGTGGATCACCGCAATATCCCCCACACGCTCGTCATAGATTTCAATCATTCATTTTCCCTCCGCATAGCCGTTGCCCCCATAATGGCAAACTTGAGCTAAAAAGCATTAGCTTAATCTGTTCCAATTTATAATGGGTTACACTGAAATCACGCTATCCGCTTTCCCGAGGTGTCTATGAAAATGTCCCGCCTGCTGCTGCCTCTGATGCTGGTCACGCTGCTGAGCGCCTGTGGCATGATGACCACAACACCAAAAGCGCCGCCGCCCCCCACCGGCCAGGCGCAAGAGATCACCCGGGCACAAACCGGTAGTCTGGAGAAAATAGGCACCACCAGCGCCCTGGTTCGCGGCAGCCCGATGGATGTGGAAGCGGAAATTCAGCAGAAAGCCAATGCCAGCGGCGCGCGCTATTACATGATCATCATGAACAGCGAAACCGTGGTTCCCGGCCAGTGGTACTCGCAGGCGATCCTGTATCGGTAAACGCTAGAGTTTTAATAAGATTTACATTGGCTTTGCACAGACTGAAGTTGGATAGCGCACACTGGCAAACAGCGCGCCGCAGCCTGCGGACGTGAATCCAGGATCCGACGAAGGGGAACGCCATGACACGCTCCGCCGCACTCACCGCCCTCCTGCTTTCCATGGGATTTCTCAGCGCCAGCGCCCAGTCCGCTGAGCTGGCCCCCGCGGACCGCGTTACGCCGCTCAGCGAAATTGCGCAAATCACCCTCAATGATCTCCCCGGCTCACCGCAGGATGTGGAGCAATTGATCGCCCGCAAGGCGGATGAGCATGGGGCAAGCTATTACCGTATTCTGCGTATGGAAGAACAGGCGCATCAGCCCGGCTGGCGCGCCTCGGCAATTCTTTATCTTTAGTAGGTCATGCAGGCCGCATTCAGGACGCCGCCGCTGATTGAGACGCCGCCAAGGAAGATCCCGGCTGCCACGTGATTGGCCTCAATCTTGTCGCTGATGCGCGGCATATAGATTTTCACCGCTGCAAACAGCAGTAACTGCACCACCAGCGCCACCACACCCCATAACAGGTAGTCCAGCAGGCTGACTGAGTTGATCGCCGCACTGGCCAGCGGGATCACATACCCCAGGCAGGCACCGACGAATCCGAAAGCGGCGGACTGATTGTCGGCCTTGATCAACGCCCATTCGTCATGCGGCGTAATGCGGGTATAGACGAACAAAAACACCAGAACCATGGCAAAGCCACTGAAGAAATAAGAGGCGAATGCCGCCAACGCGCTGAGAATATCCATGTCATGTTTCCTGGTCAGAGGTCAGTATCCCTTACGGGCCAAGTGCTGAATTAAAAAGCTTTTTCTGCTGCGGCGCCACCGTTTTCCCTAACCGCCCATCGCGCGGGTAAACAGCGTTTCACACAGTCGATCCGGCAATGCCCGCTCACCACGGGCGTCGAGCATCATTTGACACCAGGCTTGCGCCAACGGCGGTGAACTGTAACGCAGAAGCTGCGCCGCCGCGAACAGATTAAATAATGCGCCGGTGACCGCACGCCCTTGCTCTTCCTGGGGTTTGCGCATCAACTGGAGCAACCGTCGCCATTGGTGATCATAATGGCGGTTCTGCCCCCTCACCTCACCGAGCTCATGCTCCAGAGCCTCCTGCACCGCCGGCAGCTTGCCCCAGGCCCGCATCACGTCCAGACACATAATATTGCCGGAGCCTTCCCAGATGCTGTTTACCGGCATTTCACGGTACAGCCGCGGCAACTCGCTCTCTTCGCAATAACCGATACCGCCCAGAGCCTCCATGGCTTCACCGATAAAAGGAATGCCTTGCCGACAGACTTCAAACTTCGCCGCGGGAGTGATCACCCGACACAATGCCTGCTCCAGGGGTGTCCCGCCGCTGTCGTAAGTACGCGCCAGCCGCATCAGGGCCGCCGTCTGCCCCTCCAGCCGCAATGCCATCCTCGCCAGCACCTGGCGCATCATCGGTTGTTCAATCAGCGTTTTGCCAAACGCCTGCCGTTGCAAAGCATGGTACAGCGCTACCGACAACCCGCGACGCATTAAACCGTGGCTACCCAGCGCACAATCAAAGCGCGTCAGACCGCCCATTTTAAGGATATGCCTTACGCCATCCCCCTCCTCGCCCACCAACCAGGCTGCAGCATCCTGGAACTCTACCTCGCTGCTGGCATTGGACCTATTGCCCAACTTATCCTTCAGCCGTTCCAACCGTATGGCATTGCGCGTGCCGTCCGGCAATATTCGCGGCAGAAAGAAGCAGGACAGACCGCCCTCTGCCTGTGCCAGCACCAGGTGCGCATCGCTCTGCGGCACCGAGAAGAACCACTTGTGACCAACCAGCCGGTAGGCCTCCCCCGCCCCCCTGGCCCCCAGCGGGGCGGCGGTGGTGGTATTGCTCAGCACATCAGAGCCGCCCTGCTTTTCGGTCATTCCCATACCGATCAGCAAACCGCGCTTTTGCCCGCCGGGCAACGAATGCGCGTCGTAACGGTCGGAAAGTAGCGGCGTCAGCCAAGACTGAAATTCCGCAGGCAGCGAACGTTGCAGCAAGGGAATCGCGCCAAAGGTCATGGTCACCGGGCACAGGGTGCCGGCCTCGACCTGGGCATGTAACACAAAACGCGCGGCCCGAGCCACGAAGGAGCCGATACGGGCATCCTCCTGCCACGGCAGGTTGTGCACCCGGTTGGCTATCAACCCTTGCATCAGGATATGCCAGGCGGGGTGGAAGCGGACGTCATCCAGCCGCTGGCCGGTGGCATCGTAGCGCAGCAGTTCCGGTGGGTTGGCGTTGGCCAGCCGCCCCAGTTCCAGCGATTCCTGAGTGCCCAACTGTTGGCCCAATGAAGCCAGCACGTCAGCATCCCAACCGGCTTGTTCGCGCTGAATGGCTTCATGCAACGGCGTATCGGACAGGAACAGATTACTGTTACCCAGCGGCTTCGGCTGATTAAAAACGGTGTGCGTATTCCAGACCATTGGCTTGCTCCCTGATAAAAGCGTCAGGAGTAATTATGGTCGTCAGGGGGATTTCTGCCGCAGGCGAGATCACAAGGTAGGTATTGAGAAAGGAATAAGGGCACAAAACTTTGTGCCCTTTAGTCTGATGACAAACACCCGAAAAACGTGGTTTTCGGATGTTTGGGGTAAATCAAAAGATATAATCCTTTGTTTTTATTAACCCTCAGATCGGGACTTTTAACCGCAAAGGACTTTGTCAGCAATCTGAAGGGCACAAAACTTTGTGCCCTTACGGATAAATCAACTGCGTTGACGCACCGCTTCAAACAGGCAGATGCCGGTCGCCACCGAAACGTTCAGTGAAGAAACCGTACCGGCCATCGGGATGCTGATCAACTCGTCGCAGTGCTCGCGAGTCAGACGACGCATGCCTTCACCCTCCGCCCCCATCACCAGCGCCATTGGGCCGGTCATTTTGCTCTGGAACAGAGTGTGGTCGGCTTCACCGGCAGTCCCCACGACCCAGACGTTCATCTCCTGCAGCAAACGCAGGGTGCGCGCCAGGTTGGTGACGCGAATCAACGGCACGTTTTCCGCCGCGCCGCAGGCCACTTTCTTGGCGGTGGCGTTCAACTGGGCAGAACGATCGCGCGGGACGATCACCGCGTGCACACCGGCCGCATCGGCGCTGCGCAAGCAGGCACCGAGGTTATGCGGGTCGGTCACACCGTCCAGTACCAGCAGGAACGGGGTATCCACGCTTTCCAGCAACGCCGGCAGGTCATTTTCCTGATACTGACGCCCTTCGCGCACCCGGGCAATGATCCCCTGATGCACTGCGCCCTCGACCTTGTCATCCAGCCACTGGCGGTTCGCCACCTGGATAACAATGCCGGTCGCTTCCAGCTCGGCAATCAACGGCTGCAGCCGGCGATCGTCGCGCCCTTTAAGGATAAACACTTCCAGGAAGCGTTGCGGATCGTTGTCTAACAGGGCTTTGACGGCATGAATGCCGTAAATAATTTCGCTCATGATGCTCTTTTAACTGTGCGGCTGGCAAACGCCAGCCGGTGATAATGACGTGTGGCAGGTTAAGCCTGCTCAGCACCTTTCTTCTTGCCGGCGCGCTTGGCCTTGGTCGCCGCCGCTATTTTCCGGGTTTTGTCGGACACTTTCTTGGCTTTCGCCTTTTTGTCGTTCTTCACCTTGTCAGCGGGCTTGGCCTCATCTTTTTTACGGAAGGCGCTGTCAGGCTCAAAATTGGCCGGCGGTTTGCCGCCACGGCGTTTACGCGGCGACGAGGTACGGCCTGCGCCGGCACCGTCACGCAAGGTACGTTGGCCGCCTTTCTTGGCGCGATCGCGTTCGGTTTTGCCTTCACCGCGCGGTTTGCGGGTGCTGGAAACCAGAGCGAAATCAATTTTACGCTCATCCATATGCACCGCTTCAACGCGGATCTCTACCGTATCACCCAGGCGATAAACTACGCCGGAGGATTCGCCAATCAAACGCTGGCCGATATTATCGTAGCGATAATAATCATTATCCAGCGATGATACGTGCACCAGACCGTCGATAAACAGATCGTTGAGGCGGACGAAGAAACCGAAGCCGGTCACACTGGCAATGATACCGCTGAACACTTCACCGACGTGATCCTGCATAAAGTCGCATTTCAACCAATCTGCGACGTTACGCGTCGCTTCATCGGCGCGACGCTCAGCCATCGAACAGTGTTCGCCCAACTGCAGCATTTCTTCGAACTCGCTGTGCCAGCCACCGGTCGGCGTCCAGCGCTCTTTCGGTTCGCCGTGCTCTTTGGCCAGTTGGTACTTGATGGCGCGGTGCATCGCCAGATCCGGGTAACGGCGGATGGGTGAGGTGAAGTGGCCATATGAAGCCAGCGCCAGACCAAAGTGACCGCGGTTTTCCGGATCGTAGACTGCCTGCTTCATCGACCGCAACAGCATGGTTTGCAGCATTTCATGGTCAGGACGTTCGGACACTTCATCCATCAAGGTGGCGTAGTCCTTCGGCTGCGGCTTATTGCCGCCGCCCAGCGTCAGGCCCAATTCGCCCAATACGCTGCGCAGTGCGCTGATGTGATCGTCGCTTGGACGATCGTGCACGCGGAACAGTGCCGGCTCGTTATTCTTCTCGACAAAGCGCGCCGCGGCGACGTTCGCCATGATCATGCACTCTTCGATCAGCTTGTGAGCGTCGTTACGTACCGTAGGTTCGACACGCTCAATACGACGCTCGGCGTTGAAGATAAACTTGGCTTCTTCGGTTTCGAAGGCAATGCCGCCACGCTCTGCACGCGCCTGATCCAGCACCTTGTACATCGTATGCAGTTCTTCCAGGTGCTTGACCAGTGGGTGATAATGCTCACGCAGCTCCTGATCGCCCTGCAAGATGTGCCAGACTTTGTTGTAGGTCAAACGGGCATGAGAACTCATTACCGCTTCGTAGAATTTGGCCGTCGACAGGCGCCCCTGGGCGGAGATGGTCATCTCACACACCATACACAGGCGATCAACCTGCGGATTCAGTGAGCACAGACCGTTGGACAACACTTCCGGCAGCATCGGGATAACCTCCGACGGGAAGTATACCGAGGTAGCACGGTTACGGGCTTCGTCATCCAGCGCAGTACGCGGGCGCACGTAGTAGCTGACGTCGGCAATGGCCACCCACAGGCGCCAGCCACCGCCGCGTTTTTTCTCGCAGTAAACCGCATCATCGAAATCGCGCGCATCTTCACCGTCAATGGTCACCAGCGGTAACTGGCGCAGATCGACACGGCCTTTCTTGGCGGCTTCAGGGACCTGTTCGCTGAGATCGGCAACCTGTTTTTCCACCTGTGGTGGCCAGACATGTGGGATCTCATGGGTGCGCAGAGCGATATCTACCGCCATGCTGGTGCCCATTTTATCACCGAGGATCTCGACAATTTTGCCAACTGCCTTGGTGCGACGGGTCGGGCGCTGGGTTAGCTCAACCACCACCATAAAGCCCATGCGCGCACCGCTGGCGGCCTCGGCCGGGATCAGGATATCAAAGCTCAGGCGGCTGTCGTCCGGCACCACGAAGCCGGTACCGGCGTCCATAAAGAAGCGGCCGACGATTTGGCTGGTTTTCGGCACCAGCACACGGACGATACGCGCTTCACGGCGGCCCTTGCGGTCTGCGGCCATTGCCTGTGCCAACACCACATCTCCGTGGATCGCCATTTTCATCTGCTCGGCAGACAGATACAGGTCGTCTTTGCTGCCTTCAATACGCAGGAAGCCAAAGCCATCGCGGTGGCCGATAACGGTGCCGCGCAGCAGGTCCAGACGTTCCGGCAACGCGTAGCACTGGCGGCGGGTAAAGATCAATTGGCCGTCACGCTCCATCGCACGCAGACGACGGCGCAACGCTTCTAACGGTTCTTCGCCGGTTAAATTCAGCTCTTTGGCCAGCTCTTCGCGGCTGGCCGGCGTTTCTCTTTTCGCCAAATGGGCCAAAATAAATTCACGGCTCGGAATGGGGGATTCATATTTTTCTGCTTCTCGTTCCAGGAATGGATCTTGTGACATTGCGGTTCCTCCGTTGTCATCAGCAGGGTGCCGCTGAGCCTTGTCTTCTCAGCGACGCTTTATTCGACAAGCAATAGCTTGTAGAGCGATGGATTGTCTTCAACCATATCGGCCAGCGTGTGGTTATCCAGCTCTTCAAGGAAATTCTGTACGCCCTGTTGGAGCACCTGCTTCAGGCGGCAGGCAGGGGTTATGTGGCAAAAAGTACTGCTGCAATTAACCAATGAGAGCGGCTCTAACGCCCTGACCACGTCGCCAAGGCGAATGGTTTCGGCCGGTTTGCCCAAACGGATGCCGCCGTTCTTGCCGCGCACTGCGGTGACAAACCCAACCCGGCTTAACTGATTGATGATCTTTACCATATGGTTTCTGGACACGCCGTAGACCTCGGTGACTTCCGAGATGCTGGTCATTTTGTCCGGTGGCAGCGAGGCCATGTAGATCAACGCCCGCAGGCCATAATCAGTAAAACTTGTTAACTGCACATCTACCTCTGGGTATCATTTTACCCGTCTGATACGCCGATTTTCGGCATTATTCAAAAGATTACTTATTGGATAATAAACCAGCCAGAGAGTTCGCCGCTAATTATTTAGCGCATGCCGGGCTCTGGGACAGGGTAAAGAAAGGATTTTGGGACGTGAAACCGCAATCGGGGAGAATCAGGATAAAAACAAACCGGGACATCGCCCGGTTTGTTTTATTGCAGCAAAGCCAGATTATGCGTCGAACGGGTCGCGCAGGATCATGGTTTCGCTACGGTCTGGACCAGTAGAGATAATGTCTACCGGTACGCCGGTCAGTTCTTCAATGCGTTTGATGTAGTCCAGCGCTGCCTGTGGCAGTTTGCTGTGTTCTTTCACGCCAAAAGTAGTGTCGCTCCAGCCTGGCATGCTTTCGTAGATTGGCTCGATACCTTCCCAACCTTCAGCCGCCAGCGGAGTGGTGGTCATTTCGCGGCCATCTGGCATGCGGTAGCCCACGCAGATCTTCACTTCTTTCAAGCCATCCAGCACGTCCAACTTGGTCAGGCAGAAGCCGGACAGGGAGTTGATCTGCACGGCGCGGCGAACCGCTACGGCGTCCAGCCAGCCGGTGCGACGACGACGACCCGTAGTGGCGCCGAACTCGTTACCCTGTTTGCACAGGTATTCGCCGGTTTCGTCGAACAGTTCAGTTGGGAATGGACCAGCACCCACGCGGGTGGAGTAGGCTTTAACGATACCCAGCACATAATCCACGTAACGCGGACCAATACCTGAACCGGTAGCAACGCCGCCAGCAGTGGTATTGGAAGAGGTTACGTACGGATAGGTACCGTGGTCGATATCCAGCAGGGTACCCTGTGCGCCTTCAAACATGATCAGATCGCCACGCTTGCGCGCGCCGTCCAGCAGTTCGGACACGTCAACCACCATTGCAGTCAGGATATCGGCGATAGACAGCACGTAATCCAGAGTCGCCTGGTAATCAACGGCTTCGACTTTGTAGTAGTTAACCAACTGGAAGTTATGATAATCAACAATTTCCTTCAGCTTAACGGCGAAGGTTTCTTTGTTGAACAGGTCGCTAACGCGCAGACCGCGACGAGCAACTTTATCTTCGTAGGCCGGGCCGATACCGCGACCGGTGGTGCCGATAGCTTTCGCGCCACGTGCTTTCTCACGCGCGTTATCCAGCGCAACGTGGTAAGGCAGGATCAGCGGACAGGCTTCAGACAGTAACAGACGTTCGCGTACCGGGATGCCGCGCGCTTCGAGTTCACCCATTTCTTTCATCAATGCGTCTGGCGCCAGAACTACACCGTTGCCGATGATGCTGGTCACGTTTTCACGCAGAATGCCTGAAGGAATTAAATGAAGGACGGTTTTTTCACCGTTAATTACCAGAGTATGGCCAGCGTTATGACCACCTTGATAGCGCACTACATATTGAGCCCGTTCGGTCAGCAGGTCTACGACCTTGCCCTTACCTTCGTCACCCCATTGAGTGCCCAGTACGACGACGTTCTTACCCATTTTAAAAATCACCGGTTGCTTAAAAATGGATTCTACCACCGTAATTCGTGAGTTTCAGCACTTTTAGCGCTGAGTTGCGTATTTTTTAGGCTAAACTTTAAACCCCCGTACGGCTACGCAACATGTAGTAGATCACACAGCCCGCAACCACTATTCCGCCGCCAAATCGCCGTAACGTAGCGTCGGGCAACTGGGTCATCGCCAGTATCATTTTCCGCCAGGCCTGCGGAAACAGCATCGGCCCCAGCCCTTCCAGCACCAAAACCAGCCCTAACGCCAGCCAGATCGTTGAATTCATCAGAGACTCCCAAAAAGAAAGGGCCCGCGTTTAAACGGGCCCTCTATCATTTACCTGTCGTGATTATTTGCGCGTGGAATCAGGCGACTTCATGTAGCGGAAGAAATCGCTGTCCGGGCTCAGAACCATCACGTCCTGGTTATTGCTGCTGAAGCTGGTTTCGTAAGCACGCAGGCTACGGATAAAGGCGTAGAAGTCCGGATCCTGGCTGAATGCGTTAGCAAACAGTTTGGCCGCTTCGGCATCGCCGTCACCGCGGGTGATACGTGCAGTACGCTCGGCTTCCGCCAGGGTACGAGTCACTTCGTAGTCTGCAGTAGCGCGCAGCTTCTCAGCTTCTTCCTGACCCTGTGAACGGTGACGACGGGCTACCGCTTCACGCTCGGCACGCATACGCTGGTAAATCGCATCAGACACTTCCGCCGGCAGGTTGATCTGCTTGATACGCACGTCGATCACTTCAATACCCAACGCCGCCATGCTGTTCGGGTTAACCTTCGGCAAGCTGCCGGTGGTTTCCTTCTCAACACGCGCCGCTGCGGAAGCGATAGCGTCATCGGCTTCGGTGGTCGCCACTTCTTGATCATCACCCACGGTACCGGTGTTCAATGCATCACGCACGTCAGACATCAGCTTACCGCGCGAGTCGGTCACGATGTCTTTCACATCCAGACGACCAATCTCGGAACGCAGACGGTCACTGAATTTACGTTTCAGCAGCACTTCGGCCTGTGAAACATCACCGCCGCCGGTGGCCAGATAGTAACGGCTGAAATCGCTGATACGCCATTTCAGGTAAGAGTCGACAATCAGGTCTTTCTTCTCGCTGGTCACGAAGCGGTCGGCCTGGTTGTCCATCGTCTGGATACGTGCATCCAGCGTTTTCACTGATTCAATAAACGGGATCTTGAAGTGCAGGCCCGGCGCATACACCAGCGGTTTGTTGTCGCTGTCACGCAGTACCTTGCCAAAGCGCAGCACGATGCCGCGCTGACCTTCCTGAACCACGAACAAAGAAGCGTATAACGCCACCAGCACCGCGAGGACGATTACTACAAAAGACTTACGCATTGATTACTCTCTCCCTACGCGAGTGGTGTCGTCACGCTGCGCATTCGCCCGGCGCTGGTCCATGACCGAGCCGCTGCTGGTGCGCTGGCTGCTGGAGCTAGCACCGCTGTTGGCAGACGGAGCGGGGTTGAGACGAATCAGGCTGGTGTCTTTATTGCCGTCAGCCGCCGCGCCGGTTTGACCACGCAGCATTTGATCCAGCGGCAACACCATCAGATTGTTGCCTTTGTCATTCACCAACACCTTACGGGTGTGGCTCAGGACTTTTTCCATGGTTTCGATATACAGACGTTCACGGGTAATTTGCGGTGCCGATTTGTATTCCGGCAACAGCTTGGCAAAGCGTGCAACCTCACCCTGAGCTTCCAGGACGGTACGGTCTTTATACGCTTTGGCATCTTCCAGCAGACGCTGCGCCTGGCCGTTAGCACGAGGCTGAACTTCGTTGGCGTAAGCTTCCGCTTCACGGATGTACTGCTGCTCGTTCTCACGTGCGGCAATGGCATCATCAAATGCGGCTTTTACCTCTTCCGGCGGACGAGCAGCCTGGAAGTTGACGTCCAGCAGCGTGATACCCATGTTGTACGGACGGATGGTCTCTTCCAGTACGCGTTGAGTATCGCTACGCACGATGGTACGACCTTCGGTCAGGATCTTGTCCATGGTGTACTTGCCGATAACGCCACGCAGAGCACTATCAGTAGCCTGGCTCAGGCTGTCGTCGGCATTGGTCACGCTGAACAGATACGCTTCCGGGTTGGTCACGCGGTACTGCACGTTCATTTCTACGCGCACTACGTTCTCATCGGAGGTCAGCATCACGCCAGAGGCCGCCAATTCACGAACCGATTCGACGTTGACCGGACGCACTTCATCGATGAAGGTCGGCTTCCAGTTCAGGCCTGGTTGCACCAGGTGGCTGAACTTGCCAAAACGGGTGACAACACCGCGTTCAGCTTCTTTGATGGTGTAGAAGCCGCTGGCGGCCCAAATCACCACTACCGCAACCGCGGCAATGCCGACAATGCGACCGCTAAGGCCCGGACCAGAAGTGCCGGTGCCGCCACTGTTATTGCTGTTGGAGCCTTTGCCCCCGCCCAAGCCGCTCAGTTTCTTGCTCAGCTTGCGGAAGATATCGTCCAAATCAGGTGGTCCTTGATCACGACCGCCTTTGTTATTACCGCCAGAGTTGCCGCCATTGTTATTGCTGCTCCCCCACGGGTCGCGGTCCTGTCCGTTATTACCGGGCTGATTCCACGCCATGTTTTAGCTCCATATTCTGTGATTGGGTACTTCAGGCTTACGCGAAGCTCAAATGTAACAGGATATGATCATACTATAAAGTTAATCAGTTCCTGTTCCTGTTTGCAGAGGCGACGCCATTCGACGATAGGCATACGTACCACCACGCCAATGCTGCCGTCTTCTTCGTTCCACTCTTTCTCAATTGCCTGAAGCTGGTAAAAACGGCTACGAAGACGGCCTGCCTCTGGCGGTAAGCGCAGCTCATAATGCGCGATTTCCCCCGATAAGCGCTCCGTCAACGCCTGATACAGCAACGGGATACCTTCACCGCTGGCGGCGGACAGCCACACCCGGATCGGTAAGTTTTCATCGTTGCGGTCGATACGCGGGACAAAATCATCCAGCATATCTATTTTGTTCATCACTAAAAGTGTAGGGATCTCATCCGATTCAATCTCTGCCAGCACGGTATTGACCGCTTCAATGTTTTCATCGACGCGAGTATCTGCGGCGTCGATGATATGTAGCAGCAAAGATGCCTGACGCGTTTCCTGCAGCGTTGCCTTAAAGGCGGCCACCAGATCGTGCGGCAGGTGCCGGATAAAGCCTACGGTATCCGCCAACACGGTATCGCCCACATCGGCCACGTCAATACGCCGCAGGGTGGGATCCAGGGTGGCAAATAGCTGGTCTGCCGCATACACATCGGCGGACGTAATTCGGTTAAACAGGGTGGATTTGCCGGCGTTGGTATAGCCCACCAGCGATACGGTTGGCACTTCAGCACGGGTACGCGCACGTCGGCCCTGTTCACGCTGCTTAGCTACCCGCTCCAGGCGGCGTAAAATCAAGCTAATGCGATCGCGCAACAGACGACGGTCGGTCTCTAACTGGGTTTCCCCTGGCCCGCGCAGGCCAATCCCCCCTTTTTGACGCTCAAGGTGAGTCCAGCCACGGACCAACCGTGTGGCGATGTGACGCAACTGCGCCAGCTCTACCTGCAGCTTACCTTCGTGGGTACGGGCACGCTGGGCAAAGATGTCTAAAATCAACCCGGTGCGATCGATCACCCGGCATTCGCACAGGCGCTCAAGATTTCTCTCCTGCGCTGCGGAAAGGGAGTGATCAAACAGGACAACAGATGCGCCACTGGCTTTCACCGCGTCTGCAATTTCTTCGGCCTTTCCTTCACCGACAAAGTACTTGGGATGCGGGGCTTTGCGGCTACCAGTCACCACTTGCAAAGCTTCGACACCCGCAGAGGACACCAGGGATTCGAACTCACTGAGATCTTCTGTATCTTTGTCTTGCGAGAAATAGATATGAACCAGGACGGCCTGCTCACCGGCTTCATAACGGTCAAACAAGCGTGCAACCTCTCAAACGGGAACCCGTGAGTTTGGGGGACATAAACAGCCCACGGCTGCTTATGCTCCCCGTCATGGTTGACTCGCAACGCGCTTTATTCAGCGTCATCGCTTTCCTGCTGCGGCTGTTGCGGCGCAGACGGATTGTTACCATGGTGATAGTTACTGGTGCCGCCGCTCGGGGTATTGCTATGGTGCGAAACCGGGCGTGACGGAACAACGGTAGAGATAGCGTGCTTATAAACCATCTGGCTCACCGTGTTTTTCAACAGGATGACAAACTGGTCAAAAGACTCAATCTGGCCTTGCAGCTTAATACCATTCACCAAATAAATAGAAACCGGAACACGTTCACGACGCAATGCGTTCAGGAACGGATCTTGCAAAGATTGCCCCTTAGCCATTCTATCTTTTCCTTATTTGCTTGTTGTTTTTAACTAAGAACCTGTCGGCTCTAAAATAAACGACCTAAAAAATTTGCGCGCTGAATACTCATCAATTGTACACAATCACTCGACCTATGCACTAACAACCTGTATTACCGAGTCCAAAGCCTCTCCCGGCTTCTCGCTGTCCAGCCAATGTACCGAGTCCCAGCCTCGTAACCAGGTCATTTGGCGCTTGGCCAACTGACGCGTTGCGCAAATACCACGATAAACCATCTCATCGTAACTAATCTCGCCAGATAAATATGACCACATCTGGCGATAACCGACACAGCGAATGGCAGGCAAATCCGTATGCAAATCACCCCGTGCAAAAAGTGCACGCGCTTCCGTCTCAAAACCCGCCGCCAACATTTGATGGTACCGCAGCTCGATGCGTTGATGGATCAACTCACGGCTGGTCGGCGCTATCGCAAATTGGTGAACATGATACGGCAACGATTCACCCGAAATTTTAGTCAGTTCCGTTAAAGTTTTACCCGAAATAAAAAAAACTTCCAGTGCTCTGGACAGTCTCTGCGGATCATTAGGATGAATTCTCAATGCCGCAACCGGGTCAATCTCTTGTAACTGACGGTGTAAAACGTCCCAACCCTGCTCCGCCGCCTGCTTCTCTATACGCTCACGCACCGCCGGATCGGCGGGCGGCAGCGGCGATAATCCTTCCAGCAACGCTTTGAAATAGAGCATGGTGCCCCCCACCAGCAGCGGGATACGCCCGGCGGCGGTAATGGCGGCCATCTCTTTCAGGGCATCGGCGCGAAAATCCGCTGCAGAGTAAGCTTCGGCGGGATCGCGAATATCAATCAGCCGGTGCGGCGCCAGCGCCAGTTCTTCAGCGCTCGGTTTGGCCGTGCCGATATCCATGCCGCGATAAATCAGCGCAGAGTCCACGCTGATCAGTTCCACAGGCAGACGTTCGCGCAGCGCAATCGCCAACGCGGTTTTGCCCGAGGCGGTCGGCCCCATGATAAAAATAGCCGGGGGACGTGGTGTCATTTCAGTTTCAATCATGCGTAAGGGCTGCCAGTGCAGCCTGTAAATCAACAGGTTGTAAAAGTCCGCTCGGTGGTGATTTGACCAGCTGCGGGCAAAGTCGTTCAACGTCGGTCAGCAATTGTATCGCTTGCGAGGTGTTCCACTGTTCATGTTCACTGCCCAAGTGGCGGGCGAACCAGGTGGCTAACACCGAGGGCGACATCTCCTGATGCTCGGCCAGATAGCCTAACAGTTCAGGTATCAGTTTTTGTAAATTTTGTTGGCGTAATGGTAAAGGTACTGCGCGCAGCGTCACACGCCCATGATCTGTCTGCAGATCCAACCCCATTTTGACCAGCAGCGGCTGATGACGCACGCAGGCGGCCGCTTCTGCTTTGTTCAATGTCAGTTTGATCGGGATCAGCAGCGGCTGTGGCCGCAGGCCTTCCTCAGACGGGTTGAGCTGCGCCTGACGCAGCCAGCGTTCGGCCACCGGCAGGTTAAGCAACATCAACTGCTGGCGGCGTTCAATCAATGCGAAACAAGGCGGGTGGATCATCAGCACCCGGCCAAAACTGTGCTGGCTGCCGGCCAACGGCGTTTCCTGCTCCGTTTTTACCGGTGGGAACAGCGGTTGTCTCGGCGTTTCTTGCGGTGGCTCAACCGCCGTAGCGGCCTGCATCAGCTTGCCGTACAACTCACCTTCACGCTTTTGATAGCCATTACCCGCCTGATAGGCCGGTTGCGGCGCACGTTCGCGCGCCACGCCAGACTCGGTCGAAGGCGATTCGCGACGCGGTGCCGGCTGTGAGAAATGGTTGCCGCCGGCGGCGACGCGGTTCTCTGGCTGCCAGGTTGGCGCTGGCGGTTGATCCGGCTCATCGTCCAGCGGCAGCGGTGCATTGCCAACCTGCTGCAGCACGGTGGTTACCGCCTGATAGATAAAGTCGTGCACCAGACGCGCCTGATGAAAACGCACCTCATGCTTGGCCGGATGAACATTCACGTCCACCTGATGCGGATCGACCTCGAGATACAGCACGTAAGCGGGCTGCTGATCGTCTTTCAGTTGATCCTGATAGGCCTGACGGATGGCATGGTTGATCAGACGATCGCGCATCATGCGGCTATTGACGTAGCAATACTGCATCTCGCCCAATTGGCGTGCACCGGCAGGGTCAGCGACCCAGCCGCGAATGGTCAGATCGCCGTGCTGCCAGGAGATGTTCAGCGCATGCTGCAAAAAAGCCGGGCCGCAAATGCTGCCCAGGCGGCGTTCATGCTGGCTTTCGTCTTTCGCTGCGCGATATTGACGGATCAGCTTGCCATTGTGGCTGAGGTTGATCGCCACATCGAAACGCGCCAGCGCAATGCGCCGTACCACTTCATCGATATGGCCGAATTCGGTTTTCTCGGTGCGCATGAATTTGCGCCGCGCCGGGGTGTTGTAGAACAGATCCAGCACTTCCAGCGTGCTGCCTATCGGGTGTGCCGCAGGCTTGATCGTCACCGCCTGATCGCGGCCTTCAGCGTAGGCCTGCCAGGCTTCGGTTTGTTCTGCGGTACGCGAGGTGAGGGTCAAACGGGAAACCGAGCTGATGCTGGCCAGTGCCTCGCCGCGAAAACCCAGGCTGACTATGGCTTCCAAATCATCGAGAGTGCTGATTTTACTGGTGGCGTGACGGGCCAGCGCCAGTGCCAGATCATCCTTGCCGATGCCGCAGCCATTATCACGGATGCGGATCAGCTTGGCACCGCCGCGTTCGATATCAATATCAATGCGTGTCGCACCGGCATCCAGACTGTTTTCCACCAGTTCTTTTACCACTGACGCGGGCCGTTCGACCACTTCACCGGCGGCAATCTGGTTGGCAAGCTGGGGCGGTAACACCTGGATGGGCATGCTGACTCCTGTAATGTGGGCGCTAGGCCTGCGGAATGGTCAGCGTCCGATCCAGCGGCGCGACGTCCGACTTCAGTTTATTCACGCGTTTCAGGTCACTGACGCTGACACCATAACGGGTAGCAATAGATGACAAGGTATCACCGCGGGTCACTTTGTGCCTGGACGGCTTCTGCACGCTGGGTTTCGCCTTGGCAACCGTGCTGACTGCAGCGGCGGTTTTACCCGCCGGCACTTTAAGGCGCTGACCGACCCACACGCCATCTTTCTTCAGCTTGTTCAGGTTACGCAACGCCGCCATGGTGGTGCCGTAACTGTCGGCAATGCCGGAAAGCGTTTCGGCTCGCTTCACCACGTGGATCTGCGTTTTACCGCTAATGCGGCTGCTGCCGGCCGAACTGACGACCGGAGCAGGCTGACTGACGTCTTGTGTTGAGGAGTTAACCGCCGCTGCGACGTCCAGCGGTCGGTTTTCCACCTTTGGGTCGGCTTGTAGCGGATGCGCCAGGAAATAACTGCGCAGGCCGTTGTGGATCGCCCTGGCAATTTTCTCCTGATATGCGCTACTGCCGAGCAGCCGCTCCTCCGTGCTATTACTGATAAATCCTGTTTCCACCAGCAATGATGGAATGTCCGGCGAACGCAGCACGCCAAGGCTGGCGTGTTCCGGACGACGTTTATGCAATGAACCGACGCTCTGCAACTGCTGCAAGACTTTTACCGCGACGTCGTAACCCACGCGTTGCGAGTGACCAAACTGCAGATCCAGCACCGCCTGACTCAGGTAAGGGTCCGCTTGGCTGTTAGCCAGCAAATCACCCGCTCCGCCCAGTAATTCAGACTGTTTCTCATGCTGTTCCAGCCAGCCCGCCATCTCACTGTTGGCACGACGGTTGGACAGCACCCAAACCGAGGCCCCGTTGGCGCTGCGGTTAGGTGCAGCGTCAGCGTGAATGGAGACCAGCACGTTGGCACCCTGCTTGCGCGCCACGTCAGAACGGCCCATCACCGAAATGAAGTAGTCGCCGTTGCGCGTCAACACCGGTTTGAACTGTGGATCGGCATCCAGCAACGCCTGCAGGCGACGAGCGATGGCGATAGTGACATTTTTCTCTTTCAGGCCGTTCGGCCCGATCGCACCGGGATCCTGCCCGCCGTGACCGGCATCAATCGCCACCACCACCCGATCGCCGGAACCGGCGGAAACGCGACTACTGCGTGGAGTAATCTCCGATGCCGTGCCCGCCACCACCGTGGGTTTATTGGTGAAAGGATTGGAACCACTCGGCGCGGTACGCACCGGCGCAGGAGCGGGTTCAGGTTCACTCACCACCACCGGCGCTTTGCGTGTCGGCGGGTTCACGACCACAGGTGCCGGTGCCGGCGTTGGGGCTTTACGCACCACATTCGTGCTAGCGCTGCCCTCGGCGGCAATGGTGAACACCACGGTATAGACGCTGCCGTTCTGGCGCGTGGCCACCCGGGTCTTCGCACGTTGGGTCAGGTCAAACACCAACCGCACGCTCTGGGCATCTTTCGGTGCACTGGAGCGAATGCTTTTCACCAGGTTCTGACCGCTGAAATTCAACGGTAAACCGCCCACCTTACCTTTCTGGTTTACGTCCAGCACCACACGATCCGGACCGTGCAGCGGGAAGAAGGCATAATCTGGCGGGCCATTGAAGCTCACCGATACCGTAGCTTCGCGCTGGGCATTGGTGACTTTAATATCAGACAGTGACGATGCCGCCAGCGCACTGGCCGCACCCAAAGGCCCCAATACGGCGATCAGGGCGATAACAAGTAGTTTTCTCAACGCATACGTCATTGCGGCGTCATTCCTGTGGCCCGTGAATACGGTCTAAAAGCTGGCTGCCGTAGGCAGAAACCGCCTGAATTTTTGCTTCTCGCCCCTGATCCTGATAGCTGAGATGCAGCTCCAAATCCGGTTCCTGCAAGACGCCGGTCCCCTGCTGCGGCCATTCCACCAGGCAAATGGCATCCTGCGCAAAATAATCGCGAATGCCCATAAATTCGAGTTCTTCCGGATCGGCCAAGCGATACAGATCAAAGTGATATACCGCCAGCGGCTGCAGCGCATAAGGCTCCACCAGCGTATAAGTTGGGCTTTTAACGTTGCCCTGGTGGCCCAATGCCTGCAGGAAACCACGGCTGAAGGTGGTTTTACCGGCACCCAGGTCACCGTAAAGATAAATTACGCTGGCGCGATCGCACGCCTTAGCCAAGGCGGCACCCAATGCGACAGTCGCTGCCTCATCCGGCAGAGGTAAAACGAGTTCTTTCATTCGATAGTTTCTATTATGCCAACTCAGGATTAACGTAATAAGGGATTTCCGGCAATAAGTCGCTCGCCAGCATCCCCCTTATTCCTTGTCTTGCCGCCACGCGATCGGCGGCTGCGCCATGCACCACGCACCCGGCACAGGCTGCATCATACAGTGAGAGCTTTTGCCCCAGCAAACCACCAATGATACCCGACAGGACATCGCCCATGCCGCCGGTGGCCATACCGGCGTTGCCGACGTCGGCGATCGCCATCTGGCCTTGCTCATCGGCAATCAGCGTGCCGGCACCTTTCAGCACGGCCACGCCGCCGTAATGCGCCACCAGGTTACGCACTGCAAGTAAGCGGTCACTCTCAATCTCGGCGGTACGGCAGCCCAGCAGGCGTGCCGCCTCCCCCGGATGCGGGGTAATCACACGATTCTGACGCTTCTCGGGATTTAATGCCAGTAAGTTCAGCGCATCGGCGTCCCATAACGCCGGTTTATCACTGGCTTGCAATATTTTCAGCGCATTCCTACCCCATTCGCCCTGGCCCAGCCCCGGGCCGACAACCAGGACATCCGCCCAGTCGAGCGCCTGCAGCAGCGCCTCGTCACTCAACGGCCGTACCATCAGCTCAGGTCTGGCGGTCAGCAAGGGTCCAACATGCTCAATGTGAGTAAGTACTCGCACTAGTCCAGCACCGCTGCGCAATGTGGCCTCCGCCGCCATACGTATCGCACCGCCAAAGCCGTGATCGCCGCCCACCAGCAGCAAACGCCCCTGTTCACCTTTATGCGAGCAGGGACGACGCGGTTTCAGCCACTGAGACAGCGATTCGGCAGTAACCCGCTGAATCTGCGTCGGTTGCTTCGCCAGCCAACCCGATAATCCTAGCGTACTCTGGTGAAGTTGCCCGATCCAATCACGGGCCTGACCGGTCAACAGGCCCGGTTTAAGCGCGATAAACGTCACCGTGTGCGTAGCGCGGATGACCGCTCCAGGCGCCGCGCCGCTTTCAGCCAACAGACCAGAGGGTATGTCGAGGGCGATAACCGGCGCAGAATTGCGGTTAACTGCTTCAATCTGGGCGTCGTACGGCGCCCGCGGCGCGCTGCTCAACCCGGTGCCGAGCAAGCCGTCGATGATCAGATCGATACCTTCCGGCCAACGGCTGTCAGCCGAATGAATTTCACCGCCGCCCGCCAGCCATGCCTGTTTGGCGGCGGCCGCTTCTGGGGGCAGTGGACGCGTGCCTTCACAGGCAATCAGGCTGACTTTGACGCCGGTCTCCGCGGCTAACCGGGCGACAACGTAACCGTCACCGCCGTTATTGCCATGGCCGCACAGCACCAGCCAGTGGTGGGCAGCAGGGTATTGGTCGCGCGCCAGGGTGTAAGCCGCCTCACCGGCGCGTTGCATCAGTTGATAGAGTGAAATGCCCTGCGAGGCGGCGGCGGTCGTTTCTGCGCGCCGGATCCAGTCCGCAGACCAGACAGAGTGTGGTAAACTGTCAGAGTATCGTTTTTCACTGTGGCCCGTCATGACTCACCCCCTCGATCTCAATCAACTCGCCCAACATATCAAGCAATGGGGGCAATCGCTAGGATTCCAGCAGGTAGGCATCTGCGACACCGATCTGAGCGCGGAAGAGCCCAAACTGCAGGCTTGGCTGGACAAACAATACCACGGTGAAATGGAGTGGATGGCCCGCCATGGCATGCTGCGCGCCCGGCCACACGAGCTGTTGCCCGGCACGCTACGCGTGATCAGCGTACGTATGAACTACCTGCCGGCCAAAGCGGCCTTCGCCAGCACGCTAAACAATCCACAGTTAGGCTATGTCAGCCGTTATGCGCTGGGACGGGACTATCACAAACTGCTGCGCCAGCGGCTGAAAAAACTCGGCGATCAGATCCAGGCCTACTGCGGCGAACTTAATTTCCGCCCCTTTGTCGACTCCGCACCGGTAATGGAACGTGCACTGGCCTCCAAGGCCGGGATTGGCTGGGTTGGTAAACACTCACTTATTTTAAATCGTGAAGCCGGCTCCTGGTTCTTCCTCGGCGAACTGCTGATCGACCTGCCGCTGCCGGTGGATCAGCCACAGCAGGAACAGTGCGGCCGTTGCGTCGCCTGTATCACCACTTGCCCAACCGGGGCCATCGTCGCCCCCTACACCGTGGACGCACGCCGCTGCATCTCCTATCTGACGATTGAGTTGGAAGGCGCGATCCCCGAAGAATTTCGGCCTCTCTTGGGCAACCGTATTTACGGTTGTGACGATTGCCAGCTTATCTGCCCGTGGAATCGCTTCTCGCAACTTACCGACGAAGATGATTTCAGCCCACGCGCCGCGCTGCATGCGCCGCAACTGATAGAGCTCTTTGGCTGGACGGAGGAGAAATTTCTGCGCATCACCGAAGGCTCTGCCATCCGGCGAATCGGCCATTTACGCTGGCTGCGCAATATCGCCGTGGCGCTGGGCAATGCCCCTTATCAGGATGCGGCAGTGATGGCGCTACGCTCCCGATTGGAACAGGACGCCATGCTGGACGAACATATCCACTGGGCGCTGGAGCAACAGTTGGCGCGGCGTGAGGCGCAAGGTATAGAAGTGCAGACGACGCAGAAAAAACGATTGATACGGGCTGTGGAAAAAGGATTACCGAGGGATGCCTAAAATCTTTCATCCAGGCCGTACAGTCACTCTGTGGATTTGTGCATAAAAATAAAAACACTTTGTCTTTCAACTGCAACAAAAAGAGCAAGTGATCGGCATAACGTTTTTCGATAAATAAATATGCTTACGAATCAATGCAATAAATATTTCATTTGTGTGGCGTTGATTTTTTGAGCAGGTGGTATTATGTACGCGACCTGTGGATAAGTCTGTTCACAACATTTCGACAGGGTATGTATAACGGGGCAAAGAACCGCGCCGATAAAGGCGTTGGACTGAGTTAAAACGAAGAGAAAATTGGAGCGGGAAACGAGACTCGAACTCGCGACCCCGACCTTGGCAAGGTCGTGCTCTACCAACTGAGCTATTCCCGC
>NZ_JBIEIU010000008.1:0-284636 GCF_052113645.1 Serratia quinivorans | reverse complement strand
GGTGCGTCCGAGTGGACTCGAACCACCGACCCCCACCATGTCAAGGTGGTGCTCTAACCAACTGAGCTACGGACGCATCTTTTCCTGTCTGTCATGGCTGACAGCGGGGACGAATATTAACGAGCTACCCGCGTGCTGGCAAGGAGAAAAACGTAATTTTATCCGGTATTTCACGCGATTGCTGCGCTTGTGTGCAGTGCGGCGGTTTTTTCCGCAATCCATGCCGATGAAGCCACCGGTCGGCGTAACCCGCCGGTGGCCAGACTTAGCGGGTAGAGCGCTGCATGATCAGCGCGGCGGGCTGTTTTTGCAGCCAGCGCATGCGCAGGGCCATCATGATGGCGGCGAAGGTCAGGCCGATGATAAACCCAATCCAGAAGCCGCTTGGCCCCATGGCCGGTACGATGATGTCGGTCAGCGCCAACAGATAACCGCTCGGCAACCCCAGCACCCAATAGGCGATAAAGGTGATGAAGAAAATCGACCGGGTGTCTTTATAGCCGCGAAGCACACCACTGCCGATCACCTGAATAGAGTCGGAGATCTGGTAGATTGCCGCCAACAGCATCAGTTGCGACGCCATGGCCACCACCGCCGGACTGTCGTTGTACAGCAGGGCAATTTGTTCGCGGAAGGTGGCGGTAAACAGCGCGGTGCAACAAGCCATCAGAATACCGACGCCGATGGCCGCGTAGGCGGCAATCCGCGCACCTTCGACCGAGCCTTCGCCCAACCGATAGCCAACGCGAATCGTCGCGCTGACGCCCAGCGACAGAGGCAATACGAACATCAGCGCGCTGAAGTTCAGTGCAATCTGGTGCCCGGCCACGGAAACGATGCCCAAGGGCGACACCAGCAGGGCGACGACGGCGAACAGCGTGACTTCAAAAAACAGCGCCAATGCGACCGGCAGACCGATACCGAACAGGCGTCTTATGGCCGGCCAGTCAGGTCGTACGCTGCTGCCTTCGTGCGGCAAAATATCGCGTTGTGAAGGTGCACGTTTTACATACCAACGCATCGCCAGGAACATAAACCAGTAGACGCTGCCGGTCGCCACGCCGCAACCGACGCCGCCCAGTTCCGGCATGCCGAACTTGCCGTAGATAAAGATATAGTTAATCGGGATATTCACCAGCAGACCGAGGAAACCAATCACCATGCCCGGTTTGGTTTTCGACAACCCTTCACACTGGCCGCGCAGCACCTGGAAGAACAGATAGCCCGGTGCGCCCCACATGATGGCATGCAGATAGCCCACGGCTTTGTCCGCCAATTGCGGGTCGATACTGTGCATCATGTCGATGACGAACTTGCTGTTATACAGCACGATAATCACCAGCAGTGAGACCGCTGCCGCCAGCCAAAAGCCCTGACGCACCTGATGAGCGATGCGATCGCGTCGGCCCGCGCCGTTAAGCTGCGCGATCACCGGGGTCAGCGCCAACAGCAGACCGTGGCCGAACAGGATGGCCGGCAGCCAAATAGAGGTACCGACAGCGACTGCCGCCATATCAGTGGCGCTGTACGCGCCGGCCATAATGGTATCAACCACGCCCATGGCGGTTTGTGATATTTGCGCGATGATTACCGGAATTGCGAGGGCCAATAAACTACGCGCTTCAATGAAATACTTCTGCACGCATACACCTTTTCTATTATTTATGATGAAGGGGAGGGTCGTCGCGAAAGGACAACAATTAAAAATAGCGGAATTTTCTCAAAAAGATTGTACCCGCTCGGTGGGGTTAAGCAAATGCTGTGATGAAATAGTTATTAAATGCGCAGGTACAGATTTTTTGTCGCCCCGGGTTTGGTTTTCCTCGCCAACTGGGGCAAACTGCCTCCAGGCGTTTTAAACATATTCAGCAAGAAGAGGCTCACATGTTCACCGGTATCGTACAAGGCACCGCGCCGCTGGTCGCCATTGATGAAAAATCCAACTTCCGCACGCACGTCATAGAAATGCCCACCGAGCTGTTGCCAGGGCTGGAGCTTGGCGCGTCTGTGGCGCATAACGGCTGTTGCCTGACCGTCACGGCGGTCGAGGGTAACCGCGTCAGCTTTGATCTGATCAAAGAAACGCTGCGCCTGACCAACCTTGGTGAACTGGCTTTGGGCGATGTGGTTAACATCGAAAGGGCGGCCAGGTTTAATGATGAAATTGGCGGTCATCTGATGTCCGGCCATATTATCTGCACGGCGGAGGTTGCCAAGATTTATACCTCCGAGAATAATCGTCAGGTGTGGTTGCGTATGCCGGATGCGGAACTGATGAAATACGTTCTGCACAAAGGTTTTATCGGTATTGACGGAATTAGCCTGACCATCGGTGAAGTGGTGAATAACCGTTTTTGCGTGCATTTGATCCCGGAAACGCTGGAACGCACCACGCTGGGCAAAAAACGCCTGGGCGACAAGGTGAATATTGAGATCGATCCGCAAACGCAGGCGGTGGTAGATACCGTTGAGCGGGTGTTGGCAAGCCGCGAAGCGGCAATAGCGGCGGCGAGCGCGCCGGCGCAGAAGATCTGACGAACGACAAACCAAAGAGGAGCAATCGCGTGAAGTTTTATGGGAAAACGTTGATGTTAACGGCGCTGCTGGCGCTGAGTGCTTGTAGCAGTTCGCCTGAGCAAGGCGCGGCCAACCCGGCAGTCGATGCAGATAATGATACCTGCGGCGCGGCGCAATACCAGAACTACGTCGGCAAACCGATGTCGTCACTGGATGGCGTACAGATTGAATCGCAGGTGCGCGCTATTCCTTATAACTCGGCGGTCACGATGGACTTCAACCTGCGTCGCCTGAATTTCCTGGGCGACAGCGAGGATAAAATCATCCGCGTGTATTGCGGCTAATATACCCGTCGTCTTTCGAGTCGCAGCGTTGTTACCTGCACTCGCTCACCCCAGTTACTTACTCAAGTAAGCGCCTGGGGATGAGCGAGCTGGGCGCCTAGCTGCAACTCGAAATCCATAGGGTATAGTCGTTTACGTTGCAGGATAATTAACGCGTCACGCGGATGCCGCCTTCAACGCCTTTCGGGCTGAATACCACCTGCCACAGTTGAATATCGCGGGCACGAAACGCCCCGGCGCAGGCGTTCAGATAATAACTGAACATACGCTCGAAACGATCCGAATAACGCTGGGACAGCTGCGGCCATGCCTCTTTGAATCGTTCGTACCACACCATCAGCGTGCGATCGTAATCAGCGCCAATGTTATGCCAATCTTCCATCACGAAATGTCCTTCGCTGGCCTGGGCAATATGGGCAACCGACGGCAGGCAGCCATTCGGGAAGATATATTTGTTGATCCACGGGTCAACATTCATATCTGTCCGATTCGAGCCAATGGTGTGCAGCAGGAATAGGCCATCCGGTTTTAAATTACGTTCCACCACGTTGAAGTAGGTGCGGTAATTTTTCGGGCCGACGTGCTCAAACATGCCGACAGACACAATGCGGTCAAATTGCAGATGCAAATCGCGGTAGTCCTGCAGCAGAATATCGACGTCCAGCCCGGCACAGCGCTCCTGCGCCAGCTTTTGCTGCTCGGCGGAAATGGTCACACCCACCACCGAAACGCCGTAGTTTTTCGCGGCGTAAGCAGAAAGCCCGCCCCAACCACAGCCAATATCCAGCAAGTTCATGCCCGGCTGCAGCTGCAGTTTTTCGCAAATCATCCGCAGCTTGGCTTCCTGCGCTTCTTCCAGCGTGGTCGCTTCGTTCCAATAGGCACAGGAATATTGCATATAAGGATCGAGCATCAGGGTAAAAAGATCGTTTCCCAGATCGTAATGTTCCTTGCCGACTATCCAGGCGCGTTTCTTCGATTGCAGATTGGTTAATCGCGCGGCGGCAATACGCAGGGTATCTTTGAGATGGCGGGGCAGTTTCTTTTCCAGCCCGGCGCGCACCACGTGATGAAAGAATATATCCAGCCGATCACATTCCCACCAGCCGTCCATATAGCTTTCGCCCAGGCCGAGAGAACCTTCTTGCAGCACGCGTTTAAAAAAATCGGGGTTTTTAACCTGAATATCGAAAGGGCGCGAGCCGTTTATTTCAATACCGGCCATGCTGAGCATTTCATGAGCGATACGGTACCATTGGTTGTCCTGGATGCTCACATCTTCTATACACGATGAACTCATAGCTTCTCCATCACCTTCTTCTGACTTATGACCCGTCAAAAAATAGCTTAGACAAATTCTGCGGGTGCATACGTTTACCTACGGTAAAAAGTCCCGTGGCGTCTGATATCCGACTATGAACAGAGGAAAATTTTAAGAAGGTTCCAGCGTAAGAGACGCGGGAAAGACAATCCTTAAAAAAAGTGTGACGCCATACGCGTACACAACAGCAATGTGTAATAAAGGAATTATAAAAGTGTTATTTTAAAAGGTCGTTTTGAGTATAGGCTTGCCGAGGCGCTTACTCAACAGTAAATCGCACTCGGCAAAAATATTCTTTAAGTAACTATTAATCCTGGTAATTATGACGCAGGGTTAGCATGTTCCTGTCGTGCCACCTGTGGGTCATCGATCACTTTTCTCCGCTGCAAAATATAGCCCAACGCGGCCAATACCACCGTTGAAACCATCACCGTCACCGTTGCCAACAGCGGTTGGGCAATGAATGCTGAAACCAGCATACTGGCGACGAAACACAGACCCAGTTGCAGCGTGTTTTGCAAGGCGGCGGCTTTGCCGGTGCCTTCCGGGAACGGGGTCAACGCATTCGCTACAACGATAGGGTAAATGGCTCCGTTAACCAGCGCCATCACACAGAACGGGATCAGCAGCGTAGTGAGTGTCGGTTCGGTCATGGTGGCGACCAGGTATAACGCCACCATACTGATGCCATAAACTACCAGCAGCCACGGCAACAAGGTGTTGCCATTCATGCGGTTTAACGCGGTACGGCAGCCATAACCCCCTAATAAGAAAGCCAGTGTCTGTGGCACATAGCTCAGCCCGATGTCATTCGGGCTATAACCCATATCGCCCAGAATAAACGGCGAACCGGTCAGCCAGGCGAAGAAGCCGGCAGAACAGGCGGCAAAGATCATGACGTTGCCGCTGAAGATGCGTGATTTCAGCAACTGCAGGAAGCTGAGGCTGCTTTTCTGATTGGCGGACGCTGTCGGTTTGGCGCTTTCTTTCAGCAGCAACGTTGGCAGCAACAAAATGACGGTGATGCCCAGCAGCACGGCAAAAATGGCGCGCCAGCCCATATGGTTCAGCAACCAGGCCCCGACCAACGGCGCCAACGCCGGCGAAAGTGCGACCAGCGGCATAATGGTGGCGAACACACGGTTGGCCTTGCCTTCACGGTAGCGGTCAATTACCAACGCCTGCCAGGTCACGGCGGCGGAACACACCCCAATCGCCTGGATAAAGCGCAGCGACCACAGTTGCACGGCATTCTGCACCCACAGCATGCCAAGGCAGCCGAGGGCAAACAGCGCCAGGCCAATCAGCAGGACAGGTTTACGGCCGAGGTGGTCGGAAAGCGGGCCCCAAAGCAGCTGAGCAAAGGCAAAGCCGGCCAGGAAAATACTCAGGCTGGCGCTGATCGCCCCGGCGGAAATCTGCAGATCTTGCTGCATCATGCCGAAGGCGGGCAGGTACATGTCGGTGGCCAGATAACCCAGCATGCTCAGGCCGGCAAGATAGAACATAAAACCAAAGGAATTTCGCATGGTATTTCTCGTTAATATTTTATTGTCGCAGGTTTTTAGCGCCGGCAAGTGTATCCGGCTGGATCTCTGCTTGTGAAACGGTAATATTTGCGAGGTGCTGTTAAAAAAATTGAAGGCAAAGCCATGTGGTCTGAATATTCTCTTGATGTAGTGGATGCGGTGGCCCGTACCGGCAGCTTCAGCGCAGCGGCGCAGGAACTGCACCGGGTCCCGTCGGCGATAAGCTATACGGTACGACAATTGGAACAATGGCTGGCGGTGCCGCTGTTTGAACGACGTCATCGCGACGTGGAACTGACCCCGGCCGGGGTACTGTTTATTCAGGATGCGCGCACTGTCATCAAAAAAATGCTCGACACCCGCCGACAGTGCCAACAGGTAGCCAACGGCTGGCGCGGTCAGTTGAAAATTGCGGTGGATATCATCGTTAAGCCCCAGCGCAGCCGCCAGCTGGTGTTGGATTTTTACCGTCATTTCCCCGACGTCGAATTGTTGGTTCAGCCGGAAGTGTTTAACGGCGTGTGGGATGCACTGGTGGATGGCCGCGCCGATATGGCGATTGGCGCGACACGGGCGGTGCCGGTCGGTGGCGGCTTTGCCTTTCGCGATATGGGGGATATGCGCTGGTTATGCGTGGCCAGTCCGCAACATCCGCTGGCAGCCCTGGAGGGGTTGCTAGACGATGACCAACTTCGGCCTTTTCCGTCGCTGTGCCTGGAGGATACCTCGCGCAATCTGCCTAAACGGGTGACCTGGACGCTGGACAACCAACGACGACTGGTGGTGCCTGACTGGGCCTCGGCGGTGGACTGCCTGTGTGCCGGGCTGTGCGTTGGCATGATGCCGGCACATCGGGTGTTACCGTTGGTGCAGCGTGGGGAGCTGGTGGCGTTACAGCTGCAACGGCCGTTTCCCGCCAGCCCTTGTTGTCTGACCTGGCAGCAAAATACCCCTTCACCGGCGATGGCCTGGCTGCTGGACTATCTGGGGGACAGTGAAACCTTGAATCAGGAGTGGTTGAGCGAGGAGTGACGCCGGAAACTGCGAAGGTTTCCGGCGTGGGTGATTAGCGACGATAATCGATGAACGGACCGTCAGCGACCGAACGGCGCTCAACC
Source organism: Serratia quinivorans (assembly GCF_052113645.1). Classification (GTDB taxonomy): domain Bacteria; phylum Pseudomonadota; class Gammaproteobacteria; order Enterobacterales; family Enterobacteriaceae; genus Serratia; species Serratia quinivorans_B. Next base: position 277,807 of record NZ_JBIEIU010000008.1, on the reverse strand, counting down.
AGCTTGGGATGGACTTCAATCACCTGCGACTCTTCGCGCTTGCTGATGATGCGATCCAGCAGCATAGTGAATGCCATCTCACCCAAACGCTCTTTGGGTTGATGGATGGTGGTCAGCGCCGGGGTGAAGTAGCGGGCATTTCGTACGTTATCGTAGCCAATGACCGAAATGTCCTGCGGAACGCGCAGACCAAGCTCATCGGCGGCGCAGATTGCCCCCATCGCCATGATATCGCCACCGCAGAACACGGCGGTCGGGCGTTGCTTCTGTGACAAGATCTGGTGCATGGCCTTGTAACCGGATTCCGGCTCAAAGTCGCCCTGAACAATCCACTCTTCGCGCACGTCGATATTGGCTTCTTCCATGGCCTTTAAAAAGCCCTGGTGGCGACCGCCGCCGGTATTGCGTGCCAGTTGGCCTGGAATGGCACCGATATCGCGATGGCCGCGTTCGATCAGATAACGTCCGGCCAGATAGCCGCCTTCGAAGGCGTTATCAATAATGGTGTCGGTGAAGTCACCGCGTGCGGCGCCCCAATCCATCACCACCATCGGGATGTTGCGATAGTCTTCCAGCATGCCGAGCAGTTGGTCCGGGTATTCCGAACACATGACCAGCAGGCCATCGACGCGCTTTTGCGCCAGCATCGCCAGATAGGCGCGCTGCTTGTCGAGATTGTTATGCGAGTTGCACAGGATCAGCGTATAGCCTTTGCTGTAGCAGCTGTTTTCAACCGCTTCGATCACTTCGGCAAAATAGGGCGCTTCGCTCGAGGTGGCCAGCAGGCCAATCGATTTGGTGTGATTGACCTTCAGGCTGCGCGCCACGGCGCTGGGTGAATAGTGCAGCTCTTTGATCGCGGCGCCTACGGCCGCTTTAGTTTCTTCGGCGACGAAACGAGTCTTATTGATGACGTGCGAAACGGTGGTGGTGGAAACGCCAGCGCGTTTGGCCACATCTTTAATCGTTGCCATGTAAAGAATGACTCCTGAACTCACATGTTGCAGCATGTAAGTGTGATGTTAATCGTTTGCCTGCGTAGATCCTTCTCCAAAGAAGCGAAAACTGAGTTTTTAGTGTGTTGAAGTCGTCAGCGCTTGGTCAGGAGGGGCATTTTTGCCGGTACACAGTTGTGAACTGCGAATTTTGTCCCATATTGAGCAAAAGTGGAAGAGGTAATCGGTATTATAAACCGGGAAATGATAACAAGATTTTATTGGCCAACTGTGTGAAAATGGTTTGACGCATTAATTGTGTGCCTTTTACCCTTGGGAAAACCAATCTGAAAAGGAGTTGTAATGGATACCGATCTGAAAATGTCACTGTTTACCACCCTGTGTGCTCTGGCCGTGATTATTGCTTTCAGCTTCACTGCCGCATTGAACTGATCCCTCTCGGTTAAAACAGGCGCAGCCCGCTGCGCCTGTCGTGTTTTCCCCGCGTTACGCCAGATTTTTCTCTACAAATGTCCAGTTAACCAGCGCCCAGAAATTTTCCAGGTAGGTTGGTCGCGCGTTGCGGTAATCAATGTAGTAAGCGTGTTCCCAAACGTCGACGGTCAGCAGCGGTTTGTCTTCACCGGTCAGCGGCGTGCCTGCGTTCGACGTGTTGACAATCGCCAGCGAGCCGTCAGGCTTTTTCACCAGCCAGGTCCAGCCGGCGCCGAAGTTTTTTACGGCTGCGTCGCCAAATTGTTCCCGGAAGACGGCAAAGGAACCAAAAGCCTGGTCAATCGCCGCCGCCAATTTGCCCTGAGGCTCCCCGCCGCCCTGAGGTGACAGGCAGTGCCAATAGAAGGTGTGGTTCCATACCTGAGCGGCATTATTGAAGATACCGTCGCTGGAGGCCTTGATGATCGCCTCAAGGGATGATCCTTCAAACTCGCTGCCTTTCAGCAAATTGTTCAGGTTGACCACGTAGGCGTTGTGATGCTTGCCGTAGTGGTATTCCAGGGTTTCTGCCGAAATGTGCGGTTCGAGGGCGTTTTTTTCATAAGGTAGTGCGGGCAGTTCAAACGACATTGCTTCCTCCTTGTACAGTATCAACTCGCCGCTAAAGCAACGGACTTTAAATTGACCTGTTTTTATTGTGGGTATTCAGCTTAGCAATTTTCGTGATGAAATACAGGGGGGACGGGCTAAAGGATTGGGTGCTTTAGGGACAGCCAGGCAAATCAGTCAGGGGAGAGCGGCTGGGCAAGCCAGCCGCCAAAGAAATTATCGAATGGTTTTCGGTGTTACTACACGGCGGGCGCCGATGTAATGGTTTTGCCAGTAGTCATTGTCGAGCTGGCTGATACGAATTTCTTCACCGGTACGCGGTGACTGAATAAATTTGCCGTTGCCCAGATAAACGCCTACATGGTCTGCCACGCCGCGGTTATTAATGCGGAAGAACACCAGGTCACCGCTTTCCAGTTCGCTTCTCTTGATCGGCGCAGCATCTCGCAGGTGATACATTTCGTTGGCGGTGCGCGGCATTTTGATTTTCACCACGTCTTTATAGGCGTAATAAATCAGGCCGCTGCAGTCGAAACCGGTTCTTGGCGAAGTGCCGCCCCAACGGTAAGGTTTGCCCATTTGGTTCATCAGCTTGGCCATCGCGGTTTGCTTGGCGTGCTGGTAACGTTTTTTATGCGCCGGGGTCAGTTTCAGCGGTTTATCGTCACGAACCAGTTTCGCGGTAGCCATACCGGTTTCGCGGTGGCGACCATAGCCTTTTTTGTAACCCTTTTTCGGTGGGGTGACTTTAATTTTGGCTATTTTCTGGGTTTTGCTTTTCGATTTGGCGCTAACGATCTTTTTAGCGGTTTTTTCCGTTTTGGCTTTGGAAACCTTAGCGGTTTTTTGCGGGGTGGTGGTTTTCGCTTTTTTGCTGGCTTTTACCGCTTTCTTTTTTTTGCGGTCATCTGGCCGAGCTTCGTTGACATGGCTTTTGCGTTGCTCGGCGGCAATACGCGCCTGTGGCGCAGCATGCGCCAGATTGAAGAATAGCTGTGTAAACAACAGCACAAAAAGCGTAAGAATTAAACGCATGTCGACGTTACCAACCTTGGCCCCGGAACAGATATCGAAAGAAGGACAGTATTCCCGAATTTCGCCATATAAAACAGCGAAGAACTCATAAATGATAATCCATATTGTGAGAAAACGTTAATAGCATTTTTTTTGCTGAAAAATCAAACCGCTGGTGTATAAAAAAACCACAGTCGCCCTCGACAGGATTATTAAAGGCTCTATTTTGATGGAAAAATATATTAGTGAAATGGCCAGATTAAAAATGTTATTCTGCGCATATGTTTTAACCGGAAAGGCGTTGCCGGTAAGACGCGACTGACTACGGGGAAATGCCCTTGCAAAAGATGGCGTTTTCTTGCGACTGTTCCAGCCGCTACAATGGCCGGTGTGATGCATGTTGTAGCCATGAGATTTGGCTTGAGGAAGCAATACAATGACGACGACGATTGAAAAAATTCAGCACCAGATCACTGAGAACCCTATTCTGCTGTACATGAAAGGTTCACCGAAATTGCCAAACTGCGGTTTCTCTGCGCAAGCCGTGCAGGCGCTGTCTGCCTGTGGCGAACGCTTTGCCTACGTTGATATTCTGCAGAACCCGGACATCCGTTCCGAGTTGCCGAAATATGCCAACTGGCCGACTTTCCCACAGCTGTGGGTAGACGGTGAGCTGGTCGGCGGCTGCGATATCATCATCGAAATGTATCAGCGCGGCGAACTGCAGCAGCTGATCAAAGAAACGGCAGAGAAGTACAAACAGCAGGAAGACCAGCAGCCATAACCGGCTCGGTTTTATTGTTGGAAGACATCGGGCGGCATCAGTGAAAACTGGGCCGCCCGATTTTTTTGTTAGTCGGTGTTTTCGACCGCCAGTGGCCAGCCGCCCAGACGTTTCCAGCGGTTTACCAGCTCGCAAAACAGCTGTGCGGTTTGCTCGGTGTCATACAGGGCGGAGTGCGCCTGGGAACTGTCAAACGGGATATTGGCGGCGATACAGGCTTTAGCCAGCACCGTTTGCCCCAGCACCAGCCCACTCAACGCCGCAGTATCAAAGGTGGCGAACGGGTGGAAAGGGTTGCGTTTCAGGCTGGCGCGTTCTGCGGCAGCCATCAGGAAGCTGTGATCGAAATTGGCATTGTGCGCCACAATGATTGCCCGGTTACAGCCACGATCCTTGATGCCTTTACGCACGGCTTTAAAAATAGCGTGCAACGCATCGTGCTCACTGACCGCACCGCGTAATGGGTTACTTGGGTCTATGCCGTTAAAGGCCAGCGCTTCCGGCTGTAGGTTGGCGCCTTCAAAAGGCTCCACGTGGAAGTGCAGGGTCTCATCCTGCTGCAACCAGCCATTTTCATCCATTTTTAACGTAACGGCGGCAATCTCCAGCAGCGCGTCGGTTTTGGCATTAAATCCGGCAGTTTCTATATCTATGACTACGGGGTAAAACCCACGAAAACGGCCACTCAGGGCGTTAAGATCACTTTTTTCGGCCATCAGTTTCTTATCTTCATCGAATGCAGCGCGCATTATGGCAAATTTTGCGCCCGGTTGCAGGCGGTTATCACGCGGATAAAAATAAGGGCGCAGAAAGCGCCCTTAATCACCCTCAGTGGCCGAGGCCATGACCGGCGTGTTTATTCTCGATCAGTTCGATCTTGTAACCGTCCGGATCTTCGACAAAGGCGATCACCGTGGTGCCGCCTTTTACCGGGCCGGCTTCGCGGGTGACGTTACCGCCGGCGTTACGGATGCTGTCACAGGTCGCGGCGACATCGTCGACACCCAGCGCCAGATGGCCGAACGCGCTGCCCATCTCGTAGCTGTCGGTGCCCCAGTTATAGGTCAGTTCAATCACCGCACCTTCACTTTCATCGGTATAGCCCACAAACGCCAACGAGTATTTGTATTCAGGGTTCTCGCTGGTGCGCAGCAAGCGCATGCCTAATACCTTGGTATAGAAGTCGATGGAGCGTTGCAGGTCACCGACGCGGATCATGGTATGGAGTAAGCGCATAATTCCTCTGATTGGATGTGCCGCTGCCAACGGCGGATGGATTGAAGCAAAATCCAGTATAGCGTTGCCACATAAAGGATTTCAATGTATGCCAGGGTGGGGTGGTCAATGTTTGTGTGACAACGTCACATTTTGGTCGCAATCGCACAGTATGTTGCCGCACGCTTGATGGAAATAGGTACTATAGCCACCGCAAGAAGCCGTGCCGACTGATAGCGATGTTGGGTCAGGTGGAGAGTTTCAGGTAATAAATACGAGTTTTGTTAATGGGCTATTTTGCTTTTACCCGTAGGGGATCATGGCTGCTGCCGAAGGAGATCATTAATGGATGAAATGCTGATTTTGGTGGATGCCGATGATAATTCCGTGGGCACGCAAACCAAAACCCTGGTCCATCAGCAGGGGTTGCTGCACCGGGCGTTTTCAATCTTTATCTTTGACAGTCAGGGCCGACTGCTGCTGCAACAGCGAGCTTTCGGTAAATACCATTCTGCAGGGTTATGGACCAACACCTGCTGTGGCCACCCACGCTGGGGAGAGCCGACGCGGGCTGCGGCACAGCGCCGATTGCAGGAAGAGATGGGTTTCTGCAGCGAGCTGCAGCTGGTGTCGAGTTTTACCTATCGTGCCGAGGTGCCCGGCGACTTGATTGAGCACGAATTCGATCATATTTACGTGGGCAGGTTTGACGGTGAACCTCAAGAGGATCCTGAAGAAGCCCACAGCTGGTTGTGGGTGGATATTCGGCAATTAACCCATGAGCTAAAAAATGCCCCTGAGAAATTTACCGTTTGGTTTCGGACGATCATGAATAATATCGATGCCGCAGAGATTGAGCGTTGGGGGACGTTGGTCGTCCGCTAAATTCCACGTGCCGCCGTTATCCGCCGGGCGCCGATAAAACGATAAAAGCCCGTCGGCAGTGGCATACCGACGGGCTTTTTAACTTACTTACAGCGTTGGGTAATCGGTATAGCCTTCAGCGCCACCGCCGTAGAAGGTTTCAGCCTGTGGTTCGTTAAGCGCTGCGTTCTGCTCGATACGTTCGACCAGATCCGGGTTGGCGATATAGCTGCGACCAAAGGCGACCGCGTCGATAAAGCCTTTATTGATCAGCTCTTCCGCTTTTTCGGCGGTGTAAGCACCGGCACCGACAATTACCCCTTTAAAGTGGGCGCGTACCGAATCGCGGAAAGCGTCGGAATAAGGCTTGCCGCCGGCCCAGTCGGGTTCGGAAATGTGCAGGAACGCGATGTTGCGCTTGTTCAGCTCTTCTACCAGATACAGCGCCGCGTCTTCCTGATCTTCACCGTTGTCCAGGCCGTTGAACGGACCCAGAGGTGAAATGCGGATACCAATGTGTTCTGAACCCCATTCGGCGATGGTCGCGTCAACCACTTCCAGCGTCAGACGGGTACGGTTTTCGATGCTGCCGCCGTATTGGTCGGTGCGCTGGTTAGAAGCCGGAGCCATAAACTGGTGCAGCAGATAACCGTGCGCCGCGTGCAGTTCGATAAAGTCGAAGCCGGCCTCACGGGCGTTGGCGGTTGCCTGACGGAAATCGTTAATGATGCCTGGGATCTCTTCGGTTTCCAGCGCACGTGGGGTAGAGGTTGGCACTCGTACCCAGGCGCCGGTTTCGTCGCGCACGGTGGTACGGGTGTCGGCATTGATCGCAGAAGGGGCGACCGGTGCCTGCTGGCCCGGTTGCAGGCTGTTGTGGGAAATACGCCCCACGTGCCACAGTTGAACGGCGATATGACCATTTTTATCATGCACCGCCTGGGTGATCTTTTTCCACGCGGCGATCTGCTCCGGAGTGTGCAGCCCCGGTGCGCCGGCATAGCCTTTCGCCTGGAAAGAAATCTGGGTGGCTTCAGTGACGATCAGACCGGCACTGGCGCGTTGAGCATAATATTCTCCCATCAACGGGGTAGGGATATCGCCCGGTTCAATGCTGCGCAGACGCGTCAGCGGGGCCATGAATACACGGTTTGGCAGGGTGACTGCGCCAACCTTCAGCGGGGTGAACAACTTTTCAATCTTCATAGTGCATCCTATATTAATAGACCGGTCGACTAGTAATGCGATAAAACTGCCCCTCAGGGCAAGTCACGATAAAGCCAGGGTGTTTCGTTTAGGGTTGCGGCGGACGCAACAGCAATTCAATACTTTCCAACGCGCTGGTCAGCGGGGCCAGCGAACGGCGAATTTTGGCGCGTAACGAAGCGCCAAGCCACAGCGAATACAGCGTTTCCGCGGTTGCTGCCGGGCTCATGGCTATCGACAGCGACCCTTCGCGGATCCCGCGCTCAATCGCATCTTGCAGATGAGTAATCACCCTTGCCGTCCCCGTTTCCAGGGCGTGGCGCATCGGTTCCGACAGATCACTCACCTCGGCGGACAGCTTCACCGCCAGACAGGCGTTGTGGCATTCGCTGCGGCAGTGGTAGCTGATCGCCTGGGCGTAATAACTCAGCAATTGGTGGCGCGCATCGCTTTTATCGTCGGTAAACAGCCGTTCCATTTCCGCATCGTAATGCTCGAAATAACGCTGCAGCATCGCTTCACCAAAGGCTACCTTCGAACGGAAGTAGTGGTAGAACGAGCCTTTTGGCACGCCTGCCGTGCTCAACAGTTCGCTCAGTCCCATGCCGGTAAAACCAAGACGCAGGCTGAGCGTCTCGCCGGTGGCGAGCAAATGTTCACGGGTGTCGGTCGGGCAATGCGCATGTTTAGTCATAATGGTTGTCAGCATAATAGACCGATTGGTCTAGGTCAATAGTAATAAAAAAAACGGCGTAAAAACGCCGGTGAGACTGCTGATAAACATATAATGTTTGGCGGCAGGCGCTAAAGGTTTTGAAATAAATCAGGAAAATCAATTTATTGATTTTCGGCTGATAACACAAAGGGGGAAAAACCACGCTTTTATCCCCCTTTGTCAATAATCTGACCGGCGTAAAAACGCCGGTTGCGATGGCAGGTATTTTGCCCGAGCGGGGCGAAGAAGTTAAGCCTTTATGCCCCGCTGCGGCAGCGCTGCAGAATATCCAACTGCGACTGATATTCGCGAGTTTGCACGTTCAACATGCCGAGCACCGTGTGGAACAGATTGTCTTGCGAAACCTCGTCCTTCTCCGCCATGTTGTTCAGGCACTGGCGATCAATCTTGAAGTTGCGCTGGTAGTCCGCCGACATCCACATCAGGAAGGGAACGTGGGTTTGCTGGCTTGGGGCGAAGACATAAGGGGTGCCGTGCAGATACATGCCGTTTTCGCCCAGCGACTCACCGTGGTCGGAAAGGTACACCAATGCCGTATTGAACTTGTCGCTGTACTGCTGCAGCAGCTTGATGGTGTCGTCCAGCATGGCATCGGTATACAGCAGCGAATTGTCATAGGTATTGACCAACTGCTCATGGGTGCAATCCTGGATCTGATTGCTGTCGCAGGTCGGCGAGAACTTCTGGAACTCTGGCGTGCTGCGGCGGAAATAGGCTGGCCCGTGGCTGCCCATTTGATGCAGCACGATCACGCCATCGTCTTTCAGGCTGTTAATGTAGTCGTTCAGCTTGTACAACAACACGTTATCCATGCACACATCGCCGTCGCAATCCTGCGGCAGTTTCAGTTTGGTCATATCGACGTGCGGCACGCGATCGCAGGCCCCCTTGCAACCACCGTCATTTTCACGCCACAGCACGTTGATACCGGCATGCGCCAGCACGTCGACCATGCCTTCCTGATGGGTTGCCAGGGTGGCATCGTAATCCTTGCGCGGCATGTTGGAGAACATGCAGGGGACCGAGATCGCGGTTTCGGTGCCGCAAGAACTGGCGTTTTTAAAGTAGGTCACGTTGTCTTGCTTCAGGCGCGGGTTAGTTTCGCGACCGTAACCGCCCAGTGAGAAGTTCTCGGCGCGTGCGGTTTCACCCACCACCAAAATCACCAGCGTTTTCTTTTGCTGTGCGGCGATCAGTGGCCCTTTACGTGCATCTTCACCGATTTTAACCAGTGGCAGATTGTGGGTGAAATAACGCTGCTGAGTAAATTTGATGGTGCCGGAAACAAAGTTCGAGGGCGTCAGCATTTTCACTACGCTTTTGTTATTGCGGATCAGCGAGGCGTAATCCTTATAAAACAGCGCGGCGATTATCAGGATCACCACCACAGAGAGCATCACGTTGGCGGCGCGCAGCCCGGCCATGTACCACCATGGGCGAGTTTTGCGGATATCGGTAAAGCAAACCAGTACCGCAGGCAGAATACCGAGCAGCATCAACCAAAGCCCCATACGTGGCGTCAGCAACGCAGTGGCCTCCTGTGGGTTGGTCTCGAAGGCGTTCTGCATCATGTTGCCGTCAATCACCACGCCGTAGCTGAACATGAAGTAGTTGGCGGCCGCGCTGCCGAGCAGGAAGAAAATCATCAGCGGTTTGCGCAGGAAAGGCACGGTCAGCACGCTGAAGATGATATTCAGCGCGCAGAAAATCACCACCGGCATGGTGGCGGCGAAAATAACGCTGTGGACGTTATCGAAGGTGATATACGACCAGGCTTTATGAAGGAATAACGCATTCTGGAACAGGGTGAAGAACAAGGCGCTGGCGAGGATAAAACCCAGGCTGTTGCACTGTAAGCGTTGACGTAACCACATTGCCAAATCTAAGTCCTGATAGTAAGTAATGCGTTGAAATTTACAGGATGAAACTTAAGAAAACCTTAGAGATTCAGAATGGTGGCGGGAGGAGGCAATTTTGGTTTAGGTGAAGGGTCGCCAGACCGGGGGGCGGTCTGGCGATGCGATCAGTAGGCGGCGGTAAATTGCGCTTTGATGAACTGGGGTTTTTCGATCTCGTCGATGATGGCGACGGACAGATCTTCGACGGAGATGCCGGCCGGCGCCTGTCCATTCATCAACAGTTTGGTGGTGCCGAGGCGGAATTGGCCAGTGCGTTTGCCGGGCTCCAGCAGGGCAGCAGGGGACAAATAGGTCCAGTCGAGTGCTGTTTCATTACGCAGTTTGTTGCGTAAATCACGCACCGCCTGCGCGCCCGGACGGATATTTTCCGGGAACTGCGGGGTATCCACCAGTTCAACGCCCGGTGCAACTTCCAGACTACCGGCACCGCCCACGACCAACAGACGTTTAACGCCGGCTTTTTTTACCGCGTCCAGGATCTGCTGTGCGCCCCGGTTGGTTTTTTCGTACAGATTGTCTTCCGCCCAGCCTGGGTTATAAGCGCTGATCACCGCGTCCTGTCCGGCCAGCTGTTTCGCCAGCCATTCGGTGTCGGCGACGTCGCCCAGAGCTACGGTCAGATTAGCGTTGTCCGGCAAGTCTTTTTGCTGACGGGCAATCGCCGTGACCTGCAATCCGCGAGTCAGTGCTTCATCCAGTACGCGACGGCCAACAAAACCTGTTGCTCCAATAATGGCTACTTTCATCGTTATGCTCCTGTCAGAAATGGGGTCAGTATTCTCAATCTGCTCAGAGTGTTCTGAGCGGGTAACTACACTGTAGTACTTAACAATGAAGTTGATTAGTGCCATATTCATGCTTTCTTGATTAAGTAAAACTTCATAATCATGGATAAATTAAATCGAATGGCGGTATTCGCCACCGTAGTGGCGGAAGGTTCGCTGGCCGGCGCCGCCCGGCGACTGGGGATGACGCCGTCGGCGGTCAGCCAGCATCTGCGTTCGCTGGAAAAAACGCTGGGCGTGCCGTTGTTGCACCGTTCCACGCGCCGTTTGGCGCTCACCGAGGCAGGGGCAGCTTTCTATCCCGGCTGTGAGGCCATGTTGTTTCAGGCGCAGCAGGCCGAACAGCGGCTTGCGGAGTTGCGTGATACTCTGGTGGGAGAGCTGCGCATCGCAACGACCATTGGCATCGGGGGACGTCCGCTGGCGGAGGCGATGGCGCCGCTGTTGCAGGCCCATCCCAAACTGACGCTGAAGGTGCTGGCTGACGACCGGATCGTCGATATGATTGATCAGCGCATCGACATTGCGCTGCGGGTCAACCGCCAACTGGCAGACGCCAATATGATCGCCCACCCGTTGGCCGAATGGCCGATGGTGCTGTGTGCGGCACCGCGCTATCTCAGCCAGCATGGGGTGCCGGAGACGCCGCAAGATTTGGTGCAACACCGGTGGATCACCGGAGCGTTCAGCGGTGCGCATCTGGATTTGCATCATCAGAACGGCCAGCAACTGAAATTGCGTCTGGCGGAAGGGCAGATCATCAGCGACAGCATGAACGTGATGCGCGCCTTCACCCGCAGCGCCCTGGGGATCTCGATTCAACCCTTATATGAAATTGAAGATGAACTGCAACGCGGTGAGTTGATTCAACTGATGCCCGAATGGCGACCGGCACCCTTGCGCCTGCATGCGATGACGCTTGAGCGGGCCATGCCAGAGAAAAATCGTCAGGCGCTGCGGTATTTACGCGACTATTTTCGTCGTCATGCCGAAAAGTCACTTGCCAGCGGCGCCGATGGCGTCTTCAATTAGCAAGAGACAGCAGGAGGACGTGTGGCGCAGCAGCTTGAGTTTTTTGACATCCCCAGCCCCTGTCGTGGCATCTGCCAGGCAGACGATCGAGGTTTTTGCCGTGGTTGCCTGCGCAGCCGCGAGGAGCGCTTTGGCTGGATGCAAATGAGCGATGCGCAAAAACGGGACGTGCTGCGTCTGTGCCACCAACGCTTCCTGCGCCTGCAGCGAGCCAATAAACCCCCTGAAGAGCCGCAGCCGGAACAACCGTCGCTATTTTGACCCATTCCTGATCCGCCGCACGTTCGCGTGGCTTTCCTCTTTCCACGTCGTGACCCGCTTGTGTATGCTGACACCAAACAATGTCATGAGGTTTCAATAATGGTAAACCGTATTCAACTCGCGCCGCAGGGGCCTGAATTTTCCCGCATGATTTGCGGATACTGGCGTTTGATGGAGTGGGGCATGTCGCCACAACAACTGCTGGCGTTCATTGAACAACATATCGAGCTGGGCGTGACCACGGCCGATCACGCCGACATTTACGGCGGCTATGCCTGCGAGCAGGCCTTTGGTGAAGCGATGCGTTTGAAGCCTTCGCTGCGCCAATCGATGGAGTTGGTGTCCAAATGCGGTATCGCCACCACCGCCAAACCGGGCAATGCCATCGGTCACTACATCACTGACCGCGAGCATATCGTTTACAGCGCGGAACGTTCGCTGGCGCATCTGCATACCGATTATCTTGATCTGCTGCTGATCCACCGGCCGGATCCGCTGATGGATGCCGACGAAGTCGCCGAGGCCTTCGTGGCCCTGCACCAAAGCGGCAAAGTGCGCCACTTCGGCGTGTCCAACTTTACGCCGGCGCAGTTTACGTTGCTGCAGTCGCGTCTGCCATTCTCGCTGGTGACCAATCAACTGGAGATTTCGCCGATTCACCAGCCGAGCATTCTGGACGGCTCGCTGGATCAGTGCCAGCAACTGCGCATCAAGCCGATGGCCTGGTCCTGTCTGGGTGGTGGCCGTCTCTTCAACGACGCCGAGTTCCAGCCGCTGCGTGATGAGCTGCAGGCTGTCGCACAGGAGATTGGCGCCGAGACTATCGATCAGGTGGTCTACGCCTGGGTAATGCGTCTGCCGTCGGCACCGTTGCCGATTATCGGTTCCGGCAAAATTGAGCGTGTGCGTTCGGCGCTGAAGGCGCAGCAATTGACGCTGGATCGTCAACAGTGGTTCCGTATTCGTAAAGCGGCGCTGGGCTACGACGTCCCTTAACCGTCGATAAAAAACGGGCAGCCTCGGCCGCCCGTTTTTGACTTTTATGTAAGCTCCCGCATTTCAGGCCAGCACCACCTGGCCGTCCGACAGGCTATCCAGCCCGATCCCGACCAGCGTGACCGTATTGCCACCAAAGTTAAACACCAGATTGTCGTTCACCTCGGCAACAAAATCGCGGTAGTTGCCACTCGCGCTGCTGCCTTCGGTGCCGATAAACACCAGCTTATCCTGCGCCTGATAGCCGTAAACCCGATCCTGCCCGAAGTCGCCACTGAACAGGAAAGTATTGCTGCTGCCCTGGCTGTGCAGCACATCGTTACCGGCACCGCCGACGAACACGTCATTGCCTTTGCCGCCGAACAACTGGTCGTTGCCTTCCAGACCGAACAGCCAGGAGCCGGCGGCCCTGGCCGTCAGGCTATCATCGCCTGCGGTGCCGTTTGCTGAGCCGGCGTAGGCGGTCAGTCCCTTGTCGGAAAGTAACCCGTTGTCGGTGACCTGATGGTCAACATCTTTGGTGAACACCAACAGCGCCGATTCTTTGCTTTTCAGCGTGTCAATCGAGGTTGCCAGAGTGATACCGCCGTCAGCGTCGCGCAAATAGAGCGTATTGCCGTCGTACGCGACTTCGGTATTTTTCAATGCATGCTGAAGATCCAGGGTGTTATTGCCTGCGCCAGCGGAAATCATATTAAAGCCGCCATCATCCCGAAAGGTGTCATTGCCGGCACGCCCCTCAAGATAATCATTACCGGCACCGCCCTTAATAAGATCATTGCCGTCGCTGCCAACAATAAAGGTCGGGCCGCTGTGGTGTTCAGCATTGCGGTTGATATCTTCCACCCAGGTCGTGCCGCGGGTGACATCTGAAAGGTTGGAGACGATCACCGTCGAATCTTTACTGGTCAGAGAATAGAACTCCGAATTCAATACCCGCATTAAGCCATCCTGATAAAAGAACGGCAGATGGGATAACCAGGTGGGAACATTGAGGATCGAGAAGGGCAGAATATTCCAGGCGGTGGAGGCATAGTGGTCGTTGAAATTAACGATGTTATTGGTGGCGGACTCTTGCGGCGCGTCATGCACGCCTAAGGTTGCCGACGTTCGCGTCGTGCCGTCCAGCGCGCGAAATACCGGATCGTTTTCGTAGCCAATATTAATTACCTTGCCGCCGGTTTCATATTGCGTTGGGGAAGCAAAGGCCACATAGCTGGATGGTGAATAGAAACCGCCCCAGTTGTCGTCGCTGAGCGCGGCCATGCTGTTCACCGCCAGCCCGCCCAGGCTGTGACCGCTGATGGTGATGTCATCCCCCGACAGCCCCTGCGACTGAGCGAATTTGGCTACATCCCCCAGCAGGTTGCCAAAGGCTTTCAGGCTGTAATTATCGGCATAACCCTTGGGGCCGAAACCGGCCAATAGGTCATTGACCAGATCGCCGAGGGTATCGGTAATTAAGGATTCGCGCGGGCCGCTGGTGCCGCGAAAAGCGATACCAATGCCGGTGAGGTTGCCCTCATTGTCATATTTTCCCAATACCTCGGCCTGTGCGGTGGTATAGCCCAGAGTTTCACCGTAATAGGTGCCGCGGGCATCCGTTTTGCCCTGGTAGCCTAATTGATCCGCGCTAATCAATGACCACCCTGAGTTATTGACTGCGGTCAGCGCTGCCTTTTCCGAATCGGGGTTCCAGGGAATGCCGGGCAATCCGCCCTGTGATTGGGTGCTGCCCAGCAACGCGGTGACCAACGTCAGGGGCAAGCCCAGACCAAAGCCGCTATTGTGATAGCCTTCGTCAAAACCATTATCGATATTGTGATAGGCATAAGTGGATATTGCCATGGCGTCGCTAAATAACGCTTTAGACTGGGTCTCGTCGAGGTCTTGATAATTAAAGATTCCCATATCAGTTCCTTATGAATTCGCTGCGTTGCCGGTTAATCTTTGAATAGCGGCTGCAGCAAGTATCGATGAAATGAGTATGCCGAACGCCATCTGGTCAGAGGACTGACATCGGTAAAATTATTATTAGTACTAATTATTGAGAATGCGAATTTGATCGCCAAAATTGTGCGTGTTTTGCGCGGTGACGCGACAGCTTCCCCTATACTTGAACACTCACAGCTCTTCCAAGGAGATTGATTGATGAAACATTATTGGTATGCGGCCTTCGGTCTGATGGCCTGCGGCGTCGCTCAGGCGGCAACGGTGGATGTTGACATGAATCTGGTGACCGGACAGGGAATAGGTCAGGAGATTGGCAAGGTGACGATCAGCGAAACGCCCTACGGTTTGCTGTTTACCCCGCAGCTCAAAGCGTTACCGGCCGGGGTGCACGGTTTTCACGTTCATGAGAACGGCAGCTGCGAGCCGGGCATGAAGGACGGCAAGGCGGTTGCGGCACTGGCGGCGGGTGGGCATTTGGATCCGCAAAAAACCGGTAAGCACCTTGGGCCGTATGCCGACGGACATTTGGGCGATCTGCCGGCGATTTACGTGACGGACGACGGCATGTCCAACAACCCGGTGCTGGCACCGCGGCTGAAAAAAATCAGCGAAATTACCGGCAAGGCCCTGATGGTGCACGCCGGTGGCGACAATAACTCCGATCATCCTAAACCTTTGGGGGGCGGAGGGGAGCGCTTCGCTTGCGGCGTGATTAAGTGATAAAACCGCTAGCGGGAGGCAGGCGCAGCCGTGGTGCTATCAACAGGGGTAATCGCCTGCTGTAACTGTTGCAGCGAGCAGTAAAGCCGCCAAATCAATCCGGCCAGATCGCGCGCTGCCTGTTCAGGGTGGTGCGCCAACGCGTTACTCATGCGTTGCAGTTCTTGCAAACTGGCGTCCAGCGAACGGTGCTGTACGCCTTTCTCCGTCATAATGCCCCGCAGGCAGTGAATGCAGACGTCCCGCACCGCCGAGAGGGGATCGGAGCGGGTCTGCCAGTCGCGCAATTGCCAGACGATATGGCTGCAGTTGAGCAGCACCACACCCCAGCGCAATAACCAACTGCGTGCTTCTTGATCCTGGCTTTGATTCAATTGGCTGATGCGGTGATAAATCAGCGATTCAAACTGGCTTTCGCTCTGCTGCGGTTTCTTGCTCAACTGATCGATAAAGTCGCGCCGCAGGGCGCGGATAATACGCCGACTTTTGCGTTTGTCCGAACTGGGCCGCAAAATCTGGAACGCCAGACCGGCCAGCAATACCCCGACAATCTTGCCGATGCTGTCATTGATAAACGACTGGTAATCGTAGCTCGGTGGGTTGGTGACGGAGAGAAAGGAGCCCATAAACACGATCAGTTGGCCCCACAGCGCGGCGTAGGAAGGATTCTGCAGCTTGAGCATCTGCATGGTCACCAGCACCGGGAACAGAAAGGCGCAGAACAGCCAAAAATCGTCAATCTGGATCATCAGACCAAACTTGACCACAAAACAGGCTATCGAAAGCAGCAGCACGGCCTTTAGCAAGGTGGTGATGCTGTTGATCGGCGACGGCGTGGAAGAATAGAGTACGCAACTGATGGCGATCAGCGTCAGGGCCGAGCTGCCGGCGTCCCACTGGGTGTTAATCCAGTAAGCGCAACCGATGATAATGCACAAAAAGGTGCGCAGACCGTTATACGCCGCTTCGTAACTGTCGGTATGACGGGTCAGAGAGGTGACACGCGGGGGCTGAATATTGCTGACCGGCGTCGCACTCTCCAGGCGCTTCAACCAGCGGCTAGCCCCCAGATACAGCCAGCAGAAGTGGCGCAGGCGCAGCCAGAAGGCGCGGTGGCGAAAATCGGCAGGATCCTGCGGCGCGATCTGTTGCAGAATGCGTGCCAAACGGTATTTGTCGGTATCGGGATTGCGCAGTTCGGTCAGCAGTTGCTCCAGGACGCTCGCCAGGTTCGCCGGACGATCCGGCCAGTTCAGCAACATGCGGCGGAGGCTGGAGATCACGCTGGTAATGCGCAGCTGCTGGTGCAGCATATAGTTGAGCAGGTTATTCTGCCGACGTAGCCGGTAGTGGCTCCAGAAGGCCTGAATACGCAGCAGGTTCATGGTCAGGATTTGGCCGATAACCCCTTCGTGCGAGGTACGCATCTGCACGGTGATTTCCGGTTGCCACAGCATTGCGGCGTGTTCCAATAGCCGCAGATGCATGCGGCGCAGCGAAGTCAGCAGGGCTTCGCCGTCGGAGGTGCTGGGCAGGATCATCATCATCAGGCCACCGCACAGAATACCGGTGATCACTTCGCAAACACGCGCCTGGGCGATATCGAAGATTTGTTGGGTATCCGTCACGTTGACGGTGCTAAAGGCGATGATGGCCGCGGTGTAGCCCGCCAGCGCAAAGGCGTAGGAAACGTTGTTCTGATAGTGATTGGAAATATAAGTGCACAGACCGATCCACGCGGCGATAAACAGCGTGAACAACCAGGGATCATTCAGACAATGACCTGCGATGGCCACCGATGCGGCCGCGCCGACCAGGCTACCGAAAACGCGCCCGATACTTTTGCTGATCACGCCGCCGACGGTGGGGAAACTGACCACCGCCGCCGAAGTCAACGCCCAGTAAGGTTCGTCGAGATTGAGCACGAACGCCACCCAGAGCGCCAGACACATCGCCAGCGAATTGCGCAGCGCATAGCGCCATTGGCCCCCGGTAGCTTTCCCCCATGGTGTGCGGCTCCATTCCAAAAAAGGCAGGTTCACCGGTTAGCCTTACTGATGAATCGAGATGGTGCAGGTGGTGCCGGCCACTAACGGCAAATCGGCAGGGACGTTCAGCAATTTGATCCTTACCGGCACGCGCTGCGCCAAGCGAACCCAAGGCACGTTGGGTTTAACGTCCATTAATAAATCGCCGCTGCTTTCGACGCTTTGATCGTAAATGGCCCGGCCGATACTCTCCACCTCGCCCTGGAGTGGAATGTTGCCATTATATAAAACGATATCGGCTTTATTGCCCTCTTTTATATGTTTTAACTTGGTTTCTTCAAAATAACCGAGCACATAAAACGAGTGCATGTCGACCAGTGCGACCAACGGCGTGCCGGCGCTGGCATAGTTTCCCACCCGGGTCTGTAAATTGGTGATATAGCCATCGGTAGGGGCATAAATTTTAGTTTTACTTAAATTCCATTTAGCCTGTTCCAGATTCGCCTGAGCGGCTTTATACGCGGCTTTCATTGCTTGAGCCGCTAAATTTGACTCATCCATATCTTCGGCAGAAATAACGTTTTTCGGCAAACCACGGCGGCGGGCGGCCTCATGGTCGGCCTTGGCCAGATCGGATTGAGCTTTTGCCAACGCGGCCTCAGCATTGTCGAGCGCAATTTGGTAAGGCACAGGATCGAGGGTAAAAATCAGACTTCCCGCAGGTATGAACTGATTGTCATGAACGGTTATTTTCTCTAATCTGCCAGAAACTTCTGGTGTGATATTGACGAGTTCGGCGCGCACCTTTCCATCACGGGTCCACGGGGATTGCATATAATAATTCCATAACCACCAACCGGCACAGATGGCAATGGCGCAGACGATCACCGTAGAAAAATATTTTAATGTTTTATACGTCATGAGTTACCAACTCGCTAAAATCCACAAAGAGCCGCTGACGGCGATGACGAAAATAGACAAATCCATCAGCATGGGATGCCAAATTTCGCCGGAATAAATCCAGTCTCGCAACAGGTGATGTACCAGTATCCATAAAACCAGACCCAGCAGAACGGCCTTAAATATGGGCGGAAAATAAAGCGAGGCGCCCAGCACCAAATCGGGTAGCGGGGACGAGGCATGAAGCCATGAAGTATTCACATTAACAATCCCGATGAGTGAATATGTTGAGTCTTTGCATAGATAATAAACAATAACTGATCAAAAGGGTGGCTATTTCCACAATATACATTATATACATTTGTGTTTTTAATGTGAGTTACTCAAAATAGTCTAAGCTCTGGGAAGGTATGTTAGCATGCTAATTATAAGGAGGGGTAAGTGGAGTCAACATTAGGTTCAGATTTAGCACGATTAGTTCGTGTATGGCGTGCGCTGATCGATCATCGGCTCAAGCCGCTGGCGCTCACGCAGACGCACTGGGTAACCCTGCACAGTATCAATCGTTTACCGCCGGAGCAGTCGCAGATCCAGCTGGCTAAAGCGATCGGTATTGAGCAACCGTCATTGGTTCGTACTCTGGACCAACTGGAAGAGAAGGGGTTGATCACTCGCCACACCTGCGCCAATGACCGGCGTGCAAAGCGTATCAAACTGACTGAAGCGGCCGATCCCATTATCAAGGAGGTGGACAGCGTCATCAGCTCTACGCGCGGCGAAATTCTGAGTGGTATTACGACTGATGAAGTACAACTGTTGGTTGGTTTGATTGGCAAGCTCGAACAAAACATCACTGAACTGCAAAATAAACAATAAGAACTTCTTTTTATACGATTAGATTTCACAGCATCGGAAATGAAACCGGAGGCCTAAAGCCTCCGGTTTTACCTTACGCGTACCGCTTACAGCGGAGATACGGTAATGGTGTCGCCAGTACGAGCCATACGAACGCGCTGGCCTGGGCTGAACTTGGTCGCGCCCGCCTTCTGAACCACCACGATATTCTCTTTCTGGTCAGTCTTGATTTCCAGCTCGTAGCCTGAGGTACGACCGGCCGCTTCGCCGATGCTGTTACCCGCCACGCCACCGGCTACTGCGCCGGCTGCTGTCGCCAGGCTACGACCGGTGCCACCGCCGACGGTGTTGCCGAGGAAGCCACCCAGTACGGCCCCCCCGATCGCGCCAATGGTATTCGAGGTTTCACCGCCCTGGATTTTGACCGGGCGAACCGAAACCAGCGTGCCATAAGTCACGGTTTGAACCTGTTTGGCCTGCGAAGCGGAATAAACGTCACCGGACATGGATTCATTGGCGCATCCTGCCAGCGTAACTGCGGCGATGGCAACGACGAGAAGACGCTTGATCATATAAAACTCCTGTTGGTAGTAGTCCATAACCTGGGGAACCTTTCCAGGCCAGATTCTCAATGAAAATGATAGACAAAGTATGGCTCAAACGCACGTACATCACCATGACCCGCTACTGCACGCAGCTTAACTTTGCGCTGTTCAACCAATAATAAACGGTGGTTTAGCTTTATGACAGCAACGGAAGAAATTCCGTGGTGCGTTGAGTGATTGTTTAGCGGTGATAATCAACGGGGCGAGGGGGCAACAAAACAGGCGTATTGCTCACAGAGGTGAAAAAAGACATCATAATTCATGGCGTTAATGTTTTAATTCTGGTTTATTTATCAGGTCAAAAATTTGCTTCCCCGCGTAGGGTAAAGGATGTTGCTATGAAGTCAGGCCGCTATATAGGTGTTATGTCCGGCACCAGTCTGGATGGCGTCGACGTCGTGCTTGCTGCGATCGACGGACGAATGGTGGCGCAACAGGCCAGTTACAGCCATCCGATGCCGGTCCAGCTCAAGCAAGATATTCTCGGCATGTGCCAGGGGCAGCAAACTACGCTTTCCGCGGTGGGGCGGTTGGATGCCCAGCTCGGCACCTTGTTTGGCGAGGCAGTGCTTGGCCTGCTCAAGCAAACCGGCGTGTCGGCGCAGGATATCACCGCCATCGGCTGTCATGGCCAGACGGTATGGCACGAACCTGAAGGCGACGCGCGTTTTTCTATGCAGCTGGGTGACAATAATCGCATTGCGGCGCTGACCAACATCACTACCGTTGGCGATTTCCGTCGACGCGACATGGCCTATGGCGGTCAGGGGGCCCCCCTGGTGCCGGCCTTCCATCAGGCGCTGTTGGCACATCCGGTGGAACGCCGCATGGTGCTCAATATTGGTGGCATCGCCAATCTCTCGATGCTGTTGCCGGGGGCGCCGGTACGCGGTTTTGATACCGGGCCGGGCAATATGCTGATGGACGCATGGATCTGGCGTCATCGCACGCAGCCCTACGATAAAGACGGTGGCTGGGCGATGGAGGGGCGTGTTTGCCTGCCGCTGTTACAGCAGATGTTGGCCGATCCATACTTCGCGCTGCCGGCGCCGAAAAGCACCGGGCGTGAATATTTTAATGCCGCCTGGCTGGAGAGCCAGCTTTCGGGGCTACCGGCCGTCAAACCGGTTGATGTGCAAACCACGCTGGCGGAATTGACGGCGATAACGATTTGCGAACAGGTTCAGTTGGCCGGTGGTTGCGAACGTCTGCTGGTCTGCGGCGGCGGGGCTCGTAATCCGTTGCTGATGGCTCGGATGTCGGCGCTGCTGCCCGGCACCGAGGTGTGCCTGACCGACGATTTCGGGATTAGCGGTGATGATATGGAAGCGCTGGCCTTTGCCTGGCTGGCGTTTCGCACCTTGTCCGGTCAGTCCGGCAACCTGCCTTCCGTCACCGGTGCCAGCCGTGAAACCCTGCTGGGTGGGATTTATCCGGTTTTGCCTTTAGGGGGGCGTTAGCTCTGGTAGGATAGAAATCGAAAGATTTCCCTAAGGAGCAACAGCATGAAAAAAATCATTATTGCCGCCGGCGCACTGGCGCTGGCCGGTTGCAGCTACGTTCTGCCGCAAAGCAGCCAGACCTTGCATTACCAATGTGGCACCACGCCGTTGACGGCTACGCTGGATGGCAAGGAGAGCACCGTCAGCATGCTGATGGATGGCGAACAGTTGAGGCTGAAACAGGTGCTGGCCATGACCGGCGCCAAATACAGCGACGGTAAATACACCTTTTGGTCGAAGGGCCAAAATGCCTACCTTGAGCGCAATGGCAAAGTGATCATGAGCGACTGCACGCTGGCTAATTGATCCGGCGGTTGCGGCGTCAGAGCGATTGAGATCCTGACGCCGCTGGCGCAGAATAGAATCACGATTTTTCAGTTGGTTGATAACCGAATGATTGAAAATAATGAATTTGATGTTGCGGACCTGCGCCGTGAATACACTCGTGGCGGCCTGCGTCGCAACGATTTGACCGCCAATCCACTGGAACTGTTCGAAAAGTGGCTGAAACAGGCCTGCGATGCCCGTCTGGCCGACCCTACCGCCATGTGCGTGGCGACTGTGGATGAACATGGCCAACCCTACCAGCGTATTGTTTTGCTCAAGCATGTGGACGATAAAGGGCTGGTGTTTTACACCAACCTGGGTAGCCGCAAGGCGCAACAATTGGCGAACAACCCGCATATCAGCCTGCTGTTCCCGTGGCACATGCTCGACCGCCAGGTGATTTTCCTCGGTAAAGCGGAGCGTTTGTCCACCTTCGAGGTGATGAAGTACTTCGCCAGCCGCCCGAAAGACAGCCAAATCGGCGCCTGGGTGTCGCAGCAGTCATCACGCATTTCTGCGCGCGGGGTGCTGGAAAGCAAATTCCTCGAACTCAAGCAAAAATTCCAGCAGGGCGAAGTGCCGCTGCCCAGTTTCTGGGGCGGATTCCGGGTTAATTTCGACTCCGTCGAGTTCTGGCAGGGCGGCGCCAACCGTCTGCATGACCGTTTCCTGTATCAACGGGACGGGAATGACTGGAAAATTGACCGACTGGCACCCTGAAGACCGAAAATCCCCCTTAAGCGCTGGCACTGATGTCGCCGGCGTTTTATTCTATGCCCTATTCTGAATTTTATATTTCGCCAGTGGGCGAAAGGTCGTGTACCGACAAAGGTGCATTCGTTTATACATGGAGTCATTGATGGCAAGCAGCAACTTGATTAAACAACTGCAAGAGCGGGGCCTCGTTGCCCAGGTTACGGATGAGGAAGCGTTAGCAGAGCGACTGGCGCAAGGGCCAATTGCACTGTATTGCGGTTTCGATCCGACCGCTGACAGCTTGCATTTGGGCCATCTGGTTCCTCTGTTGTGCCTGAAGCGCTTCCAGCTTGCCGGCCACAAGCCGGTAGCGCTGGTGGGCGGGGCCACCGGACTTATCGGCGACCCCAGCTTCAAAGCGGCTGAGCGTAAGTTGAATACCACCGAAACCGTGAACGAGTGGGTGGAAAAAATCCGCAAGCAGGTTTCCCCGTTCCTCGATTTCGACTGCGGCAGCAACAGCGCGATTGCCGCCAACAACTACGACTGGTTCGGCGGCATGAACGTGCTGACCTTCCTGCGTGATATTGGCAAGCACTTCTCCGTCAACCAGATGATCAACAAGGAAGCGGTGAAGCAGCGCTTGAACCGTGACGACTCGGGCATCTCGTTCACCGAGTTCTCCTACAATCTGCTGCAGGGCTTTGACTTCTCCGAGCTGTACAACCGCCATCAGGTTGAACTGCAGATCGGCGGTTCCGACCAGTGGGGCAATATCACCTCCGGTATCGATCTGACCCGCCGTATGCACCAGCAACAGGTGTTCGGTCTGACTGTTCCCCTGATCACCAAAGCGGACGGCACCAAATTCGGCAAGACCGAAGGCGGCGCAGTCTGGCTGGCACCAGAAAAAACCAGCCCGTACAAGTTCTACCAGTTCTGGATCAACACTGCCGACGCAGACGTGTACCGTTTCCTGAAGTTCTTCACCTTCATGGATCTGGCCGAGATCAACGCGCTGGAAGAAGAAGACAAGAACAGCGGCAAGGCACCGCGCGCTCAATATGTGCTGGCGGAAGAAGTGACCGGCATGGTGCATGGTGCTGAAGGGTTGGCTGCGGCCAAGCGTATCACCCAGAGCCTGTTCTCCGGCGCGCTGCACGACATGACCGAAGCGGACTTCGCCCAGTTGGCGCAGGACGGCATGCCGACCATCAAACTTGATGGCGACGCCGATCTGCAACAGGCGCTGGTGAATGCTGAACTGGTCCCTTCACGCGGCCAGGCTCGCACCATGATTGGCTCCAACGCGGTGACCATCAACGGTGAGAAGCAGTCCAACGCCGAATACACCTTCAGCGACGCCGATCGCCTGTTCGGCCGCTACACACTGCTGCGTCGCGGTAAAAAGCATTACTGCCTGGTAGATTGGCAGTAATCAAAACAGCAGCAAAGGGGCCCTCAGCGGCCCCTTTATTTTTAAGGCATCAGAGCAAATTTTTGATGAAAAACATTCTTTCTATTCAATCCCATGTGGTGTTTGGCCATGCGGGTAACAGCGCGGCAGAGTTTCCGATGCGCCGCATGGGCGTTAACGTTTGGCCGTTGAACACCGTGCAGTTCTCCAATCATACCCAGTACGGCAAATGGACCGGTTGCGTGATGCCGGCCAGCCACCTGACGGAGATTGCCCAGGGGATTGCGGATATCGATCAGCTCAAGCATTGCGATGCCGTGCTGAGCGGCTATATCGGTTCGCCGGAGCAGGGCAGCCATATTCTGGAGATCGTGCGTCAGGTCAAACAGGCCAATCCGAACGCCTGGTATTTTTGCGATCCGGTTATGGGTCACCCTGAAAAAGGCTGCATTGTGGCGCCGGGCGTGGCGGAGTTTCATTGTCAGCAGGCATTGCCGTGCAGTGACATGATGGCGCCCAATCTGCTGGAGCTGGAGTTGTTGAGCCAGCGGACTATCACCGACGTTGATCAAGCGGTAAGCGCTGCACGCGAATTAATTGCCAAGGGGCCGAAAGTGGTGCTGGTCAAGCACCTGAGCCGCGCCGGTTACCATCTCGACTGTTTTGAAATGCTGCTGGTGACCGCGGATGAAGCCTGGCATATCAGCCGTCCGCTGGTGGATTTTGGCACCCGACAACCGGTCGGCGTGGGCGATCTGACCAGCGGTCTGCTGTTGGTTAATTTGCTCAAGGGCGAGGCGCTGGATAAAGCGCTGGAACACGTGACGGCGGCGGTCTATGAGGTGATGATGACCACCCAGGCGATGGGGGAGTACGAGTTGCAGGTGGTGGCGGCGCAGGCTCGTATCGTGCAGCCGAACTGCGAGTTTAAAGCGATAAAACTGTAATTCAGCGGATACTGTGCCCCGGCGGATCTTATGCCGGGGCGCGGGTGTTATTTCAGACCTTCCGCGTTCAACGTCGCCTCTACCGATGGGCGCGCGGCCACGCGATCAAAATAGGCCGACAGCTGAGCGTGTTTTTTGAGATCGAACTGCATGGCGATGGCCCAACGCAGAACGGTAAACAAATAGGCATCCGCCACGCTGAACCGGTTCCCCAGCAAGAAATGCTGCTTCGCCAGCACCGCATCCAAATAGCTGAACTGTTTCTCGAGTTTTTCGCGCGTGAAGGTTTTGTATTCTTCCGGCGTTTTCGGGTTAAACAGCGGGCTGAAGCCTTTATGCAACTCCGTCGCAATGTAGTTCAACCATTCAATCGCATGGTAACGCGACAGCGTGCCTGCGGCAGGGATCAGGCCGCGATCCGGCACGCGGTCTGCCAGATATTGCACTATCGCGACGCCTTCGGTCAGCAGGCTGCCATCATCCAACAGCAGCGCCGGTACCTGTCCTTTCGGGTTGATGGTCAGATAATCTGCACCGCTTTCGGTCTTCTTCAGTGCCAAATCCACCTTTTCCGCGGTGAAATCCAGGCCCGTCTCGCGCAGGACGATATGCGGGGACAGCGAACAGGCACCGGCTTTATAGAACAGTTTCATCGAAAGCTCCTTGATAATGATAAGTGACAGGCATGCTTAACCTCTGATCCTAGCTCTATAACGTCAAAATTACAGCGGGTTAACCGACAAATTTAACCGATCAACTCGGCTTCCGGTTGCAACTGTGCCAGGGTGGCGGCAATTTGCTGTTGCAACGCCTGCGGCACGGTTTGCATGGGGGAGCGCAGCTCGTTACGGATCAGTCCTTGCTGCGCCAGCGCGGCTTTGACCGGGGCCGGGTTCGGGAAGCTGAACATCTGGTGGATCATCGGCAGCAGCGCATAGAAGTTGGCGCGGGCAGCAGGCAAATCACCGTCGGCAACTTGTTGCACCAGTTGCACAAAGCGCTGTGGGTGAATATGCGCGGAGGCGGAAATGGCCCCGGTGCCGCCCAGGCATAGCGTCGTCAGGATCAGATTGTCTTCGCCGGTCAGCACGTCGATTTCACCGTCGTTAATCAGCGCCATCGCCGTATCCGGATTGCCGCTGCATTCCTTGATCGCTTTCACCTGCGGATGACGTGCGATCTGGCGCAGGGTGGCCAGCTCCATCACGATGCCGGTGCGTTGCGGAATGTTGTACAGGATCACCGGTACGCTTGAAGCGTCGGCCAACTGGGTGAAATAATCCACCAGACCGCATTGCGATGGGCGAATGTAATAGGGCGCAGGGATCAGGACACCGGCGAGGTCACGCAGCTGGATCGCCTGCTGCATTTGCAAGGTGTCGAACAGGTTATTGCCGGCCAGCCCCATCACTACCTGATGGGCCGGCGTAACGGCCAGCACAGCATCGAGCACCGCCAGCTGTTCTTCCTGGCTTAACGCGGCTGCCTCACCGGTTGTGCCGCAGACGACCAAGCCATCGACGCCAGAGGCGATCAGATGTTGGGCCAGCCGCTGGGTGGCGGGCAGGTCGACGGCGTGGTTATTAAATGGGGTAACCAGAGCAACCCAAATACCGGAAAATGAGGCCATAATAAATTCCTTCAGTGCGAACAAGTAAGAAGCCAGATGAGAAAACAAGAGGGGGAACGAGTCGCATACCGTCCAGTCAGCTCATCTGACGGGACAGCGCGCCCCGGTCAAATGAGCGTCTGTTTCTTCGAGTAAACCGCCAGCCAACCGTCAAGGGGCAATGCCGGCATCTGCGCAGCGTCATTGTTGTTGAGGTGAGTCATGGCAGTCTCTTGAAAAGGGGTATGCGCTGATAATGAATATTCTGCATTATGCTGTCAATTTACAACAGCTTGATAACACGGTTATTCATGATGACGCAGCGCTGATGAGTTTGGCTAATAAAGCCGGGTGCGGATAAAAAACCCCGCGTTTGCGGGGCTGCCAGACGGTGTTAGCGGGGACGACGCGCGCCGTTGATCGAGGCCGACCAACTGAAGGTTTCCCCGGTGGGTTGAACGCGGTTGGCTTTGCGTTCGGCCCGGGTGGCTTTTTCAATCTTCTCGCGGGCAGCGGTGATGCGCGCCACCACTTCATCTTTGATCTTGTTATTCTCGGCGTTGGTCAACGCGCGGCCGAGGCTTTTACGTGCCTTGTCCAGCTCGGTTTTTACTTCACGTTGCTCGCTTTCCGTCATGTCTTTCAGCGTCAGTTTTTTCATTGTTGCAGCCTGGTCAGTGAAGTTGGCATCCAGTGTACAGCAATTAGGAGCACGAAGATGCTGCCGCCGTAACGGAAATGGCGTGTTCGCAAGATCATGGCGTTAGATCTCTTCCTGCAACTCGCTGAGAAAACGTCGCATGCGCTCGGTACGCTCAAGGGCCATTTTCTTGCCGGTGGCGGTTTGAAAACCGTCCTGCAGTTTGAACAACTTGGTTTCGAAGTGATCCAGCGAAAAACGCTTGTCGTCATATTGGCGCTGCTCCGCCAGAGGATCGGCGGCATCGTACAGCGCGCTGCGCATGCGTCCGCCGATATAAAAACAACGCGCCACGCCAATCATGCCGATAGCGTCCAGACGGTCTGCGTCCTGAATGATTTTTGCTTCCAGGGTCTCTGGGGCAATGGCCGCGGAGAAGCTGTGCGCCTCGATAGCATGGGCGGTTTTGGCAATGTCCTGCGGATCCCAGCCCAGCTGTTTCAACAGCAGAGCACCTTTCTCCGCAGCCATGCGCGAAGCCAGGTGGCGCTGTGGGGAGTTTTTTTCCACCGCCACACAGTCATGCAACAGCACGGCTGCGCACAGGATGCGTCGGTTACCGCCTTCCTGCTGACTGATTTTGCGGGTGTTTTTCCAGACGCGATGCAAATGGGCCACGTCATGCGAGCCATCATCGGAATCGAGAGTCAGGGGCAACAATGCCTGGGCCAGTTCCTGATGGGGAGAGAAAGGCTGCAGCAATGCTTGCGCCAGGGGTAAAGAATGCACGTTTTGCTCCTTGTGATCGGAAAACCAAATCATAACAGCCCGTAATGGGACGAATATGACAGCGCAATGCCCTAATTGTTTACTACACTGCAACAGACTATTGCCGCAATCGCGGTTTTTATGCCGGAATAAGCAACTTACAATAGTCCCATTCCGGTCGTCCCCGCTTGGTGTAAACCTGTGTCTGCGGGGTATGGCCGGGATATCCCGCATAGGCCACCGGAGAAAAGTCATGCCAACGAATCTTGAAATTGTACGCGCCACCTATGAGGGCGGCAGTGCCGAAGAGAATGGTCGCAACCTGCTGGCGGCATTAGCGCCAGATGCAGAGTGGACTGAAGCGGCGGGGTTTCCTTATGCCGGTACCTACATTGGCCCACAGGCGATTTTCGAAAATGTTCACCAGCGCCTGGGAACAGAATGGCAAGGCTATCGCGCCGATGTCGACCATTTCTATGATGCCGGCGAAAACGTGATTGCTCAGGGTTTCTATCATGGCACCTACAGGGCGACCGGCAAATCCTTCACCGCCTCCTTTGCGCATATTTATCAGTTGCATGCGGGGAAAATCGTCAAGTTCGTGCAAATCGTCGACAGCGCAAAAGTGCTGGAGGCCATGCAGGGCTAAAGGCCACTGTGCTTGCCAAATTTGCGATCGTACTCCCGTCGGTAACCGCGCGCCTTGTTACGATCGCGGATCCACAAATACCCGCACACCAGCGCGACGGCACCTGAAAAGGTAATGTTGCGCATATCCCGGTCATAGAAAAATACCAGCACGCCGTCCAACGCCGCGATAAAGGCAATCCATTTATACATATGGGATTGCCGTCGCGTGGCGGCGTTAAGGCGTTTTAACTGTCTGGCTTCGTGCATAACCGGCTTTTGCTGCATAACGTCCCGTCGGTAATAAATTTCTTAGGGATAAATTAGCAGAAGATTCCTAATGGCGGCAAAGGATAACGTACGCAACACCCTGTTTTTAGGCTGGCCGCCCTATGCGGGAAATTTGCGTGCCGATTCACGATTTAGCGGGAAAGCGTGATAGGTTATTTATTCGCTATTTTGGAGTTTTTATTCACCTGGAGACATCATGATTGTCAGAACGTGGCATGGGTGCGTGCCGTTACAGCACCAACAAGGATTTTCTGAACATTTGAAGGTCACGGGCGTGCAGCATGCGCAAGCTACTGCGGGAAACCAAGGTGCCTTTTTTCGACAAGAAATACAGGGTAATTATGCCCATTTCTTCCTCGCCACTTACTGGGATTCGCTGGAAGCGATTAAGCGTTTTGCCGGCGAGGATTATCAGATTGCGGTGACGTATCCCGATGACGAAGCCTTTGCTTTAATCTCCGATCCCTATGTGTTTCATCATCAGGTTGATGAAATAGCCACGCTGTAATAGTCAGACTCGTAATAAATAAGGGATGTTATGAGCAACAATAAAATACACCCGAAAGATAGAGGGCAGCAGCAACGCAAGGTTTAAGTGTTCATGATATCCAACCCCTGAGAGTTGGATAAGGGCGCGTTATAGCGCCCAATATCACAACGCCACTACGGCTTCTATCTCAACGCTGACCTGCGGCGAGAACAGCGCGCTGACCGCGACCAGTGAACAGGCGGGCAGTGCACCATCAAAATAGTCAAACAGCACCGGCCGTATGGCCTGCAAATCGCCGATATTGGTCAAGAACACCGTTATTTTAATCAGCGCCTTGAGATTCGTCCCCTCGACGGCGGCGATGGTCGCCAACTGCTCCAAAATGGCCTGCGTCTGTTGTTGGGTGGTTTGTCCCTGAGCCTCGGTGGCAAAAGCCGTCAGGCCGGAAATATACAGCGTATCCTGATGGCGCACGGCATGGACATAGGGGCCGCCTGGCGTGGGCAGATGCGGATAATTAATGCGCTTTAGTGATGTCATGGTAAAAACCCCGAGAGATTAATTAAAAAAGCCAACAAACTTGGTTAGGATGGTGCGATGAACATCGGAAGTACGCAGGGATCGATTGATTTTTAATAATATCACTAACATCCATTTATAACTGTGAAGGACGTTTCAGGGTAATGAATCCGGCCTTAATTCCCTATATGCAACGCTGGCAGTTACAGCCCGACGGCCAGGCGTTTGAAACTCACAGCAGCCTGCTGATGCCGGTGCGGTATCAGGGAGCGGCAGCCATGCTGAAAATAGCCCGCGAACAGGAAGAGAAGTTCGGTGGGTTATTGATGTGCTGGTGGCAGGGCGAGGGCGCCGCACGGGTACTGGCCTGGCATGAGGACGGTATTTTGCTGGAGCGCGCGCAAGGCAACCGTTCGCTGCCGCAGATGGTGCGCGACGGCGACGATCGGCAGGCGACGGCGATCCTTTGTCAGGTGGTTGCCCGCCTACACGCTCCACGCGCCGAACCTTTGCCCGAGCTGATCCCCTTGCATCAGTGGTTTAATTCACTGTGGCCGGCGGCGCAGGCCCACGGTGGCATGTTACGTCTCAGCGCTACCGTGGCGGCGGAACTGCTGACCAGCCCGCGCGAACAGACCGTGTTACACGGTGATATTCACCACGACAACGTATTGGATTTCGCTGAGCGCGGTTGGCTGGTGATTGACCCCAAACGTCTTTATGGTGAACGGGCCTTCGATTACGCCAATATCTTCTGTAACCCTAACTATGGCATCGCCACCGACCCCGATATTTTTCAGCGGCGGGTAGATCAGGTTTGCCAGTTGGCCGGACTGGAGCGCCGGCGTCTGCTGCAATGGATCCTCGCCTGGGCAGGGCTGTCCGCCGCCTGGTTTATGGAGGACGGCGAGGCAGCGGATATCGATTTCCGCGTTGCCGAGCAGGCGGCGCTTGCCCTGGGCCTCTCGCTGCCGGAAGGGGATTCAGGGTTCATCCTGCCAATAATCGAGCGACGCTGAAGGGCGCTGTAAATAGCGCACCGGTTCGCCATTTTCGTCCACGGCCGTCGCCTGAAACTTGCCGGAATCCGGGTATTCCACCAGTTCGGGCTGTTCGCGGGTACTGATGGACAGGTATTTCAGCGGTGCATCGGAACTGTTGATGATTTGATGCGGATATTCCGGTCCAGGCGGAATAAAAATAATGTCCCCGCCGGTGATCGGCAGCCGTTCACCGGCTACCCGCAAGGTACCGTTTCCCTCCAGAACGATAAACATTTCCTCCTGCGCATAGTGAAAGTGATAGGGGCAAGAACGCATGCCCGGCGCTACCACGTCGATGGAGGCGCCCAGCTTTTTGGCCGCGGTACCGGTGCCCAAACGGGTGCCCATACTGTCATACAGCGGTGGGCGACTGTCGTGCGTTTTCTCAACCTGTTCAAAATTACGGATCAGGCGCTGGGCTAACAGCGCGGCATGCTCATTCATAGGCTCTCTCATGACAATGTCACTTAGTGGTTAACGATAGTGATAGAAAATCCGGCAACGGTGTTGCCTACAGCCATTATCGCTTTGCAGGATCCTGCAGGGTAAACCAGCCTGGCCGGCGTTTCGGCTGTGGCCAGAACAGCGCGCCCTGGCCCCCACCGGGGATCTGCCAGACCGCACAATCATAAAGGGTGAAGGTATCCCCATATTTATCGACGCGCAGGCCGCGATACCCCTGAGCGATGCCTTGCCGAGTGACCTTGTCCAGCAATTGTCGGC
This sequence comes from Serratia quinivorans, assembly GCF_052113645.1. Classification (GTDB taxonomy): domain Bacteria; phylum Pseudomonadota; class Gammaproteobacteria; order Enterobacterales; family Enterobacteriaceae; genus Serratia; species Serratia quinivorans_B. The sequence goes on along the minus strand of NZ_JBIEIU010000008.1, from coordinate 246,375 downwards.
GCTCCGCACGGTCCGCTGGGGAGGCGCTCAGTCGCGAAGGCAGTGCAACAAATTCATCAAAGGAATAACCGAAACACTGCTGAGCGCAGTGATTGGCATAGATAAACAGGGGATCTTCGCCGCTGGCGTGGGCCAACAGGCTATAGGGCGCCTGCTGATGCAGCCATGCGAGGCGTTCGTCGGGGGCGGTCTGCGGACCGGGCAGGCCGTCGCCGGTCCAGTGGCGGTAAGCAGCGTCTATTCGTTGAATCAGATCAATCTGCGCGGAAGATGGCATAGTGGCTCCCTTGAAGGTACAAAGCAGACAACAATGGTTCTCTCTCAGTTAAGCAGAAGATCGCCAAAGGGTGAAAATTATGCCCGTATGCCCGGCGCGCACATTTGTTCCAGACGCCGAGCCGCAGTTCTGTTATATGACAGGTTGGGCTAACGATAATAGGGCGCCGATGAGCAACTGGATCGAATTAAAGAAAGACCGGCCGACCGGCATAGAGTTGATTCGCGCCCATTTTGGCGGCCATGCGCACGCTTATGATCCTCACTGGCATGATGATTATCTGGTTGGCGTCACCGAGCAGGGCGTTCAGCAGTTCCATTGCCGACGCCAGCGCCATCGCAGTACGCCGGGGCAGGTGTTTTTGCTGGAGCCGGGAGAGCTGCATGACGGTGATGCGCCGGCAGACGCCGGTTTCACCTACCGAATGCTGTACCTCGGCCCGCAGTGGCTGGAGGCTCAGTTGCGTCAGTTGTTTGCCGAGGTTCCCGACAGTTTCCGCCTCAGTTTTGCCGCTACGCTATCCGACGATCGACCGCTGGCGCAGGCGACGATCCAGGCTTTCTCGCAGTTACAGCAAGAAAGCGAAGGGGAATTACAGCGTCAATTTGCATTGGATAACCTGCTGTGCGGGTTGACCCGACACGTACACTGGCGGGTTAACTCGCCGCGCGAAACTTCCGGCTATCAGGCGCGACGCATCCGCGACTTCCTGCATGCCAATAGCCATCAGGACATTCGTATGGAATCGCTGACGGCGCTAACCGGTCTGGATCGGTTCCGCCTGACCCGATTGTTCCGTCAGACTTACGGTTTGCCGCCGCATGCCTATTTGGTTCAGCTGCGGCTGGCGCAGGCGCGGCAGCTGTTGGCCACAGGGACAAAACCCATAGAGGTGGCCGCGCAGCTGGGCTTTGCCGATCAAAGTCATCTGGGACGCTGGTTTCAGCGTGTCTACCGGCTGACCCCGGCGCATTACCGCAAACTGTGCACAAATCTTCCAGATTAAGCCGTTGCGGCTGGGTATTCTGCAGGCTGACTTATCGACAGGAAGCTGCATGATGGAAACCAGAGTTTCAGACACGATTAACGCCGAGCGCTGCGTGATTATCATTAATCAGGATTTGCCTCTGGGCAACACCGCTAATGCCGCGGCGGTACTGGCGCTAACGTTGGGTCAGCGCCACCCTGGGCTGGTCGGTGAAGGGTTAATGGACAGCCAGGGACAGTGTTGGCCCGGACTGATCCCGATAGGGATCAGCGTACTGGCCGCCAGCGCGGAGCAACTGGGCGAGTTATTGCAACAGCCGCGTGCCGCGGAGGTGGATCGGATCCTGTTCCCGGTCGATGGGCAGCAAACTACCGATTACGCGGAGTTTCGCGCCAGCGTCGCCAGCCGGCCAAGTGCCGATTGGCGTTTATTGGGTATTGCGTTGGTGGGCGAGAAGAAAACCGTGCGCAAGTTGACGGGCAAGCTCAACCTGCTGGCTTAATGCTCCGTGCGACTCGCGCGTTGTGGCAGTGACAGGATGATATGGGCGATGGCTCCGCCAATAATTCCCCAAAATGCCGAACCGACGCCGAGCAGCGTCACGCCGGACGCGGTGATCAGGAAAGCGATCAGCGCGGCGTCGCGTTGTTTATCATCTTGCAGTGCGCGTTGCAGACTCCCGGCGATGGTGCCTAGCAGCGCCAGCCCGGCAATGGTGTGGATCAAGGCGATGGGCAAGGCGCTGAACAACATGCCAATAACGCCGCCGAACACCCCGGCAAGCAGGTAAAACACCCCGGCAGCAGCGGCAGCCATATAGCGCCGTTGTGGATTGGGGTGCACGTCCGGCCCCATGCAGATGGCGGCGGTAATGGCGGCGATACAAACCGAGAATCCGCCGAACGGCGCCAGCAGCAGTGCGGTCAATGCCGTCCAGCTAATCAGCGGCGAAGTGGGCACGTTGTAGCCTGCCGCCTTGAGCGTGGCGATACCGGGGGCGTTTTGTGACGCCATAGTGACCACGAAGAAAGGCACGCCAATCCCCAGCAACGTAGCCCCGCTGAAATGTGGCGTGATAAATTCCGGCATGGCGAACACCAGCGGTTGTTGCGAAAGATGAATGTTCCCCTGCAGCGCCGCAATGGCCAGTCCCGCCAGCAACGTCAGCACGATCGCATAGCGAGCAAAATAACGACGGCATAGCAAATACACTAGCCCCATCCCCGCACTGAGCACGAAATTCACCTGTAACGAAGCAAAGGCATCCAGGCCAAAACGCAGCAGGATCCCCGCCAACATCGCCGCCGAAATGGCCTGCGGAATATAATCCATCAACCGGGCAAACAACCCGGTGACGCCGCACAGCAGGATCAGCCCGGAGGCAAAGATGAACACGCCAATCGCTTCGTTGAGCGGGGTACCGGGCAGGCTGGTCACCAGCAGCGCGGCGCCGGGCGTCGACCAGGCGGTCAGGATCGGCGTGCGGTAATACAGGGACAGTCCGAGTGAGGTGATGCCCATCCCCAGCCCCAGCATGGTCAACCAGCCGCCAATCTGCATTGGCGTCGCGCCGGCGGCCGCGGCCGCCTGAAAGATAATGGCGGCAGAACTGGTGTAACCGACCAATACGGCAACAAACCCGGCCATCACGGCGGGCAGGGACAAATGACGCAAAGAGAGGGCTGGACGCATGGCAGACTCCGGCAAGGGTTGTGCGTTATAACGCACGACGAAGGGCAGCATAGCACCGTGCGTTATAGCGTACAAGTGGCTATAATCAGCCGGAATATCAGGGGAGAAAAGCATGCAGGAATTGTCCGGCCATCTGGCGCAAACGCTTCGTTCGCTGCGCATGCAGCGCGGCTGGAGTCTGGCTCAGGCGGCTGAAAACACCGGCGTCAGCAAGGCGATGCTGGGGCAGATAGAACGGGGTGAATCCAGCCCCACCGTGGCGACGCTGTGGAAAATCGCTACCGGTTTTAACGTGGCGTTCTCCGCTTTTCTGGAGATCTCGCCGCTGCAACAGCAGGCCACGCTGCACCGTTATGGCGATGCGCCGGTGTTCAATCAATACAATGCCGATATGCGGGTGGTTCCGTTGTTCCCCTTCGATCGACAGTTGGGTTTTGACATGTTCGTCATCGATCTGGCACCGGGGGTGCTCAGTGAGTCTTCGGCACATGAGCCGGGCGTGATCGAGCACGTGATTGTCATCAGCGGCGAGCTGGAATTGGCTGTTGACGGTCAGTGGCACCACCTGACCGGCGGCGAGGCGATGCGTTTTCAGGCCGACCGGCCACATGCCTACCGGAATGCCAGCCAACAGACGGTGCGTATTCACGATCTGATCCACTATCCTAAATTTTGACTCAACGACCTGGGCGTTGGTTTGACTCTGCATCGGCAAACGCCTACTTTGTTGCAAATGAGTCTTATTAACTTTCAAAAGGAGATTGAACTTGCCAGTCAGCAACCGACGCCAGTTTATTAAACTCAGCGCACAAACCGCAGGAGCCGTATTCGCGATGACTTCATTACCGAACAGTATCCGCCTGGCGATGGCGGCAGAAGGGGGCGCCAGCCCCGCCGATGAATTTTTGTGGCTGGAAGAGCTGCAGGGCAAAGCCGCACAGGCGTGGATAAAGCAGGAAAACCAGCGCACCACGGCGCGTTTTGCCCAGGGCGAAGGCTTTCGTCAGGTGGAAAAGCAGGTACTGGATATTCTGAATAAAGAGAGCCAAATCCCGTGGGTCGCCAAGCGGGGAGATTACTATTACAACTTTTGGCAGGATCAAACCAACCCGCGCGGCCTGTGGCGACGCACCACCTTGCAGGAGTACCGCAAGGACAAGCCAAACTGGGAAACGGTGCTGGATATTGACGCGCTGGGCAAGGCCGAGGGCAAAGACTGGGTCTTCCATGGTTCGCAGTCGCTGGCACCGGAATACCGCTATTGCCTGCTGGAGCTGTCGCCGGACGGAGGGGATGCCACCGAAATCCGCGAGTTTGATCTGGTCACCAAGCAGTTTGTGAAAGACGGCTTTGTGCTGCCGGTGGCGAAAAGCCAGGCTTCGTGGATCGATAAAGATACGCTGTTTATCGCCACCGATTTCGGCGCAGGCTCCATGACCCAGTCCGGCTACGCACGTATCGCCAAACGCTGGCGGCGCGGCACCGCGTTGAGCGCCGCCCAAACCTTGTATGAAGCGCAGCCTCAGGATATGGCGGTGTTTGCCTATCACGACGACACGCCGGGGTTTGAACGCAGCTATGTGGGCCGCAACCTGGATTTCTATCGTCGTGAAAGCTATTTGCTGGCCGCCCAGGATCAGAAAATCAAAATTGATATTCCCGCCGATGCCGAGTTCAGCACCCACCGGGAATGGCTACTGATTAAACCGAGCAGCGACTGGCAGGTGGGCGAGACGCTTTATCCTTCCGGCGCCTTGCTGGCGACCCATTTCGACGATTATCTGGCCGGTAAACGTGAATTCACGGTGTTATTCACCCCGACGGCGCAGGTGGCCTTGAGCGGCTACAGCGCCACGCGTGACCATGTGATCCTCAGCATCATGGACAACGTGATAAACCGGCTGGAAGTGTTGACGCCGCAGGGCAACCGCTGGCAGCGCAAACCGCTGGGCAAGCCGGGGGCGATCAGCACCCTTTCTGCCGGTGGCATCGATGAAAAGACCAACGATTATTTCCTGACCCTCAGCGGCTTCCTGCAGCCGACCTCTTTGTATATGGGCAATCTTGACGGCGGGGAGCCGGAACTGCTCAAGCAGGGGCCACAGGATTTTGACGCCAGTGGTTATCAGGTCAGCCAGCATTTCACCGCGTCGAAAGACGGGACGCGCGTGCCGTATTTCCAAATTTCGGCCAAAGGCATCAAGCTGGACGGCAGCAACCCCACCTTGCTGTACGGTTATGGCGGCTTTGAAGTGTCGCTGACGCCGGGTTACATGGGCGCCAAGGCACCTGCCTGGTTGGAGCGCGGCGGGGTATACGTCGTGGCAAATATTCGCGGCGGCGGGGAATATGGCCCGGCCTGGCACCAGGCGGCGCTGAAGCAAAACCGTCATCGTGCCTATGAGGACTTTGCCGCCGTAGCGCAGGATCTGATTGCACGAAAAGTGACGTCGTCACAACACCTGGGGGCACGCGGCGGCAGCAACGGCGGCCTGTTGGTGGGCAATATGCTGACACTGTACCCACAGCTCTTCGGCTGCATCGTGTGCGAAGTGCCGTTGCTCGACATGCAGCGTTATACCCAACTTTCTGCCGGTGCTTCGTGGATTGCCGAATACGGCGACCCGAGCAAAGCGGAAGAGTGGGCATACATTAAAACTTTCTCGCCGTACCACAATATCAAAGCGGATGTGTCGTACCCGACGGTGCTGTTTTACACCGCCACCAGTGACGACCGGGTGAACCCGTCGCACGCACGCAAAATGGCGGCACGGATGCAGCAGATGGGCTATTCGCAGGCTTACTTCTACGAGAATACCGAGGGGGGGCACAGCGCCGCGGCGGACAAGCAACAGGCTGCTTTCCATGGCGCATTGGTCAGTGAGTTCATGTGGACTAACCTGAGCGCGAAACCCCGGGCCTGAATCACGGGGAGAACGACATAAAAAAGCCGGGGCACATTAGCGCCCCGGCTTTTTTTCGCGGTGGAAACCGTCGAGTCAGCGATTAGCTGGCCGTCGCGGCCGCCTGCGCTTTCTTGTTGGTATCTTCTGCGGTGTCCAATGTCATGCGATACAGTTTCGGTGCCGTCAGCATCATCAGGATGGCGATCACGGCGGTAGCAATACCGATTTGCATAAACACGTGGCTGTAGATAGCCAGCGAAGCGTGTGCGTCGTTGACGTTGCTCGGCACGGCGGTCAGACCGGCAACCTTACCGGCAATCAGCGCGGCGGCGGCGGTGGTCAGGAACCAGGAGCCCATGATAAAGCCCATCAGGCGCTGTGGCACCAGCTGTGCCACCATGGCCAGACCCAGGCCAGAGATCATCAGCTCGCCGATGCTCTGCAGCGCGTAGCTCAGGATCAGCCAGTTAACCGAAACAATCCCCTGTTCGTTGGCGAAGCTGGCACCCCACGGCAGCACCAGGAAGGCACCGGAGCACAGGATCATGCCGAAAGCGAACTTGTGCGGCATTGGCAGACGGTCGCCCATCTTGTTATACAGCGCCGCCAGAATCGGGCTGGCCAGCATGATCCAGAATGGGTTCAGCGCCTGATACTGCTCAGGTTCGAAGGCAATGCCAAGAATGCTGTGTTCCACGTTGTGGATGGCGAAGAAGTTCAGCGAGGTCGGCATCTGGCTGTACAGCACGAAGAACACCACTGCTTCCAACATCAGCAGGAAGGCGACGATCATCTTGCGGCGTGCCGCACCGTGCAGTGCAAAGGCCTCTTTGGCGAACACAATCACGATACCGAGGGAGATAATCGCCAGCGCCCAGCGGGCAATCACCTGGTTGTGCAGCAACCAGCTGGAAATGGCGACCAGCGCAACCACGCCGACCAGCACCATCAGCAGTTTTTTCACCTGCAGCGGTTTAAAGTCTGGTTTGGAACCGTGCTGTTTAACCCACTTGTGGCACACCATAAAGTTAACCAGGGTGATCAGCATGCCCACCACGCTCAGAGAGAACGCAACGCTCCAGCCGTATTTCGCCGCCAGCCACGGGGTGGCCAACATGGAAAGGAAAGAACCGATATTGACGGACATATAGTACATGGTGAATGCACCGTCCAAACGCGGATCGTCTTTCTCATAGCAGGTTGACAGCAGGGAAGATGGGTTAGCCTTGAACAGGCCGCTGCCCACGGCGATGGTCGCCATGCCCAGATACACCCAGAAGATTTCATGGCCGGAGTAGGCCACCATGGCATAGCCGACGGCCAGCACCAGCGCACCCAGCACGATCACGCGCTTGGATCCCAGCACTTTATCTCCGAGCCAGCCACCGATGGCGACAAAGCCGTACACCAGTGCACTGAAGGAGGAGAACAGGGTGATCGAGTCGGCTTCGCTCAGGCCAAGCATCTTGACCAGGTAAACCGCCATGATGCCTTGCAGGCCGTAATAACCGAAACGTTCCCAGAGCTCGATAGAGAAGATCAGGTAAAACGCCTTGGGCTGTTTGAAGGCGTTGAGACTAACGCTTTCAGGTTGTTCGCTGTTGTTGTTTGCTGTTGACACTGGTACCTCTGATTTTTCACTGCCCCGTCCCAGAGAGACGGGAAATTGCAAAAGGTGATGCAGGACTGCATCCTTCTGCGTTGTTATAGGATGGGATGACGGCGGTTAATGTTCACTATCTTTGTCAACGAGGCAAGGCGTTTGTCATATCCTGTTACATATAACGTTCGCGAAGTGAAACAACCATGTTGCAAATGTTATGCAGCATTAACGTTCGACTTTATTTGCTTTGCCGAGTTTTTGTTTTGATTAAAAGCTATGCGGAATTTAAACAGTGATATATTCTGCTGAATTGGATTTTAATGGTTCATATCAACAGGTGTGGTGATTAATCCATTGGATTGTTGTGCATATGGCGGGTTTCGTAAAATTATAGAAATTTAGGAAAACAGGACTGGCGGTTGTGACGGTATTGTGATCTTCAAAACGTGAGGTTTACCGCAATTTTTGACTAATTTTTCGCTTGAAAATAAGCGGGAAGTGGGTTTTCCACTGAAATCCTCGAGAACGCCAAGGTTACTGCTGCTTGATATCACATTTCCGATAAAAAATAGGCCAATGGGGCGCGGAGGAGAGACGGGCGCGTAACGCGCCCTTTGGTGGCGATCAGGCGTCGGGATAAACCTTTTCTTTAAACTCGCAAAGATCTTCAATGATGCAGGAGCCGCAACGCGGTTTACGCGCGATGCAGGTATAGCGACCGTGCAGGATCAGCCAATGATGGCAATCGACCTTGAATTCGGCAGGGACCACCTTCAACAGCTTCTCTTCAACCAGATCGACGTTTTTGCCCGGTGCGAAATGGGTGCGATTGCAGACGCGGAAGATATGGGTATCCACGGCAATGGTCGGCCAGCCAAAGGCGGTGTTGAGCACCACATTGGCGGTTTTGCGACCGACGCCGGGCAGGGCTTCCAGCGCAGCGCGATCTTCCGGGACCTCGCCACCGTGCAGATCCAGCAGCATGCGGCAGGTTTTGATCACGTTTTCGGCCTTGCTGTTAAACAGGCCGATGGTCTTGATGTAGTCTTTGACGCCATCGACCCCTAACGCCAGCAGGCTGGCCGGCGTATTGGCCACCGGATAAAGCTTGGCGGTGGCTTTATTGACGCTGACGTCGGTAGCCTGCGCGGAGAGCAGCACGGAAATCAACAGTTCAAACGGCGTGCTGTACACCAGTTCCGTGGTCGGCTGCGGGTTGTTGTCACGCAGGCGGGTAAGAATTTCCAGCCGTTTTTGTTTATTCATCAGGCTTTCTCTGTCTGTCCTTGTCCCAGCGTTGGTTCGGCCGCCAACGCTTTGGCCGTACGCGCTTTCATCCGTTCATCGATCAGGTATTTCACCGCCAACAATAACCCCAGGCCGATAAAGGCCCCCGGTGGCAGCATGGCCAGTAGGAACGGGCTGTCGAAGTGAACCACTTCAATGCGCAATACCTTGGCCCAACTGCCCAACAGCATATCAGCACCGTCGAACAGGGTACCGTTGCCCAGCAATTCGCGCATGGCCCCCAGCGTCACCATCACACCGGTGGCGCCCAGACCGATAGCCAGACCGTCCAATACCGACAATCCGACCGGTTTTTTGGAGGCTACCGCTTCGGCACGGCCAACCACGATACAGTTGGTGACGATCAGCGGGATAAAGATCCCCAGCGACTGGTAAAGGCCGAAGGCATAGGCGTTGATCAACATCTGTACGATGCTTACCGCCGCCGCGATGATCATGACGTAAATCGGGATGCGTACCTCACTCGGGACCCAGCGACGTACCGCAGAGATAGAGCCGTTGGTCAGCATCAATACCAGAGTGGTTGCCAGCCCCAGCCCGAGGGCATTGGTGATGGTCGAGGTCACGGCCAGCAACGGACACATCCCCAGTAACTGCACCAGGGCGGAGTTGTTCTTCCACAACCCCTGGACAATCAGATCTTTGGCTTCACTCATTCGCTGGCTCCACAGACAGGTAAGCTATCAAGTTTAGGCGGCAGCGTTTCCATATACAATGCCGTGCGCCGAACGGCGTTGACCACCGCGCGCGGCGTAATGGTTGCGCCGGTGAATTGATCGAACATACCGCCGTCTTTCTTCACCGCCCAGCGTTTATCGTCCGGGCCTTCAATTTTTTTGCCGCTGAAAAACGAAATCCAGTTGGAGATGCGCAGCTCAATCTTATCCCCCAGCCCTGGGGTTTCATGGTGTGAGACCACGCGGGTGCCCAGCACGGTGCCGCTGAAATCAGCGCCGACCAGCAGTTGAATGGCACCGGAATAGCCATCCGGCGCAGTGGTTTCCAGCGCGGCAGCCGTCGGCTGACCGTTTTTACGCGCCAGGTACAGGCGATGCGGGGCATCGTTGCCCAGCGCTGGATCGTTGACCAGGAAACACTCGGTCTGCATGTTGTTATCGTAGTGTTCCGGGGGCACTACCTGGTCAAGCAGGGCTTTTTGCTGCAGTGCTGCCTGGTGGGCGATGGTTTTTTGCGTCAGGCTATGCACCACCGCGGTTAAGCCGGTGGTCACTGCGGCAAACACCGCCAGTGTGGTGCCATGCTTTCTCATTGAATTAAGCATCATGGCTCCTTAGCGATGGCCGTACACGCGAGGCTGCGTGTAGTGGTCGATGAGCGGTACGGTAATGTTGGCCAACAGTACGGCGAAGGCAACGCCATCCGGATAGCCGCCGTAAACGCGGATTAGCCACACCAATACGCCGACCAGGGCGCCGTAAATCAGGCGGCCTTTGGGCGTGGTAGAGGCGCTAACGGGGTCGGTGGCAATAAAGAATGCACCCAGCATGCTGGCACCGGAGAACAGATGGATCAGCGGCGACGCCTGCTGCTCCGGTGAGAGCCACCAGGCCAGGCCGGAGCACAGGGCGATGGCCGCCAGCATGCTGAACGGGATCTGCCAGTGGATCAGGCGACGTGCCAGCATAAACAGCCCGCCGGCCAGGAAACCGAGGTTGACCCATTGCCAACCGATACCGGCCAATGCCCCACCAAACAGCGGTTGCTGCAACACCTGCTCGACGCTATGGCCGCTGCGCAGGCCGGTTTTGAAACCGTCCAGCGGGGTGGCCTGACTGATGCCGTCAATGCCCATTTGCAACTCATGGATGGTGGCACCCTGTGCGGTATGGCCGCTGAAAATGGCGAGCAGGGTATCCTGGAACGACAGTGCCGTGGCCCGCAGTTCATCCGGCGGCAACCAACTGGTCATCTGCACCGGGAAGGCGATCAGCAACACCACGTAACCGACCATTGCCGGGTTGAACGGATTTTGCCCCAGACCGCCATACAGCTGTTTGGCGATAACAATGGCGAAGAAGGTGCCGATGACAATCATCCACCAGGGTGCCAGCGGCGGCAGGCTGATGCCCAGCAGCAGAGCGGTCAGCAGGGCAGAGTTGTCCGCCAGACGCGTTCGCACCGGCAGTTTGCGCAGGGCCAGGATAGCACCTTCCGCCAGCAGGGCGACGATCATCGCCAGTGCGGTTTGGATCAGTGTGCCATAGCCAAAAAACCACACCTGTGCTGCCACACCGGGAATACAGGCCAGCATGACCCACAGCATAATGCGGCTGGTGCTTTGCTGGTTATGGGTGAAGGGAGAACTGGCGATGTGCAAGCCTTTGGCGGCTGCTTGTTGTACCGGCCTGAACTTCATAGAATAACTACACCTATCTTTGCCGTACATCGGCAGGTTCAACGCGCCTCTCAGAGGAGCCGCAGGAAAAATTATAGCGCTGCATTCTACCTGAATCACTGCGAGGGTAATACGTCTTAATTGTGCGGGTATTGGGCTTTTAGCACGCGGTGTATGCCAGGGGCTAAGCTTCTAATGGCGCGATTGGATTTTTTTTGCCGGTAAAAGCGAGGTAGCTTGGTCGACCAAGAGAAAACTGTCGGTATCACTGGCCGGCAACAGGCGATAACCACTGGGTTTGCAAGGTGTTTTTGGCTTTTTTTTCGCACAAAATAACAACTTTTACATAATCTATGTGGGTTATTATCCCGTGTATTATTAAGTTAGTGAATGTACATTAATGACAAATGAAGATGTATTTTTTATTGAAGAACTGATTGAGTGGGTTGAGATACATCTGGAGAAACGGCCTAATCTGGACGAAGTCGCGCGCATTTCCGGCTATTCCAAGTGGCATCTGCAACGCAAGTTTAAACGTATCACCGGTATTCAGCTCGCCACCTATATCCGCTCACGTATCCTGACGCGTGCTGCGGTGGCGCTACGTATCACCCACCGTTCTATCATCGATATTTCAGACGAGCTGGGTTTCGACTCCCAACAAACTTTCACCCGCATGTTCAAACAGCGTTTTGACACTACGCCCAACCGCTACCGTTCGATGGACACCTGGGACGTGAAAAACCTGATGCCGCGGTTTAGTTTCGATGCCAATTTTGCGGCCGATTACTACCCGGAAGTGAAACGCCTGACGCTGCCGGATATGCAACTGGTCGGTTTCTCGCGTCGGTTGGATTTTGCCTCCGAAGCGGAGATTGAACATTCCTCCTGCATGGCGATGAAGGACGAGATTTTTACCGACTTCTTCCGTGGGCTGAGTGTGGATTGTCATCGGGTTTACAGTATCCATTCCGTTCGCAACCGGGATGACAGCCAGTATTCCGCCACCCATATCATGGCGGTGGACCCCGAGAACAAACAGGATATTTTATCGGGATACCAGATCGACACTATCCCGATTGCCGGGCGCGAATATATTTCTATCAATCATCTGGGCACCGCGAAGGAGTGTTCACAGTTCTTTGCCTATCTGATTACCCACGTGATGCCGGGGCTGCGTCATGAGGTGAAAGGGAGCGTAGAGATGGAAATTATTCAAACCAAGGCGTGGAATCAGGACTCGAAGATGCGTCAGATTGACGTTGATTATACCTATCTGATTTCTATAGATTAAAAGGCGCCTTGCGTTCTGCAAGGCGCTTCTTCTCGTTACTCTTTATCCGTTTCTGCCGTGGTCAGGCGCTGTTCGGCCTTTTTGGCTTTGACGCGAGCAATGGCTGCCGCAACTGCTGCCTTGCGCGGATCTTCTTCCGGCACTACAACCGCCGTTTCTTGTGCAGTTTCAACCGTCGTGGCCTGCTGCGCCGCTTTCTTGGCTTTTGCGCGAGCAATGGCCGCCGCAACCGCTGCCTTGCGCGGATCTTCTTCCGGCGCGGCAACTGCCGGTTCTTGTGCAGTTTCAACCGTCGTGGCCTGTTGCGCCGCTTTCTTGGCTTTGGCGCGAGCAATGGCCGCCGCAACTGCTGCCTTGCGCGGATCTTCTTCCGGCGCTGCAACTGCCGTTTCTTGTGCAGTTTCAACCGTTGTGGCCTGCTGGGCCGCTTTCTTGGCTTTGACCCGGGCCAGCGCAGCAGCCACTGCCGCCTTGCGAGGATCTTCTTCCAGCGTCGCGGCAGGGGTTGCCACCGGCGCGGCCTGCTGGGCCTCTTTCTTGGCTTTAACCCGCGCCAGCGCAGCGGCTACCGCAGCTTTACGTGGGTCTTCACCCTCTGCCGCAGGTGGCGTTGGCGACGTCGAGGCCGCATCTTGCTGGGCACGTCGTTCACGCGCCTGTGCTTTACGAGCCTCGCGGGCGGCGATCATTTCACTGTTGTCCGGCGCATCGCCACTGATCGTACCGGTTGCCGGCGCGGCGTTTTTACTGCGCACGCGGGCCAGGGCGGCCTGTACCGCATCCTGGTCACCGTCGGTCAGTTTGACGGCCGCTTTCTTGTGACGCTCTTCACGCGCCAGTTTTTCACGTTCCAGACGGGCCAATTTGGCTTCGTAACGCGCCTTGGCTTCGGCGGTGCGTGCGGCTTCCTGATCGATGGCTTTGATTTCGGCCTTTTCCTGGCGGTAATACTGCACCAGCGGAATATTGCTGGGGCAGACAAAGGCACAGGCACCGCATTCAATGCAGTCGAACAGATTGTGCTTGCGGGCTTTTTCGTGTTCTTCACCGCGGCTGAACCAGTAAAGCTGCTGCGGCAGCAGGCCCGCCGGGCAGGCATCAACGCACAAACCACAGCGAATGCAGGATTGTTCAGGCTCTTGCGGGGCCATTTCGCTGACCGATGGGGCCAGAATGCAGTTGCTGATCTTCACGATCGGCACATTCAGCGCGGGCAGGGTGAAGCCCATCAAAGGGCCGCCCATCACCACCATTTGCTGGGTCTGCGGTTGGAAACCGGCAAAGTTAAGCAGGTGCTGCACCGGCGTGCCGATGCGTGCCCACAGGTTACCCGGTTGGCTGAGAGCGTCACCGGTCAGGGTCACCACGCGCTCGATCAGCGGCTCGCCGTCGACAATGGCGCGCTTGATGGCAAAGGCGGTACCGACGTTCTGCATCAGCACGCCGATAGCGGAGGAGTGCTTGCCGTGCGGCACTTCCTTGCCGAGCAGGATCTTGGTGAGCTGCTTGGCGCCACCGGAAGGGTATTTGGTTGGGATCACCCGCAGCGAGATGCCCGGTTGATCGCGCAGAGCCAGTTTCAACGCTTCGATCGCTTCGGGTTTATTGTCCTCGATGCCAATCAGCGTGACTTTCGGCTGCAGCAGATGACGCAGGATTTGCGTGCCTTCGATCACCTGATCGGCATGCTCTTGCATCAAGCGGTCATCGGCGGTGATGTAAGGCTCGCACTCGGCGGCGTTGAGGATCAGCGTTTCCACCCCGTCCATGCCGCCCTGCAGCTTGCTGGCGGTCGGGAAGCCTGCGCCGCCTAGCCCGGCGATGCCGGCCTGATGAATGCGCTGGATCAATTCGCTGGTGGTCAGTTGGCGGTAATCCGCCACCGGTGCGCGCTCGCACCAACGGTCTTCGCCGTCCGGCTGAATAATGACGCACAGCTCCGCCAACCCGGAAGGGTGCGCGGTGATATGCGGTTTAATGGCGCTGACGGTGCCGGAGGTCGGCGCATGCACCGGCACGGTACGCCCCCGGCCGACGGTCAGTGGCTGGCCTTTCAGCACCCGCTCACCGACGGTGACGCACAGTTCACCTTCCGGCCCCAAATGTTGTTGCAAGGGGATGACAAAGGTCTCGGGCAGCGGGGCGATACGCAGCGGTACGCCGCTGGACTGGGTTTTCATTTCCGGCGGATGGATCCCACCGTCGAAATCCCAAATCCGGTCTTTTTTGAAGGCGGCGAACAAATTAAGCATGTTGCTCCACGTGGATCACTTGCACCGGGATCGTCTTCATATCCCACTTCCAGTTGGCGGTAGTGGTGGCGACCGGTTTCATTTCAATACAATCGGTAGGGCACGGCGCGACGCACAGGTCGCAGCCGGTACAGAGATCGGTAATCACGGTGTGCATGGCACGGGTGGCGCCAACAATGGCATCCACCGGGCAGGCCTGAATGCACTTGGTGCAGCCGATGCAGTTGGCTTCATCAATATAGGCGACCTGGCGCACCGGCTCGGCGGCGGCTTCGCTGCCCAGCGGTTGCGGTTCGACATTGAGCAATTCGGCCAGCTTCAGCATCACCTGCTCGCCGCCAGGGGCGCATTTGTTGATCATCTCACCGTTGGCCACCGCCTCGGCGTAAGGGCGACACCCCGGATAGCCGCACTGGCCGCATTGGCTCTGTGGCAGGATCTCGTCGACCTGCTCGGCCACCGGATCTTCTTCCACTTCAAAGCGGCGCGCGGCAAAGCCCAGCACCAGCCCGAACAACAGGCCAAGGGCGCTGAGCGCAGCAATCGCAATCCATAACGCGGTCATTAGAATTTCACCAGCCCGGTAAAGCCCATAAAGGCCAGAGACATCAACCCGGCGGTGATCAACGCGATGGAGGAACCGCGGAATGGCGCAGGCACGTCGGCGACGGCCAGACGTTCACGGATCGCGGCGAACAGCACCATCACCAGCGAGAAACCGGCGGCGGCGCTAAAGCCATACACCGCAGATTGCAGGAAGTTGTAGCCGAGATTGACGTTAAGCAACGCAACGCCGAGCACCGCGCAGTTGGTGGTGATCAGCGGCAGGAAAATGCCCAGCAGGCGATACAGCGCCGGGCTGGTTTTACGTACCACCATCTCGGTAAATTGCACCACCACGGCGATCACCAAAATAAATGACAGCGTGCGCAGATACACCAGATCCAACGGAACCAGGATAAAGGTGTTGATCACCCAGGCGCTGACAGAGGCCAGCGTCATAACAAAGGTGGTGGCCATCCCCATGCCAATGGCGCTCTCCAGCTTTTTGGAAACGCCGAGGAACGGGCACAGGCCAAGGAACTTCACCAGGACGAAGTTGTTCACCAGTACGGTGCCGACAAACAGGAGCAGGTATTCGGTCATTGCGATGCCTAAAAAAATAAAAGCCGCCTATTATCGGGAATTGGCGGCCTGACCACAACATAGTGATAGCAAGGTTATTGCTCTTTTTGGCACTTTTTGCCCATTTTTGTTGAAAATTTACACAGCCAGGCCCTATGAATTTCAAATCACAGCTAGGCGACCAGCTCACTCATCCCCAGGCGCTTACTAAAGTCAAGTAACTGGGGTGTGTGACAAATCTGTCGGGAAC
Source organism: Serratia quinivorans (assembly GCF_052113645.1). Classification (GTDB taxonomy): domain Bacteria; phylum Pseudomonadota; class Gammaproteobacteria; order Enterobacterales; family Enterobacteriaceae; genus Serratia; species Serratia quinivorans_B. The sequence goes on along the minus strand of NZ_JBIEIU010000008.1, from coordinate 230,324 downwards.
AGATTTGAACGCTGCTCACAGCGGCCCCGAAGGGGCAAGGCCCATGGATGGGCCTTGTAAAGCAGGTAACAACGCTGTGGTTTGAAAGGCGACGGGCATATTCATATATAACCTGGCCTAGCGTTCGGTAAAGGTTCCCTTGACTCGCTTGGAACGCTTCATATATGGCACTAACAATGCCGCCATCAGCAGGGGCCATCCCAGGCTGCGCACGGCCAACTCATCCGGCACCGGTGCGAAGGCGAAGGCTTTTACCGCCAGCAGCACGGTGATCAACAGCCACAGCAGGAAAAATTTGGGGAAGCGTTGCGAGCGGTGGCAGAACAACCACAGCAGCCACAGCGTAAAGCACCACATTGCCAGCGTGGTCAGCACCGAGAAATACCACTGCAGGCTAAACGCCTGGGCGTTGGTGAGCAGATATTCGCGAGATTCCGGCACGAAAATCGCCATACCATACAGAAGCAGCATCAGGCTGGCGCTAAGCAGGGTGACAATCAGATAGGACATCGGGGCCAGCAACCAGCCGCCAATACGGCGGTAATCAGCTTGAGACATAAAACGGCTTCCTGGGTAAGACATGATTCAATGTGACAGCCGCTTAGCTTAGCGGGTAATGCGGGCTTCGTCATCAATATCAAGCGGATGGTCGGCGTCAGGAGGCCGGTGCAGCACGTTTGGCTACCGGCAGCCGGTTGAGCTGCCGGTAGAGGGGGGATTAACGGCGGTTAAGTTGATAGTAGGCTTCGTTCCAGCGCAGCTCGTTTTTGAACGCCGGCAGGGTGGTGGCCTGGTCGATCGTCACAAATTCGATGTTGTGCATTTCGGCGTACAGCCGCAGCAGATCGGTATCCAGCGCTTGCGAGAACACCGTATGGTGTGCACCGCCCGCGAGTATCCAGGCTTCGGCAGCGGTAGCCAGCGTTGGCTGCGCCCGCCAGATGGCACGTGCCACCGGCAGTTTCGGCAGCGGGTGCGGTTGCTCCACGGTATCCACCTGATTGACCAGCAGGCGGAAGCGATCGCCCAGGTCGATCAGGCTGGCGTTGATTGCCGGGCCGGCCGGCGTGGAGAAAATCAGCCGGGCGGGATCCGCCTTGCCGCCAATGCCGAGCGGTTGAATATCCAGCAGGGGCTTAGGCTCTTTGGCGATCGACGGGCAAACCTCCAGCATGTGCGAGCCCACCACCAGATCGTTGCCGGATTGGAAGTGATAGGTGTAATCCTCCATAAACGAGGTACCGCCTTGCAATCCTTCCGCCATCACTTTCAGGATGCGCAGCAGCGCGGCGGTTTTCCAGTCGCCTTCACCGCCAAAGCCGTAGCCTTGCTGCATCAGGCGTTGCACCGCCAGCCCCGGCAACTGCTTCATGCCGTGCAAGTCTTCAAAATTGGTGGTGAAAGCCTGAAAATTTCCCTGCTCGAGGAACCGCTTCATGCCCAATTCGATCCGCGCTGCGTCGATCAGGTTCTCACGTTTTGCACCGTTGATTTTCGCCGCGTCGCTCAGCACGTAGCTGGCTTCATATTCTTCGATCAGCGTATCCACCTCGCCACGGCTCACTTCATTGATCACGCTGACCAAATCGCCGATGCCATAGGCATTGACCGAGTAGCCAAACTGGATCTGCGCGCCGACCTTGTCGCCCTCGGTCACGGCAACCTCTCGCATATTGTCGCCAAAACGGGCCACCTTCAGTTGCTGGCTGGCCTGTTTGGCGGTGGCGGCCCGCATCCACTGACCGATGCGTCGGTGCGCCTCGGGATCTTGCCAATGCCCGGCTATCACGCTGTGCTGCTGGCGCATGCGGGCGCCGATAAAGCCGAACTCGCGGCCGCCGTGAGCGGTTTGGTTGAGGTTCATAAAGTCCATATCCATGCTGTCCCACGGCACCTGGGCGTTGAACTGGGTATGGAATTGCAACAGCGGTTTGTGGAGCACTGACAGCCCGGCGATCCACATTTTGGCCGGTGAGAAGGTGTGCAACCAGGCCATGATGCCAATGCACTGTGGCTGATAGTTGGCGTCACGGCACAGGGCGGTGATTTCATCCGGCGTGGTGACCAGCGGTTTCAGCACCAGTTTTACCGGCAACCCGGCCTCGCGGTTGAGGCTGTCGACCACCTGTTCGGCGTGCGCCTTGACCTGTTGCAACGTTTGTGGGCCGTACAGGTGCTGGCTGCCGATGGCGAACCAGACTTCGCGCTGCTTGAATGCGTCCATTTGAGACTCCTGAATGTTCATGTCAAAAAGGGGTTCAGCGTGCTGAACCCTCGGTAGGGGCGTAGCGCGGCTCGGCGGCCTGGCACCATTGTTGATAGCGTTGATAAAGCTGCTGGTAGCGGGCGACGCGTTGCGAGTCCGGCTGCAGGGTACGTTCGATGCCGCAAGCCATGTGGCGTTGGGCTTCTGGCACGTTACTGAAACGACCGGCGGCTACGGCGGCGAAGATCGCGGCACCCAGTGCACAGCATTGATCGGACGCCACAATTTGCAGCGGACGGTTCATCACGTCGGCGCAGGCCTGCATGATCGCCGGTGATTTACGCGCAATGCCGCCCAGCGTCAGCACGTTGTCGACCGGTATGGCCTGCTGCTCAAAACACTCCATGATGGCGCGGGCCCCGAAAGCGGTGGCGGCGATAAATCCGCCAAACAGCGTCGGTGCGTCGGTACCTAGGTTCAGGTCGGCGATTACGCCTTTAAGACGCTGGTTGGCATAAGGGGTTCGGCGGCCGTTAAACCAGTCCAGCACCACCGGCAGATGGTCCAGCGACGGATTTTCGGCCCAGGCTTCGGTCAGGGCGGCCAGCAGACCGGCTTCTATCTGGTGTAACTGCGGTTGCAGTTCAGGTTGGTTTTTTGCTGCTTCGCGCAGCGGCCAGCTCAGCAAGCGGCTGAACCAGGCGTACATATCCCCAAAGGCGGATTGCCCAGCCTCCATCCCAATCAGCCCGGGTACCACGCTGCCGTCGACCTGGCCGCAAATGCCCTCGATGGCGCGTCCGTCCACTCGCTGACGATCGGCGATCAGAATGTCGCAGGTGGACGTGCCAATCACCTTCACCAGGGTATACGGCTGGGCGCCGGCGCCGACTGCACCCATATGGCAGTCGAAGGCACCGCCGGACAGCACCACCGTGGTCGGTAATCCGAGGCGTGAGGCCCATTCGGCACTCAGCCTGCCAACCGGCAGATCGGCGGTATGGCAGTCCTCGAACAGGGGCCAGGGCAGATGCTCAACCAGCAGCGGATCCAGTGCGGCAAAAAACGCTTTTGGCGGCAGACCACCCCAGTCGGGGTGCCACAGCGTCTTGTGGCCCACGCTACAACGCCCGCGTTTTAGCTGATGCGGGGCGGAGGTTCCGGACAGCAGCGCAGGCACCCAGTCGCACAGTTCGACCCAGGAGGCGGCGGCATGGCGCACCCCGGCATCCTCGCGCGTCACGTGCAGGATCTTGGCCCAGAACCATTCGGAAGAGTAAACGCCGCCGATATAGCGGGAATAATCGGGGAATTCGCCGCTGCGGCATAGCCGGTTGATGGCGTCTGCTTCTTCGAGGGCGGTGTGATCTTTCCACAGAACAAACATGGCATTCGGGTTGTCGGCAAATTCCGGCCGCAGTGCCAACACCTGGCCTTGCGCGTCGATCGGTGCCGGTGTGGAACCGGTCGAGTCGACGCCGATGCCCACCACCTGCAGCCGCTGCGATGGGGTCATGCGTTGCACCAGACTGACAATCGCCTGTTCCATGGCTTCAATATAGTCGAGCGGATGGTGGCGAAACCGATTCTCCGCCGCGTTGCAGAATTCACCGCGCTGCCAGCGGGGGTAGTAAACCACCTCGGTATCCAGCTCCGCACCGTGTTGGCAGTCGACCGCCAACACCCGCACCGAGTCGCTGCCGAAGTCCAATCCCAGGGCAATAGCACCTGCCGTCATGATGTTGACTCCTGATGTGTTAATACGCTGTGACAACCATAGGAGCCGAAGCGCTGGGCAGGTGAGGAGCCATTGGCTGGAAGTATGCACTTTTCTGCTTCTCGCAGTGATTTTGTGACGGCTGTCATAAGTTACCGCTTGGCGAAATTCGCTAAATATATGCACATATCTGCTGTATTCCACGGATGTGATAGCGCTCTACATTTCAGCAACAAATACCCGCTAAAACTTAAGCCGTCTTACCCCGGCTGTGGGGCGATACCGCGAGATAAGCGTTACTCCGACAGCTAATCCCATAATGATAACGTTTTCACCGCGAGCGGGTTTCGTCGCCACAGAGAACAAAATAGCGGAGAGCATCATGCATAAATTCACTAAGGCGCTGGCGACACTGGGTCTGGCGGCCGTTATGTCACATTCGGCTATCGCCGAGACCATGAAACTGGGTTTTTTGGTCAAGCAGCCGGAAGAACCCTGGTTCCAGACCGAATGGAAATTTGCCGACAAGGCCGGTAAGGATCTTGGTTTTGAGGTAATCAAAATCGCCGTGCCGGACGGGGAAAAAACTCTCAATGCCATCGACAGCCTGGCGGCCAGCGGGGCCAAAGGTTTTGTCATCTGCACGCCGGATCCGAAACTGGGCTCGGCGATCGTCGCCAAGGCGCGCAGTTATGACCTGAAAGTGATCGCGGTGGATGACCAGTTTGTTACCGCCAAAGGCAAACCTATGGACAGCGTGCCGCTGGTGATGATGGCCGCCACCAAAATCGGTGAACGCCAGGGCGAGGAGCTGTGGAAAGAGCTGAACAAACGTGGCTGGAAACTGCCGGATACCGCAGTGATGGCCATCACCGCCGATGAACTGGACACCGCCCGTCGCCGCACCGGCGGATCGATCGCCGCGCTGAAAGCCGCCGGTTTCCCGGAAAAGCAGATTTACCGGGTGCCGACCAAATCCAACGATATCCCGGGGGCGTTTGACGCCGCCAACTCGATGCTGGTGCAGCATCCTGAAGTGAAAAACTGGCTGATTGTCGGCATGAACGACAACACCGTACTGGGCGGCGTGCGCGCCACCGAAGGCCAGGGCTTCAAGGCGCCGAACGTGATCGGCATTGGCATCAACGGGGTGGATGCGGTCAGTGAGCTGTCCAAGGCGCAGGCCACCGGTTTCTACGGTTCGCTGCTGCCAAGCCCGGACATTCACGGTTACAAGAGCATCCAGATGTTGCATGACTGGGTCGAGAAAGGGGTAGAACCGCAAAAATTCACCGAAGTGACCGACGTGGTGCTGATCACCCGGGACAACTTTAAAACCGAACTGCAGAAAAAAGGCCTGATGTAATTACCGAGCCGCCCACAGCACGCTGTCGGGCGGCATTTTTAACTGCAGGAGGAGAACACGATGACCACCGCGCTGCCGTATCTGGCGTTTAAAGGCATAGGGAAAACTTTCCCGGGGGTGAAGGCACTGGATGACATCAGCTTTAGCTGTCAGGCCGGGCAGATCCATGCGCTGATGGGGGAAAACGGCGCCGGGAAATCCACGCTGCTGAAAATCCTCAGCGGCAATTACGCGCCTTCTCAGGGGGAAATTCATCTGCAGGGGCGGGCAGTGACCTTTGCCAATACCACCGACGCGCTGAATGCCGGGGTGGCGATTATTTACCAGGAACTGCACCTGGTGCCGGAAATGACCGTGGCGGAGAACATTTATCTCGGTCAACTGCCGACCCGGCGCGGGCTGGTGGATCGCAAACTGCTGCGTTATGAGTCCCGGTTGCAACTGGAGCATCTCGGGCTGGATATCGATCCGGATACGCCGCTGAAATACCTGTCGATCGGCCAGTGGCAAATGGTGGAAATCGCCAAGGCTTTAGCGCGCAACGCCAAGGTGATCGCTTTTGACGAACCCACCAGTTCGCTGTCCGCCAGAGAGATCGAGCAACTGTTCCGGGTGATCCGCGAATTGCGCGCCGAAGGGCGGGTGATTTTGTATGTCTCGCACCGCATGGAGGAGATCTTTGCTCTCAGTGATGCCATCACCGTGTTCAAAGATGGTCGCTATGTGCGCACCTTCGACGATATGCGCCAGGTCGATAACGCGCAGCTGGTGCAGGCGATGGTGGGGCGTGATCTCGGCGACGTATATGGCTATCAGCCACGTGAGCTGGGGCCGGTGCGTCTGTCTCTCAAGGGGCTACAGGCTCCGGGCGTGAAAACACCTATCGATCTCAGCGTACGGGCCGGGGAGATCGTCGGGTTATTCGGCCTGGTCGGTGCCGGACGCAGTGAACTGATGAAGGGCATTTTTGGCGCCACGCGAGTCAGTGCCGGGCAACTGACGCTGGACGGGCAGGCGCTTGCCATTCGTTCGCCGATTGACGCTATCCGTGCCGGTATCATGCTGTGCCCGGAGGATCGCAAGGCGGACGGCATCATCCCGGTGCATTCGGTGCGCGACAATATCAACATCAGCGCGCGCCGTAACAGCATCCGCGCCGGTTGCCTGATCAACAACGGTTGGGAAGCCAGCAATGCCGAACATCATATACGTGCGTTGAATATCAAAACCCCAAGCGCCGAGCAGTTAATTATGAATTTGTCCGGTGGCAACCAGCAGAAGGCGATTTTGGGCCGCTGGTTGTCGGAAGATATGAAGGTGATCCTGTTGGATGAACCGACGCGCGGCATCGACGTTGGTGCCAAACACGAGATTTATAACGTCATTTATCAACTGGCGCAGCGCGGCATCGCGGTGCTGTTCGCCTCCAGCGATTTGCCCGAAGTGCTGGGGCTGGCGGACCGTATCCTGGTGATGCGGGAAGGCGCCCTGTCCGGTGAATTGTTGCATGACGATGCCAGCGAGGAAAAAGCCCTCAGCCTGGCGATGTTGCGCACCCCCGATATTGCCCCTGATGCCGCTGCGGCGGTGGCCTGATAGTGAAGGAGAAAGAGATGTCGACCATAACGACCCATTCTGTGAAAAACCGCAGCGGCCAGGGGCTGGCGCGGATCTGGGACAGCTACGGCATGCTGGTGGTGTTCGCGGTGCTGTTTATCGCCTGCGTGCTGTTTGTGCCCAATTTCGGCTCCTTTATCAACATGAAAGGCCTGGGATTGGCGATCTCCATGTCCGGTATGGTGGCCTGCGGCATGCTGTTTTGCCTGGCGTCCGGCGACTTTGACCTGTCGGTCGCGTCGGTCATCGCCTGCGCCGGAGTCACCACGGCGGTGGTGATCAATATGACCGAAAGCCTGTGGATCGGCGTCGGTGCCGGTCTGCTGCTGGGGATGGTCTCCGGGCTGATTAACGGTTTTGTTATCGCCCGGCTGAAAATCAATGCGCTGATCACCACCCTGGCCACCATGCAGATTTTCCGCGGGCTGGCCTACATCATTTCCGACGGTAAAGCGGTGGGCATTGAAGACGAGCGCTTCTTTACGCTGGGCTACGCCAACTGGCTGGGGCTGCCTGCGCCAATCTGGATCACCGTCGCCTGTCTGATCCTGTTCGGTTTCCTGCTCAATAAAACCACCTTTGGCCGCAATACGCTGGCGATCGGCGGCAATGAAGAGGCGGCCAGGCTGGCCGGGGTGCCGGTGGTACGCACCAAAATTGTGATCTTTATGCTGTCCGGGCTGGTTTCCGCCGCCGCCGGCATCATTCTGGCGTCGCGCATGACCAGCGGCCAGCCGATGACGTCGATCGGCTATGAGCTGATCGTGATCTCCGCCTGCGTGCTGGGTGGGGTGTCGTTGAAAGGCGGCATTGGCAAAATCTCCTACGTCATCGCCGGCATTTTGATCTTGGGTACGGTGGAGAACGCCATGAACCTGCTGAACATCTCACCGTTCTCGCAGTATGTGGTACGCGGCGTGATCTTGCTGGCGGCGGTGATTTTCGACCGTTACAAACAGCAGGCCAAACGCCGGATATAAGAAATCGGCAACGCCGTTCACAGTTCTGTTATCGGTTCAGGCAGTTATCTGCCTGGCCGCTAAGCTAGGATGGGTATCTAATCTATAAGATTGCCGGGAGGACCGATGTATCATCGCATGGCACAGGAACCGCAGCCGAACCCGCTGTTGCCGGGTTACACCTTTAACGCTTATCTGGTGGCGGGGCTGACGCCGATCATGGCGGACGGCCCGCTGGATTTCTTTATCGATCGCCCCGGCGGCATGAAGGGCTATATTCTCAACCTGACCATCAAGGGCCAGGGCAAGGTGTTTGACGGCGAAGACACCCTTTACTGCAATCCTGGCGATCTGCTGCTGTTTCCTCCCAAGGCGGCGCATTACTATGGCCGTTCACCGGACAGCGACTGCTGGTATCACCGCTGGGTCTATTTCCGGCCGCGCGCTTACTGGGCCGACTGGCTGGAGTGGCACAGCAAGACCCATGAGGTCGGGCGTTTGACGTTGCCGAACAATAACCTGCTGCTGGAGTTCGACCGGTTGTTCGCCAATATCGAACAAACCCAACGTTCAGGCCGGCGTTTTGCCGAAGAGCTGGGGATGAACCTGCTGGAGCGTTTGCTGCTGCGTGCGATGGAAGAAGATCCGCTCAGCCCGCAGAAAATCATGGATCCCCGGGTGATAGAAGCCTGCCAGTTTATCACCGGCAACCTGGCCGGCGAGCTGCGTATTGACGAAGTGGCGCGCCACGTCTGCCTGTCACCCTCGCGGTTGGCGCACCTGTTCCGCGAGCAGGTGGGCATCAACATCCTGCGCTGGCGCGAAGATCAACGGGTGATCCGCGCCAAGCTGCTGTTGCAAACCACGCAGGAGTCGATCGCCACTATTGGCCGGGTGGTGGGTTATGACGATCAACTCTATTTTTCCCGCGTGTTCCGCAAACGGGTGGGGGTCAGCCCGAGCGACTTTCGTCGCCGCAGCCTGGAGATTAACTATCCAGCCAGAAACCAGCGTGAGGCGCCTTACGCTGTGGCCACAAATTAACATTAAATTTACTTCTTGTTCCCGCCAGCGTCATGGTGTCAAATCTGATGGGTCTATTGCGAGCCAGTAAGAGGAAACACCATGGCAGAAAAAATTCGGGTTGGGCTGGTCGGTTACGGCTATGCCAGCAAGACCTTTCATGCGCCGCTGATTGTCGGCACCCCTGGCGTAGAGCTGGCGGCCGTTTCCAGCAGCGATGCCGGAAAAGTGCACGCAGACTGGCCGTCGATGACGGTGGTCAGCGATCCGCAGGCGCTGTTTAACGACCCCTCTATCGATCTGATTGTCATTCCTACTCCCAACGATACCCATTTTCCACTGGCCCAGCAGGCGATGGCGGCGGGCAAGCACGTGGTGGTGGACAAGCCGTTTACCGTGACGTTGTCACAGGCGCAGCAGTTGGAACAGCAGGCGCAGCAGAGCGGCAAACTGCTGTCGGTGTTCCACAACCGCCGCTGGGACAGCGACTTTCTGACGCTCAAGGCGCTGCTGAAAGAAGGCGCGCTCGGCGAAGTGGTTTATTTCGAGTCCCATTTCGATCGTTTCCGTCCTGAAGTGCGTCAGCGCTGGCGTGAACTGGGCGGTGCCGGTAGCGGTATCTGGTACGATTTGGGCCCGCACCTGATCGATCAGGCATTGCAGTTGTTCGGCAAGCCGGAAACGCTGTTTGTCGATCTCGGCGAACTGCGTCCGGGCGCACAATCGGTGGACTATTTCCATGCGGTGTTGAACTACGGCCAGCGCCGTGTGGTATTGCACGGCACGGTGCTGGCGGCGGCGGAAACCGCGCGTTATATCGTGCATGGCACTCAGGGCAGCTTTATCAAGTTTGGGCTGGATCCGCAGGAGGACCGGCTGAAAGCAGGCGAGCGTTTGCCGCAGGCGGACTGGGGTTACGACATGCGTGACGGTGTGGTGACGTTGTCACGCGATGGCGTGCTGGCGGAGAAGCCGCTGCTGAGCATTCCCGGCAATTATCCGGCCTATTACGCGGCGGTTCGCGATGCGATTAACGGCGAGGGTGAAAACCCGGTGACGGCCAGTGACGCCATCAAAGTGATGGAAATGATCGAGCTGGGCATTGAATCCGCAAAACAACAAAAGGCGTTGCCGGTAACCTGATCGCCGCGCTTTATTCTCAGGGTTCGGTTGCCGAACCCGTCTGACTTTACTCCTCGAGGGATCCTGATCCATGTCCTGGTTGCAGCGTCTGCGTATTGATAAATTTTTGCTGGTATTGATTCTGGTGGTGATCGTCGCCTCGGTTTTCCCCTGTGAAGGGGTATGGAAAACCTTTTTTGATCGTCTGACTACCGCCGCCATCGCGCTGTTGTTCTTTATGCACGGCGCCAAACTGTCGCGTGAGGCGATCATCGCCGGTATGGGCCACTGGAAGCTGCATTTGGTGGTGTTTCTCAGTACCTTCGCGCTGTTCCCGTTGCTGGGGCTGGCGATGAACCTGATGGTGCCGGGTTTGATGACGCCGACGGTCTACATGGGCTTCCTGTATCTGTGCGCACTGCCAGCGACCGTTCAGTCGGCAATTGCCTTCACTTCGGCAGCGGGCGGTAACGTGGCCGCTGCGGTGTGCAGCGCTTCGGCATCCAGCATTCTCGGCGTTTTCCTCTCGCCGTTGCTGGTGGGGGCGTTGATGCATACTCAGGGCGGTAATACCGATGTGTTGCACGCTATTGGCTCAATCATTTTGAAACTGATGGTGCCGTTTGTGGTGGGGCATCTGGCGCGACCGTTAATCGGTAAATGGGTCGACCGTCACCGTAAGCTGATCAATCTAACTGACCGTTCATCGATTTTGCTGGTGGTGTATACCGCCTTTAGCGCTGCGGTAGTGGAAGGCATTTGGCACAAGATCGACGGCTGGTCGCTGTTGACTATCCTGGTGATGTCGCTGGTGTTGCTGACGGTGGTGCTGATTATCAACACCTATGCGGCGCGTTGGCTGGGGTTCAATACCGCGGATGAGATCACCATCGTGTTCTGCGGCTCGAAAAAGAGCCTGGCGAACGGCATTCCGATGGCCAACGTGCTGTTCCCGGCGGCGGCGGTCGGCGCCATGGTGCTGCCGCTGATGATTTTCCATCAGGTGCAGCTAATGGTGTGTGCCGTGCTGGCCCAGCGCTATGCGCGCAAAACCGCCAAACAGCGCGCAGAAGTGCTGACGGCGAAATAAAAAATGGGCGCAGTATTATTGTTTCCAGTGAACTGAGTAACTCGTTATTAGGGAGAGCGTGCCGAAGGGGTCGTAGCAGCTTTAGCTGCCGGAGTGCCCCTCGGTGCGCTAGGCCCGGGTATCTCGGCCTTCAAGACAACGTCAATGGGCGCTAAATCGCGCCCATTTTCAATGCAATCAGCCGCGAACTTTATCGCGCAGCGCCTGTTTTTCCTGCTCGCTGAGGAACGCCATTTTCAGGCCGTTCTCCTGAGCGGTGCGGATCTCCGCCGGTGTCAGCCCGGCTTGAGGTGCTGCCACGCGGTATTCGTGCTCAATTTCGATACCCTGAACCGCCGGATCGTCGGTGTTGATCGACGCCATCACGCCATGACGCAGGAACTTCGCCAGCGGATGTTGCGCCAGAGAAGGCACGGTGCTGGTCTGAATGTTGGACGTCAGGCAGGATTCGATGCCGATGCCGTGTTCTGCCAGGAAGTCCATCAGCGCCGGATCCTCAATCGCTTTCACCCCGTGGCCGATACGCTCGGCACCCAGTTCGCGGATCGCCTGCCAGATGCTTTCCGGGCCGGCGGCTTCCCCTGCGTGCACGGTGATGCGCAGACCGGCGTCACGGGCGCGGTTGAAGTGGCTGAGGAACAGGCTGCCGGGGAAGCCCAGTTCGTCACCGGCCAGGTCCAGCGCGGTGATGCCGTCGCGGTGCGCCAGCAGGCCTTCCAACTCTTGCAAACAGGCTGCCTCGCCAAAGGTGCGGCTCATGATACCGATCAAACGCACATCGATGCCCAAATCGCGGGAACCGGAACGAATGCCATCAATCACGGCTTCCACCACCCCAGCCACCGGTAACTGATGCTTCATCGCCATGTAATACGGCGAGAAACGCAGCTCGGCATAGTGCAGACCGGCGTTGGCCGCATCCTCGACGTTCTCGTAGGCTACCCGGCGGCAGGCGTCCAAATCGCCCAGCACCGCCACGCCCCAGTCCAGCTTTTGCAGAAAGCTGATCAGATCCGGTTCGGCATGGGTGATTTGCACGTGCGGGCGCAGGGCCTCCAACTCATCAGCCGGCAGGCTAAGGTTAAACTGACGGCCCAGATCGAGAATGGTTTGCGCACGGATATTGCCGTCGAGGTGACGGTGGATGTCGGTCAAGGGGAGGCGGGAGTCAATCATGATGTGCACTCGTTATTTTGTTGTAGGTAAAGTGCAGATCAGTATAAAAACAAAATGATGAAAATTGCCATTGTGTTGCATGAAAAAGTGATGAGAATCACATTAAGCGGAGTGGTCGCGGCTTTTTTGTCCTCAGGCGGGAGAGAAACGCTCCCGCGCTCATGCCGCTAAAAGGCCTCAGCCCACCCTCAATTTGCTGATGCGTTCCTCATTGTTATCGCCGACGCCGTGCTGCGCCAGCCAGTGATTGACCCGGCCGATATCCAGCGGCTGCGCCTGCTCAATACGCAGTACCGGGCCCAGGGCCATCGGCATCGCGCGGGCGGCCAGCGCCCGCAGTTCGGGCAAATATTCCGTGCCGGGGTGGCCCTGGGGCCGCTGGCCGGTACGAGCGGCATAGCGCTCGGCGGCCAGTTCACCGGATATCTGGTTCCACACCTCCAGCACCTGCGTCACCCCCGCCTCGTGCAGGTATTGGCGCAACTGATCTCTGGGCTGAAAGCCAAACCAGGCGTCGATAACATAGATACAAGGTTGCGGTGCCTGTGCCACCATTGACCAGATGGCCTGGTACGCGGCGTAACCAAGCCGCCGGTTTAGCTCGCGGTCCATGTTGTCCAGCCGTGCCATGAATGGCTCTTTGATCCCGTCGAGGGAGAGATAAGGCAGGGCAAAATGGTGTGCCAGCGCGCGGGCGACGGTGCTCTTCCCGGAAGCCGGGACGCCATTGACCAAAATAACGGTTTTACCGCCGGTATCGGTTGTCAAAGTCATAATATTTCCACCACCTCTTGCCAGAGTTTTGCGGCGCGCAGCCGGTCGAGCCGCTGTTTGTTATCCAGCAACTCCACAATGGCGCGAATGCCTTCTTCAATATGACGGTTGCTGTCGGTCGCCCCGAACAGGATCACGATGTCGGCCTTTTCACTGTCCTGAAAGGCGATAGGCTGCTCCAACAGCACCATACTGAAACAGTTTTTGATCACGCCACACTCCGGCCGGGCGTGGGGGATAGCAATACCTTCGTCGAACACGTAATACGCACCATGGGCCAGCGTATTGCTGATCACCGCCTGATAATAGGATGCGTGAATATAGCCGTTATCGACCAGCGGCTGCGCCGCCAACTCAATCACCTTTTTCCAGTCGCTTTCCTGGACGCCGACCTGTATCGCTCCGGCTTCTACCAGCAGTTGTTTAATGGTCATCATGTTCCCTCAAAGTGACTTCCTGATAATATTGCGCAGTTCATCCATTTTAATAAAAACGGCATCGATATGGTGGCGATGGTTTTTATTTTTGGCATAAATCTTTAACGCACGATTATAAGCCAGCATCAAGGCTTTATGAATTTCACCCGCCGCCGGTGTTGCGGCCAGTTGCTGTTCCAACATTTCAATTTCGGCTGCTATTTCATGGGCTTCATCATCTTGCAGGCAGGGTGCAGCCGCTGTTTCCCGCTGACGCTTCATAAAATTAAACATGTCCGTCTCCAGAAATTAAGCATGCAGTTTCCAGCCCCGACGGGCGCCGGGGCACCAGGGTTGTGGGTTTTTATAAAAATGAAATCGGGGCAATGATTATTTAAATAAGCCGATCTTTTCCGTTAATACCTGGGTGACGGCATTATTGGCGGGGATCAGGAATTTCCGCACGCTGTCATTGACCTTGCCCTTTTCAAACGTCTGCTTGCAGCGATCGACCCATTGCACGTTCATCTCGGTACCGACGTTCACTTTCTCGATGCCACCGGCTACCGCACGCCGCATGTCTTCATCGCTGACGCCGGTGCCGCCGTGCAGCACCAGCGGGGTACGGGTGGCTGCGGTGATTTCCGCCAGGCGCTGGTGCTGGATATGCGCCTTGCCGGTGTACAGCCCGTGGACAGTGCCCACCGAAACCGCCAGCATATCGACCCCGGTTTCATCGACAAAGCGTTTGGCATCCTCCACCGTGGTAAAGCAGATGTCTTCTTCGGCCACGGCCTTGCCGTCCTCCGAGCCGCCAATGGCCCCCAACTCGGCCTCCACCGACACGTTGCGCTGGCGAGCAATGTCGATCACCCGGCGGGTGTTGGCAATATTCTCGTCCATTTCCAGATGCGAACCGTCATACATTACCGAACTGAAACCGGCGTTAATCGCCGTCTCGATGGCGGCAATGTCAGAGCAGTGATCCAGGTGCAGGCAGGTGGGCACATCCTCGCTTTGCGCCAGCGATCGTACCGAATCAACCAGCAACGGGTAGCCCAGATACTCGGCGGTGCCGGTCGAAATCTGGATCATCAGCGGGCTGTGCATCGCTTTGGCCGCTTTGAAAAAGGCCGGCAGCATCTCCAGACAGTGGAGATTAAACGATCCTATCGCCTTGAAATCGCGGGCCTTGGCCACGGACAACAGCTCGTTGAAATTATAGAGTTTCATGGACTTTTTCCTCATGGTGCTTGGTTGATTTACCGTTAACAAACCACGCAATCAGCGTGACGAAGACGATGAACAGGGCGATGAACAGCCAGTTGCCCTGGAAAGCATGCCCCATCACCAGCCCACTGCTGATGACGTCGGAGTCGCTGAAGGTCACGCCGACAAAGCCGTAGCTTTCCAGCATCGGCACCAGAATGGCCGGCAGGAAAGTGATAAACAGACCGTGAACCACGCCGCCAATCATGGCGCCGCGTCGACCGCCAAGCGCATTGCCGAAGATGCCTGCGGTGCCGCCGGCAAAGAAGTTGGTCAGCAGGCCGGGCAGGATCATCGCCAGACCGAACATCGGGAAAACGATCATGCCGATGATTGAGCCGAGGGTGGTGGCCAGAAAACCGACGATCACTGCGTTGGGGGCGTAGGGGAACAGCACCGGGCAGTCCAGCGCCGGTTTGGCGTCCGGCACGATGCGCAGGGCGATGCCACGGAAGGCGGGCACCAGCTCATTGAGCAGCAGGCGCACGCCGCTGTAGAGGATAAATACGCCGGCGACAAACTGGATGGCCTGCATAAAGGAGTACATCAGGTAGTTCATGCCGCCGGCGTACTGGGCGATGTACTCTGGACCGGCTGCCAGCGCCGGGATCAGGTACATCGGGATCATCACCACCGCCATCGACAGGTAGGTGTCCTGCAGGAACTTGAAGTTATCGGGCAACTCCAGATCCTCGGTTGAGCGGGAGCCCTTACCGACCACCTTGGCAACGGCGGCCTGCACCAGATAGCCGATGGTGCAGAAGTGCCCCAAAGCCACATCGTCCGAACCGGTGATTTTGCGCACCACCGGCTGTGCCAGCGCCGGCATCAACACCGCCATCACGCCGCCAAAGATGCCACCGGTCAAAATCAGCGGCATGCCGGTGAGACCGGCCTTGTAGCCGATCACTGCGCCTATGGTGGCCATCCACAGCAATGCCTGCCCAGTCAGGAAGATGTATTTGAACGGGGTAATGCGCGCAATGATGATATTCACCGCGAAAATCACCATCAGGGTCAGCGCGACCTCTGATCCCAACTCGCGGTTGGCCAGGCCGGCAATGGCGGCGACGTCGGTGATATAGCCGGTCATGCCAAAGCCGTGGGTGAAGATACTGTTCAGGTAGGTCAGGGCGCCGACAATAATGTTGATGCCGGCCATCATGATCAGAAAGCCCAGCAGGGTTTTGAAGGTGCCTTCGGCCACTTTGCCGGTGGATTTCTTCTGCAGTAATAGCCCCAGCATGGCGATAAAGGCGACCAGGATAGAAGCCTGGCCCAACAGGTCTTTGACGATAAAGTCAATCAGGCTATTCATGGTGGGCTTCCTTCATGTCGCGCTCTTTCAGGAAGGCCACAATCTTCTGCTCAATCTCCGCTTTATCGGTGAGTCGGTGCAGAATAATTACCCGCTTTTTTTCTTCTTCGCTGGCATCGGCATTTAAAATATCGGCGAAGGTTTTTTGAGTGAGAATAATATCTGATTTAAAAGCGCTGGCCTCAGAGATAGTGGTGTGATCAATATCTGCCTCAATCTCTAATTTCTTCAGCACCGCTCTTGCGCTCATTTCGATGGCAAAGCTGGAGCCGAGGCCACAGCCACATACGCACAGTATTTTAAGCATGGGTATCTCCTCAGATTATATTTAATTGCCTGGCGAGTTTGTAATGGTGTCCTTCGATATCAATTAAACGTTTTTGCATACTGATCAGATCAATAGGAATGGGTTGGTTTCCGGCATTAATAATGATTGCCTTGTTTTTCATTCCGGAATGAATACAACGAACCACTTCGCTGGCCATAATAGTGCCCTGGTAGATCTCTTCACCGGTGGGGTCACCATTACGCAGACCGTAACCCATAATAGTTTTACGGATGCGTACGCCAATTTTGGGTTCCAGTTGTTTAATCATGGTGTCAATGGCGCCCTGAAAACCGGGCGAATACTCTTTGGTATATCCCTCGGAGCACAAAATAATGACGCTATTTTGCTGCTCCAGCCGTTGAATTATTTTTTCAGCCAGCTGATTTAACGCATATTGGCATTCCGGGATCAGGGCAAAATCCGCATTGGCTTTGATCGCCGATTGCAGCGTCAGCTCCCCGCAGTAGCCGCCCAGCAGCTCAATCATAAACACGCGTCCGGGCAGGGCGCGCCCGGTGTTTCTCAGTTTGGACACTTCTTTCACCACCTGTTCGCAGGCGGTGGAAAAACCAATGCTGTAATGACTGCCGAAAACGTCATTGTCGATAGTCATGCCCACGCCAAAACAGTTAACGCCAAACTCGCTGAGCGTATTTAAAAACTGCAGCGACCCGTCGCCGCCGGCCATAATAAGCGCCTCTATGTGCAAAGCCTTAAGCTGTTTGCTAATGGTTTCATATTCCCCGGCGCCCAGTTTTTTGGCCGTGCGGCCGGAAGAGATGATCGGCATCGATGAAATGGAGAAATCAACCAAGTCGCGCTGGGCAATAGGATGATGCTGATTAGCCAATAATCCGGGGATGCCGCCGTTAAACAGAATAATATCAGCCTGCGCCAGTCTTGCGACCTGGAATATAAAGTTATTGATCCCCGTTACATCGCCACCGCTTATTACTACGCCAATCTTCATATGCCCATCTCCAGCAAGTTCCGTGGAGCTCATTGTCATTTTTGGCATCGGTAAAATTTGCAGGCGATATCACAAAACAATCACAAATATTTCTTCCGTTAGCCTTGACAGGCTCAAAGTGAAGGTTGGTTTTGCGATGGGGATCTCATTTGTATTTTGACGCTCAAGCCAAAGTTTTTCTGCTATTTATTAATAATCAAAAAGTTAGATATAAGTTGCGGCAGAGAGGCGTCAATCGTGGCAAACGCAGGGGCGAGAAGAAATAACTTTAATGAAATGTGATAACTCTCGCATTTTTATCCGATGTGCGGAGAATAGCGCATAATAAATACGTGGCGAGAGTGAATAGCCACGTATTTAATACGTCATTTAAGGGGGCGATTTATTCAAACCCAAACCTCCGAAAATCCTATTTTTCGGCTGTTTGTCATCAAACCAAGGCAGGCTTTTGCCTGCCTCTCGACCGGTCGGATCACACCTCGTCCAATACAAACTTCAGTCCACGGATCAACTTGTCCATACCGGCTTCGACCTTGCTGCGTGGGCAGCCTACATTCAGCCGCAGGAAGCCTCGGCCTTCTTCGCCGTAGGTGAAACCGGGCATAATCGCGACCTTCTCGCGCTCGATCAGCACCTGCTGTAACTGGCGATCGTCAATGCCCAGCGGACGCAGATCGATCCAGGCCAGATAGGTGGACTGCGGCGGCTGCCAGGCCAGTGCAGGGAACGCCTGATTTAGCCGTTCGGCGACGTAAGTCAGATTGTCCTGCAGGTAATCGCGCAGCGCATCCAGCCAGGGTTCGCCGTGGCGATAGGCGGCAATATGCGCCGCCACCGCCAATACCGCCGGAGAAGATAATCCGTCGCGCGCTTTCAACTGCTGAAAGTAGGCCTCGCGGCTGGCGTCTTCGCTGATAAATCCGTAGGCACCGGTCAACGCCGGGATATTGAAGGTTTTAGAGCCGGAGGTCAGCAGTGCCCAGGGTGTGGTCGCGACCTGGCTCCACGGCGTATGGCGGTGTTCTCCCCAGACCATATCCATATGGATCTCATCACTGATCACCCGCACGTCGTGACGTTCGCACAGCTCGGCCATCTGTTGCAATTCTTCCGGGCGCCATACCTTGCCGGTCGGGTTCTGCGGGCTGCACAGCAGCAGAATTTTGGTTTGTGGCCGCGCCAGCAGGGCCTCCAGATGGGCCATATCGCACTGCCAGTCGTTGCCGTCCTTTTGCAGCGGGCAGGCCAGCAGTTGGCGCTGATTGCCGAGGATCACCTTATAAAAGGCGTCATAGGCCGGCGTATGGGTGACTACGTATTCACCCGGGGCCGACCAGAGGCGAATCAGTTGCGCCACCATGTAAATCACCGACGGGCCATACACCGCCATGTCGGTGTCGATGGGGGCCGTGAAGCGTTGCTGATACCAATGGCGTACCGCGCCGAGAAAATCCTCATGCTGCCAGCGGCTGTAACCCAGCACGCCATGCTGCAGGCGCTGTTGCAGCGCCTCGATAATGCAGGGGGCGGTGGCGAAATCCATATCGGAAATGGTGAACGGCAACAGGTCGTCGCGACCGAAACGATCAGCGATGTAATCCCACTGTGTGCACCAGGTGCCGTGCCGATCGACCGGGGCAGAAAAATCAAACATGAGAGGCTCCCTGCAAGGCCGCAGCAGGAAGTGCTGCCGCTATCAGTGAGTCTAATTCATCTTTCACCGATTGCACCTGCGGGCCGATCACCACCTGCAGGTTATGCTCGTTAAGGTGCACCACGCCAATCGCGCGGTTGGCCTTCAGCGCGGCATCGTCCACCTTGCTCATATCATCGACCGACAGACGCAGGCGAGTGATGCAGTTATCCAGTGAAACTATGTTCTCGCTGCCGCCCAGCGCCGCCAAAATCGCCGGCACGTTATAGCCGGATTTGCCGACGGCACCGACAGGGGCGCTCTGGCTGGCTGGCGTCTCGCTTTCGCGGCCCGGCGTTTTGATGTTAAACCGCTGGATGGAGAAGCGGAAAATGGCGTAGTAGGCTGCAAACCAGATGGCGGCAACGATAGGCACCAGATACCACTTGGTGGCGGTGCCGTGCAGGATGCCGAACACCACGAAGTCGATGATGTTGCCGTCGGTGTTGCCGATGGTCACGCCCAGCAGCGCCATCACGGTGAAGCCCAGCCCGGTCAGGATGGCGTGAATGAAATACAGGAACGGCGCGACGAACAGGAACAGGAACTCAATCGGTTCGGTGGTGCCGCCGACCACGCAGGCCACCACGCCGGAGATCAGCAGGCCCTTAATCTTATGGCGGTTTTCCGGTTTGGCGCAGTGATACATCGCCAATGCCGCACCCGGCAGGCCGCCGAGGAAGGCCGGCATTTTACCCTGCGACAGGAAGCGGGTGGCGCTTTCGGCAAAGCCGGTGGTGGTTGGGCAGGAGAGCTGCGCCTGGAAGATGGTCAGTGCCCCGCTGACGCTGTGGCCACAAACGTCCAGCGTGCCGCCCGCTTCGGTAAAGCGGATCAGTGCTACCAGAATATGGTGCAGACCGAACGGCAACAGCAGACGTTCGCCGGTGCCGAAAATCATTGGCCCAAAGGCGCCGGCACCGTTAATCACCCAGCCCAACCCGTTGATACCGGCGGCAAACCACGGCCAGATCAGCGGGATCACCAGGCCACACAGGCCCAGCACCAGGGTAGTGATGATCGGCACGAAGCGGGTGCCACCAAAGAACGCCAGCGCATCCGGCAGGCGAATGGTATTAAAACGCTCATGCAGCAGGTAAACGATAATGCCGACGATCACCGCACCCAGAATGCCGGTATCGATTGATTGAATGCCGAGGATGTTCTGGATGTTATTGGCTTTCAGCACCAGCGGATCGGTGGTGGGCAAAATGCCGGCGGTGGTCAGATAGAAGTTGGTGGCCAGGTTCAGCACCGCAAAACCGACAAAGCCGGAGAACGCGGCAACGCCCTTGTTTTCGCGCGCCATGCCCAGCGGAATGGCGATGGCGAACATCACCGGCAGGAAGCTAAAGGCGAACGAGCCAATCTTGCTCATCCAGGTGAACACCAACTGGAAGGCAGGATGGCCGATAAACGGCAGCAGGGTGATGACGTCGCGACTGCTCAGCGAACTGCCGATCCCCAACATGATGCCGCAGAACGACAGTAAGGCGACGGGCAGCATGAATGTCTTGCCCAGGCTCTGGAAAAACTCCCAGAGCGTTATTTTTTGTTTTTTAGGTGCTGGCATAACCGGCGGCTCCTGGCGAAAAAGCGTGCAAAAGTGAAGTGTACCCCTGTTAGGTAAAAATAAGATAAAACGTTTTACCTAGCAAAAATGCGCCGCTAATCACAATTTCAGCGCACGCTTTGCGGTGACAATGGTTTAGTCAGTAAAACGTTTTACTGACCAAACCGATTCGGTGTACCCTTTGTTTCAAGAGACATTCCCCTGGTTTTCTGCCGTTAAGCGACCTGGGGACAGACTGCCCAGGATCGGGCTCGCCGAGGTCATGACCATCAAAAAGATCACCATCACCGATGTCGCGCAGCAGGCCGGTGTCTCCGTTACCACGGTTTCGCTGGTGCTGAGCGGCAAAGGACGCATTTCATCGACCACCGTGGCGCGAGTCAATCAGGCGATTGAAAGCCTGGGCTATGTGCGTAACCGTCAGGCAGCCACGCTGCGCGGTGGAGAGTCGGGCGTGATTGGGCTGATCCTGCGTGATATCTGTGAACCGTTTTATGCGGAAATGACGGCGGGGCTGAGCGAGGTACTGGAGGCGCACGGCAAAGTGCTGTTCCTGACCCAAAGCGGTCGCGACGGCAAAGGGCTGATGCGTTGTTTCGATACCTTGCTGGAGCACGGGGTCGACGGCATGGTGCTGGCGGGCGGTGTGCGCATGGCCGAGGGCCTGAAGGAAAAAGCCGCAGAGCAGGGGGTGCCGCTGGTCTGCGCCGCACGTTCGAATGGCCTGGAAGGGGTCGACGTGGTGCGGCCGGACAATATGCAGGCCGCCAAAATGGCCACCGAATTTCTGATCAAACGCGGTCACAGCCAAATCGCCTATCTGGGGGGACAAGGCAGCTCGCTGACCCGCGCCGAACGTTTGGGGGGCTTTTGCGCCACGCTGGTGCAGTACGGCCTGCCTTTTCGCTCCGAATGGATTGTCGAATGCGACTGTCAGCAGCGGGCGGCGGCGGAAGCGGCAGAAAATCTGCTGCGTCAATATCCGAACATTAGCGCCCTGGTTTGCCACAAGGCGTCGGTGGCGTTGGGGGCCTATTTTGGCATCGTGCGGAGCGGACGCAGTATAGGTTCGGAAGGTGTGGATACCTACTACGGCCAGCAGGTGGCGCTGATTGGTTTTGGCGATGTTCCCGAGGCCGAACTGACCGAGCCGCCATTGACGCTGGTGTCCAGTTCGGCGCGAGAGGTGGGCCGCAGCGCCGCTTCACGCTTGCTGCAGCGGATTGCCGATGCCGGGTTGCCGCCGCAAAACGTCATTCTGCCGCCGACGCTGATCAAACGCGGTTCTGCCTGATCTCACTCTGACTCTTCATTGGCCTGTTGCTGTATCCAACTGACAAAAACTTTCATCGCGGGCGTCATATCGCGCGACTTCAGGTGGGTGAGCCAGTAACCGCCGAGGTTCGCTTCGGCGGCGAACGGGCGCTGCAATAATCCCTCCCGCAATTCGCGAGCAAACATGCGCGCCGGGGCCAGGGCCACGCCGCCGATGTGGATCGCACCTTCTACCATTAGTCGCGAAGAGTCGAACACCGGGCCATTTATCCGCCATGGCGTGACCTGCGCCGCCGTGAACCAACGCTCCCATTCGTCTTGGCGGTAGCTGCGCATCAGCCGTTCATGTTGCAGATCCTGCGGTGTGCGCAGGCGTTTGGCGACCTCCGGCGGGCACAGCACCGTCAGCGGTGCGTCGAACAATTTAAGGTTGTGGGTGGTGGGCCAGCGACCTTCGCCGAAGCGGATAGCGAAGTCCATCCCGTCGGCGGACAGGTTGACCAGATTGTTATTGGTCAGTATCCGCAGGTCGATAAACGGGTGCGATTCTCTGAAGGTCGCCAGGCGGGGCATCAGCCACCCCACGGCAAAGGTGCCGACCACTGCCACCGTCAGTACCTCATGGAAATGCCCGCCCTCAAACTGTTGCAGCACCGACTCAATGCGGTCAAAAGCATCGGTCAATACCGGCAGCAGTGCCTGTCCTTCTTCGGTCAGATCCAGACCGCGCGGCAGGCGACGGAACAGTTGAATGCCCAATTGTTGCTCGAGCGTTCGCACCTGCTGGCTGACGGCGGCTTGGGTCACGCTCAGCTCCAGCCCGGCACGGGTAAAATTCAGGTGACGGGCGGAGGATTCAAACGCCCGCAGAGCGTTCAGGGGAAGTCGGTTGCGCATAATCTTGGCCATAAGTTTTTCTTTATGCTGGCTGAAATTATTATCGCTTGTCAATCAGTGGCTAAACCCCGATATTTTGCGCAGCTGTTGCGGTCATTGCGCAATCAGAAAAGGAATACCACCATCATCCAGGGATGTCTTTGTGTCGAATGACAATAAAATCTTTTAGCCTCGGCCGATACCCTACAACTCAAGAGCCTTATTATGACGAAAATAAATCGCTTGGCGGCTGCGTTGTTCGCCGCTCTGATCCTGCCGGCAGGTCATGCCGCCGAGAAGGCCGACATTGACGCCATTATTCAGCCGCTGATGCAGAAATACGGCGTGCCGGGCATGGCCATTGCGGTGTCGGTCGACGGAAAACAGCAGTTTTATCACTACGGCGTGGCGTCCAAACAGACCGGCAAACCGATCACCAACCAGACGCTGTTTGAAATCGGGTCATTGAGCAAGACTTTCACCGCGACCCTGGCGGCCTATGCGCAAAATGAAGGCAAAATGTCGTTCGCCGACTCGGCCAGCCATTATCTGCCGGAGCTGCGTGGCAGTGCGTTTGACCACGTCACCTTGCTGAACCTGGCGACCCACACCTCCGGCTTGCCGCTGTTCGTGCCGGACGAGGTGACCAACGACGCGCAACTGATGGCTTATTATCGGCAGTGGCAGCCGCCGCATGCGGTGGGCAGTTACCGCGTTTATTCCAACCTGGGCATCGGCATGCTGGGGATGATCACCGCCAAGAGCCTGAACCGGCCCTTTACCCAGGCGATGGAAAAAGAGCTGCTGCCGTCACTGGGGATGAATCACACCTACATTCAGGTGCCTGATGGGCAAATGGCGAATTACGCTCAGGGTTACAACAAAAAAGACCAGCCGGTACGGGTCACTCCGGGCCCTCTGGATGCAGAAGCCTACGGCATCAAATCCAATGCTCAGGATCTGATCCATTACCTCGACGCCAATATGCAGGTGGTCAAGGTCGGGGAGCCGTGGCGCAAGGCGCTGGCGGCCACCCACACCGGTTATTACCGGACCGGGGTGTTCACTCAGGATCTGATGTGGGAAAGCTACCCTTATCCGGAGACGTTGACGACGCTGACGGAAGGCAACAACGCCGGGATGATCATGAACGGCGCCCCGGCCACGGCGATAACCCCACCGAAGCAGGAGCAGGGCGCGACCTGGTACAATAAAACCGGCTCGACCGGCGGCTTCTCGACCTATGCGGTATTTATCCCGACGCAAAAAATTGCGGTGGTGATGCTGGCCAATAAATGGTTCCCGAACGATGACCGGGTGGCGGCCACCTATCGCATTGTGCAGGCGCTGGATAAGCGCTAACGGCAACGGGGCGCTATGGCGCCCCTGATTTCGGCTGGTTGGTACAAACCGCTCAGAGCGGGCTAATGCAGTTTTCAAAAGGGGACTGCTGCGCTCGCTTTTCACGCATAAAATCAATGAATACGCGCAGCTTGAGCGGCATATGCCGACGGGCGGGAAAATAGATGAAAAACCCGGGGAAATCGCTGCCGTAATCGGCCAGTATCTCCACCAGTTGCCCGCTATTCAGCTCGCGATGCACCGTGCCGCTAAAGCGTTGAGTAATACCCAGCCCCGCCAGCGCGGCGTCTTTTATCAGCCGATCCTCGTTAAATATCAGACCGCCGCCGACCTCCAGCGTCAGCTGTGCGCCATCCTGCCTGAAATACCAAGGTTCAAATTTACCGCTGCCGGGGAAACGGTAGCGCAGGCAGTTGTGATCGCTCAGCGCTTGCGGTGTTTGCGGGGTGCCGTGCTGCGCCAAATAACCGGGAGCGGCGATCACCACCCGTCGCTGGCCGTTGTCGATCGGCAGCGCAATCATGTCTTTTTGCAGCATGGCATGCATACGGATACCGGCATCAAAGCTGTCCAATACCAGATCGGAAAAGTGGTCGTCGGTAAACAGCTCGAGCTGAATCTCGGGATAACGCAGCTGAAACTCTGCCAGGTGGGGCATCACCAGCAGCGAAGCCGCCAACTGCGGCAGGGTAATGCGTAACAGCCCGGAGGGGCGACCACGCAGGGTGCGTAGATCTTCTGCTGCTACATCGATCTGGCCCATGGCCGGTGCCACCTGTTGATAAAAAAGGCGGCCTTCGTCGCTTAGCCGTACCGAACGGCTGGTACGGTTGAACAGCCGTACGCCCAGCCGGGTTTCCAACGCCTGAATATTTTGCGAAACCGCCGGCGGGGTGACACCTAACTGATTGGCTGCCTGAGTAAAGCTGCCCAATCGGGCGACGGCTTCGAAAAACGGCAGTAGCTGCAACAGTGAACTCATCTATCAGTAACTCCTGCTTAATGATTCGTTAAGAAATGCGATGTTTAATTTTATAATAAGCGCATTAGACTGATTTTATTATCCTCAGAGAGCAACAAAACATGTCGATAGCGGATCAGTCATTAGCAAAAAGAGTGCAGGCCGTCAGCCGGCGGGCCATCGACGAAGGGCGAATCGTCGGCAGCGTGGTGCTGGTGGCTCGGCACGGCAAGCGGGTTTACGCCAACGCCTGCGGGTATGCCGATCGTGAGCGGCAGCGCCCTATGCGGCGTGAGACCCTGTTTCGACTGTCGTCGGTCTCCAAGCCCTACATCACGCTGGCGGCGATGCGCATGATAGAACGGCAAAAGCTGGGGCTGGATGACGCGGTAAGCCACTGGCTGCCGTGGTTCACCCCGGCTTTGGCGGGGGGCCGCCGCCCGCAGATTAAAATTCGCCATTTGCTTAGCCATACCGCGGGGTTGGATTACCGCCTGAATCAGCCCGCGAATGGGTCGTATCAACGGCTGGGCATTCAAGATGGTATGGCGTTGTCATCAATGACGCTGGAACAGAACTTGCGGCTGTTGGCGCAGGCAGAATTGTTGTCGGAGCCCGGCAGCGAATTTAACTATTCGCTGGCCATTGATGTGTTGGGGGCGGTGCTGGAGCAGGTGGCGGGCGAGTCTTTGCCGCAGGTGTTCAAGCACTGGGTCGCGCAGCCGCTGGGATTGCGCAATACCGGTTTTTATACCCCCGACACCGATAATCTGGCGACCGCGTATTACAACAGCGCTGCGCTGCCGCAACCGATACGCGATGGCATGCTCCTGACGCTGCCGGAAGGGTTCGGCTTTGAAATCGAAATGGCGCCATCACGGGCACTCGATGCCCAGGCCTATCCCTCCGGCGGGGCCGGCATGGTCGGCGATGCTGACGATGTGTTGCGGCTGGTCGAGACCTTACGCAGCGGCAGAGAGGGCATTCTACAGCCGGCCACTGCTGCCTTGATGCGCCAGCCGCATGTCGGCGTGCAGGCCGAAGTTCAGGGACCGGGCTGGGGTTTCGGTTTCGGTGGCGCGGTGCTGGCGGATGCTCAGTTGGCGACGACGCCACAGCATAACGGCACCCTGCAGTGGGGCGGCGTCTATGGCCACAGTTGGTTTTACGATCCGCAGGCGGCGATCAGCGTGGTGGCATTGACCAACACGGCGTTTGAGGGGATGAACGGGCTTTATCCGCAGCAGATCCGTGATGCAGTGTATGGCGCCGGTGAGCTTATTCGCTGAGCATTTCGTCTTGCAGCCACCCGGAGGGGCTAGGTAGGTTAACGCGGGGAAATAAAATAGAGGCCCGGCAAACCGGGCCCCTTGAGCGAGTATTGGCGCTTATTGTGCCGGGGTTGGCGCGGAGAAATGGGACGGTGCGCCTTCCTCCGACGGCACGCCGGACAGACCGAACATGCTGAGGAACTCCAGGAGGCTCATTTTATTGCCGTTCAAATCAACCTGGTTGTCGGCATAGTGGAAGCTGCTGCCGAGCACGCCGTCTTTCAGCGTGGCAACTTTAAACATCTGCCCCATGGCCACCAGACCTTGCACCTGTTGCTGTGCCAGTTTCTGCGACTCTTCGGCACTGTAGCCTTGCAGTAATGCCGTTTGCGAGGTGGTTTCAGTCGCCATCGCGACCGGAATGCTCAGATTAGCGTCGATCTTTTTCACCGAACGGGCAACCAGCTGATCCGGCGATTCTGCCGGAGAACCGGCCTGTGCCGGGTCGGTCAGATCCAGATTCAGGGTAAAGGTACTTTCACCCTTGCTGTTTTTCCAACTCAGCGGGGCAATGCTGATGGACGGATTGCCCTTCAACAGCAGCGGCAGGTTTTGCAACAGGATGTCGGTGGTCTGTTGTTGGTAAGCGACAGGATCCATAGTTTGCGCCTGTTGCAACATGGTCATCGCCTGTTGGTTATAACGGTCGGCAAACTCTTTCAGTGATTTGGCATCCAGTTTGTCGATTTTCAGCGCCAGTTTGCCGGAGCCGAAGTCGCTGTTTTGGATCTTCAACGAGTCGATGGTGTAATCGATTTGGCCGTTCAGGTTGCTGTCTTTTTCACCGAATTGGCTCGCCAGCTTAAAGCCGTCCAGCAACAGGGTCTCTTTACCGTCAACGGCTACCTTAATCTGTTTCAGCACCAGATCCTGGTTGCCCAGACTGAGATCGAACTGACCGGCGTGGGTCTGGCTTTTCAGCGTAGCGCCCAGCAACTGAACCTGCTCGGTCTGGCCAAACTGATTCGGGCCGCTGATCACGGCGCTGTCGCTGCTGGCGTCCAGGGTGATGGCTTTCATGTCGCGTGACACATCGGCATTGATGGTCGCACCACCGAATTTCAGCGCGGACTTGTCTTTTTGGTAGTCCAGCGGGATCACGTCAATGGCGGACGAGGTATCGCCGCTGTAAGAAATGCGCGACTCTGCGGTGAACAGCGACTTGCCCTTGGTGATATCAAACAGGCCCTTGGTCGCCGGGGTGTTTTCCAGCTCGGTATGCACCGACGCCATGCTCGGCAGCAGGTTGAATTTTTTCAACTGGGCAAACGGGAAGGGACCGTGATCGATGGTTTCCTGGAACGCCACTTCATCGCCCGCCTTCAGCGGAGCATCGTCGGTGGTAACGCTGCCGTCGGCGCGCAGCACATAGCGAATTTTACTGCTGAAAATGCCGCGTTGGTAATTTTCATACCCCAGTTTGACACCGGCTTTCGGCAGATAGGCTTTCAACTGGCTGTTGGCGTTATCAACCACTTCACCCATCCGTTGTTCGATCAGTTTGCCGGTGTACCAGGAAGCCCCGGTCCATGCCGCGCCAAGAACCACAATGACGCTAACAGCGACTAACGATTTTTTCATAGTTGCGATCATCCTTATTAAGCCATCTGTCTCTCGCAGATGGATGGGCAAATTTGGGCCAACAAAAAAACGCCCGCAGGCGTTTAATTGTGAGGGTAAGCCTCTATTTCAGCAACTAATTTGCGGAAATTTACCGAGCGTTTACGCCAACAGATTATAAACACGGGCGATTCGGCCGGTGCCGCTGACGCTGACCGGCGATTCGAACGCGCCGATAAAGCAGGATTCGCCCGGTTTGAGCACCAGCTGCTGGTCTTGCCGGGTCAGTACCGCTTCACCGTCAACGCAGAAAACGATCGCCGCACTGTTTTGTGCCAGCGCCTGTGGGGCGGCGGACAGATCGTGCAGCGAGAAGGCGAAATCTTCCACCGGGATCGGGAAGAACAACTCGTCACCCCGTTTTTGCGGTTGGGTCAGTAGGCCTGAAGCCGGTTGCGGGCGGAACTGCAGGTTGGCCAGCAACTCCGGAATGTCGATGAATTTTGGCGTCAGACCGGCGCGCAGCACGTTGTCCGAGTTGGCCATCACTTCCAGCGCCACGCCTTTCAGGTAAGCGTGCGGCGTTTCGGCATACAGGAACATCGCTTCGCCTGGCTTGAGCTGCACCACGTTCAGCAGCAGCGGGGAGAATAAGCCGCTGTCATCCGGATAGAAACCGGCGATAAAGCGCACGGTGTCCCAGGTTTCGCCCTGTTGGTTATTCAGCGCCGCTTTCAACACCCCAAGCGCCAGCGATTTCTGCTCGCCGCTCATCGCCAACAGGCTGGCAAAGAGGGCGGACAGGTGGCTGACATCCGGTTGCTGCAGGAACGCGGCGATATCATGATGCGCACCGGCAATCGGCTGCAGCAGAGAAACAATCTCGGACAGTTCGCGGAAGCCGTTCATCGCCAGGAAAGGCGTCAGGGCGAACACCAGCTCCGGCTTGTGATTCGGATCCTTGTAATTGCGCTCGGCCGCATCCAGTGGAATACCGGCCGCGTTTTCTTTGGCGAACCCCGCAACGGCGGCGGATTTGCTCGGATGCACCTGAATCGACAACGGCTGATCGGCGCACAGCACTTTGAACAGGAACGGCAACTCGCCGAAGCGGCGGGCTACGTCGGCACCCAGCTGTTTAGGCTGATCTTCATCAATGACATCGCGCAGCGAGCGCAAATTGCCGTCGGCCCCGGCCACGCGAGAGCTGCTCTTCGGGTGAGCGCCCATCCACAGCTCCGCCATCGGCTGCCCTTGCGGGTTGGCGATGCCATACAGCCGGGTTAACGCGTCGTGACTGCCCCATGCATAGTTTTGCACTGCGTTGGTCATTTTTTGCATCTTGATAGACATCCTTTGCATTCGCCGTCAGGTGACGGTAAGTAGCTGACTGTAAAACAAACAAATGGTGTGCGTCTTATCCTACACCCGAAAGAGGGTGAAAAAGTGGTGCGCGATCAAACAAGTGGCGCCGTTGTCGGCGGTATAAAAGTCTTCGCGCCGCGCCGCTGCTCAAGGTCGATAAAGTATAACGAGATAACAACCTCTGTCACCCTCCCGGTGTCGGTGCGGCCCGGTCTGCACCGCGTAAAAAAACGCCGTTTTCGGTGGTGGGTAAATATATTGTGGCGATATCAAATTTTAAAGTGGTTATTCGCTCAGAAATAAAAGTCATTTTGAACCGTTTTTATCCGCTATATTTCAATCTGTGTTTTTTGACGTAAATTATTACCTGCTGAATATCTCTATCATCATAATTATTTCGTTTTTATCGCCAACCACACAAATGGCTTAAATTAGCCCGCAACGCCGCTATACAGTGCACGCCAATAAACGGACTCTTTATTATTTCCAACGCTGAGGCGCTAATGAAAAAACTTTTGCTGGTTCTGGTGATGTGCAGTTTCGGGGCCAAGGCGGCCGTGGTGGTCACTCATGCTTACGGTTACGGTGTCCGTCCTGTGGTGGTCGCGCCTCGCCCTGTCGTGGTGGTGCCGCGTCCGGTGGTGGTGGCTCCCGCCCCGGTGGTTGTAACCTCCGCACCGGTCGCTCATCCGGTCGCCGCTGCTGCCGGCGCGGTAGGCGTAGGGGTCTATCGTCATAATGAACGCCAGGATGCCTACGATGAAATCAACCATCTGCAGGATCAAAGAATTAATACCTATAATCAACACCATCATTAATTCCCGGGTGAAAATAAATAACGAGAGCGCCAGACGGCGCTTTTTTTATTGTTGGCACTCAGCCAAGCGATGAAACGGGCGGGGGGGCTTATCAGCCAAGAATATCCGCACAATAACCATGACAATGGAGGAAAAATGCTGTGAGGCAACTCTCTTAATGCGAATAGTTATTATGTCACTATACTGGAGGGATGTGCCGGTGGGCCTGAGCGCGCTGGCGTAATCGTACATTTTTAGGAATTGTACTAAGGAGATTGTGATGGCCGCCGTTCGTATTGAAAAAGACTCTATGGGACCCATCGAAGTGCCGGCCGATCGGCTATGGGGCGCACAAACGCAGCGTTCCCTGGAGCACTTTCGCATTTCTTCCGAAAAGATGCCGACCGCGTTGATTCATGCGTTGGCATTGACCAAGCGCGCCGCTGCCAGCGTGAACCGGGATCTGGGTTTGCTGCCTGCCGAGCGCGCCGATGCCATTATCAGCGCCGCCGATGAAGTGTTGGCGGACCAGCATACTCACGAGTTCCCGCTGTCAATCTGGCAAACCGGTTCCGGCACCCAGACCAACATGAACATGAATGAAGTGCTGGCCAACCGCGCCAGTGAGCTGCTGGGCGGCGTACGTGGGGAAGAGCGGCGGGTACATCCGAACGACGACGTCAACAAGAGCCAAAGCTCCAACGACGTGTTCCCGACGGCAATGCATGTGGCGGCGGTGATCGCGGTGCGAGAGCATCTGATCCCCGAGCTGAAAGTGCTGCATAAAACGTTAAGCGATAAAGCGCATGCCTATCGCGATATCGTCAAAATTGGCCGTACCCATTTGCAGGACGCCACCCCGCTGACCCTTGGCCAGGAGATTTCCGGCTGGGCGGCGATGCTGGCGCACAATCTGCAGCACATTGAAGCCAGCATTCCACATATCTGCGAACTGGCGCTGGGCGGCACCGCCGTGGGCACCGGGCTGAACACTCACCCTGAATACGCGGTGCGCGTTGCCAAGGCGCTGGCCGATCTGACCTGGCAGCCGTTCGTCACCGCCCCGAACAAATTTGAAGCGTTGGCGACCTGTGACGCCCTGGTGCATGGCCATGGTGCGCTGAAAGGGCTGGCGGCTTCATTGATGAAAATTGCCAACGACGTGCGCTGGCTCTCTTCCGGCCCACGTTGCGGCATTGGCGAGATCTCGATCCCGGAAAACGAGCCGGGCAGTTCCATCATGCCGGGCAAGGTAAACCCCACCCAGTGCGAAGCTATGACCATGCTGTGCGCGCAGGTGCTGGGTAATGACGTGGCGGTCAATATCGGTGGCGCTTCCGGCAACTTTGAGTTGAATGTGTTCCGGCCGATGGTGATCCACAACTATTTGCAGTCCATCCGCCTGCTGGCTGACGGTATGCAGGGCTTTAATGAGCATTGTGCAGTGGGGATCGAACCTAACCGCGACCGTATCAGCCAACTGCTGAATGAGTCGCTGATGCTGGTTACCGCGCTGAACACGCATATCGGCTATGACAAGGCGGCGGAAATCGCCAAGAAAGCGCATAAGGAAGGCCTGACGCTGAAAGCCTCGGCGCTGAAGTTGGGTTATCTGACGGAAGAGCAGTTCGATCTGTGGGTGCGCCCGGAAGAGATGGTCGGCAGCATGAAGCAGTAATTTCGCGCTGTTTGTGTTGAATAACGGCCTTAGACTGGCGATATGGTCGAAACATAGCGTGGAACCGGGCGGCCATAGCTTACGGGTTTACAGCCTCAACGAGTAGGCGCGTCGGTATACAGGTGCAGCCGTTTGACCAGCAACCGCAGCGGCTTGGCGTCCGGTTTGTATTTATGTTTGATCGCCGTCGCGTCGTAATTGAGCAATTCGCCAATCTTCGGCACCTGAGCGCCATTTTCCACCTGGCACAGGGCAATCAGCGGCAGCGGGCAGGGGTGCTGCACCTGCTTTTGCTGCGGCTGATACCATACCCGGGCAATGGGCTGCACTTTTACCGGCCGTTTGATTTTCAGCACCGCCTGCTGGGGCAAGCGACTGACATCATCGATCTCACGGCTGACCAGCTCTGCCCATTGTTCCCGGTTATGCGGCGGGACCGCACGCCCGGCCTTCAGGCTCTTCTCCAATTGCGCCAGGATTTCGTCGCGTTTGACGTTCTTGATAATGTGCTTGTTGGCCCAGCCGAAACGCACCGAATCCGGATCCGTCAGAACGGTCAGGCTCCGGTAGGCGCTGAGGGTGATCAGCCCATGCAGATGGGTGTGGACGAAGTCAAAGCGTTGCTCCGGCGCCAGGCCGGAGTCGACGGTGATAATCTGTTCCAGCTCGGCTTTCAGCCGGTTTATCAGGCCCACTTGCGCCTGGAGCTGCAGGTATTGCGGTGGCTCCACCGCCAGGCAGATCACGCCGGGCAGGCGGACCGCGGCCTTGCTGCTGACATTGTGTTTATTGTGATGGATAAACAACCGCTGATAGTGCTCCAGCGCCAGATCGAGCGCGGCCTGGCCGACATGCTGTTCGACGGCAATCTGCTCCACCGCCGCATGTTCTTTGCCTTTCTCGATTTCCGGCAGGCTGAACACCCGGCCGGCCAACAAACGCAATGGCAGGATTTGCTGGTGGAGGGCCGCCAGCGCCTGTTCCAGTTCGTTGAAACAAGCATTCATCCTGCCAATTAAATCGTATTTATCCATCGTTCACCTCCTATTTTAGTTACAACATACAATAAGAGAGTAGCAAACGAAAGGGCAGCATCGGCAACCGTGGGGAACGAAACACCGAGTGGTCCAGGCTGGCCAGAGGGATTAAGCCCCCAACACCGGCCGGTGCAGGGGGAAGAGGAAGGTTAAACGCGTGCCGCTTCCGGCAGTTTCTTCAGGTAATGCACCACCAGCAGGGCGAGTAATAGCATCACGCTGATAAATGCCACTACGCCATTCCAACCGAAACTGTGCCAGAACACCCCGCCGAGCGTCCCGGCGACGCTGGAGCCGGCGTAATAGCAGAATAAATAAAGCGAAGAGGCTTGCCCCTTGGCGCGACGTGCGCGACGGCCGATCCAACTGCTGGCAACCGAATGGGCGGCAAAGAAACCAGCGGTGAACAGCATCATGCCGATAAAAATTACCGCCACCGGAGCCAGGGCGGTAATCAGGATCCCGATCAGCATAATCAGCGTCGACGCCAATAACACCGGCCCGCGACCAAAACGCGAGGTCATGGCCCCGGCCTTTGGCGAACTGTACGAACCGGTCAGATAGACCACCGAAAGCAGGCCGACAATCGCCTGGCTAAGGTGATAAGGGTCAGACAGCAAGCGGTAGCCGATATAGTTGAACATAGTGACAAAACTGCCCATCAGCAGGAAGCCTTCGGCAAACAACAATGGCAGCCCTTTATCGTGCCAATGCAGCCGGAAGTTAATCAGCAGGGTACGTGGGCGCAGCGAACTGGCACGGAAATGTTTTGACGCGGGCAAGATGCGCCAGAACATGCAGGCCGCAGCCAATGCGAACAGCCCGATCACCGCCAGCGACACTCGCCAGGAGAAGAAGTCGGTCAGCACCCCGGTCACCAGTCGGCCGCTCATGCCGCCGATGGAATTCCCGCTGATATACAACCCCATGGAAAAAGCGACAAAACTCGGGTGGATCTCTTCGCTCAAATAGGTCATGCCGACGGCGGCGACCCCGCTCAGGGAAAGCCCTATCAGCGCGCGCATCAGCAAGATGCCATGCCAACTGGTCATAAAAGCACAAATCAGGGTACAGACTGCCGCCAGCAGCAGCGCTACCACCATCACCGATTTACGACCGATGGCGTCGGACAGCGGGCCGGTAAACATCAGGCCAAGGGCCAGCAGCCCGGTAGACACCGACAACGACAGGCTGCTTTCCGCCGGGGAAATGCCAAAGTCTTGCGACAGAACCGGCAGGATCGGCTGCACGCAATACAGCAAGGCGAAAGTGGCCAGCCCGGCGGAAAACAATGCCAGGGTGACGCGCATAAACTGCGGCGTACCGCGCTCGATGTAGGGAAGTTTGTTAAGAGTGGAACGTTGGGTTTTTGGCGCAGCAGCCGCTTCGTCATTGGCGGCCAGCGTCGACGGCATACCGGCCGCAGAACGCACAGGGGTTGTCACAGTCTTTCCTTACCAAACTTGGGGATGATGAATCACAGCACTGGATGAGTTAACAAAATCATAGGGAGAGGGCAGTTTTTTGTCTAATATATTAATAATTCAAATTAAGACGTTTAAAGTATGAATATCGAATTGAGACACCTGCGTTATTTTGTCGCCGTGGCTGAAGAGCTGCATTTTGGCCGGGCGGCGGAACGGCTGCGTATTTCCCAGCCCCCGCTCAGCCAACAGATCCAGGCGCTGGAGGACATGGTCGGCGCGCGTCTGTTGGCACGTAATAACCGTAATGTCAGCCTGACGCAGGCCGGGGAAATGTTCCTGAAAGAAGCCTATCAGGTGCTCGATCAGGTCAGCCGTGCGGCGGAGAAAGCGGCGCGGCTGGAACGTGGCGAACTGGGTGAATTGACCATAGGTTTCACCTCTTCCGCCCCCTTTATCAGCGTAGTGTCGCGCAGTCTGCGTGCTTTCCGTCTACAGCACCCGCAGGTGCACATTAAAATGCGCGAAGTGAACACCAAACAGCAGATCGAACCCTTACTCAATGGCGATCTGGATCTGGGCGTGATGCGCAATACGCGCTTGCCGGATGTATTGAAACATCAGCTTTTGCTGTGCGAGCCACTGGTGGCGGTGGTGCCGGAAGGGCATCCGCTAACCCACGTGGCCTCCGGCACCTTGCGCTTCCAGCATCTGGCGGAAGAGCCCTTTGTATTTTTCTCGCGTGAGGTAGGGACCGCGCTGCATGACGAAATCTTGTCACTGCTGGCCAAAGCCGGGATCACCCCCTATATCACCCAAGAGGTGGGCGAGGCGATGACCATCATCGGGCTGGTCTCTTCCGGGCTGGGCATCTCAATTCTGCCGGCGTCTTTCGCCCGGGTTAAAATCGATGGGGTGCAATATTTACCGCTGGCAGAGCCGGAGGCGATGACCGAAGTCTGGTTGGTGCACCATCGTCAACGGCCGCTCACCGCGGCGGCAAAATCCCTGATGGCGCTACTGTTACCCTGAAGGTTGAACTGGGTAAATAAAACGCAATCCGCAGTGAAAGCGGGGTGAATTTGTGCTGCAAATCACATAACGAATCAAATAGTTGACGCTGTATTCCAAAAGCCCCACCATAGCCGATAGTCTTTATTTAGAAGCGCGAAAAATAGTAGGAGCAGGTTTGTGATTGCTGTTGGGCAGCCTGGGCATATTGATCAAATCAAGCAAACAAATGCAGGGGCAGTTTATCGATTAATCGATCAACTGGGCCCAATTTCGCGCATCGAACTGTCAAAACGGGCACAGCTCGCCCCCGCCAGTATCACCAAAATCGTGCGCGAACTGCTGGAAGCGCATCTGGTTAAAGAAACCGAATATCAGGAAGTCGGCAGCCGTGGCCGTCCGGCGGTGGGGTTGGTGTTGGACACCGAAGCCTGGCACTACCTTTCTGCCCGCATCAGCCGTGGCACCATCACGCTGGCGCTGCGCGATATCAGCAGCAAACTGGTGGTGGAAGAGTTGCTTCCTTTGGCCGCCGAACATCCCGATCCGCTGTTAAAACGCATTCTGGCCGAAGTCGACCAGTTCTTTATCCGTCATCAAAGCAAGCTGGAGCGGCTGACGGCGATCGCCATTACGCTGCCGGGTATGGTGGATGCGATTTCCGGCGTAGTGCATCGCATGCCGTTTTATGACGTAGAAGACATGCCGTTGGGCCCGGCGTTGGAAACGCGTACCGGCCTGCCGGTTTATCTGCAACACGATATCAGTGCCTGGACCATGGCCGAAGCCTTGTACGGCGCTTCGCGCGGCAGTCAAAACGTGATTCAGGTGGTGATCGACCATAACGTCGGCGCCGGTGTCATCACCGGCGGTCGGGTGCTGCACGCCGGTAGCCACAGCGTGGTGGAGATTGGCCATACTCAGGTCGATCCTTACGGCAAGCGCTGCTACTGCAGCAACCATGGTTGCCTGGAAACCGTGGCCAGTATCGAAAATATGCTCGACATCGCCCGCACCCGCCTCGGTAGCTCAATGAGCTCCAGCCTGCACGGCATGCCGCTGACGGTCGAGTCGCTGTGTGATGCGGCGCTGGCGGGCGATCAACTGGCGAAGGACATCATCCTCGGCGTGGGTCACAGCGTAGGCCGCATCCTGGCGATCATGGTCAATCTGTTCAATCCGGAAAAAATCCTGGTCGGTTCCCCGCTGAACCGGGCGGCGGAAATTCTGCACCCGGCGATTGCCTCCTGCATTCGCCAGCAGTCGCTGCCGGCTTATAGCGAGCATATTAAGGTGGAATCTACCCAGTTCTTCAATAAAGGCACCATGCCCGGCGCGGCACTGGTGAAAGAAGCGTTATACAACGGTTCGCTGTTGGTGCAGTTGCTGCAAGGCTGACATCAATCAGGAATACTTATCGTTTAACGACAAAATGTTGCGCTACCTCAAGCCCGCGCCTCCCCGCATCCTCTAGACTTTTCCCCGTTCGACTCTTTCGCCGTAAACCCGGCGATATTTTGGTTAACGGTGTATCTCGGGGCAATAAAGTCATGTTAACGCGTTTATTTGTTACAGGAACGGATACCGATGTCGGTAAAACCGTGGTTTCCCGCGCTTTGTTGCAGGCCTTTGCCGCGCAGGGCCGCTCAGTGGCCGGCTACAAGCCGGTTGCTGCACGCTGTCAGGAAACCAGCGAAGGCCTTCGCAATAAAGACGCTTTGGTTCTACAGGCATCCTCGACCATGCCGCTGTCATATCCGGAAATCAATCCGATCACCTGCCTGGAAGAGGTGTTTCACGCGCAACCTACCGACGATATCAACTATGGTGTGATGAGCAGCGGATTGCAGCATTTGTCGGCCAAGGCCGATACCGTAGTGGTTGAGGGCAGTGGTGGCTGGCGTGTATTGATGAACGACATGCGGCCTTACGCCGAGTGGGTGATTCAGGAGCAATTGCCGGTAGTTTTGGTGGTGGGTATTAAACTGGGTTGCGTCAGCCATGCGTTGTTAACGGCCCAGTCGATCATTAATGACGGCTTACCTTTGCTGGGCTGGGTGGCAAACCGCATCAACCCAGGGTTGGCGCACTACGCCGAAACCATCGAAGCGTTGCAGCAGCGCATTCCCGCGCCGTTGCTGGGTGAAATTCCTTATCTGCCACGCGCGGAACAGCGTGAACTGGCACATTATCTGGATATCTCACCGCTGCTGAACCGCTAGGCGTTGTGATAAACCGACACCGAGCGTAAACCGCGCGATACGGTGGTGGCGATCACACAGGCCAGCAAGATCCCGGGGAGCAGGGTATATTCGCCGGTCATTTCGAACACCATCAGCGCAGCCATGATCGGTGCGTGGGTCGTGGCCGCCAGCAGTGTGGCCATGCCGGTCAAGGCCATCAGCAGCGGTACCGCGCTGCCCAGTTCCGGCCAGGTGGCACAGAGTTGCCCAACCAGCGAACCCAGTGCGGCGCCGACAAACAGCGTGGGGGTGAACACCCCGCCGGGCGCACCGGAACCGCTGCTGGCGAGAACCGCCAACAACTTGCAGATCAGAATGGCGCCAACCAGCAATACGCCGGGCGGCGCACTGAGCAGTGACTGCACCACGCTGTAACCATTGCCCCACACCTCAGGAAACAACAGCGAAAGTAACCCTACGATCAGCCCGCCGAGCGCCAATTGCAAAGGGGGCTTCAGGCGCAGCGAGCGGAACGCATGGCCGGAGGCCGTCATCGCCCATAAAAATAACGGGCCACAGACACCGGCCAATACGCCGAGTATCGCCATCAGCAGATATTGCACCGGCCAGGGCGCGGGCAGCGGCTCCACCAGATACAGCGGTGCCTGACCGCCGTTGAGCAGGTTGGTGACCAGCAGCGCGCAGACGGCGGCAATCACCACCGGGCCCAGCGAAGCCAGCATCAGCGTGCCAAACAGGATTTCCGCGATAAACAGACTGCCCGCCAACGGGGCGTGGTAAGCACTGGCCATCCCGGCGGCGGCGGCACAGGCAACCCACAGCTTCCATTCTTTCTCATGGGTGAAACGTTGGGCAAACACCGATCCCACCAGGGCCGCCAACAGGATCATCGCCCCTTCACGCCCGATGGCACTGCCGCTGGACACCACCAACAGCGAAGCCAGGCATTTCACCAGGCTGGCGCTGACATCCAGTCGCCCGTCGCCGGTTTCGATCGCTTCCATATAGTCGGTGGGGGCTATCTGACGCTGGTGCTGGTAGCGTTGGTAAACCCACAGCAACAGACCCGCCGCCAACCCGCCTAACGCCGGGGTCAGCGCTCTGCGCCAGGCAGGTAATGCTGAGGCGGCGGCCACCAGACTGCCGCTCTCGTGGTCGAGCAATAACCATTCCAGACCGAGCATCGCACGGTGAAACAGCCAAACCACCAACGCGGCGGCGATACCAAGAAAGATGGCGATAAACAGGCGGCGCAGCAGGGCGCGATAGTGGTGCAGGTGGACCAATCGTTTCATGCGTCAGTAAAATCAGGAGAAAAAAGAAAGGTTCAGCTGAGTATTGTGCTTGCCACCCCGGCCGAAGGCCAGAGAATCTTTGCAGAATCGCCGGGGAGCGCGCGGTTTATTGACGCAAAGGGGTGATGTAGCTTTATTTTGTGTGACGCTGTCACATAAACGTTCAAATGGTGCGTTTTTCGCCAGCAAAAACAGCTAAGTAGACCTGGGTAACGGCAGCGATTGATCTGGCTGATATACTGGGATGAAAATGAGAACCCACGGTTTGTAATTACGCTATGACAAATAACGAAGCTTCGACTCCCATCGCTCACCGCCCCTTGATCCTGATTGCCTGCATGCTGGCGATGTTTATGTCGGCTATCGAGGCGACCATTGTTGC
This sequence comes from Serratia quinivorans, assembly GCF_052113645.1. GTDB lineage: Bacteria > Pseudomonadota > Gammaproteobacteria > Enterobacterales > Enterobacteriaceae > Serratia > Serratia quinivorans_B. Next base: position 191,149 of record NZ_JBIEIU010000008.1, on the reverse strand, counting down.
CACGGCGATGCCCACGATTATCGGCGATCTTGGCGGTTTCTCCCTGCTGGGCTGGGTGTTTGCGGTTTATTTGTTGGCCCAGGCGATCACCATTCCGATTTATGGCCGACTGGCGGATCTGTTGGGTCGCAAGCGGGTGTTTTTCTTTGGTGCATCGCTGTTTCTGCTGGGATCGGTACTGTGCGGTTTCTCGCCCAACATGTACTGGCTGATAGGTTTTCGGCTATTGCAGGGGCTGGGCGCCGGGGCGATTATGCCGATCGCCACCACCATCATCGGCGATATCTACAGCGCCACCGAACGGCCGAAGGTGATGGGCTATCTGTCCAGTGTCTGGGGTGTTTCGGCGATTATTGGCCCGCTGTTGGGCGCGTTTATCGTCCAGCATCTGCCGTGGGCGCTGGTGTTCTGGGTTAACTTACCGATTGGCTTGTTGGCGATGTTTTTCCTTGGCCGCTATCTGCCTGCTCGCCAACAGGTGCGCAAGCACGCGTTGGATCTGGCGGGCACCGCCTGGCTGACGCTGTTTGTTTCGGCGCTGTTGCTGTCGCTGTTGCAGGCGGAAAATCTCGGGTGGTGGGTGCTGCCTTTGTTGGCGTTGGCGGCCGTCGCATTGATGTTGTTAGTCCGCCAGGAGCGCCGTGCGCCGGAGCCACTGTTCCCGCTGGCGTTGTGGCAAAGCCGGGTGATCGTCGCTGGTAATATTGGCGGGCTGGTGATTGGTGCGGCGATGATGGGCATCAGTGCCTTCTTGCCGACCTTTATTCAGGGCGTGATGGGCGGAACGCCGCTGGAGGCCGGTACCACGCTGGCGCTGATGTCGATTGGTTGGCCGTTGGCCAGCACCTTCAGCGGGCGACTGATGCTGATGACCACTTATCGCACCACGGCATTGCTGGGGGCGTTGTTACTGTTGGCCGGCGGCCTGATCTTGTTGCTGCTGCAGCCGACCGGGGGCCTGCTGTGGGGACGAGTGGCGGCCTTTATGGTGGGGGCCGGCATGGGGCTGTGTAATACGACGTTTCTGGTGTCGGTGCAAAACGCCGCGCACCACAGCATTCGCGGCATCGCCACTGCCTGTACGGTGTTTACCCGCATGATGGGCTCGGCGATCGGGACCGCCATTTTAGGCGCGACGTTGAACATTAACCTGCAGGTTCGCTTGCCGCAAACCGCCGACCCAGTGCAGCAACTGATGGAGCCGGCCGCGCGTGGCGCCATGGCGCCGGACCTGCTGACAGAGATGACTCAGCAGGTTGCCGCTTCATTGCATTGGGTATTTCTGGTTTCGGCGTTGATCTCACTGTTGGCGCTGGCGGCGGCGATGTTGATCCCCGCACGGCATCGGCCGCAGGGTGAGGGTGAAGAGGCGGAGCAGGCATAAGGGAAGGGCGCAGAAAGCGCCCTCAGACTGCTGACAAAGTCCCTTGTAATTAACATCAGGTTCTGAGCACTAATAAAAACAAAGGATTAGATCTTCTGCTTTGCCCCAAACATCCGAAAATCCCATTTTTCGGGTGTTTGTCATCAAGCTAAGGGCGCAGAAAGCGCCCTGAATCAGGATTATTGTGCGGGTTTGGTGTCTTGACTGGTGCCGGTCTGGGCCGCGTCACCGCTGTCGTCGCCGTTGCTCAGGCGAGTATAAACAATCTTCTGGGTGTCGTTTTCGCAGTGGCCAACCACCAGCCCGCCGGCTTGTTGGACCTGATCGTTAGGCACGATATCCAGCTTGAAGCCGGACTCCGGCACGCCGTTTTTGACGATTTTCTGCGAAATGTCCGCCTTCACGCTTTCGCACGAGGCCAAAGCGGCCAGTGGGGCGGCGGCCATCAGCACTGCACCCAAAATAAGCGCTTTTTTCATCACTTCGTCCTTTTTGAGAATGGGCTTCCTTTGTCAGGATAGCAGCTACGGTGCCGAAGAGTAACGGTCACCGCTGGCGGCGGCCAGATTAAGGATTAATCTGACGACCGGTCTGGCGATCCAGACACTTGCGGGTGTTCGGCTCCCAGTAAGCGTTAACGTTCAGGCTGTCGTCGCAGCGGTCTTCGCTATCAATCGCCTTGTCTACCTTGTCGAACTCTTTCTCCACGCGGGTATTCACCTTATTACGCAGAGATTTGGTGTCGTTGAACTGTTCTTTGCTCTGACGGGCCGCTTCGGTGCCCATGGCGCCGCTGTTGCTGCCGTCGACGGTCACGCAGGTGCTGCCTTGAGTGCAACTGGCGGCCAAGGCCGGTGCCTGCCAGGCGCCCATCAGCACCAACATGGCGACCGGCAGCATCCCGCGCAGCAGTCGTTGGGTAGAAAGTGTTTTCATCGTTTCATCCTTATGAGTTAGTGTTGCCTGAAAACGGCAGCACTGGCTTTACCGCGCCCGCAGGCGTGTTGATAAATATACCATCCTGCCCTTGGACTGCACCAGTTAAGCGCCGCATCGTTTACTTTACAGAGAGAAAGCTTGCCCCATGTTAAAGACCACCCTGTTATTTTTCGCCACGGCGCTGGCCGAGATCATCGGCTGTTTCTTACCTTACCTGTGGTTGAAAAAGAGTGCCAGCGCCTGGTTGCTGCTGCCGGCGGCGGCCAGCCTGATGCTGTTTGTCTGGTTATTGACGCTGCATCCGGCGGCCAGCGGGCGAGTGTATGCCGCCTACGGTGGGGTGTACGTGGCGACGGCCTTGCTATGGTTGCGGATGGTGGACGGGGTGAAGTTGTCGGCGTTGGATTGGTTGGGGGCCGGTGTCGCCCTGGCGGGGATGCTGATCATCGTTTCCGGCTGGCGCGCGGCCTGATAAGCGGCGGCAGGGGTAGACCCTGCCGCATGACATCAGGCTTCGCGGTGGATATTCAACCCGGCAAAGGACTGGCTGACCGGCATGATCTCCAGCGAGTTGATGTTGACGTGGCCCGGTAGCGTCGCTACCCAGAACACCGACTCGGCGATATCTTCCGGCGTCAGCGCATTGGCACCGTCATAGACCTTGTCGACCTTGCCGTCGTCACCTTTGAAACGCACGTTGGAAAATTCGGTACCGCCCACCAGGCCTGGCTCGATGTCGGTCACGCGGATGCGGGTGCCGTGCAAGTCGGCACGCAGGCCGAGGCTGAACTGCTTGACGAAGGCCTTGGTCGCGCCATAGACGTTGCCGCCGGCATAGGGCCAGTTGGCCGCAACGGAACCGATGTTGATCACATGGCCGATGTTGCGTTCTACCATCGCCGGCAGCAGGGCGCGGGTCATGTTCACCAGGCCTTTGGCGTTGGTGTCGATCATGGTTTCCCAATCATCGGCATTGGCCTTGTGCGCCGGTTCCAGACCTAACGCCAGCCCGGCGTTATTCACCAGTATGTCAATCTGACGCAGCGCGGCAGGCAGTTCATCCATCACCTGTTGGATTGCCGCGCGGTTGCGCACGTCCAGGCGGACGATATGCAGCGCCTCGCCCAATTCATCTTTCAACTCTTCCAGGCGTTCAATACGACGGCCGGAGGCAATCACCTGATGGCCTTCGCGGATAAAACGTCGTGTGATGGCCTCACCAAAACCGGATGTGGCGCCCGTAACAAAAATGATCATGTTGCTGTTCCTCAACTGTTTTTAGCCTACATGCTACTAGCATTAGCATAATCCCACTTTAAGTGGCAGTGGTTATCGGCATCCACATAAAAAAACCGCCATCGCTGCTGCCAGACGGGCGGTTTTTGGTCATTTACTCATGAGATGCGGCCAGGCGGTGGCTTACAGCTGTGGCGGGACGTGATACACCACGCAGTCGTATTTGGTGTTTTCGCGTCGGCCGGCCACCACGCCGCCCAGGGATTCGGCGATGCGCCGGCTTGGGGTATTTTGTTCGGCCACCGGGTAGATAAAGTGGCGTGGCCGGTAGCGTTCGCTGGCCCACACCGCCATGGCGTGAACAATTTCGCGGCCATAGCCTTGGCCATGCAGGGTCTCTTTCACCCAGATGCCCAGTTCCGGCGTAGTGTTGTGCAAGTCGTGTACGCCGCCCATGCCGACAAACTGTTTGCTGTCACGCAGGCGGGCGATGAAAATCAGCTCCTCACCTTCGCGGATCAGCGGCAGCCAGGCTTGCCAAACGTTGGCAAAGGCCTCCGGCGACTCTTCCGGTTCAAAGTTCATAAAGCGCGTCAACGTAGGGGTAATCGCCTGGTAAACATCGTCGGCGTCTGCTGCGGTAAAAGGGGCAATCAACAACCGGTCGGTGTTCACGCGGCACTGAGAAAGGTCACTGTGGATCATTATTATTACCTCGCTTTTCAGGCCAAAACGGCAAAAAATCCGCACCGGTGAAACGGGGCGGATCATCGATATTACGTTGATTGGCGACAGATGCGACTTATTTCTGCAATCGCTGAGGCGAGAGGGGCACAGGGTCGGCTGCCGGTTTTCGCTGGCGAACCTCACTGCCGGCGTTGGGGTCCAGAGTGAAGCTGTCGATCACCGCCAACAGGGCGATAACGCCGATGACCACAAACGCCAGCCGGAAATCGACCAAGGGGAGGCGCTCGGCCGACTGTGGCATCAACATTTCCGCCAGGCGCAGTGCCAGCGCCCCGATGGCGATCCCCAGCCCACTGCCCATTTGCTGCGACACATTGAACAGCGTGTTGGCCCCGTTCATCTGCGGCTGCGGCACTTCGGAAAACGCCAGCGTATTGAGCGCGGTGAACTGCATGGAGCGGGTCAAGCCGCTGACGAACAGCAGGGCCAAAATCAGCCAGGTTGGCGTCTGCGGCGTCAGTAACGCGCAGGCGAAAATGGTAGCGGCATTGAGCAAGCCGTTCACCACCAGCGTGGTGCGGAAGCGAAAACGGTACAGCACCGCCGAGGTAAAGGGTTTCATCACCAGATTACCGGCGAACACCGCCAGCACCAGCAGCCCGGCGTCAAAGGCGTTCAGACCAAAGCCAATCTGGAACAGCAGCGGCAGCAAGAAGGGCACCGCACCAATGGCGATGCGGAACAGCGTGCCGCCCCAAATGGTGACGGCGTAACTTTTTATGCGCATCGCCCACAGGTTGATCAACGGATGAGTCGTGCGTTTGGCGTGACGGACTGCCAGCGCCCCCAGCGCCAGACTGCCAAAAATACACAGCGCGGGCACCAGCCAGGACAACTGCGGATGGTTGATCAGGTCCAGGCCGAACATCAGGCCGAAACAGGCAATGCCGGTCAGCACGAAGCCCAGCGCGTCAAAGGGCACACCTTTCTGCGGCGCTTCCTGCGGGATCAGCCGCCAGGCCAGCCACAACGCGGCGATGCCCAAGGGTACATTGAGAATAAAAATCCAGTGCCATGAGGCGTAGGTGGTAATAAACCCGCCGACCGGCGGGCCGAGGACCGGGGCCACCAGCCCAGGCCAGGTAATGGTGGCGATGGCTTTGATCAGGTCCGGTTTGGCGGTATTGCGCAACACCACCAACCGGCCGACCGGCACCATCAGCGCACCGCCAAAGCCTTGCAGAATACGGGCCGCCGTAAAGGTGGGCAGGTTAACGCTGGCGGTGCACAGCACCGATGCGAGGGTGAAAATCAACACCGCGGCGGCGAAAATATTGCGGGCGCCAAAGCGGTTGGCGATCCAGCCGCTGGCGGGAATAAACACCGTCAGCGTCAAAATGTAGGCCGAGATGCCAATGTTCATGTCCACTGGCCGCACGCCGAAGGCTGCCGCCATCTGCGGCATGGCCGTGACGATCACCGTGCCGTCGAGGTTTTCCATAAAGAAGGCGCCCGCCACCAGCAGTGGCAACGCGCTGGCGCGTGAAAAGAAACTCATGGCAAAGCACGCCGGGCGGAGCGCGGACAGAATGCGAACATAACAGAAACCCCGTTTCAAAAATGTTAACGCCGGAAGAGTTTTTTGAGCATAACGCATTGCGCAGAGGTTAAAAAGAGGTTGAGCGGGTGATAATTAGCGGGCGCAGCGTTTGCGCCCGCAGAGGGGACTTAGTACTTGACCGAACCTTGCAGATACAGGGTTCGCGGCTGGCCGATGTACAACCCTTTGTTGTTATCGTCGTAGGCGCGGGTGAAATATTCATTGTTAAACAAGTTCTTAACCCCAACGCCCAGAAGTTGAAGCCGTCCGTGGCCGCCAGATCCTTCAAATTTCACTCAGACGTTGCCCTGTCTCGGCGTCGAACAGGTGGATCGCATCGCTGTTGGGCGCTAACCACAGCGACTCACCGCTCTGCGCGTTAACCCGCCCGCTGAACTGCACATGCAGCCGGTAGCCGCCCCAGGTGAGGTGCAACAGGCTGACGTCGCCGGTGATCTCCATCAGGCGCAGTTGGGCTGCGGGGTGCTCGTTGGCCTCGACCAGGTGGAAATCGTGCGGGCGCAGCCCGAGGATCACTTTGCTGCCCGGAGCCGCCTGCCGCCATTTAGCGGGCAACGGCAACCACAGCTCACCGCAGGTGACACCGTCACGATCGCCGCGCGGCGTGATGATACCCTCCAACAAATTCATCGGCGGTGAGCCAATAAAACGCGCCACGAAGGTATTGGCGGGCGCATCGTAGATCTCCAGCGGTTTGCCTTGCTGCACGATATTGCCGTCTTTCATCACCACAATCTGGTCCGCCAGCGTCATGGCTTCAATCTGGTCGTGGGTGACATACACCGTAGTGGTTTTGAACTGCTGATGCAGGGCTTTGATCTCGGCGCGCAGCTCCATTCGCAACTGGGCATCGAGGTTGGATAGCGGTTCATCGAATAAAAATACCTTGGGATTACGCACCATGGCGCGGCCCATTGCCACCCGTTGACGCTGGCCGCCGGACAGCTCTTTGGGGTAGCGCTGCAACAGCGGGTCGATGCCCAGAATGCGCGCCGCTTGCTGCACCTTGGTGTGCTGCTCGCTTTTACTGACTTTCATTACCTGCATATGGAACGCCATGTTTTCCGCCACCGTCAGATGCGGGTAGAGCGCATAGCTTTGGAACACCATGGCGATGTCGCGATCGGCAGGATCCAGATCGTTTATCTTCTTTTTATCCAGCAGGATCGCGCCATCGGTCAGCGTGTCCAGCCCGGCCAGCAAGCGCAACAGCGTGGACTTACCGCAGCCGGACGGGCCGACCAGCACGGTAAAGCTGCCGTCGGGGATCGTCAGGTCCAAAGGGTTCAACACCCGCTGTTTGCCGTAATATTTAGCGACTTTGACCAGTTCGACACTTGCCATCAGACCATTTCTCCGGCGCAGGTTTTCAGGGTGTTCCAGTCCAGATACTGGCGCGGTGAGCTGCTGATGGCATGGCTGGCGGCGCGAATGCCCCAGCGCAGTGCTACTGCCGCCGAATGGCCATGCAGGCAGGCCGTCAGAAACCCGGCGTTAAAACTGTCACCGGCACCGATGGTATCGACCACCTTGATGGGATGCGCCGCCGCTTGCAGCAAACGTTCGCCGCACCACATGCGTGCCCCGTCCGGGCCGCATTTCACCACGCAGGCGGCGTCGGCCGGTTGTTGCCGATTCAGGCTGCGGGCGGCGGTGTACAGATCTTCGTTGCCCGCCATGCCGCAGGTTTCCACTTCATTGAGCAGCAGGATGTCGCAAAACGGCAACCAGTCGGCGATGTGTGCGCGTAACGAATCGCTCCAGCCCTGTGGCGGCCAGCCGGTATCCACCGCAATGCGATAGCCACGCTGGCGCAGGGTTTGCAGCAACGCCGGGTATTCCGCCAGCAAGGCGGTGCACAGGAAGGTGCCGCACAGCAATACGGTGTCGCCGGTAGCGGCGAACAAAGGGATCTGATGCAGGACGTCGTCCTGAGTCAGGCGGGTAATATGCCCCTGATTGCTAAAAAAAGTGCGCTCGTTGTCGGGATGAGTCACGCCAAAAGTCAGCGAAGTTTCACAACTGTAGGTCGGCCAATACAGCGAGCTTTCCGGGAACCGCTGTGCCAGCCAGGGGCTGAAATAGTCGTTGCCCTGATTGGCCACCAGGCGGTAAGGGGTTTCCAGCGCCGCCAGCGCCAGTGCGCAGTTGCCTGCTGAGCCGCCGGGGCGCAACTCACTGTGATCCAGCATCGCCTCGGTGCCTTTCTGCGGCCATTGCTGCAGGGTGCTCATGATCACGTCGACGTTGATATTGCCTACCACGTACAGCGTGGGGCGAGTGTTGGTATTCATCATGTCAATTTTCCCTGAATAAATTAACCCTTGCTGCCGCCGCTGGTTAAGCCGCTAACCAGCGTTTTTTGCAGCCACAGGGCAATAAAAAGTGGTGGAATGGCGGCCAGAATGCCGACGGCGGCGATCAGCCCGTCATCGGTGGCCCGTCCGGCGGTGAAACCGGCAATGGTCACCGGCAACGTCTGCGCCTGAATATTGCTGGTAAACAGCAGCGCGTAGAAAAATTCGTCCCAGGCCAGCAACCAGCCGAACAGGGCCGAAGCCCCCAACGCCGGTTTGGCTAACGGCAGGGTAATGCGCAGCAGCACCTGCCACTGGCGTAACCCATCAAGCCGCGCCGCCTGCTCGATATCGATCGGCAGAGCATCAAATTGGTTTTTCAGCATCCAGGTGAGGAACGGCAGGATCAGTGAACAATAGACCAGCACCAGGCCAATATGGGTGTTCAACAGTGCCAACTGTTGCAGGATAAAATACAGCGGCAGCACGAAAGCCACCGGCGGCACCATGTAAATGGCCAGGCTGGCAAACAGCCAGCCGTCGCGGCCGGGGTAACGCGAAAAGCTGAACGCCGCAGGAATGGCCAGCAACAATGAAATCAGCGTCGCGCCACAGGCGACCAGCAGGCTGTTGAACAACGCGTGCAGGAACAAGGCTCCCGGCTGGCCGGGCTGTAGCGACAGCAGGCTGGCATAACGCGAAAAATCCCAGTGGCGCGGCAGCCATTCCAGCGGGACGCGGGTCAAGTCGGCCGAGGAACTGACGCTCATCAGAAACAGCCACAGCATCGGCGCGAGGATCGACAGCGCCAACAGCAGCGCGGCGCCGTAGCGCAATAGCAGGCGGATCTTAGGCTTCATCGGCGAGGCTCCTTCTGCGCTGGCGGAACAACATCAGCATGTACAGCGCAATCAGCAGGCCGCACAGCAGGGTCATCAACACCGCATAGGCGGCACCGCTGCCGGCACGCAGATAACTGAACGACTCCTGATAAACAAAGAAGCTCAGGGTTTTGGTGCTGTCCATCGGCCCGCCGCGCGTCATCACGTAAATGATGTCGAACACTTTGAAGGCATCAATGGTGCGCAGCACCAACGCCACCGCCAGCGGGGCCAGAATGGCGGGCAGGGTGATGGCGCGAAACCGTCGCCACGCCGAGGCACCGTCGAGCCGGGCGGCTTCGTACAAATCGTCCGGGATGGATTGCAACGCCGCCAGTGTCAGCAGGGTGATCAACGGGTAGTTCTTCCAGATATCCGCCAGCATCACCGCGTTAAGCGCCGAAGCCGGGTCGCCCAGCCAACTGCGATAGTGGTCAATCACCCCGAGCTGGGTCAGCAGCGCGTTGATGCTGCCGTAATCCGGGTTGAAATTCAGCCGCCACATCGTGGCGTTGACGATGGTCGGCAGCGCCCACGGCAAAATCACCAGCACCCGCAGCAGATTGCGGCCGTGGAATTGTTGGTTAAGCAACAGCGCCACCAGGACACCGATCACGCCTTCGAACGCTACCGAAACCAGGGTGAAATACAGCGTACGCCACAGCGCGGCCTGAAAATCCGGGTCGGTCAGGGCATAGATAAAGTTATCCGCACCGACCCAGGCCGGGCTGACACCGTCGCCGACCAGCGCCGCGTCGGTCAAACTCAGCCACAGGGTGCGGCCCAGCGGCCAGGCGGTTAACAGCAGCATCATCAGCAGCATGGGTGCCAGCAGCACCCATGCCTGACGACGCTCACGTTGGGGCAAAGTGAGCATCGTCATGGCTTAACGCAGCCGCGCAGCGCTTTGGGTCGCGGCATCCAGCCCGGCCTGCGGCGTGACTTTACCCTGCAGGATTTGCTGCAGATCCTGCTGCAATCCGTTGGACAACCGGGAGTAATCCGCGGTTTCGGGGCGCGACAGCATCACGTTCAACGACTGTTTGGCCGCCGCGATCAGCGGTTCCTGACCTTTCTGCACCGCCGGATCCTCGTAGGACGATTTCCAGATAGGCAGGCTCAGTTTGGCGTACTTGTCCTGCACCGGCTGCGAGGTCATGTAGCTGATGTACTGCCAGGCTTGATCGGGGTGGGCGCTGGCCTTGGCGATGCCTAGCCCCATGGAGCCATTGACCGCAGAAACCTGACCGGGCTCCGATCCCGGTGCCGGCACGATGCCGACGTCACCGGCCACTTTGCTTTGCTTCGGATCGTTGGCCATGTTGTACATATAGGTCCAGTTCAGCGCAAAGGCCGCATCGCCGTTGGAGAAGGCCTTGCGCACGTCCTCCTCCAGGTACTCGCGGGAGTTCGGGTTGGTCAGCCCTTTATCCAGTGACGCCTTCATGTAGCTGGCGGCCTGCAGTGAACCTGGGGTAGAGAAGGTGATTTTACCCTGCTGCAAGAACTGGCCTTTATAGGCGGACACCAGCGTGGTGTAGTCGCAAACCAGCGCTTCGGCCTGTGACCAACTCCACACCAGCGGGTATTTGACCACCTTTTTCTGTTTGAGGATTTCGGCCTGCTGGGCCAGTTCCTGCCAGGTTTTCGGCGGGGCGGCAATCCCGGCCTTGGCCAGCATGGCCTTGTTGTAATACAGGTATTTGGTGTCGAGGATCCACGGCATGCCCCAGCGTTTGTCTTTATAGGTGACGGTGGTCAGGGCGCCGGCAAAAATTTTGGCGCTGTCGTCGGCGCTGATGCGGGAGGTGACATCCTGCAGCAGGCCGAATTTGGTGAATTCCGCCGGCCAAATGGCGTCGAACAGCACCACATCGTAGCCATTGCTGCCCGCACCGCGTGCCGCGACGATTTTATCGTGCAGCGCTTCGTAAGGGACGAACTCCAGATTAACGGTGACATCCGGGTGTTGTTTGCTGAAGTCTGCGGTCATGGCGCGGATGTCGTTTTCGCTGTACGCCGCCTGGGTCATAAACAGCGCGTTGATCTGCGTGGGCGCGGCATAGGCGGATGAGAGACTGAACGCCAGGGCAGACAAACTGCAGACTGCCGTCGCGGCGAGGGTATGGCTTTTCATTGTGCGTTCTCCGGTGTTAAAAAGATTTTTAAATCAATTTGATTGCTTTATTGGAGGGCACCATACTGCAAAGACGATTTCCCTTTCTGCATAGGCAGTTATGACGACATCCGGCACTAACCTTGAGCATGCTCGTGCACACAACCGGCGCGTAGTGATAGAAGCTATTCGTCTGCACGGTGAACTGACCCGTGCCGAAATTGCCCGGCTGACCTCACTGACGCCGCAAACCGTTTCAAACATCGCAACCGAGCTGGAACAGGCCGGTATTCTCTCCTCGCACCTGCCGCGTCGTGCCGGCGGGCGAGGTCAGCCGGCCACGCCGTTGACCCTGAACCCGGACAGTGCGTATTCCATCGGCATCCATCTGGATCACCAGTCACTGCTGATCATCGTGGTCGATTTGTCAGGCAGCGTTCGTTTCCACCGGCTGATTATGGTGCAAAAGCCGCAACCTGCTGCCACCTTGAAACTGATTTGTGATGTACTGCAAGAAATGCGCCAGCAGCCGGATCTGACCTGGGGAAAAATGTTGGGCATCGGCGTGGTGATGCCGGGGCCGTTTGGCGTGGAGGGGATCTCCTCCGTGGGGCCGACCACGCTCAACGGCTGGGAAAATATCGATGTGGTGGCTGAACTTAACGCACAAAGCGGCCTGCCGGTGACGCTGGAGAACGACGCCACCGTCGCCGCCATCGGCGAGCGTTTGCACGGTGTCGCCAGGCAGCTGAATTCGTTTATTTATTTGTATCTCGGTACCGGTCTTGGCGCGGGCATTTTCACCGACGGCCGTATTTATACCGGCCATGCGCACAATGCTGGTGAGGTCGGCCACATGATTGTGCAACCGGGCGGGCGGGCCTGTTACTGCGGTAACCTGGGGTGTCTGGAACGCTATGTCTCGCTGCAGGCGGCCTACGAGAGTTGCGGGCTGGATCCGATGCGCGCCATGCCGCAAGTCTTGCTGACGTTGCCGCAGCCGCAGATCGACGCCTGGCTGGATTCGGCGGTACCGGCGTTACGCCAGGCGATCAACATTATCGAGTGCATGTTCGATGCCGAAGCGGTGATTATTGGCGGCCTGATGCCGGAAAGCCTGGTGGAACAGCTGATCAAGCGCCTGGCGCCGCTGCACCGCTCGGTACGCAGCAAATACCTCGACGGCATGCGGGTACGACTGGGCACGACCGGTGCGGATACCGCGGCATTAGGCGCGGCGGCGCTGCCGTTGTTTGATGAATTCAATCCGCGTTATGAAGTGTTATTGAAGTAATAAATTGCATCCCCCCCGATTTATATTCTTGCCCAATAATGGTGCAGGCCAGCTTTTATTCCAATATAAGCAAACGGTTGCTATTTGCAGGCAACCGTTTGCTTATTTTTTGTTTATTTTCATTGGCTCAGATTATTGGGGGTGTTAATTTTATCTGTTTGTTTTTAAACAAAAATAGCCAATAAAAAACCAACTGGCACGCCGCTTGCTATTCTTAATTCAACACCTGCGTTCGATAAAAGGACCGCCATCGTTCTCCGGGCTGAATTCACTCAGCCGGGGGCTGTGCGCTGGTCGGTAGAGAAGGAAAGCAAAATGAGCATGTCATTCACCACGGCGATCCGTGGTCATTTTTTCGATATCGCTGCCTGCGTGGATCATCCGCAGCAGTTGAGTCAGCAACAGCGAGAGATCCCTGACGGATTACTGCTGTTAAATGAAGGGGTCATTGTCTGGTTCGGCAGTTGGCAGCAGGGGGAGTCGCTGTTGCCGCCGGGGTTCGAGGTGACTCACTATCCCGACAAACTGATCGTGCCGGGCTTTATCGACACCCACATTCATTATCCGCAAACCGAAATGATTGGCGCCTATGGCGAACAATTGTTGGCGTGGCTAAAAAACTATACCTTCCCGACAGAAAGCCAATTCTGCTGTGAGCAGCATTCCGACAAGATGTCGGCGTTCTTTCTGCAACAGCTGTTAAGCAACGGTACCACCACGGCGCTGGTGTTTGGCACCGTGCATCCGCAGTCGGTTGAAGCCTTGTTCAGCCAGGCAGCGGCGCTGAATATGCGCTTGATCGCCGGTAAGGTCATGATGGATCGCCATGCGCCGGAAGCCTTGCTGGAAACTCCGGAGCAGAGCTACCGGCAAACGCGCTCACTGATTGAACGCTGGCACGGCAAACAGCGGTTGAGTTACGCCATCACGCCGCGCTTTGCGCCCACCAGCACCCCGGCACTGCTTGAGCAGGTACAACGGTTGCGTCAGGAGTTCCCGGACGCCTACCTGCACACCCACCTGAGCGAAAATCTGGATGAAGTCGCCTGGGTGAAAGAGCTGTTCCCGGACAGCCGCAGCTACCTGGACGTGTATCACCAGTACGGGCTGACCGGAGAGAAAAGCGTGTTCGCCCACTGTTTGCATCTGGAAGAGTCAGAGTGGGACTGCCTGTGCCAGACCCGTTCGTCGATCGCCTTTTGCCCGACGTCCAACCTGTTCCTGGGCAGCGGTTTGTTCAATCTGCAAAAGGCCTGGCAGAAGCAGGTGAAGCTGGGGATCGGTACCGATATCGGTGCCGGCACCACCTTTAATATGCTGCAAACGCTGGGCGAGGCTTACAAAGTCGGTCAGTTGCAGCGCTATCAGCTCTCGGCCGGCGAAGCCTTCTACCACGCCACGCTGGGCGGGGCGCGGGCGCTGTCGCTGGATGACAAAATCGGCAACTTCGGGGTCGGCAAAGAGGCGGATTTCGTGGTGCTGGATCCGGCGGTGTCGCCGCTGCAAAAGCTGCGCCATGAAAACTGCCGCACATTGGCGGAACACCTGTTTATGCTGATGACCCTGGGCGACGACCGCAACATTTACCGAACCTACGTCGACGGCAAAGTGGTGTATCGACCGGCTACCCAGCAGGAGGCCGCATGATCCAGTTTCTGCTCAATCAAAGCCTGAAAAGTGAAAGTGCTCTCGATCCCAACACCACGGTGCTGAATTACCTGCGCCGCGATCTGGGCCGCTGCGGCACCAAAGAGGGCTGCGCTTCCGGCGATTGCGGCGCTTGCACCGTGGTGCTGGCAGAGCCGGACGGCGAGCAACTGCGCTACCGCAGCGTTAACGCCTGTCTGACGTTCGTCAGTGCACTGCACGGCAAACAGTTGATCACCGTAGAGGACCTGAAGCAGCAGGGAAAATTGCACAGCGTGCAGCAGGCCATGGTCGACTGTCACGGCTCGCAGTGCGGTTTTTGCACCCCGGGGTTCGTGATGTCGATGTTCTGCCTGCAAAAAAGTGGTGTGGCCTATCAGCGCGAACAGGCGCAGCAAGCGCTGGCCGGTAACCTGTGCCGCTGCACCGGCTACCGGCCGATATTGGCGGCGGCCCAGCAGGCGTGCGAGACCCCAGGGCCAGACAGTTTCGACCTCCAGCAGTCAGAGACCTTACAGCGCCTGCGGACGATCCCGGCCGCGACGCCGCTGGAGACTGCGAACAACCGCTGCCTGCTGCCGCAAAGCCTGGATGAACTGGCGGCGCTGTATCAACGGCACCCGCAGGCCAAATTGTTGGCCGGCGGCACCGATCTGGCGCTGGAAGTGACCCAGCGGCATCAGGACATCCCATTGATGATCGCCATCGGACAAATTGAGGCGCTAAAGTCGGTTCGTCAGCAGGGCGAGCGGCTGATTATCGGTGCCGGGGCCACGCTGAGCGACCTGTACCCGCTGTTGGCCCACTATCATCCGGCCTTTGGCGATCTGCTGGCGCGTTTTGCTTCGCAGCAGATCCGCAATCAGGGCACCCTGGGGGGCAATATTGCCAATGCCTCGCCGATTGGCGACGGTGCGCCGTTGTTGCTGGCGCTGGACGCACAGCTGATCCTGCGCTGTGGTGCCACGCAGCGCGAGCTGGCGTTAAACGACTTTTTCCTTGGCTATCGCCAAACCGCGTTGCAGCCGGGGGAGTTTATTGAAAGCATCGTACTGCCTGCCGGCGCACCGGCCGACTTCCGGGCCTGGAAAGTCTCCAAGCGGCTGGAAGACGACATTTCGGCCGTATGCGGCGCGTTCAATCTGACCTTTGAGCAGGGCGTTATCCGCAGCGCCCGCGTGGCGTTCGGCGGCATGGCGGCAACCCCAAAACGCGCCTTGCTCTGCGAGCAGCAGTTACTGGGGCAACCGTGGCGACGGGAAACCCTCGAACGCGCGGCCCAGGCACTGGCGCAGGACTTTACGCCGCTGAGCGATTTTCGCGCCAGCAGCGCTTACCGTTTGCTGGTGGCGCAAAACCTGCTGCGTCGCTACTTCATTGCGCTGACCACGCCGCAATGGGCAATTGAGGTCACCGCTTATGAGTAATCGCAAAGATACCCCAGACACTCAGGAACAGCTGGCCGAACGTTTCCGTCAGTCGCTGACCAGCGGCGTGGGCCGCAGTCGTAAACACGAGAGTGCCGACAAGCACGTCAGCGGTGAAGCGCAATACATTGACGATCGGCTGGAATTTCCCAACCAATTGCACCTGGCGGCCAGACTGAGCGAACGCGCGCATGCGCGGATTGAAAAGCTGGACCTGTCTGCCTGTTACGACTTCCCCGGCGTGGTACGGGTGATCACCTGGCAGGACGTGCCGGGCGAACTGGATATTGCCCCTTTGACCCACGGTGATCCGCTATTGGCGAAAGAGGTGGTGGAATACGTCGGACAGGTGATTGCGGTAGTGGCAGCAGAGGATCCGGAGATCGCCTGGCGTGCCGCTCAGGCGGTTAAAGTGACCTATCAGGATTTACCGGCGCGGCTGGACGTAACCCAATCTTTACGCGAGGGTTTCGTGGTGCAGGAAGCGCACCATCATCAACGGGGTGACGCCGACGGCGCATTGGCGCAGGCAAAACACCGCATTCAGGGCGAGTTGCATGTTGGCGGTCAGGAACACTTTTATCTGGAAACCCAGATCGCCTCGGTGATGCCGGCCGAGGACGGCGGCATGCTGGTGCATTCGTCGACCCAGAACCCGACCGAAATCCAAAAGCTGGTGGCCTCGGTGCTCGGTCTGCCGATGCACAAGGTGACGATCGACACGCGGCGCATGGGCGGCGGCTTTGGCGGCAAAGAAACCCAGGCCGCCGGCCCGGCCTGCTTGTGCGCGGTGGTGGCTCACCTCACCGGGCGACCGGTCAAAATGCGTCTTAACCGGCGCGACGACATGTTGATCACCGGCAAACGCCACCCGTTTTATATTCAGTATGACGTAGGTTTCGACGACAGCGGGCTGCTGCACGGGGTGAAAATCAGCCTGGCCGGCAACTGCGGTTACTCACTCGATCTTTCGGGTTCTATTGTCGATCGCGCCATGTTCCATGCCGATAATGCCTATTTCTTGCAGGATGTGTTGATTACCGGCCACCGTTGTAAAACGAATATCGCCTCTAACACCGCGTATCGCGGCTTTGGCGGCCCGCAGGGCATGATGGCGATTGAGCAGGTCATGGATCATATAGCCCGCTATCTGGCGCTTGATCCGCTGGCGGTGCGAAAAACCAACTATTACGGCAAGGATCAACGCAACGTCACCCATTACCACCAGCCGGTGGAGCAGAACCTGTTGCAGGAGATCACCGCCGAGCTGGAGCACAGCGCCGATTATCAGGCACGGCGTCAGGCAATTCGTCAATTCAACGCGCAAAATCCGATCCTGAAAAAAGGGCTGGCGCTGACGCCGGTGAAGTTCGGCATTTCCTTCACCGCCGGCTTCCTTAACCAGGCCGGTGCGCTGTTGCTGGTGTACACCGACGGCAGCATTCAACTCAACCACGGCGGCACCGAAATGGGCCAGGGGCTGAATACCAAGGTGGCGCAGATTGTCGCCGAAGTGTTCCAGGTGGATATCGAGCGTATTCAAATCACCGCTACCGATACCGGCAAGGTGCCGAACACCTCGCCGACGGCGGCGTCGTCGGGCACGGATCTGAACGGCAAAGCGGCGGAGAATGCTGCCTTGATCATCAAACAACGGCTGATCGACATGCTGATCAAGCAGCATCAGGTCAGCGCCGAACAGATCGCGTTCAATAACGGCCAGGTCAGGGTGGGTGAACGTTATTTCAGCTTTGAACAGGTGGTCGAGCAGGCCTATTTCAATCAGATCTCGCTCGCCAGCACCGGTTATTACCGCACGCCGAAGATATTCTACGATCGCGACCAGGCCAGCGGTCATCCGTTCTATTACTTCGCCTACGGGGCGGCCTGTGCGGAGGTGTTGATCGACACCCTGACCGGCGAATACAAACTGCTGCGTGCCGATATTCTGCACGACGTGGGTGACTCGCTGAACCCGGCGATCGACATCGGCCAGGTGGAGGGCGGTTTTGTGCAGGGCATGGGCTGGCTGACCAGCGAAGAACTGGTGTGGGACGACCAGGGCAGGCTGCTGACTCACGGCCCTGCCAGTTATAAAATCCCGGCGATTGGCGATGTCCCTGCCGATCTGCGCGTCAGGCTGCTGGAAAACCGCAAGAATCCAGAGGACACGGTATTTCACTCCAAAGCGGTGGGCGAGCCGCCGTTTATGCTGGGCATTTCGGTGTGGTGCGCAATCAAAGACGCGGTCGCCAGCCTGGCGGATTACCGTCGGCAACCGGCCATTGACGCCCCGGCCACGCCGGAGCGGGTGCTGTGGGGCGTGCAGCAGATGTTAAACAGTGACGTTGTCACTGACTTGGTGCAGGAGAACGGCGATGGACGAGTGGATTGAGGCATTGGTCGACCTGCGGCGGCGCGGTGAACCTTGCGTGCTGGTGACGCTGGTCGATGACCGGGGTTCCACGCCGCGTAATCGCGGCACCAAAATGCTGGTGAGCGCGGAACGGGCGGTGAACACCATCGGCGGCGGTCATCTGGAGTTTCAGGCGTTGGCGATTGCCCGCGAGATGCTGCAACAGGGCGATACCAGATTACGACTGGAGCGTTTCCCGCTGGCGGCGCGGTTGGGGCAATGCTGTGGCGGCACCACCAGCGTGCTGTTCGAGCCGATGATCTCGCCGCGCCCGCAAATCGCCCTGTTTGGTGCCGGACACGTAGGCCGCGCACTGGTGAATATCCTCGCCACGCTGCCGTGCCGGGTGCGTTGGGTGGATGGCCGCGCGGCGGAGTTCCCGGCGGTTATCCCTGCGGGAGTGCAACAAGAAGTCTGCGATGATCCGCTGGAGATCGTCGACGCCATGCCACCGGGCAGTTTCTTCATCGTGATGACTCACGACCACGCACTGGACCTGACGCTGGCCGAGCGGATCTTGCGCCGTGGCGATGCAGGATATTTCGGCCTGATCGGGTCGCTGACCAAGCGCAAACGCTTCGAATACCAGCTCGGTCAACGCGGCATCAGCGAAACGGCGATTGCCGCCATGCGCTGCCCTTTAGGGCTGCCGGACGTCAAAGGCAAACTGCCGGCGGAGATCGCGGTGGCGGTGGCCGGGGAGGTTATTGCCTGCTACGGGCAAACTTTGCGCTGAGGCGGTTTTCTTTTGGCCAAAGCTGAAAAGCCCGATGTTGATGAGGGTTCAATATTCTAATCACTTGTTTTTGCTCAAACTGCCAACTGCGCCTAAGCTAGAATGTGGCCTGGGGACTGGGGTCCCCGCGCAATTTATTCTGTGAACATGGAGGAGTTTCGATTTGATGCGTTTATCTACATTGGTGCTGGCGATCGGCATGGCGCTGAGCTCGCAGGCACAGGCAGCAGAAACTAACCCGCACGCCGACCATAGCGCGTTGCCGAGTGGTCAGGCGAAGGAGGCTAACGTGACCGGTGAAGCCAACCAGCACGACAATAAAAAGAACCAGAATCCGTTCTTCTACCAGAGCCGCCTGCCATTCCAGGCACCGCCGTTCAACTTGATCAAAGAAAGCGATTACGCCCCGGCGATGGACGCCGGCATCAAGCAAAAGCTGGAAGAAGTGGAGAAGATCGCCAATAACCCGGCCAAGCCTGATTTTAAAAATACCTTTGTGGCGCTGGAACAATCCGGCGCACTGCTGACGCGCGTAATGAATGTGTTTGGTGCCATGACCTCGGCCAACACCAGCGACGCGTTACAAAAGCTGGATGAAGAAAGTTCACCGAAGCTGGCGGGGCTGGACGACGCCATCATGCTCAACAGCAAACTGTTCGCCCGCATCAAGGCGATTTATCAGCAGCGCGATGCGCTGAAGCTGGATGCAGAGTCACGCCGCCTGGTGGAAGTGACCTACAAAAACTTCGAGCTGGCGGGGGCAAACCTGTCCGATGCCGATAAAACCAAGCTGAAGGCGCTGAATCAGGAAGCGGCGACGCTGAGCACCCAGTTCTCCAACAAACTGCTGGCGGCGACCAAAGACGGCGCGCTGGCTATCGCCGACAAGGGCAAGCTGGATGGCCTGTCGGAAAGCGAACTGGCCGCAGCCGCCCAGGCCGCCGGCGAGCGTAAACTGGACAAGCAGTGGCTACTGGTGTTGCAAAACACCACTCAGCAGCCGGACTTGCAAAGCCTGAAAGACCGGGACACCCGCAAGGCGCTGTTTGATGCCTCGTGGAACCGGGCGGAAAAGGGTGACGGCAACGACACTCGCCAGACGATTGCCCGCCTGGCCAAAATCCGCGCCGAACAGGCCAAACTGTTGGGCTTCCCGAACTACGCGGCCTGGAAACTGCAAAACCAGATGGCCAAAACGCCGGATGCGGCACTGAGCTTTATGCGCAATATCGTCCCGGCCGCCACCGCGCGCGCTGAACGCGAAGCCAAAGACATTCAGGCGGTAATCGACCAGCAGAAAGGCGATTTCAAGGTGGCCGCCTGGGACTGGCAGTTCTATGCCGAGCAGGTGCGCAAGGCGAAGTACGATCTGGACGAATCGCAGATCAAACCTTACTTCGAGCTGGATAATGTGCTGAACAACGGCGTGTTCTATGCCGCCAACCTGCTGTACGGCATCAGCTTCAAAGAGCGCAAGGACATCCCGGTTTACCAGCCGGACGTGCGCGTGTATGAGGTGTTCGATAAAGACGGCAAATCAATGGCGCTGTTCTATACCGACTACTTTAAACGCGACAACAAAGGCGGCGGCGCCTGGATGAGCAACTTCGTCGAACAGTCGAAGCTGAAAGGCACCAAGCCGGTGATCTACAACGTCGCCAACTTCACCAAACCGGCTCCGGGCCAACCGGCGCTGCTGTCTTACGACGACGTGATCACCATGTTCCACGAGTTTGGTCATGCGTTGCACGGCATGTTTGCCGATCAGGAGTACCCAAGCCTGTCCGGCACCAATACGGCGCGCGATTTTGTCGAATTCCCCTCTCAGTTCAACGAGCATTGGGCCAGCGATCCTAAAGTCTTTGCGCACTACGCCAAACACTACAAAACCGGCGAAGCGATGCCGCAGGAACTGGTCGACAAAATCAAAAAAGCCGACAAGTTCAACAAGGGCTATGACATGACCGAGCTGCTGTCTGCGGCGCTGTTGGACATGCACTGGCATATGCTGAGCGCCGATCAGCCGCAGCAGGACGTGGACAAATTCGAAGCCGAATCGCTGATGAAAGACAAGATCGACCTCAGCTATGTGCCACCACGCTACCGCTCAAGCTACTTCAAACATATCTGGGGTAACGGTTATGCCGCCGGGTATTACGCCTATCTGTGGACTGAGATGCTGGCGGATGATGCCTTCCAGTGGTTCAGCGAACACGGCGGTCTGACGGCAGAGAACGGCCAGCGCTTCCGTGACATGGTGCTGTCGCGCGGCAACAGCCAGGATCTGGAAAAACTGTACGTCGACTGGCGCGGTAAGGAGCCAAGCATCGAGCCAATGCTGATCAACCGCGGGCTGAAAGACGAATAACGGCTCACGACTGTCGTTAGCCCCCTCAGAAGGACGCAACTTTGCTTGCGTCCTTTTTTTCGCGGGGACATAGGCGGAGCGATGGTTTATCATGCGCCGGTTAATTTTGGCCCGTGAGCAATGAAGATAAACATTCCCCTAACGCGTTTTATCGTCCTCGGTCTTCCTTTACTGATCTCCGCCTGCGGTACGCTTTCGCGTATGCCGACGGATGCATCGCCGCGGGAAAGTCGGCGTCTGGCGTGCAGCGGCGACCTGAAGGCTGAAGTCGACAGCCTGGCGCAGCCGATGATCGATGACCATCAAACACCCGGACTGGTGGTGGGGATCCTGACGGCCGACGGGCAAGCCCCCACCTTTGGCTATGGCGTGACCGATGCGCAGCATCGCTACCCGGTGAACGGCAACACGCTGTTTGCCGTGGGCTCGGTCAGCAAGGGGTTTATTGCCGAAGTGACGGTAGTGCTGGTCAATAAAGGCGTGCTGCATTGGGACGATACGCTGGCGACGTTGCTGCCTGCCGGGACACCGCTCAGCGCGGATGCGAAGAAAATCACCTTGCTGCAGTTGGTGACTCACACCTCGGGCCTGCCGCGCCAAATGATGACGCCGGACATGCTCGGGGGTTTTGTCCGCTACTTGTTCACCGGCGATAATTTTTATCACTCGCTGGATACGCCAGAATTCCTCGATTATCTGGCGACTTTCGATGCGCCAAAAGCCGAAGAACCCCGCTATTCCAACCTGGGCTACGCGCTGCTGGATTACATCTTGCAACGGCGCACCGGGAAAACGGTCGATCGCCTGACCACCGAAAACATTCTTGTGCCGCTGGGGCTGACACACACCAGCTACGATGCACAGCGTTTGCCGGGCTATGCACAACGCGCCGTTGGCCATGCCGGCGATCAGCCCAAATTCATTCGGCGCGGGCAGCCGGTGCCCGACTGGCAATTTTCTTCTTATATGATCGGGGCCGCAGGACTGTATACCGATGCCGACGATCTGCTGCGCTATGCGCAGGCGCATTTTGAACCCACCGGCTCGGCGGCGCTGGATCAGGCGTTGAAGGATTCGCTGACCGTGCGTTTTGCTCGCAGCAAAGAGGCGGCCGCCATCGCCTGGGTCGTGGATGACGTAGGCGGGCAGCAGATTACCTATCAGGTGGGGTTTATCGGCGGCTATTCCAGCTATATCGGCCTGGATCTGCGCCATAAGACGGCGGTGGTGGTGCTGCAAAACAGCTTTAACTGGAGCAATAACATCGGCCATCGTCTGTTGCAACGCATGGGCGAGGCGGCGGACCGGTCCTTCAGTTGCCAATAAGTTGGGCTCCGCGTACGGAGCCCAACGTCCTCAGCGGTTAACCACCTTGGCAGGCAGTGCAACCACCAGCAAGGAACTGATCAGCAGACAGCCGGCGAAGGCCCACAGCGCACCGCCGCTTTTACCGGTCAGATCCAACGCCAGCCCCATCAGCGAATTGCTCACTAACCCGGCAATGTTGGCCAGCGAGCAGGCCAGCGCAAAGCCGGTTGCCGCTGCCGTGCCGCGCAGGAAGGTGGCCGGTAGGCTGAAAAACACCGGCACCGCACCGATGATGGCGGCCTGAGCGACCGAGAACAACAACACCGTGGCGATCACGCTGTGGGTGAAGAAAGTGCTGCCGGCCATCGCCATCGCGCCGACAATAAACGGCACTATGATATGCCAACGGCGTTCGCGCATGCGATCGGAACTGGTGCCAATCAGTAACATGCCCAGCAGGGCGGCGACGCTCGGCAGCGCAGTCAGCAGGCCGATGGTGGTAATGTCGGTCACCCCGGCAGTCTTGATAAAGGTCGGCATCCAAAAGCCCATGGCATAGGCACTGAGCAGGATAGAGAAATCAATGCCGCCCAACATCCACACCTTGAGATTAAAGAAACCGTCGCGAAAACTGTGCTTGCTGTGGCTGGCTTCGGCATCGTCCTGCGCCAGATCTTCGGCAATGCGTTGTTTTTCGTCTTCGGACAGCCATTTGGCCTGCCGGTAGTTGTTCGGCAGCACCCAGAAGGTGAGCACGCCCAGCAACACGCTGGGAATGCCTTCCAGCAGGAACAGCCATTGCCACCCGTGCAGCCCGTGGCGCATATCAAAATGCCCCATGATCCAACCGGACAGCGGGCCGCCGAGTACGCTGGACAGCGGCAGACCGATCATGAACAGCGCAATAATACGGCCGCGACGGTAGGTCGGGAACCACAGCGTCAGGTAATACAGCACCCCTGGCAGGAAACCAGCCTCCGCTACGCCAAGTAAAAAACGGATGATGTAAAACTGGTTGGGAGTGGTGACAAACATCGTACAGGCGGAAAGCAGGCCCCAGGTGATCATGATGCGGGCAATCCACACCTTGGCGCCCACGCGCTGCAAGATAAGATTGCTCGGTACTTCAAACAAAATATAGCCGACGAAGAACAGCCCGGCACCCAGGCCGAAGGCGGCCTCGCTCAGTTGCAGTTGATCGGCCATCTGCAGTTTGGCCAACCCGACGTTGATACGGTCGAGATAGGCGGCCAGATAGCACAAACAGAGGAACGGGATCAGCTTCCAGGTGATTTTGCGGTACAGAAGCGATTCTGCGCCCGCTTTCCCGGTTAACGGGGTTTCAACAATGGCCATGATGATGTCTCCAGGTGGTGCATGGTGGCCTCCGGAGGAGGAGCGTTGTGTGTTTGCTTTTGAGGCGCTTTCCGCGCCTTCTTTATTGTTCAGCTCTCCGTGCAGGTGAAACTCTGGGTTACTGCCGGTTCAGATAATCGAGGGCCTCCTTTTTAGTCACAACGTCGCCGTATTTGCTGTCGATGTCGAACAGGTTGGCCTCATGCGGGCCGGGGTGGCGATCGCCTACGCATTCTCGTACGACGATGGTGCGAAACCCGTGCTGCAGCGCATCCACCGCGCTGGCACGAATACAGCCGCTGGTGGAACAGCCGGCCAGCAGCAGGGTATCGACGCCCAGCGCCACCAGCATCGGCGCCAATGAGGTGCCGAAAAAGGCGCTGGCATACTGCTTGGTCAACACCACCTCCGTGGCCAGCGGTGCCACCTGCGGGCAGAACGCCGCCAACGGGTTACCTTCCACCATGTCCTTCATAACCGGCGCTTTTTTCACCCAGATACCGCCATCGGCAAAATGGCCTGCATGATAGCGGATATGGGTATGGATCACCGGAATTCCCGTCTGACGTGCGGTGGCCAACAGCGCCACGCTTTCGTCGACGGCACTGACCACGCCGGGAGCGAACAGCGGGGCGCCCTCGGTGGTGTAGCCCTGCATAAAATCGATCATCAGCAGCGCCGGACGTCGGCCGAAGCCGATACGGTTACCCCAGACGCCGTGGTAGTTCTCGGTGAGAGAGTGATCGGCTACGGATGCCATCGTGCCTCCTTAATAGGCGCCGGACAGCAGGGCACCGGCGCCGGGAACGATCGGCTCCAGTTCCAGTGCGGTCAGCATGGCGTAGGTGGTGGCGATCGCGGCGGTCAGCACCGGCTTGCCGGTTTGCGCCTCAACGGTAGCGACCGCCGGTAACGACGGCATTTGCACGCAGGCGGACAGCACGATGGCGTCAACCTCGCTCAAATCCATCTCGGCGACAATGCCGGGCAGTTTGGCCGGATCGTGGCGGCCCACGGCCAGATTGTCGGCAATCTCCAGCGCGCGCCACACCTTGACCTCAATACCTTCGTGCTCGATATACTCCACCACCATTTGGGTCAGGGGTTTCATATAAGGCGCCACCAACGCAATGCGTTTGGCGCCCAGCACCTTCAGGCCGTTAACCAGCGCACCGGCGCTGCTGATCACCGGTGCGGCGGCGTGGTTGTCCTGGGTGACCTGGGCCAGCCGAGCCTGCGACTCGCGGTGATAGCCCAGCCCCATCGACATGATCGCCACCAGGCAGGCATAGCCGAGCACGTCGACCTGCGCGTCGGAAAGCTCCAGCGCGCAGCGGTCCGATTCGGCATCCATCGCCGCCAGCTCCGCTTTGCTGACGTGCTTCATGCGCATGCGGCTGGAGTGGAAGGTAAAGCGCTCCGGGCGGATCAACTGACGTGCGCTCAGCATCGCCGGAATTTCGGTTTCCATCGTGGTGTTGGAGCTGGGGACGATCTGGCCGATACGGTAACTTTTAGTCATGACAACACTCCTTGATTAATCCAGAAAATCGCCCAGGGCGCGGAAGAAACCGTCAAAGTCGTCCCACGGGATCATATGTCCGGCGTTTTCAGCCCGCGCGATGGTGATTTCCGGCTGCAAGCTGCGGATCTCCGCTTCGTCTTCCGGCTGGATCACGCCGCCAAGGCCCGCCACCATCAGTAATGTCGGCATGCTCAGCGAGGGATAATCGCGGTGACTGTCGACCTGATGAAAATCTTCATAGGCGCGTTGGATGGCCGGTTCGTAGCAGGTGTGCAGCCATTCGGCACGCAGTTGGCGCTGCGATTCGCTCCAGCTTGGGCAGAAAGCGCGCATCTGTTCCGCATCCATTCCCAACAGTGACTGACGGATCGAATCGACATACCAGGGCCATTTGCCCGGATATTCACGACGACCGGGGCCGGAAACCGGCGGATCGACCAGCACCAGCCGCCGAACCTCGGCCGGATGCAGGGCCGCGGCGCGCAAGGCAAAGCGCGCCCCCATGGAATGGCCGAGCAAGGCGTAGTGTTCCAGCTTTAACGCTGCTGCGAAGGCGGTCACGTCCTGGGCGCAGGTTTCGGCGTCATAGGCCAGCTCCGGCCCACTGGCGGACAGGCCGCGCCCGCGCACGTCCAGCACGTAGGTGTCGTACTTTTCAGCCAAACGTTCGGCGACGAAGCCCCAGGTGATCGCCGGGCTGGTGATGCCGGGGATCAGGATCAACACCGGGCCCTGACCGCCGTAGCGCAGGTAATGCTGGCGAATGCCGTTGGCCTGCACGTTGGCGCCATACAGAAAGTGACTCATGCGGCGTTCTCCGATTTCAGTGCCTGTGCGTACAGGTCATAGCCGTAAACCCAGGCCGGATCTTCCTGCGTGCGCAGGAAGGTGTTGGCATTGGATACCGCCTGCACGCGGGAGGCGCGCTCTTTGCGGTTGGCTTCATACAGTTGGAAAGCGGTGCGGTAGTCGGTCAGGCCGGTTTCCTGCAGGCAACGCGCCAGCATGGCGGCGTCTTCGATGGCCATGGCCGCGCCCTGAGCCATGTGCGGTTTCATCGGGTGACAGGCGTCGCCCAGCAGCACCATGCGGCCTTCGCTCCACAGCGGCAGCGGTTTGCGGTTCAGCAACGGCCATTTGGTGACCTGCTCGCTGGACTCGATCAGGGCCTGCACAATCGGGTGATAACCGGCGAAGGTCTGGTACATTTCTTCGCGGCTGCTGTCGATAAAGCTGCCCTGGAAATCCCATGCCGGGTGGGGCACGCCGCTGACGTAGTAGTATTCGTCGCGCTTTTGGGTGGTGTAATAGACCATCAGGTGACGATCCGCCGACCACCACTTCACGCAGTCTTCGAAACTCAGGTTGTATTTGGCCAGTTTTTCGCCGCGGATCAACGCCCGGTGCGCCACCCAGCCGCTGTAGGTGGGCGCTTCCGTGCCCAGCAGGTGTTCGCGAATACGGGAATTGATGCCGTCGGCACCAATCACGATATCGGCGCTGGCCTGGGTGCCATCGGCGAAATTCAGTACCACCTGGTTATCGCGCTCCTCAATCTGGCTCAGGTGCTTGCCGAAATGCACGCTGCCCGGTTGCAGGACCGCCATCTGCAGCGCCTGCAGGTCGCCGCGGTGCACCGTCACGTAAGCGGCGCCGTATTCTTTGCGGGCAAACGCCCCCAGTTCGATGCGCGAAAGATAGTCACCGCTTTCGGCGTCGCGGCTGAACCAGAAGTCCGGGTGCGAGGCCATTTGCTCCAGAGGCTGTTCAATGCCGAGACGACGGAAAATCTTCAGGACGTTCGGCCCCATATGGATACCGGCACCCAGCCGCGAAAACACCGGGCTCTGTTCGTACAGGTCAACGGTAAAGCCCGCTTTTTGCAGCAGACCGGCGGCAGCAGCGCCACCCAGACCGGCGCCGACTACGGCAATGCGTTGTTGTTTGCTCATCATTTTTCCCCTGACTGTTGGTTTCTTTACCTGCCATCCGCTGCGATAACGGATGATCGATTTATAGTGTATACGCTAAATAACGCAAAGTTGCACAAGTGTTAATTTAGACCTGGCTCACGCTAATCGACCGCGGGTTTCTGTTAACCTTATGTTAATCACAGGATGTGAAGGGCTTAAAATAGGATTTACTTATAGGTGATCCAGGCTTCTTGCTTCCGAAGTGTTTTTGGTCTTATATGATTAAAAGAGTGTGTTCACTGTAATTTGTGCAAAATAACCTCACCGGCGCCGGGCGCGTCGGCCACCTCTGGCGAAACGGGAGATACGGCATGGCGGTCAATGATAGTCAGTTGGTTCAGCTGTTCGAGCAGGTGCTTAGGCTGTCGAAGGTGGATGCTTCGCAAAGCGTGGCGATCCTGAAAAGTCACTATTCCGATGCGCGTACGGTCCGTGCAGCCACTGATGCAGCTCTGCGGCTGGGCGCCAAGGTTTACGCGGTGGAGTTGCCTTCGTTTAACCACCCGCGTGCCATGGGCAACGACATGACCGCTTACTGCGGTGATACGGCGTTGACCGGTAACCACGCGGCTCAGCGCGCATTGGAGGCTGCCGATCTGGTGGTCGACACCATGATGTTGCTGCATTCGCCGGAGCAGGAGCAGATCCTGAAAACCGGCACGCGCATTTTGCTGGCGGTCGAGCCGCCGGAGGTTTTGGCACGGATGTTGCCTGATGCAGAGGACAAAGCGCGGGTGTTGGCGGCGGCGGCCGTGCTGGAACAGGCAAAACTGATGCAGGTGAAATCTGCCGCCGGCAGCGATTTTCGCGCGCCGCTGGGGCAATACCCGACGGTGACCGAATACGGTTACGCCGACGAGCCGGGGCGCTGGGATCACTGGCCCAGCGGCTTCCTGTTCACCTGGCCGAATGAAGAACAGGCCGAAGGGGTGCTGGTGCTGGAGGTAGGCGATATCCTGCTGCCGTTCAAAAGCTATGCGCGGGAACGCATCACGCTGGAGATCGATAAAGGCTTTGTGACGCGCATTCACGGCGGTTTTGAGGCGGAATATCTTCGGGAATACATGAAGTATTTCAACGATCCGGAGGTGTACGGCATCTCGCATATCGGTTGGGGCTTGCAGCCACGGGCGCAGTGGACGGCGATGGGGCTGCACGACAAAAACGACGGGATGTGTATGGATGCACGCGCCTTCTATGGCAACTTCCTGTTCTCCACCGGGCCGAATACGGAAGTCGGCGGCACGCGCAAAACGCCGTGCCACATGGATATCGCGCTGCGTCATTGCGACATCAGCCTGGACGGCACGACGGTGGTGGCGGATGGCGAAGTGGTGGCCCCGGCGGCGTCGCGCGTCAGCCAGGGCTAACCTTGCTGCTAAACGCGGGGGTTTGTACTATTCTCGGTGGTTTCCATAGATGGTGAGAGTAACGCAATGACGCCCCCCGAATACCCGGCTGCAGAAAACGGCAAAACCGAAAACTATCATTTTACCGAACAAGTCGGGCACCTGCTGCGTAAGGTTTACCAGCGCCACGTGGCCATCTTTCAGCAGAACGTTGGCGATTCGCAGCTGACCGCAGTGCAGTTTATTACCCTGTGCGCGGTGCGTGACATGGGCCCGAGTTCGTTAACCGAGCTGGTGCAGGTGACGGCGGTCGATCAGGCCACCATTCGCGGCATCGTCGAGCGTCTCAAGGTGCGCGAGCTGATCACCGTCATGCCGGATCCTGTCGACCGGCGCAAAGTGGTGGTCGGGCTGACCGATACCGGTGCCGCGCTGTTGGCGGAAACGGTGCCGCATGCGGCGAAGATCACAGAATTAACCTTCGGCACGCTCAATCCGGCCGAACGTATAGCGCTGATGTTCCTGCTCAATAAAATGCTGGAAGACCAACCGCCCGGCTGATTCGCCACCCGCAACTGCGGTTGTCTGGTGAGTGCGGTGGCGGCGAGGTCACGGCCGATAATACATACCCTATAGCTTTCAAGTTGCAGTCAGACGCCTGGCGGCGACTGGAAAGATGACGGGTATAACCAGAGCGCAGGCGGAGACGCACAATGGCGATATCTGAAGTGCAATCGCCCAGGGAAGGCGCGGTAAAAACGCTGACGGAGCATCCGCTGATGCTGTCGGTTAACGGCGAAAATATTCATACCTGGGTGATGGCAGATACGCCTCTGCTGTTGGTGTTACGCAATGATTTGGCACTCAATGGCCCGAAGTACGGCTGTGGTCTCGGCGAGTGCGGCGCTTGCACCGTATTGGTTGACGGCATTGCCGCGCGCTCCTGCGTGATCCCGGCTTTGGGCGTGACCGGCCGTGAGATCACCACGCTGGAAGGGCTGGGCGATCGCCAACATCTGCATCCGGTGCAGCGCGCCTTTATCGAAGAACAGGCGGCGCAGTGCGGTTACTGCCTGAACGGCATGATCATGACCACCAAAGCCCTGTTGGATCGCAATCCGTCGCCCAGCGACAGTGAAATCCGTCAGGCGCTGTCCGGCAATCTCTGCCGTTGCGGTACCCATATCGAAATCCTGCGTGCGGTTCAGCGCGCTATCACTCTTTGCCGCAGTGAGGAAACCTCGCCCCATGACTGATGCCCCTTCCTTATTGCCGAGCCAGGCCGAGTTATTGCAGCGCCCTGGCACATTGCTGATTATCGATCAGATCCAACCGCCGCCAGGACTGGTGCCGAAAGGCCAGACGCCGAGCCTGAAACCCAAAGAGCCGGGGCTGTTCATCGCCATTTGCGACAGCGGCGAGGTTTACGCTTTCAACGGCCATGTCGATCTCGGCACCGGTGTGCGCACCGCGTTAGGGCAGATCGTCGCCGAAGAGCTTTATCTGCGCATGGATCAGGTGCGCATGGTGCTGGGCGACACCGAAAGCACGCCGAATCAGGGCGCGACCATCGCCAGCGCCACCCTGCAGATTTCGGCGGTGCCGCTGCGCAATGCCGCCGCCGAGGCACGCCGCTGGCTATTGCTGCAGGCGGCGCAACGTTTCGGCCTCAGCGCAGATCAACTGACGCTGGACGACGGCAGCATTGTTGGCCCCCAGGGGCAAAAGGTAAGTTACGGCGAACTGGTGGCCGGCGGGCATATTGAGCTGCCGATCAGCGGCGATGCACCGCTCAAGCCGCAGGCCGAATACCGTTTGGTGGGAACCAGCACCGCACGCGTCGATATCCCGGCCAAGGCCACCGGCGAATCCACCTACGTGCACGATATGCGGCTGCCAAATATGTTGCATGGCCGGGTGGTGCGGCCGCCGTATGCCGGCTACGACAGCGGCGAGTTTGTCGGCACCAGCCTGCTGGCGGTGGACGAACACTCGATTGCGCACATTCCCGGTATCGTCAAACTGGTGGTGGTCGGCGACTTTATCGGCATTGTCGCCGAACGCGAGGAGCAGGCGATCAAGGCGGCGCAGGCGCTGCAGGTGAGCTGGAAGGACTGGCGGCGTAACCTGCCGCAGATGACCGACGTCGCCCAGGCGCTGCGCGATAACCCTCATTCGACGCGGGTGGTGCATGATACCGGCAACGTGGATGCGGCATTGGCCGCCGCCGATCGGCGCTTTACCCGCAGCTACCTATGGCCGTATCAACTGCATGCCTCGATCGGCCCGTCCTGTGCCTTGGCGGATTACCAAACGCAGCAACTGCGAGTGTGGTCGGGCAGCCAGAACCCGCACCTGCTGCGCGCCGATCTCGCCTGGCTGCTGGAATACCCGGAAGAGCAGATCGACATCATCCGCATGGAGGCCGCCGGTTGTTATGGCCGCAACTGCGCCGATGACGTCTGCGCGGATGCGGCGCTGCTGTCGCGAGCGGTGGGCCGCCCGGTGCGGGTGCAGCTCACCCGTGAGCAGGAACACCTGTGGGAGCCGAAGGGCACGGCGCAACTGATGGAAGTTGACGGCGGGCTGGACGCCGCAGGCGATCCGGTCGCCTATGATTTTCGCACCTATTACCCTTCCAACGGTGCACCCACCCTGGCGTTGTTGCTGACCGGCAGGGTGGAGCCGGTGCCGGTGGCTTATGAGATGGGCGATCGCACTTCGGTACCGCCTTATGAATACCCGGAGCTGCGCGTCAGTATTGAGGATATGGCCCCGATTGTCCGCGCGTCCTGGATGCGGGGCGTATCGGCGCTGCCGAATACCTTCGCCCACGAGTCCTATATCGACGAGTTGGCTATTGCCGCCGGTGTCGATCCGCTTGAATACCGGCTGCGTTATATCAAGGACCAACGTGCCACCGAACTGATGCGCAGCACCGCCGAACGCGCCGGTTGGACGCCGCATACCGAACCTATGCAAACCCCGGCGGAAGACGGCGTATTGCGCGGGCGGGGTTTTGCCTATGCGCGTTATATTCACAGCAAGTTTCCCGGCTTTGGTGCCGCCTGGGCTGCCTGGGTCGCCGACGTGGCGATCGACAAGGCCAGCGGTGAAGTGGCGGTCACGCGGATTGTGGTCGGGCACGACGCCGGCATGATGGTCAACCCGGACGGCGTGCGTCACCAGATCCACGGTAACGTGATCCAGTCGACCAGCCGGGTACTGAAAGAGCGGGTGACTTTTGAAGAGTCGACGATTTCCAGCAAGGAATGGGGCGCTTACCCGATCCTGACCTTCCCTGAGGTGCCGGAAGTGGACGTGGTGATGATGCCGCGCCCTTACGATCCGCCGTTGGGTGCCGGTGAGTCTGCGTCGGTGCCCAGCGCGGCCGCCATCGCCAATGCGGTGTTTGATGCCACCGGTATTCGGTTTCGCGAGTTGCCGATCACCTCCGATCGGCTGCGCGAAGCCTTGAACGGCCCGGATAGCGAACGGCAGTCGCCGCCGCCGGTCAAACCCAAACGCAGTAAATGGTGGTTTGGCGGCGTGGCCGGGATCTTCGGCGCCGCATTGGGTGTCGCGACGACGGCACTGCCGTGGCGAGCCGAAATTGCGCCGGTGGCGACTCCGGGTTCCGGCACCTGGTCGGCCGCGACCCTGGAACGCGGTCGTCAACTGGCCGCCGCCGGGGATTGCGCGGTATGCCATACCGCCTCAGAAGGGGCAACCAACGCCGGGGGGCTAGCGATGGAAACCCCATTCGGCACCCTGTACAGCACCAATATCACCCCGGATGTGGAAACCGGCATCGGCAACTGGTCGTTTACCGCTTTCGACCGGGCGATGCGTCAGGGCATCAGCCGCGATGGCCGGCATTTGTACCCGGCGTTTCCTTATACGGCGTTCAGCAAGATGACCGATGGCGATATGCAGGCGCTGTATGCCTACATGATGTCGCAACCGGCGGTGGCGCAAAGCAACCCGGCTAACCAGATGCGTTTCCCGTTCAATATGCGCCCGTTGATGGCCGGCTGGAATGCGCTGTTTCTTCGTCAGGGCGAGTTCCAGCCCAACCCGACGCAAAGCGCGCAGTGGAACCGGGGCGCTTACCTGGTGAATGGATTGGGACACTGCGCCGCCTGCCATTCGCCGCGTAACCTGATGGGCGCGGAAAAGGGCGGCAGCGGCTTTTTGGCAGGAGCGATGGTAGACGGCTGGGAAGCGCCCGCATTAAACCAATTGGCCAATGCGGACAAACCCTGGAGCGAAGAGCAGCTATTCCACTATCTGCGCAGCGGCCATTCTGCCGAACACGGCGTCGCGGCCGGGCCGATGGGGCCGGTGGTCAGCGAACTGGCGACGTTGCCGGAAACTGACGTTCGCGCGATGGCCAATTACCTGATTTCGTTAAGCAGCCCGACGCCGTTGAATCTGGAGCCACAGACTCAACTGGCTACCCGTCTGCCACCCGCTGCGGGGCAGTTGGCCGGAGAACGGCTGTTTCAGGGCGCCTGTCAGGCCTGCCACAGCGCCGCCAGCGGCGGGCCGCAGCTGTTTGGCGTCAGCCCGGATCTGGCCAACAACACCAATATCTTCAGCGAGCGGCCGGATAACCTGATCAAGGTGATTTTGCAAGGTATCGCCAAACCGGCCACGGCCGATCTGGGCTTTATGCCGGGATTCAAAGACAGCTTCTCCGATCGGCAGGTGGCGGACCTGGTGAATTATCTGCGGCAGCATTATGCCGGGGATAAACCGGCATGGCGCGATGTCGAAGCGCAGGTGGCCAAATTGCGCGCCAATCCGGGCAATCATTAATGTCGTTAGAAAGCGGCGCTATTGCGGTTGCAGGGAAGCAACAAGCCGCTGCGCCGGTTACGGTAACTGTTGGCATTGCTTCCTGCGCGGGTGGGGATGTGGTTGGGGAGCGTGCTGCGCAGGTATTCCGGCTAGGGGTTTATTGGCTTTGGGGATTGAAATGTTGTGGCAGGGAGTTAATTGACTTCGAGTAAATTATTTTAATTCAGTTGGAAAAATGCTGATATATATTGGTGGTGCAGTTAACTGCTTCGTGTAATTTATTGTTTTTAGCTGGGTTAATTATATTAGTGTGAATGGCTTTATATATTGACATGACGGCAGTGTATGTTTATATCTATGTCTGCTGTATGCAGATCAAGGATAAAGTTTAAATATAAACATTATAAACAAATAAGGGAATATTATGAAAACGTTAACGAGAGCCGAAATTATGATGATTGGCGGTGGTGGTGAAAGCAGCGTAGATACCCGGACCAGAGTAAATCACTATGGCCGCGGGATATCCGCTAACTACGGGGGGCAGACTTACAACCCGGCAGTTGCTTCAACCCCCGCGATTAGCGCAGAGTGCGCAAGCGCACTGGGTTTTGCAGTGTTAGGTGGGGTGGCGGGATGCCTTGTTGTTCGAGGCGCCAGAGCAATTTTGGGTAGTGTGGTCGGTTCATCAATTGGTTCGCTGAGTGCTTGTTTGGGGAGCGGAAATGGTTCTCAAAACGCTTCAAAAAATAACTCTGGCACCTATAATGGTGGCACCTGCAATTGGTAATAATTACGTATATCACCTTAGTATAATGTGGCTGTGCCAGATATTGGCATAGCCGCATATTAATGTTGAATTGGTGTCTTTTATGAAGGCGTTCATGGCGGCTTTTATTATTGTGCTCGTTGCTATTACGCTATCCCATAATCTGTTTTTTATTGTGGGGCTTAGCCAATATAGCGGTATATTCAGAGTCAACATCCCTTGTGAAGTGGCCAAGTGGATGATTTATTTTTTTGTGCCGTTAGGGATAATGACTCTGATGAAATTTATATATACCTCGACGCGAAGATTTGTCCGTCAATGGAAGCGTCGCAGTCAGTAAGCTGATTATCGACCCAGGATCCGATAAAGGTATATCCCCCATGCCAGAACGTCCTCCCCAACTTTACCGCGAGGGGTATTTTGCCGCTCAGGCCACCAAGGCCGAGGGGGAAGTGATTATCCCCGCCAGCCTCAGTTTAACCGCCTATGCCTGGGTCAGCATTCTGCTGGTGCTGGCTATCGTGCTATTTCTGATCCTGGGTGAATATACCCGCAAAGCGCGACTGGAAGGGGTGGTGATGCCGTCCAGCGGATTGATCAAGGTGGTGGCGCGCAGCGCCGGGCAGGTCACTGAACGCCTGGTGGCGGAAGGGGCGGCGGTCAAGGCTGGTCAGGCGCTGTATCGGCTCAGCGGCGAATATTTCAATGGGCAGGGGATCGGTACGCTGGCCTCGGTTTCTGATTCGTTAAAGCGCCAATATCGCATGCTGGAGCATCAGCGTGCGCAAGAGCTGGCGACCCGTGTCCTGCAGCAAACTGGCGTGCGTCAACGTATCGCGCAACTCAATCAGGAGTTGGCCAGCACAGACGCGGCAATGGTGCTGGTTCAACAACAGCAGAAACTGGCGCATTCGTTGATGGCGCGTTACCGCAAGCTGATCGCCAAAGGCCATGTCTCCGAGCTTGAGTTCCAGCAGCAGCGAATGGCGCTGTCGACGGCACAGGAAAAGGTTGAGCTCCAGCGGCAGTCACAGCTGCGGCTAAAACGCGAGCTTGCGGCGGCGGCTTCAGAACTGCGGACTCTGGAACAGCAGCAGCAGGCGCGTGACGCCGAGCTTGAACGCCAATTGCTGGGCATTAAACAGCAAGAAATCGAACTAGGCGCCCAGCGCGATCATACGCTGACTGCGCCGGTGGATGGCCATATCGCCGTGGTGCTGGCTCGGGCGGGGCAAACGGTAAAACAAAACGATCCTTTGCTGATGATGGTGGCCGACGACGCGCAATTGCAGGTCGAACTCTTTGCTCCGAGTAAAGCGGTGGGATTTATCAAGCCTCAACAGCGGGTAGGTCTGCGCTTTGTTTCATTCCCCTATGAAAAGTTTGGCGTGCAGTATGGCGCCACCCGCGCCATTACCGACACCAGCCTCAGCGCCAGCGAGGTGATGCTGCAAAACCCGATGGTCTGGAAGGAAAACGAAGGGCATTACCGTGTCGTAGTGGCGTTGGATAAAACCACCATTACGGCTATGGCCGGGAGGAGCCGTTGCGCGTCGGCATGACCGTTTCCGCTGATGTGGAACTGGATAGCCGCCGTCTGTACGAATGGCTGCTGGAGCCGTTATGGAGTCTGCAAGGGAGGATCTGAACATGGATGTTACCGAAGTGATTAACTGGGCATGGCGCAAGCGCCTGCCGCTGATCCGCCAGACAGAGTCGGCGGAATGCGGCGTGGCCTGCCTGGCGATGATTGCCGGTTGGCATGGGCATCAGATTGATCTGCCTACGCTGCGGGCGCAATTTAACGTTTCGCAGCTCGGGATGACATTTTCGCAATTGATGAGCTGTGCCGAGCACCTGCACTTAAGTGGCCGCGCCGTGCAGTTGGAGCTTGAAGAGTTGCACCTGCTGTCGCTGCCCTGCATTTTGTACTGGGACATGGATCACTTTACGGTGCTCAAGCGGGTACGAGGGCAAACGCTGGAGCTGCACGATCCGGCGCGCGGTCAGTTGAAAATGAGCCTGCGGGAGGCGGATCGTCATTTTACCGGCGTCGCTATGGAGCTGACGCCGACTCACCAGTTTACCGCCAAAGACCAACGTAAAAAGATCCGCCTGATGGACTTGATTGGCAAAACCCAGGGATTGAAGGCCGCGCTGGGCAGGATCTTCTGCTTCGCTCTGGTACTCGAGGTGTTTGCGCTGATCGGCCCGCTGATCAACCAACTGGTGATTGATGAAGTTTTGGTCGCGCTGGACGCCAGCCTGCTGACGCTGGTGGTCATCGCCATGTTGCTGATGGCCGCCACCCAAACGCTACTGGAACTGGCCCGACAGTGGGCGACGCTGACCATGGCGGTCAACTTCAATATGCAGTGGACGGCGAACGTATTTCACCACCTGTTGCGGCTGCCGATTAGCTGGTTTGAGGCACGCAATATGGGGGACATCAGCGCTAAATTCGATGCGGTCGACACCATTCAGGACACCCTGACCACCACGCTTCTCGAAGCTTTTCTTGATGTACTGCTGGTGGTCGGCACGCTCAGCATGATGTTTTTCTACAGCGCAAAATTAACCCTGGTGGCCTTGGTGGCCGCGTTGGTTTATGGCCTGCTGCGGCTGTTTTGGTTCAGTACGCTGCGTAAAGCGGCAGAAGACAGCTGGGTGGCCGGCACCCAGGAATCCAGCCACTTTCTGGAGAGCCTGCGCGGGGTATTGAGCCTGCGGGTCAACGGGGCACTGACGCCGCGGGAATCGCTCTGGCGTAATCTGAACGTAGCCCGGCGCAATGCTCAACTGCGCGAAAGCAAACTGATGATGGTTTACGGCATTATGCAGACCGTGATCGGCAGCGTGGTGGGGGCGGCGGTGCTGTGGCTGGGGGCCAGCGCGGTGCTGGCCGGTCAGTTTTCGGTGGGCATGCTGGTGGCCTATATGTCTTTTCAGGGCCGCTTCTCCTCCAGTATCAACGGCCTGATCGACAAGCTGGTCGCTTACCGCATGCTGGATGTTTATAACGAACGGCTGGCGGATATCGTGCTGGCAGCGCGTGAAGATGCGGCGTCGCAGGCGACGGGTGGCGCGGGTGGGCAATCAGCGGCCTGCATCTGGCCGAGCGATCGGCCGGCGTTGAGCCTGGAACAGGTCAGTTTTAACTATGCCGGGACCGAGCGGGAGATCCTGTCACAAGTCTCGCTGCAGATCATGCCCGGTGAGGTGGTGGCGCTGGTTGGCGCTTCCGGCAGCGGCAAGACCACCTTGGCCAAGCTGGTACTGGGTTTATACCCGCCGAGCGCCGGGGTGATACGCACGCTGGGCATTGAGCACCGGCAGGCGGATTATCAGCAGGTTCGCCAGCATATCGGGGTGGTATTGCAGGAGGATCAGCTGTTTCGGGGTTCTATCGCTGACAACCTGACATTTTTCTCGTCGCGGGTGGATAAGCAAAAGCTCAGCGAATGCGTTCGTTTGGCACAGCTGGAGCAGGACATCGATAAGCTGCCGATGGGCTACCAGACATTGATCGGGGAAATGGGCACAACCCTGTCCGGCGGACAGAAACAGCGTTTACTGTTGGCGCGGGCGTTGTACAAGCAACCGCAGCTGCTGATCCTGGATGAAGCCACCAGCCATTTGGACCTCAATAATGAGATGCTGATCGGCCAAACCTTGCGCCAGCTTGGCCTGCCCATTTTATTGATTGCCCACCGGCCGGAAACCATTGCCACGGCGGATCGGGTGATCGAACTGGTCGCGGGGCGCATACGGAGCCTGAAAACCTGAGGTAGCCCCTCTCCGGGCGGGAGAGGGGAAGCGACTCAGGCCAGCGGCCCGCCCATAATGGTGTCTTTCATGCCGGAGAGAATGCGCTCGCCGGTTTCGGTTTTCAGCTCCTCGTACCAACTGTGGGTGACGTCCATCTCTTTGCCGTGGGTGACATCGCAACGCTTGCGCGCCTTCAGCACCAAATCTTTCACCCGATAGCTGCGTTTTTCCTGATAACGCAGCAACGCATCTTCAATGCCCAGTGAGTTGGTCTGCAAGGCGATGGCCAATACCACCGCGTCTTCCATGGCCGCGCAGCCACCCTGGCCGATATCCGGCGTGGTGCTGTGCCCGGAATCACCCAGTAAGGCCACGCGCCCGCGTACCAGTTGTTCGAAGGGTTCGATATCGTGGATCTCGACGCGGTTGATGCTGGCGGGATCGACGGCGGCAATCAGTTTCTGCACCGGTTCGGCCCAGCCGGCAAAGTAACGCTGCAGATCGGCGCGTGCGGTGCTGCGGTCTTCCGCCAGCCCGGTCGGTAACGGTACGTCGAAGAAAAAGTAGAAGCGGTTACCGGAAACCGGCATCAACGACACGCGTTTACCCTCACCGACAAAAGTCGTCCACTGGTCGGCCGGGGCGATGGACTCATCCAGGCTGACCAGCCCGTTCCAGTTGACGTAACCGGCATAGCGACGCTCCACCCGGTGGCCCAGCACATAAGGCCGAATAACAGAATGGGTGCCGTCGGCGGCGATCAAAAAATCCCCGCTGGCTTGGCTGCCGTCTTCGAACCAGGCGGTAACGCCTTGCGGGGTTTCTTCAATGCCGCTGACGCGCTTGCCGAAACGCACCTGGTCACGGCCATAGGTATCCAGCAGCATGGCCTGCAGTTCGGCGCGAGCCACCGGATAAGGACGCTCGCCGACGCTGGCGATCAACGGATCCAGGCTAAAACGCGTAAGTGTCTGGCCGTGCAGATATTCCTGATAGGCCATGTAATGCATCGGCCCGCCGAGCGCACGCAGCTGTTCTTTCATCCCCAGATAGTTGAGGCATTTGACGCCGTTAGGCCAGATGGAGATTGCCGCACCGACCGGTTTGATCTCTTTGACCGCTTCAAAGACCTCGGTCTCGATGCCGCTACGCTTCAAGGCGATGGCGGTGCATAAACCGCCGATACCGCCGCCAATAATGATTGCTTTCATGTTGTTCTCCTCCATAGCCATGATGGGGAGAAGCAATTTCCGTACCAGCCCGCCGATGCTCCGCTGTCCACGTAGTCGGACCGCCATCAGGCTTGGCTCTGATGCAATTTGGTGCAACCCATGGGCCGTGACAGGGCATCTTTATCGGGGAAAGGGCAGCCCTGTGCACAGCACGAATGAGTAACAGAAAACCCTGGTGAATTGTTAAACAGGCAAAATAATAGACTACGCTAACTATTAGCCCGTTGCGCTTGTGCGTACCGACGGCGCGCATAAAAAGAATGATATCGCCGCATTGATTAAGGTTGATCGGCATTTTGGAGCGATGAGCAATGAAACTACCCGAAGTCCCGCTTACCCGGCGGCGGTTTATTGTCGGCGCCAGCGCACTGGTGATCGGCGCGTATCTGCCGTCTACCGGCGCACTGGCCCGTGCAACGACGGCCACGGCGCCAGAAAACACCGCTTATGAAGCCAATGCCTTCGTGCAGATCGACGAAAATGGCATTGTTACCGTACTCAGCAAACACACCGAAGTGGGCCAGGGCGTTTATACCGGCATGGCGACGCTGGTTGCCGAAGAACTGGATGCCGACTGGTCGCAGGTGCGGGTGGTGGCCGCACCGGTGGACACCGCCATTTACAAAAATCTGGCGTTCGGTTTTCAGGGCACCGGCGGCTCCAGTTCGGTCGCCAATGCTTATGAGCAGATGCGCCGCATGGGCGCGATGGCACGGGCTATGCTGGTTCAGGCCGCCGCTCAGAGCTGGAAAACCTCAGCGCAGGAAATCACCGTGCAGGATGGCAAAATCCGTCACGCCGCCAGCGGTCGCGAAGCGGGGTTCGGCGAGTTTGCTGCGCTGGCCAGTCAGTTGCCGCCGCCCGATCCCGCCAGTCTGACCCTGAAAGATCCGGCCAATTTTACCCTGATCGGCAAGGTCAGTGGCCTGCACCGGGTCGACTCGCTGGCGAAGACCAACGGCTCGGCGCAGTTCGCTCAGGATATTCATGAACCGGACATGCTGACCGTCACCATCAAAAAACCGCCGCGGTTTGGCAGCAAGGTGGCTTCGTTTGACGCCAGTCGGGCGCTGAAGGTGCCGGGCGTGGTGACGGTGAAGCAGACCGATACCGGCGTGGCGGTGTACGCCAAAAATACCTGGGCGGCGATCCAGGGCCGTGAAAAATTGCAGGTGGAGTGGGACGACTCGCAGGCCGAGCGTCGCGACACTGAGCAGATCTTTGCCGAGTTCCGCCAGGTGGCGCAAAAGCCCGGCGTGGTGGCCAAAAGCCACGGTAAGCCGGGTGAGGTTTTCGACAAGGCGGACAAGGTGATCGAAGCGGAATACACCTTCCCGTATGTGGCCCATGCGCCGATGGAGCCGCTGGACGGTTATCTGTTTTGGGACGGTGAAAGCGTCAAGGCGCGCTACGGTTGCCAAATCCAAACCCTCGACCACAAACAACTCTGCGATCTGTTCCAATTGCCGCCGGAAAAAGTGCAAATCGACACTATTTTGGCCGGTGGCAGCTTTGGCCGCCGCATCGATCTGGGCAACCCGACGCTGGGGCCGGATCTGGCTGCGGATATGGCGGCCGCGGCTAAAGCCATTGGCCCCGGTCACGGGGTCAAAGTGATATGGACACGCGAAGATGACATTCGCAACGGCTGGTATCGCCCGATGATCCTGCACCGGTTGCGGGGCGCGATCCGTGACGGCAAGGTCGTGGGCTGGAGCGACACCGTCGTCGGCCACTCCTGGACGCTCAACAGCGCGATGACGGCGATGGTGGTTAACGGCCTCGATCTGATGATGGTCGAAGGCGCCAGCGAAGTGCCTTACAGCTTTGAAAACTTCCTCTGCGACGCGCATATCGTGGCGGGCAAGGTGCCGACCACCTCATTGAGATCGGTAGCCAGCACCCATACCGGTCACGCGGTGGAAAGCTTTATCGATCAGTTGCTGCAGGAGACCGGGCAGGATCCGATCGAGGGGCGTCTGGCGCTGATGGGCGATGCACCGCGCGAGGCCGGCGTCTTGCGGGCGGTGGCGAAAGCCGCCAACTGGCAGGGGGCGAAGGTGGTGGATGGCCGGGCGCGTGGGGTTGGCGTCGCCAAGGCGTTCAATACCCGGGTGGCGCAGATTGCCGAGGTGTCTATCGGCGAAGGCGGCATTCCCCGCGTGCACAAGGTGTGGTGCGCGGTGGACTGCGGCGTGGCGGTTAACCCCGACGTGATCCGCGCGCAGATTGAAGGCGGTATAGGTTATGGGCTGAGCATCGCGCTGTACGGCAACATCACGTTAAAAGACGGCGTGGTTGAGCAATCCAACTTCAACAATTTCCGCCCGCTGCGCATCGACGAAATGCCGGAAATCGAGGTGATTATCGTGCCTTCAACCGAGGCGCCTACCGGCGTGGGTGAATTGGGGGTACCGACCATTGCACCGGCAGTCGGTAATGCACTGGCGCTGCTGGGGAGGCCCCGCAGCTCACTTAGCCTGCCATTACATCGCCCCAACAGTGACGCCAGCGTCTGAGCAAGGAGAACAGCATGATAACTTTAACCGTAAACGACCAACCGCTGACGTTTGATGGCGATCCCCATATGCCACTGCTGTGGTTCTTGCGCGATGAGGCCGGATTGACCGGCACCAAATTTGGTTGTGGCATCGCGATGTGCGGTGCCTGTACCGTCCACCTGGACGGCGTGCCGGTGCGTTCTTGCATGACGCCGGTGTCCGCCGCCGAAGGCAAGAAAATCACCACCATTGAAGCGATCGGCGAAACGCCGGCGGGCAAAGCGGTGCAGGCGGCCTGGGTCAATCTGGACGTGGTGCAGTGCGGCTACTGTCAGTCCGGCCAGATCATGAGTGCCAGCGCGTTGTTGGCCCAGAGCAAAAATCCAAGCGATGCAGATATCGATGCGGCGATGAGCGGTAACGTATGCCGCTGCGCCACCTACGTGCGCATTCGCGCCGCCATCCACCAGGCCGCCAAAGCGCTGGATTAAGGGAGAAACTCATGAGCAACGCCCTGAGATGGCTATTTTGGTTGATCGTGGCAGTCGTGGTGATAGCGGGCGGTTACGCGCTCTATACCCTGTTGCGGCCGGTCGGCCCGGAGCCTGCTGCGCCGATCGCCGGTGCGCCGGCGGGGATCAGCGATAAACTGGCGCGCGGCGAATACCTGGCGCGGGCCGCCGACTGCGTGGCCTGCCACACGGCACCGGGCGGAAAACCTTTCGCCGGCGGTTTTGCCTTTAAACTGCCGTTCGGTACCATTTACGGCACCAATATTACCGCCGATCCGGAAACCGGCATCGGCGGCTGGAGTGACGAGCAGTTTGTACGTGCGGTGCGTGAAGGTGTTGGGCCGCAGGGCAATCTGTACCCGGCAATGCCGTACACCTCTTACACCGCCATGAGCCGTGACGACGTGTTGGCGATCAAAGAATACCTGTTCAGTTTACCGCCGGTGAAGCAGGCCAATCCGCAAAATGGGCTGTCGTTCCCGTTTAACCAGCGCTGGGGCATGAAGTTCTGGAACCTGGCGTTCTTCAATGAAAAACGCTTCGAGCCGAACCTGAACCAGGATGAGCAATGGAACCGCGGCGCTTATCTGGCGACCGCGCTGGGCCACTGCAGTGAATGCCATACGCCGCGCAATCTGGGCTTTGGCATTAATCAGAGCAAAAACCTCAGCGGTGAAGTGATCCAGGGATGGTTTGCCGGCAACATTACCCCCGATCCACAGACCGGGATTGGTGCCTGGAGTGAACAGCAGCTGTCGCAGTATCTGGCGACCGGTCATGCGGAAGGACGCAGCAGCGCAGCCGGTCCGATGGCCGAGGCGGTGGAAAACAGCCTGCAATACCTGACGCCAGAGGACAATCAGGCACTGGTGAAATACCTGCGCAATATCGAACCTATCGCCACGGACAGCGCCAGCGCGGTCAATTTGCAGCCGAAGGGCGCATTGTCGTCCAGCGCCATATTGCCGGGCGGGCAGGAAGACTCGCTGGGCCGTCGGTTGTTCGCCGGAGATTGCAGCGGTTGCCACCAGTGGAACGGCACCGGCCGCCAGAGCAAATATGCTTCTTTGGTTGGCAGTACCGCCGTTAACGATCCGCAGGGCCGCAGCGTGGTGCAAGCGATCCTCAAGGGCACGCGCATCAGCATTGGCGATCAGCATGAGTTGATGCCGGAGTTTGGCGCTCAATACTCGGACGAGGAAGTGGCGGCGGTGGCGAACTACGTGGTCGGCCAGTTTGGCGAAAAACAAGGCAAGGTCACGGCCAAGCAAGTCGCGGAGCAGCGTAAGCAGTAAGGGTCGGCGAGGGGGAGATCCCCTCGCTACCGTTTTACTTTCTGCGGCGGGACATCACCAGTTTGTCTTTGGGGCGATCCTGCCAGTCGGCAACCTGATTATTGAAGTTATCCGCCAGCAGATAGGCCGGGGATTTCGCCAGCCAGTCAGACAGCGAAATGTCCTGATAGATGCCGTTATCCAGCACGATTAATACTTTAAGATCCTCATCCCCCATATTCTCGATATAGTGGCCGAAGCCCTGCGGCACATACCCCACGTCGGTGGCAGCATATTCCGCAGTCTGCGCATGGCCGTGCGAACTGAACACCGTCATGCGTCCCTTGCCGGAAATATAGTATTGCCATTCATTGGCATTAGGGTGCCAATGCAATTCTCGCACCGCACCGGGTTTGACGATCTCGATAATGCCGGTCATGGTGGTGGATATCGGAAATTCTTTTGAAGAGACCAGGTGCACGCTGCCGGCGTCATTCTCGAAGAAGGGTTTTTGCTTCATTAATTCATAGCGGTGCGCCAGGGGGGCGTTATTTAAACCGCCGTCGCTGGCCGGTAAGGGTAATGCGGGTGGAATAGCACCGCCGACAATATACGCTTCGCCTTGTTTGGCCTTGGAAAATACCGCCGCCGGCATATTCACGCTTTTTTCCAATACCTCTTTTGGCATGTGCGCCACCCAGTCGGTAATGCTGAAGGTGCCGAACTCGGAAAAGTGCCCATTATCAAAGGTCAGGACAAAATGCGCGCCGTCCGCCAGCGCCTGAATCGAGTGCCCGTAGCCCTTGGGGAAGTACCAGACGTCGCCAGGGCCGAAATCCGCCACTTCGCATTTGCCTTCCGGATCAATGATGGTGATGCGGGCATGGCCTTCCAGCATAAATGCCCATTCAGCCGCAATGGCGTGCCAGTGCAGTTCGCGCACGCCGCCCGGTTCCAGCGTCATATCCACCCCGGCTACGCCCTCGGAAATCGGGAACTGCTCGACGGTGGCTTCTCTGGCCCAGCCGTTGGGCAGACTGCGTTTTTTACTGTGGCTAAAGATGTATTTATACAGGTTTTTGGCATCGGCAGCGGGTTGGAAATTGCTGGGTGGGACAATATTGCGGTGCTCATCGGCACTGGCAGATTTAATTATGCCGCCCATAACGCCGGCGGCCGCCGCACTGACTGCGGAAACTTTTAATATATCACGACGCGATAACATATGACTTTCTCCAAATAAAGATGACCCACAGCACAACCGGCTGGTTGGGGTTATTGTTTTTATCGAGCGCAGGTAATTTATTGCCGAGATGGACATGTCAGGCAACGGTTA
The DNA here is from genome assembly GCF_052113645.1 of Serratia quinivorans. Classification (GTDB taxonomy): domain Bacteria; phylum Pseudomonadota; class Gammaproteobacteria; order Enterobacterales; family Enterobacteriaceae; genus Serratia; species Serratia quinivorans_B. The sequence goes on along the minus strand of NZ_JBIEIU010000008.1, from coordinate 146,397 downwards.
AATCATAGTGGGTAAAAAGCAGGATGCCGGGAATAATATATTAATTTATGTTACTAATTGAGTGAGGCTGTAATTAATTAATGGCTTTATCAATAATCATCTGTCGGTATCAATTAAATGTGTCGCTTAATTAAATAAAGGATAAACGAGTTTAATTTATTGGCAGGATTATCGGGGCGCCAGTGCTATTTTATTCGGTTGATAAAATAGACCTGCGCTAAAAAAGAGCACGGCCCTGGGCAGTGAGCAACATTGCAGTGCATTTTCGGTAAAGGGTGATGCCAATCACAAAGCGTAACTAAGGCTATTGCCGAAAAATACCAAGTATGACGATACTTTCGCCGCGATCCTGGCGATCGCCAGACATTTTTATTACGGCGTGTTACTGCTCAGGCAGGCAAGACCAAAATAGGAATGCACCTCTCTTTGTGATGAGGCGCATTTTGATTTTGGTCTTTTTTTTTGCTTTTTTTACCGGGGAAATTTGATGGATTACAAACAGTTGGGCCTGGATATACTGGCGAGAGTCGGCGGCAAGGGCAACGTCAGCAAACTGACGCACTGCGCCACCCGCCTGCGCATGGAGTTTAACGATGACAGCAAGGTGGAAGCGAAAGCCATCGAAGCCTTGCCTGGCGTGATCAGCGTGGTGGAGCGTGGCGGCCAGTTCCAGATTGTGGTCGGCAATAACGTGCAGCAAACCTTCCGCACGCTGCAAAAAGAAATCGGCGATCTCGGCGAGCGCCAGAGCGAGAAAAAATCCCAGGCTCGGGGCGGGGTGATTTCGCAGATTATCAGCGTGATTTCCACCACCTTCACCCCGGTGATCCCGGCGATCACTGGCGCGGGGATGATCAAGGCGCTGCTGGCGATCCTCAAACTGACCGGGGTAATCGATGCCGCCAGCCCAACCTATCGTCTGCTGGATACCGTCGCCGACGCGGCCTTTTTCTTCCTGCCGGTGCTGCTGGCGTACGGTGCGGCAATCAAATTCGAATGCAACCCGATACTGGCAATGACCGTCGCCGGCGTCTTGCTGCACCCCAATCTGGCGCAGATGCTGGCGGCGGGTACGGCGATTGATTTCGTCGGTATTCCGGTGCGGTTGGCGGACTACGCCGGCTCGGTGTTGCCGATTATTTTCACCGTCTGGCTCATGTCCTACATCGAGCGCTTTGCCGAGAAAGTCTCGCCGACGATGATCAAGTTCTTCACCAAGCCGATGATTATCCTGCTGGTGACCGCCCCCCTGGCGCTGGTGGTGGTGGGGCCGTTCGGCATCTTCCTTAACGATGTGGTGGCCGCCGGCGCGACGGTCGTCGACGGTAAAGCCAGCTGGCTGATCCCGATGCTGATGGGCGGGCTACAACCCTTCCTGGTGATCACCGGCACCGCCTGGGCGATGACGCCGATCGCCACCGGCCAATTGAGCAAAAACGGTTTCGAAATGATCAACGGGCCAGGCATGCTGGCCTCCAATATTGCGCAGGGCGCCGCGACCCTGTGCGTGGCTTTTCGCACCAAAAACAAAAATCTGCGCCAGTTGGCGTCCTCTGCCGGGTTCACCGCGCTGTTGGGCATCACCGAACCTTCGTTATACGGCGTGACGCTCAAGCTGCGTAAGCCGCTGATTGCGGCGATGATCGGTGGCGGCTGTGCCGGTATTTATGCCGGGCTGAGCGGGCTGGTGCGCTACGCCTTTGTTTCCCCTGGGCTGGCGGCGCTGCCGGCGTTTATCGGTGAAAACCCGATGAATATCGTCCATGCGCTGATCACCTGCGCCATCGCCATGGTGGTGACTTTCGCTCTGACCTGGATCCTGGGGTTCGACGATCCGGTTGAAGAATCGCAGCCTGTGGCAACGGAGACCCCTAGCGGGGACGAGCAACAGATTTTCAGCCCGCTGTCCGGTCAACTGGTGGCACTGGAACAGGTTAACGACGACGTATTCTCACAGGGGCTATTGGGCCAGGGCGTGGCGATACTGCCGCAAGAAGGGGTATTGCGCGCGCCGCTGACCGGTGAGGTGGTGACCTTCCTGCCCTCGAAGCATGCGGTTGGCATCAAGGGTGACAACGGCGTCGAACTGCTGGTGCATATCGGTATCGACACCGTCAATCTGGCGGGACAGCATTTTACCTCCGGGCTGAAAATAGGCGACCGGGTCAAGGTCGGCGACGAACTGGTGCGTTTTGATCTGGCGGCGATCGCCGGGCTGGGTTACGACCTCACCACGCCGGTCCTGGTGGTGAACAGCGAAGACTTCCCGCAGTTGAGTTGCCGCCAACCGGGCGCGGTGGGCTTTGGCCAGCCGATCATTACCCTTAATAATGCGCAGCAGGAGCCGGCATGATTTACCAACGACTGAACGATTTCCCCGCAGATTTTCTGTGGGGGGCTTCCACCTCGGCCTATCAGGTGGAGGGAGCCTGGAACGAAGACGGCAAAAGTCCTTCGATAGTGGATATGCTCGATCACCCCGCAGGCACTGCGGATTTTACGGTCGCCAGCGATCACTATCACCGCTTTCGTGAGGACGTGAAGCTGTTTGCCGAATTGGGCTTAAAGGCTTATCGCTTTTCGATTGCCTGGACGCGGGTGTTGCCCCAGGGCACCGGCGAGGTCAACGCTGCCGGGCTGGATTTTTATCGCCAGTTGATCGATGAATTGCTGAGTTACGGTATCGAACCTGTGGTGACGCTCTATCACTTCGATCTGCCCTATGTGCTTGAGCAACAGGGCGGCTGGTCGAACCGCGCCACCATCGACGCTTTTGTCGACTATGCCGAAGTGCTGTTCGACGCTTTTGGTGACCGGGTAAAGTATTGGCTGACCATCAACGAGCAGAACACCATGATCCTGCACCCGGGCGCGATTGGCACGCCAAAGGGCGGCGAGCTGCCGTCCAAACAGGTGTTGTATCAGCAAAGCCACCATATGCTGGTGGCTCAGGCTCGGGTGATGGCGCTGTGTCATCAGCGCTGTCCGGGCGGGAATATCGGCCCGGCGATTAACACCACCTCGATGTATCAGGAAACCTGCCATCCGCTGGACGCCATCGCGGCCCATAACTGGGAGACGCTGCGCTGCTGGAGTTTTCTGGATGTGGCCGTGCATGGCCGGTATAACCCGCTGGCCTGGCGTTATCTGCTGGATCGCCAACTGGCACCCCAGATGGCGCCGGGGGATGCGGCATTGCTGCTGGAGGGCAAACCGGACTACGTGGCGATCAACTACTACTCGACCGCCACCATTGCCGCCAGCCGCGGTGATGCGTCGGACATCAGCGCCCGTGCCGGCGATCAGCAAATTATGCTGGGGGAACCGGGGGTATACCGTGCGGCGGAGAACCCGTTCGTCGGCAAAACTCGCTACGGCTGGGTAATCGACCCGGTCGGCTTACGGCTGACGCTGCGCAAAACTGCGGAACGTTACCATTTGCCGATATTAATTACTGAAAACGGCATTGGCGCCCCGGACCAGTTACAGGCCGATGGTACAATCAACGACGATTACCGCATTGAGTTTATGCGGCAGCACGTCGAACAGATGCAGTTGGCGATCAACGACGGCGTTGAACTGATCGGCTATTGCCCGTGGGCGGCGATAGACGTGGTCAGCACCCATCAGGGGTACGCCAAGCGCTACGGGTTTATCTATGTCAACCGGGGCGAGCAGGATCTGCAAGATCTGCGGCGGATCAAAAAGCGCAGTTTTGACTGGTACCAACGGCTGATTGTGTCCAATGGCCGGCAACGATAATAAAAACAGAGGGCGATGGCCGCGACGATGAAAGTCATTAAGGTACTCAATAATAGCCTGGTGCTATCGACTGACGGCGATAACAATGAAGTTATCGTTATGGGCAAGGGTATTGGCTTTAACAGCAAAGTGGGTGACGTTCTCGACCCGGCCGCGATAGAGAAAGTGTATGTGGTGCAAAACAGCCAAAAGGGCCGTGATTACCTGCGGCTGATAGAAACCACGCCGGAAGAGCACATCGAGATTGTGCAGATGATCCTGGCGGAGGCCAACCGGCAGCTTAATGGGCGGATTAACGAGCAGATTTTCTTCACCCTGGCGGACCACATCAGTTTTGCCATCGAGCGCTATCACAAAGGGATCGCGATCCAGAACCGTCTGCTGTTCGAGGTGAAGCGTTTTTACCCGCAGGAGTTCGCGGTGGCGGCGCAGGCGCTGGCGCACATCAACCGGCGGCTCAACATTACGCTGCCGGAAGAAGAGGCGGGCAACATAGCTTTTCATCTGGTTAACGGTCAAACCGACGTGCAAAACATGGAGCATACGCTGCTGTCGGTGAAGATGCTGAAGGACATTTTCAATATCATCAAATACCATTTTCGCATCACTATCGACACCGATTCGCTCAATTACTCGCGTTTTCTGGTGCATATGCAGTTTTTCATTCAGCGGATGGTGGAAGGGCAGCAGATGACGTCGAAAGACGATTTTATCTTTGCGCAGGTGACCAGGGAGTATCCGCACGCCTATCGCGGCGCGTTGCTGATCCGCGATTACGTGAAGAATCTGCTGCAGATGGAAATGTCGAACGATGAGCTGCTGTATCTGGTGATCCACCTGACGCGCATCGCCGATCGGTCAGATTAGCCGGGCGGCTGTTCGCTGACCGCCTCGGTCACCAGATCGCGAAAGCGTTCGATGAGAGGGGAAGCTCGCTGGCTGCGCAGCGCCAGATAAAGTGGCGCACTGAGTTGAGCCTGCTCGGCAATGGCGCGATAAACGATGCCGTCTCCTCCCAGCCGCCGCATGGAGGCCGGCACGATCGACAGCCCCAAACCTGCGCCCACCAGACTGAGCGTGGCGGGCAGGCGCGGGGCCTCCTGAATGACACGCGGGCTGAACCCGGCGCGATGGCAGGCGGCCAGAATGGCGTCATACAAGCCCTGGCCCGCCGGCCGCCGATAAAGAATAAACGCCTCTTGAATCAACGCCGTCAGCGGCAGCGGTCGTGGGTCGAGGGTGGCCAGCGGGTGCCCAACGGGCAGGGCGATCAGCATTGGCTCGCGCAGCACTGGCTCGATCGTCAGCCCCGGTATGCTGCCGACCGGCGAACGGACAAAGGCCACGTCGAGCCGTTCCTCCACCAGGGCGTCCAACAGTTCGCCGCTGCCGGCCTCTTCTAACTGGGTGGTAATGCCCGGCAGGATCTCACGGTAACGGCGCAGCAGATTGGGCACAAAGGGGTGTAATGCGGCAGAGCTGGTGAAGCCGATGGCGATATGCCCCTGTTCACCGCGGGCGGCACGACGTACGGCTTCGGTCAGGTGTTCCGCTCGTGCCAGCAGGGTCCGCGCTTCATTGAACAGCACGCTGCCGGCCTCGGTGACGCGCACGCCACGAGGCAGACGTTGCAACAGTTTTACCCCCAATTCCTCCTCCAGCCCCTGCAACAGGCGGGTTAACGGCGGCTGCTGAATAAACAGCCGTTCGGCGGCGCGGGTGATATTGCCTTCTTCCACCACGGTAACGAACGCCCGCAGGCGGCGAAGTTCGATCATAGACATACCCGGAAGGTATCCTTATCGCTTATGAAATGCATTAGACATCATGGCATGGCGACGCGCATCATACCAGCCATCAAAATAAGCGATGTGGAACGGGCAATGTCTGAATCTGATGCGGTAAAAAATGACCGGCTTGCTGCGCCGCCGGGCAACGGCGAGTTGTTTTTGGGTTTTCTGGTGCTCGGGTTGATTGGCTTTGGCGGCGTGCTGCCGCTGGCGCGCAACATGCTGGTGGAGGACCGCCGCTGGCTCAGTGGCCAGCAGTTCACCGAGCTGCTGGGGCTGTGCCAGTTCTTACCGGGCGGCAACGTGATTAACCTTTCGGTGGCGGTAGGAATGGAGTTTCGCGGCCTGCGCGGGGCGTTTTGCGCGCTGTTGGGGTTGATCAGCGCCCCGACGGCGATCGTGGTCGGTTTGGGTATGGTTTATGCCCGCTTCCAGAATGATGCGCATGTGCAACATGTGTTTGCCGGGCTGGCTGCCGCCGCGGCCGGTTTGCTGCTGTCCACCGGGGTGAAAATGCTGTTGCCGTTACGCGGTAAATGGCTGGCGTTAGGCATTGTGGCGCTGTGCCTGATTGCCATCGCCTGGCTGCGCTTGCCGCTGTTGCCGACCATGCTGACATTGGCGCCGCTGAGCATCTTGCTGATGTGGTGGAGGGATCCCTCATGATGGCCGTCCTGATCTCGCTGGCGATCATTTTCACCGAGCTGTCACTGCTGGCATTCGGCGGCGGCATGACCATTCTGCCGGAAATGCAGCGCCAGGTGGTGGAGGTTCACCAATGGATGAGCGCGCAGGAGTTCAGCGCGCTGTTCGCCATGGCGCAGGCCGCGCCGGGGCCGAATATGATGATCGTGCCGCTGATTGGCTGGCACGTGGCCGGCTGGGCCGGGCTGCTGGTGTCCTCCCTCGCCAAGTTTGGTCCGTCGTCGATTGTCACTTTGCTGGTCATGGGCGTCTGGCGACGCTTCAAGGATAAGCCCTGGCGGCGCAGGGTTCAGAGTGGGTTGGTGCCGGTGACCGTCGGTCTGGTGGCGGCCAGTGGGGTTTTGATTGCCGAGGCTTCCGCTCCGAGCTGGCCGCTGGCGGCGATTATCCTGTTGGCCACGGTAGTGAGCATGAGCAAACGTATTCATCCGCTGTGGGTGTTGGCGGGCGGTGCGATACTGGGGTTATTGGTGGCGTAATTGTCGCTTTGGCGGCAGGAAATTCACCCTGCCGCCAAAGCGGAGAGGAAGATGGTTATTGGCGCGGCGTCAGCGTGAAGCGGGGCTTGCCGCCAGGGTTCATCACTGCGTAGTGTTTGGGGGCGGTCAGTGCCAGAAACGCCACCATGCTACCGTCGGCATTGGTCAGCGTCATGCCGTCCGGCGTCGGACGCCAGGCCACCGGCAGTTCAGTGAGCGCCAACGGTTGCAAGCACTGCTCTGAAGCGCTGAAACGGTAGGCGTTGGTCCCCTCGATCAGTTCATCGCTTAATTCAACGTTGCAGGCCGGGGCTTTGCCTTCGACATCCTTCAACTGCCAGTGTCCCTTCAGCGCAGAGGGGGCCAGCAGGGGCAGTGAACTGGCAAAGCTGGTGCTGCTTAACATAAGGCTCATAACAACTCCTGTCAGGGCAACGCGCCTGAGTGCGCGCAAAGAGAGAAATCTCGACATCGGCCACTCCTTACTGAAATCCATTAATACCATAGCATGATCCTGCGCGAGGAGTGAGCCAAGGATAAGCGATTTTAATACTCGTTTATTCTGAGGCAATGAATGACAGGCAGTATAAATTACGAGCAATTAGCTGGAGTAGTCTTTCGATTATTGTGGGCTTTATTTTTCAATGTTTTGTTTTTGCTTGTTTTAACTATTTTATGCGATTTGATTTGTCGACTTATTATTGCATTTTGCGGGGTCGCGTCACCGGACCAATTCCCTATACTGGGCTGCGGAGCTGGAATGCTTCTATTAGTTATTTTGATGAAAAGTCTGACAAAGTGAGTGAATTCCTATTGTGTAAAGGAGAATACAATGAGCCGCAATCACAATGAAGTTTTGCAAAATGACGAAGCTTTTACCGGCCAGTCGGCCACATCCCCCGATGATCCCAACTATCAGTTCTATTACCACCAAACCGGCAGTCCCTACAATGGACTGGGCTATGGCACCTATTTGACGCTGGATAATGCCAATCTCTACAGCAACCAGCGGGGTACCGGGCCGATCACCACCTGGGGCAAGACCCGCGACAATTACAGCGCCGAGCGTGCTGCCGATCAGCTGACCCGCAGCGGTTATACGCACAACGGCGATAACGTTTTCCACCAGTCGGCCGATCTGACCTTTTCCTTTCTGACGCAGGATACGCTGGATCTGATTGGCAGGACCGGGACGAATAGCAACGCCAATAAAGGGTTGGAGCCGCTGACCGAAGCGGCTAAAAGCCAGGCGTTAAAATCGATGCAGGCCTGGGCCGACGTGGCGAACGTCACCTTTACCGAAGCGGACTCCACGAGTCTGAACCACCGGGCAGATATCACCTTCGCTTACTACACCCAGAAAGCCGATGGCAGCGCAGCGGATGACAATGCCTTTGGGTACTATCCAGCGACCTCTGATCCTGCGGATGATAACAGCTACGCCGGTACGGTCTGGTTTAACAAAGGTTTCCAGTCGCACCAGGCGCCGGTACCGGGGGATTTCAGCAGCCAGACCTTCACCCATGAAATCGGTCACGCTTTGGGGTTGCTGCACCCCGGCGATTACGACGCCTCCGACGATCGGGATCCCACTTATCTCGATGACGCCGAGTATTATCAGGATTCGGTTCAATACACGATAATGAGCTATTTCAACGGTAACAACACCGGCGCCGACACCAAAGGGGTCAACGGTTACGGCCCGATGATCGACGATATCGCCGCGATGCAGAAATTGTACGGGGCCAATATGGAGACGCGCACCGGGGATTCGGTCTACGGGTTTCACTCCAATACCGGGCGTGATTTCCTTACCGCAACGGCGGATAACGGCAAGCCGGTTAACTTTGCAGTATGGGATGCGGGCGGCAATGACACGCTGGATTTTTCCGGCTACAGCCAGCAGCAGCTGATCAATCTCAATGATGGCGCATTTTCCAGCGTTGGCGGCGGCACGCAGAATGTGTCGATTGCCAACAACGCGGTGATCGAGAATGCCATTGGGGGCAGCGGTCGCGATGTGATCATCGGCAACGAACAGGTTAACTTGCTGGCTGGCAATGCCGGTTCGGACATGTTGTATGGCGGGCTGGGAGCGGACCATCTGTGGGGCGGCAAGGATGCCAACAACTCCACCGACTATTTCGTTTACCTCAATGCCAATGAGTCGACCAGCACGGCATTCGATGTGATTGAAGATTTCGAACACGGCATCGACAAGATTGACCTCTCCGGGCTGCGCTTCAATAACAGCCTGAACGAACTGCGGTTGATCGACAGCGCCGGCAGCTTTAGCGGCCAAAAAGGGGAGTTCAAACTTGATTTTGACACCTTCAACGGCACCACCGATTTACTGCTGAATACGCAAAACGACAGCTATGCGGCAGACTTCAAAATTCAGGTGGTCGGCCAGGTCGAGCAAAGCGATATTCTGTTTGCCTGATAAACTAAACAGTCTATCGCTACTCGGGAAAGAGCCTCATGGTCCTTTCAGACTGCTGACAAAGCCCGTTATTAGGGAGAGCGTGCCGAAGGGGTCGTAGCGGCTTGTCCGCCGGAGCGCCCCTCGGTGCGCTAGGCCCGGGTATCTCGGGTTCAAAGACAACTTTATCATCAAACTAAAAGGGCCTCATGGCCCTTTCTTTATACTGGAGCCACTGATGGGGTATTTTTCGCAATCTCGGTTCGATGTACGTCTTGAATGGGGGGAGAACGCCATCCAGCAGATGGCAGGTGATGTTGACTGCGTCATCATCGTTGATGTGATGTCATTTTCAACTTGCGTTAGCATTGCCGTCGGACGCGGTGCCAAGGTTTATCCCTACCCGTGGAAGGATGCCACAGCGATTGAGTATGGCGACAGACTAGGTGCAATAACCGCTAGCGCCACCCGACGTTTTGACAACGAACAATATTCTCTGTCACCGGCTTCGCTGCTTGGGATCCCGCAGGATACCCAATTGGTACTGCCATCTCCAAATGGTTCAGCATTGGCTTTTAAGGCAAGAGATTCCGGAGCTGCCGTTTTTTGCGGGTGTTTACGTAACCTTGAGGCGACGGCCGTCGCTTGCGCGGGATATCAGCGTATTCTGGTGGTGCCCTGCGGCGAGAAATGGCCGGATGGCAGTTTGAGACCGGCACTTGAGGATTGGCTCGCGGCGGGAGGGATCATTGCCCACCTTTTAGAGAGAAATCTATCATCTGAAGCACAGACAGCGGCAGCGATTTTTCAAACGTTGCCCCTGGCTGTATTACGTCAATGCAGCTCAGCTCATGAGTTGATTGAGCGAGGGTTCGCCGCCGACGTTGAACTCTGTCTGGCAATGAATGCTGATGACAAAGCCTGTCGACTGCAGGACGACCATTTCATTTACTGATCAACGTCACTGGCTTCACTGGCCTCCAGCGCAAAAGAGCCGGTGGTGATGTCACCGGCGCGTTGGTAGTGGGCGACAATCACCCCGCTGGGCGAAACAACCGATTTGGTCAGCTTGAATGCGGCGGGTGTGGCACCGTCACCGAACAGGCGTTTGCCGCCGCCGAGCACCAGCGGATAGGTCAGCAGGCGCAGTTCGTCCACCAGATCTTCGGCCAGCAGCAGTTGGATTAACTCGGTGCTGCCCTGAACCACCAAATCGGGGCCCGGACCGGCTTTTATCTCTCGCAAGCGCGCCGCGACATCCTGGCTCAGCCACTGGCTGTTTTCCCACGTCAGCGTCTCGCCCCGGTGGGTAGCGACATATTTGGTCGCCCGATTAAAGGTAGTGGCGATTTCCGCATTGAGCTTTTCGAAACCTTCTGCGTCGGGATCGGTTTCGATACGCGGCCAATGTGCAGCGAAAATATCATAAGTCTTGCGCCCCAGCAGGAGATCGAAAGACTGGGAAAAGGTCTCGCCCATGGCTGCGGCGATGCTGTCATCCCAATAGGGCACCGTCCAGCCGCCGAACTGAAAACCGCCCGTCCTGTCTTCTTCCGGCCCGCCGGGGGCCTGCATGACGCCGTCCAGGCTGATAAACGCGCCGACAATGATCTGTCGCATAGTCTCATCTCCGCTGTTGTCGCTGTCTGTAGCGCAAAGTTTAGGCAGTGGCGAGCGACAGATCCAGCCGTCGGCGTTTAGGGGCGCAATGCCTTGATCAGCGCCTGGTTAAACCGCTCAGGCTCTTCCATTTGCGGTGCATGGCCCAGACCCGGAAATTCGATCAGACTGGCATGCGGGATCATTTTCGCCACCTGTTTGCCCAGCACATTATAGTGGCCTAGCCTGGCCTTGACCGCAGGAGGGGCGATGTCACTGCCGATGGCGGTGGTGTCGGCGGTGCCGATCATCAAGGTGGTCGGCGTTTGCAGATCCTTAAACTCGTAGTACACCGGTTGGGTGAAAATCATGTCGTAAATCAGCGCCGAGTTCCAGGCCACCAGGCGATGGCCCGGCCCGTTGTTCAGCCCGGCCAACATATCGACCCAACGGTCATATTCCGGCTTCCAGCGACCGACATAATAGGTCTGCAATTCATATTGGCGAATACCGGCGGCGGAGGTTTTCAGTTCGCGATCGAACCACTGATCGACACTGCGCCACGGCACGCCCTTGGCCTTCCAGTCTTCCAGCCCAATCGGATTGACCATCACCAGCCGTTCCACCGCCTGCGGATACATCAGGCTATAGCGGGTGGCCAGCATGCCGCCGGTGGAATGACCGACGATCACCGCTTTATCGATTTTCAGGTTATTCAACAGTGCGTGGGTATTTTGCGCCAACTGCTGAAAACTGTATTGGTAGTGTGGCGGTTTGGTGGAGCTGCAAAAACCGATTTGATCGGGGGCGATCACCCGATAACCGGCCTTGCTCAACGCCTTGATGGTGTCCTGCCAGGTGGCGGCGCAGAAATTTTTGCCGTGCATCAGCACCGCCGTGTGCCCGTTGGCGTCACCCTCTGGCGGCACGTCCATGTAACCCATACTCAACGGCTGGCCCTGAGAGCTGAAGCTGAATTGCTGCAGTGGGTAAGGGTAATGGAACCCTTGCAGCTCCTGGCCGTATTTCGGCGTGTCGGTTGCTGCGGTGGCGGTAAAGGCGGTGAGGGCGAGGGGGAACAGTATATGACGGGTCAATCTCAGCATCCTGATGTCCTTGTAAAAATCGGCAAGAGTCTGAGTATAGCCGCAAAGGCCCGGCCTCCTCGATGAAAAGCAGGCCGGAGGGGATTAGGCGCTGCGTAACTGCTGCTGACGCTCAAGCTGTTGATTGAATTGCTGGGCGCTCCAGCCATCTTGCAGCGCCTGCATCAGCAATTGCTGCTGAGTCTGCGGAGCCAGACCAGCCAGCGGTGGGTCACTGTCCAGATTGGTGGGGAAAGAGTAACCGTCCGCAGCTGCCGCAATGGTTGCCGCCAGCTCTGCACCTTGCAGTTCTGCGGCTTGATAGCGCCGCAGCAGCGCCGGATAGATCTCTTGCAGCAGGCGCAAGCGGTTGACGGTTTCCATCGGTTTGCCGAATGCCGACGAAACTTGCAGCAGATTGGCGATACGGACATGGTCGTGGGTGACATTATTGCCGGCGGCATGGAACAGCGCCGGGTTAAAGAACAGCGTATCTCCCTGTTCCAGCGGCAATTGCACGGCATGTTGCTGGAAATAGTCGATAAACTCCGGCCGACGCCAGGCCAGATAACCGCCCGGATACTGATGAGAGAACGGCAGTAACTGAGTCGGGCCGGACTCCAGCGGCATCGCTGAATGCGCCACCGCGCCTTGCAACGTCAGGTACTGTGACAACAGTTGCAGCGGCAGCGGAAAACGCTGCACGTCGTGATTTTCCTGGAATCCCAGGTGGTAATCACGGTGCGGCTGCTGCGCTTTTCCCCCAGGCCGCACTACGTTGACCTGCGCGGTCATTTGATACCAGGGACCGAGCCAGGCCTCACTGACCAGCGCCAGCGTCGGGTTGGCGTAGTAGTCGATAAAGGATTCGGGATCCTGTTGGGCGGCCTTTTGCAGCGAATTCCAGATGCGGCCATTGTTACCGGCGGCAGAAAAGTGATCGCCGGCGTTCCCCCTGGCGGCTTCCTCTCGGAAAATGGCGTCGAAAACCCGGTTATGGCGCTCTATCACCGTCTTATCGGGGTAGGCGTTTTTAATCACCAGCACGCCGGGGCCGGAGGAAAGCGCCCGGTGCAGCTCGCTCAGCACTGCGGTTTTATCGGTTTGGGCACACTCCAGCAGCGTGGCGGCGTGATAAATCAGCACGTTTTTCTGTGCCTCGGCGGCAAGCGGATATTGACTCAATGTGAGTGACTGCTCACATAACAGACTAAAGTCATTCACTGAAAGCTGATCCGGATGTAAAAACAAAGTTTCAGTCATGATGCGCTCCCTAGCTCAGGCTCAGAGGGTGGTCAGGTTTGGGGGAGCCGCCGTCGCCGCAGCCGATCACTCCCTGGTCGAAGTCGACAATGGCACCGGTCATCATCCCGGACTCTTCAGACAGCAGGAAGGCCACCGCGCGTGCCACTTCCCGTGGTTTCAACAAGCGTCCAAACGGCTGTTGCCGCTCTGCCTGCGCCAGCCAGTCCTCGTCGGCGTCATGATACTGGCGTTGGATCTCATGCTCATGCGGCGTATCCATCCAGCCGATGTTCAGGCCGTTAACCCGGATGCGGTTGCGCATGGCGCTAAAGGCGACGTTCTTGGTCAGGGTGATCAGTGCGCCTTTCGACGCGGCATAAGGGGCCAGAAACGACTGACCGCCGTGTGCAGTAATGGTGATGATGTTGACGATGGCACCGGCCACCTGGTGTTTGATCATCACCTTGATGGCTTCCTGCATCAGGAAGAAGGGCGCACGAATATTGACGGCGAAAATGGCGTCAAACAGTTCGGGCGAGGTGTCGATTATGGTGCCGCGGTCGGACATACCGGCGCAGTTAACCAACCCGTGCAGGGTACCGAAACTGTTCTCCGCTTCGGCGATGACGTTGCGGCAGGCAGCCGGATCGGCAATGTCAGCGGCGATAAATCGGGCGTCACAGCCGGTTGCGCGCAGCTTCTCTGCCTGTGCGGCTCCCGCTTTCTGATTGCGGCCGCACAGCATCAGACCGGCGGCCCCGCGCTCCGCCAGCAGTTGCGCCACCGCCGCGCCCAAACCTTGGGTCGCCCCTGTTACCACGTAATAATTGCCGGAAAACATAGTGTTTACATTCTCGTGCATTGCGTCAGCCTCAGATAATTTTTGATATTAAAAATCAAACAGTTGTTTTTATCTTCATCTTGCTATCGGTAACCCTAGCATCTACATTTTGTTAACAACACCTCACTGAAACCTCAAAAAGACCTCAATTTGGCGACGCTATGAAATTCTCTCTCAAACAAATTGCCGCGCAGGCGGGTGTCAGCAAGGCAACGGTCGATCGCGCACTGCATCAGCGCGGCAAGGTGCATCAACAAACGCTGCGGCGTATTGAGCAAGCGCTGCAGGATCTGGAAAACCAACAGCGCAGCGTCTTGGCCAGCGGCCGCACGCTACCGATTGACGTGGTGATGCATACGCCACAGCGCTTCAGCCAACTGGTTACGCAAGCGCTGTGCAGCCAGCTCGGGGCCTTTGTGCCGTTCCGCATTACGCTGCGTTTTCATATTTTTGAACAGATCAGCACCGGCGAACTGCAGCAGGTGCTGGAGCGCTGCCGCAGCCAGGGTTCCTACGGCGTGATCCTGAAGGTCAGCGACGAGCAATTGCTCAATGACAGCGTCGATTTGTTGCAGCATCAGGGAATACCGGTGGTGACGATAGTCACCGATCTGCCGCAAAGTCGGCGCATCAGCTATATCGGCATGGATAACCGTGCCGCCGGTCGCACTGCGGCTTATCTGTTGGCGCGCTGGTTGCCGCCGCAGCCGCAGCGGGTGGCGGTGGTGATCAGCAGCCAGGGGTTTCGCGGCGAGGAAGAAAGAGAGAGTGGTTTTCGTCAATGGCTACGGGAAAGGGCGCCGCACCTCAGCGTGGTGGACATCAGCGGTGGGCTGGGGGTCCATGCTCCTACGCTGGCGCGCGTGATGGAAACGTTGCGCTGTCACCCGGATATTCACGCGGTGTACAGCGTCGGCGGTGGCAACTCTGCCATTGTTGAGGCCTTCAACCGACAGCAACGGCCACTGGCGGCGTTTATCGGCCACGATTTGGATCAGGAGAATCGCCAACTGTTGGCGCAAGAGCGAATCGATGCGGTGATCGATCACGATTTGCAACGGGATGCGCGCAATGCCTTCCAGGGCATTTTGCAATACCACGGGTTTGTTCCCGGCCCTATCGCCACGCATGCCTTTTCTAGAATTAGCGTGGTTACGCCGTTTAATCTCGGGATGGCCGACGAACCTACCACTGGTGTTTAAAACAGGGAGGTGGAAGTATTACCACCGGCGAACCGGTGGCGGAAGAAAAACGCAATAGGGTAACTACACCCAACCCTTGGCGCGGAACTCATGCAGTGTTTTGGCGACGAACGTCATCTCTTGTGGGGTTCCCAGGGAGATGCGGCACCAGGTATCCGCAGGGGGGAAGGCGCGGCCAATCAATACGCCAGCCTCTTTCATGTGCTGCTGGTACGTGTTTAGCGGTACGCTGAGCTGGTGAAACACGAAATTTCCCTCAGAGGGGAGATAGGGAATGTTCAGTGCCTTCAACGCATCTAACAGGATTTGGCGCGAGGTATCGTTACTTTTCTTGCTGTAGGTAATGAATGCCTGATCGTCCAGCGAGGCTAGGGCGGCATCGACGCCGCAGAAGTTAATTTTCTCGCCGGCAACATGGTTGGTCAGGCGGGCGATAATCGTCGGATGCGCGACGGCATAGCCAACGCGCATGCCTGCCATAGCGAAGATTTTTGAAAAGGTCTTTAGCAGGATTACGTTATCCACACCTTGCTTAAACAACGGGCCGACAGAACGAAAGCGCGGATCATTGACGAACTCGGCGTAAGCCTCGTCAACAATAAACACAGTATTGACCGGTTTGGCGGCGATCCAGGGTTCGATCAAATCAGCCGGCGTGATAGTGGCGGTAGGGTTATTCGGGTTGACCAGATATACCAGGGAAGGCCCGTCGTAGTTTGCCACCGCCTTCTTCAGCCCATCAATGTCGAACTGCCATCCATCGAGCATCGGTACTTTGGTGATTTTCATCCCGGCGATTTTGGCGAAATGCTCGCCGTCGCCATAAGTCAGCTCAGGGATCACCAACTGAGTATCGAGCGTGGCGTAAGCCTCTACCGTCGCACGTATCCCTTCGGATGAGCCAGCCGTCAATAGAATCGCCGTTTCCGGTACCTGATATTGACTGGCCAGCTTGTTGCGCAGAGCGATAATTTCATCTTTGGCATAGCGGTTGGCTTTCACCACCGCATCACGCGCCGCGGCCTGCGCTTTTGGCGACATGCCGAGAGGATTTTCGTTGAAATTGATGCGGATTGGATGTTCTGCAGTTGGCGCGACGAAGGGGGTGTTGCCTGACGTAGCGTCTGCCAATGCGCTGCGGTTCAACCCCGCCAGTGCAATGCCGCCAGCCAGGGCCCCAGAGAGTTTTAACAGTTGTCTACGCTTAACGTTTAAGGTATCGCTTTCTTGCATGTGTTTGTTCTCCTTGTTGATTAAGTTGCCAAGAAAACAAGGCAGAAAACATGCCAACTTTTAATTTATTGATTTTAATGAGTTAAAATAAATGGGTGCATTATATTGCACCATGGTGAGTAGGCAACTGCACCATGATGCCGTCTTCGTTATGCCGCCGGGCGTCGCCACAACCCAGTCAACCTGCCGGGTGGGGTAAACATCACCAGGTTGCCGAGCAGGATCAGGCACAGGCCAATCACCGCATTGCTGTGCCACTGATAGCCTTCATACAGGGTTGAAATGGTCAACGCCACCAGCGGGAACAGCAGGGTGCTGTAGGCCGCCGCCCCGGCGCCGATCCGCCCCAACAGGCTGAAATAGGCCGCAAAGGCAATCACCGAACCGAAAATCGCCAGATACAGCAACGAGCCGATATAGCGGGTGCTGAACTCCATCTGGAATGACGCGCCCTGGGCCAGGGCAATCAGCGCCATCAGGATTGCGCCGTAACTCATGGCATAGGTATTGGTGGAAAGAATGTCCAGCCCGTGTCGCTGGTGACGGGCGCTGATCATATTGCCCAGAGAGAAACCGTAGGTGCCGAGTGCGCTCAGCCCGATGCCTTTCAACAGCTCCGGTGCCATTTGCGTAGCCACCAGATCTTGCCAGAACAGCGCGACGATCCCGCTCAGGCCCAACACCGCCGCCGGCAGCAGGTTCGGGCTGGGGCGCTGGCGAAAGAAGATCATGCCGTTAACCGCGTTGAACAGCACCGCCATCGAGAAAATCACTGACTCCAACCCGCTGCTGATATAGGCGGCAGCGTGGTAAAAACAGTAGAAATTAAAACCGAACACGCAGCAACCTTGCAGGATGCAGAACAGATGGTCGCGCGGTGCGATGCGGCGCAGGCGGCGAGCCAGCAAGAGAATGACGAACATCACCGCGGCGGAAACCACAAAACGGTAACTGATGGAAACGGGAATGGCCACCGGCCCCTGTTGCTGCAGGGTAATGGCAATCCAGGTGGTGCCCCAAATCAGCACCACGGCAAGGTACAACAACGCGTTCATAATAAACTCCGGCAAAATAGATGGGCTCAGTATCCGCCGTGGCCCGCCATCGCGCTTTCAGCGCTTTGCGAACAATTGCATATTCTTGCGCTTTTTTTGGCGAAAGGGCGTGCCGACGGCTGGTATGGCGCAGCACCACTCTCTACACTGAGGGGAGTGAAAAAAACGGGGTCGGTGATGTCCAGATACAAGGCATTTGAAACGCTGCGGGAACATAAAGCGCGGTTGCACAACAGCGTGCAATTGGGTTCCGGCGTGGAGCTGGCCGCCTGGTCCAACTGCAACGACCGTGTTACTCAGGAAAGCGCCGACCACCATACCCTGAGCCTGTATGTTGCCGACGGTTACGAGTGCTATCAAAAAGTGCCCGGCGGTTGGAAAAACGGCGGTGGCCCGGACCGTTTCTGCATTATGCCGCGTCAATTTGAATCCACCTGGGACGTGCGCAGCGATCTGTCTTTTGTCCACCTTTACTGTACCGATCGGCACCTGCGTCAGGTGGCGGAACAAATCTGGGATCGCAGCCCGGCGTCGATAAACCTGGTGCCCAACGCCTTTGCCGAAGACCGGCAAATCACCTTGCTGTACCGCCAGTTTTTACTCAGCTGCAATTGGCAGGAACGGGCCAATCAACTGGCTCTCAGCAGTGCCACTACGCTGTTGATGACCTATCTGGTTCAGCGCTACAGCCAATTGCAATGGAGATTGCCGCAGCTGCGCGGCGGTCTGGCACCGGCCGTGGCCAAGCGGGTGAAAGAGTATATCGAGCACCATCTGGACCTGCCGCTGCTGCTGGCCGATCTGGCGGCGCAGGCCGGGCTGAGCGAGTTCCATTTCGCTCGTATGTTCAAGCATGATACCGGCCTGGCACCGCACCAGTTTGTGATGCGCGCTCGGCTGCAGCAGGCGGAAAAACTGCTGCGCCACAGTCAACTGCCGCTGACGCAGATTGCGCTGGAGTGCGGTTTCAGCTCCGCCAGCCATTTCAGCAACCGCTTCAAAGCAGCCTATGGCTTTTCCCCAACGCAGATGCGTCAGGGGCGTTAACCGCAACAGGAGAGAACATGGAACAGCAGTTCGCAGGACTTGGCGTGTTGTTTGTCGCCGGATTTGGGCCTATTACCCAACAAACAGAGCACAGCAAGGCGTTTTATGTCGAAACTCTGGGGCTGCCGTTGAAGCCGATGGAAGGCAATGCCGATTATCTGTTGAGCGAACATGGTGCGCTGGAGGGGGTAAAACACTTTGCCCTGTGGCCGCTGGCGCAGGCTGCGCAGTCGTGTTTCGGCAGCGATCAATGGCCGGCTGACCTGCCGATACCCCAGGCCTGGATGGAGTTTGACGTCGCCGATATGGCGCTGGCTACCCAGGGGCTGATTGACCGCGGCTACCGCCTGTTGATTGCCAACCGCGAAGAGCCGTGGGGCCAGAGCGTCACCCGGTTGCTCAGCCCGGAAGGGCTGTTGATTGGCGTCACCTTTACCCCTTGGCTGCGTGATTAACTGGCGTGTGCTGAACTCCCTCGCCGCTGGTGGGGGAGTATATTATTTTTTAGACGTCTTTATTATTAGCTTATTCAAAACATCAATTAATAAGCTTATCTCTTCCGAACTGTTCTTTGATTCACTATGGTAATTCCTGTTATTAAGATAAAAACAGACCCTACCGTTCGTTATTTCCTTGTGTTTACCACTTGAATTAACGTCGTGCGCTCATAATGACGGGGCCAGGATAATCAAATAGAGATAATTCTTATATTCCCATCCCCGTACTAAAATAATAATGATTCTCGTTTTCAACCACGGAGAGGGAGAGGGAACTATGAGTCAATTAACAAGGGTAGGGAAGGTAGGATTAATATCCCTGGGAATGACGATGATATTACCTGCGGCAATGGCTGAGAATGTCACGATATCCAATAAGGAGGCTGTGCCACAGCGAAATAATTCGCAGTTTATTGCCGTCGGAAAAGTGGTGCAGGTCACGTTTGGCGACTTCGCTTTCAAGCTGGATTTTATCGATGACAAAACCATGACTTTCATCGGTATTGGCGAGGCCTCACAGGGAGTGACCGACACCGTTCAATATACGGCGGTAGAGATACGTTCCGGGGTCTATATGGTTTACTGGAGCGAGCCTAAGTCTGGCGACAATGTTACCCATGTCGAGGATTTCCAGCGCGGCGAGGTATACACCAATATCGCCGGCAAGGACGGGACGTTCACCCATCTGAAAGGGCAGTTGAAAATCGTCGGTCATTCTGGAAAATAAAGGAGTCGTAATGAAAAAGGTATTTATCCCGTGGGTTATTCTCGGCAGCATGCTGGCCCATTACCCCGCATTGGCAGTTGAAAATAACGAACCGCTTAAAATTGCCGGAAATAAACATCTGCACGATCAGAAGAAATTAAAAGTGGTTGAAGAACTGTACGCGGGTTTCTTTAATAAGCATGATGTCAGCGTGGCACAACGGTTGATTGTGGAAAACTACAAGCAGCATAATCCGTTTGTCGGCGACGGAATTAAGCCCTTCCTGGATTTCTTCAGCCAGAATTTTAAAGAGAATCCGCAATTCAGTGCGAAAATATACCGCAGTGCGGTCAGCGGCGATCTGGTATTTGTTCACGTAGGGTATAAAAACAACCCGCAAGATCGCGGTACCGCCAGCGTAGATATTTACCGGGTGAACAATCAGGGAAAAATCACCGAACACTGGGACGTCAATCAGGAAGTGCCGGAGAAATCGGTCAACGGCAACACCATGTTCTAACGCTGCGGGGCTGCTGGAGCAGCCCCGTCATTCATTTGCGACCACCCTCGACCTGCTTGAACTGGCTGCGTATCTGCAGACAGTTGATCAGCACCAGCACCGCCGTGACGGCAAACACCCAACGGAAGCCCATCAGCGCCGAAACCCCGGAGCCAATCAACGGGCCTACCACGTTGCCGAGATACATAAACGACTGGTTATAGCCAAAGATGCGGCCGGTGACCTGATCGGAAGAGTATTTTAGTAACAGTGTCTGCACCGCGGGCATCAGGGCGCCATCGGCAAACCCCAGCAGAAAACGCAGGATCCCCAACTGAAGCGGTGTTTCCACCCAGGCCATGATGGCGAACAGCACGGTAGTGAGCCCCAATGCCGCCAGCAGAATGCGTGCGGTGCCGATACGGTCACCCAACCGGCCGAGGCGCGGGGCGGAGATCAACGCGGCAACGCCAGGTACGGCGGCGATCATGCCGCTAATAAAGGCAATGTTGCCGCTATCACCGGACAAATCCTTGATAAACAGCGTCAGTATCGGGCTGATGGAGGAATTGGCTAATTGGATCATCAGGGTGCTGATGAACAGAGTCACAATCAGCGTGGGATAGGGCAGCGACTGGAAGACAGCCTTACCGCTCAATCGATCGGCTTTTTTTACCTCGATACGACGTTCTTTTATCAGGAACAAAGTGATCAGGAAACTGACGAACATCAGCCCTGCGGTAACGAAAAACACGACGCGCAGGCCCAAATGGTCGGCCATCAGCCCGCCGAGCAGCGGACCGGCAATCACCCCGGAAATCTGGCCGGTAGACAAGGTGCCCAGTGCCCAGCCGCTTTTATCGCGCGGCACCTGTGAGGCAACCAGCGCCATCGCATTGGGAATATAGCCGGAGGTCAGGCCCATCAACGCGCGTAGCGCAAACAGCTGATAAACATTGGTGACCATGCCTTGCAGCGCAATGACGATTGCCATGCCCAGTGAGGCTCGCAACAGCATTAGTTTGCGGCCTTTGCGGTCCGCCAGGCTGCCCCACAGCGGTGACACCAGTGCGGACACCAAAAAGGTGCCGCTGAACACCAGGCCGGACCAAATGCTGAGCGACTGATGGCCACTAACGCCGAGCTGTTCGACGTACAGCGGCAGAAAAGGGAGGATTTGGCTCATTGCCAGCCCGGTGAAGAAACAGCCGAGCCAGACCGAAATCAGATTGAGTTTCCACGCTTCCATCAGCTTGTCGTACCACTTTGAATTAGGAGGGAATTATTGAGCAAGATAATAATAACACCGGTTATCAGGTGTTGCCGGATCAAATAAGTGAGCAAAAGTAAAACCCGCCGGGCGGCGGGGAGAGTTACTGCTGATTGTCCTGTTCCACGGCGTCATACAGCCGCTGCAGAATGTCCGGAAAGGCGGACTGCACGCGGTTCCAACTGGGCACAAAGGGTTTGTCGCCGGGGTTTTCGCTAAAGGCATGGCCCGCCTGCGAAATAACCCGGGAAAAGAGCTCGACCGCCGATTCCTCGCTGTGGCGATCAAAGCCCAGTCCGTTCATTTTGGCGTCGTGTTCGAAGGCGTCGATCATATCCAGCGCGGTGCGGTAATAAGTGGCGCGCAGCACACGGAAAGAATCGTTGGTAATCGGCACCCCCTGGATCGCCAGCTTACGGTACAGCGCCTTGGTGATGTCGCTTGCCATGCGTTGCAACCCGGTGTGTGGATCATCCTCCGACATCGGTTGATGCTTGTGGTCGTAATGGTCGGCAATGTCCACCTGGCAGATGCGGTTGGTGGCGGTGTTGCGGTGGATCTCCGACAACACGCCGATCTCCAGCCCCCAATCGCTGGGAATGCGCAGGTTGTTGAGAATATGGGTGCGCATGGCGAACTCGCCGGAAAGCGGGTAGCGATAGCTGCGCAGATAGTCGAGAAAATCCGAGTTGCCGTAGACTTTTTGCAACGATTTCAGCAGCGGAAACACCAGCAGGCGCCCCACACGGCCGTTCAGCTTGCCGTCGGCTACCCGGGCGTAATAGCCCTTGCAGAAGTCATAATGAAACTGCGGATTGGCTACCGGATACAGCAGGCGTGCCAGCATGCGCCGATCATAGGTGACAATGTCACAGTCATGCAGCGCCACACAACTGCTGCGGCGTGATGCCAGGGTGTAGCCGACGCAAAACCACACGTTGCGCCCTTTGCCCGGTTCGTTGGGGGCCAGGCCTTCGGCGCTAAGTTGCTCGGCAATCGCCGTCAGACGCGGTCCATCATTCCACAAGATGCGGTGGCGCTGCGGCAGGCGTGAAAAGAAGCTTTTGGCGTGCAGGAACTGCTGATGGTTGGCGCGATCCAGGCCAATCACAATCTCTTCCAGATAGGGCACTTGCGCCAGCGTATCGACGATCTTGTCCAGCGCGGGGCCTTCCAGTTCGGAATAGAGCGAAGGCAAAATCAACCCCATGGTGTTGCGGCCGGAGAACACCTGCAGCTCATATTCCAGCTCGGCCAATTCACGGTGGGCGAGGTTGTGGAAGTTGGTGATGATGCCGTCTTGATAAAATTCACTCATGGTGGGCGCTCCCGTTCAACAGAAAATGGTCCAACCCTTCGCTCCAGCCTTGCGGGCCCTGTTGCTGCGTGCGGTACAGTCGGCCGGAAAAGTCAGCCGGTAAGTCGAGCGGTTTGGCTTGTTGGCCGCGGATCAACACCGCCAGGTCGCTGGCGTGCAGTAGCGAGAGATCGTTAGGGCCATCGCCCAGGCTGAGGGTGGTTAGCGGGCAGCTTCGGCTTAATTGAAAGTGCGCGGCCAGCCAGCGTGCGGCGTGGCCCTTGCTGGTCTGACGGCTGATCACGTGATAAAAACGGCCGCCCTGAACCAGATGCAGATCATGCTGGGCCAGCAGCGTGCAGAAGTGATCCCGCTGTGCGTCGGTCCCGCCCCACAGCAGCGGTTCGGAGCCTGCACGCAGTCGTGCCTGGTGCGCTTGCTTCAAGGTTAATCCGGTCCATTGCGCTACCGTCGCGTCATCCACGTCGGCAAACCCCTGAAAGGCGAAACCGGTCTGGCGGCGCAGCTCCCGCAAGGTTGCCGTCAGGTTGGGGTAATCCATGCCCAGGTTTTGCGACGGGGAGTCGGGTGGGTGACGCCAGCCTGCGGGGAAGACAATTTGCGCGCCATTTTCGGCGATAAAGGGCCAGTGGCTCAGCCCCAATTGCTGCTGCCACGTGCTGACTTCGGCGGCGGTTTTGCTGGTGGCGATAATCAGCGGTATCTGCATTCGCGCCAGACGATCCAGCCAGGGTTGTGCCGCGTGCCAGCGGTAACTGTGATGATCCAGCAGCGAACCGTCCAGATCGGTGAAAATTAACAGGTTGGGGCTCAGTTTCAGCATTTCATCTCCATTCTATCGTGCACAATTTGCTGATAAATAGGCGGATTACTTTGTTTTTAACCAGATAGGCCAGTGCGATATGGGCACCGTGCGGGGTGTTAAAGTGTGATGCAAGTCACAATTAACCCTAACGGGTTATCGGCGAGGGCGCAAGTTTCGACCAATGAAAATGGCAGGGAGCCTTTGGTTTTACATGGCAAAATGAGGAGGTAACAGATTTGCGGAGGGCTTAGGGGGCAATCAGTCGATTGAATAATATTTGCTGAATATCCTGCTTTTGTGCAAGAAAAGCGTGCACGGTAATGAGTGAATCTTCCAGCGAGTAGATGACGCGATAGCCATTTACCGTATTACATTCACGGTACTTATCACAGCCAATCTTTAAAAGTTCAGGGCATATCTGACAACCGGTTGAAAACTGACTTACCCTTGCTTCAAACGCGTTGATGATCTCGCCCACGACAGGCATCGGAGGGACATTATTGGTTTTAAGATGACGGATAATCTCGACCAGAGTGCTTTTTGCTGTTGCGGTATACTCAATATTAAGCTGTTCCTTCATGCGACATCTCCTTTTTACCGCATTAGTTATCTATATCAGCCAGTAACTGGTCGCGGGTATAAACTTTCCCTTCTTTTTTGTCTTTTTCAGACAGCGTTAGCAATTTAAGCAGGGCAATAGCGTCATCCCGTTGCTTGCGCTCTTTATAAGACTCGATCACATAAGCCGGAGTGCCATTTTGCGTCACCAAAATAGGTTCAGACAAATCGAGTGCGGCGGCGTGTTTCTTTACATAGCTAATGGTTTCAACTTTCATATCGGTCTCCTCGCTGAACGAATGTGTCAAATTTAGTCCATATTAAGACCACAAGCAATGCGCCAGACAGAACCAAATCTGATACTTTGTGTTAGAGCGATTCTCGCCACCCACTGACCCTATGTTTATTGAATCAGGAGGCAAACGTGCCCCAGGAAAATCAGACCATTAACCTGCGCCCTATGGTCGAAACGGATCTGCCGGCCGCCTATCGGCTATCGCAACAGGCGCAGTGGCCGCATCGGCTGGAAGATTGGCAGCAGTCATGGTCATTGGGGGGCGGCGTAATTGCCGAGGCCAGCGGTGAGGTGGCAGGCTGTGCGCTACGCTGGCTGTGGGGCGAACACCGTGCCACGCTGGGGCTGGTGATTGTCGCCGAGCAGCACCGAGGGCAAGGCATCGCTAGGGCAATGATGCAGCAGTTGATGGCACCATTGAGTACTTATCAGCTGCAATTGGTGGCAAGCGATCAGGGCAAGCCGCTGTATCAGCAATTGGGGTTTGTCGAACAAGGTACCCTGGCGCAGCATCAATGCCGGGAGTTGCCGCTACGCGATGCTGCACCGTTGCCAAACGGGCTAAGTCTTCGTCCGGCTTTGCCTGCGGATATTGGCTTACTTAGTGAGCTGGATTTGCTTGCCAGTGGCATGCAGCGTCAACCGCTGTTGGTAGAGTTACTGGCTAGTGCCGGGCAGGCGCTGGTGCTGGAGCGGCAGGGGATTGCCGTCGGTTTTGCCCTGCGACGTCGTTTTGGTTATGGCAGCATGATTGGCCCGGTGGTGGCGTCAGATCCTGCCGACGCGATCGCCTTGATTGACTCCCTGTGCCAACCCTGCGGTGGCCAGTTCGTGCGGGTGGATACCCCCTTGGTCAGCGGCCTTAGCCCATGGCTGAACCAGCGTGGTCTGCCTTGCGTGGATACACCCACTATCATGGTTCGTGGCACGCCTTATAGACCGGATTATTCTCTTGCACAGACTTTTGCACTGGTTTCGCAAGCCTGGTCTTGACATCCTCCCGCCCAAAAGGAGCGGGATTCCTACCGCGTTCAGACCGAAGCCTGACTCACCTCGGTGGGTTCCTGCTTCAACGAGTGGTCTGACTGCACCATCCCTCTGCAGGCAAGAACGGCATGTCCTGCCGCTAAAATGTTACGAGCGCCGTTGATATCGGCGTTCGCGGTATATCCACATGCCTGACACGCAAATTTACTTTGCGACAGTCGGTTTTCTTTCCCTATATGACTGCAGCATGCGCATCGCTGGCTGGTATATGCCGGAGGGACTGCCAGCACCTGACCACCTTGCCAGAGCTGCTTGTACTCAAGCTGACGACGCATTTCATACCAGCCCTGATCCAGTATCGAACGGTTTAAGCCTGATTTAGCCCTGGTGTTTCGTCCGGGCTGTTCCGTCGTGCCTTTCGCCGACTTCGACATGTTACTGACCTTCAAGTCCTCAATTGCGAGTTTCGTAATTCCGGCATCTACCCCGACCATTGACGATGAGTTGTGAGCGGGTTCAGCAACTTCGTATTCAGTCTGGATGCTGACGTACCATTTACCGCTTGACTGGCTGACGGTAACATTCTTCACTTCACCCATGATTTCGCGGCTGTTGCGGTAGCGGATCCAGCCCAACTTTGGCAACGATAAACGACTATTGGCTTGATCGATCTTCACGCCTTGTGGGTAGCGGAATGCATTATTCTTACCGAGCTTTTTGAATCGGGGGAATGCGGCACGCTTCTGGAAGAAATTCTTGTAGCCGCGCTCTAGGTCTTTCAACGACTGTTGCAACGGCTGAGATGGAGCTTCTTTAAGCCATCGGGTGTCCGGATCGGATTTCCACGCAATGAGCCATGAGGCCATTTTGGTGTAGGGAATATACTTGTTTCCAGCCTTATGGTTCTCATTCTGAAGTGCCAGCGCACGGTTAAAAACGAAGCGACAAGCCCCTGCGAAGCACCGCATATCTCGCTCCTGCTGACCATTTGGTCTTAACTGGAATTTGAAGGCTTGAAGTCGTTTCATTATCGCTATTATACCTTGGTCCCTATGACAACAGAAATCGATATTAGTCAGAAAATCGCACCTTATATCCCCGTTCTGAAATATGGGGATATAAGGTGCAACTGATTAAATTGAAATTAAAGCTTCACGGCAGTGCATTGCCCAAATGTTGTGCAATAGTTATCAACTGATGACTCTGTTGTAACCGCAGGATTTGCCGTTCCTGCGCCGCCGTCCGCCGCCGCGCGTGAAATCTTCCCCAGCAGTCCGCAATTGGCACAGGCCATGCATTGTCATCATCGCGCTTTGTTACCCGGGTAACAGGGGCAGTTTGGTGACAACTTAACAACAGCGGATCCACTATGGCAGAACACCTCGATGTGATTGCACAAATAGAAGCGTCGTTTGCGGTGCAAACCCCCACCGGAAAACGCATCGCCGGATATCTGTTGGCCAATTTGCCGCAGGTGCCGTTTGAGACGGCCGACAGCATTGCCCGCAGTACCGCCACCAGCGGTATTTCAGTCGGGCGCTACCTGCGCAGTCTGGGTTACCGCAACCTTGAGGATTTGAAACGCACGCTGCGTGAGCAGGGTACGGCCTTGCATCAGCCCTGGGGCGTGACCGATCGCCTGGGGGCTTACCGGCGACGGCGCGAACAACCACAACCGCAAAAGCTGCGTCAGGCGTTAACGCTGGAGCTGGAGGCGATCGAACACGTTTATCAATTGGCCGGCGGTGAAGCCTTTGCGCAGGTCAGCCGCCAACTGGCACAGGCGGAAGCGGTATTTGTCGTGGGGATCCAGTCAACGCGTGGCATCGCTAATGCCTTCTACAGCCACCTGGAATACCTGCGGCCCAAGGTCTATTACGCGGACGGGCTGTCCGGTACCTACGTGGAATCACTCAATTCAGAATTCAGTGCGCCATACCTGGTGCTGACGGACACCCGCGCGTATTCGACCATCGCACAAAAATACTGCCAGGCGGCCTGTGCGCGGGGACTGCGGCTGGCGCTGATTACCGATATTTACTGCCCGTGGGCGCGGGATTACCCGCTGGACCTGCTGCAGGTGAAAACCGACACCGGCCAGTTTTGGGATTCGCTGGCCCCGTTCAGTTGCCTGTTCAATCTGCTGCTGTCCTCGGTGCTGGAACAGGGCGGCGCGGCGGTGGAGCAACGGCTGGCCAACAACCGCATTCTGCAAAAAGAGCTGGGGCAATTTGAATCTTAACCGCTATGGGAAAACGCAATGAGTGACAACGTAACCTTAACCGATCTGGCCGAGGCCTTTCCCGACCTGCCGATCGAGTTGAAATATGCCGGTGCCGACAACCTGACCGGCCGGGCCATCTACCTTGAGAATCGCTGTCTGCTGCATCCCGATGCGGTGCAGGGGTTGGAAGGTTGCCTGCGGGCGGCGAAGCTGGCCGGTTTTTCCCTGCTGGTGTTCGACGCGTACCGGCCGCAGCAGGCGCAGGCGCTGTTATGGCAGGCGTGCCCGGATCCGCAATATGTCACCAGCACCGAGACCGGTTCGCACCACAGCCGTGGCGTCGCGATCGACGTGACGCTGCTGGACGCCGAGGGCGTTGCGCTGGATATGGGTACCGGCTTTGATGAAATGAGCGAGAAATCGCACCCGTTTTACCCTGATTTCCCTCCGGAGGTGCAGCGCAACCGGCTGCTGCTGAATGCGGTGATGGCCGCCGGAGGTTTTCGCGGTATCGCCAGCGAATGGTGGCACTTTGAGCTGCCCAACGCCGATGATTACCCGCTGCTGGCCGATCGCTTCGGCTGTTTTTCTTACGATTAAAACAACACACATTCAACGCATCAGGAGCTTTGTTTATGAATCAGATCAAATACGCCGCGCTGGCGGCAGCAGTGACGTTGGGCCTGGCGGGTATCGGGCAGGCTCAGGCGGCGGTGCCCAAGGACATGCTGGTGATTGGCAAAGCGGCCGACCCGCAGACCCTGGATCCGGCGGTGACTATCGATAACAACGACTGGACGGTGACTTACCCGGCTTACCAGCGGTTGGTGCAGTACAAAACCGAAGGCGGTAAAGGTTCGACTCAGGTCGAGGGCGAACTGGCCGAAAGCTGGACCCATTCAGACGACCAATTGGTTTGGACCTTCAAACTCAAACCCGGCAACAAGTTTGATGACGGTTCGGACGTGAACGCCGAAGCGGTCAAGTGGTCGTTCGAGCGGCTGATGAAGATAGGTCAGGGGCCGTCCGAGGCCTTCCCGAAAGATCTGCAGGTCACGGTGGTGGATCCGTTGACGGTGCGTTTCAACCTGAAAACGCCGTTTGCGCCGTTCCTGTACACCCTGGCCAATGATGGGGCCGGTATCGTTAACCCGGCGATCGCCAAGGCCAATCCGGCGGACGAGGGCAAAGCCTGGCTGGCGAATCACAGTGCCGGTTCCGGCGCGTACAAACTGGATCGCTGGCAGAAGGGCCAGCAACTGGTGTTGGTGCCGAACCCGCATTACAGCGGGGCCAAACCGGCGTTCAAACGCGTCACGGTGAAAATCATCGGTGAAAGCGCCACCCGCCGTCTGCAACTGACCCGGGGCGATCTGGACATTGCCGAATCGCTGCCTATCGACCAGCTCACGGCTCTGAAAAGTGAAAACCAGGTGGCGGTCAACGAGTACCCGTCGCTGCGGGTGACCTATTTGTACCTTAACAACGGTAAAGCGCCGCTGAATCAGGTGGATCTGCGCCGTGCCATTTCTTATGCCGTGGATTACCAGGGCATGGTGAAGGGCATTCTTGGCGGTAACGGCAAACAGATGCGCGGGCCGATCCCGGAAGGCATGTGGGGCTACGACGCCGATGCTCAGCAGTACAGCCAGAATGCGGACAAGGCCAAAGCGGCGCTGGGGGCGGTGAAGGACAAACCGGCTTCGCTGAACTTCCTGTATTCGATCAGCGATCCTAACTGGGAGGCGATAGCGCTCTCGGTGCAGGCCAGCCTGGCGACGGTCGGCATCAACGTCAAGCTGGAAAAACTGGCCAACGCCACCATGCGGGATCGCATCGGTCAGGGCAATTACGACATCGCCATCGGCAACTGGAGCCCGGATTTCGCCGACCCCTATATGTTCATGAACTACTGGTTTGAATCCGACAAGAAAGGGTTGCCGGGCAACCGGTCGTTCTACAGCGACCCGCAGGTGGATGCTTTGTTGAAGAAAGCGGTATCGGTGTCCGATCAACAAATCCGTACCGCCGATTATCAGGCGGCGCAGAAAATCGTCATCGACCAGGCGGCCTACGTCTATCTGTTCCAGAAAAACTACCAGGTGGCAATGAACAAACAGGTGAAGGGCTTTGTGTATAACCCGATGCTGGAGCAGGTGTTCAACGTTGGGCAGATGAGTAAGTAATCTTTTTCGGGCGGCCGTTTGGCTGCCCCTGCACCATGGGGAACCGCTATGAACGTTTGGAGCCTTATCCGTCAGCGCTGCTGGGGGTTGGTGCTGGTGATGTTCGGGGTGTGCGTGATCACCTTTACCATCTCGCACCTGATCCCCGGCGATCCGGCGCGGCTGCTGGCCGGGGACCGCGCCAGCGAGGAAATCGTCCAGCATATTCGCCAACAGCTGGGGCTGGACCAGCCGCTGTATGTGCAATTTGGCCGCTACGTGCTGGATTTGCTGCATGGCGATTTGGGGACTTCCATTCGCACCGGGCGACCGGTGCTGGATGATCTGCGCGCTTTCTTTCCCGCTACGCTGGAGCTGGCTTTTTGCGCTTTGCTGCTGGCAATAGCGTTGGGGGTACCGCTTGGGGTGGTGTCGGCGGTCTATCGCAATAAATGGCCCGATCATCTGGTGCGGCTGCTGTCGGTGACCGGCATTTCCACCCCGGCGTTCTGGCTGGGTTTGGGGGTGATTATTTTGTTCTACGGCCAACTCAATCTGTTGCCCGGAGGCGGCAGGTTGGACGACTGGCTGGATCCGCCCACCCACATTACCGGATTCTACCTGCTGGACTCCCTGCTGACCGGTAACGGCGAGGCGTTCTGGAACAGCCTTCAGCACCTGATCCTGCCGTCGCTGACGCTGGCGTTTGTTCATCTTGGGGTGGTGGCGCGGCAAATCCGTTCGGCGATGCTCGAACAGTTGGGGGAAGACTACATCCGCACCGCCCGCGCCAACGGCCTTTCGCACTGGCGAGTGGTGCTCGGCCATGCATTGCCCAATGCGTTGATCCCCTCAGTGACGGTGCTGGGGCTGGCGCTGGGCGATTTACTCTACGGTGCCGTGCTGACCGAAACGGTATTCGCCTGGCCGGGCATGGGGGCTTACGTGGTGGATTCCATTCAGGCGCTGGATTTCCCGGCGGTAATGGGGTTTGCGGTGGTGGTGTCTTTTGCCTACGTGATGGTTAATTTGATCGTCGATCTGCTCTATCTGTGGATCGACCCGCGAATGGGGCGCGAGGGATAATGACAATGACTCAAATCGAACAACCGCCGACAGCGCAACCCGTACTGCGCTATGTCAGTCTGCGCCGCGCCTGGTACCGGGTGCGACGCAGCCCGCTGACGCTGCTCGGCGCCGCCATCATGATAGCCGTTTTATTCCTGATGCTGTTCTCGCCGTGGCTGGTGCCGCACAACCCGGACGCCATTGACCTCACCGCCCGTTTGCTGCCGCCTTCGGCTGAGCACTGGTTCGGCACGGACGAAGTGGGTCGTGACCTGTTCAGCCGGGTCCTGGTCGGCAGCCGTCAGTCGGTGGCCGCCGGGCTGGCTGTGGTGGTATTGGCGGGGGGGATTGGCTCGCTGCTGGGCTGTTTCTCCGGCGTGATGGGCGGCACCGTCGATGCGTTAATCATGCGCTGCATGGATATCATGCTGTCGGTGCCTTCTCTGGTGCTGACCATGGCGCTGGCGGCGGCGCTGGGGCCGAGTTTGTTCAACGCCATGTTGGCCATTGCGGTGGTGCGCATTCCCTTCTATGTGCGACTGGCGCGCGGGCAAACCTTGACGCTGCGTCATCAGGCTTACATGCAGGCGGCGCGCACCTTTGGCGCCTCACGCTGGCATCTGATTGGCTGGCATGTGTTGCGCAACGTGATGCCGCCGTTGGTGGTGCAGGCTTCGCTGGATATCGGCACCGCGATCCTGATGGCGGCCACGCTGGGCTTTATCGGCCTGGGCGCCCAGCAACCGACCGCCGAATGGGGGGCGATGGTGGCCAACGGCCGCAACTATGTACTCGACCAATGGTGGTATTCGGCCTTTCCCGGCACGGCGATCCTGATCACCGCCACCGGTTTCAACCTGTTCGGCGACGGTCTGCGCGACCTGCTGGATCCTAAAACCCGGGGGCGCTAATGAGTGAAACTACCGTTTTATCCATCGATGAATTGCAGTTGGAGTTTCCGGTTTACGGCGGCAGCGTCAAGGCACTCAATCGCGTTTCGTTGCAGGTCAACGCCGGCGAAATCGTCGGCGTGGTGGGCGAGTCCGGTTCCGGTAAGTCGGTCACCGCGATGATGACGTTACGGCTGCTGGCGGAAGAGGGTTACCGAGTGACCGGCGGTTCGCTGGCAGTGCTGGGCACCGACGTGCTCAACGCCAGCGAGCGGCAAATGCGCCAACTGCGTGGCGCGCGGGTGTCGATGATTTTTCAGGAACCCATGAGCGCGCTTAATCCGACGCGCAAGATCGGCCGCCAGATGTGTGAAGTGATCCGTCTGCACCAACGACTTTCCGCAACGGCCGCACGGGAAAAGGCGATTCAGCTGCTGCAGGAAATGCAGATTGCCGATGCGCAACGGGTGATGGAGCGTTATCCGTTCGAGTTGTCCGGCGGCATGCGCCAACGGGTGCTGATCGCCATGGCCTTTTCCTGCGAGCCGGAGCTGATTATTGCCGACGAACCGACTACGGCACTGGACGTCACGGTACAGCGTCAGGTGCTGCGTTTGCTGCAACAGAAGGCACGTGCCAGCGGGACGGCGGTGCTGTTTATCACCCACGATATGGCGGTGGTGTCGCAGCTGTGCGACCGGGTGTATGTGATGTACGCCGGGCACGTGATAGAGAGCGGCGCTACCGCCAAAGTGATTGAACATCCCAGCCACCCGTATTCCATTGGGCTGTTACTGGCGGCACCGGAACGCGCCGAACCGCGCAGCCTGCTGCAGGCCATTCCCGGGACGGTGCCCAATCTCAGCGCGTTGCCGCCGGGCTGCGCTTTCAGCAACCGCTGTCGCCATGCCGATGCCCAGTGTCGGCAAACGCCGCGACTCTTGCCGTTAGCGGCCGATCCGGCCCAAAGGGTGGCCTGTTGGCACCCGCAGTCTGTCGATTTGGAGGTGCGAAATGAACCTTGAAGCGCTGCTGGAACTGCGCGACGTGCGGCTGCGTTTTCCCGCCCGTTATAACTGGCGCGGCAAGCCGCAAGAGTATGTCCATGCGCTCAACGGACTGGATCTCAACATTATGCGGGGCGAAACTCTGGGTATTGTCGGTGAGTCCGGCTGCGGCAAAAGTACCCTGGCCCAGTTGCTGATGGGATTGTTGAAACCCAGCAGCGGTGAACTGCTGCGAGCACGAAACGCCGGTTCCTGGTTTGGCAGCGGCATGCAGATGGTGTTTCAGGATCCGCAGTCATCGCTCGATCCGCGCCTGCCGGTGTGGCGCATCATCACCGAACCGGTCTACGTGCAACAGCATAACAGCGTAGCGGATCGGCGGGCGCAGGCGGCGGAATTGGCGCAACAGGTGGGACTGCGACCGGAGGCGATCGACCGGTTGCCGCACGAGTTTTCCGGTGGGCAGCGGCAGCGTATCTCCATCGCGCGCGCACTGTCTTCGCAGCCGGATATCATCGTACTGGACGAACCCACCTCGGCGCTGGATATCTCGGTGCAGGCGCAGATCCTCAATTTACTGGTGGAACTGCAACGCCAGCGCAACCTGACGTACGTGTTGATCTCGCATAACGTCTCGGTGATCCAGCACATGAGCGACCGGGTTGCGGTGATGTATCTGGGGCAGATTGTCGAGTTGGGGCCGACCGCGCAGGTACTGCGTCAGCCGCAACATCCTTATACCCGGTTACTGCTGGATTCGGTGCCGCGCGCCGGTCGTTCGTTGAACGACAGCGCCATTGAAGACCGCAAGGGCGAACTGCCGGGTAACCGTCAGTTGCCGCAGGGCTGTTTCTTTCGCGAACGTTGCCCCTACGCCGGTGAGGGCTGCCAACGACCGCAAACGCTAAGGGTCAATCTAGGCGGCACGGCGGTGCGTTGCCATAAGGTGGCATGACGGTGATACGCTCAGCGGATAATGCCGCGCGTTGAACGTGTGAAAAAGTTGAGGAACAGGCTCAGTAACGGGTATTCCACGCTGAGGTGGATCACTTCCTGGCGCACATCCTCCAGTGCCATCGACCGGTGATACAACATGTCGTACAGCGCGTGAATAACGCGCTGCTGTTGCGGGTCGGCGGCCAGAAAGGCCGGTGCCATCAGGTGCAGCCCTTCAGGTTTGGCGCGGTGACCTCCGGCCTGCACAAAGGGCGGCAGGTCCTGCACCAGCAGGGCGCCGTCGGTGACTCGCGCATGGGCGCCGATAATGCAAAACTGGTGTATTGCGCATCGGGCACCGACCCAGGCGGCATCGCCCAGCTCAACATGTCCGGCCAGGCCGCTGTGATCGCCAAGGTAAGTGCCGTCGCCGATCACGCAGTCGTGGGCGACATGCACGTTATCCTGCAGGTCGTTGTCACTGCCGATGACGGTGCGCCGGCAGCCTTGCACCGTGCCGCGGTGCAGGGTGGCGTACTTGCCGATTCGGTTGCGATCGCCGATGGTCAACGAGGTTGCCTCGTCGGCATATTTCAAGTCCTGGCCGGCTTCGCCGATCGAGGAAAACTGGCCGAAAACGTTGTCGCGGCCGATGCGGGTCAAGCCGTTAATCACCGTGTGCGAGGCGATAGTGGTGCCTTCACCTATCTCAACCCCGGCGGAAATGACGCAAAAAGGCCCGATGCGCACGTGCGCACCGATCATCGCGCCGGGCTCGATCAAGCTGCTGTCTGCAATACGGGCAGAGGGAGAAATCATGACGCTTCCTGATGGCGGCGCTGGGCTATCCATCAGCCAGGCCAGTCATCGGTTAATTATTAAGCCGGATTCTGGATTAATGAGGGGGGAACAGGAACCTGTGGGCTGGAAGTTTGCCTTCCCGTCGGTGTGACAAGGTTGTCTGGGGCCAGCATAAGCCGGTATTCGCCTCAGGCCGCTACCTTATATTTTATTTATTTTATGAACCTTTGGCTCATCACGGGATGTCGGCCACGGCGATTGCAGGCTTGGGTCAGGCAGGGCGCAATAAAACATCAGCTGACAACGGTCAATGCCGCTGCCAGCGAGTTCTCTGCCTCAGGGCATGGGCCAGTCGGTAGGGGTGTTGCTGACGACTTCGACGTACATATCCCAGGCGTGGGACCAGAACTGGGTAAAACCTTCCTGACTGAAACTGATGCCCATCAGGCCCATCACGAACCAGCAGGTAGTGAATAACCCGAGGCTGCTGAACATAAATGCCATGCCGTTGCGGCTGGTCTTACGGCAAACGACGTTTAGCTGGCTGGACATAAACATCATAACGGCGCTGAGTAACTCCCAGCGCATCATAATAAAACCTGTGGCAATGGCACTCATCGAACGGGATCCTTGGTCATCAAGCTGCTCCCGGCGATCGCTCGGGAGGTCAGTGAGGGGTTAATAGTGTGATCTGCGTCACATTGTAGCATTGGGATAAATTGCTGCTCAATCCCTGAGCGGGATAAAAATCGGCATTTGGTAACATTCAAACATGCTGAAACATTTATGCCATTTCATTAGCAACCTTTTCGTGGGGAGCCTTACCCAATAACGCTATGCTTGCCGGCTTTTCACTGCCCTGATTTATCTTGGGAAAATGTGACGTCTGACAGGTAACTCGCCACGTATGGCCCTATTAAAAGATAAAATTCGCGACCATTCCGCCGAGGAAATGTTGTTTATACGCCGCGCCGGTGTGGCGATGGTATTGGTGGTCGCCTGTTTCGGCGTATTGATCCTCAACCTGTATCGCCTGCAGGTAAAACAGCATGCGTTCTACCAGACGCGTTCTAATCAGAACGACATTAAAATGGTGCCGATTGCCCCCAGCCGCGGGCTGATCTTCGACCGTAACGGCATCCCGTTGGTGCGCAACATTACGCTGTACCAAATCCAGGTCATCCCCAGCAAAATCGACAATATGACCGCGCTGCTACAGGCGCTGACGCCGATTGTCGATCTGACGCCCGAAGATATCACCGCCTTTCGCGATGACATGCATCACAATGGCCGCTATAAGCCGGTTACCTTGAAAAGCGGGTTGACGGAAACCGAGGTGGCCCGCTTTGCGGTGAATCAATACCGTTTTGACGGCGTGACCATTGATACCTATCAGCAGCGGGAATATCCCTACGGCGCCGAGCTGGCCCACGTGGTGGGTTACGTGTCGAAAATCAACGATAGTGACCTGAAACGGCTGGATAAAGCCGGACTCAGCGAGAACTATGCCGCCGACCACAATATCGGCAAGCAGGGTATCGAAGCCTATTACGAGTCTGCGCTGCACGGCACCACCGGCTATCAGGAAGTGGAAGTGGATAACCACGGCCGCGTGATACGCCTGCTGAAGGAGCAACCGCCACAGGCGGGCAAAAATATCTACCTGACGCTCGACCTGCCGCTGCAGCAGTATATCGAATCGGTATTGAAGGGGCAGCGTGCGGCGGTGGTGGTGGAAGATCCGCGCGACGGCGGCATTCTGGCCATGGTCTCCAGCCCCAGTTACGATCCCAACCCTTTTGTGAAGGGCATCAGCTATCCCGCTTATAAAGCCCTGTTGGCCAACCCCGATCTGCCGCTGATTAACCGTGTCACGCAGGGGCTCTACCCGCCGGCCTCCACGGTGAAACCTTATATGGCGACCTCAGCGCTGTTTGCCGGGGTGATCACCCCCAATACCACCTTCTTTGGCGCGCCGACCTGGACCTTGCCGGGCACCCAGCGCCGTTATCGCGACTGGCTCAAAACCGGTCACGGCATGCTGAACGTGACCAAGGCCATTGAAGAATCCGCCGATACCTTCTTTTATCAGGTGGCGTTTGAAATGGGCATTGATCGTATTCACAGCTGGCTGAGCCAGTTTGGTTACGGCCAGGCAACCGGGATTGACCTTAACGAAGAGTATCGCGGCGTGCTGCCAAGCCGTGAATGGAAGCAGCGGGTGCATAAAAAGCCCTGGTATCAGGGGGACACCATCTCGGTCGGCATTGGTCAGGGGTATTGGGTCGCGACCCCGATCCAGATGGTGAAAGCCTTAACCACTCTGATCAACAACGGCAAGGTGAAAACGCCCCATTTACTGTACTCCATGCGGCAGGGCAATCTGGTGAGCCGTTACCAGCCACCGGGGCAAAGCGCGCAGATTGGCGATGCCAGGTCGCCGTACTGGGGCATCGTTCGTAACGGCATGTACGGCATGGCCAACCTGCCGAACGGCACCGGTTATAAGCTGTTCCACACGGCGCCGTATCAGATCGCCGCCAAGTCCGGGACTTCGCAGGTGTTCGGCCTGAAAGAAAATCAGACTTATAACGCCAAAATGATCCCGGTACGGCTGCGCGACCATATTTTCTATACGTTGTTCGCGCCTTACAAAAATCCGCGGGTCGCGATGGCATTGATTCTGGAAAACGGCGGGGGCGATGGCGTGGTGGCTGGGCCGACGGCCCGGGCTATCCTTGACCATATTTTTGACCCGGCCAACGCCCCGCAGCCGGACGACAATCGGAAAGTTAAACCGGAGTTAAACGACAGCGCGGATGTGCAACAGTAAACGCGTTTGTTTTTACTTTCTTACAAACTGCAATCTTCTAATTATTTTCGTCAGGGTAGACTGAAATAATGACATAACCTTAATAAAAACGCAGGGTTAACAGTGGCGCCATTAACAAAAAAGAGCGGTAAAAATTATTCGAGCCTTCGCTTTGGCTGGATTTGCGGTGGGATACTGGTTTGCTTTTTCCTGCTGGCATTTCGCGTCGGCTATTTGCAACTGCTGGAGCATCAGCAACTGGCGGACCAGGCGGATCAGCGTTCGATCCGCACCCAGGTGCTGCCGACCAACCGCGGGATGATCACCGACCGCAATGGCGAAGCATTGGCCGTGAGCGTGTCTTCGAAAGATATCGTGCTGGATCCCAAGCACATTCTCGACACCCATACCGACCTCGGCAACGAACGCTGGCAGAGCCTGGCCAACGTGCTGAAAATGCCGTTAACCGAGGTGCAAAAGCTGATCCAGACCAACGCCCATAAGCGTTTCGTCTATCTGGCGCGCAAGGTCGAGGATGATAATGCCAATTACATCAGCAAGCTGCATTTGACCGGCGTCAGTACCGAGCAGGACTTCAGCCGCTTTTATCCGATGAGCCAGGATGCCGCCGGGCTGATTGGCATTGTCGGGCAGGACAATCAGGGGCTTGAAGGCATCGAACTGGGCTTCAACCACCTGTTGCAGGGCAAGAACGGCCTGCGGGTGTACCAGAAGGATGGCAGCGGGGCGGTGATTGGCGTGATCAAGAACGTCGATCCGGTGCCGCCGCCGAACGTCACGCTGAGCATTGATAAGTTCATCCAGTACGTGCTGTATGCGCAAATCCGCGACGGCGTGGTGGCCAACCAGGCCGATTCCGGCTGTGCGGTGCTGGTCAAAGTGAATACCGGCGAAGTGCTGGGGATGGCCAGCTACCCGTCGTTCAACCCGAATAACTATGCCAATACGCCGGCCAAAGATATCCGTAACGTGTGCAGCAGCGACAGCTTCGAACCGGGTTCGACGGTGAAACCGGTGGTGGTGATGGTCGGTCTGGAACACCGTTTGATTAAGCCGGATACCGTGCTGGATACCACGCCTTACCGGGTTAACGGCCATTTGATCAAGGACGTCGGCCACTGGTCGAAATTGACCATTACCGGCGTGCTGCAAAAATCCAGTGACATCGCCGTCTCGCACATTGCGTTGGCGCTGCCGGCCACCGTACTGCCGGCGGTTTACAAGAGCTTTGGCCTGGGGATGCCGACCGATCTGGGCATCGGCAACGAAAGTAGCGGTTACTTGCCGCAGCACCGTGAACGTTGGGCGGACATCGAACGTGCGACCTTCTCCTTCGGTTATGGGCTGCGTGTGACGCCGTTACAGATGGCCCGCGAATACGCCGCAATCGGATCCTATGGCGTTTATCGGCCACTGTCGATTACCCGGGTGACGCCACCGGTGATGGGGCAGCGCATTCTGCCGGAGGACACGGTAAAAACCGTGGTGCATATGATGGAAAGCGATGCCTTGCCGGGGGGCAGTGGGGTCAGCGCCGCGGTACCGGGTTACCGTTTGGCGATTAAAACCGGTACCGCAGAGAAAATGGGGGCCAACGGCAAATACGACGGCGGCTACATCAACTACACCGCCGGTGTGGCACCGGCCAGCGATCCGCAAGTGGCGCTGGTGGTGATGGTCAACAACCCGAAAGCCGGCAAGCACTTCGGTGGCTCGGTGGCCGGCCCGGTGTTCGGCAAGATCATGGCACAGGTGTTGGAGCATATGAACATCTTGCCGGACGCCCAACCGCTGAACGTGGTTTCCCAGGTGAAGGGATAACCCGCGA
Organism: Serratia quinivorans; assembly: GCF_052113645.1. GTDB lineage: Bacteria > Pseudomonadota > Gammaproteobacteria > Enterobacterales > Enterobacteriaceae > Serratia > Serratia quinivorans_B. Next base: position 107,245 of record NZ_JBIEIU010000008.1, on the reverse strand, counting down.
TTCCCCCTCTGCGGAGGGGGAATGATAGCGCCTCAGAAGTAATAGCCGATATTCACGTTGGTACGGAAATACCATTTATCGCTGCCGGAGGACTGGGTGCTGGTCCAGCCGGTGGCGTTTTCGGCACCGCCCCAGGGATTGGCATTCTGCGCCCAGGTCAGATCGACCCAAACCATGACCGGCAGGGCGAATATCTGCACCCCGAGCGTGTTCATTTTCGAGTCCGAACCGCCGTCCTTATCCTTCCACAGCACGCTGTAGTCATTATAAAAACGTAGTTTCTTTACCGCTCCCCAGGGAACCTCGACATCACGCGCCAGGTTGATCGACGCGGTGGTGGCTTGCGCAGGAATTAAATAGGCCGGCGTCAGGCCATTGCCGCCCATTAAAATCAGCGAATTGTTTGCTCCCTCAGGCCCCTTGGCGGAATAAGAATAGCGGATAACCTGCGTCGACAGATGCCAGGGATCGTGGTTTACCAACGCATGCAGGCCTGCCGCCCAATAAGAGCCATTATCGCCGGTGGCGTGGTTATAGAGCCGGGAGCCGGCCAGCGAGCCACCGAACTCGTTGTTCCAGTCGCCGTGATGGAATTCTCGCGCCAAACGCAGATTTACCTGATCGCGCTTCTCGTTAGCTTGCCAATGCTGTGAGTCGTAGTAGGTATTTTTCAAATCGTCGTAATTGCCGACCTCGGGCGCATAGCGCACACCCGCCGGCATCATGCGCGGGAAATAAGCCGCGTCGAAGGTCCAGGCATCGTCATGATATTGGTATTTGGCGCCCAGCCCGTTATTGACGCCAAAACCCAGGTAAAACGGAATACCGTAGGACCAGCCAAACTGGGGATAGGGCTGTAGACCAAAGGGTTTGAAGGGGGCGCCGAGTTGGATGTCCGTATTGCCGCTCAGCCTGTAGCCGACGTAGGCACGGTCGATGGCATATTTTCTGCGATCCTGAAACCAAAAACCGGAATCTAAAAAGGCATCATTATAATTGGCGCTGGTGTCGATACGAAAGGCGTCAAAGCGCAAGTGCGGCGGATGGCGATAATTACTGCTGCCCCAATCTTCATAGCGATAATTGGCTCGCAGCGCCCCGCCAATATCAATGTTTTTCTTATTATCCTCAGTTTGCCAATGCAAATGAGGAAATGACGGGCTGTTTTTTTTCACCCTCGGTTCGGTGAGCGGCTTGCCTTCGTCGGGTGCTGTGGTGTTGGCATAACTTATTGGTGATAAAAGTAAAACCAGAACAATCGCTTTGCGCATACCTTTCCCCTGATGACCGTTAACTTTTTAAAAGCGAGCGCGTTCCACCATAAAAATAATGGATTGGCTCGTGAGGTTTTATATATGAGACAAGTTTTGGTTAAGTATTTATTATTTTACTGCCGACAAAGTTTCAAATATGGAACTTTGTTTCTTATTTAATATAAAAACTATAATCCTGACGTTGGCTAAGTCAAGAAATAAAAAGGAGAGCTGGAGCGCAATAATAATAGAATGGTTTTTGAATGGACCCTGCGGGCAAAGTGGGTTTCTACAACAGAACGGCGGGCAGGGCATGTTCTGCCAAAAAGCTCAGGCAGCGACGTGGCTCAGCGTGAGTCAGTCAATCGAAAACGGCTGGCGGACGAGGCGATTTTAATGGGCTGAAAAAGCGGTAGCTTGAATCGGGTTTTGGCTCGGGGTGTTTTATCGACGAAGTTTTATCGCTAATGAAAATACAAATAATCTTAATGTGATTATTCGGTCGCCATGAGAAAAGAAAATAAAAAAGGACCGTCATTTTCAGGTCGGATTTTTAAACAGGGTCAATCCGACCTGAAATTTTATTTCTGCTACGGGAATTAACGACCGGTCTGGTGGCCGATGATGCCGCCCAGCGCTGCGCCGCCCAGCGTCCCCAGCGTACTGCCGTCGGTCAATACTGCGCCACCCAGAGCACCGACGCCGGCGCCGATAGCGGTGTTGCGATCGCGGTGAGACATATTCCCGCATGCAGTGACAGAAAGCGTTGCCATGATGACAATCATCGCACCTGCGGCACGTTTAAGGTTCATAAGAGTTTCCTGGTAAATTGCCTAATTAACAGACAAAGAAAGTACTGATTAATCGGCCGGTAGAAGTTGAGATGAATGTATTCCGCCGCAGGAAAATAGAATAGGTAAATATTCTTAATTTTGAGCCTGGCGATTTTATTTAATCGCTGGCTTATTTTTAACCGGCGATTAAACAACCGGGTTGTCAGCCCGTCGAAGGGGCTGGATAATCGCCAAAATCCGTTAAAAATCCGAAGGCTCATCGACAAGCACGACAGCGGCAAGCGTCAGGCAAGATGTTCGGCTATCCGTAAAGGGGCGCGTGACATCGCACTATCCACATCATGTTTCAAATACTCATTCCTGCCTACACCCCGGCGTTGAGCCGCAGGCGTGGCCCTGTCCGCCAGAGAGCATTTTTTTGCATTGCGGTAATGCAACTGTGTAAGTTACATTAGCAATATTAGGGTGTGATCTGCATCACAGATTGAAATCAAGCAAAAATAACCTTAAGAAATCCCAGGGAATTTTCCTTTCTGGGCAGGCTTTTTTCTGCTTAAAAACCAGGAGACAACGATGTTAGAAATGCTGGAGAGTTTGGCAACCGTGGTGATCATGGTACCGGTAATGATAGCCCTATTGCTCGGCTCGATTTATGGCCTGGGTGAACTGTTTAACCTGTTCTCTGCCGTTGGCGGGAAAAAGAGCGGAAGTTGACGTTATGATCGAGGGGCGCAATGCCCCCCGATGCAGGTTTACAGTACCGTCGCCAGGAAATCTCGCGTTCTCTGATGTACGGGCGCATCCAGCACCTGTTGTGCCGTCCCCGTTTCCACCACCTTTCCCTGATCCATAAAGATAATTTGGTCGGCCACTTCGCGGGCAAAGCCAATTTCATGCGTCACCACCACCATGGTCATGCCGGAATGCGTCAGGCCTTTCATCACCTGTAGCACTTCGCCCACCAATTCGGGATCGAGCGCAGAAGTCGGCTCATCGAACAGCAGCACCTCTGGGTTCATCGCCAGCGCGCGGGCAATAGCCACTCGCTGTTGCTGCCCACCGGACAGCTCGCGTGGCCAGGCATGAATGCGATGTTCCAGCCCGACGCGGTTCAGCAGCGCCTTGGCCCGTTCCACCACCACGGCTTTCTTTTCCTTCTTCACCAGCAGCGGCGCTTCCGTGACGTTTTCCAGCACCGTGCGGTGGGGGAACAAATTGAACTGCTGGAACACCATGCCGATGCTTTTACGCTGTTCGGCCACCTCGCGCTCCTTCAGCTCATACAACTGCTGACCTTTCTGGCGATAACCGATGAGTTGGTCGCCGACGCGAATGGTGCCGCCGTCAAGTTTCTCCAGGTGATTGATGCAGCGCAGCAAGGTCGATTTTCCCGAACCGGAAGGGCCGAGGATCACCGTCACGGACCCCGCCGGGATCTGCAGGCTGATATTTTTCAACACCTCGGTGCCGGAAAATGACTTGCGCACCCGGTTGATCTGAATGGCGGCGCTCATGATTCTGCTTCCTGTGACAGGGGGGTTGGGGCCTTGCGGCGGCGCAACAGCCAGTTGCCGCGTGCGGCCTGGCTACCACGGCCAAAATAACGCTCAACGTAGTGCTGGCCGATCGACAAAATCGAGGTCATCACCAGATACCACAACGTGGCGACCAACAGCAGCGGGATCACCTCGTAGGTGCGCTGGTAGATGATTTGTGCCGAATACAACACGTCCTGCAGGGCGATCACCGACACCACCGCGGTGGTTTTAAGCTGCCCGATCACCTCATTGCCGGCGGGCGGCAAAATGGTGCGCATCGCCTGTGGCAAAACCACGCGCCACAGGATCTGCCCACGGCGATAGCCCAGCGCCTTGGCCGCTTCCAGTTGGCCGCTGCCGACGCTTTGGATACCGGCGCGCACAATCTCCGCCGCGTAAGCCGACTGATGCATCACCAGGGCGATCACCGCCGCACTAAAGGTGCTGATGATGGTGTTGGTCGGCGCACTGGCGACTTCGCCCAGGAAAGGGATCCACAGGCTAATGCGCGGGTAGAGCGCCGCGATGTTGTACCACAGGAAAAGCTGTACCAGCATCGGCACTGCGCGGAAGAACCAGGTATAGAACCAGCTCACCGCCACCAGCACCGGGTTGGCCGACAGGCGCATCAACGCCAGCAGCACGCCGCCGGCGAAGCCGAAGATCACCGAAATCACGGTGAGTTTCAGCGTCATGATCACGCCGTTGATAATCGACGCTTCGGTGAAGTTTTCCGCCACCACCGCCCATTCGAAGCGCGGGTTGTGCACCATTGAATTGGCGATAATGCCAACGATCAGCAGCACCAACAAGGCGCTGAACCAGCGCCCGTAGTGCCGATGACCGACGATGCGCAGTTCGGCATCATCGGCCGTTTGTGGCCCATTCATTTTGCAATCTCTTCATTGATGCCCGCGGTTTTCACCGCGCCGAAACCGATATCCCAACCGTCGAGGATTTTCTGGTAGCTGCCATCGGCAATCAGCGAGTTAAGCGCCGCCTGCACCGGTTTCACCAGCTCAGATCCTTTCGGCAAGGCGATGGCGACCGTGGTGCCTTCAATATTGATGTCACCGGCCAGCGCCAGCGGTTTAACGTGGGTGGCCTGATAACGCAAGCCTTCATACGGGCCGAAGAACATCGGCACTCGGCCGCTGATCACCGCCTGAACCCCGGCCGGACGATCCGGGAAAATCGGAATGGTGATGGCCGGTTTGCCGCCGCTGACGCAGCTGTCGCTGGCCTGCTGCAATCGGGTGATCTGTGAAGTGCCCGCCCCGGCGCCGACGGTTTGCCCGCAAAGCTGCGCCAAATCGCTGTAAGGGCCTAATGCGGCATCTTTACGGGCGATCAGTGCCAGCTTGGAAGCGTTGTAATAGCCGACGAAATCGACCTGTTGGAAGCGCTTTTTATTGGCATCTATGTTGGCCAAAGCCACGTCGTAGCGGCCGGACTTCAGGCCGGGAATAATATTGTCAAAACCGCCGGTGTCCTTCCAGTGAATCGCCACGCCGAGACGATCGGCAATGGCGCTCATCACGTCTATTTCACGTCCGGCCAGCGTTTTGTTGTCCGCTTCATAGAAAGTGGTCGGCGGCGTATTGGGGTTGGTGCCCGCCACGATGTAACCGGATTTTTTTATCGCCTCCGGCAGGCTGTCGTGCAGCGCGGGATCGGCACTGGCTTTTACCGCGGCGCGGAAGGGCACGTCGCCTTCGGCCGCATAACCGACGGCCAATGGCGCTAAGGTGGCGCTGGCCAGCAGCAGGGACAGCGCGGTGCGTTTGAGGTTGGTTTTCATTATGTTCCCCTGCGAATTAAGCCGTTTTTACGTTGGCGAAGCTGATTGCCGGTTGCGGCAGGCCCAGGTTTTCACGCAGGGTTGAATACTGATATTCCTCGCGGAACAGGCCGCGACGGCGCAGTTCGGGGATCACCAGTTCGACGAACAGTTCCAGCTGATTTGGCAACACCGCCGGCATGATGTTAAAGCCATCGGCGCCTTGTTGTTCCAGCCACAGTTGGAAGTCATCGGCGATCTCCTCGGCGGTGCCGACCACCACGCGATGCCCGCGCGAGCCGGCAGCGACCGCCGCCAGTTCACGCAGCGTCAGGTTTTCGCGTGCCGCCAGATCGGTCAGCAGTTTCACCCGGCTTTGACCGCCTTCGGTGGCGCCGACGTCCGGTACCGGGCCATCGAGCGGGAAGCCGCTCAGGTCGAAACCGAAACGTGCGGAAAGCTGCTCGATACCGTTATCGATGTCCACCAATTGGTTGAGCTGATACCAGGTCTCTTGCGCCTCGGCCTTGGTGCGGCCAATGATCGGCATCACGCCCGGCAGGATCAGCAGGTGATCCGGGTTACGGCCGGCATCGGCGACAAATTTCTTCTGGCTGCGATAAAACGCCTGGCCTTCTTCCAGCGTCGCGGCGGCGGTAAACACCACCTCGGCGGTTTCCGCGGCCAGCTGTTGCCCGGCAGGCGAAGAACCGGCTTCGATGATCACCGGGCGGCCCTGCGGCGAGCGGGAAATATTCAGCGGGCCCTGTACCGAGTAGTGTTTGCCCTGATGGTTGGCGGCATGAATTTTCTCGTCGATGGCGTACACGCCGCTTTGTTTGTCACGCACGATGGCGCCTTCCTCCCAGCCATCCCACAGTTTGTAGCTGGCTTCGAGGAACTCACGTGCCACTTCATAGCGTTCAGCGTGCGTAGGCAGATCGTCGCGGCTGAAATTGCGCGCCGCGTCGCCAGAGAACGAGGTCACCACGTTCCAGGCCGCGCGGCCGTGGCTGATATGGTCGATAGAGGCCATGGCGCGTGCCAGGTGGAAGGGCTGATCGAAGGTGGTGGAAGCGGTGGCCGCCAACCCGATATGTTGGGTCTTGACCGCCAGCGCGGCCAGCAGCGTCAGCGGCTCCAGGCGCGACAGGGTGGAAGGCAAGCGGTGCACGCTGGTTGCCAGCGCGTCGCCGACGAAGAACATGTCAAAGGTGCCTTCCTCGGCCTTTTGGGCAATCCAGGTGAACCAGTCAATGTCCGTCGGTGAACCGCTGGCTCCCTCGGCGCGCCAGCCGCCGACGTGGTGGCCCAGCGCCTGAACAAACAGGCCGAGACGTAATTGACGCGATGGTGTTGAAGGTGAAGTACTCATAATTATTCCTATAGTTATTATTGGTTTAATAATTCGATTAAGCGGGTCAGCGCGGCGGGCTGCGTTAGCGCGCAGTCAGTCATCACGCTGTCACTGTCCAACTGCGGCAGCAGCAGCAGGATGCTGCGCAGCTTGGCGCCGACGTCGGTCTGTCGGGCGGCGGTTTGCTTTCTTGTGACGATGTCACTTAACTGGCGGCCGTCGTGCAGCGTTAGCGTGACGCGGTGGAAGCGTAACTCCGCATCCAGCTCGTCTGGCGGTGCCGTCAGGTCGGCATGGCGTTCAACCCGTGCCGCCAGGGCGGCAATCAGGGGATCTACGGGGTTTTCACCGTAGTGCATCAGCGGCACGGCGCCGCTGTACAACGCATCGGCGATGACGTATTCCAGGCTAAAACGTGCCTCGACCCCGTTTGACGGGCGGCGGATATAAGGGGCGGTGTCGGCACCGGGCGGAAAACTGACCTGAATATGGGCAATCGCCGCGGGAATATCGGCGGCGGCCAAACCTTGTTCGAGCAGGCGTTCGCGCAGGGCGAAGGCGGCTTCGGCGGCGCTGTGGGTGCCGCCGCAGGTCGGGTAGCGTTTAAACTCCAGACCCGGCTGCAGGATGCGCCAGGGCGCGCCCCAATCGGCGGTCAACAATTCCGGCCGCTGGCGTCCGTCGCCGTGCGAGCTCAACAGGCTGTCTATCACACCTTCCGGCTGCCCGGCAAAGCCGGCCTGGGCCAGCAGAACCGCATTCACCGCCGCGCGCGCGGCTAAGCCCGCATGCAGCGGTTTGGCGGCAGAACCGAACTGGCTGCGCAGTCCCGCGGCCTGGGTGGCGGCCAACCCGAGGGCGATCTGTGTTTGGTGCGCAGTGAGCCGCAAATAGCGTGCCGCAGCGGCACTGGCGGCAACGGCCCCCAGCGTCGCGGTGCTGTGAAAACCCAGTTGATAGTGTTGGGTACCGGCCGCCAGCCCCAGACGTCCGGCCGCCTCTACGCCAATGACATAGGCGGTCAATAGCGCGTCAACGTCGGGGTTATCGCCGGTCAGCGCCAACAGCGCAGAGAGCACCACCGTGGTGGGGTGGCCGCGCAGCGCAGGGTGATAATCATCGAAATCCAGCGAGTGGCTGATATAGCCAAAATACAGCGCACGGTTCTCTGCCCCGACCGGGGGAAATACCGATTTTACCGCCGCCAATCCGCTGTCGACGAGTGCACCCTGGGCGATCGGCAATGCGCAGGCGAAATAGTCCATCAGCCCTTGGCGGGCGGCCGACAGGGCGGATCCTTCGGGCCGGCTATCCAGCACCAGGCGGGTAAATTGAGCGGTTATGAGCGATGACAAGATATAAAACCTGATTTTTTATGCGGTTATGTGCCGGGCTGAGATTCAGATTTCATTGTGTGGCGATTTTATTGCGCCCGAAAGAACGAACGGAAATTTCATATTTCAAAATGGAATATAGCGTGCGACGGGGGGCGCAATACCGCCGATGAAAGGCGGTGTTGCGCCTGCCTTAGTCATTTTAGTGAAAAGCAAAGGCGCAATTGAGCTTAAGAACGGTAGGCCGTTACAGGGGGAACAGCTGTTCACTCAGCAGATCGATAAATACCCGCAGCCTGGGCGTCAGGTGTTTACTGGAGGGCCAAAGGATTTTAAAGCTGCCGGTATGCCGACAATGTTCGCCAAGCACCTGTTCCAGGCGTTGTCCGGCCAGCGCCTGCTTCACCGCGAAGTCGGGCAGGCAGGCAATACCCTGACCCTGTTCCGCCAGATAGATCAGCGTATCGACGTTATTGCACACCGCAGCGGCATGCAGGCCGTCAGCGAGGTTCTTTTCCCAGCCCACTACTGGCCAGGCTTCGACTTTGCCGGTGGTGGGGAATTTGTAAAGCAGGCAAGCATGATGGCGCAGATCGTCCGGCTGTTGCGGTGTGCCCGTCTGACGCAAATAGTCGGGCGAGGCCACCAGTTGCAGGTGAAAGTGGCCCAATTGACGGCTCATCAGCCTTGAATCTTCGGTTTCACCAACGCGGATCACCGCGTCGAACCCTTCCTCAATCACCTCAACCCGGCGGTCGGAAAAATCCAGATCCAGCTCTATTTCCGGGTATCGGCGGATAAACGTCGCCAGCACCGGGTTGAGCAGGCCACCCACCAGCGGCAAGCTGACGCGAAGTCTGCCGCGTGGCGCGCTGCGGCTCTCGCTCAGTTCCTGTTCCGCCGCCGCCATTTCACCAAGGATGCGCTGGCAACGCTGCAAGAACAGCCGGCCCTCCGCCGTCAACGTCATGCTGCGGGTGCTGCGGTGAAACAGTCGCACACCCAGACGCGCCTCCAGCCGGGCAATGCTTTTACCTATTGCCGAAGCGGAAACGCCCAACAGGCGACCGGCCTCGACAAAACTGAGCGTTTCTGCCGCCTGAACAAACGCAGAGACCCCGGCCAGATTATCCATCTTGTTATCCTATTGTGGACGTTAGTGTCCGTTATGAAGGGAAATCTAGCCTGTTTTTCTGTGGTGCGCCAGATCCTATCCTCAGGGACGACAGAATTCGCTGTCGAGCAGGGGATGACCGATGAACAGAGACAAACTCAATACCGCGGCTATTGATAAGGCGACCGATCTGGCGCTGGAGCAAAAGCGACTGGTGGGCGCCGTGGTGTTGGTGGCGCAGGGCGGTGAGCTGGTTTATCGCCGTGCGGCAGGCATGGCGGATCGTGAGGCGGGTAAGCCGATGAGCGTCGATGCGCTGTTCCGGTTGGCCTCGGTTTCCAAACCGATCCTGTCCACGGCGGCGCTGGTGTTAATGGCACAGGGGCGTTTAGGGCTCGAGGACCCGGTCACGCGCTGGTTGCCGTCGTTTCGGCCACGAACGGCGGACGGTAACCTGCCTTTATTGACCGTACGCCATCTGATGACCCATACGGCTGGCTTGAGCTACCGTTTTTTCCAACCGGAGCAGGGGTTTTATGCGCAAGCGGGCGTGTCCGACGGCATGGATGACGACCCGCTCAGCCTGGCAGAAAATGTGCGCCGTATCGCCTCGGTCCCGTTGCTGGCAACGCCGGGTACCGAGTGGCGTTATTCGATAGCCACCGACGTATTGGGCGCGGTGATTGAACAAGTCAGCGGTCTGCCGTTGCCGCAAGCGGTGGCACAGTTGGTGACCGGGCCGATGGCGATGCAGGATACCGGTTTCACCGCCACCGATCCGCAGCGGTTGACGGTCGCTTATGCTAACCACCATCCCGAACCCCGGCCTCTGCAACAACCGGACCGACTGGCGTTTATCGACGGCACCGCCGGTTTTAACCTTTCGCCGGCCCGGGCGCTGGATGCCAACGCCTATGCCTCGGGGGGCGCGGGGATGGTAGGGTCGGCGGAGGATTTTCTGCGCTTGCTGGAAGCTCTGCGCCAAGGGGGCGCACCATTGTTGCCCGAAGCCTGGGTAACGGCCATGACCAGCAACCAGATCGGCGATTTAGCGATGCCATTCTGGCCGGGGCGCGGTTTTGGACTGGGGATCACCGTGTTGAAAGACCCACAGGCGGCGCAGACGCCGGAATCTGTCGGCACCTGGCGGATGGGGGGAACTTACGGGCATTCCTGGTTTGTCGATCCGGCCCGGCAACTCAGCGTGGTGGCCTTCACCAATACGGCGCTGGAAGGCATGGCGGGGGCGTTTGTCGGTGAACTGTGCCAGGCGGTGTATGACGGATTACCGACTCTTGCCGGAGGCCAATGATGAAGATCCTGCCGCCGATTTTTTTCATCGCTCTGGGGCTGTTTGGCGTTTACTGCATCGAGTTTGGCGTGGTGGGGATTTTACCGCTGATCATGGCCCGTTACGCGATTTCTGCGGCTCAGGCCGGGCTGTTGGTCGGTGCATTTGCGGTGACGATCGCTTTGCTGGGGCCACTGTTGGTGTTGCTGGCCTCGCGGTTTAACCGCAAACGCATGCTGCTGATTTCGCTGGCCGTGTTTGCTTTGGTCAGCGTGCTGTCGGCCTATGCGGCCAGTTTCAGCACCCTGATGATCCTGCGCATTCTGCCGGCGCTGTTTCACCCGATTTACTTTTCGCTGGCGATGGTGGCAGCGGCTTCGTTGTATCCCAAACAGCAGATGACGCGGGCGACGGCCTATGCCTTTGTCGGCACCAGCATGGGCATGGTGCTGGGGATCCCGCTGACGCATTGGATCGCCGAACGCTTCAGTTATGAGGCCTCATTCCTGTTTTGCGCGCTGGTTAATCTGCTGGCCGGTGTTGGCTTATTATTCCGTCTGCCCGATGCCGCCAGCCACAAAATGAGCTACGGCAAACAGTTGGCGATACTGCGCAGTGGGGCGCTGTGGCTGAATATTCTCGCCTGCGTGCTGATCTTCGCCGCGATGTTTTCCGTTTATGCCTATGCCACCGAATACCTGAGTGGCGAAATCGGCATCAGCGGACCCAGGGTGGGCCTGTTGCTGGTGATTTTTGGCGTGGGTGGGGTGTCCGGCAACCTGCTGGCGGGGAAATGGCTGCACCGGCACCGGTTCGCGACCACGTTGTTGCACCCCGTGGTATTGGCGGTCGCGTATTTATTACTGTACCGCTATGGCAGTACCCAACTGGGCATGATGATCGCCATCTGCCTGTTTTGGGGGGCGGCGCACACCAGCGGCTTGATAGTGACGCAAATTTGGCTGACCTCCGAAGCGCCGCAGGCACCGGAATTCGCCACCGGGCTGTATATCGCCTTTATTAATTTGGGGGTGGCGGTGGGTTCCGTGGTCAGCGGCGGGTTTATTGATGCCTTGGGGCTACAGGGCAGCATTGTCTGCGGCTGGCTGTTCGCGGCGCTGGCGGCGGCGACAATTGCGCTTAAAATCAGGCTCTACCACCGGGAGAACGCCGCCGTGACCGAGGGGGCTATTTAATCATCGCCATCACGCGTTGGAACATGGCGCTGTGCGGATTGGCCAACTCGTTCACCAGTGTGAAATGGTTGTTGTGCCGGTCTTCCAGCAGCGCCACATTCAGCCCTTTTTCGCGGCAGGCGGCGTAATAGGCCAGCGTCTGGTTGCGGAAACCCTGGGTTTCTTTGGCGCCGACGTCGAGCAGGATCTGCGGGGCATGTGCTGTTTCCGGCAGCATCAACAGCGGGCTGAGCGTTGCCGCTTGCTCTGGCGTCAGACGCATCCAGTCATTCACGTAGATATCGCACAGCGGCCGGATGTCATACAGGCCACTCAGCGCCAATGCCCCTTTGATCACGTTGACCGGCACCTGATACCGGTGCTGCCAGTCATCGGCGATCAGCATGCCGCTCAGGTGGCCGCCGGCGGAGCTGCCGCTGACAAAGATACGTTCTGGGTCAATGCCATACTGGGCGGCATGACGGTAAAGCCAGGCTATCGCGCTGCGGACCTCGCGGACGATTTCCGCCAGCGTGGCTTCCGGTTGCAAGGTGTATTCCAGGGTGGCCACCGCTACGCCATGCCGGGTGAAGTTCGCCGCCATCGAGCAGGCCTCTTCCTTGCGTTGGGAGTGCCAATATCCCCCGTGGATAAACACCAACAGCGGTGAAGGCTGGCTGGCGGCAGGGAACAAATCCAGGCGTTCGGCGATGCCCATGCCGTAATGGATATCATAAATCCCCGGCGTCTGCGCTTTGGCCTGCGCGGCCAGTTGCGCATATTGCGTCATGCAGGCGTCAAAATCTTCAACCGAGGCTCGGGCGTTGTACTGCACGGCACGCATGGACAGGTCATCAAACAGCAGGTCGATTTTCATTATCTCTCCTTGAGTGGTTGCCCCTCATCATCTGCCGGAAGCCGTTTTGACGTTTGCTTGTTAATGCGGGTGCCGATCCGCACGGCTATGGCGTCTCATGCACTTATAAACTGCATCTGCTGCGCCTTCCGCCCTGTCATCGGGTGGCATAGGCTACTGACAGGTTCAATCAGGAGTCAGCAAAATGAAGTTTATCGCTCAACATGCCACCGGGCAGGTCAATCTGCGCAGCATCCTCGCCAGCCTTGCTTTGTCGATGCTGGTTTCTTCACTGGGTGCCAGTATCGCCAACGTGGGGTTGCCGACGCTGGCGCAGGCGTTCAATACCTCTTTTCAGGCGGTTCAATGGGTGGTGATCGTCTACCTGCTGGCGATCACCACGTCTATTATCGCGCTAGGGCGTTTGGGCGATCGCCTGGGGCGCCGCCGTTTGCTGCTGACAGGGATTTCCCTGTTCACCCTGGCTTCCGGGCTGTGCGCCATGGCGCCCGAGATTTGGCTGCTGTTGGCAGCGCGCGTCGCGCAAGGATTAGGGGCGGCGGTGATGATGGCGATGACCCTGGCGCTGGTCGGCGAGACGGTCGGGAAAGAACATACCGGCCGCGCCATGGGGCTGCTGGGCAGTATGTCGGCCGTCGGCACGGCACTCGGGCCGTCGCTGGGTGGTGCGTTGATCTTTGCTTTTGGCTGGCGGGCCATGTTTCTGGTTAACATCCCGGTGGGCATAGTGGCCTTTCTGCTGGTTTACCGCTATTTACCGCCGGCGGAACCGCAACCGCAACAGGATCGCGGCCGGTTTGATCTGCCCGGTACCTTACTGCTCGGCCTGACGCTGGCCTGTTATGCGCTGTCGATGACGTTAGGGCGCGGTGCCTTTGGTGTCGTCAATCTGACGTTGTTGCTGTGCGCCGCGTTGGGGTTAGGCGTATTTTTCTGGTTGGAAAAGCGTACCGCGGCTCCGCTGATACAACCGGCGCTGTTCCGGCAACCGGGACTGGGCGTCGGGTTGGCCATGAGCGCGCTGGTGATGACGATCATGATGACGACGCTGGTGGTGGGGCCGTTTTATCTGACGCGCGGGCTGGGTTTAACCGTCGGACAGGCCGGGTTGGCGATGTCGGCTGGGCCGATAGTGGCGGCTTTGCTCGGGGTACCGGCAGGCCGCTGGGTGGACAGGTTTGGGGCGCAAAAGATCACCACAGTGGGCCTGACGATCATGGCCGTTGGTGCGGGTACTCTGTCGATGATGTCGCTAACGCAGGGCGTGTTCGGCTACGTGGCGCCGCTTTGCCTGATGACGCTGGGCTACGCACTCTTTCAGGTCGCCAATAATACGACTCTCCTCAAGCACGCGCCCCCGGAGCAACGCGGGGTGATATCCGGCATGATCAACCTCTCGCGCAACCTGGGGTTGATCACCGGTGCCTCGGCGATGGGCGCATTGTTTGTGCTGGCGGCGAATACCGGCGATATCAAGCTGGTAACGGCCAATGCGGTGTCGAACGGTATGCGCGTAACTTTCCTGGTCGCCGGAGTGTTGGCGGCAATTGCCCTGGCGATGGCCATCAGAAACCATGCCGCCCTGAATTCTCAGCCCAGGTATTCGATGATCGACAAACCGCCGTTGTAATCCGTGCTGTAGATAATCCCCTTGGCATCGACAAAGACGTCGCACGACTGGATCACCTGCGGACGGTCGGGGCGTGTGTCCATCATTCTCTGCGGGGCGGCGGGCACCAAAGCGCCGGTTTCTTTCGGCTGGTAAGGGTTGCTGATGTCGTAGGCGCGGACGCCGGCGTTTTGGTAAGTGGCGAAAATCAGCGTTGAGCTGATAAAACTGCCGGGGCGATTCTCATGCAAATTATGCGGGCCGAAGTGCGCACCTTTGCTGACGTAATCGCGTTCATCCGGCTGTGGGAAGGTGGCGATGCTCACCGGGTTGGCCGGATGGCGAATATCAAACAGCCAGATCAGTTTTTCGCCGTCCTCCTGGTTGTCGAGCACCGCTTCATCCAGCACCACCAGCAGATCCCGATCCGGCAGCGGCAGGGCGGTGTGGGTGCCACCGCCGAACGGCGGGCTCCAGTTGCGGTGAGCAATTAACTGCGGCTGATGAGGATCCTTGATATCCAACAGCGTCAGGCCACCGTCGCGCCAACTCGCATAGGCGGTATCGCCGCTGATGATCGCGTGGTGCAGGGCGTAACGTTTGCCCTCAGGCCAGTCGGGTGTTTCACCTGCGGCGCTGTGCATGCCCGGCAGCCACCAGCGCCCGGCGATTTGCGGATCACGGGGATCGGCCAGATCGACGGTCAGAAAAATGTAGTCGCTGTAGCCGTCGATCAGCGCGGAAACGTAAGCCCAGCGGCCGCCCACGTACCAGATGCGGTGGACACCGATCCCTTCCAGCGCCAGAAAGCCAATCTCCTGTGGTCGGTCCGGGGTGGAAATATCGAAAATGCGTACCCCGGCGCTCCAGTTGCGCGCGTCTTCCGCCGAAAGGGTCTGGCCGATGGCGCGGGTGTAATAGACCTTCTCATCGGCAAAATGCACGTCGGCGAACAGGTCCCTGGCGTTAATCACCAGCAACAAATCGTCATGCGCCTGCAAATGCACATTCCAGGTGCCGGGCGGTGCGGGGATATAACCGGCGGGCCGGGGGTTCTTCGCATCGCGTACGTCGACGATGGAAAACCCCTGCGAAACCATATGGCCGATATAGGCATAGCCCCGATGCACCATAACCTGCACGCCATCGGGCCTGCCGCCCTGATCGCTGTGGCCGATCAGCCGCATATTGCGGCTGTACTCGGGCTGAGGAAGGGGTTGCGTTGCCATCACCGCTCCTTATTTTTTCGCCTGTTGCGCTTCAAGCGTGGCGAACCAGGGAGAGATGAAATCGTCCGATTTGCCCCAGTCCGGGATCACTTTCGCCAGCGAAGCGACGTTGGTGGCTTCCGGATGGCTCAGCAGCAGGGCTTGCGGAATGGCGGCGGCTTTAAATTCATAGGTCGCCGGAGTTTTCTCGCCGGCGATTTTATTGGCGACCAGACGCAGGTTGACGGCGCCAATCAGCTTGGGATCGACCGCCACGCTGAGCTTCCAGGCGCTGCCTTTGGCACGCATCAGCGCCAGATCCTGGTTGGAGATATCGATACTGTAGAGTTTGATTTCGGTGCGACCATTCTCCTGCAGGGCCTTGTAGGCTCCCTGGCTAAACGCGTCCCAGGTGCCCCAGATGGCGTCGATTTTGCCCTTCGGGTATTTGGCCAGGATCGCGCCAATTTTGTTGGCCGTATCGCCCTGAACGTCGGAAGACACCGCACCGATGGACTCAAGTTCTTTGATGCCGGGCTGATCTTTCAGCAGCTTTTGGTACTGCGCCTGACGTCGCTCCATCGGCGGGAAACCCGCCACCCACAGCTTGACGATATTCGCCTGGCCGTTGAAGTCTTTCACCAATTGCCCAAACGAAAGGTCGGTCAACGAAGCGTCGTCCTGCTGGCTGATGGTCACGCCCGGTATTTCACCCTGAACGGCGGTATCAAAAGCCGCCACCGCGATACCGCTGTCGGCGATGCGTTTGAGCAGCGCGGTGGAATAAGGATCGCGCCCTTGCGACAGAATAATGCCGTCGTACTTCTGGCTGATCGCCTGATTGACGAAGTCCTGGAATTTGGCGTCGTCACCGTTGGTCAGAAAGGTATTGACCTGAAAACCCAGCTTGCGGCCTTCCTGCACCGCACCGCTGACAAACTGAGTGGTGTTGTCGTCCGAACCCAAATTGCGGATCACCGCGATGCGGATCGGCCCCTGATGATTGGCGATGGCCGCCGGGATCGGGGCGGGAGTGGCGGCGGAGAACGCGGGAAACACGGCGAACAGACTGAGCGCCAGAAGTGAGGTGTTGAACAATTTCATTGAGTATTACCCTGCATGGTTAAGCATCATTAAAAAGCGGGAGGACAATTCATCGTCACCATTGGGATGGTTTTTTATTGAAAGAATGAATTGTGGCAGCCAGTTTCCATGGGGGAGCCGCAGATGACAATGAACGAAAAATCATAAGCTAATACAAAAGAGTATTAGTGATCGGCTTCCTCGCCTCTATGATGGCAATAGCTGACAAAATAAGGACTTGAAGATGAGTGATAACGCCATCCGCGTGGTCGCCGGCCCCGCCAATTACTTCGCTTTTCCCGGTGCGATTGACCAACTGACGCAGTTTTACTCGCCACAACAGCTGCGCAATGCGCTCTGGGTGTATGGCGAGCGCGCACTGGCGGCGGCCAAACCCTGGCTGCCGACGCTGTTTGACCACCCCGAAGCCCGTCGGGTGCGGTTCAACAGCCACTGCAGCGAAAGCACGGTGCAGGACATCGTGCGGCAGGCCGGCACGGATCGGCAGGTGGTGATCGGCGTTGGCGGCGGTGCGGTGCTGGACACCGCCAAAGTGGTGGCCCGTCGGCTGGGGCTGCCGCTGGTGGCGATCCCCACCATTGCCGCCACCTGCGCCGCCTGGACGCCGTTGTCGGTCTGGTACAACGATCAGGGCCAGGCATTGCGCTATGAAATTTTCAACGATGCCAACCATCTGGTATTGGTCGAACCGGAAATTATCCTGCGCGCCCCGAGCGAGTATCTGCTGGCCGGTATCGGCGATACTCTGGCGAAATGGTATGAAGCCGTGGTGCTCAGCCCGCAGCCGGAACGTTTACCGTTAACCGTGCAGTTGGGGCTCAATACCGCGCTGACGTTGCGCGACGTGTTGCTCAACCAAAGCGAGGCGGCGTTGCAGGCGCAGGCGGAAGGGCAATTGAGTCAGGCCTTCCTCAATGTGCTGGAGGCGATTATCGCCGGCGGGGGATTGGTGGGCGGATTGGGCGATCGCTATACCCGCATCGCCGCCGCGCATTCGGTGCACAACGGCCTGACCGCACTGCCGCAAACCGATGCTTTCCTGCACGGTACCAAGGTGGCGTATGGCATTCTGGTTCAAAGCGCCTTGCTGGGGCAGCCGGAAACCGTGGCGCAGTTGATTGCGCTCTACCGGCGGTTGGATTTGCCGGTAAGTCTGGCGGCCCTGCAGGTGGATATTCACGATGAGGGACAAATCAAACGGCTGATCGATCACACCTTGCAGCCGGGAGAGTCAATTCACCTGCTGCCGCTGACAGTCAGCGAAGCCACATTGCGATCCGCACTTCGCTCGGTGGAATTACACACTGCTTAACCGGGGGCGCGTTATAGGAAACCGGTGGATGAGGGCGGATTGCGCAGCCACGCCACCGTATCCTGAAGGGTCTGTTCCAGCGGTCGGAATGTCAGACCCAATTCGCGCTCGCTTTTAGCATGATTAAAATGAGAACGATTGGCCTCTTTTACCATCAGGCGTACCGTTGCCAGACTGAGCAACACCGGTTTGCCACTGAGGCGGGCATAGGCTTCCTGCAGCGTGGCCACCAGATAAAGTAACGGCAATGGCAGCGTGCGGGTTGGCGTTTTGACACCGGTAATCCTGCCCAGCAGCGGCACCAACTGGTGCATGGTCGTATGTCTTCCTGCGGCCAGATAGCGCTCACCGCGTTTGCCTCGTTCTGCGGCCAGTATCATGGCCTGCGCCACATCTCGCGCGTCAACCACGGAAAAACTGCCCGTCACCAATCCCGGCAATTTACCCTGCATCACGTCATTGGCCAGTTGGCCGGAAGAGGTAGGGCCAAGATCGCCCGGGCCCCACATCCATCCCGGCAAAACCAGACTGCCGTGCATGTCCGGATGCCGTTCCAGGAATTGCAAAACGACTTCATCCGCCAGTATTTTACTGCGGTAATAATCATCGGCATCCTCGGGAAGCCGCAAACAGGTCTCGTCGATTGGTTGGCCCGGTTCGCCGTTGAGCACCGCGATCGACGAGGTGTGCACAAAACGACGTATGCCTGAGCGGTAAGCCTGTTCAAGCAGATGTTCGGTGCCCCCGACGTTGACCGCTTTCAGCTTCGCCCAGTGGTTACCGCCCTTATAGTTATCACGGAAGTAGGCGGCGGTATGGAACAGAACATCACAGCCTTGCAGCTGCTCGGCAAAAGAGGCTACGTCGGCCATATCGCCTGCGATCAACTCAATGCCCTTGGTCGCCCCGAACTGCTGACGGCCTTTTTCCAGCGAGCGCACCAAGGCTTTGACCGCGTACCCTTGGGCGATAAGTTCACGCACCAGATTATTGCCAAGCAATCCGGTTGCGCCGGTAACAAACGCCATGTTCATTTTCATCATGATTAAAGCCTTAAGCGGGTTTCAAATTTCAAGTGATATCTAAATCTAGGGGTAGAGGTTTAAAATATCAAGTGATATCTTGAATGCTGTCAGATCGGCGACAAGCAGCCTAAAGTGGATACGGATGAAAACGATTAAAAAACGGTTAACACGCGAGGAAAGCCAGCATCAGACTCGTGAACGCTTGATTGAAACGGCTCGCCAGTTGTTTATTGTCGGCGGTTATGGTGGCACATCGATCCGTGATATCGCCAGTCAGGCCGGCTATTCGCAGGGGGCTTTCTATTCCAATTTTGCTTCCAAAGAGGATCTGCTGCTGGAACTTTTGCAGCGCCATATGGAAACGGAGGCAGCACAACTCACCCGACTGACCGAAAGTCACACCGCCAGTGCCGATCAAGCCTTGGCAGCGCTCGATGCCTGGTCGGCGAACCTCAATCTGGAGGCGGACTGGTGCATGCTGTCGATAGAGCTGCAATTGCATGCGCAACGCAGCCCGGCCTTTGCCGTTGAATATCAAACCGTCTGGGATGCCCATCAGGCAAAAATTGGCGTGGTGATAGGGGCGTTGTTTGAGCAGGTCGGTAAGACGCCGCCCGCAGCACCCAATGAGCTGGCGGCAGCCTTTATGGCAATGGCGCACGGCTTGGCGTTGCAACGGACTCGTCCCGGAGTTGACCCCTCGGGTCGGTTGTTGATGCTGTTTCTGCGTAGCCTGCTGTGCGTGCCATCAGCAGGCTGAGCCTCTTCCAGGAAACACCCATGCTCCGGTGATATCAGGAGGGCGGAAACTGAATATCGGCGCTGATGCGTGCGCCGTCGGCATCAAACACTAAACATTGCTCCGCCTGGAACCCGGGCTGCAATTTTTGGTAAGGGCGAAACTGCGCATCGCCGGGCAACAGCATTTTGAAGCCATCGTGACCATGACACTGACCGAACAGGTAGGTGTTATTCCCAAGTCGTTCGACGACTTCACAGTGGAAGTCGAGCCGCAGCGGCGAATCTGAGTGGGTAGACAGGTGCTCGGGGCGGATCCCAAGGGTGACGCCTTCGCCGGGAGCCACCTGCAGGGTAGCTATAGCGAGAGCCAAGGTTTTATCTGCTCCGATAGAAACGGTCAGTAGCTCCGGCGTCCAGTTCACCACCGTGGCCGGCAAGAAGTTCATCTTTGGTGAGCCGATAAACCCGGCAACGAACTTGTTGATCGGGTTGTAATACAGTGCCATTGGCGCGCCCATTTGCTCCACTTTGCCGTAATTCATCACCACAATCTTGTCGGCCAGCGTCATGGCCTCAACCTGATCGTGGGTGACATACACCATGGTGGTTTTCAGCTCCTGATGCAGCTTGGCGATATGCAGGCGCATATCGACCCGCAGCTCGGCGTCCAGGTTGGAAAGCGGCTCATCGAACATGAAAACCTTGGGGTTGCGCACTATGGCGCGGCCAATGGCGGTGCGCTGGCGTTGGCCACCGGAAAGCTGCTTGGGCTTTCTGTCCAGCAAATGGGAAAGTTGCAGGGTTTTGGCCACCATTTCAATCTGGTGGCGGATTTGCTCTTTCGGCACTCCATTCACCTTTAACCCATAGCCCATGTTTTCGGCCACGGTCATATGCGGGTAGAGCGCGTAGGACTGAAAGACCATAGCGACACCGCGATGGGCGGGTGCCACGTCATTGACGCGCTCATTGCCAATCAGTATGTCTCCATCGCTGATCTCCTCCAACCCGGCAATCATGCGCAGCAGGGTAGATTTACCGCATCCTGATGGCCCAACGAACACGGCGAACTCACCGCTTTCAATTTCAAGGTTGATATTGTGCAAGGTCACCGTTTTGCCAAATTGCTTGGTGACATTCCTCAGTCTTATGCTGGACATCTGTTAATCCTCGGAAAGTGATCGGTCGACAAACCCCGTCAGGGTGTCTTCCGGCTGTTGTTTTCAGGCTGAATGTAATACGTATAACAATTATTTTCTCGCCGTCATAACCGCCGGAAAGGCTTGAAAAGACTATAACTGCGCTGCATTTCAAGCCCTATCGCGGGTTTTCATTTCTGCAATAACGATCACACAATGATGATATTTGTATAGAGTTGATGCGCTTCTGCGGGTAGCGTATACCAAGGCTGCTCAATGAATTGGACAATGCATTATATCTTGTAATACGGGGTGTTATGCAGGATCTGAAGCTAGCGAAGCCAAAGTGATAAAACAAAAATGTAATACCTTCACATGAGGTGGGTAATGAAAACCAAAACAATCACTGCTTTGATGTTGACCGCATTGACGGTCAGTCACTATTCCGGCTTCGCTGTTGCGGCGGCGGGCCAACAGTTAACCGTCTGGGAAGATATCAAGAAGTCCGACGGCATCAAGGGTGCCATCGCCGATTTCGAAAAGCAGAACAACGTGAAAGTGAACGTGCTGGAGATGCCTTTTGCCCAGCAAATCGAAAAACTGCGCCTGGATGGCCCGGCGGGTATCGGGCCTGATGTGTTGGTGATCCCTAACGACCAACTGGGCGCGGCGGTGGTGCAGGGCTTGTTGTCGCCGATAAAGCTGGATCAGGCCGCGGTTGACGCCTATACCAAACCTTCTATTGGGGCATTTACGCTGGACAGTCAGCTGTACGGCGTGCCGAAAGCGGTGGAAACGCTGGTGCTGATTTACAACAAGGATCTGCTCCCCCAGCCGCTGGCCAATCTGGATGCCTATTACGATTTCTCCAAACAGCAGCGCGCCGCCGGTAAATACGGTTTGCTGGCCAAGTTTGACCAAATTTATTACAGCCGTGGCGCGATTGCCGGAATGGGCGGTTATATCTTCGGCGATAACGGCAAAGGGGGACTGAACCCGCTGGATATCGGCCTGAACACCCCTGGCAGCGTTGAAGCCGTGACCTACCTGAAAAAATTCTACGCTGACGGCCTGTTCCCGGCGGGCATTATCGGTGACGGTGGCTTGAACGCCATTGATTCTCTGTTCACCGAGAAAAAAGCGGCGGCGGTGATTAACGGCCCCTGGGCCTTCCAACCTTATGCCGACGCCGGTATCAACTATGGTGTCGCGCCTTTGCCAACCCTGCCAAACGGCAAACCGATGAACTCCTTCCTCGGCGTGAAAGGTTACGTGGTGTCCACCTGGAGCAAAGATAAGGCGTTGGCGCAGAAGTTTATCGAATTTATCAACCAACCGAATTACGTCAAAACCCGCTACCAGGTCACCCGGGAGATCCCTCCGCTGGTCGCGATGATTGAAGATCCGATCATCAAGAACGATGAAAGGGCCAGTGCGGTTGCCATTCAGGCCAGCCATGCGACGGCCATGCCGGGCATTCCTGAAATGCAGGAAGTTTGGGGGCCGGCCAACGCGGCGCTGGAGCTGAGCATGACCGGCAAACAGCCGCCAAAAACGGCGCTGGACGATGCGGTCAAGCAAATAAAAATGCAAATCGAAGCGATGCAGGCCAGCAACCAGTAACCGAGCAACGGGAGGCATCCTCCCGTTATCAAGAAGGAGCAATGTGTGATTGTCACTCCAAGTGAAAAGTTGTCCGTCGGCAGGGGGCGATACAGCCATGCGGTGGCGGCGCTGATCGTGGCGTTGATCCCCGGATTTGGTCAGTTCTATCACCGGCAATGGGCGAAGGGGCTGATCTTCCTGGTGCTGCTCAGCAGCTTTGTCGGCGTGAGCTGGCAGTTTCTCACCGAAGGGTTATGGGGGCTGTATACGCTCGGTAGCGAAGTCCCGCGCGATAACTCCATTTTCCTGCTGGCAGAGGGGATCCTGAGCGTTCTGGTGATTGGCTTCGGCCTGACCATTTATGGCCTGTCGCTGCGTGACGCCTGGGTCAACGGCAGAAAGCGCGATGCGGGCATGGCGCTAAACAGCGTGCGCAAGCAATACCAGATGCTGCTGAGCGAGGGTTTTCCTTACCTGATGATCACACCGGGGTTCATTCTGCTGGTGTTTGTGGTGATTTTCCCGATTCTGTTTGGCTTCTCGATCGCTTTCACCAACTACAACCTGTACCACACGCCGCCGGCCAAGCTGGTGGACTGGGTGGGCTTTAAAAACTTTATCAATATCTTCACCCTGTCGATCTGGCGTTCCACCTTTTTTGACGTGTTGCAATGGACGGTGGTCTGGACGCTGCTGGCTACCACGCTGCAATGCACCGTTGGCGTTCTGTTGGCGATTTTGGTCAATCAGAAAGATTTACGCTTTAAGCCGTTGATCCGTACCATTTTCATTCTGCCCTGGGCGGTGCCGGGTTTTGTCACCATTTTGGTGTTTGCCGGCATGTTCAATGACTCTTTCGGGGTGATTAATAATGCCATTCTGGCGTTTTTCGGGATCGCGCCGAAAGCCTGGATGACCGATCCGTTTTGGACCAAAACGGCGCTGATCATGATGCAGACCTGGCTGGGTTTCCCGTTTGTGTTCGCCATGACTACCGGCGTGCTGCAGGCGATCCCGGATGACCTGTATGAGGCCGCGACCATGGATGGAGCAAGTACCTGGACCAAGCTGCGGACCATTACGCTGCCGTTGGTACTCTATTCCATTGCGCCGATCATCATTACGCAATACACCTTCAACTTTAACAATTTCAATATCATCTATCTGTTCAACAACGGCGGCCCGGCGGTGGCCGGCTCCAATGCCGGGGGAACCGATATTCTGGTGTCGTGGATCTACAAGCTGACGATGTCGTCTTCGCAGTACGCCATTGCGGCGACCATCACCATCCTGCTGTCGATTTTTGTGGTGGGTATCGCGCTGTGGCAGTTCCGGGCTACGAATTCGTTCAAGAATGATGATGCGGCCTAAGGGGAGAGTCATGTCAAAAAGCATCAGGAAAGAGAAGTGGGTTCGTTTATCCCTGTCGTGGCTGGTGATTATTCTGGTGTCCGCCATCATCATTTACCCATTGGTGTGGACGCTGGGCGCTTCGCTCAATGCCGGCAACAGCCTGTTAAGCAGCTCCATCATCCCGGAGAATCTGTCGTTTCAGCACTATGCCGACCTGTTCAACGGCAAGGTCAATTATCTGACCTGGTACTGGAATTCGATGAAAATCAGCTTCCTGACCATGGTATTGACGTTGATCAGCGTCAGCTTTACCGCCTATGCGTTTTCACGTTTTCGCTTCAAGGGGCGTCAGAACGGCCTGATGCTGTTCTTGCTGTTACAGATGATCCCGCAGTTCTCCGCATTGATTGCGATTTTTGTGTTGTCGCAACTGCTCGGGCTGATTAACAGCCACATGGCGCTGGTGCTGATCTACGTGGCAGGGATGATCCCGATGAATACCTATCTGATGAAAGGCTATCTGGATGCGATCCCCAAAGATTTGGATGAGTCTGCCCGCATGGACGGTGCCGGCAATTTTCGGATTTTTATCGAGATCATCATGCCACTCTCCAAGCCGATTATTGCGGTGGTCGCGCTGTTCTCGTTTACCGGTCCGCTGGGGGACTTCATTCTCTCCAGCACCATTTTGCGTACGCCAGACCAATATACCCTGCCTATCGGCCTGTATAACCTGGTGTCGCAAAAGATGGGCGCCAGCTACACCACCTATGCGGCGGGCGCGGTGCTGATCGCGCTGCCGGTCGCCATCCTCTATCTGGCCTTGCAGAAGTATTTCGTTTCCGGCCTGACTTCCGGCAGCACCAAAGGATAATCCAATGAAAACATTCAAACCGGGTTTATTGAGCCTCTGTCTGGCCATCGGGCTGCTTTCCGCTTCGGCGGTTGCGGCGGACAGCATCACGATCAAGCCGCTGCATAATGCTCCGGCCGGCTTTATCAAGGGAGTTGATATTTCGACCCTGGCCGACGTGGAACAGCATGGCGGCAAATTTTATGACGCGAATAACCTTCAGCAGGATCCCCTGGTTATCCTCAAGCATAACGGCGTGAATTACGTTCGTTTGCGCCTGTGGGTTGATCCGCAGGACAGCGAGGGGCACCCGTACGGGGCCGGCAATAACGATCTCGCGACGACGCTGGCGCTGGCAAAGCGGGTGAAGGCGCAGGGCATGAAGCTATTGCTGGATTTCCACTACAGCGATTTCTGGACTGACCCGGGCAAGCAGTTCAAGCCGAAAGTCTGGGACAAGCTGAGCTATGACCAACTGAAAGTGGCAATCCATGACTATACCCGCGACACCATCGCCAGCTTTAAACAGCAGGGCGTGCTGCCGGATATGGTGCAGATCGGCAATGAAATCAACGGTGGCATTCTGTGGCCGGAAGGCAAAAGCTGGGGACAGGGCGGTGGTGAGTTTGATCGCCTGGCCGGGTTGTTGAACGCGGCGATCAGCGGGCTGCGGGAAAACCTGGATTCCCCCGCACAGGTGAAGATCATGCTGCATCTGGCGGAAGGCACCAAGAATGACACTTTCCGCTGGTGGTTCGATGAGATCACCAAGCGTAACGTGCCGTTCGATATCATTGGATTATCGATGTACACCTATTGGGACGGCCCTATAGCCAGGCTGCAAACCAATATGGACGATATCAGCCAACGCTATAACAAAGACGTGATCGTGGTGGAGGCCGCCTACGGTTACGGTTTGGAAAATTGCGACGACACCGACAACAGTTTCTCCGCCAAAGAAGCGCAGGATGGGGGTTACCCAGGCACCGTGCAGGGGCAGGCTGATTTTATTCGCGATCTGATGCAAAGCATTATTAATGTGCCGGGCGAGCGTGGCAAAGGCCTGTTTTATTGGGAGCCGACCTGGATTGCCGTGCCGGGTGCCGGTTGGGCGACCCCTGCCGGTATGAAATATATTGGCGAATCGGGCAAAGAGGGTAATGCGCGCGAAAATCAGGCGTTATTTGATTGCCGGGGGAAAGTGTTGCCGTCATTAAAGACTTTTAATTAGTCGCATCGTTAATGAATAAAATATCAGTAATTATTTCCTAAGGAATTATGATGAATAAGTTTCCTCCTTTGAGTGCAAAGGTGCCTGGCCTATTGCATGGGGCAGATTACAACCCGGAACAATGGGGTAATTATCCGGGCGTAATAGAAAAAGATATGCAGATGATGACAGAAGCTCACTGCAATATTATGTCGGTAGGCATATTCAGTTGGTCGAAGCTAGAGCCTGAAGAGGGAAAATATGAATTTGCCTGGCTGGATGAAGTGCTGAATAAGCTTTATCAGCAGGGTATTCATGTGTTTCTGGCCACGCCAAGTGGCGCTCGTCCGGCGTGGATGTCGCAGAAATACCCGGAAGTGCTGCGCGTGGGGCGTGATCGGGTACCGGCCTTGCACGGTGGTCGGCATAACCACTGCCTTTCATCCCCGGTGTATCGCCGCAAGGTCAATGAAATTAACCGGCAGTTGGCGCAGCGGTATGCGCACCACCCGGCGGTGATTGGCTGGCATATTTCCAACGAATACAGCGGCGAGTGCCATTGCAGCCGCTGTCAGAGCGAGTTTCGTGACTGGGTGCAACAACGCTATCAAACGCTGGAGCGGCTGAACGAAGCCTGGTGGAGCGATTTTTGGAGCCACACTTACAGTGACTGGTCGCAGATCGAATCACCGGCCCCGCAGGGTGAGGTTTCCATTCATGGCCTGAACCTGGACTGGCGACGTTTTTGCAGCAGCCAGGCCACCGATTTTTGCGCGCAGGAGATTGCGCCACTGAAAGCGGAAAACCCAGCGCTGCCGACCACCACCAACTTTATGGAATATTTCTACGATTACGATTACTGGCAGATGTCGAAAGTCATAGATTTCATCTCCTGGGACAGCTACCCGATGTGGCACAACCGCCAGGATGAAACCGGCCTGGCTTGCTATACCGCCATGTTCCACGATTTGATGCGCAGCCTGAAGCAAGGCAAACCCTTTGTGCTGATGGAGTCGACGCCGAGCGTCACCAACTGGCAGCCGATCAGCAAATTGAAGAAGCCCGGTATGCATATTCTGTCCTCTCTGCAGGCCGTCGCGCACGGTGCGGATTCGGTACAGTACTTCCAGTGGCGTAAAAGCCGCGGTTCGGTGGAAAAATTCCACGGGGCGGTCATCGATCATTCGGGGCGGCTGGATACTCGCGTAGGTAAAGAGGTGTGCGAGCTGGGCCGGCTACTGGCCGCCATGGCACCGGTGGCAGGCAGCCGGGTTGAAGCCAGGGTGGCGATTATTTTTGATTGGGAAAGCCGCTGGGCGATGGATGATGCGCAGGGGCCACGCAACATTGGGCTGCATTATGAACAGACGGTAGTGGAACACTATCGGCCGTTTTGGGAACAGGGCATCGCGGTGGATATCATTAACGCCGACTGTGACCTGTCCGGTTACCAACTGGTGATTGCGCCGATGCTGTATATGGTGCGAGAAGGCTTCGCCGAGCGGGCGGAAGCCTTTGTCCAGCAGGGCGGCCAGTTTGTTGCCAGCTACTGGAGCGGTATCGTCAATGAAAGCGATCTGTGCCATCTCGGCGGTTTCCCCGGCCCATTGCGATCGCTACTGGGCATCTGGGCGGAAGAGATCGACAGCCTGACGGATGAAGAGGTCAACAGCGTCCGGGGCGTGCCGGGTAACGAACTGGGTCTGCAGGGGAGCTATCAGGCGCGTCACCTGTGCGAACTGATCAATCTGGAAGGTGCCACTGCGCAGGCGGTCTACGGCGGCGATTTCTATGCCGGTCGTCCGGCGTTAACGGTTAACCGTTTTGGTAACGGCAAGGCCTGGTACGTCGCTTCGCGTAATGATGCCTCTTTCCAGCGTGATTTCTTTATGGCGATAGCGGAAGAACTGGCGCTGCCACGCGCGTTGGCCACCTCACTGCCGCCTGGTGTTACTGCGCAACGCCGTACGGACGGCGAGTCCGAGTTTGTGATAGTGCAAAACTACAGTGACAAAGCAAAAACCCTGGCGCTGCCGGCAGCTTATACCGATATGGCCGATGACACATCCCAACAAGGAGAAATGACGTTGATGCCATGGGGGTGTCGCGTATTGACCCGCCGCCTGGCGTAGTTTATTCCCTTGCGCCCGTTCTTACGAACGGGCGTTTTTTTACGTCTGTATTCTATGAGGAAAATAATATGGTCAGTTTGAAAAGCTTTACTCATTATTTCTCGCAGTCTAAAAAGACGCTTGAAACCCACTCCGTTGATGCTTTATTTCTGGAAAAATTGCTGCAGTGTTTCGGCGGCAGAAATAACATGATTAATGTCGATGCGTGTATTACGCGGCTACGCGTTACGGTAAAAGATCTGGGCCAGGTAGATGCGCAAGGGTTACAGCAATCGGGCGCGGTGGGGGTGATTATTATTGGTCAGGAAGTGCATGCCATATTTGGCAAGGAATCGGATAATTTGCGCCAGTTATTGTCGGAATTACTTTTGCATAATTCTGCGGGTTAAAAAAGAATTGATAACCCCCGAGGGGGTTATCAATGGACGACAGCAACCGGAGAGCATCGTCAAAAATGCCGGTAATCGTAATGAGAGAGTATTAATATAGTTATATCGATCTGCGAAAACGGTTATTTACCCCAATAACGGCCGGTTACCACCATGCCTCTACCTGAACGCCAAAGTTCCAGGTATTGCTGGCCGTGCCGTCCTGGAATGAATTGCCCTGTTCGGAATCATTGAGATAAGAGGCGAAGACTCGCAGTTCCGGGCGTGACATGAATTCAGGCCCGTCCGCCAACCCCAACGCCAGCGTGTACTTCTCACCGCCTTGCTTGTAATGGCTGCCGTCTTTATGGTCATCTTTCTGATAGAAGCCGCCGACCTCGCCAATGCCCCGTACGTACTGGGTGAATTGGTATTGTGCGCGGCCCACCAAGGAAATCAGATTACTTTTGTCGACGGAGTCGCTGATATCGCTGGCTGAACCCCAGGTCAACACATGGTTAAGCGAGAACTTGTCGGTAATCGGGATCAATCCGGTATTGATCACCCGGTAGCCGGTAGCATTCTGGGTATTGTTCCAGACGTCATACCAGCCGCCGCCCTGGGACACCATATTCTGCGCCAGACCCTTGGTGGCGTATTGCAGCACCGTTTTGTTGTAGCCGCCCAGCATGTCCTGGCTGATTTCACCGGTCAGCATCACGCCATTTTCAGCATCATACAGGCCGCCGTACTCTTTCTGTTTATTGGTGGGGTTCGGCATCGCATAATCGATACCGAACTCGGTCCAGGCTCCGGTCCAGGGTTTCCAACCGGCATAGCGCAGGTCGATATAGTTGATGTTGAGGTCGTTATCGTTGTCGACACGGTAATCCACGTCATTGCCATCGCCGCGGATCCAGGCCACGGAGATGGCCCCCGGGCCGAGACTGTAGTTTTCCACGCCGGCACCGGCACCGGAGATATTCCAATACTTGGTGTCAATGATGTGCAGGTCGTGGCGTTGGTAGTAGCGTTTACCGCCCCAAATCACCGCGTTGGGGTCGCCGGGGATCAGCCCCTTGATTTGCAAATTGAGCTGGCGCAGCCCGAATTGGGCATCATCCCCAAGGGTGGTTTCATTGTCGTTGGAACCGTCTGACACCATGCTGACCATGCTGTCGAGATAGAAACTGACGTCGTTTTTTTTGTAGACCTCGCTGCCCAGTTCGATTTCACCGTAGGTATCGGACTCATTACCCAAACGGCCCACTTTGTTCTTTTGCCACTCTTCCAATCCGCCGTCCTGGGATACCCCAACCCCAGAGCGCAGATAGCCATGAAAATCGATCCCCGGAACATCGGCGGCAAATACGGCCGGTGCGGTAAGCGCTATCGCCAGGGCGACGGGCAGTGTGCGTAATGTTGTTTTCATGTATGCCTCTTGATGTTTTTGTAATACGTTCACATTTACGCGACAATAAAATGGCTAATCATGACAACACACAATCGCATTGTT
Organism: Serratia quinivorans; assembly: GCF_052113645.1. GTDB lineage: Bacteria > Pseudomonadota > Gammaproteobacteria > Enterobacterales > Enterobacteriaceae > Serratia > Serratia quinivorans_B. The sequence goes on along the minus strand of NZ_JBIEIU010000008.1, from coordinate 77,557 downwards.
GATTTATTGTGATTTAGTGCAAATAAAACAGCGATATTTGTAACGGATGGTGAAGGAGATCACGAACGCTTGTGATGTGAACGAATAACTTTAAAGAAAAATCGGTGGGTGTGACCCGGGTAACTATGTTGGCAAGGGGACGCCTGTTACAATCCGTACAGAGCCATCACAGGGAATGGATTATGAAGTCGAAAAATACCACGTTAGAGGATGTTGCCCGTCACGCCGGCGTCTCTTATCAGACGGTTTCACGGGTGCTGAACAAGTCTGCCAATGTATCGGAAGCCACACGCCGCAAGGTTGAGCAGTCTATTGAACTGCTCAGGTACGTGCCCAACCGCCTGGCACAGCAACTGGTTGGCAAACAGAGCCGCACGCTGGGGTTGGTGACCATCTCGCTGGCGTTGCATGCGCCTTCGCAGGTGGCGGCGGCGGTGAAACGTTATGCTAACGCCGAAGGGTATCAGGTGCTGATTTCAATGATTGATGAGAACGTCAATCATGGCATACAAGACTCGATCAACGACCTCAAGTCGCAACGGGTGGACAAGGTGATCATCAACGTTCCGCTGGAAACGGCGGTGGCGGAAAAAATCGCCGCGGATAACGATGACATCACCTGTTTGTTCCTCGACGTAGATCCTTACAGTTCGGTATTTAACGTCTCCTTCAATCCGGCGGATGGCACCCGCGCCAGCGTTAAATATCTTTATGAACTGGGGCATCGCGACGTTGCCTTGTTGGCCGGGCCGCAGTACTCCATTTCCGCCAACTTGCGCTTGAAGAACTGGCAGGAGGCGTTGCAGGATTACGGCCTGACGCCGGTCACCGTACTGCACGGCAACTGGGATGCGCAAAGTGGTTATACCGGGGCATTGCAGATGCTGCGTGAAACCCCGCATTTTTCGGCGGTGTTGGTCGGTAACGATCAAATGGCGCTCGGGCTGCTCAGCGCCTTCCATCAAAATCAACTGCCGGTACCAGGGCAAAAGTCGGTGATTGGTTATGATGATGCGTATGAAAGTGCATTTTTCTACCCGGCCCTGACCACCGTTTCACTGGATCTTGATTTGCAGGGCAAGGAGGCGGTCCGGAAAGTGATCAATACCAGCGAGAGTGAAGTGTCGCGTTCCTCATCCATTCTGTCGGCCAAGTTGGTGATCCGCAATTCAACCGGGCCGCGTGAGCAAAATGACAAGGATTTAAAGCAGATCGCCGAACAGCTGCGCCTGCTGGCACAACGCCTGGCGCAGTAAGTCAAGCAGGGCGCAGAGTATCCCAAACCTTCATCAACGCGGTCACGGCGTCATCCAACTCCCGGTAGCTGACGCCGTCGCGCGCCAGCGTGGAGACGCCGAGCAGGAAACTGTCAAACAGGGTAGCGATAACCGCAGGCTGCGTTTGTTGCGCCAGTTCGCCGGTGGCTACGCCTCTTTCAATGCAGCGAATAAAGCCGTTCAGGGTGCGCTGGCGAGAGTCTGCCAGCGGTTTCAGCACCGCTGAATGTTCCTGCGATCCGCCGGCCATTACCCCCAGAGCCACCATGCAGCCTTTGGGGTGATGCTCTTCACACTGCATCTTAACCGAGCGGCGCAATGAGATTTCAATGGCCTCTCTCGGCGGCAGCGAATCCTCCCACAGGGCATCATTCACCCGGCCGTAGCTGTTGAGGTAGCAAGAGACCGTTTCTTTGAACAGTGCCTCTTTGGAACCGAAGGCGGCATAAAAACTGGGGGCGGTAATGCCACCGCCAATTTGCGCTTTAAGCTGTGCCAGCGAGGTGGATTCGTAACCGTGCTGCCAGAACAGATGCAGCGCCTGTTGAACGGCTTCGTCCCGGTCGAACCGGCGAGGGCGGCCCATTTGTGCCATAGCGTGCTCCAGGTTAACTAGTTATATACTGATCGATATAAATATCATTGACAGTCGGATGATAGCTGCTTAGCATTATTATACCACTCGATACATAAATCAATTCCAGTGAAGGGCTAACCGTCAATCAGGCCTGTTTACCGCCCGATCCTTGATCGGCGCGGGGGAACACCTGTGCGATTGACTGTCGCCCATATTTATACCGATCGATACATAAAGAGGTTGTTGATGAGTCAGACAAATATCAGTTGCAGTGAGGATAGGGCGATAGCTGAGCGGTTGCCGATGGCGGCGTTGTTGGCATTGGCCATGACCGGCTTTATCTGCATCGCCACCGAAACCTTGCCCGCCGGGTTGCTGCCGCAAATCGTGCCCGGTTTGCAGGTGTCGCCCTCGCTGGTCGGGCAGATGATTACCGCTTACGCATTGGGTTCCGTGCTGGCGGCCATTCCGCTGACGCTCGCGACCCAACGTTGGCGTCGACGCAGTGTTTTATTGCTGACCATCGGCGGCTTTTTTGTCTTCAATACGGTGACCGCGCTTTCATCCAGCTATGTTGTCACACTGATCGCGCGCTTTTGTGCCGGTGCGGCGGCCGGGTTGGCCTGGAGCCTGCTGGCCGGTTATGCGCGCAGAATGGTGGCTCCGCATCTGCAGGGAAAAGCGATGGCGGTCGCCATGGTTGGCGCACCGGTCGCCTTGTCGCTGGGCGTGCCTCTGGGCACCTGGTTGGGGACGCTGGTCGGTTGGCGCGCCGCTTTTGGCGTGATGTCACTGATGACGTTGGCGTTAATCGCGTGGGTTCTGACAAAGGTGCCGGATTATCCGGGACAGGCGGCCGGGCAGCGGATGCCGTTGTACAAGGTGTTGCGTACTCCAGGCGTCAGGCCGGTACTGGCCGTGGTCCTGCTGTGGATGTTTGCTCACAACATTCTCTACACCTATATTGCCCCCTTGGTGACGCCGGCCGGGCTGGCTGATCGGGTCGATGGCGTTTTGCTTATTTTTGGCCTGGCGGCGCTGGCGGGAATTTGGTTTACCGGCCGGGTGGTCGATCGCCATTTGCGAAAAGCGGTGCTGGCCAGCCTGGCGCTGTTTGCCGCCACGACGCTGTTGCTGGGCATGGGCATTCACTCAGCCGTCGTAATTTATGCGGCCATGCTGCTGTGGGGGTTAAGTTTCGGCGGGGCGGCGACGCTGTTGCAAACTGCACTGGCTGATACCGCCGGTGAAGGGGCCGACGCCGCGCTGGCGATGAACGTGGTGACCTGGAACAGCGCCATTGCCGGCGGCGGCATTGCAGGCGGCATCCTGCTGGCTCGCTACGGCGCCGGGTCATTCCCCTGGGCGGCGTTGATCCTGCTGCTGGCGGGATTGGCGATCGCGCTGGCGGCCAAACGGCATGGTTTTTCAGCCGGGGCGCGTAAGCGTTAGTCTTTTGAACGTACGGATGGCGCCGGGTGTGCGCCATCTGACGTCAGGCGTTATCCACCCGGGGATTGGAGTGAGTCGGCTGGCTTGGGTACTCCACCTGGTGTTTGTGCAAATAGTCGCGTATCAGCTGGCGGATCACCTGAGAGGGGGTCACGTCCTGCTGCAGGCAGAGTTCTTCCAACGCTTTTTTCTTGTCCGGATCAATAAGGACGGTCAGACGCGCCGTTTTCTTTTCCATGGTGATGACTCCAGAGAATAATAATCAAATGTTAATCGCAAGGCGGCAATACCGCCTCAGCTAAAGTGCAGCCGTTCAATCTTGCGCGACAGGTAGCCAAGGTCGCAGTTAAAACTCGGGCCGACCTCGGCAGAAAGGCGGCGCAGCAGGCTGAGTGGCGTCTCGGTATCGGCCAGCGCAGCATAGATAATCACGTTGCCGCTGGGGGCCACACAATACAGAACGGTGTTAAATATCCGGTGCAGACTGTGATACAGCAGTGAGCCTTCATCCGGCACCTCATGGTAGTTCAGCACCAACCAGCCCGGCGCTGAAAGCCGCGCGGCGCACTGCTCCAGAAACGTCTGGGTGCCCTGTTGCGGATCCATGGTAAAGGCGCTGTAGAGATCGGAAAAAATCAGGTCATAACGCCGCTGAGCGGGTGCGCGCAAGAAATCAGCGGCGTCGGTGATGTGCATAATGACCTTTTGGTCGGCAGGCAACGTGAAGTATCGGCGGGCGACAGACACCACCGCCTGGCGCAATTCCACCACTTCCAGCAGCATATCGGGATCATAGGCATGCAGCGCCCGTACCAGACCGCCGCCACCCAACCCGAGGATCAGCGCGGAGCCGGGGGGCTGCCAGGCCACCGCCATCAGCATGGTTTTGATGTAGTTGTGAACCGGCACCTGCGGCGCACTGATACACATTTTGCTCTGCTCGCAGATACCGTCAAAACGCAGGGTCCGATAGCCCTTGTGATCAGAGACGATGATTTCGCCGCAGTGGTCCAACTCCCGGGCGATCACCTGACCGCGAGGCGTGAAATCCAGGCTATTTAGCAACTTATCAACCAAAGACATAGTAATTTCTTCGAGCCTCCATCATAAAAAAGGCCGCTTTACTTACGGGCGCACATAAATTCGGCGGTACAAATTCTGCGGCCATTGACCGTGGCGCGCCCGGAGAAGCGGGCAATGCCGGAACGCTGTCGGACAAAGGCGACATCCATACGCAGTTGGTCGCCGGGGCGGGCGGTGCGATAGAAACGGGCGCGATGGATAGCCGCAAAATAGTAATGCTCGCCGGGCAACAACGGGCTGAGAAAATAATGGGCCAACAGGCCGGTGGTTTGCGCCAGCGCTTCCACCATCAATATGCCGGGAAACACCGTGCTCTGATGATGGCCGGTCCAAAACGTCGGTTCGTTGGCGGTGATGTTTTTGATGGCGCTCAGGCGGCCCTCGGCAATGGATGTGCCGGCAGGCAGGATGCGGTCAACCAACAGACAGGGAAAGCGGTGTGGCAGGATAGATTGAACATCCTGGTACTGCAGGGGATTACCATTCAGCGGCATGTTTGATTCAGATCCTGTCAGCGGGACAAGGCTCAGCATGCGCGGGCCTCTGTGCCTGTCGAAGTGTAATGACATTATAATGTTATTATCATCAGATGCACCAAATGAAAATCACCCAGGATGCAAAGAAAAGCAATAACGCCAGACGGTTTCAACGGATGAAGAGGGGTGTTTAGCGGGAGAGGCGGTGGTTAGCCGCCCGCAGGAGACGGGCGGCTAATGGGGATCAGTTTTTGTAGCGCGTCAGTTTGTCGAGGTAACCCATCACAAAAGCCGAAAGGACAAAGGTCAGGTGGATGATCACATACCACATCAGCTTATTGTCCGGCACGTTCTTGGCATCCATAAACACCCGCAGCAGGTGAATGGAGGAAATGGCGACAATCGACGCGGCGACCTTGTTCTTTAGTGAGGTGGCGTCCATCTTGCCCAGCCAGCTCAGTTTTTCCTTGTCTTCGCTGATATCCAACTGCGAGACAAAGTTCTCATAGCCCGAGAACATCACCATCACCAGCAGGCCACCCACCAGCGCCATGTCGACCAACGAGAGCAGCGTCAGAACCAGATCCGCTTCGGCTATGGAGAAAATGTTCGGCAGAACATGCAGTATCTCCTGGAAAAATTTTATCGACAGTGCCAACAAGGCCAGGGACAGGCCGAAATAAACCGGGGCAAGCAGCCAGCGAGAGGCGTACATGGCATTTTCTAGAAAGCGTTCCATAGTCATCTGAGTTCGTTACAAAAAGTGGGGCACAGTATAACGCAACAGGCCCGCCAAAAGGCAAGCGGCCCTGGCATGATGTGAAGGGGATTTTGCCCGGATGATGGGGTTTTAGCGACCGTGCGCGACTCATCGCGGCAATGCATTTGCGCCTTAAGTTTTCGCGCCTTTATTGTCTACGTGCCCTAATGAGCGCTCGGGGAAGCAATGATCGCGCAAGCGCTGTTTTAATACTGCCGCATCCGGAAAGCCGCCCTCGGCTTTACGATCCCACAGCACCACGTCATCGACGGTGATTGTATAAATGCCGCCGCTACCGGGAACCAGCGTGACGGAGGCCAAATCGGTGCTGAAAGTGTGAAGCAGTTCTTGCGCCATCCAGGCAGCACGCAGCAACCAGTTGCATTGCGAACAATAGTGAATGGTGACGGCGGGGGATGTTTTCATCGGCAGAACCTGAGCGGAAGTTGTGCCCAGCATCATCGAATGCCGCCGCGAACCTGTCAAGGTGGGGCATATGTCGCGCTGCATGGTGATGAATGCGCACAGATCTGCAATTAGGATCGCGCCGCATGGATATATAAGAGTTATGTCGACAATTGATTCATCAGCCATATATGGCTGTCGGCAAGGTAGTGCTCATCTTAACAATCAGAGGACGTTAAATATGAATATTGCTCTTATAGGGGCTTCAGGCAGTGCCGGCTCAAGAATTCTCACTGAGCTGTCAAACCGTCAACACAAGGTAACGGCAATCGCGCGACACCCTGAAAAAATTGCTGCACTTCCGTTGGTCACTGTCGCTAAAGGAGATGTTTTCGATAAAGAACACTTAAAGGGATTATTGAAAGGGCACGATATTGTCATCAGTGCGGTGCACTTTACCGACAGTGATCCCCAAATCTTAATCGATGCTGTTAAAGGCGCAGAGATTAAACGTTACCTTGTTGTCGGGGGCGCGGGGAGCCTTGAAATCGCGCCGGGCGTGGCTTTTGTCACCTCACCGGACTTTCCGGAAATGGCCCGTAAAGAGGCCTTGGCCGGCGCGGTATTTTTGAGTTTGCTGCGTAACGAGCCCGAGTTGGACTGGACCTTCCTTTCCCCTTCAGCACATTTCTACGCTGGGGGGCGCACAGGCAAGTTCCGTCTTGGCAAAGACCAGTTGCTAAGCAATGAACAGGGGAGCAGCATATCTTATGAGGATTACGCCGTCGCTTTGGTGGATGAAGTGGAAAACCCCGCCCACCGTCGTCAGCGATTCACCGTAGGCTATTAAAATACGGGCATTGCCAGCCCCGCCGCGGCGGGGTCACTGGCGAAATTGCGTCAAATCAATCTGCCATTTGTTGATTTTGTTGTACAGGGTAGTGCGCGAAAGCCCAAGCAGACGGGCCGCCTGGCGCAGATTGCCGTCACTGGTGCCAATGACCTGAATGATGTGGGCGCGTTCATTGTCCTCCAGACGGCTCGAGGGTTCGGTGCTTTGCCCCGGCGAGGTGCGGGCAATTTCATTGGGCAGGTCATCAACGTCGATCAACAGCCCTTCACACAGGTTCACCATCCGTTCCACCAGGTTCTCCAGCTCGCGCACGTTACCGGGCCAGTGCCAGGCGTTAAGGCACGCCATGGCCTGTGGTGAAACCTGCGGCGGGATCTTTTTCAGCCGCGTACTCAGTTTGTGAATAAAGCCGTTGACCAGCCCGGCGATGTCTTCCCGGCGCTCACGCAGCGCCGGAACGGGGATGGAGAGGACATTCAGGCGGTAATAAAGGTCACGGCGAAATGCACCGTTCTCCACCGCCTGCACCAAATCGCAATGGGTCGCCGCAATGATGCGCACATTCACTTTTACCGGCTGTGCCGCGCCGATCCGCAGTACTTCGCTTTCCTGCAACACGCGCAACAGGCTGGTTTGCGCATCCAGCGGCATTTCACCGATTTCGTCGAGCAACAACGTGCCGCCGTCCGCCAGTTCGAACTTGCCGGCGGAGCCGCCACGGCGCGATCCGGTAAAGGCACCATCCACGTAGCCAAACAGCTCACTTTGCACCAGATCGCGCGGTAAGGCACCGCAGTTCACCGCGACAAAGGGTTCGTTGCAGCGCTCACCGGCGTTGTGGATCGCCTGCGCGAACAGCTCCTTGCCGGTCCCGCTTTCCCCTGTCAGCAATACCGTACTGTCACTGCGGCTACAGGTGCGCGCCTGCATTATCGCTTCGCGCATGCGGCTGGAATGGCCGTAAATCATCTCGAAGGTGTAGCTGGCGCTCACGCCCATTACCCGACGGGTGATGGCGCGGATACGTTGATTTTCGCGCAGAGAGAGTACCCGACCGTTATCCGGTGCCGGCATCAATGAAATGACGCAGGAGAGCGCCGGTTTACCGACGGGCATAAACACCATTTCGCGATCGTTGCAAAACGGCATGGTCAGCAGCGAACCGGACTGCGGGCGCAGCAGCTCATCGATCGGCGTATTACCGGGCTCCAGACCACCAAAAATCTGGCGAGCATAGCGGTTAACGGTTTTAAGCCGACCCTGACGATCGCAGACCATCACGCCTTCATTCAGGGTTTCCAGAATCGACTGTTGCTCGGCCAACAGCCGGTGCAGCTTAAGCTGCTGGCCGATGGCCTCTGCCGCTGCCTGGACGGTACCCAGAGTATGGGCATTGAAATTATCCGGCGTGGCGGTCAGCGTCAGCACGCCAATCATGATGCCCTCGGCATTGCGCACCGGCGCGGCCGCGCATTGGCGATGCCGTCGGCGCAGGCCCATTTTCCAGTTTTCGCCGCTGAGCACATACACCAGGCGCTGTTCCAACAGGCAACGTGCGGTGCAGTTGGTGCCCTGGATCTCTTCACGCAGGATACTGCCGACCGGCGTCATGTCTGCGCCGCAGTAGTGAAGGGTGACCCCATTGGCATCGGTCAGATTAATGTGGCCATCGGGATTATAGGCCAGCAGGTTTTCCATGATGCTGCGTGCCACGGCAATCAGCTCGGCATTGTGCGCCAAAATGGCCTGCAGTTGATCGGCTGGTGGCGCGTGATAGACAAACTCATCGGGGTCGATACCGTATTCACGCGAACGTCGCCAGGACTGCAGGATCGACTTGCGTATCCAGCCGGGATGTCCGCCTTCGTTAAACGCCTGCCAGCCTTGCCAAAACAGGCTGTCCCATTCGCCGGCCTCCGCCCCTGCAGGCAGGCTGAAAATCGGGTCGCTCTCGTCTTTGATCGGCATCAGGCCGGCGGCAGTGTGCATGGTGCTCTCCGGTTTTTTAGAATGTAATGTTCACTTTATTGACATGTGAAATTGACATGTCAATTTAGTTGTCACTTTGTTATGGCTATCTGTGCAACGCCTCACAAATTCCCCGTGTTTTGAACTGGCATCCCCCTTGCAATACCCAGAGTGAACTCCGTTGCCCGTTAGGGCGTTACCTCACATAAGGAATCACTATGAGTCATTCATCCCAACCGCTGCGTGTGGGTCTGATCGGTGCCGGCAGAATGGGCACTTTCCATGCGGAGTCGCTGGCACGGCGCGTACCGGGTGCGGTGCTGGCGGCGGTAGCCGATCCCTTGCCGGGCGCGGCGCAGCGGCTGGCAGAGCGTCTTGGCGTTGCAGCCTATAGCGATTTGCAAGCGATGCTGGACGATCCGGCGATAGATGCGGTAGTCATCGCTTCCCCGGCGCGGACCCATGCGGAGTGGGTGATTGCGGCTGCTCAGGCCGGTAAACACGTGTTCTGCGAAAAGCCGATGGCCATTACATTGGATGAGGCGGACCGTGCCATCGCCACGGCCAAACAGGCGGGCGTGGTTCTGCAGGTTGGGTTTAACCGTCGTTTTGTCAGCGGATTTGCTGCCGCTATCGCCGCCGTCAAGTCAGGCGAGAATGGCACTACGCAACTGTCTCGCTCGGTGACGCGCGACCCGCAGTTGCGCGATCCGGCGCCGATCCCGGCGTGGACCATCTTCCTGGAAACCTTAATCCATGACTTCGATACGCTGCTGCATTTCAACCCGGGCGCCAGACCGGTAGAGGTCTATGCGTTGGCGGATGCCCTGGTGCGGCCGGACTTCAAAGACAAAGGGCTGCTGGACACCGCTGTGGTCACCCTCCGTTTTGATAACGGCGCTATCGCCACGGCGGAGGCCAACTTCCAGGCGGTGTACGGTTATGACGTGCGCGGCGAGGTATTCGGCAGCAAGGGCATGTTGCAGGCGGGCAACATCAACCTGAATAACTGCGTGCGTTATCACGCCGGGGGCATCGCCATTGAGACGTCACGGCAGGATACCGATCTGCTGCGCGACGCCTACGTGGCGGAATTGACTGAATTCGCCCAAAGCATCCAGCAAGGGCAAAGTCCGCGGGCTACCGGCCAGGATGCGCGTAATGCGCTGGAGATTGCACTGGCCTGTATCGAGTCGGTACAGCAGGGCAAACCGGTCAAACTGGGGAGGCAATAATGGCGAGTTATCAGCTGTCCGTGTGTGCCGAAATGGTGTTTCTCGATCTGCCGTTTGTCGAACGCGTGGCGCGTATCGATGCGCTCGGTTTTGGCGTTGAAATATGGAACTGGGCCAATAAAGACCTCGATGCCCTGGTTGCCACCGGGGCGCGCTTCACGTCAATGACCGGCTATCTCACCGGCAACCTGACCGACGACGAGGAGATTGCCCAGTTGTTGCACACCTCCGAGCAGTCACTGGCCGTCGCGCAGCGCCTGAATTGCCCGAGCCTGAACCTGCACGGCACCGGGCTGGATCCCCAGGGATTGCCGGTCAAACCGGTAGCGCAGGTAACCGGCGCGATGTGGCTGAAGGCGGCCGAGACGCTAAACCGCCTGGCGCAGATGGCAGAGCGGGCCGGGAAAGTCTTCACGCTGGAAAACCTTAATTTACCGCTGGATCACCCCGGTACGCCCTTCGCCAAAGCCGGCGATACCCTGACCCTGGTGGAGGCGGTTAACCGTCCGGGCCTGAAGATGAATCTCGATCTTTACCATGCGCAGATCGGCGAAGGAAACCTTATCGAGCTGATCCGTCGTTGCGGCCCGGCAATCGGGGAGATCCAGGTGGCGGACGTGCCGGGGCGGCAACAGCCGGGCACCGGTGAAATTAACTACCGTGCCATCGCCCGCACGTTGGAAGAAATCGGTTATCAGGGTGTGGTAGCGATGGAAGGCTGGGCCTCCGGTGACAGCACCGAGGCGCTGGAGCAGTTCCGCGATCATTTTACCCGATAGCCTGACCCATCCGGGTGGGAGCCTGCTGCCCGGAATACAGAGTGATGCGTTGATTTTAATAATAAATAAACCTCAACCTACAGGATGTCATCATGAAAACCAAAAGCTTGCTACTGATATTGCTGAGCATCGTCATGAGCTTCAGCGCCCAGGCGAAAACCTATAAGGTCGGGGTGGCGCTGGCCAACTTCGATCTTAACTTTGTCTCTATTCTTCGCTCGCAGATGGTGAGCGAACTGAAGCAGTTGAACATGGACGGTCAGTTTGTCGATGCCAAAGGGGACGTGGCGCTGCAGGTGCAGCAGGTGGACGATTTTATCAATCTCGGGGTGGACGCCATTATCCTCAACCCGGTGGATACCCAGGGCGTGAAACCGATGATGGACGCGGCCCAACGCGCCAATATCCCGCTGATATTCGTTAACCGCAAACCGGAGGTGAAACTGGGCAAGGACATGGCCTACGTAGGCTCGGACTCTGCGGTGGGCGGTGAAATGCAGATGGAAGCCCTGGCGAAAAAGATGAACTACCGTGGGAACGTGGCGATCCTGATGGGGGCGCTGTCCAATGAAGAAGCACGCGAGCGCACCCGTGCCGTGGAAGCAGTGATCGCCAAATACAAAGATATGAAGGTACTGGAGAAGCAGACCGCCAAATGGCAGCGTAACGAGGCGGTGGATGTGGTATCCGGTTGGTTGCTGAACGGCCGCCCGATTGATGCCATCGCCGCCAACAACGACGAAATGGCGATTGGCGCCATCATGGCGCTGAATCAGGCCAAAAACAAAACCATTCTGGTGGCGGGTATCGACGGTACGCCGGATGGTCAGCAATTCATTAAAAACGGCAGCATGACGTTGACCATTTTCCAGGACGCCAAAGGGCAGGCCATTGGCGCCGTGCAGGTGGCCAAGGCGCTGTTGGAAAAACAACAGGTCGAGCCCTATAACTGGGTGCCTTACAAAACCATCACCCAGCAGGATCTGGCCGAGTTCCAGGCCGCTAACCAGAAGTAGATATAGTGACCCTGATGGCCGTGAGGCGATGGCGTCGTAGCGGCAGTCATGTGCAACGGCTGGTCGAAGACCGTTGGGTCTTGTGCAGAAAACGATGCGGAAGCGATGAGGGATTAAAAGGCGATAGCCGCAGTGGTTGCAGCTATCGTTGACGCACTTTTCTCAGGCGGTAACGCGCGGGACGGTTTTGGCGAATAATCTCAGGGCCAGGCCGCCTGCGGCCGTCAGCGTAGCCAGTGCCACCACGCCAGGCCAACCGGCGCTTTCCAGGATCTTGCTGCCCATAGCGGCACCGCTTGCCATACCGATAAACACCAGGGTGAACATGATGGCATTAAGCCGACTGCGTGCGGCCGGGTTGATGGCGTAAATAATGGTCTGATGCGCGACCAGCGTGGCCTGGATACCGAGATCGAAACCGATAGCACTCAGGGCAATCAACGCCAACTGAGCGGGGAGCGGCAGCAATGGCAGCAGGAACATCAGGGCGAATGACACCACCACTGTGGCGGCACCCATTTTAGTGACGTAATCCGGTCCGTGACGATCGGCCAACATGCCTGCCAAGGGGGCAGCCAATGCACCCGCCGCGCCAGCCAGGCCAAAAGCACCGGCGACTGCGCTGCCTAGCTGATAACGTTCCGCCAGCATCACTGCAAGTGTGGACCAAAAAGCACTGAAGGCTATCGACAGCAAGCCTTGTGCCAACGCGGCACGCCGTAGCTCCGGATATTCTGCCCATAAATGGCCTAAAGAACGCAACAGCGCCGGATAGCTGAGCGTGGTGTTGGGCTTTAAACGTGGTAATACGGCCCCGATAGCGAAACTGATCGCCAGCACCGCCACGGCCGCCAACTGATAAACGCTGCGCCATCCGAAATATTCCGCGACCACCCCACTGAAAACACGCGAGAGCAAAATGCCCGCCAGCAGCCCGGTCATGACGGTACCTACTGTTTTGCCTCGGTTAGCGTCGGTAGCCAGCGTTGCGGCCGCAGGGATAATGTCCTGCGCCACCGTGGCGGCTAAACCGATCGCCAGACTGCTGAGCAACAGCAGCGGGAATGATGATGAAAAACCGCAAAGCAGCAGGGTGAGCGCCAGCAGTACACCTTTTATGCGGATGATTTGGCGGCGATCGTGGCGATCACCCAATGGGGCCAACAGCAAGATCCCTAACGCGTAGCCTGCCTGAGTCAGCGTAGGCACCCAACCGGTGTCACTCACTCCGGCATGGAACGCATCGCCCATAATGCCCAGCATTGGCTGGCTGTAGTAAATGGATGCCACGCTAAGACCGGCACCGCTCGCCAGCAAAAAGACAACTTTGGCGGAAAGGGCATTGGTCGGTGTGGCACCGGTGTTATTGGGTGATGAAATCAGACTCATGGTGGTTATCTCGAAGACATAAAGTGTGCTTATTTTTGGCTGGATCTGCCGCAAACTGTAGTCCCCATACAGGTAAAACTGTTATACATAATACGTATGAATAAAAACTTATTTCCCAACGGCGATCGCATAGCCATGCTGCAAACTTTGGTGCGTATCGTAGACAGCGGCAGCCTCTCAGCGGCCGCAGTGCAAATGCAGACTTCCCAACCCACTGTTAGTCGGCGGCTCCAGGTGTTGGAACAACTACTGGGTGTTAAATTAATCCAGCGCACCACTCACAGCATGAAGCTGACGGATGACGGCGAACGTTGTTATCAACATGCGCGCAAGCTGATAGAGCAGTGGCAAATCATAGAGGATGAGCTGCGTGGCGTGCGCGATGAGCCGGTCGGCGTATTACGGGTACGTGCGCCGCATGCTTTCGGCCAAGATCAGTTGATTGGGCCGTTGGGCGACTATTTGCAACGTTATCGCCAGACCAGCGTGGAGTGGACACTCAACGACCACTCGCCTGATTTCATTCCTGAAGGCGTGGATTGCGCGATCCACGTTGGAGCCGTGACCGATCCTTCTGTGGTGGCGGTATTACTGGCGGAAGTGCCGCGTATTGTGGTGGCGGCACCGAGCTTATTAGCAGGTCATGATCCTCTGAAGCAGATCGGTGATTTAGCGCAGTTACCCTGGTTGGCGTTGAATAGCTTTTATCGTAACGAAGTCACCTTGACCCATCGTGATAGCGGTGAAGCCTGTCGTTTTGATATCGCGCCCAGATTAAGCACCGACAGTCTTTATGCGGTGCGTAAAGCTGCGTTGAACGGCGTAGGGATAGCGATGTTGTCATCCTGGGTGGTCAAGCAGGATCTGGAACAGGGCACTCTTATCCCTCTAATGCCGGCATGGCGTGCAGCCCCTTTACCGATTTATCTGCTTTATCCGTATGCCAGCTATTACCCGGCACGGTTGCGTAAATTCCTTGAGATGATGAAAGAGGTGATGCCACGCATCACCGGCGCAACTGCACCAACGGCTTAAATAGGCCGTACAGCGCAATGGCATGAAATCACCTTGAATAAGAATTATTTTCTTTTGCATCTTACCAATGATGCATTTGGCTGCTTTAATGACGGACTAAATTCAAGTTTGTGATCGGCGGAGTAACATGATGTTCTCTCGTTTTTCAACGCTGGCCCGCATTCCCAAGGGTGTCTGGGTGCTTGGCGGTGTCAGTTTATTAATGGATGTCTCTTCGGAAATGATCCACAGCCTGCTGCCCTTGTTTATGGTGACTACCCTGGGTGTCAGCGTCGTGGTGATTGGTTTGATTGAAGGCCTGGCGGAAGCCACTGCGTTAATCATCAAGGTGTTTTCCGGCGTACTCAGCGATTACATTGGCAAGCGCAAAGGGTTGGCGCTGCTGGGGTATGGGTTGGGGGCCATCAGCAAACCTTTTTTTGCTATCGCCAGTTCATCCGGCGTCATTATGGGTGCCCGTTTGCTGGACCGTGTGGGTAAGGGGATCCGTGGCGCACCCCGTGATGCGTTGGTGGCGGATGTTACGCCGGCGGAGATCCGCGGTGCCGCGTTTGGATTACGCCAATCGCTGGATACCGTCGGCGCCTTTTTGGGGCCGCTGTTGGCCGTTGGGTTGATGCTGCTGTGGCACGATGATTTTCGGGCCATTTTTTGGGTCGCGGTGATCCCGGGCGTGCTGGCCATCGCGCTGCTGTTTTTCGGCCTGCAGGAGCCCAAGGCACCGATTGAGCATAAGCGCAGCAATCCGATAACCCGCGCGAACCTGCGGCGGCTGGGGAAAGCCTATTGGTGGGTGGTCGGCCTGGGGGCGGTATTTACGCTCGCCCGTTTCAGCGAGGCATTTCTGGTGCTGCGCGCACAACAAATGGATATCCCGCTGGCCTTGATCCCGCTGGTGATGGTGGCGATGAACTTACTCTATGCCTTATCCGCCTATCCGTTTGGCAAACTTTCGGATCGCATGAGCCACAGCACCATGCTGCAAGCCGGTTTAGTGGTGCTGATTGCGGCGGATATCGTCCTGGCCGTCAGCCAGCATTGGGCCGGCATCTTGTTCGGGGTGGCACTGTGGGGCGTGCATATGGGGATGACTCAGGGCCTGTTGGCCGCCATGATCGCCCATACCGCACCGGCTGATCTGCGCGGGACCGCCTACGGTATGTTTAATCTGATGAGCGGGGTGGCGCTGTTGCTGGCGAGCCTGGGGGCCGGTCTACTCTGGGAAACCTGGGGCGCGGCTTCCACTTTCTATGCCGGTGCAGCCATTTGTGTGATCACTTTGTTGGGGATGCGGCTGGCACCCGTGGCGTACAAAAATACCTGACAGCGGAATGGGTCGTTGGCGGGGCCATATACAGCGTAAATCTGAAGTGCAGGTGAGCTTATTCAACCTGATTGGCGGGGGTATCTGTTTGATAATCGAAACAACAGTGACCGTCCTTTTCAATCGAGAGAATCGCCATGCACTTTACTCAAGCCATTGCCAGACTCCCTGCCGACAGCTGCGGCAGGGGCCAGACCACGGCCCAACTGGGCGCACCGGATATCGCGGCCACCGGCCGTCAGTTTTTGGCCTATGTGGACACCTTGCTGCGCCTGGGCCTGAAAGTGATCGTGTTACCGGCGGCCCCGGTATTTCCTGACGCACACTTTGTTGAAGATACGGCGGTCGTGATGCCGGAACTGGCGGTGATCACCCATCCAGGCGCACCCAGCCGCCAGGGCGAGGTCGCCACCATTGCGCCGCTGTTTGAAGGCGAACGTCCGGTGGTGCGCATGAGCGAGCGCGGTCATCTTGACGGAGGTGACGTGCTGCTGGTCGATCGCCAGTTTTTCGTCGGTCTGACCGCCCGTACCGATGAGGTTGGCATTGGCGAGTTCGCCGCGGCGGTAGAACCCTATGGTTATCGGGTGACCGCCATAGAAGTCAGCGCCGGTCTGCACCTGAAATCTATCGTGAACTACGTTGGCCGCAACACCCTGTTGCTGACAGAAGACTACCAACACCATCCTGCCTTCAGCGGTTTTAGTTCGATCGTCATACCCGAGGCGGAGTCCTATGCCGGGAATACGCTGTGGATCAACGATACGCTGATTACCCCGCAGGGCTACCCGCATACGCTCGCGCAAATCGAAAAGTTGGGTATGCCGATCGTTCAGCTCGACACCAGCGAATTCAAAAAAATGGACGGCGGCCTGACCTGCCTGTCACTTCGTTTCTAGCAGCGACTTTTACCGGGGATCTCAGCCATGAAAAAAACATTAGTGGTATTACTGACCAGCCTGGCGTTGGGCGGCCCTGCGGCGGCTCAGGCCTTCGACACCATCAGCTTTGGCGTTGACGGCGGCTATCCACCGTTTGACGTGCTCGCGCCCAACGGTGATATCACCGGTTTCGATATCGACATTGCCAATGCGTTGTGTACTCAGCTGCATGCCAAATGCGTGTTCGTCAAACAACCCTTCGAAAGCATGATCGCCGCGCTCAACGCCCATAAATTCGATGCCATTATCGCTTCGCTGACCATCACCGATGAACGCAAAAAAGAGGTGGATTTTACCGATCGCTATTACCGCAGTTCTGCCCAATTGGTGGCGCGCAAGGGCAGCGCTTTACTGCCTGACGTCGCCAACCTGAAAGGCAAAACCGTCGGCGTGCAGACCGGCTCGATACATGAGGCCTACGCGAAGCAACACTGGGGCGGCAAAGGGGTGAAAATTGTCTCTTACGCCAACCAGGATAATGTCTATCTGGACCTGATGTCCGGGCGCATTAACGCGTCGTTGCAGGACAATACCCAAGCCGCCAGCAGCTTTATCGATACCCCGCGTGGGCAGAAATTCGCCTTTGCCGGGCCGGTGATCGAAGACAGCAGCATTTCCTCCGACGTCGGCATCGCGGTGGGCAAAGACAACCCGGCGCTGCGCGATGCGCTTAACGGCGCTATCAAGGCCATTCGCGCCGACGGCACCTATGCCGCCATCCAGAAAAAATACTTCAGCTTCGATATCTACGGGAACTGAACCGGCGAGCTAACGCCGGCAGGCCCGGCATTCACTCAAGTATGGGAGGCCGGGAATGGTCACAGAGTATTTGCCGTTGCTGGCGCATGGTGCGGCGCTGTCGTTGTGCGTGATGTTGCTCTCGCTGGCGGTGGCACTGGCGCTCGGGCTGATCAATGCGTTGATCAAACTGTTTGGGCCGCGCTGGTTACGCTGGATTTCGACCGGCTACACCACGCTGGTGCGGGGCATCCCTGAGCTGGTGATTATGCTGCTGCTGTTTTTTGGCGGCGAGATGCTGGTCAACGGGTTCCTTGGCCTGCTGGGGCTGGGCCCGCTGCGCTTTAACACCTTTATCTCCGGGGTGCTGGCGATTGGCTTCGTGTTCGGCGCTTACTATACCGAAACCTTCCGTGGCGCGTTTCTAACCGTGGAACGCGGCCAGTTGGAGGCCGCCATGGCCTATGGCATGCGTCCGGGCCAGGTGTTTCGCCGTGTTCTGCTGCCACAAATGCTGAGCTTCGCGATCCCCGGCATCAACAATAACTGGCTGGGGCTGATGAAGGCTTCGGCGCTGGTGTCGATCCTCGGGCTTGAGGACATGGTGTGGCTGGCCGAGCAGGCAGGGCGCGCAACGCAAAAACCTTTTTTGTTTTATTTCCTGGTGGCGCTGATTTATATGGCGATCACCGCGATATCCAGTTGGGGATTTAGCCGGCTGTCACGCCGTTATGCCCTGGCGTCCTCCAACGCGGGGGCGCGCTGATGAACCTGCAAAATATGCTCGAGGCCGCACCGAGCTTTTTGTGGAGCGACGGCTCGGAGCTTACCGGGTTGGCAATGACCGCCAAATTGTTCTTGCTGTCGGTGGTCCCCGGTTTAGCGCTGGCGATGCTGATGGCGATTGGTCAGGTTTATGGCCCGCGCCCGGTGTCTTGCCTGATCCGCAGTGTGACCTATTTTTTCCGCAGTACGCCGCTGTACCTGCAACTGATGCTGATTTACTACGGCCTGTCGCAGTTTGACGTGGTGCAATTGGGCTGGCAGAACGACCAACCTTTCTGGCTGCTGTTTCGTGACGCCACTTTCTGCGCCACGCTGGCGTTGGTGCTCAATACCAGCGCCTACGTCGCGCAACTGCTCGCCGGCATGATGGAAACCTTTCCGCGCCAGGAGTGGGTAGCCGGGGAAGCCTATGGCATGAGTCAGTGGCAGATCATCCGCAGGTTGGTGTTGCCGGCCACGCTGCGGCGCGGCATTCCTGCGCTCAATAACGAGATGGTGTTTTTGCTGCATGCCACCTCGCTGGCCAGCACCGTGACGCTGCTGGATATCACCGGGGTGGCCCGCGCGCTTTATGCCGCCACCTATTCGCCCTTTATTCCGTTTCTGATGGCGGCGGCGCTGTATCTGCTTTGTACCTTCCTGCTGATATTCCTGTTTTCACGGGCGGAGCGACGCTGGTTGGCATTTATCCGGCGCGATTGAGGCGGTTCAGGAACGTTTGATGGCTTGCAGCTCGGTCAGCGTGACGATTTTATCCACCCGAAACTTTTTGCTGGTCAGCCAGCTGTCGGCCAGCAACCGGTAGTTTTCCATGCTGCGGCAACCAATACGCACCAGAAAATCGAAGTTGCCGCTGACCAGCCAGCAATCCAGCACTTCCGGGGTATTACGCATCTCCTGTTCGAACGCCGGTTGAGAATGACCGTGATCGGCCAGCGCGATCTGCGCCTGGATCACGAACGCATGTTCCGGCTCCGGCAGTTCGATAATGGCGCTGTAGCCACGGATAATGCCGTCACGCTCCAGTCCCCGGACTCGCTCCTGACAAGGGCGGGCGGTCAGGTTGACTTGCTCGGACAGCTTCTGATAGGAAATGCGGCCATCCCGGCACAGTATTTCAAGGATTTTTTTGTCGATGCGATCAAGCCGGGCTTTCTTTTCCACAGATAGGGCGTCCAATGAAAAGTAAACATCATAAGTTACCTGAACATACCCTGTCGGCAAGCGCCTTTTGTCATCCTGGCGGCCGAAGGGATGAAGATTGCCGGTAAGACCGCCTACGCGGGCGGCGGTGAGTTGGCGTCCTCTTTAATTTGATTTCATGGATCCAAATCTGGCTAATTGTTAATAAAAATTAATCATTTTGAAACTTTAATGTCATTTAAATAGATTAAAAAAATTAACTATAAATACAGCGAAAACTTAGAGGCAGTGTGATGAATAACTATTTATTACAAGGGAATGTGATTAAGCTAATGCCGCTGAACTACCCTCGCCATGAGGATGTTGGGAGCGGTTCATGGAGTATTATAAATTGCAGTACGTTGATTTTGCAGAATGGCATACGCTCAGGGGTAAATTACGATACATTTATGAGGAATGTAGAGGGTGCTTTAAAAACGAACAGAACTTCAGTTTTGAAACACCGCTTGAGTGCCTATGTCGATAACATAATGTTTGCTAACGAAAACAAGAGCAGCAACAAGGATTTCTTGGCTTTTTCTTCTTTAGATAAGATACTCGTTGATATTTTAAGGGACGATGATAGTTTCATGAGTTTTATTGTTTCCATGGGGCTTAAATTCAGCACTGAAAATGGCGTAAGGACAGTGAGCGTCAGGACGGTCCCTGAATCAGATGGAAGTTATACGGAGTTTTTGGACGTTCAGCATTTGTCATCAGAACTAAGAAAGTTAAGGCTGTTTATTTTAAATAATTATACAGACAATAAACTTTTTTGTTCAATTATCGCATCGGTTTTCTTTATGCATATTCATCCCTTGCATGACGGGAACGGCCGTGTATCTAGAGTGTTATTCAATTTGATATTAGGTAGAGATATAAATAACTATATTCCGATGACAGAACTTTGTCACGTTGCCAGAAGTGGGTACGTTCTAAGTTTAAGGGAGGCGTTTTTGTTTTCAGAGTGGGACTCAGTTATTATGTTTTATTGTAAGTGCATAGATATTATCCATGAAAATATAGCTGAGTAACATGTCTAGCATGTGAATAAATGATCGCATGCTATACATCTTACTTTAATTTAAAAAAGGAGCTTACATGCTGAATGAAAGAGATCTTTTATTGATTAAAACAACAACCATGACGGATACTCAGGTTGATAAAATCGACCCGACACTGGGTTACAGCAGATTTATTAAGCGCTAAAACTAAAAGCATAGTGGGGGCCCCCGCTATGCTTTGTGGTATGTGAAAAAGGATGCCGAATGAAAAGTTTTTTGTTTATAATAAGATACTTTAAAAGTACATCCAGTTTGTCGGCCAAGGGAAAGTTTTTTGTCATTATAGCCATTTCGCTTCTGTCTACAGTTTTAATATCAGTACAGCCTGTTATCATGGCAAAGATAATCGGCGGAATTGAAAGTGAATCCGTTGATTTTAAGTTTATAATATATGTACTAGCGCTTGGTTACATTGTCGTAATGAGCTTAAGGAAACTCACATCCGCTCTGAATTTTATTCTCATCACCTCTTTAAGAAATAACTTGGTCATCAGTATGACAAATGATTACTTCAAAAGCTTGTTTTATAATACTGATGCTATAAAAATCCATGAAAACACCGGAGACATCACTCAGCGGCTGAATCAGGCTATAGATGAACTCACCGTATTGTTAAGAAATATCTCTCATAACTTTATCCCACCGCTGTTGCAGTTAATTATCAGCGTGGCTTTCATTGTCATGTCTGGTGACTACATTGTTGCGATGCTGTTTACGCTGTATTTTTTACTGTATTTCATCATCAAGGGGGCTTTTAACCCAAAGATTGTTGGGCTATATAACGATTTCTACAACACCTCAGTAAAGAAATACAGTCTAATCACCGATAGCGTCAAGAATATGGGAGCGGCTAAAGTATGTAACTCTTATGACTACCTGTTTGGCCGCTATGAGGCCTTGCTTAATAAAATCGAAACAAAACATGAAAACTTGCTAAAGGAAGATATGCGTTTCCTGCTGGTCGAATCCGCCTGCAACATCCTTTTCTTTGGTTTGTCCTTCCTCTACTCTTTGTATCAGGTTATGAGTGGGAGTATCAGTATCGGCCATTTCGTGATGATTTCATCTTATATATTGTTGCTGTCTTCACCTTTGGAAAGCATGGGGTCAATGTATACTGCACTGCAGAAATCTACAGTGTCTCTTTACGGTTTTATTAGTGCCATGCCGATGGCTGTGGCGAGAGAAGCTGATTTAGAACAGATCAAGCCTGTCGATACAATGAAAATGAAAGACCTGGGTTTCTCTTATCAAGGTGAGGGGGGAGCTATCATCCATGACCTTAATCTTGAGATCGACAAAGGGCATTTTATCACCTTAACCGGACGTAGCGGTTCGGGAAAAAGTACGGTGGCTAAACTGTTAGCGGGAGAGGTTAAGCCAGAGCAGGGTGAGATCCTCATTAACAATAGGAATATTAATGAATTATCTTCGGATCAGCGGGCTGAGTTGATTTTCCATGTTTCACAAAATGACTATATTTTTATGGATACGTTGAGATTCAACCTAAAGATAGCCTGCCCGGAAGCTACGGATGAACAATTAGCCATGGCACTTAGGTTATCCAGGCTCGATGATCTGGTTAACGATGGGTGTGCTGATTTGCTGGATATGAGAATCGGTGACAATGGGGTAACGCTTTCTGGCGGCCAGCGTCAGCGGTTGTCTCTGGCACGCCTTTTTTTACGGACGCCCAGTATCATCATTCTTGATGAGGTGACATCAGCATTGGATGTGATCAATGAGAGAGGGATCATGCGCAATATTAAAACTTGCTATCCCAATGCCTTGATATTGAACATTAGCCATCGGAGTTCCACCTTCGATTTCTCGGATGAAATCCTCGTTATGGACAGTGGCCGTATCGTCGCCAGCGGTGACTTTGTGACCTTAAAAAACAAAAATGCCTATATTCAATCGATTCTGCGGCAAGAGGCGTTAAAGGAGGCCGGCTGAGGCAGAGCACGAACAAGACCGAAGCCGCCTGTCTCAGGCTGTTAGCGCTCTGGCGGGAAAGATGGCTTGCGGACCGCGGTCCATGTTAAATTTGTCCCAGGTAACTCTGTATCCCTGATGACAAAGAGAATTTAACATGAAGATCGGCTATTTCTTTCCCATTGCTATTATTGCTTCGGCCGTGGTCTTGTTGCTTTGGTTTATTGTTGGCGGCTATGCCAATCCAGGTAGTTGAACATCATCGATAACCCCTCCAGGCAAAAAAAATCAGGGTCTATGAAAACAGCCAAACCGCGCCGCCCGCACGGGCGATGGGTTTATTACATCCTGCATGAAGATATTCTGTGGCCTTGCCCGGTCAAATGGGAATGGGAAAGCAGTTACCATGCCTGGTTGCCTTTTTACTACTCGCCGACCCTGGAATTCGTTGCCGGCAACCCCGCCAAGGCGACAAAAATCACTAAAACCAAGCGTTAATCATGATTCTTGCTTAAGAAAATCAACGACGCCTGACGATATTAAATATTTGTTTTTAAACAAAACGCCGCATGCCTTGCTCTCAGGGTTCCAAGTAACTACATTAACAACTGTACTTCAACTCACCTGAGGAGATATGTCCTATGAAAGCTGCCGTAGTCACTAAAAGTCATAGTGTAGATATTCAGGAAAAACAGCTTCGTCCGCTGAAACACGGCGAAGCGGCACTCAAAATGGAGTGTTGTGGAGTTTGCCATACCGATCTTCATGTCAAGAATGGGGATTTTGGCGAAGTACCCGGGATTACTCTGGGTCATGAAGGGATCGGGGTGGTTACCGCGGTCGGTGAAGGGGTGACCTCGTTAAAAGTCGGCGATCGTACCAGCGTCGCCTGGTTCTATCAGGGATGCGGCCATTGCGAATATTGCGTCAACGGCAACGAAACTCTGTGTCGCTCGGTTAAAAACGCCGGTTACAGCGTCGATGGCGGCATGGCGGAAGAGTGCATCGTGGTGGCAGACTATGCGGTCAAGGTACCGGATGGTCTGGACTCCTTTGCTGCCAGCAGCATTACCTGCGCCGGGGTCACCACCTATAAAGCGGTGAAAATTTCCGACATCAAACCGGGGCAGTGGATCGCGATTTACGGTCTGGGTGGCTTGGGCAATCTGGCATTGCAGTACGCCAAGAACGTGTTCAACGCCAAAGTGATCGCCATTGACGTTAATCAGGGCCAGTTGGATTTCGCCAAAGAAATTGGTGCCGATCTGGTGATCAACTCCAAAACCGAAAACGCCGAAGAAATCATTCAGCAAAAAGTCGGTGGCGCTCACGCCGCCGTGGTCACTGCGGTGGCGCGTTCGGCCTTTAACTCCGCGGTGAATGCCGTACGCGCCGGGGGCAAGGTCGTGGCCGTGGGGCTACCGCCGGAGAGTATGGACCTGAGCATTCCACGCTTGGTACTGGACGGTATTCAGGTGGTGGGGTCACTGGTGGGCACCCGTGAAGACCTTAAAGAGGCTTTCCAGTTTGCCGCCGAGGGCAAAGTCACGCCGAAAGTGACCAAGCGGCCACTGGGTGACATCAACGCCATCTTCGAAGAGATGAAGTCGGGCACGATCCGTGGTCGTATGGTGATCGATCTGACCACCTCTTAATCCTGCGCAAATAATTAAGGCCACCGAGGTGGCCTTAGTTTTCAGTAACGCGAAAAAATCAAAACAGCCCGAGCGGTTTACTGTCGTAACTGACCAACAGGTTTTTCACCTGCTGGTAATGCGACAGCGCGACCTTGTGGGTTTCGCGGCCGACGCCGGAGTTTTTGTAACCACCGAAGGCGGCATGCGCGGGATAGAGGTGATAACAGTTGGTCCAGACACGTCCGGCCTTGATGGCGCGGCCCATGCGATAAGCGCGGTTAACGTCGCGGGTCCACAGACCGGCTCCCAGCCCGAATTCGCTGTCGTTGGCCAGGGCCAGCGCTTCGGCTTCGTCTTTGAAGGTGGTCACGCCGATCACCGGTCCGAAGATCTCTTCGCGGAAGAAACGCATGCTGTTATTACCGGTGATCAAGGTAGGTTGCAGGTAAAAACCGCTTTGCAACCCCTGTTCATGGCTGGCACGCTCGCCGCCGGCGATAATTTTTCCGCCTTCGTTTTTGGCAATCTCGATATAAGACAGAATTTTGTCGAACTGTTGCTGAGACGCCTGTGCGCCGATCATGGTGTCGGTATCAAAGGGGTCGCCCTGGCGAATAGTGGTGATACGCGCCAACACTTTTTCCATAAATTGTGGGTAAATCGACTCCTGGATCAGGGCGCGTGAAGGGCAGGTACAGACTTCACCCTGGTTAAAGAAGCCAAGAATCAACCCCTCAACGGCCTTGTCGATAAACTCAGGCTCGGCCTGCATGATGTCTTCAAAGAAGATGTTAGGCGATTTGCCGCCGAGCTCCACGGTACTGGGAATGATATTTTCCGCTGCGCAGGCCAGAATATGGCGGCCCACCGGGGTTGAACCGGTAAAGGCAATTTTGTCGATGCGTTTGCTGGTCGCCAATGCCTCGCCGGCTTCCTTACCAAACCCTTGCACCACATTGAGCACGCCCGGCGGCAGTAAATCGCCGATCACTTCCAGTAGCACGCAGATGCTGAGCGGGGTTTGCTCCGCCGGTTTGAGCACCACGCAGTTGCCGGCAGCCAACGCCGGGGCCAGTTTCCAGGCGGCCATCAACAGCGGGAAGTTCCAGGGAATAATCTGTCCAACCACGCCCAGCGGTTCGTAAATATGGTAGGCCACGGTGTTCTGATCGATTTCTGCGGCGGTGCCTTCCTGTGCACGCAGGCAACCGGCAAAGTAGCGGAAGTGGTCAATCGCCAGCGGGATATCCGCGTTCAGCGTTTCGCGGATCGGTTTGCCGTTGTCCCAGCTTTCGGTCAGCGCCAGCAATTCCAGTTTTGACTCCATACGATCGGCGATCGCCAGCAACAGGTTGGAACGCTCCTGAACACTGGCTTTTCCCCAGCTCTCGGCCGCGGCGTGGGCTGCATCCAGTGCCAGCTCGATATCTTTCGCATCGGAGCGTGGGAACTCGGCGACGGTCTGGCCTGTCATCGGGGAGGTGTCGGTGAAGTAGTTGCCTGAAACGGGTTCGACAAATTTGCCGCCAATGTAATTGCCGTAGCGTGGTTTGAAAGAAACCAGCGAACCAGGCAAACCGGGATGAACGTATTTCATGTAAACACCTCTCATGGGAACGAACTCTGTAGGGTAGGTGCCTGACTGCCGGCACCCTCACAGGAACCCTAAGCATGGCCTATGCCACATTGCGTTGGTACGCGGCCGGATAATAATAAAATATCTATATATCAAATAATTAATTCACAATAATATCTGTGTCAGCTAATAAAACTCATAGCGTATTATTCATTTCTCTTATTTTTTGTGTCCCATGTCGCAACGCATGAGACACATTCATGATACAAAAATGCAACACTTTATTGGCGGGAGAGGGGCATGTTGCATAAAGACCACACCACCCATGATGGCGATACCCTGTCTCTCTCTGGCCCCTTGTCTGAATCCTGGCGGCGCAGTCGGCACTATGGTCTTAACCGGGCCGACGATCTTGTCCCTTTGGTCCGGCCAGCCTTGCTCAATGAAGTCCGTGGACAAAACGGTTGGGTAGCGCAATTGGCGCGGCCGCTAATCGAGCGTCTGGGCAGTGAAATCAACCGGCAACCTTCCATTGTGGTGGTTTCCGATGCCAGCGGCCTGGTGTTGGAAACCTGCGGCAACAGCCATTTTTTGCGTAAGGCATCGCGCGTTTCTCTGGCTCCGGGCAATTTATGGGGTGAGCAGGAGCGCGGCACTAACGCTATTGGGACGGCACTGGCGATGGGCGGTTTGTGCGAGGTCAATGGCGACGAGCATTTCCTCAATCAGAATACGGGGCTTTATTGCTCTGCGGCACCGATTTACCGCCCCGACGGCCTGATCGCCGGAGTGTTGGATATCTCGACGCCGGCGCAACGTCCGTACGACGATGCCGGTTCGCTAATTCTCCAGGCCGTCAGGCACATCGAGCATCAGTGGGTGACAAGCTGCGTCACCGATCGACACTGGACGCTGCGCCTGCACAGCGACGCGCGGGTGCTCGGCAGCGCGCATGAGCTGATATTGGTGTTTCGCGATGAGGTGCTGACCGCCGCCAACCGGTTGGCGATGCAAGAATTTAACCTCAGCGCTGCGGCTTTTGGCTCGATGGAGTTCGCCACGTTGTTTCCGGACCTGTCCTGTCAGACACTGAACGCGCCGCGCCAAACTCTGGCGGTCAATAATCGTCACTATTATTCGCTGTTACAGATGCCGGAACGGCAATCGCAGTTCGTCAGGCCGCCGGTCCAGCCTTTTGATCGCGACGGTGCCGATCGGCAGAAAGCCTTGCGTATTTTGAATGCCGGGTTGGCGTTGTGCATCAGCGGCGAAACCGGCTGCGGCAAGGAGTATTTCAGCCAACGGCTGTTCGAAGAAAGTCATCGGCAGCAGGGCAATTTTGTGGCGATCAACTGTGCGGCGTTGCCGGAAAGCCTGATCGAATCCGAGCTTTTCGGTTATGCACCCGGTGCGTTTACCGGTGCCAACCCCAAAGGCTATGTCGGAAAAATCAGGGAGGCTGACGGTGGCGTGTTGTTCCTCGATGAGATTGGCGATATGCCATTGAGTTTACAAACCCGGCTGCTGCGGGTGCTGCAGGAAAAAACGGTCACGCCGCTCGGCAGCCGCATCAGCTATACGGTCGATTTTTCGCTGATCTGCGCCACCCATCAGGATCTGGCACAGCAGGTGGCGGCGGGGGCCTTCCGCGAAGATTTGCTATACCGCATTCAGGAATTCAGCCTGCGCATACTGCCGCTTCGCCAGCGGGCGCACGTTGACCGCTTTATCCTCACTCTGTGGCGTGAATTGGGTGCCGACTCGCGCGGCATCAGACTGGCACCGGACGCCGTCGCGGCATTGGCCGGTTATTCCTGGCCCGGCAATGTTCGGCAACTGCTGAGTACCTTGAAGGTGCTGCTGGCTTTGGCGGATGACGGCAACCTGATCAGGCATGAGGATCTGCCGGAGGCGTTTCAGGGCGAACCTGCGAACCCGGCAGCGTCGCAGACTTTACCGATGGCAATGCAGGAGGCTATTCGAAACGCCAGGGGCAATATCAGTCTGGCGGCAAAACGGTTAGGGATCTCGCGTAGTACGCTTTATCGCAAAATGGAGAAGCAGCGCCGCGCTAGCTGATAAACCAAGGCCCCGTTTCCAGGGCCCTGGCCCGGGGATTATTTATCGCCCAATCCCTGTGGGTTGATATCAGAGTGTTCGATTTTCTCGTCGCTTTCCGCCCAACGATCCAACACCTTCAGGTAGCTGCCGTTGGCAATCGCGCTGTTGAGCGACGCCTGCACGGCATTCACCAGACCATTGCCTTTTTTCACCGTGACGGCAATGTTGGCGCTGCGCGGCCAACCGCCCGGCACGATGCCCACCAACCTGGTTTTACCGGTTAATTTCGCCTGATAAGCGCCGGCTACGTTCGGCCCAAAGGTCGCATCCGCGCGACCGGACTGAATGGCCAGCGTCGAGGCCGCCTTGTCAGTCACGTAGATGGGCTGGAGGGCAGGTAATCCCTTGGCCTGATTCTCTTTATCCCAGGCGAGCAGCACCGCTTCCTGATTGGTACCGGAATCCACGATGATCTTCTTGCCGGCAATATCCGGCGCCGACTTAATCGAGGTGATTTTGCTGTCGGTTTTCACGTAGAAGCCCAGCGTATCCTGGCGATAAGTGGCGAAGTCGAATTTGGTTTTACGCTCCTGAGTGACGGTAATGTTATAAATTGCGGCGTCATATTTGCCGGAGGTGACGCCAAGCGGCCAATCTTCCCACGAAGTCGGCACCAGTTTGAGTTTCAGCCCCAGCCCGTCGGCAACCAGGCGGGCAATATCCGACTCGCTGCCAATCACCGTTTTATTGTCGCGGGCGTACAGGCCGAACGGCGGGCCGCTGCCCAAAATCGACACGGCTACGGTCAGCGTGCCTGGCTCGACGAATTTAAACCCCGCGGGGATCTTGGCGGCGGCCTCCGGACTTTTCTGCGTGTTAATGGGGGTTTCGTTGGCGATCAGGTCCAGGCCCGGGGCGGCATTGGCCAGGGCGGAAAGGCTCAAGAGTGCCGCCGCTGCGGTGAGTTTTGCGCTATACATCATTATTATTACCTGCATTATTATGTGGTTGAGGCGGTCAGCACACTATCCTTTAAGCCGCTAAATCTGTGAACGAACAAAATTGGCTAACTAATTTTAGAAATTGTCAGGTTGTAGCAAAGGGAAACGATGGGCCAAGAGGAATATCGATAAGCTGAAGGTATTAACGGGCTGGAAGGGATGTTTCCCGCCGCATGTGAAAGGTGCATAAAATTAAATAACCGATCACCTGGTCAACGGCTTCGAATACTCTCGTATTGCCATCCTTTAATTAACAGGCGATTAAATAATGGTGGCATGGCACTGCCAGTGCCTATAAAAAAGCCCCCGCGATTGAGCGGGGGCCGGGGGTCATAACCTGTGGTTAGATTTATTTATCGAGCGCATAAGCGATAACGTAGTCGCCGCGGTCCGGTGATTGGCGAGCGCCACCGGCGGAAATCACGATATATTGCTTACCGGTGGTTGGTGAAACATAACTCATTGGTGTGCCACCGCTCCCCACAGGCAAGCGCGCTTTCCACACTTCTTTACCGGTAGAGGAGTCAAACGCCCGCAGGTAGTAATCCTGGGTACCGGCAATGAACACCAGGCCACCCTGGGTCGCCAGCGTACCACCGAGCGTCGGCATGCCAACCGGCATAGGTGCGCGCATTTTGATGCCGAACGGCCCGGTATCCTGCACCGTACCGGCCGGGACTTGCCACACCACTTTCTGGGTTTTCAGATCGATAGCGGACAGGGTACCGAACGGCGGTTTCTGGCACGGAATGCCCAGCGGCGACATAAAGCGGTTTTTGTTAACCCCATAAGGAGTGCCTTTCAGCGGCACGGCACCCATACCGGCATTGACGGACTCACCGCCATTGCTGGCCGGGGTGTTGGCATCGTTTTTCTGCGGGATCATCTGCACCCACAGGCCCAGACGCATGTCGTTGGCGAAGATGTAATGGTTGTTCGGATCGGTCGACAGACCGCCCCAGTTCATGCCGCCCAACGAGCCAGGGAAGCTGAGTGAGATATCGGTGTCCGGTGCGGTGAACAGGCCGTCGTAACGCATCGATTTAAAGCTGATGCGGCACATCAACTGGTCAAACGGCGTAGCGCCCCACATGTCAGACTCGGTCAGCTTCTCCGCGCCAATCTGCGGCATGCCGACAGAGAACGGTTGGGTAGCAGAGTACTGCTCGCCGGGGATGGTGCGCGTTTTCACCGGCAGCTCTTTCACTTCGGTCAAAGGTTTGCCGGTATGGCGATCCAACACGAAGATCTGACCGGTTTTCGCGCCAATGACCAGCGCCGGCTTGGTCGTGCCGTCTTTCATCGGGAAGTCGATCAGGCTGGGTTGCATCGGCAGGTCGAAGTCCCACAGGTCGTTATGAACGGTCTGATAAACCCATTTCTCTTTACCGGTGGTGGCGTCCAGCGCCAGGATGGAAGCGCCGTACTTGTGATCCAACGCGTTACGGTTAGCGCCCCACAGGTCAACCGAGGAGCTGCCCATCGGCAGGAACACGGTATTCATCGCCGGATCGTAGGACATAGGGGCCCAGGAGTTCGGCGTACTGCGCACAAAGGTCTGGCCAGGTTTCAATGCCGAGTTGGGATCCTTATTACCCGGATCGAACGCCCAACGCATGGCACCGGTGATCACGTCGAAACCGCGCAACACGCCGCCAGGCATGTCGGTTTGCACGTTATCCGCCACGCGGCCGCCGACGACAATGGTGGTGCCCGCCAAGGTTGGCGCAGAGGTCAGCTGGTATTTCGGATCGGCGGCGTCACCCATACCGGCCTTCAGATCGACCACGCCCTGGTGGCCGAAGTTCTGACAGAACTCACCGTTATCGGCGTTGATCGCCACCAAACGGGCATCGATGGTGTTCATCAGAATGCGACGTTGACAACTGTCACCCGCGGTTAACGTGACCGGTGTGGCAGGCGTGGAGCCAGGCACCGTCGGTTGCGTCAGCGGTTTGGTGGCATCGAAGTAGGCCAGGCCACGGCAACGGTTCCAGACCTGGGATTTCGCATTGACTTCACGCTTCCAGATCTCTTTACCGCTGTCGGCATCGACGGCAATCACGTTGTTGTGTGGCGTACACAGGAAAATGCGGTTACCGATTTGCAATGGCGTTTGCTGATCTTCCGCGCCGTTGCCGTCCGGGCTCAACGGGGTATCGCCGGTGTGGAAGGTCCAGGCGACTTTCAGTTCCTTCACGTTGTCGCGGGTGATTTGGTCCAGCGCCACAAAGCGGCTGCCGCCCGGCGTATTGCCGTAGTTATCCCAGTCTTTTTGTTGTTGGGCTTTATCCACCGGGATTAATGGCAGTTGTTGGCCGCTGAAAGCGACGGTCGGGTGTGGCTGGAACATCTGTACGAAGGTGGCGACCATGCCAACTGCCAGTACGGCACTGAGCAGGTAGGACAGCTTCGCCAGTGGCGCTTTGCCTTCCGGCTTACGCAGGGCCGGCCAGCTCAGGAAGGCCAGCAGCATCAAGCCGGCAGGCACCATCAGTCGGGAGACCAGGGGCCAGAAATCGAACCCGGCATCCAACACCGACCATATCAGCGTGCCGATAAACACCAGCAGGAACAACCACACCGCTGAAGATTTACGTCGGAAGAATTGCACGGCAGACAGCAGGGTGACGATACCGGCAATCAGGAAGTAACTGCTGCCCCCCAGCGAGACTAACTTACCGCCGCCAATGGCGAAGAATAAACCGACAACGGTAAGAATTATCCCCAATAAACAACACCATAGTTTAAGTTTTATACCCGGTTGGGCAGTTGATTCAGGCATGGCTGACAGACTCCAAGATAATGTTTTTCATCATGTTTACCCCGAATGATCGCGACCCTGCAGATCCCTGGTGGTGTGAGAGCAGAGCATAAATCAAGCGGTGGAATGCCGTGATTGTACCATTTGATTCATTATAAAGTTAAGAGGATGTTGCTTGCTAACCTAATTATTAGCCCTAATTGCAACAACTGGAAAAAATTTAATGAAAGCGGCTTGGCTTGAAAAGCGCTACCGCGTTTCTGAACCGTGGCGAGGGTTAACCCCTAACATTTATGGTTCGGCATCATGACCAAATACCCATTATTAGGTAGCACAAAATGAAGGCGGAAGATTTAAATCGATAACTCATTAGGGGCCATTATTTCCGGACCAGCCACGCTGCGGCAAATAAAATTATTGATGGTTTTATTAACCCTGTCATTGCAATGGGTAATGGGCTTTCCCATTGCTGCGCGCCGGTGACAGAAAGCTTTGGGCTTATATTGGGTGTCGCGGATTTTTTGATGCGTTATTTAACCCGTTTTCATTTTTTTAGTTACTTAAGGTTAAAAAATAGAATTCATTACGTTAATATTAGTATTCCACTATGCAGTGCTTCGATTGATTGGGCGTCATCGTTTTACTGTACTGCATAGTGGTCACTATTAATTCATTATTTATCTTAAAGCAGCCCCCCCCAATAAACACATCAATAACGAATAATCCCGCCTGGCAATTATCTGTGAATTAAATTAATCACCGCGCCGTCGAATACCCCCTCAATGAGATAATTTGCCGCAGGTAGTGATCCGTGCGAAGCGCTGTTCAACCACGCTTCGCACCAGTTGCCGTAGCCAACGATGTGCCGGATCGACCTCCAGGCGCGGATGCCACATTTGCGAAACGGTAATTTCCTGGGTTTTTACCGGCAGTTCAAAGGAATAAAGCGCGGTGCCTACCGGCTGATTGATCAAGAAAGAGGCGGGCACCAGTGCCACCAGATCGGACGCCTGAGCCACCGCCAGCGCGGCGGGAAAGCTCGGCACAACGGCGGCTATTTTTCTCTCCAACCCTAATTCAGTCAGCGCCTGATCTACCGGCCCCGTTAATAGCCCACGGCGCGAAGCCACCACATGGCCACAAGCGGCATATTGGCGCGCAGTAATTTCGGTTTCCTGCTCTAACGGATGGCCCTTTCTGACCACCGCGATAAACCGATCGCGAAACAGTGCCTGCAGACGAATTTCCGGCCCCATCTCCCCCAGTACGCCGATTTCCAGGTCCACCAGCCCTTCACGCAGGTGCCGTGAATGCTTCTCCGGCTTCGGTGCAAAACACAGCCGCACCGAAGGCGCTGCCGTTGCTGCCGCCGCAATCAGTGCTGCGCCAAACGCCTCGACAAAGCCTTCGTTGGCGCGCAGGGTAAAGGTTCGTTCCAGCGTCGATAAACTCAGTTCCGACACCGAAGGGCGTAATACCGCGCGCGCCTCAAAGACGGCGTTTTGCGTACGCTCGCGTATGGCTTCGGCATAGGGGGTCAGCACCATATTGCGCCCGGCGCGAACCAGCAAAGGATCCCCGGTGACCGTCCGCAGGCGGCTGAGCGTACGGCTCATTGCCGAGGCGCTGAGTTTTAGGCGACGTGCTGCACCGGCTACGCTGCCCAAAGAAAGCAGCGCATCGAGCGCAATCAACAAATTGAGATCGGGTTCTGTCATCAAGGGTATCCTGGTGGCTTTATGAACGGGGTAGCGTCGGCTGCAGGTTATAAATGCAAATGCTGCATCTGCTGCAGTTTATACAGCATAGTTATATTTTCCACCGGGGATGGCAACGGAAACTCGGCGATAAAGCGATCCTGGGTTGAGGGGCTAGCTGGTGATGGGCAACAAAAAAGCCGATAACAAGCGAATGTTATCGGCTTTTGGCTGCCGGTCAGGGCAGAACGGGCGGATTAGGCGGCAGGTAACTGCTGCGCGGTTTTTTCCACCAGCGCCAGCAGGACTTTGATATCGTCCAGGCTGACCGTTGGGTTCAACAACGTCATTTTCAGGCAGGTAACGCCGTTAAATTCGGTCACCCCGACGTTGGCACGCCCGGACTCCAGCAACGCATCGCCAATTCGTTGGTTCAGCAACGCCACGGCCGCATCGCCGCCGGCAAACGGCTGCGGACGGTAGCGGAACAGCACGCTGGCCAACTGAGGCTGCATCACCAACTCCAGCGCCGGTTGATCGCCGATATAGTGCGCCACCTGCTGTGCCAGCGTGACGCCGTGATCGATGATCTCTGCATATTGCTGTTGCCCCAAGGCTTCCAGGCCCATCCACAGTTTTAACGCATCAAAACGGCGGGTGGTCTGCAAGGACTTGGACACCAGGTTAGGCACGCCCTGAGCTTCGTCGAATTCGGAGTTCAGGTAGGCTGCCTGATAACGCATCAGCTCATAGTGACGGGCCTCTTTCAGCAAGAAAGCGCCGCAGCTGATGGTCTGGAAGAATTGTTTGTGGAAGTCCAGCGTCACGGAATCCACCAATTCAATGCCATCCAGATAGTCGCGGTATTTCTCGGACAGCAACAATGCGCCGCCCCAGGCCGCATCGACATGCACCCAGATTTGGTGTTCTGCCGCCAACTGAGCGATAGCGCGCAGTGGGTCGATAGCCCCGGCATCGGTGGTACCTGCGGTCGCGACAATCGCCAGGATCTGCTCGCCGTTGGCCTTGGCTTGCGCCAGTTTTTCGGCTAAATCGTTCAGATCCATGCGCGCGAATTGATCGGTCTTCACCAACGTGACGGATTGGTAGCCCAGGCCGAGTAAAGCCATGTTCTTTTGCACCGAGAAGTGGGCGTTTTCAGAACAGAACACTTTAATCTTTTTCAGGTTACCGACCAGCCCATCTTGCTGCACAGAGTGGCCCTGCCTGGCGAAGAAGGCATCGCGCGCCAGCATCAGGCCCATCAGATTGCTCTGGGTGCCGCCGCTGGTGAACACCCCGGCATCGCCTGGCTGATACCCGACCTGGGTACGCAACCATTCGATCAACTTCATCTCGATGAGGGTGGCTGACGGGCTTTGATCCCAGGAGTCCATGCTCTGGTTGGTGGCGTTGATCAACACCTCAGCCGCCTGGCTGATCACCAGGCTCGGGCAATGCAAATGCGCCACGCACTGCGGATGATGCACCGACAG
Source organism: Serratia quinivorans (assembly GCF_052113645.1). Lineage (GTDB taxonomy): Bacteria > Pseudomonadota > Gammaproteobacteria > Enterobacterales > Enterobacteriaceae > Serratia > Serratia quinivorans_B. The sequence goes on along the minus strand of NZ_JBIEIU010000008.1, from coordinate 43,050 downwards.
ACTGTCTTTTAAAAAGTATTCAATCGCGCGTTCAATGGCCACCTGGTTGCCCAGGCCTTGCGGATTAAAATCAAGCTTAATGCGCTCACGCAGTTCGGCAACGGTTTTTCCCTGATACATCTCGGGTTGTTGCAGCCACTGCACTACCGCCTGGCTACTTTGCTCGATCGCTTGCTGGTACGCCTCGGTGCTTTGCGCAGAGGCGGCCAGAATCGGATTTGACCGGGACATTAAATTCACTCCATGCCTACAGGCTTGACGCCGGCGGCTAACAGGGCCTGTTCAAATTTATCCAGGAAAATGCCCAGTTCGTCGTTGGTGATCAGCAGGGAAGGCAGCAGACGCAGTACGTTACCGTTACGGCCGCCACGCTCCAGGATCAAGCCGGCTTCGAAGCATTTTTTCTGCAGCAGGGCAGACAACTGAGGATCCGCCGGGTAGCAACCCATATGATCCTGCGCTTCGTCAGGTTTGACGATTTCCATGCCAATCATCAAGCCCAGACCGCGCACGTGACCGATCGCCGGATAACGTTTTTGCAGTTCGGCCAGCTTGGCTTTCAGCCATTCACCTTGTGCAGCGACCTTATCGGCCACGTTGTTATCTTTAAGGTGTTGCAGGGTGGTCAGGCCGGTGGCCATCGCCAGTTGGTTACCACGGAAGGTACCGGTATGGTGGCCAGGCTCCCAGGCGTCAAACTCTTTCTTGATGCCCAATACCGCCAGCGGCAAACCGCCGCCTACCGCTTTGGACATCACGATGATGTCCGGCTCAATACCGGCGTGTTCAAAGGCGAACAGTTTGCCGGTACGGGCAAAACCGGCCTGAACTTCGTCGATAATCAGCAGAATGCCGTGTTCCTGAGTGACTTTGCGAATGCGCTGCAACCACTCGACCGGGGCCGGGTTAACGCCGCCTTCACCCTGAACCGCTTCCAGGATGACCGCCGCAGGTTTGCGCACGCCGCTTTCGACGTCATTGATCAGGTTTTCGAAATAGTAGGTCAGTGCCTTAACGCCGGCTTCGCCACCGATGCCAAGCGGGCAGCGGTATTCGTGCGGGTAAGGCATAAACTGGACTTCCGGCATCATGCCGTTAATCGCTTCTTTCGGTGACAGGTTGCCTGTGACCGCCAGCGCGCCATGGGTCATGCCATGGTAGCCGCCGGAGAAGCTGATCACACCAGAACGCCCGGTGTGCTTTTTCGCCAGTTTCAGGGCGGCTTCAACCGCATCTGCGCCCGAGGGGCCGCAGAACTGCAGGCAATATTCCTGGCCCTGTCCTGGTAATAAAGAGAGCAAATACGCTGAGAACTGATCTTTCAACGGCGTTGTCAGATCGAGGGTATGTAACGGCAAGCCGCTGGTAATGACATTTTGGATGCTTTGAAGGACGTCAGGATGGTTATGACCCAGAGCCAGCGTACCCGCACCAGCCAGGCAATCAAGATATTGATTATTCTCAACATCGGTGATCCACACGCCTTGGGCTTTCGCAATCGCCAACGGCAATTTACGGGGGTAACTCCTGACATTCGATTCAAATTCGGCTTGTCTCGCCAAATATGTTTCGTTGTTTACATTTTCTAACTTCACATCGAAATTATCAATACGGACTTTATCCGTCATCATATCTCTCCTACAACTGGGGGTATCATTAACGCCCTAGTTGAATTATTAAATTGAATAAATAACTACCGTGAAAAAACGCGCCCAATATATGGCTTTTTACCCCCCGGCTCAATAGTTATTTAGCCGGGGGGTGTTTATTATTTTTTATATAAAAATCAATGAATTGGTGGTTTGTTGGCCAATAATGCCGCGCTTTAAGTATGAGGCGGTGCTTGACAAGGCACAAAAAACCTCCTCAAAAAAAGTAGGGGTACCGGCCCAATGCGTTTATTTTGAAGGCTATTTTAGAAGGAGGGACTCAGGGCGGCGCGGCGGGATTTTTGAAAAACCGACTTATTATAAATAAGGCATTGCTTAGAAATTAACCGAATTTAGCGAGGGCGGCAGAGGGGTTCTTTCCGCGATAACCGAATCATTACCAAGGAATTTCACCATGGCGGTCAAAGAAACCGCCGGTTGGGCCCCTCTTTAGCGATTAAGGTCTGCGAGCGGGATATCCTATTATGTCGCCCGGCCCGGCGAGTTCGACAGGATCATGTCCGCGGCCTTTTCCCCGATCATAATGCTGGGAGCATTAGTGTTGCCGGTCGGTATCACCGGCATCACCGAGGCGTCGATCACGCGCAGGCCAGACACCCCGTGCACCCGCAGTTGGGGATCGACAACCGCCATCTTATCGCTTCCCATGCGCGCGGTACCGACCTGATGGTGGTAGGAGCCAGTCATTCGGCTGACGTAATCGCGCATTTTCTGTCGGTTGTCCACGCCGTCCATGCCCATTTCTTTGCCGCGCCAAGGCGTGAGAGCGGCTTGTTGCATCACTTCTCGCAACAGCAGGGCTTTGTCGGTCATGATTTCCAGATCTTGCGTTTCAGAATAGACGCGCGGATCCATCAACGGCGGCTGCAACGGGTCGAGAGAGTTGAGCCAGAGGCGGCCACGGCTTTTCGGACGCACCAATCCTGGCGTGACACTGTAACCATGCTCAACCCCGGCCATAAACGGCATGGTGAACAGCAGCGACTGGGTATCCGGAGCCTGAAGCTGCGGTGCCGATTTATGGAAAATCTGCGCTTCGATACCGGAGGCCAGACCGACCGCTACCGGCTGCGGCGACGACCAAACCATAGGGCACACCAGGTGGTCGTGCAGGTTTTCACCCACGCCCGGCAGGTTAACCAAGGGGGTGATGCCCATTTTTTCCAGTTGTTCCGCCGGCCCGATGCCGGAGTGCAGCAGAATAGACGGGCTCATCAGTGAACCGGCGCACAGCAGCACTTCATGGCGAGCCTCGATACGATAATCGACACCGCGATGGACAAAGTGCACCCCGGTGATGCGATCTTTCTGATTCAGCAGTTTCAACACCCGCGCTTCGGTGATCACCGACAGATTATCCGCTTTACTGATGGCGTCGCCGTAACAGACCCAGGCGCTGGCACGTTTGCCGTCCGGCGTTATGGTGTACTGCGGGAAACTGACCCCGCTGGAGTCCTGGCCATCATTGTAATCCTGCACCCAGCGCAGCCCGGCCTGCTGCCCGGCCTCAACGAAGGCGTGGGCCAACGGGGTCATGGCGGGGCGGGAAACCTGCAACAGGCCACCGGTGGCATGCATACTGGACAACCCGCTGATATTGCAGTTTTCCGCTTTGCGGAAATAAGGCAGTACCTCCTGCCAGCTCCAGCCAGTCGCCCCCAGTGCCGCCCAGTTGTCGTAATCGGAGGGCAGACCGCGCACGTACATCATGCCGTTGATTGAGCTGGAGCCGCCCAAGGTTTTGCCGCGCGGCCAGTAAATATCCTGTTTGCCGGCGTAAATTTGCGGTTGGGTGGAGAAGCCCCAATCGACGGCGGTATGCCACAGCGCCATGGCCTGCGGTGGGTTGTGGATCGCCGGCATGTCGTCTCGCGGCCCGGCCTCCAGCAGTAACACCTTTAAACCGGCATCAACCAACCGGCGGGTGACTACTGAGCCGGCCGATCCGGCGCCGATAATAATGTAATCGTACTTATCGTTATCGCTTTTTGCGCCAGTGCTGCGAGGTGTCGATTGGCGAGCATGGCCGGAGAAGGGCAACACCGCCACCGCGCTCATCGCCAGACTGGCGGCAATGAACCGGCGGCGACCTGCGTCGGCCTGGGGTTTGTCTTGTTTCATGACGATTCCTTTTATGGGGGGTGAACACGCGGCGTTAGTGAGCGTCGATGTCTTTCAGGGCAATCCAGGTGGCCTTCATTTCGCCGTACTGCCGCATCGCGTGTAACGACAGGTCGCGGCCAATGCCGGACTGTTTGAAACCGCCGAACGGCGAGAGAATATCGCGGGTCAGGAAGTGGTTGACCCAGACGGTTCCCGCTTCCAGTTGGCGGGCAATGCGGTGAACTTTGGCGATATCCGGCGTCCAGAACCCGGCGGTCAAGCCGTATTCGCTGTCGTTCGCCAGGCGAATGGCTTCTTCTTCGTTTTCAAACGCGATAACCGAAGCGACCGGGCCGAAGATTTCGTTTTGCGAGGCGGTCATGGTCGGGGTGGCATTGTCGATGACCGTCGGCGGGAAGAAATGCCCGCCCGGCACGACGCTGTCATCCGCATAGCCACCGCAAACGACGTTGGCCCCTTCATCACGCGCAGAGTCCACGTAACGCAGGACATTGGCCTGATGTTTGGCGTCAATCAACGGCCCCATCATGGTCGCGGGATCCAGCGGATGGCCCGGTTTCCAGCGTTTCACTTCTTCAATCAGCAGCGCGACAAATTGCTCCTTGATCGAGGACTGCACCAGCAAGCGGGTCCCCGAGGCACAAACGGCCCCCTGGTTGGCGCAAAAGCCCAACGCCGCAAAGCGCGCCGCTCGGGCCAGATCCGGCGTATCGGCAAAAATGATATGCGCGTTCTTGCCGCCGCCCTCAAGGTAGGTGCGTTTCATATTGGACTGGCCGGCATAAATCAGCAGCTGTTTGGCCACCTGAGTCGAGCCGGTAAAGGCCATGACCCGCACGTCGGCGTGCAACGCCAGCGCCTGACCCACCTGGGCGCCACCGGTCACCACGTTGAATACGCCCTCGGGGATGCCGGCCTGTTGTGCCAGCGCCGCCAGGCGGATGCCGGTTAACGGCGCTTTTTCCGAGGGTTTGAACACCACCGAGTTCCCCATCGCCAGCGCCGGTGCAATCTTCCAGCAGGCGATCATCAGCGGGTTGTTCCAGGGCGTCATTACCGCCACCACGCCCAAGGCCTGGTAGGTGATCATGCCGTGGAAGCTGTCGCCGGTAGGGGCGATTTCACCGGCAATCTTGTCGATCGCCTCGGCGTAATAGCGCAGGGCGATTTGGACGTCCTGCATATCCATGTCCAGCGATTCATGGATGGTTTTGCCGGTATCCAGGCTTTCCAGCAGCGCCAGCTCTTCCTGATGCTGACCGACCAGATCGGCCAGACGCAGCAGGGCGGCTTTACGTTGCGCCGGGGATTGGTCGCGCCAAATACCGGACGAGTACGTCCTGGCAGCCGCCGCGACCGCGCGATCGACGGTGGCGGCATCGCAGTCGGCAATCGCCGCCAATAAGCGCCCGTCGATCGGGCTGATATCGGCAAAAGTGGCACCGTCGGCAGAGTCCTGATACTGACCGTCAATATAGGCACGCCCTTCGATCTGCAGGGCGTTTGCCTGCTGCTGCCATTGTTCGAACGTCTTAGCCTGGCTATTCATAGGGAGTCCTTATTTCAGTCTGCGGTGATCCTCTTCGAGGGATGAAGCTAAACTAGCTGTGGCCAGGTTGAACAACCAGAGGGCGTGCCGTATCACACTGGTGCCGTACAGGCACCAATAGATGGCGTATATTGTGCTAATGACCCGCGGATTGAAGGGACGTGAACGTGGATATGATGAATGCATTACGCATATTCAATGCGGTGGTAAAGGGCGGCAATTTTACGGCTGCCGCAGAGGCGCTGGACCTTTCGCGCCCGCGGGTGAGCAAGAGTATTGCCGAGCTGGAGCAGCATTTCGGCGTACGCTTGCTGCATCGCACCACCCGTTCGATGACGCTGACGGAAGCCGGCCGAGAATGCTTCGAATACAGCCAACGCATTACCGGCGAATGCCAGGCGCTGGAAGCCTATATGGGCAATCAGGGGCAGCCGGCGGGCACGTTGCGCATCAGTGCGCCACACCCGTATTGCCGGGCCGAACTGGCGACGATTGTGGCCGGCTATCAACGCCGTTATCCGCGGGTGTCGGTGGAGTTTTGTCTCAGCGACCAGTTGGTTAACCTGATCGATCAGGGGATTGATGTGGCGATCCGCGTGGCCAATTTGTCGGATTCGTCCCTGGTGGCGCGTAAGCTGTGTGACATTCCCCGAATACTCTGCGCGTCCCCAGACTATTTAAAGCGCCACGGCACGCCCGATAGCCCGCAGGCATTGCGGGAACACAACTGCTTGGTCTATTCACTGTTGCCTCGTGCGGAACAATGGGAATATTTGGATGAGGAGGGCCGGCTGGTCGAGGTGCCGGTATGCGGCTCGCTGCGCGCCAACAGCGGTGATGCATTGTTGGCCAGCGCCCTGGAGGGCCGAGGCATTATTCTTGAGCCGGAGTTCGTGGTGCGGGAGGCATTGGCTGGCGGTACGCTGGTCAGGCTGATGCGGGAGTTTACCTGGAGCCATCGCTCACTGTATGTGGTCTATGTTAACCGGCGCTATCTGCCGGTTAATATTCGCAGCTTTGTGGATTTTGTCGCTGATTACTACCGGCAACCCAGGGTAACGCCGGGCCAGAAGCTCACGGATATCCCTCCGGTTGCCTGAGGACGCGGCTACTCAGCGTTCACCTTAAAGCGCGTGGCTTCGGCAATCAGCTCCCGAGCCAGCGTTTCATCCGCCAGGGCGTCCAGCAGCAGCAGGTTCAGGCGGGTCAAAAAGAGCGCCAGGGGTTCGCCGGAAAACGGCTCGGCGGCCCGATAAAACTGACTGTAGATCTCATCGAGCTGCTGTTCGTTCAATTTAGCCTTCATTTTGTGCTCACAATGACCCGATTACCTCTGACCGAATACGATCCGCCATTCTCCATTACGCGCGCCAGCCATTTGGTGTTGACCTCGCGGGATCTGGCCGCCAGCGAGTTGTTTTACACCCAGGTGATCGGCATGGTGCTGACTCGGCGGGAAGACGACAGACTCTATTTGCGCGGGCTGGAAGAGGCTTGCCACCACAGCCTGGTTATCAAGCTCAGCACGGCGGAGCCTCATTGCGAGCGCATTGGCTTACGCGTGTTCCGGGAAAAGGATCTGGAAGTGGCCAAGCGGTTTTTTGACCAGCAGGGGTTGGAAAACCGCTGGGTGGAGGTGCCTTATCAGGGGCGCACCCTGCATTTTACCGATCCGACTGGCACGCTGATCGAACTGTGCGCCTCCATGCCGGTCATGCCGCGTTTGCACCATCAGGTGCATCTGTATCGCGGTGGCTGCGCCCAGCGGCTCGATCACTTTCAATTGCACACGCCCCATGTCCAGCGGGCGGCTGAATTCTATATGACGCAGTTGGGCTTTCGCGCTTCGGATATCTATTTTGACGAGCAAGGCCTGGGGGCCGCTTTTCTACAACGTAAAGGCAATACTCAGGATCTGGTGTATTTGCATGGCCCGGGGCCACGCCTGCATCACTTCGGTTATACCATTCCCGATTCGCAGGAAATCTTACGTGCCTGCGACACTGCCGGTAATCTGGGGTTTGGCGACGCCGTTGAGCGGGGGCCGGGCAGACACGGGATGGGGCACGTGCTGTTTGTTTATCTGCACGATCCCGACGGCCATCGCATCGAACTGCACAATACCCCATATCAGATGATGGATATCGAATTGGAAACCAATATTCTTGAGGCCGGTGAGCGCCAGCAACTGTTGCCGTGGGGTTTGCCGCCGCAGCGCAAATGGGTCACCGAAGCCACGGCCTTTACCGATACCCCGGTCGAAAAACCGGCCAGTGGCGGTTATCCGCTGGTACTGGAAGAGTATTTATCCCGTAAATAGGATCAAGGTGTCGCGATCACCCCTTGTGCAGCCTCAGTCAGGGATGGCCGGGCTGCCGTAAGCTTGAGGGGTTTGAGGGCCAGTGATATACGTATGTCGATCCACAGTGAAATGCGGTGGGTTATGAGGATGTTTTTACCAAGCTGGAAATGACACGTAAACATTATGCCGAAGCCGGGGTTCCAGAATAATATCTGACTAATATCATTAGCTGATATTATGCAGGCATTGCATATCTGTAATCCCTGCATTTTACTTCTATCGCTGTACCGGTTGCATTTTTAATAAACGCTATTTTCTGCAATATCCATCGCGAAATAAGAGAGAATAATATCTGCACCTGCTCGTTTGATAGCACCGAGCGTTTCGCGAACGACTTTCCGCTCGTCAATGGCTCCGGCTCTGGCTGCAAACTTAATCATCGCATACTCCCCACTGACCTGATAAGCCGCCAGCGGTAGTTTTGATGCAGCTCGAATATCACTGATCACGTCCAGATAGGTCCCGGCGGGTTTGACCATCAGGGCATCCGCACCTTCATGTTCGTCCAGAAGCGATTCCCGTATAGCCTCCCGCCGGTTCATTGGGTTCATCTGATACTGTTTACGATCTCCCTGTAACACGCTGCCTCCGGCCTCCCTGAAAGGCCCGTACAGTGAAGACGCTAATTTTGTGGAATAAGACATAATAGCGGTATTCGTAAATCCGGCCTCATCAAGCGCGTGTCGGATAGCCTGCACCTGACCATCCGCTGCGGCGGAAGGTGCAATAAAATCAGCGCCGGCTGCAGCTGCATTCACGGCCTGTCTTCCTAAATTAATGAGTGTCGCATCATTGTCCACACCGTGATCATGTAATACCCCACAGTGACCGTGCGTGGTGTATTCACAAAAACAAGTATCAGACATCACGATCATTTCCGGAACGGTATCTTTGCAGATACGCGTCATACGCGCTACAAGGCCGTTTTCATTCCAGGTATCGCTACCTGTCGCATCCATATGATGAGAGATCCCGAAGGTCATCACCGAGCGGATACCTGCCTGAGCGTAACGTTCGATTTCGTATGCCAGCTTTGATTCAGGAATACGCAGCACGCCGGGCATAGTGGCAATTTCTACAAATTCAGACGTCTCTTCTTCCACGAATATTGGCAACACCAGGTCATCAAGGGTGAACGCTGTTTCCTGGAAAAGCATCCTTAAGGAAGAAGACTTCCTCAGACGGCGTGGTCGTATTGCCGGGAAATTATTAAACATTATGACTCCTTCAGTTTCTTTTTACTTTGAGTGATTGCTTGATGTTTTTCACACTTAATTACCGGCCCTGGCATACAGGAGGCTGGCCGGTTAATCTTTACGTCTATGAATTTCAGTATTTTTTCAACCACCCCGTAATGCTGACTGGCATTTTCCCGATATATAGGCTGATAAAGCAATGCATGCACTAAAAAAGCTGCATAATAACAAATAGCCATTCAGGGCTGTTTGCTGGGAGAAATGATCCATCATCACACTCAATGAAAACGGCAGCCAGTTACCCACGTAACCCACAATGTAAAGCAAGTTTATCAGATGGTGTCGCTGACTCTGTCTGGCGACCACATTAACGATAGTGGCAGCACCGACAAGTATTGCCCCATAGGCGAACCCTTCAAGCATCACGGATATGAAGAGAAGTGAGGGAGCGGTCATGTGCACACTGCAGAGGGCCAGCAAAACCGCAGCAAGCTGGGCAACAACACCGATTTTCAGCGACGAGTAATGGTGCTTTTTCCTCATCACTATCTGGGTGATACCTGCAACCAGCAGGAATGCAGACAGGGAATAGCTTACCAGCTGCACGCTGGTAACATTGAAATAGGTGCGCGCAAGGGTGGGCCCCTGGGACATAAACGTGGACGCCATAGCCCATGAAAGAAATATGGCCATGCAACTGGCGATGACGTCCCGGAATGAGAGCCCCTTATGACATTGAGCAGCGACACTTTTCCGTTCAATGGTCACTGACGCACTGTGCCTGTTAATCACCAGGCGACTGCGCCAGATCCCAAATGTTGACATTACTACCAGCATAAAAAGAATGACGTATGGAGTCTTAAGTGCATAAAAACCACGATGCACGATTTCCCCCGTTATTAAAGGACCAATAGCCTGCCCAATGATCAACGAGGCAGAAGCCGTCAATGCCGCAGTATTACTTATTTCCGTATCAAATATTTTAATCAGTGAGCGGTTAATATAGGCCATTAAAATACCTGAACCCAGACCGGTAACAAAACGGCCGAGAATTAGTATCATAAAGTTATCTGCAAACATCATCAGAAGTGATGACAGCAAAACGCAGGCAAGACCTGCATAGAGAGGTCTTGTATACAGCTCAGTCCTGATATTAAGCTTCGCGGTAAATGCCAGCGCTAAAAGGACACCGGCGGCGTAAACGCCAAATACCGTCATTATCTGAGAGGCGCTGAAGCCATATAAACTGATGTATACGGGATAGAGAGGGGTGGGAAGGCTGCTGCTCAGCATGCCGGAAAAGAAAGCCAGGGCCAGCGCCATCCCTGCCCATGATGTTTGTCTGTCAGACATAGTAATATCTTTTGTCCTGGAAAATGGATATGTTCGGTGGAAATCCATAAAACAGTAACACGAACCATGATTGAGGGGATTCGAGCAGCAGGAATACCCACTATGACGCAGTTTCACAGCTCAGAATAAAATATGAACGGACAGACAAGCAGTCGGCAGTATTGACTGAAAACTCAAATGCTCCAGGGATGCAGAGCTATCTGTTTTTCCATGAATTCAATAAAACAGCGGATGCGCGGGCTGAGATGCTGCCTTTTCGCGTAAATTACATAGAGCGGCTCCCTGACAGGAGACTGGAATGCCTTCAAAAGCGGTATTAATCTTCCCTCTCTGATATCGCGGTGAACGTGGAAGTCAGCCAGGCGGACGATACCTTCTCCCTGGATGGCCAGATCGCGAAGCAAATCGCCCTGCGACAGGGAGGCAACCGGTTTAACCGGGAATATGATGCTCTGATTGTCTTCGGCGAATACCCACTGATTCCAGTGGCTATCGAAATTAAAGTGAAAGCAGCGATGTTCCATCAACTCACGGGGATGGGAGGGTATCCCGTACTTGGTGATGTAGGCCGGCGAAGCGCAGGTAATCCACTTACTCTCACCGATACGACGGGCGACACGGGAAGAACTCGCAAGTACACCACCATAAATGGCGAGATCCAGCCCTTTATCAAAGTCATCCCGGTAAACCGGCCCCGTTTCAATATCAACGTTGAGGTCAGGGTAGGCGTCAATAAACTCTGGCAACCATGGAAGGATATGATAACGAGCGAAGGTGGTCATGGTGCGGATTTTCAGCTGCCCCCTGATGCGCGATGGCATATCTTCAGCCAGTGAATCAGCCTCGGTCATTGCGTCAACGACTGCCCGGGCACTGTTAAGATAAACGTGTCCCTCTTCGGTCAGCATTAACTTTCTCGTTCCACGATGGAAGAGTCTTACCTGTAATCTCGCCTCCAGCCGGCTGATGAGTTTACTCATTGCTGAAGGTGTCAATCCGTTTGCCCGCGCAGCGGCAGAAAAATTGCCGTATTCAAACGCCCATATGAATGCAAGCAACTGATTATAATTATCCATCATGTCCCCGGTTATTTATGTGAAGATGTTTAGAGTTTCCGAGGCAGGAACCTGAAAACTATCATTTGTAGCGTCTTACCATCAGGAACGGCGCTGATGATTTTTTCAACCGAAAGTAAGTTGCCCGTGAAATACCGGTTTTCTCCATGACCACCTTAATAGGAGTATCAAGGTGAATAAGTTCCAGAGCCATTCCCGATCTTTGATGAGGTTTTCGCCCAAACTTAAATCAACCTGCGGCGGGGAAAACATAACCGTCTGGGGATTGCTATTCAACTGACCACGGCACGCTTCCTGGGAACATTTTTTTTCGATCTAAGAACTTTAAATTTTAATATAAACAATGAATTAAACTCTTAACATGTTTTTTTACATCATTGGACCTCGAACCCCCTTAACGAATCATAGTTTTTGCGGCGGTAATTGAGGGCGGACAAGATCCACAGTACCACAAACAGCGCGATAGCGGCGTAGCCGACGCTGCCCAGGTTCTCATTGAGTTTCTCAACGCCGCGCCACAGCCCGCCTTGCAGTTCCAGCTTGTCGGCCAGCAGGCCCAGACCCTCCAGCCCACCGATCACCAGGGCGATAGCCACGCTGGTTGCGGTGATGGTCATGTTGTAATACAGCTTGCGGATCGGTTTATTGAACGCCCAACCGTAAGCGCCGACCATCACAAAGTTGTCCAGCGAGTCGATCAGCGCCATGCCGCTGGCAAACAGCAGCGGGAACACCATAATCGACCAAACCGACATGCCGGATGTGACACCGGTGGCTGAGATCCCTAGCAGACCCACCTCGGTGGCGGTATCAAAGCCCAGGCCAAACAAGAAACCGACCAAATACATGTGCCAGCTTTTATTGACCAGATTAAAAGCAAAGCGATACAGGCGCGTCATGACGCCGCCGGTGCCGTTCACCAGCAAGGCGACATCTTGTTCCACGAGTTTTTCGCCGCGCTTCACCCGGCGGAAAATGCGATAAACGTCGCGAAAAATCAGCCAGTTCAACAACGCCATGGCCAGCAGGAACAGGGAGGAGATCAGCGTGCCCAGAGTGGTGCCGTATTGATGCAGCCAGCCAATGCGGTCGCCAAAGGCCAATGAGGTGGCGGCAATCGCGATGCAGGCCAGCACCACGATACTGGAATGCCCCAGCGAGAAGAATGCCCCGACCGAAACCGGACGCTGGCCTTGCTGCATCAACTTACGGGTGACGTTATCGATAGCGGCAATGTGGTCGGCATCTACCGCGTGGCGCAGCCCGTAACCGTAAGCCAACAGCGCGGCGGCGATCAGCGCGGGATAATGGCGAAACGCCACCAGGGCCGTCGCCCATGCCAGCAGGTTCAGCCCCACTAATGCCAACAACAGCCAAAAGGCGCGGGTATGGGTCTGGAAAAACTCGCGGTTTAACATGTTACTTCCTGTCGAATTTTAATGTTTAGAGGCGTTACCGGGGTATGTTGCGCGCAGGCGACCATCGCCTGACCGAACGCCAGGCCGCCATCGCCGGCCGGCAGCCGTTGTGGCAACAGCACCTGCAACGGTGCCAGATGATGCTGTAGCCGTTGACGCAATAGGCGGTTGTGCAGCACGCCGCCGCTTAACGCCACATGCTGCAGGTGATGCTCAGCGGCAAAATGTTTAGCCAGCCGCGAGAACCCCTGCGCCAAGGCGTCATGGAACGCCCAGGCCCGTTGAGCGGCAGGGGCCTGCCAGGCCAGCCATTGTTGCCAGAACCTGCCCAGATCGAGCTGTTCTGCGCACAGCGGCAGCGTGACCGGATGGCGGCAAGGGCTGCTCCGGTGGGCCAGCGTCTCAAAAATGCTGGCGGCTTCGCCTTCCCAACTTTGCCGGGCAGGGGCGCAACCCAGCGCGGCGGCGGCGGCATCAAACAAACGGCCGGCCGAGGAGGCCAACGGTGAATTGATACCGGCGTTGATGGCTTGCAGCAGGGGTTGCCAGGGATAGGTCAATAGCCGCTCGGCCTGCGGGTCGTTTTGCCAGTTCGGTACGAAGCGCGCAAAATGCGCCAACTGATTACGCCAGGGTTGCTGCGCGGCCAGATCGCCACCGGGCAGCGCCACGGCGGGCAATCCTCCCAGATGACGGCAGCGGCGGTAATCGACCAGCAGGCATTCACCGCCCCACAGGGCTCCGTCCTGCCCGTATCCCAAACCGTCCAGTGCCAGGCCAATGACCGCTCCGCCTTCCAGCGGCCAGGCGTGTTCGGCCAGGCAAGCGGCCAAATGCGCATGATGGTGCAACACCGGGGTCACCGGTAGCGACTGTCGGGCGGCCCATTGGTGGCTGACATAACCGGGGTGAGCGTCGCTGGCCAGTCGCTGCGGCTGGCAATGGTACAACGTCATAAAATGCGAGATGGCCTGTTGCCACTGCTGCTGAACATCCTCCTGCTGCAAATCGCCAAAATGCGAACTGAGCACGGCTTGATTTCCCTGTACCAGGCAAAAGGTATTTTTACGATCGCCGCCCACCGCCAGCAGCGGCGGCTGGGAAGGGAAGCCGGGGGGCAATGGCAGGGCATCGGGCACGGATCCCCGCGCGCGGCGCAGCATTTCAGGGCCTTCAGGCAGCAACCGTACCAACGAATCATCGGCACGTTGCACGATCTCGCGATCGTGCAGTAACCACAAATCGGCAATGTCGGCCAAATCCGCCAGGGCGGCGCCGTTGGTTAGCGCCGGGGCGCAACCGGCCGCATTGCCGGAGGTCATCACCAATGGGCGTTGTATCGCCTGCATCAATAAATGGTGCAGGGGATTGGCCGGCAACATCAGCCCCACCTCGTCCAACTGCGGCGCAACCGCCTCAGACAGCGGTGAATTGGGCGAGCGTGGCACCAGCACGATGGGGGCGGCAGCGGAAGCCAACAAGCGCCCGGTGCGCGCCAGATCAACGCCATCGGCACAACGATCCAACCAGTCCCTGTTCGGCAGCATCACCGCCAGCGGTTTGCCCGGCCGCCGTTTGCGCAGACGCAGGCGCTCTACGGCCTGGGTATCGGTGGCGTCGCATGCCAGATGAAAGCCCCCAAGGCCTTTGATGGCGACAATTTGTCCCTTGGCCAACGCGGTTACCGCCTGTTGCAAGGCTTCCTCGCCCCGATGCTGCGGTGTGCCCTGCGCTGTGCAACTGAACAACTGGGGGCCGCAGTCGCTACAGGCCACCGGCTGGGCATGAAAACGCCGGTTATGCACCGCACGGTATTCCTGGGCGCAGGGCGGGCAAAGAAGAAAGGGCGCCATGCTGGTGGCCGGACGATCGTAGGGCATGGCACGAATAATGGTGAAGCGTGGGCCACAATGCGTGCAATTGATGAACGGGTAGCGGTAACGACGATCCTGCGGATCGTTCATTTCCAGCAAACATTGCGGACAGGTTGCGGCGTCCGGGACGATCTGGGTTGCCAGAGCGCCGCGTTGACTGGCGCGGATACGAAAATCATCGGGTGCCTGCAGCCAGGTAAACGGCCGCTGCTGGATGCGTTCGATCTGGGCCAAAGGCGGCGCTTGCTGGTACAACACGTGAAGGAACACCTCGAGATCGACGGGTTCGAGCAGGCGAATCTCCACCCCGGCGCTGTCGTTCCAGACTTCACCACGCAGATTGAGCTGTTCGGCCAGTTGCCAGACAAAAGGCCGAAAGCCGACGCCCTGAACTTTACCGCTGATACGCAGCAGCAGCCCTGGATGGGACATGGTTTATTACCCTCTGTGGGTTTTGTAGGGGCGCTGCATGCTGCGCCCGTGTTAATCGGTGCGACTGCGCCCCCTACAAGCTTTACATTACGTCTTCCGCTGCGCGGCGCAGGCGAGCTTTCATCTCGCTGTAGCTTTGCTGGGCATAGTTTTCTGCCCAGTGCTGATCGGCAATCGCCTCCAGTTTTATCGCGCAGTATTTGGTTTCCGGCGTTTTGGATATCGGGTCCAGATTCTCCTGGGTCAGTTCGTTACAGGCACCGATCCACCACTGGTAGGTCATATACACCGCCCCCAGATTAATACGCTCGTTATAGTTGGCGCGGCTGATCACCTTGCCGCGGCGGGAAGATACCCACACCAGTTGTTGATCGGCAATGCCCAGCGCGGCGGCATCCTGAGGATTGATCTGCACGAAGCCGGGTTCGTCCGCCAAGGTTTGCAGGGCCGCACAGTTGCCGGTCATGGAACGGCAGGAGTAATGGCCAACTTCACGCACGGTACAGAGCACCAATGGGTAATCGGCATCCGGGATCTCGGCCGGTGCGCGCCAGGTGGTCGCGAACAATTGGCCTTTACCGGATGGCGTAGTGAATTGGTTTCCCTGATACAGGTACGGCGTGCCCTGGCTTTCCAGCGTGGTACACGGCCATTGCACGTGGCCAAGTTCGCCCATTTTTTCGTAGGTCGCCCCGTAAAACAGCGGGCAGAGCGAGCGCATTTCATCCCAGATCTGCTGGTTATCGTCGTAATGCATCGGATAGCCCATTTCGCTGGCCAGCAGGCTGATGATTTCCCAGTCGCGTTTGACGTTGTACTGCGGCTCAATGGCTTTCTCGAAACGCTGGAACCCGCGATCGGCGCAGGAGAACACACCGCCATGCTCGCCCCAGGAGGTGGCAGGCAAGATCACATCCGCCTGTTCAGCGGTTTTGGTCATAAAGATGTCTTGCACCACCACAAACTCCAGCGCTTCGAACGCGCCGCGCACCAGACTCAGATCGGCCTCGGTCTGTAACGGATCTTCCCCCATGATGTAATAGGCTTTGACTTTGCCTTCATGGACCAGGTGCGGGATTTCGGTGATGCGGTAGCCGACGTTCGGATCCATTTTTGTGGCGTCAATTCCCCAGGCTGCGGCGAATTTAGCGCGCACGGCCGCATCGGTGACCGCCTGATAACCCGGGAACTCATTGGGCAGCACACCCATGTCGCAGGCCCCCTGAACGTTGTTCTGCCCACGTACCGGCCCAACGCCGACGTTGGCGCGGCCCAGATTGCCGGTCAGCAACGCCAGACTGGCGAGACCTTTGACCACGTCCACCGCCTGACCGAACTGGGTCACGCCCATGCCCCACATGATGGTGGCAGAAGGCGCGCTGGCGTAGGTGCGCATCGCCTGACGGATCTGCTGGGCGGTGACGCCGGTCAGGTGTTCCACCGCTTCTGGCGCATAGTCCGCCAGTTGCTGACGGTAAGCCTCGAATCCCTCGGTGTACTTCGCCACGTAATCGCGGTCATACAGATTTTCTTCAATCAGCACATAGGCGAAGGCATTCACCAGCGCCATGTTACAGCCGTTCTTGATCTGCAAATGCTGGTCGGCAATGCGCGCCGTTTCAATCCGACGCGGGTCGCACACCACGATCTGCGCGCCTTTCTCTTTGGCCTTGAGCACCCGGCGCGCCACGATAGGGTGAGAGTCGGCGCAGTTGTAACCGATGATCAGCAGGCATTTGGAGTTTTCGATATCGCCAATCGAGTTACTCATGGCGCCGTTACCCAGCGTGGCCTGCAAACCTGCGACCGAAGGGCCGTGGCAGACGCGGGCGCAGCAGTCGACGTTATTGGTGCCGATCACCGCACGGGCAAACTTCTGCATCACGTAGTTGGTTTCATTACCGGTACCGCGTGAGGAACCGGTGTGCATGATGGCGCTGGCACCGTGCTTATCTTTAATTTGTTGCAGCCGTTGCGCGGTGTAGCGGATCGCCTCGTCCCAACTGACGGCTTCGAACTTGCCGCCTTTCTGCCGGCGGATCAGCGGCTGACTCAGGCGGGGAGTCAAGAGTTTGGTGTCGTTAAGGAAGTCCCAGCCGTAATAGCCTTTCAGGCACAGCTCGCCCTGATTGGTCACGCCGTCAGCCGCCTCGGCGCGAATGATCTTGCCGTTGTCGACCACCAGTTTCATTTTGCAGCCTGCACCGCAGTAAGGGCAGACGGTTGTGATTTTTTTCATTGGTTCAGTTCCTAAAACAGTGACGACATAGTGTCGAGCGCGGCGCGGCGACGCTTCTCGGCGTTCATTTCCTGCAGCATGTTGCGATCGACGCAGTGCAGCGCATTGGTTGGGCAGGTTTCCATGCAGGCCGGGCCGCTATCACGGCCGATGCACAGGTCGCATTTATGGGCTTCGGCTTTCTCGGTGGTGGCGCTCATCATGGCGCCGTTCTGGCGGACTACCGGGCGGGTGATTACTTCCATGGCGCCGTAGGGGCAGGCCACCACGCAGGTCTTACAGCCGATGCAGCGTTCCTGCATTACCAGCACCATGCCATTGGTACGGCTGATGGCGCCGTTGGGGCAGACGTTGGAGCAGGGTGCGTCCTCACATTGTCGACAGAGCACGGCGGTGCTGACGTTGACGCCTTTGATCACATGCAGGCGCGGGGCGAAGCTGGTGGCGTTCAACGCCGAAATATCCTGGCTTTCGCTGTGCGCCATCACGCAGGCAATTTCACAGGTACGGCAGCCGATGCATTTTTTGGGATCGGCGATGATAAACCGGTTCATCAATAACTCCTGGGTTACCCTTCATCCGGGTATGGCAAAAGTGAGGTGGTGGTTCGGGTTAGGCATAAAGCATGCCAATCCTGAAAATCCTTAAAAAGCAGATAATTAGAATTTCATGACGAGTTTACCGACAGCGGGTCGACATAAATGACGATGACGCGTCAGACATTCGTCATCTCCCATTGCGGGTAACCGCCATTGGTCGTCCAGCAATGCAGGCGTTGGTGAAGGGTCGCCACGGCCTGCCTCACCGCCGCGCCTATCGGGTAGTAAAACGCCACCACCTCGGGTTGGATGCCGATAAAGGTAATGTCCGCGATGTCTGCGCGCAGTTGGTCGATCAGGAAGTTGAGCGGCAGGTTATGCGTCGTCATGATGAACATGGCGGCAATGTCCTGTTCGTCGATCACCCGGGTTTCTCCGGGCGCGAGCCCCATATCGGTGGCATCGACGATCACCAGGCGGTCAGGTTGCAGCTCGCGGATATGCCCGATGTCATTTTCCGGCGCAGCGCCGCCGTCAATCACCCGCCAGCCTGCAGGGGGGTGGCTGGCGCACAGTTCGGCCAGCAGCGGCCCGGCACCGTCATCCCCCATCATGCAGTTGCCCACACACAATAAAACGTTACGCATCGTGCCTCCGGACCATCAGGTAAATGGCGGGTTCGTTTTCAATCGATTGCAGCAGGGCAATCAGCCTTTGGTTCCAGTCCTGCTGCTCAGCGGTCATTCGCGCGGCCGCGCGGCTCAATGCGCTCGCCAACAGGTGGGTGTGACTGCTGTCGATGCAGATTTCGCCAAAGCGATCGACCCCTTCCAGTTTGCGCCGCGCGGTGCTGCCGGAAGGCAATTGCGCCACCCACTCGCGAAAACCCGCCAGCGGGCAACTGAGTTTGGCTTCCAGGCAGTCGATCACCCCCAGATGGTGGCCGATCGCCAGGCTGTAATAGATCACCTCCTGGGCTTTCGGCGGGGCCTTTTTCTCCTGCACAAATTTGCGGCTGAGCGAATAGAACACCACCTGGCCTTGGGAAACTGTCATAGCCGCAGATCCCCACGCAGTACCCGCTGATATATGCCCAGCAGGTTGCCGATAATCTCATTGAGGCGCAGGTCATCTTGCTGCTGCAGATAGGCGGCAATGCGCTGTTCGGCCGACTCTGGGGTGTCTGCTGCCAGCAGTTGCATAAACTGGTCGGCGATTTGGCGGCCGTAGCGATAACCGGCCATGCGCCGGGCTTCACGATCCAACAGCACCCGCAGCGGCTGAGGCAGCTGCGGGTGCAACAGGCGCGTCGCTTCACCGTCGGTTTCGTCATGCTGGTGGCCTTTGATTTTCTGATCCAACAAGCCGAGCGCCATGGCGAAGCCGTAAATGGTCGCGGCCGGCGTTGGCGGGCAGCCGGGAATATAAACATCGACCGGCACGATGCGATCGGTGCCGCCCCACACGCAGTAGAGGTCGTGGAAGATGCCGCCGCTGTTGCCGCAGGCACCGTAAGAGATGCTGATTTTAGGATCGGGCGAAGCTTGCCAGGCGCGGATCGCCGGGATACGCATGGCGCGGGTCACCGCCCCGGTAAACAACAGAATATCGGCATGACGCGGGGACGGTACCACTTTGATGCCGAAGCGTTCAGCGTCGAACAATGGCGAAATGGCGGCGAAAATCTCAATTTCGCAACCATTGCAGCCGCCGCAATCCACCCGATAGACATAGGCTGAACGACGGATATCCTGCAGCAGGGTGGTTTTCAGCTTGGCGATGCTCTCGTCAAGGGTGATCGGCACCGGCAGGCCATTTTCATCGCGTGGGCCAATCAAGGGCGAATTCATGAGATGACCTCCCGGGTCAAATGACGGCCAATATCAATGCGATCGGCCTGGGTCAGGTTCTGCTGTTGCTTGCAGGCCGGGCAGGTTTCAAACTGCGCCCGGCGGGTTGCCGTTTCGGTGCTGCTCAGCCCGAGCAACGCCATCGCATAATCAATCTCTTTTTGCGTCGCGTAGGGCTTGCCGCACTCTCGGCAATGACAAATGGCGAAGTCGGCCTGTTCGTACAGATCCTCTTTTCGCCACACGGCCAGTTCGAACTGCTGTGAAAGCCGAATGGCTGCGGTGGGGCACACCTCCTCGCAGCGTGCGCAAAAGATGCAGCGGCCAAGAAACAACTGCCAGCGCAGGGTGCCGCTGCCGAGATCGGTTGTCATGGTCAACGCATTGGACGGGCAGGCGTTGGCGCAGGCCCCGCAGGCGATGCATTGCTGCGGGGTATATTCGGGCTTACCGCGAAAGTTCGGGTCAATGGCCAGCGGCCGGGCCGGGTAAGCGACGGTGGCCGGCCCGGTCTTCAGCACTTTTTTAATCAGTTTCAGCATGATGGGCTCCGGTTAGAACGGCTTGTTTTTCCGCTCGATGCCGTAACGTTCGATCTCTTTGTACGGCACGATGATGGACTGGCGCTTGCGTACGTCGACGATGGTCATGCGATCGGTGCAGGAGTAGCAAGGATCGAGACTGCCGATAATCAGCGGGGCGTCGGATACCGTATTGCCGCGCAGCATGTAACGCAGGGTGGGCCAATTGGCATAGGTGGCGGCACGGCAGCGCCAACGGAACAGTTTTTGGTTGTCGCCGGTCATGCTCCAGTGGATGTCATCGCCACGCGGCGCTTCGGCAAAACCCAGGGCAAAGCGGTGCGGGATATAGGTGAAGCCGTCTACCGCCAGCGGCCCGCCCGGCAAGTTCTGCAGACCGAACTCGATAATGCCCAGCGAGTTGAACACTTCGTGAATGCGCACCTTAAGTCGGGAATAAACGTCGCAACCGCTTTCCACACAAAGCTCTACCGGCAGTTTGGCGTAACCGGCGAAAGGGTGGTCAATGCGGGTATCACGGCGGTGGCCGCTGCCGCGGATCATCGGGCCGACGTTGCTGTAGTCGCGGGCCACCTGAGGATCGAGACGGCCCACCCCGACGCTGCGTTGTTCGGTGTTGGGCGTGCTGAGCAAGATATCGACCAGATCCACCAGTTCACTGCGCATTTGCGCGGCCAGCTTCAGGGTTTGCAGCATGTCGTCTTTCAAAATATCGCGGCGAATGCCGCCGATCAGGTTCAAACCATAGGTTTTGCGCGCGCCGGTCAGTATTTCCGCCATTTTCATCGACTGTTCGCGTACGCGGAAGAACTGCATAAATCCGGAGTCAAAACCGACGAAATGGCAGGCCAGTCCCAGATTCAGCAGGTGGCTGTGCAGCCGCTCCACTTCCAACAGGATCGAGCGGATCATCTGGGCGCGTTCCGGCACCTGAATGCCCATCGCGTTCTCCACCGAACTGGTGTACGCCACGCTGTGGGTAAAGCCGCAAATGCCGCACACCCGATCCGACAGAAAGGTCACTTCGTTGTAGCCCATGCGGGTTTCGGCCAGTTTCTCCATCCCGCGGTGCACGTAGAACAAGCGGTAATCGGCGTCGATGATGTCTTCCCCGTCGACGAACAGCCGAAAATGGCCGGGCTCATCCGAGGTGATATGCAACGGACCGATCGGCACCACGTTGGCTTTCGCACCGGCCAGGCTTTCGAACGGGTAGGTTTCCACATCGGTGGTGGGCGCCGGGCGTTGGCGATAGTCCATCGCATCTTTGCGCAGCGGGTGGAGATCGTCCGGCCAGTCGTCGGGCAGCACCAGCCGCCGTTCATCCGGCAAGCCCACCGGGCGCAGACCATACATGTCGCGCACTTCGCGCTCTCCCCAAACGGCGGCGGGCACCCGTGGCGTGACGGAAGGGAACTCCAGCGTTTGGGCGTCCACTTCGGCGCGCACCGTGATCCAGCATTTGGTGCCTTGCTCCATCGACAGGACGTAATACAGCACGTAATTGCCACACAGCGTGCGTTCGTCGTTGCCAAACAGCACCGATAACCAGCCGCCCTGTTGGTAATACAGCCATTCCACCACTTCCGGCAGCGCGTTGAGCTTAACGGTGACCGTCAATTGATCGGCGGTTTGCCATTCGTCGGCCAGTATGGCCGCCGGGAATTGTTGCTGCAGCGCCGCCAGGTAGTGCCGGCCTTGATGTTCGTTAGTCATTATTGATTGCCTTAGTCATTATTCAGCCGACGACCAGCCAGGAAACCAGCGCCAGAAAAGCCAGCCCAAAACCGGCCCAGGTGGTACGGGCGGTTTTCAGGAAACGCAAACGCGCCACGCTGTTTTCGATAACCGCGATCAGGGTCACCGCACACAGCAACTTGAGCAGCGCCAATACCAGCGCGCCCAACAATGGAAGGGCGGAGAGTTGTGCCGCCTGTCCCCAGGGCAGGAACACGCCGAGGAACAGTTGCAGCACCACCAGTTGTTTGAGGCTGATGCCCCATTTCAGTACGCCGAGCTCGGCCCCGGAATATTCCGTCAACGGGCCTTCCTGCAACTCTTGTTCGGCCTCGGCCATGTCAAACGGCAGCTTGCCCATCTCGATATAGGTGGCGAACGCGCAGGCCAAACCGGCCAACAGCAGCGGTAACCCCGCGTGATGCGGCAAGCCCAGCAGGCTTTGCACCATGGCGCTCAACTGAGTCGATCCGGCAACCAGGGCGGTCACCCATAGCCCCAGCAACAGGATCGGTTCAACCAGGATGCCCAGTACCGCCTCGCGGCTGGCGCCGATGGCGGTAAAGGGGCTGCCGGTATCCAAACCGGCGATGGCGAAAACAAAGCGCACCACGGCGAACAGGTAAATCAGCGTGATCACATCCCCGATGGCGGGCAGCGGCGAGGCGGTGGTCAGCATCGGCAGCGCACAAGCGATGGTCAGCAGGGTGCCAGTCAGCAGGTAGGGCATGGCGTGAAAGGCCAGGCCGGAAGCCGCCGGTGCCACACTTTGCCGCTTAAGCAATTTGGCGATATCACGGTATTCCTGTAATACGCCGGGGCCGCAACGGCTGTGGATACGCGCACGCAGCACCCGGCTGATACCGGCAAACAGCGGAGCTATGGCCAGCAACAGCAAGGCCTGCGCCAGACCGAGCAACAGATTGGGATAGGTCATTGTCATCTCCTCAGGCAAAAGCCACTACCAACAGCACCGCAAGTTCCACGGCGGCCAGGCCACGGCAGAAGGCAATGAAGGCGTTACGTTGTAACTGATTAACGAAAGCATCCGGCAGCCAGCGGCGCAGTTGATAAAGCGGGGCAAACATCACCCGCAGCGGTTGAGCAAAGCCGGTGGCGGTGATCACCATCGCCTCCTCATGCCCATAGCCGCAGGTCCAGGCGCTGCCTTGTACCCGGCGAGGTTGGCGACGTGCCTGATAACGCGCCGCGATCAACAACGGCAGCAGCGGCATCGCCAGCAAGAGAATGGCGATCAGCGGGGTGGACACCAGCGTGCTGGAGACGGATAGCGATTGCTCGGACGTCATGCCGATCAGGCGGGCAAACAGCGGGATGATCCAGGGCGCGCCCAGGCCACAGACCAGACACAGCAACGCGGGCAGCAGGTGGCTCAGCGTCAGGCCGAGGTTAGCCTGAACGGCATTGGCCGCGGCGGCGCAGCGTGGTGCTCCCAGACAGGCGACGCCAAACACTTTGCTGACGCACATCACCGCCAGCGCACCGGTCAGGGCCAAGGCCACCGCCAGCAGCGGGCCGAACAGATGGCCAATAAAGCCGGGTGCCGCACTGAAGCGGAATAATCCCTGGTAGATCAACCATTCACTGGCAAAACCGTTCAACGGCGGCAGCGCGGCCATCGCCACCAGGCCAATCAACAACGAAACGGCGGTCCAGGGCATCAGCCGTGCCAAACCGCCCATTTTCTCCATGTCCTTAAGCCCGGTTTGCTGCTCAATCGCCCCCGCTGCCAGCAGCAATGCGCTTTTAAACAGGCTGTGATTGAGCAGGTGGAACAGACCCCCGATCAGGGCGAATGCCGTCAGCAATGGCTGACGCAACGCCATACCGACCATGGCTCCCCCGATGCCCAGCAGGATGATGCCGATATTCTCCAGCGTGTGGTAAGCCAGCAAACGCCGCAAATCGTGTTCCATCAGCGCATACAAGCCGCCGAAAAACGCGGTGCCGGCGGCCAACAGCAGCACCAGTAATCCCCACCACAGCGGCGGCATCCCCAGCAGATCCAGCCCAATTTTCAGAATGCCCAACAGGCCGACCTTCATCAGCCCGCTGGAAAACAGCATGGCGGCAGAAGCGGGCGCACTGCTGTGGGACTGAGGCACCCAGGCATGCAACGGCATCACCCCGGCAAAAATGCCAAAGCCGGCCAACGCCAGCAGGAATACGCCGTTACGCACTGCGTCCGGTAATGGTGTAGCGCGGATCACGCTAAACTGCAGGCTGTGGCTGTGGGAATAGATCAGCGCGAAGGCGATAACCAACAGCAGGCTGCCCAGGCGCATCAGCAAAAACTGGTTATGCCCGGCCCGCAGGCTTTTTGCGCTTGGGGCATGGACCGTCAGGAAATAGCCGCACAGCGCCGCCAGCTCTAACAGCAACAACAATGCCAGGGCGTTATCGGCCATCACGGCGGCGCTTAACGCCGCCAGCATCAGATTGATCAATCCGCCCAACCGGCCACCTGCGTGCGCGTTGAGCCTGGCGACGCTGCCAATGTGGTACAAAGCGGCACCGATCCCGCACAGGGCCATCACCAGCAGCAACAGCGCGTTAATGCCGCTGATTTCCACCGCATAATTCAGCCACGGCAAACGGGCGCTATGCAGCGGCGCAAACAGCATAGACACCGCCGCCGACAGTGAGGCGATGGCGCACAGCAAGGTGCCGCCGCCCAGCAGGGCGTTGAGGCGCGGCCAGGGGGCCAGCAACCAGCTCAGCAACGCAAAAAGCACATACCCGACTAACGCCAGCGTCAGCAACGACAGTGGCTCGGGCACCATGGAGTACATCATTAATTGGGCTCCTTGAGGGATCCAGGGGCGGCAGCGAACGGCAGCTCGGCACTGAGCGCCTGCATGGCGTTGCGCCTTTTCTGTTCGCTGGCGTTGCGTACGTCGTGGTCGCTGACCAGCCGGATGGCCTGGGTCGGACAGGTGCGGATACAGGCGGGGCCTTCAGGACTGAAAGCGCAGAGATCGCACTTCACCGCCACCGCACGGACACCGGGCACACAATCGAGGAAGGCGCTGATCGGCCGCGGCGCTTTGGCCGCAGGCAGTGCCAGCGGGGTGTTACAGTCTGCGGGGATCGCCAATGGGGCGCTGCCGCCAAAGCCAATGGCACCGAAGGGGCAGGCAATGCCGCAGAGTTTGCAACTGACGCACAGGCTCTCGTTGAGGACAATGGCGTCATCCTGATGGCGAATGGCGTTAACCGGGCACACCTGCGCACAGGGCGCGTCTTCACATTGATGGCACATCACCGGTGCCGAATCGCGGGCGTTTCGTATCACCTGCAAACGGGGTAATGCCTGTAAACCCTGCAGCCGATGTTCCGCAGAACAACTGGCCATGCAGGTATTGCAGCCAATACACAATTTGGGGTCCGCAATAATAAAGCGGTTCATGCACACTCCTTGCTTCGTCATTTATGACGAAATCGTCAGTAAAAAATGACGTTTCGACAGTTTTCCGTCAGTGAATAACGCCGACAGTCAGACGGACAGGGTTATTTTTTTCAGTGCGTCATGAATGGCATTGCCGTCATGCAGCGAATCAAACAGGCATTGATAAATAACGGCGATCTTATCCAGATAATGTTCAAACACCGCCGGGATGTCGCGGTTGTTTATAACACCGTCAATATTGCCATTTTCATCTAACGTGGCATGGGCAAAGGGGGCGAAGTTTTCCGGTTGGTGCGCGCTAGCCAAATTAATGCGGTAGCAGATGTCGCGGCTGTAAAACCCTTCGCTTAACTGAATGCTCACCGTAAAGTGGTTGAACAGCACAAAGCGCAGGTCGTCGTCCTGTCCATAGGTAAACTGATGATTAATCTTCTTTTTAGTGGTGGTTACCGCTTTGATTAAGGTGCTGTGGTAGGTTTGCCACTGCGCCATCAGGCGGTTGCTTTTGTTGGCGATATAATCGGCCTGGCTGGTTACTTCACTGATTGTACTCATTGTCGTCACTCAAAATGGGGTTCATTGTCGAAATAGCTCGGGTCAGCGAGTTAAAGCATAAAGCGTGCCAAACCCAGATGAATTTCATTATTCCCTTTCAATTCAATCCTCAATTAAAAAATAACCTGGCCGCCAGCTAGGTGACGGCGAATTTAATTAGTGTCGACGTCATGGTACTCGACAAATATGCCAATTCCGCTTTGGCATCATATTTGCACTGTCAGGGATATGACGCGTTTTATCGCCCTTAACGGAGGCCGGATGCACGAAATAACCTTGTGCCAACATGCGATGGAAATAATGCAACAGCAGGCTCGCCAACATCGTGCGAAACGTATTACCGCGGTGTGGTTCGAGATTGGCGCATTTTCCTGTGTGGAGGCGGAGTCGCTGCGGTTCTGTTTTGACATGGTGTGTCGCGACACCCTGGCCGAAGGCTGTGAGCTGCATCTGACGGAACAACCTGCCTTGTCCTGGTGTTATGACTGCCAGGCCGATGTCGAGTTGCTGATCCCGCAGGTCCTGGTCTGCCCGCACTGCGCCGGGCGAAATCTGCGGGTGCAGGCCGATGATGGGCTGCAAATAAAACGTCTGGAAATTGAATAACGGAAAGGAGAATCAACATGTGCAGTACTTGCGGTTGTGCCCACGGGGAACTGACGATTGAAGGCGACGCCAAAGTGCCGTTTCGCCCACAACGGACGCTGAAGGGCGACCTGCATTATGGGTTAGGGGTGGCAGGAACCCATGCGCCGGGCATCAGCCAGCGACGTATGCTGGAAATAGAAACCCGGGTGTTGGATAAAAACGATCGCCTGGCGGAACGTAATCGTCAGTATTTTGCCGACCAGCAGATCCTGGCGTTGAATCTGGTGTCCAGCCCCGGCTCCGGTAAAACCACACTGCTGACGGAAACCTTGCTGCGGCTGCGTGGGGCGCGTGAGTGCGCGGTGGTGGAAGGCGACCAGCAAACCACCAACGATGCCGAACGTATCCGCGCCACCGGCGTCCCGGCGATCCAGGTCAATACCGGGAAAGGCTGCCATCTGGATGCGCAAATGGTTCATGAGGCCGCCCAACGCCTGGCACTCAAACCCCGCAGCCTGCTGTTTATCGAAAACGTCGGTAATCTGGTTTGCCCCGCCAGCTTCGATCTGGGGGAGCGGCATAAAGTGGCGGTACTTTCGGTCACCGAAGGGGAAGACAAGCCGCTCAAATACCCGCATATGTTTGCTGCCGCACGGCTGATGCTGCTGAACAAGGTCGATCTGCTGCCGTATTTGAACTTTGATCTGGCGGCCTGCATCGCCAATGCCCGGCAGGTTAACCCCAACATCGAGATAATCACCCTCTCGGCCACCCAGGGCGAAGGGATGGATCAGTGGTTGGCCTGGCTGGAGCGGCAGCTATGTGCATAGGTATCCCCGGGCAGATCGTGGCACTGGATCAACACCAGCCTCAGCATGCCTGGGCCGAAGTCTGCGGCGTGCAACGCGAGGTGAATATTGCCTTGGTTCGCCGCGAGGATGAGCCTGAAGAAGCGATAATCGGTTGCTGGGTGCTGATCCACGTGGGCTTCGCCATGAGCCGACTCGATCAGCAGGAAGCCGAAGAGATGCTGGCAGCGTTGCAGGCGATGGGGGAAGTGGAGCCGGACGTGGCGCTGTTTATGGCGGGGGAGGATAACCATGGATTACGTCGATGAATTTCGCGATCCGCAGCGGGTAAAAAACCTGTTGCAACATATCCGCCAGCGCGCCGCACAGTTGCCGTTTACCGCCGAGCGTCCGCTGCAAATCATGGAGGTCTGCGGTGGCCATACCCATGCCATTTTCCGCTTTGGTCTGGACAAGCTGCTGCCGCCGAACATTGAATTCATTCACGGCCCTGGCTGCCCGGTGTGCGTTTTGCCGATGGGGCGTATCGATGCCTGCCGTGAAATCGCCGAACACCCCGAAGTGATTTTTTGCACCTTCGGCGATGCGCTGCGGGTGCCGGGCAAGCAGGGGTCTTTACTGCAGGCCCGCGAGCGGGGAGCCGACGTGCGGGTGGTGTACTCGCCGTTGGATGCCCTGCAACTGGCGCGGCAAAACCCGCAGCGGCAGGTGGTGTTCTTTGCTCTGGGCTTTGAAACCACCATGCCGGTGACGGCAATCACCTTGCAACAGGCGAAGCTGGCAGGTCTGGACAACTTCAGCGTATTTTGCCAGCACATCAGCCTGATCCCGACCTTGCGCAGCCTGCTGCAACAGCCGGATGTACGCATCGACGGTTTTCTGGCACCCGGCCACGTCAGCATGGTGATCGGCACTGAGCCGTACCATTTCATCAGTCGGCAATATCACAAACCTCTGGTGGTGACCGGCTTTGAGCCGCTGGATATCTTGCAGGGGGTAATGATGCTGATTGAACAGTTCGTTCGTCGGCACAGCCAGACCGAGAACCAATATCGCCGGGTGGTGCCGGAACAGGGCAATCTGCTGGCACAGCAGGCGATGAGCGACGTTTTTGTGCTGGGCGGCGGCAGCGAATGGCGCGGCCTTGGCACCATTGCCGACTCCGGCATTGCCTTGACCCCCGGCTATAACGACTTTGATGCAGAACGGCGTTTTCGTCCGCAACGGCGGCAGGTGGCGGACGATCCGCGCTCGCGATGCGGCGACGTGCTCACCGGACGCTGCAAACCACGTGAGTGCCCGTTGTTCGGTCGCGGCTGCACGCCGCAAAACGCATTTGGCGCCCTGATGGTGTCTTCGGAAGGTGCCTGCGCTGCCTGGTACCAATATCGCCGTGAAACAGAGGAAACACCGGCATGAATAACGTGATTACCATGGCTCATGGCAGTGGAGGGGCGGCGATGCAGCAACTGCTGGATGAGCTTTTCTTGCCGGCCTTCGCCAACCCGCTGTTGGATCAGCGCGAAGATCAGGCCCGTCTCAGTTTGGCCGAGCTGACGCAGCAGGGCGATCGGTTGGCATTTACCACCGACAGCTACGTGATTGACCCGATTTTCTTTCCGGGCGGTGACATTGGCAAACTGGCCGTCTGCGGCACGGCGAACGATCTGGCGGTGAGCGGCGCATTACCCCGCTATCTTTCCTGCGGGTTTATCCTCGAAGAAGGCTGGCCGCTGGCAGAACTGCGGCAGGTGGTGGCCTCAATGGCGGCCACCGCGCAGCAGGCCGGTATTCGCATCGTGACCGGGGATACCAAGGTGGTGCAACGGGGGGCCGCCGACAAAGTGTTTATCAATACCGCCGGTATCGGCGTGATCCCGCCGGGCCTGGATTGGGCGGCGCAAAATATCCGTGCCGGCGATGCCGTGATTGTCAGCGGGACGCTGGGTGACCACGGGGCGACGGTGCTCAACCTGCGCGAAAAGCTGGGCATGTCTCTGGACGTGATCAGCGATTGCGCGGTGTTAACGCCCTTAATCGCGCCATTACGCGCCATCAGCGGCGTGCGGGCGATGCGCGATGCGACCCGCGGCGGAGTGAACGCCATTTTGCATGAGTTCTCCCGTGCGGCCGGCGTGGGCATCGAGGTGGAAGAAAACCTGTTGCCGATCGCCCCGGCGGTGCGGGGCATTTGCGAATTGCTGGGGCTGGACGCCATTAATTTTGCCAACGAGGGCAAACTGGTGGTCGTGGCCGCACCGCAAGCCGCACAGGACGTGCTCTGTGCTTTGCGCGCTCACCCGTTGGGCGCGGACGCGGCGCTGATTGGCAGGGTGACGACCGGGCGCCAGGTGAGACTGCAGGGCGCTTATGGCATCAGCCGCCTGTTGGATTTGCCGCATGCCGAGCCTTTGCCGCGGATTTGTTGATCCCGTCGGGGGAGAACGTCGCCGCCCAGCGTTACACTTTGCGACGTGACTCACAAAAATCATCATCGCGACTCAGGCAAGTGATAAACAATGTCGAATGCACAATTAGAAAAACAAGAACTACTGGAAATAACCCGCACGCTGCTGAGCCAGCGCAGCTTTACCGATCTGTTGCTGCAACTGCGGCAGGTGTTGCAACGCCTGCAATTGGCGGATCAGGTCACGCTGGTGCTGTTTGACCCCAGCAGCGAAAGGGTGAGCTTTTATGGGCTGGATGCACGCCGACAGCCGGTGAACTATCAGGATGAGACCCTGCTGGCGAATGGGCCGGTCAGTCGGCTGCGGCAAAGCCCGCTGCCGCAACGTTGGCAGAGTGATGATCTGCACGCGCGCTACCCGCAAATCAGCGCGTTGGCGCTGTATCTGCCCTTTAACCAATATTGCCTGATGCCGTTGCATGCCGGCGGTACTCTGATCGGCGGGTGTGAGCTGTTACGTTGTCACTCATCCCCGTTCAGCGATGCCAATCTGGTGCAGTTGCAGACATTGATGGAATTGGTGGCTTTGGCGGTAGAACAACTCAGTTTGCGCGAAGCAGCGGAGCTGCGCCAACGCCAGCTGTGCCATGAACGAGACGATTACCGTATTTTGGTCGACGTGACCAACGCGGTGCTGTCGAAGCTCGATTTGGATGACTTGATCGGTGAGATCTCAACGGAGATCCACCGCTTTTTCAAAATCGATGCGATCAGCATTGTGCTGTGCGTCGACAAAACCGAGCAGGTGACCATTTATTCCACCCATTATTTGCCAGATGAGGGGGTTGAGCGCCAGCAGTACAGCGTAGCGCTGGCGGGCACCTTGTCCGAACAGGTGATGCAAAGCGGTGAAATGCTGTTGCTGAACCTGAAACACTCCGATCGGCTGGCGGCCTATGAACGCCAACTGTTTGATCTCTGGCAGGATCAAATTCAAACGCTGTGCGTATTGCCGTTGGTTTTTGGCAACAAAACCCTGGGCGTATTGAAGCTGGCGCAATGCCAGCCGGACAATTTTAACGCCGCTAACCTGCGGGTGTTGCAGCAGATTGCCGAACGTATCGCCATTGCGGTGGATAACGCGCTGGCGTACCAGGAAATCAACCGGCTGAAAGAGAGCCTGGTGCATGAAAACCTGTACCTGACCGAGCAAATTAACGGCAATAACCCGGATTTCGGCGAGATTGTCGGGCGCAGCGTGGTGATGTCCGCGGTGCTCAAACAGGTAGAAATGGTGGCGAAAAGCGACTGTTCGGTGCTGATCCTCGGCGAAACCGGCACCGGTAAAGAGCTGATTGCCCGTGCCATCCACAATCTGAGCGAGCGACGCGATCAACGCATGGTAAAAATGAACTGTGCGGTGATGCCGGCCGGGTTGCTGGAAAGCGATCTGTTTGGTCATGAGAAGGGCTCGTTTACCGGAGCCACCAATCAACGAATGGGGCGCTTTGAACTGGCGGATCAGGGAACGCTGTTTCTGGATGAAGTGGGGGAAATTCCCGTCGAACTGCAACCCAAACTGCTGCGGGTTCTGCAGGAAAGGGAGTTTGAGCGGGTAGGTGGCAACAAGGTGATTTCGGTGGACGTGCGGCTGATTGCCGCCACCAACCGGGATCTGCAACAAATGGTGGCCGACCGCGAGTTTCGCAGCGACCTGTTTTACCGGCTGAACGTGTTCCCGATCGTCATCCCGCCATTGCGTGAGCGGCCGGAAGATATTCCGCAGTTGGTGAAGTTTCTGACCTACAAAATTGCACGCCGGATGAAGCGCACCATCGACAGCATCCCGGCGGAGACTTTACGTCTGTTGAGCCAAATGCCCTGGCCGGGCAATGTACGCGAGCTGGAGAATGTCATCGAACGTGCGGTATTGCTGACGCGCGGCACGGTGCTGAACCTGCAACTGCCCGAACTGCAATATCCGGTCCCTTCGATGGCGCTGCCTATCCCCCAGGTGGAGCCCAGCCAACCCGGAGAGGACGAGCGTCAGCGAATTATCAGGGTGTTGAAGGAAACCAATGGCGTGGTGGCCGGCCCGCGCGGTGCCGCTCAGCGTCTGGGGATCAAACGCACCACGCTGCTTTCGCGCATGAAGAAGTGGGATATTTTGGTCAAGTGATGCGGGCTTGATGGGATAGGCCAGAGCCCGTTGGAATATCGGGCTCTGGCCGGGTTGGCACCGTCAGGACGTGGTGTCGTCACTGTCTATCGGTCTTTGCTTGCGCAGCAGGTGCAGCAGCAAGGACACGCGCCGCTCTGTGCGTTCCGGGGTATCCGGCGGCAAGTTGTAGCGCAAGGTGTAACGCTCGTTTTTTTCATTGAAGAAGTCGATGACCAGCACGGGGACCGAAGCACCCACCACCTTTCGATAATTCAATGAAATCCCTGACAGGCGTCTTTTCATGGAAATATCCATTAGTCCACAACCACAGTGCGACGAGTGGACACCGCGATGCGGCCGATGCCAAAACTCAGTGCGGCACCCAACAGCAGGATCAGCAACGACCCCCAGGCCGCGCGGGACACTTGTTTGGCTGCGATATCCGCCGCTTCACGCGCTTTCTGCTCAGCCTGTTGCTTCAATTTTTCGACCTTCTGGACCGCCTGCTGATAAGCCTGGGCATAGTTGTCGACAATTTGGGTCGCTTCAGCGCGGCTTTTGCCGGTACGGGCCGCCACGATATTCACCAACGCGTCCTTATCGGCAGCATTCAGGGTCGGTTCGCCGGATTGCTTAACGCGATCAAACCATTGCTTGAGCTCTGCCGCCGCCTGCGTTGGGTCGGTGGCGGCATCGGTGGCCGATTGCTTGCCGTCCGCAGCAACGCCATCGGTTTTTTGCTGCAGTTTGGACGGATCTAATTCGGCCTTGCCGCTTTGCTTGAGGGTGGTGGTTAACTGGTTTTCCAAATTCCCCCAGTCCAGGCTGATGCCGTTTTTATCCAGCTGTTGTTTAACGTTGTCGCCAATGCCCGGCGCGGCCGCCGCGATACCGTTGCCGGCCAGAGATAGCCCCTTGCCAACGGCGGTACCGGCCAGACCGACAACGCCGCTCGCCACGGAAATCACCAACCAGGTGGTCAGCAATGTGGTGACCGCCCAGCTTAACAGGCCGTGCAGACCGCCGCGGTTTGGCGCCGTTCGACCGGCAACAAATGCACCTGCCGCCAGCGAGACCAGCGTAGTGACAAACAACCAGATCCCGGTGCCCATGCCAAAGCCACTCAGAGGGTTGCCCGCATGCAGCGGATCCACAGCCGATGCGCCAATGGCCGTACCCAGTACGCTAAGTATCAGATAGGTCACCAACGCCATGGCACTCCCGGCCAATATCGAGCCCCATGAAACGTGAAACGCAAAGCGATTGGATTCATAGACAGTGGTCATTGTTATTCCTTATATTGACTAAACAAGTGGTTGTACGCACAGCAAACGCCGCGCCGACAGAATCAGTCTGCCGCGCAGTACCACTGACCGTCCCGGTGCATTTGCGCCGATAACCCTGGTGCATTCACACCCCGCGAATGAACCGGTTACGCACTATGCTGTTCGGAGTCAGCACCACTTTCAGGCGTTCCGTTCGCTGCCAGGCGGCCGGGCCCCTTCGTCTTATGGAGAAAACATGAGCCAGTCCGTCCTTGCCAACGAAACTAACCGTAGCCAACTGCAACAGATCATCACAGGGTTGTCCGAAGGGGTGATCCTGACCGAGATCGACCAGACTATCCTGTGGGCTAACGAGGCTGCTCTGAGCATGCATGGATTGAGTAAACTGAGCGAATTGGGTGCCAATGCCCAGGAATATGGCGAGCGTTTCGCCTTGCGCTATCGCAACAATCACCCTTTGACGCCGGAGCAATATCCGATGAACCGGGTTGCCAATGGCGAGAGTTTCAGCGACGTGCTGGTCGAGGTTCGCCCCGTGGATGAGTCGGAATTCCTCTGGGTTCACCGTTTACGCAGCCTGGTGATCACCGACAATAAAGGGCAGCCCGAATTGCTGGCTTTGATCCTGAGCGATGCCACCGAGTGGGCCAGTGCCGAGCAACGTTTCGAAAAGACCTTTAACGCTAACCCGGCACCGGCGGTGATCTGCAGCCTGAGCGACCTGCGTTACATCAAGGTCAATCAGGGGTTCCTCGATATGACCGGCTATACCCGCGATCAGGTGATGGGCAACTCGGTCTACGCGCTGGATGTGCTGGAGCAGGCCGAGCGTAAGGAGCAGGCGATTCAACTGCTGAGCGAAGGGGCCACCATTCCGCAGATGCAGGCCGAATTGAAGCTGCCTGCCGGGGGAACCAAACTGGTGATCGTCGCCGGCCAGCCGCTGGACATCAATGAAGAAGATTGCATGCTGTTTACCTTTACCGACCTCGAACCCCGCCGCAAGGCAGAGTCGGCGTTACGCGAGAGTGAAGAGCGGTTCGCCAAATCCTTCCGGCTGAGCCCGGTGCCCACGCTGGTGTGCACCGCGGACCGGCAGCGGGTGCTGGACATCAATGAAGCCTTTATGAAAACCACCGGCTACGCCGCCGAGGAATTGATCGGCAAGTCGGTCGAAGAGATCAACGTTATCGACGGGCAAGGGGAATGTCGGCGCTTGTTTGCCGCCCTGGCAAAAACCGGTAACGTCGAGAATCAGGATGTTAAAATTCGCAAAAAGGGCAATGAAGTGATCGACTGCGTGGCGTCTGCCGATGCGGTAAGCATTCAGGATGCCCGCTGTTACCTGTTGGTGCTGATGGACATTACCGAACGCAAACGTTCGGAGCTTGATTTGGTGGCCGCTATCGAAGAAGTGATGCAAGACGCCTCCTGGTTCAGCCAGACTCTGCTCGAGAAGTTGGCCAATGTGAAAAGCATCAATAAGCCGCATCTGGCGGGGTTCTCTTTCACCGATCTGACTGCCCGCGAGCGCGACGTATTGGGGTTAATCTGCGAGGGTCTGCCGGACAAGAAAATCGCCGCGCGCCTCAATCTTGCCCCCAATACCGTTCGCAATCATGTGGCTACGGTCTACTCCAAACTCGACGTCCACAGCCGGAGCGAAGCCATTGTTTGGGCCAGAGAGCGGGGACTGTTTGCCGGTGAACGACCGGCCAAAAACGGCAAATAGGGTGCAAATGGACTAGCCAAATCCCTGCAAATTGACCTTATGGGCGGTTCATCGACAGCTTAATATCGAGAGACAAGGCAAGCATTTGCACGGTGCAAATGTCGAACGGACCCATCTCAGGAGAGCACTATGAACAGCGATAAAATCAATGGCGTTATGGACAAAGTCGTGGGAAGAGCACAGGAAGTGGCGGGGGATGTCACCGGGGATGAGCGGCTGCAGGCTGAGGGCTCCACCCGCTACGTGGCCGGTGCGATACAAGAAAAATATGGCGATGCTCTGAGCTGCGTCAGCGATCTGGTTCGCAACAAGCCTATCGCTACGCTGTCTATCCTGGCCGGCGTGAGTTTATTGGCGGGCCTGCTGTTGCGTCGCCGCTGAAAAGCCCAGGTTGACCAGCCACCGCAATAAAACCTAGTGCCTGTCTCGCCCGCATTCTGCGGGCGAATGCTTTCCCCGCCGCTGCTGCGCATTGTATTTTGTGACAAAAAAGCCACTTTTCCTCGCCTGCGTTTTTTGCGTCTGGGCCATAGGTTCTATATATTTATTAACAGGCTCTGAATAAAGATGCGAATATCAGCCCCGCATTGTGCATCAGTGGCCAGTATAATCAGTTTGCAAAGAAGTTGACGGAACATGTGCTTTCGGTAGCAGAGTAAAGGTCAGTGAGGAGCCTATTGCCTCTTGATGTTGCCACCGAGCAGACAACGACTCACAGGTTACGAGGAACTATCATGCATAAAAGAACACTGGCGTCATTGCACTACGATAAAATGCCTTACGATGGGGTGTATTACCATATTCTGAAACGCGAGGCACAAGGGCACACGGCGCTGTTGAAACTTGATGCTGGCAGTCACCAGTCAGCCCGCCTGCATCCAGGCTGGGTCAAACTGATGGTCCTGTCCGGTGAGCTTAAGATCGGCGACCAATCACTGCAGTCTCATGAAATGTTTATGATCCCTGCCAATACCGCCTATACGGTGGAAGCCCTCACTGAGGTTTACTGCCTCGCTATTTCCGAACTCGATGGCGTAGAGCTGGCCCGCTAAAGCCCTGCATTTCTGCCGGCCTGCCGTAACCCACTGCGCAGGCGACGACCCCGTTCTCTTTTTTATCCCTGTCTACCACGGGCCAACCTTGTTGGCCCGTCAGTCTGTGCCAAAGTTTTGCTTATGCAGAACATAACCGCAGGGCGCTACCGCGGCCAGCAAGAGTGGCTTACCCTCAGTAACAGATAAAACACCTCACACCAGCAGGCCGCATGAACCCCCTTGGCAGTGGAAAAATCACCTTGTCTGTCGGTCTGACCCAGTTAATCAACTGGGGAACGACTTTCTATCTGCTGGGCGCTTTCGGTATGGCGATCGACCATGAAATGGCTTGGGGCCAGCCGCTGATTTTTTCCGGCCTGACGTTGGCGTTGGGGGGAATGGGCCTGGTATCGCCGTTCTCCGCCCGGCTGTTAACGCGGATCGGCGGGCGTAAAATCATGCAAATAGGTGCCTTGCTGAATGGCATGGGGTGCCTGCTTCTGGCGACCAGCCAGACTCTGCCGATGTATTTCCTGGCCTGGCTGGTGATGGGCATCGGCATGCGGCTTTCGCTCTACGATGCTGCCTTTGCCGTACTGGTCAGCCTTTACGGCCCGGCAGCCAGAAAAGCCATTTCACAAGTGACCTTGCTCGGGGGGCTGGCATCCGTGGCTTTTTGGCCGATTGGCGAAGGTTTGCTGAGCCTGTTGGGCTGGCGATGGGGCATTGCCTGCTACAGTCTGTTTGCACTAATCAGCGCGCTGCTTTGCTGTTTTCTGCCGGATGTGAAGGGGGATCCTGCCGCAAAACTACGCTTGCCGAAGGCTGAGCGCAGACATTTCGTTGGGCGCGACCGTTTGAAAGGGCCGCTGTATGCGGCATTAATGGCGCTGCTTAGCTTCATTTCCACCGGTATTTCAACGCATTTGCCGCTTATTTTGGCCGGCGCAGGCGTACCGGTATTCATCGGCGCATTATGGGGTGTGGGCCAGGTCAGTGCCCGGCTTGGCGATGTGTTGATGGGCGGGCGAGGTTCGGCTTTGGGGTTGAACCTGACGGTAGGGATCCTGCTTCCTTGCTGCTTTGTCATCAGCCTGCTGGGGCAAACCTCTGTGCTGGGAACCGCGTTGTTCGTTTTGGCATACGGGGCCATCAACGGCCTGACTACTCTGGTTAGGGCAACATTGCCATTAACCCTTTTCGAACCGCAGCATTATGCCCGCCGCGTCGGCACGCTATTGATGCCCAGTTTTTTCCTTTCGGCCCTGGCCCCCTCGTTTTATGCCAGTTTCCGAGAGACATTCGGCGACACCGGTATGTTAACCATCTCTTTGGCGCTCGCCTGCGTGGCCAGCGCTATCGCTATTGCCATTTATCTGATCGGTTCGGCACAACAGGCACCTGAAACAGAGCGCTCTGAGGTATAACTGTAATATCAACCTTTTTTCCCTCAGAAGATACCGTTCGTAAAACCTCTGTTTATCTTAAAGTTAACTTTTAAACCTATACTCTATCAGGACGCCTGTTTTCCCGGCGCTATGCCAAGACCACTCCACCCTTTAACCACTTGCTGAATGGGAGAAATGACATGGGTTACGTAACCACTAGCGATGGCGTTGACATTTTCTACAAGGACTGGGGCCCTAAAGATGGGAAAGTCATCTTCTTCCACCATGGCTGGCCGCTGTCCAGCGATGATTGGGATACCCAGATGCTGTTCTTCGTACACAAAGGATTCCGTGTCGTCGCCCACGATCGGCGTGGCCATGGCCGTTCCAGTCAGGTATCGGAAGGGCATGATATGGATCACTATGCTGACGATGTCGCTGCGGTAGTGAAACATTTGGGCGTACAGGGCGCCATGCATGTGGGGCACTCGACGGGCGGTGGCGAAGTGGTGCGCTACATCACGCGCCACGGCGAGGATAAGGTGTCCAAGGCTGTGCTGATCAGTGCAGTCCCGCCGTTGATGGTGAAAACCGAAAGCAATCCGCAGGGAACACCCCAATCGGTATTTGATGATTTCCAGGTACACCTGGCCGCCAACCGTGCGCAATTCTATTACGATGTGCCCGCAGGACCTTTCTATGGATACAACCGGCCCGGCGCCAAGCCGTTGGAAGCGGTCATCTGGAACTGGTGGCGACAGGGCATGATGGGGGGCGCCAAGGCGCATTATGACGGTGTCGTCGCGTTCTCACAGACTGATTTCACCGAAGATCTCAAGAGCATTTCTATCCCGGTTCTGGTGATCCATGGCGACGACGATCAGGTGGTTCCTTATCAGGATTCAGGGGTACTGTCGGCCAAGCTGGTCAAAAACGGCAAGCTTGTTACCTATAAAGGGGCGCCTCACGGCATTCCGACCACCCATGCCGATCAGGTCAATGCTGATCTGCTGGCCTTTGTGAATAGCTGACGCGGGCACATGACCAATCTGCTCATGGAGCCTGCCAGGGCTCCATGAGTCAGTTACGGTGCTTCGCTCTAGCGAGAACTGCGAGAAGATATCATCTCGGGATTTTGAGGATCCTGGATTTTATCCCGGCGGATCACGGTTATCCAGGTTAGCAGGAAGGAGAGAACCAGCGCGATACTCACGCCCATCAAGACATAGACAAAATAGGGGCCAATGTAAGCGGGCAGGCTGAAAATGCTCGACAGAATGTACCCGTACAGCCTAACCCCGAAGAACGCAACAAATGCAGAGGCTACGGCGCTGCTGATGGTGGTGGCAATAAAGGCTTTTTTGTAACGCGTCAGAACGCCAAACAGTGCCGGTTCGGTAATGCCCAATAAGCCTGAGATTGCGGCCGACAACACCAGTGTTTTCTCTTCGCGAGTTTTGACATGAAAATAAATCGCAAAGGTGGAGCCGGCAATCGCCATGTTGGCCATGAACATCATCGGCATCAGCATATCCCAACCTTGATCGGTGAAGTTCTGCAAGGCAATCGGTGTCATGGCGTGGTGCATACCGGTCAGTATGGCAACCGGACGAATAGCACCAACCACAAAGCCGGCAAACACCGATGAAGCATCAAACATGCTTTGAATAAAGACCGCCAGCAGTTTACCAAGGTAGATACCGGCAGGGCCGATCACCGACAGTGACACCAGCGCTGCGATAAAGAGCGTCAGCGTAGGGGTAAATACCGTTTTCAGCACGTCCGGCATGATTTTATCCACCCAGCGGTGAATATAACTCAGCGCTAACACGGAAAAAATCACTGGGATGACGCTGGCCGAATAGTTGAATACGGATATTGGGATGACATCCATAAAGTAGATGGCGTTAACCGCCCCCGAGGTGTGATTGGCCAATGCTTTAGCGGCGTCAATCAGTGTCGGATACATCAGGCAGGCCGCTACGGCGGCAGCCAGATACTCATTGGTTTTGAATATTTTCGCTGCCGATACCGCGAGGAAAAACGGCAGGAAATAGAACACGCCGCTGGCAATCAAGTCGATGACCATCACCGTGTCGCTTTTGGCGGAGATGATTTTCAAGGCGATAAGTCCGGCCAGCAAACCTTTGATCATGCCGGCACCGGCGATGGCCGGGACCACGGGTCCGAATACGCCGGACACGGTATCCATAAACAGCGAAACCAGGTTTTTGCGCTGTCGGCTTTGTGACCCTTCCGCTGGCGTGGTGACGGGGGCCAACTGGTCGATAATCACCTGATACCATTCATTAACCTTGGGTCCGATAATGATTTGAACCTGACCACTTTGACTTTGCGCGCCCAGTACGCCAGGCAATTTTTTAATGTCGTCCCATTCGACTTTATTTTCATCGCTCAAATCAAAGCGTAAACGCGTCATGCAATGCCAGACTTTGTGAATATTCTCTGGCCCGCCGACAAGCTGAACAATTTTCTGCATAATTTCTGTCTTTGCCATAAAACGCCTCTGAGCCAACTGCAGATTATTAACAGGTGAATAGCCTGAAATACTAAAGGCGCTCCCAATAAAAAACAAACCAATAAAACATGATCAACATCACACAACCAGCTTGAGAAGGGTGTCTGGAAGGCGGCATCATCTTATTGGTCTGGTTTTATTGTGATTATCTGGGTGATAACGAACCACATAAAATTAATCTAATTTAAGGTTTACAAACGGGAGTGAAATAGGGTGAAATCATCGCATTGATTATTCGATGACGTATTTATCCTTCGGCAATGTGCTATTTTTTAGCTCAATCATGGCGAGAGACTTAAGGAATTCATTATGCAACCGACGCTGATTAAAAATATCGACTGCCAGATAACCCGGCCCGATCGCCATAATTTGGTGGTGGTCACCATTGAGACAGATAAGGGCGTTACGGGTTACGGTTGTGCCACCTTCCAGCAGCGGCCGTTGGCGGTAAAGGTCATGGTGGATGAGTATCTTAAGCCATTGCTGATTGGCCGCGATGCCAACAATATTGAAGATTTATGGCACATGATGTCGGTCAATGCTTACTGGCGCAACGGCCCGGTTATCAATAACGCGATAGCGGGCATTGATATGGCGCTGTGGGACATTAAAGGCAAACTGGCCGATATGCCGCTGTATCAACTGTTTGGCGGCAAATCCAAAGATGCGATCACCGCCTATAGCCATGCCGCCGGCGACACGTTGGAAGAACTGTATGGCGAAGTGGATCGTCTGCTGGACGAGGGTTATCGCCACATTCGTTGTCAATTGGGGTTCTACGGTGGCAACGCGAAACAGGTTCACAGCGCTAAAAATCCGACTGCCGGAGCCTATTACGATCAGGACCAGTACATGGACAACACCTTGGCTATGTTTAAAGCGCTGCGTGAAAAATACGGTAATCGCTTTCATATCTTACACGACGTCCATGAACGACTGTTCCCGCAGCAGGCATTGCAGTTTGCGAAACAGGTTGAAGTCTACCGGCCTTATTTTATCGAGGATATTCTGTCGCCAGACCAGAATGAATGGCTGGAACAAATCCGACATCAAAGCGCCGTTCCGCTGGCAACCGGTGAACTGTTCAATAACCCGGCAGAATGGAAGGAACTGGTGATCAACCGACGTATCGACTTCATTCGTTGCCATGTTTCGCAAATTGGCGGAATTACCCCGGCGCTGAAACTGGGCAGTTTCTGTCAAAGTTTTGGTGTGCGACTGGCCTGGCATTGTCCGCCAGACATGACGCCTATTGGCGCGGCGGTAAATACCCATCTGAATATTCATCTGCACAATGCGGCGATTCAGGAGTTTGTCGCCTGGCCGGAGAATACGTTGCGGGTATTTCCCGAGGCGGTGACACCAGAGCAGGGGTATCTATATCCTATTGAAAAACCAGGGATCGGTGTCGGTTTTCAGGCGACGGTCGCCAAAGAATATCCGGTAGTTTATCGTCCGCATGAATGGACCCAAAGCCGTTTACCTGATGGCGTCATTCACACGCCGTAATGGGGTCGCCATCAGGTCTGGCGAAAGGTGAGATTATCCTGATTGAACGGAATGACATAGGTACAGGAATAATCAATATCGATGATATCGCTGCAAGCATAAACCCGGCCATCCTGCAGAATTCCCCGGTTAAGAATGTG
Organism: Serratia quinivorans; assembly: GCF_052113645.1. Classification (GTDB taxonomy): domain Bacteria; phylum Pseudomonadota; class Gammaproteobacteria; order Enterobacterales; family Enterobacteriaceae; genus Serratia; species Serratia quinivorans_B. The sequence goes on along the minus strand of NZ_JBIEIU010000008.1, from coordinate 1,511 downwards.
CATGGCAGCGATACCTTTCTTGCAGCCGAGCAGCTCGGACTGTGCCTTATTAACATTTACCGCGTCGTAATGGGTCAGCGAGTGGGAAATTCGATAGCCTTTACTCAGCACATATTGCTGGATCGATCCCTCAATGACTTTCTGATTTAAATCGGGAAAATCACGAAACGGCATGATGGCTTGTTCAATTTGTACCGGACGTTGATCGATGACGCGCAGGCGGCAAAAAGCCCAAATGAAATCGTCCGAGGTTAAGCCAAAAATCTGTTGTTCTTCTTTGTCTGGTCGGCGCTTATGCAGATTGAGCATTCGAAAACTGATCTGAGCAAATTTCTTCTCAGTGATCGAATTGTAAACCAGCGGGTTATTACCGATACCTGGATTGATGAATATCCCGGAGCCTTGAACAATTCGTACCACGCCAATATCGGCCAGCTTCTCCAGCGCCTTACGTACCGTGAAACGTGATGCCGCATACTCTTGAGCCAGTTGGCGTTCTGGCGGCAATTTCTTCAACTGCTGATCGGCCGGCATGGCGTTACGCTGATAAATCTTGCTCAAGAGATCCTGAGCAATAAATTCCTTCTTTTTCATCGCGTGACTCCTCAACAAAACAATAGGCATTGATCAGCAGGGCCAGGTCATGTCTGCCTGTCTCTGGCAAACCCCAAAATTCCCTAACTCAATGATAATATAAATATAATTTATTATGTAATTCAATTTATCACTCCAGGTACCATCGCCGAGATTTATGCTTGTTTCTCAAATATGGCAGGCGTCATGGCCGATTTAAGGGCAGTAAAACGGTGTGTTTTGGCGAAATCTGCAAGGCCAATGCTGCCAATGTTTTGCAGATTTCACGTAGCGCGATCAAAAAAGAAGGGCGTTTATATCACTTCAGCGCAATTTATACCGGTTAGCCAATGGCTGGACTTGCCGGCGCCGTGAAGCAGTACGGACATCGTCGCTCAATGACCAATGGCAGGCTTTGAAGAAATCTGTCGTTTAGGGCAGCGTTATGACAAGCAGCAAATTATCACAGCGTTGAAATGGAAAGTGGCCATCAGCAGATTTTGGTGTGGGCCAAAATATTGGCGAGCGTGGTTAACGATGCAGTATCCGTAAAAAGTTTCAACGTGATGCCGATGACAAGATTGTTCATCGGTGGGATTGCCGTGGTGACAAGAGAGCGGCGGTCATTGGCAGATCTGTTTTCATCAGAGTGCGGTGAGCGAGAACGAGGATGAAACCATAAACCGCAGATGTTTAAACCGGGACCATGGAAACGGCCAGGTAAGGATCTCGACAACAGAGCTTCATTGCTGAAGAAGAACTGGCAAGGATTGCAGGTGAGGTGAGAAAGATACTGGGAGGATACCGCTGGTGCGTAGCCAATAATGCAATTTAACATAATATACATTATGCGCACCTAGATTGTAGTAGCAAAGTTGTAATGTCCGCTTATGGCTAAGTTAAGATGTCCGGCGTGTATAATCAAGTAAGGATTACCA
>NZ_JBIEIU010000007.1:0-301121 GCF_052113645.1 Serratia quinivorans | reverse complement strand
GTCAATGTGTGGACATTGAATGAAATAATTCCTTTTACTTCATTGTGTTACTTTAATTAACTCAACCCTAAAGGGGTAAATGCGGGGGTAGCTTGCGCCAGATCAATCTATTACCGGGTGTCACGGGTTTTTATCCGCAGGTTCTCCGCTCAGACGCTATCTAGTTGATTATATAACGACGATTGATTACCGCGGCGGCTGACAACTTAATGCGAAACGCCGCGCATTTTAGTTGCAAAAGTTATAATTTTGCTTTCGAATGAAACCCGGCGAGGTCCATCGCCCGCGAGAGAAGGATAGAGCCTTGCTTGTTAAACGTTCAGTGACCAGCAGCCTGGCCAAGGCGCTGTTTTGCATTGTGATCCTGTCCGTGCTCTCCACCGGGCTGGCGCTGACAACCGTCGCGGACAGCCTGCGCGACGCCGAAGCGGTCAACATTGCCGGCTCGCTGCGCATGCAAAGTTACCGGCTGGCCTATGATCTCACCCGCCCCGCGCCGGAGCTGGAGCAATACCTGTCGCAGTATCAGCAATCGCTGCAGGCCCCGGCGTTGCAAAAGCTGGATCGTTTTTACGTGCCCGAGGACGTGCGGGAAAAATACCTGTCGCTGCAGCACGCCTGGCAACCGCTGGCACAGCAGATCCAGGCCGGCCAATCCGCCGCTTATCAAGCCAATATCGCCGGCTATGTGAACCAGATTGACCATTTCGTGTTGGCGCTACAGCGTTATTCCGAGCTGAAACTGACCCTGGTCGCCGCCATCAGCGTCGTCGGCTACATCGCCATCATCGGGCTGGTGTTGTTTTGCATCCGCTTTATGCGCCGTCAGGTGGTGGCACCGCTAAAACACCTGGTGGACGCCAGCCAGCGCGTGCAACAGCGGGACTTTAACCATCCACCGCTGGATACCGCGCTGCCGAACGAACTGGGGGTGCTGTCGCAGGCCTTTACCGCCATGTCCGGCGACCTGGCCAAACTCTACCAGTCGCTGGAGCAGAAAGTGCAGGTGAAAACCCAACGCCTGCAACAGGCGAACAAGACGCTGGAGGTGCTGTACAACTGCTCGCAGGCGCTGAGCGTACGGCAAATAGACCAGCAGGCTTTCGAGAAAATCCTGCATATCGTGCGTCAAAGTGAAGATTTGCACTGCATCCGCTTAAAAGTGGCGGAAAACCTCAGCGAATGGCAGTTGCACAGCGGTGTCCCTTCGCCGACGCTGGACTGGCAATCGCTAACCATCATCCAGGGCGACAAACCCCTGGGAGAACTGAGCTGGCAATATCAGGAACATCCTCCGCACCCGCACCTGATGCAAAGCGTGGCCAATATGCTGAGTCGCGGGGTTTATTTTAACCGCGCTCAGAAGCAGCACATGCAATTCTTGCTGATGGAAGAGCGCGCCACCATCGCCCGGGAACTGCACGACTCCCTGGCGCAGGCGCTGTCGTTTTTACGCATTCAGCTCACCTTGCTCAAGCGCTCTCTGGCGGGCAGCGCCCCCGCAGCACAAGAGATTATCAACGATTTTGATCGGGCATTGGCCGATGCCTATCGTCAACTTCGAGAGCTGTTGACCACCTTCCGCCTGAACATTCAGGAGGCCGATTTAAACACCGCGCTGAGCCAATTGCTGGCACCATTAAAGGTTCTTACCGGCGCACGGATTCAGTTACACTGTCGGCTTTCTTCCCAGGCGCTTAACGCTCAACAGCAAGTGCATGTGCTGCAAATTGTGCGTGAAGCGGTGCTCAACGCCATCAAACATGCCGATGCACGGGAGATCGTGATTCGCTGTGAGGTCACCGACGACGGTGACAACAGGATCAGCATCGCTGACGATGGCTGCGGCATCGCCAGCCTGAAAGAACCTGAAGGTCATTATGGGCTGACCATCATGAGCGAACGCGCGGCACGACTCGGGGGAACGCTGCGCATCCAGCGGGGTGAGCCAGACGGCACGGAAGTCCGCCTGACATTTCCCCCCTAAAACCCGGTCTGTTCACCCTTAGTTACGGTTTAGCGAAGTCCGACGGTCATTTCAGGATGTTCGTGGTTCGTGGCGACAATCGCCACTATTTTATAAGAGTCAGTCCCACTGTGAAGCGTGCTGCACAGCGCGTTTGAGTGGCTTTACTCGCTACAGGGAGCATATTTCATGGTGATGAAGAATTACCGAGTGATGATCGTCGACGACCACCCGCTGATGCGCCGAGGCATCAAACAGCTGCTGGGGCTGGATCCGCTGTTTAGCGTGGTAGCCGAAGCCAGCAACGGCAACGAAGCCATTTCGTTCGCGTTGCAGCAGGCCCCGGACGTGATCCTGCTCGATCTGAATATGAAAGGGTTGTCCGGTCTGGACACGCTGAAAGCGCTGCGCAATGAAGGCGTCGATGCACGCATCATCGTGCTGACGGTATCCGACTCACGCAATGACGTTTATGCGCTGATCGACGCCGGGGCCGACGGCTACCTGCTGAAAGACAGCGAACCGGAACAGTTGCTGGAGCACATTCGCGCAGCGGCGGAAGGACAAAACGTGATCAGCGACGCGGTGGCGGACTATCTGTTATCGCGCACTGAACAACACAATCCTTTTGCCGAGCTGACCGAACGCGAGCTGGATGTGTTGCAGGAAGTGGCGCGCGGCCTGTCCAATAAACAGGTGGCGGCGCAGCTGCACATTTCTGAAGAGACGGTGAAGGTACACATCCGCAATATGCTGCGCAAACTGGACGTGCGTTCACGCGTGGCGGCGACGGTGATGTATCTGGAGCACCGCAGTCAATAATGCTTCCCCGGCGCGCCGGGGAGGGTTTATTCGATGGCGGCAAGCAGCGCCTGATGATGCTGATGAACCCAGCTCTTGTTGAGTGGCCCCCAGTTTTCCAACTGGTAAAAACCGTCATTATTGCGCACGCCCTGCTGAACAAATTGCAGCTCTATTCCCAGTCCTGGCAAGGCTTTCAATACGTCTTGCAGGGTGCGACGCGGCCAGCCGGTCAATTCCATCAGCCGCGGGACGTTTGGCCGTTCGCTGTGGCTGATTAACCAGCACAGATAAAGACGACGGGCAAATACCGGGTTAATTTCCATGCCTTGCTCCTGCTTTAAAGTAAGTCCTGATTATTTTGCGGGACCCCAGCGGTCAGGTCTTTGATTGCAATAAAATTGTCTTAATGACGTTTTTCACGGCAATGATGGCAATATTGCGTGTTTATCCTACCGTTATTTACATTATCTCCTTTTTTTCTCCACGCTTTACCCACGCTTCCCGAGTAAAGTGCATAAGCGCCGGAATCCTTCCCAGCCGCTGACAAACGCAATTCTGATGCGTCTTAAAGATAGAACAAGTCCTAACGAGGTTCGCGCTGCATGGCCAATTTTTTTATTGATCGCCCGATTTTCGCCTGGGTTCTGGCAATTATCCTTTGCCTGACGGGCGCCTTGGCGATTTTTTCCTTACCGGTGGAACAGTACCCGAACCTCGCGCCGCCGAACGTTCGCATTAGCGCCAACTACCCGGGCGCTTCGGCACAAACGCTGGAAAATACCGTCACCCAAATTATCGAGCAGAACATGACCGGTCTGGACAACATGATGTACATGTCGTCACAGAGCACCAATACCGGCCGGGCCACGGTAACGCTGACCTTTGAAGCCGGCACCGATCCCAACGAGGCGATGCAGCAGGTGCAAAACCAACTGCAGGCGGCCATCAAGCGGCTGCCTCAGGCCGTGCAGACTCAAGGCGTGACGGTGTCAAAATCCGGCGATACCACGTTGATGATGGTGGCTTTCGTCTCCACCGACGGCAGCATGGACAAGCAGGACATTGCCGATTACATCGTTTCCAACCTGCAGGATCCGCTGAGTCGCATCAACGGCGTGGGCAGCATGGACGTTTACGGTTCGCAATACGCCATGCGCATTTGGCTCGATCCCAATAAGCTCAACAGCTATCAGCTCACCACCCAGGACGTCGTTACCGCGATCCAATCGCAGAATGCGCAGGTAGCGGTCGGCCAGCTTGGCGGCACGCCGTCCGTCGATAAGCAGGCGCTCAACGCCACCATTAACGCGCAGTCGCAACTGCAAACGCCGGAACAGTTCAAACAAATCACCCTGCGGGTCAATCAGGACGGTTCGCTGGTGACCTTGGGCGATGTTTCCACCATTGAGCTGGGTGGCGAAAATTATGACTACCTCAGCCGTTATAACGGCATGCAGGCCGCCGGTATGAACATCAAGCTGGCGTCCGGCGCCAACGAACTGCAAACCGACCAGTTGGTGAAAGATAAAATCGCCGAACTGTCGCAGTATTTCCCGCACGGGCTGGAGGCCAAGGTCGCCTATGAAACCACCCCGTTCGTTAAGGCCTCGATCAAGGACGTGGTGAAAACTCTGCTGGAAGCCATTGTGCTGGTGTTCCTGGTGATGTACCTGTTCCTGCAGAACTTCCGCGCCACGTTGATCCCCACCATCGCCGTGCCGGTGGTGTTGATGGGCACCTTCGCGATCCTTTCCGCCTGCGGATTCAGTATCAACACCCTGACCATGTTCGCCATGGTGCTGGCGATCGGGCTATTGGTGGATGACGCCATCGTAGTGGTGGAAAACGTCGAACGCGTGATGAGCGAAGAAGGCCTGCCGCCGCGGGAGGCCACGCGCAAATCCATGGGGCAAATCCAAAGCGCGCTGGTCGGCATCGCCATGGTGCTGTCGGCGGTGTTTATCCCGATGGCCTTCTTTGGCGGCACCACCGGTGCCATTTACCGCCAGTTCTCCATCACCATCGTTTCGGCCATGGTGCTGTCGGTCCTGGTGGCGATGATCCTCACCCCTGCCCTCTGCGCCACCCTGCTCAAACCTATCGCCAAAGGCCACCATCACGGCAAGCGCGGCTTCTTCGGCTGGTTCAACCGCATGTTCAACCGTAACGCCGACCGTTACGAGCGCGGTGTGGCGCGGGTGCTTCACTCCAGCATGCGTTATATGTTGATTTACCTGCTGCTGCTCGGCGGGATGGCGCTGCTGTTCATCAAGCTGCCGACCTCCTTCCTGCCTCAGGAGGACCGAGGAGTGTTCACCGTGCAGGTGCAATTGCCGCCAGGTTCGACCCTGCAGCAAACCGCCAAGGTAGTGGAGAAGGTGGAGCACTACTTCCTGACCAAAGAAAAAGAGGATGTGCTGTCGGTATTCTCCACCATCGGGGCTGGGCCGGGCGGTAACGGGCAAAACGTGGCGCGCATGTTTATTCGCTTGAAAGACTGGGAGTTACGCACCTCGGGTGCCAACAGCTCTTTCGATATCATCGATCGTGCCACCCACGAATTTAACAAGATTAACGAAGCGCGAGTGATAGCCAGCAGCCCGCCGGCGATCACCGGCCTGGGTAACTCGTCCGGTTTCGATATGGAACTGGAAGATCACGCCGGATTGGGTCACGACAAACTGATGGCGGCGCGCGACCAATTACTGCAACTGGCCAGTGCCAACCCACTGCTTTCGCGGGTGCGCCACAACGGCCTGGATGACAGCCCGCAGTTGCAAATCGATATCGACCAACGCAAGGCGCAGGCGCTGGGCGTCTCTATCGATGACATCAACAACACGCTGTCGACCGCCTGGGGCTCCACCTACGTCAACGACTTCGTCGACCGCGGACGGGTTAAAAAGGTCTATGTGCAGGCCGCCGCCCCGTTCCGCATGTTGCCTGGCGATATCGACAAATGGTTCGTGCGCAACAGCGCGGGCGGCATGGTGCCGTTTACCGCTTTCGCCACCTCGCATTGGGAATACGGCTCGCCGCGCCTGGAACGCTATAACGGCAGCTCGGCGCTGGAGATTGTCGGCGAAGCGGCTGAAGGGGTCAGCAGCGGCACCGCCATGGCGGAAATGGAGAAAATCGTCAGCCAGTTGCCGACCGGCTTCGGTCTGGAATGGACCGCCATGTCTTATCAGGAACGCCTTTCCGGTTCACAAGCGCCGGCGTTGTACGCCATTTCACTGCTGGTGGTGTTCCTGTGCCTGGCAGCGCTGTATGAAAGCTGGTCGATTCCGTTCTCGGTGATGTTGGTGGTGCCGCTCGGCCTGATTGGCGCGGTGGCCGCCACCTGGCTGCGCGGGCTGGAGAATGACGTTTACTTCCAGGTGGGGATGCTGACCATCATCGGGCTGTCGGCGAAGAACGCCATTCTGATCGTCGAATTCGCCAACGAGCTGAATCAAAAAGGGCAGGATTTGATGTCGGCGACGCTGGAGGCCTCGCGCATGCGCTTGCGACCGATTTTGATGACCTCGCTGGCCTTTATCTTCGGCGTGTTGCCGATGACCATCAGCAGCGGTGCAGGCTCCGGCAGCCAGCACGCGGTGGGTACCGGGGTGATGGGCGGCATGATTTCTGCCACCCTGCTGGCGATATTCTTCGTGCCCTTGTTCTTTGTGCTGGTGCGTCGCCGTTTCCCAGGCAAGCAAGCGATAGCCACCAAAACGGAAGATGCAGCGGAATAACAGGCATAAAAAAAGCAGCGTCGGGAAACCGATGCTGCTTTATCTCGAACGAGTGTCTCGTCCCCAAGGTGCTTCAATGAATGACAAATCAACCAACCTTGTTATCAAACCCACCGCAGTGTCAGTTGCCTAACATCTCATCGATGAAGTCTTTCCAGTTTCCCAGCTCACGATCAACCATAATAATTTACAACCTCAATTAATAGACGAAGCGAATTCTACGCCTGTTTTTTGAGCAAGTGAAGCCGTTCGGGAACGATGCCACCCGCGAAAACCGGGGATAGTGCACATTTTCGTATTTATCTTATCAATTGAAAATCTCCGCTATTCCCTTCCGATCTCAATCCCCTCCACAAGCTAATGAAAAGCTCTAAACCGGCTGACCTACGGCCCAGCCTCCCTGCCCAGTACGTCAGCATACAGACCTGCCAGGGGTGTTTTTATTTACAATTTTTAACCTTTGTCTGGCAAGGCTTTCGCACAAAAAGTGAAATGAAAAGCATTACATAAATTAAAAAATTCTTGAACAAGCTAGCTAAATGACCTGAATTTATCAGAGGTGATTAATAAAACCATTATATTTCAACATCAAACCTTTACATCCTCATCTCATTAATTAAATGATATTGATATTAATTATCAATATCATTAGCATTCGTAAATCGTAAACTGATGTAAAGGAATGTATATGAAGTTGTACCTGCTCGCTTCAGGCAAAGGTTTCGCATTCAGCACACTGGCCTGCGCCATGTTGCTGTCTGCTTCAACGTTGGCCGCTGAACTTCCCGAAAGCCAATTCCAAACCAAACCGGTCGGACACGGCCTTTATGAACTGGCTTTTGACGGCACCAGCAATACCCTGTTCGCCGCCTCTACGCCCTCCTTCGCCAAAGAAAAAAACGGCGGCATTGTCTTTAGCGTCAACCCAGCCACGCTGGCAACCGACGCCAATATCGCCACGAAGCGCCGGGCCTTCGCCACCGCATTGGATGAGCAGCGCCATCTGTTGTACATCGGCAACACCGTCGACGGTTCGGTTACGGTTATCGACACTAGAACCGGTAAAGAGCTCGCCACCATTCAGCTCAACGAAAGCGTGAAAGAAGATCAGTTCGTCCCAACGCGCGAGCTGGTGCTCGATAAGAAGAACCAGCGCCTTTATGTTTCCGGCACCGCGCAAAAAGGCGTGCTGTGGGTTATCGATACCGCCAAGCAGGAAAAAATTGCCACTCTGAGCGACATGGGCGAATACCCGACCGGTATTGCGCTGGACAGCGAACGCGGCCATATCTACTGCGTTAACGGGCGTGGCGAGCTGATTACGCTGGACGCCACCAGCCACAAGATCCTCAAACGGGTGGTGGTCGAGCCGACCAAGAAACACTTCTTCCTCAATATCGCTGTGGACAGCAAAACCGGTCGTGCGTTTATCACCGATCCGGATCTGCCAAACGTACTGGTCGTGGACGTCAACAGCGGGAAAATCCTGCACCAGATTGACGTAATCAATTCTCTGGCGGTGCTATTTAACCCGCTACGCAGCGAGATCTACGTCACCCACCGCGAGGCCAAACGCATCAGCATCGTTGACAGCAACAGCTACCGGGTGAAAAACAGCATCACCACCCATGCGTTGCCTAACAGCCTGGCGCTTTCTTCCGACGGCCAACAGCTGTTCGCCAGCATCAAGCAGGCCAAGGAAGAGATGGAGAACAAGCAGGACTATCTGCTCAAAATTAATCTCGGCGGATTGTGAGGCACTCCATGGCTAGTTTTATGTTTCGCCTCTCCGGAGGAGCTCTGCTATGCCTTCCGGTAATGATGGCGCAGGCGGCAAGCTCCGAGCAGGGCCCCCGCGCTCAAAAAGAAGAAACCCTGGAGGTGGTCGCTTCCCCCTTCAGCGACGACGGCAGCACCGAGAACACCGGTTCCTACACTACCAGCCAGATGTCCACGGCAACCGGGTTGCCACTGAGTATCAAGGATACGCCGCAGTCGGTCTCGGTGATCTCTCGCCAATTGATTGACGATATCAATGCCAACTCACTGAAGGAAATTCTGCGCTGGTCCACTGGCGTCAGTGAAAGCAACTACGATAGCGAACGTTCTTCGTTCAACTACCGGGGTTTCAGCGTTGACAGCTATCAATACGACGGCATTCCCACCTTCTTTGACTCCGGCTTTTCCGGCGGTGAGTCAGAGATTGATTCGATCACGCTGGATCGCGTAGAGATCGTCAGGGGCGCAACCGGATTATTGAATGGCGTCGGTAATCCGGGCGCCGCCATCAATCTGATCAGAAAGAAGGCCTCCAGCCTTTCTCCCTTTGCCCGCACCGAACTTTCGGCCGGATCCTGGGATCACTACCGCACCACTATTGATGCCGGCACACCGCTCAACGACGAAGGCACCGTCAGGGTACGTATCGCCGCCTCCGGCGAACGCAGCCATTCTTATATGGAACGCCATCAGGAACGCAAAGGGACGGTCTATGGAACGGTGGAAGCCGATCTGACCAGCACCACCCTGCTGCGCCTGGGAGCCGATTATCAACAAAACCGGCCAAAAGCCTCCACCTGGGGCGGCGCACTGCCGACCGGCTGGTTCAGCGACGGCAGTGAGATCAACTGGGATCGGCACTATAGCGGCGCGTCTGACTGGTCAAGCTGGGATACCACCCTCAGCACCCAGTTCGCCACGCTGGAACACCAGTTCGATAACGACTGGAAAGGTGTCGCCAACTACACCCACAGCCGCCAGGTCTTCGACGCCAAAATGGCGATGAGCCTCGGCGGGCTGATCGACCCGGACACCTGGGCGGTGAAATCCTCAAGCCCTTACGCCGGGCGCTATGAAGGCTACCGGGATCAACATGCGGTAGATCTGAAGCTAAATGGTGACTTTCCCCTGTTGGGCCGCACCCACAAATTTGTGGTGGGCAGCTCTTCCGCCTGGCAACACAGCTACAGTACCTACCGCAGCGCCAGCACCACACAGTTGTTTAGCGGCAGCCTGCAGGATTGGAACGGCGGTCTGGGCGAACCCGCGTGGTCGGACAAAATGCCGCAGCAGGATTTCCGTACTCGACAAATCGGGATTTACAGCAGCGCCGACTTCTCGGTGACGGATCGACTGGATCTGGTGCTCGGCGCCCGTTTCAACAGCTTTAAAAACACCACCACCGATACCGCGAACAAAATCACCCCGTTCCTGGGAGCCGTGTACAAGCTGACCGATCAGGTCTCTGCCTACGCCAGCTACACCGACATCTTCAAGGATCAGAACTATCTCGACAGCAGCGGTCACTATCTGGCGCCGATCGAAGGGGTCAACAAGGAGGTGGGCATCAAGGCCGCGCTGCTGGATGAGCGGCTCAACATTTCGCTGTCGGCGTTTCGCATCACCCAGGATAATTTGGCCGTTCTGGACGAAACCCCCGCTAACATCAACTCACTGGAGCAGACCTATCATGAAAGTCAGGGGGCAACCAGCAAAGGAGTCGAGTTCGAGCTGAGCGGTGAACTGGCGCAGGGCTGGAATGCCCAGTTTGGCATCACCCATTTCTCTTTGAAGGACAAGGATAAAGTTAATCTCAATACCGAGCAGCCGCGTACCCGCATCAACCTGTTCACCACCTATCAGCTGACGGGCGCGCTGCGCGATCTGACGCTGGGCGGTGGCGCTCGCTGGCAGAGCAGTGTTTACGCCAACGTTCAGGGCGCCAACAACGGCGAGTTTGTTGACCGCAAAGCCGAACAAGGATCTTATGTTCTGGTCGATGCGATGGCGCGTTACAAGCTGACGCCGCAAACCTCGGTGCAACTGAACCTGAACAACGTTTTCGACGAGAAATACTACTCGCAGGTGAATTTCTACAACACCCGCAACTATGGCGAGCCGCGTAACTTCATGGTAACGCTAAAGCACGAGTTCTGATCGCGGTGCAATCTTAAACGGCCCCGGATAACGGGGCCGACTTCTTCCTCATGTCTATATCCCTTGTATGATGAATTCTTCCGTAGTAGCGTGCCAAAGGTATAAAAACCCCACATCTCTGAGGCCATGTCATGTCCCCTACGCTGACCATCGAACAACTGAAAGAGCTGGGCCGTTATCAAGATGCGACCGAACTGGCGCAGCAACAGTTGCTGAAACAACCGGAAGAAGCCGCACTGCATTACCAGTTAGCCTGCCTGTATGACGTGCAAGGGTTCGAGCAACAGGCAATCCCCTGTTATCTCGCAGCGCTGGCAGGCCGTTTACCGGCACCGCAGCGACAGGAAGCCTGGCTTGGTCTGGGCAGCACCTACCGGGCGCTGGGTCTGTATCAGCAATCACTGGCCACCTTCGATGCCGGGCTGGCCGAATTTCCCGAGGCCAAAGAAATCACCCTGTTTCGCGCCATGACGCTGTACAACCTGGGCGAAACCAAACAGGCGGTGGCCGATTTGCTGGTGCTGTTGGCGGAAACCTCCTCACACAGTGACATCAGCAGTTATCAGCGCGCCATTCGCCAATACGCTGTCGATCTGGACCGCATCGGCTAGGAGGAAAGCATGGAAATTGTCACCGATCCAAATCGTTATGGCATCGACTGGCCGCAATTGGCCGAGCTGTTGGAAGCCGCAGGGCTGGGCCAGCGCGACCCGCAGGTGCTGCAACGCGTTTACCAACACAGCCAATTTTGCTACTGGGGCTACCGCGACGGCCGATTGATCGCCACCGCCCACGCCATCAGTGACATGACTTCCGTGGCTTATCTGGCCGACGTGGCGCTCCATCCGGACTTTCAGGGGTTGGGATTGGGCAGGCAGCTGATGGATCGGGTGATGCAGGATCTGGCCCCGCTCGGCAAAGTGTTTATCTACTCGGTCCCCGACAAGCTGGCGTTCTATAAAAAATACCATTTCCGTGAGCTGACCACCGGCATGGTCTATGCTGACAGCGCGGCTTTGGAACGCCTGCAACAGAATGGTTATGTCCGCTAAACAGTCAATTCAACGAGGAAAACTGCAGAATATGTCTGACCCATCCTGGCTTAGTGAAACCGAGTTGAAAAGCGACAACGTCAGCCTGATCCCACTGCGTAGAGAGCATGCGCAGCCACTGGTACAGGCTGCCGCCGACGGACGCCTTTGGGAACTTTGGTTTACCTCGGTGCCCACAGAAAATACCGTCTCGGATTACATCGACTTTGCCTTGAGTGAACAGGCCGCAGGACGATCGTTACCGTTCGTCGTGGTGCACAACGCCACGCAAAAAATCATCGGCACCACCCGTGTTTGCCATGCCGATGCGCAAAACCGTCGCGTTGAAATTGGCTACACCTGGTATGCCAAAAGTCATCAAAAAACCGCCGTCAACACCGAGTGCAAACTGCTGCTGCTCAGTTATCTGTTTGACTCCCTGGCGGTGATTGCCGTTGAGTTTCGCACCCACTGGCATAACCAGGCTTCCAGAGCGGCTATCGCACGACTGGGTGCCAAGCAAGACGGTGTCCTCCGCAATCACCAGAAAAATGCGGATGGCAGCTATCGGGATACGGTAGTTTTCTCCATCATCGACCACGAATGGCCGATGGTGAAAAAAAGCCTGGGCTATAAATTGCGGCAGACCAGAGACGAGTAACGGTCCGCTGAGTTACAGCGTCTTCATCATGAAAACGCGGCTGGTGCCCGCCGGCAGACAGGGTACTTCGCCAAAGCGTGTCCAGCCGTTCAGTTCATAAAACTTCGGCGCCTGGAAGCTGATGGTGTACAGCACGGCGGAGACACATCCCCTGCGCCGCCCTTCCAGCTCAAAACGACGCAGCAGTTCACTGCCCAACCCCGATCCGCGCAGCGATTTAGGCAGATGAAACAGATCCACAAACAGCATGCCCAACGAGGAACGCCCACTGATGCCGCCCAGCACTTCGCCGCTGGCCGACTCCCGCACTACCACCGCCAGCGGGCGACGATCGTTGGTGCCGGTCACCTCGTCGTTATATTGATTAAGCCCTTCTTCGATCAGTGCTTCTATTTCATCCGTCGCGTTCTCGGCGACTTCAATAAGGTATTTTTCCATGTTCATCTTCTTCTTATGTAGGGTGACTGAATAGCGCACTAAGATTAGCAAAATCCGCCACAATAAAGGCGGCCCGTTTTTTTTCAGCTTTTCCCCGGCTTTCGGACCATTGGACGGTGGAACTCCCCGCCATTTTTCGGCATTCTGGTCGCTGGCTTTCATTTCACCGCCACTGGCGGTTTACCACCGGCCACGCAGGTGCCGGTGTTGGGTTGCAGAGAAGGTTCTTACTCCATGACGTTGACCATGTACGGCATCAAAAATTGTGACACCATCAAAAAAGCGCGCCGCTGGCTGGAAGAACAGGGTGTGGCTTATCAATTTCACGACTACCGCGCCGACGGGCTGGACGAACAGCAGTTGCGCGGCTTTGTCGAACTTTTGGGTTGGGAACCGCTGCTGAATACTCGCGGCACCACCTGGCGAAAACTGGACGAAGCGCAGCGCAACGCCTGCGATAATGCCGATGCGGCCATCGCACTGATGCTGGCCCAGCCGGCCATCATCAAACGCCCGCTGCTGGTTGACGGCAACGGGCGCGCCCTGCTCGGCTTCAAAACCGAGGATTACCAGCAATTTATTTCCGAGGTGGCAGCATGACTTGCCCGGTAATCGAACTGGCCCAACAGCTGATCAAACGTCCTTCACTCAGCCCGCACGACGAAGGCTGTCAGGCGTTGATGATTGAACGTCTCGAGGCCATCGGCTTTACCGTTGAGCCTATGCCGTTCGGCGATACCCTGAATTTTTGGGCCTGGCGCGGCGAGGGGAAAACCCTGGCGTTTGCCGGCCATACCGACGTGGTGCCGACCGGCGACGAAAAGCGTTGGGATAACCCGCCGTTTGAACCAACCATCCGCGACGGCATGCTGTATGGCCGCGGCGCGGCAGACATGAAAGGCTCACTGGCGGCCATGGTCGTGGCGGCCGAACGTTTTGTGGCAGCCAATCCGCAGCATCAGGGGCGTCTGGCATTCCTGATCACCTCCGATGAAGAGGCCAGCGCTACCCACGGTACGGTGAAAGTGGTGGAAGCCCTGATGGCGCGCAATGAGCGCCTGGATTACTGCCTGGTCGGCGAGCCGTCCAGTACCGAACGCGTCGGCGACGTGGTGAAAAACGGACGTCGCGGCTCCATCACCGCTAACCTGCACATTCACGGTATTCAGGGCCATGTCGCTTACCCGCACCTGGCAGATAACCCGGTGCATCGCGCCATGCCGGCGCTCAATGAACTGGTGGCGATCGAGTGGGATCGCGGCAACGAATTCTTCCCGCCAACCAGCATGCAGATCGCCAACGTGCAGGCCGGTACCGGCAGCAACAACGTGATCCCGGGCGAGATGTTCGTCCAGTTCAACTTCCGTTTCAGCACCGAGTCGACCGACGCGACGATCAAGCAACGTGTGGAAGAATTGCTCGAACGGCATCAGTTGAACTACAGCATCGAATGGCGCCTGTCGGGTCAGCCGTTCCTGACCGCGCGTGGCGC
Organism: Serratia quinivorans; assembly: GCF_052113645.1. Classification (GTDB taxonomy): domain Bacteria; phylum Pseudomonadota; class Gammaproteobacteria; order Enterobacterales; family Enterobacteriaceae; genus Serratia; species Serratia quinivorans_B. Next base: position 287,053 of record NZ_JBIEIU010000007.1, on the reverse strand, counting down.
ACTGGTGGACGCGGTAGTTAACGCCGTCGAACATTATTCTGAGCTGACGCCGCAGTTGCTGACCACCGGCGGCACTTCGGACGGCCGCTTTATCGCCCAGATGGGGGCGCAAGTGGTTGAGCTGGGGCCGGTTAACGCGACCATTCATAAGGTCAACGAATGCGTGCACGCGGCCGACCTGCAACTGCTGAGCCGCATGTATCAACGCATCATGGAGCAATTGATCGCATGATCACGCCAGAAATGCTGACCGGGCGCTCGACCGACCATCTGGCGCCGCTGAGCGGTAACCACCGCATGCAGCCTGCCGCGGTGGCCGCGTTTCTCGCCATGCAGCAGGCAGCGCTTGCCGCCGGGTTCGATCTGCAGCCCGCCAGTACATTTCGTGATTTCGAGCGGCAACAGGCGATCTGGAATGGAAAATTCTGCGGCGAGCGACCAGTATTAGATAAAGACAGTCAGCCGATCGACATCGCTCCGCTGTCTGCCGCCGAGCGCTGCGAAGCGATCCTGCGCTGGTCGGCCCTGCCGGGCGCCAGTCGCCATCACTGGGGCAGCGACCTGGATGTCTACGATCCCTCGTTGTTACCCGAGGGGCAAAAGCTGCAGCTGGAACCCTGGGAATATGAGCAAGGCGGTTACTTTTACCCGCTCAATCAATGGATGACGGAGCACATGGCCGAATTTGGCTTTTACCGTCCGTTCACCGAAGTCGGCGACGGTGTCGCGGTGGAGCCGTGGCACCTGAGCTACCGCCCGCTGGCGCGCGAAGCCGAGCATCTGCTGACGCCGGCGCTGCTGTTGGCGGCCTGGAAAGATAAGGACATTGCCGGTGCCCAATGGCTTGAAGCCCATTTGCCGGCGATATTTTCGCGTTTTATACGCGCCGAAGGAAAGGAGTGAATATGGAATGGTTAGCTGACTACTGGTGGATTATCCTGCTGATTTTAGTGGGGATGATCATCAGTGGGATCAAAGAGCTACGCCGTGTCGACGTGAAAGGCTATCTGGCCGATAAGCCGAAACTGCCGCCGCATCGCGATAACAACGCCGAGTGGGACGACGAAGACGACTGGCCGAAGAAAAAATGACATCAGGGCGCATCATGCGCCCTGAAGCTTATTTAAAGGCGACCAAATCGCCGCGTTTGCCGAACATCGCCTCTTCCCAGTAGCGCTGCGGCACATAGTAATGCAGCCGTTCAAGCGCGCTGTTCATCATTTCCTGATTGATGGCATGTCCCACGTCCTGTTCCACATCCAGCGTAAAATCGACGCCGTTGGCCTGCAGCCGTTCCGCCGCCGCCCGGGCATGTTGCACCGAGATCACCGCATCCTGCTCACCGTGGATCAAATGCACCACGCTGTCGCCGAACGCCCTATCGGGCAGGCTGGCAAAGCGGCCGCTGAAAGCTACCACGCGGCCGGCCAGATTGGGTTCCACCTTCAGGGCTTCCAGCGCCATGATAGATCCCTGAGAAAAGCCCACCAGCGCCGTAGCGGCATCCTTCACGCCGCTCTGTTGCTGCCAGTAACGCACGGTTTCGACAAACTGTGGCATCACTTCGGCGATGCGCTCGGCTCGGTTCTCTTCGGTTACGTCCTGCACCGAAAACCACTGACGGCCATTGCCGTTACCGAAGGCAAAAGGCCCCCCCACGCTGACCACCAGCGCCTGCGGAAACTCTTTGGCGAAATAGCGGCCAATTTCCCCCATTGCTACCGGGGTATCGCCAACACCGTGAAACAGCAGGATCAGCTGTGCAGCCGGTGTTGCCGGGCTCTGGACAACGAAATGCTCATGTTTCATCGGTGACTCCTCGTGTGATTAAGATCCTGTCCGGCGCCAGATGCCCCGGTTTCTGCCAGCTACTATACGCCGTTGAGAAATCAGGAAAATCGGGTTTTATTGAGCAACATCTTCAATTTATTGCAACGACTGCGTCCACGCTTTCCAGCGCAGGCAGTGTGGTGCCTCCAGCTGTTCAAGCGCCAACCCCGCCTCCTGCCGCCAGCGGCGCAGCAAAACCTTTTGCCCGCTGAACCCCAGCAGTTCGACGCAGGCGGCCGGCGGCAACTGCTGTTGCAGATGCATGCGCAGCGCGGGCAACGGCAAGGCGCTGGCCAGCAGTAAACGTTGCAGCGCCCCCAGACTGGCTTCCAGCGGCCGATGGGCGAAGGCAAACCCGGCCAGCTCACGCCAGTCGTCTTCCCCCAGCTGCGTATCGCCGTCGTCACCGGTGATTTCTAACTGCAACTCGATACGCGGCTGCAGCCAACGCCAATCACGTGCCAGATGTTTATGGGCCGCATGGCGCAACGCCTCGCCCTGTTCGCTCAACGGCAAGATGGCCATGGCGGTATAACAACCGCTGCTGGCCTCCGTTTTGCTGCCGATGCGCGCCAGTTCAAAGCCGCAAGATTGCCAAAAACGCCACAGCGGTTCGGTGTAGCCAAAGCTGACCGAGAGATAATCCAGTCCCTGCGCTTGTCGGCGCTGCTGTTCTATCAGCTCGCGGGCAATGCCCTGTTGACGTAACGCAGGCAGTACCGCAATGCGGGTGATACGTCGCGAACGCAGCGTCGGTGCCCACCACTGGCCGCCGTGTGCCGCCAGCGATTGCGCCACCAAATTGCCGCGCGGTCGCCGCCGACCGGCCCACACCTCGTGTGCCAATTCGGCGCTCAAACCGCCTTCTTCAACCAGCCACAGGGCACCCACGACCTCATCCTCTACCTGTGCCAGGCCAAAGTGCATGCCGGGCGCATCCATCAGCCGCCGTAGATCCAGCGGTGAAGTCCGGTAATGGGCGCTGCTCAGCAAAGCGTAAAAACGCGCTAACCGTTGAGGATCGGCGCACAGCATCCCCTGTTCAGCCCCGCTGATGCTCACCGTCTTTTCCGTCGTCTGCCAGGGCGGTTGTTCGTTGAACAGCAACGCGTTGTCTATGACGCGCTCCAGGGCATCCCCCTGCGCCCAACGCATTGGCTGCTGTAGCCCCAGCGGCTGGAACGCGGGCAGTCCGGCGCAAAATTTGAGTAAAAAGCCGCGGCCGGTGCCTTCATAACCCTGCACCGTGGTGGTCAGCAACACGCGCGGGAAATGGCTAACCAGTTGCTGTAACAGCGGTCCGGGGATTGCCGCAGCTTCATCCACCAGCAGCCAGCCCACCTCGCTGACGTCATGTTCGCGGCAATGGGCCAATAATGCGTCCGGCGCCCAGAATTGCGCACGGCCCTGCGCCCATTCGGCGGCAACGTCGGTAGCGGCGCGGCTCGGTCCGGTTAACCAGCAGGTGAGTGAGGTGTTCGCCACCAGCATCCCCGCCACCGTGGATTTGCCACGCCCACGTGCCGCGGTCAAAACCCAAACGCCTGACTTGGCACTCAATAATTGCGCCAGCAGCCGTTGCTGTTCGAGGGTCGGTTGGCCATTCGGCGCCTGCCACTGCGGGCGCGTCGGCAATGGCGCCAACGTCAGCGCCTGATCCTGTCGCCAGATAGTGACTTCGCTGTCCGCCGCCAGGTGCTGCTGCAGATGATGAATAAAATTCGGGGTCGTGATCGGCTGTGGGCAGTCGCTCCAGCGCAGGCTGTCGTGGTCTGGTTGTTGCGGCCACTGCCGCCACGGCGGCGTCAGCAACAGCAGCCAACTGCCGGCACGCAGCGTGCCCGCCAGCGCGGCCAGCGCTTCAACGTCCAATCCCTTTGTCGCATCAAACGCCGCATGCAGCCGCTCTTGCCCAAGCAGTGTCCGCACCGCGCCACTCGCCAGCGCCGACATCCCCGGCGGCGGGTTGTCCCCCACCCACGGCCAGTCGCCCGGCAGGGTTGCCGCCAGCTGTTGCGCCTGCTGGCGACACCATTGCGGCTCGCCACTGAGCACCAGCAAGCGCCTGATGCCCTGCTGCTGCATAAGTTGTTGCATTACCTGTAACATAACCGAGGATCCACACCTGAAAAAAATGCCGGAGTCAGGCTCCGGCATTGCATGTTAACGGGATGCGAAAGTGTTGCAGGTGTTAGGATCGCCGCTGTCGAAGCCCTGTTTAAACCAGGTGTAGCGCTGCTGCGAAGTTCCGTGGGTGAAACTGTCCGGCACCACGCGTCCCTGTCCTTGCTGCTGCAAACGGTCGTCGCCGATCGCCTGCGCGGCGTTCAATGCCGCCTGCAAATCGCCCTCTTCCAACATCTGCTGCTTCTCGGCATATTTGCCCCACACGCCGGCAAAGCAGTCCGCCTGCAGTTCCATTTTCACCGACAGGCGGTTCACTTCCGCCTGGCTGGCGCCCTGCTGCATCTGACGCACTTTCGGCTCGATGCCCAGCAGGTTTTGCACATGATGACCGACTTCGTGCGCCACCACATAGGCCTGCGCAAAATCGCCGCCGGCACCCAGTTTGGTTTTCATGTCCTGATAGAACGACAGATCGATATAAACCGTTTTGTCACCCGGGCAATAGAATGGCCCCATAGCCGCCTGGCCGGTACCGCAACTGGTCCGCGTCACGCCGCGATACATCACCAGTTTGGGTGGCTGATAGGTTTTGCCCATGCGCTGGAAAACTTCTTTCCAGTTATCTTCGGTAGAAGCCAGCACTACCGAGGTAAATTTAGCCAGCTCATCGTCTTTTGGACTGATGCTGGCACTCTGCTGTTGAGTTTGCGGGCTAACGTCGCCGCCATTCAACAACGGTGAGAGATCGATGCCATAATAACCGGCCACCAACACCACGACCAGAATAGCGATACCGCCCTTGCCACGAGGAACACGGAAACCGCCGCCACCGCCACCCAGACCTGAAGACTGCCCGCGACGATCCTCAACATTGTCACTTTCCCGACGCCCTTGCCAACGCATAAATAAACTCCAGATTAGGTTTTTGTCATGTTACGTAGATCATTATAAATGCTCAGCGGCAAAGGAAATGTAGAATTTTTCTGGAAATGCAGACAGAAGGAACAGACGGCGAGGAAAGTCAGGAAAATGACGGGGCCGGAGAGACCCCGTATAGCGAGAAAACGCTTAGTCGAGCTTGACGCCGATGCGGCGAGCCACTTCTTCATAGGCTTCGATCAGGCCGCCCAGGCTCTGGCGGAAACGGTCTTTGTCCATCTTGTCCAGGGTGTTCTTGTCCCACAGACGGCTGCCGTCTGGGGAGAACTCATCACCCAGCACCACTTCGCCGTTGAACAGGCCGAATTCCAGCTTGAAGTCGACCAGGATCAGGCCCGCGTCGTCAAACAGTTTGCTCAGCACGTCGTTCGCCTGGTAGCTCAGCTCGCGCATGCGCGCCAGATGCTCTTTGTTCACCCAGCCAAAGGTTGCACAATAGGATTCATTGACCATCGGATCGTGCATGGCATCGTTTTTCAGGAACAGGTCAAACAGCGGCGGGTTCAGGACCAGGCCTTCTTCAATGCCCAGACGCTTCACCAGTGAACCGGCGGCGCGGTTGCGGATCACACACTCGACCGGCACCATGTCCAACTTTTTCACCAGCACTTCGTTGTCTGACAGCAGGCGTTCCATTTGCGTCGGGATGCCGGCCTCTTCCAGTTTGCTCATAATGAAATGGTTAAACTTGTTGTTCACCATGCCTTTGCGATCGAACTGCTCAATGCGCTGACCATCCAGTGCTGACGTATCGTTGCGGAACTCCAACACCAGCAAATCAGGGTTTTCGGTGGTGTAGACGGTTTTTGCCTTTCCGCGATACAACTCAGCTAGCTTTTGCATCTTACATACTCCAATAAAGAATTGTTTTAAAAATGCTTTAACACACAGGCGTGATATACCCAAAATAATGGGAGTTACAGCAAGGCGGCAGGTGCGGGACTCCCCGCGAGCTTACTCAAGTAAGTGACAGGGCGAATGCACGTAGCCAACACGGTTGTAGCTTCAAAAATGATGGGTATATTGTGCCAAAACTGCGACGCAAACGATACCGTATTGTTCAAAGAAAAAGGGGCCGTAGCCCCTTTTCCGTTAGTTTACGCTGGTTTTACTGAATGCTGCCTGGAAGGCCGCAACCAACCCGTCGTTTTGCGACTGGGTCAATGGCTTCCCTTTAGGATCGATAAATTGCAGGCTGGTACGGTTGTTCAAATCCCCCACCTGCAGTTTGTAATCGCCTTCTTTCAGTTCAGGATCCTTGGCGCCCAACGCATCCCAATCGCTACCGCTCAGGGATTTGTAGGTGACGGCGACGGTGCCCTGCGGACGGCTGCGGTCACCCACTTTCATCCCCAGTTTCTCCAACGCCGCAGGCAGGCGATCCCACACCACGGTGTACGGACCGCGAACTACCAGCATCGGCAGGCCGGTATCATCCGCGCTGCTCTGCACGTCCAGCACGCCGAAGCGGTTGGCCGTCTGGCTGCTCGCCAGGTTGTCCTGCTTGTCCAGACCTTCGACGATGGTATTCATCATCATGCCGTTATAGCGCTGCACTTCGGACGGGTCGGTAATCTGCTCGGTTTTACCCTGTTGCTGCAGACCCACGGTTTTCACCGTCAGTGCCTGCTGGTAACCCTGCTGCTGCACGCTGATCTGATAGCGGCCTTCGTACTGGTTGTCTTCATCCAGACGGTTCCACTTCACCCAGTCGGTGGTCAGGGTTTGACCAGCGTCCTGACGTGAGGCGATCGCAATGTTTTTCGTCTGCAGCATGCTGACAACGCGCGACCACAGGTTCTGGTTCTGCGGGCTGTTTTCCAGCAGCAGCGTACCGCTGTCGCCGGCATATTGCGCGCGTGAACCGCTCAGCAATGCCAGTGGTTGCACTGGCGGACGAATATCCAGTTGCTTGCCGACGCCGCCTTTCAGCGTGGTGGCCGGAACATCATAATTACCGCTTTGCACCGGCAGGATCATACCGGCTGGTGCGTTCAGTGGCTTGAGCACCGACGCATCGAGGTAAGACTCATCGCCGCTAACCTGGCGTTTGTAACGCTGATCGGTGGTACAGGCGGCCAGCATCATAACCAGCGAAATACCCACGACTTTTGCTACCGTCGACTTTTGCAATGAATAAACCATCAAATTTCCCTTAGAGTTACAGCAAACCGGCGCTTTTCAACGCGCGTTCCACTACCGGACGGGCAGCGTCGGTCAACGGCGTCATAGGCAGACGCATCGTATCGGTTGCCATCAATCCCAATGCCTTACAGGCCCATTTCACCGGAATTGGGTTTGCTTCTACAAACAAATCCTGATGCAACGGCATCAAGCGCTGATTTAAGCGGCGTGCTTCAGTAAAGTTGCCCTGTGCAGCCAGCGCGCAAAGTTGCGCCATTTCACGCGCCGCCACGTTGGCCGTCACGGAAATCACCCCTTTGCCGCCCAGTTGCATGAAATCCAGACCGCTGGCGTCATCGCCGCTCAGCAAAATGAAATCTTCATCATCAACCAGCACTTGGATCTGACTTACACGACTTAAGTTCCCTGTTGCCTCTTTAACAGCAACAATATTCTTAATTTTTGCCAAACGCGCAATCACCGGCGGCAGCATGTCACACCCGGTGCGCGAAGGCACGTTATAGAGGATCTGCGGCAGCGCGGTGCTGTCGGCAATCGCCTTGAAGTGCTGATACAGCCCTTCCTGAGTCGGTTTGTTGTAGTAAGGCGTGACCGTCAGGCAGCCCACTACGCCGCTATTTTCAAAGCGCTGGGTCAGCGAAATGGCTTCAGCGGTGGCGTTGGCACCGGTACCGGCGATCACCGGAATACGGCCTGCGGCCAGTTCCAGCGTCTGCAATACCACGTCAACGTGCTCGTCATGGGCAAGCGTTGCGGACTCGCCGGTAGTCCCTACGGAAACGATAGCCGCAGTTCCACTGGCTACATGATAATCAATCAATTTTTTTAGGCTCGCGCGATCGACAGCACCTGTGTCGTCCATCGGCGTAACCAGTGCAACAATACTTCCCGTAAACATTGGCCGTCCCCTCCACAAACAAGTCACTCATGGTACTTTTGCTGCCTATCCAAAAGCAAGCAAACAACGGTGTTGTAAGCGCTTGGCAGGCGGTTTTTTTTATGTTTACCATGGTAACCCCATTGAGCACGACAGGAAGCTCCATTTTGCCTAAGCCAGATGAACACTATCTCGTGATTACCGCGCTCGGCGCCGATCGCCCCGGAATCGTCAATGCCATCACCCGCCACGTCAGCAGTTGCGGGTGCAATATCGAAGATAGCCGTCTGGCCATGCTGGGTGAAGAGTTCACTTTCATCATGCTGCTTTCCGGCAGTTGGAACGCCATTACCCTGATCGAATCGACCCTGCCGCAAAAAGGCGCGGAGTTGGAACTGCTGATTGTGATGAAGCGCACCAACTCGCACGAGAGGCCACCGATGCCGGCCACGGTGTGGGTGCAGGTAGAAGTGAAAGACTCGCCGCACATCATCGAGCGCTTTACCGATCTGTTCGACTCCAGCCAGATGAACATTGCCGAGCTGGTGTCGCGCACCCAGCCCGCGGAAGGCGACTTGCCGCCGCAGCTGTATATCCAGATCACCGCACACAGTCCCGGCAATCAGGATGCATCAAATATTGAACAAGCCTTTCATCGCCTATGTACAGAATTGAAAGCACAAGGCAGTATTAGCGTTGTGAACTATCCACAGCATGATGAGAAAGATGGAGAGTAGTGATGAGCCCATTGAAAGCCGGTGACACAGCGCCGAACTTTAGTTTGCCTGACCAGGACGGTGAGGAAATTAATTTGGCCGACTTCCAGGGACAGCGAGTACTGGTTTATTTTTATCCCAAGGCGATGACGCCGGGTTGTACCGTACAGGCCTGCGGTTTGCGGGATAACATGGACGACTTGAAAAAAGCCGGTGTCGAAGTTCTGGGCATCAGCACGGATAAACCAGAGAAGCTGTCGCGTTTTGCCGAGAAAGAGTTGTTAAACTTCACGTTGTTATCTGATGAGGATCACCAGGTAGCACAGCAGTTCGGCGTTTGGGGTGAGAAAACCTTCATGGGCAAAACCTATGACGGCATTCACCGCATCAGCTTCCTGCTCGACACCAACGGCAAGGTTGAAAAAGTGTTTGATGATTTCAAGACCACCAATCATCACGACATCGTTCTGAGTTACCTGCAACAATAATTCTCACGAAGCGCAGCGGCCTGCTGCGCTTCGTCATTTCGCTTATTCCTGTTCCGTCTCCACCCGCAGTTCGTCCGGCCAGGCATGGATCACCGCCTTCACCAACGTCGCCAGCGGGATAGCAAAGAATACCCCCCAGAACCCCCACAGCCCGCCGAAAATGATCACCGACAGAATAATCACCAGCGGATGCAGGTTAACCGCCTCAGAGAACAAAATCGGCACCAACAGGTTGCCATCCAGCCCCTGAACGATCAGATAGGCGACGATCAGCGTCCAAAAGTCGGCACCGACACCCCATTGGAACATCGCCACCACCACCACCGGAATGGTCACCAGCACCGCGCCGATATAGGGGATCAGCACCGAGAAACCGACCAGCACCGCCAGCAGCAGCGAATAGCGCATATCCAGCACCACGAACACCAGATAGGTCGCCACACCGACAATCACCATCTCCAGCACCTTGCCGCGAATATAGTTGGTGATCTGTTGGTTCATCTCGATCCACACCTGCCCGGCCAGCCCGCGATTGCGCGGCAGCACCCGCCGCACGGCGTTGAGCATCTGCTCTTTGTCCTTCAGCAGGAAGAACATCATCATTGGCACCAGGATCAGGTAAATCGCCAGCGTCAGCAGACCGACCAACGAGGCCAGCGAGAACTTCACTACCGACTCGCCCATGCCCGACAGGCGGCCGCGCAGATTTTCCGCCATCATGTCGATGATGCCGGCATCCACCAGCGCCGGGTAACGCTTGGGCAGCGTCGCAGCAAAGTTATAGAACTGATTGAGCATGCCCGGCAGATCGGTCATCAGGTTGATGCCCTGCTGCCAGGCCGTCGGGGCCACCACAAACACCAGCAGCATCGCGATGCCGGCAAACATGATCATCACCATGCTCGCCGCCCAATTACGCGAACAGCCGATGCGCTGCAACCGCGCGGTCGGCCACTCCAACAGGTACGCCAGCACAATAGCCACCAGCAGCGGGGTCAGAATGCCATGCAGAAAATAGAGAATGAGGAACCCGGCGAGCAGGATCACCAACAGCGCGATGGCCTGCGGGTCGGTAAAACGGCGGCGGTACCACTGTAATAACATCTCCAGCATCAGAGAAGGCTCCTAGAGGTTTGACTGGCAGGCATTGCTGTTCCTGTAATAAGTATATTGACCGAACTCTGGCTAAGCCAAAAAGAGGAAAGGCTGAAGACCGGGTATTAAGCGTATGGTTGTACCATGACGCCCCTTTGCCATCCAGCGATGGATGGTACAGACAGGGGGAAAGAAAAAGATCGGTTTATTGCAGGGGGTTACAAAGACGGCTTTTCAGGCCCGCTGATGCGGGCTTTTTACTGATATCGGCGCCTGAGCCATTATTTCAACGCTTGCTCAGCGAGCAGCCCGATAGCGATGATCACCATGGCAGCGCCAGAAAAACGGCTGACAACCCGCGCAGCCTGTGGGCGCGTCTGCAATACCGACTGCGAGCCAAACCCCACCGCCAGATAGACCAACCCACAGCTGATCAGATGCAACAGGCCAAGCACGAGGATCTGCATCGGAATCGACCAACTGGCGTTGGCGTCGGTGAACTGGGGCAGAAGAGCCAAAAACAGCAGAAAAACCTTGGGATTCAGACCGCTGACGCAAACCCCTTTGCCGGCCCAACGCAGCCAGGAGCCGCAATCTTGCCCCTCGCCAGAATTCGGTGTCTGCGGATGGCGCAGCATGCTAAAACCGATCCAGAGCAAATATGCCGCACCAATCAGAGTCAGCGCCGTGAGGGCCATGGGCGTTCCGGCGACCAAAGTGCCCACCCCCGCTGCCACGATCGCGATGGCGATAAGGTGCCCGAACAATAATCCCACCACCGCAGGCACCACCACCCGGCCGCGCATACCGGCCGATAAGATATAGGCCCAATCCAGGCCTGGCGTAATCACAAACAGGATCGAAACGGCCCAAAACGCCGCAAAAATGGCGGGCGTCATGAACACAGCGCCTTATACAGTCGCCGATACGCGGTGGGTTGGCTTATCCGTTTAATCATTTAACGCGCCTCCGGTGGACAATCCAACGGCTAAAAAGCCAATAATGTCCAAAATTGTTCAATTATTGAAAAGAATATCCTCAAGTTGTTAGAATGTGGTTTCAATTATTTGCTTATAAATCGCAAATTGAGGGAAATTTTTCCAAATGGATAAGATAGACCGCAAAATCCTTGCTGAACTTCAGTTTGATGGGCGTCTTTCTGTTACCGACCTGGCTGACCGAATTGGGCTCAGCGTTTCCCCCTGCCACCGCAGGGTGCGTGCGTTGGAACAATCCGGGGTGATCAGAGGCTATCGTGCCCATCTCGATCCCGGCAGCCTGGGCTTTAACTTTTCCGCACTGGTTTTCGTCACCATGCGGGAAGGGGATCGCCAGGCTGTTGAAGCCTTCGAAAACGCCATGGTGGATATTCCCCAGGTTATTCAGGCGCAGCGGTTGTTCGGCGATCCCGACTATCTGTTGCATGTCATCGCCCGCGATTTACCGGCTTTCCAGCGGCTTTACGACGAACAGCTTTCCGCCTTGCCGGGGGTTCAGCGTTTGACCTCCACTCTGGTGATGAAAAGCGTGGTGCAGGACCGCCCCTTTCTGCCGTTATAAAGCCCAATCAGACCCAAGAGGAAACAGTTATGAACAGTGGTTTCGAGGACTCAAAAGCCTTGTACATCGGCATATGCACGGTGGTAGGCGATGCCTTCCTGGCGTTGGCCAATGAAGAGCATGAAACGCAAAAAACGGACGTGATCAATGAGCTTAAAACGGCGATTACCCGCGAAGGCCGGGATGTCAATCTGGATGAAGCGCGCGAATTGGCGATTGAGTGGCTGGAACGATAAGCAACGCGGGCGAAATTATTGTTAACGACCACATGGCCTGATATTGCCAGGGCAAAAGTTTCATGGCGCACAGCGGCTGTCGATGCAAATTGCCGCCGGCCGCTCCGGCGATAAAAATGGGAGCGGAGACGCTCCCATGGGGCATCAAGGCACAATCACGAAATCGGGATTGGCAACGGCGAACAGCGCCTGGCGATCCGCTGCCGGCGGATAGATCCACTGAGTGTTGATTTCCTGTTTGATCTTTTTGCCCTCTTCACGCGTGAAGCGCACCTGGCGATCCCAACCTTCGGTGTAGAGCGCGCCCCAGGCACCGAGATCAAGACAGGTCACATACTTCGGCTGGCTGTAAGGATGCACCGGCAAGCCCACCAGTTCCGCGGCGGCATTATGGCCCGCCACCCGGCCCAGGCTCATCGCATGCTGGCAGGTCATCAGGCTATGATTGCCCAGTGGGTCGGTCGCCGCCTTGACCGTATCCCCGGAAACAAAAATGCCGTCCGCCGCTGGGGCATGCAGGAACGCATCGCCGATAATGCGCCCCGCGCTGTCACGTTCACCCGGGATCTGTTCGACCAACGGATGCGCCCGCACGCCGGCGGCCAGTATCACCGTATCGGTTGCAATGCGCTCACCGTTCGACAGCGTCACACTGCCGGCGTCGATCCCCGTCACCCGTACCCCGGCTCGTGACTCAACGCCGCATTCTTCCAATGCCTGGCGGATCACCACGGCAGGTTCTGCCCCCATTCCCGCGCCAACCTCGGCTGCGGTATCGACAATCACCACGCGGATATTGGCTTCGCTGCCCAAAATAGCGCGCAAGCGCATCGGCATTTCGGTGGCGCTTTCCAGCCCGGTCAGCCCGCCACCGACCACCACCACGGTATTACGTGCCGGGGTTTCCGGTTGCGACACCAGCGCTTTTAAATGGGTATCCAGCCGTTGTGCGCTTTGCAGCGTATCAACATTGAATCCATGCTCGGCAAAACCGGCCACCGCAGGAACGAACAATTGGCTGCCGGTCGCCAGCACCAAGCGATCATATTCCAACTGAAGTTTTTGCCCTCCGCTGCGCTCTACCACCAGCGTCTTGTTTTCACTGTCTATCTGCTCAACCAGACCGGCCAGGTGGCGAACGCCAATGGCGGCAAGCTGTGCCGAGATATCCGGACTCACATTTTCCAGCACGGCTTCGTACAATCTTGGGCGGATCGTGACATTCGGGGTCGGCGAGACCATCGTTACCTCAACGGCCTGTTCCTTACCGGCAAGCGATACGGCTCGCATGGCGGAGACGGCGGCCCAAAACCCGGCAAAACCAGAACCGGCGATCACTATTTTCTGTGTCATGGAATGACTCCTTCAAACACCTGTTGTCGAGCGCCTGAAGTATTTTTCAGGCGAGTTTTACCGCTCCGCGCCTGAAAAAAGGGTGCAGAAGGGTGACCGCCTGTGGCACACAGGCGGGAAAAGAATCAGAGAAAATGCGGAGGCGTTATTGTGGCTTGGCGCGGGCGGGCTTGCCGCTGCGAGTCGTGCGCTCGCTCAAACGATCATCAATCCAGATGTTGACCTCGCCAAAGAACCCCTCTGGCGCTTTGCGCCCAAAACGAGCGGCGACGGCGCCCAGGGTTTGTACCGCAAGGGCATCACGCATGGCCTTCTCGGCCTGCAGCATCACCGCATGAACCGCACACTTGCCGGATACGGCCCAGTCTGGCGGGCTATCGTCGAACACCGCGCAACGGCCGCGCACTTCCTGGCAATCGAACAACGGTTTATGCCCTTCAATGGCATCAATGATTTCCAGGAACGTGATTTCATCCGCAGGACGAGCCAACCGGTACCCGCCGCGTACGCCTTCGCTCGCCGCGACGATCCCGGCCTTCTCCAGCTTGGGGAAGATTTTGGCCAGAAAACTGGGTGAAATCCCCTGCAGTTCAGCGAGGTCGCGGCTGCTGAGCGCACGCTGATCCTCGCCGACCAACCAAAGCAAGCAGTGGATGCCGTATTCAACGCTGGTGGTGATGTAAGCCATAGTCTGTTTTGCGATGCACTTTTGAATTCAATAACGCAGACTATATTAGTCCACGTTTATTCTGTCAATTAAAACACAGACAAACTTTGTCTTTGTTTTTGAGTGGCCGTCGGAAAGACGTACGACAGAGACGCAAGTGCGTTGATCGCCAAGGGAAGATTCAGAAATGAAAAATAAAACAATTCTGTCTGATTATTGCCGAACAGAAGTTTCATTGTCGCTTTCGGCTGACTATGATGTTATCTGCCGACAGGATGCCGCAACGCGTGCAGTTTTGTGAGCCAACACGCTTTCACACTGATTGTTCTGGCAAGTCCGGCATGGAAAAAGAACTCTTATGTGATGCTGACGTCTTAGAAATGACTATTTAAGGGAAAGGCCTGACTATGACCACCCGGTTGACCAAAACAGCGATTGCAGTACTGTTGCTCGGCACGCTCAACGCCACGGCAATGGCGCCGGTGCAGGCGGAAACCCAGGATCAATTGCCGGATATGGGCACCTCTGCGGGCGGCACCCTGAGCATTGGCCAGGAAATGGCGATGGGCGATTTCTACGTGCGTCAGCTTCGCGCCAGCGCGCCTCTGATCAACGACCCCCTGCTGACTCAATACATTAACCAACTGGGTAACCGGTTGGTGGCGAGCGCCTATTCGGTGCGCACGCCGTTTCATTTTTATCTGGTGCGCAATGACGAAATCAACGCCTTCGCCTTCTTCGGCGGCAACGTGGTGTTGCACTCTGCCCTGTTCCGCGAAACCGACAATGAAAGTCAGCTGGCTTCGGTGCTGGCGCACGAAATTTCGCACGTGACCCAACGCCACCTGGCGCGGGCGATGGAAGACCAGCAACGCAACGCCCCATTGACCTGGGTCGGCGCCCTTGGCTCAATCCTGCTGGCGATGGCCAACCCGACCATGGGGATGGCGGCGTTGAGCGGCACGCTGGCCGGTACCCAGCAAGGCATGATCAGTTTTACTCAATCGAACGAGCAGGAAGCCGACCGCATCGGCATCCAGGTGCTGCAACGCGCCGGGTTCGATCCGGAAGCGATGCCCGATTTCTTGCAGAAACTGTCCGACCAGTCGCGGTACGCCTCCAAACCGCCGGAAATGCTGCTGACCCACCCCCTGCCCGACAGCCGTCTTTCCGATGCGCGCAACCGCGCCAACCAGATGCCAAAACACCTGGTGCAGTCCACGCAGGATTACCTGATGGCCAAGGTGCGTTCGCTCGGCATGTACAGTTCAGAGCGCTACGGCCTGCGCGAAGAACTGCTCGACGCTTACAGCAAAGGTAACGTGCGCGAACAGATGGCCGCCAAATACGGCCGCGCCATCCTGTTCTATGAGGCGAAAAAGTATGATGATGCCCGTAACCTCATTCAACCGATGCTGACGCAAGATCCAAAAAACGTTTGGCTGATCGATCTGATGACCGATATCGATCTGGGTCAAAAACGAGCACCGCAGGCGATTGCCCGTCTGCAAGCCGCCAATGCTGCCCAGAGCAACAACCCGGTGTTGCAGCTCAACCTGGCCAACGCCTATGTTGAGGGTAACCAACCGGCGCAGGCGTCTAAAATTCTTAACCGCTACACCTTCGCCCACCCGGACGACCCCAACGCCTGGGATCTGCTGGCGCAGGCAAGCGCCGCACAAGGGTTGCGCGATGAAGAGCTTTCCGCTCGCGCCGAAAGCCTGGCCCTGACCGGCCGTCTCGATCAAGCCATTGGTTTACTCAGCAACGCCAGTTCGTTGCAAAAACTCGGCAGCCTGAAACAGGCGCGTTATGATGCGCGCATCGACCAGTTGCGCCAGTTGCAAGAACGTTTCCGCCAGTACCAGCGCAGCTGATTTTCATAAAGGATGAAGTTAAATGAAAAACGTCACTATTTACCACAACCCACGCTGCTCCAAGAGCCGCGAAACCCTGGCGCTGTTGGAACAGCATGGCGTGACGCCTGACGTGGTGCTGTATCTTGAAACGCCGCCATCGGTAGACCAGCTGAAGACTCTGCTGAAAGAACTGGGTTTTGGTTCCGCACGCGAGCTGATGCGTAAGAAAGAAGATCTGTACAAGGAATTGAAGCTGGCGGATGAGAGCCTGAGCGAAACTCAGCTGTTACAGGCCATGGTGGATAATCCGAAGCTGATTGAGCGCCCTATCGTGGTCAAAGGCAGCAAAGCGCGTATCGGCCGACCACCGGAGCAGGTACTGGAGATTTTGTAAGTCCCCTATCCGGCACTCTATTGACCAACATTATGATAATAGCCCTTACCTGGGCTATTTTTAATTGATTGTTATATAAATACTTTTCATCATCCTCCTGAGTCCTGGCTGATATTATCCCGCCAATGTGTTGTTTTAACACACAGCCACTGTTGACATGTGTCAACACTTAAAATATCCTCAAAATGAAGGTAGGCGGGTGATGAAAAACCATCCTAATAAACATATTCAGGCTGCTTTAGCCTATGCCATTTCACGAGGATAAAGGAGGATCATCATGACACTCTATAATTTCTCGTTAACACTCGCCGGCGTGACGTCAGAGACCCCGGGTTTGGAAGACGCTCTCTACGCCAGTGGTTGCGATGACGGGTTGATTTGTTTTTATGGCAAAGCGGTCTACGTGGAGTTCGATAGAGAAAGCGATAGCTTCGCCAACGCCATTCTTGGGGCCATCAGGAATATCGAATCCGCCGGTTTAGACGCGCAGGTCATGGCGGTCGATTCTCATCTGGTAGGGTTAAGTGATATTGCCGAACTCACCGGCATGTCGCGACAAGCTATCGCGATGCTGAAGGACGGTACTCGCGGCTCTGGAGATTTCCCTTCCCCCATTCAAAGGCTAAAGGGGTCATCCCCGTTATGGCACTGGCACAGCGTCGCGGCCTGGTTGGCGAGTAAGGGGAAAATAGGCCAGGCACTGGCCGAGAATGCGCTGTTTCTGGAAAACATCAATCTGGCGTTGCAGCTCCGGGCCAGCAAACAACGTGGCCAGATCGAGAGCTACTTAACCTTGCTGGAGCACGGCGAAAATTAAGCCTGCGAGCCACAATTACAGCCCGAGGATCTCTTTCACAAACGGGATGGTCAGCTTGCGCTGGGCGGTGATTGAGGCGTGATCGAGTTGATCCAGCGTCATAAACAAGGTGCGCATTTCGCGATCCAACCGTTTCAGCAGGAAACGGCCGACGTCTTCCGGCAGTTCAAAGCCGCGCAGTTTGCCGCGCAGTTGCAGGGCCAGCAGTTTTTCTTCATCCGACAGTGGTTGTAGCTTGTAGATTTGCCCCCAGTCCAGGCGTGAAGCCAGGTCCGGCAGGTAAAGATTCAATTGGCGTGGCGGACGATCGCCGGTAATGAACAGGCGTGTGCGGCCAGTTTCCAGAATGCGGTTGTAGAGATTAAAGATCGCCATTTCCCACTCTTCGTCACCGGCGATACATTCGATATTATCGATGCATACCAGCGCCAGCTGCTCCATACCGTCCAACACTTCCGGCACGAAATAGGCTCGCTTATCCAGCGGCACATAGCCCACCGCTTCACCGCGCTGCGAAAGCTCCGCACAGGCCGCATGCAACAGGTGACTGCGCCCACCGCCCTCGCGTGACCAGAAATAGATATAGCTGCCATGTTCCTGACGAACGGCGGACTGGATCGCGCTCAATAGGGATGGGTTCTCCCCCGGATAAAAACTGGCAAAAGTTTCATCATCGGGAAGATAAAGTGGCAGTGAAAGCTGTGCCGGCGTATTCAGAAAAGCACCTCAACCAAAACTGGCAGGAAAACGCGGTAAGTCTACCACAGAAAACAGGCTCTGTTGAACCGGCAGGATTTTATGCCGTAATAGTGAACAAAGGCTCCCGACGAGGTAAATTTTTCCTGCGCTATCGTCGGTGAAATTTGTATTTTATCCAAGACTTATCCTAGTATAGAAAGGCGAAACGCAATCGCCATAACAAGGTTTCTACAAGGATATAGACAATGAAAGTATGGAATAAAGTGATTTTGGCCTCAATCATTGGGCTATTGCTTGCCGGCTGCGATGACTCATCCAAAGTCGACGCCAATCTTGAAAAAGCCAAAGACAGCGCAGAGCAGATGAAAGACGCCGCACAGAAAAAAGCGGACGATCTGACCGATAAAGCCGCCGCGGTGGCCAAGGACATCAAGAAAGAGGCCACCACCCAGGCCGATCAATTGAAAGACAAGGCCTCGGTGATTAAAGACGATGCCGCCAAGCAGGCGGATGCCATCACCAATGATGCGAAAGCCAAGGCCGCCGCCATCAAAGACGATGCAGCCAAACAGAGCCAGCAGTTGGTCGATCAGGCGAAAACCATTAAGAACGATGCCATTAATGGTGCCAACGATCTGACCGAACAAGCCAAAGCGAAAACCGAAGCGATTAAAAACAGCGCTGAGAATAAAGCGGAAGAATTAAAAAGTGATGCCGATGCAGCTGGGAAAGAAAATACCCCGCCGGCCGCACAACAATAATACTTAGCAACAAAAGAAAGGAGCAGTAAATGGGGATTATTTCCTGGATTATCTTCGGCCTGATCGCCGGTATTTTAGCCAAGTGGATTATGCCAGGCAAAGACGGCGGCGGTTTTATTCTGACCGTCGTCCTGGGTATTGTCGGCGCCGTGGTTGGGGGCTATATCAGCACCTTCTTTGGCTACGGCAGAGTTGACGGTTTCAACTTCGGCAGCTTCGTGGTGGCAGTGATTGGCGCCATCGTCGTGCTGTTTGTATACCGTAAAATCCGCAGTTAATTTATTGCGCACTGACAAAACGGGCAGCCCATTTGGCTGCCCGTTTTCATTACTGCTGTTCGGCCGACTCGTCCGGCGCTTCGATCACATCCTCTTCCTTGCGGTACAGGCTGATAACCTTAAACAGCAGGCTGAGGCCGATGCCGACAATGGTCGCCAGCGCCATGCCTTTCAACTCGGCAGCGCCGATGTGCACCTTGGCCCCGCTGACGCCGATAATCAGGATCACCGAGGTCAGGATCAGGTTTTGCGCCTTGTTGTAATCCACTTTGGATTCAATCAGCACGCGAATACCAGAGGCACCAATTACCCCGTACAGCAGCAGTGATACACCGCCCATCACCGGCACCGGTACCGCCTGGATGGCCGCAGCCAGTTTGCCGACGCAGGAAAGCAGGATCGCCAGAATCGCCGCACCGCCAATCACCCAGGTGCTGTAAACCTTGGTGATGGCCATCACGCCGATATTTTCACCGTAGGTGGTGTTGGGCGTAGAGCCGAAGAAACCGGAAATCACCGTCGAGATGCCGTTGGCGAACATCGAACGGTGCAGGCCAGGGTCACGGAGCAGATCTTTCTTGACGATATTCGCAGTCACCACCAGGTGGCCGACGTGCTCGGCAATCACTACCAGCGCCGCCGGCAGGATGGTGAAGATGGCGAACCATTCAAAACGTGGGGTGTAGAACGTCGGCAGCGCGAACCAGTGCGCCTCGCGGATCGGGGTCAAATCCACCACGCCCATAAAGAACGACAGCGCATATCCCACCAGCACGCCGATCAGGATCGGGATAATGGCCAGAAAACCGCGGAACAGCACCGAGCCCAGAATGGTCACGCCCAGCGTCACCAGCGAGATAGTGATGGTAGTGGTGTCTGCGCTGACGCCGTCGGCCGGCAGCAAGCCCGCCATATTCGCCGCCACACCGGCCAATTCCAGGCCGATGACCGCGACAATCGCCCCCATCGCCGCCGGAGGGAAAATGACGTCCAGCCAGCCGGTACCGGCTTTTTTGACCAGCAGCGCGACCAGGCAGAACAACACCCCGCACATGATAAAACCGCCCAACGCCACCTCATAACCCAGCGGCAACAGCAGCAGCACCGGGGAAATGAACGCAAAGCTGGAACCGAGATAAGCCGGGATCTTGCCCTTGCAGATAAACAGGTACAGCAGCGTGCCAACGCCGTTAAACAGCAGCACCGTCGCCGGGTTTATCTTGAATAAAATAGGCACCAGCACGGTAGCGCCAAACATGGCGAACAGGTGCTGAAAACTGAGCGGAATAGTCTGGAATAGTGGCGGGCGCTCGCTGACGCCGATCACGCGACGGGTCATGGATGTTTTCCTCTGGGTCGTTATCAGTTGTGTTGGTTTGACTATCAATGCTCAATGGATTTCAAGTTACAGTCAGGCTGCAAGGGTAATAACGCTGTAGCTTGAAAGACGACGAGCATTAAAAAGCCGACTCATCAGTCGGCTTATTTTTGTTATTTGGTACCAAATATCTTATCGCCCGCATCACCCAGGCCCGGTACGATGTAACCTTTCTCGTTCAGGCATTGATCGATGGAGGCGGTGTACAGCTCGACGTCCGGGTGCGCTTTCTCCAGCGCGGCGATACCTTCCGGCGCGGCAACCAATACCAGCACCTTGATGCTGTTACAGCCGGCTTTCTTCAGCAGGTCGATAGTGGCAATCATCGAGCCGCCGGTAGCCAGCATAGGATCGACAACCAGTGCCAAACGCTCTTCGATGTTGGAAACCAGCTTTTGGAAATACGGCACCGGCTCCAGAGTTTCTTCGTCACGGTAAACGCCAACCACGCTGATACGCGCGCTCGGTACGTTTTCCAGTACCCCTTCCATCATGCCCAGACCGGCACGCAGAATAGGCACAACGGTAATTTTTTTCCCTTTAATCTGGTCTATTTCAACCGGGCCGCACCAGCCATCGATGGTGACTTTCTCTGTTTCCAGATCGGCGGTCGCTTCATAGGTCAGCAAACTACCCACTTCTGAGGCCAGCTCACGGAAGCGTTTGGTGCTGATATCATTTTCACGCATCAGGCCAAGCTTGTGTTTCACCAGCGGGTGTTTCACCTCAACGATCTTCATCATTTTTCTCCTATTAAGGTGGTTTACGGCCAAAAAAATCGCCGGATTATACCTCCTTTTGCCGACTGCGCCACCCACAATAGCCCGATCGGGATCAACAAAAGTTTGAATAACAGTATAGATGACGAAAAAGCGGAGCTGGTTCACAAGCCACTCGCAAACGTTTGCCTGCGCTGTTAGAATTGCCGCGCCTTATTCCGGAATCAATGCCGGAAGCACAGTATTCAAACCGCAAACCGTCGTGGGGATCGCGCAGTGACCGACAAAACCTCTCTCAGCTATAAAGACGCAGGTGTCGATATCGATGCTGGCAATGCATTGGTAGACCGCATCAAAGGTGTAGTTAAACAGACCCGCCGCCCGGAAGTGATGGGTGGTCTGGGCGGTTTTGGCGCCCTGTGTGCGTTGCCGCAGAAATACCGCGAGCCGATACTGGTTTCCGGTACCGACGGCGTAGGCACCAAGCTGCGTCTGGCGATGGACCTGAAACGACACGACACCATCGGCATCGATCTGGTCGCAATGTGTGTGAACGACCTGGTGGTACAGGGCGCTGAGCCGCTGTTCTTCCTGGATTACTTTGCCACCGGCAAACTGGACGTGGACACCGCGGCCAGCGTGATCACCGGCATCGCCGAAGGCTGCAAGCAGTCCGGCTGTGCACTGGTGGGCGGTGAAACCGCCGAAATGCCGGGCATGTACCACGGCGAAGACTACGACGTCGCCGGCTTTTGCGTCGGCGTGGTCGAAAAATCCGAGATTATCGACGGCAGCAAGGTTCAGTCCGGCGATGCCTTGATCGCCCTGGGCGCTTCCGGCCCGCACTCCAACGGCTACTCGCTGGTACGCAAAATTCTGGAAGTCAGCAACACCGACCCAACTACCACCGACCTGGAAGGCAAACCGCTGGCCGACCATCTGCTGGCGCCGACCAAGATTTATGTGAAGTCCGTGTTGGAGCTGATCGAGAAAATCGACGTGCATGCTATCGCTCACCTGACCGGTGGCGGCTTCTGGGAAAACATCCCGCGCGTGCTGCCGGAAGGTATGCAGGCTGTGATCGATGAGTCCAGCTGGCAGTGGCCGGCCGTGTTCAACTGGCTACAGCAAAACGGCAACGTCAGCCGTCACGAAATGTACCGCACCTTTAACTGTGGCGTGGGCATGGTGATCGCACTGCCGGAAGAAGCCGTTGAATCTGCCATCGCATTGTTGACCGCTGCCGGTGAAAAAGCGTGGAAGATCGGTAAACTGACCGCCTCTTCTGACGAACAGCAAGTGGTTATCAACGGATGAAAAAGATCGTGGTGTTGGTCTCCGGCCAGGGGAGTAATCTCCAGGCGCTGATTGACGCCTGCCAGCAGGGCAGAATTGCCGGCGAGATTGTGGCGGTGTTCAGCAACAAGGCGCAGGCTTACGGCCTGCAACGTGCAGAAGCGGCCGCTATTGCCGCTCATGCGCTGGATGCCAAGGCCTTTGCCGACCGGGCAGCGTTTGACGTCGCCCTGGCGGATGCCATCGACCAATACCAACCGGATCTGGTGGTGCTGGCCGGCTACATGCGCATCCTCAGCCCGCAGTTTGTGCAGCGCTATGCCGGACGCATGCTGAATATCCACCCTTCCCTGCTGCCCAAATACCCAGGGCTGCATACTCACCGTCAGGCCATCGACAACGGCGACAGCGAACACGGCACTTCGGTGCACTTCGTGACCGAACAGCTCGATGGCGGCCCGGTGATCCTGCAGGCCAAGGTGCCTATCTTCCCCGGTGACGAGGAAGACGATGTGGTTGAGCGGGTGCAGGCTCAGGAACACACTATTTACCCGCTGGTGGTGAACTGGTTTGTCGAAGGGCGCCTGGCAATGCGCGATAACGCCGCCTGGCTGGATGGCGAACGCCTGCCCGAACAGGGGCATGCAGCAGATTAAAGCGCCAATCTAAACTCACTCGAAACGGTGCCGCTCACGGCGCCGTTTTTTTTCGCCGCAACCCGGTCACCGACGTTATACTTCCCCACAGTGGCAACCGCCCCCTATCTACAACGACATTGAGGAACACACATGTCCAGCACTACCAGCGTCAGGCTACGCCCACTGGAACGGGATGATTTGACGTTTGTCCACCAGATGGACAACAACGCCAGCGTGATGCGCTATTGGTTTGAAGAACCCTATGAAGCCTTCGTAGAACTTTCCGATCTTTACGACAAACACATCCACGACCAGAGCGAACGCCGCTTTATCATCGAACATCAGGGTGCCAAGGTCGGGTTGGTCGAACTGGTGGAGATCGACCATATCCACCGCCGCGCCGAATTCCAGATCATCATCGATCCGACGCATCAGGGCAAAGGTTACGCCACTATCGCCGCCAAGCTGGCGATGGAATACGGCTTCTCGGTGCTGAACCTGTACAAACTTTACCTGATCGTCGACAAAGAGAACCCGAAGGCGATCCACATCTACAGCAAGCTGGGCTTCGAAGTCGAAGGCGAGCTGATTGACGAATTCTTCGTTAACGGCGAATACCGCACCGTACTGCGCATGTGCATTTTCCAGCCGCAGTATCTGGCGAAGTTCAAAACGCCCGTCAGCGATAAACCTCTGGTGAAGTAATAAAAACCCGCGAAAGCGGGTTTTTACTGTCATGAAACAGGAAGTCTATCCCACCGTCAGGAAAGGATAACTGCCGCATCAGCCATAGCGCCCGGTAATATAATCCTCGGTGCGGCGCTGGCGCGGTGAGGTAAAGATACTGTCGGTGTCGTTGTATTCCACCAAGCGGCCCTGGTGAATAAACGCCGTGTAATCGGAGACGCGTGCCGCCTGCTGCATGTTGTGCGTCACCAGCACCACGCTGTAGTGCTGCTTCAACGCGGAAATCAGCTCTTCAATGGTCAGGGTGGAGATCGGATCCAGCGCTGAGGTCGGCTCATCCAACAACAACACTTCCGGCTCGATGGCTATCGCCCGGGCAATCACCAACCTTTGCTGCTGGCCACTGGAAAGGCGAAACGCGTTCTCGCGCAGCCGGTCTTTCACCTCGTGCCACAGCGCGGCGGCTCGCAGCGAGCGTTCCACGGCTTCATCCAGGATCCGTCGGTCACGCACGCCCTGCAGGCGCAGGCCATACACCACGTTTTCATAAATCGATTTCGGGAACGGGTTTGGCCGTTGGAATACCATACCGACCCGCCGCCTTAAGGCCGCGACATCGATTTGCGCATCGCCAATACTCTGACCGTTCAGTTGCAGATCGCCTTCAATCCGGCAGTTATCCACCAGATCGTTCATGCGGTTGAAGCAGCGCAGCAGCGTGGATTTACCGCAGCCGGACGGGCCGATCAGCGCCGTCACCCGGTGTTTGGGAATGCGCAGCGAGATATTGTGCAGCACCTGTTTTTCGCCATAAAACAGGTTGAGGTCGTTTACCGCCAGCGCGGTATGTTCATCATCAAGATGCTGGACATCCAGCCGGGGCAAACTGCCTGGCGTCATCAAACTCATTAGGCACTCCCCAGGAATAACGTCGTTGTTACTGCGACCATGCTCTGTACCGCTCCCTCAGCGAATGGCGAATGCCCATCGCCGCCAGATTCAAACCCACCACAATCGCCACCAGCAGGAAGGCGGTGGCGAACACCAGTGGCCGCGCAGCTTCCACGCTCGGGCTCTGGAAGGCCATATCGTAAATCTGGAAGCTCAGGTGCATAAACTTCCGCTCCAGATGCAGATACGGGAAAATATCATCCACCGGCAGCACCGGCACGGATTTTACTACGCCCACCAGCATTAATGGCGCCGTCTCTCCGGCAGCACGCGCTACCGCCAGGATCAGACCGGTCATCATCGCCGGTGCCGCCATCGGCAAGACAATACGCCACAATGTTTCCGCCCGGCTGGCACCCAGCGCCAGCGAGCCTTGACGTAACGAAGCAGGAATGCGCGACAACCCCTCTTCGGTGGCGACAATCACCACCGGCAACGTCAGCAACGCCAGCGTCAGCGCCGCCCACAACACGCCCGGCGTGCCAAAGGTCGGGTTGGGCAGCGACTCCGGATAGAACAGCTGATCGAGCGTGCCGCCAATCATATAGACGAAGAAGCCGAGACCAAACACGCCGTAGACAATCGAGGGTACCCCGGCCAGATTGACCACCGCGATGCGGATCAGCCGGGTCAGCAGATTATTGCCGGCGTACTCATGCAGGTAAACCGCGGCAATCACGCCAAACGGCATCACCACGATCGACATCAGGATCACCATCAGCACCGTGCCGAAAATCGCCGGGAATACGCCGCCTTCGGTATTGGCCTCACGCGGGCTGTCGCTGAGGAATTTCTTCACCTGCTCACCCCAGTGCACCAGTTTCTGCGTGGTATTCATCGCATTGGGATACCAGGCATCGCGCACCTGGCTAAGGGCAATGGTGTGAGTCTGGCCGTGCATGTCGCGCAGCAGCAGCGCATCGCGGTGGCGATCGCGGTTCAAACCTTCCAGCCGCTCTGAAAGCAGTCCGTATTGGCGTTGCAGTTCCAGCCGCTCGGCTTTGATTGATGCCTGCGCACGGGCATCGAGCCGGTCGTCACGCTGCAGGCTTTTCTCACGCAGGCGCAACGCATCGAACCTTTGGTTAATACGGGCCATATCGCGAAACTGAATATCATGGGCCTGGCGGGAAAGCGCGGCAATCTGCGGTAAACGCTGCAGCAGCGCCTGGCTGAGATTGCGGCCGGTCAGCGGCTGACCGTCTTCCAGCATTCCGGCCAGATAGCCGTAAGCGGTGCCGTTGTTGTTGCGCTCCAGTACCAACAGATCGCGCGGCGCGCTTTGGCGAACGATGTCACCGGCCAGCAACGTGCGGAAATCCTGCCCTTCGCTCTCGCGGTTGCCCACCTTGATCAGGTAGCGTTCAAAACTCTGCGCATCCCCCGGCGGCAGCGCGATGCCGGACTCCAGCAGTTGGCGGCGCGGGATGCTCTGCTGCTGATACAGCTCGCCAATCATCGTCACCGGCCCTGCCGAACTCTGGTTCAGCTCAAACTGATAAACCGGGCTGGGCCAGAAATAACGCATCCCCTGCCCGGCCAGCAACAGCATAATACCGATCAACGCCAACAGGCTGACGGCCACCGATCCGGCGGTCAGCCAGATCCACGGTGAACCGCTTTTGGCCCAGAGCTTCATGGCGCCTCCTGGTTCAGCGTGTAACGTTCACGCAGCCGCAGCCGGATCGCCTCCGCCAGCGTGTTAAAGACAAAGGTGAAAATAAACAACACCAGCGCGGTCAGGAACAGCACCCGATAGTGGCTGCTGTCGGCGACCGCTTCCGGCATTTCGATGGCAATATTGGCCGCCAGGGCACGCAGCCCCTGGAACAGGCTACCGTCGATAACCGGCGTATTGCCGGTCGCCATCAGCACAATCATGGTTTCCCCCACCGCACGACCAAAACCAATCATCAGCGCCGAGAAAATGCCGGCGCTGGCCGAAGGCAACACCACCCGCATGACGGTTTGCCACTGGGTCGCGCCCAGCGCCAGCGATCCCTGGCTCAGCGTGGCAGGCACGCTGAACAGAGCGTCCTCCGCCAACGAAAAGATGATCGGGACCAGCGCAAAGCCCATCGCCACGCCAACCACCAGCGCATTGCGCTGATCATAATCATCGCCCAGCCAGAAATGCAGCGGCTCACCGAACAGTTTCACCTCCAGCCACGGCCCCACGCTGAACGCCAGCCAGACGGTCAGTATCATCAACGGCAGCAGGATCAGCAGATCGACGCCCGGCGGCAGACGGCGCGGCGCAAACCGGTTAACCAGCGCACCGCAGGCCAGTACGACCGCCGCCAACAGCAGCGGCAGCGACAGCACTGCCAGCAGGTAATGTTCAATCACCGGCGCCAGCCAGATGCCGGCCACCAGCCCAATCACCACCGTCGGCAAGGCCCCCATCACCTCAATAGCCGGTTTAATCACTCGCCGCAGCCCGGCCGACATGAAATAGGCGGTATAAATCGCCCCGGCCAGCGCCAGCGGAATGGCGAACAGCATGGCGTAGGCTGCCGCCTTGAAGGTGCCGAAAATGACCGGCATCAGGCTGAATTTGGCCTGGTAGCTGTCTTCGCCGGAGGTGGATTGCCAGACGTAGGCCGGCTCGGGGTAATTTTCGTACCACACCTTATGCCACAGCGAGCGCCAGGTAACGTCGGGATAAGGGTTGTCGATCGCATAATGTTGCCAGCCTTGCGCCGTTTCCAGCAACAGGCCGTCACCGCGCGGGGCGAACGCCATCTGCTGTACTCGGGCGTTCAGCCTGCCATTCAGTAAGGGTTGCGGCTGAATGCTGGAAAACAGCGAGAAACCGCCGTCGGGCCTCAGGGTGGCGAACACCCGCCGATAAGGCTCGGCCACCAGCAAATCCTGCGGCTCGGACTGGTGGTCGAAATGCTGCACCGGCGTCAGTTGCCAGCGCCGATCTTTTTCGACATCAAACCATTCACGCACGCCGCCGTCAGCCGCTTCGATCAGCAATGCGCTGCCGCCCGGCAACGCCGTCAGTTGATAAGGGGGATGGTCGCCGAGAGTGCGGGTTTCTTTTAGCAGCAACTGCGTGTCGTTAATGTGGTAACGCGCCAGTCGGTTCCCCGTCAACAGGTACAATTGACGGCCGTCCGGCGTCAGCACCAACTGCTGCGCCGTACTGTCCAACGCAATTTCGCTCAGCCGCGGCGGCGAGTCATTGCCGAAACGACCAAACACCAAACGGCGATCCTGGGTGACCCCGGCCAGCAGATACTGGCCGCGCCGCGCCTCGGCCAGCGCCAGCAAGGTTAAGGGTCTGCCCTGTTTATCCAACGCCAGCGGCCGTTGCCCAAGCGGAAACAGCCACTGCGGGGCCGACGCCCCTGCGGCAGCAAAATCGGCGCTGGCAACGATAAACCGGCCGTCGGCCTGTGCCAAAGCAAACAGATCGCGTTCGCCGGCGGCCTGCGTCAACAACGCCGGTTTGGCCAGCAACGTCTGTTGCGCCAGAGGTTTGCCGTCTTGTTGCGTCAGAGGGTAGAACTGGCCCTGGCCCTGCGCATCGATGCGATAACCGATACGCTGCTGTACATCCATCCCCAGCGCCAGCGCAGGCGCGGAGGTGCTAATCGCCAGCGGCTTCGCCTGCCCCATCGCCGCCGGTTTAAACAGCGGCAGCACCGCAAACAGCAGGTAAACGAAGATCAGCATCAACGTCATCAACACCAGCAGCCCGCTGACGGTAACAGCCGCCTGCACACTACGGTCGATGCGCGCACGCAGGCGATCCCGGGGATGTTGGTTTACCGTAGTTTGTGCCATGTCTCTCGCTGTCGCTGATGTAAGCAGGCTTGTGCCATAGAATAACCGGGCATCTTATGTCAGTTTTATGACGTTTGCATGACAAAGTTGCCCGCCGCTCGTATCGAACTTAACGCTACTGATTAACATTATTAAACCCATATATTGCTGAAAAATGATGACAAACCCGCTCACCTCTGGAGATACAGGCAGAATTAACGTCATTTTATGCTGCACAGACATGACCGGCGCCCCCGACGCCGCAGAGAATATTTTTGCGTCTTAAAATGCCTCGCCCCAAGGTAATGGATATGTTGGACTTTCCTGTCAATCTCTCGCAATAATGATAAAGGACACTAGAGCGGCATTCGGGCGCTGCGTCCCGGATCCTTTTCTAAAATTGAACTGGAGTGGCAATGGGTCAGGAAAAGCTCTACATCGATAAAGAACTAAGCTGGTTATCCTTTAATGAACGCGTGTTGCAGGAAGCCGCAGATAAGAGCAATCCTCTGATTGAGCGCATGCGTTTTCTGGGCATTTACTCCAATAACCTCGACGAGTTCTATAAGGTCCGCTTTGCCGATCTCAAGCGACGCATCCTGATCAGCGAAGAACAGGGCTCTGGCGGCGCTTCACGCCATCTGCTGAAAAAGATCCAGGCGAAGGTATTAAAAACCGACCAGGAATTCGACAGCCTGTATAACGATTTGCTGCTGGAAATGGCCCGTAACCAGATCTTCCTGATCAACGAGCGCCAGGTGTCGGAGAACCAGCAAATCTGGCTGCGGCAATACTTCAAACAGCATCTGCGCCAGCACATCACCCCGATCCTGATCAACCACGAAACCAACCTGGTGCAGTTCCTGAAAGACGATTACACCTATCTGGCGGTGGAGATTATCCGCGGTACGCGTATCGATTACGCGTTGCTGGAGATCCCGTCAGACAAGGTGCCGCGCTTCGTCAACCTGCCACCGGAAGCACCGCGCCGCCGCAAGCCGATGATCCTGTTGGATAACATTCTGCGTTACTGCCTGGACGATATCTTCAAGGGCTTCTTCGATTACGACACGCTCAACGCCTATTCGATGAAAATGACCCGTGATGCGGAATACGATCTGGTGACCGAAATGGAATCCAGCCTGCTGGAACTGATGTCCTCCAGCCTGAAGCAGCGTCTGACCGCCGAGCCGGTACGTTTTGTTTATCAGCGTGACATGCCGAATGAAATGGTGGAACTGCTGCGCGGCAAACTCGGCATCTCCAACTATGACTCGGTGATCGCCGGTGGTCGCTACCATAATTTCAAAGACTTTATTAGCTTCCCGAACGTCGGCAAGGCCAATCTGGTCAACAAGCCCCTGCCGCGTCTGCGGCATACCTGGTTCGAAAAATTCCGCAACGGCTTTGATGCCATCCGCGAACACGACGTGCTGCTTTACTACCCATACCACACCTTCGAACACGTGCTGGAGCTGGTGCGCCAGGCGTCGTTCGATCCCAGCGTGCTGGCGATCAAAATCAATATTTACCGCGTGGCGAAAGACTCGCGCATTATCGAGTCGATGATCCACGCCGCCCACAACGGCAAGAAAGTCACGGTGGTGGTGGAGCTGCAGGCACGCTTTGATGAAGAGGCCAACATCCATTGGGCCAAGCGCCTGACGGAAGCCGGAGTGCACGTCATCTTCTCGGCGCCGGGCTTGAAAATTCACGCCAAGCTGTTCCTGATCTCGCGCCGTGAAGGCGACGAAATTGTGCGCTATGCTCATATCGGCACCGGCAACTTTAACGAGAAAACCGCGCGCATTTATACCGACTATTCACTGTTGACCGCCGATTCACGCATCACCAACGAGGTGCGCCGGGTGTTCAACTTTATCGAAAACCCATACCGACCGGTGACCTTCGACAACCTGATGGTGTCGCCGCAAAACTCGCGTTTGAAGCTGTATGAGTTGATCGACCAGGAAATTGCCAACGCCCAGGCCGGGCACCCGGCCGGCATTATGCTGAAAATCAACAATCTGGTGGATAAAGGGCTGGTAGATCGGTTATATACCGCATCCGGCGCCGGTGTAAAAATCCGCCTGTTGGTGCGCGGGATGTGTTCTTTGATTCCCAACCTGCCGGGGATCAGTGACAATATTCAGATAATCAGTATCGTCGACCGCTATCTGGAACACGATCGGGTTTACGTTTTCGAAAACAAAGGTGACAAACGGGTTTATCTGTCCTCAGCCGACTGGATGACCCGTAACATAGATTACCGCATCGAAGTTGCGGTCTCGCTGCTGGATCCAACGCTGAAACAACGGGTTCTGGATATTCTGGAAATCCTGTTCAGCGACACGGTCAAGGCGCGTTACCTCGATAAAGAACTGAGCAACCAGTACGTACCGCGCGGCAACCGCCGTAAGGTCCGTTCTCAGGTTGCCATTTATGAGTATTTAAAAGCTCTGGAACAACCAGGACAGTAGGCCAGCAACTATGCCGCTAAAAAGCACTGCAACGAACAAACCGCAGGAAATCGCTGCCATCGACCTCGGGTCGAACAGCTTCCACATGGTGATTGCCCGCGTCGTCAACGGCGCCTTACAGGTGTTGGGACGTTTAAAACAGCGGGTCCACCTCGCCGATGGATTGGACAGCAACAATGTGCTCAGTGAAGAGGCAATAGAACGCGGCCTGGCCTGTCTGGCGCTGTTTGCCGAACGGCTGCAAGGCTTCCCGGCGGATAACGTCACCATCGTCGGTACCCATACCCTGCGCCAGGCGGTTAACGCCGAAGTGTTCCTTAAGCGCGCAGCCAAAGTGATCCCCTACCCGATTGAAATCATCGCCGGGCAGGAAGAAGCACGCCTGATCTTTATGGGCGTAGAACATACCCAACCGGAAAAAGGCCGCAAGCTGGTGATCGACATCGGCGGCGGCTCTACCGAACTGGTGATCGGCGAAGATTTTGAGCCACTGCTGGCGGAAAGCCGCCGCATGGGTTGCGTCAGCTTCGCCCAACAGTTCTTCCCGGGCGGCGAAATCAGCAAGAACAACTTCAAACGCGCACGTCTGGCGGCGGCGCAGAAGCTGGAGACGCTGGCCTGGCAGTACCGTATTCAGGGCTGGCAGTATGCGCTAGGCGCGTCCGGTACCATCAAGGCCGCACACGAAGTGCTGGTGGCGATGGGCGAAAAAGACGGCCTGATCACCCTCGAACGCCTGGATATGATGACCGAACAGGTGTTGCAGTTTAAAAACTTCAACGCGCTGAGCCTGCCGGGGCTGTCGGAAGACCGTCAGTCGGTATTTGTGCCGGGTTTGGCCATTCTGTGTGGCGTGTTCGATGCGCTGGCGATCCGCGACCTGCGTCTTTCCGACGGTGCACTGCGCGAAGGTGTGCTGTATGAGATGGAAGGCCGTTTCCGCCATCAGGATATTCGCAGCCGCACTGCCAAAAGCCTGGCCGATCACTACAATATCGACCGCGAGCAGGCCAAACGGGTGCTGGAAACCACCGAGTTGCTGTATGCACAGTGGATGGCGCAAAACACCAAGCTGGCGAATCCGCAGTTGGAAGCGCTGCTGAAGTGGGCCGCCATGTTGCACGAGGTGGGGTTGAGCATCAACCACAGCGGCATGCACCGCCACTCGGCTTATATTCTGCAAAACACCAACCTGCCGGGCTTCAATCAGGAACAGCAGTTGCTGCTGGCGGCGCTGGTGCGCTTCCACCGCAAGGGCATTAAGCTGGAAGAGTTGCCGCGCCTGAACCTGTTCAAGAAAAAGCATTATCTGCCGCTGATCCAACTGTTGCGTTTGAGCACCCTGCTCAACAACCAGCGTCAATCGACCACCACGCCGGAGACGTTGCGCCTGCACACCGACGATAACCACTGGACGCTGCGCTTCCCGGCCGGCTATCTGGCACAGAACAACCTGGTGCAACTGGATCTCGAACGTGAACAGGCCTACTGGAACGACGTCGTTGGCTGGAAACTGATTTGCGAAGAAGAAGGTTCACAAGACGAGCAACGCTCGGCCTGAGCCGGTTGCCCCCGTACTGCGGGGGCGCCAATCATCCCTGTTCCGCCAACAGCATCGCTAACGGCTGCGGTTCGCCGACAAAATACCCCTGCATATAGTCCACGCCGACCTCTTTCAACGCGATCAACTGCTCCATGCTTTCCACGTATTCCGCCACAATGGTCAACCGCTTCATCCGCGCGACTTTACAGATAGACGCAATCACCTGGAAATCTACCGCGCTGGTCAGCATATCGCGCACAAAACTGCCGTCGATTTTCAGCATGTCGACCGGCAACATCTTGAGGCGATCGTAGCCGGCGTAACCGGTACCGAAATCATCCAGCGCAATGCGGCACCCCATCTCGCGCAGCGTTTGCAAGTTGGCACCGGCATAATCGATATCCTGCAGCAGATGCGACTCGGTCACCTCCAGCGTCAGCTGATAGGGCTCGATTCGATACTGCTGCAACAGGTTGCGTACATCCTGGCTCAACATCGGTCGGCACAGCGAGGAAGGCGACAAATTCACCGCAAAGCGCGCGCTGGGCAGCTCGCTACGGTGACAGTCCATAAATTTCAACGTATTGCGCAACACCCACAGATCCAACCGATAGGCCAGGCCAAATTCATGCGCCACCGGCAGAAAATCGTTCGGCGATACCATTTGCCCCTGCTCATCGCGCATACGCAGCAGAATTTCATAATACCGATCGCCGCGTAGGCCCACGATCGGTTGCGCCATCAGGATAAATCCGTCGTTATCCAGCGAGTTTTGCACCCCATGCAACAGTGCCACTTTGCGCTTGATTTCGTCCTGTACCCCATGCCCACCATTCTGTACGCTCTCCGGTTTACCGCTGGTCAGCGAAACCTCCGCCAACGAGCTAAGCTCCCCCAACAACAGGTAAAGGTGTTCAAAATCGGGCACGACGCTGCAATACCCCAACCCCAACGGCGGATGAAGCGGCAAACCATTCCAGACCAGGCGGAATTTCTCCAGCGCGCGGTAAATTTCTTCGACCTTTTCTTCGCTGTCATCGCTATCCACGCGCAGCAACAAATCGTACCCCGGCAGATGGTAAACTCCCTCGCCGGGGGCCAGGACCTGGTACAGAAACGCCGCCAATTGCTGTTTGAAACGAATGCGTAACTGCATGCCATAGTTGCGGCTCAGCAGATCCAGTTCGCTGACACGCAGAAAACACAGGGTTGAAGGCGGGGACTGGGCCAGATCGCGTTTGAGGGCACGAAGATTAGGCAGGCCAATCACCGGATCTTGCAGCGCGGCGCTTTGCGCCCTGACGTGACGTAACCGTTGACGGGTATTGAGCGCCGACATCAGGAAAATACACAGGGTAAACACCACCATCATCGACGAGATCACGGCCAGGTTATGCAACAGATTGTCGGGCTGCGCATGGTCAGGATAATGGAAAAACAGCACCAGCAAGGTGGTGGACCAGATAATACAGTTGAATTGATAGCCGAAACGCATCGCGCCGTACAGTATCACCGGCAACAGTAATATCAGGCCGTAGCCCCCCAGCAGCAAAGGGTTGGCGTCGTTGACCAACAGATAAGACAGCAGCGCCACCATCGCGCCCAGTACCGACAACCACAGCAACAGCTCTTTTTTATCGGCGTTGGGTGCCATTTCGCCGCCAAAACGGCGCCACAGCGTCAGGGCGAATCGGGGTTTGTGCAGTATCCGCAACATGAAATAGAACAACGGCATGGCGGAAAGCGCCCCCAGCAGCAGCGCCTGGAAATTAACCAATATCATCAGGTAGCCGTTATCGCCGGGCACCATCCCCAGTTCGTCAGGCAACTGGGCAAAGGCGACCAGCAGCTTCAAACCGCAAACAAACAGCAGCGCCGGCAACGCCACCAGCCAGATCAACCGTGCTTTCAGCAGCGCCGGCACCCCAGGGGCCGCGCACCAGCGACGCTGGGTTTGTCTGCGATATCCCAACCAGCACAGGCTCAGACAAAACAGGTACAGCAGCGTCACCAGCAAAGCGCTTTCCAGACCCAGCCGGTGGGCATAACGCAGCATGATGGCGAGGGCAATGCCCGGCAGCGCCCGCCAATCGTAAACCATCAGCAGGGCAAGGCAGGCAGTCAGCGGCAGATAGAGCAAATAGACTTTGCCCTCGGGCAGTATGATCCGCGGCGACAGCCAACCGGCGAACGGGATCAATAACAGGCTCCAGATGAGGGGGCATCCCCACCAGTGCACGCGTAAACGCTTCCAGAATATTGGCTTAACCATAAAAATAACGAGTCCGTCAGGGCGTAATTCCATTCACGCGTTCAGGTAATAAGGCAGGTTCCTTTTCATACCTCTGTCCATTCATGAGGCAAGCTGAAAGTATCATATGCGACAGGAGAATGGCGTGAATTTTAAGCGCCAGGTTCACTGCGGGTTTGACTCGGATCAATCAAGAGGGAAAAGTTGGGTAAATATGTGTAAGCCAATTTTTTGAATTAGCTTAACGTGCTGATTAGATTGATGAACTCAAACTCTAGCTAAACAACGGTGAAATACCGGGTTCGCGCGTTGGAAATAAATAGACAATATTTGTCATCACTGGCTAGAATTCTGTTTACGATTTTTCGGCTTCATCGCCATTGAATAATCCCAATGCGCCTCGGGCCGTCGGCTTGCCGGGCGACGGGCATCACACAGGAAACCGGCATGCCGGGTGATATATGCGTAAAAAATCCACCGGACAGATGACGAAAATAGTGCTGTTTGTCAGCTTTATCATTTTGGTCGGCCGGCTGCTGTATGCCGCAGTTGTCGCGGTGCCTCATCATCAGGAAAAGAAACTCGCCCCTTATCAAAGCACCACCGAGATCGGCGGGAAAAACCAGGACACAACCCCCTGAACCCACAGATTCACATTCCCCAGCAGGGCTTGCGAATAGTTAAGCAGCCTGCCGTCGGCCAGCATTTCGGCGCGTCAGACCCCTTACTTATTCCTCAGCAACTGCTCCCATTTCATAAAAATGACGCCTGCGCTCACTATGCTCTATCTTGTCTAGAGCTCGTCTGTAAGGATCACTGAGTGCCAGTAAGGAAGACCATGTCAGCTGCAACGCATAACGTTAAAAAAGTCGCTGAGTATCGCCAGCGCATTCTTTCTCTGCTGTTAAACAACAAAGAGTTGGTCGATGGCATTCTCGGCCGGCCAGGGGATGACAACGCCCTCAGCAAAAGCGAACTGCTCAACCAGACCGCTGAAATCACCGGCCTGCTGGACGACATGCACGCCGCTGACCTGGCAGACTTGCTGGAAGCCCTGCCGCAGGACGAACGCCTGGCGTTGTGGCGGCTGGTGGGCAACGCCAAACGTGGCCAGACGCTGGTGGAGGTCGCCGAACCGGTGTGGGACAGCCTGATCGAAGAGATGAGCGACAAAGACCTGCTCAAAGCGATCAAAACGCTGGACGTCGATGAACAGGCCTATTTGGCGCAATACCTGCCGCGTAATCTGATGGGCCGCTTGCTGACCTCCATGGAACCGGAGCAGCGCGCACAGGTGCGCGAGATGATCCACTACGGCAAGGATACCGTCGGCTGGATGATGGATTTTGAACTGGTCACGGTGCGCCCCGACGTCACTATCGGCGCCGTGCATCGCTTCCTGCGCCTGCGTAAAACCATCCCGGAGGCCACCGACAAGCTCTTCGTCACCGATCGTAAAAATACCCTGTTGGGCGAACTGCCGCTCACCGCCGTATTGCTCAATGATCCGGAAACTCTGGTACAGACGGTGATGGACAGCGATCCCACCCGTTTTCTGCCGGAAGACAAGGCTGAAGCGGCAGCCAGCGCATTCGAACGTTATGACCTGATCAGTGCCCCGGTGATCGACGCCAAAGGCAAGCTGATGGGCCGTTTGACCATCGAAGAGATCGTTGACGTGGTCAATGAAGAAAGCGACAGCAACCTGCGCCGCATGGGGGGCTTGAGCCCGGAAGAAGATGTGTTCGCCCCGGTCAGCAAAGCGGTGAAAACCCGTTGGGCATGGTTGGCCATCAACCTGTGTACCGCGTTTATTGCCTCGCGCGTCATAGGTCTGTTTGAACACACCATTTCACAACTGGTGGCGCTGGCGGCCTTGATGCCGATCGTCGCCGGTATCGGCGGCAACACCGGTAACCAGACCATCACCATGATCGTGCGTGCGCTGGCGCTGCACCAAATTGAGGTCGGCAATATTTCCCGCCTGATGTTCAGGGAACTGGGGGTGGCGATTATCAATGGCGTGGTCTGGGGCGGCATCATGGGGGTCGTGACCTGGCTGCTGTACGGCGACTGGGCAATGGGCGGCGTCATGACGCTGGCGATGATCCTCAACCTGCTGGTGGCGGCGCTGATGGGGGTAGTGATCCCGATGACCATGCTCAAGCTCGGCCGTGACCCGGCGGTCGGTTCCAGCGTCTTGATCACTGCGCTGACCGACACCGGCGGCTTCTTTATCTTCCTCGGCCTAGCTACGCTGTTCCTGCTTTAATCTCATTACCGGCCTGGCGCATCAGCACTCATGCTGAATGCGCCACCGCTGGCCGCTACATCCCTATCAAGCATGACTCCCTCTGCCTTTCGGGCTGTGACCTCGCTGTCGCTTGCTCCCCTCACGCATTTTTTACTTATCCCGCCAGAGGTTAGTGGTATAACTAACGGGTCAACGTTAATCGCCTGCACACCCTCTCGATACGGAAATCAGCATGCGAATTAATGTCCTACCCCCTCTATACA
This sequence comes from Serratia quinivorans, assembly GCF_052113645.1. GTDB lineage: Bacteria > Pseudomonadota > Gammaproteobacteria > Enterobacterales > Enterobacteriaceae > Serratia > Serratia quinivorans_B. The sequence goes on along the minus strand of NZ_JBIEIU010000007.1, from coordinate 249,975 downwards.
CGTGATTGCTCAGGGATGAATGGCTATGAAAAACGAGTGGTTTGCCGCCAGAGAGCTAACCGGCATTGCAGGACTCCCCTCCTCGCCACAGGGAATCAATTTAATGGCCCGCCGCGAAGGCTGGATCAGCCGTCGGCGCAAAGGCGTGCAGGGTAAAGCGGTGGAATACCACATCAACAGCCTGCCGATCGGTGCGCGCAGCCTGCTGATATTGCAAGAAGATCCCGCGGAGTATCAGGTTGAACGTCAGGATCCGCTGGCAGTATGGGTTGAGTATTACTATCACCTGAGCGAAGCCGAGCGCGAGAAGATACTGACCTTCCTGATGCGCGAAGGGATAGACAGTCTGCTGGCACGAATTAACGCCAAAGCGTAACCCGCTGCCGCTAGCCGGCGGCCTCCATTGACGGCGCCCAACCGTCGTTATGCCACAGATGCAGCGTGGCGTAGGAACGCCAGGGGCGCCAGCTTTCGGCATAGCGTTCAATCTGGCGCGGCGTCATGCCGGGAAAACGCTGTTTGATCAGGTAGTCCCCCGCCAGGAACACGTCCGGCCACGACCACGCTCGCATGGCAATATAGCTGGCCGTCCAACTGCCAATCCCCGGCAGCGCGGTCAGCGCCTTGATCCCCTGTTCAATATCCAGCACGTTCTCCAGTTGCAACCGCCCTTCGGTGACCGCCTGCGCAATGCCGATTAACGCCGCCGCCCGTTTCAGTTGCACGCCCAGCGGACGCAGCACTTCAGGCTGTAACCGCGCAATCTGTTCAGCGTTGGGAAAGACATGGGTAATGCCGCCGTAAGGCTGCTCCAATGGGGTTCCCCACAGTTCGGCCATCCTTCCGGCAAAGGTTGCCGCCATTTTGACACTGACCAACTGCCCCAAAACCGCGCGGGTCGCCTGCTCGAAACCGTTGACGCAGCCAGGCAACCGCAGGCCCGGCGCATCAGCAGCCAACGGCCCCAACGCCTGGGCGATAAGATCCGGCGCGGCGTCAAGATCGAACAGCTGGCGAGTGCGGCGCAACACTTCCGTCGTCACCCGGCTAAGCGAGGGAGCAATCTCCACCCGTACCCGATTGCGTGCCTCTTCCGGCTGCACGCTGACCCAGCCGCGATATTCAACGCCGCCCTGGGTGATGGCGATCGCCCGCAAATACTGCTGCCCCTCAACCCGTTCCACACCGCTCACCGCACGGGTTTGCAAAAAGCCGAGCATCCGCGGCCAGTCGTACGGCGGCCGGTAACCCAGATGAAACACCAGACCGCTGGCAACGGTACGTTCGTTACGACCACTGCTGTTGCGCAGCGCCGAGGGGATTAACCGATAGCGTTGCTTGAACAGCTCATTAAAGCGCCGCAGACTGCCGAAACCTGCGGCAAACGCCACCTCGCTCAGCGGCAGGTCGGTATCCGCCAGCAGCCGCTTGGCCTGCAATAGCCGGTGCGACTGAGCATAATCGATCGGCGAGGCGCCAAACTGATCGGCAAAGATACGCCGCAGGTGGCGATCGGAAATGCCCAATCGGGCCGCCAGTTGCTCACAGCTGTGCTCCGACAGGTATCCCTGTTCGATCAACTGCACCGCCACCTGAGCGTAGCGGTTGCCCAGATCGATCAACGCCAACCCCGGCGCCAATTCCGGCCGACACTTCAGGCAGGGACGGAACCCCGCCAGTTCCGCCGCCGCTGCGCTCGGATAAAAGGTGCAGTTCTCGATTTTTGGCGTACGGGCGCTGCACACCGGTCGACAATAAATGCCGGTCGACGAAACGCCAACGAAGAAGCGGCCGTCGAATTTGCGATCGCGCGCACTCAGTGCCTCATACAACGCCTGTTGTTGGTTTTTCATAGCCACGCTCGGGGTCAGTTTTTTGTTCATTATGCGACTCGATGGGTGTGCTGACGTGCGGGATTCGGACATTAAGTTAAGCACGCCGTCCCGTTTGCCGCTAAATTTTTCGTCAGTTGAGCGCTCGTACATTGCCCAGGGGACAAGTCTCGGGTAAAGTCGCCCCCCTTCATTGGCATGGGGATTGAGAAAAGACATGTTTATTGGATTCGACTACGGAACGGCCAACTGTTCCGTCGCAGTGATGCGAGATAACGGCCCCGAGTTGCTGACGTTGGAAAACAACGAGCCCTACCTGCCGTCGATGCTGTGCGCGCCGACGCGCGAAGCCGTGAGCGAGTGTTTGCACCGCCACTGGCAGGTGCCGACCGCCAGCGAGGAAAACCAGCAGTTGCTGCGCCGGGCAATCAACTACAACCGCGAAGAAGACATTCCGGTGGCTAACGACAGCGTGCTGTTCGGTCTGCAAGCGCTGGCGCATTACGTTGAAGATCCGGAAGAAGTGTATTTTGTCCGCTCACCGAAATCCTTCCTCGGTGCCAACGGCCTGAAACCGCAACAAATCGCGCTGTTTGAAGATCTGGTGTGCGCCATGATGTTCCACATCAAGCGCCAGGCGGAAAACGTGCTGCAGGACAGCATCAGCCAGGCGGTCATCGGCCGTCCGATCAACTTCCAGGGCATCGGCGGTGAAGAGGCTAACCGACAGGCGCAGGGTATTTTGCAACGCGCAGCCGAGCGCGCCGGGTTCAAGGAGATTGAATTCCAGTTCGAGCCGGTTGCCGCAGGGCTGGATTTCGAAGCGACGCTGAACGAAGAGAAAACCGTGCTGGTCGTGGACATCGGCGGCGGGACGACCGACTGCTCGGTTCTGTTGATGGGCCCGCAATGGCGCGATCGCTCCGATCGCCAGCAAAGCCTGCTGGGGCACAGCGGTTGCCGCGTCGGCGGTAACGATCTGGATATCATGCTGGCGTTCAAACAGTTGATGCCCCTGTTTGGCATGGGGGGCGAAACCGAAAAAGGCATCGCCCTGCCTGCACTGCCCTACTGGAACGCGGTTGCTACCAACGACGTCCCGGCACAGATCGACTTTTACAGTGCTGCCAACGGCCGTATGTTACGTGATTTGATCCGCGATGCCGCCGAGCCTGAAAAGGTCAAACGCCTGCTGAAAGTGCACCAGCAACGTCTGAGCTACCGCTTGGTACGCGCGGCGGAGGAAAGTAAAATCGCCCTGTCGGCGCAGCAAAACATCAGCGCGCCGCTGGCTTTCGTCCAGACTGATTTGGCGGAAACCATCAGTCAGGATCAACTGGCAGAAGCCATCTCACAGCCGCTGCTGCGCATTCAGGAGCAGGTCAGCGCTGCGCTGGCCAGCAGCCAGACGGCACCGCAGGTGATTTATCTCACCGGCGGCAGCGCACGTTCCCCCCTGCTGCGCGCTGCGCTGCAACAACAGTTGCCGGGCATTCCTATCGTCGGTGGCAACGACTTCGGCTCGGTCACCGCCGGCCTGGCTCGCTGGGCGCAAACGCTGTTCCGTTAATCGCCGTGAGGCGCGGCTTGCCGCGCCTTAGCCTGATGACAAACACCCGAAAAACGTGGTTTTCGGGTGTTTGGGATAAACCAGAAGACATAATCCTTTGTTTTTATTGCCCCCCAGTTCAGGGCTTTTACCGCAAAGAACTTTGTCAGTAATCTGAGGCGCGGCTTGCCGCGCCTTTGTTCACTGGAGCCAAGTCGATGAGTGAAATACTCCCCTTAGAAAGTGATCGGTTGCTGTTACGTGCCTGGCGCGACGAAGACCTTCCGGCATTTGCCGCCCTCAACGCCGACCCACAGGTGATGCGTTATTTCCCCGCCCCGCTGACAGCCGAGCAAAGCTACGCGCAGGCTGACAAGATCCGTCAGTTCATGCAGCAAAACGGTTGGGGTTTATGGGCGGTGGAAGAAAAAGATGGCGCGCCTTTTATCGGTTTTGTCGGGTTGGCGATCCCGGCTGACGATCTGCCCTGCTCACCCTGCGTAGAAATCGGCTGGCGGTTAGCGGCAGCGCACTGGGGTAAAGGCTATGCTTCTGAGGCCGCCGGTGCCGCACTGCGCTACGCTTTCGAACGCCTGGATTTGGCTGAAGTGGTGTCTTTTACCGCCGAAAGCAACAAGCCATCACGCCGGGTAATGGAACGCATTGGCATGATGTCCCATGGCGAAAGTTTCCTGCATCCCCGACTGCCCGCAGGCCACCCGCTGCAAAAACATGTACTGTATCGGCTGGCACAACAATCATGGCGGGAGCAACAATGCTGATCATACTTTCCGGGCTGCCGGGCAGCGGCAAAACCACACTTGCACGGGCGCTGGCCAGTGCATTACCCGCAATGCATCTGCGAATCGATACCCTTGAACAGGCGATCCGCAACAGCGGATCTCTGGTCAATGACATTGGCCCTGCGGGATATTTTGCCGCTTATGGCGTCGCCGAAGATAACCTGCGCCTGGGTCACACCCTGATTGCCGACTCAGTCAATCCGCTGCCTGTCACGCGCGAAGCCTGGCGGCAGGTGGCGCAGCGGGCGGGAAGCCGCTGGCTGGAAATTGAAGTCCATTGTTCTGACCGCGCCGAACACCGCCATCGGGTAGAGACCCGCCACGGCGACATCGCCGGATTGCAACTGCCCGACTGGCGGAGCGTCAGCGCCCACGATTACGCCCCCTGGACCACGCCGGTGACGCGCATCGACACCTCGGGCCGCACGGTGGAAGCCTGCCTGGCTCAGCTGTTGCCCATCGTCAGCGCCGCCCGCGGCTAGTACAGCGTATCCCGCAGCCGCTGCGGCAGCGCGCTGTCGTATTCTTCGCCATCGAACCGCGTTTTACTCACCTCAGCCAGAATGCTGCCGGTGCTGGGCAAGGCGGAGCGCTCAAGGCGACTGGCTTCGTCCCATAATCCGGAACGCAGTATCGCCCGGCTGCATTGGAAAAACACCGCCTCCACACGAATGCGCAGCACCGAACGCGGCAACATATTGCGGTGGGCGAAGCGCTGCAGCACCGACGGCGTCACCAGAATTTCCGCCCGGCCGTTGATCCGCAGCGTCTCGCCGATGCCGGGGATCAGCAGCAGCAGCGCCACCCGGTCGTCATGCAAAATATTGCGCAGGCTGTCGATGCGGTTGTTGCCGCGCCGGTCCGGCAACAGCAGGGTTTTCTCGTCTTCGATATGGATAAAACCGGCCGGATCGCCGCGTGGGGAAACGTCCATTCCGTCCGGCCCGACGGTAGACAGCGCGGCAAACGGCGCCGCTTCGATAAAGGGACGATAAACCGGATGAATATAGCTGACTTCTTTAAACACCGACGGCGCGGCGGGCTGGCCGTACAGCTGCTCCAGCGCCGCAAGATCGTTGATAATATCGCTTTGCATGGCAGTTCCTGAATGGATCACAGTGACCCATTCAGAATAGAGCAAAAATGCCGTCGGGCAATCAGCTTTACCCGACGCTGGCCTGGTTCAGGGTACTGATATCATCGGCGTCCAGCCGCAGCCGGGTGGCGCTAATCAGCTCATCCAACTGTTTTAGCGAGGTGGCGCTGACGATGGGCGCGGTGATATCCGGCCGCGCTATCAGCCAGGCCAATGAAACCTGCGTCGGCGAAGTGTGGTGTTTTTCCGCGACCCGATCCAGCGCCGCCAAAATTTTGAAACCGCGCGGATTAAGGTATCGCTTAACGATGGTGTCACCACGCTGGCTCTTGCCGATATCTTTTTCGCTGCGGTATTTGCCGGTCAGGAAACCGCTGGCCAGCGAGAAGAAGTTGATCACGCCCAGCCCCTGGCGCTGTACCACCGGTGCCAGCGTGCGTTCATATTCCTCACGCGCATAAAGATTGTATTCCGGCTGCAGGGTTTCATAACGCGCCAACCCATTCTGCTCACTGACTTTCAACGCCTCTTCCAGACGATCGGCCTGGTAGTTGGAAGCGCCTATCGCCCGCACCTTGCCGGCTTTGATCAACCCATCGAACGCCGCCAGGGTTTCCGCCAACGGCGTGTCCCGATCATCATCATGTGATTGATAGAGGTCGATATAGTCGGTCTGCAGACGGCGCAGGGAATCCTCTACCGCCTGCTGGATATAGCGTGGTGACAACCCCTGCTTGCCTTCGCCCATCGGCTTGCCGACTTTGGTGGCAATAATCACCTGGTCACGCTTGCCGCTCTTTTTCAGCCATTGGCCGATAGTGGTTTCCGATTCTCCACCCTGGTTGCCCGGCACCCAGCTCGAATACACGTCGGCGGTATCGATAAAATTGAGCTGATTCTCCACCAGCGCATCCAGCAGGCTAAATGAAGTTTCGCGATCTGCCGTCCAGCCAAACACGTTACCGCCGAAGGTCAGTGCCGGCACTTTGATGCCCGAACGGCCCAGTTCTTTTTGACTCATTGCATACTCCGTGGGGTTAATGATTCGCAGGTTAATTATTAGCGCGAAAGCAGGATTTTCGCTAAAACGCATTCGCTATAAGCCGGATGGCAACGCTTATAAACATAGCAGGATTAAATCTACAACTTATTCAGACAATGCTGACGGTTCCTCCATATTTCCTTCATTTTTATGCCGTCTTTCCTCGCTAAACTAGTATTCTGTAAGGAGTGTAACTTTTTTGGCAATGAGTGCCTGCACGCCTGCCTTTTGGAGAGATTTTCGCCACCATGAATGCAAAAAACCCACGTCGTTCACTGTTACTGCGCCTGTTGGTGGTGGTCATTGTGGCTATTGCCGCCGTGCTGATTTGGCGTCACTTCAGCGCTTCGCAACCTGCCGACAATGCCGCTCCGGGCGCGCGTCACGCCGGTGGGGACAAAGCAGCCGCAGGCGGTGGGCGACGGGGAGCGCCAATGTCGCCGGTACAGGCGGCAACCGCCACGCAACAGACGGTCCCGCGCTATCTTTCCGGGCTGGGCACCGCCACCGCCGCCAACACCGTGACCGTCACCAGCCGGGTCGATGGCCAACTGATGGCGGTCCACTTTACCGAGGGGCAGCAGGTCAAGGCCGGCGATCTGCTGGTTGAGATCGACCCGCGTCCGTTTGAAGTGCAGTTGACTCAGGCACAGGGACAACTGGCCAAAGACCAGGCCACGCTCGCCAATGCCCGGCGCGATCTGGCGCGTTACCAGCAATTGGCCAAAACCAATCTGGTCTCGCGACAGGATCTGGATACCCAGCTGTCCCTGGTGCAACAGACCGAAGGCGCGATCAAAGCCGATCAGGGCACCGTCGACAGCGCCAGGCTGCAAATCACCTACAGCCGCATCACCGCGCCGATTGACGGCCGCGTCGGCCTGAAGCTGGTGGACGTCGGTAATTACATCACCAGCGGCAGCACCACCGGCATTGTGGTGATCACCCAGACTCACCCTATCGACGTGGTATTCACCTTGCCCGAAGGCAATATCGGCGATTTGATCAAAGCGCAAAAAGCCGGCCCGGTCAGCGTCGAAGCCTGGGATCGCACCAACCAGAATCAGCTGGCGACCGGTTCGCTGTTGAGCCTGGATAACCAGATCGACACCACCACCGGCACCATCAAACTGAAGGCCCGCTTCACCAACGAGGACGACGCGCTGTTCCCCAATCAGTTTGTTAATGCTCGCTTAAAGGTAGCCACGCTGCATGACGCGATAGTGATCCCCACGGCGGCGCTGCAAATGGGCAACGAAGGCAACTTCGTCTGGACCCTGAGCGAAGATAACAAGGTCAGTAAACATCTGGTGACCACCGGCGTGCAGGACAGTCAAAAAGTGGTGATCAACGCCGGTCTGAACGCCGGCGATCGGGTGGTGACCGACGGCATCGATCGCCTGACCGAAGGCATGCAGGTTGAAGTGGTGACGCCGCAGACGGCTTCACCAGCCGGCAAACCGACTCCCTCATCGCGCACTCAGGGGAAATCCTGATGCAGGTGATGCCACCTAACGCCGGCGGCGGCCCATCCCGCCTGTTTATTCTGCGCCCGGTCGCCACCACGTTGTTGATGCTGGCGATCCTGCTGGCAGGGATTATCGGTTACCGCGCCCTGCCGGTTTCCGCCCTGCCGGAGGTGGACTACCCGACCATTCAGGTGGTCACGCTATACCCCGGCGCCAGCCCGGACGTGGTCACCTCGGCGATTACTGCCCCGCTGGAACGTCAGTTTGGCCAGATGTCCGGCCTGAAACAAATGGCGTCGCAAAGTTCCGGTGGCGCGTCGGTCGTCACCCTGCAATTTCAGCTTGAACTGCCGCTCGACGTCGCCGAGCAGGAAGTCCAGGCGGCAATCAACTCCGCCACCAACCTGTTGCCGAACGATCTGCCCTACCCGCCGATCTACAGCAAGGTTAACCCGGCCGATCCCCCGATCCTGACGCTGGCCGTGACCTCCAGCGCCATGCCGATGACCCAGGTGGAAGACATGGTGGAAACCCGTGTCGCACAGAAAATATCCCAGGTGACCGGCGTCGGGCTGGTGACGATTTCCGGCGGTCAGCGCCCGGCCGTGCGCGTAAAACTCAATGCTGCGGCCGTTGCCGCCTATGGCCTGGACAGCGAAACCATCCGCACCGCCATCAGCAACGCCAACGTCAATTCCGCCAAGGGTAGCCTGGACGGCCCGACGCGCTCGGTCACGCTCTCCGCCAATGACCAGATGAAGTCCGCCGAAGACTACCGTCAATTGATTGTCGCCTACCAGAATGGTGCCGCTATCCGCCTGCAGGATATCGCCACCATCGAACAAGGCGCAGAAAATACCCGGCTGGCGGCCTGGGCCAATAAACAGCCGGCGATAGTGCTGAACATTCAGCGCCAACCGGGGGTGAACGTCATTACCACCGCCGACAGCATCCGCGAGATGTTACCTACGCTGATTAAAAGCCTGCCGAAGTCGGTCGACGTCAAGGTGCTGACCGATCGCACCACCACCATTCGTGCCTCGGTCAGCGACGTGCAGTTCGAGCTGCTGCTGGCGGTCGCGCTGGTGGTGATGGTGATTTACGTGTTCCTGCGCAACGTGCCGGCCACTATTATTCCCAGCGTCGCCGTACCGCTGTCGTTGATCGGTACCTTCGCCGCCATGTACTTTCTGAACTTCTCGATCAACAACCTGACGTTGATGGCGTTGACCATTGCCACCGGCTTTGTGGTCGATGACGCCATCGTGGTGATCGAGAACATTTCGCGTTACATCGAAAAGGGCGAGAAGCCGCTCGACGCCGCGTTGAAAGGCGCCGGCGAAATCGGCTTCACCATTATTTCATTGACCTTCTCGCTGGTGGCCGTCCTGATCCCCCTGCTGTTTATGGGCGATATCGTCGGCAGGCTGTTCCGCGAGTTTGCCGTGACATTGGCGGTGGCGATTTTGATTTCTGCGGTGGTTTCGCTGACGCTAACGCCGATGATGTGCGCGCGCATGCTGAGCCATGAATCCCTGCGTAAACAGAACCGTTTTTCTGCCGCCTCCGAGCGCTTCTTTGAGCGGGTCATCGCCCGCTACGGCAAATGGCTGAAAACGGTGCTGAATCACCCTTGGTTGACACTCGGCGTGGCATTCAGCACGCTGGTGCTCACCGTCTTGCTTTACCTGCTGATCCCGAAAGGTTTCTTCCCGGTGCAGGACAACGGCATCATTCAGGGCACGCTGGAGGCACCTCAGTCGGTGTCGTTCAGCAATATGGCCGAGCGCCAGCAGCAGGTGGCGGCAGAAATCCTCAAGGATCCGGCCGTGGAGAGCCTGACGTCGTTCGTTGGCGTCGATGGCAGCAATGCTACGCTCAACAGCGGCCGGTTGCAGATCAACCTCAAGCCGTTAAGCGAACGCAGCGACCGTATTCCCGCCATCATCACGCGCCTGCAACAGCAAAGCACGCAGTTCCCCGGCGTGAAGCTGTATCTGCAACCGGTGCAGGATCTGACCATCGACACCCAGGTCAGCCGTACCCAATACCAGTTTACGCTGCAGGCGATGTCGCTGGACGATCTCAGCCTGTGGGTACCGCAATTGATGACGGAACTGAAGCAGGCACCGCAGTTGGCTGACGTGACCAGCAACTGGCAGGATCAGGGACTGGTGGCCTACGTTAACGTCGATCGCGACTCGGCTTCCCGCCTTGGCATCAGCATGAGCGACGTGGATAACGCCCTGTACAACGCCTTTGGCCAGCGGCTGATCTCCACCATTTACACCCAGGCCAACCAGTACCGCGTGGTGCTGGAACATGACGTCAGCACCACGCCTGGCTTGGCGGCGCTGAATGAGATCCGCCTGACCAGCAGCAACGGCACCATAGTGCCGCTGAACACCATTGCCAAAATCGAGGAACGTTTCGGCCCGCTGTCGGTGAATCACCTCGATCAGTTCCCGGCGGCAACCATCTCCTTTAACGTGGCCGGCAATTATTCGCTCGGGGAAGCGGTCGAGGCCATCACCCTGGCGGAAAAAAACCTCAATATGCCGAAAGACATCACCACCCAGTTCCAGGGCGCAACGCTGGCGTTCCAGGCGGCGTTGGGCAGCACCCTGTGGCTGATCCTGGCGGCAGTGGTGGCGATGTATATCGTGTTGGGCGTGCTGTATGAGAGCTTTATTCACCCGGTCACCATTCTCTCCACCCTGCCGACCGCCGGGGTCGGCGCCTTGCTGGCGCTGATGATGGCCGGCAGCGAGCTGGATGTGATCGCCATTATCGGCATCATCCTGCTGATCGGCATCGTGAAGAAAAACGCCATAATGATGATCGACTTTGCGCTGGCCGCCGAGCGCGAGCAGGGAATGACGCCGTACGATGCGATTTATCAGGCCTGTCTGCTGCGTTTCCGGCCAATACTGATGACCACGCTGGCCGCGTTGCTGGGTGCGTTGCCGCTGATGCTCAGCACCGGCGTCGGCGCGGAACTGCGTCACCCGCTCGGGGTTTGTATGGTCGGCGGGCTGGTGATGAGCCAGATCCTGACGCTGTTCACCACCCCAGTGATCTACCTGCTGTTTGACAAGCTGGCGCGTAACACTCGCCGTCAGCCGGATGCGCAGGAGCTGCCGTGAAATTCTTCGCCCTGTTCATCTACCGACCGGTAGCCACCACCCTGCTGACGTTGGCGATCGCCATCAGCGGCGTGATTGGCTTTAGCCTGCTGCCGGTCTCGCCACTGCCGCAGGTCGACTATCCCGTGATCTCGATCAGCGCCTCATTACCGGGCGCCGATCCGGAAACCATGGCTTCGTCGGTAGCAACACCGCTGGAACGCGCGTTGGGGCGGATCGCCGGGGTCAATGAAATGACCTCAATGAGCTCACTGGGCAGTACGCGCGTCATTCTGCAGTTCGACCTCGACCGTGATATCAACGGCGCTGCACGCGACGTACAGGCCGCGATCAACGCGGCGCAAAGCCTGTTGCCCACCGGCATGCCGAGCCGCCCGAGCTACCGTAAGGTCAACCCGTCCGACGCGCCAATCATGATCCTGACGCTGACTTCGGAAACCTACAGTCAGGGACAGCTTTACGACTTCGCCTCGACCCAACTGGCGCAAAAAATTGCCCAGACCGAAGGGGTGGGCGACGTCTCGGTCGGCGGCAGCTCCCTGCCTGCGGTACGGGTCGAACTCAACCCGAGCGCACTGTTCAATCAGGGCATATCGCTCGACGCGGTGCGACAGAGCATCAGCGATGCCAACGTGCGCAGGCCGCAGGGAGCGGTAGATAATCAGCAACAACGCTGGCAGATCCAGGCCAACGATGAGTTGAAAACCGCTGAGGTCTACCGGCCCCTGATTATCCACTACAACAACGGCTCGGCGGTGCGCCTGAGCGACGTGGCCGAGGTCAAAGACTCGGTGCAGGACGTACGCAATGCCGGGATGACCAACGCCAAGCCGGCGATTATTCTGGCCATCAGTCGGGCGCCGGACGCCAACATCATTGAAACCGTCGATCGCATTCGCGCCGAATTGCCCGCCTTGCAGGACAATATCCCGGCGTCGATCCAGCTGAATATCGCACAGGATCGCTCGCCGACTATCCGCGCTTCGCTGGCGGAAGTGGAACAGTCGCTGATGATCGCTATCGGGCTGGTGATCCTGGTGGTGTTCATCTTCCTGCGTTCCGGCCGCGCGACGCTGATCCCCGCCGTGGCGGTGCCGGTATCGCTGATCGGTTCTTTCGCCGCCATGTACCTGTGCGGCTTTAGCCTGAATAACCTGTCACTGATGGCGCTGACCATCGCCACCGGGTTTGTGGTCGATGATGCCATCGTGGTGCTGGAGAATATCTCGCGCCACGTCGAAGCCGGCATGAAACCGATCAACGCCGCGTTGCAGGGGGTTCGGGAAGTCGGCTTTACCGTGCTTTCAATGAGCGTGTCACTGGTGGCGGTGTTTATCCCGTTGCTGTTGATGGAAGGCCTGCCCGGCCGCCTGTTCCGTGAGTTTGCCGTTACCCTGTCGGTCTCGATCGGGCTGTCGTTGATTATCTCTCTGACGCTGACGCCGATGATGTGCGCTTACCTGCTGCGCCACCAGCCGGCACGCGCGCAGCGGCGCATTCGCGGCTTCGGTAAAATGCTGCTGGCGCTGCAAAAGGGCTACGGCCGCTCGCTGAGCTGGGTGCTCGGCCATTCGCGTTGGGTGCTGGCGATCTTCCTCGCCACCATCGCACTCAATGTCTGGCTGTATATCAGTATCCCGAAAACCTTCTTTCCGGAGCAGGATACCGGCCGCCTGATGGGCTTTATCCAGGCCGACCAGAGCATCTCCTTCCAGGCCATGCGCGTTAAGCTGGAAGATTTCATGAAGATCGTGCGCGAAGATCCCGATGTGGAAAACGTCACCGGCTTTACCGGTGGTTCACGCACCAACAGCGGTTCGATGTTTATCTCGCTGAAGCCGCTGTCGGTCCGCAGCGATGATGCGCAGAAAGTGATCGCCCGGCTGCGCGCCCGGTTAGCCAAAGAGCCGGGAGCCAGCCTGTTCCTGATGGCGGTGCAAGATATCCGCGTCGGCGGCCGACAGGCTAACGCCAGTTATCAGTACACGCTGCTGGCGGATGATCTTGCCGCGCTGCGCGAATGGGAGCCGAAGATCCGCATCGCACTGGCCGCGCTGCCGGAGCTGGCGGACGTTAACTCCGATCAGCAGGACAAAGGCTCGGAAATGGACCTGGTTTACGATCGCGAAACTATGGCCCGGCTGGGCATTTCGGTTTCCGACGCCAACAACCTGTTGAATAACGCCTTTGGCCAGCGTCAGATTTCAACCATCTATCAGCCGCTCAATCAATACAAAGTGGTGATGGAAGTCGCGCCGCCCTATACCCAGGACGTCAGCTCGCTGGACAAAATGTTCGTGATCAACAAGGACGGCAAGACGATCCCGTTGTCCTATTTTGCCCATTGGCGCCCCGCCAATGCGCCGTTGTCGGTCAACCATCAGGGGCTGTCGGCCGCGTCGACCATCTCGTTTAACCTGCCGGATGGCGGCAGTCTGTCGGACGCTACCGCCGCCGTGGACCGTACCATGACGGCACTTGGCGTGCCTTCAACCGTGCGTGGCGCTTTTGCCGGCACCGCCCAGGTGTTCCAGGAAACGCTGAAATCCCAGTTACTGCTGATCGCCGCCGCCATCGCCACGGTGTATATCGTGCTCGGCATTCTTTATGAAAGCTATATTCACCCGCTGACCATCCTGTCCACCCTGCCCTCCGCCGGAGTGGGCGCCCTGCTGGCGCTGGAGCTGTTCGGTGCACCGTTCAGTCTGATTGCGCTGATCGGCATTATGCTGTTGATCGGTATCGTGAAGAAAAACGCCATCATGATGGTCGACTTCGCCCTCGATGCGCAGCGCAAGGGCGGCATCAGCGCACATGACGCTATTTTCCAGGCTTGTCTGCTGCGCTTTAGGCCCATCATGATGACCACGCTGGCGGCGCTGTTCGGCGCATTGCCGCTGGTGTTGACTCACGGCGACGGTGCCGAGCTGCGTCAGCCGCTGGGGATCACCATCGCCGGCGGCCTGATCGTCAGCCAACTGCTGACGCTGTACACCACTCCGGTGGTTTACCTGTATTTTGACCGGCTGCAGATGAAGTTCCGCCGCGGCAAGAAACTGGATCCTTTGCCCCAATAATGGCTGATTGATGCTTATAAAACACACCGCCTCAGTACAGTGGCAACTCTGGATTGTGGCGTTCGGCTTCTTTATGCAGACGCTGGACACCACCATCGTCAACACCGCCCTGCCGTCGATGGCCGTCAGCCTGGGGGAGAATCCGCTGCGCATGCAGTCGGTGATCGTCTCCTATGTGCTGACGGTGGCGGTCATGCTGCCCGCCAGCGGCTGGTTGGCGGATCGGGTTGGGGTACAGCGGGTGTTCTTCAGCGCTATCGTGTTGTTCACCCTGGGTTCCATCCTGTGCGCCCGTTCGGAAACCCTGAACGAGCTGATCGCCTCACGCGTGGTTCAGGGCATCGGTGGAGCCATGATGGTGCCGGTCGGCCGCCTGACGGTGATGAAAATCGTCCCGCGTGAACAGTATATGGCGGCGATGACCTTCGTTACCCTGCCCGGACAAATCGGCCCGCTAATGGGGCCGGCGTTGGGTGGTTTTCTGGTGCAGTACGCCAGTTGGCACTGGATTTTCCTGATCAATATTCCGGTGGGGATCGCCGGGGCCATTGCCACGCTGTTGCTGATGCCCAACTACCGCATGCAGACCCGCCGCTTCGATATCAGCGGCTTTATCATGCTGGCGATCGGCATGGCGACGCTGACGCTGGCGCTTGACGGTCACAAAGGGATGGGGCTGTCTTCTCCCGCCATCGTCGCCCTGGTGATGGCCGGTGTAGCGGCGCTGGCCGGCTATTGGTGGCATGCGCGCGGTAACAGCCGGGCTCTGTTCTCGCTGCGACTGTTCAAAACGCAGACCTATAAAGTGGGGCTGACGGCCAGCCTGCTGGGCCGTATCGGCAGCGGCATGCTGCCGTTTATGACGCCGCTGTTTATGCAGGTCGGCATGGGATTTTCCCCGTTCCACGCCGGGTTGATGATGATCCCGATGATTATCGGCAGCATGGGAATGAAACGTATTGTGGTGCGGGTGGTTAACCGCTTTGGGTACCGCAATGTGCTGGTGGCCGCCACGCTGATGCTGGCGTTGATCAGCCTGAGTTTCCCGCTGGTGGCGATGCTCGGCTGGATCTGGCTGCTGCCGGTGGTACTGTTCCTCCAGGGCATGGTCAATTCATTGCGCTTCTCGGCCATGAACACCCTGACGCTGAAAGATTTGCCTGACCGCTTGGCCAGTAGCGGCAACAGCCTGCTGTCGATGGTGATGCAACTGTCGATGAGCCTCGGCGTCAGCATCGCCGGTATTCTGATCGGCAGCTTTGCCCATCACCAGGTGGTCACCGACAGCCCGGCCATCCACAGCGCATTTATTTACAGCTACTGCTGCATGGCGTTAATCATCGCCCTGCCCGCGCTGGCCTTCGCCCGCGTTCCGGCCGATACCGCGCCCAACCGTACGCTGACCAAAGAGCCGGGCACCGGCTCCACGAGGTTGCAATAATGAAAATAGGCATCACCGGCAAGCTGTTCATGGCCATCTTCGCCACCTGCATGCTGGTGCTAATTACCATGCACTGGGGCGTTCGCATCAGCTTCGAACGCGGTTTTATCGACTACATCAAGAACAGTAACGAGCAGCGCATCAATATGCTGAGCGAAGCATTGGAAGAACAGTACAGCCGCCACGGTAACTGGGTTTTTCTGCGCAATAACGATCAGGTGATTTACCAGATCATGCGCTCGTTCGAACAAAACAGCGACAGCAGCCACAATTTGCCGCCCAAAGGCTGGCGCACCCAATTCTGGGTGGTGGACAGCCAATACAACCGGCTGGTCGGGCATTCCGGCCCGGTGCCCAAAGAAGGCCCACGCCACCCGATCCGTTACAACAATGAAATCGTCGGCTGGGTGATCACCACGCCGATAGAAAGGCTGACGCGCAATACCGACATTAGCTTCGATCAGCAACAAAGGCGCACCAGTTGGATGATTGTCGCCCTTTCCACCCTACTGGCGGCGGCGGTTACCTTGCTGATGTCACGCGGGTTGCTGGCGCCGGTCAAACGGCTGGTAGCCGGTACCCATCGGCTGGCGGCGGGGGATTTCAGCACCCGCGTGGCCGTCAGCAGCCAGGATGAACTGGGCAGGCTGGCGCAAGACTTCAACCAACTCGCCACCTCATTGGAAAAAAACGAGCAAATGCGGCGCGCCGTGATGGCCGACGTATCCCATGAGTTGCGTACCCCGCTGGCAGTGCTGCGCGGCGAGCTGGAAGCGCTGCAGGACGGCGTACGCCAGCCGACGGCGGCCTCACTGGGTTCACTGCAGGCGGAAGTCTCTACCCTGACCAAGCTGGTGGACGATCTGCACCAATTGTCGCTCTCCGATCTCGGCGCGCTCGCCTACCGTAAATCACCAGTCGATTGCGTGCATTTACTGCAAATCGCCGTCGCCAGCTTCCGCGAGCGTTTTCGCGCTAAAGGGCTGGAAATCGTGACAAAACTGCCCGAACAAGCGCCGCTGTTTGGCGACCCGGATCGGCTTAACCAACTGTTCAACAACCTGCTGGAAAATAGCCTGCGTTACACCGACGCCGACGGCAAACTGGAGATCGGCGCCCAGACGCTGCCGGGCCGTCTGCTGATTTATTGGCAGGACAGCGCACCGGGCGTCAATGACGAACAGTTGGCGCGCATTTTCGAACGTTTCTACCGCACCGAAGGTTCGCGTAACCGCGCCAGCGGCGGCTCCGGTCTGGGGCTGTCGATCTGTCAAAACATAGTGGAAGCACACAACGGAACGATCTACGCGCAGCACTCGCCTTTGGGCGGCGTGCGGATTACAGTAGAATTCGCCACCCCGGTAATGAATAAGGCGTCATGATGGAAACCCAGAATCAACCATTGCAAATTATGATTGTTGAAGATGAGCCCAAGCTCGGCCAACTGCTGGTGGACTACCTGCAGGCCGCCGGCTATGCCACGCGTTGGCTGACCAACGGCAGCGAGGTCGTCCCGGCGGTGCATGAGCATCCGCCTGCGCTGATCCTGCTGGATCTGATGCTGCCGGGCAGCGATGGGTTGACCGTATGCCGCGAACTGCGCCGTTTTACCGATGTGCCGGTGGTGATGGTGACGGCGAAGATTGAAGAGATCGATCGCCTGCTGGGCCTGGAGATCGGGGCAGACGATTACATCTGCAAACCTTACAGCCCACGTGAAGTGGTGGCGCGCGTAAAAACCATTCTGCGCCGTTGCTATCGCCCACTGGACAATATGCAGGAAGAAACGCAGCTGCACATTGACGAACCGCGTTTCCAGGCCAGCTATCAGGGCCAGATGCTGGATCTCACCCCAGCGGAGTTCCGCCTGTTGAAAACCCTGGCCAGCCAGCCGGGCAACGTGTTCTCGCGCGAACAACTGCTGAATAATCTGTATGACGACTACCGGGTCGTGACCGACCGCACCATCGACAGCCATATCAAAAACCTGCGGCGCAAGCTGGAGCTGATCGACGGCGAGAAATCCTTTATCCGCTCGGTGTACGGTGTCGGTTACCGCTGGGAGTCCGAACCTTGCCGCCTGGTGAATGGGCTTTAACCGGCCCTAGGTCCAGTCCTCTACCGTCAGACCCGGTACCATGGCGAACGCCCGATCGTTAGTCACTATTGTCGCCCCGCGGCTCTGCGCGTGTGCGGCAATAAGCTGATCCAGCGCCCCCATCACCCGCCCCTTGCTCGCCATTTCCGCCCGCAACGAACCATAGCAATGTGCGGCTTCACTGTCCCAGGCATAGACCGTCACGGAGTCAAGAAATGCCGCAACCGTCGCTTTTAACGCAAGGTTCTGCCGCTTTGCCACGCCATAGAGCAGCTCCGCCTGCGTAATGCTGGAAATGCACACCGCAGAAGGCGGGATGTTTTCCATTGCGCTCAGCAAGCGGGGATGCCGACGGAACAGCTGGCTGACCGTATTGGTATCAAACATATACATGCTTACTCTTCCTCGGCGAACGGATCGCGAGTCGCGCTCCCCTGGTCACGTTCTTCAATTGACAGGAAGTCATGCGGCACCTGCGTTTTCTCGATCATTTGCAGCAATGGCGCCCAACTGTCAGGTTTGGCCGGATATTTTGATAGAATCACGTTTCCCTCCCGATCGCGGCGGATATACACACGATCTGTATCAAATTCAAATTCCACGGGTAACCTCACCGCCTGATTTCTGCCGTTTTTAAACAGCTTCGCGACGCGTTCCATTTCCATCTCCTCTAACAGGCATAGGCCTAAGCATATGCCTGTTAAAAGTCGATGCCAAGAAGCTTTGATTATTTTTCGACCGCAACTTATGCAGCGGCCTCACCTTAGCCTCCAAGCACCATGGGTGAAACACCGCGTGATCAAGAATGCGGCAGGCTGCGCAAACTTTCAGCATCACCCTTCCCCATTAGCTTCCCGTGCTACCGCCGTACCCGCGACACAAAACTCCCTGTCAGCGCAAAAAAAAGGCGTTTATTTTGCGCTACCCTTCTCAAGTCCGGTTTATTAGCCGCCCAATTTCAAGCCATTGGCTACACTTACATCACTAATCGGAACCCACAGGAGAGGAACCATGGCAATCGGTCACTATGAGCTGAAAAAAGCAAAGAATGGACAGTACCACTTCAACCTGAAAGCCAGTAATGGCGAAATCATTCTGGCCAGCGAGATGTACGCCAGCAAAGCCTCGGCGGAGAATGGCATTGCCTCGGTGCAAACCAATTCCCCTCACGAAGCGCAATATGAACTGAAGCACAGCTCCAGCAATCAGCCTTACTTTGTGCTGAAAGCCAAGAACCATCAGGTGATCGGCGTCAGTGAAATGTACAGTTCTGAAACGGCGGCAAAAAACGGCATTCAGTCGGTGATCAAAAATGGTCCGGCCACCGACGTGCGCGATTTGAGCGCATAATGCCTCTCAAAGGCGCGCGGTGCCCGCCATCGCGCGTTTTTCTTATGACCAGGATCAATCTCCCTGTAATAAATCCGGTTACCTGCTGATTTCTCGCCGCGCTGCCGCTACAATTCCCCGCTTTTACTGCGCCATTTGGTGGTGTGGTACTGACCTGAAATCAGACCGAGACTCATTATGTTTACACCGGAACTCCTCTCCCCAGCCGGCACGCTGAAAAACATGCGTTACGCCTTTGCCTATGGCGCCGACGCCGTTTATGCCGGCCAGCCGCGTTATAGCCTGCGGGTACGTAACAATGAATTCAATCACGAGAATCTGGCTCTGGGGATTAACGAAGCCCACGCGCTGGGAAAAAGATTCTACGTGGTGGTGAATATCGCCCCGCATAACGCCAAGCTGAAAACCTTCCTGCGCGATCTCAAGCCCGTGATCGACATGGGCCCGGATGCGCTGATTATGTCCGATCCCGGCCTGATCATGATGGTGCGCGAAGCCTTCCCTCAGATGGACATCCACCTGTCGGTGCAGGCAAACGCGGTAAACTGGGCGACGGTGAAGTTCTGGCAGCAAATGGGGCTGACGCGGGTGATCCTGTCGCGTGAATTGTCGCTGGAAGAGATCGCCGAGATCCGTACCCAGGTGCCGGATATGGAGCTGGAAATCTTCGTTCACGGCGCCCTGTGCATGGCCTATTCCGGCCGCTGCCTGCTGTCCGGCTATATCAACAAGCGCGATCCTAATCAGGGCACCTGCACCAACGCCTGCCGCTGGCAATACAAAGCGGAAGAAGGCAAAGAAGACGATACCGGCAACATCGTGCACGTGCATGAGCCTATCCCGGTGCAAACCGTCGAACCGACGCTGGGCATCGGGGCGCCAACCGACAAGGTGTTCATGCTTTCCGAAGCGCAGAAGCCCGGTGAATACATGAGCGCCTTTGAGGATGAACACGGCACTTACATCATGAACTCGAAGGATTTACGCGCCATCCAGCACGTGGAGCGTCTGACTCAGCTCGGCGTGCATTCGCTGAAGATCGAAGGCCGCACCAAATCCTTTTACTATTGCGCGCGCACCGCGCAGGTCTATCGTCGCGCCATCGATGATGCCGTCGCCGGCAAGCCTTTCGATCCCACTTTGCTTACCACGCTCGAAGGCCTGGCGCACCGCGGTTACACCGAAGGCTTCCTGCGCCGTCATGTGCATGAAGCCCAGCAAAACTACGAATACGGTTCTTCGCTGTCGGAACGCCAGCAGTTTGTCGGCGAATTCACCGGCGTACGGCGTGACGGTTGGGCTGAAGTGGACGTAAAAAACAAGTTCATGCTCGGCGATGGTGTAGAAATGATGACCCCAGGCGGTAACGTCTTGTTTACCCTGGAGAGCATGCAAAATAAGAAAGGCGAAGCGATCGAGGTGGCGCCGGGCAACGGGCATATCGTTTATTTGCCCATCCCGGAAGATATCGATCTCAATTACGCATTGCTGATCCGAAATTTGCCGGATAGCCATACTCCTGCGAAGTAAAATGCAGGTTGTTATCCTTTGAAGGCGTTTTTTAGCAAATATTAGAATTGGATCACATCAATTACTGTGCAGCTTGGTTAACATCAGGCTGCTTAAAACTAAGAACGAAAAATATTTGCATAGCAATACTAGGAACCACCTCCTTAGCCAGTCCAATCTCCCTTGGACTGGCTTTTTCTTGGGTATCGTAAAAATAATCTTCATTAGTATATTCATTACCTTTCAAATAACTTCCTTGGCTATTTTTCATTACGCCCTGCAATCGTGGCGATATAAAAATAAGGCTATAACGGTTAATTAATTCATTAACAAACACCGTTAAATCCCCCGCAGAGTTATCTCTTAATTTAAGTCAATCATTCAGAAATAATCTCTGCCGGTAACGATTAATCAGAATTAACTGAATATTCTGATGGTTTGCCGCCGGTGGGTAGTTTATCGTTGCCCCTTATCTGTTTACAGCCGGGAGATATCGGGAATGCATCCACCAGCACCAGCGCTTCTTATCATTAACGGCAAAGGCGCCGGCAACGAAGAGGTTCGCCTTGCAGTACGGACGTTGCGAGAGGAAGGCCAGCCCCTGCACGTTCGGGTTACCTGGGAACAGGGGGACGCCGCGCGTTATGTACAGGAAGCCTGCCAACTGGGGGTGAGTACGCTGATTGCCGGCGGAGGCGACGGTACCATCAACGAAGTGGCCGCAGCGCTGGCGGCCTTACCGGCGCAAGGACGCCCGGTTCTGGGCATTCTGCCGTTGGGCACGGCCAATGACTTCGCCGTGGCCTGCAATATCCCTTTGATGCCGGAACAGGCATTGCGACTGGCCGTTAAAGGCCGCGCGGTGCCGATAGACTTGGCGAAAGTGAATGGTGAACGCTACTTTATCAATATGGCGACCGGCGGTTTCGGCACTCGCATCACGACCGAGACGCCAGAAAAGCTGAAGGCGGCGCTGGGCGGCGTTTCCTACTTTATCCACGGCCTGCTGCGCATGGATACGCTCAAGGCTGACCGCTGCGAGATCCGTGGGCCGGATTTCCATTGGACCGGTAACGCGCTGGTCATTGGCATCGGTAACGGAAAACAGGCAGGGGGAGGCCAGCAGCTATGCCCGGACGCGCTGATCAACGATGGACTGCTGCAGCTGCGCCTGTTGATCGCTGACGAACTTCTGCCCGCGCTGGTAGCCAGCCTGTTTAACGATGAAGAAAACAAGAACGTCATCAGCGCCGCGCTGCCCTGGCTGGAAATCAAGGCGCCGCATGAAATGACCTTTAATCTCGACGGTGAGCCGCTGAAGGGCAAGCATTTCCGCATCGAAGTGCTGCCGCACGCCATTGAATGCCGACTGCCGCCAAACTGCGGGTTGCTGGGCCAGCTGTAGCGTTCTAAATCCTCCCGTGGCGCCTGGCGCCGCTTAATCTGAGGCTCGGCCCCTGTGCCGGGCCCGCAATTATCGCCCTGTCTTTTGCACTTTATTCTGCGTTGAAATGTGATCTTCTCCGGCAAATCCTTTAATTCATACTTGTATGGTAGTTAGTTCATGGCGTATTTTTCGTCCAATATGATGACCCGTGGGAACAGGATAAAGACGTTATGAAGATTGTTAACGCAGAGGTATTTGTGACCTGCCCAGGCAGGAATTTTGTCACGCTGAAGATCACCACCGACGACGGCATTACCGGCATCGGCGACGCGACCCTCAATGGCCGTGAACTGCCGGTAGCTTCCTATCTGAAAGATCACGTCTGTCCGCAGTTGATCGGCCGTGATGCCCACCAGATCGAAGACATCTGGCAGTTCTTCTATAAAGGCGCCTACTGGCGTCGCGGCCCGGTTACCATGTCCGCCATCTCCGCCGTAGACATGGCGCTGTGGGACATCAAGGGCAAGGCCGCCAACATGCCGCTGTATCAGTTGCTGGGCGGCGCATCGCGTACCGGCGTCATGGTGTACTGCCACACCACCGGCCATTCCATCGACGAAGTGCTCGACGACTACGCGAAACACAAAGAATTGGGCTTTAAAGCCATTCGCGCCCAATGCGGTGTGCCGGGCATGAAAACCACCTACGGCATGGCCAAAGGTAAAGGCTTGGCCTATGAACCCGCCACCAAAGGCAACTGGCCGGAAGAACAGCTGTGGTCAACGGAAAAATACCTCGATTTCACTCCCAAACTGTTTGAAGCGGTGCGTAACCGCTTTGGTTTCGATGAGCACCTGCTGCACGACATGCACCACCGGCTGACGCCAATCGAGGCCGCGCGCTTCGGCAAAAGCATCGAGCAATACCGCCTGTTCTGGATGGAAGATCCTACCCCGGCGGAAAATCAGGAGTGCTTCCGCCTGATCCGTCAGCACACCGTAACCCCTATCGCCGTCGGCGAGGTATTCAACAGTATCTGGGACTGCAAGCAGCTGATCGAAGAACAACTGATTGACTATATCCGCACCACCCTGACCCACGCAGGCGGCATTACCGGCATGCGCCGCATCGCCGACTTTGCCTCGCTGTATCAGGTGCGCACCGGTTCACATGGGCCATCTGATCTGTCCCCTATCTGCATGGCGGCGGCGCTGCACTTTGATTTATGGGTGCCGAACTTCGGCGTACAGGAATACATGGGCTACTCCGAACAGATGCTCGAGGTGTTCCCGCACAGTTGGAGCTTCAACGACGGCTACATGCATCCCGGCAACAAACCGGGATTGGGCATTGAGTTTGATGAAAAACGGGCCGCCCGTTACCCATATGAACCGGCTTATCTGCCGGTCGCACGCCTGGAGGATGGCACCTTATGGAACTGGTAACAGGAGAACGCACCATGCACAGCGTCGTCATTGAACAGCCCGGCCAACTGGTTATCCAGCAACGTCCCCTGCCGCAACCGGCGGCCGACGAAGTGCGGGTGAAGGTAAAATATGCCGGCATCTGCGGTTCCGATGTGCATATCTACCACGGCCATAATCCTTTCGCCCGCTACCCACGCGTGATCGGGCATGAGTTTTTTGGCGTCATTGATCAGGTAGGGAGCGAGGTTGATCCGCAACGTCTCGGCGAGCGCGTTGCGGTCGATCCGGTTGTCAGCTGCGGGCATTGCTACCCTTGCTCCGTAGGTCGCCCCAACGTCTGCACCGAGCTGCAGGTGATCGGCGTACACCGCGACGGCGGTTTCAGCAACTACGCCTGCGCCCCGGCACGCAATGCCTACCCTATTCCGGACAGCATCAGCGATCGCCACGCCGCCATGGTCGAACCTTTCACCATTGGCGCCAATATCACCGCCCACCTGCAACCCACCGCCGATGACATCGCGCTGATTTACGGTGCCGGGCCGATGGGCCTGACGGTGATCCAAACGCTGAAAGGGGTCTACGGCGTGAAGCAGGTGATCGTCACCGATCGTATCAATGAACGATTGGTGATGGCACAGGAAAACGGTGCCGACTGGACGTTCAACAACGCTGAAGCCTCGCTGCAAACCGAGCTGGAACGACGCGGTATCCGACCGACGCTGATCGTCGACGCTGCCTGCCATCCGGCAATTTTGCAGGAGGCGATCAACCTGGCATCACCGGCGGCGCGTATCGGCATCATGGGGTTCTCCGGCGACGCCTGCACCCTGACCCAACAAAGCATCACCAGTAAGGAGCTGTCGATTTTCTCCTCGCGCCTCAACAGCGCACGCTTCCCGCAGGTCATCGATTGGATGGCCAGCGGGAAAATCGACCCGCAGCGACTGATTACTCACTGCGTGCCGGCCGGCGAGGTTGAGCAGGCGATGTTGATGTTCGAAAAGGACCAACGCACCTGCTGCAAGGTGTTACTGCAATTCGACTGATTTATGTACCAGGGCCGAGGGCGGCAGGAAGCCACCCTCTTCAACCATGAAGCTTCGCGATTAAAACAACATCAAGTGGAGTGCTTTTATGTTTAAAAACCTGCGTTGGACCATCGTGTTCCTGCTGTTTATGGTCTACATGATCAACTACCTCGACCGTGTTGCACTGTCGATTACCGTGCCGATGATCGAGAAGGATCTGATGCTGAATGCCGAGCAGTTCGGCATCATCTTCGGCAGCTTCTTCTTCGGTTACGCCATATTCAACTTTATTGGCGGGTTGGCGGTAGACAAATTCGGCCCGACATTGGTGCTCGGGGTAGCCGTTGGCCTGTGGTCAATCTTCTGCGGCATGACGGCATTGGCCACCGGCTTCTATTCCATGCTGATCCTGCGTGTGCTGTTCGGCATGGCCGAAGGGCCAATCTGCGCCTCGGCCAATAAAATGATTAACGGCTGGTTCCCCAAGAAACAGGCGGCGACCGCCATGGGTCTGCTCAGCGCCGGTTCCCCCTTGGGAGGTGCCGTGGCCGGGCCGATCGTCGGCTATCTGGCGCTGGCATTTGGCTGGCGACCGGCGTTTATGATCATCTGCTCGATCGGCATCGTCTGGATGCTGGTGTGGTTCTTCGTGGTGGCGGATAACCCGGCAAAAAGCAAACGCGTCAGCGAGGAAGAGCTCGCGCTGGTCAACCGGATGAAAGAGGAAACCCACAGCGCGGAAGAAGAGCTGAGCAACGCCGCGCACGGATTGGGTTACTACCTGAAGCAGCCGATCATTCTGGTCACCGCGTTCGCCTTCTTCTGCTACAACTACATCCTGTTCTTCTTCCTGAGCTGGTTCCCTTCTTACCTGGTGCAGGCGCACAACCTGAACATCAAGGAAATGAGCCTCACCACCATGATCCCATGGATTGTCGGCTTTGTCGGGCTGGCGCTCGGCGGCTATATCTCCGACAAGATTTTCAATATCACCGGCAAGCTGCTGCTGTCACGCAAGATCGTACTGGTCACCAGCCTGCTGGCGGCGGCCATCTGCGTGGCGCTGGCGGGTACCGTCAGCAGCGTAGTGCCGGCGGTGATGCTGATGTCGGTGTCGATCTTCTTCCTGTACATCACCGGTGCCATTTACTGGGCGATTATTCAGGACGTGGTGCATAAATCCCGGGTCGGCGGTGCCAGCGGCTTTATCCATTTGGTCGGCAGCGTTTCCGGCATCATTGGTCCGATCGTCACCGGCTATATTGTGCAAAACACCGGCAAGTTCGACAGCGCCTTTATGCTGGCGGGCGGCGTGGCCGCGCTGGGTGCAGTACTGGTGCTGTTGGTGATCAAAGCGCCGCGCACTACTGTACAACCGCAAATCTCGAAGCCTTGACGCATCCGGGGCGACCGACGTCGCCCCGCTTTTCGCCCCACTCTTTCAGGAATTTCAGCATGACTCTTTCCAGCAACGGCACGCTACCGGCGGCGATTGCACAGCCAGGCTACGATCGTCAACAGCTTAAACCCCGTATCCTGCACCTTGGTTTTGGTGCATTTTTCCGTGCGCACCAGGCGGTATACGCCGAACGTCTGGCTAACGATCACGCCAGCGACTGGGGCTACGCGGTGGTCAGCATGCACAACGGTCAGCAAAAAATCGCCGACTTGCAGCAGCAGGGTTTGCTGTACACAGTCGCCGAAATGGACGGCACCGGCTGGCGAGGTCAGGTGGTCGGCGTCGTCAGGCAAGCGCTGCATTTGCAGGTCGACGGGCTGGAAGCCGTACTCGAAGCCATGGCACAGCCGGAGGTCGCCATTGTTTCACTGACCATCAGTGAGAAAGGCTACTGCTATCAACCCGCCAGCGGCCAGTTGCTGTCAGAACATCCGGACATTCAGCACGACATTGCCAACCCGCTGCACCCGCAGTCTGCCCCCGGATTGATCCTGGCAGCTCTACGGCTACGCCGTGAACGTGGCCTGCCAGCATTTGCCGTGATGTCCTGCGACAATATGCCGGCCAATGGTCAGGTGACCCGCAACGTGCTCTGCCAACTGGCCCAGCGGCAAGATGCAGAACTGGCGGACTGGGTCACACAGCAAGTGGCGTTTCCCTCCACCATGGTCGACCGTATTGTCCCGGCCGTGACAGCGGAAACACAGCAACGCATCGCAGGTTTGCTGGGTGGCATTGCCGACCCGGCCGGTGTCGCCTGCGAGCCCTTCAGCCAATGGGTGATCGAAGATAACTTCCCGCAGGGGCGCCCGGCGTGGGAAAAGGTCGGCGCCGAACTGGTCCACGACGTATTGCCATACGAAGAAATGAAGCTGCGGATGCTCAATGGCAGCCACTCGTTTCTGGCTTATCTGGGTTATTTAGCCGGTTATGCGCACATCAGCGACTGCATGCAGGATGCGTATTTTGAACGTGCTGCGCGCCATCTGATGCTGGCGGAACAGGCACCGACGTTACAAGTTTGCGGTGTGGATTTGGCGCAGTACGCCGATTCATTGCTTGCCCGTTATCGTAATACCGCGCTGAAGCACCGCACCTGGCAAATCGCCATGGACGGCACGCAAAAACTGCCGCAGCGTCTGCTGGATGCCATCCGCCTGCATCTGGCGCAAGACAGCGATTTTAGCTGTCTGGCTTTGGGCGTTGCCGCCTGGATGCGCTACGTCGGCGGCCAGGACGAACAGGGCCAGGCTATCGACATCAGCGATCCGCTACGTGAACGCCTGGCCGATTTGGTCGGCAACAGTCGCGAAGGCGCCGAACGGGTGCGGGCGCTGCTGCAACTCGAAACGGTGTTTGGCCGCGATCTGCCCGACAACTCGCGGTTCGTCAAGGCGGTGACCGATGCCTATCTTGCACTGCTAGCTCAGGGCGCCAAAGCCAGCGTCGCCGCGTTACCTATTCATCAAGACTCACCGCAAGAATGATGATGGCGGCTGCCCCAAATGACGCCGTTACCGGCGGGTAACAATATTGAGTTGTCGTATTCGGCGGGTGTATTTATCCACCCGTCATCAAACAATAATCTGCTAGTATGGTGGCATCCTAATCCCAGCCAGATTACTGATTTTCACCATGTCTGAAACCTACAGCCTCACCAACAATCTACCGGTCAATCAGCAAATCTACCGTTTCCTGCGTAAGGATATCGTCGATTGCACCATTCCCCCCGGCACCTTGTTGTCTGAGAAAGAGATTTCCACCCGCTTTTGCGTTTCGCGCCAACCGGTGCGTGAGGCTTTTATCAAGCTGGCAGAGGCGGGCCTGGTGCAGATCCTGCCGCAGCGCGGGACTTTCGTGATGAAGATCTCCGCCAAACGGGTGGCCGACGGACGCTTTATTCGTCAGGCGGTGGAATGCGCGATCGTCCGTCGCGCGGCGGAACGGATCACTCCGGAACAACTGATGACGCTGGAGCATAATTTGCATCGTCAGACGCTGGCAGCGCAAAACCGGCAAACGCGTGAGTTTTTGGCGCTGGACGATGAATTCCACCAGCTGTTGACCCAGTTTGCCGACTGCCCGCTGGCCTGGGAGACCATAGAAACCATCAAGGCCACCATGGACCGGGTGCGTTTTCTCAGCCTGAGCGAAGTTTCGCCACCGGAAAGCCTAATCCAACAGCATTACCGCATTTTTGAAGCGCTGAAAGCGCAGGATGCCGAGGCCGCCGAACAGGCTATCCATGAGCACCTGCAGGAGATGATCTACTCCATCACCCCTATCGCTTTGCAAAACACCGAGTGGTTCGACGTCGAGTAATCAGCCGCAGATGTTCCGTGGGGCGATCGTCCCCACGTATTTGGCCACGCAAATGGAAATTCCTCTCAATCGCATCTATTGTTTCTCCTTGCCGTCAGAATTTCATTAATATCGTTTTATCAGCTTCAATCACCGCTTTTTGCTACGCCGGTGGTCAGATACCTTAGGTTGCCGGTGTATGAGAAGCTAAATCGGGAGTTCATCATGACTGATATTGCACAGTTGTTAGGAAAGGAAGCGGAAGACCTGCTGCAACACCGCTGTACTACCATCCCTGCTGAAAATCTCTACCTGCCAGGCGCCGACTTTGTTGACCGGATAATGATCGATAACAACCGTCCCAATACCGTTCTGCGTTCAATGCAAAGCCTGCTCAACCATGGCCGCCTGGCCGGTACCGGTTACCTGTCGATTCTGCCGGTCGATCAGGGCATCGAACACTCTGCCGGCGCGTCTTTCGCCGCTAACCCGCTGTATTTTGATCCGAAAAACATTGTCGAACTGGCGATTGAAGCCGGTTGTAACTGCGTCGCCTCCACCTATGGCGTGCTGGCGTCGGTATCGCGCCGTTATGCGCACAAAATTCCGTTCCTGGTCAAACTGAACCACAACGAAACCCTGAGCTATCCGACCCAATACGACCAGACTCTGTATGCCAGCGTCGAGCAAGCGTTCAATATGGGCGCGGTCGCGGTCGGCGCCACCATTTACTTTGGTTCCGAGCAGTCACGCCGCCAGATTGAAGAAATTTCCAGCGCCTTCGAGCGCGCTCACGAACTGGGTATGGTCACCGTGCTGTGGGCTTATCTGCGCAACCCGGCGTTCACCAAAGACGGCGTGGATTATCATTCCAGCGCCGATCTCACCGGCCAGGCCAACCACATTGCCGCCACCATCGGCGCCGATATCGTTAAGCAAAAAATGGCGGAAAACAACGGCGGCTACCGCGCGGTGAAATTCGGTTATACCGATGACCGCGTCTACAGCAAGCTGACCACCGACCACCCGATCGATTTGGTTCGTTACCAACTGGCCAACTGCTATATGGGCCGCGCCGGGTTGATTAACTCCGGTGGCGCCGCCGGTGAAAACGACCTGCAGGAATCCGTGCGCACCGCGGTCATCAACAAACGTGCGGGCGGCATGGGCCTGATTCTGGGGCGCAAGGCGTTCAAGAAATCGATGAAAGAAGGCGTGGCGCTGATCAATGCCGTTCAGGACACCTATCTGGACAAGAAAGTCACCATCGCCTGATCCCAAGCCACACCCCGTTCGTTCTCCCAGCCCGGTTCGCCGGGCTTTTTTATCGCTTTTTTCTGCCCATCCCCTCTCTCCTTTCTGATCGCTGCCTTAGGATTAAGTTATTTTTCTTTCATAATTAACTTTCACAATAAAATATTTATCTTTCAAACTGTGATCTATTTAAAACAAATGAATCCATAAAGTGATTAGTGTAAGGCCCATGGCGACAGAGCCGCCGTTCGCTCCAGGCCATACCTTCCATCACAGGAGAACAATAATGATTGAGCTAATCACCCACGGAGCCGAGTGGTTTATCGGCCTGTTTCAGAAAGGCGGTGAAGTGTTTGTCGGCATGGTGACCGGCATTTTACCCTTGTTAATCAGCCTGTTGGTTATTATGAACGCGCTGATCAAATTTGTAGGCCAGGAACGTATCGAACGCTTGGCGCAGCGCTGTGCGGGAAACCCGGTTTCTCGTTATCTGTTGCTGCCGCTGATCGGCACCTTTGTCTTTTGCAACCCGATGACCCTCAGCCTCGGCCGCTTTATGCCCGAGAAATACAAACCCAGCTACTACGCGGCGGCGTCCTACAGTTGCCACTCCATGAACGGCCTGTTCCCGCATATCAATCCCGGTGAACTCTTCGTCTACCTCGGCATTGCCAGCGGGCTAACCACCCTCGGCCTGCCATTGGGGCCGCTGGCGGTGAGCTATTTCCTGGTCGGGCTGTTCACCAACTTTTTCCGCGGTTGGATCACCGATCTCACCACCAGCCTGTTCGAACGCAAGATGGGGATCCGCCTGGATCGTCAGGTGCAACTTTAATCCGTGGAGTGCAGCATGAGTGCTTATATCCGTATTGAGAAAGGCGCCAGCGGCTGGGGCGGCCCATTGCAGTTGCCGATCGAGCCCGGCAAAAAAGTGGTGTACATCACCGCCGGAACCCGCCCGTCGATCGTCGACAGGATTAGCGAACTGACCGGCTGGCCGGCCGTCGATGGCTTTAAGGAAGGCGAGCCACCGGCGGACGAAATTGGCGTTATGGTGATCGACTGTGGCGGCACCCTGCGCTGCGGCCTGTACCCGAAGCGCCGTATTCCAACGGTCAATATCCACGCCACCGGCCAATCCGGCCCGCTGGCGAAGTTTATCCTCGAGGATATTTACGTCTCCGGCGTGCGTGATAGCAACATCAGCCGGGTGGAATCGGCTACCGATGAGCGCCCGACCACCGCGCCGCAGCCCAAGGGACGCGATTACGACACCAGCAAAAAAATCACCGAACAGAGCGACGGCCTGTTGGCAAAAGTGGGCATGGGCATGGGATCGGTCGTTGCGGTGTTCTTCCAGGCCGGGCGCGACACCATCGACACGGTGCTGAAAACCATTCTGCCCTTTATGGCATTCGTCTCGGCGCTGATCGGCATCATCATGGCCTCCGGTCTGGGGGATTTTATCGCCCACGGCCTGACGCCGTTAGCCAACAGCCCGATTGGGCTGGTGACGCTGGCGCTGATTTGCTCCTTCCCACTGCTGTCGCCGTTCCTTGGCCCTGGCGCGGTCATCGCTCAGGTGATCGGCGTGCTGGTCGGGGTGCAGATTGGCCTGGGCCATATCCCGCCGCAGCTGGCGCTGCCCGCCCTGTTCGCGATCAACGCGCAGGCCGCCTGCGACTTTATTCCGGTCGGCCTGTCACTGGCGGAAGCCAAGCAGGACACGGTTCGGGTCGGCGTCCCTTCGGTATTGGTCGGACGTTTCCTGACCGGCGCACCGACGGTGCTGATCGCCTGGGCCGCATCGGCCTTCATCTATCAATAACTTTGTTTGCCAGGGACCCGTTATGAATACCATTTTCCAAACCACCATCACCCAGATTGGCGGCTGCGCCCGCGAGGCGCTGCTCGATGACATGCTGATCACCTTCCGTGAAGGCGCACCGGCAGACATTGAAGAGTTTTGCTTCATCCATCAGCACGGCAACACGCTCGGCGAACTGCAGGCCGGCGGCTGGATGGAGCTGGCGGAGCAACGTTATCCGATCACCGCCGTCGGCGACGTCGCCACCCAAAACCTGCGTGAACTGGGCCACCTCACCGTGCGTTTCGACGGCGAGTCGCAGGCCGAATTCCCCGGTTCGATCCACGTATCCGGCGCCACGCCGGCTGATATCCCGCTGGGCAGTACGCTGAAATTTATCGCATAAGGAGTAGACCATGTCTGAAGTAGCTGTAGTGATTGGCGGTGGCCAAACGTTAGGGGCATTTTTGTGCCAGGGCCTGGCGCAGGCGGGTTATCGCGTGGCGGTAGCCGATTTAAACGCGGATAACGCCCAACAGGTGGCCGAGCTGATTAACGACCAATATGGCGCAGGCTGCGCGCGGGGCTTCCAGGCCGACGCCACCGATGAACAGAGCGTGATTGCGCTGGCGGCGGCGGTTGACGCTGAATTTGGCGCGGCCAATCTGCTGGTGTACAGCGCCGGCATTGCCAAGGCGGCACCGATCACCGATTTCCCACTCGGGGATTTCGACCGCTCGCTGCAGGTCAATCTGGTGGGCTACTTTCTCTGCGCCCGCGAGTTTTCCCGCCTGATGATCCGCGACGGCATTGCCGGACGCATCATTCAGATCAACTCCAAATCCGGTAAGGTCGGCAGCAAGCACAACTCCGGCTACAGCGCCGCCAAGTTTGGCGGTGTGGGGCTGACGCAGTCGCTGGCGCTCGATTTGGCGGAATACGGTATTACCGTGCATTCGTTGATGCTCGGTAACCTGCTGAAGTCGCCGATGTTCCAGTCGCTGCTACCGCAGTACGCGCAAAAACTGGGGATCGCACCGGATCAGGTTGAAAAGTATTACACCGACAAGGTGCCGCTGAAACGCGGGTGCGACTACCAGGATGTGCTGAACACCCTGCTGTTTTACGCCAGCGACAAGGCGTCTTACTGCACAGGCCAGTCGATCAACATTACCGGCGGTCAGGTGATGTTCTGATTTCATTAACGCTCCCTCTCCGGGTGGGGAGGGAAAATAAACAGGAGGCAATATGACTCAGGCATTGATCACCTTCGCGGTATTGGCCTGGCTGCTGCAAATCGCCCTCGGCTGGTGGCAGATCCAACGTTTCAACCGCGCTTTCGACGGCTTGTGCCGACTGGGGGCCGTCGGGGTCGGGCGCTCCGGCGGGCGCTTTCAACCACGGGTGGTACTGGCGCTGGCCTTTGATCCCGAGCAACGGGTTTGCGGCAGCATGCTGATGCGCGGCCTGACCATCTTCGCGCACCCCAAGCCAATAGCCCGGTTGCACGGGCTGCATCAGCGCGATCTTCACCCGGATGTGATCTTCCCCGAGGATCGCGCATGCCAGACTGCACTATCGTTAGCGATTGCCCCTAAATCATGATATTTTCACATTAAAAGACATTACCTTTCATATTGAATTGTTAGCCGAAGGGAAATGCGCAACTCTTGTGAACAGGACGGGCTATGAAACCAAAGCAGCGGCAGGCCGCTATCCTTGAATATCTGCAGCGGCATGGCAAAACGGCAGTGGATGCCCTGGCGGCACACTTTGCCACCACCGGCACTACCATCCGCAAGGACCTCACCCTGCTGGAAGAGGAAGGCGAAGTGATCCGCACTTACGGCGGCGTGGTGCTCAGCCGCGACGATGGCGACCAGCCTATCGACCGTAAAACCCACATCAACACCGAAAAGAAACGCCAGATCGCCTATGCCGCCATTGGGCTTATCAACGACGGTGACTCGCTGATTTTCGACGCCGGCAGCACCGTGCTGCAAATGGTGCCACATCTGGCGCAGTTCAATAACATCACGGTGATGACCAATAGCCTGCATATCGTCAATGCGCTGGTGGAGCTGGATAACGACCAGACCATTCTGATGCCCGGCGGCACCTATCGCAAAAAATCGGCATCCTTTCACGGCAGCCTGGCGGAGTCGGCTTTCCAGCAGTTCAGCTTCGACAAACTGTTTATCGGGGCGGACGGCGTGGATCTCAACGCCGGCGTCACCACCTTTAACGAAGTACACAACGTCAGCAAGGCGATGTGCGAAGCTGCCAGCCGCATTATCCTGCTGGTGGACTCGTCGAAGTTCGGTCGCAAAAGCCCGAACGTGGTCTGCGACCTGAGCGTCGTGGATACGCTGATCACCGATAAAAACATCAATCCGGATTACCTCGCCGCCCTGCAGGCGAAGGGGATCAATATCATTCTGGTAGGAGATTTTGATGAGTAACGCCGCTGCCCTGCTGGCCTTTGCCCGCGAAACGCTGGAAATTGAGCTGACCGAAGCACAACGCCTGTTGGCGCGACTGGACGATAATTTCGTCTGCGCCTGCGAACTGCTGCTGAACTGCCGGGGCAAGGCAGTGATTTCCGGCATCGGCAAATCCGGCCATATCGGTAAAAAAATCGCGGCTTCGCTGGCCAGTACCGGTACCCCGTCGTTCTTCGTACACCCTGCCGAAGCGCTGCACGGCGATCTCGGCATGATCGGTGCCGACGACGTGGTGGTGTTTATCTCTTACTCCGGCCGCGCCAAAGAGCTGGATCTGATCCTGCCGCTGCTGGCAGAAAATAACATCCCGGTGATCGCCATCACCGGCGGCAAAGAGTCGCCGCTGGCGCAGGCGGCGGCCTGCATGCTGGACATCAGCGTTGAACGCGAGGCTTGCCCGATGGGACTGGCACCGACTTCGAGCGCGGTCAATACGCTGATGATGGGCGACGCATTGGCGATGGCGTTGATGCGTCAACGCGGTTTCAACGCCGAAGACTTTGCCCGCTCTCATCCGGGTGGCAGCCTGGGCGCCCGCTTGCTAAATCGGGTGCATCACCTGATGCGCACCGGCGATCGCCTGCCGAAAGTCAGTGAGAATGCCAACGTGATGGAAGCGATGCTCGAACTGAGCCGTACCGGACTGGGGCTGGTCCCGGTCTGTGACGCGCAACAGAAAGTGGTGGGTGTATTTACCGACGGTGACCTGCGCCGCTGGCTGGTGAAAGGCAATAGCCTGCAGGATGCGTTAAGCCCGGCCATCACCCGCCCCGGCTACCGCTTGCCGGAACAGTGGCGTGCAGGAGAAGCGTTGGAAGCGCTGCATGAACAGCACATCAGCGCCGCGCCAGTGGTCAATCTGGACGGTGTGCTGGTCGGCGCGATCAACCTGCACGATCTGCATCAGGCCGGTATCGGCTGACCGCATTAACTGATGCTTGCCCGTTTGTCCCCTCTCCTTTGGGTGAGGGGATAGGTACGACGCTAAAGTCCGCTTATTTCCAGTCGGGATTATTCTCGAACTGTTGTTTCAGCAGCGCCTTCATATCGTCGTCCGGCTTGCCCAGCCATTGGTATTTGGCGTATTTCTTCGGATGGTCAACCGCTTCCGGTTTATCCGCCACCTCGACACGCACGGCCCAGGCCTGCGACTTGTCTTCCTTAAACGCCACTATCATAAAGTTATTGGCGCAGTCGTGCGGTTTGCAAAGATTGCCCACCAGATAGTTCTGGCCCTTCCAACTCAGGCTTTGCGCCGGAGTAGAGGTGCCCACCCCTTTGCGCGCCCAACCCGGCAAGCGAGCCTGGCCCTTCACGATATTCTGCCAACTGGCCTGGTAGCCCGGCTGCTGGATCACGTCCGAAGTGGTGACAATCTGCTGGGCGAAACCGCCCACGCTGAAGCTGAGTAACGCGCCGAAAATGGCACCGCGAAGTACGTTTTGTCCTGTCATGGCCTTCTCCCTGGATAAAATTCGGTTGCACCCGGCCAAAGCCGGGCCTGGATCTAGTCAGACCATAAGGGTAGCAAAAAGTTGACTCACCACCAGGCATGAAAATGATGCACCGGCCCGATGCCGTGGCCCACTTCCAGCGTATCCGCCTGCAGCAACGCCTGCTGCAAATAGTCCTTGGCGGCAGCGACCGTTCCGGCCCAGTCGTCGTGACGCGGACGCAGCGCCGCCAAGGCGGCTGACAGCGTACAGCCGGTGCCGTGAGTATGGCGAGTCGCCACGCGCGGCGCGGTAAATCGCTGCTCTTGCTCCGCCGTAAACAGCCAATCCGGGCTTTCGCTTTCGCTAAGGTGACCGCCTTTCATCAGCACCGCCTGGCACCCCATCGCCAGGAGTGCCCGGCCCTGCTCACGCATCTGAAGTTCATTTTCCGCCGGGGCACACGCCAGCAGAGCCGCCGCTTCCGGCAGGTTCGGCGTGATGATCGACACCAGCGGCAACAGCTCACGGCGAATCGAGTCCACCGCCTCCGACGCCAGCAGGGGATCGCCGCTTTTCGCCAACATCACCGTATCCAGCACCACAAACGACGGCCGGTAATGGCGCAAACGCTCCGCCACCGCCTGCACGATATCGGCGTTGGCCAGCATGCCAATCTTGGTGCTGTCGATGCGCAGGTCACTGAACACCGAATCCAACTGGGCGGCGACAAAGGCCGGATCGATATGGTAAACCGACTGCACGCCACGGGTATTTTGCGCCACCAGCGCGGTGATCACCGAAGCACCGTAGGCCCCCAGCGCAGAAAAAGCTTTCAGATCGGCCTGGATACCGGCGCCACCGCTCGGATCGGTCCCGGCAATGGTTAATGCGTTAATTCGTTTCATTGCAGTTCCTCCGGGCGCAGTTGATACAGGGCGTCGAGGAACGCCGGGGTAAAACTGCCTGGCCCGGCGGCGCGGCGTGTCGCTCGTTCACCGCAAAACGACATCACCCGACAGGCGGTCGCCACGTTGTCCAGCCGATCGCCCGGTAAACTGCAAAATGCCGCCACTACCGCAGAAAGTGCACAACCGGTACCGACCACGCGCGTCATCAGCACATCGCCACCGGCGACCGCCCAGTCACGCCGACCATCGGTGATGTAATCGACAACACCGGTCACCGCCACCACGGCACCGCTGCTGCGCGCCAATTCACGTGCCGCCGGTAACGCCGCCAGCGAGTCGTCTGCGCTGTCAACGCCACGCCCATTAGCCTGCAGGCCGTTCAGCGCCATGATTTCAGACGCGTTGCCGCGGATCGCCGTCGGCTTCTCGCCCAGCAAGCGATGAGCAAATGCAGTGCGATAAGCCAGTCCGCCGACCGCCACCGGATCCAGCGTCCAGGGGGTTTTTGCCAGGTTGGCGGCTTCCACCGCAGCTAACATGGACTCGGCGCGCGAGGCATTGAGGGTACCAATATTGATCAGCAACGCATCCGCCAGCCGACTGAACTGCGCCGCTTCGGTCGGTTCCACCACCATCGCCGGGGAAGCCCCGAGCGCCAACAGGACGTTCGCCGTCAGTTCCTGCACCACGTCGTTGGTCAGGCAGTGGATCAGGGGCGATTGGCGTTTAAATTGAGTCAAACAGGCCGCGGCGCGTGCGCCGGGTAAAACATCAGGTCGAGCGAGCATATTCCTCCCAACCGGCGTTCAAGAAGGCGGGTACCGGTTGGGGCACCGAGACTTCCCTACGCTGGCATAATCCAGATCACGTCATTTGGTGTTGTCTCATGAAACACCAAGACATCTCAAATACCAATAAAATCAACAATAAACAGATAGATACTGTACGCACCTCATGATAACTCTATAACAACCCCAACAGCCTTTGGTATAATTTGGGTGCATAGGAAAACTGGATTATACCCATGCTAAAAACAAAAACCGAAGTTCAGTGTTTCTCTGTTCCAGAAAGTAACACCATGAAAAAGGAAAACGTGTTTTACAACGGCTGACCGGTTCGTATCCGGTCGCTCGCCGCCCCCTCTGGCGTTATCACCAAAAGTGGGAGATACCTTCATGCATAACGAGTTCGACATTACTTTAGGCACCTTTCAGCCAATCGAATAGGTAATCCATCTGGAACAAGCACTGTACTTGCCAGAAGAAAGATATTGACTGGGATATTCAATAATAGGCCTTCACTGATTTTCACACTTTCCATATCGCATGAGTGTAGCCCCCTCCCCTATTTCAAACCATCGCGGGGTTGGGTAACTGAATTAATGTAGGGTATAGTGGTTCAATTTTTTAGCAACACGATTGACAATATCATAGCCAATTGTGAGCAATGTAATATTATTCTACCACCCAACGTGCAAGTAGGAGATAAACCGATGATGGCTTTTATTATAGCGCACACATATAGATTTACTTTTCTTTAGCTGATAGTGTTTATAAAATGAATAAGCACTAATAAAACTTAGAACAACCACCGATAACAACACAACCCCTCCAGTTAAGTATTGGTTTTACATCAGGAACAGTGCAACATCATATTATTCGCAACTAAAAACTTATAATTGATTTTTTATGAACATCAATCACAGTCATGCTAATTTATATAATTAAAAAAACCTGCATAGTAATCAAACTAATACCAGCCCGGCAGAGTTAAACTTCAAAACCTCTTCGGCAACGAATTCACCTTAATAAGCAGGCCTTTTTTTATAATGATATAGCCCCCCACTTTTAACGATGATAGCGTTTTCATAATCCCGCTGCGAGAAAGCAGGCTGCGTTCTTGAATATATTCCAATGCAGTAGTTGTGGCTCTTATTTCAAAACTCTCAGCACTGAGTGATGTCAACAAGTTACAAATCAATTCGTAATTACTGATACCCACGGTTTCTTTTTGGTACTCACTGAACCGGGTAGCAGAAAGCATTAACATATAACAAATGCTCTTCCAGAGGTTATTATCATCGATATAAGACAAGAGTTCGTCCAGCGGAATCATGCCGTACTCCACGTCGCTTATAGCCAAAAGATGCACATCAGACTTGGCATGAAATACATCGTGCAAACCAAAAATAGTTGGCGCTTTGATCGTCGACAGTACCAGTGAATCATTCGTTCTCTTGGCGATACAAGTGCCTCTATAGAGTAATAAACACATTTTTTTATCGCTGCGATCAAGATAGAACCGTTGGCCACTCCGGCCTTGTTTTACCGGAACGATGAGTTTTGTGGCGTTCAGCACTTCCTCAATAGAGGTGGTCGGTTCAGTCCGTTCTACAACTTTACTAAAATCATACATACCATTTGCTCGAATGAATGATAAAACCCTGCCATTTTTCATGGCAAGCCAGAAAGTCAGCACGAAGTTATATTTAAAAAAACATGATAAGTACTGTCCCTGAATACACTCACAAAGAGGTACTTACTGGAATAAAACAATCAACTTATTTACGATTGATGAATAGTTCATAGACCCCTATACACCCTTACGCTAACTCCCTTTATAATAAAATAATGTCACTACCATCCTATCGCCAAGATAACTGGTATAATTGATATTATTTTCGGACTTCTCTGTTGAGCATTATCTTATAGTCCCCTTACAGTCTCAAAGGGTTTGTAGTTCATTTTAACCCCCAAAGTCCAAAAATAGACAAATCAACCCTATCAATACTTAAACTTGCGTACACAATTCACTTGCGGCTTCTGCGCCTAAAGTAGAACTTTCCCTCTGAAAATAAAATTATTGCAGATTTTTCATCCAGTCACTCTCACATGATATAATTATTCATCCGTAGATAGTTTATATCGCTTTAATGGTTTCAATAGTCACAAACCACTGTGCACAGTCAGTCATCGCCGTCTTTTAGGACTGCGCCATCTGCTATCCTCCTAAAGTGAATTAACCATCAGGTCATTTTGAAATGCTCAATGGATTATTACTGTGTTTCCATCCGGATGTGGGTCACCCTGATTAAAGAGAAATTTGGTGCCATTAACTTTACTTATCAACAACCAGGATTTATCTTATCTTTAATTTCGTAACACCTTGTCGGTGATAACGTATGAAGATCAGCAATAAAGTATTCGCCGATGCCAAGCCGGTGGAACATATTCAGGCGCTGCAAGATTCCCTGCTTAGCGTAACCCCAGTGAAAAAGGCCAAAACAGGGCAACGTTTTTCGTTTGACTGGCGCGATCAGAAGATGTGCTTTCTGCTCGTACAAGGCGAGTGTGTCGTCAAACGCGCGAATGACGCTCTCATTTTGGCCGCCATGAAGGCCCCCAGTATCGTTGGCATCAGTGATTTCACACCAAAGCAGGCCGATTTTTTCATCCAGGCCAATACCGCCATTGAATACATCTACCTGCCACAGGATGATTTTTTGCGGCACGTTGAACAACACAACCTGTGGAAATCTGTTGCCTATTCACTGATGTATGTGAGTTCACGATTCAGCATCTACATGCAGTCGACGACCGCAATCCCGACTTATAAATTGATTTGCAACCTGTTGTATGCACTGAATGATGAGGATTTTGAAACCCGAGCGTCAGTTCCCGCTGCCAGGTATATTATGGAAAGAACCTCGCTGTCCCGCAGCAACGTGATGAAAACCTTGTCAGCCCTGAACATCGGGGAACATATCGTCATAAAACGCGGATTATTATTAAAAATCAATAAACTACCCGATAAATTCTAAAAAATATGACATTCCCCCTGCCAACGCCCCCCTTATTTCCCGTACTCCCTCGACAGTGGTAGTTTGGCAAATCACAAGGTCATGTCATATATAGCGGAGTACCAGGTTTTGACGACTGCCCTTTTTCTATAAAAAGACTTTTCATTGTTACCAATTGGGCATAATTTCTCATCCCCAGCTTATGCATGGCATTAACCTTATGGCAGGAGATAGTTTTGCCGCTACGCATCAATAACACCGCAATCTCGTCGACAGAGAACTCCTGTACCACCAGGTTTATCACTCGCCGTTCCAACACTGAAAGCGTCGCGCCATCCCCCTCTTGCATATCGCAATAGGCATCGGGCGATAGCCCATGATCCGTAGCCATAATACGTTGTAGTTGCGTTTGCCATACCACCAGCGGGTCTGCCAAATTCATGATGCAAGCCACCTTCAGGCGACGCAATAGAGAGACCAAATAGGGCATAGCCGAATCCAATATGATCATCAGGCGGATCTGCGGTTGGGAAACTCGCACCTGTTGGATAAACTGCAACACCAGAGGTAAATCAACCTGTTTGACGTTGAGCGAAATAATCAGCAGGTTCACTGACCAGATATTCAGGCTTGGTTTCACACTGGCCACATGTTTGCAATGCCAACTTAATGTCGTTGAATAGGTACTTAATAATGCCCGGATACCGGCCTGAAACATATGACACGGTGATATCACCGCAACCCGCTCGTTCACGAAGCTTTTCATTACTCCCTATCCCTTATCGGAACCTGCATCCTTATCGTTAACTACTTTATTCTGCCGGAGGCAAAGCGCATCACCGCACACTGAGGTAGCCAGTGTTCGAGGTTAATTAACGCCAAGCAAGATACGCTTATAGGAGCAAGCTCAGGAGCCGCTTTTACTTTATTAAAAAAACTGTCTGAGAGAGAACAACCCGGCATCGTTATTAACCCCCAGCTTATGCATCGCATTACGTTTATGGGCACTGACGGTCTTGATGCTACGATGCAGCCGAGCAGCAGTTTCAGTCAGGCTCAAACCACGAAACAGATATGTCAGTACCTCATACTCGCGGGATGTCAATTTCTGGCTAATAAGCTCAGTTCCCCTGGAATATTCAGCAATGGCATACTGGATCAGCGGGCTACACACCTTCTCGCCCAGTAAAGCCAGCAGAAAATATTCACGCGCCTGCTCTTGGGACTCCTGCCGTGATATCAGGCTTACCTGCGGGAAGTGATTGAGTGACGAAAGCAACTCGCCACAATGACTATAGGTATAAATAATCTGTCGAATATCGGGGCGGTTCAGGCAGAGTAATATCAACGCTTTGCCACCTTGTTGCTCCGTTTCCTGCTCGCCGGCCAGCTCGCTAATCAAGAGATCGAGCGGGTTGTCCTCAAGAGTTTCATGTAAATTCATTACCGAAGCGGCTTGCAGGGTGCAGCGCATATTAGGGCGTAATACCAAAACAAACTGCTCGATACCCAGACGGGTCAATGGGCTTTCATCCATGATGGCCATATTGACCATCGGTAACATCGTATTCATATGTCGTTCATATCGGGTGCGTTAAACAGACCATTTGGCACCATCCACTGTCCACGAGTGAACAGATCATTGTTATTTCGGTAGCCAAGTTTACCCATTGCGCTGCGTTTCTGGGTACTGATGGTGCGAATGTCCCGGTGCATTTTTAACGCGGTGTTGCCGACGCTGCTGCCGGCTAACACCTGGGCAAGGACATCAATTTCCTTATTGGAAAGCATCGCCAGACAATCACGATTATCGTTAAACAGTTGCTGGATGGTCGGGCTATCTTTATAGCTCCCGCTCATCGCGAACCGAATACACTGTTCGATGGCCTGCAATGAGTCATATTTATAGCAAATACTGCAAACATTCAGCGCTTTAACTTGATGTAAAAAATGGGCATCGATCAACGTTGTACACACCACCACAGGGGTAATAGGCCACTTTGACTGACAAGAAGCGATAACGCGCAACCCCTCCAGCACCGACTCATCTTTACCGCACAGATCCATCACGATCACGCTGGGTGAATGCGCTATCATTGCCATTGGAATATCGGAGGCCTTACTGAGCAACATAATCTCTGTGTTATTAAACACGATACTATTTAATATATGACGCAGACCGTTGCGTGTCATCGGGCAGGCGTCCATAATTAATGCATTGTTTTTTTTCACTATTGCCTTATAAGTCATATTATTTTCTACGTTGATGCCCATGTTTAACCTGGTTGATTAACCAGAACAATAAATAACTCATCATAAATAAAAATAATTTAAAAAAAAGCCTTATAAAGGCTTAAAGTCAGGCTGTGGTTTTTGGAACTTTAAATATCTTAGCGATCAACGTTTACCCGCCAATGCTTGACTAAAAAAATACCGACATAAAAATATTATGCCGGTGAATTTAATTGTATTTTAGACACCACCAATTTCAATCTGACCGACAGAGTGTCAATAAATAACACCGCTACCATGGTCATAAAAACAACGCCATACCTTACAATGGCCAATCCGTGCTATAAATATAGAAAATAACGTCGGGCAAAACCAATGAAAAAAGGTCCATTTTCCTACCGATGATCCAAAAAAAGACAATATTTATTGATAGGTAAAATTCAACAGCACGACGCTGGTAAAGGTTCCTGCGACAGCGTTACCTTGCACGCTGTATAGCCGCGCGGCAAGATTGTAAATGGCACTGTGCTGCGCATCCACATTCGCGGTCATTTTGCTGCCATTGCCCTGCACCACAGAGCGATCGGCATCCTGTACCATCTGTACCGCCACGTTCTGTGCCGCCGCAGCCGCACTGCTGTTGGCATACAGGGTCGCATCGTCAACTGACGGAGTACCGGTAAAGGTCACCGTTGCCTTGCTGGTAGAGGCAGGGCAGTGGGTTAGCTTGACCGCGAACGACTTCCAGTCACCGGCCGACCCCGCCACCTTTAAATCGGTAGCACGCATCTGACCAAAATCGACGTTCTGGTTAACTGAAGCACTGTCAACCGTACAGGCGCTGGCGACGATGATGCCATTGATATCGAGATCGGTAGCCTGAACGGCACTACTCATCATTCCTGCCGCCACCAGCAACAGCGTGCTTGTTATCAGCTTGCTCATTCAGGCTTCTCCTGTTAAAAAAACCGTGCCTTAGTTATAGCTAAAGGTCGCCTGTACCGTCGCTACAATCGTCCCAGGCGTTGCCGCGCCCTTGGCATAAGCTCGGCTCTGCAGCGCATAGGTTACCGTGCGGTCGGCCTGAACAGACTGGGTGATATTCGTTGTCGGGCCTTTTAAGTTGCCGGTGCTAGCTTGCAGCACTTCCACCGCCACGTTAGAAGCGGTACCCGTACTGATATAACGGGTTGTCGCTACCGGATCCGCAGTGCCACCGAAGGTCACCACCGCGCTGGTGGTAGCGGCTGGGCAATCTTTCAACTTCAACTGGAAGGGAACCGCGGTAGAAGTATTCCCCACTGCCGCCAGATCGGCAGCCTGAATGGTGCCCAGATCGACGGTCAGGTTGGAATTGGTGGTATCCACCGTGCAAGGTGACGCGACGACCAGGCCGTTGATGGCAATGCTGGTGGGAGCAGCCTGGGCCGTGGTGATCCCCGCGGTGATGAATAATGCGGCCAGTACGGTATGTTTAAATAATGCGTTCATCGTTAATCCTTATCTTCTCTAAGTTTGTTTTGCTGCGCTAACACCATTGGGCAAGCACAACATCCCTGTTGGTGGTTTAAATCGGTTATTGGCTGGCAGCCTGAACAACGAGAGCGAGCATTCCCGCCACCCGCGGTGGCAAGATGCTTTTATCAAACCGGTTTATTCAAGCTATCCGGTTAAAAACCGTGCTTTAGTTGTAAGTAAAGGTAGCCAGTACCGTCGCCACAATCGTCCCTGGCGTAGCCACACCCTTGGCATAAGCTCGGGTTTGCAGCGCATAGGTTATCGTGCGATCAGCCTGAATAGACTGGGTGATATTCGTTGTCGGGCCTTTTAAGTAGCCGGTGCTCGTTTGCAGCACTTCCACCGCCACGTTAGAAGCGGTACCGGTGCTGATATAGCGGTCTGTCACTACCGGATCCGCCGTGCCACCGAAGGTCACCATTGCGCTGGTAGTGGATGCTGGGCAATCTTTCAGCTTCAACTGGAAAGGGATCGCCGTAGAGGTATTCCCCACCGTCGCCAGATCGGCAGCCTGAATGGTGCCCAGATCGACGGTCAGGTTGGAATTGGTGGTATCCACCGTGCAGGGTGACGCCACTACATTGCCGGTAATCGTGATATTGACCGGATCGGCCTGAGCCACAGTCATACCCGCGGCGATCACCAACCCGGCTAATACGCTATGTTTAAATAATGCTTTCATCACTACCTCTTGCTATTCCTTGGTTTTTTTTGGCTGCATTAATCCCCACTGATTAATACAGCGTCCGTACTTGCTTATTAAAGCGTTAATTACTGATAGGTTAATTCCAACGTCGCCGTGGCATTAGCCGACCCTGTCGTCACTGCCGATTTTGTCTGATAATATTGCGCAGTAAATGGGAAAGTTTCCTGTCCGCCCATAGATGTTTTCAGAATCATATTAGTATTAAGTGCCATCGGACTACCGTTATAAAGGATCTGAATGCCTACTCCCGTGGCGACACCATTACTACCTGCGCCAGTCAACTGCAATACACCACTGGCACCGGAGTCGGTATTTTGGTTACCGATCAATTTGGCATTAACACGGGCGCCAACATCGCAATTTAGGCCAACATTAAACGCTTTAGGTTTTGATATAGACCCTACCGCGGTCAGGCTACTGGTCAATACATCATCTAAAGGAACTTGAATATTTGGCGTTGTAATCGAACAGGCAACAGGGTAGATCGTCCCGTTACCAATAGATACGGTGTCATAATATTGCGGAGCCTGATAAATATAAATCTTACCTATAGTCCCAGTACTTAATGCCCCACCACCAACACCACCAGAGGATAACTTAATTAGCTCAGCAACAATCGGAAAATAAGTTGACAAATACGCATCAGCGACTTGAGGTG
This sequence comes from Serratia quinivorans, assembly GCF_052113645.1. Classification (GTDB taxonomy): domain Bacteria; phylum Pseudomonadota; class Gammaproteobacteria; order Enterobacterales; family Enterobacteriaceae; genus Serratia; species Serratia quinivorans_B. The sequence continues at coordinate 205,136 of NZ_JBIEIU010000007.1, read as the reverse complement.
AACTAAAATTAAAATAAAGCCCGTTGCGACTAAGCCTTATCCCCACTCCTGGTATATTTGTCAGAAACACATTATTGATTGAACTGGAAGTTGTGAACAACGTATGCTCAGCCATTCTTGTGTAACTAGTATTGCATCCTATCGCACTCGAGTCCCCTCCGGGATAATACGCATTAGTGGTATTCAATACACTACCTACGGGTGCATCGCGCTGTACAATAACGCTTCCAAAATTTATTGTCGCATTTAAAGTAGTTCCTGAGTCTCCAAAACCACACGTTGCAAACGATATGTTTGAGCAGCCTAGTAACGCTAAGAAAATTATAGTTTTTACTATTGTTAAATGTTTCATTAAATTTACCTGCACTGACCGTTCATTGTCTGAACGCCCGTCTTTGTTGTCTGTTTCACCAGGGAGTACTGCACTTGGCACTGTTGCGAGGCTTCATTACCCCATTTAACGGTTAAGGAGCCGCTATCATTCAGACCGGTGAGATAAACCTGTCCGCCGTCACCGACGATAAAGCCTTGTGCCTCTTTCTGTGCCTGATCGGTGACCGTGGCACCGAACGGAATAGGCGCTCCGCCCTGGCGTAATAGGGTCATTAATACCCGATTACCGACGTTGGCTTTAAAATTGGCCTCAACCACCGCGCCTCGGGTCGGTATCACGTTCTGGCTGGTCAAGGTCAGGTCTACGTCGTCCGGTAAGGTTTGCGTATTCAGCTGGACCTGGTTTTTGCGATACGGCGAGGCGTAAGGCACGATGGCATAGCCGCGCCAGTCGGTTTTTACCCCGGTCTGGTTGCTGACACCCACGCCGTTGGCCCCTGGGGCTTTCACCAAAGCAATGGTTTCACCCAGCGGTTGGCCCAGGGTGACACCGTCCCGATGGACCACTACCCCACCTTGCAGGCCATAGTTCAAGCGCTCGCTATTCCTGTCGTAGGCATAGCCGCCGTTGACTTCGCCGTAGGTGCCCCGGTAATCCGCGGTCAGGTTGCCGCTGTTGCCCTGGCCCTGGCTGCCATAGCCTTCCTGCATGCTCCAGCTTAGGTTATTACCCGCCAACGCAGTGCCGTTCAGGCCCAGGGTGTTGGTAGTATTACCGTGTTTGCTGGTGTTCATATTGTGGGTCAAATAGGTATTGCTCAGCCAACGTGACAATGGCACGCTGACGTTAAAGGCAAAGACCTGGTCACGATCGTACACGCGGCCAGAGCTGTAACTGCCGCCGTTACTGTCGTTGTAGGTACTGCCCGCGGTCGAGTTTTCGTTATAGCTGTAGTTCAGGCCATAGCTGATACCGTTCCAACTGTTGTTGTAACCCACACCGATCGACTTCATATTGCGATCGCTGTTCCAGTAATCTTCACTCACCAGACTGAGCGACAGCGAGCCGGCATTTTCCCACAGGTTCTGGTTCATGGTGATTTCAGCACGGTTACGGCGGCGTTCGGTCAACGGCGCACTATCACCACTGCGATAGGTATCCAACACTTCCTGCAGGCTATAGTAACCGGCGGTCGAGTAGCGATAACCGGCGATGGCGAAGTTGGTTCCGGTCTGCACAATGTCCTTGCTGTACCGCACCCGCCACGACTGGCCGTTGTCTTTCGGCTGATCCTGCATGGTGGACCAGGCCTGAGTCACGTCCGTCGAAACGGCCCCTAAATCCCCCAGGTTTTTACCCACGCCTAACGCCAACGATTGATACTTGCTGGCAAACTGACCGCCGCCATAGGCGGTAAAGCCATTTTTCAGGCCGTAAATAGCGGTACCCTGACTGAAGGTAGTTTTATCGATAGCGCCGTCATAAGAACGATACTGTCCGCTGGTCACGGCAAATTTCAGCCGTCCTTCACGTTGTAATACCGGCAGTGAGGCAAATGGCACTACCAGTTGCTGTTCGCTGCCGTCGGCTTCCTTGATGGTGACATACAGGTCGCCGCTGCCGCCGGTCGGGTACATATCGGTAATTTCAAACGCCCCCGGTGCCACATAGCTCTGGTAGATCACATAACCGTTCTGGCGGATGATCACCTGCGCATTGCTACGGGCGATACCGCGGACTACCGGCGCATAGCCTTTCAGGCTGTCCGGGATCATGTCATCGTCAGAGGCCATCTGCGCACCGCGGAAGGGTACGCTGTCGAACACGTCCGACGGTGAACTGGAGTCCCCCAACGTCAACTGGCTTTTCAGGGCCACAATATCGCGCTGAGCATAGGTATAAACCGTATCCCACTGATCCTGCCCATTGCTGTCGCGGTTGTACGTTGTGTAGTTGCGCAACCGCCACGGACCCACGTTCAGCCCAGGACGCAGGTTGACGTACTGGCTGTCGCTATCTTGTGAGGTAGCGTTACGCGCAGAACTGTTGGCACCGGTCATGCTGTAGTTGAGCAACAAGGCCGGAATGCCGTTATCCCACTGATCCGGCGGCACATAACCGCGCGCGGCCTGTGACACCGCCGCCTGCGGAATACTGATCAACAGTTGCTGCGCACTGAAGCGATATTCCGTACTGGCTTGGGGAATCACGCTCAAATCGGCACATTCACCGTCGCCCAGCCCTGGGAACAGCGTGGTTTTCACCCCCATCGCAGCCAACGCTTTGGCACTCAGGCAAGGTTGCAGGCTCTGCTTGCCGTCTTTGCCTAGTACGGATTTAAACACCACGTCACGGGTATCCACCTGATCTTTGTTCAGGTAAACGTCAACGTGGTAAGTGCCCGGTGCCTGGCTGCCGCTGTCTTCAAATACCGACAGGTCGGTAGTGCCCTGCTGCGGGTTATCCACCTGCAGCAATTCGGGGTTAAAGTAGTCCCGCGCCTGAGCGCTGAACGTGAGGCTACCCAACACTGCGGCAACCAGGTAGGCAAGCTGGCTGATGCGTGGAGCATGATGCCGCGTGCTTTTATTATGTGTGCTATTCATCCGTTATTGCTCCAATGCCTGCAAGGCCGGGTGGTTGCCCTGGTTCCCTGCCTCACAACCCTGTGAGGCTGAAGTTCTCTGGTGTAAAATCGGCTTACATCGCGCCGGTATGCAATTCACCGATGCCGCCGTAATCACTGATAATCTTCCACTGCACGCTGCCACCGGCTGCTCCTGCCGGAAGGGCAAAACTGGCGCTGCTCATCGGTGCTACATAGGTGGCTTCCTTGACTTCTTTACCGCCCACGGTGACCTGCTGGAAGTTCATATAGAACGGCGTTGGGTTGGTGACCTGCAGTTGGCTGCCGCTACGTTGCCACTTCAGGTTTTTGGTCACCTCTTCCGGTACCCCTTTCAGGCCCTGCGGACGGAAAATCAGCTTGATACGCGTTTTTACCGCCACCTGCAGGGTATTTTTCCCCTCCTCCTTGCTGCCCGACGGGATAGATTTGATGTTCAGCCAATAGAGCGTTTCCTGGCTGTTGGAAAGGTTGCCGCCTGCCCGCACCACGCGCAGTACGTTGTTCTGCCCGCCATCAAGACGAAACAGCGGTGGCGTGATCATAAAGGGGGCTTTCTCAGCGCCACCACCGGTCGTATCAACCCAGGATTGGATCAAATAAGGCACTTTGTCCGGATTACTGACGCTCAGTGAAGACTCCTTTTTACTACCGTCATAAATCATTCGGGTTCCGCCCACCACCACACCTGCCTGCGCAACACTCGCGGTAAAGATCAGGGCGGCGGCTAACATGCTGGGTACAAATTTCATTTTTCAATTCCACATAAGATTAAGAAGAACGGGCCGGCGCATAATGGCGCCGACCCGGGATTTCAACGCCCTGTAACAACAGCAGGCAAAATCTTAGTTGTAGATAACGGTGAAGCTAGCTACGGAGTTTGCCGGGCCTGCAGTTACGGTGGCAGCGTTGGAGACATAACGCGCTACGAAGTCCAGGTTGTTAACACCGGTAGAAACCAGTGGGTAAGACGCCGAAGCGGTATACAACGGCAGTACAGACTGAGAAGAATCGGTCAGTTGGATGCCAACGCCGGTTGCAACGCCAGTTTCCTGGGTCAACGCCAGAACTTTGTTATCACCGTTTGCTGCAGTACCGTCGAACTTGACGGAAGCTTTGGTTACGGTTGTTGGGCAGTCTTTCAACTGTAAAGTGAAGCTGGTAGCAGCAGCCGTATCGCCCGCTTGTTTGAACGAAGTTTTAGAAACCTGGCCCAGAGTGACGGTCAGCGGGTTGCTCATATCGTTAACAACGGTACAGGCGGCATCAATGATTTCGCCGTTGAAGTTAACCTGGCCATCAGCTGCAAATGCAGAAGCAGCAGACAGGATAGAAGCGGTAGCGATAGCAGCAGCAATAAGATTCTTTTTCATGACAATATTCCTTGATAATTAAATGGTCGCCTGTAAATGAGAAAAATATCCCCAACCACCGTATTAAACTGATGATCATTCACCCGGCTTTTCCATGATTAATGTTGATTGGCAATATCTTTACAGATAGAAATACAGTAATTTAAACCCTTCATTTAATAGGCAAGTCACGAAGATATTTTCGTTCCCCACCTATAAACCAGGACCGTATTACTTAAGGCATCCCTTCTCTGTTGATGCGTATTATCCACGGCGTTAATTACAGCTCAACTGATTTCGAGTGCATATATACAACCAAAGTCTTTTTTTGGATCACAAAACTATTTTTATTATTATGCCAATTGAATAGCACACCTCGGCTATTTCGTTACGTATTGATCTTTAAATCATATCCCTCCATACGCCGCTGCCTGATCGACTAAGGCGTCGCCAGTGGCAGAGCAGTATCGGGGGTGAAAATGGTGGGGCGAAGGGATTGTTTGAAGCACAGTGCCGCTGCGAAGCGCTGGGTCGTCGATCAAACAAAGCAGGTAGTCACTCTTCGTCAGGAACGGTGCAAAACATATTTCTTCTGACCAGGATTACGGTTGTTGCAGAGATACGCTGTATTTCGTTAACTCTGCTTTATTACCATGGAATTCTTATTTTGTGGCAAATGGAGGAGCGATATAGGCTAGTCGAATTCCTACTGTTCCACCAGAATGGGTTAGTTCGCTGTGTTTTGCATCTCTAACAGGGTTTTCATAACCTATAGATTATTGCTAAAAATTAGCTTGAATACGGGTAAAATCTCAGCCGCCGCGTATTGCGCAGGGCACCCCGAGTCAAGACGGCCATTATTGGGGTTGCCGTCGGTGAGGTCAATCGCGCTATAGTGTCAAAAAATAAAAAGGAGATGCCATGCAGATAAGAAAATACCAAGAGGCCGATCGCCCCTTCCTGCGCACCCTGTATTTGGCTGCGCGCAAAGCGGCGTTTCCATGGCGCGACACCGAAGATTATCGGCTGGAAGATTTCGATCGTTCAACGCTGGGCGAAGACATCTGGGTGGCGGAAGATCAGGGAAAACGGCTGGGGTTTGTGTCGATTTATCGCCAGGACAACTTTATTCACAACCTGTATGTCGATCCGCATCTGCCGCCGCTCGGCGTCGGCAGCGCCCTGTTGCAGGCAGCGGAGAACAGCTTTACCGCCACCGGCTCGCTGAAATGCCTGGTGAAGAATGAGAAAGCGCTGGCGTTCTATCACAAGCACGGCTGGCGGACCATCACCACCGGCAATGACGGCGGTGAAGAATATTACCTGCTGCACTCGCCTAAATGACGAATGCGCCGCATCTGGCAAGGTTGCCGGCTTTCATTATTCCAATGCAGCCGGCATCGCACGCAGCGTCAGCCCCCAGAACAATAAGGCGATCAAACTGACGCCCGCCCCCAACCAGCACACGCCATGCCAGCCCGCCAGGGCGAATACGTGAGTGCTGGCAAAAGCGCCCAGCCCGCTGCCTATGGCGTAAAACAACATATACCCCCCCACCAACCGGCTGTGTGCCTGTGGATGGGCGCTGAAGATCAGGCTCTGATTCAGCACATGAATGGCCTGACCGGCCAGATCGAGCAACACAATGCCGATAATCAGCCATCCCAGGCCATAACTCAGCATGCCGAGCGGCAGCCAGGCCAGCACTAACAACAGCAGGCAGATACCGCTCGCCCACTGCGCTAAACCACGGTCTGCCAGGTGGCCTGCCCGTACCGCCGCCAGCGCGCCAACCGCCCCCACCAGACCAAAGGCGCCAATCACCGAATGCGAAAAATTGAACGGTGCCTGGCTGAGCGGCAGCACCAAGGCACTCCAGAAGATGCTGAACGCCGCAAACATCAGCAACGCCAGCATGCCACGGATTTGCAGCGTGCGATCGCGCAGTAACAGCGTCAACATTGAACGCAGCAAGGCGGGATAACTGAGCGTTGAAGGCGGCGTGCTGGGCGCGGGCAACAAGCGCGCCAGAATCGGCAGTAAAACCAGCGTCACACCGGCGGAGAAAAAATACACCGTGCGCCAGCCTCCCACGTCGGCCAGCGCACCGGACAGGGTGCGCGCCAACAGCAGGCCCAACACGACCCCGCCTTGTGCCGCGCCCACCACCCGCCCGCGTTCATGCGGTGCCGCCAGTGTAGCGGCAAAGGCGATCAGCCCCTGAGTCATAGCCGTGCCCAGTAACCCCACCAGCAACATGCCGATCAGCATAAGCAGGCTACTGTTTGCCCAACCGACCATGCACAATGCGGCAATCAACAACAGTTGCTGTACCGCTAACAGCCGGTGGCGATTAATGCGATCCCCCAGCGGTACTACCAATAACAGCGCCAACGCGCAACCAAGCTGGGTGGCGGTGATCACCATACCCACCGACGCCACGCTGATAGCAAATTCCTGGGCGATGGCATCCAGCAACGGCTGGGCGTAATAGACATTTGCCACGCTAAAGGCGCTGGCCCCAGCCAGCAACAACACCAGCGAAGCCGGCAGCCGACTCCGCGCCCCAGCCTGCGATACACAGATCGGATCCAGTATTTTGTCACTCATCGTTCGCCCCAATGTGGTTTCATTATTAAACCCAATGAACTTTACGCGTGAGGGTTTTATAATGCAACCAGATCTCGTTGCAGGAGGAGCAGCCATGAAACGTAAAAGTTTGGAAGACGCCCAGTGCCCGGTGGCCCGTACGCTGGATGTGATTGGCGACTGGTGGTCACTGTTGATTGTGCGCGATGCCTTCGACGGGGTGCGCCGCTTCAGTGAATTCCAAAAGGGCCTGGGGATGGCGAAAAATATCCTTTCTACCCGTCTGCGTACCCTGGTGGCGCACGATATTCTGGAGATTGCGCCCGCCTCGGACGGCAGCGCCTATCAGGAATATATTCTCACCGACAAGGGTCGCGCCCTGTTTCCGGTGATTGTCGGCTTGCGCCAATGGGGAGAAGACCATCTGTTCGCCGAGCAAGAGGTGCATTCAACGTTAGTCGAAAGCGACAGCGGCCAACCGATCCCGCGTATGACGCCAACCGGCAGCGCCGGGCAAACACTCACGCCGCTGAATACCCGGGTGGTAAAGGTGGGTGAGTAAGACCTTGAATATAGCTTTCGCCGTTCAAACGTCTTGCTCAGTCGCTGCGTCCCGCGGGTTACTGTATAGTCCGCGTTTTACGGGGAAACCATGCTGACTCACTCATCCATTCGTCTGAACAAATACATTAGCGACAGCGGCATCTGTTCTCGCCGCAGTGCCGATCGCCATATCAAACAGGGCAACGTTTTCATCAATGGCCAGTTAGCCGCCGTGGGCGCTCAGGTATTTGTCGGGGATGCAGTGCACGTTAACGGCCAGCGGATAGAGCCACGTGATGCGCAAGATTTGGTGCTAATCGCACTGAACAAGCCGGTTGGCGTCATCACCAGCATGGGAAAGCACGTGCAAAATAACATCGGTGATTTCGTCAATCACAGCAAGCGCACCTTCCCTGTCGGCCGTCTGGACAAAGATTCTCAGGGGCTGATTTTCCTGACCAATCACGGCGAACTGGTCAATAAGATCCTGCGTGCCGGCAATAACCATGAAAAAGAGTATCTGGTTACCGTCGATAAACCGGTAACCGACGCGTTTATTCAGGGCATGAGCGCGGGCGTGCCGATACTGGATACGGTGACTCAACCATGCCGGGTGGAGAAAACCGCGCCACAGGTGTTTCGCATCATCCTGGTTCAGGGGCTTAACCGCCAGATCCGCCGCATGAGCAAATATTTTGGTTATGAAGTCACCAGGCTTGAGCGTGTACGTATCATGAACGTCGATTTAACCGGGTTGCCGCTGGGTGAATGGCGGGATTTGACCGGTGATGAACGGGCCACGCTGTTTAAGCTGATTGAGCACTCTTCTTGCGAAGATATTCGCCTGCCCGCTTCACTAGCGCCAGACATCAGCCAAAGTCTCGATACGGACTGAACGCGCCCGGGAACAGAGATATCGTCAGACAGCCAGGCAAAACCTTATGTTGCCCAACGATATCTCAGTATTACGGATCTTTATCCCCAGTGGATCAGAATGACCATCTGATATTGGCATTGACTGAATTAACCTGAGTATCAGAACCGTATTGCCCCTGATAACCGAGATCCAGCGAAGTGGAACGCGACAGTTTCACGCTCACACCGACATCCGCCACCAGCAGATTGTCATCAACAGCCTGCCCCTGGGTGATAAAGGCATCGCTACCGGCAAATGCCATGCGCGATGATGTGGTTTTATCACCGTAAGCATGCTGCCAACCTAATGAACCGTAAAGGCTGACGTTTTTCGGCAACTCAGTAGAACCCCGCACACCCAGCGTTGAATAGAATGTATTCATCGTTTCATTACGAACGCTAAGTGCTGCGGCACCGCCTTTCTCCTGGAAGTTATCCGTATGCAGACGGATATAGCTCAGATTGATGAACGGCTCGATATTCGCCTCCAACTGCCCAAAGCGGTAACCCGCTTCGGTGAACGCCAACAGTGAGTCTGCGTCATAGTTGGACTTGAGACGATCCGAGTAATTGCCAAAATTAACGTCGCGCTCATTTTCGAGCCGGTGCCAGCTGTAGCCCAACGCACCGCGCAGGGAGAAAGCATTCTGCTGCCCTGCGGCGTACAGACCCAGGTGGTAATTATCGCTGTCGGCACTGGAACGACGGCTATCGACATCATAGTCGCCACGGCTATAACCCATATATCCCCCAATGCGGATGCTGTGATCAGCGAGTTTACGATCGGCCCCCAACAGGAAGCCACTGGTGTTGCCGTCCAGTTTTCCAACGTTGTCGTTGCCGCTGTTTCTCACCCAAGAACCGAACGTCTGGCCCCAAATGCCGTTATTTTCAGCCTGAGCAGGCTGAACCAACGTCATCGCTAACGGTGGAACCGGCAATGCATCATTATCAAATACGCGCAGCATGCGTTGATTCAAAACATCAAGCAGCATGTTACTGCCTGCGATCAGGTTAGATTGTATGGACGGATAGACTTCACCAGACAGTTGATTGAACGCATCACGCGATTCCGGTGCACTCAACAACAGCAAGGAGTTGTACAAGGCCAATGAAGGGCCGCTCTGCGCCAATGTCGAGAGCGCACCGGCGGTATTCCACTGATTACTGGTTTGCGTAACCGTTTGGAAAATACCGGGCTTGCTGCCCTCGCCTGGGTTGCTGCCTTCACCTGGGTTGCTGCCTTCACCTGGGTTGCCACCTTCACCTGGGTTGCCACCTTCACCAGGGTTGCCACCTTCGCCTGGGTTGCCACCTTCGCCACCTTTTTGCGCAATCGTCAGATCCACGGCATTAGCACTGTGGTTGAGGGCAACGTCCAAAAATGCAGATTTTGAGACAGCTTGCGCAAAACGGCCGTCGATCCCCCCATCCGAGGTCAAAATGCGGTAACTTTGGCCGGTTTGATAGCTGGTTTGCGGATCCAGTGCGGTCACCTGTACCTTGGCCCGATCGCTGATGGTGGTTTTACCTGCGACGACCAATTTATCGCTGCCGCCATCTCCGGCGATATCAACGTCGTAGAAAGATTCCCCCAGGAAATTCAGATAGCGTTTCAGCGTCAGGGTGCCAATATTACCGTCACCAGGCGAAATGTGGCCCCCTGACTGGATCTCGGTCTGGCCTAAGGTACCGTTACCGCCCAACGTACCGCCAGACTTTATCGACGCGGCGCTGCTGTAACCCAGACCATTACTGACGTCGGAACCGGCTGTCGCATTAAGGATCAGCGTACCGCCATTTTCGGCGCTCAACGTCTGCACGTCGAAAGGGCTGTCTTCCGGCTGCGTATTGATATCGCTGGCAATAGTGATTTTCCCGCCGCGCGCGGTCACATTCGCCTGGAGTTGAGTGAGGTCACCGCTCAAGGTCGTCTGCCCGGCCGTGTTGATGACTTCGCCTTCACCTACCATCTTGTTGCGGAAGTCGTAGTTATCTGAATTATGATTAAAATATACGTAGCTGCCGAACAGGCCACCCCGCAAATTAACCACCGTCTGGACATCAACAGTACCCGCACCACCTGCTGCGCCGAGCGTAGGTTCGGTCAAACCGGTACCGGTATCCATGTTGCCGCGGCTACCGATGATTAACGCGCCTCGGTTAGAACCGGAGCCGGTGTCTCCCAGTTGCAATTGGTTATTGCCGGCGGAGAATAAACCGCCATCGACAACCGACAGTACCCCGTTGCCATAGTCCCCCACGCTGACGTTGCTCGCACTGGTAAAGCGAGAACCCTGGCCGGCGATGTAAAGCTCTGCGGTTTTCCTTGAGCCCGACACCCCGGCAATCTGCGCGCTGCCGACGTTGATCGCCCCACCGTTCAACACGTCCACATCCCCGTTGGCGGTGAGTGATTGGGTAATATCCCAGCGAGAATTATTGCCGGTCACCGTGGCTTTGGGGTTTAGCTTGTCCGCCTCATCAGGACGGAAACCGCTGTCGATTCTGGCGGCGGCAGTGGTGGTCACTATCCCGCCATCTTCAATCAGCAAAGTGGAACGGGCGCCTTGCCCGAAGCCAAGTCCGAGATTTTCACTGATCACCCTCGAGCCGGCACCTTTGACATTAAGGTGGCTATCGTAACCCCCAGTGGTACCGACAATAATTTCCTCCGCAGTAACCAGGCCGCCTTCTTCCACCCACAATGTTGCCAGGCCCAGATTTAAACTGCCATGCATGACGGATGAGTCGTTGATCGCGTTTAATACCGCGTTCGGTCCTCGGACCCTAACCGAACTTTGGTATATTTGACCATCAGAGCGGCTGCCGATATTAATGTTATAGGCGTTGATTTCACCATTATCGATCAAGAGATTTCCGCTTTGATTACGGCCGACATAAACATTCCCGGTGTAGGCTAAAGATTCAGTAATATGTGATTCACCATCAAAAATAGCATCATCAGCACGTGCCATATCAGCAGGGCCTATCAATATCAATGGCGCGGAAAAGAGTGCAAGGTAAACTTTGGAAAGCGGTTTTCTTACCGCTAAATCATGCGATGTTTTATCTTTCATGTTTTCTCTCCGGCCCAATTATCTTGATGCCATCTACGTTATTATTTATATGAAAAACTCAATGCATTAGAGGATATGTGGTGCGTTTTGCGAGAACATGGGCTGATTGTCATCGAGGCACGAGCTTATCGCCCCCCAGCGCTAACGCCTCGATGCCAAACTTATGGGAACTGCAGGTCTACCCTGATTAACCGCCCCCGCTTCGAGCATTAGATGAATTATTTATGCGTGACGACCGGTGTGCAGCTTGGGGTGCTTAGCGAAGGGGCCGAGCCTAAAATGCCAGGCATCATCATCGAGGAGCAGTCGAAGATCCGTCCTTTCTCCGTGGTGGCGCGGTAAGAAAGTTTTTGCCCGCCTAGGGCATCGGGTTGGGCGCCATTCACATTGGTCACGGTAATTTCATCCGATGAGCCCAGGCCCAGCATTTTAGCCGTTTCTGCCTGCAGCAAAGGTATTGCCTGATCGGTTTTCAATGTTGAGCAGCCGGCTACCAGAAGCGTAACAGTTAAAGCGATAAGTGGTTTTCTCATAAATTATCCTTTGTAACCAAACAGATCAAAACTCTGAATAGTTCTATGTTTTACCTTATCCAAATCCCCGAATAATATATTTCCCTTTCCTAACCGAAAAAACCCTCCTAAAGTAGGGAGGGTAGAAAATAAAAAATTACCAGACCAATCTGATACGTTTAAGCGAAAGGAGAGACCTTTGGGGCAGGATTATGCGCTGGTCGTTGATGACCATCCTTTGGTGGCAAGCGGTATTGCCCATTTTCTGAATACGCATTGTCGATTTAAACATGCCTACGTGATGGCAAACGAAGAAAATTGTTATAGACATATTCTGGAAAAGGGTGCACCGCGTTTAATGGTCATCGACTTTTGGTTATCCGATGGCACAGCATTAAAAATGCTTAAAGAAATTAAAAAATTGTACCCACAGGTTAGGTTATTAGTGGTCAGTGGTGATGAGAATAATGAAATATGGCAAAAAGTGCGTGATGCCGGGGGGCATGGTTTTGTGCTTAAAAATGAGCCCCCCGAATTATTCGCCAAAGCTGTCGCGGCTCTGATCGAAAACGGCACCTGGTTCCCTATGGATAACGTCCTGGCTGTAGTCAGCGCCAAAAACCACCTCCAAAATTTCAACCTAACACCGCGACAAATAGAAGTGTTAACCATGATGATGCGCGGCTTGCCCAATAAAAGAATCGCCTTGCAACTTTCTATTTCAGAACCCACGGTCAAAGAACACATCGGTAATATTCTCAAAAAATTAGGCGTAACTAGCCGAGTAGAAGCCATTACGCTGCTCCATGGCAGGCAGGATCATTCGCAATGAAATTACTTCAATCATTACAAAAGGATGAAATCCACCCACTTTCACAGATCCGCCTGCTGGACAATACCTTCATGCGGTTGGTTTTCAGCTTTACCGCCGTGCCCTTTGTCGGTATTCCTTTCGCCATTTGGCTCTATTTATTGGGGAAAGAACTCACCCCAATAATTGTCTGGATAGTAATATATCTGCTCTGCGCATTGGCCATCAGACTATGGCATCACCGCTATCGTCATGAGACCCGAGAAAATAATACCAGCACCGTAATTAACCGTTGGTTACCGCGTATTAACAAAGTCGCTTTCGTACATGGCTTGGGTATTTCATCCTTATATTTAATCACCCCAGAAAAAAACAGTTTCGATTTCTTCCTGTTATTAAACATCAGTATCGCGGCCATAGTTGCAGCCAATGCAACCCATCTGACCCCGGTCATAAGCACCTTTACACGTTTTTTCTTCGCCTCTTGGGGTGTACTTATTCTTGGCATTATCTGGCGGTTAGACGACGTCATGCCGATCGTGCTGATGCTCAATTTGCTTTATGGGTTCGCCATTTACCGGCATGCATTAACCTCGCATGCCTTCTTTATTCAGCAAGCCCGCCTCGAAGAGAAAAGCTCGCGCCTTGCGGAACAATTTCGGCAGGCCAAAGAAGAAGCGGAGCAAGCCTTGCTCGATAAAAACCAGTTCCTGACCACCGCCAGCCATGATTTGCGCCAACCGGTACACGCCATGGGCTTTCTTATCGAGGCCATCATCCACAAAAACCGCGATGTCACGCTGATCCCCCAACTGCTGGATCTCCAGCAAAGCGTGCGCTCCGTGCACCTGATGTTTAATTCTTTGCTCGATCTCAGCAAGATTGAATCCGGGAACGTCAGCACCGCAACCCCCCATGTCGATATCGGCGCGCTGCTTGACTCGGTGATTACCCTGTTCCGCGAAGAGGCGAACAGCCGCGCATTATCCTTGCGTACATGGCGACCCAAGCGACGCATTGCCCTGATGGGCGATCAATTACTCATCAGGCAATCATTGATTAATCTGATACAAAATGCGCTGCGTTACACCCAAAAAGGCGGCGTTTTGATAGCGATCCGTCCGCAAAAAGAGTCCTGCTTAATCGAAGTTTGGGATACCGGGGTTGGCATCGCCGACGAAGAGAAAAGCAAAATCTTTTCCCCCTACTATCGTCCCGAACTGGCGTGGAAAATCGACAGCGCCGGTCATGGGTTAGGTCTTGCGGTAGTGGCCCGCTGCGCCAAATTGATGAAGGTGAAATACGGCATGCGCTCCGTGGAAGGCAAAGGATCGCATTTCTGGATGCGTTTTGCCCTCAGCAGCGGTGAATTTACCATGCCAGAAAACCTAAATGCCTATGCCAACCCCCTAACGCCTACCCGCTATAAATCGTTACGCGGCGCCTGCCTGGTCGTGGACGATGATCCGCTGGTCACCTCCGCCTGGTCAAGCCTGATGAATACCTGGGGCATCAGGGTACGCTGTGCCGCTTGCGCAGAAGAGGCTTTTGCGATCATTGACGAAGGTTTCACCCCTTTCGCCGTGCTGTGCGACCAACGGCTCCGTTCTGGCGAAAGCGGCTTCGATATATTGAAGGCGCTGTTCGAACGCCTGCCCGATACCAGTGGCGCCATGGTCAGCGGAGAATTCAACTCCCCCATTTTGCAAGAAGCCGAGCAGGAAGGTTATCTGGTATTACGAAAGCCGCTGGAACCCGCACAGCTGCATGCGTTGCTGTCGCAATGGGCGGGCCGTTAGCACGACTTGTGGGAGCTTCCCTGGCCGGAACAAGACTGTAAACAACTGGATCCATTTCCGGCTGGACAAGATTTAGGGCTTAAATACCAAGATTACGCAGCAGACCTTCGAGGTCGCGCTCCCCTTCCTTGGTTTGGGCCCCCGCCTTAAGTCCGCCCCGGATAAGTATCTCCGCAGCGGGACGCTGGAAAAGCCCCGCCCAGGCATCATGCTCACGATAAAAACCTTCCCGTAAATCTGCCCCTGGCATCGCCTGTTTAGCCGCCGCGATCACCCCCTCTGGCAAGGCCGCCATGTTGAGCGCCAGACGTTCGACAAAGCCGTCGAGTTCACTCGCTGGCAATGCGCGATTAATCCACCCATAGCGTTCTGCGGTCGCGGCGTCTATCAGGTCGGCACCCAGGATCACTTCAAGCGCGCGCCCACGCGTCATTCGATTCGTCAGATATTGCGTCGCACCACCGCCGGGCGTAATGCCCATCAAGGCTTCACATTGGGCCAGCCCTGCCAGCCCTTCGGCGGCAAAAGCCATATCGGCCGCCGCAACGAATTCTGCGCCGCCTCCCCGTACCAGCCCGGCAAGCTTAACGATAGTGACCTGTGGTTGGCTGCGCAGAAGCTCACCGAATGCCTGGAATGGGTTGAGCCCTTCCGGTGCTTCACGCGCCAGTTCGTCGAAGGCGTGCGGCTCATCGATTAAAGTCATATCGACATGCGCAATGAAGAACTCCGGATCCGCGCTCTGGAAAACCAGTACGCGTGTATCCACATCATCACGCACGGCGAGCAGTAAACGACTGATCTCCGACATCAGAGCTACATCCAGTACGTTGACCGGCGGATTATCGAGAGTGACTGTCAAGACGCCCTTCGTGTGAGACACACTGAGTTTGCTGTAATCGGTATCTGTCATATCAATGCCCTTGTTTGCCTGGGATATCGGTGCTGGATTTTCGCGCCGTCGATCGAATGGTATACTTTGCATACCTGGCGTCAATTACGCACTTGAAGCATCCCAGGGATGCTGGAGGATACCGATGGAGACGACTGAACCGATTTACCGTGCCGACTGCCCGAGCCGAATTATTCTCGACCAGATCGCGGACAAATGGTCAATGATGGTGCTGGAGGTGCTGCGTGAACCTCGGCGTTTCAATGCGATCAAACGTCGCCTCGATGGCGTGACCCAACGCGTGCTTACCCAGACGCTGCGCAAGCTGGAGCGCAACGGCATGGTGAACCGCAAGGTTTTGGATGGGCGGGTGCTCGGCGTTGAGTATTCACTGACGCCGCTCGGCCAATCATTACAAGGGCCGTTCTCTATTTTGTTTGATTGGACAATGGGGAATATGGAGGCGATTCAGGGCTGCCAGCGCAGATATGATGAGCAAAGCCAACAGCTTGAACCGTGAGGCTCCAGCCTCACTTTTCCTTGCGATGAATAGCCGCGTACATCCAGTAATCTCGGGCCTGTCCGCGTACTCGACGGTATTGCCTTATCAGGCCTTCGCGTTGCATGCCCACCCGCTCCAGGACGGCAATCGACAATAGGTTGCTGTCCAGAACCGTAGCCTGTACACGCTGAAGGCCCAGAGCCGTGTGCGCCCACTGAGTCACGGCTCTCGCTGCCGCCGTCGCCAAGCCTCGGCCGCAGTGGTGCGGGTCAAGATCGTAGGCAATTTCGGCCCGACCGTGATCGCGGGATATTTCGTTCAATCCCACCGTCCCGAGCAAGCTGTCATTCGAGTCCACGATGGCCCAACGAAGAGCCGCTCTGCCTTCAGCATATTCGGCAATCAGCTTCTCCAGATGACTCGGCCCGACGTCACCCCAACTGGTATGTTCAGTGACATCAGGTTTGCTCAAATACGCCGACCACGCGTGCGTATCCTCAACACGTAGCGGTCTTAAAGATGCACCAAGTTCGTCAGGCAATGGTATTGGTATGGGCAATATCGTCATTGAACCTCCGTAGAATCTATCAAAACCGGGCTGTCGAACTGGCCGCCGACGCGAAACTATAAAGTACGGTGATTTAAATGCGTTGTGAACTTGCGCAAGGCCATTTCCTGTCAATCTTCTCGCCCCCTCCCTTAGAGGAGGCGAGGGGTTTATCAAGCTAACTTAGAACCACGCCTCAAACATGCCGCCGATGTTCAACGAATCCAGCCGCTCGTCGCGGGTACCATCCACTTTGGCGGTATGCTGGTTATCCACCTGGCCGCCGGTCACGTAGAAGCGTAGCATCGGACGGAACTCCGGCCCCATGCCAATGGCGATGTTCTGCGACAGCGTCAGCTTCCAGCCCTTGTTATCCCCGCCCTGATCATAGTCCACGCGCTGATAGCCCGCTTCCAGCCAGGTGGAGTGCACGTCGTTCCAGAAGTACATCGGCCGTACGATGGCACCGTAGTTTTTACGGTTGTCGGTGTCATCCTTGCCGTTATCGTAGTCGTGGAAGGCCAGCAGATATTCGATCTGCGCCTGCTGGGTGAATTTATGGCTGCCCTCGAAGCTGGCGTAGACAGTGGTCAGGTCGTCGGTTTTGTTGTAGACGCTGTTATCCGAGTTGTCGGAATAGCGCAGAATAACCTTGTTCACTCCGCTGTCGTTGGTATGGCTCAGTACCAGCCCGCCCTGCCAGGCATCGAGTCGCTCGTCGCTATCCACCGCTTTCGAGTCGAAACCGTAGTTGGCGTATGCTTCGACGTCAACTGGCCCAGCCTTGATGTTGTGAGTTTTGGTGGTCAGCGCGTAATGGCCATTATCGCCGGTATCGGAGCTGCCGGTGCAGGTAATGCGTGATGGGTTAGTCTCATCGGCCATCACTTCCGGGCTACAGGATTTCACCTGCGATACCGCCGCCACGTCAAACTGTACGCCACCAATATCAAAGTTCTTCACCCCGGCCCCCTGCCCGTCGTGGTTCATCCAGAAGTAGTCATTGATCCCCTGTTGCGGACGTTGGTGGAAGTCACGGCCAGCCCAGATATAGGCATTGGGGTTCGATTCAAGTACGTTAGTGACGCCGACGTAAGCCTTTTTCAGGTTCACTTCGTCGCTCCAGTGGTCAAACATGACGTTAAGATCCCAGATGGCCCCTTCTGTGCTTTTGAAGGCTTTGCTGATCTGGAATTCGCCGCCGTTGCTTTCATTCCCCAGACGGCCGATCGCCGAGGCGCCGTTATAGGAGCCGTCGACGCCGACATATTTCTGATCGCCGGTCTGGAAGTGGGCACCATAACGGGCGTAACCGCTGAACTTGAGGCCGAATGGAATCGCTAAATCCGGCGAGGTCGCGGTGTTTTGCGGGTCGGTAATGACATCGACCTTTTTATCGGCTGCGGCGGTAATTTTCGCCTGCCGTTCGGCCAGTGCTTTATCGACCGCTTTAGCGACAATGGCGTCAATCTGTTCCTGAGTGAACTCCTGCGCCAATACGGAAACAGGACACAGCGCGGCGATAACTGCCATAGCTAAAAGTATTTTCTTTAAAGTTTTCATGGCTATCTCAAATTAATTAATTATATTCTCAGAAAATAACCACCCTGCCCGGAGTGAATATAAATAACACCACCAGACAAGTTGATTTTGTTTTTTATTTCGCAGAGGTACAGTTAAATAATTGGCGTAAGGAGTTTCTCCGGGGTCAGAATGATCAAATATGAACCTTGATAGAGGTGAATAACCTATTCCGTTAATTATCGCACCAACAAGGGGTTAATCAGTTAATGCTGTACCTGGACCATAAACAAGGTCATAGGCTGGCGCTTCGCCTGCATCCTGCTCAATCAGCCGGATTTGCAGCTGATACGCCTGGCGGGCAGGGCCATCGGCGACTGTCCGCAACAGACTTCTGGCTTCCTTCACCCCGCCTTTACGCTCGGTGTGCAGCGCTTGTCAGGAGCAACGCCCTCCTCATCATCAAAGCCAGACGTTGCTCTTGTTAACTGGATTTACGCTTTAATATTTAATTAAATCGTGATTCACTGGCTTCCCAGCTATAAGTGTCATTTGCGATTAACAAATCACCAAGTTCCTGATATTTGAAATTATAAAACTCCGCGCTGGCGGCATAACCAGAGTAGTCTACTACCGCAAGGCCAATAAATGCCCCGGTAAAGAACCCGCCATAACTTTGTAGTACATAATCGTCTGAAAGAATTGCGGCATCTAATTTGACAGGGATCTCAGCGAAGCTTACCCCATCAAAGCTATATTCATAGGTATAACTCTCTTTTCTGACTTTCGTGCGAAACCAGACATATTCGGTATCTGCGGGGATCTTGATTGCTTCATCTTTGAGATATGAGGTGTATTTCCCACGATTACTCTCTCCTACTTCGATGACCGCGCCATTAATCTCATTCCAGGTAATAAAAACAAAGCTCCAATGACGATCATTATAGTAATTCGTTAACCCTGCCATTTGTTGATAATTAAATGGATTAAATTTTACTTTTACTTGAGCATCAAAATAAAAGGCTTGCCAACGACGGGCAATAAGTGACAGGTCATGGGTATTGGCCAAAGAACCTTGGCCAATTAAAGTCAATTTCCCATCACCTGTTGTACCCATTTTTTCTGTGAATGGGACACGGAGTGTGTTCCAGTTGAGATCGAGTGTTGAAGTTGTAAACTCATCTTGCTGACTATGATCTTTTGCACTTTGGGTATCAATGGCGTCTCTTGGCCCTTCAACAAAGGTTTTTCCTCCGTGGCCTCCTTCAATACGTGGCCAGCCGGCTTCATCCCAAAAAACTTTTTGGATAGATGTTTCTCTGCCAAGCGTTGACCAACCACGAGGATCATAGGCAGACTCACCAGCATGATTCCAGGGGCGAGCACAGAGCGAGGCATAATACCATTCGCCTTTGGGGGTCGAAACCAAACTGCCATGACCCTGTTTTTGAATATAGCTGTCTAGAGTATCTACGTTAGTTAAGAAAACTTCCCCTGGTGATGTTTCAAAACTGTTGGCGTCCAAGCTTTTTGAACGAGCAACAACCTCCTGGTGGGTAAATACTGTTCCCCCTTGGGCTGCAAAAAGATAATAATATCCGTTCAGTTTGTACAGATGCGGTCCCTCAACAAGTGCAACGGCAGTGCCTCGATAAATGGTACGCGCTGTTTCTGGTTTTAATTTCAGTATTTCCGGATCAAACTCAGTTAACGTAATCCCATTAAAGGGGTGGCGGTACTCTCGATGGTCCCAGGTTTGTTGAACCAAGTATTTCCGACCATCTTCGTCATGGAAAAGTGAAGCATCAAAACCGACGCCATTAAGTTTGATGGGATCTGTCCATGGACCACGGATATCTGTTGCTGTGGTCAGGTAGTTTGTCATGTCTTTAAAGGCACCTTCGGTGATTTTTACATCCGTATAAACCAACCAAAACTTTCCATCGGCATAAGAGAGCGCCGGAGCCCAAATCCCACCTGATGAAGGATTGCCTTTCATATCCAATAGAGCTGTTGTTGACAATGGACTAGGGAGAAGAGTCCAGTGTTCCAGATCTTTTGACTCATGTAGACGAACGCCAGGGAACCACTCAAATGTAGAATTTGCGATATAATAGGTATCTTCTACACGGATAATACTAGGGTCTGCATTGAATCCAGGCAATATAGGGTTTTGAATAAGTGACATAAGGTTTACCTTTTTTAAAAAATCTGTTTTACGTATTGATTGATAATTTTAATTAAAGCAGTTAACTATACACGTATCTCATCAAGCTGACGGTTGATATCCGAGACGTTTTTATCTGAGATGGGATACAATTGAATAACGACCATCGAAATAAAGGCTAAAACAATTGGTATCCATATCGCTGTCATGTTTATTCCGGCGATAGCACTTGCATTTTGATGCACATCAGCTTCGTTAAAGCCATAAACGGCCAGCAGCCAAAGTGGAACGGCACCGCCAATCGTAAAACCAATCTTGAAGAAAAGCCCCATAATAGCGTTAATGATTGCGGCATTTCGCTTACCTGATTTTAATTCACCATAGGCAATAACTTCAGGAACAAGTGCCCACATGAAACCGGTGGCCGAAGTTAAGCCCCATTGCTTAATGAATGTTGCGATATAAGCAAGCCAGAGTGCATCATGCATTCCATCGAGTGACCAAATGTAAGTTAAAAACTCACCCACAATAAACATGCCAAGAAATAGATGGAAGAATCCTTTTTTACCGAAAATTTTCTTGAGTCTTGGCCAAAAAATTGGAAATAAAATACCTGGAATTGAAGCTACAAGGCCGACAGCCCCCATCCATTCTGAATGGCCGACAACAAATTGATTGAAAAAGCCATTAACGGTATTCATGAAAAACATGAAGGTAAAGGCCAACATGAAAAAAATCCCGAGAACGATAAGCGGACGATTATTTTTTAGTTCAAGGAATAAATCTGTCGCTTTTACATTGGCTGATTGTTCCGCTGTAGCTACAACACGTTCTTTTGTTAATTTATAACAGAGTAAAAGTGCAACAGCCCCTATTATCATATAAATCGAGTAAACGCCAAACCAAGCGTAACTGGCTGATGGATCGGTATAATTCCCCAGATTGAGTTCAAATCCAAAAAAACCAGTATCCTTGAGGCTTCGATCCTTGGGTGCGGCCATTTGTACAAACATTGGAAATAGGGTGTAGACAAGCAGATTGGCACTATTGGCCAGCATCATTCGCGTGCTCGTCAATTTATCAATGGATTCAGGATCTCTGGTTAATGAAGCATTAAGAGAACCATAAGGAATATTCACAACTGAATAAACCAAATCCAGCGCAAGGTAAACGATAAACGCAAAAGGAACTGAACCTCTGACTTCGGGAATTGGCGCAAAAAGTAAAGCAGAAAGAATAACGAGTGGAATGCCTGCTCTTAAAAGCCAAGGGCGATACTTTCCGGCTTTTGAACTCCTTTTGTCAACAAAAGTTCCAACCATGGGATCCCAAAACACATTGATAATTCTGACAAACAGAAATATAAACCCTGCAGCTGCTGTGCTGATGGTATTTACAGTCAACATGTGAAGAGCAAGAAAGCCGCCTATCGTACCAAACACAAGGTTTTGGGCAAAGTCACCCATGCCATAACCAATGCGTTCTCCACGAGTTAATTTATGATACTCATCATGCCGGCTTTGCATTATGTTTCCACTCATTTTTATCACGTCTCCTGCCTCTTTTGTGAATGCGGAATACTTTCTGACATAGATTCATTCAGAGGATCTATTACTTTTTTATACTTATTAATTATGTTTTTTTATTTCCGTGACCATTGTGACAAAGGTCTTATATAGGTCACGCATTCACGGTGTTTCCGCAGTAGTTGCCCCCCTACAAAACTGGCATTTTTTAATCACGCGCCACCTCACCAGAAAAAACGCACTCTCTGCATGGCTATTAACGCGTGAAATACAAGACCCTATTTTATGAGATATAGTTCACATTTAAGTATTCTCTTAATCACAGAGTGAAATAACATAATTGAGCAATCGGCAGGGAAAATACAGGATGATGTCGATTTTTTATTTTCCGCTTCCAGGATGACGAGGTTCATTATGCAAGCTTATTTCGATCAACTTGACCAGATGAGTTTAGTAGATCCTGAAACAGCAAAATCGCTGGCTTTTCGTCACTACAACCCGGACGAAATCATTCTGGGCAAACGGATGGGAGAGCAGTTGCGCTTTGCAGCCTGTTATTGGCACAACTTCTGCTGGAATGGCGCAGATATGTTTGGCGCCGGTTCTTTTGAACGACCTTGGCAGCAACTCGGTGAAAATGACCGAAGGACTGGCGCAAAAACGGCAAAAGATTACTCGGAAACTTCGTCAACACTTACATTTTCAACTAAAAAACCCTGTTTCCCCGTTGCTAACAGCCGCCAGAAAACACCAGGTACAAAAACAAAAAAGCCCGCAATTAAGCAGGCTTAGGTGTGTTTTTGGGGATTCAGTGCCAGCCTATGCCGGCAACCAAATCATTCCCACTCGAATATCAATGAGCGGATATTACCTATAAAAAACAGTCAGTTATAATCAAGAGCTTTCTCAATACCACTACCTATACCATGCGCATTATTTTTTTGCTGCTCATCAACGTTTTAGCTAGACTTTGGCACAAGTTGAAGATTCCGTCATCTTGACTCGATACTGTTGTCATTAGCTGACCTCCTTTGTGTTATGGTTAACTATGCACCTAGTTTACTATGATATGTTGTGCAGGAAGTGTTTGTATTTTGTGATTCGGTAGCCACTAACCAGCTTGTCTACCAATCGTTTGGCATCACAAGGAGCGAGGATGAAGTTTGAATTTGGAGATCTATATAAATTTATAGTATCTCTGGGTGTAGTATTGATAACTCTATCTATTTTGGCTCCTTGGATGTTTCTTAGGGAGCCTTTCGATCTATTCCGACCAGAATCAGAGATAAACGCACTGTCAGATGTGGCTAAGGCTGTGGTAATTAAAAGGCAGTCCGCAGTTTCGTTTATCGTTAGCTTTATTCCATGGTTCTCCTCTATCGGCTCTACTGTAGGAATGATATTTATTTTCATTGGCTTGAAAAACTGGAGAAAAAACCAGCTTCATCTTGACGAGCAAACAAGGCTCGATGTCGAAATTAAGAAGCAATCACTTCGCGATGCAACCAAAGATGAAATAGAAGAGAAACAAATATCAGAATACGAGAGTCTTCACGTTGCAGAGTCTAGAAATTCGGATGCCTACATTGTTAATTCTTTTAGATCGCAATACTCAGAAGTAGAAGAACTTGTCTACCGCAAGTTATCGAATGTGTATGGGAATAAGTTTGACGTTAGTCGCAACAAAATGGTGGCTAACGTTGAACTGGATATATTACTTCGCGGTAAGGCATTGTTAACAAAGGACTATATAGTTGAAGTTAAATATATAAGAAAGGGATTCAACTTCGGCTGGCTTCGCGAAGTATATTTAAAAAACATATATGCGAAGAGCGTATATTCTCAAGTGACAAACAGATTACCGAATACACTGCTCCTCATCGTTATTGATTCGGAGGCTTACAAGGAAGAAAAGTACAATCAGTTAATAAATAGACTGTCTGGAGAGACTGAAGGTCGAAAGGGAAAAGACCTAGTTCGCATAATTACGAAACAGGAGCTTATGGGTATTGATGATCAAGCTATTCAAGAAAGGCTGGCTATCCATGCCTAACAAATGCAATCATACGTAATAATTTCCCGGTATTGCGGGCGTTAGCACTCAGGAGTAAATGGATGTTTATTGCTGTATATGCATTAGTGTTAGTACCGATGTAAAAATGACCCACATGCCAATGTAAAACAGACCCACCTTGGGTAAAAATGGCAGCTTTGGAGCTGCCTATGTTGACATTGGAGTTACGCGTGGAGATTGCAGTTCTTTTACGTCAGGGCATGTCTATTCGGGGTATTGCCCGGCAACTTTCTTGTTCACGGCAGACCGTACGCCGCTATATTCGTATGCAGGACTCGCCTGCTAAAGCCCGTTATTCTGCTCGCCTTCCCCGACCCGGGAAGCTGGATCCGTTTAAGCCCTATATTCTTGAGCGGGTTGAGGCTGCCAGACCCCATTGGATACCGGCCAGAGTTATGCTTAGCGAGATCCAACTTCGCGGATATTCCGGTGGATACAGCATGCTCACCGCTTTCTTGCTTCCGCTTAAGCAACAGCCGAACGACCCCGTCGTGCGCTTTGAGACGCAGCCCGGTGAGCAGATGCAGGTCGATTTTACGGTGTTCAGGCAGGGCAGGAACCCGCTGCTGGCATTTGTCGCCACGCTGGGCTGGAGTCGGGCAACCTTTGTGCGTTTTTATCCCCGCCAGGATACGGCGGCATGGTGTGACGGCATTGAACAGGCACTTCTGGCTTTTGGTGGAACACCTAAGCACCTGCTGTTTGATAATGCTAAGACCATTATTCTTGAACGTGACGTTTATGGTGAAGGCCGTCACCGGTGGAGCCCGCCATTACTGGCCCTCGCCGAGAAGTACGGTTTTACTCCCCGAGTGTGCAGGCCTTATCGCGCAAAGACCAAGGGTAAAGTTGAACGATTTAACCGCTATCTTAAGCATAGCTTTGTCGTCCCGCTTGCCACCACGTTTAAACAGGCCGGGCTGTTGCTTGATGTCGACTCAGCCAACAGTCGCATCGGGCCGTGGTTGATCACCGTAGCCAATGCCCGCAAGCATGGCACGACCGGTGTCGCACCAGAACACCGGCTGCAACAGGAGTTGGCTGCGCTGCTTCCCCTGCCGAGAGTGGGAAGAACGGTAGCCGTCACCACTGATAATCAAAGGGTTATACCAAGAGAGAGTTTTCAACATCCACTGTCTGTCTATCAGTCGCTGCTGGAGGCGGGATTATGAGCCTTCAGCATCAACGTATCAGCGAGCTCTGTGCCGACTTCAAGCTTGAACGTATTGCCAGTGAGTGGCCCGCGCTGGCACAAAAAACACTGGATGATACCGGGACGTTCGGCGACTTTTTGGAACAGCTTCTGCAACTGGAGACGAACAGCCGTAACGAACGTCGCCGGCAGACGCTTTTGCGGTTATCAGGACTGCCGGCAGTTAAAACGCTGGAGCAGTTCGACTTCAAGTTCGCCAGCGGCGCGCCGCGCGCTCAGCTTCAGGAGCTCGCCGGGCTGGCATTTATAGAACGGCACGAGAACATCGTGTTACTGGGTCCCTCGGGCGTAGGGAAGAGCCATCTGGCCTGTGCGTTGGCACATAAAGTGGCGATGTCAGGTCAGAGTGTTCGTTTTATAACGGCAGCAGACATGATGTTGCAGCTGGTCGCCGCTCACCGACAGGGAGATCTCAAGGGATATTTAGGGCGCTGCGTTAACAAGCCGCGGTTGTTGGTGATTGATGAGGTGGGGTATCTGCCGTTCGGTAAGGAAGAGGCTAATTTATTCTTCCAGGTTGTCGCCCGGCGCTATGAGACCGGAAGTCTGATCCTCACGAGTAATCTACCGTTTACTCAGTGGTTCGGCACATTTGGTGATGATGAAACGCTGACAGCAGCGATGTTAGATCGACTACTTCACCATGCACATATCGTCCAGATAAGTGGTCAAAGTTATCGCCTGAAAGACAAACTTAAAAGTGGTCAGTTAAAGAAATCTAAGGTCACTGAACTACAGGAATAATCATTGGTGGGTGGGTCAGATTTACTTTGGCAGGGTGGGTCACAATTCAATCGGTATTGACACATTAGAAATAAAACAAGGAACAGAGGCATCTTTTCGCGAAGCGTGCAAAGCGATTTATCAACATTGCGGTTGTTTTGGTTCTCGATTACACACATCAGATAAACCTAATATTTAAGTTGGTCACGCTCAATGGCCCACTGCCAAAAAAAATATAAGGCCAGCATCACAATTAACATCACTGCGAAGAAACCAAATACCTCGGCAGCTTTTTGGGGAGAGGGAAGTGAAAATCCATAAAAAAGCCAGTCAGAAACTGACCGGCTTTTCATCTATTTTATAACTTAGCCTACTCCCACTCAGTTTTCATTAGACATAAAAACAAAAAAGCAAAAGGCCATAAAAAACACCACGTACAGAAATCACCAACTTAAGCAATAAATTTGGTACTCGGAATCTATTTTAGCATTCAAGGCTTAGCCTGGGACTCAATGGGCAACCTAGGACGCAAATCAAGAAGATGTACATGTATATAGGCTCCGCCTCCCAAAGCCTGTTGCACTCTGTCAGCCTCTGTACTCAGCAGCAACAGTAACTCATCTACTTTGATCATGTGCTTTCCATCTGGATGTTGCCATTGGCGGTCTTTTGCAAGAGTCACCAGCAAAGCTCCAGCTTTATTGTATTCTGATGCCATATATTTCCTAACAAGCTGATTTTCTATAGTATCTCGCAAGTCTGTTGCTGTACGCCCATCACCAAGTTTTAGTTCAATCACAGCTTCATGTTTAGAAATAACAGAGCGCAAACGTATATCAGTTTCCTTTTCGTCAGCTGTCACAGCTTCCTGATCCACAGTGTATATCGAGTTCGCGGCATGGCCCAGTTCACGCGCAATTTCTCGACGCATGACCCTCTCGTCTGATATTCCTGCCCAAGCCTCTCGCGGTGACGCATCACGGAGAAGAAGGTCGTTTAGATCAGACAGTCTGTCCTTCAAAATCGCAAACATGGCTTCGTTCGTTGAGGCAGGCGCTTCTCCGCTTCGATCAAGCGCCACTGCTTGAGCCTCATCAAATACCTCAGCATCAATCTCTTGCGCCCAACTCTCTTCTGCCATTGCCAAAATGCGATCCTTGAAATGAGCGCACAAGGGATCTGCGGCCATCTCGAGCTTGGCAGCCAAACCCTCCTCGCCTTTCGCGTTGAGTAATGCCGTGACAATGCTATTACGGGCCTGTTCCGCGTTGTCTCGAGTGTCCGGTGAATAGGATTCTTCGTGGTGAGCATCGTCTTGTATTCGAACATGGCGATAGGCCAAACGAAGAAGCCTCAGTAGCAGTTGCGGCGTGAATCTTTCGTCACCCAAACCAATTCCGTCTTGGCGATCACCAAAGAGGCTGGCCAGCCATGTCACAGCGTCTGATCGCTCAGATGGTTCAACTATCTCAATCTGATCCGCCAGCTTTTCGACACTCATCTGCGGATCTATTCGCATTAAGGTCGACAACCAAACAAGACGCAGCGGAAACGGCAATTGTTGTTCTAATCTTTGTAGTGCCTGTCCTTGAAGTCTCTTAATTTCCGCAGCATCGCCATGCTTCAAGATAACCCGTGTGACTTGCCGAACCCTTTCGGTCATTCCGGTCGTATTATCGACGCCATTAATCAAGTCCCCACCGTCATCTAGCCAAGATCCCAGTCGTGGTAAAAATAAACTGGCAACCCTCTCAGGCGCATAATCAATTCCTTGAAGTAGGCTCGAATGTCCACGCTCATCTGACGGTCGGTTCAGCTCCCACGACAATTCATTTCCAAGCGTCCGGTCCACAGCGTTTGGATGCGTGTCTACGAGACCCTCTATCCACTGAGGCAAACCGTTCAGTTCAATCGGAGCGTACCGTGCGGCTAGCTCGGCTTCGGCATTGCTGAGTTTAGCTGCCCAGTCGGGAGCCTCCGCTTCGGCGTAGATCGCGGCCAGACCAAGTTGCCAACGTACAAGAAACGTATTACGCTCGCGTTCAGGCCTTTCGCTGGGAAAAGTTGGGTGGTCATCACGCCAGATCTTCATCAGCACCCGGCGAAGCTTATCGGCGGTTTCTTGATTAAATTGCTCTTCAATGAATCGCCGGTTCCAGCCTGACGATCGACTGTCAGCACCATAATGACTCATGGCGCGCCACAAGTTCCAAGCAGTGTTCCAGCTTTGCTCCGTCGAAAAAGCGTTTTCAGGCTGATTGGCAACTTCTCGCCAGAACAGAATCCAGCTCGCGCGGTTCTTGGCCTTTCGCCGCTCTTCTTGCTTCTTTCTTTCAGCCTGCGTCTTTTCCCAACGATGATGCTCTTTGTCGTGCTTCGATGGCTTCATCCGGTCGTCAAGTCTTTTCACTAATGAAGGTTCATCGACTATGAGAGGCCTAAGCCCCTCAACGTGTTCTTTCGATGTATGACGATCTGGAGACAGGCGGATTGCTGCCTCCAATAGCATTGCGCGTTCACCCACATCTCGGTTCGTGTCACCAAGAGCTTCATTCACCCATGTAAGATCCCGGACGGGTCTTAACTGAACCGGTCCATCATGAATAATGATTTCTGCGAGCCGCATCCAGGGATCTTCGATCTCATGGAGCGACTGCAGCAAAGCGTTTTCGATCCAGAAAAGACGCTCATTTTCCACTGCTTTCAGATTGAGCAGCCGTTCACGAAGTGACTTAATTGGCTCTTGGTCGTAATGGTCTACGTGGTGTAATCTCAATGCGATTACACCACCATACAGCCACTGGTCGCCTTGGTTTATATCGAGGCCACGTTCACATGTTGCTGCTAGTATTCCACTGAGATGTGGCCTATCACTCGTTATATGTGGGAACTCATTTCTCCATTTAAGCCCCTCTGATACTAACGTAAGGAGGCCATCACGAAGTTCCTCAAGAACATGGGGAGCAAGGGACGCTGCTGCTATCAGACGTGCAAGTTGCCAATTAAAATTGCCTATGTTCCGCTTCTCTTGTTTTAACCATCGAAGAGTCCGACAAAGCTGCTCAACCGACATGTATTTTGGGAAAAGACTTAGTATGGCACCATGTACTACTCTGCCAGGCCATAGATCATCAGCATCTGCTATGCTGGCAGAAATTATTTCTAATCTCTCGTCAGCAAGGGCTACTAACGCCTCAATAGCCATTATGCGCTCGGTCTCAGTAGCTTCAATGTCTTGAGTGATGTCGAATATGATGTCTGCACATGCTCCTATGCGACCCGCCTCTATAAGACTGATGAGGACTTCCCGCACATCTGGATTTTCAATTCCACTGCGCCAAATCCTGACAATTTCTTCTGCCAACTCGTTCGATGCAAATCGATGGACCTGAATATGAGGCACTTGAAGGCCTCTCCACCCTCCAGTGCCGTAGCACTCAACATAAGCGCGAAGGGCTTGATTTCGCTGTGTTTGAGTTAGCGACTCTGGGTCGCCCTCATCCAGCAACACAGCAGGCTCATTGTCACGCAAGAGCTCAAATATCCCGTCGTCTTGCAAGGCCAGCCAACCCGCGATAGGTCGCTTGGACGGGCGAACGATTGTTTTACCTTTGGTCTCCGCAAAGATAAGGCGTTTAAGGGCTCGAAACGGCATGCCTTTTCTTCGAAGAGCTATTAGCCGATCCGCAGCAAGAAACTCCGCAACTGAACGATGATGGAAGCGCACCCTGCCATATGAAGCGAAGCCAAATAGCGGACGCTCCAGCAATGCTTTTCTTTCGTTCGGTTGCCAATCTGACAGAATGATCGCGGGATCGAGGGCAGCCTCTCCGCCAATATCGTCGGATGCAGCATTGTGGCGGATGGTTAGGCGACGAGTCATCTGAACGGCAAGGGCTAGTCGGCTAGCTCCTTCGATCGCTTTGTCGAGGGACAATTCCGCTGGCTCAAGTCTGTCCTCGCTCGGAAACAGTTTCACGCGAACATTCGTAGCAACCTGCTCGCGATGCGTTCGGATGCGCTTGTGCTCACGCCAATCGGCGCATAACTCAATGAGGTCCTGAGGTCTACGTGCGAACTCCAAGGCATTACGACGTCTTAAATCCTCAAAAATAAACTCTGGATCGCTAACGCCTTGGTTCCGACAAAAATTAACAATTTGCTCGTCCGATAAAGGCATCAAAGCTACCGACTGCCAATCGGGTGATTGTTTCTTATTTCTATTACCTTGTTGCTCCCGAGACTCACGCATTGCTATGTTCGCAAATATCTCTTCATCAGATTCATTGGATGGTACCGGTGGCACAGGTAGTACGTTTCGGACCACCTTTTCGTCAAAGGGTATCGGCCGTGTTGTGATGACGACCCGCACTCGGTGAAGCTGATTTCCAATACACTTTCTCAATCGTTTGAGCGCGCGCTCGAATGAACCTAACGTCAATTTCAGCTCGTCAATTGAGTCTAAGAAAAATGTCGCTACCTCAGACTGTGAGGCAATCCAAGCGTCCAGTCGTGCTTCTTCATCGACATCCAGTAGGCTGCGAAGTTCGTCAGTCGCGAGCGCGGTCAATTCAATAAAGAATGCGGGTTCTCCCGCCGCCCAAAGACGCTTCGACTGTTCACGGCATTCATAGGTTTTCCCCGCACCCGCTTCAGAAATTATCAGTACTCGTTTTGAATGTAGTAAATCATCCCATGTATATCCTCGCGCCCAACCCAGACTGACCAAATAAGGTTGTTGACCGGCATCACTAATCTTTCCATCAGGGATGTCTCTAAATGTCCTTGCTATCATTGTCACCAATGCCACCTATAAAACAGATATGGATTAGACTCGAACCAAGCAGTGCTGCTTCGTTACAACCGCTACTTATTTAGATACAACCTAAATCACCAAGGGCTTAACAGGCACCTCAATATCATTTTTAAGCTGTTAAACAGCCCAAGAATGTCGTCTGAAATGTTATAGATGCCTACAGGGCGTCGGCACCATCCAAGCTCAGGCGCGGAGTTTCGAGTTAAGATTCCTACTCCATTATTAGTAATAACGTCATTTTTATTTGATATAAATAATTGGAAAATACCCAACATCATAGCAAATGCTATGAAACGCAGATGTTTGCAACATTCTCTCATTTAATGCCTTAATCGACGTCGTATCCCAGCTTCGGTATCTTGTTGTTCGGCTTCCCTTTCATACGTATTGACCATTGACATCAGCAACGATGACGAAACAAAAGGATGCGTGAATTGCAAGGCTTCGGCCCAAGCGCGATACTTGTCTGCAAGCTCTCGCTCTTGACCACCACCTTCCCCACGCCAATGGGCACCGCGCGCGTTGTACAACCCGGTATGTGCCCCGCTGCTGATATCCTCAGACCGCAAGTCCTCCATCACATCGCGAACGGCTTCGTTCGGCCACACGCCATCCTCGCCAGCCGGTGCGTTAGAAAATAGCTTTCCAATGCACACATCCGCAATCTCCGCGCGGTCGAGTTCAGCACAAGACCGCCTTATCGTTGCAACCCATTCCGAGAGCTTTTCATGCTGTTCCTCTTTAGTTGCCTTGTCTTGACCAGGGATACGCTCAATGGCTTCAAGGAGGCGGTACCCGCGCTGTGCCAAATGCTCGCGACCTTCGGTAACGCGATACTCGGCGGGGTCTTCGCCATGGTCTTTGCGCTTATAGGCCCACACTGCAGCCTGCACGAACAGCTCAGGATGTTCCTCAATGTAGCGCTCAAGGTTAGGAATCTGCTGCTGGTCTTCCCCTCGGAAAGAGCGAGCCAAAACCTCTAAATATGCGAACTCCAGTCCAGCTTTTTCCTCTAGTGTGAGGTCCGCGTTGCGATTGATAAGCTGGAAGGCACGCTGCACATCGTAGTCGTGCAGCTGGTACTCTCCAGCTTTATCCTTACTATTTTTCGCCATGGCAGATAGCGTCTTCACAAGGAGGGGCGGGTGTATTTCTTCTAGCTTGAAATGCATTGATGCGAAGGCTGCCCTAGGACGTTCGACTTCAAGCAGGCGGCGAACGCTCTCGTTGTTTTCCTCAGGTGAGTCAAAAACATATTGCGGAACCACTTCAACCCAGTACCGATTGCGAGCTTCAGCCGAAAGTTGATCCACAAGCTCCCAGGTAGAAGCCCGGTAAGGCGAAAGGAGCAAGAGATGGAGCGCTTCCTCTTCGGCAACTTTGTCCCGCAGGCTCGCATATATGGCCTTTCTCCTGCCCTCGTCCAACGTCCAGAGCGCCCCGGCGACAATACCGTCACGAATCGAATCTTTTTCTGCCGGACATAGGCTTTGCAAGATCAAATCTTCAATCTGCTCGTCGGTAAGTATGCCTGACACTAGGTGAGCGCCGATTTGGCGTTGAGACTTTCCTTTTTCAGAAAGCGCGAGAATGCCCGGTATACCTCGTTCTTGCGCAATGTATGTCAGGGCTTCAACGCGGAGCTTTTCTATGCGTTGCTCACGAGCTCGGAAGTCCATCTCGTCTCCTGTGAGTTCGTCCACCGACTCCTCAACCCATCCCTGCCGAAATAGCCACGCATACTTGTTCACAATGTCCTTGGGCTGCAGCTTGGAATAGACCTCCTTGGCTTTTTCCGTCAGGCTCGCTTGCCCCTCCTCATTGACCTTTTTACGCCCCCGGCGAGAGAGGACAGTCACACGAATTTTCTCGCGTATCTTCGCAACCTCCTCGTCAAGAGCGCCCGCGTTGAGCCACTCCTCGATGATCTCCCATACGCGCACCTGGTCCTCCGACGCGAGTGCATGTAGCCTTGACACAAGGTCACATAACATCTCGACCGTATAGGACGGCCTGCTTAGCGCGACTTTCACCATCTCTCTGACGAATGCATGGATCGGTCCCCATGTTTTGAAGGGCTCCCCGAACCCGTACCCGTCCGGACGCCACTTCGGCTTATGACTATAGCCGCCGACGCGGCTCCCGTAATCACCGAACTGCTGGAGACAAACCCTCCACCCGACCGTCGGATGCTTATCCAAAAGCATACTGACCGCCTTCAGGCGCATCTCGTGATTTGCAGCCGTCTGCGGCATCCATGAACGAAGTATGGAACCAAGCGATTCAATAGGCTTATTTGCCCAGTTATCGTTAATCTCAACCTCAGAAAGCTGCCCCAGAATCTTTACTACCCGCGGAAAGGTAGTCGGATTCCAAGCAAGTCCTTCTAGCGCCCAAAGCAGTCCAGTGCGCGGACATGAACCAAAAAGCCCCGTATCGACAGGTCTCAGCAAGCCCATGACTTCGGACTTTTCTGCTCGCAGATCACGCTCAATGATATCAAGGAACTCGGCAGGAGCCGCTTCTGCATAAAGTGGAAGGTCACGCCCGTTAGCTTCTAACTTTCTAGTCGTTACAGGCACAAGAAGATCACGCACGATTTTCGCAGCTTCAAGTTCCCCATCAAAGCCAAGGTGCTTCCCGAAGAGATTCTTGCCATACACTGCCAGCAAAACCAAAGTCTCGGAAATGCCTTCTCGCACTGCCCCGGAGAACTCTCGTCTTTTGCCATGCATGGCCGCCGCCCAACGCTCTTCCTCAGGCAAGTCGAGGGCAGGATCATCTTCACCCAGTACAGTCCGCGCAACGTCAAGAAAGCGGTCAAGGTCGGCCCTGGAAACCGTACCGGCAATTGCGAAGAGGGAGTCGATTTTCGAAATCAACCCCCGGTACCCACCAATTGACCAAACTGGAGAGTCGTTGAGCCGCAACAAATCAAGAATGCGCTTTTCCAGTACTTCAAAAGGAGCCTCAGCCAGATGGGACAGGATAGTTCGATCCGCCTTGTTCTGGGTGTCCCATGCGCCGATAAGCACGAGCGGAACAAGCCCCGATGCGATTTTTGGGTCTTCAGCCCAAGCAGGTGTATGGATTGCCGGTATATTCGAGAGTTGACGTCGAAGAACCGTCAACGAACGCCCGGAGGCGTTAGTTAGTTTCGCTATGTCATCGCGCGATTTGCCCATCGTTTCCAGAGCTTTAGTGAATGGCTCGAACCCAAGTGGCTCCAACACGACATGAGGCTCCACGCTAGTAGCATTGCGGGGATAAACAACAATGGTTCGTAGCGATGAGCTGTAGGGCCCAAGCTCACGTTCCACTTCCCGTGTATGGGCTACTGCAATGAAATCGGTAGTGCCTTGGGCGAGTTTCGGCAGTACTCCTGCCTTGTCAAACACCAACACCCGATCCCTATACTGTTCAAGCTCGGGGGTTGCCAGGACCTGACTTAAAAACGCAAGCACCTCTTCAACGGAGTCAGCCGCTATTACTAAGGGGTTCGCATCGTCTTTCGCTAGGAAGGATTTGATCCTGTCGTTCCACACCTCGTTCGCAGTAGCAAAAAGAGAAGGATGAAGCGCGGGGGCCGCTACGTTTGCCCAATCGCTCCAGCAACGCTCCAGCGTTCTGACACCATTAGAGGGACGATCCGTCTGGTTCGCAAACCAGGTCTGGGCCGCGAGTGATTGCTCCATCCACTGCTCAAGATCACTGGCGTCATATGCACGAATGTCTTTCCAGAGCTTCTTGCCCTTCATTTCCGCGACCCAGGCAACCTTACCCGGCCACCGCCTTGGAGTGACAAAGACAAACGTAATATTTGCCCTTTCAGCGCTCTTGAGCGCTCGGACGCTTTTTGCAAAATCCCCGTCTGCCTTGGCTTTAATGTCCGCTGTGACACCGAACTCCCACCCAGAAACACCAGAGGGTATCCAAGGTGTGCCGGAACTGGCCTCAATGAAGCCGTCCCAGCCAGCACGTTCAGCATCGTCGTTACCGGGGAAGTCCACTTTCTGAAGATCGCGTCCTGTTGAGTGAATGAGCGTTCTCAGGAGTACCGAGAGCTTAGTGCGTGCAAGAATTGTCGTTGTGAACCAATTTACGAAATCGTTGGCCTGGACATTAAGAAAAGGAGGCACGTAAGTGCGCGCCTTTTGAGCTGCACCTGCCGTTTTATCAGCTTGCGCGTCATATGCTGTCTGCATATCGAGAATGGCCTTGGCGGAAATACCGAAAGCACGCTCAAGACGTGCAGCCATATCGGGCGTTGTAGATACCTTCCCATTGAGAAAATTCGAAACGCTCGGGCGGCTAACACCGATCAACTTCGCCACCTCAGTAACCGTGAGCCCGCGAGGATCAAGAACATTTTTACGAACATAGGAACCCGGATGAAGGGGGACGGAGTCATCAGTCACGGTTGCTGCCTCGATGTAAAGTGTAAGGTTACACCTTACATCGAAGGGTGTTCATTGCAATATCTTTATGCAGCCTTTTCCGCAATAATCCTCCAAGATAGCGGCTCGCCAGCGCAGTTTTTGCTCATTCGATGAGCAAGCAATGTCATCTTTACTTACGTGTCGAGCATGTCCCACTCATCACCCAAGACCCATCGCAGGGCAGGGCAGGGCAGGGCAGAGAGCTTCCCATTGAGCATCCCCCATTCAAAGTCGCTCCAAGGCCCAGTATCTTCATATTTATCCCTGGCCCGTTGAGCTGCAATTTTTGCTTGGTCGAGGATATCTTCGTGAATCACATCATTGCCGTGGCGTTTTGTGCCAGCGGGGACTACCTCTATATCACCATTACCTAGGTGATACATCATGTTCATATGGCGGTTGTACCAAACTTTATCGAAGAGCTCGTCCATCGCAGACATGATTTCCTGAAGCCCACGAGTTTCGTCCTCCCAAGCAAAGCTATTCTCATAGTGAAATTCTTCAAGATCGAGCAGATCCTCGATGGCAGAGCTTGTGGCGTTAAAGAATAAAGAGCTGTTGCCGTCAAAAATATCTGCGAAATCGTCGTGTGGCTGCCTGTGGTCTTTGCCGGAAAAATCCGTCACATTGTGAGTGACAAATCTAAAGGTTTCGTACTCACTTATGTGCGACAGCCGAAACTCTTGGAAAGTCTCTGCTAACATTGCATCAGCCA
The DNA here is from genome assembly GCF_052113645.1 of Serratia quinivorans. Taxonomy (GTDB): domain Bacteria; phylum Pseudomonadota; class Gammaproteobacteria; order Enterobacterales; family Enterobacteriaceae; genus Serratia; species Serratia quinivorans_B. The sequence continues at coordinate 169,440 of NZ_JBIEIU010000007.1, read as the reverse complement.
CACTATTCTTCTGCTTATGGAACGGTGCCTTCTTAGCGATAGCCCGCTCTGCCGCTCTGATTTTTGCGGCATCAGAGATTATAACTTCGTGGGCCATGTCAAAAAGTTTGGTAACACGATTTACTGTATTTTGATTAACTTCGGAAAGAATAGGCAATCTGTGATTAACATCATCTAAGGTCCTGAGCGCAGTATCTTTACCTTCACCGCCAAAAGACTCAACTACCCCTTTAATTACTCGAAATTCACTGGAAAGTCGTTTGCGCGTAGCCTCAATCACCCTATCTTTATTTCGTTCGTACTCGGCACGTATCAGATCGGGCAGTAGTATTTTGATACTCCCATCCTCTACCAGATGTTCGATGGCAGCAAGCATTGGCAATTCAGCTTTTTTAGAGGAAATATCAAGCCAAACACATGGATCGAGCATTATTAGATGCATTGAAGCTCCCAGAAGTTATGAAAGTCAAAGACCTATATCCTATAAGATCGTTACCTGATTGGATTTGACCCTATATATCCAGACGTTTTTGCTCTCTTACGGTTGCGATAACTTCCTGCGTATATATTCCCGTGGTGAGCGATAGTCGTCGTCCCCGGGCAACAAGGGCGCATACGCAATCAACCGTGCTTCCCGTTGCTAACAGCTGCCAGAAAGTGCCAGACATATAAACAAAAAAACCCGCAGTTACGCGGGCTTAGAGGTACTTTACTGCTTTTATGTGCAGGCTGTTGCCAGACGCGAAATCACTCCCACTCAATGGTAGCCGGTGGCTTACCGCTGATGTCATAAACCACACGGGAAATGCCGTTCACTTCGTTGATGATGCGGTTGGACACGCGGCCGAGGAAATCGTACGGCAGGTGTGCCCAATGTGCGGTCATAAAGTCGATGGTTTCCACTGCGCGCAGTGAAACAACCCAGTCGTATTTACGGCCATCGCCCATCACGCCAACCGAGCGTACCGGCAGGAACACGGTGAATGCCTGGCTGACCTTGTTGTACAAATCGGCTTTGTGCAGCTCTTCGATGAAGATAGCGTCGGCACGGCGCAGCAGGTCGCAGTACTCTTTCTTCACTTCGCCCAGCACGCGCACACCCAGGCCTGGGCCCGGGAACGGGTGACGATAAAGCATGTCGTACGGCAGGCCCAGCTCCAGACCGATTTTGCGCACTTCGTCTTTGAACAGCTCTTTCAGCGGCTCGACCAGGCCCAGCTTCATCTCTTTCGGCAGGCCACCCACGTTGTGGTGCGATTTGATCACGTGTGCTTTGCCGGTGGCGGAAGCCGCGGATTCGATCACGTCCGGGTAGATGGTGCCTTGCGCCAGCCATTTCACGTCAGATTGCTTGCAGGCTTCTTCGTCGAACAGTTCAACGAACACGCGGCCAATGATCTTGCGCTTGGCCTCCGGCTCGTCAACGCCGGCCAGCGCGCTCAGGAAGCGATCTTCTGCCGCCACGTGAACGATGTTCAGACCGAAGTGGTCGCCAAACATTTCCAGCACCTGGTCGGCTTCGTTCAGGCGCAGCAGGCCGTTGTCGACGAACACGCAGGTCAGGCGTTTGCCGATGGCGCGGTGCAGCAGCATGGCGGTCACGGAAGAGTCAACGCCGCCGGACAGGCCGAGGATCACGTGATCTTCGCCAACCTGCTCGCGAATACGCTCAACCGCATCTTCGATGATGGTCGCCGGGGTCCACAGGGCTTCACACTGGCAGATATCCAGCACGAAACGCTCCAGCATGCGCTGGCCCTGACGGGTGTGGGTCACTTCCGGGTGGAACTGCACGCCGTAGAAGCGTTTTTCTTCGTTAGCCATAATGGCAAACGGACAGGTATCGGTGCTGGCAACGGTCACGAAGTCAGACGGGATGGCGGTCACTTTGTCGCCGTGGCTCATCCACACGTCCAGCAGCGGTTTGCCGGCTGGGCTCAGGGCGTCTTCGATGCCACGAACCAGTGCGCTGTCGGTGGTGATTTCCACCTGCGCATAACCGAACTCACGCTCGTTGGAGCCTTGCACATGGCCACCCAACTGCATTGCCATGGTCTGCATGCCGTAGCAGACGCCCAGCACAGGGACACCGGCGGTGAACACGTATTCTGGCGCGCGTGGGCTGTTGGTTTCGGTAGTGCTTTCCGGGCCGCCGGACAGGATGATGCCGCTTGGATTGAATTCGCGGATTTGCTCTTCGCTAACGTCCCAGGCCCACAGCTCGCAGTAAACGCCGATTTCGCGCACGCGGCGTGCTACCAGTTGAGTGTATTGCGAACCAAAGTCCAGGATCAGGATGCGATGCTTATGGATATTTTTTGTCATGTGAGGCGAATTCCAGCAACAGAGAAAAAGAGCGAAAAATAGTGTTTTCGGGGTGAGGCGTCAGCCCCACCCCGGCCTCTCCCACAGGAGAGGATAAAGCATTAACCCATGCGGTAGTTCGGTGACTCTTTGGTGATGGTCACGTCGTGCACGTGGCTTTCCTGAATACCGGCGCCGCTGATGCGTACAAATTCAGCCTTGGTACGCAGATCGTCGATGGTGGCGCAACCGGTCAGGCCCATGCAAGAACGCAGGCCGCCCATTTGCTGGTGCACGATCGCTTTCAGCATGCCTTTGTAAGCCACGCGGCCTTCGATACCTTCCGGCACCAGTTTGTCGGCGGCGTTATCGGTCTGGAAGTAACGGTCGGAAGAGCCTTTGGACATCGCGCCCAGTGAGCCCATACCACGATAAGATTTGAACGAACGGCCCTGATACAGCTCGATTTCGCCCGGTGATTCTTCAGTACCCGCCAGCATGGAGCCGACCATCACGCAGGATGCGCCGGCCGCGATGGCTTTGGCGATATCACCGGAGAAACGGATGCCGCCGTCGGCGATAACCGGGATGCCGGTACCTTCCAGCGCTTCAACCGCGTCAGCGATAGCCGTGATCTGCGGTACGCCCACGCCGGTCACGATACGGGTGGTACAGATGGAGCCAGGACCGATACCCACTTTGACCGCGCTAACGCCGGCATCAGCCAACGCTTTGGCACCGGCTGCGGTAGCAACGTTGCCGCCCACGATCTGCAGGTCAGGATATTTGGCGCGAGTTTCGCGAATGCGCTGCAATACACCTTCGGAATGGCCGTGAGAGGAGTCAATCAGCAGGACGTCAACGCCGGCAGCGACCAGCGCATCAACGCGCTCTTCGTTACCTGCGCCTGCGCCAACCGCAGCACCGACACGCAGACGGCCATGTTCGTCTTTACAGGCGTTAGGCTTGCGTTCCGCTTTCTGGAAGTCTTTTACGGTGATCATGCCCAGCAGATGGAAGTTGTCGTCCACCACCAGCGCTTTCTCAACGCGTTTTTCGTGCATTTTCTGCAGCACGACTTCACGCGCTTCACCTTCTTTCACCGTGACCAGGCGCTCTTTCGGCGTCATCACGGCGGTAACCGGCTGGTTCAAATCGGTGACGAAGCGGACGTCACGGCCGGTGATGATACCGACCAGTTCATTTTCTTCGGTCACTACCGGGTAGCCGGCAAAGCCGTTACGCGCGGTCAGTTCTTTCACTTCTTTCAGGGTGGTGGTCGGTGTTACGGCCTGTGGGTCAGTGACCACGCCGCTTTCATGTTTTTTCACGCGGCGGACTTCTTCAGCCTGACGCTCGATGGACATGTTTTTGTGGATGAAGCCTAAACCGCCTTCCTGCGCCAGCGCGATAGCCAGATTGGCTTCGGTAACGGTATCCATGGCTGCGGACAGCATAGGGATGTTCAGGTGGATGGTTTTGGTCAATTGGGTGCCGAGCTCAGCGGTATTAGGCAGAACCGTAGAGTGAGCTGGAACCAGGAGAACGTCGTCGAATGTCAGTGCTTCTTTTGCGATGCGTAGCATGGGCAATATCTCACCAGAGTGGGCTGTGAAAAAGATAAAATATTGCCGCGGCATTATACAGAGCGTAATCGGTTGCCTCCAGCACTTTCTCACAAAAACTCTTGATTACCTTTTTCAGCCATGTAGTATCGACCAATTAAGTGCTTGTTTTGAAATTTGATCTGGGTCACATGTCGCTACCTGTTTCGCCTTCCATTTTTACCGTAAGCCGCCTGAATCAGACGGTTCGACAACTGCTGGAAATGGAAATGGGCCAGATTTGGCTCTCCGCCGAGATCTCCAACTTCTCCCAGCCGTCTTCCGGCCACTGGTATTTCACGCTGAAAGACGACCGCGCGCAGGTGCGTTGCGCGATGTTCCGCAACAGCAACCGCCGCACCACTTTCCGTCCGCAGAATGGCCAACAGGTGCTGGTTCGCGCCAGCATTACGCTGTATGAGCCGCGCGGCGACTACCAACTGATTGCCGAAAGCATGCAACCGGCCGGTGATGGCCTGCTGCAACAACAGTTCGACCAGTTGAAACAGCGTCTGAGCGCCGAAGGCCTGTTCGACCAACAGTTCAAACAACCGCTGCCCAGCCCGGCCAAACGCGTCGGGGTGATCACCTCCGCCAGCGGCGCAGCCTTGCACGACGTGCTGCAGGTGCTGCAACGGCGTGACCCTTCCCTGCCCATCGTTATCTACCCCACGTCGGTGCAGGGCGCAGAAGCGCCACTGCAGATTGTACGCGCCATCGAAACGGCCAACCGTCGTGACGAGTGTGACGTGCTGATCGTCGGCCGTGGCGGGGGCTCGCTGGAAGACCTGTGGAGCTTTAACGACGAACGCGTGGCGCGGGCGATCTTCGCCAGCCGCATTCCGATCGTCAGCGCCGTCGGCCATGAAACCGACGTCACCATTGCCGATTTTGTCGCCGACCTGCGCGCGCCAACCCCTTCGGCCGCTGCCGAACTGGTCAGCCGCAATCAGTTGGAGCTGCTGCGTCAGTTGCAATCGCAGCAGCAGCGAATGGAAATGGCGATGGACTACTATCTGGCGCAGCGCCAGCAACAGTTCACCCGCATCAACCACCGTTTACAGCAGCAGCATCCGCACCTGCGTCTGGCACGCCAACAAACGCTGTTGTTCAAACTGCAACGCCGGTTGGAAGACGGCATGCAGAACCAATTGCGCCTCGCCTCGCGTCGTAGCGAGCGGGCGCAACAGCGTCTGGCACAGATGCAGCCACAGGCGCGCATTCACCGTTACCAGCAACGCGTGCAGCAACAGGAATACCGTTTGCAGCAGGCGTTGGATCGCCAGCTCAATGCCTGGCGTCAGCGTTTTGGCGTGGCCTGCAGTCAGCTAGAAGCGGTTAGCCCCCTGGCGACGCTGGCGCGCGGTTACAGCGTGACGCAAACCCCGCGCGGCGAACTGCTGAAAACCACCAAGCAGGCTCAGGTTGGCGAACTGCTGAAAACCCGTCTGCAGGATGGCTGGGTGGAAAGCGAGGTGAAAACCATCACCGTCGCCAAGAAGCCGCGCAAAAAACGCGCGGCCGAATAATCCCGCTTACTCCAGGGTAAAACTGCTGCCCGGCACGCCGTTGATCCACAGCTCTCGTACCTCTCCGGCAGGCAAACTTAAGCTTAAGGTCTGCCATGCCGGTTTGAACCGGCCTTCGGTAGTGATGTTCAGCATGACGCGTTGATTGTCGCTGAGCATCTCCCAGCGCAGCCACAGCGCGTCGCCCTGCTGCCAGCCATAACTTTCCCCATCATCTTCGAATAACAGCCCAGAAGCGCTGCCACAGCCTTTTAGCGGGTACAGTTTTAGCTCGCGTCGATCGTCCGCCGCCACGTCAACGTGCGCCAATCTGGACGACAGCGGTAATGCGGCTCCGGCACGCACCAACAGCGGCAAGCGCTCCAGCGGTGCCTCCAGCACGACACTCTGGCCGCCGCTAAACCACTGACCGCTGTAAAAACAGTACCAACCGTCGCCGTTATCCGGCAGATACACCGGCCGCTGACGCTGCCCCTGCTCCACTACGCTGGCCACCAGCAGATCGCGGCCAATCATAAAATCATCGGTTTCATTCAGCGTGCGCTCATCATGCTCATGATCGAGGAAGGTCGGTCGCAGCATCGGCTCGTCGTCGGCGCTGGCCTGCCACAGCAGGGTGTAGAAATAGGGCATCAGCCGGTAGCGCAGGTTAATCGCCTCGCGTACCGCCGGGGTGGCGGCCGGGTACATCCAGGGTTCGTTAACCGTGGCGTCGTCGTTCCAGGAATGAATGGTGAAACGCGGATGCATCACACCGTTTTGCACCCAGCGAACCAGGAGTTCGGCGTCCGGCTTGTCGCCGGAGAAACCGCCGACATCGTGCCCCAGGTTATACAACCCAGACAGGCTCATGCCCAACCCCATGCGGATGTTGTAGCGCAGGGTCTGCCAACTGGTGCGGTTGTCGCCGCTCCAGGTCTGTACATAACGCTGCATACCGGCACACCCGGAGCGTGAAATCAGATAGGGCCGTAGCTCGGGAGCAAACCGCTGCTGGGCCTCCATCGAGGCGCGCATCATCAATAACGGCATTACCGGGCGGATATGCTTGATGGCTATCGGCCGGCCAAAGCCGTGACAACGCGCCTCGCCGTCCCACACTTCGTATTCGTTATTGTCATTCCAGGTGGAATCGATGCCCATCTCCAGCAGTTGCTGCGTCACGCCCTGCTGCCACCAGTGCACCGCCGTCGGGTTGGTGAAGTCGAGGTGCGAACCTTCGTCGTCCCAAAAGCTGGAGCGCTCCGGTCGGTCGCTTTCAGAATCGCGAATAAACAGCCCCTGTTGCGCCACCTGCTGATACTGCGGATGATCCTGCAACAGACAGGGCTTGATGTTGGCCGCCAGCTTCAACCCGGCGTCGTGAAACGCCTGGCTCAATTGTTTGGGCTGCGGCACCTTGTCGTAGTTCCAGTTGAATACATAGCGCTTGTTGCCGATCGAGGTGTAACCCGAAGACAGCTGGAAGGAGTCGCAGGGAATGTCATGCCGGCGACAGAGCTCAATGAACTGCTGCAGTTGCTGCTGGGCGTCTGGCGCGTCGGTGTAATGCATGGTGGAGCCGCTGTAACCCAGGCTCCATTTTGGTCCAAAGTGGGTCTTGCCAGTCAGGCGCACAAAGGTTTTGGTCACATCCAGCACCTTCGGCCCCAGGAACAGGTAATAATCCAGATCTCCCGCTTCGGCCTGATAACGGCGATAGGCCAAATGGTAGTTGTCGATCTCGTTGCCCAGATCCAGCCAGCAACTGCTCAGGTTGTCATAAAACAGCCCGAAGCTGGCTTCTTCCCCGCGGGTGATAGTGAACGGAATGTGTTTGTACAGCGGGTCGGTGCTGGCGGCGTTGTAGCCCATCGCATCCAGATTGCGCATTTCAAAACGTCGCCCACTGCGTTCCAAATCGCCGGCCTTCTCGCCCAAACCATAATAACGTTCGGTGGCATGACGGCGTTGGTAATGGGCCACGCCGTCACCGTGCGGGTTTAGCAGGTAAGCGCTGGTTGGCCGATCGGCTGCCAGCGGCCGCCATTCACCGGCCGCATTGCAGTGCTCCCATTCCAGCCACAGCGGCTGATGCACGGTAACGCGCAGCGCAGTGGTGGTCAGCACCAGCCGATCATCATGCTGCTGCAGTTGATAACCCGGCAGACTGAAACCGGCGACGCTCAGCCGGTCGCGCCCTTCCCACGGCACGTCGGTCTGTGGCGCAATGCTCCAGGTGCGATCCAGTGCCAGCTCGCCGTTGCGCTTGACCAACACGCGCAACAGATCGTTTTCCAGCACATACAGGCAGAACAGATGACGCTCGTCGACCCGCAGCTCAATGCGATCGGCGTGTTGCCCTGCCAGCGTCCAGTTTTTTAAGGTTTTCATAGGCATCCAACTTAACTATTGAGTGTTTTTTTACCGCCGCGTTCGGCGATCAAAGCAATCAGGAACAGGGCGCCGATCAGGTCGAAGAACCCCATGGCGATGAACAGCGGGTTGAAGCCGACGGTGTCGGAGACCGCACCGATCAGCAGAGTGAACAGGAAGCTGGCGATCCAGGCGCTGGATCCGCGCATGCCGTTGACGGTCGCCATCTGGTTTTTATCGAATGACTCCACCACCAGCGCGCTGAGCATGCAGGAGATCACCTGATGGCCAAAACCGCCGATCGAGATCAGGGCGATCGCCACGTAGGGATCTTTGGTGATCGCCACAAACGCCAGCGAGACCATCATGAAGGCGCCGGTGACCGAACTGGCGACCACCGAGTTAACCCGGCTGCAACCGAACCACTTGCGGTACAGGGTGGTGAGATAACCGCTGGCGACGCTGCCGATATCCGCCGCCAAAAACGGCAGCCAGGCGAACATGGCGATGTGTTTTAAATCCATGCCACGCTCGGTGGCCAGGTACAACGGTACCCAGAAACTGAACACCGCCCAGGCAGGTTCGGCGAGAAAGGCCGGAATGGCGATGCCATAGAACTTTTTGTTGCGGCACAAAATCGCCAGGGACTTGAGGAACGGCAATCTGGGCAGCTCCGGCTCGTTATCTTCGCGGATCAGATCCAATTCCTGCTGGCTCAGATTGGGGTGCTGCTGCGGCGAGTGATAAAACAGCCACCACAGCACCACCCAGATCAGCGCCAGCGCGCCGGAGAACAAAAAAGCGCCCTGCCAGCCGAAGGAAACATGGGCAATCACGATGATCGGCGGCGCCAGCATGGCGCCAATAGAGAAACCGACGCCCGCCCAACCGGCGGCGATCGGTCGTTCCTTTTTCGGGAACCAGTCGGAAATCGCCTTGGCGTTGGCCGGCGTGGCCGCCGCTTCCGCTCCGCCCATAAAGAACCGCAGGATCGCCAGTTGAACCCAGCTCCCTGCCCCGGCATGCAGCATGCAAACCACCGCCCAAATGCTGGCGCAGATTAAAAAGCCCATCTTCAGGCCGATCACGTCAATCAGCCACCCGCAGATCGGCTGAAACACCGTATAAGCCAACTGGAATGACGCTACCACCCAGGAGTACTGCTCGGTGGTCATGTTCAGGCTGGTTTTCAGCTCCGGAGCCAGAATGCCCAGCGAGTTACGGGTGATGTAGTTGACCGTCACGCCGAGTAAAAACAGCGCCAGCATCCACCAGCGCAGCGATTTGAATTTGCGCCGGCCGCTGTCGGTGACCCTTTGATTAATTTCAACACTCATCTGTCTTCTCTCCACGACGGCTGTCTGGTGAAACAGCACGCCTTTGGTAGGGTACGTTTTGGTATCGAAGGTATGGGGCGTGGGAAATGGCTTTACGCCTGATATTCAATGGCGCACGCAGTTCACAACCACATGATTTATTTTCGTTTTATTTATAATTCAGCCCGTTAATTGGACTGATAAATCTATAAAGTTGGTATACCAATTCAGACTACCCAGCCGGAAGCGTGAGCGAAACGTGGTTTTTTGCAAAAATTCTCATACATAGAATAAAAGCTGGCCATAATGGCGGCAGAAGCCTGACAGTACGCTGAAAAAACACCGTGAAAATATTTTCATCACCAAATTTGAAGGAGATCACAGAATGAACGGAAAGCTGAAAATACAGGAAATTGCCCGGCAAACCGGGCTGTCGATCAGCACCGTTTCACGCGTTTTAGCGGGTAAATCCAACACCAGTGTCGAAGCGCGCCAAAAGGTGTTGGCCTGCGCCCAACAGAACGGCATTCTGCAGGGTATCTCCAGCGGCCGGTTGATGCTCAATAACGTGATGGTCTTCGCGCCACAGCGCGCTTTCGACGTGCGCACCGATATCTTTTACTACAAGGTGATCCAGGGGATCGCCGCGGCGTTGGCCGAGCATGAAGTACGCATTCGCTATTGCGGGTTGGAAGAGTTGCACAGCGACGGTGCGCTGTTTCTGGAAAAGATGAGCGATCCGCAAACCCAGGCGGCACTGATTATCGGCATCGATGACGAACACATTCATCAATTGGCCGCCGATCTGAACAAACCCTGCGTGCTGGTTAACTGTTCCGACCGCCAGATGCGGCTCGACAGCGTGTCGCCCGATCATCAACTGATTGGCGAGTTCTCCGCCAACTATCTGATTCAACAAGGGCACAGCCATATCCTGAACCTGCAATGCCTGCGTCGCCACACCATGGAACTGCGGCTGGCCGGGATTAAACAAGCCTACGCGCGGCACAATATCGCCTTTGACGACGGCCGCCATCTGGTGACCACTTCCGGTTTTGGCAGTGAAGAGGCCGAACAGGCGCTCACCACCTTTATCGAACGGGTGAGCCATCGCTCGCAGCTGCCAACGGCCATTCTTGCCGGCGGCGACTATATGGCGGTCGGCGCGGTCAAGGCACTGAACAAACTGCAACTGAGCGTGCCGGGCGATATTTCGGTGATGAGCACCGACGGTTTCAACCTGGCGGAAATTCACGACGTGCCGCTCACCTCGGTGCATGTGCCGCGCGACGAACTGGGTTATGAGGCGATCCAACTGCTGCAGCGCCGCCTGCTACGCGCCGATGCCCCGCCTTGTAACCTGCTGCTGCACGGCAAGCTGGCGGTACGCGCCTCGGTCAAACGCATCAGCCCCCATAAAACCAGCCCGGCGGTCAGCACTCACGATCATCGTCTTTACGATGTCTGAACTACACTTAGAGGCAGAATTCTTATAGATACCCTGTAGCTTGAAAGATGACGGGTAACTTTTTTTTGCCTAAGGAGAGCCACTATGCCAACCCTGACAGCACGCTCGGTCATTCCCCCTTATATACTGCGCCGGATCATTGAACACGGTAACGCCCCGCAACGCGACTGCGCATTGCACACCCTGAACCACGTCCAGAGCCTGCTCGGCAATAAGCCTTTGCGCGCTCCCGGTGCGAAAACCGCCAGCGCCGGCAAGGTGATTCGCGATATTTACGACGCCGAAAACGGCACCCAACTGCCCGGCAAACAGGTGCGTAACGAGGGTCAGGCCAGTAACCATGACGTGGCGGTAGATGAGGCTTACGACTACCTCGGCGTAACCTACGATTTCTTCTGGCAGGCATTCAAACGCAACTCGCTGGACAACCGGGGCCTGCCGCTGACCGGCAGCGTGCATTACGGTAAGGAATACCAGAACGCCTTTTGGAACGGCCAACAAATGGTATTCGGCGACGGTGACGGCGAAATCTTTAACCGCTTTACCATCGCCATCGACGTGGTCGGCCACGAGCTGGCACACGGCGTCACCGAAAGCGAAGCCGGGTTGATTTACTTCCAGCAGGCCGGTGCGCTGAATGAGTCGCTGTCTGACGTGTTCGGTTCCCTGGTCAAACAGTTCCACCTCAAACAAACCGCGGATAAGGCCGACTGGCTGATTGGCGAGGGGTTGCTGGCGAAAGGCATCAAAGGCAAAGGTCTGCGTTCCATGTCGGCTCCCGGTACCGCTTACGACGATCCACTGCTGGGGAAAGACCCACAACCGGCCAGCATGAAAGACTACATCCAGACCAAAGAGGATAACGGCGGCGTACACCTTAACTCCGGCATCCCCAACCGCGCGTTTTATCTGGCAGCGACCGCACTGGGCGGCTTCGCCTGGGAGAAAGCCGGTTATATCTGGTACGACACGCTTTGCGACAAAGCGCTGCCGCAGGACGCGGACTTCGCCACCTTCGCCCGTACCACAGTAAAACATGCACAACAACGTTTCGACAGCGACGTGGCGGATAAGGTGCAGCAGGCCTGGCATCAGGTGGGGGTGGAATAATGAAACCCTTGCCGGCGCTCAATCAGGACACGGTCATTGAGCTGGCGCGTGAAGGCGGCTTTGCCTTTATTCCCAAACTGGCCGGCCAGCGGCGTATTGCGCTGGCCGACATTACGCCGGAACAACGACAACGCCTGAATCAACTGCTGAACCAGACGCTGCCCTACGCTCAGGAAGAGGGCCAGCCCGGTTCCCCCGGCTGTGGTGACCAGCGTTACTTCCGCGTGCAAATCAGCTATTACAGCCAAACGCTGTGCAGCGAAATCGTCCTGCTGATACCGGAAACCAGCGCTCCACAGGCGTTAGTCGACCTGTGGAAAACCGGCCAGGTGGATGAGTGAACCGAATGAAGGTTTTGAGGCGCAACGCGGGGTTAATCGGGGCGAATTTATTCGCCCTTCCCCCAAGGCACATAGCTAAAAAGTACGCGCTTTTTGGATATCAGCCCATGGCCGTTTTGGCACAGATAGTCCACCGCACCGCAGGCCTTCAGCTCTTGCAACGGTTGCCCGCAATCCGGGCACTGCGCCAACTGCTGATAATCGCTGTGACAGGCTTCGCAATGATAGTGGCCCTCTACCCAGTTCATCGCCTGATGACACTGCGGACATAGCGCTTCCATAGACCCTCCCGAATTAAATTACGCCCCATGAACGTAAGAAGTAGATCCCCAGCGCGGTGGTGAAGAACGACCCAACGGTGGTGATAGCAATGATATTTGCCGCCAACGTGGCATTGCCGCCCATGGCGCGCGTCATCACATAGCTGCCGGAAGCGGTTGGCGTGGCCGAGAACAGGAAGATAATCCCCAATGCCGCGCCGTGGAAACCGCATAACCAACCGCCCAGCGTCATCAGCACCGGCACCAGAAACAGTTTGGCGGAGGAAGACAACGCCGCCACGTTGGACGAGCGAAACATGGCGCGCAAATCCAAACTGGCACCGGTACACAACAATGCCAGCGGCAACGACAAGCCGGAGATATAACTGCCGGTCTGCCGAATGACCTGCGGGATTTCCAGCCCGGTCTGGGCAAAGAGCAACCCACACACCAGGCCGATAATCAGCGGGTTAGTGACGATACTGCGCAACAGCGACAGCCGGCTGATCTTCTTCCCCTGCCCGCCTTGCAGGCTGCGGGTCAGGGTAACCACCGACAGTACGTTAAACAGGATCACCGTCACCGTCAGGTACAACGACCCTAACGCAACCCCTTCGCTGCCATAAGCGGTCATGGCATAGGCCAGACCGACGATGGCGGTATTGGCACGAAAGCCGCCCTGGACAAAGACGCCGCGCTCACGCGGTTCTTTCACCAGCCAAATGGCGGCGATCTCCAGCAGCAAGAAAGTGGCGAGGGTGCCGACTGCGCCGTACATCACCAACGACAGGTTGCCCAACAGCTGCGGATGGTTGGTCGCGATGCTGAAGAACAACAGGCAAGGCAGCGCCAGATTGAATACCAGCCGCGTGGCGCCATCAATAAAACGGTCGTCCATCATGCGCCAGTGGCGTAGCAGTACGCCCAACAACATCATTAACAGATTAGGTACGGTGACGCTGAACGCAAAACTCCAGGTTTCCCAGGACATGGTGTTCCTTCAGGCTGACGGCGGTAATATTCAGATAATAAAACGATTTCGAACCAATAAAAAAGGGGCGCGGTATAGCTACCGCGCCCCTGTTACTGATTATTTGCTTTTCTTCAGGTGGCTCATCAGGCGTTTACGCTTACGCATCTGGTTCGGCGTCAGCAGGTTGCGCTTGCCGGCGAACGGGTTCTCACCCTCTTTGAACTGGATGCGGATAGGCGTACCCATTACCTTCAGAGAACGACGGAAGTAGTTCATCAGGTAGCGTTTGTACGAGTCGGCCAGATCGGTGACCTGGTTGCCGTGGATCACCACAATCGGCGGGTTATACCCACCGGCGTGCGCATATTTCAGCTTCACGCGGCGACCACGTACCAGCGGCGGCTGGTGATCGTCGGCTGCCATCTGCATGATTTTGGTCAGCATCGAGGTGTTCACGCGACGGGTCGCACACTCATAAGCTTCCAGAACCGAGACGAACAAGTTGCCAACACCGCTGCCGTGCAGGGCAGAGATGAAGTGAATGCGGGCGAAATCGACAAAGCCCAGGCGCAGATCGAGCATCTCTTTGACGTGATCGCGATCTTCCTCGCTCATGCCGTCCCACTTGTTGACCACAATCACCAGTGAGCGCCCACTATTGAGGATAAAGCCGAGCAGCGAGAGATCCTGATCGGAAATGCCTTCGCGTGCATCCACTACCAGCAACACCACGTTAGCGTCTTCGATCGCCTGCAGGGTTTTGATTACCGAGAACTTCTCTACGGTTTCCGTCACCTTGCCGCGCTTACGCACCCCGGCGGTATCGATCAGCACGTATTCGCGCTCGTCGCGGACCATCGGGATATAAATACTGTCACGGGTGGTGCCCGGCATGTCGTAAACCACAACACGATCTTCGCCGAGAATACGGTTAGTCAGTGTGGACTTACCTACGTTAGGACGACCGACGATAGCCAGCTTGATTGGCAAATCTTGCGGGTTGAAATCATCTTCCGGCTCATCTTCCGGGCCTTCGAGGTTTTCACCTTCTTGCTCGGCCCAATAAGCGGCGTTAGCCTCTTCTTCGGTCAGCTCGACTTCTTCCGGCTTTTCACCGACAAACGGCACCAGCACGTGTTCGATCAGTTGCGCCACGCCACGACCGTGGGAAGCGGCAATCGCATGCACGTCACCCAGACCCAGCGAGTAGAAGTCGGCGGTGGCCATGTCGGGATCCATACCGTCGGTTTTGTTGGCAACCAGGAAGGTGGCTTTCTGGCGGTTGCGCAGATGCTGGGCAATGCCCAGATCGGCTGGCATCAGGCCCGCGCGAGCATCGACCATAAACAGCACGATGTCTGCTTCTTCGATCGCCAACAGCGACTGGCCGGCCATGCGCGTTTCAACGCCGTCTTCGGTACCGTCAATACCCCCGGTATCGACGATAATGAATTCATTGCCCTCAACTTCTGCACGACCATACTTGCGGTCTCGCGTTAGCCCGGGGAAATCCGCCACCAGCGCATCACGCGTATGTGTCAAACGGTTAAACAAGGTGGATTTACCCACATTCGGGCGCCCAACTAGCGCGACGACAGGTATCATTGTGAAGCCTCATTACTTAATAATCAATGCGTTACTGCACTATGGATAGACACCATAAGTGCAGCTTATAAAAATACGAAACGGCCCCTGAACATTCAGGAGCCGTTTGCAATCCGTGCGACGATCGGCGTTAGCGGGTGAAAGCGTAAACTTTTCCGCCCTTCGCCTGGATGACCAGCTTATCGCCGGCTACCATCGGCGCAGACAGGAAGCCGGAGCTATCCACTTCCTGCTGAGCAACAAAACGGCCGTCCGTGGTGTTAATCCAGTGCAGGTAACCTTCGGAGTCACCGGTCACCAGGAAACCATTATACATCACTGGCGGGGTCAGGTTGCGGTGCAGCAAATCGCTCTGCGTCCATACGGTCACGCCACCTTCGGTGCTCAGCGCAACCACGCGATCGTTCTGATCGACCAGGTAAATGCGGCCTGCATCAACGATAAAGTCGTTCACCGAGCCCAGTTCACGTTTCCACATGATCTGACCGGAACGCAGATCCAACGCCGTCAGGTTGCCATTGTAACCTAATGCGTAGACAACGCCTTCAACTATCACCGGCGTAGTGTCGACATCGTTCAGACGATCAATTTCGGTCGCGCCGCTCGGCTGGGAAATACGTTGCTGCCAGATCAACTGACCTTGTTGCATTAATACGGCGCTGACGCGACCGTTATCACCGCCGACAATGGCTGCGCCAAAGGCAACGGCCGGTGCGGACTCACCGCGCAGCGACAGCGAAGGCATATCCAGGTTAACCGTCCACTTCACCGCGCCGTCAGATTCGTTCAGCGCCTGCAGCAGGCCGTTAGTGGTATGGATCAGCACCATGCCGTCGCTGATCACCGGACGCGAAATCGCTTCACCGGCCACTTTGGTCTGCCACGCCACCTTACCGTCTGCGGTATTCAGTGCGTAAACTACGGCCTTCTCACTGCCGACATAAACTTTGTCGCCCGCTACCGCCATACCGCCCGACAACAGCGCCGGCAGGTTGCTGGAGAGGAAGCCGGTTTTCTCGGAGAGATCAACCTTCCACTTTTCGTTACCGTTGTCGGCGTCCATCGCTTTCACGATGCCGTGACGATCGGCGGCATAAATAGTGTTGTCCTGGAAAGCCGGACGCAGGTGAGAATAGAACTCACCGACACCGTCACCGACCGAGGTACTCCACGCCTTGCTCGGCGTGAACTGATTTTCAACTTTCGGCAGCGGCGACATGGTAACCACGTCTTCTTCACTGTTGAACAGTGAGCAACCACTCAGCAAGGCAACGGAAACCAGTCCGACCAAGAGTGTTTTACGCAATTGCATGGGAATTCCCCTTAGCTGGACAAGTTATTCAATTTCATGCGCAGCAGAACCTGCAGCGCCTGAGAAGCGTTAGACTCAATGCCTTTGCTGTACGCCTCACGCGCACCTTTGGTATCGCCTTTGGCCAACAGCACGTCGCCGCGCGTCTCCTGCGCCATCGCCGCCCAACCTTCGCCTTTCACGCCATCCAGCGTTTTCAGCGCTTCATCCAGCTTTTTCTCCTGCAACTGGACACGCGCCAGACGCAGGTGAATCATCGAAAGCAGGTTTTCGTCTTTGGTCTGACCCTGAGCCAGCACCAGTTGTTGATCTGCTTTGGCAAAGTCATTCTGCTCAACAAAATGCTTCGCCAGCTCCAACGAGGCCAGCACGCCGTAGCTGTTGCTGTTGGCCTGGGCAAACTTCTGCGCCGCGGCCACGTCGTCCGGCTTACCGGCCGCCAGACGATCGCTGGCTTCCTGGTAGGATTGGGACGCAATCATCATGTTGGAGTTCTCGTGGCTCTGCCAGTAACGCCAGCCGACCAGGGCACCAATTCCGAGCACCACGCCCACTGCCAGCGCTTTGCCGTTTTCGGCAAAGAACCGACGCACGGCGTCGACTTGTTCGTTTTCAGTGGTATAGACTTCCACGGTGTCCTTCTCCTTAACCTAACATCAAAGCCAGACGCACAGCGACTTCGCTCTGCGCCAGCGTTTCTTGTTCACCACTGCGCAGGTCCTTGACGACCACCTGCTGGGCTGCGACTTCGTTCTCACCCAGGATCAAGGCAACGCGCGCGCCCCATTTATCCGCACGGGTGATCTGCTTCTTAAAGTTACCGCCGCCGTAGTTGGTCATCAGTTTCAGCTGTGGCGCCGCATCGCGAACGCTCTCTGCCAACTGCATCGCCGCACTCTGGGTACCGGCGCCGGAGGAAATCACGTACACATCAATGGTCGCCGCAGCTTTAAACTCTGGGTTAACCGCCTGAACCAGCAGCACCAGACGCTCCAGGCCCATCGCAAAACCGACCGCCGGCGTTGCGCGCCCGCCCAGTTGTTCGACCAGACCGTCATAACGCCCGCCGGCACACACCGTCCCCTGAGCGCCCAGACTGGTGGTCACCCATTCGAATACCGTACGGTTGTAATAATCCAGACCACGCACCAGGCGTTCATTGATGGTATATGGGATACCTGCCTGCGCCAAAAGTTCACACAGACCTTCGAAGTGGGCTTTGGAGTCTTCATCCAGATACTCGGACAGGCGCGGCGCGTCGTTCAACAGCGCTTGCACTTCCGGGTTCTTCGAATCCAGCACGCGCAGCGGGTTGCTGTACATGCGGCGTTTGCAATCTTCGTCCAGCTTTTCCTGATGCTGTTCCAGGAAGGCCACCAAGGCATCGCGGTAGTTGGCGCGCGCTTCCAGTGAACCGATGGAGTTCAGCTCCAGCTTAACGTGCTCAGCGATGCCCAGGGCTTTCCACCAGCGTGCGCTCAGCAGGATCAGTTCGGCGTCGATATCCGGCCCCTGCAGGCCAAACACTTCGGCCCCCAGTTGGTGGAACTGGCGATAACGGCCTTTTTGCGGACGCTCGTAGCGGAACATCGGGCCAACGTACCAAAGACGCTGCTCCTGATTGTACAGCAGACCATGTTCGATGCCGGCGCGTACGCAACCAGCCGTCCCTTCCGGACGCAGCGTCAGGCTTTCGCCGTTGCGGTCGTCGAAGGTATACATCTCTTTTTCTACGACGTCGGTCACTTCGCCGATCGCGCGTTTGAATAACGGGGTCTGCTCTACAATCGGCAAGCGGATTTCGCTGTAACCGTAGCCGCTCAGCACCTGCTTGAGGATGCCTTCAATACGCTGCCATAATGCCGTTTCTTCCGGCAGGTAGTCGTTCATGCCGCGAATGGCTTGAATGTTCTTTGCCACGTGAGTTCTCTGTCCGTTGTCTATAAAAATGAACCCGATTATAGGGACTTTGCCGTCCCGTATTCAACGCGAATGCAGAGTTCTGCTCCCGGGTTCATAAACAAGCGGGCTAAAAAGCCCGCCGTATCGGTATAATGCTTATTTTTCCAGCAGGTTGACCGAGATGCGATTGCTTTCATCCATCATCGACGCCTTGGCGCGGATTTTGGCTTCCAACTGGTCAATCATCTGCTCGTTGTCAAAACGTTCTCTCTGGCGCACGCCGTCTTCGTAGAAACCGCTCTTTTTATGGCCGCCGGTAACGCCCAGCGTGGAAACCAGCGCTTCGCCCGGACCATTGACCACACAGCCGATAATCGAAATGTCCATCGGCGTGATGATGTCTTCCAGACGCTGTTCCAGCGCGTTGACCGTACCAATGACGTCAAACTCCTGACGCGAACAGGTCGGACAGGCGATGAAGTTAATGCCGCGGGCGCGGATGCGCAGCGATTTCAGAATGTCGAAACCGACCTTCACTTCTTCCACCGGATCGGCTGCCAGCGAGATGCGCAGGGTGTCGCCAATGCCTTCCGACAGCAGCAGCCCCAGGCCAATCGCCGACTTCACTGAACCACTGCGCGCGCCACCGGCTTCGGTGATACCCAGGTGCAGTGGCTGATCGATGCGCGCCGCCAACAGGCGATAGGATTGCACCGCCAGGAACACATCGGAGGCCTTGACGCTGACTTTGAACTGGTCGAAGTTGAGGCGATCGAGGATATCGACGTGGCGCATGGCGGATTCGAGCAGGGCTTCCGGCGTAGGTTCGCCGTATTTTTCCTGGATGTCTTTTTCCAGCGAGCCGCCGTTCACCCCGATGCGGATCGGGATGTTTTTATCGCGTGCGCAGTCTACGACTGAACGGATACGCGACTCGTTACCGATGTTGCCTGGGTTGATGCGCAAGCAGTCTACGCCATATTCAGCAACCTGCAGCGCGATGCGGTAATCGAAGTGGATGTCAGCGACCAGCGGCACGTTAACCTGCTGCTTGATCAGCTTGAACGCCTCGGCGGCATCCATGGTAGGAACTGAAACGCGGACGATATCAACGCCTACGCGCTCCAGCGCTTTGATCTGATTAACCGTGGCTTCAACATCGGTGGTACGGGTGTTAGTCATCGACTGCACGGCAATCGGCGCACCATCACCAATAGGCACATTGCCGACGTAAATTCGCGTTGATTTTCGACGGTTGATGGGCGACTGGTTATGCATTACTTACTCTCCATTGTTGCTCGGGCTTAACGACAATGGCCGCGCAATCACTGCGCGGCAACGGTCAGACGAGCAACACGGTTTGACTTAACAAACCGGCTTAAATCAACCGGCTTACCTTGATATTGGATCTGTACTGCGGCCGGTGCGCCAATGGTCAGTTTATAGGGCGCGGTGCCCGCCAGGCTCAGCTTGCCGCCGCTCTTCTGGCTGCCGCTGTACAACGTTTTGCCGCTGGCGTCGGTGACCTGCAGCCAGCAGTCGGCTGAGAAGTCCATCACCAGCGCGTTTGGATCGGCCGCCGGTGCAGCTACGCCTGCATCTGCCGTCGGCAACGGTGCGGTAGGTGCCGCAGGCGTTGTCTCAGGCAACGTGGTCTGGCTTGGTGAAACCACCGCAGGTTGCTGCGCGGTTGCACTGCCGGTCACGGCCGGAGTCTGTGGCTGCTGTGGTGCAGCGCCGAGATCGACCGGCGTTGACCCATTGTCGGCCAAAGGTGCGCTGTTGTCGGCATTGCTGTCGGTCAACGGCACAGACTGGCCTTCATTGTTGTTCTGTGAGAGCTGGGCGGAGGATTGATCGGCCATAGTAGCGATCTCTTCCTGCTGGGCCTTGTGGTTTTGCCACCACCAGGCACCGGTCAAACCGACCACCACGAAAACGATCAGCCAGGTGAAGCTCATCAGCCAGCCGTCGCGTTTTTTGCGACGCTTGCCCAGTGAGAAACTCTGCATTGGCGCCACTTTCGCGACCTTCAGCGGAGCCTGCTTGGCCAGCATCGGCAGCAGTTCATCCTCTGGCAAACGCACCAGCTTGGCATAGGAACGGATATAACCACGCACGAAGGTTGAAGCCAGGTCTGCGGACAGATTGTCTTCTTCGATATCGCGCACGGTAGACATTTTGAGGCACAGGCGTTCTGCAACGGCCTGTTGACTCAACCCGAGTTGTTCACGGGCCTGACGCAGACGTTCGCCTGTCGTCATTGATACGGTTTTATCTTGGGAGGCTTCAGTATTCATTAGCTAAGAACTGCTGGTACTGTTTGGATTGTGGAAAACTTCGCGATAACTGCTTGCCATAACGTTGCACGCTATCTTGGCGCCCGGCTAACGCGGCGAAACGAATCTGTAACCATAAGCTGTCGGCGCTAGCCGGCAGAACATGTTGATAACTATCCAGTAAAAGTTGCGACTGTGCGCGCTTCCCTTCTCCAAATTGCTTTTCTGCCTCCACCAACAGTGGAGTGCCTTTGTCCGGATCGACCTTCAGCGCACGCGTTAACAAAGTACGTGCTTCATCGTTTTGTCCGGCTTTGAGAAAACAGTAACCTGCGTTTTCCAGGCTGTCGGCAACCTGACCGTAATCCGGCGCCACTGCCGCAGCGCTAAACTGCTGTTGTGCCGGTACATACTGCCCTAAACTGCAAAGAAACGCACCGTAATTATTCAGCACCGTGCCATTGTTCGGCGCAAGTTTGAGCGCCTGCTGATAACGTTGTTCGGCCGCGCTATTCTCGCCAATCCGCTGCTCATAGAGCGCCATTCCCAATTGGGTACGGTAATCCTGTGGGGCGGCATCTGCCGCTTTCTCCAGATTCTGCCGCGCGGCGTTTAAATCGCCCTGCTTCATATATTCCAGACCCAGTTGCAACCGCGTCTGGCCTGCTTCGGACAGCGCGTCTTTTTCTTCCGGCGCTGAACCGGAACAACCGGCCAGTAGCCCGGCCGCCAGCAACGTACCCCACAGAATCAGCTTCATGCCTGCATTCATTTCCTTGTCTAATGTCACCTTGGCGTCTTTCACATAACAGACTGTAAGATAACAAAAATCATGCTATAGGATTCAGACCGCACGCACGGTGATAGGTTCCCCGGCCATTTTCTTTTTCAGGGTACGCTTGGTACGGTCGATCACTTCACCTGCCAGTTGCCCGCAGGCGGCATCGATATCGTCACCACGGGTTTTACGAACAATAGTCGTAAAGCCGTATTCCATCAACACTTTGGAAAAACGATCCACGCGGCTGTTGGAGCTGCGACCGTAAGGGGCGCCCGGGAAGGGGTTCCATGGGATCAGGTTGATTTTGCATGGCGTGTCCTTCAGAACTTCCGCCAGTTGGTGCGCGTCGTCGGTGCTGTCGTTGATATGATCCAGCATCACGTACTCGACCGTCACCCTGCCCTGATTGGCGTTGGATTTTTCCAGGTAACGGCGCACCGCAGCCAGGAAGGTCTCAATGTTGTACTTGCGGTTGATCGGCACGATGTCGTCGCGGATCTTGTCGTTCGGCGCATGCAGCGAGATCGCCAACGCGACGTCGATCATATCACCCAACTTGTCCAGCGCCGGCACTACGCCGGAGGTAGACAAGGTTACGCGGCGTTTGGACAGGCCAAAACCAAAATCGTCCAGCATGATTTCCATCGCCGGCACCACGTTGTTCAGGTTGAGCAAAGGCTCACCCATGCCCATCATCACCACGTTGGTGATCGGGCGTTCGCCGGTGACCTTTAGCGCGCCGATGATTTTCGCAGCGCGCCACACCTGGCCAATGATTTCCGACACGCGCAGGTTGCGGTTAAAGCCCTGCTGAGCGGTCGAACAGAATTTGCATTCCAGCGCGCAACCCACCTGGGAAGAGACGCACAGGGTCGCACGATCGCCGTCCGGGATATACACGGTTTCGACCTGCTGATCGCCCACTTTGATCGCCCATTTAATGGTGCCGTCGGCTGAACGCTGTTCTTCCGCCACTTCTGGCGCACGGATCTCGGCGACGCTTTGCAATTTATTGCGCAGGACCTTGTTGATATCGGTCATCTGCTCAAAATCGTCGCAGCAATAGTGGTACATCCACTTCATCACCTGATCGGCACGGAAGGGTTTCTCGCCCATTTTGGCGAAGAACTCACGCAATTGCTGACGGTTCAGATCCAGCAGGTTAATTTTGGCCACAGCCGGTTGTTCCGCGTTAACGGATTGAGTAGTCAGCGAATTATTTTCAGACACGATGTGCTCGGACGTGATGGGTTCTAACATAATTGATCTCTGGCCTCGTTGTTACACTTTATGGCGCGAAAGAGTGGAAAGTAAGTGCGTCGTTCAACCCGCATAATCGGGTGACGGCGCTAAAAGCGCGCCCCTGATAAGACGTCTCATCAGGGGCGCGGCATTGTACAAATTTTAGTAGCAGCTTTCCACGTCTGAAAGGCATTCAGGGCATTTTTATTGTTTCAGCCGGTGAATACCCTGTTCGAGTAGGGGCACTGCATGCTGCGCCCAAGCCAATCGGGGCGAATATATTCGCCCCCTACAGCTTGAAAGGCAACGGGTATTATTAACGAGAACAGATTTCGCTATCGTTAAAGAAGTAAGCGATTTCGCGCTGAGCAGATTCTACTGCGTCAGAACCGTGTACGGCGTTGGCAGTGAAGCTGTCCGCGTAGTCAGCACGCAGGGTGCCGGCCAGTGCGTTGTCTGGGTTGGTAGCGCCCATGATGTCACGGTTGCGCTGTACTGCGTTTTCCGCTTCCAGAACCTGAACCACGATCGGGCCAGAGGTCATGAATTCAACCAGGCCATCGAAGAATGGGCGGCCTTTGTGCTCAGCGTAGAAGCCTTCAGCTTGTTCGCGAGTCAGACGCAGCATTTTGGATGCGATGATTTTGAAACCGGCACGCTCGAAGCGAGCATAGATTGCGCCGATGTCGTTGTTAGCTACAGCGTTTGGTTTAATGATGGAAAAGGTACGTTCTACGGTCATGATGGCCTCTGTATAACTTCCAAAACAGGCCGGTCTGAAAACAGGGTGCCGGCCTTCTCAAGTGGCGCAGATTATATGTGTGCTGTTAACGCTTGCCTACGGGAAAATCAACATTTCATTAAAAAAATATTATCCTCATTCTTCATTTTGCGGCCCAAAACACGGATAGGGCAAACTCAAGCGGCTTGAGGCTGAATACGCGCAGTGTGCTCGACCGCCCTTCTCCAACCTGTGCCGTTCCCCGCAGTTCAATTCCCTTCTTGCGAAACGCCTCACAGCGAACTGCCATGCCGATCACAATGCGTGACGCCGTGGGTTGAGTTCATCCCTATATTCTTTTAAAACAAACAGATAATAAATAATCACCCGGACTTGGCCTCGCCCAGTGCCGACGCTCTTCGGCAGCCGTGAAACCAGCAGGAAATAAGATGGCCACCATGAAAGACGTTGCCCGACGCGCAGGCGTTTCAACCGCCACCGTCAGCAGGGTGATCAACAGCACCGCTTATGTTGAACCCGTCACTCGCGAACGCGTTGAAAAGGCCATGCGCGAGTTTAACTACCACCGTAATGCCGCCGCGCTGGCCCTGGCGAAAAGGAGCGGGAATATGCTGGGGTTGCTGACCGGCAATCTCGACGACCCATTTTTCTCGCGGTTGGCACGCGGCGTCGAAGATATCACGCGTAAAGGCGGCGTAAAATTGATGGTTTGCAGTGGCGGTCATCAGGCCGAACTGGAGAAAAACGGCCTGGACTTCCTGATTAATCAGGGGTGCGAGTCGATCGTGGCTCACGTCACCCGAATGAGCGATGCCGACATTTTGCGCTACGCCGCCCATACCCCGGCGATGGTGGTGATCAATCGCTATTTGCCCGCCATCGCCAATCGCTGCATCTGGCTGGACAACGTCAGCGCTTCTCACGCCGCCACCCGAATGCTCATCGAGCACGGACACCGGCATATCGCCTGTATCACCACGGATCTGCCGATAGATGACAGAAAACAACGTCTGGAGGGATATCGAGCGGCGATGGCCGAGGCCGGGATTTCGGTACCGGGATCCTGGATCATCAGCGTGCCCTTCAATGAGCAAGGGGGCGAATTGGCAGCAGAAAGGATCCTGGCCAGCAAACACCCTTTTACCGCCGCGCTGACGTTCAACGACGTGATGGCCGCCGGCATGATGCGGACCTTTCGCCAACGGCAGATGAACCTGCCTGAGGATATCTCGATCGTCGGATTCGATGACGTGGCTCTGGCCAAATACCTCCATCCGTCATTGACCACCGTGCATTATCCCATTGAAAGAATGGCGCGACGCGCAGCCAATTTGGCGCTGCAGCTCAACTCCACTGCCGCGCCGCCCCCGCAGAATAATCTATTTTCCGCTGAGTTGATCCTGCGAGACTCGGTCGCTTCGCTTGGAAAAAACATCACATTGGAAGAAAACAAGGCCAATAAGTGAGAGATTGCTCACACAACGTCTCTCCATGAAACCGATTACATGCAGGATTGCCTGCGCTCACATCCCCGTCAAAACGAATTCATTAGGCTTGCGTCACATCCCCATCCTTAACCGGAGTTGTAAATGAATGACAAGAAGAAGCTCAACCTGGGATTAGCGATGCTGCCCATTGTGGCCATGTTATTGCTGCTCATCATAGGCTATGGCCAGCTGGGTCTGCGGATCGAGCCGTTGTTACTGGCTTCCGCTGGCATTGCCGCCGCGCTGGCCTACTGGCAGGGTTACCGCTGGGACGACATTATCGATTCCATCGTTGCCAAGCTGGCCAAAGCGATGCCGGTGATCATGATATTGATTTGCGTAGGCGGGCTGATCGGCACCTGGATGTTCAGCGGTACCATCCCTTATATGGTTTATTGGGGCTTAAAACTGATTAGCCCTCAATATATTCTGATCGCCGCATTCTTCATTACCAGCGTGATCTCCGTTTGCACCGGCACATCCTGGGGGGCGGCAGGCACGGTCGGCGTCGCGCTGATGGGCGTAGCCGCCGGGCTGGATGTCCCTTTGGCCGCCGCTGCCGGTGCCGTCGTCTCCGGTGCCTACTTTGGCGATAAAATTTCTCCGCTGTCCGACTCCACCAATTTTGCGGCTATCGTCGCGGATACCGATCTCTATAGCCATATCCAGCATCTGATGTATACGACGCTCCCGAGCTTCATTTTAGCCGCGGTGGTGTATCTGATTGCCGGGCACACCAGTGCAGTTGGCAGCGTGGCCACTCCGGAAAAAGTCACCGAGATCGTGACGGCACTCGAGAGCCTTTATCACTTCAATCTGTTGTTAATCCTTCCCCCGGTGCTGGTTCTGTGGGGGGCGGTCACCAAACGTCCGGTGATCCCGGTCATGCTGGCCGCCTGCGCCCTGGCCATCGCCATTGGCGTGCTTCTCCAGGGATTCAATCTGCAGCAAGGCTTAAATGCGTTGATGGACGGCTTTAATCTTTCAATGTTTGCGACACAGGGACACGGCATTAGTGGCATCGTCGAGGATGTGCCCCGCCTGCTCAACCGGGGCGGCATGTTTTCGATGATGAGCACCATCCTGCTGGTCTTCTGTGCCTTTTCCTTTGCCGGTGCATTGACCCTGACCGGGGCCTTGACGGTGATCATCAATCGGCTGCTGAAAGTGGTTCATACCACCGGCCAGTTAATCGCCGCCACGGTGGCCACCACCATTCTGGTGACCGGAGCCACCAGCGACGGAAAATTGGCGCTGCTGATCCCCGCCGAACTCTTCAAAGGCGCCTACCGCCGCATGGGGTTAGACAATAAAAACCTGTCGCGGACCGTGGAAGATGCCGGCACCGTCATCGAACCGTTAATCCCGTGGACCGCCGCAGGCATTTATATGGCGACCACTCTGGGGGTCAGCACGCTGGATTTACTGCCGTGGGCCATCCAGTGTTATGCCGCCGTCGTATTCGCCCTGATTTATGGGTTTACCGGGTTCGGGATCGCCAAGATACAGCCACAGAATGATTTACAGAGTAAGGAAGCCTGACGTGAAACAGACCGATTTTAATCAGATCATCAACCGCCACCACACCGGCTCAGTGAAATGGGACTTTATCGACCGCTATCTGCAGCTTGATGAAACCGACCTTTTGCCGATGTGGGTGTCTGATTTTGATTTCCAGTGTCCATTGGAAGTCCGGCAGGCGCTGCATCACCGCGTCGAACACGGCATATTTGGCTATAGCGAACGCGATGACCAGTATTACCAGGCGGCGATGGATTGGTTCGCCAAACGGCATCAGTTGCCTTTGCAGCGCGAATGGTTCACGTCCATCGAAGGCGTCGTTCCCGGCCTGGCCATTCTGATCCAGCTGCTTAGCCAGCCTGGAGACCCGATCGTGGTTCAGGGGCCGTACTACGGATCTTTCGCCAAGATCATCACAATGAACGGCAGAGAGGTGCTCGAAAACCCTTTGATAGCCGGCCCGCAAGGCTATCAATTCGACTTCGATCATCTGGAGGCATGTTTTGAGCAGCGAAAGCCGCCACTGTTGCTGTTATGTAACCCGCATAACCCAACGGGCCGCTGCTGGACCCGCAGCGAACTGACGCAGTTGATGGCGCTGTGCAGCCGCCATGGCGTAACGGTCATCTCCGATGAAATCTGGGCCGATCTGCTGTTGCCCGGCGAAACCTTCACCTCGGTGCTGCATCTGGATGAGGCCTGGCATGACCGTGTGATTTCGGCGACTTCCGCCAGCAAGAGCTTTGGTTTGTCATCATTGCGGATCTCGAATTTCCTGATCCCCAACGCTCACACCCGGAATGCGTTTATCGAACGTCTCAACGCCCACGGGTTGGATGTCTTCAATGCGCTGTCGATGACCGCCGCCACGGCCGCTTATCAGCAGGGAGAAACCTGGCTTGATGCTTTACAGCAGTATCTGGCAGACAACCGGCGCTGGTTTGAACAGGCCTTAGCCTATGCCGCCCCCTGGTGCAAAATGACCCAGGCCGAAGGCACCTATCTTGCCTGGCTGGATTGCCGCGCTTTGGGTCTGGATGATAATGCGCTGCAGCAGGCGCTGATCCACCACTCTAAGATTGCCGCCTCAATGGGCATCAGCTTTGGTGAACAGGGAAAAGGGTTTATACGCATTAACCTCGGCTGCCCTCGTCAATATCTTGAAAGCGCCATTGCAGGGCTTGCCCGGCTAAAACCCTGAACAACAAAAACAAGCGAATGAAAGGCCCCGGTCGGGGTCTTTTTTTTGAACAATATCTGGCGTAAATAGTTGAGCGAATTTACCGCGACCTGACGGTATAGCTTTGAAATTAAAGCTTCTGTTAGACTGCGGATGGGCGCTTGAAGCTTTCTGCTTCAGGCCCTGGGTGGGAAGCAGAAAGAAGAAAGCCCCAAACTGACTCTTAATCAGAATGAGGCTTCACCATACTGCCTGAACACCAGCATGGTAGCCTCTTAACCGCAGAAATGCAACGGAGGGCTGACATGTCGCGAAAACTGTTTTTACCAGGATTTACAGTAGGTTGTATAACGTTCCTGGTATTCATCTGGCTTATGCGTGGCTCAGTTTGCGAGCTTACATTTAAACAGGGAAGTACGGAGGTAGCGGCAGTGTTGTCCTGTAACGTTTAACGTTAAATGGCAACCTGAAGGCGGGGTTCGCCCCGCCTATTTTGGTGTGACGCGGTGGTTTTCCAGCGCCCATTGTTGTATCCGGCCAGCCTTTCAAGGCTGGCCGCTCTCTTCAACGAACAGTAGCAAAACAGGGCTACTGGGTTTTATCAGTCGAAGGAATGATGTTACGCAGCCAACTGCCCCAGCGACGCTGGTAGAAGGGTTGGGTGTGGGTAATCAGATAATGGCTGACCCCACGTTCCTTTTCCGAAACCAGGCAAAAATCTACCGGCTCGTCATCGGGCGCGGTTTCACTGGCCACGCTCCCCGCCTCATTGATCAGCGCCTCGATCTCCGCCTGTTCGCCATCCACTTCCAGCCCGACCAGCAGATTGGGCTTTTCGTCGACCGCCTGATCGTGCATCAGCGCCAGAAACGCGCGGCGTACCGGTTTGCGTTGGCTGAAAAGTGTGGTCAAAGCATCGACCATCGCCGAGGGATATTCCTCCGGCTGGCCCAACAGGATCTGGGTATCCTTATCGATATAGCGTTCCGCCGGTTTGGCTACCCCACCGGTCGCCAGCAGCATCGCCACTTCTTCAGGATAAAACTCTTTGCCGTACTCGGCTTTCGGGTTGAGGAACAGATCCGCCCCCTGAGTGATCTCGAATAACACCCGCGCCGGCATGGCGATAAACGGTTGTTCGTCCTCAACGGCTTTTTGCAGCGCTTCCACCGAGCTGAAAAACGGGATGATGCTGCCGCCGTCCTGCTTCTCCCAGTGCTGAATGTTCACCGGCGTATCGGCGTTCAAGGTGATGTCGCCGCCATGCTGCACCTGTTCGCTGTCACCGAGGATCAACACCGTAGCGTCGAGCAACTCACGAAAGAATGCCGGACGATGGGCCGGCTCCGTCACCGCCAGCTTCAACAGGCGTTCAAGTTCATTTTCGCCGGTGGCGGCATCGTGATGGTGAGAACTCATGGCAAACTCCAGCAATCAAATAACGGGGCCCAGCATGCTGGGCCCCGACAATAAACGACATTCCAAGCCGCCCGCCAAGGCGGGCAGACCATTATTTGGCTTTGCTCAGCAACAGGTTAGCCAAGGCACGCACGCCCAGGCCGGTCGCGCCGGCAGACCATTGATCTACCGCGCCCTTACGGTAAGTGGCGGAGCAGTCGATGTGCAACCAACCCTGACGGTAGTTTTTCACAAAATGCGACAGGAAGGCGGCCGCGGTGCTGGCACCGGCAGTATAAGCCGGACCGGCCACGTTGTTCAGCTCGGCAAAGTTGGACGGCAGTTGGCTGCGGTGGAACTCAGCCAACGGCAGACGCCAGAAAGGCTCTTGCTCAGCCGCCGCGCTGGTCAGCAGTTCCTGCGCCAGGGCGTCATCGAAGCTGAACAATGCATGGTAGTCGTTACCCACCGCCGTTTTCGCCGCGCCGGTCAGGGTGGCGCAGTCGATGATCAATTCAGGGTTTTGTTCGCAAGCATCGATCAGGCCGTCGGCCAGCACCAGACGCCCTTCCGCATCGGTATTCATCACCTCAACGGTTTTGCCGTTGCGGTAACGGATGATGTCACCCAGTTTGAAGGCGTTACCGCTAACCATGTTATCGGCACAGCAGAGGTACAGTTTCACGCGCTGTTTCAGACCTCGGGCCGCCGCCAGCGCCAGTGCGCCGGTAATGGTGGCCGCACCGCCCATATCCGCTTTCATCGAGTCCATAAAAGCGCTTTGTTTCAGGCTGTAGCCGCCGGTATCAAAGGTAATGCCTTTGCCCACCAGGCAGGCAAACACCGGGGCTTCCGGGTTGCCGGTCGGGTTGAAGTCCAGCGCCAACAGCACCGGTGAACGATCCGAGCCCCGACCCACGGTGTGAATACCGGCATAGTTTTGCTCGCGCAGGTCTTCACCCTTGGTAATACGGTAGCTGACGGCATCACAGCCGACGTCACACATCAGATCAACCGCACGCGTAGCCAGTTGTTCCGGCCCCAGTTCTTCCGCCGGCATATTGATGGTGTCGCGCACCCAGTCAACGATCTTCAGGCGCTGTTCCAGCTCTTTGCGTTCCGCTTCCGGCAGTTCTGCCCATTCGACGCTGCGCTTGCCTTTCGGCCCGCGGAAGCCTTGCCAGAATGCCCAGCTGTTTTCCAGATCCCAGCCTTCACCGGCTAATTTGACGTTTTTGACGCCTTGACCGTCGATCTTGCGGGCGGCACGTTGAATGCCACCCAGTTTGTCGTTGCCGGTCAGATGAATGGTCATTCCTTGATCATCGGTGCTCAGCAGCGCTTTCTCACCCCAACGAGCGTCGGCAGGTTGGTTCGACAGCGTGACCAGCATGAATTCTGTTGTCATAGCCTTCTTACTCCGGATTTCCCCTTCATTTTTCACTCTTCAAAGCAAAATTTATTAGGGATTTTTTTATTGCAAACCCTATGGATTTCAAGTTGCAGCTAGGCATCCAGCGACCTTATCCCCAGGAGCTTACTCAGGTAAGTGACTGGGGTAAGGTCGTGCAGATAACAACGCTGCAGCTTGAAAGGCGACGGGTATGTCGGATACAAAATAAACGGGCCGCCTATGGCAGCCCGTTACGCTATTTACTCCGCTTCATCTAACCAGACCAGCAGGATCGCTTCCAGTATTTTCTCATTGGAAGCCTGTGGATCATCGTCAAAATCTTCCAGATCGCAAATCCACTGATGCATGTCGGTAAAACGTACGGTTTTCGGATCGGTATCCGGATATTGGTCGTACAGGGCTTCGCCGATTTCACGGCTATCGGTCCACTTCAATCCCATTATTATCTCCAGCTCTGCGCCACGACTAGCAATTAATGCTCACGCGCATGGTTAACGGTGTAACGCGGCATTTCGACCACCAAATCTTCGTCGGCCACCAGCGCCTGACAGCTCAAACGGCTTTCCGGCTCCAGACCCCAGGCCTTGTCCAGCATGTCGTCTTCCAGCTCGCTGCTCTCTTCAAGCGAGTCAAAACCTTCGCGCACGATGCAGTGGCAGGTGGTGCAGGCGCAGGATTTCTCGCAGGCGTGCTCAATCTCGATACCGTTGCGCAGCGCAACGTTGAGGATTGACTCCCCGTGTTCGGCTTCCAGTACTGCCCCCTCCGGGCATAAATCTTGATGGGGCAGGAAAACAATTTTAGGCATGATTAAACCTCATCCACAGAATGGCCAGCCAGCGCACGGCGAATGGAAGCATCCATGCGGCGCGCGGCAAAGTCTTGCGTTTGTGCATCTAATGTTTTAATTGCGGCTTCGATAGCGGCAGGATCGGTGCCCTGCGTCGCCTGTTGCAAAGCTTCCACCGCAGCGGCGATCGCCGTACTTTCGGCTTCGCTCAGCAACGCGGCATCGCTGGCCAGTGCGCCCTGCAGGCTTTCCAGCACCCGAGACGCCTCAACCCGCTGTTCTGCCAGCTTACGTGCGCCGACATCGCTCTGCGCATTGGCCATCGAGTCTTTGATCATACCGGCGATTTCGGCGTCGGAAAGGCCATACGACGGTTTAACCTGAATCGAAGCCTCAACGCCGGTGGATTTCTCCATCGCGGTAACGCTCAACAGACCGTCGGCATCCACCTGGAAAGTGACGCGAATGTGCGCGCCACCGGCAGGCAGCGGCGGCAAACCACGCAGCGAGAAACGCGCCAGCGAACGGCAATCCTGCACCAGCTCGCGCTCGCCCTGCAGCACGTGGATCATCATCGCGCTTTGGCCGTCTTTAAAGGTGGTGAATTCCTGCGCGCGCGCCACCGGAATGGTGGTGTTGCGCGGGATCACTTTCTCGACCAGACCGCCCATGGTTTCCAGCCCAAGCGACAGTGGGATCACGTCCAGCAGCAACATGTCGCTGTCCGGCTTGTTACCCACCAGAATATCGGCCTGAATCGCGGCACCGATGGCGACCACTTTATCGGGATCAATCGAGGTCAACGGCGTGCGGCCAAAGAACGTGCCCACCTGCTCACGCACCAATGGCACGCGAGTGGAACCACCAACCATCACCACTTCCAGCACCTCTTCGGCGCTGACGCCCGCATCTTTCAACGCGCGACGGCAAGCCATCAGGGTGCGTTTAACCAGAGTGGCGATCAACGTCTCGAACTGCGCACGCGTCACTTCGCCCTGCCAGCCGGCCACTGCAACGCTGACGCTGTCGGCATCGCTCAGTGCAACCTTGGCGGCGATGGCCGCGTCCAGTAACTGGCGCTGAACGCCGTGATCGCTGCGATCGGCCACACCGGCCTGTTCACGCAGCCAGTCGGCCAGCAAATGGTCAAAGTCGTCGCCGCCCAGCGCGGAATCGCCGCCGGTGGCCAACACTTCGAACACCCCACGACTCAGCCGCAGAATGGAAATATCAAAGGTGCCGCCGCCCAGATCGTAAACCGCGATGATGCCTTCCTGCCCGGAATCCAGGCCGTAGGCAATCGCCGCCGCCGTGGGTTCGTTCAGCAGGCGCAGCACGTGCAGCCCGGCCAGACGCGCAGCGTCTTTGGTGCCCTGGCGCTGTGCATCGTCAAAATAAGCGGGAACGGTGATCACCACGCCATCGAGATCCCCTTCCAGCGCGGTTTGCGCGCGTTCGGCAAGTGCTCGGAGGATATCGGCGGAAACGCCTACCGGGTTAACCGGACCGGCAGCGGTGAGGATCATCGGCAAGCCGTTGTCGCTGGCCTGGAACTGGTACGGCAGGTTCGGGTAACGCTGCTGTACGTCGGCCAATGAACGGCCCATCATGCGTTTGATTGAGCTGATGGTGTTGGCGGGATCCTGCGCTGCCTGCCGGCGCGCATCCCAACCGACACGCAAGGTGTCAGCCTGATAGTGCACCACTGAGGGCAGCAAGTCGCGCCCCTGGGCATCGGTCAGCGTTTCCGCTTGCCCGCTGCGCACCGTGGCGACCAGAGAATTGGTGGTGCCTAAATCAATACCGGCAGCCAGACGACGCTGGTGCGGCGCGGCGCTGAGGCCGGGCTCGCTAATTTGTAATAAGGCCATATTGAAGCTTCCACAATCAAAACGTGTACCCGTCGCCTTTCAAGTTACAGCGTTGTTAGCTGCACTCGCTCACTCCGGTTACTTACTTAAGTAAGCGCCCGGGGTGAGCGAGCTGGCCGCCTAGCTGTAACTCGAAATTCATAGGGTTTTACTCAAAACCCAGCAGTTTTTCTTCGAGTTGTTCAACCTGTTGCTGGAGTTTGTCCAAAAAGCGCAGCTTACGCACGGTATCGGCGGCATCAACCCATTGCTGGTTATCCAGTTGCTGCACCATCAGCGCAGTGCGCTGTTTGACCGTCTCGTTCACCCGCGCGCCAAAACCGGCCAGCAGGCTTTCCGCCTCCGCTTTGCGCTCAATGGCGTCGAGCTCTTCGCGTAATTCCAGCTGTTCCATCAGGAACGCGGTATCCCGCAGGGTATGCTGCTCGTTGCCCAAATCAAAACCGTGCAAAGATAACATATACTCTGCGCGTTTTAATGGGTGCTTCAGCGTTTGGTAGGCTTCATTGATAGTCGCCGCCTGTTGCAACGCCATCAGACGTTCGCGTTCCGGCTGGAGAGCATTGCGATCGGGATGGAATTGACGCTGCAGATCCTGATAGCGAGATGCAAGCAGGCTGCCGTCCACAAGATAGCGAACTGGCAGCCCGAATAAAGTAAAGTAATCCATAGCGTGCTCTGGGCTTTATCGGATGAAGTTCCCCCGCGTCGGCGGGGGAGCTCGATGGACTGTCAGACGTTGAAACTTTCGCCGCAGCCGCATTCGCTTGAGACATTGGGGTTGTTGAACTTGAAGCCTTCGTTCAGGCCTTCCTTAACGAAATCAAGCTCGGTGCCGTCAAGGTAGACCAGGCTCTTGCCGTCAATGATCACCTTAACGCCTTTGTTTTCAAAAACGATATCGTCATCGTTCATTTCGTCAACAAATTCCAGCACGTACGCCATCCCCGAGCAGCCGGAGGTTCTCACCCCCAGACGCAGGCCAAGGCCTTTGCCACGGTTATCCATAAATGCCTGAACACGCTGCGCAGCGCTGTCGCTCATGGTAATTGACATCACAACCTCACACTTCAAAGCCCAACCAAGGCTGGGCTAACTGACTCAAAAATAATTACTTGGCGCTATGTTTGCTCTTGTAGTCGGCAATCGCTGCTTTAATGGCGTCTTCCGCCAGGATAGAGCAGTGAATTTTTACCGGCGGTAATTCCAGTTCTTCGGCGATCTGGGTGTTTTTGATCGCTTCGGCCTGATCAAGAGATTTGCCTTTCATCCATTCGGTCACCAGCGAGCTGGAAGCGATGGCGGAACCGCAGCCGTAAGTCTTGAAACGCGCGTCTTCAATGATGCCTTCATTGTTGACCTTGATTTGCAGCTTCATGACGTCGCCACAAGCCGGTGCGCCAACCATGCCGCTGCCGACGCTAGGATCTTCGTTGTCGAACGAACCCACGTTACGCGGGTTTTCATAGTGATCGATTACTTTTTCGCTGTAAGCCATGACCTTGCTCCTGAATCCTGAGAATTAATGATGTGCCCATTCGATGCTGTTGATATCCACGCCCTGCTTGAACATGTCCCACAGTGGAGACAGGTCGCGCAGACGGCCAATGGATTTACGCACCAGCTGAATGGTGTAATCGATCTCTTCTTCCGTGGTGAAACGCCCCAGAGAGAAACGGATCGAGCTATGCGCCAACTCGTCGGTCATGCCCAACGCGCGCAGCACGTAAGATGGCTCAAGGCTAGCGGAGGTACAGGCGGAACCTGAAGAGACGGCAAGGTCTTTCAGCGCCATGATCAGCGATTCACCTTCAACATAGTTGAAGCTGACATTCAGAATGTTAGGAACGCCGTGTTCCAGATCGCCGTTCAGATACACTTCTTCCATATCTTTCACGCCGTTCCACAGGCGGTCACGCAGCGTACGCAGGCGCGCCATTTCCGTCGGCATTTCTTCTTTGGCGATGCGGTAGGCTTCACCCATACCGGCAATCTGATGCACAGGCAGAGTGCCAGAACGCATACCGCGCTCATGACCGCCACCGTGGATCTGGGCTTCGATACGAATACGCGGTTTACGACGCACGTACAGCGCACCAATGCCTTTCGGGCCATAAATCTTGTGGCCGGAGAACGACATCAGATCGACTTTCAGCTTGCTCAGATCGATAGGCAGTTTGCCCACGCTCTGGGTCGCATCAACGTGGTAGATGATACCGCGCGCACGGCACATTTCGCCGATGGCTTCGATATCCTGCACCACGCCGATTTCGTTGTTCACGTGCATGATCGAAACCAGAATGGTGTCGTCGCGCATCGCGGCTTCGAGGGCCTGCAGGCTAATGATACCGTTGCTCTGCGGTGCCAGATAGGTCACTTCAAAGCCTTCACGCTCGAGCTGACGACAGGTGTCCAGCACGGCTTTGTGTTCGGTTTTGCTGGTGATGATGTGCTTGCCTTTCTTTTGATAGAAATTGGCAGCGCCTTTAATCGCCAGGTTGTCGGATTCGGTTGCTCCGGAAGTGAACACGATTTCGCGCGGGTCAGCGCCAACCAGTTCAGCAATTTGGTTACGGGCGATATCTACCGCTTCTTCCGCCTGCCACCCGAAACGGTGGGAACGGGAAGCCGGGTTACCGAAAGTCCCGTCCAGAGTCAAAAACTGCATCATTTTCTCAGCGACGCGCGGATCAACCGGCGTCGTTGCTGAGTAATCCAGATAAATCGGTAATTTCATTGCTCTTGTGCTCCGTACATCACTTCCAAAAACTAAAAAAAGTATCGCCAGCTGCTTATGCGCGCAGATTAACGTTGATAGTTTCTTGCTGACGACCGTTGGCCGTGCGACGGGTATCGTTGTTTTGACGGTCCGCCACCACCAGCACTTCCTGGTTGTTCACCAGTTCAGCCAGCGTAATGTTGTTCAGGAACCCGCTGATGCGCTCGCTCAGATCGCGCCACAGGGTGTGGGTCAGGCAGCGATCGCCACCCTGACAGCCTTCTTTACCCTGGCAACGGGTTGCATCTACCGATTCATCGACGGCGGTGATAACAGCACCAACGGCAATCTCACTCGCGTCTTTGCCCAGCAGATAACCACCGCCCGGTCCGCGCACGCTGGCCACCAGGCCATTTTTACGCAGACGGGAGAATAATTGTTCCAGATAAGAGAGCGAGATACCTTGGCGCTCAGAAATATCCGCCAGAGGTACGGGCCCTTCCTGGGAGTGCAATGCCACGTCAAGCATTGCGGTTACGGCATAACGGCCTTTAGATGTCAGTCTCATAGCTAAGTGGTTACCTGTTGGTCAAACATGGCCGAAAGTCTGACATTCCCGAGTAAATCAGTCAACTATTTAACCTAGTAATTTACTCAAGTATTAGCACATTTTGAACTTAGCAATTCAAAATGCATATAAAATACATGTTATAACCCTTGGATAACTAATACTATTGCCCTGAACCCTCAGACCCCATCAAATTAATTACCTTGATGTTTGTCCTGTTTCTCTATCGACGTCAGCATGCCGCGCAGGATATTCAGCTCTTGAGCTTCCGGCCGCGCACGGGTGAATAAACGGCGTAAACGACTCATCACCTGCCCCGGATGGGACGGACGAATAAAGCCGCTGTGCTGCAGCGTTTGTTCCAGGTGCTGATAAAAACGTTCGAGGTCGTCCACCAGCGGATACGGCGTCTCTTCCAACGGCGGCACACCCGCCTGTTGGCGATCGAGGTAGGCCACACGCACTTCATAGGCCAGGATTTGCACCGCCATCGCCAGATTCAGCGAGCTGTAATCCGGGTTGGCAGGAATGGCGACGTGATAATGGCACTTTTGCAGTTCGTCATTGGTCAGACCGACACGTTCACGGCCGAATACCAGCGCCACCGGCGCATGTTCGCCTTCGTGCACAGCGCGCACGCCGCATTCACGCGGTTCCAGCATCGGCCACGGCAAGGTGCGTGAACGTGCGCTGGTGCCCACCACCAGACTACAGCCGGCAATGGCGTCGTCCAGGGTATCAACGATAGTGGCGTTGCCGATCACGTCGCTGGCGCCAGCGGCCAGGGCGATCGCCTGAGAATCGGGCTTTATCAGTGGATTAACCAGATAAAGGTTGGTTAAACCCATGGTTTTCATGGCTCTGGCGGTCGAGCCCATGTTGCCGGTATGAGAGGTTTCTACCAGAACAATGCGGATGTTATGCAGCATACAAACTCTGAGCGTAGCGGAAAATCACAGCATCTTAACACAGCCGTAGGCATTTTACCGAACACCTGCTATACTTCGCGCCGTTTCCTGTTCTTTAACATCCTAGTTGGAAGATACCCATGCATCCGATGCTGACGATCGCCGTGCGCGCTGCGCGCAAGGCCGGTAACCTGATTGCCAAAAACTACGAAACCCCGGACGCTGTAGAAGCGAGCCAGAAAGGGACCAATGACTTTGTCACTAACGTCGATCGCGATGCAGAGCATCTGATCATCGAAGTCATTCGCAAGTCCTATCCGCAACATACTATTGTTACCGAAGAACGCGGCGAATTAGTCGGCGAAGATAAAGACGTGCAATGGGTGATCGATCCACTGGATGGCACATCAAACTTCATCAAACGTTTCCCACACTTCTCAGTTTCCATCGCCGTACGCATTAAAGGCCGTACTGAAGTGGCTGTGGTTTACGATCCAATGCGCAACGAACTGTTCACCGCGACTCGCGGTCAGGGCGCACAGCTCAACGGTTACCGTCTGCGCGGCACCAACGCCAAAGACCTGGATGGCACCATCCTGGCAACCGGCTTCCCGTTCAAAGTGAAGCAGCACGCGACACCTTACATCAACGTGGTTGGCAAACTGTTCACTCAGTGTGCCGACTTCCGCCGTACCGGTTCTGCCGCACTGGATCTGGCCTACGTGGCTGCCGGCCGCGTGGACGGTTTCTTCGAAATTGGCCTGAAGCCATGGGATTTCGCCGCGGGTGAACTGCTGGTGCGCGAATCTGGCGGCCTGGTGACCGACTTTGTTGGCGGCCACAACCACTTCAGCTCCGGCAACGTAGTCGCCGGTAACCCACGCGTAGTGAAAGCCATGCTTTCCACCATGCGTGAGGAACTGAGCGAAGCGCTGAAGCGTTAATCGCGAAGTGAATGAATAAAGAAAAAGCGCTGCAATCATTGCAGCGCTTTTTTTATGCCTGTCAGCGGGAGAAAGGCCGGATGCCGCCACCAAATTCCGGCTGAGCGCTGACGTACAACAGCAAGCCGGCGAACAGCAGGATCAAGCCACCGGCCAGCGCCAGCGAGCCCCAGGCGACCGCCCCCCAGGCAGCGGGCGCACGTGAACGGCTGAGCCGCACTGCCAGCCGACGGCTGTAATGCACCAGCAACGCCAACAACGAGATAGTCAGCGAAGTCCCCAACGCCATTGCCAACGCCGAAATAACCCCCCAGAAGAAAACGCCAATCACCTTGGAAAACAGCAATACCAGTATCGCCCCCGAGCAGGGCCGCATCCCCATTGCCAACACAATGGCAGCCTGCGTACGCCAGTCGCTGCCGGCCTGCAGTTCACTGTCGCTCGGCAAATGTCGATGACCGCAACCACAATGTTCGCTGTGGACGTGATCCGCCGGCAAGGGTTGCAGGCGGTTGATACGCAGTGCGGGCGCCGGACGCATGGCTTTCACCGCGTGATACAAGCGCTTCACCGCGCGCCAGCTCAGTAACACCCCGAGCAGCATCACCAGAATAAAACTGCCCTTCTCCAACCAGAAACTGCTCTGGTGCAACTGTCGGGATGACAATTGCAATACCACCAGCATCAGCGTCACCAGGGCTATCGCCACCCCGCCCTGCACCAGCGAAGCGGCAAAGGTCAGTTTCAGGCTGCTTTTCAGCCGCGCCGGATGGGTGGCCAGGTAGGTAGCGATCACCACTTTGCCGTGACCGGGGCCGAGCGCATGCAACACGCCGTAGCTCAGGCTGAACAGCATCAGGGCCAATCCGGCTTGCTGCGGCGCCGCTTTGACCTGCTGCAACAGGCCGGCCATCTGCAGGTGCAATCCTTTTTGCCACACCACGCTTTGCAGCAGCAACTGCGGCCAATAGTGCCACGCCAGCTGGGCGCCCAACGCCAGCAACAGCGCGAACAGCAGCAGCGGCCACAGGCTGAAAGCCCAGTGCCGCTTACGCGTGGCAGGCTGGCTGAGGTTTATTGACATTGCAGGCTGACCCTCTGCGCAAACTGTTGTCCCAGTTCCATATCTTCACCGGGTGAATCGTTCTTATCGAGGGATAACGCATAAGCCTGCAAGGAGGAGTTCGGTTTTGGCGTCATCAGTTTGAACTGGCACTGGGCTGCCATCTCCGGCGGCAAATGCAGCGCCGTTTTGTCTTTATAGGTCATATCAACAAAATAGGTCGGATCGTAGGTGGATATCTCAAACGGCTTGCCCGCCAGCGGCTGCGGTTCGGCCAGCGGCAACACAAACTCCAGCACCGCCTGATGCCCCTGGCGCGACAGGTGATATTCCGTCGGCAAGTTCAGGTATTTCACCCGCTTGCCGTCGCGGTACACGTCGGTGAAATAGTGCTGGCCAAGGACGTTGGCCATGACCTGCGCCGCCAACTTTTTCCACACTTCCGAATCGTCTTTGGCGTTCTGCGCATCGTAGAGCAGATCCGCCGAGGTGATTTCATCCATAACCCAAACCATTTTCAAGCCAACCAGCTGTTGATCCTTGGCCACGAAAGTGGTGTTCATATCAATAAAGCTGTGTGGGTGAGCGACAGCACCGGCGCTGAACAGCGTTAAAAAACCGACCAGAATAAATCGTAGCTTCATCATCAAACGATACTCATTATTGTTATAAAGTAACATCAACCAATCTTAAACCACCGCCATTGCAGCCAATAATTGTGACGAAAGTTGTAAGCCGAAGTAAAACCGAGTGCTGTAGCCGCGCCGCGCATCGCCTTTTGCTATGCTTATTCATAATTTAAACGTTACCCACCAGAAGGTGATATGAGCCTGGACACCTCTCCCGTGCCTGAGCTCTCCGGTCAACAGCGACGCTGCCATCTGTTATTGATGCTGTATGCGCCGGTGCCCGCAGTACAACTGGAGACTATCAGCCAAATTAATGGCGTCGCCCCTCCCATCACCCGGCAAGATATAGCCGAGGTTGCCAGTGAAATCCAGCGTTTCCATCACCTGGAAATCGACGGCAATCCCGACGAAGGCTACCGGATCAGGGGAAGCGCGCTCAACCAACGCCTCTGCCTGCTCCACTGGCTGCGACGGGCGCTGCGCTGCAGCCCGGAATTTATCGAACGCCATTTTTCTCTCTGGCTTCAGCAGGCGCTGGGGCCAAGCCGCGATCTGACACCGCAGTTGGAACAGTGCATCAGCGAATGTGAAGCGTTAATCAATCGCAGCTTTGATCAGCGTGATCGTCAATTCCTGCAGCACTACCTGCGCTACTGTGCCTGGGAAAGTCAGCGCCAGCGACACCCCAACTTCAGCCCCCTTCAGCGCGACTGGCTGCATCAGAAACCGGAGCATCAGGCGGCCAGTTGGCTGCATCACTCACTGAATCGGCTCTTTACCCTGCAGCCCGAGGCCAGCGAAAGCGACTTTCTGGTGCTGATGTTCACCATGCTGAAAAATCACAGCTACCACAGCAACGACTCGGCGGAAGATCTGCGGCTAATGGTTGCGATTGAAAATGTGGTCGAGCGATTTCAGCAGATCTCCGGCATGACCTTCAGCAGTAAAGAGGATTTGATCAGCCAGCTGTTTGCCCATCTGGCACCGGCGGTGGAACGCTGTCGCTTTGAGATTGGCATCGACAACATGCTGTTGGAAGAGGTCGAGCGTAAGTACCCGCGTTTGATGCGTACCGCTCAGGAAGCACTGGCGCCGCTCGAACAGGAATACGGCATTCATTTTTCCAGTGAGGAAGCGGGACTGGTCGCCATCAGCTTCGGCGCCTGGTTGATGCAGGGCAATGCGCTGCAGGAAAAACAGGTGCTGTTGTTGACGCTGGACAACCCGCAGTTGGAAGAGGAAGTGGAATATCAGATCCGCGAATTAACGCTGCTGCCGTTGAACATCAAATATCTGCCGCTGCGCGACTATCTGCGTTCCGGTGCGCCGCAGGGCGTCACCTTGGTGATCACCCCTTATGCCGCGGAACACGGTGAGCCGCAGCCACCGCTGATTTACACCG
The DNA here is from genome assembly GCF_052113645.1 of Serratia quinivorans. Lineage (GTDB taxonomy): Bacteria > Pseudomonadota > Gammaproteobacteria > Enterobacterales > Enterobacteriaceae > Serratia > Serratia quinivorans_B. Next base: position 128,423 of record NZ_JBIEIU010000007.1, on the reverse strand, counting down.
AATTACCCTTAGAGCGCCAGCAACGCAAAGCCATTCGTGCGCTGCTGGAAACCTCTTAACGGCTGTCGCTGACCACCACTGCCGGCGGACGAATAAACAGTGCCGGCAACGCCACCGCCGCCATCACCCAGAATACCCCGCCCTGCAGATGCTCAAACAGGAAGCCGGCAATCACCGTCATAATCGCAATACCGCCCCCCATTGCCAGCGCCGAGTAGACCGCCTGCAACCGGATCACTTCCGGCCCCTTGCGCGCGGCGACAAAACGCATAGCCGCCAGATGGCAAACGGTGAAGGTGCCGCAATGCAGAATTTGGATCACCAGCAGCCATCCCAGTTCGGTGCTGGTCGCCATCAGGCTCCAACGCAGCACGCCGCAGCAGGCGGAAAGCAACAGCAGATTGCGCGCATTCCAACGGCGGAACAGGAAATTGCTGCTGGCGAAAATAATCACCTCAGCCACCACGCCCAGCGACCACAGGTAACCAATGGTCGAAGCCGAATAGCCCGCTTCCTGCCAATAGATCGAGCCAAAGCTGTAATAGCCGGCGTGCGCGCCCTGCAACAGGGTGACACACAGCAGGAAACGCCAGACCGGCCCTTCTTTGAGCATCTCCCACAATGAACGATCGGCCTCGCTGTGGCTGCGCGCTTCGCCCTGCGGCATCACGCTCGGTTTCAGCATCATGCCCAACAGCATCGCCAATATGCTGATGATCAGGCTGTAAAGGATCGCGTTATGGCCCCAGACGGAGACCATCTGCCCGGTCAACGCCGAACCAATCACGAACGCCAGCGAGCCCCACAGCCTGACCCGACCGTAATCCATGGTGATTTGTTTTTGCCAGGTGGCGGCCAGCGCGTCGGTCAGCGGCACCAGTGGTGAGAAGAACAGGTTGAAGCCGGCAATCACCAGCATCAGCCAGCCCCACCCGTTGCCGAAGCAGAACCCGATAGCGAAAGCCAACGTCAGCAATGCCAACAGGCGCAATGCCGTCACCAGATGAGAGGGATCTTTTACCCGGGGAGCAATCAGCAAACTGCCGAGGAAACGTGCAACCAGCCCGGCGCCGAGCAGAATACCGATAGTTTCAGGCGGTATGCCCTCGCCTTTTAACCAAACGCCCCAAAAGGGTAAGAAAATGCCATAAGAAAAGAAGTAGGTGAAATAACTGAGAGCGAGCCAACGCGTTGATTGCAGAACCATGATCCCTCCGGTGTGAGGGCGATACTTTGACAGAGGTCACACTGGCTAGCAATGCACATTCAGGGCTGAGGCTACAGAGTGCTAGGCAGTTCACAGTTTGCCGTAAACAGGCATTAAAAAACCCGCCGAAGCGGGTTCTTAACAGAAAGCGGAATTATGCGTAAACCGGCAGGCGGGCGCAGATATCCAACACTTTCTTCTTGGTGCGTTCGATGGTGGCTTCATCATTGATGTTGTCCAACACGTCGCAGATCCAGCCGGCCAGCTCACGCACTTCGGCTTGTTTGAAGCCGCGGCGAGTGACTGCCGGCGTACCGATACGCACACCGGAGGTGACGAACGGGCTCTTGGGATCGTTTGGCACGCTGTTCTTGTTCACGGTGATGTTGGCGCGGCCCAGGGCGGCGTCAGCTTCTTTACCGGTCAGGTTCTTATCAACCAGATCCAGCAGGAACAGGTGGTTATGGGTGCCACCGGAAACCACTTTGTAGCCGCGCTCCAGGAACACTTCCACCATCGCTTTGGCGTTATCGGCCACTTGCTGCTGATAGATTTTGAACTCAGGCTCCATCGCTTCTTTCAGCGCTACCGCTTTACCGGCAATCACGTGCATCAGCGGGCCGCCCTGGCCGCCAGGGAACACGGCAGAGTTCAGTTTTTTGTACAGATCTTCATCACCGCCTTTCGCCAGGATCAGGCCGCCACGCGGACCCGCCAGGGTTTTGTGGGTGGTGGTAGTCACGATGTGTGCGTGTGGAACCGGGTTCGGATAAACGCCGGCGGCGATCAGGCCCGCAACGTGCGCCATGTCTACGAACAGGTAGGCACCGATGCTGTCAGCGATTTCACGCATTTTTGCCCAGTCAACGATACCGGAGAAGGCAGAGAAGCCGCCGATGATCATTTTTGGCTTGTGAGTCTGCGCCTGCTTGGCCAGATCTTCGTAATCGATTTGGCCCTTATCGTCGATGCCGTAAGGCACCACGTTATACAGTTTGCCGGACAGGTTAACCGGAGAACCGTGGGTCAGGTGGCCGCCGTGCGCCAGGTTCATCCCCAAAATGGTGTCACCCGGCTGCAGCAGCGCGGTGTAAACGGCGAAGTTGGCCTGGGAGCCGGAGTGCGGCTGTACGTTGGCGTAATCGGCACCGAACAGCTCTTTGGCACGGTCGATAGCCAGTTGCTCAACGATATCCACGTATTCGCAGCCGCCGTAATAACGCTTGCCCGGATAACCTTCAGCGTATTTGTTGGTCAACTGGGAACCCTGGGCCTGCATGACGCGCGGGCTGGTGTAGTTCTCAGACGCAATCAGCTCAATGTGCTCTTCCTGACGCACCACTTCTTGCTCCATTGCACGCCACAGTTCGGCATCGTAATCAGCAATGTTCATTTCACGCTTTAACATCCGGCTTCTCCTGACTTAAATCAGCTAACTAAAAAATCACCCGGTTGGGTTCTGGGCCACAGTGTAAACTGTTTCCCCCCACCGAGGATAGGTCTTGACAGAGGTTTTTACGCAAACGATTGGCATTAGGCACGGCAAGGCTTTGATCCGATAAATTCCCCCATTCGGCAACGGACTTTTACTCATGCCGAGAATGCGGTTTTTTCATGTTCTGTGAGCGAGATCGCCGCATGACGACCCCGCAATAAAAACAGGGGTATTTACAGCCGCGGCAGAAACCGCTAGGATGCGTTTAAACCAAAAGATGCATCTGAAATGCATCATTAGATTATTCCAATAATGACCGACCAAGGAGCGTTACCATGCTGGATAGCCAAACCATCGCCACCGTAAAATCTACTATTCCCCTGCTGGCCGCTACCGGACCGAAACTGACCGCCCATTTCTACGATCGCATGTTCGAGCACAATCCCGAGCTAAAGGATGTGTTCAATATGAACAATCAGCGCAATGGCGATCAGCGTCAGGCGCTGTTCGACGCGATCTGCGCTTATGCCGCGAATATCGAAAACCTGGCGGCGCTGCTGCCGGCGGTGGAACGCATTGCCCAGAAGCACACCAGCCTGAATATTCAGCCGGATCAATATCAGATTGTCGGTGGCCATTTGCTGGCGACCCTGGACGAGATGTTCAGCCCGGGTCAGGAAGTGTTGGATGCCTGGGGCAAAGCCTATGGCGTTTTGGCGGATGTGTTTATCCAGCGTGAAGGTCAGATTTATCAGGCCAGTGAAACCGCCGATGGCGGCTGGCGCGATCTGCGTGCTTTCCGCATCGTCAAAAAACAGCCGCAGAGCGAGGTGATTTGCAGCTTCGTACTGGCGCCAGTTGACGGTGGCCGGGTGATCGACTTCAAACCGGGGCAATACCTGGCGATCTACATCAATCACGACAGCATGGAAAATCAGGAAATTCGCCAATACTCACTGACCACCGCCCCTAACGGCGAATACTATCGCATCGCGGTGAAGCGTGAAGATCAGGGCAAGGTTTCGAACTTCCTGCATCAGCAGGCCAAAGAAGGCGATGTGATTTACCTCGCCCCACCGCACGGGGATTTCTTCCTCGAAGCGCAGCCGGACACGCCAGTGGCATTGATCTCCGCCGGCGTTGGCCAGACACCAATGCTCGGCATGCTCAATACCCTGCACGATAACCAACACCAGGCGGACGTGCACTGGCTGCACGCGGCGGAAAACGGCAGCGTTCACGCCTTTGCCAATGAAGTGGCGGATATCGCCGGGCGCATGCCGAACCTGAGCCGTCACGTGTGGTACAACCAACCGGGTGCCAACGACGTGGAAGGCCGCGACTACCAGAGCCGTGGCCTGATGAACCTCAGCGCCCTGCGCGACAGCCTCAGCACGCCGCAGATGCATTACTATTTCTGTGGGCCGGTGCCGTTTATGCAGTCTGTGGGTAAGCAATTACTGGAGATGGGCGTGAGCGCCGATCGCATCCACTACGAATGCTTCGGCCCGCATAAGGTTCTGTAATTGAAATGGGGCGCGGCCGGTACATGCCGCGCCCTTTTGTTATTTCTCCGCCAGCTTGCGCGTCTCCTGCACCTGCTGCGCCGTGACCGGTGCCGCCTGATTCCCCCAACTGCCTCGCAAATAGCTCATCAGATCGGCAGCCTGCTGGTCGTTCAACGCCCAGGCGTAACCCGGCATGGCGATCGCAGTAGCCTGTTGGGTGATTGGCGTATGCGCCCCTTCCAGCACCACGCGCAGCGCGGTGATCGGATTATCTGCCGTCACCGTCGCATTCCCCGCCAGCGCCGGAATGGTGTTATCGCTGCCCTCGCCCTTATTGCCATGACAGGTTGAACAGTACATGGCATAGCTGCGCTGTCCCTGCGGGTTGCCGGTGGCTACCGCCGTCACTTTCTCCGCCTGCGGTTTTTCTGCCGCCAGGCTGTGCAGATAGGTGGCAATGGCATTCAGATCGCCGTCGCTAAGATACTGCGTACTGTGGCTTACCACTTCGCTCATCGGCCCGGAAACCGCCGCGTGTTGGCTGCGCCCGGTTTTCAACAGGGCGACCACCTCATCCTGTTTCAGCCCACGCAACCCGGAAGCGTACCAGCCGTCCAGCTCGGCACCGCTCAGGAAGGCCGGCTCTTTGCTGTCCAGACCTTTTTCCTGCATCGCCCAGCCACGCGGCGTATGGCAACTGCCACAGTGCCCCGCCCCCTGAACCAAATAGGCGCCGCGATTCCACTCGGCGCTCTGGCCGTGGTCAGGCTGGTAAGGCGTATCGTCATGGAACAGCTGATTCCATACCGCCAGCGGCCAGCGCATCGACAACGGCCAACTGATGTCACTGGCGCGGTTGGCGGTATTCTGCGCCGGCACTTCCTTCATCAGGTAGTCATACAGCGCGCGCATATCTTCCGCATTCATTTTGGCGTAAGAGGTGTAAGGCATTGCCGGGTAAAGCCGGTGGCCGTCTTTGGCGATCCCCTGGCGCATGGCCCGGTCAAACTCGTCAAAAGAATAAGCGCCGATACCCTGCTGTTTGTCCGGCGTAATATTGGTGGCGTAAATATTGCCCAGCGGGGTCGGGAACTTCATGCCGCCGGCAAACAAGGCGCCACCCGGCGCGGTATGACAGGCGGTACAGTCACCGGCCTTCGCCACGTATTCCCCGGCCGACATCGCCTGGGCCGAACCGCCCGCCGCCAGTAAGGTCAGCAAATACAGTGAACGCATTTTCATGCTCCCTCCTTTGCGGCTACCTGGCCAAAAGCCAGCTCATTGACCGCACGCCATGCCTGGTCGATCGCCGAGTTGGCGTACGGGCTCCAGTCTGAATCCGAGTTGGCAATCACGATTTTGCCGATCGGCTGGCGCGCCGTCTCAATGATTTTCTGCGCCTCGTCCTCGTCGTCAAACAGCCCGTTGAGGAAGTAGGAATAACCGTGCGACCAGCGGTTGACGGTGATGGCTTCAATATCCCGCTGATGATCGAAACCGGCTGAGCCCAACATGCCCTGCAATTGTTCGCGGATCATCTGCTCATGCACTTCAAACGGCGTGCCCAGCAGCAATGCGCGGCCTTTCCGTGACTGCTCACGCGGGCTGAGTCCGCTGCCCGCCAACGTCGGCACATAGACCATATGCAAGCCAATCGGCTGGTTGGGATCGCGTGGGTGCTGATAGCCGCCCATGCTCACCGGATAATCCAGCTTCACGCGGCAATAAGGCGCGGTTGGGGAATAAACTTCATGCACGCCCAGCTTGATGAACGACTGCCAGTTGCGGATCACCACTTTGCTGTACACCAGCGGCGACTTCACGTTCTGCTTCAGCGCCTCTTGCTGTTCGGTCGACATTTCCGGCACCAGGTACGGGATCATCATGTTATACCCGGCCATCACCACCTGCCCGGCGCGCACTTTGGTCATTTTCTCACCGGTCATATAGGTCACTTCAACCTTGTCGCCAACGTTGGCCGCGTGCAATCCGGTGCTGTTCAATCGCAGTTTTACCGGCGAATCGGCCCGGTCAAGCTGGCTGTAATCGAACCTGGCGAGGACGATGTCATTCATGTCTTTGCCGCCCGGTGAGACCGCCGGGATCAAATGGCGCACCATCAGACGCGTCAGGGTGGCGTTGCCATCCGGGAAATGGAACACGTAAGGATCGTCGAGATCCGCCTGCGACTCTTCGTCCAGCGGCGGCAAGTTCATGCCGTTCAGACCCGGCAGGTCGCAAATACGGGCGTCGCTGCACGAAGTGGCGTCGATGCCCACCGCCTGGAAATCACTGGTGGTTTGCTGGAAATAGCGGATCGCCATTTCGCTCAAGCCCACCTTTTCACGCAGGAATTCGGTGTAGCTGTGCTTGTCGAGCCATTCGCTTTTCTGCTCCTGACTCATCTCCGGCAGGTAGTCTTTATCCACCGTGTGCAGCTCAATCAGCGCCTGGCGGTCACTTTCGGGCAGCGGGAAATCACCGATAAAGGCTTCGTAGGAGCGGCCGTTGAGACGGTCATGCGGAATATCGTCCGCCACCATGCGCCCAGGATCGCCGCTCACCACTTTGTCGACGCCAAAGTTTTTACGATCGAAATAGACGCCGCGACTCAGGTTCAGGTTCGGGTAGAAGGTGGTATCGAAAGCCTTTTCCAGGTTATCGATGCTGACGCCCAGCTTTTTCAATAAACCCATCGCCACCGGGCTAAAGTTGGAACGCGGCGACTGCAGCGACTCGCTGCCGCCATAGCCAAGAATGGTGCCGTTCTCACTGCTGAACTCATTGCGCTTGGCGTGGCCACCGAAGTCATCGTGATTATCGATCAGCAAAATACGCTGCTGCTGCCCCTTCATTTGTTGCCAGAAACAGGCCGCAGCCAACCCGCTGATCCCGGCGCCGACCACCACCAAATCGAACTCTTCCGTCGCCGGTACGGCGGCAAAATCGAAGGCCCTGCCGTCACGCCCCAATTGATGCGCATGCTCAAATGAGCCGGGATGGTTGCCCCGCAGCCCGGTCAGCGTCGGCGGATAATAGAGGGTTTGATTGGCGGTTTGCGGCGATGCCCGCAGGATCTGCATCGGCGTTAACCCGGCAGCGATAGTGATCGCCACCCCATTAAGAAAATCGCGTCGGGTGATACCCATAATTGGCTTCCTTTCAGTTTTCCCCGTCGTATTTAAAGCTACAGCGTTGTTACCTGCACTTGCTCACCCCAGTAACTTGACTTTAGTAAGCGCCTGGGGATGAGCAAGCTGGCCGCCTAGCTGTAGCTTCAAATCCATAGGGGATATTATTATCAAGCCAGTAGTCACCAGCCTGAAAGCCGCGTTATTTTGCAGATAAAACCTGATGAATCAATGTTTAAACATCACATGGCGGATAGCGGTGTAATCTTCCAGGCCGTACATCGACATATCCTTGCCGTAACCGGACAGCTTTTGGCCGCCGTGCGGCATCTCGCTCACCAGCATGAAGTGGGTATTCACCCAGGTGCAGCCATACTGCAGACGGGCGCTTAAACGGTGTGCCCGGCCGACGTCGCGGGTCCACAGCGACGACGCCAGGCCATACTGTGACTCGTTGGCCCAGGCCAACACCTGCGCCTCATCGTCAAACGAAGTGACGGTCACCACCGGGCCGAACACTTCGCGCTGCACAATCTCATCTTCCTGACGCGCCCCGGCCAGCAGCGTTGGCTGGAAATAGTAACCCGGCCCGTTCACCCGTTCACCGCCGGTCACCACCTGCACATGCGGCAGCGCCTTGGCTCGCTCCACAAAACCCACCACCCGCTCCAGATGCTGGGCGGTGATCAACGGGCCCAGCTCGCTGTCTGGATCTTCCGGCGGGCCTATCTTCAGGCTGCTAATAGCCTCACCCAAGGCCTTCACCAACTGCGGGTAAATGCCTTTTTGCGCATAAATCCGGCAGGCGGCGGTGCAATCCTGGCCGGCGTTGTAGAAACCAAAGCTACGAATGCCCTCCACCACTTGCTGCAGATCGGCATCGTCAAACACCAGCACCGGTGCCTTACCCCCCAGCTCCATATGGGTACGTTTAATGCCGGGTGCGGTATGGGCAATGATGTGTTCGCCGGTGGCGATTGACCCGGTCAGCGACACCATGCGCACTTTGTCATGTCCGGTCAGCCGATCGCCGACGCTGGCACCACGGCCAAACAATACGTTGAACACCCCCGGCGGAAACAGGCCGGCGGCCAACTCGGCCAGCTTAAAAGTCGTCAGCGGAGTTTGCTCCGATGGCTTCAGCACCACACAGTTACCCGCCGCCAACGCCGGGGCCAGCTTCCACGCCGCCATCATCAGCGGGTAGTTCCAGGGGGCGATCGAGGCGATCACGCCCAGCGGATCGCGGCGGATCATCGACGTGTACCCGGCCAGATACTCACCGGCCGCCAGCCCGCTCAGGCAACGGCTGGCCCCGGCGAAAAAGCGGAAAACGTCAGCCACGCCCGGCAGTTCGTCATTCAGTACGCAGTGATAGGGTTTGCCGCAGTTAAGCGATTCCAGGCGGGCAAAGGTTTCCGCATGGCTGTCGATCAGATCCGCCAGCTTCAGCAGGTATTCTGCCCGCTCCTTCGGTGTGGTCTGCCCCCATTCGGCAAACGCAGCGTCGGCCGCCAGCACCGCCTGATCGACCTGCTCTGCACTGGCTTCAGCCACCTGTACCACCACCTCTCCGGTTGCCGGGTTATACACCGGCAACAACGCGCCCTGGCCGGTAACCAGTTGGCCGTTAATCAACAGTTGGCTTTGCATATAGACGAACCCCTCAGTTATTTATTTTTAGCGACATGATCCCTTTCCCCAATGGATTTCAAGTTGCAGCCAGGCGGCAAGAGCGTAAATCCCCCAGAGCTTATACAAAATAAGTGACTGGGGTTTACGCTCGCAGCCAACAACGCTGCAGCTTGAAAGACGAAGTGGAAAGTTATTTGCCGCTGCCGGCGACGCTTTCGCCACCCTTGGTCAGGTAATAGGCCCCCAGAATCGGGATCATGGTCAGCAACATCACCGACAGCGCCACCACGTTGGTGATCGGCACGTCGCGCGGGCGACCGAGCTGGTTCAGCAGCCACAGCGGCAGCGTGCGCTCATGCCCGGCGGTGAAAGTGGTGACGATGATTTCATCAAACGACAACGCGAACGCCAGCATGCCCCCGGCCAGCAGCGCCGAGCCGAGGTTGGGCAGCATCACGTAGCGGAAGGTCTGCCAGCCGTCGGCACCGAGGTCCATAGAGGCCTCAATCAGGCTATGAGAGGTACGGCGGAAACGGGCAATCACGTTGTTGAACACGATCACCACGCAGAAAGTGGCATGGCCGATCACTATCGTCAGCACCCCCGGCTCGATATTCAGCGCTTTGAATGCCGCCAACAGCGCCAGGCCGGTGACGATGCCCGGCAGCGCGATCGGCAACAGCAGCAACAGCGAAATGCTGTCTTTGCCGAAGAAATCACGTCGGTACAGGGCCGCAGCCGCCAGCGTGCCCAGCACCAGCGCCACGGCGGTGGCCAGCGCGGCAATCTGCGCGGAAAGCAGCATCGCATCGATAATGTCCTGCCGCCCGGCGGCAACGCTGAACCAATGCAGCGTGAAACCCTTCGGCGGGAAGCTGAACGCCGCATCCTCGGTGTTAAAGGCGTAGATGGCGATAATCGCCAGCGGGAAATGCAGGAAAATCAGTCCGCCCCAGGCAGCCAGTTTTAGCCCTAATGGCGCGCGTTCAGAGTGCATCGAAGGCCCCCAGACGTTTCACAATGGAAAGATAAATCGCGATCAGCACGATCGGCACCAGGGTAAAGGCGGCAGCCATCGGCATATTGCCGATCGCCCCTTGCTGGGCGTACACCATGCTGCCGATAAAGTAGCCCGGCGGCCCCACCAGCTGCGGCACGATAAAGTCCCCCAGCGTCAGCGAGAAGGTGAAGATGGATCCGGCGGCGATCCCCGGCACCGCCAGCGGCAGGATCACGTAGCGAAAAGTCTGCGCCGGTCGCGCGCCCAGATCCGCCGATGCGTGCAACAGCGAAGGAGGTAAACGTTCCAGCGCCGCCTGGATCGGCAGGATCATGAACGGCAGCCAGATATAAACAAACACCAGAAAACGGCCCAACCCGGAGGTGGACAGCGTGTTGCCCCCGACGCCCGGCACGGTCAGGATCGTCGCCAGCACCGGCTCCAGCCCCAGATGCTGCAAGAACCACTGCGCCACGCCATCCTTCGCCAGCAGCAGCGTCCAGGCATAGGCCTTGACGATATAACTGGCCCACATCGGCATCATCACCGCAATGTAAAAGAACGCTTTGGTGCGGCCACTGGTGTAGCGCGCCATATAATAGGCAATCGGAAACGCCAGCACCGCGCTGGCCAGGGACACCAGTATCGCCATCGTCAGCGTACGCAGAATGATGTCGTAATTGGCCGGATTGAACAGCGCCCGCAGGTTATCGAAGGTCAGATCCGGCGTCACCGTCATGGTGAAGTCGTCGAAGGTGTAGAAACCCTGCCACAGCAGCGTCAGCAGTGAGCCGAGGTACACCGCGCCAAACCACAGCAGCGGCGGCACCAGTAACAGCAGCAGGTAGAGCGTCGGCCGGCGATAAAGGTAGGTCGACAGGGTGCGCAAGGTACCGCGGCGCGGCGCGGGATAATCGATGCTCATTTCCATCTCACCTCGCCTCCAGCAATGGCACCATCGCCTCGCGCGACCAACAGGCGGTGACCGGTTGGCCGATCAGATGTTGCTGCCCGTCGACGTGCCACTGCGGATTCGCCTGGCTGACCAGCAGTTTTTCACCGCTGTTCAAGGCAATTTCATAGCGCGTCGCCGCCCCCTGATAATGGATCTCTTGCAACGTCCCCTGCACCTGGATTTCACCCTGCGCCGCACCGGCCTGATCCGCTAAGCGAATATGCTCGGGACGGATCGAGAAAGTGGCCGCCTGCCCCAACAACCGCTGTGCCAAATCGCTGCGCACCACGTTAGAGGTCCCGACAAACTCGGCGACAAACGGCGTCTTCGGGCGCATGTAAAGCTCGCGCGGCGCGTCAACCTGTTCGATGCGGCCATTGTTGAACACCGCGACCCGATCGGACATCGACAACGCTTCGCTCTGATCGTGGGTGACGAAAATAAAGGTGATGCCAAGCTGGCGCTGCAGCTTTTTCAACTCCCCCTGCATCTGCTCGCGCAGCTTGAGATCCAGCGCGCCGAGGGGTTCATCCAACAGCAGCACCCGCGGCCGATTGACCAGTGCGCGAGCCAGGGCGACACGCTGCCGCTGGCCACCGGAAAGGTGCGCCGGCTTGCGTTCGGCAACAAACCCCAGCGCCACGCTGTCCAGCGCTTCTTGCGCACGCACCAACCGCTCACGCTTGGCGACGCCTTTAACCATCAGCCCGTAGGCGACGTTTTCCAGCACCGACATGTGCGGGAACAGTGCGTAATCCTGGAAAACGGTATTCACGTCGCGCTGATACGGCGGCAAATTGGCCGCCTCCTGCCCGTGAATGCGGATCGAACCGGCGCTGAGCTGTTCAAAGCCGGCGATCAATCGCAGGCAAGTGGTTTTCCCCGAACCGGAAGGCCCGAGCATGGAGAAGAATTCCCCGTCCTGTATTTCGATAGAAACCCGGTCCACGGCACGAACCTCGCCGAAGCTCCGCGATACATCGATAAATTGCACGGCAATGGTCATGATCTGCGCTCCTGAAAGGCATTAATCGGGCGTAGCAGGCTACGCCCCCGCGGGTTAGCGACCGCCCATGATGGCGATATAGTCCTGAGTCCAGCGGCTGTATGGCACGAATTTGCCGCCCTGTGCCTGCGGTGTTTTCCAGAAGGCAATCTTGTCGAACTGGTTGAAGCCGTTGGTTTCACACCCTTTATCACCCAACAGCGTGCTGGCCTTGCAACCCGCCGGTGACGCCGGCACAGAACCGAACCAGGCGGCAACGTCGCCCTGCACTTTGGGTTCCAGCGACCAGTTCATCCACAGGTAGGCGCAGTTCGGGTGTTTGGCATCGGCGTGCAACATGGTGGTGTCGGCCCAGCCGGTCACACCCTCTTTCGGGAATACGGTCGCGATTGGCTGGCCTTCCCCTTTCAGGGCGTTGGCTTGATACGGCCAGGCGCTGGAGGCGACCACACCCTCGTTTTTGAAATCGCTCATTTGTACCGAGGTGTCATGCCAGTAGCGGTGGATCAACGCATGCTGGGTGCGCAACAACTTCAACGCCGCCTGATATTGCTCTTCGTTCAACTGGTACGGATCGCTGATACCGAGCTGCGGTTGCGTCGCCTTCAGGAACAGCGCCGCATCGGCGATGTAAATCGGCCCATCGTAGGCCTGCACCCGGCCCTGATTGGTCTTGCCGTCCGGCAGGTTCTGTTGCTGGAACACCACCGCCCAACTGTCCGGCGGCGTCGAGAAGGTTTTGGTGTTGTACATCAGCAGATTCGGGCCCCATTGGTACGGGGTGCCGTAGGTTTTGCCGTCCAGGGTATACCAGGCACCGTTCAGCAGGCGCGGGTCGATGTTTTTCCAATTGGGGATCAGTGCAGGGTTGATTGGCTGCACCCGTTTGCCGAAGATCAGTCGCAACGAGGCATCGCCGGAAGCGGTGACCAGGTCATAACCCCCTTTGGCCATCAGACTGACCATTTCATCGGAGGTGGCGGCGGTTTTCACATTCACCGCACAGCTGGTTTGCTTTTCAAACTGGCTGACCCAGTCATAGTTTTTGTCGGACTGACCGCGCTCGATATAGCCGGGCCAGGCAATGATATCCAGTCGCCCTTCCCCTTTACCCAGCGCCTGTGGCAAGTCGGCCGCCTGGGCCAGACCGCAAAGCACGGTGAAACAGAGTGCGGAAACTGTGGTGGTGACTGCGGTAGTTTTTCCCATCGTAATTACCCCTGTGTGGCCTATCTGTGTGCGGCAGGGAACGGCTGCCGCCCTAGTCTCATTAGAAGCTGGCTTTAAACTTCGCCATGACGTGTCTGACCACGCTGTAGTCCTGCAGTGAATCACTGGAAAGATCCTTGCCATAGCCGGAGCGTTTCAGGCCCCCGTGCGGCATCTCACTCGCCAGGGTGAAATGGGTGTTGATCCAGGTGCTGCCGTATTGCAGATGGGCGGCGATATGCAACGCCCGATCGATATTCTGCGTCCAGACCGATGAGGCCAGGCCGTATTCGGAATCGTTTGCCCAGTTGACCGCCTGCTCCAGATGTTCAAAACGGGTGATGCTCACCACCGGGCCAAACACCTCCCGCTGGACGATTTCATCGCTTTGCAGGCAACCGGCCAACAGCGTGGGCTGATAATAGAAACCCGGGCCGGAATGCGCGGCAGCCCCGGTGATCAATTCAATGTGCGGTTGGCTGAGCGCCCGCTCGACAAAGCTGGCGACGCGATCGCGCTGACGGCTGCTGATCAGCGGACCGATTTCGTTATCTTCATCGCGTTTGCGGGCAAATCGCAGGCTGGCGACCGCTTCACCCAACGCGTCCACCAGCTTCGGATAGATCCCCGCCTGTGCGTAGATACGGCAGGCCGCGGTGCAATCTTGCCCGGCGTTGTAATAGCCATAGGTGCGGATGCTGTTGACCACCTCGTCCAAATCGGCGTCGTCGCAGACAATCACCGGTGCCTTGCCCCCCAGCTCCAGATGCGTACGTTTGACGCTTTTCGCCGCCGCCTGCAGAATTTTCTGCCCGGTAACGATATCGCCGGTTACCGATACCAGCCGCACCTGCGGGTGGCCGACCAGATGGCTGCCGACCCCTTCCCCACCGCCATAAAGGATATTCAGCACGCCCGGCGGCAGGATCTCCTGCAGCGCAGGCACCAGCGCCAAAATGGTCAGAGGGGTATGTTCGGAAGGTTTGAATACCACGGTATTGCCCGCCGCCAGCGCCGGCGCGATTTTCCACGCCGCCATCATCAACGGGTAATTCCACGGCGCAATAGAGGCCACCACGCCGATCGGGTCACGGCGGATCATGGAGGTGTGTCCTTCGATATATTCACCGGCCAGCTGCCCCTGCTGGGTGCGCACCGCGCCGGCAAAGAAACGAAAGACGTCGATGGCGGCCGGCAGATCGTCATTAAGCGCCTGATGCTGCGGCTTGCCGCAGTTGAGCGCCTCCAGACCGGCCAGGCGTTCAGCCTGCCGCTCGATGGCATCGGCGATACGCAGCAGAATAGCCGCGCGGTAAGCCGGGGTGGTACGCGACCAGGAACCGAACGCCTGCTGTGCCGCTTTAACTGCGCTGCCGACCTGGGCTGACGAGGCTTCGGTGATGGAGACCAGCGTCTCGCCATTGGCCGGATTAACGATGCACTCTTGCTGGCCTTCGCCTTCGACCGATTGACCGTTAATGAATTGCTGACAGGATAAACCTGCAAGGAGGTGCACATCTGCCATTGCGTATCGCCTCTGAGTGACAAAAACGTTAACTAAATGTGAAATAAGTTAGTTTCAATCAGACTAAGCGAGCATCGGGCAGCCAACAAATTCTAAATACTGAACGCCGCGTTCGATTAAATCGAATGCTTCAGTCCAGCAGCGTGCATATTGCCATTTTCACGCGCAATGGTGAGGAACGGCGTAACCAGCTCCGGTCGTGCGCTACCGCGCCGCCATGCCAGGCCGATATCCAAAGGTTCCAGCAAATCCACCAGCTTGCGCGCCTCAATCATATTGCCTTCCAGCGACCAGGCGCGGTAGGCCATATCCGGCAGGATAGAGACGCCCATGCCCGCCGCTACCAGGCTGCGTACCGCCTCGGTCGAAGCGGTCTTCATGGCGATCTCCGGCTTTAACCCTGCACGCGCCCAAATGCGCCGCGCATGCATGTCCATTTCGTCGGCGTTTAGCTGGATCAACGGCAGCTTCGCCACATCCGCCAGGCTGATGCTTTCATGATCCAACAGGGGGTGCAGCGGCGGTAACCACAGGCGGTATGGCGAGTGCATCAGCACCTCGGTCTGCAACGCATCGCGATCCTCAATGTTCGACAAGATCAGCACGCCGATGTCGATCTCCCCACTCACCAGCAGATGCTCAATATAGGGCCGTTCGTCCTCGATCACCTGAATGGTGACGTTGGGATAAGCCGATTTAAAGCGCTTTAGCAACTCAACCAGAAAGTAGCCCGCCACCAGGCTGGTGACGCCAATGGTCAGCTTGCCGGTCAGGCTTTCGGTCCCTAATTGCAGGCTGCGTTTGGCGTTATCCACCGTGGCGAGGATCAGATAAGACTGGCGCAGGAACTGGTGGCCCTGATGCGTCAGGTTCATGCCTTTAGCGTGGCGATCGAACAGCCGCACGCCGATATCGGTTTCCAACTGCTGGATCGCCAGCGTCAACGAAGACTGGGAAACAAACACCGCCTGAGCGGCAGCGGAGATCGAACCGGTTTCGGCCACGGCGATGAAATGGCGGATTTGGCGCAGCGTCATCATGAAAAATAATCTCACTCAAAGCAGTTGCGTTGAGTGTAGCCATCGGTGTAGTGAAGCGATCGGAAAAACTATCAAAAACGCGATAGCCTTCGCTTTTTTAGAACGCCAACCACAGGAATGACTGAGACAGAAGAATAAAAATGCGGGTTCAAGGGAGAATGGCAGAAACAACAAGGGCGCAGTATTGAGCTGCGCCCTCAGGGATTTCAGACCGGAAAGGTCAAATCAAATCGCTTCTTCGTCCTGCTCGCCGGTACGAATACGCACCACGCGCGCCACGTCGAAGACAAAGATTTTGCCGTCGCCGATTTTACCGGTTTGCGCGGTCTGCATGATGGTTTCCACGCAGGTATCGACGATATCGTCGGCCACGACGATCTCAATTTTCACCTTTGGCAGAAAATCGACCATGTACTCCGCGCCGCGATACAGCTCGGTGTGGCCCTTCTGGCGGCCGAAGCCTTTCACTTCGGTGACGGTCATCCCGGTAATGCCAACTTCAGCCAGTGCTTCACGGACATCATCCAGTTTGAACGGCTTGATAATAGCGTCGATCTTTTTCATCTTCTTTCCTTACCAATTTTTGCGGCCAAAGCCGGATGTGATGGGGTAGCGGCGGTCTTTGCCGAAATTGCGGGCGGTGATGCGCGGCCCGACGGCGGCCTGACGCCGTTTGTATTCGTTGATATCCACCAGGCGAATGACCTTGCGTACGATCGCCTCGTCAAAGCCTTCGGCCACCAGATCGGCAACCGACTTATCGCGCTCGACGTAACCTTCCAGGATCGCATCCAGAATGTCGTACGGGGGCAGACTGTCCTGATCGAGCTGATCCGGCGCCAGCTCGGCGGACGGCGGACGATCGATAACGCGCTGCGGGATCACATAAGAGACGGTATTGCGGTATTCGGACAATTTGAACACCAGCGTTTTAGGCACGTCCTTCAGCACGTCGAAGCCACCGGCCATATCACCATACAGCGTGGCGTAACCTACGGCCATCTCGCTTTTATTGCCGGTGGTCAACACGATGCTGCGGCGCTTATTGGACAGCGCCATCAACACCACGCCACGGCAGCGCGCCTGCAGGTTTTCTTCGGTGGTATCGCGTTCGGTGCCGGCGAACATCGGCGTCAACTGACCCATAAAGGCGTCGAACATCGGTTCAATCGATACGATATCGAATTCGATGCCCAGGATTTCAGCTTCTTCCCTGGCGTCGGCGATGCTGATGTCCGCGGTGTAACGGAACGGCATCATCAGCGCCTGCACCTTGTCTTTGCCCAGTGCATCCACGGCAATCGCCAGCGTCAGCGCCGAGTCGATACCGCCGGAAAGCCCCAACACCGCGCCCTTGAAGCCGTTTTTGGTCACGTAATCGCGCACCGCCAACACCAGAGCTTCGTACACCTGCGCCAACTGCGGCAGCTCGGCAGCCGGGTTGGCCATGGGCACCACGTCCAGATCATCGAACTCCAGCAGAGTCACCTGCTCGGCAAACGCGGCCAGACGATGGGTCATATTGCCGGCCGCGTCGAACACCTTCGAACAGCCGTCAAAAATCAGCTCATCCTGACCGCCAATCTGGTTCAGATACACCAGCGGCAGATGGGTACGCTGGCAATGACCGGCCATCAACGTTTTACGGATGTACGGTTTCTCGCGATTGTAGGGTGAGGCGTTGATCGACAAAATCATTTCGGCCCCGGCCGCTTTGGCGGCATCGACCGGCTCCGGGAACCACAAATCTTCGCAAATCAGCAGACCCAATTGATAGCCTTTCAGCTCCACCACGCAGGTTTCATTGCCGGCCTGGAAGTAGCGCTTCTCATCGAAAACGCCGTAGTTCGGCAGTTGCTGCTTGAAGTAACGCGCCAGCAGCCGACCTTCAGAAAACAGCGACAGTGCATTATACAATGTGTCGCCTTCGCGCCACGGATGGCCGATCAGGATCGCCACGTCGGAGGACGCCTGTTGCAGGCGCAGGAGTTGCGCGTCACAACGCTGGTAAAAGTCGTTGCGATACAACAGATCTTCCGGCGGATAGCCGGACAGCGCCAGTTCGGTGAACATGACCAGATCGGCTCCCGCCTTCTGCTGCTCTTGCACGGTTTGCAACATGCGTTCGGTGTTGCCTTCAATGTCACCGACCAGCAGATTCAACTGGGCCAGTGCGATGGAAAGTGATCTGCTCATTGTTTAGGATCCCGCTTAATACGTTCCATGGTGCTTTGCGTTTGGTCATGCCAGCAATTGAGAACGGAGTGTAAATCATTCCGCCGCGTTTGTTGAGAACCTGCGTGCGCAGGCCACGGCGGAAAACATCATTCTTTAAAATCGTTGGCGTCCAGTTCATGGCGCGACAGCAATTTATAAAATTCGGTACGGTTACGGCCCGCCATGCGCGCAGCCTGGGTCACGTTACCCTTGGTGATCTGCAACAGTTTGCGCAGATAGTGCAATTCAAACTGATTACGCGCCTCGACAAAGGTCGGCAATGCGGTGTTTTCCCCTTCCAAAGCCTGCTCTACCAGCGCTTCGCTGATAACCGGTGCAGAAGTCAGGGCCACGCACTGCTCGATCACGTTCACCAACTGACGCACGTTGCCCGGCCAGGTGGCGGTCATCAGGCGTTTCATCGCATCCGTTGAGAAGCTGCGGACAAACGGCTTGTGGCGCTTGGCGGATTCACGCAGCAGATGATTGGCCAACAGCGGAATGTCCTCGGCCCGCTCATTCAGCGCCGGGATCTTCAGGTTTACCACGTTCAGGCGGTAGTACAGATCCTCACGGAATTCGTTTTTCGCCATCGCCTTTTGCAGGTCACGGTGGGTGGCGGAGATAATGCGTACGTCGATGTCCAGATCGCGGTTACTGCCCAGTGGACGCACCTTGCGCTCCTGCAGCACACGCAGCAGCTTCACCTGCAGCGAAAGCGGCATATCGCCGATCTCGTCGAGGAACAGCGTCCCGCCCGCGGCGGCCTGGAACAGCCCTTCACGGCTGCTGACCGCGCCGGTAAACGCCCCTTTGGCATGACCAAACAGCTCGGACTCCAGCAACTGCTCCGGCAACGCGCCACAGTTAATGGCGATAAACGCCTTCTTGCCGCGTGGGCTGGCACCGTGGATCGCCTGCGCCAACACTTCTTTACCGGTGCCACTATGGCCGTTGATCAAGACGCTGACGTCAGACTGCGCCACCATTTTCGCCTGCTCCAGCAAGCGCAGCATGATCGGGCTACGGGTGACGATGTCATCACGCCAGCTGTCATCACCGGCCGGCAATGATTGCGACAGCGCTTCGTCGATGGCCTTGTATAACGCATCGCGATCCACCGGTTTGGTCAGAAAACTGAACACCCCTTGCTGGGTGGCGGCTACCGCGTCCGGGATCGAACCGTGAGCGGTCAGGATGATCACCGGCATGCCCGGCTGGTGCTTTTGGATCTCGGCAAACAGCGCCATGCCGTCCATCTCGTCCATCCGCAGATCGCTGATCACCAGATCTATCTTCTCACGCCCCAGCAGGCGCAGCGCTTCCTGGCCGCTTTCGGCGGTGGTGACATGAAACCCTTCGCTGGTCAGGCGCATGCCCAGCAGCTTGAGCAGGCTGGGATCGTCGTCAACCAATAACAAATTGGCCGGTTTGCGTGCTGTCATTGCGCGTGAGACTCCTTGTTAGCGGGGGGCGGCGCGTAGGTATCTTCCGGCTCGACCGGCAGGGCGGTGCCCTTTTCCGGCTCGGCGTCCGACTCGTCGGCCTTGGCCGGTGCGACTTTCTTGCCCGTTGCGTCGTTTTTTGGCTGTGTCCCGCTGTTGTCCGGGATTTCACTTTGCAGCTGCTTGCGCGAAGAGAGCTGACGTTCGATATCGGTCAGGTTTTCCAGCTTGCGTGAGGTGTCCTGCAACTGCGCTTGTAAACGTACCTGGCTCTGGCGCAGCTGGTCTATCTGGTTGTCGGAGCTTTCCTGCAGGTGCTGATAGCGCGCCTTTTCATCGAACAAAGTAATCTGCAACACCTGCTGCTGGCGCCACAACTGCAGCAGCGGGCGCAGCGAGCTTGGGAATTCCAGGCGATAACTGTTCAGGCGATCGATCATCTGGCGGCGCTCGCCCGAGGTCGGTTCGGCACTGCCCAGCAAAATGCTCTGTTTGAAAATGCCGTCCCAACTGTTGCCGGGCAGGTTTTTCGCCAGCGCACGCGCCTGGGTTGAACCGATGCGATCGGCACAGTCCATGGCGCGCAGCCAGTAAAGTGAGTTATTCAACGCGTCTTTATCATCCAGTGGCCACAGGGTGTCGCACGCCGCAATACGGTAATCCACCACTTTGGTGTCCGGGATCGCTTCCTGCTGCGGCTGATTCAGACCGCCGCTGACCGCACGATCGACACAGCCTGCCAACAGAAACGGCATAAAAAGAACGCTGCCCAAAAAAGAAAATCGACGCTTGCCGAGCGGCGTGCCCTGTGTGGCACGCGGTGAACGTTCGGTCTGCGAAAGACGAAGGCGTTTAGACCATGTGTACATTATTATTCATTCTCGGCGGTTAATGGCAATTCAATACGGAAGCAGACGTCTGCACCGGCGACTTCAACCAGTTGCAGCTCACCGCGCATCCGGCGGATACAATCCTGCGCGATGCTCAGCCCCAGACCGCTTCCTTTTACCGCCCCTTTTCGCTGGTGACTACCCTGGAAAAAAGGCTCGAAAATCATGGTTTGCTCGGCCTCGGGGATCGGCGTGCCGCTGTTGGCGACATCAATCTGCACCCGTTGCCCAACCTGACGGCTGCGGATCCAAATGTTACCGGATTCCTTGCCGTAGTGCACCGCATTGGAGTAGAGATTATCCAGCACGCGCATTAATAGAGTAGGCTCTGCCCAGCATATTTCCGCATCCAGTTGGATCTCGGTGCGGATCATTTTCGCCCGGGCAGGCAAACTGTGCGCGGCCACGACCATTTCCACCATTTCGGTCAGCTCGACATTTTCATGTTCCGCCGGGCCATCGGCCAGTTTGCGGTTGTAATCCAGCAGTTGTTCAATCAGTTGCTGCAGATGGCGGCTGCTGTGGTCGAGAATGGTCACCACCTCTTTTTGATCGGAGGTCAGCGGGCCGGCTACTTCATCCGCCAGCAATTCGGTGCCCTCACGCATGCTGGCCAGCGGCGTCTTCAATTCATGAGAAATATGGCGCAAGAACTCATGACGCTGCGACTCCAGCCATGCCAGACGCTCGCTCAACCAGATAATGCGCTGCGCCAGCGAACGCAATTCACGCGGCCCTTTAAAGGAGGCGGTGCTGCCCAACGCCCGCCCTTCCCCCAAACGGTTGATCATCCGCTCCACCGCTTTAACCGGGCCGATAATCATGCGGGTGAACAGCACCACCAGCATCACGCTGACCAGAAACAGCATCAACGCCTGCCAGCCGAAGAACTGACCGCGCTCGGCAATTGCCTGCTGTAGCTGCTGGCCGCGTGAAAACACCACGGCGCGCGTGGCCTGCACCATTTCCGCATTGGAGCGCGAAAACGACTCTAACAGTGTGGAAGCTTGCGGAGCCGGGCCACTGCTTTGGCATTTAATCGCCGCCAGTTGGGTCAACAGATCGCGTAAGGTTTGATAATAGCGTTCATCCGGCAGGATCGGGGCATGAGCATCCAGCATCTGCGAATACTGTTTGCGCTGGTTCTGGTACAGACGCTCCAGAGTAGGATCCACCAGCACGCAATACTGGCGGTAGCTGCGCTCCATTTCCAGCGCCACGCTGGTCATCGCCTCGCTGCGGCGTGCATCCACCAGCGTGGTGCGATTGATGTCCGCGGCCTGGGCGCTGAGATGATCCAGGCTTTGGTAAGCCTGATAGGCCAACACCAGCAACGGCAACAGCACCAGCAAGAACGCCATCAACACCAGTTGGCGCAGCGAACGGGGAAATAAACGCCATCTTTTCAACGAAATCATCTCATTGTCTCTAGTCTGCTTCGATGCTAACCGAGTCGCCGATGAGAGGAAAGCCCGGCGTTCAGCGGAGCGTCAGGAAAATAAAGGGGATCGTGCCGTGGGTAGGGTGTTAGCGTCAGGGCCTTTCGGTAACGAAACAGAGTTCAACATGACTTTGAGATTTAGCGCTGGGGCAAGACCTGCCCCATCGCAAGAAAGTGTGGATGCCCTTTAATCTCGTCCCCAGGGTGATGTAGCGCAAGGCTGGCATCGAACAGGACGAATAGCATCCGTAAGTATCCGGGATTGATGAACACTCATCACAGTTGGATACAGGCGGTGCCTCACTCCACGTGTCGCCCGATGCTTGATAAAGCGCTTGCGCGGCTATTATCGGTTTGGTTGGACGATAGGCACCATTTCTTTGGCATCATTCGGGGGGCTTATGAGGCAACTGTTCCGTCTAAATACGGGGCCGTCATAAAAAGTTGAATGAGCAACTGAGCAGAATAATGCACTTAGCGTGCCAACTTTTCAAGTTATTTATTAAAACCTTGAAAATGCTAAATAATAAATTAAAACATCGTCAAAAATCATCGATATCCAAGCGTACAGGCGAAGAAAAAAACACCGCCCTGTCGCCAAAAACCGACAACTTAAGTCAATTAATTTTACGTCACTATAAATCAATGAGTTACGTGTCTCTTTTTAGAGACAGTGAAAATACCCTCTGTCGCAAAATGCAGACAACCGCCATCGTCCTCGCCATAGCCTTAATAGAAAAGGGACGCAATCACTTGCGTCCCTTTGGCTATCGCAGCGTTCTCGCTTAGCCCAGCTGCTTACGGGCGTTGCGGAACATGCGCATCCACGGGCTGTCCTCGCCCCACTCTTCCGGATGCCATGAGTTGCTGACGGTACGGAATACCCGTTCCGGATGCGGCATCATGACGGTCGCACGACCATTGGCGCTGGTCACGGCGGTGATACCGTTCGGCGAACCGTTCGGGTTAGCCGGGTAAGTTTCCGTTACCTGACCCGCATTATCGACGAAGCGTAACGCCACCAGTCCCTGGCTTTCCAACGCCGCCAAGTGCGCCGCGTCGCGCACTTCGACGTGCCCTTCACCGTGCGATACCGCAATCGGCATGCGTGAACCCGTCATGCCCTGCATGAACAGCGACGGGCTGGCCGCCACTTCCACCAGGCTGAAGCGTGCTTCAAAACGGTCAGACAAGTTACGAACGAAACGCGGCCAGTGCTCGGCACCCGGGATCAGATCGCGCAGGTTCGACATCATCTGGCAGCCGTTGCACACGCCCAGTGCCAGAGTCTGTGGACGGTGGAAGAAGGATTCGAATTCGTCGCGAACGCGATCGTTGAACAGGATCGATTTCGCCCAGCCTTCACCGGCCCCCAGCACGTCACCGTAAGAGAAGCCACCGCAGGCCACCAGCGTATGGAAGTCCTGCAGATCACGGCGCCCTTCCAGCAGATCGCTCATGTGCACGTCCACCGCATCGAAACCGGCGCGATGGAATGCCGCCGCCATTTCAACGTGGGAGTTAACGCCCTGCTCACGCAGCACCGCCACTTTAGGGCGTGCGCCCTTGGCGATATAAGGTGCAGCGATATCTTCATCCGGCGCAAAACTCAGTTTGACGTTCAGGCCAGGATCGCGCTCATCCTGCTTGGCCTGGTGTTCCTGATCGGCACATTCCGGGTTATCACGCAGGCGCTGCATCTGCCAGGTGGTTTCCGCCCACCAGGTGCGCAGCGTAGCGCGGCTTTCGCTGTACACCGCGTTGTCGCCCTGAGTAATCACAAAGCGATCGCCGGCCTGCACGCTGCCGATGTGGTGTACGTTGTCGGTCAGGCCATACTGAGCAAACACCTGTTGTACCGCTTCAAGCCGGTCGGCCGTCACCTGGATCACCGCCCCCAACTCTTCGTTGAACAACGCAGCCAGGGTGTCGTCACCCAACCCTTTAATATCCACCTGCACGCCGCAGTGACCGGCAAACGCCATTTCCGCCAGCGTGACCAGCAGGCCACCGTCTGAACGGTCGTGATAGGCCAGCAGCGCGCGATCGGCCACCAATTTTTGCATGGCATTGAAGAAGCCGGCCAGTTGCTCGACGTTACGCACGTCGGCCGGTTTGTCGCCCAATTGACGGTAAACCTGCGCCAGCGCAGTCGCGCCCAGAGCATTATGACCGTTACCCAGGTCGATCAGCAGAAGTGCGCTGTCGCCCTTGTCGGTGCGCAACTGCGGCGTCACGGTGTGGCGTACATCTTCCACGCGGGCAAAACCGGTGATCACCAGCGACAACGGCGAAGTCATTTCGCGCTGTTCGTTGCCTTCCTGCCAGCGGGTTTTCATCGACATCGAGTCTTTACCCACCGGAATGGTGATGCCCAGCGCCGGGCAGAGTTCTTCGCCCACCGCTTTGACCGCTTCATACAGGCCGGCGTCTTCACCCGGGTGACCGGCTGCCGCCATCCAGTTAGCGGAAAGCTTCACGCGCTTGAGCGAACCGATCTCGGTCGCCGCCAGGTTAGTCAGCGCTTCCCCTACCGCCAGGCGGCCGGAAGCAGCGAAGTCCAGCAGGGCAACCGGAGCACGTTCGCCGATCGACATCGCTTCACCGTAGTAACTGTCCAGGCTGGCGGTCGTGACCGCACAGTCGGCGACCGGGATCTGCCATGGCCCCACCATCTGATCGCGTGCCACCATACCGGTCACGGTACGGTCGCCAATGGTGATCAGGAAGGTTTTCTCCGCGACGGCCGGCAGGTGCAGAACGCGTTTTACCGCATCGGCCAGGGTAATGTTGTCGCGCTGTACCGGCTGACCTTTGGCCTGCAGGCGAGTCACGTCACGCGTCATCTTCGGCGTTTTGCCCAGCAACACGTCCAACGGCATGTCGATCGGCTGGTTGTCGAAATGGCTGTCGTTCAGCGTCAAATGCTGCTCTTCGGTAGCTTCACCGATCACCGCATAAGGGGCGCGCTCACGGCGGCAAATCTCGTCGAACTGCGCCATCTGCGCCGGAGCAATCGCCATCACATAACGTTCCTGCGATTCGTTGCACCAGACTTCCAGCGGGCTCATGCCCGGTTCGTCGTTGAGGATATCGCGCAGTTCGAAACGGCCACCGCGACCGCCGTCGCTGACCAGCTCAGGCATGGCGTTAGACAAGCCGCCGGCGCCCACATCATGGATAAACAGAATCGGGTTCTGTTCGCCCAACTGCCAGCAGCGGTCGATCACCTCCTGGCAACGACGCTCCATTTCCGGGTTGTCGCGCTGTACCGAAGCGAAATCCAGATCGGCATCGGACTGGCCAGAGGCCATGGAGGATGCCGCACCGCCGCCCAGGCCGATATTCATCGCCGGGCCACCCAGCACCACCAGTTTGGCGCCTACGGTGATTTCACCTTTTTGCACGTGGTCGGCACGGATGTTGCCGATGCCGCCCGCCAGCATGATCGGTTTGTGATAACCGCGCAGTTCGACGCCGTTATGGCTGTTGACCTGCTCTTCATAGGTACGGAAGTAGCCCACCAGCGCCGGGCGACCGAATTCGTTATTGAACGCCGCGCCGCCCAGTGGGCCGTCGGTCATGATGTCCAGTGCGGTCACGATGCGGTCCGGTTTGCCAAAGTCCTGCTCCCAGGGCTGTTCGAAGCCGGGAATACGCAAGTTGGAAACCGAGAAGCCCACCAGGCCGGCCTTGGGTTTGGCCCCACGGCCGGTGGCACCTTCGTCGCGGATCTCGCCACCTGAACCGGTAGCGGCACCCGGCCAAGGGGAAATCGCCGTCGGGTGGTTATGGGTTTCCACCTTCATCAGAATATGAGCGTCTTCCTGATGATAATCATACTGACCGCTTTGCGGCGCAGCGAAGAAACGGCCGACCTGCGAGCCTTCCATGACGGCGGCATTGTCTTTGTAAGCCGACAGCACGTAATCCGGCGTCTGCACGAAGGTGTTTTTGATCATTTTGAACAGCGACTTCGGCTGCTGTTCGCCGTCGATGATCCAATCGGCATTGAAAATTTTATGGCGGCAGTGCTCTGAGTTAGCCTGCGCGAACATATAGAGTTCGATATCCGTCGGGTTGCGCCCCAGACCGGTAAAGGCATTCAGTAAATAGTCGATTTCGTCTTCGGCCAGCGCCAGACCCAGCTTGAGGTTGGCCTGTTCCAGTGCGCTGCGCCCTTCCCCCAACATGTCGACCGCCTGATAAGGCGCCGGCTGATGCTGAGCGAACAGTTGTTCCGCCTGTTCCAGGCTGCTGAAGACAGTTTCCATCATGCGGTCATGCAGCAGTGCGGCAAGCTGTTGCCACTGCGCTTCGGTCAAGGTCGGCGCCTGGACGTAGAACGCCAGACCGCGCTCCAGCCGCACCACCTGCTTCAAACCGCAGTTATGGGCGATATCGCTGGCTTTGGAAGACCACGGCGAAATGGTGCCCGGACGCGGCGTCACCAACAGCAGGCGGCCTTCAGGGGCATGTTCGGCGAGAGAGGGGCCGTACTTGAGCAGGCGCGAGAGCTTGCCGTGTTCTTCGGCATTGAGCGGTGCGCTAACATCGGCAAAGTGGACGTACTCGGCGTAGATATCACTGACCGGAAGTTGAGCGTCCTGGCAGCGGGACAACAGTTTGGTAACACGAAAAGCCGACAAAGCGGGCGAACCACGCAGTATTTCCATAATCAAAGTTCTCTCGTCTTCGAAGCAACTGACTTCAGCACTTCATTGGGCGCAACAGGGGGAAAACGCGCGCCATTATAGAGAATCTACGCCGCAGACGAAACCGTTTGCGTAGCTATTATTAATAAAAGCTGTTTGCGCCACCGAATCGTCATAACGTGTCAATAAAGTTGCACGCTGGCGTTTTGTTGCGCAAAATGCCCCGGCACTGGTGATTTAACCATAAGAAAAAGCGGGATGACAGTCAGCAGTGCACCTGTGCCACCACTGGATAACTATTTGAAACGCCTTAAAATAAACTACATTCTAATCGGTGTTGTCACCTTGCTTCTGGCGCTCGCCCTGTGGCCCAACATTGCCTGGCGCGGCGGTCAGGGCGGGCAACTCGAAGAGATCAAATCCCGCGGAGAGTTGCGTATCAGTACGCTAAACTCGCCGTTAACCTATTTCACCACCAAGCAGGGGCCAAGTGGCCTCGATTACGAGCTGGCGAAACGCTTCGCCAACTACCTGGGGGTGAAATTGGTGGTGATCCCGCACAAGAACATCAATGATCTGTTTGACGATCTGGACGATGACGACGCCGACCTGCTGGCCGCCGGGCTGATCTACAACCAGGATCGTCTCAGCCGCGCCCGCACCGGCCCGGCTTACTATTCTGTTTCCCAGCAGTTGGTTTACCGCCTGGGCACCGCTCGCCCCAAAACCTTTGCCGATATTAAAGGCAAATTGGCCGTCGCTTCCGGTTCCGCCCACGTCAGCACGCTGAAACAGCTCAAACAAAGCAAATTCCCGGATCTCAGTTGGGAAGCCTCCAGCGATCTGACCTCAAAAGAGCTGCTGGAGCAGGTGGCCGACGGCAAACTGGATTACACCCTTGGCGATTCCGTCACCATCGCCCTGCTGCAACGCATCCACCCACAATTGGCGGTGGCTTTCGATGTCACCGACGAAGAGCCGGTCACCTGGTACCTGAAGCGCGGCACCGACGACAGCCTGTATGCGGCCATGCTGGATTTCTACAGCCAGATGGTCGACGACGGTACGCTGGCGCGGTTGGAGGAGAAATACCTCGGTCACGTGGGCAGTTTCGATTACGTCGATACCAAAACCTTCCTGTCGGCCATAGATTCGGTGCTACCCACCTTCCGCTCGCTATTTGAAAAATACGCCAGCGAGATCGACTGGAAACTGCTGGCGGCCATTGCCTATCAGGAATCGCACTGGAACCCGCAGGCCACCTCACCGACCGGCGTCCGCGGCTTGATGATGCTGACGCGCGCCACCGCCGACGGCCTGGGGGTTAACGATCGCCTCGATCCCGAGGAAAGCATTCAGGGCGGCGCACTCTATTTGCAGCGGTTGATGGCCAAGGTGCCCGACAGCGTGCCGGAAGATGAGCGTATCTGGTTCTCGCTGGCGGCCTACAACATGGGCTGGGGCCATATGCTCGACGCCCGCAAACTGACCAAGATGCAAAAAGGCAATCCGGACAGTTGGGTCGACGTCAAACAGCGTTTGCCGATGCTCAGCCAAAAACGTTACTACCCGCAGCTGACCTACGGCTATGCGCGTGGGCGCGAGGCCTATAACTACGTGGAAAACATCCGCCGCTATCAGGTCAGCCTGGTTGGTTATCTGCAGGAAAAAGAGAGAAAGGCGGCGCAGGAAGCGGCCGAACAGGCTGAGTTGGGGAAAGGCTATCCGGCAGTGACGCCGGAGTTGGCACTTAACTTCTGATTATTCCGGGCCTTTATCCATATCGCTGCGTTGCGCCTGCTTCAACGCTTTTTTCTGTTCACGACGCAGGCGGAAAAAGTTGCTCAATGTGGCGGCACACTCGTCGGCCAACACGCCGGACAGGATCTCCACCTGATGATTCATGCCAGGGTGGCGCAAAATATCCACCAGCGACCCCGCTGCGCCGGTTTTTACATCGGCAGCGCCGTAGACCAACCGACGAATGCGGCTGTGCACCATCGCACCCGCACACATCACGCAAGGCTCCAGGGTCACGTACAAGGTCGCATTCAACAGACGGTAATTTTGTAGCACTGCCCCGCCCTGCCGCAGCGCCATGATTTCCGCATGCGCGGTCGGATCGTGGCGACCAATCGGCCGGTTCCAGCCTTCGCCAATCACCTGATTGTCCAGCACCAGCAGCGCCCCGACCGGTACCTCTCCCTCTTCCTGCGCACGCAGGGCCAGCCGCAATGCCTGACGC
Organism: Serratia quinivorans; assembly: GCF_052113645.1. Classification (GTDB taxonomy): domain Bacteria; phylum Pseudomonadota; class Gammaproteobacteria; order Enterobacterales; family Enterobacteriaceae; genus Serratia; species Serratia quinivorans_B. Next base: position 99,879 of record NZ_JBIEIU010000007.1, on the reverse strand, counting down.
ATCCAGTATTCATCATTATATTCAGTCATTGCATCATTCCTCGTGCGCTTTGCGGCGGGCATTATACACAGTGGAGGCGATGCATGCTGCGCCCGTATTAATCGGGCGAAGATATTCGTCCCCTACCCACGGCGGCTGAGAGACTCTCTGCTGCTTGAAATACAACGGGTATATACTGATTGGATAACGGTGTTTTTCAGGGACAGGACACATGAAATTCAGTAAAAAGAACGCTGTCGTCGTGCGCAAAGCACTGGACGGCTGGGTAGGTGAAGGCGCGCTGACGGCGCAACAACAGCAACAACTGTTGCAGCATGTCGAGGTGCAGCCCTTCGACTGGCGGCGGCTGGCACGTTATGCATTTCTCGCCGCGCTGGCTTCGCTGGTGATTGCCATCAGCAGCCTGTTCGCCGACAGTGAATTGCTTTATCGCCTGGGTGAATTGTTTCGCTTCGATGCGCCGGTGCGCATGACAATAGCCGCGCTGTTGGCCGCTTTTTGCTATGTCTGGGCGCTGCGCCGCCGCCGTCTGCATCCGGAAAAACGCTACGGCAATGAAGCCGCATTGTTCGTTGCCGTGCTGTTCACCGCCTGCGCCCTGTGGCAAATGGGCGTCTGGCTGGATAACGGCAGCGGCCGGATTTCACTGCTGCTGATGTTCGCCGCCCTGCTGTATGGCGTGATTGGCTGGTTCAGCCGCTCCGGGCTGGTGTGGTGGTTTGCCCTGCTGTCGCTCGGTAATGCCTTCGGTGCCGAGACCGGTTATCTGTCCGGCTGGGGGGCTTATTGGCTGGGCATGAGTTTCCCAATCCGCTTTATCGCCTTTGGTGTGGTGTTGATCGCTGCGGCGTTACTGCTGCAACCGCTGCTCGCGCGCCGTGGACTGGAGAGAGTTTCGCTGGCGATGGGTTTGCTGTATCTGTTCATCGCGCTGTGGCTGTTGTCGATCTTCGGCAATTACGGCGATCTCGACAGCTGGTACAACGCGCGTCAGATCGAGCTGTTCCATTGGAGCCTGCTGTTCGGCATTGCCGCCATCGGCTGCCTCTGGCTGGGACTAAAGCGCGACGATGCCATGCTGCGTGGCTTTGGACTGACCTTCCTCGGCATTAACCTCTATACCCGCTTCTTCGAGTTTTTCTGGGGTGCCATGCCCAAAGCGATTTTCTTTGTGCTGCTCGGCCTAAGTTTGTGGGCGCTCGGGCATTACGCTGAAAAAATCTGGCAATTGGGCCGTAAACCGCATGATCAAACAGAGGATTAGTCCCTGCCGTTTTAACGATAAGACTGTCTGCAGGATTTGGCTCGACTCGGGTCAATTCCACACAGTATTAGTGGTTAAACTAAAACCAAATCAATCACCTGACCTAACCACTTTGATGTTGCGATAGATCATGATGGCTTAATAATTAGCGGAGTAGTGTTTGAGGCAAGCAATAAAGCTTTTATCAAGGAGTGACTTATGGCGGCCTCAACTTTCTTTATCCCTTCCGTCAACATGATTGGCTCCGGCTGTCTGGACGAAGCGGCGAATACCCTGCAACAGCAGGGACTGCGTCGGGCGTTGATCGTGACAGACAAAGTGTTGAATAACCTTGGTGTAGTCGCTCAGGTGCAACAATTGCTCGCCGCGCAGCAGATCGAAAGCTGCGTTTATGACGGCACTCACCCTAACCCAACCACGCTGAACGTGAAACAAGGTCTGGCCCTACTGCAAGAACACCAATGCGACTGCGTGATCTCCCTGGGCGGCGGCTCACCACACGATTGCGCCAAAGGCATCGCGCTGGTGGCGACCAATGGCGGAAACATCAAGGATTATGAAGGCGTCGATCGTTCGGCAAAACCGCAGTTGCCGATGATTGCCATCAACACCACGGCCGGCACCGCCTCTGAAATGACCCGTTTTTGCATCATCACCGATGAAGCACGCCACATAAAAATGGCCATTGTCGACAAACACGTCACGCCGATCCTGTCGGTGAACGATCCGCACCTGATGGCCGGTATGCCGAAAGGCCTGACTGCCGCCACCGGGATGGATGCCTTAACCCACGCGATTGAGGCCTACGTTTCCAGTGCCGCCAACCCGATTACCGACGCCTGCGCGTTGAAAGCCGTCACCATGATCGCCGAATCGCTGCGCGATGCGGTCGCCAACGGCAAGGATATGCAGGCGCGAGAAAATATGGCTTACGCCCAGTTCCTGGCCGGAATGGCCTTCAACAACGCTTCTCTTGGCTATGTGCATGCCATGGCACACCAGCTCGGCGGTTTTTACGATCTGCCGCACGGGGTATGCAACGCGGTGTTGCTGCCGCACGTGCAGGAGTTCAACGCCAGCGTTTGTGCGCCGCGCCTGAAAGACATTGCCGCCGCCATGGGGCTGGATGTGACACATCTGAACGATCAACAGGGGGCCGCAGCCTGTATCGCCGCCATTCGTTTGCTGGCGCAAGACGTCGGCATCCCGACCGGGCTGCGTGATTTGCAGGTGAAAGAGCAGGACCTGGATACGCTGGCCACCAACGCGCTGAAAGATGCTTGCGGCTTCACTAACCCGATACAAGCCACCCACGAACAGATTGTCGCTATTTTCCGCGCGGCAATGTAAGCCATTAAATACCACAAAGGGCGGAATATCCGCCCTTTTGTTACTCCAACTGCTGCAGTTCACCCAGCTTGCTGACCCGCCAACGGTGCTCGCAAAAGTACAGCAACGGGTTATCCTGCTTGCTGTCGCTATAGCCGCTATATAACTTGAGCGGCGCGCCGAGACGCTGCTCCAACTGCGTCACCTTTTGTACTCCCAGGCAACGCAGAGCCAGCACCCAACCGCCGTAACGTCGCAGAATGCGGCTGCCCACCAAATGGACCCGCGGCAAAAAGGCCGAGTCCTGATACACCTGCTCCACCAGCCGCTCCGGAGAACCGGTGATCAGCCACACCTGCGCATCATGTACCTCGAGGTACTGACGCAGGCGCATTTGCACCACCGGGAAAGCGGTCACCTTACTGCGGAAATCACTGACAAAACGCTGCTCCAACGCCTTTAACCTGGCCTCTGAACGCCCGAAGGTGATCGACCACAGCAGCACGCTCATCGGCCAGCGAGCAGCACGCCCCATCACCAGCAGCGCCAGCCCGACAACGGGCAACAGCGGTACCACCAGCAGCAGATTCAACGGCAGATGGCGCAGCAAAAAACGCAAGAAACTGCCAAACATATCTTCCTGATGCAGCGTGCCGTCCAAATCAAAGAACACCACGCGGCGGCCTTCCCCGGCCTGTTGGCTCGGTTTCTCGCTCAAGGGCTACTCCTCAGGATCGTTGAATCCCATTATCCAGGTGAAAATAAACCCAGCGGCAATGGTAATCACCAGGCCCGCCAGATACAACATCACCTTACCCGAGACAATGGTTAACGCCAAAGGTAAACCCGAGATACCAAAGGTGATCACCGTCGCCACTTTCCAATAACTGATCAGCGCGCCTCCCACCGCACCACCGAGACAAGCGGCGATAAAAGGCCGGCCCAACGGCAACGTCACACCAAAAATCAAGGGTTCGCCAATGCCGAGAATACCGACCGGCAATGCCCCTTTGATCACCTTTTTCAGGCGCGCGTTGCGGGTTTTCATCAATACCGCCAGCGCCGCCCCTACCTGACCGACCCCTGCCATCGCCAAAATCGGCAATAACGGGTTAGAACCATGCGCCTGTACCAGCTCGACGTGGATTGGCACCAGCCCCTGATGCAAACCGGACAGCACCAGCGGCAGAAACAGCCCGGACAGCACTGCCCCCACCAGCAAACCACCTTTATCGATCGCCAAATTGGCACCGTGGGCAATGGCGTCCGAAATATAGCCACCCAGCGGCTGCAGGATCACAATAGCCAGGGAGGCGGTCACCAAGGTGGTGATCAGCGGATTGAGGATCAGTTCAATCGATTCCGGCAGCGCATTGCGCAGGCGTTTTTCCACCCAACACATCAAGGCCACCACCAGCAGCACCGCAATCACCCCGCCGCGCCCTGGTTGCAACGCCTCACCGAACAGGGTGATCTGCGCCAGAGCCGGGCTGGAAAGGATGCCGGCCATCACACCGCCCATGGCCTGCGAACCCCCAAACACCCGCGCAGCGTTGACCCCGACCAAAATATTCATGATGGCGAAGACCGCGCTGCCGAAAATCGCCAGCAGCCCAAGTACGTTGGGATAATTCACCGCCAGCTCACCGGCAATGTCCGGTCGCTTCAGCAGGTTGATGATGCCGGTGATCAGGCCGGAAGCAATGAACGCGGGGATCAACGGGATAAAAACATCAGCCAGTTTTTTCAGCGCGCCGCTCATCGGCGCGGCATACTTTTGCTTGGCCTGCGCCTTGTTGCGGGCGATATTGTCCCCGCTGGCCACAACTGAGGGGGCGCCTGTGAGCAATGACCGCATGGCGTCCACCACTTTGGCGGCAGCCCCCGGGCCGACAATAAACTGATGCTGTTCCCCCTGTTTGATATACCCCTTAACGCCTGGCAACTGCTTGAGCGCCGCCAGATCAAGGCGTTGCTCGTCGCTAACCTCGACGCGAACCCGCGTCATGCAGTTCTCCAGCCTGAGGATATTCCCTTCCCCGCCAATGCCCGCCAGAATCTGTGTTGCCAGTGCCGTTGTCTTGTCCATCGCCCGCCCCAGGTGTCGTTAGCGCGTCAATGCCGCGCGTAAATAGCCGTCGTGCTGCTGTAAGCGCAGTTGCGCCTCTTCAGCGTCAACGCCGGCCAGAATCATCAGGATTGCCGGTTTAACCTCAAAACCGGTCTGCGTCAGCGCCGCCTCGGCCTGACTGCGTTCGGCACCGGTGGCTTCCACCACGATGCGACAGGCGCGGTCCACCAATTTGACGTTGGTAGCTTTGACATCCACCATCAGGTTTTGGTAGACCTTACCCAATTTGACCATTGCCCCGGTCGACAGCATGTTCAGCACCAGTTTCTGCGCGGTACCGGACTTCATACGTGTGGAACCGGTCAGGGCTTCCGGCCCCACCACCGGCGAAATCGCCACCTGCGCCTCATGGGCGATCGGCGAGTCAGGGTTACAGGAGATCGCGGCCGTCGGGCAGCCCAACTGCCGCGCATAACGCAGTGCGCCGATCACATACGGCGTACGCCCGGATGCCGCCAGCCCCACCACCATGTCGGTCGCAGTCAAATCCAGCGCGATAAGATCGGCTTCGCCCAACCCCGCATCGTCCTCTGCCCCTTCGACGGCTTTCAGCAACGCGCCCGGCCCACCGGCAATCAAGCCGATCACCATGCCGTGCGGCACGCCAAAGGTCGGCGGGCATTCAGAAGCATCCAACACGCCCAAACGGCCGCTGGTGCCTGCGCCCAGATAGATCAGCCGACCACCGGCCTTCAAGGCCGCGGCGGCCAGATCCACCGCCTGTGCGATAGCCGGCAATACCTTTTCAATCGCCTCCGGCACCTTGCGATCTTCCTGATTGAAACAGCTCACCATTTCCAGCGTCGTCATTTCATCCAACCGCAGGGTTGCCGGGTTGCGGCTTTCGGAGACTAATGCGCCTAAGTTCATTTCTTCACCTTTGAATTTTTAATTCACAAACTGAAACTATTATTTGAATATTTTATTCAGCAAAGCGAGCGCTTTTTGCTATTTTAAAGACTCGCTCACAAAAAATTTTCACTGCGCGTTTTCACCCCCCGCGTGGCAGAATGTCGACTGGTTTCCAGGGAAAGATGAATGAGTACCCTTCTTCGTATTCGCCAGATGTATCCAACGCTGGCTCAAAATGACCGCAAACTGGCGGACTTTCTGCTGCATAACGCCGAGCAGGCACGCCATCTCAGCTCGCAGAAGTTGGCCCAACTGGCGGGTATCAGCCAGTCGAGCGTGGTGAAATTTGCTCAGAAGATGGGCTACAAAGGCTTCCCGGCGCTGAAATTGGCGCTGAGCGAAACCCTGGCCCAGCCACAGAAAGAACCCGCGGTCACGGTGCATAACCAGATCCTCAGCAGCGACGCATTGAAAACCGTCGGTGAAAAACTGCTGGTAGAAAAGCAGGCTGCGCTGCGCGCTACACTGGATATCAACAGTGAAGAGCGTCTGCACCAGGCGTTGGAAATGCTTCGTCAGGCACGGAGAGTCATTTTGTTGGGGATCGGGGCTTCGGGTTTGGTCGCCAAGGACTTCTCTTACAAGCTGCTGAAAATTGGCGTTATTGCCGTAGCCGAGCAAGATATGCACGTCCAACTGGCGGCGGTTCAGGCACTGGATAAGCGAGATTTACTGCTGGCAATTTCGTTCAGCGGTGAACGGCGTGAAATCAACCTGGCGGCGGAAGAAGCCCGTCTGGCCGGCGCGAAAGTGCTGGCCCTCACCAGCTTCTCACCCAACGGCCTGCAGCAACGAGCCGACCACTGTTTGTATACCATCGCCGAAGAGCCCAATACCCGCAGCGCCGCCATTTCTTCCAGCACCGCTCAATATGCCCTCACCGACCTGCTGTTTATGGCCTTAATTCAACATGATCTCGATCACGCACCAGAGCGGATCAAACACAGCGAACAATTAGTGAAAAAACTCATCTAAGTCGTATAATGTCCGGGCCACAAATACCAAGGTATAAAAACACATCTCTCCAATAACAGCGTATGTGGCTCTTATTGTTCAAATGCTATCCAAGGTTTGAACAGGCATGGACAGCAATATATTGACAATTGAGCTTAATGAAAACACACACCGCAATTTTAAATAAATTCCACACATCAGCAACATCGCCCTTAATTCGTGATTTTTTTATTTTCGTTGTCACTTCGTTGATATTAATAAAATCGATGGGCTATGGCGGCACCAAAGGGATTGATGTCCTGTTTATTTCCCTTACGCTGTTATTATTATCTGCACTCCCCCTCACCCGATATCTGTTCATCATTCCCTATATTATACTTTGTGCCCTCTATGCCCCTGTCGGCGTGATATATGGCCCACCTTCGGTTTCCGTGGTCTCGGCACTGTTTCAAACCAACAGGGTCGAAGCCGTCGAATTCCTGCACGCCATCCCGGCAGGCTGCTATCTGCTCCCCTCAGCCACACTGCTGATGCTGTTTCTTCTCGTTCGCTACTGCTGGCGCCGTCCATTTTCGATCCGAAAGGTTTTGCCATTTGTGCTGATTTTTATCCTGGTGCTGTTTGCCAGAATACTCGGCGGAAACATGGGGAATCTTAAATTGGTGGATTTCTTTTCCTCATTTATTTCTTCATACCAGAGCTACGACCAGCAAATGGCAGAACTCGACGCGGGCACGCAGACCCAACCCCGTTGGACTATTAATGGTGTGAATAATAACGAGGAGAACTATGTCATTATCGTGGGTGAAAGTATGCGCCGGGACTATATGTCATTATTTGGCTACCCGACGCCGACCACACCATTTCTGGATCACGTTAACGGCACCTTTTACAGCAATTATATTTCCACCGCGCCGAACACTTTCGAATCACTGCCGAGAACCCTGGCACTGAGCGACGGAAAAAGCAGCCATATTTCAGATAATATTATTACGCTGGCAAAAGCCGCAGGACTGCATACTCATTGGTTTTCCAACCAGGGGTTGATTGGCCAATTTGATACACCGATCTCCAAAATAGCCATGTTCAGTGAAGATCATCAGTTCCTGAAAAAAGGAGATTACCAATCGCGCAACACCGATGATGATGAGCTGCTGCCATTGTTGCAAACTGCACTGACTAACAATGGCTCAGGAAACCTGTATGTTCTGCATATCATGGGTTCACACTCTGACTTTTGTGAACGGCTTGGCGGCGAGCCGCCAGTTTTCACCAGCGACAACGCGGAACTCGCCTGTTACCTTTCAACCTACCGCAAGACGGATAGGTTCATCGCACATGCCTATCGGATGCTGCAAGAGACCCATTCGCCCTTTAAATTAATCTACTTCTCTGACCACGGCCTTTATCACCGAAATATTGACGGCAAACTGTACCTGCGTCATGGCGGCGATACCCGGCAGAATTACGAAGTGCCATTGGTGGTGCTTTCTGATACCGACCAACAACGAACCTTCATTGACAATCCGCACAGCGCCTTCGAGTTTATCAGTCTGTTCGCCCAGCAGGCCGGCATCGTCGTGACGCATCCACAGCTGCATGCGGCCGTGGCCGGCCCCGGTAAGCGCCCCACTTTCAATGGTCAGGAAATGGTTGATTTCGATCAGTTGGCCAATGACCCGCCAGAGTTACTATGACGGTCGTCTCCGCGGGTTGAGCGCACTGTAGCAACGCATTGGCGGGCACAGAGGGAAAAACACCCCATAAAATGGGTTTTATGATAGATTGCGCGCCTGTTCGTGTGCACCGATTAAAAGATAACTGAAATGGCTCTGCTGATTACCAAAAAATGCATCAACTGCGATATGTGCGAACCGGAATGCCCGAATCAGGCCATTTCGATGGGTGACGATATTTATCAGATCGATACCGATCGCTGTACCGAATGCGTCGGCCATTACGATATCCCAACCTGCCAGCAGGTGTGCCCAATCGACAACACCATTGTCGTTAATCCAGAGCACCGCGAAACCAACGAACAGCTGTGGGACAAATTTGTGGTGCTGCATCACGCCGATCGGCTGTGACACAGAAATTCAGATCGACAAGGGCGCCAACAGGCGCCCTTTTTTAATGGCCGATCACCGGGTTACCCTTCGATAATCACCGTCGCACAGGCATAACGGCGTTCATCCGCCAGCGAAACGTGAATGGAGGTAACCCCCATCTCTTGCGCCAGCTCGGCGGCACGTGCATGCAAGCGGATATTCGGCTTGCCGAGACCATCGTTGAACACTTCAAACTGATTAAACGCCAAACCGTTGCGAATACCGGTGCCAAAAGCCTTGGCGGCAGCCTCTTTCACCGCAAAACGTTTGGCCAGAAAACGCACCGGCTGCTGATGCTGCTGATACACTTCCCATTCGGTATCGCTCAGTACTCGGCGTGCCAGACGATCGCCGCTGCGCTCTACTACCGCTTCGATACGCGCCATTTCAACGATATCGGTGCCCAGCCCCAGCACGGCCATTAGCGGCGCGCTTCACGCATCAGCAGTTTCATATCCGTCACCGCAACCGGCAGCCCACACATGACCGCCTGGCCGATAATGGCATGACCGATATTCAGCTCATGCATTTCCGGCAGAGCGGCGATCGGCTGAACGTTATGGTACGTCAGACCGTGACCGGCATTGACCTTCAGGCCTTTCTCTGCGGCATAGGTGGCGGCAACGGCGATACGATGCAGCTCGGCTTTGACCGCCAGTTCGCCTTCAGCTTCCGCATAAGCGCCGGTGTGGATTTCAATGTAGGGAGCGCCCACCGCAACCGCCGCATCGATCTGACGATGGTCAGGATCGATAAACAGCGAAACCAGAATGCCGGCTTGCGCCAAGCGTTCAACGGCGATAGCCATTTTGTCCTGCTGTCCGGCAACGTCCAACCCGCCCTCGGTAGTCACTTCTGCGCGTTTTTCCGGCACCAGACAGCAAAAATGCGGTTTCAGCTCAATGGCAATATCCAGCATTTCGTCGGTCACGGCCATTTCCAGATTCATGCGCGTCTGGATGGTCTGGCGCAAAATTCGGACATCGCGATCGGTGATATGGCGACGGTCTTCACGCAGGTGCACAGTGATCCCGTCGGCCCCAGCCTGCTCGGCAATAAATGCCGCCTGAACCGGATCCGGGTATTGGGTACCGCGCGCGTTACGTAACGTGGCGATGTGATCGATATTGACGCCCAGCAGCAAATCAGCCATGACAACCCTCTAAAAAACGATTTTCAGTGGCCGTAGTTTACACGTGGGGACAGTACCGCAAAAGGGGAAAAGGTCAGGCGTCGTCGACCGGCGTATCCGGTTGTTTGCGCACAAACTGCCGAAACAGCTCGCGGCTCTTCAGTGGTTTACCGCCCAGGTAGGGTTTAAGCGCCATGCGGGTGAAACGTTTGGCGGCGCGTAAGGTTTGCACATCGGGGAACTGACGCTCTGCCAGCGCGCGCAATTCGCGGCCGGTAAAGCTGTAATGGTCCACCACCAGGCTGGCTATAAAGCCTTTTTCCTCGCGGTAACGATAAGTCATGCCGTCATCCACCGGCAGGCCGCTGCCGGCACAATGCAGGAAGTCCAGGCCGTAACCCAGGTGATTCAACAAGGCCAATTCGAATTGACGCAATGCCTGTTCCGGCGAAACGTCTTCTGCCGCCAGCGCTTGCAAACATTGCAGATAATCGAAGAACAATACCGAGTAATTGGCTTCCTGCTCCAGCACCCGTGACAGCAGTTCATTCACGTAGAGGCCGCTGTACAGCATCATGCCGCTGAGGGGTAAACCGAGGGACACCGCTTCGGCGCTACGCAGCGTTTTGACTTCGCCACGACCGCCCCAGCGCACTAACAGAGGAGTAAAGGGCTGCAGACAACCCTTTAGATTGGAACGACGGCTGCGCGCACCTTTTGCCAGTAAACGCACCCGTCCATGACCTTCCGTGAACATATCCAGCATCAGGCTGGTTTCACTGTACGGTCGTCCATGCAGGACGAAAGCGCGCTCCCAGCCGTCCATTGGAGAGGTTATTTCAGGTCGTCGGTATAGCCCAGGCTACGCAACGCACGTTCGTCGTCCGCCCAGCCCGATTTCACTTTCACCCACAGTTCCAGATGCACTTTGGTTTCAAACATCTGTTCCATATCCTGGCGGGCTTCGATACCGATCGTTTTGATCTTCGCACCTTTGTTACCGATGACCATCTTCTTCTGGCCTTCGCGCTCAACCAGGATCAGACCGTGCACGTTGTAACCACCGCGCTCGTTCGGCACAAACTGTTCGATCTCAACCGTCACCGAGTAAGGCAGCTCTTCACCCAGGAAACGCATCAGTTTTTCACGAATAATTTCCGACGCCATAAAGCGCTGGGAACGGTCGGTGATGTAATCGTCCGGGAAGTGGTGTTCCGCTTCCGGCAGTACCTTGCGCGCGATAGCCGCGATGGTGTCCACATTCATCCCTTTCTCGGCGGAGATTGGCACCACGTCGAGGAAGTTCATCTGTTGGCTGAGGAACGCAATATGCGGCAACAGTTTGGACTTGTCGGTAACGTTGTCGACCTTGTTGATCGCCAGCAGCACCGGACATTTCAGGCTGCGCAGCTTAATGACCACCATTTCATCGTCGGCGGTCCAGTTAGTGCCTTCTACCACGAAGATCACCAGCTCGACGTCGCCGATTGAGCTGCTGGCGGCACGGTTCATCAAACGGTTGATGGCGCGCTTTTCTTCGATGTGCAGACCCGGGGTGTCGACGTAGATGGCCTGATAGGCGCCATCGGTATCGATACCCATAATGCGGTGACGGGTCGTCTGCGGTTTACGCGAGGTGATGGAGACTTTTTGCCCCAACAGCTGGTTCAGCAACGTGGATTTTCCCACGTTGGGACGACCGACTATCGCAATAAAACCACAGTATTGTTTTACTTCGCTCATTCAAGCTCCAGATTTTTCAGCGCTTGTTCCGCTGCCGCCTGCTCGGCTTTACGACGGCTTGAACCGGTTCCCATTACGGGCTCGCTCAAACCACTCACCTGACAGTGGATAGTAAACTCCTGATCGTGCGCCTCACCGCGAACCTGCACCACCAGATAAGAAGGTAACGGCAGATGACGACCTTGCAAAAACTCCTGTAAACGGGTTTTTGGGTCTTTCTGCTTATCACCAGGGCTGATTTCGTCCAACCGGCTGCGATACCAGTCCAAAATCAGTCGTTCAACAGTTTGAATATCGCTATCCAGGAACACGCCGCCAATTAATGCTTCCACCGTATCCGCCAGGATTGACTCGCGGCGGAATCCACCACTTTTCAACTCGCCCGGACCGAGACGCAGACATTCTCCCAGGTCGAACTCACGCCCCATCTCCGCCAACGTATTGCCGCGCACCAGCGTGGCACGCATACGGCTCATATCGCCCTCGTCTACGCGAGGGAAACGATGGTAGAGCGCATTGGCGATGACAAAACTCAGGATAGAGTCACCCAGAAACTCAAGACGTTCATTGTGTTTACTGCTGGCGCTACGGTGAGTTAACGCTTGCAGCAAGAGCTCCTGCTGTTGAAAAGTGTAGCCCAGCTTCCGCTGTAGCCTATTTATTACGATGGGGTTCATGAGTTACCAATAGATCAAGAATGCGTCAAAAACTTGCAGCATACGGAACAGGCCTGCTTCGCCGAAAGCCAATCCAAAGCTGTTTCGTTTGCAGTGGCTCCCAACAGGGAGCCAACTTTTTATCGCTCGAGCCGGTATTCTACAACGAGTGGAAATATAATGCTGCGTTTATAGACGCCTGATTAATGAATTCCACCGATGCGGCTAAATCTTACGCCGGTAGGCCATTCGCCTTCCTGCTTTTCAAAACTCATCCAGATAGCCGTGGCTTTACCCACCAGATTTTTCTCCGGTACGAAGCCCCAATAACGGCTGTCGGCGCTGTTGTCGCGGTTATCACCCATCATGAAGTAATGACCCGCCGGCACAACCCACTCCGCCAACTGTTTACCCGGTTGCTGATAGTAAGCGCCCACCTGATCCTGCGTGCCCGGCACGGTCAGAATATGGTGAGAAACCGAGCCCAGCGTCTCCTGACGTTCACGCAGACGAATGCCGCCCTGCGGTACGTTGTCGCTCAGCGGGATCTGGTAGAAGCCGTTGCTGGCTTCCCCCATGCCGCTGCGGCTGAACAACTGAACAAAGTCGCTTGGCTGCGCATCGTTGTAAGTCACCGCCAATGCGGTATCGCATGACTGGCCGCTATTACACGAAGGCTGAACGGTCACACGCTTATTGACCGGATCGTAACTTACGCGGTCGCCCGGCAGGCCAACAACGCGTTTGATATAATCCAGTTTCGGATCCAGCGGATATTTAAATACCGCAATATCACCGCGCTTCGGATGACCGGTTTCAATTAGCGTGGTCTGGGTAATAGGATCTTTAATGCCGTAGGCATATTTCTCCACCAGAATAAAATCGCCAATCAACAGCGTCGGCATCATCGAACCGGACGGGATCTGGAAAGGTTCGTAAATAAACGAACGCACCACAAAGACCAGCAGCAATACCGGGAACACCGATGCGCCGGTTTCAATCCAACCCGGCTGTTTCGCCACTTTCGCCAGCGTTTTATCGTCTACGGTACCCGCAGTCTGTGCATTCACCGCCGCAATCTTGGCCCGGCGGGCAGGCGCCCATTTAAAGCGCTCAAAGGCCCAAATGATCCCGGTAACCAACGTTGCCAGCGCCAGGATCAGGGCAAACATATTCGCCATGCAAACTCCCTAGTTACGCGAACTTATCGCTCTTACTTACTGTCTTTGCCAACGTGCAGAATGGCCAGGAACGCTTCTTGCGGCAACTCTACGTTACCGACCTGCTTCATGCGTTTCTTACCGTCTTTCTGTTTCTGCAACAGTTTCTTCTTACGGCTGACATCGCCGCCGTAGCATTTTGCCAGAACGTTTTTACGCAGCTGTTTCACCGTGGAACGCGCGATGATATGGGTACCGATTGCCGCCTGAATGGCGATATCGAACTGCTGACGCGGGATCAGCTCTTTCATCTTCTCCACCAGCTCACGGCCACGGTACTGCGCGTTGTCGCGGTGAGTGATCAACGCCAGCGCATCCACACGCTCGTTGTTGATCAGCACGTCGACGCGCACCATGTCAGAGGTCTGGAAGCGTTTGAAGTTGTAATCCAGCGACGCATAGCCGCGAGAAGTGGACTTCAGACGGTCGAAGAAGTCGAGCACCACTTCCGCCATCGGGATTTCATAAGTCAGCGCGACCTGATTGCCGTGATAAACCATGTTGGTCTGCACGCCACGTTTCTCGATACACAGCGTGATGACGTTACCCAGGTATTCCTGCGGCATCAGCATGTGACATTCGGCGATCGGCTCACGCAGCTCTTCGATGTTGTTCAGCGGCGGCAGCTTGGACGGGCTGTCAACGTAAATAGTCTCTTTGCCGGTGGTTTCCACTTCATACACTACCGTCGGTGCGGTAGTGATCAGTTCCAGATCGTATTCACGCTCCAGACGTTCCTGGATGATTTCCATGTGCAGCAGGCCGAGGAAGCCACAACGGAAGCCGAAGCCCAGCGCGGTGGAACTCTCTGGCTCGTAGAACAGGGAGGCATCGTTCAGACTCAGTTTGCCCAATGCGTCGCGGAAGGACTCATAGTCGTCAGAGCTGATCGGGAACAGACCCGCGTAAACCTGCGGCTTCACTTTTTTGAAGCCTGGCAAGGCCTTGTCCGCCGGATGACGGGCCAGTGTCAGGGTATCGCCCACCGGCGCGCCGAGGATGTCTTTAATTGCGCAGACCAACCAGCCCACTTCGCCACAGTTCAACACGTCGCGATCGACACGCTTCGGCGTGAAGATACCCAGACGGTCGGCGTTATAGGTTTGACCGGTGCTCATGACCTTGATCTTGTCGCCCTTGCGCATGGTGCCGTTTTTAACACGCACCAGAGAAACTACGCCCAGGTAGTTATCGAACCAGGAGTCAATGATCAGGGCCTGCAGCGGGGCTTCCGGATCGCCTTGCGGCCCCGGAATATCACGCACCAGGCGTTCGAGCACTTCCGGTACGCCTACGCCGGTTTTGGCCGAGCAACGCACCGCGTCGGTGGCGTCGATGCCAACGATGTCTTCGATCTCCTGCGCAGCGCGATCGGGATCGGCAGCCGGTAAGTCAATTTTGTTCAGTACCGGCACCACTTCCAGATCCATATCCAGTGCGGTGTAGCAGTTAGCCAGCGTCTGGGCTTCTACGCCCTGCCCGGCATCGACTACCAGCAGCGCGCCTTCACAGGCGGCCAGTGAGCGTGAAACTTCGTATGAGAAGTCAACGTGCCCTGGGGTGTCGATAAAGTTGAGCTGATAGGTTTGACCGTCTTGCGCCTTATAATCCAGCGTGACGCTCTGCGCTTTGATGGTAATACCGCGCTCGCGCTCCAGATCCATAGAATCGAGCACCTGCGCGGCCATTTCACGTTCGGTCAAGCCACCGCAAATTTGGATAATGCGGTCGGACAGCGTCGACTTACCGTGGTCAATGTGGGCAATAATGGAGAAATTTCGTATATGCTTCATTATAAAAGTTTTTCTGCCTTGGTATTTCTGAATTACTCGCCTATAGAAACCCGCATGGACCTAAAGCGACAGTGAATGGGTTCGGCCGTCTTGCGCCTGAATCGCTGCATTCTACATGCCACAACACTGAAAACCTAGCGATCGGTGCAGTGAAGGCATTCTATTATGTACACTTTAATGTTACAGAGCGCCCCGGGTTATGAAAGCCAATGTTAACAAAACCCAGCGCGGTCACCACGCCAAGTTACAGCCGCCTTTACCGCCCGCATTCCTTGACCTGCCATCAGCAAGATCCGGCGCTAATACATAACCGCCAATAACGCAATAAACCCTCTCCGAGTTTTTGATGAAATAATATCTGGATCAACATCTTAGAATTACACTCTGCACCTCCGGCTTTAGGAAAAACCCCATATACGCTTCCCGGTAGCTTCTATAGAAATGAGGGTGAACACCGCGACAAAACATAATTCAGGGCACTACATCGGCATGCCCACCGGGGTTCACCAGCATATCTCTGCGCATTGATTGGAAGGTGCATAATGATCGATAAAGGGCAAATGCTGAGCCGGCACGATTTTTCTAAGGTCAACTGGGGCATTCTGACGGCAGCTGCGCTGCTGTTAACCATTGGTGCGGCATTGCTGTTACTGCCGCTACTGGGCAATATGGATGAAAATGCAATACTGACCCAACTGCAAACCGGCGCAGCCACTATTTTACTCGGCTGTATTCTTCTGGCGCTACGCCACTGTCTGCGGCCGGCGTTGACCTATCGTCTGTACGAACACGGCGTCCGGGTGATTAACCAACATAATCACAAGGAGCGCTTTATTCCCTTTGAAAAAATCGGGGATATTTATCGTTTTCGCGGCGGTCGTCTGTTTGGCGGATTGTTCGACGTAATGGCATTTCGCACCTCAGCCGAACACCCCTGGTGCCCGGTGTTCAGCAACCTGTCTCATTCCTGGCGGCTGGCGGATACCATTATCAATCAGCAGATACAGCAGCGAGGGCCGCAGGCGCTGAATGCGTTGTATCAGGGGGAAGTGCTGTCGTTTCACTATCTCAGCTGTGGCGCTCGTTGGCTGAATCATTTGCTGCCCGGTAACCGGAAGAGAAAACCGGCCCAAACGCTGCAACTGAGTGCTACGGCGCTGATCACGGCTCAGGGGTCAATCCCGATTGAGCAAATCCGCGAACTCGAGAATAATCCACGGCGCGGCACCATTCGCCTGCTGGATAATCAGGGCAATGCGTTGTTTACGATAGGGTATTTTTCGCTGCTCAGCGCCGATCTGTTTGTAGCGCTGCTGGAGCATATGATCTACAGCCGCATCCCCGCCTACCATAACCCGGCGATGACGCGGCAGCAGTTTTAATGCAGAGGGTCGTTTTCCGTCTGCAGGCGCATGGCCCCAGGCGGCAAACCAATTTGCAGAACGACAGGTTGGTAATTCGCTTGCTCGCCGAGACGATGTGCCAAGCCACGCGCCAGAATAAAGGCCAGCCCACCGCCCAGCAGTGCACCGAACGCGGCAGAAGCGTCGGTGCCAAACCAGTATTGCAACAGGCTGCCGCCCAGCATCATTCCCACCAGCGGCGTCAGATAAACCAGCATCGCTGAACGCAGCAGGCTGCCTTCGGCAATGCCCACTTCAACCCGCTGTCCCGGCTCAAGCGGCTGCTCAATACGCACCTGCAGTTGGTGTTCCGTTTCCGGCACCAGTTCATTCAGCGCGCGCGCACCGCAACCAGAGCGAGCAGTACAGCTGCTGCATCCGGCTTTCGGTTCACAGCGCAGCAGCGCCACACCCTGTTGCCACGAGACTACCGTGGCCCACTCTTTCATCATTGTGGTGATACCTTAAAAGCAATACTGTCAGCGATACGTTTGGCCGTTGCCGGCGGCAATTCACCCACGATGGTGATCTCATTGCCGTTGCGCACTTCGGTCTGAATGGTACGCCGCCCCTGGCGATAATATTGCTGGCCGGCACCGCTGCCCGCAGGGCTGACATTGACCGAGAAGCTGAATAAGCCGTCGCTGTAAAGCCGCGATTCAACAGGCTCCGCCACATTCGGCAATTTGCGACGGTTACGCGCCACTTCATCGACCCCAGCCGGTAACCAGCCGGTGCTCCAGCTCAACTTGATTTTATCTACTGCCGGAAGCGACAGCAACGGTGGCAGATTCGCCTTGATCAGCCCCTGCATCGCGCTTTGCACTTGCGACCCGACCACAAACGAAATCACCCGGTATTGCTCGAGCGTTTCGCCGTCACGATCGATCAGATCCACCCGCAGCGGCAGTTTGGTATCTTCGTCCATCCAGACAATATAGCTATAGCGAGAGCCATCACGCGCAACCACGCGGATCACTTCGCAGGGACGATCGGAAATACGGGTGCTGCCAACGGAGATGAAATCGTAATATTTCGCCAGACGATCGAAATCAGCATAAACGATAGCCGGCAACGCATCGACGATGTGATCGCCGGACAGCGTAAAGGGTTCCAGGCCGGGTTCGAAATAGCTGATCCCCCCGCCGCGTTGTAACACTTCACGGCGTGGGCCATCCATATGCAACAGTTGACCCAGCGGCTGCTGGTCGATCACCGCATGACGATAGCGCAGCGATTCGATCCCCTGCTTGCTGATGCTGATATACGCGAGTTCATAATTGAGCGAACGGCTGGCACTGCTCATCTGTTGTAACAACGCCCCGGACGCAGTGGGCTGCGCCGGGGCGATGTTTGAGTAGAGCAGGCTGCCCGTCAATAGACAGACGGAGAACCAAATTTGCTTCATTACTGCTGTTGCATTCCTAAAGACTGAGTTCCGGGAACCTGAACGGCAGCCTGTTGTGGGGTGCTTTGCTCAAGCTGCAGCTGATCAGAATGCAAACGACGTTGCAACTCATAATCTTGCAGCATGGCGTTAATGCGTTTGCGCTGTTCCTGTACCTGCTGCTGTTGCCCGCTGCCGGTAGAGAAACTGTCTGCCGGTACGCCAAGGCTAACCGGTGACGCCTGCCCCATGATCGGCAGGGTAGTGAATGCTGGTGATTCAGCGGCACCCGATTGCGCAGCCGGTTGATTGTACTGCTGTACGCCTACAATCACCGCGAGCGACACGCAGGCCGCCATGCCAATCTGTGTGATCTGGCTGGCCCAGGGACGAACTTTGTCCCAGAACGGCATTTTTTGCCAGGTGTGCGGTTGCGGCTGAGACTCCGGCACGGCAGAAGGAACCAGACGTGCGGGTTCTTTCTCAAGTGCGGCAGCAACACGATCTGCGATATCGAAATGCATGACTTGCCCGATATCACCCCGTAGTGTGTCACGTATCAGGTGATAGCTCTGCCAGCTTTGTTGAAGCGCCCTGTCTTTAGACAATGAACTCAGTAGCTCGCTGTCGAGCGATTCCCCATCCATCAGAGCGGAAAGCTTTTCTTTCTGCATGCCTAAGTACCCTTCCTGTGTCCGCCATTGCTAACGCTGAATCAGCGGTTGAACTTTATTATCGATAGCCTCCCTGGCGCGGAAAATACGCGAACGTACGGTTCCGACCGGGCAATCCATAATGGCAGCTATCTCTTCGTAGCTTAGACCATCCAACTCCCGCAGGGTAATCGCCATGCGAAGATCCTCAGGGAGAGACTCAATGGTACGGAAAACTATCTGTCTCAGCTCTTCTGACAACATTAAGTTCTCAGGGTTCGAAATTTCTTTCAGTGCGCCCGCACTTTCGTAATTTTCGGCGTCGTTGGCATCCACATCGCTGGATGGCGGACGACGGCCCTGGGCAACCAAATAATTCTTTGCCGTGTTCACGGCAATTCGATACAACCAGGTATAGAAAGCGCTATCCCCACGGAATGATTCCAGTGCGCGATAGGCTTTAATAAACGACTCCTGCACCACATCCGGCACATCGCCCTGCGGTACATACCGGGAAACGAGACTCGCAACTTTATGCTGGTAACGAATTACCAGTAAGTTAAACGATTTCTGATCGCCCTTTTGGACCCGCTCAACCAGAACTTGATCCGTTAACTGCTCGCTCATCCGAGGTAAACTCTCCCCAAATCCGTCTCCACGCGTAAAATTGTACTGCCAGCCATACATTATTTTCCTGAGCAAGCACTCGCTTGGAGTTCATACAGAACACGAAGTTCCGTATTGCCATTGTTTTTTATGTTGATGTCACCCTTCCGTGGCTTTTGCCCGGACAATTAGGCTAACATGAATTTCACTCTTCTTCTGCACACATCATACGTTATGCAACCATCATCTGAACATGTTAGCGATGTACTGATCGTCGGCAGCGGTGCTGCTGGCCTGTCACTGGCGTTGCGCCTGGCGCAGCATTGCAAGGTTACCGTACTCAGCAAGGGGCCGCTCAACGAAGGCGCCACATTCTATGCCCAAGGCGGGATCGCCGCGGTTTTCGATGAAACGGACAGCATTGCCTCACACGTTGATGACACTTTGATTGCCGGAGCCGGCCTGTGTGACAGAGACGCCGTTGAGTTTATCGCCGGCAATGCGCGCCACTGCGTGCAGTGGTTGATTGATCAAGGGGTATTGTTCGACACCGAAGTTAACGCTCAGGGCGAGGAACATTACCACCTGACGCGGGAAGGGGGGCACAGCCACCGCCGTATCCTGCATGCCGCCGATGCTACAGGTAAAGAAGTAGAGACCACCCTGGTAGGGAAAGCAAGCGCCCACCCTAATATTTGCGTGATGGAGCGCCGCAACGCGGTCGATCTGATTACCTCAAACAAAATCGGCCTGCCGGGTACCCGTCGGGTAGTCGGCGCCTATGTCTGGAACCGCGAACTGGAACAGGTGGAAACCTACCGCGCCAAAACGGTGGTGCTGGCTACCGGCGGTGCGGCCAAGGTGTATCAATACACCACCAACCCGGATATCTCTTCCGGAGACGGTATCGCCATGGCCTGGCGCGCAGGCTGCCGGGTCGCCAACCTTGAATTTAACCAGTTTCACCCGACCTGCCTGTTCCATCCTCAGGCGCGTAACTTCCTGCTGACCGAAGCCTTGCGCGGCGAAGGCGCTTACCTGAAGCGCCCGGACGGCAGCCGCTTTATGCCCGATTTTGACCCGCGAGGCGAACTGGCCCCCCGTGACGTAGTGGCGCGCGCCATCGACCACGAAATGAAGCGCCTGGGTGCGGATTGCATGTATCTGGACATCAGTCATAAACCGGCTGAATTCATCACCCAGCATTTCCCGATGATCCATGAAAAACTGCTGACGCTGGGTTTCGATCTGACCACGCAGCCGATTCCTATCGTACCCGCCGCGCACTACACCTGCGGCGGCGTAATGGTCGATCAGCATGGTCGTACCGATCTGGATGGGCTGTATGCCATTGGCGAAGTCAGCTACACCGGTCTGCATGGTGCCAACCGCATGGCATCCAATTCGCTGCTGGAATGTCTGGTCTATGGCTGGTCGGCGGCAGAGGACATCAAGATGCGTCTGCCGTTTATCAAGCTGGCGAAACAGCTGCCACAGTGGGATGAAAGCCGGGTGGACGACGCGGATGAGCGAGTGGTCATTCAGCACAACTGGCATGAGCTGCGACTGTTTATGTGGGACTACGTTGGGATCGTGCGCACTACCAAACGGTTGGAGCGCGCACTGCGCCGTATCAATACACTGCAAGCGGAAATCGACGAGTACTACGCCAACTTCCGCATCTCCAACAATCTGCTGGAGTTGCGTAATCTGGTGCAAGTCGCGGAGTTAATCGTTCGCAGCGCCATGGCGCGCAAAGAAAGCCGCGGACTGCACTATACGCTGGACTACCCGGATATGTTGCCGGAAGCGCTGCCAACCATACTGCAGCCACCGTTGTGATACGGCGAGGGTGCCCATAGCGGCACCCTTTTCATTTTAATAAAACAGATAGAATTCGGTAATCAAACGACGGAAATCTTCGGTGTAACTGCCATCAGCCAGCTTAATCGCCAGCCTTTGCTCCGTTTTTTCTTCCGTCGGTTGCCGCGTCAGGGCCAACAGTACCCGGTGCAACGGCGTATCGGCACGATCGCTGACATTCACCCGCTGCGCAGTATGCCACCCACGGCGTTGTGCATTACCTTCAAAGGCCTCACCGATGTCATGCGGCAGCACCACGCAAAAAGTCCCCTGCGGCGCGATCAACCGCTCCGCGCTTTCCAGTAAGGCATCGTGAGTGAGGGTTTCGGTATAACGCGCATTATGGCGCGCCTGGTCGCGGCAAGCGACGGCAGGCTCGAAATACGGCGGGTTGCTGACGATCACATCATATTCACCGGCATGCTGCTGAGCAAAATGGTGAATGTCCTGCGCATGCACTTGAATGCGCTGAGGCCAAGGGGATCCCTGAACGTTGTCACGCGCCTGTGCGGCCGCGGCCTGGTCCAGCTCCACCGCATCGATCAGCACGCTCTCGGCTGAACGCTGCGCCAGCATCAGTGCAATGAGCCCGCTGCCGCTGCCGATATCCAGCACCCGCTGCGCCCGCACCAATGGCGCCCATGCGCCGAGCAGCACGCCGTCGGTGCCCACTTTCATTGCACAGCGATCGTGAGCAACAAAAAATTGTTTAAAGGTAAAACCACCGCGACGCGGGGTGAAATTTGCTTTCGATTGAGTGCTCACAATAACCACCTGAAGACAAAACTGGCGTAGCATAAGGCAATCTGATTTTTGGGAAAAGAGATGCTTTCCGCTTAAATAGGTGAAGAACGCGGCCAACCCGTCTATAATCGGCGCCCCAAGTAGAGGTAGACCATGACAGTAACCAATTTTTCCGAACTCGAACTCGATGAACGCCTGATAAACGCCCTGCGCGATAAAGGCTACGAACGCCCAACCGCCATTCAAGCCGAGGCGATCCCGCCTGCGATGGATGGGCGCGACGTATTGGGTTCGGCGCCAACCGGCACCGGCAAGACCGCGGCATTTTTGCTGCCGGTATTGCAACATCTGCTCGACTTCCCACGCAAGAAGTCCGGCCCACCGCGCGTACTGATCCTTACTCCGACACGCGAGCTGGCGATGCAGGTAGCCGATCAGGCACGTGAACTGGCTGCTCATACTTCGCTGGATATCGCCACCATCACCGGCGGCGTCGCTTATATGAACCACGCGGAAGTCTTTAGCGAAAACCAGGACGTGGTGGTCGCGACCACCGGCCGCCTGCTGCAGTATATTAAAGAAGAAAACTTCGACTGCCGCGCGGTAGAGACGCTGATCCTCGATGAAGCCGACCGCATGCTCGACATGGGCTTCGCGCAGGACATCGAAACCATTTCCGCCGAGACCCGCTGGCGTAACCAGACCCTGCTGTTCTCCGCGACGCTGGAAGGCGATGCCATCCGTGAATTCGCCGAACGCATTCTGAAAGAACCGGTGGAAGTCGAAGCCGATCCGTCACGCCGCGAGCGCAAAAAGATCCTGCAGTGGTACTACCGCGCTGACGACGTACAGCATAAAACCGCCCTGCTGGTGCACTTGCTGCAACAACCGGACGTGCAGAAATCCGTGATCTTCGTGCGCAAACGTGAGCGTGTGCATGAGCTGGCCGGCTGGCTGCGCGAAGCAGGCATCAACACCTGCTACCTCGAAGGCGAAATGGTGCAGGCCAAACGCAACGAAGCGGTAAAACGCATGATGGACGGCCGTGTCAACGTGCTGGTCGCTACCGACGTTGCTGCCCGTGGTTTGGATATCCTGGATATCACCCACGTGTTCAACTTCGACATGCCGCGCACCGCGGACACCTATCTGCACCGTATCGGCCGTACCGGTCGTGCCGGGCGCAAAGGTACCGCCATCTCGCTGGTTGAGGCACACGACCACCTGCTGCTGGGCAAAGTGGGCCGTTACCTGAACGAGCCGTTGAAAGCACGCGTGATCGATGAGCTACGCCCATCAACCAAAGTGCCAAGCGAAAAGAGCAACGGCAAGCCTTCGAAGAAAGTGCTGGCCAAGCGTGCCTCAGACAAAGAAAAGAACAAAGAAAAAGCCAAGGTGAAAGTACGTCATCGCGATGCGAAAAACGTAGGTAAACGCCGCCAGCCTAAAGAAAAGCCTGAGGGCAACGGCGCGAAGTAATGCTGCCGCCGTGAATAAAAACCGCCTCCATTTCTGAAGGCGGTTTTTTTATGCCCGTTACGGTTGCGCGTAATGCGCCGCCTGCTGATGGGCTTTCAGCCAGGTATTAAGTTGACGATAACGATCGCGCATTTCTTCATTCTGCAACGCAGTCGGCGTCTGCGATAAATAGAATTGGAAGGTCACGCCCTGCTGATTGCGCGCTTTGGCATCCGCCCCCGCTTGCAGCAACATCAACGCTAACTGTGGCGCGTTGATTTTGGCCGCCAGATGCAAAGGCGTATCCCCCAGTCGGTCACTCAACGTGACATCCGCACCGGCCACCAACAACAGGCGCACTTGTTCTTCCCGCCCCGCCAAAACTGCCGTAGCCAACGGCGTAGCGCCGGTCACTGCATTGCGTGGGTTTATCGGCACACCATTCGCCAGCAACAATTGCAGATACTGCGGATCTTGCACTGCGGCAGCGGTATGCAAGGCGCTGTTGCCATCCAGGCCCGGAGTGGCCACATCTGCCCCCAGCGCCAACAGCGAATTTAGGCTTTGCGGTTGCTGCGACAATATCGCCCACTGCGGTAAAGTGACCTGACGGTCGCCCTGCTCACGTAAGCGCGCCTGCGTTGCCTGCTCGGCAACGTCCTGTTGATCACCACGCGCGACCGCCTGAGCCAACGCCAGGTTGCTGTGCCCGTTAAATGGCGAGATATCCCGATTCATCTGTTGTTCCTTAGCCATGACCAGCAAACCGGCGATCGCGATCACCGCCAGTGTGCCGATAATTAACGTCTGCCATACGCGCCGCCTGTCAGGCATGGGCCTTCGTCTCCCAGAGCTTTTGCTCCGCCATCGAACTGATCACCTTATCAATTCCGTGTGCGGTCAGGCTGCGATCCACATGTTTGCTCGGCCGCCAATCGTCAATGCCGCTCAGGGTATCGTTATTGGCCAGCGTGATTTTATGCCCGATCGCATCCGGGATCAGCGAAGTGGATTCCTGCGTGCCGGTCAACATATCGTATTGCTCGCTGTAACGCCGAATACCACCTGCCTGCGCATCCTGCTTCGCCGCGGCCGGATCGATCCCCATCCGGTTCAACGTGTAGTCGGAAACGCCCGCAGCATTAAACGTCACCGCCACCGTGCCCGTCGCCAGCGCCGCCGTAGCCGCCAGACCGCCACCAAGCGAATGACCGGCAATCACCAGCGCATCGCCAAAGGCTGCTTTGGCGCTTTTAGCGAGGGCTACCGCCTGATTGTACTGCACATCGTCATAGCCGGTCGCCTGGCGCACATTGCTCAGCCAGTCGCGCATATCGTTGGTACCGGCAAAGGCCAACACGTACTGCTGGTTATCGCTGTAGATCCCTGCCTGAAAACCCGATGCCGCATCCTGCAGGCTGGCGGGGTCAATGCCCGCGCCAAGCAAAATGCTGTCGCTCAACCTGCTGAATCCTTCAACGCCCTGGCTGCTGGTGCTGTAAACGTCTTTAGCCAGTAGCGCCAGCGTATAATCCCCCTGCTGCGGCTGCTGACCACGCGTCACGCCCTGATTCGCCGCAGCCGGAGCCGCTGCCGACATATCGCTGACCAGCGTGTTCAGCAGGCTCTGGGCATTCAGGCTGTTCTGCGAAAGCGTAACCGCTGGGGGCTTGGTCGCAGGGGTTTCAACGGGCTGGGATGAACTCAAGGGTTCCGGCAGCGTGCGCGCCATCGGGGGCTGAATGGCCGCGTGGCTGACCGCAGAGGTAAAACTCAAAGACATACTCATGCCGACTCCTTGTCGATAGACTTAACAATGCCGCACCCAAATGGGCACTGCTGTAGCTATCGGCAGGTCGGAGCAGTTCTGTAATGCGGAAGATTATCTTTGCGAGGAATGTGATCCGGATTCACTTTCTGGCCGGCGAGCGTAAAAAAGGGAGCCGAAGCTCCCTTGTTAACTCTGCAGGTGATTACAGGCTTTCTGTAAAAGTACGTGTAATCACGTCACGCTGCTGTTCTGGCGTCAGTGAGTTGAAACGCACCGCATAGCCGGACACGCGGATGGTCAACTGCGGGTATTTCTCCGGGTGCTTAACCGCATCTTCCAGAGTTTCGCGACGCAGTACGTTCACGTTCAGGTGCTGACCACCCTCTACGCGTACGGTAGATTGCATTTCCAGCGGCACTTCGCGGTACTCGATCTGGCCCAGCTCGCTGACCGGTACTACCTGGTCTTCCGCATAGTTGGCTTTAGCACAAACGCAGCGGGCTTCTGATGTTTCGTCGTCCAACAGCCAGAAAGAGTTCACCAACGCCTGGTCGTTCGCTTTAGTGATTTGAATACCAGTAATCATTTTGTTGCCTCCGTACAAGGGCGAAAAATTCTACTTCGAGAAAAAACCCAATTTTGGTTTCGGCCATTTGGTAAAACCATTGTTGTCTTGTTGTTCTGTATACCAGCCTGGCCGGGGCAATTCTTTGATTAAAGTCAATTTTCGCGGGGTACCCACAGAGGGAGAATTGGCAAGTTTATGTTTTATGTCAATTTTCCTCGCAGAGTACATCGCAATTATTTTTGTAAATTTTAAAAAATATTTGTATCCATGACGACGGCAGAAAGAGAAAAGCGGGTTTCGCTGCGTGAAGCTAAACGGTAAGCTATGCACAGTGAATTGTTAACGAAAACAAAGGAGAGCGTTTATGTCCACCTCCCTCACCTGGCATGATGTCATCGGCAAGGAGAAAGAGCAGCCCTATTTTCATGAAACGCTTGCCTTTGTTGCCGCTGAACGCCAGGCCGGTAAGACCATTTATCCACCGCAAAAAGACGTGTTCAACGCCTTCCGTTTTACCGAACTGGCGGACGTGAAGGTGGTGATCCTCGGCCAGGATCCCTACCATGGCCCGAATCAGGCCCACGGCTTGTCCTTCTCGGTGCTCCCCGGTGTGCCCGCGCCCCCTTCACTGGTGAATATGTATAAAGAGCTGGCGACGGATATTCCGGGCTTTGAACGCCCCAGCCACGGCTGCCTGCAAAGTTGGGCGGAACAGGGCGTGCTGTTGCTGAATACGGTATTGACCGTTGAAGGCGGCCAGGCTCACTCTCACGCCAAGCTGGGCTGGGAAACCTTTACCGATAGAGTGATCGCCGCGCTGAATGAAAATCGCGAAGGCGTAGTGTTCCTGCTGTGGGGCTCGCATGCCCAGAAAAAAGGCAATTTTATCGATCGCAACCGCCACCACGTGTTGAAAGCGCCGCACCCTTCCCCGCTTTCCGCCCATCGCGGTTTCCTCGGCTGCCGCCACTTCTCGCAGACCAACCAACTGTTGGAGCAACAGGGGTTGAAGCCTATCGACTGGCTACCGCGACTGCCGCAGGCATAATCCAGACGCAAAAAAGGCACCCGCAGGTGCCTTTTCCTTATTGAATTCCGCTTAAGCCTTGGCTTTGGAAACCGCAACCATCGCCGGGCGCAGCAGGCGACCATTCAGCGTATAGCCTTTCTGCATCACCATCATCACGTGGTTCGGCTGGTGCTCGGCAGACTCCATCAGGCTCATCGCCTGGTGCACATCCGGGTTGAACGGCACGTTAATGTCGCCAACGATTTCGATCCCATACTTACGCACGACGTCCTGCAAGGACTTCAGCGTCAGCTCTATACCTTCAATCATTGCCGCCAGTTCCGGATTGTTTTTATCCGCCAGATCCAGCGCACGCTCCAGGTTATCCA
Source organism: Serratia quinivorans (assembly GCF_052113645.1). Lineage (GTDB taxonomy): Bacteria > Pseudomonadota > Gammaproteobacteria > Enterobacterales > Enterobacteriaceae > Serratia > Serratia quinivorans_B. Next base: position 72,786 of record NZ_JBIEIU010000007.1, on the reverse strand, counting down.
GCACCGGCAACAGGTCGCCGGAGAATTTCTCCAGCGCAAATTTGTGCGCTTTTTCGATATCCAGCTCGGTGCGGCGGCGGACGTTTTCCATTTCCGCTTTGGCACGCAGCAGGCTGTCGCGTTCATGCTGCTGGGCTTCGGCCAGTTGAGCTTCCAGCTCAGCAATGCGTTCATCCCGCAGATCGACGCCCTCAGCCGCTTCCGGCAAGACTTCCTGCTGTTCCATTTCTTCCGAGACTTGCTCGTTTGGCGTCTTCTGTTCTTTACTACTCATGAATATCTCCGCGTTTTAGCATTAATCTCGCAACTTGGCTTATTATGGGGATCAAAACCGGGGTTTCAAGTCAACCGGTCACAATGTGGGGCATAATCTGGTCCCGGTGAGGAAAATCACAACAATGAATAAAAAATTCGCCTGTATTGGCATTGTTGGCCACCCGCGTCACCCTTCGGCGCTGGCAACGCATGAGATGTTATTTCACTGGCTGGTCGCCCGAGGCTATTCAGTGATGGTTGAACGGCAGATAGCCAAGGATTTGGAGCTGAAAGACGCGGTCACCGGCAGCCTGGCGGAGATTGGCCAACAGGCCGATTTGGCCGTAGTCGTTGGCGGCGACGGCAATATGCTCGGTGCTGCGCGCGTGCTGGCGCGTTACGACATTAAAGTGATCGGCGTTAACCGCGGCAATCTCGGCTTCCTGACCGATCTCGACCCCGATAATGCGTTGCAGCAATTGGCCGATGTGCTGGAAGGCGAATACATCGATGAACAGCGCTTCCTGCTGGAAACCATCGTGCACAAAGAGAACCAGCAATGCCGCATCAGCACCGCCATCAACGAAGTGGTGCTGCACCCCGGTAAAGTGGCGCATATGATTGAGTTCGAAGTGTATATCGACGACCGCTTCGCCTTCTCGCAACGTTCCGACGGCCTGATTATCGCCACCCCGACCGGCTCAACCGCCTACTCGCTCTCTGCCGGCGGCCCAATCCTGACACCATCGCTGGAAGCCATCGCACTGGTGCCGATGTTCCCGCACACCCTCTCGGCCCGCCCGTTGGTGATCAACGGTAACAGCACCATTCGGCTGAAGTTCTCGCAGATCGGCAGCGATCTGGAAATCAGTTGCGACAGCCAAATCGCGCTGCCAATCCAGGAAGGTGAGGAAGTATTGATACGTCGCAGTGATTTCCACTTGAATCTCATTCATCCGAAGGACTACAGCTATTTCAATACGTTAAGCACCAAACTGGGCTGGTCTAAAAAATTGTTCTAAAAATCTCGCCAGCCCCTTTACTGTATATAAAACCAGTTTATACTGTATGAAACTACAGTTATGTGTTTATACACAGGAAGGTTCCCATGCTGGCGCAATTGACCATCAGCAATTTTGCTATCGTTCGTGAGTTGGAAATTGATTTTCAACCGGGTATGACGGCGATTACCGGTGAAACCGGCGCCGGTAAATCTATCGCCATCGACGCGCTGGGGCTGTGCCTCGGTAACCGCGCCGACGGTAACGTAGTCCGGCTGGGAGCCGCCCGCGCCGATATCTGTGCCCGTTTTTCACTGACGGATACCCCCTCTGCACGCCAATGGCTCGAACAGAACCAACTGGACGACAGCAATGAGTGCCTGCTGCGCCGGGTCATCAACGCCGACGGCCGCTCACGCGGCTTTATCAACGGCACTTCCGTACCGCTTTCGCAACTGCGCGAACTCGGTCAGCGTCTGATTCAAATCCACGGTCAGCATGCCCATCAGTTGCTGCTCAAGCCCGAGCACCAAAAACAGCTGCTTGATGCCTATGCCGACGAGCCGGCCCTGCTGGCGCAAATGCAACTGGCTTATCAGCGCTGGCACCAAAGCTGTCGCGAGCTGGCCCGCCATCAGCAACAGTCCATTGAGCGCGACGCGCGCAAACAGCTACTGCAATACCAATTGAAAGAGCTGAACGAGTTTGCCCCGCTGGCCGGCGAGTTTGAACAAATCGATACGGAGTTCAAACGCCTGGCCAACAGCGGCCAGTTACTGACCATCAGCCAGCAAACTCTGCAATTGCTGGCCGACAATGAAGAAAGCAATATGCTAAGCCAGCTCTATACCGCCAAACACCTGCTGATTGAGTTGGCCGGCATGGATGAAAAACTCAGCGGCTTGCTGGACATGCTGGAAGAGGCGTCGATCCAAATCAGTGAGGCCAGCGACGAGCTGCGCCACTATGCCGACCGCATGGATCTGGATCCAAACCGTCTGCAAGAACTGGAACAGCGCCTGTCGCGGCAAATTAACCTGGCACGCAAACATCACGTAGCCCCAGAAGAACTGCCGCAGTTGCATCAACAAATGCTGGATGAACAACAGCTGCTGTCGCAGCAAGAAAACGACCATGAACACCTCAACGAGGCGGTCACGCAGCATCATCAGCAAGCCTTGCTGTTGGCGGAGCAATTACACCAGAAGCGTCAGCATTATGCCGCAGAGCTGACTACGTTGATTACCGACAGCATGCAGGCGCTCTCCATGCCGCACGGCAAGTTCAATATCGACGTACGTTTCGAACCACAGCATTTGAGTGCCGAAGGGGCCAGCCGCACCGAGTTCTGCGTTTCCACCAACCCGGGCCAACCGCTGCAGGCGCTGGCGAAAGTGGCTTCCGGCGGCGAGCTGTCGCGCATTGCACTGGCAATTCAGGTGATCACCGCACGTAAAATGGAAACCCCGGCGCTGATTTTCGACGAAGTGGACGTCGGCATCAGCGGCCCAACGGCTGCCATTGTGGGTCGCCTGTTGCGTCAACTGGGAGAATCGACACAGGTGATGTGTGTCACCCACCTTCCGCAGGTGGCAGGTTGTGGACATCAGCATCTGTTTGTCAGCAAGCAGACCGACGGCACGGAAACCGAAACGCAGATGTCGCCGTTGGATAAACGTGCTCGTTTGCAGGAATTGGCGCGCCTTCTTGGCGGCAGCGAAGTCACCCGAAACACCCTGGCAAACGCAAAAGAACTGCTTGCTGCATAGAAAAGCTCAACTTTTTTACTTTCCTGAGGTCATATTGGGGCCCTGTAAAGGTTTCCAACTGCTGCAAGGTCTATTATCATCGGCATCCTATGCCCTAAAGGAATGTGATTACTATGCGCTGTAAAACGCTGACTGCCGCCGCTGTGGTTCTTGTGATGCTGACTGCAGGCTGTTCTACTTTTGAGAAGGTGGTTTACCGGCCTGACATCAACCAAGGGAACTACCTGACGTCAACCGACGTAGCTAAAATCCAAAAAGGTATGACCCAGCAACAGGTCGCTTATACATTGGGAACTCCAATGCTGCAGGACCCGTTCGGTACTCAGACGTGGTTCTATGTGTTCCGCCAGCAACCTGGTCATGAAAGTATCACCCAGCAAACCCTGACGCTGACCTTTAACAGCGCAGGCGTATTGACCGATATTCAGAACAAGCCTGCGCTGACCAAGTAATCGGCGCAGGAATTCTCGTCCGGCCCGTGAGGGATGCGTCCAGTTCTTCATGACAGTAACAGGCTGCAACTCGGAAGATAAAATTCTGATAAAAAATAAGGCGCTAAAAGCGCCTCAGACTGCGGAGAAGTTCTTTGCGGCTAACAGTCCTGGTCATGGGGCTGGTAAAAACAAAGGATTATGTCTTCTGATTTACCCCAAACATTCGAAAACCACGTTTTTCGGGTGTTTGTCATCAAGTTAAGGCGCTTTTAGCGCCTTATTTTTTTGCTTTCTCTGCCCGTTGACGGCGCAGCTCTTTAGGATCGGCAATCAATGGGCGATAAATTTCCACCCGGTCGCCATCGTTAAGCACATCGCCCAACTTGGCCGGTCGGCTATAAATGCCCACCTTGTTGCTTTGCAAATCAATGTCACTGCGCAGTTCCAACAACCCGGAGGCCACAATCGCCTGCTCAACGCTGCTGCCTTCTGCCAGTTTCACATTGCGTAGATACTGACGTTCCGGCAAGGCGTAAACCACCTCAACCCGTATATCAGACACTGTAAACCTCTTTCGCCCGCTGAGTGAATGCCTGCACCATGTTGCCGGCCAACTCTTTAAACACCTTACCGAACGCCAACTCGATCAGTTTGTTGGTAAATTCGAAATCCAGGTGCAGCTCAACCTTACAGGCTTCCGGACTGAGCGGCGTAAAGTGCCAGCCCCCCATCAACTTGCGGAACGGACCATCAACCAGTTGCATATTGATGCTCTGGTTATCCAGCAGCGTGTTGCGCGTGGTAAAAGTTTTGCTGATACCGGCTTTGGCAACGTCTACTGCGGCGGTCATTTCATTGTTGGACGCGTTAATCACCCTGCTACCGGTACAACCTGGCAGAAAATCGGGATAAGAATCAACATCGTTAACCAACTGATACATCTGCTCGGCGCTGAATGGCACTAACGCAGATCGACTGATCTGGGGCATATCATTTCCTGTGAGACACAAAACATACAAATGATACCATTTATCTATCGGCAAACAAAAAATCTGCTATGCAAGTTGGGAGCCAAAAATGCGAAAAATTGCGCAGGTGCTGAGCGGTAAAGGATTTCTTTCGCTGACGCATCCAGTATAATGAAAGCACTATGACAAAGAAAAAAGCACACAAACCCGGTTCTGCCACCATTGCGCAAAACAAGCGAGCGCGTTTCGAATACTTCATTGAAGAAGAAATCGAAGCGGGCCTGTCCCTGCAAGGGTGGGAAGTCAAATCGCTGCGTGCCGGCAAAGCCAACCTCAGCGACAGCTACGTGACCTTCCGTGACGGTGAAGCCTACCTGTTTGGCGCCACTATCACGCCGCTCAGCGTGGCTTCGTCGCATGTGGTCTGCGATCCGATACGTACCCGCAAACTGCTGTTGAACAAGCGCGAGCTGGACTCGCTGTTCGGCCGCGTAAACCGCGAAGGTTATACCGTGGTTGCCCTGTCCATGTATTGGAAAAATGCCTGGGTCAAGGTCAAAATCGGCGTAGCCAAAGGCAAGAAAGAACACGATAAGCGCGATGACATCAAAGATCGTGAATGGCAGACGGCGAAAGCCCGTATCATGAAGCACGCCAACCGATAAGCCTCTGGCTTATCGGACTAAACTTCTGGTATACTGCACAAAGTTACTTGGGGCTGATTCTGGATTCGACGGGATTTGCGAAGCCCTAGGAGCATGCCGAGGGGCGGTTGGCCTCGTAAAAAGCCGCAAAAAAATAGTCGCAAACGACGAAAACTACGCCCTAGCAGCTTAATACCCTGCTAAGAGCCCTCTCTCCCTAGCCTCCGCTCTTAGGACGGGGATCAAGAGAGGTCAAACCCAAAAGAGATCGCGTGGATGTCCTGCCTGGGGCTGAAGCGTTAAATCCAATCAGGCTAGTTTGTTAGTGGCGTGTCCATCCGCAGCTGACCGGCGAATGTAAAGATTGGACTAAGCATGTAGTGCCGACGGTGTAGTAATTTCGGACGGGGGTTCAAATCCCCCCAGCTCCACCAAATAGGTCACCGGTGACCCCAGATAGATCCGGTGGCAATAACGAAAAAGCCCGCAATTCACGTTGCGGGCTTTTTCGTGTCTGTAGTAGTCCGAGAACATCCAGCTAAACCCGGGATTTATTGGTATACGTTAAAATGTATGCCATAAACGTATACCAATTATGGAAGAATCCTTACATGGCGCGGACTACACGCTCCCTCACACATACCGAAGTCCAAAAAGCCAAAGCCCTAGAGAAAGACCTCACTCTGCATGACGGCGATGGCCTGTTCCTGTTAGTCAAAACCACCGGCAAGAAATTGTGACGTTTCCGTTACCTTCGCCCCGGCACCAGTTCACGGACTATGGTTAGCCTCGGAGCCTACCCTGCCCAGTCACTTGCCGACGCCCGACAAATACGTGCCGAAAAGCTCGCGATACTGGCGAGAGGCATTGACCCGCAGGCTAAAGAGGCAGCAGAAGCGGAACCGCAGCAGATAGCGCAAGAAAGCATTTTCCTGAATGTGGCAAAGCAATGGTTCACGTTGAAGCAGGCCAGCGTTAGCGCTAAGCATGCGGAAGACATCTGGTGTTCTCTGGAGAAGAACATACTGCCATCTATCGAGAATGTTCCAGTTCAGGACATCAAAGCGCCCAAGTGCTGGAACCTATCAAGGCCCGTGGAGCGTTAGAGACTGTTCGCCGATTAGTACAACGCATCAACGAAATCATGATCTACGCCGTCAACACTGGCTTGATTGATGCTAATCCGGCTTCTGGTATTGGTAACGCGTTCGAACGGCCTAAGAAGCAGCACATGCCGACTATACGGCCTGAAGAATTGCCCAAGCTGATGCGCACTATCTCGATGAGCAATCTATCAATCCCAACCCGCTGCTTGCTTGAATGGCAACTGTTGACGCTAATACGTCCTTCCGAAGCCTCGGCAACCGCATGGGCCGAGATCGATATAGAAAACCGTGAATGGCGCATCCCGGCAGAACGGATGAAGGCGAAGCGTGAGCATATCGTTCCACTGTCAGACCAAGCACTAGAGATACTGGAAATCATGCGCCCTATCAGCGGCAGGCGTGAACATGTATTCCCTAGCCGCAATGACCCACGTAAGCCAATGAACAGCCAGACGGCTAATGCGGCATTAAAACGTATAGGCTATGGTGGCAAACTTGTTGCTCATGGACTGCGCTCTATCGCGAGTACAGCTATGAACGAAGCGGAGTTTAATGCTGATGTTATAGAAGCAGCGCTAGCTCATAGTGATAAGAATGAAGTAAGGAAAGCATATAACCGTTCGTCATATCTTGAACAACGACGTGAATTGATGAGTTGGTGGGGGTTAGTGGTTCTACAAAGAAATTGTAAGCCAAAATACTTATAATTTAATTTCTTCATATCAAATTCTGAATTATTTGTTACTCCATACTGTTCAAAAAAACACTGATTATAAAAACACCTGACTTTATTAACAGGTGTTTTTATACTTCTGGTGAGATATTCTTATTTACTTAGGAAAAATGGCCAGATTTTTATTTAAATTCATATATGATGTGGAGTAACACTCCGTCATAGTGTTCTTGTCATATTGGTAGCGATTGTCGTTAGTAGCCATTTTTAAGCAGTTTCAGCATGGTGGGGGCATAGGAATGACATTTGATATTATTATTGAGGATTTTTTTACCTCTTTTTATTTTGATAATGACTCAAAAAGCTATCCAAACAAGAGCCTCCTAGGCTTAATAAATGATTTCGAAGATGGTGATTGGAGATACAAAAAATTCCAAAATTTTATCTGGGATAATATTGCTGAGACATCTCTTTCTCATCGTGAACGGGAGAGTCTATCAAGTGATCCATATACCTTACTGGCGGCGGCGGCTCAAAATTTACGGTTAACTGATACAATTCAGGATATCAGTAAAGGAAGTGAACTGGCAGAAATAGTACTCTATGGGATTATGAAGAACCATTATAGTGCATTGCCTGTTGTACCTAAAATATTCTATAAACAAAACTCTCAAGACAATGCAAAAGGAGCTGATAGCGTTCATATTATTATAGCTAATGGTGAATTTTCCCTTTGGTTTGGAGAAGCTAAGTTTTATAATAGTATTGATGATGACAGACTGATAAGCATCATAAACTCCGTAGGAAATTCTTTAAATAGTGATAAACTAAGGAAAGAGAATAGCATTATTTCCAACGTAAATGACATTGACGCACTTATATTAGACGATGTATTACTGAAAAAGATAAAGGAAGCTTTGTCAAATCAAAATTCCATTGATCACCTTAAACCAAAAATACACATCCCTATATTATTGCTACATGAATGCAAGATTACAAAAGAGACAACTCGTCTAAGTGAAGAATATAAGAGAAATATAGTTTCATACCATAAAGAAAGAGCAACATCTTACTTCAAAAAACAAAAAAACAAGATAGGTTCCATTTTTGGTTATTCTGATGTTAAATTTCATCTAATTTTATTCCCTGTTCCAGAGAAAGAAAAAATAATAAATTCATTTATAAAAAGAGCAAGAGCATTTAAAGGAGATTAGATATGGAAGAACCTTCTGAGCATGAAATCATGGATGAATCCACTTTCAACTGTTGCCAAAGTATTAATCAGTTGATATATGAAGGACGGGAAGTCGATGCAAGAAACAGTCTTATAAAGCTTCTTGATTATTTCGATAAAAATAAAATCCATTATAATCAATTAGTCAACCATCTTATTAGAGAGCTAGGATTATATCCTTACTTAAGAACAGGATCATCCTCTTGGCAAGAACGATTTGTTTATGATGCTTTTAAAGTAGATGTTGGCCTTGAGTTTCCTGTAACATTACATAGAGAACAATCACTACTTCTTAAAAAACTCATTAATGGTGAAAATCTAGCGATTAGTGCTCCAACAAGTTTTGGAAAAAGTTTTATTATAGATGCATTCATTTCTATAAAAAAACCTAAAAATGTTGTAATAATTGTGCCAACGATTGCCTTAACAGATGAAACAAGAAGAAGGCTGCAAAAAAAATTCTCCGACAATTATAAAATAATAACCACGTCAGACGTAGAACTTTCCGAGAAAAATATATTTGTATTTCCACAAGAAAGAGCTTTCGGCTATATAGATAAAATAGACAAGCTAGACATATTAATAGTCGACGAGTTTTACAAGGCTAGTGATAAATTTGATAAAGAGAGATCGCCATCATTACTTAAAGCGATTATGAAACTCAGCAAAAAAGCCGATCAGCGCTATTTTTTATCCCCTAACATTTCCAACTTGAAAGACAATCCATTTACTAAAGGGATGGAGTTTCTCCGCATAGATTTTAATACTGTTTTTCTGGAAAAACATGAACTATACAAGGATATTTCTGAAGACATAAATAAAAAAGAAATGGCCTTACTTAATATACTATCAATGAATTCCGGGAAAACATTAATTTATGCAGGGACATATAAGGATATTGATGCCGTCGCAGATCTAATCAGATCAAATCATAAAAGCAAAAACAGCCAACTTCTTAAGAACTTCTCTAATTGGCTTAGTGTTAACTATGACGAAAACTGGAAATTAGTAGATCTTATAAAATTCGGGACAGGCATACACAACGGAAGATTACATAGATCGTTAAGTCAAATTCAAGTAAAGCTATTTGAAGAGCCTGATGGAATTAACAACATAATATCTACATCATCAATAGTCGAAGGGGTTAACACATCAGCAGAGAACATAATAATATGGAGAGCTAAAAATGGAAGATCTAATCTAAATGATTTTATGTATAAAAATATTATTGGCCGAGGAGGTAGAATGTTTAAGCATTTCATCGGGAAAATATTTTTACTTTCGGCTCCGCCTGCAAATAAAGAGAATGAACTAGTTTTAAACATGCCCAATGCTCTAATCGGTGACATTGATGAAAACGAATATAAAGGAGAACTCACACAAGAACAAATATCTGCGATAATTGCATATAGGGAGGACATGTCAAACATTCTCGGTCATGATACATTTAAAAGATTACAAGATGAAGGATCTTTCAAATCCAATGATGCCATTCTCATAAGAGATATAGCATTTGATATAGCTAGGAACCCTAGTGATTGGACACGGATAGTATTTTTAAACTCCCCCTTACCTGACAACTGGGATTATTATTTATATAAAATAATGAAATTAAAACCTGGCGGATGGGATATTGAATATAGTAAATTTGTAGGATTCGTTAAAGTTGCATCAAAAAGTTGGGAATTAACACTTCCTCAGCTTTTAAAAAAGTTATCACCATTAGGCATTGACATTGAAAAACACTTCCAATTAGAAAAAAATTTAACATTTAAACTTTCAGCCTTACTTAATGATATAAACACTCTTTTGAATGAACTAATTAAAGATAAAAACACTGACATATCTCCATTTATATTCAAAACCACACATGCTTTTCTACCACCTATTGTTTATCAATTAGAGGAGTATGGCCTACCTAGAATGATTTCTAAAAAACTACAGGTAGCTGGTCATTTTAATTTCAATAGCGATAATATCGACCTCCATCAGACAATAAGCTATTTGGAATCCATAGACGATTTAATTGGAATAGATTCAATGATAGAAACAGACGATTTTGAAAAATATATAATCAAGCATTTTATTGACGGTATTAAAATTGAAAGGTAACAATGCCTCCAATAGTAGCGAATCTTGGAGACAAACGTATTTTTAATGCCAGCGCGCAATACTCCCTCGCCTACGCGCTCTGGCTTTATCATGCACATTTCATGCATGACACAGAGGCCCTGTAAGCCCTTGTGGCGCGGGGTTTCGGCTGTTTTGAGAGGCTGGGGATTCATGCAAAATCATGCACCCTATGCATGCACGCGCAGTTTGAGGCAGGCTAGCCAGAAAAAAGGCTGTTTTCGGGCTTAGGGGAACGGTAAAGCCCCGCAGCAAAATCAGTATTACAGCGGGGCCAGTTCAATCAGTGCAGTGTTTGATTTCGGCTATAACGGCGGTAACGATTTAATGTCCTTTTTTCCGGCGGCGGTAAATCATCACCGGTCACCGTTTCCGCTTGAATGGGCTGACATAAAATCTTATCGACGCTCTCTACCGTTTTAAAGGTGCAGGAGCACACGATATTTTGGCACTGGTAATAGGCTTCTTTCGTCTGTTCGGTCACATAACGGCTGGTGCGGGTATAAGACGAATGAGTACACAGTGGGCAACGCATCATGAGCTGGCCCCTTTCTGCTGCAAACGCTGACTACTCAGGCCTGCATTGCAGGCCTTTTCTCTGCCTGAAATCTCTCACTGTCGCTCACCCACAACACAATAAATCACCGGCTCAGGCCGGTATTTTGCATTTTTGGGGCTGACTGTTCACAGTAAGTGACCAGTCAGGGCAAACTCATCACCAACTAATCACTGGTTAATTATTTGTTTTTAAATAACTAAATTCAAAAATGAACAATGTGACCAGTTTTTGTATAAATCTTTTTTTTGCGGGTAAACGTAAAGCAACCACCTTGCTGATTGAATCCCTTGAAATGCTTGGTTATCGTACAACTATGCTAATGAAAAGGAATTCCTATGGATACAGTCGAAGAACTAGGTGGAACTTACTTCTACAACGGCCTAATAAACCTCACTGCCCATGAACTATTGCTCGCCATCTTTGTGCAGAAAACACTTGAGCAATTAGGCCAACAAGATACTTTTGCCGCAACGGCTGTCCTCTTGGGCCGCCGAGACTTGTTAACACGAACCAAACCTAGCGGAGCGATCTCGGGGACATCAAGAGCTAGCAAAATGGCTAGGAATGTGTTCAAAAATAGTCAATTCCCGTTCGGCATAAAGATGCCCAGTGTTATCGGTAGCCCACTAAACCTTAAAACGTTCAAGATCAGGATGGTCGCTAATATTGGCACTTTTGCCGGGAGGGCAATCCCTGTCATCGGATGGGTGATACTGGCTAGCGATGTTTCAATCATCACAATCCGAGCCATAACAACCTACAACAAAATTGCTCGTGCAGAGGACAGATTATGACCATAGACAAAGTGCAACAGGCTGTATTTTCTTTGGTCAAAAAACATGATGGTTTCTCGATCATTCCGTTCTTCAAGAAGAAATGGACTGTCAAAACGGATATAGACACCGATTTACATTTCGAACGTGAAGAAGCAGAAGAGCTAATGAAAGACTTCTTTAATCAATTCAATGTAAACAGTAAGGGTTTCAGCATAGATACCTACTATCCCGATAGTGAAAAGCTGACTCAGGTTCCCGATTTCACTCTAGAGATGCTTATTAACTCCGCCAAGGCCGGGCGATGGTTGTATTAGGGCCCTGCCCAGGGTGGTTTTCTCGAGATTTTTAATAGGCAGATGAAAGGCAGAATGTACGTGACCTTTTACCATTGCTATACGCTTAGGTATACCTCACAAGTCTGAACTCATTTTTTATCAATGATTACAACAAACCAATCAAGTTATTCAGATTCCCCCAGCCCAAATAGGTCACCGGTGACCCCAGATAGATCCGGTGGCAATGCTGCTCTAAGCCGTAGCTCTGGGCCCCTGCCGGATAAAATCGATGAACGCCCGCAGCGGCGAGGGTATAAAACGGCGGTCGGAATAATAGAGAAACGGGCCGGAAAATTGCGGCCACCAGGCTTCGAGCACCGGCTCCAGTTCACCGCTGGCAAAGCTGGGTGCCAACCAATCTTCGAACAAATAGATAATGCCGATGCCGGCTATCGCCGCTGCAACGGCCAGATCGGTCGCACCACCAGCCTGCACCATTAACGGCCCATCGGGGGCTATTTCCAGCCTCTCGCCCTGCCGTTCGAATTCCCAGGGATAGATTTTTCCGCTGGGGAAACGGCCCAGCAGGCATGCGTGGGTAAACAACTCTTGAGGATGGGCAGGTCGCCCGCACCTGGCGAGATAGGCCGGCGATGCCGCGGCGGCAAAGCGCTGCACCCTGGGCCCGATGGGCACCGCTATCATGTCCTTTTCCAGACGTTCCTCATAACGAATGCCGGCGTCGCAGCCGGCGGCCAGGACGTCGACGAAGCTTTCCTCGGTCTGTATTTCCACCTTGATATCCGGGTAGGCGGTGAGAAATGCCGGTATCAGCGCAGGCAACACCAGGCGTGCGGCACTCATCGGCACATTCAGCTTCAGCATGCCGACAGGTTTGTCGCGAAAGCCGTTCACCACGTCAAGCGCACTTTGCACCTCATCCAGAGCCGGTGCCAGCCGCTCCTGCAGGCTATAGCCGGCGGCGGTCGGCGTCACGCTGCGCGTCGTGCGGTTGAACAACCGAACGCCAAGCTGTTTTTCCAAACGCCGAATGGCATCGCTCACGCTGGAAGCGCTGCGTCCCAGGGTTCTGGCCCCTTCGCGAAATCCCCCTGTACGCGCTACGGCAAGAAAGGCATGCAGATCCTCTAAATCAGTATTCATTGTCCGTCTCTCCGTACAACCCGTCCACGGTCACGCGACTTATCACCAGCGAAAGCCACGCCTATCATTGCCCTGTGCAGTTGCCCCCTTCACTACCTTCAAAGGAAACAGGCCATGTCCAATCACCCAACGTATTCCACATTCAACCTCGGCGGTCGAAACGTCAAGCGGCTCGGCTACGGTGCCATGCAGTTGGCCGGGCCGGGCGTATTCGGGCCGCCAAAGGATACTGATGCGGCACTGGCGGTATTGCGCGAAGCAGTAGCGTCTGGTGTCAACCATATCGACACCAGCGACTTTTACGGGCCACACGTCACAAACCAACTGATTAAACAAGCGCTGGCACCCTATCCGGAAGATCTGACTCTGGTCACCAAAATCGGGGCACGACGGGGAACCGATGCCTCATGGCTGCCGGCGTTTTCCGCCGAAGAGCTGACGAGTGCAGTGCATGATAACTTGCGCAATCTCGGTCTTGAGACGCTGGACGTGGTCAACCTCAGGGTAATGTTCAGTACCCATGGTCCTGCGGAGGGGTCTATCGAAGCGCCTTTAACCGCCCTGGCAGAACTCCAGCATCAGGGGCTGGTACGGCATATCGGCCTGAGCAATGTGACTCCAGCCCAGATCGCCGAGGCGCGCGCACTGTGCAACATCGTTTGCGTGCAGAACCATTACAACCTGATCAATCGCGGCGACGACGATCTGATCGACGATCTGGCCCAAGCCGGGATCGCCTACGTGCCCTTCTTCCCACTTGGCGGCTTCAGCCCAATTCAATCCCAGGCACTGTCCGAGATCGCCCTGCGTCTGGGTGCCACACCGCTGCAAACCGCATTGGCCTGGCTGTATCATCGCTCTCCCAATATTTTGCTGATCCCCGGCACCTCTTCCGTTGCTCATTTACGGGAAAACCTGGCGGTGCCGACTTTACCCTGGACAGATGATATCGGTCGGGCGCTGGATGCCCTTGTCTGATTGTGCCTGTAATAAACTGCCGCAGCAGAGTCTTGCCCGCCATTAATGTTCAATAAATGGCCATAAAATGACGGGCGGTTTATTTCCCGCATAACTACCACCATTAAAAAACAATACAAAGCGGTAAGGTGTCCAATTTTGGACACCTTCAATCGTGCATTCAATTTTAAACCATGCGTAAAATTGGCCTGAATAAATATAAGGAGTGCATGATGAAAAACAAAATAAAAATGCTGATCGCCGGGCTGTGTTTATTTTCCGCCGGTTCTGTTTTTGCCGCCGAAGGGTTGCAAAGCGCCAGTCGTCTGGCCGGCATATTGGATCTGAGCCAAACCCAACGTCAGGAAATACACGTTATACGGGACAAAGCTCAACTACAGCTCGACAGCATCAAAGCGGATAAGGTCGACAGCGGGGCCATCCTGAAAGTGCTTAACTCTGCTCATTGGGACGAGTCCACAGTAAAAAAGCGCATCGCCGAAATGGGGATTTATCAACAACAGGCGGACTATATCCGCTACCGTTATTTGTTTGATGTCATGCAAACCCTGACGCCAGAGCAGAAAGCCAAACTGCAAAAAATGATCAAATAACCTCATCCTCAGGCACAGGCCTGCTGCCGGCCATTTCCCCGGCGGCGGGTTTGGTGAAAGCCCTTGCGCCGAGCTTGCCGGCACGCCAAAAACGTTTTATTCACCTAATTCAGCAATATCCCCCTATACTCAGCCGGTGCAACGCGCATAAACTGCAGGCTAATGCGCTGATTAACGGGGGGAATCAAGGTGACAGACAAGCCGTACGCAACTGGGGGCATCCCGGATAACGACCACTTCAATGACGCGCTGCAAAAAATCATTCCACACAAACCCAGCGACATCATTGCCCACCTGATCGCAGAGCTGCAACCCGAAGCCGTGGCGGTAACTGCCAGACGCTCACGTCAATTCAGCAGTAAAAACCCTCAGATTTACCTGCTATTACGCGGTGCCGTTCACCTGCACCGTCAGTCGGACGACCTGCTGATGACCACCATCTATGCGCCACATATCATTGGCCTGGCAGAGCTGCTGCACCCGGTAGGGAAAACTTATCTGCATCTGGATAGGGACTGCGAAATTCATGTAGTGGCAGGCGGGAAAGTGCTGCAAAAACTCGACCAGCAGCCCATGTTATGGGCCGACGTATCACGCATTTTGGCTTATCAACTGCATTTCGCCAGTCTGCGCGACCTGCATTTGCTGAATAACCATGCTTATGACGCCATCCGTGGGAAGCTATTGGAGTTGATCAACGCGCCGGAAAATACTCGCCTCGAGTATTCGGCACTGAGGTATATTCAGGAACGCACGACGCTGGCGCGCAGCACCATATTAAAATGTCTGGGTGATTTGAAGACTGGCGGTTATATCGCCATGGAGAAAGGACATCTTACTCAGGTATTCAATTTACCTCAGCGTTATTAAAAAATGCCGCTGGGGGTGCCAGCGGCAACGGACACTACTGATATTGTCTTTCTTGTTTTATTGCTTACACACACCATGGCAATAATAGAGTAATAAAACTCCCTGCCCATCTTTATTCGGTCCGAATTCGGACTCTTTCCGCTCTGATTATTCCGTAAAATATTCCCAAAGTCCGTCATCGAAATTTTTCTGCATTCAATCAGTCGCCAGACAGCCTCACTGTACCTTCTGGCCAACGGGATAATCATGAACAAAAACGCATTATGCTTAACCGGCAGCTTACTGCTGTGCGGCGGTCTGTTGCTTACCGGCTGCAAAGATCAGAACCCAAAATCATTGCAGGTCCCGCCGCACCCGGTCGGAGTGGTCACCCTCCAGCCACAACCCTTGACGGTAAAAACCGAATTACCGGGGCGCACCAACGCCTACCGCACGGCGGAAGTCCGGCCACAGGTCAGCGGTATTATCCTCAAGCGCCAGTTTGTCGAAGGCAGTGACGTGCAAGCCGGTCAATCGCTATACCAGATTGATCCCGCGACCTACCAGGCCGCCTGTGACAGTGCGCTGGGCGACCTAAAAAAGGCTCAGGCCAGCAGCGAAATAGCGCACCTGACCGTGCGACGTGAACAACCGCTGCGGGCCAAAAATTATGTCAGTCCGCAAGAATTCGATACCAGCGTGGCCCAAGCCAAGCAGGCGGATGCTGACGTGATCGCCGCCCGTGCAGCATTGGAAAACGCGCGTATCAATCTGCAATACACCAAAGTTCTGGCCCCCATCTCCGGCCGCATTGGCAAATCCAGCGTCACCGAAGGCGCATTGGTGACCTCCAGCCAGAGCAGTGCGCTGGCTACCGTGCAGCAACTGGATCCGATGTATGTCGATGTCACCCAATCCAGCGACGATTTCCTCAAGCTTAAGCAGGCTATCGCCTCCGGCGCCCTCACCCACAACGGCGGTAAAGTGCCGGTCAGCCTGATCCTCAATAATGGCCAGCGTTATCAGTCCACCGGCACACTGGAGTTTACTGACGTCACCGTCGATCAAAGCACCGGCTCCATCACCCTGCGCGCCATTATCCCGAATCCGCAACACAGTCTGCTGCCCGGTATGTATGTCCGCGCCGAGATTGACCAGGGTCAGCAGAAAAATGCCCTGCTGGTGCCACAGCAAGGCATCACCCGCAACCCGCGCGGCGAGGCCACGGCGCTGGTCGTCGATGCCCACAATAAAGCGCAGCTCCGTCAGGTGATCGCCAGCCAGGCTATCGGCGACAAATGGCTGGTGAGTTCGGGGTTGAAAGCCGGCGACAGAGTGATCGTCAGCGGTCTGATGCGTCTGAAGCCGGGCATGGCGGTGCAGGCAACGGAAGAGACGCCGGACACCGCTCAAGCCTTGTCTGACGTTTACCACGGTTAAGGGGCGCTGAGACATGTCTAATTTCTTTATCAATCGTCCAATATTCGCCTGGGTCATCGCCATCATCGTCATGATGGCGGGGGCGCTATCCATCATGAAACTCCCGGTAGCACAGTATCCCACCATTGCGCCACCGGCGGTCAGCATCAGCGCCTCCTACCCGGGAGCGGACGCCAAAACGGTGCAGGATACGGTCACCCAGGTGATTGAGCAGAACATGAATGGCCTGGACGGCCTGATGTACATGTCGTCCAACAGTGACGCCGCCGGTAACGCCACCGTCACCCTGACCTTCGCCAGCGGGACCGACCCGGACATCGCCCAGGTGCAGGTACAAAACAAACTGCAACTGGCGATGCCGTTACTGCCACAAACGGTGCAGGATCAAGGGATTAATGTGCAGAAGGCCTCCAGCAGTTTCCTGATGGTGGCCGCCTTCACTTCCGACAGCAGTGCCATGACGCAGGCGGATCTGGCGGACTACGCGGTCGCCAATATCAAGGATCCGATTAGCCGTACCAGCGGCGTCGGCCAGGTGCAACTGTTCGGCGCGCAGTACGCCATGCGTATTTGGCTGGATCCCAACAAGCTGGACAATTATCAACTGACCAGCGAAGACGTGGTGCGCGCCATCAAGGCTCAGAACAACCAGATCGCCGGTGGCCAACTCGGCGCCTTGCCGGCGGTGCCGGGGCAACAGCTCAACGCTTCGATCATCGCCCAAACCCGCCTCAGTTCCCCGCAGCAATTTGGCAATATCTTGCTGCGCGTCAATCAGGACGGCTCGCAGGTTCATCTGCGTGACGTAGCGCGTATTGCGCTGGGCAGCGAAAACTACACCACCAGCGCCGAATACAACGGCAAACCGGCCGCCGGACTGGGGATTAAACTGGCCACCGGTGCCAATGCGCTGGATACCGCCAACGCGGTGAAGGCTGAAATCGGTCGTCTGGAACCTTATTTCCCGGCGGGGATGCACGTGGTGTATCCGTACGACACCACCCCGTTCGTCAAAATCTCGATCAGCGAAGTGGTCAAAACCCTGATCGAAGCCATCATTCTGGTGTTCCTGGTGATGTATCTGTTCCTGCAGAACTTCCGCGCCACGCTGATCCCCACCATTGCGGTTCCGGTGGTGTTACTGGGGACCTTTGCCATTCTGGCGGCTTTCGGCTTCTCGATAAACACCCTGACGATGTTCGGCATGGTATTGGCGATAGGCCTGTTGGTGGACGATGCCATTGTCGTGGTCGAGAACGTCGAACGGGTGATGTCGGAGGAAGGGCTTTCGCCCAAAGAAGCCACGCGCAAGTCGATGACGCAAATCCAGGGGGCCCTGGTGGGCATCGCCATGGTGCTGTCAGCGGTATTTATTCCCATGGCGTTCTTCGGCGGTTCGACCGGTGCCATCTACCGACAGTTCTCGGTGACCCTCGTTTCCGCCATGGTGCTGTCGGTGCTGGTCGCACTGATCCTGACCCCAGCGCTGTGCGTTACCCTGCTAAAACCCGGCGCGCATGCGCCAAAAACCGGCTTCTTCGCCTGGTTTAACCGCCTGTTCGACCGCAGTACCCAACACTATCAGGGTTGTGTCGGCAACATCCTCAATCACACGGGTCGCATGCTGCTGATTTACCTTCTGATTGTGATTGGCATGGCGCTGTTGTTCATCCGCTTGCCCACCGCCTTCCTGCCCGACGAGGATCAGGGGGTGTTCATGAATATGGTACAGCTGCCGGCCGGTGCCACTCAGCAACGCACCGAAGCGGTGTTGGGCCAGGTGACTCACTACTACCTAAATAAGGAAAAAGCCAACGTCAACTCGGTATTCACCGTCGCCGGTTTCGGTTTTAACGGTAACGGCCAGAATAACGGGCTGGCGTTTGTCAGCCTGAAGGACTGGAGCCAGCGCCCAGGAGCGAAAAACAAGGTTGAGGCGATCATCAAGCGCGCCAATATGGCCTTTGCCCACAGCATCAAACAGGGCATCGCCTTTGCCTTCAATCTGCCGGCGATTACCGATCTCGGCACCGCCACCGGCTTTGACTTCGAGCTGATCGACAATGGCGGTCTTGGGCATGCTGCTCTGACCAAGGCACGTAACCAACTGCTGTTTATGGCAGCTAAATACCCCAACGTGGCGACCAAGATCCGTCCGAATGGCCTGGAAGATACGCCGCAGTTTAAGGTCGATGTCGATCAGGCCAAGGCCGAAGCGCTGGGGGTCTCAGTGGATGACATCAACCAGACGCTGTCTACCGCCTGGGGCGGCACCTACGTCAATGACTTTATCGATCGTGGACGGGTAAAAAAGGTCTATGTGCAGGCCGACGCGCCCTACCGCATGCTGCCGGATGACCTCAATCAGTGGTACGTAAAAGGCAATCGCGGCCAGATGGTTCCGTTCTCCGCCTTCGCCAGTGCCCACTGGGAATATGGCTCACCCAGGTTAGAACGCTATAACGGCCTGCCTTCGATGGAAATTCTTGGCGAACCCGCCCCAGGGCGCAGCTCGGGCCAGGCGATGATGCTGATGGAGAAACTGGCGGCCAAACTGCCGAAGGGGATTGGCTATGACTGGACCGGCATGTCTTATCAAGAACGGCTTTCCGGTAACCAGGCCCCGGCGCTGTATGCCCTCTCGCTGGTGGTGGTGTTCCTGTGCCTGGCGGCGCTGTATGAAAGCTGGTCCATCCCGTTTGCCGTGATGCTGGTGGTGCCGCTCGGCGTGATTGGCGCCCTGTTAGGCGCGACCTTGCGTGGCCTTAACAACGACGTTTACTTCCAGGTCGGCCTGCTGACCACCGTCGGCTTATCGGCCAAAAACGCCATTCTTATCGTCGAGTTCGCCAAGGATTTGATGGAGAAAGAGGGCAAACCACTGCTTGCTGCCACCCTGGAAGCCACGCGCATGCGCTTGCGCCCCATCCTGATGACGTCACTGGCCTTTATCCTCGGCGTACTGCCGCTGGTGATCAGCACCGGTGCCGGCTCCGGCGCGCAAAACGCGGTCGGCACCGGCGTTATGTGCGGCATGATCAGCGCCACTCTGTTGGCCATTTTCCTGGTGCCGGTGTTCTTTGTCGTGGTTCAACGCCGCTTCGGCCGTAAATAAACCGATTCCCCCTGGCGGGCCGCACCGGCCCGCACTTGCTTAAAAGGCCTCATGATGATGAAAAAACAAAAGTTAAGCTGGATCCTGCTGAGTGCAGGCTGTTTCAGCCATTCGGTCTGGGCGCAAAGCCCGTGGACACTAGGCGCATCGGTGTTGGTCAGCCCCAGCCCCTATCAGGGCGAACAGGATCGGGTGATGCCTCTGCCGGTGATCGGCTACGACAGCGACCGTTTCTTCGTGCAAGGGCTCAGCGCCGGCGCCTATCTGTGGAAAGACCAGCAGAATCAACTCAGCCTGAACGCCTATTATTCCCCGCTGCATTTCAAGGCATCCGACAGCGACAACGACGCCATGAAGCAGTTAAACAACCGCCACGCCACCCTGATGGGCGGCATCGGTTATCGTCATCAGGCCCGTTGGGGTACCCTCCGTACCGAACTGGCGACCGACATGCTGAACAACAGCAACGGCTTTACCGGTGACGTCGCCTATCTGTACCCCATCGAACACGGCGA
Source organism: Serratia quinivorans (assembly GCF_052113645.1). GTDB lineage: Bacteria > Pseudomonadota > Gammaproteobacteria > Enterobacterales > Enterobacteriaceae > Serratia > Serratia quinivorans_B. The sequence goes on along the minus strand of NZ_JBIEIU010000007.1, from coordinate 52,308 downwards.
CTGGCAACTGCGGCCCGGTGTCGGCGTCACCTACAGCAACGGTAAAAGCAATGATTACTACTATGGCGTTTCGGCCGACGAGTCGGCACGCAGCGGGCTGGCCACTTACCATGCCGGCTCGTCCTGGTCACCCTATCTGGAATTGTCGGCCACCTATCAAATGACCCCACAGTGGTCGACCTTTATCACCGGGCGCTATACCCAGTTGGCCAACGCCATCACCGACAGCTCGATGGTGAACAAAAAAGGCAGCGGCATGCTGTGGACCGGTGTGTCATACCGCTTCTGACCGCCGCAGTCCGATTCCGGACCCGGTTTAAATATCGTCCGGAAATTGAACATGCCATTCTGAGGCATCCGAGAAAATTGAGTGGGGAACGACATCAAGCGCACAGAGCAGGATCTTTTCCTGTCAGCGCCGTTCCCCGGACAGGCTCAAGAGTTCCTCGGTTTAACAAGAGGAAGATCGCATGTTCAACATGAAAAAATTACCCTGGGTTCTGATGGCGCTGCTGGCACTGAGCGGGTGCGATCGGGCACAAGACCGCCCTGCTGCTGCATCTTCTGCCGCCGCGCCGGCACCGCAGGTACCGGGCAGCAGTGTGCGACAAAGCGCCCCCAATGCTGAGCAATTGTATTCACTGCTCGGCCCTGTCGCCCTGTTCCCTGATAATTTGCTGGCGCAGGTCCTGGCCGCCAGTACCACGCCCGAGCAGGTCAACGCCGCCAACACCTGGTTGCTGCAAAACAAAAACCTGACGGGCACCGCACTGACGAAGGCGGTTAACGCACAGCCTTGGGCACCGGCCGTAAAAGCCATGGTGACCTTCCCTGATGTACTCCAGCAGATGGCGCAGAATCCGGGCTGGACCCAGGCATTAGGCACCGCCTATACCCAGGCTCCGAGTGATGTGATGAACGCCGTCCAGCAACTGCGTCAACGCGCCAGCAACAGTGGCGCACTGAAAAGTAATGCTCAACAGCAGGTTGTCGTTACCGCCAACAATAGCGCCAACGCACCTGCCGTGGCGGCCGGTAAAACCGTGGCAGCGCCAACCCAAACTATCGTCATTAAATCGGCTCAACCTGGCGTGGTGTATGTACCCAGCTACGGGACCGCCGTCTACGGCAACCCGCCAGTGGCCTATTATCCCGGCTATGCGCCACCTCCGGCCTACAGCTCCGGCGACATGGTCGCCACCGGGTTGATCAGCTTTACCGCCGGCGTCATGGTGGGGTCGATGTTTGATAACAACTGGGGCGTGCATTGGGGCGGCAGTCCGGTGGTGGTGTACAACAACCACACCTTTGTGAACAACAACCGGATCAACCGCAACGACTGGCATCATGACGGTTATGGCCCACGGGCGTCCTTTAGCGAACCGCACTTTTCACCGGCGCGCAGCAACTTTACGCCAATGCATACCGCCCCGTTGGCACATCGAGCGATGACCTCGCCCAACTTCGAACCGCGCCGCAACGCCGAACGTTATACTGGGCCAACCCGCACTGCCGCGCACCAACCGCAAAGACGAGTCGAACATGCTCTGCCGCAACGCGATAACCGGCTGCAGCCTGAACGTCATTTTGCACCCGGCCCGGTACGTCTGTCACAAGAGCATCAGCCGCAGTTCCAGCGCGAGCGTGATACGCGTCCATTTGCCGACGGCGCATCTCACCAGGCATTTTCCACTGCCCTGAACCACTCATGGGGCGATGGGCATCTCTTTGGCGGCAATCATCGCCGTCGGTTGTAATCCCGCCAAGACAGCAGCCCGAACATCAAACTTCGGGCTTTTCCCAATGTCCACGTATACACCTGAGAAGCCTCACCTTAAGCCCAGACTATTAAAGGCAAACCCCGACTTCTCATAGTAACCCTCCAGTTCGGTGCATAAATGCAACTACAGGCAACCAGCCTGACGAGTGTCCTCCGCTACATGGTTAATCAGCAACGCACCATGACCACGGCATCCCGCTTAAGCCAAAGATATAAAACAACAACAGAGCATCCAAATAGGTCATTATTGATACCTGAACAACTCGATGATAATACTCTGCTATTTCGTATCGACAGCGAGAACCGTGACGTTAACCATACATAAGAATGGTTTCCCCTGTGATACGAGCAATAAAGATGAAATGTCAAGGCTGTACACATGCCAAGAGTGCATAAATAATAACCAACATGTTCTTCAGCAATGGCAATATTACATCAACCCTCTATATCTCACTGAAATGTCATAATCAGAAAATACTTATATTGCATTTTCATAACTCAAAAGATTGTATATCTCATATGAGAAACTAATGAATTATTAATGAACACTATGATTGATAGCTTCCCATTAAATCAGTACGCTTAAACACTTATTTTTAATCCGGGTATTTTACTACTTTGAGGGAACAATCTGGCTCGTTACGGAGTAGAACATCCGTCACAAGCAGGGCTGGCACGAGGCACATGATATTCCTGATTCAGCTAACCACTCCAGTCGACCACGGTTATGCACCAGCAGAATCTCCGCATTAAAAATCAAGCAATATCAAATAAATACCATCATGCATCTCGGCATTACCTAATAATTGGACAGTACGTTTATTTTGTTTTTGACCTAGGTTGGATCCAGACAATCGCAGCCGATACTGGCCAGTATAAACTGGGTACACCACGGAAAAACTTCTGACATAAAACGCGGCCTAGCCTATTAATTTATTTGCACAATCCATAGGTCAAAAAACTCTATGTCTGTCTCATTTTGTAGGGATTAGCCTGTCGCCATTAGTCTTACTAAAATAAGGGTAATAGTATAAATTTTAGTTCAACACCGAAATGGTAACCATGGAAATAATACACACTTCAATATTTTCAGGCCTGCACAGTAAATTACTTTTTATTTAAAAACAAAGAGCTACCAAACCACGATCGCCATAAAACTAGTGTAAACACGATTTACAGCATCTATCATCCACATCGCAATTTTCATATCACTGTCATTATTCCTACTACACTTATCTTATTTATAGGCAAGAAAAACTCAGATACCTTCAATATCAAAAATATGTTTTAGCATTGCCATTGACAGTTCGTATTAGTTGAACTTTCCTTTACATAGGTAGCAATAACGCCATTTGTGCGCCTTTGCCACTCGTTACTCTCCTTCACAACTTTTTTTCTGGGAATTTTATTATCTCAGGGTGGACCCCCCCGTCGAAAAGTTGCAGATGTAACAAAGTTATTGAGGTGACAATAGTTCGTATCCTTTTGACTGACATGAGGTAATTTATTATGGCTTCTTTACCATCACAGCAGCAAGCTGCATCTATTTACTACGCGCTTCTGGGCCCCGTGACAACATACTCAGCGTTTAATTCTTATGCAAAACAACTGGAAAGCGGTGATAAAACGGTAGAAAGCTTGGCCGCGGAGTTTTTAAACTCAGCGAAAGGGCAACAACTTTACGCGGGCCAAAGTAATGAACAAATCATCGCTCAGGTTTATGAGCGCGTTTATGGTGAAGCTCCATCAGCAGAACAAGTCACACAGTTGCTTGGCACCGGTTCTCTGGGGCAAGCATTGGCGTCCATCAGCAGCAGTTTAATTAATTATCAAGGGTTTGACGATGCAACTTTGACCCAGCAGGTTGCATTTGAAAGCAATGTGAATAAATTGCTTTATCTGGATCCCGAGCATTTAGCATCTCAAGAGCTCCGCGAACAAGCGGTTTCTCTAGCATTAGGCATTGCAGATCGCGGTATTTACTCCATTTCTCTTGAGGCCTGGAGCAAATCCTTATCGGAAGGGAGCAGCCTCAATTATCTGACCCAAAAACTGCTTGCTTATCCAGAATTCCAAAACAGCGTTGGCCAGTTGGAAGGCAATGCTCTGATCCAAAAGGTCTATACCACGGTACATGGCACAGCACCTACGGCCGAGCAGTTGGCTGCCTATAGCGCGCTGCCGAATAAACAAACCATCATTGAAGCCATCATCAACGATCTGCGTACCTCGACAGGTACTGGCGATACCGCAGTCTCTCAACAGCACGCATTCGAAGCCCGTGTCGGTGAAAACCTTTTGTACAAAACCGCCGCTAAGCTGAGCGTTACAGAAGGTGGCGGCAATGCAACCGGCACAGTGAACACTCAAAATAGCCATCAACTTAGCAATGCTGAAACAGCAGTACTAAAAAATGTCCAACTCGATGCCAACAGCGCAGGCACAGTGGATCTGAAGTTTGCCGATAATTTGAGTGCTCTGACTATCAACGGTAGTGCCGCCACGACGGTTAACCTGTCCGATAATGGCGTTAACACTGGGGTGGACATTACAGTAAACAACGCTAACATCGTGTTAAACGCCAGTTCTGGAGACGATGTCGCTAGTATTTCATCCACAGCCAATATTGCCGCTGCTACAGGTAAATTTAACTTGGGTAAAGGCGATGACGCGCTGATATGGGGTGGTAATGCCACTACGGGTGCCAACAGTATCGCCACTACCCTCACCGCAAACGGTGGGGACGGCACTGATAGTATTTCCGCCAACTTCATCACCAAAAATGTCGCAACCACCACAGGTCTGTTGGGGGCTCGCACCAGCACCATTACCACTAACACCAGCCAATTCACTGGTTTTGAACAGATCGACCTGGGGGGCTATGTTGGGAAATCCACCGGGACCTTGAATGGACAGACGGTCACTACAGGCGCTCATACCTTTGACTTTGGCGTGCTGAATGGTACCGCGACAGCAGAAGGCACCACAGGCGGTACCACTACTCAAGCAACTCAAAGCACCTTGGGCTCACTCGGTTTCGCGCTGTCCAGTAAAGCCGATAACGTCAAAGTAATCAACGCCGCCGGCGGTGATGCTGCAGCGCTAACGGTTACCGGTAACGCCACCGCCGACAGCAACCTGGAAATTACTTTCCGTCAAAATGCCACCAACAAATTCGATATCCACTTCGATGCCACCAGCACTGGTAATATCGATGCAGGTTCTCTGAGTCTGATAAGTAGCAGCAGCCTACTGGGCGGGACTTCACTGGCCAATGTCAATATTGCTTCTGATGGAACAGGTGATTTCACTAACCTTCTGAACCTTATTGGTACCAACGCTCAGGTAACGACCATCAATGTCTCAGGCGACAACAAGTTGGATCTGACTCTGGGTAGCGGTTACAGCAATGTTCGCACTATCGATGCATCCAGTAATACTGCAGGCATCGATTTGGATTCAGCACATGCCGGTACCGGTGACGGTATCCTGGTACAATTGTTGAATATCCTGCCTCTGAGCACGGTAACTACCACACTGCTGACCCCGCTACTGAATACCCTTGGCCTGAACGGTTACCAGTTGAACATTACCGGTACAGCAACCGATGACACCTTCAACGTAGCCGCTAACTCCACCATCACTGGTGGCGCTGGCAGCAATATCTATGAATTGAAGGGCAGCACCAGCCAAGCCGGTGTCACCATCACCGACTTTAGCAGCGCCAAAGACAGTATTATTGATGCCGCATCCGGCGTGACTATCTCTGGTGATGCCGGCAGTTCCGTGGCAGATTACGGCCTGCGTTCGGCCGATATCATGGACGGTTTGTTGGGTTCGCTGATTGGTGGGTTGACCAACGGCGTTGTCGGCCTGTTAGGCGGTATTCTGGGTCTGAGCAACAGCAACTCGTTAACGTCAAAAGTCGGTGTAGCCTCTGTAGCATTCGACGGCGGTAACGATGCCAGCTATGTCATTATCGATAACAACGATAACGGTTCTCTTGATAGCGCTGACAGCGTGATCTACCTGACAAATCAGAATCACCAGACACTGATTGATACTCTGCACTACGCTGAAGTCAGCGTAAACGGTGTTGCCAGCACCTCAACTGCAGATTTGGCGGTAGCCTAACAGATAACAGTTGGCAGAAACCGTTCGAATAGAAACTGTTCAAAGCCCGCAATGTAAATTGCGGGCTTTTTTTAATGAGTATGACCCTTCCCGAATAGCGTTGACACGTTTCGACCTAAGTCATTACGGTTGTCGGTAGCAGCACGCTCTGCCCCCTATATCATCACTGTGCCCCAATAACGTTGGTGAGAAACAACAGTATATTTATCTACTATAGCTGTAGAAAGCAGCTCATTGCTTGAATATGATGATTTCTTGCCTGAACGTCCCACCGGAAGTGGACGTTACAACTAAAACCAGGAGTCATCATGACGCAAAATATTTATGACAATCAGGCCTTCTTCGACGGCTATGCCCAGCTCAGTCGTTCGGTCAACGGGCTGGACGGCGCCCCGGAATGGCCGACTATCCGCAGCATACTGCCGAATTTACACGGCAAGCGGGTGGTCGATCTCGGTTGCGGCTACGGTTGGTTCTGTCGCAGTGCGCGTGAACAAGGGGCTGCCGACGTACTCGGGCTGGATCTGTCGGAGAAAATGCTCAATAAAGCGCGGGCAATGACGCAGGATGCCGGCATTGAATACCGCCAGCAGGATCTGGAACAGCTTCAGCTGCCGCCGGAGTCCTGTGATCTGGCCTACAGTTCGCTGACGCTGCACTACATCGAAGATCTGGCGCGGCTGTTCGCCACGGTTTATCAAGCACTGGCAACCGGCGGGCAGTTTATCTTCACCGCCGAGCACCCTATTTATACCGCGCCGCAACATCAGGGCTGGTTGGTCGATCAAAACGGACAAAAGTCCTGGCCGGTCAACGGTTATCAGCAGGAGGGGCAACGAATTTCCAACTGGCTGGCGGAAGGGGTGATCAAGCAGCACCGTATGCTCGGTAGCTACGTTAATTTGCTGGTGCAGCAAGGTTTCGTCATTTCCTACCTGAATGAATGGGGTCCTTCAGCACAGCAAATAACAGAAAACCCGGCGCTGGATGAAGAGAAAGAACGCCCAATGATCTTTATTCTGGCCGCCCATAAACCCGCCTGATGATCCCGTCCTGCAGTAAATCCTGAACACATCCAATATTGGGGAGGCTGCCTCCCCCAGACAGAGTCATACCGTTAAAAATTCAGGCGCGGATATCCTGATATTCCGGCGTAGTATCAAATTCGTGTTTGGCAAACGGGCACAACGGAATAATTTTGCGGTTTTCCGCTCGCATTTTGGCGACCACCAGCGCCACCAGTTTTTTACCCACGCCCTGGCCTTTCAGCACCTCATCCACCCAGGTGTGATCAATAATGGTTAATTTATCCCCACTCGGCACAAAAGATATCTCGGCGATCATTTTTCCCTGCTGATCGTTTATATAGAAACGTTTTTCATCTGCCAGAAATTCAAGATCCATAGAAATTATTCCTATAAAAAAGTGCGTTACTCTCGGCTGTCGCCACAACAAAGCTAATATTAGTCTACTATTTAACCAGTAACACAACATAATTGTGACAGTGGCTGAGGAGTTCAAAATGGGTGAAAGCTCAAAAGATGGCGTTATTCTGCTATCCCGAATATTGTTGATGATCCTGTTTATCATTTTTGGCTGGATGAAGCTGACCAGCTTCGGCGCAACCGTCACGGCAATGGAAGGTTATGGTACGCCAATGCCGTATTTAGCGGCGATTATCGCCGTGGTGGTTGAGTTCTTTTTTGCTATTGCACTTATTCTCGGGTTATTTACCCGACCCATTGCGGTTATTTTTGCCGTTTATGTCCTCGGCACCGCTTTTATCGGCCATCCGTTCTGGAAAATGACCGGCATGGAAATGATGGGCAATGAAATAAACTTCTTCAAAAATATCAGCATTATCGGCGGACTGTTGCTGCTGGCGGTCACCGGTGCAGGGCGTTATTCGCTGGATTATAAATTCTTCAATAAATAACTCTCCTCCGCCGGTAGCCATGCTGCCGGCGGGTTTCTTGTCCTTCCCCTCCCCCTTGGCAACTGCACTTGGCATCGTGCCGCCCCCGCTGGACACCAAGCCTTTAATGCCGGGAATGAACCTGGTTGTAAGACCCACGGCCCCGGTTGCAAGTCGGGAATTTTCCGCAATCGTCGTCAACGGGTGAGGTTCTGTGCAGTTTTCGTTATACTGCAACCCATTATTGAGTGCCGCAAAGGATCGATCCCATGAAAATGCGCGAGCTGGAAACCCAGTTTCAAAATGCAATGAGTGAGTTGCAGGCCAGCTTCGAAAAGCAGCACCGCGAATGGCAGCACAGCTATCAGGCGCTGCAACAGTTGCTGGAAGAAGCCAAACAACGCGAAGTCGCATTACGTATGCAGAACGAGCAGTTAGTGCGCAAACTGAGCACCGCCAGCTCAGTGCCGGAACAGCACGCGTTGGTGAAGCAGATCAAAATGCTGGGCGCCCATCTGGATGCGCTGGCCAAAGATGCCGCCACCTTCAATCATCACCTGCGCAATCAGCAGCGGGCAGCCGACAATTTCAGCGGCGAACAGCGTTGACACCGGGCGCTGACTTGCAGCGCCTCCTGCCAAATACTGGCGTTCGAGAGTGTAATAAATCATAAATGACCTGGATCATCATCGCTGCCCTGATCGTTGTATTTATTATTGGTTACCGCATTCTGACTTCCGATACCCGCAAAGCCATCGACTCTCTGGCCCACCTGCTGAAAGTAAAACCGATGCTGATTGAATCGATGATTCAGGAGATGGGCAGCCGCAACAGCCAGACCTTTATCCGCATGCTGAACAACGGTTACACCGAAGAGATGCACCAGGCGGCCTATTTGCTGTTTATCTATCTGACCTTTATCAAGCAGGCGGACGATCACCAGATCGCCCTGTGGCGTGAAACGCTGCTGCGCGCCGGGTTGTCGCCGGAGCTGCATGCCGAACACACCGAGGCCGCGCTGTTTTACTTTGCCGATCTGGATATTGACGCTTTTGAACTGGCGCAGTTTCGCCGCGCTTACAATGAGCGTTTTAATCAGGAAGCGATCGCGAACTGGTAAGAAGGTGTCCCCCGCAGGCGGGGGAGGCATTACAGAAACATGCTGTAGATATAGCGCGAAAGCGCCTCACGCGAGCTGAAGCCGTGGGGAATGCCGTAACGTGCACTCGGGGCATCGCTGCTTAAATCCAGGGGAAACTCAAGATACTGATCGCTGGTGCGTACCGGCGAGGTCGGCGTAGCAAAATGCACGCTTTTCTCTTTCAGCGCCGGGTGGATCACCAACGCGGTTCTGCCCATCCGCGCTTCACGATTCACATACACGTAGTGCTCACCCTTGCGGTAACCATAGGCCTGATCGGTGACATAATCACGCTCAAACCCCGTATTCTCCAACACTTTAGCCACTTCATCCGGCCGTAAATACATCGATTCCTCCTCTCGTTCTGGACCGCTGAGCGACCTTACCGTAATCATGAGATGAAACAATAAATTTTTCGGTATGGATGTGGGTTTAGGAATATTCCTTAACTAGGTATTTTGCCGGTTTTGCAGCAGTAAGCGCAGCGTCAACATCACGCCCAAAAACACCATCAGCGCCGCCGCCAAATAGATCGACGGCACGCCCATGTGGCTCATCAACAGGCCGGCCAAGGGGCCGGTGATCCCCAATGCCAGATCGAGAAACGCCGAGTAGGTTCCCAGTGCGGTGCCTTGATTCTGCTGCGGCACCTGTTTCACCGCTTCCACACCCAGCGCCGGGAACACCAGCGAGAAACCGGCGCCGGCCAACAGAGCCCCGGCCTGCACCATCAGCGGATCTGCCGCCTGCCAAATCATCAGCAACCCGACAATTTCGATCAGGAACGAAACCAGCGTCACCTTTAAGCCACCGTGACGATTAATGGTCTGGCTGAAGATCAAGCGAATGCCAACAAAAGCGCAGCTGAACAGCGTCAGTGAAAATGCCGCCCCGCTCCAGCCCTTATCAGCATAGTAGAGGGTGATAAAAGTGGCGATCACGCCAAAGCCCACGGTGCCCAGCCCCAGCCCAAGGCCGTACGCCCAGATACGCCCAAGCACCGCGCTAAAGGCGATGCGCTTGCCTGCCGCAATCGACACATTGGGTTTACCGCTCGCCAACCACAGCGAGAGCGCCACCGCCAGCACGATCAGCGCCGCCACACCGGCCAGCCCCCAGTGCTGATTGAGGTACACGCCTAGCGGTGCCCCGGCCGCCATCGCACCGTAAGTCGCCACCCCGTTCCACGAGATCACCCGGGCGGTGTGCAACGGCCCCACCAGGCCAATGCCCCACAGCGTGGAGCCGGTGCTGGCAAAACTTTCGCCAACGCCGAGAAACACCCGCCCGACGCACAGCAGGATCAGGCTCAGCAACGGCACGCCTTCGCACCAAAAGGCCAAGGCGTAAAACAGGCCACTCACCCCGCAACAGGCCAGTCCGAACAACACGACCTTTTTCGGTCCGAGTTGATCGGCATAGCGACCGGCATGCGGCCGGCTAAATAACGTGGCGAAATACTGGGCGCTGATAATCAAACCGGCCAGCACCGAGTTATAGCCCAAATCGTTATGCACAAAACCCGGCAGCACCGCCAACGGTAAGCCGATGGTCAGGTAACAAACAAAGGTGAACATCACCACGGACAGGATCCGCCGGTTAAGTTGGAAGGTGTTTTCTTTAGAACTGATTGCGGTCATCGAAAGTGGCTCGCATTAAACGGGGTAAACAACAACACTCAGCATACCCCGCCAGGATCCGATCATAAATCTGCGAGTTATAACGAATTATTATTTAAAGGCGCTTTTGTTGTCTGCGCCACTCGCTTGGGCTCACGCCCTGGATGCGTAGAAACTCGCGGTTAAAGTTCGATTTGGTGGTAAATCCGGCCCTTTGCATGATCTCGGTCACCGGCTCGTCACCGGTGAGCAGCCACTGTGCCGCCTGGCGAATTCGCAGTTGATTTACATATTGCGACACATTCATGCCCGTGTGGCGGTTGATCGCCTGTGAAACCCGACGCGTCGGCAAGCCGACTTTGCGTGCCAGTCGGGCCAGATTCAGCTCAGGTTCCAGATAGAAATCATCCTGCTGCAACCGTTGCTCCACCCGTGCAAACCAGTCTGCCAACGGCGCTTCATCTTCAATCGGGCTGTCTGTCGGTTCCGCTATCAGCTCGACCGGACGGTCCGCGGGCCGGCTGCGTGACAGCACCAGACACAGGCTCAGCGCCACCAACAGGTTGTCGACCGTCGCCAGCCAACCGACGTGCCGCCCGCCAAACAGGGAAAAATCGAGCGCAATTACCCCTTCGGCTATTGCCACCATGATCAGCAAACTCCCCAACCCCTGCCACAATCGGTAGCTCAGCCAAGTTTCCGCCAGCGCCACCTGCGGCAAGCCGTTTTCACCATGCCGCAACGCATACAGCAGAGCGCCGCCATAGCCCAGATAAGCGCACACCACCAACGTATCCAGCCAAAATGGTGCGACCAGGCTCGCCAACAGCGTCAGACCCAACGGCGTCAGATGCCATAACTCGCGGCACCGCAAACGGCCCTGAGTGCTCACCAAAAATGCCAGATAGGCCAGTGAGGGGATCGCCATCGCACCGAACGGTTGCACCCCATTCAATTGCGTTATGCCATAGCCATAACGGATACCCACCAGCAGGCTCTGCCAGGCGCACAGCAACAGCAATAGTTGAAAGATCCAGTAGCGCGCTCGTGGTCGGCCCAGGCGAAACAGCAGGCCCAAACACAGCAGGCCAAACAAAAAAGTAAGGGGGATAAGCGGCATCGTCGGCATCTTGTTGTCTGCACACGGAACCGACAGTGTACTGTTAAAACAATCCTTTAACGACCCGGATCGCGATCGAGGTCGCCGAATTGCCCCCCACCATGCCACCCTCTCAGCCTTGATACTTTGAGGAATGAAAATGAAAAGTGCGTGGTTTTTGTTGATGCTGTTATGTGGCGCAGCGAGCGCCTCCCCCTATCAGGTGGCCACCGGCGAAGAAACCTTTCAGGCCGGTTCGCGTTCGTTAGTCAGCCGAATTTACTACCCCACCACCGGGGCGGGTGAGCCGCAGCTCATCGGTGCGAATCCGGTCTTTACCGGTATCCTAAGCCGGCCTGATGCGCCGGTGGCCAACGGGCATTTTCCTCTGATCGTGATCAGCCACGGCAGCGGTGGCAATAACGCCAGCCAGGGTTGGCTGGCGACAGCACTGGCCCAACAAGGCGCCATCGTGGTGGCAGCCAACCACCCCGGCAGCACCACCGGTAACTCAGTCCCGGCGCTCTCTGCCGAGCTATGGTTACAAACCGGCGATATATCCGCCTTGATTAGCGCCATTACCGCCGATCCTCGCTGGTCACCGGTGATTAACCCTCAGGCGATTGGCGTGATCGGCCACTCTAAAGGCGGCTACAGCAGCATCGCGGCTATCGGCGGCAGAGTCCGGCTGAGCGACTTTATCGCCGGCTGCCGGCAGGCTCCGCAGTCGCCCAACTGCCAGTTTTACACGCACGCCAACGTCGCGCTGACGCAACTTCCCGCCAAGCAGTTTGACGCCGACTACACCGACCCGCGTATTCGCTTTGCGATCGCTCTCGATCCCGGCATGGTGCCCTACCTGCTACCGGGCAGCCTGCGCCGGCTCAGCGCCCCGTTGCTAATCGTCGAGCCGCAGCACTTTTTACCCGACGGTCAGGAGCCCGGACTTGGCGGTGCAGCACTGGCCGCGTATAGCGGACAACAGCCTATCCAGGCGCTGAAGCTATCCAGCGGCAATCATTTCGATTTCTTGCCGGTTTGTCAGCCCAAAGGAAGGCAAATACTGGCGAGCGAAGAAGAGGACGGGGAAGTCCTGTGCGCATCTTCCCGCGAACAACGTGAAACCCTGCACCGGCAAACGCTGGCCGCCATCATGAAATTTATCCGCCCATGGCTACCCGCGCCCGCAGGAAATCAATAAACGCCCGCACCTTTTCCGGCACGTGGCGGGTGTTCGGATACAGCGCGTAAATGCTTTGCGCAGGAAATTGGTGGTCCGCCAGCAGCGAGCACAGCTTGCCTTCGGCGATGGCGGGCCGTACCAGCCATTCGGGCAACAGCGCTACCCCGGCACCGTGCAGGGCAAACGCCAGCAGCGCCGCAGCGCTGTCGCCCATCAGCGTGGCGGCATCCTCGACCTTGAACAGCACCGCCTGCCGTTCCGGGGTAATCACCTGCCAACTCAACGGTGAACTGAGGCGACTGTGGGCGATCCACTGCGCCTGTGCCAGCTGCGTCAGCGACTCGACAGGATGACGATCCAGATAGGCCGGCGAGGCGACCGGCACAATGGCAAAGCTGTCGAGCCGCGCCGCCCGAAGGCTGGAGTCGGCCAATTGGCCCAGCCGAATGGCGACGTCGAAACGCTCTGAAATCAAATCGGCATGATAAGAAGAGGAAACGTGTTGAATGCGCAAACGTGGATGCAACTGAGAAAAGGCCGCCAGCGCCGGTACCACGACCTGAGCGCCGTATTCCGGTGTCGTGGTGATGCGTAATACACCGCTCAAGCCATGGTGATCGCGGCGCACGTCATCCAATACGTTTTCCGCATCCTGCAACAGCCGCAGACAACGCTGATAGAAACGTTCGCCGGCATCGGTCAGCGCCAGCCGCCGGGTACTGCGCACCAGCAACGAGACCCCCAGTTCGCTCTCCAACTGTTTGACATTGAAACTGACTACCGCCTTGGTTTGCCCCAAGGCCACTGCGGCGGCGGTGAAACTGCCGGCGTCCACCACCGCCACGAAGATAGCCAAACGCTGCAGGTTAAGCATGTTACCACCCTTTATTGTCAAAATAATTTTGACAGTGTAATCGCTCGCAGCCGATTTATCCGCACTTTCCCGCCCGTTACACTGCTGGCCTTCAACCGGAGGCACCATGCCCTATCGCATCAAAGTCGCAATCGTCTACCTGCTCGGATTTTTTGTCGATCTGATCAACATGTTTATCGCCAACGTCGCTTACCCGTCGATCGGCCATGCGTTGCAGGCTTCAGTCGGTGAACTGGCCTGGGTCAGCAACGGTTATATTCTCGGCCTGACGCTGGTGATCCCGCTCAGCGCCTGGTTAGCACAGCGCATTGGCGGGCGGCGGGTGTTTTTGCTGTCGTTGACCTTGTTTATGCTGGCGACGGCAGCGGCGGGTTATGCCGATTCCATCGGTGAGTTGATTGGCTGGCGAGTGCTGCAGGGTATGGGCGGCGGGTTGCTGATCCCTATCGGTCAAACGCTGACCTATCAATTGTATCGCAGCCACGAACGCGCCGGGCTTTCCGCCGCCATTATGCTGGTCGGCCTGCTGGCCCCGGCGCTGTCACCGGCACTGGGCGGGTTCATTGTCGACCGGCTCGACTGGCGCTGGGTGTTCTTCGCCAATCTGCCACTGGCCGCATTGGCACTGTTGTTGGCCGCATTTTGGCTGCGCCCTCAGGCAGGCGATCCGCAACGCCGGCCCCTTGAGGTCAAAGGGTTGCTCAGCGCCTGCACCGCCCTGACGTTGATCTTGCTGGGCCTCACCCAACTGGGTGAAAAGGGAGGTCTGCCGGCAGGCGCTCTGCTGCTGGCCGCCGGGGGATTAACGCTGGCCTATTTCCTGCGCCGTAGTCTGCGCATCGCCCACCCTCTGCTGAACCTGCGCTTGATGCAGGATCCGCTGCTGCGCACTTCGATGATGATTTATCAGTGTATTCCCGGCCTGTTTATCGGCGTCAGCCTGGTGGCCATGCTGTATTTGCAAAATCAGCTGGGCATGCGCGCCGCGCAGGTCGGCAGCCTGATGCTGCCCTGGTCGCTGGCCTCGTTTCTGGCCATTACGCTGACCGGCAGGAAATTTAATCGCCTTGGCCCGCGACCGCTGTTCATCCTCGGTTGCCTGTTACAGGGACTGGGCATTTTGGCGCTGTCACAGGTTGCGCACGCTGGGGATTATGGGTTGCAGGTCATGGCCTTTGCCCTGATGGGGTTTGGCGGCAGCCTGTGCAGCAGCACCGCGCAGAGCAGCGCCTTTTTGCAAATTGCCGATGAGCAGTTGGCGGACGCCAGTGCGCTATGGAATATCAATCGGCAGCTCAGTTTTTGCCTGGGTGTCGCCCTGCTCAGCCTGCTGTTAAACCTGCTGCTGGAGCATTTTACCCCCACGGTTGCCTACAAAATCTGTTTTTATCTGGCCGCCGCCAGCACGCTGCTCCCCCTGCTGCTGTGCTTGCGCATCGCTAACCGCGCCATTGTGCGCCGTCTCAATACTCAACAGGACTCCCAATGAACCAATATTTTACCGAAGTGCTCGACGCTCACGTCGCCATTGAAAACTGGCTGGAAAAAGGGGCTGGGGAAGAACAGGCGTTACTGGCACGTTTTGATCCGGCATTCAGCATGATCGCGCTGAACGGAAGTCGGCTGGATTTCGCCGCACTGAGCGCGTTTTTCCGCGCACACCGGGCTGCCAAACCAGGGCTGGCAATCAGCATAGAAGAGATGACGTTAGTGGCCGAATGGCCAACAGGGGCGGTGGTCAGCTATCGCGAAAAACAAAGGCTGCCAGGTCAGGCGGCAACGCTGCGCAACTCCACCGTGGTATTTGAGCAAACCCCAACCGGGCTGGGGTGGCGGCACCTGCATGAAACCCCTATCACGCAATAATCAGAGAAAACCGTCGGCCAGGAACAGTTCCCAGGCCACGATCAACCCGCACAGGGTGACGGTGCTGAAAATCACTTCGAATAAATAACGATTGATCATCATGGGCTGGTCCTCAAAAGAAAACACCCGGCAAAACCGGGTGTTTATACAGCGTCTGGATGCTGCGGTATCCGCAGACTTCACTTATTTAGCGGCTGGAGTTGCTGCTTTTTTGGTAGCTTTGTGGTGTTTTTTAGCGGCCTGAGCTTTCTGTACTGGCGCTTTTTTGTGGTGCTTTTTAGCAGCCTGGGCTTTCTGCACTGGCGCTTTTTTGCTTACTTTTTGGTGCTTTTTAGCAGCCTGAGCTTTCTGGGCTGGGGCTTTCTTGGTCGCTTTGTGGTGCTTTTTAGCCGCCTGGGCTTTCTGAGCTGGGGCTTTCTTGGTCGCTTTCTTGTGCGCTTTCTTATGGTGAGTCGCTTTAGCCGGAGCCTTCTCAGCAGCCGCTGGTGCAGCGCTAGTGGTGGTGGTTGCAGCCGGAGCAGCAGTGGCCGGAGCGGTTGCAGCGGTGTCGGCAGCGAAAGCCACAGAAGACAGACCCATGGTGGCAGCAACGATCAGGGCTAATACTTTTTTCATCTTTAATTCCTCAGAGTGTTTTTTCAGTAAGCCCCGTTGGGCCGTTGAAGCAGATACTAGAGGAATCGATGAGGCGCTTCCGTGAGTGATTGGTTTCGCCGAGTAACCAAATGTACAACGTCACTGAGCCTTGTGGCGAAGATGACCGGATATGTATTTTACCGTGATCAGCGGCACATTTTCAAAAATGGTCTACACTTAATAGACATGTGTCGAAACGGAGAGTCGAATGTTTAAGAAATCAGAAAAAGTTGAACGCGACATCGATCAGGACGTCACTCTTTTGGCTGATACCTTAGATGAGGTGCTACGCGCATCCGGTGACAAGACCAAAGAGGAACTGAAAGAGCTGCACAGCAAGGCTAAAGGCGTATTACGCGATGCCCGTGCGCGCTTCAATGGTTCCAATAATCTGACACAGCACGCCCGCGATGCCGTCGAACAAGCCGACAGTTACGTGCGCGACAAACCTTGGCAGGGCGTAGGGATCGGGGCCGCGGTTGGCATCGTCCTCGGCGTTCTGCTGGCCCGGCGTTAACACCCCTTGCAGTCATAAAGATAAAACAGATGCGCGTCTGGCCCACGGGAAACCGTGGGCCGTTTAATTTGTACCTTTGAATAACTCGGCTAATCTGGCTACCGCCTGCTCTGCCGCACTCTGCTGGGTGAAGTTGGCAAATCCCATTAATAATCCTTCCCCCGCCGGGTTTGCTATAGCCCATGCCGAAAGCGCCTGTATTGACAACCCACGTTGCCAGGCTTCTTCCGATAAGCGCCGATCCTGCCCATTGTCCGTCAGCCGAGCCAACAACTGAATGCCACCGGCCTGCGAGGCCACCGTCAGATATTCACCCAGTTGGTGTTCCAGCGCCTGCGCCAGCCACTCGCGCCGTTGGCGATAAAGGGGCCGCATTCGCTTGAGATGACGATAAAAATGCCCCTGATTGATAAAGTCCGCCACGCTGGCCTGCAGCAGCGGCGGGCAGCCGCAACCGCGTAGCCGGCTGCCGTGCCCAAAGGCCTCCACCAGCCCGTTCGGGACCACCAAATAGGCCATGCGCAGGGCCGGAAACAGGGCTTTGCTGAAGGTTCCGGCATACAGCACCCGCCCTTGCCGATCGAGGCTTTTCAGCGGCGGCAGCGGTCGGCCGTGATAGCGAACCTCGCTGTCGTAATCGTCCTCCAGGATCCAGGCGGCTTGCCGTTGTGCCCACTCCAGCAAGGCCATACGCCGTGCCAGGCTCAGTGAGACGCCCAGCGGACTTTGGTGGGTCGGCGTCAGCACCGCCATGCGCGCCTGGGGTGCAGTGGCCAGGCCAAGAGCAATATTCATGCCCTGCTGGTCAACCGGCACCGCCACCGGCCGCATGCCGGCGGCGCGAAACACCGGCAGCGTCACCGGGTAGCCCGGATCCTCCAGCCACACTTCGTCATCCGCTTTAAGCAAGGTGCCCACCACCAGATCCAGCAATGCCTGATACCCGGCGCAAATAAAAACCTGTTCCGGTCGACAACGGATGCCGCGCGAAAGCTGCAAATAATTTACGATGGCCGCGCGCAGCTCAGGTAATCCCTGGGTTGATGGATGCGCCATCGCCGACAGCGGGCCGGTGCGCAATTGACGTCCGACAATCCGTTGCCATAACGCACGCGGAAACGCATCCAGCGCCGGTAGCCCAAGTTGGAATGGCTGAGTTGCCCCGCTCGGGTGCAGCGGATCCGCCGTCACGGTCGGCATCGCCTCCGCCGCTAACAGCTTGCGCACCGGCAGGTTCTGCAACTGCGGCGAAACATAAGTGCCTGCCTGTCCCCGGCTCTGCAAAAAACCTTCGGCGATCAGTTGGCCGTAAGCGTTTTCCACCGTGGCACGCGCAACGCCCAGATCGCTCGCCAGCCCACGCACCGAAGGCAGTCTGCTGCCCGCCTGCAGGGTCCCCTGGGCAATGGCATCTTTAATCCGCAGATAAATCTGCCGGTACAAGGGATCGGCCAGCCGGCTGTCCAGCCGCAGGGAGGGAAGAAACTGACGCATCACGTCTTAATGCTGCAAATTAAGGCGAAATAGCCCCCTCTCCCTTGGGAGAGGGGGCGCTCACTTAAGCAACGTTGCGCACACTTATGCATAGTCTGATGGATATAGCGCATTATGGCCCGGTTAAATAATCATTTTATGGCCCTATAGCATAGTCCATACCACCGCTAAAGTAGCGTCATGATTTTGCTATTCGCTAACTGAGGTTGACCATGATTAAGCCACGTTTGAAATATTCCGAACTCTCTCCTGCCCCTTACAAAGGCATGGTGAACGCCCTGATGGCACTGGAGAAAGGTGCGCTGGACAAGGCGACGATTGAGCTGATGTTTATGCGTGTCTCGCAGATTAACGGCTGCGCCTACTGCCTGGACATGCACGGCAAAGCGCTGCGCGAAAGCGGTGTCGACAACGCCAAACTGGACCAGCTTGCAGGCTGGCGCGTGAGCCATGAGTTCAGCGACCGCGAGCGTGCGGCGCTGGAGTGGGCGGATTCCGTCACTCTGATCGCCGCCACCGGCGCACCGGACAGTGCGTTTGAATCACTGCAGGCGCACTTCAGCGATGCGGAAATTGCCGATTTAACCTTCGCCATCAGCATTATGAACGCCTTTAATCGTCTGGCTGTCAGCATGCGTCAATGATCAAACCGCACTTTTCCCCTCTCAGCACGAGAGGGGTTTCCCGCCGATCCCCCGACAAAAAAATTTTTCCCTGCACGGTTCCAGCCCTGATGCGGCCTCAACGCAAAACCCACCAAAACACCATATATAGCGTGGTTGATAAATTAAATATCTACATATAGTATTTAACTCATCAACCGCAGGGAACATGCAGCGGTTGATAACGCCGTCAGAAACGCCGTTCAATGCTCCGTTATCTGACCTGTCCGCCTTTCCTTCGGCCTAAAAGGTAAATGCGAATCATGAGCATTATTATTTACAGTAAACCGGACTGTGTCCAGTGCAACGCCACCTATCGCGCATTCGATAAACAAGGGATTGGTTATCAGGTGATCGACCTCACCCAGGATCAGCAGGCGCTGAACCATGTGAAATCCCTTGGCTATCAGCAGGTACCGGTAATTATCGCCGGTGAAGATCACTGGTCCGGTTTCCGGCCGGACAAAATTGGCGCGCTGGTCCACGCCTTAGCATCCTGAGGCTGCCCATGAACCCGCTGGTCTATTTCTCCAGCAGTTCGGAGAACACCCACAGGTTCGTTGAAAAACTGGGATTGCCGGCGATACGCATACCGATCGCCGGCGCCCGCAGCAAGCTGCTGATGGACCAACCCTATATTTTGATCGTGCCCAGCTATGGCGGTGGCAGTGCCACAGGAGCCGTGCCGATCCAGGTGATCCGCTTTCTCAACGATCCACAGAATCGCGCTTTCCTGCGTGGCGTTATCGCCGCCGGGAATACCAATTTCGGCGCAGCGTACGGCATTGCCGGCGACATCATCGCCAAAAAATGTCAGGTGCCTTTTCTTTACCGCTTTGAGCTGCTCGGCACCACACAAGACGTTGCAAACGTTCGACAGGGAGTAACCGCATTTTGGCAACGACAGAACTGAACAGGCCCGCCGCAAGCGCGCTGGATTACCATTCGCTCAACGCGATGCTCAATCTTTATGATGCCGAAGGTCGTATCCAGTTCGATAAGGATCGGCTGGCGGCGCGGCACTACTTCCTGCAGCACGTGAATCAAAACACCGTGTTCTTCCACAACCTGGAAGAGAAACTGCGTTATCTGGTGGAAGAAGGTTATTACGAGCAGAGCGTGTTGGCGCAGTACGACTTCACCTTTATCAAACAGCTGTTCCAGCAGGCCTATGCGAAAAAATTCCGCTTCGAGACCTTCCTCGGTGCCTTTAAGTATTACACCAGCTACACGCTGAAAACCTTTGACGGCAAGCGCTACCTGGAACGCTACGAAGATCGGGTGTGCATGGTGGCGCTGACGCTGGCGGCGGGGGATACCGCACTGGCGCAGGATCTGGTGGAGGAGATGATTTCCGGCCGCTTCCAGCCGGCGACGCCGACCTTCCTCAACTGCGGCAAGCAGCAGCGCGGCGAACTGGTGTCCTGTTTTCTGTTGCGCATCGAAGACAATATGGAGTCGATCGGTCGGGCGGTGAACTCGGCGTTGCAACTGTCGAAACGCGGCGGTGGCGTGGCATTTCTACTGACCAATATCCGTGAGGTCGGCGCCCCGATCAAGCGCATTGAAAACCAGTCCTCCGGCGTGATCCCAATCATGAAAATGCTTGAGGATGCCTTCTCTTACGCCAACCAGTTGGGCGCGCGTCAGGGTGCCGGCGCGGTGTATCTCAATGCCCACCATCCGGACATTCTGCGTTTCCTCGACACCAAACGCGAAAACGCCGACGAGAAAATTCGTATCAAAACGCTGTCGCTGGGGGTGGTGATCCCGGATATCACTTTCGAGCTGGCGAAGAATAACGAAGAGATGTACCTGTTTTCGCCGTATGACGTCGAGCAGGTGTATGGCGTGCCGTTCTCGGAAATCAGCGTCAGCGAGAAATACCGCGAAATGGTGGATGACAAACGCATCCGCAAATCGCGTATCAATGCGCGTGAATTCTTCCAGGTACTGGCGGAGATCCAGTTTGAATCCGGTTATCCGTACATGATGTTTGAAGATACGGTCAATCGTGAAAACCCGATCGCCGGGCGCATCAACATGAGCAACCTGTGCTCGGAGATTTTGCAGGTTAACCGCGCCAGTAGCTATCACGATGATCTGAGCTATGACCAGGTGGGCAAGGATATTTCCTGTAATCTCGGCTCGCTGAACATCGCCAAAACCATGGATGCCCCCGACTTCGGCAAAGCCGTCGACACCGCGATCCGTGCACTGACGGCGGTGGCGGACATGAGCGACATTCGCTCGGTACCCTCGATCGCCGAAGGCAACCGCAGTTCGCATGCCATCGGCCTCGGCCAGATGAACCTGCACGGCTACCTGGCCCGCGAACGCATCTTCTACGGCTCAGAAGAAGGCATCGACTTCACCAACCTCTACTTCTATACCGTCGCTTACCATGCCATTCGCGCCTCTAACCGGTTGGCAATTGAACGTGGCAGCGCGTTCGGCGGCTTTGAGGATTCGACCTACGCCTCCGGCGAGTATTTCAGCAAATACACCGAGCAGGAATGGCTGCCGCAAACCGAGCGAGTGCGTGCGCTGTTTGCCGACGCCAATATCGCCATCCCCGGCCGTGAAGAATGGCTGGCACTGCGCCAGTCGGTGATGATGCACGGGTTGTATAACCAGAATCTGCAGGCGGTACCGCCGACCGGCTCCATCTCTTACATCAATAATTCGACCTCCAGCATTCATCCGATCGTGTCGCGCATCGAGATCCGCAAAGAGGGAAAAATTGGTCGCGTGTATTACCCGGCGCCCTTTATGACCAACGACAATCTGGAGTATTACCAGGATGCCTACGACATCGGCCCGGAAAAGATTATCGATACCTATGCCGCCGCCAGTCAGCACGTAGATCAGGGGCTGTCGCTGACGCTGTTCTTCCGCGATACCGCCAGTACCCGCGACATCAACCGCGCGCAGATCTACGCCTGGCGTAAAGGCATCAAAACCATCTATTACATCCGCCTGCGCCAGATGGCGTTGGAAGGCACCGAGGTGCAGGGCTGCGTGTCCTGCGCACTGTGAGGCAACTTATGAATACGATTAAACCGGCGCGGTTGGTGCGTGCCATCAACTGGAACATCATCGAAGACGACAAGGATCTGGAGGTGTGGAACCGCCTGACCTCCAACTTCTGGCTGCCGGAGAAAGTGCCGCTGTCAAATGACATTCCGTCGTGGGCAACGCTGACACCGAAGGAACAGCAGTTGACCATCCGGGTATTCACCGGCCTGACGCTGCTGGACACCATTCAAAATACCCTGGGCGCGCCGGCGCTGATCGAAGATGCGATTACGCCGCATGAGGAGGCGGTGTACTCCAACATCAGCTTTATGGAGGCGGTGCACGCCCGCTCCTACAGCTCGATTTTTTCTACGCTGTGCCAGACGCCGGACGTCGACGACGCCTACCGCTGGAGCGAGGAGAATCGTGCGTTGCAGAAAAAAGCCAGCATCATTCTGGCCTACTACCGCGGCGACGATCCGCTGATGAAGAAGGTCGCCAGCGTCTTCCTCGAGTCGTTCCTGTTCTATTCGGGCTTTTATCTGCCGATGTACTGGTCGAGCCGTGCCAAGCTGACCAATACCGCCGATCTGATCCGGCTGATCATCCGCGACGAAGCGGTACATGGTTATTACATTGGCTACAAATTCCAAAAAGGGTTGGAAAAGGTCGATGCGGCACGCCGCCAACAGGTGAAAAACTTCGCCTTCGATCTGATGCAGGATTTGTACGATAACGAGGTGCGTTACACCGAAGAGCTGTACGACGGCGTGGGCTGGACCGAGGACGTGAAAACCTTCCTTCACTATAACGCTAACAAGGCGTTGATGAATCTGGGTTACGAAGCGCTGTTCCCACCGTCGATGGCGCAGGTCAATCCGGCCATTCTGTCAGCGCTGTCGCCAAATGCCGACGAGAACCACGACTTCTTCTCCGGCTCAGGCTCGTCTTACGTGATAGGTAAAGCGGTCAATACCGAGGATGACGACTGGGATTTCTGAGGGTTGCCGCAGGGGCAATAACTTCGCCCTATAACGATAACCGGTGAACGGGCGCAGCATGCAGCGCCCCTACCCTTTAGATATTCCCGGAGCGCTGCCGGATGCGCTGCCAAATAGCGTGTTTTTCTTCATCATCGGCGCTCGACCAGGCGGCAATTTCATCCAACGTGCGCCAGCAGCCCCGGCACCAGGATTTTTCGCTGTCGATCTGGCAAAGGTTATTGCAGGGCGAGCGAACGCCGTCGTCAATCTGACTGCCGGTTTTTCTTCTTCTACTGCGGCCTGCCATAAGGCACTTCCTCGCGGTGAATTTCTCGCGACAGGATACCCGATCCTGTCGCGAAAAAACCGCCCGCCAGCATCAGATAATGCCACCGTTAGCACGCAAGATTTGGCCATTGATCCAGGCACCGTCGGCACCGGCCAGGAATGATACCGCTGCGGCGATATCCTGCGGCTGGCCCAGACGCTCCAGCGGCGCCATTTTCGCCAGACGGTCGATCAGTTCCGGGGTTTTGCCGTCCAGGAACAATCCGGTGGCGGTCGGCCCCGGCGCGATGGCATTGACGGTGATATTGCGACCGCGCAGCTCTTTCGCCAACACGCTGGTCAGCGCTTCTACTGCAGCCTTGCTGGCGGCGTACATGCCGTAGCTCGGCTGCAACAACCCGACCACACTGGACGAAAAGTTGATGATACGGCCATTGTCGCGCAGACGTTTCGCCGCTTCTCGCAGGGTGTTGAAGGTGCCTTTCAGGTTGATGTCGATCAGCCGATCAACATCGGCATCGCTCATTTCTGCGACCGGAGCCAGGGCAATCACCCCGGCGTTATTCACCAAAATATCCACGCCGCCGAAAGCCTGCTCGGCGCGATCAAACAATTGGGCGACGGCGACGGCGTTGCTGACATCCGCTTTGGCACTCAATGCCCGGCCGCCATTGTGTTCAATTTTGCGTACCAGCTCATCGGCCAATGCCTGATTGCCTGAATAGTTGACGATCACGGTAAAACCGTCGGCGGCCAGGCGTTCGGCAATGGCCGCGCCGATACCGCGTGATGCGCCGGTGACAATGGCAACTTGCTGAGTCGTGGTGTTCATGTTGTCGATCCTCGTCGGGTATGCGCCAACGGACTCGCTGGCGTAAGAACATCATGCCCCTTTCACATCGGCGAATAATCCCCTAATCTTCGTTATCACTATCCGAATTTAGCGAATAATCAGCATGGACAGAATTGACGCCATGCGCCTGTTCACCCGTGTGGTGGAACAGCGCAGCTTTACTCAGGCCGCACAGGATCTGGGCTTGCCGCGATCGACGGTGACCGATGCCATCAAGCAACTGGAAGCCCGGCTACAGGTACGGTTGTTGCAACGCACCACCCGCCACGTCAGCCCAACGCTGGATGGCGAAGCTTACTATCAACGCTGCCTGACCATTCTGGCGGATATAGAAGATGCCGAGATGGCATTTGCCGGTGCCAAGCCGCGCGGACTGCTGCGCATCGACGTACACGGCACACTGGCACGCCACTTTTTGCTGCCGGATCTCCCCGATTTTTTGGCGCAATATCCGGAGATCGCATTTTTCATGAGCGAAGGCGACCGGCTGGTCGATCCGGTGCGGGAAGGTATCGACTGCGTGGTACGCGTCGGCAAACTGAAAGACAGCGACATGGTGGCGCGTCGGTTAGGCGAGTTGGAAGAAGTGACCTGCGCGGCGCCGGACTATCTGCAACGCTTTGGTACGCCGCTTTCCATCAGCGAACTTGAGGGGCACCGAATGGTAGGTTTTCGCTCTTCGGCCAGCGGTACCCTGATGCCGCTGGAGTTTAACGTCGCGGGCCAGGTGCAGCAGGTGACACTGCCGTGCACGGTGTCCGTCAGCGCGGCGGAAAGCCTGGTCGCCGCGGCACAGAGGGGCCTGGGGATCATTCAGGTACCGCGTTATCACCTGCGCGACAGCCTGGCCAACGGCAGTTTGCTGCCCCTGCTGCCGCAATCCCCTTCCACCCCGATGCCGGTTTCACTGCTGTACCCGCGCAACCGCCAACTCTCACCGCGGGTTCGGGTCTTCATCGACTGGTTCAGCAAAGTCTTTGCCGCCCGTAACCGATAAAAAGTGGTGGTTCAGAACGCTTTACATGGCGCCATATTCCAGCGGCACCCAGTCGTATCCTTCCCCCTGCTTATTCAGATAACCCAATCCGGGGAAGGACAAATGTGCTCCCCCCACCAGCACACTGCGTTGAGCACTGTCGCTGAATATCCGCAGGCGTTGGGCTACCGCTGCCTTGGCATCACTGTCAAAACTTATCGCGACGCGCGGGTGGGCGAACTGCACTGCTGCCACGTGGATCAGATCGCCAATCAGCAGCAATTTTTTGCCCTGGCTTTCCACCAGATAAACACTGTGGCCTGGCGTATGCCCATGAGCAGCAAACGCGCTGATCCCCGGCGACAGCTCACCGTCCTTGCTGAACGGCTTAAAATGCCCGGCGGCCTGATAAGGTTTGATCGCGGCAATAACATTCTCGAACGACGCCTTGTCCTTCGGCTCGGCCTGTTTCAAGCGGCTTTCGCTAAGCCAAAAATCGGCATCCTGCTGGCCGACGCGCACCACTGCATTTGGGAACGCGGCCTGGCCATTTGGCGCCAGGCCGCCGAGATGATCCGGATGCATGTGCGTCAGGTAAATTTCATCCACCTGCTGCGGCTGATAACCGGCCGCCTTCAGATTGACGGCCAGTTTTCCCAACCCGTCCCCCAGCAGCGAGCCTGCCCCGGTATCAATCAGAATTAACTTGCTGCCGGTATTGAACAGATAGGCATTGAACGAGGTGACGACCGGCAGGCCCTGATGGTGCTCGGCCAGCGCAGTTTCAATCTGTTTTGGCGAACTGTTTAGCAGCAGTTTGTCTACCGGTAAAGGGAGCACGCCATCGGACAAGGCGGTGATTTCATAACTGCCCAGCATGATGCGATAAAAACCCGGTGCGGGGGTTTTCACCTGAGGCGCAGCGGCCAGGGCTTGCAGCGACATGACGGCCAGCGCCGCCCCCAGCAGGTAGCGTTTCCAGAACATAGCGATTCCTTGTTGTCATTTGGCAGCACCAAGTATTAACCCAAAGTGGAAATGACGCCTGCAGGCGGGGGAAAATGAGCAAAAAAAATCCCCGCGGGGGCGGGGAAAGGCAAAGAAACCAAGGGGTTTTGGGTTATACGAAGAATTTGGCCAGTACCAGCAGGGAAAGCGAGACGTTGATTGCGCCGCCAATACGGGTAGCGATCTGGGCAAAAGGCATCAGTGACATACGGTTACCGGCGGTGAGGATGGCAACATCACCGGTACCGCCCTGCCCACTCTGGCAGCAGGAAACAATAGCCACGTCGATCGGATGCATGCCGATTTTCTTGCCGACGAAGAAGCCGGTCGCCACCAACGCACACACGGTGCTGACAATCACCACCAGGTTCTGGACGGTGAAGGCATTAACCAGCTCCTGCCACGGGGTGATGGCTACGCCGACGGCAAACAGAATCGGGTAGGTTACCGCCGTGCGGAAAAACTTATACACCACCTGCGAGCCTTCCTGAATGCGTGGGGAGACGCCGTGTGCCAATTTCACCGCCACAGCGGCGAACAGCATGCCAACGGGAGCAGGCAGACCAATCATGCGGTGCAGCAACATCCCCACCATGTACAGCAGGATGGCCAACAGCGCGCCGCAGGCAATGGTGCTGACGTCCACCTTACCGCTGATTTTATCCACCGCGCTCATCTCGCTTTCGCCCTGCTTGCTCGGCATCAGGCTGCCTTCGCCGGTCAGGTGCGGGTAACGTTTCCCAAGCTGATTGAGCAAGCCGGCGAGGACAATGGCGGTCAGGCTGCCCAGCATCACGATAGGCAGAATACGGCCCAACGCCACGCCCTGTTCCATATGCAGGATGGCCGCGTAGCCCATCGACAGCGGAATAGCGCCCTCACCGACGCCACCGGCCATGATCGGCAAGATCAGGAAGAAGAAGATTTGGAACGGCTCCAGCCCCAGAGCCATGCCCACCGCCATCCCGACCAGCATGCCGACAATCTCACCGCACAGCATTGGCGCGAAGATGCGCAGGAAGCCCTGGATCAGCACCTGACGGTTCATGCTCATAATGCTGCCGACGATAATGCAGCAGATGTAGAGATACAGAATATTGGTCGATTTATAGAACTTGGTGGTCGACTCCACCACCACGTCCGGCAGCAGGCCGTAATGCACCAACGCGGAAGGAATAAAGGTGGCGCAGATGGCCGCAGCCCCCATTTTGCCGATCAGCGGCAGGCGTTTGCCAAACTCGCCGCAGGCAAAACCAAAGAAGGCCAATGTGGCGACCATCACCACGATGTCGCTCGGTAATTTCCCTTCCAGGCAATCCAATAAAATAAGTACGCCGGCCAGAACAAAGAACGGCAACGGAATAATTCCTACTTTGTAATTGTCCAGTATGTGCCACCATTTTTCCCGCAACGGTATTTCAGCGGTTTTGTCTTTGGCGACGAGGAAAGAATCATCTGTTGTGCTCATAATCTGGCCTCTTATTAGTTTGTTCTGCCATCATAGAGAAACGCACGGATTATCTGCTGTGATTTTGTTCAAAATTAAAAAGGGTTTTTAATGGTGGTTATGGTTTCTATGGTGTTAATTAAGATTATGTAAAATTGATCGTGGTTTTAATGGTGTTAAGGTTATTTTTACTTTAAAGCTTATCAGTTTTATTGCAGCCGATGGCTTATCCGACCCGACAAGAGTAATCCCGTGGCTGCGATCACAAGTTGATCCGGCGCAATATTACATTAACTGCCACTCATGGTAGGGTAAGCGTTCAGGATTTATCAGGACGAACCCCGGCTATGCGCATAAAACTTTCATTTCAAATCAAACTATTCCTGTGCCTGGTCGCCTTCTCTTGCCTGCTGTTGACGTTTATTGGCGCTTACACCTACTACCAGCTCGATGCCCAGCTGCACCGGGACCTCGGTGCGCGAGCACAGGTGCAGGCGCGCGAGATTGCCCTGATCCCTTCGCTGATCACCGCGGTGGAAAAAAAAGACCCGGTTGAAATTGCCGCCTTGATGAAAAAAATACGCGCCAGCAGCGATGCCAGCTATATCGTGATCGGCGATAAACAGACCCGGCATCTTTATCATTCTGAATACGCCAATCGTATCGGTACGCCGATGGTCGGTGGTGATAATAAAGAAGTTCTGGAAGGGAAAAGCATTATTTCCATCCGCAAAGGCGGCATCGGTATTTCATTACGCAGCAAAGCGCCGATTTTTGACGAAAATAATCACGTCATCGGTATTGTTTCGGTCGGTTATCTTAAATCACATATCGACAATTTGAATTCCAGAACCCTGACGCAGATCCTGGGGTCGATAGTGCTGTTATTAATTGCGCTGTTCGTATTTTCGTGGCTGTTGTCGAAAAACTTAAAACGCCAAATGTTCTGGCTGGAACCCAAAGAAATCGCCCTGCTGGTACGTCAGCAGAAAGCCTTGCTGGAAGCGATCTATGAAGGGGTGATTGCCGTCGATCCGCAACTGCGGATCATCACCATTAACCATGCCGCCCGCGAACTGCTGGATCTGCGCCAACCTGCCGGGGCCCTGATGGGCCGTGCAATCGGCGAGGTGATCCAATCCCAGCCGGACTTCTTCGGCGCTTCACAGTTAGGGCATGACACCCACGACGAGGTCTGCCGCTTCAACCATGTGCGGGTCATCGCCAGCCGGGTGCGCATCATGCAGGAAGAAGAACTGCAGGGTTGGGTGATCAGCTTCCGCGACAAGAACGACATCAATACCCTGAGCAGCCAGCTTAGCCAGGTCAAGCGCTATGCCGACAACCTGCGCATCATGCGCCACGAGCAGCTAAACTGGACCGCCACCCTCGCCGGGCTGTTGCATATGCAACGTTACGACGAGGCGATCCGCTATGTGGAAGCGCAATCGGAAGGCGCGCAGGAGCTCCTCGACTTTATCTCGCAGCGCTTCAGTTCGGCGGCGTTGTGCGGCCTGCTGTTGGGCAAGTATTCCAGTGCGAAGGAAAAAGGCGTGGAGCTGCGTTTCGATCCCGCCTGCCAACTACGGCAGATCCCGGCGGCATTGAATGAAACCGAATTGATGTCGATCATCGGCAATTTGCTGGATAATGCGGTAGACGCTACGCTGCGTTACGGTGTGCCCTATGAAGCGGTAGAGCTTTATATCAGCGACAGCAGCAATGAACTGGTGATTGAAGTGGCCGATCGCGGTACCGGTATTGCCCCTGAGGTGCGAGATACGCTGTTCGAACAAGGCGTCACCACCAAAGATGACAAGGGGGATCACGGTATTGGTCTGCATCTGGTTGCCAGCCATGTAGCACAAGCGCACGGCAGTATAGAAGTGTCGGACAACGATCCGCACGGCGCTATTTTTTCTTTGTTTATCCCTAAACAATCTTGAGCACCCGAATGATGCAACCAGAAGCACTGGACGTTTTGATCGTGGAAGATGAGCCACAGTTGGCGACGCTGCACGCGGAATTCATTGAGCAGAACTTTGCTCTGCGGGTGGTGGGCTATGCCGCCACGCTGGCCGAGGCCAAAGCCAAAGTCAAAGCCCACCAGCCGCGGCTGATCCTGCTGGATAACTTTCTGCCGGATGGTCAGGGGATTGAGCTGATGGAAGAAGCCACGGTGAAAAACCCCGGCTGTTCGGTCATCTTCATTACCGCCGCCAGCGACATGAATACCTGCAGTCAGGCTATCCGTAACGGCGCCTTCGATTACATCATCAAACCGGTATCCTACAAACGCCTGCGCAACTCACTGGAGCGCTTTATGCAGTTTGTGCAAACCCAACGCACCTTCAAAGTGATCGACCAGAGCAATGTCGACGCGCTGTATAACCTGCAATCCAAACAGTTCTCCAGCGAACCCAGTGCCAAGGGCATTGAAACCAACACGCTGGAACTGGTGCAGGCGCTGTTTATCCAGCATCCAGAGGTGGCGCATGCGGTGGAAGACGTGGTCGAACAGGTCGGTATCAGTAAAACCACCGCCCGACGTTATCTGGAATATTGCGTCTCTACCCAGTTTGTGCGCGTTGAGATGATGTACGGCAATATAGGCCATCCGCGTCGCCTGTATAGCAAGGCTTGAGCTGCCATCTGGCTGTCATATTGGAGGGGTAATATAACTTCGGCGATATCCCCTCGATATCGGCACCTGTCGTTGAAAACTGATGAAATACTGATGACTTTTACCCGGCCTTTGGTCGGGTTTTTTATTGTCTGAAATGAAGGCTTGACGGGCAAATAATAGCGCTAATGCATCAGGATTATTCTTACCGAAAACCAGAAGGTTATAGGAAATATCAGGCACGGATAATTGAGCACTCACCTCATTACCATAACTAATCGAAAACTTGATGTAAATCGCTAATATCCCATTCATCGGACATTGAGGGTTGTCTCAGATATTCACTGTGTTAGGGTATAGGTGACTATTATTTTCTATTGGGACATTTTTTATCGTTTGATAATTCATCAGAGGAAACAGCAAATTGCATGGCAATTAAACTCGAAGTAAAGAACCTGTATAAGATATTTGGCGAGCATCCGGATCGCGCTTTCAAACTGATTGAGAAAGGTCTGACAAAAGACCAGTTGCTTGAAAAAACCGGATTATCGTTGGGCGTAAAAGACGCCTCTCTGGCCATTGAAGAAGGCGAGATATTTGTCATCATGGGGCTTTCCGGTTCCGGAAAATCCACCCTGGTACGCCTTCTCAATCGTCTGATAGAACCCACTCGCGGACAGGTGCTGATTGATGGTGAGGATATATCGAAAATATCCGACAACGCACTGCGCACCGTACGCCGTAATAAGATCAGCATGGTGTTCCAATCATTCGCATTAATGCCGCATATGAATGTATTGAATAACACCGCATTCGGTATGGAATTAGCCGGTATTCCGCCGCAGGAACGCCAGGAAAAAGCCCTGGAGGCCCTGCGTCAGGTTGGGCTGGAGAATTATGCCCACTCCTATCCCGATGAACTTTCCGGCGGGATGCGCCAGCGCGTGGGATTA
This sequence comes from Serratia quinivorans, assembly GCF_052113645.1. Lineage (GTDB taxonomy): Bacteria > Pseudomonadota > Gammaproteobacteria > Enterobacterales > Enterobacteriaceae > Serratia > Serratia quinivorans_B. Next base: position 21,239 of record NZ_JBIEIU010000007.1, on the reverse strand, counting down.
GCCCGTGCCATGGCGAACAATCCGGATATATTATTGATGGATGAAGCCTTCTCGGCGCTCGATCCATTAATACGTACCGAGATGCAAGATGAGCTGGTCAAATTACAGGCCCAGCATCAGCGCACCATCGTCTTTATTTCTCACGATTTGGATGAAGCGATGCGTATTGGCGATCGTATTGCCATTATGCAAGGCGGAGAGGTGATTCAGGTCGGTACCCCGGAGGAAATATTAAATAATCCGGCCAACGATTATGTCCGTACCTTCTTCCGTGGCGTGGATATCAGCCACGTTTTCAGCGCCAAGGATATCGCCCAGCGTCGTCCTGTCGCACTGATTCGTAAAACCCCCGGTTTTGGTCCGCGTTCGGCGTTACAGCTGCTGCGCGATGAAGACCGCGATTATGGTTATGTTATTGAACGCGGAAAGAAATTTATCGGCGTGGTGTCGGTAGATTCACTCAAGCAGGCGCTGGCGGCCAACCTGACGTTGGATGATGCCCTGTTGGAAGCCCCCGCCCCGGTCCCGGCCGACATGCCGCTGAGCGAACTGATTTCCCTGGTCGCCCTGGCGCCTTGTGCGGTCCCCGTGGTCTGCGAAGAAAATAACTATATCGGAATTATTTCCAAGGCCATGCTGCTGCAGGCCTTAGATAAAGAGGGCCCAGCGAATGAGTGACACTACACAGGATCCATGGGCGACTGCGCCTGCCGACCCCAGCGCCGCACCGGCGACTGACGCTGCAACCTCGGCGCCACCCGCCGGTGATGCCTGGTCAAGCGCACCGCCACCGGAAACCCATGACGCGGCTAATCAGGCCGCTCAGGGAGCCGACTGGCTTAACAGCGCACCGGCCCAGCAAGAACATTTCAGCCTGCTGGATCCGTTCCACAAGACCTGGGTGCCGTTTGACTCTTGGGTCACCCACGGTATCGACTGGCTGGTGCTGCACTTTCGCCCGCTGTTTCAGGGCATCCGCGTGCCGGTCGACTTTATCCTCAGCGGCTTCCAGCAACTGCTGCTCGGCATGCCGGCGCCGATCGCCATTTTGCTGTTCTCGCTGATTGCCTGGCAGCTCTCAAGCCTTGGCATGGGGGCCGCCACGCTGGTCTCGCTGATTGCCATCGGCGCGATTGGCGCCTGGTCGCAGGCCATGGTGACCCTGGCACTGGTGCTGACCGCCCTGTTCTTCTGTATCGTCATCGGTTTGCCGCTCGGCATCTGGTTGGCGCGCAGCAAGCACGCCGGCAAGGTTATCCGGCCACTGCTCGACGCCATGCAGACCACACCGGCCTTCGTCTATCTGGTGCCGATCGTCATGCTGTTCGGTATCGGTAACGTGCCGGGGGTGGTGGTGACCATCATCTTTGCGCTGCCACCGATCGTGCGACTGACCATTCTGGGCATTAAACAGGTGCCGGAAGATCTGATCGAAGCCGCCGAATCCTTTGGCGCCAGCCCGCGTCAGTTGCTGTTCAAAGTGCAATTGCCACTGGCGATGCCGACCATCATGGCCGGTGTAAACCAAACGCTGATGCTGGCGCTGTCGATGGTGGTTATCGCCTCGATGATCGCCGTTGGCGGTCTGGGGCAGATGGTACTGCGCGGCATCGGTCGCCTCGATATGGGGCTGGCCGCCGTCGGCGGGGTGGGTATCGTGATCCTGGCGATTATTCTCGACCGCCTCACCCAGTCGCTGGGGCGCGATCGCCGCAGCAAAGGCATGGGCCGCTGGTACGCTCACGGCCCGATCGGACTGCTAACCCGGCCCTTCATCAAAAAGCCTTAATCGCCCTGCCCCCGGCCAAACGTCGGGGGCACCGACAGCACCTATAAAATCGAAGGAACCACTATGCGCTCGACAGGAATTTGGGCTCTTGCCCTGACTTCATTGCTAAGCACACAGGCGTTCGCCGTCGAATTACCCGGCAAAGGCGTCACGGTGAAACCGTTGCAAAGCACCCTCGCCGAAGAAAGCTTCCAGACCGAACTGGTCAACCGTGCCCTGGTCAAGCTGGGCTATGACGTCCAGCCCACCGACGAGGTGGAATACAACATTGCCTACACCTCTATCGCTTCCGGCGATGCCACCTACATGGCGGTGAACTGGGATCCGTTGCAAACCGACATGTACCAAAGCGCCGGCGGCGACAAGAAGTTCTATCGCCAGGGTGCCTACATCACCAATGCGGCGCAGGGGTATCTGATCGACAAGAAAACCGCCGATCAATACCACATCAGCGATATTTCCCAGTTGAAAGATCCCAAGCTGGCGAAGCTGTTCGACGCCGACGGTGACGGCAAGGCCGATCTGGCCGGCTGCGAACCGGGCTGGGTGTGCGGCAACGTCATTAATACGCACATCAAGGCCTATGGTCTGAGCAACACCGTCACTCAAAACCAGGGCAATTACTCCGCCATCATCGCCGACACCCTGACCCGCTACAAACAGGGCAAACCGGTGCTGTACTTCACCTGGACCCCCTACTGGGTCAGCGATGAACTGGTGCCGGGTCGCGATGTGGTTTGGCTGACCGTGCCCTTCTCCGCCAGCCCCGGCTCGTTGAAAGACAAGGATACCGCGTTGCCGAACGGCAAGAATTACGGTTTTGCCGTCAATAACGAACACATCGTCGCCAACAAGCAATGGGCCGAAGCCAACCCGGCAGCCGCCAAACTGTTCGCCATCATGAAACTGCCACTGGCGGACGTGAACGCGCAGAACCTGCGCATGCACAAGGGCGAGAACAACGCCGACGACATACAACGCCACGTAGACGGCTGGATTAAAGCCCATCAGGCCACTTTTGACGGCTGGGTCAACACGGCTGCTGCGGCAGCGAAATAATCCCGACGTGCCGGAAATCCCGGCTTCATAACATAAAAAGGTATTTCACTATGCGCACTACAGGAATCTGGGCGGTTGCCCTCACTACACTGATTAGCTCACAGGCGGTTTCCGCCGCCGATTTGCCCGGCAAGGGCATCACCGTCCAGCCGGTGCAAAGCACCATCTCGGAAGAGACCTTCCAGACGCTGCTGGTCAGCAAGGCACTGGAAAAGCTGGGCTATGACGTTAAAGACACCCGTGAAGTGGATTATAACGTTGCCTACACCTCAATCGCTTCCGGCGATGCAACCTTCCTGGCGGTAAACTGGGATCCGCTGCATGCCGATCAGTACAAGGCCGCGGGCGGCGACGCCAAGTTCTACCGTGAAGGGGTGTACGTCAACGGTGCCGCGCAGGGTTATCTGATCGACAAGAAAACCGCCGATAAATACCACATCACCAACGTTGAGCAGTTGAAAGATCCGAAGATCGCCAAGCTGTTTGATACCAATGGCGACGGCAAGGCCGATCTGACCGGCTGTACGCCGGGCTGGGGCTGCGAGGCGGCCATTAACCATCACATCGAAGCCTACGGCCTGGGTAAAACCGTCGAACACAACCAGGGCAACTACGCGGCGATGATTGCCGATACCATTACCCGCTACAAAGAAGGCAAGCCGGTGCTGTACTACACCTGGACGCCGTACTGGGTCAGTGACGTGCTGGTGCCGGGCCGCGACGTCGTTTGGTTGCAGGTGCCGTTCTCTGCCATGCCGGGCGAGATGAAAGATATGGATACCAAGCTGCCGAACGGCGCCAACTATGGTTTCCCAGTGAATACCATGCGTATTGCGGCTAACAAGCAATGGGCGCAAGCCAACCCAGCGGCTGCCAAGCTGTTTGCCATCATGAAGCTGCCGATTGCCGACGTGAATGCGCAAAACCTGCGGATGCATGAAGGTCAGGCGTCCGAAGCCGATATTCAGAGCCACGTTGATGGCTGGATCAAGGCGCATCAGGCCACCTTCGACGGCTGGGTGAAAACTGCCGCAGAAGCTGCGAAGAAATAATCCCTCAGGGCGCGGCATGCTGTGCCGCGCCCTATTCGCTGATTTCAATCCCGCTAAACTGCAAAAAACGTTCGGCGGTGCGGGGTAGCGGCTGCGGCCAAACGCAGTACACCTGACGCCGGGGACCATCCTCTATGGGAATCGACACCAGCGCACTCAGGCGCTGCGCCGTCGAGATGGGCACAATGCCTGTCGCCAACCCACGCCGCACCAAATTCTCCAGCCATTCGATATGATCGATCTCAAAATTGACGTGCCGCTTGATACCCGCTGCCTGAAACGCACGGTCGGTCTGACGTCGGGCACCGGTCCCGCTGTAGAAGTCGACCAGCGGCACTTCCGACAAGGTATGCAAATTCACACGCTCCCGGCTCGCTAACGGGTGTTGTGGCGACACCAGCGCCACCAGCGGCTCGTCGGTCAACTGCCGGTGGGATACCGGCAGCATATCGATATCCCCCGGCCAGATGCCGACAAACGCCACATCGGTCTTTTGCTGACGTACGTCTTCCAGCAATTCCTCGCTCATTCCCACGTACAGCCGAATGTTCACGCCGGGATAATGGCGGTGAAAGTTGCCCAGTTTTTCGGTCAGATCAATCGCGTTTATGGTGGAGATTGTGCCAATGGTCAGGGTGCCGGACACCGCGCCGCTGGCGGCGACCACCTCTTCCACCAGCGCCTGTTTTGCCGCCAGCAGCCGCTGTGCCGGTTGAATAAATGCCTGCCCGGCGTTCGTCAGCCTGACCCGGCGCGAGGTGCGCTCAAACAATGCGCAGCCCAGCTCTTCCTCCAGTTTGGCGATCTGATGGCTGAGGGCCGATTGCACCGTATGGCAACGCTGCGCCGCCCGGGTAAAACTCTGCTCTTCGGCCACCGCCAGCGCAAAACGGATCTGTTTCAGGTTCATTCAGTTATCTCGAAATGAGATTGATCAGATGAAAATTATACATTGGTTTAACCCGCCGTCCTGCCCGATACTTGCACCACTTTTTCTTGTGATTAAATTTTATGAGCCAACAAAATTCACATCCGGGCCTCAGCCCGGCGCTGATTGTACTGATCGCCATCGCCACCGGTTTGGCCGTAGCCAGTAATTACTATGCGCAGCCGCTGCTGGAAACCATCGCCAACAACTTTGGGCTGTCGGTCAATCAGGCCGGTTTTATCGTCACCGCCGCGCAGATGGGCTATGCCGTCGGCCTGCTGCTGCTGGTGCCGCTCGGCGATATGTTTGAACGCCGTGGGCTGATCGTCTTTATGACGTTGCTGGCCGCCGGGGGCATGCTGATCACCGCCAGCTCCACCACGCTGCCGATGATGATCCTCGGTACCGCACTCACTGGGTTGTTCTCGGTGGTGGCGCAAATCCTGGTGCCTTTGGCCGCCACGCTGGCACATCCGGAAAAACGCGGTAAAACCGTTGGCATCATCATGAGTGGCCTGCTGCTCGGCATTCTGTTGGCTCGCACCGTGGCCGGAGCACTGGCGTCGATCGGCGGCTGGCGCACCATTTACTGGGTGGCCAGCGTGCTGATGATCCTGATGGCGCTGATTTTGTGGCGCGCGCTGCCGCGTTACAAACAGCACTCCGGGCTGAATTATCCCCAACTGCTGAAATCCATTTTCACCCTGTTTGGCGGTTCACCGCTGCTGCGTACCCGCGCGGTGCTCGGTGCACTGTCATTTGCCAACTTCAGCGTGCTCTGGACCTCGATGGCCTTCCTGTTGGCGGCACCGCCTTTTGGTTATTCCGAAGGGGTGATCGGCCTGTTCGGGCTGGTGGGTGCCGCCGGTGCTCTGGCGGCCTCCCGGGCTGGGCATTTGGCGGATCAGGGCAAGGCCGGGTTAACCACCACGGTAGGATTGGTGCTGCTGCTGCTGTCGTGGATACCCATCGCTTTCGCTAAACAATCGCTGTGGGCATTGATCGTCGGCATCCTGATCCTCGATCTGGCGGTGCAAGCCGTGCACGTCACCAACCAAAGCGTGATTTACCGCATTATGCCGGAAGCACGCAACCGCCTGACGGCCGGTTACATGACCAGCTATTTTATCGGGGGAGCCCTCGGCTCGCTGCTGTCCGCCTCGGCCTATCAGCATGCAGGCTGGACTGGCGTGGCCGCCGCAGGGGGCGTTTTGTGCCTGCTTAACCTGCTGACCTGGTGGTGCGGCAAACGTCATGATCCCCAGGGACCAGCGGCGATCTGATTAGCAAGCGAATAGTCATAATAGAAATTTATTAGCGACGCAGGGTATAAACATTACTTACTCTCTGGTAATGTTCTGGGCATAAACTATTGGTTCCCTATATACCCTGCGATTCAAATACATTATGCAAAGCCAAGCTGCAGAAAGTATCAATCCCCCTGCCGTCAGTTCCACCTTCACCCACGGCATCGTCGACAGTTTACCGATCGTCATCGGCTATGTGCCGGTGGCTTTTGCTTTTGGCCTGAGCGCCGTTAAGCTGGGGTTTTCCCCGCTAGAGAGCATTTTCTTTTCCTGCATCATCTATGCGGGCGCCAGCCAGTTCGTGATCACCGCCCTGCTGAGTGCCGGCATGTCTTTGTGGGTCTCCGCGTTGACCGTGATGGCGATGGATATACGGCATCTGCTGTATGGCCCCGCTCTGCGTCACCGGATCGTCTCGCGCATGTCGGGCGGTAAAACCGCACTCTGGGCTTTCGGCCTGACCGATGAAGTCTTCGCCGCCGCTACCGCCAAATTGATGCGCAATAACCGCAGTTGGAGCGAGAACTGGATGCTCGGCATCTCGCTGTTTTCCTGGCTGTCCTGGGTCGCAGGCACCGCGCTGGGCGCAGTGTTCGGCAATGGGCCGCTGGAGCAATTCCCGGTGATCGAAGCTTCGCTGTCGTTTATGTTACCGGCACTGTTCCTCAGCTTCCTGCTGGCGGCCTTCAAACGCCCGCAAAGCCTGACTATCGCCGCGTCACTGGCCGGTGCCTTGCTCGGCGTGGTGCTGTTTTCCATCCCGGTGGCTATTTTGGCCGGTATCAGCGCCGGCTGTATCGCCGCCCTGTTCCAACCCGTTGCGGCGGAGGCCATTGATGAACACTGATGTGCTGGTGATCGGCCTGGTGGTCGGCTGTGCTAATTATCTGTTCCGCTACTTACCGTTACGTTTGGCCCCCGCGCGTGCGCAACCGGGGATCAAACGCGGCAAAACCGCGCTGTTGCTCGACAGCATCGGTATCGCTTCCATTTGCGCGCTGTTGGTGGTTTCCAGCACCCCGGTGGTGATGCGCGAACCGGACAAGCTGTGGCCCACCCTGGCCGGTTTCGCCGCGCTGGGGCTGTGCTTTTATCGAAGCAAAAGCATCATTTTGTCCACGCTGATTGGCGCGGTATCCTTTGGCATTACATTAAAATTATTTATGACTTTCAGTCAGGGTAACCTTTAATTTTGTGCGTCATTTCACATTAACCCTTTTTCTGAATGGGGTTTATTGACAATCTGCTGACAAATGACACGAATTGCTAAATTAATCACCCTGCTGAACATTTACATTATTAATCACTATCGTTACTATCTCGAACGAAACTAATGAGGCCCAAAATTATGGAAAGCTCGTTTGCTCCCATTGAACAAATGCTTAATTTCCGCGCGAAGCGTCAGAAAGATTTCCCTTATCAGGAAATCCTGCTGACCCGGCTGTGTATGCACATGCAAAGCAAGCTGCTGGAAAACCGCAATAAAATGCTCAAAGCACAAGGGATAAACGAAACATTGTTTATGGCGCTGATTACCCTGGATGCGCAGGAAAGCCACAGCATCCAGCCTTCTGAGCTAAGCTGTGCCCTGGGCTCATCACGGACCAATGCCACGCGCATTGCCGATGAACTGGAGAAGCGCGGTTGGATTGAGCGCCGGGAAAGCGACAATGACCGTCGTTGCCTGCATCTGCACATGACGCCGCAGGGAGAAGAGTTTCTCAACCAATTGCTGCCGCCGCAGCACAAGTGTCTGCATTTCCTGTGGTCCACGCTGAACGATGACGAACAGCAGCAGCTTGAAAAGCTGACGCGCAAGCTATTGGCGCGTATGGACCAGATGGAAGTTACAGAACAGTTATCCCAATAATTTCTGTTCAGGTACATACTATGCGATCCCCATTTAACTGGAGATTCACCCCGCTGTTCGCCGTATTTTTGCTGGCCGGGTGTGCGTCTACCGATAATATTGCCCCGCAATCCACTCTGATGGATCCGCAGACTCTGCAGCTTTCACAGCCGAAGGTCAGTTCGTTGAACGTCAGCCCGCAGTGGTGGCGTGCGCTTAACGATCAACAACTCGACACGCTGATGACGCAAACGCTGCAAAGCTCCCCAACGCTGCGACAGGCCGCGGCACGCGTGCGCGAAGCCCAGAGCGTGATGGGTGAAGCCAGCGCCGCCAACGGGCCGAACCTGGATCTCAACGCCAGCAGCACCCGCCAGAAGGTGCCGCAAAACGTGAACCTGGGGCTGGGGTATCCTCATCAACCGATCTACGAGACCTCCAACTCTCTGGGGCTGAACCTGGCCTATGAGTTCGATTGGTGGGGCAAATACCGCAACCAGGTTAACGCCGCCAAGGCACAGGTCGATGCGGCCCGCGCCGAGCAGGAACAGGCTGCGTTGACGCTCGCCAGCTCGGTGGCTTCCGCCTATTACCAGCTGCAGAGCAATTTCGCACTGGAGAAACTGCTGCAGCAGGAAGTCGACAACAATCAGCGCCTGGCGGATCTGCGCCAACAGCAATATAAAGCCGGCATCACCGGCGTTGATGTTCCGCAACAAACCCAGGCGCAAGCCGACGGCGCCAAGCAGCAGATCCTTCAGTTGCAATCGCAGATTGAGCAACTTAGACACCAGTTGGCCGCCCTCGCCGGCCTTGGCCCGAACGCGATGCAGCACCTGCGTCCGGTAGCTCTGCCCGCCAGTAATTTGATGGCGCCAAAAGGTGAACTGACTGCCGACCTGCTGGGTAAACGCCCGGACATTGCCGCACAACGTCAGTTGGTGGAATCCTATAACCAACGCGTCAGCGCGGCCCGCAAAGAATTTTACCCCAGCCTGACCATTTCAGCCTTTGCCGGCCTGACCACCACCAACACCAGTGGTACCAGCCCGAATCTGTTTGAAGCGGCCAGCCAGGCCTGGAACGTGATGCCGGCGATTTCATTGCCGATCTTCCACGCCGGTGCGCTGCGCAGCAAGCTGGGCGAGGAATCCGCGCTGTATGACCAGGCGGTGGAATCCTATAACCAAACCATCCTGAATGCCGTGCAGGAAACCGCCGATGCCATCACCGTCCAACAAAGCACTGCGCAACAGCAGCTGCAGGCGGCATCCGCGTCCCAATCGATGCAGCAGGTGTACCGCGTCGCTAACGCTCGATACCAGGCAGGGATTATCGGGCGCGACCAGTTGTTAACCAGCCAAACGCAGCTCTTGCAGCAGCAGCAGGCGGAACTGAATGCCAGCAGTAATTTGCTGCAGGCGAAGATAGGACTGATCCGTGCGCTGGGTGGTGGCTATCAGGCCCCGGCCGCTGCGGGTTCAAAAGCATAATAAAATAGAGAGCTTGGAGAACACCATGAGCGCAAGCGCGGAGACTCAAAACCCGCAACAACCGGTCGGCAAAAAGAAGCAGCGTAAATTTTGGCTGCTGCTGCTGACGGTTATTTTCATCGTTATTGGGGTGGCATATTTAGTGTATTGGTTCCTGGTGTTGCGTCATCATCAGGAAACCGACGACGCCTATGTATCCGGTAACCAGGTCCAGATCATGGCCCAGGTGAACGGCAGCGTTAACCGCGTCAACTTTGACAATACCGACTATGTGAAACAGGGCGATGTGTTGGTCACCCTGGATCCGACCGATGCCGAACAGGCGCTTGAACGCGCCAAAACCGGCCTGGCCAATAGCGTGCGTCAGACCCACCAGCTGATCATCAACAGCAAGCAGTATCAGGCCAACATTGCCCTGCGCAAGTCTGACCTGAGCAAGGCAGAAAGCGATTTGAAACGCCGCGTGGTGCTTGGCAGCGTTGACGCTATCGGCCGTGAAGAACTGCAACATGCTCGCGATGCGGTCGACAGCGCCAAAGCGGCGTTGGAAGTGGCGGTGCAGCAATACAACGCTAACCAGGCGATGGTGTTGAATACGCCGCTGGAACAACAGCCGGCCATTCAGCAGTCCGCAGCGCAGGTGCGTGACGCCTGGCTGGCGTTGCAGCGTACCAAAATCATCAGCCCGATCACCGGTTATGTGTCCCGTCGCAGCGTACAGGTTGGCGCGCAAATCGCCGCCGGTTCCCCGCTGATGGCGGTGGTGCCCGCCGATCACATCTGGGTTGATGCCAACTTCAAAGAAACCCAAATCGCCAATATGCGTATCGGCCAGTCGGCTACCGTAGTCAGCGACATTTACGGTGATGACGTGGTGTATAACGGTAAAGTGGTCGGTATCGATATGGGCACCGGCAGTGCCTTCTCTCTGCTGCCTGCACAGAACGCCACCGGTAACTGGATCAAAGTGGTTCAGCGCCTGCCGGTACGTATTGAGCTGGACGCCAAGCAAATCGCCGATCATCCGCTGCGTATCGGTTTGTCGACATTGGTTAAAGTTGACACCACCAACCTGGACGGCCGCGTGCTGTCTGACGTGGTGCGTGACAAGCCGCTGTACCAGAGCGACGCATTGGCGTTGAACCTGGCGCCGGTTAACCAAATGATCGCCGACGTGATCCATGCGAATGCCGGTTAAGCGCGCGGGAGGCTACCTTGGCACAGAAACCGCTTGAAGGTGCTCAGCTTGCCTGGATGACGGTCGCGCTCGCCATGGCGACCTTTATGCAGGTGCTGGACTCCACCATTGCCAACGTGGCGATCCCAACGATTGCGGGTAACCTCGGGTCTTCCAACTCGCAGGGAACCTGGGTGATCACCTCGTTTGGCGTGGCGAACGCCATTTCCATCCCGATCACCGGCTGGCTGGCGAAGCGCGTCGGTGAAGTGCGGCTGTTCCTTTGGTCGACCGCACTTTTCGTGCTCGCTTCCTGGCTGTGCGGCATTTCCAACAGCCTGGGCATGCTGATTTTCTTCCGCGTGATCCAGGGGGTGGTGGCGGGACCGTTGATCCCACTGTCGCAGAGTCTGTTGCTGAACAACTATCCGCCCGCCAAGCGAGCGATGGCCCTGGCGTTATGGTCGATGACGGTGATCGTCGCGCCGATTTTCGGGCCTATCCTCGGCGGTTATATCAGTGACAACTATCACTGGGGCTGGATCTTCTTCATCAACATCCCGATTGGCGCCGTGGTGATCCTGGTGGCGATGTCGACGCTGAAAGGCCGAGAAACCAAAACCGAGATCAAACCGATCGACACCGTCGGTCTGGTGCTGCTGATCGTCGGTATCGGCTCGCTGCAGGTGATGCTCGACCAGGGTAAGGAGCTGGACTGGTTCAACTCGACCGAGATCATCGTGCTGACGGTGGTGGCGGTGGTGGCGCTGCTGTTCCTGATAGTCTGGGAACTGACGGATGACCATCCGGTGGTGGATTTGTCGCTGTTCAAATCGCGCAACTTTACCGTCGGCTGCCTGTGTATCAGCCTGGCCTATATGCTGTACTTCGGCGCCATTGTGCTATTGCCGCAGTTGCTGCAGGAGGTTTATGGCTATACCGCCACCTGGGCGGGCCTGGCTTCGGCGCCTATCGGGTTGATACCGGTATTGCTGTCGCCGATCATCGGCAAGTTCGGCAACCGGCTCGACATGCGCCGGCTGGTGACCTTCAGTTTCATTATGTATGCCGTGTGCTTCTACTGGCGCGCCTATACCTTTGAACCGGGAATGGACTTTGGCGCCTCGGCCTGGCCGCAGTTTGTCCAGGGCTTCGCCATCGCCTGCTTCTTTATGCCATTGACCACCATTACGCTGTCCGGCCTGCCGCCGGAACGTATGGCGGCGGCATCGAGTCTGTCGAACTTTACCCGTACGCTGGCGGGGTCGATCGGTACTTCGATCACCACCACCTTGTGGACACAGCGCGAATCGCAGCATCACTCGCAGCTGGCGGAGTTTGTGAATCCTTACAGCCCGCAGTCGCAAGATATGTACCGGCAGTTGGAACAAATTGGCATGAGCAAGCAGCAGGCTTCGGCCTACATCGCCAATGAGATCACCGCGCAGGGGCTGATTATCTCCGCCAACGAGATCTTCTGGCTGTCGGCTGGGGTGTTCCTGATCCTGCTGGCGCTGGTCTGGGTGGCGAAACCGCCGTTCAGCTCAGGCGGTGGGGGCGGCGGCGCTCACTAAGCCGTAGAACGCAAAACGGGCGCCCAGAGGCGCCCGTTTTTTATTCTGACTCTATACCTTTGCAGCCAGCCGACGGGTATTAAGCCTGGTTTTGACGCCACCAGTCAGCCAGCAAAATGCCGGTCGCGACCGATACGTTCAGGCTTTCCACCTTGCCGGTACCGCCGATAGACACGTTCATGTCACCCTGCTGCCAGGCGCTGTCGCTCAGACCGTCACGCTCCTGACCCAATACCAGTACCATTTTGGCCGGCAGTTTAGCCTGCGCCAACGGGGTGCCTTTATGGCTCGAGGTGGTCACGATGGCGTAACCCGCCTTGCGGAAGGTATCCAGCACCGACAGGAAGTCATCCGCGTTGATCGCCTTGATGTGTTCCGCGCCGCCTTCTGCGGTACGTACCGCCGCACCGGATTCCAGCAGTGCCGGATCCTGCAACAGAACGCCGTTCACGCCAAAGTGGGCGCAAGAGCGGACGATAGCCCCCAGGTTGTGCGGGTTGCCTACTTCTTCCAATGCCAGCACGCAGTCTTTCGCCGGCGCTTCTTTCAGATAGGTTTGCGCATCCAGACCCTGACGTTTCTTAATCAGGAAGCACACGCCGCCGTGGTGTTCGGTGCCGGACGCTTTGGCCAGCTCTTCTTCATCCACCACGTGGTAGGCTTTGCGGTTCGCCGCCATCCAGCGCAGTGCTTCACGAAAACGTGGCGTGACAGACTGCACGAACCAGGCACGGACGATAGCATCCGGACGGCTGGCAAACAGAGCCTGACAGGCGTTTTCGCCGTAAACGCGGGTTTCTTCCGCACGCTGGCGACGCAGTTGTTCAGGATCGATAAAGCTTTTACCGCTGATACCGCCGTGATCAAACGCCGGCTCTTCTTCCGGACCACGAGACACGGTTTTCCACGGCGAATCGTAACCGCCACGGTCTTCAGTGCGCGCTGGGCGGCGAGGACGATCGCTTTCACTGCGGCGGGAATCAGTGCCAGAGCCACGGCGATCGTTATTACCGCGCGGCTTGTCCTGACCGGTACGGCCCGAAGAGCGAGCACCGTCTGCCGGACGGCCTTTGCCGGCCGGACGCTTATTCTTGTTACGGTCGTCGCCGTTGCTGTCGTCGTCACTGCGGACGTACATCACTTTAACTTTACCGTTCTTGCCACTAAATGAATCGTTCATTTTCTTCTCCACCAACGCGCAGGGCGCGAAGATTACCTGATGTTGGGGTGCTAAGCCACCTACTTGCGCTAAAAGCTAACAACTATCGTATTCATTGAACAAACCTCTTTGTTCATTGCTGCGCTTTTAACGATAATAAGCAGCATTAAAGATACATCTCCGCAACCCGAATGCGGTATGTCGTGCTTTCTCAGTCTCCGAGGTCATCATGAATACAGTTTGTCCCGCTTGTAATGCCACCAACCGCGTGCCTGAAGAACGAGTGGCTGATGGCGCGAAATGCGGCCGTTGCGGCCATGCGCTATTTGACGGTGAAGTGATCAACGCCACCGCCGCGACACTGGATCAGTTGCTGCAGGATGGCCTGCCGGTCGTGGTCGACTTTTGGGCGCCGTGGTGTGGCCCCTGCGTCAGCTTTGCGCCGATCTTCGAAGACGTTGCTGAAGAGCGCGCCGGTAAAGTCCGCTTCGTCAAAGTGAATACCGAGGCCGAACCGGAGCTGAGCACCCGTTTCCGCATCCGCAGCATTCCGACCATCATGTTGTTCCGCGACGGAAAAATGGTCGATATGCTCAATGGCGCCATGCCAAAAACGCCGTTCGATAACTGGCTCAATGAACTAGTTTAACGCAGAAAGTATAGGCGGTGTTGCCCATTGTGGCTGACACCGCCGCAGTGCAAACCAGCCCGAACGCTCCCGTCGGGCTTTTTTCTGCGTTACAATACCGGTTTTCCCCGGGATGTTTATGACCGCCAACGCCGTACTTCGCCTGCGCCAGTTTCGTCTGGAACGCTCTACCCGCCCTTTTCTGGCGCGCGGCAACCGCATTGCGCGTTGTCAGGGTTGCCTGCTGCCGCATAAAAATTGCCTGTGCGACACCATCCAACCGCAGCCGGCCACCAGCCGTTTTTGCCTGATCATGTTTGGCGCAGAACCGCTGAAGCCAAGCAATACCGGCAGACTGATCGCCGATATTCTGCCGAACACCCAGGCATTTCTTTGGTCGCGCACTGAAATCGACCCGGCCCTGCTGGCGGCGATTAACGATCCCGAACGCCAACCTTACGTGGTGTTTCCCGCTTCCTACGCCGCGCCCGAGCGACCGGTATTCAGCGAACTGCCCACCGGCGGCAAACCGCCGTTGTTTATCATGCTCGACGGCACCTGGACCGAGGCGAGCAAGATGTTCCGCAAAAGCCCGTACCTCAATCAGTTCCCGGTGTTTTCGCTCAACGTAACCGCGGCCTCCAATTACCAACTGCGTGAAGCCAGCCGCACCGAGCAGCACTGCACGGCGGAAGTGGCGGCGGCGCTATTGCAACAGGCCGGGGATACGGCCGCCTCGGACGGCCTGGTCGAGCATTTTCGCTATTTCCGTCAACAGTATCTGGCGGGGAAACCTACGCGCCCGGAGGCATCGGTCACAGCAAAGCCGTCGCAAAACGCCTAGAATCAGGCGGTAACGTTGCCTAAAGGAGTCGTGCATGAGCCAGCGAGGGTTAGAAGCGCTTTTACGTCCTAAATCGATTGCCGTTCTCGGCGCTTCACAGCAGCCTGGCCGCGCCGGCAACCTGATGATGAGCAACCTGCTGGCCGGGGGCTTCAATGGGCCGGTGATGCCGGTCACGCCGCGTTATAAGGCCGTGTGCGGGGTCATGGCCTACCCCGACGTCGCCAGCCTGCCGCTCAGCCCCGATCTGGCCATACTCTGCACCCATGCGCGACGCAACCTGGCATTGATTGAGGAGTTGGGTGAACGCGGCTGCAAAACCGCCATCGTGCTCTCCTCCCCGCCGGAACAGTTCGCCGAGCTGAAAGCCTGCGCGCAGCGTTATTCGATGCGCCTGCTGGGCCCCAACAGTCTCGGCCTGCTGGCCCCCTGGCAAGGCATTAACGCCAGTTTTTCACCGGTGCCGATCCTCAAGGGCAAGCTGGCGTTTATTTCCCAGTCAGCGGCAGTGGCCAATACCATTCTCGACTGGGCGCAGCAACGCGAAGTCGGCTTTTCCTATTTTATCGCGCTGGGCGACAGCCTGGATATTGACGTCGACGATCTGCTGGATTTTCTGGCGCGCGACAGTAAAACCAGCGCCATCCTGCTGTATCTGGAAAATATCAGCGATGCACGCCGCTTTTTATCCGCCTCGCGCAGCGCTTCGCGCAACAAACCGATTCTGGTGGTCAAGAGTGGGCGCAGTCAGCAGGCCCAACTGTTGCTCAACAGCCAGCAAGGGCTGGATGCCGCTTATGATGCTGCAATCCAGCGGGCCGGTTTGCTGCGCGTACAGGATACCCACGAGCTGTTTTCGGCAGTGGAGACCCTGAGCCATATGCACCCCTTGCGCGGAGAGCGGCTGATGATCGTCAGCAACGGCGCAGCACCGGCGGCAATGGCATTGGACGAATTACTGGGACGCAACGGCAAATTGGCGCAGTTGGAGGATGAGACCCTGGCGCAACTGGGCGACACGTTGCCCGAATTTATCCGTGCCGGCAACCCGATTGACCTGCGTGACGACGCAACACCGCAACGCTATTTGGCCGCGGTCAAGACGTTGCTCGACAGCCATGACTACGATGCCTTGCTGTTGATCCACGCCCCAAGCGCGGCAGCCCCAGGCACGCTCACCGCCGAACGCATTATCGAGGCCGTACGGCAGCACCCGCGCGGCAAACGCGTTACGCTGCTCACCAACTGGTGCGGCGAGTACTCTTCGCAGGAAGCCCGGCGGTTGTTTACCGAAGCCGGTATTCCAACCTACCGAACACCAGAAGGCGCGGTAACTGCATTCATGCATATGGTGGAATATCGCCGTAATCAGAAACAGCTAAAAGAGACCCCGGCGCTGCCGGTCGGCCTGACCGCCAACACCGCCGATGCCCACCGATTGATTCAGCAGGCGCTGGCAGAAGGCGCTACGCAGCTCGACACCCACGAGGTGCAATCGATTCTGAAGGCCTATGATCTGACCACCCTGCCCACCTGGATTGCCGAGGACAGTGCCGAAGCGGTGCATATTGCCGAGCAGATTGGCTATCCGGTGGCCTTAAAACTGCGCTCACCCGATATCCCGCACAAGTCCGAAGTTCAGGGCGTGATGCTCTATTTGCGAACCGCTACCGAGGTGCAGCGAGCCGCTGAGGCTATTCTCGACCGTGTGAAGCGCACCTATCCACAAGCGCGCATTCACGGCCTGCTGGTACAGAGCATGGCCAACCGCGCCGGGGCACAGGAACTGCGTATCGCGGTAGAGCAAGATGCCATTTTTGGCCCGCTGATCATGCTGGGTGAAGGCGGTATCGAATGGCGTCAGGAAAATCAGGTCGCCGTGGCATTGCCGCCGCTGAATATGGCGCTGGCGCGCTATCTGGTATTGCAGGCGGTAAAAGGAGGCAAGATCCGGGGTCGCAGTGCCCTGCGGCCGCTGGACATTCCCGGACTGAGCCGCTTGCTGGTGCAGGTATCCAACCTGATCCTGGATTGCCCTGAAATCACCCGGCTGGACATCCATCCGGTACTGGCCTCCGGCAGCGAATTTACCCTGCTCGACGTGTCGATGCAGCTCGCGCCATTCGAAGGTGATCCACAGGCGCGGCTGGCAATCCGTCCTTACCCCCATGAGCTGGAAGAAACCATCGGATTGAAAGACGGTTCGCAATGCCTGTTCCGGCCGATCCTGCCGGAAGACGAGCCTGCGCTGAAGCACTTTATCGATCGCGTGACCAAGGAAGATCTCTACTATCGCTACTTCAGCGAGATCAACGAGTTTACCCATGACGATTTGGCTAACATGACGCAGATCGACTACGATCGGGAGATGGCTTTTGTCGCGGTGCGAGATGAACAAATCATCGGCGTAACGCGCGCCCTGTCCGACCCGGACAATACCGACGCGGAGTTCGCCGTACTGGTGCGATCTGATCTGAAAGGACTGGGTCTGGGGCGTCAACTGCTGGAAAAAATGATCGCCTATGCCCGCGCTCATGGGCTGACCCGCCTGACCGGGATCACCATGCCAAACAACCGCGGAATGATCGCGTTGGCGCAACGGTTGGGCTTTGGCATCGATGTGCAGCTTGAGGATGGCATCGTCAATTTGACCCTGCCGCTGCAGGCGGAAGAAGTGCAGTGACCTGCGTCGCAATGCGCTACGAATCCACCACTTAACGCCAAAACATACGCACAATCGGGGCAACTAGTGGTATTATCGCCCGATTATTCGATTTAATATTTTCCCGTATTTGGCGTTCAGGCCATCTAATCATGAGAGAAGAAGCGCACTGTGATGTTGTCAAAATTTAAACGTAGCAAACATCAACAACACCTTGCACAACTGCCCAAACTCCCCCAGACGGTAGCTGATGTACGTACTTTGTACACACCGTCTGATTACCGTGCCACGCTGCTGGAATTAATCGCTAACGCCACCCAACGCATTTATCTGGTCGCTCTGTATCTGGAGCATGACGACGCCGGACGCGATATTCTCAACGCGCTTTATCAGGCAAAGCAGCGGTGTCCGGAGCTGGAGATTTGCATCCTGGTCGACTGGCATCGCGCCCAGCGTGGGCGCATCGGCGCCGCGGCCGCCAATACCAACGCCGATTGGTATTGCTCAATGGCAGACCAGCACCCAGGGTTATCCGTGCCGGTATACGGCGTGCCGGTCAATACCCGCGAAGCCCTGGGCGTGTTGCACCTGAAAGGTTTTGTGATCGACGAGACCGTGATTTACAGCGGTGCCAGCATCAATGACGTTTATCTGCATCAGCATGAGAAATACCGCTACGATCGCTACCAGTTAATCAGCAACGGTGATTTGGCTGATACCATGATCGATTACATCAAACAGCACCTGCTGACCGCCGGTGCCGTACAACGTTTGGATCGTGACGATCGTCCCAAGAGCCCAGAGATCAAAAACGAAACTCGCCTGTTCCGTTTCGGTCTGCGTCGGGCCGGCTATCAATTTCGCAACAAAGCAGGCAACGATGAACTGGCGGTAACCCCGCTGGTTGGGCTGGGCAAGCAAAGCGTGCTGAATAAGACCATTCACCACCTGATGTCCTGCGCCGATCAGAAGCTGACGCTGTGCACCCCTTACTTCAACCTGCCGGCCCTGCTGGTGCGCAATATCATCTATCTGCTGCGCCAGGGCAAACAGGTGGAAATCATTGTGGGCGACAAAACCGCCAATGACTTCTATATTCCGGAAGATCAGCCATTCAAAATTATCGGCGCACTGCCTTACCTGTACGAAATCAACCTGCGACGCTTTCTCAGCCGTCTGCAGCGTTATGTCGATACCGGCCAGTTGATTGTTCGCCTGTGGAAAGACGGCGATAACAGCTATCACCTAAAAGGCATGTGGGTCGATGACGAATGGCAGTTGATCACCGGTAATAACCTCAACCCGCGCGCCTGGCGGTTGGATCTGGAGAATGCCATTCTGATCCACGATCCCAAGCAGGAGATGCGTGAGCAACGGCACAAAGAGCTGGAGTGCATTCGCACTCATACCACCGTGGTGGGTAACTACCTGGAACTGCAAAGCATCCAGCAGTATCCGATCAAAGTACGTAAGCTGATCCGCCGACTCCGCCGTATCCGTATCGACCGGTTGATTAGCCGTATACTGTAATCCCGCTATAATTCAGCTACAGCAGACCCCGGCTAATGCCGGGGTCTGATTGTTGACAAAGGGGGATAAAAGCGTGGTTTTTCCCCCTTTGTGTCATCAGCCGAAAATCAATAAATTGATTTTCCTGATTTATTTTCAAAACCTTTAGCGCCTGCTGACAAACATTATATGTTTGTCAGCAGTCTCACCCCGGCCAATGCCGGGGTTTTTATGTGTCATGACAACAGGATGTTTTCATTATGCGCCCACTCCGCTGCCTGGCTGTGCTCCCCTTTTTACTGTTGACCAGCGGTTGTAGCCACCTGGCAAACGACAGCTGGACCGGCAAAGACAAGGCACAACACTTTGTCGCCTCCGCGGCCTTTGCCGCCGCCGGCGCTGCTTATGGCGATCATCAAAACTGGAGTGAGGCACGCAGCCGCAGCTTTGGCCTGATGTTTTCAATCGGGCTCGGTGCCGCCAAAGAGCTGTATGACAGTCGCGAAGGCGGCACCGGCTGGAGTTGGAAAGATTTTGCCTGGGATGTGGCGGGCGCGGCTACCGGTTATAGCCTGTACCACGCCACCCGCTGATTTACAGTTGGATCTCTTTCCCCTTGCGATGCAACCGGAGAGAAACAATCAGTGCCAGCAGACACATGCCGGAAACATACCAGAAGAAGGCATTCTCAAAGCCAAACGACTTCAGCGACAGCGCGACATATTCTGCTGACCCGCCAAACATTGCATTAGCCACCGCATAAGACAGACCAACGCCCAACGCTCGCACTTCCGGCGGGAACATCTCAGCTTTCAACAACCCGCTGATCGAGGTATAGAAACTGACGATAAACAACGCCAGCACAATCAAACCGAAGGCCGCGTAAGGGTTGCTGACATTTTTTAGCGTCAGCAAGATCGGAACGGTCAGCAAGGTCGCAAACGAGGCAAAGATCAGCATTGAACTGCGGCGGCCAATCTTGTCGGACAATGCCCCGACCAACGGCTGCAGCAGCATGTAGATGAAAAGTGCGGCGGTCATAATGCCGCTGGCCAGTTTGGCATCCATCCCGGATGTATTGACCAGATACTTTTGCATATAGGTAGTAAAAGTATAAAAGCTCAGCGAGCCACCGGCGGTAAAGCCCAGCACCATCAGGAAGGCTTTACGGTTCTTCCACAGCCCTTTCAGTGAACCAGCGTCCTTATGGTTACGGGTTTTGGCATCGGAGGTTTCATTCAGTGAGCGTCGCAGGTACAGCGCGACCACCGCCAATACCGCGCCAATCGCGAAGGGAATACGCCAGCCCCAGGCTTTAAGTTCCTCCGAGGAGAGGATTTGCTGCAGAGCCACCAGAACCAGCAACGCCAGCAGTTGGCCACCAATCAGCGTGACATACTGGAAAGAGGCATAGAAACCGCGCCGCCCCTTTATCGCCACCTCACTCATATAGGTGGCGCTGGTACCATACTCTCCGCCGACCGACAGGCCCTGGAACAGACGCGCAACCAGCAGCAGTACCGGTGCCCAACTGCCGATTGACTCATAAGTCGGCAAACAGGCGATCACCAGCGATCCTGCGCACATCATGCAAACGGAGATCAACATCGAGTTTTTACGGCCATGCTTATCGGCTATATAACCGAACAACCAGCCGCCGATCGGGCGCATAAAGAAACCTGCGGCGAAGACACCGGCCGTTTGCAGCAACTGAGTGGTGCTGTTGCCGGCAGGGAAGAACGAGGCGGCAAAGTAGATAGAGCAGAAGGAGTAGACGTAAAAATCAAACCACTCCACCAGGTTCCCCGATGAAGCCCCAACAATAGCGAAAATACGTTTCTTTTTGTCCTGGACCGCCAAATGGGCGGCATCGCCTTCCTCAATCACCGAAGTTGCTTCTGTCATTTTATATTCTCCGAGCCAGATAAACAGTAAAGTCGGCGTCCTGCCGTTTAAATGTAATTTAATTGTTAATTCTCAGTTAACGATTAAAACAAATAGCGGGCGAAGAATATAGCGTGATTTTTGTGATGTGTATTGAAGACTGGCGTGAAAATAGATCGAAATAACAGCAAATATTTATAGCAGACAAAGTAAAAAGCCCCATGCTTTCGCATGAGGCTTTGTACTTTATTTGATGCCTGGCAGTGTCCTACTCTCGCATGGGGAGACCCCACACTACCATCGGCGCTACGGCGTTTCACTTCTG
>NZ_JBIEIU010000006.1:0-306488 GCF_052113645.1 Serratia quinivorans | reverse complement strand
GGTTTTGCCATAAAAAACTGCACCTTATTCAGTTGGGTGTCCAACTTTTGGGGTGCAGTTCAAACCGGGGGCTTTTTCGTTTTGATGAGGAGTAAACTCAAGTGTTAATGCCCAGTGAACTCGCCTTCCACCCAGTTACATCAGATGTTCTTGCAATGCCATGCTGTGATTGGTTATCGGTTGTTTTCTATTAATATAATCAATTTATAACTTAGCGATCCGATAGCTCGCATTCTTTCACCGAATTTAAACTGTGTCCGTGGACTCTACCTGGTACTTTATGGAATACTGACGCCCTTAACTTTCGATGGCTTCATTCCCAAGCTATGAGTACAAAAGTGAAATTATAATGCAGTTGAATAAACCAAAATTGGGGCAGTCGCAATACTTTCCATTCATTGATGGGCTTCGAGCTTTAGCTGTTATTTCCGTTATTATCTATCATTTGCACGCATCCTGGCTCCCTGGCGGTTTCGTTGGGGTAGACGTATTCTTCGTCATTTCCGGCTTTGTCGTCAGCGCCTCTATTACCCACTTCAAGGGCGGCGGATTCTGGCGCTTCCTGGCGTTTTTTTATGCGCGAAGGATCCGACGTATCTTCCCGGCTCTGATCGTCTGTTTACTGGTCACTGGTTATGTTTCCGCATTATTCATTCCCGCCTCTTGGTTGAGTGACGTCAATCAGACTACTGGACTGTTTGCCTTTTTGGGGTTGAGTAACTTTATTCTCGCCGCCAATGGCCGGGATTACTTTGCTCCGACGACCGAGTTCAATCCGTTCACCCATACCTGGTCACTTGGGGTTGAGGAGCAATTTTACCTGGTCTTCCCCCTGCTGTTTCTTGCCTGGTTATACGGACAACGCGGTAAGCATTTCTCTGTCGTGCTGTTTTCGATCGGACTATTGGCATCGGTTGTATTCTCCGCCTGGCAATCGCAGGTTCAACCGACAAATGCCTATTTTCTGAGCCCCGGGCGTTTTTGGGAGTTGGCTTCAGGGGTATTACTGTATCAGATCTTGACGCTGTCCTCTGAGGGAGGAGAACGTAAAGAAAATCGATTCTCCGGGATTATCGGCATAGCTGCATTTATTGGTTTGTTGGCTTCCTTTGTTATATCTACCCCGGAAAACTTCCCAATGCCGGGGGCTGTGCTGGCAGTTCTTTCTACGTTAGGCATCTTATTCGGCCTATATAAGCAAGCATGTTTACCGTGGCTGCAGGCCTTATTGGGTAATAGGTATATTCTGTTTTTTGGGAAAACATCCTACTCGCTATATCTGTGGCATTGGCCGACATTTGTCCTGTTTCGTTGGACCTGCGGTTTAGATTCGCCAGTGACCAGGCTGGCCGCATTAGTGATCACCTTGTTGCTGGCAACGTTATCCTACTATCTGATCGAAACACCTATGCGACAGTCCAAAACGGCCAAAAAGGCTGCTAACCCAGCCGTTATTGGCGTTGGGCTGTGCGTTATTGCCGCTGCTTATTGGGGGGGATCCGCGCTGAATGCGCGTGCGGATAAGATTTCGCTTAGTAAGGTGAGTGAGGATGCTGAATTGTGGTATCCGGATCGCGGGCCTGCCCCCCTGGAATACCCTGGTTGCCGGGCAGATCCTAAAACGATTGGAGAGGAGGGCATAGAGGTTATTGTTTTTAAACCTGAAGGTTGTCTGCAAGATAGGCCCTCTCGCTATCGGGTACTGCATGTGATTGGCGACTCTCATACCCTAGCTTATGCGGCGTTGTATAAGCAGTTTGCCATCAGAAACAATCTGGAGGTAGATGTTTATCGTAATGGCGGCTGTCCGTTTATCAGTTTCCAAACTGAACGTGATCTCGATAATTCCCAGTGCCGGGAACATGCGGAAGGCTCTTTGCGCGCATTACACAAGCGGGTCAAACCTGGTGACGTACTTTTCCTGGCGTCTTTACGTTTGCCGCGGTTTGCCGATCAGTGGGTGTATTTCGGACCGGAATCTCAACAGCAAAGCTTCTTTAGTGCTCAAGCGCAGGTTAATCGACAACGTTCAGTCATCTATGCGGTTGATACATTGCGTGGATTCAGCGAACAGGGTGTACACGTCGTTTTTGAAGCACCGAAGCCCATCTTCCTAGTGCCGCCTTACCGTTGCGCCGATTGGTTTAATCGCAATAATCCTATTTGTGCTCATGGTATGTCGGTTGAACGCGATCTGTTGCAGAAATATCGAGCCCCGGTTCTCAGCAGTTACAACCAGGTGATGAATGCCCTCCCTGCGGTTAGCGTGTGGGATCCGTTTCCCGTGCTGTGCCCCGGGAATGTATGCACTGTTTGGCGAGAGGGGCACGCTATGTTCTTCGATGGCGATCATCTGAGCGCCTACGGCAGTATGATGCTGTTACCTGACTTCACCGCTTATATGCTGCCGAAATTGGTGAAACAGGAGCGTAAAGGGGCCGCAGTTCTGCCTGCCCAAGGTTATGCTTTCAATCAGGAGGGGGTCCCTGATTTCCTTGATGGTATTTCCGGATTATCACACGCGGAATCATGGGGGCGCTGGAGCGATGGCAACGTGGTGCGGTTGGACTTTAGTCAGGCGTTGCCAAACGGTTTTACGCTCGAAATCATCGCGCAGGGCTATGGTCCCAATATCGGCAAACCGGTCAACGTCTTAGTGGGCGGCGAGCAGCAGAGCATCAGCATCGGCGGGCAGCCGACGCGTGTGAAGTTGTATTATTCCAATGCCACCGGTGCTCGGGATATTAAGATTGTGCCGCCTTATCCTACCAGCCCGAAAGAATCCGGCGAGTCTGAGGACGGGAGACAATTAGGGATAGGATTGATTTCGATTAATATTGTTGCCGATCCGGCACGTTAGATAAAAAAGCCGTCGAGGTAACGCCCGACGGCTTTTCGTTTTGAATGATCCGCTTTCAATATTACCCTTGTTACAGAATAACCTCTGCAGCCGAACATTGCTCCGGACTGGCGCCCTCTCATTTTTGGGGAGAGGGCTGGGGTGAAGGAGGGAATTAATGATCGGTTAGACGTTATTCCCTCGGGCTTTTATTACTTCTGGTGACGCTCGCGCAGCCGGCCAATCACCTTGCTCAAATCCAGGTCCTGATCCTGCAGCAGCACCAGCAGGTGATAAATCAGATCGGAAGCCTCGTTGGTCAACTCCTCACGATCGTTCACCGTGGCGGCCAGGGCCGTTTCCACGCCTTCTTCACCGACTTTCTGTGCGATGCGCTTGGTGCCGCTGGCGTACAGGCTGGCAGTGTAAGAGCTGTCGGGGCTGGCGTTTTTGCGTTCCGCCAGCAACTGCTCCAACTGATACAGAAAACCCCAATCGCTGGTGGCCGGGTGGAAGCAACTGGTATTGCCCAGGTGGCAGGTCGGGCCGATCGGATTGGCCAAAATCAACAGCGTGTCGTTATCACAGTCTGGGGTGATGCTGACGACGTTGAGGAAGTGCCCAGAGCTTTCGCCCTTGGTCCACAGGCGCTGTTTGGTGCGAGAGAAGAAGGTGACTTTACCGCTCTGCTCGGTAGCGGCCAGCGCTTCCTGATTCATGTAGCCGAGCATCAGCACTTCGCCGGAAACGGCGTGCTGGACGATCACCGGCAGCAAGTGGTCAGTTTTTTCCCAGTCCAGCTGGTTTCTTTGTTGTTCTGTTAACACAGGCGGATCTCCACACCTTGGTCTGCCAGGAACTTTTTCAGTTCGCCGATATTAATGATTTGCTTGTGGAACACCGAAGCGGCCAAGGCGCCGTCGACGTCCGCATCGCGGAATGCCTCCAGAAAGTGTTCCATGGTGCCCGCGCCACCGGAGGCGATCATTGGCACTTTGCACACTTCACGTACTTTCCGCAGTTGCTCCAGATCGTAACCGTTGCGTACGCCGTCCTGATTCATCATGTTCAACACGATTTCACCGGCACCCCGCTTTTGCACTTCTTTAACCCAATCCAGCGTTTCCCATTGGGTGACGCGGGTGCGGCTTTCGTCACCGGTGTATTGATTAACGTGATACTTGCCGGTTTCGGCTTCGAACCAGGTATCAATACCCACCACAATGCACTGCACGCCAAAGCGATCCGCCAGACGACTGATCAGATCAGGGTCGGCCAGCGCCGGTGAGTTGACGGAGATTTTGTCGGCGCCAAAAGAGAGGATCTGGCTGGCGTCTTCCGGGCTTTTAATCCCGCCGGCGACGCAGAAGGGGATATCAATCACCTCTGCCACCCGCGATACCCAGCTTTTGTCGACCACCCGGCCATCACTGGATGCGGTGATATCGTAGAACACCAGTTCGTCTGCGCCTTCCTGCGCGTAGCGCTGCGCCAGCGGCACTATGTCACCGATGATTTCATGGTTGCGGAACTGCACGCCTTTTACTACCTGCCCGTCTTTAACATCCAGGCACGGGATTATCCGTTTTGCCAGCATGCGATAGCCTCCTCAACGCTAAACTTACCTTCCAGCAGGGCACGCCCCACAATCACACCTTCCACGCCGCTGTCGCGCAACTGGGCAATGTCATCCAGATTGCCGATGCCGCCGGATGCCTGGAAAGCAATCTGCGGATAGCGTTGGCTGATTTCCTGGTACAGCGCCACGTTGGAACCGGCCAGCGTGCCATCACGAGAAATATCGGTGCACAGCACGTGCTTCAGGCCGTAGGGCAGGAACTGCTCCACGACCTGTTCCAGCGTGGTGTCAGAATTCTCTTGCCAGCCGCTGATCGCTACGCGTTTGGTGCCGTCGGCGTCGATACGCACGTCCAGCGCCAGTACCATGGCGTCCGCGCCGTAGCGTTCAAACCAGCCCTGCACCAATTGCGGTTGTTTCACCGCGGTGGAGCCGATGACCACGCGGGTCGCACCGGCTTCCAGCAGGGCAGAGACGTCCTGCTCATTGCGAATGCCGCCGCCAACCTGTACCGGCACGTTAACCCCTGCCAGCAGTTTGCGCAGCAGGGGAATTTGGCGAGCCGTCGGATCTTTGGCACCGGTCAGATCGACCAAATGCAATACCTGCGCGCCCTGTTGTTGGTAGTCCTGCAGGCGCAACAACGGGTCGTTACCGTAGTCGCGCTGTTGGCCGTAATCACCCTGATGCAAACGCACCACGTTGCCGTCGATCAAATCCAAAGCTGGAATAATCATGCTGCCTACATCTCCAGAAAGTTTTTCAACAGTTGCGCACCGGCCGCCCCAGATCGTTCTGGATGAAACTGCACGCCGAAGAAGTTGTCTTTTTGCACGGCGGCGGTGAAGGGCTCGCCGTAGTTCGCCTGGGCGATGGTGCTTGGGCATATCGGCATCGCATAGCTGTGAACGAAGTAGAAATAGGCACCGTCCTCGATGCCGCGGAACAGATGGTGGCCGGCCAGCGGCGACACCTGGTTCCAACCCATGTGCGGCAGCGGCAGACCGAAGTCTGTCATCTGGGTAACCGGCGTATCGATAATGCCCAGCGTGTCGATGCCGCCGTTCTCTTCGCTGCTTTTTGCCAGCAACTGCATGCCGAGGCAAATACCCAGCACTGGCTGGGTACAGGCCTTGATCAGCTCAATCAACTCGCGCTGTTGCAACTGGTCCATTGCCGCCTGCGCGGTACCGACGCCTGGAAGGAAAAGCTTGTCGGCGCGCAACACGATCTCCGGGTCACGGCTGATCTCCGGCTGATAACCCAACCGCTGCACCGCGCAGGTGACAGAGAACAGGTTGGCGCAGCCGGTGTCCAAAATCACCACGTTCATCACAGCACTCCTTTCGAGCTCGGGAGGGTGTTGCCCTCAACGCGGATCGCCTGGCGCAGCGTGCGACCAAACACTTTGAACAGGCTTTCGACACGGTGATGGTCGTTTTTGCCTTTGGTTTTCAGGTGCAGGGTGCAGCCCATGGTGTAAGACAGCGAGCGGAAGAAGTGCTCGACCATTTCGGTGCTCAGATCGCCGACGCGCTGATAGTTGAATTCAGCCTTGTATTCCAGGTGCGGGCGACCGGAGATATCCAACGCGCAGCGCGCCAGGCATTCGTCCATCGGCAGTACAAAGCCGAAGCGTGCGATGCCGCGTTTGTCGCCCAGCGCTTTGTTCAACGCTTCGCCCAGCGCCAGCCCGGTGTCTTCCACCGTGTGGTGATCGTCGATATACAGATCGCCCTTCACGTTGATGTCCATGCGGAAGCCGCCGTGGGTGGCGATCTGATCCAGCATGTGATCGAAAAAACCGACGCCGGTTTTGATCTTGCTGCCGCCTTCGCGATCCAGCCAGACGTTGACGTCGATCTGTGTTTCCTTGGTCGCGCGGTTAACCTGCGCGTGGCGATCGCGTTGGGTCAACTGGCGGGTGATCTCTTTCCAGCCCAGGGCGTCACGCTGATAACGCAGCCCCTGAATACCCATGTTATCCGCCAGTTGAATGTCCGTTGGGCGATCGCCGATCACATAACTGCGCGCGGTATCCATTGCGCCAGGCTCCAGATAGCCTTTTACCAGCGCAGTCTTGGGCTTGCGGCAGTCGCAGTTGTCTGCCGGCAGGTGCGGGCAGATCAGGATATCTTCAAAGTGGATGCCCTGTGAGCTGAGGATCTGCATCATCAGGTCGTGTGGCGGATCGAAGGTTTCCTGTGGGAAACTGGCGGTGCCGAGGCCATCCTGATTGGTGATCATCACCAGTTGATAACCGGCCTGTTGCAGCTCCAGCAGGCAAGGGATCACATCCGGCTCCAACGCCAGCTTGTCCAGGCGATCAACCTGGAAGTCTTCTGGGGGTTCAGCAATCAGCGTGCCGTCACGGTCAATAAAGAGGAATTTCTGGCTCACATTGGCTCCTGGCGAGTCTCGGTTGCACCGGGCAGGGCAGACAGCGCGTCAACCACGCGCTGGCATTCGTCACGGGTGCCGATGGTGATGCGCAGGCAGCCGGACAACCCAGGTTGTTTATTTTGGTCTCTTAAGATAATGCCCTGATCCCATAAGGTTTTAAACACATTACTGGAAGCGGTGAAACGGGCCAGCAGGTAATTGCTGTCGCTGGTGAAAACCTGTTCAACGCAGGCGCAGTTTTGCAGCGCCTGCTGTAGCCAACTGCGGTTGGCGGCGATTTCGGTAACGCGCTGACGCATCACGCGGATCCCCTCAGTGCTCAGCGCCTGGGCGGCGATATCGGCGACCGGGGTAGACAGCGGATAAGGGGCGATCACTTTCAGCAGCAGGGCGATCAAGTCTTCGTTGCCCAAGGTGAAACCGCAACGCAGGCCGGCCAATGCAAAGGCTTTTGACAGGGTGCGCAGGACAGCCAGGTGCGGGTAGTCGCTCAACCAGCCGGCCACGCTGGCCTGCGGGCAGAACTCGATATAGGCCTCGTCAACCGCGACGATCGCCTTGCCTTTGGCCATCTCCAACAGGGTGCGCAGATCGTTCGGGTCGATCAGGTTGCCGGTTGGGTTGTTTGGGCTGCAGACGTAGATCAGTTTCACGTTATCCAGGCTGTCGGCGATGGCCGGTAAATCCAACTGCCAGTCCTGCTTGGCCGCCACGGTACGGCGTTCCACGCCGAAGGTCTCTGCGCTGACGGCGTACATGCCATAGGTCGGTGGGCAAAACAGGATAGCGTCTTTGCCCGGCTCGCAGAAGGCGCGGATCAGCAGTTCGATACCTTCGTCCGCGCCGCGACTGACCAGCACCTGCTCCTTTTTAACCCCGGCGTAATCGGCATAGCGTTCGATCACCCGTGCCGGCTGGCACTCCGGGTAACGGTTAAAGGTTTGAGCGGTCAGTTGGAATTCCGGGGCGATCGGGTATTCGTTGGCGTTCAGCCACACATCGCCATTGCCCCCCAGGCGGCGGGCCGATTGATACGGGGTCAGCTCGCGAACGTTGGCGCGCGCCAGGTTTTCAATGCTCATGCTTGCTCCTTCAGGACGGCAACGCGCAGGGTCACGGCGTTTTTGTGGGCAATCAACTGCTCGGCGGCGGCCAGGGTTTCAATGGTGGCGGCCAGGTTCATAAAACCTTGCGGCGTCAGTTCCTGCACCGTCATGCGCTTTTGGAAATCCGCCAGGCCCAGGCTGGAGCAGGTGGCGGTATACCCATAGGTCGGTAACACGTGGTTGGTGCCGGACGCATAGTCACCGGCGGACTCCGGCGACCAGTCGCCGAGGAATACCGAACCGGCACTGGTGATGCTGTCGACCAGAGAGCGGGCATCGCGAGTCTGAATGATCAGGTGTTCCGGGCCATACTGATTGCTGATCGCCACGCATTCGGCCAAATCTTTGGCGACGATCAGTCGGCTGCTGGCCAGCGCCTGACGAGCAGTTTCGGCGCGGGGCAATTGCGCCAGTTGCTGCTCTACCGCTTCGGCCACCGCTTGCGCCATTGCGGCGTCCGGCGTCAGCAGGATCACCTGCGAGTCCGGGCCGTGTTCTGCCTGCGACAATAAATCAGAGGCGACAAACGCCGGCGTCGCACCGGCGTCGGCGATCACCAACACCTCGGAAGGACCGGCCGGCATATCTATGGCTGCACCGTCCAGCCTTTGGCTGATTTGGCGCTTGGCTTCGGTGACGAAGGCATTGCCCGGCCCGAAGATCTTCGCCACGCGCGGCACGGAGTCGGTGCCGAATGCCATGGCGGCAATCGCCTGTGCCCCGCCGACCTGAAACACCTCTTTCACACCGCACAGTTGCGCGGCATACAGAATTTCATCGGCAATCGGCGGCGGCGAGCACAGCACCACGCGACGGCAACCGGCGATACGTGCCGGTGTCGCCAGCATCAGCACGGTGGAAAACAGCGGTGCGGAGCCACCGGGAATATACAGCCCGACCGAGTCGATCGGGCGGGTGATCTGTTGGCAACGCACGCCCGGTTGGGTTTCCACATCGACGGGCGGTAGCTGTTGCGCATTGTGGAAGGTTTCTACGTTAGCCACCGCCACCGCCATCGCCTGCTTGATCTCATCATTCAGACGAGCACTGGCCGCGGCGATTTGTTCGGCGGTAACGCGCAGTGCGCCAACCTCGGTTTTATCAAATTTGGCGCTGTAGTCGCGCAGCGCCTGATCACCGTTGGCCTTCACGTTGTCGAGGATCTCGCTCACCGTGCGGGTGATGCTGTCCGAGGCGGAGATCGCCGGGCGCATCAGCAGTGCCGTGCGCTGCTCGGCGCTGCAGTCTGCCCAATTGACCAGAGTATTGAAAGTCGACATGGCGTTACTCCATCATCTTCTCAATGGGGAGTACCAGAATCGAGCTGGCACCGAGCGCTTTCAGTTTTTCCATGGTTTCCCAGAACAGGGTTTCACTGCTGACCATGTGCATGGCCACGCGGTTTTGCGCGCCGGCCAGCGGCAGAATGGTTGGGCGTTCGGCACCCGGCAGCAGCGCAACGATTTCGTCCAGACGCTCGCTCGGCGCGTGCAGCATGATGTACTTGGATTCACGCGCCTGGATCACGCCCTGAATACGGGTCATCAGGCGGTCGATCAGTTGCTGTTTGGCTTCCGGCATTTCGCCGTCACGTTGTATCAGGCAGGCTTTAGAACGGTAAATCACTTCCACTTCGCGCAGGCCGTTGGCTTCCAGTGTGGCACCGGTGGAGACCAGGTCACAGATGGCATCGGCCAGCCCGGCGCGAGGTGCCACTTCAACCGAACCGTTCAACAGACAGGATTTGAAGCGCACGCCCTGTTTGTCGAGATATTGCTTCAGCAGGTGCGGATAAGAGGTGGCGATACGGGCATCTTGCAGGCTTTGCGGGCCGGTGTATTCACTGTCGAGTGAGGTCGCCAGTGACAGGCGGCAACCACCGAAATCCAGGCGGCGCAGGGTGAAGTAACGCGGATCTTCACCCTGAGCGCGGCGGGTGAGCAGCTCTTCTTCCAGCACGTTCTCGCCGATAATGCCCAGGTCGACCACGCCGTCCATCACCAGACCCGGGATATCGTCATCACGTACGCGCAGGATATCAATCGGCATATTCTCCGCGAAGGCAATCAGGCGCTGTTGTTGCAGGTTGATTTTGATACCGCAGCGCGCCAGCAGTTCCTGGGATTCATCACTCAGGCGGCCCGATTTCTGCATTGCTATCCGTAAACGTGTTTTATCCAGCATGGTAACCTCTGTTTAATCTGTAATTTTATGAATTTATTTTAAAAATTATTTTTGTCTGTCTGTCCGGAGCCAAAAAAAAACCCTCGGAAGAAATCTTCCGAGGGCTCTCTCTTGCATTCTGCGCGCCACTGGAAGATTAAAAAACCGTCTTCCAGCACACATCGCCTGAAAGACTAGTCAGGATGATGGTGATGATGGTGGCTGAACTGAATGCGTGTCATGGTATTTTCTCTGTATAAAGTCGCTACAAACTCAATTGCTAATTAACCTAAACTATCCGCCGTCAGTCACGCAACTCTTTTTTACGGTCATAAATTTAATTTATTGAAACAGGTTGGATTATTAGCCAGACGCGACTTTACTCAGGCTTAAGCTGGGTGGATTGAATCACTACGCCGACAGGCGTAGCCTTAATGGGCAAAGCGCTGCAGTCTTCAAGAGAGGAAGATGATGAAAAAGGTAGCCATTATTGGTTTGGGCTGGCTGGGCATGCCGTTGGCCCTGTCGCTGATGAGCCGTGGGTTTGACGTCGTTGGCAGTAAAACGACGCCGGATGGCGTTGAGGCCGCGCGGATGAGCGGCATTGAATGCTATCAGTTGGAAATGACGCCGGAACTGATTTGCGAGCCGGAAGATTTGGCGTCGCTGCTGCAAGTCGATGCGTTGGTGGTGACACTGCCCGCTCGCCGCACCGTCGAGGGCAGCGAAAACTATTTTAACGCGGTGCGTATGCTGGTGGATAGCGCGATGGCCTTCGATGTGCCACGTATTCTGTTTACCAGTTCGACCTCGGTATACGGTGAAACCACCGGCACGGTGCGCGAGGATTCACCGTTGCAGCCGGTTTCGCCTTCGGGGCGGGTGCTGATGGAGCTGGAGCGTTGGCTGCATGAATTGCCGAACACTTCGGTGGATATTTTACGGTTGGCGGGGCTGGTGGGCGTAGATCGTCACCCCGGCCGTTTCCTGGCCGGCAAAGTCGACGTTAAAGGCGGTTCGCAAGGGGTCAATCTGGTGCATCAGGACGATGTGATCGCCGCGATCCAACTGTTGCTGAAACTGCCGAAAGGCGGCCACGTTTATAACCTCTGCGCGCCGGCCCATCCGACCAAGCGTGAATTTTATCCGGCGCTGGCTGGACAGTTGCATCTGGCACCGCCGCAGTTTGCCGCCGAAGCGGAGCAGGGCGGGCGGCTGGTGGACGGCAGCCGTATCTGCAATGAGCTGGGGTTCGAGTATCAGTATCCGGATCCGGCACGCATGCCGGTCAATTAATCTCCCTGTCTGACCCCGCGCTCGCGGGGTTTTTGGTCTGCGCCTCCCGCGCCAATCCACTCAAGTCCTCCAGTAGCGCCAACAACGCTTCGTTCGGCGGCCCCGGCCGGGTCACCAGGCTCAGTGCCGCCTGATAAGAGAGTGCCTGCCCGCCTAACTGCTTCAGCACCCCCTGTTCGACCCAACGCGCGGCGTAATGGGTGGGCAGATAACCGAGATATTCGCCGCTGAGTACCAGATGAGCGACCCCTTCCATATGGTGGGCGACGGCGCCGAGGTTTAACGGGGCCAACGGGCACAGCTGCTGCGCCAGCAGATAACCGCGTTTGACCCAACGGGCATTTTCAATTTGTTCGCGACCCGGTTGCTCTGCGGTAAACAGCGGATGATCGCTGCTGCAGTAGACCGCCTGCGTTTCGCTGATCCAGGGTTGATACTGCAATGCCTCCAACTGCTGCCCAAAATAGCCGATGCCCAAATCGAGCTGCTGATTCAGCAATCCCTGTTCTATTTCGCCGGGAGCGCAAATTCGGCACTGCAGCTGCACGTCCTGATGCCGACGCTGAAACTGTTTGATAGCGCGGCTAAAGGGGTTGCCCGGCAGCGAGACCAGATTATCCACCAACCCGATTTGCAGATCGCCGGTCAGCAGGCCGTTCAGTGACTGGCTGACCCGGGTGAAGTCGCGCGCGGCGTTAAAAAGGGTGCGGCAGGCGATCAGTATGCGTTCTCCTTTGGGCGTCAGCACAAAACCAGAGCGTCCGCGCTGGCAGAGGCGGAACCCCAATCGGGTTTCCAGCGTCGCGAGATGGGTGCTGATGGTCGACTGATTCATCAACAGCGACTCTTGGGCGGCGCTGACGCCATGGGCTTCCGCGACGGCGACGAACACTCGCAGCAGTCGCAGATCGATATCAC
Source organism: Serratia quinivorans (assembly GCF_052113645.1). Taxonomy (GTDB): domain Bacteria; phylum Pseudomonadota; class Gammaproteobacteria; order Enterobacterales; family Enterobacteriaceae; genus Serratia; species Serratia quinivorans_B. The sequence goes on along the minus strand of NZ_JBIEIU010000006.1, from coordinate 294,184 downwards.
TTAGGTTGGTGAGCATCTTTTCCTCCGCAGAAACTTCCTTGTTAACGGGATGGCAACATTTCCGGAATGGCCGTAATGGGCCAGCATGGGCCTTTTTATGTCACAAATTCACAATTAAAACCAACAGTTCAATGTGTTACCAAACATCGGTGTTTTCAATACTTACATCCGAAAGATGGAATGGTAGCCCTGTCAGGCGTCGGGGTAGCCTGTGTTTGTTATCCAAATGTTGAAATTAAATAATAACCAAACAAGGAAAACACATGCTCAATCAACCCCAAAGTGGCAACGACATGCCGCGTTTTGCCGGTATCCCTACCATGATGCGTCTGCCCGTCGCCGAAGATGCGCGGGGCCTGGATGCGGCCTTTGTCGGCATTCCCCTCGATATTGGCACTTCAAACCGTAGCGGCACGCGCTATGGGCCACGGCAGATCCGCCAGGAGTCGGTGATGATCCGCCCTTACAACATGGGGACCGGCGCGGCCCCTTTTGAGCGGCTGCAGGTCGCCGATCTGGGGGATATCGCCATCAATCCCTACAGCCTGGAGGACAGCGTCCGCCGTATCGAACTGGCCTATAACGGCATTCTGGCCGAGGGCTGCATCCCGCTGACGTTGGGGGGCGATCATACGCTGACGTTGCCGATCCTGCGGGCCGTCGCGGGCCGCCATGGCCCGGTCGGGTTAATCCATGTGGATGCTCACTCTGATACCAATGAGGAGATGTTTGGCGAAAAACTGGCGCATGGCACCACTTTCCGTCGCGCCTTTGAAGAGGGGCTGCTGGCCCCGCAGCGAGTGGTACAGATTGGCCTGCGGGGCAGCGGCTATGAAGCGGCCGATTTCGACTGGTCGCGCCGGCAGGGGTTCCGTGTCGTGCAGGCGGAAGAATGTTGGTATCGCTCTTTAGCGCCGCTGATGGCGGAAGTGCGTGAGCAGATGGGCCACGGGCCCGTCTACCTCAGCTTCGACATCGACGGCCTGGATCCGGCGTTTGCTCCGGGCACCGGTACGCCGGAAGTCGGCGGGTTGTCGGTCTGGCAGGGCATGGAAATTGTCAGAGGATGCCGGGGATTGGATCTGATCGGCGCCGACGTGGTGGAGGTCTCACCGCCTTACGACCGTTCCGGCAACACCGCGCTGCTGGCGGCCAACCTGTTGTTTGAAATGCTGTGCGTGCTGCCTGAGCGATAAGGCCGCGCGATACCTGACCGGCGGAGCCGTTGCGCCTGGGATCTAATAACAATAATAAACATGCGGAGTGACTCATGAATCTCGATCTGCTGGTGGTGGTGTTTTACTTTTTGGTCATAGGGGCGGTGGGCTGGGTTGGCATTCGTCGGGCGACGACCAAAGAGGATTATCTGGTTGCCGGGCGCAATCTGGGGCCCTGTTTGTATTTGGGCACCTTGTCTGCGGTAGTGCTCGGCGGCGCGTCAACCATCGGCAGCGTCAAACTGGGTTACACCTACGGTATCTCTGGCGTGTGGCTGTGCGCGGCGCTGGGGGCGGGCATTGTGGTGTTGAGCATGGTGTTGGCCAAACCCTTGCTGAAGCTAAAGCTTTACACCGTCAGCCAGGTGCTGTCGCGCCGTTATCACCCGGCGGCCAGGGTCACCAGCGGCGCCATCATGCTGGCTTACGATCTGATGGTGGCGGTGACGTCGATTATTGCCATCAGCAGCGTGATGCAGGTGATGTTTGATCTGTCGTTCACCGTTTCGATTTTGCTCGGCGGCGGTTTGGTGGTGCTGTATTCAACGCTGGGCGGCATGTGGTCCTTGACGCTGACCGACATTATTCAGTTTATTATCATGACGGTCGGTATGATGCTGGTGTTGATGCCGATGAGCATCGTCAAAGCCGGGGGATGGGCGGCGTTCAGCAGCCAGCTGCCGGACAGTTACTACCGGCTATCGTCGATTGGGCTGGATACCATTGCGGTGTTCTTCCTGATCTACTTCTTCGGTATTTTGATTGGTCAGGATATCTGGCAGCGGGTATTTACCGCCCGTAGCCCCACGATTGCCCGCTACGCCGGGTTAGGCGCGGGCGTGTACTGCGTGCTGTATGGCGTGGCCGGTGCGTTGATCGGCATGGCCGGCAAGCTGGTGCTGCCGCAACTGACAAACACCGACGGCGCTTTTGCCGCCATTGCCCAGGCGGTGCTGCCGGACGGCGTCAGTGGGTTGGTGGCCGCCGCCGCGCTGGCTGCGTTGATGTCTACTGCCAGTGCCTGCCTGTTGGCGTCGTCGACCATCGCACTGGAGGATGTGTTGCCGGCGATCCGCAAACGGCCCTCGGGTGGCCTGGCGGCGGGGCGACTTACTACGCTGATCATGGGCTGCATCATGCTGGCGTTGGCGTTTGTGGTGCGGGACGTGATGGCCGCGCTGACGCTGGCCTACAACCTGCTGGTGGGGGGGATGCTGATCCCGCTGATTGGCGCGATTTTCTGGCAGCGAGCCACCAGCACCGGCGCTATTGCCAGCATGTTGACCGGCAGCCTGAGCGTTTTGGCGCTGATGTATTACCACGGCATTGAAGCCAACAGCCCGATCTACGGCGGTTTGCTGGCGGGCGGTGCGGCCTTTGTGATGGGCAGTTTACTGACCCGACCTCACCCGGAACCGCAGGTGCAGCCCGAGTAACCGGCAAAAAGGGGCTGTCATGCGCAGTCCCTTTCTCGTTTACAGCCAGCCGGATCTTTTCAGTTTCTGATACAGGAAGAAGCAGCCGACGACGGTGATGCCAAGCGTGGTGTGGTAGGCCCAGGGGAATTTCAGCTCCGGCATATCGGCGAAGTTCATGCCATAAAGGCTGAAGATCACCGTAGGGATCGCCAGGATCGCCCCCCAACCGGCCAGCCGTTTCACCACTTCGTTCTGTTTTACGGTGACCAGCGCCAGGTTAACGTGCATCGCGTTAGTCAGCATTTCGCGCATATCATCGATATTGCTGACCACCTGACGAGCATGGTCCTGCACATCACGCACATAAGCGCGCAGCTCTTTCGGGATCACCTCTTCATGCAGGCGGATCAGCTGATTGCAGATTTCGTCCATCGGCATCGCAGCATTGCGCAGCGCCAGCAGGTGCCGCCGCAGGGTATAGACGTTCTCGATGGCGGCCTGATCAAACTCCGATTTGAACATATTGGCTTCGATGCCTTCGATGGTGGCCTCGAACTTCGCCACCACGGTTCGGTAGTTGTCCACCACAAAGTCCAACACCGCATACAGGGCAAAGCCCGGGCCGTGGCACATTTGCTTGTGGTTCTCTTCGGCCTTGGCGCGGATCGGGGCATAGCTTGGGGACTCCCCATGGCGTACCGTGACCAGGAAGTTTTTGCCGACGAAGAAGTGCGTTTCGCCGTACTCGATTTCGTCATTGCCCCACTGCGCGGTTTTGACCACGATAAACAGCGAGTCGCCATAGGCTTCAAGTTTCGGCCGCTGGTGGGCACACAGCGCATCTTCAATCGCCAAATCGTGCAGGCCAAACTCTTCCTGCACTTTGCGCATAAAGGCGTCTTCCGGCTGCCACAGCCCGAGCCAGACGAAGGTATCCGGCTGTTTGACCACTTCACTGATGTCATCAATGGTCACTTCACCCAGCCGTTGACCGGCCTTATACGCCACGCAATTCACAACCATGGTTGCGGTTTCCATCAGGTCACCTGTTATTCAAAAAGGGTTTTGGTGAGAAAGTAACATTCATGTTCCACCGGGTAATTCTGCAACGTCATTTGCAGTTGATAACCGAGTTTCTCGTAGAACGGCCGTGCCTGAAAGCTAAAGGTATCTAAACGAACATAACGACACCCGCGGGCTTTCGCCTCTTGTTCCGCTGCCAGCATCACTTTGCGGCCCAGGCCGCTGCCGCGTTGCGAGTCAGCCACCCACAGCCATTCTACACTCAGCCAGTTGCCCCAGGTCTCGCCAGTCAGGCCGGCGACCACCTGACCGGCGGTGTCCCGGGCATAAACGCCAAGCGGTTTGCGCTGGCTGGGATCCAGATACGGGCTGTTATGGGCTCTCAGCCCCTGACGGATAGTGTCGAGGGTGTCTGCATTGAGCGTCTCGGTTACGGTGATGTCCATCTTTCCTCCTGGGTGAACCCTTAACTTAAGCACAGTCGAGCTAAAAGGCAACACATTGAAATTTAAAACAAACGTCAAAAACAGCCCGCTGGACTACACTGAACAGGTCAGTTTTTGTCCAGGAGGACGCTATGCACCGATTGACTATGATGGCCGCTTTGCTGATGTTCAGCGGCTTGCTGCACGCCGCGCCGACGGTAACGCAATTGCAGGATAAGCTGGAGCACCCGTGGTCACTGGCATTTTTGCCCAGCGAGCAGGGAATGTTAATCACCGAACGACCGGGGCGTCTGCGGTTGTGGCAGCAGGGCAAAGGGCTGTCTGCGCCGATTACCGGCGTACCGCAAGTGTATGCCCAGGGGCAGGGCGGCCTGCTGGAGGTGCTGTTGGCACCGGATTTTTCCACCAGCCGGCGAGTTTATCTCAGCTTTGCCGAAGTCGGCGATGACGGCAAGGCGGGGACGGCGGTAGGCTACGGACAACTCAGTGCAGACAACCGGCGGCTGGAAAATTTCAAGGTGATTTTCCGCCAGCAGCCCAAGCTTTCGGTCGGCAATCATTTTGGTGGCAAGCTGGCGTTTGATCGTCAGGGGGATTTGTTTATCGCGCTGGGGGAAAATAACCAGCGGCCGACGGCGCAGGATCTGGACAAGCTGCAGGGCAAAATGGTGCGCTTAACCGCCGATGGGGCAATCCCGCCGGATAATCCGTTTATCGGCCAGGCAGGCAAACGACCGGAAATCTGGTCCTACGGCCACCGCAACCCGCAGGGGCTGGCGCTGAACCCGTGGAGCGGAGCGATGTGGGAGAACGAACACGGCCCACGCGGTGGCGATGAGGTCAATATTCCGCAGGCAGGGAAAAACTACGGCTGGCCGATTGCCACCCACGGCATCAATTACTCCGGTCTGGCGATCCCGGAGGCGAAAGGGCAGAAAGTCGCCGGTACCGAACAGCCCTTGCATTACTGGCCGGTTTCACCGGGTATCAGCGGTATGGCGTTCTATGATTCGCCCCGGTTCCCCGCCTGGCGCCATTCGCTGTTTATTGGCGCACTGGCTCAGGAAGCGCTGATCCGCCTGACGCTGGAGGGCGACAAAGTGGTCTCTGAAGAAAGGTTGCTGGAGGATCGTGGCGAACGCATTCGCGAGGTGCGGGTCGGGCCTGACGGCTATCTTTATCTGTTAACCGATGCGAGCAACGGCAAGCTGCTGCGGGTCGGGCTTTAGGCGAGATGATAGCGCCCCTGCGGATGCGGGGCGCGGGAAACTCAGGTTAATTCGCTCATCACGCCGCGCTGATAGGCCGGACGTTCGGTTAGTTGTTGATACCAGCGCTCCATGTTCGGACGCGGCTGGCGCTTAATCGGCATGGAGAACCAGGCGTAAGCGAAACTGCCGAGCGGGATGTCACCGATGCCGAAGGTTTCACCGGAAAGGTAAGGCTGGTGGCCCAGGGTTTCTTCCACAATGTCGAAATGCTTTTCCAATGTGGCGATCGCCGCTTCGATCTTCGCCATGTCACGCAGTTCCGGCTGGGTGCGAACCAACCCCCAGAACACCACGCTAAAGTGGCTGACAATGGTGGCGGTGGTCCAGTCCATCCATTTTTCGGCACTGGCGCGCGCCTGCAGATCCTGTGGGTAGAAAGGTTCGCTGCCAAACTTCGCCGCCAGATAGCGCACGATGGTGTTGGATTCCCACAGCACGAAATCATCGTCCTGCAGCAGCGGCACCAGACCGTTCGGGTTCAGGGAACGATAGAGTTCGTCGTTCACCTTGCCGAATGCGCCACCGGCATTGATATGGCTGTAATTCAGCTCCAGCTCCGCGGCGCACCACAGCACTTTCCTGACGTTGTTCGAATTTTCACGACCCCAAATGGTCAGCATAGAACGCCTCTTTTACGTGGGTTAATCAACCTAAGTCTTTATTCTTACTCCACAATTCAGCGCTTGTCACACCGGAAGGCATTTTTTGCCGACGCGGACGACAGATTCAGCGTTCCCAGCGGCAGATCTCCCAGCCACGCTCCAATGCCAGCGCATTGAGCTCGTTGTCCGGGTTGATCACCGTGGCGCTGTCGACATATTCCAGCATCGCTTTGTCGTTGAGGGAGTCGCTGTAACCGTGGCGGTGTTCGAATCTCAGCTCCGGGTGTTCAGCCAACCATTTTTTCAGGCGGATGACCTTGCCCTGTTGGTAAGTCATGGTGCCGTAAGTGTTGCCGGTGAAACGGCCGTCTTGCACTTCGACGCCAATGGCCAGCGCGCCGTCGGCGCCGAGCTGCGCGGCAATCGGTGCCACCAGATGTTCACCCGTGGCGGAAATGACCAGAATGCAGTCGCCGCGTTCGCGGTGCCACAGCAGCCGTTCGCGGGCGGCCGGGTAAACTCGCGGCAGGATATCGCGGCGAATGTAACGCTGCACCCACCCGGCCACCGTCTCGGTACTCAGGCCGGCCAGCGGCGCCAGCGTGGCCTGCATGTAGTCCTCCATTGACAGCTTGCCCTGATAATAGTGCTGCATCAGTTGCTGTTCCTGCTGTTCCAGTTCCGCCGGGGCAAACCCTTCGGTGACCAGCCAACGCATCCATAGGCTGGCGCTGTCTTCATCAATCAGGGTTTCATCCAGGTCGAATAAGGCTAAATCCATCAGTAATTCTCCGGCAGGCAAGGAGGGGGAATGGGGCTGTATACAGAATAGCGGATAGCGTCAGCCGCCAGCCAGTGGCGATGACGAAATTGCGCAGAGCATAAGAAACATGGATGACAGTTTTGCGACATTTTGTTGAAGGTTTGCATAACTTAGAACGCAACAATATTGGCTCGGGTGTTTGCCAGGGTGGTAACTATAGGGCAATGCACAGGCCCTCAGGAGTTGAAGATGCTGATAATTCGCCTTTATACCGGCCCGATTTTTGTTGGGGATGAAGAGGAACAGGATGATGACACCACCACTGACGCTGAAGAGGCTGCCGCTGCTGGATCTTTCGCAGCTTGATGGCGATGCCGGGCAGCGACAGGCTTTTCTTGACGGGCTGCGTATTGCGGCGCGTGACATCGGCTTCTTCTATTTGCGCGGCCACGGCGTTGATAGTGCGCTGAATGCGCAGTTGCAACAGCGTGCGAGGCAGTTTTTCGCCCTGCCGGAAGACGACAAACTGGCGGTGCAGATGGTGCATTCGCCGCATTTTCGCGGCTATAACCGTGCGGCGGCAGAATTGACCCGCGGCCAGCCGGACTGGCGCGAACAGTTTGATATCGGCGCAGAGCGCGTGGCGCTGCAACTGGCTGAAGAAACCCCACGCTGGGCACGTTTGCAAGGGCCGAATCAATGGCCGGAGGCACTGCCCGAGCTGAAGCCGCTATTGTTGCAATGGCAACAGGCGATGACCGCCATGTCGCTGCGCCTGCTACGCGCCTTTGCCCTGGCGCTTTCGCTGCCGGAACAGGCGTTTGACCCGCTCTATGGCGACAAACCCAACGAACATATCAAGCTGATCCGTTACCCAGGGCGTGAAGCGACCGCCAGCGGGCAAGGGGTTGGCGCCCATAAAGACTCCGGTTTTCTCAGCTTCCTGCTGCAGGATCGGCAGAAAGGCCTGCAGGTTGAAGTCGACGAAGGACGGTGGGTGGACGCCGAACCGCTTGAGGATACCTTCGTGGTCAACATTGGCGAATTGCTGGAGCTGGCGACCAATGGCTATTTGCGCGCCACGGTGCACCGGGTGGAGACGCCACCTGCAGGGAGCGATCGGCTGTCGATTGCCTTCTTCCTCGGGGCGCGGCTGGATGCGGTGGTGCCGTTGTATCAGCTCCCTGAGCCTTTGGCAGCCGAGGCGCACGGCCCGGCCAGCGATCCGCATAATCCGCTGTTGCGCGATGTGGGCTTTAACTACCTGAAAGGACGCATCCGCTCCCATCCGGACGTGGCGCAGCGTTATTACCAGGATGTCGTTGCTTAAGGGGAGGGGCGTCGCATACCGCGCCTGACGGGGTGAGTCGGGTCGAACATGTTCGACCCGACTGTTTTGAATTACTCTGCCAGCGCCTGCTGCAGATCGGCGATCAAATCTTCTGCATCCTCAATCCCCACCGATAGGCGCAGCAATTGCGGTGTGATACCGGTTTTCATCCGCTGTTCCAGCGGGATAGAAGCATGAGTCATGCTGAACGGCTGGCTGATCAGGCTTTCCACGCCGCCCAGACTTTCAGCCAGGGTAAACAGCTGTGAACGCTTGATCACCCGGCGCGCAAAGGCGTCGTCGCCTTTCAACCGTACGGAAATCATGCCGCCAAAGCTACTCATCTGCTTGGTCGCCAATGCGTGCTGCGGGTGGCTCGGCAGGCCAGGGTAGTAGACTTCTTCTACCTGAGGTTGGCTTTCCAGCCACTGGGCGATACGTAAGGCGCTATTGCTGTGCCGCTCCATACGCAGTGCCAATGTGCGGATGCCGCGCAGCGTCAGGAAGCTGCTGAACGGATCGAGAATACCGCCCACTGCGTTTTGCAGGAACCCGAGCTGTTCGGCCAGCTCAGGGTTATTCCCCACCGCCGCGACCCCGGCTACCACGTCCGAATGGCCGTTGAGGTATTTGGTGGCGGAATGCACCACCACATCAAAGCCGAGATCCAGCGGGCGCTGGATATAAGGCGAGGCAAAGGTGTTGTCCGCTACGCTGATCAAACCGTGTTTTTTAGCGATGGTGGCGATAGCGCTCAGATCCGCCAGCTTCAACAGCGGGTTGGTCGGCGTTTCTACCCAGATCATTTTGGTATCCGGTTCGATGGCCTGTTCCAGCGCGGCAAGATCCGCCGGGGAAACATAGGTGACTCGCAAGCCGGCGGTGCGGCTGCGTACCTTTTCCAGCAGGCGATAAGTACCGCCGTAAAGATCGTCAACCGCCACCAGGTGGCTGCCCTGATCGAGCAACTCCAGCACCGTCGAACAGGCCGCCAGACCAGAGGCAAAGGCGTAACCGCGGCTACCGCCTTCCAGTTCGGCGATGGCGCTCTCCAATGCGGTACGCGTCGGGTTGGCGCTGCGCGAATATTCATAACCGGTATGCTCCCCCGGTGCCGGTTGGGCGTAGGTGGAGGTGGCATAAATGGCCGGCATTACTGCACCGGTAGCGTCCGGCGTGTAGCCGGCATGAACGGTCAACGTATCAAACTTGGCCATACAATCATCCTTATTAACGTAATTTCTGGCGCCAGGCGTTAAGCACGTCTGTGCGGGTAATCAAACCGAGGAAGCGCTCGCCGTCGAGCACGACGGCCACGTGACCCTGGTTGAAGGTGGCGAGCAAATCCTGATAGCTGGCTTCTTTTTGCAAGGTCTTGACCGAATGGGTCATGGCGCGGGTGGCCGGCAGGCTGAAGTGGTCGGCGTCCGACTGCACCGCATTGAGCAGATCCCACTCGTCGATCAGGCCGACGACCCGATCGCCTTCCAGCACCGGCAGCTGCGAGATGTCATACAGCCGCATGCGGGCATGAACGATAGCCAGTGTGTCTTCCGGAGCGACCGAAACGGCGGCCCCTTCGTCATGGCGGTAGGCGATCAAATCGCGTAAATCCTGATGCTGTGGCTTGCTCAACAGGCCCTGTTCCAGCATCCAGTGATCGTTATACATTTTAGACAGGTATTTATTGCCGCTGTCGCAGACGAAGGTGACGACGCGTTTCGGTTCGGTCTGCGCCTGGCAATAACGCAGCGCGGCAGCCAACAGGGTGCCGGTGGACGAACCGGCCAGCACGCCTTCTTTGCGCAGCAGATCGCGTGCGGTGGTGAAGGCTTCGGCATCGCCGATCCGGTAGGCATGGCGCACCTGGTTAAAGTCGCTCAGCGGCGGGACAAAATCCTCGCCAATGCCTTCCACCAGCCAACTGCCGGCCTCGCCGATCTGGCCGTTATCGAGATAGTCCGCCAGGATCGAACCGGCCGGATCCGCCAGCACGAACTCGGTTTGCGGCGAGACGTCGGCGAAATAGTGACTCAGACCGCCGAGCGTGCCGCCGGAACCGACGCCGACCACGATGGCATCGACCTGATTATCCATCTGCCGCCACAGTTCCGGCGCGGTGGTACGGGCATGGGCCGCCGGGTTGGCCGGGTTGTTAAACTGATCGATATAAAACGCCCCGGGAATTTCGTCGGCCAGCCGTTTGGCATAATCCTGATAGTAAGCCGGGTGCCCCTTGCCCACGTCGGAGCGGGTCAGTACCACTTCCACGCCCAGTGCGCGCAGATGGAAAATCTTTTCCCGGCTCATTTTGTCCGGTACCACCAGCAACAGCTTATATCCTTTCAGGGCCGCCACCAGCGCCAGACCCAGACCGGTGTTGCCGGCGGTGGCTTCAATGATGGTGCCGCCGGGCTGCAGGCTGCCGTCACGTTCCGCCTGCTCGATCATCGACAGCGCCACGCGGTCCTTGATTGAACCGCCGGGATTTTGATTCTCCAGTTTGACGAACAGCCGGCAGGGGCCGGTATCGAACTGGGTCAGTTCCAGCATCGGGGTGTTGCCGATCATGTCGATGACGGAATGCGGTATGGCCATGAGGATCTCCAGAATAATTCGGTTTAAAAGCCGTTATCTGGATGATAGCGCTGTCAATTAGCCTATTAAAAAGAACAAATAACCGTTCAATATGCCTTTTTGGAATATATTAATCCAATTTGGACGTATAGCAGCATGGATGTTCAGCGGTGCGGATGTTCAGCCGTGCAGCCATGGGGAGTATAAAAAAACGGCGTGCAGTTGGCTTTTCATTCAATTTGCGCGTAACAGCGTACAGTTATGTAAAAATGCTGAAAATTCGCGCTAAACCCTGCAAAAATAAGATGAATCTAATAAACTCACAGCAAGGGCATTTTCGGTGCGTCGCTCACCCGTCATGGGGCCGCAGGGAGTTTGCGGTTGGCAAGCGCGTGCCGGGCCACTCTCGCTGGTTGGCTGAAAACGTGAATATGTTTGAAAGTTAACGCTATTTCAATAATTTGAATGGACACTCTGGCGACGTCATGATGAAAAAAAACTTATCCACCACCCTGAAAAAATTAACCTTTAGCATCAGCATACTGTTGCTGGCCGCGCCGGTGGTACAGGCGGCCGAAGCGCCGGCTGCCCCGCAGGTCGATGCCAAAGCTTTTGTGCTGATGGATTACAACAGCGGCAAAATCCTGACGGAGGGCAATGCCGATACCCGGCTCGATCCCGCCAGTCTGACCAAGATCATGTCCAGCTACGTGATCGGCCAGGCGATCAAGGCTGGCAAGATCAAGCCGGAGGATATGGTTACCGTAGGTAAAGACGCCTGGGCGACCGGGAACCCGGCACTGCGCGGCTCTTCGCTGATGTTTATCAAACCGGGCGACCAGGTGCCGGTGATGGAGCTGAACAAGGGCATCGTCATTCAGTCGGGTAACGATGCCAGCATCGCGCTGGCCGATTACGTTGCGGGCAGCCAGGATTCGTTTGTCGGCCTGATGAACAACTACGCCAAATCGCTGGGCCTGCAAAATACCCACTTCCTGACGGTACACGGTCTGGATGCAGAAGGGCAGTACAGCACCGCGCGTGATATGGCGCTGCTGAGCCAGGCGCTGATCCGCGATGTACCGGATGAGTACGCGCTGCATAAAGAAAAAGAGTTCACCTTCAACAAGATCCGTCAGGTTAACCGCAACCGCCTGCTGTGGAGCTCCAACCTGAAAGTTGACGGCATCAAAACCGGTTATACCGGCGGTGCCGGTCATAACCTGGTGGCCTCTGCTACCGACGGTCCGATGCGTTTGATTTCGGTGGTGCTGGGCGCGCCGAGCGATCGTATCCGCTTTAGCGAAAGTGAAAAGCTGCTGACCTGGGGCTTCCGCTTCTACGAAACCGCCACGCCAATCAAAACCGACAAGCCGTTTGTTACCCAGAAAGTGTGGTTTGGCGACGTTGGCGAAGTGCCGCTGGGCGTAGCGAAAGACGCCGCCGTCACCATCCCGAAAGGGCAGATGAAAAATCTGAAGGCCAGTTACAAGCTGAACCAACCGACGCTGGAAGCGCCATTGGCAAAAAATCAGGTGGTTGGCACCATCGATTTCCAGCTTGACGGCAAAACCATTGAGCAATATCCGCTGGTGGCGATGCAAGAGGTGAAAGAGGGGAACTTCTTTAGCCGCATCTGGGACATGGTGATGATGAAGCTGACCCAGTGGTTCGGCAGCGTGTTCGGCTAACTTCCCGTTAATACATAAAATGAGAAGGGCATACTAACTGTGCCCTTCTTGTTTTGTTATAGCCAAAATAATTGGAGTTGCATCAAGGCGGCCAGAGCGTGAGTCCCCAGGAGCTTACTCAGGTAAGTGACTGGGGGGAGCGCACGCAGGCAACACAGATGCAGCTTCAAGTATGAAGGGTATTCAGTTACAGGCCACCACCTTGATTGCTAATCCGCCTTGCGACGTCTCGCGGTATTTGGCGTTCATGTCTTTGCCCGTCTCATACATGGTTTCGATCACCTTATCCAGGCACACCCGCGGCTCGCTGGTACGGCGCAGTGCCATACGCGCGGCATTGACCGCTTTCACCGCCGAAATCGCGTTACGTTCGATACAGGGCACCTGAACCTGGCCGGCCAGCGGATCGCAGGTCAGCCCCAGGTGGTGCTCCATGGCGATCTCCGCCGCAATGCAAACCTGTGCCGGGCTGCCGCCCATCAATTCCGCCAACCCTGCTGCTGCCATGGAACAGGCGACACCCACTTCCCCCTGACAGCCGACTTCGGCGCCGGAAATAGACGCGTTCATCTTATACAGTGCGCCAATCACGCCGGAGGTCAGAAAGTAACGGCTATAGGAATTAGGGTTCACCGGGCGAATAAACTGGTCGTAATAGGCCAGTACCGCCGGGATGATGCCGCAGGCACCGTTGGTCGGAGCGGTCACTACGCGGCCACCGGCTGCGTTTTCTTCGTTCACGGCGAAGGCGAACATATTGATCCAATCAACCACGTTCATCGGATCGATATTGTTCTTGTCGCCGGTCACCAGAATACGGCGCAGGGCGACGGCGCGGCGCTGAACCTTCATTGGGCCGGGCAGCAGGCCTTCGGTGTTCATACCGCGTTCAATACCGGCGCGCATCACCTGCCAGACATCAGCGAAGTGCGCGTCGATCTCGGCCTTGCTGTGCAACGCCAGCTCGTTTTGCATCACCAGCCCGGACAGCGAAAGACCGGCATCTTTGCAGTGCTGCTGCAAGTCCCGCGCCGAGCTGAACGGGAAGGGCACCTGAACCGGATTCGCCTCCGACAGGCCGAAGTGTTCTTCATCGACGATAAAACCGCCGCCGGTAGAGTAATAGGTTTTGCTGTGCAGCAGACGTTCGTCGGCGAAGGCGCTAATGCGCATGCCGTTTTCATGCAGCGGCAGGTTATTGCTGTGGAAGTTCATGCTGGTTTGCAGCGGGAAATCCACTTCATGATGGCCGTTGGCCAACAGCAGGCGGCCGCGTTGTTCAACGTCGCGGATAAAACCGGCGATACCGTCGATATCCACGTCGTGCGGCAGGTTACCCGCCAGACCCATGATGATGGCGATATCGGTGTGGTGCCCTTTGCCGGTCAGAGACAGCGAACCGTAAACGTCCACCACCACGCGAGTGGTATCCATCAACTGCTGGCTGGCGATCAACTCATCGGTGAACAACTTGCCGGCCTTCATCGGACCGACGGTGTGGGAGCTGGATGGACCAATACCAATTTTAAAAATATCGAAAACGCTGACCATGGTCTCGCCTCCTTCTTCAGGTGTTAGGCGTTAATGCAGGAAAGGGGGCCGTGCAGAGAAGCCGGCGCACAGGGCGCCGGCCGGGCTGGATTAGAGGCTGTACAGGATTGCTGAGATGGCGATCAGGCCCATCACGACCACGAACACGTTGCTGATGTGGCCGCTGTACTTGCGCATGGCAGGCACTTTGCGGATAGCGTACATCGGCATCAGGAACAGCAGCATGGCGATGATTGGACCACCCAGGTTCTCGATCATGCCGAGGATGCTTGGGTTCAGGGTCGCAACAATCCAGGTGGTCACCAGCATGAAGATGGCGGTGATGCGGTTCAGCTTGTTGGTGCTGATGGTTTTACCGCGGCTCTTCATCGATTTGGCGATCAGACCGTTAAAGCCTTCACGTGCGCCCAGGTAGTGACCGAGGAAAGATTTGGTGATGGCGATAAAGGCGATAACCGGTGCGATGTAAGCGATCATCGGGTTGTTAAAGTGGTTGGCCAGGTAGGACAGAATGGAGATGTTCTGCGCCTTGGCTTCTGCCAGGTTTTCCGGTGACAGGCTCAGTACGCAGCTGAACACGAAGAACATGACGGTCAACACCATCATGATGTGGGCGAAACCCAGAATGCGAGAGCATTTCTTCTCGGCTTCTTCCTGGCCGTACTCTTCACGTTTGGCTACCGCAAAGGCGGAGATGATCGGCGAATGGTTGAAGGAGAACACCATGACCGGGATCGCCAGCCACAGGGTGATAATCAGGCCATGGCCCATACCGGTACCGGCACCCGACAGCGAAACGTTGTCGAAGATGGCGGTGGTCCAGTTCGGGATCAGGTACAGGGCCAGCAGCATCAGCACGGCGACAAACGGGAACACCAGAATGCTCATGGTCTTCACGATAGCCTGCTCACCGAAACGGACGATAGTCATCAGGCCAACGATCAGGATCAGCGACAGAATGGCGCGCGGTGGCGAAGTCATTCCCAATTGGTGAGTAATGAAGCTGTCGACGGTGTTGGTGATCGCCACGCTGTAAACCAGCAGGATCGGATAAATAGCGAAGAAGTAGAGCAGGGTGATCAGCTTACCGGCGCCGATGCCAAAGTGCTCTTCAACCACTTCGGTAATGTCTTCACCGGCATTTTTACCGGAGAGCACGAAACGGCACAGGCCACGGTGGGCGAAGAAGGTCATCGGGAAAGCAATGATGGCCATGATAATCAGGGGAATCAAACCACCGATACCGGCGTTGATCGGCAGGAACAAAACGCCCGCGCCGATCGCGGTGCCGTACAGGCCCAACATCCACATGGTGTCGGTTTTACGCCAGGTACTGGTAGAGCCAGAAGCCGCAGAGGCAATGGTGCCGGTCTGTGTAGTGTCCATAAATATCTCCGAAGTGAACACGTTAATTTAAAATTAAAGGCAAAACTTAAGGTTAAAACCGAATGACGCAATAGCAGATGGCGGCATCGGTAAGCATCAGGTGTTGCTTGCGGGGATAATTGGCGTCCCCCTGGTTGTTTATTAGGCTAATTACCGTTGGCCATTGTGGCGGATAATTAATCAAATGATATTTAGCTCCCGAAGGGCCTCACATCGGTACTGCTGCCGGAAGGTCATGGCCTGCCGATTTTCGTTGGCGGCAAGATAACGATTTACAGTAGAAACAACCGTGATCATGCTCTCAAATGCGCAATATGTGCGGTTAACTGCTTTTTTATTAGGTTTTCATGCATATGTTGCGCAGTTGTGTAAGATTTCATGCTGAAAACGCTTTCATGGATGTTTCAGGATTTATCTGGCGTGAACAATCTTTAACCAGATAAAACGCTGCCGTTATCAGCAAGCCGAGCAATATATTTTAAGCGTGGGTTTGGATCTAGCTAAAAACCCGGAATAAGCGGTTTTAGTGACGCAGATCACATTGCCGTTTTAAGTGAATTTTGTTTTATTTTATTGTTTTTAATGTGTTTATTATAAATGTCCCGCTAATAACGAAGGTAAATTACTTAACTGAATAGTGGATAAAAATGCTTAATCATTCATCATATAAATAACCCAAATGGGTTGTATTTAAAGCGCCATGGTTACGCAATTGTTGATATTTATCCTGAAAATGTTACTGCGATTTATCTTATAACCCCCCGACAATAGGGGGTGTGAAGGTATTATTGCTTCGGATTTATCCGTGCTCAAGGAATAAGCAAGATGAACTGTTGCAATTTATTAACCTGATATTGGCCAGGGATAAAGAAATCGGCGAATCGATTGCAGGTTATTTGTTCGATTTTTGCAGGGGGAAAGGGGCCTGGAGAGGGCACCGTCGGCCGGAGCCGACGGTAAAACGCGGTTTAAAAACGAATGGCGATCGCGTTTTCACTGAAAAACTCCGCAAACTGCGGCTCGGGCTGACGATCGGTGATCACCCGATCGAACTGAGTCAGCGGGCCAATGCAGGCGGGTTTGGTTTTGCCGAATTTACTGTGATCGGCCACCAGGATTTTTTGTTGCGACATGGCGATCGCCCGGTGCTTCATCTCCAACTCATCAAAGTTAAAGCAGGTGGCGCCATGCTGCAGGCTCAGACCGGCGGCGGAGATAAAGGCGATATTCGGGCAGATGTGATCCAGCTCGTTGTGCCGGCCGACAGCGGTGAAAATGTAGTTGTTCGGCTTGAATTCGCCGCCGCACAGGATCACTTTGCAGTTAGGTTTGTCCTGCAGCGCCAGGAAGGTATTTAGCGAGTGGCACACCGCGGTAAACACCAGGTCGTCGGCAATGGCATCGATGATCGCCGGGGTAGTGGTGCCGCAGTCGAAAAATACGGTGTCGTTTTCGTTGATCAGCGCAGCGGCCAGCAAGCCAATGCGGCGCTTTTCCGTAACCTGTTTGGCTTTTTGGTCGGAAACGAAATAGTGGGTTACGCCATTGCTGCGGGGATCGGCCACCACGTAACCGCCCAGCAGCACCACGGCGGCCGGTTCCGCGCTGAGATCGCGGCGGATGGTCATCTCTGAAACGCCCAACAGCACGGCGGCTTCTTTTAAGTGGATCTTGTCAGAGCGCTTTAACGCCTGTACCAACCGATTGATTCGTTCTTCGCGCCGAGTTTCCATCTGTCTTCCCACAGGGTTAAGAGCCATTCTCCAGGGCCGAACATACAAATGCGGGGTAATAGTGGGCCAGCCGTCGGCTGGACATATTACCCCGCATCAGATTATCACGGCGCGCGTCCGGTACTGAGACGCCTCAGCTTATCAGTAGCTGCCGGCGGCAGCCTGATCACCGGAAACGATTGCTACGCCAGAGCTGGTGCCGATACGAGTAGCGCCTGCTTTGATCATCTTCTCGGCGGTTGCGCGATCGCGCACGGCGCCGGATGCTTTAACACCCATCTCACTGCCTACCGTCGCACGCATCAGTTTGACGTGCTCTTCACGAGCACCGCCGGTGCTGAAGCCGGTAGAGGTTTTAACGAAGGCCACATCGAGTTCGCGACACATTTCACAAACCTGAACGATCTGCGCATCGCTGAGCAGGCAGGTTTCCAATATTACCTTCAACGGGATCGCCGCGCAAACCTCGCGCACGGCGGCGATGTCGGCTTTGACTTCATCCAGCAGGCCGCTTTTCAGCCAACCCACGTTGATCACCATGTCAATTTCCTGCGCGCCGGCCGCAATTGCCGCTTTGGCTTCGAAGGCTTTGGTTACGGTCAGGCCCGCCCCCAGTGGGAAACCGATCACCGAACAGATTTTCACTTCGCTTTCCTGCAGCAGGTGCGCAGCCAGTGGCACGTAGCCGGAGTTAACGCAAACGGCGTAGAAGTTGTGCTGCTGCGCTTCTTCACAGAGTTTGGCGATTTGTTCTTCGGTAGCGTCCATCGCCAGCAGGGTATGGTCGACATAGCGGGCGTAATCAATGTTTTCAGTTGTCATTTCGATTCCTTGTTGAGGTTTGATCAAAGCAGGATGTGAGTAATGTTATAATAATAACATCGCCGTAATGGTTAGGATAGCTTCATTTCAAAAATGAAGCACAGATCATCGTTTTCAGGCTGTTTGATGTATAACATAGGAACCCGTGAAATGTTATTTAAGTAACATTTTGGTGTTGAATGCGGGGTTGCCCGCGAGGTCACCCAGGGGAAAAGTATGGATATGATAATAAATCTGGCGCCACAGCAGTTCGGGGCGCAACCGGATGAAATTTTCCGCAATGCGGATTTTGTGGTTACCGCCTTTCATTGTGCACTCGCGGGACCGATGCTGACACTGGCGAACAGCCGTGGTTCTCTGCGCATATTGCCCTACCGTGGTCTGACGATTTGGGATGCCGATTTTGATGGTTATTCACTGAAGTCGGGCCGCCGCAGCGTCAGAACGGCCAGTTGCAAGCCGGAAAACGGTGTCGCTTTTCATTCACCCTGGCCGCATCAGGACGAGCCGTTATTGGACATGCAGTGCGTAGGGCTGCAGATCGAGGGAGATACGCTGACACTGCACGGCAGTGGAGAGCTTGCCCAGCGGCATTGCCGGCTGCGCCCGGCGGTGCGTTTGACGGCGGACAGCGCACAGTTCTCCATTGATATGCAAATCACCAATCTTGCCGATGCCCCATTGCCGCTCAATTATGTCTGCCAGCTTAATTATGGCTGCATCCCTGCGGCAATTTTCCGACAGAATCTACCGGCACCGGCATTGACGCCACCGGGAAGCCTTGCCGCTCGGGGAGTACTGTGTTCGGACGATTTGTCGCTGTATGTTGATCAGGCCGAGTTCTTTATGCTGGCGTCAAAGGGGAGAAGATACGTTACGCGCTTTTCTACCGCGCAATTCAACTATGGCCTGCGCCCTATTGCACAGCAGGGAAATCAACGTTTGTTCCGGTTCATTCAACCGGCCACCAGCAGCCTGCAGATGGGCAATGAATTGTCGGCGATGGTGATAGAAGCGGGGAAAACGCGTGAGTTTTGCGTGACAACCGGAGGGGTGTGAAACAGGGGCGAAAACGCCCCTGTCAGCAGAAAGATTACTCTTTTACCCAACCTTTGCGGATGGGGAAGGCGAACAGGAAACGGTACAGGCGCGTCAGCCTGGTGGCGATGATATCGCCAAACAGGTTCCACACCAGTTGGGCAAACAGGCACCCGACCAGGCCGAGCAGGAAGCCGCCCACCATATCCAGCGGCCAGTGCACGCCGAGATAAACGCGTGACCAGGCGATACCGGCCGCCACGATCAACAATAAAATACCTGACCAGACACGGTGCCAGAACAGGAAGGCCAGTGCGAAGGTGAAGATGGCGGTACCGTGATCGCTGGGGAACGAACTGTCCGGCGCATGTGCCAGGAAGGTATAACCCACACCGGCGACGAACGGCCGCTCATGCGGTAACAGCATGCCGATAGTGGCAGCAGAAAGCATGGCAAACAGCAGAGCAATTGTCGTCTTGGCCACCACTTCACGTTGCGATACCAGCTGGTTCTGCGGCCCCCACAGCCATAGCCCGATAATCAACATCGGCACGATAGCAATCAGATCGCGGGCCAAAAAGGTAGCGACATCGATTAATCCTTCGGGGGACGCCGGGGTCGCGTTGATCCAGGCGAAAAGAAGATAATTCAACTGCTCTATCATATTTACCTCGTTTTGCGGCGGATATAACCGCTCACCATCCAATAAACAGCCAGTTGGCTGAGCCAAACCCACCAACCGGCCCACAGGTTATGGGTAAGAAAATGTGCACCACGCATGACCTGACCAAAGCCCATCAGCATGCCGAGCACAATGCCGCCGAACCAACACCAGTAAGCCAGGCGCGGGCGTTGCGGGTAAAACAGGAAAAACAGCGCCATCACGGCAAAACCGCTGGAGGCATGACCGCCAGGGAAGCAACGCCCCGGCCCAGGCTCTGCCGGTATTGCCCCTAACAAGGGATAGGACATCGCCTTGCCGCCGTACTCGATCAAATCCCACGGGCAAGAATGCGCGCTGGTGGCTTTCAGGATCCCGACCACCAATGGCCCAATGCCGATCAACAGCATGGCGACGATCATGCGGGGATTACGGCGATATATGCCCCAAAACAGCGCCAACACCGCACCGGTAATTACGCCGATTTTCAACAAGCGGTGGTTAATCAGGTCAAGCCAGTGATTGTTCTGCCAGGGAAAATGCCCGCTGGCGGCATCGAACCAATAATTGCTGATTGCCCAGTCCAGCTGTTCATTACGTGACAGCCAAAGGAACAGCAACCCACTGACTATCAATCCAAAAACTTGCCAACGGTAAAAGGATGCCGACAGGGAGTAAAGGGCGTTAGTCTTAATTTGGGGGGCTGTTGAGGATTGATTTAATGAAGGTTTTGCATCCACGCGTGGGCTCATGCTCAATGACAGTGATGAAGGCCTCCACTGTAATAATTCTGTCTTAAGAAAACCTTAATGCCATGACAAACCGCCAGCGAGAAAGGGATAGGCGGATGATCGGTTTTCAGCCAGGGCGTTGCCGCCGGGCCGATTGTGGTGCAGGGCGCGATACCGGTGAAGGCTTATATCGCCAAGAACGCTTCCCGTTGATGATTAATCCTGATTAGTCGTCAGTGGTGGGTTATTGACACTGCTCATTGCTAATTGTAAAGAAGATTAAACTACTGGCGGGCTTGTCGGGAGTGTATTAGTTTATGCCCGAAGCATTTACTCATTGTAGGGATAAAACATGAACAAGGCATCCGTCGTATTTTCCGGCCTGCTGATGGCCGTTTCCGCCAGCGCCATTGCTGCCACCTCTGCTGAAGACACCGATATCAGCAAACAGCCGCTGGAAAAGGTCGCGCCTTACCCTAAAGCGGAAAAGGGCATGAACCGCCAGGTGATTTACCTGCCGAAGCAGGAACACGAAGAGAACTTCAAGGTTGAATTGCTGATCGGTAAAACGCTGGAAGTGGACTGCAACCGCCACATGATCGGCGGCACGCTGGAAAGCAAAACCCTTTCCGGCTGGGGCTATGACTACCTGGTACTGGAAAAACTGTCCGAACCGGCTTCCACCATGATGGCTTGCCCGGACAATAGCAAACAGCAGAAATTTATCGCTGCCAATCTGGGCGATGCGTCCATGCAGCGCTACAACAGCCGCTTGCCAATAGTGGTTTACGTGCCGAAAGACGTGGAAGTGAAATACCGCGTGTGGAAAGCCGAAGACACCGTGAGTAAGGCCGAACAGAAATAATACCGAGGCGTGCTGACCATTAGCACGGCTAAGTCATTACCGAATAAAAAGCCCGTTTGGGGGAGTGCATTGCGCCGTTGGCCATAGCCCCCAAAACGGGCTTTTTTTGTTTGTCGCACAGTGGGGTGTAGCAATAGAAAACGGCAGTAAAAGTATGTAGTTTGGTGTCGATACACAGCAACGCAATCTACCTAACTGGGCCAACATGACAAAATTAATTGAATTTAACGCCATCATCGAAGCAGCGGGGCGTTTGGCAGGGAAGGTGATCCGCACGCCGGCCATTCCTGGCACGACGCTGGCCGAAAAGATCCAGAGGCCTGTTTTCCTGAAACTTGAAAACACTCAGCTTGGCGGTTCTTTCAAAGCGCGGGGGGTACTTAACAAGTTTTTGAAGCTGGCTGACGATTGCAAAGATAACCGGTTTGTTGCTGTGAGTGGCGGTAATTTTGGTATTGCGATAGCCGAGGCGGCGAAAATTTTTGGCGCTGACGTCACTATTATTATGCCGCCAAGTGCCCCTGCAACTGCCATCGACAGGGTTCGCGAATTGGGCAGCGCGGTCATCATCGAAACCGATGTCCGCGCGGCGTTTGAGCGGGCCAAAGCTTTAGCCGCCGAAGGCTATGTGGTCATCGATGACTGTAGTGATTCGCTGATAGCCGAAGGTCATGGAACCCTGGCACTGGAGTTTATTGCCGACTGCCCCGAGTTAACCGACGTTTTCATTGCTGTGGGCGGCGGCGGCATGCTGGCCGGTGTGGCTACGGCGCTGAAGGCCATCAAGCCGGAGATCAGAATTTGGGGGGTAGAAACCTCAGGGGCAAGTTCGATGCATCAGGCGCTTCGCGCCGGTAAACCGATTGAGGTTGAGATCACTTCCATTATATCCACCCTCGGGGTGCCAATCATTGATGAAATGATGCTTGCCCATGCTCAAGCCTATGCAGAAGATATAGTTGTTGTTTCGGATAAGGCTGCCGTTGAAGGGATGATCGCCTTTGGCGAAGAAGCTAAGCAGTGGGTCGAATTGGCTTCCGGAACGCTCATTCCCGCTGTTATGGCCATTGCGCCCACGCTTCCCGCTGATGCTGTCGTCGGGATGGTGGTGTGCGGCGGAAATATATCCCACCAAGACAGGTCAAAATGGGTGAGCTACTCGCAAAATCTTTGAGTCAGGCCTGCGGAGCAGCATGCTGGTGGTTGATTTCATTAATTTGCATGATGATCCGCAGGCATTTTACCCCCGCAGCGCCAGCACTGGTGCGGATTGCGCCGGATCATGCGCCTGCATGAAAAGCGACACATGAAGCGGGCTGGCGAGGCGGGGATGGCATTGCGCGCAACATTTAGGTTTTGTACTCTGAAGCCATTTTCCGATAGGTATTGACAAGCGTATCCAAAAGTCGGGTAAACGTCGTTTCGTCGGTTGCCGGTGCCATAATTGTGGTACGCCACCAACGACGGTTATCGACCACGGATGAGGCCAGGTGGAATTTCCCTTCCTTCATCAGTATGTTGCGTACAGCAATATGCAATCGGTCGCTGTCGGCTCCCGGCGTATCGGCGTAACGAAAACAAACCAGGTTGCTTTCCGGTTCGCCGAGTACTTCGAACTCATCCCGTTCGCTGAGTATTTGCCAGAGCCGACGCGCTGCCAGGTGGCGGCTGCGAATATATTCGGCCAGACCGGTTTCGCCTCTGTACGCCAGGTTGAGGAAGACCTTGAGGCCGAGTTCGGCTTTGGATCCCTCAACGGTGTAGTGCATTAGATCTGGCCCGGGGCGATCATCGTCAAAGAACAGGTAATCGGCATTTTGCTGGAATGCCTGGCTTAAATCGGTGCGGCGGCGAATCAGTACGGCGGCGGCAAGCGTCGATGTCCGCAACATTTTATGGGCATCCCAGGTTATGGAGTCAGCCAGCTCGATACCGTCCAGAAGATGGCGCAGTTCAGGAACCAGTAGGGCCGATCCCCCGTGAGCCGCATCGACATGCAGCCAAACGCCGGCCGCGCGGCAGGCGTCAGCGATTTCACGCAGGGGGTCATACAGGCCGGTCGGTGCTGCGCAGGCGTTGGCGATAACCGCCATAACCGTGCGCCCGGCGCGCTGATGTGCTTCGATGCTTTCGCTGACTTGTGCACCCAGTACACGACCAAAACGGTCGCAAGGCAGTACGCATACCGCACGGCTGCCCAGACCAAGGATCGAGGCTGACCGTGCGATGGAAACGTGGGCATTAGCCGGAGCGAGGATCACCGTATCTGGCTGCATTCCCTCTTGCCACGCTTCGGGGAAACTATGGTGGCGGGCCACGAGCAGGGCGGTGAGGTTCGCCAGCGAACCGCCATGCACAAGAACCGCGCCGGCGTCATCGGGGGTCCAGCCGACTTTTCCCAACATCCATTCGGTTACCGCCATCTCGGCAGCGACGCCGGAAGCCCCCATTTCGAACAACGACATGGCGTTGTTGCTGACACCATGTACGAGGTCGGCGACGGCCGCTCCGATATCGGGAACTGCACATTGGTGGGCCATATAGCCAGGGTGGTGCAGGCGCGTTCCCTGGGCGAGATATTCCGTCATGAATGTAGCCAGTGCGTTATTCGTCATTCCGCCTGATTGCATCCATTCACGCATTCGCAACTCCTGAATCAGAGTCGCTGGGGGCGTTTGCCGCAATACGGGCACGTTGCCATTCTGGCTATCCTGAACATAATCGTCCAGGACTGTAACCGCCGTGTGTATGGCAGCAGAGAGC
This sequence comes from Serratia quinivorans, assembly GCF_052113645.1. Lineage (GTDB taxonomy): Bacteria > Pseudomonadota > Gammaproteobacteria > Enterobacterales > Enterobacteriaceae > Serratia > Serratia quinivorans_B. The sequence continues at coordinate 270,296 of NZ_JBIEIU010000006.1, read as the reverse complement.
TCGCCCGCATACCAGCCGTGGTGATGTTCACGCATCATGCGACGCCCTCTTTAGGTTGAAGAGTGGGTTGCACTGTGACACAGCCAGGATGAACGCCAAGTCCCATCGACGCGTCGATGACGGCACCGTGCATGATGACTGCAGCCGGTGTAGTCAGCCACCAAAGCACCTCTGCAACCTCATCGGGACGGATAAGGCGGCCACGTGGAAGGCGGGCAATCAGCTCATTTGCCGAGGCGGGTGAAAGCGAATCCAGCGTACTTTGGCGGAACATCGGCGTGTCAACGGCCCCAGGGCAAACGCAAAACACTTCGACGGGAGCGTGGCTCAGTTCCGCTGCCCATTGACGAGTCAGAAATGCAATTGCGGCTTTGCTCATGCCGTCAGTGTCCCGGAAGCCGGGAAAAGCGGCGATACCGCCATCTACGCTGGAGAGCATGAGGATTTTCCCGTATCCGCGCTGCAACATGCCGGGTAAAAGCTCTTTGGTCAGCCACAGTGGTCCCAGACAGTTAACTTGCGTGAATAGCTCGTCTTGACGATGTCGTTCTTCAATGCCCGCGAGCTCCACGGTTTTGGTGCCTAATGCGGCATTATTAATCAAAATATCTATTTGGGGGGGAAGCAGCCCCATCAATTGTTGAAGGCTCTCCCAGCGGCTTTGATCGAAAGGTACGGCCCGGGGAGCAATGGCGACATTCGGTGCAAGTGAATCGATAAGTTCAAGCGCTCGCTGCTCTCCCTGATGATAGGTAAACCATACGCGATCCCCCCTGAGTGCGAAGGTACGCACGGCCGCAGCGCCGATACCGCTGGAACCACCAGTGATCAGTACGGTTCGGCTCATTTTCGTTTCTGCAGATGTTGTGCCCATGACGTCAATTCCTTAGTAAATTAAATATGCGACTCCAGACCCCGGAAATTCTGTATGTAATTAACATTATGAAGCTCTGGAATTAAGCAGTCATAACTAATGACTAAAAGGCATGTTACTTTTTAATGTTTTTATAATTTACATTTAAATATCATGTTTGTTCACCCTCCACTTTTTAATAAATAAAATCTGATATTAAGTATGAAATGGTTATCGGATTATGCAAGGCTCCTTCTGAGGTGACAAGGTGGTCAACCCTTTTGTGAATGGTTTTTTTCTTTTCTTTTCATTGTTTTTTATGGTTTTTTTGTTTTGTTTGCGTAAGGATAAATCTGTGGTTTGGCTCGTTTTTTCATTTTATATACGCGGGAAGTATGTTTCCATGGTGCCTTTGAAACTGACAATTATTGGCTGTTATTTACTTTTATTTTTTTTCGATTTTATGAAGGGAGACTGTTAATAAATGACGAAGGCAAGAATGAAAATATTTGGTGTCCAGGTGTTTTCTCCCACTATGAAACATCATTTTGTCATTGTCAGTGTATTGCAGTCGAACAGGAAAATAGAATTGCGGCAAAGTTATTGGCGATAGACCACCGACTGCAGAGTCTCAATGACATTTCGCGGTTTGTAGCTTGGAATTTCTTAAGGCAGGGTTCTGCGGGCAACAAAAAACCCGATAGTCTTGAACCTAAAAAGGCGGGACTAACGGGCTCCACAAAATGGGGACATCAAAGAAAAGCAGTGGCATTAATTCAGACTACCCCCGGCAAGGAAAGTTCTCACCGGGGATAAAAATTTCAAAATATTTTTGCCACTGATTCATCTTCGTTGCTTATCGTTTAGCCGAGGATCCCCGGCCACAACACCACGATTAGCGAGCCTGCCAAGGTTAACAATACGTTAGCGATGGCGTAGGTCCCGGCATAGCCCAACGCCGGGATATTGCTGCGTGCGGTGTCGCTGATAATCTCCATCGCCGGCGCACAGGTACGGGCGCCCATAATGGCACCGAACAGCAGAGCGCGGTTCATGCGCAGCACGTAGGCACCGAACAGGAAGCAGATCACTACCGGTACCAGGCTGACGATTAACCCGGCGATCAGCATCTGGCCGCCGACGGCACCCAGGCTGTGGCCAATACCGGCGCCGGCGCTCAGGCCAACACCGGCCATAAACACCATCAGGCCGAACTCTTTCACCATGTTCAGTGCGCCCTGCGGGATGTAGCCAAAGGTCGGGTGGTTGGCGCGCAGGAAGCCGAGCATGATGCCGGACATCAACAGGCCGGCGGCGTTGCCGATACCGAACGAGAAGTTGCTGAACTGGATGGTGATCTGACCAATCAACAGCCCGATGATAAAGAAGGCGCAGAATGCCAACAGGTCGGTGACCTGGCTGTGGATCGAGATAAAGCCAATCTTTTCCGCCACGCTTTTCACTCGGCGAGCATCGCCGCTGACCTGCAACACATCACCTTTATTGAGCACGATGCTGTCATCGATAGGCATTTCAATCTGGCTGCGGATCACCCGGTTGAGGAAGCAGCCGTGATCGGTCAGCTTCAACTGGCTCAGGCGCTTGTTCACCGCATTGCTGTTTTTGACGACGATCTCTTCGGTGACGATACGCATGTCCAGCAGATCGCGGTCGAAAACTTCTTTGCCGTTGCGGAAGCTGGGATCCAGCCGCGCATGGGCATCTGGGTAGCCCACCAGCGAAATTTCATCGCCCACCTGTAACACCGCGTCGCCGTCCGGGTTCGCCAAAATACCGTTGCGACGGATACGTTCGATATAGCAGCCGGTTTGGCGATAGATGCCCAGTTCACGCAGGTTTTTGCCATCGGCCCAGGCCACCAGCTCCGGGCCGACGCGGTAGGCGCGAATGACCGGCAGGTAAACCTTGCGTTGGCTGTCGGTGTCCAGGCCGCGCTCACGGGCAATCTGCTGGGCGGAGGTGGAAAGGTCCTGGTGTTGTAGCTTGGGCAGGTAACGTGCGCCGAAAATCAGACTCACCAGACCAATCAGGTAGGTCAGGGCATAACCGAGGCTCAGATGATCCTGCGCCGCCAGCAGCGCCGGGCCGTTGGTAATGGTATTGCGTAGCGTATCGCCAGCGCCCACCAGTACCGGGGTCGAGGTCATGGATCCGGCGAGCATGCCGGCGGTCAGGCCAATATCCCAATGGAAAAGTTTGCCGAGACCGACGGCGATGACCATCGCGGAACCGACCATCACCAGCGCCAGCATGAGGTAGTTTTTACCGTCGCGGAAAAATATCGAGAAAAAGTTCGGCCCGGCTTCCACGCCAACGCAGAAAATAAACAGCATAAAGCCGAGATTCAGCGCTTCGGTGTTAATGGCGAAATGTTGTTGGCCGAGCAGCAGCGAAACCACCAAAACGCCAATGGAATTACCGAGTTGAACGGAGCCCAGACGGACTTTACCGAGGCACAGCCCCAGTGCGAGTACCACGAACAGTAACAGGATGTAGTTACCGTTTAACAAACTAGCGACGTTTATGTTCACGGAGGATAACTTATTGTTTACCAGTAAGTGCTTGATATAGATAACTATAAGATATAAATTCAGTCAAAAAGCGACGTCATAAATAACTAACCAGCGGAAGGCGATTCGAACCATCGATCGGCGGCGTTTATTCTAGTCGCTATGGCGCGTGACAGCCAGCATAAAGCTGAGTTCGTGCGCCACCGAACGCATTTATACCCGTTGTATTTCAAGCCGCAACGTTGTTGCCTGCGCTCAGTCATGTGCCCCATCCCGGGGACATTCCCTTCCGGGGCCGACTGCGCGCAACTTGAAATCCACAGGGGTAGCTCTCTTTTAGCCAAGGAAAAAGTTCAGTTCAGCGTTGCCGTTCCACGGCAAGGCGTCACCGGCTTTGTGACACGGCTGATTTCTATGGTGTGGTAATAGGTTAGAGGGGAGAGAACGTATGGCGAGTGAACGGTATTGGTGGGGGATTTTTAGCTGTTTCCTGCTGTTCAGCCTGGTGTATCTCGGCCAGCAGAGCGGGATGTTCGGTAGCACGGATCATGAGCATCGGGGAGAAACCGGCCTGCTGCTGTTTGTGATCCCCGGCATGGTCGCCAGCTATCTGTCGAGTAAAAAACGCATTCTTTGCCCGTTGCTGGGGGCGCTATATGCACTGCCGCTGTGTCTGATCATCCGCCATTTTTGGTTAACGCCATCTTATTCGTTCTGGCAGGAACTGGCTTATGCCACCAGCGCGGTGTTCTGGTGCATGTTCGGCGCACTGCTGGCGCTGTTTGTCGGCGGTTTGTTGCAGGCATATCAGCAATGCCATCGTCGCGAACGGCAATAAAAAAAGGCGCTCTAAGCGCCTTTCAGACTGCTGACAAAGTCCCTTGTAATTAACATCAGGATCTGAGCACTACTAAAAACAAAGGATTAGATCTTCTGCTTTACCCCAAACATCCGAAAACCACGTTTTTCGGGTGTTTGTCATCAAACTAAGGCGCTCTAAGCGCCTTTTTGTCGTGCTTGCCTGAAACTTACTGGAACAGGTTCAGGTTTTCTTTGGCATAAGCTTCGAAATCGGTGCAGCCGCCGATGTGTTTCTCATCGAGGAAGATCTGCGGTACGGTTTCTACTGGCTTGCCAACGGTTTTTTCCAGATCGGCTTTGGTGATGCCTTCAGCGTGGATATCAACATAACGGAAGTTGAAATCGTCACGTTCTTCAGTCAGTTTTTCCGCCAACTCTTTCGCACGGACACAATAAGGACAGCCAGGGCGCCCGAAGATAACTGCAAACATGCAACACTCCTTAGATTGATATTCAATTATTTAATCGCAACTGCAATGACATTCTGTCAGTCAAAAAAAGACTCAAGCCTGAACATTACCCGCATTGATGGCGCCTACTATGCCCGTTGGGTCAGCGAAAAAAAAGCAGGAATTACCTGTTAATTTGATTCATGTAACCGATTAAGCCGCCGGGGCTGTCGCCGTCGAGGGGAATTCACTACACTGAAGGCAGAGCTTCTGGAGAAGAAAAATATGCGTTCATTCGGTGACTTACCTCGTTCGGTGCTGGTTTTGGAAGGCCTGGGCATGCTGTCGTTGGTGCTGGCTTATCTGAGCATTCATGGCCACGTTCAATTGCCGGGCTGGCTGGCTTCGCAGCAGGCGGCGGTGGGGATGATTTTCCTCGGTGTGGCGCTGATGGTACCGGCAGCGGCGTTTCTGGTTTGGCGCGTGGTGCAGGGGTTTGGCCCGCTGATGCGTGGTGGCCAACCGCCGCAAAACGATCGGCACAAGCCTGATTCGCAGAACGATAAAAACGACAGTGAGCCGCGCGCCTGAGTGACGGCTGCCGATGCATGCCTGCCTGGCAGGTGATTGCTTTTTGGGGTGACGAGTGAAAATTGCCATTCTTTCGCGCGATGGAACGCTGTACTCATGTAAACGTTTGGTGGAGGCGGCAGAGCAGCGCGGCCACAGCGTAGATATTATCGATCCGCTTTCCTGCTATATGAACATCAATCCGGCCGCGCCGACCATTCACTATCGCGGCCGTCAGTTGGAGCGATACGATGCGGTGATCCCGCGCATCGGCTCCGGCATCACCTTTTATGGCACCGCCGTACTGCGGCAGTTCGAGCTGCTGGGCAGCTATCCGCTGAATGAGTCGGTGGCGATCACCCGTGCGCGCGACAAGCTGCGTTCGCTGCAGTTGCTGGCACGGCAGGGGATTGATCTGCCGATCACCGGCTTCGCCCATTCACCGGACGACACCGGTGATTTGATTGAGCTGGTCGGCGGTGCTCCCTTGGTGGTCAAACTGGTGGAAGGCACGCAGGGGATCGGCGTAGTGCTGGCGGAAACCCGCCAGGCGGCAGAAAGCGTGATTGACGCTTTTCGCGGGCTTAATGCCCATATCCTGGTGCAGGAGTATATTCGCGAGGCGCAGGGCAGTGACGTGCGCTGCCTGGTGGTCGGTGGGCGGGTCGTCGCCGCCATTGAGCGCCAGGCCAAACCCGGAGAGTTCCGTTCTAACCTGCACCGTGGCGGCACCGCCCGCAAGGTGAGTATTACCGCCAAAGAGCGAGCCATTGCGGTCAAGGCCGCAACCACGCTGGGGCTGGACGTCGCCGGGGTGGATATTCTGCGTGCGGCCCGCGGTCCGCTGGTGATGGAGGTTAACGCGTCACCGGGACTGGAAGGGGTGGAGAGTACCACCGGCCTGGATATCGCCGGCATGATGATCGAGTATATCGAGCCGCGTGCCAGACCGGGTTTTCGTTTGAAGTCGGGCGGCTGATGTCGCCGACCCCAATCCGCGTTGCAATGGCGGTTTTTACGGTTTTTTCCCGGCCATATTTGCTCAAATAGCGAATTAAGCCGCATTGATCGTGGCGTCGCGGGGCAATATTCCGTAAGCTATGCGCCTTTTCGCGTTTTGAATATTGTGAGGCTGGTATTATGGATTCACTCATTGTCCCTGATTTGGCGTTGTTACGACGCTGGCTGGATCAATCGGGCATTTCATTCTTTGAGTGCGATTCCTGTCAGGCGCTGCACCTGCCGCACATGCAAAACTTCGACGGCGTGTTTGACGCCAAACTCGATCTGGTAGACGACGTTATTCTGTTCTCTGCGCTGGCCGAGGTGAAGCCGACCGCGCTGATCCCGTTGGTCGCCGATCTCAGCCAGATCAACGCCAGTTCGCTGACCATCAAGGCGTTTGTCGATATTCAGGACGACAACCTGCCGAAGCTGATTGTCTGCCAGTCGCTGAGCATCGCCGTGGGCGTCACGCTGGAGCAGTTCACGCACTTCATGCAGCAGGGCGAAGAGCAGATCTCCATGGTGATCCTCGAAGCACGGGCGAACGATCTGCTGTTTATGGGTGACGAAGAAGAGAACCCAGCTGCGGCTGAACGCCTGCCAATGTTGCACTGATCCCCGCTGTACATTATGCGTGCCGCCTCTCTGGCGGCATGCTGCCGTTATTCCCTTCCGCGATAATATATTCTGCGTTTTACCCTCTGTTGCCAGATATTTCTCGTCGTTTATGCCCTTAATGGCGTATCACATAGAGAGAAACTGCATAAAAAATCGATAAAAGCCGTTTTTATTCCCGGAGGCTGGTGCGCTTTGGCAACAGCGGTTATGCTGCTGATTCTGCTAAGGGCTTGCGATTCCCCAGGTGACCATGCGGGCTGGCAGTTGAAAAAGGTGCATGCAATCAACTGCATAGCCATTCAATCCACGGTTGCAACGATTGCGCTCAATCAGGAAAGGTTTTGTATCATTTCGCGATACAAGTTCAATTCTATGATTCACCCCTGTTTTGGAGGAAGTTACGGATGGTCACCCAACGTAAAAAGTGGTTATCGGGTGCTGTTGCCGGCCTGCTGATGGTAGCAAACGTCACGGCGTCAGCGGAGGAAAAAACGCTGCACGTCTATAACTGGTCCGACTATATTGCGCCGGACACCTTAGCCAAATTCCAGAAAGAAACCGGGATTAAAGTGGTGTACGACGTCTTTGATTCCAACGAAGTGTTGGAAGGCAAACTGATGGCGGGCAGCACCGGTTATGATCTGGTAGTGCCTTCATCCAACTTCCTTGAGCGCCAGTCAAAGGCCGGTATTTTCGAGCCGCTCGACAAGAGCAAGATGCCAAACTACAAAAACCTTGATCCCGAAATGCTGCAATTGGTGGCACACAACGACAAGGACAACAAGTACGGCATCCCTTATCTGATGGTGACCACCGGCATCGGCTACAACGTCGACAAGGTGAAGGCCGTACTGGGCAAAGACGCGCCGGTGGACAGTTGGGATCTGATCCTCAAACCGGAAAATCTCGAGAAGCTGAAAAGCTGCGGTGTTTCCTTCCTGGATGCGCCCAGTGAGGTTTACGCGACCGTGCTGCATTATTTGGGTAAAGATCCCAACAGCACTAGCGCTGCGGATTACACCGGTGCAGCCAACGATCTGTTGCTCAAGCTGCGGCCGAACATCCGTTACTTCCACTCCTCCCAATACATCAACGATCTGGCAAACGGTGATATCTGCGTCGCAATCGGCTGGTCTGGCGACGTGATGCAGGCGGCCAACCGTGCCAAAGAAGCGAAGAACGGCGTGAACGTGGCCTACGCAATCCCGAAAGAAGGGGCGCTGACTTACTTTGACATGTTCGCCATGCCGGCGGATGCCAAAAACAAGGACGCCGCATACCAGTTCCTGAACTTCCTGATGAAGCCTGACGTGATGGCGGGTATCAGCAACTATGTGTACTACGCCAACGCAGTGAAGGATTCAACGCCGCTGGTGAATGCCGAAGTGCGCGAAAACCCTAACGTGTACCCGCCGGCCGATCTGCGTGCCAAGCTGTTTACGCTGAACGTACAGTCGCCGAAGCTGGATCGTGTGATTACCCGCGCCTGGACTAAAGTTAAAAGCGGACGCTAGTACTCAGGGCTCGGCATGCCGGGCCCGGCTTTCAGTGTTGTTTTGACCAGCAGGCGGGGCTCCCCGCCTGCATTGCCATTTTGGGCCATGGCAATCGCCGTGGTTTTTTGTACTGTTTGCACCGGAGAGCACCCCGATTGAACGACGCTATCCCTCGTCCTCAAGCCAAGTCGCAGAAGGTCTTCACCCCTCTGCTGGAAATCCGTAACCTCACCAAAACCTTTGACGGCCAAAACGCGGTCGAAGACGTTAGTCTGACCATCTATAAAGGCGAAATATTTGCTTTGCTGGGCCCTTCCGGCTGCGGCAAGTCGACGTTGTTGCGCATGCTGGCCGGCTTTGAACAGCCGACGGAAGGGCAAATTGTGCTCGATGGGCAGGACATGTCGCACGTGCCACCCTACCAGCGGCCGATCAACATGATGTTCCAGTCCTACGCGCTGTTCCCACACATGACGGTGGAGCAAAACATCGCCTTCGGCCTGAAGCAGGACAAAATGCCGCGCGCGGAAATTGCCGATCGGGTGGCGGAAATGCTGTCGCTGGTACATATGCAGGAGTTCGCCAAACGAAAGCCGCACCAGCTTTCCGGTGGGCAACGCCAACGTGTCGCTCTGGCGCGCAGCCTGGCGAAACGGCCGAAATTACTGCTGCTGGATGAGCCGATGGGGGCGCTGGATAAAAAGCTGCGTGACCGAATGCAGTTGGAAGTGACGGATATTCTTGAGCGCGTCGGCGTGACCTGTGTGATGGTCACCCACGATCAGGAAGAGGCGATGACCATGGCGGGCCGTATCGCCATCATGAACCGCGGCAAATTTGTGCAGATTGGCGAGCCGGAAGAGATCTACGAGCACCCGAACAGCCGCTTCAGCGCCGAGTTTATCGGCTCGGTCAACGTATTTGACTGCGTGCTGCAGGAACGCCAGGACGATGCCCTGATCCTGCAAAGCCCCGGTTTGCGCCACGCGATCAAGGTCGATTCTGACGCCTCGGTGGTGGACGGCGTGCCAATCCAGGTTGCGCTGCGACCGGAAAAAATCATGCTGTGCGAAGAAGTGCCGGAAGATGGCTGCAACTTTGCCGTGGGGGAAGTGGTGCATATCGCCTACCTCGGTGATTTGTCGATCTACCACGTGAAATTGCTCAGTGGCCAGATGCTCAGCGCCCAATTGCAAAACGGCCACCGTTTCCGCAAAGGGATGCCGACCTGGGGCGACGAAGTGCGGTTGTGCTGGGAAGCCGACAGCTGTGTCGTGTTAACGGTGTGAGTGGTGAAGGTGAGGAATAATCATTATGACAATGCTTACTGAACGCACGCCGCCGGAACCGCCGGCCAACGGGCCCGGCCCGCTGAAAGCCTTTTTCCAGCGCCTGCAGATGGCCCACGGCCGCAAACTGGTGATTGCAGTACCGCTGCTGTGGCTGACGTTGCTGTTTCTGCTGCCGTTCCTGATTGTGTTCAAGATCAGCCTGGCGGAGCTGGCGCTGGCGGTCCCGCCATACACTGACCTGATGAGCTGGGCAGAGGGCAAACTGGACATCGCGCTCAACTTTGCCAACTACCTGCAACTGACCGACGATCCACTGTATCTGGATGCCTATCTGCAATCGCTGCAGGTGGCGGCGGTGTCGACGCTGTGCTGCCTGATTATTGGTTACCCGCTGGCCTGGGCGGTGGCGCACAGCAAGGCGTCAACCCGCAATATTTTACTGCTGTTGGTGATCTTGCCGTCGTGGACCTCATTCCTGATCCGTGTTTATGCCTGGATGGGCATCTTGAAAAATAACGGCATCCTCAACAATTTCTTGCTGTGGTTGGGGGTGATCGATCAGCCGTTGGTGATCTTGCATACCAATCTGGCGGTTTATATCGGCGTGGTGTATTCCTACCTGCCATTTATGGTGCTGCCGATATATACCGCGCTGACGCGGCTGGATTATTCGCTGGTGGAAGCCTCGCTGGATCTGGGGGCCAAGCCGCTGAAAACCTTCTTCAGCGTGATCGTGCCGCTGACCCGCGGCGGCATCATTGCCGGCTCGATGCTGGTGTTTATCCCGGCGGTCGGCGAATTCGTGATCCCGGAACTGTTGGGCGGGCCGGACAGTATCATGATTGGCCGGGTACTGTGGCAGGAGTTCTTTAATAACCGCGACTGGCCGGTGGCGTCGGCGGTTGCTACCGTCATGTTGCTGCTGTTGATTGTGCCTATTCTCTGGTTCCACAAGCACCAGAACAAGGAAATGGGGGGGCAGGGATGAACAACTTACCGGTAGTGCGCTCACCGTGGCGTATCGCCATCCTGGTGCTCGGTTTTACCTTTCTGTATGCACCGATGCTGATGCTGGTGATTTATTCGTTCAACAGTTCCAAACTGGTGACGGTATGGGCCGGTTGGTCGACACGTTGGTATACCGCGTTATTCCATGATTCGGCGATGATCAGCGCCGTCGGGCTCAGTTTGACCATCGCCGCTGCCTCAGCGACCGCTGCCGTGGTGCTTGGTGCCATTGCCGCGGTGGTGATGGTGCGTTTTGGCCGTTTTCGCGGGTCAACCGGGTTTGCCTTTATGCTGACCGCGCCGCTGGTCATGCCGGACGTGATCACGGGCCTGTCGTTGCTGCTGCTGTTTGTGGCAATGGGGCATACGTTTGGCTGGCCGTCGGAGCGCGGCATGTTCACCATATGGCTGGCGCACGTCACCTTCTGCACCGCCTACGTTTCGGTGGTGATCAGTTCGCGTCTGCGTGAGTTGGATCGCTCGATCGAAGAAGCCGCCATGGATTTGGGTGCGACACCGCTGAAAGTGTTCTTTGTGATCACGCTGCCAATGATTGCTCCGGCGCTGGTTGCCGGCTGGATGCTGGCGTTCACGCTGTCGTTGGATGACCTGGTGATAGCCAGCTTCGTCGCCGGGCCGGGCGCCACCACCTTGCCGATGCTGGTGTTCTCCAGCGTGCGGATGGGGGTTAATCCGGAAATCAACGCTCTGGCGAGTTTGATCCTGCTGGTGGTCGGTATTATCGGACTGATCGCCTGGTGGTTTATGGCGCGCTCGGAAAAACAGCGATCGCGCGAATTACAAAAGGCCGCCCGTAGCTGAGTCTGATTAAACCTGCTATTTTTGCAATTATTGGTATTGCAATTGATTACCTGACTTTATATATGCTGCTTGATTAGGCGGCGTTTTGTTGCGGAACATGGACATGTCAGACATGCTGAACAGCAGGCAGGGAATGAGAACGACTTCAGATGCGCCAGTGCCGGTGATGGTGGCCGGGACGGCGATGGTGGCCATCAAATGCATCAGCGTGCTGTTGCTGTTGGGTGAACTGGGCGTCGACGGTGCGCAGGAGTTTGTCAGCACCAGCGCACAGGCCTGGGATTCCACCCTGATATTTTTGGCCGGCCTGATGCTGTTGTGCCTGCAAATCAGCTGCGGTTTTGCGGTAATACGCGGCCGCAATTGGGGGCGTTGGGTCTATGTGGCTTGCCAGTGCCTGGTGGTCGGCTATCTGTTGTTGGCGACTATCGGCAGCTTTTTGCCCGAGGTGTTTACCGTCGAGGGTGAAACCAGTGGCCAAATCCTGCATGTACTGATCCTGCAAAAAATTCCCGATGTTGTGATCCTGACATTACTGTTTGTGCCCACGACCAGCCGCCGCTATTTCGCTGCGCACAATTGAGATTTTAAGGGCGTAGAGTGATAAACTCTGCGCCCTTAATTATTCATCCCGAACTCAGAGTTATCCTCATGCATTGCGCTTTGTATACGGCGGGCACCTGCCGTTCCTGTCAGTGGCTGGAAAAACCTTACCCGCAACAACTGACAGACAAACAGCATCATCTGCAAAGGCTGTTGGCCGACCGCGACGTCGCGCAGTGGCTGGAGCCGATCGCCGGCGAGCAGAGCGCATTTCGCAATAAGGCCAAAATGGTGGTCAGCGGCAGCGTTGAACGTCCGTTGCTGGGCATGCTGTATCGCGACGGTACGCCGGTTGATCTGAGTGCTTGTCCGCTGTATCCCGCCAGTTTTGCGCCCATGTTCGCGGTGTTGAAAAGTTTTATCGCCCGCGCCGGTCTGACGCCCTATAACGTGGCGCGCAAGCGCGGTGAGCTAAAATACCTGCTGTTGACTGAAAGCACCCATAGCGGCGGTGTGATGCTGCGCTTTGTACTGCGTTCAGAGAGCAAGCTGGCACAGTTGCGGGCTGCGCTGCCGTGGCTGCAACAGCAATTGCCGCAGCTCAGGGTGATCTCTGCCAATATTCAGCCGGTGCATATGGCGATTATGGAAGGGGAGCTGGAGATCCCGCTGACCGAACAGCAGGCGCTGGAAGAGCAATTTAATCAGGTGCCGTTGTATATCCGCCCGCAAAGCTTCTTCCAGACCAACCCGCAGGTGGCTGCCAACCTGTATGCCACTGCCCGTGATTGGGTACGGGCGTTGGGCATCGAAAGCCTGTGGGATCTGTTCTGCGGCGTAGGGGGGTTTGGCCTGCATTGCGCACTGCCGGAAACCCGTCTGACCGGCATTGAGATCAGCGCCGAGGCGATTGCCTGCGCACGACAGTCAGCGCAAACGCTGGGTCTGCAACAGGTTGATTTTCAGGCGTTGGACTCTACGCAATTCGCCACCGCCGAAGGCAGCGTGCCGCAACTGGTGTTGGTCAATCCACCGCGACGCGGCATCGGCAAGGCGCTGTGCGACTATCTGAATCAGATGGCACCCGGCTATATTCTGTATTCGAGCTGCAATGCCGAGAGCATGGCGAAAGACATTGAGATGTTGCCGGATTACCGCATCGAGCGCGTGCAGCTATTCGATATGTTCCCCCATACGGCCCACTATGAAGTACTGACGCTGCTGGTACGCGATTAAAGGCGTTTTTTGGCCGCCGTATAGGCCTCTGAACGCTCACGTTTGCCTACCGAGAGTACCAGCACCACAATCTCTTCGCCGATGACGCGATAGACCAGACGATAGCCGGAGGCCTTGAGCTTGATTTTGTAGCAATCTGGCAGGCCGGATAGCTTATTGGCCGGAACCTCTGGGTTTTCCAATACGGCCATCAGCTTTTTCTTGAACTGTTCCCGGACCACCGGAGCCAGCTTTTTAAATTCTTTCAGTGCATGTTCTTCGAATTCAAGGCTATAAGTCATCCAGATTGACCTTAATACGTTTGCCACTCATCCGTGAGCGGACTATTTCTGCGAGTTCGATATCCTCCAGGTATTCTGCAATAGCCTCCCAGGTTTCAGGAGAAACGTAATAGCCTGAAATTTTCCCATTGGTCAGTACGGCGACGGGTTTTCCGTTGGCTTCTTTGAGCGCCGTATTCGGCGATTTTTTAAAGTCGCTGATGCTGACGGCTGAATCCGCGAGGATGGGTTGGACGTTCATAGCGTTGCCTTTGATATTAAATTTAGTATCAAATTTAGCACTGGATAAGAAAGGGAGCAATGTTTGAGAACAGGGCGCGGTTCATTATTCCACGCCCTGAAAAGATCTTACTGCGGGAACCACTTGTCGTTGATGGTTTTGTAGGTGCCGTCAGCCTTGATGGCGTCCAGCGCCGCGTTCAGCTTGGCCAACAGCGCCTGATTGTCCGGACGAACGGCAATGCCCAAACCGGTGCCGAAGTATTGCGCATCGGTGACGTGTTCACCGACCGGCGCTAACTGCGGGTTGCTCTTCAACCACTCATTGACTACCGCGGTATCACCGAATACGCCGTCAATACGGCCATTTTTCAGTTCGAGAATGGCGTTCTGATAACTGTCGTAAGAGACGGTATTGATCTCCGGGTGTTTGTCCTGCATGTATTTTTGGTGAGTGGTGCCGTTCTCCATACCGATCTTCTTACCTTTCAGATCCGCCAGCGAACTGAATTTGCCTTTCTGCGCGATCACAATCGCCGAGTTGGCATAGTAAGGTTGGGTGAAGGAGACTTGCTTGCTGCGCTCTGGCGTGATGTCCATACCGGAGATCACTGCGTCGTATTTTTTGAATTTCAGTGCGGCGATCAGGCTGTCGAATGCCTGGTTGGTAAAGGTGCATTCGGCTTTCATTTGCTTGCACAGCGCAGTGGCCAGATCGATATCAAACCCGACGATCTTGTTGCTGGCGTCCAGCGATTCGAACGGCGGGTAAGTGGCGGAAGAGGCGAAGCGAATAGTCTCGGCTGCGCTGGCGTTGAAGGCGATGCCCGCCAATACCGTAGCGGCAAGTAATAGTTTTTTCATGCGTAAAGCTCCTGTCTGCAAGTCTGCGTGTTTTTATCTCTTCGCCGCTTGATTTTACTGACAATAACCCAAAGGTCTTGGCGGCTGTTTATCGGTATTTACCCTGACATTTAATGCATTAATATGCAATATAAATGATTAAAAATTGCGATGGAAATAAAAAAGCCCTGCACGATGGCAGGGCTCCGAGACCGCAGGTCAGCGTGCTCAGTTACGGCGTTCGAATGCCAGCGCCCGACGTTCGACCACCCGCATCAACAGCGTCAGCAGGCCGTTGACGCACAGATACACCAGGCCGGCGGCACCGAACACCATCACATCGTAGGTACGGCCATACATCAGCTGGCTGTATCCCATGACTTCCATCAGGGTGATGGTGTAGGCCAGTGAGGTACTTTTGAATACCAGCACCACTTCGTTGGAGTAGGACGACAGCGCACGCTTGAAGGCGAAGGGCAGCAGGATACGTAACGACTGCGCACGCGACATGCCGAGCGCTTCGCAAGATTGCCACTGGCCGGCCGGGATCGCCCGCACCGCACCGTAAAACAGCTGCGTGGTGTAGGCCGCGCTGTTCAGCGCCAATGCGATCATCGCGCACAGCCACGGCTGCGACAGCAGATCCCACAGCCACGGATATTCGCGGATCGCCGGGAACTGACCGGGACCGTAGTAGATCAGGAAGATCTGCACCAACAGCGGCGTGCCGGTGAACAGGGTGATATAGATTTTCACCAACGGCGTCAGGATCGGCGTTTTCAGCGTCAGGATCACCGTCAGCACCAATGACAGCACCAGCGCCACGATCAGTGCGGTGATGGTCAGCGTCAGGCTGGTGTGCAGCCCTTTGATAATTTCCGGCAAGAACTCGAACATCAGGCGGGTCCCCGCTCAAAACGCGTGGTGCGCAGTTCAATGCGTTTGATGATGTACTGACTGAACAGGGTGACCACCAGATAAATTGCCGCCGCGATCACGTACCAGGTAAAAGGCTCCTGGGTGCGAGTGGCGATACTTTTGGTCTGCAGCATCAGATCGTTAACGCTGATCAGCGACACCAGCGCGGTATCCTTCAGCAAGACCAGCCACTGGTTGCCGAGCCCAGGCAGGGCATGGCGCCACATCTGCGGCATGATCAGACGAAAGAAAATCGCTGTGGTGCTCATTCCCAGCGCCTGGCCGGATTCCCATTGGCCCTGCGGCACGGCTTTCAGCGCGCCGCGCAGCGTTTGCGACGCATAGGCGGAATAGAGCAGGGCGAGCGCAATCACGCCGCACAGGAATGGGCTGACTTCGAAATTATCAATCGCCAGTTGGACAGGCAGTTGGAACAGGCCAAAGTTCAGGGTGAAGCCGTCGGACAGCATCAACAGCAGCTGCGACGAACCGAAATAGATGAACAGCACCACCAGAATTTCCGGCAGGCCGCGCAGCAGGGTGACCCAGGCGGTGCCGAGCCAGCTGACCACTTTCCAGCGCGATGACTCCCAGACGGCAAACAGCATCGCCAGGATCAACCCGAGGATAAGGGCACAAACGGCAAGGCCGACGGTCATCCCGGCGGCGCTCGCTAAAGGTTGAATTTCATTCATTGGGATTGATTACTGCTGGAACCATTTTTTGTAGATGGTTTCGTAAGTCCCATCCTGTTTGATCTTGTCCAGGGCGGCGTTGAATTTGCCCTGCAGATCGGTATTTTTCTGGCGAACGGCGATGCCCAGGCCGGTACCGAAGTAGTCTTTGTCGGTCACTTTATCGCCGACTGCAGCCAGTGCCGTATTCTGTTTCAGCCATTCGTTGACGACCGCAGTGTCACCGAATACCGCGTCAACACGGCCATTTTTCAGATCCAAAATGGCGTTCTGATAGCTGTCGTAAGGCACGGTGGTGATTTCCGGGTGCTTGTCGGTCAGGTATTTCTGATGCGTCGTACCGTTCTGTACGCCCACTTTTTTGCCTTTCAGCGCCGCCACGTCAGCCACTTTACCTTTCTGGGCGACAAACAGCGCGGAGTTGTCGTAATACGGCTTGGTAAACAGCACCTGTTTTTCACGCTCAGGCGTGATGTCCATACCGGCCATCACCGCGTCGAAGCGTTTGAATTTCAGGCTTGGGATCAGGCTGTCGAAGGCCTGGTTGGTGAAGCTGCACTCGGCCTGCATCTCTTTACACAGTGCATTGGCCAGGTCGACGTCAAAACCCTGGATCTTGTTGCCGGCGTCAATAAATTCAAATGGAGGATAAGAAGCTTCGGTAGCGAAACGGATGGTTTCGGCTGCTGAGGCGGAAACGCTGATGCCAGCCAGAACGGCGGCGATTATTAGTTTTTTCATCGCAAACTCCCCAAATTACAGCAAGTAAAATTGTTAGTGTGATAAGTAATTGGCAAACTCGGTGGTCTGTGGCTGCGCGAAGTGGCTGGCATCGCCTTGTTCCACCACGTGGCCGTTTTCCATGTACACCACGCGGCTGGCGGTTTTGCGCGCCACTTCCACTTCGTGGGTGACGATAACCTGGGTGATCCCGGTGCCGGCCAACTCGCGAATGATGCTGACGATTTGGGCGGTGATTTCAGGATCCAATGCGGCGGTCGGTTCATCGAACAGCAACACCTGTGGCTCCATCATCAGCGCACGGGCAATGGCCACACGCTGTTGCTGACCACCGGAAAGGTGCAGCGGGAAACGGTCGGCAAAGTCGGTCAGGCGCAGACGCTTCAACAGTTTGTCGGCACGCTCCATCGCCTGTACCTTGGTCAGACCCAGTACGCGACACGGCGCTTCGATCAGGTTTTGCACGACGGTGAGGTGAGGCCAGAGATTGTATTGCTGGAAGACCATGCCGACGTTCTGACGCAGCTCGCGAATGGCTTTTTCGCCCGGCGCCTGTTTGAAGTCGAATTGATTGCCGGCAATCTGCAACTGGCCTGAACGTGGCATTTCCAGCAGGTTCAACACCCGCAGCAATGAACTTTTCCCCGCGCCGCTTGGACCCAGCAGCACTAAAGTTTCCCCTGCTGGGCAATCCAGCGTGATGTCAAACAGCGCCTGATGTGCGCCGTAGTAGCAGTTGATACCGTTAAGTTGAATGCTCATGCGCCAGAATTGAATAGATATTGATGCCGCGAATGTTAACTTCCACAGAATACTTATGCAATCTTTGTGCGTTAAAATTTATTACTGCGCGGCAAGAGAGTAAAAGAATAGCACAAGATACCGCGAGTCAGGTTTGAAGGGGGGATTTGTCGTGCACGCTGTGAGGTATGTAGCGAAATTTCTTAAGTTGAACAAAGATTGAGCGGAGTCAAAGCATTTATTTAACCCCCGGCGTCGACGGGACGCCGGGGGTTAAGTCGATTTACTGGTTTTCCAATACCTGGCGCAAGGTACCGCTGGCGGCGTGCTGTGGCTGGTTCAGATAGCGGATATCATCCACCACCCAACAGGTGCCTTCACGCACCATCAGCACTTCATCCTGCCAGTTGACCGCGCTGCCACCGTCCTTCTGGTAGCTGAGCTGAACGCGCAACGGAATGTTTTTGGCATCGGTGTTCGGAATGGTAGAGGCGCTGGCGACGCTGACGCTGGTCGGCCCCTGAGCGTTGCCGGTGAACAGATCGCCGGTTACCTGATGTTTGCCTGGGTTCTGGCTGGCGGTGACCAGGTCCTGATACAGCACCTTACTCAGGTAAGGCTGCAGTTGCGCCAGACGGTTGCTGTCCGGCAGGGCGGTGCCAGTTCCTTGTTGCAGGCGCAGATCGTAAAATTTCTGTGCGACCGTATCCGGGCCGCCTTCCACACAACCGCCGGTACGGGTGCCGATATCCTTGAATGCCGGTTCGACGGTGGTGCAGGCACTCAGTAACAGCGCTAAGGGAAAAACAGCCGCAATCGTTTTTGTTTTCATCTCATTACCTTATGTGAAAGTCTCTACCATGAAGACCATTAGCCTACAGTATAAATGCGATTTCGGGCCTTGCATTCGTACTGCGTGCCATTTCATTACAGAACATAATGCCAAATCAATGGTCAGATATGTGCGATGAATCAATCAAGCAAGGAGTTACCATGCAGCTTTCAACTACCCCGACCCTGGAAGGGTTTACCATTACCGAGTACTGCGGTGTTGTTACCGGCGAAGCCATTCTGGGGGCCAATATTTTCCGCGATTTCTTTGCCGGCGTGCGTGACATCGTGGGCGGCCGTTCCGGCGCTTATGAGAAAGAGTTGCGTAAAGCACGTCTGATCGCCTTTCAGGAGCTGGAAGAGCAGGCGAAAGAATTGGGCGCCAATGCGGTGGTCGGCATTGATATTGATTACGAAACCGTAGGTAAGGACAGCAGCATGTTAATGGTGACCGTCAGCGGTACCGCAGTGAAAATCAGTCGTTAACCCAAATTATTGACAAAGGGGGATAAAAGCGTGGTTTTTCCCCCGTTGAGTCATCAGCCGAAAATCAATAAATTGATTTTCCTGATTTATTTTTAAAATCTTTAGCGCCTGCCGCCAAACATTATATGTTTGTCAGCAGTCTCTTAACCCCTTTTTTGCCCCCGGCGACCGTCGGGGCATCTGTTTATCCCACCCATTATTGATTAACTTGATTATTGGATACAGGTTGATCAATCTGAGTGACAAATTTGAGCCGCTCAACGGCAGGAGGGATTCGTGAAAATTTGGCCAGGGATATTTGCCGCAGCATTGCTCACCGGTTGTCAAAACGCGCCGCAAGGCACCACCATCGACCGGGGCGACTACCAGTTGGAAACTCTGCATCAGGCGCAGGGGGCGGACCAACGCATTCGTTTTCTGGTGATGCATTACACTGCGGAAGATTTCCATTCCTCGTTAAAAACCCTGACGGATGAACACGTCAGCGCGCACTATCTGTTGCCGGCGCACCCGCCGTTGGCGCAGGGCAAACCGGTGGCGTTCCAACTGGTGCCGGAATCGCTGCGTGCCTGGCATGCCGGTGCCAGCACCTGGCGTGGCAGAACCAACCTGAATGACACTTCGATCGGGATCGAAATTGTCAATCGCGGGTTCAACCGCACCTTATTGTTTACCCACTGGCAGCCGTATACGCCTCAGCAAATCGCCCTGCTGATCCCTCTGAGCCGCGATATCATTCAACGTTACGGCATTCAGCCGACGGATGTGGTGGGGCACAGCGACATTGCACCGCAGCGCAAGCAGGATCCCGGTCCGTTATTCCCCTGGCAGCAGTTGGCGCAGGCGGGCATTGGCGCCTGGCCGGATGAACAGCAGGTGCAAAAGTTTCTGGCCGGGCGCGACAAGCAGGCGGCGGTGCCGTTGGCGCCGTTGATGGAAAAGCTGGCGCGTTACGGTTATGGCGTTGAAACACAGTGGGATGTCAGGCAGCAGAAAAATGTGCTGGCGGCGTTTCAGATGCATTTCCGGCCCAGCGATTATCGCGGTGAGCCGGATGCCGAGAGTGAGGCGATTGTCGACGCGTTGCTGTTGAAGTACGGTGCCGCGCGTTAATTACAGACCGTGCAGTTTACCGTGCTCTTTCAGCCAGCGCGCGGTGCGGGAAATGCCTTCATCGAGCGAAACGATCGGCCGGTAGTCCAACTCTTGCTGGGCGCGGGTGGTGTCCAGCGTCAGATCAAAATTGAGTTTGGCGACGCCATAGTGGGTCAAGACCGGCTCTTTTTCGCTTTTGCTGCCGAGTTTCTCCATGCCGCGCGCCATCATGTCGAGCATTGGATAGGGCACAGAGCGGATCCGGCATTTCATTCCCATTTCGTCAATTAACTGCTGCACCACGCTGTGCAACTGACGCGGCTGCTGGTTGGTGATGTTATAAGCGCGACCGGACGGCGTATTTTCTTTCTGAGTCGCCAGCCACATGGCATGCACCGCATTTTCCAGATAGGTCATGTCCACCAGAGCCGCGCCGCCACGGGGCAGCAGCAGGTTGCCGTAGCGTTTGATCATCTGCAACAGGCGCGGCAGCATCACTTTGTCATGCGGGCCGAATAACCCCTGCGGGCGCAATATGGTGAAGTGGGTTTGCGGGTTGGACATCGCCAACTGCTGGATCACTTGCTCACCGGCGGCTTTGCTGCGCGCAAATTCGTTGGCATAACGCGCGGGGCGGAAGTCTTCGGTAATGTTGCGATGGTGATGATAATCGAAGTAAATCGCCGGCGAAGAGATATGGATAAACTGCGAAACGCCGTAGGCCGCCGACCATTCGCCCAGGCGACGGGTCGCACGCACGTTGGCCAGTTCGAAGGCTTCTTCGGTTCCCCACGGGGAGGTAAAGCTGGAGCAGTGCCACAGCACGTCCACATCGGCCAGCATGGCTTTGGCCTGCGATGAGATCAGGTTGGTAAGATCGGCATGAATGAATTCCGCGCCCATTTTTTCCAGCAGACTGCCCATGGCCTGGTTGCGGCCGGTGGCGCGCACTTTTATGCCCTGGCGGCGGAGATATTCAACGGCGTTACGGCCTAACCCACTGGTTGCACCGGTGACCAATACCTTCATAACGAACTCTATTCTCACCAAAAATCAGAATGCTGACGGCCTTCAGCGGCGTTCCAGCAAATAAGATGCCATTCTTCCGTTATTTCGTGCTCTATGCAATCGGAAAGGGCCTAACCGCAGCAGTAAACTGTGCGGTTGATCGACAAATAAACGATGGTCAGGACATATTGCGCGGGTTCTCTTCGGCCAGCCTGGCGATACGGCGTGCCATACCGCGAAAAATGAACAGATGGGCGGGCATCATGGCGAACCAATACAGCAGCCCGCTAAAACCGGCAGGGTGCCACCAGGCACGCACATCCAGGGTGCGGTGGTCGCCATGATCTTTGATGGTGAATACCAGCCGGCCGAGGCCAGGCGCTTTCATGCCGAACAGCAAGGCCAACTGTCGCAGCGGTTTAATGGTGATGACCTTCCAGCCGTCGACCAGGTCGCCAACGGCCAACGTCTCACGCTGGGGGCGGCCATAAACCACGCGATTGCCGATCATATCGTCCATGCGGGCACGGATTTTCCACAGGATATTGGCGTAAAAATAGCCCTCTTTCCCGCCGAGTTGCTGCACCCTATGCCACAACGCCTGGCTGGATGCCTGGGTTTCCAGTGAACAGCCCGCCTGTTTCGGATAGAAGCCATAGCCTGGTCGCCAGCGGGCTCGCGCCTCCGGATCGTAGCCCCAGTCGGCGGAGTCGACTACTTCTTCCTCGCGCCGCAGGGTAGCCGTCACCGCCTGATCGAAGGTTTGCAGCCTCTGCGGGATTAGAGCCTGTAGCGGTTTGCCATCGGCAGGCAAGTCGTGGTTCAACCCCTGGATCAACGCGTTGGCGATAGAGGTGGGCACCGAGGTGATCATGCTGATGAACCATACCGAGATAAAGCGGGTGGGCAGTGGGATCGGGATCAACCAGCGTTTTTTGCCGCTGATGGCGATAAAGCGCTCAAACATCGTTTGGTAGCTGATGTACTCCGGGCCGGCGACGTCGAAAATGCGGTTTTCGTCCGCCGGGTGCGCCAGCAGATCGGCCAGATACACCAACAGGTTTTCCAGTGCGACCGGAGAGGATTTGGAGCGTACCCAGCGCGGTGGCGTCAGCACCGGCAGGTTATAGACCATATCGCGCATGATTTCGAACGCGGCCGAACCGGGGCCGACGATGATACTGGCGCGCAGCTCGGTGACCGGTACGCCGCTTTGACGCAGGATCTCACCGGTCAGTTTGCGTGCCACCAGATGGGGCGAACTCTCGCCTTCCGGTTGCAGTGCACCGAGAAAAATCACCTGTTTTACGCTGGAGTTGCGCAGCGCATCGCGCAGGTTCTCCGCCGCCTGGCGCTCCTTTTCGATGAAATCATCACCGTCGCCCATACCGTGGATCAGGTAATAAACGGCATCGATCTCCCACAGGGCGGCGGCCAGGGTTTCCGGCTGGTAGACGTCCACGTACTGGCAGTTAACCTGCGGCCACTGCTGTTCCTGAAGCCATTCGAGGCGGCGTGCGGCAGCGGTAATACTGTGTCCCTGTTCGATCAGGTGGGGGATCAGGTTCTGGCCAATATAGCCGCTGGCTCCAAGAACCAGTACGCGTTGAGGTGTCATTAGCGCTGCCTTATGCAGTGGAAGTCGATGACAGCATGCCAAACTCAGGGTTTAAATGCACTTTTTGTGTGGTTATGCGGGCGTTGCATCCGCCGTCGGGCAGCGTCACACTACGCACCGTTTGTCTGCACTAAGCTGGAAGCTATGAAACTCAATGCTGTTTGTTATGCCCTGTTAGGTCTGGCGCTGATCGCCAGTTTGTTTTTCCTGCACCCGATTTGGATGTGGTGGCTGTTGGCTAACCTGCTGACGCTGTTGGTGTACGGTGCCGATAAACTGGCCGCGCGCAAGGGCTGGCGTCGGGTACCTGAAAGCACGCTGCTGGTGTTCGGGCTGGTGGGCGGCTGGATAGGGGCTATCGCCGCGCAGCAATTGTTTCGCCATAAAACCCAGAAACAGCCGTTCAAAAACTGGTTTATCTTCAGTGTGGTGCTGAACGTGGCGGCGACGCTGGCGATCTGGTACTGGGTTTACGGCCGCTGGATCCTCTGATTTACAGCAACAACGGCAGAGTCGCGCTCGCCGTGGTTTGTACCGCCTGGCCGTAAGCGGGATCATGCTTGGCCAGCTCGGCGACCATAAATTCCACCAACAACATCGCGCCGACCTTGGCCGGCAGGGCGCCTGCGTTCAGCGGGCCTTCCGGCTTGGCCGCCACCAGCAGGATATCCGCCAGCTTGGCCAATGGGCTGCGTTGAGTGTTGCTGACGGCGATGATCCGCGCGCCGCGTTGCTTGGCCAACGTCACCGCATGCAGGACGTCTTTGGTCGATCCTGAACTGGAGATAGCGATCAGCAAGTCTTGCTTGCCCAGCGAGGCTGCATTCATGGCCGCCCGGTGCATATCGCTGAACAGCAGCGCCGGTTTACCCACGCGCAACAGCTTGTAATGCAGGAAATCCCCGATAATCGCGCTGGCGGCAACGCCGTAAATCTGCACCGACGCACATTGGTGCAGGCTTTCCGCCGCCTGTTGCAACGCCTGATGGTCCAATAGCGTGCCGGTATCTCGCAGCGCCTGTACGCTTTCTTCCACCAGATCCTCCGTGGCGCTCTGGCGGGTCGTCACCTCAGGTTGGTTTTGTTGCAGGCTCAACGCCAGCGCCATTTTAAACTCGGTGTAACCCTTGCACCCCAGATGACGGCAGAGCCGGGTCACACTGGCTTCACTGGTACCGCTCTCGCGAGCCAGTTCGGTGATGGTAAAGTAGACGGCCCTGGATGGCTCCTCGATAACATAGCTGCCGAGTTTTTGCAGCGTGGGACTGTAACTCGCCAGTTCCTGCCGCAGCCGCAATAATAAATTTCCAGTATTCATCACGTTACCTTTCTGATTATTTCCCTTTCTATTGTGGCGGAAAGTCGCCGCCGCCCGCCAGCGAAATCGACGTATTGTGAGGCCGATCATCGTTATGAATAAAATTTTCAACATCATCATTTAATTGTGGTAAAAATTTTCATCATAAAAAATGATAATGAGGAAAATTTATGTCAACAGCAGGGGAATCAAGATCCGCAGGCTGGTTTGAAAAAGCCCAGCGGTTCGGAAAGTCGTTTATGTTGCCGATCGCCGTGTTGCCCGCCGCGGGTTTGCTGCTGGGGATCGGCGGGGCGTTATCCAATCCCAATACCCTGGAGGCTTACCCCTTCCTCGACGTCGGTTGGTTACAGGGCGTGTTTACCGTGATGGCCAGCGCCGGTTCTATCGTGTTCGCCAACCTGGCGGTGTTGTTTGCCGTGGGCGTGGCGGTGGGGCTGGCTAAAGGTGATAAGGGGACTGCCGGGTTGGCCGCGCTGATCGCCTATCTGGTGATGAACGCCACCATCAATGCCCTGCTGAAAATCGACGGCTCTCTGACCACCGAAAACCCGGGCTCGGTGGGCCAGGGGGTGATTATGGGCATACAAACACTGGAAACCGGGGTGTTCGGCGGGGTGATCATTGGCTTGGTGACCGGGTATTTACACGACCGCTACAACAAAATTTCGCTGCCGCAGTTCCTGGGCTTTTTCGGTGGTTCCCGGTTCGTTCCTATCGTTTGCTCACTGGCCGCGATGGGCGTTGGCGTGCTGATGACCCTGATCTGGCCTCACTTCCAGCAGGTGATTTTTGGTCTGGGTGGGCTGGTGGATGCCACGGGTTATTTGGGCACCTTTATCTATGGTTTTGTGCTGCGCATGCTGGGGCCGTTTGGCTTGCATCACATTTTTTATCTGCCGTTCTGGACCACGGCACTGGGCGGCAGCGAAGTGATCAACGGTCAACTGGTTGAGGGCACGCAGCGCATTTTCTTCGCTCAACTCGCCGATCCCCATACCCAACAATTTTACATCGGCACCGCGCGTTTTATGTCTGGTCGCTTTATCACCATGATGTTCGGTCTGGTCGGTGCCTGTCTGGCGATGTATCAGACCGCTCGCCCGGAGAACCGTCGGCGCGTCGGCGGGTTGCTGCTGTCTGCGGCGCTGACCTCGTTTCTCACCGGGATTACCGAGCCGATTGAGTTCTCGTTTCTGTTTGTCGCTCCGGCGTTGTACGTGGTTCACGCCCTGTTCGACGGTCTGGCATTCATGCTTGCCCACATTCTGCATATCACTATCGGCCAGACATTCTCCGGCGGCTTTATTGATTTCATGCTGTTCGGCGTTCTGCAGGGGGAAGCCAAAACCCATTGGATGTATGTGCCGTTGGTCGGGGTTCCCTGGTTCTTTCTGTACTACTTCACTTTCCGCTTCCTGATTGTTCGTTTCAATTTCAAAACACCGGGACGTGGCGAAGACACGCCTGCAGAGGTGGCCCTGGAGGGAACGGCGCGATCTCAGCAGGTACTGGCGGCGTTGGGGGGGAAAGATAACGTTGTGGAATTGGACTGCTGCGCCACACGTCTGCGCATCACGGTGAAACAAAGCCGGTTACTGGATGAGGCGGGATTGAAAGCCAGCGGAGCACGTGGGGTGATCATTCGCGGCAAGGGCGTGCAGGTGATTTACGGCCCGCACGTCACCATCATTAAAAATGAAGTCGAGGAGTTGTTGGATTTATGACGCTTTCTATTTTGCAGCAGATTAAAGGGCGGCTGGTGGTGTCTTGCCAGGCCCTGGACGATGAACCTTTGCACAGCGATTATATCATGTCGCGTATGGCGGTGGCCGCAGAGCAAGGGGGGGCGGCGGCGATCCGTGCCAACAGCGTCGATGACGTTAAAGCCATCATGCGTTCGGTGACGCTACCGGTGATCGGCATCATCAAACGCGATTATGCGGGCAGTGATGTGTATATCACGCCGACCCTGCAGGAAATCGACGAGCTGATGACGCTGGCACCGCCGATGATTGCCCTGGACGCCACTGGGCATCGACGGCCCGGTGCTCTGCAACTGGCGGCCTTGGTCACCGCAGTTCGTGCCAAATACCCAGGGTTATTGCTGATGGCGGACATCGCCACGCTGGAGGAAGCGTGCAATGCCGCCCGGCTGGGCTTCGACTGCGTGGGAACCACGTTGCATGGCTATACCGCCGAAACCCTGGGCAGCAAGTTGGCGCAAGACGACTTTCGTTTTTTGCGTGAGGTGCTGGCGGGAGTGGACGTTCCGGTGATTGCCGAAGGCAATGTTGAGACGCCGGAGATGGCGGCGCGCTGCCTGGCATTGGGGGCACATGCGGTGGTGGTCGGCGGCGCAATCACGCGCCCTCAGCAGATTACCCGCCGCTTTGTGGCGGCGATCGAAGCGCCATAGTTTCTCCCCGGCGGCGACGTCAGGGAGAAGAGGGGATCAGGCGTGCTGCTTGAGGAATTGTTGCCACAAATCGACCACCTGCTGCAAATCCTGACGGCTGACGTCGAGGTGGGTCAAAATGCGCGTTAGCGGTCCGCTGCTGATCAGTACGCCGCGCTCGCGCATCCAGGGACCCAGTTTTGCCGCCAATTCAGGGGACTGACGCAGGTACAGCACGTTGGTTTGCGCGCCCGTTTCGGCGATCTCCACGCCAATGTGTTGTAGCTGCTGTTCCAGCCATTGCGCGTTGTCGTGATCTTCCCGCAGCCGTTCGACATTATGCTCCAGCGCATATAACCCGGCGGCGGCCAGAATACCGGCCTGGCGCAGGCCACCACCGGTCATTTTGCGCCAGCGGATGGCTTGCTCAATAAAGGCTTCACTGCCGCACAGCAGCGAACCCACCGGTGCGCCCAGGCCTTTCGACAGGCAAATGGTGAAGGTGTCACAGTACTGCACGATCTCTTTCAGCGGCACATTCAGCGCGACGGCTGCGTTGAAGATGCGTGCGCCATCGATATGCAGCGCCAGGTGACGTTCACGGCTGAACTGCCAGGCTTGCTGCAAATAGGCCAGTGGCAACACGCGGCCACTGATGGTGTTTTCCAGGCTCAGCAGACGGGTTTTGGCAAAGTGAATATCATCGGGTTTGATTGCCGCCGCCACTTTGTCCAGCGGCAGGGTGCCGTCCGGGTTCGCTTCAATCGGCTGCGGCTGAATGCTGCCGAGCACCGCAGCACCGCCGGCTTCGTATTTATAGTTATGTGCCTGCTGGCCGACAATATACTCGTCACCACGCTGACAATGGCTCAGCAGCGCCACCAGATTGGCCTGGGTGCCGCTCGGCAAGAACAGCGCCGCCTCTTTACCGGACAGGCGAACCGCCTCCGCCTCCAGGGCGTTGACCGTCGGGTCATCACCGTAAACATCATCACCCACTTCGGCCTGGGCCATGGCTTCGCGCATCGCAGCGCTGGGGCGGGTCACGGTATCACTGCGTAAATCAATAAGCATACAACTCCTTTATCTATCCCCTTTATCTTTCAAGCCGCCGCGTTGTTGGCTGCAACTTGAAATCTATTGGGGATAGCCATAGCTGATAGGGAAGAGGATACGATTATTAACGCAGCCAGTTGGTTTTTGCCAGCTCGACCACTTCGTCGCCACGCCCGTTGATGATGGCGCGCAGCATATACAGGCTAAAGCCCTTGGCCTGTTCGAATTTGATCTGCGGTGGCATCGCCAGTTCCTGTTTGGCGGTGACGACATCCAGCAACGCCGGGCCGGGGTGCGCCAGCATTTCCTGCAGTGCGCCGTCCAGATCTGACGCCTTCTCTACCCGAATGCCCTTGATGCCGGCAGCGTTGGCTATCGCCGCAAAATCAGGGTTGTGCAGGTCGGTACCGTCGGTCAGATAGCCACCGGCCTTCATTTCCATGGCCACAAAGCCCAGTACGCTGTTGTTGAATATCACAATCTTGACCGGCAGTTTTAGCTGCGCCAATGACAGGAAATCGCCCATCAGCATCGTGAAGCCGCCGTCGCCGCACATGGCGATCACCTGTTTGTTCGGTTCGGTTGCCTGCGCGCCAATCGCCTGCGGCATGGCGTTGGCCATCGAACCGTGGTTGAACGACCCGAGCAGACGGCGTTTGCCGTTCATTTTCAGATAGCGGGCGGCCCAAACCGTCGGCGTGCCGACGTCGCAGGTGAAGATGGCGTCGTCGCTGGCGTATTGACTGAGCTGCTGCGCCAGATACTGCGGGTGAATCGGCTGATCGTCATTGGCGGTGGCCAGGCCGTCCAGATCCTTGCGCGCGTTGCGGTAGTGTTCCAGAGCCTTGTCGAGGAAGCTGCGGTCGCTCTTGGGCTCCAACTGCGGCAGCAGAGCGGTGAGGGTGGTGTTGATATCGCCTACCAGCGCCATATTGACCGGGCAGTGTGCCCCGATGCTGCCGGAGTTGATGTCAATCTGAATGATATTGGCATTGGTCGGGTAGAACGCGCGGTACGGGAACTGAGTGCCGAGCAGCACCAGGGTATCGGCGTTCATCATCGCGTGGTAGCCGGAAGAGAAGCCGATCAGACCGGTCATGCCGACGCTATAGGGGTTATCCCACTCGATATGCTCTTTGCCGCGCAGCGCGTGTACCACCGGCGCCTGCAGCAGTTCGGCCAACTTGACCACTTCGTCATGCGAACCGGCGCAGCCGCTGCCGCACATCAGCGTAATGTTCTTCGCTTTGTTGAGGGTTGCCGCCAGCTTGTTCAGTTCGCTCATCGGCGGCTGCACCAGCGGCAGGGCCGGAGTGTGCCACACCATGCTGGCGTCTTCCGGCGCCATGCGCAGCGCCACGTCGCCCGGTAGCACGATCACCGACACGCCGCGATTGAGGATAGCCTTGCGCATGGCGATCTCCAGCACCCGTGGCAGTTGCTCCGGGTTGGAGACCAGTTCGCAGTAGTGACTGCATTCGCGGAACAGTTCTTGCGGGTGAGTTTCCTGAAAATAACCGCTGCCGATCTCGCTGGAAGGAATATGTGCGGCAATCGCCAGCACCGGCACGTGGTTGCGGTGACAATCGAATAACCCGTTAATCAGATGCAGGTTGCCGGGCCCACAAGATCCGGCGCAGACCGCCAACTGGCCGGTGAGCTGAGCCTCTGCTCCGGCGGCAAAGGCGGCGACCTCTTCGTGGCGGGTGCCCAGCCATTCGATGGTGCCCATGCGGTGCAGGCTGTCGCTGAGGCCGTTAAGCGAATCGCCGGTGACGCCCCAAATACGTTTCACACCGGCCTGTTCCAAAGTTTTGGCGATCAGTGTGGCTACGGTTTGCTTCATACTTCCCCCAAACATGCATGATAAATATACCCTTAATTTTCAACGGACTGAAATTCTTCGGGTCGGCTTATTGGCTATTGAGCAGATGAACGTAATAAAAGCGAGCAACCGGGAAAGTGTAGAAGGGGAGTGCAAAGCCTGCTTGCCGATAAATGCCCCATCATTGGCGATGGGGCTGCAAGCGTCAGGCGAGGGTGACGTCGCCCTGGAGTTGGCAACTGCAGGCCAGCACGTAGCCCTGGGCGATTTCTGCCGGGGTGAGCGTCATGCTGCTGGTGGTGGTGTAGTCGCCT
This sequence comes from Serratia quinivorans, assembly GCF_052113645.1. GTDB lineage: Bacteria > Pseudomonadota > Gammaproteobacteria > Enterobacterales > Enterobacteriaceae > Serratia > Serratia quinivorans_B. Next base: position 240,685 of record NZ_JBIEIU010000006.1, on the reverse strand, counting down.
TCGAGGATGCGCGTTTTGCACGAGCCGCACACTCCGGCGCGACAGGCCGCGTTGACCGGCAGCGCGTTCGCCTCCATCGCTGCCAGCAGCGTACTGCCGACCGGGACGCGGAATTCACGCAGCGGTCGGGCGGCACGCAGCGTTAATCCTTCGCTTTGCCCGGTATCGGTCTCCACCGGGGTATGAAACTGTTCTTTATGGAAGCGAGAGGCCGGTACGCCAAGCTGCCGACACAGCTGTTCCACCTGAGTCATATAAGGCGCCGGGCCGCAGGTCATCACCGTGCGTTCAGTCATATCCGGTGCCGTCTGGCGCAGTACTTCGGCACTGATGCGCCCGGGGAGATAACCCGGCTGGAGATCTTGTTCAGCCATCAGCGTCAGCCGCAGTTGCGGATGCGTGGCGGACAACTCACGCCATTGCTCGGCGAAAATGGTGTCGGCCGGGGTGCGTACGTTAAAGATCACGGCAATATCACAGGCGGGACGGTTGGCCACCAGCCAGCGACACATGGAGATGATCGGCGTGACGCCGCAACCGGCGGCCAGCATCAGATAACGGTCGGCCGGGTGTTGTTCACAACTGAACTCGCCTTGTGCATCGGACAGCCACAGGGTGTTGCCGGGTTTGACCTCGCGCGTTAACCAGCGTGAACCTATGCCGTCCGGCAAACAGCGTACGCTGATGCTGAGAAAACGACTCTGGCCGGGCGAAGAAGACAGCGTATAGGCGCGCAGCGTTTCTTCGCTGTGACGAATGCTGACCAGCGCAAACTGGCCGGGTTGGTAAGGGTAAAAAACGTCGCAGATCAGGTTTAACGTCCAGACGTCGGCGGTTTCCTGCCGGATCGAATGGACCTGCATGCGGTTAGGGCAAAGTGGGCTGGGTTGGGTCATAGAGCACCTCAAAAGCAAAGGGGCCGGCATCTGCCGCCCCCAGGAATAACGTGATCAGCCAAGCAGGGCGTGCAGATCCTGCTCAACGGTGGTGATCGGGCGCATGCCGAATTTGTCGTTGAGGATCGCCATCAGGTTGTCGGTCAGGAAGCCGGGGGCTGTCGGGCCGGTGACAATGTTTTTCACCCCCAACGACAGCAGCGTCAGCAGAATGACGATCGCTTTCTGCTCAAACCACGACAGCACCAGGCTGAGCGGCAGTTCGTTAACCGTGCAACCGAGCGTATCGGCGAGTTTGACCGCCAGCATGATGGCGGAATAGGCGTCGTTACATTGGCCGACGTCCAGCAGGCGCGGCAACCCTTCCAGGGTGCCGAAATCCAGCTTGTTGAAGCGATATTTGCCGCAGGCCAACGTCATGATCAGACAGTCTTGCGGTACGCTGCGGGCAAAGTCGGTGAAATAGCTGCGTTCATCGCGGCTGCCATCACAGCCCCCGACCAGGAAGACGTGACGCAGTTTCTTTTGCGCCACCAGGTCGATCACCGTATCGGCGGCGTTGAGCAGCGTCTGGCGACCAAAGCCGACGGTGATCATATGTTCGATTTCGGTATACGGGAAACCCTTCATACCTTGCGCCTGGGCGATCACCTGGGTGAAATCGTCCCCGTCCAAATGGTTGACGCCTGGCCAGCCGACGATGCTGCGCGTCCAGATGCGATCGCCGTAGTTGCCGACGTTAGGGTCGATAATGCAGTTGGAGGTCATCACGACAGGACCGGGGAATTTGGCGAATTCGGTCTGCTGGTTCTGCCAGCCGCTGCCATAGTTGCCCACCAGGTGCTGGAATTTTTTCAGTTCCGGATAGCCGTGTGCCGGCAACATTTCACCGTGGGTGTAAACGTTCACGCCCTGGCCCTCGGTTTGCTCCAGCAGCATGCGCAGATCTTTAAGATCGTGACCGGAGATCAAAATGGCTTTACCTGCCACCGGGCGGACGTTTACCGCGCTGGGCAGCGGATCGCCATAGGTCTGTGTCTCACCGTGATCGAGGATCGCCATCACGTTGAAGTTCATCTTGCCGATGCCCATGGCGTTGTTCAGCAGGGTATCCACATCGCTCGGTTGGGTGCCGAGCCAGGCCATAAAGGCGTGATAGTCGGCGTAAATTTGGTTGTCGGATTGCCCCAGCACGTGGGCGTGCTCCATATAGGCCGCGGCGCCTTTCAGGCCGTACAGGCACAGCATGCGCAGGCCGTGCACGTCGTCGCCGACCTCGGCTTTATCGGTATTCAGGGCGAACTGCGCTGCCTGTTGCAGCAGGGTCGGCATATCGTCGCCGGCCAACTGCAGCGTGGCTAAAGGATGATCGACATGTACGCCAGCGTCCAGCAGACGACAGCGGGTGGCCAGTGACTCACGCAGGGCGATAGTTTCCCGCGCGTAGCCGATGATGCGGTCTGAATCGAAGTTGACGTTAGTCAGGGTCGAGAAGAAGGCGCGTGGAGCAAAGCTGTCGATATCATGATCGACGATCCCGAGTGCCCGGGCTTGCAGCGCCCAGGCGGACAGCCCTTGCAGCGCCGCCACCAGCAGATCTTGCAGGTCAGAGGTTTCCGCCGTTTTGCCGCACATCCCCTGAGCGTAAGAGCAGCCGTTACCTGCCGGGGTTCGAATGGTTTGTTCACATTGCACACAGAACATAATCGCTTCCTTTTTAAAGTTGCATTTAAAATGCTTGTTTAAGAGCATAGATCGGCAACCGGGGCTTAAAAAGGCTTTTGTGGTGTAACCAAGGGTAAGTTTGATTTAGCGCAATTTTGTTGTGCGGATGGGAATTATTCCGCTTTCCGGGGGCCGCGCCCCCGGAGAGAGATCAAGAGAACAGGGCGATCAGCACCGGGGCCAGCAGGCTTAACAGGAAACCGTGCACAATCGCCGGCGGCACCATTTCCAGCCCGCCGCTGCGCTGCAATACCGGCAGGGTAAAGTCCATTGAGGTGGCGCCACACAGACCCAGCGCCGAGGAACGGCTGCGGCGTATCAGGGTGGGGATCAGCATAATCGCCACCAGTTCGCGCGCCAGATCGTTAAAGAAGGCCGCGCTGCCCAGCACCGGGCCATAGGCGTCGGTGATCAGAATGCCGGAAAGCGAATACCAGCCAAAACCGGACGCCATCGCCAGCCCGGCTTTGATCGGCAGCCCCAGCAGTTGCGCTGCCAGCGCACCGCCGGCCAGTGCGCTAACCGTCACGACCACCGCCACTATCATGCCGCGCCGGTTAAGTACGATTTGGCGCAGCGTCATACCGCTGTTGCGCAGTTGAATGCCGACCAGCAGCAACAGGAAAATCAGTGCGTATTCGCTGCCTTTATTAGCAAACTGCAGCCATTGCCACTGCGTCAGGCCGAGCAGGAACCCGCCGAGCACCACGCCGCACAGTTTGAGCGATTCCAGCGCCATATGCAGGCGTGAGGGCAGCTTTTCCTGTTTATGGCTGTTGCGCCACGGCATTTTACGTTCCAGCAGCGCCAGCATCAGCAGGCTGGCAGCGAGAATGCACAGGAAGAACACCGAGGCATACTGGAAAATCAGTACCAGATTGCTGCTCAGATCCTCCAGAAACGCCAGGCTGATGCCCATGAAAAACAGGATCACGTAAACCATCCAGCTCAGCAGACGGTTGATGGTTTGCAGTAACGTTCTGCTACGCAAGGGAACGAGGTAACCGGCAATCAGCGGTAACAGAATAATCAGCAGTCCTGAATACATGGTGAAGCTTACGTCCTATGTTCGGCAGATGGCGCCGGGATGACCGGCGAGGCCCCACACGCTAACCAAAACGGCGACCGGAGTAAAGCGGCAGATTTGACGTCGTCCTCTTGACCTGCAAGGGGTTTTTTGACCATGCTCAGAGAAGGTCACCCCATTAAGGACGGTGGCAGCTCGCACGGGAGGCGACAGATGTTCTTAGAGCGTATCGAGATTGCAGGTTTTCGCGGCATTAACCGGTTGTCGCTGATGCTGGACGACAACACGCTGCTGCTGGGCGAAAACGCCTGGGGTAAATCCAGCTTGCTGGACGCGTTGACCCTGCTGCTGGCGCCGGAGCAAAAGCTGTACCGTTTTGAAGGGCATGACTTTCATTTCCCCCCCGGCGAGGAAGAGGCCAAAGAACGGCATTTGCAGGTGGTATTTACCTTCTGTGAAAAAGACATCGGCCACGCTCATCTGCCCCGTTATCGCCATCTTTCGCCGCTGTGGATCAAGGGCGAGGATAACCTCAACCGCATTTACTACCGCTGTGAAGGCGAACTGGCCGATGACGGTACGGTTTGTACCTGGCGTGGTTTTCTGGATGCCGACGGTAACGCGATGCAGTTGCATCATATTGAGCAACTGGCGCATGCGATTATCCGTATCCATCCGGTGTTGCGCTTGCGAGACGCGCGTTTTATCCGCCGCTTGCGGCCCAGCACGTTAAACGATCAAAACCCGGCCGACAACAAAGCCCTGGCCCAACAGCTGGATCAATTGACGCGAGAACTGGTACGCAACCCGCAAAAGTTGACTAACGCCGAGCTGCGACAGGGGCTGGCGGCGATGCAGCAACTGCTGGAGCACTACTTCGCCGAACAGGGCTCGCAGGTGTCGCGACCGCGCCGACAGCGGCTGGATCAAGATCAGGATCAGCAGGCGTGGCGCTCGCTGGACAGCATCAACCGCATGGTGGCGGAACCTAACAGCCGTAGCATGCGTCTGATCTTGCTGGGGATGTTTTCTACGCTGCTGCAGGCCAAGGGCAGCATCAAGCTGGATCCGCACGCCCGGCCACTGCTGCTGGTGGAGGATCCGGAAACCCGTCTGCATCCGATTATGCTGTCGGTGGCCTGGGGGCTGCTCAACCAACTGCCGCTGCAGCGCATTACCACCACCAACTCCAGCGAACTGGTGTCGCTGGTGCCGGTAGAACACGTGTGTCGCTTGGTGCGTGAGTCGGGGCGTGTCGCCACCTATCGGCTGGGGCCGCGTGGGCTGGGCCCGGAGGATGGGCGCCGTATTGCTTTTCATATTCGTTTCAACCGACCTTCCTCACTGTTTGCCCGCTGCTGGTTATTGGTGGAAGGCGAGACCGAAGTCTGGCTACTGAGCGAATTGGCACGCCAGTGCGGCTATCACTTTGAGGCAGAGGGCGTACGGGTGATCGAGTTTGCCCAGTGCGGGTTGAAACCGTTGCTGAAGTTCGCCCGACGCATGGGCATTGAGTGGCACGCCCTGGTGGACGGTGATGAAGCGGGGAAAAAGTACGCCAATACCGTACGCAGCATGTTGGATAACCACGAGGATAACGAGCGCGATCGGCTGACCGCATTGCCGGCACCGGATATGGAGCATTTCATGTTCCGCGAGGGATTCAGCCCGGTTTACTACCGGGTGGCATCGGTGCCGAAGAATGCGCAGATGCCGGTGCGTAAAGTGATCCTGAAAGCGGTACATCACTCCTCGAAACCCGATTTGGCGATCGAAGTGGCGATGCAGGCAGGGCAGTGGGGCACGGACTCGGTGCCGCCACTGTTGAAGAAAATGTTTTCACGTGTGACCTGGCTGGCGCGTGGCCGCGCCGATTAGGATCAGGCCAGGGTCAAAAATGCTCTGCCATTCCCTGTTCCAACTCGTCCAGTAACTGATAACGACGGCGGTATTCGGCTCGTTTCTTGCTGGCGATGTCGTCGATCGGTTTACGGGTGATGTGCTCCGGCAGCAGGAAATAACCGCTTTCAAGCATTTTGCCCCCCATTGAGGCCCAGAACTGGTCGTAATCGGCATGCAGTTGGTCTTTCTTTTTACTGTGGTAGCGCCAGTTCTGATAGATATGGGTGGCGTTGCTGACCGCCACGATTTGCTTAATGCCCAAATGACGCGCCAGAGTGCAAATCCCTTCCAGCGCCAGCCGTTTCGGGAACAACCCGTGGCACTCTTTGGTGGCCTGCTGGATTTCAGCGTGCGGCACCTGATGATTGGCTCCCTGTAATCCCCCAATGAACAGCGTCGGCTTTTGCTGATAGTGCATCAGCGAAAAGGTGATTTCCGCCAGCATAATGCCGTTGGCGTTACGCAGCAGCAGGGTGGCTTCGCCTTCCTTGTTCAGGTTGTCGATGGCCGCCAGTTCCAGCGAAACCGGGGCCCCGCTCTTGCCGTTGGCGCAGGCGAGCACAAAGGGCTTTTTCAGGTGCCCAAGCAGCATTTTCATCGGCATGCGTTGCGTGCTGAGATCGTAGTGATCGCGCAGGGCGAACAAGCACTCGATTTTGCTCATGTTCGCCGCCAGATACGGGCGATGCAGTTTGCACGGCAGATTGGGCTGCGCGCTCAGGATCTCATCCAGCAGGGGATTGGACGCCAGCGTGCTTAGCAAGCCGCTGGTGGTACGCCAGCAAAATAACGAACGACCGATAAACTTCAAACGGAATGACGTTTTTTTCCAGACGTTACTCGGCGTCTTTTCGCCATTGATCAGCGCCGTCATCAGTTGCCAGCCGTTAAGCGGGCGTGCAGATACGAGTGGATAGCTGAGCTGTGACATGATGAAATCCTTGGCTGTGTTGAATGGCGCTATTTCATCAAGGCTTCACTAAACGAGAGGTCAATGCCCAACTGTAACCAAGCGTGTCTCCACATTGTGTTGAGCTAAGGTTTAGTTATTCCGCACGGTGCGTGATAATTTACCCCCGCTGCCGCTATTGGCAGTATGAATTGCAACAGGCAGGAACCTATTTTGACGTGGTTTAAAGGACACAAGCGACGCTGGATTATGGCGCTGATCGTAGCGGCGGCAATCGCTGTGCTGGCGATCTGGCACTTCGGCCACCCGACGCCAACCCAGTTTAAAACGGTGAAGGTCGCCAAGGGCGATCTGCAGCAAAACGTACTGGCGACCGGTCAGCTTGACGCGGTGCGCAAGGTTGACGTTGGTGCGCAGGTCAGTGGGCAGTTGGAAAGCCTGTATGTCGAGATCGGCGACCGGGTGAAAAAAGGTCAGTTGCTCGGCGTGATTGATCCACAGCAGGCACAAAACAGCATCCGCGAGGGTGAAGCGACGCTGCGCGAACTGCATGCCCAGTTACAACAGGCCCAGGCGGAACAACAGCTGGCGGCGGTAACGCTGCAACGTAATCAGGCGTTGGCCAAGCTGCAGGCGGTCTCGCGCCAGGATCTGGATCAGGCGGCCACGCAGTTGGCGGTGAAGAAGGCGCAGGTGGGAACCATCAATGCGCAAATCGCCAAAAATCAGGCCAGCCTGGACACCGCAAAAATCAACCTGGCGTTTACCCGTATTGAAGCGCCGATGGACGGCGACGTGGTGCAAATCACCACGCTGCAGGGGCAAACGGTGATCGCCGCGCAGCAGGCGCCGAACATTTTGACGCTGGCGGATCTCAGCACCATGTTGGTGAAGGCCCAGGTGTCGGAAGCGGACGTCATCAGCCTGAAACCGGGCCAAAAAGCCTGGTTTACCGTGCTGGGCGATCCTAATCGGCGCTTTGACGGCGTGCTGAAAGACATCCAACCGACGCCGGAAAAGGTCAATAACGCCATCTTCTATTACGCGCGCTTTGAAGTGCCGAATCCCGAGGGGTTACTGCGTCTGCAAATGACGGCGCAGGTGCATATTCAACTGGCGGGTGTCAGCCAGGTGCAGGTGATCCCTCTGGCGGCGCTGGGCGACCAAATCGCGGATAACCGTTACCAGGTTTCTGTCCTGAAACAGGGTAAAGAGGAAAAGCGCGAGGTGACTATTGGCCTGCGTAATAATATCGACGTGCAAATTCTCAGCGGGCTGAACATTGGCGATGAAGTGATCGTCAGCCGCGGCGGCGCGGAGTCCACCTGATGGCGGCGTTGTTGGAACTGAGCGGCATCAGCCGCAGTTATCAATCGGGCGACCAGACGGTGGCGGTGCTGAAGAACGTGAGCCTGAGCATCGAGGCCGGTGAAATGGTGGCCATTATGGGGGCCTCCGGCTCCGGTAAATCGACGCTGATGAATATTCTCGGCTGTCTGGATAAGCCCAGTTCCGGCGTGTATCGGGTGGCCGGGCAGGACGTGGCGACGCTGGATAGTGATGCGTTGGCCCGGCTTCGGCGTGAACATTTTGGCTTTATTTTCCAGCGTTATCATTTATTGCCGCATTTGAGCGCGGCGCATAACGTCGAAGTGCCGGCGGTGTATGCCGGGTTGGGGAAGGCGGCACGCCGTGAGCGGGCGGTTGCGCTGTTGCAGCGTCTTGGCCTTAACGAGCGTGTCGGCTACCGGCCGAGCCAACTTTCCGGTGGCCAACAGCAGCGCGTCAGTATCGCCCGCGCACTGATGAACGGCGGTCAGGTGATCCTGGCGGATGAACCGACCGGCGCCCTCGACAGTCATTCCGGTGAAGAGGTGATGACCATCCTCAAGCAACTGCGCGAGCAGGGGCATACGGTGATTATCGTCACTCACGATCCGGCGGTAGCCCAGCAGGCCGAACGGATCATTGAAATCCGTGACGGCGAGATCATTGCCGATTCACGCCCGGACGGGCGGATCAACCCGAACGCCAAACCGCTGGAAATGGTGGCTCCGGCACCGTCCTGGCAGCAAACCATTGGCCGTTTCCGCGAAGCGCTGGTGATGGCCTGGCGGGCGATGGCCGCGAGTAAGATGCGTACCGCGCTGACCATGCTCGGCATTATCATCGGGATCGCCTCGGTGGTTTCGATCCTGGTGATCGGTGACGCCGCCAAACAGATGGTGCTGGCCGATATCAAATCCATCGGCACCAATACGGTGGACATCTACCCCGGCAAGGACTTCGGTGACGACGATCCTACCTTCCGCCAGGCGCTGAAGTACGACGATCTTGCGGCGTTGCGAGAACAACCTTACGTCAGCGCGCTGTCGCCCAGTATCGCCAGCAGCATGCGGCTGCGGTTGGGTAACGTCGACGTTGCCGCTAACGTGACCGGGGTCAGCGAACAGTTTTTCCGCGTGTACGGCATGACCTTCACTCAGGGCGTCGGCATTGATCAACTGCAGGTGCAATCGCAGTCGCAAACGGTGGTGATCGACGCCAATACCCAACGCCGGTTGTTCCCGCACCAGAAAGATGTGGTGGGGCAGGTGATCCTGGTGGGCAATATGCCGGCCACGGTGGTGGGGGTGGCGAAAGAAAAGCAGTCGATGTTCGGCAGCAGCAAGACGCTGAACGTCTGGGTGCCCTACAGCACCATGGCCAATCGGCTGATGGGGAACGCTTACTTTGATTCAATCACCGTGCGTATTCGTGAAGGTTACAATAGCCAGGAGGCGGAGCAGCAGTTGACGCGCTTGCTGACGCTGCGCCACGGCAAGAAAGACGTCTTCACCTATAACATGGACAGTCTGGTGCAGACCGCAGAGAAAACCACGCGTACGCTGCAGCTGTTTTTGACGCTGGTGGCAGTGATTTCATTGGTGGTTGGCGGGATCGGCGTGATGAACATCATGTTGGTGTCGGTGACGGAACGCACGCGAGAAATCGGTATACGTATGGCGGTGGGCGCTCGCTCTGGCGACGTCTTGCAGCAGTTTCTGATAGAAGCGGTGCTGGTGTGCCTGGTCGGCGGTGCCTTGGGCATTACGCTGTCCTTCGCCATCGGCCTGCTGGTGCAAGTGGTGTTGCCGGGGTGGCAGATAAGCTTCCCACCGGCGGCGCTGCTGAGTGCGTTTGTGTGTTCCACCGCCATCGGCGTGGTGTTCGGCTATCTGCCGGCACGCAGCGCGGCGCGGCTTAACCCGATTGACGCGCTGGCACGCGAATAATAAGCTAATAAAAAATGCCAGTCGCGCGGCGGCTGGCATTTTAGTGGGGTATTTCAGACTGACTCTGCGCAAGCGCGTTAGGCCAGAGCCTCGCTTTCCAGTGGCACAATAAGACTCGCATGGTTCCCTTTTGGCCCTTGGTGCACATCAAAACTGACCTGCTGGCCAGCTTTCAGCGTCCGGTACCCATCCATCTTAATCGTAGAATAGTGGGCGAATATGTCTTCGCCGCCGCCTTCAGGACAGATAAACCCAAACCCTTTGGCGTTGTTGAACCATTTAACAGTACCCGTCTCCATGCTTTTACATCCCTCGCAACGCTATTTTTAGGTGAGATGAATAACTGAATTCGCACCCGCCAGAAGCAGGCAGCAGATGAGGCTAAAAGTGGTTAAAACACCACCAGCTCACGAATTTACACTCTAGAGCAAATGATCATCACGTCAAGGGATCGGCTTTTGTCGGCAGGGAGCAGTTCATCAAAGTTTGAAGCAGGTAACGATCTTGACATTGTTTGGTAACAATTTGTCAGAGATTTTTTGCGCACGTTCCAGTGCGGCGGGATGATGGCGAAGATGATAAAATAGTAATGATACCCCACTTTGAATAACCGGAACCTGTCCCCATATTAAAGGACAGAGCAGAGAAGATGAGCAGCGATGGGCAATAGCAACGATTGGCTAAACTTTGAACACTTGGCCGAAGAAAAACAAATCGATGCGGTAAAACCGCCGTCTATGTATAAAGTTATACTTAACAACGACGATTACACACCGATGGAATTTGTGATTGACGTTCTGCAAAAGTTCTTTTCTTATGATATTGAACGCGCAACGCAACTGATGCTCACGGTCCACTATCAAGGCAAGGCGATCTGCGGTGTGTTTACTGCCGAGGTGGCGGAAACCAAAGTCGTCCATGTGAACCGTTATGCGAGGGAGAACGAGCATCCGTTGCTTTGTACGCTAGAAAAAGCCTAGATTTAGGCAACTATTGGGGAGGTGCTTATGCTCAATCAAGAACTGGAACTCAGTCTCAACATGGCTTTCGCCAGAGCGCGTGAGCACAGACACGAGTTTATGACCGTGGAGCACCTGTTGCTGGCGTTACTCAGCAACCCTGCCGCGCGAGAAGCGCTTGAGGCATGTACGGTGGACCTGGCTGCACTGCGTCAGGAGCTGGAAGCCTTCATCGAACAAACCACGCCGACACTGCCTGCCAGCGAAGAAGAGCGCGACACTCAGCCGACGCTCAGCTTCCAGCGCGTGCTGCAGCGTGCGGTATTCCATGTGCAATCTTCCGGCCGCAGCGAAGTCAGCGGCGCCAACGTGCTGGTGGCGATTTTCAGCGAGCAGGAGTCGCAGGCGGCTTACCTGCTGCGCAAACACGACGTCAGCCGTCTCGACGTAGTGAACTTCATTTCACATGGCACACGTAAAGACGAGCCGGGCCAAGCGCCGAATGCGGAAAACCCGGTGAATGAAGAGCAGTCCGGAGGGGAAGACCGTATGGAAAACTTCACCACCAACCTCAACCAACTGGCGCGGGTGGGCGGCATCGATCCTTTGATTGGCCGTGACCCTGAGCTGGAGCGCGCTATTCAGGTGCTGTGCCGTCGTCGCAAGAACAACCCGCTGCTGGTGGGCGAATCCGGCGTGGGCAAAACGGCGATTGCCGAAGGCCTGGCCTGGCGTATTGTGCAGGGCGACGTCCCGGAAGTGATGGCGGACTGCACGCTGTATTCACTGGATATCGGTTCATTGCTGGCCGGCACCAAATACCGTGGCGACTTCGAAAAACGTTTCAAAGCGCTGCTGAAACAGCTGGAGCAGGATAAGAACAGCATCCTGTTTATCGATGAGATCCACACCATCATCGGCGCCGGTGCGGCTTCCGGTGGGCAGGTGGATGCTGCCAACCTGATTAAACCGCTGCTTTCCAGCGGCAAAATTCGGGTTATCGGCTCGACCACTTATCAGGAATTCAGCAACATCTTTGAAAAAGACCGTGCGCTGGCCCGTCGTTTCCAAAAAATCGACATTACCGAGCCGACGCCGGAAGAGACCATTCAGATCATCAACGGCCTGAAAACCAAGTACGAAGCGCACCACGATGTGCGTTATACCGCAAAAGCGGTGCGTGCGGCGGTTGAGCTGTCGGTGAAATACATCAATGACCGTCATTTGCCGGACAAGGCTATCGACGTCATCGACGAGGCAGGCGCCCGCAGCCGATTAATGCCGATCAGCAAGCGCAAGAAAACGGTCAACGTTGCCGACATTGAGTCGGTGGTGGCACGTATCGCACGCATCCCGGAAAAAACCGTGTCGGCGAGCGATCGCGATGTGCTGAGAAGCCTGGGTGACCGTCTGAAAATGCTGGTATTCGGCCAGGATCAGGCGATTGAGGCACTGACTGAAGCGATCAAAATGAGCCGTGCCGGTCTGGGCCACGAGCGTAAACCTGTCGGCTCCTTCCTGTTTGCCGGGCCAACCGGCGTCGGGAAAACCGAGGTGACGGTTCAGTTGGCGAAGGCGATGGATATTCAACTGCTGCGTTTTGATATGTCCGAGTATATGGAACGTCATACCGTCAGCCGTCTGATTGGCGCGCCTCCGGGTTATGTTGGTTACGATCAGGGTGGCCTGTTGACCGATGCGGTGCTCAAGCATCCGCATTCGGTAGTGCTGCTGGATGAAATCGAGAAGGCGCACCCGGACGTGTTCAACCTGCTGTTGCAGGTCATGGACAACGGTACCCTGACCGATAACAACGGTCGCAAGGCGGACTTCCGCAATGTGATCCTGGTGATGACCACCAACGCCGGGGTGCGTGAAACCGAACGTAAATCGATCGGTCTGGTTCAGCAGGACAACAGCACCGACGCGATGGAAGAGATCAAGAAAGTGTTCACGCCGGAATTCCGTAACCGTCTGGACAACATTCTTTGGTTCAACCATCTGTCGACCGAGGTGATCCAGCAGGTTGTCGATAAGTTTATCGTCGAACTGCAGGCACAGCTGGATGCGAAGGGCGTGTCGCTGGAAGTGAGCGACGAAGCGCGCGACTGGCTGTCGGTGAAAGGCTACGACCGTGCCATGGGCGCTCGTCCGATGGCGCGTGTGATGCAGGAAAACCTGAAGAAACCGCTGGCCAACGAATTGCTGTTCGGCTCGCTGGTGGACGGCGGCTCGGTGAAAGTCGAGCTGGATAAGGACAATCAGAAACTGACTTACCACTTCCTCAGCGCGTCGATGCGCAAAGCGGATGAAGGTGCGGTGCACTAAGGCCAGGTCAGATAAAGAAAAAGCGATGCTTCGGCATCGCTTTTTTTATGGGTGAATTTCACCGCAATAGAAATGATTGAGCCCTCTCAGTTTACCTGCGCTCTCGCAACACGATGTTGAACGTTGCTACGGGGGTAAACGGAAAGGGCTCCGGAGGCATTACATCCTCGGTGCCGCCATCGGCTGGCGACGAGTGAGCCGATTAACGGCTACGGAAGACAATGCGGCCTTTGCTCAGGTCGTACGGGGTCAGCTCTACAGTGACTTTGTCGCCCGTCAGGATGCGGATGTAGTTTTTACGCATTTTACCGGAGATATGTGCGGTTACCACGTGCCCGTTTTCCAATTCAACGCGGAACATGGTGTTCGGCAGCGTATCAAGAACGGTGCCCTGCATTTCAATATTGTCTTCTTTGGCCATCGAATCCTCTAGGTCTAACTACCTTAGTTTTTAACCGGCAAGATAATGCCGAAAAACCCACATTATGTAAAGAAGTGTCGGTGAACATTGCACCGTTTCCGCAAAATTAGTTTGTTGGGGAGGGTGGTTCAACCTGCTGTGGGGGTAACACTTGCGGTACCCAGCACTCTGGCGCTAATGGCTTGCGCTGAAGCTGACTGAGCTGCTGCAAAAATTGTCTTCGGGGGATCTCTTTCGCTCCCAGCGTGGCAGTGTGAGCGTTAAGCACCTGACAGTCAATCAATTCTCCGCCATAAGCGGCAAAATGGCGGCAAAAAGTCATCAGGGCGCACTTGGAGGCATTGGTGGTGCGGCTAAACATCGATTCGCCGCAGAACAACGCGCCCTGAGCTACGCCGTACATGCCGCCCACCAGCTTTTCATCCTGCCATACCTCGACTGAATGAGCGAAACCAAGGCGGTGCAGATGCAGGTAAGCGCGTTGAACCTCCGGCCCAATCCAGGTGCCTTCCTGCGGCCGATCGGCACAGGCGGCGATCACCGCGGCGAAATCGTGGTTCAGCGTGACGCGAAAGGGGTTGCTGCGCAGAAAGCGTTTCAGACTGCGACTGACATGACGTTCGGCCGGGAGCAGCACCGCACGCGGATCGGGAGACCACCATAAAATGGCTTCGCCCGGCGAAAACCAGGGAAAGATGCCACGTTCGTAGGCGGCCAGCAAACGCGGTGCTGTCAGATCGCCGCCAATAGCCAGCAGGCCGTTAGGATCGCGCAGCGCGCCCTCAGGAGAGGGGAACGCCAATGACTGCGATGACAGCTTAACAATGCGCATATAAGGTCTCAGCGTCCTCTACAGGCCATTTTACAGCGGTATACCGCTGATACGTTGGCGGAAGTGGGCATAACGCCCCTGTTGGCGCATCAGGGTGAGATGGTCACCTTGCTCGACAATTCGGCCGCCGTCCATCACGCAAATACGATCAAGGTGCTCCAGTCCATACAACCGGTGGGTGACCAGGATCAGCGTTTTCCCCTGGCAATGTCGGCGCAGCAGCGCCAGGATCTGCTGTTCGGTTTCGGCGTCCAGGCCTTCGGTCGGCTCATCGAGCAGCAGCAGCGGCGCCTGATGCAACAGCGCGCGGGCGATGCCGAGACGGCGCTGCTCACCACCAGAAAGCTGGCGGCCGCCGTCGCCCAGCCAGGCGTTCAGCCCTTCGTTTTCCAACAGCTTGTCCAACCCGACTTGCTGGAGCACTTCGCGTAACTGTTCATCGGTCGCGGTTGGCGCGGCGATACGCATGTTTTCGCGCAAGGTATCGCTGAAAATATGCACCCGCTGGCTGACGACGGTGGTCATCCGGCGCAGCGTGGTTTCATCGTAAGCCGCCAGAGGATGGCCGTTGAGCAGGACTTGCCCGCTGTCGGCATTCCAGGCGCGGGTGAGCAACTGCAACAGGGTCGATTTACCGCAGCCGGTGCGCCCGAGCAGTGCAATGTGCTCACCGGTGGCAATCTCCAGAGTGACGTCCTGCAATACCGGCTGCGGTTGGTCGGGATAGGTGAAGGTGAGCTGCTGCAGGCTCAGCATGGCGCCGTTTTCGGCGGCTGGGCCGGTGGCTGGGAAGGTGACTTCCGGCTGTCGGTCGATGACCTGCTTCACCCGTGTGGCGGAGGCGATCACCTGTCCCAGGTGCTGGAAAGCACCGGCCACCGGCATCAAGGCTTCAAACGAGGCCAGCGCGGCGAACACGAACAGCGCAATCAGCGCGCCCGGTTGGCTATCGCCGCCGATGCCGGCTGCGGTGAGCCACAGTAACAAGGTGACCGTCAGGCCGCTGGCCAGGATCATCAGCGCTTGCGCCATTCCCCCTAACGAAGCCTGTTGCCACTGGCGGCGCTGCCAGTGGCGTTCGGTGGCATCCAAAGTGGCGCGGAAGTGATCCACTGCACCGAATACCACCAGTTCGGCCTGGCCCTGCAGCCAGGCGGTCAGATCGGTGCGGTACTGGCCGCGCAGGGCGGTCAGTTGGCCGCCAATCGGCTTGCCGGCCCGATAAAATACCGGTGGCACCAGCAGCAACAGCAGCAGCAGAATACCGCCCAGCGTCAGGGCCAGGGAAACGTCCAGCCAGCTCAGGCCGTAAGTCACCACGACAATCACCACGGCGGCGCTGACCAGCGGTGAAATCACCCGCAGATACAGGTGATCCAGCGTATCGACGTCCGCCACCAGCCGGTTAAGCAAATCGGCCTGACGGAAGCGGGCAATACCGCCCGGCGACAGCGGCAGGATTTTTTTAAAGGTAAACACCCGCAGATGGGACAGCACGCGGAAAGTGGCATCGTGGCTGACCACGCGTTCGGCGTAGCGCCCGGCGGTGCGGAAAATGGCGGCACCACGTACGCCGGCCGCCGGCAACATGTAGTTGAAGGTAAACAGGCCTGCCAGCCCGGCCAGGGCCGACGCGGCGAGGAACCAGCCAGACAGCGCCAGCAGGCCGATGCTGGCCAGCAGCGTGATGATGGCCAGAATGATGCCCAGACAGATCAGCAGGCTGTGACGACGGTACAGCGCCAGGAACGGCAGCAAAACGCGCATGATTATAGATCCCCGCGGCGGTGTGCGATCAGGTTGGCAAACAGGCCCGGTTGAGCGCTCAGCGTGGCGTAGTCGCCTTGCTGGACGATGTGTCCGCCTTCCATTACCCAAATCTGATCGTAATCTTCGGTATCTTCCAACTGGTGGGTCACCAGCAGGGTAGTTTGTTGATGCGAAGCCGCATTCAGCGCCTGCATGACTTGCCGTTCACTGTGGGCGTCGAGACTGGCGGCCGGTTCATCCAACAGCAGCAAACGGCGCGGACTGATCAGCGCCCGGGCGACCGCCACTCGTTGCGCCTGCCCGACAGACAGACGCGCGGCGTTATCGCCGACTTCGGTATCCAGCCCCTGCGGCAGATACGGCAAAATCTCGCCGACATAGGCTTGTTCCACGGCTTGCTGCAATTGGGCCTCGCTGGCCTGCGGGTTGCTCAGCAGTATATTGGCGCGCAGCGTTTGCGCCGGCAGGTGCGGGTTTTGCCCTACCCAGCCGAGTTGCTGGCGCCAACCTTCGGCTGCCAGTTCGCGCAGTTCGGTGCCGTTGACCTTCAGCGAACCGCGATAGGGCAGGAAACCGAGCAGCAGATTCAGCAGCGAACTTTTACCGGCACCGCTCAGCCCGACCAAAGCAATGCGTTGGTGAGCAGGCAGGGTGAAACTGAGTGGCCCGGCCAGCAGTACGCCATCCGGCGACAGGATCTCCAGATCCTGCGCTTGCAGTTCCAACGGTGCATCGGCATCCAGAGTTTGCGTGCCGTTGCCCATTTGTTCGCCTTCGGCACTGAGGAAGGTTTCCAGCGTTTCCGCCGCTCCCACGGCCTGCGCCTTGGCATGGTAGAAGGTGCCCAAATCGCGCAACGGCTGGAAGAATTCCGGCGACAGGATCAGCACCAGGAAACCGGCGAACAGCGTGACGCCGGTGCCGTAGCTGCCGAAATTAAGTTCGCCAAGGAAAGAGAAGCCAAAATAGACCGCCACCACGGCGATAGAAATGGAGGCAAAGAACTCCAACACTGCCGAAGACAGGAATGCCAGACGCAGCACTTCCATGGTTCGGCTACGGAAGTCTTCGGACGATTTGGCAATCTGCGCGGTTTCCGCTTGTGCCCGGTTGAACAGGCGCAGCGTGTCTAACCCCCGCAGGCGGTCGAGGAAGTTACCGCTCAGCCGTGCCAGCGCCACAAAGTTGCGTCGGTTAGCGTCTGCGGCCCCCATGCCGACCAGTGCCATAAACATCGGGATCAGGGGCGCGGTGGTCAACAGAATCAGGCCTGCGGCCCAGTTAATCGGGAATACGGTGATCAGGATCAGCAGCGGGATAAATACCGCCAGGTACATCTGCGGCAGGTAGCGCGCGTAGTAATCCTGCATGTCTTCGATTTGTTCGACGATGATGCTCGCCCAACTGCCGGCCGGTTTGCCCTGGATCCAGGCGGGGCCGAGCTGCTGCAGTTTATCCAGCACTTGCTGGCGCATGCGCTGGCGGATCACTTGTCCGCAGATAAAACCAACGCGCTCACGCAGCCAGCTCAGCACCGCCCGCAGCGCGAAAGTGGCGGCCAACCAGATAAACGACGGGATCAACTGTTCACGTGGGGCCTGTTCGATAATCAGGGCGTGGAGCAGGGCGGCCAATAGCCATGCCTGCGCGACAATCAAAATGCCGCTTATCAGCCCCAATAACATGGAAAGGCGCAACCAACGCTGCGCCAGGGTGCTCTGAGTCTTGAGCCAACGGGTTAACTGTTGCTGTCTGGTTTTTTTCATCAGATATGAGTCTGCGTCGCCGGCGCCTGTTGTTACAGACAAGGTTAACGTGCTGTTAAAAAAAGTGTTTGCCTCAACCTGAAGCGAACAAGTGAAGGCCAATGTTACCTCTTCACCCGGCAGACTGAAAATAATAAAGCGGTCAAATATCGGTATAACAGACCGCAACAGCGGGATTATGGCACCGGCTGACCGGCTGCTTCCGCCGCCAGGGTGATTTTGCCGTGGTCCGCTACGGCAACCAACAGACGTCAGTGGAGAAGATTCTGCATCGAGGATCTTCTTTTAGGGATAAAAAAAGCGGCTGAGGCAGCCGCTTTTCAGGGGGGAGTCTGTGCCGTTACAGCACTTCTGCGTCGGCGATGCCGTCCAGATAACGCTCAGCGTCCAGCGCTGCCATACACCCGGTACCGGCGGAGGTGATCGCCTGGCGGTAGATGTGGTCCATCACGTCGCCGGCGGCGAATACGCCAGGAATGGTGGTTTGGGTGGCATTACCGTGAATACCGGACTGCACTTTGATATAGCCGTTTTCCAGTTCCAACTGACCGCCGAAAATGCTGGTGTTCGGGCTGTGTCCGATGGCGATAAACACACCGGCCAGCGCCAGTTCCTGCGTTTCGTTTTCCGCTTTGGTACTGCGGATACACACGCCGGTAACGCCCATTTCATCGCCCAGCACTTCGTCCAGGGTATGGTCGGTGTGCAGCACGATATTGCCGTTTTTCACTTTTTCCATCAGTCGGTTGATCAGGATCTTCTCTGAACGGAAGCTGTCACGGCGGTGAATCAGGTGAACTTCGGCCGCGATGTTGGACAGATACAGCGCTTCTTCCACGGCGGTGTTGCCGCCGCCGACGACCGCGACTTTCTGGTTGCGGTAGAAGAAACCGTCACAGGTGGCACAGGCGGATACGCCTTTGCCTTTGAAAGCTTCTTCGGTAGGCAGGCCCAGGTAACGGGCTGATGCGCCGGTGGCGATGATCAGTGCATCACAGGTGTATTCGCCATTGTCACCGAACAGACGGAACGGACGGGTCTGCAGATCAACGCTGTTGATGTGGTCAAACACAATCTCGGTCTGGAATTTTTCTGCATGCTCGCGCATGCGTTCCATCAGCGCCGGACCGGTCAGGTCTTCGGCATCACCCGGCCAGTTTTCCACTTCGGTGGTGGTGGTCAGCTGACCCCCTTGTTCCATACCGGTAATCAGCACCGGGCTCAGGTTGGCGCGCGCTGCGTAAACTGCGGCGGTGTAGCCAGCCGGGCCGGAGCCCAGAATCAATAATTTGCTGTGTTTAGCCGTGCCCATGAATAACCTCTTTTCCCACAATGGCGGACAATGGGTTCGATTGTAGGGAAAATGCGACATTAAAAAAAGCGCCAGGGGATGTTGTTAACGATTTGTTTGATAGTCATTGCCTATTAATTATTGTTTTGCGGCTAAAGCGAGCGCAAAACGCAGCAATTTAACTTATGGAAGCCGCGTGGGGCGGTTGGCTATTCCATTGACCGGAAACAGCACATTAAGCGGGTTTAAGCGCCTTGTCCGCCGGGTTTTTAAGCCAGCGATTCATAACTAAAAACGGGGTGCTAACTTTTCATGACGGTACGTTCTTCTGATTTTGCTTCTTTTACTTTGACAATCCGCTGCGCATTTGCGAAAACATCATAGGAAGAAGAAATTATCCTCCCACCGGCAGTAAATCGTACGTATTTGCGGCGTTGGCGCAGAATTTTGCGCCGTTGCTGGATCCGCGTGCGGCAGGTGAGGGGCATCGCGCAAGCGAGTGGCAGATTTCTTCTTGCGATAACGTCATGAAATACCCTGTGCAGGGTTTGACAGACAGGCTGCACGGCGGTGAATGATGGTAGTGAAGCATATGACAGGCATTGGGTCTTCGCTTGGAACGAACCCTTACACATTGACGTTGGCTAGGGTGTGGCAAGTGCAGGGAAGAAAATAAGAGAGACAATAATAATGGCAGACAATAAGAAACGCCCGGGTAAAGATCTCGACCGTATCGACCGCAATATCCTGAACGAGCTGCAGAAGGATGGGCGTATTTCGAACGTTGAGCTTTCGAAGCGCGTGGGGTTATCCCCAACCCCATGTTTAGAACGCGTGCGCCGCCTCGAGCGCCAGGGTTTTATTCATGGCTATACCGCTTTGCTCAACCCGCATTATCTGGATGCGTCCCTGTTGGTCTTCGTGGAAATCACGTTGAACCGCGGTGCACCGGATGTGTTTGAGCAATTCAACTCAGCAGTTCAGAAGCTTGAAGAAATTCAGGAGTGTCATCTGGTGTCCGGTGATTTCGACTATTTGTTGAAAACCCGCGTGCCGGATATGTCGGCTTACCGTAAGTTGCTCGGCGAAACCTTGCTGCGTCTGCCGGGGGTTAACGACACCCGTACGTACGTAGTGATGGAAGAAGTGAAACAGAGCAACCGTCTGGTTATCAAAACACGGTAGGGTGCAGGTGCAAAACCTGATTAAATTGGTTACACTCCTGTTTATCCATACAGTTTCGGCGCCGGGGAAGCTTCTCGGCGCTGTTGCTATGTCAGCTAACAGGAACCTGGAGAGCCTTTCTTGAGCCAGGAATATACAGAAGATAAAGAAGTTACCTTGAGAAAACTCAGCAGCGGCCGCCGTTTGCTCGAAGCTGTGTTGATTGTGGTAGCCATTTTTGCCATTTACCTCATGGCTGCCTTGGTCAGTTTCAATCCCTCTGATCCAAGCTGGTCGCAGACCGCGTGGCATGAGCCGATTCATAATCTGGGCGGTGGCGTCGGGGCCTGGATGGCCGACACGCTGTTCTTCACCTTCGGGGTACTCGCTTATGCGATACCGCCGATCATGCTGGTGTTGTGCTGGGCGGCTTATCGTCAGCGCGGCAGTGGCGAATACATCGACTATTTTGCGCTTTCGTTGCGCCTGATCGGCACATTGGCGCTGGTACTCACCTCGTGTGGCCTGGCGGCACTGAACGTCGACGATCTCTATTACTTCGCTTCCGGCGGCGTGATCGGCAGCTTGCTGAGTAACGCCATGCTGCCGTGGTTCAACGGCATTGGCGCAACCTTGGCGCTGCTGTGCGTTTGGGCTGCGGGGCTGACGCTGTTTACCGGCTGGTCCTGGCTGGTGATTGCCGAGAGGATCGGCGGCGTGGTGCTGGGTACGGCCACCTTTATGACCAACCGCTCACGCCGTGATGACCGTTATCATGACGATGACGACCGTTACGTCGAAGAGCAGCCGGAATCGACAGAGAAAGGGGCTGCACTTGCTGCGGCCTCGACTGCAGCTGCGGCCAATGCGGCGCAAGACGATGTCTTGTTCTCTGCCCCTTCGGTTACGGAAACCGCCAAGATGGCGGCGGAAGATGCTGAAGATCCGCTGCTCAGTGGACTGCGGGCGAATGACGGCGATGATGCCGATGTCGCTCCTGTCGCCCCGGCGGCAGCCCACGAAGCTGTCACTGCGGCTCCGGTCGTGGCACAGGCTCCGTCGGTGACGGTAGCCCCGGCGGCGCCGGCCTCGGTGAACCAGCATCCGATGAGCGCGGCAGCGGAAAACACTGCGCCGCCGCTGTATTCGTTCGAAATTCCTGAAGAGACGCCGACGCCGAAGGTAACGCGCCCGGCCGATCCTTACCAGGACGATGACGAACCGCGCATGGGGAATTGGGACACGCCGGCTGCATCGCCGTCGCACGATCGTTCTCCGTTTGATTTCTCGGCTGCCCAACGCGATAGCGCTGATGTCAGTGCTCCGGCCGGTTTCAGTGCCGCCGAGCCTGCCGTGCCATCGTTCGGCAACGTGCAGCCTCAGGCGCAAGCTGCAGCCACGGCGGTTGCCGGTGCTGTTGCCGCCAATACCTTCATGCCGGCCTTTACCGCCACCAGTGACGCTAACTCGCAGGTAAAACAAGGCCTTGGCCCTGAATTACCGCGCCCGAACCCGGTGCGTATTCCTACCCGACGTGAGCTGGCTTCTTACGGCATCAAGCTGCCTTCGCAGCGCATGGCCGAACAGGAACAGCGTAGCCGTGGGGACGACGAGCCATTGCCGAATGCCGGGGGGCTTCCGTCAGATCAAGATGATGAAGCCTTGCAGGAAGCCGCGTTGCGTCAGGCGTTTGCCGAGCAGCAAAACCAGCGTTACGGCGAAGAGTACGCGCAGGATAGCCAGGATGATGAGGCTGCTCTGCAGGAAGCCGCATTGCGTCAGGCATTTGCCGAACAGCAAAACCAGCGTTATGGTCAGCAAGAGGCCGCGCCATCGGTGCAGCCAACCACGCCGGTAGATACGCGCAATGCGTTCGGCTTCTCGCCGATGGATGATTTGGTTGACGATGGCCCGGTTGAGCCGCTGTTCACCCTGTCGCCACAGCTGGAAGAACGCATCGAGCAGCAAAGTGAGCGTGACGATGATGTACCGTTCGGTCAGTTTGAGCCAGCCGCGCCGGCTTATCCGCCGCAAACGCAACCTCAGACGCCGCCGGTGCAGTCTTATCAGCCCGCGAATCAGCAACCGCAGCAGCCAACGGAAGTGCAACAGCAACCACCGGCCTATCAACAGCCTGTGGCGCAACCGACGCCAGCCGCTCCACCGCAGCCGGCGATGGACAGCCTGATCCACCCGTTCCTGATGCGCAACGATATGCCGCTGCAAAAACCGACCACGCCGCTGCCGACGCTTGATCTGCTGACCGAAGCGCCGAAAGAGGTCGAGCCGGTAGATTCCTTCGCGTTGGAACAGAAGGCGCGTTTGGTGGAAGCCAGCCTGGCCGATTATCGGGTGAAAGCCGACGTGGTAGACATTTTGCCAGGCCCGGTCATTACCCGTTTCGAACTGGATCTGGCGCCGGGCGTCAAGGCGGCACGTATTTCCAACCTGTCGCGTGACCTGGCGCGTTCACTGTCAACTTCGGCGGTGCGTGTGGTTGAGGTGATCCCCGGCAAGCCTTACGTCGGATTGGAGTTGCCTAACGTCAAACGCCAGACGGTCTATCTGCGAGAAGTGCTGGATTGCCCGGCGTTCCGCGATAACCCGTCGCCGCTGGCGATCGTTTTGGGTAAAGACATCTCCGGCGAGCCGGTGGTGGCCGATTTGGCGAAAATGCCGCACTTGTTAGTGGCGGGGACCACCGGTTCCGGTAAATCGGTTGGGGTCAATGCCATGATCCTGAGCATTCTGTATAAGGCCACGCCGAAAGAAGTGCGCTTTATCATGATTGACCCGAAAATGCTGGAGCTGTCGGTTTATGAAGGTATTCCACACCTGCTGACCGACGTGGTTACCGACATGAAAGACGCCGCCAATGCCCTGCGTTGGTGCGTCGCCGAGATGGAGCGCCGCTACAAGCTGATGTCTGCGCTCGGCGTGCGTAACCTGGCCGGTTACAACGAACGAGTCGATCAGGCTGAGGCTATGGGGCGTCCAATCCCGGATCCATTCTGGAAACCGACCGACAGCATGGACATTACGCCGCCGGTACTGGAGAAAGAGCCTTACATCGTGGTGATGGTCGACGAGTTCGCTGACCTGATCATGACGGTCGGCAAAAAGGTTGAGGAGTTGATCGCTCGTCTGGCGCAGAAAGCGCGTGCAGCGGGTATCCACCTGGTGCTGGCAACTCAGCGTCCTTCGGTGGATGTGATCACCGGTCTGATCAAGGCCAACATCCCGACCCGTATCGCCTTTACCGTGTCCAGCAAGATTGACTCGCGCACTATCCTCGACCAGGGTGGTGCCGAATCGCTGCTGGGGATGGGCGACATGTTGTATCTGGCCCCTAACTCTTCCATTCCGGTCCGTGTACATGGCGCATTTGTGCGCGATCAGGAAGTGCATGCGGTGGTTAAGGATTGGAAAGCGCGTGAACGGCCTCAATATAAAGAGGGTATCCTCAACGGCGGTGACGACGGTGAGGGTGGTGCAGGCGGTGGTCTGGACGGTGACGAAGAACTGGATCCGCTGTTTGACCAGGCGGTGGAGTTTGTGGTGGATAAGCGCCGCGCCTCTATCTCCGGCGTTCAGCGTCAGTTCCGTATCGGCTATAACCGCGCCGCGCGTATCATCGAACAGATGGAAGCGCAGGGCATCGTCAGTGAGCAGGGGCACAATGGCAACCGCGAGGTGCTGGCACCGCCACGGCATGACTGATGAAGCTTTAATCATTGTTATTTAATATAAAGGGCCGCTTAGCGGCCCTTCAGATTGTTGACAAAGTCCTTTGCAGTTAAAAGTCTCGAGCTGAGGGTTAATAAAAACAAAGGATTATATCTTTTGATTTACCCCAAACATCCGAAAACCACGTTTTTCGGGTGTTTGTCACCAGACTTAAGGGCCGCTTAGCGGCCCTTGTGCAAAGAAGCGTAAACCCACCGGCTTCTCGGAACATTGGCCTATCTGCCTGCAGATAGCTTCGGGTAGAGTAAAGGTTGTTAAGGGTTAATTTGACCCGCACGGCACCGCCTTGCGGTTAACGCATTTCATAAGGTATCTGGAATAATGAAAAAACTGTTAGTTGCCTGTTGTCTGCTTTCGGGATTCGCTTCCACCTCTGTGCTGGCCGACGCCGCGCAGGATCTGCAAAGTCGCCTGGCGAAAGTGAACAGTTTCCACGCCAGCTTCTCCCAGACCGTGACCAGCAGTGATGGCGCTGCGGTACAGCAGGGTGAAGGTGAACTCTGGGTGAAACGCCCGAACCTGTTTAATTGGCACATGACCTCGCCGGACGAGAGTGTGTTGGTGTCCGATGGCCAAACCCTGTGGTTCTACAATCCTTTTGTTGAGCAAGTGACCGCGACCTGGTTGAAAAATGCGACCGGTAATACGCCCTTTATGCTGATCACCCGCAATAACGCCAATGACTGGAAACAATACAACGTTAAACAGAAAGGCGACGATTTTGAGCTGACGCCAAAATCCAGCAGCGGTAACCTGAAACAGTTCGCCATTACCGTGACCAACAGCGGCACTATCCGCAGTTTTGCTGCGGTTGAGCAGGATGGCCAGCGCAGCTCTTACGCGCTGAAAAGTCAGCAGAATGTCGCTGCCGATGCCAGCAAATTCAAATTTACCCCGCCGAAGGGGGTGACGCTGGACGACCAGCGCCAGTGAGGTCCGCGTGAGTAATATGTCGCTCGATTTTTCCCAGAATGAATTTCAGCCGTTGGCCGCGCGAATGCGGCCAACCACGCTGGCGCAGTACATCGGTCAACAGCATCTGCTGGCTGCCGGCAAGCCTTTGCCGCGCGCCATTGAGGCGGGGCAACTGCATTCGATGATTCTGTGGGGGCCTCCGGGCACTGGGAAAACGACGTTGGCGGAACTGATCGGCCGCTATGGCCAGGCGGACGTCGAACGGATTTCCGCTGTCACGTCAGGTATCAAAGAAATTCGCGAGGCGATCGAGCGTGCACGTCAAAACCGTGACGCCGGTCGTCGCACCATTCTGTTTGTCGATGAGGTACACCGCTTCAACAAAAGCCAGCAGGATGCCTTCCTGCCGCACATTGAAGACGGCACCATTACTTTCATCGGCGCGACCACCGAAAACCCGTCCTTTGAGCTTAACTCGGCGCTGTTGTCTCGCGCCCGCGTGTATCTGCTGAAAGCGCTGACCGCCGAAGATATCAGCCAGGTGCTGGATCAGGCGATGCAGGACAACAGCCGGGGGTTTGGCGGCCAGAATATCGAGCTGCCGGAAGAGACCCGTCGCATGCTGTCGGAACTGGTGGGCGGTGACGCGCGCCGGGCGCTGAACAGCCTGGAGATGATGGCGGACATGGCGGAGACTGACGCCAAAGGCATTCGCGTGTTGACGCCGGAATTACTGAAAGAAGTTTCCGGTGAACGCAGCGCGCGCTTCGACAATAAAGGCGACCGCTTTTACGATCTGATCTCGGCATTGCATAAATCGGTGCGAGGCTCCGCGCCGGACGCTGCGCTTTACTGGTATGCCCGCATTATTACCGCCGGGGGCGATCCGCTGTATGTAGCACGTCGGCTGCTGGCTATCGCTTCGGAAGATGTCGGTAATGCCGATCCGCGCGGTATGCAGGTGGCGATCGCCGCCTGGGACTGTTTCACCCGCGTCGGGCCGGCAGAAGGCGAGCGTGCTATCGCACAGGCGATTGTCTATTTGGCCTGTGCGCCAAAAAGCAACGCGGTTTATACCGCTTTCAAAGCGGCCATACGCGATGCCAAAGAGATGGCCGATTACGATGTTCCGGAACACCTGCGCAATGCACCAACCAAGCTGATGAAGGAAATGGGGCTGGGGGCGGAGTACCGTTACGCTCACGATGAACCCAATGCCTATGCCGCCGGCGAGGACTATTTCCCGCGCGAAATGGCCAAGACGCGTTACTATCATCCAACTTCTCGTGGGCTGGAAGGTAAAATCGGCGAAAAGCTGGCATGGCTGGCTGAGCAGGATCAAAATAGCCAGACAAAACGCTACCGCTAGCGTTGCCGTTGCGGTAAGGTTAGCGGGTATCACTCTTCCTTTATGCGGCTTTTAATCAGCCGAATAAAACAACAAATTTTCTTTCAATAACAATAAGCACAGGATTAGCATGCTCGATCCCAATCTGCTGCGTAATGAGCTAGACGCAGTCGCCGTCAAACTGGCTCGCCGAGGCTTTAAACTCGATCTGGATCTGCTGCGTTCTCAAGAAGAGCGTCGCAAAGTTCTGCAGGTAGAAACTGAAATGCTGCAGGCAGAACGTAACTCCCGATCGAAATCCATCGGCGCGGCTAAAGCGCGCGGGGAAGACATTGAGCCGCTGCGTCGCGAAGTAAACGAACTGGGTGACAAGCTGGATATTGCCAAGGCCGCACTGGATCAGCTGCAGGCTGAGATCCGTGATTATGCGTTGGCGATCCCGAACCTGCCGGACGATGCGGTACCGGATGGCAAAGACGACGGCGATAATCAGGAAGTCAGCCGCTGGGGCGAGCCGCGCCAGTATGATTTCCAGGTGCGCGATCACGTTGATCTGGGCGAAATGGCCGGTGGTCTGGACTTTGCCGCCGCGGTAAAACTGACGGGTTCACGCTTTGTGGTGATGAAGGGGCAAATCGCCCGCATGCACCGTGCGTTATCCCAGTTCATGCTGGATCTGCATACCGAACAGCACGGCTACCAGGAAACTTACGTTCCTTACCTGGTTAACCACGCAACGCTGTACGGTACCGGTCAATTGCCGAAGTTTGGTGAAGATCTGTTCCACACCAAGCCGCTGGAAGAAGAATCGGACAGCAGCAACTATGCGCTGATCCCAACCGCAGAAGTGCCGTTGACCAACCTGGTGCGCGACGAGATCCTCGAAGAGGAATCGCTGCCGCTGAAGATGACGGCGCATACGCCATGTTTCCGTGCCGAAGCCGGTTCTTATGGCCGTGACACCCGCGGTTTGATCCGCATGCACCAGTTCGACAAGGTCGAGATGGTGCAGATTGTCCGTCCGGAAGACTCGATGGCTACGCTGGAAGAGCTGACCGGTCATGCAGAGAAAGTGCTGCAGTTGCTGAACCTGCCGTACCGTAAAATGTTGCTGTGTACCGGTGACATGGGTGCAGGCTCATGCAAGACCTACGATCTGGAAGTGTGGCTGCCGGCGCAGAACACTTACCGTGAGATCTCATCTTGTTCCAACATGTGGGATTACCAAGCGCGCCGCATGCAGGCTCGTTGCCGTAGCAAAACCGAGAAGAAGCCGCGCCTGGTGCATACGCTGAACGGTTCTGGCCTGGCAGTTGGTCGTACGCTGGTGGCGGTATTGGAAAACTACCAACAGGCTGATGGCCGTATTCAGGTGCCGGAAGTATTGCGCCCGTATATGGGTGGCCTGGAATATATCGGCTAAATCATTACCTGCTTCACGAAAAGCGCCTACGGGCGCTTTTTTTATAAGAAAATTATTATCCCTTTGTTCGAAACGGTTTTTTCTTTCATCTACTTTCCCCGCTTTATTGATAGCAGACAAAGTTCACTACCCACTTGTGAGTAATATCCCTTGATAGAGGAGGGCTTTTACTCAAGCTCATCAACAGACATCGGATCTGTCTCCTCTGCTCGCCGCCTTGAATCAAGGCATGACGTTTATCAATACCAGGGTAAAACGTGGAGTGAGTTATGTCGGAAAATAAAGCAAACAGCCAAGTGTCTGAAGGCGTCAGCCGTCGCACATTGGTGAAGTCCGGCGGTATCGTCGGGCTGGCAATGGCCGTGGGAGGCATAGCATTGCCGTTTAGCCGCCGAGCATTGGCGGATTCAATCAGCGAAAGTATGCAAAAAACCACGCAAGATAAAGTGGTCTGGGGCGCCTGTTCGGTTAACTGTGGCAGCCGCTGTGCCTTGCGCTTGCATGTGCGTGATAACGAAGTGTATTGGGTCGAAACCGATAATACCGGTCTGGATGAATATGGTGACCATCAGGTTCGAGCCTGTTTGCGCGGCCGTTCCATTCGTCGCCGCATGAACCATCCCGATCGCTTGAATTATCCGATGAAACGCGTTGGCAAACGGGGTGAAGGCAAGTTCAAACGTATCAGTTGGGAAGAAGCTTTTGATGCCATTGCCGACAATCTGAAACGTATCGTCGAGCAATACGGCAACGAAGCGGTTTACATCAATTACACCTCGGGCATCGTCGGCGGCAATATTACCCGCTCCTCACCGAATGCGTCGCTGGTCGCTCGTCTGATGAATTGCTATGGCGGTTACCTCAGCCAGTACGGAACCTACAGCACCGCGCAAATAGCCTGTGCCATGCCTTATACCTATGGCAGCAATGAAGGCAACAGCACGTCTGACATTGAAAACAGCAAGCTGGTGGTGATGTTCGGCAACAATCCGGCGGAAACGCGGATGAGCGGTGGCGGCATTACCTATTATCTGGAGCAGGCGCGCGAGCGGTCTAATGCGCGCATGATCGTTATCGATCCGCGTTACACCGATACGGCCGCCGGGCGTGAGGATGAATGGATCCCTATTCGTCCTGGCACGGACGCGGCATTAGTGGCCGGATTGGCGCATGTGTTGATCAGTGAAGAATTGGTCGATCAGCCGTTTTTGGATCGGTACTGCGTTGGCTACGATGAGAAAACATTACCCGACGACGTGCCAGCCAATGGGCACTATAAAGCCTATATTCTTGGGCAGGGTGAAGATGGCGTTGAAAAAACGCCGCAATGGGCGGCAAAAATTACCGGCATTCCGGCCGATCGCATTATCAAACTGGCGCGGGAAATCGGTACCGCGAAACCGGCTTACATCTGCCAGGGATGGGGGCCGCAACGGCAGGCTAATGGCGAACTGACCTCGCGCGCTATCGCGATGCTGCCCATCCTGACCGGCAATGTCGGCATTAATGGCGGCAACAGCGGGGCGCGCGAATCGACCTATACCATTACCATCGAGCGGATGCCGGTATT
This sequence comes from Serratia quinivorans, assembly GCF_052113645.1. Classification (GTDB taxonomy): domain Bacteria; phylum Pseudomonadota; class Gammaproteobacteria; order Enterobacterales; family Enterobacteriaceae; genus Serratia; species Serratia quinivorans_B. The sequence continues at coordinate 211,416 of NZ_JBIEIU010000006.1, read as the reverse complement.
GGCAAACCCGGTCAAAGCGCAAATCTCCTGTTTTAGCTGGACTGATGCCATAGTGCGCGGCCCCGAGATGACCGCCAGACGCGATGGGGTTCGCGGGCAAGACAAACTGAATGTGCCGATCAAGTTCATCTGGAACTATGCCGGCAACACCATTACCAACCAGCATTCCGACATCAACAAAACCCACGATATTTTGCAGGATGAATCCCAGTGCGAAATGATCGTGGTACTTGAGAACTTTATGACCTCGTCGGCCAAATATGCCGACATCCTGCTGCCCGATTTAATGACCGTCGAGCAGGAGGACATTATTCCCAACGACTATGCCGGGAATATGGGCTATCTGATCTTTATTCAGCCCGCGACCACCGCCAAATTTGAACGGAAGGGTATTTATGAAGTGCTGAGCGAAGTGGCGCGTCGGTTGGGGCCGGAGGTGCATCAGAAGTTCACCGAAGGGCGCACCCAGGCGCAATGGTTGCAACATCTGTATGCCAAAATGCAGGACAGGGATCCGCTGCTGCCGGGTTATGAAGAGCTGCGCAGTAGGGGGATCTATAAACGCAAGGATCCTAATGGTCATTTCGTGGCGTACAAAAAATTCCGCCAGGATCCCGAAGCCCATCCATTAAAAACCCCTTCCGGCAAGATCGAAATCTACTCCTCCAGGCTGGCCGAGATCGCCGGCAACTGGCAGTTGGAAAAAGACGAAACCATCAGTCCGTTGCCGATTTATGCCTCCACCTTCGAAGGCTGGGACGATCCTCAGCGCAAAACCTATCCGTTGCAAATGTTTGGCTTCCATTACAAGGCTCGCACCCACTCTTCCTACGGAAACATCGATGTCTTGCAGGCGGCTTGTCGTCAGGAGGTGTGGATCAACCCACTTGATGCCCAGTCGCGCGGCATTGTCGGCGGCGACCAGGTGCGGGTATTCAATGGGCGTGGCGAAGTGCGTGTCGAAGCCAAAGTGACGCCGCGGATCATGCCTGGCGTTGTCGCTATGGGGCAGGGAGCCTGGCATCAGGCCGATATGCGCGGCGATCGTGTCGATCATGGTGCCTGCATGAATACCCTGACCACTCAGCGGCCTTCGCCGTTGGCCAAGGGCAATCCGCAGCATACCAATCTGATTCAAATCGAAAAGGTATAAGGGGTAGCCAATGACACAGCAATATGGATTCTTTATCGATTCAAGTCGTTGCACTGGCTGCAAAACCTGCGAACTGGCCTGCAAAGACTATAAAAACCTGACGCCGGACGTCAGTTTCCGCCGTATCTATGAATACGCCGGAGGGGATTGGTTCCAGGATGGCGATGGCTGGCAACAAAACGTGTTTGCCTATTATTTGTCGATTGCCTGCAACCACTGTGAAGATCCTGCCTGTACCAAAGTGTGCCCGACCGGCGCGATGCACAAGCGTGAAGATGGCTTTGTGGTGGTGAATGAAGAGGTGTGTATCGGCTGCCGCTACTGCCATATGGCCTGCCCATACGGTGCGCCGCAGTACAATGTGGCCAAAGGCCACATGACCAAGTGCGACGGTTGTTATGAGCGGGTGGCCGAGGGCAATAAACCGATCTGCGTGGAATCTTGTCCGCTGCGGGCTCTGGATTTTGGCCCGATTGAACACCTGCGGCAGCAACATGGCACCCTGGCGCAGGTGGCACCCCTGCCGGCGGCGCATTTTACCCGACCGTGCATGGTGTTGAAACCCAATGCCAACAGCCGCCCAAGCGGCGACACCACTGGCTATCTGGCCAATCCAAAGGAGGTTTGATATGGGCATGGGATGGCATGAATGGCCGCTGATGTTGTTTACCGTATTGGGACAATGCGTGGTGGGTGCGATTATCGTCATGGGGCTTGCGGTGATCGGCGGTAGCCTGAACGAACAGCAGGGCCGGGCGGTTCATCGCTCTATGTTCTTCTTGTGGTTGCTGATGGGCATCGCTTTCGTCGCTTCCACGCTGCACCTTGGTTCGCCGTGGCGGGCGTTTAACTCGTTGAACCGTGTCGGCGCCTCGGCGTTGAGTAACGAAATAGTCGCTGGCGCATTGTTCTTCGCGGTCGGCGGTGGTTGTTGGCTGTTGACGGTATTGGGCAAAATGCCACCGGCATTGGGCAAACTGGGGCTGTGGGTGACCATGGCGCTGGGCATTGTCTTTGTTTACGCTATGACACGGGTGTATCAAATCGATACGGTACCGACCTGGCATAACGGTTACACTACGCTGAGCTTTTTCCTGACGGTACTGGTCGGGGGGCCATTGTTAGGCGTTCTGTTGCTTCGTGCGGCGGGGTTGGACGTTTCAACCCGGCATTCACTGGCTACCCTGAGCGTGGTCGCTCTGTTGGTCAGTTTGGGGATGGCGATGATGCAAGGCTATGAATTGGCCAGCATCAGCAGTTCGGTGCAGCAGGCATCAGCGCTGATCCCGCAGTATGGCCAATTAATGGTGGGGCGTTTGGTGTTGGTGGTGCTGGGTTTAGGCTGCTGGATTTGTCCGCTGTTGCGCCGTGGCAACGCGAGCGTGATGGGAATGGCTTTAGGTTTGATTCTGGTTATCGCGGGTGAGTTGGTTGGGCGGGGCGTATTCTACGGCCTGCACATGACCGTCGGCATGGCGGTAGCCGGTTAATATTTGTAGTGAGGCGCAGTTCGCTGCGCCCTTAATAGGATCCTTGATTTATGACGCTTGAAAATATCGCTTTAACGGGGCGGGTGCTGGGTGTGTTGTTGTATGCGCCGCCAGAAAGTGAAGACGGTCAACAGCTGTTGGCAACCTTGTCTGAATCTGAGTGGGTCAAAGAGTGGCCATATGGCGACGCCGAGCAGTTGCAGACTGCGGCAGCATTGATCGCCACCGGGATTGAAGATCAACAGGATGAATCCCTGGCGGAAGCTTACCAGCGCCTGTTTGTCGGTCCTGATACCTTACCGGCTCCGTTATGGGGTTCAGTGTATCTGGACAAAGAGAACGTGCTGTTTGGTAATTCCACCCTGCGTCTGCGCCGGTGGTTACGTTCGAATGGTATTGACGCGCAACACGATCGCAATGAGCCGGAAGATCATATCGGCACCTTGTTGATGATGGTGGCATGGTTAGCTGAAGAACGGCAGGGTGGATTGGTTGAAGAGTTGCTGACCAAACATTTGCTGCCTTGGGCACCGCGCTATCTGGAACTGCTGCAAGCGAATGCGCAACACCCGTTCTATCAGGGCCTGGCGCAATTGGCGCAAATCACCCTGAGCGCCTGGCGCGCGGAATGCACTGCCGAAGTTGAGCCTTTAGAACTCTATTTCTGATAAAAATGAACGGCCGTCAGGTGCGCCATGTCGTGGGCGCTGACGGCCATTTTGCCATTGAACCGCCCGTGGAATACAAATTGTGCGGTGCACATATAAGAGCTGATTGACTTTTTTATCGCCAGTGGCATGATGCGCGCACTCTCATTGCGCGTTCGGTTTCAATCTCACTATGTCCGCATACTCCCGCCCAGTGCTCCTGCTGCTCTGTGGCCTGTTGTTGCTCACGGTTTCTATTGCCGTATTGAATACGTTAGTCCCTCTTTGGTTAACCCATGCTCAGTTGTCAACCTGGCAGGTGGGAATGGTAAGTTCCTCTTACTTTACCGGCAACCTGATCGGCACGCTGATTGCGGGCAAACTGATCCAGCGCATTGGCTTTACCCGCAGCTATCATCTCGCCTGCGTGGTGTTCGCCGTGGCCACCGCCGGTATGGCATTGTCTCTCGATTTCTGGAGTTGGATGGGCTGGCGTTTCTTTGCCGGTATCGGCTGCGCCTGGATTTGGGTGATTGTTGAGAGCGCTTTGCTGCGCAGCGGTAATCTTTCCAACCGTGGCCAACTGTTGGCGGCCTATATGATGGTTTATTACCTCGGCACGGTGGTCGGCCAACTGCTGTTGAGCATGGTGTCGACCGAACTGTTGAATGTGGTGCCGTGGGTGACGGCCATTGTGATCAGCGCCATGTTACCGATGCTGTTTGCCCGGGTTAACAGCCAGCACGATGAACCGCAACAGGCAGCGGTATGGCCGATGTTGAAGCGTCGCAGCGCGCGGCTGGGCATTAATGGCTGTATCATTTCCGGTATTGTGCTTGGTTCGCTGTATGGTTTGATGCCGCTGTATCTGTCCCATCAGGGCATGAGTGATGCCAATGTGGGGTACTGGATGGCATTGTTGGTCAGTTCGGGCATCGTCGGGCAGTGGCCGGTCGGGCGCATGGCAGACCGCTATGGCCGTTTACTGGTGCTGCGCATTCAGGTGTTTGTGGTGATCCTTGCCAGTGTCGCGATGCTCGGTAACTATGCGATGGCGCCGGCGTTGTTCATTCTTGGGTGTGCCGGGTTCACCTTGTATCCGGTCGCGATGTCCTGGGCCTGTGAGAAGGCGCTGCCGCATGAGCTGGTGGCGATGAACCAGGCGCTGTTGATGAGTTACACCATCGGCAGCCTGCTCGGCCCGTCGATGACGGCGCTGTTGATGCAAAATTATTCCGATCGCCTGCTGTTTGTGATGATTGCCGCCGTTGCGTTGGTATATCTGATGATGCTGCTGAAAAGGCCGGATCGCCACCACACCCCTTTGGCTGCGGCCTGAACATCAAAAACCCGGCCATTGTGTGCCGGGTTTTTTGTGGTTGCCAACGGGGTCAGTACATCACTTTGTGACCGTAGCTTTCCAGAATACCTTTCACGCGATCCATGGTTTCCGCTTTCGGTGGATGAACGCCGTCCAGTTTGTACTCTTCTCCCATCGCCACCCATTTATGCTTGCCCAGTTCGTGGTAGGGCAGCAGTTCGATTTTCTCGATGTTGGTCATGTCCTTGGTGAACTCGCCCAACAGGTGCGTTGACTTGTCGTCATCTGACCAGCCCGGCACCACCACATAACGGATCCAGGTACGTTGATTGCGTTTTGCCAGGTAGCGGGCAAAGTCCAGCGTGCGATGGTTGGAGACGCCGACCAGATTCTGGTGAATGTCGTCGTTCATCTGTTTGAGATCCAGCATCACCAGATCGGTGGCATCCAGCAGTTCGTCTATCACCGGATCATAACGGCGCACGAAGCCATTGGTGTCCAGACAGGTATTGATCCCTTCTTCGTGGCAGGCACGGAACCAATCGCGGACAAACTCGGCCTGCAAAATGGCCTCACCGCCGGAGGCCGTTACGCCACCGCCGGAAGCATTCATAAAGTGACGGTAAGAGACGGTGTCTTTCATCAGCTCTTCTACGGTCACTTCTTTTCCGCCGTGGGTATCCCAGGTGTCGCGGTTGTGGCAATACAGGCAGCGCATCAGGCAGCCCTGGAAGAAAACGATAAAGCGGATCCCTGGACCGTCTACGGTGCCACAGGATTCGAAGGAGTGGATGCGACCTTTCACTGACATTGCGGGGTTTTCTCCAATATTGACTGTCAAACGCAGTCTAAAAGTAGGCTCATAACCGCCAGCCAGGGATCAGCGATGCAGCAACCGGGCCAGGCCCGACGACTGGGGTGGAACGATACCTGTTGGCCGGTTATTACGCCGGATAACTGTTTTGCCGGATATCCACTAATTCCATTCAGTATAGCTATCTGGCAAAACAGACTCGTGGTGAGTCAGGGTAGCGCATTTGCTAAAAAGGCCGGAAAGATCCGGCCCCGGGTTTCAGCTTGATAACCGGGCGGGAAACCCCGCCCGGATGGGGCAATTACATCGACTGAGTGAAAGTACGAGTAATAACGTCTTGCTGTTGTTCTTTGGTCAATGAGTTGAAGCGAACGGCATAACCGGATACGCGGATGGTCAACTGAGGATATTTCTCAGGATTTTCCATCGCGTCCAGTAGCATTTCACGGTTCATCACGTTGACGTTCAGGTGCTGACCACCTTCGATGGACGCTTCGTGGTGGAAGTAACCGTCCATCAGGCCCGCCAGGTTGGCTTTACGCACATCGTCGTCTTTACCCAGCGCGTTTGGCACGATGGAGAAGGTGTAGGAGATCCCGTCCTTCGCGTAAGCAAACGGCAGTTTGGCTACGGAGGTCAGGGAAGCTACAGCCCCTTTCTGGTCGCGACCGTGCATTGGGTTAGCACCTGGACCGAATGGCGCGCCGGCGCGGCGACCATCTGGGGTGTTACCGGTTTTCTTGCCGTAAACCACGTTGGAAGTGATGGTCAGGACGGACTGAGTCGGTACCGCATTACGGTAGGTACGCAGTTTCTGAATTTTCTTCATGAAACGTTCTACCAGGTCACAGGCGATGTCATCAACGCGAGCATCGTTGTTACCGAACTGCGGGTATTCACCTTCGATTTTGAAGTCTACGGCCAGGCCGTCTTCGTCACGGATGGTGGACACTTTGGCGTACTTGATGGCAGACAGGGAGTCAGCCGCAACCGACAGACCGGCGATGCCGCAGGCCATGGTGCGATAAACGTCACGGTCATGCAGCGCCATCAGTGCAGCTTCATAGCTGTACTTGTCGTGCATGTAGTGAATGATGTTCAGCGCGGTCACATACTGTTTGGCCAGCCAATCCATAAAGTGGTCCATGCGTTCCATGACTTTGTCATAGTCCAGCACGGTGTCCATCATTGGCGCTTCTTTCGGGCCAACCTGCATTTTCAGTTTTTCATCAACGCCGCCGTTGATGGCGTACAACATGGTTTTCGCCAGGTTGGCACGGGCACCGAAGAACTGCATTTGCTTACCGACAATCATCGGGCTGACGCAACAGGCGATGGCATAGTCATCGTTGTTGAAGTCAGGGCGCATCAAATCATCGTTTTCATACTGTACGGAGGAGGTGTCGATAGACACTTTCGCAGCGTATTTTTTGAAGTTCAGAGGCAGTTTTTCAGACCACAGGATGGTCATGTTCGGTTCCGGAGACGGCCCCATGGTGTACAGGGTGTTCAGGAAGCGGAAGCTGTTTTTGGTGACCAGAGTACGGCCGTCAACGCCCATACCTGCCAGGGATTCAGTCGCCCAGATTGGGTCACCGGAGAACAGTTCATCATACTCAGGGGTACGCAGGAAGCGCACCATACGCAGTTTCATTACCAGATGGTCAATCAGTTCCTGCGCCTGCTCTTCGTTCAGTTTGCCCGCTTCGATATCGCGTTGAATGAACACGTCAAGGAAGGTGGACACACGGCCGAAGGACATTGCCGCGCCGTTCTGGGATTTCACCGCGGCCAGGTAGCCGAAGTAGGTCCACTGCACAGCTTCTTGCGCGGTGGATGCCGGACCAGAGATGTCGCAGCCGTATTTGGCAGCCATTTCTTTAATCTGGCCCAGAGCGCGGTGCTGTTCAGCAATTTCTTCACGCAGCTGGATGGTCATTTCCAGATCTTCGCCGTTTTCCAGCTTGCTCTGCAGTGACTTGAACTGGTTCAGTTTGTCGGCCATCAGGAAATCGATGCCGTACAATGCTACGCGACGGTAGTCACCGATGATGCGGCCACGGCCGTAAGCATCTGGCAGGCCGGTCAGCACGCCGGATTTACGGCAGTTCAGGATGTCTTTGGTGTAAACGTCGAATACGCCCTGGTTGTGGGTTTTACGGTATTCGGTAAACACTTTCTTCAGCTGTGGATCCAGTTCGCGGCCGTAGACCTTACAAGAACCTTCTACCATTTTGATGCCGCCGAATGGGATCAGCGCGCGTTTCAGAGGTGCGTCAGTCTGCAAACCTACGATGGTTTCCAGTTCTTTGGCGATGTAGCCAGCGTCGTGGGAAGTGATAGTGGCGGCAACGTTGGTGTCGAAATCAACTGGCGCATGAGTGCGGTTTTCCAGTTTGATCCCTTCCATAACCTTTTCCCACAGGGTGGAGGTGGCCTGAGTTGCGCCGGCCAGGAAGGATTCATCACCCTCGTAAGGAGTGTAGTTTTTCTGGATGAAGTCACGAACGTTGACTTCTTTCTGCCAGTCACCTTTGCTGAAACCTTCCCAAGCTTTGGCTAACTTCTCGTTAAGTTCGGTCATTATACACCTACCTTTAATTGTGGAGTTCTAACTCGGCGCGCGATAACTAACAGCTTAGTGCTGTTGTTCACCACCGCGCAGATAAATTACCCAGTAAGTCAACCCAACCAGCAAGCCGCCGCCAATGATGTTGCCAATGGTGACTGGGATCAGATTGTCGATGATAAAGTTGCTTACGGTCAGATGAGCAAATTGCTCGGGTGCTGCCCCTACGGCTTGCCAGAATTCTGGCGTGGCGAAGTTTTTAACCACGATACCCATAGGGATCATAAACATGTTGGCGATGCTGTGTTCAAAACCGCTGGCGACGAACATGCCGACCGGCAGGATCATGGCGAACATTTTGTCCATCAGGCTGCGGCCAGAGTAGCTCATCCACACGGCCAGGCAGACCATCAGGTTAGCCAGAATGCCGAGGCAGACCGCCTCAACAAAGGTGTGGTGCAGCTTATGGTCCGCGGTTTGCAGGACGTTAAGGCCCCATTGGCCGTTGGCCACCATATGTTCGCCAGAGAACCAGATAAGTGCCACAAAGAACAGTGCGCCGATCAGGTTGCCGATATAGACATTCAGCCAGTTGGCGCCCAGTTGGCACCAGCTGATGCGGCCGCTGGCTTTCGCGATGACAATCAGCACGGTGGAAGTGAACAGGTCGGCGCCTGAAACCACCACCAGCATTAACCCCAGAGAGAAGCAGATGCCGCCGACCAGTTTTGCCAGGCCGAAAGGCACACCGGCAGTGCCGGTAGTCGCAGTGATATAAAATACGAATGCGATTGAAATAAAGACGCCGGCAGTGATCGCCAAATAAAACGTTTTCAGCGGATGCTTGGTGGCTTTATACACACCTGCATCTTCAGCGATTTTCGCCGTTGCTGCAGGTAATATCAGATCGAAGGGGTTGTCAGCTTTCACACTAACTCTCGCTTTTAAGGGTTAAAACAACGCAATGAGATACTAGCAAAGCAGTATAGGGTAAAAATTGATTTGGATCATAAGGGGGGGAACTAAAACGGCAAAAAACCAGATAAAACGCAAGGTTTATTTGATTATCACATTGATTTTTAATGAAAAACTATTTTTTAATGTTTGCAAATAATTTTGAATTTATCGCAGTGTCGACCCCGTTCAGGTTAAATTTTAGCGCATTTTGTCACTTTCAGATGGCCAGGGTTTAATTATCAGTTAATTATTATTTTACCGGCCGGTAACAATTGCCGCTTTATTTATCTTGTTTGCTGTTAAGTGCGTAATTAGGCGAAAAAAATAAAAGGAAAAACCGGTGATTTAACCGTCAAAATAGCATTTTGAGATTTTTATGGAGTGAGAGTAAAGGCAAAGGTGTAGCGCCGGCAGAGACCCGCCGGCGCACAGAGACTGAGATTATGCCTGCGCCCAATGGCGACGCTTGGCGTTCTGCAGTTTTTCGTAGGCCGCTAACAGCGCCTGATGCGCCGGTAACGCTTTCAGATCGCTATCGACCGCGAACAGGCCGTTAAAGCGCTCTTCGCCGCTGATGGCCGCAGAGGCGGCATCTACGGCTTCCTGACCGTACATCTTCACGAAGGCGGTGTAGTACTGAGCCGGATCGCGTTCAGGTTCCTGCGCCAGCAGCAACAGGGTTTGCAGGCAACGGTAGTAGTTGCTGCGCGCCGGGTTCAACACGGAAGCGTTGAAGTCCTGAGTCCACTCTGCCCAGATCAGCGCCTGGTCCATATCGCCGCCCGCCAGTGCCAGCATCGACTTCAGCTCGCCTACGCGCAGGGTATACCAAGCGTTGTCTTTGCCGGAGGCAATCCCCAGCAGTTCGCGCACGCGGGTGAAGTCGTCGAGGCCTTCGTCGTCCAGGCGTTCGATCAGCGCCAGATACTCTTGCGGCTCCCACTCACTGCCCGGCAACGCCAGCAGCGTATCACGCAGGTGTGCTCCCATGCTGTTGTTGGCCAGCAGCAGGTCTTCCGCCGGGTAGATATCGGACATGCCCGGTACGATGATACGGCAGGCGTACACATCCAGATGCTCATAGTCGGCGATGTACACTTCAGCGCCTTCTTTGTCGAAGATGCTCATCAGGGTGGCGAACTCTTCCTGCGTACTGCCGCTGAAGCTCCAGTCGACAAACGGGTAATCCGCATCCTGCTTGAACATATCCCAGGAGATCAAACCGCTGGAATCGATAAAGTGGGTTTCCAGGTTAGTGTGCTCCGCCACTTCTTCGTCGTCGAAGGTGGGGGCGGTGAACACGTCCAGATCTTTCAGACTACGGCCCTGCAGCAGTTCAGTGACGGTACGTTCAAGCGCCACGCCGAAATCAGGGTGCGCGCCGAACGAGGCGAAACAGGTGCCGTTAGCCGGGTTGAACAGCACCACGCAGATCACCGGATAGTTGCCGCCCAGCGACGCGTCGTAGGACAGGATCGGGAAACCTTCTTCTTCAAGCTTGGCGATGGCTTCCACCACGCCAGGATAGCGGTTCAGCACCTCGGCCGGGATCTCCGGCAGGCTGATGGACTCGGCGATAATGCGGTTTTTCACATAACGCTCAAACACTTCGGACAGGCCTTGTACGCGCGCTTCATTGGCGGTATTACCAGCGGACATGCCGTTGGACACATACAGGTTGCCGATAATGTTCATCGGGATATAAACAGTCTGCTGGTCTGACTGACGGGAGAACGGCAGGGCGCAAATGCCACGGTCGCCATTACCGGACTGCAAATCGATCAGATCGCTCGCGTTGACTTCCTGATCCGGATTGTAGAAAGCATGCAGGCGTTCGTCGAGAATACCGGCCGGCAGCGAGTCGTCGGCAGGGATCGGGAACCACTTCTCATTCGGGTAATGCACGAAGTCACCTTCGGCAATCTGTTTGCCCAGATAGAAGTCGGCAAAGAAATAGTTGGTGGAGAGGCGTTCGAAGTATTCGCCCAAAGCGGAGGCCAAAGCAGCTTTTTTGCTGGCACCTTTGCCGTTGGTGAAGCACAGCGGGCAATCGCGGTCACGGATGTGAACTGACCATACATGGGGTACCGGGTTCAGCCAGGAGGCTTCTTCGATATTAAAACCCAGGTCGCTTAATTTCTGTTGGAAACGGGCGATAGAGTCTTCCAGCGCGGCGTCTTTGCCAGGGATAAAAGTTTGCGTCATTGTCTTCACTTTTTGAGCGTACTAAAAACGCGCAATGATACGGGGTTTTACGCCCAAGCTCCATGTATTCCTAAAGCGGTGGCAAAGTCACAGTTTTTTTGGGGATAAGGGCCATAATTCAGCGGGTTATCTATCATGGAGAAACTCAATGAAATCAGTGAAACTCAGCGCTGTGGCGCTACTGTTGGCGGGCGCAAGCGGTTCTGCGCTGGCATTGCCCACCATTACCTTGTTGGCGACCGGTGGCACCATTGCCGGCGGTGGCGAATCGGCGACGAAGTCCAACTACACGGCAGGTAAGCTGGGCGTTGACGCTCTGGTGAGTGCTGTACCTGAGCTGAAAAATCTCGCCAACGTTCAGGGCGAGCAGGTGGTGAACATCGGTTCGCAGGACATGAACGATGAGGTATGGCTGAAGCTGGCGAAGAAAATCAACGCCGACTGCGCCAAAACTGACGGCTTTGTCGTCACCCACGGCACCGACACGCTGGAAGAGACCGCCTATTTTCTGGATCTCACCGTCAAATGCGACAAGCCGGTGGTGATTGTCGGGGCGATGCGTCCGGCAACGGCAATGAGCGCCGATGGTCCGTTCAATCTGTATATGGCAAGGTTGATTACCAACGTTCGCCGCAGCGCAAACACACCACCGATACCCCGTTTGACGTGTCCAGCCTGACAGCGTTGCCGAAGGTGGGCATTATCTACAATTATGCCAATGCCTCCGATGCGCCGGCGAAAGCTCTGATCGCCGAAGGTTATCAGGGCATCGTCAGTGCCGGGGTCGGTAACGGTAACTTGTATAAAACGGTGTTCGATACCCTGGCGACGGCTGCGCATAACGGCGTCGCCGTGGTGCGATCTTCCAGAGTGCCCACCGGCTCCACCACCGAAGATGCCGAAGTGGATGACGCCAAATTCGGCTTTGTTGCCGCCGGCACGCTGAACCCGCAAAAAGCACGGATCCTGCTGCAACTGGCATTGACCCAGACCAAAGATGCCAAACAAATCCAGCAGATGTTCAATCAATACTGAGTGTCTTTTCTCCATTCGGGGGCCGTCGCGCCCCCTAGCCATGTCGGCTGAATACAGCATAAAAAACCGCGTTAACCCACTGAATTGGCCGTTGTCACAGCGTTTTATTGCAGAAAGTACCGGTGATTTGGCAGAGCCTGTTATTGCAGTGATAAAGGCTTTCCCGACCTCGTTCGAATAAGCATTGCAGGCGGGGGGCGTGAGTGATAAAACCGATGGGGTAGTTCGGGCGTATTTCGGTAGGCCAGTATCATTGGCGAATAGTGAATGTGGTGAGGGGAAATGACTCAGGTTTATAATTTTAGCTCTGGCCCGGCAATGTTGCCGGTTGAAGTGTTGCGTCGTGCGGAACAGGAATTGTGCAACTGGCACGGTCTCGGTACCTCGGTGATGGAAATCAGCCATCGCAGTAAAGAGTTTATCGAAGTTGCTCAGCAGTCCGAACAGGATCTGCGCGATCTGCTGAAGATCCCCTCCAACTATAAAGTGCTGTTCTGCCACGGTGGCGCCCGCGCGCAGTTTGCTGCGTTGCCGCTGAACCTGCTGGGTGACCAAACCACCGCGGATTATATCGACGGCGGTTACTGGGCGCACAGCGCCATCACCGAAGCGAAAAAATACTGCACGCCAAACACCATTGACGTGAAAACCAACGTTGACGGCCTGCTCGGCATCAAACCGATGAAAGAGTGGCAGTTAAACGACGATGCAGCCTATGTGCACTATTGTCCGAATGAAACCATCGACGGCGTGGCCATCGATGAGCTGCCGGATTTTGGCGATAAGGTGGTGGTCGGTGATTACTCCTCCACCATTTTGTCGGGTCCGCTGGACGTTAGCCGTTTCGGCGTGATTTACGCCGGCGCACAGAAAAACATCGGCCCGGCCGGCCTGACCCTGGTGATTGTCCGCGAAGATCTGCTGGGTAAAGCGCGCCGCGAAGTCCCGTCCATCCTCGATTACACCGTGCTGGCCGAGAACGATTCCATGTTCAACACGCCGCCGACTTTTGCCTGGTACCTGTCCGGCCTGGTATTCAAATGGCTGAAAGAGCAGGGCGGCCTGGTGGAGATGCACAAACGCAATCAGGCCAAGGCCGAATTGCTGTATGCGACCATCGATAGCTCTGATTTCTACCGCAGCCGAGTGGCGCATGCCAACCGTTCCTGGATGAACGTGCCGTTCCAACTGGCGGACCCGGCGCTGGACAAGGTGTTCCTCAGCGAAGCGGAGGCCATTGGCCTGCAGGCGTTAAAAGGTCACCGAGTGGTTGGCGGCATGCGCGCTTCTATTTACAATGCAATGCCGTTGGCCGGCGTGCAGACCTTGACCGACTTTATGATCGACTTCGAACGTCGTCACGGTTAAGCCAGGTTGCCTGCCTTGAGCGGGCCGCCTTCGCTGTTGTCCTTTTGAGTTAAAGCGGCTCCGGCATTATCCCCGGGGCCGTTTCGTTTATCAGATTTTGGAGATTTTTGTTCACATGGTGGATTCCCTGACGTTACAACCGGTCGCCTTGGTCAATGGCACCGTCAACTTACCCGGCTCCAAGAGCGTATCCAACCGTGCTCTGCTGCTGGCTGCGCTGGCGGAGGGAACGACGACGCTGACCAACCTGCTGGACAGCGACGACGTGCGCCACATGCTGAATGCGCTACAGGCGTTGGGGGTGAGTTACCAACTGTCAGACGATCGCACCACCTGCAAAGTTGAAGGCGTTGCCGGCCCGTTGGTGGCCAACCAACCGCTTGAGTTATTCCTCGGCAATGCCGGTACCGCGATGCGCCCTTTGGCGGCGGCACTGTGCCTGGGCAGCAACGATGTGGTGCTGACCGGTGAACCGCGTATGAAAGAGCGCCCGATCGGCCATTTGGTGGACGCTCTGCGTCAGGGCGGCGCGCAGATTGATTATCTGGAGCAGACCGATTATCCACCATTGCGCCTGCGCGGTGGTTTCCATGGCGGTGATGTGACCGTGGACGGCAGCGTATCCAGCCAGTTCCTGACCGCCTTGTTGATGACGGCGCCGCTGGCTGAACAGGACACCCATATCCATATCAAAGGCGAGCTGGTTTCCAAACCGTACATTGATATCACGTTGCACCTGATGCGTAGCTTCGGCGTTGAAGTCAGCCACGACAACTACCGCGTATTCCATATCAGTGGCGGTCAAACTTACCGTTCACCGGGCGATTATCTGGTGGAAGGCGACGCCTCTTCAGCTTCTTATTTCCTGGCGGCGGCGGCGATTAAAGGCGGCACCGTACGCGTTACCGGCATTGGTAAAAAAAGCGTGCAGGGCGACACCAAGTTTGCCGACGTGCTGGAAAAAATGGGAGCGCGCATTACCTGGGGCGATGACTATATTGAATGCAGCCGCGGTGAACTGCGCGGCATCGACATGGACATGAACCATATCCCGGACGCGGCGATGACGATTGCGACCGCGGCCTTGTTTGCCGAAGGCCCGACGACTATCCGCAATATCTATAACTGGCGGGTAAAAGAGACCGACCGTTTGGCAGCAATGGCAACGGAACTGCGTAAAGTGGGGGCCGAGGTTGATGAAGGGGAAGACTACATTCACGTAGTGCCACCGGCCAAGCTGAAATTTGCCGATATCGGCACCTATAATGACCACCGTATGGCGATGTGTTTCTCGCTGGTGGCATTATCGGATACGCCGGTGACCATTCTCGATCCGAAATGTACCGCGAAGACCTTCCCGGACTACTTCGAACAGTTGGCGCGCATCAGTCAATTGGCATAGTTCGGCAGTCAGATACTTTTTTTTAAGGCCCTTAATTGGGCCTTTATCGTTTTTAACCCCCGTAGCCTGGGGGCGTCCTCTATACTTTTGCGCGGACATACGCTTATTTTCAACAACCAGACAGTTCCAAGGTAACAGTTAGCCGTTTGGCAGCGTATAATGCGCCACCGTGACTGCCCCGATTGGGCGGGCGGCAGGGACGCTTTTAATTATGCTTTCGCATTGTGCTGACGGCAGGTTATGTCCCTGTGAGGTTTTCTACCTGAAGGAGAGAGAAATGACGGCTACAGCCCCGGTGATAACCGTTGATGGACCAAGTGGCGCAGGCAAAGGTACGTTGTGTAAAGCGCTGGCCGAATCCCTTGGTTGGCGTTTGCTGGACTCCGGCGCGATCTATCGCGTACTGGCACTGGCGGCGCTGCATCATCAGGTCGATATCACGTCTGAGGAGGCGCTGGTTCCCCTGGCCGCACATCTCGATGTTCGCTTTGTTGCCGAGGGTGGCAAACTGCAGGTGATTTTGGAAGGTGAGGATGTCAGCAACGAGATCCGCACTGAAACTGTCGGCAATACCGCTTCACAGGCAGCGGCTTTTCCGCGCGTGCGTGAAGCCCTGTTGCGTCGCCAGCGTGCATTCCGCGAGGCTCCAGGCCTGATTGCCGATGGGCGCGATATGGGCACGGTGGTGTTCCCCGATGCACCGGTAAAAATTTTCCTGGACGCCAGTTCGGAAGAGCGTGCACACCGCCGCATGCTACAGTTGCAGGAAAAGGGCTTTAATGTTAACTTTGAACGTCTTTTAGCCGAGATAAAGGAACGGGACGACCGTGACCGTAATCGGCCTATCGCGCCACTGGTGCCGGCTTCCGACGCCCTCGTGCTGGATTCAACCAGCATGTCGATCGACGAAGTCATCCAGCGTGCGCTGACTTATGCACAAAAAGTTTTAGCGTTGCCGCAGCAGTAAGCGCGGCGGCGTTATTGGCTTTTTGTCATATTTGTCATGGCAGTATCGAACTATATCGGGTAAAATTTTACCCCTGTAACCTAAACCCTGTCGGCATGGAGCCAATGGCGGGGTATGTGAAACAACCCCATTCGGCGGGATGCTAAATGGACGTTAAACTATAGAACCCTGAAGATTAAACATGACTGAATCTTTCGCTCAACTCTTTGAAGAATCCCTGAAAACAATCGAAACCCGTCCGGGTTCCATCGTTCGTGGCGTTGTAGTTGCTATCGACAAAGACGTAGTACTGGTTGACGCCGGTCTGAAATCTGAGTCTGCCATCCCGGCTGAGCAATTCAAAAACGCACAGGGCGAGCTGGAAATCCAGGTAGGCGACGAAGTTGATGTTGCGCTGGACGCTGTTGAAGATGGCTTCGGTGAAACTCTGCTGTCCCGTGAGAAAGCTAAGCGTCACGAAGCTTGGATCACGCTGGAAAAAGCTTACGAAGAAGCTGAAACTGTCGTCGGTGTTATCAACGGCAAAGTTAAGGGTGGCTTCACTGTAGAGCTGAACGGTATTCGCGCGTTCCTGCCAGGTTCCCTGGTTGACGTGCGTCCAGTACGTGACACTCTGCACCTGGAAGGCAAAGAGCTTGAGTTCAAAGTCATCAAGCTGGACCAGAAACGCAACAACGTTGTAGTTTCTCGCCGTGCGGTTATCGAATCAGAGAACAGCGCAGAACGTGATCAACTGCTGGAAAACCTGCAGGAAGGCATGGAAGTTAAAGGTATCGTTAAGAACCTCACTGACTACGGTGCATTCGTTGATCTGGGCGGCGTAGACGGCCTGCTGCACATCACTGATATGGCTTGGAAACGCGTTAAGCATCCGAGCGAAATCGTCAACGTTGGCGACGAAATCACTGTTAAAGTGCTGAAGTTCGACCGCGAGCGTACTCGTGTTTCCCTGGGCCTGAAGCAACTGGGCGAAGATCCATGGGTCGCTATCGCGAAACGTTACCCAGAAGGCACCAAGCTGACTGGTCGTGTAACCAACCTGACTGATTACGGCTGCTTCGTAGAAATCGAAGAAGGCGTTGAAGGCCTGGTACACGTTTCTGAAATGGATTGGACCAACAAAAACATCCATCCGTCCAAAGTTGTTAACGTGGGCGATGTAGTGGAAGTTATGGTTCTGGACATCGATGAAGAACGTCGTCGTATCTCCCTGGGTCTGAAGCAGTGCAAAAACAACCCATGGCAGCAGTTTGCAGAAACCCACAACAAGGGCGACCGCGTTGAAGGTAAAATCAAGTCTATCACTGACTTCGGTATCTTCATCGGCCTGGACGGCGGCATCGACGGCCTGGTTCACCTGTCTGACATCTCCTGGAACGTTGCAGGCGAAGAAGCAGTTCGTGAATACAAGAAAGGCGACGAAATCGCAGCGGTTGTTCTGCAAGTTGACGCAGAGCGCGAGCGTATCTCCCTGGGCGTGAAGCAACTGGCTGAAGACCCGTTCAATAACTACCTGTCTATGAACAAGAAAGGTACTATTGTTACTGGTAAAGTCACTGCAGTTGACGCCAAAGGTGCTACAGTTGAATTAGCAGGCGGCGTAGAAGGTTACCTGCGTGCATCTGAAGCCTCTCGCGACCGCATTGAAGATGCAACTCTGGTTCTGAATGTGGGTGACGACGTTGAAGCTAAATTCACCGGCGTTGACCGTAAGAACCGCGTAGTAAGCCTGTCCGTACGTGCTAAGGACGAAGCTGACGAGAAAGACGCAATCGCTACTGTTAACAACAAACAGGAAGAGAGCAACTTCTCTAACGCTATGGCTGAAGCTTTCAAAGCGGCTAAAGGCGAGTAATGACGGGGGGCGGTTTTTTAACCGCCCCGATACGGTAGTTTAGCTGCAAAGCTTGGAGGAACTATGACCAAGTCTGAACTTATTGAAAGACTTGCTGGCCAGCAATCTCATGTACCGGCGAAAGCCGTTGAGGATGCAGTGAAAGAGATGCTAGAACATATGGCTGCTACGTTAGCCGATGGTGAACGCATTGAGATCCGCGGATTCGGCAGTTTTTCTCTTCACTACCGTGCTCCGCGTGTGGGTCGCAACCCGAAAACTGGTGATAAGGTTGAGCTGGACGGCAAGTACGTTCCTCACTTCAAACCAGGCAAAGAGCTGCGTGACCGCGCCAATATCTATGGTTAGTCACTGACTCCCCATAGAGTTGTTGCTTGTACTGAAATATAAAACGGCGCCCTTCGGGCGCCGTTTTTTTTGGCCTGAACGTTGAGGCTGACAAGGTTGTTTCTGTATTTTCCTGCTTGCTACGCCGCAACATTTTGTCAGCGCTGGTAACGGCTGTCGTTATTGTGCGGCGCCGCTCGCGCAGCCTTTGATTGTGGCTGGTGGAACCTGGTCCCTATGTGAACAATCCCGTGATGTTGGTGGCTTGGATAGCTGTCCTATACCGGGAGAACCCCTATCAAGACTTCGCTGGATTTGGCTGTAAGCGCGAGTATCTGCGGTATTCTGCCGCTGCTTATCATGCCGCACTTGCCCGACGTGCGAATGGCGCTCTGGGGCATCCTGCCCGTTTGTTGCTACCTGTGGCGCAGGGGCCGCTTCTGTCGATTTATGGCGTGGGGCGCTTTGGGTTTTCTATGGGCGGTATTCACGGCCGGAACCCTGGTAGATCAAATCAACCGTCTGAGCCTGGGCCCGGTAGTGCATGCCGTGGTTCAGGTTAACAGCATTACGTTGGCTGCTACGGCACGCAAACAGACGGTGATGCGCATCGAACAGATTAATGGCAGGTGGTTGGTACCCTCTATCGCCTTTTCCACACTCTGGCAGCCCAAAGAACACTCCTTGTGCGCTGGGCAACGCTGGCGCATGCAGCTGCGCTTGCGGCCGATGCATGGCAATTTAAATGAAGGGGGCTTTGACAGCCAACGTTGGGCGATGTCACAGCGTCAACCATTAACGGCGCAGGTAAAGAGCGCCACACTTCTGGATCCCGCCTGTAACTGGCGACAGCGTATTATCGCGCATGCCGAGAGCAACATTGGCGTTGTTCGTTATCAGGCCGTTTTATTGGCTTTGGCATTTGGTGAAAGAGGCGCATTAGAACCGACACTGCGCTCGCTGATGTTGAAAACCGGCATTGCTCACCTGATGGCCATTTCAGGGTTACACGTGGCGATGGTGGCCATTTTGATTTGGTCTTTACTGCGTGCGATACAATTTTTTTTGCCTGCCAACCTGATTGGTTACCGCTTTCCTTTGGTTGTCAGTTGGCTCGGGGCATTAGGCTATATCTGGTTGGCTGGCGCACATCCGCCGGCGGTGAGAACCGGCCTGGCGCTGACACTCTGGATGCTGTTGCGCTTACGCGGCATTCATTGTTCCTCATGGCAAATTTGGCTGTGGTGTATCGGTTTAATACTGGTTTGCGATCCGCTGGCGGCGCTCTCGGACAGTTTTTGGTTATCGGCAACGGCCGTTTTATGCCTGATTTTTTGGTTTGAATGGGTCCCCTTAAGTCCCCGCTTTCGTTCGGGATGGCATTGGGCACCGCTGCGCTGGCTGCATATTCAGTTTGGTATCACGCTGTTATTGGTGCCTCTGCAAGCAGGACTGTTTCTTGGCCTGACGATGACCTCCATACCGGCCAATCTTTGGGCTGTCCCTTTGGTTTCGCTGGTGACGGTACCGCTGATCCTTCTTGCCGTGGTGCTGGGGATTTTCCCCCCATTGAGTGCAGGGTTGTGGTGGCTGGCGGATCTCACGCTGGCATGGGTTTTCACGCCATTACAGTATCTGCAAAATGGTTGGATCGATCTTGGCGCGGCCTCGCTGGTTATCAGCATTGCAGGTTGGCTGATGGTGATTTTCTGGCGCTTTCATTGGTGGTTGCGCCATGCCTCAGTGTTGGTCACGCTGGCGGTGTGTTGCGTGCTGTGGCGGGAAAAAGCGCCGTCATACCGCTGGCGCATAGATATGCTCGATATTGGTCATGGCCTGGCCATGGTGGTCGAAAAGGATGGCCGTGCAATATTGTATGATACCGGACCACGCTGGGGGACGGGCAGTGCTGCGGTCCGCAATATTATGCCCTTTCTTAACTGGCGCGGGCTGTCGGTAGAGCAAATCATTATCAGCCACGATCATTTGGATCATATTGGTGGCCTTGAGGAGATGCAACAAGCCTTCCCGCAGGCCAGGGTGCGGAGTCCGCGTCTGGGCGCTGGCCATTTACCCTGCGTGGCGGGGGAGCGTTGGCAATGGCAATCGCTGCAGTTTCAGGTGTTGTGGCCACCGAAGGCGGTAAAGACAGCGGGAAACGACGATTCGTGCGTCATCCGTATTGATGATGGGAAATACAGTGTGTTGCTGACCGGTGATGCCGAAAAAAGATCAGAGGCGCAGTTGGTGCGGCATCAGCGTCATTTGTTGCGCGCTACAATATTACAAGTTCCTCATCATGGCAGTAAAACCTCATCCACACCGCCATTTTTACGTGCGGTAGCGCCGGATGCGGCAATCGCATCGGCATCGCGTTACAATAAATGGCGATTACCTGCGGTTAAAGTCGTCGCCAGATATCTGGAAAATGGCATCATATGGCACGATACTTCGCGTTCCGGTCAGTTATCGGTACTTTTTTTCGACAACGATTGGCAAATTAAAGGCTTTCGTGAACAATTAATGCCCCGTTGGTACCATCAGCGGTTTGGCGTAGAGGGTGATAATGAGTAAAATGGGCCGCTATTTCTTCCGATGCTGGTATTTGCATGATGAATGATAAAGATCTCTCCACCTGGCAGACTTTCCGTCGCCTCTGGCCGATGATCACACCTTTTAAGACCGGGCTGATCGTGGCCGCCATTGCGTTGGTAATGAACGCGGCCAGCGACGCTTTTATGTTGTCTTTGCTTAAACCATTATTGGATGACGGTTTTGGGAAAACGGAAAGCAGTATCCTGCTGTGGATGCCATTGGCCGTGATTGGCCTGATGGTAGTGCGCGGGGCGACCGGCTTTGTTTCCAGCTATTGCATTTCGTGGGTCTCCGGCATGGTGGTAATGCACATGCGCCGCCGCTTGTTTGGCCATATGATGAGAATGCCGGTGTCCTTCTTCGACCAGCAATCTACCGGCACATTACTCTCTCGAATCACCTATGACTCCGAGCAGGTAGCCTCATCCTCCTCCAGTGCGTTGGTGACCGTGGTGCGTGAAGGGGCGTCGATCATCGCGCTGTTCACCATGATGTTCTATTACAGCTGGCAACTTTCGGTGATCCTGATCGTATTGGCCCCGATTGTCTCTATTGCGATCCGCATCGTTTCCAAGCGCTTTCGTAATATCAGTAAAAACATGCAGAACACCATGGGGCAGGTGACAACCAGCGCCGAGCAGATGCTGAAAGGCCACAAGGAAGTCCTGATTTTTGGCGGCCAACAGGTTGAGACCGATCGCTTCAACTCCGTCAGCAACCGCATGCGCCAACAGGGTATGAAGCTGGTTTCTGCTTCTTCGATCTCGGACCCCATCATTCAGCTTATCGCTTCGTTGGCGCTGGCCTTTGTGTTGTATGCCGCCAGCTTCCCGAGCGTGATGGCTACCCTGACTGCCGGTACCATCACCGTGGTGTTCTCTTCGATGATCGCCCTGATGCGCCCGCTGAAGTCACTGACTAACGTCAATGCTCAATTCCAGCGTGGGATGGCCGCGTGCCAGACCTTGTTCTCGATTCTGGATATGGAGCAGGAAAAAGATACCGGTACCCGTGAAGTTGCACGTGCGAAAGGCGATATCGAATTCCGTAATGTCACTTTCTACTATCCAGGCAAAGAAACTCCGGCCCTGCGTGATATCAATCTGAGCATTTCAGAAGGTAAAACGGTGGCGCTGGTAGGCCGTTCTGGCTCGGGCAAATCGACCATCGCCAATCTGCTGACCCGTTTTTATGACGTTCAGGAAGGCGAGATCCTGATGGACGGTCACGATCTGCGCGAGTACACGTTGGCATCGTTGCGCGACCAAGTGGCCCTGGTTTCGCAAAATGTGCATTTGTTCAATGACACTATCGCCAATAACATCGCTTACGCGCGTGAAGAACGCTATAGCCGCGAAGAGATAGAGAAGGCCGCGCGTATGGCCTACGCCATGGATTTCATTGAGAAAATGGAAAATGGACTGGATACGGTGATTGGCGAGAATGGCGTAATGCTGTCCGGTGGCCAGCGCCAGCGTATCGCCATCGCCCGTGCCTTATTGCGTGATTGCCCGATCCTGATCCTCGATGAAGCCACCTCGGCACTGGATACCGAATCGGAGCGTGCTATTCAGGCCGCGCTGGATGAATTGCAGAAAAACCGCACTTCACTGGTGATTGCACACCGCCTGTCGACGATTGAGAAGGCCGATGAAATCCTGGTAGTTGAGG
The DNA here is from genome assembly GCF_052113645.1 of Serratia quinivorans. GTDB lineage: Bacteria > Pseudomonadota > Gammaproteobacteria > Enterobacterales > Enterobacteriaceae > Serratia > Serratia quinivorans_B. Next base: position 189,040 of record NZ_JBIEIU010000006.1, on the reverse strand, counting down.
ATGGTCGTATCGTTGAACGTGGCGAGCATGCTGTATTGATCGAAAAGCAGGGCGCTTATGCCCAACTGCATCGCATGCAGTTTGGCCAATAATGATTGAGCGTATCTGGTCAGGCAGTTCGCTGGTTTATTTGCTGCTGTTACCGCTGTCCTGGCTGTATGGTCTGGTCAGCGGCCTGATTCGGCTCAGCTACCGTTGCGGCCTGCGTAAAAGCTGGCGTGCACCGGTACCGGTCGTGGTGGTGGGAAACCTCACTGCCGGTGGCAATGGCAAAACCCCGATGGTGATCTGGCTGGTGGAACAGTTGCAGCAGCGCGGATACCGGGTCGGCGTCGTTTCTCGCGGTTACGGCGGTAAAGCAGAGGCTTATCCGCTGTTACTCAATGCGAGCACCACTACCCAGCAGGCAGGGGATGAGCCGGTACTGATTTATCAGCGTACCGCTGCGCCGGTAGCCATTTCGCCAAACCGCGCTGAAGCGGTACAGGCGTTGTTGAAGCAACATCAACTTGATGTCGTGATTACCGATGACGGTCTGCAGCATTATGCGCTGCAGCGCGATTTTGAACTGGTCGTGATTGATGGCGTACGCCGCTTTGGTAATGGATGGTGGCTGCCTGCGGGCCCGATGCGTGAACGAGCTTCGCGTTTGAGCAGCGTTGATGCACTGATTACCAACGGTGGCGTGGCCCAACCGGGTGAAATCGCCATGCGATTACAGGCGCGCGATGCAGTGAATGTGGCCAGTGGTGAGCGTCGACCGGTGGCTGAGTTACCGCATGTGGTGGCAATGGCCGGTATTGGTCATCCGCCGCGTTTCTTCGCCACGCTGGAAAAGCTGGGTGTGGCCGTTGAAAGAGAAGTGGCGTTTGCCGATCATCAGGAATACCAGCATGATCCATTGGCGGCGTTGGTGACTCCGGAGCAAACGCTGTTGATGACGGAAAAAGATGCGGTCAAGTGTCGTGCTTTTGCCCAGCCCAACTGGTGGTATTTACCGGTTGATGCGGTTCTTCCCCTCGAGCCGGCTGAGCAACTGCTGCAAAGTATTGAAGCCCTGCTGAAGCAATAATTCAAATCGCCAGCGCGTGTAGCCCCAGAGCTTGCGCGCAGGCGTCTATCGAGCGCTGCTGTGTTTGCTGATACAGCGATAATTCATCGATCACTTCCGCCCCCAACGCCTGTTCGAACGCCGCTTTGCTTGACGACGCATTGTATTGCGTGTGCCCGGTGTCACCGAGATTGGATTGGAAAATACCTGCGGCGCTGACCGGCAAGAAATCCTCATACACCAGTGGCTGGAAGCGGATATATTCCTGTGCGATCAACTGTTCCAGCGTGCTGTGCTGATCCAGCGAATCCTTGGCCGCCAGCCCGCATTCGGTCGGGAAATAGCGGAACCAGGCCAACTGCTGCTCACGCAGTGTCGCGTAGTCATCCGGAAACGCCTGGAAGTTTTGCGCCAGCAGTTGGTTGTAACGATCGGCGTTTTTCTCGCTGGGAGGGGCCTGCAACGCATCGTTGGTGGCCTTTAGCAGGCGATCATACAGTGCGCGGCCTTTCGTTGTCAGCGCTACACCGCGCTGTTCTATTTCGCCGAAGCGGGCCGTGTGGTGCCCGTGGACTGCGCTGCCGTCATGCTCAACGAAATCGACATTTTCCTCCAGTGCTTTAAAACTGGTTTGGCGCAGGAGGATAGGGCGGCGGCGCGGCGGCGGGCCTTCAATCACCGCTTTGGGTGTGATGCCTCTGTCAGGCATTGCCTGTTGAACCAGGTCGATATTGAGCGTGCGCGGAGTCAGGTGATTGATGTGCGGGCCCTTGAACGCCACTACGTCAGCGATCAAACGGTGTTGGTCGTGCAACTGCTGATATTCGGCTGCGCTGACTGTCGCGCGGCTGTGCCAACGGAAGGTTTCCAACGCCTGCTCGACAAATTCATTGGCCTGGCTATGGTCCAGCCCGCCTTGAGCCTCTTGTAAGACGATCAGTTCCAACGCGCGTTCGGTAAAGATTCGACGGCGAGCCAACAGTTGTTGCGCCAGTTGGCGCAGTTCTGGGTTATCAATCAACTCTAGCCGTAATAATGAGGTGAATACTCGAAAGGGACTGATTTGCAGCGCGTCCTCATGCACCGCACGAAACGCGGTGGAGTGTACCGGAACGCCCGCTACGGCCAGATCGTAATAACCGACCGGCGACATGCCCATAACGTTAAACAGCCGCCGCAGGGTTGCCAATTCTTCCGCGGTGCCCACCCGAATGGCCCCATGACGCTCCATGGCCAGCCGCTCGATTTCGCCGGTAATTTGTAATTGATGAGCCAATGCGGCATCTTCGCGCAGAACCTGTCGGTTAGTTTCCGCCACCAGCTCCAGCAAATCGCCGTACAGAGGGACCTCTTTCTGGTACATCTCTGACATAGCCTGGGAGAATCTGGCGCGGATTTCATTCGGTGAGACGAATTGCTGGGCGGTCATGCGCATAGCTCCTTGATTCAGTATAATCTGAAAAATTGTTTTTTTGACGGTAAAAGTGCTGGCTGAAAGGCCATCCGCCTTGTTTTCACCTCAAGTTTAGCCATGTCGATTGGGTTTTGTTATAGCTTGCGCAAGCATATTAGATTTTTATGCGTCAGCTCTCATTTGAACAGGATATAGCGGCAACAATGGCCGTCTGGAAGGCAATAACGCCAAGTATTTACATAAAAAAAGATAAATTAATCCATGCACAATCATAGACATAAAAACAAATCCGAAAGAATGATAAAAACAGGACAATAAACCTCTTGTGCAAAAGATAGATTTATGAGTAAATGCAATCCGGCCTGTGATACAGACCTATTTATGTTCGAGTATAGAGTTAAGCAGTTCCTCCAAAAACGTTATCATCCGATTCCGCTTCAAAGACGAACCTTCTAAGTACCTCCCATAAGTAATGTTCTAAAAACGGCCTAAATTGCCTTATGGCAGGTTTTGTATATATATTTAAAAGGTAAATGTGTAATGTCTAAGAAGACGGGTCAGGTGAAGTGGTTCAACGAAAGCAAAGGTTTTGGTTTTATTGAACAGAACGACGGTGGAAAAGATGTATTCGTACATTTCTCTGCAATCGCGACCGACGGTTTCAAAACTCTGGCTGAAGGCCAGCGTGTTGAGTATACCATCCAGGACAGCCCGCGCGGGCCGGCTGCCGCCAACGTTGTTGCTCTGTAAGAAAACAGGGAATAACGTAAACAGAGCTTAATACAACCATAATGATGCATTAATGCTGATTTATTGCGGAAGATATTAAGTTCAACAAGCCCGCCATAGTGCGGGTTTTTTTATTTTTTGCTCACGAGAGGTTTGTTACGAAAAACTTTAGGATGGGCTGGTAGCGTCCAACAATAATAAAAATGACGTTGTTAAGGATGCTCAAGTAAAAGGATATAAGTTATGTTTAAAAATACTGTGTTACAAATGGGCCGTGTGAAATGGTTTGATCAGGCCGCAGGCTATGGTTTTATTTCACCGGTAGACGGTAGCGACGAAATTTATGTAAGCCGTCGTTCTATCGCCAATACTAAAAATAAATCATTGAACGAAGGTCAGAACGTTGAGTTCTCGATCTATCGCAGCTCTCACGGGCTGTCAGCGGCAGACGTTATCGCGTTCTGACCCACCCCTTCCTCGCCAGTGCCGGTGCCGCCACCCCAAGCACTGGCGAAGATAAACTCCCCGATATCCACTATTATCAAGCGATTGTTCAATCAATTCGGATATCAGGATGAGCACCCCAGTTATTTCTCTTACCGCCGCCCGTGCGCTCCACCTTGCCGCACAGGGGCTGTTAACCCCGATAAAACGCAAAGCCAAACCCGAAGATGTGGTTGCCGCCATCCAGCGTATGGGACTCCTGCAAATCGACACCATCAGCGTGGTTGCGCGCAGTCCCTATTTGGTGCTGTTCAGCCGCCTGGGAGACTATCAGCCTGAATGGCTGGAACAGGCACTGGCTGGCCGTCAGCTGTTCGAGTATTGGGCGCATGAAGCCTGCTTTTTGCCCATTGAAGATTTTGGTCTGCTGCGCCACCGTATGCTGCAGCCGCAGGGCATGGGCTGGAAGTATTCAGAAGAGTGGATGCGGGAGCATCGAACGGCAATCGACGCACTGCTGGAACACATTGAAGCCAGTGGCCCGGTACGTTCGGCGGATTTTAGCGCCGAGAAAAAGGGAAGTAGCGGTTGGTGGGATTGGAAACCGGAAAAGCGTCATCTCGAAATCCTGTTCACTGCCGGCAAACTGATGGTGGCCGAAAGGCGCAATTTCCATCGCGTTTACGATCTGACGGAAAGGCTAATGCCGCAATGGGACGATAGCCGACACACGTTATCTGCCGATCACGCTCGGCACGAGATGCTGAGTCGTACCTGTCGCTTCCTCGGGATCTTCAAGGCTGAATGGCTGGCGGATTACTACCGACTGAAGCGAGTGGCGCCGAAGGGGCTGCTGGCCAGCTTGCTCCAGCAGGGTGAGGTGCTGCCGGTGCTGATCGACGGGTTGGACGGGGAATTTTACGTACACCACTCGCTGGCGAAAGAGCTGCAGCTGGCGGAGCAGGGATCGCTAAAATCCAGCGTCACCACTTTGCTTTCTCCGTTCGACCCGGTGGTTTGGGATCGTCGTCGCGCCCTGGAATTGTTCGATTTTGATTACCGGCTGGAATGTTACACGCCGAAAGAAAAGCGGCAGTACGGGTATTTCACGCTGCCGGTACTGCAACGGGGTGAACTGATCGGTCGCATTGATGCAAAAATGCATCGTCGACAGGGGATCTTTGAAATTATCAGTTTCCATCCGCAGGCCAAGGTTCGCTTTGGCAAACAGCGCGCGCAGGATATTCGGCAGGCAATCACCCGCAGTGCAAAATGGCACGGTGCGAATCAGGTTATTTTGGGGGATATCCCGGCACCCTTGGCTAGCGAATGGGGCGAGAGTTGGGCGGTGGAATAACGAACGGCGTTGTCGGCGTGGGTAAAACGAATTCCAGCGCCGCTCGTTACAAGGGGAGCCTCAGTTGCTGAAGTTGGCAAACAGGGCGATGATCTTATGAATGCGTTTGATCATGATAAATGTCTTTTTGTGATCTGAATCACAAAATTCTACGCCTGTGACGAAGCCAGTTCAATCCCTGCAGCAGATTAAAACGCAATGGCAAGACAGGCGGTGATTAACCTGGCGCATAGCGTTATGCTATCCTCACCCACTTTCCCTACGTAAGATCTCCACCCTGGAGGAAGCATGGACCACCGTTTACTCGAAATCGTTGCCTGTCCGGTCTGCAACGGTAAGCTCTATTTCAATAAAGAAAACCAGGAACTGGTGTGCAAAGTGGATGGCCTGGCCTATCCGCTGCGTGATGGCATTCCCGTTCTGTTGGAAAATGAAGCGCGGGCGCTGTCATTGGATGAGAAACACGCATGAGTTTTATCGCTATTATTCCAGCACGTTACGCATCAACCCGTTTGCCGGGCAAACCGCTGGCCGATATTCACGGTAAGCCGATGGTGGTGCACGTCATGGAACGTGCGCGCGAATCGGGCGCCAGCCGCGTTATCGTGGCGACCGACCACCCTGCGGTGGCCGAAGCGGTCAAAGCTGCCGGTGGCGAAGTTTGCATGACCCGTGCCGATCATAATTCGGGCACCGAGCGTTTGGCTGAAGTGATCGAGCATTATGGCTTTAATGATGATGAAATCATCGTTAACGTCCAGGGTGATGAACCCCTGATCCCCCCGGTGATTGTGCGGCAGGTCGCTGAAAATCTGGCGGGCAGTCAGGCCGGCATGGCCACCCTGGCGGTGCCGATCGACAGCGCAGAAGAAGCTTTTAATCCCAATGCGGTCAAGGTGGTGATGGATGCGCAGGGTTATGCGCTCTATTTCTCACGTGCCACCATTCCGTGGGATCGTGAACGTTTCGCCGAATCCAAAGAAAGCATTGGCGACAGCCTGTTGCGCCACATTGGCATTTACGCCTATCGTGCCGGCTTTATACGCCGTTATGTCACCTGGGCACCAAGTCAGCTGGAGCAGATTGAGCTGCTGGAGCAATTACGGGTGTTGTGGTACGGCGAAAAAATCCACGTGGCAGTTGCCAAGGCCATGCCGAGCGTCGGGGTTGATACGCCGGAAGATTTGCAACGTGTGCGAGACAGCATCAAAGGCTGAGCATTGAACGCCGGTGTGTCACGCAGCGCGCCGGCGACATGATTTCCCTTCTTATATCCTCATTTTGTTGATCTGCGTTGAAGAATTTATCTGCTCATCGTTCGATGATATCTGCGTCTCTTTCTACCTCTTGAGGCCATTTCCTTATGGAGCAGTTACGCGCCGAACTGAGTATTGTGTTGGGTGAATCTATCAGCCGACTGGAACGCGTCAGCGAACAGCCTTATGCGCACATGTATTCACTGTACGACCAACAGGGGCATGCCATTCCGCTGATGGCGAAAAGCTTTGTCTGTCAAGGGATTGCCCAGCAGGAGGCTTATAAGCTGTCGATGCTGGCGCGTGAGGGGGATATTCGCCTGCCGACGGTCTATGGCGTGGTCTATACCCAACAGTCGCCCTATAAAGAGATCTTGTTGATCGAGCGTTTACGGGGGGTCTCTGCAGAAGCTCCTACGCGCACGCCAAACCGTTGGAATACATTAATGGAGCAGATTGTCGATGGCGTGCTGGCCTGGCACCGCATTGATAGCCACGGCTGCGTCGGAACGGTCGACAGTACTCAGGAGAACGATTGGTTTTGCTGGTATCAACAGCGGGTCGAGGTGCTGTGGTCAACGGTCAGCAACCTCAACTCGCCGCAGTTAACGATGGCCGACCGTCGCTTGCTGTATCGCACGCGTGAAGCGTTGACCCATTTTTTTGTCGGATTCGACGATCCCTGCGTATTGGTGCACGGCAATTTATCTCTGCGCAGTATGTTAAAAGACCCGAAAAGCGACCAGCTTCTGGCAATGTTGAACCCTGGAATGATGCTGTGGGCGCCGCGCGAATATGAGCTGTTCAGGCTGTGCGAAGCGGGAATGCCCAGTCAGTTGCTGTTCTGTTATTTGCAACGGGCGCCGGTGGCGGAGTCTTTCCTGGTTCGGCGTTGGCTGTATGTGGTGTGGGAAGCGGTAGGGCGGCTGATTCATACCGGCAAGCTGGAGCGGCAACCGTTTGACTATGCTTCCAAACAGTTGCTGCCCTGGCTTGCCGGTTAACGTTGCTTAGTCGACAGAAACTTCATCGGCCCCTTTCAGCCATTGCCACAGGCTGCCGAGCGTTTCATACCAGGCGCGTTCGCTGTGGCCGAGGAACATCGCCGACGGCACCACGCGATCCCAAATATTCAAGCGCGAACTGATGGCCAACTGATTGGCTGGCGCCGGGATCGGGTGCAGTCCCTTGGCTTCAAAGAAGCGCATCGCCCTTGGCAAATGGTTAGCCGAAGTCACCAAAATAAACGGCTGCTGCCCGACCAGTTTCGACACCTGTAATGCTTCTTGCTCGGTATCCATTGGGCGATCCACTAGCACCATGTCACTGCGTGGCACTCCCAGGCTTTCCGCTACCTGCGCCGCGGTCGCCGCGTTACTCAGGGTATTGGGGCCGCCGGCACCGGTGAACACCATTTTCGCCCCGGGGTGTGCCAGATATAACCGTACGCCTTCCGTGACCCGTGGCAAACTGTTGCCGATCAGGTTGGAACTGGGTGCCCAATCGGGATTAAAGGTATAACCGCCCCCCAGCACCACGATATAATTCACCGGGTCATTGCCACGGTAGGTGGCATACTCGGATTCTATTGGTCGTAACAGTCTGTCGGCCACCGGCTGCAGGCTGAAAAGCAGTAAAAACAGCCAGCTCAGCGTCAAAATGACCCTGCCGCTTTTTTGCCAACGAGTGAACCACAGCAGCAACAGCGCCAGCCCCATCAACAACAGCAGCGCAGGTAACGGCATTAAAATGGCGCCAATGAACTTTTTCAGGTTGAACAGCATCAAAAATCAGGTCCTTTTGGGCGAAAAAACGACATCCGGGCACATTAAGGCCGCAAGAAGATTCATTCTAAGTCAGTCTGTGCCAAAATAGCAGGTTTGAATGGGCTGGCGCTTTGCCCCCAGCAGGATAAGATCAGCGGAGCCGTTGTCCATGCAGGATCGCAATTTTGACGATATTGCTGAAAAGTTTGCGCGTAATATTTACGGCACCACCAAAGGGAAAATCCGTCAGGCCGTAGTCTGGCAGGATCTGACCACGCTGTTGGCCCAATTGCCGCAGCGGCCGCTGCGCATTCTGGATGCCGGCGGCGGCGAAGGCCATATGGCCTGCCAATTGGCAGAATTAGGACATCAGGTGTTGTTGTGCGATCTTTCTGGTGAGATGATCCAACGCGCCGCGTTGCTGGCTGAGCAGAAAGGTGTGAGCCAGAACATGCAATTCATACAAAGTTCAGCACAGGATATTGGCCAACATTTGGAACAGCCGGTTGATCTGGTATTGTTTCATGCTGTGCTTGAATGGATTGCCGAACCTGAAGCGGCACTGCGGGCGTTGTTCGACTGCCTGCTGCCAGGTGGCGCACTGTCATTGATGTTCTTTAATGCCAATGGCCTCTTGATGCGTAACGTGGTGTTGGGTAATTTCCAACTGGTGGACCCAGAAGTCAGAAGACGCAGAAAGCGTTCGTTGTCACCGCAATATCCGCATAGCCCGCCGCAGGTATATGGCTGGCTGGAACAATTGGGCATGCGCATCAGCGGGAAAACCGGTGTGCGGGTGTTCCACGATTACCTGCAAAGCAGGCAGTTACAGACGCAAAAATTTGAAGAGTTACTGGCGCTTGAACAGCACTATTGCCGGCAGGAGCCGTACGTGAGTTTGGGGCGCTATATTCACGTCATGGCGCATAAACCAAACCTGAAGGACGAACTATGAGTGAATTTTCCCAGACAGTACCCGAACTGGTCGCCTGGGCACGGAAAAATGATTTCTCTATTTCGCTCCCTACGGAGCGTCTCGCGTTTTTGCTCGCTATCGCCACATTGAACGGCGAGCGACTGGACGGCGAGATGAGCGAAGGTGAGCTGGTTGATGCATTTCGCCATGTCAGCAAGGGTTTTGAACAGACGCATGAAACGGTGGCGGTCCGCGCCAACAATGCGATTAACGACATGGTGCGCCAGCGCCTGTTAAACCGTTTTACCAGCGAACTGGCGGACGGTAACGCGATTTACCGTTTGACGCCGCTGGGGATCGGCATTACCGATTACTATATTCGTCAGCGCGAATTCTCCACGCTGCGTCTGTCGATGCAGCTGTCGATTGTGGCGCAGGAACTGAAACGCGCCGCCGACGCCGCCGAAGAGGGCGGTGATGATTTCCACTGGCATCGCAACGTGTTTGCGCCGCTGAAGTATTCGGTGGCGGAAATCTTCGACAGCATCGACATGACCCAACGGGTGATGGATGAACAGCAGCAGGGCGTGAAAGATGACATCGCCGCGCTGTTGAACCAGGACTGGCGCGCGGCGATTTCCAGCTGTGAGATGCTGCTGTCCGAAACCTCGGGCACCCTGCGCGAACTGCAGGATACTCTGGAAGCGGCGGGCGACAAGCTGCAGGCTAATCTGTTGCGCATTCAGGATGCTACGCTGGGCGGTGCAGAGCTGGGCTTTGTCGATAAGCTGGTGTTTGATCTGCAAAGCAAGCTCGATCGCATTATCAGTTGGGGTCAGCAGGCGATCGACCTGTGGATTGGCTACGACCGTCACGTGCACAAATTTATCCGTACCGCGATCGACATGGACAAGAACCGGGTATTCGCCCAGCGTTTGCGTCAGTCGGTGCAGAACTATTTCGACAACCCATGGACACTGACCCATGCCAACGCCGACCGTCTGCTGGATATGCGTGACGAAGAGCTGGCGTTGCGCAGCGAGGAAGTGACCGGGGAATTGCCGCCGGATCTGGAGTTCGAAGAGTTCAGCGAAATCCGCGAGCAACTGGCGGCGATGATCGAGCAGGCGTTGAAGATTTATCAGGAACAACAGCTGCCGCTCAATTTAGGGGCGGTAATGCGCGATTATCTGGCGCAATATCCGCGTGTTCGTCATTTCGACGTCGCACGTTTAGTGGTCGACCAGGCAGTGCGCCTTGGTGTGGCTGAAGCAGATTTTTCAGGGTTGCCGCCACAATGGCAGGCAATCAATGATTACGGAGCCAAGGTCCAGGCCCATGTCATCGACAAATATTGAACAAGTAATGCCAGTCAAACTGGCCAAGGCATTGTCTAACGCGCTGTTCCCGGCGCTGGACAGCCATCTGCGTGCGGGTCGTCACATCGGAATCGATGAGCTGGACAACCACGCCTTCTTAATGGATTTCCAGGATGAACTGGAAGAATTTTACGCCCGCTACAGTGTAGAGCTGATCCGCGCGCCGGAAGGATTCTTCTATCTGCGTCCGCGTTCCACCACCCTGATCCCGCGTTCGGTGTTGTCCGAACTGGACATGATGGTGGGGAAAATTCTGTGCTATCTCTATCTCAGCCCAGAGCGGCTGGCGCATGAGGGTATTTTCAGCCATCAGGAGCTTTACGACGAGTTGCTGAGCCTGGCGGACGAGACCAAATTGCTGAAGTTCGTTAATCAGCGTTCCACCGGCTCGGATCTCGATCGCCAGAAGCTGCATGAAAAAGTACGCACTTCACTGAATCGCCTGCGTCGTTTGGGCATGATCTATTTCATGGGCAATGACAGCAGCAAGTTCCGTATCACCGAAGCGGTGTTCCGTTTTGGCGCCGACGTGCGCAGCGGCGACGATCCGCGTGAAGCGCAGTTACGCATGATCCGTGACGGCGAAGCCATGCCGGTTGAAAACAGCCTGTCGCTGAATGATGAAAGCGATGCTGAAGATTCGCAGCTTGATAACACACCGGACAGTGCAGAGGATGAACAGGAATGATTGAACGCGGTAAATTTCGCTCGCTGACGCTGGTCAACTGGAACGGTTTTTTCGCCCGCACCTTTGATCTCGATGAGCTGGTGACCACGCTGTCCGGCGGTAACGGGGCAGGGAAATCCACCACCATGGCGGCCTTCGTCACTGCGCTGATCCCCGATTTGACGCTGTTGCACTTTCGTAACACCACCGAAGCCGGCGCCACCAGTGGCTCACGCGACAAGGGGCTGCACGGTAAGCTGCGTGCCGGGGTTTGTTATTCCACCCTCGACGTGATCAACTCGCGTCATCAGCGTGTCGTGGTTGGCGTACGTCTGCAGCAGGTGGCCGGCCGTGATCGTAAAGTGGACATCAAACCCTTCACCATTCAAGGCCTGCCGACGGCCGTGCAGCCGACGGAGCTTTTGACTCAAACGGTGGGCGAGCGCCAGGCGCGCGTGCTGACACTGCAGGAGTTGAAAGAGCGTGTTGAAGAGATGGAAGGGGTGCAGTTCAAGCAGTTCAACTCCATTACCGACTATCACTCATTGATGTTCGATCTGGGCGTGATCCCGAAACGCTTGCGTTCATCGTCCGATCGCAGCAAGTTCTACCGCCTGATCGAAGCTTCGTTGTATGGCGGTATTTCCAGCGCCATCACCCGCTCGCTGCGCGACTACCTGTTGCCGGAAAACAGCGGTGTGCGCAAGGCATTCCAGGACATGGAAGCGGCGCTGCGTGAAAACCGCATGACGCTGGAAGCGATCCGCGTCACTCAAAGCGACCGTGATCTGTTCAAGCATCTGATTTCGGAAGCCACCTCCTACGTGGCGGCGGACTATATGCGCCATGCCAATGAGCGGCGTATTCATCTGGACGGCGCGCTGGCGCTGCGCAGCGATCTGCTGGGCAGCCGCAAACAGTTGGCCGCCGAGCAGTATCGCCATGTGGAAATGGCGCGTGAACTGGCAGAGCAGAGTGGCGCAGAATCCGATCTGGAAACCGATTATCAGGCCGCCAGCGATCATCTCAATCTGGTGCAGACGGCGATGCGTCAGCAGGAAAAGATCGAGCGTTATGAAGGCGATCTGGAAGAGCTGACCTACCGTCTGGAAGAACAGAACGAAGTGGTGGCGGAGGCCAGCGAACAGCAGGCAGAAAACGAAGCGCGCGCCGAGGCAGCGGAACTGGAAGTGGATGAGCTTAAAAGCCAGCTCGCCGACTACCAGCAAGCGCTGGACGTGCAGCAGACCCGTGCCATTCAATATCAGCAGGCCTTGCAGGCGTTGGAACGTGCCCGTGCACTGTGCCAACTGCCGGAGCTGACCGCCGAAAATGCCGAACAGTGGCTGGATACTTTCCAGGCGCGCGAGCAGGAAGCGACAGAAGCTCTGCTGATGCTCGAACAGAAACTGAGCGTGGCCGATGCCGCACACGGTCAGTTTGAACAAGCCTATCAGCTGGTGGGTAAAATCGCCGGCCAGGTCAGCCGTAGCGAAGCCTGGCAGTGCGCGCGCGAATTGCTGCGCGACTGGCCATCGCAGCAGCACCTGGCAGAACGTGTGCAGCCATTGCGCATGCGCCTGAGCGAGCTGGAACAGCGTCTGCGCTCTCAGCAGGATGCCGAGCGTCTGTTGCAGGAATTCTGTAAACGTCATGGCCAGCAGTATCAGCCGGACGAACTCGACGCCCTGCAACAAGAGCTGGAAGAGCGTCTGGAATCGCTGTCGCAAAGCGTCAGCGAGGCTGGCGAGCGTCGGATGGAAATGCGCCAGGAACTGGAGCAAATTCAGCAGCGCATTCGCGAACTCACCACCCGTGCCCCAGTCTGGTTGGCGGCACAGGATGCCCTGAGCCAACTCAGCGAGCAAAGTGGTGAGCCGCTGGAAAGCAGCCAGCAGGTCACCGAATACATGCAGCAACTGCTGGAGCGCGAACGTGAAACCACCGTTGAGCGCGACGAAGTGGCTGCCGGCAAACGTGCCGTTGAAGCACAGATCGAACGTCTCAGCCAGCCAGGCGGTGCCGAAGATCAACGTCTGGTTACGCTGGCCGAACGTTTTGGCGGTGTGCTGCTGTCCGAAATTTACGACGATGTCACCATCGACGATGCGCCGTACTTCTCCGCATTGTATGGTCCATCGCGCCACGCGATCGTGGTGCCGGATCTGTCGCTGGTGCGCGAGATGCTGGAAGGTCTGGAAGACTGCCCGGAAGATCTCTATCTGATCGAAGGGGATCCGCAGTCGTTCGATGACAGCGTATTCGCCGTCGAAGAACAAGACAGAGCGGTACTGGTGAAAACCGCCGATCGCCAATGGCGTTACTCCCGTTATCCGGAAGTGCCGTTGTTTGGTCGCGCGGCGCGTGAGAACCGTCTGGAAGTGCTGCACGCCGAGCGAGAAACATTGGCTGAGCGTTACGCTACGCTGTCATTCGACGTGCAAAAGACCCAACGTTCGCATCAGGCCTTCAGCCGTTTCATCGGCTCCCATCTGGCGGTGGCGTTCGACGCCGATCCGGAAGCGGAGATCCGTAGTCTCACGACCCGTCGCGGGGAAGTCGAGCGCGCTCTGAACAACCATGAAGCGCAGAACCAACAGCAGCGTCAGCAATACGATCAGGCGAAAGAGGGCATCTCTGCACTGAATCGCTTGATGCCGCTGGTTTCATTGTTAAACGATGAAACCCTGCAGGATCGCGTGGAAGAAATCCGCGAAGAGCTTGAAGAGGCGCAGGATGCTGCGCGCCATATTCAGCAGCACGGTGTTTCCCTGACCAAGCTTGAGCCGCTGCTGTCGGTATTGCAGAGCGATCCGCAGCAACATGAACAGTTGCAACAGGATTACATTCAGGCGCAGAGCGTACAGCGTCAGGCTAAACAGCAGGCGTTTGCCTTGATCGAAGTGGTGCAGCGTCGCGCGCACTTCGGCTATACCGATTCTGCCGGCATGCAAAATGCCAACAACGATTTGAACGACAAACTGCGCCAACGTCTGGAGCACGCGGAGGCGGAACGTACCCGTGCCCGTGAGCAGTTACGTCAGTACCAGACCCAGTTTACGCAGTACAGCCAGGTGTTGGCGTCGTTGAAAAGTTCGTATGACGCCAAGCGCGACATGCTGAAAGAACTGAGTCAGGAGCTGGTGGACATTGGTGTGCAGGCGGATGCCAATGCTGAAGCTCGCGCACGGGCACGTCGTGATGAATTGCACGCTGGGTTGAGCAACAACCGCGCGCGTCGTAACCAGTTGGAAAAACAGCTGACCTTCTGCGAAGCGGAAATGGACAGCCTGCAGAAGAAGCTGCGTAAGCTTGAGCGCGATTATTATCAGCTGCGCGAGCAGGTGGTTACCGCCAAGGCGGGCTGGTGTGCGGTCATGCGCATGGTGAAAGACAATGGGGTCGAACGCCGTCTGCACCGTCGCGAACTGGCCTATATGGACGGTGACGAGCTGCGTTCGATGTCGGATAAGGCGCTCGGTGCGCTGCGTCTGGCAGTATCGGATAACGAACACCTGCGCGACGTACTGCGTTTGTCGGAAGATCCCAAGCGCCCTGAGCGCAAGATCCAGTTCTATATCGCGGTGTATCAGCATCTGCGTGAACGAATTCGTCAGGATATTATCCGCACCGACGACCCGGTCGAGGCTATCGAACAGATGGAGATCGAACTGGGCCGTCTGACCGAAGAACTGACCGCGCGTGAGCAGAAGTTGGCGATCAGCTCCAAGAGCGTGGCGAACATCATCCGCAAAACCATCCAGCGCGAACAGAACCGTATTCGCATGCTCAATCAGGGCTTGCAGGCGGTTTCCTTCGGCCAGGTGAAGAGCGTGCGATTGAACGTCAACGTGCGTGAAGCGCATGCAACGCTGTTGGACGTGCTTTCCGAGCAACAAGAACAACATCAGGATCTGTTCAACAGTAACCGCCTGACCTTCTCAGAAGCTCTGGCCAAGCTGTATCAGCGCCTGAATCCGCAGATTGACATGGGGCAGCGCACGCCGCAGACCATTGGTGAAGAGCTGCTGGATTACCGTAACTATCTGGAGCTGGAAGTGGAAGTGTTCCGCGGCTCCGACGGCTGGCTGCGTGCCGAAAGTGGCGCGTTGTCTACCGGTGAAGCGATCGGTACCGGGATGTCAATTCTGGTGATGGTGGTACAAAGCTGGGAAGAAGAGTCGCGCCGCCTGCGCGGAAAAGATATCTCCCCATGCCGTCTGTTGTTCCTCGATGAAGCGGCGCGACTGGATGCCAAATCTATCGCGACGTTGTTCGAGCTGTGTGATCGTCTGGAAATGCAGTTGATCATCGCCGCGCCGGAAAACATCAGCCCGGAAAAAGGGACCACATATAAGCTGGTGCGTAAGGTGTTCCAGAACCACGAACACGTGCACGTAGTGGGGCTGCGCGGTTTCGCCAGCGAGCCGCCGGCACTGGGTGTGGCTGCGGCGGAAACGCCGTAAGCGCAAAAAAAGCCCGCTAATAATCTGAAAATAGCCGCCCTGGGGTGGCTATTTTTTTGTGCGCGTGGATGATGGTCGTGCTTTTTTATCCGCTTAAAACCGGGTAGCTTAATGAATTACAGTTATTTATAAGCGCCAAAGGGCAAAATAGATTTTCTGTTCGTATAATGAAACTAGGCTGTCTTGGTTGTATTTTTTTGTGAGTATACAGGGGGCAATGGATGTTGCTTAGAAATGGAAACAAGGTACGACGCTTGGCGTTGAGTTGCGCAATTGCATGTGGTCTTGCGTCGTCGTTACCCGTATGGGCAACCGTTCCTGCTTTTCCGGTGGCGTCATCCGGCATGTCAGTAGCGCAAAGTCGTTCGGAATTGCTCGCTGCATTGCCAAAAGGTGTGACACCGCATTATCTTTCAACGCTAGCTCCTCTGTACGCAGCGAACCGGATGCAATTGATGTGGCAGGATCGCGAAGCGGTCCAGCAATTTCAACAGCAGCTGGCTGAATTGGCGATTTCCGGCGTGCAACCGCAGTTTACCCAATGGGTGAGATTACTGACTAATCCGTCCATTACTGGTGTGGCACGCGATATCGTTCTGTCTGATGCGATGTTAGGTTATTTGCAATTCGTTTCGTCTATTGGCGCCAATGGTAACAGTTGGCTGTACAGCAACATTCCCTACAAGCTCGGTCTGCCGGCCAATACGGTGATTAACCAGTGGCAGTTGGCGGTGCGTCAGGGCAAGACTCTGGCGTATGTCACCTCGCTGGCGCCTCAGCACCCGCAATACGCCAAGATGCATCAGGCACTGCGCGATATGCTGGCTGACAGCCGCCCGTGGCCACAGATGGCAAATGGGCCGAGCCTGCGCCCCGATCAATTGAGTAATGACATTCCGGCCTTGCGTGAGATCCTGGCGCGTAACGGCATGTTGACCACCTCTGCTGCGCCAGTGGAAGCACAAGACCCGCCTGCGGTATTGACCGGTTCGCGTAATGAGCCCGACGATGGCGGCCTATCGGTAGATGAAGAGAAAAATCGCGAAAGTCAGGGCGCTGTCGTCAGCCCGGCAGCTGCTCCGGTAAAAGATCTCGCGCCGTCACCACAATCGCCGTTTACGCAGCAGCCGGAAAACCCGGTGGCTGTCACGGATAATCGCTATACCAACGATTTGGTAGAGGGCGTTAAGCGCTTCCAGAAATGGCAGGGACTGAGTGCGGATGGCGTGATCGGCGTACGTACCCGCGAATGGCTTAACGTGACACCGCAAATGCGTGCCTCGCTGTTGGCGCTGAATATTCAACGCTTACGCATTCTTCCCGGCCGTGTCGATACCGGCATTATGGTCAACATTCCCAACTACTCGTTGACCTACTATCTGAACGGCAATGAAGTGCTTTCCTCACGGGTGATCGTTGGGCGGCCCAGCCGCAAGACGCCGTTGATGAACAGTGCTCTGAACAATGTGGTGGTCAACCCGCCGTGGAACGTACCGACCACGCTGGTGCGCGAGGATATCGTGCCGAAGGCGATGCGTGACGGCAGTTACTTCCAAAAACACGGATATACCGTGCTGTCCGGCTGGAGTAACGATGCCGAGGTGATTAACCCGGCGATGATCGATTGGAACATGGTGTCGGCCCGTAACTTCCCGTATCGGATCCGTCAGGCTCCGGGGGCGACTAACTCGCTGGGGCGTTTTAAATTCAACATGCCGAGTTCGGACGCCATCTACCTGCACGATACGCCTAACCACAATCTGTTCCAGAAAGATATTCGCGCCCTGAGCTCGGGTTGTGTGCGTGTCAACAAGGCATCGGATTTGGCGAATATGCTGTTGCAGGATGCGGGCTGGAACAATACCCGCGTTTCTTCCACCCTGAAACAGGGAAATACCACTTACGTAAATATCCGCCAGCATATTCCGGTTAAATTGTATTATTTAACCGCCTGGGTTTCTGATGACGGTAAGCCACAATTCCGTACAGATATTTACAATTATGATGATACGGTGAGATCGGGCGCACAAATTTTGGCTCAAGCCGAAAAATTAATGCAATAAATGCAGTAATTATAAATAAATAACGGTCAGAATATCGGGCCATGGTGCAGGCACTCATTCGTTGAGTGCCTGCAAACCGCGTGATATCACGGGTTGACTCAGCCAGTGTGGGCGGTTATGGTTCGGGCAGTGCGCTGTTTTGTGCATATATTTTGATATTCTTGCCGGGTTTAACAGAAACATGGACAAAATTGATCATCATCGCCGTAAATGGCTGGCGTTAGGTAGCGCCGCTATGGGCATTGCGCTGCTCCCAGGGCAAGCCTTTGCCAGTCTTTCTACTTCGCGCCCGCGTATTCTGGTTGTAAATAACCTGCATACGGGTGAATCGTTGAAAGCCGAATTCTTTGACGGTAAGGGATATAATAAAGACGAATTAGTCCGTCTTAATCATCTCTTCCGTGATTATCGCGCCAATAAGATCAAGTCGATCGATCCTCGACTGTTTGATCATCTCTATCGTCTGCAAGGTCTGCTGGGCACCAACAAACCGGTACAGCTGGTTTCAGGTTATCGTTCGCTGGACACCAACAATGAACTGCGTGGACGCAGCCGCGGTGTGGCCAAGCACAGCTATCACACCAAGGGCCAGGCGATGGACTTCCATATTGAAGGCATCCAATTGAGTAATATCCGCAAAGCGGCGTTAAAAATGAGCGCCGGTGGTGTAGGATATTACCCACGTAGCAACTTTGTACACATCGACACCGGCCCGGTTCGGACCTGGTAATCGCTGTGCACTCTAAGTGAGTCGCGCCAGCCCGTCAGGGTGTGGCGCTGTTGTCGTTGGAGCCTTATGAAATACCAAATTATCCCCGTTACCGCCTTTAGTCAGAACTGCAGCCTGATCTGGTGTGAAAGCACCCAACAGGCGGCGTTGGTCGATCCCGGCGGCGAAGCGGAAAAGTTAAAGGCCGAAATTGCAAAACAGGGCGTGACCGTCACGCAAATCCTGCTGACGCATGGCCATCTTGATCACGTAGGTGCAGCGGCTGAGCTGGCTGAACACTACCAGGTGCCGATCTACGGCCCGGACAAGGAAGATGCTTTTTGGTTGGATGGCCTGCCAGCGCAGAGCCGGATGTTTGGACTGGAAGAATGTGTCCCTCTGACGCCGACGAAATGGCTGGAAGAAGGGGACAGCGTACAGGTGGGCGAGATGACGCTCAACGTGCTGCATTGCCCTGGCCACACGCCAGGCCATATCGTTTTTATTAACGAGCAGGCGCGGTTAGCGCTGGTGGGGGACGTGCTGTTTAACGGTGGCGTCGGCCGCAGCGACTTCCCACGTGGCGATCACCAGGCGTTGATCAACTCGATCCGCACCAAGCTGTTGCCGCAAGGCGATGACATGGCGTTTATCCCAGGCCATGGACCGATGTCGACCTTCGGTCAAGAACGTGAAACCAACCCGTTCCTGCGAGAAGAACCCGCCATCTGGTAAGGTTATTTCCCGGCAGAAATAACGAAGGGGCGCCTTGAGCGCCCCTCAGATAGCTGACAAAGTTCCTTGTAGTTAACATCAGGAACTGTGCACTAATAAAAACAAAGAATTAGATGTTCTGCATTACCCCAAACATCCGAAAACCCCATTTTTCGGGTGTTTGTCATCAAACTAAGGGGCGCCTTGAGCGCCCCTTTTGCTTATTTGAATCCGTAGCTTTTACAGTACGGCAACGATGGCTTCGCACAGTGGCGCCATGTTGTCCGGGGTCATGCCCGCAACGTTAACGCGGCCGGAGTTAACAGCGTAAACGCCAAACTCGTCACGCAGGCGCAGCACCTGTTCTTTGGTCAACCCGCTGAACGAGAACATGCCGTTCTGATTGATGATAAAGCCGAAGTCCTGCTCAGCGCCTTTCTCCTGCAGGGTGTTCACGAACAGCTGACGCATGCGGTGAATGCGTTGACGCATGTCGGTCAGTTCCTGCTCCCACAGCGCACGCAGCGCGTCATCGCCCAGGATAGTCGCAACAATCGCGGCACCGTGTGACGGTGGGTTGGAATAGTTGGCGCGAATAGCGGCTTTCACCTGGCTGAAGGCACGATCGGCAGTCTCTGCATCAGCGGCAACGACAGTACAGGCGCCGACGCGTTCGTTGTAAAGGCCGAAGTTCTTCGAGTACGAGCTGGCTACGATCAGTTCCTGATGCTTGGCGGCGAAAATACGCAGGCCCTGAGCATCCTCCTCCAGACCTTTCGCGAAGCCCTGGTAAGCGAAGTCGAACAGTGGTAACCAGCCGTTAGTCACAGACAGCTCTGCCAACTGGGCCCACTGCTCTGGCGTTGGGTCGATGCCGGTCGGGTTGTGGCAGCAGCCATGGAACAGAACCACATCACCGGCCTGAGCCTGTTTCAGGCTGTTCAGCAGGCCATCGAAGTCCAACGCATGGTTAGCGGCATCGTAGTAAGCATATTCCAGTACTTCCAGGCCAACGGCGCCGAACACGTTTTTATGGTTTGGCCAGCTTGGGTTGCTGATCCAGATGCGCTTGGCGCTGGTCTGGTTAGCGATGAAGTCAGCTGCCACACGCAGGGCGCCGGTGCCACCTGGCGTTTGCGCGGTACGCGCACGCTTGTCGGCGATAATGGGGCTTTGCTTGCCGAACAGCAGCTCTTGCGTGCAGCTGGCGAAAGCCGGGATGCCCTCAATGCCGAGATAGTTTTTGGTGGTCTCATTTTCCAGCAGATACTGCTCAGCTTTTTTAACGCTGGTCAGCACCGGTGTTTTGCCGGTTTCATCTTTGTACACGCCAATGCCCAGGTTGATTTTATTCGGGCGCGCGTCGGCACGGAAAATGTCGGTCAGACCCAGGATAGGATCGGCAGGTGCAGCAGTAATTTTTTCAAACATGTCAGGTGCTTCCATGGCTCGGAGTTAAGCAGACAGAAGCATCAGGGTAGCGCCAGTTATGCGCTTTGCCAACCGTTTGCGAGAAAAACACAGCGATCTTGTGAAGGGCGCAGATTCAGCATAAAAAATGAGGGAGAAGGGGGCATTGGCAGGATAAAAATTTACGGAGGGCGCAAAAACAAAAACAGGGCCGAAGCCCTGTTTTTTAACTTAGCTGACGGTGAACCGTCGTTAAGCGAGACAACTTAGAACTGGTAAACCAGACCAACAGCTACGATATCGTCAGTAGCGGTGCCAGTGGCTTTAGTGAACTCGTTGTCGTCCAGCAGGTTGATTTTGTAATCAACATAGGTGGACATGTTTTTGTTGAAGTAGTAAGTGGTACCAACAGAAACATATTTAACCAGGTCGGCATCGCCGCCGCTGAAGCTAGAACCGTGGTTGGTGTGGCCAGCCAGGTTTTTACCTTTAGACTGCAGGTAAGAAACTTCTGGGCGCAGACCGAAGTCGAACTGGTATTGAGCAGTCACTTCGAAGTTCTGAGTTTTGTTAGCGATACCTGCATCGAAATCACCGTATGGAGTCATGTTACGGGTTTCAGAGTACATGGCTGCCAGGTAGACGTTGTTAGCGTCGTATTTAGCGCCCACAGTCCATGCATCAGCTTTGTCGCCGCCAGCAGTGGAGTTGTTGGTTTGCTTGTCAGTACGGTCAGAAGATGCGTATGCAGCACCGAAGCTTACGCCTTCGCCGATGTCATAGGTAGAAGACAAGCCCCAACCGTCGCCATTTTGTTTCTTCAGAGCGCGACCGTCGTTTTCGTTCTTACCCTGGTACTGAACAGCGAAGTTCAGACCGTCAACCAGACCGAAGAAGTTGTTGTTACGGTAAGTAGCAACGCCGTTGGTACGGCCAGTCATGAAGTTGTCGGTGTAGGTGTAGGTATCGCCACCGAACTCTGGCAGCATATCTGTCCAGCCTTCCACGTCGTACAGTACGCCGTAGTTACGGCCGTAGTCGAATGAACCGTAGTCAGCAAATTTCAGACCTGCGAAGCCCAGACGAGTCTTGGTGCCTTCGGTGCCTTGTGCTTCGTCGTGGTTAGCCTGAACGTTGTATTCCCACTGGCCGTAACCGGTCAGTTGGTCAGTAATCTGGGTTTCACCTTTGAAGCCGAAACGAACATAGGTCTGATCGCCATCATTGCCTTTGTCGTCTGAGAAGTAGTGCAGACCGTCAACTTTACCGTACAGATCCAGTTTGTTGCCGTCTTTGTTGTAGATTTCAGCAGCGTTTGCTGCACCAGCTGCTAACAGAGCCGGGATTACCACTGCAAGAATGTTGCGCTTCATCATTATATTACCCTCATTGGTGTTATTCGGACACCTTTGCCACTGCCGCCAATAATTCTTTTGGAACTATTGTTGATAGATTGGTGTCGTCCTGTGTCTGCACGCAGTGTTCCATTCACGGGCGGGTTAATCTAGAACGAAAATGCTACCAATGTCGCAATGAGGTATCATAATGAAAGCATTTGTAACAAAAAGTAATATTCAGGAAACTTTGTGACGCGGGTCAATATTAAAAAATGCGAAAGGCCAGCTAAGCTGGCCTTGGTTTTGTAACTAAATTAATTAAAAAATGTATTATCTGATTAATTAAAAGGTTGCATTACGTGGTGTACGTGGGAATGGGATCACATCGCGCACGTTTTGCACACCGGTGACATAGGCGATTAAACGCTCAAAACCTAAACCGAAGCCGGCGTGAGGAACGGTGCCGTAGCGACGCAGGTCACGATACCACCAATAATCTTCTTTATTCAGGCCCATGGCTTCCAGGCGCTGATCCAGCACGTCCAGACGTTCTTCACGCTGAGCGCCGCCGATGATCTCGCCAATACCTGGGGCCAGTACATCCATCGCCGCAACGGTTTTGCCGTCGTCGTTCATACGCATATAGAAAGCTTTGATGTCTTTCGGGTAGTTTTTCACCACCACCGGCGCTTTGAAGTGTTTCTCGGCCAGATAGCGCTCATGCTCGGAAGACAAATCGATGCCCCAGGAAACCGGGTTTTCGAAAGTCTGGCCGGAGGCGATCAGGATTTCCACCGCTTCGGTGTAATCAACCTGCGCGAAATCAGAAGAAACAAAACGCTTGAGGCGCTCAATCGCATCTTTGTCTACGCGCTCGGCGAAGAACTGCATGTCATCCATACGCTCGTTCAATACGGCCTGGAACACATACTTCAGCATTTTCTCCGCCAACTCCGCGATATCTTCGAGGTCAGCAAATGCCACTTCCGGTTCGATCATCCAAAACTCGGCCAGGTGACGGCTGGTGTTGGAGTTCTCGGCGCGGAAAGTAGGGCCGAAAGTGTAAATTTTCGACAGCGCGCAGGCATAGGTTTCGCCGTTCAACTGGCCGGAAACGGTCAGGAACGCTTCTTTGCCGAAAAAGTCCTGGCTGAAATCGACAGCGCCTTTGTCGGTACGCGGCAGGTTTTCCAGGTCCAGCGTGGAAACGCGGAACATTTCGCCGGCGCCTTCGGTATCGGAAGCGGTGATCAGCGGGGTGGAAACCCAGAAGAAGCCATTTTCGTGATAGAAGCGGTGAATAGCCTGCGCCAGCGTGTGACGTACGCGAGCAACGGCACCGATCAGGTTGGTGCGCGGACGCAGGTGCGCCACTTCGCGCAGGTATTCGATGCTGTGACGTTTGGCCGCCATCGGGTAGGTGTCCGGATCGTCAACCCAGCCAACCACTTTAATCGCGGTCGCCTGCAGTTCGAAACTTTGCCCTTCGCCAGGGGAGGCGACCACAATACCTGTCACTTCAATTGAGCAGCCGGTGGTCAGATGCAGCACTTCATCCTGATAATTCGGCAGAGAATTATTAACGACGGCCTGTAACGGATCAAAGCAGGAACCGTCATAGACGGCCAGGAAGGAGATACCAGCTTTAGAATCTCTCCGGGTACGCACCCAACCGCGCACGGTGACTTCACTGTCAACCGCAGCACGGCCTTGCAGTACGTCGACTACAGGCACTACGCTCATAGATTTCTCTCTTAATAATTTGGTTTAGAAATAGCTTACAACCCAAGAATATGGGGATGTTGCTATGTTACTTGCCGCGGTGCAGAGCACAAGCAGAAATCGCCGGATTGGGGCAACATTTCTTGAGGCTGGGCGAAAAGGAGTCAGCGTGAAGTGTCTTATAAAGAAGAAAAAAGCCGACGTGAATTATTCAGCCGGCTTTTTCGCGTTGGCGGGGCAGCGTGGTTTAGCTTGCTTTCTTCACCAGCGGCAAATCGAAGGCCTTGCGTAACGCTTTCACGAAGGCCTGATCCTGACAGATGGTTTTGCCCGGGCTGTCGGAGAGTTTAGCCACCGGTTTGCCTTTGCATTCGACCAGCTTGATGACGATATTCAGCGGTTTTACCCCTGGAATATCGCAGGTCAGCCGCGTACCTATACCGAACACCAGATTGACGCGCTGGTGGAAACGGCGGTAGAGCGCCATCGCCTTGTCCAACTCCAGGTTGTCGGAGAACACCAGCGTTTTGCTCATTGGGTCGATACCCAGCTTCTGATAATGCGCGATGGCTTTCTCGCCCCATTCAAACGGATCGCCCGAGTCATGGCGCAGGCCCTGATAACGCTGGGCGAACTGTGGGCCGAAATCACGCAGGAAGGCGTCCATGGTGATGCAGTCGGTCAGCGCAATGCCGAGCTGGTCCGGGTATTCATCCAACCAGGCTTGCAACGCCGCCCGTTGGCTGTTGGCCAGCACCGGGCTGATCTGCTGGTGCGCCTGGAACCATTCATGAGCCTGGGTACCGACTGGCGCGAGATCAAGCTGATGCGCCAGATCGTAGTTGCTGGTGCCGACCAAATAAGGAAATTCTGCTTTCAGGGTGCTGACGATCGCCTGCTGCACCGCCTGAGAGAAGCGACGGCGGGTGCCGAAGTCCATCAGTTTGAAGCGGGAAATATCCACGTCGGCGCTCATGGCTTTAAACTGCGCCAGTTTGCTGCGCAGGTGAGCGACCGCCATGTCCGGCGTGACATTTGGCGAGCGGTGGCGGTGTACCACTTCGCTGATCACGGCCAGCAGCGGAACTTCCCACATGATCACTTCACGCCAGGGACCGGCAATGCGGATGTGCAGCTTGCCCGCATGATTTTCGATCTGAACCTGTTGCGGATCGTAGCGGAATTCGCGCAGCCAGTTCAGGTAATCCTCACGGAAGAAAGGTAGCCCTGAGAGATAGTTGAACTCAGCGTCTGTGAGCGCCAATTGACTCATCAGTGCAATTTGCGCACGGATCTCGTCGGCATATTCGCCAAGCAGCTCGTCACCACGGCAGCGGAATTCCGCCGCCACGCTGATAGCGGGATAGCGATGGAACACTGCTTGCTGCATATGAAGCTTGTAAGCATCAGTATCAAGCAGTGATGTCAAAATCGGGGAGGCGTATTGAGTCATAGCGCGTTACTGCATCCTCGTCAGGCGCGTGTCCAAATCCGGATAATCATAAAAAAGTGGGGGGAGTATACCCGGATTATCCTGTTATTGAAGCTGCATCACACCACAATTCATCGGAGCGGGTCGAGGATTAAACGTGCCTTTATGTCGGCTTGCCATCAGGATACCGGCAGAAAAGCCAGATAAGCCTGTAAGGTGAATGACTTAGCCTAATTAGTCATAAAAATTATAATGTTAATTATTTTAAACAACAATTCAGATAAAACCCTCCGTGGTGTGAATGCCGATCCGGTCCTTGCCGTTATTCTTGCAAAAATAGAGCGCTTCATCGGCCTGTTTGATTGCCGCAGGTAACAACCGGATATCGCGCACCTGAGCAATACCGCAACTGGTTGTGAAGCGGACGTTTTGCCCATCGGCCAGTGTCAGGGTGAGTTGGTGAGTTCGCTCGCGCAGCTTCGACATCACTTCCCGGGCATTTTCCAGCGTACAGTTACCGAGGATCACGGCAAATTCTTCCCCGCCATAGCGGCAGAAAATGTCGCTGGAGCGGAAAGTGTTTTGCAGCAGCTTGCCGAAGGCCACCAACACCAGGTCGCCAACATGGTGACCGTAGTTGTCATTGATATTCTTGAAATTATCAATGTCGATCAGGCAAAAGGCCAGCGGATAACGGCCGGTGGCCAGCGATTCGCACTCGAGGAAGAATTTGCGGCGGTTATAGATGTTGGTTAAAGGATCCAGATACGAGGAGGCCTCCAGCTCCTTGATCAGCAGATGTTTCTCGTTTTCCAGCGTCACCTTTTCCAACTGATACTGTTTGAGCTGCTTAATCGCATCGCTGATGGCCATTAATTCCTGGCCATAAAACACCTCGTTGCGATCGATATTCATATTGCCACGCGACAAGCGCAAAATATTATTATGCGTTTTGGTCAGCCAGCGGCTGATATTCGAACAGTAAACCAGAGTTGGCAGGAAAATAAACAGGGCGATCAGACCGGCAAGGGAAATCAGGCCGTAAATGGCGGTTTGGCTGTCATAAATCTTATGCTGCGAGGCCGCTATCTCCATTTCAAAACTGCGCTGATACAACCGTTGTGAGAGAGCGCTTAGATTTTTAACATACTGATAAATTGGGTCGGGAGGGTAGGCGGTATGAGTACTGATGGCGGTATACAGCCCTTCGGAAATGAACCGGATCTTATTGGGGGAAAGTTGCCCCAGGATCTCATTTACCAGGAAGGTGGTTTGCACATCGTTATAGGTCAGCTTCATAAAAATCAGCCGGCTGCTTAACGCACTTAATACCCCGGTGAGTTGAACGGCTTTCAGATAAGCGTCTTTGCGCGCCAGTTGATTGGTATTGACGTCAATAACCTGATCGATCAGTTCGGTCGCGGACATGTTCAGTCGGTTATTCAAGCGCATGGCTTCCAGAAATAAAAATGAGTCGGCATCGACCATGCGGTTGTCGTAACTGTAACGGTAATAGCTTTTGCTGGCCTGAGAAATATAGTAGGCGCTGTTGATATTAAACAGATTGGCATTGGCATCGGTCATGTGCGAAAGCTGCAGGTTGTCATTATTCAGCAATTGCTCCATCAGACTGAGCATGGAAAGCGCGGCGACTTTTTGCCGAACGCCGAGTTGCTGCGATATTTCACTGTCGATGTGTGGCCGAAAGCGGGCGATGTTCTCTCGTGCGACGCGGTCGGCATCCTGCCACTGCTGCGCAGTAATCTGTGGATCGATCAGGCTCAACCGTTTTAATCGGTGCGCCAACAGCGTGGCCTGAAAAGCCGCTGAAATCTCTTTGGCACGGGTAATTTTGTACAGGTTAAGCTGATTGTCGCGATAGTCGGTTTCGGCCTCCGCCAGCTCGTCGGAAATAAACAGGGCGAATGAGGACATCAGGGCAAAGGTAAAAAAATAGATCAGATATTTTACTTTCATATGCACTGTGCGTCCTTGAGCCCGATCCGTTAATTATACATTGTGACTCCCAGGCTGTCTTGACTATACCCGGCGGGGCTTTTTTGCCTGAAAAACGCGACAATACAAGGAAGGGCTCCCCGTGTGCTCTGGCAAGAGCGTATTTTTGCCGCCCGATGTTCTCGCCTGGAAAAATGGATAAGGCGGAGGGGTTTTTAGCATTTAATGCTGGTTATCATGCCGCATCAGGTGAAGGAGCCTGACGCCGTGGGCAATTCTTCGACAAGATTACGATCCACCTCCGATTTCTCCGCTCCGGCAGCCCGGCATCTCTGGGTTTTTTTTGTAGCTGTGATACAGTTTATTTACAATCAGGCTCATCAAAATTTCGGCGTTTTTGGGATGGCGAAATACACCAATGATGAAAGCCTGGCACCTGTAACTCACTGAGACGTCAAAGGGTTTTTATGACACAACAGCCACAGGCGAAGTATCGCCACGATTATCGCGCGCCAGATTACACCATCACTGACATTGACCTGGATTTTGAGCTGGATGCAGAGACCACTCGCGTCACCGCCGTCAGCAAGATTAAACGCCAGGGCGCTGCCGATGCGGCACTGGTGCTGAACGGTGAAGATCTGACGCTGGTGAGTATTGAGATCGACGGTCAGCCGTGGACTGCCTATCAGTTGCAGGATAACAAACTGGTTATCGAGCAATTGCCAGCACAATTTACCATGACCATCGTCAATGATATCCACCCGGCGAAAAACACCGCGCTGGAAGGGCTGTATCTGTCCGGTGAAGCGCTGTGTACCCAATGTGAGGCAGAAGGCTTCCGCCACATTACTTATTATCTCGACCGCCCGGACGTGCTGGCGCGGTTTACCACTCGCATCGTGGCCGACAAGGCGCGTTACCCGTTCCTGCTGTCAAACGGCAACCGCGTAGGTCAGGGCGAACTGGAAGATGGGCGTCACTGGGTGCAGTGGCAAGATCCCTTCCCAAAACCTTGTTACCTGTTTGCGCTGGTGGCCGGCGACTTCGATGTGCTGCGCGACAGTTTCACTACCCGTTCCGGCCGCGAAGTGGCGCTGGAGTTGTTCGTTGACCGCGGTAACCTGGATCGCGCCGATTGGGCGATGACCTCGCTGAAGAACTCGATGAAATGGGACGAAACCCGTTTTGGACTGGAATACGATCTCGACATTTATATGATCGTTGCGGTCGACTTCTTCAACATGGGGGCGATGGAGAACAAAGGGTTAAATATTTTTAACTCCAAATACGTGCTGGCGAAAGCCGAAACCGCCACCGACAAGGATTACCTGAATATCGAAGCGGTGATCGGCCACGAATATTTCCACAACTGGACCGGCAACCGCGTGACCTGCCGCGACTGGTTCCAGCTCAGCCTGAAAGAAGGGCTGACGGTATTCCGCGATCAGGAGTTCAGTTCAGATTTGGGTTCACGCCCGGTCAACCGTATCGATAACGTGCGCGTCATGCGCGGTGCGCAGTTTGCCGAAGACGCCAGCCCGATGGCGCACGCCATTCGTCCGGACAAAGTGATCGAAATGAACAACTTCTACACCCTGACGGTGTACGAAAAAGGGTCTGAAGTGATCCGCATGATGCATACGCTGCTGGGAGAAGAGCAGTTCCAGAAGGGGATCCAGCTGTATTTCGAGCGTCACGACGGCAGTGCGGCCACCTGCGATGATTTCGTTCAGGCGATGGAGGATGCGTCCAACGTCGATCTGTCGTTGTTCCGCCGCTGGTACAGCCAATCCGGTACGCCGTTGTTGACGGTTCGCGACGAATACGACGCCGAGCATCAGCAGTATCGTCTGCACGTCAGCCAAAAAACCGCACCGACCGCCGATCAGCCGGAAAAACTGCCACTGCATATTCCGCTGGATATCGAACTGTACGACGCGCAAGGCAATGTGATTGCCCTGCAGAGAAACGGGTCAGCCGTCAATAACGTGCTGAACGTCACCGAAGCGGAACAGACCTTTGTGTTCGACGGTGTGGCGCACAAACCGGTCCCGTCCCTGCTGCGGGAGTTCTCCGCACCGGTGAAACTGGACTATCCGTACAGCGATCAGCAATTGACCTTCCTGATGCAGCATGCGCGCAATGAATTTGCCCGCTGGGATGCAGCGCAGAGTTTGCTGGCGACCTATATCAAACTGAACGTTGCCAAACATCAGCAGCAACAGCCGTTGTCGTTGCCGCTGCACGTTGCCGATGCGTTCCGCGCCGTACTGTTGGATGAGACGCTGGATCCCGCGTTGGCTGCGCAGATCCTTACGTTGCCTTCAGAAAGTGAAATTGCCGAGCTGTTCGCGACCATTGATCCTGAAGCGATCGCCGCGGTGCGTGAAGCGATCGTTCGCTGTCTGGCGAAAGAAATGGCCGATGAGTGGCTGGCGGTTTATAACGCCAACAACACTGACGGTTACCGGGTAGAGCATGCCGACATCGCGAAACGCGCGCTGCGCAACGTCTGCCTGGGCTATCTGGCCTTTGGCGACGCAGCGCTGGCCGATCGGCTGGTGACGGAGCAGTATCGCCAGGCGGATAACATGACCGATTCGCTGGCGGCGCTGGCGGCGGCAGTGGCGGCACAATTACCTTGCCGCGACGCGCTGTTGACGGCCTTTGACGAGCGCTGGCACCAGGATGGCCTGGTGATGGACAAGTGGTTTGTGCTGCAAGCGACCAGTCCGGCGGCGGACGTACTGACCCAGGTTCGTGGGTTGCTGAAACACCGTTCATTCAGCTTGAGCAATCCGAACCGCACGCGCTCATTGATCGGCGGTTTTGCGTCTGCCAACCCGGCAGCGTTCCATGCGGCGGACGGCAGCGGTTATCAGTTCCTGGCGGAGATCCTCAGCGATTTGAACCAGCGTAACCCACAGATTGCCGCTCGTCTGATCGAGCCACTGATTCGTCTGAAACGTTACGATGCTTCGCGTCAGGCGTTGATGCGCAAAGCGCTGGAACAGTTGAAAGGGCTGGATAATCTGTCCGGCGACCTGTTCGAGAAGATCACCAAAGCGCTCGACGCGTAGACCTAAGAAGGGACAGCATTCTGTAATGCTTGTCAGTTAAGGTGAATTGTTCCCTCTCCGTTGGGAGAGGGTTAGGGTGAGGGGATACAGGCAGCAGAAATGTTAAAGCCCCTCACCCCGGCCCTCTCCCTCTCCCTCTGGAGAGGGGGACGCCCACTTAAACAACGGCGCCCATTCTTATTCAGAACTTTGTTCAACTGGACGGCATGCCGTCCCTTGTTTAATTAGCTACACGGCGTGTGGCCTGGTTTAACGGCGGGGGCGGGGACAGCACCCGATCCAACACTTCGGCCTCCAGCTCTGCCAGTTTGACCGATCCTTTGCGGCGTGGCCGCGGCAGATCAACGGTCAGGTCCAATCCGATACGGCCTTCCTCAATCAAGATCACCCGATCTGCCAGCGCAATGGCCTCACTGACGTCGTGTGTCACCAACAACACGGTGAAACCGTGCTGCTGCCACAGACCTTCAATCAACCCCTGCATTTCGATCCGTGTCAAGGCGTCAAGCGCACCCAGAGGTTCGTCCAGCAGCAACAGACGTGGGCGGTGGATCAGTGCACGCGCCAATGCCACTCGCTGTTTTTGCCCTCCGGACAATGCCGCCGGCCATTCGTTGGCGCGATCGGCCAACCCGACGGCCTCCAGCGCTTGCAAGGCATCCGCACGCCAGTTACCACGCAAGCCGAGACCCACATTATCAATCACCTTTTTCCATGGCAGCAGCCGAGCGTCCTGAAACATCAAACGGGTATCGTCTCTGGCGCTGGCGAGGGGCGCATTTCCGCTAAGCAACGCGCCGCTGCTGGCATTTTCCAGCCCGGCCATCAGGCGCAGCAGGGTGCTTTTTCCGCAGCCGCTGCGGCCGACCACGGCGACAAACTGACCCGCGCTGATACGCAGTTGGATATTGTCCAGCACGGTGCGGTTACCGTATCGCTTGGCAATGGACTCCAGCGTAACTGGGGTACCTTGGGGAATTCGGGCGGGAGTCGTCATAGCGCTTCTCCTTGTTTCAGTTGATAGGCCGGATGCCAGCGCAACCAGACACGTTCCAGCAACTGTGCGCTGACGTCCGCCAGCTTGCCGAGCAGGGCATAAAGCACAATCGCCACCACCACCACATCGGTCTGCAAAAATTCACGGGCGTTCATCGCCAAATAGCCGATCCCCGAGTTGGCGGAGATAGTTTCGGCCACGATCAGCGTCAGCCACATAAAGCCCAGCGCGAAACGCACGCCGACCATGATCGATGGCAGAGCGCCCGGCAAAACCACTTGGGCAAAGAGCTGGAAACCACTCAGGCCGTAACTGCGCGCCATTTCAAGCAAACCGTGGTCGATATTTTTGATGCCGTGATAGGTATTCAAATAAATGGGGAACAGAGTGCCTAACGCCACCAGAAAGATCTTGGCGGATTCATCGATGCCAAACCACAGGATCACCAACGGGATCAGCGCCAGATGCGGCACGTTACGGATCATTTGCACCGAACTGTCCAACAAGCGTTCGCCCCAACGCGACAGGCCGGTAATAAAGCCCAGCGCCAGCCCAATGCTGCCGCCGATGCTAAAACCGATCAGCGCGCGCCAACTGCTGATGGTCAGGTGTTGCCACAACTCGCCGCTTTTGGTCAGTGTCCAGAAGGCCGTCACGACCGCGCTCGGTGCCGGCAGAATACGGTTCGACAACCAGCCGGCCTCGACGGAAATTTGCCAGATAACCACCAGCGCTACCGGCAATGCCCAGGGCGCCAACCGGTGCAAGATACGTTGTGTGCCGTTTGCCATAGAGCGACTCCTCAGCTTTGCGACGCTTGTTGTGGAATATAAATATTGGCCACCACTTCGCCCTGAGCTTTGACCGGTCGGCGTTGAGCGGGCGTTTCGTTTTCCACCAGATCAAGATGCGGGAACAGCAGTTCGCCGACGCGATAGGCCTCTTCCAGATGCGGGTAACCGGACAAAATAAAGGTATCGATGCCCAGATCGGCATATTCCTGCATACGTGCCGCCACCGTTGGGCCATCACCGACCAATGCAGTGCCGGCACCGCCACGTACCAGGCCAACGCCGGCCCACAGATTAGGGCTGATTTCCAGATTGTCTTTTTTACCGCCGTGCAGCGCGGCCATGCGCCGTTGCCCGACAGAATCAAAGCGGGCAAACGCCTTTTGTGCGTCGGCGATGGTTTTTTCATCCAGATTGGCAATCAGCCGGTCTGCTGCACGCCAGGCTTCTTCCGTGGTTTCGCGTACGATCACATGCAGGCGGATACCGAAGCGCACTTTGCGACCTTTGGCCGCGGCTTTGGCACGCACTTCGGCAATTTTTTCTTTTACCTGCGCCGGTGGCTCTCCCCAGGTAAGGTACATTTCGACCTGTTCGGCGGCCAGATCCTGCGCGGCAGCGGAGGATCCACCAAAGTACAGAGGCGGACGCGGTTGTTGCACCGGCGGGTACAGCAGTTTTGCCCCCTTCACCTGAATATGCTTGCCATCGAAGTCGACGGTTTCCCCTTCCAGCACCTTGCGCCAGACGTGAGTGAACTCCGCCGAGGCTTCGTAACGTTCTTCGTGATTCAGATGCAGGCCCTCTGCTGCCAGCTCTTCAGGATCGCCACCGGTAACCAGGTTAAACAGCGCCCGGCCATTGGAAAGACGATCCAGCGTCGCCGCCTGGCGAGCCGCCAGAGTGGGTGAAATAATGCCGGGGCGCAGCGCCACCAGGAATTTCAGCCGCTGAGTGACCGGGATCAAGGAGGCGGCCACCAGCCAGGAGTCTTCACAGGAGCGGCCGGTAGGGATCAACACACCGCCGAATCCCAGCCGGTCGGCTGCCTGGGCAATTTGTTGTAAATAGCCGTAATCGACGCTGCGCGCGCCTTCCGTGCTGCCGAGATAATGGCCGTCGCCATGGGTAGGTAAAAACCAGAATACGTTCAGGCTCATCGTCAATTCTCCAAAATTATTGTGCGCTCGGGTGCCAGATACGTTGCGAGATATCGACCTTCACGGGCACCAGATGGTTGGCGTAAAACAAATCGGCAGTTTGCTGTTGGGCGGCAATGGTGTGCGGATCCAAGGGTTTGATGGCGGTCGGCGGGCGGTGATCCAAATAGGACGAGATCACTTTTTCCGACAGGCCCATGGCATTGGCCAGCAGCGTGACGCTCTGCGCCCGGTCGCTTTGGGTCAGGGCATCGGCTTTGGTCAGTACATCGAGTACCTGCTGAATGAACGGCCCGTTAGCTTCGGCATAAGGACGCACCGCCAGATAGAAGGAACCGGTTTGGTTCAAATCGGTACCGTCGCCCAGCACCCGTACGCCGCCCTGCAACAAGGCCGCAGAATAGTACGGATCCCAAATGGTCCAGGCATCGACATTGCCCTGTTGGAAGGCCGCGCGGGCATCGGCCGGGGTCAGGTAAATGGGTTGGATATCGGTAAACTTCAGTCCGGCTTTTTGCAGCGAGCGCAGCAGCAGGTTGTGGGAACTGGAGCCTTTCTGGAAGGCAACCTTGCGGCCTTTCAAATCGGCGACGGTTTTGATCGGGCTATTTTCTGGTACCAGGATCACTTCCGCCTTGGGTTTTGGTGGTTCCACGCCGACATACAGCAGGTCCGCACCGGCGGCCTGGGCAAAGATCGGGGGAATATCGCCGGTACTGCCCAGATCGATACTGCCGACGTTCAGGGCTTCAAGCATCTGTGGGCCGGCCGGGAATTCGATCCAACTGATTTTGGTGGACGGGAAGCGCTGTTCCAACAGGCGGTGGGATTTTGCCAATACCAGACTGACCGATCCTTTTTGATAGCCGATACGAAACTGCGCAGGATCCTGTGCGCTGGCGGTGTTGATCCACGCCAGTGAGATGATACCGGCCAGGGCGCCAGTGCCAAGCCAACGGCCAAGCGAAGAAAGTCGTCTCATCCTCTTTCCTTATATAGGGGGTTATCAGGCGGTTTGACGAGCAAACAGGGAAGGGGAGAGTTTTACCTGCGGCGGCTTACGGCGGCCGAGCGCCAGATAAAAGCTTTCCAGCGCTTCTTCCAGCCGGGATGCCAACCCCTCGGACAGCGTGATCTCTTCACCGCTCAGCACCACCTGGCTGTCGTCGGCGAACACCCCGTGCAGCACTTCTTGCGCTTTCAACGCCGCCAGCACTGGCTTCAGGGCATAGTCCACCGCCAACATATGGCCAATGGAGCCGCCGGTGGCCAGCGGTAACACCACCTTATGATCCAGTGCACGCTCCGGCAGCAGATCCAGCAGAGTTTTCAACGCACCGGAGAATGACGCCTTATAAACCGGCGTAGAGACCAGCAGACCATCTGCCTGTGCCAGTTGTTCGGTAAAGGCTTTGATCGCCGGACTGTTGAAATTGGCGTACAGCAAATCTTCGGCATCAAAGTCATGCAGGGTGTAGGAGATCACTTCCACGCCTTGCTGCTGCAACCAATTTTTACTCAAAGAAAGCAGAGCCGCTGAACGTGATGGGATGCGAGGGCTGCCGGACAGTGATATAACGCGCATTACCACTCCTTATAACTAAAAGTTAGGTTTAATTAGAAAATCGTCGAGAAGTGTTTTAAACCTATCAGCAAAGGGGCGGGTTACTTAAATCTCATTTTTTGATTTTGATATGCGTAAATGCGGATTGGCGGGGCTTTGGCGCCCTGTCGGGGGAAACGATTGCGTTAAAAACGCTTTTTTTGCTTTTAATCAATTCCAATTGGCCAAGGGATACCGGATAATACGCCCCCGGTTTGCAACCGGGAAATCAGGAGAGTACATGTACTACCCCCTCATCAGAAAAGCGTTGTTCCAGCTCGATCCCGAGCGTGCGCATGAATTGACTTTTCATCAGCTCCGCCGCGTCACCGGCACCCCGTTAGAATTTCTTATTCGCCAGTCAGTGCCGACCAAGCCGGTAAGCTGCATGGGGCTCTCTTTTAAAAATCCGTTGGGTTTGGCCGCCGGTCTGGATAAAGACGGCGAGTGCATCGATGCGTTTGGCGCCATGGGTTTCGGCTTTGTCGAAGTGGGCACCGTGACGCCACGCCCGCAGTCGGGTAATGACAAACCGCGTTTGTTCCGGATCGTCGAAGCGGAAGGCTTGATCAACCGAATGGGCTTTAATAACCAGGGTGTGGATAATCTGGTTGAAAACGTTAAGAAATCCCATTTCGGCGGTATTCTGGGGATTAATATCGGCAAGAATAAAGATACCCCGGTCGAGCAAGGAAAAGACGATTATCTGATCTGTATGGATAAAGTTTATCCGTACGCCGGTTATATCGCGATTAACATTTCGTCACCCAATACTCCGGGGCTACGCTCCTTACAGTACGGTGAAGCGTTGGACGATCTTCTGGCCGCGATTAAAAATAAGCAGCAGGAATTGCACGCGCGCCATCACAAATATGTACCTGTGGCGGTAAAGATCGCGCCGGATCTTTCAGAAGAAGAATTGATCCAAATAGCCGACAGTTTGGTCCGCCATAATATTGATGGCGTGATCGCGACCAATACCACGCTGGATCGTAAATTGATCCAGGGGCTGAATTATTGTGAGCAGATGGGGGGCCTGAGCGGTCGTCCGCTGCAGGCGAGCAGCACCGAAGTGATCCGCCGTTTGTCGCATGAGCTGCAAGGGCGTTTGCCGATTATCGGGGTGGGCGGAATTGATTCCCTGATGGCCGCGCGGGAAAAAATGGCAGCCGGGGCTTCGCTGGTGCAAATTTATTCCGGATTTATCTTCAAAGGTCCGCGCCTGATTAAAGATATCGTTAACTACATCTAATATTTTTCCTTTCATTTTCTGCCGGGGGTTTATTTCTTCCCCCGGCTCGTCTATATTTTGTCCACTAGCATAAATATCGTTCGCGGAATTATCCGATGTTTAAGCGACTTGAGTGGTGATAAAATCACCTTTTGGGGTAAATACGGCGTGGCATGGGCAGCGAGAAGGATAAGATATGAAGATAAAACCTGACGATAATTGGCGTTGGTATTTTGACGCCGAACATGATCGGCTAATGCTGGATTTAGCCAATGGGATGATCTTCCGCTCGCGTTTCCCTGCCAAAATGTTAACGCCGGATGCCTTCGACGAGTGCTCTTTCTGTGTGGATGACGCGGCGCTTTATTTTAATTATGAAGAGCAGTGCAAACAGATAAAACTCAGCCACGAGCAACGCGCCGAACTGGTATTAAATGCCCTGGTGGCCTATCGCTTCCTGAAACCACTGATGCCGAAAAGCTGGCATTTCTCGCAGCAACATTATCCGTTGCAGCCGAAAAACGGCGAACTGGCGGCGGTGAAGGTGATGGAAAGCGGGGTTGAAGCCCGCCTGCTGGTGGTAGAAGCCGGCGATAATGCCAGCCTGTGCCTGCTGGCGCAGAACCAGCTTTCAGTGGCCGGCCGCACTATGGTGCTGGGGGATGCCATCAAAGTGATGCACGATCGCCTTAAACCCTGCACGCAAGATGAGGCCTCGGCCCCGGCTTACGACAGGGCGGTATAAGGCCCATTACGCCAGCGTCAAATCGCTTTTTGGAATACAGCTGCAGGAGAGAATGGTGCCATTGTTGGCTACTGCGCTTTTCTTCAGCGGCGCCACTTCGCCACTGACCAAGGTTATGCGACAGCTTCCGCAAATTCCCGCCCGGCATGAATAAGGCACGCGGATCCCTTGTTGTTCCAACTGCTCCAGCAATATTTGCTGATTGTTGCCGGTAAATACCTTTCCCGCGTATTCGATAGTGACGCTATGTGCGCTGTCCTGCGGTGCCTGAACGCTTTCAACGACTTTCCCTGCGCTATATGGGCGCGGCGGCTTGGTAGATAACACCTCCACCGTATCGCCAACGCGGATGATGCCGCTGTTGCGCGCCACCATATTCTGGCCAAAATCGATATCGCCGTTATCGGCGGTGCGGAATTTTTGCAGGGTGCTCAGCGGTTCGCCGCTCGGGTGCTTACGCCCACGTTCGGTGCTGACGGTAGTCAGGACGCAGCGGCTGCAGGGTTTCACCAGATCAAACATCACGTCCCCGACGCGGATCACCTGCCAGCCGTCTTCGGCCCAGGCATTGGCACCGGTGACCACCAGATTGGGACGGAACTGCTCCAGCTTGATACTGCCGGGGCAACGCTGTTGCAAATCGTGGAATGAGGCTTCGTTGATCAGCAGATAAGGATACCCATCGGCAAAAGAGAGAGGGATTTCCGGGTGTTTTTTGACTCGTCGGGTCAGTTCTGGACCGAGCCAGCGCAGCTGCACTTCACGCTGGAAATAACCGCTCAGCCAGTTGTTAATCGCTTCCGGCGCAATCAGGGCGGTGAAATGGTTGCCCCAAACTTCGGTCGGTTGCGCTTCAGGGGCGAAATCGCTGAAGCGGATAGCGGCGCTTTCTCCGTCCGGTGCGGTCAGGAACAAGCCATCCGGCAGCAGCGCCGGGGTGAACATCACCATCTGCGGATATTGGCGCGCGGTAATAAAGGTGCCATCCGGTTCGGTGATCATAAAGGTACGGTCGAAAGCCAATCCACTGCTGGAAGCCTGGGCATGAGAAAGCTGCAAGCCACGAAGCGATTTCACCGGATGAACGTAAAGTTTCGAAAGCGTAATCACCCTTATCCCCGTGCGATTATTAAATAGAAGGGAGCAACTTTATGACAAGCGGTCTGGATTAGCTATAATGCGCAACAATTTTCTTTTTGGTGATAAGTACGATATGAACTCTCTGTTTGCCAGCACGGCGCGTGGACTGGAAGAACTGTTAAAAAGCGAACTGGAAGCGCTGGGCGCTCACGCCTGTAAAGTAGTGCAGGGTGGGGTACATTTTCAGGGTGACGATCGTCTTCTGTACCAAAGCTTGCTGTGGAGCCGTCTGGCCTCACGTATTTTGCTGCCGCTGAATGAATTCCGCGTGCACAGCGATCTGGATCTGTATCTGGGCGTGCAGGCGATCGACTGGACCAGCATCTTCGGCGTGGATAAAACCTTCGCCGTGCACTTCAGCGGTGTTAACGAAGAGATCCGCAACAGCCAGTACGGCGCGTTGAAGGTCAAGGACGCCATTGTCGACAGCTTTACCCGCAAGATCGAGCAGCGTCCGACGGTGGCGAAGCAACAACCGGATATTCGCGTCAATGTGTTCCTGCAGCGCGATATGGCCAGCGTAGCGCTCGATCTGAGCGGTGAAGGCCTGCATCAGCGCGGCTACCGTGATCTGACCGGTCAGGCACCGTTGAAAGAAAGCCTGGCGGCGGCGATTGTGCAGCGTTCCGGCTGGCAGCCGGGCACCCCGATGCTCGATCCTATGTGCGGTTCGGGCACTTTGTTGATCGAAGCCGCGATGATAGCTTCCGATCGCGCACCGGGTCTGCACCGCCAGCACTGGGGCTTTACCGCCTGGAATGGTCATAACGTCGATCTGTGGCGCGAAGTGATCACTGAAGCGCAGGTACGTGCACGCCGTGGCTTACAAGAAACCACTTCACGTTTCTTCGGCTCTGATATCGATCGTCGGGTGATTGAAATGGCGCGCGGTAATGCCCGTCGTGCCGGCGTTGCCGAACTGATTACCTTTAATGTCAACGACGTAGCCAAACTGACTAACCCGCTGCCGGAAGGCCCGACGGGCACCGTGGTGTGCAACCCGCCTTACGGCGAGCGTCTGGAAAGCGAACCGGCGCTGATTGCCTTGCATAATATGCTGGGCCGTATCATGAAGAGCGCTTTCGGCGGCTGGCAGTTGTCACTGTTCAGCGCATCGCCGGAGTTGCTGAGCTGCCTGCAATTGCGCGCCGAGCGCCAGTTCAAGGCCAAAAACGGTCCGTTGGACTGCGTGCAGAAAAATTACCAGCTGGCGGAAAACCCGCAGGGGGCCGGCGGCATTCAGGTGGCGGAAGATTTTGCCAACCGCCTGCGCAAGAACCTGAAGAAGCTCGACAAGTGGGCCAAACAGCAGGGCATTGAGTGTTATCGCCTGTACGATGCCGACTTGCCGGAGTATAACGTGGCGGTGGATCGCTATGGCAGCAAGGTGGTGGTGCAGGAGTATGCGCCGCCGAAAACCATCGATGCGCAGAAAGCTCGTCAGCGTTTGTTTGATGTGATCAACGCTACGCTGGCGGTGCTGGAGTTGCCGTCCAATCAACTGATCCTGAAAACCCGTGAGCGTCAGAAGGGCAAAAACCAGTACGAAAAACTGGCGCAGAAGGGCGAGTTCCTGCTGGTGGAAGAGTTTAACGCCAAGCTGTGGGTGAACCTGACTGACTATCTCGATACCGGCCTGTTCCTCGATCACCGTATCGCCCGCCGCATGCTGGGTGAGATGAGCAAGGGCAAAGACTTCCTCAACCTGTTCGCCTATACCGGGACTGCCAGCGTGCACGCCGGGCTGGGTGGCGCGCGCAGCACCACTACGGTGGATATGTCGCGTACCTATCTGGAATGGGCAGAGAAAAACCTGCGGGTTAACGGCCTGACCGGCAAACAGCACAGATTGATCCATGCGGATTGCCTGTCATGGCTGCAAAATGCCGACGAACAGTTCGACGTGATCTTTATCGATCCGCCGACCTTCTCCAACTCCAAGCGGATGGAGAACACATTTGACGTTCAGCGCGATCACCTGGTGCTGATGCAAGATTTGAAACGGTTGCTGCGTCGTAACGGGACCATCATGTTCTCGAACAACAAGCGCGGTTTCCAGATGGATATGGCCGGCCTGAGCGCATTGGGTCTGGAAGCGAAAGAAATTACCGCCCAGACACAGTCGCAGGACTTTGCCCGTAACCGTCAAATTCATAACTGCTGGCTGGTTACCCACGCCGGCGAAGGAAAATAATTACTATGTCGTTAATTAGCATGTCCGGTGCCTGGTTGTCCTTCAGCGACGCACCGCTTTTAGATAACACCGAAATTCATATTGAAGACAATGAACGCGTTTGTCTGGTTGGGCGCAATGGCGCCGGTAAGTCCACGCTGTTGAAGATCCTCGGCAAAGAAATTCCGCTGGATGATGGCCGGGTGATTTACGAACAAGATCTGATTGTGGCGCGTCTGCAACAGGATCCACCGCGTAATATCGGTGGTACGGTGTTCGATTTTGTGGCCGAAGGCGTGGCCGAGCAGGCGGAACACCTGAAAGCCTATCATGCGATTTCGCACCTGGTAGAAACCGATCCAAGCGAAAAAAATCTGACGCGCATGGCGCAGATTATGGAGATCCTCGATCACCAGGGGCTTTGGCAACTCGACAGCCGCATCAGCGAAGTGCTGCTGCAGTTGGGCCTGAACGGGGATGCGGAACTTTCCTCACTCTCCGGCGGTTGGCTGCGTAAAGCGGCGTTGGGCCGTGCGCTGGTGAGTTCGCCGCGCGTGTTGTTGCTCGATGAACCGACCAACCACCTGGACATTACCACCATCGATTGGCTGGAAGGCTTCCTGAAAGAGTTCCAGGGCAGCATCGTGTTCATTTCCCACGACCGTTCATTTATCCGCAACATGGCGACGCGCATTGTCGATCTCGATCGCGGCAAGCTGGTGTCCTGGCCGGGTAATTACGATCTTTACCTGCTGAGCAAAGAAGAAGCGCTGCGAGTGGAAGAACTGCAAAACGCTGAATTCGACCGCAAACTGGCTCAGGAAGAAGTGTGGATCCGTCAGGGCATCAAGGCACGTCGTACCCGTAACGAAGGCCGTGTGCGTGCGCTGAAGGCGTTGCGTAACGAGCGTTCGGAGCGCCGTGAAGTGATGGGTACCGCCAAGATGCAGGTCGAAGAAGCGGTACGCTCCGGCAAAATCGTGTTCGAGATGGAAGACGTTAACTATCAGATCGGCGACAAAGTGCTGGTGCGCAATTTCTCCGCCCAGGTGCAGCGCGGCGACAAGATTGCGCTGGTCGGCCCGAACGGTTGTGGTAAAACGACGTTGTTGAAGCTGATGCTCGGTCAGTTAAAGGCCGACAGCGGTCGCGTACACTGCGGTACCAAGCTTGAAGTGGCTTACTTCGATCAGCACCGCGCCGAACTGGATCCGGAACGTACGGTGATGGACAACCTGGCGGAAGGCAAACAGGAAGTGATGGTGAACGGCCGTTCCCGTCACGTGCTGGGGTATTTGCAGGACTTCCTGTTCCACCCGAAACGCGCAATGACGCCGGTGAAAGCATTGTCAGGCGGCGAGCGTAACCGCCTGTTGTTGGCTAAGCTGTTCCTGAAGCCAAGTAACTTATTGATTCTCGATGAACCGACCAACGATCTCGACGTCGAAACGCTGGAGCTGCTCGAAGAGCTGATCGACGGCTATCAGGGCACTGTGCTGCTGGTGAGCCACGATCGTCAATTCGTCGATAACTCAGTAACTGAATGCTGGATCTTTGAAGGCAACGGTGCGATCAGCACCTTTGTTGGCGGTTATTACGATGCACACCATCAACGTGCGACGGCAAAACCCATCCGTCAGGTAGCGACTGAACAGAACAAGCCCGCAGCGGAAAAAAAGGCAGAACAGCCCAAGAAAGCGGCGGCTAAACTGAGCTATAACTTGTTGCGCGAACTGGAACAGTTGCCGCAACGCCTTGAA
Organism: Serratia quinivorans; assembly: GCF_052113645.1. Lineage (GTDB taxonomy): Bacteria > Pseudomonadota > Gammaproteobacteria > Enterobacterales > Enterobacteriaceae > Serratia > Serratia quinivorans_B. The sequence goes on along the minus strand of NZ_JBIEIU010000006.1, from coordinate 147,569 downwards.
CAGCTGGAAGCGGAAATTGAAGCACTGCAGGCGCAAATGAGCGATGCTGACTTCTTTACGCGTCCTCACAGCGAAACTCAACAGGTGCTGACGGCGCTGGCCACCGCCGAAGGGGCGTTGGAAGAAGCGTTCGCCCGTTGGGAAGAGTTGGAAGCGATGAAAAACGGCTAACCGTTGAGAATACCGTCCGCGCGCTGCTGCGGGCGGTATTGCCGTACTGGTGAGCAACGTTGTTAAGGAGGAATATGGTGTGTTCCCACGAGAATCACGAGCAGCACAGTCATGCCACGCACGTAAAACAGCCGCAGGACAACCTGATGCTGTGTCCACAGTGCGACATGCTGGTGGCGTTGCCGTCGCTGGCATATGGTTCGAAAGCGGTATGCCCGCGTTGTAAAACAACCCTCAGCTCCCGCTGGGAGGAACCGCGCAAGCGGCCGATCGGCTACGCTCTCAGCGCGCTGTTCATGTTGCTGTTGGCGAATATTTTCCCGTTTATCAATATGCGCGTTGCCGGTCTCGGTAACGAAATCAAACTGATCCAGATCCCGCAGGTGATGGTGGCGGAAGACTACGCCAGCATGGCCACACTGTTTATGGTCTTTGTCCAGTTGATCCCGGCGTTCTGCATGCTGGCGATCATTGTGCTGTGTGCCAGAGTGCGCATCCCCCTCGGCCTGAAAGAGTGGATGGCCAAGATGCTGTTCCAGTTTAAAACCTGGTGCATGGTGGAGATTTTCCTCGCTGGGGTGCTGGTCAGCTTCGTTAAACTGATGGCTTATGGCGATATCGGCATCGGCAGCAGCTTTGTGCCTTACTGCCTGTTCTGCCTGCTGCAGGTACGCGCCTTCCAGTGCGTGGATCGCCGCTGGCTGTGGAATGACATAGAACCGGCACCGCGTCTCGATCGTCCAATGACGGTTGGGCGTACCGGCTTGCGTCAGGGCTTGCGCTCTTGCCAATGCTGCACGGCGATCCTGCCGGCGGAGCTGACCGAATGTCCGCGTTGCCACAGCAAGGGTTACGTACGCCGTCGCCACAGCCTGCAATGGACGTTGGCGCTGCTTGTCACCTCGATCATGCTGTATATTCCGGCGAATCTGTTGCCTATTATGGTCACCGAGGCCCTGGGCAATAAGATCACTTCTACTATTATGGCGGGGGTGATCCTGCTGTGGGGTGAAGGATCTTATCCGGTGGCGATGGTGATCTTCATCGCCAGCATCATGGTGCCGTCGTTGAAAATGTTGGCCATTGGCTGGCTCTGTTGGGATGCCAACGGCAAGCATAAAGCCCGGGCCGACAGTGAAAGAATGCATCTGATTTATGAAGTGGTTGAGTTCGTTGGCCGTTGGTCAATGATCGATGTGTTTGTTATAGCCGTGCTTTCGGCATTGGTACGGATGGGACAATTGATGAGTATTTACCCTGCTACTGGCGCGCTGCTGTTCGCCATGGTAGTGATCCTCACTATGTTTGCTGCCATGACGTTTGATCCCCGTTTGACCTGGGATCGCGTAAACGAAACAATAAAAAAGGAGCCGCAAGGTGACGGAAAATAATCATAGCGTCGCGGACGTTGAAAAGATCAAGCGCTGGTCGCCGGTGTGGATCATCCCCATCGTCACTGCGCTGATCGGCGCCTGGATCCTGTTTTACCACTTCAGCCACCAAGGGCCGCAGGTGACATTGGTCACCACTACCGCCGAGGGTTTGGAAGCGGGTAAAACCAAAATCACCAGCCGTAGCGTCGACGTCGGCGTAGTGGAAACCGTGACCCTGAGCGATGACCTGAGCAAGGTGGTGGTGCAGGCACGGCTTAACTCCGGCATGGAAAAATTGCTCCGCGAAGACTCTGCCTTCTGGGTGGTGAAACCGCAGATTGGCCGTGAAGGCATTTCCGGTCTGGGCACGTTGCTCTCCGGTGCCTATATCGAGCTGCAACCGGGCAACAAAGGCAAAGAAAAAGACGACTATCAACTGCTTGATGCACCGCCGCTGGCCTCTCCGGACGCCAAAGGGTTGCGCATCGTACTGGACAGTGAAAAATCGGGCCAGTTGAATGCCGGCGATCCGGTGCTGTTCCGTGGTTACCGCGTCGGCTCGGTAGAGACCAGCTATTTTGATCCGAAAATGCGCGCTATGCGCTATCAGCTGTTTATCTCCGCACCTTACGATCAACTGGTAACCAGCAACGTCCGCTTCTGGAAAGACAGCGGCGTGGCCTTCGACATGTCTGCACAGGGCATGCGGGTAGAAATGGGATCCCTGGCGACGTTATTCAGCGGTGGGGTCAGCTTTGACGTGCCGGACGGGTGGGACCGCGGTGAGCTGGTGAAAGAGAAGACGGCATACCAGTTATTCGATAACCAGCGCAGCATCCAGGATTCGTTGTACACCGTGCACAAAGATTACCTGTTGTTCTTCTCTGATTCGGTGCGTGGCCTGCAGCCGGGGGCGCCTGTCGAGTTCCGTGGCATCCGCCTGGGTACCGTGGGGCAAGTGCCATTCTATAAAAAAGGCATGATGCAGCGACTGGATAACGATTACCGCATTCCGGTGCTGATCCGCATTGAACCGGATCGTTTCCAGAAGCAGCTGGGCGGCAATTTCGATATTGAAGGCCATCTGAAAGATGCGGAGTCACGCGGTATGCGCGCGTCTCTGAAGTCTGCCAATCTGCTGACCGGTTCGCTGTATGTCGATCTGGATTTCTACCCGCAAGAGAAAGCCTGGAAAGGACCGCGCGAAGTGTTCGGCTATCCGTTGATGCCGACGACCAGTGGCGGTTTGGCGCAGATCCAGCAGAAACTGATGCAGACGTTGGATAAGATCAATTCGATGCCATTGAACCCGATGATCAACGAAGCGACCAAAACCCTGGCGGAAAGCCAGAAAACCATGAAGTCGACGCAGCAGACCATGCAATCGTTGAACGACATCATCGCCAGCAAAGAGATGAAGGCGTTGCCGCAGGATATGCAAAAAACGCTGCAGGAACTGAATCGCAGCATGAAAGGCTTCCAACCGGGTTCTCCGGCCTACAACAAGATGGTCGGCGATATGCAACGTCTGGATCAGGTGTTGCGTGAGCTGCAGCCGGTGCTGCGCACCCTGAACGAAAAGAGCAACGCGCTGGTATTTGAAGCCGCGGGCAGTAACGATCCTCAGCCGAAGAAGGCCAATAAATGATGAAATGGATTCCGGTAGCCCTGGCGCTGGTACTCAGCGCCTGTAGCAGCACGCCACAGAAGACCTACTATCAACTGCCGGCGCTGGGTGCGCCGACACAGGTTAGCGGTGGTACGGCTTCGCGCCAACTGTGGTTGGAACATGTCACCGTGGCGGATTACCTGGCACAGAACGGCGTGGTTTATCAGACCAATGACGTGCAGTACGTCATCGGCCAGAACAACCTGTGGGCCAGTCCGCTCGATCAACAACTACAGCAAACCCTGGTCACCAACCTGAGCAGCGCATTGCCGGGCTGGGTGGTTTCATCACAACCGATGAGCAGCGATCAGGATGTGCTAAACGTGACGGTCAGCGGTTTCCATGGCCGTTTTGATGGCAAGGCCATTATTCGTGGCGAATGGGTGCTGAATCATCAGGGCCAGTTGATCAAACGGCCCTTCAACCTGGAACTGAAACAGGGCGAGGACGGTTACGATGCGCTGGTTCGTACGTTGGCGCAAGGCTGGCAGCAGGAGGCTCAATCCATCGCCTCGCAGGCCGGTCGCTTTTAGTCATAATTTGGACTAAAACGGTCTAATCCCTCCCGATGAAAAATAGTCAAACTTTTCGTCGGGAGGGATTTTTATTTTATTTCAATGAATTAACCTCTTTTCTGGCATATCAGCCACTTAGCAAATTCTGCGTGCGTAGCTCACAAATATGACATTGGCGTGAATTTTGCGCATTGATCTTCCCCTCATTTAGCGCTATTGCTTATACGTGGCTGCGCAAAAAGCAGCCATTGTTTTCTTTCCACCAGACCAAATATGAGGGAAACGAGGCATGAAGAGACAGAAACGCGATCGTCTGGAAAGGGCGCATTCAAGAGGTTATCAGGCAGGTATCTTAGGGCGTTCGAGGGAATATTGTCCCTACCAATCATCTGTGGACGCCCGGTCTCAGTGGCTGGGGGGTTGGCGAGAAGCCATGGAAGACAGGGCTGTGACCGCTTAAGCGGCTCCCTGTCAAAGAAAAGGAATAACCTCCGCTCCAGGCGGAGGTTTTTGTTTTAAAGCCCCTTATCCCTGCCAGCGTTTCAGCAAGATACTCGCATTCACTCCGCCAAAGCCAAATCCGTTCGACAGCGCATAGTTAATGGTCATGGGTTGCGCTTTATTCGCCACCAAATGCAGCCCTTCGGCCGCCGGGTCCGGATTATCCAGATTCAGCGTGGCCGGAGCGATCTGATCGCGCAGAGCCAGGGCCGTAAAGATGGTTTCAAGCCCGCCAGCCGCCCCCAGTAAATGACCGGTCGCTGATTTGGTCGAAGTAACGGCCAGGCTACCCTGGGTACCGAACAGGTGTTTAATGGCATTGATCTCACCCAAATCGCCGACAGGCGTTGAGGTTGCATGGGCGTTCAGATGCTGAATTTGCTCCGGAGCGACCCCTGCCTGTTTCAGGGCAATCTTCATTGCGCGATACGCGCCGTCACCGTCTTCGGCGCCGGAGGTCATGTGGTAGGCATCGGCACTGGTACCATAGCCGACAATCTCGGCCAGCGGCGTGGCACCGCGTGCCAGTGCATGTTCCAGCGTTTCAATGACCAACATGCCGGCGCCTTCCCCCATGACAAAACCGTTGCGGGCGCTGTCGAAAGGCCGGGATGCTTTTTCTGCCTCTTCGGGCGGTGTCGTGGACATGGCACGCGCAGCGGCAAAGCCTCCGAGGCTAACGGTGTCGATTGCCGCTTCTGTACCGCCGCACAGCGCGATATCGGCCTCATCGTTGCGAATCATACGCACTGCGTCGCCGATGGCCTGAACGCCTGCTGCGCAAGCGGTAACGGGGGCACCGATCGGACCCTTGAACTGGTGCTTAATCGAGACATGCCCTGCAGCCAGATTGACCAGGAAGGAGGGAATGGTAAATGGCGACAGGCGTTTGGCACCACGGCTGTCAGTGGTACGCACGGCGTGGGCAATTGCCGGGAAGCCACCGATACCGGAGGCGATCACGGTTGCGGTGCGCTCTTGCTTATCTTCGGTATCTGCTGTCCAACCCGCCTGACGGATGGCTTCATCGGCCGCGGCCATGGCCAGCAGGATAAAGCGGTCCATTTTCTTTTGATCTTTTGGCGGCACAGCACTGTCGGGATCGAAACCTGCCACGGGATCCTGTTCCAGTGAAGGCACCTGCCCACCGATTTTTACCTGCAGGTCAGCAACGATCTCATCCGGGAGCGGACGAATGCCGGATTGGCCATTCAGCAAACGCTGCCAGATAGCCTCTACGCCGCATCCCAGTGGTGAAACGGCACCCATGCCGGTAATGACTATACGACGATTGTTCATAGTGACTCCTTGGATGATTCGGGGGGGAATGCAGAAAGGTTCTGCTGCATCAGGGCCGCACGCCGGCGCATGCCGTCGGTCGCTGCCGGTCCTGGCGCTAAAGTAATATTATGCAGCGCGATGGGCTGCTGGGTAATGCTGTCGATCAGTTGCACGCGAATTGGCTGCCCGGTACGGCGATCGACCAGTTCCGCGCTAATGCCATCATCGGCCAGATGGGTATTTCCCCAATGGAAGAGGGCCGCAAGCACCGGGAAAAAATCTTTGCCACGTTCGGTGAGCAGATATTCGTACCGTACCGGCCGGATTTGATATCTCTGCTTATGCAGAATGCCGCTTTCCACCAGGTATTTCAGGCGACGGGTCAATATGGTGGGCGAAAGCCCCAGGCTTTGCTGGAATTCATCAAACCGGGATAAGCCATGAAAAGCATCGCGGAGTATCAGGATGCTCCACCATTCTCCAACGCGGTCCAGTGAGCGAGCTACTGGACATGGCATGTTGTCAAAACGGGTTTTCTGCATGGCATACCTCCTGGTAACTACAATAATTGTAGTTACTATTTAGTCGTGATGAGCGCGAGGATTGCAAGGGCACGACATAATCACGGCGGGAAAATAAACGGCGACCGGGAAGGGCCGCCGTGACTGCGGTTAGAACGCAGCAGTGTCCTTGAACAGGCCCACTTTCAGATCGCTGGCAGTGTAGATCACCTGGCCGTCGACCAGAACTTCACCATCAGCCACACCCATAATCAGTTTACGGATGATCACGCGTTTGAAGTTGATGCGATAGGTCACTTTTTTCGCGGTTGGCAATACCTGGCCGGTGAACTTGACTTCACCCACGCCCAGTGCACGGCCTTTACCTTCGCCACCCAGCCAGCCGAGGTAGAAACCTACCAACTGCCACATGGCATCCAGACCCAGGCAGCCTGGCATCACTGGATCGCCGATAAAGTGGCAACCAAAGAACCATAGGTCCGGATTGATATCCAGTTCCGCTTCCACATAACCTTTGTTGTAGGTGCCACCGTCTTCGGTCATCTTGACCACGCGGTCCATCATCAACATGTTACCTGCCGGCAACGGCGGGCCGCCGGCGCCAAACAGCTCGCCACGGCCGGATGCTTCGAGGTCTTCTTTCGTATAGGAGTCGCGTTTTTCTACCATGTTCTCAGTAAACCTTATTTTAATGAAGGGCGCAGATTAGCTTACACGTGTACGCTGAACAAGTCCGATCAGCCGTGGTTGAACCAGTTAAGCCAACGAAGTGGCCACGGCCAGCGTCGGCGTTCCTGCGGATTCACCTGTGCAATCCGTTCCTGAATGGCAGCCAACAGGTTCGGCTGCTGTTCATCAGAGTAGGGATAACCGGTGAGTAATGGCAAGGCCTCTGCGGCACTGTTCACGGCCCACAGATGGAATTGCCCCTCGCGCACCGCATCGACTACGTCCTGGCGCAGACACAGGTGGCGCACGTTGGTGGCGGGCAAAATGATGCCCTGTTTGCCCGTCAAACCCCGACGTTGGCAAACTTCAAAAAAGCCTTCTATCTTCTCGTTGACGCCGCCAATCGGCTGTACATTACCGAATTGGTCGACAGAGCCGGTTACCGCGATCTGTTGGGTGATCGGCTGCGAGGACAGTGCGCTGATGAGCGCGCACAACTCAGCCAGTGAGGCGCTGTCGCCATCCACTTCACCGTAAGATTGTTCAAACACGATTGAAGCGGATAAGGGTAGGGGCTGGTCCAGTTCCAGTTCGGAAATCAGGAACGCCTGCATAATCATCATGCCTTTGGCATGCAAATTACCGCCAAGTTCGGCCTTGCGCTCAACGTCTGTGAATTCGCCATCGCCAAGATGCACGACGCAGCTGATACGGGAAGGTTCGCCAAAACTACGCGGATGGCCAGGGTATTCCAGCACCGACAGGCCGTTGATCTGACCGACGACTTCGCCTTCGGTTTCAATCAGGATTTGGCCCAGCTCGATTTCGTCCTGCATCCGTTCGGCGAGGTAGCTTTCACGCCACTCACGGGCATTTAAGGCGGCTTCGAATGCTTTGGCTGTGATGCTTTCTTCTTCGGCATACAGCGCCGCTTCAGAAAGTTGTTGGCCAATCCACAGCGGAGAAAGTGGCAGGTTGCCCTGATCGCCGCTGTGACGCACGGCTTGTACCATTAACGGGTACCAGGCATCGGCGGCCAGTGGCGGCAATTGTTTCTCGTCGATAAGGGCATTGACGTAGCCGCACCACTGCACCATGTCATCGATTTCGGTGAGTTGCAGATCTTCTTCGTATTCGCCGTAGACTGCCAGTTCGCTCAGCTCCGGCTCGATATCATGGAAATCGGCCAGGCCGTGGCGATCGCCCACTACGATCAAACGTAACTCCAGCGGCATCGGTGGAATGGCAATCGGCAGCGGTCGAGTTTCATCCGGGGAAACCCAATGGAACTGGCGCTGGGTGATCATTTGCTTCAACCGCAGCCACAACAACGGCTGCGCCAGCAGGGAACGTGCTGACAGGATCAACACACCGCCATTGGCTTGATGCACCAGGCCCGGCTGCAGGCTGATTTCATTATTGTGGATCCTGACGCAGCCAAATAGCTGTTCCGGCTCAATCCACTCCTGAAACACGCAGGCGCCACCGGCGGCAAAGGGTTCATCACCCCGTTCGGCAGGTTCTACGTTCACCTGGCTGCCCTGGATCACATAGTGACTGCCCTTAAATGCCGAGTTTTGCGGATGCAGTTGCTCCACGGCATGGGCTATCAGTGCCAGATACTCACGCGTTTCCTGCGCTTTCAATAACATGAAACGCGGCGGCGACTGTGGATGGCAAAACAGCGTCAGTGCGTTTTCCAGCCGAGGCTGGATAGAGGCAAAGGACACGGGCGCCAGCTGCGCGGCGGTATCAAATATCGCTTGATAAGGCGTAACGTCCGGCAACAGTGATTGCCATTCAAGTCGGTTATTGGTCAAAGTGTTAGATGCAATCGTCAAAAAGGGAAAGGGCGATTATACAAGAATAACGGCCGCTTGATACATGCAGAGTGGCTGTTGGTGTCAGGGAGTTTGACATCGAGCGATGACTGTGCAAAAAACAGTCTAAAAGCAGGGTAATTGCCGGGGAAATTCGGCGCAAAGCTGTTATGCTTAATTAAAGTTACGCGGTCACTGAAGAGCTCACGATGAAATATCAGCAACTGGAAAATCTGGAGAGCGGTTGGAAATGGAAGTACCTGGTGAAAAAGCACCGGGAAGGGGAAGCCATTACCCGTCACATTGAAAACAGCGTTGCTCAGGAAGCCATTGACGAGCTGCTGAAGTTGGAAAATGAGCCGGTAAAAGTGCTGACGTGGATTAGCCACCACATGAATCCGGAACTGGATAACCGGATGAAGCAAACAATCCGCGCTAGGCGTAAACGTCATTTTAACGCAGAACATCAGCATACGCGTAAAAAATCTATCGATCTGGAGTTTTTAGTTTGGCAGCGTTTAGCCGGACTGGCCCGTCGTCGTGGGGTAACCTTGTCAGAAACGGTAGTGCAGCTGATAGAAGATGCGGAACGTAAAGAGAAGTACGCCAGCCAGATGTCGTTACTGAAACAGGATTTAAAAGCCATTCTCGGTAAAGACGAAGAGTAAATCCGCCCGTCAGTTCCTACCCTGTGAAAGGCGCTCGCAGTTGCCGATTCCGCTGATTCAGGATGAAAAAAAACCCCGCAATGCGGGGTTTTTTACTAAGAGTGGTAGCTTAGCCTTGTGGCTGAGTTACAACGTCTTTGATACCTTTAACTTCGATCTCTACGCGACGATCTGGTGCCAGGCAATCGATCTGCGCTTTGGTAGCACGGCCAGCTTTGTAGCCACAGGTGTTACCAGTGACGGAATCAGCTTCGCCCATACCACGTGCAGAGATTTTGTCTGAAGGAATACCTTTAGATACCAGGTAATCAACAACGCTCTGTGCGCGTTTTTCAGACAGTTTCTGGTTGTACTGGTCAGAACCAACGGCGTCGGTGTAACCCAGAACTACAACAGAACCATCTTTAGGATCCATGGAGCTCAGCTGAGTGTACAGCTGGTCCAGAGCCTGTTGGCCTTCTGTTTTCAGAGAAGATTTGTTGAAGTTGAACAGCACGTCAGACTTCAGAGTGAAACGCTTGGTTTCAACAACTGGAGCCGGAGCTGGAGCTGGTGCTGGAGCAACAACATCATCCTGACCGAAACGGTAAGAAACACCCAGGCTCAGCATGGTGTTGTCTGGACGTGCGCCGACAGTACCTGCATCACCGATGTTGCTAACGAATTGGTAGTCCAGGCGAGTAGCCCAGTTTTTGGTCAGTGCGTATTCAACACCCACTGCAGCCAGCGGAGAAACGCCGGTGTCGTGGTCGCTCAGACGAGTGCCATTGCCGTAGTTAGCTTTGGAGTCTGCACGCCATACCATACCACCCAGACGAGTGTAGATGTCCAGATCGTCAACGATTGGGTAGCTCAGTTTAGCTGCCAGTTGAACGCCCTGTGCTTTGAAAGCACCGTTGTTCACGCTGCCTTTGTAAGGCATACGGCCAAGCCAGTCATAGCCCAGCTCGAAGCCCAGGTATTGGTTCGCCTGGTAACCCAGGAACGCGCCAGCACCCAGTTGATCTTTATGGGTCGGACCATTGCCGATACCATTCTGGTAACCGTTGCCGTAGAAACCAGTGTCATGGTACTGGGACCAGCCCAGTTTAGCACCAGTGTACCAGGTATTATCTTTTGGGGCGGCTTGCGCTACGGTAGCGAAACCAGCCAGTGCCACTGCTAATGCGATAGCTGTCTTTTTCATTTTGCGCCTCGTTATCATCCAAATAGGCAATGAGCTTTAAAGCTGTTTTAAGCCCTTGGTTAAATTCCTTCGCCAAGGTTTGAGCCCTCGTTTGTTACTCGGCCAGTTTATCTGGCGTTATAGAGCAACCTTGGCGATGTAAAGTCTACAACGTGGCGCGAAAGTTACAAGTGTGATGTGATAAAGCTCTAAAAAAAAACGCGGAATCGTACATATTTACTAACATTAACCGGCAAAAAAACGAGCAATTTGTCGTTTGTTTTGGGCCGCGGAACCGCAGCCGCACTCGCTTTTCCCCTGATCTCATAAAGGTTCCCTTGCAGAACGATGAAAATGATGGGAAAAATCCTAAATTTACTTAATGATACAAAGAAGAGTGAATTTTTAGGGTAGAACACTGTCCGTGAATCGGGTTTATGTCACGTTGAGGACGCATAATGAACCCATAGGCGTTACCTAATTCTGCCGCACGTCTTAATTTTAGACGATCTTCTTCGGTAAGATCGGGCAGCCATCCGAGCACGACACTGTAATTTCCCGTCAGTAACGCTTTTTCCATCGCTTCAACCGTGTTCAGCGGACTGATTTGGCTCAGTTGCACCACTTTATCCACTGGCAGGCCGGACTGCTGCAGCCATAATTTACTCAGCTTTTGCTGTGGGGTCAGCCATAACAGCCAGCGTGATTGCATACCCAACTGCTGGAGTAAAGGTAGCAACAATTGCGCCACTGCGGGCTGATGCTCGTTGTAAACAAGTTCACTGATAAGGCCATTCTTGTTGCCCGCATCTGTGTTTTCTGCAGCATTGTTCACCGCAAAAGAGGTGTGGCTGAAATGGGTTTTGTAAAGTGATTGAGTACGCATAAAGTATCCCGCCCGTAGTGTCACTGTATGTTTATACAGTACATCCAGTTCTCATTAAGATCAACCCAAATCTTCGTGGCACCTCTCATAATTGCGATCATTTTTTATACGGCAGACTTTTGTGATTGGCATGGCTGCGGATAGTGCGTATTTTTCTAATTACTTGTTCACGTTACTTTTATTTCATTGATGCGGGAAATGATAGAACGGTAACCTACACCAGGAGAACGTAATGAAAGGGACTTCAAAGGGAAGGATCGCACAGGCCAAAGCCTGCTTTTATGCCTTGGGCGGTATCACAACGCGCTCGCAATTCGGGGGTTATGGAATACTGGCCGACGGCATCATGTTCGCCGTCATTGCCGAAGGTGAGTTCTATCTTCGTGCTACGGAGGGCCTGGAACCGGTCTTTCGCGCCCGGGGGATGGTCAACATGGTTTACTCCAAACGAGGGGTACCCATCACCATGCGCTATTACTGGGTTGATGAAGCCATGTGGCGGGACAGGGATGAGCTGGTGGGATTGGCCTGGCAGGCCATTCGTGAGGCGCGCCGCGAACTCGAGGTCAAAACTGACAACCCGTGTCGGCTAAAAGCGTTACCCAATATCGACATCAATATGGAGCGTTTGCTTTGGCGGGTCGGTATTCGCAATGCTTATGATTTACGGCTCAACGGTGCCAAACGCAGCTATCTTCGGCTGTTGCAGCAGCAACATAATTTAGGGCTGCGGGTGCTGCTTTCATTGGGTGGGGCTATTGCTGGTTACCATCACGCGGCTTTGCCTTCGGAATTGCGCAGTGAGCTGACGCACTGGTTCGAACGGACCATGATGTTGCTTAGCCATGGTCATAACCCCAGAGTTCGGGGCCTGATGAAAGGCCCCGAATGATTACGCCGACTTACCTATTTGCGCATTAAGCATCGTCAGTTCCGGCAAGAGTTCAATTACCAGCCCAATCTGCTGCAACACCAATTGATCCTTACTTTCCGGTTCGGGCGCCGCGTGTTGAATACGTTCAGCCAGGCTTTCCAATGCCTGAGTGATGCGCCGGTTGTCCTGCTCTTCATGATGCAGGGCGCCATCGACATAGCAAACGGCGTCATTCAGCAGATCCAGCGTTGCAGGGTTATTCAGTCGCTCACGGTGCGCGCCCAGCGCAGAGATATAGCTCAATAAGGTGTGATTCAAGCACAGCAGGCGGAAGGCGGCGTCCTGAACCTCTTTATTGGCTTTGGGATCGGCAGACATATTTGAGATCACCGAAGCCAGCTCTGCATCACTGTTATGCGCATCCCGACGGGCGATACGATACGGCAGGCCGTTGTCTTTCCCCTGATGGTATTGCACCAGAATGGCATCCAGATAACGGCAGTTGGCGTTCAGCGTTTTACTGACCACCGCCGGCAATTGACGGAACTTCCAGTCAGGCCAGATAAAACTGACCGCAGCCCAAGCGATGGCGCAACCTAAAAGCGTGTCGTAAACGCGCGGTGCGGCCACTTCAAAACCTTCGCCCAGCAGGTTAAAGCACAGCAATACCAGCAAGGTGATAAACATGGTGGCGTGTGCGTACTGCACGGTGCGGAAAGCAAAAAACAGCACGCCACTGATGACAATCAGCACCAGTTGGCCTTCAACCGAGGGCACAAAATAAAGGATCGGCAGGCCGACAAAGATACCGGCCAAGGTGCCGATAATCCTCAGTGCCAGCCTGCGGCGAGTGGCGTTGTAGTTGGGTTGGCAGACAAACAGGCTGGTTAACAGGATCCAATAACCATGCTGCATCCCGGTAAATTGAATAAAGGCATAACCGATACACAGCACCACAGACATGCGAATGGCGTGGCGGAATAAAGCCGATTGCGGCGTGAGATGACGACTGATGCGCAAACGGATATCGCTCCAGCCGGTGAGGCGATCATCCGACAGGCTGTTCTCTTCCACCTGGCCGTTGGCTAATGCCTGTTCGGATTCAATATTTGCCAGCTGTGCGTCAATCGCGCGCAAATTTTTCAACAGGTGCGAAAGCGCCTTGGTCAACTCGCGGTTTTCCGGGGTAAGGGTTACGCGAGCCAAAGCTTCATCAATGCGGCCAAAGGCCGGTTCAAAGCGAATATTGTGCTGGTATTTCTGCCGCATCAAAATCGATTGGGCCAACTGTTGGCAAGCGCGTGCCTGCATGCTGAGCAAGCGCTGGAAGCGGAACAGGATATCGCTATGGCGAAATTGTCGGCTCAGTGCCTGGTATTGAACGTGAGCGGAACTGGCTCGTTCATGAATGTCTTGTGCAACGAAATAATAATGCAGCGTGCGGCGGGTACCTCGCTGGCCGCGATCGCCTTTTAACCGCGTCAGCAATGAAGCTTTGGTTTGGTTAAGGATCGTCACCAGCGTGCTGTTGGCCATTGCCACATCCATCCACGGCAGGTCTGCATCCTGTTCGGCGTCGGGGTCAAACAGATTGGCTTTGGCATCCAGATAGTTTGCCAACTGGTCGTAACAACGCGCCAGATTTTCCTGTAAAGGACGGATAGGGAAAATCAGATGGCCAATCAACGTCAGCAGGTTGTACCACAGAGCACCAATGATCAGCAGCATCGGTTGTTGATACCAGGCGTCATACATTGAGGCGCCGAGCATGGTGTAAACCGCGATCAGCAAGGCACCAAATGCAATGGTGGCATAGCGTTGCCCCAGGGCGCCCAGCAGAATAAAGCCACAGGTGGAGGTGGTCAGACCGAGAGCGAACAGCCAGGGATAAGGAAACAGCAGTTCAATGGAGGCGGAAGCAACGAAAAAGCACACCAGCGTTATCAGCAAATTGCGCAGCCTGCCAGTCAGGCGGTCATCCAGATCGGTCAACGCCGCAGCCACCACCCCCAGAGTCAGGGGTATGGTGAGCTTGGGAATGGTGAGCCACCAGGGAACGGCGGCTGCGCCGGCCAGCGCTATAAAAATACGCAGGTCATAAAGCAGGTTGCTGTTGTAGGCATAACGGCGTATTGCTGGTGCAAAAGAGAGCACGAAAAACTCCTCAGGCGGAGAAAAAATTAACGCTGTTGATACCGACGTCGGGCATTTTCAGTCCTGGCCTGTTGCGCCATTTCAACTGAGACAACGCGACGCCCAACCGGCCACAGGGCAATGGCGGCGATTTTGAAATTGGCAATGCCCACCGGAATGCCAATAATCGTCACGCACTGCACAATACCGGCGGCGATATGCGACAGGCATAGCCACCAGCCGAACAGGATCAGCCAGACAATATTCAGCAGCGAGCCGCTGGCGGAAAGCAATGCATTGCTTTTTTCCGGGTACAGTTCATTAACGTGAATCGCTTCGTTACCGAACGGCAGCAACGACAGCTTGGTGATCTCCCAGCAGGAGCGGGTCAGTGGCAGGGTGATGATCAGCACTACGCTAAACACCGTGGCGATCAACCAGCCCAAGGTGGTGAAAAAGCCGCCCAACACAAAATTAAGAATATTCAGTACAGTACGCATAGTCGTCATTCTGCTCTAATGATGGCCAAACCGCGATGCGGTTGCGTTTGCTATCAAAACGCAAAATCTATTCTACCCTTTTTTTAGCGCTAGAGTGCCACTGCTTATCGCAGGTAAACTGGCAGATATCCGTTATTTAATCTCAACATAGTCATGGCGCGAAGATATGGAACTTAAAGCGACATCGCTGGGGAAACACCTGGCTCAGCATCCTTATAACCGCGTGCGGTTGCTGCACGCCGGGGTCGAGGTGAGCGGTGAAAAGCATGAATATCTGATTCCTTTCAATCAGTTGATTCAGGTCAGATGCAAGCGTGGCATCGTCTGGGGCGAGCTGGAGTTTGAGCTGCCGGATGAAAAAGTGGTGCGTTTGCACGGGACTGAATGGCAGGAAACTCAGCGCTTCTATCATTATCTCCAGCAGGCCTGGCAGCAATGGAGCGCGGAGATGAGTGAGGTCAGCGCCGGCGTTTTACAGCAACAGGTCGAGCATATCCAGCGTATTGAGCAGCAGGATAAGTGGTTTAAGAAATCCGAACTGGGCAAATTGCAGCAACAAATTCACCAGTCTTTCGGTGCCTTGCCAATGCCGGTTGCGCGGCTGGAGGAGTTCGACAACTGTCGGGAAGATTATCAACTTTGCCGGCAATGGCTGCAGCACGGGCTGCACAGCGTGGCGCAGCGTAACCAGCAGTGGACCGAGCGTATGCTGGAGACGCACCAGGATTTCTTCCAGACCATAGAAAGTTCGCCGCTGAACGACTCGCAAAGTCGCGCGGTGGTCAATGGCGAAGACTCGGTATTGGTGCTGGCCGGTGCCGGCAGCGGCAAAACCTCGGTGCTGGTGGCGCGCGCGGGTTGGCTACTGCGTCGTCAAGAGGCAGAACCTGGGCAAATATTGCTGCTGGCGTTTGGTCGACAGGCGGCAGAAGAGATGAATGAGCGCATTCAGGAACGGTTAGGCAGCGTTGCTATTCAGGCTAAAACCTTCCACGCGCTGGCGTTGCAGATTATCCAGCAGGGCAACCGCAAAGTGCCGGCGATCAGTAAGCTGGAAACCGACAGCAAGGCTCGACGGGCCTTGCTGATTGCCCATTGGCAGCAGCAGTGCGCCGAGAAAAAAGCGCAGGCCAAAGGGTGGCGTCAATGGTTGATTGAAGAGCTGGAATGGGAAGTGCCCGAAGGCGATTTCTGGCAGGACAAACGCCTGGCCGATCGGCTGGCCGGCCGGCTGGAACGCTGGTTGGGGCTGATGCGTATGCACGGCGGCAGCCAGGCGGAAATGATTGAGCAGGCGGATGAAGAGGTCCGCGACCTGTTTTCAAAACGCATTCGGTTGATGGCACCTTTGCTCAAAGCCTGGAAAGGGGCGTTGAAAGAGGAAGGGGCGGTGGACTTCTCCGGCTTGATCCATCAGGCGGTCAATATTTTGGATAAAGGCCGTTTTGTCAGCCCTTGGAAACATATCCTGGTTGACGAGTTTCAGGACATCTCACCGCAGCGCGCACAATTGCTGGGGGCGCTGCGTAAACAAAATAAACAAACTTGCCTGTTTGCGGTGGGCGACGACTGGCAGGCCATTTACCGTTTCAGCGGGGCTGAGCTGACGCTGACTACGGCCTTTGCCGAAAACTTTGGCGAAGGCGCTCAGTGTGCGCTCGACACCACCTACCGTTTCAATGATCGCATCGGCGAGGTTGCGAACCGCTTTGTGCAACAGAACCCGCATCAGCTGAAAAAACCGTTGAACAGCCTGAGCAAGGGCAACAAGAAGTCGGTGGTTTTGTTACCGCATGAACAACTTGAAAATCTGTTGGACAAGCTGAGTGGTTACGCCAAACCGGAGGAGCGAATTCTGGTGCTGGCGCGTTACCATCATCTGAAACCGCAAGCGCTGTCGAAAGCGGCGACCCGTTGGCCAAAATTGACCATCGAGTTTATGACCATTCATGCCAGTAAAGGGCAGCAGGCGGAGTACGTGATTATTGCCGGTTTGCACGAAGGCAACGACGGTTTTCCTGCGGTCGCGCGCGAGTCGATATTGGAAGATGTTTTGTTGCCACAGCCGGAAGACTTCCCGGATGCGGAGGAACGGCGGTTACTGTATGTGGCGCTGACTCGCGCCAAGCATCAGGTATGGCTATTGCAGGATCGCGAACGTCCATCGGTATTCGTCGAACATCTGCAAGATCTCGGTGTTCCGGCGCAGAAGAAACCTTGAAATCAAGGCCTGGCGGAAACCAGGCCATGAGTCTTACTTCAGGCGATCCTGCAAATAGCGCTGGTAGTCTGGAATGGCGATTTCTACTTCGTTTTTAAACAGTGAGGAATCGATCAGGAAATCTGCGGTGGAGCGGTTGGTGGCGACGGGGATGTTCCATACGGTCGCCAGGCGCAGCAGCGCTTTTACATCCGGATCGTGTGGAACCGCATTCAGTGGATCCCAAAAGAAGATCAGCATATCGATTTTGCCTTCGGCAATCAGCGCGCCAACCTGTTGATCCCCACCCATCGGGCCGCTCAGCATACTTTGTACCGGAATACCGCTGGCACGTTGGATCAGGTTGCCGGTAGTGCCGGTGGCGTACAGTTGGTGTTGTTCCAGCACGGATTTATTGGCTTCAACCCAGGCAAGCAGGGCTTGTTTGCGGTGATCGTGTGCCACCAGCGCAATGTGTTTGCGCGCGGCGATAGTACGGGTGGTAAATTCCATCTCGATATCCTTCGCTAATCAGGTGATGTGCGACAGATTACTGAAACTGTTTTTCACTGCCTAGCGTTTACACCTGAAAATGCGAAGAAAGCGCGCCTTTAAATAAAAGGCGCCAGCGATCTCAATGCACGGCCTGTTTATTTGCCCAATGGAGAAAGCGTTTCTGCGTCTCCTTGTCCGCCTGTTGGAACCAGTATTGCAGCATCTGTTCAGAGACATTTTCCCCCTTCAACGTTACCGTGGGGGAGTTTAACGCCGCACTTGCGAGTGGGGAGGAGGGCGTAGCAGCACGAACCTGAGTGAAAGCCGGCACCGAGGCCGGGCGGTTTTGACCGTTGTAGTCCGCCATGACCTTTTCCAAATCGACGCTAAGCGTAGCGCCATCGGCATGCAGCACGTCGTGTTTCATGGCCAGTGCATTGCCGTTTTTATCGATCACCTGATAGTTGAGCGTTTTATCGAATCTCTGGCCGTCCCGGACATTTTCAATGCGCGGCAGCTCAATGGCGACGGAGCTGACATTCTGCGTACTGAAGGTGGCTATCAGCGGTGGCGAAGTATAGGCAGTTTGCTCGTGCTGGCCTGAGCGTACAGACTTGACCACTTTAAACAGCAATTGATGTTGCCCGCCATCCAGCTCCAGGCTGTCGGCACCTTTTAACAACGCTCCTGTCATTTTCTTGCCGTCGACCACCAGCAGGTCGATGTCCGGGGAGAGTTTCAGGGTCGTAGCTACGGCAGGCATGCTGATACTGATGCTGAGCAGCCCCGCAACCATCAGACCAAATTTCATGGTTATCTCCTTATAAGTGGCATCGCTATTAGTGTTGAACACGCCATAGGTTGTGTCAAAGTTTTTCAGCATTGCGGTTTGATTTACAAATGTACACATTTATATTCATTTTGACATTTATTAATCCCGCCACATGCCGGCAGTGACAGCATCAGACCGCGAAAGTAGCCGGGAGTTTCCGTGCTCCGGCGTTTAGCCGATTCAAGGCCAATGGTTTACACTCGGAACAGGGAAATTCCCCGTCGAACATTGGGAGCGGAATATGCAAGATAATGAGATTGCCGACCTGTTGCAGCGGGTGAAAACCATTGCACTGGTGGGTGCCAGCGATAATCCGGCGCGGCCCAGCTATGGTGTGATGGCTTATCTGCTGTCTCAGGGGTATCAGGTTACGCCGGTCAGCCCAAAGCTGTCAGGGCAAACGCTGCTGGGTCAACAGGCCTATGCCACGCTGAAAGACATTCCGCATCCGGTGGATATGGTCGATGTGTTCCGTAATTCCGAGGCGGCATATGGGGTAGCGCAAGAGGCGATCGCCATAGGCGCCAAGGCATTGTGGCTGCAAATCGGCGTTATTAATGAACAAGCGGAGGCTTTGGCGAGCGAGGCGGGATTGACGGTGGTGATGGATCGTTGCCCTAAAATCGAGATCCCACGTCTTGGGCTGGAGCGCTGAAAAAGAAAAAGCCTGGCTAAGCCAGGCCTTTATCGGGAGTTTCTCAGGCCTGGCTAATCAGTTGCGCAGGCGCGGGGCTTGGAGTTGGTGACGGATAGATTCCGCCAACTCGTCCAGTGAGGGTTGTTCAGGGTGGGCGTCCTGGGCTTCTCCATCCAGCTGCGCTTCCGCCAGATAGGTATGCACCGGTTGGCCTTCTTCGTCTTCCATCACCACGTGGTACCAAGGGGCGAAACGCAGATCGGTATTCGCCGCAATTTCATCAGCTTTAGGCTGTTCCATCGAGTATTCAGGGTCGATATCAATCACCACCCCCAAGTACCCTAGCAGCTTATGCCGAACCTGTTGTCCGATACCGAATTTGCTGGCAATCATGATGACCTCCTGAGAAACAGTGCCTTGCTCTCTATATGAGGGCAAAACAGCGTATTTCAAGTTACATCACCCGACACGCAAACCCTTTCAAATACAGCCCTTCAGGATAAGTCGCGATAACCGGGTGATCGGCAGCCTGACGATACTGCTCTATAAATTGTACATCACGCCCGGCGTCTACAGCGGCATCGGCCAGAATTTTCTGGAATAAGTCGGTTGGCATCAGACCGGAACAGGAGAAGCTCAGCAAAATGCCGCCCGGGTTCAGCAACTGCAGCGCTAACATATTGATATCTTTGTAACCGCGGCAAGCACTGGCCAGTTGGTTTTTATTTTCGACGAACTTCGGCGGATCCATGATGATCAGGTCGAACTTCTCGCCCTGCGTGCGGTAGGTGCGCAGCAGTTGGAACACGTCATCGCGTACAAACTCGGCTTTGCTCAGATCTAACTGGTTCAGCTCAACGTTCTGTTTGGCGATATCCAAGGCCGCCTGCGACGTATCTACGCTGATCACCTGCGAGCAACCGCCCATCAACGCCGATACCGCGAATGCGCCGGTATAAGAGAAGCAGTTGAGCACGCGGCGGCCGGCTGAATAATTACGGGCAGCCAGGCGGCTGTCGCGCTGATCGAGGTAAAAACCGGTTTTATGGCCTTGCTGGATATCCACCAGCAGCTTCATGCCATGTTCGGTGATTGGCAGCAGAGCAGGGGGCAGATCGCCCAGGACCGGCCCTTGAGCCAGCGGCAAGCCTTCTTTTTTACGCACCGCTACATCTGAACGATCATAGATGGCGCATTCCGGGTAGCAATGTTGCAAGGCAGTAATCAGCGCGGCACGTTGATATTCGGCACCGGCGGACAGCAATTGCAACACCAGGAAATTCTGGAAGCGATCGATGGTGATGCCTGGCATACCGTCGGATTCGCCGGCGATCAGGCGGTAACCGTCCAACCCGTCACGTTTAGCAACCCAATCGCGCCAGTTTTGTGCCTGCTGTAAACGGCGGATGAAGAATTCGATGTTAATTTCTTCGTCCTGCTGGAAGGTCCAGACACGGGCACGGATTTGTGATTCCGGCGAGTAGGCGCCGCGCGCCAGCCATTTGCCCTGGGCGTCGTGAATATCGATGGTTTCGCCGGAAAGGACTTTACCTTCAATACGTTGAACAGCACCGGAGAAGACCCATGGGTGGCGACGGAGTAAGGACTTTTCACGTCCTTTAGCGAGAAATAAGCGCATTTTTAAACTTCTTTATAATCAATGTGTTAAATGACCAAGGTCATTATCAGTCGAAATAAGTTCATAATCATATCTGAATATCATCCTATTCACTACCGCGCGAGTCCTGATAACGGGGCAGTGGTGGCCGGGTTACAGCCAGGACGAATCACACCCGTGGCTGGTTGCCACAAAGGTTATGGGTAAAGCCGTTGCAGAGACAATGAAGGGGGCTTTCTTTCACATACTAATTCCCCGAGAGCGATATAAACTACAAAAAAACGGCAACGTATGTTGCCGGCCGTTATCAGCTGAGAGTAAGGACTATGACTGCTCATAAAGGTTGGAGGGTAAACATGTTTCTCTTGCCATCCACCGAAGGTTATCCACCGATATACGGAGTTATCAGTTCGGTTGGGCGCCATTATGAGGTAACCCGACGAGATCCAATGGCCGGTTTTTTCTGATTCGGATGGCATTAGCGATATTTGGAAGACTCAGGACGCCATCGCTTTCTCTATAACAAAATAACTGTTCAGTAATTCATTGATTCGTTGCGAGGCCGTGCGAGTTTCCATATCCAAGAAATGTCCAGCTTCAGGTATGGTAATGAACTCACTATTATTAATATAATTCCTAATGTCGCGAATGTCTTCTGCAGTAGTATACTCGTCCTTTCCACCGTTTATAAATAAAATCGGAGTTTCAATTTTTCTGAAAATATCAACATAATCCTCATGACACAATGATGAAATTTGACTGATATGAAAACTGGCTTGGCGATAAGTGTCATGGTCAAGATTTTTAATGTGCTGGTGATTAGCCTGTTTCAGAAGAGTTGGCAAAAATTTTCCAACTTCGTCATTAAGCAAAGTAGCAACTTCGTGATTTTTCCCTTCATCCAGCAGGGTTCTTGCGCGATTGATGTAACTGTGCATGGCAGGAGTGATACGGGTTGAGAATGATGCAATAATGGCTTTGCGTATTGATGGCGGGCGAGTGGATAAAGTCATTAATGCAGCTAATCCGCCCCAAGAAACGGATAGTATATAATCAGGCTGATAGCGATTTATCAAATCCTGAAGGATGATAACTTCCTCTGATTTTGGTAAAGGGCGGTCTAGTCTATTATGATGTCGTGATTTTCCTATAAAGGGTAAATCAAAGAGAATGACATTAACACGATTTTTGAAATTTTTAACACAATTACGGAATGCCAGGGTTGTTGATAGTGCACCATTAACACATATTACAGTTTCATTGGCGCCAGGATAAATATATCGCTCTACATATATTTTCCATTCACCTATAGGAACAATTTCAGTTTCTGGTTTCATTTACCACCCCATTTAATAAGAATTAAAGGATACCTACAATAAAGTAAAGCAATGAAAATCCCTGGTGAATTGCGGATGTATTTATTATTATCCAATTGTTTTTATTGAGCCATAAACTAACATGGCAATTTTATTAAGCCGGTTATTAAGCTATATGGTGTGCAGTTACATCGGTGTTGGTTGCTACACCATTCACCTCGAGCACTGCTGGAGTACTTGCTGTCGGAATGTCACCGCCAGTATGCTGCAGCGCAGCTATCAGTGCATCGGTCGCATCGGTCGCTGTACCGCCGACACCGTCGGTAACATGGCTAACCACATCGGTGACTCCACCGATTTTGTCGAGAACTCCAGTAACAAAATCGGTGATGTTACCGGCTAAATCGCCGACAGTACCGCTTACGTTCCCCACCAGGTTGAGTACAGATTTAGCCACATCGCCAGCTAAATCTCCGACGCTACCCGCGACACCTTTCAATAGCCCCCATAGGCCACCTTCGCCGGAAGTTACTGCATCTACTACGCCGCCGATTGCTTCAGTGCCGCTGTTAACGGTGGAATCAACGAAATTGGAAACGTCATCAACTACATTTTTCACGATATCATCTGACATATAGCCTCCTAGAATATTAAGCTTTTTTGAAGTGATAAAGTACGCATCCAAGCAAAATCCGTTCATCCCTTACCTATGAAGTTAGATGCCGATCACGCTTATAATCAAGATTAAATTAAGTTTCAGTTTTTCGCTGGATAGAGTTGTTAGGCGTGCGTGGTGGTATATTTTATTTTAATTCATATGGTTAACTTGTTTTTCTGGGGTGGGCGGAATGAGTGGTTTTTAGGATTAATTCTATATACGCACAATTATTAGTGAAATTACTTTAATGAAATGTGTTTGCAATACTGGGTGGTGGTAAGTTCTGAGAATGTCTAATTAATTAGTTTTAAAAACTAAATGTAAATTTTTTACCTCTACCATCACTTTTCCTTGTTAATTGGCATTGCTCTAACATAACGGAGGTTCAATATTGGGTCGGCGTGATAGTCGGTTTAAAAATCATACTCTGGAGTTCTGGGCATGGAAGTTGATGAACAACGTGCAGTATTCATTGCTAACGAGATGGGTACTGCAGTGATCGAGCGGATTGCGTAGGATATGGACGCTAATTTCAGTTAATTTATTGATTGGTATGAGTTAATTGTTTCTTATTGCTTGTTTTGGCGAGAAACAGGCGTAGGGTCATAATTAAGAATGTTGCCCGCCAGGTAAAAAGAGTGACATTGCCGTGCGGACGCACAGAAAATGCCATAAACGAAATTCGATAAGGGGTCGACTATGACACAAGTTTGTATTGCTGCGTATGTCTATGGCGTGGTGCAAGGGGTGGGGTTTCGTTATAACACCCAGCATCAGGCGACGGCGTTGGGATTAAGCGGCTATGCGCGCAATCTTGATGACGGCAGCGTTGAGGTCGTGGCCTGCGGTGAGCAACCGCAGGTGGATAAGCTGGTGGAATGGCTGAAAAGTGGCGGCCCGCGCAGTGCTCGTGTCGATCGCGTGCTGGTGGAACCGCGCGGCACGGCCGATTATCAAGGCTTCAGCATTCGCTATTAGCGTATCAGATGCATTTTACCGGTTTCGGCAACCCGGCGATTTTAGTGGCCTGTTTGGCCGGGCCTTTGGGGAACAGGCGGTAGAGATAGCGGCTGTTGCCTTTCTCCTCGCCGTACTTTTGCGCCATAGCTTTGACCAGCATGCGGATCGCCGGCGAGGTGTTAAATTCCAGGTAAAAGTCGCGCACGAAACGCACCACTTCCCAATGCGCCTCGGTTAGCGTTATCTCTTCCTGTGCGGCCAGCAGCGGCGCGAGGGCCTCATGCCAGTCGGTACTGTTTTTCAGGTAACCCTGTGCGTCAGTTTCAATAACCTGACCTTGATACTCCAACATACTGCCTCGGTAACGGGTAATTCAGAACGGCGGCCAGTTTAGCAAACTTTTACCGCTGCAAAAAATAAAGCCCCGCCGGAGCGGGGCCTCAGATTGCTGGCAAAGTCCTCTGGACTTAAAAGTTATGTTTTGCGTACTAATAAAAACAAAGGATTCTGTCCCCTGATTTACCCCAAACATCCGAAAACCACGTTTTTCGGGTGTTTGTCATCAAACTAAAGCCCCGCCGGAGCGGGGCTTTAGGTGTTTCTCAAACGTTGAATCAGTTGCTGCGTGCGAAGCCCAGAATGCTCAACAGGCTGATGAACATGTTGTACAGCGACACGTACAGGCTGACGGTGGCGCGGATATAGTTAGTCTCGCCGCCGTGAATAATATTGCTGGTTTCCCACAGGATTGCACCGGCGGAGAACAGGATAAACAGAGCGCTAATCGCCAGATGAAGAGCAGGGATCTGCAGGAACAGGTTGGCGATAACCGCTACCAGCAACACCACAAACCCAGCCATCATCATTCCGGACAGGAACGACATATCCTTACGGGTGGTCAGCACATAGGCTGAACAGCAGAAGAACACCACCGCGGTGCCACCCAGCGCCAGCATGATCAGGTCGCCGGCTCCGGTATTAATGAACGAACTGAGGATAGGCCCCAGGGCATAGCCCATAAAACCGGTCAGTGCGAATGCCGCCAGAATACCGGCAGGGCTGTTCGCCAGTTTGTGGGTCAGGAACATCAGCCCATAGAAACCGACCAGCATCAGCAACAGGCCCGGTGCCGGCAGCCCCAGCATGGTACTGGCGGTTGCGGTGAGCGCCGAGAAAGCCAGCGTCAGCGAAAGCAGAAAATAGGTGTTACGCAAAACCTTATGCGTACTCAGCAATGAGTCGCGCGAGGAGGATGAGACGACAATACGGTCCATAATGATCTCTCTTAGTCAGGTCATCACAAAATTAGTGACGATGATAGGCAGCGCAAGCGTTTGATTAAAGTTTGTTTACCAATCTTTACCCTTAGTTATCATTGCTGCAACCTTGAGCCGGAGTTGGCGGTTTCTTCAACGCTCACGCGTTGGGTGCTGGTTTTTCGTTCGGTTGAACGGTATTGGGCTTTACAAGCGGATCAGCTCTGTTTATAGTTCGGCTCGTTGCGGAGGGGTGGCCGAGTGGCTGAAGGCAACGGTCTTGAAAACCGTCGACGGGAAACCGTTCCAGAGTTCGAATCTCTGCTCCTCCGCCATAAATTATGACCCCGTGCTCTCTGAGCGCGGGGTTTTTTGTTTTATAGATTTTGCAGCACGCCATAAGCCCTGGTGCCATTTGCTGTGCTTTACCTTCCTGTTACGTCGAGCCCCCTGAATCGTCACTTTTTGCCCTTTATCTCACTACAGCGTTACCACAACACGACGGGGTGCCCTTATAGACCAGGACATCAATCAAGGCGTGAGGGTAATTGGTCCGCAGGGTGCTCAGCCCTGGCGTTGTTAGCAATACCTCACCGAAGTGGCGCAGTTTGATGACCAGAATGCGTTGCACTGTGTCTCGGTGGCTTATAATTGGAAATCAGAGAGCTTTCCGATGGACGAGCAACTGCATTTTCGACTCGCAATGTAAATAATACCTTACCGCAAATATTAGCTTGTTTTGCGGGGCGTGTGAGAGTGATAAATATCATTTAAAGGAATCAATAAAACCATTCTTGCCATTAATGGTTTACGTCTTCCTGGTTATCGAAGGAAAGCACGAATGCCATCGATGTCACAATTTTCAAAATAAAGTAAATATCAGATTTTTCTTGCTCCAGTAGATATCATGCGTAATTCAACTAATAAGCGCGGCGATCATTTTTCATACCGCCTTATTCCATGCGGCCTACAGGGTTAAGTTAAGAAAGTTCTTACAAATCATGCTGATGATCTATTATTGTTAAATCCCCTTCATGTAACATTTAGTTACAAACCTTGATCTTCAATCGTAACGCTAATATTTCTACACTCCACGCAATAGGTTATTTCCGGAAAAATTCTTTTTCGGATAAAGCCTAAAATATTGTGTCGTGCTTGCTGGAGAATGGATTGCGCTCGCTTTTGAACCCCCGTTTTGATTTGCGCCACATGGCGTGAGCAGGGATATTTGTTTGGCAGGTAAGCCTTTCTTATTAATTTCTTAGTGGCACTGACTATTTCTATTATCTCATAGAACAGGGACCGCCATGTCTAACTCCTATCAGTCCGAGATCCCCAAGGCTCGCGTTAACATTCAGTTGAGCCTGCATACCGGTGGCGCACAGAAGAAAGTCGAATTACCCCTCAAACTGATGGTGGTGGGGGATTACAGCAACGGCGCTGAACAGCGTCCGGTATCTGAGCGTGAAAAGATCAGCATCCATAAAAACAATTTTGACAGCGTAATGGCCGAATTTTCTCCTGCTGTGAATATTCCCGTTGAAAACACGCTGGCCGGTGACGGTAGCGAAGAAAACGTCAGCCTTTCCTTCAATGAAATGAAAGACTTTGAGCCGGAGCAGGTTGCTCGTCAGATACCTCAGCTTAAAGCCATGCTTGCCATGCGCAATCTCCTCCGCGACCTGAAAGCCAATCTTTTAGACAACCAGGCATTCCGCAAAGAGCTGGAAAAAATTCTGCTCGATCCGGCGCTCAGTGCTGAATTGCGCAGTGAACTGTCTGCCCTGGCACCGAAACAGCCATAAACGGACGCGATGTTTAACGGATTAACGAGAGAAAATGCTGATGTCTGTAAAAAATGAAAATGCCGCTGGCGGCGAGAGCCTGGTGCTGGAACATGCAGATGCGGGCAGCGTCTATGCTTCCCTGTTTGAAAAAATCAACCTGAACCCGGTGACCGAACTGAGTGCGCTGGATAGTTGGCAGGATGCGCAGGCGATGTCGGATGCGACCGCCGATGAGCGTTTAACGGCGGGCATGCAGGTGTTTCTGGAATGCCTGACGAAAGCCGGCTCAAAAGTCGAGAAACTGGACAAGACCCTGATTGACCATCATATCGCGGAGCTGGATTTTCAAATTAGCCGCCAACTGGATGCGGTGATGCATCATGAGGCCTTCCAGCGTGTTGAGTCCCTGTGGCGCGGTGCCAAATCTTTGGTGGATAAAACTGACTTCCGTCAGAACGTCAAAATCGAACTGCTTGACCTGTCGAAAGACGATCTGCGTCAGGATTTCGAGGACGCGCCGGAAATCATTCAGAGCGGGCTGTATAAACATACCTATATCGATGAGTACGATACCCCGGGCGGTGAGCCGATTGGTGCACTGATTTCCGCGTATGAATTTGATGCCTCCGCGCAGGACGTGGCGCTGCTGCGTAATATCTCCAAAGTCTCCGCTGCTGCGCATATGCCGTTTATCGGCTCGGCCGGACCTAAGTTCTTCCTCAAAGACAACATGGAAGACGTGGCGGCGATTAAAGATATCGGCAACTACTTTGACCGTGCCGAGTACATCAAATGGAAATCCTTCCGCGAAACGGATGATTCCCGTTATATCGGCCTGGTGATGCCGCGCGTGCTGGGTCGCCTGCCGTACGGTCCGGACACCGTGCCGGTACGCAGCTTCAATTATGTCGAAGAGGTGAAAGGCCCGGATCACGACAAATACTTGTGGACCAACGCCTCCTTTGCTTTTGCGGCCAATATGGTGCGCAGTTTTATCAACAACGGCTGGTGCGTACAAATCCGTGGTCCGCAGGCGGGTGGCGCAGTGAAAGACCTGCCGATCCACCTGTATGATCTGGGTACCGGCAATCAGGTGAAAATCCCGAGTGAGGTGATGATCCCGGAAACCCGTGAGTTTGAATTCGCCAATCTGGGCTTTATCCCGCTGTCGTACTACAAAAATCGCGATTATTCCTGCTTCTTCTCGGCCAACTCCACCCAGAAACCGGCGCTGTACGATACCGCCGATGCGACAGCCAACAGCCGCATTAACGCCCGTCTGCCGTACATCTTCCTGCTGTCGCGTATCGCGCATTACCTGAAGCTTATTCAGCGTGAAAACATCGGCACCACCAAGGATCGCCGCCTGCTGGAACTGGAGCTCAATACCTGGGTGCGTAGCCTGGTGACTGAAATGACCGATCCGGGCGATGACCTGCAGGCATCCCACCCGCTGCGCGATGCGAAAGTGACGGTGGAAGATATCGAAGACAACCCGGGCTTCTTCCGCGTGAAACTCTATGCGGTACCGCATTTCCAGGTAGAAGGCATGGACGTCAATCTGTCGCTGGTTTCCCAGATGCCAAAAGCCAAAGCGTAAGGCGAGGGGATATCAGGGATGAAAATTTATCGCCCACTCTGGGAGGACGGGGCCGCACTGGCCCCGCAACAGTTTCAGCAGCAGGCCCGCTGGAGCGCACACATTGCTGACACGGTGGCCCGGATGGGGATTTCTCATCCCTGGGGCGTGGTGGCCGTTGAGTTTGATGATGCAGCCCTCGTGCTGTCCCGACTGAACGCTACCCGTATAGTACTGCGGTTTCAGGATGGCACGATAGTGGATACGGACCTGGCGGACACGCTTCCGCCGGTCTGTGACCTGTCCTCTGCGGCCGGAAGTGATGCCGCCCTGGTGGTCGCCGCGCTGCCGCTGTTGAGTGCCAGTGGCGGCAACCTGGATAACGGGCAGGACAGCGAACGCCCCCGCCGCTGGAAAGCCGAGCGTGTGGTGGTTCAGGAGCTCGCCGGGCATGAAAGCGGGGAGTTGGCCATTTTGCGCAATGCCATCACGCTGCGCTTATCCAGCCAGGAAAATACGGCATACCTGACCTGTCCGGTGGCCCGCCTGGTGCGTAATGCCCAGGGGCAGTGGAGTCGTGATCCATCGTTCGTCCCGCCCATGCTTTCGCTGTCTGCCAGTCCGTTACTGATCACTGAACTGGGTGACCTCCTGGTGCGTCTGCAGGCCCGTCGTCGTCGCCTGATGGCCATGCGTCGTGAGAGCAATGAACGTATGGCCGATTTCGCGGTGGCAGACGTGTCTCTGTTCTGGCTGCTCAATGCCTTGAACAGTGCCGAACCGGTCCTGGTGGAGCTGTTACAGACGCCGTCCCGCCATCCGGAACTGCTGTACCGGGAATTGACACGCCTTGCCGGCAGCCTGCTGACATTCTCGCTAGAACAGGATGCCGGTGATATTCCTGCGTATCAGCATGATGCCCCTGAACAGGTGTTCCCGCCGTTACTGACCCTGCTGGACAAACTTCTCGAAGCCAGCCTGCCGTCGCGGGTGGTCAGCATTCAGTTGGAACATCACGATCAGATCTGGAAAGGCTCCCTACATGATTCGCGTCTGCGCGAAGGGGCGGATTTCTACCTGTCTGTACGCTCATCCATGCCCAATCACGAGCTGCAGGTAAGGTTCCCGCGGCTGTGCAAGGCCGGCAGTTTTGACGAGGTCTCCGATGTGGTGAACGTGGCGCTGAGTGGCATGGTGATCAAACCGCTCACCCATGTGCCAGCGGCTATTCCGCTGCGTCTGGAAAACCAGTATTTCTCGCTGGATCTGTCTACGGACGCTGCCCGGGCGATGCTGGAGGCGGGGAGCTGTACCTTCTATACCCCGGGCTCACTCGGTGATGTGAAACTTGAACTCTTTGCGGTGCTGCGTACATGACAAAATCCGATATCAGCGAGATTGAACGTATTTTCTATCCCGGCTGGCTGATGGCCAGCCAGCTTCGTGGTGGTCAGGAAGTCCGGGAAGGGGAAAAACTTTACCGCCGGGCCTGCCGTCTGGTGCAGGATGCACGTACTGCGCTGACCGACGCGGGATACAGCGATATCAGCCGTGACCACATGGTGTACGCCCTGTGCGCCTTGCTCGATGAGAGCGTGCTTAACCGCGGAACGACCGATGACGGGTATCTGGTCTGGCATCGGGACCCGCTGCAGGCACATTTCTTTGGCACGTTGAATGCCGGGGAAGAACTCTGGGAGCGTATCCGTAACCTGCTGAAAGAAACCGCGACGGACACCGCAGTGCTGACTTGTCTGTACCGCACGCTGCAACTGGGGTTTGTGGGGCAGTATCGTGCCCGGGATGATGAACGTCGGGAAGATGTGGTACGTAAGCTCGGCGAACGGGTGCCAGCATTTTCTCTGGCGCAGGATGCACCGGTTGTGGCCAGAGCGTCCCGCCTGCGTGGTGGTCGTCGCGGGTACGGGTTATCCTGGGTTATTGGTGCTGCGGTTCTGGTCGCGCTCTGGTTTTTCCTCTCGTCTTCGCTCACCGAACTGGTGAGCCAGATTGTCAGGCCGGGGTAAGTGATGCGTGATGCTTACCGGAGTCTGTTAACGGCGCTGAGCGCGGTGCTGGCGCTGTGGCTCATCCTGGGCTTCTGGCCACTGTCAGTCACCAGCCGTGTGGCACTCAGTCTGCTGGTTATCCTGGTGTGCGGCATGATGCTGTGGCGCCAGCGACGGGCCATCCGGTCGCTGGCCGCAGCGGTCAGGGATCTTGGGGATAACAGTCTGCCGCCGGAAGATTTTCAAGGGGCGGTCATTCTGGCCTGCGGGGATAATACGGTGCTCTTTTCGCCCGGCTCCAGGCACCGGGAAACCCGGCAGGGCTGGTATCTATGGGTCAGGGATGCAGAGCATTTGCCAAAACTTGCGCAGCATCTGAGTCAGGTCCGTCCGGCCCTGGTGTCACAGATCTCCGTATTGCTGGCCATCCAACCCGAAAAACACACTTCTGAGGATGATTTTGCCCAGCAGCTCAGGGGCTGGCTGCGTGGTGTGGTGCAGTGCCGTCCCGTAACAGGCAGCATTCCGCCCGTTTGGACAGTCACCTGGGTGTCACCGTCAGCCGCCAGCCACGACGCAGAGCCCGTCTGGTTTACCACCGTCAGCAATCGCGCAGGCATTCAGGTCTGTCAGCCCGGCCAGGGCAATCTGTCACTGGCAGAGTGGACCCGGGACAACAACTCCGATGAGCACCTGTCACGCCTGAGTCAGGGATTGTGGCTGGACAGTCTGCTGAGCTGGCAGATGGCTTGCGTAGCCCCTCTCTTGCAGACTCGTCAGGGGGAACTGTCTGCCCTGAAACCCTGTGCTCATGGGATCTGTATGACGCCCGTCAGGGGGCTTACCGACAACCTCTGGCAACAGCATATCGCCGGCCTCACGGCACTGCCCCCGGACATTCTTCTGTCCGAAGATCCCTTACCGTTACCGGAGCTGCTGCTGTCCGCCCTGCCACGACGCCGAGGCGTCAGTCGCCGGATGGTGTTCTGGCGTTATGCCGGCCTGATGGCGGAGATTTTCCTGGCGCTGGCGATGCTGGCGTCCTGGGTGAATAACCAGCGTCTTATCCGTAATGTCGGCGATCATCTTGCCCTGTATCACCACCTTGGCGGTCAGCCCGTTGCCCCTAAACTCCGGGCGCAGCAGCGCCTTAGGGCCGATGGGGCATTGCTGGATGACTGGCAGCGTCGCGGGGAGCCACTGCGTTATCGCCTGGGTCTGTATCAGGGGCTGCGCCTGGTTCCGTCCGTTGAGGCCGCCGTCAGTGACTGGGCGCCACCGCCACCACCTCCACCGGTTATCAAGAAAATCATTCAGGGACCGAAAATCGTCCGTCTCGACAGCATGTCGCTGTTCGACTCCGGCAAAGCGGATCTGAAGGCGGGCTCGACCAAAGTGCTGGTGAACTCCCTGGTGGGCATCAAAGCCAGGCCGGGCTGGCTGATTGTGGTGGCGGGTTACACCGATAACACCGGGAGTCAGCAGATCAACCAACCGTTGTCCCGTGAGCGTGCCGAATCGGTACGCAACTGGATGCGCGACACCGG
Organism: Serratia quinivorans; assembly: GCF_052113645.1. Taxonomy (GTDB): domain Bacteria; phylum Pseudomonadota; class Gammaproteobacteria; order Enterobacterales; family Enterobacteriaceae; genus Serratia; species Serratia quinivorans_B. Next base: position 115,929 of record NZ_JBIEIU010000006.1, on the reverse strand, counting down.
CGATGTGCCGGAAAGCTGTTTTGCGGTGCAGGGTTATGGCGCAGGCCGCCCTGTTGCCACCAATGACACGCCGGAGGGCCGTGCGCTTAACCGGCGTGTCGAAATTCGTCTGGTCCCGCAGGCCGATGCCTGTCAGGTACCCGACGTAACATCAGCGTCATCGCAGGATGATGACGTTACTGATAATTAAATGGAGAAGTAAACCATGGCAATTCCTGTTTATCTGTGGCTGAAAGACGACGGCGGTGCGGACATCAAAGGGTCTGTAGACGTTAAAGACCGTGAAGGCAGCATCGAAGTGGTGGCGCAGGAACATAACCTGTACATCCCGACCGATAACAACACCGGCAAACTGACCGGGACCCGCATTCACACCCCGTTCCTGTTCACCAAGGAAATCGACTCCTCCAGCCCGTATCTGTACAAGGCGGTAACCACCGGGCAGACCCTGAAATCTGCCGAGTTCAAGTGGTACAAAATCAACGACGCGGGCCAGGAAGTGGAGTACTTCAATACCAAGCTTGAGAACGTGAAGGTGGTGAAAGTCGCGCCGAAAATGCACGACATCAAAAATCCTTCCTTCGAGAAACACAACCACCTCGAGCAGCTTGAGTTGCGCTACGAAAAAATCACCTGGACCTACAAAGACGGCAACATCATTCATTCCGATTCCTGGAACGAACGCGCCACCGCCTAAGCCCGTGAGCGGACAGTCTCCTCTGTCCGCTTTTTTCTTTTTTGCTGAACGCCTGCGGATGCGGACCTTCAGCAAAGAAAACCACAATCTGCCTGCCAGCCCGACCTTGTGCGCTTTGGTCTCCTGAACAACGGGAAACAGCGATGGGCGGTAGCGTGCCCGGGTACTTATAAAGAGAGGATCTCATGGAAAATCCAGCCATTCTGCTGCGACGTCTGAACCCATACTGTGCCCGTGCCCTGGAAGGCGCCGCCTCCCTGTGCCAGACCCGCGCCCATGCGGAAATCCTGCCGGAACACTGGCTGCTGAAACTGCTGGAGCAGGGCGAAGGTGACCTGACCGTACTGGCGCGTCGCTACGAATGGGATATGGACGGGCTGTGGCAGGATCTGTTGGGTTGGCTGGATAATCTGCCGCGTTCTGTGCGCGACCGCCCGCAGTTGTCTGACCACCTTCAGGCGTTGATGCAGGAAGCCTGGATGCGGGCGTCACTGGCAGGCGAAGAACATATCCGCAGTGTGCATCTGCTGATGGCGTTGGTGAATAAGCCCAAACTGGCGCGGTGTGACGGTCTGTGGCCGCTGCTGACGCTGGGGCAGAGCCAGCTGGAGCGCCTGCGTCCTCTGCTGGACGCGCAGTCCGATGAGCGTCCGGAACAGCAGCAGGAAGAAAGTCTGAGCCGTGAACCTTCAATGCTGGGTGAAGACAAACCGCGTAATACCGGTGTTGCCGGACAAAACCTGAGCGATGCGCTGCAGGCGGCTCTCGACAAATTCACGCTCGACGTCACCGCCAAAGCGCAAGCCGGCAACATCGACCCGGTGTTTGGCCGTGATACCGAAATCCGTCAGATGGTGGATATTCTTTCCCGTCGCCGTAAAAACAACCCGATACTGGTCGGTGAGCCGGGTGTCGGTAAAACCGCGCTGGTGGAGGGCCTCGCGCTACGCATCGCGGAAGGCAATGTCCCGGACAGCCTGAAAACCGTCAGCCTGCGCACGCTAGACCTGGGTTTGTTGCAGGCCGGCGCCGGGGTGAAAGGCGAGTTTGAACAGCGCCTGAAAAACGTGATTGAGGCGGTACAGCACTCACCGACGCCGATTTTGCTGTTTATCGATGAAGCCCACACCATCATTGGTGCCGGTAATCAGGCGGGCGGTGCGGATGCGGCCAACCTGCTGAAACCGGCGCTGGCGCGTGGCGAACTGCGCACTATCGCCGCCACCACCTGGAGCGAATACAAACAGTATTTTGAACGCGACGCCGCGCTGGAACGTTGTTTTCAGATGGTGAAAGTCGATGAACCGGACGACGAGACTGCGTGCCTGATGCTGCGCGGCCTGAAATCCCGCTATGCACAACACCATGGTGTACACATTACCGATGACGCGGTGAAAGCGGCGGTTACCCTGTCGCGTCGTTATCTGACGGGGCGCCAACTGCCGGACAAGGCGGTTGACCTGCTCGACACCGCCAGCGCCCGCGTGCGCATGAGCCTGGATACCGAGCCTGAACAGCTGGTACAGATAAAAGCTGAACTGACCGCATTGGCCATGGAACAACATGCAATAGAGCAGGATACCCTGCTCAGTGCCGCTGCTCATCCGGCGCGTTTGGCGGATATCAGCGATCGGTGCCAATGCTTGCACCAACGTCAATGTCAGCTGGCAACGCAGCACCAACAAGAGCGCGAGCTGACGCAGCAACTCCTGGCGGTACGTCAAGATAGTAGCCGTACGGCAGAACATCTGGATTTGCAGCAGCAACTGGAAAACCTGCAACAGGATGAGGCGCTGATTCAGCTGGATGTGGATACGCGTACGGTGGCCAACGTGATTGCCGACTGGACCGGCGTTCCGCTATCCTCCTTGATGAAAGACGAACAAACCGAACTGCTGATGCTTGAAGATGAAATCGGCAAACGCGTGGTGGGCCAGGACGTGGCACTCAACGCCATCGCGCAACGTCTGCGTGCGGCCAAAACCGGGCTCACGTCCGAGAACGGTCCGCAGGGCGTATTCCTGTTGGTCGGTCCGAGCGGCACCGGGAAAACCGAGACCGCACTCACCCTGGCCGATGTGCTGTACGGCGGCGAAAAGTCCCTTATCACCATCAACCTGTCGGAGTACCAGGAACCGCATACCGTCAGCCAGTTGAAGGGCTCACCGCCGGGCTATGTGGGTTATGGTCAGGGCGGTATTCTGACCGAAGCAGTGCGCAAGCGCCCGTACAGCGTGGTGCTGCTCGACGAAGTGGAAAAAGCGCACCGCGACGTGATGAATCTGTTCTACCAGGTGTTTGACCGCGGCTTTATGCGCGACGGCGAAGGCCGTGAAATCGACTTCCGTAACACCGTCATTCTGATGACCGCCAACCTCGGCAGCGACCCCATCATGCAACGGCTGGACGAACAACCAGCCGCCACCGATGGCGACCTGCACGAACTGCTGCGCCCCATCCTGCGCGACCACTTCCAGCCGGCGTTGCTGGCCCGTTTCCAGACCGTGATTTACCGGCCGCTGAATGAGACCGCGATGCGCAGCATCGTGCAAATGAAGCTGGCCCAGGTGAGCCAACGCCTGCACCGGCACTATGGCCTGAAAACCCATATCGACGAGAGCCTGTATGACGCCCTCACCGCCGCCTGCCTGCTGCCGGATACCGGGGCGCGTAACGTCGACAGCCTGCTCAACCAGCAAATTCTGCCGGTGTTGAGCCAGCAACTGCTGACCCATATGGCGGCGAAGCAGAAGCCAGTATCGCTGACGTTAGGCTGGCGTGAGGAGGACGGGATCGTGCTGGAATTTGGGGGCTCCGTCGAAAATTAAAGGAAGCTTGTATGGACAGTGCAAAAGATATTGCCAGAGATATGCTGGAGGCCATCAATGTTGATAGCTCAGGTTTTATTGGTGCAGTGGCGAAAGGATTAATCTCATTTCCGGTTAGCCTTGGTTATCTGGGGTATGATTTTATTGATACGGAGCACCGCAGAGATAACCAGGATGATAAATTCAGGCTGGCTGAATTGGTTAAAAGGACGACCTTTAACAGAGGGGTGATTGAAAAAATTATTAAGGTATTTATGGATGATTTTTCATCCCGCATTAATATTTCTTTAATCGCTAAAAATGTAGGTGGAAGTGTTGTCGGTAAAACATTATTTTCTCAATTAACAGGAGTTAATTTAGGTGCTATTATATCAACTCGTGCTGTAACAGCGCTTTTTTCAGGCGTAATCATAGGCTCATTTCTTTCCATTGGTTCTGAATCGTCAAGAGCGATCTACACTGCCAGATATTTACAGGAAAGAAATGCTGCTATTTATTATAGATTAAAAAAGATGGGTGATTTAGACCTCCTTTATTTTCTTGTTGAAGATACTGTTAAACCATTTGAAAAAGCCTGTGAGATAGATGAGGTTGACCCTGGTAAGTTTAATAAGATCTGTGAGCATTTCTTTGGTGGCTTATGAATATAAAGAGAGTTTTTGTGGTCATGGTAGCTTATATCATCTGTGCAACAGGAGCTTCGTTTACGTTGTTTGGCATTTTTTTGTCTACATGGTCATTTTTTGTTTCAAATGATGATAATAGGTTTTACTGGGGAAGTGGTGGTATTTTAATGATCTGTATTGGTTATTTAATTTATCGCTGTGCATTCCCTCATGTCCAAAGAAAATGGGATGATTATTACTGAAGGTGATAATCTGTTGTTAATTAACTGCCCTGCAATATCCGTATTGTTCAACCTGACAGAAGATTAAAAAATGAATAATATATCTGAAATAACAGGTGCCACGCTTAATCGCTACAGTCTAAATATTCCTTCTTGTCCTTATCCTCTGGATGTAGAGAGTTTTGAAGGTTTGGAACAGATGAGTGTCCTCTACCATTATACTATCCGTTTCACCAGTCCTCATCCGGATCTCACTGCCGATATGATGTTGAGTAAATCCGTCACATTGAATATGGACGTGGGCGAGCTCTTTAATCCGGTGGTGGGTAAAGTCGTACACGGAGTAGTAACAAATTTTCGACGTCTTTCGGGTTCTCGCGATCAGGTCAAGTATGAAATCATTATTGAACCTTTCCTCGCCCTGCTTGGTAACCAGTTCCGCACCCATCGCTTCTTCGTCAACAAATCGGTACCGGAGGTGGTCGCGGAAGTGCTCACGGAGCATGGCCTGAAAGGCTGGGAATACGAGTTCACCCTTAAGGCCGACTACCCAAAGCGCGAACAGATTAACCAGTATCAGGAAAATGACCTCGCATTTATCGAACGCCTGCTGGCTGAAGTGGGGATATTTTATTTCTTCACCCTGCAGCCTGACACCCAGACCGAAGTGGTGCACTTTGCGGACAAGCAGAGTGCCTGGACGTTCGGGAAAACGCTGCCGCTGAACAGCCCGTCAGGGACGAATGATAACGCGGTGGATTCCGTGTGGGACGTGCATGTCTGGCATAACGTGGTGGAGCGAACGGTCACGGCCAGTGACTACAACCACCGGGAAGCTCAGAACATCCTGACGTCGGTACCGGCAGATATGACCCGGGGCGACGGGGAGGGTATCACCTACGGTGAGGTGTATCACCACCGCCCGCGTCACCTTGAGCGTGGCGACAAGATTAACCCGACAGCGGAAACCGGTAATTTTTGGGCACGCCTGGAGCATGAACGTTTCCTGTCCGGGCAGACCACGGTGACCGGCAGTAGCACCGATCACACCCTCGGCCCGGCCCAGGTGCTGGGCATTACCGAAACGGCCATCCCGCCGACGCTGCCCCGCGAAACCGAAAACGGGCTCATCATTATCAGCGCCGGTTACACCGCCAGCCGTCAGAACGCCCTGAAGGTGGCGTGGGCGGCGATGCCATACTACGAGAACCGCTGCTGGCGACCTGCCGCGAAAAAACGTCCGGTAGTCAGCGGTACGCTGACGGCCCGCATCACCAGCGCCAAAGAGAACGATATCTACGCCTGGCAGGATGCAGCAGGCATGTATCGGGTGAAATTCGATGCCGACCGCGACGACAAGCGTCAGGGTATGGAAAGCATGCCGGTGCGCTTTGCCAAACCCTACGGTGGCGACAAATACGGCTTCCACTTCCCACTGATACAGGGCACCGAGGTGGCGATTGCGTTCCACGAAGGTGACCCGGACCGGCCGTATATCGCCCACGCCCTGCACGACTCTCGCCATGTGGACCACGTCACTGAAGCCAACAGCACGCGCAATGTCATCCGGACCGCCGGCCTGAACAAACTGCGGATGGAAGACAAACGCGGTGAGGAGCATATCAAGCTCAGTACCGAGTACGGCGGCAAGACACAGCTGAACCTGGGGCACAATGTTGATGTAAAAAGAGTGCTTCGCGGTGAGGGGGCAGAGCTGCGCACGGATGACTGGGTGAGTATCCGTGGTGGAAAAGGGGTGTTTATCAGTGCAGATGAACAGCCCCAGGCACAAGAGCAGATGCTGGAGATGGATGACGCTATCCGGCAACTGGAGCAGGCATTAGCTTTGGCACGCAGCATGGCGAAAGCAGCAACCTCTGCGAAGGCTACCCAAGGGGATGTAGGCAGCCAGCAACGACTGAATGCGTCTTTAAGTGACCTCACTGCACCGGGAATGCTGTTGCATGCCCCGCAGGGGATTGGCATGGTGAGCGCCAGGGCAGTGCGGGTAGCATCAGGAAGTGAGAGCGTGGGCATCATGTCAGGGCACAATACCGACATCAGTGCTGGCCAGTCGTTTACCGTCGCGGCAGATGACGCAGTCAGCCTGCTGGCGAACGGCCAGGGTATGCAGCTGTTGGCGGGAAAAGGCAAGCTTGATATCCAGGCACAGAGTGATGCGTTATCTGTCAGCGCCCTTCAGAACCTTGATATTCAAAGTTCTGAAGGGAAAGTGACGATCTCTGCCGAACAGGATCTCATTCTCGCCTGTGGCGGGGCTTATATCAAACTGAGCGGCGGAAATATCGAGCTGGGCTGCCCAGGGAATATCCTGTTTAAGTGCACTAACGCGCAAAAGATGGGGGCAGCTAGTTTGGATGTCGCGCCAGTTGAGATGCCGCGAGGGTTTGGTGGTGGTTTTATTCTTACCGATGATAAAGGTATTCCGCAGCCGTCAACGCCTTATCGCATAACAACAGCTGAGGGCGATGTCCTACAGGGAATTACTGACGAGGAAGGCAAAACGGCACCAGTCAATACTTCCATCCCGTCATCGGTAAAAGCTGAATTCGGTAAGGTAAAAACCAACGGAGAGGCGGAATGACAAAATATCAGGGTTATGACGTAACCGACGGCACCCATAAAACCAGTATTCATAATGAATGGAAAACGGTGGTTGCGCAGAAAAAACCAGTACGAGGCGTGACGTTAACCATCGGTGTTTTTTTCGACGGTACGGGTAATAACAGAGAAAACACAGCCTCTCGCTTAATGCAATTCAATGAATGCAATGCCCCTCAGCAGGGTGTGAATCAAAAAGATGCGCAAAGCTGCGAGGACTTTCTTAAAGCCATCGACAAAGACAGCATTTCGAATGGCAGCTATCGCGGATATTACTCAAATATTCACTGGCTGAACTCCCTCTATATAGCAGACCAGACCCTATCGGATGACCAGACCGGGGCACAGATCCAGACCTATATTTCCGGGATAGGCACAGCGGCAGGCGAATCAGACTCGGCTCTGGGTATGGGACTGGGCACCAGTATTCTGGATGTGTTTGAAGGTGTGGTGACGAAAACCGACGCGGCGATAAAGGGGATCACCAGTGCGATATTAGAGTTTATGGAATTTAATTTAAACCCTAATTTTTGCATCGCAAAAATTCAGTTTGATGTCTTTGGCTTTAGCCGTGGGGCGGCTGCGGCGCGGCACTTTGCTAATCGGGTTATGGAACAGGATCCTGCTATAGTCAGTGCGATTGCGAAAGGTCTCAGGGGAGATTATTACGACGGCAAACCTTCCGGCGAAGTCCGATTCCTAGGTATTTTCGATACCGTGGCGGCCATTGGCGGGATCAGCAATTTCTTCGACATTAACGGCCGCAGCAATCCGAGGGTGAAGCTGGAATTGCGTCCTTCGGTAGCGAAGAAAGTCTTTCAGATTACCGCTATGAATGAGTACCGTTATAACTTCAGCCTGAACAGCATTAATGGCATGTGGCCCGAGCTTGCTTTACCGGGATCACATTCAGATATCGGTGGGGGTTATAACCCCGTGGGTTCGCCTATGCAGGAAAATGAAAGTTTGTTTCTGAGCTGCCCCGAATTTGAAATCGTCAGCGACGATACCAGAGAAACCGATACCCGGGTGTATCGTAAGGCGGAGAAAGTCAGAGAATTGTTGGTGTCTCTGCCTGCATTGAAATACTTGTTGCCCCATGGAAAAATAACCACCAAAACCCGCTCCGTAGGTGTGATGAATAGCAATCAACGTCGGTCAGGGGGTATTCAGAAACAGGTGGGCGCCTCAGTGTTTTTTGAGCGAATGGCAATTCCTAATGAATGGGCCAGCGTCTGTCTGCGCGTGATGCTGGATGCGGCTAAGGAAGCTGGAGTAGTGTTCGAGGAAATTCAAGAAAATGATGAAAAATATTCATTGCCGCCAGAGTTAAAAGTTCTTTGTGATAAAGCTATCGCGCAGGGAAAATCGGTGCGACTGGGGCAGGTGCCTCAAGCCTTTACCGAGGAAGAGCGGCTGCTTATAGGGAAATATACCCACTGCTCCGCCAAATGGAACATCGAATCCGATCGTAATTTATGGGTGGACCCGAAAACGGGAGAGATATTTATCCATCGCTTTGGTCCGAAAGAGGATAAGGCCTTTGTCTTCCCGAATAAACCCAATGACCACTGGGTGCGTTCCGTATGGTATATGGACGATCAGCAGCGGCTGAATGATAACGCAGTAAAAAATGACGTCGTCACGACGTCCACTGATTAACGCTACAGGATGGCAATATGACCAGGGTTAAATACATTTTTACTGCACTGTTGTTGGTGTCAGTGGCAGGGTGTACCGCAGAAAAATCTCCGCCTGCTGCTCCGGGCGAGACCGAATGGGGCTATAAAAAGCTGCCCTACGACGAATGGAAATTTCTCTTTATTTATCCCAAAGCGTTACCGGCACTCGCCACCCAGGCACTGATGGTGGATGGGGCCGGTTATAAGACCACCTACCAGTATGTTGATACCACAAGGCCGAGTCAGGTCAGCGTGGGACGCTGGAATGATCGTCTGGGGGGGGTAGAGGCCTATTACAACAAAGGCAAAGCGCTGCCGCTGATGCTGAGGTTCTGTTGGGATTCGGTCATCGATAAAAAAAGCTATGAAACCTTGGTGTTGTTTAAACAAGGTACCTGGGAACAGATGACCACGCCATATACGGATAATCGCTGGGACGAAACCTACTATCGTTCAACCATGATTATTGGTCTGGCTCCTGAGGGTAAGGTTAGCGTCTGGCTGGGAGACCGCGGCAATCCGGTGGTCCCCCAGTCGGATGCCAAAATCACCACGGTATCGGGTGAGCAAATGGAAATGTGCAAGGGGGTGACTAATTTCCCGAATGGTTATGGATATACCAAAGGGACAAAAGCTTTTATCGAAGGTAAAACCTACCCCTACGGCAACTGGTGACAGCCAGCATCAGCGTCCAGTAATTAACGCTACAGGATGGCAATATGGCTATGAATAAAATCATTACTGCACTTCTGTTGGTGTCAGTGGCAGGGTGTACCGCAGAAAAATCGTTGTCTGCTGTTCCGGGCGAGACAGAGTTGGGCTATAAAAAACTGCCTTACGACGAATGGAAATTTCTCTTTATTTATCCCAAAGCTTTGCCTGCACTGGCCACTCAGGCGCTGATGGTAGATGGGGCCGGTTATAAGACTACTTATCAGTATGTGGATAATACCGAGCCGAGTCAGGTCAGCGTGGGACGCTGGAATGACCATTTGGGGGTGACACAGTCCTATTATAACAAAGGCAAAGCGCTGCCGCTGATGCTGCGGTTCTGCTGGGACTCGGTGATTGATAAAAAGAGTTATGAAACACAGGTGATATTTAAACAAGGTACTTGGGAACAAATGACTATGCGGTACACCGACAGTTATCGCCCTGACGAGACGTATTACCGTGACACGATGGTGATTGGTCTGGCACCCGGCGGGAAAGTGAGTGTGTGGCTGGATAATTTAGGTGATCCAGTGGTAGCCCAGTCGGATGCCAAAATCACCACCGTGTCGGGTGAAAAGATGAATATGTGCAAGGGCGTAACAAATTTCCCTAATGGTTATGGATATACCAAGGGGACAAAAGCTTTCATCGAAGGGAAAGTTTATCCCTACGGTGATTGGTAATAGTTAATCTGAACGGAAACAGAAAGATGGAGAGGAATAACAAGGCCGTTATTGTCTTTGCGCTGATTGCCCTGACGGGGTGTTCCACAGAAAAATCGTTGTCTGCTGCTCCGGGCGAGACGGAATTGGGCTATAAAAAGCTGCCCTACGACGAATGGAAATTTCTCTTTATTTACCCCAAAGCGCTGCCAGCACTCGCCACCCAGGCGCTGATGGTGGACGGAGCTGGTTATAAGACCACCTACCAGTACGTTGATACCACAAGACCGAGCAAGGTTAGCGTAGGGCGCTGGAATGACCATCTGGGCGTTACACAGTCTTACTACAATAAGGGCAAGGCGCTTCCTCTGATGCTGCGGTTCTGCTGGGACTCAGTGATAGACAAAAAGAGTTATGAAACGCAGGTGATATTTAAAAAAGATACCTGGGAACAGATGACGGCGTTGTATACCGACAGTTATCGCCCAGACGAGACGTATTACCGTGACACGATGGTAATTGGTCTGGCTCCCGGAGGTAAGGTGAGTGTCTGGTTGGATAATTTAGGTGATCCAGTGGTTCCCCAGTCTGATGCCAAAATCACCACGGTATCGGGTGAAAAAATGGAGATGTGCAAGGGTGTGACTAAACATCCGAACGGGTATGTTTACTACGGTGATACACCTGATTTTATTAAAGGTAAAACCTACCCCTATGGCAGTTGGTGATGCTCAGCATAATAAAAAGGAGAAAAAGAGTGGGTATTAATAGTAAGGCGGTTGTTCTCTCCATTGTGATTATTCTGTCTGGGTGTACTGCCGAGTCTGATAAATCCATATGTGCTAATATGGAGGGGCAATATCAGCGTATTGATTCTCCTTTGGCACTAAAAGATAGTAGGAATATTTCCGTTTACCTTAAACGTATTGATGGGACAAATAATGGCTTCTATGGCATTGTTGAGTACACGGATTTTAAATATTCATTACAGCCTATGGTTAGGGAAAACCCTCAGTGCTCGATTGTTTTTGAAAGAGAAACACTGAGTTACACTAAGGATAGGGACAAATATGGCTGCAACTATGTTTTTTTTGAAAATGCAAATCGATTAAAATTCTATTGCCTACAGAAAGACTCTGACAAAATTCCAGAGAGTATCAACAAAGCTTTTGATAAAGTGAAAAATGAGCCGTTATTTAACGATATGTCTGAAGTTGATAGCGTCATGAAATGGAACGATACTCTATAAATAACGGTTATTCCTACCAGTATAGAATATTTGCATGCGATTTGTTGTATGGGCTTATTTTATCATTATAAATACTTTTTATTTGTAAGGTTCTTATGTCTAAAGGATTTGTATTGCTTGGTGATAACACCACGCATGGCGGAGAAGTTATTTCTGCATCATCAACCATGATCGTTAATGCAAAAAAAGTAGCCTTAATAGGCGACAAAATCAGTTGCCCCAAAGACGGGCACGGTATTAACAGCATTATTGAAGGTTCGGCTGAATGGATCTCTGACGGTAAAGCAGTCGTGGTGGACGGTTGCCGCTGTGAATGTGGTTGTCAGGTCATCTCCAGCGCACCGGATTGTGCCATAGGATAAGCCATGGGCTGGGAACGAAAGATACCAATAATTTCAAAACGCCCTGAGGAGCCGTCACTAGTTTTATGGTTAAGTGTGGCCATAGTGGCGCTGATCGTGAGCGTTTTGTTGTTTGTGCTTCATGCAAACCAGCTACTGGGGTCATTTCAGACGTTCAGCATCTGGGTATTATCAGCCACACCGCTGGTTATCTGGTTCACCCTTATCTGTCTGCGGGGCTGGTTGTATAACCTGGCGTTTAATCGCTATAAATTTGAAACTGACGAAGCAGAATATGCTCAGCAACAGTGGTCTGCCTGGGCCGGGCGTTATCTGGCAGTGTTGCACAGCGTGGCATTCTTGCCCGGTTCATTAACAGCAGCACAGCTTATACAGCCACCACCAGGACTTGAGCGGTGCGGCCAACAAACACGGCGTATACCTTGGGGTGAAGCTGAAGGGCTGACAATCTTGCTTGGCGACGTAAGCGACGCTCTGCAGCAGCTTCCGGCTGATTTACCTCTAAATGTCACATTTCTGACTGACTCCTCACGGGATATCTCATCGCTACAGGCTCTGTTTGATAACTGTTGGAAGGGACTGATCCCGGCAGAGCGTCCGGCTTCGAAACTCAATATTCTGCAATCCCATTCTCTTCTGATACTCGATGAGCGTCTCAAGTCACCTGAAATATCTGCTGAGTTGGTTCTGGTGCAGCAGCTGCAGGGTGGGGAGAAATACAGTGATGCGCTTATTGTACTACTGCTGGTATCTGATGATGTTGCGACCAAATATCAGTTTAAACATGATGTCCGGTTGCTGCGGCCTATGGGCCTTGATACATCCCGATTATCAGAAGAACTGGCATTGTATTTTTTCACGCAGACCCAGGCGAACAGCGCGCAGTTTATCGCTGGAGATCAACTGCGCTGGGCAGATAACTTTTTTGAACTACTGAAAGCCAGTGAAACCTCCGGCGGATACTGGAAAGCAGAACAGGTGCAGTGGTTGGAAACCTTTTCCGGTATCAGCGGGCCATTTTCCCCCTGGGTGATGGTCGCAGTGAGCAGTGACATAGTGCGTTTACAACAGGCTGACTGCCTGATGCTTTCTGCTGACGAAGAACAAAGTTTTATTACTACCGTGACAACAGGGAAGAAAAATAATGAAAACGGCTAGCTCAGTGTGGCGAGGGAACTGGGGTGGATACGGTCTGACGGGGGTGATGGCCGCAGCGATAGCCTGGGGCATCTGGCATTATGGGAACAGAATTGGCCTGAATACCCCTGCAATGAAATGCCTTGGTTTTGCCGGGATCATGATCCTCCTGGTGTTACTTCGACATGGGAAAATCATCGGGCTGGCAGTTCAGCAAAGCTGGCACCGCTTCCAGGCAACGCGCAAGGATGAATTACCGACTGATGAATTCCGCGCCGCACAAACCCCACCGCGCAACGTCACCGTCGCTGAAATTCGCGAAGCCATGCGCAACCTCTATGGCCGTAGTTGGCCCCGTAAAGTCCGTATTCTGCTTGTCACCGGCACCCCAGGTGAGGTGGAACAGTTAACACCCGGTCTGACCACACAATACTGGCAGGAAGACCGCGGCACATTGCTGTTGTGGGGTGGGGACCTCAATACGCCCGTTGACAGTGCCTGGCTGACCGCGCTGCGTAAACTGCGCCGTCGTCCGGTGGATGGCGTGGTGTGGGTCACCTCGGCCTTTGACCAGCTTTCAGCGCCCGGGCTGGAGCGACCACTGCCGGTTCCTTCTGAAAGCACCATGGATACGCTGGCGCATGCCATCAGCGATCGCATGGACGTGCTGGGCTGGAAGCTTCCGCTGTATGTCTGGTCCCTGCATCCGCGCGCCGGTAAACCGGAAGGCCGGATTGTGCAGGCGACTGGCTGTCTGTTACCTGCCGGTTGCCGTACAGAGGGGCTGGCAGAACAATTGTCTGCCCTGACGCCGGTACTGACGTCTCAGGGCCTGCAGCAGAGCTGCGTCGAGGTGAGGCATAACTTCTTACTGACTCTGGCCGACCAGCTCATTCGCGAGCCGCAAAGCGTGACCGCACCGCTGGCGGTGCTGCTCAATCCGTACCGCCCGCTGCCGCTGGCCGGTGTGGTGTTCAGCCAGCCTTCAGCCGCCGCTGAGCGCGGCGTACAGCATCACTGGGGCATGGATAAACGCTGGGATGTCCTGCCTGATTCTGTTCGTACGCTGCCTGCTGCACTGCGGCCGCGCAAGCCGGGCATTCCATGGCGTAAGGTGATGGCCTCCCTTGCCACACTGGTGATGGTGGGGTGGGCAGCCTGGATGGGCATGGCGTATGTCGCTAACCGTAACCAGATTGACGGCGCCAGTGCTCAGGCCTCGTTTGCCGCTCAGGCCAATCAGCCGCTGGAGCAGCGTCTGCATGCGTTGTCTGAACTACAGAAAACCCTTTCCCGTCTGCTGTATCGCGCTGAGCACGGCGTGCCGTGGTATGAACAGGCCGGGCTGAGCCAGAATGACGCGCTGCTTGCCGCCCTCTGGCCACGTTATCAGGACAGCGCGCTGCCGCTGCTGCGCGATGCGGCCGCTGAGCATCTGCAAAAGCAGGTCAGTGCCTTTAATGCGTTACCGCCGGGCAGCCCGCTGCGCGAGCAGGTGGCCAAAGCCAGCTATGACCAGCTCAAACTCTACCTGATGCTGGCCCGTCCGGAACATATGGATGCGGGCTGGTTCAGTACCGCGCTGTTGCATGACTGGCCAAAACGTGAAGGCGTGAAAGACGGTGTCTGGCAGGGCGTTGCTCCGTCACTGCTGTCGTTTTATGGCGCACAACTGGCGGCCCATCCGGCGTGGAAGCTACGTGCGGATGAGAGTATGGTCAGCCAGTCGCGCGCCTTGCTGGTTCGCTTGATGGGCGTGCGTAACAGCGAGTCGACCCTGTACCAGAAAATGCTCTCTCAGGTCGCGCACCTGTATGCCGATATGCGTCTGGATGACATGGCAGGCGAAACTGACGCGGCACGTCTGTTCAGTACCACTGAAGTGGTGCCGGGGATGTTCACCCGCCAGGCCTGGGAGCAGGCGGTGCAGCCTGCCATCGAGAAAGTGGTGATGGCGCGCCGGGACGAGCTCGACTGGGTACTGACTGACAGCAAGCGTCAGGTGACGTCACAAGATGAAACCTCCCCGGAAGCGCTGCAAAAACGCCTGACGGACCGCTACTTCGCGGACTTTGGCGGGGCCTGGCTGGCATTCCTTAACAGCCTGCGGCTTCACCGTGCCGGCACGCTGTCGGACTCGATTGACCAGTTGACCCTGATGGCCGACGTGCGCCAGTCACCTCTGGTGGCCCTGATGAACACCCTGAACGTGCAGGGACGCACCGGACAGACGGGCGGGGCGATTTCTGACTCGCTGGTGAAGTCGGCGAAAAATTTGCTCGGTGGTGACAACAAGGATGCGATTGACCAGAGTGCGGGCGTTCAGGGGCCGCTGGATGCGACCTTTGGCCCGGTGCTGGCGCTGATGGACAAGAACCGCACTGGCGCACAGGAACACAGTCTGCAGTCGTTCCTGACCCGGGTGACCCAGGTGCGCCTGCGCCTGCAGCAGGTGACCAATGCTGCTGACCCGCAGGCGATGACTCAGACCCTTGCCCAGACGGTATTCCAGGGCAAGGCCGTGGACCTTACCGAAACCCGCGACTACGGTAGCCTGATTGCCGCCGGCCTCGGCCAGGAGTGGAGCGGCTTTGGCCAGACGGTATTTGTGAACCCGATGGAGCAGGCCTGGCAGCAGGTGCTGACCCCGGCAGCAGACAGCCTGAATGCCCAGTGGCAGCAGGCGGTGGTTGCGGAGTGGAACAGTGCATTTGGCGGTCGTTATCCATTCAGTCAATCCAGCAGCGACGTTTCCCTGCCGCTGCTCGCAAAATACCTCAATGCCGATTCCGGGCGTATCGCGCAGTTCCTGCAGGCCCGTCTTAAGGGGGTGCTGCACCGCGAAGGTAACCGCTGGGTGCCGGACAGCATTAACGCTCAGGGGCTGACCTTTAATCCGGCTTTCCTCCGTGCCATCAATACCCTGAGTCATATCTCGGATGTGGCCTTCACCGAAGGCAATGCCGGAATGCATTTCGAGCTACGTCCGGGGACCGCCGCCGGCGTGATGCAGACCGACATCATTATCGACAGCCAGAAATTGACCTACGTAAACCAGCTACCGGCGTGGAAGCGCTTTACGTGGCCTGCGGATACCGAGGCGCCGGGCGCTAACCTGAGCTGGATAAGCACGCAGGCGGGGACCCGTCAGTATGCGGATATCCCCGGTGCCTGGGGCTGGATACGCCTGCTCGATAAAGCGACGGTCAAGGCTTACCCGGGCGTCGGCAGCAGCTACAGCCTGAGCTGGAAAGCGCAGGACGGACGCCCCCTGAATTACACCCTGCGAACCGAAGCCCAGGAGGGGCCGCTGGCGCTGCTGAAACTGCGTAATTTCCGTCTGCCGGAGACCATTTTCAGTGTGGATGCGACTCAGGTGCAGGCTGCCCTGACGGGGACTGACACTGAGGAGATGTACTGATGTCATCATTGAATGCCCTGCTCAGTGCCTGCCAGGCCGAACAAGATGCCCTGTTACAGCAAACCCGTGAACGTATGGTGCAGTGGGACAACTGGCTGCTGCCGCTGTCAGCGTCTTCCTCTGTCGGGGACGACCCGGACTATGACGATGACTTCCAGCAGATCCGCGAGGAAATTAATAAGCTTTCTGGTGCCAACACAGAGCTTATTTGCCAGCTTGCGGAAAAGATTTTAACCACCGCGGCGAAAGATATCCGCGTGGCGACCTGGTACTGCTGGGCAAAACTGCACCGCGAGGGTGAGTGCGGGCTGGCTGACGGGCTGGAGCTGCTGGCCGGATTGCTTGAACGCTTCGGTGCACAGCTGCATCCGCAACGTGACCGCAGTCGCAAGGCGGCGCTGGAATGGCTGGCGGGGGCGCGCATGACCGACTCCCTTTCCCTGTACCCGGAAGTGGTCAGAGAAGAGGCAGTACATACCACCGGCGCGCTGTTGCTGATAGCTCAGCTAACGGATAGCGAGCCCGATGAAACCCGCCCTGAGCTCAGGGTGTTGTACGGTGCACTGGAGAGTCGGCTGCAAAAAGCCGGAGGTGTGGATGCCGTCGTGCCGCAGAACGCCAGCCACAACGAACCTCACTCCACGGCACGTTACAGTGACGCCCCGGTATCGGGGCGTATTACCTCCGGCCAGGATTTACTGGCGCAGGCGCGCACCTTCTCCGAATACCTGCGTGAACAGCCCGATGGCTGGCTGTCAGCACATCACCTGATGAAGAGTCTGCGCCACGATACGCTGCATTCTATTCCTGCCCCGGATGCACAGGGTCGCACGCGCATCGAGCCGCCAAGAGCGGACCAGCGCGCGTTACTCAAACGCCTGTACCTGCAACAGAACTGGGCTGAAATGCTGGAGACAGCAGACAGCACGTTTTCCCGTGGTGCCAACCATCTGTGGCTGGATCTGCAATGGTATATCCACCAGGCGCTGATGAAATCCGGTCAGGTGACGCTGGCTGACATTGTTGCTGCTGACCTGAAAGGACTGCTGGTCCGTCTGGCCGGACTGGAAACGCTGGCCTTCAGTGACGGCACACCGTTTGCGGATGAAGTGACGCTGAACTGGATCCAGCAGAGTGTGCTGGATGCGACGGGCGGGTGGAGCACTGACACGCCACCTGCACAGACCGCTGCCGGTCACGATGACATTCTGGCCCTGGAGCCGGAAGCCGTGGCACTGGCCGACAGTGAAGGTCCGGAGGCGGCGCTGGGTTGGTTGCAGCGTCGGCCTGACATCACTACTGACCGTCAGAAGTGGCTGTTGCGACTGCTGATGGCACGTATTGCTGAGCAGTACGGTAAAAATGAACTGGCGGTGCACCTGTTTGCTGAGCTGGGAGAGCGGGCCAGTGAAGTCACGCTCACCGACTGGGAACCTGAGCTGTTATTTGAGGTACAAGCCCGACACCTGAAATTGCTTCGAATAAAAGCCGGGCGCAGCGAGGCTGACAAGGCCCGTCTCACGCCGGTAATGGACCAACTGCTGGCCGGGCTGATAGCGGTTGATCCTGCTCGCGCTGCCGTACTCTGCGGTTAGAACACAGGAATACGAATAAATGGACGATTTAACCCTGCGTTATTATGACGCGGAATTGCGCTACCTGCGTGAAGCCGCCAAAGAATTTGCTCAGACCCACCCGGACCGGGCCGCGATGCTGGACCTGGATAAAGCGGGTACGCCGGATCCGTACGTCGAACGTCTGTTCGAAGGTTTTGCCTTCTCGATGGGACGGCTGCGCGAAAAAATTGATGACGACCTGCCGGAACTGACCGAAGGGCTGGTCAGTATGCTCTGGCCACATTATCTGCGTACCATTCCGTCGCTCTCGGTGGTGGCGTTTACGCCTGCGCTTCAGTCCGTGAAAATGGCGGAAGTGATGCCCGCAGGGCTTGAAGTGTACTCCCGCCCGCTGGGGCCGAAGAATACCGTCTGTCGCTACCGCACTACCCAGGATGTGATGCTCAATCCCCTCGGTGTCTCGGGTGTCACCATGACCACCGAGCGGGACGGACGCTCGTTGCTGCGGATCCGTTTTGCCTGCAGCACGCAGGCGGACTGGTCCCATGCCGACCTGAGTCACCTGAGCCTGTACCTCGGCGCAGATGCACCGGTCAGCAGTCAGTTGCACATGATGCTGACCAAACGGCAGGCGGCGCTGTATATGCGTTTACCCGGGCAGACTGATCGTATTCGTCTTGACGGGTATTTTTCCCCGGGCGGATTTGCTGAAGAGGACGGGCTGTGGCCAAAAGGCGATACCGCCTTCAGTGGTTACCAGTTGCTGCTGGAATACTTCACTTTTCGGGACAAGTTCATGTTTGTCCACCTCAATGGTCTTGACGGCATCACGCCCCCGCCTGGCTCGGAATATTTCGACATTGAAGTGGTCTTCACCACGCCCTGGCCGTCAGACCTGCCGGTGAATGATGACGCAGTGCGCCTCCACTGTGTGCCGGTGATTAACCTGTTCACGCTGGAAGCTGACCCGCTCACCATCACCGGGCTTGAAAGCGAATACCTGCTGCGACCGAAAAGGTTGCAGGACGGGCACACCGAGATTTATGCCGTGGATTCGGTAACCGGCTCAAACCGGACCAGTGATGCCGAATACGTGCCGTTCAGCAGCTTCCGCCACAAGGGGGGAATGATGCGCCGCCAGGCACCGCCACGTTATTACCACACCCGGGTGAAGCGCAGCGTGACCGGGCTGTATGACACCTGGCTGATTCTGGGTGGACACCAGTGGGAGGATGACCGGTTAGTTGAACGTGAAGCCGTGTCGCTGCAAATCACCGGCACCAATGGCCAGTTACCACGTCGGGCGCTCCAGAGCACGCTGCTTGACCGTTGTGAGCAGGTGGTACAGACACCGTTAACGGTGAGAAATCTCTGTAAGCCCACGCTGCCGGTTTATCCCCCTGCCGAAGACCGTTTTCACTGGCGGGTGCTGAGCCATCTCGGCTCCGGCTTCCTCAATATGATGAGTACCGCCGAAGTGCTGCGCGGCACGCTGGCACTGTATAACTGGCAGGAAGATGAACTCAATAGCCGCCGGCTTGAGGCCATTTTGCATGTGACGCATCACCGGCTCCAGCGTTTTGAGCAGGGGTATCTGCTGCGGGGGCTGGATATCGAAGTTACTCTCGACAGTAACGGTTTCACCGGGGAGGGTGATGTTCACCTGTTTGGCGAAATGCTCAACCGGTTCTTTGGTCTCTATGCCGATATGAACCAGTTTAACCAGCTCACGCTCATTGTTCAGCCAGAAGGAAAATGCATCCGGTGGAAAGAGAATCACAGTCCGCGTCTGCCAGGTTGATGGCATCGCTGGGCGACCGGCTGCCGTACATCAACTTTTACCGTTTCTGCCAGTTACTGGAGCAGAGTCAGCCGGATAAACCGGTCACCGGCAGCACCTGGCAGGTGCAACATGAGCCGGTGCGCTTCCGGCCGCATCCGGGGATGGGGTTCCCGTCTTCCGAAATCAAAGGGGTTGAGCCGTCTGAGCATCCGCATCTGCCGCCCACGGTACGCATCACTTTTATGGGGCTCTACGGCGTGGAGTCACCGCTGCCGACGCACTATATCGATGACATCACCCAGCGGCGAGAAGGGTACGAGGCGACCGCTGATTTTCTCGATATCTTCAACCACCGGCTGATTGCTCAGTACTATCGCATCTGGCGGAAATATTCGTATCCGGCGAGCTTCGAAGCAGGCGGCAAGGACAATATATCGCAGTACCTGTTGGGGCTTGCGGGACTCGGGATTGACGGTTGCACGGACAGTATTGCGGCACCCGCCTCACGCTTTCTGGCCCTGTTGCCGGTGATGTTACTCCCGGGCCGTACTGCGGAAGGAATGGCCTCGCTGGTGCGTCTGCTGGCCCCCAATACCCAGGCGAAAATCTGGCACCACGACAAGCGTCGTGTCCCGCTGAAAAAGCCATTGACGATGAGCGTGCGCCAACCTGTCACCCTGACCCATCGTCCGGTGATGGGGAACTATGCCACCGATGTGAACAGTCAGGTGCTGATGAGGCTGACCACCACCGACCCGGCAGACGTACAAGGCTGGTTGCCTGGGGGTGACCTTCACACGGATTTAATGGCACTGCTGCATGTGTATCTCGGGTCACGTCTCGATGTGCGGCTGCAGTTGTGCGTAGATCGCAGTCTGCTTCCTGACGCCACAATGTGCAGTCAACCCAAAGCAGGTGCGGTACAACTGGGTCGTACCGCTGTGATGCGGCCACTGAATGCGGCGAACACGGCAACACACCCGAAAACAATAATCATCAATCTGGGCCGCTATGAGCGCGTTCAGGAACCTATTCACCGAAGGGAGACCGATGAAGATGGCGACTACCGCTGGTAAATTCCCCCGGGTTGCACTGACCGCAGGCATCACGCTGATGCTGGCAGGTTGTGGGCTGACCCAGAGCGTCACGGACGGTACCGTCGCAGTGACCAAATCGATTTTTTATAAGCAGATAAAGACCCTGCATCTGGATATTCGTGCCCGTGAGGCCGTTAACAGCAATGCCGGTGGCGTGGCGTTGTCCACAGTAGTACGGGTCTATCAGCTCAAAGACAGGCAGACCTTTGACACGACAGATTACCCGTCACTGTTTAAGGCTGACAGTCAGGCCATCAACGCGGACCTGGTGGCAGAGAAAGACATTCGCCTGCAGCCGGGTGGAGCCGTGATGGTCGATATGCCAATGGACAAAAATGCGCAGTATGTGGCGGTGGCCGGGATGTTCATGTCACCGGATCAGGTAAACAATAGCTGGCGCGTGGTACTGAGCCGGGACGACCTCGATCCGGACAAGGCGAGGGTGATTGAGGCGGGGAACAACCGGCTGACGCTGAAGGCACTGCAAGATGAATGAGACTCCACGTCCATCGCTGTATGAGGCTCTCTTTGGCAACTTCACCGGCGGCCTCGATCTCCATCAGGTCAGCGAAGCAAATCAGGTCATTATGTCGGTGCTGGACAATATGCAGCGCATCCTGAATTGCCGCGCCGGGACGCTGGCCCATTTACCCGATTACGGGCTGCCGGATATGGCGAAAATCCTCCAGGGGATGCCGGGTACTGCACATCAACTGATGGGGGTGCTCTCAGAGGCGTTACTGAAATACGAACCGCGCCTTAAAAAAGTTGACGTGGTGATACTGGAACAGACTCAGCCCGGTGAATTGCGTTATGCCATTGACGCAGAACTGAAAGGCCTCGGTCTGGTGCGCTACGGCACCGAATTTATGCCGGAAGGGCGGGTGCTCATCAGGCATATGAAACAACAGCAATACCTTTGATCCCCTAACGTCAGCGTGCTGACTGGTGGGGCGTTTATTTTCCCTTTCTCTGAGTTACCGCCATGACGCCTTTTTCTGAACGTTATCTTAAAACCGGCACTGACCCGCGTACGCTGCCGGATTATGCCGCTCTGCGCGATGAAATAGCGAAGCTTTCCCATCCGGCACGCCCTGATGTCAACTGGCGCTATGCCGAAAAACTCTGCTTGTCACTGTTTGAACAAAACGGCGTGGAGTTGCAGACGGCGGCCTGGTACACGCTTGCCCGTACGCAACTGGCCGGGCTGTTCGGCCTGAATGAAGGGCTGGCGATACTGAACGCGCTGATGAGCCATCAATGGGGAACGCTCTGGCCGCAGCCGGTACATGCGCGGATGGAAATCCTCAGCGGCCTGAACCAGCGTATACAGCAATTGATGCGCACGCTCCCCCTGAACTACAGTGACCTCAGCCAGCTTTATCATGCGGAACAGCAACTGACCAGTCTGGGGGCGGTGTTGCAACGCCTGGAGCTCAAACACCTGAGTCAGTTCGATACGCTGCGTACTTTGATGCATAACAGCGCTGTCAGGCTGGAAAACAGTGACGGCGTGTCAAATTCTGGCGCTGTTATTCAACCTGGCATCGCGTTGCCGCTTTCTGCAATAAATCACCCGGGAACCGCAGCGGATACCCTATCCGATATGCCGGTTACCGATAAAAGCGTAGCGGTTGAGGCGGTGAAATGGGTGTATGTGGCGCAGCCGGAACCGCAGCCGAATGTGGATGTGTCGAAGGCAATAGCGGCCCCGGTAAAAAACTGGAAACCCTTCGCCGCCGGGATGTGTACCATGCTGGTGGTAAGTGCAGCAACGGTGTGGGGTTGGCATGTATTACAACGACCAGACCCGTTACAGGCACAGCTTGCTGCATCTTTGGCTCCGTTACCCGTCATTCTCACCCCCGCGCAGCGGGAGACGCTGCGTCAACAATCTCACCCCCTGCAAAGCCTCATGGCAGAAACACAGCAGCAACTTTCCCGCTTGAGGCAATTACCGCCTGACTGGGCGCTTGTTTACAGTCATCAGTTGGTAGAACAGGCTCAGGCCCTGTGGCCGGAGCAGGCCAAATCGCTGACACAACAGTGGCAACAACAACTTAATGCCAGTGCGCTGCCGGCAGAGAACCTGGAAGGCTGGCATCAGGGGATGACAACGCTTCAGCAACTGGCAGACAGGCTGAATGCGCTGGACGAACAACGGGGTAAATACATGACGGTAAGCGAATTGAAATCGGCAGTTTTCGAGATGATGACCCGTTTTCGCCAGACGGTGCCGGCAGAAGAGCAGCTTCGGATTATTCGTCTTCAACAGCAGAATTCACCCGTCAGACTGCAGCAGATCCAGCAAGCTGAACAGCATCTGCGTGCGCAGGCCTATATGCTGATGCAGGAAAAAGAAAGAGGTATCGCGGTAAAATAGCGGCAACGCATTCGCTTCTGGAAAAGAAGAAGGGGATAAAGCGCAGGGAAAGTAAACGCCTAGATAACATCAAAGTCCCGAAGCCATAGTTCGTGCGGGACAATCAAAGCGTTTCAGTTGTAGAGGAGCCGTAGGGCAGCATACCCACGCATGGAATTGCGGACACTCCGGGCCGAAGTCGGTTCAGGGCTAAGCGCTAACCGCCCCGGTTGGGGCGGTTTAATCGACAAAGAAAACTAACGGACCAAATGCAGGAAGTGCAGGTGTTTCTCGTACTGGTCGAGAATATCGTGAATGATCTGTTCTTGCGTCCAGCCCATCACATCGTAATCCTGCCCCCCTTCCTTCAGGTGAACCTCACCGCGATAGTATTTATGTTCCTCATCACGCTCCTCATCTTTCAACCCTGCCAGCGCAAAGGCCGGTTGAATGTAAGCGCGCAGGCGCACTTCATAGACAAAGTTCAAATCCTCCCCTAAATCGACTTCGAAACGGATGCGATCGTCTTGCGAATCGTCAATCGATGAGGTGGTGTTTTGCTTGGCCAATTCCGCTTCCACCAGCGCCATCGCCGGCTGAACCACTTCACCGACAAAGCGTTTTACCTGAGAGCGCTTGGGGAAATAGGCAATGTTGCGTAAACGCCGTTGCCACGAGATTGGGTTGCGCGCGGCGGTGGGAGCAATGGTGGTCGTTGTCTGACTGTCGCGTTTGTGGGCATCGATACGCAAGGCCTTTAAGAGACCGTATATCGATACCAGCAGGATCATCGAGAACGGCAGGGCGCTGGCGATGGTCACGGTTTGCAGGGCGCTCAAACCACCGGCAATCAGCAACGCAATCGCCACCAGGCCCATCATGGAAGCCCAGAATATCCGCTGCCATATGGGGGTCTGGTCGGAACCGCCGGAAGCCAGCGTATCAACCACCATCGCCCCGGAGTCCGCTGAGGTGACGAAGAACACCACGACCATCGCCATGGCGATAAACGACAGAATATTAGAGAACGGGAAGTGTTCCAGGAAATTGAACAGCGCCAATGCGACGTCGTTTTGTACCGTATTGGCCAGATCGCGCGCACCTTCATTCATGATCAAGTTAATGGCGCTGTTGCCAAAAACGGTCATCCACAACAGTGTAAAGCCCGCGGGAACGAACAGCACGCCGGTGACGAATTCACGGATGGTACGGCCGCGCGAAACGCGGGCGATAAACATGCCGACGAACGGTGACCATGACAACCACCAACCCCAATACAGCAGCGTCCATCCCCCCAGCCAGTTGCTGGACTTTGGCTCGTAGGCGTACAGGTTAAAGGTTTTACTGACGATATCGGACAGATAACCGCCGGTATTTTCAACAAAGGATTTCAGCAACAGGACGGTCGGGCCGAGCGTGCCCACCAGGACCAGCAGCAACACCGCCAGGCCGAGGTTCAGTTCGGACAGAATACGGATGCCCTTATCCAGCCCGGAAACCACCGACAGCGTCGCCAGCCCGGTGATCACCACGATCAGCACTACCTGCACCGTTGCATTGATCGGCAAGCCGAACAGGTGGTTAAGACCGGCGTTAACCTGCAACACGCCGTAACCCAACGAGGTTGCGACGCCGAATACGGTACCTATTACCGCAAAAATATCTACCGCGTGACCAATCGGCCCGTAAATGCGATCGCCAATAATCGGATACAGCGCGGAACGCAGCGTCAGGGGCAGGCCATGACGGTAGCTGAAGAACGCCAGGATCAGCGCCACGATGGCATAAATCGCCCAGGCATGCAGGCCCCAGTGGAAGAAGGTTAGGCGCATGGCCTGTTTAGCCGCTTCCACTGTTTCCGGTGTCCCGGTCGGGGGAGAAAGGTAGTGCATCACCGGTTCGGCAACGCCAAAGAACATCAGGCCAATGCCCATCCCGGCGGAAAACAGCATGGCGAACCATGAAACATAACTGAAGTCCGGCTGGGCGTGATCCGGCCCGAGTTTGATATTGCCGTAACGCGACAAGCCCAGATAGGTCACGCTCAGCAGGATCAGGGCGACCGCCAGAATGTAAAACCAACTGGCGTTAGTGAAAATACCCTGTTGCAGCGCCTTGAACTTACGGTCGGCCAACTCAGGATACAGGGCAGCGAATGCTACCAGGACGATGATTAATGCGGCAGAGATAAAAAATACCGGAGGATTGATATGGCTACGACGTGCCACAATTTCAGTGTCGTTTTGGCTCATAGAATACCTTCTTGCTAGTCCGTTAGGGAATTGGATAATCCGTTAAAACAACTCCATAAAAAAGGGGGGCAAACAGGCTGCCCGAGAAAATTAACTCGGTGAGTATATAGAAAAACCGGGGTAATTTACATTTTTATGGTTAAAAAGGCTATTTTAAGTGATTTTGTTAGACGTTTTGGCTATATAAAAACAGAGGGTTAAGTGTGGGTAATTTGCTCTTTTTTCAGGGAAAAAGCAGCTCGGAAAATTCGAAGTTGTCTCCATGATGCCAAAATTCGAGCCACCCGCAGGAGCAGACGGTGGGCAGGGCATCCACTGCCGTTCAAAGGAGTTTTAGCGGCAGGTAGAGCAGATCATGATAGAAACCCCTATAACAGTGGCCTGAACCCGGAGAGACAGGCCGTTTACTGTTGATCAGATCAAGCCAAGGGTTAAAATAGGTCGCATCGCTCGCGCTTAACTCTTTCATGGAGATAGAGATGACCTGGTATCAAATAGCATTATGGACCATGATTTTTCTGAAGTCCGGTGCGTTTCTGGTGTTCGTTTGGTGGTGGATGTTCAAGCGTGCAACCAAGCCTTACGTTCGTCCGCAAGATGTTGTGATTGACGAAACGCCGGATGATGACAACCTGACCATGGAAGAAGTGATGAAAAAGCACGGTATTACCCGTGTGGAAAATCAAACTCACTAAGCTCTCCCTTCAGGGATGAGCGTTTGAACTCTCCCTGCGGGATTACCGCTCTGCCTGCAAGCCAGGGAAAGCTCCCCAGCCTGCAGTCATCGACTTAGCGCCGTTTTCTCCCCAACAGCCATGCCACGAAGATCAACGCCAGCACCGCAATGCCGATGGCCGGCGCCATATACGGCTGCAACCGTGCCAGCAGGGGGACTGGACCGCCCAGCCGCAATACGGCAACGTCAGCGGCGCTGACCTTAACCGCAGGGTTGCCATACTGTTGCAGCACATAATTGCTGATGGCGGCAATCTGCTGGTCGTTCAGCGGATTAACGTACGACTGCGGGCCAAAGTTCGGCATCAGTACGTGTTGATCACCCACCTTCCGCTCTACGCCGAACAGTATGGCCGAGATCAGGTTGGCCGGGTTGCTCGAGCCGGTCGCCGTATTGTTAAACAGCGCAGGGTAAGCCTGGTTTTTACTGCCGCTGCCGTCCGGTTGGTGGCAACTGGCGCAGTTGCCGCTGAACAGCGCCGCGCCGTCGGTGACGGTGTGGTTGGCATTGGCAGGGTGTAACCCGCGCAACTGAGGTTCAACGTTTGACGGCTTGCCGTAGCTGTCAGCCGCCTGGCTGTCGTTGGCGTCCCTGAGCGGCGTGGTGCTTTTCAGGTAAACGGCGATAGCCGCCAAATCCTCATCGGAAAAATACTGCAGGCTGTTTTCGATGGCTTCCGCCATGCCGCCCGCGGCCTGATTCTTGCCGACCACGCGACCGGTTTTCAAGTACTGCGCCAATTGCTGTTCGCTCCAGCCACCGATGCCGCTGACCGGGTCTGAGGTGATATTGGGCGCGTACCAACTGCCGACCATACCACCGGCCAGCGCCTGACTGCTGTCTTCAGCCATCAGCAGGTTACGTGGGGTGTGGCAAGTGTCGCAGTGCCCTGGCCCATTGACCAGGTACGCCCCCCGGTTCCATTGTTCGCTTTTGGTGCTATCAGGCGCAAAACGCCCCTCTTTCAAAAACAGCAGATTCCAGGCGGCCATGCTAAAACGCAGGTTGAACGGGAAGGGCAGCTCGGTCAGCGTATTTTTCTGATCGGCGGGCTTCACGCCGTGCATAAAGTAGGCATACAGCGCCTTGAGATCCTCATCGCTCAATCGGCTATAAGAGGTATAAGGCATGGCAGGATAAAGGTGAGTGCCATCGGCACGGATACCGTCCCGCACCGCACGAGCAAACTGTTCTTCGCTATAACGGCCTATGCCATCCGAGCTTGACGGGGTGATGTTGGTTGCGTAAATCACCCCCATCGGAGAGCTGATCCCATAGCCACCGGCAAAGGGGGTACCGCCCGCCGGTTTGGTATGGCAGGCCTGGCAGTCAGAGGCAATAGCGATTTGCTCGCCTTTTTTTATCAACGCCGCACCGCTTAAATCCCCGTTGTCCGCCGCCTGCGCCGCGCTACCGCCGAGCAACAGCAGGGATAACAGCGCCAATCTCGCTTGTTTTTTCATGCTTTCACCGCCAGCGCCCGCGCAATGTCATCGGCGGCCTTGATGCCCAATGCGGCCATGGTCAGGGTGCTGTTCACCACGCTGGCGGAAGGAATTGCCCCACCGCCCGGCAACCAAAGGTTGGCATGGTCATGGGTGCGACAGTTACCGTCCACCACCGAGTCTTTGGGGTTATCGCCCATGATGGTGCCGCCCATAATGTGGTTATTGGCATTCAGGCTGGTGGTGATGTTGAATTCATCGGCGTCGAACAGTTGGCCGATATGTTCCAATTGCTTATGCGCTGCCTCCGCGCCTTTACGCACATAGTCGCCCACGTCGTAGTGGATGTCCGGGCAGGGCAGGCCGTGAGCATCCTTGCGGGTTTTGCTCAGCGTCAGACGGTTATTGGGGTCTGGTAACGGTTCCAGGCTGATGGATAAATCGACGCCATAAGCGGCGCGACGGCGTATTTCGGCATCCAGGGCTTTACCGACCAACCCTTTTTCCAACGCCTGCTGGGTCGCAGGCACCACCCGGTTGATGTTGTTGAGGATCATTTTATTGGCTGAGTAATCCTTGCGGAACTCACCGTCACGCGGGCCGACCAGACAACTGCTCTGCGCCGGGCCACGCCCCAGCCACAGCGGTTCTTTCGCCAGAAAAGTGCAGTGAAAGCCCGAGTGGTCCATCATATTGCGGCCGACCTGGTCGGAAGCGTTGGCAATGCCGTTCGGGTTGCGCTCATTGGCCGCCATCAGCAGCAGACGCGGGGTTTCTATGCCGTTACAGGCCAGTGCGAAAGCCTTGGCCGTGGCCCGGTGAGATTGCTTTTTGCTGTCGAGCCAATGTACTGCGGTTACCCGGTTCTGCTCATCGGTATCGATCTTGTAGACCACCGCTTCGGCCAGTACCACTGCTCCTTTCATTTCAGCGCGTTCAACATGATGAATGCCGTTGTACATGGCGCCTATCGGGCAAATGGGCTGGCAGTTGTTATTGCCGCAGCAGGTCGGACGGCCTTTCCACGGATGGGTACTGCGCCCTTGCGGGATCGGGACCGAACGGTAGCCGTGCGGGTTAACCACTTCGGCAAAACGAATATCGCCATGAGCCCAGGGCACCATGTCCATCGGATAAGGCTTGCTGCGTTCAACCGGCGACTGTTGCTGCGGATCGTTAGGGCCTGCCACGCCAATTTCCTCTTCGGCCCGGCAATAGTAAGGCTCCAGTTCATCATAGGAAATCGGCCAGTCGCGGCCAACGCCGTACAGGGTCTTCATTTGGAAATCGCTGGGCAGGTGACGCCAGCAGGATGCGGCCCAGTGCCAGGTGGTGCCGCCGACGGTGCGCAGATAACCCTGCTTGAAACTGCCGGCGCTGGGGCCGCTCAGGGCGACATAGTTGTTTTCAGGGAAATAGAGCGGTGCGGTGGCGAACTCGGATTGTGGATACAGCCCCTGGTAATCGGAGCCGGCGCGGTTATCAAAAGGCATATTGCGCCAATTCTCGACGGCCTGGGCGCGCTCGATGCGCAGACCCGCTTCCAACACCAGTACGGAATACCCTTGGCTGACGAGTTGGTCGGCCATCATGCCGCCGACAATGCCGGAGCCTACGATCACGATATCGGCCGATGCGTTGCCATCGGCGGTAAATTCAGGTTTTTTCATCAGAAGACTCTCAGATCACAGGGAAACGTTGACCGCAGGAGGGGCGGCAGTCCACCACAGCGGGCCATTGCCGCAGTAAGTGGGAACGATCAGCGCGTCGCCGGCAGGGCGATACATCAACGCGTCTTTATAGGCAATCAGCTCCGCCGTTTGGCCGTGGCCAACGGTGCCGGTATACCACGCGGTGATAATCGCGGTGACCACGGCCTGCAATCCGGCCTGGATGGCCAACTGTTGCAATTGCTGTGCGCTTTGGCCCGTCTGCAACAGGCCGCCAAGTTGCTCAACTTGTCCAGTGAACTGGGCATTCTGATTATGCAAGGCTGTAAAAATACGCGCCGACATTCCCTGATCGATATCGTCATGTTCGGTCAAGGTCTGGGATATTTTGAAGAAACGAGCAAACTGCAACGGATTGGCCGCCGCAGTGTGTTGTTCCGCCTGGCTGAGGAAAGGGTAGCTGAGCAGTGATGTCGCCAGCAGGGTTGAGGCCAGGCCCAGCAAGACTTCTCGTCGACTGAAACCGGTTCCATTTTTGGTGGATAGCTCACCATCGTCTGATAACAAATTTTCCATGTGTTTTTCTCACAAAACAGGTGTTAGTGCCGAAGCAGGCAAAAGAGAGTGGGTAAAGATAGATAAAAAATAATCAACAATGGGATAGATCCAGTGTTTATAGTTTTGTTTCTAATTATTTGGCGGATATTAACTTGTCGATAACTTTTCGGCAATAAACTTACCCAGCGCCATGACAAAAAAGCACGGAAAGAATAAGAAAATCAGGAGAGATGGCAACTTAGTGTGGGAATGAACGGTGTCGTGATGGCTATTGCACGAAAAACAATCGCGGTAAATAAGGTTACTTTCTGGGTGGGGGCGGGAATAAAATGCGGTATTGGTGAGCAATGTTTATAGTTAAACCGTCGGTGCTGGCATTATCTAAAATCAATAAAAACCCGTCGCAACGGGTTTTTGGTCATTATATCAGCTTTTGCAACCCATCAGTTCCGGCAGCACGCCCGGTTTGGCTTTCAGCGAAGCCTGTACGTCCTCGGGCAGGCCTGCCCAAATGATCAGTCCGGTGCGTTGCTCGATTTCATTCACCGTGACGCGGTACTGGCAGAAATCGGCGTTTTTCGGGGTGTTTTGGTCAAACAGAAACGCCGCATAGTGGTTCACTTCCGGGCTATTGTTGATAAAAATCACCTTCCAGTAAGCGCTGGGAATGGTGTGCGCTTTTTGGGTGCCCGGCAATTTGCCCATTTCGCGTTCGTACAGTGGGCCGGTCACGGTATAGACCGAGCTGATGTCTGCCCGGTCAATCAGTTTACGCTCCTGATCTTCCAACCGTGCCCAGGAGCCCTGATTAAGGTCAGCCATCTGCGGGGTGATATTGGAAAGGTAGTTCAGTGATTCCCAGTCGGACACCCCCGCCAGCGAGGCCAGCGGTGCCTGATGCCCACGGTCAACTTTCAGTGCTGCGTTGGCGCCGGTGTAATCTGCCGGTACCAATGTATCTGCCGGGTTCAGCGCCGGATCGGCCTTCCAGTTGCGCGTTTTGCCGCTGGCAGGAGTGTCCTTGGTGATGTGATAAGCCACCCAGTTGGCAAACTTGGTGGTGCTGTTGTTGTTCAGCGTATAGGCGTGGCGAACGATGGACACATTGCTGCTGCCGCCGGTTGGACAACCGACCGCGCAGTTGTCGATGGATTCCAGCGTCTCGGCGGAAGCCTGAGCGGTAAACAGCAGGGCTGCCAGAGCTAACATCTTGTTAAAACGCATATTCATACCCTCAATAAGTTAAAAGAAATACTGTATGTATTTACAGTTGTTTTAACTTATCGCAATGAAATGAATACAACAATGCAACACATTCATGTTACGAATGTGTCAGCATCGGCACAGCAAAACGGAGTAAAAAAACGGCGTCAGGAGACGTGCAGCAAAGGCATCAAAAACGCCAGAAGGCGCGTGAGCACAATATCAGCATCGGGTAGATCTCAAGTCGGCCAAGTAACATCGCCGCGCACATCAGCCATTTGGCCGCATCGTTGAGCGTGCCAAACCCGGCGGCGGTTTCGCCAAATCCCAGCCCCATATTATTGATGCAGGCAGCGACGGTCGCGAAGGAGGTCACCAGATCATACCCCATCAGGTTCAGCAACCAGATGAAGAAGCAGCTGAAAAAAACGTAGAGGAAGAAAAAGCTCCAGACCGAACGCAACACCCGATCGTGAATGGGCGCATTACCGACCTTAATGGTGTAAACGGCGTTGGGGTGAACCAACTGGTTGATCTCATGCCTGCTCTGTTTGTACATGATCAGAAAACGCAGCGCCTTGATGCCGCCGCAGGTTGAGCCAACGCAGCCGCCGAAAAAGCTCGCCGCCAGCAGCAACATTATGGTGTGGGAAGGCATTTTGGCATAGTCGGCGGTGGCCAAACCGTTGTCGGTCATCATCGAACTGGTCAGGAAAAAACCGTGCACGAAGGAGTCCTTGGCGCCGTACATGCCGGAGCGGTACAGCTCCAGGCAGACAATAGCCACGATAATAGACAGTACCAGCAGGAAAAAGCGCAGCTCCGGGTTTTTATACAGCGGCTTCAGGCTGCGGCGGCCTACGGCGACGAAATACAGGGTGAAATTCACCGCCGCCAGAATGGAAAAAATGCCGCCGACCATTTCCACCGCTGAACTGTCGTAATAGCCCAGACTCTCATTGCGGGTGGAAAATCCCCCAAGCGAAACGGTCGAAATCCCATGGCAAAGGGCATCGAACCACTGCATGCCGGCAATGCGGAACGCGACCGTACAGGCCAGCCCCAGACCCAGATAGATCAGCCACAGGTTTTTCGAGGTATCGGCCAGGCGCGGAGTCAGTCGCTCTTCCTTGAACGGCCCGGGCATTTCCGACTGGTAAAGCTTGGCCCCCCCGATGCCCAGCAACGGCAGCACCGCGACCGCTAACACAATGACGCCGAGACCGCCGATAAAATTGAGCTGAGAGCGATAGTAGAGGAAGGATTTAGGCACGCCGGAGACATCGTTGAGTACCGAAGCACCGGTGGTGGTAATGCCGGAGACGCCTTCGAACATCGCGTCCGTCAGGCTGATATTCAGCGTGTCGTCCATCCACAACGGCAGGGCGCTGATCATGGAAAACAGCAGCCAGAACATGACGATAATCAGAAAACCGTCTTGCGTGCGCAATTGCACTTTGGACTGACGGGTGCTGAACCAGCCTAATCCGCCGAAGGCACCGGCAATCACCAGCGTATAGAAGAAGGAGAAAACGCTTTTTTCTTTATATAGCAGCGCCACTAGCAGGGGCGGGATCATTGACAGGCTGTAAAGGAAAACCAAAAAACTGCAAAGATGAACAACGACCAATATCTGTTTATGCTTGACCATACTTGCGCCCGGGTTGCCTGACGGCAATGAGTCAATTTATTGTTTGAGTATATAAAGAATAAGGCAGGCGATATAAAAAAAGCGTAAAAATTCATACCGCCTGAAAGGATTGGCACGTTTTTTAATCGCAATGGCGATTATTCCAACAGGGTGTTTACGGTGCGACGCACGTATTGCGTCATTTGCGCCAGATCCTCGGGGGACACCGGGCCACCGCCGGCACGGACCACCTGCTGTTCTATCTGAGCAATTTCCTGCTCGACCTTATTGGCAATCTGCACCTTGACGATTTTATCCACCGACGAGAGCAGAACCTTCAGCACCACTTTCAGTGCCACATTCTCGCAGAACGAATCGTAGTGATGAACCGCAGGCGGTGCTGTGGGAGGCTCGGGTGCGCGCGGGGCCATAGCCTTGAAACTGTCTACATTTTCAATAATAAGATCCATGTCTCTTATTAGTTCATCAAAATCTTTAGACACTGACTTATTTCCCTTCGCTATGCGCAAAAACAGAACGCCCGTCATCAGGGCGAAGGCCGGTGATTGGCGGGCAGAACGAATTTCGACCGTGACGTTCAGGTAGTGAATGGCAGGCTGAGCGGCATTTTAACCTTGCCGGGGGTTGGCAACAAGATGGGGCCGCAGGAATCAACGGCCCCGTCAGGCAGGTTATTGCAGGTAATTGCAGGTAATTGCTTAACTTTTCAGTTTGGCGGTGATTTTCGCCACGTGTTCGCCCTGGAAGCGGGCAATGGCCAGCTCTTCCGCGCTGGGCTGCCGTGAGCCGTCGCCACCGGCAATGGTGGTTGCACCGTAGGGGGTGCCACCGCGGGTCTGGGAGACGTCAAACAGTTCGGGCGTGCCGTAACCGATAGGCACAATAATAAAACCGTGGTGCGCCAGCGTGGTCCAGGTGGAGCTGATGGTGTGCTCCTGGCCACCGCCGGTACCGGTGGACGAAAAGACGCTGCCCACTTTGCCGTACAGTGCATTTGAAGCCCAGAGCCCGCCGGTTTGATCGAAGAAGGTGCGCATTTGCCCGGCCATGTTGCCAAAGCGGGTTGGGGTGCCGAAGATAATGCCGTCGTAATCGGCCAACTCTTGCGGACTGGCGACGGGGGCTGTTTGATCTTGCTTGCCGCCGGCTTTGGCGAAGGCCTCTGCCGGAATGGTTTCCGGCACGCGTTTCAGGGTGACTTCAACGCCACTGACCTTGCGTGCGCCTTCCGCTACCGCCTTCGCCAGGGTTTCAATATGTCCGTACATTGAGTAATACAGGACCAAAATCTTCGTCATGTTCCGTTCTCCACTGTGGTGAATGAAAGAGATGCTCTCTAAGCATAGGAGTGAATGCGGAACTTATCCTTGTGGCTTTATTTCATCCCGGCGATTACGCGGGCTAGAAGGTAACGTTACGGATAAAACGTAATGGGTGATCGGTACGGTTGGCGTAAGCATAGTGCTGATCGCTGTTGAACACTTGGGTTTGGCCTGCGTCCAGCGTCAGGGTTCGCTGTTCCAGCACCAGCGTCAGGCTACCGGTGATCACGTAGATTATTTCGCTCCAGCCTTCGGCATCCGGTACGGAATCGTAGTGTTCGCCAGGCATCAGAGTCCATTCCCAAAGCTCAACCCGCTGGCGTGCAGGTACGCTGGCGGCAAACAGGGCCTGACTGGCCGGTTGTACGCCCTGCCAGGCCAGTTCGCCCACCAGATGGTTACCGCGTGCTTCGGGGGCCTGGATCAGATCGGTGAAGGCGATATCCAGCGCGTCGGCCAGCTTGTCCAACACGGCCAGACTGACGTTGCGGTCACCGGCCTCAATACCGGCCAGCATGCGGCGGCTGACGCCGGATTTTTCCGCCAACGCCACCTGACTTAAACCCGTCTGTTGGCGATAGCCGCGCAGGTTGCTGCTCAGGTATTGCAGCACCTTGGGGGTTTCTTGTTTACCGTTGTTCACTGTATTGCTCATCCCAGGGCTTTACCTCATACTGGCAGGATCTGTGCATTATATTGCACCCAGCAGGAAGGGCAAGCCGGTGTCTGCAGTAAAAAAATCCTTTATTTCCACCTTGATTCCCACGATAAAGCGGCAGGAAGCGGTGTTGATTTTCATCACCATGATCTGGGGCGGCACCTTTCTGGCGGTGCATCTTGCCATGCAGGTCAGCGGGCCGTTCTTTTTCGTCGGTTTGCGCTTCGCGGCTGCCACGCTGGTGTTGATGTTGTTCTCCCTGCGCAGCTTACGCGGGTTGACCTGGTATGAGCTGAAGGCGGGCGTGTTTATCGGCATCGCCATTATGTTCGGCTACGGCCTGCAAACCGTGGGGCTGCAAACCATCAGCAGCAGCCAGTCGGCATTTATCACCGCCATGTATGTGCCGATGGTGCCGTTATTGCAGTGGTTGGTGCTCGGGCGTTTTCCCGGCGTTATGGCCTGGGTTGGAGTGTTATTGGCGTTCAGCGGGCTGATGTTATTGGCCGCGCCCAGCAGTGCGGATATGTCGCTCAGCCTTGGCGAAGTCCTGACGTTGATTGGCACGTTGGGCATGGCCGCCGAGATCATTTTGATCGGTGCCTATGCGGGCAAGGTTAACGTCAAGCGGGTGACGGTGGTGCAATTGGCTACGGCGTCGCTGGCCGCGTTCCTGATGATGGTACCGACCGGCGAGTCGGTACCGCCTTACAGCAACTACCTGTTATACAGTGCGGTGGGCCTGGGGCTGGCCAGCGCCATCATTCAAGTGACGATGAACTGGGCGCAGCGCAGTGTTTCGCCGACGCGCGCCACGGTCATCTATGCCGGTGAGCCGGTGTGGGCCGGGCTGGTGGGGCGGATTGCCGGTGAGCGTTTACCGGGGGTAGCGCTTTTGGGCTGTGCGCTGATCGTATTGGGCGTGCTGGTCAGCGAACTGCGTATTCGGCGTAAACAAAAAGCGGCCGCGTTGGTTGAATAAGGCCCGGCAAACCGGGCCATCGGGGTTAACGGGGCGTGCTGTCTGCCAGCGGTAAAACTTTGCGGTTGCGCAGCAGCGCATTGAGGATAATTGCACCGAAGGTGGCGGTGCCGATACCGCCCATGGTGAAGTTGCCAAGCGTCAGCGCAAAATCCCCAGCGCCCAGTACCAGCGTCACCGCCACCATAATCAGGTTGCCGTTATCCCCCAAATCCACCTTGTTCTGCACCCAGATGCGCGCGCCGGCGACGGCAATTAAACCGAACACCACGACCGAGGCACCGCCCAGCACCGGGCCAGGAATAGTGTGGATCAGCGCGCCGAACTTGGGTGAAAAGCCCAGCGCAATGGCCACCGCCGCTGCGGCGACAAACACCAGCGTGGAATAAATTTTGGTGACTGCCATCACGCCAATATTTTCGGCATAGGTCGTCACCCCGGTCCCGCCTACCGAGCCGGAGAGCATCGTCGCCAGCCCGTCACCGACGAAGGCGCGGCCGATATAAGGGTCAAGATCTCGTCCGGTCATGCCCGCTACCGCCTTCACATGCCCGAGGTTCTCCGCCACCAAAATGATCGCCACCGGAGCAATCAGCAGCATGGCGTGCAGGTTAAACACCGGGGCGGTGAATTGCGGCAGACCGAACCAGGCCGCCTGGCTTAGCGCGCTGTAATCTACCGGTTTACCCAGCCCGAAGCCGTTGGTCGCCACCACGTAAATCAAATAGGCGGCGATCAAGCCAACCAGGATCAGCAGGCGTTGCATCAGCCCGCGGGTGAACACCGCCACCGAGCCAATACACAGGATCGTCACCACCGCCATCCAGCTGTCAAAATGGGAAGCTGAAACGCTGCGCACGGCGATAGGCGCCAGGTTCAGGCCGATCGCCATCACCACCGCGCCGGTCACGACCGGCGGCATCAGGCGTTCTATCCAACGGGTACCGACGCTCATCACCACAAAGCCGATCAACAGATACACCAAACCGCAGGCGATGATGCCGCCGAGTGCCAGAGCAATATTGGGGTTGGCGCCCTGGCCGCTGTAGCCGGTCAGGGTGATCACCAGCCCGACAAAGGCCGCGCTCGAGCCGAGATAGCTCGGCACCCGGCCACCGACCACCAGAAAAAACAGCAGCGTGCCGATGCCGGACATCAGAATGGCCAGGTTGGCGTCAAAGCCCATCAGCAGTGGCATCAGCACCGTAGCGCCAAACATCGCCACCGCATGTTGCAAACCCATCACCAGCGTCTGGGCTACCGGCAGCCGTTCATCGGGCGCAACAATCACACCGTCCAGATTGCCTTGCTTCATGCGCCATTGGGGAAACCAGGTATTCGCCATCGTCATCTCCAAAATGTTGGGGTGCAGGTTAGGGTTGCGGGTGCGTGTGTTTGCAGCGGCGACTCGCCGATCATTGTTTCAACAGCGAGTGATAACGCCGGTCGAAATAGGCCAGACCGTGGCTGTCGTCATTGCGTACCAGCGCCACCGCCTGACAGAACAGAATGTCGTGGGTGCCGACGCTGACAATCTGGCTGATCTGGCAGTCGAAAGAGGCCACCGCGCCGTGCAAAATGGGGGCGCCGGTCGCCAGCGTAGACCAGTGTGCGGCGGAGAAACGCATGTCCATCGGCGTTTTGCCGCCGAACAGATTCGACAGCGACTGGTGCTCTGACGCCAGCGTATTGACGCACAGCGTTTGGTTCTGCTTGAACACCGAATACACCGACGCCGAGCGGTTCAGGCACACCAACAGCGTGGGGGGCGTATCGGTGACGCTGCACACCGCAGAGGCGGTAAAACCGGCCCGGCCTGCGGGGCCGTCGGTGGTGATGATATTGACGGCCGACCCGAGGCGCGCCATGGCATCGCGGAAGTCTTGTTTTTCCACGAACGGCGTCTGTAGCGGCGCATCGGCAAAAATTGTTTGGCTTTGCATGAGGAGTCTCCGGGCTAGGGGGCGAAGCTGCTGTTGACGTTCTGCGCTTTCAGCAGCCAGTCCAGCAAGATGCGGTTAAAGTTCTCGGTGTCGGTCACGCTCATGGCGTGGCCGCCGTACGCCATCTGCGCCAGTTCGCCGTTCGGCAGGCTTTCCGCCAACTGATGCGAGCAGTGATAGGGCACCAGCAGATCGTCGCGAGAACACAACGCCAGGGTCGGCGTGGTGATATCCGTCAGGTGCGGGCGGAAATCGGTGTTCATCAAGGCATTCAGGCGACGCAGCAGGTTTTCGGTGCCCTGAAAATGCGCGGTCTGGTGCCGCAACTCTTCATCCAGCAAGGCTTCGTGCTGCGACAGCCAATCGGCAGGGAACAGAAACAGCGGTTGGGCGCGCACATAGGCTTCGACACCGCTGTTGAGCAGCAGATCCTGCCGGACTTTGAAGCAACGCCGGGTCTGGCTGTCCAGCGCCGGCCAGCCATTGACCACCACCAGTTTTTCCACCAACTGCGGCTGGGTGAGCGCCAGCTGTAGGCCAATCATGCCGCCAAGCGCATGACCGACGAAATAACAGCGTTCTACGCTGAGTGAATGCAGCAACTGCGCCACTTCATCGGCCATATCGGCCATGCTGTAGCCGTCCGGTACCACGCCTTTACTGCGGGCCGTGCCCTGGTGATCGTAAACCACTACCCGAAAATGCGGGGTCAGTGCGTCAATCTGCGGTTGCCAGAAACTTCCCGCGCCGCCCAGTCCTGCGGAAAGCACCAGCGTCGGTGCCAGCGGCGTGTCTTTTCCCAAAATCTCAAAGTACATGCTCGATCCTCTGCGAATAATGGCTCAGCGGCCGATATGGGCCACGGTGGCGATTTCAATCAATGCATCCGGCTTCACCAACCCGCACTGAATGCAGTAGCGTGCCGGTTTGTCACCGGGGAAATACTCGGCATACACCTGATTGACGGCGGCATAATGTTGCCAGTCGGTGAGGAAGATGGAGTTAAAGGTCACGTCGTCCATGCTGCCACCGGCGGTTTCGATCACGCTTTTGATGGTTTCCAGCACGTGGCGTGTTTGCGCCGCGGCGTCACCGACGTGGACAACGTTATTGTCTTTATCGAAGGCCAGCGTACCCGAGACGTAAACCACGCCGTCGGCCAAGGTGCCGGGAACAAAGGGGGCCAGCGGTTTGCCGGTGCCCGGCGGGGTAATAATCGTTTTTGGCATTGTCGTGCTCCTGGTAAAGGATCCTGTTGGTTTAAACAGGCAAAATTCATGCCGTCTGGCTAAGCGGAGCGGCGAGAACATCACAGAAACTGTCGACGTCTGACACCCAGCCAAAAAAGGTTTCGATGTTGTACAGCGCCGCCTGTTGGGCAAACGCCGGGCCGGCCTGGTGGGTGGCGTCGGCCAGCACAATGCCGAAATACTCGAGGAAAAAGCCATCGCGCAGGGTGGACTCCACGCAAACGTTGGTGGCGATGCCGGTAAACACCAGATGGTGAATGCCATAAGAGCGCAGCAGGCTGTCGAGCTGGGTGTTGAAAAAGCCGCTGTAGCGCGGTTTCGGGATCACGATATCGCCCGGTTGCGGCTGCAGTTCATCCACCAGGTCGTAGTCCCAGTCACCCTTGGCCAGCAGTTTGCCCATCAGCTCCGGGCGTTTACGCATGGTTTTCAGTGCGTTGGATTTATGCCAGTTGGGTGAGCCTTCGCCGCCGGCTTCGACGTACTGGTTGTCCCAGCCGTTCTGGAAAAAGATCACCCTGACACCGGCGGCGCGCGCGGCGCTGATGGCGCGTTTGATGTTGGCGATCACCGGGGCGGTGGCCGAAACGTCAAACCCGGCAAGATCCAGATAACCTCCCTGCGAGGCGTAAGCGTTTTGCATATCGACCACGATCAACGCGGTTTCCTGCGGGGCAAAGGCAATGGCCTCCGGGCGGGCGGGCAGGATCAGGGTAGCGCCGGCTTGCGGTGACTGGCGGCGTACCACCGGTTGGTTTTCAACAATTTTCATCATGCCACCTCGCGGCTTGCAGCGGTTTGCGGACAAACGTCGGCCCGGCTTTTCATCAGGGGTTGGATGCGTTCGCCGAAGTCTTCAACGCCTTTCACGAAGTCATCGAAGGTCAGCAGCACGCCTTCGGTTCCGGGTACTGTCGCGATTTCATCCATCATGCGCGCCACGTTGGCGTAAGAGCCGACCAGCGTGCCCATGTTGATGTTAACGGCGGAAGTCGGGTCCGCCATTTGGCGCACATTGGTGTCGGCACCGGATTTTGTATCCTTGCCGCTTTGCTCGGTCAGCCAGGCCAGGGCTTCGGTATCGGCCCCGGCCTTATAGCTTTCCCATTTGGCGCGGGCGGCCTCGTCGGTTTCATCCGCGATGATCATAAACAGCACGTAGCAGGCCACGCTGCGGTTCTCGGCGTCGGCGGCGGTTTTCAGCCGGGCAGCGGTCGGTGCGAAGGCGGTGGGGGTGTTGACGCCTTTGCCGAAGCAGAAGTTGTAGTCGGCGTATTTGGCCGAGAAAGCCATGCCAGCGTCGCTTTGTCCGGCGCAAATGACTTTGATGTCCGCCTGCGGTTGCGGGCTGACGCGACAGTCGTCCATCTGGAAGAAATCACCCTTGAAATCGGATTTGCCGGTGCCCCACAGATCGCGCAGCACCTTGACGTATTCCGCCAGATAGTCGTAGCGGCGGCCAAAATATTCGTCGCCCGGCCACATGCCCATCTGCTCGTATTCCGGCTTCTGCCAGCCGGTTACCACGTTCAGGCCAAAGCGCCCGTCGGAAATAGAATCGATGGTGGCGGCCATGCGGGCGACGATGGCCGGTGGCATGGTCAGGGTGGCCGCGGTGGCGTAGATCTTGATGCGTGAAGTCACGGCGGCCAACCCGGCCATCAGGGTGAAGGACTCCAGATTGTGGTCCCAGAACTCGGTTTTACCGCCGAAACCGCGCAGTTTGATCATCGACAGGGCGAAATCGAAGTTGTAGTGCTCGGCTTTCTGCACGATGGTTTTGTTGAGTTCAAACGTCGGTTTGTACTGTGGGGCATTGCTGGAAAT
The DNA here is from genome assembly GCF_052113645.1 of Serratia quinivorans. GTDB lineage: Bacteria > Pseudomonadota > Gammaproteobacteria > Enterobacterales > Enterobacteriaceae > Serratia > Serratia quinivorans_B. Next base: position 75,392 of record NZ_JBIEIU010000006.1, on the reverse strand, counting down.
CAGCCAGCCGTTGTTGCCGATCGGAATAAATACGCCAATTTTCATTTGAACACCTCGGGTCTGTGAAGAGGACAATCACGCGCTGCTTGAATGCTTCCTGCGGGGTCCAAATTGCGCGGCGCTTGTCTGAGTCAAAGCAAACCTGATGCCATGTTTTAAAATGTTTTATTTATCAATTTGTTATTGTTAATTGAGTGCTGCATTATTGAGTGAATGGTCCAAAACAGACCATTTGGTCAAAATTGGCTGCACAAAAAACAGGCGTGAATGCTCATTAAAGGTGCAGAAAATCCCCCGGAAGGGGTAGGTAAAAGCGTGGGTTTCCCTCAGCGGCTTTGTTATGCTGGCCCGAATCGGGTTGCGCCAAGGAGCCGCAGTGAAGCCACAAGCCGTTAAACCGCCCACGCGCCGCTCGCGTGCGGTGGCTGCAAAACGCAGCACCATCATGGATGCGGCACTGGAGTTTTTCTCGCTGTACGGCATCCATGGCACCAGCCTGGATCAGGTGGCGGAACGTGCCGACGTCTCCAAAACCAACCTGTTGTACTACTTTCCTTCCAAAGAAGAGCTGTACGTGGCGGTGCTGAAAGACATTCTCGATGTTTGGCTGGCACCACTGAAAGCGCTGCGTGCCGATCAGGAGCCGCTGCAGGCCATCCGCGAATATATACGGCTGAAGCTTGAGGTATCCCGTCATCATCCGCAGGCCTCACGGCTGTTTTGTCTGGAGATGATCCAGGGCGCCCCTTTGCTAAAGCAAGAGCTGCAGGGGGGATTGAAGACGCTGGTGGACGAGAAATCCGCCATGATTGAGCGTTGGATTGCCGAAGGGCATATCGCGGCGATAGAGCCGCATCATCTGATTTTCATGCTGTGGGCAACCACCCAGCATTACGCCGATTTTTGGGTGCAGGTGGAGGCGGTAACCGGCAAGACATTAGACGACGAGGCGTTTTTTCAGCAGACGGTAGAAAATGTGCAGCGGGTGATTATCGACGGGATCCGGCCACGCTAAGCGCCAGGAGAGGGGAAATTCAGGGGGATAGCGGACTATCCCCCTGCAGCGTTAGGCGGTTTTCTTCTTACGCAGGAACACGTAAGACAGGCCCAGTATCACAAACCACAGCGGCGTGACGATCAGCGCCTGGCGGGTGTCGTCGCGCAGCGTCAGCAACACCAGCACAAACACGAAGAATGCCATACATACCCAGCACATCAGCTTGCCGGCCGGCATCTTGTAAATCGATTTCTGGTGCAGCGCCGGGCGTTGCTTACGGTAAACCAGGTACGAACACAGGATGATGGTCCAGACGAACATGAACAGGATCGCCGAGACGGTGGTCACCAGCGTGAACACGGTCATGACGTTCGGGATCAGGTAAATCAGCACCACACCGCCCAGCAGGCAGATACAGGAAAAGGTCAGGCCGTTAGCCGGCACGGCCCGCTTGGACAAGTTGGCGAACGACTTGGGCGCATCGCCTTCCTGTGCCAGACCGAACAACATGCGGCTGGTGGAAAACACCCCGCTGTTGGCGGAAGAGGCGGCGGAGGTCAGCACCACAAAGTTGATCACGCTGGCCGCCGCAGGCAGACCAATCAGCACGAACAACTCAACGAACGGGCTCTTGTCGGCGACCACGGAGCTCCAGGGGGTGACCGACATAATCACGATCAGGGCGAACACATAGAACATGATGATGCGGATCGGAATCGAGTTGATCGCGCGAGGCAGCACTTTTTCCGGATCTTTGGTTTCAGCCGCAGTGGTCCCCACCAGTTCGATGCCGACAAAGGCGAACACCGCTATCTGGAAACCGGCGAAGAAGCCGCTGATGCCTTTCGGGAACATGCCGCCGTCGTTCCACAGGTGCGAGAACGACGCTACGGTGCCAGTAGGCGACTGGAAGTGCATGGCAATCATCACCAGCCCGGCGACGATCAACCCGACGATGGCGACGATTTTGATCATCGCAAACCAGAACTCCATCTCGCCAAACATCTTTACTGTCGCCAGGTTAAGGCCCAACAGCAGCAATACGCACAATAGCGAGGCGATCCATTGCGACAGTCCGGGGAACCAGAATTGGGCATAGGCGGTGATCGCCACCACGTCGGCAATGCCTGTGACCACCCAGCAAAACCAGTAGGTCCAGCCGGTAAAGAAACCGGCCCAGGGGCCGAGCAGATCGGCGGCGAAATCACTGAAAGATTTGTATTCCAGGTTGGAGAGCAGCAGCTCGCCCATGGCGCGCATCACGAAGAACAGCATAAAGCCGATGATCATGTACACGAAGATGATGGATGGGCCGGCCAGACTGATGGTTTTGCCGGAACCCATAAACAAACCTGTACCGATGGCGCCACCGATGGCGATCAGTTGAATATGTCGGTTAGTTAGGTTTCTCCGGAGATGATCTTCTGACGCAGGCGCAGCGTCCGTAGCTATTTTAGAGTGATCTACCATCTGATGATGTCCTGTTTTACCTGTCATGAGTGAAATAGCGAGCTCTGAAGTGGCTCTTTTTTATACGATTATCCGGTTGGCCCGGCTTTAGTAAGGTAGTGCAATAACGCCACCTTTGTGCAACATGTTTACAACATTTATGCGAGGGATAAAAGTCGATTATTCTTTACACCGAGGAGGCAAATCGGACGTCTTGGGGGCGGAAGATTACTCCTCGCCGTAGCAGATTAACAGCCCTAATCTGACTTATCTTGTTGATATAACAGGGGGTTGAAAGTTTCGCATGAGAAAAACTAATGGGTGTAAGCGTTTGACATCGCGGGGGCAGAGGAGAATAATTTACTCCTTTGGGTCGTTAGCTCAGTGGGTAGAGCCGCTGACTCTTAATCAGTTGGTCACAGGTTCGAACCCTGTACGACCCACCAACAAATCATGTGGTTAGCGGTGATTTTTCTCTTTTGATTTTTTGCGCGTCGGCAGATTTGAGACGCACTTCGCAAAAATCGCATCAACTCAGCGCGAATGTTCCGTTGAGTGATCTGGCGCAAGCTGGACCTGTTTCCCCCTCGTTTATCTCGACGCCCAATCGCTGATCCCCTGCAAAATTGATAATGGAACTTCTGACGGGGTTAACCTGTTCTCCCTCTGGGACTTAAGCCGCGAAAACGAAAAATCCTCAATGGCTCGTTGATTAAGGCCTTGGCTGCAACCTGGCCCCACTTGAATTTATCGCGGTTAGCGGATTATTCTTTGACTTGTCTTTTAAAAAGGAAGGGAATCATGAGGGACGCTAATTTAGGATTTGGCGCTCGGGTGCCGGCATTATTGCTCGTTATCGCCACGCTGCTGTTGGCAGGCTGCTCGAAGACCGGCACTGCAAGTCAACCTGGGCCGTCTGGGGATGAAGTCGATGCGCTTTTTACTGGCTTGGAAGGTAAAACCACGCCAGCTCCTGGGGATGAGATCAACCGATATATCACGCAGATCACAGCGGCTATTCAAAGTCACTTTCAATATGACAGCGTCTACGCCGGTAAGCAGTGTTCTTTAAGAATTAAGCTGGCTCCGGATGGAATGCTTATAGATGTTCAGGCTGAAGATGGTGACCCCGCACTTTGCCGTGCGGCTATAGTGGCAACCGCAAATGCCAGCTTGCCCAAACCTCCGACACCGGCGGTTTACGCTGTTGTTAAGAATGCCGCACTGGAATTCCGTCCCCAATAACCAGCAACGACATTCAAAACAGCTGACCGACAGACATCAGCGCCACGGCCCACACCCCGGCAGACAGTGCACTGGCGCAATAGACCTGCTTGCGCGGCAGGGCGATCATGCCGGCAACCAATGGCACGGTATAGCGCATCACGGCCAGAAAGCGAGACATAAACAACAGCGGGATCCCGTTTTTCTGTAGCGCAGATTTCGCCTTGTGCATTGCACCCAGGTATCGGGCCGGCAGCCAGTTTCCGCTTTCTCGGCGTTGAAGCCATGCGCCGCAATGAAAGGATAAAACCGAACCAAGCAGGGCGCCCAGAGTAATTGCCACCCAGACATGACCATCGGCCAGCACCGGTTTACCGACGACAATGCCCAACATCAGCGTTACCGAAGCGGGTGGCAGCAGCGAGGAAACGAAAATAACCGATTTTCCCAGCGAAAATAAGAAGATAATCAACAACAGGAATTCAGGTTCCGGACTGTATTTGGCGATCATTTGTGTGAGTTGTTCCATCGGCCACCTTGAAAAATTTGTCGTCAGGTGGCCAGTGTCTCATTCGTCACTTCAATAAATGGTCAATTAGGGTTCGTTAACTGAATAGGTTCACCATGCTGAGGGGCCGCGACTGAACATCGCGCAACACTCCGTAAAACAAACAGGGAAGCTAACAATGTTAAAGGTAATAGCTGAAGATTTTATCAAACACGATAGTATTGAAACGGTGATGCCGTTGTATCAGGAGTTGGTAGAGAAAACCCGCCAGGAGGCGCTTTGCCTCTCTTATGAACTGTTTATTGACCATCAGGATCCGGGGCATTTTATTTTCGTCGAGCAGTGGCCCGATCGGGCGGCGCTGGACACGCATTGCCAAACTGAGCATTTCAGGCGATTGGTGCCTTTGATCAATCAACACCAGAGCAAACCTTGCACCTTCCTGTTTATGCAGCCTTTTTCCGAAAATAAGGGGTGAACGGGCAAAAAAATCCCCGCTGAGCGGGGTTAATGGCTTCTCAAACACTGTCTTATAATGATTAAAAATTAGACTTCGGATGATTGACATTCACTCAGAATGTTCTCAAAAGGATTGCGCCGCCAGCCGGACCTGATCCACCCAACTGGCGAGCCGGGCATGTACCAGGCCGCCAAAGCCTTCCGGCTCGACCACTGGCAGTTCGCCCTGTTGGAATGCTTTGACGTCCATTCCGGCGGAGAACACCTGTGGCTGACCGGTCAGCACGATCACCCGAACGTTTTCATCCTGTTCAGCCCGTTGCAAATAGCCTTGGATCAGGCGTGCCATCGCCAGATTAATGGCGTTCTTTTTTTCCGGTCGGTTCAGGGTAATCACGGCAATGCCGTCCTGTTGCTCATACAGTACCGGCGGTGCCTGGTCAGTCATTGGCTTCTTCTCCCTGGAAGAACAACAGCGTCAGCAGCAGGGCGATCGCGCCCAGCGGCAGGGAAAACAGCGGCAGGTAATAGGCAGGCAGGGTATACAGCGTCAGGCCGCCGAGCATGCCGCCTGCCGCGATACCGGCATACAATACCGAACTGTTCAGTGAAACGGTCAGCGCGCCAAAGCGCTTGGACAGCGACAATAAGTGGTGCTGGATCGGCACCAGATACATCCAGCCGGTAATGCCCCAAACCAAAAATATCGCCAGTACCCACCAGGGTGAGGTGACGTAAAAGGTCAGCAGGAACAGCGACAGGGTTTGAATCGACACCGAAAACAGCAGTACAAATTTGCTGCCAAAGGTATCGGTTAACAGGCCGGAAACGAAATTGCCGATGACCGCCCCAATACCGAACACCAGCAGCGCGATGGGCAAAATTGCCTCCGGACCCCACTGCGTATTTTTCAGCAACACGCTCACATAGCTGTAAACAATGTGCTCGGAACAGACGGCGAAGAAGGTGATCAACAGTGTGGTCAACACCGCTTTTTGCCGCAGCGGAGCCAAGCGTTCTTTTAGCGTGTGTTTACCCGGCGCAGCGATGGCGTTCAGTACCAGCGAAAGCCCCAGCAGCGAAATGGCCCCTAACAGCGCGATCAGCAGGAAGATCTCCCGCCAGCCGATCAGTTTGGCCAGAAAGGTGCCGAAGGGGATACCGAGGGCGATAGCCAGCGTCATGCCGCCATAAACGATGGAAATCGCCAGCCCGCGGCGTTTCTCCGATACCAACCCGACTGCCGCGGCGGCGGCCTGTGGCGTATAGCAAGCCGCCCCCAACGCTGCCAACACTCGCCCGGCAGAAATTTGCAAAAAGCTGTCGGCATAGGCACAGAGCAGGTTCCCGGCGATAAATAGCGTCAGGGCCAGTTGCAAAATATGCTTGCGGTTGAGGTTGCCCAGCAGCCAGGCGGTCAGCGGAGCGAACACCATATAGGCCAGGGCGAACACTGAGATTAACTGCCCCGCCTGCGCGGGGCTGACCGCAAAGGTGCCGGAAATCTCGTTAAGTATGCCGGCGACGATAAACGCATCGGTACCGATGGCAAAGGTGCCGGCCGCCATCAGGCACAGCGTGAGAAAATGGCCGTTATAGTCCGTCAACTTCATCCTGCTCTCCGTAATGTATTGGCGGCCCAGACTTTGCTTAACGCAGCCAGGAAATACTGCACGTCCTCATGAGTATGGGCAGAGGTCGGCGTAACGCGCAAACGCTCACTGCCGGCCGGTACCGTGGGGGCAATTCATCGGCTGCACGTAAATGTTGTACTCATCGAGTAACTGCTTGCTGATGTGTTTGTTCCGGTGCGTATACCGTTCAGCGCCAGAAGATAGGCAATGCCTCTGCCCATGGTTCCGGCACCAATAACGGCGACCGAATTTATTGCCGAATTATTCTCTGCCATAAAAATCCCCGTGAGTATTCTTCTGCTTTGCAAAATTCGCAAATGCTTATATTTTATTCGGATTTAAAAAGCACCGGGTGCCTATGGCGAGGGTAATTGGCGGTGGCGTGGCTGTCTAACGGTAGAAGTGACAGGTTTACAATAATTAGGCTTTATGTTACTCGCGTAATTCGTGGCTTTGATGCAATTTAAAGACGTTATTTATTAATAATCGCGGGGAATAGCTGTTTTGTTATAGCCATGGTGTTTTTTATTATATGAAACGGCTGTTGTTGCCCTTGGCCCTCCACTATAGTTAAATTCACTTAATGATTGCCCGGCGCTGTGCTCTGGAGAACCTGTTTTATGGACGTTCACTTTCAGCCTTTGATGGATGATCTGCTCAGCAGCCTGTCTGATCGCGAGATTTTTTTACGTCGGCTGGAGCCTTGTGCGCAGGCGCTGGGTTTCGAATATTTCTCTTATACGGTCTTTTCCTGCTATCCGGCCAGCAGACCCAAAATGCTGATAGAGGGCAATTACCCCATGCACTACCTGGAGGACTACCGCAAACTGCGGGTGTACCTGCAGGATCCGATGATCGAGCAGGCTCATCACTCTACGCTGCAGTTTTATTGGGACGAGCAGTTCTATCGGGATAAGCCGGAGCTGTGGTGGCGCATGGCGCAGTTTGGCATCCGTGAAGGGTGGTCGCAGTCGATCAAGGATTGCTACGGCCGGTTGGGTATCCTCACTTTTGCCGGCAAGAATATCCCCACTCAGTCACCGCAGGCCGGGGCGCGCAACGAAACCTTCTTCCTGTGGCTGGCGCAGATCGCCCATAAAACGCTGCGCGAAGCATTAATATCGGTGAACGACGAAGCGATAAAAGATGTGCTGACGCTGCGAGAGAAGGATATTTTACGTTGGTGCAGCGAAGGCAAAACCTCAGAAGAAACGGCCTTGTTAATGGGGCTGAGTGAGCGGACCGTGAATTTCCACATTGGTAACTCGATTAAAAAACTGTCGGTGGCCAATAAAACCGCTGCCACGGCAAAGGCGGTGTATTTGCAGCTGATTTAGCCGGCTTTGAAATAATTATTCGGCTAGCCGTTAGACGGGGTGTGTTTATATTTTGTTAAATAAGGACTTATCCTGATAAGTATTTACCGCCGATCACAAAAGCGCGATAAACCGGTTCACCCTTATCCTTCCCGGCAGTACCCTGTTGGCACCACGGTGACATAGAAGGGATGTGATATGTACAAGACCATATTAGTGCCGATAGATATTGAAGAAGATCTGTTGACCGAACATGCGCTGGAGCATGTGGTGTATTTGGCGAAAATATCCGGTGCCAAAGTGCATTTCTTCCATGCACTGCCGGATGCCTCGGCATTCGTCACGGCTTACTCTTTTGGCATCAAGGAATTTGAGAACAAGGCGGAAGTTAAGGCGGTGGATAAGCTCAAGCAGATCATGGCAGAAATCGATATTCCGCTGGAGCGGCTGGATTACACCGTCAGCTTTGGTTCACCGCGCGATCAGGTTCTGGAATTGGCGGAAGAAATCGAAGCCGATCTGATCATCATCGGCTCGCGCCGCCCGAGCGTGAAAACCTATCTGCTGGGATCCAATGCGGCGGCCATTGTGCGCCATGCCAATATTTCGGTGATGGTCGTCCGGTAATCCTTTCAAATCAGGCCCGCAGTATAAAGCTGCGGGCCTTGCCTCATTTAGCGTTAGCGGCAGGATTGATTCGATAGGAATGGTGCGTAGTGGGGCTAACACCGGCATGGGCAGAGACCCCTGCGAGGCTGGGTGGTATCGAGACTGACGAATAAGCCTGCTACACTCAGGCAAAGTAACCGGAAAAATCGGGCGGATAACGGATGATAAATGCACTGATTACGCTGGGTCTTTGCCTGCTGCTGATACCGCTGTTGTTATGGCTGATTGGCCGGGCGCTGGCGGCCGCAAAAGATAAAAAACCGGAAGCGGACAAGCGCAAGCCCAGAACCGGGATGCCGAACGGCGATGATGAGTGATCCCTGCAGCGAGTGAGGCGGCGTGTCGATCACGCCGCTTCCATTACGTCTACTGTGGCCAGTAATAAGTTTTTTCATGCCAGCCTTTGCCATACATGCAGGCTTCTATGGTCGCCGAACGGGCGTCCTCATTTCGATCATTTTGCACCGTTTTGAACGAGGGCTGCTTTTCGTAGCGATAACCTGCCGGACAGTCTTTTTTGTCTTTCTTGCAGCTCTGGTATTGGTTTTCGTAGCTAAACTCAAAATCTCTCACCACATCAGGGGGAAAACGCTCGTAGCCCCGTCCTTTGCATTCAGCAAATTCCGCGTCGCGGGTCGCATTGCCGGCACCAGGTTTCTCCCATTGGGTGCAGGCCGTCAATGTTATTAATGGCAAAATAATCAAAAAGCTAAACGTCTTCATGGTATCCCTAACTCTTCCTTTCGTCCTGTATTCACACGCTAAGAATCTTCCTAGGCGAGGTGGGGCATGAGTGTAATAAACTGATGTTAAAATTGGAAATGATAATAGTTATTGTTTAGGTGGGGTTGAGGTAGGGGACGCCGCACCCCCGCGGTCGAAGTCCATTGAATAATGAAATAATACATACTGTATATAATATACAGGCTAATCTTTTGGTGGTGATGTATTGGACTTATTGTTTAAGATATTTACCTAAGGATGGGCTTTTATTATTGGCGGGAAAGGGTATTCAGAGAATACAGAGTTTCCGGACGAATAAATTTATTGCTTCTTCTAAATGATAAAAATAAAAACTATTATTCAATTTGCCGGTAATGCGATTGCAATTCATGTGTAAATTTTTTAGATTCAGGATTGAAGTAGGATTGTCATGATGATGAAGACTTTAAAGGGAGTTTTATTTTGGCGAATAAACCTGAAATACCTAAAGATAACGATGATTCATCTTCATTATCAAACCATTATGATGGGTTAAGAAACCTTTCCGATGTGGGGGATTCATTTGGCTACGGGCGTACTCGTTTTTATCAATGGTGCCGGGGGCGCGGTTTCCTCACGCTTATGAATGCGCCTTCTCCGGAGATGATCAGCGGTGGTTACATGGTGACGACGTTATCAGAAAACGGTTACTCGCGGGTTTATGTGACGGAAGATGGTTTTAACTATGTGGGCGGCGCCTTTCGCGACGATATTCAAAAACGCATGGTCAAGTTTTAATGGAATCATAAAAATCTTATTCATTTCAATATACTAACCACGGAATCTTCTTATGTCAGCCGGCAGCCTTGCCTCAATAGCATCACGGCCGGCTAAGGTAAGCCCTCTGTTTTTATGATTTCCTGCCGACCACGGGAAGTTATCCTATTTTTCTATTGATGATGCTGTGGCGCTACAGGCGCCGGCCATTCTGTTGCTACTATAAAGACTGGTTTTTTTCAGGAGCTCAGGATGAAGCATTACGCCGCGTTACTCGTTACCACCGTGCTGTTGTCTGGCTGCGCCACACAGTCTGTTCCGCTGCAGCAGGCCGAATTGCCGCCCCCTAGTCGGCTGTTGCTTTATCAGAGTGTGCCGCAGACCCCTTTCGCCACGATAGTGGTGGTGCGTGACAGTGGAATGCTGGCGGGAAGCTGCCGAACCGGGGTTTATATCAACGGAGAGTTTGCTGCTTCGCTGGCGGCGAAAGAAAAGGCTGAGTTCCGGGTGCCGGTGGGCAATAACGAAATCAGCATTGGGCAGGATATGATCGAAAACAGCCTGTGTATCTGGCGAGAGACTAACGGCCGGTTACCGATGACGTTACGTGCCGGTGAGAGCCGCTATTTCCGCGTTGCCGGGGATATGCAGCGTGGGTTTGTTCTGCAGGCCGGCAGGCCATAATCCAGGTGGGGGCCATCAGCGCCCCTGCCACCATCCCCACAGGGTAATCAAAAGCCAGGCCGCTGCAATCCAGCACAACACCGCGGCGCCCAGCGCCCAGGACAATCTCAGGCTGTTGATAAAGAAATACAGCGAGATCAGATACACCAGATAGGGCAAAACGGCCCACATGCCGAAAATCAGCGTGGTTCTCAACGCGTCTATCGAACGTTCGCTGCCGACAATGTAATGGGCAATCAGTGCGAAGGTAGGGAACAGCGGCACCAGACCGGCAATATAGTAACTGCGGCTTTTGGCGAGCAGGCCAATTAATACTACCACCAGTGCGCCGATCAGCGCTTTTACCACGATGCCCATATGTCTCTCTGGCGTAAATAAAAATACATTGCCTGAAATAACCAAAGGGATCAATCACTAGGGGAGACGGCAAGGAAAACGGGCCCGCGATTACGGCAGGCCGGAAGGGCGACAGCTTATTGGCGGTAGGCGTGCTTAATCTGCTGGATGCTGTTTTTAAAGATTTCGGCCTGGGTCGGATCTTCAATCTGCGCGATAAAGCGTTCCATGTTGATAATGACTTTCCCGGCGTCGGCCTGACCGATCGATTTCAGGATCAGCGTCAGCGTAGCTTTAAGACAGGCGACTTCTGTCGCCAGCGTTTCCGGGTTTGCAGACGTAGTAAAATCAACGTTGCTCATTTTCTCTCCTGATTTTTGAGGCCGTAGCCTGAAACAATGTGCTTTTTGATGCACACCCACATCGGTTTGATTCAACCTGACATGCAGATGCGTATTTAACTGGGCGCGGAGTATAGCATAGCATGCAGATATCCATCTGCATTGATAGCGCTGTGTCGGTGCCGCAGCGTCTACTCTGACAGCGATGGCGGGTTTATCAACCTCCACCTTATAGTGCATACTGACTAGTGATTATTGAATCGACTGCTGGTAGTTTGTCATCAGGACGACGGAGAATAATAGCCAAGTTATTTTTTTTGCGTTAATAAGTATTTGCCCTGTGGATTATTGTTAACGTGTTAGGGTTATTTAAATGATCAACCCTGACCTCTTACCTGATGTCCGGGCCGAATAATTTCTTTTCGCAATGAATTTTGCTGAGGAAGAGAACGGCTGAAATGCTATTTTGTTTCATTTCAATGGATTACAATCTTGTTGTATTAGTGTTAATATTATCTGTGTTGCGATTGCTTACACTGATTTTACCCGCGCTACAGGATTGGCGCAGTATCATGGGCTCTGTTCACATGGGGTAATATTTACATCGTCCGCTTTTTATCTGCAGACAACGGCTTTATCGGGCTGGGTGAGTGACTAAAATTCAAAAATCAGGCCTATTGCGCAAAGTTAATCGGAAGTAAGTATTAATCTGTGTTCATTCTTGGCTGAAAAACAAGTAATATCTCTGGCTATAACAGAGGCTGATTGCGTTACTCCCTTCTTTTTGGAGATTTTTCCTTGATTAGCGTTCTTCTTGTTGATGACCACGAACTGGTGCGCGCAGGGATTCGACGCATTCTTGAAGATATCAAAGGTATAAAAGTTGTCGGGGAGGCCCAGTGCGGCGAGGATGCCGTGAAATGGTGCCGTGGCAATGCTGTAGATATCGTTCTTATGGATATGAACATGCCGGGTATTGGCGGGCTGGAAGCCACGCGCAAAATTGTGCGCTATGCACCCGACGTTAAAGTCATCATGTTGACTATACACACTGAAAATCCATTGCCTGCGAAGGTCATGCAGGCCGGTGCTGCGGGTTATCTGAGTAAAGGTGCGGCACCGCAGGATGTGGTTACTGCCATTCGTACTGTGCAGGCGGGGCAGCGTTATATCGCGTCCGATATCGCCCAGCAGATGGCGTTGAGCCAGTTGGAGCCGCAGACGGAAACCCCGTTCAGCTGCCTGTCTGAGCGCGAGCTGCAGATTATGCTGATGATCACCAAAGGCAAAAAAGTTAATGAGATTTCAGAACAGCTGAGTCTCAGTCCTAAAACGGTGAACAGTTACCGTTACCGCATGTTCAGCAAGCTGAATATCAGCGGTGATGTCGAATTGACACACCTGGCTATCCGACACGGATTGTTCAATGCGGAGACGTTGTTAAGCAGTGAGTGACCGTTTTGATGCCAAAGCATTTCTAAGTACCGTAACCAGCCAGCCTGGCGTCTACCGTATGTACGACGCTACTGGCACGGTTATCTATGTCGGTAAAGCCAAAGATCTGAAAAAACGCCTCGCCAGTTACTTCCGCCAGCAGGTTGGCAGTCGTAAAACCGAGACGCTGGTTAAAAATATCGCCCAAATAGACGTAACTGTTACGCATACCGAAACAGAAGCGCTATTACTGGAACATAACTACATAAAGCTCTACCAGCCGCGATATAATGTTCTTTTGCGAGACGATAAATCTTATCCGTTGATCTTCCTGAGCGCGGACAGCCACCCACGGCTGGCGGTGCATCGCGGCGCCAAACACGCCAAAGGGGAGTATTTCGGCCCATTCCCCAATTCTTATGCCGTGCGTGAGACGCTGGCGCTGCTGCAGAAACTGTTCCCGATACGCCAGTGCGAAAACAGCGTGTACCGCAACCGCTCGCGTCCTTGCCTGCAGTACCAGATCGGCCGTTGCCTGGGCCCTTGCGTCGCCGGGTTGGTGAGTGAGGATGAATACCAACAGCAGGTGGACTATGTACGCCTGTTCCTGTCCGGCAAAGATCAGCAGGTGTTGCACCAGTTGATAGAACGGATGGAAAACGCCAGCAAGACATTGAACTTCGAAGAAGCGGCGCGCATACGCGATCAGATCCAGGCAGTACGTCGGGTGACTGAACGTCAGTTCGTTTCCGGCAGCAGCGACGATCTGGATGTGATTGGCGTGGCCTTCGAAGCCGGGATGGCTTGTTTGCACGTGCTGTTTATCCGCCAGGGCAAAGTGTTGGGCAGCCGCAGTTACTTCCCGAAAGTGCCGGGCGGCACCGACATGAGCGAAGTGGTGCAAACCTTCGTCGGCCAGTTCTATTTGCAGGGCAGCCAGATGCGGACCTTGCCGGCGGAAATCCTGTTGGACTTTATCCTGCCGGAGAAAGACCTGTTGGCCGAGTCGCTCTCAGGGTTGGCCGGGCGAAAAATCCAGATCCAGAGCAAACCGCGAGGGGATCGCGCACGTTACCTTAAACTGGCGCGTACCAACGCAGCGACGGCGCTGACCACCAAGCTTTCCCAGCAGTCGACAATCCATCAACGGCTGGCAGAATTGGCGAAGGTGCTCAATCTTGCCGAAATTAACCGCATGGAATGTTTCGACATCAGCCATACCATGGGGGAGCAAACCGTGGCTTCCTGCGTGGTATTTGACTCGAATGGTCCGCTACGTTCGGAATATCGGCGCTATAATATTACCGGTATTACGCCCGGGGATGATTATGCCGCGATGGCGCAGGTGCTGAAACGCCGCTATGGCAAGGCTCTGGAAGAGAAAAAAATCCCCGACGTTATCTTTATCGATGGCGGCAAAGGGCAACTGGGTATGGCGATTGACGTGTTTAACTCGTTGAACGTGACCTGGGATAAAAACAAACCCTTGCTGATCGGCATCGCCAAAGGTGCAGACCGCAAAGCCGGGTTGGAGACGCTGTTCTTTGTGCCGGAAGGTGAGGGTATTGCCTTGCCGTCGGATTCACCGGCACTGCATGTGATCCAGCATATCCGCGATGATTCGCATAACCATGCGATCACCGGACATCGGCAGAGAAGGGCAAAAGTAAAAAATACCAGCGCGTTGGAACTGATCGACGGCGTTGGGCCAAAACGGCGACAGGTGCTGTTGAAGTATATGGGCGGACTTCAACCATTATTGAACGCCAGCGTTGAGGAAATTGCAAAAGTGCCGGGTATTTCACAAGCATTGGCAGAAAAGATCTACAATGCATTGAAACACTGAGGGCAATGTAGCAACATACTCTTAATTCCCACTCCAGCCAGATAGTTACCCTAGCATTATGCAATTGAATATACCGACTTGGCTTACTCTGTTTCGCGTAGTTCTGATCCCATTCTTTGTTCTGGCATTTTATCTGCCGTTCACCTGGGCTCCGATGGTTTGCGCCGTCATTTTTGTGTTTGCTGCCATAACCGACTGGTTTGATGGCTTCCTGGCTCGTCGCTGGAAGCAAACGACCCGTTTCGGGGCGTTCCTCGACCCGGTGGCGGACAAAGTGATGGTAGCGGTAGCGCTGGTGCTGGTGGCGGAACACTACCACACTTGGTGGATTACCCTGCCTGCGGCGACCATGATTGCCCGTGAAATTATCATCTCGTCGCTGCGTGAGTGGATGGCGGAGATCGGTAAGCGCAGCAGCGTGGCGGTATCCTGGATTGGCAAAGTTAAAACCATGGCGCAAATGATGTCGCTGGTCGGGTTGCTGTGGCGCCCGGACCGCATGGTCGAGTACGTGTCTTTCGGTTTGCTGTACATCGCGGCGGTGCTGACTTTCTGGTCAATGTTCCAATATTTGAACGCTGCCCGGAAAGATTTGCTGGAACCCTGATCAAAGCGCTGCAAAAATCGGCAAACGAACCTGATGAGCCAACAATTTTATTGACTCATTACGTCAGGTAAGTAGAATGCATCGCATCAGACGGCAGCAGTGATTTGCCGAAAGATAGCAAAAAAATCAGTAAGTTCTGATTAATGCGGGAATAGCTCAGTTGGTAGAGCACGACCTTGCCAAGGTCGGGGTCGCGAGTTCGAGTCTCGTTTCCCGCTCCAAACATGGCACTGTAGATCTCCAGCGAGTTCTGCAGTGATAGAAAAAAGGACCTTCGGGTCCTTTTTTCGTTTCCGCCGCTCAAGACGCTCAACCGTATCCCATATTCGTCGATGTTTTGCCTGACCGGCTTCAAAACAGTGCAGGCTAATTGATCAGCGTTTTTGCCGCGGTTTCAAATTCATCCGCCCGTGTCAAAAATGGGGCATGCCCCGCGCCCTCAATCAAACACACACGGCCTCCAGTCACCCTTGCCATGTACTCACTGGCCTCTTTGGGGCATATGCGGTCATGGGTTCCACAAATGACATCCACAGGGCGGGTGATGGCGAATAACGTTGAGCGCAGGTCTTTTTTGCCTATGGTTTCAATGGTGCTTAAATTTGCCGAGCGTCGTGATTTTAAACAGACCTGCTTAATGAATTCGCGTTCCGTTTGCCGTTCATCATCATTGACGACCATCGCGGAAAACTCGACGGCGCCGATAGCCCAATCTGAGGCGAGCAATTGGGTCAGTTGAGCGGCATCATGCGCGGGGATCCCGGTTGACCAGTCAGGTCGCTGCACCAGGCATGGGGTCGAACCCACTAAAATGACTTTTGAGATGATTTGGGGATATTCCGCGGCCACGGCTAGCGCGATCGCTCCGCCCATTGACCAGCCAATCAATACCGCCTTTTGGATGTTCAGCGTCTCAAGCAGGTGCCTGATGTCGTTTACAAAGTCCGTCATTTCGTAAGACGCTTGGTTGCCTGACTCCCCGAAACCGCGAAGGTCAATATTGAGTACCCTCCGTTCCTTGCTCAGCCTTTTTGCTTGTTCTGCAAATACGCTGCGGTCGGTCATCATTCCGTGTATGAAGACCACTGGAGGGTGCGGGCCTTCGCCGATGTCATCGTATTCGATATGTGATGGGGTATTGTTCATAGACTGCCTTCTGATGTTGCCTGTCGACTTTTAAATTTAATCACCCGTTTTTGATGATTTGTTTCTGGTGAGTTTGTCGAGAGGAGTTAAGGTACTGGCCTATATCTATTTATTAGATATAACCACCGTTTTAACTTTCTTGCAACAATTGGGGCGGAAGAGAACATCTCCAGGGCCTGGCGTCCTCGCGGGTGAAACTGTCCGACAGTACGGTGGAGGGCCCTGTGTCGGCTTATTGAACAGAATAAGAGGGGAAATAAGGCTCTTAGATTGCAAATTGAGCGATCGCAACCTAAATTGCCCTTTTCGCTATAAAAGGGGGTTGCCAAGGTTGGGCGACTAGTCCATAATTCAGTCCATAGATTTGAGGTGGTAACAAAAACCTCCTTGAATCAAAGAGTTATAAAGAAAGCAGGGATTAAGTTATCCCGATAAGAATTTGATAAAGCTGGTGTTTCACGAGCTTTAGCCTTGAAAAGGCAACAGAATTAAGGCGCGTTAACAAAGCGGTTATGTAGCGGATTGCAAATCCGTCTAGTCCGGTTCGACTCCGGAACGCGCCTCCAATTTTCCCGAGCCCGGGTGGTGAAATCGGTAGACACAAGGGATTTAAAATCCCTCGGCTTATGGCTGTGCGGGTTCAAGTCCCGCCCCGGGTACCAGGAAAATAAATTCCAGAATAATCAAAGCAATATGCAGTAATGTCGTGACCGCCGGAAGGCGGTTTTTTTGTGCCAAAAATTCCATTTCGTCATATCACATCCTAATATTCTTCTTCTATCGCTGTTATCCTACTTTCGGAAGCATGGCCGTTTTTTAAAGACGGTTGGTGAGATGTGATCTATAACCAGATAGGGCAAAAATAAGGAGTGTGGGATGAGAGGGGGGTTATTTTTATTAGCGATTGTCATGCTATCTGGATGCTCTGGGTCTTTGGGATCAATCTTGGGTGTTATCCCGCAAACTTCCGACGTTTGCCCGCAGGGGAAAAACGCAATCACCGGTGAATGCCGTTAGCCAAAAGTGCCGGTTCCTCACCGGCCTGACAGCCCACTTGGAACAAATCCGGTGGTTTACTCGTTGTGTCGATCGCCGGATACGGTCTGTTCCAAGCGTTAGACCTTAACCCCCACTCCCCAGTAGCGGGACTTTATCCGCACTACAGTTCGCCACCCACATCACGGCCACCACGACGGCGATGGATATGATCGCGCACAGATCCGATTTGCGCATATTGCTCCTTAGCGGCCGTTGACCCCAATAACTTCGATTGCCGCTCTGTGCAGTTTTTGGCAGTGCTCGTCGGGTTGTCTTTCGATCTCAGTGATCAGGTAGGAGAGAATGCTCTGCTTGCTGATGGGTTTGTTCGCGGAAAGCACCTGAATAACGCCTTTGCCGACCAGATTGTATATTTGTTCACGGTACGTCTCGATATCTTTATCTTTGAGACCGTAAAGGGAGTAATCGATCATAAAATTTTACCGCTGGTGAAATTTAAAGTGCCAGCCGAAGCTGGCAGAGAAGCCATTAAAAAAATAAAGTCGTGCAAATTTCACTTAGGCTGATATCTAAGTGGGATGTTAACGATAACGTAATAAGAATATTCCCATCAATAGGAAGCGACATCCAGATGGCTAATTAGGAAAAACCTCAGGTAGCTGCCGTTGGGCTAGCGGGGTCACCGAACGGCACAGTGATGCAGCTTCAATCCTCCGTCTGCGCACCCAGGCTCTCTGGCAGTAGCTGCGCCAGCAGCAGGTCGAGGGTCAGCATCAATCCAAAACGTGCCGTACTGCCGCCGCTGAGCGGCAGTAGCTTATCCGCCAGTCCAGCCAGCGTAGTACCTGCCGGGGTCAGGGCGATACGATAAGCCCCGGTGGCACCGGCCAGTTTGGCAGCGTTAAGCAAATCAGCATTTTCTCCGCTCATCGACAGCAGTACCACACACTGTTGCGTGCCAAGCGTGGAGGCGGTCATACGCATCAGCGCCGCGTCCTGACAGACAAAGGCCGGGTAGCCCAGGCCCACCAGGCGTTGCTGCAGCTCATTGGCGTACAGTGCCATGCTGTTTACGCCAAAGATATGCACGCTTTTTGACTGGCTCAACTGCTGGCAGGCATCGATTAACGTCGCCTGATCCACCTGCTGCAACTGTTGATGTAGCGTGGTTTCCACGTCGTTGACGCGCTGCAACCACAGCCGTGGCGGCCCGTTGGGGGCAGTTTGGGTGGTCAGATAGCGCGAACCGCTCACGCTGGCCTGAGCCAGTTTCATCCGCAGGTCGCGAATATCGTCACAGCCAATGGTTTTGGCAAACCGGGTGATGGTGGCCGGACTGACGCCCGCCTGGCTGGCCAGTAGCTCGATGGTGGCGGAGGAAGCGAAGGCGATATCATCCAGAATGGTCTGCGCGACTTTGGCTTCCTGCTGGCTGAGCTGATTTTGCCGCGCCCGGATCTGATAGACGATGTCGCCGATATCTTCACAGCCGATGGATTTGGCAAAGCGACTGAGGGTGGCTGAACTGACGCCAGGCAGTTTGCCAATATCGGCGGCGGAGGCGAAGGCGATATCCATGCCGCCGAGCACGGGCTGTGCCACCGCCGCAGTCGGTGTGGCTGGCAGCGGTTGGGTGCGCATCAGAGCGATAAAGTCGTTAAGATCCTGACAGCCAAGGGATTGGGCAAAATGAGCGACGATTTCGGTACTGACACCGGCCCGCTCTGCCAACTGCTCAATCGTCGCTGTCGAAGTGAAACCGGGGTTATCCAGGATGGTTCGGGCGATTTTCGCTTCCTGGCGACTGAACGGATCTTGGCGAAACTGAATGTGGTAAACGAGATCCATGACTGCAGTGTCCCTTCTGTTACGCCAACCGGCGATCTGTGCTTCAAACTAGCCTGTTTTTCACACGGCATAAAGCAATAATCCGCAGCATAAGCCAATGAAAATAATTTTCAAGTAGTGTGAATTTAAAACACGACGCGCCTCGCACTGTTTATCGATGAGTTATTTATCTTTTTGTTTTTAAAGATTAAAATCTGGTTTTTAATTTCATGGTCACAAAAAACTCGGTCTTCGATCACAGTGTTGAAAAAAATTTTCACGACAATAATTTGTTAATGCATTGTTTTTAAATGATTAAACAAAAACCATAATGAAATCGTATGGAACCAAGGTATTTACAAGCGCGTTACAGAGCTGTTTTATATTTGAACCGCCAAGGTGGCTAACAAAATCGGGACACTGAAAAATGCAAACAATCGTCTTATGCTGCGCAGCAGGCATGTCGACCAGCATGCTGGTACAAAAAATGAAAACCGAGGCGCAAAAACGGGCGCTGGATATCGAGATTGAAGCCGTGCCGGTGGCGGACTTTGAACGTATCGTTGGGCGCGCGGACATTGTGCTGTTGGGGCCGCAGGTGAAATATGAACATGCGCGGCTTTCCGAACTGGCTGCGCCATTGGGTAAAACCGTGGCAGTCATCGACATGATGGATTACGGCACCATGCGCGGGGATAAGGTGCTGGACAAGGCTCTGGGCCTGTTGGCCTGATAACACCCTGGGGGCTTGGCCCCGTTTATCCTTTTATTCATTCATTTACCGCGGGTTATTTCATCAACCCTCGGCGGGATCACCGCGCCTGAAATAAGGCCGGGGGAGGCGAGGGTGGATTTGGAAACCAGCGTTATGGAGTTACTGGTTCATGCCGGCAGCGCACGCAGTTCGTTGCTTTCGGCACTGCAACTGGCACGCCGCGGTGAGTTCGCCGCTGCAGAGATGAAGTTGGAGGAAGCAAAGGCCGGCATCGGGAGGGCGCATGGCATGCAGACGGAGCTGATTGGCATGGATGAAGGGGTAGGAAAAATACCGGTCAGTCTGATTCTGGTGCATGCGCAGGATCATTTGATGAATGCCATGCTGATTCAAGATCTGGCCACCGACATGATCGAGCTTTATCGCCGTTTACCTCAGGGGCAAAGCAATGACTAAGATAACCGTAATTGGTGGGGGCAGCAGCTACACGCCGGAATTGGTCGAAGGACTGATCGCCCATTATCAGGACGTTCCGTTAACCGAACTGGCGCTGGTGGATGTAGAGTCCGGCCGTGAGAAAGTCGGCATCATTGCCGAGCTGACCAAAAGAATGCTCAAGCGCAACGGGTTGGAGCAGGTCGTGGTGTCGGTACATTTCGAACTGGAACCGGCCATTCGCGGTGCCAGTTTTGTACTGACGCAACTGCGCGTTGGGCAATTGGCTGCCCGTGCCGCCGACGAACGCCTGGGATTGAAATACCAGCGGCTGGGGCAAGAGACCACCGGCGTCGGCGGTTTCGCCAAGGCATTGCGCACCATCCCGGTGATGCTGGACGTGGCGCGTACGGTAGAAGCGGTAGCGCCGGATGCCTGGATCATCAACTTCACCAATCCGGCCGGTATTGTCACTGAGGCAGTCTCACGCTACAGCAAAGCGAAGATTATTGGTTTGTGCAACGTGCCGATCACCATGCACCACATGATCGCCGACATGCTGAAGGCGCCGCACGATCAGGTCGATCTGCGTTTTGCCGGGCTGAATCATATGGTGTGGGTGCATCAGGTAACGCAAAGCGGCAAGGATGTGACCGCCCAGGTGCTGGAGATGCTGAGCAACGGCGAAACGCTGTCGATGAACAACATCAAGGATCTGCCTTGGCCACCGGCATTTTTACAGGCGCTGGGGGCGATCCCTTGCCCGTATCATCGCTACTTTTATCAAACGGCCGGCATGCTGGAAGAAGAGGTTGAAGCGGCCGCGGCACAGGGAACCCGGGCTGAACAGGTGATGAAGGTCGAGGCAGAGTTATTTGCTCTGTATGCCGATCCGACGCTGGATAAAAAACCGGAGCAACTGAGCTTCCGTGGCGGTGCCTTCTATTCGGAAGTCGCGGTCGAGCTGATTCGTGCCATTCACAATAACAGCGGCAAGATGCTGGTGGTGAATACCCGGAATAACGGCGCCATTCAGGGCCTGCCGGATGACGCAGTGATTGAAACCAACTGCGTGATCGACGCGCAGGGCGCTCACCCGTTGAGCTTCGGGCCGCTGCCGTTAGCCATGAACGGGTTAACCCAGCAGGTAAAAGATTTTGAACGCTTGACCATTGAGGCGGCGGTACATGGCGACCGACAGAGTGCGCTGTTGGCACTGGTAGTGAACCCGCTGATTGGCGGCGTTGGCATTGCGGAACCCTTGCTCGATGAGGTGCTGAGCCTGAACAAGGCCTATTTACCGCAGTTCAACTAAGTCGATATTCCATAATAATAATCATGATAGCCGGCTCTGCCGGGCAGGGGGGAATGATGGCGGGTTTAAATAGCATTCTGGAACGTTACGTGTTGCCGACGGCGTTAAAAATCGCCGGGCAAAAACATATTTTGTCGGTACGAGACGGCATAATTCTCAATATGCCGTTTATGTTGATCGGGTCGTTTTTCCTGATCTTCGCCTACTTGCCCATCCCGAGTTATGCCAACCTGATGGGGGAGGTGTTCGGTGCGGCCTGGCGGGACAAGTTGCTGTACCCGGTCAAGGCGACCTACGACATCATGGCGATTATCTCCAGCTTTGGCATTGCCTACCGGCTGGCGGAAAAATACCGTGGGATGGATCCGCTCAGCACCGGTGCCGTTTCGCTGGTGGCATTTATCATGACGATTCCCCAGCACACGTTGTTTGCGCCGGTGAAAGGTGCCGCGGAGCAGATTGTCAAAGGCGTACTGCCGATGAATTTTATCGGCAGTCAGGGGTTGTTCGTGGCGATCGTGGTGGCACTGCTGTCGACGGAAATCTACCGTTTCGTGCATAACCGCAATCTGGTGATCAACATGCCTGAAGGGGTGCCGCCGGCGGTGGCGAAGTCCTTCCTGGCGTTGATCCCGGGGTTCTGCGTGTTGGCGGTGATCCTCCTGCTGCGTCTGATCGTTGAAGCCACGCCGTTTGGCGACATCAACACCATGATCGCTACGCTGATCGGCATCCCGATGCACCACGTGGGCGGAACGCTGCCGGGGATGATTTTCTCGGTGATCCTGATCGGTCTGCTGTGGACGCTGGGGTTGCATGGCGATGCTATCGTACTGGTGTTCATTCAGCCGGTATGGTTGGCGAATATGTCAGAAAACCTGGTGGCGTTTCAGAACAACCAGCCCATCCCGCACATTATTACCCAGCAATTTTACGATTTATGGATAGCGCCCGGCGGGACCGGTGCCTTGTTGGGGTTGGTGATCTTCATGCTGTTGCGCAGCCGCAGTGCGCAGATGAAACAGTTGGGGAAAATCGCTGCGCCGGGCTGCCTGTTTAACATTAGCGAACCCATGGTGTTCGGCATCCCTCTGGTGATGAACCCGTATTTCTTCCTGCCATTTATTTTGACGCCGGTGGTGCTGGTGATCGTGACCTACAGCGCGATGGCAACCGGTCTGGTGACGCCACCGGTCGGTATTGCCTTGCCGTTCACCACGCCCATTTTCATTAGCGGCTATCTGGCGACCGGCGGCCATATCTCGGGAACGGTGATCCAGGTGGTCAATTTGCTGATTTCGATGGCGATTTACTACCCGTTCTTCCGTGCCTGGGATAAGCAAAAATACCGTGAAGAAAGTCAGGTGGCGACACCGGCACAAAACGCGGTGGCCGGTGAACAATCCCTGACGCCATAATTGGCAAAGTCACCTTCCTGCGGCTGTGAGCGTAACCGCCGCCGCAGGAAGGATAAAAGTCGCTTTTCACACGAATTGTTACATCATAACAACGTTATTTTGCTACGCCTTGGCAACGCCTGCCTAAATTGCCTGTCAGATAACCACCCAGTAGCAGGGGGAGAGACACTCTCACAACAACCTGTATCTGGCAGATGGTTATGAACTCACTTTGGCAGGAATGGTAATAATGCAGAAGTTCCGACGTTGGACCCAGTTGCAGGTCTCTTTCTTTATCGCTTTTTATCTCGGCGTGTTACTCAATATCCCCATATTTTACCGTCGTTATCAGCAGCTCCACTATGACAACCTGCTATCGATCGGCATTGAAGTCGTCGCGGCCTTTTTTCTGGTGTGTTTTATTACCTTGCTGATTTCGTTCTTGGGGCGCCGGCTGTTCCGTATTCTGGCCTCGCTGCTGGTGCTAAGCTCGGTTGCCGCCAGCTATTATATGGTGTTGTTCCACGTTGATATCGGCTACGGCATTCTGGCGGCGGTGATGACCACCGATGTTGATTTGTCCAAGGAGTCGGTAGGCTGGCATTTTGGCGTGTGGATGGTGTTGGTGAGCCTGTTGCCGCTGCTGTTGATTTGGCTGGCCCCGATGCACGAAGCCGTGTTTAAACGCGGCAATCGGCTGGCATGGGGTAAAAAGGGGGCCATCATGCTGGCCGCTGGGCTGTTCTGCTGGCTACCGCTTCAACTGATGGGCCAGGTGCAGGATCGCCACGATCGCGAAAATAATCAAATGATGGCCAGCTACGGTGGCGTAGTGGCCGGCAGCTATTCACCGTCCAACTGGCTTTCGGCATTGGGGCTGTTGACTTACAGCTCATACAGCCAGGCGGAAGACAGCCGCAATCTGTTCGATCCGGCGGCACATTTTACCTATCAGCCGCCAAAAGACGTGAATGATCTCTATGTGGTGTTCGTGATTGGTGAAAGCGCCAGACGGGATCATATGGGGGTTTATGGCTACCAGCGCGACAACACGCCGTATCTGGATAAGGAAACCAACCTGGCGTTGCTGCAGGGCTATTCCTGCGATACCTCCACCAAGCTCTCTCTGCGTTGCATGTTCGTGCGCGAAGGCGGAGCGTCAGAAGAACCGCAGCGTACCCTGAAGGAAATGAACGTTTTCTCCGTGCTGAAAAAGCAGGGGTTTTCTTCGGAGCTGTTCTCGATGCAAAGCGAAGCCTGGTTTTATAACAAGACCCAGGCGGACAGTTATGCGCTGCGAGAAAGCATTCAGGCGGAAAAACGCAATGCCGGTAAACCCGTGGACGATATTGCTTTGATTGACGAGCTGCAGGATTCGTTGGGCCGTCATCCGCAGGGCAAACATTTGGTCATCCTGCATACCAAAGGCTCACACTACATGTACACCGAGCGTTATCCCCGCGCTTTTGCCCGCTACAAGCCGGAATGCCAGGGTATCGATGACACTTGTTCAACGGAGTCGATGATCAATTCCTACGACAACAGTCTGTTGTACACCGATTACTTCCTCGAGCAGGTTTTCAATCAGTTGCGAAATCGTAATGCCATCGTGTTTTACGCTTCGGATCACGGCGAGTCGATCTCGGAAAATATGCATTTTCACGGCACGCCGCGCGATCATGCGCCGAAAGAGCAACGCACCGTGCCTATCATGGTCTGGGCATCCGACAAGTTTCTCAGTCAGCCCGATCACAAGGCAGCATTTAATCAGTTAAAAGCGTTGCAGCAGGCAAAAACGCCGGTGTTTCATGAAAAGCTGTTCGACAGCATTCTGGGCTGTATCGGCTACAGTTCGCCGGATGGCGGAATAGTGAAACAGCGCAACTGGTGTCAGGTTAACTGAGTTGCCAGCCATACTACCAACCGCCGCAAGGCGGTTTTTTTATGCGGCAAGCCCGGTAGGTAAACAGTTAGGCTATGCTGTTGGCTTGGTGAATGAAGGGGAGAGAATGATGAAAGTGTTAACTATGGCGGGCCGTGATCTGCGCCTCAAGATCCTGACGGACGACGATACGGACATCGTTTATCGTTACTTCCAGGAAAACCAGGATCACCTTTCGCCGTGGGAGCCGAACCGGCCAGAAGACTTTTACAGTCAGGAGGTTATTCGCCAACGGCTGTGGCATGCGCAGAAGGATGCCGAGCAAGGACGGGCTTATCAGTTTGGTATTGTGGATAGCGCAGATACGGAAATGCTGGGGGCCTGCAATTTTTCCAATATTGCGCGTGGCCCCTTCCAGGCCTGTTATCTGGGGTATTCCATTGCCGCGCGGCATGAAGGTAAGGGGATTATGGCCCTGGCGCTCACTACGGCTATCGACTACATGCTGAGTGAACTGGATCTGCATCGCATTATGGCCGCTTATATTCCTACCAATGCCCGCAGTGAAAAATTGCTGTTGCGCCTGGGGTTTGAGAAAGAAGGTTACGCAAAATCCTATTTGAAAATCGCCGGACGCTGGCAGGATCACGTATTGACCTCGTTGATTAATTCGCGGCATGCAGAGTAATAGGTCAGGGTAGCCGCCATGAAAAAGCCACCCGAAGGTGGCTTGTCGTTAGAACGCTGTTCTAGTCCAGTTTGGGGTGCTGGTCGATCAACGTCTGTTTTTTCTTTTCCAGCTCGGCAATCTGCTCATTGATGTCTTCGACTTTCTGTTCGATGTTGTCGTAGTTTTCTTGCAGCAGCTCTTTGGCTTCCGAACGATCCGAGGCGGCCGGGGTGGCGCCGCGCAGCGGTTTGTTGGCGGTTTCCTTCATGTACAAACCGGTGATCAGGCCGATGACGGCAACGACCATCAGGTAGTAGGCCGGCATATATAGGTTTCCGGTCGATTCGACCAACCAGGCGGCAACCGTCGGGGTCGCGCCGGCAACCAGTACCGAGATGTTGAACGAAATCGCCAACGCGCTGTAACGAATATGCGTCGGGAACATCGCCGGCAGGGTAGAGGCCATCACGCCGGTGAAGGAGTTAAGCAGGATCGCCAGCACCAGTAGACCGACGAAGATCAGACCAATCACGTTACTGTTGATCAGAATAAAGCACGGAATAGCCAGCGCCAGCAGGCCGACGCTACCGCCGATAATAAATGGCTTACGACCGATGCGGTCACTGGCCAGACCGATGACCGGTTGTACGAACAACATGCCGATCATAATGGCAATAATGATCAGTACGCCGTGGTCTTCCGAGTAGTGCAGGTTATGCGACAGGTAGCTCGGCATGTAAGTCAGCAGCATGTAATAGGTCACGTTGGTCGAAATCACGATACCGACGCAGACCAGCAGGCTTTTCCAGTGTTTGGCCGCGATCTCTTTGAAAGAGGTCTTCGGCGGGTTTTCGATGGCGTTGCGGTCTTCTTTCTCCATCTTCTCGACGTGTTGCTGGAACGCCGGGGTCTCTTCCAGCGCATGACGCAGATACAGACCGATCAGACCCAGAGGCGCGGCGATAAAGAACGGAATACGCCAGCCCCAGTCGAGGAAGTTGGTTTCACCGACGATGCTGGAAATCAGCACTACGACGCCGGCACCCAGCACGAAGCCGGCAATGGAGCCGAAATCAAGCCAACTGCCCATAAAGCCGCGCTTTCTGTCCGGCGAGTATTCGGCGACGAAGATCGCTGCGCCGGAGTATTCGCCACCGACCGAGAAGCCCTGTGCCAGTTTGGCCAACAGCAGCAGCACCGGTGCCCAGATACCGATTGAGGCGTAAGAGGGGATCAGGCCGATACAGAAGGTACTCACCGCCATGATGATAATGGTGATGGAGAGCACTTTCTGGCGACCGAATTTATCGCCCATCGCGCCAAAGAAGATGCCGCCTAACGGACGTACCAGGAAGGGAACGGAAAAGGTTGCCAGTGCGGCAATCATCTGCACGCCAGGGGTGGCGCCAGGGAAAAAGACTTGCCCAAGGGCGTAGGCCACAAAGCCATAAACACCGAAGTCGAACCATTCCATCGCGTTGCCCAAGGCGGCCGCGGTAATCGCTTTTTTCAGCTTGCTGTCATCGATGATGGTGATGTCATTAATATGCATCGGTTTATGTCGTTTTTTTCTTAACTTCATATAATCATCCCTTAATCAATTTTAGTCGTACGTGAATTCGCAATCCTCGTTCACTTCTTCTGCCAAGTTATCAGCGTGGCTAATCTTATGGCTCTGTTGCCAGATCCACCACTGCCTTTTTTGTGTGATGCGAGTCACGTAATAAGTCAATTTTCACCGGGAATATGTCATTTAGGTGACTAATTATTTTGCATCTATAGCTTAACGTTATATCTTGCGGCGATCAAATTTAGCAGTTTATCTTATGGATTTGCACCGATTTAACGCATAAATAGATTAACTATTGTGCATATTGATGGTTTTTTGTCTGGTGAGGGATGAGTAAAGTATAGGAACAATTGCAGTAAATACCGGCAAAATTAATGCATTTAGGATGAAAAAAACCTGACATAAATGTCGGGCTAAAACGTTATTACGCGGCTCCGCCAAACTCCAGATAGAGTTGTGCCAGGTTTTGGTACTGGGCAAACCGATTTTCGTCCAGCGCCAGCTCCGCCAAGCGGCGGCGATTTTGCGCATCCAGCCAGAAATTAATGGGCACCGAGCCGTGACGGTAGCGACTCTCGTTTAGCCGTTCAGATTTACGTGCCAGCGCCAAGGCCGCCTGCATGTGTTTTTCCTGCGCCATCAGTTGAGTACGCAACGACAGAGCATCATCAATATCGGCCATGGCTTTATACAGCGACTGTTTGAATTCCAGCACCTGCAGTTCATAGTCGCTACGGGCGATTTTGATGTCGACGTTCATCTGACGCCACTCAAGGAACGGCAGCGATAGCCCGGCGCCTACCGATGCAAGCGGATTGCGCAAAAACTCCAGCAATGCGGTGCTGCTGGTACCTAATGAGCCAGTCAGACTAAAGGCCGGATAGTATTGGGTGCGTTTTATGTCCACGTTGGCCAGCGCTTCACGCAACCGCAACTCTTTGGCGCTGATATCCGGGCGATGGTGCAGCACGCTGGCTGGAATGTCGGCATTGATTTGCGGCAGCGGGCCTGTCGGCAAGCGGTTGGGTTCAACCAGCGAGCTCCCCGGTGGTGCGCCCAACAGCACCGTTTGTTCGTTCAGCGCCTGCTGGCGTTCGCGCAGCAGCGCCAGATGGCTGCTTTCCTGATTTACCAGGTTCTGTTCGGCATCTACCACATCCAGCGCAGAGACGCTGCCCGCGTGGTATCGCGCTTTGACCAGCTCCAGAGTTTTTCGGGAATAGTCGATGTTTTGTTGACTGACATTGATCCGCTGATTGATAAAACCGATGCGCCAGTAATTCTTGCTGGCGCTGGCGAACAGTGCCAAACGTGCGCTTTGCAAATCTTGCTGAGTAGCCTGGCTGGCCCATTCTGCGGCGTCACGTTGCCGTGCCAGTTTCCCCCACAGATCGACCTCGTAGCTTACGCCGAGATTTGCGCTGCTGCTGTTGTTCCAGGGTGAGGAGTCGGAAAGGGCGGCATTGCCTCCGCTGTTGAGCGTCGCGCTCACATTCGGCGCGGCACCAATATCGACCCGTTGTGCAGCCAACTGGGCACGGTAGACGCGCAGTGCAGCGGCCGCCAAATCGTTATTGGCCGCCATCACCTGCTGCAGCCAACGGTCCAACTGAGGATCGCGGAAATCACGCCAGTTGAACGGTTCTGACACGTCGGTTTCGGCGTTTTGCTGCCAGTCGGCCGGATAGTCCACCTTCGGTGGGTAATACTCGCTTTTCAGCGCATTGCCACAGCCTGCACTGAGCAGTGGGATGAGGCAAACCGCGAGGAGGGATAAAATTTTCATAAGTTACTCGCTGGCCAGAGAAATGACCGGATCCATCCGCGCCGCTTTGCGGGCAGGGAGATAACCGAAGATCATGCCAATCAGGGTTGAGCAGCAGAAGGCCACGGCGGCAGCCTGCCAGGAATAGATAGCGGTAAGCATCCCCCCCGCCAGCAGGGTAAATAACGAGCCAGCGGCGAACGAAAGCAATATGCCCAATACACCGCCGATCAGGCATACCAGCACGGCTTCGATCATAAATTGCTGCATGATGTCGCTACGCCGCGCACCGACGGCCATACGCACGCCGATTTCATGGGTGCGTTCAGTAACTGACACCAACATAATGTTCATCACGCCCAGACTGCCGATAATCAGGGAAATTGAGGCGACCATCAGGATCAGCAGGCTCAGGGTCATTGAGGTATGTTCGATTGATTTACGAAATTTATCGCGGTTGAACAGCATAAAGTCTTTCACGCCATGGCGCTGGGTTAACAATTGGCTGATGGCGCTGACCGCCGCCTCGTTGGCGACGTCATCTTTCAATCGTACGCTAATGCTGCTCAGGGTCGGTTTACCCACCATGCGATACATCACGGTGGAGTAGGGCATCCACACGCTGATGCGGTTGGGGGCCGAATCCTGGTTGCTTTGCACCACGCCGACGACCCGGGCCGGCACTGCGCCGAGAAACACAATCTGGCCCAACGGCTCTACGCCAAACTCGCCGAACAGCGAGCGGCGCGCGTTTTCGTCAATGATCACTTCCTGCAACGCATTACGATCATCCCGGAAAGTGCTGCCTTGCACCAACGTGAGACCATTAACGCGGAAGTAATCGCAGCCGACGCCGTTGATGGAGGCGGTCGCTGATTTGCTGCGAAAGCGAATGCTGTCCGAGGTGTTGATTTCAGGGCTGACGCTATCGACAAAGTTCTGGCTGGCCAGCGCCTCGGCATCCGCCGGTACCAGTGTGCGGATACTGTCGATGGCGTCGTCGAAGAAATCACGTCCGGGATAGATGCTGACGACGTTGGTACCAAGCCCTTTAATGTTTTCCAGCGTGCGTTGTTTGGCACCTTCGCCAAGAGCTACTACCGTGACCACCGCGGCGATGCCGAAAACGATGCCGGTCATGGTCAGTGCCGTACGCAAGCGATGAGCATTCATGGCTTTCAAGGCCATTTGCAGCGACTCGCGGGTACGATCGAGCAGGCTTTGCCAGTAGCCCTGTGCGGCAGGCGCGGTCTTTTGCATCGCCGGCAGCGGAGTTGACGATTTACGGCGGCTGTCGGCGACGATCTCGCCATCCTGCAGTTCGATGATGCGCTGTGCGTGCTGGGCCACTTTCATGTCGTGGGTGACGATCACCACCGTGTGACCACGCTGGTTCAGTTCGCTGAGAATCTCCAACACTTCCTGCCCGGACTTGGAGTCCAAAGCACCGGTCGGTTCATCCGCCAGGATGATTTCTCCGCCGTTGATTAACGAACGGGCGATACTGACGCGTTGTTGTTGACCGCCAGAGAGCTGCCCGGGCTTGTGGTGCTCACGGCCTTCCAACCCCAGTCGTGCCAACAGTTGCGCTGCTCGCAGGCGGCGTTGGTCGCGTTTACTGTTGGCGTAAATTGCCGGGATCTCGACGTTGCCCAACGCGCTGATATCCGGCATCAAATGATAACGCTGGAAGATAAAGCCTATGTGTTCGCGGCGCAGTCTGGCCAATTCGTCCGGCGACAGGTGTGCGGCGTTATGCCCGCGGATGTGATAATCCCCCTGATCCGGCACGTCCAGACAGCCGATGATGTTCATCAGCGTTGACTTTCCCGAACCCGAGGTGCCGATAATGGCGACCAACTCACCGGCGGCAATCTTGAGGTTGATGTTTTTCAGTACGGTGAGCGGCTGGCTGCTGTTGGTATACGTGCGGCCGATGCCTTTCAACTCAATGATTGTATTCACAGAAAGAGGCCATCCTCACCCGGTTTGGCGCTTTCCTGCGCCAGCACTACGTTATCGCCCGCCATCAACCCCTTAAGGATTTGTACATCAACGTTGTTGGTAATACCGGTTTTCACCTCACGCATTTCCAACTGGTGATCCATGGTCAAGACCTGTACCTGCTGCTTGTTGTCAGCAGTTTTATGCACTGCCTGAATCGGGATCAACAGCGTATTTTGGGCTTCACCCAGCAATAATGAAACCTGAGCCGTCATGGCGATACGCAGTCGGTTGTCGGGATTGGGCACGTCAAGCAACGCGTTGTAATACACTGAAGCATTGGAGGTGCCGGAGCCTGAAGTGGAACCGCCGCTGGAGAACGAATCGTCTTTCATGACGGACTCAGGTGCCAGTTCTACGGTGCGCAGCGTGGCGTCGTACCTTTTGTCCGGCTCGGAGAAAATGGTGAAGTAGGCTTTTTGCCCCTGTGTAACGCGGGTAATGTCAGCTTCGGAAATCTGTGCCTTGATGGTCATCACGTCCAACTGCGCCAGTTTAACAATCGTAGGAGCGCTCTGATTAGCATTCACCGTTTGGCCTTGTTGGGTAATCACCGCAATGACAATGCCGTCCATCGGGGCCAGGATGCGGGTGTAGCTCAGATCGACCTTTTTCTTGTCTACTTCGATTTGCGCCTGAACAATACGTGCATTCAGAGCGATCAGTTCAGCACGGGTGGCGGCTAGCGTGGCCTCTGCCGTTTCAAAATCTTCGCGTGAGCTGGCTTCATCGTTCAACATGCGTTTTTGGCGTTTAAAGCGAGACTCGGCCTGTTTCAACAGCGCCTGTTTGGCTTGCAAATCCGCTTTGGCGACGTTCAGCGCCGCTTCGGCGTTGCGTAAATCATTGCGTTGCGGCAGGTCATCGATGTCGGCGATCGGCTGGCCTTTGGTGACCCGGTCGCCAAGTTTGACCTTCAGGGATTTCACCTGGCCAGAAACCTGCGCACCGACGTTGACCCGTTCGAATGCGTCCAGTTTACCTGTGGCCAGCACGGCATTTTCTATATCGCCAAGGCGAACCGGTGCGGTGACATAGGCGTCCTGAGAAGGGGATTGCAAAAAGAACGCCGCCATGAAGGCAATAATCACCAGCAGGGCGCCGGCCAGGATAAACGCCCAACGGCGCGGAGTAACTTTCATCGTGTTGTCCATAACGAAGAGAAAGACTTTCCCAGAAAGCACTTATAGTGGCATTCAGTGCGTTAACTAACAATAAACATGCAGCAGACGCCGTGATAAAAGTTTCAATGGTTAATTATCGCCCAATAAAAGCAATTGTTGATCTGGGGGGGAACAGGTGGAAACACAGGATTTCTCTTAAAATTCAGATGTTCATAGCTCCTTGGGTTGAATCCATAGCATTAATATGGATAATGAGTCCCCGAAGCAAAGGAATGCGCTATTAACTCAGTTGGCAGAGTGGTTGGTTTTATAATGCTTTTTTGGCTACAAAATTGATAGACGCGGGTTCGAGTCCTGCATAGCGCGCCAGCTTCCTGTTCAGGAACAGTTATCGTAAAGCGCACCCGGGTTGATTTGCACTATCGGCTCCTTGTTGGGATTTTCGGGTGTGCTTTACCGTAACGGGTTCCTCCTTTCTTAATCTTCCTCTGTTGCGATCGATCTTTGCTAGACTGTAATCAGGCAGGTTCGCTGCCCGGCAACAGGAGATCGCTATGTCTGAGTCCGATCAACTGCAGGAACTATTGCAACGTGTCGCGGCACTCGAAGCCAGAGAGAAGTCGCTAACGGCCGCTTCCAATGCCTATCAGGCGATCATCACCACCATGCTGGGCAACCTGGATAAACAAGATCGCGATAAGATTATTGCGATGATTGACCAGGCGCATGAACTTGCCTACGCACGTGCTATCCAGCGCTGCAATGAACCGCAAAAGCAAAAAATCAAACAGGCCGACGATATCGCCCAACGGATGTTTATGTTTGCTCAAGGCAAAAATTCCCTGCAACGTTAGTCGCTATAGGTATAACAGTTGCCGATATTAAATTGCATAACTGATCTACCTGGGCAAACTGTACCTGTGTTAGTTTGAGGAATGATTATTGATAGCAATAATGTCCCCCAGGCATAAGGTTGTAGCTATGGACGCGATTAAAAGCATCTTGGTAAAAGAAATCGAGCGGATCAATCGGCAGGAAGGACGCGATGGCAAGCTGCGCTTCAACAGCGAATTCGCCCGCGATCACCGTTATCTGTGTCTCGCCATGTTTGCCGGTTATTTTGCCGTGATCGCCGTGATGTATCAGGTCCCCTATATGGGCTTTATTTCGTTTTTGGCGTTCACCGCCTTCGTGTTGTTCATGTTCGCCATGCTGCTGATTGAAATCAAACCGGTCTATCGTTTTGAGGATATCGGCGTGCTGGATTTGCGCGTTTGTTATAACGGTGAATGGTATTTCACCCGCGCACTGTCGCCGCAGTCGGTGAAAGCACTGCTGGAAGAACCGTCGATCGGCGCAGCGATGAAAGCCCGCATGCAGGAAATCATCGCCAATAAAGGCGAGATCGATTTCTATGACGTCTACGATCTGGCGTACTCAAAGAAGCCGCAGAATGAGCAGCCTCAGGTGGCAGTGCTTAACTGAGGGTTTCCGCTCGCGCGGTTGTCGATTATACTCACGCATTGAAGCCCGTTAAGCGTGAGGAGTTTACGATGAGTGATGATATTTTCGATTTTGATATCGATGCCGAATTGGCGCAGGCAGAAGAGAAAGCGGCGCAGAAAGTGAAAGAACTCCCCGAGATCCTTGAGGACGAGGCGGACTGCGAAGGTTGCAAGATCTGATTGCCATCGCCCATTAAAGAACCGCTTCGGCGGTTTTTTCATGCCTGAATGGGAGCTGCGGACAAAAAAAAGCCCGTTTCAGGCGGGCCAACACTTAAGTAGTATGAGGGTTTATTTTTATAACTCACTGCGTTTAGCATACGCGCAATGATCGGCAAGCGATGTCGGCGTTTTGTAACAAAATGGTTGTTGTTGTGTTGCAGTGTTACTTGCGTCAGGTCAGGGATTAATCCAGTACAAATCCCCAAATCAGCAACACCGCCACGATAATCAGGCAGAGTGCGGAGACGGTAACCAGTATTTTTCCCAGGATGTCTTTTTCTTGTTGCTGCTGAGCCACGTTAACGTTATCCAATTAAGAGTCTATGGACCAAATCGGCGACACCCAGGTCCAGCACTATGACGGTCAGTGCAATCCCTAACATGGCCGACAGAAATCGAGTTTTACTGTTCAAATCGATACCCATCACCGCAATGCGATGTTCCCAGAGTAAAGGTTAAAACGTTGGGGCTGAATGCCCGGTTTTGGTTATTACAGAGCTTAAGAACCTTTCCACGCCTATAAGTTCCGTCTGTTTGAGGTGGCCGCTGCGGGTGTTGCCACGCAGCGGACCGGTATTGAGGAAGGATCAGTCTGTCACAATTCTTACGCCGATTTTGCTGATCGCATTGCCATCCATTTCGGCAATGGTCCAGGTAAGGCCATCCCATTCGATCTGATCGCCTACCACGGGTTCGCCGCCAATCAGCTGAATGACGAATTGACCAAGCGTTTGCTGCTCGTCCACTCCTGCCTGCAGGTTCAGACCATAGACTTGCGAAATATCGCTCAGGCGCGCATCCGACTGCAGGATAAAGTCACCGAAGAAGCGTTCATCCAGCGTAACCACCGGCGCCTGACTGAACAGTTTGCCCAGCACCGGCAGGTCATGTTCGTGGCCGATAACGCACAAAATATCATCTTCACGCAATCGCGTACTACCGCTGGGGTGCAGCAGTTCTTTGCCGCGGAACAGCGCGGCAATGCGCGTGCCGGGTGGCATTTTCAGCTCACGCAATGCGGCACCCACGCACCAGTTTTCCGACGAAAGCTGATAAACGAACTGCTCCCACTGGTTTTCCGGGTGCACATCCAGCCCAACCCGTGAAATCGGTGCCAGCGCCGGCGGTACGATCACCTTGGCTTTTTTCGCGGCGAACGACAAGGTTGTGCCCTGCAGCAACAGTGAAACCAACACCACAAAGAAGGCCACATTGAAGAATAATTGGGCATTCGGCAGACCGGCCATCATCGGGAAGACGGCCAGAATGACCGGTACGGCCCCGCGCAGGCCGACCCAAGAGATAAAGCTGCGTTCGCGCAGGGTAAAGCTGCGAAACGGCAACAGGCCGATAAAGACCGACAGCGGGCGGGCAAACAAGATCATCCACAGTGACAGCAGTAGGGCAGGGATGGCGATAGGCAACAGTTCGTGCGGATTCAGCAGCAGCCCCAGAACCAGGAACATCCCAATCTGGCTCAGCCAGGCCAGGCCGTCAAAGGTCTGGACAATGCCATGCCGGTTTCGGATTGGACGGTTACCCAGCGTCAGACCGCACAGGTACACCGCCAGAATGCCGCTGCCGTCCAGTGCGGTCGTCAGCGCAAAAATCAGAATGCCGCCGCTTACGGCCAGCAGCGGATACAGGCCTTCGGCCAGTTTAATATGGTTGATCAACGTCAGTAGCAACCAGCCGCCGCCGAGACCAAAGACAATGCCCATCCCGAACTGTTGCAGCAGATGAACAGGGAACATCCAGCTCAGTGTGGTTTCGCCGGCGGAAATCATCGCAATCAGCGTAATGGTAAGGAACACTGCCATTGGATCATTGCTGCCGGATTCAATTTCCAGCGTGGCACTGACGCGTTCGTTAAGCCCTTTACCGCCCAACAACGAGAACACCGCCGCGGCGTCGGTGGAGCCGATAATGGCGCCAATCAGCATGCCTTGCAGCAGGTCGAGGTTGAACAGCCAGGCGGCGGCCAGCCCGGTCAGTCCGGCGGTGATCACCACACCGATGGTCGCCAGGGAAAGTGCCGGCCAGAGTGCGACACGGAATGAACTGACGCGCGTACGCATGCCGCCATCCAGCAGGATCACTGCCAGCGCCAGGTTACTGACCAGATAGGCCACCGGGTAGTTGCTGAAAACGATACCGCCAGGTCCATCGACCCCTGCCAACATGCCGATGGCGAGGAAGATCACCAGAATAGGAATACCCAGGCGTGACGAAAATGAACTGAGAAGAATACTTGCTCCCACCAACACGGCACCGATGATGAACAAACTGTTAATGGTGCTGGCATCCAAAATAACGTTCTCCTGCAGGCTGGGGGAAAGGCGTTGCGCGTAAGCGCAGATACCCCCTGATGATAGCCTGTTTTTTAGGTAAAACGCCAAGGCTGATTCATAAAACAGTTTGGCTTTTATTGTCATTTAAGGGGAGATGCGTGCGGAAGAGGGGGGAAACCAGTTAACTTCTTTGTTTTATCTATATTTATCAGCTGACTGTGGTTCTGTTTAGACAATAAATTGCGGCTGCCGCTGCGGCAAGGGAGGGAAAAACCATTAAACCCCCGTCAGGAGGCTTAATGGTTTGCAGGCGAGGCGTTATAAATGATCGAGTGACTGCAGGGCCCGTCTGATCAGCTCGGCAGCCAGTTTTCGTTCTGACTCTGAAATACCGTCGAGATTGAGGCTGGAAAGCTCGGCGACCAGAATGCTGCGATCCTTGCCGCTGATCGACGAATCCAGTGCGGAGAGCAACCGGCCAAGAATTTTTAGCAGGGTGGCGTTTTCTGGCACGGCTTCCTGAGCCGAAGTGTCTTTATCAGTCATTAAAAATCCTCTCTGTCGTGACGGAAGGGAGATAATGCAAGCACTGTCGCGATGATGACAATGCCGTCCCTCAGGGTTCATTGAGCCCAATCGCTACCGTAAGGCAGGGATGTGGATTTCCACTTATGCGTTGCAGTTATAACAACTAGCGGCAATATGCTCCAGCATAACTTTGCCTTAACTTTCGCCACAGGGGTGAGCAATGCGTGCTCACCGGTTGAAATAGGCGGCTGTGCCGGTGCGAGGGAAAATAATAGCGGTTCTGGTATGCAGGTGTATGACAGTGGAGCACCCGGCAAGCCGAAATGGCTGCCGGGCAGTGGGGTTATTGCGGTTTTCCGGAGAACAGGAAACGGATCAGCGGGATGCGTTTGTGCAGTTCATATAACAGGAAGGCGCAGGAGAAGACAAACACCAGTCCCAGTAGAAAACCCAGCAGATTATTGTTGATATACGGTGTCACAAAAGCGCCATATATCAGGGTCAGTGGGTGGTGCACCAGATATATAAACAGTGATGCATTCACCAGATAAGTGATACGGGGCGAGTGATAGTTCAGCAGGTTATGCCCAAATGAAAAAATCACGTTGGCCATCAAGATCCCCAGCACGGTTTTGATCAGCACTTCCAGTTCAAACATATAGCTGCTGTGGGCCAGAAACTTCTGATTCAACATATAGGCAATGAACAGCAACAGCGAACCGAGCAGTGCTCCGATGGAGGGCCTGAGGAAAATCTCTTTCAGCCACACGTACTTAAACGCATAGGCTCCGAGAATGAAGAACGGCAGGTAGAACATCGTCTCCATCACCACGAAATTGAACAGGCCATTGGAGAGTAAACCTGGCGCAAAAATTAAAATAATACGGTGCGCGGCCGAATAGCATAAAGCATAAATAAGAAAGAACAGTGAGATGTTTCCTAATCCGGTCATTTTATTTATCGGATAGGGAACCGTATTATTTTTTAGTGTCTTGATTTTTTTGAACAGATAAAAACAAAGGGTAGTCAGCAATGACAGGGTTAATAAAAACCACAGGTGAGAAACCAGCTCCCAAACTGTTACATTTATTTTCTGATAGAGCGAAAAATTTTCCCAGCCGTTTAATTTGTCCGTGAAGTATTTCAGCATGAAAAACTGCGGCACCGTTATTAACGGAATCGAGCTCAGCAGGGGGATCGCCACCCGTTCGAGCCTGACTTTCAGCCACTTGTGGCGCTCGTAGCGCTCATAGAGCATGTAAGAGAAGTAGCCGGAAATCACGAAGAACACCTGCATGCGGAAGGCATGAATGAAGTCGTTCAGCACCGTCAGCGAGAAAGAAGGCGTAGCACTGTTCACCGCCCAGGCATGGCTTGAATAGATCAGGGAGAGATGAAAAGGGACGCCGAGCAACATCAAATAAGCCCGGATCGAATCGAGGAAAAACTCGCGTTGGTTGCTGCCGTTAGTCATAGGTTACCGCTGGTGATTTTATCGAATGGTCATTAACACGCTTAATAAGTCGGCAATGGTTAAATCGAATCACAAACCCTACTATACCGTTTCACATTTTTCCATAGCGTCTTGTTGCGCGGCTTGCTACGCTGGTCTTTAGTCAACTGCTTAAACTATGAGCCATAAACATGAACCATCCATTTATCATGTTGTCGGAAAGCTGAATAATCCATTAATATGGATTTAAATGATTTGAGCACACGAATAGGGGGGGATGTGCTAGTTAATATATTATCCAAAAAACCACGCGCCGCGAGCGTACGTTGGTTAGGTGCGACCGTATTGTTCACGCTGTTTACTTCGCCGGCATGGGCTTTTTCTATAGATGATGTGGCCAAGCAGGCACAGGATCTGGCAGGAAAAGGCTTCGATGCTCCGAAGAGCAACCTTCCTTCTCAATTCCGTGAGATGAAATTCGCGGATTACCAACAGATTCAGTTCAATCACGACAAAGCCTATTGGAGCAAACTGAAAACCCCTTTCAAGCTTGAGTTTTATCATCAGGGGATGTACTTCGATACGCCGGTGAAAATCAACGAAGTCACTGCGACCAGCGTCAAGCAGATCAAATACAATCCGGACTATTTCAACTTTGGTTCGGTGAAGCACGATCCTGACTCGGTAAAAAACCTCGGCTTTGCCGGTTTCAAGGTGATTTATCCGATCAACAGTGCGGATAAGAACGACGAAATTATGAGCCTGCTGGGCGCGAGCTACTTCCGCGTGGTGGGTAAAGGGCAGGTGTACGGTCTTTCCGCACGCGGCCTGGCGATTGATACCGCGTTGCCGTCCGGCGAAGAGTTCCCGCGTTTCCGCGAATTCTGGGTTGAACGTCCGAAGCAGGGCGACAAGCATCTGGTGATTTATGCGCTGTTGGATTCACCGCGTGCTACCGGGGCATACCGTTTTGTTGTCTATCCGGGCCGCGATACCACGGTCGACGTCGAGTCTAAAGTGTTCCTGCGCGATAAAGTCGGCAAATTGGGCATGGCACCGCTGACCAGCATGTACCTGTTCGGGCCGAGCCAGCCATCGCCAACCCTGAACTATCGTCCGGCACTGCATGACTCCAACGGTCTGTCTATCCATGCCGGTAACGGTGAGTGGATCTGGCGTCCGCTGAATAATCCGAAGCATCTGTCGGTCAGCACTTATCAGGTTGAAAACCCTAAAGGTTTCGGTCTGCTGCAGCGTGGCCGTAACTTCAAGGATTACGAAGATCTGGACGATCGTTACGATCTGCGCCCAAGCGCCTGGATCGAACCTCGTGGCGACTGGGGCAAAGGTAAGGTTGAGCTGGTGGAAATCCCGACTGCGGATGAAACCAATGACAACATCGTTGCCTTCTGGACGCCGGACGTTCTGCCGGATGCCAAAACGCCGCTGGCGCTGAACTATCGCCTGCATTTCACCCGTGATGAAGACAAACTGCATTCGCAGGACATTGCCTACGTCAGCCAGACCATGCGTTCCACCGGTGATGTGAAGCAGTCCAACCTGATCCGCGAGCCAGATGGCAGCGTGGCATTCCTGGTCGATTTCGTTGGCCCGGTATTGAAAGGACTGGATGGCGCCACACCGCTTGCCGCTCAGGTCAGCGTTGGTGATAACGGTGAAATGGTAGAAAACAATGTCCGCTATAATCCAGTGACCAAAGGCTGGCGCCTGACGCTGCGTCTGAAAGTGAAAGACGACAAGAAGCCGGTAGAAATGCGCGCCGCGCTGGTCAATGGTGATAAGACCCTGTCGGAAACCTGGAGCTATCAGCTACCTGCCAATGAATAAGCCTACTCAACTTGCCCAGGATTATCTTGCGGCAATGCCTCTGACCGCTGAGCGGTCAGAGGCGCTTAAACCACAGCCGGGGGCGGATGACGCCCAGGCTTTTGAGGCATTGCATCGCAAGATGGGCGCTGAGGATGCCAACGTTGATACGCTGTCTGCGGACGACGTAACGCTGGCTTCGGTCAAAACGCGTATCGAAGACGCCTGGCCGGATGCGGTCAGCGACAAAGATTTCGATACCGACGTGGAAGGCCGTAGCATTCTCAAGGCCACGCCGCCAATCAAACGCACCAGCATGTTCCCGGAGGCCTGGCGCACCAACCCGGTGGCGCGCTTCTGGGATTCTCTGCTGGGGCGCACACCGCACAATCGTCATGCTTCCAAAGAGGAAGCCGCCGCGGAAAACCGCTGGCGTGTGGTCGGTTCGATGCGTCGTTATGTGCTGTTGGTGCTGATGCTGGTGCAAACCGGCATCGCTACCTGGTACATGAAAACCATTCTGCCGTATCAGGGCTGGGCGCTGATCGACCCGATGGCCATGCTGGATCAGGATCTGATGCAATCGGTGCTGCAACTGCTGCCTTATGTGCTGCAAAGCGGCATTCTGATCTTGTTCGCCATTCTGTTCTGTTGGGTGTCGGCCGGGTTCTGGACGGCGCTGATGGGCTTCCTGCAGTTGCTGATCGGCAAAGACAAATACAGTATCTCTTCCACCATCAAGGGCGATGAGCCGATCGATCCGGCGCACCGCACCGCGTTGATCATGCCGATCTGTAACGAAGACGTCGAACGCGTGTTCGCCGGCTTGCGTGCGACCTATGAGTCCGTCGCCGCTACCGGCCAGCTTGAGCATTTCGATATCTACGTGCTGAGCGACAGCTACGACCCGGATATCTGCATGGCGGAACAGAAGGCCTGGATGGAACTGTGCCGTGACGTAGACGGCCATGGTCGCATCTTCTACCGCCGCCGCCGTCGTCGCGTAAAACGCAAAAGCGGCAACATCGACGACTTCTGCCGTCGTTGGGGGGGCGAATACAGCTACATGGTGATCCTGGATGCCGACAGCGTGATGAGCGGTGAGTGTCTCACCGGTCTGGTTCGTCTGATGGAGGCCAACCCGAACGCCGGTATCATTCAGTCTGCCCCGAAAGCCTCTGGCATGGATACGCTGTATGCTCGCGTGCAGCAGTTTGCCACCCGCGTTTATGGGCCGCTGTTTACCGCCGGTCTGCATTTCTGGCAGCTGGGTGAATCGCACTATTGGGGTCACAACGCGATTATCCGCGTGAAGCCGTTTATCGAGCACTGTGCGTTGGCACCGCTGCCGGGCGAAGGTTCCTTTGCCGGCTCCATCTTGTCGCATGACTTTGTGGAAGCTGCGCTGATGCGCCGAGCCGGTTGGGGCGTGTGGATTGCTTATGATCTGCCGGGCAGCTATGAAGAATTGCCACCGAACCTGCTGGATGAGCTGAAGCGTGACCGTCGCTGGTGCCACGGTAACCTGATGAACTTCCGCCTGTTCCTGGTCAAGGGCATGCACCCGGTGCACCGTGCGGTGTTCCTGACCGGCGTGATGTCCTACCTGTCGGCGCCGCTGTGGTTTATGTTCCTGGCGTTGTCTACCGCGCTGCAGGTGGTGCATACCCTGATGGAGCCGCAGTACTTCCTGCAGCCGCGTCAGCTGTTCCCGGTGTGGCCGCAGTGGCGTCCTGAACTGGCGATAGCGCTGTTCTCCACCACTTTGGTGCTGTTGTTCCTGCCTAAGTTGCTGAGCATTGTGCTGATCTGGGCGAAAGGCGCCAGGGAATACGGCGGCGGTGTCCGTCTGTTCCTGTCGATGCTGATGGAAATGCTGTTCTCGGTGCTGTTGGCGCCGGTGCGCATGCTGTTCCACACGGTGTTTGTGGTCAGTGCCTTCCTGGGTTGGGAAGTGGTGTGGAACTCTCCACAGCGTGACGATGATGACACGCCTTGGGGCGAAGCCTTTAAACGCCACGGTTCACAGATGTTGCTCGGCCTGGTCTGGGCTGGTGGCATGGCCTGGCTGGATCTGCGCTTCCTGTGGTGGCTGTCGCCGATCGTCTTCTCGTTGATCCTGTCGCCGTTCGTTTCGGTTCTGTCGAGCCGTGCGACGCTGGGTATCAAGAGCAAGCGCGCCAAGCTGTTCCTGATCCCGGAAGAGTATTCACCACCTCGCGAACTGTTGGCGACGGAAGAATATCTGCAGCTTAACCGTGAACGTGCACTGAGCAATGGCTTTATGCACGCCGTGGTTAACCCGTCATTCAACGCACTGGCGACAGCGCTGGCCACCGCGCGTCACCACCTGCGCGGTACTATCGAGCGCAATCGCGAAGAGCGGGTGAATGAGGCGCTGCAACTGGGGCCGGAGAAGTTGGTGAAGGGCAAGCGCCTGGAACTGCTGAGCGATCCTGTCGCGCTGTCGCGCTTGCATCAGCGCGTTTGGTTACTGCCGCAGGGTGCCGCATGGCGTGAGTTCTACCAGCAATTGCCCCACAATGAGCGGGCTCATCCGGTAGGTCAGCGTTAACCGCTGATCGGCTGACCCAAACGGGGAATGCGCATGGCGTGTTCCCCGTTTTTTTTGGCATTTAGCTTACGCAATGCTGACAAACCGGCGGATAACAACTGTGTTAAAATTCGCACCGGGCGTTGTTGACGCTCAGAACAACCAGGGGCAAAAGTTAATTTGGTGAATCTCTCTTCTTTTCTTCGTTTGGCGCTATTGGCGGCAGGCGTAATGGCGTTAACCGGCTGTGGCAGTATTATCAGCCGCACGGTACCGGGGGCCGGTCACGGTCATCAATATTATCCGGGAGTGCAGTGGGATCTGCGTGATAGCCCCTGGCGGTACATCACGGTTATTGATGTACCGCTGTCGATGGTGGTGGATACCTTTATGCTGCCGTTTGATGCTAAGCACGGCCCTTACGAATAAGCTAATCCCCGGTAGCAAATACCACCAGTTGGTAACCCTGATTGCCACAGCGGAACGGGGCCAGCGCCGTCATTTTTAACCCCTGCACGTGGGCCGCCAGCGAATGCGGGTTACTGTCGTCGACAAACAGTGCGCCAACGTCGAATGCTTCGCGGGTGCGTGCCTTGACGGCCGCGTACAGTTGCTTCAGGACGCCTTTGCCACGCCAGGCCGCATCAAGGCACACCGGGCCATACAAGAATACCCGTTGCTCACTCAGTGGCCGCCCGTGGAATGACTGACCGGCCAGCTTGTCCAGCATGGCATCCACCACTGGCGGGTGCGGTTGCGCATCCGTCGGCATCAGGCAGACAAAACCGGCCAAGGCTTGGCCTTCAACCGCCACCAGAATGCCCAAACCCTGGTTAATACTGGCCAACTGCGCTTCATCCATACGAGAAACGATAAACCCCTGGCGCTTTTGGCTGTCGCTCAAATTGGCCGGGGTATTTTGTGTTTGCAGTTGCAAGATTGCGGGGTAATCCTCTGGACGCGCCTGGCGGATAATCATACTGCCTCTCTGAAAATCATTAGGGTTTACGGGCGAGGGTTTGCTCTCGCCCGCTCTCGTTCAACGCTCATCCCATTCGTCGGCGGCTGTTTGGCCCTCTTCGGTATCCAACGGTGGATCGAGTTGGAAATCACCTTCCTCCCACTCGTGCAGCGTATTTTCTTCCAGCCACTCGGCGCTAATTTCGACCTCGTCATAATCACCGTCAAAAATAGCCTGAGCGGCAGTGCCGCTGCGTAACGTCAGGCATTCGACTGACTCGCCTTCTTGCTCAAAGAATTCGGCCTGCCACATGATATCACCCTCCAGCATCACGTATTTTTGCAGATTGAATTGTTGAGGCACCGGCGGTTCATCGTCGTCACCGCCTTCGGCGGATTCTATAAACTCCTCGCGCGCCGCTTCAATGGCTTCTTCCAGGGTTGCATACAGGCTCATATTTATCTCCAGTCAGGGTAACGGAAGGGCTGGGGGCACCGAAGCGCCATGACAAACGTCAAAATTAATTGTTGCCGCACTGGCGCAGGATGCAAATTTTTTTGTTGTCCGTTTCGCGACGATGGTTGTCCGCTAAGCAGGAGCAGAAGGGAGCGTGGCGGGAAATAATAAGGCATTGCTTATAACTGCCCAGGAGATCGCCATGTTAATCAATCCTTCAATCAAAT
The DNA here is from genome assembly GCF_052113645.1 of Serratia quinivorans. GTDB lineage: Bacteria > Pseudomonadota > Gammaproteobacteria > Enterobacterales > Enterobacteriaceae > Serratia > Serratia quinivorans_B. The sequence goes on along the minus strand of NZ_JBIEIU010000006.1, from coordinate 31,536 downwards.
ACCGTCCGTTCCCACCGGTGACGTTACCGGAACGTCAGTGGCCCAGCCGCACTCTGGAGCACGCGCCGCGTTGGTGTTCCAGCGATCTGCGCGACGGCAATCAGGCGTTGGCGGAACCGATGGACAACGTCCGCAAGCGCCAGTTCTACCAGATGCTTCTGGAGTGCGGGTTCAAAGAGATTGAGGTGGCATTTCCTTCGGCATCACAAACGGATTTCGATTTTGTCCGCTCGTTGATTGATGAGCGGCTGATCCCGGACGACGTCAGCATTCAGGTCTTGACCCAATCGCGTGATGATTTGATCGACCGCACCTTCGAAGCGCTGCGTGGTGCACCGCGCGCTATCGTGCACCTGTATAACGCCACCGCACCGATGTTCCGCGAAATCGTTTTTAAGCAGGATAAGGCGGCGACGATTGCGCTGGCGGTTAACGGGGCGCTGCGTATTCGTCAGCAGTGCGAGCAGCAGCCGGAAACGGCCTGGACCTTCGAATATTCACCGGAGACTTTTTGCTTTACCGAACTGGAGTTCGCGCTGGAAATCTGCGAAGCGGTTGCCGATGTCTGGCAGCCGGGTCCGGGGCGACCGATGATCATCAACCTGCCGGCCACGGTGGAAGTCAGTACGCCGAACGTCTACGCCGACCAGATTGAGTGGTTCTGCCGCCGCTTCAGTCAGCGCAGCCGGGTGACCATCAGCGTGCATCCCCATAACGATCGCGGCACCGGGGTGGCCTGCGCCGAGCTGGCAATGTTGGCCGGCGCCGATCGGGTCGAAGGCTGTTTGTTCGGCAACGGTGAGCGCACCGGCAATGTCGATTTGGTGACGCTGGCGCTCAACCTGTATACCCAGGGCGTTGCGCCGGGGCTGGACTTCAGCCGGTTGAAACAGGTGGTGGAGGTAGTCGAGCAGTGCAACCAGTTGCCGGTTCATCCACGTCATCCTTATGCCGGTGAACTGGTCTTCACCGCCTTCTCCGGGTCGCACCAGGATGCGATAAAAAAAGGCTTCGCCGCCCAACAACTGCGGCAGGACGGTTTGTGGCAGGTGCCTTATTTACCGCTTGATCCGGCGGACGTTGGCTGCAGTTATGAGGCGGTGATCCGGGTTAACAGCCAGTCGGGTAAAAGTGGAGCTGCCTGGCTGCTGGAACAGAACCATGGGCTGTCATTGCCGCGTGGGCTGCAGATTGATTTCAGCAAGGTGGTGCAGCAGGCGACCGACGGCAGCGGCAAAGAGATGACCACCGCCGAGCTGTGGCGGCTGTTCCGCATCAGCTATGGTTTGGTTGAACAGCCGCGGCTGCAATTGCTGAGCTATCAGACTGAGAGCCACAGCGTCGAGGCTTACAGCTTCAGCGCTCGGGTGTTGTTCGAGGGGCAGCAGCAAAGGTTACTCGGGGCAGGGAACGGCCTGCTGTCCAGTGCGGTGGATGCGTTGTGCCAGCGATTTGGCCTGAATATGGCGATAGAAGATTATCACGAGCACACGCTGGGTCATCAGAGCCACAGCCGCGCCGTCGCCTACATTCGTTGTACGGTAGCGCACGGGGAGGCGGCTTACGGGGTCGGCATCGACGTCGACTCCGCCAGTGCTTCACTGCAGGCGCTGTTCAACGTCGCTGCACGTTATTTGGCGAAGTAAGCACTGGGCGTTACACCCAGCAGGCGGCGGAACATGGCGCTGAAAGCACTGGGGCTGTCATAGCCCAGATCCAGCGCCACTTCCAGCACCGAATGCCCGGCCGCCAGGGCGTTCAATGCCGCCAGCAAGCGAGCGCGGCGAACCCAATCGCCAAAGCGCAGTCCGGTCTCACGCTGGAAGCGTCGTGACAGTGTACGACCACTGACGTTGATGTACCGGGCCGCCTGCTCCAATTCCCAAGGCTGTGCCAGCGATTGCTGAATATGTCGGCACAGCGTCAACAAGGCCTCGCTGCGCGGCTCCGGCAAGTTCAGTGGCAAAATAGGCAGCACGCGCAGTTCATCCAGGATCAGCTCCATGATCCGCTCCTCACGTCCCCCCGCCGGATAATCCGCCGTGATGTCCATCGCGCAGATAATCAACTCACGCAACAACGGCGATATTTGCACCACTTCGCAGCTTGCCGGCAGATCGGCGCGAGCCAGCGGATCAACCAGCAACGCTCTTGCCGCCACTTTACCGGTGATACGCAGGCTGTGTTCTACCCGCGCAGGTAGCCAGACACCGCGCCCCGGAGGGACCACCCAACTGCCCTGACGAGTATTTACCTGTACCACGCCACTGAGGCTATGAATCAATTGTGCGCAGTCATGGTAATGGGGTGGTTCGAACTCGCCGTGCTGATAATCTTTGGCCACCGGCACAATCGAGCGGTTGGCGGGCACAGCATCATGAAAAAACAGCATTTCTTGGGGCATCCCCGGTCCGCGGAAAATCATAGTGTCAGCATGCCACGCTAAAACCTTTCGCACCAGCCATGGTGCGGCGAGGGGCTATAGTATGTGAATTATAATTAAGTAAACTATTTGGAGGGGCGTTGGATATCGACAGTATGCGCCTGGCGACGGCACTATTTTTGCCCGGCTGGCAGTTCGTTGCGGCGATGCTGGTGGGAATGGCGTTGTATGAAATCATCATGAGGAAGCGAAACTGATGCCGATAGCTAATGCGGTGCTGCGCATTGCGCGCCCGACCGATAGGTTGCAGGAGATTGCGACCCTGTACTGTCAGGGGCTGGGTTTCGAACGGCTGGGCGAGTTTCACGATCATCAGGGCTTTGACGGTGTGATGATCGGGCACCCGCAACAGGGCTATCACCTTGAGTTTACCCAGCATCGAGGGGTGAAAGTGGGGCAGGCCCCGACGCAGGATCATCTGCTGGTCTTTTATTTACCGGATGAAGCAGATTGGCGCGCCGGATGCCAACGCATGCTGGCTGCAGGGTTTCGGCACGTCACGGCATATAATCCCTATTGGGATATCAGCGGACAGACGTTCGAAGATCTGGACGGTTACCGCGTGGTGTTGCAACAGCGCGCGTGGGAGCAATAAAAAAGCCAGCGCACCGGGCGCTGGCTGAAGGATAAAGCGAAAAGCTTATCAGGCGTTGGTCGCCAGTTTCTGCTCGCTTTTACCCTGGGTGTTTTCCATCATGCGGCGGATCGGCACGATCAACAGGGTCAATACCGCGGCACAAATCAGCAGCGCAATCGAGCAGCGTGCGAACAGGTTAGGCAGCATTTCCAGTTGGTCGGCTTTCACGTGGCCACCAATCAAACCGGCCGCCAGGTTGCCCAGCGCACTGGCGCAGAACCACAGGCCCATCATCTGGCCGCGCATTCTTTCCGGTGCCAGCAGGGTCATGGTCGCCAAGCCGATTGGACTCAGGCACAGCTCACCCAGCGTCAACATCAGGATGCTGCCCACCAACCACAGTGGGGACACGCCGGCGCCGGCATTGCCCAGCACGTTCTGTGCCGCCAGCATCATCAGGCCAAAGCCCGCAGCGGCAAACAGGATGCCGATCACGAACTTGGTGATGCTGCTCAGGCGCACTTTGTTACGTGCCAGTGCCGGCCATGCCCAGCTAAATACCGGTGCCAACAGAATAATAAACAGGGCGTTGATCGACTGGAACCATACCGCCGGGATCTCGAAGTCGCCAATCATGCGGTTGGTGTAGTCGTTAGCGAACAGGTTGAATGAGGTCGGTTTCTGTTCGAATGCGGACCAGAAGAAGGCGGCAGATACCAGCAGGATAAAGCATACCAGCAGGCGAGCACGTTCTTTGCGGCTCAGGCCGGCAAACACGAACAGATAAATGAAGTACAGGGTCACCGAAGCGGCAATGACGTAAACCAGCATGCTGGCTACAGCTACCGGGTTAATCACGATAATGCCTTGGGCAATCAGGGTGATAACCACCGCCACGCCGATGGCCAGCGCGACCAACCAGCGGCCGACGCCGTTTTTCTTGGCGACCGGGCTGTTCCAGGTGGAGTCCAGACCGACTTCGCTGTCATAGCGTTTCATCGCCGGTACGGCAAAGACGCGGAAAATCACCAGCGCCACCAACATGCCGATACCCCCGATGCCGAAGCCCCAGTGCCAGCCGTGGGAACGGATCAACCAGCCGGAGATCAACGGGGCGATAAACGAGCCCATGTTGATGCCCATATAAAACAGCGAGAAGCCGCCGTCACGACGGTTGTCGCCTTTTTTATACAGCGTGCCGACCATCACCGAGATACAGGTTTTGAACAGGCCGGACCCCAGCACGATAAACATCAGGCCGATGAAGAACAGGTTGTTGCCCATGATGGCAGACAGCGCGATCGACAGGTGGCCGAGGGCGATCAGAATCGAGCCGTACCACACCGCTTTCTGCTGACCCAGCCAGTTATCCGCCAACCAGCCGCCCGGCAAGGCGGCCAAATACATGCTGCCGGCGAAAATACCGACAATCGCCGAGGCGTTTTCACGTGCCAATCCCATGCCGCCGTCGTAAACCGTGGCGGCCATAAACAGGATCAGTAAGGGGCGAATGCCGTAAAACGAGAACCGCTCCCACATTTCGGTAAAGAACAGGGATCCCAGCGGATAAGGATGGCCGAAGAAGGTCCGGCTTTCTTGGTTATTAACAGAGGATTGCATAACGTCTTCCCAATAAAATGCGCCGCATTGATGCAGCTTATACTGTGGTATGTATGTGTATTTAAGGAAGGTGATCCACCCAATGCGGATTACCCGACAAAACCGTGGCCGCAGCGCCCGTGAACCGTGGAAAGCGCGTCGACCTTTTTTCACTTGGCCAATGATTTACAACTGGCGTGATATTATTTAACCATTTGATAACTGGATGGTGGTTTTGTCTAGTCCCTGTATCCCATTTTTTAGATGAAAAGTCGACAAACATCTCCTTTCCTGGTTTTTATGTTGGTAGAGGCGGGAATGTTATTGACAGGTGGTTTATTGCGCTAAAAGTTAATTACTTATTTAAAAACAAATAATTGCATTAAGAGTTTTCCGATAGGCAACGACCGGGGAGTGCAGAGGGGTATCAATACTAAAAGTAGGGTAAACGGGGCGTCGGCCCTTTTTGAACGGGAAGTTGGCGATAAAGACGGCTATTACTCTTCTTGCAGCGTGTCTTCTCTCATTCGCGCCGGGCGGCGTTGCAAACACCACCAGGAATAAATAGCGTTGAACAGCACCACCATGGCGGTGACGCAGAAGACCGCCCGGAAGCCGTAGCTGGCGGAAACCGCCGCCCCCATCAGCGGACCGCTGACGTTGCCGATATCCCGGAAAGACTGGTTATAGCTGAAGATCCTGCCGGCGACCTGATTGGTGCAGTTATAGATCAGCAATGTTTGCACTGCCGGCAACAGCGCACCATCGGCGGCGCCCAACAGGAAGCGCAACACGCCGAGCTGCCATGGGGTTTGCACAAAGGCCATCGGGATCAGCAACAGCACCGACACGATCAGCATAAACACCAGAATGCGCTCCGGGCCAATCTTGTCGCCCAACTTGCCCAGTCGTGGCGCGCTCATCAGTGCGGCGACGCCGGGCACCGAGGCGATCAGGCCGCTGACAAAGGCCAGGTTATGGATATTGCCGGCCAAGTCGCGCACGTAGAGCGTCAGAATCGGCGCAATGGAGCCTGTGGCAATCTGAATAATCATGGTGGTAACAAACAGGCTGAGGATCAGCTTGGGGCTTTTCAGCGCGGCGAAGACCTGACGGGCGTGCAGCATATCTTTCTTCTGCACTGGGGTGAATTGCTCTTTGACGTACAGCAGCGTTAAAACAAAGCAGGCCAACAGCACACCGGCGGTGATGTAGAACACGGGCCGCAAACCATACTGGTCGGCTAACAGGCCGCCGATCAACGGCCCAATCAATGCCCCGCTGACGCCGCCGGTCGACAGGGTGCCCAGCGCCCAGCCGCTGCGGTTGCGTGGTACCTGGGTGGCAATCAGGGCGTTGGCGTTGGGAATAAAACCGCCGAGCAGACCCAATACTGCGCGCAATGCCAAAAACTGCCAGATGTTCTGTGCCATGCCCATCAACAGCATCACAATCGACATGCCCAGTGCCGATCGCAACAGCATCAGCTTACGTCCACGGCGGTCGGCCAGCCCGCCCCAGAACGGGGAAGCAATAGCCGAAAACAGGAAGGTGATGCTGAATACCAGGCCGGACCACATGTTCAGCGCTTCGTGGCCGGTGACCCCGAGGGTTTCTACATAGAGCGGCAGGAAGGGCATGATCAGGCTGAATGCGGCCCCGGTGAGAAAGCACCCCAGCCAGGTGACGAAGAGATTGCGTTTCCAGTTGATAAGTTCTGGTGCCGAAGCCATAAATTCCCGCTGCAGAGGGTGAGAGGCTTTGCTCGTGTGCGCAAGCAAGGGGCAAAGCAAAAAGTTAGCTTGGTAAGTATGCGCTTAATTATAGGTGGCATCAATTGATGCGGCGGGAGATATTCTAAAAATGAAATAAAGTTTTAAAAATGGAATATTGACAGTATTCCGCGCTGTACGCGCGGAAAAAGGCGCAGTTAAAGCCCGGCGAGCAGTTCAAAACCGCTGGAGGTGGTGGAGAGGGCGACGTCGGTGATCTCGTAGTGGGCGACGGCGTTGAAGGGATCTTGCGCCACAATGGTATCCAGCTGCGCGCGTTCTATGCCTTTCACCAGGATCACGCCGCCAGTGCGGGGGTTCTTGCGACCGGAAGCGATGAAGGTGCCGTCCTGAAAGTATTTTTTCAACCAGGCGATGTGGCCCTCGAGGTGGCTGTCGACTTCTTCTATCGGGCGATGGTAGGTCAGGTTAACGATGTACATAACGGCTCCAGGATTAACGGCGAAGGCTTTACCATCCCACCGTTACCGCCGTTTCTCAAGATCTGTGGCATAAAAAAATAACCCGCCGAACGGCGGGTCAGAGGTCAGTACAGTGAAGGTTCGCCTTCCGGGCGCGTCTTGAAGCGGCGGTGCAACCACATGTACTGATCCGGCGCCATCAGGATCTCTTTCTCCACCACTTTATTCATAAACGCGGCGGCCTCGAGCTCATTATCCAGCGGGAAGTTTTCCACCGCCGGCTGCATAATCAGCTCATACCCTTTAGCGTCCGGCAAGCGTCGTGGGGTAAAAGGAATAATGGCGGGTTTACCCATCCGCACCAGCACGTAGCTGCCGGTGGTGGTGGCGGCTTTTTCGACGGCGAACAGCGGGGCAAACACGCTGCTGCGTGGGCCGTAGTCGTGATCCGGGGCGTACCAGATGATGTCACCCTGTTTCAGGGCCCGGATCATGCCTTTCACGTCTTTACGATCCAGCATGGATTTGTTGGATCGCATGCGACCCCAGGTTTGCAACCAGTCCATCAGTTTGTTGTCATGCGGCCGATAAACACCGATGCCAGGATTGTGAATGCCAAAGATACGGGCACCCAGCTCCAGTGTCAGGAAGTGCAGACCGATCAGCAAAACGCCCTGATGGTTGTCTCGCGCTTTTTGAATATGTTCCAGCCCACTGACCTGAAACCAACGTTCGATACGCCAGTTTGGCCAGAACCACGCCATGCCGGTTTCAAACAGCCCCATGCCGACGGATTCAAAGTTCTGTACTACCAGCGCATCGCGCTCGGCCTGCGGCATGTCCGGGAAACACAACACCAGATTGCGTTCGGCAATCGCCACTCGGCGTTTGAGAAAACGCATGGAAAAACGGCCCAGCGAGGTGCCAAGGCGATAGATAATGGGGTAAGGCAGCAAGACCAGCAAATAGAGCAAACCAATGCCGAACCAGGTAAGCCAGTAACGAGGATGCAGTAAAGAACGATTAAAAGAGGGAACTTGAGTCATGTGTTCTCAGCTTAGAAGCAGTCATTTAATGATAATAACAGAGTAATAGTATGGTCATCATCCTGATGAGATCTGATCATGCACTTATTTTCTGCCGTTTATATCCGACTATTGTGGCACTTTTATCACGTAACGTGAAAAAACACCGCATTAAAACATAATTTTCAGTGATGAATTGGCGTGGTTTGGCGATTAATTCGGCTAAAGCGCTCTAAAGGATAAAGTTTTCAGGCCCGGGATACGTATAATTTGCGCGCGAATATTTAGGGGGAATTATGTTGGCATCATGGTTAAGTGCGGGGTTATTGGTTATCGGTGCACTGTTGGGCAGCCTGGGCGCGCACTTGCAGTTTAATCCGTTGTTGGCGGTGGCGGGCGTCGCCCTGTTGGCGGGGATAGTGATTTCCGGCTTTACCGAATGCCGGAGTAGGCGCTGAGCACCCACTCCAGCCTTATCAGGCGTTTTTAAACAACCCTTTTAATACGTGCGGTTCAGAGCGCCAATATTGTGGTGGAGCGCTGACCTTTTCTCCCAATTTGGCGGCGGCGTGCCAGGGCCAGCGCGGGTTGTAAAGAATACCGCGTGCCAGCGCCACCATATCTGCCTGCCCGGTGGCGACAATCGCTTCCGCCTGTTCCGGCTCGGTGATTAACCCCACGGCAATGGTCGGCAGCCCGCTTTCCCGCTTGATGGTTTCGGCGAACGGCACCTGATAATTGGGGCCCACCGGGATCTTCTGCTGCGGAGAAAGCCCCCCGCTGGAAACATGGATGTAGTCACAACCCAGTTCTTTCAACGCTTTTGCCAACGCCACTGACTGCTGTTCATCCCAGCCGCCTTCGACCCAATCACTGGCGGAAATACGCACGCCGAGTGCCTTGTGCGCAGGGAAGACCGCGCGCACGTCATTGAATATCTCCAGCAGCAGGCGCATGCGATTCTGCAATGAACCGCCGTACTGGTCGCTGCGCTGATTGGCCAGCGGTGAAAGAAACTGGTGCAGCAGGTAACCGTGCGCACCATGCAGCTCAATCAGTTCAAAACCCAGTCGGTCGGCGCGTTTTGCCGCAGTAACAAACTGCGCTTTCAATTGTTCAATTTGTTCCAGACTCATCGCAGCTGGAGAATCATCATTTTGGGCGAAGGGCAGGTCCGAGGCGGATAAAGTCTGCCAGCCGCCGTTGGTCTGGCTCAGTTGGTTGCCGCCGGCCCAAGGGACCGCGCAGGAGGCTTTGCGCCCGGCATGGCCGAGCTGAATGCCGAGCGGCATAGTGGCGTGTTTTCTTACCGCTTGTACCACGTCTGCCAGCGCCTGTTCGGTCGCGTCGTCCCACAGGCCGAGATCGCTGGGCGTGATACGCCCCTCAGGCGCGACCGAAGTGGCTTCGACAATCAACAGGCCTGCGCCGGATAAGGCCAGGTGGCCGAGGTGCACCGTATGCCATTCGGTGGCCTTGCCGTTATCGGCGGAGTATTGGCACATGGGGGCGATGATAATACGGTTGGGCAAACTCAGTTTCCCCAGCGTAATGGGGGTAAATAGCTGACTCATGATGTCCTCCGGATCCGTGGTAAATTAAGGGCAAGTTTCTTTAAGACTTATCGGGATTTGTGAACAACGTCAAGTTTCCTGCGCCTGATATCCCCGATGTGTTAATGCTGTTTTGAGCCACATTTTCGGGTATCATGTGCGCCGCGCGTAGGCCGGCGGCCGGCGCGTGTTCAAATCAGTCACCTCCCGAAAGACAGGAAAGTACACCATGCCAGTGTTACATAACCGAATTTCTAATGAGGAACTGAAGGCGCGCATGCTGGCGGAAACCGAGCCGCGCACCACAGTTTCTTTTTATAAATACTTCACCCTCGACGATCCCAAAGCGTTTCGCGACAGCCTCTACGTTCAGTTCGACAAACTGAAGGTGTTTGGCCGCATTTATGTGGCCAAAGAGGGGATCAATGCTCAAATCAGCGTACCGCAGAATAAATTTGAGGCGTTTAAAGCCGCACTGTTCGCTTCGCATCCTGCGTTGGATCAGGTGCGTCTTAATATCGCGCTGGAAGACGATGGCAAATCCTTCTGGGTGTTGCGCCTGAAAGTACGCGATCGCATCGTCGCCGATGGCATCGATGATGAGAGCTTCAACCCGGCGAACGTCGGTGAGTATTTACAGGCCGATCGCGTCAATCAGATGATTGACGATCCGGATACGCTGTTTGTCGATATGCGTAACCACTACGAATATGAAGTCGGCCACTTTGAGAACGCCATTGAAGTGCCTTCCGATACTTTCCGTGATCAACTGCCGATGGCGGTTGAGATGTTGCAGGACAATAAAGACAAAAATATTGTTATGTACTGCACCGGTGGTATCCGCTGTGAAAAAGCCAGCGCTTATATGTTGCATAACGGCTTCAAGAACGTCTATCACGTGGAAGGCGGCATTATCGAGTACGCGCGCAAGGCGAAAGAACAGGGGTTGCCGCTGAAATTCGTCGGCAAAAACTTTGTGTTCGACGAGCGTATGGGCGAGCGTATTTCTGATGATGTGATCGCTAACTGCCACCAGTGCGGTGCGGCCTGCGATACTCACACCAACTGCAAGAATGACGGTTGCCACCTGCTGTTTATTCAGTGCCCGAGCTGTGCCGCTAAATTTGAAGGTTGTTGCAGCGAGATCTGCCGCGAAGAGCTGAAGTTGCCGCGTGAAGAACAGCGTGCACGCCGAGCCGGCCGTGAAAATGGCATCAAGATTTTCAATAAGTCGAAAGGGTTATTGCAGACCACGATGCATATTCCGGCACCGGAAGAAGATAAAGACTCAGCCAACTGAGTTTGAAAGAAGCGCGGCAGCTTTGCCGCGCTTTTGCATTACTTCGCGCGAACGCCTTCCACGGAAATAATCAGCTCTACGTCCTGAGACGCGGGGCCGAGATCGGTAGTGATGCCGAAGTCTTTCAGCGCGATTTTACCGTTGGCTTCAAAGCCGGCACGGTAACCGCCCCACGGGTCGTTACCTTGACCGATCAGTTTAGCGTCCAGCGTTACCGGTTTGGTCACGCCGTTCAGCGTCAGGTTACCCACTACAGCATAACCTTCACCGTTCTTTTTCACTTCAGTGGATTCAAACTTGGCTTGCTTGTTTTTTTCCACGTTCAGGAATTCTGCGCTGCGCAGGTGTTTGTCACGTTCAGCGTGGTTGGTGTCGACGCTGGCGGTGTTGATCGTAACGTTAACCTTGTCCTTGGACGGATCTTTTTCGTCGAAGGTGAAGCCGCCGTCAAAATCCTTGAAGGTGCCGTACAGCCAGCTGTAACCCAGATGCTGGATGCGGAATTCGATAAAGGCGTGTTGGCCCTGCTTGTCAATCTTGTAGTCGGCAGCCAGCGCGGAACCGGCGCTCAGCAGCAGCGCGCCTGCGGTCAGGCCCAGAACGGTTTTCTTTAACATAGCAATCTCCATAAATCCAAAAGTTAATCGGCGCTGCTACCCAGCATCCGTTTCAAAGTAACATCACGATCAACGAAGTGATGTTTAAGCGCAGCCAGCCCGTGCAGTACTGAAAGCACCACGACGACCCAGGCCAGGTAAAGGTGAATAGTGCCGGCCGTGTCGGCCTGTTCCGCCATGCCGGTGACGGTAGCGGGAATATCGAACCAGCCAAAAACGCTGATCGGCTGACCGTCGGCGGTGGAAATCAGGTAGCCGCTGATCAGGATGCTGAACAGCACAACATACAGTGCCAGATGAGCCAGGATCGCACTCACGCGGGTAAACCGGCCGTAACTGGCCAGCGGTTTGGGGGGCGGCGACACGAAACGCCAGATCACGCGGACCACCATGACGATAAACAACAGCGTGCCGATACTTTTATGAATTTCCGGCGCCTGGTGATACCAGACATCGTAATAGCCCAGCGTGACCATCCATAGGCCCAGGGCGAACATGCCGTACACCGTCAGCGCAACCAGCCAGTGGATCAACACTGAAATATGACCAAAGCGGTTGGCGGTATTTTTCCAAAGCATGGTGTTTCCTTACTTTCCACATTTTCTGGCAGCAATAATTAAACTTTAAGAAACATAAAATCAATAATAAATTTAACTATGTTACTTCTTTAAAATATTAATCAGTGAATTTGGCTGAGATAGCGTCAAGTTAATCAGTGGAATCGTTGAAGAGAATACTTTCTCCAGTGTGCCGATTTTTTGTTATTAATTGAAAAATAATGGTTTTATTTATTACTGTCAGCTTTTGTCATTTTACGTAAATATCACGATTGGTTTGTCGAATAAACCGCTAGTCAAGGTTGTCGATTATTTCCAGGCAATGTTTGGCAAAAGGGCGTTTTTATCCGTGCAGTAATACCTGTGTGGCGTGACAACAGAGTTTGCTAACATAAGGCGCATTGGATGGCCCGTGGGGCCAGCGCTATTAATGCAAAGGAAATGTCATGGGCCGAACCCTGTTGACCGATCGTAGCCTGCGCCTGGCTATCATGCTGGCGATGTTGGTCATTATTCTTGCCGGCGTCAAGGCGGCGGCGGATGTCGTGGTGCCATTCTTGCTGGCGGTGTTTCTCGCCATGGTACTGAATCCGCTGGTAGCGCAGTTAGAGCGCTGGCGGATACCGCGCGTGCTGGGCGTAACCTTGCTGGTGGTGGCCGTAGTGGTGGCGATGGTGCTGTTTATCGGCATATTGGGCGCATCGCTGAACGAGTTTGCCCGGTCGCTGCCGCAGTACCGTGGCATGATGATGGAAAAACTGAACGAACTGCAGCACTACGCCGATCGCTTCAACATCACCATTTCTACCGAGGCGATGTTGCAATATGTCGATCCCAGTTCGGCAATGAACATGATCACCCGGCTGTTGAGCCGCTTATCCGGTGCCATGACCAACATCTTCCTGTTGCTGATGACCGTGGTATTTATGCTGTTCGAAGTGCAACTGTTGCCTTACAAACTGCAGCAGGCATTGGATAAACCCAGCGAAGGCATTGCCAACATTCAGCGTGCGTTGGACGGCGTCACGCGTTACCTGGTGATCAAAACGGCGATCAGTCTGGCGACCGGCGTCATTGTCTGGGGATTTCTGGCAGCGGTCGATGTGCGCTTCGCGTTTATCTGGGGGCTGCTGGCGTTTTTGCTGAATTATATTCCCAATATCGGCTCGGTGATCGCCGCAGTTCCTCCGCTGATCCAGGCCTTGCTGTTTAACGGCTTTGGGGATGCGCTGGTGGTGGCTGCGGGCTTTATCGCTATCAATCTGGTGATTGGCAACATGCTGGAGCCGCGCGTCATGGGCCGTGGACTGGGGCTGTCGACGCTGGTGGTGTTCCTGTCGTTGATCTTCTGGGGCTGGCTGATGGGGCCGGTGGGGATGTTGCTGTCGGTACCGCTGACCATTATTACCCGCATCGCGCTGGAGACCACCGAAGGAGGGCATAAATTGGCGGTTATCCTCGGCGATGGGCAGCCGGGCAAGCAGGTCACGCCGGAGTAAAGAAGATCTTTCCCTGGGTCTGGCTGTCAGCTGCGTGTTGTAGTGCCAGTCGATAGTGCCGTAACGGATAGATGGCCGCTGGAGGCCGCAACTCCAGTTGGCCACGTCTCACCAGATGGAAAAGCTGTTGAAACGCCGCCTGCCATTGAACCGGCGTTGCCTGAGCATTCCATTTCCGCAGGTGAAACAGGGAGGTGCGAAGTCGCAGTTGATGAGTAATATACTGCCAATCAACCTGTTGATTGCCGAGCAACCCCAGAGCGACAAAGTCACCGGTCGTGCTGACCGAACGCGCCAGATGCACACCGTCCTCGCCGCCGACGCAGTCAATCGCCGCCCGGGCGGTATGCCCCGTGAGCTGTTGCAGCCGGTATTGTTGCAGTAATTCCCCCTCCAGAACCCGCCAGGCACCGGCATTCAGCAGCGCCTGGCGATGGGCCGCATTACGTACCACCACGACCAGCCGGATACCGCGCAGCGCCGCCAGTTGGCAAAACAGCAGGCTAATCGCCGAACCGCCACCGTTAATCAACAAAATATCGCCAGCTTTTAGCGGTAGCCATTGTGTCAGCAAGACCCAACAGGTGAGCGGGTTGATGTAGATCTGCGCCGCACTGGCATCGTCAATATCGTCCGGCACCCAAATGACCCTGTCTTGCTCGAGCGTGACGAAAGTTTGCCAGCTTCCATCACCCGTTATTGTCAGCGCGCGTTTGTCGGTGGGCTGACCGTGGGGGTCGACAGAGACACCTACGCCTTCGTAACCCGGAACCTGAGGCAAGGCGATACGATGCGCATACTGACCGTGGATCGGGATCAAGTCGGAGGGATTTATCGGTGCATAGCGCATCCGCAGTAGCAGCTGATTGGGTTGCAGCATGGGGATCCCGCTATCTTCCAGGGAAATTACCTGTTCCGGCGAGCCGAAACGGCTAAAGCGCAAGCGGGGGAAATTCTGCGGCATGGGTTAGGGCATGAAGAAGAAATAGACATCCAGCGCTAGCAATACCAGCCACAGGCAGAGATACAGCACCAGATGTTCGCGCACGTTGTTGACGATCGCCGACAGTATTTTGTTTAGCATTCTCAGCAGCCAAAAGGTAAGGACTGGCAGATTATAGTATTTTTGCGGTCAGCGTTAATACTGCCGAGAAGGCAAAGCGTGGCACCGTGGCGAATCTTTGGTCGAAATCAGCCTGCTTTGACGCAGGCTCAGATTATTGACAAAGGGGGATAAAAGCGTGGTTTTTCCCCCTTTGAGTTATCAGCCGAAAATCAATAAATTGATTTTCCTGATTTATTTTCAAAACCTTTAGCGCCTGCCGCCAAACATTATATGTTTGTCAGCAGTCTCAACCTGCTTTGACGCAGGCTTGCTTACACCGCCATCAGAGAGGGGGACATTGAACTGACGGGAACGCTCGGCGGATAAAAATGGCGCAGCACGTTATACAGCGAATAAAATTCCAGCCGGTTGCGAGCGTTGATTTTTTCGGTGATGTGGCGTTTGTGAACATAGACGGTATGCGAACTGATGTGCAGCTTTTTGGCGATGCGGTAGTTAGGCATCTCCGCCATCCAGTGTTTCATGACGGTCAGCTCCTGCGGGCTGAAAAGCGAATGTTCTACGCTGCAATCCATCAGAGAGACCGGTTTTTCCTGCATCATGCGCAGGGTCACGGGCAAAGTGGCTTTGTTGAACAGGAAGGCGTGGTCGGCGATGCGCATTGGCGTTTCGCTGTAAGGGTATGGCGTATCCAGATAAATAAACAATAGTGCCGATGGAGTGGCCTCGATGAAGGCCTGTAATTGGGCATCATCTTCACTGTAGCGGCAATGTTTGGTCAGGTTGACCAGGATGTGGCTTGGGCGGTAGTGATCCAGCAGGGGCGTTGCTTGTTCCAGGCTGTGGCAACATTTTACCTGGGTGAAAACATTGTCCGTAAAATAGTTATCGATACCGACCCGGGTGAAGCAGCATTCGTCCACGACAAGCAGTTTCATGGTGACGTCCTTGTTGATCGAAAAAGTACCAGGGGCATATCAGCTGTAAAATAGAACTTACACCACGGGGGATCAATTCGGAAATCCGGATACTTGCGCCAGAAATTTCCGTTGGAATATTATTCCCAATATATTTCAAATTGATACGAAGGTTTCGGATTGTAACTGCAGGGCGTAACCGCTCCCATGCGCGTTGATGGGAGCGGTTATGTCAATGGAGGAGGGTTATTTAAAGCGCTTGAGCGTAAAGGGAGAGATATCCACCGGTAAGGTTTTACCCTCAGCAAACAGGGCGGCAATCTCGCCTAACACACTGGCAAACTTGAAACCATGGCCGCTCAGGCCGCTGATGACCATTAAGCGATCGCAGTCAGGCAGGGTATCGATAATGAAATCCTCATCTGGACTCATATCATAACTGCATGCTTCACCGTGTAAACATACCCCTACACCTGGCAAAAATTGGCGCAGGAAGTGGAACACTTCGGTTCCGTCACTGGCGAAACTGCCGAAAGGTTTGCGTTGCTCCGGCGTGTCCATTGGTTGGCCGCCATCGTGCTTGCCTATTTTCAGCCCGTCGTTGTCGGCAGGGAAGCCGTAATAATGGCTCCCGTCCTGTGCTTCGACGGTAAACGCCGGGAAACGGTTGTTGATACTGTAGCGGCCATCTGCCTGATGCCAGGAAAACACTTTGCGCAGTGGCTCGATGGGCAATTGTGGTAACAGAGCCTTGACCCAGGTGCCGGTGGTGACTACGGCCTTACTTCCTTGAAAGCGGCCTTCAGGAGTGACCACTTCGACACCGCCTTCGATGGGGTTCACCTCAGTGACCGGGCAATTAAACAACTGGCTGCAACCGGCCTCTTTGGCAAGTTTGATCAGGCTGGCGACGGCCTGTTCCGACCGCAGGAATCCGGCGTCAGGTTCAAACACGCCGATGTAGCCTTCCGGCGCATTGAATTCCGGCCACCGCTGGTTAATCTGTTCTGCGCTCAGGTTTTGCGTATTAAGACGGAATTTCTCCGCGCTGTTCTGGGCATTACGGATAAACTCAGACTGCGCCGGCCCCATATTCAGCACGCCGCAATCCTGAAAAAGCTCTTCGCCGGTTTGTTTTATCAGCGCATTCCATAAGGCCTGTGCACGGAGGATCAGCGGGACATACTTTTCGCCTTCGCCATAAGCATGGCGAATGATGCGAGTATCACCGTGGTGACTGCCGTTACGGTGTGGGGGTATGGCGCTGTCTATCATTAACACTTTCAAGCCGGCCCGAGTCGCATAGTAACCTGCCGCCGCGCCTACCGAACCGCTGCCCACAACAATCAAGTCATATTCCACGTGCCATAACCTCTCTGTTATACGTTTCTTCTTTCGTTATGATAAAAGGTTGAGCGCTGCAATGCACCCGTTGCGCGGCCTGCAGGCAAAGAAAAAGGCGCCAGAGATAATCGCCGGCGCCTTAGGTATTGTGGGGCAGTGAATTAGTGTTTTCTACGATCAAGGTCCTGGTAATCCGTTGCTTCAATCTTGGCGATGCCAGCTTCTAAGATATTGATTAATTGACGTGCGACATCTGTGGTTAGCCAAAGCGTTCTGTCTACTTGGGCGTCTTCGGGTGTCTGGTCTAGTGAAGACAGGTAATGAAGGCGTATCATCATGGCGTCATAAACGTCGACAGTACTGATATCCCAACCAACAAGCGGGTGCGTCTGAATTACTTCATCATTTCTGTCCATAAAGACCCCTTATTGAGTAGTAACTACCGTGAGTGACTAACGAGGATCAATGCGGCTCATCATCATGTGAGCAATTACAGTATACGCATCTGGTTTCAGTGGTGGAGCTTTTCGCCCCTTTTTTTGTAAAATAAATATTTATTTGGACGATTATTCTGCAGTGCGACTGGTGAATGCCTACCCGGCGGGAATTTCGCCGTCATTCCACTTCAGAAGCGGGCGGGGCCGCGTGTAGCCGTTTTTCCAGCTCGGCGGCCAGATGAGCAAAGTGTTGTTGCGTTTCGGCATCACGGTTTTGATTTTGCGATTCCAGCTTCAGGCTATGAATCAATAATTGATTGGCTTTGTTATCCAAACCAAAGGCCAGATAGGAAAATGCCACTTCCAGTACGCTCAGACGCCGTTTTTGATCGGCAATCAGCGCCAGCAGTTCGCCAAAGGTCATCGCTTCTTCGGTTTTAACCTTGTCCGGGGCCATGTCAAAGATCTCCTGTTAAAGCATTCAGTACAGACCAGATAAGGCTTTTCTTCCAGCAGAAAATAAAACCGCGGGATGCCGGGCTTCAAATACAAAAAAGCCGGAGAGCGACCCCCGGCAAAAACTACATTGCAGTATTATTCTGCGCTAAACCAATCGTCGGCACTTTCCCAGGTTTCCTGGAGGATCTCCTCGATCAGGTCTTTATCTGTTTTTAGGCCGCCCAGTACCGAAAGCCCGTTGGAGCTGGCATAACGCACCTGGACCACGGCGTCCGGAAATTGGCGGTTTACCCGCTTACCCAGCTCGCCGGTCAGGGCTTCAATGGCGCCTGCCGGCAGCGGTTTGGTTTTATCTATAGTGACTTCAACACGCATAATTGCCCCCGAAGCGATTTACTGGATATTTATACAGTTAACCGTGCATGGGGGCAATAGGTTGCGTTAAAAAAAGATCATCAGGCTTTCACTGACCAGTTCAAACTCTCTCCGGCCAGGAAGGGCACTACTGTTTCGTTGCCCATGGCGATCTCTTCCGGCTGCGTGGTCGGCACGCGTTGCAGTTCGATGAAGTCGGCATTGACCGGCAAGTCATAGAAGCGTGGACCGTTCAATGAGCAGAAGGCTTCCAGGTGTTCCAGCGCACCTAACTCTTCGAACACGCTGGCATAGGCCGGTATAGCGTTAGGCGCGTTGAATACGCCCGCGCAGCCACAGCTGGACTCCTTGCGGTGCTTGGCGTGAGGTGCGGAGTCGGTACCGAGGAAGAAACGGTCTGAACCGCTGGCAACGGCTTTGCGCAGCGCTTCCTGGTGAATGTTGCGTTTGAGGATCGGCAGACAGAACAAGTGCGGACGGATACCGCCAACCAGCATGTGGTTACGGTTAAACATCAGGTGCTGCGGGGTGATGGTCGCGCCAAGGAATCGATTGCCTTCTTGCACGTACTGCGCCGCCTCTTTGGTGGTGATGTGCTCGAAGACGATTTTCAGCTGTGGGAACTGGCGGCGAATCGGCTCCATAACCTGATCAATAAAGCGTGCTTCGCGATCGAAAATATCGACGGTGGCATCGGTCACTTCACCGTGGATCAGCAACGGCATGCCAATTTTTTGCATTTGCTCGAACAGCGGGTAAATTGCCTTCACATCGCTGACGCCATGACTGGAGTTGGTTGTGGCATTGGCAGGGTAGAGTTTGGCGGCGGTGAAAACGCCTTGCTCGAATCCATTAACCAGTTCGGCGGCGGCCAGCGAATTGGTCAGGTAGCAGGTCATCAACGGGGTGAAGTTGTGCCCCTGAGGAACGGCCGCCAGAATACGGTCGCGATAAGCACGAGCGGCTTCTACGGTGGTAATTGGCGGAGCCAGGTTTGGCATCACAATCGCCCGGCCGAATACCTGACTGGTATAGGGCAAAACCGTTTTCAGCATGTCATCGTCACGCAGATGGATGTGCCAGTCGTCAGGGCGGCGGATTTTCAGGGCTTGGGGTTGTGCGGTCATGTTGCAAGGCTCCGGCGGTTAGATACGGGTCTAAATAAAAGCGAATAATGGGGCTTATTCACGCCGGGGTACAAGGATAAGCGGAAAGCGCTTGCGATGCATCTGTTTGTTCACGGCAAGTTGAAATCAATTGGTTATCGGGTGCATAGTGACAGGGATTCTAATGATCCCCGAGTCATAACTGTCGGGTTATCAACGTTAATCATGTTGGAATGGGAGAGAAAAATGGAAGTGCGTGTTATTGCCACCCTGCAGGCGAAACCTGAATTTGTGTCCGCTGTTAGCGACGCGGTGCATGAGATTATCGATCCAAGCCGTCAGGAACTGGGCAACCTGCAATATGATCTGCATCGCGATCTCGAGCAGCCGGGCACCTTCGTGTTCTTTGAGCGCTGGGCAAGCGCAGAGGCGCTGGAGAAACACAATGCCACCGAGCATTTTAAGCGGTTTGTCGCCAGCATCGACGGTAAGCTGGATTTGCTGGATATCAAACAGTTGAAGAAAATTGCCTGAGTGTATTTTCAGCAATAAAAAACCCGCCTGATGGCGGGTTTTTTTATCGAAGCAGATTAACTTATTCGTTAACCGGCTGCGGTTTGGTTGCCGGTGCGGTGGCTTGATTCACCGCCGCATGGCCACCGGCTGAGCCTTTACCTTCGAAGCCGAAGGAAGGACGCTGCCAATCACTGTGCTGCTGCTGTTCCGGCACATAGTCCGGTGCAGGAGCCTTGGTCATTGGCGCCGTAGCAATATGCTTGTACAGCACATCAGCCTGAACCGGTGCGGGTTGCTGCTGCACAACCGGAGCGGGTTCTTCAACAACGGCCGGAGCAACAACTTCCTGAACGGGTGTAGTTTCAACAACCGGTTCAGCAGGCGCAGGGGCCGACTCGGTGACAGTGGCTACCACGGCTGCAGTTTCTTCCACCACCGGCGTTGCTTCAACCACTGGGGTTTCCTCAACCACAGGGGCAGTTTCAACGGCAGGGGTTTCTTCAACTACCGCTGCAGCTTCAACTACCGCAGTTTCTTCAACGGCGGAGGTTTCTGCCACTGGCGCTGCCGGAGTTTCTTCAGCCTGTGCCGTGATGATTGGCTCAGCGGTTTCTACAACCGGTTGGGCTTCTTCCGCTGCTGCTGTCACAACTTCCGGCTCGTTCACCGGTGCGATAGCTTGATCAGCGACCTCGGCGATGACCGGCGCAGCCACACTGACGGCTTCTGGGGTCATGACGTTGTCGGCAGCGATCTCGGTAGCTTCAGCCTGAACTTCTGCTTCTTCAACCACTTGCGCAGTTTGTGTGACAGGGTAACTCACCCAGACCTTGCCCGATGCCATTTCCGGAGAGGCGAAAGCCCCCGCCAGCGGCATTGGTGACTCAGTAGGGTAACGCTCGTCACGGTAACGGCGACGACGCTGACCGCTAACACGCAGGTGACGCGGAGAACGGCGTGAGCGGCGTGGCATGCCATTTTCGCCATTAGCGCGGTTGTCACCCTGGGCCTCGCCATCGGCCTGCGCTTCAAGGGTTTCCGGCAGCAGTTTAACGCTGTCTTCCGCCTGGGCAGGTTTTACGTCCTGAGCTCTCGCTACCGGCGCTTTTGGTGCCAGCAGTTCTTCCGCTGCGCGGTGCAGTTCTTCTTCGGCAGACAGGATACGAACCTTCTGCGACAGAGGACGACGTTGACGACGCTGCATGTTCTGCATCTGACGTTCTTCAAGCTCTTCGTCGTTGCCGGTGCTGGTAGCCACTGTTTCTGTGCTTTCCAGTGCGGCCACTTCCTGCTGAGCCTGACGTTTTTCTTCCTGACGACGGCGCTGACGTTCGGCACGCTGGTCACGACGCTGTTGCTGCTCTTCGCGCTGTGCCTTGGCGGCTTCTTCAGACTGCGGCTCATCGGCAACGGTTGCAGTGGCCTGCGGCGCATTGCGACGGTTGCGACGCTGCTCATCACGGACTTCGCGTGTTTCACGGCCTTCGCGGTTGTCGCGAGGTTCGCGGTTTTCACGCGGCTCACGATTATCACGTTCGCGATTGTCACGGCCTTCACCGCGCTCTTTGCGTTCACCACGTTCCGGACGATCGCCACGCTCACCGCGTTCTTTACGACCGGTGCCCTGACGGCGTTGACCGCGACGATCCTGACGACGGTTTTCACCGTGGCTTTCAGACTTAGGCGCTTCAACGACAGGTTTGGCTTCGACGACCGGTTGTTCTTCACTGGCGAACAGCGCTTTCAGACCACCGAACAGACGGCCCAACAGACCCGGCTTGGCCGCGGTAGGTGCAGCTTGTTTGGTCGCGGCAGTCGCAACGGTAGCCTGAGCAACAACGGCTTCTTCCGCCGGTGGCGGTGCATCAGCAGCCAGAGAGAACGAGGCCAGCGCCGGTTGTTCCGGACGCTTGCGCTCCATCGGCGCATCTTCCAGCGGCTGAGCCATCTCTTCTTCGTGCAGTTTCGGCAGCAGGTAGCTCAGGGTTGGCGTTTCTTCACCCTTACGCACGCGCAGCACAGAGTAGTGCGGGGTTTGCATCTGATCGTTCGGCACGATGATCGCTTTCACGCCACCCTGACGTTTCTCGATCGCGCTCACCGATTCACGTTTTTCGTTCAGCAGGTAGGAGGCCACCTGAACCGGCACGATAGCGTGAACTTCTTTGGTATTTTCTTTCAGCGCTTCTTCTTCGATCAAACGAAGGATGGACAGCGCCAGGGATTCGTTATCACGGATGGTGCCAGTGCCGTTACAGCGCGGGCAAACGTGATGGCTGGATTCACCCAGTGATGGGCTGAGGCGCTGACGCGACATCTCAAGCAGACCGAAACGGGAAATGCGGCCGATTTGGATACGCGCGCGGTCTTGACGTACGGCATCACGCAGGCGGTTTTCCACTTCACGCTGATGGCGAACCGGGGTCATATCGATAAAGTCGATAACGATCAGGCCGCCAAGGTCACGCAGGCGCAGCTGGCGAGCGATCTCGTCTGCCGCTTCCAGGTTGGTGTTGAACGCAGTTTCTTCGATATCGCCGCCGCGGGTTGCACGTGCGGAGTTGATGTCGATAGCGGTCAGCGCTTCGGTGGAGTCGATAACGATCGAACCGCCGGAAGGCAGGCGAACTTCACGCTGGAAGGCGGATTCGATTTGAGATTCGATTTGGTAGTGGCTGAACAGAGGAATTTCACCGCTGTACAGTTTAATTTTGCTGCTGAAATCCGGACGGCCCAGGGCAGCGATGTGCTCTTTGGCCAGATCGAGAACTTTTGGATTGTCGATCAGGATTTCGCCGATGTCCGGGCGCAGATAGTCGCGGAACGCACGCACGATGACGTTGCTTTCCTGATGGATCAGGAATGGCGCAGCGCGGCCTTCAGCGGCTTTTTTAATCGCTTCCCAGTGCTTCAGGCGGAAAGAGAGATCCCACTGCAATGCATCGGCAGATTTGCCCACGCCTGCGGTACGGACAATCAGGCCCATGCCATCCGGGAGTTGCAGAGAAGAAAGCGCTTCTTTCAATTCGGTGCGGTCGTCACCTTCGATGCGGCGTGAAATACCACCGGCACGTGGGTTGTTCGGCATCAGAACCAAATAACTGCCGGCCAGGCTGATGAAGGTGGTCAAGGCGGCGCCTTTGTTGCCACGTTCTTCTTTATCAACCTGAACGATCACTTCCTGGCCTTCGCGCAGCACATCTTTGATGTTCGGGCGACCATGGGAGGAGTAGTTACTTGGGAAGTATTCGCGAGCGATTTCTTTAAGAGGGAGGAAACCATGTCGTTCGGCGCCGTAATCTACGAACGCTGCTTCAAGACTTGGTTCTATACGAGTGATTTTACCTTTGTAAATATTCGCTTTTTTCTGTTCATGACCCGGACTTTCAATATCCAAATCATACAGCCGCTGTCCATCTACGAGGGCAACACGCAACTCTTCCTGCTGAGTTGCGTTAATCAACATTCTTTTCATCTTAACTTACTCGTTATTTTTACATTATCGACAAAGCTGCGGGCAAAATAACCTCATGGCCGGATTAAAACCGAAAACCCCGTGTCTTCTCGCAAAGCCGTCAACCTCACGGTTGTCGCCTGCATAGGGGCGCATTATCTCGGTAAGCCTGTATTTCTTTGTGAAAAACAGCACTTTTACTAGGGGAATAGCCTCTGATTTACGTCGACAGATCTGATTCCGTTTGCCGGCCAAGCTGCAACCCGCAGCCCGCTAATTGTTTGATTTCACATTACGTCTTACGCCATTGCTGCGTTTTTGCGCCATCAGACAAATTTTATAATTCCACCGTTTTCCCTGTTTAACGAGAATCAACGTGGAAAGTAAACGCATTATTCCACTGCTGATACTGTTATAGCAAGGTGACTTTTCCTTAACTGCGGAAGAAATCGCAAACGTTCAAACCGGCTTGCTGCCTTATTGTCCGCTGGGGTTTCTCCTACAGTCAGAGAGACAGTTAAGCACAGAAAAAGAAGTGGCGCTATTTACGCGCTCTATTTAGAATCCCGCTCCATGAAAACGAACATTCCTGCAGTACAATTACTCACGATTTCTGATGACGAAGCCGGTCAGCGAATCGACAACTTTCTGCTTGCGCGCCTGAAAGGCGTGCCGAAGAGCATGATTTATCGCATCGTACGCAAAGGCGAGGTACGGGTTAATAAAGGACGCATCAAGGCTGAATATAAGCTGGTGGCCGGTGACGTGGTGCGTGTGCCGCCGGTACGCGTTGCTGAGCGTGAAGAAACGCCGGTTTCCGCCAAGCTGGATAAAGTGGCTGCGCTTGCCGATTGCATTCTGTATGAAGACGACCACCTGCTGCTGCTGAACAAGCCCTCAGGCACGGCGGTGCATGGCGGCAGTGGCCTGAGCTTTGGCGTCATTGAAGCCCTGCGTGCGTTGCGCCCGGAAGCCCGCTTCCTGGAGTTGGTACATCGGTTGGATCGTGACACTTCCGGCGTGCTGCTGGTGGCGAAAAAGCGTTCGGCGCTGCGCTCCTTGCATGAGCAACTGCGGCTGAAAGGCATGCAGAAGGATTATCTGGCGCTGGTCCGCGGCCAATGGCAGTCGCATTGCAAGGCCGTGCAGGCACCGTTGCTGAAAAACATTCTGCAAAGCGGCGAACGCATCGTGCGCGTCAACAGCGAAGGTAAGCCGTCGGAAACCCGTTTCAAGGTGGAAGAGCGCTTTGAACATGCGACGCTGGTCAAGGCCAGCCCGATCACCGGGCGTACTCACCAGATACGCGTTCACGCTTTGCATGCCGGGCATCCTATCGCTTTTGACGATCGCTATGGCGATCGGGAATTCGACCGCCAATTGGCCGGTACCGGGCTCAAACGTTTGTTCTTGCACGCGGCGGCGCTGCGTTTCGAACATCCGGGCACCGGCGAAACCCTGCGTATTGAAGCGCCGATGGACCAGGAATTGCGTCACTGCCTGTTGGTATTGCGCAAACAGTCCAAAGGCCAGTAAAGAGATTTTATGTCAGCGGGTTGATGCCTTCGGCCCGCAGCATTTCCAGCAGCGCGATCAGCGGTAGGCCAATCAACGCATTCGGATCGCGCCCTTCCAGTTTGTCGAACAACGCAATGCCCAAACCTTCACTTTTAAAACTGCCTGCGCAGTTGAGTGGTTGTTCAAGACGCACATAGCGGCTGATTTCAGCCTCGCTCAGCGTACGGAAATGAACATGGAAAGGCTCGCAAAGCGCCTGCAGGTGGTTGCTGCGGCTGTTGTATAACGCCAGCCCGGTATAAAAAGTCACCCTTTGGCCGCTGGCCTGGCGCAACTGCGCGCAGGCGTTGACTTCGGTGTGCGGTTTCCCGGTTATTTTACCGTCGATCACACAGACCTGGTCAGAGCCGATAATCACATGATCGGGGTAGGCGGTGGCCAATGCCTGGGCTTTTGCTGCTGCCAGCCGTAATACCAGCGCTTCAGCGTTTTCCCCGGCCAGCGGGGTTTCATCGACCTGCGGCGCGTCGCAGATAAAGGGCAGATGCAGTTTTTCCAACAGCATCTTGCGGTAGGTCGAGGTGGAGGCGAGGAGGAGTCTCTGCATAATTTTTTTCGTAAACCATAGCGTAAATAGAGAGGGCATTTTAAACTGTCCGCCGCTGAGGAAGCGAATATTGGTGAAAGGTGCCGTTTTACGGCCTTTTTCTTTGACTCTAAGTCGTTACAAAGTTAATATGCGCGCCCTATGCAAAAGGTAAAATTACCCTTGACCATTGATGCGGTACGTACCGCTCAGAAACGTCTGGACTATGTTGGTTCCTATGCGCCTGAGCAGGTTACACGTGTTGCTGCCTCTGTGGTCAGTGTGGACAGTGATGTTGAGGTCTCGTTATCTTTCGATATTGATAACCAGCGCCTCGCGGTGATAACAGGGCATGCGGACGTCCAGGTAATGCTGATGTGCCAACGCTGCGGAGTCCCGTTCGAACACCATGTTCACACAACATATTGTTTTAGCCCGGTCGTCAATGATGAGCAGGCTGAGGCATTACCGGGGGCGTACGAGCCGATCGAAGTCGATGAGTTTGGCGAAGTTGATCTGTTGGCAATGATTGAAGACGAAATTATTCTTTCACTGCCTGTCGTCCCGGTACATGAATCTGAACACTGTGAAGTGTCCGAAGCGGACATGGTCTTTGGCAAACTGCCTCCAGAGGCGGAGAAACCAAACCCATTTGCCGTATTAGCCAGTTTAAAGCGTAAGTAATTAAGGAGTAAGGTCCATGGCCGTACAACAAAATAAACCAACCCGTTCCAAACGTGGCATGCGTCGTTCACACGATGCCCTGACCACCACCACTTTGTCTGTTGATGCGACTTCTGGTGAAACTCATCGTCGTCACCACATCACTGCCGACGGTTTCTACCGCGGTCGCAAGGTTATCGGCTAAGTAGCGGTACCTTGACTCGTCTAACCCTGGCGTTAGATGCAATGGGCGGGGACTTCGGTCCCTGCGTCACAGTGCCTGCTTCATTGCAGGCACTGGCCTCTAATTTACAGCTTCATCTTCTGCTGGTCGGCAATCCCGACACCCTCTCTCCTTTACTTGCCAAAGCCGATCCGGTTCTTCTGGAACGTTTGCAAGTCGTGCCCGCTGAATCAGTGATTGCCGGCGACGCCAAACCCTCACAAGCGATTCGCGCCAGCCGTGGCACTTCCATGCGCATAGCGCTGGAGTTGACCAAAAACGGTGATGCGCAGGGCTGTGTCAGCGCAGGCAATACCGGCGCATTGATGGGCTTGGCGAAAATGCTGATTAAGCCGCTGGACGGTATTGAACGACCGGCGCTGATGACGGTGATCCCGAATCAGCTGGGCGGCAAAACCGTGGTGCTGGATCTTGGCGCCAACGTCGAATGCGACAGTACCATGCTGGTGCAGTTTGCGGTGATGGGCGCGGTGATGGCTGAAGAGGTAGTGGGGATTGCGCAACCACGCGTGGCGCTGCTGAATATTGGTGAAGAAGAAACCAAAGGCCTGGATAATATCCGCGAAGCGGCCGCCGTGCTAAAAAATACTCCGGCAATCAACTATATTGGTTACCTGGAAGGCAACGATCTTCTCACTGGTAAAACCGATGTGATGGTCTGCGACGGCTTTGTGGGTAACGTCACCCTGAAAACCATGGAAGGGGTGGTAAGAGTATTTTTATCGCTGCTGAAATCATCCGGAGACGGTGGCAAGCAGGCGTGGTGGTTAAAATTGTTGGGCCGTTGGTTGCAAAAACGGGTGGTAAAGCGGTTCGGCCACCTGAACCCCGACCAGTATAATGGCGCATGTCTGTTAGGATTGCGCAGCACCGTAATCAAGAGCCACGGCGCTGCGAACCCGCACGCGTTTGCAGTTGCAATCGAACAGGCTGTGCAGGCGGTGCAGCGGCAAGTCCCTGACAGGATTGCTGCGCGCCTTGAAGCTGTATTACCTAAGAGTGACTGATCGTACATGTATACAAAGATTCTCGGTACGGGGAGTTATTTACCCGTACAAGTGCGCACCAACGCTGACCTTGAAAAAATGGTTGATACCTCTGACGAGTGGATCGTCTCTCGCACCGGTATCCGTGAACGCCGCATCGCCGCCGCTGATGAAACCGTGGCGACGATGGGCTTCCATGCTGCTGAAAAAGCGCTGGAAATGGCAGGTGTGGCTAAAGAAGATATCGGGCTGATCGTCGTGGCTACCACCACATCGAGCCACGCATTCCCCAGTTCTGCCTGCCAGGTGCAGCAGATGCTCGGGATTAAGGACTGTGCGGCCTTCGATCTGGCTGCGGCCTGCGCCGGTTTCACTTATGCATTGAGCGTTGCCGATCAGTACGTCAAGAACGGCGCGGTGAAACGTGCATTGGTGATTGGGGCGGACGTGCTGTCTCGCACGCTGGATCCTGAAGATCGCGGCACCATCATTCTGTTCGGTGATGGCGCGGGCGCAGTGCTGTTGGGCGCTTCTGAAGAGCCGGGCATTCTGTCGACCCACCTGCATGCGGACGGCAGCTACGGCGGCCTGTTGACGTTGCCGTTCAAGGATCGTCAGGATCAGGAAAAGCCGGCGTATGTCACCATGGCAGGCAATGAAGTCTTCAAGGTTGCGGTGACCGAATTGGCTCACATCGTTGATGAAACGCTGCAGGCCAACGATCTGGACCGCAGCCAATTGGATTGGCTGGTGCCACACCAGGCCAACCTGCGCATTATCAGCGCAACGGCGAAAAAACTGGGTATGGGGATGGATAAAGTGGTGGTGACGCTCGATCGTCACGGTAACACCTCTGCCGCCTCGGTCCCTGCAGCGCTCGATGAAGCGGTGCGTGATGGGCGGATCCAACGCGGCCAACTGGTGCTGCTGGAAGCCTTTGGCGGCGGCTTTACCTGGGGCTCGGCGCTGGTTCGTTTCTGATTAACAGGAAGAAAAAATGACGCAATTTGCTTTTGTTTTTCCAGGCCAGGGGTCACAGACCTTGGGCATGCTGGCCGATTTGGCCACGCAATATCCGATCGTTGAAACTACTTTCAGCGAAGCTTCTTCCGCTCTGGGTTACGACCTGTGGCAACTGGTGCAGCAAGGACCGGCGGAAGAACTGAACAAAACCTGGCAGACGCAGCCGGCATTGCTGGCCGCGTCAGTCGCGATTTTCCGCGTTTGGCAGCAGCAGGGCGGTAAAATGCCTGCCATCATGGCCGGCCATAGCCTGGGTGAATACTCGGCGTTGGTGTGTGCGGGCGTGCTGGATTTCCAGGCGGCAATCCGTCTGGTTGAGCTGCGCGGCAAACTGATGCAGGAAGCGGTGCCGGAAGGCACTGGCGCCATGTCCGCCATCATCGGTCTGGACAATGCCGCTATCGCCAAGGCATGTGAAGAGTCTGCCCAAGGGCAGGTTGTTTCTCCGGTGAACTTCAATTCCCCGGGCCAGGTGGTGATCGCCGGCAATAAAGAAGCGGTTGAACGTGCAGGCGCGGCCTGTAAAGCCGCAGGCGCCAAGCGCGCGCTGCCGTTGCCGGTGAGCGTGCCTTCGCACTGCGCACTGATGAAACCGGCTGCAGACAAACTGGCCGTGGCGTTGCAGGACATCACCTTCAGCGCACCGCAGGTGCCGGTGGTGAATAACGTCGACGTGCGTACCGAAACCGACCCTGAAGCGATCCGCAGCGCTCTGGTGCGTCAGTTGTACAGCCCGGTACGTTGGACCGAGAGCGTTGAATTTATGGCAGCACAGGGCGTTACGTCGCTGCTAGAGGTTGGTCCGGGTAAGGTTCTGACCGGCCTGACTAAACGTATTGTTGATACCCTGACGGCGGCGGCGGTAAATGACGCAGCCAGCC
Organism: Serratia quinivorans; assembly: GCF_052113645.1. GTDB lineage: Bacteria > Pseudomonadota > Gammaproteobacteria > Enterobacterales > Enterobacteriaceae > Serratia > Serratia quinivorans_B. The sequence continues at coordinate 2,597 of NZ_JBIEIU010000006.1, read as the reverse complement.
TGAAAGCGGCGCTTGAACAATAAAGAGGAAAACAATGAGCTTCGAAGGTAAAGTTGTTCTGGTCACCGGCGCGAGCCGGGGTATTGGCCGGGCTATTGCAGAAACGTTTGTGGCACGCGGCGCTAAAGTGATCGGCACCGCCACCAGTGAAAGCGGCGCTGAAGCTATCAGCAGCTACCTGGGTGCGAACGGCAAAGGGTTTGCGTTGAACGTGGTCGATGCTCAATCTATCGACAGCGTTCTGGCATCTATTCGTGCTGAATTTGGCGAAATCGACATTTTAGTGAATAATGCCGGTATTACGCGTGATAACCTCCTGATGCGTATGAAGGACGACGAGTGGCAGGATATCCTGAACACCAATCTGACTTCTGTATTCCGTCTGTCAAAAGCGGTAATGCGAGCTATGATGAAAAAGCGGTTTGGCCGGATCATCACCATCGGTTCCGTTGTCGGCACCATGGGGAACGCAGGGCAGGCTAATTACGCGGCGGCTAAAGCCGGTCTGATTGGCTTTAGTAAGTCTTTGGCACGTGAAGTCGCTTCACGTGGCATTACGGTCAACGTCGTGGCACCTGGCTTTATTGAGACGGACATGACACGGGCGTTGACAGATGATCAACGTGCAGGCATTTTGTCATCAGTTCCAGCCAATCGGCTGGGGGATGCTAAAGAAATCGCCAGCGCTGTTGCATTTTTAGCCTCTGATGAGGCTGGCTACATCACCGGTGAAACGTTACATGTCAATGGCGGCATGTACATGATTTAAAAAATGCGAAAACTATTTGCGTTATTTGGGGTAAAAACCGCAAAATAGCGTAAAATCGTGGTTTGACCAGCCGGGATTTAGTTGCATCTTTTTCAACATTTTATACACTACGAAAACCATCGCGAAAGCGAGTTTTGATAGGAAATTTAAGAGTATGAGCACTATCGAAGAACGCGTTAAGAAAATCATTGTTGAGCAGTTGGGTGTTAAACAGGAAGAAGTTTTAAATAACGCTTCTTTCGTTGAAGATCTGGGTGCTGATTCTCTTGACACCGTTGAGCTGGTAATGGCTCTGGAAGAAGAGTTCGACACCGAGATTCCAGACGAAGAAGCTGAGAAAATCACTACTGTTCAGGCAGCTATTGATTTCATCAACGCCAGCCAGCAGTAAGAGAACATATCTAGGCGGTCACTCGACCGCCTAAGTTTTTTCTATCCCTAGTGTCATATTTTTCCCTCCTTGGAGGACAAACGTGTCTAAGCGTCGAGTAGTTGTGACCGGACTGGGCATGTTGTCTCCTGTCGGCAATACGGTAGAGTCCACATGGAACGCTCTTCTTGCCGGTCAGAGTGGCATCAGCCTGATCGACCATTTCGATACCACTGCCTATGCGACCAAGTTTGCTGGCCTGGTAAAGAATTTTAATTCAGAAGATTTCATCTCCCGCAAAGATGCGCGCAAGATGGATGCCTTCATCCAGTACGGTATCGCTGCCGGCATGCAAGCTATGCAGGACGCACAACTGGATATCACCGAGGCTAACGCCAGCCGCATTGGTGCCGCTATCGGCTCCGGTATTGGCGGCCTGGGTTTGATTGAAGAGAACCACAGTTCACTGGTTAATGGTGGCCCACGGAAAATCAGTCCGTTCTTTGTGCCGTCAACCATCGTTAACATGATTGCAGGCCACCTGACTATCATGTACGGCATGCGTGGCCCGAGCATCTCGATCGCCACCGCCTGTACCTCAGGTGTGCATAACATCGGCCATGCCGCGCGTATCATTGCTTACAATGATGCTGACGTCATGCTGGCCGGTGGGGCAGAGAAAGCCAGTACCCCGTTGGGCGTCGGCGGCTTTGGCGCAGCACGCGCGTTGTCGACCCGCAACGAAGATCCGCAGGCAGCCAGCCGCCCTTGGGACAAAGACCGTGACGGTTTTGTTCTGGGTGACGGTGCCGGCATGATGGTGCTGGAAGAGTACGAGCACGCCAAAAAACGCGGCGCCAAGATTTATGCTGAAGTTGTCGGCTTTGGGATGAGCAGCGATGCTTATCACATGACGTCACCACCGGAAAACGGTGCGGGCGCTGCGCTGGCGATGGAAAATGCGTTGCTTGATGCCGGTGTGACCACGTCACAAATCGGCTATATCAATGCGCATGGCACCTCAACGCCAGCTGGCGACAAAGCTGAAACTCAGGCGGTGAAGTCGGTATTTGGCAGCGATGCGCAGCGCGTGATGGTCAGCTCGACCAAATCGATGACCGGCCACCTGTTAGGTGCAGCAGGCGCGATTGAGTCGATCTTCACCGTTCTGGCATTGCGTGACCAGGCCGTTCCACCAACCATCAATCTGGATAACCCGGATGAAGGTTGCGATCTGGACTTCGTTCCGCACGAAGCACGCCAGGTGAGTGATATGCAGTACACGCTGTGTAACTCCTTTGGTTTCGGCGGCACCAACGGTTCACTGATCTTCCGCAAGGTATAATCCCTCTGCTGGCAGACGGTAAAAAAGCCCGGTTTTTGGACTGACCCCATAAAGTTGGACGGTTCATATTAAGCGGCTTTCAGGGCCTGGGTTCGGTATTCTACCGGACTCAG
>NZ_JBIEIU010000005.1:0-313679 GCF_052113645.1 Serratia quinivorans | reverse complement strand
GGTTCGAACCCTCGATACACTTACGCGTATACACACTTTCCAGGCGTGCTCCTTCAGCCACTCAGACACCTCACCGTATTTTGTTGTTGCGTACTCACTGGTGCAACGGGGCGCTACTATAGGGAGAGAGGGCGATCCGGTCAAGCAGAATTTCTTGGTTTCGGCGCGTCCGGTTAACCTGTGTTCGCTTTGACGAAAACTGCGGCGAACCGCATGGGCAGGGAGCCTGGCAGGGGAATTTCCTGCGCTGCAGGCAACAAAAAAGCCTGAACTTGCGTTCAGGCTTTCTCGTGGAATATGGCGGTGAGAGAGGGGTTCGAACCCTCGATACACTTACGCGTATACACACTTTCCAGGCGTGCTCCTTCAGCCACTCAGACACCTCACCGTTTTACTTCATCGCTAACGCATTGCGCTGTCGACGGGCGCTAATGTAGGAGAATCTGATCCCAGCGTCAACCCTCTTGTGACATAACGATGACTGTTTAGCTAAACTTGCAGCAATTTGCTGATTTCCCGAGCGATCGGCTGCCGCGTGTGGCGAGTCTGCCGGTCGATGGTGGGGCGAAATCCGTTCTCAGATTAATATTTGTACATTTTAGTTTGGGTTAGCTCAATATATCAGCAGTGTCGTTATTCATGGTGCTGTTATATGCATTAATACTGGATTATTAGTCATATGTGTCGCTAAATAGATTGGTGCTGACGCGGCGGTTTTGGCAAGGAATATCACACCGCCGTGCAGGTTGCCGGGCATGGCGCCGGCGATAACGCAGACAGGGACTGACCTATTAAATAATAATGCAGTAGAGGTTCATTTTGACTCCATCGGACTCCACAACGGCGGTGCCGCAGCGCCATGCCATTCCCCCGGGCGCCGGGGCACTGTTCTTTATCCAAATCTTCGCCACGCTGGGTTTTGCCGTGCTGTATTCCACGTTGGTGCTTTACGCCACCAAACGCCTGGGGTTCAGTGAAGGCAGCGCCAACGCCATGATGGGTGTATTTGGCGCGTTCAACTACGGTTTGCATATGTTCGGCGGTTACCTGGGTGGACGCTTCCTCAGTAACCGCAACCTGTTCGTGCTGGGCATGGTGTTGCAGGTGATCGGCTGTGCATTGATCGCCGTGGCGGGCGTTTGGGGCCTTTATTGGGGCCTGGCGATGTTCCTGACCGGCAGCGGGCTGAACGTCACCTGCATTAATATGATGCTGACCCAGCGCTTTAAGCCGGACGACGATCGGCGCGAATCGGCCTTTTTATGGAACTACGCCGGGATGAACCTGGGGTTCTTCGTCGGTTTCAGCGTGGCCGGCTATTTCCAACTGACCGAAAATTACCGCGCACTGTTCCTGTTCGCCACTTTGGGTAATGCCGCGGCGATCATCGTTGCCGTCAGCCGCTGGCGGATACTGGCCGATCTCAATACCCCGCTGCACGATGCCAGCCGTTCGCAATACCGCTGGCGTATGCTGATCGGGTTGGCGGTGTTGGTGGCACTGGTGCCGATCATCCGCGTCATGCTGACCCATGCCGAATTCAGCGGCCACTTCGTGATTGGTCTCGGCGTGCTGATTTTCCTGATGTTATGCGTGGTGACGTTGCGTCATCATCCGCGTGATGAACGCCGCCGGATGACGGCTTACCTGGTCCTGGCATTGGGCTCTCTGGTATTTTGGGCGCTGTATCAGTTGGCGCCGATGGGGCTGATGCTGTTCTCCGAGCACAATATCAACCTGAATGTTTACGGCATTCAGGTGGCACCACAGTGGATCCAGAACATCAATACGTTGGTGATCGTGGTGGGAGGCCCACTGATGGCCTGGTGGTTTAACCGCCTGCGCGCACGCGGTTGCAATATCGACATTCCAATGCAGTTCTCCGGCTCGCTGTTTTGTATCGGGCTGGGCATGCTGGTGTTGCCGTTGGGCATCAGCCTGGCCGGTGGCGATGGGCTGGTGGCGTTCAAATGGATTGTCATCAGTTACGTGTTGCAGAGTATCGGTGAACTGATGATTTCCCCGATTGGCTACGCGATGATCGGCAAACTGGCGCCGCCGCGCTATCAGGGCGTGATGATGGGCTGCTGGATGATGGTCACCGGCGTTGCTTCGATACTGGCGGGTTATGTTTCCGGGCTGATGCCGGAAAACAGCGGCAGCACCCCAGTGATGACCAACCCCGGTTACAGCGAAGTGTTCAGCGTACTGGGCTGGGGCGCAGCAGGCGTCGGTGTGGTGATGTTGATTCTGATCCCGCTGTTGCGTCGGCTGATCCGGCATGACGCGCCCGTTGCCGCCTGAGATCCCGCAGCATAAAAACAGCCCACTGGTCGGGGCTGTTTTCATTTTGAGCTTTAGCGCTTGCATCTGTTGGCGAATCGCGGAAGTCTGGAGGTAAATGCATAAAAACAGACGGGAGCCGTACAGATGAACATCATTTTCTATCACCCTTTCTTTAATGCCCAGGACTGGCTGACCGGCCTATCGCAACGCCTGCCGCAGGCAACGGTACGCGCCTGGCAACTAGGCGACGATCGCCCGGCGGATTATGCGTTGGTATGGCGGCCGCCTTATGAGATGCTGGCGAAGCGTGGAAAGTTAAAAGGGGTCTTTGCCCTCGGCGCGGGCGTTGATGCCATTCTTGAGCAAGAGCGTCAGCATCCAGGCACTCTGCCGGCCGGCGTTCCGCTGGTGCGCCTGGAGGACACCGGCATGGCGCAACAGATGCAAGAATATGCACTGAGCTATGTGCTGCGTTATTTCCGCCGTTTTGACGAGTATCAACTGCTGCAACAGCAACAGAAGTGGCAACCGCTCGATCCCCATCAGCAGGATAATTTCACCATTGGCATTCTGGGGGCCGGGGTGCTGGGGAAAAGCGTGGCGCGGAAACTGACGGAATTTGGTTTCAACGTGCGCTGCTGGAGCCGCAGCCCTAAACAGATTGCCGGCGTGCAGAGCTTTGCCGGTGCCGAACAACGCGCCGCGTTTCTCGATGGCGTGCAATTGCTGATCAACCTGCTGCCCAATACGCCGGAAACCGCCGGGATCCTCAATCAGTCACTGTTCGCACATTTGGCGCCTGGCGCTTATCTGATCAACCTGGCGCGTGGCGCGCATCTGGTTGAAGACGATTTACTGCAGGCGCTGGAGCAGGGGCAAATTGCCGCTGCCACGCTGGATGTGTTCGTCCATGAGCCGTTGCCGCAGGAACATCCGTTCTGGCGTCATCCGCGTGTCACCATGACCCCGCATATTGCTGCCATCACCTTGCCGGAAGCGGCGATGGATCAGATCGCGGCAAACATCCGTGCGCTTGAAGCCGGACAAACACCGGCCGGCGTGGTGGATGTGCTGTTGGGTTACTGATCTTTCGGTGATGCACCTGCTAAGCTAAATGAATAATAAACCGTGCCTGCCGTCGTTTTTGGGCAGGCCGTCCAGAAGGAGAAGCAATGTACCCCGTTGATTTACATATGCACACCGTTGCCAGCACCCACGCCTACAGTACGCTGCATGATTACATCGCCGAAGCCCGGCAAAAGGGCATCAAACTGTTCGCCATCACCGACCACGGCCCGGATATGGCCGATGCGCCTCACTATTGGCACTTTATGAACATGCACGTGTGGCCGCGTTTGGTGGACGGCGTGGGCATCCTGCGCGGCATCGAGGCCAACATCAAAAACCTGCAGGGCGATATCGACTGCACCGGTCCGATGCTGGATAAAATCGACGTGATTATTGCCGGTTTCCACGAGCCGGTGTTTGCCCCGCAGGACAAGGCGGCCAATACCGAAGCGATGATCGCCGCGATGGCGCAAGGTGACGTGCACATAATCAGCCACCCCGGTAACCCAAGATACCCGATTGACATTGCAGCGGTTGCCGCGGCAGCAGCCAGGTACGAAGTGGCGCTGGAACTGAACAATTCGTCGTTTACCCATTCGCGCAAGGGCAGCGAGGACAACTGCCGGGCGATTGCCGCCGCGGTGCGTGATGCCGGTGGTTGGTTGGCGTTGGGGTCGGATTCGCATATCGCCTTCTCGCTCGGCGGGTTTGAGCACTGCGAACGCATTATTGCCGAGGTAGAGTTCCCGCAGGATCGTATTCTCAACGTCAGCCCACGGCGCCTGCTCGACTTTCTCGAACGACGTGGCAAGCCGGCGATTGCGGAATTGGCCGATTTGTGACATCGTCCCGGCAAATTTTTCCGTATTGTATAAGGCATTATCATGAATGAGTTTTCCGTTGTTTGCCGCGTGCTGGGTACGCTGTTTTATCGTCAGCCGCAGGATCCGTTGTTGGTGCCGCTGTTCACGCTGATCAAAGAAGGCAAGCTGCAGCAACATTGGCCGCTGGAGCAGGACGAACTCTTGGTACGCCTGCAGCAGGGCTGTGATGTGAACCTGCTGTCCAGCGATTTCAACGCCATGTTTGTCGGCAGCGAATGCAGCGTGTCACCGTTCCGTTCTGCCTATGTCGAAGGGGCCACCGAAGCGGAAGTGCGTACTTTCCTGCAGCAGCGTGGCATGCCGCTCGGCGAAGCGCCGGCCGATCACTTCGGTTCCTTGTTGCTGGCGGCCTCCTGGCTGGAAGATCAGTCGCAGGAAGACGAAGCGCAGGCGCAAATCACGCTGTTTGACGATTACCTGCTGCCGTGGTGCGGCCGGTTCCTCGGCAAAGTGGAAGCTCATGCCACCACCGGTTTTTACCGTACCCTGTCGCTGCTGGCTCGCGAGTCGATCCAGGCGATGCGAGACGAGCTGGCGGAGTACGAGCAGGAAGAAGAACAGCCGGGCGAAGAGGGCGAACAGCCTTAACCCCGTACCGGCCGGCTTGCGCTTAACGGCGAAGTCGGCCTCTTCCCGCCACAAACTTTTCCCGCTACACAGGTTTTCATCCCCCATACGTAAATTGACAATAAATCCCCTAATCTGACGGTTTACCGGTGGCCGGGCCTCAGTGTGCCTGCGCGCCCTGTTTCCTCACGCAAAGGGTAAAGCATGAAAAATAACTGGATGCAGCAGATCCAATCGATGATTGGACAAAAGGCCGGTTCACTCGGCGGTTCGGAAGGTATCGGCAAGCTGCTGGCCCCGACGGCGTTGGGTGGCCTGGTGGGCGTATTGCTGGCAAATAAGTCTTCGCGCAAGCTGGTGGGCAAATTCGGCAAAAATGCTTTGATTATCGGCGGCAGCGCAGCGGTGGGGGCGGTGTTGTGGAATAAGTACAAACAACGGGTGAAAGAAACCCATCAGAATGAACCGCAGTTTGGCCTGCAGACCACGCCGGTGGATTTGCGTGCCAAACGTCTGGTACAGGCACTGGTGTTTGCCGCCAAGAGCGACGGCCATATCGATGCGGAAGAAAAGCTCGCCATCGACCACAGCCTGGAACAGTTGCAGGTGGGTGAAGAAGCGCAACAATGGGTGCAAGAGGCGATCGACCAGCCGCTTAACCCGGATTTGATCGCCCAAAGCGTGAAAAACGAAGACGAAGCGCTGGAGGTGTATTACCTGAGCTGCATGGTGATCGACGTGGATCACTTTATGGAACGTGGCTATCTCGATGCCTTGGCGCAGTCGTTGAAGATCCCGGCGGACGTTAAGCAGGGCATCGAAAACGACGTGAACGAGAAAAAGCGCGAGCTGGCGTAGCGCCGCTTGGCAAGCCGGGGGGAATCGTGTCACTCTTGCCTTAATCAAGGTAAGCGGATGATTTAGCAATGATGACACCCCCTAAGGCAGAAAAACGTCCTTATCCCATTACTGTCCATGGCGACACGCGCGTGGATGACTATTATTGGCTACGCGACGACGAGCGCGCAGACCCGCAGGTGCTGGACTATCTGCAGGCGGAGAACGCCTTTACCGATGCGGCGCTGAAACCGCAGCAGGCCCTGCGCGAAACGCTGTATGAAGAGATGGTGGCGCGTATTCCGCAACAGGAACATTCGGTGCCCTATGTCAGAAACGGCTATCGCTATCAGACGCGCTTCGAACCGGGCAATGAATACGCGATTTATGTTCGTCAGCCGCAGGCCGAGAGCGAGCATTGGGACACCCTGCTCGACGGCAATCAGCGTGCCGAGCAACGAGAGTTTTATACCCTTGGCGGCCTGGAAGTCAGCCCTGACAACCAGAAGCTGGCGGTCGCGGAAGATTTCCTCTCTCGTCGCCAATACGACATTCGTTTCAAAAACCTCAGCGACGACAGCTGGACCGACGAAGTGCTGGAGAACACCTCCGGCAATTTCGAATGGGCCAACGATTCGGCCACCGTGTATTACGTGCGTAAACACGCTAAAACGCTGTTGCCTTATCAGGTCTATCGCCACGTGGTGGGCACCGATCCGCAGCTTGATGAGCTGATCTACGAAGAGCTGGATGACACCTTCTACGTCGGGTTGGAAAAAACCACCTCCGAGCGCTTTATTCTGATCCACCTGAGCAGCACCACCACCTCGGAAATTTTGCTGCTGGATGCCGATCGTGCCGACAGCACCCCGCAGATGTTCGTACCGCGCCGTAAAGATCATGAATACGGTATCGATCACTATCATCAGCATTTCTACATCCGTTCCAACAAGGACGGTAAAAACTTCGGCCTGTATCAGAGCGAGCAGGCGGATGAAGCGCAGTGGCAAACGTTGATTGCTCCCCGCATCGAAGTGATGCTGGAAGGCTTTAGCCTGTTCCGCGATTGGCTGGTGGTGGAGGAGCGCAGCGAAGGGCTGACCCAACTGCGCCAAATCCATTGGCAGAGCGGAGAAGTGAAGCGCATCGCCTTCGACGATCCGACGTACACCACCTGGCTGGCATACAACCCGGAACCGGAAACCGAGCTGCTGCGCTATGGCTACTCTTCAATGACCACGCCGACCACGCTGTATGAGCTGAACCTCGACAGTGACGAGCGCGTGATGCTCAAACAGCAGGAAGTGAAAAACTTCACCCCGGAAAATTACCGCAGCGAGCGGGTCTGGGTGAAGGCACGCGACGGCGTCGAGGTACCGGTTTCACTGGTCTATCGCCAGGATAGCTTCGCACACGGCAGCAACCCGCTGATGGTGTATGGCTACGGTTCCTACGGCAGCAGCATGGATCCGGCCTTCAGCGCCAGCCGCTTGAGCCTGCTGGATCGCGGTTTTGTCTTTGCGCTGGCGCACATTCGCGGCGGCGGCGAACTGGGGCAGCTGTGGTACGAAGACGGCAAGCTTTTCAACAAGCAAAATACCTTCAACGATTTTATCGACGTAACCGAAACCTTGATTGCTCAAGGGTACGGCGACGCCAGACAGGTGTTCGCCATGGGCGGCAGCGCCGGCGGCTTGCTGATGGGCGCGGTGATCAATCAGGCGCCGCAGCTTTTTAACGGTATTGTGGCGCAGGTGCCGTTTGTCGACGTGGTCACCACCATGCTTGATGAGTCCATTCCGCTGACGACCGGCGAATACGACGAATGGGGCAACCCGAACGAGCAGGCGTATTACGACTACATTTTGCAATACAGCCCGTACGATCAGGTGAAGGCGCAGGATTACCCGCATATGCTGGTCACCACCGGCCTGCATGACTCGCAGGTGCAGTATTGGGAGCCGGCCAAATGGGTGGCGAAATTACGTGAGTTGAAGACCGACGATCGCCAGCTGTTGCTGTATACCGACATGGATTCCGGTCACGGCGGCAAGTCCGGGCGTTTCAAAGCTTACGAAGACATCGCGCTGGAGTACGCCTTTATTCTGGCGCTGGCGGAGTAATCTTCAGGCGGGCGGCTGGCGCTGCCCGCTATTTTCAGCCGATCAGATAGTATTTCAGCGTGTGCTTCATGTCTGGGCTGAGATCTTCGATGGATTTCAGCATCCAGCGCAAATAGCCGGGATCTTCCTGCGCAATGCGATCAATCTCCTGCCCGCGATACTTGCCGAACTTAAACTTCTTCAACAGCACCGGTTGCTCGGTGATTTGCGCCATTTGCTCCGGCGTCCAGCCTGAATCCTTGATGATGCGTTGCAACAGCGCGGCGGTCACGTAGCAGTCGTACAACGCACGGTGCGGGTACAGCGTGGTGTCCTGCGGCAATTGCACATCCAGATTTAGCGCATAGCGCAGATATTGGTTGCCGTATTTGATGTCCGGGTACAGGTTACGGGCCAGTTTCATGGTGCAGATCCAGGCACCGCGCATTTCCGGCAGCACGCCACGATCGAAAGCCGCATTGTGGGCGACATAGTAGGGGCTGCCCAGATAGCGGCCTATTGCCACTGCGATGCGTGGCTTCCCCTCGACCATCTGCTCGGTGATGTGGTGAATGGCCATGGCCTCGATGCCAATCGGCCGGTCAGGGCTGACTAAATCGCTCATGGGATTGGCGATTTGCCCGTCAATCAGATCAACGGAGGCCACTTCGACCACGCCGCCTTCCAGCCCGCAGGTTTCAGTGTCTATTACGCGTAAATTCATGGTTTCCTCAGGATGGCTGCACAGGTTTAGCTTAACGGGGAGCTGCGTCGATGCCAACCATTGAAAGCGGGGGCGTTATTTCAGGCAACAAAAAACCCGCCTCGGCGGGTTTAACTACGGTTAGAAGTTCGCTTACTCGCCGGATGTTTGGCCTTTCTTGGCGCGTTTACCTGCGCGTTTCTCTGCCGGGGTTTTCAACGGCTTCTTCTTCGCATTTTTTTTGCTATCCATTCCCTTACTCATGATGGCCTCTCAGTTACCTATGGTTGGGTGGGTTGCTCAGCCATTAACCTCCTTACTCCTGCCGGATGCAAGCATGAAAGCAGGCGTTATGGGTAATCGATTGTTTATAGGTGGAATTTTGTTTCTCAGGAATAGCGGTTTAAATATCTTGATATGTTATAATGTAACAATTAAAGAGTAACCGGAGAGCGCCATGACAATCGTTTCCATGTTAAACCAACAGCAGATCCTGGCCATGCCGGAGTCTGACTACATGAACCCGGCGCAGCAGGCATTTTTCCGCCAGCGCCTGCTGGACGAGCAGCAAAAACTGCTACAGCACATCGAAGCGTTGAAGCGGGATATCGACGGCGGTGAGGTGTCTGGTGACGAAGCCGACAAAGCGGCGCGTGAAGAAGATTTGCGGTTGCTGTTTCGTCAACTGGATCGCGAAAGCCGTTTGCTGCCGAAAATCAGCGCAGCGTTAACACGTTTGTATAACGGTGACTATGGTTATTGCCTTGAAAGCGGTGAGCCTATTGGCCTGGCACGCCTGCTGTTGCGGCCAACGGCGGAACTGAGCATCGAAGCCAAAACCGCGCAGGAAATGCGTGAGCCGCATCTGCGTAAGCGGGGCTAGTTTCGCGGTTGGCTCCCAACAGCCAGCCGCTATTTTACCGGCAAGTCGTACTCATTTTAAGCAAACGAACCCTAACTTGTTGGGGAGTGCCGGAGTTTTCAGGTTTTACCGTTGACCAAATGAGTGGCTTCCGCTTTGATGAGGGGGTGACCCACAGAGAGACGGAAGCGCCATGGAACAATTACGAGGTTTGTACCCGCCGTTAGCAGCATATGACAGCGGTTGGCTGGACACCGGGGATGGCCACCGGATCTACTGGGAACTGAGCGGTAATCCGAACGGTAAACCGGCAGTCTTTATTCATGGTGGGCCGGGCGGCGGCATTTCGCCTTACCACCGTCAACTGTTCGATCCGCAGCGCTACAAGGTGCTGCTGTTCGATCAACGCGGCTGTGGTCGTTCCAAGCCGCACGCCAGCCTGGACAACAACACCACCTGGCATTTGGTGCAGGACATTGAACGGCTGCGCGAAATGGCCGGCGTAGATCAATGGCTGGTGTTTGGCGGCTCCTGGGGCTCGACGCTGGCATTGGCCTACGCGCAAACCCATCCGCAGCGCGTCAGCGAAATGGTGTTGCGCGGTATCTTCACCCTGCGTAAGCAGGAGTTGCATTGGTACTATCAGGACGGTGCCTCGCGTTTCTTCCCGGAGAAATGGGAGCGCGTGCTGTCGATTCTTTCAGAGGAAGAGCGCAAGGACGTGATCGCGTCTTATCGTCAGCGCCTGACCTCAACAGATTTGCAGGTGCAGCTGGAAGCGGCCAAGCTGTGGAGCGTGTGGGAAGGGGAGACGGTGACCTTGCTGCCCAGCAGCGAGTCGGCTTCTTTTGGTGAGGATGATTTTGCGCTGGCTTTCGCCCGCATCGAAAACCACTACTTTACCCATCTGGGCTTCCTGGACAGCGACGATCAGCTGTTGCGTAACGTCCCGCTGATCCGCCATATCCCCGCGGTGATCATTCATGGCCGTTACGATATGGCGTGTCAGGTGCAAAACGCCTGGGATCTGGCGAAGGCCTGGCCGGAGGCGGAGCTGCATATCGTCGAGGGAGCCGGACACTCGTTTGACGAACCCGGCATTCTGCATCAGTTGATGCTGGCGACCGACAGGTTTGCCGGAAAATGACACAGAGCCCGCCACTACGGCGGGCTTTTTTCATTTGGACTTCGGCTCGTAAGGCAGACGCGAATACTTGTGCGATTCGACACGGTAGTGCGCCACGCGTTCGCGAAAATAATCACGCAGGTGCGCGGGTTGTTCGCGCTCAACCATTTCTGGGATCACCGGCATGTTGTAGCGCTCTTTGAATGCCACGCCGGAAGCGGCGAGATCAACGTTCACTTTGTCCATCTCTTCTTTGGAAAGCTCTGCCAGATTGTAACCCACCGTATTCTCCTTACTGTTACCGCATTGGATCAGCGCAGAAGGTAATGCACCCGGCGGCGCTTGGCAAGCCTGAAGCGCAGTGGAAAGGGGCAGCGTTAATAACAGATAACGGGAACGGTTATTTATCACTCCGGCAGCAATGCAATTCATTTATTATTTTAAATAAGAATGATTCGCTTTTTGATTAAATATACAGATAGAAATAGTTATCATAATAATTTAAATGAATAATTAATGTTTTTCATAATACGTTGATTTTTATATTATTTAAAATTAAATCATCGATGATGTAAATCAGGTGTTTTTATTTTGTATCCATCAAGGCATAATGCGGAAAAATTAAGTTGATACCTGCAAAATAAAGGAATGATTATGCTGACGCCTGAAATGACCCAAAAGCTGAATGAGCAACTAAACCTGGAGTTCTACTCTGCCAATCTGTATCTGCAAATGAGCGCATGGTGCAGCGATAAAGGCTTTGAAGGCGCCGCCGCATTCCTTAAAGAGCACTCTCAGGAAGAGATGCAGCACATGCAGCGTCTGTTTGAATACCTGAGCGACACCGGTGCTCTGCCGTTGTTGGGCACCATCGCCGCGCCGCCGGTTGAGTTCGGCTCCCTGGCGGACGTGTTCCAGCAGACCTACGAGCATGAGCAACTGATTACTCGCCAGATCAACGAACTGGCGCACGCGGCAATGATCGCCCACGATTACTCCACTTTCAACTTCCTGCAGTGGTATGTTGCCGAGCAGCACGAAGAAGAGAAGCTGTTCAAATCCGTGCTGGATAAACTGGCGCTTGTGGGTAACAGCGGCAATGCACTGTTCTTCATTGATAAAGATCTGAAGAAAATGGGTGCGGCCGGCGAAAACGGTAACGGCCAGGTTTAATCGCTTTAGTTGAGAACCGCGTGTCGGCATGGTCCGAGCGCGGTTTTTTTATGCCCTGCATTTATCGCGGTCTTACAGCGATATGTGCTACCCGATCGCAAAATGCCAGCGTTCTGCTCGACTTGCATAATGACACTCGTTATCATTTAACGCGATACGCTACAGGGAAGGTAGAGAGTCAAAACAGGGGCTTACTCCCATTATTCTGTTTACCCGTGGCGCAATCATCTACGGTGGGTTGGGCTGCTGATACATCGCCCCGGCGGTTAGCCTAAACCCTTATCACCCTCGATTATTGCTTTAAGGGATATCACTGTGATCGGTAAAATTCGTTCTTCTTATCGCCTGCTTTCCACCATTTTCGTGCTGTTTGTCGGGCTGTCTTCGCAGCAGGCACTGGCGCATGCCCATTTGAAAGTTGAAACGCCGGCGGCAGATGCCAGCGTTAGCCCGGCACCCAAGGTGCTGACGCTCAACTTCTCCGAAGGTATTGAGCCTAACTTTAGCGGCATTAAAATCACCGGCCCGGACAACGCGGAAGTGAAAACCGGTAAATTGCAGCTCGATGCAAACAACAATACCCAGGTCAATCTGCCTATCGAAGGCGAGCTGGCAGCGGGTAAATATAATGTTAGCTGGCATGTGGTTTCGGTCGACGGTCATAAAACCAAAGGCCAGTACAGCTTCACCGTAAACTAACCCATGAGTCTGGCGACCCTGTTTGTCCTGTGTCGCTTTGTGCACTTTGCGGCGGTGATGCTGATGTTTGGCACCAGCCTGTTCACCGCCTTATTGTCGCCGCAGCGCCTTTCTCCGTATCTCGCCCGTGATGTGCGTCCTTTGCTGGTCTCCTGTACCTGGCTTGCCGGGTTTTCTGCCGTGGCGCTGCTGGCTATTCAGGCCGGGCAGATGGGGGACGGCTGGGCAGACACCTGGCAGTTAGACGTGTGGTGGGCGGTGCTGGGCACCACCTTCGGCGAAGTTTGGCGTTGGCACTTGGGTATTTCACTCCTGGCGCTGCTGAGCCTGTGGCTGGCAGAGCCGCGCCGTACACAACTTTTGGCGTTGTTTTCCACACTGCTGTTGGTCAGCATGGCGTTTATCGGGCATGCGGCGATGCATGGCGGGGAGCTTGGCGCACTGCACCGGTTTAATCACGCGCTGCACCTGCTGGCGGCCGGTTACTGGTTCGGCAGCCTGTTGCCGTTGCTGGTTTGTTTGCGCTATCTCGCTCAACCGCAGTGGCGCAGCGACGCGGTCACCACATTGATACGCTTCTCACGCTGGGGACACCTGGCAGTAGCGCTGGTGCTGCTGACCGGCGTGATCAACAGTTTGATTATTCTCGGACGTTGGCCGTTAGACACAAATTCACCTTACCAACGCCTGCTGTTGTTCAAAACCGCGCTGGTGGCGCTGATGGTCATGGTGGCGTTAGCCAACCGTTACGCTATCGTCCCGGCGATGAGCAGCATGCCACGGCTGGCGCAACGCGGGCTGGTACTGGCTTGCTGGGCTGAACTGGGGTTGGGAGCTGCGGTGCTGCTGCTGGTCAGTTTATTTGCAACCTATGCGCCGGTATAACATTCCGGCTTGCCGAAGGCCCCCAAACTGCGGGAAAATTGAATCAAATAGCAACCCTAAGGCCATAACATGAAATCGGTATTACTTGGCATGACGCTGCTGGCAACCGCGACCGGTGCGCTGGCGGCAGATCAACTGGTGAACATCACCAAGCTGGAATACGGCAAGCAGTGGGCGTTCACCAAAGAAGAAGTGACGTTACAGTGCCGCAGCGGGGGCGCGTTGTTCGTGCTCAACAACAGCACGCTAATGCAGTACCCGCTTAACGCCACCGCAGAAGCGCAGGTGAAAGCAGGGCAGCAGCGCGCCCAACCACTGGATGTGATCCTGCTGGATGACGCGGCCAATCCGGGCCATAAGATGAGTGTCGAGCCATATCGCGAACGTGCCGAGAAGCTCTGCGCGAACTAATCGCTTATCCCCCAATGGCTTAGTTCGAGGTTAACCGGTGATGGAAAACTGCCCGCAATTAATTTCGTCATGAAACTATCACCAGCCGTGCGGCTGGCTGGCAAAAATAGCGCGGTAAGCTACTCTTAAAGTGCACGGCTGAACAAGCCTTGCACAAAATGCCAACTTTTAGCGCACGGCTCTCTCCCAAGAGCCATTTCCCTAGACCGAATATAGGAATCGTATTCGGTCTTTTTTTAATTTGTTGTTTTATATCGTTATTTTTCGAAAAAATCGAATTTACTCGAATTTTGATATTCGGTCTTTTACAGTATTACGTACTCTTTCCCCCTAGTGTCGAGGTATTTACCCGTCATTTTTTCGGATTTATGCCCCAGCAATTTCTGTGCAAATTCCTTCCCTTTTTCCTTCTCGTATAACCGTCCAGCCAGGCTCCTGATCTCGTGGAACGTCGGCGGATTCTCTTCAAACTCCAGCCCAGAAGCTTTTCGCGTAGCAACAAATTTCTTCGTCAATCCATCTGGGTGCAAAGAACCGTCCGGGCTATTTTTCCGAATGCCAGCACTTAGCATAAAGTCTGTGGTACTGGCCAGTTGGCAACGATCGATCACGGTGCAGAGGCGCAGGCTAACGCCAACTTGATGCTGAAAGTTAAGGCCGTGCGGGGATGAATAAAAAACACCCCCGATACCGCGAGATCTCAGGGGATAAGGAAGCACTTACGTTTATCTAGTTGTGTTTAAAGCATAATTTCATAAATGACTCTAATCATTAAGAATGCTCTCATATGATATTGATTATCATCTTTTATTTGCTTTTTTCATCAATTTTTTTGTTGCAGTGGGATTTTTCCAATGCTTACGCAAAGCAAACCCAGCTAAGCCGATTAAGATAACGAGCAATAAAATGTATTCCATATCTTCCCTTAGTATCTGGATACAGCTGAATTGATTAATAATCGATATGGTTAATCAATTCAATGTTATGTAGTCCAATTAGGAATAATGCCAATAGCATCCATCGGTAGGGAAATAATCATGGGAAGAAAAGCGTCGGCAGCGCCTCCATATCCACCGTCATTGAGCTGAATTATCTACATGCTGGGATAATTACACGACAGGATCCATCAAATGAGTATGGAGGCTGTGAAGACTTGTAATCCAGTTTGTGAGGCAATCATACGGTGTTGGGCAATCCCGGCGCTGGTTATTGCGTATTTAACCCGATGGGACTGGGTATTGCATGAAGGTGAAACTCAGATGAACAACATCATATGAACATGGCTTTCGGTCTGCGGGTGAGACCGGCGATTAAGGGAAAGCGCCTGGAGAGAATATCGTTCAAAATGTAGCTTGGCTCTAATTTTTACGAGCCCGAAGGCCGATTCATTTGTTTTTTGCCCAGATTGGGCTATACCCAGTCTATACGAAAAGCAGTTGATAAGATCATTGACTCACCTGTCGTGAGCATTGTTTGTAACATTCGTTATGTCGGAGCAACAGGCTGGGGATTTCCTCAGAATCTTATAGAATATATAGGATATTGCCATGAATAACTTAAGATTAATAACCACGTCTTTGTCCGAAAAAATCGCGATGCAGGATGGCATAGGTGCATTATCACCCTTTATACCCAATGTCATTTTAGGGACAGGGGAGGATGATGTCCTGAAAGGGACCTCAGGAAAGGATTGGATCTTTGGGTTTGCTGGCGATGACATCATCAAAATCAATACACAGGAAAATGATGCAGATATTGTATTCGCCGGTAGCGGAGAGGACGAGATATATACTGGCGGTAATGCAACTATTTTCGCCGGGGCTGATAACGATTATGTTCGCTTAATGAGTAAAATGGATAATAGTATCATTTTCCTGGGGGATGGTGATGACATATTAGGAATGGAGCTTGATGTTTACGGGCACAATACTATCTTTGGGGGCGATGGGAATGACCGAATAACGACTAACTATTGGATATATTGGGGTAACCACTATGGAATAGATGACCCTCCAAGAGAAATCGTTCCGGAGGATGACAAAATTTATGGTGGTGCCGGCGATGACTGGATAAAACCATTGGGTGAAAATCTTCTGGTACATGGTGATGATGGTAATGATCACATTGATATTGAGTTGTTGTCCCAGACGCCAACGAATAACGGACGGCTATTCGGAGATGATGGTGACGACAGCATCACTGTTCTTAATAATGATTTTAGCACCATTGGCCAGATGGGAACGCATTTTGACATTGACGGGGGGGCCGGTAACGATATTATTCTGTCCTCTTCTTCTGGTGGGGATGAGTTGACTGGCGGTACAGGGAGTGATGTGTTTTTCTATGAGTGGGTTGGGGCCAGTACCTCGAAAGAACCTGATGTTATCACTGATTTTACTTTTAACGATCAGGAGCAGGATAAAATAGACCTGTCTGAGCTTAATGATAATTGCCGGGATTATTATGAATTTCTTGGTGGATTAGAGGGGAGCGATTTGACCTTTATTGGTTATCAGGAATTCAGTGGTAATGGCAAAGAAATACGACTGGTACATACTGATGAAGGGACAAATGTTGAAGTTGACCCCTTTGTTGAGCCGAGTGCGGAGCTGTTTCAAATCCAACTTGTTGGAGTCACCCAAGAATTGACACAAGAGGCGTTCATTCTTGTATGACCCCCGGTAAAAAGCCGACATATTGGATATTAACGGACGCGTAATAAGTGGCACTATGCATGCCGTTTATTACGTGCCCTGTAAACGTTTGCTGAACATTTCCATTTAAATAAGTGGTGTAGGGGGATGCTGGTTATTGGTAAAGCCAGCGGCCAATGCATTGTTTTCCACGTAGGGGATTTTCACCGGGTACTCAGTTTATACGTGATAATTTTTCTTAGAGTGAGGGATAAGGGGGGAGTGCCTGCGGTGGTGGTTCTTGGTTTAGAACTGGGATGAAATTGATACCGCCAATATTGGGGGTCAATACATAGAGGTCTTTTACGCCAGGCTGTTTCTCTGCCTTATCTACTGTGATCCAGAAAGCCAACTCACCAGCGGACAGGTCAATCTTTCCTTTATAGAAGTATCCGTTTAATTGCTTAATCGTAGACCATCACTTTCCTTAAAATTTACATGGTGTTGATTTTAAATGGAAAAAATTACATATTCCCATTAGAGAATGTATTCGTTCCTTTCTTGTGTGGATTTTTAAAACAGTGACTTACAAGAAGAGTGGCCATTTATCACGCCTCATGTTCTACCGCATCCCTCTTTTTCTATCGATGTGATCGTTTTACCGCCATTTCTCTTGGGTGGAAATTCAGGTCACGGGTGATCGTCAGGGCATTTTCTGACGGTTCAACTGTGGGGGCTTGGTAGCCGCAGGTGTAATGCTGGGATCCCATAACACATCCCTGATACAGGTTTGTGACTGAGTCTGTGATCTTTTCTTATTCTATAAACCACAAAGACCCGGAATTCATCCATAAAAGTCATAGTGCTGGGGTTATAGGGTTTGGAAATAAAACTTTATGTCATGTATCATGGTTATCCTATTTTGATGGAAGTTTCGGCATCTATGCAGGGACATTCTTTCATGCAAAAGAATTAATATCGCAATGAAACTATTTGTTTTGGGTGTGATATTGATAACGTCACCCCCTTAAGGGGGGAAGTGGAAATAAAAACAGTATTAGGTAAAGGGAAACAATGAAAAAATTTTTAAAATGGGCACTTTATATCGTTATAGCCTTGGTTGTTATTGGCTACTTTGCCGACGATAAAAAAGATAGCACAGCCAATCAATCAACCTCTTCAGAAAAAGCTTCAGTCGCTTCTACACCGGCTCAGGAAGTATACAAAACTACAGCGAATGCATTGTTCAAAGATTACAATGACAATGAAGTTGCTGCAGATGAAAAAATGAAAGGTAAAGTAATCGAGGTATCTGGAACGGTACAATCGATTGATAAGGACTTTACTGACTCAATTATTGTTCGCTTAAAAACAAGCAATGAATTCTTGCCTGCAATGATGGGGATTAGAGATTCAGAGAAGTCGGCAGCATTAGCGTTGAAGAAAGGTCAACAGATTGTTGTTACTTGCAAAAGTATGGCACGTGTGGTGGGTGCGCCCTCCGGCCGTGATTGCGTTTTTGCTAACTAAATTTGTTTGATGGCGGTGCGGATAGCGCCGCCTTTTCAGTGTGGTTTATTTTCCGCTCAATGCTGATAACTCGAACCTTCAACGCTCCGGCATCCGGCTAATAGCGATAGGAGAAGTGGGATGCTGAGCTATTGACGGCTGTTCGATCTAACTAACGCCTTTTTATTGGTTGTTGTGGCCGTTCTGCTGCCTGAATAGATAAAGAACAGCGCAATACCTAGACAAACGATGGAGCCGAGACGACTCATCGAAAAGGGTATTGACTCATTTCCCAGCCAGCCAAAGTTATCAATCAGCATGCTCATGGTCAGCTGACCAAATATCACCGCTACCGTGGCGACGGCGGTACCGATACGTTGCACAGCGAGCACCATAATTACAATATACGGCACGCCGAACATAGCGCCGAGAAGCTGCCACTTGGGCACATCTAACAGGCTGACCGTCTGTTTCGGTTCAAAGAAGAAAATGAGCAGGGCGGTCACCAGAGCACCAACGGAAAACGTCAGAAACGCGCTTTTGAATACGCCAACGTTGCTGCCGAGTTGTCCATTGATGGCGGCCTGAATACTCAGCGTCGCGCCCCCTATAACAGCCAGAATTATCATAATCAATGTCATAACCTTACCCCTGTGCAACCAGAACCAATGCGGCAATGATGAAAATCAGCGCGATGACGCGTTTAACGTTTATCTTTCTGCGTGGCGTCCCCAGCAGCCCAAAGTGGTCGATCAGCAAGCTTTTAAATACCTGACCGGCAAGAATGCCAATCATCGTCATGGCGATGCCGATGGCGGGTGTGGCGATAGTCAGAATAATGACGTAAACCGGGCCCAGTACGCCACCGAGCAACTGCCAGGAGGGCTGCGCGAAAAATGAGGGACTGTTGCGTGGACTGAAAAACAGCATCAGAAGAAACGTCAACGCCGCACCAACGCCGAATATGCTGAACGTCGCCCATAAATCCCCAACCTTGCCTCCCAGCGGGCCCAGTAATCCCGCCTCTACGGACAGTCCCATACCGCCCGCAATAACCAGTAAAATCAAAACAAGTTGCATAGCAATCAGTCTCCATCAATCCAGGTGGCGAAGACTACGCCGGATTAAAGATGAGAAAAATGCCATAATGCAATAAACACTATTGCAGGAAGTGCATCAATGTACGACGCCGGAAATATCAGCATTCGCTCGCTGCTGATCTTTATTGAGGTCTATGAAACGCAAAATTTTTCGCTAGTGGCGCGCCGGGAGGGGATCTCGGCTTCACAGGTATCACGCGTGATCCAACAGCTTGAAGATGCGCTCGGTCAGCAGCTTTTTTACCGAAATACGCGGGCAATTATTCCGACTGAAAGTGGTCATCTCTTTATTCACTATGCCCGCGCGATAGCCGGGAATGTTGAAGATGCCCGTCGGGAACTGGATGAGCGAGCTATCGAGCCCTCTGGTCTGATTCGCATTAATGGCCCGGTTTTTTTCGGACAGAGGCACATTGCCCCTGGCCTTCCAGGACTGTCGGAGCGTTACCCCCGACTTAATGTGGAGTTGATGCTTACCGATGACTTTATCGACCCTCACAAGGACGCCGCCGACGTGATCTTCCGCATCGGTGCATTGACTGACTCCTCTTTTCATGCGCGGATTTTCGGACAGCAATTTTATCATCTGGCTGCCTCACCCGCGTATCTGCGCAAATACGGTGCACCGAGTGGGCCGGATGACTTCAGTCATCACAAATGCCTTGTCTACCGTGGCTCCTCTGGCCCCAACCGCTGGCTGGTTCGCAAGCCGGGCGAGGAATGGATGCGTTATCCCATCGCGCCGCTGATGACATCAAACAACGCTGAAACGCTACTTATTGCAGCACTGGGTGGGATGGGGATCGTACTTTTTCCTGACTGGCTAGTGAGCGAAAGACTGCAGAGTGGCGAGCTGGTCGCTCTTTTGCCGGATCTGGAATGTTCCATCAAGACGGAGCCACAGAATATTGCCGCACTCTATCCCAATACTCGTCACACGCCACTTAACGTCAGGGCGGTAATAGATTATTACGTTGAGCTTTTCGGCACACCGCTTTATTGGCAATCAGAGATCGGTAATAGCGCTGATGTGCGTATTTATCCGCAAGCATAATAGAACTTACGCTCGAACGCGGGGTTTCTTTTGGGTTTCTGTTGGCACCATAAGCCCCCGAGGGCTCGGCGATCGATAATGGCGGCGGGGCACGGAGATAATAAAAATCCGCTACATGAAGAGTCCACCGTGCCCCACCATGATTAATCGGCGTTGAGTGTACGATAATGAATGCCGCTATTTTTGTCTTAACGAGCCGCTGGATCAATCAATCGTGGGTCCGATTTTGTACTTTATTCCATCGATACCCTCAGCAGGCGGCTTCAACGCTGCAGAAAATTAACAACATGTCGCTGGCCCCGGTAGCAGTGGCTTTGTTACTATCGCCGCACCTAAAGTCTCAATGGTGCATTACATTGAAAATCAAAGCGTTGTTATTTATCGCCTTAGTCGGCCTCGCCGGCTGTAGCCAGGAGGGAGCGAAAGTGAGCCAACCCGTGAACAAAGACGGAGACCATACGGAAGTGTTGCTGGTTAACAGTGCGCTGGTAGATTGCATGGGCGTCGCCCCAATGAAATGCATGCAGGTCCGTCACTCTGTGCAGGGCCAGTGGGAAATGTTTTATAGCCAGATCGAAGGCTTTACCTTCGAACCTGGCTACCGCTACCGCCTGAAGGTGAAAGTGACCGAACTGGAAAACGTCCCGGCTGACGCTTCTTCACTGCGCTATACGTTGGTTGAGCAGTTGGAAAAGAACAAGGTCTGATAGTCGGATACAGGTCAGGGCTGAATGTCCTGACCTGATAACCTCAAAGTGATAACCCAACGTCTGCCGCGACCTGCTCAATCTGATAACGCGAAGTCCGCGCCAGCGCAGAACCTTTTCGAAGTAATACGCATCCACATCCATCGACAGCCTCCAGACCCGGCCACGCCGCCAGGTGGCGTTATCGCCAGCGTCGCCCATTGCGGGAACTGGCTGGCGAGCATCGTCGTGACCAGATGAAGATCAATATCCACTTCGTCGGCGTGCAATTTGGCGATAAAAATCACGTGCATGGTTCCTTTAAGGTCGCGATTTAAGGTGGGGGACTGGTCTGCTCACTGGGCTTGTTGCAATTCTGCCATGCGCCCAGCTTAAGTATATTGAGAAAATCAGGTATATTGTCCTTCGGTTTTTAGCTACCAAGAAAAAATTACTATGATTATCAAACCTAAAATTCGTGGTTTTATCTGCACTACCGCTCACCCGGCAGGTTGTGAAGCCAATGTCCGTGAGCAAATCGCCTACGTTAAATCACGTGGCGAACTGAAAAACGGGCCGAAAAAAGTGCTGGTGATCGGTGCTTCCACCGGTTACGGCCTGGCGTCACGTATCAATGCCGCATTCGGCAGCGGTGCGGCCACTATCGGCGTATTTTTTGAAAAGCCGGGCAGCGAAGGCAAAACCGGTTCTGCCGGCTGGTACAACTCTGCCGGTTTTGACAAGGCAGCTAAAGAAGAAGGCCTGTACGCGAAAAGCGTTAACGGTGATGCATTCTCCAACGAATGCCGCCAAACGGTTATCGACCTGATCAAACAGGACCTGGGCCAGATCGACATGGTGGTTTACTCGCTGGCTTCGCCGGTGCGTAAAATGCCGGAAACCGGTGAAGTGGTGCGCTCTGCGCTGAAACCTATCGGCGAACCGTACAAATCCGTGGCGCTCGACACCAACAAAGACGTGCTGGTTGAAGCTGTGGTTGAACCGGCCAACGAGCAGGAAATTGCCGACACCGTCAAAGTGATGGGCGGCCAGGACTGGCAGCTGTGGATGGACGCACTGGAAGAAGCCGGCGTGCTGGCGGACAACGTGCAGGCAGTGGCTTACTCCTACATCGGCACCGATCTGACCTGGCCAATCTACTGGCACGGTACATTGGGTAAAGCGAAAGAAGACCTGGATCGCGCGGCTCAGGCCATCGATCAGAAACTGAAGGCCAAAGGCGGCGCGGCTTACGTTGCCGTGTTGAAGTCGGTGGTGACTCAGGCTTCCTCTGCAATCCCGGTCATGCCGTTGTACATCTCCATCGTCTTCAAAATCATGAAGGCGCAGGGGATCCACGAAGGCTGCATCGAGCAAATCCAGCGTCTGTTCGCCACCAAGCTGTACAGCGGCACCGCACCGGACACCGATGAGAAGCACCGTCTGCGTCTGGACGACTGGGAACTGCGCGACGACGTGCAGAACACCTGCCGCGAAATCTGGGCGCAGATCGACGACAGCAACATCAACGAACTGACCGATTACCAGGGCTACAAGGCCGAGTTCCTGCGTCTGTTCGGTTTTGGTCTGCAAGGCGTTGATTACGAAGCCGACCTCAGCGGTGAAGTTAAGTTTGACGTGATTGAGTTAGTCTAACTCCGTCGAGCATTGAGAAAGGGCCGGGAGATATCCCGGCCTTTTTTATTGGTTCGGTGGCTGCACGCATTATCTGGCCTCAATAGGCCGTGTTATTATTCTTCAGTATATTTTAAGCCACCTTATAATTATCCCTCTCGGTATTTTCTATTTCATTAGGGTTTCGTGTTTATCGATTAATGGGACTATTGCCCTGTATGGAGAATATCGTTGCGGCAAGCAGAAGCAACAACAGGGCAAACCGTGCAACCGGCCGGGTGGGGTGATGGATTTCCCGCGCTATCCGCGCCACCGTTAGCTTTCTTGCAACTGGGTCGGCATCTGTGTCAGCAGGGCGTCGATCGCTGCCCGGATTTTGGCCGGTAAATAGCGGCTGTGCGGCCAAACGGCGTGGATCTCGCTGGGCAACAGGTGAATCTGGCTGAGTACCGGCACCAGCTCACCGCTGCGCAGGTAGCGTGCTGACAGCCAGTTGGGCAGCCACACCAGGCCGTTGCCGGCGACGGCGGCATCCGCCAGTGAATGCAGGTCATCGAGCCGCAGACGGATATCGATATTCAGATCACTGAGCGCGGCGTGGGTCAGCAGTTGACGCCAACCCACGTCCTCACCGGATCGGTGATAGGCAATGGCCGTATGGCCGGCAAGCGCCGCGATATCTTCAGGATTACCCTGCGCGGCCAAATAGGCCGGAGCCGCGCAAAGCGCCAGATATTGGTCACCCAGCCGGCGAGCAACCAGGCTTGCGCTGTCGGCCAACGGGCCAATACGTATTGCCAGATCGAAACCCTCTTCAACCAAATCCACCACCCGATCGTTAAACGCAATGTCGAGCCGAAGGTCTGGATAACGGCCGAGCAACGCCAGGAGGATGGGGGCGATGCAGTGGCGACCCAACAGCTTTGGTGCGCTGACTCGCAAGGTGCCTTGCGGCTGCCTTCGCCCGCTGTCGAGTTCAGCATCGGCGGCATCCAGTTCACTTAACGCCCGCAGGCAGCGATCGTAATAGGCCTGTCCCTCATGGGTCAGGCTCAGGCCGCGGGTATGGCGATGAAACAACAATACCCCGAGCCGCTGTTCCAGCCGGGCAATGCTTTTACCCACCGCCGAGCGCGTCAGGTGCAGGCGTTCTGCGGCCAGGGAAAAATTGCCGGCCTCGACAACCCGCACGAAAGTGGCAATGCCGGTGAGGCGATCGTTGATGCTCAAAATGGGTTCCTTTCAGGATACACAGCCGGTCATTTAAGGCGCTCGTCAGCCTTTTTTAATCCTATAGCATAGTGGATATCGGGCGTCGGGGATCTTCCCGCGCTCAAGGAGCCTGGGAGCGACTATGAGCAACTTATCTTTTATGACCGCCGGTGACGGCGGCAAGATTGCCTACCGGTTTGACGGTGACGCCGATAAGCCGGTATTGGTTTTATCCAACTCGATCGGCACCACGCTGGCGATGTGGGATGAGCAAATCGCCGCGCTAACCGAACATTTTTACGTCCTGCGTTACGACAGCCGGGGGCATGGCGCTTCGGACGCGCCAGCAGGGGCTTATTCCATCGCCAGGCTGGGGCGAGACGTGCTTGAACTGCTGGATGCGTTGCAGCTCGGCAAGGTGTTTTTCTGCGGTTTGTCATTAGGCGGCATAGTCGGTCAGTGGCTCGGTGTGCACGCCCCTGAGCGGATTGAAAAGCTGGTTCTGGCGAATACTTCGTCCTATTTGGGACCGGCGGCGCAGTGGGACCAGCGGATTGCCGAGCTGAAGCTGCCGATTGAGATGAGCAGGGTGGCCGAAGACTTTCTGGGTAACTGGTTTTCAGCGGATTACCGACAACGGCAGGCCGCGACCGTCGATAAATTCCGCGCGATGCTGCTGGCCACGTCGGCGCAGGGGCTGGCAGGGTGCTTTGCCGCCGTGCGGGACTTGGATATGCGTCGCACGGTGGGGGAGATTACCTCGCCAACGCTGGTCATTGCCGGGCGCGACGATAAGGTCACGGCACTGTCGCACGGTGAGCTATTGGCCCGTAGCGTGCCGGGGGCCGAATTGCTGGTGTTGCCGGTGGTGCACCTGTCCAACGTGGAGCGCCCGGAGGATTTCGTGGGCGCGTTACGCGCTTTTCTGCTGGGGAAGTGAGATGAAAAGGCGCGACCGGTAAACGCCATAACGCTTCGTTGCCCCCTGGCCTGGCACCGGGGGGAACGGCTAGCGGCAATACTCTTTCAGCATGGCGATCGCGTCGGGCTTCAACTGGTAAAGATAGACCGGCCTGCCGGTGGTGCCGTACAAAATGCGGGTGCCCAGAATACCGCTCTCCGCCAGATAGATCAGATACTTGCGGCAGGAGACGCGCGAGATGCCGATGGCATTGGCCAGGTTGTCTGTTGAGAACTCCCCGTCGTGCTGCTGCTCAATCCATTCGCACACCGTACTTAGCGTGATGCTGGTTAACCCTTTCGGCAGTTTTTTGCCTTCGCTACTGTTGGGTTGGCGACGCAGCAGGCTGTCGACATCCGCCTGCGAAAACTCACGCTGCGCCAGGATCTGCGACTGCTGCTGATAGTTGCTCAGCGCCTCTTTGAAACGGCCGAACTGGAAGGGTTTGATCAGATAATCCACCACGCCGTAGTGCAGGGCGCGTTGCACCGTGTCCACGTCGCTGGCAGAAGAAATGATGATGACGTCGGTTTTTTCACCCAGCTCGCGCAGGCCGGGCAGCAAATCCAGCCCATTTTCCTGCTGCATATAGATATCCAGCAGCACCAGATCGATACTGACTTCGGTATCGGCCAATAGTGCGCGTGCTTGCGCCAGCGTGGCGACCGTCGCCTGGCAGTGAAAGCCGCTCACCTGGCTCAGGTAGTATTTGTTCAGCTCCGCTACCATCGGGTCGTCATCAATAATCAATACGTTAATCATGGGGTCAGCCCTTGGCCTGATAGGGAATATGCACAAAGAACTGGGTCAGTTCACCCGGTTCAGATTCGAAATCAATGCTGCCGCCCAGCTTCTCCAGGCTGCTGCGGATCAGCGCCAGGCCGATGCCGCGTCCCGGACCTTTGGTGGAAACACCCTGTTCAAAGATACGGGCGCCGAGAGCCGGATCGATGCCGGGGCCGTCGTCGCTGATTATACAGTGTAAGTGATTCTCATTGTGATGAAAGCTCAGGTTGATCTCGTGCCCTTCAACGCCGTCGATGGCGTCAATGGCGTTTTCAATCAAATTACCCAGCACGCTGATCAGCACGTGGGTGGTTTCCGCGTCGTCGGTTTCCGGCAGCAGGCTGGCTTCATCGATGGTCAGTTCAATACCGGCCTCATGGGCGCGGCTGATCTTGCCGATAAAGAAACCGGCGACTTCGGGTGACTGTATTTTGCGCAACAGCGCGCCAATCTCTTCCTGATAATTGCTGGCGGTATTGATGATGTAGTTTTCCAACTGCTGGTAAGCCTTCATATGCAGCATGCCGAGGATCACGTGCAGTTTGTTCATAAACTCGTGCGACTGCACGCGCAGCGCATCGGCATAATGCGCCATGCCGCTCAGGCGCTGCACCAACTGGCTGATTTCGGTTTTATCGCGGAAGGTCGCAATGGCGCCAATCACCTGGCCCTTGACGATCACCGGCACGGTATTGGTCAGCAGTTCGCTGCCGTTGAAGCTGATCTGTTGGTCGCGCAGCGGTTTACCGCTGGCTAACACTTCCGCCAAATGCAGTTGGGCCGGCCAGTATTTACTGGCGGACTCCAGCAGCAGGTTTTCGAAGGGCCCGCTTTGGCGCAGCAGGCGTTTCGCCTCGTCGTTGACAATGGAGATACGTGACTGGTTATCGACCGCGATGACGCCTTCTTTAATCGACTGCAACATGGCGTTGCGCTGTTCAAACAGGTTGGATATTTCGTAGGGTTCGAAACCGAGCATGATGCGCTTTAGCGCTTTTACCAGGAAGAAGGTCCCGAGCGTGCCGACCAGCGCGGCGAAGGCGAGGGTCCAGTAGATGATCCAGCGGCTTTCGGCCACCACGCGCTGGACGGTGTCGAGCGCAATGCCCAGCGCCACAACACCAATCTGTCGGCGTTCGCTGTCGTAGACCGGCGCAAAGACCCGCAGTGAGGGAGCCAGCGCACCACGGTTGATGGCGCTGTTGGTTTTGCCGTGCAGGGCAGGCTCTAAATCGTTACCGATAAAATGCCGGCCAATCAGCCAGGGTTTAGGGTGCGAGTAACGGATGCCTTTCATGTCCACCACGGTCACAAACAGCAATTCATTTTGATGGCGCACCTGTTCGGCGAAGCGCTGGATCGCGCCGCTGCGGTCCTCCCGCAGCAGGCCGTCAACGACGTTGCCGGAAAGCGCCACCGTTTCGGCAATCGCCATCGCCTTCTGGCGCTGCTGATCCTGCCCCTCGTGATTCATCTGCACAAAGAACAGCGCATACACCACCAGCAGCACCAAAGCGATAATCGCAGACACCATCAGCGTGAGGGTGGTACTGAGTTTCAGCGGTATCCGTTGTTTGGGCATGGCGGTTCTCCGAATGGGCGTATCACGATGTTAGCGGGGAATTGAGCGCGGGGCAGCGACCGGCAGCAGGTTATAACATGCCGCCGCCGGGTGAGGGATTATTTTAATTACAAAAGCGGGGATCAGGGCTGATGGTAGATTTCCAGCCCCTGTTGGCCGCTGGCACCCTGATGGATGATCGCCATCAGCGCACTGACCACTTTCGACGGGTTGCTGTGTTGATACACATTGCGGCCATACACCATGCCGGATGCGCCTTGTGCCATCAGCGCGGCAGATTTCTCCAGCACCGCCCCCAGTTCACCTTTGCCGCCGCCGCGTACCAGTGTAGGACAACGCGCCGCTTCGACGATGCGGTGAAAATCTTCCACCCGTTCGGTTGGGTCGGCCTTGATGATATCGGCACCCAGTTCACGCGCCAGCCGCACCAGCGGCACCATCTTTTCCACGTCGCCCAGCGAACCGTAAGCCGCCCCCTGGCCGGGCGGTGCCATGACCAGCGGTTCGATCATCAACGGCATACCGTAGCGATCGCAGGTGTGGCGCAGACGGCCGATATTGTCCACGCACTGACGGAAAATACCCGGTTCATCGGGGATCAGGTACAGATTCACCACCACCGCGGCGGCATCCATTTGCAGCGCGGCGAGGATCGGCGCTTCCGGGTTATGCAGCACCGCCCACATTTCGCGGTGGCGCGCGGCGTTATAAGCGTTGCCGACGTCGGTACGCATCACCAGTGCCGGTTTATCACGCTGCGTCGAGCGTTGCAGCAAATCCGCCTGGCCGTAGTTCACCTGAATGGCATCGGGGCGGGCGACGATCAGGCTGCCCATGACCCGTTCGATATCTTCCAGGCCGATTAAAAAATCCGGTTCATTGGCGATGCCGTGATCAATCGCCACGTCGAGACACTTGCCGTTATTGAACAGCCGGTTCATCCGTACCTTACTGCTGAGCTGCATGTCAGATCCTCCTGAAAACACATGTCCATTCAGTATTGTCGAGTAAACCGGGGGATGAAACCGCGGATCCGCAAACTGCGCGCTCGCTCGCACATTTACTGAGAAAACGCCTCGCGCCTTTTCATCACCCTGGGCCATTGCCCGTCGCCGAACGCACTAAAGGAACGAGTGTGCTGATGGCTTTTGCGTCATTTGTTAGATCCGTGTCATGTTTTTGTTACTTGGTTATTCCAAAACGCATGTTTCGCTTGTTTGGGTTAAAAAGTTTCAATAATCTCAATTATGAAATAAACATTTAATAGTTACGCAATGAGGTAACGTGCTCACCAAGAGGTTTATTTCAATTGATTGTTTTTAATCTATTTTGAGATATCGATCAAAATTTCGCACAGTGCCAGAATACGGAAAAAAAGCGGTAAATCTGCCGTATCAAAGGGATAACACCGACTGGATTGTTGTTTGAATGTAAAAAATATTTTTCATTAGCTGTCAAATCAACAGGCCTCTTCACTCTAACGATTAAAGGGTACAGAACATGAAGCTGAAGAAACTGATCGTCACCTCGGTATTGATGTGCATGTTGCCGGCCAGCGTATTGGCAAAAGACATCAAAATCGGCGTTTCAATGGCTTATTTCGATGACAATTTCCTCACCATCCTACGCCAGTCAATGCAGAACAAAATGAAACAGGACGGCAACGTCAGCGGTCAATTTGAAGATGCGAAAGGGGATATCGCCCAGCAGATCCAACAGATTGAGAACTTCGTCAGCCAGGGTGTCGACGCCATCATCCTTAACCCGGTCGATACCCAGGGCGTGAAGCCGATGATCAAACTGGCGGAAAGCGCCAAGATCCCATTGGTGTTCGTGAACCGTCGCCCGGAAGTGACGCTGCCGGCGGGCATGGCCTACGTAGGCTCAGACTCCAAACTGGCCGGCAAGCTGCAGATGGAAGAGTTGGCCAAGCTGATGAACGGCAAGGGCAACGTGATGATCCTGATGGGCGAACTGTCCAATGAAGCGACCCGCGACCGTAC
Source organism: Serratia quinivorans (assembly GCF_052113645.1). Lineage (GTDB taxonomy): Bacteria > Pseudomonadota > Gammaproteobacteria > Enterobacterales > Enterobacteriaceae > Serratia > Serratia quinivorans_B. The sequence continues at coordinate 284,915 of NZ_JBIEIU010000005.1, read as the reverse complement.
CCGCGGCGTGGAAGAGGTGGCAGCCAAATATCCCGGCATCAAAATCCTCGACAAACAAACCGCCAAGTGGGGCCGTAAAGAAGCCGTCGACATTACCACCGACTGGGCGCTGACCGGCCAGCAGATTGATGCCATTGCCTCCAACAACGACGAAATGGCGATTGGCGCGATCCTGGCGCTGAAGCAGGCCAAGAAAACGGGCGTGCTGGTGGCCGGCGTTGACGGTACGCCGGATGCGCTGGAATTCATCAAAAAGGGCGATCTGGCGTTGAGTGTGTTCCAGGATGCCAAAGGACAGGGTGAGGGCGCGGTGCAAACCGCCATTCAACTGGTTAAAGGCGAGAAGGTGGAAAGCAACGTCCTGATCCCGTATCAGCTGATCACCAAGGCCAATTATCAGGAATTTGCCGACAAGAACAGAAAATAAGCGTTAAAGCAGCGCGGTTACATCCCTTGCCGTATTTATCCGGCACACGACGGTAAATACGGCAGGGATGCATTGACGAACGGCGGAGGTTATCAGTATGTATCCTTATGTTCTTGAGGCTGAAGGCATCAGTAAGCAGTTTCCCGGCGTGAAGGCGCTGGATAAAGTCTCAATTAAAATCAAACCAGGCAGCGTACACGCGTTAATGGGAGAAAACGGCGCGGGTAAATCCACGCTGATGAAATGTTTAATCGGTATTTATCACCCCGATGAAGGCACCATTAAAATAAAAGGCCAGCCGGTGACCTTCAGCGACACGCTGCAGGCGCTGCATTCGGGCATTTCCATGATTCACCAGGAGCTCAACCTGGTGCCTTATATGACGGTGGCGGAAAACATCTGGCTGGGGCGTGAGCCGGCGAAGCTGGGCTTCGTTAATCATGACCAATTGAACAAGAAAACCCGCGAGCTGCTGACGCGGTTGAACATCAAGCTCAAGCCGGAAACGCTGGTCGGTGAGCTGAGTATCGCCAGCCAACAAATGGTGGAGATCGCCAAGGCGGTTTCCTATAACGCGGACGTCCTGATCATGGACGAACCTACCTCGGCACTGACCGAGGGCGAAGTGGTGCATCTGTTCGCCATCATTCGCGAGCTGCGTGAGCAGGGCAAAGGCATTATCTACATCAGCCACAAGATGGACGAGATTTTTGCCATCACCGATGAAGTGAGCATCTTCCGCGACGGCACCTTTATTGCCAGCGATAAAACCGAAAACCTGACCAAACAGTCGCTGATCACCATGATGGTGGGGCGCGAACTGACCCAGATGTTCCCCAAATTCAACAACAATATCGGCGAGGAAGTGCTGCGGGTCGAAGGGCTGCGTCGCGCCGACTGGTTCCATGATGTTTCGTTTAGCGTTAAGCGTGGCGAGATCCTCGGCGTCGCCGGGCTGGTGGGCGCCGGTCGCAGCGAGGTGATGGAAAGTCTGTTCGGCATGCACCCGGCGGACGGCGGCAGCATCTTTATCGAAGGCAAAGCGGCAAAGGTCGATTCGCCTTCAAAAGCCATTGAACTCGGCCTGGCGTTCCTCACCGAAGACCGCAAAAAATCCGGGCTGTTCCTGGTGCTGTCGGTGGTCGAGAACATGAGCATTGTCAACCTGTCGGAGTACATCGGCAAGAACGGGTTTGTCAGCCATGTGCAAATGGCCAAGGACTGCATGGAGCAGATCAAAAAGCTCAACATCAAAACCCCGACCATGGATCAAATCATCAATAACCTGAGCGGCGGCAATCAGCAGAAGGTACTGATTGCGCGCTGGCTGCTGGCCCAGCCGAAAATATTGATCCTCGATGAGCCAACGCGCGGCATCGACGTGGGGGCCAAGGCGGAAATTTATCGCCTGATCAGCGAACTGGCGAACCGTGGCGTCGCCATTATTTTGGTGTCATCGGAATTACCGGAGATCCTCGGCATGAGCGACCGGGTGATGGTGATGCACGGCGGCCGTATTACCGGCATTTTGGATAAAGAAGAAGCGGACCAGGAAAAAATCCTGGCGCTGGCCTCTGAATAACGCAAAGGTGAACCACCATGAGTAATGTAAAAATTGAGAAGCCGCTTGCGGGTAAAGCGCCCCTGTTCTCTGGCCTGAGCGGCAAAATGCCGAAAGATACCGGCATCTTTATCGTCATGATCGGCATCGCGCTGGTCTTTGAAATCCTCGGCTGGTACATCCGCGACCAGTCATTCCTGATGAACCCTAACCGGTTGCTGCTGATCGTGTTGCAGGTAGCGATTATCGGCATCATCGCCGTGGGCGTGACTCAGGTCATTATCACCACCGGTATCGACCTTTCCTCCGGCTCGCTGATTGCGCTGACGGCGGTGGTGGCGGCCAGCCTGGCGCAAACCTCAGACAGTATTTCACCGATGTACCCGGCATTACTCGACCTGCCGGCGGCGATCCCGATCGGCGCGGGGATTGGGGTGGGCATTGTATGCGGGTTCATCAACGGCTTTCTGATCACCCGTACCGGCATTCCACCCTTTATTGCGACCTTGGGCATGATGGTGTCGGCGCGCGGTCTGGCGCAGTACTACACCCAGGGCAACCCGGTCAGCTTCTTGTCCGACGGCTTCACTTCCATCGGTCAGGGCGCGATGCCGGTGATCATCTTCCTGGTGATTGCGGTGATCTTCCACATCGCGTTGAAGCACACCCGTTACGGCAAATACATCTACGCCATCGGTGGCAACATGACGTCGGCCAGGGTCTCCGGCATCAACGTCAATAAATACCTGGTGACGGTCTATACCATCGCCGGCGGTCTGGCCGGATTGGCGGGCGTGGTCCTGGCGGCGCGCGTCAGCAGCGGCCAGTCGAGCATGGGGATGTCTTACGAGCTGGATGCGATCGCCGCAGCGGTCATCGGTGGCAGCAGCCTGATGGGCGGCGTGGGTCGCATTACCGGTACGCTGATCGGGGCGGTGATCCTCGGGCTGATTAAAAGCGGCTTCACCTTTATCGGCGTGGACTCATATATTCAGGACATTATCAAAGGCGTCATTATCGTGGCCGCCGTCTCTATCGACATGCACCGTAACCGTAAAAAACATTGATTGCCGTAAATCTCCGCCGGTGCGACTTGCCCGGCGGTTTTTTTTACCTCAGGGGAATCACCATGAAATACTTGAAAAGGATCGTGCTGGTGGCGGCGCTCAGCTGTTCCACCTCGGTACTGGCAGAAACCATCGGCGTATCGATGGCGTATTTTGACCAGAACTTCCTGACCATCATTCGTCACTCGATCGACAAAGAAGCCAAAGCGCGCGGTATCACCGTGCAGTTCGAAGATGCGCGCGGTGACGTTGGCCGCCAGACCGATCAGGTGCAGAGCTTTATCAGCGCCGGGGTGGACGCGATTATCGTCGATCCGGTCAACTCGGCGGGCACGCCTGCGATCACCAAATTGGTGACCAAAGCGGGCATTCCGCTGGTGTATGTGAATCGCACGCCGGGCGACAGTAAACTGCCTTCTGGCGTGGTGTTTGTCGGTTCCGACGAGAAACAGTCCGGCACCTTGCAGATGGAAGAGTTGGCGCGCTTGGCCAATTATCAGGGTAACGTGGCCATTATGATCGGTAACCTGACCGACGCCGGTGCGCTGCAACGCACCAAAGACGTGGAACAGGTGGTGGCGAAGTACCCGAAAATGAAAGTGGTGCAGAAGCAAAGCGCCAATTACTCGCGCAGCGAGGGTATGGATCTGATGCTGAATTGGGTCACCAACGGGGAGTCTATCGATATCGTCGCCGCCAACAACGACGAGATGGCGATTGGCGCGATCATGGCGTTGCAACAGGCCGGCAAAAAGGACAGCAAAATGCTGATTGGCGGCATTGACGCCACCCCGGACGGCCTGAAGGCGTTATCCTCCGGCAAAATGCAGGTGACGGTATTCCAGGACGCCGTCGGCCAGGGCAAGGCCTCAGTCGACGTAGCGCAGCGGATGATCAAGGGCGAAAAGCTGGAACCTTACTATTGGATCCCGTTTGAACTGGTGACGCCGGCCAATATGCAAAAGTACGCGGCAAAATAAGCGGGAAAGGCCCGCAAGCTACGGGCCTGAGTTTGATGACAAAGTTGTCTTTGAACCCGAGATACCCGGGCCTAGCGCACCGAGGGGCCATTATGGGACACGTCCATGTGTCCCACCCTGCGGGCCGACTCGAAGTCGTTCCCATTTGCTCCCGGCAAATGGGTCGGCGGACGAGCCGCTACGACCCCTTCGGCACGCTCTCCCTAATAACGGGCTTTGTCAGCCGTCTGAGGATCGTAAGCTGCGGGCCTGAGCCAGTTTTGCCGCCATCGGGTTCCCGTTGTTTGATTGGTGATCCGGGTGGGTGAAAAACGTTCGAATAATAACGGGGATCGAGAGGGAGAATGAAAGAACCCCGTGACGTTTGCCACGGGGGAAATGCGGATCACCAGCCTTTAACAGCGTCGCCCTTGTAGATTTCGGCAGCGCTGGCGGCAACCTCATCGGTTTGGTAGGCCTTGACCAGATCCTTCACGTTTTCGTTGTTCTGGTTATCCACCCGGCTGGCGAAGACATTGACGTAAGGTGAATTCTTGTCTTCGACAAACAGCCCGTCTTTGGCCGGCGACAGGCCAATCTGGCTGGAGTAATTGGTGTTGATGATCGCCAGTGCGATCTGTTTATCGTCCAGCGCGCGCGGCAACTGCGGCGCTTCTATTTCAACGATTTTCAATTTCTTCGGGTTGCTGACGATATCCAGCGAGGTAGGCAGCAGCCCAACGCCTTCCTTCAGCCCGATCAGCCCCTGTTTTTGCAACAGCAGCAGTGAACGACCAAGGTTGGTCGGATCATTGGGCACGGCGACCTGTGCACCATCCGGCAGTTGGCTGATCGACGAGATTTTTTTCGAGTAACCGGCAATCGGATAAACGAAGGTGTTGCCGACCGGCACCAGTTTGTAGCCGCGCTCCTGGATCTGCTTTTCCAGATAAGGCTTGTGCTGGAAGGCGTTGATATCGAGATCGCCATTATTCAGCGCCTCGTTGGGCAGCACATAATCATTGAAGGTCACCACTTCCACATCCAGATCGTACTTCTGTTTGGCGACTTTCTGCACCACCGCCCACATTTCCTGATCGATGCCGGAACTGATGCCGACTTTGATGTGGTGGGCGTCTTGTTCAGTGGGGCCACAGGCGGTCAGCAGCAGGGTGCTGGTCACTGCCAGCGCCGCGCTGAGTTTTTTTAGTGTCAATGTCATTTCCCAGAGTCCTTGTCAAAATAGCCTGCTGGTTATTGCGGGCTGAAGAGTGGCACTGACTCTAGATAATCGTCTGGCTAAAATAAAATACTGATTCTCTATGATTAATAGCGATTAGCTATGAGCAAGGGGCTGGCTCCACGGCTGCGCGTTGATGCCCCGTTTCGAATATGTCCGTGTCTTGAGGTTCGGCGCTTGCCGTTGGGATAATCGGTGAGAGGCCCCCTGTTTGTGCCCTGGCATACAGTTTGTTTTGACGGGGGTTCCGCCCGCTTATTATGATGAAGGAAAGCCCGACCGGGGCGCGAATAGCCAAAGGAAAAGAAAATGCAATTTAACATGTGGCGCAAGGCGCTGCTGCCATTGGTGGTTTTGACTTGCGTATCAGCGGCTCAGGTTCAGGCGGCGGAAACCGTGGCGGAACCGATCCCGAAAACGTTGTTGGGCAACTGGCATGTCAGCAAAATCCTGCCGACGCAAACGGTGGGCTGCTGGGATGAACAGCAGGCGAAAGGCCTGATCGGCGGCAAAATCAGTTACAAAGCCGAAGGTTTCACCTGGAACGGGACTGAGTTGAAAAGCGACGGCGCGACCGTTAGCACGGTGGAGGCGCAAGAGTTCGTCGAGGACAACTCCGGCAGCAGTTCCTATATCGATTTCCCGATGCTGGGCATCAGCACGCCGGCGGTTGAACGGGTGATGATCCAGCATGCGGATACCCCGATTAAAGGTATCACCGATCAGGGGACCGAAGGTGTGCCGGGGGATAACGTGCTGGTAAAAGACGCCAACACGCTGATCCTGTCGGTGTGCAACGTTTGGTTTGAAGCCCAGCGGGTGCGGTAATTTTCGCCCACTGAGTTATCTGGTCCTGCCCTCATTCAGTCAGCGCAATGCGACCGAAGAGGGCAGAACTCCCTTCCGGGGTAATGGCCGACAGCTGAAAACCCGTTGATTATCGAATTCAATAAACTCCCCCTCATACTCCCGCGTTTAGGGGGTTAACTCCGTGGCCTGGAAATGCGGCCCGTTAACCAACTCCCCGTTCATCCCCCAGGTTTCTGAACTAAAATTACCCATAACGGGACAACAGAAATGTTGCCGCGCAAGTAGGGGTCTCTATGAATCAATGACAGGAGGCGCTATGTGCTACCAACATATTATGATTGCCACCGACCTGAGTGATGACGGCAAACGGCTGGTGGAAAAGGGCGCGAGGTTGGCTGCCGCGCTGCAGGCCAGGCTCTCTCTGATCTACGTGGATATCCACTACGATACCTACCATGCGGCGATTGGTTTTTCTGAGCGAAGCTACGACGGCGTACCTTTTGAAGACAAGATCAAGAAAGAGCTGGAGCCGCTGACCCAAAACGTAAATTACCCGATCAACGAGGTGATCGTCGGCCACGGTGATTTTATCGAAGAGTTGAAGAATGCGGTGGTGGATAAAAACATCGATCTGGTGATCTTCGGCCATCACCACGATCTGTGGAACAAACTGTTCTCCTCAACCCAGCATGCCATCAACCAGTTAAATGTCGACGTGCTGGTCATACCGATCAAGCAATAGCAAGTTTATTAACCCTGCCAGTATTCACTCTGGCAGGGTGACGGCATCACTGTGTGAAAAAGTCGTTATACAGCATGTAGAGGTGCGCCGCGCTCCAGGAGAAATTCGGTGCGCCCTGTTGCCTACCGGTCAGCGGATTGTAGTTCTCGCGGATTGGCCCGTCGACATTCCACCTAGGGGCTTTAAAGGGCGGCTGAGGTTCAGGCCGTGGCTTCATTTTCAATGCAAATGTGAACGCCGTCTCTTTTAGATGAGAACACCGCCAGCCTGAACCCCGTCAGCAAAGGGCAAGATGCGACTAACCAAACATAAGTTAGGTTATACGCCGGAAAATTCTATCCGTTTGTTTTATTAAGATTATTATAAGAATAAAATGCTGCGTTACGGCTAATGATTATTTTCGACTCTTTATGACGGGTAAAACCGAATTTATTATTTGATGGCTATCACAGAATTAACGCTGAAACCCGGTTCATTCGTCTTACGATCCTCTTCCCAAATCCTCGTTAAAGCTTTTAATCCCACTTTACTGATTTTCATGCCCGTTATAAAACAAACGTATGTTTAAAAACAAACAAGTGTCCAATATGACCAGCAGAGAAAAACAGATATTGCATCTTCTGAGACGTGATCCTTTGATCCCACAGCAGGAAATTGCCGATGTTTTAGGCATTAGCCGCTCTGGTGTCGCCGGGCACATTATGAATTTAATGAATAAAGGATATATAAAAGGTAAGGGTTATATATTGTCGGAGCACAGCTATGTGGTGACCGTAGGTTCCACCAATATGGATGTCTGCGGTTATGCCTCCTCTAAATTGGTGTATGAGGATTCCAATCCGGGAAAAATAAAATGCACGCCCGGCGGAGTCGGCAGAAATATTGCGCAGAATGTCGCCTTATTAGGTCGGGAATGTCACCTTATTTCCGTCGTCGGTGATGATTTCTATGGCGAAACCTTATTCGAACAGGCAAAGCTGGCGGGAGTGCATGTCGACAGCTTCCATAAATTACACGGTGAAAATACCTCCACCTATGTCTCTTTGCTCGATAACAGCGGCGAAATGCTGGTCGCAATTAACGACATGCGGATCCTTGAGAAACTCACTCCGGCGCTATTGGCCACGTCTAAAGAATTGATTCAGCATGCAGGCGTGCTGGTGGTTGACTGCAATCTGACCGAAGACGCACTGGCCTGGCTGTTCGGGCACTCCGGCAGCGTGCCGGTGTTTGTTGACACCGTATCGGCGTTTAAAGCGCCCAAAATCCGCCGTTGGCTCTCGCATATCCATACGCTCAAACCGAACCGTCTCGAAGCCGAGATCCTCAGCGGCATGGCAATTCACGGGCCGCAGGACGCGCCAGCGGTGGCCCACTGGTTCCATCAACAAGGGGTGCAACGCCTGGCGCTCAGCATGGGCCCTGCCGGCGTTTATTACAGTGAAATTGACGGGCAAAAAGGCTGGTCGCAACCACTGGCCGTCGACATCGTCAATGTGACCGGTGCCGGCGACGCCATGATGGCGGGGCTGGCCCACTGCTGGCTGGAAGATATGACGCTGGCGGACAGTATTCGTTTTGCGCAGGGCTGCTCGGCATTGACGCTGGCATCAGAATTTACCAATAACCCTAATCTGTCGAATGGCAGTGTTCAAAAACTGTTGGAGCTACAAGCATGAAAAACAACATTATTTCCCATGACTACCTGGACGTTTCGCCGGAAGTTACCGAGGCTTTGGCCAACAAACGCCCGGTTGTGGCTCTGGAATCTACCATCATCTCTCACGGTATGCCTTACCCGCAGAACGCGCAGACGGCGCTGGAAGTTGAACAAAAGATCCGTGATAACGGCGCAGTGCCCGCCACTATTGCCATCATCAATGGCCGCATGAAAGCGGGATTGAGCCGCGAGGAAATAGAACTGTTGGGCAAAGAGGGCCATAAGGTGGCGAAAGTAAGCCGCCGTGATCTGCCGTTTATCGTCGCAGCCGGCAAACACGGGGCGACCACCGTGGCCTCAACCATGATTATTGCCGAGATGGCGGGCATTCACGTCTTTGCCACCGGGGGGATTGGCGGCGTGCACCGCGGCGCAGAACACACGTTTGATATCTCGGCGGATCTGCAGGAACTCGCACGAACCAATGTCGCGGTGATCTGCGCCGGAGCCAAGTCTATTTTGGATTTGGGGCTGACCACCGAATATCTCGAAACCTACGGCGTACCGCTGATCGGCTACCAGACCCAAATGTTACCGGCATTCTTTTGTCGTACCAGTCCCTTTAGGGTCAGTATTCAGTTGGATGCCCCGGTGGAGATCGCACGCGCGATGGCCACCAAATGGCGGACCGGCCTGGAGGGGGGCATGGTGATTGCCAACCCGATCCCGGCGCAGTATGCGGTGCCAGAGGAGAAAATTAATGCCGCCATTGAGCGCGCAGTGCGGGAATCGGTTGAACAGGGGGTTCAGGGTAAGGACAGCACGCCATTTTTATTGGCCAGGGTGGCTGAGCTGACCGGTGGCGACAGCCTGACCGCCAATATTCAACTGGTGTTCAATAATGCCAAGCTGGCCGCACAAATTGCCTGCTGTTATCAGGAGGAAGCGGCCTAAGACGACGCGTTATTCCTTAAGTTTTACCCTATAAACAACATTAAATAAAAAACCGGCCTGAAAGGTGGAGGGGAGTGCTTTGTCCTTTTCACCTTTCAGGATAGGTACATTGACATACCCAATATATTTTTCGCTACGGCTGAAATACGACGGGTATAAAGGGATGGATTTATGGACTTACTACGCAGCTTATTAGGTATCTGTATTCTTCTCCTTATTGCTTTTGCTTTTTCCAATAACCGTAAAAGAATCAGCCTGAGAACCGTGTGCAGTGCATTACTATTGCAAGTGTTGCTTGGTGCGATAATGTTGTATGTGCCCGCTGGCAAGTGGGTCATTAATGCCATTGCCGGCGGAGTCAATAAAGTGATTTCGTACAGCGATGCCGGTGGCTCATTTATTTTTGGCGGATTAGTCGGGCCGAAAATGAATGTCTTGTTTGACGGTTCCGGCTTTGTTTTCGCTTTTCATGTTCTACCGGCCATTATTTTTATTACCGCACTGATCTCGATTCTCTATTACCTTGGGGTGATGGGGTGGGTGATTAATCTGCTGGGTTATGTATTCCAAAAGATGTTGAGGATCAGCAAGGTTGAGGCTTTTGCCGCGGTGACCACCATCTTTTTAGGACAAAACGAACTGCCTGCGGTACTTAAGCCTTTTATCAACAAGATGAGCCGCAATGAGCTGTTTACCGTGATTTGCAGCGGAATGGCGTCGATCGCTGGATCGATGTTGGTAGGTTATGCCGGCCTTGGCGTACCGATTGAATATCTGCTGGCGGCGTCGTTGATGGCGATCCCCGGCGGCATTCTGTTCGCACGTATGCTCAGCCCGGCAACCGAAGTGTCACAGGTTGAGTTCAGCCAGATGTCGTTCAGTGAAACACGCCCGACGAGCATCATCGAAGCGGCGGCCAGCGGTGCGATGCTCGGGCTGAAAATTGCCGTGGGCGTCGCTACCGTGGTCATGGCCTTTGTGGCGTTAATTGCGCTGATTAATGGCCTGATCGGCGGTGTCGGCGGCCTGTTGGGCTGGGAACATCTTAGCCTGGAAAGGCTGTTCGGTTATTTGTTCTCGCCGTTGGCTTATATCATGGGGGTTAACTGGGATAATGCCGGGGTGGTCGGCGGGCTGATTGGCCAGAAGCTGGCGATCAACGAATTCGTCGCTTACGTGAATTTTTCAGGCTATCTCAAAGAGAGCGTTGTGGTGCTCGATCCTAAAACCATCGCCGTTATCTCCTTCGCGCTGTGCGGGTTCGCCAACTTCGGCTCGATCGCCGTGGTGGTGGGAGCATTCAGCGCGGTGGCACCAGAGCGGGCTTCGGATATTGCCAGCCTGGGCCTGCGCGCGTTGCTGGCCGCCACCTTGTCTAACCTGATGAGTGCCACCATCGCCGGGCTGTTTATCGGTCTTGGCGCGTTGACCGTCACGTTATGACAGCCCTCAGATTGGGGTTCTGCCTGGCGTTGAGTACCGGGGTGTTATCCGGTTGTTGGGCTTGGTTGGCGCAGGCGCTGCAGTTGGCGAGCTGGATCGGCTTTTTAGGCTGCACGACTTATTTTGCCATTCCGCACAAGGGACTGGGCGGTTTGCTGCGAGGTATGGCGGCCAACATCAGTGGCGCATTATGGGCGGCCGGCGCCCTTATGTTTGCGGCGCCGGTAGACAGCCTGTTTGGCAGCATTCTGACCGGTCTGATTTCATTTGCCATGTGTGCGCAAGCCCGTTTGCCGCTGTTGGGTTTTATCCCCGGCAGTTTTATCGGGGCCTGCGCGATGTTCGGTTCTTCCGCCGACACAGTGGCGGTGGTTGAGGCTCTGACGCTGGGGGGCATAATGGGATTTTTGATGCAAAGCAGCGGCCAGTGGTTGGCGAACTGTCGGTATCTGGCTTTGACGCGTCAGTGATTATCCTCCGCTATAAACTTGCGCATTAGATAAGTGACTACTAATGTGTATTCATGAATGAAAATGACATCTTCAAAGCGCTGGCGGATCCCACCCGGCGCACCATCTTTGAAAAACTGGCGGCTGGCAGCATGAATGCCAGCGCGCTGCGTGAAGGCATGCCGATCAGCCAATCTGCGATGTCTCAGCACCTGGCGGTGCTGCGGCTGGCTGGCCTGGTATCCGAGGTGCGACAGGGGCGCTTCGTTAATTATCAGGTTGACCCGCAAGGTCTGGCGTTGATCGCTCAATGGCTGGACAAGTACCGCGCCTTCTGGCCGGCACGTATCGACAGGTTGAACGTTTTGCTAAAGGACATGGATCAATGAACCCGACCGACGCCGAGCTGCCGCCGATGGTGCTGGAGTATCAACTCGATGCGCCGCCAGAGAAAGTCTGGCGGGCAATCGGCATTCCGGCATTGCGCGAACAATGGTTGCCGAATGCCGAACTGGCCGACGCCGAACCGGTTGCCGTGACGCCGGGCGAAGAAATCAGTTATCGAATGCGCGATGACCAGGCCCCGTACCTCGAAAGCACTGTGACCTTGCAGATTTTGCCCGCAGCCGCTGGCGGCGGCTGCCTGTTGCGCGTCATTCACCGGCTGGACGACGCCCGGTTGACGGCGGCGAACGACGGTGGATTACAGCTGATGCGCGCCGCCTGACGTCCAATATTCATCATTACAATCTGAAAACAGGAGTTCACCCATGCGTGAATCGATGCTGCTCGTCCCTATGGTGGTTGAACAGACCGGCCAGGGAGAACGTTCCTTCGATATTTATTCGCGGTTGCTGCGCGATCGCATCGTTTTCCTGAACGGGGAAGTCAACGATCAGGTGGCTGAAATGCTCTGTGCGCAGTTGCTGTTTCTCGAGGCCGAGAACCCGGAGAAGCCGATCAGTTTGTACATCAATTCGCCGGGTGGGGTGATCACCAGCGGTTTCGCTATCTACGACACCATGCAGTACATCAATGCGCCGGTGCATACGCTGTGCATGGGCACCGCGCGTTCGATGGGATCATTCCTGCTGATGGCGGGAGAAGCCGGCCGCCGCATGGCGCTGCCCAATGCCAGCCTGCATGTGCATCAGCCGCTGGGCGGTTTTCAGGGGCAGGCGTCGGATATTCTGATCCACGCCGAAGAGATGAACCGCACCAAACATACCGTGATCCGCCTGTACGCCGAACACTGCGGTCGCAGCTACGAAGAGGTCGAACGTGCGCTCGATCGCGACCGCTTTATGAATGCAGACCAAGCGGTGGAGTGGGGGCTGGTTGATAAAGTGCTACGGGCTCGCTGACTAACTGTCCCGTAAGCAAGCAAGGACCTGCTGATAATTGCGTGATAAGAGCGATAGCTTGCTGGAGAACTTATGCAAGAACGGCGACGGATCAGCGGCCAGTCGCCAGTGCAAAGGTACTAACCCGATAGCTATGAGCTGATTGCCATAACGAATTTTTGCCTTCCTTTTGTGAACGTGTCCATTTCCTGAAATTTCGTGAATTCCCTCTCAAATCTGATCACAAACCTACCCGGATATCTTGCGGCTTTTTTCAGTGGATGATAGTAATGCACTACTTCACAAAATAAAGTGAAGAAGGAAAGTACATTACACAATCAGTTCACAAAGGACACCCCATGTCAGAACTTAAATTTGCCACACGCCTGAATTCATTTGCCTCGGGGGCTCATCTTTACTGGCCGGAACAGCAAGGAAAACCTTCCGTGTCACAAATGATCGAACGTGCAGCTACGGTTAAAGGATTGACACATCTGGACCTGAATTATCCGCAGCATATGACCGGCGACATCAAAATGATGCGTCAGAAAATTGAGGAAGTCGGGCTGGCGGTAAACGGCATGCAGATGCGTTGGGATGCTCCGGAATTCAAAATCGGTGCATTTACTCATCCGGATCCGAAAATTCGCCGTCAGGCGATTGAATTAACCAAGCGCGGTATCGACGCCGGGCGTGAATTCGGTGCCAGCATCATGACGCTCTGGATGGGGCAGGACGGCTTCGATTACTGCTTCCAGGCCGACTATAAAAAAATATGGGAAGACGCGGTCGGCGCGGTTCGTGAAGTGGCGGAATATGCACCGGATATTGATGTCAGCATTGAGTACAAACCGAATGAACCACGGGCTTACAGCATATTCCCGAATGCCACCACGTGCCTGCTGGCGGTGGAAGAAGCGGGTTGCAAAAACCTCGGCATCACTTTGGATTTCGCGCATGTGCTGTTTGCGAACGAAGTCCCGGCGTTTGCTGCTGCTATGGTGGCCCGTCGGTCACGGCTGCTGGGGCTGGATCTCAATGACGGCTGGGGAAAACGTGACGACGGTCTGATGGTCGGATCCGTGAACCCGCGTGCCACGCTGGAATTCCTCTTGCAAATGAAACGTGATGGTTACAAAGGGGCGTATTACTTCGATACCTTCCCTGACGCCAGCGGGTTGGATCCGGTACGTGAAGCGGAAACCAATATTGCGACAGTTCTGCGTTTACTCAAACTGTGTGAAAAACTCGAAAACAACCCGGCGCTGACCGAAGCCATCAGCAGGCAGGACGCCGTCGCCTCGCAGCAAATCGTCAATAACGTGATGCTGGCGCAATAAAAGCGAACCGCACAGCGCATGTCGCTGTAACAACCATAAAAATAACAATCGAAGGCCAGATGATGAAAAAATTCTTACTGTCTGTACTCACTACTACCCTGTTTTGCACCAGAGTTTATGCCGCAGATTTGCCTCCATTGCAGTCTGATACGGAGCCGGATCGTACTGACTGGACGCAACTCACCGCTAAATATGGTCCGTTACCGACGATTGATAAATCGCTGAAAATCGGGGGAGTGTCTAAAACGCTGACCAATGAATACTGGCGCTCGCTCGGCCAGGGCTATAAAGCATTCGGTAATAAACAGGGTATTACCGTCGAATATCAGGCTGCGGCCAATGAAGATGACCAACTCGGTCAGCTTTCTATCGCGGAAACCCTGATTTCTCAGGGCTTCAACGGGTTATTGGTTTCTCCGCAGACGGACGCTAACCTGCAACCGGCGTATGAGTCAGCCAAAAGCAAAGGCATCGCCGTGGTGAACGTCAATGATGCCGTAATGCCGAATGCCGCACATTACGTCGGTAACGTGCAGAAAGATAATGGCGTGCGTGTCGCGAACTGGTTTATCAAGCAACACCCTGAAGGCGGGAAAGTAGCGGTAATCGAAGGCCAGCCAGGCGTTTATGCGGCCTCCCAACGTACCAAAGGTTTTAAAGAGACCATACAGACCAGCGGAAAATTCGCCGTCGTTGCCAGCGTTCCGGCCAACTGGAGCCGTGAAAACGCCTACAACGCCGCAGCCACTATCTTGCAGCAACATCCTGATCTGATTGGCTTCTATGCCAATAACGACGGGATGGCGCTCGGTGTGGTGGAGGCCGTGGCTGCCGCCGGAAAATCCAAACAGGTGGCCGTATTTGGTACCGACGGTATTTCCGATGCTTACGCGTCTATTAAACGCGGCGAGCTAACCGGCACCGTGGACAGCTTCCCGGTACTGACGGGCGAAGTGGCGATGGAAGTGGTGGTGCGTCTGATTAACGGCCAGAAAATTTCCCGCGTGGTGTCTACACCGCAGGCGCTGATCACCAAAGAAAATGCTGATGCGTTCTCCACCAAAGATAACGCGAAACTGCGTCAGTTGCTGTCTCAGCAACAGTAAGTCTGGTGTCAGAGCACAGGTGAGGAGAGTTTATGGAACAGTACAGTTTGACGATGCGTGGCATCAGCAAAAGCTACAGCGGTGTGGCGGCGGTCCAGGCGGTCGACTTTTCGGTGAGGCCGGGTGAAGTTCACGCGCTGATTGGTGAAAATGGGGCGGGGAAATCAACGCTGCTGAATATTTTGTCCGGTGTGCGTGCCGCCGATGCCGGGGACATTCTGGTAGAAGGGCAGGTTATCCAGATGAAGAACCCGCTTTCTGCACGTCATGCCGGCATTGCGATGATCCACCAGGAGTTACAGCACGTTCCTGAACTCTCCGTCGCCCAGAACATGTTTCTTGGCCGGCCATTAACCAAACTGAAAGGGTTATTTGTCGATAAGAAAGCACAATACAAACGCGCCGTGGCGATCCTGCGTCGTCTGGATCCGACAATCGATCCCGATGAACCGATCAAGAACCTGAAAGTGTCTCAACAACAGATTGTCGAAATCGCCCGTGCACTGCTGGATGAAGCAAAGATCATTGCGATGGATGAGCCGACATCCAGCCTGACGCCGACAGAATTCGAGCGGCTGGCAGAGCTGATTTCAGACCTGAAATCGATGAATGTGTCGCTGATTTATGTTTCGCACAAAATGAATGAAATTTTCAGAGTCTGCGACCGGGCGACGATTTTGCGCGATGGCAAACAGGTTGGCGTGGTGAATATTTGCGATGAAACGGAAGAAAGCATCGTCACCAAAATGGTCGGGCGCAAAATCGAAAAGGTGCACCATCACTCGTATGCCACAGCAAGAGATGTGTTGCGCATTGAGAAACTGAGTCGCGGTAAAGCCGTGCAATCGGCTACGTTCAGCGTCAGGGCCGGCGAAGTGCTGGGGATCGCCGGGTTGGTCGGTTCCGGACGTACCGAACTGCTCAAGCTGATCGCCGGTATTGATGCCAAAACCAGTGGCAGCATTGAGGTCGAAGGTGTGGTGGTGAAGAACCATAACGTCAGTTCTGCCATCCGTGCCGGCATTGGCCTGGTGCCGGAAGATCGCAAAAAAGAGGGCATCATCAAAGAACGCGCCGTCAAAATGAACATGGCATTGCCATCGATGGGACGTTTTACCCGCTACGGCCTGCTGAAAAAAGCTCAGCTGAATAAAACCGCGCTGGAGGTGATGACCGACCTGCGATTGCGTCCGCTGAATATTGAAAAACCGATCGGCACATTAAGCGGTGGAAATCAGCAAAAAGTGATTATTGGCCGCTGGGTCGCAGCTGATAATAAAGTTTTCTTGTTCGATGAACCGACCCGGGGAATTGATATTGGTGCAAAATCTGAAATTTATAATTTAATAGAAAAACTGGCGCAACAAGAGAAGGCCATTGTGGTGGTGTCTTCCGAAATGCCGGAAATAATGCGTATCTCGGACAGAGTGCTGGTTATGCGTGAAGGGAAAATTATCAAAGAACTTATCGGTGATGAGATCACTGAAGAAAATATTGCCCGTTATGCCATTAATGATATGCAGTAAGCGGTCTGAAAACTATTTCCTTCAATACCTACAAAGATGAAAGGCCATGATTATGACGACGCAAAGTAATGTTCAGCCAAAGGCTTTGCCTTCGGCATTATTAAAGTTTAACGTTCGCGATGCCGGTACGCTGATCGGTTTAGTGATTATTTTGATTACTTTCTCTTTTTTATCGCCGGTGTTTTTTACGCTCCCTAACTTGCTCAATATATTACAGCAGTCATCCATCAACGGGATTATCGCGCTGGGGATGACGTTGGTCATTATTTCCGGTGGTATCGACTTGTCCGTCGGGCCGACGGCGGCGCTTTCGGCCGTGCTGGGTGCCACGCTGATGGTGTCCGACGTACCAGTTCCGCTGGCTATTATGGCGACCCTGGGTATCGGTGCTTTGTGCGGTGTCTTTAGCGGTATGCTGGTAGCTTATGCAGGCTTGCAGCCGTTTATCGTGACTCTCGGCGGGCTTTCCTTGTTCCGCGCACTGGCGCTGATTTTCACGAACGGCAACCCAATTTTCGGCATCCCGCTGGAGTTTCGCACCGTCATCAATAGCACCATATTCGGGGTTCCGGCACCGATCGTAATTGTTATCGCCATCGCCGCTATTTTGTGGACGGTGATGAATAAAACACCGCTTGGCGAATATATTCTGGCGGTCGGCGGTAACGAAGAAGCTGCTCGCGTGGCAGGGGTTCCGGTCAAAAGAACCAAAGTTACAGTTTTTGTGATTTCCGGCGTGCTGGCTTCACTGGCCTCGTTGATTTTGATTGGCCGCCTGGGGGCTGCCGAACCGACAATGGGGAATTTATGGGAGTTGGATGCCATTGCCGCAGCAGCAATTGGCGGGGCTTCTCTGATGGGCGGGAAGGGAAGTGTGATCGGTACCCTGATTGGCGCTGTTATTTTAGGTTCACTGCGTAATGGTCTTACACTTCTCAATATTCAGGCATTTTATCAATTGCTTGCTACTGGCCTTATTATTATCATAGCGATGTTGATTGACAGAGCGACACGAGGCAAGTAATGAATCAGGATCCGCGAGCCATAGGCGCTCAAATTCGTATGAAATTGCCACACTTGACGCCACTGGAAAGAAAAGTCGTCGAGGCGATCACCGCTAAAAATGATTTCTCCGAGCACACTTCACTAAAAGAAATTGCGCTGGAGAATAATGTTTCCGAGGCCATGATTGTTAAATTAACGAAAAAATTAAACTTTTCAGGGTTTAGAGATTTTAGAAGCAGTTTGATCTATTACAAATATTCTGAAGTGGCAAATTTACATGCGGAAATTGAACCTGGAGACTCGTCGGAAAAATTACTTGAAAAAGTATTTCGGACGTCAATTCAGGCAATAGAAGAAACCTTATCTATTGTCGATGTTTCGGAATTTAACCGGGCTGCTGACATTTTATTTAAAGCCAGGCACATCGATTTATATGCTGTCGGTGGCTCTGCTGCCGTCGCCAAAGATCTGTCGCACAAATTGCTGAAAATAGGCATTAAAACGACGGTCTACGATGATGCGCATATCATGCTGATGTCGGCAGCAGTCTTATCGGACGATGATGCAGTGGTGGTAATCAGCCATTCCGGTGCCACTCGCGCGGTGAATGATCCGATTAAACTGGCTGCCCGTAACGGTGCCAAAGTTATCGCCATCACCAATTACGCCGAGTCGCCCATTGCGCGCAATGCGCACGTGGTGCTCAATTCAACCTCTCAGGGATCGCACTTGCTCGGGGAAAACGCTGCCTCACGTATCGCCCAGTTAAATATTCTGGATGCCTTGTTCGTGGCGATTGCGCAGAAGGATCTAAAGACAGCGGAAAAGAATCTGATGAAAACCCAGCAGGCGGTTCAGGACCTTCGGGAATACTAGAATGGGTAAAATTTTAGTCACGGGCAGCCTTCATTACGACATCGTGATCCATGCGCATCACCGGCCGGAAAAGGGCGAAACAGTCATCGGCAGCGGGTGTTCGTATAAATTCGGCGGCAAGGGCGGTAATCAGGCCGTTGCGGCGGCGAAAGCGGGCGCGCAGGTGGGCTTTGTGGGGGCCGTGGGCGCAGATATGCAGGGGGAATTCCTGCGCGCTGTACTTGATGAAAACGGCGTCGATAATCGCTTTGTGGCGGTGAATGAAAGCGTAGCTTCCGGCATGAGTGTGGCATTGATGGACGCCGAAGGAGATTACGGCGCAGTGGTGGTTTCCAACGCCAATAATCACATCGATGTCGCGCAGTTTAACGATGACCTGCTGTGGCAACAGGTTGAGATGCTGCTGTTGCAAAATGAGGTATCGGAAGCGGTCAATCTGTCGGCCGCGAAACAGGCAAAACAGCGTGGGATCCGCGTTTGTCTGAATGCCGCACCGGCGCGGGGATTATGTGCCGAGATGCAGTCTGCCGTCGATCTGCTGGTGGTGAATGGCGTTGAAGCTCGTGACCTGAGCGGTATTCCGGTCAATGATTTATCCGATGCCTGCGTGGCGGCAGAATTACTGAGCCGGCATTATCCGGCGGTGATCGTGACGGCAGGTGAACATGGCGTAGCCTGGTGTGAGACTGGGGGCCCTAGCCAGTCGATGCCTGCCGAAAAAGTAAAACTTGTTAGCACTCACGGTGCAGGTGACTGCTTTATGGGCACCTTATGCACTTCAATTCTTCAAGGGGAATCGCTTGGGAATTCTGTAGCAAAAGCCAATCGAGCTGCTGCCGCCCACGTTTCACGTAAACCGACAGCGATAAACTGACTATTTGGGCTGCCAGGTTAAACCAGCGCGTGGGGACCAAGCCTAACCGTGGTCGCAGCGACGAAGAGGTCGAGCGAGCGCTCGACCGCGACCGCTTTATGAATGTCGACCAAGCGGTGGAATGGGGGCTGGTCGATAAAGTATTGCGGAGTCGTAATGTGAGTACCTAAGGCTGCGCCATCACGATGAGATATCAATCTAAATTATAATGGAGAGTTATTATTCTCGTTAGAAGAGTTATGGTTTTTCCATACGAAATCAAGTCCAAAGCCCACCATTGCGAAGTATAAGCTGAAATAGCGTTCTGCCATGATAAAGAAAGAACTGTTGAGCTCAATCACTACATTATTGGTTGTCATTAATAACCCCGACTTCTCTGCTGAGAGGAGAATACGGTTGATGTGCGCACGTGACACTGAACAAAATTTGGCAATCTCTGCTGAAGAAATGAGCAGTAATGGTGAGCCTTGTTCGATGCTTTCTATAAATAGCATCATTAAAACCATGTGCCCGGCATCTTTACTGATGAATAAATTGGCTTGTGGTACCAAATCAATCAGGTAAATTTCTTTAAGCATCAGTTGTCCATAGGCTTCAAAAAACGCCGGTATGAAGTAAGGTGTATCAAGTAATGCGGCGACGGGCATAGAAGGGGCGATCACTTGATAGGGCAAGGCCATGGAGGCGATGAGTGCATGTGTTTCACGCAGTGCGTGTGGCGTAGGTTTATAGAGCAATTGTCGTTTATCTTGTTCAGGATGCATGACCTCCAGCCTACGGCCCACCCGTAGAAAAAACAGGAAAGAATCCAGAGAGTTTTCACTGATGATATTCTTCCCTTTAAAGAATAATTTTACATCTTTCAATCCGGCACTTGGTCGATTGTAATATATAGATAATATTGTCGAACAAATAACGAATCGACTGTTTTTGAAGATTATCTTATAAAATAAAGGGTGTTTTCTATAAGTGTCTTTCAAAATTATGCTGTGTTTTACAATTGCGGAGTGAAATAAATTAGAACTTCGTATTGTTTTTGCCTGTTTCTCCAGGTGAAATTGTATCTGAAACTTGTTTAGGCTCATTTTTCCTATTCCCTGTACTAAATGGCTATGGTATTTATTATTGTTATCTGATTGCTGGGTACTGTTTGGTTATCTGTTTCCCCTGATCATTAATAATTGCCACGTTGACTGTGGCGATCTGGGATAAGTCCGAGTCATTGATGTAATCAATGTAATAACTTTTAGTGCTGTATGGTGCGGTCATCATGTCGCTTTCTAGCTGTACTGAATAATTTCTTTTTCCTAACTGGACTGAAAGGTAAGCGAAGGAAAGGTAGAATGCTGAGTCATTTTTGCAGACCAAACGATAACCTTTACCTGATTTCTCCAATTTAAAAGAGGCGCTATCAGACGCTAGCCCCACTTTCCCCGCCAATTTCTTTGGGCGATAGAAGATCTTCATTTGCGTATTCATCGCAAGTGTCACGCGTGACTGCTGTGGTGGAACTGTGGGTTCACTGGGGGGGATTTCATATAAGTTAAGCCAGAAAACGGACTCTTTATCGGCAGGGAAACCTGCGTCGGCAAGAATGATTTTCAAGCCTTTCAATGCACCAGGTTGCATGCCAAATACACTTGGGAGTGCCACAAAAGGTGCATGGGATAATTCAGGCGCTGTGTTTACGTCACCGTGATCAACCCAAGTTTGCACGACGATAGGATAGCGGTTTGTATTGGCCAGCATCAGTGTTTGTTCGTTATCCCCCTCGTAGAAAATGACACGCGTCGCGGAGGCGATAATTCCCGCCTGTGCGATAGGGGTCAACAGATTTAAAACGAGCAACAAGATATAACTATTTTGTATGGTTCGACTTATCATTATTGCACCTTAACCCAAACATAGGCTTTGGCATCCACTTTGCCAGCGGTAACTGTCTGCCCTGGCAGGCGTTCGAGCGTTGCT
The DNA here is from genome assembly GCF_052113645.1 of Serratia quinivorans. Lineage (GTDB taxonomy): Bacteria > Pseudomonadota > Gammaproteobacteria > Enterobacterales > Enterobacteriaceae > Serratia > Serratia quinivorans_B. The sequence continues at coordinate 263,565 of NZ_JBIEIU010000005.1, read as the reverse complement.
GACAGTTGGGTTGTGTAGTGGGTGAATCCTGCGGTAGTGCTGCCTCCACCGCTAGTGCCGTCGAGCACGGGATACCAGCCAGCAGCGTTACCTTGCGAACACTTACCGGAACTGCAACGAGCCCAACCTACAAAGTTCATTGGTGTTCCATTATTGGCATTGGAAAGTGCAATACCCACGCCCGTAGCCACACTAGTGTCACTGCCGTAACCGCTGGAAAGCAGGTGGCTTACTCCACCATTGGCATTAACTAACCCTAGTTGTTGAGCCAATGCGTAACTGTCATAAGGGACTTGCAAACCGAGCGCTGTGTTGTTGGTGTTAATACCGGAAACGGCGGCGTTATCACATTCGATATTGATGGTGAACTGCGCCTGAGAGGTTTGTCCTGCGGTTAATTCACTGACGGAAATTGTTGGCAGGATCACCAGAGGAGTCACATTACGTGCGACGCAGGTGGCAGTATAAGAAAGGGATGATATCGGTGTGGTACCCATGCCCATTGCATTCCAGCGGCCAGTACCCCAGGTGGCAAAATTAGTTGCGGAATCGCTGCCTATTGGGTCTGAGGGAATACCCGGTCCTTGAAATGTGACATAGCCATTTGGCTGCGTGCAGATGTAGTTTGAATTGCCGGTTGTCGAAGCCATACCGGCTAACAAGTTAGCTGCATTGTAACCGCAGTAGTTACTCGCACCCATTCCAGGGAGTGAACTTATCCGGATAAGATCGGCACGGACAGCACTGAAGTCTTTTACCCTTATTTGAATTTTGCTGCCAGTAGTCGCGTAGCGCGTAATGGGGGAGGACTGCCAGTAACGTGTGAATGCTTTGCCTGAATCCAAATGTGTCAACCGAATGCCGACGTAGGGAAAATAGGTGGCGTAGTAATTAGGGTTGCCATCCTGAGCTCCAAGATCGAAATAACCACTAACGCGATCGTCACCGTTTGTGGCAAAAACCTCGTAGATTTGGCCGATGTCACTGATATCACACTCATACAAAACTTTGTTCGGATCGGGATAACGTGTACCGGAAGTAAGGTTGAACACGCTGTTTCCAAGTGGGGTACCGACGGGTTGCAAATATGTACTGGTCAAATTGACCCGACCTAATGCAGTACCTACACCGCAGGCATCACAACCTGAATCAATCCCTGGGGCGACGCGGGTGCATTGAGCTTGTGCGGGCACACTGAGCACGGATATTGTAAGAAATGCGGAACCCGCCCATAAATATGGGGTTAATTTCATAGATACTCCTGATAAATCGACGACTTTAATCACATGAAGCATTAAGCCGCTGAATGGGGCTTTCTTCGATGGAAGACAAGCGATAATGCAACCGACACTGTTGGTTTGCCGATTTGCCCCAACTTAAAAGCAGTTCGTCTTCACGCTTATCGCTGCGTAGGTAAATCTGATTGGCCTGGCCGACCATTCCTATATTTTCACCAGATGAATCTACGACGCTGGTCCCCATGGGTATTGCGCTATTGCCAGGTCGCTGTGCAGTGATCAATAGAGCCTGCCCGCGTAATGTTTTGAAATGGAGTCTGACGGACGCGCCAGCGTAAGGCGCGACGCGTTGTTGACCTTCTTCCAGTTCAGCCTTGTTATTCATTCCCTGAGGATTTAAGGCAATGGTATTGTAATGGTATGGTACCAAAGCCGGTGCTAATGCATAGCCAAAACTGTCAACACGCGCACCTTGCCCATCCATAACTTGTGCTCCGCTGGCTCCAGGGGCGTCAATTAGTGCAAAGGTATCGCCAACATAAGGTCCCAGTGTGACGCCGCCACGATGTGCCACGACGGCACCTTGCAGAGATGCGGAACCTTGCCAGTATTGGCGTGAAGTAGAAACGGACCCTGTCATGTTGGCGTAAGGCAGGCGGGTCTGCAGGTTACCGCCCCATATACTTTGATTGTGGTTGTCGTCGGTGGTGAAGTTCAAACCGTAACTGACAGGTTGGTCTTCGCCAATGCTGCCGGAAAGTGCTGACTGGTAGCTACCGCCTTGGCCTTGGCTGTGATTAGCAAGAAGGGATACGCTTGGTGCAGAGGATGAACGTCCGAGCGGAAAACTGACTGACAAGGCTGTGACAGTTTGTGTGGCATTGGTGAGCGGGCTACGGTATACGCTGTCACCTCGGTAATTTTCGCTGCTATAGCTGTTGCCCAGACTGCGTGTTCTGGTCACAGACAGGTTGAGTGCTACCCCATTGCCAAAGGTTTTCCCCCAGCCCAGCTGCAACTGGTTGTCCCTGCCGCGTTGGTCGCGATAATCCTGTGTCGAACCTGACATGGTCAGGTTGCCCAGCATATCCATACCTTGATTGATCGCAACCTCGAACCGTGAGCGTTGGCGATATAAATCTGATTGCCAGATTTGACCATTATCGGCGGCATGGCGAACCCCCAGGACATCACTAAGATCGCGAAATCCTTCGGTAGAGTAACGGTAACCGGCTATGGATAAGGTGGTATCTGTCGGGCTAAACGTTCTGCTATAGGAAAGATGTAGCATCCAACCTGAAGTGTTTCCCTCCGGCAGACTGGCATGTGAATACGTTGTATCCATGCCGAATGCCCCCAACCAACTGCTGTAAACGCCACCGAGCATAAAAGCCTGGTAATCATCAGCCAACTGATTACCCGCATTGAAGGTGAGGGCGTTTGTCAGACCCTGTTGCCAGGTCAATTCGCTGAATACGTCGTTGTCACCAACATAGCGAGAGCGACCGAGGGTGGCAGAATATCGCGATAAACCCGGACGTATAGATTCCGGCACTGCGGCAAAGGGTACGGTGAAGGTACTGACGCTGCCATCGGCTTCGGTCACTATAACGGTTAGATCGCCGGCGTAATTGGTCGCGTAAAGATCGTTGATAGCGAAAGGTCCGGGCGCCACTGTCGTTTCATATAGCGTACTTTTGCCTTGCTGCACGGTTACGCGAGCATTGCTTTTAGCAACCCCCCGCACTACGGGAGCATAGCCCCGTAAAGCGTCCGGCAACATACGATCATCTGAGCTTAGTTGAATGCCACGAAATCCTAGTCCGGAAAAGAAGTGCCCGTCAGTGAATCCCTCGCCCAGCAATAATTCACTGCGCCAGGGGAAAATGGCTCGTTGTACATACCGACGGCTGGTGTCCAAATGGCTGCCGAATTCAGCGTCGTAACGATAGCTGGACTGCTGGCGATAGCGCCAAAGCTCGACGTTAAAACCGCCGTTGAGGTTGGCATAGGTTGAGTCGAGATCTTTGGCCTGACTTTGACGATAGCTGACGTGGTATTGGTTCAAGTTGTAGTTGATAAAGGCCATCGACTCACCACTGTTCAGGCTGGATGCATTGACAGTGCCGGGCACCCTTCCTGTTAACATTGCCTGTGGAATACTGAGATCCATGCGCAACTGGGAGATATCGATATTCACTGTGATATCTTTGATGTCATGTCCAGGTTGCTGGCAAGTATTCTCCGCCATGACAGGCGTTTTTTTTAACCCAAAACGCGCAAGCTGTTCGAGCTTAAAACAGGGCAACACCTGTTTTTCGTTATTCCTAACAAACACGACCTGATCACGCTCAAGAAAGGTACCGTTAATAAACAGATCAAGCTGATAACTGCCAGGCGTAATTTTGTCCTGCTGATTAAACTGATTTAGTGCGGTATTGCTAAGAATACTGCCGCGTAACAGTGAGGCGTCGAAGGTGTAGTTTTCGGAAACCGCCATAACCGGGGCAACATAGCTTAGAGGCAGTACCAGGTAGAGTAGGGGCTGCCATTGTGATTTTTTAAGCTCGAACATGGGGACCTCCCTATCTGTATTCAGCGTGTAACACTCAGCGTTCGCGGTATTTCAACCCCATAATCATTGATTACGCTTAATGTGGCCTTCAAAGCGCCAGCGGCTAATTCTTCGTTTAGCGGCCAGCTAACTCGTGAGTAGGGTGGGAGCATGTCTGCTTGTTCGATGCTGGTACGTTTCTTACCGTTAATGATCACGGCATGGCTAACATTTGCGTAGTAGGGCGTAGGGTTGCTTATGTGCAATGATTTACCCGCGTACTGGATGTGCAACTGTTCGATGACGTGATTGGCATCATCGTCCAATCCTTCCGGGCGATAAAATACTTTCAGCCGATTGGTGAGCAGCAACATCAACTTATTTTTTTCGCTGTCAGTTTGCTTGACTGCCGGCACCTGCAAAAAATTAAGGTAGAACAAGGATTCACGATCGGTAGGCAGCGCTTTTCCGACATACATAAGGCGAACCATCTGTCCGCTATGTGGATTCATGCGGAATATTTGCGGCGAGACAATAAAAGGAGCATCTGCATTTTCTGGCGTAGACTTTGGATTATTGGTATCCAGCCAAATTTGTATCAACGCCGGTACATCATCGTCATTAGTGAATTGCAGCGTTTTTTCTCGGGCCTCTGCAGGATAAATAACTCTGTTGCCGAGTAGGGTGACACTGGCAGAGACTGTATTAATGGTGAAAAATGTTAGGCAAGAAAATATTAACGCCAAGAAATAAGGGGTGCGTATTATGTGTGCCATAAAAATAAACCAGTAAATGTGGCAAATCATTCGACACTGCCCAGATTTGGACAGTGCCGGTATAATGTGTTGCGTAATCGCGATTTATTTGTAGCTAATGGCAAATTGTGCCGTTGAAATTACCGATCCTGCTGATGCTCCGGTATCTTCTGCATAATAACGGGCAACCAGATTTTGTGAGGTTGATGTCGCGCCCTGGGCTAATGTCATTGCTTTGGTGGCGACAGTGGAACCCGTCGCGAATGACAATGGAGTCAAGGCGTCACTGTCCAATAATTGAATTGATACTTTGGCCGCATCACCGGAATTTCCCAGGTTGCCATTGCTGGTTGGGTTATTGCCGGCCAAGACGGTTTTTATTGCAGTGTCACTGCTTGCTGCAGTGCATCCAGTGACGTTTACCGTAAAAGTAGTATCTCCTGCTGTTGACCCTTTAGCATTAAGTTTACTTACGGGAACGGTAGGGAGTAAGACTACCGGATTGGACTCGTTACCGTTGATATTGACGGAACACGTTTGAGTGCTGACTTCACCTTTAAATTGTACAGTATTGGTGGATGCAGCTATTGATGTGCCAGTGAAAGCGAAGAGCGCGAGTGTGGCTAATTTAACGTTCATGTGAAATACCCTTTAATCTACTTTTTGATAAAGCAATCCTGACAGTAGTGATTTACTGGCGTGAGTGTGTTTAATAATCATGTTGCGTAATTGTTTTTTCAAACGGTCATGCATACATGAATTTTGATCCTAACAAACTAAGAATTATCTCTATAGATATTTTATTTTGGGTGGAAAGTTGGTTGAGTGTATTGTAGCATTTGCTTACATTTGATTTAATGTCATACAAAATAGAAAATAGATCTATATCATTGTGTTGCGTTTTTATTGGGATGCTGTTTTTTTATTTTGAAATATTTTGAAACATATGTGCCTTTTTTGAGGTTTAATAACGGAAAGGGATATCAACTTGGTTCTTTGCATTTGTGTTGCAAGTATGTGTTCAATTTGGTTATTTACTTGTGAAATTACCCCAAAAAAGAGCGGTGACAACGCGTGCTATATATGAAAGAGTAATTTAAATAACAATGAGGGTAGTGCTCGTGAGTGTCATTTATATTGATCGTTCACCACTGTGCCTGCAAGGGATGAAGGCGCTTTTGGGAGGCGAGGTTTTTTGCTTTTCTTTCCCTTCCATTAATTTATTGAAAGTTATAAAAAATTCACCTAACTTGGTAATAATGGATTTTCCTAATAAAATTTATCTTTTCGATGATTACTTAACCTTTATTAATCATGTTCGCAAAATGAACTCGGATGTGAGAGTATTATTTTTTATCGATAAGGTTTCACCAATAGTATTATCTTTGATGGCCAGGGCGACACCAGATATCATATTAGATAAACATGATGATTTGAGTGTGGTGAAGCGAGTCTGTATGGCGTTAATTCGTCGTGAAATTCCGGATGACGTGAGTTATCAATGGATGGAGAGTAAAGTCGCAGCTATCACTAGGGGTGAGGCAATCGTACTTTGTGAAACAGCCAGAGCTGAAAGCATTGAAAATACAGCACGACGTTTGAATTTGAATCCTAAAACAGTGTACTCACATCTCAGTAATGCAAGTAAGAAATTTGGAATTCGCAATCGTGTTGAATTATTTAAAATGCTTGCCTTATTATAATTCTTAATATAAATAAAAATCCACGCCGGGGCGTGGATCTTGGAGTTTGCTGCAGAGGCGGGTGTTAGACGTTAAACAAGAAGTTCATCACGTCGCCGTCTTTAACGATGTAGTCTTTACCTTCTGAACGCATCTTGCCGGCTTCTTTCGCGCCTTGCTCACCCTTGTAGGTGATGAAGTCTTCAAAAGCGATGGTTTGCGCGCGGATAAAGCCTTTCTCGAAGTCGGTGTGGATCTTGCCGGCGGCTTGTGGGGCGGTAGCGCCAACCGGGATGGTCCAGGCGCGGACTTCCTTCACCCCGGCGGTGAAGTAGGTCTGCAGGTTCAGCAGCTCGTAACCGGCGCGGATCACGCGGTTCAGGCCCGGCTCCTCCAGGCCCAGTTCGGCCATGAATTCATCACGGTCTTCATCATCCAGCTCGGCGATGTCGGATTCTACCGCGGCGCATACGGCAACCACGACCGAGCCTTCGCCCGCCGCGATTTCACGCACTTTATCCAGGTACGGGTTGTTCTCGAAACCGTCTTCGTTGACGTTGGCGATGTACATGGTGGGTTTCAGCGTCAGGAAGCTCAGGTAGCGGATGGCCGCCTTGTCTTCCTCGGACAGATCCAGCGCACGCAGCATGCCGGCGTTTTCCAACTGTGGCAGGCATTTTTCCAGTGCGGCCAGTTCGGCTTTCGCGTCTTTGTCGCCGCCTTTGGCTTTCTTCTGTACGCGGTGGATCGCGCGTTCGCAGGTGTCGAGATCCGACAGCGCCAGCTCGGTATTGATAACTTCGATGTCGTCAGCCGGGTCAACTTTGTTGTTAACGTGGATGATGTTGTCGTTTTCGAAGCAGCGAACCACGTGGCCGATCGCTTCGGTTTCGCGGATGTTGGTCAGGAACTGGTTGCCCAGGCCTTCGCCTTTGGACGCGCCTTTAACCAGGCCGGCGATGTCGACGAATTCCATGGTGGTCGGCAGGATGCGCTGTGGCTTGACGATCTCGGCCAGCTGGTCCAGACGCGGATCGGGCATCGGCACCACACCGGTATTAGGTTCAATGGTGCAGAACGGGAAGTTGGCTGCTTCGATACCCGCTTTGGTCAACGCGTTGAACAGGGTGGATTTGCCTACGTTAGGCAGGCCGACGATACCGCATTTGAATCCCATGTTGTTATCACCTTAAATATCTTAACTATCAGCCGGTTAGGTTTAACCCACTGCATAAAGGACGAAATAATGGCGCCATTATACACGTAATGGCCGTTTTTCTCGATCTGGCTGTGTACGACAGGTAAATGCGGCGATGAACCCGGTTTTTGATTGAGATTTGGATCACATTTACACATACTGACACTTCTGATTAACCTACAGGAAACGTGCCGGATGTATTTCTTGCCCAGTCCACCCTGAGTTCCCTCCCTTCCTGAGGTTTTGCCGCACTCTGCGGCCTCGGTTCCCGTGCTGCGGGAATGTGTTTTATCTGTCAGAAGTGAATAATCCATGTTTAACCTGAACAATTTCAGGCTGTCGGCCGTCAAGAACGAGGTGCTGGCGGGCTTTGTGGTGGCGGTTTCAATGATCCCCGAAGCGGTCGGCTTTTCGCTGGTTGCCGGGCTTTCTCCCATTGTCGGGCTGCACACCGCCTTTATTATCGGGCTGGTAACGGCCCTGTTCGGCGGAAAGCCGGGCATGGTGTCGGGCGCGGCCGGTTCGATCGTGGTGGTGCTGATGAGCCTGGCGGCGCAGTACGGCATGGGGTACGTGCTGTGGGCGACGATTTTTGCCGGGGTTATCCAAATCCTGATCGGCATTTTCCGCTTGGGCAAATTTATTCGGCTGGTGCCGCTGCCTGCCATTCACGGTTTTGTGAACGGTTTGGCGATCGTCATTATGCTGGCGCAGTTGCACATGATTGCCGGGCAGGGGCTGCTGATGTACGGGCTGGTGGCGTTGGCAATTCTGGTGGTGGTGTTCTTCCCGCGGTTGACGCGCGTTATTCCTGCATCGCTGGCGGCGCTAATCGTGGTTTCTGTCCTGGCGATAGGGTTCAACCTGCAGACGCTGCGGGTGGGCGATCTGGCGGATATTTCCGGCGCGCTGCCGCATTTTAGTCTGCCGATGGCACCCTTCACCCTGGATATGCTGAAAGTGGTGCTGCCGTACGCGCTGGTGATCGCGCTGGTGGGGTTGATCGAATCGCTGCTCACCATGACGGTGCTCGACGAAATGGGCGGTAAAAAGGGTAACGGCAATCGCGAGAGCATCGCCCAGGGCGCGGGTAACGCCATTTGCGGCCTGTTTGGTTGTTTCGCCGGCTGCGCGATGATTGGCCAGTCGATCATCAACTTCACCTCCGGTGGCCGTGGGCGCATTTCCGCTGTGGTTGGCGCGATACTGCTGATCCTGTTTGTGGTCAGCCTGTCGGGCTATATCGGTCTGCTGCCGGTGGCGGCGCTGGCTGGGGTGATGCTGGTGGTGTGTTACAACACCTTTGAATGGAGCTCGCTGCGCCGTCTGCGTCGGATGCCGAAGGCGGATGCGTTGGTGATGCTGCTGGTGACCCTGATCACCATCTTTACCGATCTGGCGATGGCGGTGATCAGCGGGGTCATCATCTCTGCGCTGGTGTTCGCCTGGCAGCAGGCGCGCATTCGCGTGCGTCAGCATCAGGTGGAAGGCGAGGTGGCTGTGTATCAGCTGGACGGGCCGCTGTTCTTTGGTTCCACCACGGCCTTTGCCGAACTGTTCGAACCGAACAACGATCCGCAAAATGTGGTGCTGGATTTTGCCGGTACCCGGGTGATGGATTCCAGCGGCGTGGAGGCGATTGACAAGCTGACGGCGCGTTATCTGGCTGCGGGGAAAACCATTCGGTTACGTCATCTGAGCAGCGACTGCGTACGCCTGTTGAAACAGGCCGGTCCGTTTTGCAGCCATGAGCTGGACGACCCGCAATACTACGTGGCGGAAGAAGGCTACCAAACCGATGATGCCAATGTCGGCGAAGAAACCTTCAAGCTGCGAACCTAAGGCAGACAGCAGCGGGCGCGATGCCCGCTGCCGATACGATCAGGCCTGCGCCTTGAAACTGTGCAGGCGGCGAACGGTTTTTTCCAACCCGTCAGTCAGCAGAACTTCCGTACAGCGTGCGGCTTCATCGATCGCTTCATCAATCATTTTTTGCTCGCTGGCCGGTGGCTTGCCGAGCACGAAACCCACCACTTTGTTTTTATCGCCCGGGTGGCCGATGCCAATGCGCAAGCGATAGAAATTCGGGTTATTGCCGAACTTGTTCTGAATGTCCTTCAGCCCGTTGTGGCCACCGTTACCGCCGCCCAGTTTGATCTTGGCAACGCCCGGCGGAATATCCAGCTCGTCATGTGCCACCAGGATCTCGTCCGGCTCAATGCGGTAGAAATTGGCCATGGCCAACACGGCCTTGCCGCTGAGGTTCATAAAGGTGGTGGGGACCAACAGCCGTACGTCATGGCCTGCCAGATTCAGTCGGGCGGTGTAGCCGAAGAATTTGCTCTCTTCTTTCAACTGCTGGTTATGGCGCTGGGCCAGGAGATCGACGTACCAGGCGCCGGCGTTGTGCCGCGTCTGGGCGTATTCAGCACCCGGATTCGCCAGGCCGACTATCAATTTAATACTGCTCACTGGGAGATTCGCTATGATCGATATAATGGAAAGGGCATTAGTCTACCTGTCAGCGCCAAGAATGACAAAATCCTGTGTGCCCGCTCATGGATTGGCGTAGCCCTAGAGGGAAATGAGAATAATTCATTAGCGGAATCATTCAATTTGATCGCTAATAAACGCCTTAAGGTAAAGTTTTGTCATGTTTTCTTTACCATTTGTGATCGTCTCCGCAATCACCTTGTACAACCAGGGTCTATACTTAACTTATCAAAGTGGGTTAACCAGTTAGAGAGTTATCCCGGTTGGCACATGGCACTATGGAGGTGGCATATGAAACGTAGAAACGCGGACAGAATGGGCAACTTTTTTATGGGGCTGGGCCTGGTCGTGATGGTCGGCGGTGTCGGATACTCCATTATTGCTGAAGTTTCCAAGTTCAACCTGCCGCAGTTTTTCGCCCATGGCGCAATCATGAGTATCTTCGTGGGGGCGTTGTTGTGGCTGGTAGGTGCGCGTATTGGCGGTCGTGAGCAGGTAGCGGATCGTTATTGGTGGGTAAAACACTTTGATAAACGTTGCCGCAACGATCATCATCGTTCGTCGCATTGATTAGAAAGAGAGAAGGGAGCAGGCGTTACGGCAAAGGAGAGCTGCCGCGAATGAAGGCTTAAGGTCATGTTTGACTACCTGTAGAAAACCCGTTGTTGCTTATGCTCCAACGGGTTTTTCTTTTTCTGCTCTCGGGCAATCAATCGATTCGGTACGGCAAGGCGCCGCACCGAAAAGAGAACTGATTAATGCTCGAACATCGCAGAAATTGACTCTTCATTGCTGATACGGCGGATGGCTTCAGCCAACATGCCGGACAGGGTCAGAGTACGTACGTTTTTCAGTGCCTTGATTTCTGCAGACAACGGAATGGTGTCGCAGACGATCACTTCATCAATCACCGAGTTGCGGATGTTTTCCACGGCGTTACCGGAGAAGATCGGGTGCGTCGCGTAGGCAAATACGCGCTTGGCACCGCGTTCTTTCAACGCTTCAGCCGCTTTACATAAGGTACCGCCGGTATCGATCATATCGTCAACCAGCACACAGTCACGGCCTGCTACGTCACCGATGATGTGCATCACCTGAGAAACGTTCGCGCGCGGGCGGCGTTTATCGATGATAGCCATATCGGTATCGTTCAGCAGTTTGGCGATAGCGCGTGCGCGCACTACGCCGCCGATGTCCGGGGAAACCACGATCGGGTTCTCCAGATTCTGTTGCAACATGTCTTCCAGCAGGATCGGGCTACCGAACACGTTATCTACCGGAACATCGAAGAAGCCTTGGATCTGTTCAGCGTGCAGATCCACCGTCAAAACGCGGTCAACCCCTACACTGGAGAGGAAATCGGCGACAACTTTGGCCGTGATTGGCACACGAGCAGAACGCACGCGGCGATCCTGGCGGGCATAACCGAAGTAAGGGATAACAGCAGTAATACGACCTGCGGAGGCGCGACGCAGGGCATCTACCATAACAACCAGTTCCATCAGGTTGTCGTTGGTAGGGGCACAGGTGGACTGGATGATGAAAATATCACCGCCGCGTACATTTTCGTTGATTTGCACGCTCACTTCGCCGTCGCTAAAACGACCTACAGCGGCGTCACCAAGGCTGGTGTACAAACGGTTGGCAATACGTTGTGCTAGTTCCGGGGTGGCGTTACCAGCAAAAAGCTTCATATCAGGCACGAGAAGAACCTCAGGCATGCGTCCAGAGAAGATATTGTCATTCGGCCTCCGCCAAGGGGCAGTTAGCGACGCCGACGCAATATCATACGGGTGTGTAAAAAAATAACGTGAAACCGAAGCGGCGCAGGGATTACAGGGCCAGGTGTGAATGACCCTGCGCAGCGAAACGAGAACTACGGTTTCATCTGCCCGGAACGAATGCGATGTAGTGGAGAGACGTTAACGCCACGCGCTACAAAACCACGTATCCACTCCGGGGCTTGATTTAACACCTGACGGGCGGCGGTTTCTGTGTCGAATTCAGCAAACACACAAGCACCTGTGCCAGTCAGGCGTGACGGCGCGTATTCTAACAGCCAAGAAACAAGCTGTTCAACCTCGCGAAAACGTTTTCTTGCTATAGGTTCGCAATCATTTGCGTAAGTTGCCTGTAACAGCACACTTAACGGACGAACCGGGGTGTCTCTTTTTAATTCTGCATCGCCAAAAATCGCCGGGGTAGGGATGCTGACCCCCGGATGCGCCACCAAATACCACTTTTCCTGCGGATTGGCCGGCTGCAAACGCTCACCAATGCCTTCGGCGAACGCCGCATGGCCCCGGATGAAAACCGGCACATCGGCACCGAGAACCAGCCCCAGTTCCGCCAATTGGTCGTCGCTCAAACCGCAGCGCCACAGTTCATTCAGCGCAACCAGTACCGTCGCGGCGTTAGAGGAGCCACCGCCCAACCCGCCGCCCATCGGCAGGCGCTTATCGATGCTGATGTCGGCACCGCGTGGCGCGGTATCCAGCCCATGGCGATCGCAATACTGTTGCAGCAGGCGTGCGGCGCGGACAATCAGGTTGTCCTCATCCGGCACGCCGGCCACCGGGGTCAGCAGACGGAGGTGGTCATCCTGGCGCACATCGATGGTCAGCGTGTCGCCGTAATCCAGAAACTGGAACAAAGTCTGCAGCAGGTGATAGCCATCTTCACGCTGGCCGGTAATGTACAAAAACAAATTTAGTTTAGCTGGCGATGGCCACTGACGGATCATTTGAGCGTCCAATTATCCATTTTCAGTTTGATGCGCTGGTCACCCTGTTTCAGCTCCAGTCGGCTTGGCAACTGGGGTTGGAGGCTGTTGTCGTAATCCTGGTAGTCCACGGCCCAGGTCTGGGCGCCTTGCTGGTAGGTCAGCGAGTTCAGGCGGTATTGGTCATCCAGCTTGAAGTCGTTGGCCTCACCCGGCAGGCCGAGCATCCACTGGCGCAGGTTATCCAGCGGGATCGCCATACCGGTCAATTTGCGGATCATCTCTTCGGCGTTGTCGCTGACATAGCGTTTGCCCTGATTGTCGGTCAACTGCACCACATTTTTCTGCACGTTGAGATCAAGCTCGGTGCTGCCAAGCGGGTTGGTCAACAGCAGGCGGTAACGGTCCGCCGAATACTGCTGCCAGAAGAAGCGCGCATAGACTTTTTTCTGATCGGACAGATAGGCGAAAGAGCCTCGGGTCTGATACTGCTCAAGCTGTTGCACCGCTTGCTCGTGGGCACGCCACTGCGGCGATGTTGGGCTGGTGGCCGGGCCGCGGGGTTGGGTGGTGGTACAGGCAGCCAGCACCAGGCTGGCCAGCGGGATCAGGCGTAGCAAACTAACTTTGCGGATTGGCATAACTTTCTCTTGTCCTTTTGTCCTTACGGGCACGCACAGCGAGACCTGGGTATCAGCGTTTACGCTAGCGGGGCAACGCCGGCGCGTCAATTTTTTGCTGCATCGCGTTGAATCTGCCCGGCTTTGTCACTGCTTTTTGGCTCGGGATTATGCGTTGCGTTTGCAGATAAGATTAACACAATCGCTCAGCCATGCCGCTGCGGGGGCAAGAATATCTCCGGGTGAAAATGGAAGGTGATGAAGCATTCAGTACGAAGGGGTAATTTGCGGCGGCACTCAAGGCCGGTAAGCGCCGGATATTTGATCGCAGCCTTCCTGCTTACGGGGGATTGTTTTATTGAATACAGTGCGGAATATCGCATACTGCACTAAAATTCAGTATGTTATGTCGTCAAATTATTCGTCATCCCGCTGTATTTATTAGCGATTTATCGATTGATGCTGACTATTTCAGCGATTGAACGGAAGATGCGGTTGTTACTTTTATTGAGCCCGCGCATCAAGTAGAATGCCGTTCAACGAGAACCCGTACCAAAAGAAGTATTACTCGAAGCAATGACCCTGCTGGCGTTAGGTATAAATCACAAAACCGCTCCGGTTTCTCTGCGTGAAAGGGTGACCTTCTCCCCAGAGTCAATCGAACAGGCGCTAACCAGCTTGCTCCAACAACCGTTGGTGCAGGGCGGTGTCGTGTTGTCTACCTGCAACCGTACCGAGCTTTATCTTAGCGTGGAGCAACAGGAACATATTCACGAACAGCTGGTTGCCTGGCTGTGTGAGTACCACCACCTGCGCCCGGAAGAAGTGAGCAAAAGCCTGTATTGGCATCACGGCAACGACGCTGTCAGCCACCTGATGCGCGTAGCCAGCGGACTGGATTCGTTGGTGCTGGGCGAACCGCAGATCCTCGGACAGGTGAAAAAAGCCTTTGCCGAGTCGCAACGCGGTCAGTCGCTTTCCGGTGAGCTCGAGCGCCTGTTCCAAAAATCCTTCTCTGTCGCCAAACGCGTACGCACTGAAACCGAAATCGGTGCCAGTGCGGTATCCGTGGCCTTCGCCGCCTGTACCCTGGCACGCCAAATCTTCGAATCTCTTGCCGAATTGAACGTGCTGTTGGTGGGTGCCGGTGAAACCATCGAGCTGGTGGCGCGCCATCTGCGTGAGCACAAAGTGCGGCATATGATTATCGCCAACCGCACCCGCGAACGCGCGCAGCTGCTGGCGGACGAAGTCGGCGCGGAAGTGATCACGCTGCCGGAAATCGATGCACGCCTGGCGGACGCCGACATTATCATCAGTTCTACCGCCAGCCCGCTGCCGATCATCGGTAAAGGGATGGTGGAGCGCGCGCTGAAAGCGCGTCGCAACCAGCCGATGCTGCTGGTGGATATCGCCGTACCGCGCGATATCGAACCGGAAGTGGGTAAGCTGGCCAACGCCTATTTGTACAGCGTGGACGATCTGCACGCCATCATTCAGAGCAACCTGGCGCAGCGCAAAGCCGCAGCGGTGCAGGCGGAATCGATCGTTGAGCAGGAAAGCACCAACTTTATGGCCTGGCTGCGCTCACAGGGCGCAGTGGAAACCATCCGCGACTACCGCTCGCAGGCCGATCAGATCCGTGCGGAAATGGAAGCCAAAGCCCTGGCCGCGATTGCGCAGGGCGCCGACGTGGAACAGGTTATCCACGAACTGGCCCATCGGCTGACCAATCGACTTATTCATGCCCCTACCAAATCCCTCCAGCAGGCCGCCGGCGACGGCGACGTGGAGCGGTTGCAATTATTACGCGACAGCCTCGGGCTGGATCAGCATTAGTTTTCTCTTTTAACAGGGTTTAATACCACGCATGAAGCCTTCTATTGTTGCCAAACTGGAAGCGTTACAAGAGCGCCATGAAGAAGTGCAGGCGCTGCTCGGCGATGCCGGCGTTATTGCCGAGCAGGATCGGTTCCGCGCGTTGTCGCGTGAATATGCACAGTTGACCGATGTCAGCCGCTGTTTCCTGGAATGGCGTCAGGTGCAGGACGATCTGGCAACGGCGGAAATGATGCTGGACGATCCTGAAATGCGTGAAATGGCGCAGGAAGAATTGAAACAGGCCAAGGCGGCGACGGAAGAGCTGGAGCAGCAGCTGCAATTGCTGCTGTTGCCGAAAGATCCGGATGACGAGCGCGGTTGCTTCCTGGAAGTCCGCGCCGGGACCGGTGGTGACGAAGCGGCTATTTTCGCCGGCGATCTGTTCCGTATGTACAGCCGCTATGCCGAAACGCGTCGCTGGCGCGTCGAGATCATGAGCGCCAACGAAGGCGAACACGGCGGCTATAAAGAAATGATTGCCAAAGTTTCTGGTGACGGGGTTTACGGCCAGCTGAAATTCGAATCCGGCGGCCACCGCGTGCAGCGCGTGCCGGAAACTGAGTCACAAGGGCGTATTCATACCTCCGCTTGTACCGTGGCAGTGATGCCGGAAATACCCGAAGCGGAACTGCCGGAGATCAACGCGGGCGATCTGAAAATCGATACCTTCCGCTCCTCTGGCGCCGGGGGCCAGCACGTTAACACCACCGACTCGGCGATCCGTATCACTCACTTGCCGACCGGCATCGTGGTGGAGTGTCAGGACGAGCGTTCACAGCATAAGAACAAAGCCAAGGCGATGGCGGTGTTGGGCGCACGTATCCGCGCAGCAGAAATGGCCAAGCGCCAGCAGGCAGAGGCTTCCACCCGCCGCAATCTGTTGGGCAGCGGCGACCGTTCAGACCGCAACCGCACCTATAACTTCCCGCAGGGGCGCGTGACCGACCACCGTATCAACCTGACGCTGTACCGTCTGGACGAGGTGATGGAAGGCAAGCTCGATATGCTGATCCAGCCGATTGTGCAGGAATACCAGGCCGACCAGCTCGCCGCGCTGTCCGCCGAGCAGGAGTAATGGACTATCAATCCTGGCTGAAGGCGGCGGTTGTCCGCCTGACGCAGAGTGAAAGCGCCCGGCGCGATGCGGAAATCCTGCTGGGTTTCGTGACCGGCCGGGCCAGAACCTTCCTGATGGCGTTTGGCGAAACGATGCTGACGCAGCAAGAACAGGAACAGTTGGAAATCTTGCTGGCGCGTCGCGAACGTGGCGAGCCGGTGGCTTACCTGATCGGCGAGCGCGAGTTTTGGTCGCTGCCGCTGTCGGTATCACCCGCCACTTTGATCCCGCGCCCAGACACCGAATGCCTGGTGGAACTGGCGTTGGAACTGTTACCCCCATCCCCTTGCAACATCCTCGATCTCGGCACCGGTACCGGCGCCATAGCGCTGGCGTTGGCCAGCGAACGCCCGGATTGCAAAGTGACCGGGGTAGATTTACAGCCTGAAGCGGTGGCGCTGGCGCAGCACAATGGGCAGAAGCTGGCTATCGGCAACGCGCAATTCCTCCAGGGCAGTTGGTTTGCCCCGCTGGTCGGCGAAACTTTCGCCCTGATCGCCAGCAATCCTCCGTATATCGACGCCGCTGACCCGCACCTGGCGCAGGGCGACGTACGTTTCGAGCCGAGCAGCGCGCTGGTGGCGCCCCAGCAGGGCTTGGCAGACTTGTCCAGCATCGTGCAACAGGCACCGAGCCACCTGCAGTCGCAGGGCTGGCTGTTGCTTGAACATGGTTGGCAGCAGGGGGAGAGCGTGCGCGCACTGTTGCAGGCCGCCGGCTTTATTTCGATCGACACCCGTCGCGATTATGGCGACAACGATCGCGTGACTTTTGGCCAATGGCCGTAGCAGTCACTGAAAACCCACCATAACAAAGCACACAGCGAATCAATAAAGGAAGCAATATGGCAGTCTACTCGGCGTTAAAACATCTGCATTTGTTGACGGTCACCATCAGTATTGTCTTGTTTGTATTGCGTTTCTTCTGGAAATGGCGTAATTCGGCTATGATGAACAAACGCTGGGTGAAGATAACGCCGCACATAAATGATACGGTGTTGTTCGTCAGCGGCATTGCGCTGGTCGTGATGTTCAAGCTATATCCGCTGCTGGGTATGGACTCATGGCTGACCGAGAAGCTGTTTGGCGTTATTATCTATATCCTGCTTGGCTACGTCGCATTGGGCAAGAAGACCAAAAACCAGAACCTGCGCACCCTGGCGTTTGTGCTGGCTTTGGGCTGTTTGTACCTGATAATTAAACTTGCCACGACGAAAATACCCTTTCTGATGGGATACTTATGAGTAGTATTGCTGATTTTGAATTTAACACCTCGCTGCTGAGCGAGGGCGTGATCCTGGTATCGCAGTCCGTGCGGCGCGATTTCCCCGCCGCCGAGGTCGAACGTAAGCTGCAACAGCTGGTCGACGACGCGCGTGCGGCAGTGCCGCAGGATCTCAGCCAGGAACAGCAACTGGACGCACTCATTGAATTGTTCTTCAAAACCTGGGGTTTTGGCGGCGCCAGCGGTGTGTATCGCCTGTCCGACGCCATCTGGCTCGACAAGGTGCTGGAAGGGCGCCAGGGCACGCCGGTTTCGCTCGGCACCATTTTCCTGCATATCGCCGCTCATCTGGATTTACCGCTGTTGCCGGTTATTTTCCCCACTCAATTGATCCTGCGGGCAGACTGGCTGGATGAAGAGATGTGGTTGATCAATCCATTGAACGGCGAGACGCTGAACGAACACCAGTTGGAAGTGTGGATCAAGGGTAACCTGGGCCTGGGTGCTGAACTGGAAGATGACGATCTCGATGAGTCGGAAAACGTCATGGTGGTGCGTAAGATGTTGGATACGCTGAAAGCTGCCCTGATGGAAGAAAAACAGATGGAAATGGCGCTGCGCGCCAGCGAAACGGTGTTGTGCTTCGATCCGGAAGACCCTTACGAAATCCGTGACCGTGGGCTGATTTACGCCCAGTTGGAATGCAACCATATCGCGATTTCCGATCTTAACTATTTTGTCGAACAGTGTCCTGAAGACCCGGTCAGCGAAGTGATCAAAGTACAGATCCATTCGATTGAACCGAAGCAGGTCACGCTGCATTAATTCATTTACTATGCCCTGAAAACCTCAGGCTACGGCTTGGAAGATGAAGGGTAACTTCAATAAAGGCGAAAGCATGAAACAGAAAGTGGTTAGCATTGGTGACATCGACGTAGCGAACGATCTGCCGTTTGTGCTGTTTGGCGGGATGAACGTGCTGGAATCGCGCGATTTGGCGATGCGCATCTGTGAACACTACGTCACCGTGACGCAAAAACTGGGCATCCCTTACGTTTTCAAAGCCTCTTTTGATAAAGCCAACCGTTCTTCTATCCACTCCTACCGTGGCCCTGGCCTGGAAGAGGGGATGAAGATCTTCGAAGAAATCAAAAAAACCTTCGGCGTGAAAATCATCACCGACGTGCACGAAGCGTCACAGGCTCAGCCGGTGTCCGAAGTGGTCGACGTTATCCAACTGCCGGCATTCCTGGCGCGTCAGACCGACCTGGTGGAAGCGATGGCGAAAACCGGTGCGGTGATCAACGTCAAGAAGCCACAGTTCGTCAGCCCGGGCCAAATGGGCAATATCGTCGACAAATTCAAGGAAGGCGGCAACGATCAGGTGATCCTGTGCGATCGTGGCAGCAACTTTGGTTACGATAACCTGGTGGTCGACATGCTCGGCATCAACGTCATGAAGAACGTGACTGGCGGTCATCCGGTGATCTTCGACGTGACTCACGCTCTGCAAACCCGCGATCCGTTTGGCGCTGCCTCTGGCGGCCGTCGTGCACAGGTTGCCGAACTGGCGCGTGCCGGTATGGCCGTGGGCCTGGCGGGTCTGTTCATCGAAGCGCACCCGGAGCCAAACAGCGCCAAATGCGACGGCCCGTCCGCGCTGCCGCTGGACAAGCTGGAGCCGTTCCTGGTGCAGATGAAAGCCATCGACGATCTGGTGAAGAGCTTCCCAGAGCTGGATACCAGTAACTAAAAACGTTCACAGCTGTTCTGGTAGGGGCGCTGTATGCTGCGCCCGCTATGGTTTAAAGCCCGACTCGTCGGGCTTTTTGTTTTTCAGGCATCCAGCGCCGCCAGGGCTTCCGGTAGCGTCGCGTAGAAATGCAGTTTTCCTTCAATCGGCTGGATCCGCGCCCTGGCCAGCGTTTTCAACGGCTGGAAAGGCATGTCGGTGATCGCCAATTGCTTGCCGGCCGGCAACGCTTCGATAAAGCGTTGCAGGGCATCCAGACCGCCGGCGTCCAGCACCGGCACCGCATCCCACTGCAACACAATCACGTCATAACTTTCGCTGCGGACCAGCAGCTCGTTAAAAATGCGTTCGGCGGCGGCGAAGAACAACGGCCCGTTAACCCGTAACACCAGGCGGCCGTTTTCGGCACTCAGTTCGCTCAGGCGGGTCATGCGTGCAATGCGGCGCATAAACAGCAGCGAAGCCAGCACGATGCCCACGGTAATGGCAATCACCATATCGAACAGCACCGTCAGCGACATGCACAGCAGCATCACCAGAATGTCGTCTTTCGGCGCGCGCCGCAGCAGGTAAACCACCTTGTGCGCCTCGCTCATATTCCAGGCGACCATCAGCAACAGGGACGCCATGGCCGCCAGCGGCAACCAGGACAGCCAGGGTGCCAGCACCAACAACGCCAACAGCACCAGCAACGCATGGATAATGGCGGAGACCGGTGAGGTGGCACCGGCACGTACGTTGGCCGCGGAGCGTGCAATGGCAGCGGTGGCGGTAATGCCGCCGAAGAAAGGCGCAATGATATTACCTGCGCCCTGACCGATAAGCTCGGCATTGGAGTTGTGCTTCTTGCCGGTCATGCCATCCAGCACCACCGCGCACAGCAGGGATTCAATGGCACCCAATATGGCCATGGAAAATGCGGCCGGCAGCAGGGCGGAGAGGGTTTGCCAGCTCAGCGCCATCGGTTTGCCGTCGCCGGCCGGCAGATCCCACGGCAGCATCAACTGCGGCAGAATGGGCGGAATGCCCTGGCCGTGCGTGCCGTCGGCCAGCAGATAACTGAAGCGGGAGCCTATGGTCGCTACCGGGTGGTCAAACAGCGACAGAATGCCCATGACCGCGGTACCCGCCAGCAGCGCGGGCAGATGACCAGGCACCCGCAAGCCGAGCTTCGGCCAGAATATCAGGATCAACAGGGTGACCGCGCCGATCAGCGTATCGCCGATGTCCAGCGTCGGCAGCGCCTGTAGCAGGGCGTAAACCTTGCCCACATAGTGTTCCGGTACCGCCGTCATTTGCAGACCAAAGAAATCTTTCACCTGCATGGTGGCGATGGTGATGGCGATGCCTGAAGTAAAGCCCAGCGTCACCGACAGGGGAATGTACTCAATCAGGCGACCGAACCGCGCCAGGCCCATGATGACTAAAAACAGCCCGGAAAGCAGGGTGGCGATCAGCAGGCCCGCAAGGCCGAATTGCTGCGACACCGGGTACAGGATCACCACAAACGCGGCGGTAGGCCCGGAAACGCTGTAGCGTGAACCGCCGCTGATGGCAATCACAATCCCGGCGACCGCCGAGGTGTACAGCCCATATTGGGGGGGAACGCCGCTGGCAATCGCCAGCGCCATGGCCAGCGGGATGGCGATAATGCCGACGGTGACGCCGGCGATGGCGTCTTTGAGCAAGCGTTGCAGGGAATAGGGATCTCGCCAACAGGCATCAATCAGCGCGCTGAACGGCCGAATGCCGTTAATTTCATGCGTTTTCATCTAAGGTGTAAACCAAGTCTATAAAAGAGAACGGAATGGCGGGCCGGATGCGGTCCGTCTCGAATAGCTGATAGACACCATACGCCTGTTGTGACGGTGATTCCTAGATATACATCAATACGCTGCGGGAAATCGAAAGGAGGCCCTTTCAAAACTCTGTTAAAATCTCCATCTCAGGCCGGTCGCGGCTCAGGCGACCGGCGCTGGGGGAATAAGTTGGATTTTAGTGCTTAATGGACTGCCGGCAAGGATAACCCGAGAAAATGGGCCAGGGTCCCGACCAGCAGATTATGGTCTTCCAACTGCGGCGAGCCGGAGATGCTGATAGTACCGATGCAGCCGATCCCGCTCAGGTTGACCGGAAAAGCGCCGCCATGCACCGAATAGTCACGCACGCTCAGGCCATAGCGTTCTTCCAGCGTCGCTTGTCGCTGTTGCAGGCGCAGGCCAATCGCGTAAGAACTCTTGTGGAAATGCTTCACCACATTGCGTTTGCGTCGCACCCAATCGGCAATGTCGGGTGTGGTACCGGGCATGGCGTAATAAAATAGCGTTTGCCCCGCCAGTTGGATCTCAATGGCGATGGACAGACGGCGCTGCTCCGCCGCGGATTTCAACGCCGCCCCCAGCTCCCAGGCGGTGTTGTGGTCAAAATGACTGAAAGTTAATGCGGTTTCCTGTTCGCTCAGCGCATGCAAGTCATCATCAATATTCATGGTTTCCCCCTCTATTGGTGGCTAACAGATTATCCTGAACAGAATTTATGGGATAGATACCTTGGAAATAACATAGAACTGCTAATCTATTATTAACCTGAGTAATAATATGTACGATGCCGAAATGGATGAGACAGGGAATGCTCAAAATTCGTCGCTAAATCCCCCCCAGTCGATTCCGTGGAGCCTGCCGAATATTTATGACTTACGTTGCGTCAATTCCCACCCTGTATAGTGACGCTTGCATTACTTACGCCACGCTGTCGGTCAGTTATTTTGCTCTCAGCAAGAACGCTCCCTTTTCTTATCGTTCAGCATGGTGGAAACGCGCCCTGTTCGGTCTGTCGGCCGGTCTTGCGGTGTTGTTTCTCAATCAGGATCGGTTGGAGCTGATCGGCAACGTGCATTACAGCTTCGCGATGCTCCCGATGATATTGGTGACTTTTTATGGTGGGGCGGTCAGCGGACTGGCCTGCTATCTGATGTCGATGGCGCTGAGTGGCGGTTTCACCGTCGATAACCTGTTTATCGGCTCGATCATCATTCCGCTGTTGCTGTCGCGAGTCTGGTTGAAAAAGTCGAATCGGGTGTTCTATCTGACAGTCTTCCTGATTGCGTTGTACCGGATCGGGGTCGTCTGGTTTTTGGTCGATATGCAGGAGTTGTGGCTGGATGTGCTGTTGTATCAGATCGTTTCTGCACTGTGTCTGGCCCTTTGTTATCACGCGCTGAATTTCAAAGAGCGTCATATCCACGCCTACTTCTCAATGCGTGATAAAGCCACTACCGACAGCCTGACCCACATTAATAATCGCACCGGCGTCGACTACCGGCTGAAATCACTGCAGGCAGAGCGTCGCCCCCGTGGGTTGATGATCCTCGATCTGGATAATTTTAAAAACATTAACGACACCTACGGTCATCTTGCGGGGGATCTGCTGTTGGCTCGAGTCGGGCAACTGTTGCAAAACAGCGTGCGCGGTGAAGATTTTGTCGGGCGTTATGGCGGCGAGGAATTTATCGTAATCACGGCCAGCTACGATCCGGCGATTATCGGCGGAGTCGCCGAGCGCATCCGCCGTGGTGTGGAAGCGACGGTATTCTTGCTGGATGAGGATGTTGAGGCACGTATTACCGTTTCTATCGGTGCCTCACTGTATCTGCCCGGGATGGCGCTGGACAAGGCGATAGAGGTGACGGATGAAGCGCTGTATGACGCCAAGCGCGGGGGGAAAAATCGGGTGGTTTGCAGCAGGTTGATGCAGCTTGCCCCGCTGGGGGCCGGGTTTCGGCAAGAATAACCCCCTCCTGACGACTCAGGAGGGGGCGCAGGTCAGGCCGCCAGCGTATGTTCGCGGAAGGCGGTCAGCAGCTCCTCGGTAAACTTCAGGCGTTTCTGGCGGTCGGTCAGATCCAGCATAAACTTCAGCTTGGTCGGGCCATCCAGGCGATAGATCTGCGGATTGCTTTGCAGCAGGCCAATCAAATAGCCCGGATCGACCAGGTTCTTTTCGCCAAACTCAATAAAGCCGCCGCGCTCATTGCCCTCGATACGTTTGATCCCCAGTTTCTGCGCATGTTGGCGCAGCGCCGCGCTTTGCAGCAGATTGCGCGCCGGATCCGGCAGCAGGCCGAAGCGGTCGATCAGCTCGACTTTCAGTTCTTCCAGCTCACCGTCGTTTTTCGCGCTGGCGATGCGTTTATAGAATGACAGGCGGGTGTTAACGTCCGGGATATAATCATCCGGCAACAGGGCCGGCATGCGTAGCTCCACCTCGGTCTGGTTGCTGGTGAGATCTTCCAGCGAAGGCTCACGCCCGTGCTTGAGGGCATCAACCGCGCTTTCCAGCAGTTCCATATACAGCGAGAAACCGACGGTGGTCATCTGGCCACTCTGATCTTCGCCCAGCAGCTCGCCCGCACCGCGGATCTCCAGATCGTGGGTGGCCAGGGCAAAACCGGCCCCCAGGTCTTCCAGCGATGCGATGGCCTCCAGCCGTTTATGGGCGTCAGTGCTCATGGCTTTCGGATTCGGCGTCAGCAGATAGGCGTAGGCCTGGTGGTGCGAACGTCCGACGCGGCCGCGTAGCTGGTGAAGCTGTGCCAGCCCGAAGCGATCGGCACGTTCGATGATAATGGTATTGGCGCTGGGAATATCGATGCCGGTTTCGATAATGGTGGTGCAGACCAGCACGTTGAAACGCTGGTGGTGGAAGTCGTTCATCACCCGTTCCAGGTCGCGTTCGCGCATCTGGCCGTGGCCAATCGCGATACGCGCTTCCGGCACTAATTCCGCCAGCTTCTCTGCGGCCTTTTCGATGTTTTCCACGTCGTTGTACAGGTAGTAAACCTGGCCGCCACGCAGCACCTCACGCAGGATCGCCTCGCGTACCACCAGACTGTCGTACTCGCGCACGAAGGTTTTCACCGCCAGGCGGCGAGCCGGTGGGGTGGCGATAATCGACAGGTCACGCATGCCGCTCATGGCCATGTTCAGCGTACGTGGGATCGGCGTGGCGGTCAGCGTCAGGATATCCACATCGGCGCGCATCGCCTTGATGCGCTCTTTGTGGCGCACGCCGAAGCGGTGTTCTTCATCGACAATCAGCAGCCCCAAATCTTTCCAGCGCAGATCGCTCTGCAGCAGTTTGTGGGTGCCAATGATGATGTCCACTTTGCCGTCGACGGCATCGTCCATCACCTGTTGCTGTTCCTTGGCGCTACGGAAACGCGACATCATTTCGATGCGGATCGGCCAGGTCGCGAAGCGATCGCGGAAGTTGTCGAAATGCTGTTGCGCCAGCAGAGTGGTTGGCACCAACACCGCCACCTGCTTGCCGTTTTCCACCGCCAGGAACGCGGCGCGCATCGCCACTTCGGTTTTGCCGAAGCCGACATCACCGCACACCAGACGGTCCATGGCCAGCGGTTGGCACATATCGCTCAGCACGGCGTTAATCGCCTGCTCCTGGTCCGGGGTGGTTTCAAACGGGAAACTTTGGCAGAACAGTTGATACTGTTCGCGGTTATGTTTAAAGGCGAAGCCGGTTTTGGCGGCGCGCTGGGCGTAAATATCCAGCAGTTCCGCCGCCACGTCCCGCACCCGTTCAGCGGCTTTCTGCCGGGCGCGTGACCAGGCGTCACCGCCCAGTTTGTGCAGCGGGGCGTTTTCGTCGGCACCGCCGGCGTAGCGACTGATCAGATGCAGCGAAGAGACCGGCACGTAAAGTTTGTCTTCACCGGCGTAGGCCAGGATCAGGTATTCGGCCTTGATGCCGCCGGCTTCCAGCGTGGTCAGGCCAACGTAACGCCCTACGCCGTGTTCCAGATGCACCACCGGCTGGCCGGGGTGCAGCTCCGCCAGGTTGCGGATCAGCACATCGGTATTAATAGTGCGACGGTTGTCCTGCCGACGGCGGCTGACGCGTTCGCCGAGCAGATCGCTTTCGCAGATCAGCGCCCGGTTGCGCATGCCGTCGAGGAAACCGCGCTCGGAGGCACCGACCATCATGTAGCGGCCAGCGGCCTCGGCTTGATCGAGACGCTGGATCAGCGAGGTACCCAGCTTGATGCGGCCGAGCAGATCCTGCAGCGTTTCACGGCGGCCTTCGCTTTCGACCGAGAAAATGATGCTGCCGTCGAAACTTTCAGTAAACCGACGCAGGTTGTCCAGTGGCGCTTTCTGCTGGGCTTGCACCGCCAGATCCGGCAGGGTGCGATAATCCAGGTTGGTGTTGCCGGCCCTGGCAGGCAGCTCCTCGGTTTTCAGCGCCATGCGCGGCCAGGCTTTCAACTCGCCAAACAGCGCATCAACCCGCAGCCACAGGCTGTCCGGTGCCAGCAGTGGGCGCATCGGATCGACCCGACGGCTCTCGTAGCGCTGGTTAACGTCCAGCCAGAAACGCTCGGCGGCGCTCTCCAGATTACCGGTATTGACGATCAGCGTGTTGCTCGGCAGGTAGCTGAACAGCGACGGCAGCGGTTGGCTGAAGAACAGCGGCTGCCAATATTCGATGCCGGCCGGCCAGGTCCCTTTGCTGACCTGCTGATAAATATGTTCGGCGTCGCGGCGCACTTCAAACTGTTCACGCCACTGGCTGCGGAACAGCTCGATGGCATTTTTGTCGGTAGGGAATTCATGAGCCGGCAACAGGTTGATGGCGTCGACTTCGCTCAGCGTGCGCTGATTGTCGACATCAAAGGTGCGCAGGCTGTCGATCTCGTCGTCGAAGAAATCGATGCGGTAAGGTTCTTCGCTGCCCATGGGGAACAAGTCGAGCAGCGCGCCACGGGTGGCGAACTCACCGTGTTCCATCACCTGATCGACGCTGCGGTAACCGGCCTGTTCCAGTTGGGCGCGCAGTTTGTCACGCGACAGACGCTGGCCTTTTTTCATCACCAGCGCGTGGCCGTGCAGGAATTCGTGCGGGCAAACGCGCTGCATCAGGGTATTGACCGGCAAAATGATGACACCGCGCATCATGGTCGGCAGGTGGTACAGGCTCGACAGACGGGCGGAGATAATTTCCTGATGCGGTGAGAAGCTGTCGTAAGGCAGGGTTTCCCAGTCGGACAGCGTGGTCACCATTTGGTCGGTGAACTGCTGAATTTCGTCGCGCAGCCGCAGGGCATTTTGCATGTCCGGGGCGATCAGCATCACCGGCCCGTTGTGACGTTCGACGATCTCGGCGCATTCCACGGCGCAGGCCGCGCCGGTCAGTTGCCCCAACTGGCGCAAATCGCCCGCGCGCTCAGGCAGGGAATAACGGGAGGATGACGATGATGAGGAACGGTTAGGCTTATCGGAGGTGCTCATTAAGGTATCTTTAATCAATATGTTAAATTTCGCCCGGCACAAATTACAACGCGCCTTTACCCGGTAATACTAGCCCACTGGGCAATAAACTGACATAGGTAAAAGCGCGAAGCTGCAGTCTGTCGGTGGATATTTAACCGTCTGGTGGCACTATTCTTGTGCTGCCATGGCGAGATAGTCGGCGATTTTATCGACGTCGACGTTGCCCCCGCTGACGATCACCCCGACTTTTTTGCCACGCAGGTCAATCAGCGAGTTCATCGCCGCGGCGGCGGCCAGGCACCCGGTCGGCTCGACCACCATTTTCATGCGCTCCATAAAGAAGCGCATCTGCCGGCAGAGTTGCTGGTCGCTGACCGTCAAAATGTCTTCTACGTACTGTTGAATGATCGGGAAGGTCAGTGCGCCTACCTGCTGAGTCTGTGCGCCGTCGGCGATGGTGTTCGGCACCGGGATCTGTACCGGCCGGCCGCTGCGGAACGCCTGTTGCACATCGTTGCCGGCCTGCGGTTCAACGCCGAACACCCGGCAACCCGGCGACCAGTGGTGCGCCGCCACCGCGCTACCGGCCAGCAAGCCGCCACCGCCGGTACACACCAGCAACACATCCAACGGCCCGACTTCCTCTATCAATTCTTTGGTGGCGGTGCCCTGACCGGCGATCACCTGCGGATAATCATAGGGCGGCACTATCGTCAGGCCCTGCTCGGCAGCCAGCCGCTGGGTAATGGCTGCGCGGTCTTCGTTGTGACGCTGATAAATCACCACGTTGGCGCCGTAGCCACGCGTCGCCGCCAGCTTGGTTGCCGGTGCGTCGTGCGGCATCACTATGGTCACCTTGACCCCGAGCTCCCGCGCCGCCAATGCCATGGCCTGCGCATGGTTGCCGGAGGAGAAGGCGATCACCCCCGCCTGCCGCTGCGCCGGGCTCAATTGGGCAATCGAATTGTAGGCACCACGGAACTTGAAAGCGCCGACGCGCTGGAAGTTCTCGCACTTGAAGAACAGCTGCGCGCCGACGATGTGATCGGCCTGCTGCGAGGTCATGACCGGCGTGCGGATGGCATGGCCAGCCAGAACTTCTGCGGCGGTAGAGATATCGGCGGCGGTGATGCAGTGGGGCGTTGAACTCATGGCGACCTCGTGCTGGTGAAAGGTTGATTGATTACCCGGAGATTTTAATTTACTCTTTGTAAAGTTATTGTCAAATGGTTAAGTTTATGAGCGATCTCAGGCAGGAAAATGCGTTGCTGTTGCGCGAAGCGGAAAAAATTGTCCAGGCACTGGGCGCGATGTTTGCCCCCAGTTGCGAAGTGGTGCTGCACGATCTGACGCAACCGAATCACGCCATTGTCACCATTGCCAATAATCTGTCTAACCGCAGTATCGGCGACGCCGCCAGTGAAATGGGGCTGGAGCGCATTGCCTCGCCGGACTTTCCGGACGTGGTGCAAAACTACGCCAACGCATTCCCGGACGGGCGGCCGGCCAAGAGCACCTCCATCGGCCTGCGTAACAGCCAGGGGACTTATGTGGCAGCGATCTGCCTCAATCTGGATGTCTCAATCTTCAACAGCGTTAACGCCATTCTGCAACAGCTGACGGCGGTGGTGCAGAGCGCGCCGCAGCCGGCGGACGAGGGCGCGCGTTCGCTGTCCGACATCGCCTCCGTGATCAACAATTTTGCCGCCTCGCACGCCACCGCACCGCGTGCGCTCACCTCCGAACAGCGTTTTCAGGTGATCCAACAGTTAAAGCAGCAGGGCTATCTGCAGCTGCGCGGGGCGGCCACCATGGCGGCGGAGGCGCTAGGCATTTCACGGGTGTCGGTTTACAACCTGTTAAAGCGGGATGCCGGGTGACGTGCTGCCATTAGCGTGATCGACGGAATAAAAGGCGTCAGGGTGGTTCCCTAAACGGGGTATAGCCTTTATTATCCTTGATCACTTTGCTTAAGCTACGGCAACAAAACGGATTTCATGTATCAACCTGTCGCGTTATTCATTGGCCTGCGCTACATGCGCGGGCGGGCCTCAGACCGCTTCGGACGGTTTGTTTCCTGGCTTTCCACCATCGGCATTACGCTGGGGGTGATGGCGTTGGTCACCGTGTTATCGGTGATGAACGGTTTTGAAAAGGATCTGGAAAACAACATCCTCGGCCTGATGCCGCAGGCGTTGATCACCAGCCCGCAAGGGTCGATCAACCCGCAGCAGATCCCGGCCTCGGTGGTGCAGGGCCTGCAAGGCGTTAGCCGCGTTGCGCCATTGACCACCGGCGACGTGGTGCTGCAAAGCGCCCGCAGCGTGGCGGTCGGCGTGATGCTGGGGGTCAACCCGGACGAAGCCGATCCTTTGACGCCGTTCCTGGTGAACGTCAAGCAACAGCTGCTGCAGCCGGGCCAGTACAACATCATTATCGGCGAGCAGTTGGCCGGGCAGCTCGGCGTCAAACGCGGCGATCCACTGCGGGTGATGGTCCCGAGCGCCAGCCAGTTCACGCCGATGGGCCGCATTCCTATCCAACGTCTGTTTACCGTGGTCGGCACCTTCCATGCCAACAGCGAAGTGGACGGCACCCAGATGCTGGTCAATCAGCAGGATGCCTCGCGTTTGCTGCGCTACCCGGCCGGCAACATCACCGGCTGGCGTCTGTTCCTGCAACAGCCGCTGACGGTCGATACGCTCAGCCAACAGAAATTGCCGCAGGGCACCGAGTGGAAAGACTGGCGCGAACGCAAGGGCGAGCTGTTCCAGGCGGTGCGTATGGAGAAAAACATGATGGGGCTGTTGCTCAGCCTGATCGTGGCGGTGGCGGCCTTTAACATCATTACTTCGCTGGGCCTGCTGGTGATGGAAAAGCAGGGCGAAGTCGCCATTCTGCAGACCCAGGGCCTGACGCGTCGGCAAATCATGTCGGTGTTTATGGTGCAAGGCGCCAGCGCCGGCATTATCGGTTCACTGCTCGGTACGCTGCTGGGCGTGTTGCTGGCCAGCAACCTGAATAACCTGATGCCGATCCTCGGCGCATTGATTGACGGCGCCTCGTTGCCGGTAGCGGTTGATCCGCTGCAGGTGACCATCATCGCCGTCGCGGCGATGGCGGTCTCCCTGTTGTCCACGCTTTACCCTTCATGGCGCGCTGCCGCCGTACAACCCGCTGAGGCTTTACGTTATGAGTAACCATCTTTTGTTGCAGTGCGACAACCTGTGCAAGACCTATCAGGAAGGCAACCTGCATACCGACGTACTGCGCAATGTCAGCTTTGCCATGCAGCCGGGCGAGATGATGGCGATTGTCGGCAGTTCGGGTTCCGGTAAAAGTACCTTGCTGCACCTGCTGGGCGGGTTGGATTCACCGACCTCCGGCGAGGTGATTTACAAGGGGCAATCGCTGAACACGCTGTCTTCGGCGGCCAAGGCCGAGCTGCGCAACCGCCAGTTAGGCTTTATCTACCAGTTCCACCACCTGTTGCCGGACTTTACCGCGCTGGAAAACGCCGCGATGCCATTGTTGATCGGTGGGATGAAACCGGCGCAGGCGCAGGAAAAGGCGCTGGAAATGTTGACGGCGGTCGGGCTGGCAAAACGCAGCAAGCACCGGCCTTCAGAGTTATCCGGCGGCGAGCGTCAGCGCGTGGCGATTGCCCGTGCGCTGGTGAATAACCCGTCGCTGGTCTTGGCGGACGAACCCACCGGTAATCTGGATAAACGCACCGCCGACAGCATCTTTGATCTGCTCGGTGAACTGAATGTGCGTCAGGGCACCGCGTTCCTGGTGGTCACCCATGACCTGCAGTTGGCCAAGCGTCTCAGCCGCCAGCTGGAAATGGCCGACGGCCATCTGCAGGCTCAGTTGACCCTGTTGGGGGCTGAGTAATGGCAGGTGCGTCACTTTCCTTTCTGACGGCCCTGCGTTTCAGCCGTGGGCGCAAACGCGGCGGCATGGTGTCGTTGATCTCGGTGATCTCCACCATTGGTATCGCGCTGGGCGTGGCGGTGCTGATCGTCGGGCTGAGCGCCATGAACGGTTTTGAGCGCGAACTGAAAAACCGCATTTTGGCGGTGGTGCCGCACGGTGAAATCGAGCCGGTGAAACAGCCGTTCAAAGACTGGTCGTCGATTCTGCAACGCGTGGAGAAAGTGCCGGGCATCCTGGCCGCCGCCCCGTATATTAACTTTACCGGCCTGATGGAAAATGGTGCGCAGCTGCGTGCGGTTGGTGTGAAAGGGGTAGATCCCCAGCAGGAGAACCAGCTCAGCGCGCTGCCGAAGTACGTGCAGGGTGATGCCTGGGCCAATTTCAAAAGCGGTGAACAGCAGGTGATCCTCGGCAAAGGCGTTGCCGATGCGCTGGGCGTCAAGCAGGGCAGCTACGTGACGGTGATGATCCCCAACAGCGACCCGCAGATGAAGCTGTTGCAACCGAAGCGTATTCGTTTGCACGTGACCGGGATTTTGCAGCTCAGTGGCCAGCTTGATCACAGCCTGGCGATGGTGCCGCTGGCCGATGCCCAGCAGTATCTGGACATGGGCGACAGCGTGACCGGCATCGCCATCAAGGTTAACGACGTGTTCGCCGCTAACAAACTGGTGCGTGCTGCCGGTGAGGTCACCAATTCCTACGTGTATATCAAGAGCTGGATTGGTACCTACGGTTATATGTACCGCGATATCCAGATGATCCGCGCCATCATGTATTTGGCGATGGTACTGGTGATCGGCGTTGCCTGTTTTAACATTGTCTCCACGCTGGTGATGGCGGTGAAGGACAAGAGCGGTGATATCGCCGTGTTGCGCACGCTGGGGGCCAAAGACGGTTTTATCCGCGCCATATTTATCTGGTACGGCCTGCTGGCCGGGCTGGTGGGCAGCCTCAGCGGCGTGGTGGTCGGGGTGATCGCCTCACTGCAGCTGACCAATATCATCAAAGGATTGGAAAAACTGATGGGGCATTCATTCCTGTCGGGCGATATCTACTTCATCGACTTCCTGCCTTCCGAACTG
Source organism: Serratia quinivorans (assembly GCF_052113645.1). Lineage (GTDB taxonomy): Bacteria > Pseudomonadota > Gammaproteobacteria > Enterobacterales > Enterobacteriaceae > Serratia > Serratia quinivorans_B. Next base: position 232,018 of record NZ_JBIEIU010000005.1, on the reverse strand, counting down.
CACTGGCTGGACGTGGTGATTGTCCTGGTGACCGCGTTGGTGCTCAGCCTGTTGGCTAGCTGGTATCCGGCCAGGCGCGCCAGTCGTATCGATCCGGCGCGAGTGTTGAGCGGACAATAATGAAAATCAGGGGAGGCAGAGATGCCGCCCCATTTTTTTAGCCTGAGGGTGGGTTATGTACTACGGTTTCGATATGGGCGGCACCAAGATTGAGCTGGGCGTGTTCGATGCAGACCTGAAACGCATCTGGCAGAAAAGGGTGCCGACGCCGCGTGAAGATTATCGGCAACTGTTGGCGACGCTGCGCGACCTGACCTTTGAGGCGGATGCGTTTTGCGGCCGGAAGGGCATGGTGGGTATCGGCATTCCAGGCTTGCCCAACGACGATGACGGCACGGTCTTCACCGCTAACGTCCCGGCGGCGATGGGGCAGCGCCTGCCGCATGACCTGGCCGAGTTGATTGGCCGTGAAGTGCGCATCGATAACGACGCCAACTGCTTTGCGCTGTCGGAGGCCTGGGACGACGAGTTCCGCCGTTATCCCACGGTGCTGGGCATCATCCTCGGGACCGGTGTCGGCGGCGGGCTGATCGTCGACGGCAAGGTGCTCTCCGGGCGTAACTATATCGCCGGCGAATTTGGCCATTTCCGCCTGCCGGTGGATGCGCTGGAGGTGCTGGGACGTGATATACCTCGCGTTCCTTGTGGGTGCGGCCATCAGGGTTGCATCGAAAATTACATTTCTGGCCGCGGTTTTGAGTGGATGTACGCCCACTTTTACCAGCAGCACTTGCCTGCGCAACAGATCATTGCGCATTATCAGGCTGGTGAGCCGCAGGCCGTGGCTCATGTCGAACGTTTCATGGACGTCCTGGCGATTTGCCTGGGCAATCTGCTGACCATCATCGATCCGCATCTGGTGGTAATTGGCGGCGGGTTGTCGAATTTTGACGCTATCTACCAGGCGTTACCCCAGCGTTTGCCGGCGCATGTGTTGCGTGTGGCCAAGCTGCCGCGGATTGAAAAGGCGCGCTACGGGGATGCCGGTGGCGTACGCGGGGCGGCGTTCCTCAATTTGGTTAACAGGGAAAAGTAAGGAGAGAGTAATGCACACTCGCCATCGGCTGTGTCAGTTTCGCAAGAGTAAGCATGTGCTGCATCAGCGCTTTCGTTCGCGGATTTTTCATCGCGACACCATGGCGGCGGCCGAGCTGAAAAAGCCGTTTGTCGTGGTGTTGACCGGGGCCGGGATCTCGGCTGAATCGGGCATTCGTACTTTCCGCGCCGCAGACGGGCTGTGGGAAGAGCATAGCGTGGAAGACGTCGCCACGCCGGAAGGCTACCAGCGCGATCCACAGCTGGTGCAGGCGTTTTACAATGAGCGCCGTCGCCAGTTGCAGTCACCGGACATTGCGCCTAACGCCGCACACCGTGCCCTGGCAGATCTGGAAGCCTGGCTGGGGGATAACTTCCTGCTGGTGACGCAAAATATCGATAACCTGCACGAGCGTGCGGGCAGTTCACGGGTGCTGCATATGCACGGCGAGCTGCTGAAAGTCCGCTGCACCAGTTCCGGACAGGTCTTCGACTGGCCGGAAGATCTCAGCGTGGACGATCGCTGCCATTGCTGCCAGTTCCCGGCACCGCTACGGCCGCATATCGTGTGGTTCGGCGAAATGCCGTTGGGTATGGACGAAATCTATCAGGCGCTGGCCAAGGCTGACTTTTTTGTCGCCATCGGCACCTCGGGCCACGTTTACCCGGCGGCCGGTTTCGTGCATGAGGCACGGTTGGGCGGGGCGCATACCATGGAGCTCAATCTGGAGCCCAGCCAGGTGGAAAGCCAGTTTGATGAAAAACACTATGGTCAGGCCAGCGCGGTGGTGCCACGCTTTGTGCACAAATTCCTGGTAGGGAAAGTGGCCAGGGCCGATCGGCCTTAACCCCGGTGCGATACGCTGCCTGATCTTGGTAACCGGCCGGCCGTTTGACGCCGGCCTTTCTTTTGGGTGAATGAGCAGGGGCGACGGTGAATTTTAAACAGGTATTCAGCCAGGCGGATCTGAGCAAAACGGATCTCACCATCCTCAACGCGATTTTCGACAACCCGGACGCCTGTATTGACGACGGTATCCGCGCGGTTTCCGTTCGTTGCCACAGTTCGCCATCGACCCTGGTGCGGCTGGCGAAAAAGCTGGGTTTTCGCGGCTATCTGGAACTGGTGTATTTCGTCAAATTCAACCTGGTGATGGCACCGGCCTTTCAAGGGGCGCCGGAGCAGGCCGCGCCAGTGGGCGTAAAGCAGCAGGCGCAGTTCCTCGATATGCTCGACAGCGGCAAAATTCTGATCCACGGCAGCGGCTTCTCACAGCTGGTGGCGCAGTATATGTACAACAAATTCATGACGCTGGGTATCGACAGTTATCTGTCGCTGTGGCCGGATTTCGAGATCCTCGATCGAGAGATGCGTTTTCGGTTTGATATGGTGATTGTGATTTCAAAATCGGGCAACAGCAGTTCGGCGCTGAGTTGGAGCGAAGCGGTGAAGCGCAACAATATCCGGCTGGCGGCGTTTTGTGGCGACGGTAACAGCCCGTTGGCGCAGCAGGCCGATATGACCTTTATTTATGAGGATCGGCAAAAGTACGACCACGATATTTACTACCCCAATCCGTTTTTTGGTCACTGCCTGCTGGGGTTCGAAAACCTGATCAAAGCCTGGTTTGAACGGCGCAACCGTTGAGGGGCTACGCCGTATCGGCCTCGTTTAACGCCAATGTTTGGCATAAAGGTGGTGAGCCTGCAGATACTCCCCAACCAGGGTTTTCGCCAGCGAGTAAGAGTTGACCAGCGGATGCACCATCAGTGCCTTAATGGCCTTCTGACTGTCTCCCTCCAAAATGGCGGCTACCGCCAGGCGCTCGTACTCTTTAACCTGTGAGATCAGGTTCTTCTGGGTATCGGGGATATCCCGCATTTTCACCGGATGAATGCCCGCGTTGCTAAGCTCACAGCTGATTTCGATCACGTCTTCCGGATGCAGGAAGTCAAGCGTGTCATTGTTTTGCATCGAGACCACGACGCGTTTTTGCTGGCCGTTATTCACCGCCTCCAGAATGTCTATCGCCACCCCGGCGTAACCGCCACTGTCAGGCTGCTCGATAAACTGTTGCAGCGTCAGCATCTCGCGCTCTTTCACTTTGCCCTGGCTGGATTCGCGCTGCATGTAAGAGTTTTCCCGCGTCAGATAGTGGCTAAAATAGACGCTGAAGGCCTGCTCCAACTGATTGGCAATGTCCAGCTTGGCAAGGTCGGCCAGCATTTGCTGATTGATCAGCGCAATTTGTTCGCCACGGGTTTCTCCGGCGTCGACAATCGCGGCGATCGCCTGTTCCCGGTAGTAGTAGTAATACAGATACTCGTTGAGCATCAGGTTATCGGACAGCGCCACCAGCTGCGGCGAGAAATATTTCATGCAGGTATCACGGTATAGGCGCGGGTCGGCCAGCAATTGTTCGGTCACCTCCTGACCATTGACCCGCACGTTGCGGAACCACGACAGGTGATTTAGCCCAAAGCAGTCGACGCTCAATTCGGACTCGCGGCAGCCCAGCAGCTCCGCCAGTTCACGGATAAACTCGCTGGGGGCGTCGCAAATACCGTACACCTTGCGCTTGAAACCGGATTTGATGATGGCCTCGGTCACCATGCCGGAAGGGTTGGTGAAGTTGAACAGCACCGCGTCCGGTGACGCCACCTGTTCAATCAGCCGACAATAATCCACTATGGCCGGGATAGAGCGCATCGCCATGGCGAAACCGCCTGCCCCGGTGGTTTCCTGCCCCAACACCTGATGATTGAGCGCGATACGCTCGTCATGAATGCGGCCTTCCTCGCCGCCGATACGCAGGGTGGTGATGATATAATCGGCTCCGCTCAGCGCCTCGCGGGCATCGCTGCTCAGGCTGAACGCGATGTCGTGGCGGATGCGCTCGAATACTCCCTGAGCGATCGCGCCGTAGACGGCCAATTTTTGCCGATCGGTATCCATAAACACCACTTCGGTCACACCAATGCGATGTGCGTTATAGGCAATGGACTTGGCCAGGAACGGCGAACGTACGCCGCCGCCGCCCAGAACGGTTAATTTCATGACGTTTCTCCCAATTAATAAACGTTATAATGCAGCTAAATATTTTTCGACCTGACTCTTCACTTTGCCGACGGTGACGCCATAGATCACCTGAACCTCACGTCGGTTTTTCACCACGCCTTTTGCGCCGGTGCTTTTTAATGCGGGTTCGTCAATTAATTGCATGTCTTTTAATTCGACCCGCAGTCGGGTGAAACAATTGTCGACGGAAATAATGTTTTCTTTGCCACCCAGGGCGCGAATAATAATTCCACTTAATTCATTTGGCGTATTCTTGCTGTTTTGATAATCCTGCTTGGAATAGAGTTTGACCTCATCGTCATCCTCACGGCCCGGCGTTTTTAAGTTGAGTTTCAGCACCAGGGTTTTGAACACCAGGTAATAGACGGCGAACTGCACCAGGCCAATCACCACATACAGCGGCCAGCGGGTGAGCGCCACCGGCAGCGGCAGGTTATACACTAAAAATTCAATCAGACCGCTGGCCCCCCAGGGGCGAACCTCAAACAGGTTGCACGCAACCTGCGACAGCGCAGTCAACACAGCGTGTATCACCCACAGCAGCGGTGAGATAAACAGAAAGGTGAACTCGATGGGCTCGGTGATCCCCACCAGAATGGAAGTGGTGATGGCCGGGATCAATATCGCCTTGGCCAACATTTTCTTCTGCGGTTTGGCGGTGTGGTAGAACGCCAGCGCGGCGCCGGACAGGCCGAAAATGGTGACCATGCCCTGTTGCGAAAAGCGCAGCGCTTCGTTCATCAATGGAGAGATGCTCGGGTCACGCATATAAGCGAGGAAAATCGCCTGCGAGCCTGACACCGTATGGCCGTCTTGTACGATAGACCCCCCGATGCTGGTGAGCTGAAACGGTGACCAGATAAAATGATGCAGCCCGGTGGGGATCAGGAATTTTTCGAAGAAGCCGTAGACGAAAACGCCGAGCGAGCCTGAGCTTTTCATAAAGCCGGTCAGGGAGATCAGCCCGTGCGAAATGGCCGGCCACAGATAGCTGAAACCGACGGCGTACAGCATAATTACCGGCGTCATGGCAATTAACACCAGCTTGGAACCGCCGTAAACCGAAAGCACGCCATTCAGCTCCACGTTACACAACCGGTTGTGTACCCAGGCGATGGTCACCCCGAGGATCAAGCCAAGGAAAATGCCCATATCCACCACGGTGAAGCCCAGCAGTTCGGTTTGTCCGGTACCGTAATATTCCCCGTTAATTTTCTGCTCTACGTGGCCGCTTAATTGCAAGTAGGATGAGTTGGCGCCGAGGAACATAATAAAGCACATCACGGCAACCAGCGCCGCTTCGCTTTTTTTGTCTTTCGCCAGCCCGTAGGTAATACCGATGCAAAAAATCAGCCCGAGATTGCCAAACAGCGGCCAAAAAGTATCGCCGATCATTTTCCCGATATGAAATACGCCGGAGTTTTCATTCACCAGCGTGGCGTTGGTCAGAATAGAACTTAACGCCAGAATCAGACCAATCACCGGCAGAAAGAATATCGGCCCCATCATGGCTTTGGAGAAAACCTGCAGCTTGCTTAAGATATTATCAATAATATCTTTCATGGCAGTTCCTTTTTTATATTTTAGTGGATAACGACGTTGCTGGTAATACTCCCTGGTATGGCGAAATAAAATGATTTTGAATGCGGCAACCCCTGCCTTAAATCAGTTATAGGTGGAATGATTTAACGATGCAATCAACGGCCGGAAAAAGGCACCGGTGGTCAGTGACTGACAACCGGTGCCAGGCGTGAAGAGGATCACATAAGAAGGTGACCGGCCGGCGAGGTTTGGCGGGCGGCAAAGCACAAAGGCGAAATTTCAAACACAACAGGAATTAATGATTTCCGTTAAATCTGGTTAAAAATGACCTGTCTCAATATTTGATCTTGATCGGTTCCGCATAATGAAACGCGAAATTCTGAGGGCGGATACCATGGATAAACTACTTGATCGCTTTTTTAACTACGTCTCATTCGACACGCAATCTAAAGCGAACGTCAAACATGTGCCGAGCACCGACGGGCAACTGAAGCTGGCGCGTGCGTTGCAGCAGGAAATGATTGAACTGGGGTTTGAACGGGTGTCGCTCAGTGAGCATGGCTGCGTGATGGGCACCTTGCCGGGGAACGTAACCTGGCCCGTGCCGGCGATAGGATTTATTTCCCATCTGGATACTTCACCGGATTTTACCGGCAAGCACGTTAACCCGCAGATCGTCGAGAACTACCGCGGCGGCGATATCGCTTTGGGCATCGGCGATGAAGTGCTATCACCGGTGATGTTCCCGATCCTGCACCAGATGCTGGGGCAGACGCTGATCACCACCGACGGCAAAACGCTGCTCGGCGCCGATGACAAGGCGGGCATCGCCGAAATCCTGACCGCCATGGTGCGGTTGCAGCAGCGCAATATCCCACATGGCGATATCCGCGTGGCCTTTACGCCGGATGAAGAGGTGGGGAAAGGGGCGCGCTTGTTTGACGTGGCGCAGTTCAATGCCGAATGGGCCTATACCGTCGATGGCGGTGGCGTGGGTGAGTTGGAGTGTGAAAACTTCAATGCGGCGTCGGTGACGGTGAAAATTGTCGGCAATAATGTGCACCCGGGCAGCGCCAAAGGGGTGATGGTCAATGCATTGTCGTTGGCGACGCGCATTCAACAGGCATTACCGGCGGATGAAACCCCGGAAACCACCAGTGGCTATCAGGGTTTCTACCACCTCAGCAACCTTAAGGGGAGCGTTGAGCGTGCTGAAATGCACTATATTCTGCGTGATTTTGAGCGTGAAGGTTTTGAGGCACGTAAACGCCGGATGATAGAAGTTGCCCAACAAGTGGGAAAAGGTCTGCCGCGCGATTGTTATATCGAGGTCACGATCGAAGACAGTTATTACAATATGCGCGAACAGGTGGCGGAGCATCCGCATGTGATTGTGTTGGCGCAACAGGCGATGCGTGATTGTGATATCGAACCGATCATGAAACCGATTCGCGGGGGTACCGACGGCGCGCAACTGTCGTTTCGTGGCTTACCTTGCCCCAATCTGTTTACCGGCGGCTATAACTATCATTGCAAGCATGAGTTTGTTTCGCTGGAAGGGATGGAACAGGCGGTTTCGGTCATTATGCGTATCGCTGCGCTGACGGCAGAACGCGCCAAATAATCCTGATTACAGTGGGTATAATTGCTTGCCGCAACAATGATTTGCTCCTAGTGTAGGATATATTTCCAGCACAAGGAGCCCTATCATGAGCAGTACCGAACACCGTATCGATAGCCAATGTCTTGAGCAGTTTGTGCAGGCTATTTGGCGTCACGCCGGCAGTACCGAGCAGGAAGCCGCGTTGGTGGCGGATCATCTGGTTCAGGCGAATCTGGCCGGGCACGATTCCCACGGCGTAGGCATGATCCCCAGCTATATGTCGTCATTGGCTCAGGGGCATTTGCAACTTAACGTTCATGCCCAGGTGGTACGCGACGCCGGTGCGGTACTGACGGTGGACGGTGGCCAGGGTTTCGGTCAGGTCGTGGCCAGCGAGGCGATGGACAAAGGAATAGAGCGCGCCCGGCAATTGGGGCTGGCGGCGGTGGCACTGAATAATTCGCACCATATCGGGCGCATTGGCCACTGGGCTGAACAGTGCGCGCGCGCCGGCTTTATCTCCATCCATTTCGTCAATGTGGTGGGTGATCCTATGGTGGCGCCGTTTGGCGGCAGCGATCGTCGTTTTGGCACCAACCCCTTCTGCGTTATTTTCCCCCGTAAGGATAAAAAGCCGTTGCTGCTGGATTTCGCCACCAGCGGCATCGCGTTTGGCAAAACCCGTGTGGCCTACAACAAAGGGCTGAACGTCGCGCCGGGCTATCTGATCGACCAGCAGGGTCAGCCGACCACGGAACCCAAAGTGATGCACGAGCCGCCGTTTGGCTCGCTGCTGCCTTTCGGTGCGCATAAGGGTTATGCACTGGCCACCATGTGCGAAATTCTCGGCGGTGCGCTGTCCGGTGGGCGAACGACCCATACCGCCACGTTGAAATCCAACAGCGACGCCATTTTCAACTGCATGACCACCCTGATCCTCAACCCGGAAGCCTTTGACGCGCCAGAGATGCAGACCGAGGCGGAGGCGTTTATCGATTGGGTGAAGGCTTCACCGTCCAGTGACGGACGGCCGATTGAAGTGCCGGGTGAATGGGAAGACGCCAACCGCGATGCGCGGTTGCAGCAGGGGATCCCGATAGACGACAACACCTGGCGGCAGATCTGCGCGGCGGCAACCCAGGCGGGCATGTCGGACGCTGAACTGGACGGCTACCAGACCCGGGCGCTGCGGGCATAAAAAAAAGCCCCCCGCCGATAAGCGGGTGGCTCTGGTCAATCAGCCGAAGCTTTAGTCTTTAAAATACCAGTAGCCGCTGTTGATCAACGAGGTCAGCAGCGCCAGGAACGAAGGATCTTCGATGGCGTCGCCCAGCATAGCGGCATCCACGCTGAAATTCTGGCACATCGCATTGGCAGCCTGCAGATGCTCGGTATCCATCAGTTCACCGTTGGCAAAGCACTGATCGCCAACGCGCAGCACACGCAGCCCACCCAGACGTTGCAATGGTTCGCCCTGTTGCAGCAGTTCGTAGATCTCACCGGCCTGATAAGGCGGTTCCGGCGGTGCAGCATCCAGCTCATGACGGGTTTGGGAGATGAACTCGCCGAACCACTGCTGGAAGTGTTCAGGTTGTTGCACCAAATCCAGCATCATCTGACGCAGTGCGTCGACTTCCTGCGGCAGTATTTGTGCCGGTTGTTCGCGCAGTTGAATGTCCGGATCGCTGTAGCGCTTACTGCCCAATTCGCGAGCCAGTACGTAGTCGGCAAAGCCGCTGACCAGCTCACGGCCATTCGGGGCACGGAAACCTACCGAATAATTGAGCGCGTTTTCCAGCGCGTAGCCTTCATGCGGGAAACCCGGCGGGATATACAGAATATCGCCCGGTTCCATTTCTTCATCGATAATGGCGTCGAACGGCTCTACCTGCAGCAAATCCGGGTGCGGGCAGTGCTGTTTCATCGGCACTTTTTCGCCCACGCGCCAGCGACGGCGACCAGTACCCTGAATGATAAAGACGTCGTACTGATCGAGGTGTGGGCCAACGCCGCCGCCTGGGACCGAGAACGAAATCATCAGGTCGTCCATCCGCCAGTCAGGCAGTTGGCGGAACGGGCGCATCAGCGCGCTGGAAGGCTCATGCCAGTGATCCACCGCCTGCACCAGCAGCGACCAGTTGTTTTCGCTCAGGTGATCAAAGCTCTCGAACGGGCCGTGGGCTACCTGCCAACGACCGTCCTGGTGGCTGACCAGTCGGCTGTCCACTTCGTTTTCCATCGCCAGCCCGGCCAACTCATCTGGGGAGATTGGATCGATAAAGTTTTTGAAGCCGCGCTTGAGAATGACCGGGCGTTTTTGCCAATAGCGTTGCAAAAAATCGTTCCAGTCCAGATCTAATTGATAATCCATGTTCTATTCCAGGAGAGAGGAGTGAGCCTGAGTGGGATTATAACGGAAGTTTGGCCCCGTGGATCGGGGCCTGAACAACAGAATTTACTCGTGGTGGTGGGAATCGTGCTGGCGGGCGAAGGTGACCTGCATGCGCGCGCCGCCCAGCGGGCTGTCGCTGATGGTAATAGTGCCATCGTACTGTTCGATAATCTCCGCGGCCACCGACAATCCCAGCCCCTGACCGGGACGCAGCGTGTCCACCCGCTGGCCGCGCTGGAAGATCAATTCGCGCTTGCTTTCCGGGATGCCCGGGCCGTCGTCATCAATGACGATAGTGAGGTATTTATCGGAGTGGAGGGAGGTGATTTCAACAAACTCCAGGCAGTATTTGCAGGCGTTTTCCAGCACGTTGCCCATCACTTCCATAAAGTCGTTTTTCTCCCCCATAAAGGTCACTTCCGGCGAAATATCCAGAGTGATCACCACGCCTTTACGCTGATACACCTTGTTCAGCGCCACGGTCAGGCTGTCCAGCAGGGCCGGTGCCGAATGGATCTCGCGCGTTAGCACCGTTTGCCCCGAGTTGATGCTGGCGCGATGCAGGTAGTAACCGATTTGCTGAGAAATACGGCTGATTTGATCCAGCATGATCGGCTCGACTTCCTCGATGGTGGTCTGCTTGCCGGTGCGCAGTGAACGCAGCGTGGTTTGCAGCACCGCCAACGGCGTTTTCAGGCTGTGGGTCAGATCGGAAAGCGTGGTGCGGTATTTGGTGTAACGCTGACGTTCGTTGCGCACCAGAATATTCAGGTTGCGCACCAGCCCGCGCAGCTCACTGGGGGGATTCTCGTCGAGCTGTTCGCGCTCACCGTTTTCCAACTCACCGACCTGACTCACCAGCGCCTTGATGGGGCGCAGGCTCCAATAGGCCGCCAGCCACAGCAAGGGAACCACCAACAGCAGGTTGGCCAGCAACACGTAGCTGAACCATTCCCATACCACGTCCGAACGCTGCAACTCCTGCGGAATGGTATCGACCACCACGATGCTCAAGGCCGGCAGCCGTGCGGTTGCCGCGTAGGTGTTGACCGCCACGGAGTGGGTCAGGGCATTCTGGTCGTTATCGTCATAGTCTTTGAGCTGATCCTGCGCCTTGGGGTTGTTGCCCAACACTTCGCTACTGATGCGGGTGTCGGTATCAATTTCATAGAAGCCGGACTCTTCCAGCCACTCTTTATTGATGCGCTTTTCCAGCTCCGGCACCTGGCGCTGACTCCACAGCAGCTTGCCCTTATCGTCGTAAATAAATACCAGGGTGGGGAAATTGAGATCGATATCCGGCGGAATGGCGATGGTGAGTTTGTTGTCTTTCCATTGGGCCAGGCTGAAGAACAGGTTACTTTCACCGCGCAGCAGGCGGAAGGCGGTTTTGTCGAAGCTGACAATATAACCGACCACCGCCACCAGGCCATAGGACAGCGACAGCGCCAGGATCACCCCGGCGGTGGCCATCAAAAAGCGGGCGCGCAGTGAGAAAGGTTTTTTACCCTTTTTGAACATGGCGTTCATTTCGCATCAAAACGATAGCCCTGACCACGAACCGTGGTGATCACTTCCTGTGGGTACTCAGCCTGCAGCTTTTTACGCAAACGGCCCATCAATACATCGATGGTATGGCTTTCGCGCAGCTCGGCATCCGGATACAGCTGCAGCATCAGCGAGTCTTTGCTGACTACCTTGCCGGCGTTACGGATTAAGGTTTCGATGATGGTGTATTCGAATGCAGTCAGTTTGATTTGTTGCTCGTTGACGCTTAGTTCACGGCGTGAAAGGTCGATTTGGAACGGAGGCAACTTGATCACCTGGGAAGCCAAACCGCTGTTACGGCGCATCAGCGCCTGCATGCGGGCAATCACTTCTTCCAGATGAAACGGCTTGGTGACGTAGTCGTCGGCACCGGCTTCCAGCACCGCCACTTTGTCCTGCCAGCTTTCACGGGCGGTCAGCACCAGGATTGGCAGCTTCATTTGGTGGGCGCGCCAGCGGCGGATCAGGCTCAGGCCGTCTTCGCCCGGCAGGCCGAGATCGACAATGGCGATGTCAGGCGCATGCTCTTGCAGGAAATAATCGGCTTCTTTGGCGTCCTCTGCTGCATCGACCTGATGGCCCATTTCACGCATCTGTACGGAGAGGTGGTGACGCAATAAACCGTTATCTTCAACAACCAGTACTCGCATGGCGAACTCCTGTGGATCGGCGGGTGAACATCCTGTCACCCACGCTGTAAAGGTAACACGCTCGGCAGCGTGTGAGGGATAGCGTGCGTCAACCTAAGCCATCTGATCGTGATAATGACGTTATGGTAGGTATAACCTGCTCTTACCGCAAGGGACGCAGAACCTTGGTAGGAAATAAGCGCTATCGAATTTTGGTTCGCCGTCATTATCGACAACGACAAATAAACGCCGGATAAACAATGACGAGGCAAAGTTAAACCAAACTTAAACGACAGGAATCTCTGTCGATTGAATAAAGTGTGAGCAGGATCGTTGAAAAAAACCAAAGGTATTACTAAGGTATTATTAAGGTATCACATTGATGCCAACACCAGACCCTTACACTGCCGCCCCGGTTCCTCCGGCCGGCTCTGAGTCAGCAAGGATATAATAATGAAACGTCCTCATCTGAAGCTGTCCGTCATGATGTTCGTAGAATGGTTTATCTGGGGGGCGTGGTTTGTCCCCCTGTGGCAGTACCTGAACAAACTGGGTTTTACCCCGGCGGAAATCGCCTGGTCCTACAGCAGCACCGCCATTGCCGCTATCCTCTCGCCGGTGCTGGTGGGGGTGATCGCCGACCGCTACTTCGCCGCGCAGAAAATACTGGGCTGGCTGCATCTGGTTGGCGGCGGGTTGATGTTCATCATTGCCTGGCAGACCCAGTTCTCCAGCTTCTTCCCGCTGCTGGTGCTGTACGCCATCACCTATATGCCGACCGTGGCGCTGACCAACAGCATCGCCTTTGCCAATATCGGCGATGCTGAAAAAGAGTTTCCGCGGATCCGCGTTCTGGGCACGCTCGGCTGGATCGCCTCCGGGCTGGTGATCGGCTTTATGCTGCCGCCGCTGCTGGGCACCGCCAATATCTCCGACGGCAACCTGCCGTTGATCATCACCGGCATCGCTTCACTGCTGCTCGGCTTGTACAGCTTCACGCTGCCCAATACGCCGGCCAAGGGCAGCGGCCCGGTGAGCGTCAAGGCGCTGCTTGGTCTGAATGCGCTCGGCCTGCTGAAGGATCGCTCGTTCGCTACCTTTGCGCTCTGTTCCTTCCTGTTCTGCATGCCATTGGCGTTTTACTACCAGTTCGCCAATGGCTACCTGACGCAGGTCGGCCTGCCGGACGCCACCGGCTGGATGACGCTCGGCCAGGTGTCGGAAATCTTCGCGATGCTGGCATTGCCGCTGTTGCTCAAACGCTTTGGCATCAAGAAAGTGTTGATGCTCGGCTTTGTCACCGCCGCCATCCGCTATGTGTTCTTTATCTACGGTGGCACCGCCGACGTTTGGGCCTACAGCATGCTGTTCCTCGGCATTCTGCTGCACGGCGTCAGCTATGACTTTTACTTTGTCACCGGCTACATCTACGTCGACAAAAAAGCGCCGCCGCATATGCGCACCGCCGCACAGGGGTTAATCACCCTGATTTGTCAGGGACTGGGCAGCTTTATCGGCAACTGGCTGGGGGGCCGGGCGATGACCACCTTCGCTCTGGATCAGCCGCACAACGGCATGACCTTCGACTGGTTCGCCGTCTGGGGCGTCGGAGCGGCGATGGTGGTGGCGGTGATGCTGCTGTTCCTGCTGTTCTTTCGGGAGCGCAGCCACAACATTACGCCGGTCAGCATCACCCAATCATAATTCAGCGGCCGGGCCTGACGCCCGGCACAGCACAATACTCAGGAGCAACGGATGAAGCAGTTAACCCAGGAACAACGCGTAGTGGGCGCGCTTTACGGGCAAATGCTGGGCGATGCGCTCGGCATGCCTTCCGAACTGTGGCCGCGTGAGCGGGTTAAACGTCACTTTGGCTGGATCGACCGTTTTCTCGACGGCCCGGCGGAGAATAACGCCGCCTGTTATTTCAAAGCCGGACAGTACACCGACGACACCTCGATGGCGTTGGCGCTGGCCGATGCCCTGGTAGAAGCCGAGGGCCAGGTGGTGCCGGAGCTGATCGCCCGCAACGTGATCCGCTGGGTGGACAGTTTCGATGCCTTCAACAAAAACATCCTCGGCCCCAGTTCCAAACAGGCGTTGGGCGCACAAAAGCAGGGCACGCCGATCGACGCATTGGAAAACAACGGCGTCACCAACGGTGCGGCGATGCGCGTGTCGCCGCTAGGCTGCGTGCTGCCCTCGGCGCCGCTGGAACGCTTTTGCCAGCAAACCTGGCTGGCCTCCAGCCCGACCCATAAATCCGACATTGCCGTCGCCGGTGCGGTGGTGATCGCCTGGGCGGTCGCGCGCGCGGTGGAGGGGGCCAGTTGGGACGAGATCCGCCTGGCACTGCCGGGCGTAGCCGACTACGCTCAGCGTCGTCAGGAGACCACTTTCAGCGCCTCGCTGGCGGCACGCATCGAACTGGCGTTTCAGGTGGTGGATGAGGCCATCGGCACCGAGCAGGCTTCCGAGCGGGTTTATCGGTTGATCGGTGCTGGCGTCAGCACCATTGAGTCGGTCCCGGCGGCGTTGGCGATGGTGCAGCTGGCGCAGACCGATCCCACCCGTTGTGCGGTGCTGTGCGCCAATCTGGGCGGCGACACCGACACCATCGGCGCGATGGCCACGGCTATCTGTGGCGCTCTGAACGGCATCGATGCCTTCGACACTCAGTTGCTGGCGGAGTTGAAGCGGGTGAATCCCTTGAACGTTACCGCCTATGCGCAGTCCTTTTTGCGCTTCCGCCAACGTTGGCAGGAGGCTGAATGAATAACGAACGGCATGAACTGTTGCGCACCCTGACGCAGGGCGGTTGGCATCAGCAATGCCCGGTGATGGTGATCGGTGCGGCGGTGATGGATATGGTGGTCAGCGCCGACGCGCTGCCACCACGCGGTGGCGACGTCTCTGCCAGGATGCAGGGCTTCCACCTTGGCGGTTGCGCCCTGAATATTGCCATGGCGCTGAAACAACTGGGTATCGAGAGCCGCAACCTGTTGCCGGTCGGCGAAGGTGCGTGGGCCGATCGGCTGCGCGGTGAAATGGCAAAGCGTGGGCTGCATTCGGATCTGCAGGTGGGGGGCGAGGACAACGGATGGTGCATGGCGCTGGTGGAACCGGACGGGGAGCGTACCTTCATCTCGATCGACGGTGTAGAAAACCAGTGGCAAACGGCCTGGCTGGAGCCGGCCACGCCCACCGACGGCTTGGTTTACCTCTCCGGTTATCAGTTCAGCGCAGCCAAAGGTGCGGTGCTGATCGACTGGATGTTACGTCTGCCGCCGAGCGTGCGGGTGGTGTTGGATATCGGGCCACGAATCGACGTGATGGATGCGGCTTTGTTGCAGCGCCTGATCCGTCCGGGCGTGATCCTGACGCTCAACCAGCGCGAGGCACAGCATTTAGGTATGCAGGGGGATATCGCCCATTTCTGCCGCAGCCTGTGGCAGCGCACTCACCAGCCGGTGATGGTGCGCTGCGGTGCCCAGGGCGTTTACTACCATGCCGGTGATGAAGATTACGGCTGGATCGCCGCGCGCAAGGTTCAGGTGGTGGACAGCATCGGGGCGGGTGACAGCCACAGTGCCGGGCTGCTGGCCGGTTTGGCGCTGGGCCTGACGACGCGCCAGACCATGATGCTGGCCAACAGCATTGCCGGTTACGTGGTGTCGCAACCCGGTGGCGACTGTGCGCCGACGCTGCCTCAGTTGCTGGCCAGCGAGGAGGATTAATCCTCGCTGATAAACTCGTACATATCGCTGCGGCAGAAGCTTTCGCTGTATTCGATCGGCTTTTTCTGGCGGTCATACAGCGTTTGCCGAATGATCAGCAGCGGCATCGGCTCTTTCAACTGCAGCGCTTGCAGCGTCTCTTCGTCGGTCATCGCCGCGCTGACCTGGCTACGCAACGAGCCCAATTCCACGTTGTTCAGGCGAAAATAGTCATACAGCGAGACGCCAATATCTTCGACGTTGGCGATCGCCTCAGCCACCACATAAGACACCGCCACCGACATGGGGCGCTTATCGATAAAGTGAATACGCTTTAGCTTATACACCGGCGTATTTTCGGTCAGCGCCAGCTTTTCTGCCAGCGCCCGGTCAGCGGGCACCTGCTCACGGCTGATCCACAGAGTGTCCGGTTTACGCCCCTGCAACATCACTTCGCGAGAGAATCCTTTAACGTCCGCCAATGAATAGGCCAGTTTGGCCTCCGGTTGGGGCTGGATAAAGGTGCCGTAACCGCGCGAACGGCCGATGATGCCGTCCTGCTCCAGACAGGCCAGCGCCTTGCGCACCGTGATGCGTGAAATACCCAGTCGTTCGGTGAAATGGCGTTCGCTGGGTAGAAAATCCCCCGGGTTCAGCACCCCTTGCTCAATGGCCTGACGCACCGATTCGTTAAAGCGCAGATACAGCGGCATGGCGCCCGCACTGGCCAAATCCTGCTGCAGTTTGTCCAGCAGATGCTGGTTGGTGTCGATGCTCATAGCCGACCGAAATCCTGTTGCCTCAATGCGATAGCCTATTTAAGGGGATTTCATGCGGCGGCGCAACTGCGGCCGCCGGATATGAGAAGTGAGGGGCGCAGATCGGCATCGTTCAGGTATTGCGTGCTGTCCTGAACCACGTCGACCATCGAACCGAAAGCGGCAAACCGGTTGTTGTGGCCGGTCTTGAGGAAGCGGGTGATATCTTCCGCGCTCCAGCCGCCCAAACCGCTCACCGCATCCGCCCGCAGGTTGGCGGCATGCCAGCCTTCCAGCGTGCCGCCGCTCAGGTAGGCGCTGTCGCTCTGGTTCAGCGCCTTCTCCTGGAAACCGATGCCGCGTGGCGTATGACAGGTGCCGCAGTGGCCTAACCCCTGAACCAGATAGGCACCGCGGTTCCATTCGCTGCTCTGTGTGGCATCCGGCTGATACGCGCCGTCTTCACGGAACGCCAAATCCCACATCGCCAGCGGCCAACGCATGTTCAGCGGCCAGGGAATATCGCTGTCCTTGTTCTGCTGAACCACGGGATCAACCTGATGGGTGAAATACAGATAAAGATCGCGCACGTCCTGATCGTTGATTTTGGCGAAAGAGGGATAGGGCATCGCCGGGTAGAGTCGGGTGCCATCCCGCGCGACGCCTTTGCGCAATGCGTCACTGAACTCCTGCTGGCTGTATTCACCGATACCGGTTTGTTTGTCCGGGGTGATGTTGGTGGAGTAGATGGCTCCCACCGGCGTGGTCATTTTCAGACCACCGGCAAAGGGTGCACCGCCTGGGGCGGTGTGGCAGGCGGCGCAGTCACCGGCGCGCGCCAGATACTCCCCGTGCAGGAGCCGGGCGGCCAATTGCGGATCATCGGCCGCCTGCACCGTCGCGGTGCCCAGCATCAACAGCGCCAGCAGCGAGGGGGTAAATCCTTTCATGTGAAGCTCCTTATGCTATCAGGCCTGAACCAGGGGGCCGGGGTTTTTCAAATACTGCGTGCGGATCGCTTCGGCCGAATAGTAGGCCAACGCCCCGACAATGCCGGTGGGGTTGTAGGCCAGGTTCTGCGGAAAGGCGCAGGCACCGGTGACGAAGACGTTTGGCACGTCCCAACACTGCAGGTATTTATTCACCACGCTGGTGGCCGGGTTGTCGCCGGTAATGGCACCGCCGGTGGTGTGGGTTGACTGGTAGGGACGCACATCGTAATGATCGCCGGTTTTTTTCACCGA
This sequence comes from Serratia quinivorans, assembly GCF_052113645.1. Classification (GTDB taxonomy): domain Bacteria; phylum Pseudomonadota; class Gammaproteobacteria; order Enterobacterales; family Enterobacteriaceae; genus Serratia; species Serratia quinivorans_B. The sequence goes on along the minus strand of NZ_JBIEIU010000005.1, from coordinate 214,412 downwards.
TACCGCTATCTGTTTGGGGTTCATGGCATTGGCGATATTCACCATTTTGCTGGTGATGTGCTGGGTCATTTTGATTTCGTTGTCTTTCCAGTCAAAGGTCATGCGCAGCAGCGGCAGGCCGTAGCCGTCCTTGTAGGTGGGATCCAGATCCAGATAGCAATCGCGGTAGGGCATTACCGAACCTTCGGAGCCGATGCTCATCGAGTGCGGGTAGTTATCCTTGATACCCTGTTTCCAGCCACCGCCCCAGGTCGGGGTCCCCGGCGGCAGCGTCATTTGCTGGATTGGCCGGCCGCCGGTGCGGGTGGCGGAGATATAGGCACCGCCGATAAAGCCCAAATCGGCATGGTCGAAATTCTCGCCGTTGAGATCGTCGATCACCGTGCCGGCCGCCCCTGCGCCGATAAACGGGTTGAAGTGGGTATTCTGGTCGTAAAACAGCGACACGCCGCTGTTCATCTGATAGGCGTAGTTCTTGCCGACCACGCCTTCCCCGGTAACCGGATTGTAAGGTTTGCCGATGCCGGACAGCAGCAGCAGCCGAACGTTATGCAACTGGAAGGCGCTGAGGATCACCAGATCGGCCGGTTGCTCCACTTCCTGTCCCTGTGCGTTGATATAGGTGACGCCGGTGGCTTTCTTGCCCGTGCTGTCCAGATTCACTTTGATCACCTGCGACTGGGTGCGCAGCTCAAAGTTTTTACGTTTGGTCAGCACCGGCAAAATGGTGGTTTGCGGCGAGGCTTTGGAATACATAAAGCAGCCGAAGCGTTCGCAGTAACCGCAAAAGTTGCAGGGGCCGAGCTGCACGCCGTAAGGGTTGGTGTAGGGCTCGGAGCAGTTGGCGGCGGGAATGGCGAACGGGTGGTAGCCCAGCGACTCCGCGGCGGTGCCGAACAGCGAGCCGGAATAGAGCTGTTTCAGCGCCGGTGTCGGGTATTCGCTGGCGCGCGGCCCTTCAAACGGATTGCCGCCCTTGATGATATTCCCTTGCAGGTTGCCGGCTCGCCCGGAGGTACCGCACACCTTTTCGAACTTGTCGAAATAAGGCTCCAGCTCCTGATAGCTCAGCGGATAATCCTGCAGCGTCATGCCTTCCGGGATCCATTTGGCACCGTACTTTTCATTGAGGGTGGTGTGCAGCTTTAAGTCGGATGGCAACGCGCGCCAATGCATACCGTTCCAGTGCACCCCGGCCCCGCCGACGCCGTTGCCCGGCAGAAATGAACCCAACTGGCGGTAAGGCACGGCAAAATCTGCCGGAGTGTGGCGTACCGTGACCGTCTCGTGCGCCATTTCCTGCGCCAGTTTCAGGCGAATGCCATAGGTCAGTTCGTCGGCAATGCGCGGATAGGCGAAATCCGGGTAGGTCTCGCGCTGCTCACCTCGCTCCAGCGCCAGCACGCTCAGGCCGCTTTCGGTCAACTCCATCCCCATTATGGCGCCGGTCCAGCCAAACCCGACGATAACCACGTCTACCGGTGGTTTTTTAATTGCGCTCATTTAGGCATTCCTTTTGCTTGAAATACTGACCGGGCCGAGAGGATAGGGCTGATTGGGACGATTGACCCAGTCGGTGTAATCCGCCCGCGCGCCGGGGAAACCAATCAGCTTCCAGGACGCCAACGTCTGGTTGCCGCCATGCACCGGATCGGCCAGATAGCCCTCTTTGGTGTTGGTTAACAGCTGGTCGAAAAACGCTTTGCCGGGCAGGGCTTCACTGTCTATCTGGCCGTGCTCCAGCGCCGTCAGCAGCTGTTCCTGCTCGGCGTGGCTGAGTTCGGCAAACACCTTTTGAAACTGCTGCCGACAGTGCGCATTGACTGCGCGAATGCCGATACGGTAAGTCTCACGCGGTGTGAGCTTGGATTGATAGCCCAGTTCCGGCGGCGAAGGAACGAACGGCGGGTGCATATACCACAACCCGCCGTGGCCATAGGGCGTTTCCATTTGCCGATCGATAAATATCGGCACGCCCTGATCGACCGCGCCGGGGCCGTTATTATCCGTGGGGATCAGCCGATCGCAGGCCGCCAGCAAAAAACGCCACTCGTCGCCGTTGAAATAGACCGGAACATAGTGATCGGATACGCCGGGGGCGGGTGCTGCTTTGGCGTCCAGCGCCATAATGCTGCTGCCGGCGGCGGCCAGCGGGATTAACGCCAGAGTCTTTTTTAGAAAGTTACGCCGGGGCGGCGTAGCGTCGTGCTGTTGTGACATAATTCCACCTTGAACATGCTTCACAATAAATGCCTGCGCAGGCCACAGAGGTCTACGCCGCGGCTGTCCAGCAGCGGTAAACAGGCGGGGATGGGTTAAACAAAAAGTAAACAACCACATAAATAGCAAGCTACTGGTATGGTTGTTTCAGTGTAGGACCGGCGAACTGAATGAAACAATCGATGATCTGTTTCAAAACATTTTGTTCACAATTAAGTTGATTTAGATCAATTTATCAACATGCTCGCCACAGGTGTGCCCTCGGGTGACCTGACGCGACCGATCTCTGATCTGGAGCACCATGAAGCACAGTAACGACAGCCGAGCGGATGCTATTCAGGCAACCTTTAGTCGGCATTTGCGACCAGGAATGACGCGTAAAGCCGCGCTGCATCTGACGATCAAGCAATTGGTGACGACGGGAGCGCTGGATTATCTGGCGAAACTGCCGCCCAGCCGGGTACTGGCCGCCCGGCTGACGGTGTCGCGCGACACGGTTGAACTGACTTATGCCCAACTGGAGGCGGAAGGTTACATTGCCCGCGCGGTAGGGCGTGGCAGCTTTGTCAGCTATCAGCAAAATACCCTGATAGGCCGTGAGCTGCTGGCGGCGGAGTCGGCCGAAAGCGGCCAACTGGCGGAACAGGAATTGAGTGTGCGCGGCCGCGATTTGCTGATTGCCGCCCATGCTCCCCATACCGACCGCAACGAGTCACTTACCCCTTCGCTGCCCGATTTGCGCCTGTTCCCTATCGATAGCTGGCTGCAATTGGAAAGGCAGGCGGTGCGGCAGGGCGCCGAGCGCCTGTTGGGCTATGCCGATCCGCAGGGGCTGGTGGAGCTCAGGGAGGAGATCATTGAATATTTGCGGCGCGAAAGGGGCGTAAAAGCCAGCGCGGAGCAGGTGATCGTGGTGACCAGTTCCCAGCAGGCGTTATCGCTGTGTACGCAGTTGTTGTTTAATCCCGGTGACCGGGTGTTTGTTGAAGAACCGGGGTATCAGGGCGCAAAAAAACTGGTTCAGTCGGCAGGGTTAATCGCCGAGCCGATGGCGGTGGATCAATCCGGTATGGATATTGATGCATTGATTCAGGCGGGAAAGGGCGGACGGGGCGTTTACATCACGCCATCCCATCACTACCCCTTGGGGCATTCACTCAGTATCGACAGAAGATTGAAGTTATTGGCCTGGGCGCAACGCGAAAAAGCCTGGATCATTGAAGATGATTACGATTCCGAATTCAATTACGACGGCCTGACCCGGGCGTCGCTACAGGGGCTGGATCAACACCAACGCACCTTATATATCGGGACCTTCAGCAAGACTTTATTTCCGGGGTTGCGTATCGGTTTTATGATCGTCCCCCCGCCGTTGATAAAACCCATGGTGGCCGCCAAACAATTCCAGGATGGCTATACTTCCGCGCTGCCGCAAATGACGTTATTCAAATTTATAAACGGCGATTTTCACACCGAGCATTTAAGGCACATGCGTAAAACCTATCAGGCCCGGCTTGAGATTTTGCATGCGGCGGTTCATCAATATCTGTCCGCCTGGACTCAACCGCGCTTGCCGCAGGGTGGGCTGCAACTGGTTTGCCCGTTGGCGGATGCGGCAACCGAACGGCGTTTGCTCCAGGCCGCCGCCGCGCAAGGCATGAAGGTTTATGGATTGATAGATTTTTATACCGGGCAGCCCACCGAAGGGGCGCTGGTATTCGGCTTTGCCGCCTACACCCCGGACGAGATAGTCAAATTCATCAAAAAGTTATCGTCTATTTTCAGCGCGCTGCCGGCCCCGGCGTAGCGGCGGTTCTACACCCAAATTGGTCTGCTCACTGTTATTAATTGGTCTGTATTCAGTTCGCGATGCTGGGGGTATCCTGCTGGTATTACGTTATTTTTCCTCAGAAAATCCCCCGGGAACCTTAGGTTGTCGCCACTATTGCGACGGCTCGAAAGGCGGCGGGGACAACATCTTAATATCAGAGAGGCACTATGCTCCCAATAAGTCATGAAGCCGTGGTACGCAAAATACAAAACGGGGATAAACCGCAGTGGCTGGAACTGTGGCAGGGATATCTTCACTTTTATCGTGCGGATATTTCGGCGCAGGTTACCGATCATACCTTCGAACGCTTATGCGAAGACCCCCAGGTCTATGGTCTGGTGGCGGAAGATCAAAACGGCAAGCTGCTGGGATTGATGAACCTGATTTTTCATCCTTCCACCTGGAGCTCCACCGGTTATTGTTATATTGAAGATCTTTACGTTTCACCGGCGGCTCGCGGCAAGAAAGTGTCCGAAAAGCTCTTCGAACAGGCCTATCAGTTAGCAAATGAAAAGGGCAGTGACAGAGTTTATTGGATGACGCAGGAATACAACGCCCCGGCGCGATCGCTGTACGACAAAATAGGCCACAGAAGTTCGTTTATCGTTTACACCCGTTAACGCAGGCGGCGAGGAGATTTATGGTGATCAATCAATTTGGGCAGCCGGTGGGCGAGCCATTACCCGATTGGCGGGCGGCGAAACGCCCGGCGGGCGAGACGCTTAACGGACGCTTTTGCTGCCTGAAACAGCTCGATCCGCAGCGTGATCATGCGGCTTTGTTCAGCGCGTTCCAGCAGGCTGCGGATGGCCGGGATTGGACGTATTTATCGATAGAGCGGCCGGACAGCCCGGCGGCGATGTTGCAGCACCTGACCAGCTTGCAGGCGAACGCTACGCTGGCGAACCTGACGGTATTTGACGCGACCAGCCAGACGCCGGTCGGGACGGTGGCCTATATGCGTATCGACGAAGGCAGTGGGGTGGCGGAGATTGGCCACGTCAGTTGGTCACCGGCAATGAAACAGCGCTCCAGCGCCACTGAGGCGATTTATCTGATGCTGCGGCACCTGTTTGAGGATTTGGGTTATCGCCGCTGTGAATGGAAGTGTGACAGCCATAACGCCCCTTCCAAACAGGCGGCCGCGAGGTTTGGCTTCCGGCACGAGGGCACGTTCAGATATGCGGTGGTCACCAAGGGTCGCAGCCGGGACACCGATTGGTTTGCCATCACCGCCGATCGTTGGCCGGCAATCAAGGCCGGGTTCGAGCGGTGGTTGAGCCCCGACAATTTCACTGCGCAAGGGCAGCAGATAAAACGCCTGCAAGAGGGGATGGAATAGAAATAAAAGAGGCGGCCAACTGGCCGCCTCTTTACTATCGGAGCAAAGCGGTTACTTCAGCTCATCGACCATGGTCGCCGCGCGACCAATGTAGTTCGCCGGGGTCATGGCTTTCAGGCGGGTTTTCTCTTCTTCCGGCAGCGCCAGACCATCGATAAACGCCTGCATGCCGGCAGCATCCACGCGTTTGCCACGGGTCAGCTCTTTCAGCTTTTCATACGGCTTTTCGATGCCGTAGCGACGCATCACGGTCTGGATTGGCTCGGCCAACACTTCCCAGTTGTGATCCAGTTCGTCCAGCAGGTGTGCCTGGTTCACTTCCAGCTTGCTGATGCCTTTCATGGTCGCCTGATAGGCGATCAACGCATAGCCCAGGCCCACGCCCAGGTTACGCAGCACGGTGGAGTCGGTCAGGTCGCGCTGCCAGCGGGAAACCGGCAGTTTGCTGGCCAGATGGCCCAGCACCGCATTAGACAGGCCCAGGTTGCCTTCGGAGTTCTCGAAGTCGATCGGGTTAACCTTGTGCGGCATGGTGGAAGAACCGATTTCACCGGCGATGGTCTTCTGCTTGAAATGATTCAGGGCGATGTAACCCCAGATATCACGGTCAAAGTCGATCAGAATGGTGTTGAAACGCGCCACGCAGTCAAACAGCTCGGCAATATAGTCGTGCGGTTCGATTTGGGTGGTGTACGGGTTCCAGGTGATCCCCAGCGAAGTCACGAAGTCTTCGCTGAACACATGCCAGTCCACTTCCGGGTAAGCCACGATGTGGGCGTTATAGTTACCGACCGCACCGTTGATTTTGCCCATGATTTCCACGCGCTCAAGCTGACGGAACTGACGTTCCATGCGGTAAGCCACGTTGGCGAATTCTTTACCGACGGTTGACGGAGTTGCCGGCTGACCGTGGGTACGGGACAGCAGCGGAATATCACGGTATTCCAGCGCCAGGCCCTTGATAGAATCGATGATTTTGCGCCAGTACGGCAGCACCACGTCCTGACGCGCAGTTTGCAGCATCAGCGCGTGCGACAGGTTGTTGATGTCTTCTGAGGTACAGGCAAAGTGGATAAACTCGGACACCGCCTGCAGGGCAGGGATCGCTTCCACTTTCTCTTTCAGGAAATACTCAACCGCTTTCACGTCGTGGTTGGTGGTGCGTTCGATAGTCTTGATACGCTGCGCGTCTTCTTCGCTGAATTCTGCGACGATTTTGTCGAGGAAAGCGTTTGCGTCGGCGTCAAAAGCCGGAACTTCTTTGATTTCTGCGCAGGCGGCCAGTTTTTGCAGCCAACGTACTTCAACCTGCACGCGGAATTTCAGCAGACCGTATTCGCTGAAAATGGCGCGCAGTGCGCTGACTTTATCACCGTAGCGTCCATCAACGGGTGAGACGGCGGTCAGTGAGGATAATTCCATCGGTAGCAACTCCTGGGATCTATTAACAATGAGCAACGATATTTTGCGCCTGTTTGAACAGACGATTACGGGAAAACATTAACTGCAGGCGGCTGCCGCCAACCTGTTGCCACAGTACGGCGGCACGGATGCCGGCCAGCAGAGTGGCGCGAACCTTGGCCTGCACCTGCGGATTCTGCAGGATGGCCGGCGAGCCGGTCACCTGGATGCGCGGCCCGAGCGGGCTGACCACGTCGACATAAATGCCGGCCAGCGCGCTGATAATAGTGTCCGATTCCAGATCAAAATGCGCCAATTGGCGTTCAAGCTGGCCGAGACGTTCGCCAAGCTGGTTCATCGCCTGTTTATTGGCGTTGAGCTTGCGCTCCAGCACCATCAGGCTGATGGTGTAGCGGGTCAGCTCGGCGCCCAACCCTTTATTGTTGGCATTGAGCACGCTCATCAGCGTCTCGAGGCCCACTTTCAGATTGCGTTCTTCCCCGCCGAACACCGCCAGCGTGGAAGAAGGATCCATCTGCAGCAGGCTGTTCAGCGAGGTATGGAAAGCTTCGCGATCGCATTGGCCTTCGTGCGCCAACTGTTGGACCATAAGCGCTGCCTGGCTGATTCCGGCCATGGCCAGCGTAATGTCATAATAGTTCTTCGCCACGATTACTCCTGTAAACGCTGTTCGATAATGCCGCCGCCGAGGCAGATTTCATCCTGATAGAACACGGCTGACTGGCCTGGGGTCACGGCGGCAACCGGCTCGTCGAAACGCACTTCAATACGCTGTTCATCAAGCGGGGTAACGGTGCACGGAATGTCCTGCTGGCGATAACGGGTTTTCACCGTACAGCGGAACGGGCCGCTCAGCGGCAGGCGATCGACCCAATGCAACTGCTGCGCTACCAGGCCGACGGACATCAGACGTGGATGCTCATGCCCCTGGGCGACCACCAGCACGTTGTTGGCGACGTCTTTGTCCACCACGTACCACGGATCTTCACTGCTGTCCTTCATGCCACCGATGCCCAGCCCTTTACGCTGACCGAGGGTGTGGTACATCAGGCCCTGATGCTCACCGACGGTCTGACCGTCGACGCTGACAATCGGGCCCGGCTGTGCAGGCAGGTAGCGGCCGAGGAAATCGCGGAATTTGCGCTCGCCGATAAAGCAGATGCCGGTGGAGTCTTTCTTCTTGGCGGTGACCAGATCAAGCTGTTCGGCGATGCGGCGCACCTCCGGTTTTTCCAGCTCACCGACCGGGAACAGGCTTTGCGCGACCTGCTCGTGGCTCAGGGTGTAGAGGAAATAGCTCTGGTCTTTGTTGCCGTCGACACCGCGCAGCAGACGGCTTTTGCCGTCAACGTCCTGGCGACGTACGTAGTGGCCGGTGGCGATAAAGTCAGCCCCCAGATCTTCTGCGGCGAATTCCAGGAAGGCTTTGAATTTGATTTCTTTATTGCACAGGATGTCCGGGTTCGGCGTGCGGCCGGCCTTGTACTCTTCCAGGAACAGTTCAAAGACGTTGTCCCAGTACTCTGCCGCGAAGTTCACCGTATGCAGTTCGATGCCGAGTTTGTCGCATACCGCTTGCGCATCGGCCAAATCGGTCGCTGCGGAGCAGTACTCTTCATCATCGTCCTCTTCCCAGTTCTTCATAAACAGCCCAGCGACCTGATAGCCCTGTTGCTGTAACAGATAGGCAGTAACGGAAGAGTCGACGCCGCCGGACATACCGACGATTACTTTTTTCTGGCTGTTGTCTGACATGGGGATCTCACGAACTTGAACACGAACCGTGCTGATAAAAAACAAGCGCAGGATTTTACCACGTTGCCCGCCCCGGCGCACGGCACTTATTCATCTCAAAACGGCCAGTTAAAGCTGCCGACCAGCGACAGCGGATAACGCTCCGGCTGCTGGTAACAGCGAAGGCTTTCGGCGACCAGCGCGGAACGCAGGTTAGGGGCCTGCAAAATCTCGTCGGCGCTTAACCACAGGCAGCGGTCGATATCGCTGTCGTGCGGCTCGGTCGGCAGTGGCTGTTCCAGCTCGATGACAAAGCAAAAACGCAGGAAAGGCGTGTTGTCCGGCGCGATCCATTGATGCAGTTTGAGGAACGACTGCGGCGTGGCGCGGATACCGGTTTCTTCCCACAGCTCGCGTTCGGCGGCCTGCACCAGGGTTTCATCGGCCTCGAGGTGGCCGGCCGGCTGATTCCAGAGCGCCTTATGATTAATCGTCTCTTCGACGATCAAAAACTTGCCGGCGGCATGAACCACGCAGGCTACGGTGACGTGCGGTTTAAACATAAAAGTCCCTTACAGCGGCTTGTTTATATGCTGATAAATATCATCCAGCTCGGCGATACGGGTTTGGTAGCTGCCCGCCAGACAGCTGACGTCGCTGCCGCACAGTTTGCGCTGCGAGAGCCAGCGTTGCTGCTGGTCTTGCATCTCTCCGCGAGCGCCCATGGCGAACAGGCCATGCAGGAACTGATATTTGGTGGCCATTTCCACGTCTTTGTCGCTCAGCGTGCGGCTGGCGCAGATGGCTTTTTCGTCGGCCCCGGCGGCTTTGGCGCAGTCAAAACTGGCAGCCTGGGCGACAGAGGCCGAAAATAGGGTGGTGAACAGTAGCGCGGTTAATGTTTTCATCGTTGCTGCTCCACGGGCTGATTACAGTGAATCCAGGGTTTTCCATTCACCGGGCTGCAATTCACCCAATGAAATATTACCCATACTGTAGCGAATCAGTCGCAGAGTAGGAAAGCCGATATGCGCAGTCATGCGACGCACCTGGCGGTTTCGGCCCTCATACAGGGTGATTTTCAACCAGGCCGTGGGGATCGACTTGCGTTCGCGGATCGGCGGATTGCGCGGCCACAGCCATTGTGGTTCCGCGACCAACTCCACCCCGGCCGGCAGCGTCGGCCCGTCTTTGAGCGTAACGCCGCTACGCAAGGGAGCCAGATCGCTTTCCTGCGGCGCGCCTTCAATCTGCACGTAATAGACTTTGCCGGTACCTTTGCCCGGTTGGGTAAGCTGCGCCTGCAGCTTGCCGTCATTGGTTAGCACCAATAATCCTTCGCTGTCGCGATCCAGACGCCCGGCGGCGTAAACATCAGGAAACGGAATGAATTCTTTCAGCGTGGTGCGGCCGGCTTCATCGGTAAATTGCGGGAGCACATCGAACGGCTTATTGAATAACACCACGCGACGCGGCCCCTGTGCTACAGCGGGTTTGGCGGACACAGGCTTGCTGAATCGTTTAACTTTGTGATTTTTAACAGGGAATTTTTTCATAACAGTTGAGATTACGGATGATAGGCGCATTATAACCGAATCCGTTTCGGATTGGCGCGGACTGAAAATTCCAGTAGTATCTACACGCATCTTACAAAGCATTAACAAAAATTGCGCTTGAAGGAGAGGTTGATGGAAAGCAAAGTAGTTGTTCCGGCAGAAGGTAAAAAGATTACGGTCGATGCCCAGGGTAAACTGGTTGTTCCGAATAACCCGATCATTCCGTTTATCGAAGGCGACGGTATTGGCGTTGACGTTACCCCTGCCATGATTCACGTGGTTGATGCGGCAGTGAAAAAAGCCTACCACGGCGAACGTAAAATCTCCTGGATGGAAATCTACACCGGCGAAAAATCCACTCACGTTTACGGGAAAGACGTGTGGCTGCCGGAAGAAACCCTGGATCTGATCCGTGACTACCGCGTTGCCATCAAAGGCCCGCTGACTACCCCGGTCGGTGGCGGTATTCGCTCCCTGAACGTGGCCCTGCGCCAGCAACTGGACCTGTACGTGTGTCTGCGTCCGGTGCGTTACTACCAGGGCACGCCAAGCCCGGTTAAACAGCCAGAGCTGACCGACATGGTGATCTTCCGCGAAAACGCCGAAGACATCTATGCAGGTATCGAATGGAAAGCCGGTTCTGCCGAAGCAGACAAAGTGATCAAGTTCCTGCGCGACGAAATGGGCGTGAAGAAAATTCGCTTCCCAGAGCAATGCGGTATCGGCGTGAAGCCATGCTCTGAAGAAGGGACCAAGCGTCTGGTACGTGCGGCGATCGAATACGCGATCACCAACGACCGTGACTCTGTGACTCTGGTTCACAAAGGCAACATCATGAAGTTCACCGAAGGTGCCTTCAAGGATTGGGGCTACGAACTGGCGCGCGAAGAGTTCGGCGGCGAACTGATCGACGGCGGTCCATGGCTGAAAATCAAGAACCCGAACACCGGTAAAGAGATCGTGGTTAAAGACGTGATCGCCGACGCCTTCCTGCAGCAAATCCTGCTGCGTCCGGCTGAATACGACGTGATCGCCTGTATGAACCTGAACGGTGACTACATCTCCGACGCCCTGGCCGCACAGGTTGGCGGTATCGGTATCGCACCTGGCGCCAACATCGGTTCCGATTGCGCGCTGTTCGAAGCCACCCACGGTACTGCACCTAAGTATGCCGGCCAGGATAAAGTGAACCCAGGTTCCATCATCCTGTCGGCAGAAATGATGCTGCGTCACATGGGCTGGTTCGAAGCGGCTGACCTGATCGTTAAAGGCATGGAAGGCGCTATCGCTGCCAAGACCGTGACCTATGACTTCGAACGCCTGATGGAAGGCGCTAAACTGCTGAAATGTTCAGAGTTTGGCGACGCTATCGTTAAACACATGTAATGGTGTTTTAGCGTTTGAAGCAGAACGGGAGCCTCAGGGCTCCCGTTTTTTATGGAGGGTATTTTTAAAGAGATAACACCCGGCCGAGGGGATCTTGATAGCACCAACGATCTTTATAGCCCGCGGTGGGTTTGCCAAATGAATAACGCATGGCTTTCCCTGCGGCCTCACACAACTCATACGCGGTTTTTACATTTAGCCAGGTGACGATGGTTCCTGGGCAGAACGCATCATGACGCTGGTCATACCCGCCATTAACATAATCGAAATTAATCCATTTAGGGCTTTCTGCTTTGGTGATGAGCTGAAATGCGCAGGGTTCACCCGCGATGAATAAAACATGGCCGAAGTGAAATGATCTTAAGGAGGTGAACATATCAACGGTTTCAATAAAATGACTTGGCCTATGCCCCCATCGTTTTTCGAACAGATCGAAGTATATTGTGATGAGCTCTTGTGGAGTGAAACAGCTTTGGTCGAAAACTTCACCGCCGGCTTTTATAAATTTGTTCAGCTCTCTTTTTCTGCTGTTTTTCGTCGATGAAGAGAAACCCTCCTTGCCGCATCCTTTTGCCAGGCAGATGGCGCGATGGCTATTTAACCGATAGGTTGCGTTTAATACGTTTTTTCTATTTAACGAGGACAGTATTTTGGTTTTAAAGGGCAGCGCAGTTCGAAGTTTGGGATGAAACGGCAGCGCGATTTCATCTTTATTAAACTGATAATGACCAAGTTTTATCGCTTTCGCCGTTTTGCCATCACAGGCAAGATTGCTGTTTCGCCAGGAGCAAAATGCCCCCAGTAAACTACCATGACTATTTTGCTTGATAAAGTAACGGGGGCGGCAATCGAGTCTGCTATGCAGAAACGCCAATACTTCAGGATGAGTGACAAAATTCCCGCCATATAAATCAAAACACTTCCCATATTCGGCTGCTGTGCCTGGCTTCCAACCGGAGGCCAAATTTGTTAATTTTTTAATCATAATATTTTTCGTTTTTGTACATCAGAATAGACATTATAAATTAATTAACCACAGAGTTTGAAGTGCTAATGGTGCGCTGGTTTGATAGAGGCCGCGATCGGGCCGTTCGTCGAGGGTGTGAATCGATAAAAAAAACGAGAATCTGATGATCCTCGTTTTTTATTGCAGGGTTAAATCTTGTGGTGACAAGGGGAACTAATGCTTAATCCACCTTGGTGGCGTCAGGATGGTTCTTGCCTTCCTCGATAAAATCTTCATCGATCTCATCGGTGGTTTCCTTGCTGTCACGGCCGGAAAGAATATTCCAGCAGGCGATGAACAAGGCGGCGATCAAGGGGCCGATCACGAAGCCGTTGATGCCGTAAATTTCCATACCACCCAGGGTTGAAATCAGAATCAGGTAGTCCGGCATTTTGGTGTCTTTGCCGACCAACAGCGGGCGAAGAATGTTGTCCACCAACCCGATGATCACCACAAAGAAACCGACCAGGAACAGGCCTTTCCACAGCATGCCGGTGGCGAAGAAATAGATGGCTGCCGGCACCCAGATAATGGCGGAACCCACGGCGGGGATGATGGACAGGAATGCCATCAGTGCGGCCCACAGCAGGCTGCCTTCGATCCCGGTGAAATAGAACGCCAGGCCGCCGAGCGCACCTTGCACTACCGCCACCACGACCGTGCCTTTCACCGTAGCGCGGGAAACGGCAGCGAACTTCACAAACAGGTGATGCTTAACATGCTCGGATAACGGCAAGGCTTCGAGCGTCAGATTGACCAGGTAAGGGCCATCTTTCAGCAGGAAGAACAGCAGATACAGCATGACGCCAAAGCCAACGGCGAAATTGAATGTGCCTTTGCCAATCAGGAATACGCTACCGGCCAGATATTGGCCGCCTTTCAGTGCCAGCTCGGAAAGCTGCTTCTGAATTTCTGCGGCGCTGTCCAGATTATGCTCCGCCAGAAAATGTCGCGCCCAGCCAGGGAGTAACTTCAGGGTATCGGCCACAATAACCGGGAACTGCGTGTTATTGGTCTGCAGCTTGGTGTAAACGACGTTCAGCTCCATCGCCAATGACGAAGCGATGATTGCCAACGGGGTAAACACGATCAAGCAAATCACGGCGACCGTTATCAGCGAAACCAGTCCGTTTCGCTCACCCAAATATTGTTTAAGCTTTTGTTTTACAGGGTGGAAAATCACCGCCAGGATGATCGCCCACAGCACTGACGAATAGTAGGGCCCCAATACGTCCAGAAAAGCAGCGGTAACAATAAAAAGGATCAGAATAAAGAATCCCTTTGAAATACCCGTAGACATCATACCCGTCCCTCTGATGATAGATTTTGCCTGCCAATCTCGCTATTGCCTGACATTGACACTTCTTGAAGAACAAACACTATCATCACAAACCTGTAACAGGTAGTGGATTTTACAGGGGAACAATTAACAAAACTTATTAATAACGCGGCATTCTGTGAGGCCTTAGGTGCGGTGAAACTGTGTCAGGTTATCCGGGCCGCAGAGTGGGGCGCAACGGCATACTTCGAGTTTAATGGCTATGGCGTGCCGTATATAAGGATGTGCCGGTAATATTTCCGCATCAGATAAATTGAAATCTGGTTCCATATAAAGGCGGGGATAGAGACGGTGAGCAGAATTTGCAAAAAATGGCCAATATCTCCCTCGATTTGCGGGTAAAAATGATAGGAGATACGGATAAATAGCCAGATCAGGGCGATGTAAAGCATCAAACCTGCCCACCCCTCCCAATGGCGATAGGTCATAAAATAGGCGGCGCGATAATGACGATTGCGCTCTGCACGCGGGAGCGTCTGCAGTTCTGGGATTTGACGTCTTGACCAATATATTTTCATGGCAACCTCCTGTCGCTAAGTTGCATATGATATTGATTATCAATAATGACTGCAATCCGCCTGGCTATTGTTTGGTCCCATGGCAGGGTTTTCGATAATGATCAATATCATTGAAGTCTGAGTAACACTCTCCGTCTACCGCTGAGGTCCGCTGCCGCCCAGCGGGTTAACGCGCCCGATCACACAAACCCCAGCATCGTCTTTCCTTCAACCGGTTTGCCATGATAGTTTCTATCAAAATACTGATGGGAATGATTATGGCAGGCAAAAAAACCACGCTGGCGGCGATCGCCAGAGAGGCGCATGTCGGTATCGCCACGGTTGATCGGGTGATAAACCAACGCGCGGCGGTGCGGCCGGAAACGGAGCGTAAAGTCATCGCGGCAGCGCAAAAGCTGGGGTTCGCGCTGGAAAAGTCCCACCGGCTGTTTGAAGCCGCCAGGCAGCCTGCCGTGCGGCTCAAAATGGGGTTTATCCTGCTGCAAAAAGAGCATTCATTCTACTCGCAGCTGGCAGACAGCCTGCTGGAGCTGGCCTTGCCTTACCACGATCGCGAATGTCCGCCCCAATTCATTTTTCATGATATCAGCGCCGTCAGCGACACTGCCGCCGCCATCACGCAGCTAAGCCAGAGTGTGGACGTTATTGGGGTGCTGGCGCTGGACAACCCGATGATCCGCTATGCGGTCGAAGAGGCGACCCGGCAGGGCGTAAAGGTGTTCACGCTGCTGTCGGATCTGTCGGTACACTGCCGCGCCGGGTATATCGGGTTGGATAACCAACAGGCCGGCCGCACTGCCGCCTGGGCGGTGGAGCGTCTGTGTCGGCGGCAGGGCGAAGTGGGGGTGATCATCGGCGATAATCGCTTTCAGTGTCAGGAAACCTGTGAAAGCAGCTTCCGATCTTATCTGCGCGAACATCTTAGCGCTCAGCGAGTGCTTGAACCGCTACGCAGCCATGAACAGGCCGAAAGCGCCAGACAAGTGACCCAAACCCTGCTGGAGCAGCACCCTGATTTGGTGGCCCTGTATGCGCCCTGCGGCGGCGTGGAGGGGATCATCGCTGCATTGCGCGAGAGCGGCAGGCAGCATGAGGTGATGCTGATTGGCCATGGCCCGGTTGAGGAGGGCGAAATGGCGTTGATTGACGGCACCTTGGATCTGATGTTGAGGCACCGGCTCCAAGAGTTCGCAGCCTCGATCATCGACACCTTTGTCAGCGCCGCCGGCGGTGAGCATTCGGGGTTTATCCACGCCATTAACCGTTTTGATCTGATCACCAAAGAAAATATCTGATTGCCGGCTCCCTGCGCGGGAGCCATTTCCCCGCTCAAAATCCTCTGCTCCTTTTAAGGCTACGGCCCGCCTGAATTTGATAGAAAAATATCATTTTAACTATCAAAATTAACGCGATCGCCATCAAAAAATGAAAGTTTCATTATTGCCGGTTTCGAAACCTTTGTTTGATACTGACGCCACACCCACGTCGAAACGGAACGAAAAATGACCTTGCCGATTGCCAATGCTCCCTGCAGTTGGGGAGTGGATGACCCCAAAAATCCTTATCTTCCGCCTTACGCCAAAGTGCTGCAGGAGGCCGGCACCGCCGGCTATCACAGTATTGAGCTGGGGCCGTGGGGCTACCTGCCAACCGAAGCCGCGACCCTGACCGAGGTGTTGCAACACCACCAACTGTCGCTGGTGGCAGGCACCCTTTTTGACGATCTGGTCAGCGAGCAGAACTTCGCGCACCTCCTGACGCTGACCCACAACATCTGCCGCAACTTATCGCAGGCCCCCAAGGCGCAGCCGCTGCGCGAAGGCCATTTTTCACCGCCGTATCTGGTGATCATCGACTTCGGCAACCCGCAACGGGCCAGGTTCGCCGGGCAGTCCTCGCAGGCAGCGCGGCTGGAGCCTGCCGACTGGAACCGGATGATCGACCATATCATTACCCTCAGCGAGCTTGCCTGGCGGGAATATGGTGTGCGGCCGGTAGTGCATCCGCATGCCGGTGGCTGCATCGAATTCGCCGATGAAATCGAGCTGTTGGCCAGCCAGATCCCACACCAAACCGCCGGATTGTGCCTGGACACCGGACACCTGTATTACTCCGGCATGGATCCGGTCACCTGGCTCGAGCGCTATTTCACCCGCATTGATTACCTGCATTTCAAGGACGTTAACCCACGGGTATTGCGTGATGTGCTGGCGCACGGGCTGGATTTCTTTACCGCCTGTGCCCAGGGGGTGATGTGCCCACTGGGGCAGGGAGCGATCGACTATCCGGCGGTGCGTGAGTTATTGGCGGCGCGCGGTTATCAGGGCTGGGTCACCATCGAGCAGGAACGCGATCCGCGTCAGGTGCAGGGCAGCCTGCGCGACGTAACGGAAAGCCTCAATTATTTACGCAGCGTCGGTTTTTAATCAGGAGAAACGAAATGATTAACGGTATTAAACCTCTGGGGCGCTCCCTGCGTTGGGGCATGGTGGGCGGCGGCGGTACCAGCCAGATCGGCTATATTCACCGTTCTGCGGCACTGCGCGACGGCACTTTCACCCTGCTGGCCGGCGCGTTCGACATTGACGCATCGCGCGGGCGCAGCTTCGGGCAAAGCCTGGGCGTGGCGGCAGAACGCTGTTACCCGGATTACGCCACGCTGTTTCGTGAAGAGGCCGCCCGCGCGGACGGCATCGAGGCGGTATCCATTGCCACGCCAAACAATACCCATTTCGCTATCTGCCAGGCAGCGCTGGAAGCCGGTCTGCACGTGGTGTGCGAAAAACCGCTGTGTTTCACCGCCGAAGAGGCGCAGACACTGGTCGAACTGAGCCAGAAACAGCATAAAATTATCGGCGTCACCTACGGCTACTCCGGGCATCAACTGATCCTTCAGGCCCGCCAGATGATTGCCGAGGGCCAACTGGGTGAGATACGGATTATCAACATGCAGTTTTCCCACGGGTTCCATGCCGCGCCGGTGGAGCAAGATAATCCCAGCACGCGCTGGCGGGTGGATCCGCGTTTTGTCGGCCCCAGCTATGTATTGGGCGATTTGGCGACTCATCCGCTATTCCTGGCGGAAACCATGGTGCCACAGCTGAAGATCAAACGGCTGATGTGCAGCCGCCAGAGCTTTGTCAAAAGCCGTGCACCGCTCGAAGACAACGCCTACGTGCTGATGGAGTACGACAACGGCGCGGTCGGTTCGATGTGGTGTTCGGCGGTCAACAGCGGCTCAATGCACGGCCAGAAGGTGCGCATTGTCGGCGAAAAGGCCAGTCTGGAGTGGTGGGACGAACAGCCGAACCAATTGCGCTTTGAAGTGCAGGGCGAACCGGTGCGTATTCTGGAACGCGGCATGTCCTATCTCGACCCAATGGCGTTGACGGACGATCGCATTGGTGGCGGGCATGCCGAAGGGCTATTCGAAGCCTGGTCGAATCTCTACCGGCGTTTTGCGCTGGCGATGGACGCCACCGACCGGCGGGACGCGGCGTTTCTGGCCGACTTTTGGTACCCCGACGCGCATGCCGGGGCGATGGGAGTGCGCTGGGTAGAAAACTGCGTGCGTTCCGCCGATGCCGGTGCCGGCTGGGTGGAATTCCGCTGAGGTGAACCCGGTGCCGGCCTTTACCGCTTAAGCGCTGGCACCGTCAAACGGATGGATCTTCAATGAATCCAGCGCCAGTTCAGGCACACAGCGCAGGTTGATGGCACACATCGCGGCACCGTCCGGCCCTTTGCCGTAAGCAAAGGCCTCAGTGCCGCATTTTTGGCAGAACTGGTGTTGAATAATGTGTTTGTTAAAGGTATAGCCGCGCAGCACATCCTCACCGCTGTTCAGCACAAAGCTGTTGATCGGGAAGAACGCCAACAGCATGCCTTTGCGGCGGCAGATTGAACAGTTGCAGCTTAGGGCCTCATGGGGCAGATCGGCGTTCACCCTAAAGGTGACGGCGCCGCAGTGGCAGCTTCCTTCGAATGGCATGATGGTTTACCTGCTGAGAATCTCACTTCGTCCAATTATAGTTTACTTATTCGCCATATTGGTTTGATTGCGGTACCGCATTAATATCAGTAGGGACTCTCTGGTTCGCTATCTTTAGATAAAACTTTAAATTCTGTTAAGTTACTTATTAGCGTAATCAAAAGGAGAGAACGATGTTAGAGCAATATTACCCGGCTACCCTGAGTTCCAAACCGGTCACGGACGAGCAGCATAAAAGGCTGGTGGCGGTGCAAGCGGCGCTGGAGCTGATCAAGGCTACGCTGTCCGACACCAACGACGGCAACGGCGTGGACTTCCAGCTTAAGGCCGCTGAAAAGCACATTGGCCCGATGGCCGACGCTATCCAGGAAGCGCTCAAGTAACGCTCCGTGTGGCTCATCAACCGCCCAAGGGCGGTTTTTTTATATCGTTCAAACGGGCAAATTCAGATTGTTTGCCTGGCGATACCGGCCAAAAGTTGGCAAAATTCGACGCAGGATTTTCTTAAGGAATAGCGTGGGAGAGCGTTGATGAAGGATGTGCATATCGCACTGTCGGGGGGCTGCGTACGCTTGGCCTACCCGGGAGAAGATGTACTGGATTTCGCCGATAGCCTGTCGTTTGGGCCGTTATACGCGCTGGATGATGATCAGGGCCTGCAGGTTCGAACCCGCTGGTTGCGCGATTTGTATCATTCTGTTCATGCTCCCGAGTGGAACACCTCCGAAGCGCTGCCGGCAGGGATGGCGAAATTAAAAACGCAGCTTGCTGCCGTCACCGGGCAGGTGACGCTGTGGGTTGGCGATAACGCAGATGAACAACTGATGCTGCGTGCGCTGCTGCCGTTGTTGGGCGAGCGCCGGGTTTTCGTGGTCGACGTCACCGCGCACACCGGGCGAGAGGCCACCAACTGGTGTCCGGCGGAAATGCTGGAACCCCTGTGGATCTTGCGGCGTGAATTGTCGCAGGAAGAGCAAGCCGCGCTGATTGCCGATTGGCAACGTTTGCTGACGGAGAACGCGCCGGTGCGAATTTTCGCTGAAAACGCCGTGCAGGGGCAGGCGCTGGATTTTCACGACCGCCCGCTGCTGGATGCCTGCCCGAACGACTACACCCAGGGCTCCAGGGTCATCGGCGAAGCGATGGTGAATTCGCCTTATCCGGTAGGCGACACCTTTTTGAATTTCAGGTTGTACGCCTTGATTGAGCAAGGGGTGGTGCAGGCGCAGACCGCTGGGTTGAATATGAACCGGATCCAGGTCAGGCAGGCGTAAAATTCATCTATCCCCGCAGGGTTATTTTTTTGTGCTCTGGGGCAGAGAAAACCCGGCAAAGCGGTTTTCTCTGTGATAGATATAGGATTATACTGCGCCATTGACTGTACAAATAAACAGGTGTGTGCGATGGCGCTGGCTTTAAAGGGTGAAAAGATTGCTCGTAACCGGTTTACCGGCGAGAAAGTGGAGAACGGCAGCTTTATTAACTGCGATTTTTCGGGCGCTGATCTGACCGGCACCGAATTTATCGACTGTCAGTTTTACGATCGCGAGAGCCGGCAGGGCGGCAACTTCAGCCGTGCGGTGCTCAAAGACGCCAGCTTCAAAAATTGCGATCTGTCGATGGCAGACTTCAGAAATGCCGATGCCCTGGGTATCGAAATCCGCGAGTGTCGGGCGCAGGGCGCGGACTTTCGCGGTGCCAGCTTTATGAACATGATTACCTCGCGCACCTGGTTCTGCAGCGCCTACATCACCAAAAGTAACCTGAGCTACGCCAACTTTTCGAAAGTGGTGCTGGAGAAGTGTGAGCTGTGGGAAAATCGCTGGAACAGTGCGCAAATCCTCGGCGCGACCTTTAGCGGCTCCGATCTGTCCGGCGGCGAGTTCGCCTCGTTCGACTGGCGGGCCGCCAATTTCACCCATTGCGATCTGACCAACTCTGAGCTGGGCGAGTTGGATCTGCGCGGCACCGACTTGCAGGGCGTAAAGCTGGATAGCGAGCAGGTCTTTCAGCTGATGGAACGCTTAGGCATTGCGATAATCGGCTAAGCCTACTCACTCCCGTCGGGGCCATAAGGCCCTTGTCGGACGGGCTGGTGGCGCTTAATTGGTTAGAATGATAGGTGGGGCATATAATATAATCTCAAATATTCCTTGCTTAAATAATTCAGCTATGTGTAAATAGCGTCATCGGTTTGTAGTACAGACCTTATGAAAGCAGTTTTAGTAAAGCAGTTCTCAGTATTAGTGATATCCCATAGATAGCTCTTCTCCCGCGAATTTCCTTCTCTAGTGCCCAATAAGTTTCCAACAAAAACAGACCTCTATCGCCTTATGGCGTCTCAAAAATATAAAGGAAATATCTATGTCTAATAAAATGACTGGTTTGGTAAAATGGTTTGATGCAGGTAAAGGTTTTGGCTTTATCTCTCCGGAAGACGGCAGCAAAGACGTGTTCGTACACTTCTCCGCTATCCAAAGCAATGATTTCAAAACGCTTGATGAAGGTCAGCGCGTTGAGTTCACTGTTGAAAACGGCATGAAAGGCCCTTCTGCAGGCAACGTCGTCGTTTTATAATTTCCAGGTAGTGCTTTATTTCTTGCGATAGCGATGATGGTTTAAGCCGGAGCAGATGAGAAATAGAATAATTGCCTGAATAAACTCCGGGATTGCCCGGAGTTTATCTGAAAATAAGATGTTCAGTTTTATCCTACTGCAATAACGAAAGTTATTGGCAACAGAAAAACAGATTGGCACTTAATATTGTTCAAGCCGATCCAGTCTATTTTTCTGTTGTGAAAAAGTTGTGCTTAGGCTGCGTAAGGTTGGAGTGTTGGATGGACGCTTACGCCATAACATGACAGTCGGGAAAGTGACCGACAAACACCGATGACCCTGGCCGAACGCCGGGGTTTTTTATGCCCCGCGTTCGCCTGCGGTGAGCCGATTATCCCAATGAGCCAAACAGCGTAAACAGTGCCGGCAGCTGTGGCGCTTCGCAGTTCTCATTGCTCACCAACCGATAGTCATTATAAAAATGGTTACTTTTATAATGATTATAAAGATGCAGCGTATGTACCGTGGTGACAATAGCCAGCAGGGCTACCAACAACATCAGGCCGTAAAGCAGGGGGTTTTTACGTCGACTTCTGCCGCTATTTCTTTTCTTGTTCTCGACGACGGGGGCGGTTTTAGCTTGCTCGACGATTTCCTCGATATCCACGTCATCGGCAATCCGCAGGCCGATTTTGGGAATGGTCTCGATAATGTTCTTGTCGACGCCCATGGTTTTAATGATGCGTCTTAAGGTACTGAGGCATTGATTCAAATTATTGTTGCTCGATTGCATGCCATAATCGTCCCACACCTTCTTTAGCAAGATATCGCGCTCTACAATCTCACCCCGGTTTTGCAATAAAAAGGCGAATAATCTGGCTGCGGCGGCAGAGATGCTGACTATTTCATGCCGAACCGCCTGATGATAAAAACCCAGGGTGTTTGGGCAAAAAAATATATCGCCTTCAATACGATACTGAACTGTCTTCATGCGCGCTTATCTCCGGAGCACAGGTTACTTCGAATTTGATAAGAATAATCCTATCCAACTTTCATTCGAAAGTTTTTGATCGTCGACAAGAACGCGGCATTATTAACCAGAAGGGAAAACATCATTGAAGGCTGTTTACAGCATAGGCTGGTGCTGCGTCGCCTTGGCGACAAAATAAAAACCCGCCGTTAAGCGGGTCTGGGTCAGGTTTATTGCGATTAACCGCGCTGGGAATCCAACACTTCGTTATTTTTCGCCACGTTCTGGGCTTTTACGTAGCTTTCAATCAGCAGTTGGTAGGCTGGGAAAATTTTGGTGTAAACCTCAGCCCACTGCTGCGCATCCTCACGGTTCCAACTGCCTTGCAGTTCAGAGGCCACACCGGCGGTATCGATCGGCACTACGCCTGCCTGAACCACCCGCGCCAGGGTAATTTCCTGCGCCATTTTCGAATAGGTGCCCGAGGCATCGATCACCGCAAATACCTTATACCCTTCGGCGACCGCGCTGATCGACGGGAAGGCCATGCAAACGCTGGTAATGGTACCGGCGATAATCAGGGTTTTCCGGCCGGTTGCTTTAACGGCGGCCACAAAGTCCGGGTTATCCCAGGCGTTGATCTCCCCTTTGCGGGCGACGTACTGTGCGTGGGGCGCATTTTGGTGGATTTCAGGGATCAGGGGGCCGTTAGGGCCTTGCGGGACGGAGGCGGTGGTAATCACCGGCAATTGACTCAGGGTGGCGATGCTGGCCAAGGCACCGGCGCGAGCGCGCAGTTCGGTCATTGGCATATCACCGACGGTTTGGAACAGGCCACTCTGGTGGTCAATCAACAGCATGACGGCGTCATTAGCATCAATAACAGGACGCTGACCATTAAAGTTTGCTGGAGTGCTCATCTTTTTTACCTCTGTAATCGGACAGTTGATAACAATTAATTAATGCTGGATAGCCAAGAGCTGGTCTTAGTGCTTGTGAACAGTGTAGGGGGAGCGGAGAATTCCGCTAGAGAGGTAACTCAGGATGCATCGTTCTATATAAAGAACGATAAAGGCCGGGGCAGGCGATAATTTCAGCGCTGAACTAAACTTAAACGGCATAAGAAACATGCGGCAGGCCCCTGGCAGGGAGCGCCATTTTGTTCACCAGCGCCATGCGGAGGGCTGTAATCATGGCTTATCAACATATCGTTGTGGCAACCGATCTCAGCGAAGACGCTGAGTTTTTGCTCGGCAAGGGCGCAAAGTTGGCCAGCGCGCTGAATGCCAGGCTATCCCTGATTTATATCGATATCCACCGTACCGGCTATTACGCCGAGCTGGGCGTGGGTGAATACAACTATACCGATCGTACTTTTTCAGAACGTGTAAAGAACATGCTCAATGCGATCAAGGGACAGTCTTCCTACCCGGTTGAAGAAGTGATTGTCAGCCGGGGTGAACTGATCGAGGAATTGAACCGGGCGGCGAAAGAGAAAGGGATTGATCTGATTATCTTTGGTCATCATCACGACTTCTGGAGCCGGCTGGTGTCGTCGACCCGACAGGCGATCAATCAGCTTAACATTGACCTGTTGGTGGTCCCTATCGATAAGAAATAGCCTCTGCCATCGCCGCCGCTAAGGTGCCGTGGCGATGGCTTTTCAAGCATCCAGGCGGCGCGATTGCGCCACAGCGGGACTTATTGAACGGCGATAATAAGCGACATGGATAGTCACGCCGATGAATTTTATGTTTGTCATCAAATGCTTGGCGTAATTCCGATAATGCCTGACCTAGCGCATTGAATTAGCGTCATATACCTCTTTTTGATTAATAAACCGCACATTTTGACTGTCCCTCCTCGGCCATGAGTTTTATCCTCGAACCATTAAGATTTGTATGATTTATAGAAATACATTCACATGGAGGAGGTCTTATGCGTTTCGACAATAAAGTGGTCGTGATCACCGGCGCCGGCAACGGGATGGGGGAAGCGGCGGCGCGCCGTTTTTCTGCCGAAGGGGCTACCGTGGTGTTGGCTGACTGGGCGAAGGAGGCGGTAGACAAGGTTGCCGCCTCGCTGCCAAAAGGCAAGGCGCTGGCGGTGCATATCGACGTTTCCGACCCGGTTGCGGTTGAAAAAATGATGAACGACGTGGCGGCGAAATTAGGCCGCATCGACGTGTTGTTAAACAACGCCGGGGTACACGTGGCGGGCAGCGTACTGGAAACCAGCGTCGCCGACTGGCGGCGCATTGCCGGGGTGGATATCGATGGCGTGGTGTTCTGTTCCAAATTCGCGCTGCCGTATCTGCTGAAAACCAAAGGTTGCATCGTTAACACCGCGTCGGTTTCCGGGCTGGGTGGCGACTGGGGGGCGGCATACTACTGCGCGGCGAAAGGGGCGGTGGTTAACCTGACGCGCGCCATGGCGCTGGATCATGGCGGTGACGGCGTGCGGGTGAACTCGGTGTGTCCGAGCCTGGTGAAAACCAATATGACCAACGGCTGGCCGCAGGAGATCCGCGACAAGTTCAACGAGCGTATTGCGCTGGGCCGCGCGGCGGAGCCGGAAGAAGTGGCGGCGGTGATGGCGTTCCTGGCCAGTGACGACGCCAGCTTTATCAACGGCGCCAACATCCCGGTGGACGGCGGGGCGACCGCTTCGGACGGCCAACCGAAGATTGTTTAAGCGGTAATTATCAGGCCCGGCACATGCCGGGCCTGATAGCGTTACACCCCAATACGATCCCGCAGTTGGTAGTAGGCCGCACCAATCGCGGTGAACGGAATTTGCAGGTTGCGACCGCCGAAGAACGGCAGGTGCGGCAGCTTGGCAAAGGCATCGAACCTTTCCGCATCGCCTCGCATTAATTCAGCAATCAGCTTGCCCGCCAGATGGGTACAGGTCACGCCGTGGCCGCTGTAGCCCTGCATGTAATAAACGTTATTCTCCAGGCGACCGAACTGCGGCATGCGCGACAGCGTCAGCAGGAAATTGCCGGTCCAGCGGTAGTCGATATTTACCCCTTTCAACTGCGGGAAGGTTTTCAGCAGCTTGGGGCGGATCAGGTTGTCGATATCGTCCGGATCGCGCGCGCCATACACCACGCCACCGCCGTACAGCAGGCGGTTATCGCCGGTGATACGGTAATAATCCAGCAGGTAGTTACAGTCTTCGACGCAGTAATTTTGCGGGATCAGCGACTGCGCCACTTCCGGTGCCAGCGGTTCGGTGGCGATCACCTGGGTGCCGCACGGCATACTGCGTTTGGCCAGCCGTGGCTCCAGTTTATCGCCCAGATAAGCATTGCCCGCGACGATCACATAACGCGCCTTTACCTGGCCGTTGGCGGTGCTGACGATCGCCGGTTCGCCGTGGCGGATGTTAGTGACCGCGGACTGTTCGAAGATGCGGCCTCCTTGCAGGCGAATGGCTTCGGCTTCGCCGAGCGCCAGATTCAGCGGGTGAATATGACCGCCGCTGTGATCCAGCAGCGCGCCGACGTAGCGCTCGCTATAGACCTCTTGGCGGATGCGCTCGGCGTCCAGCAATTCAAGTTGGGTATTGCCATAGCGCTCCCAATGCTGTTTTTGTTCGATCAGCGCATGATATTGCCGGTTGTTCAGCGCGGCAAAGATGCCGCCGGGGCGATAGTCGCATTCGATGGCGTACCTTTGGATGCGGCTGCGAATGATCTCTGCGCCCTCAAACATCATGCTGCCGAGCAGCCGGGCGCTTTCGGCGCCGTAGCGTTGTTCAATCACGTCAATGTCGCGACTGTAGGAGTTCACCAATTGGCCGCCGTTACGTCCGCTGGCGCCGAAACCGATGCGGGCAGACTCCAGCACCACCACGTTGTAACCGGCTTCTACCAGAAACAGTGCTGATGACAGCCCGGTGTAGCCGCCGCCGACGATACAGACGTCGCATTCAATGGATTCATTTAATTGCGGGTAGGGCGCGTGGCTGTTGGCCGAGGCCGCATAATAGCTTTTTACGTGTTCAGTCATGATATCTGCCCTTATTCCAACGAAATCCAGGTGGTTTTCAGTTCGGTGAATTTATCCAGCGCATGCAGCGATTTGTCGCGGCCGTTGCCGCTTTGCTTGTAGCCGCCGAAGGGAACGGTCATATCCCCGTCGTTATAGTTATTGACGAACACCGTGCCGGCTTTTAACTGGCGGGATAAACGGTGCGCACGGGACAGGTCACGGGTCCAGATGGCGGCCCCCAGGCCGTAGTCGCTGTCGTTGGCCAGTTGCATGGCCTGTTGTTCGCCGCTGAACGACGTGACCGCCAGCACCGGGCCGAAGATCTCGTCGCGCGCCACGCTCATGGCGTTATCCACCTGGGTGAGAATAGTCGGGCCGAGGTAGCCGCCATGCCCGCCTTGCGGGTGTTGGCGACCGTCGAGGAACAGTGCCGCGCCCTGGCTTAACCCTTGCTCGATGTAGTCCGCCACTTTTTCGCAGTGCCCCTGGTCGATCAGCGTGCCCATTACCGTCGCCGGGTCGAGGGGATCGCCAGGGGGGAAGGCCGCCGCATGCCGCCGCAATGCCTGTAAGAATTCCTGCTGGATGCTCTCTTCCACCAACAGCCGGGTACCGGCGATGCACACTTGCCCCTGGTTGTAGAAAATGCCGGCGGCGGCGCTCTGCGCGGCCTTGTCCAGATCCGGACAGTCGGCAAAGATGATATTGGCGCTTTTGCCGCCCGCCTCCAGCCAGACCCGTTTCATGTTGGATTGACCGGCGTAGATCATCAGTTGCTTGGCGACCTGGGTCGAGCCGGTGAAGGTGAGTGCGTCGACGTCGTTATGCAGTGCCAGCGCTTTACCGGCATCAAAACCATAACCGGGAACAATATTCAGCACGCCGTCCGGCAGCCCGGCCTGTTGCGCCAGTTGGCCCAGGAAGATCGCGGTCAGCGGGGACTTCTCCGAGGGCTTGAGGACCACGCTGTTGCCGGTGGCCAATGCCGGGCCGAGCTTCCAGCAGGCCAACAACAGCGGGAAGTTCCACGGCACTATGGCGCCGACCACGCCAATGGGTTCACGTTCGATCAATGCCAGCGCATCGCTGCCGGTCGGGGCGATTTCACCGTAAACCTTATCGATCGCCTCGGCATACCAACGCAGGCAGCGGATCGCGCCGGGCACGTCATCGCGCAGGCTGTGGCGGATCGGTTTGCCGGTGTCCAGCGTCTCCAGCAGTGCCAGTTCTTCGTGGTGTTGTTCCATCAACGCCGCCAGCTTCAGCAAGGTGGCCTTGCGTTGCGCCGGAGCCGCACGCGACCAGTCGCCGCGTTCAAACACCTCGCGCGCGGCGCTGACCGCCAGATCGATATCGACGCTGCTGCCCCGGGCCACCTGAGTCAACTCTCGTTGAGCGGCAGGATCCTCCACGGCAAAGGTTTCGCCCTCGGCGGCCTGCTGATAACGGCCATTGATAAACAGTCGGTTCTCAATATTCAGGGCTTGCGCCCGGTGTTGCCAATACTGCAGGTGGTGGAAGTCCATACCTTGCTCCGTTGATCAGAATGTCGTCGGCGTGTGGGCGCTGATAATCCGGCAAATCCGCGCCGACGTGTTGCTGAAACTGTGGGGAATGCCGGTGTTGATGGCGTAGCTCTGCCCGGCCAGCAGGGGATAAGCCTGCCCGTTGACCTGCAGGATCACTTCGCCTTCCAGCAGGGTGCCGATCTCTTCCCCCTGATGCTTGATACGTTCGCCGGTGGTGGTGCCCGGTTCATAGGTTTCGATCATCATCGCCAGGGTGCGATTGGGGTCGCCGTTGTGGATCAGTTTCATTGACACCCCCTGGCTGCCGATCTCGATCAGATCCTGGTAATCGATAACAATCTGCGGCTCATCCGGCTTTTCCGGTTCGGCGAAAAACGCCGACAGTGACAGGCCGTACACCGTCAGCAGCTTTTGCAAGGTGCTGATGGCCGGACTGACCTTGTCCTGTTCGATAGTGCTGATGGCGCTGTGGGTTAACCCAGACAGTTCGGCCGCGCGGCGCTGTGACAATCCCAATTGCTGGCGGATTTGCGACAGACGTTTTCCCGGTGCCAAGCTGACATCGCTCATGTGCGTTTTTCCTTTTGATAGTTCCGGCAAGCGCTAATGAAACCTTCAAACAGCAGGCGCGACAGGGCGTATTCCTCGCTGTTCCACTCCGGGTGCCATTGCACGCCCAGCGCAAAAGGCTGATCGCGCAGGCTGATGGCCTCCACCAATCCGTCGGCGGCGTGGGCCTCGATCCGCACGTCGGGGCCCAGTTTCTTCGTGCCCTGGCCATGCAGTGAGTTCACCCAGAATCTGTTGCAATCCGGTATCAGTTGCGAGAGTAAGCCCCCTTCCTGAACGATAACTTCATGAGCGGGGGCGTATTGCTGTTCCAGCGGCAAGTCGTGATCTTCACGGTGTTCGAGCAGCTCGGGCAGTTCATACAGCCGGCGGTGCAGGGCGCCTTGCGTGGCGACCACCATTTCTTGCATACCGCGGCAAATGGCGAAAAGGGGAATGCGCCTGTCGAGCGAGTGGCGGATCAGCGCCAGGCTCAATTCATCTCGCCCAGGATCGGCGTCAGGCTCATCGCCGTTTTCACCATAAAGGTGCGGCTGCACATTGCTGGGGCTGCCCGGCAGCAGAATGCCGTCGAGTTGCCCCAGTAATTCTTCGAGCAGTTTCGGTTCCGCCAGTGCGTGTGGCAGGGCGATTGGCAGCCCGCCGGCGGCGATAACGGCATTTAGGTACTTTTCTTGCAAGGTCTGAGTGAGGTGCCCGTTTAACCTATACCTGCACATCACTACGCCGACCACTGGTCTGTTAAATATATTGCCCATGCTGTCCCCTTGGTATGTTCGAAATTATGAACGATAAGCTTCTCCACTGCCGTTTTCGTTCAATATTTTATAAATCTAGCAGTCAAGTGGGCAATATTCAAACTCAAAGTAACACTTGCAAAACAATTTTGTTGCATCTATGTTTCATTGGTGGACATTATATTGAGCAAGATGGTCAAAAAACATCGACGGCAATAAGTGTGAGAACCACAGACAAAAACATACATGGCGGGTGAATCATGCAGACCAACATAGTAGAAGTGGAAAACTTTGTTCAGCACCACGAAGAAAAGCGAAGTAGCGCGTTCCAACGTGAAGTGAAGAAGTATCTGGAACGTTATCCATTAACTCAGCACGTTGACGTTCTGTTGACCGACCTTAACGGCAGCTTCCGCGGCAAACGCATTCCTGTCGGCGGGCTGAGCAAGCTGGAGAAGGGCTGTTACTTCCCGGCGTCGGTGTTTGCGATGGACATTCTTGGCAACGTGGTCGAAGAGGCCGGGTTGGGGCAGGAACTGGGTGAGCCGGATCATATCTGCGTACCGGTGCTGGGCACGCTGACGCCGTCGGCGGCAGACCCGCAATATATCGGTCAGGTTCTGCTCACCATGCTGGATGAAGATGGTACTCCCTTTGACGTTGAACCGCGCAATGTGCTGAACCGAGTGTGGCAGCGTTTGCGTCAGCGCGGGCTATCCCCCGTAGTAGCGGTAGAGTTGGAGTTCTATCTCATCGATCGTCAGCGCGATTCGGAAGGTTATCTGCAGCCGCCTTGCGCGCCGGG
This sequence comes from Serratia quinivorans, assembly GCF_052113645.1. Classification (GTDB taxonomy): domain Bacteria; phylum Pseudomonadota; class Gammaproteobacteria; order Enterobacterales; family Enterobacteriaceae; genus Serratia; species Serratia quinivorans_B. The sequence continues at coordinate 184,902 of NZ_JBIEIU010000005.1, read as the reverse complement.
TACCCAGGAACGCAACACCCAGAGCCAGGTTTATTCGGTCGATAACCTTAACCACTTTGCCGAGGTGCTCAGTGAGATCGACGAACTGGCGCGCATGCAGGGCCTGCCGGCGGACGGCGCGGTGGCGGAAGCCTCGCCCGGCCAGTTTGAGGTTAACCTGCACCATACCGACAACGTGCTGCAGGCCTGCGACCATGCGCTGGCATTAAAGCGCCTGATCCGCATGGTGGCGGAAAACCACAATATGCAAGCCACCTTTATGGCCAAGCCGTACGAGGAACACGCCGGTAGCGGCATGCATGTGCATATCAGCATACTGGACCGGCAGGGCAACAACGTCCTCGCCGACGACGACGGTGAAGACTCGACGCTGCTGAAACAGGCGCTGGCGGGCATGATTGCCCTGATGCCTTCTTCTATTGCGCTGTTGGCACCGAACGTCAACGCTTACCGCCGCTTCCAGCCGGGTATGTATGTGCCGACCCAGGCGTCCTGGGGCCACAACAACCGCACCGTCGCGTTGCGCATTCCCTGCGGCGATCGCGACAGCCACCGGGTGGAGTACCGCGTAGCCGGGGCCGATGCCAACCCTTATCTGGTGATGGCGACCATTCTGGCGGGCATCGTCTACGGGCTGGAAACGCCACTGCCGCTGCAAGAACCGGTCACCGGCAACGGGCTGGAGCAGGACGGCCTGCCGTTCCCGATCCGCCAAAGCGACGCGCTGTACGAATTTGAGCATCAGCCGGTGCTGAATGCGTTGCTGGGAGAAAGGTTCAGCCATGTTTACCTGGCCTGTAAAACGGATGAGCTGGTGCAATTTGAGCGCCTGATCACCGAAACCGAAATCGAGTGGATGTTGAAAAACGCCTAAACCCGCTCAATCCCGATCCTACCGCGCGCGTCTGGCGCATTCCGCCGGCTATCCTGTGGCCTGCGAAGCTGCGCGCAGCGGTAAAGCATTTCTTCCACTTTGGCGTACAGGACGCCGGCGAGGAAAGAACCATGACAGCCATAACTGCACCATCAGCCTGCGCGGGCGATTGCCTGTGCCGCAGTGAATACGGGCCATCCGCTGGCCGAGTTTTTTTGTCTTTGCATCGCCCCTTCCGCCGCCTGAGCAGCAGTTTCCCCGCGGCCTCTCTGAATGACGTTAAACGGTTACCAGCAGAGGACAACGAGGGGAAGCGCTATGACGATTAATGCGATTAACGCCAACCCGGCGGCCAAGCCGCAACTGCGCAAGTCCCTGAAACTGTGGCAAGTGGTGATGATGGGCCTGGCCTATCTGACGCCAATGACGGTGTTTGACACCTTTGGCATCGTCTCCGGCCTGACCGACGGTCATGTACCCGCCTCGTATTTACTGGCATTGGCCGGCGTGCTGTTCACCGCCATCAGTTACGGCAAACTGGTGCGCAAGTTCCCGACCGCCGGTTCTGCTTATACCTACGCGCAAAAAGCCATTAATCCGCACGTCGGTTTTTTGGTGGGATGGTCCTCGCTGCTCGATTATCTGTTCCTGCCGATGATCAATACCCTGTTGGCGAAGATTTACCTGACTGCGCTGTTCCCCGAGGTGCCGCCGTGGGTGTGGGTGGTGGGTTTTGTGATCATCATTACCGCCATCAACCTGAAAAGCGTCAATCTGGTGGCTAACTTTAACACCCTGTTTGTCTTGGCTCAGATCGCGATCATTGTAGTGTTTATCTACCTGGTGGTGCGCGGGCTGCACAACGGCGAAGGGCTGGGGACGGTGTGGAGCCTGCAACCCTTTATCAGTGAAAATGCGCATTTGCTGCCGATCATTACCGGGGCCACCATTTTATGTTTCTCGTTCCTCGGCTTTGATGCGGTCACCACCCTGTGTGAGGAAACGCCCGATGCCGCCAAGGTGATCCCGAAGGCTATCTTCCTGACTGCGCTGTACGGCGGGGTGATCTTCATCAGCGTCTCGTTCTTTATTCAGCTGTTTTTCCCGTCCATTCAGCGCTTTCACCAACCGGACGCGGCGCTGCCGGAAATTGCGCTGTACGTGGGCGGCAAGCTGTTCCAGTCGATCTTCCTGTGCATTACCTTTATCAACACCCTGGCGTCAGGTCTGGCCTCGCATGCCAGCGTTTCGCGGCTGCTGTATGTGATGGGGCGCGATAACGTGTTTCCGGAAAAGTATTTCGGTTATATCCACCCGAAGTGGCGCACGCCGTCATTGAACGTGTTGCTGGTTGGGCTGGTGGCTCTGTCCGCGCTGTCTTTCGATCTGGTCACTGCCACCGCGCTGATCAACTTTGGGGCACTGGTGGCCTTCACCTTCGTTAACCTGTCGGTGATCAGCCATTTCTATATCCGCGAGGGGCGTAACAAAAGCTGGAAGGACCGTTTTAACTACCTGTTCCTGCCGTTGGTCGGGGCGTTAACGGTCGGCGTGCTGTGGCTGAACCTGGAAAAAAGCTCGCTGACCATGGGGCTGATCTGGGCCGGGCTGGGCTTCGCCTATCTGGCGTATCTCACCCGGCGCTTCCGTCAGCCGCCACCGCAGTTTGAACGACAACCGCAGCAATAACCCATCAGGCGGGGTTTCCCGCCTTTCTTTTTTTTCCGCCGGGCAGTAGAGTGAAAATCCTGATAAAAAATAACTGATTGGATCCCTTTCATGTCTTCTCTCCCCGCGCACTATAAAGCCACTTTGCTGGGTCTGTTGGCGATCCTGCTGTGGAGCAGCGTGGTCGGCCTGATACGCAGCGTCAGCGAAGGGTTGGGCCCGATAGGCGGGGCGGCCATGATCTACAGCGTCAGCGCGGTGTTTTTGTTGCTGGTGCTGCCTTTGCCGAAGCTGCGATTGTTCCCGCGAGCCTACCTGATCCTCGGCAGTCTGCTGTTTGTCAGCTATGAGATCTGCCTGTCGCTGTCGCTGGGCTATGCCCATACTCGCCTGCAGGCGATCGAAGTGGGGATGATCAACTACCTGTGGCCCTGTTTTACCGTGCTGATGGCGCTGGTGTTTAATGGGCAAAAGGCCAAATGGTGGCTGTTGCCCGGGCTGTTGCTGTCGTTGTTCGGCATTGGCTGGATCATGAGCGGCGAGGGCGGCTGGTCGCCGACGCAAATGCTGGAGAACGTGCGCAGCAATCCGCTGAGCTATTCGCTGGCCTTTGGCGGTGCGGTGATTTGGGCGCTGTATTGCAATCTGACCAAGAAAATCGCCCAGGGCCATAACGGCGTGGTGGTGTTTATCACGCTGACCGCGGTGGCGCTGTGGCTGAAATACGCCTTCAGCAGTGAAAGCGGCATGCAATTCACGCTGCCGGTGACTCTGACGCTGTTGTGTGCCGGTATGGCGATGGGGGCGGGCTATGCGGCGTGGAACGTCGGTATTCTGCGCGGCAACATGACCTTGTTGGCGACGGCGTCGTACTTTACGCCGGTGCTGTCGGCGGTATTTGCCGCGCTGGTGCTGGATACCGTGCTGACCGTCAATTTTTGGCAAGGTGTGGTGATGGTCACGCTGGGATCGCTCATTTGCTGGCGAGCAACCCGAGGAAATTAACGGAAATTATCCGTCGCTCAGCCCAGGTTGAACTAGAATTTAACTAGCGATTCTGCCTGAAGGAACATACAAAATGAGAGACGATATCCAATTCATTCCGCAGCCAGTGATTGACGACGAAAGCTTTATGCGCGGTGATACCGTGCGCCTGACCACCGCCAATTTGCGCCACGAATACCAGCTGGATGTCAGCATTTTACGCCGGGAAGGCAAGCTGATCATTGGTTCGGTGATCGCTGCCGCACCCAAAGTGGATATTCCGCCCAAAGAGTGGGAGGTAGCACCGGGGCAGGAGGTGATTTTCCGTCAGGAAAATATTGCCAAAGCGCTGCCCTCGGTTCGCTGAGTTTCATCCCGTCAGGCGTTCTGTCTTCCCGTTGACCGCAGTCAAATTCCAAACCATGCCGGCGTATGCAGCGCCGGCATTTTCATTTTCCTGACAGACCCGGTTACTTTTTTGTGTTGAACACAATTGGCACAGAAACTGCTTTAAAAATCACCGGGCATGACAAAAATCACAGCGATCGTGAATTTGCATGAAACATAATTTGACAAATGTGAACGCAATCGATTACCTATTCGCGAAATGCATAACTGGATCACAGTTTCTTACACCCAGTGATTTCTATAATGCGCGCGTCGCCCGAGAGTTTGTAAGCGAAGGCAACGCCAGGTGTCGTCAGACTCATTGTCATCTTTTCTAACGGGCAGGAAATGGCCCTTTAAGCATGTGGTAATAAAAATGAAAAAAATAGCTCTCGCAGCAGGTGTACTGCTCGCAGCGTCTTACAGTGCATCTTCAATGGCTGATAGCAAAGACAGCCAATACGTCTCGGATTGGTGGCACCAGAGCGTTAACGTGGTGGGCAGCTACCACACCCGTTTCGGACCTCAGTTGAATAATGATCTGTACCTGGAATATGAAGCCTTCGCTAAAAAAGATTGGTTCGACTTCTATGGCTACGTCGATGTGCCTAAATTCTTCGGCGTAGGCAACACGCCAGATCGCGGTATCTGGGACAAAGGCTCACCGATGTTTATGGAGATCGAACCTCGTTTCTCCATCGACAAACTGACCGGCACCGATCTGAGCTTCGGCCCGTTCAAAGAATGGTACTTCGCCAACAACTACATCTATGACCTGGGCCACAACGCCGACGGTCGCCAGAACACCTGGTACATGGGTCTGGGTACCGACATCGATACCGGCTTGCCAATGAGCCTGTCGATGAACATCTATGCCAAATACCAGTGGGAAAACTACCAGGCGGCCAACGAAAACAGCTGGGATGGTTACCGCTTCAAAGTGAAATACTTTGTGCCGTTGACCCAGGTGTGGGGCGGCAACCTGAGCTACATCGGTTTCACCAACTTTGACTTTGGTTCCGATCTGGGCAAAGACGACTTCACCGTTAACGGTCGTCAGGCGCGCACCAGCAACTCAATCGCTTCCAGCCACATTCTGGCGCTGAACTACGATCACTGGCACTACTCGTTCGTGGCCCGTTACTTCCATAACGGCGGCCAGTGGCAGGATGGGGTGGATATCGGTACCCCACAGGGTCCAATCAAATCTACCGGCTGGGGCTACTACATCGTGGCCGGTTATAACTTCTGATTTTCCGTGGTATCAGAAACAGAAAACCCCGCTTCGGCGGGGTTTTTTTTCGTCATCACTGCGCGTGTTCACCGGGCAGATGCCGCACCGGCATAAATAATCGTCCTTTGATTACGTGGCATTCATTATCGATCCAATTGATGATTTGTTCACGGCTAACGCCTTCGGATTGCGCGTAGCGGTGAAGATCGCCATTAAAGTGCTGCGTGATGTATTCCATGAGGGTCATTTGCATGTCTTTTGCTCCTGAACGCCCACCCGTTGCCAACTGGCCACCGTGGGAGGTTAAGGTTTCTCAGACGCCGAATTTAAAGTATTGGCAACCAAATCTCAACAAAAAGCACCGCCATGGTGCATCCAATGTCGATGCCAGGGTAAAAAAGAATCCCGCACGGAGAGGCGGGAAGCATTCAGTGATATCACTTTGGGTGATAAAAAGATGATTTGAGGTGCGACGAAAAAGAGCAGGCTAACTCTTTTTTGTGACCTAGCCAAACTACTGCATGGCTTATTTCGCTGCAAGAAAAATCTTAGACTGAAATTCGGTTTTTTCGAATAGTTTTGCGTTGGGATAATCTTCTGTCATCTGGCCTGACTGTCGGCTTCTCAAACGGGCAATATCTCGGAGTTTTCCTCATGCTTTATGGGGGAAATTACATCTATAGTGAATGTAATAACCCACGCAGGAAGTCACAAAATGAGCAAACGTCGTACTACTCTCACAGTGTTGGCACTGATTGCCTCGCTGGGCCTGTCATCCACACCGGCGCTGGCCGATAAAGGGGGCAATGGCAACGGCGGCGGTAATGGCCATGGCAACAGCGGTAATCACGGCAATAGCGGTAATAATGGTAATAACGGCAACAATGGTAAACATGGCAATAAGGCCAAAGGCAACGACAGCGACCATGGGTTGGTTTCCGTCAGTATTTCCCATGAGCGAGCGCGTTCTTTGGCATTAAACTATGGCCTGACCGGCTACCGTTCTTTGCCGCCGGGCATCGCCAAAAATCTGGCGCGTGGCAAGCCGTTGCCACCGGGCATCGCCAAAAAAATGGTACCGTCCTCAATGCTGCACGATCTGCCTTATTATCCGGGCTATGAGTGGCGTATCGCCGGTGACGATCTGGTGCTGGTGGCGTTGAGTACCGCTCTGGTCGCTTCGGTCATCAACGGCGTGTTTGATTAATTTTCTGTCATTCTGCTTTAAGGCCTCGCTTCGGCGGGGCTTTTTATTTGCCTGCAGCAGGGGATCGTGGTGAACTCTTTTGCTGATATTTTCGCTGCATAAGGAAATTGTGATGTTCAGGATGTTATTGATTGCCTGCTGTCTGGTCAGCTTTTCCGCGCTGGCGGACGGGGGGACGGCGCTGGGTGAACTGGTCAATCAGCGGCTGGCTTATATGAAAGACGTGGCCGGTTACAAGGCGCAGCAGCATTTGCCGATCGAGGACTTGGCGCAGGAAGCCAAGGTGTTGGCAAGCACTCAGGCAGAGGCAGGGCGGTTAGGTTTGGATCCGCTTTCGGTGCGGGCGTTTATCGTGGCGCAAATGGACGCCGCCAAGGCGATTCAATACCGTTATCGCGCGGACTGGCTGGCGCAGCCGGAAAGCGACTGGCAGCCACGCCCACTCGATCAGGTGCGGCCGCAGATCGCCGAGCTGAGCAGCCGTATTTTGCAGCGACTGGCTCAGGAGTTGAAAACCGGGCCGCTGACGGAGGCCGCACGCAGCCGTTTTATTCAGGCCCTTGATCAGAACAACCTCAGCGAGGCCGACAAGCAACGGCTATTTACCGCCTTATTGGCCGTCAGGGCCGCCAAGGCAGGGTGAGCCGAGAGCGCTAATCGCGACCGACGTTGCTGCGCTGGAAGGTCAGCACCCGGCTGCGATTGGCGATCAAATCCACGCTGTAGCCGCGAAAATACAGGCAAAAGCGTTTCAACCACGGGCCGTCGCGGCTTTCGACCAGCATGCGGCCCTGGCCCAGTGAGCTGATAGTCCCGGTTTGCGCCGCCGGACCCACACCAATGTGGATCCGGTCACCGCAAATCTCAAAGGCGGTACGGTACTGCGGGTGATACCACAGGCCTTGCACGTGTTTCAGGCAGTCGCGGTTGGCGGTGACCGGCAAAAAGCGGCGCGGCACGTGGCACACTTCACCTTCAACCGCTTCCCCGGTCCATTTCAGCCGCATTGGCATATGGGCGCAAAGCGATACCGCGTAGCCGTCATCGGCCTGATACAGCGGCTCATCACTTCCCAGATAGGCGACGTTGCCGTCTTTCACTTCCAGCCAGTAAGGCTCTGCCACCGTGGTGTAAACGCCGTCGGGAATGGCGGTGCTGCGTTCCGGCAGTGCTTCGCCCAGCAAGGCGGCCATCACCTGTAGCACCATGCCAAAGCTGTCGCAGTCTTCGCGGTTAGCCACCAGCGCAACACCGGCCTGCCGATCGGGCGCCAACAGGAAATACGTTTTGTAGCCGGCGTGCGAACCGCCGTGGCCCAACAAGCGGTGTTCCCCCAGCGGCGTTTGCGCCAGCCCCAGCCCGTAAGCGCTGAGCTGCCCCTGGTCGAGCCGGCGCGGCGCGCTCAGTTGCGCGAGGACGCCGCGGCCAGGGCCCTGATCGGCCAGCAGCGTTTGCAGCCAGCGGGTGAGGGCATTGGCACTGCCGGTCAGGCTGCCGGAGGCGGAAAGGTGCAAACCGGCGCTGGCCAACTGCCAACCCTGTTCGGCGTGCCAGTAACCGGGGGCCAAGCCCGGCACCACGTCATACCAGCTTTCCGGTGCCCGTAATTGCACCTGCAACGGCTGGGCGATGTGCTGTTGCACCAGTTTGTCGAAGTCATACCCCTTGGCCTGCAGGGCCGCTTCAACCAGCCGGTAGCCGGTATTGGTATAGGTGATCTCGCTGCCGGCCGGATAGTTCAGCCCGCCAAGCCCCTGCAGGAACTGCATAATCGGTTGCGCCTCGCTGCGCGTGTGTACCGAAATCCCCAACAGCCCCAGCGTTTCACGCACGTCAGGCAGTCCGCTGGTCATGTCCAGTGCCTGGCCTACGGTGACCTCCGCCAGCGGAGCATGCAGCTCGGGCAGCAAATCGCCCAGGCGGTCTTCCAGACTCAGGGCGTGGTCAGTGGCGTTCAGCGCGAGCGCGGCGAAAATATGTTTGGTGACCGAGGCGTAACGCACCACGCTGTCTGCGGTAAAGGGGGTGTTTTGCGTCAGATCGGCCCGTCCGGCACAGGCGGTCGCCCGCATTTGTGCAGCGTCGAACAGGGTTATCGCCCCACCGGGTTGGTTGTCGGATTGCCAATCAGCCAGCAGCCGATCGGCGACGGCCTGAGCGGTGCGCCAGTTTAGCGGGATTTCGGACATAGGGGCCTCCAGAGTATTCTTGTCAATTTGTGCCTCGACGGGCTTTTCGCCAGATTGTCGCGTACCGGACGATCGGTGGGCCGCTGTTTTGTGCGCTGTTCCGACCAGATCCGGTGATTTTCAATCAAAATTGCGATGCAGTACGCAAATCGAAAGGGTGACCGGGAGGTAGCAAGAGGTGTGCCACAAACTCAGGAGGCTAAAGAGGGGGCTGCGGAGTGCGGAGAAGGCAAGGTTGCTGCGGGGCACCAGCGTCACCCCGCATCAGAGTCGAACAGGATTAATGCAGCTGACCGCCACTGGCCAGCAGGCTGTCGATCATTTGTTTCAGCAGGCGCTGCAGGGACGCCGCGCGCTGGGGTTCAAAGGCAAACGGATACTGTTCCGACATGTAGTTCACCTGCGCCAGCTCCAATTGAATGGCATGCTGTTGCTCTTGCGGTCGGCCATACGCGCGGGTGATGTAACCGCCTTTGAAGCGGCCGTTAAGCACGTGGGTGAATTGGTGTTGCTGCTCGCAGCAGGCGACCAGACGATCGCTCAGCGCCGGGGCGCAGCTTTCGCCGCCGTTGGTGCCCAGGTTGAGGTCCGGCAGTTTGCCGTCGAACAAGCGTGGGATCACCGAAGCGATTGAGTGCGCGTCAAACAGCAGCGCATAACCGTGCTTGGCTTTCAGACGTGCCAGTTCGTCTTGCAGCTGTTGGTGGTACGGCTGCCAGATCTGCTCCAGATAGCCGGCACGCTCTTGGTCTGATGGGGCTTTACCGGGCAGAAAGCTCGGGCGGCCGTCAAACAACACGTCGGGATACAGGCCGGTGGTGGCGGTGGTGTACAGCGGTTTGTCATCGGCCGGGCGGTTGAGGTCGATCACGAAGCGGGAATAATTGCCGACCAGTACGCTGGCCCCCATGGTGCGGGCAAAGTCGTACAACTGCGGGATATGCCAATCGGTGTCGGGCAGCGGCCGTGCCTCGTCGGTCAAGCCGGCCTCGACGGCCGGCGTCAATCGGGTGCCGGCGTGGGGAACACTGATCAGCAGCGGCAGGCTGCCGGCGTGGAAATCAAAAGCATCGCGAATGGTCATTGACGTACTTCTCCTCGGAAAATCACCGTACAGGGCAGTTGTCCACCCAACCAATAAGCCAGTTCAGCCGGACGCGACAGCGGCCAGTGCACGAAATCCGCTCGCTTGCCGGTTTCCAGCGTGCCCTGGCTGGCCTGCAGGCCCAGCGCTTTGGCCGCGTGAACCGTTACCCCCGCCAGCGCCTCTTCCGGCGTCAGGCGGAACAGCGTACAGGCCATGTTGATCATCAACCGCAAGGACAGCGCCGGTGAGGTGCCGGGGTTAGCGTCGCTGGCGATCGCCATGGCCACCCCGTGTTTGCGGAACAGATCGACCGGCGGGCATTGGGTTTCACGCAGCAGGTAATAGGCCCCCGGCAGCAGCACCGCAACGGTGCCGGCATCGCCCATCGCGCGGGCATCCTGTTCGGTCGCGTATTCAAGGTGATCGGCGGAAAGCGCATGGTGCTGTGCCGCCAATTCGCTGCCGCCCAGGGCGGAAAGTTGTTCGGCGTGCAGTTTCACCGGCAGACCGGCTTTTTCCGCGGCGGCGAATACCCGTGCCACCTGCGCCGGCGAAAACGCCAGATGCTCGCAGAAGGCATCCACCGCATCCGCCAGTCCGGCGGCGGCGGCCTGTGGAATGATGGTGTTGCACACCAAATCGATATAGTCGTCGGCGCGCTGGGCGTACTCAGGCGGCAGCGCGTGTGCTGCCAGACAGGTGGTTTTCACTTCCACCGGCAACAGTTCGCCCAGCTTGCGTGCCACGCGCAGCATTTTCAGTTCGCTTTCCGGCGTCAGCCCGTAACCGGATTTGATCTCCACGCAGGTTACGCCTTCCGCCAGCAGCGGGCGCAGCCGGAACAGCGCTTGCTCCAGCAGTTGTTCTTCATCGGCGTCGCGGGTGGCTTTTACGGTGGAAATGATGCCGCCGCCCTGGGCCGCGATATCGGCATAGCTCACCCCGTTCAGGCGTTGTTCGAATTCGCCGCTGCGGTTGCCGCCGAACACCAGATGGGTATGGCAGTCGACCAAGCCCGGCGTGATGATGCCGCCGTCGAATTTCACCGTTTCATCCGCGATCAAGGTTGCCGGTAACGCCGCATGTTCGCCCAGCCAGACAATCTTGCCGTCACGCACGGCGATCGCGCCGTTGCTGATGGTGTGATATTTGCCGTCGCGCATGGTGACGACATCGGCCCCGTGCCACAGGCTGTCGCAGTGAATCTCAGAGGTCATGGCTTTTCTCCGCCGGAGCCGTGGCTCCCACATGGTTGTATATACAATTAAAAACAACCTAGCGCATTCATCGAGTTGTCACAAGGGGCGGGATAAAAATTTGTTATCGGGATGTGATCGTTGTGGAAGGGCGGGTGCAAAAACGGCACCCGCAGGGGATCAGACTTCGCTGGTGAAACGGCCGAACAGTTGATAGCGGCTGCCGGGGTACAGCAGGCGCGCCGAGGTCACCACGGTTTTGCCGGACCAGGTGCGGCGGTGGATCAACAGGCCGGGTTCGTGGTCTTCCAACTGCAGCAGCTCACGCTCCTGGCGGGTCGGTACCACCGCTTCGACGATGTGCTCACCGGCGGTCAGCGGTGCGGCCTGCGTCAGGTAGATATAGGGCGTGACGCGGTCGAAATCCTGTTTCATGTAGTCGGGCGCGATCAGGGGATTGACGCAACGGTCTTCCACCTGCACCGGCAGGTCGTTTTCGTAATGCACAATCTGCGAATAGAAAAGCTGTTGGCCAGGCTGAATACCCAACGCCAGCGCTTCTTCTTCACTGGCCGAGCGTGCTTTCAGCTGCAGGATCTTGCTGCTGTGACGATGACCGCGGGCGGCGATTTCATCGGCGATGTTATGCACTTCCAGCAGCGCGGTGTGCGCCTTGGCTTCGGCGACGAAGGTGCCAACACCCTGCATGCGGATCAGGTAGCCTTCGGTGGTCAGCTCGCGCAGCGCGCGGTTGATGGTCATGCGGCTGACGCCCAGTTCGGCCACCAGTTCGCTTTCCGAGGGGACGCGTTGGTGCGCCACCCAATGGCCTGCACGGATTTGGTTCACGATCGCCTGCTTGACCCGTTGATAAATAGGGGCGGGGGTATCGCTCATTGCAGCAGCCAGTTGCAGCACGGTCTGTTGATCAACCACGACGTTAACCTCGTCAAATAAAAAAATAATAACACCAGTTTACTGTTGATGTCGGCGTATGTATATGTATATACAACTAGGGGCCGGTGCGCCACAGCAATGCGCTGGGCCCGTGTATTTTCGGATGCGCGATTATCGCGCGTTATTAGCCGTTACACTAACAGTGGAATACTGCCATGCCTGCTTATTTTGCCTCACGCGCTCTGCTTCCTGAAGGTTGGGCGCATAACGTCCGGTTGGACGTGGATGCGCAAGGTTACCTGACCCAGGTGACTGCCGACGCCGATCCCGAAGGCTGTACCCGTCTGCACGGCGACGCGGTGCCGGGCATGCCGAACCTCCACTCTCACGCCTTCCAGCGTGCGATGGCCGGGCTGGCAGAGGTTGCGGGCAACCCGCAGGACAGTTTCTGGACCTGGCGTGATCTGATGTACCGCCTGGTGCAGCGCTTGACGCCGGAGCAGGTGGAGGTGATCGCCCGTCAACTGTATATCGAAATGCTGAAGGGGGGATATACCCAGGTCGCCGAGTTCCACTATCTGCATCACGGCACCGAGGGACAGCCTTACGCCGATCGCGGCGAAATGACCGGCCGACTCAGCCAGGCGGCGGCGCAGGCGGGGATCGGCATGACCCTGCTGCCGGTATTGTACAGCTACGCCGGTTTCGGCGGTCAGCCTGCCCAGCCGGGGCAACAGCGTTTTATTCAGGATGCGGACTGCTATCTGGCGCAACAGCAGGCGATCGCACGGCAGTTGGCGGACCAGCCGTTGCAGAATCAGGGGCTATGTTTCCACTCGCTGCGGGCGGTGGAGCTGAGTCAGATGCAGCAGATCCTGGCGGCATCGGACTCTTCGCTGCCGGTGCATATTCACATTGCCGAGCAGCAGAAAGAGGTTAACGACTGCCTGGCCTGGAGCGGTCGTCGTCCGGTGGCCTGGTTGTTCGATCATCTGCCGGTGGATGCGCGTTGGTGTCTGGTGCACGCCACTCATCTCGATCGCGATGAGCTGGAGCAGTTGGCGCGCAGCAAGGCGGTGGCGGGCCTGTGTCTGACCACCGAGGCCAATCTGGGTGACGGCATCTTCCCCGGCGACGCCTACTTGCAGCAGCAGGGGCGCTGGGGCATCGGCTCCGACAGTCATGTGTCGCTCAACGTGGTGGAGGAGTTGCGCTGGTTTGAATACGGCCAGCGCCTGCGCGACCAGCGTCGTAACCGCCTGACCACCCTGGAGCAACCGGCCGTGGCCGACGTTCTCTACCAGCAGGCCCTGCAGGGCGGGGCGCAGGCTTGCGGCGCGCCGATCGGTCGGCTGCAGAGCGGCTACCGTGCCGACTGGCTGGTGCTGGACGGTGACGATCCTTATCTGGCCGCGGCGCCAGACGCTTCGATTCTCAACCGCTGGTTGTTCGCCGGTGGCAAAGAACAGATCCGCGATGTGTTTGTCGGCGGGCGACAGGTGATCGACCAGGGGCGTCACGCATTGCAGCAACAGAGTAGCGCGGCGTTCTTGCAGGTATTGAAAACCTTTCAGCAGGAGGCGTGATGAACCTGACGCGTTTTGATTTTGACTCACTGCCGGTCACGCCCTGGCGCAATGGCGGTGGGGAAACCCGAGAGATCGCCTGCTGGCCGTCAGGCGCACAGGATTTTGACTGGCGTGCCAGTATCGCCACCATCGCGCAGGATGGCCCATTTTCAGCCTTCAGCGGCATCGACCGTTCGATCACCCTGCTGGAAGGCGATGGCGTGCACCTGTTCAGCGCTGGGCAGATTGATCATCATTTGTCGCAGGTCGGCGAACCCTTCGCCTTCTCCGGCGATGTGGCGTTGCACGCGACCTTGCTGGGGGGCAGCAGCCAGGATTTCAATATCATGACCCGGCGCGGCCGCCGGGCGGCCAATGTGCAGCGCATCACTGCGGCGACCACCTTGCCGGAACCCCATGCCGGGGTGCTGTATGTATTGCAGGGGCGCTGGCGGTTGGCGGACGGCATCACGCTGGGCGCACGGCAGGGGGCTTGGTGGTCTGCGGGCGAGTTCAGTGGCAGATTGACGCCATTGGCGGAAGATAGCGTCATTCTGTGGGCCGATATCACACCCGGCTAAACCGCGCTAGAGTCCAGCGCTAAGTTGTGGGATGATCTGCACTTCTATCCCACATTATCCCAGATTGAGAAGGGCGCATGGCCTCGCTGAAAGACGTTGCAAAACTTGCCGGGGTATCCTTGATGACGGTATCCCGCGCCATCAACGAGCCCGATAAGCTGCGGCCGGAAACCTACCAACGCGTCAAACTGGCGATCGACCAGTTGGAATACGTGCCCGATCTCGCCGCGCGGCGTATTCGCGGCGACAGCAGTCGGGTACAGACTATCGGCGTACTGGCGCTGGATACCGCGACGACGCCTTTCTCGGTGGAGATGATCCTGTCGATTGAAAAAACGGCGCGTGAACACGGCTGGAACAGCTTTGTGGTCAACCTGTTTGCCGACGACAGCGCGGAACACACCATAGATCTGCTGCTGGCGCACCGCCCGGACGGGGTGATTTTCACCACCATGGGGCTGCGCCAGGTGGCGGTGCCGGCTAAATTGCTGGATAAAAAACTGGTGATGGCCAACTGCCTCAGCCAGGAGCATCCGGTAGCCAGTTACATTCCCGATGATGAGCAGGGCCAGTATGACGCCATGCGCGCGCTGATCGCCAAAGGCTATCGCGCGCCGCTGTGCATTCACCTGCCCGAAAGTACCCTGGCGGCCGGGCTGCGGCGTCACGGGCTGGAACGCGCCTGGCGTGAAGCAGGCGGCGAGGTCGACCAATTACGGCAATACCATCTCGATCTGACCGAGGGCGACGAGCATTACCGCGACAGCGTGGCCTTGCTGGAACGGCATTTTTCACCGGGGCAGCGCGATTGCGATGTGGTGGTGTGCGGGAACGATCGGGTGGCGTTTTTGGTCTATCAGGTGCTGTTGGCGCAGGGCTGGAAAATCCCTCAGCAGGTCGGGGTGCTGGGCTATGACAATATGGTCGGCATCGGTCAACTGTTCCTGCCGCCGCTGACCACGGTGCAACTGCCGCATTACGAACTGGGCCGCCAGGCGGCGCTGCATCTGATTAATCAATTGGATCACAGTGACAGGGTGAAGGTGGCTTGTCCGCTGTTACTGCGCGACTCACTGTGACCCTACAGGGCGCAGTTCATTCACCGCCGCGCCCTGCACATCGATTTCGTCTCAGATCACGCCCAAATGCTTTCCAACTCCCAGGCCTGCGCCGCGCCAAACTGCGCCAATCCACTCTCGGCAAACAGGCTGACGCCGCGTTGCCCGTCGCTCGGGTAGATGCGGCTGGTCAGGCAGGCTACGCCCTGATTGACGAACACTTCCAGCGATGAACGGTCGATAAATATCCGCAGCGATAAAATATCAGCCTCCGGCAGCGGCACGCTGCGACAGCCGCACAAGCCCGGCTCCTCACTGAAACGTTCCAATACCAGCCGACGTGCTTGATTGTCGACGTACAGGCGTGCGGCGGTGCCGATGGCAATGCCGTAGCGTTCAGCATCGCTGGCCGCCACATTCAGCGTCAGCGCCAGTTCTTGCACCCCGTCAGCCAGAGGCTGCCGTTGGTTGCGCACCGACAGGGCGTCAAACGCCTGTGGCTGACCGCGTAACGCCGTCAACTCCCGTGCCGGGTTCATCAGCACGTTGCCTTCGCATGACAGCGTCAATTCACGGGGCAGGGTGAGCGCACCGGCCCAGCCGTGCGGCTTGCTCGGCATCGGGGATTCCCACATGTCCATCCAGGCGAACAACATGCGTCGACCGTCGGCGGCAGTGAAGGTTTGCGGTGCATAGAAATCGTGTCCGCCATCCAGTTCGCAAAATGGCTGAGTGACGCTGAAATCCTCATCCGGCTGCCAGTGGCCCAGCAGGTAGCCGCTTTGGAAGCGGTTGCGATGGCGATAACCCTGTGCCGCCAGCCCCTGCGGCGAGAACAGCAGAGCCTGTTTTTCGCCGAGCGGGAAGAAATCCGGGCACTCCCACATATAACCCTGATGCGACGACTGCGCGCCGGCCAGCACGCGATCGAACTGCCAATCGCGCAGGTCGTTCGAGCGATAAAGCCGCGCCTGACCCAAGCCATTTTCTTTAGCACCCACCACCATCCACCAGCGATCTCCTGCCCGCCAGACTTTCGGATCGCGAAAGTGCTGAATGCCTTCCGGCGGCGTCAAAACCGGGCCGTGCTTGATGAAATGCACCCCGTCTTCGCTGGTGGCCAGGCACTGCACTTCGCGCACCTGATCGTCATCGCCTTCTTTGCCCAGCCAGACGTGGCCGGTGTAGAGCAGCGTCAGTACGCCGTTATCATCCACTGCGCAGCCGGAGAAACAGCCGTCTTTGTCGTAGCTGTCGCCGGGGGCCAGGGCGATCGGCTGGTGCTGCCAGTGCGCCAGATCCCGGCTGGTGGCGTGTCCCCAGTGCATCGGCCCCCAGTTCTGGTCATAGGGGTGATGCTGGTAAAACGCATGGTAGACGCCGTCAATGCACACCAGCCCGTTGGGGTCGTTGATCCAGCCGGCGGCGGCCGCCAGATGAAATTGCGGGTAGTAATCGTCCTGACGCTGTGCACGCAGTGCTTCGACCGCGTGGTCGGCTTGAGCTAAGGCATTTTTCATTGGATTGGCTCACTTGTTTTTATCGTTGATTGAAATTGAGGCGTGCGGACGATGGTTTCACCGCGCAGCAGGAAGCAGGAAATCAGCGTGGTACCGGCCACCGCGCAGCCCATCAGCAGATAGGTGTCGGCAAAGCCGATGCGGTCGTAGCCGTAACCGGCCAGCGGTGCCAGCAAGCCGGCGACGATCTGGCTGATAAACTGGAAGCCCACCAGGTACAGCGTCGAGGACAGGCGGCTGTCAAAGCGGGTGGTGATGTACTTGAACATCGCCACCAGCAGGATCGGCAGCTCTACGGCGTGCAGCAGTTTCATGGCGGAAATCATCAGTGCGCCGCTGGCGAAGCCGGAACCGAACATGCGCAGCGCCATCACGCTGCTGGCCAGCAGCAAACTCTGTTTGATGCCGATGCGATTGACCAGCAGGGGGGCCAGGAACATGCCGCCGGCTTCCAGAAACACCTGTAGCGAGTTAAGGAAACCGTACATGCGGTTGCCTTCTTCGTGCGTTGCAAACTGCGAGGCGAAATACACCGGGAACTGCTGGTCGAACACACCGTAGATGCTGGTGCCGAGCACGAACACCACCAGCGCCCAAAACCCCGGCAGGCACAGTAACGCCAGCGCGTCCTGCAGCTTGAGGTTTTCCGGTTTGCCGTATTCCAGACCGGCCATGGCGTTGGGTTTCAGTTCACGCACCTGCCACAGCAACAGCAGAAACACCGCCGCCGAGGCCGAGGCGATCCAGAAATTGATATTGGGGTTGATGTTGTAGATGAAACCGGCGAAGAAGGTGGCGCTGGCCCAGCCCAGTGACCCCCACATGCGCGCCCGGCCGAATTCGAAGCCGACGATCCGGCTGACCCTTTCGGTATAGGATTCCAGCGCGCCAATCCCGGCGTTGAATGCCAGACTGACGAACACGCCGCCGACCAAGGCACCGGCCACCAGATTGGTTTGCAGCAGCGGGGCGTAGACGTAGATAAAGAACGGGCCGGTGAGCAACAGCAACACACCGACAAACATCAGCAGATGTTTACGCAGCCCGAGTTTGTCCTGAATAAAACCGTACAGCGGTTGCGCACACAGCGCCATGATCGACATGGCCGAGAAGATCAGACCGGTTTCCGTGCCCTTCAGGCCGATCTTCTGGTTCAGCCAGATGGAGATCAGTGAAAAGCTGGATGACCAGGTAAAAAAGAAGAAAAACAACAGGCCGCTGAGGAGCACATAATATTTTTTTGTTTCGCGGTTCATGGAGATGCCCTGATGGATGAAATTGGCCCTATTGTTAACGTTAACTTTAAAGCAAATAAAGCCATCAATGCGAGGGATTGCGATGTTAATCACAAAAGTTAACGTTAACATTTTACTGGTGTGATCTAAATCACCCGGCGAGAGAATAGCGGGGCGCTGCACGCCCCTGGGGAGTTAACGCTCGTTGAGCGAGCGCAGATGGTCGTCGCGCCGCAGGGTCATCAGCGCGAACAGGCTGACCACCGAGGTGGCGACCACGTAGTAGGCCGGGATGTCGAGGTTGCCGGTCTGTTTGATCAGGCCGGTGATGATCAACCCCGCCGAACCGGAAAACACCGCGTTGGAGAGCGAATAGGCCAACCCCAGCCCGGTATAGCGCACCTGGGTGGGGAACATCTCTGCCAGCATTGCCGGGCCGGGGCCGGCCAGCAAACCGACGACCGCCCCGGCGATCATTACCGCGATGCCTTTGGCCAGCAGCGAACTTTGCGGGTCTTGCAGCAGGTGCAGCAGCGGGAAGGTAAACAGGATCACTGCCACCACCGCCGTCAGCATCACCGTTTTGCGTCCCAGCTTATCGCTGAGGATACCGGCGGGCAAAATGGTCAGGGCGAAGCCAATATTGGCCAGCACCGTGGCCACCAGCGCCTGTTGGAAGGTGGCGTGCAGCGAGGTTTGCAGGTAGGACGGCATCACCACCAAAAAGGTGTAACCGGCAGCGGACCAGCCCATCATGCGGCCAATGCCGATCGCAATGGTTTTCACCACGCCGCTCAGCTTCACGGTGGGGGCCTGGGCGGTAGCGCCGCGATTTTGTTGGGCCTGGGTGAAGGTCGGGGTTTCCTGCAGTTTCAGCCGCAGCCACAGCGCTACCGCCCCCATTGGCAGCGCCAGCAAGAAGGGAATGCGCCAGCCCCAGTCATGCAACTGTTCGGGGGTTAATAGCGCGGCTAACAAGGCCACCAGTCCGGCCCCCGCCAGCAGCCCGAAGGCCACGGTCAGCGATTGCCAGGCCCCGAACAGGCCGCGTTTGCCCTTCGGCGCGAACTCGGTCATCAGCGAGACCGCACCGCCGAACTCCCCGCCGGCAAACAACCCCTGAAACATGCGCAGCAGGGTCAGCAACAGCGGGGCGGCAACGCCGATCGAGGCATAGGTCGGCATCACGCCGATCAGGGCGGTAGCCACCGTCATCAGCAGCAATACCGCGATCAACGTCGGTCGGCGACCAATACGATCGCCGATGCGGCCGAAAATCACCGCGCCTATCGGGCGACAGAAAAAGGCCAGCGCAAAGGCGGCATAGGTGAGGATCAGGCTGGTGATTTCACTTTCACCCTGCAGGGTGAAAAAATTGGCGGCGATCACGGTCGCGAGGAAGCCGTAAACGCCGAATTCATACCATTCGATAAAGTTGCCGACCGATCCGGCCAGCAATGCCTGACGCGACTGGCGTGCGTCGATAACCGTTGTTTGTGTGCCCATCCCCATCCCCGTGTGTTTGAATTATTGTCGTTCAGTTCTAAATTCTTATGACAAAACAATCAATTATTTTCAGCGGGAAGTGTGAGAGGGGATTCACCAGGGCAACGGCGGCATTGCCCTGGTGGGATAATGCCTGCCGGTTAAGGGTTGTCGGCCTGCAAAACCGTCGGCGGCTGAGGGAGTCCGGCGTCGGCGCGCATTTTCTGCACCTGTTCGGCGCTGATGTCGGCGGCGGCAGGGTTGCCAAATTGCTGACTGATGTAGTGACTCAGTTGTGCAATCTGTGAGTCGCTCAGCTCACTGGCGAACGACGGCATCAGGATTTCCCCCTGTTGCATGTCGCGGTGTACCCCGTTGAGGATCACCGACACCAGATTTTTACCCTCGGCTGCCCCGGTACTGCCGTGGTTAAACAGCGACGGATAGGCATGGAAACCTTTACCCGTACCGCCGCCATCCGCACCGTGGCAGGCGGCACAGTTGCCGTTAAACAAGGCCGCCCCGTCCTGCGGGGAGATGCCGGTACCGCGTTGGTCGAGATAATCCTGCGACGCCTTGCCCCAGCTGTCACGCGGTTTGCTTTGTTGCGCGTCGGCGATGGCCGGCATGCTGCGAAGATAAACCGCGATGGCCTGCAGATCCGCATCCGGCAGGTACTGCAAACTGTGTTCAACCGCTTCTGCCATCGGGCCGGAGGCCGAAGCGCGGCCGGGGACATTGCCGGTTTTCAGGTAGTCGACCAAATCCTGTTGTGACCAGTTACCGATACCGGCGTTTTTGTCCGGCGTGATGTTATAGGCGGTCCAGGCACCGAGATCGCCGCCGGCGAACGCCTTGCCGGTGTCCATGCCCATGGTCAGGTTACGCGGGGTATGGCAGGTGCCACAATGTGCCAGCGCTTCTACCAGATAACGGCCCTGATTCCACTGCGCGCTTTGTGCCGGGTCCGGCTTTAGCTCACCGCGATCGAAGTTGAACCATTTCCAGAAACGCATCCCCCAACGCTGGTTGAACGGGAAGGAAAGATCGGTTTTCGGCGTGGATTGATGTACCGCCGGTTGCGACATCAGGTAGGCCTTGATCGCCAACACGTCGTCGCGGGTCATTTTGGTGAAGGCATCATAGGGCATTGCCGGATACAGTTGATCCCCGTCTTTGCCGATGCCGTCACGTACGGCAGCGACAAATTCATCGTCACTCCAGTTGCCGATACCGAACTTTTTATCGGCGGAAATATTGGTACCGTAAATCACGCCGAACGGCGTATTGACCGGATAACCTCCGCCAAAGGCCGGCCCGCCCGGTGCGGTGTGACAGGCGGTGCAGTCGGCGGCCCGCGCCAGATATTCGCCGCGTTGGATCAGTTCAGCGCCACTTTGTTGCGCCCAGAGAGAGCTGCTGACCAGAAGCGGTAACCACGCCAGTAAGGTTTTTTTCACGCCATACCTCCTTTCAGGCTTTCCAGCACCCGGTCGGCCATATGCAGCGCCAGTGCCACACCGGTCAGGGTTGAGTTAACGGTCGACGCGGAGGGCATTACGCCGGTGCCGGCAATAAACAGGTTAGGGTGATCGTGGCTGCGGCACTCGCCGTCCACTACCGAGTCGCGCCCGTCGCGGCCCATGATCATGGTGCCGGTAATATGCTGGTTGTTGTCATACACGCCGCGCTGGCTGTAGACCGCTTCGCTGCCGCCCATTTGCTTGACGATACGCTGGAAATCCAGCATTGACTGGTCATAACCGCGGTGAACGTATTCCGGGAATTTGTAGTACACCTCCAGTTTGGGAATACCCCAGGCATCCTTCTCTGTTTTACTCAACTGGACACGGTTTTCCGGCTCCGGCAGCATTTCCAACAGGCATTTCAGCTGGATATAGCGTTCGGACTGGAAGGCCAGCTTGTCGTTCAGCGCTTTGCCGTAGTAACCCTGGCGGATCAAGCGTTCGGTGAGGTAACGCACCGGCGAGGTATTGGATACGTCAACGCGCAGCGCTGAGCGTTCGGCCCGGAACGCGCCATCGCGCAGGTTGTTGATGCTGCCGGGCCGCATCGGGCCTCGGCCGAACCAGACCGGCTCATCGGCGTAGAACTCCACCGAACTGCCGGGGTGGTCCATCAGGTTGCGGCCCACCATGCCGGAGCCGTTGGCGATGCCGTTCGGGTAACGTTCGCTGGTGGACAGCAGCAGAATTTTCGGGCTTTCAATCCCGTTGGCGGTCAGGACGAAGCGCTTGCCGGTAACGCGATGGCTGATTTTATTGCGATCGAGATAATGCACCGCCACGATCTGCCCCTGGTCATTCGCCTCAATGCGATGCACTACCGCATTGGCGACAATGCGGACTCCGGCGGCCAAGGCCTTACGCGCCGAAATACCGCCGTGGTATTGCGCATCGATAGGACAAACCGGCATACAGTTATTATTGCCGCAACAGGCCGGGCGGCCGTCATAAGGTACGCTATTGCGCGCCTGCGGGCCGATACCTACCTGGTAGCCCAGCCCGGCGATACGTTGTTTCAGGCGTTCAAAGCCATAAGGCAGAGGGATGCCGGGCAGCGGGTAAGGGCGAGAACGCGGCGAGTCCAGCTCGCTGTCGCCAGAAACCCCCATCTGGTATTCCGCTTCGCAATAATAAGGTTCCAACTGCTCATAACCGATCGGCCAGTCGCGGCCCACCCCGTACAGGGTTTTCAATCGCATGTCGTTCGGCAGCAGGCGGAAGGCCTGTCCTGCCCAGTGCCAGGTCGTGCCACCCACGCCGCGCAGATACTGAGCGCGGTACGGATCGGGGCCTTTCTGGATCAAATAATTATTATCCGTCGGCACAAATTTCGGCTGCGGTGCCCAGGGTTCGGGCGGGTAGGGCTCGGTGAAGTCGCCTTTAAACGGCGAGTTGCGAAACAGCTCTACCGCTTCGTCGCGTTTGATTTCCGGGCCGGACTCCAGCATCAGTACCGAAGCGCCGGCCTGCACAATTTTCAATGCCGCCAGCGAGCCGGCAATGCCTGCGCCAATCACCACAACGTCGGCAGTTAATGAATCAGACATGCGCAGTCTCCTTACGCGGGGGGTGAGTCCAGAAGTTGGGTTCGCCAGGGCAGTAGCTCGGCGGCAGCAACGAGTCGCGCACCAACCGGTAGCTGACGATATTTTCAAAGGCGACACAGGTTGGCTTGAGCGGATCACCGACCACGCCGAGATACCAGCCGCTCATTAGCATCTGGTACAGCGCCGCAAGTTGCTCCGGCTGGCGTCCAATCAGGCTATGGAAGGCTTCGCCGCTCAGGTCGGCATGCTGCGCCATCAGGTCGGCCAGCTGTGTAATCTGCTGTTCGAACTGGGGAAACAGGGGCTGCAGCGCGGTGTACAAACGCTGTGCCAGGTGCGGATCGGGCAGCGGAATGCCCGTTAACAGGCGCGAAATGGCCAGGAAATTGTCCGGCATGGCGGCAGGTGGCGTTTGAGCAAAAGCGGCACGGCCCAACAGGTTCTGACCCACAGCGCCAACCACCAGCAGGCTCGCCGAACCCAGCACCAGCCGGCGGCGTGTCATTGAAATCATATTGAGTTCCTCGAACGGGAAGGTCGGGCCGGGGTTATTTCAGCGCTCCGGCTGCGGTTTGTGACGCCTGATTGTCGATCTCCTGTTTTGGCGTGCTGACGCCGACCGCACCGACCACTTCGCCGTTGAGTGCTAACGGATAACCGCCGCCGAGGGCGACCACGTGCGGAATGCTTAGCACGGTGGTTTCGCCGTTTTGCAGGCGCTGCATAAATTTCAATGTTGGCGCGCGATACAGTGCTGAGGCGCGCGCTTTGCCGATAGAGGCATCGACGCAGCCGAGCGGTGCTCCGTCGAAACGCTGGAAGGCCAGCAGAGTTCCGCTGCTGTCGACCACCGCCACACAACCGACGCTGTTTTGCGCTTTCAGCGTTGACTGTACGCTGGCGACCACCTGATTAGCCTGGCTGTTATTGAGTTGCGAGGCTGACGCGGTGCCGACCGAAGCCAGCAGCGCCATGGCGCAGAAGGAGTAAGAGAGAGATTTCATCACATTGTTTTCCAGTGCAAAGGGGCGTCATAGCCCCGAAAAAGGACATAATTAGCTTGCTATGAATCGTTTGGTACAAAATACGCCGTTATAGGAATGTTAACAATCATCGGTGTGTGAAATATTTTAGTTTTTTTGATGTTAATCGTTGGTCGGATAAATTTTGCCCAGCGCGGTTTGCCAAACGAAAGGCAGCAGTTCCGAATAGGTCACTGCCTGCGCGCTCATGGCATCCACCAGTCCCTGTTGAGTGGCGACGATGGCCAGGCTTTGGTGCGGTTCGACACCCACATCCCGCAGTGTCTGCACCACTTCGCGCATCTCTTCGGCCCGGCGCTTGCCGTGCTCGGCCACCCGGCTGATCAGGTAGTGGGGGAATTGCTGGTCCCAGCCCAACGAGGGGAAACTGGCGTGCAGAGATTCGAGGACCGGTTGCTCGACGCCGTAACGCTGCGCGGCGAGCAGGCACTCGGTGGTCAGGGCTTCCAACCCTTTGATCATGACGCTGCGGCACATTTTGATTGCCGAGGCTTCACCGATGTTGGTGCTGTAAACCTGACAATTGAACCCCAACGCAGTGAGCCGATCGCGGGTCACCTCTGCAGCGCTTCCACCCAGCAGCAGTGGGGTTCTCAAGCGCTTGGGCGGTACCGGTGCCATCACCGCCACCTCGACGTAGAGCGCCCCGCTGGCGTTGACCGCCTCGGCGGCGGCACGTTTGGTATTGGGCGCCGCAGAGTTGAGATCGAGAAAGGTTTGGCCCGGGCGCAGCAACGACGCGCACTGTTGTGCCACCGCCAGCGTGTTGGCGGCGGTAACGGCGGAAAACACCAGCGTTGCGCCTTCCAACGCCTGGGCCAGCGTCGGGGCCAGGTAGGCGCCGCAGGCAGCGGCTTTCTGGGTCAGCGCCGGCGAGGTTTGTTGGTCAAAGGCGCAGACGGCAATGTTTTGCGCCAGCAACTCCTGCGCCAGAATGCCGCCCACTTCGCCAAAACCGATTAACGCTACCGAGGGGAGAGGTAAGCTCATGGGATCTCCTTGATTATTGGGGCCATACGGCGCCGGGAATGCAGACTTCGCCGCTGAAAATCAGCCGAGCAGTACGCAGCAAGCCGGCCCCGAGCAGTGACTCTGCACCGCTGTGGGCAGGATCGCGCTGCAGCAGCACACTGAACTCGCCGCTCGGGTGTTCAATGCTCAGACGCAGTTCCGCGCCGCCGCCAACCTGGGCCAGCCCTTGGGTGACGCTGCCGGGGATCAGGCAGGCCGTGGCGACGCTGACCGCGCCCAGTACCCCGATTGAGGCATGGCAGCGGTGGGGGATGAAGGTCCGGCTGCTGAGGGTGCCGCCGTCGCGCGCCTGGGCAATCAGGGTCATTTTGGGTACCGTGCGTTGGCGGACGTCCCCGAGGTTCATTTTGGGGCCGGCCTGCAGCCGGATACTTTCCAGGCGGGCTTTCAGCTCGCCATCGGCGTCCAGTTGCTCGCGGGTTTCATAGCCAGTGCAGCCGAGATCCGCCGCGCGTAACACCACCACGGGCATGCCGTTGTCGATACAGGTCACCGCCACGCCGTCAAAGCTGTCCTGCGGGTTACCGGTCGGCAGCAGCGAACCGCAGCTGGAACCGGCAATATCGCTGAAGGTCAGCGCGATTTCCGCTGCGCTGCCGGGCACACCGTCAATCGCCAGTTCGCCGTCGTATTGCACGGCCCCGTCGGGGGTAGCAATGCGCGCCAGAGCAATCTGGCCGGTGTTCTGCATAAAGATCCGCACTTCGGTGGTCGTCGGGCCAGGGTTAACCAACCCGCGCTCGATGGCGAACGGACCGACCGCCGCAAGGATATTGCCGCAGTTCTGGCCGTAGTCCACCTGTGGCTGGTCAACGCTGACCTGAGCAAACAGATAGTCGACATCGGCGTCGTCACGCTGCGAGCGGCTGACGATCGCCACCTTGCTGGTCAGCGGATCGGCACCGCCCAGACCATCAATCTGACGCAGGTCTGGAGAGCCCATCACCGCCAACAGCACCCGATCACGTTGGTCATTATCGGCGGGCAGATCCTCGGCAAGAAAGAAAGCGCCTTTGGAAGTGCCGCCGCGCATCAGCAAACAAGGGATTCGGCGTTGGCGCATGTCAATCCTCCAGCAGATCCAGCGAGTCGTAATATTTCAGGCCTTTTTCCGCCAGCCGTGGACGCATCTGATAGATATCCAGCCCCAACTCGCCGCCGGCCATGCGCAGACGTTTGCTCTCTTCCAGCTCGGCACGTTGACGGCTGGCCGCCAGCACCTGTTCCGCTTCGGCTTGCCGCACTACCACAACGCCATCGTCATCGGCGATCATCGCGTCGCCGGGGTAAATCAGTTGTCCGGCGCAGACCAGCGGTACGTTGACCGAACCGAGCGTTTCTTTCACCGTGCCTTGGGCATAAACCGCCCGTGACCAGACCGGGAAGCCCATTTCACGTAGCGTGCGGGTGTCGCGCACGCCAAGATCGGCAATCAGGCCGCGTACGCCGCGCGCTTTCAATGAGGTGGCCAGCAGGTCGCCGAAATAGCCGTCGCAGCAGGGAGACGTGGGGGCGACGACCAGAATATCGCCGGGGCGGCACTGCTCGACCGCCACGTGAAACATCCAGTTATCACCGGGCGCGACCAGTACCGTTACCGCGCTGCCGGCAATGCCGAGATCTTGTTGAATTGGCCGGATTGCCGGGTCCAGCAGGCCTTTTCGGCCCTGCGCTTCGTGCACCGTGGCCACGCCGTATTCCGCCAGGGCATCAAGGGTATTGGCGTTTGCCCGGGGAATATTGCGAACTACCACGCCTTTTTTGCCGATGAGGCTCATGCCAATTCTCCTGCGACGCGCGGGAAGATGCTTTGGTAACCTTCGCCGTAAACGATGTTTTTACTGCTGGTGATGCCGACGTTACGTTTGGCCTGAACGCCACGCTGCTGGGCGACGCGGGTATAGTATTCCCACAGGTGTTCCTGACCGGCCATGCACTGGATCGCCTGATATTTTTTGTCCCACACCTCGGTGATATCCAGCAGGACATCCGGTTTCCAATCGCACTGTTCCGGCTGGTGCGGTTCGAACAGGTAGACCGGCGGTGCGCCGACGATGGTCTCGCCTGGGCGGTAACCTTCCGCCTGAGCGATGATGCGGGCTTCCTGGGTCAGGTGGCTGGCAAGCGGGTGGTCGTAGTTGTACGGATCTTTCAGGGAATGGGTCAGGACAAAGTGCGGCTGAACCTTGCGGAACACGTCAGCCAGGCGAAACAGGGCCTCTTTGCCGGCGCGCAACGGATAGTCACCCATATCAAAGAACTCGATGCTGGCGCCAAGGATTTCGGCGGCGGCGTGGGCTTCTTCGCGGCGAGAGGCCTTCACCTTGGTTTCGGTCATCTGCCCTTTGCGCCACAGCTTGGCCGATTCGCCACGTTCGCCAAATGACAGGCACACGACGTGTACCTGATAGCCCAACTGGGTGTGCAGGGCGATGGCGCCGCCGGCGCGCCAGACAAAATCGGCGGAATGGGCGCTGACTACCAGGGCGGTTTTGTTCGGGGTGAGATCAGTCATCATCGGATTCCTTAGGTCGGTGTAATGACTTCATGCTGTCAGCTCTGGTCGGCGGCGGATAATTCATTTGATTGCAGCAGGTATGCGTTTTATTTATATTGCCTGCAATATGAAAGGGAGAGGACGCGATGGAATATGATGAACACGCGCTGACAAATTTGATGCAAATCAGAGCATTCAGTCAGGTGGTTACCCAGGGCAGCGTTTCACGCGCCGCCGATGAATTATTCCGAACCCAGTCGGCGATCACCCGTTCAATCCGCGATCTGGAGCAGCGATTGGCGGTGCCGCTGTTTGAACGTCATGCCAGCGGCATGCTGTTGACCGACTTCGGCAAATGCGTGCTGCCCCGCGCCCGGCGGGCGATTGATGAACTGCATCAGATACCGGCATTGCTCAAACGCTTGCAAGGCAAGGGCGCACCGGCGCGCGGCGATACCGAGCCGCTCTATCTGTTCAACGTACGGCGGCTGCAGATCTTCGTCTGCCTGTGTGAAACCCGACATATGCAAACCGTCGCCACCTTGCTTGGACTGAGCCAGCCGGCAATCAGCGCCGCGCTCAAAGTGCTGGAAAACGGTGCCGGCGTGCCCTTGCTGGAGCGAACGCCCCACGGCATGGTGCCATCGCTGGCGGGACGTGAAATCGAGCCTAACGTTCGCCGTGCACTGAATGAGCTGCAACATATTCCCGCCGATATCGCTGCGCGTAGCGGGGTGCTGGAGGGGCGGGTGCGGGTCGGCGCGCTGCCGCTGGGGCGTACCCGGCTGTTGCCGCAGGCCATCGTCCAACTGACCTCGCGCTACCCGGGCGTCAGCGTGGTGACCAACGAAAGCGCTTTTGCCACCCTGGCCAGCGAGCTGCGTTCCGGGGATATCGATTTTATTTTTGGCGCCCTGCGTGCCAGCGATTATGCCGCCGACGTCTACAGTGAAACCTTGTTTACCGAGGAGATGGTGCTGCTGGCGCGGCGCGGTCACCCATGGGCAACGCCGGGGCTATTGCCCGAACAACTGCGAGAGGCACGTTGGGTGTTGCCGCGTTCAGCCACGCCGGCGCGGCAGTTGTTGGATGATTGCTTCCTGGCGATGAACATCCCGGCGCCCAATCCGGTAGTGGAAACCGGCGATTTGGCCTTGGTGAGGGGGCTGCTGTTGAATTCGGATATGCTGGCGGCGGTGTCCGCCCACCAGTTGGAATATGAACTGGCCTCCGGAGAACTGGTTCAGTTGCCGATGGCGCTGCCCAATACCGGGCGGGCCATCGGCTTGACCTGCCGTACTGGCAGTCTGCATTCCCCGGCGGCGCAGGCGTTGATCGCCTGCTTGCACGAGGTCTGTGCGGTCAATCTTTAGCGATTATAACTGCGCCGCCTGCATCAGTGCGTAGCGGTATCCCTGAATGCCAAAGCCGCAAATGACCCCATTAGCCACGTCGGACAGATAGGAGTGATGGCGGAACGGCTCGCGCTTGTGCACGTTGGTGATATGCACCTCGAACAGCGGCAAGGCCACCGCCGTGACGGCGTCACGTATCGCTACCGAGGTATGCGTCCAGGCGGCAGGGTTGATCACCAGGGCGTGCGCCTGGCCGCGCGTTTGCTGGATCCAGTCAATCATCTCGCCTTCATGATTGGTCTGGCGAAACTCCAGCTGAAACCCCAGCTCGGCGGCGGTGCTGCGGCACAGCTGTTCAATGGTCGCCAAGGTGTCGTGACCGTAAGTTTCGGGCTCACGGGTGCCCAACAGGTTGAGGTTAGGGCCATTAAGCACGTAAAGGGTTTTCATCATTCACTCCGATCATTCGCTAAAACCAAACAGCCGCTGCGGCGTCTGCCATAAAATCTGTCGGCGCGTTTGCGCGTCGGGAAACATCTGTTCGGCCAGCATCAACAGCGTGCCCATGTCCATACGTTCGGTGGCGCGCAGGAACGGCCAGTCGGATCCCCACATGCATTTCTCGCCGCTGTAGGCCGCCAACAAGGCCAACGCGTAAGGTTGAGCGTCGTTGAAGGGATAGTGCTGACGCGAAAATTTCGCCAGACCGGAGAGCTTGACGTAGGTATGCTCACGCTGCGCCAACGACAATAGGGCTTGAAACGCCGGCTGTTGCAAGCCGGCCCCGACGTCCGGCCGGCCTGAATGGTCGAACAACAGCCGGGTGCGGGTGCGCCCCAACAGCGGCATCAGCGCCGACAACTGATCGTCTTGCACCTGGATCTGCGCGAACATTCCCAGCTCTGCCAGCTGTCCCATCAGCCGATCCAACTGCAAGAAAGGGTCGACGCCGAGCATCGCCACGTTGAGGGCGATACCGACCACCCCTTGCGCCTGTAACTCGGCCAGTCGCCGGCTGTCCACATCGCGGGGTACCACGGCGATGCCTTTGTGGCGGCCTTCGCCGCAGGCCAGTGCCGCCAGCAGGCAACGGTTATCGGTGTTGTAGGCCGACGTCGGGCCGACAATCAACGAATGGCGAATACCGTAGGCCTGCATCACCGCACGGTAATGTTCCAGGGTCGCCAACTCGTGACCCTCGGGGTTGTAGCCACTGTCCGCCGCATAAGGGAACTGCTGTGGATCGAAAATATGGTGGTGACAGTCAATTTTAGGTTGGTCAAAAATGCTCATTGGGCCGCTTTCCCCGCTACGGAATACAACACCTGCTGATTACGGGTTTGCTGAAACTCTTCCAGCGTCTGGCCGCGCATCGCCGCATAGATATGCAGATTGGACACGCCGACCACGGCCCCGAGTTTTTCCAGCAGGAAGAAACTGACGCCGTAATGGATCAGTCCCCGCCAGTCCAGTTCGCGCAGCAGTTGTTGTTCTTCGTGAGTGAGTTGCGCTTCGTCGAACAGCGCCTGCTGGGCGTTATTGAAACGCTCGCGCCAGGCCGGCTGGATCAGCCGGTGCAGGAAACGGTTGATGCGGATCGCCTTCAGGCTGCGCGCATGGGTAAAGGGATAGGTGCCAGGGAGCTGTTCGACCCCGGCCAGTTGCAGATTGATTTTATCGCGCTGGCGTTGGTGCACGTCCACCGGCGCTTCGCGTGCCTGATTTTCCAGGATCAGCGTGGCGATGCCGGTCATTGACGGCAGGTAATACGCCTGGTGCAGTTTTTCGACGTTGGCCGACAGGGCGCCGCGCATAATCAGCCACATGATCACCTCTGCGCCTTCCAGCCCACCCAGGGTGGCGTACTCTGCCAGCGTGATTTCGGTCAGGCGCTCCGGGTCGTTGACCAGCATGTCGACAAACTGCTCATCCCACTGCGGATTATTGAAACCGCAACGTTCGCCATGTACCTGATGCGAGACGCCACCGGTGGCTACCACCGCGACGCGCAAGTCCTCCGGGAAGCTTTCGATCGCCCGGCGCAGCGCCTGGCCGAGTTTGTAGCAGCGGCGGGCTGAAGGGATCGGGAATTGCAGCACGCCGACCTGCAGCGGCACCACCTGCATCGGCCAGCCGTTCTGCCACGGCAGCAGGGCGGAGAGTGGTGAGAACAACCCGTGGTCGAGCGGTTTATCCTGGAAGAAGGACATATCAAACTCGTCGGCCATCAGGCTGGCACCAATGTGCTGCGACAGGGCCGCGTGCCCCTGTACCGGTGGTAAATCGCGCGGGCCGCCCCCTTCATCAGCCACTGCGTAGCTGTCGTCAATGCCGAGCACGAATGCCGAATAGTGATCGAAGAAAAACGAAGTCACGTGATCGTTGAAGACATACAACAGCACGTCCGGTTTTTTCTCTTCCAGCCATTGCTGCATCGGTGCGAAACCATCAAAAATCGGCGCCCAGGCGCTTTCATGCTGCTTGTTATGATCTACTGCAAAACCGATGGTTGGGGTGTGTGACACCGCCAGCCCGCCAATAATCTTAGCCATCGTTTACCTCTGTATTAAAAAGAATTACCGGTTATTCATGGTGCGTGACAACGCAGGCAGATCGGTGATGTCGATGCCTTTAACCATTTCAACCGGATGTGCCTTCTGATGGTTAATGATAGTGATCGCCGCCAATAACGCCGGGATCGCCAGAATGATGAAAATGCTGGTGGCGCCGGGGAAAATACCCAGCAGGACGCCGCCCATCGACGAACTGATAATAGCGCCGCTGCGGCCGATGCCATGCATCCAGCTGACGCCGGTGGCCCGCATCTCGGTCGGGTAAAATGCCGGTGAGAACGCCTGCAGACCGGTTTGAGCGCCGTTAATGCACATGCCGCTGACAAACACCAATACCGCCAACAGCGTCGGACCGAAGCCCCAGATACCCTGGGAAAGCAGGCAGAACATGCCCATCAGATAAAACAGACCGATCACCCGTTTGGCGGTGAAACGGTCCATCAGGTAGCCGACCAGCAGGCCGCCCAGGGTACCGCCCAGTTGAAACAGTCCTGCAATAATGGCGGCGCGCTCCAGCGAGAAACCGGCGCCGCGCACGATGGTCGGCAGCCAACCGTTGAGCAGGTAAATCACGAATAACCCCATAAAATAAGTCAGCCACAGCACCAGAGTGCCTTTGGCGTAGCCGTTGCTGAACAGTTGCAGCACGCGGGCTTTTTTGGGGATCACCGGGGTTTTCAGGATGAAGGTGGTGCCGGCGTTGAACACGCCCCCGGCGCGACGCAGGATTTTGGCGATCTTGTCCTTGTGGTGATTACGCACCACCATATACAGCGTCGATTCCGGCAGGATCCACACCAGCAGCGGCAACAGCGCCAGCGGTATGATGCCGCCGAAGAACAGCACCGCCTTCCAGCCGTAGTGCGGCAACATGCCGGCGGCGATAAAACCGCCCGCGCCGGAGCCGATATTAAAACCGCTGTACATCAGGGTGATCATTAAGCCGCGTCGGCGTTCCGGCATATATTCCGATACCAGCGTGACGCAGTTGGGCATCACTGCGCCCAGACCCAGCCCCGTAAGGAAACGCAGCAGTGCCATTTCCAGCGGCGTTCGGGCAAAGGTGCTCAGCAGGCTGAACAGCGCAAAACACAAGATGGACAACAGCAGCACTTTCTTACGCCCAAAGCGGTCGGAATAGGGGCCGGCGATCAGCGCGCCCAATGCGACGCCAAACATCGCCGCACCGAGAATGGGGCCCATTTCGGCGCGTGATATCCCCCAGTCTTCGATCAGCGCCGGGGCAATAAAGCCCATCACGGCGGCGTCATAGCCATCAAACATGATGATCACGAAGCACAGTGCTAACACCAGCCACTGGTAGCCGGATATGGGGCGGGAATCAATCCACGCTTTGACGTCGACAATGTTGCGGTTGCTCATCGGGTACGCTCTCTGTTTTTTTTATTAATATGTGATCTGATTAAAACTTTCGCTGCAGGCCGGAAACGTATTGAATGAGCGCCAGGGGGCGTTAACAGAATATTTATATCATTTATCTTATAAAAAACAGCTAATTGTATGATTTCTGGCTGACCGCTCAGTTACCAACTTAGGGACTGCACGGGCGGATGTCTGCCGGAAAATGATTAACGAGGTATGAGTTTTGTTTATTTAGAGAGGAAGTAAGACAGGCCTCTGGCGGTGATGTGTTCGACATTACCCACGACGCCAATGGGGCCAGGGAGCCGGCACAGGCGCGGATTAATCTGGATAAGCAACGGGCATGGAAAAGGGGCCGAGCGGCCCCTGGTATGGATGATAAATCGCGCGCTGGCTTAGAGTTTAGGACCGGCGCTCACCAGTTTTTCACCGGTCGGGGTGACGGTGTATTTCGCGAAGTTATCGATAAAGCGCTGGGCCAGATCCTGCGCTTTTTCCTGCCACAGCGATTCGTCGGCGTAGGTTTTGCGCGGATCAAGAATCGAAGGATCAACGCCCGGTAATGCCTTTGGCACTGCCAGACCAAAGATCGGCAGGGTGAAGGTTTCAGCGTGCTCAATCTCCCCGTTCAAAATAGCGTCGATGATGCCGCGCGTGTCCTTAATGGAAATGCGCTTGCCGCTGCCGTTCCAGCCGGTATTCACCAGATAGGCTTGTGCTCCGGCCGCTTCCATGCGTTTCACCAATACTTCGGCGTACTGCGTCGGGTGCAGCGTCAGGAACGCCGCGCCAAAACAGGCGGAGAAGGTCGGGGTTGGCGTGGTGATGCCGCGTTCGGTCCCGGCCAGCTTGGCGGTGAAGCCGGACAGGAAGTGGTATTGGGTCTGTTCCGGCGTCAGGCGCGATACCGGCGGCAGTACCCCGAAGGCATCCGCCGTCAGGAAGATGATTTTCTTGGCATGCCCGGCTTTGGAGACCGGCTTGACGATATTTTCGATGTGGTCAATCGGGTAAGAGACGCGGGTATTTTCAGTTTTGCCGGCGTCATCGAAATCAATGCTGCCATCGGCCAGCACCTGCACGTTTTCCAACAGGGCATCACGGCGGATCGCCTGATAGATTTCCGGCTCGGCCTGCGGGGAGAGCTTGATGGTTTTGGCGTAGCAGCCCCCTTCAAAGTTGAACACGCCATCGTCGTCCCAGCCGTGCTCGTCATCGCCGATCAACTGACGTTTGGGATCGGTGGAAAGGGTGGTTTTGCCGGTGCCGGACAGGCCAAAGAACACCGCCACGTCGCCCTGTTCGCCGACGTTGGCGGAGCAGTGCATCGAGGCGATACCCTGCAGCGGCAGCAGGTAGTTCATGATCGAGAACAGGCCTTTCTTCATTTCGCCGCCGTACCAGGTGCCGCCGATCAGTTGGATGCGCTCGGTCAGGTTGAAGGCAACGAAGTTTTCTGAATGCAGCCCTTGCTGTTGCCAATCCGGGTTGGTGCATTTGGCGCCGTTCATCACCACGAAGTCCGGCTCGAAATTCTGCAGTTCCTCGTCAGTGGGGCGGATAAACATGTTTTTGACAAAATGCGCCTGCCAGGCCACTTCGGTGATAAAGCGCACCTTCAGGCGGGTGTCGGCGTTGGCGCCGCAGAAGGCGTCCACCACAAACAGACGCTTGCCGGAAAGCTGATTGCCCACCAGGGTTTTCAGATGCTGCCACACTTCCGGCGACAGCGGCTGGTTGTCGTTTTTGCCGGTGCCGTTATCGGACCACCAGACGGTATCGCGCGTGGTGTCGTCACGGACGATGTATTTGTCTTTCGGTGAACGGCCGGTGAATTCACCGGTATCGACGTTGACCGCACCCAACTGAGTGAGCGTACCGCGTTCCAGAGCCGGCAGGTCGGCACGGGTTTCCTCGATAAACAGTTGCTCATAGCTTGGGTTATGGACGATCTCGGTAGCCTGATGGATACCGTAGCGGGCCAGCGTTTGTGGGGTAATCGCGATTGAAGACATATCCTACTTCCTTATTAGTTCTATGCCGTCGTTTTTCAGGCCGCAGCCTTCGAAAGCGAGAGAGCATATATTATGTGCCTATTTTCTGCACGGTGCCGCATGCAGAGCCAGGCTCGGGTACAGCTGACCGGATTCAGCTATTTACCGCTCCGGTTCTCATTAATAAACGCACGGATTTTTACTTCCATCTATAGCATAGCAGTGAATTAGCGCCTGATTAATTTAATTACAAAACGCTGACGATAATTAATTAAAACCAACATTAGTGGAGGCTCACAATATTGAATTAATAAGGCGTAATTTGGTTTTGTATTTTTATTTTTTATCATATCGTCAGTGCTGTCCACTATTTTATTCATTATAAAAAGCAAATTCCCCGAGGGAGGATTTGTTTCAAGTCTATAAGTTATTTCCTATATCGCCAGGCGATCCGCGCCGCACAGAACACTTGTCAGCAGGGTGAATAATGAAACAGATAAATGCAGAAATGACCTGTGAGAAAGAGCTACCGCAACCTGATTCCTCGGGACTGATGAATCAAATCCGCCAAATGGATATCGGCGCAGTGCCGGTCGCGCTGTTTATCACCATTTGCGCGATTGTCGCCGTGTCGGCCTACGCCAACTTCTTGCCAAAAAACATGATCGGCGGCCTGGCGGTGATCATGACGCTGGGGTTTGCGCTGGCGCATTTAGGCAAAAGCATTCCGGTGCTGCGTGATATTGGCGGTCCGGCCATTCTGTGCCTGATGGTGCCTTCGGTATTGGTCTACTTTAATTTCTTCCAGCCGAATGTGATGGGCACCGTTCATCTGCTGATGAAAGACGCCAATCTGCTGTACTTCGTGATCGCCAGCCTGGTGGTCGGCAGCATTCTTGGCATGAACCGGGTGATCCTGATCCAGGGCATGATCCGCATGTTCGTCCCGCTGGTGGTGGGTACGGTCACGGCGGTGGCGACCGGGTTGCTGGTGGGCAAGCTGTTTGGCTTCAGCTTCTACCACACCTTCTTCTTTATTATCGTGCCGATCATCGGTGGCGGTATCGGCGAGGGGATTTTACCGCTGTCGCTGGCTTACTCCGCCATTCTGGGATCGACACCCGACGTGTATGTCGCGCAATTGGCGCCTGCGGCGGTGCTGGGCAATATCTTCGCCATTGTGGCGGCCGGGGTGTTGGCGCGACTGGGCATGAAGCGCAAGGCTCTGAGCGGTGACGGCATGCTGATCCGTTCGGCGCAGGAAAATGCGGTGTTTGATATCAAGGAAACCGGCGGCAATGTCGATTTCCAACTGATGGGCGGCGGGTTACTGGTGATCTGCGCCTTCTTTATCGTCGGCGGCCTGTTCGAACACATCGTTCATATTCCCGGCCCGGTGCTGATGATCCTGTTTGCGGTATTGTGCAAATATTGCCGGGTGATCCCGACTTCGATGGAGACCGGCGCGCACAGTTTTTATAAGTTTGTTTCAACCGCGCTGGTGTGGCCGCTGATGATTGGCCTTGGCATGCTGTATGTGCCACTGGAAAGCGTAGTGGCGGTGTTTTCGGTTGGTTATGTGGTGGTCTGCGGTTCGGTGGTGTTGTCGATGGGGCTGGTGAGTTTCCTGATTGCGCCTTATCTGAAAATGTTCCCGGTTGAAGCGGCGATTGTGACCTGTTGTCACAGTGGGTTAGGCGGTACCGGCGACGTCGCTATTCTTTCCGCATCCAACCGAATGGGGCTGATGCCATTCGCGCAAATCGCCACACGTATCGGTGGTGCCTCCACCGTGATTGGCGCCACGCTATTGTTGGGTTGGTTAATTTGAATCCAGGCTAAATTAAGGATTGCCGGGGTGGATTGCTCCGGTTTTTTTATTTTCGCCACCCACGAATAATAAATACTCAAATGGAATGAAAATTAGCGAGAATATTTTTAATCGGATAATTCTGTATTTTAATAAATTGACTGTTCTTTTCTTTAAGGGATTATCGTTCTCATTAATAGTGCTCATGGGGGGGCCGATCGCATGACCGAGATCTCCGCATTTATTCAGCACCGCCCACGGCCACTCAGGCCATCCGTCAGTGATTTCGTGCTGGTTTGGTGGCTATGAGCAACAAAAATAGTGCTTTTTTGGGAAAAACCCGACAATTCCTATTAATTTCGTCATGTTAGCCTGACATAGTAGCGCACAGAAGGCCGGGCTTGCATACCTCGGGCTTCTGCCGAATCGCCAACCATTCCGGTTGGCGATTCATTTTCCATCTTTCAGCATGTTGATCGCCGTGCCGATCAGGATGCGGCGTTCAATGTCGTTGCTTTCGGCCAGTTGCTGCGCCAGGTGTTTCGCCAGCGTTTCGACCGATAAGACCTCGCCGCGGTGACGCAACTGCATCACGCTGTCGCCAATCAAGCGTGCCACTTCATCCCACACGGGCTTTATCTCCTGCTCCGAGAACATCATGGGTTACCTCGGCTGGGTGATTTTTGGTCAATGTAGCAGTTGGACCTGGGGTTCGCCAGCGTGCCGATCGCACAATGCTAAAACAGGAAGTATTAAAAATAAGCCATCAGTGTTTCTTCTGGTTTTTTCATCCAATACTGACAGTGTCGAATATCTGGAGGGTGAATGATGAAACTGGTCGATCAACTGGCTGAGTACCATCGCCGGAGCCAGCGGGCAGAAGTGCAGCATTGGCTGTGTCGTTTATGGTTGCCGCAAGGGGAGGCAAGAATTGCCTATCTGCGCGAGTTGTTGGAGCCTGAGGCCGAACAACCCGCGGAACGCAAGCTCGGATAAGCAGGGCCGCCAGTGTCCGGCCGGACTGGCGTTACTCGAGGATATCTTCGATCTCTTCAAGCACCTGATGGCCCAGCTCGGTGGTGATCATCAAAATGCCGCAGACCAAAATAACCAGCGCCAGCAGCAGTAAGGCGATTTGTACGCCGTTGCCATTTCGTTTTGCCATGGGTTCTGCTCCTTGCGGTTAGCCAAAGACTATCGCCGCCCAGCGCAATAACAGTAGGGCGAGACAGATCAGCAATAATATTAAAAACATCTTCCAGTGTTTGCTGCGCATGCGTTTGGTGGCCAACATGACCTCCTGTAAGGGTGATCAGCTGAAATACCAGCCGCCAATAACAAAGATCACAATCACCGCCACCGCCAAAACTTTCAATAAGTCACTGAAGGTGTCATCGGGATCTTTATCGTCATTCTTCATTTTACCGCCTGGCCGTTAACCATTGAGTGAATTGCGCTCACAGTATGCCTGTTGTGTCGGCATAGGCACAGGGATTTACCCTAAACAACCGGTAAAAGAGCCTGATTAGGCGGCTGCGGGGTGAATTCGGCAGTGCAGGCGGCGAGGGATACGTTGTACTATTCTGTCTGCACAATGATTTATTCAAAAAGGTATGGCAATGGCGAGCGAAATTCCGAAGAAATACGAAAATACCGAGCGTTGGGCGTTCGGCAAGACCGAGCAGCAGGCCGATGACGTGGCCAAGCTGATCCTCAACGGCACCAAGACGGCCACCTGTTCCAATCTTGACGGCGAAGGCATTCCGTTGGCCGGCGACGTATTTGTGGTGGTGGATGGTAAAGGTCAACCGGTGTGTGCGGTGGAACTGACGTCGGTCGAGATGAAAACCTACGATCAGGTTGATGAAGCCCATGCTTTTGCCGAAGGCGAAGGTGACCGTTCGCTGGCCTATTGGCGTAAAGAGCTGCAGAGCTTCTTTGAAGAATACGAGCTGTTCTCACCGGATATGACGCTGGTGCTGATGAATTTTAAAGTGACAGAGACTTTCTGATTTGACCTCCTCTGTTCCTTACGTCTGCCAGTGGGCGACGCCTGAGCTGGCGGCCGATCTGATTGCCGGCCGCGCGACGCTGGCGGATGACGCCAATTGGGCGCTCAGTGGCGCGCGCGATCGGGCGGAATATATCGAATGGGCCAACCACGTCTGCGGCATGGCCTGCCTGAAAATGGTGCTGAGCCATCGCGACGGCGATGCGCCGCCGCTGCTGGAACTGGCACGCCGCAGCCTGCCGTACGGGGCTTACGTGCGTGAGGGCGAGCGCATCAAGGGGCTGATTTACGCTCCCTTTGTCGACTTTGTGCGTGAGCAATTTGCCCTGGAGGCCGAGGTTCAGGTTGGCATCGAGGCAGAGGCATTGCCACAGCTGTTGGCGCAACGGCGCTATTTTATGGCTTCGGTACACCCCGGCATTCGTTGGCCCGAACGGGCACCGCCACAGCGGGGCGGCCATCTGGTATTGGTTACCGCCGTTGAGGCGCAGAGCGTGACTTTCCACAATCCTTCCGGCGATCGGCCGGAAACGCGGCAGCAGGTGAGGTTACCGCTGAGCCGCTTTGGCCGCTTTTTCGCCGGCCGCGGTATCGCCATCGCATAAAAAAACGCGCGTTGTTCCCAGCGAAACAGCGCGCGTTCTCCAGTATTTCGTCATTCAATCCAACCGCATTACCCAGGCATCGGTTTGCCGATCGTAATGTTGCTTATACAGCAGCGATTGCTTGCCATCGAGTATGGCCGGGATGCTGGTGTGTTCATCCCAACCGTCTAACTGCATGCACAGATCGGGATCCGATTTGCAAGGGATCGTCAGCGTGCTGACCTTATCGGGCGAGGAGGACAAATGCGCATCATCGACCTCGAAACTGCCTATTTTCACCACGGTTTTGCCCATTGGAACTCCTTGCTTGATCTGCTGGTATGAGGTATGACCAGTTGGGTCATCTTAATCAGCATAGCTAAATGAGCAAAAAATGCCACATAAAAAATACAAGCTGGCAACATTGTCGCTCAGCGGCTAGCGCATGGGCTTAATACTCCACGACAAAACTGAGATTGTCCTGGTAGGCGCCCACCGGGACTTCGGTTTGCGCGGAATTGACGGCCGCCAGGTAAGGGATGCTTTGCGCCAGCCCGGTTCCGGAACCGGGTTGTTTGTTGGTGCTGTTCCACACCGTGGTGGTGTTGGGCAGGTAAATTTGATACTGCAGATAGTTGCTGGTGCCGTTTTTCATGCGTCGCCAGCCGGTGATCGGGTTATTGCCATCGGTAAAGTAGGTGATATAGCCCTCGGTCTTGGTGCAGGTGAGGGTGATGCTTTGGTTCACCGGATTAAACTGGCCCACCAACGCCATGCTGCCGAAATCGACGTTTTGCGCGGTGCCCAGCAAACAGTCTTTGGTGATCACCAGATTGATCGTCACGGTGCTGGGTTTATTGGTGCCATCCCACCAGATGCACAGCCCGATTAAGCCCAGGCCGCAGATGTGGTAGTTCCACACCAGGTTGACGGTGTCGGTATAGGTGCCTGAACGGACGTTAGCCCCGGCGGTGGTCTTGATATACAGCGGAAAGTTGACGTTGGGGGAGATAAGGATCAGCGTCAGCAGGTTGAGAGAACTGTAATCAATGGTTTGCCCGACGCTGTAGGGATACTGGTAATTCGAGTCGGGGTAAATCAAATAAGGGATTTGATCGCCGGAACCGTCGGTGTTGGTCAGCGCCATATTGTGGGTGGTCGAGTTAATCTTGACCGTCACGGTATTTTGCGTCAGCAGCGACAGGCCAAGGCCGCTGCAGTTGAGTCCGGCGGTGCCTTGAGCGCTGAGCGAGCCGTTGTAGACGGCAAAAGAGCTGCTGCCGGGCAGCGTCACGCTACCGTTGGTGGTGACGCAGTCGGCGAACGCCTGGCGGCCTGCGAACAGCAACAGAGCCAGTAATAACGCCTGGGTTCCACGGATCATATCTTTCTCCATTATGGGTTACTGGCACAGGATCGGCCCGATACTTTGGATGCCCTGAGTTTTCGTCAGGCTGAATTGCGCCTGACAGGGGGCGCTGCCGTCGGCAGGGATAACGCTCAACCGGTTCTGCAGCTGCACCGGATCCACATACACCATGCCATCCCAGCCGACATAGCTTTGCTGTTTGCTGCCGATGATGGCCACCTCGCTGCCGTTGGCCAGCGGTTTCCCCTGAGCGTCGACCAATTTAACGTCGGCGGCGGAGATGGGCTGGATCGGGAAATCGACCAGGAAACCGCTGTGATCGCGAATGGCTACGGTTTTCTCAACGACAGGAACGTCGACGTCTGCCGGCAGGTTGAGCGGATCTATCTGGAATTTGGCGTGGTAATACGAGGTCACGGTCGGGACCAGCAGAAAGCCTTTGTCGTTGGTCACGCCGATTAACTGATTTTCATAACGCACTGGAATGTCCGGGTAGCCTTGGGTTGAAACCAGGGCGAAAGCATCGTTGATGGTGTTGGTGGCGTACAGATCGCCTTTCATCGCCACCAGCGAGCCGCTCACTTCCCCCCAGCGAGTATAATCGTGGCTGCTGCCGTACATCCCGCCGCGGGCCTCGAGCAGGCGAGTGCGCCAGGTGATATCGGCCTGACGGTAGCTGTCGCTGCTTTGCCCGTCCGCGTAGGCCAGGTTCCAGCCCAGACCGCCATCGGTTGGCGCGGCGCGGCTGTAGCTGACGCGTTGGTTCCAGCGGTTTTCGTTGTCGCGGGCGGCGCTGACACCGGCGGTGCCCCAACTGTCGAAGGGAATCGAAAGCTGCAGTTGAGCGCTGTAGCCGCTGCTGCCGATTTCGCGGTTGACTGACGCATACAGACTGGTGTTGCGCCACAGCGAAATGCTGTAAGAGAAGTTGACCAGGCGGGTACGTTGACCGGTAGCGTCACGCACGTCGAAGTAACCGGCACCGATACTGCCGAAGCGGTTAAGGCCGACGCTGCCCGTCAGCTGATCGGTTCGACGGCTCAGACGATAGTCGCTCTTGTATACCGAAATATCGCCGAAACCCGCACTGCGCAGGATGCGTTGTGCATTGAGGCTGTAATAACTGTTGCTGTAGGTATAGCCGACGCTGCTCTGATCGCCGTGGTTGGTGCTGTATTGGTAGACCGGCTGCGTGTCGGGTTGCGGCAAGGGTTGACCGGTCAGGGGATCGTAGTAGTCAGGGCGCTGGGAAGGCTGGTAATCGTTAAAAGCGTTGTCGCTGGCCTGGCTATAGCTGTACGAGGCATTGAATACTCCCCAGTGGCCAAGGCGGATATCCGCGCCCGCACCACCGACCGCCAGTTCTGCGGCACCTTCGGCACGACCTTCCAGGGTTAACCAATCAGTGACGCCGTAACGCCCGCTGCCGCTGGCCACCCACTGGCCGTAATCGGCTGAATCAAGGCCATAATTACGGCGCAAGGCACCGGTGGAAAGGCTGAAGTCGCTCATGCCTTGCTGCAACAGGTTGCTGGCGACATAAAACGGCACCAGGGTACTGACTTGTCGGCCCAGCGCGTCGGTGGTCACGACGGTGGCCTGCCCGGCGCCGTTAATGTAGGGCACGGTATCCAGGGTGAAAGGGCCGGGGTTGACGCTGGTGGTGCTGTTTTTGTAGCTGTTGATATATAAATCGATGCTGCTCGGCAGGGCCGCCTGACCGGAAAACTGCGGTAATGGGTAGGTGATCAGGTCCGGCCGGGAGGCAAAATTACGCGCCAACTGGACGCCACCAATGCGTACCGAGCTGCTCCAGGTCAGCGCCCCGGTGGTGAGATCGCCGGCGGTATAACTGAGCAGGTTTTCATCGTCATTGTAGCGCCACTGACTGTCGTAGCGGAGATAACGGTTATCCTGGCTGCTGTCGGCCGTGGTGTTGAAACTGCCGCGGAAAATACCGGTGTTGGACAGCACGCCAAAGCCGTCGAACAACCGCTGTTCGCTCCAGGCGGAAAGGTAGCCCGGCTGGCCGTTGGCGCTGCTCTGGCTGGCGTAAAGATCGTAATTGAACAACAGGCCGAGGCTGCTTTGCGCCGGCAGGCGGTCCAGGGGATTCTGAGCGTTAAACCGTTGCCTGGGCAGCCAGTCATTGGGCACGTTGATCAGTAACTGTTGGGTTTCACCGCTGTAGGTGACATCCACCTTTTCCCATTGGTCGACCGCAATTTCTTTTGCCTGTTTATCCGTGACCGGCAGGCCGGCGTCGATTAACTGCTGTGGCGTGAGGTAATAGTGGCCGGCACGGTAATTCACCGGCACCACTTTACCGGTCTGACGGCCGTTGACCACCGGCTCCAGATACAGGGTAGTGTCCGGCATGCTGATGGCGCTGGGCGGCGGGGGCAAATCATCGGCGTAAGCATAGGGTAGCCAGGGAGAGGCCACTGCGCACATGACGGCGAATGCCAACGGTTTCAATCCGGATCCGTTGCACCTGGGGGACGGCAAGCGGGTTAACGGCACCTGAGACTCAGTAAACAGGCACGGTTATCGGCTTTTTATTGTCGTTGACCGTCGCCTGCAATTGACCGCTGTTGAAACTGCCCGAGGCCGGCAAGGCAAAGCGCATTTGCGAGCCGGGCAACACATAGCCCATGAGGCCGGCATTGAGCGTTCTCCCTTGCATCGTCACTTTGGAAATGCGTGCATGCACGATGCCCTGGTTGCGTACCTCCAGCCAGCGTTGGCTGCTTTGCTGCAGCAGGCGGTAGCTGAGCTGCGGCTGACTGGCCGTGGCGTAGTCGCGCGGTTTTTCAGGATCCTGCTTGGTCCAGACGCCCTGGCCGCTGACAAACAGCGGTACCGAATAGCGCATCTGGAATTTCAACCCCATCTGGGCCCCATCCGGCGCGGTTGAGTTGCCGGGATCTTTCACCGGGACTTCATCAATCAGAATGCGGTAGGCGCGTTCCTGCCCGGCGGGCGGCGGGGTTTGCTTAATCAACCGGATCAGTTGACGTTTACCCGGCGCAATCGAGGCGACCGGCGGGCTGGCGATCACTTCGCTCTGGTTGCTGTAATCGTCTTTGCCGGCGGTCTGTTTCCAGCCGAGCACCCGGACCTGCATATAAACCGGCTTGCTGTCGCGGTTCTCCAGCCACAACGCGGTGGCGGGTTGTTGATCTTCAATCGCCGGGTCGATAGGCCAAATCAGAATCGACGCGGCGGCCAGGGCCTGTTGCTGGCCGGCAATCAGCAGCACTGCCGTCAGCGGCAGTAGGGAAGGTATTCGCATGGCTAAATCCTTATTCAAAATACTTAATAAGTCACCGTCAGTAAGACCGTATCGCTGTAAATGCCACTGGTGGGCAGGGTACTGGTCGAAAACAAGCGGGCATAAACTTTTATTTCCTGGGTGATGCCGGTCGCCGCAACGATCTCCGAGTTGCCGCCGTTACTGCCATCACCCCAAAGGGTGGAATAGTTGCTGTCCTGATAGAGCTGATAGAGCAGGGTCTCGGAGGTCAGGGTATTTTTTAATTTGCGACCGGCGGAGATAGAGCCGGTAACGTTATTGCCGATACCCAGCGCCAGCGTCACGCTCAGGCCCGGGTTGCAACGGAACAGGATGGAGCCGGCTCCGGAGCTGGAAACAATGCTGATATTGCTGGCCAACGAAGAGACCTGGCCGAAGCTGAGGCTGCCGAACGTGGAGACATCACTGCTGCCGCTGCCCAATATGCAGCCTTTGACGACCGTGGCATTGACGGTTAACGGCGTGCTTTTTTGCAGCTCGTTGACGCCGGTATCGCCCAGAACCGGCGATGCTGCCATCCAGAGCAGAAACCCACAGCGGGACATGCGCATTGGCGTTACCAATTGATGGTGACCTGTACGGTATCGGTGTAGCTGCCGACCGGTGGCGTGGCTTGCACGGGGATCATGCCATACACC
This sequence comes from Serratia quinivorans, assembly GCF_052113645.1. Lineage (GTDB taxonomy): Bacteria > Pseudomonadota > Gammaproteobacteria > Enterobacterales > Enterobacteriaceae > Serratia > Serratia quinivorans_B. The sequence continues at coordinate 141,054 of NZ_JBIEIU010000005.1, read as the reverse complement.
GGTAGCCAGTTATCCTGGCCGTTGGCGGTCTGAGACACCCCGGTCAGGTTATCCCAGAGGGTGCTGTGGGCGCTGTTGGTGTACAGGTTGTAGTTCACCTGTTGCCCGGCGGCGCTTTTCAGATAGCGAGCGGCGACGTTGCCGCTTTGCCCACCGCCAAGCAAAACGTTGTAGCTGGTGCCGTTATTGCACTTGACGCGGATGGCTCCGGCATTCTGCTGCCCGGCTACGCTGACGCTGGTACTGAGAAAATAGACTGTACCGAAATTCAGTGAACCGAAGCTGACATTGCCACCCGAGCTGCTGCCGGCTTCACAAGTCTTCAACAAGGTGGCACTGACGCCAATGGTGGCGGTTTTGCTGTCGGCATTCGCCGCCAGGCTCAGCGCCAGTAACCCGTAGCCAATGACTGCCTGCCGCACCCTTACCAGGTTACCGTCATCGTCACGGTATCGTTGTAGGTATCGGGATCCGGCGTGGTGACCGCTGCCGGGACGCGAGCATAGACAATCAGGGGAACCGCGGCACCGGTACCAGTGCCGGTCAGGGCATTGGCGCCGTTGGCCCAGGAGCTGGTACGGGCCTGATCCTTGTAGAGGTTGTAACTGATAAATGCGCCGGCAACGCTGGACATGCGACGTTGGTTGCCGGTGGTGACGTGCAGGCCGTCGTTCAACGCCACGGTGTAAGGCGTGCCGGTGGTGCAGGTCAGCGTCAGGGTGCCGGCACCGGCGGAACCGGTTGCGCTGGCGTCGATAATGTTGGACAGGGAAGAGTAGGTGCCGAAGTTGATGGAGCCGAAATCGTTGACGCTGCCGCTGCTGTCGCCACCGGCCACCACGCAACCGGCACCGATGGTCAGGCTCACGCCCAGATTCCCCTGAATGGTGCCTGCATTGGCGGCGCCATTTGCGCACAGCAGGGTAGCAACCGAGGACAATGTCATCAGAATCTTTTTCATGTTTTATTCCTTGCTGTGTGAAAGAGAAGCCTAAAAAAAATGCCACCTGGCAATAAGAAAAGTATTAATTTACTGACAATTTAATTAATAGGTTAAGAACCCGGAATTGTCTTGGTGACAGGCCGAAAAAAGGCTTTATTTTTAAGAGGGTCGCCGATGACGGCAAGCAAGCAGGGAAAGTACCTGTAGGGTGAAATGATTGGAGTAATAATATTCCCTGATCGGAATATTATCAGAAACATTAACGGGCCGGAGTTTTTCGGCCCGTTTTATCGAAATTACTGATGAAAGTCCAACACGCCGTCACGAACCAGTTCGCGTGGCAGGTTGTTTTTTATCCGGCTGCCGATGCGTTTGGCGATCCCCAACGGCTGTTGCTGATAGGTGACTATGCATTCATCGGTCAACGGCGGCGAGTCCGGGTACAGATCACGGCCGTGGTACCACTCCTGCGCCAGCGCGGCATCCAGTTCAAAGCGCTGCTTGCCGTCGGCCGCCGCCAGCGCGATCACCGCTTCGTGCTGCCAGCGGTAGCCTTTGGTGAAACGCTCGGCCAGCTTCAGCCCGATACGCGAGAAACGCACCTTGTTGACCAAGGCTTCCAGTTCGGCAGGGAACAGCCAAATTTCTTTATCGCGCGCCCACAGGCGGCTGGTTTCATCCCAGACCAACCCCGAAGCGGCGGCCGCCTGGGCGATTTCGGCCGAGTCCTTGCCGGACAGCGGCGCGAACGGGAATTTACCCAATTTATAAGTTGGTTTCGCCAGTGCAGGCACGGAGTGATGCTTGCGCAAGCGCGCCACGAAGAAGCCTTCACTGTCGTAGATCTGCGGGAACACATGCAGGAAGCCTTCGGCGGTCAAGGCGTGTTTTGCGCCTGGGAACAGGTCGCCCAACGGCTCGATGCTGACCGCGTCGCCGTAGGTTGCCAGCAACCCGTTGACGACCTGCTGATTTTCCTGCGCGTTGAGCGTGCAGGTGGAGTAAACCATCACGCCGCCCGGAGCCAGGGCATGGAAGGCGCTGTCGATCAGCTCGCGCTGGGTCTCGGCGATGGAGGCGACGCTTTCCGGTGACCAGTTGCTCATGGCGTCCGGATCTTTGCGCACGACACCTTCACCGGAGCAGGGCGCATCCAGCAAAATGGCGTCGAAGCTTTCCGGCAACGCCGCGCCGAACACCCGGCCGTCAAAATGGGTCAGCGCCGCGTTTTTAACACCGCAGCGGCTGATGTTGGCGTGCAGCACCTTGACCCGGCTGGCGGAGTATTCGTTAGCCACAATGCCGCCCTGGTTGTTCATCAAGGCGGCAATCTGGGTGGTTTTGGAGCCCGGTGCCGCGGCGACGTCCAGCACCCGGCGCGGTGTTTCCCCGGCGGCGAACAGGGCGCTGACCGGCAGCATCGAGCTGGCTTCCTGAATGTAAAACAGACCGCTTAAATGCTCCGCTGCGCTGCCCAGTCGCAGCTCCTCGTCCTTGCGTTCGATCCAAAACCCTTCTGCACACCAGGGGATAGGCTCCAGCCGCCAGTCGTGATCCTGCACCAGCGTCAGGAAGTCGGCGACGCTGATTTTCAGCGTATTGACCCGCAGGCTGCGACGCAGCGGGCGCTGGCAGGCGGCAATAAAATCGTCCATCGACAGGTCGGCGGGCATGATGGCGCGTGTCGCGTCGAGAAAGGCGGTCGGCAAATAAACGGAGGCAGGTTTGGCCACGGGTGAGCTCTCTGGCAGCTGTCAAAATAAGGGCGGGAGTTTACCACAAACCGGGAAACAGTAGGGGCCCAGCATTGCTGAGCCCCTGAAGGTAGAGCCTGTTTACTCTTTAGGGATGGCGGTGCCCCAGTCTCGCCAGTCTTTCGGCTCTTCCGCATTCAGCATAAAGTGCTTGTGCGGCGTGGCCTTGGGCGCCAACGGAATGCTTGGCGGGGTAGCGAATGCAATGCCGCCGCGGATGAATTGCTGGAAGGTGCCGCTCTTGATCACGCCACCGGTCAGACCGAATTGCAGGTTGTAGCCGGAGGCCTGCCAGAACACGCTGTTGTTGCGGACCAGGTACTGATATTTCTTGCTGATACGCAGCGCGACGTGGATGCGATCGGACATGGCGCCCAGATAGAAACCGGTGACGGTACCCACTTCCACGCCGCGGAACAGCACCGGGGTGCCAATTTGCAGCGAGCCGGTTTCGGCCGCGTCGAGGATCACGCTCAGGCCGTCCAGATAGCGCGAGTCGGTGATGCTGGCTTCCTGCAGTTCAAAACTGCGCAACTCGCGACCCCGGCCCGGTTCCACGTTGATGTAGGGCTGCAGCAGGGTATCGAGGTTGCTGACCCCGGCGGCGGAAATCTCCGGCGACACGATGGAGAAGCGGCTGCCCAGGCGCGCGAAGGTCTGCACGTATTCCGGGTACAGCACCGCTTTGGCCAGCACTTCATTGCGCTCTGGCGCCAGTTTCAATGAATCTACCTGACCGATATCGATGCCAAGATAACGCAGCGGCATGCCTGGCGACAGTTTGCTGGCGTCATAGGTTTTCAGGATGATTTGGCTGCCCACCGCACGGGCCGCGGTTTCCGTGGCGTAGAGCATGCGTTTGGCACCTTTGTCCAGAGTCACACCCTGCAAGTTGTCGAAACTGATGGCGCCTTTCAACGCCCGGTTGAGCGGCGAAGCTTGCACCGTCAGGCCGTTACCGTTCAGTTGCACCTTGGCGCCGCCTTCGGCCCAGAAGATACTTTCGCGGGTCAACAGCTTGCGGTATTCCGGGCTGATATAGACATCGACCTCAAACTCGTTGGCTTTCGGGCGCACGCTAACAATCTCGCCCACCTGGAATTTACGGTACAGCACCACCGATCCGGCCTGCACGTCCGGCAGGCTGACGGCGTTCAACGTCAGGGTAGGGGTTGGGGTGTTGCCGACGATACCGGCTTCGGCTTTTTCGCTATTGCCGTACAACGGGTACTGGCCGACAGGATCGCCCTTGCTGCCGGGGATGATACGCACGCCGCCGTCCAGCCATTCCTGTGCGCTGGCACCCAGCACTTCCATGCCGTCCAGCCCCAGCTTGACGTCGACGCGGCTGTTAACCACAAACTTGCTGTCTTTGTGCAGCAGGCGGCGATATTGGGCTTCGACGGCGGCGGTAAACACCACGCCGCTGTCGGTCAAGGCGCGGCTCATTATCTGGCCGACCTTGACGCCGTGCACCACCAGCGGTTGGCCGACGTCGATGCCGTAGCTTTGCGGCGCGTTCAGCGTGACGGTCAACACGCCCGGCTGCTGCAGCAGGGTTTCACTGCTGTCCAGCACGTTGAAATGCTGCTGCGGCTCGCCATCGCCCGGCACCAGCTCCAGCGTATTGCCGGTCAGCAACTGGCTGAGTTTGGCGTCGTTCAGGCTCAGGCGCGGGCTGCGCATGACAATCCGCGTACCGCTGCGCATTAAATCCACCACCGACGGATCGATAGTCAGTTCGCCGGTGACCTTGCTGTCTTGTTCCAGCGTCAGCTTGGTCAGGGTACCGACCTGCAGCCCCTGATAAATCAGCGGCGTGTGATTTTCACTCAGGCTGTTACCGCTGGGCAGATCAAGCGTAATGTTGACGCCGCGCTGGCTGTGCGCCAGATCCGGATACAGGGTGTAGCTTTGATCGGCCTTGGCCTGCTGGCCGTCGAGCGGCGAGTCAAAGGCGATGGCACCGTTGACCAACGCGGTCAGGCTTTCCATCTGTACTGATGCGCCCGACAGGCTGAAATCGCCTTTAAAACCCGAGACGTTCCAAAAACGGCTGCTGCCCTTCACCAGATTGGCAAAGCGGCGGTCGATCAGCACATCGATGGTGACGCCTTTGTTCCCTTCGGAGATGGTGTAGTCATACACTTTACCGACCGGAATTTTACGGTAATACACCAACGACCCGGTGTTGAGCGAGCCCAGATCGTCGGCATGCAGATGAATCATCAGTTCGCCGGTGTTCAACCGGTATTTGGGCTGGGTATCGAGGGCGGTGAAGTGGGTTTGCGGCTGGCCGCTGCCCGGCATCATGCCAATGTAGTTGCCGCCTACCAGCGCATCCAGGCCGGATACGCCCGCCAGCGAGGCTTTCGGCGTGACCAGCCAGAACTGGGTGCCGTCGCGCAGCGAGTCTTCCAGATCGCTCTTGATGCTGGCTTCGACCACGATGCTGCGCAGATCCTTGCTCAGGCTGATGCTTTGTACGGTGCCGACTTCCACCCCTTGATAACGCACCGGGGTGCGCCCGGCGACGATGCCTGCCGCAGACTGAAAATCAATGGTCACCGTGGTGCCGCGTTCCTGGAAATTGCTATAGACCAGCCACCCCGCAATCAGCAGGGCAATAAACGGCAGTAACCAGAATGGCGAAATGCGGCGCTTGTTTTTGACCCGCGCTTCAGTCGGTGTATTCGGCGTTTCCTGTTGCATGTGCATCCCAAATCAATCGGCTATCCAGCCACTCTACGGCAAGAATAGTTAAAATAACCGCAGACCCAAAGTAAAAGGCTGCCGGCCCCATAGTAAAAGATAACAATTGGTCGCGATTCACCAGCGACATCATCAACGCAATAACGAACAGATCGAGCATCGACCAGCGCCCGATCCAAGTCACCAGGCGCAGCAGGCGAATACGCGTTTTCAGGCTGTGCGAGGTTTTGAAGTGGATGCTGAACAGCAAGGTGATCAGCACAATGACTTTGGTAAAGGGAACCAGTACGCTGGCGATGAAGACGATGGCTGCGATGGGCACATTGCCGGAGGTTGCCAACGACACCACCCCGGAGAAGATGGTGTCTTCCATCCGCGCGCCGTTGGCGTAAATGATCGAAATCGGCAGCAGGTTGGCCGGGATCAGTAAAATCATCGCCGCAATCAGAGCCGCCCAGGTTTTCTGCAGGCTGTAGGGCTGCCGGTGACACATCGGAACATGGCATCGCGGGCAGCGGCCGCGTTCATCCGGGTAACCGGTGAAATGGCACGACAGACAGATATGCAGGGCGGTCGGCAGGCCTTTCGGCTGCTCTTGCGGGTAATAGCGCTCCCACAGCTGTTCCAGATTCACGTGGATCAGCGTCAGGATGCTGAGCAGGGTGAGCGACAGGTAGGCGATCAGCGCGCTGCCGGCCTGAATATCGGCGTACTCTTTGACCTTGATGGTGGCCACGGCCATACCGATCAGGTAAATGTCGAGCATCACCCACTCTTTCAATCGATCCAGCATCAGCAGGACCGGGCGTAGGTTCATGCCCAGCGCATGGCCGAAACGCAGGTACAGAAGCGACAGCGCCAACGTCAGTGGAGCACCTATGGTGCAGAACGCCACCATACTGGCCGTGATAGGGTCGCCCTGGCGGCTCATCTGCCAGATGCCTTCCAGCAGGCTGGCGTCGATACGGACCCCCAACAAGCGGATGCTGATCAGCGGCTCGCTGAAGGCGAAGGGCATCAACAGCAGCATGGTCACCGCCATGGCGGTCAGTCGGGTCATCGACCAGTCGCGTCCGCTGACGACCTTCGCATCGCAACGCGGGCAGTAGGCCGCCTGCTTGGCGCTGAGCGGCGGCAACACAAACAGCAGGTCGCATTCGCAACAGCGCTGGTGGCGTGCTTTGGAAAGTGGGCCGGTGATCGCGTGTATTTTCATCATGACAAAAGCTGCCCTAAAGCCCGCCGGAACTGTTAGCGTAGCTGAAAAATAAATCTGTCCGTGCCTTATAGGGTCAAGCACCGGGCGGCAAAACAGGGTTTCTGAGCGGCAAACATACCTTGCCCGGTAGGGTTTTGTGAAGCAACAGATGATTAACCTTGTGGCTATACGCATTTAATGCTTATTTTATAGGGCTTAAGCTTTGGGCTTCTGGCCATCTTCACAGTATCAATGGTTAATACATGACAAAAGAACAATTCTACGCGGAATTAAAACGTGATTTGTGCGCTCTGCTCGACGGAGAAACCAACTTTATCGCCGCGTTGTCCAACGCCAGTGCGTTGATTAACGAACGCCTTGACGACGTTAACTGGGCTGGTTTTTACCTGATGGACGGCGCGCAACTGGTGCTCGGTCCGTTCCAGGGGAAAATCGCCTGCGTGCGTATTCCGGTAGGCAAGGGCGTGTGCGGTACCGCCGTGGCGGAAAACCTTGTGCAGCGCGTTGGCGATGTCCATGCGTTCCCGGGTCATATCGCCTGTGACGCGGCCAGTAATGCAGAAATTGTGCTGCCGCTGAATGTCGGTGGTCAGATTATCGGCGTTCTCGATATCGACAGCACAGTTTATCAACGTTTCGACGAACAGGATGAAAGGGGCCTGGAAGCAGTGGTGGCGGGGCTTTGCGCGCAGCTGGAGCAGTGTGATAGTGCGAAATACGTCACTGTGACAGCAAGTTGATCTACGGTTAACGTGGCATTTACCGATGGCGTCATTATAATGACGCCTGTTCATGCCTGCGCTGGTTGGCAAACCCGTTGTAATCAGGAAATTTCATGGAAAATCAACCTAAGTTGAACTCTAGTAAAGAAGTCATTGCTTTTCTTGCCGAGCGTTTTCCGCTCTGCTTTAGCGCCGAGGGCGAAGCTCGCCCGTTGAAAATCGGCATTTTTCAGGATCTGGTCGAGCGTGTTCAAGGGGAAGAGAATCTCAGCAAAACGCAATTGCGTTCTGCCCTGCGCCTGTACACCTCTAGCTGGCGTTACCTGTACGGCGTCAAAGTTGGCGCCCAGCGCGTCGATTTAGACGGCAACCCGTGCGGTGAACTGGAACAGCAGCATGTCGATCATGCCCGCCAACAGCTTGAAGAAGCGAAAGCGCGCGTTCAGGCACAGCGTGCCGAACAAAACGCCAAAAAACGTGAAGCTGCCGGCGAATCAGCCGATGCACAACCGCGTCGTCCACGTCCAGCCGGTAAAAAACCTGCTGCACGTCGCGAAGGCGGAGCTGCACCGGAGAACCGCAAGCCGCGCCCACAAACTCGCCCACAGTCCGCTCGCCAACCTCGTGAAGTCAAAGAGGAAAGCCAGCAGCGCCATGTGCCAGTCACGGATATCTCTAAACTGCAAATTGGCCAAGAAATCAAAGTCAGAGCAGGCAAGAGCGCGATGGATGCTACCGTACTTGAAATCGCTAAAGATGGCGTACGTGTGCAGCTCTCTTCCGGTCTGGCGATGATTGTGCGCGCAGAACACTTGCAGTTCTGATACGGAGGCCAACCAAGGCATGAACAAATTTGTCAGATTAACAGCAGTCGCGGGTCTGTTGTGGGCGGGCGTCAGTTACGGAGCGGACACAGCCAACATCCGCATCGATCAACTGCCTCAGCTTCAGCAGGAACCGCAACATGCAACGGTGAGTGAGCGCGTCACTTCGCGCTTCACTCGCTCTCATTACCGCCAGTTTGCCCTTGATGCGGACTTTTCAGGCAAGATCTTCGATCGTTACCTGAATATGCTGGACTACAACCATAACGTGTTGCTGGCCTCCGACGTGGCGCAATTCGCCAACAAGCGCAACCAGCTTGGCGAAGAACTGAAAAGCGGTAAGCTGGATACGCCATACGCGCTGTACAATCTGGCCCAGAAACGCCGTTTTGAGCGTTACACCTATGCCTTGTCGCTGCTGGAAAAGCCAATGAGCTTCACCGGCAACGACACTATCGATCTCGACCGCAGCAAAGCGCCGTGGCCGAAAGACAAGGCCGAACTGGACAGCCTGTGGGATGCCAAAGTCAAATATGACGAGCTGAACCTCAAGCTGACCGGCAAGACCGACAAGGAAATTCGCGAAACGCTGACCAAACGCTATCAGTTCGCGATCAAGCGTCTGACGCAAAGCAACAGCGAAGACGTATTTCAACTGGCGATGAATGCCTTCGCGCATGAAATCGACCCGCATACCAACTACCTGTCCCCGCGCAATACCGAACAGTTCAACACTGAGATGAGCCTGTCACTGGAAGGCATCGGTGCGGTGTTGCAGATGGATGACGACTACACCCTGATCAACTCCATGGTGCCAGGCGGCCCGGCGGCGAAGAGCAAGGCGATCACCGTGGGTGACCGTATTGTTGGCGTTGGCCAGGCAGGCAAACCTATGGTTGATGTCATCGGCTGGCGTCTGGACGATGTGGTTTCGCTGATCAAGGGACCGAAGGGCAGTAAAGTGCGCCTGGATATCCTGCCTGCGGGCAAGGGCACCAAAACTCGCGTAGTGACACTGACCCGTGAACGCATCCGTCTGGAAGATCGCGCGGTGAAAATGACCATCAAGACCGTCGGCAAAGAGAAAGTCGCGGTGATGGACATTCCCGGCTTCTACGTCGGTCTGACCGATGACGTGAAAGTTCAGTTGCAGAAGATGGCCAAGCAGAACGTCAAGAGCCTGATCATCGATCTGCGTACCAACGGCGGCGGCGCGCTGACCGAAGCAGTATCGCTGTCCGGTCTGTTCATTCCGAGCGGTCCGGTGGTGCAGGTACGTGACAACAACGGCAAAGTGCGTGAAGACGCGGATACCGACGGCGTGACCTACTACAAAGGGCCGCTGGTGGTGCTGGTCGACCGTTTCAGCGCCTCGGCTTCCGAGATCTTTGCCGCGGCGATGCAGGACTATGGCCGTGCGCTGATCGTCGGTGAACCGACCTTCGGTAAAGGCACCGTGCAGCAGTACCGTTCGCTGAACCGCATTTACGATCAGATGCTGCGCCCTGAATGGCCGGCGTTGGGCTCGGTGCAATACACCATTCAGAAGTTCTACCGCGTGAATGGCGGCAGCACCCAGCGTAAAGGCGTGACCCCGGATATCCTGATGCCAAGCGGCATTGATCCTGCGGAAACCGGTGAAGCCTTTGAAGATAACGCCATGCCGTGGGACAGCATTAATGCGGCGACCTACACCAAAACCGGCGATCTGAAACCTTTCGATCCTGAACTGCTGAAAGATCATGAGCAGCGTATCGCCAAGGATCCTGAGTTCCAGTACATCGCGCAGGATATCGCGCATTACAAGGCACTGAAGGACAAGCGCAACATCGTTTCACTCAACCTTGCCCAGCGCGAGAAAGAGAACCACGATGATGATGCGACCCGTTTGCAGCGCGTTAATGACCGTCTGAAGCGCGCCGGTAAGAAACCACTGAAGGCGTTGGACGATCTGCCGAAGGATTACCAGGAACCAGACCCATATCTGGATGAAACCGTGCATATCGCGCTGGATCTGGCGCACCTTGAACAGGCGCAGCCGGCGGCGAAGTAACTCAGCCGAGTCAGCAAGCAAAACGCAAAGCGCACCTTCGGGTGCGTTTTTTGTTTGTATTATCTGTTGATTTTATTGGTTTTTATAATTTCATTGCCCACAATACGACCACGTTTGTAGGTTGTTGACCTCATTGCGACCTGTGTTGTTCACATTTTGCCATCTTCGACATGATGCAGCAGCGGCTCGTGATGGGCCGCTGGTTGCGTTTAAATGGTGGGTTTGGTTTCGAGGGCTTTCTGGTCTAGCCGATCAGAGGGCTGTATTTGTCTTTCAGCGCGGTGGCTGTTGCCGATGCCTGTGCTATCTCGGCGGCGTTTGTTGGGGTGCCGGTGTTGCTGTGGGTATGCTCTGCCGTTCGTTGTGCCAGCGTCGACCAGGTCGAGGGTTTTGGTCAGTAGGGTGAGGATGTTAGCCACGCCATCGCCGATTGTGGTGGCACCCGCCTGCAGCTGTAGCGCAGCAGATATGCTTTGACGAACACCGACAATATGCAACACGGGTTATACGTTGGCCGTTGACCATAGCGCCGGGGCGTACTGAGGCGATCAGCGGCAGGGTCAGCATGGATAATAAGAACTATGCCAATTTACAGTTATCGAATTGACGTGCTATAGGTTATGAATCATTCAAAACATCGTGGTGTCAACAATGAGACTTCCTCTGGTATTGAATTCGTTTTATCGTCTTTTAGCACAGAATACCCCTGAGGTTATCAAACCTACTCTGAGGGGCTGGTATAATGAGTTAAACAAAATACTGACATATGGCTTCAGGGAGCGAGATATATTTACTGCTCTTGACTTTGAGATAAATTCAGATTGCAATCTAGAATGTAGCTATTGCCCTGCTTCTTTTAAAGATGGAAGGGGGAAAAACCTAATGCCTATAGAAACCTTTAAAAAGGCAATCGATGATCTATCGAAAATTAACTATTCGGGTCGAATCTCTCCCCATTTCTTTGGCGAGCCACTTCTGGATGAAAGACTTCCAGAATTGATGCGTTATGTCAGATATAAGCTTCCTAAATCTCAAATAATAATTCACACAAATGGAATAAGGCTTAGTAAGGAGCGATATGACGCCTGTATTGATGCTGGTGTTACTGGTTTCTTGGTAACACAACACACTAAAACAATGCCTAAGAACATTGTCAGCATTATTGATAGCAAATATGCCAAACATGGAACATTAAAGGTTAGGTCTTTGGATAATATAACTCTTTTCAACAGGGCCGGTTCAGTTAAGCCAAAGAAAGAAAGGAAAATGGAACGGTGTTATTACCTTTCAGATGAAATATCAATCACGCATACGGGAAATGTTGTTTGCACTAATGACTTTGGCGAGTCGCATGTTTTTGGTAACGTCAACGACAACAGTCTTCTTGATATATGGTACAGCCAAGAGTTTCGTAGGGTAAGGAAAGAGATAAGATCAGGAGTGTTTAATCTTGATATGTGTAAGAAATGTGTAGGGATTACATAGCGCAGTGTAATCTGCGCTTTTTAATTTAGTTAGACTTTTTCATAATCATAAGTAAAACATGCAGCTATTCCTGCATACGGTGGTTTTTCATGGCATACACCTTGATCATGATGGCGCTGCGTTTCTCAGCCTCCAGTTCGGTAAACGTCAGCCCGATAGATGCTGCAAAGTCGGCAATTTTCTCTACCAGATGCGCCGATTTTTTGGCGTGCGGGTACTCCGTTGGCTGCTGGCTGCGTGCTTTCTTCGCTTCCGCTATCAGATACTCATTGAAGGCCCACCGTTTTCGGCGTGTCATCCCCTCAAAATCTCCCCCTGGCGGCCAGCTGACACCGCCATTTGCATCTATAGCAGGGGCGGAAAGCCGGAATTACTGCCCTGTCTGTCTTCTTCCTGCTACGTTCCGCGTACAGTTTTTTAATGGGTGCGCCCGAGGGAGCTTGTCGACGTAAAACTCTCTGTGGGGCCAGGATGAGCGATTTAGCTCTGCCGATGCATGCCGAGGGTTTCGGTTTTACGCCCCTGGGGCGTTTGAATAACAAACGGCGCTGATTTTCCGTCAAAAAACCCACCGCTTTGTGCAACAATCGTTTACAATTTGAAAGGTATTGCTTGAGCGTCGTTTTTGTAAAGTTTCGTATTTTTAGTAGGTTAATGACGTGCAACTCTTGAAACTGTGACGAATGCCCATACCATCTAGGGTATCCGAGGCAGCGTTTTGTTAACATTTATGAGGAAGTAAACATTTTATGATGCGTATAGCTCTGTTCCTGCTCACCAACCTGGCGGTGATGTTGGTTTTCGGGCTGGTGCTCAGCCTGACAGGAATCCAATCCAGTAGCGTTCAGGGCCTGATGATCATGGCCGGTCTGTTCGGTTTCGGCGGTTCGTTTGTCTCACTGCTGATGTCCAAATGGATGGCGCTGCGCTCCGTCGGCGGGGAAGTGATTGAACAGCCGCGTAACGAAACCGAAAACTGGCTGCTGGAAACGGTGCGCCGTCAGTCGCAGCAGGCGGGCATTGCCATGCCGCAGGTCGCTATTTATCACGCACCGGACATTAACGCCTTCGCCACCGGCGCACGTCGTAATGCTTCGCTGGTCGCCGTCAGTACCGGCCTGCTGCAGAGCATGAGCCGTGACGAAGCGGAGGCGGTCATCGCCCACGAAATCAGCCACGTCGCCAATGGCGACATGGTCACCATGACGCTGATTCAGGGTATCGTGAACACCTTCGTGATCTTTATCTCACGCCTGATTGCACAGGTGGCCGCCGGCTTCCTGGGCAACCGTGACGGCGAAGGGGAAGGTAACGGCAACCCGATGATCTATTTCGGCGTGTCGATGGTACTGGAACTGGTGTTCGGCATTCTGGCCAGCATCATCACCATGTGGTTCTCGCGTCACCGTGAGTTCTACGCCGATGCAGGCTCCGCCAAACTGGTGGGCCGCGAGAAGATGATCGCGGCGCTGCAACGGCTGAAAACCAGCTACGAACCACAGGAAGCGGGCAGCATGATGGCGTTTTGCATTAACGGCAAATCCAAGTCGTTCAGCGAACTGTTCATGTCGCACCCGCCGCTCGATAAACGTATCGAAGCGCTGCGTTCCGGCCAGTATCTGAAGTAACCCAAAGTACCTGAAGAACCCCGGCTTGCCGGGGTTTTTTATGCCTGTTATTTGGCTTGCTGACTGCTTTCTACCGCTTGCGCACGGGGTTGGGTAATGCGCAGGCTGCTGACCGCTGCCGCCAGCGTGGCGAAGCTGCCCGCCAGGATCAGCGAGGCGTGGGTGCCGGAGGCGGGGAACAGATTGAACATCAACGCCACCAGGGCGGCGCCGGAGGTTTGTCCCAGCAAGCGGGCGGTACCCAGCATGCCGCTGGCGCCACCGCTGCGGTTACGTGGGGCGGCGGAAATGATGGTGTGGTTATTGGGTGATTGGAACAGCCCAAAGCCGGCACCGCACAGCACCATGCGCCAGATAATGTCCAGATCCGAAGGGTTATGTGGCAGCAGCGCCAGCAGGAATAACCCCAACGCAAATACCGCCAGGCCGATGCAGCCTAATAATCCGGCATGGATCCGCTCCACCAGCCGTCCGGCCAGTGGTGCCATGACGATAATCGCCAGTGGCCAGGGGGTCAGCAACAGTCCGGTGGCGACTTCATCGCGGCCCAGCGTGCTTTGCAGAAAGAAGGGTAACGACACCATCGCCAGCATTTGCGCGGCAAACGAACAAATCGAAGTGCCCATCGACAGGGCAAAAATCGGGATACGCAGCAGATCGACCGGCAGCAGTGGAAACTCCTGGCGCAGTTGGCGACGGACGAAGAAGAAACCGATGACCAACAGCGCGGCGATTTCACTGAAAATCAGCGTCAGGCTCTGGCCCTGGGCAAAGCCGCTGATGGCGGTGATCAACAGCCCGAAAGTCAGGGCGTTCATCACGGCACTGGTCGGATCGAAACGCTGGTTGGTGCTTTTCTGGCTGTTGCCGGGCAGATATTTCATCCCCAGCAGCAGCGCCACAATGCCGATGGGCAGGTTGATGGCAAACAGCCATTGCCAGGAAGCCACCGACAGGATGGCTGCCGCGACCGTGGGCCCGGCGGCCGAGGAAAAAGCGACAATCAGCGAGTTGATGCCCATGCCGCGCCCGAGAAAACGTTGCGGATAGATAATGCGGATCAGCGCGGTATTGACGCTCATGATGGCCGCCGCGCCAAAGCCCTGCAGCACGCGGGCAATGGTCAGCGTCGTCAGCGAGTCGGACAATGCGCAAAATAGCGAGGTTATGCTGAAGACCAGCAGACCCGCCTGATAGATACGGCGATAGCCAATCAGATCGCCGAGCGAGGCCAGCGACAGCAGTGAAATGGTGATGGCCAACTGGTAGGCGTTCACCACCCAGATGGAGCTGGCCGGGCTGGCGTTCAGATCGCGGGCGATAGTGGGCAATGCCACGTTGGCGATCGCGCCGTCGAGCACGGAAACGGTGATGCCGAGGGCAATGGCGAGGATTGCCCCATAGCGTTGCGGGACGGGCAGGCCGTCGGTACAAGAACGCATGTTGATCTCGAAGGTATTAATCCGGGGGAGTATTACCATGCTAATCATATTCGTCTGCGATTGCATCCACAGTTTCCCGTCCAATTGTAATAACCGATGAGAGCCGGGCGGGCCAATCCGTCCCCCCGAGGGCATTCCTCCCCGGGCCTGATTGCGTGGCTTCTGGGGTACCGCGTATACTGAAACCCTTGTTCAAATTTCTTAAAACACAAAAGCTGGGTGGGATATTGACTATGGTTAACGCAGATCCAGATAAACAACCGGATGCGGTTTCATCTGTGCTGAAGGTATTCGGTATCTTGCAGGCGCTGGGCGAAGAACGCGAGATCGGCATTACCGAACTTTCACAGCGGGTGATGATGTCCAAAAGCACCGTCTACCGTTTTCTGCAGACCATGAAGTCACTGGGCTATGTGTCGCAGGAGGGCGAATCGGAAAAATATGCGCTGACGCTCAAGCTGTTTGAACTGGGGGCCAAGTCGCTGCAGAGCGTCGATCTGATCCGCAGCGCCGATATCCAAATGCGCGAGCTGTCGAACCACACCCGGGAAGCCATCCACCTGGGGGCGCTGGACGAAGACGGCATCGTCTATATCCACAAAATCGACGCGCAGTATAACCTGCGCATGTATTCGCGCATCGGCCGTCGCAACCCGTTGCACAGTACGGCGATAGGTAAAGTGTTGCTGGCCTGGCGTGACCGGGCGGAAGTGGCGCAACTTCTGTCGCAGATCGAATTCACTCGCAGCACGCCAAATACCCTGAGCGATGCTGCTGCGCTGTTGTCGCAGTTGGAACAGGTGCGTGAACAGGGCGTGGGCGAGGACATTGAAGAGCAGGAAGAAGGGCTGCGCTGCATCGCGGTGCCGGTATTTGACCGCTTTGGCGTGGTAACCGCCGGCCTGAGCATTTCCTTCCCGTCGATTCGTTACTCTGAAGACGCCAGGGCAGATTACGTTAAACGACTGCACACCGCCGCGCGCAACATTTCCGAGCAAATGGGCTACCACCACTACCCGTTCTGACTGTGTCAGTGGGGATAATTAAGGGCGCTGCCATACACCGGTAGCGCCTTTTTTTGGTCTATGCCAGAGAGATTACAGCGTATCAACCTCTATGCGCAGACTGTCATGACGCCAGTATTCGATATCAAAATCGAGAATGCGCCCGTGCTGATCGTAATTCAATCGACGCAGCAGCAGTGCAGGCAGGCCAACCATGGCGCCCAGCGCCGTGGCGGCGTGGTATGGCAGGGCGGTCGGGTAAAACGACAGGTGCATCCTGTGGTAGATCAGACGGTATTGTTGTTGATAAACCTCGGTCAGGCTGCCGTTAAGCTCCTGGCTCAGCAATTCAGGCACCCGCTGCGGCAGGCAGTGGTTTTCGCAATAGCAAATCGCCCGGTCATCGGCATAGCGCACGCGGCGCAGCAGATAGACTTGATCAAACGGCTCCAGCGCCAACGGCTGCATTACGTCGAGCGGCACCGTGGTTTTTTCGGCGGATAACAACGCGGTGCGCGGCGTGCGTCCCTGCTCCTGGCAAAGCCGGTGGAAGTTGGTGTTTTGTGTCGGATCCAGCCACAGCCGCTCCGGCGTAACAAACCAGCCCCGGCGATCGGCACGGTAAATGGCGCCGGTGGCCTCCAGCTGCGCCAGGCTTTCACGCACGGTGACGCGGGTGGTGGAAAAAATGGCGCACAGTTCACGCTCGGAAGGCAGCTTATCGCCCGCCTGCAATGCGCCGCGAGTAATGCGCGCCTGCAGCTGTTCCTTGATTTGCAGGTAGTGGGGCAATTCACCCTGAAGGTCTTTCATTTCATCTCGCTATGGCGTTACGGCACGCGCTTATTATACATGCGCAGATGAATTTTTTGTTTCATCAGCGGTTGGCGTTTGACCCGGGGGTCAGGTTGCCGTCAGTATAACGGCAATCTGGTATAGACCAAATGGGTGAGTGAAATGTCTGAGCACAATTACCTGCTGTTAACCCCCGGCCCGCTGACCACCTCAAAAACGGTGAAGGAGGCGATGCTGTTCGATAGCTGTACCTGGGATGAAGATTACAACCTGGGCGTGGTGCAGAGCATTCGCCAGAAGCTGGAGGCATTGGCGACCCAGTCGACAGGCTACACCTCGGTGCTGTTGCAGGGCAGCGGCAGTTTTGCGGTCGAGGCGGTGCTGGGCACGGTGATCGGGCCGCAGGACAAGCTGCTGATCGTCAATAACGGCGCTTACGGTGCGCGGATGATCGAAATGGCCCGGCTGATGGATATCAATCACCACGCATTTAACTGCGGTGAGGTGAATGAGCCGGATGTCGAGGCGATGGAGGCGGTATTGAAAGACGATGCAGGTATCAGTCATATCGCCATGGTGCATTGCGAAACCACCACCGGCATGCTCAATCCGTTGCAGCGCGTCTCTGGTCTGGCGGCGCGTAATGGCAAAACCCTGATCGTCGATGCGATGAGCAGTTTTGGCGGTATCCCGCTGGATGTGGATGCGCTGGGCATTGATTACCTGATCAGCTCCGCCAATAAATGCATTCAGGGCGTGCCGGGCTTTGCCTTCGTGATTGCCCGCCGTAGCGAGTTGGAAAAATGCGCCGGGCGCTCGCGTTCGCTGTCACTGGATCTGTATGCCCAGTGGCGCTGCATGGAGGATAACGCCGGCAAATGGCGCTTTACTTCGCCGACGCATACCCTGCTGGCCTTTGCGCAGGCATTGCGCGAGCTGGAGCAGGAAGGGGGCGTTGGTGCCCGCCATGCCCGTTATCGCGCTAACCAGCAGCGGTTGGTGGCTGGGATGCGAAAGCTGGGGTTTGAGACCCTGCTCGACGACGAGCTGCACTCGCCGATCATCACCGCGTTCTATTCGCCTGAGGCGGAGACCTACCGCTTTACGGAGTTTTATCAGCGCCTCAAGCAGCAGGGCTTTGTCATCTATCCGGGCAAGGTGTCGCAGAGTGACTGTTTTCGCATGGGCAATATCGGCGAAATTTACCCGCAGGATATCGAACGTTTGCTGGCCGCGGTCGGGCAGGCAATGTACTGGAATCAATAAGGATGAGCATGCGCCAGATTAACGCAGTGATACTGGATTGGGCCGGCACCACGGTAGATTTCGGCTCTTTTGCGCCGACGCAGATTTTTGTCGAAGCCTTTAAGCAGACCTTTGATATCGACATCAGCCTGGCACAAGCGCGTATTCCGATGGGGTTGGGCAAGTGGCAGCACATCGAGGCCTTGGGCAAACTGCCTGAGGTGGATGCGCGCTGGCGGCGGCAGCTTGGCCGTTCCATGAGCCATCAGGACATTGATGCGCTGTACCGGGCCTTTATGCCGTTGCAAATCGCCAAGGTGGTCGACTTTGCCGATCCGATCGAAGGGGTTCCTCAGGTGATTGCCGCATTGCGTGAGCAGGGGATCAAGATCGGTTCTTGCTCCGGCTATCCGCGGGCGGTGATGGAAGTGCTGGCACCGGCGGCGGCCCAACGCGGTTATGCGCCGGATCACTGGGTCGCTACTGACGATTTGGCCGTTGGCGGCCGTCCTGGCCCGTGGATGGCACTGCAGAACGTGATTGCGTTGGGTATCGATGCGGTGGCGCACTGCGTGAAAGTGGATGACGCCGTGCCGGGCATCAGCGAGGGATTGAATGCGGGTATGTGGAGCGTCGGGCTGGCGCTGTCCGGCAATGAATTTGGTGCCACCTGGCAGGAATACCAACAAATGAGTGCGGCGGAAATCGACAGGCGGCGCGCGTTGGCGACCGAAAAACTGTATGCCGCCGGGGCGCACTACGTGATTGATTCGCTGGCGCAATTACCGGAGGTGATCGCCGAAATCAATCAGCGGTTGGCGGCGGGCGAACAGCCCTGAGTGAGTGAATGACGCCAATAAAAAAAACCGGGGCCTTGAGCAGCCCCGGTTTTTTATTGCCGACGAAATTTACTGGTGAGCCAGTTCCACTTCGTCTTCGCTGTCCATAATGGACTTGTCAGTTTGCTTCATCAGTTGGCTGGTGATGGTACCGGCAGCCATCGAACCGTTGACGTTCAGGGCAGTACGGCCCATGTCGATCAGCGGTTCAACCGAAATCAGCAGGGCAACCAGCGTCACTGGCAGGCCCATTGCCGGCAGCACGATCAGCGCGGCGAAGGTCGCGCCGCCACCCACACCGGCCACACCGGCGGAGCTGATGGTGACGATACCGACCAAGGTGGCGATCCACACCGGATCCAGCGGGTTAATTCCGACGGTTGGGGCAACCATCACCGCCAGCATGGCCGGGTACAGGCCTGCACAGCCGTTCTGGCCAATGGTGGCACCGAACGACGCCGAGAAGCTGGCGATGGATTCCGGCACGCCCAAGCGACGGGTTTGCGCTTCCACGTTCAGTGGAATGCTGGCGGCGCTGGAGCGGCTGGTAAAGGCGAAAGTGATGACCGGCCATACCTTGCGGAAGAACTTCATCGGGTTAACGCCGGTGAAGGCCAGCAGGGCAGCGTGCACCGCAAACATAATCGCCAGACCCAGATAAGAGGCGATCACGAAGCTACCCAGTTTGATGATGTCGTGAACGTTAGAGCCGGCTACCACTTTGGTCATCAGCGCCAGGACGCCGTACGGGGTCAGTTTCATCACCAGACGCACCAGCTTCATCACCCAGGCCTGCAGGGTATCGATAGCCACCAGTACGCGTTCGCCTTTCGGTTTGTCATCTTTCAGCAGTTGCAGCGACGCCACACCGAGGAAGGTCGCGAAGATCACCACGCTGATGATCGACGTTGGGCTGGCACCGGTCAGATCGGCAAACGGGTTTTTAGGGATGAAGGACAGCACCATCTGCGGCACGGTCAGGTCGGCCAGTTTGCCCACATAGTTGCTTTGGATCGCAGACAGACGCGCGCTTTCCTGCGCCCCTTGCACCAGGCCTTCAGCGGTCAGACCGAACAGGTTGGTCACCAGTACGCCCACCAGCGCCGAAATAAGCGTAGTGAACAACAGGGTGCCAATAGTCAGGAAGCTGATTTTCCCCAGGGAGGAGGCGTTGTGCAGCTTGGCGACCGCGCTCAGAATCGAGGCGAAGACCAGCGGCATGACAATCATTTGCAGCAGTTGCACATAGCCGTTACCGACAATGTTGAACCAACTGATGGAATCTTTCAGTACCGGGTTGTCCGAGCCGTAAACCAGTTGCAGTGCCAGACCGAACAGCACGCCCATGACCAGGCCGACCAGTACTTTTTTCGCCAGGCTCCATTGCTTATGGCGACTTTGCGCCAACAGCAAAAGGAGGGCGACAAAAATCACCACGTTAATAACCAGCGGAAAATTCATCCCCAATGTCTCCAATTATTTCTTCTTATATGAAAATGGCTATGCACCATGGCGTAGCGATACTAAATATCGTAACAGTTTGCGTAACGGCTCACTTATATCCAAATGGAATTTGATATAACTCGCTGTGTGAATTTGTTTAATTAATGGGCTTTTTGGCGCTTAAGTGGCCGATTTTTTGTGATCACAGTCTGATATTTTTTATTTGCTCTAAATATGACTGCACTGGAATGGTGCATCCGCCTTGCCAATAGATCGCGAAAGCCACCAGACACAAGCACAGGGCGCGCTCGAGCTGATTGCCTTTCTGAGAATTTAGCAGCGGCAGGCGAAAACGCCAGCGGCACGGCCACAATAAGGGCACGCCGGCCGGGGTGAGCATATCTGCCAGCAGATGGCTGAAATAACCGATGATCATGGCATGCAGCACGTCGGCCGGGATAGGCCAACTGCGCGGCACGTCAAGCTGGAACAGCGCCATGCCGCCGGCGATCGCTAACAGGCTATGGGTAAAACCGCGGTGGCCGAAAGCGCGTGAGATCGGAATGGCAATCCAGCGCAGGCGCTGGCCGAGCACCGACTTGGGGTGATCGATATCGGGCAGCAGCGAGGTCAATAGCGCGGCGGGAATGATATGCCACCAGTCGCCAGTGGCCAGCTCCGGCGTCACCTCGGCCTTCTTGGCGAAAATCGCGCAAGCGACAGAAAAAATAAGATGCCCTTCCGCGGTCATACTGCTGTTCCGACTAATAAACTGTTAATTTATCCAGTATATGGGAAAATTCCCAGTAGTGGAAGCAGTTACCCTGTAACCAATTGTTTATTTTACTTGGTTTTACAATGGTTTGTTACTTAAGTGGTCAAGCATTGCGCGTTTGTGATGCGTGAAGACGGATGAAGGGAGGAGAAAGCGCCGGGCGACAGGGTCAGGCTGCGTGGCAGTGACAGCCGATGCCGATCGTCCGGCCACTTTCTGGTGAGCCAGCATAAAGAGGGCGGCACAGTAACTCAATAAAAATGAAATAATGTTTTATTTATTTTATGACGCAGAACGTGGTTTTGAAATTAAGCAGGAGCGGGGAAGGTAAAGGTAATGATAGCGGCACCGGGGGACAACCGATGCCGCGAAAATTATGCCAGGTGCTCAGACGTGAGTTGTTCCAGCGTTTCCAGTTTGTGGTCGGCCAGTGCCCAGCGGCCATCATGGTGATACTCGTGCGCCGGGATAACGATAGAACGCATTCTCGCGGCCTTGGTGGCAATCATGCCGTTGAACGAGTCTTCCAGGGTGATGCAGCGCAGGGGATCGCTACCGAGGCGTTCGGCGGCGATCAGGTACACTTCAGGGTGCGGTTTGCTGTAAGGCAGATACTCGGCGGAAACCAACTGATCAAAGTAACCCTCGAGATCAAACATCTGCAGCACTTGCTGTTGCATGTGCAGCGGCGAGGCGGAGGCCAGGCCGATATTCAGATCCAGGCTGCGGCACAGTTCCAGCGCCTGGCGTACGCCGGGCAGCAAAGGGCGTTTTTCGCGCACCAGCTCGATGGCGCGTTCGATAATCCGTGCGGAGACTTCCTCCTGCGAGGCCCCTTGCCACGGCATTGCCTGATACCACATCTTCACCACCAGATCGATGCGCAAGCCCAGGGTATCCGGCAGCTTGTGGCGGTCGGACAGATCCAGCCCCAGTGCGCCAAAGATATCCAGCTCCGCCTGTAGCCACAGGGGTTCTGAATCGATCAATAAACCGTCCATATCAAAAATAGCGGTTTCAATGCGTTGCGAATAGGCCATTAACGGTTAACTCCTGCCGATGCCGGTGAATGTGCCCGACACTTTATCATCGCCGACGGCGAGACTAAAACTTTTGCCTGCGTGGCTGCGCCTTGCCAAAACGCAGGATCCGCCACATCTCCTGCAGTTTTAGCCACCAGCGCTGATGCTGACGTTCGGTGACCTGCTGCAGCATGCGGGCATAATCCAGCACCAGCCCTGGCGTCCAGGTCATGCTTTCACCCCGGCTGCGCAGTACCGCCAGCATCCACAAATTGGGATCGAGTATCAGCAACAGGAAACGCCGCCACAGATGTTTATCACCCAGCACGCCTTCCAACGCGCTATCCAGTGCCTGGATGACCGTGGTGGAACAGTTGCGGCGGGTCAAATTGTAAGTGGCATCCTGCTGATAACGCTGCCAGAAGGCGCGCAGCGCCGTTGGGTTATAGCGGTGAAACTGAATTTTTTTGTTCGGCGGGCACCAGGCCGCCACTTCCTGTTGCAGACCCGGCAGAAAGCGCCCGTCGACGTTGTTCTGCTCCCCGGAATGCAACAGTCGGCGGAAATCCTGTGCGGATTGGCGGATATCGTTAAGCGGATAGTGGCTGATATACAAATCCGGCGCTAACGCCAGGGCGGCATGTCCGGTGGAAATATTGCCACTGCCGTCCACCGCCGCGATGTAGCGATCGACAATGTAACGTCGACGAGCATCTTTGGCCGACCCCGTGGGGGTCCAGACATGCACCGTGAGCGGGGTGGCTTCATTCGTCGCGGGCTGCGCGGGGTGTTGTGGATTCTGATTCAGTGAAAAACTCTCCAGCCGCCGCGCAATGCGCAACAGCGCCCAGCCGGAAAGCAGGATCATCACGCCGATACAAAAAGGCACCGTCATCCGGTGCGGCACCGGCCAGCCGATAAAAATCATCAGCGACAGCAGGATCTCGCCGCTGCCCGCCAGCGCGACCGGTTTCCAGCGGCTGTGTTGGATCACCGTGGAGGAGGCGATGCGAACCGCCCCATCAAGCAACAGCGCGCTGCCAAACACCAGCGTGGCGACGATGTTATCGTCGGCGGGTACGTCCAGCACCATAAAGGCCAGAAACAAAAAGCCCAGCCCTTTCAGCAGCACCGGCCGACTGGCGGAAGAGCCAATCACCAACGCGGCAGAAATCGCCACCAATCCCTCCAGCGCCAGCAGCACTGCCAGTGCATCCAACGCCAGCACGGAACGGCCGTCCTGCAGCACGTCCAGCAGCATCAGTGCCCCGACGGCGATCCAGCCCCAGCCGAACAGCATTAACAGACGGCGCTGACCGTGCAGAGCTTGCGCGCCCAGCAATAAGATAATCAGCCGAATCATGGAGGCCCCTGTTTAAATGGATTGATTTAACTATATAACTATTTCCCGCTAATGCGCGGCTGCCGTTAAGCTGTTGATTTCGGATAATCGCGGCTACGCTTGTAGCACAGCAACGCTGAAGAAAACGGTGGGCGAGGTTCGGTAACTACAGGTAGACTTAGCCGATTACGGTTACGTCGCTTACAAGGGGAACACATGACGTATCAACAGGCTGGGCGCATCGCCATTATAAAACGTATTCTTGGCTGGGTAGTTTTCATCCCTGCGTTACTGTCGACGCTGATCTCAATGCTGATGTTTGTTTATCAGCACAGCGAAAAGACCAAAGGCATCAATGCGGTAATGCTGGATTTCATCCACGTGATGGTGGATATGGTGCGCTTCAATACTTCGTTCCTGAATGTCTTCTGGTATAACTCACCGGTGCCGGACGTAGAGAAAAGTCTGTTCAGCGGCGCGAATCTGATGTTTATCCTCATTTATATTCTGATTTTTGTCGGGCTGGCACTGCAGGCCTCCGGCGCGCGTATGTCACGCCAGGTGAAGTTTATCCGTGAAGGGTTAGAGGATCAGATGATCCTCGAGCAGGCCAAAGGCAGTGAAGGGCACACGCGTGCGCAGTTGGAAGAACGTATTACACTGCCGCACCACACCATTTTGCTGCAATACTTCCCGCTGTACATTTTACCGGTGGTGATTGCGGTGATCGCCTGGTTTGTGATCAAGCTGCTCGGCCAACTGGCCGGCGCGGCCTGATAGCGAGAGGCAATGAGATAAAGGCGCTGAAATCAGCGCCTTTAGTTTATCGGGTTTCTGGATGCAGCAAGGCTTCTACCGCGCGCTGAGCCTTGACCAGATGCTGACCGCCAAACAGGTTGCTGCGGTTTAACAGGTAATACAGCTGATACAGCGGCTGACGCTCAATAAACCCGTTCTCCAACGGCCAGACGCTCTGGTAGCCATCATAAATCTGCGGTGGCAATTCCGGGTACAGCGGCAGCATCGCCAGGTCGCACTCTCTGTCCCCCCAATAACAGGCCGGATCAAACAGCAACGGGCCGTCTGCGGTCATGGCGCAGTTGGCCGGCCACAGATCACCATGCAGCAGCGAAGGCTGCGGCTGATGATGCTGCAAACGCAGATACACGGCGTCGACAATCTCATCGATATCACCGAAGGTCATGCCTTTCTCCGCCGCCATCTGCAACTGCCAACCAATGCGCTGCTCGGCAAAAAACTCTGACCAGCGACGTTGCCAGGCATTGGGTTGCGGGGTGGTGGACAGGTCGTTGTCGAAGTCGAGGCCGAACTGCGGCTGTTCGCTCCATTTGTGCAGATTGGCCAGCTGTTGGCCGAGACAGTAGGCGCCATGGGCGTCGAGGGGCTTCAGAGGGTGGTATTCCAACAGCAAAAAGCTGTAATCACGATCGCTGCCGACGCCGTACACCTGTGGCACGCGCACGGTTTTACTGCGCGCCAGCAGGGCCAGTTGATCGGCCTCGGCGGTGAAGATGGGCAACAGTTCGCGAGCATCGCATTTGACAAACACCGGGTTGTCACCGTAACTCACGCGCCACGCCGGGTGGATTTCACCCCCGGCCAGTTCGGTCTTTTCGCGGATTTCTTCGCTGCCAAGATGTTCACTTAACAGACGGCTAACGGCTTGCCACATGGTACACCCCCTCTGTACTGCCTGCGAATTCATTAGGTTAGCGTCTTTAGCCCGGTGAAAACACGACCTGGCGCACAGCTGGCGCCAACAATAGGCGATTTTATCGCCACCGCGTTTGCTCAAAGTATATACGCTATTGATTAATTTAAGCACTGCGTCTGTTGCAACTTGGCGGCGCGAGAGCGATGTTTCACCAAATTGTGTTCTGGCTGTACCAGAAGGTGGGCTATGAAGCGATAAACCGCGAGGATTTTGTCTGGCACATTGTCCGACCGGATATCTACCGGCAGCAGTAATGCGAAGCGGCGGTGCCATTGCGCACCGCCGTCCGTTTTAAGGTTTCACGTTGAGCAAGCTTTCCTTGTGACGTTGTAACGGCTTGAATTTGCTGTAGAGCAGGGCGAACACGAACAGAATGGCCTGGACTATCACAATGCAGGGGCCGGTGGCGCCGTCGATGTGGAAGCTGATCAAGGTGCCGAGCACGCAGGAGAAGACCGACACTAGCGTGGCGACAATCAGCATGCGGTCGAAGCTGCGGCACAGCATAAAGGCAATGATGCCCGGCGCGATCAGCATCGCAATCACCAGAATGACCCCGACGGCCTGCAGCGAGGCGACAATGGTCAGCGCCAGCAGGCACAGCAGCCCGTAGTGCAACAGTTTCACCGGCAGGCCAATCACTTTGGCATGGTTGGGATCGAAACAGTAGAGCATCAAATCTTTGCGCTTCAACAGCACCACCACCAGGGTAATGCCGGCCATCAGCAGAGTCTGCTTCAGCTCTGCGTCGGTAATGCCCAGCATATTGCCGAACAGGATATGACTCAGATGCTGATCGGTATCGATGCGGGAAAACAGCACCAGCCCGAAGGCAAACATGCCGGAGAAGACGATGCCCATCACCGTGTCCTCTTTCACCCGGCTGTTTTCTTTCAGGTAACCGGTGGCTACCGCGCAGAAAATGCCGGAGAAGAACGCCCCTATGACCACCGGGATACCGAGCACGAACGCCACCACGATGCCGGGCAATACCGCATGCGAGATGGCGTCGCCCATCAGCGACCAGCCCTTAAGCACCAGATAGCAGGAGAGCACCGCACACACCACGCCGGTGACGATGGCGGCCAGGATCGCCCGCTGCATAAACGGGTAGGCGAAGGGTTCGCTGAGCAGTTGATACAGGGTTTCCATCAGTGGCCTCCGGTCTGTTCACGCGCCACGCGGCGTTTGGACGCCAGCAGGCCATGTTTGGGGGCGAAGAAAAAGGCCGCCAGGAACACCAGCGTTTGCAGGGTTACGATCACACCGCCGGTCGCGCCGTCGAGGAAGAAGCTCAGATAAGCGCCGAGGCCGCTGGTCAGCGCGCCAATCACGATGGCGATGATCACCAGTCGACTGAAACGGTCGGTCAACAGATAGGCTGTGGCCCCCGGCGTGATCACCATGGCGATCACCAAAATGGCGCCAACGGTTTGTAACGCCGCTACGGTACAGGCGCTGAGCAGGGTGAAGAACAGGATTTTTAACCGTAACGGCGACAGGCCGATCGACACCGCGTGGTTTTCGTCAAAGAACACCGCCAGCAGGTCTTTCCACACCAGGCACAAGATCAGCAGCGAAACCCCAATGATAATCTCAACCTGCAATACGTCTTCATCGGCGATGCCGAGGATATTGCCGAAGATAATCGACTGGACGTTAACCGAAGTAGGATTAAGTGAAACGATCAGCAGGCCCACGGCAAAGAAGGTGGAAAAGATAAAGCCGATAATGGCGTCTTCACGCAGGCGGGTAACGTGGCGCACCAGCGTCATCGCCAGCGCGGCCAGCATGCCGGTGAAGAAGGCCCCGGCGGCGTAGGGCAGGCCAAGCGCATAGGCACCGGCGACGCCGGGCACCACCGAGTGGGACAGCGCGTCGCCCATCAGCGACCAGCCTTTCAGCATCAGGTAGGCCGAAAGGAACGCACAGGCGGCACCGACGATGGCGCTGACCCAAATGGCTTTGACCATGTAGTTGTAACTGAAGGGTTGCAGCAGAAGTTCCAGCATCAGGGTTGTTTCTCCTTTGGCTGGCTTTGCGCGGGCGGATCGCTCTTGGTATGGCCATAGAACACCGCCGGGCGTTCATCGTCGGTCAATACCGTCACGGTGCGCGGGTCGTTGTCGTCGTGCAGGTCCGGCCCTGACAGATTGATATGGCGCAGCACGCCGCCGAAGGCCTGTTCCAGGTTGCTCTGGGTAAAGGTGGTTTCGGTCGGGCCGGCAGCCAATACCGTGCGGTTAATCAGGATCACCCGATCGCAAAACTCCGGCACGCTGCCCAGATTATGGGTCGACACCAGGATCAGGTGGCCTTCATCGCGCAGCGCACGCAGCAGGTCGATAATGGCGTTCTCGGTCTTGACGTCGACGCCGGTGAAGGGCTCGTCCAGCAGCAGAACGCTGCCTTGTTGCGCCAGCGCACGCGCCAGAAAGACGCGTTTTTTCTGGCCGCCGGACAGCTCGCCGATCTGGCGGGTGCGCAGTTCGCTCAACCCAACGCGTTCCAGCGCCTTATCCACCCGCAGGCGGTCTTCCTTTGAAGGAATTCGCAGGAAGTTCATCTTGCCGTAGCGGCCCATCATCACTACGTCTTCCACCAGCACCGGGAAATTCCAGTCGACGTCTTCGGTTTGCGGAACGTAGGCAATAACGTTTTTCTTCAGCGCTTGCGCGACCGGTTGTTCGTTGAGCTGTACCCGGCCCGTGGTGGGCCGGACCAGGCCCATGATGCTTTTGAACAAGGTCGATTTGCCGCTGCCGTTGACGCCCACCAGCGCGCAGATGGCGCCGCCGCTGAGGGTAAAGCTGGCGTTGTGGATCGCGGTATGGCCATTGTTGTAGGTTACGGTAACGTCGTCCACGCTCAACTCAGGGCGGACAAAAACCTCGGTGGTCATTGATCAAATCCTTTGGCAATAGTTTGTACGGTGACATTGAGCAGATCGATATAGGTCGGTACCGGGCCATCCTGAGTGGACAGGGAGTCGACATACAGTACGCCGCCGTATTTTGCGCCGGTTTCTTTCGCGACCTGCTTGGCCGGCTTGTCAGAAATGGTGCTTTCGCTGAATACCACCGGGATATGGTTGGCGCGCACGGCGTCAATTACCCGGCGGACCTGCTGCGGTGAGCCTTGTTCATCGGCATTGATTGGCCACAGATAGACTTCTTTCAACTGATAGTCTTTCGCCAGATAGCTGAAGGCACCTTCGCTGGTGACCAGCCAACGCTGGGCCTCAGGAATGCGCGACAGGCGTTCGCGCAACGGGGCATCCAGCGCGGCAATTTTGGCGGCGTAGGCTTTGGCATTGCGATTGTAGGTTTCGGCATTGGCCGGGTCGTGCTGCACCAGCGCTTTACGGATATTCTCGATGTACACCTGCGCATTGCTGGCAGACATCCAGGCGTGCGGATTCGGGTTGCCGTTATACGGCCCTTCGCGGATCGGCAGCGGGGTAATGCCTTCGGTGACCACGGCGGCGGGCACTTGCTTGATGTTCTCGAAGAAGCGTTGGAACCAGCGCTCCAGATTCATGCCGTTCCACAGGATCAGATCCGCGTGCTGCGCCTTGACGATATCGCGTGGCGTCGGTTGGTAATCGTGGATCTCGGCGCCCGGCTTGGTGATCGACTCCACTGTGGCCGCGTCACCGGCCACGTTCTGCGCGATGTCCTGGATGATGGTAAAGGTGGTCACCACGCGCAGCTTTTTTTCCGCCAATGCGGCATGGCTGGCAAGACCGGCGGTCAATAATAGGCACAGCAGGGCGAAAGGGCGGAAAAATACCCTGACTTGATTAAAGGACAGGCGGGGAAAAGCGCGTTGTTTCAAATGCATGGTGACATCTCCTGGCTCAAATGAAAATGATTATCAATATCAATTAGAGCAAAGTCAAGCATCACCTGCAGGCTAACTGCCGGTTATTTCCGCAATGAGGGAAATAATACCGCGCAGTGAGTTATAGCATTTTATGTATCAGCATGTAACCGCTTTAGGTAGTCCTCATAGGTGACGATATCGACCTCCGGCGCTTTGCCCAAGGCGACCTGCCCAAGCTTCTCCGCCAGTAGTCGCACATCTGCTTGATCCTGTGGGGTTATTAACGCAAAACTGTTGCTGCCCAGCTCGTGCGGAACGCCATTTTCGTCGCTCACCGACGTGACAAATCCCTGCAGGGTTAATTGTCCTGTCAGCTTGGCTAAATCAGCTAATCCTTCTTCCTGATAGCGAAAAGTCACCACAAAACACGTCGTTGCAGATTGACTCATAAATCACCTCTTGGTATACGAGTAGCTTGAGAGTAGACCAAAAAAACCATACAGGCGTCCTTACAAGTTGTATATGCTACGCAACTCATTGAAAGGAGTGAGGGATTCTGTGAAAACAAAAATAGGTTGCCTGACGGCAATTTTGCTCTTGTCGGGGTGCGCCAAAGACCCGCAAACAGCAACCAATAATTCAGGCAGTGGCACATCGCGTGGCGGTTGGTTACAGACCCCCCCGCAGGCTCCGGTAAACCGCACGGGGACACCGATAGCCTATAACGATTACATTCGTCAGGCCGCCAGCAGCTATGGCGTTGACGAAACGCTGATTAAAGCGATTATTCAGGTGGAGTCCGGGTTTAACCCGAACGCAGTCAGCACTTCGAATGCCGTGGGATTGATGCAACTGAAGCCTTCAACCGCCGGGCGTGATGCCTATCGTCTGAAAGGAAGAAGCGGGCAACCAAGCTCGCGTGAGTTGAAGGATCCGGCGGTCAATATTGATCTGGGAACGGCCTATATCAATATTCTTCAAAGCCAGCAGCTAGCCGGGATAAACAACCCACAAACGTTGCGTTACGCCACCATCGTTTCTTACGTGAATGGGGCGGGTGCCATGCTACGCACTTTCGCGTCAGACAAGCGCGTGGCGGTCAACCGCATCAACCAGATGAGCCCGGACGAGTTTTATCAACACATCCAGAAAAAGCATCCGGCCCCACAGGCACCGCGCTATTTATGGAAGGTGACCACTGCCTACCAGGCGATGTCACCCTAGCCAAAATTTCTGTGTAAAACCGGCCGCATCAGCAGCCGGTTTTTTTATTGGCTCGCGATAAATTCGCGACGCATCTCCCATTTTTCGTTATTTCCCATCCTGTTACCTGAAAAACCGCACGAATAGTTAATTTTACATTAGCCATCAAATCTTTACGTTCATTCAACAAGTTACCGGTAACATTTTGGCGTTTGCTCAGATTGTGGTCTTCAATAAATATACAAATAAGTAACAATTTGTGTTTAAAACCCGCATCGACCGCAAGGTTGAGGTTAAATAGTTGTGATTATCTTTGGATGGAATGTGATATGTCGGACGATAAAACTAACAATTCACGGCGCGATTTCCTGTTGAAATCGATGACTTTAATTCCCGCAGCGGTGATTGGTGGCAGTGGCGTAAGTGCGCTGACAGCCCCATTGCCGGCGGTCGCAGCAACAGACACCCCGAAACAACCAGACTACCAACCGACTTTCTTTACGCCAGAAGAGTGGGCTTTCGTCAAAGCCGCTTCGGCGCGCCTGATCCCGGCGGACGATCGTGGCCCCGGTGCGCTGGAAGCCGGGGTGCCGGAGTTCATCGATCGCCAGATGAATACCCCGTATGCCACCGGGTCTATTTGGTACATGCAGGGGCCGTTTAACCCGGATGCTCCGAAAGAAATGGGTTATCAACTGCCGCTGGTGCCAAAACAGATCTACAACCTGGGCATTGCGGATGCCGATGCCTACTGCAAGAAAACGGCCGGCAAACCTTTTGCTGAACTGGACGCGGCACAGCAGGATGCGCTGTTGCAGAAGTTTGAGTCCGGAGAGGCGGAATTCTCGCAGTTGCCTGCAAAACTGTTCTTCTCTTACCTGTTGCAAAACACCCGCGAAGGTTTCTTCAGCGATCCGATCCATGGCGGTAACAAAGACATGGTTGGCTGGAAGCTGATTAATTTTCCGGGCGCACGCGCCGACTTTATGGACTGGGTTGAGCGAGGGGAACGTTATCCCTTACCTCCAGTATCGATTCGTGGGGAGAGGGGGTAACAATGGCAACGGTAATGAAAAAAGTAGACGCGGTGATCGTCGGTTTCGGTTGGGTGGGCGCCATTATGGCCAAAGAGCTGACCGAAGCGGGCCTGAACGTGGTGGCGCTGGAGCGCGGTCCGATGCGCGATACCTACCCGGACGGTTCCTACCCGCAGGTGATCGACGAGCTGACCTATAATATTCGCCGCAAACTGTTCCAGGATCTGTCGAAAAGCACCGTGACCATTCGTCACAATACCAGCCAGACAGCGGTACCTTACCGTCAGTTGGCCGCGTTCCTGCCGGGCACCGGCGTGGGCGGCGCGGGTCTGCACTGGTCCGGCGTGCATTTCCGGGTCGATCCTATTGAACTGCGGATGCGCAGCCATTACGAAGAGCGCTACGGCAAGAGCTTTATCCCGAAAGACATGACCATTCAGGATTTCGGCGTAAGCTACGCGGAGCTGGAGCCGTTCTTCGACAAGGCCGAGAAAGTGTTCGGCACCTCCGGTACCGCCTGGACCGTCAAAGGCCAGAAAGTAGGGCAAAAGGGCGGCAACCCGTTTGCCGGCGACCGCTCGGACGACTTCCCGCTGCCGGCGCAGAAAAACACCTTCTCGGCCCAGCTGTTTGAGAAGGCGGCGCGGGAAGTGGGGTATCACCCGTATAACCTGCCTTCTGCCAACACCTCGGATTCCTACACCAACCCGTACGGCGCGCAGATGGGGCCGTGCAACTTCTGCGGTTTCTGCAGCGGTTACGCCTGCTACATGTATTCCAAGGCTTCGCCGAACGTCAACATTCTGCCGGCGCTGCGCATGGAGAAACGCTTCGAGCTGCGTACCAACGCCAACGTGTTGAAAGTCAATCTGACCGCCGATAAATCCCGTGCCACCGGGGTGAATTATATCGATGCGCAGGGCCGTGAAGTCGAGCAACCGGCGGAGCTGGTGATCCTGGGCGCGTTCCAGTTCCACAACGTGCATCTGATGCTGCTGTCCGGCATTGGTAAACCCTACGATCCGGTTACCGGCGAGGGTGTGGTAGGGCGCAACTTCGCCTACCAGAACATGACCACCATCAAGGCGTTCTTCGACAAGGACGTGTTCACCAACCCGTTCATCGGCGCCGGCGGTAATGGTGTTGGGGTCGACGACTTCAACGCCGATAACTTTGACCATGCCAAAGAAGGCTTTGTCGGCGGATCGCCGTTCTGGGTCAACCAGGCGGGGACCAAGCCCATTTCCGGTTTGCCAACGCCTCCGGGGACGCCAGCCTGGGGCAGCAAGTGGAAAGCGGCGGTGGCCGACGCTTATACCCATCATGTGTCGATGGACGCCCATGGTGCGCATCAGTCATACCGCAGCAACTACCTGGACCTCGATCCCAACTACAAGAACGTGTTCGGCCAGCCCTTGCTGCGCATGACCTTCGACTGGCAGGAAAACGACGTCAAGATGTCGCAGTTCATGTACGACAAAATGGCGCCTATCGCGAAGGCCATGAACCCTAAATTGATCGCCGGTAGCCCGAAAAACGCCGACAGCCACTTTGATACCACCAGCTACCAAACCACCCACATGAACGGCGGTGCGGTGATGGGGGAAGATCCGAAGACCAGCGCGGTGAACCGCTATCTGCAAAGCTGGGACGTGCATAACGTGTTCTCGATCGGGGCATCGGCCTTCCCTCAGGGGCTGGGTTACAACCCGACCGGCACCGTGGCTGCGTTGGCTTACTGGTCTGCCCGTGCCATTCGCGAGCAGTATCTGAAAAACCCAGGCCCTTTGGTGCAGGCATAAGGACGGCGACTGATGAAAGCATTTGTTCCCGCACTGGTTCTCAGTGCACTGAGTTTTTCCGTTTGGGCGCAGGACGCCACGGTCAGCAGCGAGCTGATCAAACGCGGCGAGTATTTGGCGCGCGCCGGTGACTGCGTGGCCTGCCACACCAACGGCAAAAGCGGTAAAGAGTTTGCCGGTGGCCTGGCAATGGAAACGCCGATCGGCACCATTTACTCCACCAATATTTCACCGGACAAGAAAACCGGTATCGGTGACTACAGCTTCGAAGACTTCGACAATGCGGTGCGCAAGGGTGTCGCCAAAAACGGCAGCACCCTGTATCCGGCGATGCCGTATCCGTCGTTTGCGCTGGTGAAAGAGGACGACATGCGCGCCATGTACGCCTATTTCATGCACGGTGTGCAGCCGGTGGAGCAGGCCAACAAGGATTCCGACATTCCCTGGCCGCTGTCGATGCGTTGGCCGCTGAGCATCTGGCGTGGCATGTTTGCGCCTTCACCGGCCGACTTTGTGGCTGACACCAAGGCTGACCCGGTGATTGAACGCGGTCGTTATCTGGTGGAGGGGCTGGGCCACTGCGGTGCCTGCCATACGCCACGCAGCCTCACCATGCAGGAAAAAGCGCTGAGCAATAACGACGGCGACAACTACCTGTCCGGCAGCAATGCGCCGATCGACGGTTGGGTGGCTTCCAGCCTGCGCGGCGACAATAAGGATGGGCTGGGGACCTGGAGCGAAGCCGAACTGACCGAGTTCCTGAAAACCGGCCGCAACGACAAGTCCATCGTGTTTGGCGGCATGAGTGACGTGGTTGAGCACAGCCTGCAGTATCTCAGCGATGAGGATTTGACGGCGATCTCGCGTTACCTGAAAACGCTGCCGCCGAAAGACGGCAAGCAGCAGGCAGCACCGGTCGAGGACAGCGTAGCGAAGGACCTGTGGCGCGGTAACGACAGCAAGCCCGGCGCGGCGTTGTACGTCGATAACTGCGCGGCCTGCCACCGTACCGATGGCGTCGGCTACAAACGCGCCTTCCCGGCGCTGAAGGCCAACCCGGTGGTACAGACCGAAGATGCGACCTCATTGATCCACATCGTATTGACCGGTAACACCACGCCGGCGGTCAAAGGGGCGGTATCCAACATCACCATGCCGCCGTTCGGCTGGCGTCTGAACGACCAGCAGGTGGCGGACGTGGTGAACTTTATCCGCACCAGTTGGGGCAACAGCGCCAAGCCAATCGATGCCTCAGACGTGGCCAGCGTGCGTAAAGACCGCTCGATGATCCGCGATGAGAAGGAGATGGGCAGCGCTGCGGTGCCGGATCATCCGGAAGCCAACAAGTAACCTCCTGGGGCCTCGTCAGAGGCCCCAGATTTTTGTGCTCCCAGCGCCGATTATCGCAACGATAATTGTTCACGAAGCAGGCATTCAACCAGCGAAAGATAGACCTGGGCAGGATTTTTAATTATCCTTTGCCGTCCTTTTATCAGGCATAAGAATGAAATTTCGACTTAACTAACTGATTATTATTAAAAATTCCCGGAGAAGGATATCCCGTTGAGCGCAATCGTTGTCGCTGCAGATTAAGGTAAGCTTTCCTATGAGTACGATTTCTCCCGATTCGGGCACGCTGGCTTCCGCCCAGCCGAATAAATGGAATAAGACCGACACCCTGTGGATGTTTGGTCTCTACGCCACTGCGGTGGGGGCCGGCACGCTGTTCCTGCCGATCAACGCCGGTTTGAACGGCCCGCTGGTACTGTTGCTGATGGCGCTGTTTGCTTTCCCGCTGACCTATCTACCGCACCGCGCGCTCAGCCGCTTCGTGCTTTCCGGCTCCAGCCGTGACGGCAATATTCATGATGTGGTGGTGGAGCACTTTGGCGTGCTGGCCGGCAAAATCATCATGGTGCTGTACCTGATGGCGTTTTTCCCGATCGTGCTGGTGTACAGCATCTCGATCACCAATGCGCTGGACAGCTTCCTGATCCATCAGTTTCATCTGACGCCGCTGCCGCGTGTCTGGCTGAGCCTGGCGGTGGTTGTGGTGTTGAACCTGGTACTGTTGCGCGGCAAAGACGCCATCGTTTCGGCGATGGGCATGCTGGTGTTCCCGCTGCTGGTGTTTTTGATGGGCATCTCGCTGTATCTGATCCCGACCTGGCAAACGGCCAACTTTGTCAGCGGCCTGGCTAACACTCAATTCAGCAGCCCGGACCTGTGGCATTCACTGTGGCTGGCGGTGCCGGTGATGGTGTTTTCATTCAGCCATGCGCCGATCATTTCGTCCTTCGCCTCCACGCAAAAAAGCCTGTATGGCGAAAAGGCCGAACGTCGCTGCGCGCGCATCATGCGTTACAGCTACGTGCTGATCTGCGTCACCGTCCTGTTCTTTGTTTTCAGCTGCGTGTTGAGCCTGTCCCATGAGGATATGCAGCAGGCGAAAGATCAAAACATTACCGTGCTGACCACGCTGGCGAATAAATTCTCCAACCCGTTGATCGCCTACCTTGGGCCGATGATGGCGATGCTGGCGATGGCCAAGTCTTATCTGGGCACCTCTCTGGGCGTTACCGAAGGGGCGACCAGCCTGATTGATGGTCTGACGCGTGCCGTCGGCAAACCCTTGAGCTCACGCATTACGCACCGTATTTCCGCCGTGTTGTTGTTCCTGCTGACCTGGGCGGCGACGGTGTGGAACCCGAGTGCGCTACACATTATCGAAACCATCAGCGGCCCGCTGATTGCGGTGATCCTGTTTATTCTGCCGATGTACGCGGTGCGAGCAGTACCTGCAATGCGCCGTTACCGCGCCCTGAGCAATATCTTCGTCTTGGTGATGGGATTGATTGCGCTGTCGGCGCTGATTTATGGCCTGATTTAACCTCGGTGGCGCGCCGGATCCGGTGCGCCACGTTATTCCCGTTCACATCCCTTTTCAATTAAGCGAAAGCTCGTCCGGGGTTATCTTTGATAATGGGAGCAATTCTCATTATTATTTCAGCACTGATTTCCTACGCTAAGGAGTTTTACGTGCACCGTCGAATGACCCTGCTGGCTTTGGCCTGCGCCTGTGGTTTGTCTGCTCAGGCGATGGCGACCACCTATCCGTTAACCTTGACTGATACCTCCGGCCAGAGCGTGACCATCAAACAAGAGCCGAAACGCATTGTGGTGCAGGACGGGCGCGATATTCTGACGCTGGCCTTGCTCGACCGCGCCGATCCTTTCACCCGGCTGGTGGCCTGGAACAACCTGCTGAAGAAAAGCGACGGCGAAACCTGGAAAATTCTGCGCAGCAAGTGGCCGGAAGCCAACAACATTATCGATATGGGCTTTAGCGACAAAGGGGAAATCAACCTGGAAAGCGTGATCGCCAAGCAGCCTGATCTGATGGTGGCACAGCTGCGCTCCAAACCTTCATTGAGCCAGACCGGCGTGCTGGACAAGCTGAAAGCGCTGAACATCCCGGTGCTGTTTATCGATACCATGCTCAAGCCGGTGGAAAATACCCCGAAAAGTATCACGCTGTTGGGAGAGACGCTCAATCGCGAGAGCGAAGCGAAACAGTACACTGATTTTTATCAGCAGCATTATCAGAGCATCCTGGATAAAACCAAAAGCGTCGAGCCAAAGCCGCGGGTGTTTATCGAGGCGAAAGCCGGTCTTAACGGGCTTGAATCCTGCTG
The DNA here is from genome assembly GCF_052113645.1 of Serratia quinivorans. GTDB lineage: Bacteria > Pseudomonadota > Gammaproteobacteria > Enterobacterales > Enterobacteriaceae > Serratia > Serratia quinivorans_B. The sequence goes on along the minus strand of NZ_JBIEIU010000005.1, from coordinate 104,510 downwards.
TTTCACCCATTCGCACGTTGGCTGGGGTGGGATGATCGAAGCGGTGGGAGCGCATAACCTGGGTTCCGACTTGTTGCCCGGCGCCACCGGTGACGTCTCTCTGGAAAAAGTGATCAGCATGAAGCCGGACGCCTATATCGTTTCCGGCTCCCAGTGGGCAACCAAAACCAATGCCGCAGTGCCCTTCGGTTACGGGGTGACGCAGCAGCAGGTGGATGAGGCTTTCAACCGCATGAAACAGCGTCCGGGTTTTGCCCAGGTCACTGCGGTAAAAGATGGCCGTTTCTACGGCATTTATCACAACTTCTATAACCATCCGTACAACATCGTCGGGCTGGAATATCTGGCGAAGTTTATCTACCCGAATCAGTTCAAGGCATTGGATCCGGCCAAAACGTACACTGAGATCCTCAGCCGCTTTACGGAAGTGCCGGAAGGCAAGGGGATTTTGGGTGCGCAGGCACCGGCAGGGAAGTAATAGAGACGGGCGCTGCAATCGCGCCCGCAAAATCAATCAGGCGTGTGGCGCATAGGTGGAGATAATCTCCAGCACGCCGTTGATAATAAACTGCACCCCCATACACACCAGCAGGAACCCCATCAGACGCGAAATGGCCTCGATGCCGCTTTTGCCCACCAGGCGCATAATGGCGCCGGAACTGCGCAGGCAGACCCACAGGATTAACGCTACCGAAAAGAAGATCGCCACCGGGGCGACCAGCAGCACCCAATGGGCAAACCCCAGCGTATTGTCTTTAATGCTGGATGCCGAGCTGATGATCATGGCGATAGTGCCGGGGCCGGCGGTGCTTGGCATTGCCAATGGCACAAAGGCGATATTGGCCGAGGTTTTCTTACGCAGTTCGTGTGACTTGGTTTCCACTTCCGGCGCTTCTTCTGCGCTCTGCTGTGGGAACAGCATACGGAAACCGATAAACGCCACAATCAGGCCGCCGGCAATACGCAGGCCGGGAATGGAAATGCCGAAGGTGTTCATCACCAATTGGCCGGCGTAGAACGCCACCGTCATGATAAAAAACACGTAAATGGATGTCATCAGCGATTGCTGATTGCGTTCTTCGCGCGTCATGTTGCCCGACAGCCCGAGCAACAGCGCGACGGTGGTCAGCGGGTTGGCCAGCGGCAACAGCAGCACCAAACCCAGTCCGATGGCCTGGAACAACTGCAAAATACTTGTCATAAAGCAGACTCTCTGTTTTCAGTTAACGCCACAAGGCGGTGTAAAAATAGTAGTGTAGTTTGCCGTGAAATTCCAGACGGGGAAAAGGTCATAAATTTGTAAAATACAAAGACTTAATTCGGATTTTTTAACATCAGCCCGGCGTGCCTGGGGGCGTGAGTTCAAGCGTGGCATCCGTGCCGGTATCATCGTCGTCCACGCAATCGTGGGTTATCTCCGGTGTATCTTCACACTCCATTGGCGGTTCATTAACCGCAATCGCCCGGGGATGACGATCCGCCACCAGATGGAACAAGACAAAAATAGTCGTCAGTGCCAGGCAGGCACCAACGAGAAACTTCAATAACCGGTTCATGATGCGGAATGCTGTCTCAACTCTGCCGTTAGTGGCATCAGAATAGCGGGAGCGAAGGATGTTCGCCATCGCTGATTGACTCCATGTTTTCGGGCACCTTGGTTTGCGCTTTTTTCGGCACCGCGTTTAGAGACCAGAACCTTTACGACACGGGGGAACAGCCAGAAAGAAGGAGCCTGCGTGGGGGCGTTATACCAGGATTTTTGTTTTTTATGGCCCTTTCGTTGTTGATCAGGCTCGAAGTAAGACTATTCCGCATTAATTGCTACGATCCCTCTATGCAGACGAATACCATAGGCGCGCTTTAAATAATAACGAGTATGACTATGAAACATGATCTGCAAATTTTACTGGGAAAAATAGGCTCTTTTCTGCTTTATAGCGCGTTTCTGGCGGCGTTGATGGGCTTAATGTTCATTGATGTAAATTGGCTGCATAATTTTGTCTATGAAACCTCTTTAACCGAATCGGCTCAGGAACTGATACTTGCCGCCATTTCATGGTGCTTTTTCATGGCCGCGCGTCGGCAAGTCGCTTATCGGCCCGCGTGGGTATTGGCCGGCGGATTCTTCCTTTGCATGCTGATCCGTGAGATGGATTTCGCTTTCGATATGTTGTGGCACGGTTCCTGGCTGTGGTTCGCCTTGGCGGTGACGCTTGGATGCCTGGGGTATGCGTCACGCCACATTACGGCCACATTGCAAGGGCTGGTGCATTTCGTGACGCACCCGAGCTACGGCATGATGTGCGCCGGTCTGTTGTGCATTCTGGTATTTTCGCGGTTGTTCGGCATTAACTCTCTGTGGCAAATGTTGATGCTTGATGGTTACAACCGGGTGGTGAAAAACATGGTGGAAGAGGGCTGCGAACTGCTGGGTTATGCCTTCTGCCTGATCGCCGCGCTGGGGTACTTGAGAGACAGCAAGGCCTCTCGCTAAAGCCGGGCCGGAGCCGCAGTTTATTTATTCGGAACAATTTTAGTGATAGTATCCATTTAGCTAAATATGGCTGTGAAGGTATGCTTTCCATTCCGTGTACCAAGTTAGGTTTCAATCTGGCAATTGTGGGCGAGATCTGCAACCTAACTGACTAAACCCAAACTCAATTTTCGTACTGCATGTGATCTGTCGTGTAAGCAATGCTCGGCAGTTCACATGGTTTCGACCCATTTCACTTTATCCAACCAACCTACTGTGACACTTGAAAAAGTGGCAGACCGGTGTTTCAATCGATTTCATTCGATTTCAACCCAAGCCACTTAAATTGTGTACATACCAGTGTACATAATTGGAGATGTACACAGTGCTCACCGATGCAAAGCTCCGCAAGCTGAATGGCAAAGCCATACCAAAGCTCACTGAAATGCCGGACGGTGGAGGACTATCTATTCGCATCACACCGCTTGGGCTGATCGTCTTCCAATATCGTTACCGCTATAACAACAAGGCTCGCCGCATGACCCTGGGCACCTATGACGATATCTCGCTCAAGGATGCGCGTGACATGGTTCAAGAGGCTAAGCGGGTGTTAGCAGAAGGGAAAGACCCGATCACCGTAAAATCTATGGTGCTTGAGGAGGTTGCCGGGGCGGCGTCAGTAAAGGACTGCATATCGCACTGGATAGCTAGCGCACAGGCTCAGCGCCTAGTGAAGCTGCATTATTGGGAGAGGGCATTTGAACGTCATGTAACGCCTTTCGTTGGGGATATGACGGTCGATGACATGCAAATATCACATTGGCAGCCGGTATTCAAAAGAATGCGCTCTAACGGTGCTGAGACGTTCGCGGGGATCATGCTGTCGAAGCTGAAACAGATTTTCGCCTATTGCTTACGCACAGAGAAGATAAGAACCAACCCGATCGCCGCTCTTCGCATCAACGATGTTGGTAAACCTGTTGGCGTGGTGAAACGGTATTTTAGCGACGATGAGATTGGCCTGTTTTGGTGGGCTTTAGAAAGTTGCGGGATAGTCCATCAGAACAAAATATTTGTGAAGTTGTTGCTGCTGACTGGTTGCCGAGGTGTGGAACTAAGGAAGGCAAAGAAAGGGGAATTTGACGTCAAGAATAGAACGTGGCGCGTCCCTGCCGAGAACTCCAAGACGCGCCAACCGTTTGTGAGGGGATTATCTGCAGAAGCTACCAAGCTGATTGATGAGGCCATGGCGCTGTATCCTGACTTTAAGCAATTATTCCCGCCAGCGATCGTAAAGACTGATAGGCCAATGTCTGCGGGAGTTCTGTTGAATATGGCGGAACAGATCCGTAATGAGATGGGGGTGTATGACTGGGCTATGCATGACCTTCGCCGTACAGCAAAGACGAAAATGAGTGAATTGGGGATAGAACCTCACGTATCTGAAAAAGTGTTAGGTCATAAGCTTGGCGGAGTGCTGGCGGTATATGACCAGCACTCATACCTGAAGGAACAACAAAATGCCCTCGACATCTGGGCTAATCATGTTTCTTCCTGCGTATCATCAATGAAGCCCTGAGTGCGGAAGAATTGCATTACGTCACAATATCGATATTGCTCTCCACCATGGATCGGATTTGTTCCCGGAGCTGGAGAGGGGAATGGTGTCCCGGCTTTTTCCCATTGAGCCCTGCGTCGCCAAAATGTTGTCGTTGACATACCTCCAAGCATATTTCTGACCATTTCTTTCGTTACTAAAGCCGGAGTCAATCCTGTACCTGTGTTTTTCATTATTGCCTCGCTTCTTTGTCTATGAGGTGCACGTAATAACTCAGCCACAACTTTGCGCTGAACTTACCTGGAGGGATTGCTGTGATTTTCTTGGCGTGAGTGTCGAGAATTTGCGTGGTGATCGGGTCGTGCAGTTGCTTCGGCAGGCCTTCGGTCTGCGTGATGATTTCGGTTCGACATCGTCGGGCTACAGACCTGATCGCGTTCTCTATGATCGTGTCCATTTATGTTATTCACCAATTTTAGTGTAAGCATCATGGTCAACATATCGGCTGATAAACGTAACTCTTCCTTGTAGTTCCGGGTGACTTCGGATGTATCTATTAAATCCGCGAGCCGTCCTAGGCGCGCCATCAAATAGATGGCAGTCATTCCCAAAAAACGCATCTCCTGACGATGGGGAAATCCATTTTCGCCTATCGCTACACCATCGCTGCCCGGAGTCAGTCTCGACGCCTATAAATTTACTCCGCACCCTTTGGCCCCGTGGCTGCTGAAATCTGATCTTCATTTCATCTTATCCTCATCCATAGAAACCCCACCCCAGAACGACAACACAAATTACTAGCAGAACCACGATAACCACAGCATCCAGACATGAGCTTTTAATAATCATGCTGCACCCCGGCTTCTATCAGCCTTCAATCTCCGATCGTAATCCTCCGAACAACTATCGCCTTGGCAAAAATTCCCCTTCGCCAGCTTTTCCCCACACCAGTAACACTGTCCAATGAATGTCATTATCGTGCGCGGTCGGTTAGAAAGTGCCGCAGCAATGATGAGTTGTTCTTGCTCTTGTGCAGCATCAATAATGTCAGCCATGATTAACTCCTAATCTTAAAATTGTCTCGACATCACCAGCATCACAGCCTGATGACATAATCGCTTGACCGTCATGTAGAGACACGCGAACCGGCGCAGGCATGACGCCGTACAGGTTCCATAGCCCTCTGTGAATGGTCTGCTGCAATGCATCCGTGCTGACTCGCCCATCCTTAAAACAGACGCGGGGAATCCTGACGCTGATAATGTCCATGGTGCGCACTCCGAATGGAGATTTTTGGTAATAAAAAACCCGCACATGGCGGGTGACGCTTGGTGATTGAGTTGGTTAAAACAGTTGGAAATTGTCGTCAAACTTGTCTGCCTGCTTCTCTACTGACTGTGAAGCAAGATAGAAATGTATGCCTTCATAAAGCGAGGTTGGCCGTTCAAGTTCGAGTATGAACACGTTTTGATATGTTCTACCGAGCCAGTAGCCGCCTCCATACTCTTTGAGTCTCTGGAAGAACACCCAACCAGCCTCTTCGAAGTATTCAAGGCTTTCGCCCCTGTAAACGACTTGATATCCGAGTCCTTTTGATGACATAGCGCACCATAATAAATACTGTTTATCTATACAGTGTAGTTATAACACCAAGGCAATCAACTCCTGGAGCGGTAATCTAGTCATCATAGCCATCCCATCCGTCGTAGTTCCCTCGTTTTCTGGTCATCGCATAACGAGTTAGAAGCGCCAAAATTACCGAGTTAGCCAACCACAGAACCACCGACGCCAGGCCGAGAATGCTTCCAAGCAACAGCACAGGGCTGCAAATTAATAACCAAACAAAAAATAACTTCATGTAACTATTCCGTTTATTGTCACTACCACTAAGAATTATCCCATCATTTTTTACTGTGAGTTTATCCATTGTTGGCATCCTCCGGGGCTGCTGCCACTAACTTAGCTATCGCGTCCATCGTGTTGTTGCACTCGTTGAGTGTCCTTTCCTTGTAATAGTCATTGCCAGACAAGGTGGTATGCGTCCTGCACAGGTCGATGAGGCTTGATGCAGTCGATAACAGCTCAACTGGCACCAACTTGTAACCCTGGCTAACAGGTTGAGCCAGCATTGCCCTAGCCTGCCATACGTGCCACGGCACCCCCTTGAATACCCGCTCACCCATCGATGAATTGCCGCTTTTATCTGGCGAATAATCACTAGCGAACCAAGCATCGAATGCGTCGCGCTCATCCGGCACTGCTGGCGCACCTGTAAACGCCGGGTTTACAACTGCTGGCGGCGTATCAATCATGTCCTCCAGTTCTGCTATGCGTCGCCTGCTATAATCAAGCTCTGCCTCCACTGCTGGCGCTGGCGGGGCGGTGTAGAGCGGAGTAAGGTCGTAGCAAGTGAGACTGTATTTGTCCGCTTCAATCTTGTTAGTGATCGCCGTTCTTTCATCGTCGCAGAATTCTGGTTGCATCGTCACCCACGCCACCGGCTGCGCCTCCCGGTTAGCCAGGAGTTCGGCAGCGATTTGTTCAGCTTCACCCCAGCGCAGGCTTGGCGATCTCCGTTCTGCGATTTCGCGCAGCCGCTCAGTCGTTAGTGTATGTGTCATGAAACAACCTCCAATCCGCTAACTTTCCCATCATTGATGGCCTGGTAAATCGCCGAGATTAGTTCGTGCGGCTGATATCCATCCGGCATGCTTTGCTCAATTTCAGCAAGGGCTGCAATCGACTTTTGTTGGTCCTCTTTATCTCTATCCGCAAAAATATCAATGCACAGAGACACGCACTCTCGGCAGATTCGCACGCCACCCGGGCCGCCAATTGTTTGATTATCTGGCTTGCGAGTGTTGCAGAGCGCGCACGGTGCGCCGTCAGCCAGAACCGTATGCTCTGGGTACTTCACGAATTTCAATCCATCCATCATATTCATTGCCATGGCTACTCATCCCCCTTAACCTGCTGTTGAGTGAACGGCGGACGGAAAATCCAGATCGCAATAACCGGCATTGAGAGCATCAACGCATAGGGAGAAAACATGTCCGTGACGATCCTGATAGTCATCGAGCTGCTGTTCTTTCCTACGGTCATAGACGTATAAAACCGGGTCGCCGATGGTATAGAATCCGAGGTTTTTCGACGGGCAGCGGTTCAGCACCTCCTGAAGCTCTTCCAGCCATTTCTTTTCTGCTTTGGTTAGCTTTGCCATCTACTCATCCCCCTCTACGGTGAAGCCAGCATCGCGAATTTCAGCTTTCACAGCGGCAAAATCCATAACAATGCGGTCAGCCTCAAAGTCACCGGCCAGCCCTATTTCACCCTCTGGCAATTGCACCGGCGTAGCCAGCTTGGATTCTGCCTCCTTGAGTGCGGCGGCCACCTCACGCCAACTGTCTCTGCACGCTTCAAGCATGTCCCAATCTGGATTGAAGTTTGCCAATTTAGCCAACTGCTCTTTAAGGAAGGCATTGCTTTTCCTTGACGCTTCCAGCTCTGCCAGCAGGGCGGATACGTACTCTTGCGAGTAAAGCGGCTCACTGGCGTATCCCTTCCGCGCGATGTAATCAGCATCTGTCTGAGAAATGGTTCGGTACGCCACATCACCGCGAGGGCTGCGCACGATGAATGCCACAGGCTTGCTCAGTTCGCTCAGCTTATTGTCCATTACTCACACCTCCGCGCTTCATCAAATGCCTCACGCGCACCCTCAGCGCGGTATCCCATATCGAAAAAATAATTCCAGTCATGGCACTTGTCCCAGTTTTGCTCTGTGCATCCATGCCCAATGCAGATTCGCTTTATCGCAGCCAAAAACGCTTCTCTCTGGCTCATAATGCTTTCTCCTGGGCTTCAGCTCGCTCAAACCAAAAAACAACCGGATCAGGCTTCATTTCAACTAGCCCCATGCGAACGAGTGCCTTACCTTTCCCTGAGTGGAGAAATTCACGACGCCCGTCATCGATAATTCGGCGGTAGTCATCGAGGCTATTGCAGTGTTTATGCAGGTTGCATGGATGGCATGCCGGAACAAGATTTCCTATCTCGTCGCGCTCCTGGTGCAGCATCTTCCCGTCAAAACGGATTACCGGCTTAACGTGGTCAGCATGCCATTTATCACCAAGTTCACCCCCGCAGTAAGCGCACCGGCAGCCGAACTTCTCCCGCAATTCTGCGCGCTGCGCCTTGGTCAGCTTAGCCATGATGCACCCCTCTGCGCTGCCCCATATAGCGGATCATCTCCGCACCAATCCACATCCCCACCTGCACGCTCACGCCGTTCCCAATCTGCTTGTAAGCGGAGGTATCTGACACAGGGAAATGGAACCAGTCAGGCACTCCCTGGAGTCGCGCATATTCGCGTTTTGAATACGGGCGCACGCCGAGAGGGAACCGCTTATCGACAACGAGCCGTGTACTCTTGTCCTTCGCGTAGTGCGCTACGCACGTCGGTGCAATATCACCTTTTTCCGGGTCGCTAATAATTGGCAGGTCGCGGTATCCCCCGGCCATCCGTTTGGCAATTGCTGACGGCAGAGTTACCTGTGGGTCATCTTCTAAAATTGCCGACAGCGGGATGCGTGCGGAATTCTCCGGCGGACGAACGGCAAAGGTGCGGCGGGTGCCGATGATTATTAATCGGCTCCTTTTCTGTGGTAGCCACGTCTCCGACTTGATCGGGCAGAACACCTGAATGAAGTAATCCGGCATGCGGGTCATCGCTTCCATAACGACAGGGAAGGCTCGCATTCCTGGCACGTTTTCGATTACGTAGAACTCCGGGCGAGCCAGTGCGAAATGGCGTAGCGCATGCAGGAACAAGTCATCACCGGTACGAACGCCGTGGATGTCGCCGATGGTGCTATATTTCGTGCACGGATATGTGAACACCATCCCATCACTCGCGCCCTGTTCGAATACCAGCTCTTGGCTGATATCGCATTGCTTGACGTGGTCACCGAGATTGTGCCGGTAGGTTTTGCAGGCGTCAGCGTCAAGCTCGAATGCCTGGTTAACCTTGATGCCAGCTTCCATCAGACCGATGTCCATCAAACCCGCGCCGCAGAAGTAGGAATTAACGGTTATGTTATTTGCTGGCATCACTACCTCCCACACGACGAAACTTGATAACCCACACCCAGGGATTGGCGCTCCAGCTTTCTTCGCCGTAGATTGATTGCCATAAGTCGCTGAAATGCCCATTTGCGGTTGGCCTTCCGGTCATATTATGGTCAGCAATGCAGTCATACTTATCTTGAGATTCAGCCAGGCTATCAGCGTCAATTCCCTCATTAATCGCATCAGCCTCGCTGATATCCTGTAACCTCTCCACGCGAACGTCGGTGATTTCCAGCAAGATGCGGGATGCTTTGCGCGGCATGTGGATTGATGGCGTCCACTTCACAGGAACTGACTTGCCACATGCCGTTGTGTATTTCACAGCGTCTGGATTTCTGGCGCGATACACGCGGAACTCACCAGTGCCGCCCAGCCCATCACGTCGCACTTGTGTTCCGAACGTCTCCCGCACCCACAGCCGATCACCTACCTGGCCGAATGGGCATAAACCATACCCAGGTGCATCAATTACGTGCGTGTAAATCCCGTCTTTGGTTTTGGTTTGCTTCTGTAGCGGAGTGCAGTTATCAGCGCCTACATTGGCGATAACCCGCCGTGTCTGCGTCTTGCGGCCGTCGAGAATGGCGCGAACCATTTCTGAGTTGAAAATCACTGGGCGCTCTTTCATTTGGCCTCCCGCAACTGGAATGCCACCATCGCGCAGATATTTGGCGCATCAGTAAAGTCGTCATCATCTGAAGTTACGAGTGCTCTTACGCATGCCTCCGCGCCTTCAGCCAGCGCATCGGCCCGGATAGCTGCTAGGGCGGCGTCAGTGTTGGGAGTGAGCAGTGCGAAGCAGTTAACAACCGACTGCGGTGCTGGCCCGAAATCATCGTTATCGCTCTCATACTCCTGCAGCTCAGCGCACAGTCTGCTGTTTATTTCTTTGAGTTGCCCATTCTCCACAGCCAGCGCATCGCGATCAGCCTTGAACGCTGTCACTTCATTCAATTTCCTGACCAGATATGCCGCAGTGCTTTCGTTAACTAAAATGTCTCGAGGCATGCACTTACCGCGCAGGAATCCTTCCATTTCGTATACGTTCATTGATCACCCTTAATTTTCGTGTTTGATTTTTGGCATGCGGCCGCGTGGCCTTGGCTTCATATCTGGGTACCGGCCACTGGCGATGAGCACGGCAATACGACTAACGATTCGTTTGGAATCGCGGCTCATGATTTCGGTTATTTGGCTGATGGAGTAACCAGCCTGATAGAGCGTGGCGAGCTGGTTTTCGTCTTCATCGGACCATGATTGGTACTGCGTTGCAGATGAAAATCCGTGAGCGTTTGCCCATGTGACGATGGCCTGATAGGGGCGCTGGCACACCTTGGCGATTTCAGCCGCTGATACCTTGCCGAGTCGTTCCGTGATGAACTTGATTTCTTCCGCTGAGTAGCTGTCGAAACTAACTGACTGCTGCTCTATCTGAGTTGGTGTTAACCGGTAGCCGCGCTGGATAGCGTTTTTAATGGCTGCGTTAAAGGAGAATGGATTGACGATTGATGCCAGTTCTTCGCCCAGGAAGATGGATGCCTTAAAACGCAGTTCGGCCATGTCTGGCTTGTCTTTGCCTACGTTTATCAGCAAGTGCTTCAGGTATTGAACTTCACCCGGCATCAGCTTGCTGCAGTGCAGGTCATCCTCTTTGACGACCGTGTGAATGACCCTGTAGCTGTCTGTGAATAGCTGATAGACATAGGTGTAGTTACCGTCAGGTGAGTGCAGTCCATCGACGGGCAAGTATTGCGTCCAACCGAGCTGAGCCAGTGGAGACTCTCGGCTGAGATTCTCCAGTTTGAATGCAGAAATATTCTTCCCCGGAGACGTCATCACGTATCCGCGAGAAAGGGCTTCCCTACGAAAGTTATTCGCATGAAGAGGGTGGATGCTCATGATTGCCTCCGGAGTGGAGTTAGCTTTTGGTTAACCAGCCGTTTCTGCGCAGGTTTTCAAGCAAGCGGCGGTCGCCAATGCTCGTTAAGTCCCTGCCGGTAAGTTCAGATATTTGCTGGTTGGAATGGGTGCTGAAGAGGGATAATTCGCTTGACGTCCATTTGTCGCAGGGCTTGATGAGGTTTCTCCATTTCCTCAGAACACGTATCGGGTTGTAGTACTTCAATTTCATATCACCAACCCGGCGCAACTTCATTTTCTTCGCTTGCCTGATTATTGCCGCCTCGGTGCGCTCCAGCTTCCTTGCGATGATTTCAACTTCCATATTTGCCGGGGCCTGCTGGAGAAACTTATTTTCGTACTCCTGCCATCGTTCTGCCATGGTTCACCTCCACTGGTCGAAGAATTCAAACCCCATAACAGCCAGCGCCTCGTCCATTCGTGCGATGAACGGCGGGATTTTTGTCTCAAAAGCATCCTGGAATTCGTTGTCCTTCGGGATGATGATTGAGTGCATGTTTTCTTTTTTCATGCGAGGGTCGTAATTACTGAACCACCACTCGTCACAACCAGTTACCCACATCGAATACTGAACCTGAGCCATATACTCTTTCTTTACCGCATCCAGTCCGCCAAGGCGAAAGCGAACGTATTGAGAAGAGGTGTAAGGTGACTTAAGCTCAAGACCTCTCCCATCGCTGCACATGCCGTCTGGCGAGCAAGCGCAACGCATGGTTTCGTCTTTGTAGTAGATAGGGGGCAATTCGATGGTTAAGTCGTTTTCGAACTCAAACAGCATCCGTGCTGCATCTTCTTGCTTCTTCCCCCACAGCAGGGGCCGAGCTGGTATTTCATCCGGTATTGCGCCGGTGCAGACCTCGGCTACCAAATCCATCATGTAGGTCTCAGCCATGCCGGACAACACGCCAGCATCTTTATCAGCCTTAGTGCGCGGCTCAGTCAGTATGTCGCCGACGCGTGACGCGGTAATGCAGGCTAGGCGGCACATTTTCCATTCATCACTTCCCTGTGATATTGCCGACACGTCAAAACCAAGCCGCTTTGATGCAATGTCGTTATGCAGCATTTGCCTTCTCCTTGGCGGTAAGTTTCCGTTCCAGGCTTGAGATAAGTTTATCTGCCTCTACGCTGGTCAAATCTGCTTGGCTTTCAACATTGCGGCCTGTCATGGATAAACAGGCTTTTTTCAGGCTGTCAAAAGTTGAATTAACAGAGATAAGGATTGAGTTAATGCGGTCAGACTGTTCGGGGGTTATGCCAGTGACATCCTTCTCAACTTTCTGTGGCTCATTGAAGTTAATGCCCTCACCAGCGTCCGTATTCACATAGTCAATTGCTGCATCAAGCCGGTCGCGCCTAGGCCAGTATTTGGCACCTTGCTTGACGACTGTCTTTAAAATCATTTGCTCTTCATCTGTAACCCATGGGCAAGATTTCGCGCGCCCAGCCTGAAATGACTTCCATGCCTCAGACCTGTCTCTGATGTCATATATGTCACCAATTCGCATGGTGTGGGTTAGGTAGTCACCATCTGGCGTCTTGATTATGACGTATGCTCCGACAATCTCGCCGCGCTGCTCTTTTGTGTCGAAATCGTTGTATTTATGAATCGGAGCCTGATCTATGAACTCCCTCTGGAATACGTCATTTTTTCTTACTATCGCAGATTGGCACCAGGTTACAGCCCCAGATTGCTGGGCGATATGCATTAACCCCATGTAAGAAATATCAAGGCACACTGCAGTATTTTGACCAATCCGGCGAGGAACTAAGTAACAAAGCTTTTTTACCGGGTTAAGGGTTATGCCGATCGCAGCAAGGTTAACAATGGCGTTTTGAGCACTTGATGGGTTACCAGTGGCAATCTTTGCCAGATAATCATTTGCTTGAAATGCCTGTATCGCAAACTGGCTTTCCTTAGCCCATGTAACTGACTGGTCAGTCAGTGCGCCGCTAAACAACGGCTCCTGCTGACGTACAAACTCCACGATACTGAAACTCATCACGCCACCTCTCTAAACGTTCCGTTCATCCACTCGTTATCAACGGCCTGCTTCGTTGCCTGAGCGATGCATAGCTTTTCTACCATCTCGGCATAAGCGTCCTGCGACTCGTCGTCGTAAAGTCCCAGGCTTACACGCAAGAATGGATTGGCGAACGTACTCAGTTGCTCTGGCCATTTCTTTGCCAGTTCGTCGGCTTTATCACGAATCCATTCGTTACGGGCCTGCTGATAGGCAGCTTTACCTTCTTGTGCATCCTCTGCGCGTTCGTGATTCATGTATGGGCTCATTTCATCCCCCGATAGAAAAGTGAATTAGCTAACTGGAAAAGCATGTTGTCGTTCTTCTCTTTGGCGAGCATGGCGAGAAGCTGCATTGTTCTGGTTAGGTCCATTAGGGCTCACCTCGCTGATTGAGAGTGTCTTTCAACCACCGGCCAATGCAGCGCATACGGCGAGTGATAATTTCGAGTAGGGATTCGTTATGGCAGCCAGCAATAGGCCACCCTGCAACGGCATATTGCATGGTGATGCTCCTTTGATTGATAGGTATTCATTGCTGAACCAACTCGTAAATTGGCTTAGCGATGGGTAAAAAAATGGGCCGCACAAGGCAGCCCGAAGTGATGATAAGAGGGGGTATGTCTTCTTACTGGTACATCATCAAGCCCACTAATTAATGAGCTTTGGGATGGTCAGCTTCTATTAATCGGTGTAGGCAATATATTTAAACTTACCATCTCGAAAATATTCGAATCGTCCGCCAAAGGTTCCCCGAACCTCGTTTTCTACTTCCTTGGCAGTAGTGCCGATTGGATAAACTCCTTCCTTAGTCATCGAGCTGCTGGTATGTAAACCCGCCACCCAATCAATCTTGGTTGGGTCGAGAACTCGCGGCTTAGTTTCAACGTGAGCGGCGTACCCACATATTCTGATAGAAGAGATTTCTCGAACGCACAGCGGATCATCTGCAGCCCTCCAACCACAATCAGGGCAGTGCATGTCAGCGTTTTCATGGTGCCAGCATGGAGCAGATATATGACAACTACAGTCGCTTACTGGCTCAATCTCAATTACACCATCGCATCCATCTCGCAAGCACTTGTCGCCTTCTCCATATCCGAAATTGCTCATCTCACCATCTCCATCAATCCAATAACCACACCACACCAGAAGATGGCGCAGCCAACCAGAACCCAAAACCAAATCTTCTCGTTGTAAGTCATGCTGCACCCTCCAAAATCCGTTAGAACCAGCCCAGCACTGCACCCAACGGAGCCACGAAAACACCGATTACGCGAGCAACTTGCAAGCCGCCCCATTCAGCAAGAACGAATCCGGTATCGATAATTTTCCACACGTTCATAATCCAGCCGATTACGGCGGCTATGCCCAGAACCGACATGCCGATAGATAAAGTTTTCATCTGCTCTCCAGTTAAAAGAAAGTCCGCGTTATGCAGCCTCTTCGGTATCAGTTTCTGGTTCGTTAACCCATTCGGGATGCTCGCCAGCGCCGAGATAAAAATCGATAATCTTCAGCAGTCGCGGGTAGAACTTCAGCGCCTTCTTGCCGTCCATTTCTGCGACTTCTCGCTTGGTAAATTTGCGCCATTGCTCAACCGTGTGATTCTGGCAACCGGCGCGGACATATTCGCCATTCGAAATTTGCAGGAAATACGGTTCACCCATGATTATGAATGTGTGATCAGGCAGGTCGGCACCGTACAGGTTGGCACCGTACAGGTCGGCACCGTACAGGTTGGCACCGTACAGGTTGGCACCGCGCAGGTCGGCACCGTACAGGTTGGCACCGTACAGGTTGGCACCGCGCAGGTCGGCACCGCGCAGGTTGGCACCGCGCAGGTCGGCAACGTACAGGTTGGCACCGCGCAGGTCGGCACCGCGCAGGTTGGCACCGCGCAGGTCGGCACCGCGCAGGTTGGCACCGCTCAGGTCGGCACCGTACAGGTTGGCACCGCTCAGGTCGGCACCGCGCAGGTCGGCACCGCGCAGGTTGGCTCTGGATCCACTTTCACGTAACGATGTCACCCAGACCTTATGGTCATCAAGAATTTTGCGTAACTCAGTGGCGTTCATATTGACCTCAATAAAAAAGCCGCCGAGTGGCAGCTTGATGTAAAAGAAAAGCCTCCGAAGAGGCTTTGTGTTTGCGCTTTCCCCAGACGTAACGTCCGTGTTAATTCGCAATGAATATAATTAGTTGCCTGCTTTTTTAACCCTCTCAGGCGGCGAGGGTTTCCCGCTTTCCACAGCCAAAGGAAACCGATAGACTGGTCATCCCACAGTCAAAATAAGGAATGTTTATATGTCAGAAGTAATCAATCCATCTAATTCACCACGCGGCGCAGCTCAGCAAGTTGTTCTGGAGCTCATTAAGGCTGGAAAGCTCAGCGGTGGTAACGATGGATTATTCGTTATCAACACCTATGAGAAGCTTGTCGAAGAGTACGAGCGGATTAACGATAAAAAATAATCAGTCGTAAAGGGATTCAAACGCCTTACGGACGGTCTCTGCCAATTTTTCAGCTCTTTCCGTCCGGTTTTCTAATCCGATTGCGACATGTTCATCGAATTTTTTCGCGAGAAGCTCTGCTGCAACGACTTGCACTTGCTCTGGAATTTCACGGAATTTCATAATTTCCTCACTTTTGCACATGGTATGGGTTTTTAGGCTTACCGCGGAACCCAGCAGCGAACATCGCAACCTCTGGCAGGCACATCGCGCCTCCTTCTGATGCTTCGCGAACTGGACGAGGGCAGGCTTTGTAGTCAATCATCGACAACGCCTTAGCCACTCTCTCGCTTCCTACAAGAGCTGTAGCAACGCTCTTGCTCAATCTGATATCTCTTGTTGCCTCTGCGCGTTCAGCGGCCCTACGGAGCTTTCTGCGCAGCTTGCAGCGTTCTCTTGCGTTCATGGATAATCTCCAGTGGATTGGCTTTGGTAGTGTGGTGGATGTAACTGATGGCGTGCGTCAGCGGGAAGGCTTAAAAGGTTCCAGGGTTCGCAACGGTCCAATCGAGCGCATTCACCACACTCCAAAGCCAACTTCACTTTGGGTACACCTCTCGGCATACAAATCTGATTGTTAAAGAAGCAGCCTGACTTCATGCCTGGCGCGGCTGGTAGTTCCTTCTGCCGCATCGATATTTCGTTTCGATGGCTTAATTAAACATCATGTGGATTTTACTGTCAACATAATGTGGATTTTATTTATAAATAAATACACATTGCGATGATTTTATTGTGTATTTATTTTTATTTATCTCCATGTGTGACCCATCGCACCTAGCCAAAAGCGGGTGTGCGGGGGTAAAGTTGGGTGAAGTTTAAGCGGGGGTGGCTATGGAATTTCCAGAAGATGCGGAAGATAGGGTTCATGCTGAGATGTGCAGGGTGGTAGGGGGTGTCGTGCTGGCTCTACATGCGCTTGGGCTAACAGTCACTGTCCCGCTCATCATTGAGACAATGAAAAAGAGGAATCAGCATAGGATAGAAACAAGCGACGAGGTTGCAGCTGCTACAGAAGAAGCTATCGAGTGGCTATCAAGCGATATGAGCTGGAAATAGTGGATCGGCAGGCACAAAAAACCCGGCTCGGTGGCCGGGTTGACAAATACTGTCTATGCGATCAGTATTACTTTCTAGAGATATTTTGCAGCAACAGCTCCGATGTGGACAGGGCCTTTGAGGTGTCTTTGATGGTTACTTTTCCCCATTCATTTACAGCGCACAGGCCTTCCCAGGAAATTGCATCACAGTATAGTTCGTATGCTTTCATAAGTTCTTTTGCTTTGCGTTTATTAAGCATGTCAGAAAGGTGCAATATCTTGTCACGCCCGATCTTGGGATCGAGATAGCCACCACTCTTGATGGAATCTATCTGCTTTATGAGGCCCACCCTTAGTGGAACAGCTATGTCATTAAACTCTTTTCGCTTATCTCTACCAATTGCGTACTTATTACCAAAGTAGAGACCGAGAGCAAACGTCACCAAGCCTGAAAATGGGAGGGCAGCATGCAAGAACTCTTTGAAACTCTCAATCATTATTGGTTTATCCTTTACCCAGTATTGATGTTTATCCTTGGCCTGTTATGCGGTGGATTTACAGGCTGGCCCCCATTTAGCTGGAAGTGACTCATTACCCCAACTCATCAGCCCACTGGCTACCAAGCCATAACTGACCAGTTAATCACGCGGCCAATAATTTTTACGTTATCCAAGCTATCTTCTTCGTCAGGGAACTCTTCCTTGTTGTAGCTCCTGATACTTAAGCGCCTTCCGGGCAGGCGATAGAGGAGTTTGACCCGAAAAAGCTCGTCTTGTTCTATGGCATAAATGCCACCATCGACTATTTTTTTGTTTCCGGTATCCACTGTAACCGTAGATTTATGAGGAATTACTGGATCCATGCTTGGACCATGAACAGGGAAGCTGACCACGTTGCAAGGCTCTGCGCCATAGCGTCTTAGAGTCGCCTTTGAAAACCGAAGTTTGTAATCGTTATAGTCTTCATTGTTCGCGCTACCAGCCCCTGCGGCTAGTTCGATACTCTTGAAGTAGGGAATATAAACATCATCCTCACCCATAGGGGTATCTTCATCCCACACCTCGACGCCCACCCCTTCCTGATCCGGATTAATTGTTGAGCCTTGACCTGCTTGGACAACCTTTGGCTGACCAATTCCATTAAGTAACCAATCGAGTGAATACCCGTATTTTTCGCATATCTGTTGTGCTGCCTCACGGCTAATGGCGTCTCGCTTCAACCAGTTATTCACCGTCTGAGGCGATGCGTTGATCGCTTCAGCTAATGATTTCTGCTTTAACCCTTCCGATGCCATTAAGTATCTAATTCTATCAGCAATACCGTTCATAGAACCCTCCGATGAATCCAGAGTAAACATCCTGTTTATTTTTTCAATCTTCATTGTGTTGATTTATTCTCTTAAAGAGATTAACATTATGTGGATTATTGTTAACTGGAGTAGGCCATGATCAACAAGGAACATGCTTCGGTAACTCCATTGGAGAAAGCTGTGTATGCCGTTGGCGGCAAACAGAAGACTTTGGCCGAAAAACTCGGCATTACCGCACAAGCAATAACCCAGCTTAAGAAGCGTGGCGGCACGTTACCAAAAAGCCGCATGAAAGATTTACTGCAGATCACCGGACTCAGCAAAGAAGAGTTGTATCCAGAAATTTTCTGTATCTAGCACCGCCGCTCTTTAACAACACTACCGGCTGCCGCAATGTGGCCACCAATAACCAAGTGGCTTCCCCACGGATGCCGCACGTAACTAACTAACCATAAAGGGAGTATTACGCATGGAAACTGCAAAGACACGCAATGATGCTCGTCGTATCGAAAGCACATTGTTGAACAAAATCGCCCTCAAAGGCGTGTCATCGATCGCCGCTGCAGTAGGCGTTAACCCATCACAAGTAACTCGCTGGAAAGAGTCTCTAGTCCCTCGCATGGCAATGCTACTCGCTGTTCTTGAGTGGGGTGTAGCTGATGACGAGATGGCTGAACTGGCTAAGCGTCTGGCGGGATATCTATCAAATGAAAAAGCCCCGAGCTGCGCTAACAGCTTCGAGGCCTAAGTAATCAGGTATGCAAGCCAATTACGTGAGGAATTATACATGCAAAGCACTGGATCAGTAAACAGTAGGGAGGCTCAATTATGAGCAATCTTGCTGCAGATATCGTAGTACCGATCAGGCCTGATTTACGGGCCGTGGAGAAACGTGTGGCCGACACAGACGATGGATATACCCGTCTGGCAAACGAGCTGTACGAGGAGCTTATCGGCGCAAATCTGACACGGAATCAGGCGAAGGTGGCTCATGCTGTTTGCCGGAAAACTTACGGCTTCAACAAGAAGATGGATCGGATTGCTGATAGCCAAATCGCTGCGTTAACTAACCTGCCAAGGCAGAAGGTTAACAAGGCGAAGAACGAATTGATTTTGATGAAAGTTTTGCTGAAAGAGGGCGCTTTGATTGGCCCAAATAAGAGCTTGGAAGACTGGCAAATCCCAGAGTGTCACCAAAGCGGTGTCATTGTCACCAAACCAGTGACAAAAAGTGTCACCAAAACGGTGACAAGGGTGTCACCAAAACAGGGACACACAAAAGACACTATTACAAAAGACAATAAAGACAATATAAATCCCCCTGTAGTCCCCCTGACTGAAAAATCGGTCAAAGAGAAAAAACGAGCCTCACAATTTCCAAGCGGGTTTTCACCTACAGACACCAATCAACGACTGGCGTCAGAATTGGGCGTGAATCTGCAAAGCGAATTTATGGCGTTCTCTGACTACCACCAGTCGAAAGGATCAACGTTCAAGGATTGGGGGTTGGCGCTGAACACCTGGCTGAGGAATTCCGTTAAGTTCTCCAAACCATCATATCCAGCCAAGCCTATATCGGCACCATCCAGAGCTGTATCGGAAAACTTTGACTCCAAGAACTACGGAGCCAGCCAGCAACCATCATGGGCGGAGGAATGAATATGGTCAGCTATGCAGAGCAAATTTCTACGCTCGAGAATCAAATTGAAACTCTCAGCAAGCAACCTGCGGAAATCAGCGGTACGACAGTCACCACAATGGCGGCCGTTTGCCCAGACCACGGGGAATTCCAGCAGATAATCAGGACAATGAATGGACTGAACAATCTGCAAACAAAAACCGCTTGCCCAATCTGCCTACAGCGGAAGCTTCATTCTCTGAAGGAAAAACAAGCCGGGGAAGACGCCAGGGTTAAACAGTCAACCATCAAGCACCTAATGAACGATTTGCTGCTGCCAGACCGATTTGCGGGTGCGACACTGGATAATTATGATCCGGTTAATCAAGAGGCCGAGCGTTGCCTTAAGGTCTGCAAGGCCTACGCGACTAAGTGGCCTGACCGGTTGAAGCAGGGCGGCGGTATGGTTTTGTGCGGCAAGCCAGGCACCGGCAAAAACCATCTGGCACTAGCCATTGCTAAACATGTCATCCAGCAGCACCAGAGTTCTGCGCTGTTCACGACGGCGTTGCGAGTCGCTCGGAACTACAAGTCCACATGGAGCAAGACCTCAGAACAAACCGAGGCTGACGTTATCAAAACCTATACCAGCCCTGACCTGTTGATTATCGATGAGGTTGGCGTCCAGTTCGGGTCTGAGTCTGAAAAGCTGATCCTCTTCGAAATCATCAACACTCGCTACGAGAAGATGAAGCCCACCATCCTGATAAGCAACCTACCCAAAGACGAATTATCAGCGTTCATTGGTGAGCGGGTTATCGATCGCATGAATGACGGCGGCGGCTGCACGCTGGCTTTCACGTGGGAAAGTTATCGGTCGAGGGCGGCATGATGGTTAACGATGAAATTGAAAATGATATTTTCGTCACCTTCGGACTCGAAGAAATGCTGGCATACCTAGTAACCGTGAGAGAGCACGTTGCGCTTATCCCTGATGGCGGCCACCACAAGACTGTAGCTATTGGCACCATCAACTCACTGATGGATCAGCTAACTACCGTTGATGAAGCGCCTCAACCACACTGACCTGCCACGCAAAGGAGATAACCAATGAACGTAGAAAACTTCGCAATTCTAGTTCGCATTAACGGCAAGACAGGACAGATAAAACTCACAGATGAAGAGCAGAGGATGTTCAGCAAGCTAATTCTCGGCGCTCTCACTGACACCTATGGAAAGGCGCAATTGATAGAGACGCCAAGCATCGATCTGCCTGCTAACCCGAAAGTATTCAAGGTGGATAACCATGGATAAGCAACCAACAAATAAAAAACCGCTAAAGATGAATATCATCGCGGCCATCGGCTTGTGCCCTTGGTCCCCTCGGTGGATTAAAATTCTATGCCTTCAGTTAACGATGAGTGAAGTTTCGCGAGGCTTTAAACGCATGCTTTCCAGTGTGGATACATCAAAAATAACACAGCAGCAACGCGATGAGATTAACGGGATGATTGAGGCAATGAACAGAGCGCGGGGATAAAGTCATGGATAAGCTACACGAAGAGAGCCGCAAGCAGTTTGAGGAGTGGGCCGAGCACACATATTCAGGTGGGAATATGTTTTTGAGAGTAGGCCCGCACAAGGAGGCGTACCACCAAACGATTATCCAGGAGCTTTGGGAAGCATGGCAAGCCAGCCGAGCCAGCATCGTGGTTGATCTTCCAAAACTATCCGGCGAACCCACTCACCTTATCGGTGACATGAGGTCATCAAGAGCAATCGCCTTTAAGCGAAAAAAGGCTCGTGATCGCGTCATAAATGAGTGTGCCGACGCCATCCGCTCTATCGGCCTATCAATCAAAGGGGAGTGATATGACTCGAACTGAAATTGAAGAAGCTTGGCATGAGGAAATGGAAGCGCGAAGGGTTGCAAAGATAAAACGGAGAGCTCATAGCGTCTGCAACGGGTACACCTCTGCAAAAATGGCATTCAATTCTGGAAGCAAGAGATATCTTGAAAATGGATGGGTTGACCTATGTTACGTAATCCATTGGCTCCATGACATTTGCGAATTGAAAACCTTCAAGGAAGTAAAGCCAGGATTATACGTGCATTACCTTGGAAAATTCGAAATTAGCGGGGTTGGAGTTTTCAGTTCATTTAAAGGCATGAGGATGAAAGTAAACGGAGCAACTCATGGATAAACAGGTCTTCTACCTAAGAAGCCCACAGATACGGCAGAACCTGATAGAACACATCAAAAACCTACCGCTAGACGACTCAAGACCAATCACAGTAACCATCAACGACGCCAGCCGAACCTTACCGCAGAACGATTTGTTCCATGCGTTATGCACTGATGTGTCTAGACAGGTGTTATGGCAGCAGAAGAAATTATCGATGGTGGACTGGAAAGCTTTGTTTGTGTCTGGGCATGCAATGGCAACCGGACGCCCGGGCGAGGTGATTCCAGGGCTTGAGGGCGAGTTTTGCAGCATCAGGGAAAGTACGGCGAGCATGGGCATAAAGCGTATGAACAGCCTGATTGAATACTCTCAGGCATGGGCCATAAGTAATGGCGTGAAGCTAAGGGACGTCAAATATACGGGTGATTATTTTGGGAGAGCGTCATGAGCGAAGAGATGTGGAAGCAAGTTCATTTATCGCCTCATTATGAAGTAAGCAATTTGGGGAGATTTAGATCCATCGATCATGTTGTAGAGAAAGAGGGTTATAGGTCAAGCTTCAGGGGGCAGCTGATTAATCCATTCAAAGTCAAAAGTACAGGCTACCTTCAAGTCAAAATCGGCGGTAAAAAATATACCGCTCATCGATTGGTCGCCATCGCATTCTGTGAAAGAAATAGTGAAATATTTGTGGTTAATCACAAAAATGGCAAGCGTGATGACAACAGAGCAGAGAATCTAGAGTGGGTTTCTCAATCTGAAAATATCAAACACGGCTACAGCCATAACGGGAGGACGCCTACATCCTTGGGGAAATTCAGTGGCGAACACCCAACGAGCAAGGATGTAATATCAACCGACATGATTACTGGCGAGGAAAGGCACTACGAGGCAGCAATGGATGCAGTAAGAGAAGGATTTGATAGTTCAGCGATTAGCAGGTGCTGCCACGGAGAAACAAAGTATCACAAGGGAAAATATTGGCGATTTGCATCGACAAAGGAGGGAGGTCATGACACGAAGGCGTAAATCAGTCTGGGACAGACTAGAAGAGAAGCTGATATTCAAACCAACAACCCGCACTCCCCGCAAGAAGAAGTTAGCCCCCACCGAAATCCCAACATATGACGCAGTTTGGCCGCTTATACAGAGCCGTTTTAACCGCGTGCGGAGGACAAGATGAAAAATGATATTGCAGTAGAGAAACTAAAGGAGCTTCTCAACTACAACCCAGTAACCGGCATCTTTACATGGAAACAAAATAGAAGAGGGAAGGCTAGGTCTGGTGATGTAGCAGGAAGTGTTAACGATTTAGGATATCTGAAGATAAGCGTTATTGGGAAAAACTACGCAGCACACAGATTAGCGTGGCTGTATGTTTATGGGAAATGGCCTTCAAAATTCATAGACCACATTGACCGGAACAAATTGAATAACAGTATAGATAATCTCAGGGAGGCTACCAGATATGAAAATGGAGCAAATGTTGGGATTAAGTCTCACAACACTTCTGGTTTCATTGGTGTTTCTTATAACGCCCAGTGGAGAAAATGGTTTGCGCAAATTATTCACAAAGGCAATAAAACATTTCTTGGGTATTACAAAACACCAGAGCTAGCCAGCGAGGCTTACCAAAAGGCGGCCAAGGAGAAGTTTGGTGAATACTCTCCTAATTAAATACTATACGGCGACGCTGATAGACAGCATGTGGCTGCGTCGTCGTGCCCGGAGGAAGCCATGACCGATTACAGCAACGTTCCAGACCATGAAATAAACGCAAGAGTAGGTGAGGAGTTGGGGATGACGGCTCATTTTATTGAACATGACGGGAGAGTGAAATTCAGGGATACGAGCGGAAGAATCCAGGGCACTAAAGACTACTGCAACAACCCGGCTGACGCATGGCCGATCATTGTTAATCATGGGATAAGCCTCACCCATGACTATGGCGAATGGGAATCCGAAGCGTGTTTAGACCTTCCTGTCGGTGCGCATGGAACTGACGAACTGTGTAGCGTTGGTGGCATTGATAAGAATCCTCTCAGGGCTGCAATGATTGCATTTCTACTGCTGAAGGAGTCTGAAAAATGCTCATCCTAGCCATATTAGCCTGCGCTTACTGCTTCGTAGCTGGTCAGTGCTACGAGTTTTACAGTAAAGGGCATCCACCGGTACCGACCATAAAAAACCTGTTACTCAGTTTGGCGTGGCCCGGCAATGTCGTCGCGTTTCTGCTGATGAGGTGCGTGCGATGATCTGCGCCGATTGTGGAAAGGAACTACAGGAAGATGAAATTTATGTTTGCGACTCCTGCGACCAGGAGCAACGCAAGTTCATCGAATCAGTGACGGGAGAGAATGACGATGGCTAAGACACCACGAAGGCGTTGCAAGATATGCCGAGAATGGTTCCATCCTCGCAGCTTCAATGAGTGGTGGTGCAGTC
The DNA here is from genome assembly GCF_052113645.1 of Serratia quinivorans. Taxonomy (GTDB): domain Bacteria; phylum Pseudomonadota; class Gammaproteobacteria; order Enterobacterales; family Enterobacteriaceae; genus Serratia; species Serratia quinivorans_B. The sequence continues at coordinate 80,296 of NZ_JBIEIU010000005.1, read as the reverse complement.
CAGAACATGGAGCAGTGTTCGGCATACAGGAAAGAGATAAACAGCGTCAGAAGGCCATACAGAAAGCAGAAGCGCAACGCAAAGAACAAACCCAAGCCGAAAGGCGCAGCCTCAAAATCCGCAAGTTAGCAGTAAAGCCCCTTAATTACTTCCACTCAAAAGCCCAATCCTCATTCAACGAGTTCATCCGCGCTCGCGATGCAGGCCATTCGTGCATTAGCTGCGGGAGAAATACCGGGGCAAAGATGAACGCTGGACATTACAGAACGGTGGGGGCCAGCAAGGAAACTCGGTACGACGAAACCAACTGTCATTTGCAGTGTGAGCATTGTAACTCGCACCTATCTGGGAATATCGGCGAGTACAAACCGCGACTGATTGAAAAAATCGGCCAGGAAGCTTTCGACCAACTCATGGGGTATCACGTGCCCAAGCAGTGGACCCGGGAAGAACTGCAGGACTTGGCGGCGCATTACCGAGCAAAAACACGAGCACTAAAGAAACAACTGGAGGCGGCATGAACAAATCATTCGAAGCAATGATGCGACTCAAATACGGCAGTCGCTACGACCTAACCAGGGATTGGGATGGTTTCTATGGCAGGGAAGTCGTCCGGCGAATGTTTGAAGTCTACTGCGAATGCAAGGGAGTGGCGGACTGATGGCAAGACAAAGAGCTTCACTGAGCCTGGATGATGTCATATCTATCAGAACGCTCATCGGTATCGGCATCAGCACCAAAACCATCGCAGATCAGTTCCACACCTCGAAGCAAAACATCCAGAGTATCAAAACCGCAAAGACATGGGGGAAGGCATGAGAAAGCCAGACGCGATTTATTTCCTTCCAATGGTGCTGAGACAGGCCGATTTACGCCGGGTATGGTGTCGCGGGAAGAAAACCATAACGCCAGCACAACGAGTATGGACGCGATACATGCTGACGCTTTGGGGTAGGCACCTCGGCGGTGATGATTCACCGGCAGGCTGTGTAAACGTCATTGGTCGTTTGATGATCCGAACGGAATGGAGCGAAGGGCAATCAAGCCGAATTGTTGAGGTGGTCGAAGCTCTGCACTCGCAAGGTTATCGAGGTGAAGACCTATTCAAAAGGTCTCGCGAGCTGGTAATCCCTGGAACATCTGCAAGCAGCATCATCGCTCTCGCCAAAGAATCTGATGATGCCGCTTTTGTTGAAGCAGTGATGAGCAAGGCCATTAAACGAGACAGCCCGATTCGCTCTGTAGCCATTAAACGATATTGCGATCGCAAATGCCCGCAAGACATAGCGAGAATGATTGAACGCGAAACCGGCGCTGACTTACAGGCATCGAGAAAGCGAGTTATTTGGTGCGAAGAAATACTCGAAGAAGAAATGTTTTATGCCATTAAACGTGAAGTGGAGAAAGAATTTCTACAAATTGCAGCTTAATTGAAAATAAAGTTGCAAAACGGGAAATTGGAGCATATATTTTCAGCTATGCTCGGGAGCGTAAAGCGAAGAGCGGCAGTGACGAGGATTTAAGTAAACAGCGCACATAAGTCTGCATAGCTTAAACGCTAATTACCAGCACTGAGCTGAAGCACTGCCAACCAACATTAAGCCATGGCTATAAACGCCGGGGCTTTTCTATTTCAGGGCTGCGCTTCTGCGTGGCCTTTTTGCATTTAGCCCCACGCCAAAACAGTCAATCACTTCAAACACCATCGTAACGCTGAGTGACTACGGCGCGGCGGCTATTCCTTTCGACTACAGCGCACAGCCTACAACCGTAGGAGGTGGAGATTATGAAAATGCCATGGAAAAACGAACCTAACGTTCTATCCATGCTAATTGCCATTGGCATGACGCTCATTGGAGCCGTTGCCAGCTATTCATTCAAAGTATTGAACGGCGAGGCTTTCAGCTGGAGGACTCTATTTTTGCAGCTGATAGTTTCTATATTCGCTGGATTGACGATGGTGATGATCGCCCTCCACTACGCATGGCCTCAAGAAATTATGGGTGGCGTATGCGGAATGGCTGGCTGGTCTGGGGCATCGCTGATCAAGGCGCTGGAGCGTCGGTTCCTAAACAAGGCGTCAGGAGAAGACAATGCAGATCAGTAATAAAGACATTGAGCTGATTAAGCGGTACCGAGAATGCTTTTCATACGATGAAAAATCACCCACTTGCCTCGCTTGGAAATCACGTGTTGCTAATTGCGTAAAAATCGGCGCAATGGCTGGAGGCCCTCATTGGTCAGGTTATTGGTATGTGCGACTTGATGGGCAGTCTTATGCTGCGCACAGAGTTGTTTATGGTCTTATTAATGGATACCTACCTGACGAAGTCGATCATATAGATCTTAACCGTTCCAATAACAAAATATCAAACCTTCGCGCCTCAACAACATCACAGAACGAATGTAACAAAGGCATTCAGAGAAATAATACCTCTGGGGTCAAGGGCGTCAACTGGGACAAGAGCAGCGGAATGTGGAAAGCCAGGGTGGCTGTCAACGGGAAAACCAGATATGCAGGAAGATTTCACAACATAAAAGATGCGGAACAGGCGGTTATCGCTATGAGAAGCGAGCTACATGGCGAATTCGCAAGGAGCGCAGCATGAATATTAGTGAGCGAGGAGTAGCACTTATTAAGCAATTTGAAGGCTGCCGCCTGACATCCTATCAAGATTCTGTCGGAGTTTGGACTGTAGCCTATGGCTGGACCCAACCTGTTGATGGCAGAAAGATTGGTCCGGGAATGGTAATTGACCAGGCTACGGCCGAACGCCTGCTTAAGTGCGGCCTTGTTCAATATGAGCAAGGAGTGAACCAACTGGCGAAGGTGATCATCAACCAGGGGCAGTTCGACGCATTGGTGAGTTTTGCCTACAACCTCGGCTTGCGCTCGCTGAGCACATCCACACTACTCCGAAAACTGAATTCCGGAGATAAGCAGGGCGCTGCAGATGAATTTGGCAAATGGGTTAATGCCGGTGGCGTCCGGTTGAATGGATTGGTTAAGCGCCGGGAGGCAGAGCGCGAGTTGTTCTTGTCATGAGCGCCATCCTGTTTGTTCGCACCTACTGGAAGCAAGTCTCCCTGGCTTTGGTGGTGATCACCTTCCTGAGTGTTTGTTGGATAGCTAGTCACTATCACGCCAAGGCAGTACAGCTATCCAAGGATGCCAAAGAACTATTGGCACAAGTAACCAGCCAGCAAGCCATCATCACCAAGCAGATTCAGCAAGCCCAGCAGTTCAACACCATTGCCGCAGGAGTCGAAAGTGAAAAGCAACAGACCACTGACACCGGCGACAAAATCCGCTTGGTGTACAAAACCAAGATGGCAAGCTCTCCCTGCGCTGTCGTTCCTGTTAGTAGCGATGTCTCTAACGGCCTGTACGACCACGCCAGTAAAATTCGTAGCGGCCCCGGTGACACCAATACCGGCAAACCTGACCGCTAACTGCATTCCTCCTCTACCAGGGCAGCCGTTAACCTACGGCGGCGCGGTTACTTACTCAGACCAGTTGCTGGACGTGATTGATAACTGCAACCGCGATAAGGCAGCTATCCGAAAGATAGAGGCTGAGAGACAGAAATGATTGGGAATCTGGTTTGTGAAATTAAACTTCGCCGATACGCGTTCCCATTCATTGTGATTGCCGTATTAACCAATTGGGATTGGCTGCTAAAGAAGTGTTTCAGCATGAAAGTAAAATCAGTCCCAATAACGAATTCCCCCGACAAGGAATAAGACTGTGTAACCCTGCAGGAGGTGATCACGTCTTGCTGGCGGGTAAGCCGCAAGTAGCCTAGCAACTCTGACAAGCGTGGCAAAGATGCGAAACCAATTAAAGAGGTGCCTATGGATGAATATGACGAAGGAGTCCGATATTTCGAAACTCATCCACTAATAGGACGCGACATGTGGATCACTTCCGCAGATATCAAAATTCACGTTACTGACGTATGGCTAGAGTGTGGAGAAATCTACATCGGCGGGAACGTTGGTAACGAAGCCTTTTATGCCCTGGCAGACCTTGCCCAAACAATTCATTGAGGATTACCCAATGCCAAAACGTGTCGTGGGCGCTAGCGGCGTCCCAGTAGAAGTAGCAACTATGGATGATGTGGAAGGTGAAGCGTACGTGCTGCCAGCCGCCACCACTGCAGTAATCGGCGGCGTGAAGAAAGCCGCAACGGTAGTCAACTGCACAGTCGCAGCTGATGGTACAAGCGCAGGCACTCAGCTTAATGCGCTGTTAACGACATTACGTAACGCAGGTGTCATCGTTTAAGAAATTAAATATCGCGAAGTGAGAGCTCATCACCGAGCGAAAAGTGGGAAATGCTGAAATTAATCAACTACTGGCAGGTGCAAGTTTTTGATATAGACAATAACCAGCCTATCGCAACCGGATATCAGCGAGATAAAGAACCTGAATTCGCAAATGGTTTCATCATACTTAGGGACATGAAGGGGACTACATTGACAGGTTTCCGAATTGACCAGATTGCAGCATTTAAAGTTTCCCCAGTTTACAAGCAAGAGAAATAACAATGGCAAAGCTCACCGACAAACAAGAGCTGTTTGCCCGTGAGTACCTGAAAGACCTCAATGCCACTCAGGCAGCTATCAGGGCGGGTTACAGCGAGAAGACCGCTCAGGTGCAATCAAGCCGCCTGTTATCAAATGCTATGGTTCAGCAGTATGTAAGCGAACTTGCCAAAGAAAGAAACACTCGTGTGGGAATTGATGCTGACTATGTGCTCAGGCAAGCCGTAAAGCTACATGAGCGATGCATGCAAGAAGTAGAGCCACTAACTGACCGCAAAGGCGATGAGCTAACCGATGAAGATGGCAAAACAATATTCGGGTTTGACGCTAAGGGGGCGGTGGCAGCGCTGAAACTCATTGGCGAGCATGTCACTGTTCAGGCGTTCAAACAGCAGACCATCAATGAGCATGTTGGAAAAGATGGGCAGCCAATGCAGGTGGTCAATTACACACCGGCTGATTACGCAGCAGCCTCTAAGCAATTAGAGGAGAAACTAGACGGGTTGGACTGATATGACAAAGGTTATCGAATGGGATGATTTGTCATTTCCTGAGCGCGTCGTGCTCAAGTCTAAATCCACCAAGTCGTTTCTTAACTTCACTCGTTTGTGGTTTGAGTTGGTGCAGGGTGACCGGTTATTGGTTAATTGGCATCACCGATTGATGGCATCGAAGATTGATGAGCTGATCGCCGGTGAGTTAGAGCCAGGAAACCTGATTATCAATATCCCCCCTGGCGGCACAAAAACAGAATTCTTCTCTATCCACTTCCCGGCCTACGTTAACGCGCTGGTGCAAGAGGGTAGATTAAAGCGCTTCCGAAATCTGAATATCTCCTTTGCTGACACTTTGGTTAAGCGTAACTCCCGCCGTACCAGAGACATTATCGCCAGCAAGGAATATCAGGAGTTGTGGCCGTGTGGCTTTGGCGTTAATCAGGCTGAAGAGTGGGAAATAATCGACACTCGCGGTCGCTCAACTGGCCAGACGATATCTCGCTCAAGCAATGGGCAGATTACCGGCGGCCGAGGCGGCTACTACGGCGACCTGTTCTCTGGCGTGGTCATGCTGGACGACTACAACAAGCCGGTCGATATGCTCAGTGAGTCTCGCCGTGATAGTGCGAACAACTTGCTGGTCAACACCATTCGCTCCCGACGCGGTGATAAGTCGAAAGAGCACCCAACGCCATTTGTAAGCATCCAGCAGCGCCTCCACACTAACGACGCAACGGGGTTCATGCTGACGGGCGGGATGGGCGTCAAGTTCCACCACGTGGCTATCCCTGCGTTAATCAGCGAACGATACATCCAATCTTTGCAAGAGCCTTGGCGCTCACTATGTTGGGAGACGGTTAAAGACACCGAGTCGGTTGAATATTCCGGTGAGCGTTACTGGTCATACTGGCCGCAGATGGAGGATGTGAACGACCTGATCCAGTTATGGGAAAAGGACAGATACACATTCTTGTCACAGTACCAGCAAAACCCTATGGCATTGACCGGTGGCATTCTCGACACCGGGTGGTTCAAGAACTACACCACTTTGCCTAAGCTGCAGTATCGCGCTGTATACGTCGATACCAACAGCGGGAAGGTGGAGGATTGGCTCGACTACACCGTATTCAGCCTTGTTGGAATGGGTGTGGACGGAAACCTATACATCATCGACGTCGTGAGAGGTCGCTGGGACCCGGAAGACTTGCTGAAGAAAGCAGAAGAGCTCTGGGAAAAGTGGCGGTTAAGTGGTTCTGTTCGAATGATGCCAATGCGGCATATGGCAATCGAAGAGAAACAGGCTGGACAAGGTCTTATCACCACGCTGAAGAAGCGCAGTGCTACTCCAGGGCAAATGAGTATTCCAGTTAAAGAAATCCCCCGCGGCACTGGGCAGAACAAATTAGTCCGCTGCCTCAACGTTATTCCCCAAATCAAAACTGGCAAGGTCTATGTGCCATCTACGCATGACGAAAGCGGCGCATCAATCTCTCATGTCTACTATGAGGATGGTGCTGTTGCCGGGAATACATCGTGGGTGCTAACCGCCATGACTGAATGTGCTGCGTTCTCGGCTGATGACAGCCACGACAACGACGACATTCTGGATACATGGATGGACGCCATTGATGACAACCTAATTTCCGGTCGCCAGCCAATGGTTATTGACCCTAGCCAACTCAGGAGAATTTAAGTGTGGCCTTTTAAAAAGAAAGAAGTCGCCGCGCCTGAGCCGGTGAAAGAACCAGTAAAGCAGCACATGACCATTACCGCTGAAGCAGTCGCTACCATCCAACCAAAACCGCAAAGAGAGTATCAGCGCTACGAGCCGCCAAAGGGTGTTATCCCGGAGAGAATAAAAAGCTCAATTCTGGCGATGGATGAAACTCCGTATGACATGCTCAATGACGCGTATATGGGTTACGGGTACGGCAGTCTAGAAAGCTTCCCTGGCTATCCGTATCTGGCCACGCTGGCGCAAAAGCCTGAATATCGGAAGATGGTTGGCACAATTGCCGAGAAGATGACCAGCAAGTGGATCAAGCTGAAGACGGTCGGTGATGATGACAAGTCAGAGCGCGTTAAGAAAATCATCGATGCACTTGAGCGTTACCAGGTGCGAGACAAGTTTAGAGAAGCTGCAGAGCACGATGGGTATTTCGGCGGTGGCCAGATTTATATTGATCTCCAGTCACCGAAAAACGTATCTGCCTGGACTGATGATAACGAGCTGCAGTCGAAGCTGTTTCTATCCAATAAGAAGATAACCAAAGGCAGCCTGATCGGCTTCCGTGTTATCGAGCCGGTATGGACTTATCCTGGAGTATACAACGCAGCCAACCCGTTGAGTCCTGACTTCTACAAGCCGACAGAATGGTTTGTGATGGGTAAGACAGTGCATGCAAGCCGCATGATCGACTTCGTATCTCGGCAAGTCCCAGACCTGCTCAAAGCGTCATACAACTTTCGCGGACTATCCCTGACGCAAATGGCTGAGCCGTACGTCAACAACTGGCTGCGCACGCGTGATAGCGTTAGTGACATGATCCACTCGTTCAGCATTCCGGTGCTTGGCACTGACATGAGTCAAGTGCTGCAGGGTAACGGTGCTGACATGCTGCTTAGCCGCATGGAATTGTTCAACCGGTGCAGAGATAACCGTGGCGTATTTGCCCGAGACAACGCACTTGAAAAGCCGGAAGCGGTAGAGTTTGTAAACGCCCCGCTAACAGGCCTTGATGTTCTTCAGGCTCAAGCGCAAGAGCAAATGGCATCAGTTTCTAGCATCCCCCTGGTCTTCTTGCTTGGCATTACACCCAACGGGCTAAATGCGTCGTCTGACGGCGAGATACGCGTGTTTTACGACTACATTCACTCCATTCAACAGGCCATGTTTAAGTCACCGCTACAGCGCGTTCTGGACGTTATACAGCTATCAGAATTTGGTGATATTGACCCAGATATCTACTTCGAGTTTGAACCGCTGTATGAGATGACGGCAAAAGAGAAAGCAGAGATTCGCAAAATCGATGCTGATACTGATGCGGTGTATGTCACTCAAGTTCAATCGCTGTCTGCAAACGACATTCGACAGAAGCTGGCAGATGACCCAGATAGCCCTTACCACTCATTGGACTTAAGCGATGACATCGAAATCGAAGAAGGCGACTACGACGAAGACGAAGAAGTCGCAACCGAAAACGATAAGGGCAGTGAAACCTAACGCGGGCGTTGAGTCTTGGTATCGTCGCCAGTTGGATAAGCAGATCCGTGAGATGCAGGTTTCTGTTGTCTACTGGCTTACCGCCAATTACAAGGCTAGCGGTGCTGCAGTAGCAATGGATGCTTCACCAGCTATATTCATGCGCGATGCAATGCGGAAGCTAGCCAAGCGCTGGACAACGCGGTTTGATGACATCGCAAAGAAACTTGCTGACCGATTTTCCAATGACGCCATGAAGAACTCTGACGTGTCGTTGTATAACGCATTGGATACGGCTGGATTTACTGTCGAATTCAAAATGACCGCGCCGATGAATAATGCGCTGCAAGCAACCATCACAGAAAACGTTGGGCTGATACGCTCAATCCCGGAGAAGTATTTCACCGAGGTTGAAGGTTTAGTAATGCGCTCAGTAGCAAGAGGGCGCGACCTAGGCAACCTCACCGACGAACTAGAGAAAAGATATGGCATCACCCGCCGCCGCGCAGCGCTAATTGCACGCGACCAGAACAACAAAGCCACATCAGTAATGCAATCGGCAAGGCAGCAGTCTCTTGGTATCACAGAAGGCATCTGGCGTCACTCTCATGCAGGAAAAGAACCAAGACCGTCACACGTTAAGGCTGATGGGGGAAAGTTCGACCTGAGCAAGGGAATGTATCTCGATGACAAATGGGTGATGCCGGGAGAAGAAATCAACTGCCGCTGCACATGGTCTGCTGTGATTCCAGGATTGTCATGATAGGATATTTCATCCCTATTCAAAGAGGTGATTTAATTTGGATCGCGAAGAAGTAAGAAAAGTAGCCTTGGAAGCGCTCGCTGAATATAAAGAAAACAAAATATTTAGCCTAGAAAAGGTACAAGCGATTTATGATGCCGTAGGGTTAGACATTAAGCTTGATCCGCATGACAAGGCAGATCAGGCAGTGATGGCTCTTCTATTGCATCTCCATTTTAATTAATCGATACAGTTAATAACAAGGTCGCTCAGGCGGCCTTTTTTATTGTCTTAAATCTGAGAAAGCACATGAACCCTACCGAACGGTTAGCGTTTGATCGCGCATCCGTGCGTTCATTCGATAAGGTAGGTCGTCTTCAGGTTACGAAAAGCAACATCAGCAAGGCGAATGTCTGTCCATACTTTGGGCGAGAGATTCCCAATCATGAGGCGCTAGGCCTCGACCCAGACAAGACATACCGACTCTGGCGTCATCCTGATGAACTGAAGAAGGCCGCAGCAACATTCAACAACATTCCACTCCTCAATATCCATATCCCTGACTTTCCCGGCGATCCGCCACGTGAATCACGTGTTGGCGTAACGCATTCAAGCGCTGAATTTGTTCACCCCTATCTACAGAACGGACTATCCGTCTGGGATAACTCAGCCATTGCCGGAATTGAGACTGAGGAGCAAGAAGAACTGTCTTCGTCGTACCAATACGTCGCTGACATGACAACCGGCACCACTCCTGATGGTGAAGTCTATGACGGCATCATGCGGGATATTGTCGGGAACCACGTAGCGCTGGTTGAAAAAGGCCGCGCAGGAAGCGACGTATTGGTCGCAGATTCATTACCTCCGGAGTTAAAACACATGAGCAAACGCAAAGCTGCGGCTATTCGCGCCACTCTGAAGCCATTACTGGCGCAAGACGCGGATTTGGAAGCTGAGGTGCGCAAAGCGCTCCTGGCACTCGACGAAGCTGACAAGGAAGACGAGAAAGACAAGCCAGCCGAAGACGAAGAAACCGAAGAAGAAAAGAAAGCCCGGGAAGAGAAAGAAAAAGCTGCCCTCGATGAAGATGACGAAGACGACAAAAAGAAAAAGACTGCCGAAGACGAAGATGATGAGGACGACAAGAAAGACGAAAAAGTCTCCAAAACAGCAATGGACACAGCAATCCGTTTAGCCGCAGACAGCGCGACCAAAAAAGCAGCACAGAACTTCCGCGCCGTGCGTGAAGCTGAACAGGCGGTTCGTCCGCTGATCGGCGACGTGGTAGCGATGGACTCTGCTGAGGAAGTCTATCGCACCGCTCTCGAGCAGGCTGACGTAGACATCACTGGCGTACATCCTTCCGCGTTCCCGGCGATGGTAAAAATGGCAATCAGCCAGAAACAAAACAAGCAACCGAAAATCGCACAGGACTCAGCAATCATCAGCGATTTCGAAAAAGACTTCCCGGAAGCCAAATTGAAACGAGGTTACTAACATGGCAGGTTTTCAGAGTGTAATTAACCAATATCCAGCACCGGGTATTGAAGGCGGCTTTGCGGGTACAAACCCTCATGCCACATACCTGGCTGGTGAAGCGGCATTGGTTGCTGGCTCATCTGGCCTGACTGTTGGTCGATTTGCGTGGGACGTTGCAGGCGTGGCATCTAATGCAGGCTCTGGCGTTCCATCTGGCTTTGTTCATCGTGACGGCCAAGCGTCTATCACCGTTTGGCTCGCTCAGGCATCCAACCTGATTCAGCCAGGCCGCGAAGTAACGCTGATGGTTGCCGGTGACTTCTGGGCTCGTACATCTACCGCTGCAACCCGCGGTCAGAAAATCTTCGCATCACTGACCACTGGGCAGATTCAAACCGGTGCCGCTGGCGCAACCATCTCGGGTTACATCGAAACACCATTCAAAGCCGGTAGCGCTTGCGATGCAAACGAACTGGTCAAAATCAGCACCTGGAGCAACTGATGAACGAATTCCAAAAACACTACGCCGCAGCAAGTGGCAAATACGGCATCGTGCTGCGAGGCGCTGAAAAAGCTCAGTACCTGAAGCCAGAATTCGCAGAAAACTATGCTCTGGCAATGGATGCGCAGCCGACAATGGTTACTGCAACTAACTCCGGTATTCCTGCGTACTTCACCAACTACGTTGATCCTGATCTGATCCGCGTATTGGTAACTCCAATGAAAGCGGCGCAGATTTATGGTGAGGTCAAAAAAGGCGACTGGACCACTCTGACCGCGCAGTTCCCGATCGTTGAGTCTACCGGTGAAGTTAGCTCCTATGGCGACTACAACAACAACGGCATGGTAAGCGCTAACGTTAACTGGGTTCCTCGCCAGTCCTATCACTATCAGACACACACCCGCTGGGGTGAGCGTGAACTGGATATGTACGGTGCCGCACGTATCGGCTATGCAGCTGAACTAAACGTTGCTTCTGCTCTGGTGCTTAATAAGTTCCAGAATAAGAGCTACTTCTATGGCATTGCTGGACTGCAGAACTACGGAGCGCTGAACGATCCAAACCTTCAGCCATCAGTAACTCCTGCCGCAACTGGCACTTCTGGCGGTATCACCTGGGATACCAAAGACGGTCAGGCAGTTTATGACGATATTTCCGGGCGTCTGTGGAAGCAACTGGTGGCGCAAACCAAAGGGCTGGTCGAGCGCACCGACCGTATCAAACTCGGCATGTCGCCGACCACAGAGGTGAATCTGACCAAAACGAACATGTACAACGTGAACGTTTCAGATCTGCTGAAGAAAAACTTCCCGAATCTCACCATCGAAACAGCAGTTGAATACTCAACTACTGCTGGTGAGATTGTTCAGATGGTCGCTGAGCGACTGGGTGAGCAAGACACTACATACGCAGCATTCACTGAAAAAATGCGTGCGCATGCTGTGGTGACTGAAGAGTCATCCTGGAAGCAGAAAAAATCCGGTGGCACCTGGGGCACCATCATCCGTCAACCGCTGGCTATTGCCACCATGCTGGGAGTGTAAGAAATGGCTGAAGTAGTAACTGTAGGGTGCAAACTCCCTAACGGCTTGCTGATTGACATTGGCGGCAAGGTCACTCATATCGTTGGAGCAAATTCATCCAATGTGATCGGTGGGTATGGTCTTACTGAAGGTGTCGATAAGGATTACTTCGAGAAGTGGCTGAAAGAACACGCCGACCAGCCTTACGCCAAAGAAGAAATGATCTTTGCACAAGCCAAAACGAACAGCGCTCAATCCAAAGCATCCGAAAACGCCAGTGTAAAAACTGGCCTTGAAGGCTTGCCTCAGGATAAGCCCGTTGAAGGGGTAGTGAAAGACGAAGAGGCCATGAAGGCTAAGGGTTAAAAGATGGCTATCGTTGTCTTTGATGTGGACGCATTCCGCGAACGTTACCCGGAGTTCGACACCGTAAGTGACACGTTGCTGAATGCGTATTTCGTAGAGGCAACGGTCTATCTGAATAACACCGATACCAGCCCTGTCTGCGATGTCGCAGTAAGGGCGGTATATCTCAACATGCTTGTCGCCCATATCGCCGCTTTGAACGCTGGCGTGAATGGGCAAAAACCATCTGGATTGGTTGGAAGGGTGTCTGGGGCCACGGAGGGTTCTGTTTCCGTATATACAGACGCCGGGCCATCAAGCTCCTCTTCCTGGTGGTATATGCAAACCCCATATGGTGCGGCTTATTGGCAGGCGATTCTGCCATATAGAACCATTCGTTACGTCCCTGGCGGGTCTCCTTCAATGTACCCATACCATTACAACCGCAGATCATTCATCCGGAGGTGAGGCATGGCAACCATTGAACTAAGCGGCGGCGGTGAGCTGGAGCGAAAGCTGAAGGAAATGATGGATAAACTAGGAGATGGCACCTTGTTGCGTGTCGGATTTCTTGAGAACGCCACATATCCTGATGGAGAGTACGTTGCAACCATTGCGGCATCTAACGAGTTCGGTGACCCTGGCAATAATCAACCTCCACGGCCATTTTTCAGGAACATGATTGCCGCCAGTTCACCCGCATGGCCGCTAGAGGTTGGTAAGGTGGTGAAGGCTGTGGATTTTGATGGGGTGAAAACGCTCCAGTTAATGGGTGAACGAATCAAAGACCAGCTACAAGGCTCTATCCGTGAACTGGTAGAGCCACCGTTGTCACCGTACACAATTAAGAAGAAAGGCTTTGATAAGCCGCTTATTGAAACCAGCCACATGCTTAATAGCGTTGACTATGACGTGAAGGAGCTTGAATGAACCTACACGGGATTGTGAGCGGCGCAATCGGCACAGTTAACCCATTCGTACCAGCACAGATAAAAATTAGCACTGGGAGCACCACATTGCCGTCTGGTAAGCGAGAGCCTGCTTATTCAGTAACAGACGTCTCTGTGCAGCTGCAGGCTCTCAGTTACGAAGACCTGATGCATATCGATGGGTTAAACCTTCAAGGCGTCGTAAAGGCGGCCTACGTTAACGGCAACTTCAATGGCGTCAATCGTCCTAAACAGCAGGGCGGCGATCTGCTGATCGTCAATGGAGAAGAGTGGCTAATCGTCCGGCCACTTGAAGAATGGGCAGACTGGTGCAAGTTTGTGGTTAACCTGCAGAGGCAAACATAATGGCTGCCTCTATCAGTATTTCAGATGACGACATCACAACCGCCTTGCGCGGTTTTTTATTGTCCTTAATCAGCACAGAAGTGGTACTGGCGCAAGAAAATCGAGTACCGATGCCAGGCGGTGATTTCTGCACAATGACTCCGTTGGGCGTAAATGGACTATCAACTAACCGATATTCATACACCGACCCAGGAACGGTAACTGGCGGGACGCAGCAAACAACACGTACTAACGTGTGGCGCTGCCAACTCGACTTCTACGGCGAAACTGCTCAATCAAACTCGCTTATCGTCGCAACCATGGTCCGCTCTGAATATGCCGTAGAGCAATTTAAAACCATGGGTTACGACATTAGGCCGCTTTACTCCGGCGAACCACACCAGACAACGATGATCAACGGCGAACAGCAGTATGAATCGCGCTGGACGTTAGATTTCTCAGCTCAGGTAAACGCCGCAATCACAACTCCAATGCAATTCATGGACAACATCGACATTGGCCTAGTAGAGGTCGATACAAAATTCCCACCGGAGAATGCATAAATGGCAATTCCTATTACCAAAGACGTGAAAATCAATCCGGGCGTGCTTGCTGCAGGCGGCACGGCGCTTGATTTGAACGGACTGATTTTGACTGATAGCGCATACGCTCCGGTTGGATCGGTTTTATCATTTTCCTCTGATGAAGACGTAGCCAAGTATTTTGGCAGCGCATCTCAGGAAGCGGCGATGGCGACAATCTATTTCGCCGGCTATAAAAATTCTACCAAGCAGCCCGGCAATTTACTGTACTCACAGTTCAATACCGAAGACATTTCGGCATTCCTGCGCTCTGCTTCTATGGCAGATGTCACGCTGGCACAGCTTAAGTTATTGACTGGCACAATTATCCTGACAGTTGATGGTACTTCGGTTACATCGACAAGCATTTCGCTTAGTGCAGCGACCAGCTTTGATAACGCAGCAACCCTTATTAAGGCCGGTATTGGTTCTAGCGTGAACGTAGCGTGGGACACGAACACCAAGTCATTCATTATCACCTCCGCCACTGAGGGAGATAGCAGCACGATTACCTACGCCTCAGGCACGCTATCAGCAGGGCTACGTCTAACATCGGCAGCAGGCGCAGTATTGTCGCAGGGTGCGAATGTCGCAGTGGTAGCCGATGCATTCCAAGCCATCCTGGCGGTGAATCAAGACTTCGCACTGTTCACTACCTCATTCACATGCGAGCAGGATCAGCATCTGGAATTTGCAGCGTGGACAAGTGCTCAGAATTATCGGTTCGGTTACGTCGCTCACGACATCAGTGCTAATGCTGTTGTGCAGGATAGTACAGAAAACCTGACCTACGCACTTATCACCACTTACAGTTACGGGCAGACGGTGCCGGTTTACGGATATCAGGTCCACGCAGCCTCTGTGTTGGGCTATGCCGCATCCCTTGATTTTGACCGAGCCGAGGGCCGCGTGCCATTCAAGTTCCGCTCTCTGGATGGGCTGGTAGCTCAGGTTAGCGATTCAAGCATCTATGATGTGCTGATCGCCAATGGCTATAACTTCTATGGCGCGTACAGTGCGAACAACTACAGCACCAAATATTGGGCTGATGGCACTATCACCGGAGATTTCAAATGGCTTGATTCATTCTGCTTCCAGATTTGGCTGAACGCCAACCTGATGCAAGATGCCATCGAGATGTTCCAGGCCAACCGGTCATATCCGTACAACAATGCCATGAAGGCGGCGGTAGAGGCATCATTCGCTGACACCATCGCTCAAGGTGTTGCGTTCGGTGGCATCCGCACTGGCATCACGCTGTCTGGCTCTCAGAAGTCCCAAATTCAGAACGCTGTTGGCGTGGATATTTCTTCAACCCTGCAGGCTAAAGGCTGGTATCTGTTTATCGCAGATGCAACGCCAGAGCAGCGAACAGCGCGTACATCGCCGAGCATGACCTTCTACTACTGTGACGGCGGCAGCCTGCAGAAACTCACCCTGGCCAGCATCGAGGTACAATAATGAGCAACACAATTACAAGTGCCGACTCTACCTATGCGCTTTCGGTTACAAACCTGTATCCGACCGCTCAAGTCCTCCAGGGATACGCTGCAGATGCGATGTTTGCCGTAAGCGACACCGACTATGCGGTAACCGTGCGTGGTGCAGATGGCAAGTTGTCTGCCGGTTTCGTTTTTGGGCAATACATCCAGACCATCACGATTATGCCAGACAGCCCAAGTCGTGAAATCTTCGAGACATGGGCGCAGACATCACGCACTGCAATCGCCGTGTTCCGCTGCAACGCGACAATCATCATGCCAGCAATTGGCCGTAAATTTACCCTCACCAATGGCGTTCTACTTCGCTCTCGCCTGCATCCAGATGCTAACCGCGTCTTACAGGCCGTTCCATATCAAGTGGAATGGGAAAGCGTAACCTCAGAACCGTATAGCGCGTAAGGAAGAACATGGCACGCAAAGAGCTATTTCACACAGTGACAGGCACCAAAGGCCGAGATGAAGGAAAGGTATTTTACATCCAGGAGATGCCTGCATCTAAGGCCGAGGCGTGGGCAATTCGCTGCGCCCTAGCGATGGCTAGCGGTGGCGTTGAATTGCCAGAGAATTTTGCCGATCTCGGTATGGCGGGACTGGCAAAGGTGGGGCTGGGATTGCTCGCGAAAGTCCCATTTGAAGAAGCAAAGCCGCTATTGGATGAAATTATGACCTGCGTCCAGTTTGTCCCCGACCCGCAAAATCATGCCGTCAAGCGTCAGCTAATTGAAAGTGATATTGAAGAGGTTGGGACCAGGCTTAAACTACGAGCCGAAGTGTTCAACTTGCATGTGGATTTTATAACCGCCGCCTAGACCTAGATATCCCACCCTCTACATCAGTAGGGGGCCGTCGAGGCCTTGCTGAATATAGAAACCTACCAAAAACAATTGGTGCAGTTGTTTCAAGCGGGAAAGCAACTCTGCATGAGCTGGATACCGTTTACGGGGTGGAAGACCTATGGCGGCTAATAGAAGTGATAACGGTCGACAACTACAACGCCAAAATACTAAATAACTCAAAAGAGGATCACTGATGGCGACGATTATCGATGCATTGGTTGTGACTCTGGGGCTGGATTCATCCTCTTTCAAAAAGGGGCAGGAAGAAACCCGTGATGAATTTGACAAAACGAAAGAAAAGATAAAAAAGGACTCAAAAGAAGTCCAGGAATCGCTCGATAAAACAGAGAAGAAAGGTGAACGCACCGGAAAGCAAATGGAAGCATCCGGCAAGCAAGCTGCTGCCTTTTTCTCGGGCATGCGAAACCAAATAATTGCCCTGGCTGGCGTGACGCTTTCCTTGAAGGGATTGCAGGACTTCATGTCCTCATTTTCATCAAAGCTAAATGATCTAGGGATAGCCTCTAAAGCCTTCGGTATGTCTGCGAAATCTCTAGATGGGTGGGTTCAGGCAGGGAAGGCGTTTGGGGTATCTGCGCAAGAAATAGCTGCATCATTCTCGAAAATAAGTGACGCCCAAGAAAAATTGAGAGCAGGCAGAGGGCAAGATCAAATCCTCACCGATATTCAGCGATTCAGTAATATGACTGGCGCAGGTATTGATGTGCTCAATGATTCGACAGAAACGGTCAATAGAAAGATAGAAGCGAGTTTTAATAAGTTAAACCCAGAGCAACAACGCGCATTCGGGCAAGAGTTTGGCCGGAGCTATGCCTGGCAACAGTGGAGCGCCTCAGGTAATTCGGTGAAGGATATTGACCAGTTCACTCGCGGATCTGGGGTAAACGATGCAGCGGTTAAAGCCGCAGAGAGAATGCGCAAGGCTATGGCTGAGCTTGAGCAGACGCTAAACAATATCGGCATCATCATCTACCAGTCGCTTGAGCCATATCTAGAGGATTTCACTGCCTGGCTACAAGAACTTGCAGACTGGATGAAGTCTCACCCCAAAGAAATTCGTTCCGCCATAGATGAAATTATTACCGGATTTAAGGATTTCGTTCCGACAGTGAATGAGGCAGTGGCCTCGATAAGCAATTTAAATAAAATATTAAAAGAGGTTGTTGATTTCTTAAACATTCTTCCAGGTAGTGATGCAGTCAAGGCCGCTGGTGAGAAAGTTGGGGCAAATAAAGTAGGTGACTACCTAAAGGAAAAGACTTCTCAATTTGGCAATTGGGCATATGGTCTTCTGGGGCTATCTACTGAAGAGCCAGAGCAAAAAGCTCAATCAATACGAGCTCCCCAGGCGAAGGGTTCCGGTAAGAGACTTCTAGACTGGATGGGGTCACAGTTTTCTCAGTTGGAACAACAGTTCAACTTACCATCGGGTCTTCTCCGTAGCGTGGCAACCACTGAATCAGGCGGCAATCAATTTGCCGTATCGGGTGCAGGAGCCAAAGGGCTATTCCAGTTCATGGATGCCACAGCGAAAGATATGGGTTTGCGCGGCGGGGATGTTTTTGATCCTGAGAAATCAGCAAACGCCGCGGCAAAATACCTATCCCAGCTTCTTAAGCAGACGGGGGGGAACCTGCACGAAGCAATTGCGGCCTACAACTGGGGCATTGGTAACGTGCAGAAGAAAGGTCTGGGGATGGCTCCAGAAGAGACTAGGAATTATGTTCCAAAGGTCCTATCCGGGCTTCAGGTGGGGTCGGCAGCTACAGCCCAGAACCACGTTAATAGCAACGTAACCAATAATTCTAAAACTGATACTAATACCTACAACATCGGCAAGGTTCAGGTGGGTAACGACGTTAAAACTGTCGGTGACATTTTATCAGACGCTAAGGGCAAGATCGGAAGGTCAAGTCTGGCTACAGCGTTTGCCTCTGGGACATCAGGTTAATGGCATTCTCACTCAATCAGACCACTTTGTTAAATGCCATCCGCGGCGGAGGGTTGCTTTCGATAATCAATAGCACCCTTTCTCCGGGGTATGGGATATATAACTCAGACTTACCAACAAAAGCGCTTAATCCAACTTCATTTATTGGCGTGGAAATTGTAAAGGATTCAGCCGTCACAATTGCCCCAGTAGAAAAAGGAACTTATAGCTCATATAACAAAGTGAATCGGCCTGGAGAGATTAGGGTTACATTTGCATTTGAGGGCTGGACCGGGTTCAGTGGGGCGATACCAAACCTTACAAACTTCAGCCTAACAAGCAGAACAGATATTCTGACTAAGTTAGATGAAATGGTGGAAAGCGCTGGCCGGTATGACATCGAGACGCCAGATACGACATACCAGCAATATGATTTAACCCATTATGATTACAGAATATCAGGACAAGAAGTTACGCTATTAATCGTATCGGCTGTATTCCAGGCCATTAGGGACATGGGTAACGTCACCCTTTCTAATGCTACTGGAAGCCAGATCGAGCCGGGAAAGGTTTCTGACATCAAATCAGCTAATGGAAGGACTGTGATCGGTAATTCTGGTGTGACTGGTTCAACTCTCACAGATGTAAAAGGGGCGCTCTCTGGACTGAAAAGTTCTCTTTCAAGCGCAGCCACAAAAGTGGCCACATCAGTATCATCATCTATTAGTGAGTCAACTGGCGGCGTAACTGGCGCAATAAACGGTGCGGCCACATCATCTATCAACAAGCTTTCTGAAGCCGTGACGGAGCTTGTTTCGGGACTTTCTTAATGCAGACGATAACACTCCAGCCCATTAAGGCTCAGCAAGTTGGTATCACGTTGGGTGGTCAAGATTGCCAAATTCGCTTGGTACAGAGAACTACTGGGTTATTTATCGATGTTGCCTTGAATGGTCTTTGGATTGTTCAGGGCGTGATCTGTTTGAACTGCAATAAGTTGGTTAGGTACGAGCATCTCGGACTCCAGGGCGAGCTCTTCTTTGCAGACACAATCGGAGATGCAGATCCGGTTTTCGACGAACTAGGTACGAGGTTCCAGCTCCTTTATGCGACCAAAGAAGAAATGGAGTCTAATTAATGTCCTATAAAATAAGAAAAATATCAGTTCAGTTTGTTCTCGAAAATGGCAAGAGCTTTGATGACAAAGGATGCACCGTCTTGTCAATAGAGTCAGCAAGATGTTATGCGGCAATTTCTGGGTATGGTGGCATGTCAGGAACGGAAATGACGCTGCAAATCTGGGGTCTATCTATCGATCATATGGCCGTGCTGAGCTACAAAGGGGTTTGGATCGATGGGCCACAATTTAATCGCATGAAGGTGTGGGCGGACGACGAGCCTATCTTTGAAGGTTTTATTTATGATGCGATGGGGGACTATAACCAAGCTCCCGACATCCCTTTGGTACTTAGCGCCAACGCTCACTATAAGGGGCAGGTAGAAAAGGCTGCTCCATTTTCCGCTCCTGGTTCTCAAACAGCAGAGAAAGTGATATCAGCTATGGCTGCGTCAGCAGGTCTCTCATTCTTAAATAATGGGGCTGTAGGACTACCACTTAGCGATCCATATTACCAAGGTAACATTGTCCAACAGATGAGAACCGCAGCTAGTGATGCTGGGGTAAACCTTACCATCGGGATATCTACTGTAACTATGTGGCCACAAAATGGTGTTGTGGATGGTGTGAGGCTGTCTACCTCCCCAGATAAAGGAATGATCGGTTACCCAATATTCACAGACAAAGGGCTGTTGGTTATAACTTCATTTAGTAGCGATATCGTGGTTGGAAGGCAGATTACAGTCGAAACGTCCCTGCCAAATGCATCTGGAGATTATCAAATAAGTGGGGCAATGCACTACATAACCTCGTGGATAGAAGGTGGGCAGTGGAATTCGAGCATGGATCTTATCAAGATGAACACCAAGGCGGTTAGATACTGATGAACAACATGCTCACCACCAGAACAACAGATACCAACACGGATGCGAACACTATGGAATTTGTCATGCGCAGATTCCTTGACCGCCATTGCTTTGTGACATTGTGTAGGGTTACCGCCATCACTGATTCTGGGCTAAGTATCATGCCATTACTGCATGCCTTTACTGGATCAGGAGATAAAGTTGATGGAGGTACAATAACTGGGGTTCCATTCTTCAGGCTTCAGAGCGGAGTCAGCGCTATCATCATGGACCCATTTGTTGGGGACATAGGCTTGGCATTAATTTGTGACCGAGACATTAGCGCAATTAAGCAAACTGGCTCTGCCGCCTTGCCAGGCTCTAACCGCATGCATAGCCTTTCTGATGCCGTTTATCTTGGAGGTGTGCTGAATCAGAGTCCGACACAAACGATAGCATTTACCGACAAAATACGGATAACGGCCCCTAACGGCATTGTGATTAATGGACTTGAGATTTTGCCTGATGGCAGGCTTAAGCTAGCGACTGGCGTGATTGTCGACACCCACGTCCACGGTGGAGTAGAATCTGGTGGGTCGACAACTTCACAGCCGGAGTGAGTATGAGATATATCTGGGTATTTCCATTTCTAACTAGCCTTTATGCGATATATGGGCTACCAATTTCATCTGATTCAACAAAAGATGCCGTATCAGGTTCACTGGCCGCCATAACTCTCGCTGCTGTCTCGGTGGCATGGGCGGTCGTTCCTATTTGCCTTTGTTTTGCCATAACTAAAATATTTGAAAAGAAGAAAAAAGACGCATAAAACAAACCCACCATCAGGTGGGTTTTTCAAGCCATTACCCGAATCTGTTTTTAAAATGCACATCACTCTGTCTTTTTGACATTTTGCTATTGCAGTGCGGGCATAGGTGCTGTTTTTTACCGCCAATCTTCCATGTGTAGTAGGTTCTTTTGAATCTTGCTTTGCAAACATCGCACCACCTTGGCTTGGTCAGCGCGTTAAGAACAAAAAACGCTATAACTACGACAATTAGCCACTCCATCTTTATCTCCTTTAGATGGTTTTTTTGCTTTCCATCGCCTGAACCAACTCATTCAGGAGCATATCCTGCTCATGGGTATGCCTACGCAGTTTAACCAGAACGCCAGCTATAACCTGGTCATCTATATCAACCCGCTTCGGCGGGTTTTTTACGTCCGGAGAAAGCATGACCACGAAGCTAGCATTAGATTTCTCTCTGATATACGAGAAGATTGCCATCTTGAAGTCTTTGCTCCAATCAATGGCTCCAGCCTCCCTTAAGGTTGTCGAGATAGAACTGCTTAAACTGTCTGATGACCTCATCCCTGTCGAGGGACTTGCCGCAATCAGCACAGATAGCGGAACTGATCTCGTCCAGAGATTTGACTTCGGATGCAGTTTTGATGTTCTCACTGCCGCAATCCGGGCAGGTAAATTTGACGTCCATTAGTAGCTCACTCTTGTCATTGAACACCCAACATATCCCTTGGTGAGAAAATTAAACATCCTGATATTTGATCAGGGTAAGGAACCCCATGATTACGAAGTCGATGCTTCTGAACACTGACACCTGGGACTTGCAGCTTGACGATTTCGGAAACATTGCGCAGACAGAAAACCCATATGCAGTCGCGCAAGACGTTGCCACGGCCTGTAGCACATTTGCGGGGGAGTGCTGGTATGACACCACACTTGGACTGCCGTACTACGAGAAGATCCTAGGCCACTGGCCCGGCACCCAGTACGTGAATACCAAGCTGCAAACCGAAGCCAAAAAGCTCCCGTACGTCCAATCAGCAACGTGTTCAATCATCATTGGCCAGTCAGACCGGAAAGCGGTTGGCGTGATGGTCATCACCGATACGAACAACGTAGAAAGCACCATTCAACTCTGAGGCACTCATGGCTAATTCAGTAGTAGTAACAACCGCCGTACCTGCGGTGACGATCACCGACACCGGTTTAGCCATCCCCGATGAGCTTGATATCCTGAATGGCCGCTTGAGCGATCTGGATACGGCGATGGGCGGCGGCATGAGCACAAGCCTAACGACGCCCCAGGGGCAGATAGCCATGAGCGATACCGCTATCATAGCTGCGAAAAATGACGAGTTGGCCGAGCTGACAAATCTGATCAATCCTGATTACACCTACGGCCGCTATCAGGACGGGATTGCCCGGATTTATTTCATCGACCGAATTGCCGCCACGGGAACCCTCGTAACTGGCACATGCGAGGGTCTAGTTGGCACTGTGATACCGGCAAACAGCATTGCCCAGGACGATAGCGGGTATCTCTATTATTCATTGGCAGCAGCAACCATTCCAGCGTCTGGAACCATTGATGTCGTATTCCAGAACCAGGCTACCGGGCCCATTGCTTGCCCGATAGGAGCACTAAATTCAATTTACAGGGCCGTAACCGGATGGTCTGGCGTAAGCAATTTGGCGGCCGGTGTTTTGGGTAATGACGTGGAGGGGCGGGCTAACTTTGAATATCGCCGCAAGCAATCCGTAGCCAAGAACGCCAGGAACACATTGGCTTCTGTATATGCGGCTGTGTTGGCGGTAGATGGCGTTTCAGATGCCTATGTGATTGACAATAAGACCAGCGCCGCAGTAAACAAGGGCGTGACGAACTACAGCGTATTAGCTCATTCTATTTATGTTGCAGTGTATGGCGGTTCAGAAAGCGGTATCGGTAACGCAATATTCAATTCCGCCCCTCCAGGCGTCAATATGAACGGGTCTACCACATTTGTGGTGCAGGATACGGAAAACTATGTTTATCCATACCCTGAATACACCATAAAATGGGTAATTCCGACGGCGGTAAGCGTTCATTTTAATGTAGACATTGAGAGCAATGACTCTCTGCCATCAAATATTACATCGCTTATTCAGCAGGCCATTATCAATGCGTTTAATGGAGAAGATGGTGGCACAAGAGCGCGTATTGGCTCGAAGATATTCGCAGGTAGATATTATGCTGGCGTTCAGTCAATAGACCAATCAAACATTAACATTTTAGGAATTACCATTTCAAAAAATGGAACAACATTTTCATCATCCGTTGAGTTCGGGATAGATGAAATCCCAACTATTGATGAAAGCAACATCGTTGTTGAATTGGTGGCTTAATGGATAGTCCAGCAGACACAATTCTTGCACAATATGCAGGAAGCCCAAAACTAAGAAGCATCATCGAAACGTTCAATACAACGATGGATACTGGAAAGTTTCTGGATGATTTTTACGATGTCATTTGGAACATAGATACAGCGGACACGTATGGCTTGGATGTCTGGGGGAAAATAGTCGTAGTTAGCCGACTGCTTACAGTTACGCTTAGTGAAAAGTTTTTTGGTTATGACGAAGCAACAAATTCCACTCCAGTTATAGATGACCCAGAGCCTTTCGACCAAGCACCTTTTTATACCGGTGAACAACAAACCTCAACAGTATCACTGACAAACGACGCATACAGAAAGTTGATAATGTTAAAGGCTATGGCAAATATTACTGACTGTACTATACCCAGCATGAACAGGATGCTGATGTATATGTTTGGTAGCAGTGGAAAGGCATATGTCAGAAATGATGGCGGAATGGTGATGACTTATGTTTTTGAGTTCCAACTTTCTACGGTAGAGCTGGCAATTGTCCAAAGCTCCGGTGCTCTGCCGTCACCAGCGGGTGTCACAGTAAACATCGAACAGCAGGTATAAAATGAATTCTTCAGACATTCCCTCTCGCACGACAAAGGCGTTCTCTGTTAATGGTGACAAAAATAGCATTCCAGTAGATTCCACAGGAACTACGCTGGCTGATGGTGATGCCACCTTTGATAGCGGATTCCCGCCGCTAACAATGACTCCGATTGGCGCAGGTGGGAAACCACCAAAAGGCAAAGACATGAATGGCATCCTTTATGCCATCACTCAAAAGCAGCAGTGGCAGGATGCAGGCATGGGTTATCCATATAACGCCGCTTTCTCGACGTCAATTACTGGATACCCAAAGGGCGCATTAATTCCCAATAGTACCTATAGCGGCGTCTGGATAAACCTGACGGAAGCCAACGCTAATAACCCAGAAGTGTCTACTGCAACTGCAACTGGATGGGTTCCGTTGGGTGGATATGGTGATACCGCCATTACTATGACGTCCACAAATACAACGCTGACAACGCTGCAGGCATCGAAAGAAAGGATTGTGATCAGCGGGGCGTTGACTGCTAACTTGTATTTATACTTCCCGCCATGGTTGAAAGACTGGACTATTGAAAATAAAGCGACTGGCGCATTTAGCGTGGTTTGCACAACAACGGCTGTAGGCGCGGTTGGCGTAACTTCCTATCCAAAATCGGTGATCCAGATTCATTGTGATGGCACTAACATGAGCAGCTATTCATCGCCTCATGGCATGTCCACTTATACAGCATCTGGCACCTTTGTGGTTCCTCAAAACGTCACCTCTGTAAAAGTAACCTGTACTGCAGGCGGCGCTGGCGGCATGGGCTGCCAGGCTAACTCTACTAGCCAGACATTCTCAGGAAGTGGGGGCGGTGCAGGAGGGACATCTATAGGAATTTTCCAGGTATCCCCAGGCGCGTCTATATCAGTCGTGGTTGGCGCAGGCGGAGGCGGTTCCAATGGTCCATCAGTAGCCAGTAATGGTGGGGGTTCATCATTTGGCTCCCTTTGTAGCGCCGCCGGAGGGCTTGCGGGTCTCAAACCCACAACAACAAATACTGCGGGTGGTGATGGCGGCGGTGCAGCCGGTGGATACATCAACATCCCTGGGGGATTTGGTAGCGATGGCCAAGCTGGCGCTTCCCTTCTAACTGGGAGCGGCGGCGCATCTTACTGGGGTGGGGGCGGTCGAGCTGGAGCTGCCGGTGGCATTGCGGCCGCAGCTTATGGTGCGGGCGGTGGAGGGGCTTATGACTCTGGTTTTACGTCAACATCTTACTCAGGTGGTGGCGGCAAATCAGGTGTCGTGACGATTGAATGGTAAAGACAATAATTAAAAACAAGGTCGCTTAGGCGGCCTTTTTTATTGGGATAAATAAACATATGTCCTTTTCAGATACAGCCGCTGCAAAGAAATACGCTGCGATCGCCGAGGTGGCAGCTAGCGAAGCCCAGGCATTTGCAGACTACACACGACAAGCTGAAGACTTCTCCTCGCAAGCAGCTGAGAGCGCAAGCGCCGCCGAAGCATCATCAACGGCATCGTCTGAATCAGCAGCCCAGGCAGAAGTAGCGGCCAGCACTGCGGATGATGCAGCAACAAGCGCCAATAGCGCCGCGGAAGTGGCTACGGCCGCCGCCTCTGCCGCAACTCTGGCCTCCAATATCTATCCTACAGCCGAGGCTGCGCAGGACGCGATCACTGCCGGAACAATCCCTTTGGATGCTCTTTTCAACGTAGCTTCGACAGTTGCCGAAAACTATGTTGACCAATACAAAAACGTAGCTGGAGTGGCAACCCCCACAGGCAAGAGCTATCCAAGCTCTGAGGTTGTAGATGAAGCTAAGGCAATTTCAGCGGTCGTTGATAAACGCACCCTTGGCGTTAATACGGTAAATCCAGATGATGGACGACATATTTTTACCGATATCAAGGGAAGAATGTCGCTTGAAATAAAGGCGAATGGGGAGAAGGCTCTTTATGGGAAATCAGTTGCAAATGATATTTCTGTTTCTGAGCGCGTGACCATGGGTGTCATTGACCAGGTACCTTCAGATGATTCCGCTTATAGATGGTGTGTTTCTGGTAGAAATAACCGTGTTGGTGTTGGTTTCAGAAATGACGATAAAACGCTGGAGCTTCATGGCGTGCCAATTACCACGCAGCGCGGACAAATGCCAAACGATGTATTTAGCATCGGTGACTCAATTACCGCATTTGGTACTTCGTGGTCAGGAACTAACGCGACGGGAACGTCGTATTACCCCTTGATTAACGCCCAGTGTTGGTCGGGTTGGGCAATGCTTAAAACTGGGGCAAGATATCGTTATGTAGGAATGTCAGCTACAGGCGGATATACCGCCTCGCAGATTCTCGCAGTTCATGTTCCTAAGGCGATTGCAGCAAAACCGTCATTTTGTATTGTCATGTGTGGCAGAAATGATGTGGTTAAGGGAATTGATGTGGACACCGTTACCATTCCTGCCATGACAAGCATTTTCCGTCAGTTGCGATTTGCTGGCATTGTTCCTGTAATTTGCAGTATGTCTGCTCAGAGCGGTAACACGGACGCAATGAACGTTGCTCGATATAAAATAAATTCGTTCTGTCGGGCTTATGCCATTAAATATGGCCTGCCTTTTGTTGATTTGCATGCTGCGACAACTGATCCGCTCACCGGCGAATGGAAAGCCAACTATAACCAGGACGTTTCTCACCCAACGCCACTAGGGGCTTCCGTAATGGGTCAGGCTGTAGCTGATGCCATGGTGCAATGGCAAGCGCCAACCACCCCAAGAAAATCAGTTTCCGTAACCACACCTGCCGGAAGCGATAACATATTATCCAATCCGTTGTTTATTGACTCGTCATCAGGCGTTCCTAATGGCTGGACTGTGGATTCATCAGGAACCTTCTCTGTAGCATCTGACCCAAATGTTTTGGGCAATGCTTTCACTATGTCAGGCTCTGGCTCATCAATCGCCACCGCCCATAATACTTTGACAGTTACCTCTGGTAATAGATATGGGTTCGGATTCGAAGCAAATATCACTGCAAATATAAGTTCATGGGTGTCTTTCTATGCCATTGCTGGCACATCGACAACAGAGACTTCAAGCACGGTGTATTTGGGAGGAATGAGAAACTGGAAACTTACTACTTCTGGATGGGGTTATTACTACTTCGAGTTTGTAGTGCCGGTGGGTGAAACATCGATGACAATAATTGCTAAGGCGCAAGATGGGACACTAAACGTTGCCCAAGCTGGCGTATTCAATATCTCAGATACAACGGGTGCTTAATAATGCCACTTTATATAGTTCAAAACTCAGATTATGACACCTCATATCCTCCTTCATATCCTGTTATGCAATTGAACACAGCAAACAGCATCGGAACTTATTCGATGAGTACGATAAAGGATTATAGCGGCCTTGGTAATAATCTATCCACATCTGCAACGTTTAACTCATCGGGTATGGTTTGTACCGCAACGGGCTCTGCGGCTACAATGCCTATTGCCGAGGCAGCTCTGTTTACATTTGTGATCGCCATCAATATCCCGGCAAACCCAGCCTCTGCAGCAAACATCATTTCAACATTGACGCCAGCCTCTGCGCCATTTACTGGGCTGCGCATTGTTCAGGGCACAAACGGAACTGGTTCAATCCTGGTGGCGACCGGAATTGCATCTCCATCCGGGACTAGTCTTGTGATGGGGGGAATTACAGGGGGGTGGACGGCGTTCGCGGTGAGTGTTTCTGACACGACCATCACCTATGTCCGCGGGAATGGCGCTACCGGTAGCGCGACTATCACTCCATCTCGCTCTGTCAGTACAAGCAACATTGTGATTAATGGCGCACCAACAGGTAGCCCATTAACCGATGGGATTACAGGGACGATCGGTGGCCTTGCTGTATATAACAAAGCAATGAACACCACTGAAATGGCTCAGGAGATTAACAATATGAGAGTGTTTATGGCGACGAAGGGTGTGGTTATCCCATAACCAGGACTGGGATCGCCCGTGGATGTTTAACTATGGGATTTTGATGCTGCCATTGTGTCACTCCGGGGATGGTCATGGAGTAATGGTAGCTGGTACACTGAACACTCAGTTATGGCGTAACAACATAGTACATTTGAAATTGTGTACATATGAGTGTACATATCTTGCAGGGTAAAGCTGGATAGCGCCTATAACATCATGTAATTAAACAATATTGTATTTCTTCATGTGATCTGTCGTGTGGGTCACCACTGTAGATAAGGAATTATTAATGCCTGTTATTACTCTTCCTGACGGAAGTCAGCGTCACTTTGATCACCCTGTTTCCCCCCTTGATGTTGCCCGCGATATCGGCCCTGGTCTGGCGAAAGCCTGTATTGCCGGCCGTGTAAACGGTGAACTGGTTGATGCCGGCGATCTGATCGAATCAGACGCGCAGTTGGCGATCATCACCATCAAGGATGCCGAAGGCCTGGAAATCATGCGCCACTCCTGTGCGCACCTGTTGGGCCATGCGATCAAACAACTGTGGCCAGACACCAAAATGGCTATCGGTCCAGTGATCGACAACGGTTTCTACTATGACGTTGATATCGACCGCACCCTGACGCAGGAAGACCTGGATCTGCTGGAAAAGCGGATGCATGAGTTGGCCGACAAAGATTATGACGTCATCAAGAAGAAGGTGAGCTGGCAAGAAGCCCGCGACACTTTTGCTGCCCGTGGTGAAAACTACAAAGTGGCGATTCTGGATGAGAACATCAGCCATGACGACCGTCCTGGCCTGTATCACCACGAAGAATATGTCGACATGTGCCGCGGTCCGCACGTGCCGAACATGCGTTTCTGCCATCATTTCAAACTGCAGAAAACGTCGGGCGCCTACTGGCGTGGCGACAGCAAAAACAAAATGCTGCAGCGTATCTACGGGACGGCCTGGGCTGACAAGAAACAGCTGAACGCCTATCTGCAGCGTCTGGAAGAAGCCGCCAAGCGCGACCACCGCAAGATCGGCAAGCAGCTCGACCTGTATCATATGCAGGAAGAAGCGCCGGGCATGGTGTTCTGGCACAACGATGGCTGGACTATTTTCCGTGAACTGGAAGCTTTTGTGCGCATGAAGCTCAAAGAGTACCAGTATCAGGAAGTGAAAGGGCCCTTTATGATGGACCGTGTGCTGTGGGAAAAAACCGGCCACTGGGAAAACTATAAAGACGCCATGTTCACCACCTCGTCGGAAAACCGCGAGTATTGCATCAAGCCGATGAACTGCCCGGGACACGTGCAGATCTTCAACCAGGGCCTGAAATCCTACCGTGATTTGCCGCTGCGTATGGGTGAATTCGGCAGCTGCCATCGCAACGAGCCTTCGGGTTCTCTGCATGGTCTGATGCGTGTACGCGGCTTCACCCAGGATGATGCCCACATCTTCTGTACTGAAGAGCAGGTGCGTGCCGAGGTGAACGAATGCATCAGAATGGTCTATGATGTTTACGGTACCTTTGGTTTCGACAAGATTGCGGTAAAACTTTCTACCCGCCCTGAAAAGCGCATCGGGACTGACGATATGTGGACCCGTGCGGAAGAGGATCTGGCTGCGGCGCTGACTGAAAACGGGATTCCGTTTGAATATCAGCCGGGTGAGGGTGCCTTCTACGGACCGAAAATTGAATTTACTCTGCATGATTGTTTGGATCGTGCATGGCAATGTGGTACCGTGCAGCTCGATTTCTTCTTACCTGGCCGTTTAGGCGCATCGTATGTTGGCGAAAACAACGATCGCGTGGTCCCGGTAATGATTCACCGCGCTATTTTGGGCTCCATGGAGCGTTTCATCGGTATTCTTACCGAAGAATACGCAGGGTTCTACCCAACCTGGATTGCTCCGGTGCAGGTGGTGGTGATGAATATCACCGACAGCCAGTCTGATTATGTCCAGCAATTGACCAAAAAACTGCAGGACGCAGGGATTCGCGTTAAAGCGGACTTGAGAAATGAGAAGATTGGCTTTAAAATTCGCGAACATACTTTACGACGGGTTCCTTACATGTTGGTGTGCGGTGATAAAGAGGTCGAATCAGGCAAAGTTGCCGTTCGTACCCGCCGTGGCAAAGACCTGGGAAGCCTGGACGTAAACGAAGTCGTAGACAAGCTGCAAAAAGAGATTCGCAGCCGTAGTCTTCATCAACTGGAGGAATAAAGTATTAAAGGCGGAAAACGAGTTCAACCGGCGCGTCCTAATCGCATTAACAGAGAAATTCGCGCGCAAGAAGTTCGCCTAACCGGCGTCGATGGCGAGCAGATTGGTATTGTCAGTCTGAATGAAGCTCTTGAAAAAGCTGAGGAAGCGGGTGTTGATTTAGTAGAAATCAGCCCAAATGCCGAACCGCCAGTTTGTCGAATCATGGATTACGGCAAATTCCTCTACGAGAAGAGCAAGTCGACAAAAGAACAGAAGAAGAAGCAAAAAGTTATTCAGGTCAAGGAAATCAAATTCCGTCCTGGTACCGATGATGGCGACTATCAGGTCAAACTACGCAACCTGATTCGCTTTCTGGAAGATGGCGATAAAGCCAAAATCACCCTGCGTTTCCGTGGGCGTGAGATGGCGCACCAACAGATCGGTATGGAAGTGCTTAACCGCGTCCGTAAAGATCTGTGTGAAGATTCTGATCTGGCCATTGTCGAATCCTTCCCTACGAGGATCGAAGGCCGTCAGATGATCATGGTGCTCGCACCGAAGAAGAGGCAGTAAGGCTTCCAAGTAATCGAACCCACGCAGCGCTTGCGTTGTGTGGGTTTTATTCGCCTCACTGATTCGTTAATTAACAATGCGAAGTGGATTTAATTAAAATGCCAAAGATTAAAACTGTACGTGGTGCAGCCAAACGCTTCAAAAAAACCGGCAGCGGTGGTTTTAAGCGTAAACATGCTAACCTGCGTCATATTCTGACCAAAAAAGCAACCAAGCGTAAACGCCACCTGCGTCCGAAAGGCATGGTGTCTAAAAACGATCTGGTCCTGGTTACTGCGTGCCTGCCGTACGCTTAAGCCATTTTTTTTGAATCTAGAATAAGACTTTAGGAGAGAGCATATGGCTCGCGTAAAACGTGGTGTAATTGCACGCGCACGTCACAAGAAAATTTTAAAACAAGCGAAAGGTTACTACGGTGCCCGTTCGCGCGTTTATCGTGTTGCCTTCCAGGCAGTAATCAAAGCAGGTCAGTATGCTTACCGTGACCGTCGTCAACGTAAGCGTCAGTTCCGTCAGCTGTGGATTGCACGTATCAACGCAGCTGCTCGTGTGAACGGCCTGTCTTACAGCAAATTCATTAACGGCTTGAAAAAAGCTTCTATTGAAATTGACCGTAAGATCCTGGCTGACATCGCAGTCTTCGACAAAGTGGCCTTCGGCGCACTGGTCGAGAAAGCGAAAGCAGCACTGGCGTAAGTCAGTTGAAGAGGGAGCTTGCTCCCTCTTTTAATCTTTAGTTTTCAGCTACAAATATTGACTTTTATTGCCTGCCGCTATATCACTGGTGGACAATCATCGACAAGGTAACGCAATCATGCACGCTGCTATTTTTCGTTTCTTTTTTTACTTTAGCGCCTGATTTCAGGAGGCTTTGCGCGTAAGAAAAGAAACGAAAAGTAGCGCCTAAGCCTCCCCTGTGGAGGCTTTTTTGTTTTTGGCCATCTCCAGAGCCGGATTAAAGCGTTAAATGCTTTGAAGATGTGCCAAAGGCGTGTTCGAATAATAGATAACAATTACTTAGAGCCATATCGGCCAGAGGAAGAGGAAAGCAATGCCACATCTCGCAGAGCTGGTTGCCAATGCCAAGGCAGCCGTAGAAGATGCCCAGGATGTTGCCGCGTTGGATTTGGTACGCGTCGAATATTTAGGCAAGAAAGGCCATTTTACCTTGCAGATGCAATCGCTGCGTGAAGTGCCGGCGGAAGATCGCCCGGCAGCGGGCGCGGTAATCAACCAGGCCAAACAGGCAGTGCAGGATGCGCTGAACGCCCGTAAAAACACGCTGGAATCGGCTGCGCTGAACGAGCGTCTGGCAGCAGAAACCATCGACGTTTCCCTGCCGGGCCGTCGTATGGAAAACGGCGGGCTGCATCCGGTAACCCGCACTATCGACCGTATCGAAGCCTTCTTCGGTGAACTGGGTTTCTCCGTGGAGACCGGGCCCGAGATTGAAGACGACTATCATAACTTCGACGCGTTGAATATTCCGGGTCACCACCCGGCGCGCGCCGATCACGATACCTTCTGGTTCGACGCCACGCGCTTGCTGCGCACCCAGACTTCCGGCGTGCAGATCCGCACCATGAAGAACCAGCAGCCGCCAATCCGCATTATTGCTCCGGGCCGCGTTTACCGTAACGATTACGACCAGACGCACACCCCGATGTTCCATCAGATGGAAGGCCTGATTGTCGATAAAGACATCAGCTTCACCAACCTGAAGGGCACGCTGCATGATTTCCTGAACAACTTCTTTGAAGAAGATTTGCAGGTTCGTTTCCGTCCGTCTTACTTCCCGTTTACCGAACCTTCCGCTGAAGTGGATGTGATGGGTAAAAATGGCAAGTGGCTGGAAGTTCTGGGTTGCGGCATGGTGCACCCGAACGTTCTGCGCAACGTGGGCATCGATCCGGAAATCTACTCCGGCTTCGCTTTCGGTATGGGGATGGAGCGTCTGACGATGCTGCGTTACGGCGTCACCGACCTGCGTGCGTTCTTCGAAAACGATCTGCGTTTCCTCAAACAGTTTAAGTAAGGCGGGAATATCACATGAAATTCAGTGAACTCTGGTTGCGCGAGTGGGTAAACCCGGCCATCAGCAGCGAAGCATTATCCGATCAAATCACCATGGCCGGTCTGGAAGTGGACGGCGTGGAGCCGGTCGCCGGCGCCTTTAACGGCGTAGTGGTAGGCCATGTAGTTGAGTGCGGCCAGCACCCGAACGCAGACAAATTGCGCGTGACCAAGGTCAACGTGGGCGGCGATCGCTTGCTGGACATCGTCTGCGGCGCGCCAAACTGCCGTACCGGCCTGAAAGTGGCCGTAGCCACCGTGGGTGCCGTGCTGCCGGGCGACTTCAAGATCAAAGCCGCCAAACTGCGCGGCGAACCTTCCGAAGGGATGCTGTGTTCGTTCTCCGAGCTGGGTATTACCGACGATCACGATGGCATCATTGAGCTGCCGGAAGACGCGCCGATTGGCACCGACATCCGTGAATATCTTGAGCTTAACGACAACGCAATCGAAATCAGCGTAACGCCGAACCGTGCCGACTGTCTGGGTATTATTGGCGTGGCGCGTGACGTTGGGGTTCTGAACCAGGTTACCCTGACCGAGCCGGACATGAGCCCGGTGGCCGCGACCATTACTGACACGCTGCCTATCCGCGTTGACGCGCCACAGGCGTGCCCGCGCTACCTGGGCCGCGTAGTGAAAGGCATCGACGTCAAAGCGGCCAGCCCGCTGTGGATGCGCGAGAAGCTGCGTCGCTGCGGCATCCGTTCCATTGATGCGGTAGTTGATGTGACCAACTACGTGCTGTTGGAGCTGGGTCAGCCAATGCATGCCTTCGATCTGAGCCGTATTGAAGGCGGTATCGTGGTGCGTATGGCGAGCGAAGGCGAAACCCTGACGCTGCTGGACGGCAACGAAGCCAAACTGAATGCCGATACCTTAGTGATCGCCGATCACCAGAAAGCGCTGGCAATGGGCGGCATCTTTGGTGGCGAACACTCAGGTGTCAATGAAACCACACAGGACGTGCTGCTGGAATGCGCGTTCTTCAGCCCGTTGTCCATTACTGGTCGTGCGCGTCGTCATGGCCTGCACACTGACGCTTCACATCGTTACGAGCGCGGTGTTGATCCTGCGTTGCAGTATAAAGCGATGGAACGAGCGACCCGCCTGCTGATTGATATCTGTGGCGGCCAGGCCGGCCCGGTGATCGATGTGACCGCCGAAGCCGAGTTGCCGAAACGTGCCACCATCACCTTGCGTCGCGAAAAGCTGGATCGTCTGATTGGCCACGTAGTGCCAAGCGAGCAGGTGAGCGACATTCTGCGTCGTCTGGGTTGCCAGGTGACCGAGCAGGGTGACAACTGGCTGGCGGTCGCGCCGAGCTGGCGTTTCGATATGGAAATCGAAGAAGATCTGGTGGAAGAAGTGGCGCGTGTTTACGGATACAACAATATTCCTGACGTGCCGGTACGTGCCGACCTGATCATGACCAAGCATCGCGAAGCGGATCTGACGCTCAAGCGCGTGAAAACCATGCTGGTCGATCACGGCTTCCAGGAAGCGATCACCTACAGCTTTGTTGATCCTAAGGTTCAGGCCTTGCTGCACCCGGGTGAAGAAATGCTGATCCTGCCGAGCCCCATCTCGGTAGAAATGTCCGCGATGCGCCTGTCGCTGTGGACCGGCTTGCTGTCTGCGGTGGTTTATAACCAGAATCGCCAGCAGACCCGTCTGCGCCTGTTCGAAAGCGGCCTGCGCTTTGTGCCTGATACTGCGGCAAATCTGGGTATCCGTCAGGATGTCATGCTGGCAGGGGTGATCGCCGGTCATACGCACGAAGAACATTGGGATCTGGCGCGTAAGCCGGTCGACTTCTATGATTTGAAAGGGGATCTGGAGTCTGTCTTGGAGCTGACCGGTAAATTATCCGAAATTCAGTTCAAGGCAGAGGCCAATCCGGCCTTGCACCCAGGGCAAAGCGCGGCGATTTATTTCCAGGGCCAACGTGTCGGTTTCATCGGCGTCGTTCATCCGGAACTTGAACGTAAACTGGATCTTAACGGCCGTACAGTGGTGTTTGAACTGGAGTGGGACAAGGTCGCAAGCCGCGCCGTGCCTCAGGCGCGGGAGATTTCTCGCTTCCCGGCAAACCGTCGAGATATCGCCGTTGTGGTGGCTGAAAACGTCCCCGCAGAAGATATTTTGGCAGAGTGTAAGAAAGTTGGCGCAAATCAGGTAGTTGGCGTAAACTTGTTTGATGTGTACCGTGGCAAGGGCGTGGCAGAGGGTTAT
Source organism: Serratia quinivorans (assembly GCF_052113645.1). Lineage (GTDB taxonomy): Bacteria > Pseudomonadota > Gammaproteobacteria > Enterobacterales > Enterobacteriaceae > Serratia > Serratia quinivorans_B. The sequence goes on along the minus strand of NZ_JBIEIU010000005.1, from coordinate 45,033 downwards.
AAGAGCCTGGCTATCAGTCTGGTATTGCAGGATACCGCTCGTACACTGGAAGAAGAGGAGATAGCCGTTACCGTTGCAAAATGTGTAGAGGCTCTAAAACAGCGATTCCAAGCATCCTTGAGGGATTGAACCTATGGCGCTTACTAAAGCTGAAATGTCAGAACACCTGTTTGAAAAGCTTGGGCTTAGCAAACGGGATGCCAAAGACCTGGTAGAACTGTTTTTCGAAGAGGTCCGTCGTGCTCTTGAGAACGGTGAGCAGGTGAAACTGTCAGGTTTTGGCAATTTTGATTTGCGTGACAAGAACCAACGTCCGGGGCGTAACCCGAAGACCGGCGAGGACATTCCGATTACGGCGCGTCGCGTGGTCACTTTCCGTCCAGGGCAAAAACTGAAAAGTCGGGTAGAGAACGCAAGTCCGAAAGAGTAAGTTAGGTGAAACCAAAAAAGGCCGCTTCTGCGGCCTTTTTCTTTTATGGGGTTAAATTCGGTTTATTCTTAAATTGTGGTTGGATGCTAATTCTCGACTATTTATTGTGGGGCTGGTTTTTAATACTTAAACAATCCATTCTTTGCGGATTATTCTTATGGTTATTTTATTTGGGTGTTAATTTAAATTTAAAGGGGCCGAAGCCCCTGAATATTAATAATGGTTGTAGTAGTGACCCGGGCCACCGCCGCCACGATGGCCGCCACCGTGGGGCCCGAAGCAGCAGGCGCTGAGCGCCGTAGTCATCACGGCGACGGTCAATAGCATTCCAATGCGTTTAATCATAATAATTTCTCTCTGGTGGGTGTCAGCATAATTATAAATAGCGACGAGGTGCTCGGTATGTCAGCTATTCGTTAAACGTTGTTAGGAGCTATTTTAATTAAATAAATAAAATAGAGTGTATGGATTGCGTAAGGGAGATGAAAACGATCTGAAAATAGGCATCGAGACGATAGGCGTAAAATAATCACGCTGATATAACCACCACAGCGAGAAAATAAAGCGAGAGTAAAAAATGAAAAAGATCCTGTTGCTGGTGTGTTTACCGCTGCTGCTGCCGGTAGCGGCGCAGGCGGATGTTTCTATTGATATCAACGTGCCGGGCGTGACGGTTCATCTGGGCGATCAGGACCGACGCGGCTACTACTGGGACGGTTACGACTGGCGTCCACCACAGTGGTGGCATGCGCATCAGGGGCGCGGCATGGGTGAGCGCAACAATCGCGGCATGTATTGGGACGGCGGCCGTTGGCAAGCTTCAGCGCCACGTGGCAACGGCCATTCAGGCCCTGATCGGGGCGGTAATCCGTTCCACGGTGAACGTGATAATCGTAACGACGGTAATCGCCATGATAATGGCGGTCGTGATAATGACCGCGGCAATGGGAATGGCCGTGGCAACGAGCAGGGGCACGGCAAACCCTACCCGCAAAACGATCACGACTCCCGACGCTAATGGATCCCACGGCGGCTGATTTTGCCATTCTGCAGGTGACGGGCAGGATCAGCCGCTGTTTTCCCGTCATTATCCTTAGGCAATGCTTTCCCTTCTGACGCTAACCCCCTAATATTTGACCCTGACGTCAATTATTCGGCCGCCGAGCACGGCCCGCAGGGAATCGCCACACCTATGTCAACCAGCCAGACCTTTACCTTATTGCTGCACAAACAGCGCCATCGCGATAAACGCCATTTATTGCTGTTGACGCTGGGCGTTGCCGTGGCTTTTGTTTTTAGCCTCAGTGCGGGCGATGTCTGGCTTTGGCCTTCACAGTGGTCGAGTGAAGCGGCGCAGCTGTTTGTCTGGCAATTACGCCTGCCGCGTGCGCTGGCGGTGATGTTGGTGGGGGCCAGTCTGGCGGTGGCCGGTGCGGTGATGCAGGCGCTGTTTGAGAACCCGTTGGCCGAACCCGGCTTGCTGGGGGTAGCGAACGGTGCCGGGGTAGCACTGGTGTTAACGGTGCTGCTGGGTAACGGTCTGCTGCCGGTGGCGTTGATGAGCCTGAGCGCGATTGCCGGCGCGTTGATAATGACCTTTATGCTGCTGAGCTTTGCCCGCCGAAAACGCCTGACCAATGTGCGATTACTGTTGGTCGGGGTTGCCTTGGGCATCCTGTGCAGCGCCGTGATGACCTGGGCGGTGTACTTCAGTACCAGTCTGGACTTGCGTCAGCTGATGTACTGGATGATGGGCGGTTTTGGCGGCGTAGACTGGCGCCAGAAATGGTTGGTATTGGCGCTGGTACCGGTGGTGCTGTGGTTGTGCTGCCAAGGCAAGGCGCTGAACTTTATGGCGCTGGGCGAGATACAGGCGCGTCAGCTTGGCCTTTCGCTGCACCTGTGGCGCAATCTGTTGGTTCTGGCAATCGGCTGGCTGGTCGGCGTCAGCGTGGCGTTGGCGGGGGTGATCGGATTTGTCGGGCTGGTGATACCGCATATGCTGCGCCTGAGCGGCTTGACCAATCAGCGTTATTTATTACCGGGTTGTGCACTGGCCGGTGCCGGTGTCTTGCTGGCGGCCGATGTGGTGGCACGCATTACGCTGCTGTCGGCGGAGTTGCCGATTGGGGTGGTGACCGCCACGCTCGGGGCACCTCTGTTTATCTGGTTGCTGACCCGGGTAAAAAGCGTAAGGTAGTTTCTCTGTTCACCTGCAAGTAAAACAAGAGGATAAATCCATGACTCAAGCTATTTATGACATTCCGTTAAACACTATCGAAAACCAATCCACCACGCTGGGCAAGTACAAAGATCACGTGTTGCTGGTGGTTAATGTGGCATCGGAGTGCGGTCTGACCAAGCAATATGAAGGGCTGGAAGCCTTGTACGAAACCTACCGCGAGCAAGGTTTTGAGGTGCTGGGCTTTCCCTCCAACGAATTCCTGGGGCAGGAACCGGGCAGTAACGAAGAGATCCTGGCATTTTGCCGTGGCACCTTTGGTGTTCAGTTCCCGATGTTTGCCAAGCTGGAAGTGAACAGCGAAAACCGCCACCCGTTGTATCAGGCGTTGATCACCGCCGAACCGCAAGCCGTTGCGCCGCAAGGCAGTGAATTCCTGGCGCGGATGAGCAGCAAGGGCCGGGCACCGAAGCAAACCGGCGATATCCTGTGGAACTTCGAGAAGTTCCTGATCGGACGCGACGGTCAGGTGATCCAACGCTTCTCCCCGGATACTACGCCGGAAGATCCTGCGTTGGTGGCGGCTGTCAAACAGGCCTTGGCCGACTAAGGAAGGAGCGGTAATTCATCATGCTGCAACTCAGTCAGGTTGGGGTAGAAGGGCGTTTGGCCCCGTTTTCAGCACGGGTCGATGCTGGGTTGCAGTTTCACCTTATTGGTCCTAACGGCGCCGGTAAAAGTACGTTGCTGGCCTGCCTGGCGGGTATCCTGCCCGGGACGGGCGACATCCTGCTGAACGGGCATCCCCTGAAGGATTTTCAGGGGAATGAACTGGCGCTGCGCCGGGCCTATTTAAGCCAGCAGCAACCCCCGGTCGCGCTGATGCCGGTGTTTCAGTATCTGGCGTTGCACCAACCGGCGGGGGCCACAGAAGCGGCGCTGGAGAGTGCCATTCTTTATCTGTGCCAGCGTTTAAAACTGATGGACAAGCTGTCGCGCATGCTGACTCAGTTATCCGGCGGTGAATGGCAACGGGTACGACTGGCGGCGGTGTTATTGCAGGTTTGGCCGACGGTCAATCCGCACAGCCAACTGCTGTTGCTGGACGAACCCACCAATAGCCTGGACGTAGCGCAGAAAGTGGCGCTGGATCGGTTATTGCGTGAGTTTTGCCAGAGTGGGCGCAGCGCATTGGTCTGCGCCCACGATCTTAACCACACCTTGCAGCAGGCCGATCGTGTCTGGTTGTTGCATGCAGGGCGCTTGGTGGCGCAGGGGACGACGCGGGAAGTGATGGAGCCGGTTCTGCTTTCACAGATTTACGATGTGGATTTTCACCTGCAGGCGGTGGGCGAACAACGCTGGATTATGACGAAAACGGCATAGGGCGCGGACGCCTCGAAAAGTCGGCCTAAACGAAAATTAAACGGACCTGATATAAATAGCCGGGTAACGACCGGCATTATTTCCTTCTTTCCTTAAAATCCCCCCAACAATCTTGAAAACCGTCGCTGACGTGCTACGATGATTGTGTTCGAATAAAATAAGTAAATAATTATTAATAACTATAACTAATTGATTTTTAAATCAATATTAAATAATGATGATGGCCCCCGCAGATCAGATAGCTCGCTGATAATAAATCTCGCCTTAAGGTTTAGTTAAGCTTGCGGCCGTACATTGGCAGTTAATCCATCAGGAACGATTCTCTCTGGCGTTTAATATTCGTTAAATAAAAGAGATCTACAGTGTCATTAAAGAAGTTTGATACGTAATTCGATACGTTTGGGGTTAACCATGGATCAATTTTTACCTTTCTCACGCCCGGCGATTGGCGATGAAGAAATTGCGGCGGTAGAAAAGGTATTGCGCTCAGGTTGGATCACCACCGGGCCGCAAAATCAGCAGTTGGAAAGTGAGTTTTGCGCCACCTTCGGCTGCAAACACGCCATCGCCGTCTGTTCCGCTACCGCCGGTATGCATATCACTCTGATGGCCCTGGATATTGGCCCAGGCGACGAAGTCATCACACCTTCACAAACGTGGGTTTCCACCCTCAACATGATCGAATTGCTGGGTGCTACGCCGGTGATGATTGATGTTGACCGCGATACGCTGATGGTCAGCGCCAGCGATGTTGAAGCCGCCATTACTCTCAAAACCAAAGCCATTGTCCCGGTGCATTACGCCGGCGCGCCGCTGCAAATGGATGCCTTGCGCGAGGTAGCCCAACGCCACAACCTTCCGCTGATTGAAGACGCCGCCCATGCGGTGGGGGCCCGTTACAACGGTGAATGGGTCGGCGCACGCGGCACGGCAATCTTCTCATTCCACGCGATTAAAAACCTGACCTGCGCTGAAGGTGGCCTGATTGCCACCGACGACGATGCCCTGGCGGATCGCGTGCGTTGCCTGAAGTTTCACGGCCTGGCCGTCGATGCCTTTGACCGCCAGCAACTGGGGCGCAAGCCGCAGGCCGAAGTGGTAGAGCCCGGCTACAAATACAATCTTTCCGATATTCACGCGGCCATCGCGGTGGTGCAACTGGGGCGCCTGCCACAGCTTAACGCTCGCCGCAAAGCACTGGCGCAGCGCTATCTCACCGCGCTGGAAGGTTCGCCTTTCCTGCCGCTGGGGTTGCCTGATTACCCGCACGACCACGCGTGGCACCTGTTTATGGTGCGCGTCGATGCGGAGCGTTGCGGTATCGATCGTGATCAACTGATGGAACGCCTGAAAGAGGTGGGCGTTGGTACCGGTTTGCATTTTCGTGCCGCGCACACTCAGAAGTTTTACCGTGAACGTTATCCGCAATTGTCTTTGCCGAATACCGAATGGAACTCGGCGCGCTTGTGCACCTTGCCGCTATTCCCTGATATGACCGACGCCGATGTTGATCGCGTGGTCAAAGCCTTGTCTTCTATTGTGGAGTCGTTACGTGTCTCGCGTTGAACCGATAAAAAAAGTTTCGGTGGTGATCCCGGTGTATAACGAGCAGGAAAGTTTGCCTGCCTTGCTTGAACGTACTACCGCCGCCTGTAAACAACTGACCCAGCCTTATGAAATTATTCTGGTCGATGACGGTAGCAGCGACAACTCTGCCGATATGTTGACGGCCGCCGCCGAACAGCCTGGCAGCTGCGTGATTGCCGTGTTGCTGAACCGTAACTACGGGCAGCACTCGGCGATCATGGCCGGCTTCAATCAGGTGAGCGGCGATCTGGTGATCACGCTGGATGCCGATTTGCAAAACCCGCCGGAAGAGATCCCGCGTTTGGTACGGGTAGCGGAAGAGGGCTACGACGTGGTGGGCACCGTACGTGCTAATCGCCAGGACTCCTGGTTCCGCAAAAGCGCTTCCCGCATCATCAATATGATGATCCAGCGCGCCACCGGTAAATCGATGGGCGACTATGGCTGCATGTTACGCGCCTATCGTCGTCATATTATCGAGGCGATGCTGAACTGCCACGAGCGCAGTACCTTTATCCCTATCCTGGCGAATACCTTCGCCCGCCGCACCACTGAAATTGACGTGTTGCACGCTGAACGCGAGTTTGGCGATTCCAAATACAGCCTGATGAAGCTGATTAATCTGATGTATGACCTGATCACCTGTCTGACCACGACGCCGCTGCGTTTGCTCAGCGTGGTGGGCAGCGTGATTGCGCTTGCGGGTTTTGTGCTGGCGGTACTGTTGATCGCCCTGCGTTTGATTATGGGCCCTGAATGGGCGGGCGGCGGTGTGTTCACCCTGTTTGCCGTGCTGTTTTCCTTTATTGGTGCCCAATTTGTCGGCATGGGTTTGTTGGGAGAGTACATCGGTCGTATCTACACCGACGTGCGTGCTCGCCCCCGTTATTTTGTTCAGAAAGTGGTCGGTGAACAGCCGAACCACAATACTCAGGAAGAAGAATAATGAAAGCTATCGTATTTGCTTACCATGATATTGGCTGCGCGGGTCTGAAAGCGCTGACTGACGCAGGCTATGACGTTCAGGCGGTATTCACGCATACCGACGATCCTGGTGAGAACAACTTCTTCTCCTCCGTTGCTCGTGTGGGTGCCGAATTGGAGTTGCCGGTCTACGCACCGGAGGACGTGAACCACCCGCTGTGGATCGAGCGTATTCGCCAGATGCAGCCGGACATTATTTTTTCCTTCTATTACCGCAACCTGCTGAGCGACGAGCTCCTGTCACTGGCGCCGCTTGGCGGTTTCAACCTGCACGGTTCCCTGCTGCCTCGCTACCGTGGCCGCGCACCGGTGAACTGGGCGCTGGTTAACGGCGAAACAGAAACCGGCGCTACGCTGCACAAAATGGTTAAGCGTCCGGACGCCGGTGACATCGTTGGCCAACGCAAAGTGGCAATCAGCGCTGAAGATACAGCGCTGACGTTGCACAAAAAAGTACTGGAAGCGGCGCAATCACTGCTGAAAGACGAACTGCCAAAACTGAAAAACGGCACGGCCTCATTCAGCGCGCAAAACGAAGCCGAAGCCAGCTATTTTGGCCGTCGGACTGCGGCTGACGGTGAGATCCTGTGGCATAAATCGGCACAGGAAATCAACAACCTGATCCGTGCGGTGACCGAACCTTACCCTGGCGCTTTCAGCTATCTCGGCCAGCGTAAAATGATTGTCTGGCGTGCTCGCGTGCTGGATACCCAGCATGACAAACAGCCCGGTACCGTGCTCAGCACTTCTCCGTTGATCATCGCCTGCGGTGAAGGCGCACTGGAAATCGTTGCCGGTCAAAACGACGCGGGCCTGTATGTGCAGGGCCGCCGACTGGCACAGGAAATGGGCATTGTCACCGACGTGCGCCTGGCGGCCAAGCCAAACGCAGTGATGAAACGTCGCACCCGCGTGCTGATCCTCGGGGTTAACGGCTTTATCGGCAACCACCTGACCGAACGCCTGCTGCGCGACGACCGTTACGATATCTATGGTCTGGATATTGGCTCTGACGCCATCAGCCGTTTCCTGGATAACCCGCGCTTCCACTTTGTGGAAGGGGATATCAGCATCCATTCCGAGTGGATCGAATATCACATCAAGAAATGTGATGTCGTTCTGCCGCTGGTGGCCATCGCCACGCCGATCGAATACACCCGCAATCCACTGCGCGTATTTGAGTTGGATTTCGAAGAAAACCTGAAGATCGTCCGTGACTGCGTGAAATACAACAAACGCATCATCTTCCCGTCCACCTCCGAAGTGTACGGGATGTGCGACGACAAGGAATTCGACGAAGACCATTCACGCCTGATCGTCGGGCCAATCAACAAACAACGCTGGATTTACTCGGTGTCCAAGCAGTTGCTGGACCGGGTCATCTGGGCCTACGGCGCCAAAGAAGGGCTGAAGTTCACGCTGTTCCGTCCGTTTAACTGGATGGGGCCACGTCTGGATAACCTGGATGCTGCCCGTATCGGTTCTTCACGCGCCATCACCCAGTTGATCCTCAACCTGGTAGAAGGTTCACCAATCAAACTGATGGACGGCGGGGCGCAAAAACGTTGCTTTACCGACATCAACGACGGTATCGAAGCGCTGTTCCGCATCATCGAAAATCGCGACGGCCTGTGCGATGGTCAGATCGTCAACATCGGTAACCCGACCAATGAGGCCAGCATCCGCGAACTGGCGGAAATGCTGCTCGAAAGCTTTAACAACCACCCGCTGCGCGATCGTTTCCCACCGTTTGCCGGCTTCAAGGATGTTGAAAGCAGCAGCTATTACGGCAAGGGTTATCAGGATGTCGAGCACCGTACGCCGAGCATCAAGAATGCCCGCCGCCTGCTGGATTGGCAGCCGACCATCGCGATGCAGCAAACCGTCGCCGAGACGTTGGATTACTTCTTGCGCACCACCGTTCAGGAAGGTGACGGTGCATGAAGAAAGTCGGTCTGCGAGTTGATGTAGATACTTTCAGCGGTACCCGGGAAGGGGTACCGCAGTTGCTGGAGCTGTTCGACAAGTACCACATTCAGGCCAGTTTCTTCTTCAGCGTAGGACCGGACAATATGGGGCGCCATCTGTGGCGCCTTTTACGTCCGAAATTCCTGTGGAAAATGCTGCGGTCGAACGCCGCATCGCTGTACGGCTGGGATATTTTGCTGGCCGGTACCGCCTGGCCGGGGCGCAATATTGCCCGCGCGTTGGGGCCATTGATGAAACTCACGGCACAGGCCGGGCATGAAGTGGGCCTGCACGCCTGGGATCATCAGGGCTGGCAGGCTAAAGTCGGCCGTTGGTCCGAGGCGCAACTGACGCAACAGGTTCAGCTGGGTGTGGATGCGCTGGTCGCCAGCACCGGCCAGCCGGTCAAATGCTCGGCAGTTGCCGGGTGGCGTGCGGATACGCGGGTACTGGAGGTGAAGCAGCGTTTTGGTTTTCACTACAACAGCGATTGTCGCGGCACCCATCCTTTCCGTCCGGTGTTGAGCGATGGCCGCGTGGGGACCGTACAGATCCCGGTGACGTTACCGACCTTTGATGAAGTGATTGGCAGTGAAGTCAGTATGGCCGACTTCAATGATTACATCCTGCAGGCGATTGAAAACGATCGTGGCGTGCCGGTGTATACCATTCATACCGAGGTAGAAGGGATGTCGCAGGCGGTGATGTTTGAGCAGTTACTGCAGCGGGCGCAACGGCAGGGCATAGAATTCTGTCCGTTAAGCGCACTGCTGCCTCAGGATTTGGCGTCATTGCCATTGGGCCGCGTCGAGCGAGCTCCTTTCCCTGGCCGCGAAGGTTGGCTGGGTTGTCAAACCGATGTGAAGGACGATTCATGAAGGCGCTAAAAGGATCCTGGGCCATTTTGTTGGCCATTTTTTTTGCTCTGGTTTACCTGATCCCTCTCAATGGCCGCCTGTTGTGGCAACCGGACGAAACCCGCTACGCCGAGATCAGCCGCGAAATGCTGCAACGCGGCGACTGGGTGGTGCCGCATCTGCTGGGGCTGCGTTATTTTGAAAAACCGGTTGCCGGATACTGGTTCAACAACATCAGCCAATGGCTGTTTGGCGATACCAACTTCGCGGTGCGTTTCGGTTCGGTATTCAGTACCGGCATGACCGCGCTGCTGGTGTTTGCACTGGCTATGCTGATGTGGCGCAACGCGCGCCGCGCCAGCCTGGCGACGCTGATTTTCCTGTCGATGGTACTGGTGTTCAGTATCGGCACTTACAGCGTCCTGGACCCGATGATTTCACTGTGGCTGGCTGCGGCGATGGTCAGTTACTACCTGACGCTGAAAGCCACTACGGTTAAAGGCAAAATCGGCGGCTACGTGCTGCTGGGGCTGGCCTGCGGCATGGGCTTTATGACCAAGGGGTTCCTGGCGCTGGCGGTGCCGGTGATTGCGGTGATCCCGATTGTCATACAGCAGCGGCGGGTCAAGGACTTGCTAATCTACGGCCCGCTGGCGATCCTGACCGCCGTACTGTTGAGTCTGCCTTGGGCGCTGGCCATTGCTCAGCGTGAGCCGGACTTCTGGAACTACTTCTTCTGGGTGGAGCATATTCAGCGCTTCGCCGAGGATAACGCCCAGCACAAAGCGCCGTTCTGGTATTACATCCCGATTTTGATGGCGGCGGTGTTGCCATGGTTGGCATTACTGCCGGGGTCGTTGCTCAAGGGCTGGCGTGAACGTGTCCAACGGCCGGAGCTGTTCTTCCTGTTGAGTTGGGTAATGATGCCGCTGATCTTCTTCAGTATTGCCAAGGGTAAACTGCCGACCTATATTTTGCCGTGCATGGCGCCGTTGGCACTGCTGATGGCTGCTTATGCCGAGGACTACGCGGCGACGCTGCGCAGCAAAATGTTCAAGATCAACGCGTTGCTCAATGGGCTGTTTGGACTGATTTGCGTCGTGGCGCTGCTGGTGCTGGGCTCAGGATTGTTGCCGAAGGTGAAGCTGTTTGGTGCACAGGAGTGGCCGAAGATGGTCATCGGCATTATTATCTTCGCCGGTTGGCTCTTGTTTGCCGTGGTGTCGGCGCGTAATAACGCGCAGCGCTGGCGCTGGGCGGCGGCTTGCCCGGTACTGCTTTGTTTGCTGATCGGTTACGCCATTCCGCAGCAGGTGACGGATTCCAAACTGCCGCAAAACTTTATTAGCGCGAATATGGCGCAGTTGGGTCACAGCCGTTACGTTTTGACCGACAGTGCGGGTGTGGCGGCGGGGCTGGCCTGGGAGTTGAAGCGCAGCGATGTGCTGATGTTTAGCGAGAAGGGCGAAGTGGCTTATGGCCTGGCTTACCCGGATGCCCGCAGCCATTTCATCAGCGATGCCGATTTCCCGCAGTGGCTGGCACAGGCACGTAAACAAGGTGACGTTTCATTGGTATTGCAACTGTCGAGAGGGGATCACGTGCCGCAAAACTTACCGGCAGCGGACAAGGTGGTTGAGATGAACCGCTTGGCGCTGCTTTGGTACCAACAGCAGCCATGATAGTCGGCTACTTGCTGGTGGTGGTGGTCAGCCTGCTCACCTGTGGTGGGCAGCTGTGCCAGAAACAAGCCGCCCAGAGCTGGCAATTACCCCCCGACGTCAGAAGGGGGGTAACGCTGCGCTGGCTGGCGCTGGCGGTATTGCTGCTGGGGCTGGGCATGGCGGTTTGGCTTAACGTGCTGCAGCGTTTGCCGCTCAGCCTGGCTTATCCGACGCTCAGCCTGAATTTTGTGCTGGTGACGCTGGCCGCCCGTTGGCTGTTTAAGGAACCCACGACCCTGCGCCATTGGTGCGGCGTGGCTTCGATCATGCTGGGGATCCTGCTGATGAGTATCAATCCATGAGGGGTTACGCCTGGGGCGCAGCCAGCGTGCTGTTAGTCACGTTGGCGCAGTTGCTGATGAAGTGGGGCATGGCGCAGATCCCACTGATGTCGTTTGCCGATGTCACTTTGAGCCTGTTTGCCCAATACTGGTTACCTTTGCTGGCGGTCAGCGGCGGTATCTTCGGCTATGCGTTGTCCATGCTGTGCTGGTTCTTCGCGCTGCACCATTTACCGTTGAATCGGGCTTACCCGCTGTTGAGCGTGAGTTATGCGCTGGTGTACCTGGCCGCGGTGATCTTGCCCTGGTTTAACGAATCCGCCACCCTGCTGAAAACGTTGGGGACGCTGTTTATCCTGTTTGGCGTGTGGCTGATTAACAGCCAGGCCAAGGTAAAAACCCCTCAATAGCGCAAAAAGTGGCGCCAATACGATTATCTCCTTCACCGCACTTGCCTTTTTCCCCTGGTGGGGGATAAATTAGCCCCAAATAGCGCTCTCCTTACGTGGTGCCGGCTTTGCCTCGCAGGCGGTATGCTTTTACCGGGCGGCATGATGCGGCAACCTGTTCAATGAAGGGATATTATGCGGATGCGTATTTGGTTTTTATTAGCCAGTTTAATTATGGCCGGTTGCAGCAGCCATGCACCACCACCGAGCGGCCGGTTGGCGGACTCTATCGTGGTGGTGGCGCAGCTAAATGAGCAACTGCGTCAATGGTATGGCGCACCTTATCGCTATGGTGGGGTGGACCGCGGCGGCGTCGACTGCTCCGGATTCGTTTATCGCACCTTCCGTGACCGCTTCGACATGCAATTACCTCGCTCTACCGTCGAACAAACCTCGCTGGGGACCAAAGTTTCACGTGATGAACTGATGCCGGGTGATCTGGTGTTTTTCAAAACTGGCGGCGGTGAAAACGGTTTGCACGTGGGCATTTATGATACCAACGATCAATTTATTCATGCCTCAACCAGCCGTGGCGTGATGCGTTCCTCGCTGGACAATGTGTACTGGAAGAAAGCCTACTGGCAGGCACGGCGCATTTAGCCTTAAGCCGTTGATTTGGTATATCATGGCGGCATCACGTTCCTCACGGTGACTGCCATGAACAGCTTACGCTTACTGATTTCCGATTCTTACGACCCCTGGTTCAATCTGGCCGTGGAAGAGTGCATCTTCCGCGAAATGACTACGCAGAAAATCCTGTTCTTATGGCGCAATGCCGAAACCGTGGTCATAGGCCAGTCACAAAACCCGTGGAAAGAGTGCAACACCCGCCGAATGGAGCAGGACGGTATTCGTCTGGCGCGTCGCAGCAGCGGCGGTGGTGCTGTGTTTCACGATCTGGGCAACACTTGTTTTACCTTTATGGCGGGCAAACCCGGTTACGATAAAACGCTTTCCACCGGCATTATCCTGCAGGCGTTGGCGCAGTTGGGTATTTCGGCCACGGCATCGGGCCGTAATGACCTGGTGATCGAAACGCCGGAAGGCGTGCGTAAAATTTCCGGTTCGGCCTACCGCGAAACGCAGGATCGCGGGTTCCATCACGGCACCTTGTTGCTGGATGCCGATCTTGACCGCCTGGCGGACTACCTTAATCCGGATCCCAAGAAATTGCAGGCCAAAGGCATCACCTCGGTGCGCTCTCGCGTGGCCAATCTGGTGGAGTTTAAACCCGACATCAGCCACCAGCAGGTCTGCGATGCGGTGATCCAGGCGTTCTTCGACCATTATGGCGAGACCGCCACGGCGGAAATCATTTCCCCGGATGTTTATCCCGACCTGCCGGATTTTGCCGCGCAGTTTGCCAAACAAAGCAGTTGGGAGTGGAATTTCGGCAAGGCGCCGGCGTTTAGTCATTTGCTGAATGAACGCTTTGTCTGGGGTGGGGTAGATATCTTCTTCGACGTAGAAAAAGGCCTGATCTGCCGGGCGCAAATTTTCACCGACAGCCTCCATCCGGCACCGCTGCAGCGGCTGGCCGAGATGCTGGTGGGTTGCGCCTACCGCAGTGAAGCGTTGGCAGAGTGCTGCGATACGTTGATTGCTCAGTTCCCGGAACAGGCCGTTGAATTAACCGAGCTGCGGCAATGGCTGGCCGAAACGATCAAATAGTCATCACAGGGTAAATATCGGGGGATGGGGTTGCTCATCCCTTTTTTACGCCACAAATTTTCCTCGCTTTCCCGCTGTTATCCATTCTCTGCGAGCTAAATCAGCCTAACCGCCCAGCTAGCATGAATTCCGTAAAAATCAAGGGGAGCATTTTTCCCACTGTTTCAATGCAAAGAATAGCGTACGGAATTGAGGTGTTATTAAATTTAATCAGTTGGCGTCCGGCTTGCACTTGTATAGATTTCATGCTTAATTGATATTTAAAGTTAACTAAGAATTTCTTTAATGAAAACAATGATGATAAGCCAAATTTTTAGCGAGACTATATTACTTAACCTAAATATATCTTGAATTCAGTGGCGTGGCGGTGATTTTGCCTTAAGCCAAATGAGTTCTGTTTCTGCGCCAAGTGAGTTTGGCATAGTTTTAATCTATCAATTAAATGATAAGTTATCACTAATTGCATTGATATTTCCGATTAATCTCAGAGGGATTGATCGATAAAATATATTGATATACGATGAGATGCTCGCCATTCAGCCTGTGGCATTGAAATGAAAATACAATTCGAAGCTGACTTTATTAGTAGCTATGTTTTTCAACCTGTTTACTCGATGGAGGGCAGGCTGTTAGCGGTGGAAATCTTGAACCGCTTTAATAGCCTGGACGGTGATTTGGCTATGCCGGCTGACATTGGGATTAATTTACTGACCGCTGAGCAAAAGATTGAGTTATTTAATGAGCAATTGAAATTGGCAGAACAAAATGCACCATGGTTTGCCGAGAACGACGTTTTGTTGACGCTTAATATTGAAGAAACCCTGGTCGATTTGATTCTTGCTGACGCTCAACTGTGTGACCGTATCAGGCAGTGGCCATTTATTGCCTTTGAAATCAGTGAGGGTTTTCCGAATCTTTCGGCCGGCAAGAACAATGCAAAGATCCTCCGGCTTAGCGAATTATTTTCGCTGTGGTTGGATGATTTTGGCTCCGGTCAGGCGACCCTGACCGCCTTGTATGACGGGCTGTTCGACTACGTGAAGATCGACAAGCGTTTTTACTGGCAGTTGTTTACCCACCAGGGCTATGACGTGGTCATTGACTCGCTATTAAAGAATATCAATCTGCTGTGCAAAGGGGTGATCGTCGGAGGAATAGAGAAAAGGGAATATTTTAATAAACTCAGACACGCCGGTGTTTTTGGCCTGCAAGGTTTTTTATGGCCCAGCGTTGGTGTGGATAATCTGGCCGCATTACGGGCAACGCCCGATGAGTTTGATAACAATAATTGAAGTACTGCACACACCATGGAGCCAATAATGGACGGGATGATTTTTGCTGTGATCCATTATGGTTTTCTCGCTGAACGGGTATTTTTCCTGGCTGCGTAATAAAAAGGCGTTTAAGCCGTATCAGCACCCATGCTGATCCCCGCATCTGCCCAGGTATCAGGCAGATGCGTTCTCCCTGCATTTCCTCAGTGTTAATCACCCCGCACAGGCTCTACACTAGGTGCAACGGAGGGCCTATGCCGCAGTTTGAAAACGCTTACCAACATCAGTTAGCCGGTTTTTATACCGAATTGAATCCCACGCCGCTGAAAGGCGCTCGTTTGCTGTATCACAGCGAGCCGCTGGCACGCGAATTGGGGCTGGACGAAAGCTGGTTTACTCAGGATAAAACCCCGATTTGGGCGGGTGAAACGCTGCTGCCGGGTATGCGGCCGCTGGCGCAGGTGTACAGCGGTCACCAGTTCGGCGTCTGGGCCGGGCAACTGGGCGATGGTCGAGGTATTTTACTGGGCGAACAACGGCTGGCGGATGGCCGCAGCATGGACTGGCATCTGAAAGGGGCGGGAATGACGCCTTATTCACGCATGGGCGATGGCCGTGCCGTGCTGCGATCGGCGATCCGCGAGTTTCTTGCCTCCGAGGCGTTGCACCATCTCGGCATTCCCACCACAAGGGCGCTGACCATTGTGACCAGTGAGGAACCGGTTTACCGCGAGCAGCCTGAGCGCGGGGCGATGCTGCTGCGCGTCGCGGAAAGCCACGTGCGTTTCGGTCACTTCGAGCATTTTTATTACCGTAAACAGCCGGAGCAGGTGCAGCAGCTGGCCGATTTTGTCATTGCCCGCCACTGGCCGCAGTTGCAAGATCACGCGGATGGCTACTTGCCGTGGTTCACCGACGTGGTCGAACGTACCGCGCGCCTCATCGCCCATTGGCAGACCGTCGGTTTCGCTCACGGCGTGATGAACACCGATAACATGTCGATTCTTGGCATAACCATCGACTATGGTCCTTATGGCTTCCTCGATGACTACAAGCCCGACTATATCTGCAATCATTCGGATCACCAGGGGCGTTATGCCTTTGATAATCAACCGGCGGTGGCACTGTGGAATCTCCACCGGCTGGCGCAGACTCTGTCCGGGCTGATGAGCACCGAACAGTTGCAGCAGGCATTGTCGGCCTATGAACCGGCCCTGATGCGCGCTTACGGGGAACAGATGCGTGCCAAGCTCGGCTTCTTCACCCAATCGCAGCAGGATAACGATTTGCTCACCGGGTTGCTGAGCCTGATGGCGCAAGAGGGGCGCGACTACAGCCGAACTTTCCGTTTGCTGAGTCAAACCGAACAGCAACAGGCACAGTCGCCGCTGCGCGATGAATTTATCGACCGTGCGGCGTTCGACGGCTGGTACCAACAATATCGCCAGCGTTTGCAGCAAGAGCAGGTGAGTGACGCAGAACGTCAACAGGCGATGAAGGCAGTGAACCCGAAGCTGATCCTGCGCAACTATCTGGCGCAACAGGCGATTGAAAGTGCCGAACAGGATGATGTCAGCAAGCTGGCGCGCCTGCATCAGGCCTTGCTGACCCCCTTTGCCGACGCGCCGGAATATGACGATCTCGCCGCATTGCCGCCGGATTGGGGCAAACACCTGGAAATTTCCTGCTCGAGTTGAAATACCCGTCGTATTGCAAGCCGCAGCGTTGTTCACGGCTTTACCAGACCCATCCGTGGGTCTGCCCCTTCGGGGGCGCAGCAACTCGACATTCATCGGGTAAATGAATGGTCGGCAACTACTGGCGCAAATACACCTGCGGTAACGCCACCTCCGGGTGGTGTACGACGCCCAAATCCGCCTGATACCAACGGGTGAGGATCTCCGTCTGCAATACCTCCTGCGGCGTACCCGAGGCCACCAACTGCCCCTGATGCAGCAACAAAATACGGTCTGCATACAACGCGGCCAGGTTGAGGTCGTGCAGCACGCAGCACACCGCAATCGGCTGTTGACGCGTGAGCGTGCGCAGCAGCCTCAGAGTATGTTGCTGGTGGTAGAGATCCAGTGCCGACGTCGGCTCATCCAGGAACAGCCAGGATGGGGTAGGCTGCGGCTGCCAAAGTTGCGCCAACACGCGGGCCAGCTGTACCCGTTGCTGCTCGCCGCCGGAAAGCCGGCGATAATCGCGTTGGGCCAGCTCAAGGCAGTCGGTTTGCGCCATCACCTGTTGTACCGCCTGCCGTGCATCGCGTTTGCCGTGCGGTGCGCGGCCCATGCTGACCACTTCCTCTACGGTAAAGGGAAAGGCCAGATCGCTATGCTGGCGCATCACCGCGCGCACCTTCGCCAACTGCTGCGGTTGCCACTGCTCCAGCGGCCGACCCAGCAACTGACATTCGCCACAGCCCGGCGCCAGATAGCCGGTTAACAGGCGCAGCAGCGTAGACTTGCCCGCGCCGTTTGGCCCGATTATCGCCACCATTTCGCCGCTGGCGATGTTGAGCGAAACGTCGTTGATCAACCGGCGCGAGCCCAGACTGTAACGTAATTGCTGCGCCGTCAGGCTTGCTGAATTATCCACCCACAGGCTCCCGCTGGCGCATCACCAGCCACAAGAAATAAGGGCCACCGATCAAGCTGGTCATCAACCCGACCGGCATTTCTGCCGGCGCCACCAGCGTGCGCGCCAGCGTATCGCTGACCAGCAGCAGGCAGGCGCCACCCAGCGCGGAGCAGGGCAGTAGCCAGCGGTGGTCGCCGCCGAGGCGCATGCGCACCAGATGCGGCACTACCAGGCCAATAAAGCCAATCACACCGCTCATCGCCACGGCAGCGCCAATCAGCAATGCGCTTAACAGCAACAGTTGCAGCTTGGCGCGCTGAACATTCACCCCGAGGTAATGCGCTTCTTCATCTCCCAGTTGCAGCAGGTTCAGGCGACGCGCCTGTAACAGCGTCAGCAGGGTAGCCGGCAGGATCAGGGAGGCAGAAACCACCAGCGTGGGCCATTGCGACTGGCTCAGGCTGCCCATCATCCACAGTGAAAACTGGCGCAGCTGTTGGTCGTTGCTGAGGTAAGACAGCACGCCAATCGCCGCCATGCACAGGGCGTTGATGGCAATCCCCGCCAGCAACAGGCGCGACAGGCTGCCATGGTCGCTGCGGCTGATGCCGTAGATCAACAGTGACACCAGCATGCTGCCGAGGAACGCCGCCAGCATATGGCCATACAGGGCAATCACCGGCGGCAATGCCAGCGGCATCACGATAATCAGCGCGACAAACAAGGCACCGCCGCTGCTGATGCCCAGCAGGCTGGGATCGGCCAGCGGGTTACGAAACAACCCCTGCATCACGGCGCCGGACACCGCCAGCGCGCAGCCAATCACCACCGCCAACAGCACGCGTGGCAGACGGATATTCAGCCAGATATGCCAGGTGGTGTCGCTGAATGGCTGCTGCCACAGGGTACGGAACGACAGGGTCAAGGCACCCAGATTGGCAGCACCCAGTGCCAGCAGCGTCAGTAACACCAGCAGGCCGGCAATCGCCAGACGGGGGAAAGTGCGACTGCGCATTACTTTTGCTCCGCCGCATGGCGCAGTTTGGCCAATGCGGCCGGTGTTTCCAGCCCGAAGCCCAGTAACGCCATATCGTCAACCACCAGCACGCGGTGGTTTTTGCCTGCCGGGGTGAGCGCCACACCCGGCAAATTCCACAGTTGTTGTGGGCCGCCGAGCGTTTTTATCCCGTCGGTGGTGACCAACAACAGATCGGGCGCACTGGCAATCACGCCTTCCTGCGACAGCGGGCGATAGCGGCTGAATCCCTGCATGGCATTCTTCAGCCCTGCCGCGGTGATGACCGCGTCGGCAGCGGTATGTTGCCCGGCAGCCATCGGCGTAATGCCACCGTGGCTCATGACGAACAATACCTTGACCGGCAGCGCATCGGTTTTCACCGCCGCCAACTGTTGCTGGTAGCGCTCGCTCAGCTTTTTGCCTTGCTCGGTTCGTTGCAGCGCATTGGCGATCGCGCCGATTTTCTCCGGCACGTTCTGCAAGGTGGTTTCGCCCGGAATGCGCACCACTTTAACGCCGCTGTCTTCCAGCTGTTTGAACACCAACGCCGGTTCGGCCAGTTCGGTTGTCAGCACCAGCGAGGGTTTCAGCGCCAGAATACCTTCGGCATTAAGTTGACGCATATAGCCGACATCCGGCAGCTTTTTGACGGCCTCCGGCTGCAGGCTGGTGCTGTCGCGCGCGATCACTTCATCGCCCGCGCCCAGTGCGAAGGCAATTTCGGTGACGTCACCGCCTATCGAGACAATACGTTCCGCCGCCGCAGCGGTGAAGGGGAACGCCAGCGCCATGCACAACGCCAGGCGACGGGTCAATGAAGGTTTCATGCGGCAATATCCTTGGGTTCAAGCGCGGCAACCTGCTCACGCCACTGGGTTTGCTCCGGCTGGCCTTCGGTACGTTGGCCGTAAAGCTGGGCGATTTGCGTGCCGTCCGCGGCGAACAGCTCCAGGCTGGTGACGAAACCGTCTTTGGTCGGTTTGCGGGTGATCCAGCTTTCGGCAATTGAGTCTTCGATCAGGTGCAGGGTGAAACGACGGTTAAACACGTTAATCCAGCCTTCCTGCGGCATCAGACGTTCGATCTGGCCGGTGAAGATCTGCACGCAGCCACGGTTGCCGACAAAAATCATGATTTCGTTTTGCAGGCCGAGCGCGGCGTTGAGCAATTGGGACAGGGCGCTGTTATCCACCCGATAGGCCAAATCGTTGCCGACGGCCTGGAAGGCCTGTTGACGCGTCAGCTTATTGCGGCTCAACAACTGGAAAAACTGGTGAACGTCGGTCATTTCACGCCATTCACGGTCGATCTTGTGGTTGTCCGGTGCGGCGTTACTGACGGTAGCGTCCGGAGCTTTCAGTTCCAGCGCCGGGTTTTCTGCGCTCAGGTGACGTTCCACCAGCGCCATCCAGGCGGACAGATCGGTTTCATCGGTGGTGTACACCTTATGCAGCGCGTCACCCTGGTGATCGAAGAATTGAATGCTATGGCGTACGCCGCGCTTGTTGGTTTCGCTCATGGCGAAGGCGCTGGCCCACTGGTTGAGGAACAAACGCAAGTCCAACTCGCGCGGATTGAGGATCAACCCGGCGTGACCGTTCAGATGTTGGTTAAGGTAGCGGCCCATCTGCTCATGCACCGCGTAGCTGTTACGGGTGATGGATTTGGTGACGCCAACCTGTTCCAACTCGCTCAGCAGGGTACGGGCATCGGCTTGCAGGCGACGGGTATCCTGACCGACGCGCGCCTGGGTCAGTTCCGCTTCGCTGACGCCAAGCAGTTCCGCCAGATCGCGTGCGTATTTGCCTGGGTTATCGATTTTTGCCTGCTGGTAACGCTCGTAAAGGGTATTGCTCATAGATAGTTCTCCTGTGTGAGGTTCAATCGGCGGGCATTGGGGTTGCCCGCCGGATTCAAAACGTTACCACTGATAGCTGACCAGCAGTTTGGCGTTGCGACCATCCTGCGGAATGCCCTGCGGTGAGTAATATTCTTTGTCGAAGGCGTTGCCCAGGACCACCGTGGTGGTGACGCCCTGCAGGCGATCGCGGCCTTGATAGCTCAGATAGAAATCGTTGACGCCGTAGCCGCCTTGCTCAGCGGTACCGGTTTCCACACGACTGGCGCGTTGGGCCAGCGTCGCCACCCAACCTGTAGACAGGCCGGTTTCACCCAACGGGATATCCAGCGTGCTGGTAACGGTGTCAGGATTGATGCTGTTTAACCATTCGCCGCTGGTTTCGTTTTTGCCGCGAGTGCGGTTGTACGCCAGGTCCCAGCCAAAAATCGGCGTTTTATAACTCAACGTGGCATCCCAACCCCAGATTTTTGCACGATCGATGTTGGTCGAGAAAGTGGTGCAACTGATGCAATAAGGGCCACGGGGGCCGCGTCCCAACTCCATGGTGACATCGGTGGTGATGTAGTCTCGGGCCTTGGTATCGAAGTAACTGGCTTTGAATTGCAGGCTATCGTCGGCTAACAGCAGATCGTCAAAGCGTAGCCCGAAACCGTACTCCTGAGTTGCATTGGTTTCCGGTTTCAGATTCGGATTTGGCACCCAGTTGTTGGTGATGGTGGTGGGGCCCATGGGAATAGAGAAGTGTTTGGAGTCGTTGTACATTTCACCCATGGTCGGTGCGCGGAAGGCCTGCGAGTAAGAACCGAACAACATCAGCCAATCGGTGGGCGTAATACTGATCGCACCGCGAGATGACCACTTGTCAGCATCCACATCCGCATAACCGTCGCTGGAGCCTTTATAGTTATCGTAACGGGTCCCGGCGAGCAGGGTCACCGGCAGGTCGCGCAGGGTAATTTCATCCTGTAACCAGCCGGAAGCAAAATTGATTTTCGCTTGTGGGAAGCTCTCTGTTGCGCCGCCTGGCGTTTGTTCCTGCTTGTAAGCTTCGCTGCCATAGGTAAACAGGTGAGAAGCGAAGGTATCGGCAAACAATCGGGTGCGGTTTTCCAGCTTCGCGCCACGGGTGGTCTGCTTGCGTGCCTCGTCTTCGCTGCCATTGGTGTGAGCGTTGATCTCCACCTCGGAGTAATAGACTTTGGCGACGGCATCGAGCCAATCCTGGCCCAGCGGTTTCAGTTTATAACTGAGCTGACTGTCGCGCTGGATGCTTGAACGATCGGTCATCAGGTTACCGCTGCTGCTGGCGGACTCCTGCGGGTTTTTCGGTTCCTGCGCCCGGTTATTGTAATAACGCAAATCGCCGCTCAACGATTGGGCATCATCAATTTTCCAGGTGCCTTTGGCCAGCAGATTACTGATGGTTTCGTCGTTGGGCGCATCAAAGCCGTTGCCCTGGCGCAGATCGCCAACGTCGCGGGTACCGAACGACAGCAGACCGTCGAGATTGTCGGTTTTGCCGTAGGCGCTGGCGCCCATACCCAGGCTGTGATCGCCGCTGCCGGCGGTACCGTAAACCCGGAAACCGGTGTCGTGGCCGGGCAACAGCAGATCGGCGGCGTCCACGGTTTCATAAGCAATCACGCCGCCCAGAGCGCCACTGCCGTACAGCAGGGCCGCAGGGCCACGGACCACTTCGATGCGTTTCACCAGCGCCGGATCCAGGAAGGTGGCGCCAAGATGCCCGGTGTCGGTGCCTTGGCGAATACCGTCCACCAGCGTCAGTACGCCGTTTTTACCGTAGCCGCGCATGAAAACGTCCTGCCCATTGGTGCGGCCGGTGCCATTGACGGTCACCCCAGGTACGCGGCGCAGCATATCGGCGGCGCTGGTGGCGGTTTGGCTTTCAGGCGTATTGCCCTCGATCACCGTCACCATCATTGGCGCTTCAAAACTGCTGCGTGCGTTGCCGGTGGCGGCGACGGTCAGAGTTTCATCGCGGGTTTTGTCGGTTTTAGCCGATACCGCAGTGGAAGAAGAAGCCGTGCTGTTGGTTTGTGCAAAAGTCACCGTCGGCAGAGTGCAGGCAATCGCCAGACTCAATGCGGATAAACGCAGCCGGGTGTAAGGGGTCAGAGGCATGTCGCAACTCTCCGTATGTTTTAAACATATCAATAGATTTGCTGGCTGCCTGGATCAAAAGCGATCGGGGTGGCTGGCGTTAAGGGATGGGTATTATTTGGTCAGGATCAATTTCCCGGCTTTGGTCTGCCGCAGTTGGTAGCGCTGGCCCTGATGGATGATGATCGCCACGCCGTCGGCATCCAGCAGCTGTGCGCTGTTGTAGCAAGGAGGCGAGGCCAGGCCACTTGCCGCAGGGCTGGTGGCTTTGGCGGGCAGGTTAGGGTTGTGATTATCCATCGTCATGTGTTTACAAAACAGACCGTTAAATAGTAATTAATATCAAAGTGAGAATCATTATCATGTGAACGAAAGGTTACATCAAGGAAAATTTTCTTACCGATGGAAGCTTTTTGCAGGAAGGTGAGGTGACAGGGGCCGAGGCCCCTCGGCCTGTCAAAATCAGGGTTATTTCAGCAGGGTTTCGATGCGATCAAACAGGCGCTCGGGTTTGGTGATCGGCGCAAAGCGTTTTACCCGTTGCCCGTCGGCGGTCAGCAGGAATTTGGTGAAGTTCCATTTGATGCGTTGACTGCCCAGCACGCCCGGTGCCAGACGTTTCAATTCGTTGAACAGCGGGTGCGCGCCGGGGCCATTAACCTCAATCTTGCTGAACAAGGGGAAACTGACGCCGTAGTTCAAGGTGCAGAAGTTGGC
Organism: Serratia quinivorans; assembly: GCF_052113645.1. Classification (GTDB taxonomy): domain Bacteria; phylum Pseudomonadota; class Gammaproteobacteria; order Enterobacterales; family Enterobacteriaceae; genus Serratia; species Serratia quinivorans_B. The sequence continues at coordinate 21,940 of NZ_JBIEIU010000005.1, read as the reverse complement.
GATCTCCAGTGGATCACCAGGCTCTTGCGCGCCGAACTGATTGCATGGGAAGCCCAGCACCACCAACCCACGCTCGCGATAATACTGCCACAGGTTTTCCAGCCCGCGATACTGCGGCGTAAAACCGCATTTGCTGGCGGTGTTAACCACCAGATAAGCCCGGGCCGGGAAATCTCCCAGGGTTTTGTGCTCGCCTTGCAGGGTGACGCAAGGGATGGATAACAGTGAATGGATCATGCCGAGGTTCCAAATCCTTTCCAGAAGAATTGCTACCAGTATAGAAGAGCGGATGATGGACGGAAAAGCCGGGGTGAGCACCCCGGGTCAGATCAGAAGCGGGTATCTACCGCATCGGCCAGCATCGCCAGCAGCTGTTCGCTGTCGGCCCAGCTCAGGCAAGGGTCGGTAATGGATTGACCATAAGTCAGCGGTTGACCGGCCACAATTTTCTGTGTGCCTTCCACCAGGAAACTTTCCGCCATTACACCGGTCACGGCAGCGGAACCGGCGCGGATTTGCTGGCAGACATTTTCTGCCACATCCAACTGGCGGCGATGCAGTTTCTGGCAGTTGCCGTGGCTGAAGTCGATCACCAGGTGCTCCGGCAGGTCGAATTCGCGCAGGCTGTCACAAGCGGCGACGACATCGGTAGCATGGTAGTTCGGTGTTTTACCGCCACGCATGATGATATGGCCGTAAGGGTTGCCGCTGGTCTGATAGATAGTCATCTGCCCATGTTTGTCCGGTGACAGGAACATGTGCCCGGCACGTGCCGCCCGGATGGCATCAATGGCGATGCGGGTGTTGCCGTCGGTACCGTTCTTGAAGCCCACCGGGCAGGAGAGGGCCGAAGCCATCTCGCGGTGGATTTGGCTTTCGGTGGTGCGTGCGCCAATCGCGCCCCAACTGATCAAATCGGCGATGTATTGACCGACCACCATGTCGAGGAATTCGGTAGCGGTAGGCAGGCCGAGCTGGTTCACTTCCAGCAACAGCCGACGCGCCATTTCGATCCCCCGGTTCACCTGGAAGCTGCCATCCAGCGCCGGATCGGAGATCAGGCCTTTCCAGCCCACCACGGTGCGCGGTTTTTCAAAATAGGTGCGCATCACAATTTCCAGACGATCCTGGTAACGAATGCGCAGCGCATTCAGTCGGCCGGCATAATCGACGGCAGCGTCGAGATCGTGAATGGAGCATGGGCCGATAACCACCAGCAGACGGCGATCTTCGCCGGTCAGGATTTTTTCAATGCGTTGCCGGGAGGCCGTCACGTTATCCGCGATTTCCGCCGAGATCGGCAGCTTCTCCGCCAGTTCTTGCGGCGTGACCAGGCTGTCGATGCGCGCGGTCCGCAGTTCATCTGTTTTGTGCATGATTTTCTCTAAAGACTTTTCTTCGCTGCGGCAGGAGTGCCGGGAAGTGATGGCGATCACAATAACGTAAAAACCGATGAATTCAACCGGAGAAACTGTGTTCTGTTGATCAGAATCGCTAAAAAAAGCACAAAAAACGCGGACGGTGGAGAAATGAACAACAGGCGGCAGGGGACGGGCCTGCCGCGTGAAGGCTAGAACATTCGACGGCTCATGCCCAGAATATCCAGGATTTTGGTCGAGATCTCTTCCACCGAATAATTGGTGGTATTGAGATAGCGGATCTGATTTTTGCGAAACAGCGCCTCCACCTCCGCCAGCTCCATTCGGCACTGGCGAATAGAGGCATAACGGCTGTTTTCCCGGCGCTCCTCACGGATGGCCGCTAAACGTTCCGGGTCAATTGTCAGACCGAAAAGCTTGTGCTGAAACGGCTTCAGCGCGGCGGGAAGGTGCAAATTGTCCATATCATCGGCGGTAAATGGGTAGTTGGCGGCACGGATGCCGAATTGCATCGCCAGATACAGGCTGGTGGGGGTTTTGCCACAGCGCGATACCCCGAGCAAAATCACCTGCGCCTGATCGAGATTGCGCAGCGAAATGCCGTCATCATGGGCTAACGTGTAGTCAATGGCGGCGATACGGGCATCATATTTGCCGAGGTTGCTGGCCGTCAGTCCATGAGTGCGGTTGGGCACCGGGGTGGGATCCACCTCCAGTTCACCCTGCAGCGGGCCGACCAGCGCCTGCACGATATCCTGGCAGAACCCTTCGCTTTGGGTGATGACGTTGCGTACTTCCGGCGAAATGATCGAGTAAAACACCAGTGGCCGCACGCCGGTATCCCGATAGATGTCGTTAATCTGCTGGCAGACTCCGCGCGCGCGCGCCTCGGTTTCGACAAAGGGCAGCGTAAAGGTGGTGGCCTTCACCGGGAATTGCGACAACACTGCATGGCCCAAAACCTCGGCGGTGATCGCCGTGCCATCCGAAATATAAAAAACGCTTCTTTCCACCCGAGGCTCCTTACCTGAAACGGTGATGCAGTTATCACGCCTGCTTGCTCTTATCATGGGCTTGAGATGATCGAACGGTAAAGGGGCGGGTAAAAAAAATGTGATAGTGGGGGCAGAGTCGGCCCTTAATTTCAGCGACAAGGGAATAAGCGGAACGCCGCGCAATGATAAAGTGAAACACTATTTTAAATTTTATGAAAAATAGAAGTTTCTTTTTCATGAGGCATTATTCGGCATTGCGGCGTTATTTTAGCCAAATGCATTATAAAGGGTATGGTTTTTAAAAATGAAGTTTAAAAAATACTTAATTTGTTGAGATTTAAGCTATTAGTGCGACAGGGAACGATTCCATCCCCATTTTCCATTTCAGGAAGTTTTCCTAAAATCCATTTTCTTCGCCGGGTTGATCGATTCACCTTTCCATTTCCTATGGATCATTGTGCTAGTCTGAATCGGCACCGTTTTGGCGGCGCAGAGAAAGCAAGCGAATTAAATCCGTCTATACCCTACTGATAGCAATAAGGATTGTCTCGATGTCCAACAATGGCCCAGACTTGCGTAATGTGCTTTGGTACAACCAGCTCGGCATGCATGACGTTGACCGTGTCGGCGGCAAGAATGCCTCCCTCGGTGAAATGATCACCAATCTTTCCGATTTGGGCGTTGCCGTGCCAAACGGTTTTGCCACCACCGCGCAGGCGTTTAACGATTTCCTCGAGCAAAGCGGTGTTAACCAGCGCATCTATCAGTTACTGGATCAAACTGACGTTGACGACATTGCTCAACTGACCAAGGCCGGCGCGCAAATCCGTCAATGGATTATAGATACGCCGTTCCACGCGGAATTCGAACGCGAAATCAACCTGGCTTACCAGCAACTGGCAGACGGCGAGCCGGAAGCCTCTTTTGCCGTGCGTTCCTCCGCCACCGCAGAAGACATGCCGGACGCCTCCTTTGCCGGCCAGCAGGAAACCTTCCTCAACGTGCAGGGCATCGACGCCGTAATGGTGGCGATCAAGCATGTTTTCGCCTCGCTGTTCAACGATCGCGCCATCTCCTACCGTGTGCATCAGGGTTACGATCACCGTGGCGTGGCCTTGTCGGCCGGCGTACAGCGCATGGTGCGTTCCGACCTGGCTTCTTCTGGCGTGATGTTCACCATCGATACCGAATCCGGCTTTGATCAGGTGGTGTTTATCACTTCCGCCTTCGGCCTGGGTGAAATGGTGGTGCAGGGCGCAGTCAACCCTGACGAGTTCTACGTGCATAAACCGACGCTGCTCAAAGGCAACCCGGCGATCGTGCGTCGCAACCTCGGCTCGAAGAAAATCCGCATGGTGTACGCACCTTCGCAGGATCACGGCAAACAGGTACAAATTGAAGACGTGCCGGAGCAGCAACGCAATCGTTTCTCTCTGACCGATGAAGAAGTGCAGGGGCTGGCGCATCAGGCACTGCTGATCGAAAAACACTATGGCCGCCCGATGGATATCGAGTGGGCCAAAGACGGCCACACCGGCAAACTGCTGATTGTGCAGGCCCGCCCGGAAACCGTACGTTCCAACGAGCAGACGATGGAGCGTTACCAGCTTAACGGCAGCAGTCCGGTGCTGGTGGAAGGACGCGCCATCGGCCACCGCATTGGCGCAGGCCCGGTAAAAGTCATCCACAACATCAGCGAAATGGATCTTATTGAACCCGGCGATGTGCTGGTGACGGACATGACCGACCCGGATTGGGAACCGATCATGAAGAAAGCGGCGGCGATTGTCACCAACCGTGGCGGCCGTACCTGTCACGCGGCGATCATCGCACGTGAACTGGGCATTCCGGCTGTGGTTGGCTGCGGCAACGCTACCGATCTGCTGAAAGCGGGCCAGAAAGTCACCGTCTCCTGCGCAGAAGGAGATACCGGTTTTGTGTACAGCGATATGCTCGACTTTAGCGTACAGAGCTCCGAAGTGACCGAACTGCCTGAGCTGTCGCTGAAAATCATGATGAACGTCGGTAACCCGGACCGTGCGTTTGACTTCGCGCGTTTGCCGAATGAAGGCGTGGGCCTGGCCCGTCTGGAATTTATCATCAACCGCATGATTGGGGTGCATCCGAGGGCGCTGCTGGAGTTTGATCAGCAGACCCCGGAGCTGCAACAAGAAATCAAGGCGCTGATGCAGGGCTACGACCATCCGGTCGAGTTTTATGTAGGGCGCCTGACGGAAGGGATCGCCACGCTGGGGGCGGCATTCTGGCCGAAGCGGGTGATTGTGCGTCTGTCTGACTTCAAGTCCAACGAATATGCCAACCTGGTTGGCGGTGAGAAGTATGAGCCGCACGAAGAGAACCCGATGCTGGGCTTCCGCGGGGCCGGCCGTTACGTGGCCGACAGCTTCCGCGACTGCTTTGCGATGGAATGTGACGCGGTAAAACGCGTGCGTAATGAAATGGGCCTGACCAACGTCGAAATTATGGTGCCTTTCGTTCGCACCGTAGCGCAGGCGGAAGCGGTGGTCGCCGAGTTGGCGCGCCAGGGGCTCAAACGTGGCGAAAACGGCCTGAAAGTGATCATGATGTGCGAGATCCCTTCCAATGCCCTGTTGGCGGATCAGTTCCTCGAGCACTTCGATGGTTTCTCCATCGGTTCCAACGACATGACTCAGCTGACGCTGGGCCTGGACCGCGACTCGGGCGTGGTGTCTGAACTGTTTGACGAGCGTAACGAGGCGGTGAAAGCCTTGCTGTCGATGGCGATTCAGGCGGCCAAGCGCCATGGCAAGTACGTCGGTATTTGCGGGCAGGGGCCTTCCGATCATGAAGACTTCGCCGAATGGCTAATGGAGCAAGGCATTGACAGCCTGTCGCTCAACCCGGATACCGTCGTGCAAACCTGGGTCAATCTGTCGAAGAAAAAGTAATTCTTCGGCATCGCATCCGACACTGACGCTAAAGCCGTAACTCTGGTTACGGCTTTATTATTTCTGAATGTAAATAACAGGAGGTTCGGGAATAACCTTAGCCAAAAAAAGAATAAAAAAAAGCCCATCATAGGAGACGGGCAAAGACTACACACAGCAATTCACATGTATGGCATTACATTGTTTGGAAATCTTGCTTTAAATCAGATGTTTGAAGCAATAGATGGCCATAATACTAGATATTTAAATGAAATTAGTCATTAAGAATCATCCTAATCAATATCCGCATTCTCATTTATTTTTAACCCTGCTCAATTTTATCTCTGGGCTAAAAAAGATGTATTTATTCCGTATGTTTAATTAATGCTCTGCACCGCGTTCAGAACGGTGATTTTTATTATCGCGACAATGGGTTCAATGGCAGGGGAATGGGAAAGGGGAGATTCTGCCCGGCAGCCCGGGCAGAGATCGGTGTTACTTCTGTTCCAGGTTTTCGGCGACCTCTTCCAGATCGGTCGTCGGTTCCGGCGCTTCATCCATCCAGGCGGTGAGCAAACGGTAAGACACCGCCAACACCACCGGGCCGATAAACAGGCCAATCATGCCGAAAGCCAATAAACCGCCGATCACGCCGGAGAGGATCAACAGCATCGGCAAATCGGCCCCCATGCGGATCAGTACCGGCCTTAGCACGTTATCCAGCGTGGCAACCACACAGCTCCAGACCAGCAACACGGTTCCCCAGGTGGTGTCACCGCTCCAGTACAGCCAGATAATGGCCGGCACCAGCACCAATAGCGGCCCCAACTGCGCGACGCAGCAGATAAAGATCAGCACCGTCAGCAGGGTCGCGGCAGGAATGCCGGTTACCGCCAGGCCAATGCCGCCCAGTACCGATTGCACCAGCGCCGTCACCACGACCCCCAACGCCACCGCGCGGATCGCCTGACCGCCAAGCACTACCGCAGCATCGCCACGTTCGGCGCCAAGACGGGTCGCAAAGTGACGAATGCCCAGAGCAACCTGCTCACCCCGTGCATAGAGCAACACGCTAAACAGCAGCATCAGCGTGCAATGCAGCAACAGGCGACCAATATGCGCCGCCTGTGCCACAAACCAGGTGGCGGTCTGGCCGAAGTAGGGCTGCACTTTCGCCACCAGGGCGGTCCCACCGGCACTCACCAGCGTATGGTAGCTGTTGTAAATCTTATCGCCGATCATCGGGATCGATTGCAGCCAGAGCAGATCGGGAATATGCAGCTTGCCGGGCGTGCTGGCCCAGGCAACCACCGGCGCGCTGTTGTCCACCACGCTGCTGACCAGCAGAGAAATCGGCAGGATGAACAGCAGGATCAGCAGCAACGTCATGACAATCACCGCCAGCGAGCGTCGACCCCAAAGTATGTTTTGCAGCTTGATTAATAAAGGCCAGGTGGCGATGACCACCATGCCGGCCCAGGCAAAGCCGAGAATAAACGGTTGAATGACCCAAAAACAGGCGACGATCATAATGGCGATAAACAGCACACCAAAAATAATCCGTGGCAAATCGTATCGGGATTGCGGGAGTGTCATGAATTAGGTTCTCATCCTGGTAAGTTAAATCCTTTATAGACGTTAAGCATGGTGCATTTTCGTCACTTTTCACAATGCGGCGCACCTTTTGTCGCGCGTCGTTCGCCAGCCTAATAATGTGCATGCCTTCACTAAACGAGTATGTTAGTTTTTATGCCTAATAAAAAGTAGGGTGGGTCTGAATAAAGGCCTGATTCAGCGTGCATAAGCGCATAAAAAACAGACAGACAGGGTCAAAAAGCGAATGATCCCACAGATTTCTCAGGCACCCGGCCTCGTTCAACGGGTGCTCGACTTTTTGGAAGCGTTAAAGCAAAACGGATTTAATGGCGATATCGCCACCAGCTACGCCGACCGGTTGACGATGGCGACCGACAACAGTATCTATCAGTTGTTGCCCGACGCGGTGGTGTTTCCCCGTTCAACCGCAGATGTGGCGCTGATTGCGCGCCTGGCGGCAGAGGAGCGCTTCAGCGCGCTGACCTTCAGCCCGCGCGGTGGCGGCACCGGCACCAATGGACAGTCGCTCAACTGCGGCATCGTGGTGGATATGTCACGCCACATGAACCGCATTCTTGAAATCAACGTCGAGCAGGGTTGGGTGAAGGTCGAAGCCGGGGTCATCAAGGATCAGCTTAACCAGTATCTGCGGCCCTTCGGCTATTTCTTCTCGCCGGAGCTGTCCACCAGTAACCGCGCCACCCTGGGGGGCATGATCAATACCGACGCTTCCGGGCAGGGGTCGCTGGTGTACGGCAAAACTTCCGATCACGTCTTGGGCCTGCGGGCGGTATTGCTGGGCGGGGACATGATAGACACCCGCGCCATGCCGACGCCGTTGGCGGAAACGATTGCCTGCGAGGATACCCTTGAAGGCCGCATTTACCGGACGGTGCTCAACAGTTGCCGTGACCAACGTGCGCTGATCCTGGAAAAATTCCCCAAGCTTAACCGCTTCCTGACCGGCTACGACCTGCGCCACGTGTTCAGCGATGATCTGCAAACCTTCGATTTGACGCGGATCTTGACCGGCGCCGAGGGGACGTTGGCGTTTATCACCGAAGCGCGGCTGGACATTACGCCGCTGCCGAAGGTACGCCGCTTGGTCAACGTGAAATATGACTCCTTTGATTCTGCGCTGCGCAACGCGCCCTTTATGGTGGAAGCCAAGGCGCTGTCGGTAGAAACCATCGACTCTAAAGTCTTGAACCTGGCGCGTGAGGATATCGTCTGGCATTCGGTGAGCGAACTGATCACCAACGTGCCGGATAAAGAGATGCTCGGCCTGAACATCGTCGAATTTGCCGGCGATGACAAGGAGCTGATCGACCAGCAGATGGAGAGCCTGTGCCTGCGGTTGGACGAGTTGATCGTCGGGAAGCAGGGCGGCGTGATCGGCTATCAAATTTGCGGCGATCTGGTCGGCATCGAACGAATTTACAACATGCGCAAAAAGGCCGTCGGGTTATTGGGCAACGCCAAAGGGCGCGCCAAACCGATCCCCTTTGCCGAAGACACCTGCGTGCCGCCGCAGCACCTGGCCGATTACATCGTCGAGTTCCGCCAGTTGCTGGACAGCCATAACCTCAGTTACGGCATGTTTGGCCACGTTGATGCCGGTGTGTTGCATGTGCGCCCCGCGCTCGATATGTGCGATCCCCAGCAGGAAGTGCTGATGAAGCAGCTCTCCGACCAGGTGGTGGCGTTGACCGCCAAATATGGCGGGTTACTGTGGGGCGAACATGGCAAAGGCTTCCGCGCCGAATACAGCCCGGCGTTTTTCGGTGACCAGCTGTATCTGGAGCTGCGTCGCATCAAGGCCGCGTTCGATCCGAACAACCGGCTCAACCCCGGTAAAATCTGTTCGCCGTTGGGCGTCGATGCGCCGATGATGAAAGTGGATGCCGCCAAGCGCGGTACGCTCGACCGCCGTATTCCAATCGAGGTGCGCACTTCGTTCCGCGGTGCCATGGAGTGTAACGGCAACGGGTTGTGCTTCAATTTTGACGTGCGCAGCCCTATGTGCCCGTCGATGAAAATCACCGGCAGTCGCATTCATTCGCCAAAAGGCCGGGCGGCGTTGGTGCGCGAATGGTTACGCCTGCTGTCCGAGCAGGGTGTCGATCCCTTGGTATTGGAAAAACAGTTGCCGCAGCAGCGGCTCAGCTTCCGAACGCTAATCGAAAAAACCCGCAACAGCTGGTACGCCGGAAAAGGCGAATATGATTTCTCGCACGAGGTGAAAGAGGCGATGTCCGGCTGCCTGGCCTGTAAAGCCTGTTCCACCCAGTGCCCGATCAAGATTGACGTACCGGGCTTCCGTTCCCGCTTCCTGCAGCTTTATCACACCCGTTATCTGCGGCCGGCACGTGACTATATGGTCGCCGGGGTAGAGAGCTATACGCCGCTGATGGCGAAAGCGCCGAAGGTGTTCAATTTCTTCTTCCGACAGCCCTGGGTGCGTGAACTGAGCCGCAATACTATCGGCATGGTGGATTTGCCGATGCTGTCGAGCCCGACGCTGCGTCAGCAACTTTCCGGCCATGGCGCCATGACCATGACGCTGGAACAGCTCGAAGCGCTGAACGCCGAACAACGCGAACAGTACGTGCTGATCGTGCAGGATCCCTTTACCAGCTATTACGATGCCAAAGTGGTGGCGGATTTTGTTCGGCTGGTGGAAAAACTCGGCTATCGGCCGGTACTGCTGCCGTTCTCACCGAATGGCAAGGCTCAGCATATCAAAGGGTTCCTGACACGTTTTGCCCACACCGCGCGCAAGACCGCAGATTTCCTCAATCGGGTGGCAAAACTGGGTATGCCGCTGGTGGGGGTCGATCCGGCGTTGGTACTCTGTTATCGCGACGAATACAACGAGATCCTGGGCGAAACCCGTGGTGATTTCCAGGTGCAGTTGGTGCACGAATGGTTGCAGCAACTGCTGGCCGAGCGGGCTGAACAGCCGGCAACCGGTGAAGCCTGGTATCTGTTTGGTCATTGCACCGAAACCACAGCCTTGCCGGCCAGTGGCCAGCATTGGACGTCGATCTTTGCGCGCTTTGGCGCCAGGTTGGAAAATGTCAGCGTGGGCTGCTGTGGCATGGCTGGCACTTACGGTCACGAAGTGAAGAACCTGCAGAATTCGCTCGGCATTTATGAGTTATCATGGCACCAGGCATTGCAACGTCTGCCACGGCAACGTTGTCTGGCGACCGGTTATTCCTGCCGCAGCCAGGTCAAACGCATTGAGGGTAACGGTGTACGGCACCCATTACAGGCACTTCTGGAGATGATTGCGTGAAACTGTGGAAACGAGAAACGACGCTGGACCAATTAAACCAGTCCGGTGAAGGATGTATGGTCAGCCATGTGGGGATCCAGTTTACCCGACTGGAGGAAGATTACCTCGAGGCGACCATGCCGGTGGATCAGCGTACCCGGCAGCCGTTTGGCCTGCTGCATGGCGGGGCTTCGGTGGTGCTGGCGGAGTCGATGGGATCGATGGCCGGTTACCTGTGCAGTGAAGGCGAGCAAAAAGTGGTGGGGTTGGAAATCAACGCCAACCATCTGCGGGCGGTGTTTGAAGGGCAGGTGCGCGGCGTCTGTCGCGCGCTGCACGTTGGCCGTCGGCATCAGGTGTGGCAGATCGAAATTTTCGATTCGCGCGATCGCCTGTGCTGCACTTCACGGTTGACCACCGCGGTGATCGACTAAATTTCTTCCCCCGCAGGCATCCCGGCCTGCGGGTTTCTTGCCGCTCAGCGGGGTTACAGCTGAAACGGCACCCGCTTGACGAAATCCTTCTGGAAGGCATTGGCCTTCTCCCAGGTGCCTTCCATCGCATATTTCTGACAGATCAGGGTCAGGGTATGACGGGCAAAATGGTAGCTCTGCACCCGAAACAGCTGGCAGCGCTGCGGATTGTTGATTTCCACGATCAGCCGGTTATGCAGCTTGCTCAACGCGTGCAGATAGCTTTCATCGTCGCCGTTTTCCAGGCACAGATTGGCCATGTTGAGGCTGACGTTGTTGTAGCGTTTCAGGTGGTTGATATTGCATTCCGGCCGCTTGAGCGACGCTTCCGCCATATAGAAATCTACCGTGGCGTCGCGCACGCTGAACTTATAGTCATCAATTTTGCCCAGCAGCCACGCATTCATCGAGATATTCATTTGCCCGCGCTCAATTTGTAATTGAATGATAATCATTATCATATTTACTGGCGCGTTTGCGATCAATCCTTCTGTTGAAAGTTTTATCGCGGCAGAGGGGATGCAATCGGCGTGCGGCAACCCAATATGGTCAGTAACGACTAAACTTTACTTATAGAGCGCCAGAGTTATTGGCCTGTGTCGATGATCGAAAGGACGAGAAATGTGCCTTATTGTCGATAAACGCATTTTTAAGACAGACAAAATTCAGAAATAGGTATTTTCTATGAATGTTTAAAGCAAGAGTAAAAACCCGGCCCTGTAAAGCGTTCGAGCCAATGGGCAAACGCGAAGGTGGTACAGGATGTGCTGTAAATTCATAGGGATAATTTGATCTCCTTACCGACCTGCAGCGATGGCTTCGCTGACTGTCCCGCGCGCTTGCCGCATATCGAAGCGAAAATCCGGGTTTTTGGCGGATACCCCCGCAAAACAAACGGTTGAAGTGATAATTGTTATCACTAACATAGAAGCAACCCAGATTGGCTGTGGAAAAACACGAGTGTGAGGTAGGCCATATGCAAACGGAAAATGTCGGCACCTTTTCTCTGGACGAAAATGTCTGGCAAGGCATTTTGCTCAGTGATGACGCCGTACAACAAATTACTAAATTAATGCAGCAGGATCCGCAGGTGAAGGGGCTGCAACTCGGGGTGAAGCAGTCAGGCTGCGCCGGGTTTGCCTATGTGCTGGATCTCACCCGTGAGCCTGCTGACGACGACCTGCTGTTTGAGCGCGATGGCGCCAAACTGTATGTGCCGTTGAAAGCCATGCCGTTTATCGATGGCACCACGGTGGATTTCGTCCGTGAAGGGCTGAATCAGATATTCAAATTTAATAACCCTAAAGCTCAGCATGCCTGCGGGTGCGGCGAGAGTTTTGGCGTTTGAGCGATGCAATCAACATGACACGAAGCAATGTAGAAATGCCTAATGAAGTGCAGGCTTGGGTCAGCGAAGGTCGCTACAAAGAAGGCTTTTTTACCCAACTGGCCACCGATGAATTAGCGACGGGCATCAACGAAGACGTGGTGCGCGCCATCTCGGCCAAGCGTAATGAACCCGAGTGGATGCTGGAATTCCGCCTGGAGGCTTACCGTGCCTGGCTACAAATGGAAGAGCCGCATTGGCTGAAAGCCAACTACGACCGGCTCAATTACCAGGACTACAGCTATTACTCTGCCCCCTCCTGCGGCAGCTGTGATGACGCCTGCGGCTCGCAGCCCGGTGCCGAACAGCAACCCGGCGCGGCCACGGACAACAGCTACCTGACCAGCGAGGTTGAACTGGCGTTTAACCAGCTCGGCGTGCCGGTGCGTGAAGGCAGTGAAGTGGCGGTGGACGCGATCTTTGACTCGGTATCGGTCTCCACGACCTACCGCGAAAAGTTGGCCGAGAGCGGGGTGATTTTCTGCTCGTTCGGCGAGGCGATCCAGGAATACCCGGATCTGGTGCGCAAATACCTTGGTCGCGTAGTGCCGTCCAACGACAACTTCTTCGCCGCGTTGAACGCTGCGGTAGCCTCCGACGGGACCTTTGTTTATGTGCCGAAGGGCGTGCGTTGTCCGATGGAACTGTCGACCTATTTCCGTATCAACGCCGCCAAAACCGGCCAGTTCGAACGCACCATCCTGATTGCCGATGAAGGCAGTTATGTCAGCTATATCGAGGGCTGTTCCGCCCCGGTACGCGACAGCTACCAGCTGCACGCGGCGGTGGTGGAAGTGATCCTGCACAAAGACGCCGAAGTGAAATACTCGACGGTGCAGAACTGGTTCTCCGGCGGCGACAGCAAGGGCGGGATCCTGAACTTTGTGACCAAGCGTGCGTTGTGTGAAGGCGCAGGATCGAAAATGTCCTGGACCCAGTCGGAAACCGGCTCGGCGATCACCTGGAAATACCCGAGCGTGATCCTGCAGGGCGACAACTCTATCGGTGAGTTCTTCTCGGTGGCGCTGACCAGCGGCCATCAGCAGGCGGACACCGGTACCAAGATGATCCACATCGGCAAGAACACCCGTTCGACCATCATCGCCAAGGGCATTTCTGCCGGGCACAGCGAGAATACCTACCGCGGCCTGGTGAAGATCCTGCCGGGGGCGGAAAACGCGCGTAACTTCACCCAGTGCGACTCGATGCTGATCGGGCCGGACAGCGGCGCTCACACTTTCCCCTACGTTGAGGCCCGCAACAACAGTGCGCAGTTGGAACACGAAGCCACCACCTCAAAAATTGGCGATGACCAACTGTTCTATTGCCTGCAGCGCGGCATCAGCGAAGACAATGCCATTTCGATGATCGTCAACGGATTCTGCAAGGACGTGTTCTCTGAGCTGCCGCTGGAGTTCGCCGTCGAGGCACAGAAGTTATTGGCCATCAGCCTGGAACACAGCGTGGGCTAATCGCCGGATTGACAGCGCGAAAGCGCGACCTAAGGACACAGCATGTTAAGTATCAAGAATTTAAAAGTCAGCGCGGAAGGCAATGAGATCCTCAAGGGTCTGGACCTGGAGATCAAACCCGGCGAAGTGCATGCCATCATGGGGCCGAACGGCTCGGGCAAAAGTACGCTTTCGGCGACCCTGGCAGGGCGCGAAGAATATGAAGTGACCGCGGGCGAGGTGACCTTCAAAGGTAAGGACCTGCTCGAGCTGGATCCGGAAGATCGTGCCGGCGAAGGCGTGTTTTTGGCGTTCCAGTATCCGGTGGAGATCCCCGGCGTCAGTAACCATTTCTTCCTGCAGACCTCGGTGAATGCGGTGCGCAAATACCGCCAGCAGGAGGCGCTCGATCGCTTCGATTTCGCTGATTTTATCGAAGAGAAAATTGAACTGCTGAGCATGCCGGCCGATCTGCTGACCCGTTCGGTTAACGTCGGCTTCTCCGGCGGTGAGAAAAAACGTAATGATATTCTGCAGATGGCGGCGCTGGAGCCGGATCTGTGCATTCTGGATGAAACCGACTCCGGGTTGGATATCGATGCGCTGAAGATCGTCGCCAATGGCGTTAATTCGCTGCGGGACGGCAAGCGTTCGTTCATTATCGTCACGCATTACCAGCGTATTCTGGATTACATCAAGCCGGATTACGTCCATGTTCTTTCTCAGGGGCGCATCGTCAAATCCGGCGATTTCTCCCTGGTGAAACAGTTGGAGGAGCAGGGCTATGGCTGGCTTACCGACGAACAATAATTCCCGCGCGCTGCAGCAGCTTTACAGCCTGTTCGAAGAGCGCGGCGGCGAGCATTCGGCACATGCGCTGGCGCATTGGCAACAGGCTTTGCGCCTGGGCTGGCCGACCCGCAAGCATGAGAATTGGAAATACACTCCGCTGGAAGGCCTGCTGGAACAACAGTTTCTGGAGCCACCGGTAGAGCAGATCACCACCGCGCAGGTGGATGCGCTGGCGTTGGCCATCGACGCTTATCGGTTGGTGTTTATCGACGGGCGTTTCAGTTCGGCGTTGAGCGATGGCGATCTGGGCGATTACCAGTTCGACGTTGCCTCCTATGGGACGCCACAGGCGTTGCCTGAGCCCGTTCAGCCAGAGATTTTTCTGCACCTGACCGAAAGCCTGGCGCAGGAAACCAGCATTATCCGCGTGGCGGCCGGCAAAAGCGCGGCTCGCCCTTTATACCTGTTGCATATCAGCAGTGGGCGCGGTGCTGAAGGCGAAGTGAATACCGTGCATCACCGTCATCACCTTGAGATTGGGCGCAGTGCGCAGGCGGAGGTGATCGAGCATTACGTGAGTCTGAACGACAGCTCGCATTTCACCGGCGCACGCCTGACCGCCAATGTGGCGGACAATGCTCAACTGCATCACTGCAAACTGGCGTTTGAAAGCCAGCCGAGTTACCACTTTGCCCATAACGATTTGGTGATTGGCCGCGACGCGCAGGTGAAAAGCGACAGCTTCCTGTTGGGCGCCGGATTGACGCGGCATAACACCAGCGCGCAGCTCAATGGTGAAGGGTCCAATCTGGTGATCAACAGTTTGGTGCTGCCGGTCGGCAAAGAGGTGTGCGATACCCGTACTTACCTGGAGCACAACAAGGGTTACTGCGAGAGCCGCCAACTGCACAAGGTGGTGGTCAGCGATCGTGCCAAAGCGGTGTTTAACGGCATGATCAAAGTGGCCAAGCACGCGATTAAAACCGATGGGCAGATGACCAACCACAATCTGCTGTTGGGCAAGGTGGCGGAAGTCGATACCAAGCCGCAGTTGGAAATTTATGCCGATGACGTGAAGTGCAGTCACGGTGCCACCGTCGGGCGCATCGATGAAGAGCAGCTGTTTTATCTGCAATCGCGCGGCATCGACAAGCACTCGGCGCAGCAGATGATTATCTTTGCTTTTGCCGCTGAGCTGACTGAGGGGATCGGCAACGAGACTATCCGCGAATCGGTGCTGGCGCGCATTGCACAGCGCCTGCCGGAGCCGGGGGAGGCAGCATGAGTTTTCCGATTGAACGGGTGCGCAGCGATTTCCCGATCCTGGCACGCGAAGTCAACGGCCGGCCGCTGGCTTATCTCGACAGTGCCGCCAGCGCGCAAAAGCCGCAGGCGGTGATCGATCGTGAACTGGATTTCTACCGTCACGGTTATGCGGCGGTGCATCGCGGCATCCATACCATGAGCGCCGAAGCGACTCAGGAAATGGAAGCGGTGCGTGAAAAGGTGGCGGCGTTTATCAATGCCGGCTCGGCGGAAGAGATTGTCTTCGTCAAAGGCACCACCGAAGGCATCAATCTGGTGGCCAACAGCTTCGGCCGCCATTTCCTGCAGCCCGGTGACAGCATCATCATCACCGAGATGGAGCACCATGCCAATATCGTGCCCTGGCAGATGCTGGCGCAAGAACGAGGGCTGACTTTGCGAGTCTGGCCGCTGCAGCAAGACGGCACGCTGGATCTGGCGCAGTTGCCTGGGTTGATCGATGCTTCCACCAAGCTGCTGGCGCTGACTCAGGTTTCCAACGTGCTGGGCACGGTGAACCCGGTGCAAGCCATTACGGCACAGGCCAAGGCTGCCGGTCTGAAGGTGCTGATTGACGGCGCGCAAGCGGTAATGCACCAACGGGTTGACGTGCAGGCGCTGGATTGCGATTTCTATGTGTTCTCCGGCCACAAGTTGTATGGGCCTTCCGGCATCGGCATTCTCTACGGCCGTCAGGCGCTGTTGCAGCAAATGCCGCCGTGGGAAGGGGGCGGTTCGATGATCCAGCAGGTCAGTCTGACCCACGGTACCACCTATGCCGAGCCACCGTGGCGCTTTGAGGCCGGTTCGCCCAATACCGCCGGTATGATGGGACTGGGGGCGGCCATTGACTATGTGAATGCGCTGGGGCTGGAGGCGATTGCTGATTATGAGCAATCGCTGATGCACTATGCGCTGGAAGCGTTGCAGCAGGTGCCGACGCTGAAAATCTATGGCCCGGCGGATCGCGCTGGGGTGATCGCCTTCAATCTGGGTGAGCACCACGCCTATGACGTCGGTAGCTTCCTGGATCAGTACGGTATTGCTATTCGTACCGGACACCATTGCGCGATGCCGCTGATGGCGTTTTATAATGTGCCGAGCATGTGCCGCGCTTCGTTGGCGTTATATAATACGCGCGAAGAAGTTGATCGGCTGGTGGCCGGGTTGCAGCGAATTCAAAAACTGCTGGGATAGGCTAGACTGCCGGGCGGCTGAACGCCGGTAGCCAGTGACATGGGGTCGGCATGCCGGCCCCTGATTTTGATGGCAAAGTTGCTTTTGAATCCGAGATACCCGGGCCTAGCGCACCGAGGGGCGCTCCGGCGGACAAGCCGCTACGACCCCATCGGCACGCTCTCCCTAATGACCGGCTTTGTCAGCAGTCTGTGGGTCGGCATGCCGGCCCCTGAATTATTGAAAGGAACCTCATGGCGAACTTGCCGGACAAAGATAAGTTGGTGCGTAATTTTTCCCGTTGCCTGAACTGGGAAGACAAGTACCTGTATGTAATTGAACTGGGCGCGAAGCTGCCGGCGCTTGACGAGAGCGAACGTCAGGCGAGCAATCTGATTTCCGGTTGCCAGAGCCAGGTGTGGATTGTGATGCAGCTTGACGCACAAGGGCAGGTCGAGTTTCACGGCGACAGCGACGCGGCCATCGTCAAAGGGCTGCTGGCCGTGGTGTTTATTCTTTATCACCAAATGACGCCGCAGCAGATTGTCGCCTTGGACGTACGGCCGTTTTTCGCCGAACTGGCGTTGAGCCAACACCTGACGCCTTCGCGTTCTCAGGGGCTGGAAGCGATGATCCGCGCGATCCGCAGTCAGGCTGCCAAGCTCTGATATTCTTTAAGGCTCATTGATACGCCGCTTGTATTTCTTATGTCAATGAGTCTTTACAAACCCCACCCGGCCCCGCCATTCACCCCGCAAATCAGTGACATATCAGCAGCTTACCCATTGACGTTATATTGACAAATGGACAAAGCGATTACGTTATAACATGTTGATTTTTAGAGGACTTATTGCCTTTAACGCCAGCGTTGCTAGTATTAATCAGGTCTTGTCTGATTTACCCGTCGCCAAGCGCCAGATAGCCTTGTGGCCGAACCGTAATAAGCATATAGGGATGATAATGAAACGTGCGTTGAGTTTAATGGGCATGCTATTCGCCACCGTACTGGCCGGCACCCAAGCCGCCAGTGCGAGCGAGTACCCGCTGCCGCCGCCGGACAGCCGTCTGATTGGCGAGAACACCACTTATACCGTACCGAACGATGGGCGTCCGTTGGAGGCGATTGCCGCCGACTATAAAATTGGTCTGCTGGGCATGCTGGAAGCCAACCCGGGCACCGACCCATTCTTGCCCAAGCCAGGTTCGGTATTAACCATCCCGACCCAAATGCTGCTGCCGGACACCAAGCGCGAGGGGATTGTGGTCAACCTGGCCGAGTTGCGCCTGTATTACTACCCGAAAGGCGAGAACAAGGTCATCGTTTATCCTATCGGTATCGGCCAGACGGGAATGCACACTCCGCTGCAGGTGACCTCCGTCAGCCAAAAAATTCCCAACCCGACCTGGACGCCGACCGCCAACATCCGTAAGCGCTACCTGGAGAAAGGTGTGAAACTGCCAGGAGTGGTGCCGGCTGGTCCGGAGAACCCAATGGGCTTGTTCGCCATGCGTCTGGCCATGGGGCACGGTGAATACCTGATCCACGGCACCAACGCCAACTTCGGTATCGGCATGCGCGTCAGCTCCGGCTGTATCCGTCTGCGTCCAACGGATATCGAAGCGCTGTTCAATATGGTGCCGCGCGGTACCCGTGTTCAGGTGATTAACGATCCGGTGAAAATTTCCGTTGAGCCGGACGGCAAACGCTATGTAGAAGTGCATCAGCCGTTGTCGAAAGTCGAAAGCGACGATCCGCAGACCATGCCGATTACCTTGACTAAAGCCGAGAAAGCTTTTGTCGGTGATGCGCAGACCGATCAGGCAGTGTTCGACAGTGCGGTTGTACGCCGCTCTGGCATGCCGGTGTTGGTTAACGTGGGGCAGAACCCCTCTGAGGTCAGTTTAACGCCTGTAGCCTCGCAGGAGGCGAATAAGGGCCCATTCAAGAGCGCACCTATCAGTTCGGTGAATTAAAAAGCCGCCATAACGGTCAATACTGAGGGGTTCAGCTTGCTGAGCCCTTTTTTTTCGCCTGGAGGCGGGAGGGGGAAATGAGCGGGAATGACAGGCAAAAAAAACGGCGCACAATGTGCGCCGTTTTCAATAACCGAAGCTATCTTACTTTTTGTAAGCGTGAGCTTGGTTGTCCAGGCGCTGGTTAGCACGTGCTGCGTCGTCTTTAGCTGCTTGAACGTCAGAACGGATTGCGTTCACGTCGTTGCTCAGCTGGTCAACTTTAGCGTTCAGAGTCTGAACGTCAGAAGACAGTTGATCGATTTTAGCATTGCTAGAGCAGCCTGCCAGCAGAGTGGAACCCAGGATTACCGCGCCCAGTACCAGTTTAGTACGATTCATTATAACACCCTCTAGATTGAGTTAATCTCCATGTAGCGTTACAAGTATTACACAAACTTTTTTCGAAAGAGAATAATTTTTTTGTATTGGAGTGCTTTATTTTGATCGTTCGCTCAAACTTACATCTTCTTTTGAAGAATAGTTAAAAAATGTAGGGAAAACAGCCGGATTCCATGGGACAACTCCGATTTGCAATTAGCTAAATAATGAGCAATCGGTGGTTGCGTTTTTGAGAAAACAGTTTACTGGTGCTAAAAAAAACGCCGCAAAGCGGCGTTTTCATCAAAATAATTATGTCACGTTTTATATTACAGCACGTGAACCGAGGCAGTATTGGTTGTGCCGCTCGGTACCAGAGCACCGGAAACCATCACCACAACGTCGCCTTTTTGTGCCAAACCGCTGGCCAGCGCCGCTTCTTTACCGATGCGGTAGAAGTCGTCGGTAGAGGCGATTTCTTTGACCATCTGCGGGATCACGCCTTTGCTCAGGATCAGCTGGTGAGCGGTGACTTCATTGGTGGTCAGCGCCAGGATCACGGCGTTAGGGAAGTATTTACGTACGGACTTGGCTGATTTACCGCCGCTGGTGGCCACCACGATCAGTGGAGCATCCAGTTTTTCTGCGGTTTCAACGGCGCCACGGCATACGGCTTCGGTGATGCGCAGCTTGCGGTTGTCATTCAGGCTGTCGATACGGCTTGGCATCACGCGATCGGTGCGCTCACAGATGGTCGCCATGATGGTGACGGCCTCGAGCGGATATTTGCCCTTGGCGCTCTCGCCTGACAGCATAACCGCGTCGGTACCGTCCAGAATGGCGTTAGCAACGTCGCCGGCTTCTGCGCGGGTAGGGCGCGGGTTTTTGATCATGGAATCGAGCATTTGGGTGGCGGTGATCACCACTTTACGTGCACGGTTACATTTTTCGATCATCATCTTCTGCGCGAAGATAACTTCTTCTACCGGGATTTCTACGCCCAGATCGCCACGAGCAACCATGATGCCGTCAGAAGCTTCGAGGATTTCGTCGAAGTTGTTCAGGCCTTCCTGGTTTTCGATCTTGGAGATAATCTGGATCTGCGCGCCGCCGTGGGCTTTCAGGTGTTCGCGGATTTCCAGCACGTCGGAACGCTTGCGGATAAAGGAAGCGGCAACGAAGTCCACACCCTGTTCGCAGCCGAAGATCAGGTCACGTTTGTCTTTTTCAGCCAATGCCGGCAGTTGGATGGAAACACCTGGCAGGTTAACGCCTTTGTTTTCGCCCAGATCACCGCTGTTCAGCACCTTACAGATCACTTCGTGTTCGGTCACGTTGGTGACTTCCATGCCGATCAGGCCGTCGTCAACCAATACGGTGTTGCCGATTTTCAGGTCAGCGCTAAAACCGGCGTAGGTGACCGCAACGCGTTCGTTGTTGCCGATAACGCTCTGATCGGTGGTGAAGGTAAAGGTCTGGCCGGCAACCAGCGAAGCATCTTTGCCGCCTTCCAGTTTCATGGTGCGGATTTCAGGGCCTTTGGTATCCAACAGGATGCCGGCGTTCTGACCGGTTTTCGCCATCACGGCGCGCATGTTCTTGATGCGGTTACCGTGCTCTGCGTAATCGCCGTGGGAGAAGTTAAGACGCATTACGTTCATGCCGGCGTTCAGCAGGTTGGTCAGCATTTCTTCCGATTCGGTTTTTGGACCGATGGTACAAACAATTTTGGTCTTTTTCATGACGGAGTTTTCTACAAGTTGTGATGGATAAAAAAACGAATAAAACCAGCGGTCAAGCCACTGATAAGGGATTTGAGTCGTGCCTGATGGTGCAAAACATAGTTAAGGATAGGTGACCGGAGTCGAAATGGGGCGGAAAAATTCAGCCCGCGCCAGAGTGCGGGGATGCTGCGCAACGTGATGAGATGAAAATGTGTTGTTATTGCGTTTTCGCAGATCAAGGGCTGAAACCATTCAACTGAAAGACGTTGCGCATTATAAAGGCTAAGCGACGGGAAACAAAATAAAAAACCGGTGCTATCCCTCGGATCTGTCAAATCAGCAGCAAATGTGGCGCAAATGCAAACCGACAGCAGGTGTTTGTTGCGCAAATAACCTTAATGTGAACGTACCATTAGCCGGCTCAGCGTGCCGTGATGATTTCCAACAGCGTGCCGGCGGTCAGGCAGAAGCAACCGCTGGCGATATTAGCGGGGATGATGACAGTTTCACCGGCTACCACCAACTGTATGTCATTGCCTACGGTGAATTCAAACTCACCGGAAACCACCTGCGTTTGCAGAGCGTAAGTGCGCTTTTGCAGTTGGCCGAAGGTTCCTGCGTCGAACTTCACTTCCGTCGCTTTGCTGCCGTCGCTCATGACCCCATGTCGACGGGAGAGGCCGGTATCCAGTTTTTCAAACGCAGTCTCTGCGGTAAATTTCAGCATGGGATCTGTCCTGATTGGGTATTGGCCTTGATGATACCTGATACGGCTTGCGGTGACAGGAGCAAAGTTTTACGGGTTCGTCAGGCTGATTAACAGTAGGGGAAGCGTGGTGCCGATAGGGTGAATCTGCGGAAATTATGATTTGGTGCGTCCGAGTGGACTCGAACCACCGACCCCCACCATGTCAAGGTGGTGCTCTAACCAACTGAGCTACGGACGCACTGCACTGCTTTAGAATTTTGGTGCGTCCGAGTGGACTCGAACCACCGACCCCCACCATGTCAAGGTGGTGCTCTAACCAACTGAGCTACGGACGCACTGTACTGCTTTAGGAATTTGGTGCGTCCGAGTGGACTCGAACCACCGACCCCCACCATGTCAAGGTGGTGCTCTAACCAACTGAGCTACGGAC
>NZ_JBIEIU010000004.1:0-357285 GCF_052113645.1 Serratia quinivorans | reverse complement strand
TCGAGGGAGTATTTTGGTTTTGCCATAAAAAACTGCACCTTATTCAGTTGGGTGTCCAACTTTTGGGGTGCAGTTCAAACCGGGGGCTTTTTAGATCAACCGGGGAAAATTACTTCGCTTTACCCTGGTTTGCCACGGCGGCCGCTTTGGCAGCGATCTCGTCGGCATTACCCAGGTAGTAACGTTTGATTGGCTTGAAGTTCTCGTCAAATTCATACACCAACGGCACGCCGGTTGGGATGTTCAGCTCGAGGATCTCGTCTTCGCTCAGGTTATCCAGGTATTTCACCAGCGCACGCAGGGAGTTGCCGTGTGCAGCAACGATAACGCGCTCGCCGCTTTTGATACGTGGCAGAATTTCTTCATCCCAGTAAGGGATCACGCGATCGATGGTCAGCGCCAGGCTCTCGGTCAGCGGCAGCTCTTTCTCGGTCAGCGTGGAATAACGCGGATCGTGGCCCGGGTAACGTTCGTCATCTTTGGTCAGCTCTGGTGGGGTAACGGCAAAGCCGCGACGCCATTGCTTAACCTGCTCGTCACCGTATTTTTCTGCGGTTTCAGCCTTGTTCAGACCCTGCAGCGCGCCGTAGTGGCGTTCGTTCAGCTTCCAGGATTTTTCAGTCGGCAGCCAAGCCTGATCCAGTTCGTCCAGAATGTTCCACAGGGTGTGGATAGCGCGCTTCAGTACGGAGGTGTAAGCAAAGTCAAAAGAGAAACCTTCATCTTTCAACAGTTTGCCTGCGGCTTTCGCTTCGGTGCGGCCTTTGTCGGACAAATCAACATCATACCAACCGGTGAAGCGGTTTTCGTTGTTCCACTGGCTTTCGCCGTGACGCACCAGAACCAGCTTAGTTACAGCCATAGCTTAACTCCTTAATAATCTGACATTTCAATGATAACGAAAATCATTATATTGCCGCGGCCGGGGGCTCGGCAATCGATAGTGTTTAACCATAGCCAATTTCTTGCCGCAAAGTAAGTGCTGTTCTGAGGAAAAGCTGAATCGATCAGGCTGGCGTCAGTGGGGAGTGCGGCACGGTGAAGGGAGATTCAGCCGTGCCGTGGGATCAGGGCAATCAGGCTGCTTTTTTCAGGCAATTGCTCATAAAGGTTTTACGCTCGTCGCCTTTCAGGCTTTTGGTCTTGGCGTCGGCGTTACAGGTTTTCATTTTCTGCTGCTGCGGGGTCAGCGTTTTGGTCGCTGCGGTGCCTTCGGATTTCAGGCAGGTGCTCATAAAGGTGGAGCGATCCGCGCCTTTCAGCGTTTTGCTAGAGGCCTGTTGATTACAATCGGTCATGCGTTTCTGCTGCGCGGCCTGTGCCGGTGATGGCGTTTTTGCTGCGGTGTCGGCAGCCATCAGATTGGTGCTCAGCAGTAAACCCGCCAGTAATGGAAGTGCAGTAATCAGACGCATAGGTGTTCCTTCAGCTATTGGCCGGCCGGGGTGGCCGAAAATTGTGACGTTGCACAAGGTGTTGTGCTTATCACCGTAGCCTGATTCTAGTGCGCGCTTTGGAATAAGGAAAGGCAGCCGCCCGTGGGACGGAAGGGTAAAAAGGTAAGCATTTATAACAAACGGCCCCCGGCCGCATGGCAAGGGGCGTAGCGGGTCAAATAGGATAAAACTGATAATGGGTGGCGCTTTGGTAAAGCTGCCCCGGTTGCAGCCAGCAGTCGGGCTGCGGCCATTCCGGGTGGTTCGGGCTGTCCGGCAAAAACTCGCTTTCCAGCGCCACGCCGGCGTAATTGGCGTAGCTGCCGCCGTCACGCGCCGGAGTACCATCCAGATAATTGCCGCTGTAAAGCTGCAATGCCGGCGCACTGGTGAAGACGCTCATTTGTACCTGACCGTCTGCAGACCACAGATGGGCTGCCGGGCAGTCCAGCGCGCCACAGGTGCGATGCAGCAAAAAGGCATGATCGTAGCCTTTTACCCGTTGTTGGCAGCGATCGCTCAAAAAATCCTGCAACAACGTTTTCGGCTGACGGAAGTCCATGCCGCTGTCTTTCACCGGTGTCAGGTCAGCATTGGGGATACCTTCGCTGTCCACCGGCAGATAGCGGTCGGCAAACAGCTGCAACCGCTGGTGGCGTGCATCGGTACCGGCGCCGTCAAGGTTGAAGTAGGCGTGGTTGGTCAAATTGACCGGGCAGGCGCTGTCGGTCCGCGCCTGATAGCTGATTTCCAGGCGATTATCGGCGGTGAGTCGATAGCTGACCTGAACGTCGAGATTACCGGGAAAACCCTGGTCACCGTCTGGCGAATGCAAGGCGTAGCTCACCTGCTGCCGATCTTGCTGGATGATGCGCCAGCGACGGGCATTGAAGCCCTCCGGCCCACCGTGCAACTGATGCTCTCCCTGGTTGGCGACCAGCGGATGCGGTTTGCCGTCAATCACCAGGTTGGCGTGAGCGATGCGGTTGGCATAGCGCCCCACGGTCGCGCCAAGATAGGCCGCCTGCTGCAGGTAGTCCGCCGGGGTTCGGCAGCCTAGCAGCAGCTCGCGTGTCTTACCGGATTTCAGCGGCAGCACGGCAGAAAGCCAGGTGGCGCCCCAGTCCATCAGCGTTACCGTCATTCCGCCGGCGTTTTTCAACTGGGTCAATTGGTAGGGCTGACCGTCAGGGGCCAGGGTTTGGCTGTCGTTCAGCATTTGCCGGCCCCCTCAGATGCCTTGCAGACGTAAAAGGTCTCTTTCAATCCGTTGGTCTGCAGAGGATATTCGCGGGCTACCGCTTCGCGTACCGGCTCGACCAGTGCCTGCGGCATCAAAGCCACGATACAGCCGCCGAAACCGCCGCCGGTCATGCGTACGCCGCCACGATCGCCAATAACGTTTTTAACTATGTCCACCAGTCGATCGATCGGCGGCACGGTAATTTCAAAATCATCGCGCATTGAGGCATGCGACTCCGCCATTAATTTGCCCATCAGCTTCATATCACCGGCGGCCAGCGCATCGGCGGCGGCCAGCGTACGATCGTTTTCGCTGATCACATGACGTGCTCGCTGGGCAACGATCGGATCCAGTTCATGCTGGATCGGGAAAAACAGATCCGGGCTGACATCGCGCAGTGCCTTGACGCCAAAGAAGCGCGCGGCTTCCTCGCACTGCTTGCGGCGGGTATTGTATTCGCTGTCCACCAGCCCGCGTTTCACATTGGAATTGATGATTACCACGGCAATATCTTCCGGCACCGATACCGCCCGGGTTGCCAGCGTTCGGCAGTCGATCAGCAAGGCATGATCCCGTTCACCGAGCGCGGAGATCAGTTGATCCATAATCCCGCAGTTGCAACCGACAAACTGGTTTTCCGCCTCCTGGCCATTGAGTGCCAGGGCTACGCCATCCAGCGGCAGGGCATACAGCGCCTGCATGGCCTGGCCAACGGCAACTTCCAGTGAGGCGGAAGAGCTGAGACCGGCACCCTGCGGCACGTTGCCGGCAATCACCAGATCCGCGCCGCCAAAATCGCTGTTGCGCTGCTGCAGGTGTTTGATCACGCCGCGCACATAATCGGACCAGCGTTGGTTCGGGTGGCTGACGATCGGATCGTCGAGTGAAAAGAGATCCTGCTGGCTGTCGTAATCAGCGGCGATCACCCGGATCTGACGATCGTCGCGTTTGGCGCAGGCGATCACCGTCTGATAGTCAATGGCGCAGGGCAGCACAAAACCGTCGTTATAATCCGTATGCTCGCCGATCAAATTCACCCGCCCCGGGGCCTGAATAGTCAGTGCGGGCGCGTAGCCAAAACGTTCGGTAAAAAGGGTGTGGGTAAGGGTCTTTAAACTCATGGTTGGGCTCCGGCTTCACGGTAATGGACATCGCTAACGGCGCGCAGACGTTCTGCGGCCTGTTCTGCAGTCAGATCGCGCTGGGTTTCTGCCAGCATCTCGTAACCCACCATAAATTTACGCACCGTGGCGGAACGCAGCAGCGGCGGATAGAAGTGGGCATGCAATTGCCAGTGGCGGTTATCCGCGTCGTTGAACGGCGCACCGTGCCAGCCCATGGAATAGGGGAAGGAACACTGGAACAGGTTGTCGTAACGGCTGGTCAGTTTTTTCAGCGCCACGGCCAGATCGCTGCTCTGCTCGGCGCTGAGATCGGTAATGCGTTGCACCGAGCTTTTCGGCAGCAGCAGCGTTTCAAACGGCCAGGCCGCCCAGTAGGGCACCACGGCCAGCCAGTGCTCGGTTTCCACCACCGTACGGCTGCCGTCGGCCTGTTCGCGTTGCACGTAATCCAGCAACAGGGTGGACTGATGCTGTTGGAAATACTCGCGCTGCAGACGGTCTTCATGCTCGACTTCGTTCGGCAAGAAGCTGTTGGCCCAAACCTGGCCATGGGGGTGTGGGTTGGAGCAGCCCATGGCCGCGCCTTTATTTTCAAAAACCTGTACCCAGGGATAGCTGCGCCCCAGATCGGCCGTCTGTTCCTGCCAGGTGGCGATGACCCGTTCCAGCGCCGGCAATGGCAGCTCCGGTAGGGTTTTGCTGTGATCGGGCGAGAAGCAAATGACCCGGCTGGTGCCGCGGGCGCTCTGGCAGCGCATCAATGGATCCTGACTTTCCGGCGCCTGTGGGGTGTCCGTCATCAGCGCGGCAAAGTCATTGGTGAACACGTAGGTGTCCTGATAATTCGGGTTTTTATCGCCGGTAACGCGGGTATTGCCAGGGCAGAGGAAGCAGTCCGGATCGTGCTGCGGCAGCGTTGCTTGCTGTGTTGGCTCCTGCTGGCCTTGCCACGGTCGTTTGGCACGATGCGGCGAAACCAATACCCATTGGCCGGTCAGCGGGTTATAGCGGCGATGGGGATGATCTATGGGATTAAAATCCGTCATGACGGTTCCTTATTCTTGGGCAATACGGCACGGTGTAATCGCTTCCATCTGCCGCTAACCTGCCCTTGACTCATGCAAATGGATAACTATGGCCAAAAAGATAGCACGTCCCACGGGGTAAAAAGGTGATCCAGAGCGAAAAATGGAATCGTTTACACTCCATGACATAACCAAAAGTACCGCCAGTACAGCGGGAAGGAAAAGGACAGGAAAGTCAGTATCAGGCTGGAGTGATAGCGTTTTCACGGCATTGACCGGTAGGCGTTTGCCCACCGGCCAAGAGGATCAGGAATGTTGGTACAACGGGTAAGTGAACAGCAACAGGTGGGTCAAATTAAGTCCGAAGTGGAACACAATCGGTACCCACAAGCGGCCGCTCCACATCCACGCCAGACCGTAAATCAATCCGGCAAGCGTGGCAAAAGCCACCATCAGCATGCCGCCGGCCAAATGCGCGGCACCAAAAATCAGCGCGGCGATAACCAATGCCGGCCAGGCTCCCAACCATTGGCTGAGGCGTTGCTGCAGATAGCCACGGAACAGGGCCTCTTCCGCCATACAGACAAAGAACAGGTTGGCCATGACAAACGGCAGGATCCAGGACGGGGTATGCAACTCTATCTTCAGGCCGCCGAGCGCCACCGCCAGCAGCAGCAAGACCGGCACGCTGATAATCAGCGCCGTCCAGGCAGGCGCACCCACGCTTTTTTCTGGTTTATTAAGTTTAAATAACGTCGGCAGACAGGCGAACAGCAGGAAGGGAACCAGTGCCTTGTCAAAGTTGTAGTACATGGTGAAGGGGGCGCTTAACGGGCCCGCTTTATCACCGTCGATCATCAGTTGGTTATTGATCCCCGGCACCCAATGCAGGAATAGCGCGACACAGCTTGCGACCACCAATACTTCGAGTGGAACAGCCAGATTGCGCTGCGCCCTAAAATGGTGTCGCAGTCCCGCGAGAGCGGCAATGCCTAATAAGCACGTCAGGCTGAGCGGGGTCAGTACCGCATGGTACATGCCCATCCCCGCAGATGCGGCCAAAATCAACCAGGCTATCAGCCGGTTAAATGGCAAAAAGAATAACGAAGTAGCCAGTACGCCCCACATAACTATGTCCCTTTAAATATGTACACGGCGCTCAGTGCCATTATGGCGTGTGATTATGGCGAAATTGAGCGCTAAGCCGGATAGTAGCACAGTGAAGTTACAGTGAAGGTCGGGTCAGTGGGGTAAATGCTGCCATTAACCTCTCATCCAGGTCGGCGATCGGCTGATTTCCGCCAGATTTTGCAGAATATCCAGACTCTGCTGTTGGATCTCCAGCGTCGGTGCGGCGCATAAATCCTGCAAGACAGTCACCTGAAAACCGGCGTCATGTGCCTGTCTTGCGGTGCTCTCAATCGCCAGCGGGGTACTGACCCCGCCCAGCAACAAATGATGGCAACGATGTTCCTGCAGCCAGGTTAACAAATTGTTACCGGCAAAGGCGCAAACGCCGTTTTTTTCGAACTGAAAATCTGTCGGCAGCACCTGCAAATCCTTATCCCACTGGCAACCGGGGCTGCTCAGGCGCAGCGCGCCAATCTGTTTCAGCTGGCTGAACAGCGGAGAGTGGGCGGGAATATCGTGATAGTCGTCGGCAAAACCGACGCGCACCCAAATCACCGGAATTTTGCGCACCCGGGCATAAGCCGCAGCGGCATTGGTGTTGGCAATCAGGTTTTGTGCCACCACCTGTTCACGGCAATGATTAGCCCGCCCTTTGGGGCCAATCAGATCGTCGATAAGATCGATAATAATCAGTGCGGCGGACATAGTGTCTCCAGAAGCGGATCCTTTTCCCCTTATGATAAAAGGCCAAATGTGATGTGTTTCAGAGGAAGTGTTGCCGGATATGTCATCGGATGAGTAGCAAGGGCTACCCATCCGCAGGGGGATCGGGGTTTCAGCCCAGCGTATCCAGCTGATAACGGTAGCCGTCGCCCTCAGGAACAAAGCTCAGGCGGTGGGTAATACTTTGCGGTGCGTCTTGCGCATGGTGAGAGACAAACAACAGTTGGGTCGAGCCCTGACCGATCAACACATCGACAAAACGGCGTACCAACTGGCGATTGAGGGGATCCAGCCCCTGCAAGGGTTCATCGAGGATCAGCAGCGCCGGGTGTTTGACCAGAGCGCGGGCGATCAGCGCTAACCGTTGCTGGCCCCAGGAGAGGCTGTGGAAAGGTGCCTCGGCGTTTGCACCGCCCAGACCCAACAGCGCTAACCATTGGTCGGCCAACTGCCGCTGGCGATCGGACACTGCCTGGTAAATACCGATCGAATCGAAGAAGCCGGACAGAATAACGTTGCGCACGCTGGCGCTGACACGGTAGTCCAGGTGCAGGCTGCTGCTGACGTAGCCGATATGGCGTTTGATATCCCAGATGGTTTCCCCACTGCCGCGACGGCGACCGAACAGGGTAAGGTCGTTGCTGTACCCCTGAGGATGATCGCCGGTGATCAGGCTGAGCAGGGTAGATTTGCCGGCGCCGTTCGGGCCGACGATCTGCCAGTGCTCGCCGGGGTTAACCTGCCAGTCGAGGTGATTCAGGATCGGCCTGTCGTTGTAACTGACCACCCCATCGCGCAGGATGATTAACGCTTGGTCAGGCGGCAGCGTGGCTTTCTGCGCCGGATCTTCGGTTTCCGGCAGCGTCAGACCATCCAGATTCTCACTGTGCGCCAGTTGCGCCACCAGTGCGTCCGCCATCACCTGCTGACGGGTTCCCTGGCTTGCCAGGGTGCAATCGGCCAACACGCCCACATGACGGATAAAGTCCGGCACTTCATCAAAGCGATTAAGCACCAGCACCAGGGTGTAGCCATGCCCGGAAAGGTCGTTCAACAACGCCGCCAACTGGGCGCGCGAATTCACGTCCAGCCCATCGAATGGCTCATCCAGGATCAGTAAATCGGGTTGCGGCATCAGTGCGCGGCACAGCAGGGTTTTGCGTGTTTCACCGGTGGAAAGGTATTTGAAACGGCGCGACAGTAGCGGGGTAATGCCAAACTGCTCGGCCAGTTGTGCGCAGCGTTCGGGGTCTTTGACCTCTTCCTGAATGATTTCCGCCGCGGTGCGGCCGGTGTCTTCCTCGCCCGGGCTGAGCAGGTCGGTATTGTTGCGTTGCCATTCGTCGCTAACCAGCTTTTGCAACTGTTCGAAAGAGATACGCACCGCATGGCTGAAATCGCTGCGACGCTCGCCGTTCAACAACACCAGCTCATCCGCCAGCGCGCGCGCCAGAGCGGATTTGCCGCTGCCATTGGCGCCGACAAAGGCCCAACTGTCACCGGCCTGAATATCCAGCGCGGCCAGCGTCAGGGTACGGGTATCGCTTAAGCGGAATGAACCTTGCGAAATGTGCAACGACGACATCACCTGTTCCTTTTTATGCAATTATTTTGTTTAGAAATAGGCGCATTGCGGGGCGATGTCAATCGGCAAAAATGCAACGTTACGTTGCGTTTAACACAACGTGGCAACAATCACCCGATCGGCGTTAAACAAGGCGTGTACCGCACTGCCGGGGCGCAGTTTCAGCTGTTGCAGTTCCGGGTTGGCCACGGTGGCGCACAGGGTTTCACCGCCCGTCAGCGTCACCAGCACTTCGCTGTGATCGGTACCGGGTTGAATACTGGCGACCACGCCCGCCAACGCGTTGTCCGCAGCCCCGACCACGGCAGCGTCGGTATTCAGTTTCACCCACGGCGCTTTAATCAGCGCCAGCACTTCCTTGCCCGGTGAGAGCTGCAGTCGATCGGCGCTCTGCTGGGTAATGGCCGCGCTGAGACGGGTTGTGCCGTCGTTCAGTAAAATATCCAGATGCTGTTGCACCTGCTGGTGGTCGCGCTCGATCACGGTGCCGAAAAACTGGTTGCGCGCACTGGTCTGCAGTGAAAAACGCGAGATCGCCGCCAGCAGGCTGTCGAGCGGCAGGTTGTCCTGTTGCAACACGTCGAAGGCTTTTTGCTGGATCTGCCCCAGCAGATCGTAAAGCTGGATCAGCCGCTCACCGTAGCGGGTCACCTGAGCACCACCACCGCCTTTGCCACCGGTGGCACGCTCTACCACCGTTTGCTCCGCCAACTGGTTCATTTCGTTAATCGCGTCCCAGGCACTTTTATAGCTGATGCCCGCCAGCTTGGCGCCCTGGCTGATGGAGCCGGTATGCCGGACTTGTTTCAGCAGCGCGATGCGGCGTGGGTCGGCGAACAGTTTTTGCTGAAGTTTTAGGGTAAGGAGAATTTCGGCCTGCATAACGCGTCCTGTCGGCTGCAAAAGCCTTATTGTCGCCGATTTGGCTGCAAAGCGCCAAAGGATGCGTCGGCAACAGCCAGGGCTCGATAACAATAAAAACTGGCCTTCAATTATTGAAATGTTATAACATAACAAAAAATATAATGATTGATGCCGGCCACGGCGGGTTTTTATTTCACCAAAGGGATGCTGTAAATGAGTGCTGCACGTCTGGGTTTCGTCACGCCCAAAAAACCACCTTATTACCTGATTACCGCTTTGCTGTTAAGCCTGCCGAACGCCGCGCTGGCCGTCGGCGCTTGCGACAAAACCGAAAAGTCATCACCTTGTGAAGACAGCTTAACCGTGCAGGCATCCAGCCAGCCTCAAAGCACCTATGGTTCGCTGGAGGTCGTCACCCAGTCGGCTTCGCGCCTGGGGCTGACCAATCTGGAAACCCCACGCAGTATTGATGTTATCAGCGCACAGGCTATCCAGCAGCGGGGTGATAAATCGCTCGCCGCCGTTGTCGAGCGTGCTCCCGGCATGTCCGGCGTGGCTTCCCCCACGCTCAGCAATAACTTTTCACTTCGCGGTTTCAGGCCGGTTTCCTGGCTGTATAACGGCGTCGAAACGCCGGGCAGCACCCTTCAGCTAGCGGATCCTTCCCATTACGGCAGTGTAGAAGTGTTGCGCGGCCCCGGATCGGTGCTCAATGGCCTGAGCGCCGCCGGCGGCAGCGTCAATCTGCTTTCGCGCCAGCCGACCTTCAGCCGCCAGCCCATCGAGCTCGACTATGGCCTGTCGAGTTATAATAGCCAGCGCCTGCACCTGGGAGCGGGAGGGACGTTAGTCGACGACGTGGCGGCCTATCGTCTGGACGTCAGCGGTAGCGACAGCGGCACCAATGTGCAATATGAGCGTGACAAACAGAAACGGGTATCCGGCGCGCTGCTGTTTAAACTGTCTGATAATGCCCTGCTGACGTTAAGCCTGGATCGCATGCTCAATCGCACCAACAACCCTTACTACGGCACGCCGCTGGTGGAAGGGAACATTGCCCACGAACTGCGCGATATCAACTACAACAACCTGACCGACAGCCGTATCCAGAGTAACGCCACGTCGTTTCAGGCCAGCCTGGATTGGTTCACCACGCCTGAAATTGAGCTGCATAACCAGTTCTACTACTACAGCGGCTTTCGCGAATGGCGCAATGTGGAACGCTTTCGCATCTCGGCGGCCACCCAGCCCGGCTATGTCAATCGCGATTCGTTCGGGGCGCTGGCCCACGATGACGACCTGATCGGCAACCGTAGTTCACTGGTGTTCGACCGGCCGTTGGGTGGCTTCGATAATCGGTTTATTGTCGGCCTTGATCTGAGTAAACGTCGCTTTCAGTACTACTCCAACGGCTTCCCCGGTTCCGAAGAGGTTCCGCTGCAGGCACCGATCAGAGAAAGTTTTTCACAGGGCACCGATCGCCAACGTTCTCCGGTTCGCCACGTTACGCAAAACCAGTACGCCGCCTTTCTGGAAGACCGCTTCAGCCTGACTGAGCGTTTAACCCTGCTGGGGCAGTTGCGCTACAACCATATGGATATGGATTGGCATTTTCAGGGCCTGCAAGAAGAGCGCTCCGCGCAAACCTACGTCTTCAGCGTCTGGAGCCTTGGCCCCAGCTATGCGTTGATCGATAACATCAATATGTACGCCAACTACACCACCGGCAAGGAGCCGGGCAACGACCTGTTCTTTTTAAGCCCGTCGCAAACCGGTCTGCCGCTCACCCGGGTACGTCAATGGGAAGTCGGCGCCAAGGGGCAGTTTTGGGATAACAAGGGAGAGGCCACGCTGGCGTTGTACGAACTGCGCAAGGACAACCTGTTTGTGCCCAATGCGCAGCAGCCGGATACGCTAAATGCCGTTGGCCGGCAGACCTCGCGCGGCGTGGAATTAAGCCTGATGTTGCGCCCCAGCGATCGCTGGGAGCTGGCCGCCAATGCGGCCTACACCCACGCCCGTTATGATGAGTACCGTGGCGGCAGCCCGTTACGTAGCTATAACGGTAATCGTCCGGCCTACATCCCTGACTGGACCGCCAACCTTACGGCACGTTATATGCCGACGGAACAGTGGGGGCTCACCTCATCGCTGCGCTACGTGGGCAGCAGTTATAACGACGACGCCAACCAGCGTAAAATGCCGTCCTACACCACGCTCGATTTGGCGACAGACTATCAGATCACCCGGACTGTGGGTGTGGGCGTGCGTATCAGAAACGTCACCAACCAGTTGTATGCCTATCAACGTACTTACCCGGATCAGGTGCTGATTGCTCCATCACGCACCTATGAAAGCTTTATTTCGGTGAGGTTCTGATCCTGCCATGCAGCCGATAATCTGCCTGCTGGTGGCGCTGGGCTTGCCGTTTCACGCGCTGGCACAGGCCGGTGCTGTCAACCTCAACAACTGTGACCAGGCGTACCGCTACCCGGCGGCGCCTGAGCGGGTGCTGGTTTACGCCAACCCCGCGTTGGAAAACATGCTGGCGCTGGGACTGGCGCAGCGCATCGTCGGCATTATCGGTTATGACTATGCACGGGATACGGCTCCGTCTCCGACAACGCGGGGCAAAGCCCTGAGCCGGCTGTCGGCCGCCGCACCGCCGGCGGCGGAGCCTTTACTGTTGCTCAATCCGGATTTTGTCTATTCGGCCAGTTACTACTGGTTTAACAGCCCGGAAACGCCCAGCCGCGATCGGCTGACGGAGTGGGGAATCGCCACCTATCTCTCGCCTGACGTCTGCAGTGGCCAACAAAGTACCGTAAGCCGCTCGGCGAGCTTCGAGGGTATTTTTGCCGAACTGCGTGAAATTGCCCGAATTTTTAACGTCACCGGCGTGGCTGAACGCTTAATTAAAAAGCAGCAGTCACAACTGAAGGAACTGGAGCGACAGGCGGCGTCCTTGCCCCAACAGCGGCTACTTTGGTGGTATGCCGGTACGCAAACCCCTTATGTGGCGGGGTGTTGCGGCGCACCGGCACTGCTGACCCGCCAAATCGGTAGCAAAAACCTGTTTGGGGATCTGTCCGAGCTTTGGCCCACCGTATCCTGGGAAACCATTGCCGCCCGCGATCCCGACGTGATTGTGCTGGGCGATTTGCCTCGTGGCGGCCTCGGCGACAGTGCCAAAGATAAGATCCATTTTCTGGAGCATCACCCCCTGACCTCAACACTGCGCGCCGTGCGCCAAAAACGCTATGTCATTTTGCCAGGCTACGACTTGGATCCCTCGGTGCGTACCCTGGCAGCCTTGCAGCGTTTAATTCAGGGCCTGCAGCAACAGGCCTTGGGATCATCCATTCTTAAAAAGGAACCCTGATATGTCTTCGCTTTCATTCTCCTCACTGTTGACCTCGTGGGATCAGCAACAAGGGGCTTACATCGCCGAGCGAGAAGCGCGTTTCAATGCCCAACTCGAGGTGTTAGCGCTTTCGGTCGGCGAGGATTTTCACGTGCTAGATCTGGCTTGTGGGCCGGGATCGCTAAGCCTGCGCATCCTTCAGCGTTTCCCGCAGGCCAAAGTGACGGCGATGGATCTCGATCCGTTACTGTTGGCCATTGCCCGCGGTGCCCTGGCGGAATATGGCGACAGGATCCGCATTCTTCAGGCCGATCTCGCCGATCCTGAGTGTTTCTCATTGCTCGAGGGGGCAACGCCTGACGCGGTGGTTTCCAGCACGGCGCTGCACTGGTTAATGCCGGAACAGCTGACGGTGCTGTATCGCAACATCGTCGAACGGCTGCCCACGGGGGGCGTATTTTTGAATGCTGACCACCAGCGTTATGACCATCGGCAGCCACGCGTTAAAACGTTGGCTGAACTGCACGATAACCAGACGCAGCAACAGGCCTGGCGCAACGGTGTCGAAGACTGGGAGCAGTGGTTTGACAAGGTGCAGCAACTGCCGGAGCTGGCGCAATATCGGCAACAGCGGGAAAAGCTGTTCGCCGGGCGTCCTGTCCCCCCGGCGACGGCATTGGATTTCCAACTTGCCAGCCTGACGCAGGCGGGGTTTACCGAGGCCGGGCCAGTCTGGCAACTGCTGGATGACTACGTGATTGCAGGCTGGAAATAATATGGATAGGTCTCTACGCCGAAGTTCGAAGCGTTCAGGAGGCTGGTTGTGCATGTTGGCGCTGGCATTGCCGCTATTTTTGCTGGGCGCCTCGTTGTACGGACCGGCGCCAATATCGCTGCATGACACGTGGCGTATTTTGTCTGCCCCTGGCGCCGCTAACGCCAACGACGGTAGCGAGATTTATCAACGGATAATCTGGTCATTGAGAATGCCGAGGGCGCTGTTGGCCGCGGTGGCGGGGGCCGGTCTGGCCCTGGCCGGCACCGTCCTGCAGTCGCTGACGCGCAACCCGTTGGCCGATCCCTGGGTGCTGGGGATCTCTTCCGGGGCGGGCGTGGGTGCTGTTCTGGTGCTGGTGTTGGGGCTTGGCGGCGGCCTGTTGTCGGTGTCTGGCGGAGCATTTATCGGTGCAGCCGGGGCCTTTGCCCTGGTTTTACTGCTCGCCGGGCGTTCCTTGAACGCCGAGTCATCGCTGTTTATTTTGGCGGGGGTCGCGGTCACGCAACTGCTTTCGGCACTGACCTCGCTGATTACCCTATGGCAAGCGGACGCCAATGCCACGCGTGGCGTGATGTTTTGGCTACTGGGATCCTTCAGTGACGCCCGCTGGTCGCAGGTGGGGCTTTGCGCTCTGCTGCTGGCGGCGACACTGGCGATTTGCTGGATGAAAGCGGGCGAGCTGGACGCATTGGCGTTCGGCGGCCTGACCGCGGCGTCGTTGGGAGTGGCGGTGGCGCCGCTGAAGCTGCTGCTGTACGGCATTACCATGGCGCTGACGGCCGTTATCGTCGCATTCAGCGGCGCGGTGGGGTTTATTGGGCTGACGGTGCCGCACGTCGCCAGGCTGTTGGTCGGGCCACGTCACCGGGTGCTGTTGCCGGCCAGCGCGCTGTGCGGCGCGTTGTTTGCCGTCGCGGCGGACACCCTGGCCAGAACCTTGTTTGAACCGCGTGAACTGCCGGTGGGCGTCTTGACCGCGTTGTTGGGTGTCCCGGTATTTCTCGCCTTGCTGTATCGGAAAATAAACGCATGAACATTGAAAGCCGGTTATCGGGGCTGCGTGCCGAAGAGTTGGTGTGGTCAACGGCAGAAAGAGTGGTGCTGAATAATCTCAGTTTTCACGCCCGGCCCGGTGAAATTACCGGCGTGCTCGGCGTCAACGGCAGCGGAAAATCTACGCTGCTCAAGTTACTGGCGGGATTGATCCCCCCCAGCCGTGGCCGGGTGTATTTGCAGCAAACCGATATTGCCTCACTGAAAGGGCGCGAACGAGCCAAATGCATGACTTTCCTCGAACAGTCCGGGCCCGGCGCCTTTGCCATTGCGGTGAAAGACGTGGTATTGCTCGGGCGTCTGGTTTACGCCAGCCGCTGGGCAGGGTTCAGCGCGGTAGATTATCGCATTGCCGGGCAGGCGATGGAGCAGGTCGGCATTTCGCACCTGGCCGAGCGTGAATGGCATCAGCTGTCCGGCGGGGAACAGCAACGCGTTCATCTGGCACGCGCGCTGGCGCAACAAACTCCATGGCTGTTATTGGATGAGCCTGCCAACCATCTTGATATTGCCCATCAGCAGCAGTTTATGGCGTTATTGCGGCGGCTGGGCATCAGCGTAGTGGTTTCGCTGCACGACCTGAATTTGGCGGCTTGCTACTGTGACCGGCTGATGTTGTTAAAGCAGGGAGGTTTGTACGCGTTCGGCCCCCCGCAGCAGGTGCTGACATCGGAGACGATAGACAGGGTTTATGGGGTAGAGGCCAGGCTGGCGGCGGTTAGCGATTATGCCGCGCCGCTGATCTATTACCCCGTTCAATAGCGCTTGGCGGCAGCCGATAGGCGCCACCGGAGCACAAATGGCACGTTTGGCCGGTTACAAATTTTGCACAGTCTTTAAAATAAGCACGTTTTAGCCGGTTTTTTGGTTTAAAATAGAAGTTACGTGGCGGTGTTCATTACCGCTCAATGGGCAGTTAAGTGAG
The DNA here is from genome assembly GCF_052113645.1 of Serratia quinivorans. Lineage (GTDB taxonomy): Bacteria > Pseudomonadota > Gammaproteobacteria > Enterobacterales > Enterobacteriaceae > Serratia > Serratia quinivorans_B. The sequence continues at coordinate 342,034 of NZ_JBIEIU010000004.1, read as the reverse complement.
GCTACCATGTTGGATTTATTGAAAAGTTTGCTGTTCGCTGTGGTCATGGTGCCGGTTGTGATGGCCATCATTCTCGGCCTGATCTACGGTTTGGCGGAAGTGTTCAACATTTTCTCCAAAGTGGGCCGTTCGAAAGAAAATCGTACCCAGCACTGATCGTTACCCATCCCCATTTCAAAGCCTGCCGGCGTCGTTCGGCAGGTGTTTCTCAAGATATCTCACACCCTGCCGATAAACCGCATGACAAGCTTCTGCGCGACGTTATATTATTTTTTATATAACGAAGAGTGATAATGCACGTTAACTTGCGGAGAAAACAATGAAACAGCAATGGACCAAGTGGGTCGGCGGTATTGTATTGGCATCCGGTATGGTGATGCAGGCATCCGCGGCGGATAAAATTACCGTTTTTGCGGCAGCGTCGTTGACTAACGCGCTACAGGACATCGCGACCCAGTATCAGAAAGGCAAGGATGTCCAGGTGGTTTCTTCATTCGCTTCTTCTTCTACGCTGGCGCGTCAGATTGAGCAGGGCGCCCCGGCCGATCTGTTTATCTCCGCCGATCAGCAATGGATGGATTATGCCATCGACAAACAGCAGATGGTCAAAGACACCCGTTACACCCTGTTGGGCAACGAACTGGTGCTGATCGCGGCCAAAGACGCCAAACCGGCTAACATCACGCTCGACAAGCAAACCGATTGGACGAAGCTGCTCAATGGCGGCCGCCTGTCGGTGGGCGATCCGGACCACGTACCCGCCGGCATTTATGCCAAGGAAGCGTTGCAGAACCTCGGCGCCTGGACGGCTCTGGAGCCCAAGCTGGCACGGGCCAACAACGTCCGTAGCGCCATGGCGCTGGTGGAACGTGGTGAAGCGCCGTTGGGCATCGTTTATGGCTCCGACGCGGTGGCCAGTGATAAAGTCAGCGTAGTGGCCATCTTCCCGGAAGACAGCCACAAACCGGTTGAATACCCGATGGCGATCGTTAAAGACCATCAAACCCCGGCCGTCAGCGCGTTCTACAGCTACCTGAAGGGACCGGAAGCGGCTGCTATTTTCAAACATTATGGATTTTCCCCGCGTAAATGATCTTGAGTGAGTACGAATGGCAGGCCGTTGAACTGAGCCTGAAAGTGTCCGCCCTGGCGGTGGTGTGCAGTCTCCCCTTTGGCATTCTGATGGCCTGGATACTGGTACGCTGCCGCTTCCCGGGTAAATCGCTGCTGGACAGTATTATTCACCTGCCGCTGGTACTGCCGCCGGTGGTGGTCGGCTATTTATTGTTGATCGCCATGGGGCGGCGCGGCGTGATTGGCGAATGGCTGTATGACTGGTTCGGTTTCAGTTTCAGCTTTAGCTGGCGCGGTGCGGCGCTGGCTTCTGCCGTGGTGGCGTTCCCTCTGATGGTACGCGCCATCCGGCTGGCGCTCGAGGCGGTGGATACCCGTCTCGAGCAGGCTGCCCGTACTCTGGGTGCTAATCCGTGGCGGGTGTTTTTCACCATCACGCTGCCGCTGTCGTTGCCGGGGGTGATCGTCGGCGTGGTGCTGGCCTTTGCCCGTTCGCTGGGGGAGTTCGGTGCCACCATTACCTTTGTTTCCAATATTCCCGGTGAAACGCGCACCATCCCGCTGGCGATGTATACCCTGATTGAAACGCCGGGGGCAGAAGCCGCCGCCGCGCGTCTGTGCGTGATTGCCATAGTGCTGTCGCTGGTTTCACTGATGGTTTCCGAGTGGCTGGCCCGCTGGGGCCGTAAACGGATGGGCGTGTAAATGCTGGAGCTGGATTTCTCCCAACGCCTTGGGGATTTAAACCTCAACGTGCGCGCCGATCTGCCCGCTCAGGGCATAACCGCGATTTTTGGCCTGTCCGGCGCGGGTAAAACGTCCTTAATCAATGCCATCGGTGGTCTGACGCGCTTGCAGCAAGGCCGTATCGTGCTCAATGGCCGTACGCTGGCCGATACCGCCAGCGGCCTGTGCCTGCCACCGGAGAAGCGGCGAATTGGCTACGTGTTTCAGGACGCGCGCCTGTTCCCGCATTATCGGGTACGCGGCAACCTGCAATACGGTATGGCTGCGGGTATGCGTGGGCAGTTCGACAGCATTGTTGAACTGTTGGGCATTGGCCCTTTGCTCAACCGCCTGCCGTTGACGTTGTCCGGCGGTGAGAAACAGCGGGTGGCGATTGGCCGCGCTTTATTGACCGCGCCGGAACTGTTGCTGATGGACGAACCGCTGGCATCGCTGGATCTGCCACGCAAGCGCGAACTGCTGCCCTATCTGGAGCGTTTGGCGCAGGACGTCAATACGCCGATCCTTTACGTCAGCCACAGCATGGATGAAATTCTGCGTCTGGCCGAGCAGGTCATGGTGCTGGATAACGGCCAGGTGCGGGCATTCGGCGGGCTGGAAGAGGTGTGGGCCAGCAGCGCATTGCGGCCATGGTTGCAGCGAGAGGATCAAAGCAGCGTGCTGCGCGTCAGCGTGATTGAACATCACCAACGCTATGCCATGACGGCCCTGGCGTTGGGCGACCAACGTCTGTGGGTCAGCGGCGTCGATGCCGCGTTGGGTGCCCAACTGCGTATCCGAATCAATGCCGCCGATGTCTCGCTGGTGCTGCAGCCGCCGGTTAACAGTAGTATCCGCAACGTTTTACCGGCCAAAGTGACCGAATGCCTGGAAGTGGACGGGCAGGTGGAGGTAAAACTGGCGGTGGGAGAAAGCGTGTTGTGGGCGCGTATTACGCCGTGGGCACGCGACGAGCTGGCGATCCGGGCAGGGCAGTGGCTGTACGCGCAGGTGAAAAGCGTGTCGATCAGCCGCGAGGCGCGTTGAATAGCGCCCTCCCTGTGGGGGAGGGCAAACAGATTACTGACCCAGCACGCGCGTGCGGATCACTTCGGCGATGCCGGGTTGCAGGTGATCGGCGATCACCAGATCGGCGCGTTGCTTGATAGCCTCATCGGCATTGCCCATCGCCACGCCCAGACCTACCGCTTCCAGCATACTCAGATCGTTATAGTTATCCCCAAATGCCACCACCTGATCCATGCTCAGGCCCTGGGATTCGACCCATTGCTGCAGGCGTTTCCCTTTGCTGTTGCCGCCTTTGGCGATATCGACCTGATCGTGCCATGACCATTCACAGGCCAACCCCAGTTCTTTTTCCACCGTTTCGGCAAACTGGCGCAATGCGGGGATATCGGCGTGCGAGGTGGCGAACTTCCAGATGGATTGCACCTCATCGGCCGCCTCTACCAGGCTATTGACGTGCAGCAGGGTGGGGCGTTGCGCTTCCGGCAGGGTTTCCGCCCAGGCAAGAGAACGGGTGACGTGGCCGCTAGGCTCCTGATACAGCATGGCGTCGTCCACGTACATCAGGCCATGAATGCCGCTTTGTTTCAGCATTTGCAACACCAGTTTGGCCTGATCTTTTGCCAGCGGATCGGCGGCCAGCACTTTTTGCTGCTGGAAGTCATACAGATAGGTGCCATTGCAGCAGATCGCCGGGGTATCAATCTCCAGCGCCTGATAAAACGGGTGGATCGCCACGTGATGGCGGCCGGTGACCACCACCACTTTGATGCCGGCGGCACGCGCTTGCGCCAGGGCTGCCAGCGACTGCGGTAAGATGCGTTTTTGGTTGTCCAGCAGGGTGCCGTCCAGATCGAGGGCAATGACGCGGTAGCTCATAGGGATCTCATTATCGTTAGCAACAAAATTAAACTGATGGTACACCGGATAACCGGTGGATAAAACCGCACAGATTTCATCAGCAACACAGGGTTGTTATGTCACGGATGTGAGGTAAGCTAGGAGAAACCGAAAAACCTGAAACCGGTTTCTCTCTTACCCTATTCAAGGAGAACACATGAAGCAAATCGTTTATGTCGCCAGCCCGGAAAGCCAGCAAATTCACGTGTGGCAGTTAGGTGATGCGGGGGCCCTGGCGCTGCTGCAAACCGTCGAAGTCCCGGGGCAGGTGCAACCGATGGCGATCCACCCGGACAGAACGCACCTGTACGTCGGCGTGCGCCCGGCGTTCGGCATTGTCAGCTACCGCATTGGGGAGGATGGCACGCTGCAACAGGCCGGTATGGCACCGCTGCCGGGCAGCCCGACCCACATCTCTACCGATTTGCAGGGGCGCTATCTGTTCTGTGCCTCTTACAGCGGCAACTGCGCCAGCGTCAGCCCGATCGGCCATGACGGCGTGGTGGGCGCACCTCTCCAGCAAATTGACGGTTTGACTGCGCCGCACTCGGCCAACATCGACCCGACCAACCAGCTGCTGTTGGTGCCTTGCCTGAAAGAAGATCGCATTCGTCTGTTCAATTTGGACCAACAGGGTGAACTGACGCCGCATGCTCAGGAAGCGGTTGCAACCGCCACCGGCGCCGGCCCGCGTCACATGGCATTCCACCCTAACGACAAATATGCCTACTGCGTAAACGAGCTGGACGGTACGGTAGACGTGCTGGCCATTAGCGAAAACGGCGGTAAATATACGGTGGCGCAAACGCTGGATATCATGCCGGCCGATTTCACCGGCACCCGCTGGGCGGCGGATATTCACCTCACGCCAAACGGCCGTTTCCTGTACACCAGCGACCGCACCGCCAGCATTCTGACGATTTTCAGCGTGTCCGAAGACGGCAGCACCCTGTCGGTCGTCGGTTATCACCCGACCGAAGAGCAGCCTCGCGGTTTCAACATCGACCACAGCGGCCGCTTTGTGATTTCGTCCGGGCAGAAGTCCGATCATATCGGAGTGTATGAAATCGATCAGACCAGCGGCAAGCTGACCACGTTGGCACGCTACCCGGTGGGGAAAGGGCCGATGTGGGTAAGCGTGTTAGATACCCGTCATACTTGAAGCTGCCTCTGTGTTGGCTGCATTTGCTCACCCCAGTCACTTACTTAAGTAAGTGACTGGGGACTCACAAACTTGCCGCCTTGATGCAACTCCAATTATTTAGGGTATAGAAAGAGAGTATTACGTACGGTATGGCATGCGGGGGGTAAACAGGCTTTTGCTACATTATGTTTATTAACGCCGAATCCACTTTTCCATCGGGGCGGTTATACCCGCCCCGAGCCATATCAGTTGTACTTCACCGTCAGCGTGGCGCTGCCGAGGCTATGGAAGTGCACGTTAAAGCCGACCAGGGCACCGCTGGAACCTTCATCCACCTCAATGCTTGCTACATCCAGTGCATGGACGGTGAAATGATAGCGGTGGCTTTCCCCCTGCGGAGGTGCGGCACCGCCGTAACCGGCGGAACCAAAATCGGTGCGGGTCTGGACAGCGCCGGCCGGTAAGCCGCCCTTGCCGGAGCCTGCGCCCTGCGGCAGTTCGCGCGTGGCAGCCGGGATATTGGCCACTACCCAGTGCCACCAGCCGGAGCCGGTTGGGGCATCGGGATCGTAAACCGAAATCACGAAACTCTTGGTGCCTTCCGGCACGCCATCCCAGGCCAGATGCGGCGACAGATTATCGCCCTGATAACCCATGCCGTTAAATACCTGGCGCTCCGGCATTTTCGCGCCGTCCTGCAGATCGTTGCTGTACAAACGAAAGGCCATAATGACTCCATTGGTCGGTAAAAGCTGAACCCCTAAGCTAGACCGTTTTGGCGCGACAATACAAGTGTCATTGCATCTCGCCAGCGGCCTCACCTATGAGTTATCCTCGTTAACGCCGAAGTTACATTCGCGGCATCAATAATTCACAGATCGATAAAAGCAATCATGATTTCATTCAAAAAACGCACGCCGTGGTTTGGCTGGCTGCGCCGCTGGGCCAAGGGCATCAAGCGCGACATTTATGCACTTTGGCTGGCCGCTCGCGACCGGCGCACGCCCTGGTATGCCAAATTGGTCGCCCTGCTGGTAGCGGGTTACGCGGTGTCGCCCATCGATCTGATCCCGGACTTTATTCCGGTGCTGGGCTATCTGGACGACGTAATCATTGTGCCGTTGGGCATTATGTTGGCGGTGCGGCTGATCCCCAAACCCTTGATGGCGGAGTTCCGTGAGAAAGCGCAAAGGCGTATCGACAATCCTACCGGCCGCATGGCGGCGGTAATGATTATTTTGCTGTGGGTGCTGTGTCTGGTATTGCTGGCCCGCTATCTGGACCAGCATTGGTAGTCGATTACTGTACCGCTGCGCTGACTGCGGCGGTCAATTTGCTGAGCTGCTCAGGTTCGATGATGTAGGGCGGCATCAAATAAATCAGTTTGCCGAAAGGCCGGATCCACACGCCGCGCTCGACAAAACCCCGCTGCAGCTGCGCCATATCCACCGGTTCGCGCATTTCCACCACGCCAATCGCCCCCAACACCCGAACATCCGCCACTTTTGGCTGCATTTTCAGCGGTAATAGCTGCTGTTTCAACTGGGTTTCGATAGCGGCTACCTGCTGTTGCCAGCGGTTTTCCGCCAGCAGCGACAGGCTGGCATTCGCTACCGCACAGGCCAGCGGGTTGCCCATAAAGGTCGGGCCGTGCATAAAGCAGCCCGCCGCGCCGTTGCTGATGGTTTCTGCCACGTGGCGAGTAGTCAGGGTGGCGGACAGCGTCATATAACCGCCGGTCAATGCCTTGCCCAGACACAGAATATCCGGCACCACGTCCGCGTGTTCACAAGCAAACAGCTTGCCGGTGCGCCCGAAACCGGTGGCGATTTCGTCGGCAATCAGCAGCACCTGGTGGTGGTCACAGAGTTCCCGCACCCGTTTCAGGTAGGTCGGATGGTAGATGCGCATGCCGCCGGCACCTTGAACCACCGGCTCCAGGATCACCGCCGCCACTTCACCGGCATGCTGTTCCAGCAGGGCGGCGAACGGGGCAATATCCTTTTCATCCCAGGCTTGATCGAAACCACACTGCGGCGCGGTGGCGAACAGGTGCGGCGCGAGATAGCCCTGATACAGGCTGTGCATCGAATTGTCCGGATCGCACACCGACATCGCGCCGAAGGTATCGCCGTGGTAGCCGTGACGCAGGGTCAGAATACGCTGCCGCCGTTCCCCGCGCGCTTGCCAGTATTGCAACGCCATCTTCAACGACACTTCCACCGCCACCGAGCCGGAATCCGCCAGGAACACGCATTGCAGCGCTTCCGGCGTCATCGCCACCAGCTTGCGGCACAGTTCGATCGCCGCGGGGTGGGTAATACCGCCGAACATCACGTGCGACATTTTTTCCAACTGCTGCGTGGCGGCCAGGTTCAATTGCGGGTGGTTATAGCCGTGAATGGCCGCCCACCAGGACGACATGCCGTCAATCAGGCGTCGACCATCGGCCAGCTGCAGCTCAACGCCGCTGGCGGCTTCGACCGGATAGCAGGGTAACGGGTGACTCATCGAAGTGTAAGGGTGCCAGATATGGCGCTGATCGAATTCCAGGTCGGAGGCAGTGACAGACATACTTGTAAACCAAATCATGTGTGTAATGGTTGACAGTATATCCACAATATCTAAACTGACGACACTTTTTTCATTTTTGGAGACGCCGTGATGGCCGATCGCATTCACTGGACAGTGGGTCTTGCCCAGACCCTGTTTGATAAACCCCTGCTTGAGTTATTGTTTGAAGCCCAGACGGTTCACCGCCGGCATTTTGATCCGCGTCAGGTGCAGGTGAGCACGCTGTTATCAATCAAGACCGGCGCCTGTCCGGAGGACTGCAAGTACTGTCCGCAAAGCTCTCGCTACAAAACCGGCCTGGAGTCGGAGCGGCTGATGCAGGTGGAGCAGGTGCTGGAATCGGCACGCAAGGCCAAGGCGAACGGATCGACCCGTTTTTGCATGGGCGCGGCGTGGAAAAACCCGCACGAGCGCGATATGCCTTACCTGCAGCAAATGGTGCAAGGCGTGAAGGCGATGGGCATGGAAACCTGTATGACGCTGGGCACCCTGGACGGTACCCAGGCGGAACGTCTGGCGGAAGCCGGGCTGGATTATTACAACCACAATCTGGATACCTCGCCGGAATTCTACGGCAACATCATCACCACCCGCAGCTATCAGGAACGTCTGGATACGCTGGGCAAGGTGCGCGGTGCGGGCATTAAAGTCTGTTCCGGCGGCATCGTGGGGCTGGGCGAAACCGTGCGTGATCGCGCCGGGCTGCTGGTGCAGTTGGCCAACCTGCCAACGCCGCCGGAGAGCGTGCCGATCAACATGCTGGTGAAGGTGAAAGGCACGCCGCTGGCGGACAACGAAGACGTCGATCCTTTTGATTTTATCCGTACCATCGCGGTAGCACGCATCATGATGCCGACTTCTTACGTGCGTCTTTCCGCCGGTCGCGAGCAAATGAACGAGCAAACCCAGGCGATGTGCTTTATGGCCGGCGCCAACTCCATCTTCTACGGCTGCAAACTGCTGACCACGCCAAACCCGGAAGAGGACAAAGATCTGCAACTGTTCCGCAAACTGGGCCTGAACCCGCAGCAGACTGAAACCGAGCACGGCGACAATCAGCAGCAACAAGTGCTGGCTGCGCGCCTGATGCAGGCCGATACCGCTGAGTTTTACAACGCGGCGCTGTAATGAGCTGGCAACAACGGATTGAACAGGCGCTGGAGGAGCGGCAACAGAGCGCCGCTTACCGCCGCCGTCAGGTGAATCAGGGCGGCAATGGCCGCCATCTGCAACTTAACGACCACCGTTACCTGAATTTCTCCGGCAATGATTACCTCGGCCTGAGCCAGGATGCGCAGGTGATCACCGCCTGGCAGCAGGGTGCGCAGCAGTATGGTGTGGGCTCCGGCGGTTCCGGCCACGTGACCGGTTTTTGTACGGCTCATCAGGCGCTGGAACAGCAGTTGGCGCAGTGGCTTGGCTATCCGCGTGCGCTGCTGTTTATTTCTGGCTATGCCGCCAATCAGGCGCTGCTGGCGGCATTGATGCAGGAGGACGACCGCATTTTGGCGGATCGCCTTAGCCACGCTTCGCTGCTGGAGGCGGCGGCTCACTCACCGGCCCAACTGCGACGTTTTCGTCATAATCAACCGCAGGCATTGGCCGATTTACTGGCGAAACCTTGCGGCGGCCAGACGTTGGCGGTGACGGAAGGGGTCTTCAGTATGGACGGCGACAGCGCACCACTGGCGGATCTGCACCGTTTGAGTCGCGAAGCCGGTGCCTGGCTGATGGTCGACGACGCGCACGGCATTGGCGTTCACGGCGAGCAGGGGCGCGGCACTTGCTGGCAGCAGGGCGTGCGGCCCGAACTGCTGGTGGTCACCTTTGGCAAAGCCTTCGGCCTCAGCGGAGCCGCGGTACTGTGCGATGAGGCCACGGCCGAATACCTGCTGCAGTTTGCCCGCCATCTGATTTACAGCACCGCAATGCCACCGGCGCAGGCCTGCGCACTGCAAGCCGCCTTGCGCTGCATTCAGCAAGGCGACGAATTGCGTGCCCGGCTGCAGGATAATATTCAGCGTTTCCGTCAGGGGGCAGCCCAGTTGTCGCTAACCCTGACGGAGTCGGTTACTGCCATACAGCCCTTGCTGGTGGGGGATAACCAACGAGCGCTCGATCTGGCGCAAAGTCTGCGTGAACAGGGGCTGTGGGTGAGCGCTATCCGTCCACCCACGGTGCCACCGGGCGGCGCGCGTCTGCGCATTACCCTGACGGCGGCGCATCAGCCGCAGGATATCGATCGTCTGCTGGAGGTACTGCATGACGTCAGCGTTTGAGCAGGTTAATAAGCAAGCGGTCGCTTCGGCCTTCAGTCGTGCGGCCGGGAACTATGATGCGGCGGCGATACTGCAACGTGATGTGGGTGAGCGCTTGCTGGGGATGGGGCGGGATCACCGGGGTGAACAACTGCTCGACGCAGGCTGTGGCACCGGCCACTTCAGCCGCCGTTGGCGCGAACTGGGTAAGCAGGTGACGGCGCTCGATCTGGCACCGGGCATGCTGGCCTATGCTCGCCAACAGCAGGCGGCGGACCATTATTTGCTGGGCGATATCGAAAATGTGCCGCTGCCCGCGGCCGCAGTAGATATCTGCTTCAGCAGTTTGGTGGTGCAATGGTGCAGCAGCCTGCCGCGTGCCTTGGCGGAGTTGTATCGCGTTACCCGTCCGGGTGGCGTGATTTTGTTTTCTACCCTGGCGGAAGGGTCGTTGCATGAGTTGGGCGACGCCTGGCTGCAGGTGGACGGCGAACGGCATGTGAACGATTTTCTGCCGCTGGCGCAGATTGGCGCGGCGTGTGAGGGCTATCGCCACCGTTTGCAGGCGGAGTGGCAAACCCTGAACTACCCGGATGTGATGGCGCTGATGCGTTCTCTTAAGGGGATCGGCGCGACCCATTTGCATCAGGGGCGCGAGGCCGGGCTACTGTCCCGACAACGGCTTGCCGCCTTACAGGCAGCCTATCCCTGCCACCGCGGACAATTCCCGCTCAGCTATCATCTGGTTTATGGAGTGATTTATCGTGATTAAGCGTTGGTTTGTCACCGGCACCGACACCGAAGTGGGCAAAACCGTGGCCAGCAGCGCCTTGTTGCAGGCGGCTAATCTGGCGGGTTACCGCACCGCCGGTTACAAGCCGGTGGCTTCAGGCAGCGAGATGACCGACGAAGGTCTGCGTAACGGCGATGCATTGGCATTGCAGGCCAACAGCGCGGTGTCGCTGAGCTATGGCGAAGTAAACCCTTATGTGTTTGCAGAACCGACCTCACCGCACATTGTCAGCGCCGACGAAGGGCGGCCGATCGAACTGGCGCAGCTTTCCGCCGGGTTACGCCACCTGGAGCAGCGGGCCGACTGGCTGCTGATCGAAGGTGCCGGGGGCTGGTTTACGCCGCTTAGTGAGCAACATACCTTTGCCGACTGGGTGCAACAGGAACAACTGCCGGTGATTTTGGTGGTGGGGATCCGGCTGGGCTGCATTAACCATGCTGTGCTGACCGCACAGGCGATCCAGCAGGCGGGGCTGCCGTTGGTCGGCTGGATTGCCAATGATGTCTGTGCACCGGGCCGTCGTCATCAGGAATATATGTCCACGCTGTGCCGCATGTTACCGGCACCGCTGCTGGGGGAGATCCCGCATCTGCCCGAGCCCGAACGGCAGGCGCTGGGGCATTATCTGGATCTGAGCCTGTTATAAATGAACCGGGGGGAAACTGTCCTCCCCCGGTCTTGGCACTTCACACCGCCAGATAGGCATTGATCAGGTCCTCATCCAACTGTTCCAGCGTACCATCCGCTACGCTGCGTCCCTGGTCCATCAGGCAAAAACGGTCCGCCACGCGGCGTACAAACGGCAGCTTGTGTTCCACCAGCAGGATAGTCATGCCCAGCTCACGGTTAAGCTTGCGGATCGCGTTGCCGATATCGGCGGCGATGGACGGTTGAACACCGCTGGTGGGTTCATCGAGGATCAGCAGTTCCGGCTCCAGCACCAGGGCACGGCCAATCGCCAACTGTTGCTGTTCACCGTCACCCAAATCACCGGCTCGGCGGCCGCGCATCTCCCGCAGGTTGGGAAACAGACTGTAAATCAACGGCGGGATACGCCGCGACCTATCACGGCCTGCCATCAGCGCCACCTGCAGATTTTCCTCTACGCTGAGCTGCGAAAATATTTGCCGCCCCTGGGGAACGTAGCTGATCCCCAGCGCCGTGCGGGTTTCTACCGGCTGCTGTAGCAAGTTTTGCGGGGGTTCGTCCGCCAACTGCCAGGTCATGCTGCCGCTGACGACCGGCAAATGGCCCATAATGCAGTTGACCAGCGTGGTTTTGCCTACGCCGTTACGGCCGATAAGCACCGTACACTGACCGCGCGGCAGCTCCAGGTTGATATCCCACAGGGTATGGTTTTGCCCATAAAACTGATTCACTGACCTTAAACTTAACATCCGGCATTCTCCTCAAAGACCTGTATTCCACTCGTGGATGTGCGCCCATCGGGGGCGCCGGTGTAACGCGGCTTTAACAGGCCGCGCCAATTTTACCTGCTGGTGCCACAGGGCGACCGGTGCAGAGGTGGGTACCGAACCCCTGCTTCCTTGCTTTATCCCTTCCTTGCTACGGTTGCCGCGTTAGCGGTTTCTTTCCCGAGTGTTTCAATGTCCAGAACAAAATGCTGATCGACTACCTTTAACGAGGTAGTTCAGGTTTGGTAAAAATACGCAATACATGGGCAAAAATGGCAGCTAAGGGTAATTTTCCAGTGCTCTCTGGTCTTTGTGTCGTAAATGTCAGTTGATTATCACCGGACTGACGGTTAATGCAGAGCAGGTCATTCTGTTGTCACAGGCCGAAGATTTCCTCCGACCGCACTTTTGCCGTTGAAGGGTAATGCAACCCTTGGGCCAACTTTTTAATCAAATCAAAAGCGGGTTTGTTATTGCCTTGTTAACGGCTTGGCGCGCCGAGAGCGGGCTGAGTGGCGCGGGGGAAAAGAGGGCGAAAAGTTAACGCGGACAATTTTTGCACTCTTCCAGTGCTGCGGAGAATAGTTATGGTGCAAACTATTTAACCGGTCGCCGCAAGATGCAGCAGATGAAGGTAACAATGGGACAAATCTGTTTTTGGCAATGGGGCTTTTTAGCATTAATCGGCATAAACAAAGCGATATTTTTGTGAAAAAATAACTAAAAAAGCCATCTTGGCGAACAGAAACGGCAAAAAGCGTTCTTTCTGCAACTCCCGTCGGGGGCGGGGCGGTGAGAGTTATCCACCATTCCTGTGGATAACCTTGTGCATTAGATTTAGAAAACCGGTTTAAAGCGAGAGCGGACGCGGGTTCTGTTCGCTTTGTCCGCAATCTCGTCTTTTTTATAAAATCATTATTTATCAATAAATTAACTAAAATCAAGCGACTGATGTATTGATGAAGTTCCTATGTATGATTTTTCGCCGTAGTGCTATCAATAAGTTAATTCGTGACGGATTTTGGGGATAAATCTGTTATTGACAATAAAAATGTCACGCGACTGTAACCCTGACGGTGCATTCAGCCTGGTTTGGCGCACGCTAAAGCGACGAATCGCTTGAAGCTGGTTTTATATCCAGTATTATAGGCACTGGCGAAAATCGCCGGGGCTTTCCATAATTAGTGGCCATTCACCGAGCACCCGCGCCATGGCCGCCTGAGCGCGCACATCTCCAGGTAGGGGCGTTGCATGCTGCGCCTGCCCACTACGACAGCCGGTAGCAACGCGGCAATTTGAAAGACGAAGGGTATATGAGTAAAGTTTTCAAACTGCATTCCGAATTCAAACCGGCCGGCGATCAGCCGGAAGCCATCCGCAAGCTTGAAGAGGGCCTGGAAGACGGCCTGGCGCACCAGACACTGCTCGGGGTGACCGGTTCGGGCAAGACATTTACCGTTGCCAATGTGATCGCCGATCTCAACCGGCCGACCATGGTGCTGGCGCCCAACAAAACCTTGGCGGCGCAGTTGTACGGCGAGATGAAAGAGTTCTTTCCCGAGAATGCGGTCGAGTATTTTGTTTCTTACTACGACTACTACCAGCCGGAAGCCTACGTCCCCAGCTCCGACACTTTTATTGAAAAAGACGCCTCGGTGAACGAACACATCGAGCAGATGCGCCTTTCCGCAACCAAAGCGCTGCTGGAACGTCGCGATGTGATCGTGGTGGCGTCGGTCTCGGCGATCTACGGCCTGGGCGATCCGGATCTGTATCTGAAGATGATGTTGCACCTGACCAAGGGGATGATCATCGATCAGCGGGCGATCCTGCGCCGTTTGGCGGAGCTGCAATATACCCGCAACGATCAAGCCTTCCAGCGCGCGACTTTCCGCGTACGCGGTGAGGTGATAGACATCTTCCCGGCGGAATCGGACGAACTGGCGCTGCGCATCGAGCTGTTTGACGAAGAAGTCGAACGCCTTTCGCTGTTTGATCCCCTGACCGGTCAGATCGAACAAGAAGTGCAGCGTTTTACCATTTACCCGAAGTCGCACTACGTGACGCCGCGTGAGCGGATCCTGCAGGCGATGGAAGAGATCAAGGTGGATCTGGCCGAGCGGCGCAAGGTGCTGCTGGCCAATAACAAGCTGCTGGAAGAACAGCGTCTGACGCAGCGCACCCAGTTTGATCTGGAGATGATGAACGAACTGGGCTACTGCTCCGGTATTGAAAACTATTCGCGCTACCTGTCCGGGCGCGGCGAGGGTGAGCCACCACCGACGTTGTTTGATTATTTACCGGCGGATGGCCTGCTGGTGGTCGACGAGTCCCACGTGACCATTCCGCAAATCGGCGGCATGTACAAAGGCGACCGTTCGCGCAAGGAAACGCTGGTGGAATACGGTTTCCGTCTGCCGTCGGCGCTGGATAACCGCCCCATGCGTTTTGAAGAGTTCGAAGCGCTGGCGCCGCAGACCATTTATGTCTCCGCCACGCCGGGCAAATATGAGCTGGAGAAATCCGGCGACGACATTATCGATCAGGTCGTGCGCCCTACCGGGTTGCTGGATCCGCAAATAGAAGTGCGGCCAGTGACCACTCAGGTGGACGATCTGCTTTCCGAAATCCGCAAGCGGGTGGCGATCAACGAGCGGGTACTGGTCACCACGCTGACCAAACGCATGGCGGAAGACCTGACCGAATACCTGGAAGAGCACGGCGAACGCGTGCGCTACCTGCACTCTGACATCGATACTGTAGAACGGGTCGAAATCATTCGTGACCTGCGTCTGGGCGAGTTTGACGTGCTGGTGGGTATCAACCTGTTGCGTGAAGGCCTGGACATGCCTGAGGTGTCTCTGGTGGCGATTTTGGATGCCGATAAAGAAGGCTTCCTGCGTTCCGAACGTTCGTTAATCCAGACCATCGGCCGTGCGGCGCGTAACCTCAACGGTAAAGCGATCCTTTACGGTGACAAAATTACCGACTCGATGGCCAGAGCAATCAGCGAGACCGAGCGTCGTCGCGCCAAACAGCAGGCGTTCAACGAAGAAAACGGCATTGTGCCGCAGGGCCTGAACAAGAAAATTTCCGATATTTTGCAGTTGGGCAAACCGGGCAACCGCAGTAAGGGCAGAGGGAAGGGCAAGGCAGCGGAAAGCGCCGCTCAGTACCAAAACCTTACGCCGAAAGCCCTGGATCAAAAAATCCGCGAGCTGGAAGCTCAGATGTATACCCACGCACAGAACCTGGAGTTCGAGCAGGCTGCGGGCTTGCGCGATGAGATCCACCAGTTGCGTGAGCAGTTCATCGCCATTTCTTAAGGCACAGAGACACCAGAGGGTGTTTCAAGGGAATACCCAATGGATTTCGAGCTGCAGCCAACAACGCTGCAGTTTGAAAGACAAAGGGTATAAATTTCTTGTCGCCTCCGCCAAAGCTGATTATGGTGTGCGGCCATTTGACTACTGCGAGCCACAGACATGACCCAACACCAGTCCAAAGACCCGATGCACGGCGTCACTCTGGAACAACTTTTGAATAAACTGGTGGAGAACTACGGTTGGTCAGGGCTGGCTGAACGCATTCGCATCAACTGTTTCAGCAGCGATCCCAGCATCAAATCCAGCTTGAAGTTTCTGCGTCGCACGCCCTGGGCGCGCCAGCAGGTGGAAGATCTTTATCTCGATATGGTCAGCCGGGCCGCCAGCGATAACCCTTGGCTACGTGGCGGCGAGTAAGCCGTCAGGCGCGGGCGCCTAACTCGATCAACGCCTGATCCAGCGCCTGGCGCAGCAACTGGCGATCGTGACGGTAAGGAATGTCCGTCGCTTCCAGCGGTTGTTTGATCACCACCCGATCCTGCACTTCACGGGTATCTATCGTCGGTCCGACAATCACGGCATCGATCATCTGGCGGCCAATTTTCGCCTCCATCAATTCCAGTTTGTTCTTTAACGTCAAGGCTGCCGCCGCGACGCTTAATTCGCGTCCCAGATTGTCGATATAAATCATATTGGCGCTGCTGCGGCGCAGGGCCTGCGTAAGATCATCCAGCAACAGCAGAGGCATCAGGCTGGTCAGGAAGCTGCCCGGACCAATCAGGATCACGTCGGCCTGCGCGATGGCATCCAGCGCTTCGCGCGTCGCGTTAACATAGGGCGACAGCATCAGCTCCTGCGGCATATCGGTCAACTGATCGACATTCACTTCCCCGTAGACGTGGTTGCCTTCATGATCGTGCGCCATCAGATCCACCGGCTGTTCGGACATCGGGATCAGCGCCGCGTCCACTTTCAGCAGGCTGCGTACCAGATTGATCGCTTCCAATGGGCGCACGCTGAGGTGATCCAACGCCTTCAGCATCAGGTTGCCGAGGTTGTGCCCCGACAGTTCGCCATTGCCGCTGAAGCGGTATTCGAACATCGCGGAGGCCACGCTGGGTTCGGTGATCAGTTGATTCAGACAGTTACGGGTATCGCCCCAGGCAATGCCGCCTTCCGAACGTCGGATACGGCCGGTAGAACCGCCGTTATCGGTGGTGGTGACAATACCGGTTAAACGGGAGCCTAAAGACGACAGGGAAGACATCACGCGACCAAGACCATGGCCACCGCCCAATGCCACTACCCGATCGAGATCGGCCAGGGTTCGATTACGCATAAATTTCCTTACAAAGGGGCTTAACTGCCCGCATAAAGTAGCGGATTTGGCGTAAAAACGCGAAAAAGAGTGTGATTTGCGTGATTCCGGTCAATTCATCTTCGTAAAGGGCGTTTATCATGGTTTTCCAGATTTGTAACCGCGTAAAATCGCTGTATACACAATTATATAGCGAAATTGCACGTTGGCTATCGCGTTTGTTTAGCGCTAGAATTCTGGTGAAAACCACGGTTTCGTTCCGGCTACTCAAGCAGCGGGAACTGAGACCAAAACTCCTAGCCTCTGGGCCTACGTTGTTTTTGCGAACAATATGGCGCTTGGGCCGTGGCGAAGTCAGCCACCAGGGTGCAGAGCGGAAACGTTCGCATCTCCCGACTTTGGAAGGTGTTATGGTGCCGCAACTCATTGATGCTTATGAGCGCAAGTTCTATTACTTGCGCCTGTCGATCACCGACGTGTGTAACTTTCGTTGCACCTACTGTTTGCCGGACGGCTATCGCCCGAACGGCAGCCCGAAAACATTCTTGTCGCTCGATGAGATCCGACGCGTCAGCCGCGCCTTCGCCGAACTGGGTACCGAAAAGGTGCGCCTGACCGGCGGTGAGCCTTCGCTGCGTCGCGATTTTACCGAGATCATCGCCGCCGTGCGTGAAAACCCGGCCATCCGCCAGCTCGCCGTGACCACCAACGGTTACCGCATGGCGCGCGACGTCGCAAGCTGGCGTGACGCCGGCCTGACGGCGGTCAACGTCAGCGTCGACAGCCTGGATCCCCGCCAATTTCATGCCATTACCGGGCAGGACAAGTTCCGCCAGGTGATGGACGGCATCGACGCCGCCTTTACCGCAGGCTTCAGCAAGGTCAAAGTCAACGCAGTGTTGATGCGTGACGTGAACCATCAGCAGCTGGGCGCCTTCCTTAACTGGATCAAAGACCGCCCGATTCAACTGCGCTTTATCGAACTGATGGAAACCGGCGAGGGGGGCGATTTGTTTCGCAAACACCACGTGTCCGGCGAAGTGATCCGTGTGCAACTGGAACAGCAGGGCTGGCAGCGCCAGCCGCGCGGCCGCAGCGACGGCCCGGCGCAGGTGTTCAGCCACCCGGATTACCAGGGCGAAGTGGGGTTAATCATGCCTTATGAGAAAGATTTCTGCGCCAGTTGCAACCGGCTGCGGGTCTCGGCTATCGGCAATTTACACCTGTGCCTGTTCGGTGAGCAGGGCATTGGCCTGCGCGATCTGCTGACCGGTGACCAGCAGCTTGATGAACTGAAGGAGCGCATCCAGGGCGGGTTGTTGAGTAAAAAACAGACTCACTTCCTGCACCAGGGCAACAGTGGCATCACGCAGAACCTGTCGTTTATCGGCGGGTAACTTTTTCCAATTGCACGGGAGCAAGCAATGAGTCATGCCAGCAGTGAATTCGTTCCGGCACATATCGCTATCTTGACCGTTTCGGACACTCGCGGTGAAGCGGAAGACACCTCGGGCCAGTATCTGCAGGAAGCGGCACTTGAAGCCGGGCATCAGGTGGTGGATCGCGCCATCGTCAAAGACGACAAATATCAGATCCGCGCATGCGTTTCTGCCTGGATCGCCGATGAAACGGTGCAGGCGGTGCTGATTACCGGCGGCACCGGCTTTACCGCCAGGGACTATACCCCGGAAGCGCTACTGCCGCTGTTCGATCGTGAAGTGGAAGGGTTCGGCGAACTGTTCCGCATGGTGTCTTATGAAGAGATTGGCACCGCCACTGTCCAGTCGCGCGCGCTGGCCGGTATGGCCAACCAGACGGTCATTTTCGCCATGCCGGGGTCGACCCGCGCCTGCCGCACCGCCTGGGAACGCATTATTGAAGAGCAGTTGGACGCGCGCCATCGCCCGTGCAACTTCCAGCCACATCTGAAGAAATAACAATTATGACGCAGCTAACCCATATTAACGCCGCGGGCGAAGCCCATATGGTCGACGTTTCCGCCAAAGCCGAGACGGTGCGTGAGGCGCGAGCGGAGGCTTTCGTCGAGATGTTGCCGACCACGCTGGCGATGATTATCGATGGCAGCCACCACAAGGGCGACGTGTTCGCCACGGCACGCATTGCCGGTATTCAGGCGGCGAAACGCACCTGGGAGCTGATCCCGCTGTGCCATCCGTTGATGCTGAGCAAGGTCGAAGTGCAGTTGGAAGCGCAGCCGGAACACAGCCGGGTGCGCATTGAAACCTGTTGCCGACTGACCGGTAAGACCGGCGTCGAAATGGAAGCCTTAACTGCCGCTTCCGTGGCCGCGTTGACCATTTACGACATGTGTAAAGCGGTACAGAAAGATATGGTGATAGGGCCGGTGCGGCTGCTGGCGAAAAGCGGCGGCAAATCCGGTGATTTTAAGGTGGAGCTATGATTAATATTCTGTTTTTTGCCCAGGTACGCGAACTGGTCGGTACCGGTGACTTGTCGATGCCGGCGGATTATCCGACGGTAGAAGCGCTGCGCAAGGCGCTGTGCGCCCGTGGCGATCGCTGGGCATTGGCATTGGAGTCCGGCAAGCTGCTGACTGCGGTGAACCAGTCGCTGGTGGCCGCCGAACATCCACTGCGTGCCGGTGATGAAGTCGCTTTCTTTCCACCGGTAACCGGAGGTTAATGGTGGAAAATACCCGTATCCGCGTAGGTGAAGCGCCGTTCAACGTGGGCGACGAATATCAGTGGTTGGCGCAGTGCGACGATGATGGCGCAGTGGTCACCTTCACCGGCAAGGTACGCAACCACAATCTGGGCGATAACGTCAGTGCACTGACGCTGGAACACTACCCGGGCATGACCGAAAAAGCGCTGGCGGAGATCCTGGACGAAGCCCGTAGCCGTTGGCCCTTGCAGCGTGCGACGGTGATCCACCGCGTGGGCGAATTGTTTCCCGGTGATGAGATCGTGTTCGTTGGCGTGACCAGTGCGCACCGCAGCATGGCGTTTGAGGCCACCGAGTTCATCATGGATTACCTGAAAACCCGCGCACCGTTCTGGAAGCGCGAAGCCGTCGGGCAAGGCGACCGTTGGGTCGATGCTCGCGACAGCGATCGCCAGGCAGCGGAACGCTGGCATAAAGCGGATAAATAAAGGGTAAACCGCAGAAATATATCAATACCTTTGCAACTTCCAGCTTAGGTTTTCTGTGGTACGCTTATAACAGGCCGAGTCCTTTGGATACCCTATGAATTTCAAGTTACAGCTAGGCACCCAGCTCGCTCATCCCAGGCGCTTACTTAAGTAAGTAACTGGGGGGAGCGAGTGCAGGTAACAACGCTGTAGCTTGAAAGGCGACGGGTAATGGGGGTTCGAAATCTTGTTTCATACGCAAAAGGTAACCGTCATGGACCGATATCCACGCTCTAATGGTTCAATCGTCGAACGTGCCAACAGCGGCATTCAAGCTTATATGGCGCAGGTTTATGGCTGGATGACCTGCGGTATGCTGTTGACGGCGTTTGTTTCCTGGTACGCGGCTAACACGCCCGCGATCCTTAACTTTATCTTCTCCAGCCAGATCACCTTCTTCGGCCTGATTATCGCGCAGTTGGGTCTGGTGTTCGTGATTTCCGGCATGGTCAATCGTCTCAGTGGCACGGTCGCCACCTCGCTGTTTATGCTGTATTCGGCGCTGACCGGGCTGACGCTTTCCAGCATTTTCATCGCTTATACCTACAGCTCGATCGCCAGCACCTTCGTGGTAACCGCCGGTATGTTCGGCGCGATGAGCCTGTACGGCTACACCACCAAGCGCGACCTGAGCGGTTTCGGCAGCATGCTGTTTATGGCGCTGATCGGTATCGTGCTGGCTTCGCTGGTCAATATCTGGCTGAAAAGCACGGCGTTGATGTGGGCGATTACCTATATCGGGGTGGTGGTGTTTGTTGGCCTGACGGCGTACGACACTCAGAAACTGAAAGCCATGGGCGAGCAGTTGAACGCCGATGACAAAGACAGCTTCCGCAAATACGCCATTGTGGGCGCGCTGACGCTGTACCTTGATTTCATCAACCTGTTCCTGATGTTGCTGCGCATTTTCGGCAACCGCCGCTAAATCCGTCGTCTTTCAAGCTGCAGCGTTGTTGACTGCTTACAAGGCCCATCCGTGGGCCTTGCCCCTTTGGGGCCGCTGCAAGCAGCGTTCAAATCTGTTCCCGACAGATTTGTCGCATACCCCAGTTACTTACTTAAGTAAGCTCCTGGGGATACACGAGCTGGTCGCCTAGCCGCAGCATGAAATCCATAGGATTTCCAGTGAATAGAAAGACTCTGAGATCTCTATCGCAGAGTCTTTTTTTTATGCAATCTTGCGGCGGAACATGGCGTAGGCGGCGCTGCCGGTGGTGGCGGTGATTGCCAGTAGCGGCCACAGGCTGTGCCAGATGATGCCGAAACTGGCATCCTTCAAATAGATCTGTTTGGTGATATCGGTGAAGTGGCGGATGGGGTTAACCCAGGTCAGGTTTTGCAGCCACACCGGCATATTTTCCACCGGCGAGACATAGCCGGAAAGCAGGATCGCCGGCATCATAAACACGAACACGCCGATAAACGCCTGTTGCTGGGTGGCGCACAGCGACGAAATCAACAGACCGAATCCCACCAGCGATAGCCCGTAAATCAACATGGTGCCGTAGAACAACAACAGCGAACCGGCGAACGGGATCTGATAAATAAAGATGCCGATCAGCAACACGATGCTGGCCTGGAAGGTGGCGACGATCAGCGCCGGTACCGCTTTGCCGATAAAAATCTGCCAGGTGGTCAACGGTGACACCAGTAGCTGTTCCAGCGTACCCTGTTCGCGCTCGCGTGCCACCGACAGTGAGGTGACAATCAGCACGCCGATGGTGGTGATCATGGCAATCAGCGACGGCACCACGAACCACTTGTAATCCAGATTCGGGTTATACCAGTTACGCACCACCAGCTCGCTGTTGTTGGGCTTGGCGCGACCGCCGATCAACTCATTCTGATAGTCCTGCACAATCTGCTGCACATAGTTGGCAGCGATCTGTGCGCTGTTGGAGTTACGTCCATCGAGCAACAACTGCAGCGGGGCCGTATTGCCGCTGGCGATATCCCGTGAAAATTGTGCCGGGAAACGGATCAGCAGCAGGGCCTTTTGGTTATCGATGGTGGCTTGTATTTCCTGCGGGCTGCGCAACAGCAACACATGCGAGAAGGCCTTGGCTTTGGCGAAGCGCTGGGTCAGCTCGACCGAGGCATGACCGCTGTCTTCGCTGTACACCGCGATGGTGGCATTGGTCACCTCCAGCGTGGCGGCAAAGGGAAACAGCAGCACCTGCAAAATAACCGGCAAAATCAGGATGGCGCGGGTCTGCGGATCACGCAGCAACGATTGCATTTCCTTAATGATTAACGTCCAGAGACGGTGAAACATCTTAATTCCCCTTAATCCAGCCGCCGCTGGGTTTTCCAGGCCGTCAGGCCGATAAACACCACCGCTGAAGCGATCAGGAACAGCAGGTTAATCATCAACACTGTGCCGACGTTGCCCGCCAGGAACAGCGTTTGCAGCGTGCTGACGAAGTAACGCGCCGGAATGATGTAGGTTACGGCGCGGACGATGGCCGGCATGCTGTCGATCTGGAAAATAAAGCCGGACAGCATGATCGAAGGCAGAAAGGCGGCGTTCAGCGCCACCATGGCCGCGTTGAACTGGTTGCGGGTAATGGTGGAAATCAGCAACCCCATGCCGAGCGTGCTGGCGAGAAACAGGCTGCTGATGACGAACAAAATCAGCAGCGAACCGCGATAGGGCACCCCAAGCACCCAGACCGAAACCACCATGCACAGCACCATGGCGATCATGCCGAGGAAGTAGTAGGGCACCAGTTTGGACAGCAGCAGTTCGGCCCGCGTCACCTGCGTAGAAAGCAGCGCTTCCATGGTGCCGCGCTCCCATTCGCGGGCGATCACCAGCGAGGTGAGGATAGCGCCGATCACCGTCATGATAATGGTGATGGCGCCGGGAATGATGTAATGCCGGCTGATGGCCGCCGGGTTAAACCAGTAACGCATCTGCACGTCGATTAACGGCTTTTCTTCGCGCCCGCGGTCGGTGGCGCGCTGCTGTTGCCAGATTTGCCACACCCCCTGGGTATAGCCCTGAACAAAGTTGGCGGTGTTGGGTTCGCTGCCGTCGGTAATAATTTGCAGGGGAGCGCTGTCGTGCGGCCGCGCCATGCGTTGGGCAAAATCATTGGGGATCACCACCAGCCCGCGGATGCGCCCGGCTTGCATCAGTTGGATCAGCTGTTGGCGGTTGTCGCTGATGGTTGGCTCGATATAAGGCGAGCCGGTAAAAGCATTGGCCAGATCGCGCGCTTCCTCGCTTTGTTGTTCCATCAGGATCCCCAGCCGCAGCTTGCTGGAGTCCAGGTTGATGCCGTAGCCGAAAATAAACAGCAGCATCAGCGGAATGACGAAAGCGATCAGCCCGCTGCTCGGATCGCGCAGAATCTGCCGCGTCTCTTTCAGGCACAGCGCGCGCAGCCGCCGCCAGGAGAAACCGCTGTCGTCGCTGAGGGCCGTTTCGCTATTCATGCCTTTTCCTCCTGATCATACCCCTGCACCAGCTCGATAAACGCCTGCTCCATCGACGGATTAGGGTTCTCGCTGCTGGCCACCTGGTGTTTGAGATCGTCCGGGGTCCCGGCGGCGATGATTTTGCCGCGATACACCAGCCCGATGCGGTCGCAATATTCCGCCTCGTCCATAAAGTGGGTGGTGACCATCACGGTGACGCCCTTGTCCACCATGCCGTTGATGTGCAGCCAGAATTCACGCCGGGTCAGGGGATCGACCCCGGAGGTCGGTTCATCGAGAAACAGGATATCCGGTTCGTGCATCAGCGCGCAGGCCAGCGCCAACCGCTGTTTGAAGCCGAGCGGCAGCGAATCTGGCGTCTGGTTGATGATGGGATCGAAGTTGAAGGCGCGGGACATCTCACCGATTTTGTCGCGCTGCGCCTTGCCGCTCAGGCCGTAAACGCCGGAGAAGAATTTCAGGTTTTGCGCCACCGTCAGGTTGCCGTACAGCGAGAATTTCTGCGCCATATAGCCTAAATGCTGGCGCGCCTTGCCGGAGCTGGTTTTCAGATCCATCCCCAGCACCAGCGCCTTGCCTTCGGTGGGCACCAGCAGCCCGCACATCATTTTAAAGGTGGTGGATTTCCCGGCGCCGTTGGGGCCCAGCAGGCCGAAAATCTCACCGCGCTGCACTTTGAAATCGACGTGGTCGGTGGCGGCAAAGTCGCCGAATTTCTTCGTCAGCCCTTGCGCTTCGATCACGGTTTCAGTGCTTTCCCCTTCGACGGTCGGCATGATCTCCGCCAGCGCCGATTGGCTGTTCGGCCCGCCGCCGAGCAGATCGATAAACGCATCCTCAAAACGTGGTTCCGCTTCGCTCAGTTCGGCATCCGGCAGATCCAGCGCCTGCAATACCTGGCGGTGATCTTCGCCTTCTTTCAGGATCAGGCGCAGGTATTTGCCCTGGATCACGCCGTCGGTGACCGCAGGCAGGCAGATCGCCCGTTGCAGCAAGGCGCGGTGGCTGCCTGCGGGCGGGGCGATCAGCACCGTGCGCCCGGCCATGCGTTGGGTGAGATCTTTCGGTGCGCCGCTGAACAGCAACTCGCCTTCATTGAGCAGCAGCACTTCGCGACACTGTTCTGCTTCGTCCAGATAGGAGGTGCTCCACAGGATCAGCATGCCATCGTTGGCCAGTTCATGCACCATGCGCCACAGTTCGCGGCGCGAAATCGGATCGACGCCGACCCCCGGCTCATCCAGCAGCAGCACCTGCGGCTGCCCGACCAGCGTACAGGCCAGCCCGAGCTTCTGCTTCATGCCGCCGGACAGTTTGCCCGCCAGTCGGGTGGTGAAGCGGGTGAGATCGGTAAATGTCAGCAACCGATCAAACGTCTGTTTACGTAGATCGCCAGTGACGCCACGTAGATCCGCGTACAGCGTCAAGTTCTCCATCACCGTCAGATCTTCGTACAGGCCAAACTTTTGCGGCATGTAGCCGAGGATCGCGTGCAACTGGCGATCCTGAGCGATCGGATCCAGCCCGGCGACGCGCAATGTGCCGCTGCTGGGTTTGAGCAAGCCGGCCAGCATGCGCAGCAGGGTAGTTTTACCGGCGCCGTCCGGGCCAACCAGCCCGGTAACCGCACCGCTGGTCAGCCGGGTGGTCAGGCTGGCGACCGCCGGTTTGGGCAGCGACGGGAAACGTTTCTCCAGCGCTTCCAGCTCAATCACCTGTTCCATCACCGTCCCCTCAAGGTTGGGCAAAACGAACGGTGACCGGCATCCCCTGGCGCAGCGCGTCATCGGCGTCGGTGACGATCACCCGCAACCGGTACACCAGATCGGTGCGCAGGTCCGGGGTTTCGACGCTTTTCGGCGTGAATTCAGCGGTCGGCGAGACAAAGCCGATTTTGCCGTGATACGGCTTGCCCGGTCGGCTGTCGGTATAAATTTCCAGTTCGGTGCCCGGCGTCGCTTTACCCAGGTTGGCTTCATTTACGTAGGCGCGTACCCAGACCGGGCGGGTCAGCGACAGGGTAAACACCGTGCCCCCGGCGCTGAGCATGGTGCCCGGCTCGACCGCCCGTGTCAGCACGGTGCCGGCCGACGGGGAAACCAGCGTGGTGTCGTGTAAATTAAGCTGTGCCTGCGCCAGCGCGGCTTCGCTTTGCGCCAGGTTAGCTTTGGCTTCTTCGATTTCCTGCGGGCGGTTGCCGCTCAGGTATTGCGACAGTTTGTCTTTTGACGCCTGCAGATTGGCTTGCGCCTGGTTACGTGCGGTGCGGGCATCTTCCAGCGCGTCGGCAGAGGTGGCGTTTTTCGCCCACAGTCCCTGTTGACGTTTCAGGTAGCTGTCGGCATAGCTAAACGCCGACAGACGCTGCGCCATTTCCGACCGTACCTGGGCGATTTCTTCGGCCCGATAACCGGCCAGCAGCAGTGCCAGCTTGGCTTTGGCACTGCCGACGTTAGCCTGCGCCTGTTGCAGCGCATTGAGATACGGCGCCTCGTCCAGCTTGCCGAGCACCTGCCCCGGCTGAAGCGCATCGCCTTCATCCACCGTCAGCGACGCCAGCCGCCCATCGACGCGGAAGCCCAAATTCACCGTGCGGATATCCACGTTGCCGTACAGCGTCAGCGGTTTCTCCTGCTGCTGCTGGTAATACCAAACCCCGTAAACGGCCGCGGCGATCAGCACAATAACCGCCACAATGAGGGCACTGCGTTTCTTGTTCATAACACTCCCTGCCTGAATTTATGCGCCATAGCGTTGGCGCAGCCCATTAACCAGAATCTCGATATGTTCAGCCAGCACCTCACTGATTTGTTCCGCCTCGACTGCACCGATCTGCTGCCAGCCGGCCTGGCGGCGAACGGTTTCCCGCGCCACACGAAACGACAACACCTCGCCGATCAGCGCATGGGTGTGCAGCACTATTTTGGTCGACTGCGGATCGATGCCGGTGTAGGCCGCCAGCAGGCGGCAAAGTTTGTCATGCAGCGGCGCCACCACCTGCTGGTGGATCAGCGGATAGGCATCGGTGGGGGAAAGCTGCTCGCGCGACATGATTTTGCTCAGGTTCAGCGTCTGCGGTTGTGTCATCAGATCGCTGAACGCCAACAGGCCACGTTTCAGGTGGTCGAGGTAGTGCTCCGGCAGACGCTCGCCGGCCGGCAACTGCCAGAAGAGATCGATCTCGTCGGCCAACGGGCGAAACGCCAGCTGGATAAAATCGGCAATCCACTGTGCGACGGCCAGATAAAGGCCTTCTTTGGAATTGAAATAGTAGGTGATGGCGGCGATGTTGTGCCCAGCGCGCTGGGCGATATCGCGGGTGGTCGCCCCCTGAATGCCATATTCGCCAAACATTTCGATGGCGGCGGCGATCAGCTGTTGTCGTGCCTGCTCACCCCGTGCCCGGCTGGCGGTCTGATTATTTGGCATTGATGGCGTTCACTAAAGTTAATCAATCATATGATTAACTTTATGCCAGGTTGGATAAAATGCAACCAGAAGCCCGCATTTATTTAAGGTTATTTTTTCGGACTAGGCTGAATTCTCGGCATATTGTGCTTTGAGTCAGTAAAATTGCGTTTTCTTGTTCGAGTTCTGCTACAATCGCCCGCTTGGTGCACTGCAGTTTGTGCCAATCCCTCGTGGTCATGCTTAATGTCCCGTCTGATAATCCTCCCAGGAAACTGCACCGAACACTGTTAGGTTAGGGGGGATCTGGAGTTTTTCTCTTTATGTCATTTGAAACCCTCGGCTTAAGTGCTGAAATTCTGCGCGCTGTTGAAGAACAGGGCTATCGCGAACCTACGCCAATTCAGCGCCAGGCTATCCCTGTCGTATTGGAAGGTCGTGACCTGATGGCCAGCGCCCAGACCGGTACCGGTAAAACCGCTGGCTTTACCCTGCCGCTGCTACAGCTGCTGAGTAAGCATGACCATGCGGTCAAAGGTCGCCGTCCGGTACGTGCGCTGATCCTGACGCCAACCCGTGAACTGGCTGCGCAAATCGGCGAAAACGTCGAATCCTACAGCAAATACCTGCGCCTGCGTTCGCTGGTGGTATTTGGTGGCGTGAGCATCAACCCGCAGATGATGAAACTGCGCGGCGGTGTCGACGTGCTGGTGGCCACACCGGGTCGCCTGCTGGATCTGGAACACCAACGCGCGGTTGACCTGTCCAAAATTGAAATTCTGGTGCTGGACGAAGCGGACCGCATGCTGGATATGGGCTTTATCCATGATATCCGCCGCGTGCTGGCCAAGCTGCCTGCCAAGCGTCAGAACCTGCTGTTCTCCGCGACCTTCTCCGACGACATCAAGGGGCTGGCCAACAAACTGTTGCACAACCCGGCATCGGTTGAAGTGGCGCGTCGCAACACCGCGTCCGAGCAGATCGAACAAAGCGTGCACTTCGTTGACAAGAAGCGTAAGCGGGAACTGCTGTCCCAGATGATCGGCGAAGGCGACTGGAAGCAAGTATTGGTGTTTAACCGCACCAAGCACGGCGCTAACCACCTGGCCGAACAGCTGAACAAAGACGGCATCACTGCCGCAGCGATCCACGGCAATAAAAGCCAGGGCGCCCGTACCCGTGCGCTGGCCGATTTTAAAGACGGCAAAATTCGCGTATTGGTTGCTACCGACATCGCGGCACGTGGTCTGGATATCGACCAGTTGCCACACGTGGTGAACTACGAACTGCCTAATGTACCGGAAGACTACGTACACCGTATCGGCCGTACTGGCCGTGCAGAACGTACCGGTGAGGCGATCTCGCTGGTGTGCGTGGATGAACACAAGCTGCTGCGTGATATCGAACGCCTGCTGAAACGTGAGATCCCACGTATTGCTCTGCCAGGTTACGAGCCGGATCCAAGCATCAAGGCGGAGCCGATCATCAACGGCCGTCAGGGTGGTGGACGTGGTGCGCCGCGCGGCAACGGCGGTGGTCAACGCGCCGGTAACGGTGGCGGCCAGCGCAGTGGCAACGGCGGCCAGCGTGAAAACCGCAGTGGCGGCAGTGCCCGTCCGCAGGGTGATGGCAAACCGCGTTCAGGTGCGCCAGCGCGCCGTCCGCGCAGCCGCCCGGCTGAGTAAATTGCTCTGTTGTCAGCTGCTAATAGGCCACCTTTAAGGTGGCCTTTTTTATAGGCAAAAATCAGCGCATCTCAAGCTCCGGCACGACCGACATCCCGACTCGCAGCCTTGCCAGCTCCGGCTGATTCGGTTCAAGCACAATCTTCACCGGCAGGCGTTGCACCACTTTGGTGTAGTTGCCGGTGGCGTTATCGGCGCTGATGGCGGCAAAGGTGGCGCCGGTGGCGGGTGCGATGCTATCGACATGGCCCCGTAGCGTTACGTCGGGCAGCGCATCCACGCTGATCGACACCGGCTGGCCGGCAGAGACATTGGCCAGCTGGGTTTCCAGGAAGTTGGCGACGATATAGCTTTGCTGGAGCGGCACCACCGCCAGCAGGCGCGTACCTGCAGACACCCAGGCTCCCTGGCGTACGGCACGTTGGCCAACCGTACCGGCAATGGGCGCGACAATCTGGGTATAGGAAAGATTCAGTCGTGCCTGATCAACGCTGGCCTGTGAGGCGGCAATATCAGCTTCGGCCTGTTTCCTGCTGGCCTGCAATACCCCGACTTCTTTGCGCGCAGAGACCACGCCAGCCTGGTTTTGCTTCAGCTGCGCCGCGGCGGTTTGCATCGCGGAGGCGGACTTTTGCTGTTCATCAGCGGTTGCGGTGCCGGTTTTTAGCAGCCGGCGATAGCGATCGGCATTCTGCCCTGCGTAATTGAGCGTCGCCTGGCTGGCGCTGACACCGGCTTCCTGCTGGGCGATATTGGCCTGTTGTTGATCAAGCTGCGCCTGAATACTGGCCAGTTTGGCCTGGCTAATTTGCAGATTGGCTTCCGCCGTTTCCAGCGCGACGCGATAATCCCGATCGTCGATCGTGGCCAGGACTTCGCCGGGTTTGACCTGCTGGTTATCGCTCACGTTGACGCTGCGGATATAGCCGGAAACCTTGGGGGCCACCAGCGTGTAATCGGCTATCACCACCGCGTCGTCGGTACGAAAATGGTGGCGGTTAAGCGACGCGCGGATAAAGAAAGCGATCGCCAACAGGATAACCAGCAGCAGCGCCAGAATTAAGGTTCGTTTTGCAGGGGTGAAGCTCATGGTAATGATCCTGATGTTTTTGGAGCGGGAGGTAAAAGTGTTTGTGGCGGGTAGACGCGCGGCGGCAAACTGACGGTCAGCAGCACCAGCAATAGTGCACAACCAATAATTAGCAAATAGGCGTCACTGATACTGAGGATCTCCGCCTGATGTTTCACCAGCATCGAAAAATGCCTGAGATTTTCCGCAGAACTGACCGAGCCATCCGGCAACAATGGCAGGGTGCTACTGACTTGATCCGAGGAGCCTGCTGTCATTAACCACGGGCGATTGCCTAACTGATCAACCAGTGTCTGAGAGTGAAACTTCTCGCGATGGCTAATAAAATTCTCGACCAGGCAGCCTGCGGCAATGGTAGAAAAACCGCGAACACTGTTAAACATTGCCGAAGCGAAGGGGCCCTCCGGCGGCATGACGACGCTAGTGGCTCCCATCAAAACCGGCAAAATTATCATCGGCTGCCCAAATGTCTGCAAACTCTGGATCAACCAGAAGTTTTGCCGTGCCCAATCGTCAGTCAGCTGTGTGCCGAGCAGGCAGGAACAAATCATCAGCGCGGCGCCGGCAGTTAGTATCCAGCGGGAGTCAACCCAGCGAAAGTTCAACAGGGTGGCGATCAAAGGTGCGACCACCAACTGTGGCAGACCGATGGCCAGTGCCAAGGGGGCAAATTGCGCGGTACGAAACCCCTCTATCTGCGAGAAATAAAGCGAAGGCAGCATCGAACCTGATTGCGACAACATCAACACGCCCGCTAGCGTCAACAGACCGTGAGTGAAATTCTTTCGCCGCAACATTTGCAGTTTGAACAGCGGTAGCGGATGAAACCACTCGTTAATCAAAAACGTCACCAATAGCGCGAGGGAAGCCGGCAACATCAGGCTTATCAGCGGCGAATTGAACCAGTCGAGCCGCTCCCCCTGAGTCAGCGAGAGGATCAGCAGTGCAATGCCGCTGCAACCGGTCAGCATGCCGAACAGATCCATCTGGCGCAAACGCTCCAGGCGTAACGGATCCTGTGGCAATCCCCAACCAATCAGTAAAAAAGCGCCCAGACACAATGGGACCGATTGCCAAAAAATAAACTGCCAGCCCAGATTATCGGTCCACAGCGCAGCCAGCGGCGCTGCAACGTTGGGGCCAAAGGTGGCCGTGAGTGCGTAGGCGGCCAATCCGTAGAGTTTGATGCCCGGCGGCAGAAAGCGCAGCGCCACCGTCATCAGCAGCGGTGGCAGCGCGCCGCCAAACAGCCCTTGAACGACCCGCAGTGCAATAAACAGCGAGGGGTCAGAAATCAAGGGCTGGAGTACGCCGACCGCAGTAAAACCGCCAATCATCACCAAAGCAAAACGGCGCAGCGAGAAGGTCACGGCAAACCAGGGGGCAACCATCATCGCCGCGACCTCCGCCGCTTGGTAGGACGAGGTGATCCAACTGCCCTCGTCGTAACCCATGCCGATAGCCGCGCGAATATCTGCCAGCGCCAGATCGCTTAGCCGGTCATTCAGCCCTGAAGTCAGAGCGGCAATCAGTACCCCCACCAAGCCCAATGCCAGGCGCAGAGTGAAGGGATGCGGCGTGGGGGCAGCCGCAGGCTGACCATTCATAATATAACTCCAGAGATAAAACACGATGCACTGTATTGCATTGCGGTACAGCATGCGCATACTACATGGCGGTTCACTGTATTGCAATGTGGTGCGCTGTCCCGGTCGGAAGAAAAAGTGATACAGTGCGAGCCAAAAGCAAGGAAAGGGAAACTCTATGTCTGAACCCTCTACGATTTGTGATGATGAAAGGGCCGGTGGGATCCAGGTGATTACCCGAGCGGCGAAAATTCTCGACGCGCTGGGCGAAAAACCCAATGGCATGAGCCTGGGGGAAATCGCACAGGCGGTGGATTTGCCGCGTTCTACCGTGCAGCGCATTGTCAATGCGCTGGATTCTGTTCAGCTGGTGCGCGGTGGCGTCGGTGGTGTGCGGTTAGGGCCATCGTTGCTGCGCTTGATTGCTCGCGTACATACTGAGGTGGTCGCTATTGCCGAGCCTTGGTTGCAGGCGTTGAGTGATGCCACTGGCGAAACGGTCTCGCTGGCGCGCGCCAGTGGTTTGCAGTTGGCGATAGTGCATTACATTGTGGCTGATCGTGAGCTGCGGGTGGTGCCGCGTATTGGCATGAACTTGCCCCTATACAGTACTTCCGGCGGACGGGCGTTGTTGGCGTTAGACAGCGACGATGCTGCCCGAGAATTGCTGGGTGAAGCCTATATGGCGGTTACCGACCTGACCATACGTGACTTTCCTGCGTTGTTGGAACACTTAACGGAAATACGCCGCACCGGCCTGGCCTACGATCGGGAGGAAACTCTGGAAGGCATTTCGATGATAGCGGTGGCTATCGACACCATTCTGGGGCGTTTTTCCATCAGCCTGTTAGTGCCAAGCACCCGTTTTACAAAGAATGAAGCTCGTTATCGTGAGGAGATCCTTAAGTGCAAAGAGGCAGTGCTTGATGAGATTGGTAAAGTGGCTTCACGAGATTAAAGGGATAAAACGATGAAAACGCTGTTGGTTGCGGTTGATAATTCCGCCAATGCTTATAAGCTCATTTCGCTGGCTGCCGAACAAGCACTGGCTCAACAAGCTGCGGTATTAGTACTGTGCTGCGTGGATTTCAGTTATTCCATCGCAGAGCCTGATGAAATTGAAGCGGGTGAAGATCCGGCGGATTTTGGTTACGCGCAGGATGAACAACATACCGCCGAGGCGGTAGTACACCAGGCGCTGAGCGCACTGAAGGATGCCGGTGTCAGCGCTCGCGGACGAGTGGTGGCCGGTGAGCCGGCGGAAACCATCGTGGCGCTGGCTAAAGAGCTGAATGCCGCAATGATCATCATGGGCCGTCGGCATCTTTCACCCTTTAACCGTTTGTTGCGAGGCTCGCACAGTGCTTCGGTAATAGAAAACGCCGACTGCCCGGTGCTGATCGACGTTCGCGCCGATTGATAGCCTCTGCTTCCCGGAGCCGAAGATGAAACTGAAGTGTGCAATTCTTGATGATTATCAGCAGGTGGCGCTGGGTATGGCGGACTGGTCGGCTATCGCCGATCGGGTCGAGGTATTCGCCATCAGCCAACATTTTACCGATGAAGCGGAATTGGCGGTGCACCTGCAGGATTGCGACATTCTGGTGATCATGCGCGAGCGCACGCCGATGACTGCCTCGCTGCTGGTGCGTCTGCCTAAGTTGAAGCTGGTGGTCACCTCGGGGATGCGTAATGCGTCTATCGATTTGGTCGCGGCGACGCAGCGTGGCGTTGTGGTCTGCGGCACCGCCAGCGGCTCGGCCGCACCGATGGAGCTGACCTGGGCGTTGTTGCTTGGGCTGGCGAAGCATATCGTGCCGGAAAATACCGGGTTGCGTAATAACGGCCCGTGGCAGCAGGCGCTGGGCGTGACGATGCAGGGGAAAACGCTGGGCCTGTTGGGCTTGGGCAAGATTGGCAGCCAAATGGCGGTGGTGGCGCAGGCATTTGGCATGCGTGTGGTGGCCTGGAGCCAAAACCTGACGGCGGAAAAAGCCGCGCAGCAGGGCGTGATCCTGGCGGAGTCAAAGCAGGCGCTGTTCGAACAGAGCGACTTTGTTTCCGTTCATCTGGTGCTGAGCGAGCGCAGCCGCGGGTTGGTCGGGCAGCAGGAGTTGCAGGCCATGAAAAATACCGCTTATCTGATCAATACCTCACGTGCGGCGATTGTCGACCGCGCCGCGTTAATCGACGCATTGCAGAACCAGCGGATTGCCGGTGCCGGGCTGGACGTGTTCGACGTCGAACCGCTGCCGATCGACGATATCTTCCGTCGCCTGCCCAACGTGCTGGCGACGCCGCACCTGGGCTATGTGGCCGATGACAACTACGGCATTTACTTCCGCGAGGCTGTTGAGGACATCGTGGCGTTTCTCGCCGACGAACCGATACGCCGTTTGAACTAAGCGGCTTTTATTCCCCTGGATGCTTGTCTGATGCGGGTATTCGCCCGTATCATTGCGCGTCTTTTTTAGCAGGGGTGATCATGCGCGTATTATTGGCTCCGATGGAGGGCGTTCTCGATTCTTTGGTGCGTGAGCTACTCACCGAAGTGAACGACTACGACCTGTGCATCACCGAATTCCTGCGCGTGGTCGATCAACTGCTGCCCGCCAAGTCTTTCTACCGCCTGTGCCCCGAACTGCATCATGCCAGCCGCACGCCGTCCGGCACGCTGGTGCGCATCCAACTGTTGGGCCAATATCCGCAGTGGCTGGCGGAAAACGCCGCCCGCGCGGTGGAACTGGGCTCTTACGGAGTCGATCTCAACTGTGGTTGCCCGTCCAAACTGGTCAACGGCAGCGGCGGCGGGGCGACCCTGCTGAAAGATCCGGAGCTGATTTACCAGGGGGCCAAGGCGATGCGTGCGGCGGTGCCGGAGCATCTGCCGGTAACGGTAAAGGTCCGATTGGGTTGGGACAGCGACAGCCGCAGCTTCGAAATTGCCGATGCGGTCCAGCAGGCGGGGGCGACCGAACTGGCGGTACATGGCCGCACCAAAGAGGACGGCTATAAGGCGGAGCGCATTAACTGGGCAGCGATTGGCGAGATCCGTCAACGCCTGACCATACCGGTGATTGCCAACGGCGAAATCTGGGACTGGCAAAGTGCGCAAGATTGCCTGCAAACCACCGGCTGCGACGCGGTGATGCTGGGGCGTGGCGCGCTTAATGTGCCGAACCTGAGCCGGGTAGTGAAGTATAACGAACCCCGCATGCCGTGGCCGCAGGTGGTGCAGTTACTGCAAAAATACGTTCATCTGGAAAAGCAGGGCGATACCGGCCTTTATCATGTGGCGCGTATAAAACAGTGGCTGGGTTATTTACGTAAGGAATATGACCAGGCGACCGAGCTGTTCGGCGAAGTGCGCACCCTGAACAATTCAAAAGATATCGCCCGGGTGATTTGCCGCTCGGAATAGTTTCCCCCCGTCAACCCAGCCTTCATCGATACCCGGCGCAGGGGCGCTGCATGCTGCGCCCACTCAGCGTTTCAGTTGTCCAGATCAATCGAAAAATAACGCATCAACGCTTCACGGCGTTCCTGTTCAGAGTGCAGCGTCGACTCCCGACGGTGGTGATCTTCGGTGATAATCAGCTTGTTTTCGCTGATCGTCACCCGGCCATCTTCTGTCGCATGGGAGCACACCAGTTTTTGGGTGAAATGCGACTGCGGCGAGGTGCTGTGGTATTCGCACATGCCGGCAAAATCGTTGAGCTCGCGTTTTTGCAGGGTGAAACGGTACAGGGTTTTGGCGTGCGAGCGGTTGTCGCCGTTGCGGCGTTCCAGATAATAGATTTCGCCTTCCTGCTCCAGATGGAAGGTGCCGCTGGTTTGCGGCTGCTGCTCGGTGGTGGTGATCTTTAATGGCGTCAGGAACGAATCGCCAAACCCCACGTCCACCAGATAAGGTTGATCCAGCTCCACCATCAGCGCCATATGATCGAACGGCGCACCGAAGCTGCCGTCGCGCGCGCGGATCTCGCCGGAAATAAAATGCACGCTAAAACCGATGTCTTTCAGTAGCAGGGCAAACAGCCGATTCAGCTCATAGCAAAAGCCGCCGCGGTTGCGTTCGACAATTTTATTGAACAGCGCCTGTTCCTCCAGATGAATGCCCTGGTGATAAATAATACTCAGGTTCTCAAAGGGAACGTTCAGCATATGGCCGCGATGTAATTGTTGCAGCGTCAGGAGGTCAGGTTGGGGGATGCCTGCGAATCCAATATGTTGCAGGTAGCGTTGTCTATCCACGGTTTGTCTCGCAGCAAAAAATTTGATTATAAAATAGTTGGATTTTTCACAGTCGTGAGGGCAATTAGTGCTGCGTCAGAACGCCGGGGGTTTACCTGCCGCCTGTAGCAGCAAATTTACCCAACGGCGGGTGGTGGTGCTAACGAAGGCGCTGTCTGCCCAGCACAGGCGATAGTGATAGGCCGAGGGCAATTGTCGGCTTTCGTCAAACACCCGAACCAGCTTGCCGGCGGTCAGAGCATCCTGCGCGACCGCCAGGCTGCCGAGCACCACGCCATTGCCTTCTATCGCTTCCTGCAGCGCATGGCCGACGCTGTTGAAGGTGAGAATGCCGCGCGGTGCGGTGGCATCTTCGCCAAAGGCGGCGAACCAGTCTTGCCAACCGGCGACGCCCAGCTTCTGCCCCTCTTTCCACGGCGAGTGAATCAACTGCAACAACGCCAAATCGGCGGCGGTCAGCAGGTCAGGATGCGCAGCGAGAAAGGCCGGGCTTGCCAAGGGGGCGAAGGCATCGGCGAGGAGTTTGCGCGAGTGCGGCGGTGGGTTGGCCGTCGGGCTATAGCGGATGGCGATGTCGGCTTCGCCACTGGCCAGATCGCGCAGGCTTTCGTTGGCATCCAGCACCAGCGAAACATCGGGATCGGCACGGCGCAATGTGGGCAGGCGTGCCGCCAACCAATGGCTAGCGATCCCCAGGGTGCAGGTCAGTTTCAGCGTCTGCTGTTGTTCCGGTCTGGCGCGGTCGCTGGCTTTTTGCAACAGCGTCAGCGCCCGGGTGACGTCAGTCGCCAAGCGTTTTCCTGTCTCGTTAAGTGCGACCGCATTGCCCTTGCGGTGAAATAGCTCCACGCCCAGTTCGTTCTCCAGATGGCGTATCTGGCGGCTGACCGCCCCCAGCGTCACGTTCAACTCTTCCGCTGCCTCGGTAAAACTGGCGCAGCGCGCCGCGACCTCGAAGGTGTGCAAGGCTTTCAGCGACGGCAGGCGAGGTTGAGCGTTCAGCTTGAGTTTCATTCAACCATATTGCCAATCTATCGATGTTCCACAAGTGATTTTTTGCTTACTTTTGAGGCGAAAATCTGACGGGAGTATCGAGTGGACATTGTGATGGGGCTGACTGCCGCACTGTGCTGGGGCGGAACGGATTTTTTGATTGGCATCAATGCCCGATCGGTGGGGGTGCGCAGGGCGGTATTTTTTTCTCAGACGATCGGGTTTGTGATTTTTACCGTGCTGCTGCTGGCCACGGCGGTACCTGGGTTTGAGGCTTCCGCTCTCGTTTGGGGTCTGGCGTTGTTGGCCGCCTGCCTGACGGTGTGCGGCACCCTTGCGCTGTCGCAGGCCTTCGCTATCGGCAAGGCGGCGATGGTGGCGCCATTGGTCACCAGCTATGGGGCGGTCACAACGTTGTTGTCATGGCTTGGCGGCGAACGTCTGAGCGCGCTGACGTTGGCAGGGCTGACGGTGTGTCTGTCAGGGGTCATGCTGACCGCCGTGAGCCCGGGTCGTCAGCCGGACCGATCGCGGTCGGGCTTGCCGGCAATGGCGTTCGCGCTGATAGCCGCATTTTGTTATGGCGCCGGTTTCTGGCTGCAAGGCCAATACACGCTGCCGGTTCTGGGGGCGAGCGTGAGCCTGTGGCTCGGGTATACGGTGGGGCTGATGTCCCTGTTAACGCTCAATACTGACCGGCGGGCACTGATGGCTCGGCCCACTTGGCGGCAGAGCGGCCTGTTGCTGCTGGCCAGTCTGTTGAGCCTGGGGGGCTTTAGCGCATTTGCCGTGGGGGTCGGTGGCGGGTCATTGGCGATTGTGACGGTGCTCAGTACCCTGTCTGGGGGCATTGCCGCGCTGCTGGGGGCTCTGTTGTTGCGCGAACGGCTCTCTGCCTTGCAGTGGTCAGGGGTGTTGACGGTATTGGCAGGCGCCGTGGTACTGCATTTTAAAGCGAGCTAGTTCACCGCCTTATTCAAGCGGCATTCAATCTAACCCCGAATGCCGCTCTCGTCTGCTATTCACTGCTGAAACGAGTTGGTTGATAGCTCGCGGGGATTTCATTGTTTTTACCGCCAGGGTGCCGGAAGCTATTTCGCCAGTATTGCCCGTGGCCGGGTTTTCACCCCACATGCTGGGTGCGCCTGAGGTAAGTTAATGGATTTAAAGAACGCAGGTGCATTTGCAACACCGCGCCACGGCGGAAGAAGTAATTCAGCAGCGTCAGCGACAACAGCTCTGTCAGCAGGGTGCTGTAGGCGGCGCCCATCATGCCGTACTGGCGGATCAGGCAGTACGACAGCGGGATGTTGATAATAAATACCAGGAACATCTTCTTCGACAGGAAGCCGTAACCGGAGAAAATCACAATGTATTTGTAGGCTACGGTGCCCAGAGCGGAAAGCAGCGTTGAAATCGCCAAGACGCCCATGGCCGGATAAGCCGCCAAATATTGTTCCCCGTACAGCAGCACGATGACCGGTTTGCCGAGCAAAACGATACCGACCACGATCGCGGCGGCGATGGCCAGCACCAGCCCATTCAGTTTGGCGGCGGTACGCACCGCATCATCACGGTGATAGGCAAATATTTTGGCGAAGAATGAGGTGATCACCGCGTCGGTAACGAACATCCAGGCGGTCGCCAGAGTGATGGCGACGGAGTAGATGCCCAGCGCTTGCGCAGAGACGAACCACATCAGGAACAACTGCGCCAGCCGGGTATAAATGGCGATAGAAACATTGGATACCGCCAACGGCAGGCCGCTGGCAAGCAGGTAGCGCACATATTTGCGTCGCACACGCTTGGGCGCGACAAAACGCGGATGGCGACGATGATAGATATGGTGGCGAATCAGATAGGGGATCAGGTAAACCATCACGATCGGGATCGCCAGGAAATACAGGTGCAGATCAAGATAAACAATCAGATAACGCACCAGCAGCGCACTGCCCAGACCGGCCACGTTGGCCAGCGTATTGAAGCGGGATTCCAACCGGGCATCATGGTAAATGGTGAACACGTCTCTGAGCGAGAAGAAGCCGGCGACAAAGGTGGCGGCGCAAAAATAGAAGGTAATGAAATCCTCACGTAGCCCGGTGTAAATCAATATTGCCGCAGAGAACAACACAAAGCAGCCCTGGCGCAGCCGGTTGGTGGAAAACATCAGGGCGGTTCCAGAGCCTGGGTTACGGCTAATCCGCTTGAACAGGACGGTATCGGAGCCCAGCAGCGCCAGGGTCTGGGTAATGGCAAAAATAGCGGTGGCGAAGGTGATTTTGCCGAAGCTTTCAGGCCCAATATATTTCGCCATATAGGCAGTAATGAAAATAACCCCCAGAATAGACACCATTTTCTCTGATATCATCCAAAAAGCATTTCTCACGATATTGATATCTATAAATTTTAATTTCATTGGTACTTTCCCTGTAGCCTCTTATAATAGGAATTGTCCGATTATTCCCTTACCCTCTGTAAGGAATACCCCATTAGGTTTTATAATTGAGATGTCATAACCGGAATGTGAGAAGCATTTCTACCTATGCTATGTTCATGGAAGAAAGAGAAGAATGAGAAAACTCGCAAAACGACTCTATCGGGCCGCTCCCGATTTTATCTATTATCAAGTCAGCCATTACCTTGCCCATGGCTCTTTTGTTAACTTCAAAAACCCGAAGAAATTTTCAGAAAGGATATACCAGCGAATGCGCTATCCTATGTGTAATTTCAGTAGGTTAGCGGATAAGGTGGCGGTCAGGGAGTATATCTCCCAACGGGTGTCGGAAAAATACCTAACCCCTATCATTATGACGACGCATCATTTTACCGAGCAGGATTACCTCGCCTTGCCTCAATCATTTGTTATCAAGACAAATAATGCTTCGCAGCAGGTCAAGATAGTCAAAGATAAAGGTAATGTCGCCTACCAGGATATTACGAAGATTCTTAGTGAATGGTCCGAAATAACCTATTGGAAAAGGTACCGTGAAAAACACTACGCCAATATTCCGCAGGAAATTATCGTTGAAGAACTGCTGGATATTGAATGCGGTGGTGAATTGATTGATTACAAGGTCCATGTATTTAACGGCGAACAGTCTTATTTGTTCGTTGAGTTATTGCGTGGCGGGCCTGAGCCGACTTCGCTGGAGTTTTTGGACGAATATGCGCACCATTGCTTTTTTAGCCAGGCGGACATTCCGCAGATCAATACCCTGGATGAGAAGCCGGTGTTTTGGGATGAAATGATTCAGGTAGCGAAAGCCGTTTCGGCGGATCTGGACTATTGTCGCGTCGATTTTTATCTCACCCGCGATCAAATCTACATTGGTGAACTGACGCTCACGCCCGGCGCCGGCAATGAAGTTTATCTGCCGCGTGCCACCAACCTGTTGCTGGGCGAGCTGATGTCCAAAGCCGGGTAGCGGCGGCGGGGCTTATTGTCCGCCATCCACTGGCGTGATGCGCTGCAGCCACGCCAGAAACTCCGCCGCTTTGGGTTTGTCCAGCGTGCGTTGCGGATAAACCACGTAATAAGGCTTACTGAGCGGTAGCGCGGGTTCTGCCAGCGGCACCAGGGTTCCCTTGGCCAGTTCGCGCTGGATCAGTTGCCGTTGGCCGAGCAAAACACCCTGGCCTTCAACCGCGGCGTCAATCGCCAGCGAAGTCAGATTATAAGTCAGGCCGCGCCGCTGCGGCGGCGGTAATCCGGCGGCGCTGAACCACTCATGCCAGCCCGGCAGGAACTGGCTTTCCTTACCCCAATCCACATGGATCAGCGGCTGTTGGGTCCAGTCGCCGATCGTCTGCAATGGCGGGCGGCAAACCGGCTGCACGCAATCTTGAAATAACCGCACCTTTTCCAATAACGGGTAGCCCTGATCGCCAAAGCACAGGGCAAAATCCGCCGTTGAGCTGGCGAAATCCACTTTGGCGTGGGTGGCGTGCAGACGGATATCCATGTTGGGATGCTGACTTAGCCAGTCGCCGATCGCCGGATTCAGCCATTTCGACGCCAGCGCCGGCAAGGCGAAGATCGTCAGCGTCTCCTTGCCCCGTTGGCGATCAACATGCTGTTGCGCCACGCGCAGCGTCTCAAAAGCCTGCTGCACGTAGGCCAGATAGTCAGCCCCCTGTTCGGTCAGCGTCACGCCGCTTTTAGCGCGGATAAACAGCACGATGCCCAGATGTTGTTCGAGCTGGCGGATCTGTTGGCTGACGGCGGCGGCGGTCAGCGCCAGGCTGTCTGCCGCTCTGGCCAGGCTACCGGTGCGGGCGGCGGTTTCAAACGCCAAAATGGCGCTCAGTTTGGGCAGGCGGCTGCGGGAAGGTGCGTTCATGGGGGTTATCGCTAAGAATTGGTTAGCTCATCCTTAACGCATTTTTGTTATTACGGCAATCCGACATTCGCTACAGTGGGGCTATCCGGCCGTCACGCCTCCAGGAGTGCCCCATGCAGCAACTCGCTCATATCATTGATTTATCCACTAACCCGATTAGCGACACCGCCTTTCAGGCGCGATGCAAAGCCACGCTGGATGCGGCGGGGGCGCTGGTGCTGCCGGGCTTTCTGACGGCGGCGGCGCTGGCAACGGTGCGCCTGGAAGGCGCGGAGCACAGCCCTGCGGCGTTTTATGCCGCCAGTAAACATAACGTTTATCTGAAACCGCAGGATGAAGCCTTGCCGGCCGATCATGCCCGCAACCGGCTGGTGGTCTCGTCCAAGGGCTGCATTACCGATGAAGATATCCCCGCACAGTCGCCGCTGCGCACATTATACGACGCGCCATCCTTTCGCGATTTCCTCTGCGCGGTACTGGATGAGCAGCAGCTTTATCCTTACGCCGATCGGTTGTCTTCCATCAATTTGCATTATGCCCATCGCGGGCAGGAACTGGGCTGGCATTTCGACAATTCGTCGTTCGCCATCACCTTGTTGATCCAGAAACCGCAGGCCGGGGGGCGGTTCGAGTACGTAGAAAACCTGCGCGATGCCGATCGCGGGGAGATGAATTATGCCGGTGTATCGCAGGTATTGGACGGTGAACGCGCGGTCAAAACCTTGGCGATCGAAGAGGGGGACCTGGTGCTGTTTCGGGGGCGAAATGCCATGCATCGAGTCACCCCGACCGAAGGGGAGATTACCCGCATGCTGGTGGTGCTGGCCTACAATGCCCAGCCGGATATTGCGCTGTCGGAGAGCGCCAGAATGACCTTTTACGGCCGACTCTAAGAATAAAGAATTCAGATGGTTGACAAGCCCGCATAAGGGCTAAACCGGCAGGGGTCGAACATGTTCGACCCGATTTAACCTATTGATTATGCGGTAGGGCGCGGCATGCAGCGCCCCTGCTACGAAACAACAGAGCACGTTGTTAACGGCTTAACTGCCCCGGATGGGGCAGTTGAGAGACTCAGTGGTGGGTTTCTTCGTGAGCCTGCTGTTCCAGCTTCACTTCCTGAGCCCGCTTGCGCAGGCCGAACCAGCCCAGCGTCAGCAGCACCGCCAGCACCGGAATGGTGGCGATAGTCCAGGTGCCGTTCGGGTAGTCGAACGCCATCATGATGACGACCGCCAGCAGAAACGCCAGCGTCAGCCAAGAGGTGACGGGCGCGCCGGGCATTCTGAAGGAGACCGCTTGGGCGCGGCCTTCGCGCACGGCTTTGCGCAGGCGCATCTGGCACACGATGATAAACGCCCATGAGGCGATAATGCCCAACGAAGCGATGTTCAGCACGATCTCAAACACCCGCGAAGGCACCAGATAGTTCAGCAAAACGCCTATCACATAGATGCCGCAGGTCACCAGGATCCCGGCGTAGGGCACTTGCTGGCTGCTCATTTTTGCCATGAATTTCGGCGCTGAACCGCCCATCGACAGTGAACGCAGGATACGGCCGGTGGAGTACAGGCCGGAGTTCAGGCTGGAGAGCGCGGCGGTCAGCACCACGATGTTCATGATGGTGCCGATATAAGGCACGCCCAACTTGCTGAAGAAGGTAACGAACGG
The DNA here is from genome assembly GCF_052113645.1 of Serratia quinivorans. GTDB lineage: Bacteria > Pseudomonadota > Gammaproteobacteria > Enterobacterales > Enterobacteriaceae > Serratia > Serratia quinivorans_B. The sequence goes on along the minus strand of NZ_JBIEIU010000004.1, from coordinate 299,836 downwards.
GCTTTGGCCCGCCTGATAGGCGTTCCACGGCAGCAGCAGCACCAACAGAACGACCGAGCCGACGTAGAACAGGCCAATGCGCCAGATCACGCTGTTAATGGCCTTTGGCATCATCTTGGCCGGATCCTTGCACTCACCGGCGGCAGTGCCGATCAGCTCAATCCCGGCGAAGGCGAAGATCACACCCTGCACCAACACCAGTGCAGGTAGCAGACCGTGCGGGAACATGCCGCCGTTCTCGGTAATCAGATGCAGGCCGGTGGTGTTGCCTGCCACCGGGGTACCGGTGCCGAGCAACGCCACACCGACCACCAGGAACAGCGCGATGGCGACGACTTTGATCAGGGCGAACCAGAACTCCATTTCGGCGAACCACTTCACGCCGATCATGTTCATGGTGGCGACCACCCCGAGGGCGCAGAGCGCGAACAGCCACTGCGGTACGTCGGCGAAGGTGCCCCAGTAGTGCATGTACAGCGCCACCGCAGTGATGTCGACGATGCCGGTCATCGCCCAGTTGAGGAAGTACATCCACCCGGCGACGTAGGAGGCTTTTTCGCCGAGAAACTCACGGGCATACGACACGAAGCTGCCGCTGGTAGGGCGGTGCAGGACCAATTCGCCCAATGCCCGCAGGATGAAGAAAGAAAAAATACCGCAAACCAGATACACCAATGCCAGCGCCGGGCCGGCCAATTCAAGACGACCGCCGGTACCGAGGAACAAGCCGGTGCCGATTGAACCGCCGATAGCGATCATCTGTATTTGTCGATTGCCCATGCTTTTGTGATAACCGGATTCATGGGAGTCTAACCATCGTCTTCTGGCTGCGTGTTTGTCATGCGCAGACTTTTTATTTGATTGCATCATCCGTCCTGTTTACCTGTCTATGGAGTTACCCTGCTCTGACTTCAGAGCAAACGATTGCTATGGACAATCGTTATGAGAATGAGGTCATGGCATCATTCTGCTGTTTATTGTGTATACAAGCCGCCAAGAAATAACGGCGAAGCATGCTACCTTTTCTCAGTAAATGTGGCAAAAAATCCTGCGCATAAATCGTGAGCAATTGTGTTTATTTTTTGTTCTATATATAAAAGAATATATTATTCAATAAGATGATTGATTTTATCAAGACGGAAATATCGAGGAATAAAAAGTGATTAAAATCACAAAATATTAATTAGCGCGCAAACTACAGGGAATTTTGCTTATTTATTCGCGACGTGAAAGAAGGGGATAATAAATTCCCCAGCCTGCGGCGAAATTATCCGCAGGGGGGAGATCATCAGAGGTGGGGTGTTGGCCGATTTTTAGGCAGATTCACCGGCCGGCAGGGCGGAAGTCGGCAGGCCGAATATCTTGTCGAAAACCCAGTTAAACACGAAGGTGTAGCACGGGATAATCACGATCAGCGCCATATCCAGCAGCAATGCCTGCCACAGCGTGATCCCCATCCACCAGGCAATCAGCGGGATCAGGTAAACCACTAACGTCAATTGAAAGCCCACTGCGTGCAGAATGCGGCGCTTGAGCGTACGGCCGCGTGAGGCCTGGCGGCTCTCCCACAGCTCAAACAGCGAGTTGTAGATGAAGTTCCAGCTTACGGCGATCGTGGTAATGATCACCGCCAGCGGCCCGGTACTGCTGGGGGCGCTGCCGGAAAGCAGTGCCAACCCGAGCGCGGAGATCGCCATGCCGATAATTTCATAGGCGGTGACATACACCAGTTTGCGTTTAACGCCTTGCATCACTCATCTCCTGACAGATTTTTTGGCTGGGCGGTCGGATGACCTTTTGCCGTCTGGCGAGTAAGATAACGTCAATCATATTGATAGAAAAAGTCAGGAGCTGTCAGTTTTACTGACAGGTAATGCAATGAACTTTTCCAGCGATAACATTGAGCTGTTTTTGGCGGTACTGGATCGCGGTTCGTTTTCCGCCGCGGCTCGCTCACTGCGGCGCGTGCCTTCGGCGGTCAGCATGGGGATCGCCAACATGGAGGCGGAGCTGGGGTTTCAGCTGTTTGATCGTTCGCACCGCGAGCCGGTGCCGACCCCGCTGGCATTGGCGTTGGCACCCCATGCGCGACTGATCGCCGAGCAGCTTAAACAGTTGCAGAATCATGCCATCGAACTGTCGCAGGGGCTGGAGAGCACCTTGTCGATTGGCGTTGCGTCGGACATCAACAGCGGCGGCTTGCTGGCAGCGGTCAAAACGCTGGCGGAGCGCTACCCGTTGCTGAATATCGAAGTGCTGACCGCCCCGCAGGATGACGTGGTGCACATGCTGCATCAAGGCCGGGTCGACGTTTGCCTGGCGTTCGGCGGGCTTAACGTCAACAGCCAGGAGCAGTTTCACTTCGTCGGCGCAGAGTCGCTGGTCGCCATGCTGTCGCCGCGGCACCCGGCGCTACAGGAGGTAGCGGATGAGCTGTTTCTCGAAGATTTGGTCAACGTGCGGCAGATTATGGTGGCCAGCCGTGACTTGCCGATCGCCGATCTGCGGCCGCGGGTGGCGGAATCTTACTGGCGTACCGACAGCCTGCCGATGGCGCTGAACATGGTGGAGGCCGGGTTGGGGTGGGGCAATTTCCCGCTGTCACTGACGGCTCCGCTGTTAGCGCAGGAACGCCTGATCCGGCTGAAATTCAAAAATACCAAAAATGAACTACGGCTGCCGATGCACCTGATCTGGCTGAAAAGCCGCCCGTTGGATAAAGCCGCTCGCGAACTGGTAGCACTGATGCGCGACGCGCCACAGACTGAATAATTCCTGCGGTCGGATTGCTTTTGTTTTCATCGCTGAGCTACTTTGAACCATGGGATCGACAAGGGGCGGAGAGCATGATCAGCGAGACGGCATTATCGGTATTGAGCATCACTGGCGCAATTACGCTGGGGGCGATGAGCCCGGGGCAAAGTTTTATTCTGGTGGCGCGCACGGCCGTGGCTTCTTCGCGACGCGACGGTATGGCGGTAGCGCTGGGCATGGGTGTCGGCTGTTTTGTTTTTGCCCTGGTGGCCCTGCTGGGGTTGCAGTCATTGTTGCTGGCGCTGCCGTGGCTGTACACCACGCTGAAAGTGTTGGGCGGAGCTTATCTGATCTACCTGGCGTTCAAAATGTTGCGCGGGGCGCGTCAGCCGCTGAACGTGGAGGCCGTAGGGGCGCAGCACCTGGGATTTCGCAAGGCATTCACCACCGGGTTACTGACTCAACTGAGCAATCCGAATACCGCCATCGTGTTTGGCAGCGTATTTGCTGCCTTGCTCAGCCATAAAATTTCGCCGCTGATGTACATTATTCTGCCGGTGATTGCCCTGACGGTCGACGTGCTGTGGTATGCCTTCGTGGCCTTTGTCTTGTCATCACCGCGCCCGCGCCGCGCCTACCTGCGCTTTAAAGCCTGGTTCGATCGGCTGGGCGGCGGGGTATTGGCCTTGCTCGGCGTGAAACTGATGATAAATCGCTAACGTTAATCGGCATGGCGGCGACGCCACCAAAACCGCAGCAGCAGGATGGCGGCGATCACCAGTGCGCAGAACAGCACGCTGGTCAGGCGTTTGTCGAAGCCCGAGATAAAACGGGCGATCGCCTCACCGCCAAAGTAGCCCAGCAGCACAAAGATGGTCGCCCACAGGATCGCACCCAGAATGTTCAATGGCACAAAGCGCGAAGGCGGCAACTTGCTGGCGCCGATCAGCACCGGGCCGATAATGCGGAAGCCATACATAAAGCGTACGCCAATCACGAACAACATCGGGTGGCGCGCAATCAGTTTTCTGGCGCGTTCGATGCGTTTTTCCTGGCTCTTCATGCGTGAAATTACGCGTCCGCCGAAGCGACGCCCCAGGAAAAACAGCACCTGATCTCCCAGCGTACCGCCCAATGCCACCACCGCAATCACCCAGGGCAGATGCAATAATCCCTGATGCGCCGCAATGCCGCCCAGCAGCGTGATGGTTTCGCCTTCGGCCAAACAGCCGATAAACAGCGCCCAGTAGCCGTAATCCGTAATGTAATGGGCTAAATCCGCCATTCTGATCCCCTATGTCCTTAACGCATAGGGCCAAGTATACGCCCTGTGCACTAGCCGCGGGCGGCAATCTGCGCGACCAGCGCCCGGCGTTGCTGCAGACTGTCGGCCATTTGCGCCTGCACCCGCGCCAGAACATGCGCCGGCGCCTGTTCCGGCGTCCCGCCCTGGAACGGAGGGGCGGGGGCATATTCCAGATACAGCTGGATCATTTGCGCGGTTTCTTCATCGTGCAATTCGGCAATTAACGCCAGGGCGAAATCGATGCCTGCGGTCACGCCGCCGCCGCTGATCACGTTACCGTCACGTTCTACTCGTGCATGGCTGGGGATGGCGTCAAACAGTGCCAGACTGTCGCGCATGCTCCAGTGGCAGGCGGCGCGTTTGCCCCGAAGCAAGCCGGCGGCAGCCAGGATCAGCGACCCGGTGCACACCGAGGTCAGATAGCGGGTATCAGACCCCAACCGACGGATCTGGCGCATAAAATCGTCATTTTGCAACGCCTGGGTGCAACCGGCGCCACCTGGCACGCACAGTACGTCGCAACGCGTGACCTCTTCCAGCTTCTGCAACTGGGTAAAATGCAATCCTTCGGCACTGATATCTACGCCACCGACGGAAGCCACGACAATTTCTGCCTCTGGCATGTGGCGCAAAAACTGCAGTGGGCCGGTAAAATCGAGCTGGGTGACGCCCTGATAGATCGGGAAAACAATCACTAATGGTTCAGACATGATATTCGCCTCAGTTTTGTTATTGGCTTTGGACAATAATAGCAGCCCTGTTTTTGGCTGATATGACGGATAACCCTCAAAAAGCGCCATGATGAAAAATATCGGCTTTGTGGTCTTCCCCGGTTTTAATCTGCTCGATTTTGCCGGGCCATTGGCGGCGTTTGATAACGCCAACCAGTTTACGGCGACGCAGGCTTACCGCTGCCTGCCGTTATCGGAACAGGGCGGCAGCGTGGCGAGTTCGTCGGGTGTGGAGGTACTCACTCAGCCGTTTGGCACGGGCCGCTTTGATACGCTGTTGATTGCCGGTGGCAGCGGCAATGTTGTCGCCACCCAGTCAATGGGGTTGCTGGCTTTTCTGCACCGGCATTGCCGACAGACGCGGCGTATGGCCAGCGTGTGTACCGGCGCATTTATTCTGGCTGCCGCCGGGTTGCTGGACGGCAAGCGTGCGACCACCCATTGGTACCATGCCGCACGATTACAGCAGAGCTACCCGCGTATCCGTGTCGACAGCAATCGCATTTATATCCGTGACGGCGCGCTATGGACTTCTGCGGGCATCACCGCCGGCATCGACCTGGCGCTGGCGATGGTCGAAGAAGATCTCGGTAGCGAACTGGCGGCCAGCGTGGCGCGGCAGCTGGTGGTGTACCACCGCCGTCCGGGCGGGCAGTCACAGTATTCGTTGTTGCTGGAGCTCAACCCGTCTTCGGACCGCATTCGCAACGCGCTCTCTTATGCCCGCGAGCATCTGCATCAGCCGCTGACGGTGGCCGATCTGGCCGATGCCGCCTGTTTGAGCGAACGGCAGTTTGGCCGCCTGTTCCGTGCTGAAACCGGGCAGACGCCGGCCAAAGTCATCGAGCAATTGCGGGTTGAGGCAGCCAGAGTGCGGATTGAAGAAGGTCACGAAGCGTTGGAGGCTATCGCTCGCGCCGTCGGGTTTAGCGATCCGGAGCGTATGCGGCGGGCATTCATCCGTTTGTTTGGCCTGTCGCCGCAGGCGATAAAGCGTCTGAGCCGCAGCGGTTAAATCATTCTGCCGTGCCCCGATGGCGCGGCGCAGTAGAGGAGCGACAGATGTATCAGGATTTTGAGAGTGAGCTGGATTGGGCGATGCGCCATATGCCACGTACCCGGGCGGCCGTCGCCGCGCTGCCGGAACTGAGCGGCGTGCGTCTGGCGTGCAATATGCACCTGGATCTGAAAATGGCGCCGCTGGTGGCGGGCCTGCTGGACAAGGGCGCGGCCGTTTATCTGACCACCTGCAACCCGACCACGGTGCAGGATGACGTGGTCGCCTGGCTGGAGCGTCGGGGAGCGCAGGCCCACGCCTGGCGTGATATGAGCGACGCCGACTGGTCGTCATCGTTCGACCGCGCGCTGGCCTGGGGGCCTACCCACCTGTGCGAAATGGGGGCGGACCTGACCACTCGTCTGCACCAGTCTGCCGACGGCCCGCAGATTGTCGCCGGGCTGGAGGCTACAGGTTCCGGCATCAGCCGGTTGAACGGTATGGCGCCGCGCTATCCTATCTTCAACTGGGATGACCTGCCGGTAAAAGAAGGGCTGCACAACCGTCATATGGTCGGGTTGACCGCCTGGCACACATTCTTCCAAACCACCCATTTGACGCTGCATGAAAAATGCGTGCTGGTGATTGGCTATGGCCTGGTTGGACAGGGCGTGGCAGCCGCGGCGAAAGCCTACGGCGGGCAGGTGATCGTGGCGGAAATCGATCCGGCGCGCGCATTGCAGGCGCGTTATGACGGCTGGGCGGTGGTTGATCTGGCCAGTGCGGTGGCTCAGGCCGATGTGATTGCCACGGCTACCGGGGCAAAAAACGTGCTGTCGGCGCAGCATCTGCAGCAGGTGAAGGACGGGGTGTTCATTCTTAATGTCGGCCACGTGACGGCGGAAATTGACGTCGGTTTTTTGCAGAACCTGCCGCACAGTGAGCCGATGCCGTTTGTGAACGCCTACCAACTGGGTGACAAGCAGGTTTATTTGTTGGCCAACGGCTCGATGTTCAACCTGACGGCGGGTTACGGCGACAGTCTGAATGCCTTTGATGTGACGCTGGCAGTGATGGCGGCGGGCATTGGGCATATCGTCGGCGACGGCACCCGCCAGGCACCCGGTTTGTACCTGTTGCCGCAGTCGGCCTGGCAGCCGGCACTGTAACTTTTTCATCGTGGGCGCTCATCCCAGAGCGCTCGCGGTTTACGCAATTCGCTGTCCGACAGAATTTGTCACAAATCGACTCACATAATCCCAGTGCCAACTGGAGATCCCTCACATATAATTCTGCCAAATAAGACCTTCATCTTCTTCAGTGACAGAGTAATGCATGTGAAAAAACGTGTTTTGATACTAGCCCTGCTCGCTTTGCAGGCAGGGGCAGGCTTTGCGCCGCGCGCACTGGCCAGCGAAAATAACGCCGTCACCCGAGCCTCCCAGCCGGAGCTGGCCTCCGGCAGCGCCATGGTCGTGGATATGCAGACCCATAAGGTGATGTATGCGCGCAATCCGGATGAAGTGGTGCCGATCGCCTCTATCACCAAGCTGATGACGGCGATGGTGACGCTGGACGCCCATTTGCCAATGGATGAAATGCTGTCGGTGGATATTCACCAAACGCCAGAGATGAAAGGTGTCTATTCACGCGTACGCCTGAACAGTGAGATCAGCCGTAAAGACATGCTGCTGCTGGCGCTGATGTCGTCTGAAAACCGCGCCGCTGCCAGCCTGGCTCATCATTACCCTGGGGGCTATGGTGCCTTTATCAAAGCGATGAACGCCAAAGCCAAATCGCTGGGCATGACCAACACGCGCTACGTGGAACCGACCGGGCTGTCGATTAAAAACGTTTCTACCGCACGTGACCTGACCAAGCTGCTGATCGCCACCAAGCAATACCCGCTGATTGGCCAACTCAGTACCACCACCGAACGCATGGCGAGTTTCAAGGATCCGAACTACACGCTGCCGTTCCGCAACACCAACCATTTGGTGTACAACCCGAAATGGAACATCCAGTTGACCAAAACCGGCTTTACCAACGAAGCGGGGCATTGCCTGGCGATGCGTACCATGATCGGCAGCCGTTCAGTGTCGCTGGTGGTGCTGGACGCCTTTGGCAAGTACACCCACTTCGCCGATGCCAACCGCCTGCGCAGTTGGATCGAAACCGGTAAGGTGACGCCGATCCCGGCGGCTGCCCGTGACTACCGTCGCCAAAAAGACGCCCGTCTGGCGAAGAACGAAACCGAATAATCGGTGCTGCGGCCTGCGGATCTTTCTCGCAGGCCGTTACCGTCCTTCAGGACGTCGGATAACAAAACCTCGCTCCCGATCGCCGTCGAACCTGGCGTGCAGATACAGTGCTTGCTGGTCGGCAAGATCGCTCAACTGGCCTGACGGTCATTTTTCCTCCTTTCAGTTGCCGTGAAGGCTTATCCATCCGCTATCATCAATGAATACCCTATTGCGCAGGAGGGCAGCATCCCATGAGCCACGTTTCTACCTTTGTCATGTTTCAGGGCGATGCCCAACCGGCGATCGACCTTTATAGCGAGCTGTTCACCGGTTTCAGGGTTCAGCAGTTAGTGCATTTTGACGAAAGCGATGGCGGGCCGCGACGGGTCAAGCACGCGACCATCGATTTTGAACGGCATAATCTGGTGTTTATCGACAGCCCGGTTAGCCATGATTTCAGCTTCACGCCGGCGGTCTCACTGCACGTTAATTTAGCCACCGAGGCGGAGCTGGAGCGGATTTTCGCCCGCCTGGCGGAAGGTGGCGAGGTGTTGATGCCAATTGATGATTATGGTTTCAGCGCCCGTTTCGGCTGGCTGAACGATCGCTTTGGCCTGTCCTGGCAGTTGAATGTGCCGGCCGGTGATGTTGGCTGAAACCTGCACCCCGCACGGTTGCGTGGCGCAGGGCGGATTATTTTCTGTTATCGATTTTGGTGCGTACGTAGAACCACCAGGTGACCAGCGTACAGACGACATAAAACACCAGGAAAACTTTCATCGCGCTGTCTGCCGCGCCGGTCAGCGCCAGTGAGGTGCCGAACGCCTTGGGAATGAAGAAGCCGCCGGCCGCGCCAATCGCCGAGATAAAGCCGAGCGCCGCTGCGGAGTCGGTGGCGGCTTCGCGCGCAGCCTCTTCATCGCTGCCGCCGTTGGCCTTGACTCTACGGGTGGTGTCGTAGCGGAAGATAATCGAGATCATCTGGAAGGTTGAGCCGCTACCCAATCCTGCCGTCAGGAACAACCCCAGGAAGACTGCGAAGAACGCCAGGAATGAGCCGCTGCTGTTACTGCCCGGTAAGGTCAGAAAGATCAGTGCAGCGAATACGCTCATCATGATGAAGTTCAGCAGGGTAACGCGTGCGCCGCCAAATCTATCGGACAACGCTCCGCCCACCGGGCGTGCCAGCGCGCCCAGCATCGGCCCCCAGAAGGCATAATGTGTAATCACTACGTCAGGAAACTGGGTTTTTGACAGCATGGCGAAGCCGGCCGAGAAACCGATAAATGACCCGAAGGTCGCCAAATAAAGCAGCGCCATCACCCACATATGCAGACGTTTCAGTACCGGTAACTGATCGCCTAATGACGCTTTGGCTGCGGCGATGTCATTCATGCCAAACCAGGCTGCAATGGCAAAAATCCCCAATGGGATCACCCAGATAAACGCCGCATTTTGTACCCATAACGTTTCACCTTCCGGCGTAACCTGACTGCCGCCGGCGAAAGCGCCGAAAATAGCCGTGGTTATTACCAGCGGGGCCACCAGTTGCATGACGCTGACGCCCAGATTACCCAGTCCGCCGTTCAACCCCAGGGCGCCGCCCTGATGGCTTTTCGGAAAAAAGAAGCTGATGTTAGCCATGCTGGAGGCGAAGTTTGCCCCGGCGACCCCACACATCAATGAAATAATCACAAACACCCAATAGGGAGTGGCGGGGTTTTGTACCGCAAAGCCCAGCCACAGGCAGGGGATCACCAAAATTATCGTGCTGAGCGCAGTCCAGCGGCGACCACCGAAAATCGGAATGACAAACGAGTAGGGTACGCGCATGCAGGCACCGGCCAGGGAGGGCAACGCGGTCAGCATAAAGAGTTCGTCGGTGGTGAATTTAAAACCGACGCGATTGAGGTTGATGGCGACGGCGCTGAACAGCATCCAGACGCAGAAAGCCAGTAGCAGACTGGGGATGGAAATCCACAGGTTGCGCCGTGCAATACGGTGACCGGTTTGCTGCCAAAATTGGGGATCTTCGGGGTTCCAGGTAGATAAAACGCCTTTTTCGGCAGGTTCATCGGGGTTTGGCAATGGCGACATGACCGTGGCTCCTCAATGCGCAAAATCGCTGCCATTAGTCTGGTCGACAGTTTCTGCATCCGCAAATAGGTTTCGTCGCTCCCCTTTTTTTTCTTGTGTGATCCCACGGCAATGTCATGGTTTTTGTCTATTCTGAAAAAAGTGCCGACGCATCTTGTTACGGCAGTTTTTCGCATAATTATTAATTACTATATTGATTTATATAAAATTTATTCACCTGCGACGGCAGTTTCGACTGGCGGCTTGATGGAGAATGTCGATGAGCAAATTTCTTGACCGGTTCCGTTACTTCAAGGAACTGGACGATAAGTTTTCGAATGGCTTCGGCCAAACGCTTGATACCAACCGAGATTGGGAGGACAGCTACCGTCAGCGATGGCAGCATGACAAGATTGTCCGATCAACGCATGGCGTCAATTGCACCGGTTCATGCAGCTGGAAAATCTACGTCAAAAACGGACTGGTGACGTGGGAAACGCAGCAAACCGACTATCCGGAGACTCGCCCCGACTTGCCTAATCATGAACCGCGTGGTTGTCCGCGTGGTGCCAGCTATTCATGGTATCTCTACAGTGCCAACCGGTTGAAACATCCATTGGTGCGGCTGCATTTGCTCGAACTGTGGCGCGAGGCCCGTCAGGTGCATGATGATCCGGTTGATGCCTGGGCTGCCATCGTCAGCGATCCGCAAAAGTCCCAGCGTTACAAACAGGCTCGTGGGCGCGGCGGGTTGGTGCGTGTCAGTTGGGATGAGATGAATGAACTGATCGCCGCAGCCAACGTTTACACTGCCAAAACCTTCGGCCCGGATCGGGTCACTGGTTTTTCGCCCATCCCGGCGATGTCGATGGTGTCATACGCATCCGGTGCGCGTTATCTGTCACTGATTGGCGGTACCTGCCTGAGCTTTTATGACTGGTACTGCGATTTGCCACCGGCCTCACCTATGACCTGGGGCGAGCAAACCGACGTCCCGGAATCGGCGGATTGGTATAACTCGTCGTATCTGATTGCCTGGGGATCCAACGTGCCGCAAACTCGTACGCCGGACGCGCACTTTTTCACCGAGGTACGTTACAAAGGCACGAAAACGGTAGCGATCACGCCGGATTACGCGGAGATCGTCAAGCTGTGCGATCAATGGCTGGCACCGAAGCAGGGAACCGACAGTGCGATCGCCCTGGCAATGGGGCACGTGATCCTCAAAGAGTTTTATCTGCAAAAGCCCAGCCAGTATTTTACTGATTATGCCTCGCGATACAGTGATTTACCGATGCTGGTATTGCTGGAGCCGCGTGAGGATGGCAGCTATGCCGCCGGGCGACAACTGCGTGCGGCGGATCTGGTCGATGGGTTGGGTGAGAGCAACAATCCGGAATGGAAAACGGTGGCGATTGACCAACTCAGCGGCGATCTGGTGGCACCACTGGGATCGATTGGCTTCCGATGGGGAGAGAAGGGCAAATGGAACCTTACCCAGACCGCCGGGCAGGAACAGCGAGAGGTCAAACTGCAACTTAGCCTGCTGGGACAGCAGGATGCGGTAGTCTCGGTCGGCTTCCCCTACTTCGGCGGCCTTGAAAGCGAACAGTTCCGCCCGGTGGCGTTACAGGATGTCTTGCATCATCCGGTGCCGGCGAAACAAATCACGCTGGCCGATGGTTCACAGGCGCACGTCGCCAGCGTTTATGACCTGATGATCGCCAATTACGGCATTGCCCGTGATTGGGGAAGCGCGCAGGCCGATAACTCGCTGGCCGCCACGGATTACAACGAAATCAAGGCTTACACACCCGCCTGGGCGGAACAAATCACCGGTGTGCCGCGAGCCAATATTATTCGCATTGCCCGTGAATTTGCCGACAATGCCGACAAAACCCATGGCCGCTCAATGATCATCGTCGGTGCCGGTATCAATCACTGGTACCACATGGACATGAACTACCGCGGTTTGATTAACCTGTTGGTATTCTGCGGCTGTGTCGGTCAGACCGGCGGCGGCTGGGCGCACTATGTCGGCCAGGAGAAACTGCGGCCGCAAACCGGCTGGTTGCCGTTGGCATTCGGATTGGACTGGAGCCGCCCGCCACGTCAGATGAACACCACCTCATTTTTCTACAACCACTCCAGCCAATGGCGTTATGAAACTCTCAATACCGAGGACCTGCTGTCGCCGATGGCGGATAAATCCCGTTTCGGCGGTAGTCTGATTGACTTCAATGTGCGCGCCGAACGCATGGGGTGGCTGCCTTCCGCACCGCAATTAAACGTTAACCCGTTGAATATCGCCAAGCAGGCAGAGCAGCAGGGTAAAACGCCGCAGGAATTCGTGGTCGAAGGATTGAAGTCCGGCAGCTTGCGCTTTGCTGCGGAGCAACCGGACGAACCGCAAAACAGCCCTAAAAACCTGTTCATCTGGCGTTCTAATTTATTGGGTTCTTCCGGTAAGGGGCATGAATACATGCTCAAGTATTTGCTGGGCACCGAACACGGTATTCAGCAGGTTGATCTCGGACAGCAGGGGCAGCAGAAACCGCAGGAGGTGGAGTGGCTCGATCAGGCGCGTGAAGGCAAGCTGGATCTGGTGGTGACGCTGGATTTCCGTATGTCGACGACTTGCCTGTATTCCGACATTATCCTGCCGACCGCCACCTGGTATGAGAAGGACGACATGAATACTTCGGATATGCATCCGTTTATTCATCCTCTTTCCGCCGCGGTGGATCCGTGCTGGGAATCGCGCAGCGACTGGGAAATTTATAAAGGGTTGGCGGCGAGTTTCTCAAAAGTTTGTGTGGGGCATTTGGGCGAAGAAACCGATGTGGTTTTGGTGCCGATCCAGCATGACTCGCCGGGTGAGCTGGCGCAGCCGCTGGAGGTGCTTGACTGGAAGCAAGGCGAATGTGAGCTGATCCCGGGGAAAACCGCGCCTTCGATAGCGGTGGTGCAACGCGACTATCCGAATACCTACGCACGTTTCACGGCGCTGGGTCCATTGCTGGATAAACTGGGCAACGGCAGCAAAGGCATCAACTGGGATACCCAGGAGGAAGTCGACCTGCTTGGTAAACTCAACCGCCGACACACTGATGGGCATGCCGAGGGACGGCCAGTCATTGGTACTGCGAAGCAGGCGGCCGAAGTGGTGCTGACGCTGGCACCGGAAACCAACGGTGAAGTGGCGGTAAAAGCCTGGCGTGCGCTGGGTGAGCTGACCGGCCGCGATCATACCCACCTGGCGCTGCCTAAGCAGGATGTCAAAATCCGCTTCAGCGATCTGCAGGCGCAACCGCGTAAAATTATCTCCAGCCCCACCTGGTCTGGCCTGGAGGACGATCATGTGTCCTATAACGCCAGCTATACCAATGTGCATGAACTGATCCCCTGGCGAACGCTCAGTGGCCGTCAACAGCTGTATCAGGATCATCCGTGGATGCGTGCTTTCGGTGAGAGCCTGCTGGTGTATCGACCGCCGATCGACACCCGAACCACGCGGCCGCTGTTCAACCAACGCCCCAACGGCAACCCGGAAAAAGCGTTGAATTTCCTGACGCCGCACCAGAAATGGGGCATCCATTCGACCTACAGCGACAATCTGCTGATGTTGACGCTGGCTCGCGGTGGGCCATTGGTGTGGATCAGCGAAACCGACGCCAAAGAGCTGGGCATCGAAGACAATGACTGGATTGAGGCATTCAACGTCAACGGGGCCTTATCGGCCCGTGCTGTGGTCAGTCAGCGGGTGCAGGCCGGCATGGTGATGATGTATCACGCGCAGGAACGCACCATTAACGTTCCCGGTTCAGAAATCACCGGTCAGCGTGGCGGTATTCATAATTCCGTGACCCGCGTCAGCCCGAAACCTACCCATATGATCGGCGGTTATGCCCAATTGGCTTACGGCTTCAACTATTACGGCACGGTCGGCTCGAACCGCGATGAGTTCGTTATCGTGCGTAAAATGCGGCGTATCGACTGGTTGGACGACGAAGGGCATGACACTGAACAACCGGCTGCAGTGGCCGGTGGGCGGGAGGCGGCAAAATGAAGATACGTTCGCAAGTCGGTATGGTGATGAATCTCGATAAATGCATTGGCTGCCATACCTGTTCGGTGACCTGTAAAAACGTCTGGACCAGCCGTGAAGGCACCGAGTATGCCTGGTTCAATAACGTTGAAACCAAACCGGGGTTGGGATATCCGCTGAATTGGGAGGATCAGGACAAATGGAAAGGGGGCTGGATCCGGAAGATTAATGGCCGCCTGAAGCCACGTCAGGGGGGGCGTTTTGCCGTGTTGGCGAATATCTTTGCCAACCCGCATATGCCGCAGATTGATGACTATTACGAACCCTTCGATTTTGATTATCAGCATCTGCATACTGCCGCCGATGGCAAAGTACAGCCGGTGGCGCGGCCTCGCTCATTGCTGACCGGCAAGCGGATGGACAAAATCACCGGCAGCGCCAACTGGGAGGACGATCTGGGGGGCGAGTTCGCCAAACGGTCGCAAGACAAGAACTTTGAAAACGTGCAAAAGGAGATGTACGGCCAGTTCGAAAGCACCTTCATGATGTATCTGCCGCGGCTGTGCGAGCACTGTCTTAACCCGGCCTGTGTGTCGAGCTGCCCAAGCGGTGCCATTTACAAGCGCGAAGAAGACGGCATCGTATTGATCGACGAAGACAAATGCCGTGGTTGGCGGATGTGCGTCAGCGGCTGCCCCTATAAAAAAATCTACTTCAACTGGAAAAGCGGCAAGTCGGAAAAATGCATTCTGTGTTATCCGCGTCTTGAAGCCGGCTTGCCGACCATTTGTTCTGAAACCTGTGTGGGTCGCATCCGCTATCTGGGTGTGGTGCTCTATGATGCCGACGCTATCGAACAGGCGGCCTCGGTAGAAAGCGACCAGGATCTGTACGAACGTCAGTTGGGGGTGTTCCTGAACCCGAATGACCCGGCGGTGATTGAGCAGGCACTGAAGGACGGCGTGCCAATGAATGTGATCGACGCCGCTCAGCGCTCCCCGGTTTACAAACTGGCGATGGACTGGAAGTTGGCGCTGCCGCTGCATCCGGAATATCGCACCTTGCCGATGGTGTGGTATGTACCGCCGTTGTCGCCGATCCAATCTGCATCGGATGCCGGTGTCTTGCCGCACAAAGGCGTGTTGCCGGACATCGATGCGTTGCGTATTCCACTGCAATATTTGGCCAACCTGTTTACCGCAGGAGATACCGCGCCGGTAGCACGTTCGCTGAAACGTATTCTCGCGATGCGCCACTACAAGCGCATGGAAACGGTAGAGGGAGTGCACGACACCAGCGCACTGGATGAAGTGGGCCTGACCGAAGCGCAGGTGCAGGAGATGTATCGCTATCTGGCGATTGCCAATTATGAGGATCGCTTCGTGATCCCGGCCAGCCACCGCGAACTGGCAAGCGATGCATTCCCTGAGCGTAACGGCTGCGGCTTTACCTTTGGCGACGGTTGCCAGGGGAGCGACAGTAAATTTGATCTGTTCAACTCCAAGCGTATCGATGCCATTGACGTTGGGGCAAAAACCGGAGGTCAGAAATGATGATTTCACTACGCATTATTTCGCGCCTGCTGGAGTATCCCGATGAAGCCTTGTGGCAAGGGCAGCGCGAGCTATTGGCGGCCGTAGCTGAGGCGAGTGAATTATCGTCGCAGCAGCAGGCGTCACTGATCGAAGTGATCCACTGGCGCTGCGAGGGGCGTCTGTTGGACGCTCAGGCACAATACACCGGTCTGTTTGACCGTGGGCGCTCAACCTCGTTGTTGTTGTTCGAGCATGTGCACGGTGAATCGCGAGATCGCGGTCAGGCGATGGTCAACCTGCTTGAGCAATATCGTCAGGCCGGCTTACAGCTGGACACCTACGAATTGCCCGATCATCTGCCGCTGTTCCTCGACTTCCTGTCGATGGGATCGGCGAAAGATGCTGTGGAATGGCTGGCAAGCATTGCACCGATCCTGGCCCTGTTGGGCGCGCGTTTGCACGAAAGAGAAAGCCGATATGGGCAACTGTTTGACTTGCTGATCCAACTGTCCGGTAGCCAGGCCCACAGTAAAAACCTGATGCCGAAAGTACGTGAAGAGGCGCGTGACGATACGCCGGCAGCGTTGGATGCGGTATGGGAAGAAGAGCAGGTGCGGTTTATGGTGGAGCAGGGCGGCTGCAGCGCGGAGGAGGCCAGGCAGCATCAGCGCCGCTTCTCCGGTTCGGTGGCCCCGCAGTATCTTGATGTTGGCGCCGCCGCGCCACAAACCAGAGGGGAGTGAGTGATGGCGCATTTCCTGGATGTGTTTTTCTTCGATATTTATCCCTATATCGCCGGCACGGTGTTTTTGCTCGGTAGCCTGCTGCGGTATGACTACGGCCAATACAGCTGGCGTGCCGGCTCCAGCCAGATTATGGACAAGCGCTGGATGCGGGTGGCTTCCAACCTGTTTCACGTTGGGGTTCTTGGAGTGTTGGCCGGCCACGCGTTTGGCATGCTGACGCCACACTGGGTGTATGAATCCTGGTTACCGATGCCGGTAAAACAACAGATGGCGATGTTTATGGGAGGCGCCTGCGGTGTGTTGATGCTGATTGGCGGACTGATGTTGTTGTACCGTCGATTGTTTAATCCTCGCGTGCGGGCGATATCCAGCGGGGCGGATATTTTGATCCTGGTATTGCTGTTAGTTCAGGTTTCGCTGGGGCTGGGTACGATCCCGTTTTCGGCGCAGCATCCTGACGGCAGCGAAATGTTGAAGCTGGTGAACTGGGCGCAGCATGTCGTGACGTTCCGTTTCGGTGCCTCAGAATTCCTGCAGGGCGTAGCCCCGATTTACCGGGTTCACCTGGTGTTGGGCATGACGTTATTCCTGTTGTTCCCCTTCACCCGGCTGGTACACGTGTGGAGTATTCCGCTGGAGTACCTGACGCGGAGGCCGCAATTGGTGCGTAAAAGAAGATGATTAAAGGTTGCCGGGGCAGTGACTTGCCCCGGCGATGATTACGCGCTCGGACATGCTCATCGGACAATTAAAGCATAAAGAGAAACGAGGTTGATTCATGGGCGGCGGTCATACCCGCACGACCTCTTTTATGTTATTAAGCGTTCAGAGGATTTGCGTGAGGATGGATGGAGTATGTTCAAGATCATGGGCTGGTTAGTTTTGGCTCTGCTTTCCAGTGGTGGGCTGACGGCCTATTTTTTACAGCAGCAATACGAAGAGAAAAGCGCTGATTTTCGCATTCTTTATCGCGACGTCACGGTCAAATTGTCACAGCACGATGCCATCATTCCGTTATTGCCGGCCAGCCAATACAGCCGGGAAGTGCAACGAATATTTCCGCAAATCATCCATTGGCGCTCTCATCCCGGCATTGAACCGCGGCGGCTTATCGTGGTGGAGCAGAATGGGCGTTACTGGCTCAATGCCGGCAACCAATCGTTGCTGATCGACCTGAATACATTGATGGCTGATTTGATGGGCGAAAACAGCTTCCGGCACCTGATTGTGCGCTGGAACGGCCAGATCTTGTTCGAGAGGGGGGCGGCGCAGGCTGCCTACTATTGGCAATGGGATAAGGTGATTGCCAGCCAGTCGCAACCTTTTGTGCTGACCGCCGGTGATGATCCAAACTGGTCGGCGTTACCCTGGCCGGTGATCCTGTCCCCAGCGTTGTTCTGGGGATTGGCGTTGTATTTGATCAACCAATACCGTGCCAACCGGCGGCGGCGCGATATCGCCGATCTGCGCGCCCATTACGCCGAGATCACGCGGCTCAATACCCTGGGCGAACTGACTGCCGGTATCGTGCATGAACTTAACCAGCCGCTTACCGCGATTTTGAGTTATAACCAAACCGCTTTGCGTCTGGTTCGGCAACAACACACCGAACAGTTGCCACAGTTGCTTGAGGCCGCCGTCGTCCAAATTAAGCGTACCGATGCCTTATTGCAGCAATTTCGACAAAAGCTGACCAGTGAGCGGGTCGATTATCAACCTGTGGTTCTGGGGCCGCTGTGGGCCAGAGTGATGACGCTGCTGGACAATGAAATCCGTAGCCAAAAAGTCAAAATCAACAGCAGCATTGCCGACAATTTACCCACGCTGTTTGCCCCGCCTCTGTGGATAGAGCAAATTCTGCATAACATCGTCAGCAACGCGATTCAGGCGCAAGAAAATAACCCGCCCGGTACGGTCTGGGTCCGTCTGACCGCCTCGGCCGGTAACGAGGGGATTTGTTTAACCCTCACCGACGGCGGCCCGGGATTGTCGGAGCAGGCCTTGCAGCATGTTTTCATGCCATTTTTCACCACCCGGACTCAGGGCATTGGATTGGGTATGGCCTTGACGGAGACGCTGATCCAGCGTCTTAACGGCACCATCGAAGCGTCGAATATTGCCGGGCAGGGGGCCTGCTTCCGGCTCTGGCTGCCAATACACTCTCAGGAGAGATGATGAACCAGACTATTTATCTTATTGACGATGAACCGGCCATTCTCTCCTCGCTCAGCGCCCTGTTGGGCACTGTCGGCTGGCAGACCCATACCTGCAATAGCGCGTTGGCCTTTCAACAAAGCGTGGGTGATTTGCATGGGTTAGCCGGTTGCCTGCTGCTGGATATCCGGATGCCGGGTAAAACCGGGCTCACGCTGTTGGATGAATGGCAACAGCAGGGGTTGGACATCCCGGTGATCATCATGACCGGACACGCAAACATCGATTTATGCCGTCGGGCCTTCAAAAACGGTGCTTTTGAATTCCTGACCAAACCGATCGACGCCGACTTGTTGTTTGAAGTGGTCGGCAGCGCATTGGAACAGCAGCAGCAGCGGCAGGAACGGCAACAAAAAATACGCTCGATGCAACACCGGCTTGCTACGTTGACCGCCCGCGAAAAGGATATTTTTGAGCACATTATGCAGGGGAGTTCGAGCAAGGAGATCGCCCGTGTTTTTGCACTGTCTCCGCGTACCGTGGAGGCCCATCGAGCCAATATCTTTGCCAAGCTGGAAGTCAATTCATTGCCCAAACTGATGAATGAGTATGGTGAGCTGGCGCTGCTGAAAAAAATATAAAGGCGTTGAGGCATTGGCGATGATGGGCTGCAAGTGCCAGTCCCGCCGGGGTTCTAGGTATAACTACCTACACAGGTAGGTAATCACGCCAATAGTTTGCGACTGCTGCCCCTTTTACTATCCCTGATATCCATAAGGGACAAGCAAGGGGCAAGCCAGTATGAAAATTATCATTTCCAGCGTCATTTTACTCAGCAGCATGGCGTCGTTCTCCAGTATGGCCGGCGGCGTGTTAAGCGAAAAGAACCTTTCCCTCGAGCTGGCCGATAAACTGGCTCAGAGCGCGATCCAGGCCTGCAGTGCGAAAAACTATAACGTCGCCGTGACCCTGGTCGATCGCGCCGGTATTCCGCTCGTCATCAAGAAAATGGATAACGCCGGTCCGCATACGGTCGAGGCCAGCCGCATGAAGGCGTTTACCGCCCTGAGCACCAAAAACCCGACGGAAAACGTGATGAAGAGTGCTCAGGCTAACCCCGGGGCGGCCAACCTGCGTGACATTCCCGGGTTCCTGTTGCTGGCTGGCGGCGTACCGGTGAAATCCGGGGACGCGACTATTGGCGCCATTGGCGTTGGTGGGGCACCGGGTGGGGATCTTGACCAACAGTGTGCGTTGGAAGCCTTGAAAAACAACCAGAGCAGCCTGAATGCCGGTTAATCCTTTCTGGCGGTATCGCTGCGTCTTGGTGTCCAACGCGTTCACCCTGGGCATGCGTTACCTGTTCTAAACTCAAGCTGGATTATTAGCCGCAACCGCATGGCCAATAATCCAGCAGTAAAGTCTGCTTATTCCTCGCCTCTCCCCCAATCGTTAATTCTCCACTAAAATATTCACTAGGAAATCGACAATCATTAATGTTGTAGTGGGGATCTCTGCAAAAAGACCCTGACTCGTGAATATGAAAAGGATGAATCACTTTGGCTGGAAGTAGCTTACTGACTTTGATCGACGATATTGCCTCACTGCTGGACGATGTCTCGCTGATGACCAAAATGGCGGCGAAAAAAACCGCGGGGGTATTGGGGGACGATCTGGCGCTCAACGCGCAGCAGGTCACCGGCGTAAAGGCCGATCGCGAACTGCCGGTGGTGTGGAGTGTGGCCAAGGGCTCGTTTATCAACAAGGCGATCCTGGTGCCGTTGGCGTTGTTGATCAGTGCCTTTGCGCCCTGGGCGATCACGCCGCTGCTGATGGTGGGGGGCGCTTACCTGTGCTACGAAGGGTTCGAAAAGGTGTTTCACAGCCTGACCCACAAAAAGCAGGCTGGGGAGGAAAGCCCAGAAGTGCTGGATGCCAATGAAGACGTGGCGGCCTATGAGCAACGCAAGGTGAAAGGGGCGATACGCACCGACTTTGTGCTGTCCGCCGAGATTATCGCCATTACCTTGGGTACCGTGGCCGGGGCGACCTTCAGCCAGCAGGTCATTGTACTGTGTGGTATCGCGATTGTGATGACTGTGGGGGTTTACGGCATTGTGGCCGGTATCGTCAAACTCGATGATCTGGGGTTGTATCTGAGCCGCAAAAGCAGTGCGCTGGCCCGTTCGATCGGTAGCGGCATTGTCAGTGCGGCACCTTACCTGATGAAGACCCTGTCAGTGGTTGGCACCGTCGCCATGTTTATGGTGGGGGGCGGCATTCTGACCCACGGCCTGCCGCCGGTGCATCATCTGTTTGAGGATTGGGCGTCGTACGCCACCGTGGTGCCGACCTTCGGGCAGATCCTGCAGGGCGTGATCCCCGCTTTGCTCAACGTGGTGTTCGGTCTGGTTGCCGGCGGTGTGGTACTGCTGGTGGTTTCGGCTCTGGGGGCGATTCGGGGACGTTTAAAGGCCTGAGTAAACCCCGCGCCGGTTGGCGCGGGGTCATTTAAAAGATCAGCTTGAAGACGCCGGTAATGATGAGCAGGCCAACGATAAAAATAATGGCGACAATCAGGGATGATTCGTGTCGCCTTCGCCCAGCGTACGCTGCATGATGTGGGTGTCGCGCCACTCGCCCAATTTAAACCCCACCGCCTTTAGCGTGCCCACGCTGCTAAATCCCAGTTTTTGATGCAAAGCCAGCGAACCGTGATTGTCCCTGGCATTGCCAACGATGGCCAACATTTGACGCCAGGGACCCCGCTCGCAGCGGGCGATCAGTTCGGCCAGTAGCGCTTGGCCGATGCCCTGTCCCTGCTGCCCCTCGGCGATATAGACCGATTCTTCCACGGTGAAGCGGTAGGCGGGGCGTGGCCGGTATGGCGTGGCGTAACAGTACCCCACGACCCGATTGGCCCGTTTGGCCACCAACCAGGGCAGCCCGGCCTCTTGCACCTTGCTCAGCCGCTGTTGCATTTCTTCCTGCGTCGGTGGCGTTTCTTCAAACGATGCGGCACCGAACAACACGTGGTGGGCGTAAATCTGCTGCACGGCGGCTATATCGTCTGGCGTAGCCTCGGTGAGGATCAGCGGAGCGGTGTGAGGCATAGCGGTTCCTGTTTACCTTGAAAATCAGAAGATAAGCGCATTATGCGCCGTGCCCGGCGACAAGGTAAATTGGGCTTTCTTATGCTCAAGATAAAAAAAACTATGCTCACCCGGTAGACCTCTGTAGGGCAAGGCGCGTTAACGCACCCGATGCCAGCAGGACACCGAGGATCACCCAGGCCGCCCCGGTCAGTTGCCAGACGTTGGGCGTTGCGCCGCTGAACGTAGCCACCAGCATGGTGAAGACCGGAGCCAGATTAAAGAAAATGGCAGTACGTACCGAGCCGATTTTTTCCAGCCCCTTGAACCACAACAAATAGGCCAGCACCGAGCCGCCCAACGCCAAATAAACCACGGCGGCGTGTACGCCAAGGCTGGCGGTGGTCAGGCTTGGCAGCGGGTTTTCAAACACAAAACCCAGCGGTATCAGAGCCAGGGTTCCGAACAACATCGAATAGCTGGTGGTTTCTATGGCGGTAGCATGGTGTACCAGTCGGCGGGTTCCCACCATATTCAACGCCCAGGCCAGGCTGCCAAGCAAAATAATGCCGTCGCCGGGGCGGACCTCCAGCCGCAGCAACGTTTGAATACGGCCTTGGGTGATCACCAATACCACGCCGATAAAACCGGCCAGCAGACCGGCGATCCGCGCGCCGTTCAATTTTTCATTTTCCCAGATCGCACTGAATACCAGGGTCCACAGCGGTGTTGTTGCGAGGATCAGCGCGCCATTGACCGGCGTGGTGGACTGCAGACCGAAGAAAGTACACAGATTGAATACTGTAAAGCCGAGTACGCCCAACCCCAGATAGGCCGGCCAGTTGTTTTTCAGTGTGCTGAAACGGAGCTGCCCGCGCAGGCCGAAAAACAGCAACAGCGTCAGTGTGGCCAAACTGAAGCGCTCAATTGATGCGGTGATCGGCGGTTGATGGGCGACGATGTAGGCACCGGCATTAAAGTTGGTGCCCCAGAAGAAGGTGGCGATAATTACGCCCAGATAGGCCAGCGGCAGTGAAGTTTTCATCCTGATTTCCTGTGATGACGAAATAGACAGAAAACAGTTTGCGCTCTAAACCTTTGCGGTAAAATTCCACAGATATTCACTGTCGATGTGAGAAAACACCCATGTTCAATTGGGAAGACCTGCACTATTTTATGGTGTTCGCGCGGGAAAGGTCGTTGTCGGCCGCAGCCCGTAGCCTGAAGGTGGATCACGCTACCGTTGCGCGGCGTATCGCCAACCTGGAAGCATCCCTGGCGCTAAAATTGGTGGATCGTCGTCCGCGCAGCTACCTGCTGACCGCCGACGGACAACGCATTGCCGCTCAGGGGGACAGCATGACTCTTAATGCCTTTGCCGTTAGCCGCGCTGCGCTCAGCGGGCGACAGGGGATAGCGGGTGAAGTCACCCTGAGTGTGCCACCGGTGATGGGGCTAAAGCTGATCGCACCTCGCATTGCTCAACTGCAACACCGTTATCCGGATTTGCAGCTCATCCTGCTGGCTGATACTGCTAACGTTTCTTTGCTGCGCGGTGAGGCAGATATTGCCATTCGACTCAGCAGAGTCAGCGAAAGCGATTTGGTGGCCAGAAAAATTGGCAGCGTCGAGTTTAGTCTGTACGCCAATTCGAATTATTTGCGGGCGACGCCGGAAGGGGAGTGCGGGTTTATCGGCTATCACGATGAGCGAGCGGCGTCGGTGCAGCAGAAGTGGTTGCAGCAGCGGGCCGGGGAGCGGCCCTTGGTGATACGCAGTAATGATCTGATGATCCAGGCTGCGGCAGCGGCGGCCGGGGCGGGCATTGCACTGTTACCACATTTTGTCGGGCAGGAACTGGGGCTTGAACGACTGACCGCGTCGGGGTCGCTGGAGCGTGAAATCTGGCTAACGGTACATGACGATATTCGCCATGCACCGGGTATCGCCGCGGTGACAGAGTTTTTACTGGATTGCTATGCGGGTGTCGCGGGCATTATCCGGCTGGTGGATAACGCAGGCTAGCCGCGCATTAACTGCGCCACGGACTGCTGCAGGTAGCCTAACAACGCTGGAGTCAGCCAGGTGCCTTCCGTCAGCGTCGGCTCTCGCTCCATGGCCTGACGGATTTTCATCTGGGTGGCCGGGTGGGGGCCGGCATAGGACTGGAACAGTTCAAGCCATTGGGCCGCCAGCTGTTTTGCCCGCTCTGACTCTGGCGGTATGCCGTCATTCAGCGCCTGATGGAACTGGGAGATCAGCGCCGGCCATTCCTGCAGCCGGGTAAAGTAGTGCCGGCGCACATAGGCATATTCTTCCTCGGACAGGTATTTCTGGTAGATCGACAGCTTGGTTTCGGCGAACGCCCGGGTGACATAGTCGGTCATTGCCGAGGTAATGCCGGTTTGTTCACGTATCGCGGGCTCATCGGCATGCATGGCGTTAAGCCGGGTGAGAAACGCCGGGTTACCGGCGGTATCGCGCTCCAGCATCTGCATCCAACGCCGAGCCAGCGCCTGTGCCTCCGGCGCTTGCGGTGCGACACCGCTGTCGATCAACTGGCGCATGTCGCTGACCAGTGCGTCCCATTCCTGATGGCGGGTCGGATCGGCTTGATAGAAAGGCAGCTGCGCCAGTTCGTCTGCGGTAAAATATTTATCGTACATGGTCATTAACTCCAACGTAGTCAGCCAGTCATTCAGTTCCGGTTCGTCCCCGGCGGTGAGCTGCGCATGCATCTGTTGCAGACGATCGCGCAGGGCGGCAGTCTGTACCAGTTGCCGCTCCAGCATGGTGATTTGCTGCTCGATAACCGAAGTGAGCGCCATCCCTGAACGAGCCAAAATTGCCCCGACCTCCACCAACGAGATCCCCATTCGGCGCAGTGCCTGAATGTGATGCAAGCGGGTGATGTCAGCCCGGTGGTATAAGCGATACCCGGCGTCGGAACGCGCAGAAGGAACCAGCAAACCAATGCTGTCGTAATAATGCAGCGTCCTGACGGTGATGCCGGAACGGCGGGCCAGTTCGCCAACTTTCAATAACATGAGGTGTGCTCCTGCCTTGTGCGTGCCGGAATACTAAAGCCTGACGTAGCGTGAGGGTCAATAGCGGGAATAGAGATATTTTCGGGAAGGTATCAGTAGGAGGATGAGCGAGGGAAAATGCGAGCCCTTGCGCAGGACTCGCAAATAAATTACCGAGTTACCAACCCTTAACCGCACCGCCGTTAAAGATTTTTTCTGCGGCTTTGGCCACTTCATCCGACTCGTAGGCCTTGATGAAGTTTTGCACGTTCGGTGCATCTTTGTTGTCTTCACGCGTCACTATGATGTTGGTGTACGGCGAATCCTTGTCTTCGATGAAAATACCGTCTTTGGTTGGCGTCAGACCCGTCTGGTTGATGTAGGTGGTGCTGATGATCGCCACGGTGACTTTCGGATCGTCCAGCAACTGCGGCAACTGCGCGCCTTCCAGTTCCATAATCTTGTAGTTATGTGGATTAGCGCTGATATCCAGCGAGGTGGGCAACAGTCCCTTGCCCGGTTTCAGCGTAATCAGGCCGGTTTTTTCCAGCAACAGCAGCGCGCGGCCGAGGTTGGTGGGATCCAGCGGGATGGCGATAACCGCGCCGTCCTGCAGCTCTTTCAGCGATTTGATTTTTTTCGAATAGCCGGCCATCGGGAACACGAAAGTGTTGCCTACCGCGACCAGCTTGTAACCGTGATCTTTATTCTGCTGTTCGAGGAACGGCCGGTGCTGGAAGACGTTGGCATCCAGCTCGCCTTTGTCGGTGGCGTCGTTGGGCAGCAGCGAACCGCTGAAACCGATCAACTCAACATCCAGGCCGTATTTCTCTTTCGCCACCTGTTTGGCGACTTCAGCCACGTCCTGCTCCGCACCGTTGATGACCCCTACCTTGATGTGATTCTGATCGGTTTTTTGTTCACAGCCTTGCAGCGCCAGTACGGCGGCGAAAGCCGCCAGCAGAGGGGTGAAACGCCAGCTTTGAGTCATCGACTTCTCCCTGAAAAAAACAATTAAATCAGTTGGTTTTGTGCTGTTAGCTAAGCCTGAACCCGTGGGGAAGTCAAATGCTTGCTCAGCACAAAGGCTTCTAGCTAATAACAGGAAGTTTTATTGCGCACTTTTATTTGGCGCGCAGCACCACGATGCCCGGTGTGGCCTGTACGTATTCCATAAACGGCGAGTCCACGACCTGCATATTTTCTTTGCGCGACGAGGCATTACGCAACACCGGGCCGTTTGCGGTCATGATATAGATGCCGGTATGGGTGACGTCCAACCCGGGCAGGTTGGTATAAATGCCGACGTAATCGCCGGTGTGCAACTGGGCCAGGACCTTGTCGTCAATAAACTCGCTGGGCAAGTAGGTAATGCTGCGCCGAACGTTTTTCAGCCCCGGCAGATAGTGGCTACCGTCTGACTTTTCATTGAGGTTTTTCACCAGCGTCACGGCGTGCGGACTGAGTGTGGCGGTGACGTCCGTCACGTTGGTTTTGGCCTGATGCGACCAGTCGGTGAAGAAGTGTTTGCGCTGCAGGAAGCTGATATCGCCATGGGCATAGCGGATTTGAATCAGCCGCTGAACAAAGTCTGCCTGGCTGTTTGCCTGGCGCAGCGCATCGACATAATCGATATAGGTAAAGCAATCCAGGCCGCGGAAGTCGATCACCAGTTGTTCCGGCGTCTCCTGCGAGCCAATCAGCCTGTTGGCGACGTAGGGCGTGCCAAGGAAGGGGCGGGACAACAGGTCGATCATGCGTCCGTTATTCTGCCGCTCTTCTGCGGGCGCGTTGGCGCGCAGGGCGAGAAGCGCATTGAGTTTGTTTAACGTGTCGTTGTCCATGCTGGCCTTGAGATCTGCAGGTGGGGTAGTGAGGGGTTCAGGGGAATGCCTGACCGGAATTTTATCTGCACAGCCGCCAAGCGCAATAGCCAATATCAATAAAACAGCCTTGTACATTTTACCCTCCAATGGTTTTGGCGCGTGATCATTACAAATGATAACAGTTCTCACTATGGCCAGAGGGGTTAATGTTTAAACATAGCCTCAACGTTAGGCGATCGCTTAATAACCGATTTCGCTGTTAAACGGCAGATACCAGAACAGGGCAATCTCGTGATCGGCGATGTCCGGTTGAGCGCGATACAGCAAATGGTCGATGCCACCCAGGATAAAACCAAAGCGTTGATAACAGTGGCAGGCGGGCAGATTGGTATTTTGCGTTTCCAGCATCAACCCGGAGGTTTCCTGGCGGTGCGCCCAGTGTCGAGCCGTTTCCAGCAGTGCGGTGGCGACGCCTAAACGGCGCACGTGGGCACTGACGACGATTTCCTCGATGAGCGCATAGCCATTCCAGTTGTTGCTCAGCGTGATATGGCCGACCGCCTCCCCGCGATGACGGGCCAGAAAGGTTTCGCTCTCATCATTGACGAACGGCGCCAGCGGATAGTGCTTGCGAAACGGCGTGACCGGCAGCAACGGCCAACTGTCGACCGGCGCATCAAAAAGCGGCTGGGCGTAGTGGGCAATCTGAAAGCTAAAGTCGCAGCCCGTCAGATACCCGTCGGGCAACTGGGTCACCGGGGTGATTTGAATCGCTTCGCTCATGGTGACAGATCCCTCAGCAAACGCGCCGGATTGCCGGCATAGATCCCTTTACGGGAGATGTTTTTGGTGACCACCGACCCGGCACCGATCACCACGCCGCTGCAGATCTCCACTGCCAGAACCGTGGCGCCGGACCCGATGGAGACGCCGTCGCCAATCCGCGTGCGGCCCCAGCTTGCGGCATCGGCATTGGGGGCGCCGTCTTTAAACAAATCGTTGGCGAAGGTGACGTTGTGGCCGATGAAACAGTCGTCGCCGATGGTGACATATTCACAGATAAAGCTGTGCGACTGAATTTTGCTGCGAGCGCCAATGCTGACGTTTTTTTGGATCTCGACAAAGGGGCCGACGAACACCCCGTCGCCGAGCCGGCAGCCGTACAGATTGCAGGGCTCTACAACGGTGACATTTTGTCCGGCGTCGACATCGACGATGCCGACCTGGCGAATACTAATGACGGATGACATGGCATTCCTCACGGCGGATGGCGCTGGCGGAAATTATAAAACAAACTGTCGCGGCGTCTGTGCTTTGCGAACGTTTTTTCAGCGAAAGACTATAATCAGTACAGGGGAGAGAGCCCCGTGGCCGCAATCCTCGTACGGTTAGCAATCCGTCAGAGGGGTAAATTCGTTCGCCGATCGCGACCTACGGCGATGGAGGAGGTGTCTCATGGTTAATCATGTTTGGGGACTTCTGGCGCATCCAAGCACCGAGTTCGAACACATTAAAAGCGAGAACGAAAGCGTCTCGCACCTTTACACCCATCACGTGCTATTGCTGGCGTTGATCCCGGTGATCTGCGCGTTTATCGGGACCACCCAATTGGGCTGGCTCTCCGGCGAAGGGCACGCAATCCGGCTCGATATGTTCACGGCTTCCTACACGGCGGTCGCGTTTTACCTGCTGATGCTGGCGGGCGTGGCGATCATGGGGAAAGTGATCCACTGGATGGCGCGGCGCTATGAGGTTCGCCCGAGTTTGCACCGCTGTATGGTGTTTGCCGGTTACGTCGCCACCCCGATGTTCCTCAGCGGCATTGTGGCGCTGTATCCCGTCGTGTGGTTATGCCTGTTCGTCGGCGTGATTGGCCTGTGTTATTCGGGCTATCTGCTGAATTTGGGCATACCTCATTTCCTGAATATCGACAGTAAAGAAGGTTTTATCTTCTCCAGTTCTACCTTTGCCATCGGCATCCTGTTGCTTGAGTTACTGCTTGGGGTAACGGTGCTGCTGTGGGGGTACGGTTCCTGGTTATTCTGAAGTGATTGGGTGTTAGCCCCCTAACGCCGGCCTGGCGTTAGGGGGCTTTTGCTATTCAGGGTTGGCGAAATACCAGCATCACGCCGCCCAGAATCGCCGCCATGCCCAGCATACTGATGGCCGCCAGCGCGTGGCCGAGCAACAGATAATCAAGCAGGGCAGTCACCGCCGGGATCAGGTAAAACAGGCTGGTGACCTGCACCAGATTACCGCGCTGGATTAGCCGGTACAGCAAGAAGGTGGCCAATACTGAAATCACCACCGCCATCCACAGCAGCGGCAGAATAAAGGCCGGGCCCCAATCGACCCGCAGCGGTTCAAACGGTAGCACCAGCGTACACATCAATAAGCCAACCGCGTATTGCAAGGGCAAGACCGCCAATGGCGGCTGAGTCAGGCCTTTTTGCAGCAGGGTGCCGGCGGTCATGCAGCCCAGTGCGGTAAAGGCGCACAGCATGCCGACCAGCGAGAAGTGGGCAATCATCAGGCTTTGATACACTACCAGCGTCAGCCCGGCCATCGCCAGCAGCAGCCCCAGGCCGCGCAGCCCTGAACAGCGGCGTTCAGTAATGAACTGGGTGAGTATCGGCTGAACGCCGAGCAGGGTCGCCAGTACGCCGGGGGTAATGCCCTGTTCCAACGCCAGCAGATAACCAATCTGATAGCTGCCGATCATCAGCAAGCCAACCAGCGCCACGCGAAGGCGGGTACCGGGGGCCGGCAGGCATTGCCGTTGCCACAGGCCGATAGCCAACAACAACGCCAGCGCGATAGCGCAGCGGAAAAATAAAAAGGCAAAGGCGGAGGCGTGCTCCAATCCCCAGCGCGAGAAAATGGCGCCGCTGCTCCAGAGCAGGACGAACAGTGTAGCCAGGCCGGCATTGGCCCAGTGAGCAATAAATCGCATTTTGTTTTCACCTGTCGTGAAAATAACAAGCTCCAGCACGCGCGGCGTCCAACGCCTGAGCGCAAATCAAATCATGCTGAAGATGAGAGTTCGGTTTGGCTTAGCGCACAACCACAGAGCGTGGCGGGTAAGCGGCTACCGCAGTAACGACAGAGAAAACGGCGGGTGGGGCAGAGGATGCGCACAGCAGAACGACGGCCGGAAGGGTCGTGTTCGCAGGATCGGTCGAGTGCGCAAACTGTGTCATGGATATTCCTGAACGCAGGGAGTGATTAACTTGTTAAATATAGTGAGGTTTGGCGGGGTGCGCAACATAAAATTTACAAGGCACGCCGACCGGTGAATTGGCCCCGAATGTCGGGGCGCAGGTTAATAAGGGGAGGTTAGTGACTCTCGTCAACCCAGTGCTTGCGTTTGCTGGTTTTGCCCAGCCCGGGGTTAAAGCTGTTGGTGGGATCGGCACTGCGGTAGAAAGCCTGCAGATCCGGCTTGGCGGGGTAGAGATGACCAACGTTATGTTCCGCCGGGTACTCTGCGCCGCGCCGGTCGAGGATCTCCAGCATTTTTTCTTTCAGCGCATGGCTGTCGACGCCTTTTTTCACCACATAATCCTGATGGAAGACGTGGCACATAAAGTGGCCGTAATACAGCTTATGGACCAGTTGGCTGTCGATTTCCGGTGGCAGAGTTTCGAACCAGTCGGTGTCGTTGCGGCGCAGCGCGATATCCAACGCCAGAATATCCTCTACCTTATCGGCATGCACCGCATGGTAACGCACCGCCGCGCCGGCGGCGGCAAAACGGTGCAGGAAGGCTTTCTTGCCTTCATCCGGGGTGCAAACGAAGAACTCGCCGTTGGCCTGGGCAAAATACTGGCTCAGATACTGTTGCGCCTCTTCGACGCCCGGACCGGCCATTTTCAGCAGCAGGTGGTGTTCAAAGCGCTCGCGGTACTCTTTCATCCGTTTCGGCAGATGGTTGGGAGCCAGGTGGCTCAGGCCCTGCATCAGCCGGTCGGTCAGGTTATGCGGCAGCAACGGCAGCTTGTTGAGGCTGGCGTCCATGCGGCCTTTCAGGGTGAAGAAGCTGGGCATCTGATCGGTGCCCAGCTTGTCGATCATCATAAAAGTGTCTTTGCCGTACACTTCGGCGATATCAAAAATATCGCGGTGCATGTATTCACCGGCGACCGGCAGGTTGGCAAACTGGCTCAGCATGTGACGGCGCAGCTCGGTTAATACGGCGGTGTCGTTGGTGCCGATGTAAAACACCTGTTCTTTGCCTTCTTTTTCGAAGGTGTCCAGCCGTACCGCAAATACCGCCAGCTTGCCCGCGCAGCCGGAGGCCTCGTACAGGCGACGTTTGTCGGCGTTAAACCGGGAGGGTGTGTCAGCGTCGACATCGCGCACACGGCTGGCGTATTCATTGTCGGAGGCGCGCAGTTCGCCGTGTTCGACGTCTTCCGGCCGATAGTCGCCTTTCTCCAGCCGGGTGAGGATCTCTTCCGGCGTATCCCCGAGGTTAATTCCCAAATGGTTGACCAACCGCAGTTGGCCGTCTTCACCCAGTTGGGCGTACAACGCCATCTCGGTATAGGCAGGGCCTCGTTTCACCAACGAGCCACCGGAGTTGTTGCACACGCCGCCGATCACCGAAGCGCCGATGCAGGAGGAGCCAATCACCGAATGCGGCTCCCGGCCATAGGGCTTGAGCAATTTTTCTAACTGATTAAGGGTGCTGCCGGGGAAACCGACCACCTGTTTGCCGTTGTCCAACACCTGCACATGATTGAGCCGCAGGGTGCTGATAATGACGATATCGCGATCGTAGTCGTTGCCGCTGGGCGTCGAACCTTCTGTCAGGCCGGTGTTCGCCGCCTGCATGATGACGATTTTATCGGCAGCGACGCAGGCTTCCAGCAGTTGCCACAATTGCAGCAGGTGCGTCGGGAACACCACCGCCAACGCCTGGCCCTCGCCGGAGCGAAAGCCCTTGCGGTAACGTTCGGTGCTGCGCTCACCGGTCAGCAACTGTGGGCCGCCGACGATGCTTTTGAGCTTACTGAGAAACGCCTGGTTGGTGGCGCTGGTGGACTGCGTCATGCCGATCTCCCTGTCGTCCCGCCGTCTTTCAAATCGCCGCGTTGTTGGCGGCGAGGTGAAATCCCTGGGGTGATTAATTTAGTAGCCTGTTAAGTGAGTAACTTAATGGCTTAATAACTTAATATTTGTCCGCATAGCCGGCCTGGCGTTCTTCGTCGCGCAGCGTCAGGATTTCCACGCCGTCGGCGGTGACCGCCACGGTGTGCTCCCACTGGGCAGACAGTTTTTTGTCGCGTGTGACCACCGTCCAACCGTCTTTCTTCTGTTTAATCCGGTGGTCGCCCTGGTTAATCATCGGCTCGATGGTAAACACCATGCCTTCCTGCAACACCATGCCGGTACCCGGTTGGCCAAAATGCATCACCGCCGGTTCTTCGTGCATGTCGCGGCCGATGCCGTGGCCGCAGTATTCCCGCACGATGCTGTAACCGGCTTTTTCTGCATGTTGTTGAATCGCATGGCCGATATCACCCAGCGTCGCACCTGGTTTCACCACGCGGATACCTTGCCACATCGATTCATACACGTTATTCACCAAGCGTTTGGCCAGCGGCGTGATCTGCCCGATACAGTACATTTTGCTGGAGTCGGCGATGTAACCGTCGTGTTCCAGCGTAATATCGACGTTAACGATCATGCCGGCGCGCAGTATTTTGCTGACTGACGGAACGCCATGGCAGATCACTTCGTCGATCGAGGTATTGAGCACATAAGGAAAACCGTACTGCCCTTTGGTCGACGGACGCGATTTCAGTTCATCGATGATAAAGGCTTCGGCACGGTCGTTGATCTCCATGGTGGAGATACCTTCGACAATCACCTCATCGAGCATAGCAAACACCTTTGCCAACAGCGCGCCAGAGTGACGCATTTTGACAATCTCTTCCGGTGTTTTGATCACAATCTGTTTCACCCGACAATCTCCTTTAACGTCATCGCGTTATCTTTCATCATTTTTTTTACCAGTTGGGGGTAGGTCAGTTCCGGATGGAACTCCGCCAGCATGCCAATCTTGATCCAGTATTCCGCCTGCGCGTTGATCGATCGCGTCATCGTCAGGCTGGCGAGGCGCAGATCGTCATGCAACGCGTCTGAAATTTTCACAATGCCCATAGGCTGCTCCTGAAATGAGTAATATACGAAGTGTATACGTTTTGGATGGTCGGAATTTGGCATTCCGTGGCGTAGCCGCTTTCCGGGGTCAAGGATTGCCGCCGCAGGGTAATGCGTTTATTGTGATAAACGACTTTTTTGCCATGATTTTTCAGAAGGATTAGGGCGTGACCAAATTACGTGTTGGGGTGATCTTCGGCGGTAAATCGGCGGAGCATGAGGTTTCTCTGCAGTCGGCAAAAAACATTGTGGATGCCATCGACAAAGAGAAGTTTGACGTCACATTGCTGGGGATCGACAAGCAGGGGCATTGGCACATTAACGATGCTTCCAATTACCTGCTGAATGCGGAAAACCCGGCGCTGATTGCGCTGAACCGCTCAAATAAAAATGTGGCGCTGATCCCCGGCCAGGAAAAACAGCAGTTAATCGAGTCAGGCAACGCCGGTGCGTTGGGCCAGCTCGATGTGGTGTTCCCGATCGTGCACGGTACGCTGGGGGAAGACGGTTCGCTGCAAGGGTTGTTGCGGATGGCCAATTTGCCGTTTGTCGGCGCCGGCGTGCTGGGTTCGGCGGTCAGCATGGACAAAGACGTCACCAAACGCCTGCTGCGTGACGCCGGGCTGGCGGTTGCGCCCTTTGTGACCCTGACGCGCAGCAACCATGCCAAATACAGTTTTGAACAGCTCAGCGAACGCCTGGGTTTGCCGCTGTTTATTAAACCGGCTAACCAGGGCTCTTCGGTGGGCGTCAGCAAAGTGCAGGATCGCGCCGGCTATGAGGCCGCGATGGCGCTGGCGTTCAGCTTCGATCACAAGGTGCTGGTGGAGTCGGCGATTGTCGGCCGTGAAATCGAGTGTGCAGTGTTGGGCAATGACGATCCGCAGGCCAGCCTGTGTGGCGAAATCGTACTGAGCGATGCCTTCTATTCGTACGACACCAAATACATCAATGAGCAGGGCGCTCAGGTGGTGGTGCCGGCGGCGATTGAGCCAGAGGTGAGCGACAAAATCCGCGACGTGGCGCTGAAAGCGTTCCGGGCGCTGGAATGTTTTGGCCTGGCGCGCGTTGACGTGTTCTTGACGCCGGACAACAACGTGGTGATCAACGAGATCAACACGCTGCCGGGTTTCACCAATATCAGCATGTACCCCAAACTGTGGGCTGCCAGCGGCATCAGCTACAGCCAGCTGATCACCCGTCTGATTGAACTGGCGCTCGAGCGCCATCAGCAGGATCGCGCGCTAGAACAGCTCGGTGTTTGACCGCTAAGCGGGCATAAAAAAAGAACCAGGTTGGTGGCCTGGTTCTTCTATTTTCGGCTCTGAAAGAGAGCGGTACTGCATGTATTTGTCATCCGGTTTTCAGTGTACCCGGTGTTTTGTTTGATTACAAATTGCGCAGTCTACTTTATAATCAATGGCGATGACAGGTGTGTCGGAGTAGTGCAAGACGGGTGGTTAATCACAAACGATTTCCATTAGTCCCAACTGGATACGGGTGGTGCCGTTCGGTTTGCTCCCATCCAAAGGTGTGCTGCATGTACTTGTCATCCAACGGGTACTCACTGTAAGGGGCTGCCCAAGAGCAATTACGGTGAAGTGCGCACCCTCCGTCACAAGGAGTGTGCCAAGTGATAACTGCAAGTCTTGTTCTATTGACGTTACAGACGGTTCTTGTCTGTTTGCAAATTATCGTTGTCATCAAGCAACTGACTCGTCGTCCATAGGGAAATGGCGGGAACTTAATCAAGAGCTGAGTTAACCACTCAGCTCTTTTTTGAAACTTGTTGCTTACTTCACCGTTACGTCAATATCGCCAAAATACTTCTTCGCCAGCTCACTCACCGTACCTTGCTGCTTCACTTTGACGATTGCCTCATTCAGCTTTTTCTTCAATGCCTCATCGCCTTTGCGCAGGCCGAAGGCAATACCTTCACCCAGGATCTTATCGTCGCTGACCGCATCGCCGACAAAAGCGAAACCCTTGCCGTCCGGGTGCGCCAGGAAACCGCTTTGTCCCGACGGTGCCATCACCAGTGTGGCGTCGAGGCGCCCGGCGGTCAGATCAAGATAGACCTGGTTCTGATCCTGATAGGACACCACGTCCACCCCCTTCGGCGCCCAGTGGGCCTTGGCATAGGTTTCCTGAATCGAGCCTTGCAGCACGCCGACGTGTTTGCCCGCCAGCGAGGTAGCGTTCGGCAGCAAGCCGCTGTCAGCCTTGGCGATCAGGCGGTTCGGCACCTGATAGATAGAGTCGGTAAAGTCTATGGCCTGGCGGCGTTGGTCGGTGACGTTCATCGCCGAGTTGATGGCGTCAAACTTGCGCGCCTTCAGCGCCGGGATCAGGCTGTCGAACGACGTCTCGACCCAGCTGCATTTTAACTGGGCGGCGGTGCAAACGGCATTGCCCAGATCGATATCAAAACCTTCAAGCTGGCCGCTGGCGGCTTTGGATTCGAACGGCGGGTACAGCGCTTCCAGGCCGAAACGCAGCGTGTTTTCCGCCGCCAGCGTGGAACCGGCGGCCAGCAGGCAGCCTGCGGCGATCAACGTTTTCAGTGATTTCATATTCAGAGCCCTTTTCCCATGGTCAAAGCAAAAGTGAATGCATTACACCTGACACAGACGGCGTGCGCCCTCCAGCAGGGTCTGGTTATCTTTTGAAAAACTCAGTCGAATAATGCCGGTATTGGTGCCGTCGCTGTAAAACGCCGACAGCGGGATGGTGGCGACTTTGGCTTCGCGGATCAGACGCACCGCAAAATCGTTGTCGCTTTCCTGGCTGAAGCCGCTAAAGCGGGCCAGCATAAAGAAACTGCCACGGCTGGGCAGTAATTCAAAGCGAGAATCTTGCAGGGCGCTCGCCAGCAAATCACGTTTCTGTTGATAGAAGGCCGCCAGCCCCAAATAACTTTGCGGGTTGCCCAGTGCTTCGGCGAAGGCGTACTGCATGGGAGTATCGGCAGAGAACACCATAAACTGGTGTACCTTGCGGATCTCGTCCATCAACGCCGCCGGGGCCATGCAGTAACCGACGCGCCAACCGGTGACGTGATAGGTTTTGCCAAACGACGAAACGATCACGCTGCGCTCGGCCAACTGCGGGTGGCGTGCCATGCTGTGATGAATATCGCCGTCGAACACCACGTGTTCGTAAACTTCGTCGGACAGAATGACGATATCGGTGTTGCGCGTCAGGGCGGTTAGCCGTTCGATGTCATGTTCACCGAATACGCTGCCGGTCGGGTTGTGCGGGCTGTTGACGATGATCATCCGCGTTTTGCTGTTGATGGCGGCGGCGACTTCGTCCCAGTCAATATGCAGATCTTCCAGCGACAGTTTGATGGCCACCGGGGTGGCACCCTGCAGACGCACGATCGGCGCGTAGCTGTCGAACGCCGGTTCGAAATAAATCACCTCATCGCCCGGGTGCACCAGAGCACTGATGGCGGAATACAATCCTTCGCTGGCGCTGGCAATGACCGTGATTTCTTCGTCAGCGTCGTAGCGTGCGCCATACAATCGTTCAACTTTATCCGCCAGCGCGGTGCGTAATGCCGCCACGCCACTCATTGGTGCGTATTGGTTATGACCTGCGCGCATGGCTTGTGCCACCGCCTCAACCAACTGCGGTTCACAGGCGAAATTCGGTGCCCCCTGCGACAGATTCAGGGCCTGATGTTCGGCGCTGAGCTGACCGATAACGGTAAAAATAGTTGTGCCGACGTCCGGCAACTTCGAGCGTTGTGCGCAGGCGCTCTGCATGAGTGGCTCCAGGGAAAGGGGGTATCGTTTGATTAAGCATCAATGACGGTAGGCCAACAAGGGAAAGTTTGTCATACTAGCCATGCACGCAGATCATGGCTTTTATCTTCTGCTCAGCGCCCCTACCATGCGGGATCGCCGTAGGGGACGCCTATATTCGTCCCGACCATTTTCTGACCTCTAAAGGTGCTCGCTATGTCGTCATCCTTACCTTCGCTCGACGTGTTGAAAACCTTTGTGGTGGTGGCCCAACGGCTTAATTTCACCCATGCGGCTCAGAGTTTGCACCTGACGCAGGGCGCGGTCAGCCGGCAGATACTCGGGCTGGAACAGCATCTGGGCTACCCGTTATTTAGCCGTCGTGCGCGCGGCCTGACGCTGACCCCACAGGGCGCCATGTTGCTGGCGCCGGTGCAGCAGGCTCTGGGGCAATTGGATGAGGCGCTGGCGAGAGTCGGGGCGCAGCCGGGCACCCTGCGCATCAAGTGCCCGACCTGTGCCATGCGCTGGGTGTTACCGCGTATTATCCGGCTGCAAAACGAACGGCCGGAAATGCACATTGAGTTGACTGCCTCGGTGTCGCACGGGCTGGATTTCGGTGCCGAGCACTTCGACGCTGCCGTGGTGTTCGGTCAGCCGCAGGGCAAAAAACTGGTGGTACATCATCTGTTCGATGAAATCCTCACACCGGTCTGCACACCGACATACCTGCCCGATTTATCCCGTCCACCCACGCCGGCCGATCTGGCGGAGAAAACATTGCTGCACCCCACGCGCGATCGCCGCGACTGGCTGTTGTGGTTGAAGGCGGCGGGGCAGGAGGTGCTGCCCTCCGGCAAGGCTCAGCATTTCGATACGCTCGATCTGGCAATGAGCGCCGCGCTGCAGGGTTTTGGCATTGCCATCGGCGATTTATGTTTGCTGGAGGAGGATATTCAGGCACAGCGCATCGTTACGCCGTTCCCGCTCAGCGTGGTCAGCGGCGCGGCTTACTATTTGGTCTATCCTGAACGGGCAGTGCTGCCGGTGACATTAGCCAAACTGGTCGATTTCCTCGGCGAGGAGGCGGCTTACAGCCGCGCCCGGCTGCAAAATTATCGCCCGGCCCCCGCTAACAGCTTGTAACTTTTAACATTACAAATTATTTCTGCGGTGAAAAAGAGTATGGCACACTGCCTTTTCACGTCGATTAATCATCTCCGTCGCCGTCTGCGGCGGGAACATGCCTGAGATAAAAAAATATGAAATGGCTTTGTGTGGTGAGTATGTTGTCCGGTCTGGCCATCAGCCCGGTTTTTGCGCAGGAAAGCAGCGTAACCCAGGGCGTTAATGCCCAGCAGCGCGATGCCTTTGTGTCCAACCTGATGAAACAGATGACGCTGGAAGAAAAAATCGGCCAGCTGCGGTTAATCAGCGTCGGGCCGGATAACCCGAAAGAGGCGATCCGCGACGGCATCAGCAAGGGCCAGATCGGTGCGATCTTCAATACCGTCACCCGGCCGGATATCCGCGCCATGCAAGATCAGGCGATGCAGCTCAGTCGCCTGAAAATCCCGCTGTTCTTTGCCTACGACGTGGTGCACGGCCAACGCACCGTGTTCCCGATCAGCCTTGGGCTGGCGGCCAGTTTTGATCTCGAAGCCATCGCACTCAGTGGCCGGGTGTCGGCTCAGGAAGCCAGCGACGACGGCCTGAACATGACCTTCTCACCGATGGTCGACATCACCCGCGATCCGCGCTGGGGCCGGGTTTCTGAAGGCTTTGGTGAAGACACCTGGTTGGTGTCCAAAATCGCTAAAGTGATGGTGGACGCTTACCAAAACGGCGACCCGTCCAAGCCCGGCTCGATCATGGCCAGCGTGAAGCACTTCGCGCTGTACGGCGCCACCGAAGGCGGTCGCGATTACAACACGGTCGATATGAGCCCGCTGAGAATGTATCAGGACTATCTGCCGCCGTATAAAGCCGCGGTGGATGCCGGCAGCGGCGGCGTTATGGTGTCGCTCAATTCGGTGAACGGCATCCCGGCCACCGCTAACCCGTGGCTGCTAAAAGACTTGCTGCGCGATCAGTGGGGCTTCAAGGGCATCACCATCAGCGATCACGGCGCGATTAAAGAATTGATCAAACACGGCGTGGCTGAAGACGCGCGCGATGCGGTGCGGCTGGCGATCACCTCCGGCGTCGACATGAGCATGAGCGACGAATATTACGATCGATACCTGCCGGGGCTGGTCAAAGACGGGCTGGTGTCGGAAAGCGACATCGATCGCGCCTGCCGCGACGTGTTGAACACCAAATATGACATGGGCCTGTTCAAAGACCCTTACACCCATCTTGGTCCGGTCGGTTCCGATCCGAAGGACACCAATGCCGAAAGCCGCCTGCACCGCGCCGAAGCACGCGTGATCGCGCGTAAGACCATGGTGCTGTTGAAGAATGACCAGCAGACATTGCCCTTGAGCAAGCAGAGCACCATTGCGCTGATCGGGCCGATGGCCGACAGCCAGCGTGACGTGATGGGCAGTTGGTCGGCGGCCGGGGTGATTAAACAGTCGGTGACCCTGCGCGAAGGGCTGGAACGTGCGGTGGGCGACAAGGCGAAAATCCTCTACGCCAAGGGGGCCAACGTCACCCAGGACAAGAGCATTATCGACTACCTGAATGAGTATGAACCGGCGGTGGTATTCGACACGCGTCCACCGCAGCAGATGATTGACGAAGCGGTTCAAGCGGCGAAGAAGGCCGACGTGGTGGTGGCGGTGGTCGGGGAATCGCAGGGCATGGCGCACGAAGCCTCCAGCCGTGCCGATATCACCATTCCGCAAAGCCAGCGCGACCTGATCGCCGCGCTGAAAGCCACCGGCAAACCTTTGGTATTGGTGCTGATGAACGGCCGACCGCTGGCGCTGAGTTGGGAAAGCCAACAGGCAGATGCGATCCTGGAAACCTGGTACAGCGGCACCGAGGGCGGCAATGCGGTTGCCGATGTGCTGTTCGGCGATTACAACCCGTCGGGCAAGCTGCCGATGACCTTCCCGCGTTCGGTTGGCCAGATCCCGATGTACTACAACCATCTGAATACCGGCCGTCCGTTCGGCAAGGAGAACCCGGGCAAGTACACCTCGCGTTACTTTGACTCGCCGAACGGCCCGCTGTATCCCTTCGGTTATGGCCTGAGTTACACCCGCTTCAGCCTGTCGGATTTGAAACTCTCCAGCCCGACAATGGCGCGCAATGGCAAGATCACCGCCAGCGTCACGCTGAAGAATACCGGCAAATATGATGGCGCTACTGTGGTGCAACTGTATCTGCAGGACGTGACCGCCTCGGTCAGCCGCCCGGTGAAAGAGCTGCGCAACTTTAAAAAAGTGATGCTGAAAGCGGGCCAGGTGCAGACCGTTGAGCTGCCGATCACCGAAGACGATCTCAAGTTCTACAACGCCAGCCTGAAATGGGGCGCGGAACCGGGCAAGTTTAACGTGTTTGTCGGCCTGGACTCTGACAACGTACAGGCGCAGAGCTTTACGCTGAAGTGATCCCCTATGGCCCTCTCTCATCGCGGTGGGAGAGGGTTTTATTCGCTGTTTAACGCCGCCTATCCTCCAATGCGTTACCTCGTGTGACACCCGTGCCGTAAATCCTGTTGTTTTGATCCCGCTGATTGTTTCGCCACGGCTATCGCTATATGATTTTATATATAACGATAACTCACCGGAATCACCCATGTTCAAACGCTTCCCACGCCTATTGCTGGTTTTTATCCTGTTCGCGTCAGCCGCGCAGGCGGATCGCCAGGTCACCGACCAACTCAACAGACAGGTCACATTACCCGATACCATCACCCGTGCGGTGGTGTTGCAACACCAAACCCTGAACCTGTTGGTGCAGCTCGACGCGCTACCGCAGGTGGTGGGTGTGCTCAGTAGCTGGAAGAAACAGCTGGGGCCGAATTATCTGCGGCTGGCTCCCGGGCTGGCGAAAATGCCGATGCCGGGCGATCTCACCTCGGTGAATATCGAAAGCTTGCTCAGCCTGCACCCGCAGGTGGTGTTTGTCGCTAACTACGCACCGCCGGAAATGATTGCCCAGATTGAACGGGCCGGGATCCCGGTGGTGGCGATCTCGCTGCGCCGTGAGGCTGCGGATCAGGCCGGGAAAATGAACCCGGTGCTGAACGATGAAGACCAGGCCTATAACCTTGGTCTGCAGGACGGCATTCGCCTGATCGGCACGGTGATGGGTCGCCAGCCACAGGCTGAAGCGATGATCAAGGACGTGTTCCAGCAAAGAACGCTGGTGGCCGACCGCCTGCGTGACCTGCCGGAGGACCAGCGGGTGCGGGTATATATGGCCAATCCGGATTTGACCACCTACGGTTCGGGCAAATACACCGGGCTGATGATGCAGCATGCCGGCGCACTGAACGTGGCGGCGAAGGACATTCAGGGCTTTAAGCAGGTGTCGATTGAAGACGTGCTGAAGTGGAACCCGGCGGTGATTTTTGTGCAGGAGCGCTATCCCGAAGTGGTGAAGCAAATCCTCAGTTCACCGCAGTGGCAGGGGATCGACGCGGTAAAAAATAAGCGTGTCTATCTGATGCCGGAATACGCCAAGGCCTGGGGCTACCCAATGCCGGAAGC
Source organism: Serratia quinivorans (assembly GCF_052113645.1). Taxonomy (GTDB): domain Bacteria; phylum Pseudomonadota; class Gammaproteobacteria; order Enterobacterales; family Enterobacteriaceae; genus Serratia; species Serratia quinivorans_B. The sequence continues at coordinate 258,721 of NZ_JBIEIU010000004.1, read as the reverse complement.
GCTGGCGCTGGGGGAATTGTGGATGGCGAAAAAACTGTATCCGCAGCGTTTGGGCGACGTTAATTTGCAACAGCGGGTGGATGCCTATTACCGGCAGTATTATCGCAGCAGCTGCTGCCAGAGTGGGCAATGAGGCTTGGCTGGCTGCTCCTGTTGACGTTGCTTTGCGCGCTGTTGTCGTTGGGGATTGGCCGCTATCCGGTGTCGGTAACTCACAGCCTGATGATCCTGCTGGAGCCGTTGACCGGCCCGCACGAGGCTATTGATGCGGTTCAGCGGCAGGTGATCCTCGGAGTTCGCGTGCCCAGAGTGCTGCTGGCGATGGGGGCCGGGGCTGCGCTGGCCCTGTGTGGCGCGGCGCTACAGGGGGTATTTCGTAACCCGCTGGTGGATCCGCATATCATCGGTGTCTCTTCCGGTGCGGCCTTTGGCGGCACGCTGGCGATTTTACTCAGCCTGCCGATGGCCGCGCTGTTGCTGTCTGCATTTGTGTTCGGCATGGCGGCGTTGCTGCTGATTTTCGCCATTACCAGCGCCATCGCCCGGCGCAATATTTTGTCGCTGGTGCTGGCTGGGGTGATCCTCAGCGGCTTTTTCTCCGCCTGCGTCAGCCTGTTGCAATATCTGGCCGATACCGAAGAGAAACTGCCGAGCATCGTGTTCTGGCTGCTCGGCAGTTTTGCCACCGCCGACGACAATAAGCTGTTGATGCTTTTCCTGCCGTTGCTGTTGGCCGGCGGGCTGTTATTGGCATTGCGCTGGCGCATCAATTTGCTGTCGCTGGGGGATGAGGATGCCGCTGCGTTGGGCATTAACGTCGAACGCACCCGCTGGCTGATCCTGACGCTGTGCGCCGCGATTGTCGCCGCGCAGGTGGCGGTCAGCGGCAGCATTGGCTGGGTCGGGTTGGTTATTCCGCACGTTGCCCGGCTGCTGGTCGGCCCCGATCATCGTCGTCTGTTACCGGCTTCTCTGTGTTTGGGGGCGTTGTATATGGTGTTGATCGACGATTTGGCACGCACGCTGAGCAGCAGTGAAATTCCACTGGGCATTTTAACGGCATTGATTGGCGCACCGTTGTTTGCGTTGCTGTTGCGCCGTGCGCAACTGAGAGGTTGGCATGGCTGAGACATTACTGACGGTTAAAGATCTCAGTTTTGGTTGGCCCGGCCAGGCCCCTTTGTTTAACCAACTGAGTCTGCAATTGCCGCGTGGCGAAGTACTGGCGGTGTTGGGCCCCAACGGACGAGGCAAAAGCACCTTGATGCAACTGCTGCTGGGCACCTTGCCGCTGCAACAGGGGGCGGTTGCATGTGCCGACGGCATCGGCTTTGTGCCGCAGCATTTCACGGCGCCGTTTGCCTATCGGGTGCTGGATATCGTGCTGATGGGGCGAGCGCGTTATGTGGGGTTGTTTCGTTCCCCTTCGGCGCAGGATCACCGGCTGGCCAGAGAAGCCCTGCAGTCGCTGGATATGCTGGATTTTGCCGATCGCGAATTTGGCAGTTTGTCCGGCGGGCAGCGGCAACTGGTGCTGATTGCCCGCGCGTTGGCAATGAGCTGCGAGGTGCTGATGCTGGATGAACCGACCTCGGCATTGGATCTCCATCATCAGGACCGGGTGCTGAGCCTGATCGCGCATTTGGCTCGGGAACGGCAGATGGCGGTGATGTTTTCTACCCATCAGCCCAACCATGCCCATGCGGTGGCCGATCGCGCTCTGTTGTTGGGGGCGGCAGGGCAGCATCAAATAGGGCCGTGCGCGGCGGTGCTGACGGCCGAGAGGCTTTCGCCACTGTTTGATTTGGCGATTGAGCGGGTGGCCTTGCAGATCGAGGGGCGGCCATTTGAAACGCTGGTGCCGTTGTATCGCAGCCAGCGGGAGCGTCATCATGAGTAATATTCTGTTGTTCGCCGCCGGCAGCCTGCGTTCGGCATTTGGGCCCTTACTGACGGCATTTCAGACGCAATCCGGTGAAGGCGTGGACGCCGTGTTTGGTCCTGCGGGCCTGCTGCGTCAGCGCATTGAAGCCGGTGAACGGCCACATATTTTCGCGTCGGCCAATCTGGCGCATCCGCAGCGATTGGTCGATCTGCATTTATCGCCACGGGTACAAACTTTTGCCCGTAATCGGTTGTGCGCCACGGTACGTAATATTGCCGGACTAACAGAACGCCCGTTGCTGGAGGTGCTGCTGGACTCGCGCTGGCGGGTGGCGACCTCAACGCCGGGTGCCGATCCTTCCGGTGACTATGCGCTGCAATTATTTGAACGTATTGAATCCCTGGTGCCGGGGCAGGGGAAAGCCCTGCGACAACGGGCTTTGGCTTTGGTGGGGGGGCCAGATTCGGCGCCGCTGCCGCTGGGCCGGCCAGCGGCCGAGTATCTGCTTAACAGCGGACAGGCGGATATTTTCCTCGGTTACGCCAGCTACGGCGCAGCGTTGGCAAGGTTTCCCGAACTGGCGGTGCGCCAGTTGTCGCCGTCGCTGACGATTGAGGCAGATTATGGCCTGTGCCTGCTGGATGCACGGGCGCAGCGCTTGGCCGAGTTTATTCTGGCGGAACAGGGGCAGGCGATCCTGCGCGAACAGGGTTTTTTACCTGCCAACCTGATGAGCTAATAGCTTATTAAGTTGGCAGATTAAGAGGTTATTATTGCTTTTTCAGCAGTTGCAGCAGGTGCTCTTCGCTCTTCTCCGCCAGCCCGTCAATCGCCAGCTTGATGATGTCGGAACGGGTAATGCGTACCACGCCGTTGCGGGCCGCCTGCACAATGATTTCATCGATGGCGTCGACGTGGTTATCGGTCAGGCTGACCGAAATGGCTTTGTAAGTGCGTTTGCGGCCTTGTGGTTTGGCTTCAGGCGCGGGAGCCAACAAGGTGTGGGAAGTGGCGCTGTTGATAAACTCGTCTTCCGACATGCGGTGGGTGGGGGTGCGTTTTTTCACAGGATCACCTCCTTCACCAGGCTTTCGATTTCCGCCTGCGCTTTTTCGTTATGCGCCTCATGCACGGTAATAGCTTCACCCCAGGCATCGCGGTAAATCTTGCGATCGCACAGGCGGTTGCTGACCAGTGTCAGTTCTGGGTATTCGCTCAACACCTGCGCCGCTTCGTTGGCTTCATTAATGAAGATATTGGTCGGGCACATGTTCAGTACGATGTAGCCTTTCACCTTCTCATTATATTCCTGCGCCGTGGCGAACATTTCCGACAGATAGCCGACGGTGTCGAGATCCATCTGCGACGGGCGCAGCGGGGAGAGGAACAAATCGGCGGCCAGCAGGCCGGAACGCAGTTCGGCACTGTCGCGGCCGGCGGTATCGACAATCACATAGTCGTAATGGCGATCCAGCTCCAACAGCGTCTCTTTGATTTTGCCCGAGGCAGCGACCACCGGAATATGCGGCAGACCTTCTACATTCTGGCGATCGTTATACCAGGTCATGATTGATTTCTGATCGTCAGCATCAACGATGATGGCGGTTTTTCCCTGCTTGAGGATCAGATATCCGGCGATATTGACCGCCTTGGTCGATTTCCCTACGCCACCTTTTTGCGAGCCAATCAAAACAATCATGTTGCCATCTCTCAAGTTATTAAGCTGGTAACTTATTAAGTTAATATGCTTATTAGGTTGATAATTAAACAGGTTAACTGCAACAGAGCCTGAACAATATGCACCAACGGCAGCGGCTTGCCAAGCCAGTATGCGGTTAACTTTACAGCCTATTTTGCTGGTAACTTAGTAAGTGGGTAAGTAGGAATGTTCTGGGAAGGGAAGACAAGCAGAAGGTTTTTTTTAATTTAGCAGCTTAATAAGTTATTAAGCTGCTAATGATGGCGGCACGTGGAGAGCTACTTTTTCAACATCGATTTCAGGTTGGCGAACGGATTATGGGTCGCGAGGCCGACGTCTTTTTGCGCATCCTCACCGGCGACCACCGTTGAGCCGTACTGATCGGCTTCGGTGTATTTGGAGTGCTCATGGTCGTGGCAATACAGGCACAGCATTTCCCAGTTACTGCCGTCTTCCGGGTTGTTGCTGTGGTCGTGATCGATATGGTGAACCGTCAGTTCGCGCAGGTTGGAGTAAACAAACTCACGCGAGCAACGCCCGCAGACCCAAGGGAAGATTTTCAGCGCTTTTTCGCGGTAGCCGGTCTCCAGCCTCGCGTAGTTTTTTGGGATATATGCCATGGTGTGTGCCCGTCGGGTGATAACAATAATGCGTTAAATAATACCACAAAGCGCTGGGTTACAGCGTGCGACACATCACCGTAACGGCCTTGCCGCAAACCTCCCGCGGTTCAAACGCTTGCCGCTGGGGGCGACCAAACGGCGAGCTACCTCCCTTTCTCTTATTTGAAGCTCTCGACCGCCCAATCGATAAACACCCGCATCTTGGCGCTCAGGTGGCGGTTGGAGGGGTATACTACATACATCTGCTCGGCCGGTGGCTGCCAGTCGTGCAGCAGGCTAACCAGATCGCCACTGTCCAGATGCGGCTGCGCCATAAAACGAAAGGTTTGGATGATGCCGAGCCCAGCCAGTGCCGCCGCCAGCAGCGCATTGCTCTCGTTGACGCTGACGTGATAGCGGTGCTGGATATCGATTTCTTTACCTCGATCGACAAAGTGCAGCGGCAGGATACGGTCGTTCAGCGCATGGCGGTAGTGCGCCAGCGGATAACCCAGCTCCAGATCGCAGGGGTGCTGGGGTGTCCCGTAGCGTGTCAGATAGGCCGGAGTTGCGCAGGTTACCCATTCAAGCTCGAACAACCGGCGGGCAATCAGGCTGGAATCTGCCAGCGGACCGCTGCGGATCACGCAGTCGGCGCTGTCGTTAATCAGGTCTATCAGTCGGTCTCCCACGCCCAGATCGATCTGGATCTGCGGATAGCGTGCGATAAAGTCCGGTAGTGCCGGCAACAGCAGCTGGCGCGCGGTCGCACCGCCAACGTCGATGCGCAGCACACCCTGTGGCGCACTCTGCGACTCGGTCATGCTGCCTTCCATCTGCTCCAGCTCCGCCAGCCATTTTACCGTTCGTTGGTAGTAACATTCGCCTTCGGGCGTTACCGACACGCTGCGGGTGGTGCGCTTGAACAGCTTGGTTTGCAGGTGATCTTCCAGGCTTTGGATCAGTTTGGTGACGGTGGCTTTGGGCATCCGCAACGAGTCTGCGGCACGGGTGAAGCCGCCGGTTTCCACCACGCGGTTAAACACCCGGATAGCAAGTAAATGATGATCCATAGCGCTCTCAGTGCAAACCCCGGCGGCAAGCCGGGGTGAATTTGATGACAAACACCCGAAAAGCGTGGTTTTCGGATGTTTGGGGTAAACCTGAAGACATCATTCTTTGTTTTTATTAGTACACAAAACATGACTTTTAAGCACAGAGGACTTTGTCAGCCGTCTGACCCGGCGGCAAGCCGGGGGTGTTTCTGCCAGTAAATAATGATTATGACTGTTTAGCGCCAATCATGCCGGAGCGCAAGGTCAGGCCGAAAACCAGCGCGGCGGAGAGGGTCAAGGCACCGCCGAACAGCATGGCACTACTGACACCCTGCCAGTCGACCACTTCGCCACCCAGCAGCGCACCGGAGGCCAGGGCAATCTGGATCACGCAGACCAACAGTGCCTGGCCGGCTTCTGGTGCCTGCGGTACCGCAGCGAACATCCAGTTGGTGGCGCACACCGGCACGGCGCCGAACGCCAACCCCCATACCATCACCATCAGCGTAGCCCCGGCGATGCCGCTGAGGAACGGCGACACAATCAGGATGGCGGCCAACATGGCGGCAATCAGGATAAAGGTGGCGCGCAAGCTGCGTTCGGCCAGCCTCTCGCCGAGAAAGGTTCCAAGCAGGCCAATGGCGCCATAGGCCAGCAGCTGCAGCGAAATCGCCGACGGGCTGAGGACGAACACCTGTTGCAGCAGTGGTTTCAGGTAGGTATAGGCGGCAAAGTGGCCGATGAACAGCAGGACGATGGCGATAAGCCCGGTGCGCGCCATCGGCAAACGCAGAGGCAACAGCAGATCGCGTGGCGTCACTGGCCGGGTAGGGGGCACCGACGTCAGCAAGCGCAGTTGCGCCAACAGCACCCCGACCGCCAGCACGGCGCTGCCAAAGAAAGCGGCACGCCAGCCGAACAGGTCGCCAATCAAGGCCCCGGCGGGAACACCGCACACGGCACCGACCGAAATACCGCTCAGGATAAGCGCAGTGGCGCGGCCCTGACTGGCTTCCGGCACCAGATGGCGGCCATAGTTGGCGGCGAAGGCCCAAAAGCCACCGACGCAAATGCCCAGCAGCACGCGGCCCAACAGCATCATGGGGAAGTTCACTGCCAATGCGGAAACCAGGTTGGAAACCGTCAATAGCACGCTCAGTGCCAGCATCAACAGGCGACGATCGAGCCGACCGGCCGCCAGGCTGAGTGCGGGAGCGGCGATTGCCGCGACAATGCCGGGCACGGTGACCATCAGACCGGCTTTGCCGGTGGTGACGTCCAGCGATGGGGCGATATTGGTCAGCAGGCCAATCGGTAGAAATTCGGTGGTAACCATCACAAAGCAGGCGACCGTCAGCGAGAAGATCGCCAGCCAGGGTGATGGTGCAGGTTTATCATTATTATTCAGCATAGTACCGCTCGTCCCAGGTGAATGCGTAAACCGCACGATGGGTGCGGAGTGACAGAGATCACAATTTACGCAGGCACCTGCGGCGGATAAATCCGTTTGCGGTGGTTACACTGTTTCTGAGGAGGAACAATCTCTAGAGGCAAGCCAGGCGGGACTTTTGACCGCCTGTCGGCAAAAGGCTGAATCGGAATAAGCTTATGCGATGGGTGCAGCAGGCTGCACCCGGTCGTGTATTACAAGCCCGGCGCTTTCCACATCGAGGTGGTCAGGCCGTGGTCGACCAGGGTGAGCTGATCGGCATAGACCTGCCGCCAGGTCTCTTTTTGCCGCTGGTACAGCTCATGATTGGCCATGTCCGGCTGATACTCGTGTTCCCAACGCACCAGTTGTTCACCGGTTTGCGCCAGCGATTCATACAGCCCGGCTCCCACCCCGGCGGCAATCGCGCACCCCAGTGCGGTGGCCTCTTTCACCACCGGTACCCTTACCGTCAGGCCGGTGACATCGCTGAGAATTTGGCTCCACAGTTTGCCCTTCGAGCCTCCCCCGGCGAACACCAGCGAGCGCGCCTGTACGCCGGAGAAGCTGGCGATTTGTTCCAGGTTGCAGGCCGACACAATGGCGGCATTTTCTTCCAGCGCGCGGAACAGGGTCTGCTTATTGCAGCGTTCCGGGTCGAGCGACAGGTTAATAAACGATGGCGCGGCGTGATACCAGGTTTTGAAATGCATGGCGTCGGAAAATATCGGCATCACGCCGTAGGCTCCGGGCGGTACGCGTGCCGCCATCTCTTCCAGCAGGCTGTAGGCGTCCACACCCAACCGCTCCGCCAGCAGTTTTTCTTCAGCACAGAAAGCGTCGCGGAACCAGCGCATGGTCAACCCGGTGAAGAAGCTGATCGACTCCGCTTGTGCCATACCGGGGATCACGTGCGGATTGATGCGAATGTTCATCTCCGGATCGGTGGCCGGTTCCGGCAGATTGACGATCTGTTGCCAGAAGGTGCCCCCCAGCACCGCAGTCTGCCCGGCATGCACCACCCCAAGCCCCAGGCTACCCAGTTGCACATCCCCGCCGCCCATCACCACCGGCGTGCCGCGCAGCAGGCCACTTTGCTGCGCCGCCTGCTCGGTGATGTGTCCCAGCACACAGCCGGTCTCTTTTACCGGTGACAGCATATCGGCGCGTAGCCCGGCCATATCGAGCAGCGCCGGACGCCAGTCGCGGTTGACCAAATCGAGCATGCCGGTGGTGCCGGCGTTGGAGGGATCCACCGCCAGTTCGCCGCTGAGCATATTCGCCAGCCAGTCGCTGATCATGGTCAGCGTGGCCGCCTGACGGTAAATGTCCGGTCGGTGATGCGCCAGCCACAGCAGGCGCGGCATGGCACTTAATGCCAGCGTTTGGCCGGAGTACTGATAAACCTCGCGCTCGAAATTATGGTTATGCAGTTCTTTCAGTTCGCTGACTTCCTGACTGGCGCGGGCATCAACGTTGGCGCAGGCCCAGATCGGCACACCATCGCGATCGTAAAGTACGATGCCTTCACGCATGGAGCAGCAGGCCACGGAACGGATGGCTTGACCAGAGAGACCGGCGTTTTGCAGCGCCTGGCGGATGCACTGGCAGGTCAGTTGCCAGTTGTGGCTTAAATCAAACTCCATTGAACCGGGCACGCCCGGCACGGCCAAATGCCGCCATTCGGCCTGACCCTGAGCGATCTGGTTACCCGCCAGATCGAAGATTACCGCGCGAATGCTGCCGGTGCCTGCGTCCAGCGCCATCAAATAGTTATCCATAGCTCACACTCTCTGGGGAGGAGTTTTAACTATAGATGCCGTACTGTTCACCCCCGTGGGGGAAGCGCAGGGCCTGATGGGATTTGTGAGCCAGGCTGCAAAATTACCCTTGCAGGGGGGAAATCTGCGGGATTAAACCTATGGTTGGAAAGAACATTGACCTTCAAGGTTTAACAAGGAGTCGCCATGCACGTCACACTGGTAGAAATTAACGTTAAACAGGACAAAATCGACGAGTTTATTGAGGTCTTCCGCGCCAATCACCTGGGGGCGATAGAAGAGCCGGGCAACCTGCGTTTTGACGTGTTGCAAGATGAATCGATCCCGACGCGGTTTTATATTTATGAAGCCTACCGCGACGAGCAGGCAGTGGCCGCCCATAAAAAGACGCCGCACTATCTGCAATGCGTGGAAAAACTGGAGGCGCTAATGACCGGGCCGCGCAAGAAAACCAGCTTTATCGGCCTGATGCCGGGTTAGAACCGGCGTAGGGTAATTCTGTTCAATACAGTAACAAGCCAAGCCGTCAGTCTGGCATCTGTGAACTCTTTCTCAGGTGCCTTTAATGAATATCTATCTTTCCATGGCTGCATTTGCGCTGGCCTCTTCCATCACCCCCGGTCCGGTCAATATCGTTGCCCTGAGCGCGGGGGCGCAATTCGGTTTCAACGCCACTCTGCGCCATGTTTCGGGCGCCACGCTGGGGTTTACTCTGCTGTTGATCCTGCTAGGTCTGGGGCTGAACACGCTGTTGGTGCTGTGGCCGGTGCTGACACAGGTTATCCAGTGGGCGGGCATCGCATTTTTGTTGTTTATGGCGTATCAACTGGCGTTTGATGACGGCCGCTTGGGGCAGGGTAGCCAACCGCAAGCCCCTTCTTTCTGGTATGGCGCGCTGTTGCAGTGGTTGAACCCCAAGGCCTGGCTGGCATCGGTGGCCAGTCTGGGGGCGTTTGTTGCCGATGGCGATCGCCTGCTGCTGTGGCAGTTCGCGGTAATTTACTTTGTGATCTGTTATGCCTCGGTAGCCTGCTGGGCTTACACCGGCGCGATGTTGACCGGCCTGCTGCTGCAGGCACGCAACGTACGGCGTTTTAATCGCTTGATGGCGTTGCTGTTGGCAGCCAGCGCCTGCTATCTGCTGGCCGACGGCATTTAGCGTGGGTTTTGGTACTGGCCGGGAGTGGCGGCCAGCAACAGTTTGAAGGTGCGCTGAAAGTGCGCCTGATCGGCAAAACCGCTTTCGCTAGCCGCTGCGGCGATCGGATAACCGTGTTTCAGCAACCGGTGACCGAATTGAATACGTTGGTTAACCAGATAGGCATGCGGCGTCATGCCGTAACGCTGTTTAAAGGCGCGTATCAGGTAAGAGGGCGAAAGCGCTGCCGCCTGGCAGATGGCTTCCAGCGTGAGCGGTTGGGTACAATGCGCGTTGATAAAGGCTGCCGCGGCCGCCAATTTTGGGTGCTCGTAGGGGGGAACCGGTGTCTCCCCCAGAGAGGCCTGCAAATCGCTGAAGTATTCCACCAGAGCGATCTGTTTTTCCAAATGGCAGCGCAGTGGGTCGATCAGTAGCTCATACAGCCGCTTCAGGCCACCAAACAGTTCGGGGTCACGGCTGAGAACCTGAGTGAAGGGGATAAAACGGCCGTCGCCGCCGATGATTTCTTGCTGCAATTTACCCAGCCAGGCGGCATCGATATAAAACATGATGTATGACCAGCGCTGGTCGCCGATGGGATTACAGGCGTGGGCCTGCTGCGGATTGATGATTACCACATCGCCGGTGCTGACCTGCAACGCTTGGCTGCCGTTAATATAAATACTGGTGCCGTCGGTGATGGCGCCGATGGAAAAGATTTCATGGCTGTGCAGGGCGTAACAAACCTTACGGCCATCTTCAATGGCGCGGGCTTCCACGGAGGGGAGCTGCGGATCACGCCAGAACTGCGGCGCATTAGCGGTCATTGTCTTTCCTTTTCGATGCGGCGGGGCTAGCTTGTGTTATAGCCTAAAACGCGCTGGGGAGGGAATGCGGGTGATGATTTTTAATGTGTTCGGTCGCCTGCTGGGGGTCAAACGGGTAGGGGGGCAATGGCAGTTGTTTCGCGTGACGTTGCCGGAGCGCAAGTATGCGCGCAGTTACGACATCGTGTTGCCGGATGAATTGACCGAAAGCGAGATAGCCGGCTATCTGGGGGACATTTACCACGAAGCCGCGACGGAACGCCATCCTGATGTCTTAAGGATCGAATAAACCCCGGCCCGATAACAAGGGCCGGAGGATTAATCTTCTTCGTTGCGGGCCATTTGCTGGCGTTGGTGCTCTTCGCTGGCCGCCTGAATTTCTTCCAGAACGGAACCGACATCGGCGCGTTTGTTGCTCTCGACAAACTTGCCGGTCAGCACGCTGGCCGGTGTCAGATTACCTTCCTGGTACAGCGCCCAAATCTCTTTGGCATATTTGCTGCTGAGCAGTTCCGGTGCGTACTGACCGTAAAACTGCGACATGTTATTGATATCGCGTTCGAACATGCTTTTGGCGTGGTTGTTGGCGGCGGCGTCCACCACCTGCGGCAGATCGATAATCACCGGCCCGTTTTTGTCCATCAGCACGTTAAATTCCGACAAATCGCCATGCACCAACCCGGCGCACAGCATGCGCACCGCGTAGTTCATCATCAGCGCGTGATCGGCCCGCGCCTGTTCCGGCGTCAGGGTGACATCGCTCAGACGCGGCGCGACCAACCCCTCTTCGTCGGTAATCAATTCCATCAGCAGTACGCCATCCAGACAGATGTCCGGCTGCGGCACGCGCACGCCCGCTTTGGCGAGCAGGTTCAGTGCGTCGACCTCGGTGTTCTGCCAGGCTTCTTCCTGCTGCTGGCGGCCGAATTTAGAGCCTTTGCTCATGGCGCGTGCATCACGGCTGTTACGTACTTTACGGCCTTCCTGATAGTTCACGGCCTGCTTGAAGTTACGTTTTTCTGCTTCTTTGTAGACTTTGGCGCAGCGGATCTCTTCGCCGCAGCGCACGATAAAGACGTCGGCTTCTTTGCCACTTTTCAAACGGCGGATGACGTCGTCGATTAAACCATCATCTACCAATGGCTGGAGTCGTTTTGGAATTTTCATGCAGCCTTGTACCCTATTTAGGCTCTGGTGTGAATGGTTTGCTAAGGTGTTACCCTAATTTAGACCTGAAAGGCAAAAAATAGTTTGCCGCCGTTGCGACACCGGGCCGCAACGGCACACCCGCTACAGGGTTTCCGCCGGCACCCAAACGCTGACGCTGCCGCCGTTTACCGGAAAAGTCGCCTTTCCCTGCTCGTCGGTGGTGACCTCATCCTGGCGGTTGCCAAGCAGGTCTCGCCAGCTTTTATGCGCCAGGGCGTCGCCCAGCGAAACCGCTTTGCCGCTTTCGACCCCATTGGTGAGCACCACTACGCAGCCAGGTGCGTCGGCGGTGCCGCTGCGGGTGAAAGCCACGCAGTTTTTATCATCAAAATAATCGGTTTGCGCGCCGTTGGCAAAACGTTGACGCGCCTGGATCAACTTTTCCAACTCCGGGATGACCGGCATATCAATTTGGTACTCCTGGCCGTCGCTGCCTTCATCTTTGTAGCTGGCGCCATACAGGTCGGGATAGAACACGCAGGGCACGCCCTGTTCGCGCAACAGGATCAGGGCATAGGCCAGCGGTTTGAACCAGGGTTCGACCGGGGCTTCCAGCGATTGTAGCGGCTGGGTGTCATGGTTGGCGACCAGCGTGACCGAATGGGCCGGATCGGCCGCGGTCAGGGTGTCGGTGAAAATTTGCGCCATATCAAACCCGTCTCCCTGTTTCGATGCCTGATGAAACTTCAGGTGCAAGGCTACGTCGAACAGCATCACTTTGCCCTCGACCAGGTCAATATACTGCTGTAACGCCGGCAAATCGTGTGACCAGTATTCGGCGACGATAAACAGATCGCGCTGTGCGCTGTCACGCACGTGGTCAGCCCACTCCTTAAAGAACCAGGCCGGAATGTGTTTGGCCGCGTCCAGCCGGAAACCGTCGCACGGCAGGGTGTCCAGCAGCCAACGCGCCCAGTATTTCAACTCTTCCACGACCGCCGGATTGCGAAACTCAACGTCGGCACCCATCAGGTAATCGTAGTTGCCTTTTTCGTCGCCGACCTGCTCGTTCCAGCCGTCGTCGCCGTAATCGTTGGCGATTTTGAATACGCCTTTTTCATCGGGCTGCTCAACATAATCCACGCCGCCAAAGCATTTGTAATCCCAAATGAATTTGGAGTAGGTACCTTGTCGGCCCGGGAAGGTGAAACGGGTATAGGCCAGTGCGTCGAAGCCCTGATCATTAATATCGTTGCGGTTGTTGGCGTCCGCTTTATACACGTGGACCTGTTCTTTTTCGTCGGCACCGAGCTTGTGGTTGAACACCACGTCGTAAATCACCCGTATGCCGTTGTTGCGCAGCTGAGTAGCGGCATGTGCCAGCGCCTCTTTATCGCCATATTTGGTGGCGCGGCTGCCTTTTTGATCGAACTCGCCCAGGTCGAACAGATCATAACTGTCGTAACCCACCGAATAGCCACCGGAAGCGCCTTTGTAGGCCGGGGGCAGCCACAGATCGGTAATGCCCAGTCCGGCAATGTGCTCGGCGCGTTCGGCGGCTTCCTGCCATAACTTACCGCCATCGGGGTAGTACCAATGGAAAAACTGCAGCAACGTGGTTTTTTTCGTCATGAGCAAGCCGTCCTGTTTGCCAAAAGGAGGTGCAGGATGAGCCGCAACTCACCCCATCACTGTTACAGCATGGGCTACTTTTGGCAAAAGGGAAACCAGGTTTGGGCGGCCAGAGAGGCCGCCCTTGGGGTTAGCGTTGACTGGCGTAATGCGGTGAGCGTGGGCCATACAGAATGGCACCGTTCTTACCGTTTGCCGACAGCAAGCGGGTGTTGGCGATAGCGCCAACGTCGAAACCTTTGTCGCTGATAGTGTCGGCGATTTGCGCGATGGCGGCGCTGATCACCATCCCCAGCAGACCGCTGCCGGAGTTGTCGTTATTTTCATTGCTGGAGGCGGTAGCGCTGCCGGCCCAAAGTTGCTTGCCGTTGCGCAGATCGACCAACCGGGCTTTCACGGTAACGCGCGTTTCGCTGTTAATCACGATATAGCTGGTGCCGTATTGCGTGACATCCAGGTACAGCACTGCGTCGGCACCGAAGATCTTATGCAGTTTTTGAATGCTGACTGCGCGGATATCGTTGGCGTTGGTCAGGCCGTTTTGCTGGAAAGTCTCCTCGACCACGGCGACCGGCAGCACATAGTAACCGGCTTCCGCCAAAGGCAGTGTGGTGCTGGCAAGCACGCTGTGGCTGGCTTTGACATCCGGTGACTGATTGACCGGCGGCAGCACCAAAATGGATTTCGGCTTGCTCTCGTGGAAGGCTGCATAATCGTAAGGCGTTTGTTTGGCGCAGCCGCTCAACAACAGGGTGACGGCGACGCTGAATAAACCTAATGCACGCTTCATTTAAAGCTCCCCTTGTCCTTGGCCATCAGGAAATTCATAAACGGCGCTGATTCCGGGAACAGCGACTTCTCCGTATTGAACTCGGTCATTGCTTGCCCGGTATTGCCGGTTTTGCTGTACAGCAACCCCAGTTGAGCATGCAGGCCCGGCGGCACGGCTTTATTCTTGGCACGAGATTTTTCGGCGATTTCCTTTAGCGTCAAAATCTGTTGGTCAGGACTGAGTCCATCCTGTTGATAATATTGATAGATCGAGGTTTGGTACCCATCCCAATTGTAAAGCGTTTTTGGCGCGGCGCAGCCGGCCAGCAGGGTCACTGCGAACAGCGCCCCACTCATTTTTTTAGTTATCATATTGCTGCTTCTATTCCGTTAGTTAGCAGGACGCCATGCGCCACTTTCGATACCGGCAACCAGGTTATTGACCGCTTCACGCACGGCCAAATCCAGCACTTTGCCGTTGAGGGTAGAATCGTAGCTGGCAGTACCGCCGAAGCCGATAATTTCGCGGTTGGAGAGTTGGTACTCGCCGGCACCCTGAGTGGAATAAACCACTTCGGAGGTTTGTACGTTGACCACGTTCAGATTGACCTTGGCGTAGGCCACCTGCGTTTTGCCGCGACCCAGAATGCCCCACAGTTGATGATCGCCGACTTCTTTACGGCCGAACTCGGTCACGTCGCCGGTGATCACATAGTTGGCGCCTTTCAGCGTCTGGGTTTGGCCTTTAATGCCGGCTTCGGTTTTCAGCTCATCCATATTGGCGCGATCCAGCACGTTGAAACGGCCGGTTTGCTGCAAATGGGTGATCAGGATGGTTTTGGACTGGTTGCCCAAACGATCGACGCCATCGGAGAAGATGCCGTTCATGTAGCTGGAGCGGTTATCGAATTTGCCGACGGAGATAGGGCTGCGCTGACCTTGATAGCTGGTGTTGTAGGAGGCCACTTTAGGCACTTCCAGCGAGCGCGAGGATTCGGTGGCGCATCCTGCCAGCAGGCTGACAGAAAGGGCGGCCGAACAGATAACGAGTGATTTTTTCATTGGAACACAATCTCTCCATGATTATAAAACCGCGCAAGACATATACCGCCTTACGCCCAGGATTTAAATCGCCGGGGATCTGTGGCTATTTAAACGGGGCAATCCTGCCATGGATGTGTAACGAAATACAACAGAATATCGACATAATGGACGCTATTAGGGATTTAATAACTCATTCAAATACAATGAATTGAGTAAGGATATTGCGCCAGATTTATCTGCCTGGCTTAATTGCCCGCTTTTTGACGGGTTTATTCTTTATTAAACTCACATTAATTGGTTTTTTATTTTATCGAATTGACCTAATGAAGAATGTCATTCTGCAGGCCGTGACGAATTAGCACGAATGCCTCGTCGGATTGGGATTTATCACTGTTTGAAAATCCGTTATGGTAGTGAAAATTTAGGTAACACTATCAACTAAATGCTGGGCTTCACCGCCCAAGCCGACGGGGATACGGATTGTGAATATCAGAGATTTCAGGGCATTGTCGCGCAACCTGGTCAGAGAACTGGGCATGTTGAATAAACAGAGTAACGGCAGCCGTTTTTCGCCGTTGCAGATCCACATTTTGATTGAGATTAGCACGCTGCCGCTGGGCGTTACCGAACTGGCCACCCGCTTGTGCATCGATAAGGCCAGTGCCAGCCGGGCGGTGCGCAGCCTGGTTACCGCCGGCATGATTGAAGCGGTGGACTATCCGCACGACAAACGCCACAACCTGAATCAACTGACCCGCTTGGGCCGTAAAACGCTGGCGGGGATCGACGCCAATGCCGACGGTTTTATGCAGGATGCGTTGGCACAGCTGGACGATGATGAACTGGCCGCCACTACTGCCGCCATGAAAAAGATGACCGCGGCATTACGCAGTGCGCGCAAGCAGCGCGACGCCGCTTTGCAGGTTCGTCCGATAACCCAGAATGATGACGCAGCGATGGCCGGCATTATTTGCAACGTATTCCGTGAGTACGGCATGGACAAAATGGAGGGGGTCAGTTTGCACGATCCCGATCTGGATCGTCTGACCGGCGTCTATCATGACAACGGCGGCAAGTATTGGGTGCTGGAACAGGAGGGGCAGGTGGTCGGGGGCGTCGGTATCGCCCCCTTGACGGGCGGTGACGTCGGTTATTGCGAGCTGCAAAAACTGTTCTTTAAGCCCAGCGTACGCGGGTTGGGGATGGCCCGTTATATGGTGGTGCAGGCATTGAAAGCGGCACGGGCGGCGGGGTACCGCTACTGTTATCTGGAAACCACCGAGCAACTGAAAGAAGCGTTGGGATTGTATTACGCGCTGGGCTTCACGCTGTTGACGGAAAAGCGCGGCAACACCGGTCATCACGGCTGCAATATCTACATGCTAAAGAACCTGCAAAACGACTGAGCTTCGCCGAAAAAGCAAAAGGCGGCCAAGGCCGCCTCTTTGCACAATCACTGAATCAGCAATTAATTGTAGATAATCGCAGTACCGTGCAGCTTGTTGTCACCGGTAGTTGAGATGATCTGGAATGATTTAGCGCCTGCTTCATCTGCTTTGGCCGCCAGTTTGTTTTCCAGGCTGGTCAGGTCGGATGCACCGCTGACGGTTACCACGCCGGCTTTTTGCAGATTTGCCGGTTGAGCGTTAACCAGATCGGCGGCGAAGCTGCCGAAAGAAGCGGTGGCCAGTGCGATGGCTGCGATGGTGATTTTCAGGTTTTTCATAGTCTTATTCCTATCAATATCGTATTTATGAGGTTTTGTTTGTTAGGTCGTTAAATTAATTAACGATCGATAATTTAATGTTAGACGCCTGTTCGGCGCTTTGCAACTATTTTTTTAGTGTTCGTTAATTAATTTGTTTTTAACGCGCTTCCGCTGGAAGGTGAAAAACCGCTACCTGTCCAGCGTTTATAATTTAATTTATTGTTATTTATAGATTATTGCGGTTCCGTGCAGTTGGTTGTTACCCCCGGCGCCCGTGATACGAAATGATTTTGCACCCGCGGCATCAGCCTTGGCGGACAACCCGGCTTCCAGAGTAGTGAGATCTGACGCTCCACTGACGGTAATGACCCCGGCTTCCTGCTGATCTGCCGGTGGGTTATTAACCAAATCGGCGGCGAAGCTGCCGAAAGAAAGCGAGGTAAGAGCCAGGGCTGCAAGGGTTATTTTTAGGTTTTTCATGGAGTTAATTCCTTTCTTCAAGTCTTGACTGGGGGAGTTGATGTCTGTCGTTATTGTTTGTTTAACGATCGATAACTAAATGGTAATCGCTCCTCGACGGCAGCGCAATATTTTTTTATAATGATCGTTAATTTAAGTTACCAGCCTCTGCTGCGGGGCGGGATAAGAGAGGGTCTATGAGTATCAATGAAGAAGTCTGCGCCAAAAAAACGCGTGGCAGACCGAAGCAGTTTGATCGCGACCGTGCGCTGGACAGTGCACTCGATCTGTTCTGGCGGCACGGTTATGAATCAACATCGCTGGCGGATTTGGTGGAGGTGACCGGGGCCAAAGCACCGACGCTGTATGCCGAGTTCGGCAACAAGGAAGGGCTGTTCCGCGCATCGGTGGAACGCTACCTGCAAAAATACACCACTTGCACCAACCAACTGTTGGAGCAGGATCTGCCGATCGCGGAAATCGTCGAAGCCTATGTCCGCTCTTCGGCGGAAGTGTTTACCGATCCTAATACCCCGTCAGGCTGCTTTATGGTGTGTGCCTCCGCGACCTTGTCTTCATCATCCGATGAAGTCGCCGAGATGCTGCGTAAAAAGCATCATTCAAATGAAGCCAGCCTGCGGGCCTGTTTTGACCGCAAAGTGGCGCAGGGCGAGCTGCTGGCGAAAACCGATACCGCATTGCTGGCCAAATTTATCATTTGCACCATTGAAGGCATGTCGACGCAGGCGCGTGAAGGCGCAAGCCGCGCAGATTTACTTCGTTTGCTTGATGCATTGATGCTGGTTTGGCCGCGTCTCAGCCAGGTGGGCAATAAGGTCTAGGGAAGGGCGTATAAGGTCGCACCGCTGCGTAATGCCTGTCAGTTCAGGTGATATTGTTCCCTCTCCTTTGGGAGAGGGTTAGGGTGAGGGGATACATACCAACGCGAGAGCCCCTCACCCCGGCCCTCTCCCCCTGGAGAGGGGGATGCTCACTTTAGCAAAGTCGTACATTCTAATTCAGAACTTTGCTTATCTGATCGGCACGCCGCATCGCTGCGGCCTTACTATTAATTACTGGTTAACCGGGATCACCGCGCCCTGGTATTTTTCGCGGATGAAATCCTGAATGGCCTTGGAGTGCAGTACTTTCACCAGCGCGACAATTTCCGGCTTGTTCACGTCGGCCTTGTGCACGGTGATGATGTTGGCATACGGGTTGTTTTCGCCGCTCTCGACCGCAATCGGGTCTTTGGTCGGGTTCAGCCCGGCATCGATGGCGTAGTTGGCGTTAATCACGACCGCATCGCCCTCATCGTTGTTATACATCTGCGGCAACAGCGCGCCTTCCACGTTTGCCTGGAACTTCAGATGTTTCGGGTTTTCCACCACGTCGGAGATGCGTGCATCCACCTTGCTCACGCCCGGCTTCAGTTTAATCACGCCTTCTTTTTCAAAGATCGACAGGATACGTCCTTCCTCTGCCACCGCGTCGCGCATGATGATTTTGCCGTTGTCCGGCAAGTCTTTCAGACTCTTGTATTTCTTGGAGTAAATACCGATAGGTTCGATATGGATGGCGCCGGCGCTGACAAAGTCGTAGCTCTTGTCGTCGGCGTGATCCTTCAACACTGAATTCAGGTAAGGCACGTGCTGGAAATAGTTGGCGTCAATATCGTGACTGGCCAGCGCGGTGTTCGGCAGGATGTAATCCTGGAAGGGCTTGATCACCAAATCAATGCCTTCTTTCGCCAGAATCGGCTTGGCCTGCTCGAGGATCTCGGCGTGCGGCACATTAGAGGCGCCGACCACCAGCTTGGTTTCTGCCGCGGCACCAAAAGAGGCCAACGTGGTCAGTGAGGCGAAAGCCAGCATCATAATTTGCTTTTTCATCATCATTATTCCCTGGTTATTTATCGTTTATCGAGCGTGGTTGTAATGGTGTCGCCGATGAACTGGATAACGAAAACGATCAACAGGATCGTCAGCGTCGCGACCAGCGTCACGTCACCGTGGTTGCGTTGAAAACCTTCCAGATAGGCCAGATTGCCCAGCCCGCCTGCGCCGATCACCCCGGCCATCGCGGTGTAGCTCACCAGCGCGATCAGGGTGACGGTAATGCCGGAAACCAGCGCCGGTGAAGACTCCGGCAGCAGTACGCGAAAGATAATGGTGCTGGTTTTGGCGCCCATGGAACGCGCCGCTTCGATCACTCCTTTGTCCACCTCGCGCAGGCCAATCTCGACCAATCGGGCGTAGAACGGTGCCGCGCCGACAATCAGCGCCGGCAGCGCCGCGTCAGCGCCCAAAATGGTGCCGATCAGTGTCTTGGTGAACGGGATCAGCAACACGATCAGAATGATGAACGGGATGGAACGGAACACGTTGACCAGCACTGAAATCAGCGAATAGACGGCGCGGTTTTGCAACAGTTGGCCGCGGGACGTCAGGAACAGCAGCACCCCGAGTACCATGCCGAGCACCAGCGTCGCCAATCCGGCAATGCCGGTCATGTACAGGGTTTCCCAGGTGGCATTCAGCAACGAGTCAATGCGCAGGTGAGGGAACAGTGACTCAATCATGTTTAATGACCTCAACGGCGATCTCTTGTTCTTTCAATAACTTCAGCATGCTGGCGATTTGCAGATCGTTGCCTTCGGCGTGGATATACAGCTCGCCAAAGGAGCCATTCAAGGTTTGGCTGATTTTGCCGTGCAGAATGTTAATGCTTACCTTGTAGCGCAGGATCACGTCGGAAATCACCGCCTGATGGGTCTGCACGCCGACAAACGTCAGCTTGAAAATCGCACCCGACAGGTGTTGGCTCAGCAGGGGATTGAAGCTTTCCTCGGTTTCCTGATATTGCGAAACCTGTTTGACGAACTGTTGGGTAATCGGCTGCTGCGGTCGGGTAAAAACGTCGAGCACCGGGCCTTCCTCGACGATGCGGCCGTTTTCCATCACCGCCACACGGTGGCAAATTTTACGCACTACGTGCATTTCATGGGTGATCAGCACGATGGTCAGGTTCAACTTGCGGTTGATGTCCAACAGCAAGTCGAGAATCGAGTCGGTAGTTTGGGGATCGAGCGCCGAAGTGGCTTCATCGCACAGCAAAACCCCTGGATTATTGGCCAGAGCGCGGGCGATACCGACGCGCTGTTTTTGCCCGCCGCTCAGCTGCGACGGGTAAGCGTCCTCACGGCCTTGCAGGCCAACCAGCGCGATCAGCTCCGCCACCCGCGGTTTAATCTGCGCTTTGGGCACGCCGGCGATTTGCATGGAAAAGGCAATGTTCTGTCCGACGGTGCGTGACCACAGCAGATTAAAGTGTTGGAACACCATGCTGATTTTCAGCCGCGCCTGGCGCAATTCGCTACCTTTGGCCCCGGCGATATCGAAACCGTCGACCTCAATGCTGCCGCTGCTGGGCGTTTCCAACCCGTTAAGCAAACGGATCAGGGTGCTTTTACCGGCGCCGCTGTAGCCGATGATGCCGTAAATTTGCCCGGCCTCGACCGCCAGGTTGACATCATCCACTGCGACAACGCGGCCCTGTGCGCTGTCAAAAGTTTTGCAAACGTTCGAAAGAACGATCATAGAGAAGCGAATCCTTATTAATACATCACAGCGTTCCGCCCGGGGCGCCGGAAAGGGGTCGGCTTGTTGGGATAGGGGCAGACGGAACCTCTGTTGCTGGGTGAATACGGGCCAATCCTACCGGGGGTTGATAGTGACAGGAAGAATGTAAATTCTATTAGTTATTCTGATTTGGTATATCAGATGATGAGCGGAAGTGATGATGAAACGACGGCCAGGTAAACCCTGACCGAGGGGAGTGAGTTAACGTTTGGCGAGTTTCATGTGCAGCAGCGGGAAAGGGTTGCCCTGACCGTCGAGCGCTGAACGCCCGGTGATTTCAAAGCCGTAGTGGCGATAAAAGCCGCTGGGGTGGCCGGGACGTTCCCCGGATCGCGCCCCGCAGAGTTAAAAGCCGCATTTCGCGCCATGTTACACTGGCCGCCAGAGGGTAAACGGGGCCAGTCGGAATGGAAGTGATACGCGCAGCGATAGAAAAACAGGTGATCAGTCTGACCGGGTTGGCACTCGGCGGCATTGATTTCGAAAAACCGCCGGGCGATCCGGGCCTGTTCGGCCCGCAGTCGGTTATCTGGCAGGTACACAACGATTTTACCTCGATGCTGTGCGGCGGCGTCAGCGCCTTGCTGATGCAGATGTTGCACCCGTTGGCGTTGGCCGGCGTATGGGACCATTCCAACTTTCGCGAAGATATGCTTGGTCGCCTGCGTCGCACCAGCCAGTTTGTCTCCGTCACCACCTTTGGCCCCACCGCCGAAGCCGAACGCCTGATTGCCAAAGTCAAAGCCATTCACCTGCAGGTCAACGGCGTCAGCAGCGACGGCAGGCCCTATGCGGCCAGCGATCCTGAGTTGCTCACCTGGGTACACGTGGTGGAAAGCAGTCGCTTTTTAGCCAGTCATTTGCGCTACCGCAACCCGTCTTTTCCCCGCGAAATGCAGGACAAATATTACCGTGAGACCGCACGCGTAGCCGCGGCTTTGGGGGCGAGCGAGATCCCCACTTCCTGCGCGGAGGTGGAAGATTATTTACAGCGGATACGGCCGCAATTGGTGTGCGATGAGCGTACGCGGGAGGTCGCGCGCATTCTGCTGGCCGCCCCTGCGCCCAGCGCATTGGCCCGGCCTTTTGGCGCATTGGTGATGCAGGCGGGCATAGATCTGCTGCCGGACTGGGCGCAGCAACAGTTTGATTTCCATCCCGGAACCTTACGCCGCCGCCTGGTGCGTGCCGGTGCGGGCGGCGTCGGTAAAGTGCTGCGCGCCTCGATGCGCAATGGGTCCTACCAGCGTGCTCTGCGCCGAATTAACAAAGCTGCCGTAGCGCATTGACGATCAACGCAGATTAGCGGGGAAATCTGCCGGCAGTTCGCTGGCTGGACAGTTAATCACTTGCTCACCGTTTTCACCGCAGTCGCGTACAAAGGTGATACTGGCGAATTCGTCGATCACTTCAGTTGGGTACGCTGGACCGGCTTCACGATAGGCCGCCATTTGTGCCAGGTGTTCATTTTGGAAACAGATGGTGTGCTGTGGATTATTCATAACCCAGCGCGGGAAGAAAATGGTGCCGTGGAAAATCAGATCGCCCAGATTGACGATGAGGCTAACGTCAGTCCCGGTCGGCTCAGTCCATGAAATCTTATACACTTCTGCGGCCACCCGAACCACGTAGACCGCTTGATCTTTCACCCAGCGATTGCCCACTAACCCACTGTGGATCCGATAATCGATGGTTCCGGCATTCTTCAGGTAGATCTCATAATTCCAGCCGTTGTCATAGGTATACACCAGGTGTTTGCCGATAAAACCGCTCAGGTCGTGTTTGTCGAAGCTGCTCATTATGCGTTCCTTATGGAGAGTGTTTTAAGTCGATATGAGTAGCCTACGCTGATAAAAATCGATATAAAAACGCTGATATTGGTGATTAATAATCGAATTATTAGATATTTTTAGGAGGCGACGATGCGGGCACCCAAAACCACGCTGGATCAGTGGTACACGCTGCAGACCCTGATTGAGCAAGGGGGATATATTCAGGCTGCTGAATATCTGCACCGCAGCCAATCCTCGGTGAGTTACAGTTTGCATACCTTGCAGGAGCGGCTGGGCGTTAAATTGCTGATGATTGTAGGCCGTAAGGCGGAATTGACGGTGGAAGGCCGGGCTCTACTGGAACATGCCAAACCGCTGATTACCGCCTTCAGCCAGCTTGAAGCGCGGGCGGCGGCATTGACCCAAGGTGAGAAGGTGGCGTTAACGCTGGTGGCGGACAGCGTTTTTCCGAAACCCTTGCTGTTTCGCGCGCTGCGGCAATTTCAACAGCGCTATCCGCAAACTCAGGTCCGGTTACGTGAGATCCTGCGGGGTGAAAGCCGGGAACTGCTGGCGCAAGCTGATGCCGACTTATACATCACGACGTTGCCGCCGGATGCCTCAGTAGACGGCAGTTTTTTGATGGATGTGAATTTTATCGCCGTCGCCCATCATAAACATCCGTTGCATCAATTGAATGGCCCGCTGACTCAGGCCGAACTGGCCCGCTTTCATCGCGTAGCGATTACCGATCCTCTGCAGCAAGCGGATGCAGACACCGCGTGGAGTTTTACCACCTTTGATGCGGCGATACAGGCGATATGCCATGGCGTGGGCTATGGCTGGTTGCCGCAAGACCGGATCACCGAGCTGCTGGCCAGTGGTGAATTGCAGCCCTTGCCGCTTGCCGGCCAGCGGATCCGCGCCACGCCGCTATATTTAATTTATGGAAACCCTCAGGGGTATTTTGATCTGACGACCAGAGCCATGGCGGAAATGATCGCCGATGCGGTGCAATCCGACGATCAATTAGCCAACAGCCCGAAATTTTGAGACTTTTACGGGTGATCCGAGCGGTAATGCGCTTTACACTGGATAAAAGCCAATTTCCATTTTATTTAGCGTGCAGCATTATTCTGCGCCTTGAGCCTATTTGAGGTTATATGAACGAGTCACACGTACTTGCTGAAGTCAGTAATGAGAACCAGACGCTGGTCGCGGTGGTTCAGCAAGATCACCGGGCTGCTTATTTTTATATTTATCCTTCAGAAGAAAATAGCGAACGCTTTCAGGTACGCGCCTGTTGGCTGCGCAACCTGGCGGCCGCGCCGCATCAGGAAGACAGTGCGGCGCTGGCGCTGGGGCAGCCACCGATGCTGGCGGCCGAATTCTGCCGCAATCTGGAAGGGGAAGCGCCGCTGAACCCGGAAGGGCTGACGGTGGTTTGGACCGAGAGCGACGACGGCGCGGCACTGTGGTATTACGGCCAATTACTGGCGGTGATCCCCGGCTGGAGCCTGTATATCGACCATTCGGTGTGCTATTCCGCCAGTTGTATCAAAGAGAGCCCGCTGGCTTACCCGCTCGGCTCCGCTTCCACCAATACCCAGTACGCGCTGGCGGAAAGTACCCGTCAGTTCTGGCGCCGTTGGCAGCGGGAAGAGGGCAACCCCTGGCCCAAGATGCAGAGCGATTATCAGGCGCATTACGAGCAGCATTTTGGCCCTTCGGTGAAATACTACGCGATCGATCAGGGCAAATGGCCGCCGATGGCGATCACCCAGCATGAGCGCGACGGCATTTACTATTTTCTCACTATGGGCGTCAGCATCCGGCCGATGCCATGGGTGGAAATCCTGTTTAACGACGACGCTTCCCGCTATCGACGCATGGAAATGGGGATCGCTATCGACGGTCAATACATGACGGAAGAGAATGCGGTGCAGATGGCCAGCGCGCTGGCCGGGTTCGCTCACGTACCTTGGGCAAAAATCACCTGGTTTGGAGAAGGGCACACCCTGGAGTCTGAAGTGGCCCCGCAGGGTTATGAGGGCTACGTGCTGTCCTCCTCGTTTTACCCGTATCACGAGCATCTGAACTTGCCGAAACAGCATGGCGACCCGGTCAATGTCTTCTGGGCCAGCCCGGTATTTGAAGCCGAGCGCCTGCTGGCGCACGCTACACCGAACGGTGGTCACGACCTGGTCAATAAGCTGCGTGAACAGGGCGTCGACCATATCTTCCGTCCGCGTCAGCCGGTATGCTGAAACAGAATTTCTTCTCTGGGGGCAATCATGACGTCAGCGCTGTTGGTTATTGATGTGCAGAAAGGGCTGTTTACGCCGCCACCGGCGGATGCCGAAGCGACGATGGCGCGCATTAACACCTTAAGTGCCGCTGCCCGTCAGGCTGGCGTGCCGGTGATTTTTATTCAGCATCAAACGCCGGATGATGAGTTGGCGCACGGCAGTGAAGCCTGGCAGATTGACTCGCGCCTGCAGGTGAACGACGGCGATCACCGGGTGGAGAAAACCACGCCGGATTCATTCCTGCGTACTGGGTTGGGGCCGCTGTTGATTGCGAACGGCGTTTCGCATCTGGTGGTCTGCGGCTATTCCACCGAGTTTTGCGTGGATACCACCACCCGCCGCGCCGCCGCACTGGGTTACCCGGTGACGTTGGCGGCGGATGCGCACACCAGCCACGATAAAGCCCATGCCACCGGCCTGCAGATCCGCGCTCATCACAACGCCACGCTGTCGAATATCGAAAGCTTTGGCGTGCTGATCGACGCGTTACCGACGGCAGAAATCCGTTTCTGACCGCTGGATAAAAAGCCCGGAGCGATCCGGGCCGATCAAGATGATTTCAATCCTGCCCTGCGTGCCGCCACTTTGGCCAACGCCGACCAATCCAAATCCGCATCGCCCTGTGCCACCGCGTCGAGGAAGTTGTCCTTCAGCACGCTGGCGAATGGCATAGGCGTGTGGCTGTTGGCACCGGCCTCCAGTGCCAGGCCGACGTCTTTCATACCCAGGCTTAATTTAAAACCGGCCGGTTCAAACTTTTCTTCGGCGATCAGTGCGCCGTAGCCTTTGTAAGCCGGGGAGGCAAACAGGGTGCTGCTGAGCATGTGCAGATAATCCGCGCCGGAAACGCCGTAGTTGCGCACCAGCGCACTGCCTTCCGCCATTGCCTCAATGGCGCTGGCCAGCGTGAAGTTGGCGGCGATTTTAACGATATTGGCCTGCTCGGGCCGTTCGCCAAAATGCCAGGTCTCCTGACCGAGCACCTCAAACAGCGGCTGTACTTTGGCGAGCCATTGCGGTTCGCCCGCCGCCAGAATGTTCAGCTTGCCGGCTGCGGCGACGTCCACCCGCCCCAGCACCGGTGCGGCGATATAACCGACGTTGCGCTCCGCGTGCAGCAACGCCAGTCGTTTGGCCAGCGCCACCGAGACCGTCGCCATATTGACGTGGATCGCGCCGGGGAGCAGCCGTTGCAGCAGTCCGCTCTCCACCACTACCTGCTCGGTGGCGGCATCGTTGGCCAGCATGGTGATCAGCACATCCACATCCGCCAGTTCTTCCGGCTGCCGAGCCTGCAAGGCCCCGGCGCTCACCAAAGGCTGCGCTGGCTGGGGCGAACGGTTCCATACCTTTACCTCATAGCCAGCCTGCAACAGGTTGGCGGCCATCGCGCTGCCCATACCGCCCAGGCCGGCAAATCCGATCTTCATATTGCGTTCCTTCCTCAGGTTGTCTTCTTTCACCCTAACGCGCCGGTGTGAGAACGCAAATGGTGGAATGTAACGCTTTCTTAACCGACCCGCGCACCGCCGTTAATTGAGGTAATGGTGCCGGTGATGGCGTCAATGCGATCCTGCGGCAGGCCGGTACCCTATACGCTGGCGCTGGCGTTACGCACGCCATCCCCGTTGACCGAGGCATTCTGCCGTATCGCCGGCGAACAGGCGGCGGCCTGGCAGCGTGCGGTTATTGACAACCCGCGTACCGGGGAGATACCTTAAAAGCATGAATATGCCGATGCACCCCACTCACAGCCAGTCTTGGTGGCGCCTCCTCTGAAGGCGGCACGGGTATTCACACCTCTTTTCAATGCCGCCGGTTCTGGCGGCATTTTTATTGCGTTGATCCGGTGGTGTATTTACTTTCAGGAGCAAGGCAATGAGTTACACCATTCTGACCGGCGATCGCGCCACCGGATCCCTGCATTTAGGCCACTACGTCGGGTCGCTGCGCCAGCGTGTTGAGCTGCAACACCAGCATCGGCAAACGGTGCTGGTGGCGGATCTGCAGGGGCTGACCGATAACGGCAACCATCCTCAAAAAATCAGCGCCAACGTGCTTAATCTGGTCGCCGACTACCTGGCGGTGGGCATCGATCCGCAGAAAACCACGATTTGTCTGCAATCCGCGCTGCCGGCACTGGCTGAACTGACGATGTATTACCTCAATCTGGTCAGCGTGGCGCGGCTGGAACGCAACCCCACGGTGAAAAGCGAAATTATCGAAAAAGACTTTTCCCGCAGCCTGCCGGCCGGGTTCCTGGTCTATCCGGTCAGCCAGGCGGCGGACATCACCGCCTTCGGCGCGACCCATGTGCCGGTCGGCGAAGATCAATTGCCGATGCTGGAACAGACCAACGAAATTGTCCGGCGCTTCAATCGCATCGTCGACAGGCCGGTATTGACGGAGTGCCAGCCGTTGCTGAGCAACGTCAGCCGTCTGCCGGGGCTGGACGGGCAGGGCAAAATGTCGAAATCGCGCGGCAACACCATCACTTTGGGCGCGGACGCTGAGCAGGTTCACAAGGCCGTGATGAGCATGTTCACCGATCCGGGCCACCTGAACGTCAATGATCCAGGCCGGGTGGAGGGCAACATGGTGTTCACCTATCTGGATGCCTTCTGTGACGATGCCGAACATGTGGCGGAGTTGAAAGCGCACTACCGTCGTGGCGGGTTGGGGGACATGAAAATCAAACGCCTGCTGGAGGATTGCCTGCAAAGCCTGCTGGAGCCTATCCGTACTCGCCGGGCCGAGTATCTGGCCGACAAGGGTGAGCTGTTACGTATTCTGCAACAGGGGACGCAACGTGCCGATCAGGTCAGCAAGCAGACGCTGGCACAGGTGAAAGGCGCGTTGGGGTTGGATTTTTTTAGCCTGAGTTAAACGTACGCCCTCTCCTGCGGGAGAGGGCGCGTGGTGTCATCCTCAGGCGGCGCTGTCAACGATCGGGTGTTTGACCACGAAGATATATGACAGCGCACCTATCACGGTGAAGCAGGAACAGAGGGTCAGCGCCAGGCTGAAAGAGTGGGTGGTATCCAGGATCCAGCCGGTGACCACCGGCGCGAACGAGGCGAAGATAAAGCTGGCGAAGTTTTGAATGCTGCCGACCGAGGCGGTCATGCGCGAGGTGACCGCCACGTGGATCAAGCCCCAGCAGGAAGTACCGGCAAAGTGGATGCAAAACAGCGCCATGCCAATCAACAACACCGCACTGTAGGTGGTGGTGGCCTGGGCGACCACGGCGGTAAAGGACGCGGACAGCAACATCCCGGCCACGATGCAAATTTTACGGCTTTTCAACGGCGCCATACCGCGACGCACCAAAAAGTCGGTAACGAAACCGTTCGACAGCATGCCGGCGGCGCCAAACAGGAACGGGATGGCGCTCATCAGCCCGGTGCTTTTCAGATCCAGATGGTAAGTGGTTTGCAGATAACCCGGCAGCCAGGCCAGATACAGCCAGGCGGTGTAGTTGATGCCGCTAAAGCCGATCATCATGCCCCACATGGTGCGGTTCCTGAATAGCCCACGCCACTCGCGGAAGTTCATCGGTTCAGGCCGCGCGCTGACGCTGCCGGCGTTCAGATAGGCTTGTTCCTGAGCACTCAGGCTGACGTCCTGGCGGTTGCGGTACAGCATGTACCAGCCGATCGACAGGGCGATCCCCAACACGCCGATGGTGATGAACATGCCGCGCCAGCCGAAGGCCAGCATCATGGCGGTGAGGATCGGCGGGCTGATCGCCAGCCCGATGGTCGAGGCGGCATTGAAAATCCCCATGGGCATGCCGCGATCTTTGATGTTGAACCAGTCATTGATCACCTTCACGCCGCACGGGTTCATTGGCGCCTCGCCAATTCCCAGCCCGATACGGACCCAGATAAATTGAGTGAAGCTATGGATCATGCCGGACAGCGTCTGGAACACCGACCAGACAAACATGCCGAGACCGAGCATCAGGCGCGGGCCTTTTCGGTCCAGCAACGGGCCGCAGGGCAATTGGGCGATGCCGTAAGCCAATGAAAACGCCGACAGCAGCAGGCCGATTTCGGTGCCGCTCAACCCCATTTCCTCCCGAATGGTGGAGTTCGCTACCGAGAGTGAGCTGCGATCGAGAAAGTTGATTATTGCGGCCATAAATAACAAGAACATCGCCGTGGTTTGAATTTTCTTAATTTTCGCCGAGCGGACTAACATTCCCTCCGGCGGCATAGGAATTATGTGATCGGAATAGGGATCCGTCGGTTGTTTATCGCTATCAACGGTATGAGTTCTTTCCATCATTGCCTCCAGAATTTCGCATTAATAATATTTATTATTCCGGGTATTCCCCTGGATGGTGCATTAGCAGGTGGTCGGCAGTAAGCCTAGTGGGCGAAATATTGTTGGCGGTGTGTTTTGTCGCGGTTCCGTGCAGCAGCTAGTATTTTGCTGCTCTTTATCGGTTTTAACTGGCTTCGTGGTTTTTTTTATCGACAAAAAACACCACGGCAGGTCAGGCGATGCTCTGGTTGATGGAGCGGATCATCGACTGTTTGGCCGTATCCAGATGACGATGCAGACCGTTGATGGCCTCCTGATCGTTACGGCAGATCAACGCGCTGAGAATGGTCATGTGTTCTTCAATGGCGACGATATTGCGCTGTTTCAGATCGGTTTCATCCCACTGATAGTGGAAGTGGAAAATCACCGAAATGATCTCCAGCGACTGGTTGAAAAACGGGTTATTGGCGGCGGAGAGGATCAGCCCGTGGAAATCGCGATCCAACTGGGAAAACAGACGATAGTTGTCGCTGATGTTTTCCCGCAGCTGGCGGTGGCGGCTCAGCAACTCTTTGGCTTGCAGCCAGCGTTCGTCGTGTATCGGCAGATTGATAAAGTGGGTAAGGGCGTGTGTTTCCAGCATCTGGCGCAATTCAAACAGCTGTTCGGCATAACGCCTGTCAAATTTCTTCATGCTCCATTGCCCGCGTCGGACGCTGTCTATCAGGTTATACCGGCTGAAGTGCAGCAGAAATTCTCGCACCACCACGGGGCTGACGTTGACCATCCGCGACAGCTGCAGTTCGCTGAAGGTGTCCCCGGCGCGCAGCTGCTTCTGGTTGATCATCTGGTAGAACGCCTTTTCGAACTTTTTTCCCTGTTCGTCCAGGGAAAGGCTCTGGCAGTCGAAACCGTCTTCCGGCTGGGGGCGGCGTAAAATAACGTAGTCGCCGCCGACTTTTTCCAGCACGCCACACTGGGCTAAATGCGTCAGCGTATGGCGCACGGTGGTGCGGCTGATGTTGTACATCTCAGCCAATGCGGCCTGAGACGGCAGCGGCGAGTGCAGATGGCCATTATTGATGCTGTCGATCATCTGGTTTACCACGTTGTGCCGCAGGTTCTGGGTTCTGCTCATGCTGTGCCTCAGCGGTTTTTTATGCATTTAAAACCAATTTAAATCGGTTTATTTAGTGTTGCCTCACAGATTTGTCTGAAGACCCCGGCAGCAGGTCCGTTTTTATTGAATAACCTCCTCATCATGAGTGGAGGAAAAACGATGACAACAATGAAAACGTTAGTGTGCGAGCAGCCGACAAAATTAGTTTATCAACAACGTCCGGTACCTTTTCCTGCGGAACAGGAGGCGGTCATCAAAATAATGACCGTCGGTATTTGCGGAACGGATATTCATGCCTGGTCCGGTCATCAGCCTTTCTTTAGTTATCCTCGCGTATTGGGCCATGAAATATGCGGCGAGATTGTCAGTGTCGGCAATAAAACCACCGGCTGGCGGGTGGGCCAGCGGGTGGCGGTAATGCCGTATATTTCCTGTCACCGCTGCGGCGCCTGCCAAAGCGGCAAAACCAATTGCTGTGAGAATATTTCGGTGATTGGCGTTCACCAGGATGGCGGTTTCTGCGAATTCCTCAGCGTGCCGACCGACAACTTGCTGGCGGTGGATAACCTGGCGCCGGAGGCGGCGGCGCTGATCGAGCCTTTTGCCATCAGTGCTCATGCGGTACGTCGTGCGGCGATAGCGCCGGAAGATCCCCTGTTGGTGGTCGGTGCCGGGCCTATCGGGCTGGGCGTAGCGGCTATTGCCAAAGCCGATGGCGCGCAGGTGGTGGTGGCGGATACCAGCGCCGAGCGTCGGCGGCATGTCGAACAGGTGTTGCAGTTACCCACGCTTGACCCACGGGATGAACAGTTTGATGCGGCGCTGCGCGGCCAGTTCGGCGGCATGCTGGCGGCCAAGGTGATTGATGCCACCGGCAACCCACAGGCGATGAACCATGCCGTCGACCTGATCCGCCACGGCGGCAGCATCGTGTTCGTCGGCTTGTTCAAGGGCGATCTGCAGTTCTCCGATCCGGAGTTTCATAAAAAAGAAACCACCCTGATGGGCAGCCGCAACGCGACCGGCGAAGATTTTGCCAAGGTGGGGCGGTTAATGGCGGCAGGGAAAATCACCGCGCAGATGATGCTTTCACACCATTTTGATTTCGCTACCCTGGCGGAGCATTACGAAGCGCAGGTGATCAACAACAAGCAGTTAATCAAGGGTGTCATTCACTTTCAATAAGCCCCAGCGGGAAATGATGGCACGCGTCATTTCCCGGCCATAAAAGCATCATCCCGCTGTCATAAACTTATCCGTTAATAGGTGCCCATAATGATTAGTCACTGAAACCAGAGAAATCATATGGCTCAGGCACTGTTAAAACTGGCACCAACCGATTTTCCAGGGCAGCAACCGGTTCAATTACAAAAAGTGTTATCGGTTAAAGGTTTGGGAAAAGCGTATAAATCTCAGCATCGCGTGCTGGACGATATCAACTTCGATCTGCACGTCGGTGAGTTCGTGGCGGTGATCGGGCGTTCCGGCGCCGGTAAATCCACCTTGCTGCATACCCTGAACGGCACCATTCCTTCGAGCTGCGGCGAGATGCTGCACTTTGAAGATGACGGCGTAGCCCAGGATATCGCCCAGCTTTCCGCCCGACAGATGCGCCAGTGGCGTGCCCGCTGCGGCATGATCTTCCAGGACTTCTGCCTGGTACCGCGGCTGGACGTGATGACCAACGTGCTGCTGGGGCGACTGAGCCACACTTCTACTCTGAAATCCTTCTTCAAACTGTTTGACGATGCCGATCGTGCTCGCGCCATCGAACTGCTGCAGTGGCTCAATATGCTGCCACATGCCTTGCAGCGCGCTGAGAACCTGTCCGGCGGCCAGATGCAGCGCGTGGCGATCTGCCGTGCGCTGATGCAAAACCCCAAGATCCTGCTGGCCGATGAGCCGGTAGCGTCGCTCGATCCGAAAAATACCCGCCGCATTATGGATGCGCTGCAAAAAGTCAGCGAAAACGACATCGCGGTGATGGTGAACCTGCACTCGGTCGAGTTGGTAAAAGAGTATTGCACCCGGGTGATCGGTATTGCCCAGGGCAAGATCGTGTTTGACGGACACCCTTCGCAATTGAACGAACGGATACTGCACCAGCTGTACGGCGAGGAAGCCAATCAGATCCATTAACCACCAGAACCTTTATCTTCACTTTTACCTTTACACACACAAGGCATTGTAATGAAAAAAGTATTGAGTCTGACCACAGTGATGGCCGGCGCGATGATGGTATTTAATGCTGCCGCAGCGGATGCACCTAAAGAACTGAACCTGGGCATTCTCGGCGGCCAAAACGCCACCCAGCAAATCGGCGATAACCAGTGCGTGAAACAGTTTCTGGACAAAGAACTGAACGTCGACACCAAGCTGCGCAATTCGTCTGACTACTCTGGCGTGATCCAGGGCCTGCTGGGCGGCAAAATCGACCTGGTGCTGAGCATGTCGCCGTCGTCGTTCGCCTCGGTCTACATCAAGGATCCGAAAGCGGTAGATATCGTCGGCATCGCGATTGATGACGTTGACCAATCCCGCGGTTACCACTCCGTGGTGGTGGTCAAAGCCGGCAGCCCGTATAAAAAACTGGAAGATCTGAAGGGCAAAGCTGTCGGCTTCGCCGATCCGGATTCCACCTCCGGCTTCCTGATCCCGAATCAGGAGTTCAAGAAGCTGTTCGGCGGCACGGTAGACAACAAATATAACAACGCCTTCTCCAGCGTGACCTTCTCCGGCGGCCATGAGCAGGACATCCTTGGCGTGCTGAACGGCCAGTTCGAGGGCGCGGTGACCTGGGCGTCGATGATCGGCGATTACAACACCGGCTACACCAGCGGCGCGTTCAACCGCATGATCCGCATGGACCACCCTGATCTGATGAAACAGCTGCGCATTATCTGGCAATCGCCGCTGATCCCGAATGGCCCGATCCTGGTGAGCAACTCGTTGCCGGCCGATTTCAAAGCCAAGGTCGTGACGGCCATCAAGAAGCTGGATAAGGACGATCACTCGTGCTTTATCAAGGCCATGGGCGGTAAACAGCACATTGGCGACACCACTCTGGCGGAATACCAGAACATCATCGATATGAAACGTGAGCTGACCAAAGGCGACCGTTAATGCTGCCGGGGTTCGGCCAGGCCGGGCCCCGCTGATTTCCTCACGTCGGAAACCTATTTTGAATACAGATTTTGCGCACTACTACCAACAGATCCGCAGCAAGCAAAAGCGCGAGACGCTGTTCTGGTCGCTCGGTCTGGTGGCGCTCTACCTGGGCGCCGGCAACATTGCCGAGTTCAACCTGCACACCGTGTGGGTCTCCATTCCTCACTTCTTTGATTATCTGGCGGAAACCGTCCCAACCCTGCATTGGACGCTGTTGTTTGCCGATGGCCACACCGAAGGCTCTTTGGCCTACTGGGGTTATCGGTTGAATATCCAACTGCCGTTGATCTGGGAAACGCTGCAGCTGGCGCTGGCGGCGACGATTCTTTCGGTGCTGGTAGCCGGTGCGCTGGCGTTCCTGGCGGCCAACAACACTCACAGCCCGGCGTCATTGCGCCTGGCGATCCGCACGTTGGTGGCGTTTTTACGCACCATGCCGGAGCTGGCGTGGGCGGTCATGTTTGTGATGGCGTTTGGCATTGGTGCCATTCCCGGCTTTCTGGCCCTGGCACTGCACACCATCGGCAGCCTGACCAAACTGTTTTATGAATCGATTGAAACGGCCTCCAACAAGCCGGTGCGCGGGCTGGCGGCCTGCGGTGCGACACCGTTGCAACGCATGCGGTTTGGCCTTTGGCCGCAGGTGAAACCGTTATTTTTGTCGTACAGCTTTATGCGGCTGGAGATCAACTTCCGTCAGTCGACCATTTTAGGGCTGGTGGGGGCGGGCGGTATCGGCCAGGAGCTGATGACCAATATCAAACTCGATCGTTACGACCAGGTCAGCATGACGCTGCTGCTGATTATCCTGGTGGTTTCGCTGCTGGATTACACTTCAGGCGAACTGCGTAAACGGGTCGTGGAGGGGAAAAAATGATCACAGGACCCACGCTCACAGCGGAAGGGATGCAGGCACTCAAGCAACAGCACCCGGAAATATTCTCGCAGCAGCGCCGCTACCTGCGCACCGTCGGCATTATCGCGGTAGCGATCGTGCTGTATTACCTGTTCTTCTTCCAGTTTTTCGGCATTGCCTGGCCGCAGTTCGTGAACGGTTGTCACCAGCTTGGCCGCTACTTTATGCGCATGTTCGTCTGGCATGATTTCGTCAACTGGCCGTTCATGTACTATTTCCAGCAGATCTTCATCACCATCGGCATCGTGTTCGCCGGCACTATTACCGCTTCGCTGATCGCCTTGCCGCTGTCGTTCTTCGCGGCGCGCAATGTGATGTCAACGCCGCTGTTGCGACCGATATCGGTGGTGGTGCGGCGGTTTTTGGATATTTTTCGTGGCATCGATATGGCGATCTGGGGGCTTATTTTTGTCCGTGCGGTCGGTATGGGGCCGCTGGCCGGGGTGCTGGCGATCCTGATGCAGGACGTTGGGCTGCTTGGCAAACTGTATGCGGAAGGGCACGAAGCGGTGGATAAATCCCCGAGCCGTGGCCTGACGGCGGTGGGTGCCAACGGTCTGCAAAAGCACCGTTACGGCATTTTCACCCAGTCGTTCCCGACCTTCCTGGCGCTAAGCCTCTACCAGATTGAATCCAACACTCGCTCTGCGGCGGTGCTGGGCTTTGTCGGTGCCGGCGGCATCGGCCTGGTGTATGCGGAGAACATGCGGCTGTGGAATTGGGACGTCGTGATGTTTATCACCCTGATGCTGGTGGTGGTAGTGATGATTATGGATAAGGTGTCGTCGATCCTGCGCAACAAATACATTATCGGGGAAGACATTCCGCTGTATCAGCAAAAAAGCCAAATCGATTGAGAAACCCCGCTCCGATCCTTATACTGCCGCACATATTCAACTGTGCGGCCGTTTTTTGTCAGCCCCTCGCGTTAATTACCCGAAGTAATTGGAATTGCGGCAAGGCGGCAACTGAACGAATGCCAATGAGCTGACTAAAGTCAGTGACTTGGGTGAGTGAAGGCAGCCAACACCGCCACAGTTTCAAGTACAAAGGGTAAAGGCAATTCTATGATCAACAATGATGTGCTGCGCAGCGTGCGCTACATGCTGAGTATTAACGACGCAAAAATGGTCGAGATTATCAAATTGGATAATTTCGACGTTGCGGTCTCGGCGATGGCTGCTTACGTCATCAAAGAAGGTGAGCCCGGTTTCGAGAATTGCCCGGACGAAGTCATGGCGCACTTCCTGAATGGCCTGGTGTTTTTCAAGCGCGGCAAGGACGACAAGTTCCCGGCGCCGGAAGTGGAACTGCCGATCACCAATAACCTGGTGTTGAAAAAGCTGCGTGTGGCGTTCGAGTTGAAAGATACCGACATGCATCAGATTTTCACCGCCGTAGATTTCCGCATTTCCAAGCCGGAATTGAGCGCGCTGTTCCGCAAAGAAGGCACCAAAAACTTCCGTCCGTGTGGCGATCAGATGCTGCGTTATTTCCTCAAAGGGTTGACGCAACGCCTGCGCGGCGTATAAGTCACGCCGACATTCATGGCATCTGCCTCTCAACGCCAACATTCTGTTGGCGTTGTTCTCTGTGCAAAAACAGACTTAACTTTTATTTAGCGCCTTAAAAACGGCTCCAATTGTCACCGTCATCCTCAGCAACCGCTTTCACTTTCGGCACGGCAATAGCCTGCGGCTGAGGGCGTACCACGGCGGGTGTGGTGGTGGAGAGTTGGAAAACGCAGACGGTTTGATTCAAGTGATTGGCCTGATCTTCCAGCGCACCCGCGGCGGAAGCCGATTGTTCAACCAGTGCGGCGTTCTGCTGGGTCACCTTATCCATTTCGTTAACGGCCTGCGCAATTTGGGCAATTCCACGGCTCTGCTCTTCCGAGGCACTTGAAATCTCCTGCATGGTTTCCGTGACCTGGCCGATAGCGGTAACAATTTCCGTCATGGCTCCGCTCACGTTTTCCACCAAATCGTTGCCCTGGCTGACGCGCAGCACCGAGGTGTCAATCAGCGTTTTAATCTCTTTGGCCGCCTGAGCGCTGCGCTGTGCAAGGTTTCGAACCTCACCGGCGACCACGGCAAAGCCACGGCCTTGTTCACCGGCGCGAGCCGCTTCCACCGCTGCATTCAGGGCTAAAATGTTGGTTTGGAAGGCGATGCCGTCGATGACGCTGGTGATATCACCAATTTTACGTGAGCTCTCGGCGATATCGCTCATGGTAACGACCATTTTGCGAGTGATCTCACCGCCGTTGAGCGCACTTTGCGAAGCGCGTTTCACCAGAGAGGTCGCAGCACCGGCGCTCTCTGCGTTGTTTTTCACCGTAGCGGAGAGTTGCTCCATGCTGGCCGCCGTTTCTTCCAGCGAACTGGCCTGTTCTTCGGTGCGGCTGGAAAGGTCGTTGTTGCCTGCGGCAATTTCCTGCACGCCGGTATAAATGTTTTGCGTGCCGGCACGAACGGCGCTGACGGTATTAGCCAGCTCATTACGCATATTGACCAGACCCTGCATTAACCTGCCCATTTCGTTATTTCCGCTGGCATTAATTTCAATCGCCAAATTTCCGTGCGCAATTTCAGCCTGATAGTCGATGATCTGATTGATTTTGTTCAGTACATATTTCCTGATCCAAACCAGGACTGCTCCGGTCAGCAGAATAAAGATGAAAATAAACGTCAGCGATAAAGGCACCATTTGGCGATAGCTGGCCTGTGCCGCAGCGGCGGCGGGCGTAATAATATCGTTGGCGACGTAGGCAGAAGTATCGTCAAGCGCGGACATGAAAGACGTGGCCGAGCTATTGTGCATAATTGACTGGAAACGGTTGATGTCGCCATCTTCCAGGCTGATAATTAATTGCAGCAGATCGCCGCGTGCTTTTTCATACAGATTTTTGACGTTCTGGGTGCGATCGTTTTCACTCTGGTCAGACTGTGATAGTTGATAAAATTTTTCCATCAGTTTATCAACGTCAGCGAGGCGTCGGCGAAGTTCACCCAGGGAGTTTTTGGCATCACGACTTTGCGGTTGCGTCGTGAGCATCAGCGCATCTTTAAGCACTTCTTCGCGGATCTCGGTAACGGAAGCGTAAGCATTATCCATTGCCATGATTTGATTAAAACCGGAAGATATTTGCGTCAGGCGGTTATTGGTACCGGAGGCATCCAGCATGCTCCACACGCCGGAGAATATCTGAATAATACAAAATAGGGTCAAAATCCCCATTAACCCGTGGGAGATCTTTAATCGTTCAAACATAGTACAACCTGAAGTTTCAATGAGGAGCCAGTGCGGCAAATAACCCTTTTTTGCCGCGAGAAGTGCTGCTTGTTTTCGGCAGGTCAGGCTAAAACTTTAGCGATTAATGGGCGGGGGAATTTTGACATCGCTATTATCGGCGTTTTTTAACTTTCCATTTGTAATTGAAACATAAATACAACATGGTTTGAGCAGATGCCTATTATTCTAAAAAATAACAGGAAAGTAGCAGCGAGCCAAACAGGAAAAAAACACCTGAAGGCCTACCCCGGAGCCTATTTATTTCGTCGTCACTGTGATTAATCATGTTTCTATTTCGATGGTATTGCCAAGGGGGAATCGGTGTTGAATAGCCTGCCTTTAGATAAGGGGGGAAGGCGCGGATCCCCCGTCAACTAATCAGCGTCCTTGGGGGCACTCGGCGACCGCCCCAGTAACTGCTGCGCCAGCGATTCCGCGTGCTGGGCCACCTGTGGCAATCCCATCAGCTCACCGAAACGGCCTCGGGCGGCCGGGCCAACCACGTAGAGATGAGGGTTGCTCTGGCCCTGGTGATTAATCGTCCGGGAATGCGCATCGACCCAAATCCCCAGCGCCAGCGGATCGGGCAGGATAGTGCCGTCGGTGGCGAGTTGATTTAACAACGCATCGCCCTTGAGCAGCGCGCCGTGCGCCGGGCCGGTAGTGACAATCAGTTTATCCACCCGCAGGGTTGGCGTGGCATCGGTACCCCGTGCTTTCAATGTCAGGACGATCGTCCCGTTATCCAGCGAAACCTGCTTGAGGCTGGCGGCCAGCACTTTGAGGTTTCCATTCTGCTGCAAGTGGGACAATACCTCGCTGACCTGCGGTGCAATACGGTAACGGTGCACGTCCCACCATGGCCGCAGATGGCGCAGAAAGCGCCGCTGTTCTTTCAGCGACCACTGCTGCCAAATTTGCTGTCCGTTGAGTCGGATGTCATCCAGCACTCCTTGCCAGGGTTGGCCTTCTGCTGCGGCCTGCGCCACCTCCTGCCTGACCCGGCGTAGCCAACCACGGGCGCCGGCAGGTTGCGGACGCCGATAGTCAAGCTGACGGGCGGCATACTCACCGGTCAGGTTTGGCCGCGGAAGCTGACCGCGGCGCGAGAAAGCCAGGATCGGCCCACGGTGGCCCTGACGGTAAAGCGACGCCACCACGTCCGACATGGTCAAACCGGAACCGATAATCGCCACCCGCGCAGTGGGATTTACCCCGGCCAACGCGTCTGCCTGCCACGGGTTGGCTATCAACCCGGGGTGATCGTGCAGCACCTGCAGAAGCTGTTTCGGCACGGCAGGGGGAGGGTGGCTGATGGCCAGCACCACGTCGTCCGCGCGGTATTTATTCCCGGAAGCCGTCAGCACTTCCCCTTGAACCAGCGCCACCGCCTGGTCCTGAACATGGGTTACGCGGACTGCCGATGTTTCCAGCGCTGCGGCCAGCTTTTCGACGATATAGGCGGCGAACCTTCCCCGTTGCGGATAAAGGCTGCCATCCGTCCAGCGCGCTTTTTCATCCTGTTTGACGCTCGTGTCAGCACGCAGCCAGCGGTCGAAATCACCTTCTTCCGCGGCGGAAAGCTGCATCCGTGCGGCGGGGACGTTAATGCGGTGCGCCGGATCGACCGTGCCGTAAGCCACGCCCTGAGCCAATTGGGCGCGAGGCTCGATAATCGTCACCTTCAGCCCGGCGCCCCCCAGCCGAGCCAGATGAATAGCCAGCGCCGTACCGCTAAAACCGCCGCCAATGATGACAATCTGCCGATCAGCCATGACTCAGCACCGGCTGCTGTTGGCGTTCCAGCTCGCGAACCAGCGGGATCACTTCGCGGCCAAAGAACTCCACTTCTTCCTGGAAATGCAGGAAGCCCAGCAGCATCAGGTTCACGCCTGCCTGCTTCAGCGCGATAATCCGCTCCGCTATTTGCTGCGGCGTACCAATCAGGTTCGTTTTGAAACCATCGTTATATTGCACCAAATCCTCCAGCGTCGATTTCGCCCAGTTACCCTCACCCTCAGGGGAGGCGCTACCGGCATTTTTCACCTCAGACTGAAAGCCTTTCACCGCATCCGGATTAGCATGTTCCAGAATATCACGCAGTACGCTTTGCGCCTCTTGCTCTGTCTGACGGGCAATGACAAAGCCATTGACGCCGATTTTGACCTGGTGCCGGTTTTCGGCCGCCTTCAACTGGATATCTTCAACCTGCTGGCGGATGCCTTCCGGAGTGTTGCCGTTCGTGAAGTACCAGTCGGAAACGCGTGCCGCCATATCCCGCGCGGCTCTTGAGCTGCCCCCCTGGAAAATTTCCGGCTGCGGATCGAGCGGTTTCGGTTTCAACGAATAGTCGCGGAAGCGGTAAAAATCACCGGCAAAAGTGAAGCTGTCCTGCTGCCAGATGCCCTGCAGGCAGCGGATAAACTCCTCCGAACGCAGGTAGCGTTCCTCATGATCCAGCCAGGGTTCGCCAATCGCCTTAAATTCGCCCCGGAACCAACCGCTGACGATATTGACCGCAATACGGGCATTGGACAGGTGGCTGATGGTGGCGATCTGTTTGGCGGCCAGCGTCGGATTCCAGGGGCCAGGCAACAGGGCGGC
The DNA here is from genome assembly GCF_052113645.1 of Serratia quinivorans. Taxonomy (GTDB): domain Bacteria; phylum Pseudomonadota; class Gammaproteobacteria; order Enterobacterales; family Enterobacteriaceae; genus Serratia; species Serratia quinivorans_B. The sequence goes on along the minus strand of NZ_JBIEIU010000004.1, from coordinate 218,446 downwards.
GATCACCTTGAGTTTCTCGGTGGCGGCCAGCAAGTCCTGTGAAAAAGTCACCGACTCATGCTGATTATCGGCACCATAACCTGCGGTGAAGCGGATCTGCGTCAGGGCATAGTCAAACCCGGCGCGTTCGGCAATTTGCGCCAGTTTGCGGTTATAGTTTGCATCCCAGCCGGTGCGCTGAGGGATTTGGCTGATCACCAGGCCACCTGACACGTTAGGCACCCAGTAGGCGAACTTGATCGGTTCATTGCTCATGGTTTTCTCCTCAGTTTCACTTTTTCACCGGACGACGATCGCCACCGATGGTTTCTCCAAACGGCCCGGTGTTGACCGTGCGCTGACGTTTTCCTGCGTTGCTCGCCAGCGGCAGCAGGGGCATCACCAGTTCGGCAAACCGGTGCGCCTCTTCCAGATGCGGGTAACCCGAGAAAATAAAATTAGTGATCCCCAACGCCTGATATTCGCGGATGCGCTCGGCAACCTGCTGTGGATCACCGACCAGCGCAGTCCCCGCACCGCCGCGCACCAGTCCCACGCCTGCCCATAAGTTGGGCGCGATACGTAAACTCTCCTTCGAGCCGCCATGCAGTGCGCTCATGCGAGCCTGTCCGGTAGAGTCCATGCGCGAGAAAATTTTCTGTGCGGCGGCGATGGTCTCGTCGTCCAGATGGGCAATCAGTTTGTCGGCCGCAGCCCAGGCTTCCTCCTCTGTTTCCCGCACAATGACGTGCAGGCGAATGCCATAGTCCAGCGTGCGGCCACGCTCCTGCGCGCGCTGACGCACCACGGCAATTTTTTCCGCCACCTGCTCAACCGGCTCTCCCCAGGTGAGATAGGTGTCGATCTGGTTCGCCGCCACGTCCAGCGCTTCCTCAGACGAACCGCCAAAAAACAGCGGCGGCCCGTTCTCCTGCACCGGCGGGAACAGCACCTCCGCGCCTTCTACCCGCAGATAGTCCCCCTGAAAATCGACCTTTTCACCTTTCAGCAGACGGGAATAGACCTCCAGAAACTCACGCGTGACCCGATAACGTTCGGCATGGCTCAGGAAGATCCCATCGCCTTTGTTCTCTACCGGGTCGCCACCGGTGACCACGTTGATCAACAGACGGCCATCCGACAGGCGATCCAGCGTAGCGGCCATCCGCGCGGCCAGGCTCGGGGGTTGCAGTCCAGGGCGCACGGCGACCAGGTAGCGCAGACGTTTGGTGATGGGGGCCAGTGCGGCCGCGACCAGCCAGGAATCCTCGCAGCTTTTGCCGGTGGGGATCAGTACGCCGTAATAGCCGAGATTGTCTGCCGCCAGCGCGACCTGTTGTAAATAAGGCAGATCTACCGCTCTTCCGCCCTCGGTCGTGCCCAGATAACGGCCGTCACCGTGGGTCGGTAAAAACCAGAATACGTTGATGTTTTGCGCCTGTTGTTCGCTCATTATCCGTTTCCTATATAACGATATCTTAATTTATTCAATAGAATATCCAGACTTGGTTATAAACAACGTAGCAGGAAGCATGCCAACATCAGGAAGTCGTTTTTTTATTGGCTATTAGTGGGTTAGCGTTTTTTACTGTGAGGCGGTTTTGCTGCAAATGCAGCAGTGGCTGACGGCAACCTGTTGCATTTGCAGCAAAGCGGCGGTTGACCCCCTCGTCTTATCCCGCGCCTGCCGGTATGGTTTCTGTTCTGTTTCATGAAAGGTATCGACGATGCAAACCTCCGGCCCACACTTGATTGATCCCGCTTCTCTCGCCTTCCAGAGCGTTCTGGATCGGTTGGCTCCGACGGATGCCACGGTGCTCATCGTGGGGGAAACCGGCACGGGCAAGGAAGTGGTGGCCCGTTATCTGCATCACCACAGCCTGAGGCGTGATCGTCCCTTTCTGGCGGTGAACTGCGGGGCCTTGACCGAGAGCCTTGCCGAGTCCGAGCTGTTTGGGCATGAAAAGGGGGCCTTCACGGGGGCGGTGGAACGCCACCAGGGCTGGTTCGAGGCGGCAGAGGGCGGCACCTTGTTGCTGGACGAAATTGGTGAGTTAAGCCTGCCGCTGCAGGTGAAGTTGCTGCGCGTATTGCAGGAGCGGGAAGTGACCCGGGTGGGTTCCCATCGGTCGGTGAAAGTGAATGTCCGCGTGGTGGCCGCCACGCATGTGGATCTGGCGCATGCCATTCGCGAACGCCGGTTCCGCGAGGATCTGTACTACCGGCTGAATGTGGCGGCGGTTGCTTTGCCGCCCTTACGCCAGCGGCGGGAGGATATTCCGCTGTTGGCAGAACATTTTCTGACGCTGTACGCGCGGCGGCTAGGGCGACCTCAACTGCGTCTCAGTGAAGAGACGTTGGCCACCTTGATGGACTACCCGTGGCCGGGGAATGTCCGCGAGCTGGAGAACACCCTGCATAATGCGGTGCTGCTCAGCAAAGAGCCGCTGATTACGCCGCAGCAGTTGAGGCTGAGCGGCGGCCATGTCGGTTCACTGCCTCAGGGGGAGGATTCGCTGGATGTTTTCCTTCGCCAGCAGTTGGCGGGCAACGACAGCCCCCTCTACCAACGGGTGATCGACTCGCTGGTGCGCAATGCCTTTGAACTGAGCCAGGGCAACCAGTTGCAGGCTGCGGCGCTGCTGGGGATCAGCCGTAATACGCTGCGTACCCACCTGGGGCATCTTGGGTTAATCAAAGCCAGGCGAAGCGCCGGCGGCTCGGGGGGAAAATCAGACCGGGAGCCCGGCCGCCGTGAACGTGAGCTGCGCATTGGTTATCAGAAGTTTGGCAACCTGGGAATACTCAAGGCACGGCAGTCGCTGGAGGCGCGCCTGGTCGACAGCGGCGTGAGTGTGCTGTGGAGCGAGTTTCCTGCCGGGCCTCAGTTGCTGCATGCCCTGACCAACCGTGAAATCGATTTTGGCACCACCGGTGAGGTGCCTCCTTTATTTGCTCAGGCCGGCAACAGCCCGTTGCTGTACGTTGCCTGGGAACCTGCCGCCCCACAAAGCGTGGCGTTGCTGGTCGCCGATGACAGCCCGATCCTCACTCTGGCTGACCTGCGCGGCAAGCGGATAGCGGTCAATAAAGGCTCCAACGTGCATTATCTCCTGTTGCAACTGCTTGATGAAGCCGGGCTGACGCTGGAAGACGTGCGGGTGGTCTATGCCCCGCCCAAATACCCGCTAACCCCCAGCGACCATCATGCGGTGGATGCCTGGATGATGTGGGATCCGTTGCTGAGCGATGCCGAACAAAGCGGGCAGTTCAGGGTGATCGCCAATGGCGCAGGGCGGGTGAGCAACCACCAATTTTATCTCGCCCATCGTGATTTTGCCGGGCACTCTGCGGATTTACTGCATGGGCTGATGGCGGCGTTGGAACAAACCGGGCGCTATATTGATGACCATCGCGATGAAGCGGCGGCGCTGTTATCGGCTGAACTGGGGCAGGGCATAGCTTCGCTCACCCATGCTTTGGCGCGTCGTAGCCATCAGACTCGGCGGATGGATCTCAACATCATCCGTCAGCAGCAGGCGATAGCCGACCGTTTTTATGCCTTGGGATTGTTGCCCCGTGCGATTAAAGTTCGCGAGGCGGTATGGCAGTGAGGGGCTAATTTGCACTCCAGAGTAAGCACGGCGCAGGGCTGCTAACCCCGCGCCGTTTTCATTTAGCAAAGGTCACGCGCCAGAAGGTTAGTGGGCGGGTGCAGATTGATAATGATCTGCTTTTTCTCCGCGGTTTGGCGGTAATCGTTGAGCATGGCGCGAATATCGTCGTCGAGATAATTAACCCCTTCGCAATCGATAATCACCGTGCTGTTGTGCTCAATTTGCCCCAATAATTGCTTGAGGCGCATCTTGTTGAGGAACGTCAGGTTTTGCTGGCAGTGAAGCAGGTAATGATCGTCGTAGCGGGTCAGGCGCAGGGCGTGACGATTGCTTTGATACAGGCTCCACAGCAGTTGCGCCGCAAGGCCGATCGCAATTCCCGCCAACATGCCAAACGTCAGAATACCGCCGAGGGTCGCGGCAAAAGGGACGAACTGCTGCAGACCCTGACGCCACAGGGTGATAAAAATGCGGGGATGCGCCAGCTTGAAACCGGTGTAGATCAGGACTGCCGCCAGGCTGGCCAGCGGGATGCTATTCAGCATTTCGGCGAACAGCAACGCGCTGAGTAACAGCAGGACGCCGTGGAGCAGAATCGATACCCGGGTGCGTGCACCGGCCTGCACGTTGGCGGAGCTACGCACGATCACTGCGGTAATCGGCAGGCCGCCCAACAGCCCGCTGATCACGTTGCCTACCCCTTGGGCGCGCAGCTCCTTGTCGGAAGAGGGTTCCGGCATCATCGGCGCCATTTTTTTCAGTGCCTCTTGGCTGAGCAGCGTTTCCAGGCTGGCGACGATGGCAAGGGTAACGGCCACCAGATAAACCGCCGGGTTGCGCCACGCCTGCCAGTTCGGCAGGGACAATTGCGCCTGCAGGGCCTCCACGCTGGTCAGCGCGGGCAGCTCTATGCGCGGTAAGGCACCGGCGGCGGGCCAGATTTTTTGCCCGAGCCAGACAAACAGAACGCCCCACAGTACGGCGACCAGCGGGCCGGGCAGTGCGCTCAATCGCAGGCGCTGTTTGAGTGTGGAACTCCCCCAGAAGCCGATCAGCAGCAGAGCGCCCAGCGTCAATAACACCGCCGCCGGGGCGATATCCCCTTGCAGCTGCTCACCGGAAAATGTTTCGCTCAGGCCTTGCCCCGACGAGTAGCCCATCGCCAACGGCAGTTGTTGCAGGATCAGTAAAATACCGATGGCGGCCAGCATGCCGTGGATCACCGAACCGGGGATCAGCGCCGCCAGCTTGCCGCCACGCAGCAGGCCGAAGGCCAGTTGCAACGCGCCGGCCAGGATCAGGGCCAGCAAAAACGACGGGAAGTCGCCCAGCGTTGCCATGGCGCCGGTGACAATGGTCACCAACCCTGCGGCGGGGCCGCTGACCGAAAAGGGGGAAGGGCTGAGCAGGGTCACGACGATACCGCCGATCACGCCGGTCAGCAGCCCAACGAAGGGCGGTACGCCGCTGGCTTGCGCAATGCCCAGACTGAGTGGCAGAGCGACCAGAAACACCACCAGCCCGGCAGGCAGGTCAAAACGGAGATCGGCACGATTCATGTCACTCTCCCGTCAGCGTTACGCTGTTCCAGCACATTCAGAAAACCGGTGTGCATATCGTAAATGCAGCCGAACAGGGTCAATGCGGTATTGCGCCGCCAGGCCTTTTGAATTAACTGGGTTTTACTGAGGGCATGGAGCTGAAGTTGTACGTTGGTGTTTGCGGCTTTTTTCAGGTGGGAGGCTTCGTCGTGACTGGCCTCGCTGCCTGATGGCAAATGTTGTTCCAGGTTGTTGCGCAGGGTGTTGAGGCGACGGGTTAGTGAGTCCCTACCGGTGCTGTCACGGCTGCTGAGGGCGGACTGGATCCCGCCGCAGCCGTAATGCCCGCAAATCACTATCGCCTCTATGCCCAGTTGCTCGACTGCGTATTGCACCACGCTCATCAAATTATCATCCTGCTCTTCGACCATGTTGGCGATATTGCGGTGAACAAAGAGTTCGCCGGGTTGTGCCCGTACGATGGTTTCGGCGGGGACCCGGCTGTCGGAGCAGCCAATCCACAGAATATGCGGTTTCTGTGCCTGAGCCAGTTGCGGGAAGAAATCAGGATCGCGAGATTGTTGCTGAGTGGCCCAACTGCGGTTTTTAACCAGCAGATGATTAATGGATGTCATGAGGACTCCTTGGCTAAGGGGGTATTTAGCGGCGATACAGACAGACGCTGATATGCCGTCTGTCGTCGTTATCAATAACTCCAGCCCTAGGTTAGTCCAATTACCGTACCAATGATAAGCAGGGGTTGTGTAAAGTTTTCTATATTTACAATAAATCGGGCTGGCCATGCGCTAATTAAGTTTGCGGAAATGTAGTGGATTATTGGTATATTTCTGGTTTTTAATTCTGAGTTTTTGGTTTGTTTTGGAGTTTAATTAATATATTTATTGCTCAATATGATTTATCGTTCTTTTTGAAAAATGTCTTTTTACTTAATGCATTTCGTTGTTTAGTAACTAAATTATTTATCATATTGACCGACTAATTATTTCTGATTAATCGAAATTCGGTAGGATAATGCACATTAAATTACTGTGGTTAATAGCCTAAAGGCACTTCGAATATTAAGGAAATAACGCTTTATTGCACCTTTTTTGCTCGCAAATTGCCCGAGTCTGGTGCAGGTTTATACGTTTTTATCATAAGATTTACTTATAATTTATTGGAATCAGTGGATTAAAAATTGGCACGCTGGTTGCTCTATTGAATCCCATCTTGTGTACTAGATGGAATTCAGCCGATGACCCAGCCCGTTAATCTCCGCGGTTTCACCCTCAGTGAATGGCAGCACCATTACCACACCCGCCCGAGCGATGAGCGCATTGCCTGCGTGCGCACCACCCTGACGGCATTGATCGCCGATCTGCCGGCAGATGACAACGCCTGGCTGTATCTGGCTACTGACACACAGCGGGAGGTGCAGTACCAGAAGTTGGCGCAGCGGCTCGCAGCGGTTGCCGGCGACATCAGCCAATTACCGCTGTTTGGCGTGCCTTTTGCGGTTAAAGACAATATCGACGTCGGCGGTTGGCCGACCACCGCCGCCTGTCCGGAATTCGCCTATCAGGCCGCAGCGGATGCCAGCGTGGTGGCTAACCTGTGTGCCGCTGGTGCCATCGTGATCGGTAAAACCAATCTCGATCAGTTCGCTACCGGTTTGGTCGGCACCCGTTCTCCGCATGGCGCGGTGGTCAACAGTTTCGACAGCCGTTACGTCAGCGGCGGCTCCAGCTCCGGCTCGGCGTCGGTGGTGGCGCGCGGCCTGACGCCGTTTTCACTGGGCACCGACACCGCCGGTTCCGGACGCGTTCCGGCCGGGTTCAACAATATTGTCGGTCTGAAACCGACCAAAGGCTGGTTGTCGAACCGGGGTGTGGTCCCTGCATGTCGATTGAATGACACCGTGTCGGTATTTGCCCTGACGGTGGCGGACGCTGCGCTGGTGGCCGAGCTGGCCGGCGGCTATGACGCGGCCGACGCCTATTCCCGCATTCATCCCCGTACCGCCCCGGCGGATTTGCCCGCGGTGCCTCGTTTCGCGGTGCCTGCACAGCTCGAATTTTTCGGCGATGTTCAGGCCGAGCGGGCATTTAAACGAGCGCTGGCGCAGTTGAAAAACGCGGGCGTGACGCTGGAAACCCTCGATTTTACGCCGTTTCGCGTCCTGGCGGAGCAGCTCTATTACGGCCCCTGGGTGGCGGAACGCACCGTGGCGGTCGAAGCGATGCTGAGCGCCAACCCGCAGGCGATCAACCCGGTGGTGCGTGGCATTGTCAGTAACGGCCTGAAGTACAGCGCCTGCGATGCCTACAAGGCGGAATACCTGCGTGCCGAACTGTCGCGGCAGATTGAACAGCGCCTTGCGCCGTTCGATGCGCTGGTGGTACCGACCTCGCCGACGATCCGCACCCTGGCGGACATGGAACAAGAGCCGGTGCTGTTTAACTCGCAGTTCGGAACCTACACCAATTTCACCAACCTGGCCGATCTGAGCGCACTGGCGTTACCTGCGCCGATGCGTGACGACGGGCTGCCTGCCGGTATCACCCTGATTGCGCCCGCCTGGCACGATCGGGCGTTGTCGGCATTCGGCCTGCGCTGGCAGCAGGCTCAGGATCTGCCGCTGGGGGCGACCGGTCGCCCGTTGCCTGCTCCGCAATCTCTGACGCCATCGAACCAACACGTACGGGTGGCGGTGGTCGGTGCACACCTCAGCGATATGCCGCTGAATTTCCAGCTCACGCAGCGCGCGGCGACCCGTGTGGAACAAACCGCCACCGCACCCTGCTACCGCCTGTATGCCCTTGCCAACACTCAACCGCCAAAACCGGGGCTGGTCAAAGTCGCGCAGGGGGCCGCCATCAGCGTCGAGCTGTGGGATATCCCGCTGGCACGTTTCGGCGAGTTCGTGGCGGAGATCCCGGCACCCTTGGGTATTGGCACGCTGCTGCTGGCGGACGGGCGTCGGGTGAAAGGCTTTATCTGCGAACCCTCGGCGCTGCAGGGCGCTACGGACATCACTGAATTTGGTGGCTGGCGCCACTACATCGCCAGCCAGAAGGGGGCCTGATCATGTTTACTGCCGTATTAATCGCCAACCGCGGTGAAATTGCCTGCCGGGCAATCCGCACCTTGAAACGCCTGGGGGTGACCAGCGTCGCGGTCTATTCCGAGGCCGATCGCAATGCACCGCACGTGACCGAAGCCGATCTGGCGGTGGCGCTTGGCGGTGAAAAGGCTGCTGACAGCTACCTGTGCATCGACAAGATCCTGGCGGCGGCGGTGGCAACCGGCGCGCAGGCAATTTACCCCGGTTATGGCTTCCTTTCAGAGAGCGCCGAGTTTGCCGATGCCTGCGAAGCGGCGGGCATCGCCTTTATTGGCCCGACGGCGGCGCAAATCCGCGAGTTCGGGTTGAAACACCGGGCGCGTGAGTTGGCAGCCGTGGCCCAGGTGCCGATGACTCCGGGTACGGGCCTGCTGAACAGCGTCGAAGAAGCGGTCAACGCCGCCAGGCAGATTGGCTACCCGGTGATGTTGAAAAGCACCGCCGGCGGCGGCGGCATTGGCCTGACACGCTGCGACGACGAAGCCGCGTTGCGTGAGGCTTACGACAGCGTAAAACGGCTGGGCGAGCAGTTCTTCCGTGACTCAGGGGCCTTTATCGAACGCTTTGTCGATCAGGCGCGCCATGTGGAAGTGCAAATCTTTGGCGACGGGCAGGGTTGGGTGGTGGCGCTGGGCGAACGCGATTGCTCATTGCAGCGCCGCAACCAGAAAGTAGTGGAAGAAACCCCGGCACCGAACCTGCCGCCCGCCACCCGTCAGGCGCTGCATCAGGCGGCGGTGGCGTTGGGGGCATCGGTTAATTACCGCAGTGCCGGCACCGTGGAGTTCATCTACGACGGCGCCCGTGACGAGTTTTATTTCCTGGAGGTAAACACCCGCCTGCAGGTGGAGCATCCGGTGACTGAAAGTGTCACCGGGCTGGATCTGATCGAATGCATGTTGCAGGTGGCGGCGGGCGATGCGCTGGACTGGGCGGCATTGCAGCGAGCGCCGCAGGGCGCGTCGATTGAGGTACGTATTTATGCCGAAGATCCGCTGAAGAATTTCCAGCCCAGCCCCGGCGTATTGACCGAAGTGCATTTCCCGGACGACGTGCGTGTCGATGGTTGGGTAGCTACCGGCAGCGAAGTGTCGGCATTCTATGACCCGATGATCGCCAAGCTGATCGTTCACGGTGAAGACCGCCGTCAGGCACTGGAGAAAATGCGTGTCGCGCTGGATGCCACCCGATTGCACGGCATCGCCACTAACCTGGACTACCTGCGACAGGTGATCGCGACGGAGGAATTCCAGAGCGGCAGCGTCTGGACCCGCATGCTGGACAGTTTCCGTTTCCAGCCCAGCAGCATTGAAGTGTTGCAGCCGGGCACATACAGCAGCGTGCAGGATTACCCCGGCCGCCTCGGCTATTGGGATATCGGTGTGCCGCCGTCCGGGCCGATGGACGACTTCGCTTTCCGCCTGGCCAACCGCATTGTCGGCAACCACCCCAGCGCGGCCGGGCTGGAGTTTACCCTGCAGGGGCCGACTCTGCGCTTTCACTGCGATGCCATTATCGCGCTGACCGGCGCGGACTGTCCGGCCGATCTGGACGGTGAAACCCTGGCCTACTGGCAGCCGATCAGGGTACGTGCCGGTCAGGTATTGCAGCTTGGCCGCGCGCAGCATGGCTGCCGCACCTATCTGGCGGTGCGCAATGGTTTCGACGTGCCGGTGTATCTGGGCAGCCGGTCGACCTTCGCGCTGGGGCAGTTTGGTGGTCACGCCGGGCGCACCTTGCGGGTGGCGGACATGCTGGCGGTGTCGCAACCGGGATTGGCCGCTGCCACGACACCGGCGCCGATCGCCGCCCCGCAGGCAATGGATGAAAGCCTGATCCCGCAGTATGGCAGCCTGTGGAATATTGGAGTGATGTATGGCCCGCACGGTGCGCCGGACTTCTTTACCCCGGAGTCTATCGAGCGCTTTTTCGCCGCCGAATGGCAGGTGCATTACAACTCCAACCGGCTGGGCGTGCGCCTGTCCGGGCCAAAACCGGAGTGGGCGCGACAGGACGGCGGCGAGGCGGGGCTGCACCCGTCCAATGTGCACGACTGCGAGTACGCCATCGGCTCGATCAACTTCACCGGCGACTTCCCGGTGATCCTGACGCGCGACGGACCGAGCCTGGGCGGCTTCGTCTGCCCGGTGACCATTGCCAGAGCCGAGCTGTGGAAGGTCGGACAGGTGAAACCGGGCGATCGCATCCGTTTCCATCCTATCGGTTTTAAGCAGGCGCAATCGCTGGAGCAGGCGCAACTCGGCAGTATCGAAGCCCTGGCGGCGGTGAAGGCCATCACCCTGGCACCGCCGGATCTGATGCCGGGCGCCACTGCCTCCGCCACCATAGTCGCCGCGTTACCGGCCACCGACAACCGCCCTGCGGTGGTCTATCGCCAGGCCGGGGATGGCTACATTTTGCTGGAGTACGGCGACAACGTGCTCGATCTGGCGCTGCGGCTGCGCATTCATTTGCTGATGCAGTCGCTCAAGCAGGACGCGATCCCCGGCGTGGAGGAGTTGGCCCCCGGCGTGCGATCGCTGCAGATCCGCTATGACAGCCGCCGCCTCGATCAGGCCGATTTACTTCAGCGCCTGCTGGCACGCGAACAGGCACTGGGCGATGTCAGCCAACTGAAAGTGCCGACGCGCACGGTTTATCTGCCGATGGCGTTTGAAGATTCCGCCACGTTGGGCGCGGTGGAACGTTACCAGCAGACGGTGCGATCGTCCGCGCCCTGGTTGCCGAACAACGTCGATTTTATCCAGCGCATCAACGGGCTCAGCCGCCGCGAGCAGGTACGCGACATCATCTTTGACGCCAGCTACCTGATCCTCGGGCTGGGCGACGTCTACCTCGGCGCGCCGTGCGCGGTGCCGATCGACCCGCGTCACCGCCTGCTCAGTTCCAAATACAACCCGGCACGCACCCATACCGCCGAAGGTACGGTCGGCATCGGCGGCATGTACATGTGCATCTATGGCATGGATTCGCCGGGCGGTTATCAGTTGGTCGGACGTACCTTGCCGATCTGGAACAAATTCCTCAAAAACCCGCAGTTCAACGCCGGAGAACCCTGGCTGCTGCACTTCTTCGATCAGGTGCGTTTCTACCCGGTCAGCGAACAGGAGCTGGATGAACAGCGCGAGACGTTCCGCGAAGGGCGCGCGCAGATCCGCATTGAAGACAGCGAATTTGATTTTGCCGACCACTGCCGTTTCCTGGCGGACAACGCGGAAGACATCGACGCATTCCAGCAGCGCCAGCAACAGGCCTTCAATCACGAAGTAACGCGTTGGCAGGCGGAAGAAGGTGAGGCCGAGGCCCAATTGTTGCCACCGCAGATTGATGAGGAAGAGGTGGATGGCTATCTGGTCAGCGCCGATTTGAACGGCAGCGTGTGGAAAATCCTGGTCGAGCCGGGGCAGAGGGTCGAAGCCGGTCAGCCGTTGATCGTGGTCGAGGCGATGAAAATGGAACTGGCGGTCACCGCACCGCGCGCCGGGATCATCAAGCGTATCAGTTGCCAGCAGGGGCGGCCGGTGGGGCCGGGCGATGCCCTGCTGTGGCTGGAGCACGCCAGTTGACCGTCAATCTTTAATCGGCAGGGCACGGCATGCCGTGCCCACAGAGAGGAATGCGATGCAAATCACCAATCACCGCAGCAAGGCACGGCCGGAAGGGCTGGCGGAACGTATCTATCTGCAGCTCAAGGACGACATTTTTGATTTTCACCTGCTGCCGGGCGATCGCTTCAGCGAAAACGAAATCGCATTACGCATGGACGTCAGCCGGACACCGGTGCGTCAGGCCTTGTTTTGGCTGGAACGCGAGGGTTACGTAGAGGTGCATTTTCGCAGTGGCTGGCAGGTCCGGCCGTTCGATTTCGCCTACTTCGAGGAGTTGTATGATCTGCGCATCGTGCTGGAATGCGAGGCGGTGAAACGGCTGTGCGCCCGGCCGGCGGGAGAGATGCCGGAGCCGTTGGCGGCACTCCACCGTTTTTGGATTGACCAGCCACGGCTGGAGGACGGCAAAACCGTTTCGCTGCACGACGAGCAGTTTCATATGGCGCTGGTGGAGGCGGCGGGAAACGGAGAGATGGCGCGGATCCATCGCGATCTGACCGAGAAAATTCGCATCATCCGTCGGCTCGATTTTACCCAGGGAAGCCGGGTAGAGGCGACCTACAACGAACACGCCGCCATTTTGCTGGCGATTGTGCAACACCGAACCGAGGAGGCGCAAACGCTGCTCAATCACCATATTGCCGTCAGTAAGGCTGAGGTAAGAAAAATAACTCTGCATATGTTGCATCAGGCCCGCCTCCAGCTACCAGACAGTCCTACGTGAGTTTTTCTTAAAAAAGAAGGTTGGTTTTCTAACACACATCAGGAGTTTGAATTATGCAACGTCGTCACTTTATAAAAGTTTTTGCACTGTCCGCCACCATGATCGGCATGGGGATGGCCTGGGGAGCGCAGGCCGCCGACACCATCAAGGTCGGCATCCTGAGTTCACTGTCCGGCACCATGGCGATTTCTGAAACGCCACTGAAGGACGTGGCGCTGATGACCATCGATGACATCAACGCCAAGGGCGGCGTGTTGGGTAAAAAACTCGAGCCGGTGGTGGTGGATCCGGCCTCCAACTGGCCGCTGTTCGCCGAAAAGGCGCGTCAGTTGCTGAGCCAGGACAAGGTGGCGGCGGTGTTTGGCTGCTGGACTTCGGTGTCGCGCAAATCCGTGCTGCCGGTGTTTGAAGAACTGAACGGCCTGCTGTTTTATCCGGTGCAGTACGAAGGGGAAGAGATGTCGCCGAACGTGTTCTACACCGGTGCCGCGCCTAATCAGCAGGCGATCCCGGCGGTGGAATACCTGTTGAGCGAAGACGGTGGCTCGGCCAAGCGCTTCTTCCTGCTGGGGACCGACTACGTGTATCCGCGCACCACCAACAAGATCCTGCGCGCCTTCCTGCATTCGAAAGGGATCCAGGATAAAGACATTGAAGAAGTCTATACGCCGTTCGGCTACAGCGACTACCAGACCATTGTCGCCAACATCAAGAAATTCTCCGCCGGCGGCAAAACGGCGGTGATCTCCACCATCAACGGTGATTCCAACGTGCCGTTCTACAAAGAGCTGGCCAACCAGGGCATCAAGGCCACCGATGTGCCGGTGATCGCCTTCTCGGTCGGTGAAGAAGAGTTGCGCGGCATTGATACCAAACCGCTGGTGGGCAACCTGGCGGCCTGGAACTACTTCGAGTCGGTGGATAACCCGACCAACAAGCAGTTCGTCAGCGAATGGCGAGCCTATGCCAAGGCGCATAACCTGCCGAACTACGCGACCGCAGTGACCAACGATCCGATGGAAGCGACCTATGTCGGCATCCACATGTGGGCGCAGGCAGTTGAGAAGGCCGGCACCACCGACGTTGACAAGGTGCGTGCCGCCATGGCCGGGCAGACCTTCGCCGCGCCATCGGGCTTTACCCTGACCATGGACGCCACCAACCATCACCTGCATAAGCCGGTCATGATCGGTGAGATCGAAGACAACGGTCAATTCAACGTGGTGTGGCAGACCGATGCGCCTGTGCGTGCTCAGCCGTGGAGCCCGTACATTGCCGGCAACGACAAAAAGTCGGAAAGCCCGGTAAAAGGCGGTAAGTAAAACCTGATGCCGGTCAGTTAAGCAAAGTTCCAAGAATGTATGACGTTGTTTAAGTGGGCGTCCCCCTCTCCCGAGGGAGAGGGAACATTATCACCTTAACTGACAAGGATTAGGCAAGGAATGCCCGGCCCCCTGTTACTGCGGGGGCTGGCTGAGCCATGCCCCATTGCGACGAGACATCCGATGAAACTTTTATCTTTAAGCCATCTCAGGCATCTGTGGTTTCTGCTGTGCTGCCTGCCCATGTTCGCGCAGGCAGGGCCGGCCGATGACTTTGCTGCGGCCAATCGCGCGCAGCAGGCCAAATTATTGCAGGCCTGGGCCACTGCGCCGGAGGCTTCACGCCTGCCGTTGTTGCAAGCGTTGAAGCAAGAAAGCCTGGTGATCGACCAAGCCAAACATGCCTTTATCCAGCAGGGCGAAAGCTATCAACCGCTGACCGGCAGCGCCGCACCGGTCGGCACGCCGAAGAAACTGTGGCTGAATAACCGACTGCGTATCCTGATTGCCAATGCGCTGTCGGCGCATCGACTGGTCAGTGACGATCCGGCAGTGCGTTTGCAGGCGGCGCAGGCGCTGCAAAGCGAGGCACAAAGCGATCAGTTGCCGTTGCTGACCCAGCGGTTGGCGCAGGAAAAGGACGACCGGGTGCATGAGGCATTGAGTCTCGCGCTGGCGAATCTGCAATTGAGCGACGCTGATGCCGGGGTGCGCCTTAACGCCGTGCGATTGCTCGGCAGTTCGGGTGCGCCTGAAACGCAAACGCGGCTGCAGGCGTTGACGGATACCGCCCACGAGCCGGATGCCGCCGTGCGTGCCGAAGCGCTGAAAAGCCTGAGCAGCGTGAAGCATCGGCTGATGATCGGTGATCTGATCGGCCAGGCGTTTACCGGCCTGTCGCTGGGGTCGATCCTGTTGCTGGCGGCGCTCGGGTTGGCGATCACCTATGGCTTGCTGGGGGTGATCAACATGGCGCACGGCGAAATGCTGATGCTCGGCGCCTACTCGGCGTATCTGGTGCAGGGACTGTTTCAGCAGTTTGCGCCGCAGTGGCTGGCGCTGTATCCGCTGGTGGCTTTGCCGGTGGCGTTCGCCATCACTGCCTGCATCGGCATGGCGCTGGAGCGCACGGTGATCCGCCATCTTTATGGTCGGCCGCTGGAAACCCTGCTGGCGACCTGGGGCATCAGCCTGGTGCTGATCCAAGGGGTTCGGGTGCTGTTCGGCGCGCAAAACGTGGAGGTCGCCAACCCGGCCTGGCTGTCGGGCGGTATTCAGTTACTGCCGAACCTGGTGCTGCCGTGGAACCGCATCGCCGTCATCGTGTTTGTGGTGCTGGTGCTGGTTCTCACCTGGTTGCTGCTGAATAAAACTCGCCTCGGCATGAACGTGCGGGCCGTAACCCAAAACCGCGCCATGGCCGCCTGCTGCGGTGTGCCTACCGGTCGCGTCGATATGCTGGCGTTCGGGCTGGGATCCGGCATCGCCGGGTTGGGCGGGGTGGCGTTGTCGCAACTGGGCAACGTCGGGCCGGAGCTGGGTCAGGGGTATATCATCGACTCGTTCCTGGTGGTGGTGCTCGGCGGCGTTGGTCAATTGGCCGGTACGGTAGTGGCGGCCTTTGGCCTCGGTATCGTCAACAAAATTCTTGAGCCGCAGATTGGCGCCGTGCTGGGTAAAATCCTGATCCTGGCGCTGATTGTTCTGTTTATTCAAAAACGTCCTCAGGGGCTGTTCGCCTTCAAGGGCAGGGTGATCGACTGATGAGCCAACCATTGACTGTAACCGGCGTGCAGAAGGCACCCCGGCTGGCGCTGGGCATCGGCGGGCTGGCGTTGCTGGCACTGTTAATCATGCCGTTTCTCGCGCTGTTGCCGGCGGGCCATCCGCTGGCGATCTCCACCTACACTCTGACGCTGGTGGGCAAAATTCTGTGTTATGCGGTGGTGGCGGTGGCGCTCGATCTGGTGTGGGGTTATGCCGGGTTGTTATCGCTTGGGCACGGGCTGTTTTTCGCCCTCGGTGGCTATGCCATGGGCATGTACCTGATGCGCCAGGCGGCGGGCGAGGGCCTGCCGGGCTTTATGGCGTTCCTGTCGTGGAGCGAACTGCCGTGGTTTTGGAGCGGTACCCAGTATTTCGCCTGGGCGCTGTGTCTGATCGTGTTGGTGCCTGGGGTGCTGGCCTTCGTGTTCGGCTACTTCGCCTTCCGTTCAAAAATCAAAGGCGTCTATTTCTCCATCATGACCCAGGCGTTGACCTACGCCGGCATGCTGCTGTTCTTTCGCAACGAAACCGGGTTTGGCGGCAATAACGGCTTTACCGGTTTCACTACGCTGCTGGGCTTTTCTATCACCGCGACCGGTACGCGGGTGGCGCTGTTTCTGACGACGGTGCTGCTGCTGGCCGCCAGTCTGGCGATCGGCTTCGCCCTGGCGCGCAGCAAGTTTGGCCGGGTATTGACGGCGGTGCGCGATGCGGAAAACCGTCTGACGTTCTGCGGCTACGATCCGAAAGGCTTCAAACTGTTTGTCTGGACGCTGTCGGCGGTGTTGTGCGGGTTGGCCGGGGCGTTGTATGTGCCGCAGGTGGGCATTATCAATCCGGGCGAAATGTCACCGACCAACTCGATCGAGGCCGCTATCTGGGTGGCGCTCGGCGGACGCGGCACGCTGGTGGGGCCGCTGCTTGGCGCGGGTATCGTCAACGGCGCCAAAAGCTGGTTCACCATGGCGATCCCGGAATACTGGCAGTTCTTCCTTGGCCTGATGTTTATCGTCGTTACGCTGTTCCTGCCGAAAGGGGTCATCGGCCTGCTGCGCAGAGGGAAATCACAATGAATTCGCTGCAAATGACCGACGAGCTGTTCACTCAGCCGTTACCGGCGGATAAACACCGCCAACAAACCGATCCTGTGCTGTTGCTCGACAAGATCAACGTCAGCTTCGACGGTTTTCGCGCGTTGAGCGATCTGTCGTTGCAGATTGGCGTGGGCGAACTGCGCTGCGTGATCGGGCCAAACGGCGCGGGGAAAACCACGCTGATGGACGTGATCACCGGCAAGACCCGACCGGACAGCGGCAGGGTGTTTTACGATCAGACGGTCGATCTGACCGCGCTGGATCCGATGCAGATCGCTCAGGCCGGCATTGGTAGAAAATTCCAAAAGCCGACGGTGTTTGAGGCGTTGACGGTGTTCGAAAATCTGGAGATCGCCCAGAAAACCCAGAAATCGGTCTGGGCCTGCCTGCGCGCCAGGCTAAGCGGCGAACAGCGCGACCGGATCGATGAAATGCTGAAAACCCTGCGCCTGGGTCATGAGCGACATCGGCCCGCCGGGCTCTTGTCACACGGGCAGAAACAGTTTCTCGAGATCGGCATGTTGCTGGTGCAGGAGCCACATTTACTGCTGCTCGACGAACCGGCGGCCGGCATGACCGATGCGGAAACCGAATATACCGCCGAACTGTTCCGTGCGCTGGCGGGCAAGCATTCATTGATGGTGGTGGAACACGATATGGGGTTTGTCGAAACCATTGCCGATCATGTCACCGTACTGCACCAGGGGCAGGTGCTGGCGGAGGGCTCTTTGGCACAGGTGCAGGCCAACGAGCAGGTGATCGAAGTCTATTTGGGGCGCTGAGGAACCACTATGTTGCAAGTCAATGAACTGAATCAATATTACGGCGGTAGCCACATTTTACGCGGGCTGTCTTTTGAGGCGCGGATCGGCGAGGTTACCTGCCTGCTGGGACGCAACGGCGTGGGCAAAACCACGCTGCTGAAGTGTCTGATGGGGCTGATCCCGGCCAAAAGCGGCACCGTCAGTTGGCAGGGCGCGGCCCTTGACGGCAAAAAGCCGCACCAGCGGGTGCAGGCGGGGATCGCCTATGTGCCGCAGGGGAGGGAGATTTTCGCCCGTCTGACGGTAGAGGAAAACTTGCTGATGGGGCTGGCGCGTTTTTCCGGCGCAGAGGCGCGTAAGGTCCCGCAGCATATTTATGAGCTGTTCCCGGTTTTGTTGCAGATGAAAGACCGGCGCGGTGGCGATCTCTCCGGCGGGCAGCAACAGCAGTTGGCGATTGGTCGGGCACTGGCCTGTCGACCGCAGTTATTGATCCTCGACGAACCGACGGAAGGGATCCAACCTTCGGTGATCAAAGAGATCGGCGCGGTGATCAAGCAGCTGGCGGCGCGGGGTGATATGGCGATCCTGCTGGTGGAACAGTTCTATGACTTCGCCGCCGAGCTGGCGGACAGTTATCTGGTGATGTCGCGCGGCAGCATAGTACAGCGCGGCGCAGGCAGCGCGATGGAGCAGGACGGGGTGCGCGGGCTGGTGGCGATATAATTTCTGGCAAACAAAATGGAGTGACAGAAGATTAAGGACATAGTTCTTTCTCCCGACTAACAGGATGGATTAGGCTAAGTAAGCGATATGAACTTTATCGTTTTGGGACAAATAATTAAGGATAATTATGAACGAAATCAATATGTCACGCCTGTCTTGCATCGTCCTGTCACTGTTCCCGGCCCTGTGGGGCATTTTCAGCCTGCTGAACAATAGCGCGGATTTTGCCAATACCGCCCGGCAGGCCGTGGGGCCGCTGCTCACCATGCAGGACACTTACCAGGTGCCCGGTTTGATGTGGCGTGCTGTCACCACGCCCTGGGCCGGAATGCTTGGGTTGGCATGCATTACCCTGCTGGAATCTCTGGCCGGAATAGCGGCCGCCTTGGGCATTGTGTTGATGCTGAAACACCTGGGCCACCCTTATGCGCAGTTCGCCAAAGGTAAAGCTTGGGCGATGCTGGGGGCGTTGTGCGCCATTGCGGTGTGGGGGATTGGTTTTATGGTGATTGCCGGCGATTGGTTTATGGCCTGGCAGGCTAAAGACAATCCGCTGGCGGTTCAACTGGGTGCGCTGCTGTATATGGTCCCCAATACGCTGGCGTTGATAGTGTTGATGCTGCAACGGGACGCCCGATAAGCGGCGATAGGGGACAGTTTTCATAAAACTGCGGCGAAGTTCGCGAAAGTGTTGCCAAATGCTAACCTGCCGCAGTCTGTCACATTTCGTTCATAATTGTGCCCTAGCATAATGACTCTTAAATAAATTGATAATAAATCAAATAGTTAATTTTTTTTTGAGGGAACAGACATGAGCGATAAACCGCATAATGATTTGCCACCGTCGGCGCAAGACGAAGAGCAGCAGCCGAGCAATCCGGCGCGTCGGCGTTTCCTGGCAGGTGCGACGGCGTTGGGGGTGGGCGCTTCCATCGCTCCTTTGGCCAGGGCGGCGTCTGACGGCAATAAGAAAGTGTTGCTGGGGGCTTTGCCGACCGCGGCGCAAAATCCGTTGTTGCGACGCCATGTGAAAAATGTGGTGGTGATTTACGCCGAAAACCGCAGCTTCAATAACCTGTTCGCCAATTTCCCCGGGGTAGAAAAGCCGCTGTCGGCACTTAAACCGGAGGAGTACCAGCAGCGCGATCGCGATGGCCGGCTGTTGGATTCCCTGCCGCCGATCTGGAAAGGTCTGGTGCCGAAGGCGCAGGAAGTCGGGCACGTTAACTACAAAATCGATGAAGATGCGGTTTTCACCAATCAATTGCCGAATCAACCCTTTGTCCTGACCGGGCCACAGGGCGAGAACCTGCCGCATGGCGTGGTCACGCGCGATCTGTGGCATGTGTTTTATCAGAACCAGATGCAGATCAACGGCGGCAAAAACGACAAATTCGTCGCCTGGGCCGATTCCGGCGCCCTGACCATGGGCTATTACGGCGACGGTGCCTACAACCTGCGGCTGTGGACGTTGGCGCAGGAATTCACCCTGTGCGATAACTTCTTCCAGGGGGCGTTTGGCGGCTCTTTCCTCAATCACCAATATCTGATCTGCGCCCGCCCGCCGTTTTACCCCGAGGTACAAAACTCGGTTGCCAAAGACGGCATTGCCCAGTTGGAAAGCGACGACGTGACGGACTCGCGTCTGAAGCCGTTGAGTGACTCGCCAGTCAGCGCTTCGTTCGGCATTCCGCTGTTCGGCAAAAGTCTGCTGACGCCGGACGGTTACGCCGTCAACACTATGGCACCGCCGTACTGGCCGTCGTGGACTCAGGATGAGAAAGATCCGGCGCTGGCCGATGCCACCATGCCCAACGTGATGCCACCGCAGAAACACCCGCACATTGGCGATTTGCTCAGCCAGAAAGGGATCGACTGGGCCTGGTATGCCGGTGGTTGGCAGTACGCGCTGGACAACCGCAAAGATCAGGGCGATTTCCCCGGCGCACCGGATTTCCAGTATCACCATCAACCGTTCAATTACTTCGAAAATTTGGGGCCGGCCAACCCGCAGGCGCGTGAGGCTCATTTACGCGATGGCGGCATTGGTGATTCCACCGCCGGCAATAAATTCCTGGCGGCGGTGGAAGCGGGTACCTTGCCGCCGGTGGCGTTCTACAAGCCGCAGGGCAATCTCAATATGCACGCCGGTTATTCGGATGTGGAAGCCGGTGACCGCCATATTGCCCATATCATCAACAGCCTGCGTAATGGCCCGCAGTGGGACAACAGCGTGGTGGTGATCACTTTCGATGAAAACGGTGGCTGGTGGGATCACGTGGCGCCGCCGCAGGGCGATCGTTGGGGGCCTGGCTCGCGTATTCCGGCGTTGGTGATCTCGCCGTTCGCCCGCAAGGGGTATGTCGATCATGAGGTGTACGATACCGGGTCGATCCTGCGATTGATCAGCCGGGTGTTTGATCTGCCGACGTTGGAAGGGCTGGCCGAGCGCGATAAGGCGATGGCGGCGCGCAGCCAGAAACCGCTGGGGGATCTGACCGGCGCGCTGGAGTTTCCAGCTTAACGGAACGCATCAGGCGCGGTGGCTACAGCGTTTTCGACATATACCAGAGGCCGATGGAGCCTTGTGCGCTGGTGTAGCAGGTTTCGCCACAAATACTCAGCCCCTGGCGCTGATAAAAACGCTGGGCGCTGGTATTAAGCTTTAAGACCTCCAGCCACAGCGTGGCCTGTCGGCGCTCGATTGCCCGTTGCTGCACATGCTCAAAAAAACGCTGGCCGTAGCCCCGGCCGGCATATTCCGGCAGGAAATAGATTTTCTGCAGTTCGGCACCGGGCTGTTGAGTGGGTGCCAGCAGGCTGTTGAAGTTCAGCCGGGCATAACCCACCAGACACTCATCTTCATAAGCCAATAACCAACACACCTCCGGATCCTGCAGGGTCTGTTCCAATGCCTCAATCGAAAAATCCTGCGCCAGAAAAGCCTCCAACTCCGCTTTATGGTGCCAAAGTTCGCCAAAATGAGCCTGATAGGTACGGATACCGACGTCACGAACGAGCGCTAAATCACGGCTTAAAGCCTGGCGAATGCTGAACATGTAGACCTCTTGGTGGATTGTAAGGGGGCGTTGGTGAGAATTTAGACAACAAACTCCATACGATATATACTCAATATACTCAATATCCGCTTTATGGAGGGAGTATGACTGAGAAACAACACATCCATCGTCGACAAGGGCATCGCACGACCTTGCAGATGCTTACTGCCGATCAATTACAGCATCTTAAGCCAAGTAAACATTCGGCGCGATTCCTGGTGGTGGAAATTGATCCCGATGCCCAGCAAACGAAAGCGGAAGACCGGGGTAACGCCGGGAACAGCGCTCTGAGGAAAAAGCTGACGGACATGGTCAACGACCCTGCCGTGGATCCGAAAGCAGCGATGCAAATGCTGGAGATCGCGTGGGATATGGTGACAAAGTCCAGCGGAGCGAAAGTTCCGGCCGCAGTCGGTACCGATAGCGATACAAAGGAGTCTGCCGCTGATATTTTTGCCGGCTTTGACGAGTTCCGCACCAGAAATGAACTGCGGCAACAGGATCTCCGCCAGTATCTTCTGGCAGATGCCACCTGGCTGACGTCATCCGATCTCTCCGACAAGGCGGGTTTCAAAAATCGTAACCGCAGCGCCGGGCCAAACGGTTGGAAGCAACGCGGAAAAATTTTTGCGATTAACGTTGAGGGCCACGACCGTTATCCGGCTTACGCGTTGGATGAGGCTTACCAGCCGCTAAAAATCCTTAAAGAGATTTTGGCCGTGTTCGGTGAAGCCACCAGCCCATGGTCGATAGCGACCTGGATGGGGACCACAAATGGCTGGCTGGATGGCAAAAAGCCTAAAGACGTGTTGAAGCAGCAGCCTGCTGCGGTTTTGCATGCCGCGCTCAAAGAAAAGGCGGGGGCTCAGCATGGTTGATGATTTAATGCCGCCGGTAGGAAAGATCAATATAAATAAGAGTACCCTTAAGGCAGGGACGCCGCTTTATCGTATTCACAGAGAAAAATTCGCCGGCAATGCTTTTAATACCACTTCGGGCGGTGATGCGCGATTTAGCCCGATTTTTGATCAAGACAATAAGGTTATTGCGACCCTCTTTCCTGTCATCACTGGTATCGCATCAGTCCAAATACTTCGGCGTTTCGCGCCGGAAGCCCAGCCCGATAATCCGGCCAAATAAATGGGGCAACCAACGGCTGTTGCCGACCCGCCTCATCAGCTTGGATCCTCCGCTTGCGCGGCGTTTTTTCGGCCTGCGCTGGCTCATTTTGATTTGCAGGAACTGGGTGGCTTTGGTGGGGAAATTGCGGCGGCGCTGTACCTGCAACAGATGTTTTAGCTGCAAGCGCTGGCTGCGCAATGGGGGAATGATCGCGTTGGCGGTCGCGACCGCATCCTGAATCGCCAGATTCACCCCGACGCCGCCAATCGGCGACATGGCGTGCGCGGCATCGCCAATGCACAGCACGCCCGGTTTGGCCCACTGATCCAGACGATCGATACGGATGCTGAGCAACTTCACCTGATCCCAACTGACGATGGTTTGCAGGCGATGGTCCTGGAACGGGGCCACCTCGGCGATCTGCAGCAAAAACTTCTCCAGCCCTTCCCGTTGGATCGCCTCGAAACTGCCTTTGTCGATCGAGTAGCCGCACTGCCAGTATTCGCCCCGGTCGATCATGATGAAGTTTTGTTTCGGCCCGGTGTGGCCCATCGACCAGGCCGGGTCGCCGAGCTTTTTATCGATATTCATCCACAGCACGTCGCGCGGTGATCCAAAACTGCGGCTGCTGAGCGCCGCCTGTTCACGCACTACCGAGTTGCGTCCGTCGGTCCCGATCACCAACTGGCTGCGGACGCGGATCGGTCCTTCCGGCGTATCTGCCAGCACACCGCAGACCTGGCCGCGGTCGTACAGCAACTGGTGTACCTGCGCGGATTTGATCAGCGTGAATTCGGGAAAGGTGGCAGCCTGTTCCGCCAGAAAGTTGAGAAACTCCCATTGCGGCATAAAGGCGATAAATTTGCAGCGGGCAGGCAGGCGAGTGAAGTCTGCCAGCCGAATGTCACGCCCGGCGATCTCGGCATGCAACGTTTCCGCGCGCTGGTGTGGCAGAGCCAGCAATGCTTCCAACAGGCCGAGTTGATGCATGTTTTCCAGGGTGGAGGGATGAAGGGTATCGCCGCGAAAATCACGCAGGAAATCGGCGTGTTTTTCCAGCACCATCACGTTGATGCCTGCCCGAGCCAACAGATAGCCGAGCATCAACCCGGCGGGGCCGCCGCCAACGATGCAGCAACGGGTGACATAAGGCGTGATCAGGGACTGTGGCATGGCGGTGACCTCAACGAGTGGCATCCTGGCATTCGTCATTGAAAATTTAATTATGATAATGATTATCAATATCAAATTGGGCTGTCAACCCGTGGCGCTGTGTGGTCAAAGGGCATTGAAAGGTGGCCGATGCGATAAAGCTGGATGTTTGGCGTGAGCTCTGCTGGTGGTACTCGCCATAAATCTAGTCGGACTACCTGCCAGGCGGCAGGATCAAATGCCACTATGCTAGCCAGAGCATCGGCAGCCACCTGCTGCTGCTGGCGCAGAATAGGTAGATTACTGTAGGGCTCAATCGGCAGAATTAGGCGGGTAGCACAGGTGGCTTCACCGAGCCGTGGGTAATCAAAATGCGCTAACCACGGCAGCCATTGCCTAACTTGCGGCCAACCAAAGGCTTGGCTGAGGCCTTTAAAACCCTCACCGACCAGAAAGTCGCTCATGCCGATGCTGCTGTTCCACAGATAAAACGGCGCGTACAGATTTTCCTCCCCGTGTTCACCTTTCTGTGCGTAAAGATAGGCTTTAATCAGCAACTGTGGGGCGTTGTCCAGCAGATGGCCGAAACGGGCGATGCGGTCCTGAATAATGACCATATCGTAATCGGCGGGCAGGGTGAAACTGTATTGCATAGCAAGCATGGTGATTCTCCTGAAAGCGGTTGACTGGTTTAGCATGGCACACCATATTTGTTAGCAATATCGGTATTATTTTGATTAATGGTTCTTAAAAACAGGACGGTCAGAATGGGACGTGTCACCTTTGATCTCGAGGATCTGCGCAGTTACGTTACCGGCATTGAACTGGGTAGTTTCGCTAAAGCGGCAGAACGGCTGGGGCGCTCAACCTCGGCGGTCAGCGCGCACCTGAAAAAGCTGGAGCAACAGGTCGGCACCCCCATTCTGCGCAAGGTTGGGCGCAACATGGTGATGACCGAAGCCGGCGAAACCTTGCTGGCTTACGCTCGCCGCTTGCTGGAACTGAACGATGAGGCCGCTGCGGCGGTGCGCGGATTGGATCTGCACGGCACGGTACGGTTAGGGTTGCAGGAGGATTTTGGGGAAACCTTTTTGCCGCAGGTGTTGGGCAGTTTCGCCCGCGCGCATCCGCGAGTGCGTATCGAAGCGCGCATCGCTCGCAATGCGGAGCTGATCGACTGGGTGTTGAAAGGGCAACTGGATTTGTCGCTGGCGTGGGACGGGGGGAGCAGTACGCCGTTTCATCAGGCGCTGGGACAAAGGCAAATGCACTGGATCGCCTCGCCCGATTTTGATCTGACGCCCTGGTGCAGTGGGGATGAGCCGTTGCCGCTGGTGATGTTTGACGCTCCCTGCCTGATGCGCAGCGCAGCGACCCAGGCGCTGGATCGCGCCGGTATTGCGTGGCGTATCGCCTTTACCAGCCGCAGCCTGAATGGCGTCTGGGCCGCCGTCAGTGCCGGGCTGGGGGTGACGGTGCGCACCGACGCCGGGCTGCCGTCGGGATTGTCCCGTCTGCCGCCCGGCGTGTTACCGGCGTTGAGCCCGCTCGGCGTGGTGTTGCATCGTGCAGAAGAAAATCCCTCTGCGGCTATTCAGCGGCTGGCGCAGATCGTGACCGACAGGATCACAGATTAGTCTTGCTCGATCGGCTGGTTGCCGCTCAACGCACCCCATTCGCTCCAGGCGCCGTCATACAGTTTCACCTGCTGTGCATCAAGCGACAGCAGGCCGAAAGCCAGCACCGCGGCCGTCACGCCGGAACCGCAACTGGTGATGATAGGCCCATCGATATTGACGCCCTTGTCGCTGAAGGTTTTCTTGAGGGCTTCCAGCGATTTGAAGCGGCCGTTTTCCAGCAGTTCGCCGTAAGGAATATTGATGCTGCCGGGAATATGGCCGCGATGCAGGCCCGGGCGCGGTTCTGGCGCTTCAGCGTAAAAACGGGGCGCGGCGCGTGCGTCGAGGATCTGCACTTGCGTATTCAGCGCCTGCTCAACCTGCTGCATATCGACCACCGCGTCCGCATTGAAGCGGGCGTTGAAAGTGCGCGGCGTGCGTTGCGCTGCGCCGGTTTCCAGCGGTTGGCCCAGGGCAGTCCAGCCGTTCAGGCCTTCGTCCAGCACATAAACCTGCCGTGCGCCAAAGTTACGGAAGGTCCACCAGCCGCGCGGGGCAGAGAACTGATTGCCCTCGTCATAGAACACAATGGTCTGTTGATCGCTAATGCCCAACTTGCCCGCCGCCGCGCTGAAGGCTTCCGCCGTGGGCAGCATATGGGGCAGATCGGTGTTTTTGTCCGCGACGTCATCGATATCGAAGTACACCGCGCCCGGGATATGGCCGTGTTCAAATTCGGCCAGCATATCTTTTTTCGGTACCAGGCCGACCGGAGACATTCTGACATCGACCACGACCAGATTTTCATCGTTGATATGTTGTGCAAGCCATTGGGGAGTAACCAGAAACGGAGAGTTCATCGTCATTGTTCGCCTGTGGTGAAAACGGATTTTCACTATACACCAGCATGCAGACGGATGAGGTAAGATGTTCGTTCAATGGCGCGAACGGGGACCTGACGGGATGACGGATAAGCAGTTTGGCGGCGCAAAAATCGCGCTGTTGTGCGGCGACAGCTTGCTGACTTATCAGCGTGACGACAAACCTGGCATTCCGTGGCCTGGCTGCTGGGATCTGCCCGGTGGCGGGCGCGAAGGCGATGAAACGCCGTTGCAATGCGTGCAGCGGGAAACGCTGGAGGAGTTTGGCCTGCGGATTGATGCGGGACAGGTGCATCGCCAACAACGCTACGACGGCATTTTGACCGGGTATCCGCCGACCTGGTTTATGCTGGGCGAAATCACCCCGCAGCAGATTGCCGCCATTCGCTTTGGCGATGAAGGACAGCACTGGCAAATGATGGCCATCGACCGCTTTATCCATCACCCGCAGGGCATCTCGCACCTGCAGCAACGGCTGGCGGAGCATCTGCGGCGCTAAGGTGGTTCCACGGCAGCAACCCGGGCGATCAGCGCATCCAACTGACGGTCGGAAAAGACCTCAATCCCATTTTGGCGCAGCAGCTCGGCGGTAACCCCGCTGCCGGGCTTGGTCTGGCCGCTGAAAGAACCGTCGTAGATCAATTGACTGCCGCAAGAAGGGCTGCCGTCGGTGAGCAAGGCAAAGCGACAGCCGTGCCGCCGTGCCGTTTCCAGCGCCAGGTGAGCGCCAAGCAGATAGTTGTCGGTGACGTCACCGCCGCTGACTTCGATAACCCGTGCCCGTTGGGCGAGCACCGTGGCACCTTCGGCGGCCGGGGTGATTTCTGCAGAGGGACGTGGGGTGGAGAAACCGGCGGCCAGTTCCGGGCAGCAAACCACCAAACGACCTTCGCGCTGCCAACGCAGCAGGGTGGGGTGGGGCAACGGCTTATCGGAACCGTTGTAGCGAACTTTAAAACCGGCCAGGCAGGCGCTGAATAATATTTTTGACGGCATGGGGCTGTCTCTGTCGCAGTGGCGAAAGCGTGGCACAGGCGGCCCACGCGCGCGGCTTTAACATAGCAGAATCAGCTCGCCGAGGGCAGGGCCAGACGATTAATATCCACCGGCTCCAGGATGTGTAACCTTGTCTCGCGCCCTGACCCACCATGCCGCTGGCGCCGAATATTATCACTTTCATCCTCTGTTCTCCTGACGACTGGCCACGCGTTGGCTGCGCCAGCGGTTCGGCGTTTGCGATTCCCATTGCATAAAGGCACGACTAAACGAATTCAGTTCTTCGAACCCGAGCACAAAGGCAATTTCACCGGGCTCCAGATCGGTATCCGACAGTAGGTGACAGGCGGTGCGGTGGCGGGTTTTATCCAACAGTTGCTGATAGCTGTAGCCGTGCTGCTGCAGACGACGCTGCAGGGTACGCGGGCTGAGGTACAGTTCGGCGGCCACGCTGTTCACGCTGGGACGTTGGCCGCGCATGCTGCGAGTGAGGATCGCCATCACCTGCGCGGGCAAATTGTCACCCTGCTGCACCTTGGCCAACTCGGCTTCCAGCCCGGGCAGCAGCACGGCCAGCATGTCCTGGTTATAGGTGATAAAAGGCTGTTGCATCAGCGAACGGTCAAACACCAGAACGTCGAGCGGTGCGTCGAAGCGGATTGGGCAGCTAAAATGGCGCAGCAACGGCGAAGCGGGATCGTGGTGCCGCGTCAGCTCAATCGCCCTCGGTTGGATCGCCATGCCGGTGCCACGACGGCAAAGGGTGGTGATGGACGCAAACATGGCGTCCACCAACAGTTCGGGGGCATGACCTTCGGCCATGGTCCAGTGGGTGTGCAAGCGCACCGCCTCGCCGTCTTCCGTCAGCATCAGTTCTTCCGGACACACCAGGCGCTTATAGCGGGCGACCTTTTGCAAGGCCTCCCCCAGCGTGGCTGAATGCAGCGCCGCGACTGAAGCGATATCGTAATGCTCCGGCGCTACGTCACTGCCGAGGCGCAGGCCAAAAGCGGCATCGTCGGTTAGGCGCGGCAGCGCGCGCCAGATATCAAAGAACTGCCGGGTGGAAAGTTTGACCTTTTCACGCCCGTGGCTGAGCAGCCCACTGGGGAGACCGGCCCGTTGACCAAGCTGTTCAATATCCACCCCCAGCACCTTAAGGCGTATGGCCAATGCGCTGGAGACCGGGATTTGATCGCTGCTCATAGTGATCCTTATGATTTGCCGGCCACCAACGCGGCCATGGTTTCGCATTCCGCCAGGCTTGCCGGCATCAGCATGTGGATCGTCGCGCCGACCCGCTGCACCGCCTGTTCAATCTCTGGCGTCAGCTTGGGGGCATAGTTGATGCGCAGGCAGTTGCGGTATTTGCCGGAGGCGGAAAAAATGCTGCCGACGGCGATCTGTACACCCTGTTGCTCCAAATGGCGATTCAGCCGCAGGGTATCGAACTCTTCATCCAGCTCAATCCACAGCATAAAGCCGCCGCGTGGCTGGCTGACGCGGGTGCCTGGCGGGAAGTATTTCATAATCCAACCGGTCATCACGTCCCGGTTTTGCTGGTAGCGGGTACGCATGCGCCGCAGGTGTTGCAGGTAGTGACCGTGACGGATGAATTCGGCGATGGCCAGCTGCGGCTGAGTGGCGGTGGAGCCGGTGCCGATATATTTCATGTGCAACACGCGTTCCAGATAACGCCCAGGGGCAATCCAACCGATGCGCAGGCCAGGCGCCAGCGTTTTTGAAAAAGAGCTGCACAGCAGCACCCGCCCGTCCTCATCGAAGGATTTGATGGTGCGGGGGCGAGGATACTGGTAGGCAATATCACCGTACACGTCGTCCTCGATAATCGTCACATCGTAGCGCTGCGCCAGCGTCAGTAAACGCTGTTTGCGTGCCTCCGGCATGATATATCCCAACGGATTATTGCAGTTGGGGGTTAACAGAATGGTCTTGACCGGCCACTGCTCCAGCGCCAATTCCAGTGCCTCCAGGCTGATGCCGGTCAGCGGATCGGTAGGGATTTCCAGCGCTTTCATACCCAGCCCTTTCAGCGTTTGCATGGTGCCGTGAAAGCAGGGGGAATCCACCGCCACGATATCCCCCGGCTGGCACACGGCGCGCAGGCCGGTGAACAGCGCTTCGTGGCAACCGGTGGTGATCACCAACTGGTCGGCGCTGATCTGGCAGCCGGAATCCAGCAGCAGGCGGGCAATTTGCTCGCGTAACCCCATCACGCCCTGAATGCTGTCGTAGTGCAGGCTGCGCAAATCGCCGTGGCGGCCCGTATGACCCAGCGCTTTGGTCAGCGGTTTCAGCGTCGGTTCGCTGATATCCGGCATGCCGCGACCGAGCTGTATCAGATCTTCGCGCGGTTTGTTGCGGATCAGCTCCAGTACCTGCTCCCACTGCGAAATATCCACCGGGCGCTGTACCGGACGGGTGACGGCGGGCAGTTCAGCCAAGGTGCGTCGCCCCTGCACGAAATAGCCCGATTTGGGGCGCGCCTCCACCAATTGGCTCTCTTCCAACAGCCGATAGGCCTGTTGCACCGTGCTGATGCTGACGCCATGTTCCTGGCTCAGCGTGCGGACCGACGGCAGACGATCACCGGCCGGATAGAGCCCCTGTTCGATGCGTTGGCTGAGGATCGCGGCCAGCGTGGCGTAGCGTGTCATACAGATACCCAAAGTGAGAGCGCTTGAGGAAAAAACCGGTACAGATGAGATTAAATTAGACCATTCAGATAGGCAGAGACAGCTTTTGTATGGAAAAAATATCACCGCCCTGAATCTGTATTGTTTTTCGCTCGATCAGCATCATAGGTTTCGTGGCCAAATCGAAAGAGGATCTGTGATGAGCATTTCTGTTGAGGGCGAACCGGTACAGCGCCGGGCGAGATTTCCACTTTGGCAGTTGTATTTGCAGCGTTACAGTACGCGAACGGCTTTGTTGCAGTTGGACGAGGCTCAACTGGCGGATATTGGCTTATCACGAGCGCAGGCAATGCAAGAAGGGCGCAAGCCTTTTTGGAGAACATAAATGTTGAAATTGTTGGGTAAGGCCTCATCGATCAATGTGCGCAAGGTATTGTGGACCAGCCATGAACTGGCGTTGCCGCTGACCAGAGAAGATTGGGGCAGCGGTTTTCGTTCCACGCAAACGCCGGAGTTTTTGGCACTGAATCCCAATGGATTGGTGCCGGTGTTGATCGACGGTGAGCGGGTGCTGTGGGAATCCAACACTATTTGCCGTTATCTGGCGGGCCGGGAAGGGCGTCAGGATCTGTTGCCGATAGAACCGGGCGCACGGGCTGCGGTAGAAATGTGGATGGACTGGCAGGCCACCGATCTCAACAACGCCTGGCGTTACGTTTTCATGTCGCGAGTTCGCCAGGACGCCGCCTATCAGGATCAGGAGCGGTTGGCGGCGGCCGAGCGAGAATGGAACCGGTTAATGGGCATGCTTGAACAGCATTTGGCGCTGGGACACGCCTATGTTGCCGGAGCCGCGTTTAGCCTGGCGGACGTGGTGATTGGGCTGTCGCTTAATCGTTGGTTGATGACGCCTTTCTCGCGTCCGGATTACCCGAGGCTGCAGGCTTATTTGCAGCGGCTGAAGCAGCGACCGGGATTCTTGCTGTATGGTGCCAACGGTTTACCCTGAGATGAAATAAAATATTCATTTTAGAATTCTCCCCTTTGATGAAGTGCCGCCGCGTATGACCAGAGCAGCTCGTTACATTCCGGCCTGCATGGTTTCATGAACGGCATCACGGATATGAATTTTATTTTCTTCCTGGCTTGTTATTGAAATTTATATTTCATATAACCTTATCGCAGATGGCGCGTTTCACTGAATGGCGCGCTGACCAGGTTATGGATACAGGCAACGGGAGAGGGTGATGAAACAGGTACGCGTTGGTTTAATTGGCACCGGCTACATTGGGCGCTGCCACGCTATTGCTTATGCGCAGGTTGCTACGGTATTTCCCCTGAAGGGGGAACTGGTGTTGGAAATGCTGGCGGAAGTGACGCCGGAGCTGGCGCAGCAACGCGCCGCGGAGTTTGGTTTCTCACGTTCGACCGCTGACTGGCGCCAACTGGTGGCGGATCCGGCTATTGATGTGGTGGATATCTGCGCCCCGAACTTCCTGCATAAAGAGATGGCGCTGGAAGCGATTCGCCACGGCAAACACGTTTATTCTGAAAAACCGCTGGCGCTGGACGCCAAAGACGCCGCTGAAATGGTGCAGGCCGCCCGTGCCAAAGGCGTCAAAACGCTGGTGGGCTTCAACTATATGAAGAACCCGACCAGCCAGCTGGCGCGTGAAATTATCGCCAACGGCGAAATTGGCGAAGTGGTGCATTTTTACGGCACGCACAACGAAGATTACCTCGCCGATCCGCGTACGCCGATCGACTGGCACTGCCGCAAGGCGACTGCCGGGTTAGGCGCGCTGGGCGATTTGGCTGCGCACATCGTGAATATGGCGCATTACCTGGTGGGCGACATCGTGGCGGTTTCCGGCGATATGCAGACCATCATCAAACAGCGCCCGGATGCGAAAGATCCCACGCTGATGCACCAGGTTGAAAACGAGGATCAGGCCAGCGCATTGGTGCGTTTTGCCGGTGGCGCCATGGGCACCATCGAGACTTCACGCATTGCCTGCGGGCGCAAAATGGGGCTGACCTACGTGGTCACCGGAACCAAGGGCACGTTGAGTTACACCCAGGAGCGAATGGCGGAGCTGAAGCTGTATCGTCACGACGAACCGGCGGAGCGCCAGGGATTCAAAACGCTGCTGGTGGGGCCAAAACACCCGGATTACGCCGCCTTCTGTATTAGCGCCGGGCACGGTATCGGTTTTAACGATCAGAAAACGGTGGAGATCCGCGATTTGGTTAACGGCATTGCCGCCGGTGATCGCATGTGGCCGGATTTTGAAGAAGGCTGGAAAGTGTCGTGCGTGCTGGATGCGATTGCCGCTTCCGCCGAACAGCGGCGTTGGCTGGAAATCAATCGCGACTGACGAAATAAACTCTGACGTTCATCAGTTAACAACGTCAGAGTTTAGTGGGCCAATAAGTTAATTGGCTAGCAACTTAATAAGTTATCAAGTTGCTAGCCTGGCAATCAAAAGGCAAAGCAAGAACAGCCGAAGGCCCCCCAGAAGGCGTTATCGTCCGAGATTGGAATGCTGGATCGGCGGGCGACATCATGCTGATGCGCGTGCACCCCACAGGGGCCGCAGCACTGGTGCGCCTGACTCAGTACCCCGGTCCGGGTCGCGGCCGAAGGCGGTGCAGAGCGATAATGCCCCGGCACCTGAGTGACCGGCGACCAGTCCGGCAGCACCGGTATCGCCGGTGGCGCCAGCGATGAGAAGCTCCCGGCGGCGTAAACCACCTTGCCGTCCACCAGGGTCATCACCGATTCAATCCCCTTTATCTGCTCCTCGGGTACGCTGAAATAGTCTTGCGACAGCACGGCCAAATCCGCCAGTTGCCCGACCTTAATCTGCCCTTTTTTACCCTGTTCGGTAGAGAACCAGGCGCTACCCTGCGTCCACAGCATCAAAGCCGTTTCGCGATCCAACCGCGCCTGGTCATCGTACATCGCCATACCGCCGACGGTACGGCCGGAAACCAGCCAGTAGAGTGCGGTCCACGGATTGTAACTGGCCACGCGGGTGGCGTCGGTGCCCAACCCGACCGGCAGCTCGGCCGCCAACATTTTCGCCACCGGCGGTGTCTGTTGGGTGGCTTCCTTGCCGTAACGTTCGGCAAAGTATTCCCCCTGGAAGGCCATGCGGTGCTGCACGGCAATGCCGCCGCCCAACGCTTTTACCCGCTCGATATTACGCTCGGAGATGGTTTCCGCATGGTCGAAGATCCAGTGCAGGCCGTTAAACGGGATCTCGCGGTTCACTTTTTCGAAGACGTTCAGCATGCGGCTGATGGATTCGTCGTAGGTGGCATGCAGGCGGAATGGCCAGCGGTGCTCGACCAGATGACGCACCACGCGCTCGAGCTCGTCTTCCGTACCTTCCGGCAGGTCCGGACGCGGCTGCAGGAAATCCTCGAAGTCGGCGGCGGAAAATACCAGCATCTCGCCGGCGCCGTTATGACGGTAAAAGTCGGTGCCCTGGCCCGGTTTCAGCATGTCGGTCCACAGTTGGAAATCCTCCAGCTCCTGCTTGGGTCGCTGGGTGAACAGGTTGTAGGCGATACGCAGGGTCAGTTGTTGCTTCTCGTGCAGCTCGGAGATCACCTGATAGTCATCAGGATAGTTCTGGAAGCCGCCGCCGGCGTCGATGGCGCTGGTCAGACCAAGGCGATTCAGCTCGCGCATAAATTGACGGGTCGAGTTGACCTGCTGCTCCAGTGGCAATTTGGGGCCTTTCGCCAGGGTAGCGTACAGGATCATGGCGTTAGGCTTGGCAATCAGCATACCGGTCGGGTTGCCGTTGCCGTCACGCTGAATTTCGCCACCCGGCGGGTTTGGTGTGTCCTTGGTGTAACCCACCACTTTCAGCGCCGCGCGGTTGAGCAAGGCGCGGTCGTACAGGTGAAGGATAAACACCGGGGTGTCTGGGGCCGCCTGATTGATTTCGTCCAGCGTTGGCATCCGGCGTTCAGCAAACTGGAATTCGGTCCAGCCGCCGACCACCCGAACCCACTGTGGGCTGGGGGTGCGCAGCGCCTGTTCCTTCAGCATGCGTAGCGCATCGGCCAGCGACGGTACACCTTCCCAGCGCAGCTCCAGGTTGTAGTTCAGGCCGCCGCGGATCAGGTGCAGGTGCGAGTCGTTGAGGCCGGGGACGGCGGTGTGGCCGTGCAGGTCAATCACCTGAGTTTCAGGCCCCGCGTGTTGCATAACGTCGTTTTCACTGCCGACGGCGAGGAATTTACCGTCGCGGATAGCCACCGCCTGGGCGGTAGGTGCCTCGCGATCGACCGTGTGAAATTTACCGTTGGTGATAATCAGGGAAGCAGGATTACTCATAACGTTCTCCCGGCAGGCCGCCTAACGGCGGATGAGCCATTGATGAAATACGCGTGTCACGATCGGCATCCAGAGGAAAACCACCAGAGCGACTACGGTGGCGTCATTGAGAAAGTGGCCGCTCAGCGTGCCGTTCAGTTGTGGCAACAGCTTGCCCCAGAACCAGGGCACCAGATTGGTGGAGGGGAAAATCACCAGCAGGGTGATCAAAAACTGTTTCCATTTGGCAGGCTGGCGGGTGGTGGCACTCGGCGGTGTGAACCAGAATTCCGCACCGGGCCGAATTTCAATGCTGTCGCTCTCCAGCAGCAGCGGTGAAACTTCCTCGATATAGCGTTTGCGCAGCGGTGAGTTCACCCACTGGGACAGATTGTCGAGGTTGTCAAAGCGCACCAGTATGGTGTAGGCCTGTTCATTACCGCTGGGGCGGATCACGTCAACGCCGAGATGACCGGCAAAGTTGGCGGCCTCGGGCATAATGCGTTTCAGCCAGGCCTCATAGGCCTGTTCCTGCCCGGGGGCCAAATGGTGAGTGATGACTAACGTGACATGCTGCGGGTGGGCCATAGGAACCGACTCCAAAGAAACCCCGGCGAAGTAGCCGGGGTTAAGGTTTATTTCGCCACGCGCGCCGGAGCGTGATGTACCATGGTGTAAGCGTAGTCAACGCCCATACCGTAAGCACCGCTGTGTTCGCGTACCAGTTCCATCACCGCGTCGTAAGTCTCTTTGCGCGCCCAGTCACGTTGATACTCCAGCAACACCTGTTGCCAGGTGACCGGGATGGCACCGGCTTGCACCATGCGATCGATAGAACGCTCATGCGCGTCAACCGAGGTGCCGCCGGAAGTATCGGTGACCACGTAAACTTCATAGCCGGCCTCGAGTGCCATCAGCGCCGGGAAAGTCAGGCATACTTCGGTCCACAGCGCGGAGATCACCAGTTTTTTACGGCCGGTGGCTTCAACCGCTTTCACAAAGGCGGCGTCTTCCCAGGAGTTCATCGAAGTACGTTCAATCGGGGTCATTTCAGGGTGAACCGCCAGCAATTCCGGCCAGATGTAGCCGCTAAAGCTTTCGGTTTCAACAGAGGTGAAAAGGGTAGGAACATTAAAAATCTTGCCGGCTTTGGCCAGACCAACCACGTTGTTTTTCAGCTGCTGGCGATCAATATTGGCCACGCCAAAAGCCATTTGTGGTTGGTGGTCAATGAAAATTAGCGCAGAGTTGTTTTTGTCAAGCAATTGAAATTTAGACATTATTTACCTTCCCAGTGATACTTCGGTTTAACAACGGGTGAATGTAACGCCGATAAACCGCATGGTAGGCAGGGGCCAATTTCAAAGATAGCGCAGAATTTTTGCCGTCTTGTTGAGTTTTTTTATACACGGAGGGGGAGCGATGAGATTAAACCTGGAAGCGTTGCTGATTTTGGATGCGCTCGACCGACACGGTTCCTTTGCGGCCGCGGCCGCAGTGCTGTTCAAAACGCCGTCGGCGCTGAGCTATATGGTGCAGAAACTGGAGAACGATCTCGATATCACCCTGCTGGATCGCTCCGGCCATCGGGCAAAATTTACCGATACCGGCAAGTTGATGTTGGAAAAGGGGCGGGTATTGTTGCGTGCCGCGCAGGATTTGGAGCAGCAGGCGCGCTATGTGGAAAACGGCTGGGAAAGTGAGATCACGCTCGGCATCGATGCTTCATTTCCATTTGAACGCCTGTTGCCGCTGATTGAAGAGTTCTACCAACACAATCACCATACCCGGCTGCGTTTTAGCCATGAAGTGCTGGCGGGATCCTGGGAGTCGCTGGTTTATGGCTGTGCGGATATTATTGTTGGCGCGATTTGCGAACCCCCGTCGCGGGTAGGCTATGCTTTTAGTCCGTTGGGGCGGTTGAACTACGTGTTTGCCGTAGCGCCGCAACACCCGCTGGCGACGATGGCGGAACCCTTGCCGAAGGCGGAGATCCGCCGGCATCGGGCGGTCGTGGTGCGTGATACTTCACGGGTAAATGCGCCGCAGAACCTGAATATTCTGGAAGAGCAGGACACCTTGACGGTATTCGGCTTCGACGCCAAGTTACGGGCGCAGCTCAGCGGCCTTGGCTGTGGTTACTTGCCACGTTACCTGGCCGAACCTTACCTGAAAAGTGGTGAACTGGTAGCGAAAAACGTCGAATCAGAGCGCTTTAGCGACGCCGCCTATTTTGGCTGGCGAGAGAACAACGCCGGGCTGGCGTCCCAATGGTGGCGTGAACGTTTACAACAATATGCCAATGCCGGGGAGGTGTACCCGGCACACTGATGTTGCGCTTAGTGCTCTGCCGAAAATGGCTAATCAGACCGAGTACGCGCTATTCCACAGTACGGTGCTGGATTTTGTTCCCTGATGCCGATGACTTACCGCATCGGATACCATGATGCGGTAAGCAAAGTGCGAGTTACAAAATACCCTTCTGCGCAAAGGTGATACGAGTGGCCTCATTGAGGTCAAGTTCACCTATCTTGTCGGGCTGGATCCAGGCAACTTCCTGAAACTCTTCATTGAAGGTGATCTGACGATTGGCACTCACGCAATCGAAGATCAGATACAGCATGTAGATTGGTTCTTTTGTCCCATCAGGATAAGTCTTGATACGAACATCATCCCTGAAAGTCCAGGGGGCAATATGGGTGATCTGCAGTGCATCACCCAATTCTTCCCTGATCTCACGACGGAGAGCTTCCTCCATCGTCTCTCCTGGCTCCATACCTCCGCCGGACAATGCCCACTGGCCGGGAAAAACACCGCGGTCATCGGCCATTTTACACAGTAAATACTCGCCATTATTTTCAATAATCGGGCAGACGATGATCCTTTGACGCATGTAACCTCCTGATGTGACGAATTTTTATTGCTAACGTGGGCAAAGGCTTTTCGACTCGGATCTTACCAGCAATCGCTGCTGGCGGACGGAGTTGAATTCAATGAACGCGCGATAATGGGAGCGCCATCAATAAAAGCGGCATAAATAGCTGATTTTTAACTTTGCTTTACCGCTTTCGTTATTTTGAGCGCCTCTGTTGCTCGCAGATACTGAGGAAAATCATCCACAGCGAGCCGCCGCATGTCCTCTGCCAAAAGCCACAGCCACTATTTGCATTCCGCCCAACGCAGCTGGATCCAGCAGCTTAACCAGCGCTGGTACTGGCGATGCGAACTGCCGACCTGGGGCATTATGGCGGCGGTCTACGGCGGTTGGTTGGGTGTGGTGCACTACTGGCACACGCTGGGGCCGTGGTTGGGGGCGCCGCTGCTGATTTTGCTGGCCACCTGGTATATGTCATTACAGCATGAATTGATCCACGGTCATCCGACGCGTTGGCCTCGCATCAATCAACTGTTTGGTCTGCTGCCGCTGGCAGTCTGGTATCCCTATGGGCTGTATCGCGATTCGCATATTCAGCATCACCGTAATGAACATCTGACCGACCCGCATGAAGATCCCGAAAGTTATTACTTTAGCCAGGCGCAGTGGCAGCGTTATCCCAGATTGTTTCCGTTGTTGGCCAAGGTGCGCAATACGCTGAGCGGGCGGATTGTATTTGGCCCGGCGCTGGATATCGTCGCGACAGGGGTTAATGCCTTGAAAGCGATTGCCGCCGGTGAATGGCGCACCCTGGTGATGTGGTTGGTGCACCTGCTGTTGTTGGCGGCGGTGCTGAATTGGCTGGAGCAGCATGGGATTGGGGCGGTGTTTTACCTGCTGGCGATCGGCTATCCAGCGTTGGCGCTGACCAAGGTGAGATCGTTTTTTGAGCATCGTGCCGTTGAAGCTCCGCAGGCACGTTCTATTATTAATGAGGCGGGTTGGCCGTGGCGGCTGCTGTTTCTCAATCTGAACTATCATTTAGTTCACCATGATCTCCCCGGCTTGCCGTGGTACGGTTTACGGCAGGCGTATCTGGCGGAGCGCAGTGCTTACCAGCAACGCAGTCAGGGATTTGTGGTGCAGGGCTATGGCCAATGGGTCAGTGAATATGCGTTTACCCCAGTCGCCGTTGAGGTTCATCCGTTTTACGCCGGCGAGTCGCCAAGGGAAGTACAGGGCGAAAATGAAGCCTGGCCGGCGGAGACATTTATTGTGCGATGGAAGCGCACGTCTCAGGATTTTCCAATCGATCTGGCCAAATAGCCGGAAAATACACAACAAGAGGAAAAAGTATGGCAATCACCCCATTACGTGGTCGTGTTTTCGCTTTGGCGCTGAGTTTGCTCGCCGCGAGCGTTGGTGTGGCGCAGGCGGCCGACACGGTGCGCGTGGGCTCTAAAATTGATACCGAAGGCTCGCTGCTGGGCAACATCATCGTGCAGGTGCTGGAATCCAACGGCATCAAAACCACCAACAAATTACAGCTCGGCACCACCAAGGTGCTGCGCGGGGCGATCACCTCCGGCGAAATTGACATCTACCCGGAATACACCGGTAACGGCGCATTTTTCTTCTCTGATGAAAAAGACCCTGCGTGGAAGAACGCCCAGGCCGGGTTCGAGAAGGTCAAAAAACTCGATTACGACAAGAACAAAATTGTCTGGCTGGATGCCTCGCCGGCCAACAATACCTGGACTATAGCCATCCGTCAGGACGTGGCGGACGCCAACCACCTGAAAACGCTGGCTGACCTGGGCAAGTGGATCAACGGCGGCGGCAAGTTCAAGCTGGCGGCCTCGGCGGAGTTTATCGAACGCCCGGACGCCTTGCCGGCATTCCAGAATGCCTATGGTTTTAAGCTTAATCAGGACCAGTTGCTGTCGTTGGCCGGCGGTGACACGGCGGTGACCATCAAAGCCGCGGCGGAGCAAACCTCCGGCGTGAATGCGGCCATGGCTTACGGCACCGATGGCCCGGTAGCGGCATTGGGGCTGCAAACCCTGGAAGATCCAAAAGGGGTGCAGCCGATTTATGCACCGGCACCGATTATTCGTGAGGCCGCGCTGAAACAGCACGCCAATATCGCCGAATTGCTGAAACCGGTATTTGCCTCGCTGGACGGCCCGACGCTGCAAAAACTCAATGCGCAGATCGCGGTGGAAGGTCAGGATGCCAAACAGGTTGCGGCTGCTTATCTGAAAGAAAAAGGATGGGTTAAGGGATAGCGCTGATGCTCCCCCTTTCCCTGTGGGAGAGGGGGAGAACAGGGCCCATTGACTATGGAGCCGGAGAGTTTCTTTGATTATTGCCGTAAAAAACCGCGTATTACTGACGCTGCTTATTCTGTTGCTGCTGGCCGCATTGGGTCTGCCGTTCCTCAGTTATGCCCCCAATCGCCTGCTGTCGGGCAAGAGTATTTCCCTGATTTCTCTGTTGCACGGCCCGGCGCTGTGGTTGTTGGCGCCCCTGCTGGTGCTGGCGGTGCTCAGCCTGTTGGCGCCGCTCAGGCGCAATGCTCTCCTGACTGTTTTAGCGGCTTCGGCATTGCTGACGCTCACCTTCTGGCTAAGCGGACATGCCGCCCAACAGTTGGCGCAGGAAGGTTCCAAGCTGGCGCGCACCTCCTGGGGCAGCGGGTGTTGGTTGATATTGGCGTTAAGCCTGCTGATGGCCGCCGACGCCATGACCCGTATCACCCCCTCACATTTATGGCGCATGCTCGGCAATCTGCTGGTGATACTGCCGGCGCTGGTGCTGTTGTTCGGCCATCAGTTGGATCAACTTTCGCTGCTGAAAGAGTATTACAACCGGCAGGACGTGTTTGATGCCGCGCTGTTGCAGCACCTGACGATTCTGCTGGCGACGTTGGTGCCGACGTTGTTGATTGGCGTACCGCTCGGGGTGCTGTGTTTTCGTTCGTCCCGTTGGCAAACGCCGATTTTTTCCACGCTGAACATTATCCAGACCGTGCCGTCGATTGCGTTGTTCGGCCTGCTGATCGCGCCGCTGGCCGGGTTGGCAAAGGCGGTGCCTTGGTTGGCGGAACAGGGTGTCAGCGGTATTGGCATGGCACCGGCGATAGTCGCCTTGGTGCTGTATGCCCTGTTGCCGCTGGTACGCAGCGTGGTGGCCGGGTTGCAGAGCGTGCCTGCCAGCGTGATCGAGTCCGCCAGTGGCATGGGGCTGACGCGCGGGCAGATTTTCTTTCGCGTGCAGTTGCCGCTGGCGTTGCCGTTGTTCCTGACCGGCGTGCGTATTCTGGCGGTACAGACCGTGGGTATGGCGGTGGTGGCGGCGCTGATTGGCGCCGGAGGCTTTGGCGCCATCGTCTTCCAGGGCCTGCTGAGCAGTGCGCTGGATCTGGTACTGCTGGGCGTGATCCCGGTGATCGTGATGGCGGTTATCGTCGATTCGCTGTTTAAATTTATGGTTTCAATTTTGGAAGTGTCACGCCGATGATTCAGTTTAATCAGGTCAGCAAGATTTTTCAGGGCAAGCCGGCGGTGGACGATCTTACGCTGCAGATTGCCAAGGGCGAATTTGCCGTACTGATCGGCACCTCCGGCTCCGGTAAGTCCACCACCTTAAAAATGATCAACCGACTGATCGAACACGATCAGGGCAAAATTTACTTTGCCGACGAAGAGATCCAAAAATTCAAACCGCAGGATCTGCGGCGCCGCATGGGCTACGCCATACAGTCGATCGGCCTGTTTCCGCACTGGACGGTGGAGGAAAATATTGCCACCGTGCCGCAACTGCTGAAATGGCCGCGTGCACGCATTCGCGATCGGGTGACTGAACTGTTGGAACTGTTGCACCTGGAGCCGGAACTGTTCCGGCACCGTTACCCGCACCAGCTTTCCGGCGGGCAGCAGCAGCGGGTAGGGGTGGCGCGCGCGTTGGCGGCCGATCCGGAAGTATTGCTGATGGACGAACCCTTTGGCGCTCTCGACCCGGTGACCCGTACGGCGCTGCAGACGGAGATTGCGCGCATTCATCATCTCTCCGGGCGCACCATCGTACTGGTAACGCATGACATTGATGAAGCGCTGGCGCTGGCG
The DNA here is from genome assembly GCF_052113645.1 of Serratia quinivorans. Taxonomy (GTDB): domain Bacteria; phylum Pseudomonadota; class Gammaproteobacteria; order Enterobacterales; family Enterobacteriaceae; genus Serratia; species Serratia quinivorans_B. Next base: position 177,338 of record NZ_JBIEIU010000004.1, on the reverse strand, counting down.
GACCGCATCGTGCTGCTCGACCAGGGGCGTATTGTGCAGCAAGGTACGCCCCTGGAGTTATTGACCGCGCCGGCTAACGATTTTGTCCGTGATTTCTTTGGCCGAAGCGATCGCGGCATCAAGCTGTTGTCGCTGGGCACGGTGGCGGAACGGGTGCGTCCTGGCCATGCGGAAGGTGAACCGATCGCCGCCGCCATGAACCTGCGTGAAGCGCTGTCGGTGTTTGTGGCTCGCGGCAGCGAATGCTTGCCGGTGGTGGGTGAGCAAGGGGAGGCTCTCGGCGTATTGCATTTCAACGATCTGATTGCCCAAAAGGCGCTGTCATGAGTGCGCCTCAGGCCCTGCGCTGGCTGCGCGATCCGCTGCCCTGGACCTGTGCCCTGTTGTTGGCGCTGGTGTTTGGCATGACTCATTTACAGGGGTTGTTTGCCGCCTGGTTCCCCGAGCTGGAACGGCCGGTGTACCAACAGGACAGTTTTATCTCACTGGTTTGGGCGCATCTGTTGTTGGTGGCGGTCTCCAGCCTGATTGCCGTGGTGGTGGGGGTTGCGGCCGGGATCGGCGTAACGCGCCGTGCCGGCAAGGAGTTCCGTTCGCTGGTGGAAACCGTGGTGGCCGTTGGTCAGACTTTCCCACCTGTGGCGGTGTTGGCGGTGGCGGTACCGGTGATGGGCTTTAGCGAACAGCCGGCGATCATTGCGCTGGTGCTTTACGGTTTGCTGCCGATCCTGCAGGGCACGCTGGCGGGCATTGAATCAGTGCCCAGCGCCATCCGCGAGGTTGCACAGGGGGTGGGAATGAGTACCAGGCAGATCCTGTGGCGCGTTGAACTGCCGCTGGCGGCGCCGGTGATTGTCGCCGGCATTCGTACCTCGGTGATCATCAATATCGGCACGGCGGCGATCGCTTCCACCGTAGGTACCAAAACGCTCGGCTCGCCGATTATTATTGGTCTGAGCGGGTTTAATACCGCCTACGTGATCCAGGGCGCGGTGATAGTGGCGCTGCTGGCGATCATCACCGATATGCTGTTTGAGCGCTGGGTGCGCCATCTCACTGCCTGGCGTCAGCAGACGCTGGTGGCTTCTTCTGCGGGGTAAGGGAATAGGATGCAAGTATCTTTGCCGATGTACGGCGTGACTCACCAACCGGCCGAGTCCTTCTGGCAGGTGTTGCGAGGCAAATTGCTGAAGTTGGGCTTGCCGCAACTGCCCGAACGGCTCATCTGGCCGCAAGATTTGGCTCAGCACTGGCAGCAGAATGATTTATTGCTCAGCCAGACTTGCGGTTATCCGCTGGTCAGCAGCCTGCCGCAGGTGCAGTTGATCGGCACTTATCACTACCGCGTCGAGGGCTGTGAAGGCCCGAATTACCGCAGTTGGTTGGTGGTACGTGACGATGAGCCCGGTGAACGACTGGAGGATTTTCGCGGCCGGATCGCGGCCTATAACAGCACCGACTCTCAGTCAGGGCATAACAGCCTGCGCGCGCTGATCGCGCCATTGGCGCAGAACGGTAAATTCTTCAGCGCTGCTGTCGCCTCCGGTGCGCATTATCAGTCGCTCAGGTTGATCAAAAATCGGCAGGCGGATATTGCCGCCGTCGACTGCGTCAGCCTGGAACTGTTAAAACGGATGCAACCGCAGGCGCTGGCGGGGCTGAAAATCATTGGGCAAACGGCCGGCGTCCCGGGGCTACCTCTGATTACCTCGGCGCAGACTCCGCCGGAACAGCTGGAAATATTGCGTGCCGGGGCGCGGGCGATGTTGGGCGAAGCGGTAAGCGACAGCCTGTTGATCGGCGATTTCAGCCTGGTGCCGCGTTCGGCATACCAAAAAATCACCGAGCTGGAGCAACAGGCTGCCGCGTACGGAGTGACGGCGTTGTAAGGCTACGGCAGCCCATCGCTGTCAGTGTGCTTTAACGGGTTTCAGGCGGCACTAAAACGGGCATTTAATTTCTGGTCAACAATGATCTCAAAGTCGGTAAACAAGGCTTTGGGTTTGACCGTTCGGCCGCTTTTTTCCAGCGATACCAGACCATGGCCGCTAAGCGTTTTCAGCGTGGCGGAAAGATTGCTTATTTGCCGGCCGGAGAGTTCCGCCAATCGGCTCATGGTTTCCGGTTTTTCCGTATCAATCATCCGCAGCAAGGCGATATTTTCATTGCTGAGTACCTGGGCCAAAGCAATCATTGAGGTGAACCAGACCTGCGGCTCACGCTCTTGTGGCTGGTATTCGCCTTTTGCAATCGCCAGTATCCGTTTGCGGATCAACTCTTCAGGCATTACGCCAATCAGTGCTTTCATCTTCAACCTCGGTTTTCTCTCTCGCTGATGACTTCATCGATTTTAGTGAAGAAATCTTCCACCAACTGAAAAACGGAATGAAACTCATAGGGGGAGCCTTTATCCGTGGGCGTTTGATGTTGGTGGTCGTAAAATATTCGGCCCGAAAATAGACCTCTTCGAGGCACTTTAATGGCATGGGCATTGTCGATGCCAAACACTCGGGTGTTGTATTTGTCATGTAACGTCATGTTGTAGCGTATGCCATGGGGAATGAAAGCCGTTTTGGTTACCTTCCATGCTTCTATTTTCCACCAGTAGCCATCTTCACGGTTTACCCGAGTGCCATGAAGGCTAAGGATGTAGTCCAGTCCATTGCTTGCATCCATTTTCAGTGCTCCAGAAAGTTATGATCTAACCATAACTCTTGTTCGCGTCAGGATCAATGCAATTTGATGGCAGAGGTCGGCAGCCAGGTAAGGTAAGGTTTTGCATGCAGAATGGATTTGGGCGTAGAAATCCTGGCTCGCCTGTGGCCGGCGAGCAGCGAATATCCCCCCCGCGGTGGCGGAGGAAAAAGGGGAGTGACTATCGCAATGAGGAAACGGCGCGGATCAGGCCACAGCAGTGCTTTTTACAACAACACTGCCAGCGGCGGATGAGGTATCACTTGGCTTGAATGCTCTGCGCCGGAGTGGCGGTGGCAGCGGCTTCGTTGGACGTAGAGGTTTCTTCTTGCGGCGTGGTAGAACGGGTGTACATATTCAGCCCGGCCAGGAATACGCCGCCGAGTGAGCCAAAGGCACACAGAAAGATAACGATAATGAACGATTTTTTCAGCATTGGGATGATTTCGCAGGTTGCCCGGAACAGCGGGAATTATAGTCTCTTTGCCAAGTGAAACAAGAATCGTTTTGAATGGCGGCCCACAGACCGCCATTTTGGTCACTCTTTAATGCTGCTGCTCGGTTGAACTTTGGCAGGGCGCGCAAACAGGAATTTGCCCAGCGTCACCAGCACTACCGCCGCGACAATAATCACCAGTGCCGCCCATTCACGTGGCGCCAGCGACTCACCGGCGAAACCGATGCCAAGCAGCACCGCTACCACCGGGTTGACGTAGGCATAACTGGTCGCCACCGCCGGACGGACGTTTTTCAGCAAAAACATGTAGGCGCTGATCGCCAGCATGGAGCCGAAAATAATCAGGTATCCGAGTGCGAAGAAGCCTTTGGTGCTGGGCATCTGTGTCAGGCGTTCGCCGCTGACCTGGCTGACGACCAGCAGGACTACGCCGGCGACCAGCATTTCCGCAGCCCCGGCCATCGGCCCGGCGGGCAGCGAAATCCGTGACCCCAACACCGAGCCAAAGGCCCAACTGGCAGAGGCCAGCAGGATCAGCAGCGCACCGGTAGGGTTGCCAACCAGGTTATTGCCGGTATTCAGCAGCACGATCCCCACCAACCCCAGCGCAATGCCGGCCCACTCCAACCTGGTATTGCGCATCCCCCAAAACAGGCTGAAGCACAGCGTGAACAGCGGCACCGTCGCGACCATGACGGCGGCAATGCCGGAAGGCACGTGCTGGTGTTCCGCCACGGTGACCAGACCATTCCCCACCGCCAGCAGCAAAATGCCAATGGTACCGGCGGCCAACCACTGTTTGGGGGTAGGCAATGCATGGCCGCGCAGCGCTAAAAAGCTGAACAGCACAATGCCGGCGACCAGAAAACGGATCCCGGCCATCATCAGCGGCGGCCAACTCTCTACGCCCAGACGAATAACGAAGTAGGTAGAACCCCAGACAATATATAACGTGAACAGCGCCCCGATTAACGGCAGGACGTTACGGCTACTTTGGCTCAGCATGGATTATTATTCTGCAGGGAGATTATTATTAGAGGACTCAGTAAACTCGATCGGACAGAGGATAAGCAACGCTTTTCAGTACTTTTTTAAGCAGGCAACGGGCCGGCGAGCCGGTGATGATACACCGGGTGACGCCAGCCAGCAGGATGCCTTGCGCCGGGTGTCGGTTACAGCAGCGAAATACGGTAGGCACAGCGGCGTGCACCGGCCAGGATATGTTCGGAACGTTCAACCTGCGCCTGCAGCACCTCGGTGAAAATGCTCAGTTCCGCACGACAGAATCCCTGACAAACGGTGGCGGCTGCACAGATCGGGCAGTGGTTCTCTACCAGCAGGAAGGAGCCGTCTTCCTGAGTTCGGCATTCGGCCATGTAGCCTTCGCGGCAGCGAATGGCCGTCAGGCGTGCGACGCGTTCCTGCAAGTCGGTGGCACCGACCATCGCCTGTTTGTAATTAATCCGCGTTTCCTGCTCGCGGGTGTCGATCAACAACTCGATCGCCTGTTCACCCAGCTTGTCGCGTACGGTGCGCAGCAATTGCACCGTCAATTCCGAATGGGTATCCGGAAAGCGTGCATTGCCGGCGGCGGTCAGGTGCCAGAGCTGCACCGGTCGGCCGACGCCACGGGTTTCCGCCACGGATTCCACCAAGCCATCTTTGGCCAGCTTGACGAACTGCTGGCGTGCGGCTTCACCGGTGGTGCCAAGGACTTTTCCTGCATCAGACGCTTGTTGCGGGCCGCGGGTTTTTAATAGTGTCAGCAAACGGTCACTGACCGATTGTGCGGGACTACCGCCATTTTCCAAGTTTATTCTTGACATATTTCTCCGCCTCGCCCTACCATTATTCCAAGTCAACTCTTGTTAAATTTAACGCAATATCACGATTAACTCAATGCCATTCCTCTGAAAACAGGACGACAACTGTGATAACCCACGATGATAGCCGCTGGTCCGACTTATTTTCCGGCAAAAATGGCGCCAGTGCGATCGCGCTCTCACTCGGCGTCGCGTTGCATGCGATCAATATTCTGGTTGCCACCACCATTCTGCCCTCGGTGGTACAGGATATCGGCGGCTTGAATCTGTATGCCTGGAACACCACGCTGTTTGTGGTGGCGTCCATTCTGGGGTCGGCGCTATCCGCGCGCTTGCTCAGTGGTTACGGGGCTCGCAGTGCTTATTTGGTGGCGTCGCTGTTCTTTATCGCCGGGGCCATGCTGTGTGCATTGGCGCCGTCGATGCCGGTGATGTTGATTGGCCGAACCGTGCAGGGGTTCGGTGGCGGGCTGATTTTCGCGCTTTCGTACGCCATGATCAATCTGGTGTTTGAGCAAAAGCTGTGGCCGCGGGCGATGGCGCTGATTTCGGCGATGTGGGGCATCGCGACCCTGGTGGGCCCGGCGGTGGGCGGTATTTTTGCCGAGCTGGACGCCTGGCGCTGGGCCTTTGGTATCCTGTTGCCGATCATGGTGCTGTACGCCGGGTTCACCTATATGATCCTGCCGAAAGGCAAACCACAACAGCAGGCGGCGGCGCTGCCGGTAGCCCAGTTGCTATTGCTGACGCTGGCGGTGCTGGTGGTGTCTGCCGGCAGCCTGGCGGACAGCGCCTGGGTCAATTTAGGCGGCATCGTATTGGCTGTGTTGATGATGGCCTGGCTGATACGGCGTGAAGCGCACTCCCGCGCTCGTCTGCTGCCAAAAGGGGCTTTACGCCGTGGTTCACCTTTGGCCTCGCTGTATATCACCGTCTCTTTGCTGGTAGTGGGCATGACCAGCGAAATCTTCGTGCCTTATTTCCTGCAAACGCTGCACGGTCAGTCACCGCTGATTTCCGGCTATATTGCGGCCACCATGGCGGCGGGATGGACGCTGTCGGAGATCCTCAGTTCGGGCTGGCGCAGCGCAGGCATCCGCCGGGCGATCATCAGTGGGCCGGTGTTTGTATTGGTGGGGTTGTTAGCGCTGGGCGCGTTGATGCCAATACCTTCTGGCGGGCATTGGGCGGGGCTGACGCCGATTGTGATTGCCCTGACGTTGGTGGGGTTTGGTATTGGCTTCGGTTGGCCGCACCTGTTGACGCGGATCCTGCAAGTCTCACCTGAGGCGGATAAGGATATTGCCGGGGCGTCGATCACCACGGTACAACTGTTTGCGACCGCCTTTGGTGCTGCCCTGGCCGGGATGATTGCTAATCTGGCGGGGCTGAACGTACCGGGTGGATCGGCGGGGGCGGCCTCTGCGGCGCGCTGGCTGTTCCTGTTGTTCGCATTGGCGCCGCTGCTGGCAGTCTTCAGCGCCTGGCGTTGTGCGGCGATTACCCCGCCGGCCGCTGCAACCGGCGATGCCGAAACCATCCTGCCGGATCTATCGCTTCCTGTCCCCATAGCGAGTGAATATGTTCGCCACGATTAATACCAACTTAGCCTGCTGATTTTTATGGTTTTGCAGGTTTCAGCTGAAAATGTGATTGACGAATCCCGTATTTGAGATTATTTCTCTTATATGGGATTTTTTGTATCAGAGGCCAAATAAAGAATGGATAACGCAGTGGACAGCGCCGACCTCCGGCTGGCGCAACGCTTGTCTGATTTACGTCAACAGCAGGGCTGGTCGCTGGAAGAGCTGGCGCAGCAAACCGGCATCAGCCGGGCAACGCTGTCGCGGGTGGAGCGCGCGGAAACCAGCCCGACCGCTTCGCTGTTGAACAAGCTGTGCGCGGCGTATGGGCTGACCATGTCGCGGCTGCTGAGCGAAGTTGAGGACGAACCGCCAGAGTTGCTGCATCGTGAGCAACAGACGGTGTGGGTAGATCGCGCCAGCGGTTTTCATCGCCGCTCGGTATCGCCGCCTGCCGCCCTCTATAAGGCGGAATTTATCGAAGGCACGCTTGAGGCCGGGGCCGTGATTGCCTACGACGCCCCTTCGGTACATGCGCTTGAGCATCATTTATGGCTGCTGGAAGGCCGGCTCGAACTGACGCTGGAGGCGCGAACCTTCCAGCTTAAACCGGGCGACTGTCTGCGCTATCGCTTGTTCGGCGCTTCAAAGTTTCATGCTCCCGGCCCCGAACCGGCCCATTACACCCTCGTTATCTGCAGGCCATAATCATGATTGAGATACAACAATTGAACGCGGATGCGGCACAAAGCGCGATCCCCGAACTGGCCGCGATGCTGCAAGCCAGTGTAGCCCAGGGGGCGAGTATCGGTTTTGTCATGCCGTTTAGCCTTGAGCAGGCGCAGGCGTTTTGGTGCCGCCTGTTACCGGCGATTGAGCGAGGAGAGCGGTTGCTGCTGGTGGCTCGGGATGCCGGGCGGGTGGTCGGTACGGTGCAATTGCTGCTGGATATGCCGGACAATGGCTGCCACCGGGCAGAGGTGCTGAAGCTGATGGTGCATCCGGATGCCCGCCGCCAGGGCATTGCCCGCGGCCTGATGCTACGGGTGCAGCAGGTGGCGGTTGAGCATCGGCGGCATTTACTGGTGCTGGATACCCTGACCGGCGACACGGCGGAAGGCCTGTATCGCCTGCTGGGTTTCCAACTGGCCGGCAGCATTCCGCAATACGCGCTCGCCAGCAATGGCAGTGCGCTGGATGCCACCAGTTATATGTATAAATTGCTGTAATTTTCCCCGTCGTCTTTCAAGCTGCAGCGTTGTTGGCTGCAACTCGAAATCCATAGGGTAATAGACTCAGTGAGGGCACGGATTGCAGCATCTGTCTAATCCAACTACTGCCCGTTCCAGGCCTTGATAGCCTGTTGGCGTATCTGCAGTTTTTGCTCTGGCGTCAGCTTGTTATAGTCCTTCGCCATGCCGCTTTCCCAATCGCCGTACAGTGGGTTCGGCAGCACGATAAACTCGGTGCCGAACTTGCTTTGGTTGTCGGCGACAAACGCCCGGCGCTGCGCATTATCCTTGTGGTAGGTCGCGGCACCAAAGTCGTTCAGGTTGTCACCGGCGTACACCACAATGTCGTAACCGGCGTTTTTGATGGCATCGAAACGTGCCTGTTTGTTAGACGTGTCACCGCTCAGCAGCACGGTTTTTTCGGACATGCCGGTAAAGCCCAGTTTCTGCATATTGGCCAGCGTAGCGGCATATTCAGACTGTTTGCGGTTGGAGACGTAAAACATGGTGCCCTGATGACTGTTGACGTAACGGGCAAATTGCACGGCACCCGGTACGGCGCCAGCCTGCTCTGCCTGTGACCATTTCGCCCAAGTGGCGCCGGCGAAAGCTTGGCTCTGCTGCGCCTGCCAGCCGGAATACGGGCTGTTGTCCAACATGGTTTCGTCCAGATCCACCACCACGGCTTTCTTCTTGCCTGGCGTGGCCTTGGCCTGATCAAAGGCCCGCTTGGCGCTGTTGAAGGCCTGATGCGTCAGCGCCTGGTATTCTCCGGATTGCTGGAACCAGTTCAGCGCCAACACGGACTGGTCAGCCAATCGCTGTTGGGCCTGCTGATCGGTTTTGGGTGGCTGCACGCAGCCGGTCAGGGTCAGCAGCGCCATGCCGAACGTCGCGCCGAGGGCTATTTTTTGTCTGTTTATTCCTGCCATAAATGAATCACTCTCTGGTTGTTATTGTGGTGTGTCTAAGCTCATCGTCATTTCAAACTGGCGTAACGCATCTTGCTGCCAGCCGAGCCGGTCAAAGAATGGGGCCGCGACGTCGGGAACGTAAACGTTGGCCGCCAGCGGCAAGGGGGCAAACTTCGCCTGTAATGCGGCCAGCATTGCCCGGGCATGGCCCTGGCTGCGGTGTTGCGGCGGCACGTAGATCATGCGCAGAAAACATTTATCAGCACCCACCTGTACCACCGCATAGGCCTGGTGGCCAAGGCTGAAGGCATAGGGTTTACCGGGCAGCTTGAACAGCGTTTCCGGCGCGATCAGCCAGGGCAGGTTGGTGGCACCCTCGGCAATCAGACGGTGGGAGACGAACAGCGGGTCGATCTCTTGCAGCTCCGCCAGGTCAGCGGCTCTCGGTTCGCCTGCCAGGTGACCGGTCAGCGTGCGGACGATTTGCAGACCGGCCTGATGATACAGCGCCAGCGCAGGGTCGTTACCTTCGATCACCTCCAGCGACAGTTGGCGATCGCCGCGCTCACGGGCATCGGCGACAATGCGTTTCATCAGCGCTTTCCCCAACCCTTGGCCGCGCATTTCCGGTCGGATGGACAACGCCGATACCCGGCTGTGCAAGCCGCGGCGGCTAATCAGCGCCAGCGCGACCGGCTGCTGCTGATGGGTGACGATAATGCTGTCGTTCAGGCTGAGGTCTTCGGCGCCAAAGCGGCGGGCGAAGGTGTCGCCGTCAATTACAAACCGCACAATGTAGTTTTCAAAACAGTGGCAGAGGATCTGCGCCAGCTCGTCGCTGCTGTAGCGCAGGGCGCTTTGATACTCAAAGGGTCCATCGGTGTGCATGATCAGTTCCGGTCTGAGGGGGAAGCTATACATCTAGACCCGATTGTTTTATAAGGCAAGTTTCCGCGTGCGGTTACGGGAGATGCAGCGGCAAATTAGGCAGGAACAAGGCGGTAAAAAGCACCAATGAAAAAACCGGGCGTTGCCGCCCGGCGAAGATACTCTGGCTAACAAGTGAAGCTAAGGTTTGCAGTGGTGGTTATTCATCACATCAGAACTGATAAGTCAGGGCGACGGCAATAACGTTGTCGTCTTTCAGACCCAGCTTGTTGTCGCCGTCGAGTTGGTTGATTTTATAATCTACATAGGTCGACATGTTTTTGTTGAAATAGTAGTAAGCGCCGACATCAATATATTTCACCAGGTCGGCGTCGCCGATGCCTTCAATATCTTTACCCTTTTGCTGAACATAACCCAGCGATGGACGCAGACCGAAGTCGAACTGATATTGTGCGACCAATTCCAGACCTTCCGCTTTATTGGCAAAGCCGCTCACGGAAGTGGAGTTATTATTGATGGTCGCGGTGCCGGAAATAGGGGCAATGTTATGGCTTTGCGAATAAGTCGCCGCCAGATAAACGTCGTTATTATCGTATTTCAGACCGCCGGCCCAGATATCCGCTTTATCGCCTTTACCGAAGGTGCCCGCTTTTTGGCCGGCGGTACGGTTGGAGGACGCATAGGCGGCACCCACGCTCAGGCCGTCGATGATCTCATAGCTGGAAGACAGGCCCCAACCGTCGCCGTTTGCCTTGCTGTTGGCGCGACCGTCGTTTTCGTTCTTGCCCTGGTACTGTACCGCGAATTTCAGCCCTTCGACCAGGCCGAAGAAGTCGTTGTTACGGTAGGTTGCCACGCCGTTGGTACGGCCGTTCATAAAGTTGTCGGTTTTCACGTAGGCGTCATCACCGAACTCAGGCAGCATATCCGTCCAGGCGCCCACGTCATAGATAATGCCGTAGTTGCGACCGTAGTCGAATGAACCGAGATCTTTATATTTCAGACCGGCGAAGCCCAGACGGGTTTTGGTATCTTTCGCGCTGTCGGATTCAGAATGGTTGGCTGAAATCTGATATTCCCACTGGCCGTAGCCCGTCAGCATATCGTTAATTTGCGTAGCGCCTTTAAAACCGATACGCACATAGGTTTTATCGCCATCATTGCCGGCATCGTCAGAAAAATAGTGCAGTGCTTTTACGCGGCCGTAAAAATCAAGTTTATTGCCGTCTTTATTGTAGATTTCCGCTGCCTGTGCTGTCTGCGCAATTAAAAGAGCCGGAATAATAACGGCCAGAAGATTAGGTTTCATGATTTACCCTGCTTTATTCGATTGAAAGACGCTTATCATCAGTTGTACTGCTGTTTCACTGTGCCGCCTGTTTTTTCGCAGCGCAGGTTTTTTACCGCAGTTACATGATCTATTTATGACAAAATATTCATTTTCATATCGAACGATTAAAAAAGTTGCGGAAAGTATGAATTTCTTCCCCGGAAAAGTGTCCGCGGCTGGTCTACAGTTAGCGATACTGTTCCTGGTTTTTGGAGGAGTCATGCGTGAGACTTATACATTACTCGGTACCCGCGGTTGCGGATCTACCATTGTTGCCGCCGCGCTGGAGCTGACCGGTTTTCCCTGGGGCTATGAGGAGGTGGACTACCAGTTGGACAGCCCTGAACGCGATCGCCTGCTGGAACTGAACCCGTTAGGGCAGGTGCCGACTCTGATCCTGCCGAATGGCGAAGTGATGACGGAAAGCGCGGCAATCATCTTGCTGCTGCACGATCGCGCGCCGCACGCCGAGCTGGTGCCGCATACGGGTTCTGCACTGCTGCCCGCTTTTCTGCGTTGGCTGCTGTTCATCAACGCTGAAATTTATCCTACCTTTACCTACGCCGACCACCCTGAAAGATGGCTGCCAAAAGGGCCGGAGTCCGAGCGGTTGGCGGCTGAAGTTTTACGCTATCGCCAGCGGCTACTGTTGCAATTGGCCAGCGCTTGCGATGGCGGGCCCTGGTTCTTCGGCAAAAGCTTCAGCGCACTGGATCTCTATGTGGCGGTGATGTCTCACTGGCGGCCGGGGCCACTGTGGTTCCAACAGCATTGCCCGAAGCTGTATGCCATCGCCAGAAAGGTTGAGCAGCGCTCCGAATTTAACGCCTTGTTCCAGGCCCATTTCGATGATGTGGCGCCGTTGGCATAGGCTTGGCCCCCCAGGTTGAGCGGGGGCCATTAACCATCCTGTTTTTCTGAACATTTAATGCTAAAAATCCCGATTTTCACCTGCTTTGATTGCGAGTAGCGTCAGGCTATCCGCTCATCAACAGGAGAAAATAATGCAACCTTCCCAACAGGCCGGCCAGCAGGCGTTCGGCGATATTGCCCCCAAGCTGGCGCAGCTCAGCGACAGCGTATTATTTGACGACGTATGGCAGCGACCGGGGCTTACGCCGCGCGAGCGCAGCCTGATCACCGTGGCAGCGCTGGTGGCGCTCAACCGCGTGGAACAAATGCCTTTTCATCTGCAATTGGCCGGGCGCAATGGCGTGAGCTTTGAACAGCTTGCCGAGGTCATCACCCATCTGGCGTTTTATGCCGGCTGGCCAGCGGCGGCCTCTGCCGTGGCGCGCCTGCGCGAACTGAAACCGGAGTCGCCTCATGCCATTTAGCCGCATTGCCTTGCATCAGGGTAAATCAGCGCAATACCTGACAACCCTGTCCGACAGCCTGCACCAGGCGCTGGTCGAAACTTTCCATGTGCCGCCGGCCGATAAGTTTCAGGCTATAGATCAATACCGCCCGGGCGAACTGATCTACGATCGTGACTATCTCGGTGGCCCGCGTTCGGCGGATTATGTGCTGTTTTACATCACCATTGGCCGCCCGCGCGACACCGCCACCAAGCAGCGTTTTTATCAACGGCTGGCGGTGTTGCTGGAAGAGAATCTGCAATTGCGTCCGCAAGATGTGATGGTGGTGATCACCACCACGCAATTGGACGAGTGGTCGTTCAGTGCGGGCCGCGCCTCAATGATCGAAGGCTAGGCTGACGCAGCCGACGGTCTGTGGGACAATAGCGCCATCATTTCGTTGAGATATAGAGTTGAATGGCGCTCTCCCCCGCAGTTAAAGATCAGATTGGCCAGTGGTACAAAGCCCTGCAGCAACAAATACCGGATTTTATTTCCCGTGCCCCGCAACGGCAGATGATCGCCGAAGTCGCGAAAACCCTGGCCGGGGATTATCCGCGCCACTTGGCGATTGAGGCACCGACCGGCGTTGGCAAAACCCTGTCGTACCTGATCCCGGGGATCGCCGTGGGTCGCGCCGAGAGCAAACCCCTGGTGGTCAGCACTGCCAACGTGGCGTTGCAGGATCAGATCTACAGCAAGGATTTGCCGCTGCTGAAGAAGATCATTCCCGATCTGAAATTCACCGGTGCCTTTGGCCGTGGGCGTTATGTTTGTCCGCGCAATCTGGCGGCGTTGAGTACTGACGTCAGCGAACAGGGCGATTTGACGCTGTTCCTGGATGACGAACTGGCCCCTTCCAGTGGGGAAGAGCAGGCGTTGTGCCAGAAACTGAGCAAAGCGCTCAGCCGCCATGAGTGGGACGGGCTGCGTGACCATTATCAGCTGTCGATTGACGATCCGCTGTGGATCAAGCTGAGTACCGACAAGGCCAACTGCCTGGGGCGCAACTGCCATTACATCCGCGAATGTCCGTTTTATATTGCCCGCAAAGAGATTGAAACCGCCGACGTGGTGGTGGCTAACCATGCCCTGGTGATGGCGGCGCTGGAAACCGAATCGGTGCTGCCAAACCCGAAAGAGCTGTTGCTGGTGCTGGACGAAGGCCATCATCTGCCGGAGGTGGCGCGTGACGCACTGGAGATTGAGGGCGAAATCACCGCGTTGTCGACCAACCTGCAGCTCGACATGATCGTGCGCCAGGTTGAACAGTGCATGACCCAATACCGGCCGAAAAGCCCGCCGGGGCTGACCAACGACGAACGTTTGAAAAACCACTGCGAAGAACTGCGCGAACTGATCCAGATTTTCGAGCATCAGGTCAGCGCCTATCTGCCGACCGACACCGTGATTGCCGAGCACCGGTTCGAAATGGGCGAGCTACCGGCGGAGATGGTGGAAACCAGCGCGCGGTTGTTCAAGCTGACCGACGCTTTGCGTGGGGTGGCGGAATTCATCCTCAACGATCTCAGCGAGCAAACCGGCAAGCACGACATTGTGCGACTGCACCGTGCCATCATTCAGATGAGCCGCACCCTGGGCTACCTGGAGGCGATGAGCAAACTGTGGCGATTGGCGGCGCTGGACAAGTCTTCCAATGCGCCGATCTCCAAATGGGTCACGCGCGATCTGCGCGATAACGTGACGCACCTGTATTTGCACTGCGTAGGCATTCGCGTAAGCGATCAACTGGAAAAGCTGTTGTGGCGCAAGGTGCCGCACGTGGTGATCACCTCCGCGACGCTGCGTTCGCTGAACAGCTTTGCGCGCCTGCAGGAAATGAGCGGGCTGAGTGAAAAAGCCGGCGATCGTTTTGAAACCCTCTCCTCGCCGTTTAACCACGTCGAGCAGGGCAAGATTGTTATCCCGAACATGCGTTTTGAGCCGGCGATGGCCAACGAAGCCGAACATTTGGAAGAAATGGCGCGCTTTTTCCGCGCCGAGCAGGCCAGCGGCAAGCACAAGGGCATGCTGATCCTGTTCAGCAGCCACCGGGCGATGCAGACTTTCCTCAGCTACGTGACCGATCTGCGCCTGATGCTGCTGGTACAGGGCGATCAGCCGCGCTATCGCCTGGTGGAGGAGCACCGCAAGCGGGTCGAGAAGGGCACCGCCAGTGTGTTGATCGGCCTGCAATCCTTCGCTGAAGGATTGGATCTGAAGGGGGAATTGCTGACCCAGGTGCATATCCACAAGATCGCCTTCCCGCCGATCGACAGCCCGGTGATCCTGACCGAAGGTGAGTGGCTGAAATCGCTCAAGCGTTATCCGTTTGAGGTGCAGAGCCTGCCGAGCGCCTCGTTCAACCTGATCCAGCAAGTGGGCCGGCTGATCCGCAGCAACGAGTGTCATGGCGAGATCGTGATTTACGATCGCCGCCTGCTGACCAAAAGTTACGGCTCGCGCTTGCTGGCGGCACTGCCGGTGTTTCCTATCGAACAGCGCGAAGTCCCTGAAGCTGACAAGGCGCACCTGGCCGCGGTCAAATCTGCCGCTGCGGCAGAGAAAAAAGACAAAAAGCGCAAGAATCCGTTCGCCCGTCGGCGTACGCGTTAATCAAAGCAGTGGCGGCAGGCGGCGCTTCACCGGCGTGGTTTTGACGATGGAAGTGTTGCTTTGCGCACGCTCGGCCAGCCGATCGAGGATCTGGTCGAGTTGCTCCATCGAATGCGCCACCAGACGCACGATAAAACAGTCTTCGCCGGTGACCTTGTCGCACTCAATCACTTCCGGGATCTCCTGGATCATCTGTTCGACCTTTTTCAGCATGCCCGGCAGCGGTTTGATGCGCACCAGCGACTGAAAAGCGTAGCCCAACGCCTGCAAATTGACGTTCAGGGTATAGCCCTGGATCACGCCGTTTTCTTCCAGCCGCCGCAGACGTTCCGAGGTGCTGGGTGACGACAACCCCACGCTGGCGCTGAGGGTTTTCAGCGACACCCGTGCATCCTCTGCCAGCAGGCTCAGGATCTGGCGATCGATATCATCCATAGTCTCTCCATTAGGTCATTGTAAATTTATGCCTTCAATAAAAAGGCAGTTAAGCACTTTTGCCTTTTTTATGCCATGGAAACCGACGCAGGAAAGCCGCAAGCTAAGGGTATTGGCCTACTGTGAGGAAATAACGATGAACGCAGAGATAAAACGCGGCTCGCTGGAGATGATTGCCGCGATGCTGATTTCCGGCACCATCGGTTGGTTTGTGCTGATGTCCGGCCAGCCGGTGATCAATGTGGTGTTCTGGCGCTGTGCGGTGGGGGCGCTGGTGCTGCTGGCCATCTGTGCGGCGCTGGGCCAGTTGCGACGTGACAGTTTGACGCGCACGACGCTGCTGGTGGCGATTGCCGGCGGTATTGCGCTGGTGATCAATTGGCTGTTGCTGTTTGCCGCCTACTCCTATGCGTCGATCTCCATCGCCACGGCGGTGTACAACACCCAGCCGTTTATGCTGGTGGCGCTGGGGGCACTGTTTCTCGGTGAGAAGCTGACCGCCCGTAAGCTGCTGTGGCTGGCGTTGGCGTTTATCGGCATGATGCTGGTGGTATTGGCGCAACCGAAGCAGGCGGGCGGGCAGAACAACTACCTAATGGGGATTTTGTTGTCGCTGGGCGCGGCGTTTTTTTACGCGCTGATGGCGCTGGCCGCCAAACGCCTGAAAGGAACGCCACCGCATTTGATCGCGCTGATCCAGGTGACTGTCGGCGCGGTGATGCTGCTGCCCTTGGTGGATTTTCACGCACAGGCCAATACCGAACAATGGGGCATGTTGGTGGCGGTGGGGGTGTTGCACACCGGGATCATGTACGTGTTGCTGTATGGCGCGATCCAAAAGTTGCCAACCAACCTGATTGGATCGCTGTCGTTTATTTATCCGATCGCCGCCATGCTGGTGGATCGGTTGGCGTTCGGTCACCGGTTGGTGGCGCTGCAGTTTGCCGGTGCGGCGATCATCCTGCTGGCGGCCGCGGGCATGAACCTGCTGGGCGAACGCCGTGTTCGGCTGGCGGCGCTGCCAGGCAGCAAGCAGGCACCCGAGCAGTGATTGCACCATCAGCAGCGCGCCGTGGCCGTGATTTGGCGCTGGCAAACGGCGGCAGCGCGACTATGATAAAGCCAGCTTCCCGTCATGCTACGCTCAGGGCCATTTATGATTGATGCTTCCACGCTTTTGCTGTTTTCCGGTGCCTGTCTGGCGCTGACGGTCACACCAGGCCCGGATATGCTGCTGATTGCTTCGCGCAGCGTCAGCCAGGGACGCCGTGCCGGTTTCGCGTCACTGGCAGGGATCCAACTCGGTACCTATTGCCATACCCTGGCGGCGGCGTTGGGCCTGTCGCAACTGTTTGTCGCCGTCCCGCTGGCCTATGATGCAGTGCGCATGTTGGGTGCTGCCTATTTACTGTATTTGGCATGGAAAACATTGCGATCCGGCAGCAGTTTGCAGGCTTCTACGGGATTGGCCACGGTGCCTGCCGCACGAATTTTCCGGCAGGGGTTATTCACCAATATCCTCAACCCAAAAATGGCGCTGTTCGTGTTGGCGCTGTTCCCGCAGTTTATCGATCCGCAAGCCGGTTCGCTGGTGGTGCAAATGCTGTCGTTGGCAACGGTGTTGAATCTGGTGGGGCTGGTGATTAACGGCGGGCTGATCCTGGCGGTCAGCAGCATGAAAAGCCGTTTTGTCGGCCGTCGCTTCAGTGCGCGCTGGCCGAATTACCTGCTGAGCGGGGTGTTCGCCGGGCTGGCCTGCAAGCTGATTTTTGACAGCCGCAAATAACCTTACGCCTGCAGCAATGCTTCAAAAGCCGCACTGGCCGGACATTGTGGCAGCGCGCTGTACATGACCAGCCGCAAATGATTTTCCTCATCGACGATAAAGGATGCATGTTCGAAGGTCACCTGTCCGGCGCCCGCTACGTTGAAAGTGCGTTCTCCCTGGCAACGACCGTGGATGTCATGTTGCTGCCACAGCTGGCGGAATTGAGGCGATACCTGCCCCAGCGCCTCGACCCGCTGCTGCATGGTGGCATCTTCCGGCGCACGGGCATAGTCGCGGCGGAAGCTGGCGAGGATTTGCGGTGCCTGCGTTTGCCATTCCACCAGCCGTTGGTTGAGTTGCGGATCGGCAAACAGCATCCACAGCATATTGCGTTGCTCCGCCGGGCGATCGCCAATCGCGAACAGCCGCTCCGCCGCCGGGTTCCAGGCGATGATGTCCCAGCTCAGGTTCATTACGTAAGCCGGGCGCAGTTGCAAGTCGTCCAGCAGGCGGCGTACCAGTGGCGAAACCTGACACCATTGATGACCGACCGCCACCGGTGGGCGCTGATGTGCCAGCAAAAACAGATGGTAGCGCCCGGTCGCATCCAGCTTCAGCACCCGCGCCAGATTCTCCAAAAAATCTACCGAAACGTTGATTTCCCGCCCCTGTTCCAGCCAGGTGTACCAGGTCAGGCCGACGCCAGCCAGCGCGGCGACCTCTTCACGCCGTAGCCCCGGCGTACGACGTCGGGTGCCGCTTGGCAGCCCAACGGCCTGTGGTGACAATTTTTCACGCTTTTGGCGCAGAAAATCGGCCAGATCCTGACGGGTTCGATTGAGGGTGCGTGGCGGCATAGTGACGATCCTGTTGCTGATAGTAATAGTATAACTGGCTATATAGTAACAGTTTAAGACATGTTCCATACTGCCGCCATCTCAATCTTTGGAGGCCTGTATGGAACAGTCATTAGCGGAAGGCAATCGTCGTCTGTTGGGGTTGCCGGTGTTGCTGCTGGGCGGCTTTGTAACGGTGTTTGACCTGTTTGTGGTGAACGTGGCGGTGCCGGTGATCCAGCAGCAGTTCGCGGCCGATTTTGCCGGCGTGGGGCTGATTATTGCCGGTTACGAGTTGGCATTCGGCGTGTTATTGATTGCCGGTGGCCGCTTGGGCGATCGCTTTGGTCGGCGTCGCATGTTCAGCCTCGGCATGCTGGGGTTTGCGCTGACGTCGGCGCTGTGCGGCATGGCAACGTCTCTCAGTATGCTGATCGTAGCGCGCTTTCTTCAGGGGGCTGCGGCGGCACTGCTGTTTCCGCAGATTTATGCGCTGATGCGCGTATTGTACGATCCGCATCAGCGGCGGCGAGCCTTTGCCTGGCTGGGGATGACGTTGGGGCTGGCGGCGATTTTTGGCCAGATATTCGGCGGGTTTATTATTGAAGCCGATATTTTCGGCAGTGGCTGGCGCATGATTTTCCTGATCAACTTGCCGATTGGTGCGCTGGCGATGCTGGCGGCGCGGCATATCCCGGAATCACGCCTCAAACAGGCTCAACGGCTGGACGCTATTGGACTGCTGTTGGCGGCGGCGGGGTTGTTGCTGCTGCTCGTACCGCTGCTGGAAGGACCGTCGCGCGGTTGGCCCTGGTGGGTGTTGCCGACGCTGGCGCTCGGCATAGGAATGCTGTGGATTTTTATCCGCTGGGAACGGCGTCTGGCACAGTGTTGCGCAGATGCGGTATGGGATCCGGCGCTGCTGCGGCAGGGAAATTTTGCCCCTGGCGTGGCGGTGGTGTTAGCGATTTACTCGACCGCCTCTTCGTTCTTCCTGTGTTTTGCCCTGCTATTGCAGGCGGGTATCGGGCTGACGCCGTTTCAGGCCGGCAGTCTGTTTGCGCCTGCCAGCGCGGCCTTTATGCTGGCCTCGTTTCTGGCACCGAAGCTCGCCCTGCGTTGGGGTAATGGCGTGCTGGCGCTTGGCGTGCTGATTTATGCCGCCGGG
Organism: Serratia quinivorans; assembly: GCF_052113645.1. Classification (GTDB taxonomy): domain Bacteria; phylum Pseudomonadota; class Gammaproteobacteria; order Enterobacterales; family Enterobacteriaceae; genus Serratia; species Serratia quinivorans_B. The sequence continues at coordinate 158,236 of NZ_JBIEIU010000004.1, read as the reverse complement.
ATGGCGCTATTGGTGGCGCAGGTGCTGTGGGGCGCGGCGTTGGTGCAGCCGTTAGGGTTACTGCCGGGGCTGGTGATCCTGGGTTTTGGGCAGGCGCTGAGTATGACCCCTTTGCTTAATCTGGTGCTGGGGTTGGCGAAAGAGCAACAGGCCGGGATGGCCGCCGGGGTGATCTCTACCGTGCAGCAGGTCGGGGGCGCATTGGGCATTGCCGCCAGCGGCGCGTTTTTTGTTCCCTTATTGGCAGGCGGTGCGGGGGCCGAACGCTATGGACAGGCATTTGCCGGGGCGATGGTTTACAACCTGCTGGCGATGGTCGTCGCCTTTATCCTGTTGAGGTGGATCATCCAAAAACAGCGCAAACTGGCCCTTCAGTAAACCGGGATATTTGCTGCTAACCGAAAATGCCAAAGGAGCCAGAACCGCAGTACCGAAGATATCGACGGGCTGCACGCCGGTGATGCGGCCCAACGGCAACTGGCGGATGAGGTTGAGCGGCGGCGTGGATAAGGTATGCTGATCCCAGATTGAATCAGGGGAAAGCAGACGATGGATTACACCAAAATTATCAAAGAAATCGGCCGCGGCAAAAACCACGCGCGCGATCTGGATCGGGAAACCGCTTTTCAGCTCTATCAAAGGATGTTGGCCGGTGAAGTGGGTGAGCTGGAGTTGGGCGGTATCCTGATCGCCCTGCGTATTAAAGGCGAGGCCGAAGAGGAAATGCTCGGTTTTTATCAGGCGATGCAGCAGCAAGTGATGCGTCTGCAGGCACCACTGGCACGGCCGATGCCGGTGGTGTTGCCGAGCTACAACGGTGCGCGTAAACAGGCGAACCTGACGCCGCTGCTGGCACTGTTGCTGACGCGTGTCGGGTTGCCGGTGGTGGTGCACGGCGTGCTGGATGACAGCACCCGCGTGACCAGCGCGGAAACCTTCCAGGCATTGGGGCTGCCCTGGTCGCAAGACGCCGCGCATGCCCAACAGCGTTTGGATAAGGGCGAAACGGTGTTTATCCCGGTCTCCGCTTTGTCTGCCCCTTTGGATGTTCAACTTGGTCTGCGCTGGCGCATGGGGGTGCGTAACAGCGCCCACACGCTGGCTAAACTGGCGACGCCGTTTGGCGAACAGGATGTGTTGCGTATTGCCAGCGTTTCGCACCCGGAATACGTTGGCCGAGTGGCGTCTTTCTTCCGTCAGATCGGCGCCCGCGGATTACTGATGCACGGCACCGAAGGGGAAGCCTACGCCAACCCGCAGCGCTGTCCGCAGATCCATTACATCGTTAATGGCGAGCAACAAGTGTTGCTGGAACGACCGGCGCAGGACGAAACGCCGGAACTGCCGGCAAGCAAGGATGCCGAAACCACCGCCCGCTGGACCGAGCGTTGCCTGGCGGGGGAAGTGGCGATCCCGTTGGCAATCCAACGTCAGATAGCCTGCTGCCTGCTGGCCGCCGGTGAAGTTGACAGCCTGGAACAGGGGCTGGAACGGTTACGCAGCGCGTAACACCCTTGGCTATACTGGAATATTTCGCTCATCGGCTGAAAGGATGGTTATGCAACAGGCTCTCGATTATTTCAATCAATTGAATCAGGATTACCTCGACGTTCACCGCACCAAAGAAGACCTGTTCTGGCAGAACTATATGGGCATCGGCGGCGATGACGTTTCGGCACGCTTCTCGGCGGCAGAAAGCGCGTATAAACGTTTTATCGCCGAGCCGCATCGTCTGGCGGAAATCCGCCGGCTGCTGGCCGGGCTGGAGGCGCTGCCGCAGGACGCTCAGCGTGATGCGCTACAGCATGGACTGAATGGTTGGTTGCGTTTCTTTGACTGTAACGCGATTGAAGATCCCGAGGCCCAGAACCTGCTGGACCAAATCATCAGCGCCGAGGCGGACCTTTATACCCGGCGTAAGGCCAATCCGGTCAGCCACCTGAATGCCACCGGGCAGCGGGTAAATGCCTCACTCGGCGAGCTGTTGACTAACCAGGCCACCAATGAAAACGAAGAGTATCGCCGCAGCTCGCAAATGGCATTGCGTGAGCTGGAGCAGTGGTTGCTGCATAACGGCCTGCCGGAGCTGATTGGCCTGCGGAACCGTTTTGCGCGCCAGATGGGTTTTCGCAACTATTTTGATTATAAGGTGAACAAAACCGAGCGTATGACGCCGGAGCAGCTGTTCGCCATTCTTGACCGTTTCGAGCAGCAAACCCGCGAAGCCAATTCACGCAGCCTGCAACAGTTGGCGGCGGAGAAGGGCGAGCAGGCGCTGGAGCCCTGGAACCTCCGCTTTGCCAGTGCCGGTGATGTGACCCGCCAACTGGATCCTTACTTCCCGTTTGCCCAGTCGCTGGAGCGTTGGATCAACAGCTTCAAACGGCTGCATATCGGTTTTCGTGGCGCGCAGATGGATCTCGATCTGCTGGTGCGTGAGGGCAAGTATGAAAACGGGTTTATGCACGGGCCGGTGCCGCCGTTTATCCAGCAGGGCAAATGGCTGCCGGCGCGGATTAACTTCACCAGTCTGGCGCAGCCGGATCAGGTCGGCAGCGGGGCTCATGGGCTGAATACGCTGTTCCACGAAGGTGGCCACGCCGCGCACTTTGCCAACATTTGCCAGAACGCCCCCTGTTTCTCGCAGGAGTTCCCGCCGACCTCCATGGCCTATGCCGAAACCCAGTCGATGTTCTGCGACAGTCTGTTGGACGATGCCGATTGGCTGAAACGCTATGCGAAAAATGCGGCCGGCGAGCCAGTACCGGATGCGTTGATTGAGGCCAGTATCGCTGCGCGTCAGCCGATGCGCGCGTTCAATGAACGTCATATTCTGTTGGTGCCTTACTTTGAGTGGGCGCTGTATCAATGGGATGATGAGCAACGCACGCCGGAAGCCATCACCGCACTGGCGCGTGAGATTGAACAGAAAATATTGGGCATCAGCGGCAGTCCGCGCCCGACCTTGGCGATCCCGCATTTGTTGTCGCTGGAGTCGGCCTGTTCGTATCAGGGCTACCTGCTGGCGTTGATGGCGGTTGAACAGACGCGCCATTTCTTCCTGCAGCGTGACGGTTACCTTACCGATAACCCGGCAATAGGGCCGGATCTGGCTCGCCACTACTGGCTGCCGGGTAACAGTGTCAGCCACGACGATACGCTGCGTAGCCTGACGGGTGAAGGTTTCAATCCGGACTATCTGGCACAGGCTTGCAACCAGACCGTGGCACAGGCCTGGCAGGCGGCGCAGCAAACCATCGCTGCTGCGGTTGCCCGGCCACAGCCAGCGGCAGACTTCGATTTGGCGGCGCATATCCGCGTGGTGGATGGCGATCGGGTCCTGGCGGATAACGCCGAAGGCGATGAAAAAATGTGCCGTGATTTTGCTGCGGCGATTAACGCGCGCTTGGGCTAAACCGCATAAAAAAGCCCGCCGATAGTGCATATCGGCGGGCTTTTTCATTGTAATCAGTCAATCAGTTATAAATGACCGCAGTCCCGTGCATCAGGTTGTTGCCACCGGCGGAGGTAATGGTGAAGGCTTTGGCACCGGCTGCGTCGGCTTTGGCGGACAGTTGCGCTTTCAGGCTGCTCAGGTCAGTCGCGCCACTGGCAGAGATCACGCCGGCTTTCTCAAACTGGCCGGCATCCTGTGCGCTGACGTAGTCGGCAGCGAAAGAAGTGAAAGATACTAGGGTCAGTGCGATAGCAGCAGCAAAAGTTTTGATGTTTTTCATGATGGTCATTCCTGTCAAGTTTGTAAGGGAGAAAGGGGTTGCCTTTCGATGGAGTAATTATTACGCAACGACAGGAAGGATGAAATCGGAGAGTATTGATAATATCTTTCAGTTTTTTTGATTGTTAATTAACCCTTACTCCGCGGGGGGAGAAAGGGTCACTTGTCAGCGCTGTTTCGCATCCGGGCGCACCAGATCGAAACGGTGCAGTTCCGAGATGCCATAATAGGCGGTCGGGCCGCCGGCGCGCAGGATAGGTTCGGCAGCGGCGGTCTGATAGACGCCATGCTCGTCCAGCAGCGCCGGATCGATATGCACTGCCACGACTTCCCCCAGTACCAGCCAGGTTTCCACCTTTTTCCCGGCGGCGCTTTGTAACTGAATGCACTGTGACAGGCGGCATTCAAAATTCACCGGGCTTTCTGCGACGCGTTCGGCCTTCACCCGGCGACTGGGCAGCGGCGTCACGCCAGCAAAGGCAAACTCGTCTTCGCCACGTGCCAGGCTGGCGGAACTGTTGTTCATGGCATCGGCCAGTGGGCGCGTCGCCAGATTCCAGACAAACTCCCCGGTTTCGACGATGTTCGCCACGCTGTCTTTCCAACCGCTGCTGGCGAAGCCGATGATCGGCGGGCGGTAGTTGAAACAGTTAAAAAAGCTGTAGGGCGCCAGATTGCGCTGGCCGGTGGCGCTGATCGATGAGATCCAACCTATGGGACGTGGCCCGACGATGGCGTTCAGCGGATCGTGCGGCAGGCCATGGCCTGCGGCGGGTTCATAGTAATAACGTGACTCACTGCTCATAAGTGACCTGAGATGGCTAAACAGAGCTTTTATTCTGACGCGTTTCCCGTTGGCTGCAAGTTTGCCGCGGCTTTATGGTATCTTACGCGCCAGAAATACCTTTAAGAGAGCCCGTCACGGTGGAAAAAAAGAAAACCTTCCCGCAGCAGAAAAGCGGCCTGCACCCGCGTAACCGTCATCGTTCGCGCTATGATTTCCCGGCGCTGATCGCCAGCTGCCCTGCGCTGGAGCCGTTCGTCAAGCCGAACGCCTGGGGCGATATCTCGGTGGATTTTGCCGATCCGGCGGCGGTTAAAATGCTCAACCGTGCGTTGCTGCAACATTTTTATGGTATCGAACACTGGGATATTCCCGCCGACTACCTGTGCCCGCCGATCCCAGGGCGTGCCGACTACTTGCACCATCTGGCGGATCTGCTGGCAACCAGCAACGGCGGTGAGATACCCCGTGGTAAAGGCGTGGCGATCCTCGATGTGGGCATTGGCGCCAACTGCATTTATCCGATTGTCGGTTTGCGCGACTATGGCTGGCGTTTTACCGGTTCGGAAATCGACCCGGTGTCGCTCAATTCGGCCAAAATGATCGTGGAGATGAACCCGACGCTGAGAAACAGCGTGCGTCTGCGTTTGCAAAAGCAACCCGAGTTTATCTTTAACGGCATCATTGGCGTGGCGGAAAAATTTGATGCCACGCTGTGCAACCCGCCGTTCCACGGCTCTGAGCAGGAAGCGCGAGCCAGCACCCGTCGCAAACTGCACAAGCTGGGCAAAGGCGAAGTGGCCGATAAGCCGGTGCAGAACTTCGGCGGCAAAAATAACGAATTGTGGTGTGAGGGCGGCGAAGAAGCCTTCGTGCGTAAAATGGTAGAGGAGAGCGTCGGCAAGGCGCAGAACTGCCTGTGGTTCACCTCATTGATCTCCAAAAACACCACGTTGCCCTCGATTTATCACGCGTTGAAGCTGGCAGGTGCAGCCGAAGTGCGCACTATCGAAATGGCTCAGGGGCAAAAGATCAGCCGCTTTGTCGCCTGGACCTTCCATGATGCACAACAGCAGGCTGCCTGGGCGGCAGAACGCTGGGCATAATTTCCCGGGTGCCGGTGATTTAACCGGCACCAATAAAACTTCGCATTTCCCTTTCAATTTCTGCATGTTGCGTTATTCTCAAGATGTCCTCCAATAACAATAATCTTAAATAAATCATTTATTCAAAACATAATAGTTACCTTACTTAATTGATATTTTTACCCCGGTCAGTGTTATCTGCCAGGAGAATAAGGTCTGCCTGTTTCTCTGGCTGTTGCACGCCTGCGTGTGGGCGCAGCGTGCAGGAAAAATAAAATGAAAAGCACCTGTTTGCTAAATCATCTGCCAGAAGGATTTTTACCTTATGCTGTTACGATTCAGTCAGTTAAATACCCACAGCCGCGCTGAGTTGAGCGCGATAGAAAATGCCGTTGCCATGATCGTATTTAAACCCGATGGCACCGTGCTGCGTGCTAACGATTTATTTCTAAAAGCCATGGGATTCCAGCGGCAGGAAGTTATCGGTCGGCATCACCGCCTTTTTTGCTCCCCGGAATATGCCGCCAGCTCGGCTTACCGCCAGCATTGGGATATGTTAAATAATGGCAAGCCCATTACCGATAATATAAAACGCATTCGCAAAGACGGAGAGGCCGTGTGGCTGCAGGGCACCTATACCCCGGTCATGAATAAACAGGGGCGGGTGATGGAGATCGTCAAGATCGCCAGCGTGGTGACGAAACGCGTTACTCAGGCGCAGGAGCATCAGAGTTTATTGGCGGCGTTAAACCGTTCTATGGCGATGATCACTTTCGATGCGCAGGGAAACATCCTCGACGCCAACAGCAATATGCTGAACCTGATGGGGTACCGTCCAGAAGAAGCGCGCGGGCAGGCGCATGCGATGCTCTGTCCGCCAGAGTTTGTCGCTTCCGACGATTATCGCCAACATTGGCGGAGGTTGTCGCGCGGCGAGTTTATCACCGGGCGTTTTGAGCGCGTCAATCGGCGTGGGGAACGAGTATGGCTGGAGGCCAGCTATAACCCGATCCTCGACGATGACGGGCAAGTGGTGAAAGTGGTGAAAATCGCTCAGGACATCACCCGGCAAATGCTCCAGCAACAGCATGAAGAAGAAATGGTGTGTAACGTCCATCACCTTTCTCTGGATACCGATCGAACCGCGGCCCAGGGGGCGGTAATCGTTCAGCAAGCGGTGGCGGGGATGCGGCAGGTAGAGGAAGCTGCGCGCGAGACTTCTGCGGTGGTCAGCGAATTGGGCAATGGTTCACAGCAGATAGGAGCGATGGTAGAGGCGATCCGTAAAATCGCCTCTCAAACCAACCTGTTGGCCATCAACGCTTCGATTGAGGCTGCACATGCGGGCGAGCACGGCCGTGGGTTTGCCGTTGTCGCTAATGAAGTGCGAACCCTGGCGGAGCAGTCCCGCCAGGCGGCGACCGAAATTGAACGTATCACCAAATCCATTCAGCAGGGCGTGGCGGCGGCGATTGCCGGTATGGCGGTCTGCGTGGAGCAGGCGGACGGTGGCGTTATGCTGACCCACGACGCCGGTGAAGTGATCAATCGGGTGAATGTGGGTATGCAGGATGTGGTGAAGCTGATGCAGACGTTTACCTCTGTGAAGCAAAGTGAGGCGCTGCACTGAGCCTCTCCTGCGCCGGCTCCACTGGTCGGGGCTGGCGCAGGGCATGAGCGGTTTGACCGCTTGCCAACCAAGGCAGTTGATGGAAAAAGCATTTCATAAGAGGGAACCTAATGAAAAAAATAGCGGCCGCATTGTTGGTGTTGATAGTAGTGGCTTTGGCGTGGGTCATTTATATCAATGATTATCAATTTGTCAGCGAACCGATAGCGCTGAATGCCGGCGGGAATCGACTTACCGGCACGTTGGTATTACCTAAAAAAACAGAGGGTAAGCCGGGCGTCATTGTCTTTATTCATGGCGATGGCCCGGCCAATGCAGACCGGGATGAAGATTATTATAGTCTCTGGGAAACCATGGCTGAACAAGGGTACGCCGTTATGGCCTTCGACAAAGCGGGGGTTGGTGGCTCTTCCGGTAACTGGCTGCATCAAACCATGAGCGATCGGGCTAATGAAGCTGTCGATATTATCGACTGGGCTAGAAAAGACGGGCGTTTTAATTCGCAATGCACCGGGTTATGGGGGGCTAGCCAGGCTGGCTGGGTCATGCCTGGCATTGCCGCTCAACGGCCGGATATTGCCTTCACGCTGGCAGTGGCGCCGGCAATTAACTGGCTTCACCAGGGGCGCTATAACACCCGGGCGGAAATGGTGGCTGCGGGGAAAACGCAAGCGCAGATTAAGGCGCGCGAGCTCCAGGGCCAGCATTTGTTGTCACTGCTCGGTCAGCCTGACGGCTACGCACAGTATCGTAAAGAGTATGGCGCTTCAGCGACTATCAGCGTCGATCGCTGGCAGTTTATTCGTACCAATATGGCCAGTGACGCCACGGCGGGATTACACAATTTCAAAACGCCGGTGCATCTGATCGTCGGGGGGCGCGATCTTAATGTCGACGCCGATGAAACTGAACGTATTTACAGACAAAATATACCTGCGGATCTGCTGACGGTAACCCGTATTGAGCCTGCCGATCATCGAATGATGAAACCGCTGTTTGTGCGTTATCCGCTGCTGGTCAATGTTATTGGTTTGTTCGCCCCCCGTTCTGTGCAGGACGAAGCCTACCTGCGAGATATTGCGACCTTCCTTGGCGCTCAGCCTTGTGGCCATGTGCAATAATTGTTATTGGGCTGCGGGCGGTTCGCCAGTGCCCTGAGCATAAGAAAGTTGAATCGCCTGTTGCGGCGTGGCGATACCGGCTTGATCAAAGTGTATTTTTACCAGACGGTCCAGGGCGTACTGCACAACCCACTGTTTTAATGCCTGGGTACGCACGGTCACCCGGGTGGTGAAGGAACGATCGCCCAGCGCCACTACGCCGTTGAACACCGGCTCACCCACCAGGAAGTGTTTCACCTGTTCATCCTGTTTTAATGCGGCAACCGCCTGATGCAGCACCTCATGAACATGATCGATGTCTTGATCGCGGCTAACGCTGTAGTTGGCACGGTAAACGCCAAATTCTCGGGCGTAGTTTGCCAGCGTCGTGATCGAAGAGAAAGGGACGATATGATATACGCCATAATCGTCCCGCAGGCCGATAGAGCGGATGGTCATACGTTCCACCGTACCGGTGATGCCGCTGACGGTCACATATTCGCCGGTATTCATCCCGTTCTCAAACTGAATGAATACACCGGTAATCACGTCCTTCACCAGAGTTTGCGCGCCAAAGCTGATAGCCAGACCCAGCGCCCCGGCACCGGCCAGAAGGGGCGCAATGTTAATCCCCACCTGCGACAGCACAATCATAATGGTGATGGTGCTGATCACGATGGCCAGCACGTTGCGAAACAGCGTCAACAGCGTGCGTTCACGCGCACTTGGGCGGATGCCGTTACTCAATTCCAGTGCCAATCGATGCTCGATAATGCTGGCCATCAGGGTCCAACTGATGACGGCAACCACCAGGATCAGCAGGATATGCACCAGCCCGCCAATGATTTTTTCACCGTTCTCGCTGCCGGCCCATTGGTAGAGGTTGATCAGGTGCCAGGCGTCAAGCAGCAACAGCATTACTGCCAGCACCACCATCACCCGCAATATTTTCAACCCATTGGGAATATAGGAATTAATGCGTCGTTCCAGCATGGGGTAGCGCTGGTTGACATCATCCGGCAGTGAAATGCGGCGGAAAATCCAGCGGGTCAGCATACCGGATAGCAATGCACCGACGCCAATAACCAACAGGCTTTTCACCGTTGCGGTCATCATAAAGCTCAGGCTGTTGCCAATATCAAACTGCGACAGCACAAACAACGCCAGAAAATAAGCGATCGCCAGAAGGTGCCAGACATGCCCCAGACCACGCAAAATGATGCTGAAGAAGGCCATAGAGCGTTCGGCCAACAGGTTAATCTGTTGCTGTATCGGTTTGCGGTTACGCAGGATCAACGCCAGCGCGTACAGCGTCAGTGCCAGCATGATAACCAGATTGGCGGCGGCTGCTGCGGGGTAGCTGATTTGTGTCGCCACTACCGGCACCACCACCATCAGGCCGTAACCAATCAGACCGCTCAACCAGGCAAGGCGTTTATTCCAGTATTGGGCTACGGCATCGGTGAATGCAAAGGGGCGCAGATAATCAAAATTTGGTGCAAAAATCAGTCGCAGCACCGCCTTGAAGAATTCGATGACTGCAAAGGCACCAAGAAACAGGGTTTGCAAACGCAGGATGGTGGCGCTGTCGGCGTGGACATGGCGGGCAAACAGATTACCCGCAGCTAGCGCCAGCAATAGCACCAGCAGATCGATCGCGAAGGCCCCGAGGATCGCCGCCGGCAGTTTGTACCAGGATTCATGTTGCAGTTTGGCGTTATGCCCCCAATTTCCTATCCGTTTGTACAGTGGGCGGATGATCTGGCGGATCAGATGGAAGAGAGCGAAGGTCACCGCAACCGTCAGCAGAAAATAACCCAGCGCTTGAATAAAACGATCGAAATGAAAAGTACGCTTTGGCCCGGAATCGATCAGCTTTTGTCTTGAGTTTAACTTCTGGCTAAGGGTGCTAAGGCTGTCCTGCGCCAAACTGGTGAGGTTGTCGCTCAGCGAGTCGGACGGTGCCGGCGCTTCGGTTTTAGGCGGCGCAGCAGAAGATTCGCCTGCCGCCTGCCTGAGGTGGCTGATCAGCCCGGCACGGGCTTTATCGTCTTGCAAAATATCCGCCAGCGCGGCGTAAGAGGCCTTTTGCTGCTCGGTTTGGGCGCTTGAGTCGGCCTTCTGTGCGGGTTGCGCCGCAGTCTGCGGGGAAACTGTGCAGGTGATCAGCAGCAGTAACAGGGGAAACAGGTGTTCTCGCAGATGAGAACCTAATCGGGAACATGCGGTAGCGGGCATTTATCCTCTCTTGGTGCTCTGTCAATCGGCGGGTTAAATACAAATGTTAACAAAAACAAGGAATATAGTAGGAAATGAAGAGCCACATGGCGTGGTAACGAGTGCTAAATAGAAACGGCGGGCCTGGAACCGGCCCGCCGTTGAGCAGGATAAATCAGGAAACGTGCTGCAAGAACTCTTGCAAGCGCGGGCTTGGCGGGTTGTTGATCAACTCATGCGGGTTGCCGTCTTCCGCAATCCGGCCCTTATCAATAAAGATCAGTCGCGAAGCCACTTTTTCGGCAAAGCCGACTTCGTGGGTGACGATCACCATGGTCATGCCTTCCTCTGCCAGATCCTGCATGACTTTCAACACTTCATGGCGCAGTTCCGGATCAAGGGCGGAGGTAGGTTCATCAAACAGCATCATTTTCGGTTTTACCGCCAGTGCACGGGCGATTGCCACACGCTGCTGCTGGCCGCCGGAAAGCTCTGACGGATAGTGATGGGCACGTTCTGCCAGGCCCACTTTGGCCAGCAGTTCGCGCGCCAGTTTTTCCGCATCCGACTTTTTCAAACCGCGTACGCGGATAGGACCAAAGGCGACGTTTTCCAACGCGGTCAGGTGGGGGAACAGGTAGAACTGTTGAAACACCATGCCGGCTTCCTGACGGATCAGGCGATCGTCCACCTTGGGATCGTTGGCTTTCAGGCCATCGACGATCAGATCACCGCTGGTGATCTCTTCCAGTTTGTTGATGCAGCGCAGCAGCGTGGACTTGCCGGAGCCGGAAGGCCCGATAATCACCACCACTTCACCCTGGTTAATTTTCAGGTCAATGTTGTGCAACACCTGGGTTTGCCCAAAGTGCTTGGAGACGTTTTTAAATTCAATCACAGGATTTTCATCCTTCTTTCCAGACGACGCAGCACGAAGCTCAGCACCAGAGTAATAATCAGATAAATAACCGCCACGGCGCTCCAGATTTCCAGCGCACGGAAGTTACCGGCAATAATCTCCTGGCCCTGACGGGTCAGTTCTGCCACACCGATCACGATAAACAGCGAAGTGTCTTTGATGCTGATGATCCACTGGTTGCCCAGCGGTGGCAGCATACGGCGCAGCGCCAGCGGCATAATGACATAGCGGATGGTTTCACGGCGCGACAGACCCAGAGCCAGGCCGGCTTCACGAAAGCCGCTATGGATAGACAACACGGCACCGCGGGTGATTTCTGCAATGTAGGCACCGGAGTTGATCATTATGGTGACCACCGCCGCGCTAAAGGGATCGATGCGCAAATCGCTGAACGCCATTGGCAGGGCGAAGTAAATAAACATCACCTGCACTACGATCGGTGTGCCGCGGATAACTTCGATGAATACCAGGGCGACGTGGTTGGCAATCCAACCGCCGTAGGTACGGGCAAAACCGGCCACAAGGCCGATGATCAGGCCGCCAATCAGACCGAGGACCGAAATCCACAGGGTCATTTTGGCGCCTTCTAACAGGATAGGGATGGCGGGCCAGATGGCACTCCAGTCAAACTGCATGGTATTTTCTCCCGGTGATCCCAAACGTGGGAATCAGATACAACAAAGCGCAGGGGCTAAGGCACCACCCCTGTGCTTAAGTGAATCAGTGGCTGACTTCATCCGTTATTTAGGTTCGGTACCGAACCATTTTTTGTAGATTTCGTTGTAGGTGCCGTTGTCGCGCAGCGTTTTCAGCGCGCCATTCACCTTCACGCGCAGCTCGTCACTGCCTTTAGGGAAGGCGATGCCGTATTGCTGGGCTTCCAGTGATTCGCCAACGGTTTTGAACTTGCCGGCGCCGGCCGTTTTAATGAAGTACAGGATGTTTGGCGTGTCGTGCAGCACGGCGTCAGCACGTTTGGTGCCCAGTTCCATATAGGCGTTATCGATGTTCGGGAACTGGCGCAGGTCTTTGGTTTTGATGTGTTGTTTGGCGTAATCCACGGAGCCGGTGCCGCTCTTCACCGCCACCACTTTACCGTTCAGATCGTCAATGCCTTTGATGCTGTCGTCGTTGGCGTTAACCATCACCAGCAGGCCGCTTTTATAGTAGCCGTCGGAGAATTCGATGGCTTTTTTACGTTCTTCGGTAATGGTGATCCCGGCCAGCGCCAGATCGATATTCTTGGTTTGCAGCGCCGGGATGATGCCGCTGAAATCCATGGGTTTCAGGGTGTAGTCCAGTTTCAGTTCTTTGGCGATAGCGGCCCACAGGTCGATATCGAAACCTACGTATTTATCGCCTTGCTTGAATTCAAAAGGAACGAATGCGGTATCCGTGGCGACGACCAGTTTATCTGCTGCGTGGGAACTTACGGCAAAGGCCAGCGAAAGCGCGGCCAGGGAGACTTTAAAAATTGACTTCATGAGAGGAATTTCCTGTACAGGTTGCGGATTACCCATTTTTTATATTGCAGTTGGTGCCATGAAAAAATCGTGCCAGGTTTTCAACTACTATAAAAACAAAGAGTTGCGGTGTGATGTTGGGTTTGAATGTCGAATTATTATTTTTATGCACCAAATGGAGGCCCCAAAATAGTGCTTCGGGTTGCCTGTTGGTGCACGGGTCTATCATTAACCAAATAATGGGGCTGAAACAACCGATAGTTAACGGTTTCGCTTCAATATTGATAACTAACTCTAACTTTTGTGTCGCAAGGCAGTTGCATTTGGTGCAGGAGTGTTCGGTGAAAGAGGGGCAGGGAAGGTGTTTTGCGTTCATCACCTCAACGCAGCTGGCTGTCTTTGCTGCCGCGGCGGTTATACAAACTGTTGGCCGCCTGTTTTTTATCCAGCTCGGTTTGACAGGCCAGGCAATAACGCACACCTTTCAGCGCTTGCCGCCGTGCCAGAGGAATTTCTTCCCCACATTCCTGGCAATAATGCTCACTTTCACCCTGGCCCAGAGCCTGTCTTGCACGCTGTACGGCATCATCGACGGTGGAGTCGATTTGATCTTGCACGGCGCCGTCCGCCGCCCATCCGCTTGCCATGGTCACCTCACTGTTGCAACGTCGTTTGCAGTTTGATTTATTTACTATGGGCTGTTTTTTGAGCAATTCAAGCGGCATAAACGAAAAACAGGCCGGGGCAAAGCCCACAGCCTGTTCAATCCCGCAATGCGGACCGCTTTGATAATCTATCTATAGCGGGGTTTATTCGATGTTGGACTCGATAAACCACAGGAACTTGTCCAGGTCGCGGGAGGCGGCCGTGAACATATCAGCCGTATCTTCATCTGCGACTTCTGTGATGGCCTTGCGAATGTCATTCGCGACCACCGCATAACGATCGGCCAGCGCTTTCAGGTGTTCCTGTACGCTGTGGATATTGGTCGGATAGCTTTTCAGCGCGGTCTTATCGTTCACTACCTGTACGGTGCCCAGGGCTACGCCGCCTAACTGCACTACGCGCTCGGCAAAAGTGTCCAGGTGATCGATGATTGCGGTACGGAATCCGTCCAGCATTTCATGCACGGCGATAAAATTGGCGCCACGCATGTTCCAGTGTGCCTGTTTGGTGATCAACGACAGGTCGATAAACTGCACCACCTGATGGTTCAGCGCCTTGATGGCTTCCAGTTTGGTTTTTTCGTCCATGTCATTGCGAGTGTAGAGCAGGTCAGAAGATTTCGTTTTCACCAGTTTAGCGGTACTCATATCAGATATCCTCTCTATGGGTCATTGTCCTATTTTTGTCACGGGAGTAATTATAGCAGCGATATAGCGTTTTGCAGGCTGAAAATGGCTATTGGATTAATAGGTTTCAACGAGTTGAAAATTAATATCAACAAGGGTAGGGTTATAGGGTTGTGTTTATTTTAACTTATTAATGCTATGAATTATAAAGATATAATTAATTCATTGTTCGCTAGGATAGTTCCAGTCTGTAATAATTATATAACACAGTTTAATAACCACTCTCATTCCTGTTTTTGATTAGGATAATACTATCCTGGGCCATTGCGCTGCCCTTGTGTTAATTGTCTGTTAATTCATATTGATAGCTTAATAACATCTCGCTAAAATATTGATCTCCTTATTTCACAACCTCCCGTGCCTATGAAAATTAACGTCGTTGGAACCAGTGGCAGTGGTAAAAGTACGGTGTCGCGTCAGCTAGCGGAAAAGTTTGCGTTGCCTCATATCGAGCTGGACAAGCTGTTTTGGCGGCCGGAATGGCAGGGCACGCCCGATGGCGAGTTTTTAGCGCGGATCACGCAGGTGCTGGCTGAGGCCGATCGCGGTTGGGTGCTTGACGGCAACTACAGCCGAACCAAAGCGATCAAGTGGGAAAGTGTAGATTGGGTGGTGTGGGTGGACTATGGGTTCTGTCGTACGTTGTTTCAGGCGGTACGTCGGGCGGTCACGCGTGCATGGCGGGGTAGCGAGCTATGGCCCGGCACCGGTAACTGCGAGAGCTTTCGCCGCTCTTTTTTCAGCCGCGAGTCCATTATCTGGTGGACCATTAAAACCTACCGTAAGAACCGCACCGGCTATCTTGCCGACATGAACAATGCCCGGTATCAGCATATCCGCTTTATCCGACTGCGATCGCCGGAGCAGACCGAGAGGTTTATCCGCACCTTGTCGCCGCCTTGATCATGACGGCGTCAGAATAGCACGGTGAAAAGCCGGCCATAGAGACCGGCTGACCGGTTACAGCAGCAGGGTGTAATGCACTCTCACCACCGCTTTTTTGATCGGCATCGCTGCCTTCAGTTGGCAACCGACCTTATGTGGTTCATGGGGCAAAAATATGGCGTACATGCCGGGAAACATCGCCAGCGTCTGGCGGTGACGTTTGATATCCAGCAGTTGTAGATCCTGCACTTCGTCATAAGGCAACTCACTTTGCCAATCACCCGGCAAGCCATAATCCATGCGTTCTTCGCCGCTGAGGAGCAGATGGATAACGGCATATTCCTGATGCAGCTCTGCACGCTTGCTTTCCGCTAACCCGGTGGTTAGCGTCATCACGTCCATAAAGATCTTCTCACCCTTTAGCTCATGCCTTCCCTGCGCCAGCTCAGCGAGATCGTATTGACGCAAGGTGGTGAGGGTCTCGATCAGTATCGGTGACAGCCCACGGCCATAGCGTGGGTTAAACAGAGTGTTATAAATCACTTTAATTCTCCATGTGGTTAACCCTGCCGGGTTAGGTTCCATTACAACGTGGGGACTGCGGGGAAAAGTATGCCTGTTTGCCGAGGTGAAAACAGTTAACCCGCCTGCATTCCGCTTTGGGCAAATGCAGGCGTAGCCGATCCTCAGGACAAGTTTTCGATTTGCGGTTTAGGCTTGATGGTCAGGGTCGCCCCCATGGAGGCGGCGATGATTGCCGCCAATGCCAGCCATTGAACTGTCGTCAGGTGTTCATTAAGGAACAGCATGCCGGAAAGTGCAGCCAGAGCCGGCTCCAGGCTCATCAATGTGCCGAAGGTTCGTGCCGGTATTTTGGGCAGCGCAATGATTTCCAGGGAATAGGGCAGTGCCGTGGAGAGGATCGCCACGGCCAGTGCGACGGGCAGGATGTCGATATTGAGCAGCGCGCTGCCGGCTTGCCAGGCACCAATCGGGCAAAACACCACGGCGGCTATCAGTGAGCCCACCGCTACGGTACCCGGACCGTGGTCGCCGCCTGCCTTCTGACCGCAGATAATGTAGACCGCCCAACAGGCCCCGGCGCCCAGCGCGCAGGCTGCGCCAAAGGGATCGATACTGCCCATGTCGTGACCCAGCGGCAGCAGGAACCACAACCCGGCGATCGCCAGCGCCACCCATAAAAAATCTATCGCACGGCGTGAGGAGAACATGGCAACCGCCAGCGGGCCGGTAAACTCCAGTGCCACGGCGATGCCGAGCGGCAGGGTGCGCAAAGAAAGATAGAACAGGTAATTCATCGCACCCAGTGCCAGCCCATAGATGAACAGCGGCAGACGGCTACCGGCGGCAAAACGCATGCGCCACGGGCGGAATATAATAAACAAAATCAGCGTGCCAATACTCAAACGCAGCGTGGTAATGCCTTCCGCGCCGACCAGCGGGAACAGGCTTTTCGCCAGAGAGGCACCGCTTTGAATCGACACCATGGCGATGATCAACAGACAGATAGGCAGCAGCGCAGAAGACGCTTTTGTGGTGGCAGACGAGGACATCCTTTAGAGCCTTTTATGCGTTTCCCACAACCTGGGAAGAGGGTCGAAGTTCGGATGACGGCAGTGTAAATGAAATAGGGTAAATGTGTCTGCGAAAAGCGTTAGCCACGAAAAAAAGTGCTGGCTCAGGGGGCTGACCTGGGTTTTTTGGTCAAAAAGTGCGCTTTTTTTAGGAATAGTCTGGATATTAAATAGGTGATTGTTATCACAGAAACGAGTAGAATGCGGCTCGAAAATAGAGCGAAAAGAAGAAGATACACTGTTCTTGTAATCTAATGTTACACGATATAAAGCATTAGACACTCATTTTAAGGCAGAGTTTCACGCTAATTTTTGTTATATTTTCAATGCATGAACAAATGGATTTACTTAAAAATATAACGCGTTTGAGGTGGTTATGAAAAAAATTGCATGTCTTTCCGCAGTAGCAGCCTGTGTATTAGCAGTGACCGCAGGTACCGCATTCGCTGGTCAGAGCACCGTATCCGCTGGCTATGCGCAGGGTGATCTCCAAGGCGTTGCTAACAAAGCCGACGGTTTCAACCTGAAGTACCGTTACGAGTTCGACAACAACCCACTGGGTGTTATCGGTTCCTTTACCCACGTTGAGAAGAACGGTTCTGAGAACGGTTACTACGGTAAAGCTCAGTACAACTCTATCACTGCCGGTCCAGCTTACCGCTTCAACGACTGGGCAAGCATCTACGGTGTAGTGGGTGTGGGTTACGGTAAAAACATCGACAACGCTCAAAACGGTTCCGACCGTAACGGCAACAGCGACTACGGCTTCACCTACGGTGCTGGCCTGCAGTTCAACCCAATCCAGGACGTAGCGCTGGACGTTGGTTACGAGCAGAGCCGTATCCGCAGCGTTGACGTTGGTATCTGGAGCGTTGGCGTAGGCTACCGTTTCTAAGATTTCTCCATGCCTGTGGGCATGAGCATGTGGCGCAGTTAGCCGCATCAGATAAAAATCCGCCTTCGGGCGGATTTTTTTTGCCTGTTATTCAGCCCCGGTCATTGGCCCAATTTTTTCGCCGGTTCCGATGAAAAGCGTGCGCTGCGGGCATCTCGCTCATAGCCTTGCGGTTGCGTGAGGATGCCGTAAAGTGTCGGGCGGCGACCCTGGATCCAGCGACGACCCGTGCTGAGCGGGATCAGCGACAGATCAAGCGTGGCCGTAACCATCCGGTCTTCTGCCGCCCAGGTTTCCGCCAGAATACGGCCGTAGGGATCGAGGATCATCGCATTGCCGGTGCGCACTTCGTCATCGTCACGCCCGACACCGTTGCTGAACAAAACAAACAGGCCATTGTCATGCGCACGTGCCGGAAGCCAGCGCATCAGCCAGCCGCGTCCGTGTTCGCCACGAAACGCCGCTTCTATCGCCTGCGGATCCTCCTGTCGTCGTTGCCAAATCTCCAGTGGGATCGGCTTCATGCCGTGCGGGCTGCGTGAGTGAGTGCCACCGGTCTGGTGCGGAGCCAGCAATACCTCGGCCCCCAGCAGTGCGGTCGCCCGAACGTTCTCCACCAGATTATTGTCCCAGCAGATCAGCACCCCCATCCTGATCCCCCAAGGGGTATCGAACACGGTGAAACGGTCGCCGCTGGCTATCGCCGGATGTTCAAAGGCATGCAGTTTACGGTGAACGTGAAGCTTGCCGTCGGGCAGGCAGACGGCGTAGGCATTGTAATACTTGCCATCCTCACCCCGTTCAATCAGCCCGACGCCGATTGCCATGTTATAGCGTTCGGCCAGCGGGCGAATGCGCGCCAGTGAAGGGCTGTCGGCGATCGGTTCGGCCAGTGCGCCAATTTCACCGGCGCTGAGGTGCCGCACGTGCCAATAGCCGGTAATGCACATTTCCGGGAAGGTCAGCAGCTGGATCCGTTCGGCGGCGGCGCGGGCGATAAAGCCCTCGATCACCGACAGGTTGTAGTTTTTGTCATTGGCACGATGCTGGAATTGCACCGTCGCGGCACGCAGAGAGTCGGTCATAGGGTTACCTTTGGGCTGTTATCTGGCGTTGATTACAGCAAAGCCATTGATTACTGTATAATCAATTAAATTCCTTTTTTGATAACCTGATGGAATGGATATTCGACAACTACGCGCCTTTGTGGTGCTGGCCGAACAGGGCAATTATCGTTTGGCGGCAGAGCGGCTGTGCATCACTCAGCCGGCGCTGAGCAAACAGATCCAGGCACTGGAAACGCTGCTGGGTGCCCGCTTGTTTAACCGTGGCCGTCAGGGCGCCCAACTGACCGCCAGCGGCCAGCGGCTCTATCCCGAGGCGCAGACGCTGGTCGGCCAGCATCGGCAGTTTCAACAGCGGGCTCTGCGGGTGGTGCAAGGGGAGGCAGGGCGGTTGGCGATCGGTTTTGGCTTGTCCAGTTTCCATCTGGCACCGCAGCTGGTTGCCGCCTTCCGCCTGCGTTTCCCCGAGGTTGCCGTGGGGTTGGAAGACCTGCCTTCAGAGCGGCAATATCAACTGTTATTGCAAGGCGAGTTGCAGGTCGGGTTTGTACGGTTACCGGTGAGTACGCCGTTACGGGCCAGTGCGTTACTGAGTGACCGATTGGTGTTGGCTGCGCCTTCGGCGCTGGCGTTGCAGGCGGAGACGATCATGGCGCAATTCAATACTCTGCCTTTGTTGCAGTTGACGCCGAAGCGCGGCAGGGGGCTGAGCGATCAGTCGCTGCGTTTTATTGCCGCTCATCAACTGGCGCCCAACGTGGTGCAACAGGCCGGGGATATTCAGACCTTGTTGGCGCTGGTCGCCGCGGGCATTGGCGTTGCCTTGTTGCCGCACAGCGTTACGCATATTGCGCCGGCGGGAATCGATATTCTGCCGTTGAGTGGCGAACAGACCGAATGGCAAGTCGGTATCGCCTGGAACCCGCAGCAGCCTGATGCACTGCGGGATAATTTTATTCAGGTGGCACTGGCCACTGCGGCGAAGGCCCCACCTGCGTTATAGCGGGCAGTGCATCACCAGGATCGGGCTTTGGTGGTACTCGCTACGATGGCTTTCGCTAAAACCGACCTTCTTCGCCAATGCCAAAGAGGGCCGGTTTTCCGGTGAGATGATGCAGACCGCCTCATCACTCGGCAAATGGTCTTTTCCCCAGGCCAGGGCGGCTCGCAGCGCTTCGGTGGCATAGCCTTTACCCTGCGCCGACGTCACCAGGGTCCAGCCCATTTCGGGGGCATCAAGTGCCGGATGGATATGGCGCTGGAAGTCGGAAAAACCGATGCCGCCGAGGTAAGCGCCGCTGACCTTGTCGCGCACGGCCCAGTAGCCATAACCCAGCAGCGCCCAGTGGCCCGCGTAGCGCATCAGGCGACCCCAGGAGTCTTCGCGATCCCTCGGCGTACCGCCGATATAGCGCACCACTTCAGGATCGGCCCACATGGCGGCCAACGAGTCAAAGTCGTCCAGCGTATGCGCATCCAGGCGTAAACGTTCGGTAAGCAACAGCGGTGCGGCGGTGATAAGCGGCATTATTTTTTCCTGCACAGAGCCAAAGGCGGTCTGTGCAGTATGCCAGAGAAATTACACCGCCAGCCACAGCAACCAGGTGAACAGGAAGCCGCTCAGGCCGAGGATCGTCGTCAGCACCGTCCAGGTTTTCAGGCCATCGGCAACCGAAAGACCGAGGTATTTGGTGACGATCCAAAAACCGGAATCATTCACGTGCGACAACCCCAGCCCGCCGAAGCAGGTAGCGAGCGTGACCAACACCAGTTGCAGATGATTCAGTCCGCTGACCGCTTCCGACAGCAAGCCACCGGTCGTCAGGATAGCCACTGTGGCAGATCCCTGTGAGGCGCGCAGAGCCAGCGAGATGATAAAGGCCGCCGGGATCAACGGCAGGCCGATGGTGGTCAAAACGTCCGCCAAGGCCTTGCCCACGCCGGACTCCACCAACACTTTGCCGAACACGCCGCCGGCACCGGTCACCAGGATCACCACTGCGGCAGTCGGTAACGCGCCCCCCATGACGTCGCTGGTGTGTTGCAGGCTCCAGCCGCGACGGATGGCCAGGAAATAGAACGCCAGCAGCAGGGCGATCATCAACGCTACCGCCGGAGAGCCGAGCAGTGAAAGGGTGTCGCGCAGTGCCGAACCCGGCTCGAGCAACGTGGCCGAAACGGTACCCAGCATGATAATCGCGATAGGAATGACGATCAGTGCCGCTACCAACCTTGCGCCAGGTGGATTAATACGATCGTTTAACGGCGCTTTGCCTTCGGGTGCCGGTTCGGGCGCTGCCAGCTGCAGCTGCTCCAGTACCTCAATCGACAGCGGATAGGTTTTACGGTTCAGGTGTTTGGCCACGAAGTAGCCGATCACCCCAACCGGAATGCAGATCGCGAGGCCGATAATGGTCAGCCAGCCAATGTCGGCGTTCAACAACCCGGCGGCGGCAACCGGACCGGGATGCGGCGGCAAGGCGACGTGCACCGTCAGCATCACACCGGCCATCGGCAGGCCGAACTTCAGCGGTGAAACTTTAGCGACCTTGGCAAAACCGTAGATGATCGGCGCCAGGATGATAAAGCCGACGTCGAAAAACACCGGGATGCCGAGAATAAATGCGGCGAGGGTCAGTGCGGCCACGGTGCGTTTCGGTCCCATAGCCTTGCTGAAGCGTTGGGCCAGGGATTCGGCGCCGCCGGAATGCTCGATCATTCTACCGAGCATCGCGCCCAGGCCGATGATAATGGTCACCGAACCCAGCACGCCGCCCATTCCGGCCGTCATCACTTTCATCACTTCGCCGGTCGGAATGCCGCTGGCCAACGCCACCAGCAGGCTGACCACCAACAGAGCGACAAAGGGCTGGATCTTGGCCTTTATGACCATCAGCAGGAGCAGTACCACACCTAATACGGCAATCATCAAAAGCATAGAGGTAGACATGGAATAGCCTTTAATCGGGTAAGAGTCAGGCACCGCGATCGCCGGTTGGCGATACGGGTGCGTTTAATTTTTATGTTATGGAAATCCCTGGGGGGCGGCGGCGCCTTACTGGTAAGGCTTTAGCCAATCAAGCCCGGCGACGGTAGCGCCGCGCGGGCGATATTCGCAGCCTACCCAGCCTTGATAGCCGATGGCATCCAGTTGGGCGAACAGCCACGGATAATTCAGTTCGCCGTCATCCGGTTCATGGCGGTCCGGCACCGAGGCAATCTGAATATGGGCATAGCGCCCGGCCAGGGAATGCATCAGTCCGCTGATGTTGCCGTCCACCAGTTGAGCATGGAAAAAGTCGAACTGAACGAAGACGTTCGGGCGATCGATGGCTTCGATCAGCTCTGCCGCCTGGTGTTGGCTGGAGAACAGATAATGGGGTTTAACCGGTGGGCTGAGCGCTTCGATCAGCACCTTGACGCCGTGCCTGGCGAAGCTGTCGGCAGCATAGCGAATATTGTCGATAAAGGTATCGCGGTAGCGCTGCCAGTCTTCCCCCGGGGGAACCACGCCGGCCATCACATGTACGCTGGGGCAGTTCAGTTCAATGGCGTAGGTCAGGGCGCGATCGATATCCGCGCGTGCATCTTGTTCACGGCCCGGTACCGCCGCCAATCCCCACTCACCGGCTTCGGCGTTGCCGGGGGCGGTATTGAACAGCACCTGCTGCAAACCATTGCTGCGCAATTTCTCCGCCAGCAGCTCGGCCGGATAGTCATAGGGGAACAGGAACTCCACGGCTTTAAAACCCTGTGCGGCGGCGGCCTCGAACCTTTCCAGGAACGGCAGTTCGTTAAACATCATCGATAAATTGGCGGCAAACTTAGGCATGGTTCAGCTCCGTAACTCGGTAATTTCATCATCGGTCAAATAGCGTATTGGACGGTTGCCGAGGGTGAAAATCAGCTTGGCCGCATCTTCCATCTCTTCAGTGTTATCCGCCGCCGCCCGCAGATCCTTCCCCGTCACCACCGGGCCGTGATTGGCCAGCAAAAAAGCACGGTGGGTCGGCGCCAGCTTGGCCAAATCCTCCGCCAGCCGCAGATCGCCGGGACGGTAGTAAGGGACTACCGGCACCTTGCCGACCCGCATCACCACATAAGGGGTGAAAGGTTTGATCGCGTTCTCGACGTCCAACCCTTGCAGGCATGACAAGGCGGTGAGGTAGGTACAGTGCAGGTGCACCACCGCTTTGCATTCCGGGTTATTCAGATACAGCGCGCGGTGAAAGCTGATCTCTTTCGACGGTTTATCGCCGGACAGCCATTCGCCGTTCAGGCTGACTTTCGACAGACGTTCGGCCTGCAGTTCGCCAAGGCAGGAGCCGGTCGGGGTCGCCAGCAGCGTGCCGTCCGCCAGTAACAGCGAGAGGTTACCGGCAGAACCGGTAGCATAACCGCGCTGGAAGAACGAGGCCCCCAGGCGCACCATTTCTTCGCGCGCCTGCTGTTCAGTCGTCATGGTCATAATGGGAACTCCGTTTGCGCCCGGGCGAAAAAGTTTTCATCGCCAAAGTTGCCCGATTTAAGGGCCAATGAAATCGGTTGTTCGATGGCGCGCACCCAGGGCACGCCGGGAGAGATGCTGGGGCCGATATGGAAACCGCGAATACCCAGCGCCTGAGTCACTACGCCGGAAGTTTCGCCGCCGGCAACGATAAAGCGGCTGAATCCGTGCTGCCGGAGCTGTTTAACCACCCCGGCAAACAGTGACTCTACCGCCTGACTGGCGGCTGCCATCCCGTATTGTTGCTGCACCTGCTGCAATATTTCCGGCTCGGCGGTGGCATACAGCAGCGGAGCCAATGGCGCGTTCGCCTGTTGCTGTACCCAGTCGGCCAGTTCTATTATGTAAGCCGCACGGTCAGATTCGCTAAGGCAACGCGCCACGTCGATAGCCTTGGCGGCCGCCTGCCGGCGATAATGAGCCACCTGCCGGTTGGTCATGACGGAGCAGGATCCGGACAGTACCACCGCTTTTTCCCCCTGCGGGGCTCCCGCACCCTGCGGACTGCCTTGTCCCGGTTGGGCCCATTGACGAGCGAGGCCGATCGCCAGGCCGGATCCGCCGGTCACCAGCTTCGTATTTTTCAGCGCTTCACCCTGGGTCAGTAAATGCTGCTCATTCAGCGTATCCAGCACGGCATAACGCACCCCTTGTTGCGCCAGCAGTTGCAGCTTTTCCGCCACGGCTTCGGCACCGCGATCCATTTCTGCGGCCGTGACCAACCCGCACCGGCCCTGAGCCTGCGCCTCCATCAGCCGCAACAGGTTACTGTCGGTCATCGGCGTCACCGGGTGGTGGCGCATGCCGGACTCCGACAACAGCTGATCCAACACGAACAGATAGCCCTGATACACAGTGCGGCCGTTGACCGGCAGCGCCGGGGAGATCACCGTTTGGCTTTCGCCCAGCGCATCGAGCAGGGCATCGGTCACCGGGCCAATGTTCCCCAGGGCGGTGCTGTCGAAGGTCGAACAGTATTTGAAGTAAAATTGCCGGCAACCCTGGCGCTGCAACCAGGCCAGCGCCTGCAACGATTGTTCAACTGCCTGCGATGGCTCGCAGGATCTTGATTTCAGGCTAATGACGACCGCCTGCGCTTCGACCGGTATGTTCTCTTGCGGTACGCCGTTTAACTGCACCGTCGACAGGCCGTTTTCCACCAGAAAGCTGGCAATGTCGGTGGCACCGGTAAAATCATCTGCAATCACCCCGAGCAGCATCATGCGTTCTCCTTCTTTTGCGGCAGATCGATACCGGCGAAGATCTTGATCACTGCGCTGTCGTCTTCTTTACCGAAACCGGCATTGCTGGCGGCGGTGAACATAGTGAAAGCGGTCGAAGCCAGCGGCAGCGGGAAATGCAGCGCTTTGGCGGTATCGGTCACTAACCCCAGATCCTTCACGAAGATATCCACCGCCGATTTTGGCGTGTAGTCGCCGTCGACCACGTGGCGCATGCGGTTTTCGAACATCCATGAATTACCGGCGGCGTGGGTGACGACATCGTACATCACGTCCAGGGGGATGCCGGCGCGGGCAGCCAGCGCCATGGCTTCTGCTCCGGCGGCGATATGCACCCCGGCCAGCAGTTGGTGAATGATTTTCACCGTAGCGCCCAGACCGATCTCTTCGCCAATGCGATAGACCTTGCCGGCAATGGCGTCCAGTACCGGCTGCAACTGTTGGAATGTGGACTCTTTACCCGATGCCATCACCGTCATCTGGCCTTCAGCCGCCTTGGCCGCGCCGCCGGAAACCGGGGCATCCAGCATGTTCAGGCCGAGCGCCAGCAACTGTTGTTCAATCTGTTTGGCATCGGCGGCGGAGAGGGTGGAAGAGACCATGACCGGCGTATTGGGTTTCAGCTTCGCGGCCAGGCCATTATCGCCGAACAGGATCTGTTTCACCTGGGCCGCGTTGACCACCAGCAGCAGCAAGGCATCCAACTCTGCAGCGAAATCGTCTGCACGGGTGGCCGCCTGTTTCGCCCCAGCCTGTTGCAATGTGGCCAGCGCCTGCGGGTTAAGATCGACGCCGTAAGTTGTCAGCCCGGCATTAATGCACGACGTTGCCGCCCCCATTCCCATAGAGCCTAACCCTACGATGCAAACTGCAAAATCCCCTGGCTGTGTCATACGGCACCTCATGTTAATTTTAGTGATAATTTGTTTTGTTGTGTTAAATATAAGCGCGTTATTGCACGAAGTCAGCGATCGGTATCACAATTATTAACAGTATATGCAGCCTGAATACACTCGCTGAAAGAGGCTGATGTCGGGTTAACTCGCTGTTTTAAAAATAGTTAAAACAAATGACTAATATCATGACCGATCTCACGGGCTGTAAAAAGGCTGCTATCATCGAACGAAAATTGACGTAAAATCACAATTATTATCACTGCGGTAAAGAGAGGGAACCGTGATACCTGTAGAACGCCATCAGCAAATTTTAGCGCTGGTATCCGAACGCGGGGTGGTCAGCATTGCTGAATTGACCGAGCGGCTGGGCGTGTCGCACATGACGATTCGCCGCGACTTGCAAAAGCTTGAGGAGCAGGGCGCAGTACTGGCGGTGTCTGGAGGGGTGCAGTCCGCAGAACGGGTTGCGATTGAACCTTCGCATCAGGATAAGGAAGGGATGTACAGCCAACAAAAAGCGGCCATCGGCCAGTTGGCTGCCCGGCAGATCCCGCCCAACAGTTGCATTTATCTGGATGCGGGCACCACCACGCTGGCGCTGGCGAAGCACATCAGTGAGCGCGAAGATCTGACGGTGGTCACCAACGATTTCGTGATCGCGGGCTACCTGATCGAACACAGTCAATGCAAGATTATCCACACCGGCGGCACCGTCTGCCGTGAGAACCGCTCATGTGTCGGTGAAGCGGCGGCTCAGGCACTGCGTGGACTGTTTATCGATCTGGCGTTCATTTCCGCTTCGTCATGGGGCATGCGCGGCCTGTCGACGCCGAATGAAGACAAGGTGATGGTGAAAAAAGCCATTGTTGAAGCCAGCCGCCGCTGCATCCTGCTGAGCGACACCTCTAAATACGGCAAAATCGCCACCTATCTGGCGCTACCGATCGCGGTATTTGACGCGATTATTACCGATGACAATCTGCCTGCCGCAGCGCGCGAGGCGATCCTGCAGGCGGATATCACGCTGCTGACGACCGGAGAGTGAGAGGCTAAAACAGAAAACCCCCAGATGGGGGTTCAGATTATTGACAAAGGGGGATAAAAGCGTGGTTTTTCCCCCTTTGTGTTATCAGCCGAAAATCAATAAATTGATTTTCAAAACCTTTAGTGCCTGCCGCCAAACATTATATGTTTGTCAGCAGTCTCAACCCCCAGATGGGGGTTATGGCGTTTCGTTTGAACGGTAGCGGCTGATGACCCGACCCGGCGTACCTAGGCAACCTCGTTCGCGCCATTCCTGACATCTTTGTTCCCACCAGGCCTCCTGAAATGCTTTGAGGGCGAGCAGGCGCTGCTTTTTGAATGCGGCTGTTTCTTCCTTAGGGACTTCCAGAACGCTATGTTTCGATGACATATAAACCGTCCTCCACAAGATCCAATCTGTACAAGCAGTGTACTGATCTTGCATGTTTTTTCAACAGTCGATCATAGATTCTTGCGAGAGCCGGCCTGAGGGGAAAGCAGAGAATAACTTTGGCTTCGCTTTGCTTTTTGAAACGTAAAATGGCTTCACCAAGGCCATTGACGAAAAAGTTCTCACGTTCACGCAGGCTGTACCTCATTTTGCTGAAGGTATCAAACTGTGAACGTTGATTCATATCGCGAGCAGTCAGTGCTTTAACATCGTAAAATTCAATAAGATATATGTGATCTAAAATCTTCGAATGGGTATAAATATGTGTAAACCATAGACGCATTTTCTGCGTTATCTTATTAAAATCCAGGTAGTACTCTGCATTTTTACCATCGCTTTTTCTCACCGTTATTTGATATCTAAACTCAGTGGTCCGTTGTGCATCCACCTCAGTAACATCAATCTCCATGATAAAATCCTTTTTATTATTACTTTTCCAATAGTTACCTTCCTTTTTAGTGATGAATTATTAACAGCGTCGGAATACATGTACCAGCCGTCAGCGGGTTTTCTGCGCAGCGCCACGCAGAAAACTAAATTCCGCTGAACCAGTTATAGCCCTGATCTTCCCAGTAGCCGCCGGGGTTGGTATCGCTGACAAAAATGGCGGCGATATGCTTGGCGTTCTTAAAGCCCAGTTTGGTCGGCACCCGCAGCCGCAGTGGGTAGCCGTAATCTGCCGGCAGCGCCTGGCCGCCGAAATCCAGCGCCAGAATGGTTTGTGGATGCAATGCCGTGGCCATGTCGATACTGGAGTAGTAACGATCCGCGCATTTGAAACCCACGTAGCGGGCGTTCAGATCCGCCCCGATGTGCTGCAGGAAATTGCGCAGCGGGACGCCTCCCCATTGGCCGATGGCGCTCCAGCCTTCGATGCAGATCAATCGGGTTATCTGGCTTTGCTGCGGCAGGCGTTGCAGTTGTTCCAGTGTCCAGGGAGCCTTTTTTTCTACTTTGCCGGAGACTTCCAGCCGGTAGCCGGCGAGATCGACCTCAGGCACGTTGTACTCCGGGTAAAACGCGTTGAACGGAAACGGATGGGTGATCTGGTCGGGACGATAGGTTTGCGCCAGCTTCTGGCCGTTGAACAGCCAGGCTTGCACCCGATCGTTCCAGCGCGACATGGCCCACAACACTTTATCCACCTGATCGCCGTCCTGCAGATTACAGCCGGTCAGCATGGCGACGCCGCCCAGCGTCAGGCCGGAACGCAGCATCAGGCGGCGCTGCAGATTAACCAGTTGCTTCTTTTGCGCCGGCTCCAGCACCGGTGCCACAGGACGCTGTTTTTTATCCGTCATGTTTGCCCCCCATTATCATTGCCCACAGCGTGCGTGGCACGATAATCACCATCAGCAGATGAATCACCACAAATAAACCAATGCCGGACATGGCGAAAAAGTGCAGGTAACGCGCAATGTCAAAGCCGCCAAACAGACTCACCAGGCCTTGCAACTGCACCGGTTTCCAAATAGCCAGCCCGGAGAGCACCAGCAGCAGCCCCAGAACCAGCACTCCGAGGTACATCAATTTCTGAATGGCGTTATAGCGGCCATGCTGATGTTTTAGCCGCAACGTCAGCGCCTGCCAGATATCGCGCCGCAGCGCGCCGAGGCCAAGTGGCAGCAGATCGCGGCGGAAATGGCCGCTGAACAGGCTCCACAGCAGATAACACGCCGCGTTGCCGGCCAACAGCCACATGACCGCCAGGTGCCAGCCAATCGCACCGCCCAACCAGCCGCCGAGCGTGACCTGCGGCGGAAAACGGAAGCCGAACAGCGGTGAGGCGTTATAGATTTCCCAACCGCTCATGAACATGCAGACCATGGCGAACAGGTTAATCCAATGGGTCAGGCGGACCGGCCAACGATGCACCGGCCGCGGCGCGTTACTTTTCATCATGCACTCCCGAATTACATCGGTGGAACGGTACCGTCTTTGCCGGCAGAAATGCGCGTAGCGACGCGTTCACCTTTATCGTCAGTGGCGGAGAACAGCACGATATGCGCGCCCGGTTTCAACAGGCTGCGGTCACCCGGATCCAGAGTGACGATCGGCACATCTTCCGGCACGTTAACGGTTTTCTGCTGATTGCCGTAGGTCACGGTCAGGGTGCGGCCGTTGGACTTCACCAGTTTGCCCACGGTGCCGTTGGTCATGGTGTCGACCTTGCCGTCGGCGGATTCCCAGGCCGAGTGGCCTTCACCGGTGCCGCGCAGGCTGGCCGCGAACACATGCACTTCCAACGCTTTCAACGAGCCGTCCGGCTGCGGTACCGCTGCGGTACCGATAAAGCTGTCCGGTTTGATGTCGTCCAACGTGCCTTTCGACACGCTCAGCACTCGGGTCTGGTCGTTGAGTTTAACGCTGACCTTTTCCCCTTTGCGATCGGTGACCTGCAGGCTGCTGTCGCTGACCTGATCGATGACGCCACGCAGTGGGGCAATCACCTTGCCCGACGTTTGCGCTGCGGCGGCTGCACCGCTGCACAGCATGAGAGTGGAAAGCAGTAAACCGGCAAAACGATGACGGGTAATCATAAAGTTCTCCTCTGTTTAGGTTGCCGATTAAGCATGGTTGAACAAGGGGGACAGCACCATGTCCGTTTGATGACATTAATGTCATCAAGAATGTCCGCCGAAACTGCTAGTATTTCCGCAAGAGTCATGAGGTGACGACAATGCGAATACTGGTGGTTGAAGACGACATCAGCACGGGTGATTACCTGAAGAAAGGGCTGGGCGAGGCGGGGTACAGCGTCGATTTGGCGCGTAACGGCACCGACGGTTTGTTTCGGGCGCTGGAGCATGGCTATGACGCTATCGTGCTGGACGTGATGCTGCCGGGGCTGGACGGCTGGCAGATCATTGAGGTGCTGCGCAAGAAAAGCGACGTGCCGATCCTGTTTCTTACCGCCCGTGATGGGGTGCAGGATCGCATTCATGGTCTGGAGTTGGGGGCGGATGATTATCTGATCAAACCTTTCTCCTTCACCGAACTGGTGTTGCGTCTGCGTACCTTGCTGCGACGGGGCACGGTGCGTGAAGCCGACCACTATGTGATTGCCGATTTGCAGCTCGACGTGCTGCGCCGCAAAGCGGTGCGGCAGGAGCAGGTGATCCTGCTGACCAACAAAGAATTCATGCTGTTGCACCTGCTGGTGCGGCGCGAGGGGGAGGTATTGTCGCGCACCATGATTGCCTCCCAGGTCTGGGACATGAACTTCGACAGTGACACTAACGTGGTGGATGTGGCCATCAAGCGGCTGCGCGCCAAGATTGACCGGCCGTTTGACGTCAAACTGATCCACAGCGTGCGCGGTATTGGCTACGTTTGCGAGCCGCGTTCATGAAGGCCCTGGTCCAACGTTGGCGTACACTGTCGTTGACGTTGCGCAGTGCCATGCTGTTTGCGCTGGTGGCGGCGTTGGTGGTCAGCGGGGCGGGAGGGTACCTGTATGGCGCAATGCGCCAGGAAATGACCACCCGCAGCGACTTTCAGGTCACCGGCCGGGTGGAGTACTACCGTCACTTGTTGAGCCAGCGTTTCCCGCTGGATCGTCTGACGGCAAATACCGGCCTGTTCGAAAATATGCTGGGCAATGAACAGGACGTGCTGATTTTTCAACAGCCGGGGCAAAAGCCGTTAATCAACGTCAACCCCGCCAGGCTGAGTCTGCCGCCGATGATCCCGACGCCAGTCGGTGTGCCGCAGTTGTTAAGCGCGGTACAACGTGGGCAAACGGCGGAGGGCGTGCCATTGCGCGCCGTATCGGCCCTGGTCAGGCTGGAGGACGGCAACCTGCTGCAGATCTCGGCGGCCCACGTGATGGTCAATGAACAGAAGATGCTGGCACGTTATTTATGGCGGATAGTGGCTGCTGTCGCGGTGGCATTTATCCTGATCGCCTTGCTGGGCTATTGGGTGATGCGTCGAGGATTGCAGCCGTTGTGGCGTATGGCGGCACAGGCCGCGGTGATCACGCCCAATACGCTGTCCACCCGCCTGAGCGAGCAGGGAGCGCCGAAGGAGTTGCAGCAACTGACCCGTTCGTTTAACGCCATGCTGGATCGGCTGAACGAAGGTTATCTGCGGCTGACGCAATTTTCCGCCGATTTGGCGCATGAAATCCGCACCCCGGTGGGCGCGCTGATGGGGCACTGCCAGGTGGCGTTGTATCAGGCGCGCAGCGTGGAAGAGTATGAAACCCTGTTGTCGAACAACATGGAGGAGCTGGAGCGTATTTCGCGCATGGTGGAAAATATCCTGTTTCTGGCGCGTGCCGGTGAAGGGCAAGCGGTATTGAACTACCAGCGCCTCGATGTGGCGCAAGAGCTGCAACGGGTGGCGGACTATTTCGAAGGCCTGGCGGAAGAACGCGGCATTACGCTGGTTTGCCAGGGCGAAGGGCAATGGGTGGCGGATGCGATGCTGTTCCAACGTGCATTGAGCAACCTGGTGTCCAACGCGGTACGCTATGCCGATGAAAACAGCCAGGTACAGTTGCAGGCCGTCAGCCAGGCAAATGGAGGGCTGGTGATAAAGGTGATTAATCAAGGGCCGGCAATTTCACCGACGCATCTGGATAAGCTGTTCGACCGTTTCTACCGTGCCGATGCCGCCCGTAGTGCGGGCAGTCACGCCAGCGGTCTGGGGTTGGCGATCGTCCGTGCGATTATGACGTTGCATGGCGGTGCGGCGCACGCCCGTTGTGACGCGGGCGAACATTCTGCCCAGATAACCTTCAGCCTGCTATTTCCTGCCTCGGACTAATCTATTTCTGTCGTTCCAGATCACCCGCGGGTTTATGCGGGACGGCAACATTACCGGTGAAAAGGTTATTCGGAGCTTTTTGCTTTCACTTTTCCCTCTATTTACCCAATAAGCACCGAATCAAAAGATTAATTCTGCCCTGAATTCCGTCATTTTTGCGCTGTGAGCCCCATTTTGGGGGCGTGTCTAGCATTGTCAAAATTCACCCTTCGTTACTTTGCTATTAAAATTGCTTGCATTAAATGAATGACGAGAATTTTTAGCTTAAAGGCGGTAATTTACAAAATAAAAAACTAACTTTAAGATATTTTACATATAAATATATCAATGGTGGTGATGTTTGTATAATCTTTGGTTATGGGTTATGAGAAAAATCTTATATAAAAAATACCAAGGTGAAAAAAATCTCTTTTGTTAAATTAATTGATTTTCATTACGGTTGGCGGCAGAGCTTGACTAATTAAACTGATTAAATATTGCTTAATATTCTATTAACATTTAACGCCGGGCGATAAATAATCACTAGAGTGAAACCTGTGAAAAAATGAAATATAGATTAAATGACCACATCATTTTTGACGTGGATACGGGCACCCTGAGCCTGACGGAGTTCTCTGATGACCCCATCTCTATTTCCAATCCTTCGAAGCGGTTACTGCTGCTGTTGATTAACCATCACGGCGAGCCAGTTGGGCGTGAAGTGATATTCAAGAAGGTTTGGGATGATTATGGCATGGTCTCAGGCAACAATAATCTTAACCAATGTGTGAGCAAATTACGGCGGGTCATTAAAAACCTGGGCATTGAGGATGAGGTGATAGTCACCGTGCCCAAGGTCGGCTTTATGCTGCGCTATGAAATTATGGTTGAGTCCTGCGAGGGGCCGGAAGATCGCTTCGCAAATGAAGAAATCCCCTTTACCTCACGGACACCGGTTCAACCGGAAATAACGCCTTCGGCAGAAGAGTCTGCGGTAACAAGGTCTGTTTATGCGGGTTACTCCCGGCGCTGGTGGGCGATAGCCTGTGTGGTGGCACTGGGCGCGATTATGCTGGTGGCCGGCATTACCACCTATCTCACGGGCTCGGTTTCCCGGCAAGAAATCTATCTGGGCAAGGTCAGCAGTTGTAAGGTGTTTATGTCGATGCCAGGGGCCTCGACCGCGGTCAGTGCCGGTCTGAGCCGTGACATTCTGGCCTATGCCGGCCCGCAAACGGCAGAATGCAACGGTGACGAATTCTTGTTGGTGGTACGCAGCAATCAGGTGCGTTCTTACATTTCCGGCATTTCCCGGTTGTTTTTCCTGCGCTGTCGCATTTTGCGTGAGCACCGGGTAGAAATTTGTTCAGGTCTTGAAAGCGACAACGCGGCAATTATCAATTAAGCATCAATCGGTGTCAGGACGAACGCCACCCCCGGGGGAAAGGAATATGCCGCCAATTTTATTGTCTTGATATTAAATACTTAAATTTCACCATCTGGTTAATAATGCAGCATTTGTCTGGTGCAAGCCTTATATTTTGTTGGCCTGCGTTGTCTGGCATTTTCGCATCGACCGCTATTTTTATACCTAATTATGGTAATAGATTATGAAGAATATCTCTTTCAGGGAGGAAATTCTCTTTTTCGAACCCAACCCCTGGGTGAGAAAAGGATTACGGGCACTTATTGATCCCGAGCCCATCGGTTACCAATTTACCTACAGTATCAATGGAATAGAGACTTTGCTGAGGGAGAATGAGCAACGGATCCTCATTATGGAGTTGTTTAATGAAAGCGAGAGTTTGTATGATGTATTAAGTTTTATTCTGACGATAAATGATATTTGGCCGAAGACGCCACTGATCATATTTACTGAAGTGACCAACCCCAGCATATTGGCCATTCTGGCTGCACAAGCGCATTTATCCCTGGTGGCCAAAGACGACCCGCTGGATTGCCTGTTTAAGGCTATTGACGCCGCCGAGTCGTGGGTGAGATATCACAGCCCCTGCATTCAGGCGGCATTGACCTTGTCGGTGGAACCCCTTTCCCGCAGCGAATGGCGAATACTGGCAATGATGATTGCCGGTGCCAATCCGCGACATATTGCCAATGTTACCCATCGCAGTTGCAAAACAGTCAGTAGCCACAAATTGAATATCATGCGTAAGCTGGGGCTTAATCAGGCTGGTTTTATGCGTTTGATACTTGCCTTCAGAATTCAACACCCTGCCTGAAAATTAGCCGTCGGTCTGCCGTGCGTCAAAGGGTGCCGGCGGTTTAATATTTCCACCCTCAAAGACCCCATCCCTTTATCTGCCCGCCTGGTCCCCGCATTAATTGATCTAAATCAAATTAAACATCCTACAAAAATAAACCATCGACCCTATTTTTAATCTGGCTCAATAGTCCATTTTATATGCGGATCCAGTGGTTTTATGGATAAGAAAAACAATAAGCGTTTTGTTCTTGTTAAGGGCTATTGTTGGGTTTTCTAACTTATCAGGAAAGAAATAAACATTAAATGAAGGGTTAAAATCTAAATATTTGAGTATTGATAGTTAATGATTCTTTTTTGATTCAGTGCGGTTACTCTTTCCCCGTCAAGCAGACTGGCTAAAAACACTCATGTAAGTGACTGGTTAAGGCACGTCACGCTAATGGACGCACAATCATATTTTAAGTTGAAGGGAGTTTTACCATGAAGAAAATTACACTGGCTCTGGCAATCATTTCAGCCTTCGCTGCGGTCAGCACTGCACAAGCCGCCGACGTTACCGCTCAGGCGTTGGCTACCTGGTCTGCTACCGCGAAGAAAGACACTACCAGCAAATTGGTTGTTACCCCAATTGGCAGCCTGTCTTTCAACTATGCGGAAGGCATCAAGGGCTTTAATAGCCAGAAAGGTCTGTTTGACGTGACCGTGGAAGGGGATGCGACCGCTACTGCATTCAAACTGACCTCTAAATTGGTTTCCAACACGTTGACTCAGCTCGATACCTCGGGTTCAACACTCGACGTCGGCGTGAACTACAACGGTACAGCCGTAGAGAAAACCGCTGAAACCACCATGATCGACACCTCTGCCGGCATTCTGGGCGGCAACCTGAGCGCGCTGTCCAACGCCTACAACCAGGCTGGCCGCACCAGCGCACAAGATCAGTTCACCTTCAGCATCATTGGCGCCACGTCTGACGGCACCACGGCTGTGACTGACTTCAGCACCTTGCCGGAAGGTATCTGGAGCGGTGATGTGAGCGTGGAATTCAACGCCACCTGGACCGCTTAATTCCTGAGTCACCGGTTTGAAGCAGGGGGGTAACCCCCTGTTATTTACCGCCACTGAAGAATCCACTGGAATACCGTCATGAAACGCCTCTCTCTCGCCGCCTTCCTGTTGTTATCGCTGTCTCAATCTGTTTTCGCGCTCGATGTCGGTGAGATCAGCTCGTTCATGCACAGCGATAGCGCGCGTCTGAGTAAAGAAATCAAGAACACCACCGACAGCGGTCGCCTGGTGAACATCAAAATCGAACGTATCTCCAGCCCGCTGGAGTCCGGCACCCTAATCCCGATGGGCAGCAAAGATGAAATGCTGCTGTCGCCGGCCAGCCTGATTTTGCCGGCCAACGCCAGCGACGTGATTCGCTTTTACTACAAAGGCCCCAACGACAATCAGGAACGCTATTACCGCATTGTCTGGTTCGATCAGGCGTTGAGCGATGTGGGCAAAAACTCGGCTAAACGCAACGCGGTGGCGACGACCTCAGCCCGGATCGGCACCATTTTGGTGGTGGCGCCAAGGCAAGACCAATTCAACTACCAGTTTGCCGCCGGTCAGATCAAAAACACCGGCAATGCCACCTTCAAGGTGGTGGCTTACGGGAATTGCCGCAACAAGAAAGACGGCAATGACTGCAAGGAAAATTACTTCGTCATGCCGGGCAAGGCGCGCGGTTTCACGAAAGTGGACGTCAGTGACAAGAAAGGCCGCGTGGCGCTGTGGCATGGCGAACAGTTTATCCCCGTGAAATAGCGCATTGCGGAACCCACGGCAAAACGTATCCGGAATGGAACTCATAACCAGAATTCAAGGAGTGGGATGTGAAAGGTGTGCTGGATGATGTGCTGTTGAAAACGTTGTTTGCCGCCGGTGCCGTTGTGCTGCCAGCGGTATTGCTGCCGGGTCAGGCCGTTATCGCTGCCGGCCTGACTCAGATTGATGGCGTTCTGATCCCGCAGACTTTCAGCCTGGCGCTGCGCGAAGGTATGAGTATCCCGGTGCTGTTGCACTTTGAAAAGAACAGCGGCGTAAAAGATGACCGTCGTATCGGCCACGCCTTCTTGTACCTGGATAACGATCAACTGAAAATCCGCCAGATCACGTTGGAAGACGGTGACGACGGGACGCCGCTGAGCGCAGAGACCATCAAACAACTGCAGGCATTGCAGCAGGCTAAATTTGATTCTCAACAACGCATCACACTGACGCCTGACGCCTGGCTGGCGCTGGATTTCCGCCAGCTTAACTTGCAGTTGGTGGTGAAAGAGTCCGCGATGGGAACCCTGCTGCGTGCGCGCTCCAGCGACATCGGCGCTTCGAGCGTGAATGCCGTCAGCAGTACGCTGGATTATAACCTGGGCATTTACGATAACCGCACCCGGGCCAGCGAGGGCAATACCTCCAGCTACCTGTCGCTCAACAGCGTTACCGCTCTGCGTGAACACCATGTGGAAGTCAACGGATCGGTCTATGGCATTGGCAGTGGTGATGAGAACGCCACGTTGTATAAAGCGATGTACGAGCGCGATTTCGCCGGTCGACGCTTTGCCGCCGGTATGCTGGACAGTTGGAACCTGCAGTCGCTGGGGCCGGTCACTACCATCAACTCGAGCAAAATCTACGGCTTGTCCTACGGCAACCGCGCCAACTCGACCGTTTTCGATAACAGTCAGTCGTTGACGCCGATCGTGGCGTTCTTCCCTTCGGCGGGTGAGGTGCATTTGTCACGCGAGGGGCGACTGCTCAGCGTGCAGAACTTCGCTATGGGCAACCATGAAGTGGATACCGGCAATCTGCCCTACGGCATTTATGACGTCGAAGTCGAGGTGGTGGTTAACGGCAGAGTGATAGACAAGCGCATACAGCGGGTGAATAAATTGTTCACTCCCAATCGCGGCGCCAATGCCCCCCTGGCCTGGCAGTTCTGGGGCGGGATGATCCACATGGACGACTGGCGCGGGGATAACCAGCGTCAGCGAGAGGCGAAAGATTCCTACCTGATCGGGGCCTCGGCTACCGGCAATGTGCATACGCTCAACTGGGCGCTGTCCGGCTATTCGTTTGACAGCAATGCCGTCGGCGAAAGCCGCATCAGCGTGCCGCTGACCGAGTCGATTCAGTTCAACGTGCAGAACATGGCGGCATCCGACAGTTCCTGGAGCCTGGTCAACAGCGTCAGTGCCGCCCTGCCTGGCGGTTTCAGCAGCCTGTGGGTCAATCAGGAAAAGACGGTGATTGGCGACAAACTGTTGCAAAACGATGCGCATAACCGCGCGATTGGCGGCACGATGAATTTTGGCGCCCTGTGGTCACCGCTGGGGAGCCTGAGCCTCAGTTACAACGACGATAAAAAGAACAGCAGCCATTACTACAACGCCGATTATTACCAAAACGTTTTCACCGGTCGTTTCGGTACGCTGGGCGTGCGCGCCGGTGTCCAGCGCTACAACAACGGCAACAGCGGCTCGAATACCGGCAAGTACATCGCGCTCGATTTCTCATTGCCGATGGGTAACTGGCTCAGCGCCGGGGTCTCCAACCAGAACGGCTATACCACGGCTAACCTGGCCGCGCGCAAGGACATTCAAAACGGGCCGATCCGCACTGTCGGCGCTAACCTGTCGCGGGCGATCTCCGGCGATACCAACGGCGATAACAGCGTTAACGGCGGTGCCTATGCACGCTTTGATACCAAGTATTCCGCCGGTACAGCCACCGTCAGCAGTTCTGCCGACGGCTACGTTAACTCAAGCCTATCCGCCAGCGGCAGCGTGGGCTGGCAGGGGCGTGATATTGCGGTCAGCGGCAGAAACGAGGGCAATGCGGGCATCATCTTCAACACCGGTATTGAAAATGACGGCATGCTGACCGCCCGGGTCGATGGGCGGATGGTGAAGCTGACCGGCAATAAAAACTATGTGCCGCTGTCGCCGTATGGCCAGTACGAAGTGGAGTTGATGAACAATAAAAACTCGGCAGAAAGCTTCGACATCGTCACCAAACGCAAGAGCAAGCTGACGCTGTATCCGGGCAACGTGGCGGTGATCACACCGGAAATCAAACAGATGGTGACGGTGTTCGGCCGTATCAAGGCCGAAGACGGCACGCTGTTGGCTAATGCCTATATCAAAAACCACATCGGCCGCACCCGCACCGATGACAAAGGCGAATTCATTATGGACGTCGATAAGAAGTTCCCGGTTATCGACTTTACCCACAGCGGTAACCAGAGCTGTGAAGTGGATTTGGATCTGAGCAAGGCGCAGGGCGCCGTGTGGGTCGGTGACGTGGTTTGTACCGGGCTGAAAACCTATGCTGGCAATCTGCAGGCAGGAGAAATGATTAATGAAGGCTAAGATTGCACTGTTGGCTGTTCTGCTGACTTCGTTGCCGCTGCGGGCGGCGGTCACCGTCACCAACTGGCCGGATGCTTCGGCGGTGAAGTTCGTGTTCGTTGAGAACAACGCCGATGATAACTTTTTCGTCACTCCGGCTGGGGTACTGGATCCGCGCATGACCGGCGCCAATAAATGGACCGGGCTGAAATACGGCGGTTCCGGCACCATTTATCAGCAGAGTTTGGGTTATGTGGATAATGGCTACAACACCCTCTTAACATCGAATTACCGCTTTGACATGTGGCTGGAAAATGCGCCGATCAAGAACCCGTTCCTCGGGTTGCGCTGCATTAACTGGTATGCCGGTTGTAATATGGACACCAGCCTGATCCCGGCGGAAAGCACCGATGATAAGGGATTCTATGGCGCGGTCGTGACGCCGGGCGGCGCTAAATGGATGCACGGCATGATGTCGCCGAGCTTTTATCAGTACCTGAAACAGATGGCGCCTGGCGATGCGTTCAGCATGCAGATTAATAGTTGCCAGACCGCGGACGTTTACGATGCCGGTAGCGGGGGACGTTGTCAGGATCAGAGCAGAGGCAGCTGGTATAAACGTACCGTGACCCACAGCAAGGCGGCGCATCTGCGTTTTATCAACACCAATGCGGTGTCTGAGGTATTTATCAACAGTGACGGCGTACCGATCATCGGTGAGGGCAACGCCGACTGCAAGAACCAGACTATCGGTTCGCGCTCCGGCATCATGTGCAAAATGGTTAGCTATGACCTGCAAATCGACGGCAGCGTCAGCAATGTTTCTATTCACGTGTTTCCATCGATCAACAATGCGGCGCTGACCTCGGCAGTCAGTGCCGAAGACTTGCAGTTCAGCCTGAACGGCAACAACTGGGAACCCACCTCGGGAACCACCAGATACTATAATTTTAACCAATTGAAGAGCAGCAACGTCATTTACGTCTTTTTCTCCAGTAACTTCTTTAAGCAGATGGTGAAGCTGGGGATTTCCGACAGTGGGACGCGTGACCTGATTAACTTCCGTTTCCAGAACACCACTTCGCCGGAATCCGGCTGGTATGAGTTTTCCACTTCCAACCAGCTGATTATCAAACCGCGTGATTTCAGTATCAGCATCATTTCTGACGATTACGACAACACCCCTCATCGTGAAGGCTACGTGGGGCCGGGGGAGCCGCCGCTGGAGTTTGGTTATCTGGTGACCACCAGCGGAAAAACCGCCGCCGATGAGGTGAGGGTCATGGCAACCGGGCCAACGCAGGCCATCAACGGTATCAACTACTGTATTTTTTCCTCGGCGGATAACAGTGCCAAAGTGCCGTTCCCGGCCACGCTCAGCATTACCACCAGCACCAACGGCCAGCAGAGTTATGACGCCGGTTGCGACGGGCAGTGGCATGACATGACGAATGCACTATGGAGCAGTACGCCGTGGAACGACATTTCCGGCGAAATAGGGGTGTTAAACAAAACCCGGGTGAAATTCAGTATCCCGATGAATAACCCGATTTCGCTCAAGACGGTCGAGGGTGACGGTTGGTTCGGCGACGTCAGCGCTGCCGGCGAGATCCACGTTGAAGCCACCTGGCGCAATATTAATTAGAGGAAAGGCTGTGAGAGGCTTGTTGTTCTGGCTGCTGTGTCTGCCATTTTACGCCACCGCGATTAACGTCGGTACCCTGACGTTCGCCATGGATCAGGACCAATCGTTCACCGCCAAGCGGGTGCTGAACAACAACGGCAGTGCGCGTATTTATCAGGTAACCTTACGCGCCATTGACCGGCCGGGGGAAAGCGAAACACGCAGCAAGCCGGTGGACGGCGAGCTGCTGTTTGCTCCCCGTCAGCTCCAACTGCAGGCCGGACAGGGCGAGTATTACAAGTTCTTTTACCGCGGGCCGCAGGATAACCGCGAGCGTTATTACCGGGTGTCATTTCGCGAAATTCCGACCCGTTTATTTGACCCGGCGAAGCGCCAGGCCGCCGGCGTCAATGTCGAGCCGATCGTGGTGATGGACACCATTTTGGTGGTGCGGCCGCGCCAGAGCAATTTTGCTTATCGGCTCGATTCGCAGCGCGGCACCCTCACCAATACCGGTAATACCTACTTCAAGTTCTTGCTCAAGCCCGGCTGCG
Organism: Serratia quinivorans; assembly: GCF_052113645.1. Lineage (GTDB taxonomy): Bacteria > Pseudomonadota > Gammaproteobacteria > Enterobacterales > Enterobacteriaceae > Serratia > Serratia quinivorans_B. The sequence continues at coordinate 117,842 of NZ_JBIEIU010000004.1, read as the reverse complement.
ACAGTACCGACGAAGAGGGGATCACCGAATATCTGCGCCCTGGCGATACGCTGACCCATGCCGGTATTCGGCTGAAAGGGCAGAAATTTATTATCTATAACGACAAATTTATCAGCATCGATAAAAGCTGTATTAACCAGTAATCACGCGCTAACGCAGCGGGATCGAAAAGCGGAAGCAGGCGCCGCTTTGTGGCCGTTCGATCAGTTGGATATCGCTGTCGTGCAGCAGCAAAATACGCCTGACGATCATCAGCCCCAACCCGCTGGCATGACGGCGGGCGCTGCTCAGAATCGAAGGGCGAACGAACAGATCGGCGCGCAGCTCCTGCGGGATGCCGGGGCCACTGTCGTTAAGCTGAACCAGCACTTTACCTGCCTGTTGCCACAGGCGCACCTCTATTTCCCCGCCCTGCGGCGTGTGGCGGATCGCGTTATCCAGCAGGTTGGTCAACACCCGTTCAATCATGCTGACATCGGCAAACACCAACGGAATGCCAGGGGCGATATCGGCCAGCAGCCGTTGATGGCGAGCCTCTGCCGCCAGCTCGAACTTCTGGAAGACGTCCTGCACCAGCTCGCTGAGCGAAAACGGCTCTTTCTGCGGTTTCACCACGCCATACTCCAGCCGTGCCAGCTCGAACAGTTCCTGCGCCAGCCTGCCGACCTTGCTGCTCTGCGCCAGCGCGATCTCCAGATAGCGTTGACGATCGCTTTCGCTCAGGTTGGCGGATTTCACCGAGAGCGTTTCCAGATAGCCGTGCAACGAGGTCAACGGGGTGCGCAGGTCGTGCGAGATATTGGCGATAAACTCGCGGCGCTGTTGATCCTGTTGCGACAGCGACTGCCATTGTTCGGCAATGCGTTGCGCCATGCTGTTGAACGCTTGCTGTAGCCGGCTGACCTCGTCTCGTCCGACGGCTTCGATCGGCAGCGCGGCATAAGCCTGCACCGCCGCGATACCGCCACTGTCCAGTTCACTGACCTGACGCGTAAAGCGACGGATGGGCCGGGTGACCCAATAGAAAGCGAAACCGCCGGCCAACAGGCTGAACAGCACCATCAGGCCCGATGACCACAGCGCCATGGAAACCGCAGAGTCAAACAGCGCGTTGCTGGCCAGTGCGTCGTAATCTTCACCCAGCAGCACCACGTACAAATAGCCTTCAACCTGGCCATTGACCTTCAACGGGGCGGCGCTGAACACTTTTTTGGCATTCGGGTTGCGTGGGTCATCGCCGTAAACCGGCATGCTGGCCCCCTCGAACAGCGCCTGCAGCGGCAGCAGATCCACCGTCTGGCGTTTCAGATGGCCGGCCGGGGCGGCGTTGCCAATGATGTTGCCCTGTTTGTCGAGCAGGTACACCTCAACGCTGGGGTTTACCGCCATCAGTTGATCGAACAGGCTGCGAACCGACTGGGCGTTCGGCCCGTTTTGCCCCAACAGTGGGTTACTGTCGGCAATGTGTTGCGCCAGGTTACCGGACAGCCGTTGGATCACCGCCTGGCTGTACTGGGTGCTGCTGCGCACCTGCATCCAGCCCGCTATAGCGCAGCTGACCACCATCAGCAGTGTGAAGATCAGGGTCAGCCGTTGCGTTAACGTAAGATTTCTCATGATTCACTCTTGCGGTGTCGCCGCGAATTTATAGCCCATGCCCCACACGGTGAGGATGCGCTCGGGTTCAGCCGGGTTAGTTTCGATCTTGATGCGCAGCCGGTTGATGTGTGTATTCACGGTGTGCTCATAACCTTCATGCTGATATCCCCACACCTGGTTGAGCAGGCTGAGGCGGGAAAAGACCTTGCCGGGGTGTTTGGCAAAAAAATACAGCAGGTCAAATTCACGCGGCGTCAGGTCGATGGTCTGCTGGTTCAGCAGCACTTCACGCGCGATCGGATCGAGGGTCAGTCCGTCGAAACTCAGCGTGCCGGCGTCCATTTTCAGGTTGCGGCTCATGGCTTCCTGGCGGCGAAACAGCGCCTTGACCCGGGCCACCAGCTCCAGCATCGAAAAGGGCTTGGCGAGGTAATCATCCGCTCCCAGCTCCAACCCCAGCACGCGGTGGACTTCGCTGGAACGCGCGCTGGTGATGATGATCGGCGTGTAGCGCGTCATATTGCGTGCGCGGCGGCAGATCTCCAGCCCGTCGATGCCCGGCAACATCAGATCGAGGATCAGCGCGTCCCAGCCGCCCTGTTCCAGCATCGCCATACCCAGATTGCCGTCGGCAGCATGGCTGATGTCATAACCCTCGTCGCGCAGATGTAACTGCAGCAGCTCCGCGATATTGCCGTCATCCTCGACGATTAAAATTTTCTTTGGCTTTTCCATTCTTCTCACCGCTGATGGCCTGGTCTTATTGAAGTCTACACAACCGCCCGAGCCGGAGTTATCACATTTTATTTAACTTTGCGTGAGGTCTTGGGGAACAAATCGGACGGATACTCAGCGCATCGAAACCGCCACCGTCAGGAGAGACCCCATGGCCATGTCCATTACGCCGGAGAAACCGGTGTTGATCCATCCGCTGTGGCTGCGCCTGACGCACTGGCTGAATGCGCTGGCGATGCTGATCATGGTCACCAGCGGTTGGCGCATCTACAACGCTTCCCCCTTGTTCAACTTTAGCTTTATTAACGAGCTGACGCTGGGCGGTTGGTTGGGGGGCGCACTGCAGTGGCACTTCGCCGGTATGTGGCTGTTTGGGGTGAATGGGCTGTGTTACTTGCTGATTAACCTGTTCAGCGGTCGCCTGAAACGCAAGTTCTGGCCGCTCAGCCCGAAAGCCTTGTTCAGTGATTTGCTGGCGGCGCTGCGGGGGAAGCTCGGTCACAGCGATTTGCGCCATTACAACATGGTGCAACGGGTGGCCTACCTGTTTGTGATGGTTGCCGGTGTGGTGATGGTGCTTTCTGGCCTGGTGTTGTGGAAGTCGGTGCAGTTTCCGTTGCTGCGCGAACTGCTCGGCGGTTATGAAGCGGCGCGTTATATCCACTTTTACGCCATGTCGGCGCTGGTGGGGTTTGTGGTGGTACACCTGGTGATGGTGGCGCTGGTGCCACGTACGCTGTTGGCCATGCTGCGTGGACGCTAAGGAGAACCCGATGAAATCAGATAAACACCTTATCAGTCTGAGCGAAGGCCGGGAGATTGTCAGGGAAGCGCAGCAGTTACTGGCACGCCAACTGACGTCCTCTTCACGCCGCCGTTTCCTGCGCAACGGACTGACGCTGGGCGGTATTGCGATGCTCACCGGCTGCGATATCAGCGACAACACCCATGTGGAGCAGGCGCTGAGTCGTATCTCGCGGTTTAACGATCGGGTGCAGGGCTGGCTGTTCAACGCGGATCATTTGGCACCGGTGTATGCCGAGTCGCTGATCACGCGGCCCTTTCCGTTCAACGCGTTTTACGCGGAAGAAGAGGCTCCGGATATCAATGGCGACGACTACCGGCTGGAGGTCAGCGGACTGGTGCTCAATAAGCAACCCTGGACGCTGGCGCAACTGCACAAGATGACGCAAATCAGCCAGGTGACGCGCCATATCTGCGTCGAGGGCTGGAGTGCGATTGGCAAGTGGGGCGGGGTGCCGTTTGCGGAGTTTCTGCAGGCGATTGGCGCGGACCTGAGCGCCAACTATGTCAGCTTTAAATGTGCCGATGACTACTACACCAGCATCGACATGGCCACGGCGTTGCATCCGCAAACCATAATGGCGCTGACCTATGATGGCCAGATTTTGCCACGTAAATATGGCTACCCGATGAAGTTACGTATGCCGACCAAGCTCGGCTACAAGAATCCGAAACATATTCAGGTCATCGAGATCACTAACCGTTTTCCCGGCGGTTACTGGGAAGATCAAGGTTACAACTGGTTTGGCGGCAGCTAACGGCGGCCGCACTGTTCCCGGCACTCAGGTGCTTTTTAAATGAGAGAAGGAAATACCATGAAAAAGTTATTCGCAGTGATGATGTGTAGCGCGTTGATGTTGGGTTCCATTGGTGCCAATGCCGCAGACAGCATGGGCAAAGACGCGATGAAAAAGGACGGCATGAGCCAGATGTCTCATGAGGGCATGGCCAAAGACGGCATGAAAAAAGACTGCATGAGCAAGGACTGCATGAAGAAAGACAGCATGGGTAAGGACGCCATGAAACATGACGGCATGAAGAAAGACAGCATGGCCAAAGACGGCATGAAAAAAGATGAAATGAAGAAAGACTCAATGGGGAAATAAGTGGCGCAGGGCGCTGAGAATTCCCTGACGAGTCCAGGTATAGATTGACACTTTTATGCCTGTAAAACGCCTGATGCACTGCATCGGGCGTTTTGTATTTCAGCGATTGATGGGGTGGCTCACCGTATCGTTTTAACAAATTCGACGATCCGGACATCATGAGCCCGTCGCTTACTGAGCCGTGCATTATGCTGATACTAGGCCTGCCGATTATATCCAAAGAATAGGTGGTTCCGGGTAATGAATTAAATAACAGGTACAACATTTCCTTGTTCATTTACCGTGTATTCAATGCCAGGTTCTATACCATCTTCTCCTGCGTAAACAGTCACGAAACGTTTTCGACTACCATCGTGATAAGCAATTACGGCTGCACCATTCTCTGCCAAAATGAATATTTCCGGACTGACGAAAGCCATCATTATACTATCTTGATAGGTAGTGCTACTGTCTTTCCCCGTTAGCATATCGATATAGCGACTTTTAGCAGTAAGCATGATCAGACTATCATTGCCTGCATTGTTAATCTTAACATCGTCTCCGGTCGAGATTAGTGTGCTATGGCTGCCTTGGCAATTAATTGTAGCCTGATAGCCAGCAGATAAAATGACAGATTCACTGACATAGTTTTCAACATTGATGGTGGTGTTATCCCCGAGACTGCAGGTGACAGGACGATTTAGACCAATTTCTTCTGTGTTTTCTGTGATGATATAACTTATTGTTATTGTTGATTCATAACCAAATGTACAGCTTTTTGATTCGTTACCTGGGAATAAACTTACTGAGTTCCCGAGGCATGATATTATAGCCCCTTGTCCTGGAGGACCGCTTTCATTAGATACTATATTATCGTATATAATCGCATTATCTCCAGTATGGGCGAATTTTATTGGACTTGATGATAAGTAAACGTTCTGACCGTTTTGTGTGCTCGCAATACCTCCATATAATGTTCCAGAAATCAACGTCGTGCCTTCTATTGGGGAGTTTGATATGCTCATCATAGTCTCCATTGGTGATTGTTAATTTAGGTTTTAGGGAGATTTAATTATATCGTAAAGTTATAGTTCAGCAATTAATTGCTTTGTTTTCACCTGACTGACAGGCAGGGTACGGTATCCACATGTTGACCCTAGCAGTGCTAATTAATCATAGATATATGAAAGGATTTTTCTAAAAGGCAGTGCAAAAGTTTCCTGACTGAAAGCTGTAATGTGATTTGAAAACGGATATATCATTGTTATAGCTGCTGCAGATGCAGCAGCTATCTGACTAATATTTCTTTTAATCTTGGTTAGTTACATATCCGGGAAGGTCAGGGTATTACCCGGAGCTTCACGGTGGATGTGCACAAAGTTCAGGTGTTTCTCGTACTGATCGAGGATATCGCCGATCACCTGCTCCTTGCTGTAATCCATCAGGTCATTGCCCTGGGTGCCTTCCATCAGGAAGGTTTCCAACCGGTAGTAGTGCGACTTACCGGAGCGGGCACGGTAGGTAAAGCCCGGCACGGAGTAACGCTGCGGCCAGATCTGGTAGGTAAAGTTCTGCTCTTCACCCAAATGCACCAGCAGCTCCAGATGGCTCAAACGCTCATCTTCGGTCGGCGGTACTTCGCTGAATTCCACTTTGGCGCCGCGCAGTTCCAGCTCACGCGCCACTTCTTGCATCGCCGGTCGGCAACGGGTATCCAGCATTTTCTGCGTGTATTGCGTGCCTGGGTAATTCATCACCCGCGACAGGCGCTGTTTCCAATTGAGCACGTCATTGCTGGATACCGGCATTGGCGCGGTGGTGTTCAGCGCACTGGCTTTGCGGTAATCCTCTACCCGTAGCGATTTATACAATCCGGCCATCACGAAGAAGATCACAAAGCTGAACGGCAGGCCCATGATCACCGTGGTTTTTTGCAGCGCGGGTACACCATCGGTCATCAGCATGCCGATGGTCAACAGACCAATCGCCACCGACCAGAAAATACGCAGCCAGTTGGGCGCATCGTTATTGATGTCGCTCAGGCGTGAGGTGAAGTTGCCCAGCACCAGCGAGCCTGAGTCCGCCGAGGTGACGTAGAACAGCAGGCCGGTGATGGTCGCCACCGAGGCGCTGAAGGTAAAGCCCGGGTACTGCGCCAGCAGGCTGTAGAAGCCGCGTTCCGGATACTGCATCACTTCCTGCGCGAAGGCGGCATTACCGTGAATGATCTGGTACAGCGCGCTGTTACCGAAGATCGACAACCACAGCAGGGTAAACACGAATGGAATAATCAGCGTACCGACCACAAACTGGCGGATGGTGCGGCCACGTGAAATTCGCGCCAGGAACAGGCCGACAAACGGCGCCCAGGCTACCCACCAGGCCCAGAAGAACAGGGTCCAGTTGTTCATCCACTCGACCGGACGGTCGAAGGCGAAGCTGTTAAGCGTCATTCCCATAAAGCGGTTGATGTAATCGCCGACGTTGAGCACCAGCGCGTTGAGCAGGAACTCGGTATCGCCGAAGAACAGCACAAACAGGATCAGACCCAGCGCCAACAGCACGTTGAGCTCGGACAGAATGCGGATGCCCTTGTTGACGCCGGAGGTGACCGAAATGGTGGCCATGATCACCGACAGCAGGATCAGTGCGGCCTGAACCGTCAGGTTTTCCGGGATGTGGAACAGCACTTTCAACCCGTAGTTCAACTGCACCACGCCAATGCCGAGCGTGGTGGCGATGCCGAAGATGGTGCCCAGTACCGCCGCAATGTCTACGCTGTGACCGATCGGGCCGTTGATGCGTTTGCCGAAGATCGGGTAGAGCGCCGAGCGAATGGTCAGCGGCAGGTTATAGCGGTAGCTGAAGTAGCCGAGGGCGATGCCCATCAGCGCATACATCGACCAGCCGGTCAGCCCGTAGTGGAACAGCGTCCACACCATGGCCTGGCGGGCGGCCTCCATCGTCTGGCCCTGACCCTCCGGCGGCATCATATATTGCGTCACCGGTTCGGCGACCGAGAAGAACATCAGATCGATGCCGATACCGGCGGCGAACAGCATTGCTGCCCAGCTCATCAGGCTGAATTCGGGTTTCGACTGTTCCGGCCCGAGCTTGATCGAACCGAAGCGCGAAGCGGCGATAAACACCACAAATACGATGTACAGGGTAGCGGCCAGCAGGTAGTACCAGCCAAAGGTGGTTGAAACCCAATTCAGGGTGCGGGTGATCCATCGCCCGGAGAAATCGGTAAAAAAGATGGTCATCAACGAGAAGGCCAGGATCAGCCCCGCCGAGGTAAAGAAAACCACCGGATTAAGACTATCCTGTTGTGGTTTTGAGGAGGTTTCGCGTGTTGTCATCGTCTTCCTCTGTTTTTTAACAACTGAGTAAAATCGTGCCCACACACCAGCCTGAACGACGCGTCAGCGCCGCCCGGAAAAGTGCGGATAAAAAGCCGCGGCAATCGCTATTCAGCTTGCCCAGGATCGCCGCTTTGCTTGTTAACGAAACGGGAAATCGTTTCGTGGTGGGAACCGCCTACAGACACTGATTTTGGTCAGATTCGTTAAATACCTCACAAAAATCAGCCAGTTCCACAACCGAAAAGTACATATTTGCAACCAAGCGGTAATAAAATATATGCAATTTTTATTGAACGTTCAATCAAAAAAAAGTTTAATAGTTAGCATGAAGACCAAGTTCAGCAGGCGGTAAGGTCGCGAAATTCCGCCGCTGAGACGAGGCCGAAGTCGGTTTTGTGAGAGTCGAATTATGCCAAAGGTAGGAATGCAGCCCATCAGAAGGCAGCAGTTGATTGATGCCACGCTGGCCGCGGTGAACGAAGTTGGAATGCATGACGCCACTATCGCGCAAATAGCGCGGCGGGCCGGGGTTTCCAACGGCATTATCAGCCATTACTTCAAGGATAAGAACGGCCTGCTGGAAGCCACGATGCGCTATTTGATTAGCCATTTGGGCGAGGCGGTGAAGCTGCGGTTGCAGGCATTGAGCGACCACAGCCCGGCATCACGGTTACAGGCGATCGTCGCAGGTAACTTTGACGACAGCCAGATCAACAGCGCGGCGATGAAAACCTGGCTGGCTTTTTGGGCCAGCAGCCTGCACCAACCGCAGCTTAACCGGCTGCAACAGGTGAACGGCCGTCGTCTGTATTCCAACCTGTGTGCTGAATTTAGCCGCGAACTGCCGAAGGTGCAGGCGCGACTGGCAGCCAAAGGGCTGGCGGCGCTGATCGACGGCCTGTGGTTACGCAGTGCGTTGCGAGGCGCAGCGTTCAATCAGGCGCAGGCGATCGCGCTCACGACCGATTACATTACGTTTCAACTCCGGGGGCAGACGCCACCCTGAGGATAACCCAAGGAGAACCTATGTCCCGTTTTGGCTTACAGAAGCTCTATATTAATGGTGCCTATGTAGACAGTACCGATGGAAAAACTTTCAACGCGGTGAACCCGGCGAATGGCGAAGTGCTTGCCGAGATCCAGTCTGCCAGCGCTGAAGACGTCAACCGTGCGGTGGCCAGTGCAGCCAGCGGACAGAAGGTGTGGGCGGCGATGACGGCGATGGAGCGTTCTCGTATTCTGCGTCGTGCGGTGGATATTCTGCGCGAACGCAACGACGAACTGGCCGCACTGGAAACGCTGGATACCGGCAAGGCGATGTCGGAAACCACGGCCGTGGATATCGTGACCGGCGCCGACGTGCTGGAATATTATGCGGGCCTGATCCCGGCGATCGAAGGTCAGCAAATCCCGTTGCGTGACAGCTCCTTTGTCTACACCCGTCGTGAACCGCTGGGCGTGGTGGCCGGTATCGGCGCCTGGAACTACCCGATCCAGATTGCCCTGTGGAAATCTGCTCCGGCGCTGGCGGCAGGTAATGCGATGATCTTCAAACCGAGTGAAGTGACCTCCCTGACGGCGCTGAAGCTGGCGGAGATCTACACCGAAGCCGGTCTGCCGGACGGTGTGTTCAACGTGGTCACCGGCAGCGGTGCAGAAGTCGGCCAGTACCTGACCGATCATCCCGGTATCGCCAAGGTGTCGTTCACCGGCGGGGTGAAAACCGGCAAAAAAGTGATGGCCAACGCCTCAGGGTCGACACTGAAAGAAGTCACCATGGAACTGGGCGGCAAATCACCGCTGATCATTTTCGACGACGCCTGCCTGGATCGCGCTGCCGATATCGCCATGATGGCCAACTTCTACAGCTCCGGCCAGGTGTGCACCAACGGAACCCGGGTATTTGTCCCTGCAGCGCTGCAGGCGCAGTTTGAAGCCAAAATCCTCGAACGCGTAAAACGCATCCGTCTGGGGGATCCTGCCGATCCGCAAACCAACTTTGGCCCGCTGGTCAGCTTCGCGCACATGGAATCGGTGTTGCGTTATATAGAAAGCGGCAAGAACAGCGGTGCACGCCTATTGTGTGGCGGTGAGCGTGTGACCGACGGCGAATACGCCAAGGGCGCTTACGTGGCACCGACGGTCTTTACCGACTGCCGTGACGAGATGGAAATCGTGCGCGAAGAGATCTTCGGGCCGGTCATGAGCATTCTCAGCTATCACAGCGAAGAAGAAGTGGTGCGCCGCGCGAATGACACCACTTTCGGCCTGGCTGCCGGTTTGGTGACCAATGATCTGACCCGCGCCCACCGGGTGATCCACCAGTTAGAGGCCGGCATTTGCTGGATCAATACCTGGGGTGAATCGGCACCGGAAATGCCGGTCGGCGGTTACAAGCAGTCTGGCGTCGGCCGTGAAAATGGCCTGAGCACGCTGGAACACTACACCCAAATTAAGTCGATTCAGGTCGAGCTGGGCGAATATATTTCCATCTTTTAAATATCCCCGTCGTCTTTCAAGCTACAGCGTTGTTGGCTGCGAACGCGGACCCCAGTCACTTACTTGAGTAAGCTCCTGGGGTTCCACGCCCTTGCCGCCTAGCTGTAACTCGAAATCCATAGGGGATAATCCTTTTTTGCATCCAAAACTGCCTTGATATATTCAGCATGCGATATTCAAGCCATTCGCATCATTCAGGCATACGAATATTTAGGAGTTAATCGATGGAATTCGATTACATTATTATCGGTGCCGGCTCAGCCGGTAACGTTTTAGCCACCCGTTTAACCGAAGACGCTGATGTCAGCGTGCTGCTGCTGGAAGCCGGCGGCCCGGATTATCGGATGGATTTTCGCACCCAGATGCCGGCCGCACTGGCCTTCCCGCTACAGGGCCGCCGCTACAACTGGGCGTATGAAACCGATCCTGAACCGCACATGAACAACCGCCGCATGGAGTGTGGCCGCGGTAAAGGGTTGGGCGGTTCGTCACTGATTAACGGCATGTGCTACATCCGTGGCAACGCGATGGACTTCGACAACTGGGCGAAAGCCCCTGGTCTGGAGGACTGGAGTTATCTGGACTGCCTGCCGTATTTCCGCAAGGCGGAAACCCGCGATATCGGGCCGAATGATTTTCACGGCGGCGAGGGACCGGTTAGCGTCACCACGCCGAAAGCCGGTAACAACGAACTGTTCCATGCGATGGTGGAAGCCGGTGTGCAGGCGGGTTACCCGCGTACCGATGACCTGAACGGCTACCAGCAGGAAGGCTTTGGCCCGATGGATCGTACCGTCACGCCGAAAGGCCGCCGCGCCAGCACCGCCCGGGGTTATCTGGATCAGGCGCGTTCCCGTTCAAACCTGAAGATTGTGACTCACGCGCTGACCGACCGCATCCGTTTTGAAGGCAAGCGTGCGGTGGGCGTTGACTACTTGCAGGGTGAAAGTAACCAAATCACCAGCGCCCGTGCGCGTCGGGAAGTGTTGCTGTGCGCCGGTGCGATTGCCTCACCACAGATCCTGCAGCGTTCCGGCGTTGGCCCGGCGTCGTTGCTGAACCGGCTGGATATTGACCTGGTGCACGATCTGCCCGGCGTGGGCGAGAACTTGCAGGACCATCTGGAAATGTACCTGCAATACGCCTGCAAAAAACCGGTATCGCTGTACCCGGCATTGCAATGGTTTAACCAACCGAAGATCGGCGCTGAATGGCTGTTCAACGGCACCGGTGTGGGCGCCAGCAATCAGTTTGAAGCCGGTGGCTTTATCCGCAGCCGCGAGGAGTTCGCCTGGCCGAACATTCAGTACCATTTCCTGCCGGTGGCGATTAACTACAACGGCAGCAACGCGGTGAAAGAACACGGTTTCCAGGCGCACGTCGGTTCGATGCGCTCCCCGAGCCGTGGCCGGGTGCAGGTAAAATCGAAGGATCCGCGTCAGCACCCGAGCATTCTGTTCAACTATATGGCGACCGAACAGGACTGGCAGGAGTTCCGCGATGCTATCCGCATTACGCGTGAAATCATGGCGCAGCCGGCGCTGGACGAGTATCGCGGCCGCGAAATAAGCCCGGGGCCGGAAGTTCAGACCGACGAGCAGTTGGACGCTTTCGTGCGTGAACATGCCGAAACCGCCTTCCATCCTTCTTGCTCATGCAAAATGGGCGAAGACGAGATGGCAGTGGTGGATGGACAAGGCCGGGTGCAGGGTATGGAAGGCCTGCGGGTGGTGGACGCGTCCATTATGCCGCTGATCATTACCGGCAACCTGAACGCCACCACCATTATGATCGCCGAAAAAATTGCCGATCGTATCCGCCAGCGTACACCGCTGCCGCGCAGCAGCGCCGACTATTACGTGGCCGGCGACGCTCCGGCACGTAAGCCGTAACCCATATGTCCTCTCGCCGCTGAGGGGGAGGGCCGCTGTAGCAAGCAACCCCCTCTCCAATGCTCTTCCCCGAGGCGAGGGGGCAATTCATCCCCGTTATATTTCAAGGCATAGGGTATTTAACCTATCGCTTAAGCCGGCAGGGCGATCGCCTGATCGAAACTGTTTGGCGTCGCCATGCGCCACATGCGCGCATAAAAATCGCTTTCGATCTCTTTTTCCAGCAGTGCGCCAGGTTCCAGATAATAGTAGATGTCGGCGTAGACCTTGATTTCGGTTGAGGTGATGCGACGCAGCATATGGTGCGAAGTCAGCTGCTCCGGGCGACTGACCCCCGCCGCCGCCAGCATTTCCGCCAACGCTTTCACCGTATTTTGGTGGAAATGGTAAACGCGCTCGGCCTTGTTTGGCACCACCAGGGCTTTCTGCCGCAGCGGATCCTGAGTCGCGACGCCGGTAGGGCAGTGATTGGTGTGGCAACTCTGCGACTGAATGCAGCCTACGGCGAACATAAAACCACGGGCGGAGTTCACCCAGTCGGCACCCAGCACCAATACGCTGGCGATATCGAAAGCGCTGATGATTTTGCCGCTGGCGCCAATTTTGATTTTGTCACGCAGCCCGCAGCCCACCAGGGTGTTGTGGACGAACAACAACCCCTCGCGCAACGGCATACCCATATAGTTGGACAGCTCAAGCGGTGCCGCACCGGTCCCGCCTTCTTTGCCGTCGACCACGATAAAGTCCGGCAATATCTGGGTTTGCAGCATGGCTTTGGCGATGGCGACAAATTCCCACGGGTGGCCGATGCAGAGTTTGAAGCCGACAGGCTTGCCGCCGGACAGTTCACGCAACTGCTCAATGAAATGCATCATTTCTACCGGGGTGCTGAAGGCGCTGTGCGAGGCTGGAGAAATACAGTCGACTCCCTCCGGCACACCGCGCGTTGCGGCGATTTCCGCATCCACTTTTTTCGCCGGCAGGATACCGCCATGCCCGGGTTTAGCCCCCTGACTGAGTTTGATTTCAATCATTCTTACCTGCGGGCTTTTCGCCTGCTCGGCGAAGCGCCGGGGATCAAAATGGCCGTCGGCGGTGCGGCAGCCGAAGTAGCCGCTGCCCAGTTCCCAGACCAGATCGCCGCCGTTTTCGCGGTGATAACGGCTGATGCTGCCTTCGCCGGTGTCGTGGTAGAAATTGCCCTTTGCCGCCCCTAGGTTGAGCGCGCGAATGGCGTTGGCCGACAGGGCGCCGAAACTCATGGCGGAGATGTTGAAGATTGAGGCGGAGTAGGGCTGGCTGCAGCCCGGGCCGCCAATCGTCACGCGGAAGCTGGTAGGGTCGGATACCTCCACCGGGCGCATGGAGTGCCCAATGCATTCATAGCCGGTTTGATAAACGTCCAACTGGGTGCCGAATGGCTTGTCGCCCATTTCGTTTTTGGCGCGCCGGTATACCAGCGTACGTTGGGTACGGGAAAACGGGATCTGCGCGTTGTCTTCTTCCAATAAATACTGGCGTATTTCCGGGCGGATAAATTCGAAGAAAAAACGCAGGCGACCGATGATTGGGTAGTTACGGCAAATAGCGTGGCGTTGTTGGGTAAGATCGTAAATACCCAAGGCGCTCAGGCCACCAAAAATTATCGTCGGTAGCCAAAACCAGGGCCTATGCGGCAGTAGCGCCAAAGACACCAGCGTCAGCAAAAGACTTAAAACAAGGCAGGTATAACGGCTGAATAATGATGACTTCATAACATCTCCAGATGTTTTTATTCGTCCAGATGACACGGCTCGCGGGAAAATCCCGTGGACAGATGCTAACCAATAGACAGGAGTGTTATGTGGCTGTTACTGCTTTATCGCTCATTGTTACATTAATTTAACGTAACGAGTAAGGTCGGGCCGCCAGAAGGCGGCCCGAAGGGGTTACTTGCCGGCGACGAAGATGCTGCTCATGCTGCGCAGACGCAGTTTTTTCATCGCACTGTATTTCTGAGAAAAGATAGTTTTCGGGTGGGTGCCGCGCTTTTGGGCTATGTGCAGCAAGCTGTCACCCCGTAACAGGTTGAAGATAACGTCACTTTCTGCCGGGCTAAGCTCGCGGGTTTTCTGCATTTTTATTCCGCCGGGCTCTTTGCTTTCCAACAGGTTTTGTATTTTTTCCTGCAGCGAATAAAGTGGAATGCGGGTAGACACCAGTTCAACGGAAATTCCCAGGATCGACAATAGCTTCACTACGCGCTCGTCGTCATAAAACACCAACAGGCGTGTTTTGGAGTTGTATTGCTGATGCAAAGACACCAGGCTTTCAATGACGTTGACGCTTTGTTCCAGATTTTGTGAGGTGAAAATCAGGGCGATGTCATGCTTAATTATTTTCTCCGCCTTGGCGCCACCGTGCATAAAATCTGAAAACAGTCTGATATCGTACTTGCCGTAATGTTTTTTCAGTAACACCGAAAGGCCGACATAGCTGTACTTACACTCACTAATAACAAGGACATTGTTTTTAGACATAATGGCAAACACCCATAATGAGTTAAAAGTATTCAGCTGTAAGAAGCGAGTTCAAATCCTTGATGTCGGATTCCTTCCACAGCTTTCCCTGCAGTGCGTAATATGGCATCTCATCCAGCCATTTTTTATGTTCGGGGGTTTCTACCCCTTCAATAATCACCTTGTAATGATTAAGGTAAAAAAAACGCAATAAAGCGCGCATTAAACCGTCACCGCCAGACTTTTTCATAAAGTCCCATAACAAAAAACGGTCGAGTTTAACGAAGCGGAACTGGCTGTTATACAACGCGGAAAACCCCGCATAACCAGAACCAAAATCATCAAGCCAAAATGAATAACTCTTCAGTGAGGGATCGCCATGAACGCGATCTTTAACCAGACGGGTTGAATTCTCACTGATTTCGAAATGAATACAGCGGGTGGCGCTAATTCTTTCTGCGAAATGGCTACTGGCTAAAGACCGAAGAGAATGATCATCCACATTCAAGGTGGCGATAACCTGATTATCCTGAAACCAGCGGTTATATTTCTCGATCAGACTGACCTGATCCAACAAAATCTCAATTCGGGTTTCGCTATCGGCAGAACGAAAGAACTGTTCAGGAGAGAAATGCGCATATTCACTATTAAAAGTGAATCTCGATAGGCACTCAACGGCCAGCAATTGTCCCGATTTTGCGAACATTGGCTGGAAAACATAATTAATTCCGTTATTTCTCTCTCTAAAAGAACTGCGCATTCCTCAATCCCTTGATTGATATACAACTGTATGTTTTATAACGAAAATAAATTAAATGTCAGGTCTTTTATAGGTAAATATCTTATTTAAGGCGACCGGGTTGTGGAATGTCGCTTGCAGACCATTAATCGCGCATTTAGTCGTGAAGTCCAAAGCGCCTGGAAAGTAACAAAATGTAAATATATGGAATAATGTGCTGTTAATCAGCCCTTAAGGCAAAATGTCCAACTACATGACTTTCCAAAACACAGATTATTCCTATTCGATTGAATCGTCAACATCGATCGATAGGTATTTGTTGATAGTTTATTCCTATCAAGAGGGGGTTATGAATGTTTTAAACGATTTAACAATAAGAATGCGCTTAGTCTATATTTCGTCCGGCAATGGGTTCATCGAGGCAACATTCCTTTTAAGCAAGGAGTGCTATCGCTGAGTGTATGCTCAGTGCCGGGGAACTATATATTCGTCTGTCACTGAATCGATTATTTTATTGTTTTTCTATGGAGCTGGAAATGAAAAAAGTATTATTGCCTTTGGCCGCACTGGTATTGTCTGCAACTGCTTATAACGCTACTGCTGCAAGCGGTAACGTAAAATTCACCGGTGAAATCGTACAGTCCACCTGTAAAGTTGTTGATAAAGACCAGAATAAAGAAGTTTACCTGGGTAAATATCCTACTACCGCATTCCCAACTTCTGGTTCTACCAGCGGTGCTAAAGCTTTCGATATTAGCCTGGAGAAATGTGAAGCCGGTAACTACACCCTGCGTTTCGACGGTAACACTCCTGCTGGCCACCCAGAACTGTTGGCTGTAACTGGCGGCGCTAACGGCGTTGGCGTTGAAATCCTGGATAACAACGGCGCAACTCTGCCAATCTCTCAGGAAGTTGCTACTCCAGCTACCGTTGCTGTTGCTGCTGATGGCGACAACCCAGGTTCTGCGACTTTCAACCTGCGCGCTCGTTATAAATCTTACCAGGATCTGGTAACTGCGGGTCAGGCAAACTCTAACGCTACCTTCACCATCGAATACAAATAAGTTAATTCGCTGGCAGGATAGATAGAGCTATTGGCCACGGACGGCTAAATTCTGAGAGTTGAGATATTCCGATGAAAAAAGTGCTTTCTTGTATTTTATTCGCGTTTTCCATGAATGCTTTTGCTGGCATTCAAGTTGATTCAACGCGTGTAATTTATAACAGCGGAAGTAAATCCGCATCGCTCTCAATCAGCAATGACAGCGACGACACCTATATGGTGCAAACCTGGCTGGATACTGGTGATTCAAGCCAGATGCCGAAGAATTTACCGATCGTGGTCACTCCACCTATTTTAAAACTGGCTGCCAAAAAAGACGCGATTCTGCGCTTTATTTATTCCGGCAGCGGGTTACCGCAGGACAGAGAAAGTCTGCTCTGGGTCAACGTACAGGAAATTCCGCCAACGCCGAAGCAAGACAACGTGCTGCAGGTGGCGATCCGTACCCGTATCAAATTGTTCTACCGTCCTGAAGCCTTGAAGGCCAACCTGCAGCAGCAGGCAGAAGCGCTGAAATGGCAGCGTCAGGGCGGCAATCTGGTGGTCACCAACAACGGCCCGCTGTTTGTGACGCTGGGTGTTTTGACGCTGAAAAGTGGTGGCAAGAGCTGGAAAGTGAATGCCGATATGGTGAAACCGCAAGATAGCCTGCGGATCAGCCTGCCACAGGGTGCGCAGTCGGCCAACAGCATGTCGTTCACATATATCAACGATTACGGCGGCCACACCGAGATTAAGAACGTTGCATTAAATTGATTTAAGCCCTTCAAGGAATGAACAAAAAATGGCACATAAAAGAATAACAACCCTCACGCCAAAACGTTTGGTCAGGCTAATTAATGGTGTAATTTATTTTTCTGCCGTGCCATTTTCATTCTCTCACATGGCCATGGCGGAGGAGCAGTTCAATACCTCCTTCATCCATGGCGATGACAACATTGCCCAGGTGGCCGCGTTGTCCAGCGGCGATGATATTCTGCCAGGTAAATATCCGTTTGATATTTACCTGAACGGACAGCGTATCGATCACCGCGAAATCGAATTCAAAAAAGACGCCAAAGACACACCGGTGATGCCCTGCCTGACCGCGCAGGATTACCAGGATTACGGCGTTAAATTGCCGGGCGATATGAAAACGGAAGGCGCTGCGCAGTGTTATGCCCTGCCACAGCAAATTTCGGGTGCCAAGCTGAGCTATGACGCCGCCGTGCAGCGTATGGATCTGGAAGTGCCGCAGGTGTTCCTGGAGCCGCGTCCGCAAGGGGCCATCTCGCCGAAGGTTTACGATCGCGGCATTAACGCCGGCTTCGTCAACTATAACTTCAGCGGCAACCATAATAATTACAGTAATAACACCAACGACAAAACGTCAGACTATTACTTTCTGAGCCTGAATAACGGCATCAACGTCGGTAATTGGCGTCTGCGCAACAACTCGACGCTGAACCAACAGTCGGGTGCCGGTACGCATTGGAATACCGTTTCGAGCTGGGCAGAAACTGACATCGTTTCCCTGCGCAGCCGCCTGGTGATTGGCCAGACCAACACCAATAACAACGTGTTCGACAGCATCCAGTTCCGCGGCGTGCAGATTTCCAGCGCCAACGATATGCTGCCGGAAAGCCAGCGTGGCTATGCGCCGGTAGTGCGCGGCGTGGCATCGACCAATGCCCGCGTCGAGATCCGTCAGAATGGTTACACCATTTACAGCACCAACGTGCCGCCGGGCCCGTTTGCGCTGACCGATATCTTCCCGAGTACCCTGAGCGGTAACCTGAACGTGACGGTTATTGAAGCCAACGGCTCAAGAACCACTTTCGTGGTGCCTTTTTCCTCCGTGCCGAACATGTTGCGCGAAGGGATCTGGGACTATCAGATGACTGCCGGTAAGTATCACGACGGCACGACCAAATACCAGCCTAAATTTGTGCAAGGCACCTTGTCCCATGGTATGGCGTATGACATTACGCCATACGGTGGCGTACTGGTGGCGGAAAACTACCGTTCGGCGGTGCTGGGTCTGGGTAAAAACATGGGTGTTTGGGGGGCGGTTTCTTTTGATATGTCCTACTCCGACACCAATCTGGTCAACGGTGACGACAAACAGGGGGAGAGCTTCCGCTTCCTGTACTCCAAGTCGCTCAATGACTGGGGCACCGAATTCCAGATCGCCGGCTACCGTTATTCGACTTCCGGTTACTACGACTTCTCTGATGCGGTTGCGGAACGCGATCGCTATGAAAACGGCTACTACCGTAACGATTACTACGATGAAAATGACCGCAATCTGGGCGTGCCGGACTGGGCTGAGTCACGTCGTCGTACCTATTACACCAGCCGCTTCAACAACAAACGCCAGCGCGTAGAGTTGTCGATCAACCAGCGTATCGCCGGTAACTCGACGTTGTACACCAATATCAGCAACCAGTCATATTGGGGCGGCTCTGGTCAGGATCGTACGGTACAAACCGGCTTTAACAGCAGCTATAAAAACATCAGTTACGGCGTGTTCTACCAGGACAGTCGCAGTAACTACGGTTATAAAGATCGCAGCATCAACATGACCGTCTCTATTCCGTTCAGCTTCTTCAGCCGAGATTCGTCTGACATGACGGCCAGCTTCAACGCCGGTCATAGCAAGCAGAGCGGCAATACCTACAGCGCCGGTCTGAGCGGGACCGCGCTGGACGATAACCGTCTGAACTACGCGGTGCAGAGTGGGCACGATCGTTATTCCGGCCAAACCAGCTCGGCTAACCTCGGCTATCAGGGCAGCATGGGTACGGTCAATGCCGGCTACAGCTACAGCAATGATTACCAGCAGTCTTCGCTGGGTGTCTCGGGTGGTATCGTGGCGCACTCCGGTGGCGTGACGTTGACCCAGCCGCTGCAAAATACCTTTGTGCTGGTCGAGGCCAAAGATGCCAAGGGCGTCCGCCTGGAAAACCAGCCGGGTGTGGCTATCGACCGCTTCGGTTATGCGGTGATGACTTCTGCTTCACCTTACCGCCACAACCGCGTGGCGCTGCGCACCGAAGATATCGGTAACGGTCTGGATATTCCGATGGCCGCCCGCGATGTGGTACCGACCTACGGCGCGATTACCCGCGTGAAATTTGAAACGCATACCGGTCAAAGCCTGCTGGTACACAGCAAACTGTTAGACGGCAGCGTACCGCCAATCGGCGCCAACGTGTTCAGCGCCGACGGCAAAAACAACGGTACCGTGGGTACCAATGGGGATATTTATATCTCCGGCGCATCCGCAGGGGATCGCCTGTTGGTTAAATGGGGCAGCGATGCCGGCGACAGCTGTTCGTTGGTGGTGCCGGCACTGAAATCGGCGACCGAACAGCTGATGGGCTATCAGGAACTTTCGCTGACCTGCGGAAAACCGTAAAAGGAATGAATATGTCTTCTTTGTTGTTAAAACCTAAAAACCTCGGGCTGGCCGCAGGGCTGCTGGTCACGCTGGGGACGTTCTCGCAGAGCAGCTATGCGCTGTCTTGCAAGCAGAACGGCAGTATTGTTCAGAACATCGTGCTGGATAAGGCGATTAAGGTATCAACGGCCAATACTGCCCCCGGGGCTTTGTTGTGGCGCTCACAGACCTTCACCTCTTCATTCCAGTGTGTGGATGACTGGAATAACCCTAAAGGGGAAAATGCATTCCTGTATTGGGATCCTCAGGCTCGCATGAGCCAGATCCATAACTCGATTGAAGTCGGCGTGACCTACAACGGCATTGATATCAAGCCAACCAAAGGTGCCAGGCAAGACGTGGGGCCGGGTACCGAGTGTCGTCGTTCTGGTTCACGTTGCCTTTCCCCCGCCAAGTCGTTGACCGTGACGGTGTCCTATGCCATTTACATCAAGGCGACGGGTAAGGCCCCACCGGCAGGCGGCAAGATCAATGACAATAAATCCTATTCTGTCTTCCAGGTGGATGGGGTTGGCGGTCTGAACGGCACGGCAAACAGCAACTTTAACGCCTATATTTCCGGGTTGGGCAATATTCAGTTTATCTCCTGCAACCCGAAAATCACCGTGGTGGCCAACAACGGTTCAACCGTGAATTTCGGCAGCATCCCGCGCCAAAATGCGGTGGTGGGCAAGATTGAAAAACAGATGCCGTTCTCGGTTACCGCCAATATGTCGGACCCGACTACCGGGCAGGATTGCCAGGGGGAAACGCTGCAGGCCAGCTTCAGCTCCACTTATCCGGTGCAGGACAACAGCGTTATTTTGCCTACGACCGACAGCGGCTTTGGCATTTTGATTTCGCAGGCATCGGCGCCAAACACACCGATCATGATGAATTCCCCGGTCGATCTCGGCCTGGTCAACGGCACCATTGTTGAAAAGAACTTTTTGGCCAGCCTGAAATGGCTGAGCACCAACCCGAAAGTGGGGCCGTTCAACGCTTCGGCGAATATTGACGTCACCTTCAAATAAAGTCCTGGCAGTCAAAAAAGGGGTTCAGCGCAGGCTGAACCCCTTTTTTAATGCGTTTATTTCTCAGTGCTGACCCACCCAGTTAGTGCAAACGCCATCCAGACATTTACCCGCATACCAAAGATGCACACCAGGCGACTCGTGGCGATGCCCGTTCAGTGGTGCTATCTGTTGCGGATGCATCTCAGCGACGTCCCAGCGGGTAGTGCGACGATAAACGGCCGGCGTTTTGCCGAACTGTTTCTTAAACGCGCGGGAAAAGGACGGTTGAGAATCAAAATGGAACTGCAGGGCGATATCGAGGATCGGGCGTGGGGTCGAACGCAGCGCTTGTGCGGCCTGCGACAGGCGACGCTCACGGATATAACTGCCCAGAGCATGACCGGTGGTGCTGCGGAACATTCTTTGCAGGTGCCACTTGGAGTAGCCTGACTTCGCGGCTACGTTGTCTAACAGTAACGGCTGATCCAAATGAGTTTCAATCCAGTCCAGCAAATCGTGAATGATATTGACGCGATCCATTGTTTAAGTTCTCCCGCGGGTACGACATTCAGGTCACAGTAGGTAAGAGTAATTATCCAAGTTAGTTCTTTGATAATAGGCGGTGAAATTGGGTTACGCAAGTGTTAACTGGGGGAAGAAAGGTGGCTAAATGTGCTCTTGCCGCCGCAGGGAAATAAAAAGGCCGCTTGGAGCGGCCTCAGATTGCTGACAAAGTCCTCTGTACATAAACGTTATCTGTACTAACAAAAACAAAGGATTATGTCTCAGGTTTACCCCAAACATCCGAAAACCACGTTTTTCGGGTGTTTGTCATCAGAATAAGGCCGCACGGGGCGGCCTTGAGGAAAGGGGGGGAGAATAGGGATCAGTTAGTTTCCGGCTTCACTTCGATATAGTCCAACTGCAAGACGCTGCTGGTGTAGCCGCGGATCTTGTTGGTCATTTCGATATCGCCGTTCAGCTTGTGGCCGTAGGACGGAATGATCTCTTTCAGTTTGCTCTGCCATTCCGGCGTCGCCACTTTATCTTTGAACACTTTTTCCATCAGGTGCAGCATGATCGGTGCCGCAGTAGATGCACCCGGTGATGCGCCCAACAGAGCTGCCAGGCTGCCATCTTCGGAGCTGACCACTTCGGTGCCGAACTGCAGCACGCCGCCTTTATCTGCATCTTTCTTGATGATCTGCACGCGTTGGCCGGCGGTCCACAGTTTCCAGTCGGCCTGTTTGGCTTGCGGGAAGTATTCTTTCAGCGCGGCGAAACGATCGTCGTCGTTCATCATCAGCTGGCCCACCAGGTATTTCACCAGGTCGAAGTTATCCAGCCCGACGTGGGTCATCGGCATCAGGTTGGACGTGCTCAGCGAGTGCAGCAGATCGAACAGTGAACCGTTTTTCAGGAACTTGCTGGAGAAGGTGGCGAACGGCCCAAACAGCACAACGCGCTTGCCGTCCAGCATACGGGTATCCAGGTGCGGAACCGACATCGGTGGCGAACCTACGCTGGCCAGACCGTAAACCTTGGCCAGGTGCTGGTTGGCGACTTCTGGGTTGGTGGTGACCAGGAATTGGCCGCCGACCGGGAAACCGCCGTAGCCGTCAGCTTCAGGAATGCCGGACTTCTGCAGCAGCGTCAGGGACGCACCGCCCGCACCGATAAACACGAACTTGGCGTTAACGGTGGTTTCTTTACCGTCACGGTTCAGATCGGCCACGGTCACGCGCCAGGTGTTGTCGGCGTTGCGCTTGATGTCGCGCACTTCATGGCTCAGGTTCAGCTTGAAGTTCGGGGATTTGGTCAGCGTATCGACCAGTTGGTGGGTGATCACGCCAAAGTTAACGTCGGTGCCCAGCGGCATGCGGGTCGCCGCAATTTTCTGTGCCGGGTCACGGCCGTCCATCACCAGCGGTGCCCACTGTTTAATCTGGTTGGCGTCTTCGGAGTACTCCATACCACGGAACAGGGTGCTGTGCTGCAGCGCCGCGTAGCGTTTGCGCAGGAAGTTGACGTTATCGTCACCCCAGACAAAGCTCATGTGCGGTACGCTGTTAATAAAGGATTTTGGATCTTTCAGGACGTTATTTTTAACCTGATAAGACCAGAATTGACGAGAGATTTCAAAAGACTCGTTAACCACCACGGCTTTACTGATGTCGATGGTGCCGTCTTTTTTTTCTGGAGTGTAGTTCATCTCGGCAAAGGCGGAGTGACCGGTACCGGCGTTATTCCAGCCGTTGGAGCTTTCTTCCGCTACGCCGTTCATGCGTTCATACATGTCGATGGACCAGTTCGGCTCCAGCTCATGCAGGTAAGTTCCCAGCGTGGCGCTCATGATGCCACCCCCGATCAGAACCACATCAACGGACTTAGTCTCTTCCGCTGCCGCCTGTTGCGTGACACCAAACAGGTTCAGACAGAAGATCAGGACGAGTAATTTTCTCATTGAATCAAATCTCTTGTGTGTAAATTCTACTCATTGCAGGTGAAAGAATTTATTGGGAGCTACCCTGAAAATAAGTAAAACTAACCCGCCCGGCAAAGCCGAGTGACAGTGATAATGTCTTTTTGTTAATCGTTTTTCTTAACGAAAAGTGAATTATTACAGGCTGTCTGGGGACAGGTTGTTCAACTCTGGTTACTGCGGGGATATTATTGTTTGCAATATTGTTAAAAACTACTTTTGTAACTAAAAAAAGTCCAATATAAGCAGGAATAATTCATTTTTATTTCTATTTAAATATAACCGCTAAATTAACAGGGTTTAATTGCCGCCGAATTAAACGATATTCCACTATCACACAATATTTATCGAACAATGGCAAATATCAGTCGGTAACAAAAAGAAAATGGCCGTCATACACAGCAGGCGGCCTCTGACCGATTAACGGGGTTGCCAAACGCCACTGGTGGCGGTGTCGGCGATGTAGGCGCTGAAATCGCGCGGTGCTCGTCCCAGGCTGCGCCGAACGCCGTCTGTCAGTGACGCGTTGCGCCCATCCAGCACCGTGCTGAACAGATACTCCAGCAGGGTGATCATTTCCGTCGGCAGTTGCGCCTCGCGCAGATAACCGACGTAATCCGCGACCGGTACCTGATGATAGTGGATCTCTCGTCCACTGGCGGCGGCGATCTCGCTAATGGCCTGTTCGAAGGTCATCAGGCGCGGGCCGGTCAATTCATACAGCGTCTTGCTGTGGCCCGGCTGGGTGAGGGCGGCCACCGCCACTTCGGCAATATCTTCCGCATCAATAAAAGGTTCGGGGATCTCGCCCGGCGGCAGATAGACACTGCCTTTGAGCAGGTCATCAAGAATAAAACTCTCGCTGAAGTTCTGCATAAACCAGCTGGCGCGCAATATCGTCCAGTCCGCGCCGCTGCGTTCAACCACTTGCTCTGCCTGACGGGCTTCGTCCTCACCGCGCCCGCTGAGCAGGACGATCTTTTGCACGCCGCTATTGACCGCCTGCCGACAAAAACGTTCTACGGTCTCAATGGCACCCGGCACCGCCAGATCGGGCTGAAAACTGAGATACAGTTTTGTCACCTGCTGTAAGGCCGGTTGCCAGGTGGTGCTGTCTTGCCAGTCGAAGGGAACGGCGGCGCTGCGATGTCCGGCGCGTACCGAAATACCCTGCTGTTGCAAACGTGCCGCTACACGGCTGCCGGTTTTCCCGGTAGCGCCTAAAACCAGAATGGGTGAGGCTTGTTCGCTGCTGTTCATGATGTTGCTCCTAACGTGAGTGTTACTCATGTTTTGTAAATATGAGAAACCCTCGTATTATTGTCAAGGCTGTTTTTTGTTCAAAGGACGAAGCGCGATGAATGATAAGCAAAAAAATTTATCCCCACTGCGGCGTAAACCCAGTCAAACGCGGAGCCGCGAGAAGGTGGAGCTGATCCTGGCCTGTGCGACCGCGTTGATCGCCCAGCAGGGCAGCGATGCGATGCGCATGAGTGAAGTGGCGCAAAATGCCGGCATTTCGATTGGCGCGCTGTACCAGTACTTTCCGGACAAAACCGCGATAGTGCGTGTTTTGGCGCAGCGCTATAACCAGGAAGCGCGGGAATGTATCGAACAAGGTTTGGCTCAGGTGCAGTCGTTACCTCAGTTGATCGAGGCTTTTAATCGCCTGATCGACGAATATTACGCCCTGTTTATGGCTGAACCCGTGATGCGGGATATTTGGGCGGCGACGCAGGCCAATAAAACGCTGCGTGAGGAAGAAGTCACGGAAAGCCGGCTGAACGGCGCGTTGCTGGCGGCGGCGATAGGTCGGTTGCGCTCGCAGGCGGATCCCGTTGCGGTGGAGAACGCGGCTTTCTTGCTGATGCATTTAGGGGAGGCCACCATGCGGCTGGCGGTCAGCACCGGCCCTGATGAGGGCCGGGAACTGGTGGCGAGTTATAAACAAATGGCGGCCAGGATGCTGGCTGACGCTTAGCGGCGCTCCGGTGCCGAAGCCTGACGATCGCTTTACTTAATCGCCATGGCGTCGCGCATGGTATAGAACAGATCCGTCTGATCGGTTAACCCAACCACGTTGGCGGCATGCGGACCGTAGGCGGCAACGCGCAGTTGGGTACCGGTATGTCCCTGCGAATCCTCTTCCGAATTACCGTAACTGAGGGTCATCGGCGCGCCGTCTTTGGTGGTCAGCGTTTGCGTCAGGCCCGGAGCTTTGGCGTCGGCGGCGATAATCTGGCTCGAATGAGCATGGTCAGCGGTGACAATCACCAGGGTGTTGCCGTCGGCGCGGGCGAATTCCAGCGCTTTCTGCACCGCTTCATCCAGATCGACAGTTTCACCAAACTGGCCGCACGGATTGGCGGCGTGATCCTGTTTGTCGATCGACGCCCCTTCAACCTGCAGGAAGAAACCGTTTTGATGGGTTTTCAGCAGATCGATAGCCTTTTCGGTCATGGCCGCCAGCGTTGGGATATCGGCGGTACGCGCCGGGTTGTTCTCGCAGGTTACCGCCGGCTGGTCGATATTGCCGTGGTAGCTGGCTTTTGGCCCCAGCCAGCGCACCGGCATATTGCCGGCGGCAAACAACCCCAGCAGCGGTTGTTGTTGGTTGGCAACATTGACGGCGTTCAGGGCTGCAAGATTTTCCACCCACTGATAGCCCTGTGCTGCGGCCTGTTCCTTCAACGATTTTCCCTGCCATTCGCCGCTTTTAGCCAACTGATTAAAGGATTTTGCTCCGCCGCCTAAGGTGACGTCGGCACGGGTTTTGAGCAACTGCTCGCTGATGGAACCGCGGCCGCCATTTTCCAGCGCGTTGGTGGCGCATTTTTCGCTGGTTTCTTCCGGGCCGTAACATTTACGCGAAGTGACATGGGAAATTTGTGCCGCCGGGGTGGCATCTTGCAGCTCGGCGCTGGAGACGTTGCCGGTGGCTTTACCCGCCGCTTTGGCGATTTCCAGCAGCGTCGGCTGGTCTTTGCCGTTGACGTCGACACCCAGTGCGCCGTTATAGGTTTTTACGCCGCTTGACCAGGCGGTCGCCGAGGCGGCGGAATCAGTGACGTAATTCGGCTTGTGGGTTTTCTTATCCAGCGAGTAATGGGTGTATTGGCCGGTCAACGGCAGGGCATCGATGCCTTTAAAATAGCCGCCCGCGCCTTCGGCGTAGTTGCGCGCCGAGGTAATTTCCGAATCACCCATGCCATCGCCGATCAGCAAAATTACATTTTTGACCGTTTTGTCAGACAACGAAGCTTTCAGTGCGGCGGTTTGATCGCCACTCAGGCGACGTGCGCCACCCGGTTCAACGATGTTACCGCGTGCCGCGCGCTCGGTAAGGCCAGCGGGGTTGGCCGGCGTATCATCGGCAAGGGCGGTGGAACAAAATAAGGCGGATAACACGGCACCGGCGATCAGGGATAGGGGCTGCAGCATGGGGGAAAGCTCCTTGTCGTAATAAATAAATATAAACAGCATCAATTTGTTACGCAGGGAGAGTAGAGCAGGGGTGTGACACTTTTATGACGATGGCCGTTGCGAAGATGGGATAGCCGGGCGACTATCCCAGGTAATAAATTATTCGCTACGGGCTGGAATGTTGAGGCCGCGTTGTACCGCCGGACGTGCCAGGCCGCGCTCCAACCATTGTCCTACGCGAGGGAAACTGTCGAAATCCACCAGCTCACGCGCTTCGTAGAAGCCGATCAGATTACGTACCCAACCCAACAGTGAAATGTCGGCGATGGTGTAATCCTGGCCCATGATCCAGTCGCGGCCTTCAAGCCGACTTTCCAGTACGCCAAGCAAGCGTTTTGACTCATTTTTATAGCGCTCCAACGGGCGTTTATCTTCGTATTCACGACCGGCGAAACGGTGGAAGAAGCCAAGCTGGCCGAACATCGGGCCAACCGCCGCCATCTGGAAAAACACCCACTGGATGGTTTCATAGCGCAGGGCCGGATCCTGCGGCAGGAACTTGCCGCTTTTCTCTGCCAGATACAGCAGGATGGCGCCGGATTCAAACAGGGGCAAAGGTTTGCCGCCGGGACCGTCGGGATCGATAATGGACGGGATCTTGCCGTTCGGGTTCAGCGACAGAAACTCTGGCGTCCAGGTTTCGTTGTTGCCGATGTCGATCAGGTGCGCCTCATACGGCAGACCGATCTCCTCCAGCATGATGGACACTTTTACCCCGTTAGGTGTGGGCAGTGAGTACAACTGCAGCCGTTCCGGGTGCTGTGCCGGCCACAGTTTGGTGATTGGGAATTGGGTTTGGCTGAGCATGGTGAGTCCTCGGGTTGACGGTTTGTCTATTGAGTATTGCACCAAAACTACCCTGTTGCGGGGTTAAACCGTGAGGTCAAAATGTGCTTTCAGTGCTTTTTTCCCGCTGGCGGTGAGCTGCAGTTCACGACTCTCCAACTGGCGTTTTATCCAGCCACGACGGATAAATGCGGTAAGCATCGCGGCACCTAATGCACCACCCAGATGGGCCTTGCGCTCGCTCCAGTCCAGGCAGCCGCACGCGAAGCGCCTTCGTGAGGGCGCAGGAGAACAGTCGACGCCCAACCGAGTGAGTGCAGCGTGGCCGGCCTCGCTTAACCGATAGTCTTCTTCACCTTCTAACCAGGTTAGCTGATGCAGGCGTTGGTGCAGTTTTACCGCCACTTCACCGGCCAGATGGTCATAACAGGTACGAGCGAACTGCAGTGACGTCGGAGTAGTGCTTTTCACCACGGGCTTTTCGACACCGGCCAGTGCCATTAGCGTTTCCAGCGCGGCGGCGACTTCCGGCCCCGCCAGTCGGAAATAGCGGTAACGCCCTTGCTTGACGCAGGCGATCAGTCGTTGTTCCTGCAGGCGTGCCAGATGGCCGCTGGCGGTAGAGGCGCCAACGTCCACCGCGGCGCTGAGTTCGGTGGCGGTATAAGCGCGGCCGTCCATCAACAGGCACAGCATGCGCGCCCGGGTGCGGTCGGCAATGGCACCGCTCAGTGCCGCCAGACGATCTTCAATATCGATGTTATTCATACTTCGAGATTAGGCGAAGTATGGCTGTGCGTCCACCGTTAGGATGAGTTCACACCGGCCAAGCCTACTGGAGAACTTCATGGCAACCTGCCCTTATTCCCGCGCCATTGCTGCCGTCACGGCCGATGATCCTCGGGCCAGTTATATGCAATTGGAACCCATGCAGTTTCAGCCGCATCTGCACGTCTGGGTCGCCGCTGCACCTTGGGTGGCGCGGGAGGTTTTGCACAATATCGACTTTGGGGT
The DNA here is from genome assembly GCF_052113645.1 of Serratia quinivorans. Lineage (GTDB taxonomy): Bacteria > Pseudomonadota > Gammaproteobacteria > Enterobacterales > Enterobacteriaceae > Serratia > Serratia quinivorans_B. The sequence continues at coordinate 89,361 of NZ_JBIEIU010000004.1, read as the reverse complement.
ACGTCCCGCTCATGAGCCGATCCCGATAGCCCTACTGAATACGGCGGCGCAGCCTATCTTCGGCGATCTGGTACGTATGCAAGATGGCGAGGGGCATCTCAGGCTCAAAACGGCCATTTTGCAGACGTTAGCCGCTGTTGACCTCAACCTGTTCCAACAAACCGCCAGGGCGACGGCGCTAGCATTGATGCCCTCTTTGCCGGATGCGAACCAGATCACGCGTTTTAACTATGCGCTGCCAGTGTGCGTTATTGCGGCACTCTTGGGTGTCCCGGAGGTGGAATGGGCGGCATTGGTTGATGAAATACTGGATTTTTCCCGTTGCCTTGCCCCTGGTGGCAGTGAGCCGCAGGTGGCCCGGGGGATCCTGGCGGTGGAGCGCATTTCGGCTCATCTGGAAAATTGTGGCGGTCCTTTATGGCTGCAATTGCAGATGGCCTGCGCGAGGCAAGGTATCGAGCCTCAGGCCGTAATGGCTAACGCCATTGGCCTGATGTTTCAAGCCTGTGAGGGTACAGCCGGCTTGATCGGCCAGGCGCTGTTGTTGATGTGTGACGACGCGGGGAGTGAACAGGAACGGCTCGAAAAGGTACTGGCTGATACCCCTTCGATTCAAAATACTCGTCGCTTTGCTTTGCAGGATACACAGGTTGCCGGCTGTCCGGTGTCGGCCGGGCAATCGGTCTTGGTGTTGCTGTGCGCGGGAGGCGAAAGTTTGGCTTTCGGCGCAGGGGCGCATCGTTGCCCTGGGGAGGCGTGGGCGAAAATTATCGCACAGTGCGGCATTCAGCATTTATCCGCATTGGGTGTGGATAGGCCGGCGTTGAACAAGGTTCGGTGGCGGGTTTCGCAAAATGCGCGCGTGCCTGAATTTTATCTCTGACAGGAGTTTTATATGATTGCCGTGATTTTTGAATTGCAGGCCGCCGATGGCCAGCGTGAAACCTATCTTGATTTGGCCGCCGATCTGAAGCCGCTACTGGCAGAAATTGACGGTTTTATTTCCATTGAACGTTTTCAAAGCCTGGCCGATCCGCAGCGGCTGCTGTCACTGTCCTTTTGGCGTGATGAGACGGCGGTACAGCAGTGGCGAAATGTCGAGCAGCACCGAGCCGCACAGAAACGGGGCCGCCATGGCGTGCTGGCACAGTATCGCCTGCGGGTGGCTGAGGTGGTGCGGGACTATGGTCTGGATCAGCGAGAACAGACCCCGCATGACAGCCGTGGCTATCACGCAGGGTAAAGTGCGCGGCCAGTATCAGTTATGACTCTGTGAGGCACAGCGTTGTTGACAATATTTGGGGATTTGCCTTATTGATAATGTATGAGCATAAACAAGGTTTCATTCGCGCAGATTATTATCACCATTCTCGGAGTGGTGGGATAGCGCGTCTCTGTCATGCTAAAACCCGCCGGTAAGGCGGGTCATCTTTTCCTCCTGCCGGTACTCACCTTCAGGAGAATGCTATGAATAATTCCTCCCACGCCGTTTTACATTTGATGTGCGGCAAAGCCGGCTCCGGCAAATCAACCTTGGCAAATCGACTGGCGCAGCAGCCCCATACGCTGCTGATCGTTGAAGATAGCTGGTTGGCGACGTTGTATGACCAGCAGATGAAAACCCTACAGGACTACGTTCGTTATTCCGCCAACCTGCGGCAGGTGCTGAGCGAGCATTTGGTACAACTGCTGCGGCATGGTCTGTCGGTGGTGCTGGATTTTCCGATGAATACGCCGGATCGGCGCTTATGGGCCAGACAACTGGCGGAGGAGGCCGGTGTGGCGCACTGCCTGCATTTTCTGGACGTCAGCAATGCGCAGTGCAAGAGCAGAATAAAACACAGAAATGAGCAAGGTGAACATCCCTTTGTGCTCAGTGAAGAGACCTTCGATCTGCTCACGCAATATTTTGTCGCCCCTACCGAGGAAGAACGCTTGAGCCTTATCAGATACGGTGAATAGATGGGGTGAAGCGCAGAGACTGCGGAGAAAAGCATCCGATACCGGCGACGGTAAAGTCGCCGGTATCCTCAGGATCAGAAAGGTTTGGTTGGCAGGTATTTCCCATCCAGCGTGATCACCGCACGTTCGCCACCGTCCGGATCCGGCACTTTTTTGATATCCAGCTTGAAGTTAATCGCGCTGATAATGCCGTCGCCAAACTGTTCGTGCACCAAGGCTTTCAGCGTGGAACCGTAAATTTGCACCATTTCATAAAAGCGATAAATGGTGGGGTCGGTCGGGACGCCACCGGGAATGCTGCCGCGCAGCGGAATGGTCTGCAGCAGACGGATGGCGTCTTCATCCAGATCCAGTTTCTCGGCGACCACGCGCGCAGCCTGTTCCGGCAATGGATGCTGGCCCAGCAGGGCGGCGGTAACGAAAGCCAGACTCAGCCCGGTACCCTGGTTAATGGCTTCGAAGGTCAGGTTTTTGCGGATCTTGGCGGCCATAATGGTGTCGGTCAAGGCTTCGCGTGGGGCTGAGTAATGCAGTGACTGTGTCATGTTATCTCCTTATTGAGATTAAAAACGGGATACGGCAGAGGTAGCCGTGACATTGGGATTAGTGGCCAGTGGAATAAAGCGGCGGGTTTCGCCATCCAGCGCTTCAATACAGCCGCTGGCAATGTCATAGACCCAACCGTGCAGCTTCAACCGGCCCTGCTCAAGCGCCAGTGCCACGGAAGGGTGGGTTTTGATGTTGGTCAGTTGCGCAATGACGTTTTCACGCACCATCGAACTGACGCGTTCGCCTTCAGAGGGATGCGGGTAAGCCTGATTGACGGCCTTGGCGGAGTCTGCATAGCGCAACCAGTTCGCCACGGTGGGCATGTGATCCAGACACTGACAGGTGGCGATGGCGGTCATCGCACCGCAATCGGAATGCCCGCAGATCACGATATCTTCCACGCCGAGCGCGGCGACGGCATATTCCACCGAAGCGGATACGCCACCCGGTTCCGGGCCAAACGAGGGCACGATATTGCCGGCATTGCGGATCACGAACAGGTCACCCGGCTCACGCTGGGTGATCAGTTCCGGCACCAGACGGCTGTCGGAACAGGAGATAAACAGGGTGCGCGGGTTCTGCTGCGTAGCCAGCCGCTGGAACAATGCCGTACGTTCAACAAACGCCTCGCGCTGGAACTTGAGAAAACCTTCGATAACCTCTTTCATACTGCCTCCATCTGGTTGCTGTTAAGCGATGGATGCATGATGCGCCGCTCTGGCTATAGGGTCTAAGACCCATTTATAATGGTTGTCATAGGAATTACTAATAATAGAGGCGTTATGCTGCTGCGACACATCCGTTATTTTCTTGCCGTTGCCGAGCAGGGGAACTTCACCCGCGCGGCCGAAACGCTGCACGTCTCACAACCCACACTGTCTCAGCAAATCAAACAGTTGGAGGAAACGCTGGACACACCGTTGTTTGATCGTTCTGGGCGTACAGTGCGCCTGACCGACGCCGGTGTGGCCTGGATGCGTTATGCCCAACTGGCGTTACAGGATCTGGACGCCGGTACGCGGGCAATCCATGACGTGGCGACGCTGGAGCGCGGTAACCTGCGGCTGGCGATGACGCCAACCTTCACCGCCTATCTGGTTGGGCCGGTTATCGACGCGTTTTATCGGTGTTATCCGGGCGTTTCGGTCAGTATTCATGAAATGACGCAGGACAGAATGGAGGCACTTCTGGCGGAAGATAGGCTGGATCTGGGAATTGCTTTCAGTCAGGCACAGTCGACGGATATCGAGGCCGAGGACTTGTTTCGCGAATCGCTGAATATGATGGTTGGGGAGCCTCACCCGCTGGCTCAACAGCGCGAGCCTTTGACTGCGCAGGCGTTCGAGCAGCAGCCGCTGGTGTTGCTGAGTGAGGATTTCGCTACTCGCCAGTTTATCGACGATTATTGCCGGCAGCAGGGTATCCGTCCGCGGGTGGCGATGGAAGCCAACGCGATTGGCGCCATCATTGAAATTGTGCGCCGTGGCCAGTTGGCTACCGTGCTGCCGACCGCGATCGCATGGGAAAACCCGCAGTTGCGGCCGGTATTGCTTACTCACGCCATGCCAGCCCGCCGGGCGGTGCTGCTGCAACGCAAAGACGCCTACCGTAGCGCGGCGTCACGGGCGTTTATCGAGGTCTTGCATCGACAGGAATTAATCTCGGCACCCTCCAGCCCGGTATAAATCCGGCTGAATACCGTGGTAGTCTGGCGCAGAGAGCGGGTCCGACAGTTATTTCATTCCTGGCTGAGAGGGAGGTTTTTATGAAAAGGATCTTGAGCGTTATTACTTTGGTTGTTGTTGCTTTCTTTTCCCTCGACGGCTACGCCGCTGAGCAACGCCGTGAAGTGACAGAAAATAATTTATCCAGGGTGACTCATTTCTCTTTGGGCATGAATGGGTTTGTTGGTATTGGCAGTGCTGGCGAGACCGATGTAATAGAAATCCTGACCTACGAGGATGCGGACGCCGTTTTCTTGCGTATTGCCAATAATCCGCAGGCAACCCCGGAAGCTAAACTTTATGCTGCCTGTGGCTTAAAAAAGCTCAATAACAAAACCGGCGAACCCATTTTCACCCAAGTATGGGATAAGCCGGTTTCGGTATTGAAAGGGGATGTTTTAAGGAAAGAAAAATTCAGGGATGTTTATTTCAGTATTTTAAAACAAGGGTGTTGGTAAACCCACGCATTAAACCCCGCAGGCCGAGAAGTTCTCCCCGCCTGGCCTGCCACCGCACCTTTGCTCAAATTGTCACCGAAACTTCCCGCGATCTCTGTTTCCCGTTATGGCATAATGCGCGCCAAATCACATTCCCAATGATATGAAGAGCGAGCGCTGTGTTAAGCACTAACAACATCACTATGCAGTTTGGCAGTAAGCCGCTGTTTGAAAACATCTCCGTTAAGTTTGGCGGCGGTAACCGCTATGGTTTGATCGGGGCTAACGGCTGCGGCAAATCCACCTTTATGAAAATCCTGGGCGGCGATCTGGTTCCGAGCGGCGGCAACGTGTTCCTCGATCCGAACGAGCGTCTGGGTAAACTGCGTCAGGATCAGTTCGCCTTCGAGCAATACAGCGTGCTGGACACCGTTATCATGGGCCACCATGAACTGTGGGCGGTGAAGGAAGAGCGCGACCGCATTTACGCTATGGCCGAAATGAGCGAAGAAGACGGCTATAAAGTGGCCGATCTGGAAGTGGCTTACGGCGAGATGGACGGTTACACCGCCGAAGCGCGCGCCGGCGAACTGCTGCTTGGCGTAGGTATTCCGGTTGAGCAGCATTATGGCCCGATGAGCGAAATCGCACCGGGCTTCAAACTGCGTGTGTTGCTGGCGCAGGCGCTGTTCTCCGATCCGGAAATTCTGCTGCTCGACGAACCGACGAACAACCTGGACATCGACACCATTCGCTGGCTGGAGCAGGTGCTCAACGATCGTAACAGCACCATGGTTATCATTTCGCACGACCGTCACTTCCTGAACATGGTATGTACGCACATGGCGGATTTGGACTACGGCGAATTGCGTGTGTATCCGGGCAACTACGACGAATATATGACGGCGGCGACTCAGGCGCGTGAACGTCTGGTTGCAGATAACGCCAAGAAGAAGGCACAGATTAACGAACTGCAGTCGTTCGTGAGCCGCTTCAGCGCCAACGCCTCCAAATCCAAGCAGGCGACCTCGCGTGCCCGCCAGATCGACAAGATCCAGCTGGAAGAAGTGAAGGCTTCAAGCCGTCAGAACCCGTTCATCCGTTTCGAACAGGACAAGAAACTGTTCCGTAACGCGCTGGAAGTGGAAGCGCTGAGCAAAGGTTTCGACAACGGTCCACTGTTCAGCAAGTTCAACCTGATGGTTGAAGTCGGCGAGAAAGTGGCGGTGCTGGGGCCGAACGGTATCGGTAAATCTACCCTGCTGAAAACGCTGGTGGGCGATACGCAACCGGACAGCGGTACCGTGAAATGGTCTGAAAATGCCAAGATCGGTTACTACGCTCAGGATCACGAATACGAATTCGATGACACCCTGACGGTGTTCGACTGGATGAGCCAGTGGAAGCAGGAAAAAGACGACGAGCAGGCAGTGCGCAGCGTACTGGGCCGCTTGTTGTTCAGCCAGGACGACATCAAGAAGAAAGTGAAGGTGTTGTCGGGTGGTGAAAAGGGCCGCATGCTGTTCGGCAAGCTGATGATGCAGCGTCCTAACATCCTGATCATGGATGAACCGACTAACCACCTGGATATGGAATCCATCGAGTCGCTGAACATGGCGTTGGAAATGTACGAAGGGACGTTGATCTTCGTTTCCCACGACCGTGAGTTCGTGAGCTCGCTGGCGACCCGTGTACTGGAAATGACGCCGACCAAGGTGATCGACTTTACCGGCAACTACGAAGACTATCTGCGTAGCCAGGGTATCGTGTAACTCATCGGTAGGGGCGCAGCATGCTGCGCCCGTAGATCGAACCAGTGACGGATTTGTCATTTATTTAAGGCGGGAGCATTCCCGCCTTTTTTGTTCCCGCTATTCCCCGCCGCAAACCTCGCACTGTGGATCCTTCGGCAGCTTCATCTCGCGAAACTGCATCGTCATGGCATCAAACATCAGCAATTTTCCGGTCAGCGGCTGGCCGTACTGCGCCAACAGTTTGATGGCTTCCATCGCTTGCAGAGTGCCGATGGTGCCCACCAGCGGTGCCATTACCCCGGCCTCGACGCAGGTCAGGGCGTTGTCACCGAATAATCGGCTCAGGCAGCGATAGCAAGGTTCGCCAGGCTGGTAGGTGAAGACGCTGAGCTGCCCCTCCATGCGGATAGCCGCACCGGACACCAGGGGTTTACGCTGTGTATGGCACAGGCGGTTCAGCAGATCTCGCGTCGCCACATTGTCGGTGCAGTCCAGCACCAGATCGCTGGCGGCAATCTGCGCCGCCATCTGTTCGTCGTTCAGTTGCCCATCAACGGCGTCAATGCGGATATGCGGGTTGATGGCGCTCAGCTCGATGCGCGCCGATTCGACCTTCGCCATACCGATGCGCGCGTCGCGGTGCAGGATTTGGCGTTGCAGGTTGGAGAGCGAAACGGTGTCGAAATCAACCAGCGTCAGGTGGCCAACGCCCGCGGCCGCCAAATAGGGGGCCGCGGCGCAACCCAATCCGCCGAGGCCGACAATCAGCACCCGGGCGGCTTTCAGCCTTTCCTGGCCGTCGAAGTCAAAGCCGCGCAGAATAATCTGGCGGTTATAGCGCAGCGTTTCGGCATCGGTTAATTCCGGCAACATGTTCAGCTCCTCAGCAGCGCGTTGAAGGGCTCAATTTCCACCTTCTCACCGACCGCCACGGAGCCGCGTTCGCGTTCCAGTACGATAAAGCAGTTCCCCTGGCTGAATGAGCTGAATACGTGCGAGCCCTGATGGCCGGTGGTGCTCACTTCCAGCTCGCCCTGAGCATTGCGGGTAAACACGCCGCGCTGAAAATCGAGGCGACCCGGCGCTTTCTTCAAGGGTGTCACAGCACGTGCCTGCAAGCGCGGGGGTAAATGCCAGTCGCTGTGGCCCGCCAGTTTCGCCAACAGCGGCTGCACCAGTTGGTAGAAGGTCAGCGCTGCGGAAACCGGGTTGCCCGGCAGGCCGCAGAACCAGGCCTGTTTGAGTTTACCGAAGGCAAAGGGCTTGCCGGGTTTGATTGCCAGCTTCCAGAAGCTGACTTCGCCCAACTCGTCGAGCATCTGTTTGGTGTAGTCGGCTTCACCGACCGAGACACCGCCGCTGCTGATCACCACGTCGGCCTGACCGTCCGCCTGTTCAAAGGCAGCGCGCAGGGCGTTTTGATCATCACGGATAATCCCCAGATCCAGAACCTCGCACCCCAGTTGCTCCAGCATCAGGCGCACGGCAAAGCGGTTGGTGTCATAGATTTGGCCTGCCTGCAGTGGCTGCCCGACCGGTTGAAGTTCGTCACCGGTAGAGAACACGGCGACTTTCAGTTTACGCACCACCAGCACCTCGGCGACGCCGAGCGAGGCCAACAGTGGCAACTGCGCAGCGCCCAGTCTGATACCTGCAGGTAAAACCCCGGCCCCCTGACGAATATCTTCCCCCGCCAGACGAATATTTTGCCCGGCTTGTACTGCTGCCGTGAAGCGCACGCCGGCATCGCTGACCTCGGCCTGTTCCTGCATGATCACCGCCTCGGTTCCGGCAGGGATCGGGGCCCCGGTCATGATGCGTATGCAGGTACGGGCCGGCCAGTCGCCGTCGAACGGGGCACCGGCAAAGGCTTTGCCCGCCACCGGCAACGGCGCGTTGGCCTGCAGGTCGGCGAGGCGTACGGCATAACCGTCCATGGCCGAATTGGCGAAGGGTGGCACATCAATCGGCGAAATGACCGGTGCGGCGGTAATACGGCCGGCGGCGGCGGTCAGGGCAATGGATTCGGTCTGTTGCAGGGGAGTGATCTGGCTGAGCATCTTCTCCAGCGCCTGCTCCAGGGAAATGAGATCGGAAGTATGGCAATGATCCATAAAGGCAACTCCGTAATCAGGGTGCGCGAAAATAGCGACAAAGTGGGGGTATTATGAAGGATGCTATGCTGATGTAAACAACGGGAGGCAGTGATGCACAGACAAGTATTAGACTTTTGGTTCGACGAAATCGAACCGGCAATGTGGTTCAAAAAGGACGATGATTTTGATCGCCTGTTGCATACGCGTTTTGGCCAAATCTGGCAGGCCGCTGCGGCCGGCGAGCTGGCGCACTGGCGAGAAACCATTGAAGGGCGGTTGGCGGAGGTGATCGTGCTCGATCAGTTCAGCCGTAACCTGTTCCGCGGCACACCTCGTTCATTTGCCAGCGACTGCATGGCGTTGGTGCTGGCGCAGGAAGCGGTTCGCAGTGGGCAGTGCGAACGGCTCAGTCCAGAGCAACGGGGCTTTCTCTATTTGCCGTTTATGCACTCGGAATCGGCATTGATCCATCAACAGGCGTTGGCACTGTATAGCGAATTGGGCAATGCCGATCAGCTGGAGTTTGAATTGCGGCACAAAGCCATTATTGACCGTTTTGGCCGTTACCCGCACCGTAATGCGATATTAGGGCGAATCTCCACCCCGGAGGAAGAAGCCTTTTTGCTGTTGCCAGGTTCGGGGTTCTGAATATTGATCATCTGCGTTCAGCCGGCCAAAAAACAGCAGGTTGAACGCACAGCGGCTAAATATTTAGAGAGATCGGTTATTTCTGCAGGTAATGGCGGTGTGTCTCTTATGGGTTTTTACCAAAAATCCCAGCCGTTATTCAGGGTGATTCAGACACTTTATAACCCTCTGTTTTTATTCCATTAAGCTATTTCAATGTGCGAAATAATCTAAGCGGGCTACGCTAAAAGTTGGGCGGAGACTTTATGCTTTACTTCGATTGCGCGGCTAAATATAGTCGGGAAAAGACCCAATAATAATGATACCCGTCCCTTGTTGGTTGCCGCGTTTCCGGCGGCCGCCAAGGTGAATATATTTCCCCTTCAATGACGGGGATGCGGGATTGGCAGGATTAACACAGGGTGTCAGGCAAATGAGCAAACCAGTGATTGCCATTCATGGCGGCGCAGGCGCAATTACCCGTGCGGCGCTGAGTGCTGAAAAGGAACAAGAGTATATTCAGGCGCTGTCCGATATCGTCGTTACCGGTCAGCAGATCCTGGCCCGGGGCGGCAGCGCCCTGGATGCGGTCACCGAAGCAGTGAGGCTGCTGGAAGAGTGCCCGCTGTTTAATGCCGGCAAAGGGTCGGTGTTCACCCATCAGGGCACCCATGAGCTGGATGCCTGCGTGATGGATGGACGCACCTGCGATGCCGGTGCCGTGGCCGGCGTCAGCCGAATACGTAACCCGGTGCTGGCTGCGCGTGCGGTACTGGAAAACAGCCAGCATGTGCTGTTCGCCGGAGAGGGGGCCGAGAAATTTGCCGCCGCCCACGATCTTGAAATGGTCGCTCCCGATTTCTTCTTTACCCAGGCCCGTTTTGACCAACTGCACCGCGCTCAGGCGGAGCAGGGACGTGTGCTGCTCGATCACGACGGTGCTGCGCAGAGTAGTGAACCTATCGATCCCGATCGCAAATTCGGTACCGTCGGCGCGGTGGCGCTGGATGCGCTGGGTAACCTGGCTGCGGCAACCTCGACCGGTGGCATGACCAACAAACAAGCCGGGCGGGTGGGGGATACCCCCATTATCGGCGCCGGATGTTATGCCAACAATGCCACGGTGGCGGTGTCCAGCACCGGCACCGGGGAAATCTTCATGCGCGGCGTGTCGGCCTATGACGTTTCCGCGTTGATGGAGTACGCGGGACTCAGCCTGCAGCAGGCCACCGACCGGGTGGTGATGGAAAAATTGCTGGCGATGGGCGGCAGTGGCGGCATGATTGCCATCGACAGTCACGGCAATGTGGCGCTGCCTTTCAACAGTGAAGGCATGTACCGCGGTTTCGGTTATGTCGGCGATGCGCCGTCCGTAGGGATTTACCGCTAACCGATCACCAGGAGGGTGCATGACCGATACCTTAATGCCGCCGGTGGCCGACACCGGGCTGTTATTGCCGCCGCAGCGCGTGCTGTCGGTGCGTGATCTGAGCATCCAATTCCAACAACAGGGCGACACCCTTGATGCGGTGCGTCACCTGTCATTCGATCTCGATCGTGGTGAAACGCTGGCGATCGTCGGCGAATCCGGCTCGGGTAAATCCGTGACCTCTCTGGCTTTGATGCGGTTGGTCGAACAGGGCGGCGGCAACATCGTCAGCGGTGCAATGCCATTTCGTCGACGTAACGGCGAGGTGCTCGATCTGGCCCGCGCGCGCCCGAGTACATTACGTACGGTGCGCGGTGCCGATATGGCGATGATCTTCCAGGAACCGATGACCTCGCTGAACCCGGTGTTCCCGGTAGGGGAACAGATAGCCGAATCCCTGCGCCTGCATCAGGCGATGGACCACCGTGCGGCGAGACAAGCCGCTTTGCAGATGCTCGATCTGGTGCGCATTCCCGAAGCCAAAGACGTGCTTAATCGCTACCCACATCAGCTTTCCGGCGGCATGCGCCAGCGGGTGATGATCGCCATGGCGCTGTCTTGCAAACCGGCGTTATTGATTGCCGATGAACCGACTACCGCGCTGGACGTCACCATTCAGGCGCAAATCTTGCAGCTTATTCGCGTGCTGCAGCAGGAAATGCAGATGGGGGTCATTTTCATCACCCACGACATGGGCGTGGTGGCGGAGATTGCCGACCGGGTGCTGGTGATGCGTCAGGGGGAGCAAGTGGAACAAGGGCCGGTGCGTGAGCTGTTTGCCGCGCCGCAACAGCCCTACACTCAGGCGCTGCTGGCCGCGGTGCCCAAATTGGGGTCGATGGCGGACCAGGACTTTCCGGCTAAATTTCCGCTGCCGGATGGCACTGACAACGGCGGGCCGCAAGATACCGTGCCGCCCGGTTCATCGCCGATCCTGCGGGTGGAAAATCTGGTCACACGCTTTGATCTGCGCAGCGGCATTTTGAACCGCGTTACCCGCAAGGTACATGCGGTGGAAAACGTCAGTTTTGATCTCTATCCCGGCGAAACGCTGGGGCTGGTGGGGGAGTCCGGCTGCGGCAAATCCACCACCGGTCGTTCGTTGCTGAAGCTGGTGGACAGCCAGCACGGCACCATTACCTTTGACGGTCGCCAGATTAATCAGTTGAAAGGCCCGGCGTTGCAGCATTTGCGGCGGGATATCCAGTTTATCTTTCAGGATCCTTACGCCTCGCTCGATCCGCGTCTGACCGTTGGGTTCTCGATCATGGAACCGCTGTTGGTGCATAACGTGGCGCGTGGCAAAGCCGCGCAGGAACGAGTGGCCTGGCTGCTGGAGCGCGTGGGGCTGAAACCGGAACATGCACGTCGCTATCCGCATGAGTTTTCCGGCGGCCAGCGGCAGCGTATCTGTATTGCGCGCGCGCTGGCGCTGAATCCCAAGGTGGTGATCGCCGATGAATCGGTGTCGGCGCTCGACGTGTCGATTCAGGCGCAGATTGTCAACCTGTTGCTCGATTTACAGCGCGAGTTCGGCATTGCCTTTCTGTTTATCTCGCATGATATGGCGGTAGTGGAGCGCATCAGTCACCGCGTTGCGGTGATGTACCTGGGACAAATCGTCGAAATTGGTCCACGCCGGGCGGTATTTGAAAATCCGCAGCATGCTTACACCCGCAAGCTGATGGCGGCGGTACCGGTGGCCGATCCCGCTCATGCCAATAAACGCCAGCCGCTGCTGGTCGATGAAATCCCCAGCCCGATCCGCGCGCTGGGTGATGAACCCGTTACCGCACCGCTAGTGCAGGTTGGGCCGGGGCATTTTGTCGCCCGCCACCCGATCGCCGGTGCCTTTTAGTGACCTCAGGAGAGACAAGCACCATGAAGCACACATTCAAACGTAAGGCATTAGCGGGCGCCGTACTGCTGGCGGCAGTGGTCGCCGGCCCAGCCTGGGCGGCGAAAGAGGCGGTGATCGCCGTCGCGTCCAACTTCACCACGCTTGATCCCTATGATGCCAACGACACGCTGTCGCAGGCGGTGGCCAAATCCTTCTATCAGGGCCTGTTCGGTTTCGATAAGGACATGAAGCTGGTGAACGTGCTGGCGGACAGCTACGAGGTGAGCAAGGACGGCCTGACCTACACCGTCAAGCTGCATCCGGGAGTGAAATTCCATGACGGCACCGAATTTAACGCCGAAGCGGTGAAGGTGAACCTGGATCGCGCCAGCAACCCGGACAACCACCTCAAGCGCTACAACCTGTTCAAGATGATCGACAAAACCGAGGTGGTGGACGCCACCACGGTGAAGATCGTGCTGAAGGCGCCATTCTCGGCGTTTATCAACAACCTGGCACACCCGGCGGCGGTGATCATCTCACCGGCGGCGCTGAAACAGTACGGCAAAGAGATCGGTTTCCATCCGGTCGGCACCGGCCCGTATCAGTTCGTGACCTGGAACCAGACCGATTTCGTCAAGGTGAAAAAGTTTGACGGTTACTGGAAGCCGGGGCTGCCGAAGCTCGACAGCATCACCTGGCGTCCGATAGTGGACAACAATACCCGTGCCGCCATGCTGCAAACCGGCGAAGCGACCTTTGCCTTCCCGATCCCTTATGAGCAGGCCAAGGTGCTGGAAGGCAATGCCAAACTCGATCTGGTGGCCGCGCCGTCGATCCTGCAGCGTTACATCAGCCTGAACGTTACGCAAAAGCCATTCGATAACCTGAAGGTGCGTCAGGCACTGAACTACGCCATCAACAAAGACGCGCTGATCAAAGTGGCGTTCTCCGGCTACGCGGTTCCGGCGGAAGGCCCGGTGCCGCCGGCGATTGATTTCGCCACCCGTTACCAGCCGTGGCCGTACGATCCGGCCAAGGCCCGCGAACTGCTTAAAGAGGCCGGTTACCCTAACGGTTTCACCACCACTCTGTGGTCGTCCCATAACCACAGCACCGCGCAGAAAGTGTTGCAGTTTGCCCAGCAGCAGTTGGCGCAGGTCGGGGTGAAAGTGAAGGTGACCGCCATGGATGCCGGCCAGCGTGCGGCGCAGGTGGAAAGCGTTGGGGTGAAAGACACCGGCGTGCGCATGTTCTATACCGGCTGGTCAGCATCGACCGGTGAAGCGGATTGGGCGTTGTCGCCGCTGTTCGCCACCCAGGCCGCGCCACCGAAGCAGTTCAATACGGCGTTTTACAGTAACCCGCAGGTAGATCAGGATCTGACCGGCGCGCTGGCGACCACCGATCGCGCCGAGAAGCAAAAACTGTACAAGGACGCGCAGGATCGCATTTGGGCTGATGCGCCGTGGATCTTCCTGGCGACCGAGCGCTTGCTGTCGGCCAATAACAAACAGCTGAGCGGCTTCTACGTGATGCCGGATACCTCGTTCAACTTTGATAATGCCGACCTTAAATAAGGCACCGATCCCCGCTCTCCTTGAGGGCGGGGTGAGGGAACGGATCCGAGATGCTTAATTATTTTCTGAAACGACTGCTGGGCCTGATCCCGACGCTGCTGATTGTCGCGGTATTGGTGTTTCTGTTCGTCCATATGCTGCCCGGCGATCCGGCACGGCTAGCGGCGGGGCCAGAGGCCGACGAAGCGGTGGTTCAACTGGTGCGTAAGGATTTGGGGCTGGACAAGCCACTGCCGCAACAGTTCGTGCACTTTTTTGTCAATGCGTTGCAGGGGGACTTCGGCACTTCGATGATCTCCAAGCGCCCGGTGAGCGAAGAGATCGGCTCGCGCTTTCTGCCGACCCTGTGGCTGACCTTGAGCAGCATGCTGTGGGCGGTGATTTTCGGTATGGGCATCGGTATGGTGTCTGCGGTGTGGCGTAACCGCTGGCCGGACCGCCTCGGTATGGCATTGGCGGTCTCCGGGATTTCGTTTCCCGCTTTTGCGCTTGGCATGCTGCTGATGCAGGTATTTTCCGTCAGTCTCGGCTGGTTGCCGACGGTGGGCGCCGACAGTTGGCGGCACTATATCCTGCCTTCGATCACGCTTGGTGCCGCGGTGGCGGCGGTGATGGCGCGCTTTACCCGCGCTTCGTTCGTTGAGGTGCTGCAGGAAGATTACATGCGCACCGCGCGCGCAAAGGGCGTACGGGAAACCATGGTGGTGGTGAAACACGGGCTGCGTAACGCGATGATCCCGGTGGTCACCATGATGGGGTTGCAGTTTGGCTTTTTGCTCGGCGGATCGATCGTCGTGGAGAAGGTCTTCAACTGGCCGGGGCTGGGCAGGCTGCTGGTCGACTCGGTGGAGATGCGCGATTACCCGGTGATCCAGGCCGAAGTCTTGCTGTTTTCACTGGAGTTCATTTTGATTAACCTGTTGGTGGACCTGCTGTATGCGGCAATTAACCCGGCGATACGTTACAAATGAGGGCGCTGCATGATTAAGCATTGGCGACGCAACGCTGCACTGAAGGCGATGCCGACGATCAACCCGAACGCGGTACGCACGCCGTGGCATGAGTTCTGGCGGCGTTTCCGCCAACAACGTCTGGCGCTGGCCGCCGGGGTATTGGTGCTGCTGTTGGTGATTGCCGCGCTGATGGCACCTTATTGGGTGCCGTTCGACGCGGAAAATTACTTTGATTACGACCGCCTGAACGAAGGGCCTTCGCTCATGCATTGGCTGGGCGTGGATTCGCTTGGACGGGATATTTTCAGTCGCATTCTGATGGGGACCCGTATTTCGCTGGCTGCCGGGGTATTCTCGGTGCTGGTCGGTGGGCTGATCGGCACGTTGCTGGGGCTGCTGGCCGGTTATTACGAAGGCTGGTGGGATCGCATCACCATGCGTATCTGCGATGTGCTGTTCGCCTTTCCCGGTATTTTGCTGGCGATCGGCGTGGTGGCGATTATGGGCAGCGGCATGGCCAATGTGATCATCGCCGTGGCCATTTTCAGCATTCCGGCATTTGCCCGGTTGGTGCGGGGCAACACGCTGGTATTGAAGCATCTGACCTATATCGAGTCGGCGCGCAGCATTGGCGCGTCAGACTGGACCATCATCATGCGGCATATTCTGCCGGGGACAATTTCGTCGATTGTGGTGTATTTTACCCTGCGCATCGGCACTTCAATCATCACCGCCGCCAGCCTGTCATTTCTCGGCCTGGGTGCACAACCGCCTACGCCGGAGTGGGGCGCGATGCTCAATGAAGCACGGGCGGATATGGTGATTGCGCCGCACGTGGCGATTTTCCCCAGTCTGGCGATATTCATCACGGTATTGGCGTTTAACCTGCTGGGTGATGGCTTGCGCGATGCGTTGGATCCGAAGTTGAAGGGATAACTGTATTTAGTCCAAAGGAGCTGGCTATGGGCAATATCAGTAAAAAGGGAATTACAAGCACGTTGATTACCATCATCACCTATTGGGGAGGATCCTGTCTGGTGAAAAAATCGTCGCTTCTGATGACATACCCCAATATCAGCTATGTGGATGTGATTGTTGGTTTGTTGGTGTTTTTTGGTATCTGGAAGGTCTGTAACCTGGCGCAAGCCTTTTACCGCTGGTACAACGGCATCGAGAATGTTTCTTAACGTTCCATTTAAGCGGTGGTTATAAATATTGTTGAAGGTAAAAGAGCCTAAATAGTAATACGTGAAACCCTTAATTGATTAATTTAAAAATGTATTTTAGCTTAATCAGTAAGTCAGCGTAATACGCCGATTAATTTATTATCTTCGTCACATTTATTGCTAATAATGATTTGCGTTTTGTTCGCATGGTTATATTGTGGCAGTGGCAGGCTAGTGTTTTTATTTATGAGCGTAATAAGTTTAATTCATGGAGTGAATAATATGGCTATTCGGGAGTTAACAACACAGGAACTTGATTTAATTTCGGGCGGTAACGCTGACTCTGGTTATGAAGGTCGGGGGGATGGCCGCGGTCACTATGGCGGGGTACCTAATACCTGTGCGAATAAAGTGGGTGCCAGTCTCATTACCGGTGTGATTGAAGGCGTGGTTATCGGTGCTATTCTTAGAGCTGGCCATCCGGCAGCTATGATTGCTGGTGCTGTGTTTGGGGGAATACAAGCCGGAATATCATGTGCGGATGAGGGGCCTAGCAGAGGGGGACGACAGGATGCGCTGGGAGGTAATAATAGCCGTAATAGTGTGAATGGCCAGTGTCGTTGGTAATTCATATTTCATCAATGGAATATAAGATGAAAGCTTGCATTATTATTGCACTATGGACATCAATATTTTACCCTTTGATTAATCACTCTTCACTGGCCATTATGAAACCTCATAATAGCTATGTGGATATCGCAGTGGCGGTTTTCGCCTTTTTTGGCGTGAAAACGGTACTGACTTCATTTGAGAATTTTTATTATTGGTTTAACGGAAGAGAATAAGCTGTACCCGTAATAAGTGCTTGCGATAGCTATTATCGCAAGCACTGTTACGGTTCTATGATCAGCGGAACAGATGTTCGGCGTGGAAGCGCAGGTGGTCTTCGATAAAACTGGCGATGGTGAAGTAGCTGTGATCGTAACCCGGCTGAATGCGCAGGGTTAGCGGCCAGTCACGTTGGCGTGCCAGTTCGGCCAGTTTCGCCGGTTGCAGTTGATCCGCCAGGAACTGATCGTCATCCCCCTGATCCACCAGCACCGGCATTTTTTCCGCACCGTTGGCCAGCAGATGGCAACTGTCATACTGCAACCACTGGCTTTCGTCGTTGCCCAAATAGGCGGCAAAGGCTCTACGCCCCCAGGGGACCTGGCACGGGTTCACGATCGGCGCGAACGCCGACACCGAGCGGAAACGCTGAGGATTGCGGAACGCCATCATCAGTGCACCGTGGCCGCCCATGGAGTGGCCGAAGATCGACTGACGATCGCTGACGCTGAAATGCTGATTGATTAACTCTGGCAGCTCGTCGCTGATGTAGTCGTACATGCGAAAGTGCTTGTCCCACGGTGCCTGGGTGGCATTCAAATAGAAACCAGCCCCCTGACCCAGATCGTAGCCTTCATCATTCGGCACATCGTCACCGCGCGGGCTGGTATCGGCCATCACCAGCACCAACCCCAGTTCGGCGGCGATACGTTGCGCACCGGCCTTCAGCGTGAAGTTTTCATCATTGCAGGTCAGCCCCGACAGCCAGTACAGCACCGGCGGCGGGTTATCATCGCGCGGTGGCGGCAGATAGATGCTGAAAGTCATGTTGCAATTCAGGCTCTGCGCCGCATGGCGGTAACGCTGTTGCCAGCCGCCAAACATGCGGTGCTCTTCGAGAAGTTCTAATGACAAGGTCATCTCTGCCTCCTGGCTTATTTTTTGTCGAAGTGAATAACGGAACGAATGGATTTGCCTTCGTGCATCAAATCGAACGCCTCGTTAATCTGCTCCAAACCCATGGTGTGGGTAATAAAGTCGTTCAGCGCGAATTCACCGTCCATATAACGCTGGACGATGCCTGGCAGTTGCGAACGGCCCTTCACGCCACCAAAGGCGGATCCGCGCCAGACGCGACCTGTCACCAGTTGGAACGGACGGGTAGAGATTTCCTGGCCCGCGCCGGCGACACCGATAATCACGGATTCGCCCCAGCCTTTATGGCAGCATTCCAGGGCTGAACGCATCACGTTGACATTGCCGATACACTCGAAGGAGAAATCAACGCCGCCGTCGGTCAGTTCGACGATCACGTCCTGAATAGGTTTATCGTAGTCTTGCGGGTTGATCAGGTCGGTAGCGCCCAGTTTGCGTGCCAGATCGAACTTGCTGGTATTGATATCGATACCGATGATACGGCCCGCGCCGGCCATCTGTGCGCCGATAATGGCCGACAGACCGATGCCGCCAAGGCCGAAGATGGCAACGGTATCGCCTTTTTGTACTTTAGCGGTGTTGATCACCGCACCCATGCCGGTGGTGACGCCGCAGCCGAGCAGACAGACTTCTTCCAGCGGCGCTTCTTTACTGATTTTCGCCAGGGAGATTTCCGGTACCACGGTGTATTCGGAGAAGGTTGAAGTGCCCATGTAGTGGAAGATAGGCTTGCCGTCTTTGAAGAAGCGGGTGGTGCCGTCCGGCATCAAACCCTTGCCCTGGGTGGCGCGGATCGCCTGGCACAGGTTGGTTTTACCGGATTTACAGAATTTGCACTCGCCGCATTCCGGGGTGTACAGCGGGATCACGTGATCGCCGACCGCCACGCTGGTCACGCCTTCGCCGATGGCTTCCACCACGCCGCCGCCTTCATGGCCGAGGATCGCCGGGAACACGCCTTCCGGATCGGCGCCGGAGAGGGTATAGGCGTCGGTGTGGCAGACGCCGGTGGCGACGATCCGCACCAGCACTTCGCCTTTTTGCGGTGGCATCAGATCGACTTCTTCGATCTTCAGCGGCTGGTTCGGTCCCCAGGCAACGGCGGCACGGGTTTTGATCATTTCCATCATAGTCTCCAGTGGTCTATTTTTTAAATCAGGCTATGTCGATAGCATCGGGTAAGTCGTAGGCAGTATTTTCAACCGCGACGGTTTCTGCCTGCTCAATAATTAATTCTTTCAGAGCGCGTACGTTCGGGCCAAAGGCATCGCGTCGCCACAACAGCCAGGTGGCGGTTTGGGCGATGTCATCCGGTAGGGCATGCACTTTCACCCGCTCATGGCCCGGCAGCAGGCTGAGAACCGAATGCGGGATCATCGCCAGCCCGGCGCCGCTGGCAACGCAGGCCAGCATGGCATGGTAGGACTGAATTTCCATAATCTGGCCCGGCAGCGCGCCTTCGCGCTTGAACCAGGACTCCAGCCGCAGGCGGTAAGAGCAGCTTGCGCGGAAGGCAAACAGGGTTTCGCCCTTGGCGTCTTTGGCGTTATGGATCGGCAGGTGATCGAGGCAGGAGATCACCACCATGTGTTCGGGGAAGGCGATGCAGCCGTTGAGTTCGTCATATTGCACCGGTCCGTCGACCAGAGCCGCCGCCAGCGTACCGGCGCGTACCCGTTCGGTGATCTCGCCGGAGGTGCCGGTGGTCAGCGACAGCGACACCTGCGAGAAGCGCTGGTGATACGCCGCCAACAGGGTGGGCAAACGGGTCGCGGCAGTGCTTTCCATCGAGCCGATGGCGAAGTTACCGGCGGGTTCGCCGGCATGGGTGATGCTCATGGCTTCTTCGCTCAGCGCCAGAATACGGTGGGCGTAGCAGAGGAAGTTATGGCCCATCGGCGAAAGGCGCAGGCGCTGTTTTTCGCGGATGAACAGATCGGTGCCCAACTCCTGTTCGAGCTGACGCAGGCGTGTGGTCAGGTTCGAGGGGACGCGGTGCAGTTGCTCGGCGGCACGGGCGACGGAGCCGGTTTCGGCGACGCTGCAAAACATGCGGAGCTGGGTCAGATCCATTATCTTCTCTTTTCGTGATGAACTTGGTGAGTATTATTCAGTTTTTGTGAGTGTAATACTGCGGCATGATACTCGCAACTTTCTTTTAACAGTATGGATAACTCTACATGGCCTTAAGAATTGCCCTGAGCGGTTTTATTGCGTTGATCGTTGCCATGGGGATCGGTCGTTTTGCCTTTACCCCGCAGGTGCCGCTGATGATTGCCGAGCATCAGTTCACTCTGACCGGTGCCGGGCTGGTGGCGGCCATTAATTATCTGGGTTATCTGTGCGGCGCTTATGACGCCATGCGTGCCAGCCGGCATGTTGAACGGCGGCTGTGGTTGGGTGTGTGGGGAGCGGTGGTCTTGACGTTGCTTTCCGCCTGGGTACAGGGCGAATGGTGGCACGGCGCGGTGCGCTTCCTCATCGGTTGGGCCAGCGGTTGGTCGATGGTGCTGGTGGCGGCCTGGACCAATGAGCGGTTGGCGCACTATGGCCGACCGGCACTCAGCGCGGCGGTATTCGCCGGCCCGGGGGCCGGGATTTTCATCAGCGGCATGCTGGCGGTGGGGATCCACAGCCTGGCGTTGACGGCGTCGCAGGCCTGGATGGTCTACGGCGTGCTGGCGCTGGTATTGATTGGCGCGATCAGCATGAACTTGCCAAAGGCCGGTGAATTGCATCGTCCTGATGTGGCACCGGAGCCGCTGCTGCTGACTCCGGCGCTGAAGCGCCTGGTGTGGAGCTACAGTTTGGCGGGTTTTGGCTATATTCTGCCGGCCACCTTCCTGTCGCAAATGGCGGCGGCGCGTTTTCCCGGTAGCCTGTTCGGGCAATTTGTCTGGCCGATCTTCGGCGGGGCGGCAGTGCTGGGGATTGTCATCGGTATTCTGACCCGTCATCGCCTGACCACCCAGACCCGTCTGGCGATGACTCTGTGGGTACAGGCGTTGGGGGTGTTGAGCGCGGAAATCGTGCCGGGGGTCGCCGGGCTGGCGCTGGGGGCGTTGTTGACCGGCGGTGGTTTCCTCAGCGTGGTGCAGCTCTCGATCCAGCACGGCCGCGAACTGGCGCCCAACCATGCCCGCTATATGGCGGGGCTGTTGACCACCGGTTATGCGATTGGCCAACTGGTCGGCCCGACGCTGTCGGCACTGTCAACCGCATTGACCCACAGGTTGGAACCGGCATTGTATGTGGCGGTGGCGGCGCTGATCGTGGCCGGTCTGCTGGTGGTAAATACGTCGGCACGTGAGCTGGCGCGAAAATCGACGGCGCAGTGATTAAATTCCGTACAAAAAACGTGGAATAGCCGCAGCCGGCCTGATTGTGCTAAATGCGGATATTTCACCTGCGGATGAAACACAATCACTGGATAATCCCCTCACTCTCATCTAGAGTGGGGTCAAAATCTTGACTGGGTTCACGTTATTAACTACGGAAACTTCTGTCGTCAGGAGAGTATGCAATTCACCCTCTGCTCGGTAAAACAGCCGGAGCGGTGAGTTCAAGTCCGTTGGAGAGAAGAAATGACATCATTAAGTAAAGAAGCTGCATTGGTTCACGCGGCGCTCGAAGAGCGTGGTCTGGAAACCCCGTTACGCGGCGAAGTGCTGGATCGCGAGACGCGTAAACGTCGTATTAAAGAGCACATGACGGAAATCATGCAGCTGCTTAATCTCGATCTGTCCGACGACAGCCTGGCGGAAACCCCACACCGTATCGCCAAAATGTATGTCGATGAGATTTTCTCCGGCCTGGACTACGCCAATTTCCCGAAAATCACCGTCATCGAAAACAAGATGAAGGTGGATGAAATGGTCACGGTGCGTGATATCACCCTGACCAGCACCTGCGAACACCATTTTGTCACCATCGATGGCAAGGCTACCGTGGCCTACATTCCCAAGGATGCGGTGATCGGCCTGTCGAAAATCAACCGTATCGTGCAGTTCTTCTCCCAGCGCCCGCAGGTGCAGGAGCGTTTAACTCAGCAGATCCTGGTGGCATTGCAAACCCTGCTGGGCACCAATAATGTGGCGGTATCGATCGATGCGGTCCATTATTGTGTTAAGGCGCGCGGTATCCGCGACGCAACCAGCGCCACCACCACGACCTCTCTGGGCGGGCTGTTCAAGTCCAGCCAGAACACCCGTCAGGAATTCCTGCGCGCGGTGCGCCATCACCAGGCGTGATGGGTCGACAGAAGAGTAACAGGGCGCCTGCGGGCGCCTTTTTAATGTGCGGAAGACAGCGATAAACTCATGAACACTAGCTCAACGGCTCCTTTGCCGCGCATCGCCACGCTGGACTGCGTGCGCGGTATCGCCATCCTTGGCATTCTGCTGCTAAATATCAGCGCCTTCGGGTTGCCTAAGGCCGCCTACCTCAATCCCGCCTATCTGGGGTTACCGTCATCGCGTGATGCCTGGACCTGGGCGTTGCTGGACATTTTCGCGCAGGCCAAGTTCCTGGCGATGTTCGCCCTGCTGTTTGGTGCCGGTTTGCAGATGCTGCTGCGTCGCGGCAAGGGCTGGATACGCGCACGGCTGTCGTGGCTGGTGCTGTTCGGTCTGGGGCACGCCATTTTCCTCTGGGACGGCGATATCCTGCTGGCCTATGGGCTGATCGGGCTGGTGTGCTGGCGGATGATCCGCGAAGCGAAAGAGACCTACCAATTATTGAAAACCGGTGTGGTGCTGTATCTGATTGGCGTCGGGGTGCTGCTGCTGTTGGGCTTCATTTCACACGGCGAACCCGGTGGTTTCTGGCAACCCGGTGTGGCAGAGCTGCAGTATGAGAAGTTTTGGAAGCTGCAGGGTGGGATGGAGGCCTGGCGCAGCCGCACCGATCTTCTCTCTTCCAGCCTGCTGGCGATTGGTGCGCAATACGGTTGGGAATTGGCGGGGCTGATGCTGTTCGGTGCCGGTTTGATGCGCAGTGGTTGGCTGCGCGGCACGTATTCGCCGGGTTACTATCGCCGTCAGGCGGCATGGCTGATACCGCTTTCATTGCTGATCCAACTGCCGGCAGTGGCGTTGCAGTGGCATCTTCATTGGGATTACCGCTGGAGCGGTTTTTTATTGCAGGTGCCGCGCGAGCTGGGTGCGCCGCTGCAGGCGATGGGCTATCTGGCGCTGTGCTACGGTTTTTGGCCGACGCTGTCGCGTCTGCGCATTGGGCATTGGTTGACGCAGGTTGGGCGCATGGCGCTGAGCAATTACCTGCTGCAAACGCTGATCTGCACCACGCTGTTCTATCGTTTCGGCCTGTATCAACAGTTTGACCGTTTGCAGCTATTGGCGTTTGTGCCGCTGGTCTGGCTGGCTAACCTGTTGTTTTCCAACCTGTGGCTGCGTTATTTCACGCAGGGGCCGGTGGAGTGGATATGGCGTAAATTGACCGCCCTGGCCACCGGCAAGGTGGAGCCCAAGGTACTGAATTGAGATCTGGCGCAGGTAGGTTAAAAAAATGTATGTAAACGTTTTCTTTCCTGTGACGTAATTCACGCAGAGGAGGATGACAAACGGGGTAGGATAGCGCCACTGTCAACTACCCCGACCTCAGGATCTTTCATGACCTCTGTTCACCCAACCACCATTCGCGACGTGGCGAAGCGTGCGGGCGTGTCTGTGGCGACCGTCTCCCGCGTGCTGAACCACAGCGCCCTGACCAGCAAAGAGACGCGCGAACAGGTGTTGAAGGCGGTGGCTGAACTGGGCTATCGCCCCAATGCCAATGCGCAAGCGTTGGCCACCCAGAGCAGCGATACCCTCGGGGTGGTGGTAATGGACGTCTCCGATCCCTTCTTCGGCGCGCTGGTGAAAGCGGTAGACACCGTGGCGCAGCAACATCACAAATACCTGTTGATCGGCAACAGCTACCACCAGGCTGATAAAGAGCGTCACGCCATTGAGGTGCTGCTGCGTCAGCGCTGCAACGCCTTGATTGTTCATGCGAAAACCCTGTGTGATGACGAGCTGATCGCTTTTCTCGATCAGGTGCCGGGCATGGTGCTGATCAACAGGATCATCGCCGGCTATGAGCACCGCTGCGTCGGGCTGGATAACGTCAGCGGGGCGGAGATGGCGATGCGCTTGCTGTTGTCGCAGGGCCATCAGCGTATCGGTTATTTGGGCTCTAACCACCCGATCGAGGACGGGCCGCTGCGTCAGCAGGGCTATGTGCAGGCGATGAGCGCGGCTGGGCTGGTCACGCCGGACAATTGGCGCGCCTACGGTTCGCCGGATCTGCAGGGCGGTGAAGAAGCGATGATCGAGCTGCTCGGGCGCAACCTGCATCTTAGCGCGGTGTTCGCCTACAACGATGCCATGGCCGCCGGCGCCATGGCGGTGCTGAAAGAAAACGGTATCACAGTACCGCAACATTTCTCGCTGGTGGGGTTCGACGATATCCCCATCGCCCGCTACACCAGCCCCAAGCTCACCACGGTGCGTTACCCGATTGTCACCATGGCGACGCTGGCTACCGAACTGGCCTTGCTGGGCGCAGCAGGCAAGCTGGAGCCACAGGCCCGCCATTTGTTTATGCCTACCCTGGTTCGCCGCCATTCTGTAGCCCCTTGGCAAAGTGAGGCGGCGGTCACTCTCTGAACATTTAATCTTGTGTAACCGTTTTCAATCTGTGAGAAAATTCACAGATTATTAACATCACGCCGTCTATGCTCTAGGCGTTTTCCAGCGTAAAGGCACTTGCCGCTGCTGTTTTTTATCTCACGCTGGCGCCACATTTTTCAGGAATAACATGATTCACGGATGACAGGGAAACTGCCAGGCCCGGTCGTGCATTCACCGCCGGTTACCCTTGGCCTAATACCGAGCAAGACCCTACATAAACCGGAGACACACAATGAATAAGAAGGTTTTCACCCTGGCCGCGACGGCCGCAGCCATGATGTTTGGCGCCGCAGCTCACGCAGATACCCGTATTGGCGTCACTATTTATAAATACGACGACAACTTTATGTCGGTGGTACGCAAGGCCATCGAGAAAGACGCCAAGGCCTCTCCGGATGTCACCCTGCTGATGAATGATTCGCAGAACGACCAATCCAAACAGAACGACCAGATCGACGTGCTGATCGCCAAAGGCGTTAAAGCGCTGGCAATCAACCTGGTGGATCCAGCGGCCGCTCCGGTGGTAATTGATAAGGCGCGCGCAAACGATATCCCGATTGTGTTCTACAACAAAGAGCCTTCCCGCAAAGCGCTGGACAGCTATGACAAAGCCTATTACGTGGGCACCGACTCTAAAGAGTCCGGCGTCATTCAGGGCCAACTGATCGAGAAACACTGGAAGGCCAACCCGAACTGGGATCTGAACAAAGACGGCCAGATCCAGTACGTGCTGCTGAAAGGCGAACCGGGCCATCCGGATGCCGAAGCGCGCACCACCTACGTAGTGAAAACCTTGAATGAGGACGGTATCAAAACTCAGTCACTGCAGATGGATACCGCGATGTGGGACACCGCACAGGCGAAAGACAAGATGGATGCCTGGTTGTCCGGCCCTAACGCCAACAAAATCGAAGTGGTTATCGCCAACAACGATGCGATGGCAATGGGGGCCGTCGAAGCGCTGAAAGCGCACAACAAATCCAGCATCCCGGTATTCGGTGTCGATGCCTTGCCAGAAGCTTTGGCGATGGTGAAATCCGGCGCGATGGCGGGGACGGTGCTGAACGACGCCGACAACCAGGCTAAAGCCACCTTCGAGTTGGCGAAAAACCTGGCTGCGGGCAAACCTGCCGCCGACGGCACCCAATATAAAATCGACAATAAAGTGGTGCGCATTCCTTACGTTGGCGTAGATAAAGACAATTTGTCTAAATTTGTTAAGTAAGTTCTGAATGACCCCGTCGGCGGTGCGCTACCCAGCGCCAACACCAGGAAAGCCGCCGGCGGGGACATTTATTCTTAAAATCACAGCCTATATCCGTTGAATTTCAGGTTGCAGCTAACAGCGCTGCGGCTTGAAAGGTGGCGGGTAACATAGCCAGGTGTATTTATGGCCGACAGCCCACGCGAATTTTTGCTGGAAATGACCGATATCAGTAAATCATTTCCCGGCGTCAAGGCATTGGATAATGTGAATCTACGCGTTCGTCCGCACTCCATTCATGCATTAATGGGGGAGAATGGCGCGGGGAAATCGACATTATTAAAATGCCTGTTCGGCATTTATAAAAAAGATGCCGGCAGTATTATTTTTCAGGGCCAGGAAATTGATTTCAAAAGCTCTAAAGAAGCGCTGGAGCACGGCGTTTCCATGGTGCATCAGGAATTGAACCTGGTTTTGCAGCGTACCGTGATGGACAACATGTGGCTGGGGCGCTACCCGACCAAGGGCATGTTTGTCGATCAGGACAAGATGTTGAAAGATACCCAGGCGATATTCGACGAGCTGGATATTGATATTAACCCACGGGATAAAGTGGGCACGCTATCGGTATCGCAAATGCAGATGATCGAGATCGCCAAGGCTTTCTCCTATGACGCCAAGATTGTCATTATGGATGAGCCGACGTCATCACTGACGGAAAAAGAGGTGAACCACCTGTTCACCATTATCCGCAAGCTGAAAGAGCGCGGCTGCGGCATCGTCTATATCTCGCACAAGATGGAGGAAATCTTCCAGCTGTGCGACGAAATCACCATCCTGCGCGA
The DNA here is from genome assembly GCF_052113645.1 of Serratia quinivorans. Lineage (GTDB taxonomy): Bacteria > Pseudomonadota > Gammaproteobacteria > Enterobacterales > Enterobacteriaceae > Serratia > Serratia quinivorans_B. The sequence continues at coordinate 62,739 of NZ_JBIEIU010000004.1, read as the reverse complement.
CGGCCAGTGGATCGCCACCCAGCCGCTGGAAGGGCTGGATATGGACAAGATCATTTCGATGATGGTGGGCCGTTCGCTCAGCCAGCGTTTCCCCGATCGGCAGAATACGCCGGGCGAGGTGATCCTGGAGGTGAAGAACCTGACGTCATTGCGTCAGCCATCGATTCGCGATGTCTCCTTCGATCTGCATCAGGGCGAGATCCTCGGCATTGCCGGGCTGGTGGGCGCCAAGCGTACCGACATTGTGGAAACCCTGTTCGGCATCCGCGAAAAAGTTGCGGGCACCATCAAACTGCACGGTAAGGCCATCAACAACCACAGCGCCAACGAAGCGATTAACCACGGCTTCGCGCTGGTAACGGAAGAACGCCGTTCCACCGGGATTTATGCCTATCTGGACGTGGGCTTTAACTCGCTGATCTCCAATATTCGCAACTACAAAAATAAAATCGGCCTGCTGGATAACGCCCGAATGAAAAGCGACACCCAGTGGGTGATTGATGCCATGCGGGTCAAGACCCCGGGGCATCACACCCACATCGGTTCGCTGTCCGGCGGCAATCAGCAGAAGGTGATCATCGGTCGTTGGCTGCTGACCCAACCGGAAATATTAATGCTGGATGAACCGACGCGTGGCATTGACGTTGGCGCCAAATTCGAAATTTATCAGTTGATGACCGAACTGGCGAAGAAGGGCAAGGGGATCATTATTGTCTCGTCTGAAATGCCGGAGCTTTTGGGAATTACCGACAGAATACTGGTGATGAGTAATGGTCAGGTTGCGGGCATCGTTAACACCAAACAGACCTCGCAAAATGAAATTTTACGCCTCGCATCCCTGCACCTTTAAGGATCAGAATTATGAACGCGCTGAATAAGAAAACTTTGTTCACCTATTTCAAGGAAGGTGGCATTTACGTGGTGTTGCTGGTGCTGCTGGCAATTATTATTATCCAGGATCCGACCTTTCTCAGTTTAATGAACCTGAGTAACATCCTGACTCAGTCTTCGGTGCGCATCATTATTGCACTGGGCGTGGCGGGGTTGATTGTCACCCAGGGGACCGACCTGTCCGCCGGGCGTCAGGTTGGCCTGGCGGCGGTGGTCGCGGCGACGTTGTTGCAGTCGATGGACAACGTGAACAAGGTATTCCCGCACATGGAAACCTGGTCGATCCCGCTGGTGATCCTGCTGGTGTGCGCCGTTGGCGCGGTGATCGGCCTAGTGAACGGTTTGATCATCGCTTACCTCAATGTGACGCCGTTTATTACCACATTGGGCACCATGATCATCGTTTACGGCATCAACTCGCTGTATTACGACTCGGTCGGTGCATCGCCAGTGGCAGGCTTTGATCCCAAGTTCTCCACCTTTGCCCAAGGGTTCCTGCGCTTTGGCGACTTTAAGCTGTCGTACATTACCTTCTACGCCATCATTGCGATTATTTTTGTCTGGATCCTGTGGAATAAAACCCGCTTCGGCAAAAATATCTTCGCCATTGGCGGCAACCCTGAGGCAGCCAAAGTCTCCGGCGTGAACGTGCCGCTGAACCTGATCATGATTTATGCATTGTCCGGGGTGTTTTATGCCTTCGGCGGTTTACTGGAAGCGGGCCGTATCGGCAGCGCCACCAACAACCTCGGTTTTATGTATGAGCTGGACGCCATTGCGGCGTGCGTGGTGGGCGGGGTGTCCTTTGCCGGCGGTGTCGGGACGGTGTTGGGGGTGGTGACCGGGGTGATTATCTTTACGGTTATCAACTACGGCCTGACCTACATTGGTGTTAACCCCTACTGGCAGTACATCATCAAGGGCGGCATTATCATCTTTGCCGTGGCGTTGGACTCATTGAAATACGCCAAGAAAAAATAGTTGTGTTTCAGTTATGAAAACGGCCAGCAGATGCTGGCCGTTTCTATTTCAATGGTGGGGAAGCTAAGGCTGTTTGGCTTTTTGCTTTTCCGCCGCCAGCTTGTGCTCCAGCTCGACCAATTGCTCTGGCGATACCGCCGGGTAACCCTGGGCATCTTCCGGTACGGTGTGCATGGCGGAAATGGGGATCAGCGGGCCGAGGAAGCGCGGTTCGCGTTTGAGGATGTACAAGTCGGTCAGCGCCCCAAGGCGTGCGAAGATCTCGCGTGCCCTTACCGTCATCATATCTTTTGGCGAAGGCACCGCATAACACTGCGCCTGGATGCCCATATGCAGCGCGATAAACAGCGCACGCTCGCAGTGGAAGCGCTGAGTGATAATGATAAAGTCGTTGGTGTCGAACACTTTACGGGTGCGTACGATGGAGTCCAGGGTACGGAACCCGGCGTAATCCAGCACGATGTCGCTGGGCGCCACGCCGGCGGCGATCAAATCGCGGCGCATGGTCATCGGCTCGTTGTAGCTTTGCTGGGCATTGTCGCCGCTCAGCAGCAGGTATTTCACTTTGCCGCTGTTATAGGCGTTAATCGCGCCCTGAATGCGGTAGCGATAGTATTGGTTGATCACGCCGGTGCGGTAATATTTGGCGGTACCCAGCACCACGCCGACCTGGCGATGGGGCAGGCCTTGCAGTTCGTCATAGACGTAAGGCGCGGTTTTCCAGCTGATCCAACGATCGAGCGCGAGAGCCGAGAGCATCAGCAGCGCAGTGATGATGAACAGGCTGATTATCAGGCGTTTCCACATGTTATTGCCTTACGCGCACAGGGGTCAAAAAAGATGGCTCAAGGCTACTTTACCTGACAGGCCGACGCAAGCTTGTCCCCCCATCAAGCACGCATTGCACCGCATTTTTAGGCGCTTTTGAGCATAAAAAAAGCCCGGCGAACCGGGCCTGATGTTTTAGCTGCACAAATCAGAAAGAGGTGCGCTTGTAGCTGCGGTATTGCGGGCGCCAGAAGTTGTGTTCGATGCCTTTCGACAGCGCCTCTTCCGAGGTAACCACCGCCACGCCTTGCAACTGTGCCGCTTTGCCCACTTCCATGGCGATGCACTTGGATACGCCTTGAATATCGTCGATATTCGGCAGCAGTGCGCCATGTCCGTCAGTGGCCAGAGGCGAGCAGTCGGCCAGCGCACGGCTGGCGGCCATCAGCATGGCGTCGGTCACGCGGGTTGCACCGGAAGCCAGCACACCCAGACCAATACCCGGGAAGATATAGGAGTTATTGCACTGGGCGATCGGGATCAACTGGTCTTTATAGCTTACCGGCGCAAACGGGCTGCCGGTAGCCACTAATGCAGCACCTTCGGTCCAGTTGATGATGTCTTCCGGGCGGGCTTCCACACGGGAGGTTGGGTTGGACAATGGCATCACGATCGGACGTGGGCAATGCTTGTGCATTTCGCGGATCAGCTCTTCGGTAAACAGACCCGGCTGACCGGATACGCCGATCAAAATGGTTGGCTTGGCGTTACGGACGACGTCCAGCAGGGAAATGGCATCGCTTTCCGTCTGCCATGCGGCCAGATTTTGGCTCTTTTGCACCAGCTTGCTCTGGAAATCGAGCAGGTTAGGCAGCTTGTCGGTCAGCAGGCCGAAACGGTCGACCATGAAGACGCGTGCACGGGCTTCTTCTTCGCTCAGGCCTTCGGATTTCATCTGCGCGATAATTTGCTCGGCAATGCCGCAACCGGCGGAGCCTGCGCCCAGGAAGGTGACGGTTTGATCGCGCAGTTGGCTGCCTGCGGCGCGACTGGCGGCGATCAGGCTGCCCAGAGTGACCGCTGCCGTGCCCTGAATATCGTCGTTGAAGCAGCAGATTTCGTCACGGTAGCGGTTCAGCAGTGGCGTCGCATTGTTCTGGGCAAAATCCTCGAACTGCAACAGCACGTTCGGCCAGCGACGTTTTACCGCCTGAATAAACTCTTCAACGAACGCGTGGTATTCGTCACCGGAAATACGGGGATGGCGCCAGCCCATGTACAGCGGATCGTTCAGGCGCTGCGGGTTGTTGGTGCCGACGTCGAGCACTACCGGCAGGGTATAGGCCGGGCTGATCCCCCCGCAGGCGGTGTACAGCGACAGTTTACCGATTGGAATGCCCATGCCGCCGATGCCTTGGTCACCGAGGCCCAGAATGCGCTCACCGTCGGTGACGACGATCACCTTAACGTTTTGCTTGGTGGCGTTTTGCAGCATGTCGTCAATGCGGTCGCGGTTCGGGTAGGAGATAAACAGCCCACGCGCCCGGCGGTAAATATCGGAGAAGTGCTCACAAGCCTCACCCACCGTCGGCGTGTAGATGATGGGCATCATCTCGCTCAGGTGAGCATCCAGCAGGCGATAGAACAGGGTTTCGTTGGTGTCCTGGATGTTACGCAGGTAAATGTGCTTATCGCTGTCGTTTTTGAAATCCTGGTACTGACGGTAGGCACGTTCCGCCTGCTCTTCGATGGTTTCTACCGCTTCAGGCAGTAAACCGTGCAGGTTGAAATGGCTGCGTTCATCCTCGGTGAAAGCGCTGCCTTTATTCAGCAGCGGAAATTCCAGCAGAATAGGGCCGGCATAAGGGATGTAGAGAGGGCGTTTGCTTTCGTATTCAAGTTCCATGGCTTTTGCTCTTCAACGTATCGGATAACTTTATGGGCTAGATCCTAAAAGATCGGGAAGATATGTACAGCAATTGTTATCGGATCATGAGGTAAATTGATGTAATTATCGACGATCAAGTCCTAATTTAACTAAAGAAAGTGTTTTAAGACGTGAATGCCATTGTAATCGGCGGGCGGGGCTGGTAACAGCGGTGCCGGGTGGCACCGCGAGGGGAACACTTAGAAAGTGATGCGACTGACATTTTGGCAACCCAGCGCGGCCAAGGTGGCGCGGGTGGCATCCCATTGGGTGAGAATGGCACTGTCGGGTTCGGCCAGCACGGCACGCACCACTTTTTGGCAGTCGCCGCCGGAGACGTTCATCAGGACCAGTGCGGCCTGCAGTGGCGGCAAGCTCGGGTTGAAGGCGGCATTTTCCGCATAGCGGCCGGTGTAAAGGGTACCGTCTTCGGCTTCCAGCGCGACGCCGCTATGGGCGTTACTGTAAGGGGCGTGGCTCTGGTTGGCCGCGGCCAGTGCCGCCTTTTCCAATTCGTCAGTCAGCGTCAGTTGGAAACCATGATCGACGCGATCCATCAGCAAGGTGGCGATATTCAGGTCTTTCGGGCCAAAGGCATCCGGCAGATAGTCGCCCAGCGTTGCCGGTTCACGACCAGGCAGGCGGATTTTCAGATCGGTGCCGCTGTTCAGTTCATTCATAAACTGACGGCAGTGGCCACAAGGCGTGTAATTGACGGTGATGGAGGCCAGCTCCGATTCACCGCGTAGCCAGGCATGGGTCACCGCGCACTGTTCCGCATGAATGGTTTGTTGCATCGGTGCGCCGCTGAACTCCATATTGGCGCCAAAATACAGATTGCCGCTCTGCCCACGGGCAATAGCACCCACATAAAACCGGGAGATGGGGGCTAACGAGCAGGCCGCTGCCAGCGGCAGCAGAGCGAATGCCAGAGCATCATCATCCAGCCCGCAGCGCTGCTTGATCGCGTCCACTTGCTCCGCCTTGAACATGGCCGGGAAATCAGGCGCATCCAAGTAAGGCAGCAGGGCGGATTGCAATGTGGTGGGCAGTTCACCGAAAGCGGTTTGAAAACGCGGGTGCATAGAAACTCTCTCTACAGGTTAACGGGATAACATTCTAGGCAGCCCTGCTCGAATAAAGTGTGATGCAAGTCTCTTTATTGGTGAAATCAATGCAATGAAACTCATAAATGCGAGATGTATCGCAAGTTTTAAGCCTCAGGCGAACAGGTGCAATAACACCGGAAACAGAAACGGTGCCAGCAGTGAGGTAATGATCCCGCAGATCACCAGCGCCAGTGAGCCGAATGCACCTTCCTGATAGTCCATTTCCGCACAGCGTGCCGTGCCCAGCGCATGCGACGCGGTCCCCATTGCCAGCCCGCGTGCAGAACGGGTGGTTATTTTCAACAATTTGAACAGCGTATGTCCGAACACGGCACCGAGAATACCGACGAAGATCACGCAGACTGCGCTGATCGCCGGGATGCCGCCGAGCGACTCCGCGACCGCCATGGCGATGGGGGTTGTGACCGATTTCGGCATGATCGAGGCGGCAATTTCCGGTGTGGCCCCCATCCATAAAGCGATGGCGCCACCGCTGATCATGGCCGTTAAACTGCCGATAAAGCAGACGGCGATAATGGATTTCCAGCGGGCGCGGATCTGATGCAGCTGTTCATACAGCGGATAAGCCAGCGCGACCACGGCCGGTTGCAGCAAATCATTGAGGATTTTACTGCCCTGAAAATAACGTTCGTAAGGGATGCCGGTCAGCAACAGCAGAGGAATGATCACCGCCATCGACACCAGCAGCGGGTTCAGCAGCGGCATGTTCAACCATTGCGCCAGCTTGCGCGCCGCAAAATAGATGGCCAGCGTCAGCGGTAATGACCACCAGATTTCATGGATCATTTTTCGCCCTCCGCCGCATCCGGCTTGCCGGTGATGCGGCGTTCCCGGTGGAAATAATGTGAGGTATAGCCGACCACCACCAGCACCATCAGGGTACTGACCAGGCAGGACACCACCAGCGGACCCAGGTGCTCGATAATTTGATCGTAATATTTCATCACGCCAACGCCGATGGGCACGAACAACAGCACCATATAACGGATCAGCAGATGGCAGCCGGGTTTGACCCACTTCGCCGGGAGAATTTGCGTGGAGAGCAGGGCGAACAGCATGAGCATGCCGATAATGCTGCCAGGAATGGCGATCGGCAGCAGCGCCGCGATGGCATTACCGGCGAACAAACAAAGGTAGATAAGGACGAATGCCCTCAGGTATTTCCAGCACAGAGTGAATAGCTTGGTCATAACTTAATCCCGTTTAACCGATGCATTCATCATACAATTAAACTGTGATCTTCGCCACAAATCACACCATGAATTCTCTCTATGGCTACCATGCCTGTGGGGCTGGTTGACAACCGCGATCAAACCCTGTGCGCGCTTATTCTGCGCTGACGATATCGGCGTTCTGCTGTTGCTTTTGCGCCAGACGGTGGCCGAGGAAAAAGAATAGCAGGCTGAACAGCGCAGCGGCAATCAACATCAAAAACATCATTTGCGGTACGGCGTAACTGAGAATAAAACCGCAGAGTACCGGGTTGACAGCCCCGCCCAGCGCACTCAGATTTTGTACGCCATAGTAGCTGCCTTTCAGGTGCTGCGGAGCGATAAAATCGATAAACATATATTCCACCGGGATCACTATGATCTCTCCCAGGGTAAATATCGCCATGGCCGCGACCCACAGCCAGAGTGATTGCCCGGCCAGCCAAAAACCGATCAGCCCCAAGATGAAACATAACGTGCCCAGCGTTAACCAGCGCAGCATATTTTCCTGACGCATGCCGCGGCTCAGCAGATATTGCAGAGCAATGACGATACTGGCGTTGACGATCATCACCGCTCCGATGACCTGATAGGCGAACTCGGCATTGGAAACGGTAATCAGGTATTGCGACAGATAACCGGTGAACTGGCCGAAAACCACCGCCCCCAGCGTGCTGCCAAGGGTAAAGTAAATCAGCCGGCGATCGTTACGCAGGATGCTCAGCGTTTGGCGGAAATTGAGCGGTACAACGGGAGTGACATCCAACGCCGCAGAGGGTGTTGCGCGTTGCTTGCGCAGACTGAAACTCAACGCCGTTACTGTGAATAAAGCCAGCCCGCCGGAGAGGTAGAACGGCAACAGGGGATTTAACCCGGCCACCAGAACTCCCAATGATGATCCCACCGCCCAGCCGACATTGACCAGCGTGTAATTAATCGAAAAAGCTTTGATGCGTTGCGCGACCGGGAGCCCGTCGGCAAAGCACGCCTTAATGGTGATGCCCAACACCGAATAGGCGGTATGTAAAATAGCCAAAACCACAACGATACCCCCCGGCCGCGGGATCCACGGGATCGCAAAAAAGCTCAGGGCGAACAAAAGAATGGAAATCAGGATCAGGGTGTTTTTGTTGAATTTGTCTACCAGGTAGCCGCCGTACAGGCTGGCGAAGATGCCGATCGCCAGGCTGATGCCCAGAATAATACCGACGCTTTTCGGCAGCAAATGAAAATGCCCGGTGAGGTAGATGGTAATGAATGGCAGCGTAACGCCGCGGCCAATGGTCAGTACCAGCGAACTGGCCAGCAAGGCGTTGATCAGCGGTGGGAATCCCTTCATGTCAGACCTGTTTATGCATACAGTGATAAAGCCAGTATGGATAACATAGCTTATTTTGGCCAGTCCGGCGACGTTGACCGGCCCCGACGGGTTGACCAGTAGTGCCTGCGGGATGGCGGTGGCTTTAAATTCGTAGGTTACTGGCGTGGGTCTCCCGGTAAATCCTTGCCCTATGCTATTGATAATAAATTATCTTTGCTATTAATTTTTCCCGACGTTATAGCGAAATATTTGGAAGCAAGGCGCAAGTTCGACGCTTAGACCAAGGCTAGTGCCTTGCTTGGCGTTATTGTGTAGCCGGAGGTATTTATGGAAAGGATATCAACGCCCGTGTCACGTCGGTTACGAACCAATATGAGCAATGCGGAGAAAATGGTATGGCAGCGGCTAAGGGATCGCCGTTTTTATGGTTTGAAATTCCGTCGCCAGTTTCCGGTTGGGCCTTATTTTGTTGATTTTGTTTGCTGGCAACGGAAGCTGGTCATTGAATTGGATGGGGGACAGCATCTAGATCAGGCCAGTTATGACAATCGACGCAGCTATTTCCTCATGAAGCGCGGTTTTACCGTGTTACGTTTTTGGAATGATGAAGTGTTAAACCATTGGGACGGTGTAGCGGAGGTGATTACGCAGTATTTGGCGGTGGATGAAGGTCCCCCTCACCCCGACCCTCTCCCCCAGGAGAGGGGGAAAGCAGAGCAGGGAGAACAGATGACTGGATGGCAGCGCATAATGGTCCCCTCTCCCAAGGGAGAGGGTTAGGGTGAGGGGACACTAAGAGGTTATTTCACCTGCATGCCTGGCTGTGCGCCACTGTCCGGGCTCAGCAGGAAGATCTCTTTGCCACCCGGGCCGGCAGCCATCACCATGCCTTCGGAAATGCCAAAACGCATTTTGCGTGGGGCCAGGTTGGCGACCATGATGGTCAGGCGGCCTTCAAGCGCTTTCGGGTCCGGGTAAGCGGAACGAATGCCGGAGAAAATCTGGCGCGATTCGCCGCCCAGGTCCAGCTGCAGCTTCAACAGCTTGTCCGAGCCTTCAACAAAGTCCGCACTCTTGATCAGCGCAATGCGCATATCAACTTTGGCGAAATCGTCAAAGGTGATGGTGTCCTGAATCGGATCGTCTGCCAGCGGGCCGGTGACCACTGGCGTTGCCACCATGTCTTCTTTCGAGGCGCTGACCATTTCATTGACCTTGTCCAGGTCGATACGGTTGAACAGCGCTTTGAATGCATTGACCTGATGCCCCAACAGCGGCTGCTGGATGCTGTCCCAGGTAAGCTCGCAGTTGAGGAAGGCTTCGGTACGTTCGGTCAGTGACGGCAGTACCGGTTTCAGGTAGGTCATCAGCACGCGGAACAGGTTGATGCCCATGGAACAGATGGCCTGCAGATCGGCATCGCGGCCTTCTTGCTTCGCCACCACCCAAGGAGCCTGTTCGTCTACATAGCGGTTAGCCAAATCGGCCAGCGCCATGATTTCACGGATTGCACGACCTGACTCACGGCTGGCATAGGCTTCGGCAATGCTTTGTGCCGCGTCGACGAAGGTCTGGTACAGCGCCGGATCGGCCAGTTTGTCGGCCAGTTGGCCACCGAAACGCTTGCTGATAAAGCCGGCGTTGCGCGAAGCCAGATTGACCACTTTGTTGACGATGTCGGCGTTCACCCGCTGCACGAAATCTTCCAGATTCAGGTCGATGTCGTCAATGCGTGAAGACAGTTTGGCGGCGTAGTAATAACGCAGGCAGTCGGCATCCAGATGTTGCAGATAGGTGCCGGCCTTGATGAAGGTGCCGCGAGATTTGGACATTTTGGCACCGTTCACTGTCACATAGCCGTGCACGAACAGATTGGTCGGTTTGCGGAAATTACTGCCTTCCAGCATCGCCGGCCAGAACAGGCTGTGGAAATAAACGATGTCTTTACCGATAAAGTGATACAGCTCGGTCGTGGAGTCCTTGCGCCAGAACTCGTCAAAATCCAGATCGCCGCGCTTGTCACACAGGTTTTTGAACGACCCCATGTAACCGATTGGCGCATCCAGCCAGACGTAGAAGTATTTGCCCGGTGCGTCCGGGATTTCAAAGCCGAAATACGGCGCATCGCGGGAGATATCCCACTGTTGCAGACCGGACTCGAACCACTCCTGCATCTTGTTGGCCACTTGCTCTTGCAGTGCGCCGGAACGGGTCCATGCCTGCAGCATTTCGCTGAATGACGGCAAATCAAAGAAGAAGTGCTCTGAATCACGCAATACCGGTGTCGCGCCGGAAACCACGGATTTCGGGTCGATCAGCTCGGTCGGGCTGTAGGTTGCGCCACAGACTTCGCAATTGTCGCCGTATTGGTCCGGTGATTTGCATTTCGGGCAGGTGCCTTTGACGAAACGGTCAGGCAGGAACATGCCTTTCTCCGGATCGTACAACTGAGAAATGGTTCGGTTCTTGATAAAACCGTTTTCTTTCAGGCGGCCGTAAATCAGGCTCGACAGTTCACGGTTTTCATCGCTATGGGTGGAATGATAGTTATCATAGCTGATGCCAAAACCGGCGAAATCCTGTTGGTGCTCTTGGCTCATTTCCTCAATCATTTCTTCCGGCTTAATGCCCAACTGCTGAGCTTTCAGCATGATCGGGGTGCCGTGCGCGTCATCCGCACAGATGAAATGAACCTCGTGGCCGCGCATTCGTTGGTAACGAACCCAGATATCTGCCTGGATATGCTCGAGCATGTGGCCGAGATGGATGGAACCATTTGCGTACGGTAGCGCGCACGTCACCAATAATTTTTTCGCGACTTGAGCCATAGTGAGAACTTGGTTTCTGTAATGAATAAAAAGGGTCTTCGATGTTACCCGATCGCGTCCGTTACGGCTAGGGCGGTTTCTTTGCGCAGACATGCGCCGACCGGCTCGCAGTTCTGATATGCTTAGCGGGAAGCTATCCATTCAAAATCAAGGAGCCGGGATGAACGCAAAATCCCCCGAGCAGACCAACCCCGAAGTTCTGCGTGCCCTGGTGACCGGTGTACTGGCCGCCTTTGAACACCCGACGTTAAAAAACAATCTGACTGCGCTGAAGGCGATTCACCACTGTGCGCTGTTGGATCATGTGCTGCATATTGAATTGACCATGCCGTTTGCCTGGCAGAGCGGTTTTGAGGCGTTGAAAGACAGCGTCAGCGCAGAACTGCTGCGCGTGACCGGCGCCGAGGCGATCGACTGGAAACTGAAGCATGACATCACCACGCTGAAACGCGCCAACGATCAGGCCGGTATCAAGGGTGTGCGTAATATTATCGCCATCAGTTCCGGCAAGGGCGGGGTGGGTAAATCCACCACGGCGGTTAACCTGGCACTGGCGCTGGCAGCGGAGGGGGCCAAGGTCGGTATTCTGGATGCCGACATTTATGGCCCGTCAATCCCGAATATGCTGGGAACTGAAAACGAGCGGCCAACCTCGCCGGACGGTCAGCACATGGCACCGATCGTGGCACACGGGCTGGCAACCAACTCTATCGGCTATCTGGTGACCGACGACAACGCCATGGTTTGGCGCGGCCCAATGGCCAGCAAGGCGCTGATGCAACTGTTGCAGGACACGCTGTGGCCGGATCTGGACTATTTGGTGCTGGATATGCCGCCGGGTACCGGCGATATTCAGTTGACGCTGTCGCAGAACATTCCGGTCACCGGAGCCTTGGTGGTCACTACGCCGCAGGATATTGCGCTGCTCGATGCCGCCAAGGGCATAGTGATGTTTGAAAAGGTTCACGTGCCGGTTTTGGGCATTGTGGAAAACATGAGCGTGCACATTTGCAGCCATTGTGGACATCACGAGCCGATTTTCGGTACCGGCGGGGCGGAGAAGCTGGTGACGAAATATCACAGCCGCCTGTTGGGGCAGTTGCCGCTGCATATTTCTCTGCGTGAGGATTTGGATCGCGGTGAGCCGACGGTGATCAGCCGTCCGGACAGCGAGTTTGCCGAGTTGTATCGCCAGCTTGCCGGCCGAGTGGCCGCGCAAATGTACTGGCAGGGCGAAGCGATCCCAACGGAAATTTCTTTCCGCGCGCTGTAGCTGTAATTGCAACAGGCTGAAAAATAAAACCCCGGATATTTCCGGGGTTTTGCTTATGGGGCAGTGATGTGTTTGTGCAGGTCGGCGCGGGTATAAGGGCGCTCGATATGCGCGAGGGCCGTAGCAATATGCTCCAGCAACCCCTGCGTCGGCGCCGGTTGCCTATTTCCCATCAGTGCGAGCGGTAAGGCCAGAGCACAGATGATTCGCAGCCAGGAAAGTTGCGGGCGCGGCTTGCCTCGTTGCAGCCACAGGAACAAGGTACTGGCCAGATAACCGAGCACCAAGCCGCTAACCACTTCTGAAGTTGAATGCACCTGAATAGCTAAACGCGATAGCCCGATGGTGAGGGGCAGGATCAAACCTATCACTAGTGCCATGCTGCGCACAGCATGTGAGAAACGTCCGGTCAGCGTCCAGAGCAATACCGGCCAGATACTGGCCGCCAGGGCTGAGTGGCCGCTGAAGCCGGTAAAGTCATAACGTTCGATGCCAATGCCCCAGCCCATAAAGGCCAGTTTGGATGCGCATACCACGCCACCGGCACTGCCGAAGATCAGCGCCCATTGCCAACCGGCAGCGCGGGTGGCGCGTGGAACGACCAATACAACAAAGAGAATCAATGAACATGGCAGCAACAACATGCTGTCACCAAAAAATGTCAGAAAATACCAATCCAGCACGTCAATCTCCGGTGAAATACAGCACCCCATGAGTAGGATGATGGGCAAGCTTCGGAGTTTACCTTGTGGCGCCGGATTGCCCTAGACGCAATAATCTTAAAACCCTTAACGCCCATTCTGGGGAAATAACCGCAGATAGCGCCCAACGGCGCCAATATAGTCTGGCGCAATGCCCGCTAACTCCCTATAATTGTCGCGCTTTAGTCCCCCCCTTCACACTACGAAATCAGGTCTTTAATTTTATGACTGACAAGCCGCATCAGTGCGTCATTATTGGTATCGCCGGCGCATCTGCCTCCGGAAAAAGCCTTATCGCCAGTACGTTGTATCGCGAACTTCGCGATCAGGTTGGCGATGAACATATCGGCGTTATTCCTGAAGACAGTTACTACAAAGACCAGACACACCTGACCATGGAAGAACGGGTCAAGACCAACTATGACCACCCGAGCGCCATGGACCACAATCTGCTGTTCCAGCATCTGCAAATGCTGAAATCAGGCAGGGCGATAGAGTTACCCTTGTACAGCTACACCGAACACACGCGTAAAAAAGAGACTGTTCACCTGGAACCGAAAAAGGTGATTATTCTGGAGGGGATCCTGCTGTTGACGGATATCCGTCTGCGCCAGGAAATGAACTTCTCGATCTTCGTCGATACGCCGCTGGATATTTGCCTGATGCGCCGCATGAAGCGTGATGTGAATGAGCGTGGCCGCTCGATGGATTCAGTGATGGCGCAATACCAGAAAACCGTCCGTCCGATGTTCCTGCAGTTTATCGAACCTTCCAAGCAATATGCCGACATTATCGTCCCTCGCGGGGGTAAAAACCGCATTGCGATCGATATTCTGAAAGCCAAAATCAGCCAATTCTTTGAATAATGCCGTTCAATGGCCGGAAAACCCGTGTTTCCGGCCGGCGGGCAACTATTTGCGCTGCGGCGTAGACCTTTCGCCCGTTGTGTGGCAATTTTTGTTTTAGTGACACGCCTTGATGGAGATAAAGAAATGAGACTGTGCGACCGTGATATAGAAGCCTGGCTGGATTGCGAAAAACTGGTGATTTCACCGCGTCCGCCGATTGAGCGTATTAACGGGGCCACAGTGGATGTCCGTTTAGGCAATCAGTTTCGCGTGTTTCGCGGCCATACCGCTGCGTTTATCGATCTCAGTGGGCCAAAAGATGAAGTCAGCGCCGCGCTGGATCGCGTGATGAGTGATGAAATCGTTTTGCCGGAAGGGGAAGCCTTCTTCCTGCATCCTGGCGAGCTGGCACTGGCGGTCACGCTGGAGTCGGTGACGCTGCCAAACGATTTGGTCGGTTGGCTGGATGGCCGTTCCTCCCTGGCTCGCCTGGGTTTGATGGTGCACGTGACTGCACACCGTATCGATCCTGGTTGGCAAGGCCGAATTGTCCTGGAGTTCTATAATTCAGGTAAGCTGCCGCTGGCATTACGCCCGGGCATGCTGATCGGCGCGCTGAGTTTTGAACCGCTGTCTGGGCCGGCGGCACGTCCTTACAACAGCCGGCAGGATGCAAAATACCGCGATCAGCAAGGTGCGGTAGCCAGTCGAATCGACAAGGACTAACAGCGCTGGAAGCACTGTCGGTGTGGCGTTGACAAGAGGATGGCATGAGAAGATTACTGACGACTTTGGTGATTTTGCTGGTGGTGCTGGTGGCGGGCATGTCTGCGCTGGTGCTGTTGGTTAATCCGAATGATTTTCGCACCTACATGGTCACGAAGGTCGAACAAAAGAGCGGTTATCATCTGACGTTGGATGGCGATCTGCGTTGGCATATCTGGCCACAGCTCAGCATCCTGGCTGGGCGAATGACGCTTACCGCGCCCGGCGCCAGTGCGCCGGTGGTAAGCGCGGATAATATGCGCCTTGATGTCAAACTGTTGCCGTTGCTGTCGCATCAGCTGTTTGTAAAACAGGTCTTGCTGAAAAACGCCGTTATCCGCCTGACGCCCGACAGTGAAGAGCAGGAACAACCCGATGCCCCTGTTGCCCCTTCGGGTCATGCCGAAGAGTCGGTAGACGCGCCGTGGAAATTTGATATTGATAATCTGCAGGTGGTGGACAGTCTGCTTATCTGGCAGCGCGCCAATAATGAGCAGATCAACGTCCGCGATATCAACCTTAGCCTGCGGCAAAATGCCAAACGCCAGGCGCAGATGGAGCTTTCCAGCCGGGTGAACCGCAATCAACGCGACCTGAATTTCACTATGGCGGCTGATATCGATCTGCAGCAATATCCACGACGGATTGCAGCCAATGTGACCCAGTTCAGTTACCAACTGGGAGGCGCAGATATTCTGGCCGGTGGCATTAAGGGCGATGGCAGCGCTCAGGTGGTGTACCAACAAACGCCGCAACAAATCGCACTAAGCCAACTGAGTCTGAGCGCCAATGACAGCAAATTTGCCGGTGATGCCGACATTAAGTTCGGTGAGATCCCTGCCTATACGCTGAACCTGACCTCTACTGCGGTGAATTTGGATGCATTTACCGGTTGGCAATCCAACAATTCGCAGGTTCAACAAGCGCAGAACGTCACTTCAGCACCCGTCATTGCCAGCCAAATGGATGATCCGCAGCAAAACCTTGAGGTGCTGCGAGACTTTAATGCGCAGCTCAATTTGAATGTGGATCAACTGACCTACCGTGGCATGAACATTGCCCATTTGGCGCTGCAAGCAGATAACCGGCAGGGTCTATTGACGTCGCATTCGCTTTCCGGACAGCTGGCCGGCGGTAATTTTGCTCTACCAGGCACATTGGACGCACGGGGTAGCCGCCCGATAATCACTTTGCAACCGGTACTGAAGCAGGTTGAACTGGGTACCGTTCTGAAGGCGTTTGATATGCCGCAGGTCTTGACCGGCAAGTTCAGTATGCAAGGGAATTTAACCGGCGATCGCTTTACCTCGCAGTCGTTTGAACGACGCTGGCAGGGGACTGCCCAGATGGCGATGCAGGATGCGCAGCTACACGGCCTGAATATTCAGCAGTTGATTCAGCAAGCGGTGGCGCGTAACGACAGTAGTGTACGCGGGCAGGACGAGTATCAACGTTATACCGAAGTGAAACAGTTGGCGGCGAAAGCCAGCCTGAACCACGGCTCGGTAAAAGTCACCGAGCTGAGTGCGGACTCACCGCTGTTGAACCTGAGTGGCAGTGGTACGGTGGATATGCCGGGCAAACAGTGCGATATGGCGCTAAATGTACGGGTAACCGGGGGTTGGCAAGGGCGTAGTGATCTGATTGAACAACTGCAGAAAACGCCGATCCCGCTGCGGGTTTACGGCCCATGGAACCAGCTCAACTACCAATTGCAGGTCGATCAGGTATTGCGTAAAACGCTGCAAAACCGGGCGAAGGATGCGCTGAACAAATGGGCTGAAAAGAACCAGGACTCGCGTGAAGGCCAGGATCTCAAAAAGCTGCTCGATAAACTTTAATCAAGCATTGTGCGGGTCGGTCAATGGCCGGCCCGCACATCTGTAAACCTCGCCAGAGTCTTTCCCTTTCTTAATAATTTCCTCCCGTAACTTTGACGGATATCATAATGTTTTAGGCTGAGTTTGTGCAGAGTGTGCGCAGTTAAGCGATTTATACGCTATGGCATAGTCAAAAACGATAATGATAAGTTGAGGGAATATGATTGAGCTTCTGATTGGTGCGGTCGTCGCGGCGGGCGTTGGCCGTTACATCATCAAGGGCTACTCCGCTACCGGGGTGTTGATGGTGGGGGGCCTGTTACTGTTGGCCATCAGTGCCTTGATGGGCAAAAGCCTGTTACCTGCCAGTGCCGCATCTACCGGATGGCGCGCAACCGACATCATCGAATACGTCAAAATTCTGCTGATGAGTCGCGGTGGCGATCTTGGCATGATGATCATGATGCTGTGCGGGTTCGCGGCTTATATGACGCACATTGGCGCTAATGATGTGGTAGTCAAGCTGGCCTCTCGTCCGCTACAGATGATCAACTCTCCGTATCTTTTGATGGTCGCGGCCTATTTTGTCGCTTGCCTGATGTCACTGGCGGTGTCTTCCGCCACCGGCCTGGGCGTGTTGCTGATGGCCACGCTATTCCCGCTGATGGTCAACGTCGGCATCAGCCGTGGTGCAGCGGCGGCTATCTGCGCTTCGCCGGCGGCGATTATTCTGGCACCGACCTCGGGTGACGTGGTGTTGGCTGCCAAGGCGGCGGAAATGCCGCTGGTTGATTTTGCTTTTAAAACCACCTTGCCCATTTCCATTGCGGCCATTATTTGCATGGCCATTGCGCATTTCTTCTGGCAACGCTATCTGGACAAGAAGAACAATGAACAGCATCACATTATGGATGTGAGCGAAATCACCACTCATGCCCCAGGTTTCTACGCTGTGTTGCCCTTCACGCCGATCCTCGGGGTGCTGGTGTTTGACGGCAAATGGGGGCCGGAACTGCATATCATCACCGTGCTAGTAGGTTGCATGTTGTTGGCGGCGGTCATTGAATTCTTGCGCAGCTTCAGTGCCAAACAGGTGTTCACCGGGCTGGAGGTCGCCTATCGCGGTATGGCGGATGCCTTTGCCAGCGTAGTGATGTTGCTGGTGGCAGCCGGTGTTTTCGCACAAGGGCTGAGCACCGTCGGGTTTATCAGCGGGCTGATCAGTCTGGCGCAGTCGTTCG
Source organism: Serratia quinivorans (assembly GCF_052113645.1). GTDB lineage: Bacteria > Pseudomonadota > Gammaproteobacteria > Enterobacterales > Enterobacteriaceae > Serratia > Serratia quinivorans_B. The sequence continues at coordinate 45,034 of NZ_JBIEIU010000004.1, read as the reverse complement.
GTACCGGCGGTATTATCATGATGTTGGTATTGGTGGTGATTACCATGTTGGCAGCGATGACTACCGGTTCGGGTAATGCTCCGTTTTATGCTTTCGTTGAGCTGATTCCCAAATTGGCGGCGCAGATGGGGGTTAATCCGGCTTATCTGGTGATCCCGATGCTGCAGGCTTCAAATCTGGGGCGCACTCTGTCACCGGTTTCAGGCGTGGTGGTTGCGGTCTCCGGTATGGCAAAAATTTCGCCGTTCGAAGTGGTGAAACGCACTTCGGTACCGGTGATTGTCGGGTTGATCGTGGTGATTGTGGCAACGGAGTTGCTGGTTCCCCAGCATTGATAAAAGGGGCCGGGTCATACCCGGCCAGGCTTTACACCTCGTAGTCCGGCTCGGGCACCGACAGCGGGGTGATTTTTACTTTCAAAATACGGTGGCTACTGACTTCCAGTGGTTCAAACAGGTAGTCACCGATCCGCAACTGTTCGCCTTCCTGAGGAATGCGTTGGCTGTGCTCCATCAGTAAGCCGGCCAGCGTGTGATACTCACGCTTGTCTTCCAGTGGTAACGGCAGATACAACACCAAATCTTCCAGCGGCATATAGCCGTTGGCGGTCCAACTACCATCCTCATGTTGCTGAATGTCATGTCGGGCATCGACTTCCTCACCGGCTTCCGGCAGGTTACCGGCGATGGTTTCCATGACGTCGGTCAGCGTGACGATCCCTTCCACCGAGCCGAATTCGTCGACCACAAAGGCAAAATGCGTCTGCGCCTGGCGGAATTGCTCCAGCGCACTCAGCAGGGTTAACTGCTCAGGGAAGATCAGCGGTTGCAGCACCAGCGAGCGTAAATCTAGCGGGGCCTGGGTTAACTGCTGTTTCAACACGTCAATGGTGTGAATGACGCCGAGCGGTTCATCGCTGGCACTATTTTCCACTACCACGATGCGCGTATGCTGATTTTTTTCCAGCAGTTGAGTCAGTTTCTCCTGCGGGTCATTCAGCTCAAGGTATTCCACATCATGGCGGGAAGTCATGATGCTGCTTACCGTGCGCTGTGCCATGCCCAACACGCGTTCTATCATATGCCGCTCTTGCTGATTGAAAATCTCACCGCTTTCACTGTCGCTATCGGCCAGCAGATTGGCTGAGTGGCTGTCGATTTCCGCCTCTTCATGCTTGCCGCTCAGCATGCGTAGCACCGCCTCCGCCGTGCGCTCGCGCAGTGGCCTAACCTTCGACAAGAAACGTCGGCGGTTAAACTGTGACAGTTGGTTCAGCGCTTCGATCATCACGGAGAAACCGATGGCTGCGTACAAGTAGCCTTTCGGAATGTGGTAGCCAAAGCCTTCGGCCACCAGGCTAAAGCCGATCATCAGCAAGAAGCTCAGGCACAGGATAACAATCGTAGGGTGGGCATTAACGAAACGCGTCAATGGCTTGCTGGCCAGCAACATCAAACCGATAGCGATACACACCGCAATCATCATTACCGCCAGGTGATCGACCATGCCGACCGCCGTAATTACCGAATCAAGCGAGAAAACGGCATCGAGCACCACGATTTGTGCAACTACCGGCCAGAAGCGGGCGCCTTTACGCTGGCCATGTTGTTCCTCATCTTTACCTTCGAGTCGCTCGTTAAGCTCCATTGTGGCTTTGAACAGCAGGAAGACACCCCCAACCAGCATGATAAGGTCGCGGCCGCTGAATGGATGCCCGGCGGCAAAAAACAGCGGTTGGGTGAGTGTTGCCAACCACGAGATAGAGGCCAGTAGCGCCAAACGCATCAGCAACGCCAGTAGCAGCCCGACGACACGAGCCTTATCTCTCTGATGTTTAGGTAATTTTTCCGCCAGGATGGCGATAAAGATAAGGTTGTCTATACCCAGAACGATTTCCAGCACGACCAGAGTAGCCAGGCCGGCCCAAATTGTTGGATCTGCGATCCATTCCATACGCCCAATTTCACCTGTTAGTTCGACGGCTTATGCCGCAAGTGAATGATGGGTGTTGGACCGGGAAAATTCAACTTTAAAACCATTGTCCGGCATGGCAGGTATGGGGTATGGAAAGATTAAGCAAAAATAATGCATAAAAAATCATATCGTTGAACGTCGTTCAAAATTTTAAGCTGCGGGAAATGGGGGATTTTCTGAAAAGGGGATCTGTTTTCGGGACGTAGCCCCAGACGCCTGTTGATAAAAACAGCGTCAGTATAATTTTTAAAAATCAAACCGTTATGGATTTTATTGGCTGCTACACTTTGTCCAGTTGATGCCCGTGGGTAGTCTTATTCTGAAAAGGCCACCTAACGGGTATCTTGGGCTTGTATCGATAAGGCAATAGTATAAGAATCTTAGCCATATAAACATTTACAAGTATCATCGTTTGGTTATAAGGGTGTATTTATTTTGTTTTTTCTGTGATCTAACTATCGCTTAACGAAAGTGTACGGCCCTTAATTTACATTAAAGTGCGATTGGCACACGCCAGTCGTCCTACAGAGAACGATGACAGTGCATTGGTAGCTGAAAGCCAGGGGCGGTAGCGTGTCTAAATCACTCTGTCTCCAGACTTCGTAAGCATCTAGGAACCGGCTTAGTTCGGCTACGTTTTAGTTATTTGATTGTGGATGAAAAACATGCAAAAGAGACTGAAGGCTGTAATCCCTGTAGCTGGCCTGGGAACCCGTATGTTGCCGGCGACAAAAGCCATCCCTAAAGAAATGCTGCCAGTGGTCGATAAGCCACTGATTCAGTACATTGTTAATGAGTGTGTTGCGGCTGGGATCAAAGACATCGTACTGGTGACTCACTCCTCCAAAAATGCGATTGAAAACCACTTCGATACCTCGTTTGAACTTGAGGCTGTTTTGGAGTCGCGTGTTAAGCGCCAGTTACTGGAAGAAGTGCAGACTATCTGCCCGGCAGATGTGACGGTGATGCAAGTACGTCAGGGTCAGGCTAAAGGTTTGGGGCACGCGGTGCTATGTGCCAAACCTATGGTAGGCGATGAGCCTTTCGTGGTGCTGTTGCCTGACGTGCTGTTGGATGACTCTACTGCCGACCTGCGTAAAGAAAATTTGGCCAAGATGATTGAACGTTTTGCGGAGACCGGCTTCAGCCAAATCATGGTGGAACCGGTACCGGAACAAGATGTTTCGAAATACGGCGTCGTCGATTGCGGCGGTGCAGCGTTGTCGGCTGGAGAGAGCACCTCGATGACTGCGGTTGTAGAAAAGCCAGCCCTTGAAGACGCGCCTTCAAATCTGGCGGTAGTGGGGCGCTATGTTCTGTCTGCTGATATCTGGCCACTGCTTGAAAAAACCTTGCCGGGTGCCGGTGATGAAATTCAGCTGACCGATGCTATTGCGGCATTGATGGGGCAGGAGACCGTAGAGGCTTTCCATATGAGCGGCAAGTCACATGACTGCGGTGATAAATTGGGTTATATGAAGGCATTCGTACAGTATGGTCTGCGTCACACCTCGGAAGGTGAAGGCTTTACCCAATGGCTGAAGCAGACGTTGAACAGCAAGTAAGAACAGCGGCTGAAAAGACGATCATAATATTGAAAGAGGATTACCATGACCAAGTTGAAAGCTGTCATTCCTGTTGCAGGTCTGGGTATGCGTATGCTGCCTGCAACCAAGGCTATTCCCAAGGAAATGTTGCCGATCGTCGATAAGCCATTGATTCAATATATTGTCAATGAGTGTGTTGCGGCAGGCATCAAAGAAATTATTTTGGTTACGCACTCTTCTAAAAATGCGATTGAAAACCATTTCGATACATCATTCGAATTGGAAGCGATGCTTGAAGCGCGTGTAAAGCGTCAGCTGCTGGACGAGGTGCAGTCGATCACACCAAAAGGCGTGACACTGATGCATATTCGTCAAGGTCAACCAAAAGGGTTAGGTCACGCGGTGCTTTGCGCTAAACCCCTGGTCGGTGATTCACCTTTTGTCGTTTTACTGCCTGATGTCTTACTTGATGACGCAAAAGCCGATCTGAAAAAAGACAACCTACCGCATATGATTGCCCGCTTCGAACAGACTGGCCTGAGTCAGGTGCTGGTTCAGGCCGCCGATGAGCATGTGCTGCATGATTATTCTGTCGTGGAATGTGAGACTAACAGTTTACAGCCCGGCGAGAGTACGCGGATGACTTCGATTATCGAAAAACCGGGCCGTGAAGTTCTGTTGAAGTCCAATTATTCTGCAGTAGGGCGCTATGTTCTCTCTGCTGATATCTGGCCTATTCTTGAGAAGACCGAACCGGGGGCCTGGGGGCGGATCCAGCTCACTGATGCCATTGCTGAACTGTTGAAACACAAACCGGTAGAGGCGATGGAGCTGGTGGGTGAATCTTTCAACTGCGGCGAAAAAATGGGCTATCTGCGGGCATTTGTCACCTATGGCCTGCGTCATCCTACACAGGGCAAAGCGTTTCGTGAGTGGGCAGAGCAGCTTTCATTATAATTATAACCACGTAAGTTTTCTGAGGGCTGCCTGAGAGCAATACTTAGGTGGCCTTCAGTTACGTTTGGTTAAAGTGCATTTAGACAGACATACTCTTTTTTTTTATTATTATGTAATAATGCTCTTAGCCTAGCGTTTATAGTAGCAGACTAGAATTCAATGCTTGCTCAATGAATACGAAAGTTCAGATACCCTTGAGCAGATTACAAACTATTTTGCTGAGTGCCGCGATAAGCGCTATGGTCGGCCAGGGAATTAACACAGCAACCATTTTTACTTTGATAGTGATGATAACTCGATGGCAAAAAAACAATGGAAACTGATACCACTTCTGGTATCGATCAGTGTGATCAGCGGTTGTACGATCATTCCTGGCACTCATCTTTCAACTAGTGGAAAAGATGTTGTTAAGCAACAAGATAGTGATTACGATCTCGATAAACTGGTGAATATTTACCCGTTAACCCCAAGTCTGGTTGACAAAATGCGGCCTCAAGCTGTTGTAGCTCAAGCTAACCCGGCGTTGGAGCGTGAATTGCAGAACTACGAGTACCGAATCGGTATCGGTGACGTTCTGATGGTGACGGTCTGGGATCATCCCGAGTTGACTACGCCTGCAGGTCAGTACCGAAGCGCCAGTGATACCGGGAACTGGGTCAATTCTGATGGCACTATTTTTTATCCTTACATCGGTAAGGTAAAAGTTGCCGGCAGGACTATAAGCCAGGTGCGCGGGGATATCGCCAACAGGCTGGCACAGTATATTGAAAGCCCGCAGATTGACGTAAGCATTGCTGCTTTCCGCTCACAAAAAGTCTATGTAACAGGTGAAGTGACCACATCCGGCAAGCAGGCGATCACTAACGTGCCGTTAACCGTAATGGATGCCATTAACGCTGCCGGCGGCCTGGCTGAAAATGCCGACTGGCGTAATGTGGTGTTGACCCATAATGGTAAGGAACGACGTATTTCTTTGCAGGCGCTGATGCAAAAAGGCGACCTGACACAAAATCAACTGCTGTACCCCGGTGATATCCTTTATATTCCGCGTAATGACGATCTAAAAGTGTTTGTCATGGGAGAAGTCAAGAAACAGACTACCCTGAAGATGGATCGTAGTGGTATGACGTTGACTGAGGCGTTAGGTAATGCCGAAGGTATGGATCAATTATCTTCTGATGCAACGGGCGTGTTTGTCATTCGACCACTGCACGGTATCGAAGGCAGCAAGCTGGCGAACATTTATCAGCTCAATGCCTCAGATGCGGCAGCCATGGTTATGGGCACGGAGTTCCATCTGCAACCATACGATATCGTTTATGTAACAACTGCACCTATCGTTCGTTGGAACCGTGTCATCAGCCAACTGGTGCCGACAATCAATGGTTTCAATAATCTCAGTGAAGGTACGTTGCGTATCCGCAATTGGCCGTAGGTGTAGATAGGTAACTGCAAATGTTTAATTCGATATTGGTTGTTTGCGTCGGCAATATATGTCGGTCCCCCACAGGGGAGTGTTTGTTGAAAAATCTACTGCCAAACAAAAGAGTCGCCTCAGCGGGATTGGGGGCTTTGGTTGGTAAGCCGGCTGATGCCACTGCAGCTGAGGTCGCCATGCAAAGAGGTACCTCACTCGACGGCCACCAAGCCCAACAACTTACGGCAAAAATGTGTCGTGAGTATGATCTTATTTTGGTGATGGAGAAAGAGCATATTGATTCCGTCTGCCGTTTGGCGCCTGAGGTTAGGGGGAAAACTATGCTGTATGGACATTGGCTCGAGCAACGAGAGATTGCAGATCCTTACAGGAAATCCCGCGAAGCCTTCGAATTTGTATATGAGCTTCTTGATAAATCGGCCCAAAAATGGGCTCAAGCTTTAAGCCGCTAAGTCAATCAGGATTACCAATGGCAGATAAGAATAGAGTAAATGTGTCGCGAGACGACAGTTCGGATGAACTGGATATTGGTCGTTTAGTCGGGGAGCTGATTGACAATCGTTGGCTGATTATTGGTGTTACTGCAATTTTTCTGACCTTTGGCGTTATATATAGCCTGTTTGCTACACCGATCTACAGTGCTAATGCAATCGTTCAGGTTGAGCAAAATGTAGGTAATAAACTATTAAACAACATCAACCAGATGTTGCCTTCGGGCCAACCGCAGTCAGCTCCGGAAATTGAACTGTTGAAATCTCGAATGATCCTCGGGAAAACAATAAAAGATCTGAACCTGACGACGGATATCCAACAGGATTATTTCCCCATTTTCGGGCGAGGTTTCGCGCGTTTAATGCATAACGAGCCAGGGAAACTGGCTGTGTCCAAGTTTAGCGTACCGAAAAGTTGGGATTCACCTTCGTTAACTCTGACAGCCAATAGCCCGACCAATTATACCATTAGTAAAGATGGCGACGAGTTATTTAAAGGTAAGGTCGGTGTATTTGTAGAGAACAAGGGTGTATCAATTCTCGTTAGTGATATTATTGCAGAGCCTGGTACGAGCTTTACCATTACTGCCAGAACCTATTTGTCAGTAGTCAATCAATTGACTCAACAATATGAAGTTATTGATCAGGGCAAAGATACCGGCGTATTAGGCTTGACCTTGACAGGGGATGATCCTGTTCTAATCCAAAAGATTTTAGATAGTATTACGCGTAATTACCTTGAGCAAAATATCGAGCGCAAGTCAGAAGAGGATGCAAAAAGTCTGGTATTCCTGCGGATGCAATTACCGAAAGTTCGAGAATCGCTGGATAGCGCGGAAGATAAATTAAGTCGTTATCGCCAGCAAAAAGATTCTGTTGACCTGACTATGGAGGCGAAATCGATACTCGACAGTATCGTATCTGTAGAGGGGCAGTTGAATGAGTTGACTTTCAAGGAAGCCGATATTTCTAAGCTGTATACGAAAGAACACCCGGCTTATCGCTCTTTACTTGAAAAACGCAAGACGCTTGAAGAAGAAAGGGAACGTTTTAACAAACGGGTGAATAACATGCCCGAAACTCAACAGGAAGTTGTACGTTTGAGTCGGGATGTCGATTCTGGTAAAGAAGTTTATATGCAGCTGCTTAACCGTGAGCAGGAACTGAATATTTCTAAAGCCAGCACCATTGGTAATGTGCGGATTGTTGACCGTTCAATGACGGCCGATCAACCTGTACAACCGCGTAAAGCCATCATTCTGTTCCTGAGCTTAGTCTTGGGTGGATTAGTTTCCTGTGGTTATGTATTGGCGCGGACTTACTTGCATCGTGGTATTGAAAGTCCAGAACAGTTGGAAGCATTAGGTATCAATGTTTATGCAAGTGTGCCACTTTCTGAATGGCAGCGTAAAAAGGATATTGAACTGCAATCTAAAATGAGTGGCAAAAAACGAAATACTGATGCCAATTCATTACTTGCCTTTGGTAATCCGGCTGATCTGGCAGTAGAGGCTATTCGTAGCCTGCGCACCAGTCTGCATTTTGCAATGATGGAAGCTAAAAATAATGTGTTAATGATATCAGGTGCCAGTCCAGGTATCGGTAAAACGTTTATTAGTGCCAACCTGGCAGCCGTTGTGGCGCAAACGGGCCAACGGGTGCTGCTGATCGACAGCGATATGCGTAAAGGTTATGCGCATGAGTTGCTTGGCGCAGACGGGAAAAGAGGGCTCTCAGACGTATTATCAGGGAAAATGGCCATTAACGAGGCTGTGCAGAAAACAGATAATAACGTTTTTGACTTTATTTCTCGTGGGCCAATTCCACCAAACCCGTCAGAATTATTGATGCATAAGCGTTTTGAAGAGGCGCTGAACTGGGCATCTGAACATTACGATTTGGTATTGGTCGATACCCCACCTATTCTGGCGGTGACCGATGCGGCAATCATCGGCAAACTTGCAGGCACCTCGTTGTTAGTAGCTAGGTTCGAGTTGAACAGCCCGAAAGAAGTCGAGGTGAGTGTTCGTAGATTTGAGCAAAACGGCATCGATATTAAAGGTGTGATACTTAATGCGGTTGTGAGAAAAGCGTCTAACTATTACAGCTATGGTTATGATTATTATGAATATAACTATAAATCCAAAGATTAAAATATAACTTAACTTGGGCGACTTATCTAAAATGATAAGTCGCCCAGTGAAGGTACATTTCCTATCGAAACTCTTTTTACTAAAATAATTGAAATTTAAGTTAGCTCTCTGTGAACTTACGAACAACTGCGTAGGGACCATAATGAATGATGTGAAAGTTAGTATTATTGTACCCACATATAATGGTGGAGATATATGGAATATTTCAGCAGGTATTATATCGGACAGTATTCCTGATGGATGTAAGGTATTTGTTATTGACTCATCTAGTAAGGATGAGTCAGTTAATGTAGCTAAAAAAAATAATTTCTTTGTTGAAGTGATTTCGGCATCTGAATTTAATCATGGCGGAACGAGAAATAAAGGAGTGCACATGTCACAATCTGATATTGTGATATTCCTTACCCAAGACGCTATCCCGGAAGTTGGCTGCATACAGAATATCTTAAAGGCATTTTCAGATCCCAAAGTCGCTTGCGCATACGGCAGGCAATTACCGCATGATGATGCAAATCCTCTGGCAAGGCATGCAAGGATTTTTAATTATAAACAACAAAGTTACATCAGTGACCTCAGTAAGAAAGATACGTTAGGTTTAAAAACTATCTTCATGTCTAATTCATTCTCCGCCTACAGAGTGTCCATTTTTAATGAGTTGGGAGGTTTTCCCGAGAGTACAATCCTGAGTGAGGATATGTATTTTGCAGGTAAATCCGTACTTGCTGGTTATAAAGTTGCCTATGTAGCGGACGCGAAAGTTAAACACTCGCATAATTACAGTGCAATAGAAGAGTTCAAGCGTTATTTTGATATCGGTGTTTTCCATCGTGATGAAGACTGGATCCACAAATCATTTGGCGGAGCCGGTGGCGAAGGGAAAAAATTCATTTTTTCTGAAATGATTTTCTTAATTAAGAATAATCCTCTTTGGATACCAGTAGCATGTATTAATAATTTTGCAAAGATTGCGGGTTATAAACTTGGTAAAAATTATAAGAAAATTCCAGGCAAGTGGCGGCGAAAGCTGAGCATGCATAAAAGATACTGGGATAGTATCTCGGGCTAACAATCCTAATCATAAAGGATAATTCTATGAGTGCATTCCGGCGTGGAGTTGTTCAAGCAAACTCTTCTTTAATATCTATGTTGCAAAGGTTTATCGACATTTTCATGATGTTTTTCGGCCTTTATATCACTTGTATACTCTCTAACAAATCATTTGATACACAGTACTTATTGGTAGTATTAGCCAATTTAGTTGTATTCCAGATGATTGGAGGCATGACAGATTTCTATCGCTCTTGGCGAGGTGTTCGTGGGTTCCTTGAGATAAAGGCGACACTAATAAATTGGACTATGAGTTTATTAATAACGTCTTTTGCTTTCACTTTTACAGATTTTGTTGCAAATGATTCGAAGGTTTATGTCAAGTGGTATGTAACGGTTGCCTTCGGTTTGATTGCTGGCCGTTATTTGATCAGGAAAATACTGGGTGTCTTGCGCAAACTTGGCTACAACACGCGTAATGTGGTGATCGTCGGTTCTCTTCCTGTTGGTATCAGATTGGCGGAAAGTTTGTCTGAAGCGCATTGGATGGGATTCAATGTCCTTGGAATTTATAATGATGAACCTGTCAATAGCCAAACGGTACCATTTAAAGGTGATATAGAACAACTTATTCGTGATGCCAAAAAAGGCGGTATTGACAGAATTTATATTGCTATGCCGATGGAACAAGAGTTGGAAATCAAAGAGATCATTGTCACACTGACAGATACCACATGTTCAGTTATGTTGATTCCAGATTTATTCACATTCGATTTGCTGCGGTCTAGAACTGAAGAAATTAATGGAGTATCTGTGATACCTCTCTTTGATTCACCAATGAGCGGTGTTAACGCTATTATTAAACAGATCGAAGATTTCACGCTTGCGTTGTTCATTATTTTGTTTATTTCTCCCATATTACTTATTATTGCATGCTTGATAAAATTGACATCGCCAGGTCCGGTCATTTTTAAGCAGAAACGCTATGGCATTGACGGTAAAGCGATCAATGTATGGAAGTTCCGCTCGATGAGCGTGATGGAAAATGGTGAGCAGGTTGTTCAGGCGACGAAAGGGGACTCACGAATTACTTCACTTGGTGCATTCTTGCGACGTACTTCATTGGATGAGTTACCTCAATTTTTCAATGTGCTGAAAGGAGACATGTCAATCGTAGGACCGCGTCCGCATGCAATAGCCCATAATGAGCAGTATCGCAAACTAATCCGTGGGTACATGTTGCGTCATAAAATGAAACCAGGTATCACTGGCTGGGCACAAATCAATGGTTGGCGTGGTGAAACCGATACTCTCGATAAAATGGAAAAACGCGTCGAGTTTGATCTTGAATATATTAGGAACTGGTCGGTGTGGTTTGACCTAAGAATTATTTTCTTGACCGTGTTTAAAGGGTTTGTCCATAAAGCAGCTTATTAATTCGCAGTGGAAGGATATTTAAATTGGCTATGGAGGACTTCCACTTTTAAGTGAGTGTTTCATATTAGCGGCCCGATAGGAATTGGTGCTGAATGGTTTGTGGCGCTGTTATAACTTATGATGCCTGATTCAGATCCAGTGGACCTAATAAAAGTCGTTAGAGAGTTATGCTGACGATGTCAATTACTACCTGATAGTTAAATCTGTCATGGCAGGCCTTTTTTTCTCTGCGAAATAAATTTCTTAGATTACGATGTCTACATTTATTTTGATGTATGGCATATAAAAACTTGTCCTTGTAGAGTGATATTGCAGTTCTTCTTTAAACCATTAATGTGTTATTAAAAAGAAGTGGCGCATATTAAGCAATATAATAGATATTTTGAGGGTACTATGAAAATTATCGTTACCGGTGGTGCCGGATTTATTGGCTCGGCTGTAGCACGCCATATTATTAGCGATACATCGGATGAGATCCTGGTGTTGGATAGCTTGACTTATGCTGGAAATCTTGAATCACTGACAGTGATTGCAGATAACGCACGTTTTAATTTTGAACATGCTGATATTTGCGATAGGGCAGCGTTGGATCGTATCTTTAATGAGTTTAAACCGGATGCAGTAATGCACTTGGCTGCGGAAAGTCACGTAGACCGTTCTATCGATGGTCCTGCTGCTTTTATCGAAACTAACATTGTTGGTACTTATACTCTGCTGGAAGCCGCGCGGCAATATTGGAATACGTTGGATACGGAAGCGAAAAAGGCATTTCGTTTCCACCATATTTCTACTGATGAAGTCTATGGCGATTTGCATGGTACAGATGATCTATTTACCGAAACAACACCATATGCACCAAGCAGTCCGTACTCTGCCTCCAAAGCTTCCAGCGATCATTTAGTTCGTGCATGGCTTCGCACTTATGGTTTTCCAACCATTGTGACTAACTGCTCCAACAACTATGGTCCTTATCATTTCCCCGAAAAATTGATTCCGTTGATCATCCTTAACGCGTTGGATGGTAAACCATTGCCAGTGTACGGCAATGGCGCACAAATTCGCGATTGGCTGTATGTAGAAGACCACGCCCGCGCGCTCTATAAAGTTGTGACTGAAGGTGAAATTGGCGAAACTTACAACATTGGTGGCCACAACGAGCGTAAAAATATCGAAGTAGTACAGACTATTTGCCGCCTTCTGGATGGTTTTGTGCCAAACAAGCCAGCCGGCGTGGGGCAATATGAAGACTTGATTACCTATGTCACCGATCGTCCTGGCCATGATATTCGTTACGCGATTGATGCTTCAAAAATTGAGCGTGAATTGGGTTGGAAACCTCAAGAGACGTTCGAGAGCGGCATTAGGAAAACGGTAGAATGGTATCTGGCGAATAAAGAATGGTGGAGCCGAGTTAAAGATGGCTCATATGCTGGTGAGCGCTTAGGTCAGAACCGTTAATATTAAATTAGGAGTTAAAATGAAAGGTATTGTATTAGCGGGGGGCTCCGGCACACGTTTATACCCAATCACTCGTGGCGTATCTAAACAACTGCTGCCTATCTATGATAAACCGATGGTTTATTATCCAATTTCGGTGCTGATGTTAGCCGGAATTCGGGACATTTTGATTATTTCAACACCAGAGGATATGCCCTCCTTTAAGCGCTTGCTGGGTGACGGTAGTCGCTTTGGCATTAATCTAAGCTATGAAATTCAGCCAAGTCCTGATGGTCTGGCTCAAGCGTTCCTGATTGGTGAAGAATTTATTAATGGTGATCGTTGTGCCTTGGTTCTTGGCGACAACATCTATTTTGGCCAAAGTTTTGGTGCAAAATTGGAAAGCGTAGTAGCACGTAACGAAGGCGCCACCGTTTTCGGTTATCAGGTTATGGATCCGGAGCGTTTTGGTGTTGTCGAGTTTGACGAGCAATTCCGGGCCCTGTCACTGGAGGAAAAACCGGAGGTGCCGAAGTCCAATTGGGCGGTTACCGGTCTGTATTTCTACGATAAACACGTAGTGGAAATGGCTAAACAGGTGAAGCCTTCCACGCGCGGAGAATTGGAAATAACTACACTGAATCAGATGTATCTGGAACAAGGGAATTTGAATGTTGAACTGTTAGGTCGTGGTTTTGCATGGTTGGATACTGGCACCCATGATAGCTTGATCGAAGCTTCACAATTCATCCATACCATTGAAAAACGTCAAGGCTTCAAAGTGGCATGTCTGGAAGAAATAGCTTACCGAAAAGGATGGCTGTCGCGCGAACAGGTGGCAGTTGAAGCTAAACTCCTTGCTAAAACGCTTTACGGGCAATATCTCGCACACGTAATTGGGGAGAAATGACATGCAAGTAATGAATAGCAAGATTGACGGTGTCAAAATCATCCAGCCGAAGGTTTTTGGTGATGCACGCGGTTTCTTCCTAGAAACTTTCGAGCAAAAGCGTTACCAGGAAATGCTGGGTATTAATCTCGACTTCGTACAAGATAACCACTCACGCTCGGCAAAGGGCGTGTTACGGGGTCTACATTTTCAGCAGATTAACCCTCAGGGCAAATTAGTACGGGTTGTCCGTGGTGAAGTATTCGATGTCGCAGTCGATATTCGCCCGGACTCGCCGACCTATGGTGCCTGGGAAGGCGTAATTCTGTCGGAGGAGAACAAGACGCAGTTCTGGGTTCCGCCTGGCCTGGCTCATGGTTTCGTCGTTCTTTCCGATATTGCCGATTTCGAATATAAATGCACGGATTACTACAACCCGTCGCATGAAGGTTGTTTACTGTGGAACGATCCTGAAGTTGGCATCGAATGGCCAATTGATAATCCACTGCTTTCTGAGAAAGATAAAGTCGGTAAGTTGTTTAAGGAGTTGACCAAATGAGAGTATTGCTGACGGGCTCTAAAGGGCAGCTGGGCAGCTGCTTCCAGGATCGCTTGCCACAGGGTTGGGAAGTCTGGGCTACGGACTCGGACGTGCTTGATATTACCGATTTAGCCAAGGTTAAACAGGCGGTCGCGCAATTTGAACCGAACGTTATCGTTAACGCTGCTGCGTATACCGCAGTAGATAAAGCAGAGACCGACTGCGAATTGGCGGCTCTGATCAACGAGGCTGGTCCCAAAAATTTGGCGTTGGCAGCTAACGACGTTGGCGCTCGCCTGGTGCATGTGTCGACTGACTATGTCTTCGACGGCACGGCGACGACTCCTTATGTTGAAACCGATGCAACGAACCCGCTGGGCGTTTACGGGAAAACCAAGCTGGATGGTGAGATTGCCGTCGCCAGTGTACAGCCCGAAGCTATCATTATTCGCACCGCCTGGGTATTCAGTGAGTATGGCAATAACTTCGTGAAAACCATGCTGCGGTTGGCTAATGACCGCGACACCTTGGGTGTGGTTGCCGATCAGTACGGTTGTCCGACTTATGCGGGTGATATTGCCTCCGCGATTATTAAGTTATTGAAAGCGGAAGCCAAGGGTGGTGTTTACCATTATTGTGGCGCGGATGAAATGAGCTGGCATGAGTTTGCTGAAAAAATATTTGCATATGCAAATGAAGTTAAGCTGCTTGATAAGCAAATGGTAGTCAACGAAATATCTACAGAAGATTATAAAACTCCGGCTGCAAGACCTAAGTATTCAATATTATCAAAAGCAAAAATAGCGGAGTACGGAGTGCAAGGCGTTAGTCTTTCTGAGAGTTTGAAATTTGTGCTTAATGAAATGAAAAGTAAATGATTTTTTGATGTACTTTTAGTGTTTTAGGGAGGGGGAGGGGGCGGAATGGGTAATAATGAAAAGCTTGGGAGTGTTATGGATAGTTTGCCAAAGGTGAGTGTTTATATTTCCACATTCAATCGGTTGGACCGCTTGAAGCGAGCTATCAGCTCGGTGAAAGGACAGGATTATCACAACATAGAGCTAATAGTTTGCGACGATGCTTCTACGGATGGAACACAAAGCTTTATGGAGGATCTTGCTGAAAAGGATCCTGATGTCATCTATTTACGTAATGAAGAAAATAAAGGTGCCTGTGCAACGCGAAATCTGGGTATATTTAAATCCAGTGGGTATTTTATTACGGGATTAGATGATGACGATGAGTTTACCCCAGACCGTATCAGTTTCTTGGTGAAAAATTGGGATGATAAGTACTCGTTTATTTGCTGCGATTTTATAGAGCAATTTGTCGATGGCAAACGAAGGAATTTCTATAATAAAAGTAAAGATACTTATTTCAAGGATTATAGATCTATTCTATTTGAGAACGAGGCATCCAATCAAATATTTACGCTGTCAGCGCGCTTAAAGGAGATTGGTGGCTTTAATCCAGAGGTTAAACGGTTGCAAGACTGGGATACCTGGCTCAGGCTAGCAAATAAATACGGCGGTTTCTTACGTAAGAAGGAAGCAAAATATATTATGCATCATGACCATGCCATCAATGAAGAGCGTGTGTCAACAAGTTATCCTTATAGCCGCTCCTTGACGGATCTGTTAAGACGAAATGAGAGTCTGTATCAGGGGAAAGATAAAGAATTCATGCTATTTCTTATCGAAATGAGTGAGAAAAAAGCCAATCTGTCCAGTGCTGCTTATTGGAGTCTTATAAAATTAGAGCCAAAGTTTATTGTTAAGAAGTTAATAAACAGATAGGGCAGTGCTAACTGAATCAAGAAGTGTTATAATAGAAAATATTATACGCTGCAAAATAACTTAGTCAACTTCGTATAATAGTATTTTAATAATGCTTCTTGAGTTAACCTAATGATGGCAATTATGTCTAAAATAAAATCTAGTTTCTTTATAAAAACTACAATATATTTACTTGTTCTACGCAGCCCTTTAATTATCGCTTCTATTATCTGCTATTTACTGTCACACAAGAAAATTTTTGCCAAATTTACCTTATCTATCATTCCATTTCTGATATTCTTGGTTGTCGCAGCACTTTATTCAATGCAAATGAATAATGATATGGGGAATATATCTGGCCAAGGGCGAGATATTCTCCTCGCTATTATTGTTGCTTTGTTCCTGATTGAATGTGGCCGTCATGATATTGGTAATAGAAAGATAATTTATAACTCTTTAAAAATCTGTCTTTCATTGATTGCATGTGGGAAAATATTCATCATTGTTTTTTCTATAATTACAGGGATTAGCGCAATAGATATCATCACCTGGATTACGCAGGTTTGGGATATCAATATGATGAAAATGGGTGTTGGCGATACTTTCATAACCCGCTTGCAGATACCTATGGATTCACTAGTCCCTTTTATGCTTTACTTTATAACGAAAGACCTGATTCTGGGGCGCGGTGGGTTTAAAACCAAAATAATTTTCACTTTATTAACTATATCATTGGCTTTAACTTTGTCGCGATCATTCTGGGCTCAGGGTATTTTGTTTATTGGTTTGGCTGTGTTGCTCGAGGCTAGGCTAGCAAAAGTATTCAAAATATTGGCTCTATCCGCAATAGTTATTGCTATTATCCTGTTTTTAACACCTCTTGGTGACGTAATATTTACTCTTATAGAATCTCGCTTAGATAACCAAAATGCAAACGCAGCCTCAGATCTGGAGCGTGATTATCAGAATAATGCACTATTAAATGCGATCTCTACACATCCATTGCTCGGGCATGGAATGGGGTATTATATACCCAATGTATTGAGGTCAACTACGACACCATATTTATATGAAAGTCAGACGTTATCAATTATTATGGACTTTGGTATTCTTGGTGTCAGCATTCTGCTTTTAATTTTCTTATCTACCTGCATATCCAATGCTCTAAACGTTAGTAATAAAAAACGTGTGAGAAACTTAATTATGCCGCTGATTTGCTTCTCTATTTGGTTGCTTTCTGGATCTGTAAACCCATTCTTATTCGGTGCTTCGGGTGGGATTATCATCTTCTTTTTTTCAAGATTTCATTACGTCGATGATTTCTACCAGGAAAAATAATGGCCAAGTAGTTTACTGTAAAAATTCAAATAAAGAATATATGGAAAATATGGTATGAGTAATAAGTTGCTAGTTGTGGTAGTTACGTATAATAGTGAAAAGCATATTCAATGGTGTGTTAGCGGTCTTGACAAAATAGGTAGCGATCTTGAGATTCGTATCGTCGATTCAGGTTCAACAAGTACTGAATATTTGGATAACCTGGTAACTAGCAATAAACTTAGCGTTATTAAAGAGGAAAATATTGGTTTTGTTTCGGGGAACAACAGAGCCTTATATGATATCGATAATTTTGACTGGGTTTTATTTTTAAATCCGGATGCGCGGATTGACAGTGATAATCTGAAAAAACTTTTGAGTTTTGCGGAGCAGTCAAAACTGAATGATACTGGGATATTTACGGTTCCTCTGGTTAGGTTTGATATCAATGCAATGAAGTCATTGAATGTTTTTGATTCAGTCGGCATCGCCTGTAATTATTATGGTCGATGGTATGATATTAAAGCAAACGAACCACAGTCAGAAATTAAAGAGACTTTTACTCCAACAGAGGCTATCTGTGGTGCCTTTATGCTAACCCGTGTCTCTGCACTTAAACAGTGCGTTGACTCTAAAGGAAAGCCTGGGTTTGAGCGATCCTATTTCATGTATAAAGAAGATATCGAGATGTCTCAACGTTTTATTAAAGCTGGTTGGCAACTGGGCGTTTACAATGAATGTACGGCATTCCACTGCCGTGGATGGAATGCTTCAAGGAAGGCAGTGCCCTATTGGGCAAAATGGCACTCGGCGATAAATGATGTCGATGTCGCAAGAAAATACAAATGGCGTTCACTGCCGTTAGCTCTAAGTAAATTTCTTTGGGTTAAGTATTTTGAAAAAAAATAAATTTCATGAGTAATTAGACAGATATATAATGTGACACGCTTATTTTTATAATCTATGCTTTCAATCGACTACAGATATCAATGTTGGGACTGTTTGTTCTGGTAGCGTTTACCTACGTAAGAGGAGGCAGGTTGGTTAGAGCTTAAGTCTATTTATGATTTCATCCTATCGATGGGTTTTAAACGTCTAAATATTCGTTTCAGCTATTACTTAAATAGACTGTTTTTACAGCCTACAGCCTACAGCCTACAGCCTACAGCCTACAGCCTACAGCCTGCAGTTCGGGTGCTATTAATGACTTTGAATTAGGCTACAGCGATATTCCCGGCTTGTTAAGCGAACTGTATGCAGCATGTAGTAATTTAAAAAATACATAGTGGTTCTTCCCGTTTTTATTCGGGATGTTTCTGGGGAGTAAAAAACCCTGTCATTACGTTCTTCTTTCAAGTGATAACATTTCGGTTTGAAAGTTGATGATTTTTATAGGTCAGTAAATAATTATGAGTCTACGAGAAAAAACGGTGCGGGGAGCTAAATGGTCTGCAATTTCCACCGTGATCATTATAGGTCTCAGTTTTTTACAATTGACATTGCTTTCACGTATGATTGAGCGCAGTGAGTTTGGCCTTCTGACCATAGCTATGGTTGTGATCGCACTTGCTGATACTATTTCAGACTTTGGTATATCAAATTCAATTGTTCAGAAAAAAGACATAACAGAATCCCAATTAGCAACGCTATATTGGTTAAACGTCGGGATTGGATTTACGGTAAGCGTTGTTACGTTTTTAGCCAGCGGTTTGATTGCGGATGCTTTACATGCACCAGGGTTAGAGCTCCTGGTTAAAATAATCTCCATTGCCTTTTTGCTTATTCCCCATGGGCAGCAGTTCCGAGCCTTGATGCAAAAGGAGCTTGACTTCGCTACTATCGGTAAAATTGAGTCATTTTCCTATTTCTTGGGTTTCGCTTTTTCTCTTGGCTTTGCCACTATCTATCCCTTCGCTATTGTTGCGATCTACGGATATTTAATTAACGCATTGGTGAGAACGTTATTGTTTGCCTATTTCGGCCGCAGTATTTATCGCCCCAGCATGAAGTTTTCATTTTCCGAGGTGAAGTCTAACGTTAAGTTTGGGGCGTATCTGACTGCCGACAGTCTTGTCAACTTTCTCAATACCAACGTTTCAACAGCCATTTTGGCGAGAACATTGGGTACGGTTGTTACCGGAGGGTATAACCTGGCTTATAATGTCGCGGTTATGCCGCCGACTAAGCTAAACCCCATTATCACGCGCGTCTTATTCCCTGCATTTGCAAAAATTCAGGATGACAGTGCCAAGTTAAAAGACTCTTTCTACAAACTGATTTCTCTGGTTGGTATCATCAACTTTCCGGCATTGCTCGGCTTAATGGTGGTTTCTCACAGTTTTGTGCTGTTTGTTTTTGGTGAGCGCTGGCTGTTCATTACTCCTATTTTGCAAATTCTTTGTGTCGTTGGCCTCCTTCGTTCTATTGGTAATCCAATAGGTTCTTTGTTGATGGCCAAGGCTAGGGTTGACATTAGTTTTAAATTCAATGTGTTCAAAACATTGCTTTTTATCCCGAGCATGCTGCTTGGTGTTAAGTTAGGTGGTGCTATTGGGGTTGCACTGGCATTTCTAATCGTCCAAGTTATCAATACTTACCTTAGTTATTTCATATTAATTAAGCCAGTGCTTGGGTCCAGTTATCGTCAGTATATTGATAGTCTATGGTTGCCGTTTAAATTGACGGTGCCAACCATAGTTGTCAGTTGGTGTGTTGGGTATTTTATGCCTCCTCAGGTATCGAATGCCGTTAGTTTATTTATGCAGATACTTCTTGGTCTTTTTGCTTTTGCTATAACCATTTACTTCACTAAGGCACCTTTGATTAATGAAGTAAAATTGCAGCTAATTAAAAGTGAAAAATTACGTAAAATTTTCAGGGTGGAATGTTAAAAATGGAAAGAATGCAAACTTTAAAAGATAACTTGTCCGTTATTGAAAAAGTTATACCTAAAGGTAGCGAAATAATTTATCTTGATTATCCATTGCATTTGAATGTTGGCGATTTGTTGATTCTCAAAGGGGCGGAGCAATTCTTTAAAGAGAATAATTACAAGGTTATTACTCGCCACTCTGACCATACCAGCATGCATTTTGTCGAGCAGACTGATTCTATTCCAGAAAATGTTATTATCGTCCTTCACGGTGGTGGGAACTTTGGCGATCTTTATCCAGCGCATCAGAGACTTCGTGAAGCTGTTGTTAAAAAATACAAGAAAAATAAAGTGATTATCTTACCGCAAACTGTCCATTTTAAAGAGAGCAGCAACCTGATAAAGTCTGGTGAGATATTTAAACAGCACCCTAATCTGACGATTTTTTGCCGAGACACCAATAGCCAAGAGATCCTTAAAAAGCACTTCTGTGATAATGTGTTTCTCTGCCCTGACATGGCGCAATCACTGTGGAATATTTTCCCTCAACAAAAAGAGGGTGATGTAAAAAAGAAAACCATGTGGATGATCAGACGAGACATCGAAAAAACCGATCTCTCTGTTCTGGGTGAAAATGCCGATCCCAATGAGTTTGTAGACTGGTACGATATTTGTTCAGACGGCGACCGTCGTTTTATGAAGACTATGCACCTGTTCGAAAAATTGAACAAACGAATTCCAGGAAATCTCTTCCCAACTAATACCCTTTGGTATTGGTATACGGATAAATTAGTTGCTCGTGTTAACTCTCTTTTCATGTCTCATGAGTCAGTCGTCACGTCACGTATGCATGGTCATATCCTGTGCTGTTTATTGAAAATGCATACCCAGCTTATCGATAACTCTTATGGCAAGAACTCAGGTTACTATGAGTCCTGGACGAAGGGTGTTCCTGGTTGTGAGTTGATTAAAATATGATGATATCCAACGATTCCGTAAAAATCTCGGTAGTTATACCTGTTTATAATGTCAAGAAATATGTAAAACAGGCGGTGGACTCTATTCTTGCCCAGTCTGTGGCCCCCTATGAGGTCATCATTGTAGATGATGGTTCTACCGATGGTTCCGGCGACTTGCTTGAAGAACTCTATGGTCATCTTGAGGTTGTCAAGATCGTTCATACGACAAACCATGGTTTAGGTGAGGCGCGTAATGAGGGCAGTCGTCATGTGACCGGTGAGTTTACCTATTACTTCGACTCGGACGATATCGCGGTTCCGACATTGTTGGAAGAGTTTATACTGGCATATCAGCGTAACTCTGACCTAGATATTTTCTGTTTCTCGGCAGACTCCTTTTTTGATACGCCGAACAACGCCAATCAACCATTGCCGTTCTATACGAGAAAGATGGATAAAGATTTTCCTGATGGGGTTGCTGCGTTCAATACCTTGTCGGCGTATGGCACATTCTATCCAAATGCCTGGATGTATGTTTTTCGTTCTCGGTTACTTACTGCGAATGGGTTGATATTTAAGCCCATCATCCATGAAGATGAGGAGTTCACTCCTCGATTGTTCTTCAAGGCGGGGAAGGTCGCTGTATCAAATAAAATCCTGTTTAACCGCCGGGTGCGATCTGGCTCTATTATGCAAAGCGGCCGAAACGAAAAGAATGTATTCGGCTACATTGAAAGCATTAAAGCACTTGAGTTGCTCAGAGAAGCAAGTGACAGTAAAAAGACCAAAAAACATCTCAGTGACAGAATCTATACAAATATTATTACTATTTCAAATATCCTGGAGCAGGATTGTGTTTCTCTCTCGGATGAGCTTAATAGAGAGTTTATTAATATTAAGGATCGGAACAAAAGTGTATTGATTTGTCTGGCCAGAGTAAATCCTAAGCTTTATAGACTTTTCTCTTTGGTCAAACGCAGGGTTAGCCGGTCAATCTATGCGTAATCTATAGTTTTTCATCTGAGCCCTTGTTGGTGATATAAGGGCTTTTTAATTGTCTAAAGGATTTAATCTCTTCTGTTATTGACCTCAGGGCTCTTCTATTTTGTTTTCCTGTTTATTTTCTTGGAGGTAGCATGAAATTATATCCTGTCGCGAGTGCCGGTATTTCGACCTTTTCCTGTTTGTTTTTGATATTGGCTTCTGTCTCTGAATACGCGAACGCTGATGCCACCCAGACTCAATATTTTTCCGAGATGAAGAAAACCCGTGAAGACCTAAGTGATGACACTTCTACATATGTCTACAATAAACTTATGAAGCGTGAGCTTTCACATAATTCTGACAATGATGGTGTAGACTTTGGTGTCCATGGGATGGAAATACCTGCGGTTAAATCGACTGGTGATTTCCAGAAAATAGATAAAGCATTTGAGCTTCTATCACGCACAGGTGTAAATAGTTTACGTAGTGCAGAAACCGCTTGGCACCGGGTCGCTGATGCTAATGGAGATCCTACCAATTTTAAAGAGGTCGATTTTCAACTGAAAGAAGCTAAAAAATATGGCATGAGCCATAATTTCCTCTTCGGTTATCCTCCCGCGAAATATACCGTTGCTAATAATAAGCTTTCCGCCGTCAGCCCCAAATACTACGATAAGTACAGAAATTATCTCAACGTTACTTTAAAGCACCTTGAAGGTTATGATGTGAAATATGCTGAATTAGCCAATGAGGTTGATGCGCCGAGTATTTGGTGGATGAAATCAACGCCTGCGATGTATGTTAATGAGATGAAAATGCTCAAGGAGGCAATTCAAGCGTCCGGTCAAAATATTAAAACAGTAGCTTTTGCAGCGACATACTCACGTTCAGAGTTCAAGGGTGGGTTAGAGGGGGGGCGCCGATTTATCGATAAAAGCTTCAAGCTAGGCATTGATAAATATGCTGATGCATACTCTATTCACCATTATGTTTTCGGTGCGGATAACTTGCCAGGCTATATGCGCGATATGGCTGATAAAAATGGTGGGAGTAACAAGCCTATTCTTGACACTGAGCAGCTCGATACCGGATCTACTGGACGATATCAGTCTAATCCTTATGATCTGGTAAAATTATTCGCTCGTGGCTTCTATTTTTATGATATGAAAAGAGTTGATTATTTTCTAGCTCAAGATAGATTCATAAACGGCAAACTGTATTATTTTGGCCTGTTTGATGAAAACTGGAAACCTAAGTTACGCTTACTAGCCTATGCAATGTCTGTCGATGCAATGAAAGGTAAACATTTATTGTATATGGCAAGCCCACAGAAGGACGTCGAGGCTTATGTTTTACAAGCCAACCCTAATACCAAGGGTAAAAAGTACACGATTCTTATGTGGAAAAACCCGCCCAAAAATGGACGCGTAACGCCGACTACGGTTACCGGAATTAGAGGCAATGTCTCTATCGAACAGTGGAACCTTGATGTCGAGAATAAGGCGGATATCTCGCAGGGAATTAAAGTAGACGATAAACCTATTGCCATCTATACCGATGAAAAACCGGATTGGCAAACGGTCAATAAATCATCATTTGCTGCTAAGTTGCCGGCCATGGCCGTCAGTCGTTCCCCGATGCCAAATGACAAATGAATTAAGTGACCGAGAATTTTTGATGTAAACACGAGCGGAAAATTTTTAGCTGTTAACATAAAAAGGGCAGAGTAAAACTCTGCCCTTTTTTTATTTTTTAAGCGTTGTCCCGCGTTCAAGCTATTTCTTATTTTTCAACGGTGTCCCAGGTTAATCATTAACCATGTAACGTTATAATTTTTTTGTATTTCTTCCCTCCTGACCTTGCCTAATCTCAAACCCTCTACCATAGTTAATTTCAGTTCTAGCACTCCGTTCCAGTTGATTGATTTATAATCTGTTGAGACGGATTCTGCCGGTTTAACCCATTAACTATAAACAGTAAACCGTAGGTTTAAGAGGGATTAGTGTGACCCCAACGTTACCTTATAACGAAATCGCAGCCGTAGTGCGTGCGCGCAGCAGGGTGTTCTGGACCTTGGGTATTTTTACTGCCTTAATCAACCTGCTCATGTTGGTCCCGTCTATTTATATGCTTCAGGTCTATGACCGTGCGCTTCCTTCACGTAATGAAATTACTTTGTTGATGTTAACGCTTATTATGCTATCTATGTTTGGTGTAATGGCATTGCTGGAGTATGTGCGCAGCATGGTTGTCATTCGTATTGGCAGCCAATTGGATATGCAGCTCAATACGCGAATTTATACCGCAGCCTTTGAGGCTAATCTGAAAAATGGTTCTTCAGATGCCGGACAAATGCTAAATGATCTCACCAACGTACGGCAGTTTTTGACTGGCAGCGCGTTGTTCGCTTTCTTTGATGCCCCGTGGTTTCCCATCTATTTGCTGGTTATCTTCCTGTTTAACCCGTGGCTGGGCCTTTTCGCATTGGTCGGCTCGCTGTTGCTGGTTGGGTTGGCAGTGTTGAACGAATGGCTGTCACGTAAGCCGTTAGGCGAAGCGAGTAAGCTGTCAATTATGTCCAGCAGCCTGGCGAGCACCAACTTGCGTAATGCGGAAGTGATCGAAGCGTTGGGGATGCTGCCGAATTTAAAGCGGCGTTGGTTCAATCTGCATAAAAGATTCCTCAATAACCAGCGAATCGCCAGTGAGCGCTCGGCGCGTGTGACTTCGATAACCAAGTTTGTGCGGCTTTCTTTACAGTCCCTGGTGCTGGGGCTGGGCGGCTGGTTAGCGATTGATGGGCTGATCACACCCGGCATGATGATCGCTGGTTCTATTCTGATGGGGCGCACGCTGGCACCTATCGAACAAGTTATTAACGTTTGGAAAAGCTACAGCTCTTCCAAACTCTCATATAACCGCCTGGTTCAATTATTAAATGCGTATCCGCAGCGCGGGGAGGGGATGTCATTGCCGCGTCCTCAGGGCGCGTTGTCCGTTGAGAACGTGACGGCAGCGCCACCGGGTTCGCAAGCGAATGCCGTACTGCATAACGTCAGTTTTGCGCTGCAGGCGGGGGACGTGCTGGGCATTATCGGCCCGAGCGCTTCGGGCAAATCAACGCTTGCTCGGTTATTGGTAGGGATCTGGCCCGTCTCCGCAGGCATAGTTCGGCTCGATGGTGCCGACATTTATCAGTGGAACAAGGATGAATTGGGGCCTCATATCGGCTACCTGCCGCAAGACATCGAGTTATTTGCCGGCTCAATCGCCGAGAATATCGCCCGCTTTAATGACATCGACTCGGAGAAAGTCATCGAGGCCGCCCAGTTGGCGGGGGTGCATGAAATGATCCTGCGTTTTCCTAACGGCTACGACTCGGTCATTGGCAATGGCGGCGCAGGGCTTTCCGGCGGACAAAAGCAAAGGATCGGTTTGGCGCGAGCCCTTTATGGTTCTCCGTCTCTGGTGGTGTTGGATGAACCCAATTCCAATCTTGATGACATCGGGGAACGTGCGCTTAATCTCGCTATTCAGACACTTCACCAACGTAAAGCTACGGTGGTATTGGTCACGCATCGCACCAATTTGTTATCTATCACCAACAAACTGCTGGTGCTGACTAACGGTCAGGTTAACGCATTTGGTACTACGCAGCAGGTTATACAGGCGCTTTCACAAGCACAAAAAGCACCTGTGCAGCAACCGGTAGCCCCAGCGATGAACAGTGAGCTTGAGCAGGAAAATTTGCCAAAAACACAAACACATTAACATGCGTTTTATTTCGACGTTTTGTCGGTAGCGGTCAAAGGAGCGGTAATGTCTACGCAGATTAATGAGGCAAAGGGCTCATATATTAGCGAAATGCCCCTGGATGAAAGGCGCTATACCCGTATGGGATGGCTGGTCATCTTGATTGGGTTTATTGGTTTTCTGGCATGGGCTGCATTAGCACCACTGGATAAAGGGGTCGCATCATCCGGTTCAGTGATTGTGTCCGGCAATCGCAAGACGGTGCAGGCGCCGGCGAGCGGTATCATTAAAAATATTCTTGTGAAAGAGGGCGAAAAGGTTAAAGCCGGCCAGATATTGGTGCAGCTAAGCCAGACTCAGGTTCAGGCTCAGGTTGATTCATTGCGAGACCAATATTACACCACGTTGGCGTCGAGCGGACGGCTATTGGCGGAGCGAGACGCTCTGAAAAGCGTTACCTTTTCCCCGGTGTTCCAGGCAATCCAAACGCAGCCGCGAGTTGCTGAAATACTATCCCTGCAAAATCAGCTGTTTATTTCTCGCCGTCAGGGTTTGCAAAGTGAGATTGATGGTTACAGGCAATCCATGGATGGGATCCGTTTTCAGCTGAAGGGTTCACAGGACTCCCTGGTCAATAAGAAGATCCAACTATCGACCTTGCGTGAGCAAATGAACAGCATGAAATCGCTGGCTGCCGACGGATATTTGCCACGAAACCGTTACCTGGAAGTTCAGCGCCAATTTGCCGAAGTTAACAGCAGCATGGATGAAAGCCAGGGGCGCATAGGCCAATTGCAAAAACAACTGTTGGAAACTCAACAAAAAATCGAACAGCGCATGGCGGACTATCAGCGTGAGGTCAGAACGCAATTGGCGCAGACGCAGATGGAATCCAGTGAATATCGCAACAAACTGGAAATGGCGAACTTTGATCTGGGTAATACCGCCATCACGGCACCGGTCACCGGTACGGTGGTTGGGTTGAGCATCTTTACGCAAGGGGGGGTGGTTGCAGCAGGGGATCACCTGCTGGATGTTGTTCCAAGCCAGGCAAACTTGGTTGTCGATGCTCGCTTGAAAGTTGAACTGATTGATAAGGTTTATAACGGGTTACCGGTCGATCTGATGTTTACTGCTTTCAATCAGAATAAAACTCCGAAGATCCCAGGTACGGTGACATTGATTTCCGCTGACCGTCTGGTAGATAAGGCCAATGGCGAGCCGTATTACCAAATGCAGGCTACCGTCACGCCGGAAGGCATGAAGATGTTGAATACAGAAGAGATTAAGCCTGGTATGCCGGTTGAGGTGTTTGTTAAAACAGGGTCGCGCTCACTGCTGAGCTATTTGTTCAAACCTATTTTGGATCGCGCTCATACTTCATTGACTGAGGAATAATTTTGATTCAATTAAAACGACAGGCTGCTGGTCTTGCCATCAGCACCCTATTGTTTGCGATTTCTGCGCCGGTATATTCAATAGGGATTTTAGACGCATATTCGCTGGCACTCGAGAAAGATCCGACCTTCAGGGCGGCGATAAAAGAGAAAGAGGCGGGGGACGAAAACGAAAACATTGGCAGGGCAGGGCTATTGCCGAAGGTGTCTCTCAATTACCAGAATTCGCCGCGCAACTGGCAGACGCAAAAGTATCCGCAAAGCGATTTTTTTGGCAACGTATCAGAGATGACCAAGCGCCAGCAATACCGCAGTTACTCCAGCTCGGTAACGTTGACGCAGCCGCTGTTCGATTATGAGGCCTATGCGCGCTATAAGGCTGGCGTCGCGCAAACATTGATGTCGGATGAGCGCTATCGCGGAAAATTGCTGGATCTGGCGGTGAGGGTCATTAGCGCCTATGTTGAAGTGGCCTATTCTAAGGACCAAATCGCTTTGGCTGAAGCGCAAAAGGTGGCTTATAAAGAACAGCTGATGTTGAACGATCGCTTGATGAGTGCGGGCGAAGGTACCATCACGGACGTTTCGGAAACCCAGGCGCGCTATAGCCTAGCAGAAGCCCAGGTGATCGAAGCACGTGATGCGTTGGATTCGGCCCAGCGTGAGCTGGAAGTGATTATCGGCACGCCGTTGGAACAGGTTGATGAGCTGCAGGTATTGCGCCCGGGGAAATTCCAGGTAGCGCCACTGATCCCGTCAAAATTTGATGAATGGCAAAAGATTGCTTTGGAGAATAACCCCACGCTGACGGCATCCCGTCACGGTGTTGATGCGGCGAAATATGACGTGGAGAGAAACCGGGCCGGTTTTATGCCGCAGGTGCAACTTTATGCTTCGCACTCGGAGAACGATTCTAGCAGTGATAACACGGTAAACCAGAAATACCGTACTGACAGCATCGGCGTGCAGGTTAGTATGCCTATTTATTCCGGCGGCGGGGTTTCGGCATCGACTCGCCAGGCTGCGGCGCGATACGGACAGGCTATGTATGAGATGGATGCGCAGACTGGCACTACGTTGAACGATTTACGCAAGCAGTTCAATCTGTGTATCAGCAGCCGCGCCAAGCTGGCGGCTTATGAACTGGCGGTGAAATCAGCGACCACGCAGGTGACGGCAACGCGGCAAAGCGTGCTGGCTGGGCAGCGTGTTAACGTTGATGTGCTTAATGCTGAACAGCAGTTGTACAGCGCACAAAAGGATCTGGCCTCGGCAAAATATACGTATATCAAGTCGTGGATCACCCTGTTGAGCGACTCGGGAACGTTAGATGAAAACGATGTGAAACGTGTGGCGCAATATTTTTCGCATTCGCACTAGTCCGCGCCACTCAGAGGCAATAAAAAAGAGCAGCGTTATGCTGCTCTTTTTTATTGCCTCTGAGTGGCGGAGTAAAGGCGAATAATATAATGTAACAATTTGATTTTAGCTGTTTTTTTTGAATTTTTCTGGCGCGACGGCTTCGTTCAGGAAGCTTCTGACTGATTTGCTGGTTAGAATGGGGTATAAATCATAATTTCAGCGCTATGAGAGCGCGTAAGGAGTTGTTATGGCGATTTTAGTCACTGGCGGTGCTGGTTATATTGGGTCTCACACGGTATTGGCCTTGCTGGAGCGTGGTGAAGAGGTGGTAGTGTTGGATAATTTGTCGAATTCGTCAGAAGAATCCTTGTCCCGTGTGGCAAAATTGACGGGTAAATCCGCCGTGTTTTATCTGGGGGATATTCAGGATGCTGAGTGTCTGAATCGCATCTTCGGCGAGCATGACGTCACCGCAGTTATTCACTTCGCGGGATTGAAGGCGGTAGGTGAATCAACCCGCAAGCCGCTGGAATACTATCAAAACAATGTTGCCGGGACTTTGGTGTTGCTGGATGCTATGCGACAGGCCGGTGTACATCAGTTTATCTTCAGCTCTTCTGCAACGGTCTATGGTGCGAATTCTCCGGTTCCTTATGTAGAAACCACGCCGATTGGCGGAACTACCAGTCCCTATGGCACTTCAAAATTGATGGTTGAGCAGATTTTGCAGGACCTCGCTAAAGCGGAGCCGCAGTTCTCCATTATCGCTTTGCGTTATTTCAACCCGGTTGGTGCTCACGAATCTGGTTTGATTGGTGAAGATCCAAATGGCATTCCAAACAACTTGTTGCCTTATATCTCTCAGGTAGCGATTGGTAAGTTAGAGAAACTGGGCATCTTTGGCGGGGATTATCCGACGAAAGATGGCACCGGTGAGCGTGATTACATCCATGTGATGGATCTGGCTGAAGGCCACCTGATGGCCATGGATCATCTGGCGAAACTCAATGGGTTTAAAGCTTACAATCTGGGGGCTGGAGTGGGGTACTCGGTTCTCGCTATGGTTCAGGCCTTCGAAAAGGCATCTGGCGTGGAGATCCCGTACAAGGTTTTACCGCGTCGTGATGGTGATTTGCCAGCCTTCTGGGCGGATGCCAACCTGGCTCGTCAGGAGTTAGGCTGGGAAGTGCGGCGTGGCATTGATGAGATGATGCGTGACACCTGGAATTGGCAAAAAAACAATCCTCAAGGTTACCGTAATTAGCTCTTTTTATTAAAGATACTTATCGACTATCCCCATTTCATGATTGCAGCCTTTAGTCTACAGGCTGTGATCATGTGTCTAAGAATATCCCTATTTGTAATCACACCCTAAACTATAATCAAGCCAACTAATTGATAGTTATTTAAATTATAGGGTAATCTTTTTATTCTGTCTGTTTAATGAGCGTTCATTTTCAGATAAGCCTGAAAGAACGGATAATGTACAGGTGTTTTGATAGGTAAGGTGATAGCATACGCAACAAAAATATTGTGCTGTTGTAATATTTAGCCTACCAAGATGACAGTGATATGGCATCTCGCGCTATGGCTGAATTTGGGTTACATGACACAACAAGGGAATAGATAAAATATCACTTCTAAATCAGTGCATTGGTAGCTATCGAGCCAAGGGCGGTAGCGTGAAGTTTTTTGGTGCCAGATGCCAGGAAACGTCGAGAGAACTCCGGGGGATCATGGACATCCGCAGAGTGTGAAACTGTAGGCTTTGTGATGAGTCATGTATCATTCTCCTCCACAGTCAGATGTAGTGAGCAGTAAGCGCCTCCTCTTAAATCGATGTATTTTATTAAATTCTCTAAATTTATGGTTCTATATAGCTGAGTGTTATAAGGAAAAACATGTTACTTCCAGTAATTATGGCCGGTGGTACAGGCAGTCGTTTATGGCCGATGTCCCGCGAACTTCATCCTAAACAATTTTTGCGTCTGCATAGTTTGCATTCCATGCTGCAGGAAACGTTAAAACGTCTTGATGGAGTTGAGGTAAGCGAACCTGTCGTAATCTGTAACGAAGATCACCGCTTTATGGTAGCTGAGCAACTGCGTCAAATTGACATGTTGTCTCATAACATCATTCTTGAGCCTATTGGCCGCAATACGGCACCGGCTATTGCCTTGGCAGCTTTGAATGCCATTGCGAAGGGGCATGACCCTATCATGCTGGTGTTGGCTGCAGATCATATTATAAAAGACGTCTCCACTTTCCATAATGCCATTGAAGCCGCAATACCTTACGCAGCCGGCCAGAGCCTTGTTACCTTTGGTATCGTGCCAAGCGGACCGGAAACAGGCTATGGCTATATCCAACGTGGCGAAAGCACCGGCGAAAATGCAGAAGCGTCCAGTGTAAAACGCTTTGTTGAAAAACCTGATCTTGCTACAGCGCAAGCTTATGTAGATTCCGGAGAGTACTTCTGGAATAGCGGCATGTTTATGTTCCGCGCCAAACGCTATCTGGAAGAGTTAGAGAAGTTCCGTCCGGATATTCTGGATGCATGCCGTCTTTCCTTGGCGAATACTGAGTGTGATAAAAACTTTATCAACGTGAATTATGATGCATTTTCCAGTTGCCCAGACGAATCAGTTGATTATGCTGTCATGGAGAAAACTCATGATGCCGTCATGATCCCACTGGATGCTGGCTGGAGTGACGTTGGATCATGGTCAGCATTGTGGGAGGTCAGTCAGAAGGACGATGCAGGTAACGCGCTGACGGGTGATACCTTCCTTCATAATACCCATGATTGCTATATCAATACTGATGAAAAGTTAGTTGCTGCCGTTGGTGTAGATAACCTGGTGATTGTTAATACTAAAGACGCCGTGTTGGTTGTTGATAAATCCAGGGTGCAGGACGTCAAAAAAGTCGTAGAACACCTCAAAAAGCATAAGCGCAGCGAATACAGAAGACATCGTGAAGTATATCGCCCGTGGGGCATTTGCGATCTTCTGGTGGATGAAAAACGTTTTAATGTGAATCGCATTACCGTGAACCCTGGTGAAGCCTTCTCTTTGCAAATGCACCACCACCGCACTGAGCATTGGGTGGTACTTGCGGGTACGGCAAGGGTAACAACCGGAGATAAAACCTTTTTACTGACAGAAAATCAGTCCACATTTATTCCTATTGGTGTTGTTCACCGACTAGAAAACCCAGGTAACATTCCGTTGGAACTGATAGAAGTGCAGGCGGGGTCTTATTTAGGGGATGATGATATTATTCGTATTAAAGATCATTACGGGCGTTGCTAATTTTTGAGGTTTCAATGAGTACCTTAACTTGTTTTAAAGCATATGATATTCGCGGCCAGCTTGGCGAAGAACTAAACGAAGACATTGCTTATCGTATCGGTCGAGCTTATGGTGAATATCTTAAACCACAGCGTGTTATCGTCGGTGGCGATGTGAGGCTGACCAGTGAAGCTCTTAAACAGGCTCTTGCTAATGGGTTGCAAGATGCCGGTGCTGATGTGTATGACATCGGTATGAGCGGAACAGAAGAGGTTTATTTCGCCACTTTTCATCTTGGCATGGACGGTGGTATCGAAGTTACGGCCAGCCATAATCCAATGAATTACAACGGTATGAAACTGGTACGTGCCAATGCACAGCCGGTGAGTGGGGATACCGGCCTGTTGGCAATTAAACAACTGGCTGAAGAAAATGCTTTTCCTTCTGTTGCCGAAAGCAAACGCGGCAGTTATCAACAAATTTCAGTTCTCACCGAGTATGTTGATCATCTATTGGGTTATGTTGACACTGCGGCACTTAAACCGATGAAGCTGGTAATTAACTCCGGCAATGGTGCGGCAGGGCATGTTATCGATGAGATAGAACGTCGTTTTAAGCGCGACAATGTCCCTGTATCCTTTATAAAAGTACACCATCAACCGGATGGCAATTTCCCGAACGGCATCCCTAACCCACTATTACCTGAGTGCCGTGCCGATACGGCAAAAGCGGTACTCGAGCATCAAGCTGATATGGGTATTGCTTTCGACGGTGATTTTGACCGTTGCTTCCTGTTTGATGAGAAAGCCAATTTTATCGAAGGCTATTATATTGTCGGGTTGCTGGCCGAAGCATTCCTGCAAACCCATCCAGGCTCCAAGATTATCCACGATCCGCGTCTTTCCTGGAATACAATCGATATTGTTACCCAGGCTGGTGGCATCCCGGTAATGTCCAAAACCGGTCATGCATTCATTAAAGAACGGATGCGTAAAGAAGATGCCATTTATGGCGGCGAAATGAGTGCCCACCATTATTTCCGCGATTTCGCCTATTGTGATAGTGGTATGATCCCATGGCTGCTTGTGGCGAGTTTGCTTTTCGCGAAAGGTAAAGCATTGAGCCAACTGGTTGAGGCTCGGATACAGGCTTACCCGGCATCAGGTGAGATTAACCGTAAACTGACTGATGCAACTCAGAAAATAAAAAGCATTATGGCTATCTATGAACCTGAGGCCTTACGGGTTGATCTGACCGACGGGATCAGTATTGAATATTCTGACTGGCGATTTAACTTACGTACATCAAATACCGAACCGGTAGTTCGTTTGAACGTAGAGTCGAAAGGTAACGTCGAGTTGATGCAGGTAAAAACTCAAGAAATCCTTGCATTATTAGGCGGGGAATAACAATGAAAGATATGTTATTAGCCATATATGGTTATCGAGGGTTTATTTGGAGCAGTATTAAACGAGACTTTCAGTCCCGTTATCAGACCAGCATGTTGGGTGCGCTATGGTTGGTATTACAGCCGTTAGCTATGATTTTGGTTTATACGCTGGTGTTCTCAGAGGTGATGAAAGCCAGGATGCCTGATAATTCTGGTCCTTTTGCTTACAGTATTTATTTGTGTTCCGGGGTGCTGACCTGGGGGTTGTTTACTGAGATTCTTGATAAGAGTCAAAGTGTATTTATCACCAATGCCAACTTAATCAAAAAACTCAGCTTCCCTAAAATATGTTTGCCGGTCATTGTTACTGCATCGGCGATTTTAAATTTCGCCATCATATTCAGTTTATTTTTGGTCTTCCTTCTTTTTACTGGTAATTTCCCAGGGGTTTTATTCTTCTCCGTGCTGCCGGTTTTGGCATTGCAAGTCCTGTTCACCGTTGGGCTGGGAATGACATTGGGGGTGATGAACGTATTCTTCCGCGACGTCGGACAGTTTGTAGGCGTATTGCTGCAGTTCTGGTTCTGGTTTACACCTATCGTCTACGTCTTGAATTCGTTGCCGGAATGGGCAAGAAAATCACTGATGTATAACCCAATGGCTCGGGTAATGCAGTCATACCAGTCGATATTTGCCTATCATCAGCAACCTAACTGGTACTCATTATGGCCGGTATTGGTACTGGCCATAATATTCTGCGCGTTTGGGATGAGACTGTTTAGGAAGCATGCTGCAGATATGGTGGACGAGTTATAATGAGTTATATCAAAGTACATAATGTTGGCAAAGCATACAAACAGTACACCTCTAAAACTGGGCGCCTGGTTGAATGGATTTCGCCATTTAATACCGTCAAGCATAAACTGAAGTGGATCCTGCAGGACATCAGTTTTAACGTTGAGCCTGGCGAAGCGCTGGGTATTATTGGGATCAACGGCGCAGGTAAAAGCACATTATTGAAGTTGATTACCGGCACTGCCAAACCCACCTGCGGCGACATTGCTCTTTCTGGCCGTGTGGCCGCGCTGCTGGAGCTCGGGATGGGCTTCCATTCTGACTTTACTGGCCGCCAGAATGTTTATATGTCTGGGCAATTGCTGGGTATTTCCGTCGAAAAAATTACGGAACTGATGCCGGAAATCGAAGAGTTCGCCGAAATCGGCGATTAT
Source organism: Serratia quinivorans (assembly GCF_052113645.1). GTDB lineage: Bacteria > Pseudomonadota > Gammaproteobacteria > Enterobacterales > Enterobacteriaceae > Serratia > Serratia quinivorans_B. The sequence goes on along the minus strand of NZ_JBIEIU010000004.1, from coordinate 10,792 downwards.
ATCGATCAGCCAGTCCGTGTTTATTCAAGCGGTATGCAGGTGCGACTGGCATTCAGCGTTGCAACGGCGATTCGGCCGGATATTCTGATTGTCGATGAGGCATTGTCCGTCGGCGATGCCTATTTCCAGCACAAAAGTTTCGAGCGGATACGCGAGTTTCGCAAGCTAGGCACTACGCTTCTGCTGGTTTCACATGACAAGCAGGCGATCCAAAGCATATGCGACAGGGCTATTTTGCTGAATAAAGGCAGGATAGAGATGGAGGGCGAGCCGGAATCCGTAATGGATTATTATAATGCGTTGCTCGCCGACAAGCAGAACTTGTCTATTCGCCAGGTTGAAAATAACGGAAAGTTACAGACCCGTTCCGGCTCGGGGGAAGCGAGCATCACCGATATTCGTCTGTTGAACGATGAGGGCGAAGGCATCGAGGTGGCGACAGTGGGACAGCCTGTTAATCTGCAGGTTAAAGTGCATATCAATGAGGCACTTCCCGAACTGGTTGTGGGGTATATGATTAAAGACCGATTAGGACAGCCGGTTTTTGGCACCAATACCCATCACCTGGGGCAGCCGTTGTTTGAGCTGAAAGAGAATGATTCGAGAACCTTTTCATTTGCTTTCTCAGCCAACTTGGGCGTTGGATCCTACTCGGTTGCGGTCGCTTTACACACGTCTGGAACTCACGTTGGCAAAAATTACGAATGGCGCGATTTAGCGGTCGTTTTCAACGTGGTGAATTCAGACGAGAAAGAATTTATTGGAGTAGCCTGGTTGCCTCCTAAGTTGGAGATTTTTGAATGAGTGATGATTTCTATCGCGTTTTTGAGGAAGAGCATCGGGGTAGCGTAGAGGACATCAAACAACGCTTATCCGTGTACCTTCCTTTCATCACGGCGCTGGCAAAAATTTACCCTTCAGCTGAAGTTGTCGATGTGGGCTGTGGGCGTGGAGAGTGGCTCGAAACCTTAAGGGACAATGCTATTCCGGCCATGGGGGTCGATCTGGATGATGGCATGCTCGAACGCGCCTTGCAGGTCGGCCTGAACGTGAAGAAGATGGATTGCCTGGACTTTCTCCAACAGCAGGCAGACGCCAGCCTGCTGGCCATTACCGGTTTTCATATTGCCGAACATCTGCCCTTTGAGGTTTTACAGTCACTGGTCAAAGAGGCTCTGCGAGTGTTAAAACCTGGCGGCCTGCTGATTCTGGAGACGCCAAATCCTGAAAACGTGAGCGTCGGAACCTGCTCTTTTTATATGGATCCCACCCACAACCATCCGCTGCCCCCCGCGCTGCTTGAGTTCATTCCAAACTATTATGGCTTTCTGAGAACCAAGATACTGCGCCTGCAGGAAAAATCCGCGTTGAGAGACTCAGACTCGTCGGTTTATTTGGTCGACGTGTTGAAAGGCGTCAGCCCCGATTATAGCCTGATTGCCCAGAAAGAGGCCGACGAGTCGATTGTCCGCGAGTTAGATTCTTATTTCGATAAAGAATATGGGATTACCCTCGATGGCCTGAGCGATCGTTATGACCAACGCTTGCAGAGTCAATTTAAGCGAGTGGATAAGGCGCAGCGTGCGCAGGCGGCGAAACTTCACGACATGGGCAATCAATTGGAGCGCGTCCAGCACCAATGGGATAAATCGCATCAGGAACTGATGGCGGTACATGCTCACAATCAAGGCTTGCAGCAACAACTCATTGATGTGCATGCCAGTCATTCTTGGCGTGTGACCTATCCATTACGGTGGGTTTCTTGTCAGCTGCAGGCTGTTCGGGATGAAGGCATCAAAGCCCGGGGCCGCAAGGCGGTCAAAAATGTTTTGAGAAAAGCGATCAATACGACTCTCGGCCTGTTCCATGAGCATCCAAAGTTCAAAGGCTTTGTGCTCTCCAGCGCTAGAAAGCTGGGCGTATATCGGTTGCTGCAATCTGTTTTCCGACGCGTTTTGAATTCCGCGCCTAACTATCACGCCGATCTTATGGCGAATGAACGTCATGTTGTTTATCAGGAGAATATGACGACCAGGGCCATTGATTTGTATGAACAGTTAAAGAACGCAAATAATAAGAAGCACGGAGAGTCATAATGCGCATTGTTATTGACCTGCAAGGGGCACAAACGGAAAGCCGCTTTCGTGGGATTGGTCGCTATACTATTTCGATCGCCAAGGCGATTATCCGCAACAACAGCCAACACGAAATCTTTATCGCTTTGTCTTCATTATTCCCGGAAACCATCGCCGACCTGAAGGCGCAGTTTAGTCGCCTGGTTCCGGCCGAAAATATCGTGGTTTGGTATGCGCCTGGCCCGGTGCGAGCGATGGAGAGGCACAATGCCTGGCGGGGCGAATGCGCGGAGTATGTTCGCGAAGCCTTTTTACACAATCTTGAACCTGATGTTGTGTTTATCACCAGTTTGTTTGAAGGGCATGTGGATAATGCGGTGACCTCGATCGCCAAATTCACGCCTAAAACAAAAGTGGCAGTGTTGCATCATGACCTGATCCCATTGGTGCAATCGGACGTATACCTTCAGGATGAAGTTTATAAAGAATACTACCTTAAGAAAATCAATTGGCTGAAGAAAGCCGACCTGCTGCTCACCAACTCGGACTACACCTCTGCCGAGGTGATGGAATGGTTGGATGTCCCCGCAGACAAGGTGTGCACGATCTCTGCTGCGACAGAGGAGCATTTTGTTATCAGCGAGGTATCAGACGATGAATTTTCCGCTTTAAAACAGCGATACGGCATTACCCGCGATGTCGTGCTGTATGCTCCGGGCGGTTTCGATTCCCGTAAAAACTTCAAACGTTTGATTGAAGCCTATAGCAAATTGGCGCCGGCATTGCGTGAAAAAAACCAGTTGGTCATCGTCAGTAAGCTGTCGGACAGCGATCGCAGCTACCTGAACTCTATTGCTCAAAACGTTCAGCTGCGTGAAGACGAGATGATACTGACCGGGTATGTGTCGGAACAAGATTTGGTCGTTTTTTATCAGTTGGCCAAGCTGTTTGTTTTCGCTTCGCTGCATGAGGGGTTTGGTCTGCCGATTTTGGAGGCCATGACGTGCGGCGCGGCGACTATCGGCTCTAACGTAACCAGTATTCCGGAAGTGATAGGCTACGCCGACGCCTTGTTTGATCCTTATTCAGTGGAATCAATTAAAGACAAGCTTCATCAGGCGTTGAGTAATGAGGTTTTCCTCGGCAAGCTTAAGCAGCACGCGATGGAGCAGGCCGGCAAGTTCTCGTGGGACAAGGCGGGAATTACCGCGTTGACGCGCTTTGAACAATTGGTTTCCGATGGCGGAGAAGTGATGTCCGAGACGGTAACATCATCGCAATTGATTGCCGCCATCTCCGCGATCACATGCCGCGAAGAACCTACAGATAACGATTTACGCTCCACCGCCGAAGCGATGGACCGGAATGCCAAACGGTTGGAACTGCAGGGGATTGATTTGGCTGCGTTGTCCTGGCGTGTCGAAGGGCCTTATGACAGCTCCTACAGCTTGGCTCTGGTGAATAGAGAATTCGCGCGGGCGCTCAGTCGGGATAATGTTGAGGTTCTATTGCACTCAACGGAAGGGCCGGGCGACTTTGCTCCGAGTGAAGCCTTCCTGAATGATGAGAACAACGCGGATCTGAAGGCATATCATCAACGGGTTCAGCAACGGAGCGATAGGCCGGTTAACGTATTGAGCCGCAACCTCTATCCGCCACGCGTCAGTGACATGAAGGCCGATGTGAAGCTCCTGCATTGCTATGCCTGGGAAGAAAGCGGTTTTCCGCAAGGTTGGATCAACAACTTCAACCGTGAGCTGGATGCGATCCTTTGCACCTCCGAACATGTACGTAAAGTATTGATCGATAATGGCACCAAGGTTCCCGTGTTTAACGTAGGGAACGGGTGCGAGCATTGGGAGCGCATTCAGTCTGCGCAGCAACCGCAACTGAACGCCAAGACATTCAGGTTCCTGCATGTCTCTTCGTGTTTCCCGCGCAAGGGCGTGCAGGCGATGCTGGCGGCTTATGGCGCCGCATTCACCGCCCAGGATGACGTTTCCCTGATCATTAAAACCTTCGCTAATCCGCACAATGAAGTGCAGGCTTGGCTGAAGCAGGCCCAGAAGCAGCATGCCAGCTATCCTGACGTCATTATCATCGAACAGGATATGCCGGAGCAGGAGCTGAAGGCGCTCTACGAGTATTGCGATGTGTTGGTGGCGCCAAGCTGCGCCGAAGGGTTCGGCTTGCCGATTGCGGAAGCTATGCTGAGCGGCTTACCGGCGATCACCACCGATTGGAGTGGGCAGCTCGATTTTTGCACGCCAGAAAACTCGTGGCTGGTTGATTACCGTTTTGAGCGCGCGAAGACACACTTTGGTCTGTTCTCTTCGTCATGGGTCGGCGCCGATGTCGAGAATCTGGCAGAGGCAATGAAACAGGCCGCTGCTACCGACAAGACGCAGCTATCCGCTATGGCGGCAAAAGGCCGCGAACTTATTCTCCGTCAGTTTACCTGGGACGATGTCGCACAGCGATCGACCGCGGCGGTCGGCGCGTTGCGTAAGCATTTCGACGTCGCGCAAGAGGGCGCCCGCATTGGTTGGCTTTCGACCTGGAATACCAAATGCGGCATTGCCACCTACTCGCAACATCTGGTTGCTGACATGCCGAGCGATCAGATCGTGATTTTTGCACCGACAGCGAATGATCTGGTTCATGCGGATGAAAGCAACGTTTTGCGGAGCTGGGTGGTTGGCAAAGAAAACAACTATCTTGATGCCCTGGATGCGCAGATCGAAACGCTGCGTTTGAATACGCTCGTTATCCAGTTCAACTACGGGTTCTTTAACCACCGCGAGCTATCGGCCTTCATCGAAAGGCACCACCAGGCGGGCAGGGTTATCGTTATGGCCATGCATTCGACGGTCGATCCGCTGGAAAAAGAGCCGCACTGGAACTTCCGGTTGTCAGAAATGATCGACGCGCTGAAAATGTGCGATCGTTTACTGGTTCACTCTATTACCGACATCAACCGCCTGAAACAGCTGGGGCTGGTCAATAATGTGACCCTCTTCCCGCACGGGGTGATTAATTATCCCGCCAAGGCGCCGGTGGCCGCCAAACGCAATGCGCTGCCACTGGTGGCGAGCTACGGTTTTTGCTTGCCTCACAAAGGGTTGAAAGAGCTCATTGAAGCGGTGGCCTACCTTAAAAAGGCGGGTAAACCTATCCGCTTAAGGTTGGTTAATGCGGAATATCCCGTCAGTGAATCCGCCTCCCTGGTGCGCGAGCTTAAAGCGACGGCGGCTAATCTGAAGATTGAAGATCTGGTCGAGATGCATAACGATTTTCTGGATGACAAAGAAAGTCTGCGTTTGCTCTCTGATGCCGATTTGCTGGTCTTCGCTTATCAAAACACCGGCGAGTCAGCCAGTGGTGCGGTACGCTACGGCATGGCGACGCATAAGCCCGTGGCGGTGACGCCGTTAGCCATCTTTGACGATCTCGGCGATGCCGTCTTCAAATTCGAGGGCGCCTCGGCGACGGAGGTGGCCGAGGGCATTGCCGAAATTATCTCTGATATCGCTAAAAACTCGGCGAGTGCAGTTGAAACACAGCGCCGTGCGGATGCATGGTGCGAACAGCATGATTACCATGCCGTCGCCAGAAGGCTTGAAAATATGTGTACGGGTTTGTTAAGAGCCAAGCACTTCAAGTAGCCCCTGAGTTTTAGCCCTTTCAATGCAGCAGGCGCCGTTTTGCCCTGCTGCATTGTGCCTATATGCTGAAAGCATAAATATTCCATGGAATATGACTCTAGATGAAAATAATTCTTTCTGTTGAGCCAATCAAGTTTCCGCTAACGGGCATAGGGCGTTATACCTATGAGTTGGCAAAGGGCTTGCAAAGCAACAACGAAATTGAAGAGCTTCATTTTTTTTCCGGCACTCACTTTTTATCAGATATTCCCACAGCAAAAAATACATCTGATGGGAGTCACCGGTTAAAAAAAATTGTGCAGAGCAACTCTCTGGCGATTGAGGCCTATAGATTGCTGATGCCGCGCCTCAAAAAGAAGGCATTGCGTGGCTATGAGCGTTGCGTTTTCCATGGTCCTAACTTTTTTCTCCCTCCTTTTGAGGGCCCCTCCGTTGCAACGTTTCACGATCTGTCTCCCTTCAAATGGGAACATTGCTTCGATCCCAAAAGGAATCGTTTTACCAAGAAAGAAATGTTAGACGCATTGTCCCGGGCCAATGGTCTCATAACGGTTTCGAATTATATTCGTAACGAGATTCATGAGTATTTTGATTATCCGCTTGAAAAAATTCATACGGTCCATCTGGCAAGCTCTCCCGACTTTTACCCGCGCAAGGCCGAGCAGGTATCCAGTGTTTTAAACAAATTTGGCTTAGGCTATAAAGCCTTCACCTTATTTGTTGGTACTATTGAGCCGCGAAAAAATATCCTTTCCTTAATCCATGCCTATAGAAACCTTCCTGGAGAGTTACGCACTCGCTACCCGTTAGTTCTCTCAGGCTATAAGGGGTGGCGCAATGATGACATTATGCAGGAAATCGAGCGAGGACAGCGTGAAGGCTGGCTTAATTATCTGGGTTTTGCCGCCGCAGAGGAATTACCGCTGTTGTACTCTGCTGCCAGCTTATTTGTTTTTCCTTCGAACTATGAAGGCTTCGGGCTCCCGGTTTTGGAAGCGATGAGTTCAGGAACCCCGGTAATCTGTTCTAACAGCTCCTCTTTACCGGAGGTAGTGGGCGATGCAGCGATGACCCATGCCCCAGAGGATATTGGTTTATTAACGGAGCTTATCACCAGAGGCCTGACTGATGAGCAGTGGCGCAAACAGGCTGTTGAACTAGGGCTGTCAAATGCAGCAACGTTTTCCTGGCAAAGTTGCACTCGCCAAACTTTAGACGTTTATCAAAAATTGGCCAATAATGATTAAAGTACTCCATTTCTATAAAACTTATTATCCAGACTCTTTCGGCGGTATCGAGCAAGTGATATACCAGCTTGCTGAAGGCTGTGTCGAAAAAGGGGTATCAACGGATGTCTTGTCCGTGACGCCTGCGGATAAGGATAGTTGCGAAGTTATTTCACAGCATACTGCCCATAAAGTCAGACAAGATTTTAGTATTGCGTCCAACCCTTTCTCGCTTCGCGTCATAAAGAAATTTAAAGAGCTCAGCGAACAAGCAGATATCATTCACTATCATTTCCCATGGCCTTACATGGACCTCGTACACTTCCTCTCCGGGGTTAAGAAGCCGACGGTAGTGAGTTATCACTCTGATATAATTAGACAAAAAAACCTTCTACGACTTTATAAGCCATTGATGCACCTTTTTTTGCGAAAAATAGATTGCATTGTAGCGACGTCACCGAACTATGTGGCCACCAGTGACGTATTGGAAACCTTTAAAGACAAGGTCACCGTAATCCCGATTGGCTTGAATAAAGCGATCTATCCCATACCGGAACAGAGTCGGCTTGATAAATGGCAACGGCAGATCGGTCAGTCGTTCTTCCTGTTTATAGGTACACTGCGCTATTACAAAGGGTTGCATATCCTGCTTGAGGCTGCCATTGGCTCAGACTATCCGATCGTGATTGTGGGCGCCGGGCCGATAGAAAGTGAATTACGTGAGCAGTCCCAAAAATTGGGACTGAAAAACGTTCATTTTCTTGGGGCGTTGCCGGATGAGGATAAAACGGCACTATTGATGCTGTGCTATAGCATTGTGTTTCCTTCACATCTTCGTTCAGAAGCGTTTGGCATATCGCTGCTGGAAGGTGCCATGTACCGAAAACCGATGATTTCCAGTGAAATCGGTACCGGCACTACCTTCATCAATATCGATAACCAGACCGGGTTAGTGATCCCTCCGTCGGATCCTTCAGCCTTGCGAAAGGCCATGGATAAGTTGTGGGTTAACCCTCAGTTGGCAGAGCAGTTCGGTAATAAGGCGTATGAACGCTATGAGGAAATGTTTACTTCCAAACAAATGGTTGAGGAGTATACGAAAATCTACAGATCTCTGTTGGGCCACCAATAAAACAGCCTTACTGAAACCGGCCGGACGGCGTCTTTTAGGACTTAGACGGATATTTGTTTTGCGAACGCTGTCAGCCAGTGACTAAAAATTTAAACGAGGTATGTGACCTATCGCACCAATCACTACCCACGCAGTTCAATCCTGAGTTAACATGTGTGCCACATCACAAAACCTGTTGGCCAAAGTTGTTAACAGGGTCATCCTCAGACAGGAGTTCTTCAATGTCCAAGCAACAAATCGGCGTTGTCGGCATGGCGGTAATGGGCCGCAATCTGGCACTGAACATCGAAAGCCGTGGTTACACCGTTTCGATCTTTAACCGTTCAGGCGATAAAACTGATGAAGTTATTGCCGAGAATCCAGGTAAAAACCTGGTGCCGCACTACACCGTCGAAGAGTTCGTTGAATCGCTGGAAAAACCACGCCGCATTTTGCTGATGGTGAAAGCGGGCGAAGCGACAGACAAGACCATTGCTTCCCTGACTCCGCACCTGGATAAAGGTGACATTCTGATCGACGGTGGCAACACCTACTATCAGGACACTATTCGCCGTAACCGCGAACTGTCTGATCAAGGCTTCAACTTCATCGGTACCGGCGTTTCCGGTGGTGAAGAGGGCGCGCTGAAAGGGCCTTCAATCATGCCTGGCGGCCAGAAAGAAGCTTACGAGCTGGTGGCGCCAATCCTGAAGAAAATCGCTGCGGTAGCGGAAGGCGAGCCTTGCGTGACCTACATCGGTGCTGATGGCGCCGGTCACTATGTGAAGATGGTGCACAACGGTATCGAATACGGCGACATGCAGCTGATCGCAGAAGCCTATTCCCTGCTGAAGCAGGCGCTGAACCTGAGCAATGAAGAGCTGGCTGACACCTTTGCCGAGTGGAACAAAGGCGAACTGAACAGCTACCTGATCGACATCACCAAAGATATCTTCACCAAGAAAGATGAAGAAGGTAAATACCTGGTTGATGTGATCCTGGACGAAGCGGCCAACAAAGGCACCGGCAAATGGACCAGCCAGAGCTCTCTGGATCTGGGCGAGCCGTTGTCACTGATCACCGAGTCGGTGTTCGCGCGTTACCTGTCCTCACTGAAAGACCAACGTGTTGCCGCGTCTAAAGTGTTGACCGGTCCTAAAGCGACGCCAGTCAGCGGTGACAAGGCGGAATTCATCGAGAAAGTGCGCCGCGCGCTGTACCTGGGCAAAATCGTTTCTTATGCACAGGGCTTCTCTCAGCTGAAAGCCGCTTCCAAAGAAAACAACTGGGATCTGCACTACGGCGACATTGCCAAGATCTTCCGCGCCGGCTGCATCATCCGCGCTCAGTTCCTGCAGAAAATCACTGACGCTTACGCACAGGACGCGGATATCGCTAACCTGTTGTTGGCACCATACTTCAAGCAGATTGCTGACGAATACCAGCAGGCGCTGCGTGACGTGGTGTCCTACGCGGTGCAAAACGGTATCCCTACGCCGACCTTCTCTGCGGCTATCTCTTACTACGACAGCTACCGTTCTGCGGTTCTGCCTGCCAACCTGATCCAGGCGCAGCGTGACTACTTCGGTGCTCACACCTACAAGCGTATCGACAAAGAAGGCGTATTCCATACCGAATGGATGGAATAAACCCAGCGTTTGAATGACTAGTCCTGGCATAGGTTGACACTTTTATGCCTGTAAAACGCCTGATGCACTGCATCGGGCGTTTTGTATTTTAGCAACTGGTGAGACCGCTCTCTGTTGTAAATTTCTATCGATTCCCTCACCATCTTTCTGCCTGCTCCAGATCTGCAGGGCGTGATAGCAAAAACTCCGTCTTCAGTATCCCGTTTACCCTTTCCGCCAATGCGTTCTGATAGCAGTCATAGCCATCGGTCATTGAGTAGATTAGCCCGTGCCTTTCATGAACTGACTGGTACCAGCAGTCTGCGTTCATTTAGCAGAGAGAACAACCGGTCACGTCCGATATACAATCCATCATCTGATTGTTTATTCAGCAGATAATGCAGTTTACGGGGCCCGATACGCGCCTGACGTACTCTTATCGTTTTAACAAAATCGACGATCTGGGCATCACGAGCCCGTTGCTTACTAAGCCGTGTATTGTGCTGATACCAGGCCTGGCGGCTATGTCCCAGAAACTGGCAGACACGGGTAATGGTTATTTTTTGGGTCTGTTTTTGCGTGAGGACTTGCCTGGCCGATTTTTTATGTCACTGATCCCATAGTCATTTTTCAGCACGTTAACGACAGCATCGAGAAACTCCGCTTTCTGGGTGACCAGTTCAAGCTGTTCTTCAAGCTCCCTGATCCTTTGCTCAGGAGTTAAAGGGGCAGGCGGTTGGCTCATGGGTAACTCCCGACTGGAGAGTTGGGGAAGACCTGGGGCCCAGTTAAGGCGGCCATGCTTGCGCAACCAGGTCAGAACGGTTGAACGTCCCTGAATACCATAGCGCAGTTGAGCCTGTTTGTAGGTCATTTCGCCTTTTTCAATCTGCTCAACAACAGCAATTTTAAAAGACAAAGGATAGTCACGTTGTGTGCGCTTAAACTCGGCCATTATCACGTTCTCCGGATTTAAGTCGAAAACGTGTCAACGCTATTTAGAACGGGTCATGAACCAAAAAAAAGCCCCCGGCCAAAACTGGACTGACCCCATAAAGTTGGACGGTTCATATTAAGCGGCTTTCAG
>NZ_JBIEIU010000003.1:0-397467 GCF_052113645.1 Serratia quinivorans | reverse complement strand
TTCGATTATTCGGCCTAAAGGCCTCACCCTGCGGGCCAACGCTGAAGCGTTGTTCAACCCGGCGCAAGCGCCAGTTGTCCGAGTCCGGGCACCATATTTAGAAGAACCCGCCTATGGCGGGTTTTTTGCTTTTCGGGGATAGGACTCTCCATCGAACAAGTTCGATTATTCGGCCTAAAGGCCTCACCCTGCGGGCCAACGCTGAAGCGTTGTTCAACCCGGCGCAAGCGCCAGTTGCCCGAGTCCGGGCACCACTAATTCTGCATGAAATCACGCTGGTTAGAGGTACACCCTTTAACGGGCGGAACAAAGGAACCAGCAGGTTGATATCGCAGTGTATTCCGCATTTTCACACTCGATATTTATAATCAGGCTCCTCTTTAAATGACACTATACTAGCCTGACCTGCTCCCCGTTGATTAGTACACCGCTATGTCAAAGCATGACTGGCATTTTCTTCACATACTGAGATCATCAATTCGTTTGCTAGTCAGTGAAAAAGTGCATTCAGGATACTTTCAATCATCTCGGTCACCAACATTGATGCTGGCTGTCTTGGCCATTGTTTTTCCTAATGTTTGTGGGGCAAGGGGCACAAAATGAAGTAAGGAGCTCAATGCCCGCATTAGCCTTTTCAATAATTAGTGCGGTAGCCGCCGTACTGATGCCTTTAAGCTGGGGGGCCAGCCCACCACAGTCACCAGTACACGGCCTACGAGATAGTTATATGCCGTTGGAGAAAATCTCCTGCCGCAGCAGTACGATTTCCTTAGCCAGATCGTGACATAGCATGGCTGTCATCAGATGATCCTGTGCATGCACCATGATCAGGTTTACCGGGATCTTGCCCACCCCTTCATCCAAGCCAATCAACAGTGTTTGCACTTTATGCGCTTCACGTGCGGCAACCTGTGACGCTTCCAATGCTGCGTGCGCCTGCTGCCATTGCCCTTGTCGGGCCGCCTGAATGGCAGACATCGAGTGGGATCGCGCTTCACCGGCATTAATCAGCAGCTCCATTAACGTTTGTTCCAGATCGAATGACATTATTGCCTCATTGGTATGCCAATATTGGTTTTTTTATCATATTGGAATTCCAATACTCTCTTGTGAGAGAAAGATCACAGAAAAATACTCTAATTAGCCTATTTTTTGGTATGCCAAATCACGAAGCGGCGGTACGCGAATTGGTCGACTAAGCAAGCACAACACAACAAGAGGTGGTGTCATGTCATTTCGGGACCGGCTAATAGACTCTCTGGGAGCCTTCGCCAATACGTTCAACAGTTACAGATATATTATGGCCATCAAGGCGTCGTTCATCACGTTGATGCCGGTGATCATCGTCGGCGCGTTTTCGGTGCTGATTTCCAATATGGTGATGGATCCCAAGAATGGCCTGGCGAGCTTCGCCATGTTTTCGTTCCTTGCGGATCTCAAGCCGATCATGAGCAGCATCAACTACGCCACGCTGAGCTTTCTCAACATTGGCGCGGTATTCCTGATCGGCATCGAATTGGGCAAGATTAACGGGTCGCGATCATTGTTCCCCGGCCTGCTGGCGGTGATCTGTTTTATCTCGGTCACGCCGACCACCGTCGAACTGATGGTCAACAACCAGATGCAGCTGGTGAAAGACGTACTGGCAAAACAGTTTTCGGATACCCGCAGCCTGTTCCTCGGCATGTTTATCGCCATTTTGTCGGTGGAGATATATTCCAAACTGGAAACACTCGACCGGCTAAAAATCAAAATGCCGGAAAGCGTTCCGCCTAACGTGTCTGCATCTTTTTCAGCACTGATCCCGGCGATCATCACCGTGGTGGCAATCGCAATTTTTGGCTTTGTCTTCCATCGCCTCACCGGCATTTATCTGTATGACGCGGTATACCAGGTGGTGCAGCAGCCACTGGAAACGGTGGTGCAAAGTCTGCCGGGCATCCTGATCCTGATGTTCGTGGCGCAGTTGTTCTGGGTCATCGGCATTCACGGCAATCAGATGGTAAAACCGATCCGCGAGCCACTGCTGCTGGGGGCCATTATGGTCAATATGACCGCCTTTGAGCAGGGCAAGGACATCCCCAACATCATCACCATGCCGTTCTGGGATGTTTATATGAGCATCGGCGGATCCGGCATCACGCTGGGGCTGCTGTTTGCGGTGATGATCGCCACCAAGCGCAAGGAGATGCGAGAAATCGGCAAGCTGTCGCTCGGGCCGAGCTTCTTCAACATCAACGAACCGGTGATCTTCGGCATGCCCATCATGCTCAACCCTATCTTGGCGATCCCGTTCATCATCACGCCGCTGATTACCGGTACCATCGGTTATTTCGCCACCAGCATCGGCTTTGCCGGTAAAGCGGTGGTGATGGTGCCGTGGACGACGCCGCCGATCATCAACGCCTGGCTGTCGACCGCCGGTTCGATGGGCGCGGTGGTCACCCAATTAATTTGCATCGTGGTTGCCACGCTGATTTACCTGCCGTTCGTCAAAGTCGCCGCACGCCGTGCCGCACAGGCTGAACAATCCGTTATACAGAATGCATGAGGTCAGTAATGAGTCAGGTTTCAATCGAGATACCCAGGGATTTCATTCTCGGCGCGGCGGCTTCCGCCTGGCAGACCGAGGGTTGGAGCGGTAAAAAGCAGGGGCAAGATTCTTACCTTGATTTATGGTATCGGCACGATCGCCACGTTTGGCATAACGGCTATGGCCCATCGGTCGCCACCGATTTTATCAACCGCTACCCTGAAGACGTGGCTTTGATGAAGCAAAGCGGCGTCAGCCACTACCGCACGTCGATCAACTGGGCGCGCTTTCTTACCGATTATGAGCTGGGCGTGGTGGATGAAGATTACGCCGCTTATATCGACGCCTTGCTGGACGAAATGAAACGCCAGGGCATCGAGCCTATGCTGTGCCTGGAACACTATGAGCTGCCGGGCTGCCTGCTGGAAAAATACGGCGGCTGGAACGCCAAGCGCGTCGTTGAACTGTTCGTGCTGTATGCCCGCCGGGTGTTCGAGCGCTTCGGTGCCAAGGTGACGCGCTGGTTCACCTTCAATGAACCGGTGGTGGTGCAGACGCGGGTTTATCTTGACGCTATCCGCTGGCCGTACGAGCAAAATACCACCAAATGGATGCAGTGGAATCACCATAAAAATCTGGCGACCGCCTCGGTGGTGCAGCTGTTTCGCCAGATGAAATGCGCCGGCAGCATCGGAGTGATACTTAACCCGGAGGTGACTTATCCCCGCTCCAGCGCACCGCACGATCGGCGTGCCGCCGAGCTGTATGATTTGTTCTACAACCGGGTTTTTCTCGACCCGGCGATCAAAGGAGAATATCCGGTGGAACTGCTGGCGCTGCTGAAAAAGCATGAGGTGAATTTCGCCTGGACACCGGAAGAAATGGCGTTGATCCGCGACAACACCGTCGACGAAGTGGGCATCAACCTCTATTACCCGCACCGGGTCAAGGCGCCGAGCCGCGCATGGCATAGCGCAACGCCGTTCCATCCTGCGATGTACTACGAGCATTTTGAACTTCCGGGGCGGCGGATGAATAAATCGCGCGGCTGGGAAATCTTGCCGAAAATCGTTTATGACATGGGCCTGCGCATGCGCGACGAGTACGGCAACATTCCATGGTTCATTGCCGAGAACGGCATGGGCGTTGAGGACGAGGCGCAGTTTAAAAACGCTACGGGGGAAATTCAGGATGACTACCGCATCGAGTTCATCCGCGAGCATCTCTATTGGGCGTTGAAAGCGGTGGAAGCCGGGGTGAACTGCCGAGGTTATATGCTGTGGGCATTTACCGACAATCTGTCGCCGATGAACGCCTTCAAGAACCGTTACGGCCTGATTGAGATCGATCTGGACAACCGGCGCAACCGGCGGCAAAAAAAATCAGCGCGCTGGTTCCGCGCTCTGAGCGACAGCCGGCAGCTGCTTCTGACGCTTGACGACGAAAACAAATAAGGACTTGCTGATGAAACGAATCGTTCTGGCCTGCTCGGCGGGCATGTCCACCTCGCTGGTGGTCACCAAAATGGAAAAAGAAGCAACAGCGCGCGGGCTGGCGTTGCAGATCTACGCCATCCCTGAACAGAATCTGCGCGATGAGCTGCAAAGTTACGGCAACGACATCATCGCGGTGCTGCTGGGGCCGCAAGTGCGCTTCAAGCTGACGGAAAACAAAAAGCTCACCGACGAACACAGGATCCCTATCGCGGTGATTGATTCTGTGGCTTATGGCACGTTAAACGGCGCAAAAGTACTCGATCAGGCGTTGGATTTGATAGACTAGCGTCGCTGTCGTTCCAACGGCTGGCGGATGACTCCATCACCCGCCAGCCGTTGGAACGAACTTTTCAGGGCTAAAAGCCTGTTGCAGACAAAGTATGGCATGGGCCAAGCGTCTTTCAGAGTGAAACGGTGGACAAAGTCGTGATTCCGCAGGAAAAAAAGCAGTATCAGGAGATTGGACGGGACCTTCGGCAGAAAATTCAGCAGGGCCATTTTGCTATCGGCACGCGGCTGCCGCCCGAGCGCAACATTGCCGAAACCTACGGCGTCAGCCGCACTATCGTTCGCGAAGCGCTGCTGATGCTTGAATTGGAAGGAACGGTGGATATTCGGCAAAGTTCGGGGGTCTACGTGATGCGTATTCCGAGCGAAGCGGCGGAAGATGACGATCCGCTGCTGCAAAGCGAAGTCGGGCCGTTCGAAATGCTCCAGGCGCGACAACTGCTGGAAAGCAATATTGCGGCGTTTGCCGCCAAAATGGCCACCAAGGCCGATATCGAAAATTTGCGGCGCACGCTGGAACAGGAGCAACGCGCCATCATTGCCAATGACGAAAGCGGCGATAATGACAAAATGTTCCATTTACTGATCGCCGGCGCGACGCAGAATCAGATGCTACTGGATACGGTAAAAAGCATCTGGCAGCGGCGGGATGCCAGCCCGCTTTGGCAGCAGTTACACAGCCGCATTGCCACTAAAGGCTATCGGCTGAAATGGCTGGCCGATCACCAGAGCATTCTGGCGGCGCTGCGCCGTCGCGACGTGATGGGATCGTATCAGGCCATGTGGCAACACATGGAAAACATCAAGGGAACGCTGATGGAGCTGTCCGACGTCGATGCGCCGGAGTTCGACGGCTACCTATTTGAGTCGATACCGATCTTCCAGGGAAAATTGGTGTGATAAGTCAAGCAGACCAACACAGGGTGTTGCAGATCGCTATCGCGTTCTCATGAACAGATGAAGAAACAGCGGTGAAACAGACGAGCAGCATGAAACAATATACGGCGTAGGTGAGCTGATTGCTTTCGAGATCATGGTCGCCTAGGTAATTAAGCATGCTGAGTTGCCGGATAAGCCGCGTTTGAGGTTCGCGATAAACCTCCCTTCCCGCCTTCTGCGCCACCCACAGCAATGAGCTTTTTCTATTAAATTTGAAGTGCCCCCACGACAGTAGACATTTTCTGTCCTCACGACGAGGCCTGTTCAAAGGCCTCCGGGCTGACGCCGCCAAGATGACTGTGGCGCTGGCCCGGTTGTAGAACACTTCAATGTAATCGAAGATATCGGCTTGGGCCAGAGCCCGGGTTCGACGACAGCACTCCAAACGTCTGCGCCTGCAGCTGCTCTGGGTCATCGAGGTAAATAACAGCCACCGAGGCATCATTGTTGTTCGGGGGGAATCGGTATAGAGAACCGCGCCGGCAAGCACCGATGCCGGCATCAGCAGAGGGAACAACGTCAGCAACGTGCTGATTTTCATGGCGTGCACTCCTGCATGGATAGGATCCACACAGGGTGAAAGGCAGCAAAGAAGTCTTTATTGGTTTATAAAAGTTTTTCGGTTTTCAGTCTTGAAAATCATCGTTTTCGAGGTAATAGATGACGGCATCAAGCATCTCATCCTCTGTTGCTTGCTGATTGTGGTTTCTTTTGTTGATGACAATATCTTTGAAGGTAGGGGCCTCAAGGAATGTGGACCTTTCCTCTTCCATCTCAAATTCTTCGTCATCATTTTCGGGCAAATAGTAATTCTGTTTTTGCAAATCTGACTTTAAATTCGTATCAACATCATCATCAATAAAGATCCATCCTGTCTCAGGTAAAGCGTCATATTCTTTTAAAAGCCCAGAAAAACCTTTAATTACCTTCATATTATTCTCCTCATCGTCTACAGCTCGTGCCGCCACCCCATTTGTTACGTCCACCTAAACCATCTGGGTGATAAATCTTGTGATAATCACGATGGTCAGGGCGATCAACCAGTTGCAGAGAACCTGGAACATCACCGTGATGCCAAGTCATTTCAGGAGGTGATGATCCCCGGAAGTTCCCCTTACTACTTGGCTGTACATGCGTCACTACACCAGGATACTTAGTTTGCATCGTTCTCTTAAACTCAGGATCCGTTTGCAAGCGATGATAAACCGACTCGTTTGCACGGCTAAAGTGCTCTTTATCTGTCATAGTATACTCTGAAGAGTCCAAAGTATGTTCATGGAACACATGGTACTTCCCTAAACCACGTTCACCCTCCCCGCGGTATAGCCCCAACGGGTCAGTCCATCCCAACGGATTCGGCGCATACAGATAAAGATTCAACCCACCACGCAGCCCAATCGGATCCTGCGTGGTAAAGCGCCCTACTTCCGGCTCATAGTAACGGAACAGATTATAGTGCAGACCGCTTTCGTCGTCCTGATACTGGCCGGCATACCTCAGCGGCTGGTCATAGACCACGCCATTGCGACGTTCGACGCCGGCGACCGTCTGGCCGATTAGCTTACCGAAGGTGTCGTAGTTGCCGGACCAGCGCAGGTTACCTTCGATGTCGGTGACTTCCAGCGGTGCGCTGTTGAGGTCGGTATGCAGCCAGTAGATATCTGCCTATTTGCCATCACCCGCCTGTTCGAGCGCCGCCAGCGGCGTCCACGCACTGGCAGGGTCGTAGCTCCAGGTTCTGCGCGTGCCGTTGTCCCGCTGCTCCTGCAGCAGCCGGTAGCCTTCCCACAGAAAACGCGTCGTTTCCGCTGTTTTACCTTTGTAGCTGACCGTCTTGCGCGTGTGGCGCCCCAGCGCATCGTACTAACCGCACTCTTTCGTTAGACCGTGGCCAGCTCCTGTTCATGAGCCTGCCACTGCGGTGACTGCAGTACGGCCCTGGCCTGGCGTTCGGCTTCATCCGGGTTCGACGACAGCTCACCAAACGTCTGCGCCTGCAGCTGCTCCGGGCCATCGAGATAAATAACGGATACCGATGCATCGACGTTACTCGGGGGATGGTGAGAATCGGTATAGAGAACCGTACCGGCAAGCACCGATGCCGGCATCAGCAGAGGGAACAACGTCAGCAACGTGCTGATTTTCATGGCGTGCACTCCTGCATGGATAGGATCCACACAGGGTGCTATGACGTGGTCAGAAAGGCAGCAAAGAAGTCTTTATTCGATTATGAAAGTTTTTCGATGTTCAGTCCTGGAAATCATCGTTTTCGATGTAATAACGGACCGCTTCAAGAAGTTCTACACTTCCAGAAGCAGGACTGTGCTCTAATTTATTGTCAATAATCGCCTTAAAGATCGGCGCTTCAAGGAAAGTGCCGTAGTTATCTTCAAAATCCATTTCTTCGTCTTCGTTTTCAGCAATATAATAACTACCGTTGACTATATCCTCTTCAGAAGAAAGGCTGAACGATGGAGCGACATACAGCCAACCTACATCAGGCAAGCCATCCTTCATTTGAAGCAACTCATTAAACCCATTAATAACAATCATTTAAACCTCCGCCATTTTCTGCAGGATGTCCCGCCGCCCCATTTATTACGGCCACCAGTCCCATCCGGATGGTAAATTTTATGATCATTAAAATCTGCCCAACGTAAGTACGATGGGGGTTTTCATGGTGTGCGACGAGCTTAGAAAGGCAGCAAAGAAGTCTTTATTGGATTATGAAAATTTTAATATCATGAAAGAATGAGGGTCGTCTTACTACCGTTGAAAATTGCTTCAAGATACTTTCGCAACAGAGCAATTTTTTCAGGCGTATTACGCACCGTTTCAGAGAACACACCTTCGAGCCTCGAGCAACCGAAATGCTCGTGTGAATCAGGCGTGATAACCACCTCTAAACGGTCAGAATGCAAAATCACTTTCTCGATCACTGCTGATGCTTCATAAACGGACTGTGATGTCTGCAGGCCGATCCCCTCATCAATTGAGTCATTATCTTCATCATCCAACCGAGTAATGATTAGATAATTCTCAGGTGACTGCTCATTATCGCCCAGAGCAACAGTGAGCACATCGTCCTCTTCGTAACATACCAGTACATTGAATTTCATCGGGCTCATTAGTACCTTAACTAATCCAAAATTAATGAAACTTTCTCATTGGATTCATCAATGTCACAGTACAACACAAATACTCCCTGAGTGACCGTAAAGTCTTGGATTTTTTCTCTGTTACGCAAGGCTTCTACGTCAAAATCCGCCAAGTATCCCATACCACAGATGCTCAATTTGCCGTCTGACTTGAACACCCCAAGTTTGGAGATGTTCTCTGCAGGTTTTGAGCACTTCAGAGACACCTCATACAAGCCCTCAGGCACGTCAAAAATAGGGACAATGACCCCCGCTTCGGTCAACTTGTCTGCCGCATCATTAGTCGTCATAAAGGTGAGCAAATCCTTTCCTATACCGTTCACTTTCATGAAGGACAGCAACGCCTGTTCAGAGAAAACGACAAAACCGTAAAACTCCGGAAAAATCCTCATATTCTGGTAGAGAGACCTCAAAGGCTTATCTAAACAAAAGCAACCTCTGCAGAACCAACCTTAACGACGTTAAGACCAGTCAAGCGAGCGCCCACTCCATGCTCAGTATCTCCCTCCCACCTGAACAGCAACCCAAATTCTTCATGCTCCCCGGGGAATACATAAACTTTCATTAATTCCAAACCTGTAGAGTCTGAATGATAGATATCCTTGATATACGCTTTAATTGCCGTTTTTACGGACTTGCTCATCTCATTTTGATGCCCCCGTAAAAAATCAACGGAGTCCTCTAACTGTTGATCTACCTCGTCAGATTCGAGATATATGATGTCAACCTCGTTAGAACCAAACCCCTCCAGAACGGCCTGTGCCACCATTCCTTCATCATCTTCATAAAAGTCCAATGTATCTTTACTCATCACTTTTCCTACTTTTCACAAGTAAATGATTTTGCAACTTTCTTTGCCTCAGGTGTTTCGTATTTCACACCATGATGCTTCTCAAACTGACTAACAGACCCTGAGTGAGGGAAAGACTCTTCATGCGCTGCCGTCTTCACCAGTTGCATCGTAGATGTATTCGTTTTGGGATCATAATCATCAAGATGGTGCCAAGTATAATCCGTTGGGTGAGACCTTCCCGTAATATTCCCGGAGGCATTCTCAAAACCAGCGATTTGATTTGCTGCTTTGAAGTCTCCATACCGTCCCCCTGTTAGCTTAATTTTGACTATGCTGACGCCATCTGGATATAGGGCATCACTACCGGAGAAATCAACACCCGGATATCTTGAAAGGCCCAACGGGTCAGTCCATCACAACGGATTCGGCGCATACTGATAAAGATTCAACCCACCACGCAGCCCAATCGGATCCTGCGTGGTAAAGCGCCCTACTTCCGGCTCATAGTAACGGAACTGGTTATAATGCAGCCCGCTTTCGTCATCCTGGTACTGCCCAGCATAACGCAGCGGCTGAGCGTAGAGCGCGCCTTTGCGACGTTCGGCGCCCGCCACCGTCTGGCCGATTAGCTTACCGAAGGTGTCGTAGTTGCCGGACCAGCGCAGGTTACCCTCGATGTCGGTGACTTCCAGTGGTGCGCTGTTGAGGTCGGTATGCAGCCAGTAGATATCTGCCTGTTTGCCATCACCCGCCTGTTCGAGCACCGCCAGCGGAGTCCACCGGCTTGGGCTGCCAGATGAACCAGGAGACACCGATCAACGAGTTGTTCATAACTTGTAAAACCGTCAAGGGCAGGTTGCAGGACTTTATTCATTTGTCGCAACCTTTTATCATTCAGAAACCCTCTCCCTTCCATTTCAACAAATTTGACCGGATACTCAAACCCAATCGCTCAGTTCTTTGGAACGCTTTTCCCCATTCTTTTTGTACACCGTCCTTCCCCCCACACTTACGCTCATTCAATTAGTATTTACCAGCATCCGTGGTTTCTACGTAAACAACTCACCAATAAAATCAGAAAAGGAATCAGCCACTTCCTCTAGTTCCTTTTCATCCATTAAAAATACAAAAACCCTGCCAAATGAATCATCTTCTTTCTTAAGCGACAAGAGAAAACTGTTCCCACCCTCATCATAAGCAAACGGCACCATATCCTTTAGTTCAGCAAAGGACTCCGTAAGATCTTGATAAATTACCTCAATCGGCAAGTCACCATACTTTATTGGGTTAAAACCACCTAACATGAAGATATTTCCCTCTTCGTTATCAATGGGATAACCACCATTATCCTTGAGAAAAAAATCTTTAAAAGAATCAGGCAAATCATTATTAAAAAGCGCATTAAAGGAATCCATCTCCTCTACTGACAGCGCTTTCTCCGAGTCTGAGAGATACATTAACAGTTTCCTCCAACAGGTTTACGGACGCGATTTCTCGCAGGGAAGGTGTATGCTTTTCCAGTTGCCGCCTTATACTGACTTACCCCCCTACATAGGGATACCTTGGTGTGCTTTTTGTTTTACTAACTGCATAGTACCTATATTTGTCTCATGATTATAATCATCCAGATGATGCCAGACATAACCACTCGGTATTTTTTCTGGCTAAGCCCAGCTTCCAAATTAGCCGCAGTGAAATCCTGAAGGTAGTCCCCTGTATATTCAATTTTCACAATGGGGTTAACTCCTTCCCTTAGATTATACAGAGCATTACTCCCTGAATAATCGAGTCCTCCGGCAGGTGTCTTAGCAACACCACTAAATCCCCGATCCTCCAATTTTGCTATAGGATCTACAGCCAATCCTAGCGGGTCAATCCATCCCAGTGGATTCGGCGCATACTGATACAGGTTCAACCCACCACGCACCCTATTGGGTCCTGCGTGGTAAAGCGCCCTACTTCCGGCTCATAGTAACGGAACAGGTTATAATGTAGCCCGCTTTCGTCATCCTGGTACTGGCCGGCATACCTCAGCGGCTGTTCGTAGACATACGGGATAACGGCGAGTTGTATCTGGCGGGGGATTGGCTAACGCAGTGTGGTCTGACCGGGCAACCGCTGGCGTTCAGCGTGATGCCCGGCAAGGTGTTGATTCAGATTAGGCAGGATAATATATTAGCGTAATAATAGATAAAAATAACCGGGAAGATCTTCTTGGGATCTTCCCGGATTTTATCTATGGCGACTGCTTCAGCGCGTCTTAATGGCTAGCTGTCTCCAAGAGATTAACATCCGGCCTCATTCAATGACCTGACCGCCATAAAGAAAAATCAGAAACATATATTTCTTTAAATATCATATCGCTAGGTATATTTTCGATGCTATCCCCGATTTCATCATAAGGTGATGGCAATATAAGCGAGAAGCCAAAATCATCGTCAATAATCACTGAGCCATTAAATATACGTTGTTTTTCAGTTAGAGCAATAACCTCTTTCATCGATTGCCCTGTATGTAATATATTTTTATATTTCCCTTTATATTCTTGATTGCAACCAATTGAGAAAATTAAACCGTCATGATCAGTTGCGATCGTTATAGTTTTATTTAGTATATATGCATTCTTTTTACTCCCATCAGGCAGAGAGTACTGCTTAACCTCAACATTAAAAAAAGAATACATTTCATCTATATATGAAGATATGTTTTCATTCAGGCTAACATTGCCTAATGAACAACCAGATATTATTTCAGCATTAAAATCCATCATATTAAAACCCACCATTTCTTAACGCGCCATCAATATATACTGGAGAGTCTTTTATTAGATCGTAGTTTTTAAATTCACCATGACCGATCCTTCCAAAGACAACACCCTCACCATTCTTGACTCTATAAACCTTCCAGTAGTCATTGCCATGAATATTCGGCTGACTTGCATTTCCTCCTGGATGATAGTCTAGTTTATATGTTGCCCCGGATTTAGTAGTACGTACATATTGAGTATGTTGAATCGCATCGGGTCTTCCTGCTTGAGGATAATGTTTAGTCCAACCACGGCTAGTCAGGAACGCATCAACATCCGCAGGTTTTTTACCTGATAATTTATCAACCCACCTTTATGTAATTTTATCTTTTCTAGAAAAACCTTTAGAAACACTACATGCAGCCAGCCCCAACGGGTCAATCCATCCCAGTGGATTCGGCGCATATTGATACAGGTTCAATCCACCACTCAACCCTATCGGATCCTGCGTGGTGAAGCACCCTACCTCCGGTTCGTAATCAGGATTGGCTGGTAATAGTGTTAGTTTCTAATGAGGGAGAGATTGAGCGGTTATTATTGGAGGTGGAGACTCACCCCCATATCGGCGTGGACTGGATACGGGATAACGGTGAGCTGTATCTGGCAGGAGACTGGTTGACACAGTGCGGCCTGACCAGACAACCGCTGGCGATCAGCGTAATGCCTGGCAAGGTGGTCATTCGGGTGCAGCAGAATGATATATTGGCATAATGACAGGTAAAACAAGCCGGAAGATCTTTTATGATCATTCCGGCTTGTTCTAGTTATTCATAGATCCTAGCAGCCATTAATATGTCAGCAAGAACACTCCAACTAGCATTATCTGGGCATGGCTTATTCATATTCTCATAAAAACCATCCATATCTTCCATCCATGAAGCCATCGCCTCTAAAAAGGATGGAAGATCATTATTCTCCCACTCACCAGGATTATTTTTCACTTCCGAAGCCAAAGATAAAATCAATTTAATTAACTCATCTCTAGTTTCAACAGGATATAAATCACTTTTCATTTCACCCACCTATTATCTGTTTAATTCCATCACCTAATTTTAAAATGATGCTCTTACCTTCAGTTCTTGTTGTCATTTTCCACATTTGGCCTGCAACTTCTTTGGCTGTAGCCCATTGTACTGGTACGCTTTCAAGACCTGCTATTTTAAATGCGGCCAATCTTCGATGGTCTAGAGTCCATATTTTCCCTGTAGCATCCCGCCAAATCTTAATAGCAGGGAGATCCGCAGCTTTAAGTGTTCCATTTGCTAATGCAGCAGCGTTATCCAGAACAGTATGAGCTCCTGTTTGGTTTTTAATTGAGCTTTGCATGTAGTGAATATCTTTAGGATTGGCATTACATCCGGCTAACCCTAGCGGGTCGATCCATCCCAGCGGATTTTTGACATAAGCATACAGGTTCATCCCCCCCGCCAACCCTATCGGGTCCTGCGTGGTAAAGCGCCCTACTTCCGGCTCATAGTAACGGAACAGGTTATAATGCAGCCCGCTTTCGTCGTCCTGGTACTGGCCGGCATACCTCAGCGGCTGGTCATAGACCACGCCTTTGCGACGTTCGACGCCGGCGACCGTCTGTCCCTGCAGTTTGCCAAAGGTGTCGTAGTTGCCGGACCAGCGCAGGTTGCCTTCGATGTCGGTGACTTCCAGCGGCGCGCTGTTGAGGTCGGTATGCAGCCAGTAGATATCTGCCTGTTTGCCATCACCCGCCTGTTCGAGCGTCGCCAGCGGCGTCCAGGCACTGGCAGGGTCGTAGCTCCAGGTTCTGCGCGTGCCGTTGCCCCGCTGCTCCTGCAGCAGCCGGTAGCCTTCCCACAGAAAACGCGTCGTTTCCGCTGTTTTACCTTTGTAGCTGACCATCTTGCGCGTGCGGCGCCCCAGCGCATCGTAGTGATACTGCGCGTCGAACTCGCCCTCTGGGCCACGGCCGCGCGCCTGTATCAGGCGGTTATCGGCATCATAACGGTAATGCTGTTCATACATCCCGTTCCGCCGGCTGACCAGGTTGCCCCAGGCGTCGTAACGGTAGAATAGCTGTTGCCAGTGCGTCAGGCGATTGCCGGCGATCGGCGCCAGTGGTAAATGCCTGTCGACATCGTCATTTGGGCTTCGCCAACCCAGCAGGTTATCGGCACCGTCATACACCAGACGGTTACCGGCCTTGCCCAGGCGGTTTTCCCGATGCTGCAGCAGGCGCCCTTCAGCGTCATACCCGTAGTGCGCCTCGCCGCGCAGCGCATCACTGACGCCCTCCAGTTCACCACGGCCGGTATAACGGAACACCCGCCACAACACGCCATCTTCCGGTTTGGTTATCTGCCCGTGGCCGAAAGCACTGCTTTGCCAACTACGGCGCCCCAGCGCATCGTACTGACGATGTTGCTGCAGCGCGCCCTGCGTGCGGCCGGTTTCCCGGTGCAGGCGGTCGCGGGTGAACTCGCTCACCAGTTGCTGATTGAACTTGATGGCGCTGGCATGCCCGGAGCCATAGTACAGCCACTGCAGCCGGTCGCCCTGCGGTAGCGTCAGCGCTTGCAGGTTGGCCAGCGCATCCCATTGGTACTGCAGTTCGCCGTTGACCCCTTGTTCGGCCAGCAGATTGCCGGCTTTGTCGTAGCGCAGTTGCACACTGTCCGGCTCGATGCCCAGCTCGGTGCCGGCAACGGTCGGCGTGCGCGTAAGGCGACTCATACGGCCCACGGCATCATAATGGTACTGCCATTCCGCGCTGTCGTTGCTGCGCCAGGCTAATTGACCGGCTTCGTCATAACGGAATTGGTGCAGGCGCTGAGCCGGCGGCGCCGAAGCGTCCAACGGGCCGGTTTCCCGGTGTTCGGCCAGTTGGCCATCGGGGCCATAACGATAAAAATGATCGGTATTGTCCGGGCGGCGCTCGGCCGTCAACCGACCAACGGCATCATGACTGAAGTGATATTCCCCGCCGTTGCCATTTTCGATGTTAGTCAGCCAGCCGCGGCAATTGTAGTGATATCGGCGCGTGCGGTTGATCCGGTCCGTCACGCTGACCGGTTGTCCCAGCAGG
Source organism: Serratia quinivorans (assembly GCF_052113645.1). Lineage (GTDB taxonomy): Bacteria > Pseudomonadota > Gammaproteobacteria > Enterobacterales > Enterobacteriaceae > Serratia > Serratia quinivorans_B. Next base: position 382,399 of record NZ_JBIEIU010000003.1, on the reverse strand, counting down.
TTGTACTGCCAGTGCGTCTCGCTGCCGAGCGGATCCTGGTGCCGGATCAGCTGTCCGTGCGTGTTCCAGGCGAACTGCTCTTCACTACCATCCGGATGGAGAAGCCTGTCCAGCCGGCCGGCGCGATCCCAGCGATAACGGGTCAGGTTTCCTTCCGCGTCGGTACGGTGCGTCAACTGACCCAATGCGTCATAGGCGTAGGCGGTCACGCTGCCAGAGCAGTCAGTGTAGCGCGTCAATAACCCTTGCGCGTTCCATGCCAGCTTCACCTCACCGCCCTGCGCATCAATAATGGTCTCCGGCAGGCTCTCTTCGCCGTCGGAATACTGGTAACGCGTGGTGTTGCCCAGCGCATCAATCTGCTGCGTCGGACGTCCCAGGGTATCCCAGTGCTGGAACACCTGGCTGCCGTCCGGGTCGGTGACTGAGAACAGGCGGCCGCTGTTGCGGGAATACTGGTAGGTGGTGGTACGCCCCAACGGGTCAGTCTCGTTCAGCAAGCGGCCGTAACGGTCCCATTCGCTCTGGCGCTGCGCGCCGCCCGGGAGCACCACGCCGCACAGCTCATCGCGCTCATAGATAAACACCGATTTGCGCCCGTCAAAATCCGTAAACTGTGCCACGTTGTCGCTGTCGTCCAACTGCCACAGTGCCTGTTTGCCGTCATCACGCACAACCCGGCGCACGCCGCCGGCAAAGTCATAGTGCAATGACAGTTCTTCACCGGCACTGTGGCGCCAGGCAATCACCCGGGGTAATCCATCAATCTCTTGCCACAAATATTCATTCAGTAAACCCTGACGATCCTGATGGCTCGCCATGAGTCCATCACGCCAGGTAAAGCGTCGGCTGATTTCGCCGGCGCGATTGGTCACGGCGATCAGCTGTCCTTCATCGTCATAATCGTAGCTGACCAGCGGCACCTCGCCGTCCGGGGTATACAGCAGCACCGTACTCAGGCGGGACAGCCCATTGGTGGTGGTCAGATAGCGGCACGCCAGTCGCTGGCCAGCGCTGTCGACCAACTCGCTCAGCCGGCCGTGGTCGTCGTGGAACAGGGAAATCGCGTTGCCGGTGAGGTCAGTCATCATCTGCAGCCGGCTCGGCTCATCACTCAACACCGGGTAGTGCCAGGCCTGCTCGCTGACATCGAACACCTGCCAACTGCCGTCGGCGTTGTGCATCAGCCAGCACTTTTCGGCTTCGCAGTAGGTTTTATGGCCTTTGGGTACCATCGGGAATGAGATGTAGTCACCGGACGGCGCGCGCCACACCAGGCCGTCCTGGTAGGTCTGCAGGCTGCTCTCCCAGAACAGGCTCCAACCACGCCCCAGGACGCTGTCGCCAGGATTGCCGCTGCGCCAGTAACGTTGCCAGGCCACCGGCAGGCGAGACGGCAGCTCGAAATCGAGTTCGTCCTCACCGTCGAGGAATTTTTGGCCGCTGACGATATCCACCGGCCGGGCTATGATGCCGGCCGCGGCGGTGGCGGTCATCAACGTGCCGGCGCGGCAGGCGATGCGCCCCAGCTTATTGATGCCGGGCAGCTTGCCGAGCATCTTGCCCAATGCGCCCAGCTTGCCGACGGCACCGCCCACGCCGCCCACCAGGCCGGCGAACAGCAGCGTCAGGTCGGAAGCCTTGTACAACCAGTCCGGCACTTCGGGTTTAATCGGCAGCGTGGTCACCGTGCCACCGCCGATGAATACGTTGGGCGAGCCTTCCATCACCTGCGCGTCGCAGTTGGTTTTATCCCCCACCCGCGAAGCCGGCTGGGCGTTGATGCTGACCTTGTCGGAGCCCTGCGCCATCTGCATGCTCGGGCCGTCGTCGCTGCACGCCACCTGGCTGACGGTGGCGATGGCCGCCGGTTTACCGTTGATAAATACGTTGGGTGAGCCGGTGACAATTTTGCCCTTCGGCGTCAGGCTGCCGGCCCCGGCATCAGCAATGCCGTCACGCGCTGCAGTGGCCACCTCCCCGGTGAGATAGCCCACCGCCAGACTGGCGCCGATCAACAGCACCCCCACGCCTACGCAGGATGCCGCCAGGCCGGCGACGAACAGCGCGCCAGCTGCCACCGCGCCTGCGGCGGCGATCAGGCCGCCGACGATGGTGCCGGCGATCATCCCGGCCAAGGCGTGCGAATGCCCGATGGTATCGCCGACGCGCGCCGCTTCGGTCATCGTAAGTGCCTTTTAGGCAGTGTCATCATGATTCAGGCCGCCCGATAGCTGTTCAGCACGTGCTGCAGCAGTGCGTCGTCCTGTGGTGTCAGTTTGCGCGCCATCGCCAGGGTAAACACCAGAACCCGGCCATCCGCCAGCGCAAATACCGCCTGGATTTGCCAGATGCGTTTGCCGTCACGCAGATAGCTGGCGCGCACCCATTCTCCGGCCAGCAGGTCGCCGCCCAGCATCGCCGGTTCGCGGCTTTTGAACACCCAGCCCTTCAGGCTTTGACCCAGCGCTGCCAACTGACGGCTGACGTAGCCGTCGAGGGCTTCCGCCGGTTGCAACGCATCGCGGGAAATATTGATCGAAGGGGAAACGTCATCGCCGGCCAACAGCACGTTGACGGTGCGATCGGCATAGCCTTCCGGCAAGGCAACGCTGCCTTCGGTAAAGGCACAACGAGATAAATCAGGCATCGCAGGGTCTCTTTGCTTAACGAAGGCTTAAGCATCGCATAAGAAAAGTGCAAAAGAAAAGCGTAAAAGAAAACCCGTAATCCGGCAATGTGAACACGATAAAACCTCGGGAAAATCACCATAATCAAATGACGGTCTGGTGACTTCATCATTTCGGTCGTCAGCGTATGTCGGAATCGATGTGGGCTTACCTTAAAACCCCACTCTTTCGTTAGACCGTGATCAGCTCCTGTTCATGGCCTGTCATTGTGGTGACTGCAGTACAGCCCTGGCCTGGCGTTCGGTCGACGACAGCTCACCAAACGTCTGCGCCTGCTGCTGCTCTGGACCATCGAGGTAAATAACAGATACCGAGGCATCATTGTTGTTCGGGGGGAATCGGTATAGAGAACCGCGCCGGCAAGCACCGATGCCGGCATCAGCAGAGGGAACAACGTCAGCAATGTGCTGATTTTCATGGCGTGCACTCCTGCATGGATATAATCCACATAGGGTGCTACGGGGAGTTCAGAAAGGCAGCAAAGAAGTCTTTATTGGTTTATAAAAGTTTTTCGGTTTTCAGTCCTGAAAATCATCGTTTTCGAGGTAATATACGACCGCTTGCAACAGCTATTTTCCCCAACTGCTGGGTTATGGTCGTTTTTATTCTCAATAATCGCCCTAATGTAGGGTATTCGAGCCATGTTTTGTACTCATTTTCCATGTCATCATCTTCGTCAGGCGTTTCAGCAAGATAATAACGTGCAGTCTCGATGTGCTCAGCTCTATTAACAAAGTCTTCATCGACAAAGAGGCCACCGACTTTAGGTAGATCCTTTTCCATAGTATTAAATTGAACGTTATCTCTCTAAAAATTCATTTTTTAAATTTATTTTTTTCGCCATCTCATCTTGAATAATAGCAATAACACAAGCAACCAAACCCCCTGCAACACCTAACCATGGACTAACCAAACAAAGTGCAAAGGTACCTATTATTATTCGCGTCATATAATCAATCCTTATAAAAACAAACTTCCTGCGAAAGAAAACAAGCATTAGAAAAAGCCGGACTACTAATCCGGCAAGGGTCATTAAAAAACACTTCACAAATAACATTTCTAATTGCACATTTAATTAACACAGTATAACAACAAACAGTGGCGAATTTATAATGAACAAGCCTATAGAAAATAAATTAACAATTTGTGCTGGTTAAATTTCAATAGCTAACTTTCCCCTTGGTATATAGTTCAATTCCGTTACGTTTACCTGTTTGAATTAAAACAGTGATGTAAGTCAATATTTATAAGATTTTTCATAATAAGCACCTTTTGCCCTTTTACTCACTAATTAATCTAGAGAGACTTTAGCGGCATTTAACGAATTAAGTTTCACTAATATTCGTAGGAATATACACCAATCATAAAAAATGCAATGGAAACAACATGTTTAATGCAAAGGATATCATATGAAACGCAAGTTATTGGCAGTGGTAATCCCCACATTACTGATTGTAGCCGGTTCAGCCAACGCGGCCGAAATCTACAACCAGGATGGGAATAAACTGGATTTATTCTTTAAATTGGATGGCTTACATTATTTTTCTGATGATAATGGGGCTGATGGCGATAAATCATATGTGCGAGGCGGCTTTAGAGGCGAAACACAGATTACCGATCAGCTAACCGGTTATGGGACATGGGAGTATCAGGCCAACCTAAACCATACCGAGAGCGAAGATAACAAAAACTTTACTCGCTATGGCTTTGCCGGTTTAAAATTCGGGGATTATGGTTCGTTAGATTACGGACGTAACTCGGGGATCATCTATGACATTATGGCATGGACTGACTTGCAGCCCGAGTTCGACGGTAGCACTGTTGGTGCCGATAACTTCATGTTCCAACGTGCGAGCGGCGTTTTAACCTATCATAATAGAGACTTTTTCGGTTTGGTAGAGGGTCTGGATTTTGGCATTCAGTACCAGGGTAAAAATGACGATCCGACCGAGAATAAAGGTGGCCGTGATGTACTAGGCCAGAACGGCGATGGTTATGGTATGTCTTTGTCTTATGATGTCGGTTATGGTTTTAGCGTCGGCGGTGCTTATTTCCAATCTGATCGTACCAATGATCAGAACAGTGGCGGAAAAGGGGGGCGCTACAACGATATTATGGGCAATGGTGACAAGGCAGAAGCCTATACTTTCGGCCTTAAATATGAAAACGATGGTTACTATGCTGCAGCAAACTATACGCAGTCCTACAACGCGATTCGTTTCGGTAACTCAAGTGATAATAACGATACCTACGGTTATGCTAACAAGGCGATAGGCGTAGAAATGTACACGGGTTATACCTTTGATTTTGGCCTTCAACCTTTCATCGCGTGGAACTATACCGAAGGCAAGGATCTGGGAAACGGTATAGCTAATGGTGCCAAGAAAGATTACGGCAATCAGAAGCTAACCAACTTTATCGATTTGGGTGCGACCTATTTCTTTAATAAAAATATGTCTACCTATGTCGATTACAAAATTAACCTGATGGATGAAAACGACTTTACGAGAAGCGCGAACATTAATACTGATAATGTGGTAGCACTCGGCATCGTCTATCAGTTCTAGCACACCAGGGAAATACTGAGGCCCGGCATAGGTCGCAATGCCGTTCATCGAAGCGGTAAAGTGTAGCGATTAACCGGATAACGGGCCTTTGAGATCTTAACCGCCCTCGGTCTTGATGGTCGGGGGCGTTAAGTTATGTGCCTCTCCTCCAGACTTCCCCACAGGTACATCAACCTTTTCGGTATCGCCCTCTGAGATATCTCATTACCCAGTACTGAAGGAGTACGCTGGCTGGTCATGAAAAAATCGGTGTCATTATCCGCGGCGCAGTTAGCTCGGTTCCCGCCCCATCTCCCTCTCTAAAATGCGAGCTACTGTCTATCATACACCCCACACTATAATATTATATATTCTTCCACACACCCTGGGATTATTCAGTTAAAATATATCATAAGCTACCCTGGCTATTTATCACCAAGCCATTTATCTATTCCACTACAAAGTACGGAAGTGATTTTACCGCACCCGGTTAATCACACCATCCATGACCCAATCAGGACAACAAAACACAACTTATTGTTTTAAATAAAAATAGTTTATAAAATACGATATCTCAGAAAAACAAAAAAATGCAAACACCACATTACAAAGCAACCAATTCAAAAAACAAATAACATAAATTAGACTAACGATCTCTATATTTTACCTATAAAATAAGACCAAAAGCTTTACCCACATTTGAAGTTAAGCTATGTTGGCAATGATAAAGGCCGAGAGAAAAACCATAACCCCCAATCAACCTAATATACCCTACCCATTCCATCGGCATATTTATATCAAAAAACAAATAAATCGTGAATGATATTTAAATTAACATAAGGGACGTTAATACCATGTGCAGCTTCAAAGTTAAAAAGATGGCTTACGCCATTAATGGGGCCTTAATACTCGGCACTTCGTGTTTTTCATTTGGCCTGACCAATGCGTTTGCAGAAAGGCTCTTTATTTATGATGGGAAAACAAGTTACGTAGAAAACAAAACGTTCACCGGTATCATGACCACCGGCAAAGACAGTGGCGTCATGGGGAAAAATATTACCGTACTGACTGAGGATGCAGATAATAAGTTTGGGACAGTGGCCGCCAACCAGTCACACATTTCCCTGACGGATGGCAGCATTACTACCCTTGGAAATATGAGCTCAGGGCTCGTCGCGCTCAGTGACCAAGCGGCGATCACCACCATTGGTACCACCGTGGAAACCAAGGGAAATAGTTCAAATGGAGCCACGGCTCAAAAAACCGCGACCATAACCCTTAGCGGCGGCGGCATAAAAACCGCGGGGGAGAAAAGCAATGGGATCAGTGTCAGGGATGCTGACAGTTTCATTAAGGCATCTGATGTCGGCATAGAAACGACCGGACAAGACTCCTATGGCGCGGTGGTTGACCAAAGCGGGAAACTCCTGGTCAGCGGCGGCAGCATCAAAACTTCTGGCGCCAATAGTCACGGTATTAGTGCGGCAGATGCAGGATCATCCGCTGAAGTTGAAAAGACCGCCATCGAGATCGGCGGGGACAAAGCAGTAGCGGTGGTGGCGCTGAATAATGCCAAAGTTACCGTTCGTGATAGCAGCATAAAAACGGCCGGGGCGGAAGGCGTCGGGATCCTGGCCAAGGATAATAATGCCTCTATCGAGACCTTTAATATCAATACCGAAACCACCGGCAAAGACTCCTACGGCGCGGTGGCCTATAAAAGCGGTAAAGTCGTCATCAACGACGGCACAATAAAAACCCTTGGTGACCGGGGTTACGGAGTGGGTGCCGCAGACGAGAATTCATCGGCATCTGCGACTAATTTGAGCATAGAAACACAGGGGTTCAACTCGGCAGGTGCCGTAGCCGGTAACAAAGGGAAAATCACTCTGACTGGCGGGAGTATAAAAACCACTGGAGAGATCGCTCACGGTCTGGGGATATATAACGGCGGACAGGTGGGAGTCACCGGTACCCGGATCCAGACGGAGGGGAAAAATGCCGCCGTTATTTTTGCCAACCGGGACAGCCTGTCAGGTGCCGATGAGAGCAGCACGCTCAGCATAACTGACAGCACGTTGATTTCTTCTCTGGGTGATACCCTTCGTTCCAGCGGGGCCAGCCTGGGCGTGACTTTCGACAATGTGACAGCTCCACGCTCTGGCAGCGGCATTCTGATTAACGCCGTAGATAGCGCGCCAGGAAAGCATGCCGTTATCAATTTCAGTGCAAAAAACTCGATAATCGGCGGTGATATTATTGCCAGCCCTGACAGCCTGATATCGGTCAACCTGGAGCAGACCACGCTGACCGGGGCGGCCAAAAATGCCACGAATATGACCGTCGGTGATGGGGGAGTGTGGACGGTGACCGATAATTCGACGGTGTCGCAGTCCATCAGCAATGCCGGCACCCTTGCCTTCTCATCCCCTGCCAGCGGGCAGTTTAAGATGCTGACCACCCACAATTACACCGGTAACGATGGCACGCTGATTTTCAACACCCAGCTCGGTGACGATAAATCCCCCACCGACAGGCTGATCATCACCGGCGATTCTGCCGGTACCTCAAACGTTAAAGTCAATAAGGCCGGCGGCAGCGGTGCGCAAACAATCGAAGGCATCGAGCTGATTTCCGTCGGGGGGAAATCTGACGGCGTATTCACCAAATCAGGCCGTATCGCGGCCGGTGCCTATGATTACGACCTGGTGAAGAAAAATAAAAACTGGTATCTGAGCAGCATACAGGTCAGGCCGGTAACCCCGGTTGAACCTGTCCCTGTTCCCCTTGAAGAAGCCGTGACGCCGGAACCGCCTGTAACACCGGTAGATCCTGGAAACCCTCTGGATCCGACCCAGCCCGCTGAGCACATATTCCGCCCTGAAACCGGCAGCTATGCTGCAAACATGATGGCTGCCAACACGCTATTTGCCCTCTCGCTGCACGATCGTCTGGGTGAAACCCAGTACACCGACGTCTTTACCGGCAAGCAGAAAGTGACCAGCATGTGGCTACGCAACCTGGGCGGACATCAACGCAGTCAGATGGCCGATGGTCAGAACAAGACCCAAGCCAACCGTTATGTGGTGCAGTTGGGCGCGGATATTGCTCAGTGGACCACCGATGGCCTCAACCGTTACCACCTCGGCGTGATGTCTGGCTATGCCAACCAGAAGAGTCATACGCATTCATCGGTTACTGGCTACGCCTCTCGCGGAAACATTGATGGTTACTCCGCCGGTGTTTACGGCAGCTGGTATGCGAATGAGGCCAATAAATCCGGCTTTTATCTGGACAGCTGGGTGCAATACCATTGGTTTAATAACGAGGTGAATGGGGATAATCTCAGCGCCGAGAAATATAAATCCAGCGGGTTTACCGCGTCCCTGACCAGCGGTTACAGCTTCCTGCTGGGCGAAACCCAAAGCCGTCAGGGAATGACCCGATCCTTCTGGCTGCAACCTCAGGCTCAGGTCACCTGGATGGGCGTGAAGGCCAGGGAGCATACCGAGTCCAACGGCACCCGCGTGCAGGGGGATGGGCAAGACAACATCCGCACTCGTCTTGGGGCCAAGGCGTACCTCCAGGGGCACAGCGCTATCGATGAAGGTAAAGGTCGGACATTCCAACCCTTTGTGGAAGCCAACTGGCTCTATAACAGTAAAAACTTTGGCGTGACCCTGGACGACACTAAAGTCTCTATGGCCGGCACGCGTAACATCGGTGAGATCAAAACAGGCGTGGAAGGCCAGATCGGTAATAACCTGAATCTGTGGGGAAATATTGGGCAACAGATTGGGGATAATGGCTACAGCGACACCCAGGCGGTGCTCGGCGTCAAATACCTTTTCTAATATAGACGTCTGATTGATGTCAGAGTTGGCCGGAGATTAACCTCCCATTAGGGTAGTCACCTCCGGCCAACGCTTCTTACTAAAGAAAGACTTTACGGCCTATCGTAAGAGCCGGTCGTTCCAGGCAAAAAAGCCTGACCAAAAGACGGTTTTTTTGCTTCCCCGCATAATGCTAATATCGCGTTTTCCTCATAAATCGAATCCAGTATGCCATCGTCTTATCGTCGCTTTCTCACCCTGGTTATCACGCTGATTATCAGCGTTGGCTCCCCTTTCCTGGCGCAGGCCAGGCCCGATCTGGATCGTAAAATTGGCGTCACCGTTGCCGATACCCCATCACCTGATTATCAATTCAGCGACCTGCGGCTCACTTCCGCAGACGGTCAGCGCCGTTACCGTATCCGCATAATGAAACCGCGCATTGCCCCGCCGCCTGCCGGGTATCCGGTGATTTATTTTCTGGACGGCAACGCGGTATTGATGGAGTTGAATGCCCGTTTACTGGCCCAGCTTGCCACGCAAAAACAGCCGCCGGTTTTGGTGCTGCTCAGTTATGACAACGATCTGCGTATCGACGCCCGAGGTCGCAGCCACGACTACACACCGGCTTCACAACAAAATGTGGGAACCCAGCCCAATGGTGGCGCGGACGCTTTCCTGAAGTTGATTGAAACCCAGGTCAAACCTGCGGTTGCCGCGCAGGTTGCCGTCAATCCGCAGCAACAAACGCTGTGGGGACACTCTTATGGTGGCCTCTTCGTTCTGCATACCCTGTTCACTCAACCCGCCGCCTTCCAAAATTACATCGCGGTAGAGCCTTCGCTATGGTGGGGAAAAGGTTTTATCCTGCAGGAAGCGCAACAGGTTATCGAGCGGCACACGCCTGTGTCCGCCCATCTGCAGCTGTGGATCGGTGGCGCAGAGAAAAGCCGTGAAGCGCCGCCCATGATTAAGCAAACTCCGTTGCCCACAGATGCGGCTCATGACCTGACCAAACGGCTGGCGACACTGAACGGGCTTGACGTTGACTACCGGGAATGGCCGGGCTTAGACCACGGGGCGATGTTCGGTGCAACCATCACCCCGGCTCTGGAGGGTATGGCCAAAGGCGAGACGGTAGATAAAGAGTAATGTGCTGAAAGGCTGATTCTTAGGGGATGCTGAATATGGCGGCTCCCCTTTGGCAAGTTAGCTTGCTCTACCGGTGGAGCCTGAATGGCTAATGTATTTCCTGGATGGGGCCCTGGTGAGGCACAATAGGAATAGAGAGATTGAGCAGGACCAAAAGCGATTTATTACCGCGTATTACGTTATTTTCTGGCCCTGTCATCACTAATATAAACGCTTGGCCCCATCACGGGAACGGGTGAAAACCACCCTTGTAATACATTATGAAAAATGATAGTTAAACCCGTTGGAAGCCTATCAGCTTAATTTCACCAACCAATAATTATCACAGGGAATTATATTATAACGATGAATATCAATATTACCGACCAGCCGAACCCGAAAGACGAAGAGTTTGTCATTGACAGTCTTTGGGCCCACAACGCCAAAATCGAACCCGTAGATATCCACCCCTTGTTCCTGACCGTGACCGACGACGAAGGCAACATCGTTGCCGGCCTGGTTGCCAGAACCTGGTGGGGCGGGCTTGAGGTGCAGTATCTTTGGGTTAGCGACGCATACCGTAAAAGCGGCTATGGCCGTCAACTGATGGTCCAGGCCGAAGAAGAAGCCAAGAAGCGCGGTTGCCACATGGCTTATGTCGATACTTTCGACTTTCAGGCCCGGGGCTTTTATGAAAAATTGGGCTATCAGGTTTACGGTAACTTAGGCGACTATGCCAAGCAGCATACGCGTCACTACCTGGCGAAAGAGATTTAACCCAATTCCCGTCGGTGAGGTCAGAATGGATTCGCCCGATAAAAGTAATGAATTCTATTTGAAAGGCCTGATTGCCATGATGGAACACTTAAGTGAACCCTGGGGCATTAAGGACCTGGCATCCCGTCATATTTACATGAACCGGGCCGCCTACCTCTATACCAACACGCCATTGAATTTTGATATAGCCGGTAAGCGAGACGACGAATTCCCCGCCGACTGGGCCGAATCGGCGGCCGATTTTGTAGAACATGACAAAATGACCGAGATCTCGCGGGATCGGGTCGCCGTGATAGAAACGCATTATTGGTACGGGAAAGACAGCCTGACGCCGTTTATCAGCGAAAAACTGCCTATCTACAACGATAAAAAAGAAGTGTTCGGGGTGATGTGGAACGCCAAGCCGCTTAACACCTTATCCCCGCTTAACTATATCAACCATCAAAAACCCAGCGTCCTGACCACAGAAACTAACAACACTATTTTCACCCGTGCCGAACTTGACGTTATATTTTTAATGCTGCAACGGCTGTCGGCGAAAGAAATCGCCAAAATATATAACATCAGCAATAAAACCATAGAAAACAGAATATATAACATCTATCAAAAATCTGATGTTCATACGCAACAGCAGTTTGAGGAATTTTGCAAATATGCGCGTCTGGACAGCTATATTCCCGATCGCCTGATAGCTAAAGGCATCCAGTTTATTTAATTCGCAAGGAATACCTCACTGTGATCAAAATCGAAGACTATCCGTTAACCCGGGTACCTCAGGATAAAAGAGTCTCGTTTTTAAGCGTAGCCATTGTGCATATGGGCATGCTGACCGCGCTGGATCAGTTTATGCTTGGCGCCGTACTGGGCCACTCCATGACGCTGTTCGATGCCTTCACCGCCATTTTCATCGGCAGCCTGATCTTTGGCGTGGTGACCTATGGCCTCGGGCTGGCGGGCATGCGCGAAGGGATCTCCGGTAGCCTGTTGGCCCGTTGGTGCGGCTTTGGCCGACTGGGGTCGGTGCTGATCGGCGTGGTAGTAGCCGTCAGCCTACTGGGCTGGTTTGGCATTCAAAACGCCATTTTCGCCAAGTCGCTGGATTTTGCGCTGGGGAATAAACTGGGCTTTGGCCTGGCGGCCGGCCTGTCCGGCACCCTGCTGACCATCCTGGTGGCGTTCGGCTTCAAAGCGCTGCGCATCGCCGCCAGGATTGCGGTACCGATGTTTATATTACTGGTGGCCTATATCTCCATCATCACCCTCACCGGCCACAACCTGCCGGAGATTATCCAATTGGTGCCACCGGGTGAGCCGCTGTCGATCAGCGCCGGTATCACCATCGTGGTCGGCGGCGCCATTGTCGCCAGCCTGATGACGCCCGATCTGACGCGTTACTCCAGGAACGGCAAGCATGTTTTTGGCGTCACCATTTTCACCATTATTGCCGGGGAGTTCGTGGTTAACGGCCTGGCGATACTGATTGCCAAAACGCTGGGCACGGCGGATGTGGTTACCATCATGTCGCAGGTCGCCGGTGGCGCAGGCTTGCTGGTGGTGGTGTTCTCCACCCTCAGGGTTAACGATCTCAACCTGTATTCCTCTTCACTCGGCATCGTTAACGCCGTCGAGGGCATGACGGGTAAAAGACTGAAGTACACCGCCACCACGCTGGTGATCGGCGTGCTGGGCACCACGCTGTCGGTGCTGGGGATCCTGGATCGGTTCGTCGACTTCCTGACGGTGCTTGGCGTGGTGTTCCCGCCGATTATCGGCGTCATGCTGGTGGATTATTATCTGCTGCGCACTCACCGTAAAATTCTCGACGAGAGCCGCCGCGAAGGGAAATTGCCGGACCAGACGCCAACCATTGGCTGGGCGGCGATCATCGCCAGCATTGCCGGCAGCATCGTCGGCTTGGTTACCGAGTGGGGCGTACCGACCATTAACTCATTGCTGGCCGCCAGCCTGTTATATTGGGTGTTTAAATTGGCCACCAGCCGTTCTCAGAAACCGGCACCGGCACAAAGCTGATTGATGTCCCTGCTCTCCCGCGCTGGGGAGTGGGGATAATCGGAACAGAAAGGGGGGGCGGTGATATTGCCGTAGCCTCTTTTAGGCGCAACAAATTGATATCGGTCGGCTAAAAAGCCGACTGGCATCAATACGAAAGCGGTTTTTTTACTGCGGCGGTAAAACTGAAGACGTAATGGGGATCCCTGGTGTTGGTAGCTAAAACATCCTTTAATACCCAGAGAATGGAAACGCCTCCCTCCCTGAGCTTTTTATTATAGAAGTCGTTAGACAATCATTTATTAACTGTTTTGACCGTCAAGAAACACTTCAGTGTGGATGAACAGTAGCTCACATAAACCGCCCTGGTCAACACAAAAGTAGACACAAAACTCACTTTTGTGTCTACTTTTACTAATCCACAAGCTAACCAATTGATTTATATTTAATTACCTTTGTTTTACATTTCACTCATCATGATAAAAGCATTATTTGGCGTGATGCGTGACGCATAAAACTCCATTTCCAATGATTAATCAGCCGGTTACCGCCCCGTTTCCCGCGTCAGTTCTGGACAATGTCGGCGCGTGCGATATAGTAAAGCCGGCCAGAATATTGTAAGGAATGCTTATGAAGACCACTAACGCCCAACGCAAAATCAACATCATTAAAAATATTGAATATCTGATGCGCACCCGCGGCGAAACCAAGGCATCCTTCTCTAACCGTACTGGTCTGACGCGCACCACCATCTATAAAATTCTCGACGGACGGGTCAACAACGTGCAACAGGCCACCGTCAACCGAATTTCAGATTTCTTTGGCGTTTCCTGTGAAGAGATCGAAGATTATGATCTGGCAAAGTTGGAACTGCTCAACGAGACACTTTCCACCGAAGGCAATAAAAACCCTTCCGCGGTTCCCGTTATCCCCCAGTCGCGGTTTTTATCGGTGGCCACCTGGAAGGTGGGGCAACTGGTGACGGAGTTTCCTTTGACTTATTTCTTCGGCGATGAGTCAAATATGGTAGCAATGAAAATAGAGACCGAAATAAAAGGGTCATTTATTCCAGGCGAGGTCATTATTATAAAACGCCCGCCGGTGCTGGTTTGCGATTCGCCTTTATTGTATCACTCGGGAAAAAACGGCTTCTTTGTGGTTAACGACAAAGAAGATTACGGCATGGAAAAAAATCATCAGGATCCCGTGCAATTCCTGGGTTATATCTTTGGAGAACGGCTATAAATGGAACCGAATCAAAAGTTCAAGCTATTGGGCTTTACCCGGCATGGCACCCTGGCCGCCAATGTCATGGTATTAGCCACCGGCAAAACCATCACCATGGGGCTCAATGAGCTGGCCGACAGCGAAATATCGGAAGATTTGAGTCGACATGAGCTGCAGGCGCTGTACCGCAAAATCTACGGTAACAATCAACAGCAAACCGCCTATGAGCTCAGCGACCGTCACGAACGCTCCTGGTACGCCTACCTGATCATTACCGTAGCACTCAGCGTGATTTATATCTTCTCAACCCTCTGTGGCGTCAAACCGATTCAAATTCCCGCATTGAACCTCATCACTCCCCCGGCGATTTTTATTTATCCCCTCACCTTTATTCTGGTGGATATTCTGAACGAGTTTTACGGGTTGCGGCTGGCCAGGCGCACCATCATCATCTCGTTTATGGCCAATTTGATTTTCGTGCTGGGCGTCTGGGCTACCACGCTGGTGCCGAGCATTCCGCAGTGGGAATTCAGCAAGACCTATGACGGTATCGTCCACAGCATCATGGCGGTCCTGGTGGCTTCATCCGCGGCCTATTTGATTTCCGAGAACGTCAATTCCTACCTGCTGTGCAAAATCAAAGAGCTGACCAACTCCCGCTACCTGTTCGTGCGCGTGATCACCAGCACCGTGGTCGCCTCGGCCATCGACAGCGTGGTGTTCTGTACGCTGGCGTTCTACAACGTCCTGAGCTGGGATATCATCAAAACCATGATCCTGTCACAGTTCCTGATCAAGGTGGTCTACGCCCTGGTGGGTGTCGGGCCGATTTACGCCGCTCGCAGCCTGTTTAACCGCTATATCAATACCGATCATGCAAGGAGCAATGAATATGCATATCAAAAAACAAGATAAAATCACCCATCTTGGCGCAAACTCCGATTATCCGGACCAGTATGCTCCCGAATTGCTTGAAGCCCTGCCGCGCGCACGCGGTCGGGATCTGATCGGCGTAGATGAACAAAACCTGCCGTTCAGCGGCTTTGACCTGTGGACCGCCTTCGAACTTTCCTGGCTCAACGCCAAAGGCAAGCCGGTGGTGGGCATTGGCGAATTCACCCTGCCCCATTCTTCCACCAACCTGATCGAGTCCAAATCCTTCAAACTGTACCTCAACAGCTTTAACCAAACGCGTTTCGACAGCGTGGAACAGGTGAGTGCCGCGATGCAAAAAGACCTGTCGCAAGCGGCCAATGGCCAGGTCGGGGTTAAGCTCTATCCGGGGCTGGACGGCTATTCGGCGCAGATCGATCGCCTGCCGGGCATCAATATCGACGACCTGGATATCGCCGTGGACGACTTCGACTTCAAGCCGGAATATCTGCACGGTGCAGCAGATGAACAGGCGGAAATCGTAACCGAAACCCTGTCGTCCAACCTGCTGAAATCCAACTGCCTGGTCACCCACCAGCCGGACTGGGGCAGCGTAGTGATCCACTATCAGGGCCGGAAAATCGATCGCGAGCGCCTGCTGCGCTACCTGATCTCCTTCCGTCAGCACAACGAGTTCCACGAGCAGTGTGTCGAACGTATTTTCAACGACATCAAGCAAAGCTGCCGGCCGGAAAAACTCAGCGTTTTCGCCCGCTATACCCGTCGCGGCGGTCTGGACATCAACCCGTTCCGCAGCAACTTCGAAACGGCGCCGACCCTCGGCCGCCTGATCAGACAATAAGCCTTCCTATCAATGCCCCCATGCGGGTAATGCTTGTCAGTTAAGGCGATATTGTCCCCTCTCCTTTGGGAGAGGGTTAGGGTGAGGGTGAGGGGATACATACCAACGTAAAAGCCCCCTCACCCCGGCCCTCTCCCTCTGGAGAGGGGGACGCCCACTTAAACAACGTCGTACATTCTTATTCAGAACTTTGCTTAACTGACCGGCATTACCCCATGCGGGACATTATTTTTCCCCGATTCATCTCCTTGTTATTTTTCGCCATTACCGTCGTTAAGCACTATCTTCAAAACAAACCCTGGGGAGTTTAACGACGCATGCCTGACTTTTCGCGCAGAGAAATACTGCGGGCTGCCGCCATCGGATCGGCTTTTTCACTGTTACCCGTCTCGATCCGCAAAGCCCTGGCGATCCCGGCCAATAACCGTACTGGCACGATTAACGATGTCGAACACGTGGTGATCCTGATGCAGGAAAACCGCGCCTTCGACCATTATTTCGGCACCCTGCCCGGCGTACGCGGCTTTAGCGATCGCATCACCATTCCCTTGCCCGGTGGCCGCCATGTCTGGCAACAGCAAGGGGAGGATCGGCTGATACTGCCTTACCATCTGGACAGCAAGCGCGGTAACGCCCAGCGGGTCAGCGGCACGCCGCATTCGTGGGTGGATGAACAATCGGCCTGGGACAACGGCCGCATGAGCGCCTGGCCGACCTACAAAACACCGACCTCGATGGGCTATTACCGTCGACACGAGCTGCCCTTCCAGTTTGCGCTGGCCGAAACCTTCACCCTGTGCGATGCCTACCACTGCTCGATCCACGCCGGTACCAATACCAACCGTTTGTTCCACTGGACCGGCACCAACGGCCCGACGGCGGCCAAGGTCGCGGTGGTGGTCAACGAATGGGACAGCCCAGGCCCGGTCGAGATAGGCTACCAATGGCAAACCTACCCGGAACGGCTGGAGGCCAGCGGTGTCAGTTGGAAGGTCTATCAGTTTTTGCCGGATAACTTCACCGACAACCCTTTGGTGGGGTTCCGTCAGTACCGCGCCGCCAGCGTTAAAGTGGGCAACCCGGCGCAGCCGCCGAAAGACTTCACCGCCTTTGTGCCCTACCGCGACGAACTGAACGCCGAAGCGCCATTGTACAAAGGCAATGGCAACACCTTGCCGGCCGCGGACGGCAACGATTTGGAGGCGATGTTGGCCGGATTCCGCGCCGACGTGCAGCAGGGCAAATTACCGCAGGTGAGCTGGATCATCGCCCCGGCGGCCTACTCGGAACACCCAGGGCCTTCCAGCCCGGTGCAGGGGGGCTGGTTTACCCAGGAGATCCTCGATGCGCTGACGGAGAACCCCGAGGTGTGGAGCAAAACCGTGCTGCTGGTCAATTACGATGAAAACGACGGTTTTTTCGATCATATGCCTTCCCCCTCCGCGCCGTCGCTGCGCGAAGACGGCAGTTTCGCCGGTAAATCGACGGTGCCGTTCGACAGTGAAATCTTCCAGCATGTCGCCCCGCCCGGTTCACAGGAGCAACCGCCGCCGGACGGCCGCATCTATGGCCCTGGGCCACGGGTACCGATGCTGGTGCTGTCCCCCTGGAGCCGCGGCGGTTGGGTCAATTCCCAGGTGTTCGATCACACCTCGGTGCTGCAATTTTTGGAGAAGCGCTTTCAGGTGCATGAGCCCAATATCAGCGCCTGGCGACGGGCGGTGTGCGGCGATCTGACTTCGGCGTTCAACTTTGTCGATCCCAACGGGGAAACCTTGCCCAGCCTGCCGGCCACCAACCGCCATGCCGCAGACAACCTGCGCCAACGGCAGGAGCAATTACCGCAGGTGCCTCTGCCTGCACCGGATAAACAGCAATTGCCGCACCAGTCACGGCTGGCACGCCCGTCGCGCGCCCTGCCTTACCAACTGCATGTGGAAGACAGCCTGTCCCCCGAACAGCAGTTACTGACGCTCAACCTGTACAACACCGGGGCGCAGGGCGCGGTCTTTCACGTTTACGATCGGCTGGATCTGGAACAAATCCCACGGCGCTACACCGTCGAAGCCGGTAAAGCGGTCAGCGATAACTGGCAGACGGCGGATGAGTATCACCTGTGGCTGCTGGGCCCCAACGGCTTTCACCGTGAACTGCGCGGTAACGTTCAGCGGCCGCAGCCGGAAGTCCGCCTGACTCCGCAAGGCAATCGCCTGTCGTTGACGCTCACCAACCCCACCAGCCAGGCGATGACCGTGACTATCGCCCGTTGCCCCTATACGCAAAACGGCCCCTGGTCGATTGAATTGCCTGCGGGGGGCCGCCACCAACAGGCCTTTGACGCCAAGGCCAGTGGGGGCTGGTACGATCTTTCACTGCAAGATCCACACGGCTGGCAACGCCGGTTGGCCGGGCGGCTGGAGAACGGCGAGCACAGCGTCAGCGATCCGTTGATGGGCAAAGCCTGAGATATCCGCACGAGGGTGTTCAAAAAGCGAAAGGATATGGATTATCATTGGCTTCTTTATTCAACACCCGATGCCCAAGGATCTCCATGCCCGCCGTTCTTATTGCCAAAGCCAGCCGTTGGCTGGCCGCCTGCGCCCTGCTGATGGCCTGTGCCGTTCAGGCGGCGCCGATCGTCGTGACCGACGTCGCAGGCCGTGAAGTGACTCTGCCGCAACCCGCCAAGCGGGTGATCCTGGCCGATGCTCGCGCACTGCTGGCGCTGAATATCCTGCATCCGCAGGAGCCGTTGAAAAATATCATCGCCTGGGATAACTCACTGAAGGTGAAAGCGCCGGATCTGGTGGAAGCCTATGCGAAAAAATTCCCGCAGGTGATGCAGATCCCCACCTTCGACAACCCCTACGTCAGTGATTTCAGCGTAGAAAGCGCGGTAGTGCGCAAACCGGACCTGATCATTTTCGACATTGGCCTGCTGAGTAAACTGAAGGACAGCGGCGTGCTGGCCCAACTGGAAAAAATCGGCATCCCGGTGCTGATTATCGACTTCCGCCAGCAACCGCTGACCAACACCGTCGCCAGCATGCAACTGCTGGGCAAGGTGTTTGACGAGCAGCAAAATGCCGACGCCTTTATCCAGCTCTATCAGCAGCGCCTGGATCTGGTACGCCAGCGGGTGGCGACGCTGAAGCCGGAGCAGCGCCCCAGCGTATTTATCGAACGCAGCGCCGGCATGAAAGGCGAGCAATGCTGCAACACCTTCGGCAAGGGCAGCTTTGGCCAGTTTATTGATACTGCCGGCGGCAACAATATCGGCAGCAAGCTGTTCCCGGAAATGGGCGGCGAAGTGAACGTGGAGCAGATGATCGCCAGCAACCCGGACTTCTATCTGATGACCGGTGCCGACTGGAGCCGCGGTCATAAAGGCACGCTGGCGGTGCCACTGGGTTACGCCACCGATGCGGCCACCACGCAGCAAAAGCTGGCGGTACTGATGAACCGTACCGGCCTGAACGTGCTGAAGGCGGTAAAAGAAAAACGCGTGATGGCGATCTATCACCAGTTCTATGACACGCCGCTGAATTTTATTGCGGTCGAGGCCATCGCCAAATTCCTGCACCCGGATTTATTTAAAGATATTGATCCGCAAGCGGATATTGAAATGGTGCACCACAAATTCACCGCGCTGGATTACAGCGGCGTGTTTTGGGTCACCGCAAAATAATCCCCCGCTCGGGGCCCGCCGGCCGGGCCCTGACACCCTTTCCTCGCCTTTGGTTACCCGTTGAATTATTCCGCAACAAAGCTATTTACTTGCCAATAATTATCATTAAGATTGTCATTTCTAAAAAATACATCCGGGTTCGAAACTTTTAAGGCATTATTATGTCAATTCTTTTTCGTCTTTCGCTGTTGGCGGCTTCCGTTGCCATGGCGCTGCCAGTCCTTGCTGCTGATAATAAATCTCAAAACGATGCACCTGCCGACAACATTACCGTGGTCGGCAACTGGCTGGATAACCCGGATACCAGTTCGGTGTTGCTCAACCACCCCGGTGCGCGCTCCATCGTGACCGAACAACAAATGCATGAACAAGGCGACCAGACCATTGCCGATACGCTGCGCGGCGTGCCTGGCGTGCAGGTGCGCGATAGCAACGGTACCGGCGGCAGCGACATTTCGCTCAACGTCGGCGTGCGCGGCCTGACTTCCCGCCTTTCTCCACGATCCACCATTTTGATGGACGGCGTCCCTTTGGCGGTAGCGCCTTACGGCCAACCGCAGCTGTCGATGGCACCGCTGTCGATTGGCAATCTGCAGTCAGTTGACGTGGTGCGCGGCGGCGGTGCGGTGCGTTACGGGCCGCAAAACGTCGGCGGCGTGATTAACTTCGTCACCAAAGATATCCCGAAAACCTTCGGTGGCGCGGCCAGCGTACAGACCCAGGGTGCCAGCCACGGCGGCCTGAAAACCCTGACCAGCACCTCGCTCGGCGGCACCGCCGACAACGGCTTCGGCGCGGAGCTGCTGTATTCCGGGCTGCACGGTCAGGGTTATCGCGACAACAACGACAATACCGACATCGACGATTTCATGCTGAAAACGCGCTATGCGTTTACCGATCGTGATGAGTTGCTGGCCAATTTCCACTATTACGACGCAAAATCCGGCATGCCGGGCGGGCTGAGCAGCGAGCAGTACGCGCAAAACCCGTTCCAGTCCACCCGTCCGTGGGACCAGTTCGAAGGCCGCCGCAAGGACATGTCGTTCAAATATAAGCATCAGGAAGACGACAAACAGTTCGAAGTGCTGACTTACTTCACCGACAGCTATCGCGGCAGCAGCATCGAATCGGAAGGCACCGGTAAAAACGCCGGCCTGAAGCGCATGGTGTCCTACCCGCGCCACTACTCCACCTGGGCGATTGAACCCAGCTATTCGCAGGTATTCCGCTTCTGGGACATGGCGCACGAGATCACCCTCGGTTACCGCTACCTGAATGAAACCATGGACGAGAAAGCGTCGCGCTCTGCCTGGTACAACCCAGCGGATATCGGCTCCACGCCGGAAACGCCGGATTACTACCAGCACACCTCCGGCGGCACTGCGGCCCACGCGCTGTACATTGACGATACGATTAACGTCGGCAACTGGACGGTGACGCCGGGCCTGCGCTATGAAAGCATCCGCACCCATGTGGACGATTCGTTCAACAACATCAGCCGCGAGAAGAGCTACAGCGAACCGCTGCCGTCACTGAATGTCATGTATCACATGTCCGACGCCTGGAAGCTGTTCGCCAACGCCAACACCTCGTTCGGCAGCATGCAGTACTTCCAGTTGACCAAGGGCGGTGACGGCAACCAACCGGCGCCGGGCCTGACGGCGGAAAAAGCCCATACCTACGAGTTCGGTACCCGTTATGACGACACCATCGTCAAAGCCGAAGCCACGCTGTTCTATATCGATTTCGATAACCAGTTGCAGTACATCAGCAACGATGTCGGCTGGACCAACATGGGGGCCACCAAGCACAAGGGGATCGAGCTGGCGCTTAGCTACGATCTCAGCGAACTGAACCGTGCGCTGGATGGCGTAAGCGTCTACACCAGCTACACCTACACCAAGGCCAGCACCGATAAAGGCGACTTCGCCGGTAAAGATCTGCCGTTTTATTCGCGTCAGGTTTATACCCTCGGCACCCGCTACGCCACCGGCAACTGGGTATGGAATCTGGACAGTTACGCCCAGTCCAAGCAGCATTCACCGGGTACCGGGCCGGATTACGTCACGCAGGAAAGCGCCGACGGCCAGTTTGGCAACATCGCCGGGTATATGGTGTGGAATATGCGTGGGGAGTACAACTTCGGGCCGCAGCTGTCGAACCTGACGCTGGGTGCCGGGGTGAAAAACCTGTTCGATCAGCGCTACTTCACCCGTTCCAACGACAACAACTTCGGCAAATACGTCGGCGAACCGCGTACCTTCTTCGTGCAGGGTTCCGTGGCGTTCTAAGCATCAGCGCCCTCTTCGGGGGCGCTGACTTCACCGGCAGTACAACCGGAACAAGCGCGCCAGGTGTGCGCCCATCGGGGTCAAGGTGGTGTCTTTACGCTGAATCAGGTAAAACGTCGCCTGCGGCAGGCTTTCTTCCAGCGCCAGCGGCACCAGATGCTTGCCCAGTATCGGGTCAGAGATCACATCTACCGATAAAATACTGACGAAATCGCTCTGCGCCACCAGGCTGGTACAGGCCATAAAGGTTTCGCAGGTCACGCTGATCGACGGCGCCATCCCCAAATCCCCGAACAGATCGTGCAGCAGACGGTAGTAGCTGCCTTTGGGCGTCGGCATGGTCCAGTCGCAGTGCTGCAGCTGTTTCAGGGACGTTGCCCCTTCCATCGGATGCCCCTTGCGCACCACCACCTTGTACTCTTTTTCCATCAGCCGTTCGTACTGTAATTCATTGTCCAGGCTGCTGGGGTAATAGGTATTGACGGTAAAATCCAGTTCGCCCTGGCGCAGCTC
Organism: Serratia quinivorans; assembly: GCF_052113645.1. Lineage (GTDB taxonomy): Bacteria > Pseudomonadota > Gammaproteobacteria > Enterobacterales > Enterobacteriaceae > Serratia > Serratia quinivorans_B. Next base: position 359,958 of record NZ_JBIEIU010000003.1, on the reverse strand, counting down.
CGGGATCATCGACACCAGTTGCCCCTCCACAATCCGCACTTTGACCTTCGGGTATTCACGATGAAACTGGGTGATCACTTGCGGCATCACGGTGCGCGCAATGCTGCCGCCTACACCGATATTCACCGAGCCGCCCGCCAGCCCCAGCCGTTGCTGAATATCTTCCTGCGCCACCCGCAGCTCTTCGAGGATCAGGCTGGCATGCTGGAAAAAGTTATCGCCGCAGTCGGTCAACACCACGCCCTGGCTGCGGCGGATAAACAGCTTGGCCCCCAGCACCTGCTCCAACTCCTGAATCGACTTGGTTAACGCCGGCTGGGAAAGGCGTGAAGTGCGGCTGGCGGCGCGGATGCTGCCCTGACGGCTGACTTCTACAAACGCACGTAATTGGTGCAATTTTATTGAGGCTGGCATAGGCAAATAGCGATAACCGTTGTTTATCAATAGCAAGATATTGGCATCTTATTTAGCCTGATTCCATTGTGTACATTCGAAAAAAACATAATAAATAACCAAATCCTTATTTCGCTTAATTAAGCGCATTTTCTGCGCCGATAAGCGCTATTCACGGCAGTTAGTCACTAAATACGTCTTTTTTTTCATTAAATGGCTTCACCGTCTGATTTCAGTTCAGCGCACCACTGCTGCCCGGCATTTGCCTGGGCGCGATAACTTATGAGATATCCCGATGAATAATCCGCTTTCGATGTTGGTGACCGATTTATACCCGCAGTTGCAGGCCTGGCGCCGCGACTTTCACCGCTACGCCGAGTCCGGCTGGTTTGAATTCCGCACCGCAACTCTGGTGGCGGAAGAGCTGGATAAGCTGGGCTACCGCCTGCAACTCGGCCGTGAAGTGATTAACGCCGACGCCCGCATGGGGCTGCCCTCGGCCGAGGATCTGCTGGCCCAGGAGCAGCGCGCCCGTGAACAAGGCGCGCTGGAGAAATGGCTGCCACACTTTTCCGGCGGTTTCGCCGGTATTGTCGCCACGTTGGATACCGGCCGCCCCGGCCCGGTGATCGCCTATCGCGTTGACATGGACGCGCTCGATCTCAACGAAAAGCTGCAGCCGGATCACCTGCCGTTCCGCGAAGGTTTTGCCTCCTGTAACAACGGCATGATGCATGCATGCGGTCACGATGGCCACACCACCATTGGCCTGGGGCTGGCGCACGTCTTCAAAAGCCTGGAGCCTCAGCTCAACGGCACCATCAAATTGATTTTCCAACCGGCGGAGGAAGGCACTCGCGGGGCAAAATCCATGGTGGAGGCCGGCGTGGTGGACGACGTTGATTTCTTCACTGCGGTGCATATCGGCACCGGTGTACCGGCCGGCGAACTGGTGTGCGGCAGCGACAGTTTTATGGCGACGAGTAAGCTCGACGTCACCTACCGTGGCGTGGCCGCCCATGCCGGGGCCAAACCGGAAGACGGCCGCAATGCCCTGCTGGCGGCGGCACAGGCCACGCTGGGGTTGTACGCCATCCCGCGCCACAGCGAAGGCAGCTCGCGCATCAACGTCGGCGTACTGCAGGCCGGAACCGGCCGCAACGTGATTGCCGACCGGGCATTTATGAAGGTAGAAACCCGTGGCGCCACCAATGCCATCAACGAGTTTGTCTACCAGCAGGCACTAAACGTGATTGAGGGCGCGGCAAAAATGCACGGTGTTGAATGCGATATCGCGCTGATGGGCGCGGCGCAGAGCAGCAAACCGACCCAGCCCTGGGTGGACTACATTCACCGACAGGCGCAGGACATCGCCGAACTGAGTTCGGTGGTCGATCGCCGCGAGCAGGCCGCCGGTTCAGAAGACGCGACCTACATGATGGAGCGGGTGAAATCGCACGGTGGACAGGCCTCGTACGTGATTTTCGGCACCGAACTGAGCGCCGGGCACCACAACGAGAAGTTTGATTTTAACGAACAGGTCATGGCGGTGGCAGTGAAAACGCTGGCGTCGCTGGCGCTGAACCTGCCGACTTTTGGGAGCAAAGCATGAGCCATCCGCAACTGCTGGCGTTTATCAATCACTACATCGACCAGCACCAGCCGCGTTTTAGCGCACTGAGCGACAGCATCTGGGATCACCCGGAAACACGCTTTACCGAAACCTACTCCGCCACCCTGCTGGCCGATGCGCTGGAGCAGGAAGGTTTTACCCTTGAACGCGGCGTCGGCGGCATTGAAACGGCGTTTATCGCCAGCTATGGCAGCGGCCAGCCGGTGATCGCCCTGTTAGGCGAGTACGATGCCCTTGCCGGGCTAAGCCAACAGTCGGGCTGCGCCACGCCGCAACCGCTGGTCGAAAACGGTAACGGCCACGGCTGCGGTCACAACCTGCTGGGCACCGCCGCGCTGGCGGGGGCGTTCGCGGTCAAAGCCTGGATGCAGCAACAGCATCTGACCGGCACCGTGCGTTTCTACGGTTGCCCTGGCGAAGAAGGCGGTTCCGGCAAAACCTTTATGGTGCGCGAAGGGCTGTTCGATGACGTCGACGCCGCCCTCACCTGGCACCCCGAAGGTTTCAGCGGCATGTTTAATACCAGCACCCTGGCCAATATTCAGGCGGCGTTTCAGTTCAAGGGGATCGCCGCGCACGCCGCCAATTCCCCCCACCTTGGCCGCAGCGCGCTGGATGCGGTGACGTTGATGAACACCGGTGCCAATTTCCTGCGCGAGCACATCGTGCAGGAGGCGCGGTTGCACTATGCGGTGACCAATACCGGTGGCAGTTCGCCCAATGTGGTGCAAGCCGACGCCGAAGTGCTGTACCTGATCCGCGCACCCCAGTTCGATCAAGCACAAGATATTTACCAGCGAGTGATCAACATTGCCCAGGGCGCGGCGCTAATGACCGACACTCAGATGACGGTGCGTTTCGACAAGGCCTGCTCCAACTATGTGCCGAACCGCAGCATGGAGCAGGTGATGTATCGCCATGTCTGTGACTTCGGTCTGCCGGAGTACAGCGAAGAGGAGCGCAGCTTCGCCAGCGAGATCCGCCAAACGCTGAACAAGGATGACCTGCGCAATGCCAAGCTGAATATCGCCCGGACTGGCGGGGCAGCCGGACGCGAATGGGTGCAGAACCTGGGCGACAAGGTACTGATGGATGAGGTCGCGCCTTATGTGGCCTCGGAAGATTTGCTGTACGGCTCCACCGACGTCGGCGACGTCAGTTGGGTGGCACCGACCGCTCAGTGCTTCAGCCCGTGCTTTGCGCTCGGCACCCCGCTGCACACCTGGCAACTGGTGGCGCAAGGCCGTACCTCTATCGCCCATAAGGGCATGTGCCTGGCGGGCAAGGTGATGGCGGCCACCGCCATCGATCTGTTGAGCGACAGCGCCCTGCTGGCGGACTGCCGCCGCGAGTTCGAACGCCAGCGCGCCGAACATCCCTACAGCTGCCCGATCCCGGCAGGGGTTAAACCTTCACCGTTAAAATAAAGACCGTACGACACAGGCCCGCCAACGGGTCTGTGAAAATAATTATAAATAAATCAAATAATAAAAAATAAACACAACAGGACAAACACAGAGGGTAAGACCATGAGTGAGGCCACAACGTCAGTCAATAAAAGCCCCGGGCGCGTTTTTTACTGGGTAGAACGCATCGGGAATAAAATCCCCAATCCATTTTTACTGTTCGTCTATTTAATCGTGGTTTTAATGCTGGCCACGGCGCTGTTCTCCTGGCTGGATGTAGCGGTGAAGAACCCGGCCACCGGCGAGCTGATCAAGGTCAATAACCTGATGAGCGTGGCGGGCATGCAGTGGATTTTCCCGAATATCATTCATAACTTCAGCAGCTTTGCGCCGTTGGGTGCCATTTTGGCCTTGGTGATCGGTGCCGGACTGGCCGAGAAGGTCGGGCTGTTGCAGGCACTGATGTACAAAATGGCCTCACGCGTTAGCGCACGCTATGCCAGTTACATGGTGCTGTTTATCGCCTTCTTCAGCCATATTTCATCGGATGCGGCGCTGGTGGTGATGCCACCGCTCGGTGCGCTGATGTTCCTGGCCGTGGGCCGCCACCCGATAGCCGGGCTATTGGCCGCTATCGCCGGGGTCGCTTCCGGCTTTACCGCCAACCTGTTGATTGTCACCACCGACGTACTGCTGTCCGGTATCAGTACCGAGGCCACCAAAGCGGTAGACGCCGCCGTTCACGTCAGCGTGATCGACAACTGGTACTTTATGGCCACCTCGGTGATCGTGCTGACCATCGCCGGCGCACTGCTGACCGATAAATTTATTGAACCCAGGTTGCCGGAATGGCGCGGCAACGCGGAGGACAAAATTGAGGCGCTGACCCCGCTGCAAAACCGTGGGCTGATGATGAGCGGCATCGCCGCACTGGTGTTTATCGCGATAATCGCCGCGCTGGTGGTGCCGGAAGCCGCCCCGCTGCGCGATCCGAAAACCGGCTCGGTGATCCCATCGCCGTTCATTAAAGGCATTGTGCCGATCATCATCCTGTTCTTTTTCACCGTCGGCATTACCTATGGCGTGGTGACCAAACAGATCCGGCGGCCGGACGATATACCCCACCACCTGATAGAGCCGATGAAAAGCATGGCCGGTTTTATCGTGATGGTGTTTCCGCTGTCGCAGTTCGTGGCGTTCTTTAACTGGAGCAACATGGGCAAGTTTATGGCCATCGGCCTGACCGATATGCTGGAAGCCGCCGGCATGAGCGGCGCACCGGCGTTCCTTGGCCTGATGTTCCTCTCTGCCTTCCTGTGCATGTTTATCGCCAGCGGCTCGGCCATCTGGTCGATTCTGGCGCCGATCTTTGTGCCGATGTTTATGCTGCTCGGCTTCCACCCGGCGTTTGCGCAGATGATCTTCCGCATTGCCGACTCCTCGGTGCTGCCGCTGGCGCCGATGTCGCCGTTCCTGCCGCTGTTCCTCGGTTTCCTGCAGCGCTACCGCAAAGATGCCCAGCTCGGCACCTACTACGTGCTGATCCTGCCGTATCCGCTGGTGTTCTTTGCCGTGTGGATTTTGCTGTTGCTGGCGTGGTACGCACTCGGCCTGCCGATCGGGCCGGGGGTCTATCCGAAGATGGGGTAACGATTACCGGCCTCTTGATATCGGGAGGCCGGAAGCGTTCAACTATCAGAAACGATAGCCAACGCCGATATTGAAACCGTTGATAGAGCGATTTTTACCGCCGGCATCCAGGCTGGAGCCTTCATAACCGATATCCACCGCCAGATTTTCCATTGGGTTAACCTGGAAGCCCATGCCGTACATAAAGGAGGTTTTCTTCTGGTTGCCGCTCTCTTCGCCCATATATTCGTAAGTGTTGTATGCGTAATTACTCCAGGATGACTTGTAATCTACCTTGTTATAATTCAAACCCAGCAGCCCGTAAACGCTGACAAATTGATTAAAACGGTATGCCGGACCAACGGACAGTGAGTAATATTTAACTTCGGCATGATTATTAACCTTGTCGCGATAGACATTGTAAGACTCGTCCTTGTCACCGCTCATATAGGTAAATGAGCTGATAACGCTGATTGGCGAATCCCACTCGTAACGGTACTTAATGTTCACGCCGTTGATATTCTTGAAGTCCTGCACCTTGCTCTGCGCATAACCGGCAGTGATAGTGCTTTGCCCAGCATGGGCCGCAACACCGAAGCCCAGAGTGGAGAGAACCAGTGTGGTGATGACTAACTTTTTCATGCAATCTTCCTTAATAGTAAGTAGAACAACTTTGGTACAAAAATAGCTATCCATACCGTATTGACGGCATAAATGATTAATTTTGCATTATCTAACCCAATTGATAGATAAAATGACAGCGTAGCAAATCCAGTATCATAATTAATTAGTTGCACCGGTAACTTGCGAGCCGCTTCGCGTCAATAGTAATTTCGCCCACCCAACAAGCCTGTTTTATAGCTGCACTCTTTATCTTCATTGCTCCAGGATTTTGGCGCATGAGTGCTACTGGTCAGGTCAACAATCCTTACACCAGAATTAACCGGGTAAATGTCATAATCGTGACCGACTTCAGGAATGAAACTGGATGAGCGCGTCTCTATTCTTTGATTATATTGCGATCTAAAGGTTTCTTCTTTATAAGTAATCATAATATGCTGATTAGCTTTAATCTTATACTCTATGGCATCCCTCCCCTGCATCTCTGAAGATGGCGGCAGCATGCCCGGCAGTTTTTTGTTGTAGGTCGACTTGATGCCGATGATATTAACACCAGCAGTTAAGCTCTTGGCATCTACAAGCTTGTAGCACTGCCCTGATTTCTCATAAACCTCAAAGGTTAACGGTGGCAGGTAGTTTTTCACTCTGATCCTGGAAAAATCCGTTCCAGTGTAGTCATCGACAGATTTTGTTAAGTTCACGGAACAGCCAGAAACAGCAGTGACTGATAAAAAAACGGCAAAAATTGCACCTGATTTTATTGCCATAAAAATCACACTCCATTGTATGTAAGAATATGGATTAAAAAATATCTTAAGCCCCCATCAAGGGGCATGCTCAGCCTCTTTCATTACGTCTATTTATTTATCAATCCTTTGGTGGTTCATTAGAGGATGATTTTTTATTAGCGTTATACTCATCTATCTTTGCAAAAATACATGAACCAACACCGGCTGCAACACCAACGATACAACTAACCACCAAAGAGTCTTTAAAAGATTGCTGAGTAAAGCGCAGCTCACCAAACTTTAACAAATTAATACCAACCTTCACTATCAAAATGAACACAAGAAAACACACAAAGCAGTAAATAACGCTAATAAACAATATTTTCAATTTCACTTTAGGTTTATTTTCCATTTTTATCCCCCACCCCATTTATCGTGTTTTTCAATTCATTACTAATAACTTCGCCACCCATGGTGCCGAAGATATCGCTAACCATACCGGCTGATGGTCCTAATACAGGTTTAAGCACCGTCGGACCATAAGTTCCGATGGCACCACCGAACGCTGAGCCAGCGACACTGCCCGATAGAGCACCAGGATCAGCTCCATCAGTAAAGATAGTTCCACCAATGGCAATACCGATATTCGCTGGGATACCTCTTCCAGGCGCTAATCCCCCCGTGACTGCCGCCGCCGTGGTACTCCAATAATCATAAGTTTTGGCTTCATTCCCTGGCTTATTCATGTCGTACCATTGATATGCAGCATTTGCTCCACCACTTAAGACGGAGCTGACGGCAACCTTACCGATCGATGCTGCTGGCCCAAGGTAAATCGCCCCCGCAATCATTGCGCCATCAGCGTAACCATTTACTATCACTTTAGCGATATCAGCTCCCTCAGGCATATCTCCCTTGGCGTAATGACTCATTGCAGCTTGAATTTCATCGAACGATTTTCCTTCGTTCATCATACTTGCTTGTAGAGTAGTCGCTCCTTGACCATAACTTATCAACCCTGGTGGTAAAGTAATATTCTGGTCATTATTCTCAGAAGTATTCTTACCGGATTGTCCACCAACAACCGCCCCCGCCGCATCACCACTTGCCAGGCCACCGGCCAAACCACCAGCAAGCGTAGCCAACGCGGAAACAGTCTGGCGCTGCTCTTCGCGCATCTTGCTGAAATCGCTGGTACCGAACATCGCCTCGGCAATCGCTTTGGTACCCAATGCCGCCGTCGCCGCGCCCGCAGCACCGGCAACAGCCGACTGACCTTGTAATTCTGCCAGTGCACCAGCCACCACCGCATGCGCGATAATACGACTTTCCTCATTTGGCGCCAGACGGTGTATCTGTTCTGCCAGATAAGGCGCAGCCCCACCGGCAATTGCCGCCTGCAGATCGCCACCGGCCAACCCTTGCACCGCTGCGACCGCTGCCTGCATACCTTGCTGTACCTTACCGCCCTACCGTGGCATCCTTGCCTGCACCTTTCCGTACTACCAATATGAAGTTCCCCTACCACTAACGGTTTGCGAAGTATCTCGCAAACTTAAAAACATCAGGATGTATTTTTTAAACATAATGATACCCTTTAAACATAAACCCATTCCACGGGATAACAATGAAATACTATTTGGGTAACTCCCTTTAACAGGACTCTGTTTTCTATGCCATTAGCTGCCCGATTAAATGAATTACGTCAAAGATTAGGGCTTTCCCAACAAGATATGGCCGATACCATTGGCATTCATGTAAACAGTTGGAAGAAATATGAAAATTCGCAAGCATTTCCCTCTCTGGATGCTCTCAAAAAAATAGCGATAGCATTGCAGGTCAGTACTGATTACTTACTTTTTGATGAATATGAACGTGGGCATACTTATGCACTAGCATTACAATTCGAAGCTGTCAGCCAGTTAAATGAAAGCGAACAGGCGGTGATCCGCGAAGTATTGGAAAGTTTGATTATCCGTTATCAAACCCGACGTTGGGATTCAGCAAGAAAAGTTACAAAAGAAGGGTAGTGAAAATAACGCAGTAACAGCAGGGTGCAACCTGCTGCTACTGCTCACCACAAGCAACTAATTGGAGTAGTTACTATGGCTAGAGCAGATTCTACGTCAGAACCCGCCACACCCCAAGCACGCAAGTGCATTGTTGGTTATCGCCCCAACGGCGGTAGGCCCAACCCGCCGCCACAGCTGACCCTTACCGGTAAATGGCTGGAGCCGTTGGGCTTTACCACCGGCCAGAGGATCGAGGTGATCACCGAACCGGGTCAGTTGATCATCCGCATCGCACCCGCCATAGAGGGTATCGCATGAACATCACCTTTACCCCAGAGCCGATCCCCGAACTGACGATCACAGGCTGTATGCTGGCTGAACTGGGCTTTGGCATCGGTGAGCCGTTGCAACTCACCCTGCGGCCCGATGGGCTGTGGATCACCATCATCACCGATGACACCACCTTGAATGAGCTGTGTGAAGCCAGCCAACATCGCCCGGATCTAGGCGCGGACTGGGTACGGCAGAATGGCGAGCTGGTGATCGGTGGGGAGTGGCTGACCGGATCCGGCATCACCGATGCCGAACAACTGGAGATCGCCGCCGCACCCGGTGTGATCCGGCTACGGCGGAGGGAGGGGGAAGGATTTAGAGCTTAAATGTAGCAACCCCGGCCAGTGACTGGGGTTATTTTCATTTTTAGTAGCTTAGATCTAACAGTCACCACCATTTTGGATAATTATTAAACGCTGCATATATTGCAGATTTTGTCTCGTCTGTTAATTTTTCTCTGCCTTTTGATATTGTGACATACCCATCCAGATCTTCTTTGGCACATGACCATTCAAACCAGCCTAAAACTGGATTTAAAATCAATTCAAAACACCCATTCATATCTTTAAGATGAGCTATATCATCATTTCGTATATTGTCGATAAACTCATCAAAACATTGACATTCAAGCCATTGCTGAGAAGTTACGTTCAAGCTATAACTAAATTTATTCACTTGAATCACCAAATTAAACTTCAATGATGGAATATGTTCATCAAGTTCTATTACGTCCAATGTGATATTGATAGGGCTTGTAATTTCTATATCCACTTAATTCCCCCCCAAATAACGAGCATGAATGACTGTAGGCAACTCACCGACAGCACGCGGAGGTTTAATTTCCAGTTGCCAACCATCAACTGTTATACGCCCATATGACATACCGTTCTTTGTTGCTGTATCTAGCGCCGCTTGAAAGCTTCTAAGTTCTGTCTGGCTGGCAAGTCTAACGGCCTCTGGCGTATTGGTTACGGCTTTAGATGCTGCATATTCTGCCATGTGTTCTGTAGCATTTCCATGCACCCATACTTTTTGACCGTTCGGTAAGGTCATTTCAAAAGATTTCGTAATAACAGAGCCAGAATAAACAGGCTGGGTTCCTTTGATAGAATCGATGACCGCTGTTAAACAGGCCTTCGCCCAGATTGAGATTGAGATTGAGGTTACGCCCGGCAAGGTGACTTTGGCGTTCACCAGCCAAACGATATCTTGGGTCAACAACCCCATCTGCTCAGCCGTCAGCGCCACGCCCACCTTCAGGTTATATTGCTGGCTGAATGCCAGCCCCTGATCCATCAGCGCCTTAAACTGCTCTTCGTCGTAGTTGAAACCGTCCAGATAGCGCTGGCCGGTCAGGTTGATCACCTGTTCGCGGATCAACCGCTGTTCGTGTAAGCATCCCTGTAATCCGAACCATTCACTTTTAGAGATCTTCCGACATACTGATTATGTCCCCGGAGGAGATCGCTATGCGTAAGATCCGATTCACCGAACACCAGGATCACCGACGCGGCACAACTGGAAGTCACCGTCACACCCGGTGTGATCCGGTTGCATTTGGTAAAAACATATGATGAAGATTCACAGGTTTTCCATCAGTACCTATTGGCGCTCTACCCGCATCTATTAGCTGGATACAGCGGTGGGAAGTTAGGGCTTAGAGGTGAAGATCCCGGCGCAAGTCCGGGACTTTTGTTAATCATCATATTTAAAATTGAAGAATATCTTAGATGCTTTCAGGTCAATAACAATCTCACATTCATTCCAAGCTGGCTTCCCATTAGTAAGATTATTTTTTATATAAAAATCTCTTAGCTCAACTAACAATAATCTCAGATCGTAACCCGCCAACTTATCTGGAATAAACCAATCTTCATCACCTTTGTCATCTATGTAATCAAATTCATAGTCACATACATCACCCTCTAAAGAAAGCTTCGCCCGTGCAACTATCTTTTGAGCATTGTCAGGGCCAGCATTAACTAGCAATTGTCCAATTTTATTATGGAGAATATCTAGCTCTTTCATTTTATTCCTCCAGGTACATTACTAATATCTTTGAATACAGGTCGGCCACCATCAATAGAGTATGTCACGTTAAAACTTTCAGGCCTTACATTATTACCTTTATAAATAGGCTCTATTTTAACATTAACGTTTTTACCATCTTTCAATGCGTTAGCCCAAGTGTTCTTAATCTTTTCCAGACACCCTTATTTAGATTACCATCCATCGGAACAAGATTGAGCTTCTCACCAGAACCGTTAAAAGCACTGACAATAAAGTTCATGCTTATTAGATTGAGCTCCCCACCGCACCCAGTATTAACCGACTACAACAGCATGAGATGGTGGGTTGGAGACTTAGGAATAACTGCCCCAGTCTTACTGGCCGGGATTTATACATTCCCAAAAAAATTATTTTTTTAACCCAGGCACTACATAATAAAATAACCAAATAATTAAACTCACTGGAATAGCACCAAAAGTAGCACCTCTCAAACCTAACCATAAATCATCCAGGCTGAAAACACCTTCTGAAATATACGTTAACCCTTCAAAAAAACAAAGGTAACCAGAACAACTGAACTTATGGCAAACTCAATAAGCAAAAAACCTTAATTAAAACACCCAGGTTTTTATCATTTATCACCTTCCTGTTTTTTCTAAAGATTTCGGCACAATCTCTGACACTGCCGAGCCCCCCATATTTCCAATAATAGAGGGTAAAGGATGCTGTGGAACTGGCTTGGTAATAGTCCATACTCCTGTTGGCACCCATTCATACTGTTTTACCAGCTTTCTGCTCCAGCCTCTTGCCTTCAGACTGCGCCTGTACAATATCACTCAGCGCATTATTCTCAACGCCTGTTAGTTATGAAGGGGTTATATTTACCCTATCTAAAATTTCTTCTATATGGAATATAATATGCCAGCCACAAAACAACGCCCAAAATAGCCCCCACCCCCCCCATTTTGAACGCAACATGTAACTGCGAAGGTCCAAGGAAATCATTATCCCCACCTAACCACTGGACAGCTAAGCTTAGTACGAACATCAATATAGATATTACTGAACATGAATAAACAAGTAGCAGTACAAGTTTCCATATTGGAATTTTTATCATTTGCTTTTCTCCTTCACAATCTTGTCCGTTGTTATGTTAGTCGCTCCCGATACTGCAGAGTCCACAACGTTGGCGGCGACTGAAGGTACGGAACTCTGAGAAACCGGCTTAGAAATTGTCCAGACTCCTGTTTGTACCCATTCGTACTGTTTTGAAACCGGATTAAATACTTTATCGAAAGGAATTTTAATAACATTTCCCATCATATAGCCAGAGGAAGCACCTGCTTTACTTAGCAACGCCCCCATAAACGGATCGTCACCTTTCATCTCAGCTTGGTAATAACCACCCGCAGCATTCCACGTCACTGTCGGATTATAACCTTTACCAGCAGTGATAGCGCTGATTACACCGGAACCTATAACATCTGAGAGTTTTACTTCACCCGTTGTACCGTACTGAATTGCAGCATTTGCGGCACTAGCAACTCCTACCGCTATCAACTGCTCTTTCCCCTTAGTTACGCCATTCGTGATTATGGCTTTCCCTCCCATCACAAGTGCTGGCCAAGAGGTAGGATCGATGGCAACCGCCAGCACACGATCTCCAGTGGTAATATTATCTTTCAGGAACTTAAGATCCGAACCATTGAGATAATTTACCAGTGCTGCGGCATCTGGATCCTTCAATTTCTCACTCAAACGGAACTGTGCCGGATCGGCATCTCGGGCGACATTGGTATTCGCCTGAATAACCTCTTCCCAAGTGACACAAGCAATACCGCCCCCCGTACAGGCATCAGCCAGTTCTTTACTATTTTTATTACTGATTTCTATGTACTTTTCAAGCACCGGTTTGCAATCTCTCCCAGCAGCTTTGCACGCTGATAACTCTTTATCAAGCTGACGAGATTCCGTCTCACTCAACCAGTTATTCTCAACCACCGTCTTACCGGTCTGCGCCCCCGCGATCGCGTCGGCACTGCTAATTAAGATCACACCTTTTTATGACTCAGATAGTTTGGATAACCAGCTTTCAAAATCGACTAAGTCATACAAATAAGCTCTATCCGTTGATGGGAGATCAACAGCCCCTAACGACTCAAGCACATCCCATACAATAGGGTCGCTAATCCGAATTGAATCATCATCAATAATTGACATTGCCCATGCCGAAATTTTCTCCCGGCTTTCCTCACCAGAGCAAAGTCGTTCTAATTTACATTTCAGGTCATCTCTAGATGGAATAGTATGCAACATATTATCGTCTTCCTTTATAGTTACCATCAGCATCAAAAATACGATGATTTTTTTCTTCTACAACGGGCTTAGGAGCAACACTTCGTACATTCCCGGCATGGTCAACCGTTTCATACCAGGTTCGCGTTTTACCTGATGAAGGATCCCACTCTCGAACCAGTCGAGCACCGGCCATTTCACCTTGGGTACGTGCAGGTTTTACTTCACTATAAAAACGGAAACTTCCGTTTTCCAACTCTTTTACCCCGGCTTGACCTTACTTTTCTAATTGACGGTAATAATCATTGAGCTTAGCCCCTTGAAGAGAGCTTGTTGCTTCACGACTAATATTCGTTGACCCTTTTGCAGTATCCGCAGCGCCTTTCGCAACTAAAGTTTCGGCTTTCCCAATAACCTTAGCCGCAATATTCTCGGTAATTACGACACCGCCTTTCACGAGACCAGCACCACTGGCAGCCAAAGATGCAATATCAGTCAGTAGTTTACCACCCTCGCCCCCTGCATTGAATGAGCCGCTGGCTCCCGCCTTTTGATACTCAGTGGTCAGTTTATCTATTCTGTCGATATAAGATTGTTTTACTGCGCCGCCAATATTACTTAATACACCATCATCGTCGAATAAGGCAGAGATTGAGTTCCATGTGTCTACTGGGCTTAAGCCCATTTTCACAATGCCTTCTACCGTTTCGTACAGTGAAACAGGCACGCCCGCGACCATCCCCGCCGCAAAGCTGCCATCCTGACCCGCATCTATTGCAGTCCATTTAGCCTGAGTACCCGCTTTGCATACCAAGGTGCCACACTCAACTAACTCTTTATCTTTTTGAATCAGTTGAGCATCGCTGAGGTAGTTATTCTCCACCGCATTCTTGCCGCTTTGCGCCCCTGCGACGGCATCACCGGTGCCATCCCCCACCAGCCCGCCGGCCAGCCCTGCAGCTAATGTTCCCAGCGCACTCAGGGTCTGTTTTTGATCTTCCGTCAAGTTTTCCGGTTTCACATCCGGGTAAAGCTCGCCCGCAATGTAACGCGCCATCAGCTCTCCGCTGGCCGCACCAGCTGCCCCTGCCAATGGTTTTGGCCGCTACAGCCCCCCACACAACGTGCGCCATCGCGTTCGCCGCAACGTTGGTGCTGCCATCCGCGTTGGTCGTCATCGCCTTGATGACCCCGGCCGCATAAGGGCTCAACCCACCTGCCATTGCCTGCGCCAGATTATTGCCTGCCAGCCCCTGTATCGCTGCCGTGGCTGCCTGCATACCTTTTTGAACCGAGCTGCCGGTGTCCCACTCCTTCTGAGTCGCTTTGTAGCTGTCTGTCGCTTTCAGTTTTTCGTTGTATTCCGCCCAGAGCTCCTTGTCAGCCCCTTTCTCCGGCTCTTTGATCCCTTTCTTCTCAGCTCTGCCTTGCCTGCATTGATAGAGCGGATATCCCCTTCCGTCCGGGCAATGTCCATAGCCTGATTGCCGATCTCGCCGATCAGCTGTGCCTGCTGCAGGCGTTTCTGCTCTTTCTCTTTGTCGAAGATCGGGCTTAACGTCTGGTTGGCGTGCTCCACATCGCGGCTCAGGTCGTTGACGTTCTGCGTCTGTTTGTCCTGATCGCGGATGATGATGGTGCCGTCGCTCACCGCCGCTGGCCTGACAGGATTTCATTTCAGCAGACCGTACATCTATCTGCCTACTGCTCAGATAGTTATTCTCGACAACCGCAAGAAGGTGGCCCTGTGGCTGAAGGATTTTCCGGACACGCTGAACGATATCGGCAATGCGCCGGTGTTCAAGCGCCGTGGCGGATGGTGCTGGTAACGACTGATAAAAGGATCCCGGCTCGGTGGCCGGGATTATTTCAAGTCCATAGCTCTCCACCATCAGGTGTTAGCCAAACGACCCCAACAGGTGCTTTAACTAAAAACCACATTCCATATTCATCTAAATCATCATCCTCATCTTCATATGGGTAAGCAGGCCAGGCCTCTTGCAACATTTTTATTTGTTGCTCAATAGGAACAGTCAAAAACACGCCATTCGTAGCTAATTTAATTTTTTTATCATTCAATAAGTTACCCAAAATAGCAAAAAATACTTTTTTCCTGAAAGAATAGTTATCAGGCAACTCAGAACATTCAACACTGATATGTTGCCATATAGCCCCCATAGACAACCCATAAGAACTTTCGGCAACAGATGTATATATATCATTGATATTTTTAATCATTTGAATTTAATCTCCACCCTTCTTCCACCATTTATAGATGGTGTCATTAAATCTATGGTCCATTTAGCACCAGTTTGTTGTGCTGACGTTGAAAAGTCTCTCAATGTCAAAGTGCTACCGGCTGAAGGTCCTTCTGTGACTTTTATCGAATACACCGTGCCTTTACCAGGAACCACCTTAGCTGATGGCATATTCTCTGACCCCGAAAGTTGCTTAAAGTAAGTCATAACATCAGCGTCATTAGCTCCTTTAAATACAGGAGCACCTAAACTTAACTGTGGATCTGCAACCATTGTTTTTCCATTAATATTTAACTGGAAGTCCTTCGGATGTACTGCCGGATTATTAAATTGAGTGGCAAGGTCATCAATTTTTTTCACTGCTTGCTGCTGTAATATCGCCCCAGATGGTTTCCCACTTAAATCAGAACTATTTTTCGCATTTTGCCCGATTCTTTCTAATGCTTCTTTTTCAGCTGATAATTTTCCAGCATTCATAGCTGCCGACTCAGCCTTACCCGCAACCTTAGCTGCAACCTTCTCCGTCAGTACCACACCGCCCTTGGCCAGCCCAGCACCACCGGCAGCCAAAGATGCAATATCAGTCAGTAGTTTACCACCCTCGACTCCTGCATTGAATGAGCCGCTGGCTCCCGCCTTTTGATACTCAGTGGTCAGCTTATCTATTCTGTCGATATAAGATTGTTTTACTGCGCCGCCAACATTACTTAATACACCATCACCGTCGAATAAGGCAGAGATTGAGTTCCATGTGTCCACTGGGCTTAAGCCCATTTTCACAATGCCTTCTACCGTTTCGTACAGTGAAGCAGGCACGCCCGCGACCATCCCCGCCGCAAAGCTGCCATCCTGACCCGCATCTATTGCAGTCCATTTAGCCTGAGTACCCGCTTTGCATACCAAGGTGCCACACTCAGCTAACTCTTTATCTTTTTGAATCAATTGAGCATCGCTGAGATAGTTATTCTCCACCGCATTCTTGCCGCTTTGCGCCCCTGCGACGGCATCACCGGTGCCATCCCCCACCAGCCCGCCGGCCAGCCCTGCTGCCAAGGTTCCCAGCGCACTCAGGGTCTGTTTTTGATCTTCCGTCAGGTTTTCTGGTTTCACACCCGGGTAAAGCTCGCCCGCTATGTAACGCGCCATCAGCTCTCCGCTGGCCGCACCAGCTGCCCCTGCCAATGCACTGTTACCACTGGCTTTGGCCGCTACCGCCCCCCACACAGCATGCGCCATCGCGTTCGCCGCAACGTTGGTGCTGCCATCCGCGTTGGTCGTCATCGCCTTGATGACCCCGGCCGCATAAGGGCTCAGCCCACCTGCCATTGCCTGCGCCAGATTATTGCCTGCCAGCCCCTGTATCGCTGCCGTGGCTGCCTGCATACCTTTCTGAACCGAGCTGCCGGTACCCCACTCCTTCTGAGTCGCTTTGTAGCTGTCTGTCGCTTTCAGTTTTTCGTTGTATTCCGCCCAGAGCTCCTTGTCAGCCCCTTTGTCCGGCTCTTTGATCCCTTTCTTCTCAAGCTCTGCCTTGCCCGCATTGATGGAACGGATATCCCCTTCCGTCCGGGCAATGTCCATAGCCTGATTGCCGATCTCGCCGATCAGCTGCGCCTGCTGCAGGCGTTTCTGCTCTTTCTCTTTGTCGAAAATCGGGCTTAACGTCTGGTTGGCGTGCTCCACGTCGCGGCTCAGGTCGTTGACGTTCTGCGTCTGTTTGTCCTGATCGCGGATGACGATGGTGCCGTCGCTCACCGCCGCATGGGTGGTTGAGCTGTCGTGTCCGCTGTTGTTGGCGCCCACCAGCAGGTTGTTGGCCATATTGCCGCCGAACTGGCTGCCGATGCTGCCGCCGGAGCTGATGCCTACGCTCTGGTGCTCCACTTCGAAATCAGCCTGATTGTGGATGTCCTTAAAGCCCAGCGTGCCGGTATCGAGCTGGTTTTTGTCCGCCGTAGCGGTGCTGCCGATCACCGCGCCGTTAAGCTGGGTATGTTCGCCCACCGTCAGGTCAAAGCCGCCCTTGCCGGCGAAGATGCCCGTCTGCTCCTGCACGCTGTCGTAGTTGCTGTGCATCTTGTCTTTGCTCAGGCTGATGCTGCCAGAACCGGTCATGGAGCCGAAGGTGAAGCTGCCGCCCGCGCTGGCGTTCTGCTGTTTGGAATCGTAACGATCGCTGTCCTGCTGGCTTTCCAGCAGCAGGTTGCGGCCCACGTCGGCCTTGACCGATTCGCCGGTGACCTGTGCGCCAATCAGGTTGGTATCGCGCCCGCTGGTAATCTTGACCTGATTACCGGCGTTAACCGTGGTTTCGGTGTGGCTGGTGCCGTTGCCTTTCTCGTTACCCTTGCCTTTGTTGACGCTGGCGGAAACGCTCAGCCCAATACCGCCGGAACCGACACCGATACCCACGCCCAGCGTGCCGCCCTGGCTCTCGTTTTTACCGTCCAGATACTGGGTGTTCTCGGCGGAAAGCAGATTCACGTCACGGTTGGCATCCAGGGTGACGTCCTTGCCCGCCTGCAACTGGCTGCCCTGCACCAGGATATCGCCGTCCTGGCCCTTCACGCCGTTGCCACTGGCGGTGATGCTCAGGTTGTTGCCCGCCGTCAGGCTGCTGCCCTGCGCCGTGCTCTGCCCGCTGTTCTGGGTCGAGGTGGAGGACTGGGTACCGTAGGAAATGCTGATCCCCACCATGTTGTCATTGGCCGGATCGGCGCCCTGTGCTTGCGCCAAACGCGCAGCCTGCACCGCCTGCACACCGCTCAGCGCCGCTTTGGTGCCCTGCAATGCCGCCAGGCGGCTGTCGTCGGTGGATTTCGCCTGCTGCGAGGTTTCTACCGCAGTGTTCAGCGCACTGCCGACCGTGCCGGAGAGTGCCAGCGTCAGGCCGGATTTCTTCTGTTCGACCTTGTGGGTTTGGCTGTTCTGATCCTGCGCCTGCGTCACCGACACATTCTTGCCGCTCAGCGCCATGTCCTTGCCGGCCACCAGCTCGGAACCGGTCACCGCCAGGTTATTACCGGCCCCCAGAGCGACGTTGCCGTTTACGCTGCCGACGGTGCTGCCCTGATTGGTCAGCCCCTGTGCGGTATCCGTGGTTTTCAGGCTTTCGGTGCCGTAGCTGATGCCGATGCCACCGCTGCTCATCAGGCCGGATTTTTTCTCCTGCTTGAGGTGCAATTCACTGTTGCTTTCGGTCGCGCCGGTGATGCTCAGATCGTTGCCTGCCAGCAGCTTCACGTCCTGAGTCCCGGCCACGCTGCTGCCCTGTACCCGTAAATCGTTGCCCGCCAACACGTTAATGCTGTCGCCGCTCAGGGTACTGCCCTGCACGGTCTGGCGATCCAGGGTGTCGCGAGTGGTGGTGGTGGTTTTCGACATCAGGCCGTTACCGCCGGTCACCTTGTGGCGCTCGTCCAGATCGAGTCTGTTCTCGCCGCTGAGGATCTTGATGTCATGGCCGGCATTGAGGTTCAGCGCATCGCCGGCAGACACCGTTGCCGCATGGGCAGTGATATCCTTCCCTGCGTTGAGGGTCACGGCCCCTTTGCCCACCACTTCGCTGCCCACCTGCTGGCTGTTGCCCTGTTTCAGGCTGTTGTCGCCGTCCCAGATCAGATTGTCGCGGCTAGCGGTAGTTACCGTATTCAGGGTGAGATCGCGCCCGGCACTCAGCAGGGTTTGGCCATTCTCACCGCTGTTAACCACCTGCGCCGCATCCAGTTTGATGTCGCGACCGGCCTGCAACATCAGCTTGCCGTCGGCCCCCTGCACGTACATGCCCGCCACGCTGTCGATGTTGGTGCGTTCGAAGCTGTTGGCGCCGTTAACGCTCTGTGCCGTACGGGTGGTGCTGATGGCGTTGATGTCGCGTCCGGCGCTGGCCAGCAGCGAGTTGTTGCCCTGGATCACCCCACCGATATTGTTGATGTCGGTGCGGGCGGTCAGGCCAACGTCAGCCCCCTGAATGTTGCCCGCCACGTTGGTGATGTTGGCGGCGCTCAGTTTCACCACTTCACGCCCGGCGATATGGCCGCTGTTGAACAGGCCTTCGCCCAGATTGAGGTTGACGTTGCGCCCGGCAATCAGTGCGCCGGAACCGTCCAGATCGCCCGGTTGCATGCGGGCATATACTTGCGGTACCAGGACGTTTTGCTGACTGCCGTCCGGCAGAGTGACCTTGGCATTCACCAACCAAACGATATCTTGGGTCAACAGCCCCATCTGTTCTGGCGTCAGCGCCACGCCGACCTTCAGGTTATATTGCTGGCTGAAGGCCAACCCCTGATCCATCAGCGCCTTAAACTGCTCTTCGTCGTTGTTGTAACCGTCCAGATAGCGCTGGCCGGTCAGATTGATCACCTGTTCACGGATCAGCCGTTGCTCGTAGTAACCGTCACCCAGGCGCTTCAACACGTTGTCCGGGTTATTGGTCGCTTTACCAATCATGTAATCCGAACCCAGCCAGGATTTTTGGTTGGTGAAACGCGGATCGGTCTCCACCAGATACTGGCCGCCCGGCGCCGGATTGGTCTTGAACAGACTGTTGTCCGGCAAACGGGTGTCCGGCCCAACGATACGCACCACGCTGTCCGCCGCATCGCCCTGCTGGCTATTGACCTTGTTGGCGACTTCGAACTGCTGGCCCGGCTGCAACGCTACGGCCTGGATCACCGGCAGCGCACCGCCGCCGATGGTCTGCATTCCAGCGGAAATATCACTGCCGGTAACCCCCGCATTGACCCCACCGGCAGCGCCGATGGTGGTACTGGTGCCCTGCGGTGTCAGCGGGGCAATGGCGATCGGGTTACCTGCCACCTGCCCGTGATCAATCAGCTGGCTCGGCTTCAGCGAAATGGTCTGAATGGTGGTCGGCGGCGTATAGGCCGTGGTGTTGTGCCCCTGATTATCTTTGCCTTTCTTTCTGATGCGGTAGTAACTGGTCACTTCGCCGACGTCGGTGGTCAGGCGCTGGCCCGGCACCGTCACGTTATCCACACTGCCGGCGTTAATCGCCAGCGTACCCCCCGCGATCACCTGGCTCTTGTCGTTCAGCAGATGCCCGGCGTTGATCGCCATATCACCACCCGCAATGATTTTGGCCGGATCGCTTTCCTTGATCTGGGTTTCCTGCACCGTGCGGTTGTAGTCGTATTGCGTAAATCTGTCGTTGTTATGCCCGGTTTTCCCTGGAGTATTCAGGTTCAACAGCGAGTCTGATGAATTGCGGTCAACGAAGACGCCCGGTTCTCCGGCCGTCCAGCGTACCGGGTCGCCTGACTGCTGGTACTCGGTGATTTTTCCGTTGGAAACGGTGACCAGTTCGGTACTGAAACGATCGTTGACGTTGTTGATCTGCCCGGCCGAAATAGCCATGCTGCCCGCAGATTCAAGGGTCGAACTGTGATTGTTGAGGGTGGCGGCCTGGCCGGTGGCCAGGTGGTTGGCGTCAAGCTGGCCACCAATCGCCATGTCCCCGCCGCTGTAGATCAACCCGTGATCGTAGTTATTCAGCGTTTGGGTGCCGATATCCACCCGCTCGCGCCCGGCCAGGGTGGCCGCGGTGCCGTTCTCCGCCAGGTTGTTAAAGGTGAGGGTTTGCACACCAATGGCATCGCCATAAATACGGCCGGTGCCGATGTTGGTCAGCGTATTGGCCTGGATCAACGTATGTTTGCCATCGATCAGGCCGTAGTTGGTCAAGGTACCGTTGACCGTCAGCCAATCTTGCCCGGCGTTTATCTCACCGCTGGCGGCATTGAACAGATTATTGGCGTGCAGATCGAGCTTGGCCCCCGCCAGCAGTTTGCCGCTGTTGGTCACATCGCCCGGCGTGGTGAAGTTGAAATTGCCGTTGGCAATCATCTCACCGCTGTTATTGATGCCCTGCGCGCTGACCAGATTAATATCGCCCAGCGACAGCAATTGCCCGTCGCCACCGACCGCTGCGGCATTGATGTCCAGCAGCTTGCCGGCCTTGACGGTTCCGCCGGTGTTCAGCAGGTTAAGCGCGGCCCCCTGCAACTGCAGGTTTTCGCTGGCGGCCAGTTGACCACCGCTGTTATCCAACTGACCGCCGTTGGTGATGGTCAGCTGTTGGTTAGCCAGAATGCTGCCGCCCCGGTTGCTCAGCGAGCCGGTGTTCAGCGCCACGGCTTGGCCTTCCAGCCCTTTGTTTTCCGCCTGAGTGCCGTCGTTGATGAATTGCAGGGCATTAAGCGTCACGGTGGCGCCGCTGCGGATCAGCCCCAGGGCGTTGTCGATCACCCCCTGCGCGCTGTCCAGCAACAGGTTGCCGACCGCCTGAATTTGTCCGTTGCGGTTGTCCAGACCGGCGCTGGCGAGTTGGACCGCCTGTTCGCCGATAATCCGACCGCCGTTACTGTTGTCCAGCGCCAGCGCCGCCAGGGTGAAGTCGCCCTTGGCTCCCAGCGTGCCGCCCTGGTTATTGACATCGCCACCGCTGAGCTGCAGTTCGCCCAGACTGTGCAAGGTACCGTTCTGGTTATCCAGCCGCTGGCCGTGGGTGTCGACACGCATCTCCGCGCCCGACTGCACCAGTCCACCCTGGTTATTCAGGCCGCCCGCGCCGGTGGTGTTCAGCACCAATGCCTGCTGCGCCACCAGTTTGCCGCCGCCGTTCAGCAGCGCCTCGGCGTCGAACTGCAGGTCTTTACCGGCAATCACCAGGCCCTGGCCGTTATCGAACACGCCGGTTGTGAGGTTCATTGCCCCCTGGCTGGTGATGCCGCCTTTGTCGCCGCTGTTGACGTTGGTCAGCCGATCGACGGTCAGATCCAAGCCTTCACCGCTCTGGATCAGGCCGCCATCGTTGTTATTGAGGCTATTGCCGTGCAGCTCCAGTGCCGTCTGGGCCGCCAATTGGCCACCCCGGTTTTCCAGCAGGCCGAAGTTAATCTTCGCCGCCTCGGCGCTGACCAAAGTGCCCTGATTGTTCACCAGATTGTCGCTGTCCAGCTGCAGATTTTTGCCTGCGCCAATCACTCCCAGATTGCTGTTATCCAGCAAATCTTTGGCATTCAGCGTCATATCCTGGCCGGATTTAATCGCCCCGCCCTGGTTATTGATAACCTGGGCCATGGCCGCCAGCTGCTTCTCTGAAGCCAGCGTGCCACGGCGGTTATCCAGTTGCTCGCCATGCAGTTGCAGGTCACCCGAACTGGCGATAAAGCCGGCCTGGTTATCCACGGCACCACTGGTGATAGCCAGTTTGCCCAGGCTGCTGATACCGCCATTCTTGCCGCTGTCGCGGTTGCTCAGGGCCTGGCCGTGAGTATCGATACGCGCATCAAGGCCCGCCTGCAGCAGGCCGCCATCGTTGGTCAGCGCCAGGCTGTCGATATTCAGCTTCTGCTTGCCAACCAATGTGCCCTGGCTGTTATCCAACGTACCGGTGGACAGATCGGTCGCACCACCGCCCACCAGCATGCCCTGAGTATTGTCCAGCGCACCGCTGTGGATCGTCAGCGTCCCCTGGCTGAGGATGCCGCCGGTTTCACCGCTCAGGCGGTTGCTCAATGCCGCGCCCTGGGTATCGAGATTCATGTTGCCGGCGGATTGCAGCAAGCCGCCGTCATTGGTCAGCGCACCGCTGCTCAGGCCCAGATCGCCGGAGGCGGCGATGACGCCCTGCTGGTTGTTCAACGCGCCTTTGCCCAGCGCCAGCGAAAGCGCGCCGCCCACCACCTGCCCGGCCTGATTTTCCAGTCCGGCACCGGTCAGTTGCAGAGCCTGCCTGGCCTCGATACGGCCGCCGCGGTTATCCAGCGCCTGTCGTGCCGCAACCTCTGCGTTGCCCGTCGCGGCGGAAACAAGCCCTTTGCGGTTATCCAGCTTATCCGCCTGCAACTGAGTATGGCCGCTGGCCGCCAGTTGCCCCTGTCGGTTATCGACCGCGCCGCTGACCTGTGCCTTCAGGCTGCCGTCCTGCGCAGCAATCACTTTGCCGTTCTGGTTGTTCAGCCGTGCGGCGTTTAACGTCACGTTGCCGTTGGCCGCCAGTTGGCCGCCCTGGTTATCGATCCCCTCGCGGGTATTGAGGCGCATCTCACCCTTGCCGCTCTGCACCAGTTGGCCATTGCGGTTAGACAGGCTACCGGCATCCAGCGCGATCTGCTGCGCCGAAGTGGTGCCGCCGTCCAGCACGTAATCGCCGCCCTGCATGCTGAGCCGGCCGTTGGACAGCAGTTTGCCGCCATCGCCCTGCAAGCGAGCGGT
This sequence comes from Serratia quinivorans, assembly GCF_052113645.1. Classification (GTDB taxonomy): domain Bacteria; phylum Pseudomonadota; class Gammaproteobacteria; order Enterobacterales; family Enterobacteriaceae; genus Serratia; species Serratia quinivorans_B. Next base: position 336,399 of record NZ_JBIEIU010000003.1, on the reverse strand, counting down.
ATTCACCGCCAGTGCACCTTTACCGGCATGGACGATTTGCCCGCCCTGGTTGTCGATCGAACCGGCGTCCAGCGTCAAGTCATTGCCATTGCTGGCGATACGGCCGCCGGTGTTATCCAGTTTGCCCTGAGGGTTCAGCCGGAGATTGTCTTCGCCGAGCTGGGTGATCTCCCCCTTGCGGTTGGATAAGTCATGCGCGTTAAGCGCCAGCTTGTTCGCCGCCAGCTTGCCGCCGTCATTGTTGAACAGCTTGCCGCTGCTGGCGGTCAGCTGTTGCGTGGCTTCAACCTGCGCATTAGCCGTGGTCAAATCGCCGGCCCCGGCATCCAGCGTGGCCTGGGTAGCCGCGGTACGGCTGCCACTGATGTCCACGCCCTGCCCAGTGGCGCGCAGGTTGCCTGCCGCCAGATTTTGGCCCTGTGCGGTCAGTTTGCCATGGGTGGTTAACGCCAGTTCGCCGCTGCCGCCAAGCCGGCCATCCTGCTGCACACCGGCCGCCAGCGTACTGCCTTGGCTGCTGTTCAGGCTGGCTGCCTGTACGCGCACATTATTGCGGGCCGCGATGGAGCCGCTGTTTTGCACTTCGCCGTCACTGCTGACGTCGGCATGGCCCGCCGCGAACAACGAACCGCTGTTGCTGACGCCGCCTTTCGAGGCCAACTGCATATCACTGCCGCTGCTGATTTTACCGCTGTTTTCAATACGGCCATCGGCGGTGACTACCACGCTGCCGGCCTGCGCGCCGATATTACCGGCGTTACGCACCCCGACGCCGGTTTCGGTGCCGATCATGCGGATCTTGCCGGCGTACATACCGCCGAGCTTGGCCACGTCCACCGCCAGTTGCGGGCGGGTGGCCGGATCGTCGCTTTGTTTGTCGATCTGTTGATGCGCGGCATCCACCTTGTTGCGCCCGGTGGTGACTTTAAGATCGTTTGCCCATAACCCGGCGTTGATCTTCGTCGAGCGCGCGATGATCTCGGTGTAATCCTGGCGCGAACTGTCCATACCGGCGCCTTCAACCACCACTTCGCCACGCTCGACGTTAAAGCCGGTCAGGTTGCCGTTGTTCATCTGCGCCTGACCGGTGGTCAGGGTGGCGCGGTTGGCGTTGATAAAGCCGCAACCGTTACAGGTAATGCCGGACGGGTTGGCGATCACCACCTGAGCACGCTGCCCGGCGACCTCGATATACCCGTTCAAACGGCTGGGATCGCGGGAGTTGACCTCATTGAGGATCACCTTGGCCTCGCCTTTCGCCAGCCACGGGTTGCCGTCGACCCAGCCGCCCTGTTGGGTTTGGGTCATTTTATGGGAGTTGTTGAGGATGACGCCCTGCTTGTCGACGTCAAACTGGCTGTAGGTATTGCGGGAAACCCCACCGGCGCTTGGCGTCTGAATATTGACCTGTGGCGTACCGTTGGCGCTGTTGATGATGGTCGGCTGCTGGCCGCCCGGCGCATTGCCATCGGCAATAATTGCCGCCTGCACCGGCTGAATCGCCCCCAGCGCCATCAGCAGGCTGAAACTGACGGCGTTCATCTTGCCGATACACTGGCTCAGAGTATGGCCCAGACCCGATGAGCGAGCAGACCCGGCATGACCGGAGCGGGCGATATCCGCCACCACCATCAGCATGCCACGCGCTTTGTTGAAAACGATACGATACAGGTTCTTGTTCATGGCAATGTCCTTATTGAATGTCTGACGGCGCGACGGCTAACGGGTGGTTCGTCCACCATTGCTGCGCTTGCTGATGGCTGACCTGCGCGCCTTTGAAGTTCACTACGCGCTTTCCACGCTGGCTTCCGCGGTGATACAGCGCCCGCATGCACAGGTGCGGGAAGATTTCCCGTGCGATCAGGTTGCGCATTTCGCGCGTGTGCCCAAAGGGCGCTATCCAGTCGCAGAACCACAGACGATCGCCGCTGTTCCAGTCATTTTCCTGCATATTTACCGCCGGCTGAGTCAAATAACGCGCCTCGGCCTCTTGATTCATCCAGGCCCAGCTGAGGAAAAACACCGGCTGATCCTGGTGTGATGCCAACACATATTGTTGCCGCTTGATGATCGGCAGCAGCAGCGTCGGCAGGCTGTGCAACGGCGCGTCGCGGTGCATCGGCGAATGCATCCACAGCCATACCGCAGCGCCAAAGGCTTCCGCCTCGCTGTCGTTACCGCCGAGGATCAGCGGCGCCCTGATATCGTATTCGCCTATGCGCATGGTCGTGCCCTCAGTAGTTCCAGCTCAGGTTAAAGCCCAGGGTGACCGGGCTGGTGCGGAACCCATCAGGTTTGGAGAAAGGCACACCGGCGAACAGATCGTAACCGACCTTGAAGGCGTAGCCGCGCAGGCCCACCACGCCACCGGCCAGGTGCTGACCGGCCAAGTAGTCGGAGCCGTAGCCCCCCACTTCGCCGTAGTCGGCGCCGAGGTACAATTCTTGCCCCTGCAACGGCGTACGCCAGGCCAGATCGTTACGGACGAACCAGCCGTGATTGGCGTTCAGGGTGCGTTCACCGTCAAAGCCGCGCACCGTCCAACGGTTGCCAATGGCAAACTGGTCTTGCGGCGTCAGTGGCGTATCGCTGATCTGGCGCTGGTATTGCACGTTGTAGCGGAAGTCCTGGCTGAACAGGCTGAATGGCACGTCGAGCTGGGCGTTAAGCTGCACAATTTTGCTGAGTGCCGTGGCCTCGCCAAAGGTCTCTTCCGGCGCAGGCAATGCGCCGAACCAACGGGTGCCGCGCTGATAGCTGATGCCGGCATCCAGCGTGGCCTGCTGAATGTAGTGGCGGTGCTGCAGCCCCAAACGCCAGCCGGAGGTGCGCCGACGCTGCACTTCTACTTCGGTATCGTTGATGTAGTTGCTGGACTCGCGCGCCAGCACGTCATAGGTCAGCGTGGTTTTCTGGCTGCCGTTGCGGTGCAGTACCCGGCTGAGCTGGAAATCCAGGTTCTTGCTCTTGCCGCTGTAACGGTAATCCTGATTTTGTCCGGCAATGGTCTGGTGGTAGTCGTAACTGTTGGCGGTCACCCCGGCCATCCAGTAACCAAACGGCACCGAATAGTGCCCGGTAATGTTCTTGGACCCCTTGCCGCCCTGGTTTTGCAGATCGGTAGAGCCGGAGATATAGAACAGATCGCTGAGCGAGAACGGGTTATCCAGCGACAGCGTCAAACCGCCCTGATAACGCCCGGTGCTCTTGGTGCCGGAGTCATCCAGCGAGGCGCCAATGCGCCACATGCGTTCCTGCTTCCAGCTCAGGGCAATGTCGCTTTCGCCGGGCTGTTCGCCGGGGACGATTTCCATATTGGCCTGTACCGTCGGCAGGCGCTGCAAGTTCTCCAGCCCCTGTTCGATATCGCGCAGATCCAGCAGGTTGCCCGCGTGGGCCGGGAAACTGCTGTAAGGCTGAATGTAATGGCCGCTGTCCGGCGTCAGTTTCACCTGCCGCACATAGCCTGGTACCACCACTAACCGCAGCTTGCCGCTTTTCAGATCCTGCGTCGGCGCCAGCACGCGGGTGGTGATATAGCCGTGATCCACCAGCCGGTTTTGCAGGGTGCTCATCAGCAGGTTAATGCCCTGCCCGCCCAGGCAACGGCCCTGCGCCTGATTGGCAATGCGCTGCAACGGCAACCAATGGGGAAGTTTGTCCTGGCCGCTCAACACGACCTGATCGATAGGGAAACAGGGTTTTTCCTGCGGGAAAGCAATGCGGCCAAAACCGGACGAAGGCGGAGACAAGCGCACATCCGGCGTCGGCGGTGTCAGTTGCTGCTCCAGCGCCTTTTGCCGCTGCTGCTGTATGATCAGCTGTTCGCTGTTTGATGTTGCCGCCAGCAGCGGTTGGCTGAATATAAACAGCGGCAAGACAACGGAGCCAAATGGAATACAGCCCTTGCGCACAGCAAGGCTGAGCGAAGAGTAAGCGGAGTGGCGCATTACTTTTTCCCTGTCGAAAGACAAATAAAAGATAAGAATTGTAAATAAACGCGAACATTATGCTCACGGCTAGCACACAATCAACTTAATTTTGGTTTGCAATGGGCGCCGGATAACAAAATGCTGAATAAGAATACTCTCTGACGCTAATAAATCCGCTCTGAAATCAAGTCAAAATCAACGCATAACATTATGTTTTTAAATAAATTTAAAATATTTTTATTTTAGTTAACATTAAGTTCAATGAATAATTGCATCTGAAGAATGCAATTATTCATCACGGCGGTATTCATGCCGAGTAACGTAAAATCTTTAGGAAACTTCCTATTTCAAACGCGCCAGATGCCTTTATTAATTAGCGATCTCAATTAGCTCCTTCATTAATCGCCGCACTGATTTTTAATTATATTTGTCAACGTGTTACTTATTCGTAATCGCTATAACTTATTCTCCCACCCCCGTCACTTCCCCGGGTGATCGGCTACCTCTGCCCCACCTGCAGCAGATTCTTTCGTTGCAATGCTAAACCGGTTCTTCTATTTTAGCTCGCCATCTGACACGGGTGAAGAAAGGGATTGAACATGGTTAATCGCGTATGGGTGCTGGGTGACGCAGTCGTCGATCTGGTTCCTGAAAATTCAAACAGTTATCTCAAGTGCCCTGGCGGCGCGCCCGCCAATGTGGCAGTCGGCATTGCCCGTCTGGGGGGCGACAGCGCCTTTATCGGCCGGGTCGGCCAGGACAGCTTCGGCCGCTTTCTGCAACAGGTGCTGAGTGAAGAACAGGTGGACATTCGCCATATGTCGCAAGATCCCGATCATCACACCTCCACTGTGGTGGTGGATCTTGATTTGGCGGGCGAGCGCTCCTTCACTTTCATGGTCAGTCCCAGTGCCGATCTGTTCTTGCAGCCTGAAGATCTGCCTGATTTCAAAGCTGATGAATGGCTGCACGTCTGTTCTATCGCTCTGTCGCAGGAGCCCAGCCGCAGCACCGCCTTTACCGCCATGGAAGACATCAAGGCCGCCGGCGGCTGGGTCAGTTTTGACCCGAACATTCGTGAAGAGGTCTGGCGTCAACCGGAAGCGCTGCGTACCTGCCTGCAAAAAGCGTTGCTGCTGGCGGATGTGGTGAAAATCTCGCAGGAAGAACTGATTTTTATCAGCAATATCGGTGAGTTAGAGAGCGCTGTCGACTGGATGATGCAACGCTACCCGCTGCGTTTGTTGCTGGTGACGCTGGGCGGCAATGGCGTCTGCGTACATGACGGCAAGCAGATCCGCCATTTCCGCGCCCCGATGATCACCCCGGTCGACACCACTGGCGCGGGTGATGCTTTTGTCGCCGGCCTGTTGGCGGCCCTGGCGCAGATCGGCGCTTTGCCACAGGAAGAACAATGGCCGGCGGTGATCGCCCAGGCTCAGGCCTGTGGCGCATTGGCGACTACCGCCAAAGGTGCGATGACCGCGCTGCCGCATGCCGACGAGCTCCGGGCCTTCCTTCGTCGCTGACCTGCCCACCGTAAAACTGGCCCCGAAAGACCCGAGATTAAACGAACAATATCGGGGCCACATTCACCCTTGCCTGTTCAGGCACAATTTGCGGACTCGATCACAATAGCTGAATCGGGTTAGCAAACTTGATTGCCAGTCGTCCTTCAACTCACTATCTTTCATCCTGAAAAACCGGTTTAGCAATTTAGCAAAAAATAATAACAACCTTCCCGGATGATAGACAATCATGAAAAAACTCAGCTATCTGGCCATCACTACAGGGCTTCTCATCTCTACCTCTGCGGCAGCTGGCGCTAACGACAGTATTGAAGCGCGTCTGAATGCACTGGAACAGCGGCTGCAACAGGCCGAACAACGGGCGAACCAGGCGGAAACGCGCGCTACGGCGGCAGAACGCAAGGCGCAACAGCTGGAGCAACGCACCGCCAATACCGAGCGGCAAACCGTGCAGGTAGCGCAGCGCACCGCAACGCTGGAAACCCACGCCGCACCGGCCAGCAACCTGAAGCTCACCGGCTTAACCGATCTTAAGCTGTACGGCGACGTCGAATTCAACCTGGACGGCGCCAGCCGCAGCGGCCAGTTGACGTCGCTGAAAGGCAGCGACAACAAGGACTGGAAGCCCGGTAACAAAGAAAAGTGGGATATCAACGGTCGCATACTGGTCGGCGTGGACGGTTATCGCCGCAACCCGGATGGCAACTTTTCTGGTTTCAGCGTGCAACCGCTGGCAGACATGACCGGCAAAATGAACCTCGACGATGCCGCCTTCTTCTTCGGTAACGAAAAAAACTGGCAAACCAAGATTGGTCGCTTTGAAGCCTACGACATGTTCCCGCTCAATCAGGACACCTTCATCCAGTATTCCGGCAATACCGCCAACGATCTGTACGCCGACGGCTTCGGTTATATCTACATGATGAAAGAAGGCCGCGGCCGTAGCAGCAGCGGCGGCAATCTGATGCTGAGCAAGTACGCCGGCAACTTCTACTTCGAACTGAATACGCTGGTGGAGGACGGTACCTCACTGTTCCAGGATGATGCCTACCACGGCAACAGTCTGGATAATAAGAAAAATGTCGCCTACCTGCGGCCGGTGATCGCCTGGAAAAAGGACCAGCTCAGCGCGGCGGTGGCGATGGAAAGCAACGTGGTCAACAATGCCTACGGCTACCATGACAATCAGGGACAATTCGTCGACCAGTCCAAACGCAACGGCTACGGCATGACCCTCAGCTGGAACAACACCGTCGCCCATCCGGACAACGGCGTGGTCGCCAACCTGAGCACCGCCTATCTTGACGCCTCCGGCGAGCAGGACTTCACCGCCGGGGTCAACGTGCTGTGGCGTCGTTTTGAAGTGGGTTATATCTACGCCCACAACAATATCAAAGAGTTCAATACTGCCGGCATGACGGCCGACATCAATAACCCGCTCAGCGAGCCGGGCAAATATGACATTCATACCATTCATACCTCGTACCAAATACCTAACATCATGAATATGAAGAATTTCAATCTGTACCTGGGAGCCTACGTTTCGATGTTGGAGGCCAATGCTGATAACAAGATTGCCAACGCCAACAACGACCAGCGCTACGGCGTACGTGCCAGATTCAAGTACTTCTTCTGACGCTGATGGGCTGATTTCCGCCGCGAAAAACCGCGGCGGCATTTTTATTTATTAAGGGAGTGAACATGGACATTACCGCAACCGCCAACGCGCTGTTGCCGCTGCTCGGCGGCAAAGAAAATATCGCCAGCGCCGCCCACTGCGCCACGCGCCTGCGCCTGGTATTGGTGGATGACAGCCTGGTCGACAAGGTGGCGATCGGCAAGCTGGACGGGGTGAAGGGCTGCTTTAACAACGCCGGGCAGATCCAGGTGATTTTCGGCACCGGGCTGGTCAACAAGGTGCACGCGGAATTTATCAAGGCGGCCGGCGTCAACGAATCCAGCAAGTCTGAAGCCGCCGATATCGCCGCTAAAAAACTTAACCCGCTGCAGCGTATCGCCCGCCTGCTGTCGAACATCTTCGTGCCGATCATTCCGGCTATCGTCGCCTCCGGCCTGCTGATGGGCCTGCTCGGCATGGTGAAAACCTACGGCTGGGCCGATGCCAACAGCGCCGTGTTTGTGATGCTGGACATGTTCAGCTCGGCGGCGTTCATCATTTTACCAATCCTGATCGGCTTTACCGCCGCACGTGAATTCGGCGGTAACCCCTATCTGGGTGCCACGCTCGGCGGCATTCTGACCCACCCGGCGCTGACCAACGCCTGGGGCGTGGCCGGTGGTTTCCATACCATGGACTTCTTCGGGCTGGAGATCGCCATGATCGGCTATCAGGGTACGGTGTTCCCGGTGCTGCTGACGGTATGGTTTATGAGCGTACTGGAAAAACAGCTGCGCAAAGTGATCCCCAATGCGCTGGATCTGATCCTGACCCCCTTCCTGACGGTGGTGATCTCCGGTTTCGTCGCCATGCTGTTTATCGGCCCCGCCGGCCGCGCGCTGGGTGACGGCATTTCCTTTGTCCTCAGCACGCTGATCGCCCACGCCGGTTGGTTCGCCGGTTTGCTGTTCGGCGGCCTGTATTCCGCCATCGTGATCACCGGCATTCACCACAGTTTCCACGCCGTCGAAGCCGGGTTGCTCGGGAACCCGAACATCGGCGTTAATTTCCTGCTGCCGATCTGGTCGATGGCCAACATCGCCCAGGGCGGCGCCTGTCTGGCGGTGTATTTCAAAACCCGCGATGCCAAGATCAAAGCCATTGCAGTGCCTTCGGCCTTTTCCGCCATGCTCGGCATTACCGAGGCGGCGCTGTTCGGTATCAACCTGCGCTTTGTTAAGCCGTTTTTGGCGGCGCTGGCGGGCGGTGCGCTCGGGGGAGCCTGGGTGGTGGCCAATCATGTCGGCATGAACGCCGTCGGGCTAACGGCGATCCCGGGGATGGCAATCGTGCAGGCCAGTTCGCTGGTGAGCTATATCATTGGTCTGGTGATCGCCTTTGGCAGCGCCTTTACCCTCTCGTTGTTGCTGAAATATAAAACGGACAGTGAATAATGGAAGAACTGAACCTGATGAAACAGGCCGTTCAGGCGCTCATGAGCGGCATGCCCAAGGCGCTGCGCGATCCGCACCGCCCGGCGTGGCACCTGGCGCCCAGCGTCGGGCTGCTCAACGATCCCAACGGCTTTATCCAGCATAACGGGGTTTATCACCTGTTCTATCAGTGGAACCCGTTGGGCTGCGATCACCGCAACAAATGCTGGGGCCACTGGCAATCGACGGATCTGGTCCACTGGCAGCACCAGCCGGTGGCGTTGGTGCCGGGGGCCTGTTACGACAGCCATGGCTGTTATTCCGGCTCGGCGGTGGTAGCGGACGGCAAAATCATGCTGGCGTATACCGGCAACGTAAAATACCCCGACGGCTCGCGCACCGCTTACCAGTGTCTGGCGCAAGAGAATGCGCAAGGCGGCTATGACAAACTTGGGCCGGTGTTGCCGCTGCCGCCGGGCTATAGCGGCCACGTGCGCGATCCGAAAGTCTGGCGCCATCAGGATGATTGGTACATGGTGCTCGGCGCCCGCGACTTGCAGGATCGCGGCAAGGTGCTGCTGCTGCGCTCCGCCGAACTGCGCAACTGGCAGCTATTGGGTGAAATCGCCGGTTCGCAGCTGAACGGTCTCGGTGATTTCGGTTATATGTGGGAATGCCCGGATCTGTTCACGCTGGACGGCACCGAGGTGCTGATCTGCTGTCCGCAAGGGCTGGCGGCAGAAGCCGAACAGTACCTCAACCTTTATCAGGCGGGCTATTTTACCGGCAAGCTGGATTATCGGCGGGCCACTTTCGAACATCAGGAATTCCACGAGTTAGATGCCGGGTTCGAGTTCTATGCGCCGCAAACCACCCTGGCCGAAGACGGCCGTCGGTTGCTGGTCGGTTGGATGGGCGTACCGGAGCAAGACGAGGATTGCCACCCGACCCGGCAGTCTGGTTGGATCCATATTCTGACCTGCCCTCGCGAGCTGTCGCTGCATAACGGCAAGCTCTACCAACGGCCGGTGCGTGAACTGCAACAGCTGCGGGGCGAAAACCGCCAATGGCAGGGCACGGCCGACGACGCCCCCTGCTGGCCTGTCGACAGCGCGGAACTGCTGTTGACGCCAAACGGCGCATTCAACGCCGACTTTGGCGGGGCGATGACCCTGGAGTGGGATGGTGCCGTGCTGCGTTTGACGCGCAACAACCTGCGCAATGGGCAGCCGGAACACCGTTACTGGCGCGGTAATCTGACCCGGTTGCAGATACTGTTTGACCGTTCCAGCGTGGAGATTTTTATCAACCACGGCGAAGCGACCATGAGTTCGCGCTACTTCCCCGCTCCGCAACCTTTGCTGCGCCTGAACGGCAATGCGCCGCTGGCGCTCGAGCACTGGTCGCTGACGCCATGCATGCTAGAATGACGCATCCTTTGATGAATTCAGATGCCGTCAGTGAAAAAAAATAAACGCATAACCATCAGTGATATTGCCGCACTGGCCGGCGTGTCGAAATCGACCGCCAGCCTGGTGCTTAATGGCCGCAGCAAGGAGTACCGGGTGTCCGACGACACCCGCGATCGCATCCTGGCGCTGGCCGGCGAGCACCATTACCAGCCCAGCTTCCACGCCCGTTCGCTGCGCTCTTCCCGCAGCCACACCCTGGGGCTGGTGGTGCCGGAAATGACCAACTACGGTTTTGCGGTGATTTCACGCGAGCTGGAAACCCTGTGCCGCGAGGCCGGTTTGCAGTTGCTGATCGCCTGCACCGACGAGAACCCGGCGCAGGAAATGATGGCGGTGAACAGCCTGGTGCAGCGGCAGGTCGATGGCCTGATTGTCGCCTCCAGCCAGCTCAACGATGCGGAATACCAAAAGATTAACGCCAGCCTGCCGGTGGTGCAGATGGACCGCCTGATCACCGGCTCCGACCTGCCGCTGGTGATCACCGACTCACTGACCTCGACCGCCACGCTGGTGGAAAACGTCGCACGCCAGCATCCGGACGAGTTTTATTTCCTGGGTGGGCAACCCCGTATCTCGCCAACCCGCGATCGGTTAGCCGGTTTTCAGCTCGGCCTTGAACGCGCCGGGGTGGTGTGTAAACCGGAATGGATCATCAACGGCAATTATCATCCCAGCTCCGGCTACGAGATGTTCGCCCAACTGTGTGCACAGCTGGGCCGTCCGCCCAAGGCCCTGTTCACCGCCGCCTGCGGCCTGCTGGAAGGGGTGCTGCGCTACCTGAACCAACACCAGCTGATGGAAAGCGATCTGCATTTGTGCAGCTTCGACGATCACTACCTGTTCGATGGCCTGACGCTGAAAATCGACACGGTGGCACAGGACTGCCGCGCCCTGGCCCAACACAGTTTCGACATGGTCAGCGCACTGATTGACGAGCGGCCGTTGGAGCAGAACGCGCTCTACCTGCCGGGCAGCATCCACTGGCGTCACGCCGGTTCGAAGGCACTGCTCGGCCAGCCCTGATTTCAGGTTTTTCTTTTCCCGCTTAAGGAGCTCCACATGAGCCGTGAGATTAATAAAGATACCCAGCTGTGCATGTCGCTGGCCGGTCGCCCCGGCAACTTCGGCACCCGCTTCCATAACTACCTGTATCAGGAACTGGATCTGAATTTTATCTACAAGGCGTTCACCACCCAGGATATTCAGGCGGCGGTGGGCGGCGTACGGGCTTTGGGGATCCGCGGCTGCGCGGTTTCCATGCCGTTCAAAGAGAGCTGCATCCCTTTCCTCGACGAACTGGACGCTTCCGCCACGGCGATTGAGTCGGTCAATACCATCGTCAATGACGACGGTTTTCTGCGGGCCTATAACACCGATTATATCGCCATCGCCAAACTGCTGGCCCAGCACCAAATCCCGGCGGCAACCTCCTTTGCCCTGCGCGGCAGCGGCGGCATGGCGAAAGCGGTCACCGCCGCGCTGCGTGACGCCGGTTTCAAAAACGGCCATATCATCGCCCGCAATCCGCAGGCAGGACAGGCTCTGGCTAGCGCGTACGGCTATCAGTGGCAGGCCGAAGTCGGTGAGCTAAAGGTGGAGATGGTGATCAACGTAACGCCAATTGGCATGGCCGGCGGTGCTGAAGCGGAGCAGTTGGCCTTCACGCCCGCCACTGTCGATGCGGCAAACATCGTCTTCGACGTGGTGGCGCTGCCGGCGGAAACCCCACTGATTCGCTACGGGCGCGAACACGGCAAACGAGTGATTACCGGCGCAGAAGTGATTGCGTTACAGGCGCTGGAGCAGTTTGTGCTCTATACCGACGTACGCCCTACCGATGAGCAAATCGCCCGCGCGGCGGCGCACGCTCGCGGTTAAACAGGGACGTAAACGTTAGGGCCGAACCGCTTGGTCAGGCCTAACGTTTTAACGGTGGGCCAGCAGACGCAAAATATTTCTCGCACCGTGGAATACGCGCTCGATCCTGACATTAGGCTGTAGCGCGGTGAAAACGATAAGGTATTTTCCATAGGCGCTAATCCTGACGTCCCGGCCAAGTTCAGGGCGCTTTTGATAGGCTTGCGGTGACTCACCGATACGCTGGCATTGGCTATACAATTCAGCAATGAAACTCAGTGCGCGGACCGGATTTTCCTGCGCAATACGGTCGCCAATACTTTCAATGTCATATATCGCCGCCGGCGATATTGTTAGCCCCATTAGTCACTTCCGTTATCCACCATCCGTTGGTATTTAGCCCGCAAACGCGTAAACGCCTCTTCCGCCGGGACTCCCTCACCACTTTCAATTCCCTGTGCAGTGGCCACTCGCAGCTCTTCAATTTTCATCGCTCGCTCATGTTCTTCGAGCAGGCGCAGACCCGCCCGAATCACTTCACTGACGTTGCCATAGCGCCCGCTGTCAATTTGCTCATGAACGAACTTTTCAAAATAAGGGCTTAAAGCAATGCTGGTTGGCATGGCCGACTCCGGAAAGTAGTGTTAATTACTATCTATTAGTATTTTCATTTATCGACGGCACGTCAAGTATTTGTACAAAACTCAGCCAATAAAAAAGGGCGCCTGAGCGCCCTTCTAACCGTAGGTGATATCAGCCCGCTACTTGGCGGTGCCTTCCATCCCCACCAGCCCCACTTTCAGGTAACCGGCTTTACGTAGCGTATCCATTACGCTCATCAGCGTTTCATAGTCCACGCTCTTGTCCGCCTGGAAGAAGATGGTGGTCTCTTTGTTCGCCTGGGTTCGTTGATCCAGCACCGACGTCAGCTGATCTGCGCTGACCGCTTGTTCGCCAACGTAGAGCTGTTTATCCGCTTTCACCGACAGGAACACCGGTTTTTCCGGACGCGGCTGAGGTTTGGCGGAGGACGCCGGGAGATCGACACGGATATCTACCGTTGCCAGCGGCGCGGCCACCATAAAGATGATCAACAGCACCAGCATGACGTCGATAAACGGCGTCACGTTGATTTCATGCAGTTCGCCGCTGTCGTCCAGATCTTCATTTAAGCGCATCGCCATAACTCACCCCACCCGCAGTTGGTGTGAATGCTGTGAGCGTTTGGCTTCCGCCGTGGCGGCCAGATCCAAATCGCGGCCCAGCAGCAGCAGCACCTGCGCCGCTACGTCGCCAACCTGAGCGCGGTGACCGCTGATCACACGGGCGAAGATGTTATAAATCACCACCGCCGGGATCGCGGCGACCAGGCCCAGTGCGGTGGCCAGCAGCGCTTCTGCGATGCCGGGGGCCACCACGGCCAGGTTGGTGGTTTGCGAGTGGGCGATACCGATAAAGCTGTTCATGATGCCCCAAACGGTACCGAACAGGCCGACAAACGGCGAAATGGCACCGATGGTCGCCAGGAAGCCATTGCCACGCCCCATGTTACGGCTGTAGCCCGCGACGCGACGCTCCAGACGGAAACCGGTACGTTCCTTGATGCCGTTGTTGTCGTTGGACGCCGCCGACAGTTCCAGCTCGTTTTGCGCGTCATTCAGCAACACTGAGCTGATGCTTTCGTCCGAGAAGTTCTGCGCCAGTTCGGACGCTTCGTCCAGCGAGCGGACATTGGCCAACGCCAGCTGTTCGCGGCGCAGACGGCGCTTGGCGCGGAACAGTTCGCTGCCTTTGGAGAACAGGATGGTCCAGGTGACGATAGACGCCAGCACCAGGCCAATCATCACGATTTTCACCACGATGTCCGCATGCTGGTACATCCCCCAGACGGACAGGTCCATACCGCGGGTTTCCGGCGGCTGAATGGTCGGCTGCGGATTGACCGGAGTGAGGGTTTCAGGCGCTGCCGCAGCAGGTGCGGTGGCCGGAGCCACGCTTTCGGTAACGGCCGGATTAGCCGCCGGGGCCGCCTGAGCGCTGCCGGCCAGACCCACCACCAATACCATTGAAGCTATCAGACCACGGCCGAATGCCTGGCCCCATTGCGCCCGGCCCTGACCGAACGATCCTTGATTTAAATGCTTGCCAGCCGTTTTCACGCTGTGCCTCCACCCGTTACCGATCAAAATTGAGGAATAATTCAGCGTGCGATCATATCAAACCAATCAGGGATTGATAGTAGTTCTCATTATTATTTACCAAATAATCGGGAAAATCACCCTTGTGCCGCACTTAAGGTTCCTTCACTAACCCATTCGCCGCCTGTTCGCCCCTATGTGTGCCCTTTATAGGGCTATTTCGTCACTTTTACCGCACAGGGCTGCAACAAAGTCGGGGGTTTTGCCGCATTTTACTGTTACATCTCAGGCTCACCGATAAACTCTCTTGGTTATCGCCGCCAGACAGAACGATGAGGTGCGAGAGCGGCATTGAGCAGAAGATTATAGCCGTTTCTACATTTGGATGTTAAAACGTCTGGATGGCTATTATAGGTCATGCTAACGTAAGGGCTATCGCAAATGGCCCGTGAAGATCCAGCAAAGGTGAGCCTGTTCCTATGACGTCTAAAAACATCGAAACCACCCTGATTGGTGCCGGGCGCAGCAAGCGCTACACCCAGGGCTCCGTCAACCCTGTCACCCAACGTGCTTCTTCACTGGTATTTGACTCCGTGGCGGCCAAAAAAGACGCCACTGCCAAGCGCGCCCATGGCGAACTGTTTTACGGCAGACGCGGCACCCTGACCCACTTCGCGTTGCAGGATGCGATGGTCGAACTGGAAGGCGGTGCTGGCTGTGTGCTTTATCCTTGCGGCGCGGCGGCGGTCTCCAACGCCATTTTGTCCTTTGTCGGCGCGGGCGATCACCTGCTGATGACCGGCTCGGTGTATGAGCCGACGCAGGACTTTTGTACCCACATTCTGAGCCGCATGAATGTGGAAACCACCTATTTCGACCCGCTGATCGGCGCCGATATCGCCGGGCTGATTCAACCCAATACCCGCGTGGTGTTCCTCGAATCCCCGGGTTCAATCACCATGGAGATCCAGGATATCCCGGCGATGGTGCAAGCCATTCGCGCCGTGGCACCTGAGGTGGTGATCATGATCGATAACACTTGGGCGGCCGGCGTGCTGTTCAAGGCGCTGGATTTTGATATCGACATTTCGATTCAGGCCGGCACCAAATACATTATCGGCCATTCCGACTACATGCTCGGCACCGCCGTGGCTAACCCACGCTGTTGGGACCGACTGCGCGAATACTCTTATTTGATGGGCCAGATGGTCGACGCCGATACCGCTTATATGGCCAGCCGCGGCCTGCGCACGCTGGGCGTTCGCCTGAAACAGCACCAGCAAAGCAGTATCGAAGTCGCCAATTGGCTGGCCGAACGACCGGAAGTAGCCGTGGTCAATCACCCCGCGCTGCCCAGTTGCAAGGGCCATGAGTTTTACCGCCGTGATTTCAGCGGCTGCAACGGCCTGTTCTCTTTCGTGCTGAAACAGCGTCTGAGCGACACGCAGTTAGCCCAGTATCTGGACAACTTCAGCCACTTCAGCATGGCCTATTCCTGGGGCGGCTATGAATCCCTGATCCTGGCTAACCAACCGGAGGAACTGGAAGCCATTCGTCCGGCGGGCGGCATCGACTTCTCCGGCACCCTGGTGCGCCTGCATATCGGCCTGGAGAACGTGCAGGATCTGATCGCCGACCTCGCCGCCGGGTTCGACCGCATCACCCACGCGCAATGACATATCGCCTGTTTGCACCGGCAACTTTATTCGCCTTGTTTAATGTGTGCTTAAGCTATTAGCGTTACACTAGCCGGGTAACTGTCAGATACGGCCAACACGGCGCCCTGGATAACCTGACGCCAGGCGCAACCGGTATGCAACAGGATATATAATGGATGTATTACGAGAGATTGTTCATGCGCTTTGGCAGCAGGACTTCATTGCCCTTGCCGATCCCAGCGTAATTTGGGTGGTTTATGCGGTGCTTTTCACCACTCTATTTTTAGAAAACGGACTACTGCCAGCCTCTTTCTTGCCCGGCGACAGCCTGCTGCTGTTATCCGGCGCACTGATCGCCAAAGGCGTGATGGCCTTTGTGCCAACGCTGATCATTTTAACCGTCGCGGCCAGCCTGGGCTGTTGGCTGAGCTACCTGCAAGGCCGCTGGTTGGGCCACACCAATCTGGTCAAGGGCTGGCTGCTGCAATTACCCGCCCAGTATCACCAACGCGCGCACAACCTGTTTAACCGCCATGGCCTGATGGCGCTGGTGATTGGCCGTTTTCTGGGGTTTGTTCGCACCCTGCTGCCCACCATGGCCGGGATCTCGGGCCTGAACAGCACCCGTTTTCAGTTCTTCAACTGGCTAAGCGCAGTGATTTGGGTGGGTGCGGTGGTCGGCCTCGGTTACGCTTTCAGCCAGATCCCTTTGGTGAAACGCTACGAGAGCCAGGTGATGACCGGGCTGATGATCCTGCCGCTGGTGCTGCTGCTGGTTGGCCTGCTGGGGGGGATGTTGGTTATCTGGCGTAAAAAACGCGCCGCTTCTTCCTGATGTTCTGACGGGCGGCAACCGCCGCCCCTACAGGGATTTTTCAACCAACGCCAGGCTGGGGGGCAACTTGCTCACCAGCGTATCCACCGCCAATCGAACCTTCAACGGCAAATGCGGCGTTTGCGGCCATAGCGCATGAGTCTCGAATGACCTACCGGGCCGATCGCGCATCAACCTGATCAACTCCCCTTTCAACAACGATTCTCGCACCAGCCAGCAAGGTAACCAGGCAATGCCAAACCCCGCTACCGTGGCATCCGCAATCGCCTGCAGGTCATCCATTTGCAGTCGTTTATTCGGTATGACTTCCTGCTCTTTGCCGCAGGTATCCAGGATCAACCAGTGACGCACTACGCCGGCACGCATGTAGGTCACCGCGTCATGCTGCGCCAACTGTTCGAGAGTCTTGGGTTCGCCGCGGCGCAACAGATAATCCGGTGCTGCGCACAACGTCATGCGGTGGTCGCCAATGCGCCGCGCCACCAGCCCGTTACTGCCGACCAGCGCACCGTTGCGGATCGCCAGATCGAAACCGTCCTCAATCAAATCCACCACGCGGTCGTTGAATGACAACTCCAGCTCCAGTCCAGGATGTTCGCGCGCCATGCCGGTCAACAGCGGTGCAATGCACATGCGGCCGAATAACACCGGCATCGACACCCGCAACCTGCCGCTGACCTGCTGCTTGCCCGACTCCAGCAGCGTTTCTGCGGTACGGATCTCCTCCAGTGCGCGCAGACAGCGTTCGTAAAACAGCGCACCATCGTCGGTCAGACTCTGACTGCGGGTGGTGCGGTGAAACAGGCGCACGGCCAACCGCTGTTCCAGCCGGGCAATGGTTTTCCCTACCGCCGAACGCGATAGGTGCAACCGGCTGGCCGCCAGCGCAAAACTGCCCGCCTCCACCGCAGTGACAAACACCGAAATGCCGTTCAATCGATCGGTCATGTTTTGTAGCCCTGAAAGAAACAATCAAAGGAAATCTTATCGCCACTGGCGAACCCTAATCAACGATAATATCAGCAGGTCTGTTTATCGCTGACTTTGGAGTCAATCATGGCCGAAACAATGCAACGCTGGACAATGGACGCCCTGGGGCGTCAGCACCTGCAACTGAACGAAAGCGACATTCCGCAACCGGGACCGCATGAGATCAGAGTGAAAGTGAATGCGGTATCGCTCAACTACCGCGATAAGTTGGTGATCGAAACCGGCATGGGGCTGGAATTGCCGCAGCCCTTTACGCCCGCCTCCGACATGGCCGGTGAAGTTGATGCCATTGGGGTCGGCGTCACCCGTTTTCAGCCCGGCGAGCGGGTGATTTCCACCTTCAGCCCCGGCTGGATCGATGGCCTGCAAAAACCGTACGGCAATGCACGCACCCCGCCGTACCGCACGCTGGGCGGTTTTTATCAGGGCATGCTGGCGGAATACGTGGTGCTGCACGAGGACTGGCTGACGGCCGCGCCCACGTCGCTGGACGATGCGCAGGCCAGCACCCTGCCCTGTGCCGGGCTGACCGCCTGGTTCGCGCTGGTTGAACGGGGCCACCTGCACGCCGGGGAATCGGTGCTGGTGCAGGGCACCGGTGGGGTAGCGCTGTTCGCGCTGCAGATCGCCAAGTTGCTCGGTGCCGAGGTCTATGTCACCTCCGGCAGTGACGAGAAACTGGCGCGCGCCAAAGCCCTGGGTGCCGATCACGGCATTAACCGCCTGAATGGCGACTGGGTCGAAGAGGTGTACCGGTTATCTCGGGATCACGGCATCGACCATGTGATTGATACCGTGGGCGGCCCTAATCTCGGCAACTCGGTACGCGCCGTGGCGGTGCAAGGACGCATTTCGGTCATCGGGGCGCTGGAAGGTTTCGAAGTCTCGGCTCCTGCAGGGCCGCTGTTGCTGAAATCGCCGGTCATTCAGGGGATTGGCGTCGGCCACCGCCGGGCGCTGGAGGATCTGGTGCGGGCCGTGGACATCAATGCCTTGCAGCCGGTGATTGACCAGCGTTATCGCTTTGACCAATTGCCGCAGGCGCTCGATCACCTCGAACGTGGGGCATTTGGCAAAATCGTGCTGACGCGCTGACCCCCGCCTGGCTGCGGGCTTAGCCTTCCATCATTAAAGGCGGGTTATCGCGCAGTCGGGCAACTTCGTCGCTCGGCGTCACGCCGAAGAAACGTTTGAATTCGCGGCTGAACTGCGAAGCACTCTCGTAGCCGACGCGGATCGCAGCGGTGCTGGCCTTCAAGCCGTCGTGCACCATCAACAACCGCGCCTTGTGCAAGCGATAGGATTTCACATATTGCAGCGGCGAGGTGTTGGTCACCGCCTTGAAATTATGGTGAAACGCCGAGATGCTCATATTCACCTCCCCCGCCAACTGCTCAACGTTGAGGCTGTCCGCATATTGGTGCTCGATGCGTCGCAGCGCCTTGGCGATTTGGCTGAAGTGGGTGTGGCGGTTAACCAGTTCCTGCAATGATGCCCCACAGGCACCACGCAGCACGTGGTAGAGAATTTCGCGCACAATCTGCGGCCCCAGCACGCGCGCATCCAGCGGTTTGGCCATCACGTCCAGCAGGCGTTCGGTGGCGCACAGCAACTCTTCCGACAGCTCGGCCAGGTTCACCCCACTGCTTTCTCTGCGCGGTTTCATCAGGTAGTCGTCATCACCGATGTCGATCAGCAGATCCTGCAGCATCTGACTGTCGATATTCACCGCCAGCCCCACCAGCGGCAACTCAGGGCTGGCAAAGGTTTCGCATTCGAACGGCAACGGCACCGTCATCAGCAGATAATTGCGCGGATCGTACTGAAAGACCCGGTTACCGCAGTAACCGACCTTATGCCCCTGGAAAATGATCACCACGCCCGGCTCATACATCACCGGCTGGCGCGGGCAATGGCGATCAACGTAGAGGATTTTCACCTGCGGCACCGGCGAAGGCGTGTAACCGTTACTCTCGGCAAAACAAGCCGCCTGGCGCGCCATGCGGCCGCGCAGTTCATCGATTTCGCTCACGGAAACACCCTCTTACATTAAGAACAATTCGGCATAAATAATAGTTTAAAACTCTACTTTTCTACAACGCTTTGTAGAAATAGGCAAGACTCGGGCAGGAATGTGCATTGTGATGTTGGGCCAAGTTACTGACAATACACCTCAGATATTTTGCGCCAACGGCGCTTGCCCCATGCAGAGAAGAGACATTACCCATGCAAAACTTTATTCTTCATACCCCCACCAAAATCCTGTTCGGCCAAGACCAAATCGCCGGGCTGGCACAGCAGATCCCTGCCGACGCACGCATTCTGATCACCTACGGTGGCGGCAGCGTGAAGAAAAACGGCGTGCTGGATCAGGTTTATTCCGCATTGGCGGGCCGCACCGTGCAGGAGTTCTCCGGCATTGAGCCTAACCCAACCTACGAAACGCTGATGAAAGCGGTCGAGGTGGTACGTGCAGAAAATATCGATTTCCTGCTGGCCGTCGGCGGCGGTTCGGTGGTTGACGGCACCAAATTCATTGCCGCGGCGGCCCACTATCAGGCGGATGCCGATCCATGGCACATCCTGAAAACCGTGGGCAGTGAAATCAAAGGCGCAGTGCCAATGGGTTGCGTGCTGACCTTGCCGGCCACCGGTTCTGAATCCAACAGCGGTGCGGTGATCACCCGTAAAAGCAGCGGCGACAAGCAGCACTTCTTCTCGCCACACGTGCAACCGCTGTTCGCGGTACTGGATCCGGTAGTGACTTACTCCCTGCCGCCGCGTCAAATCGCCAATGGCGTGGTCGACGCCTTTGTCCACACCATTGAGCAGTACCTGACCTACCCGGTCGACGCCAAGGTGCAAGACCGCTTTGCCGAAGGCTTGCTGCTGACGCTGCTGGAAGATGGCCCGCGTGCGCTGTCCGAGCCGGAAAACTATGCCGTACGCGCCAATGTGATGTGGAGCGCCACCATGGCGTTGAACGGTCTGATCGGTGCCGGTGTACCGCAGGATTGGGCAACCCATATGCTGGGCCACGAGTTGACCGCGATGCACGGTTTGGATCATGCCCAGACGCTGGCGATTGTGCTGCCTGCACTGCTGATCGAGAAAAAAGCGCAGAAACGCGAAAAATTGCTGCAGTACGCCGAGCGCGTCTGGGGTCTGCGCGACGGCAGCGAAGACAGCCGCATCGACGGTGCCATTGCCGCCACGCGTGCTTTCTTCGAACAAATGGGCGTGCCCACCCGTATGGCGGATTATCAGCTCGACGGCAGCTCTATCCCGGCACTGCTTGATAAGCTGCATCAGCACGGCATGACCGCACTGGGCGAGCATCAGGACATCACTCTGGAAGTCAGCCAGCGTATTTATGAGGCGGCGCGTTAATCGCAAACCCCGTTTTTCCTGCTAGGCTTTAGTTTCGACTTCTCTCCTGCGCCCGACCGATCATCGGGCGCAGTTCAGCGCTATCTCTGCGCTGCCGATCGCTTCGCATGACATCATCTCGTTAATCCATGGGAGAAAACATGACCTGTAGCCGCCCTATCCCGAAACCGTTGGAATTTGGTTAGCAAACTCAGCACTCGCCCAATTTGCCAACTAGAATTTATTAATAGCCGTTTCCGGTGCATGCAGTGCAGCACTGGGCAATCCGTTGACAAGGAGATACGCATGACAACGCAACAACCCATCATCAAACTCCACGATGGTAATCTGATGCCGCAGTTGGGTCTCGGCGTTTGGCAGGCGAGTATTCCAGAAACCACCCAGGCAGTGCTTAAAGCGCTGGAGGTGGGTTATCGCTCGATTGATACCGCTGCGATCTACAAGAATGAGGAAGGGGTTGGCAGCGCGCTGCAATCCGCCTCAATACCCCGCGACGAGCTGTTCATCACCACCAAACTGTGGAATGACGATCAGGGCGATCCGCAAGGCGCACTGGAAACCAGCCTGGAAAAACTCAAGCTGGATTACGTGGATCTGTATCTGATCCACTGGCCGAAACCGCAGCAGGATCAGTACGTGGATGCCTGGCGCGGGTTAATCAAACTGCGCGAGCAGGGGTTGGTCAAGAGCATCGGGGTTTGTAATTTCCACACTCCGCATCTGCAGCGCCTGCTGGATGAAACCAATATCGCACCGGTGATCAACCAGATTGAGCTGCACCCGTTGCTGCAACAGCGCCAGTTGCGCGCCTGGAACGCAACGCACCATATCGCGACCGAATCCTGGAGCCCGCTGGCACAGGGCGGCGAAGGGGTATTCGACCAACCGGTGATCAAAGACCTGGCGGAAAAATACGAGAAGACCCCGGCGCAGATCGTGGTGCGCTGGCACCTGGACAGCGGTCTGATCGTGATCCCGAAATCGATCACGCCGTCGCGCATTCGTGAAAACTTCGAAGTCTTTGATTTCAAATTGGATAAAGACGAACTGGGCGCTATTGCCAAACTGGATATCGGCAACCGTCTGGGGCCGGATCCGGACTCACTGTAATATGACTCAGCCCTGTTGTTTAATGGTAGGGGCGCTGCATGCCGCGCCCGATAACATAATCAATGGGTTAAATCGGGTCGAACATGTTCGACCCCTACAGGTTTAGCTCTTAACAGCCCTCTCCTCTGGAGAGGGCTGTTTTATTCCCCGCTACAACTGTTCGCCGTTAGTGGCGATCACCCGCTGATACCAGCCAAAGCTCTGCTTCTTCTTGCGTGCCAAATTGTTGTCGTGATCGACATACACAAAGCCGTACTGTTTCTGATAGCCGTTGAGCCACGAGAGCAGATCGATAAACGACCACGGGTAGTAACCACGGACATCCGCACCCTGCTCGATCGCGGCACCGATCGCCTGAATATGATCGCGCAGGTAATCAATGCGCGGTTGATCGCGAACTTCACCCTCGACGATCGGATCCTTGGCCCCCAACCCGTTCTCGGTAATGTAGATCGGGATATTGCCGTAGCGTTTGACGATGCGTCCAATGGCGTCGGTCAGCCCCTGCGGATAAACCTCCCAGTCCCAGTCGGTGTAGACGCCGTTCGGGTTACGTACCTGTTTAAACAGCCCCTTGAAGCCCAACTCGCGCCCGCTGCCCTTCTGCCCGCTGGTGTTGATGGCATAACCGTCCACGTCGTCGTTGTGTGCCACCATTTCGCGTTTGTAGTAATTCAGGCCGATAAAATCGACGATATTCTCTTTCAGTAACGCCTCATCCCCCGGAGCGAAATGCGGCACGCCAAAAGCCTGCTGCGCCATCGCCAACAGCTCTGCCGGGTATTCCCCTTTCAGCACCGGATCGTACAGCCAGTGGGTGAAGATCCCTTCGGCGATCTCGCAGGCGCGACGATCCTGCGGCGAATCGCTGATCGGATCGTTCGGCTGCAACACGTTGACGAAGCCGATCTGGCCGTTGATCTTCATTTCACGGAAGCTTTTTACCGCACGGGCATTAGCCAGGAACACATGGTGACAGGCCTGAATCCCCTTTTTCGGATCGGTCAGTTTGGGCGGGTGCGCTCCGGTGATATAGCCCATGCCGATAAACACGATGGTTTCGTTGAAGGTGGACCAAAGCTCAACCCGGTCGCCAAAACGCGCGTAACACAGGCGTGCATATTCATCAAAAGCCTCGACGATCTCACGCGATTCCCAACCACCAAACTCATCCTGCAACGCCTGCGGCAGATCCCAGTGGTACAGGGTGATCATTGGT
Organism: Serratia quinivorans; assembly: GCF_052113645.1. GTDB lineage: Bacteria > Pseudomonadota > Gammaproteobacteria > Enterobacterales > Enterobacteriaceae > Serratia > Serratia quinivorans_B. The sequence goes on along the minus strand of NZ_JBIEIU010000003.1, from coordinate 313,218 downwards.
TTGATATTGTGTTTCAGCAGTTCGTCGATCAGATCACTGTAGAATTGGATCCCGGCCTCGTTCACTTCTCCCCGCCCTTGCGGCAACAGCCGTGGCCAGGAGATCGAGAATCGGTAGGTCTGCATCCCCAGTTCAGCCATTAGCGCCACATCTTCACGGAAGCGATGATAATGATCGACCGCGACGTCGCCGTTAGTGCCCTGATAAGTGGTGCCGGGCAGATGCGAGAACAGATCCCAGTTGGACAGCCCTTTGCCGTCGGCATCAAAGCCGCCCTCAACCTGATAAGACGCGGTCGCCGCGCCCCAGAGAAAGTCTTTCGGAAATACGCTCATTGGTTTTGCACCCCGTTTTGCTCCAGTAATCGATAAATTCTCACCAGTTCCTCCACCAGATCGCGCGCCAGCATGGCATTCATGATGTGGTCTTGCGCATGCACCATGATCAGGTTGACCGGCAGCTTGCCTTCCCCCTCGTCAAAACCGATCAGTTCGGTCTGGGTGGCGTGAGCGCGCTTCGCCGCCAATTGCGATTCCGCCAGCAGGATATCCACCTGATCCCACTGATACTTACGCGCCGCGTACAACGCCTGCATGGCGCAACTGCGCGCCTCACCGGCGTTGATGATCAGCTCCATTACCGCCGTTTCCATGTCGATCATTCGGTAACTCCTTGTGTTTGTTCAATCTGCTCCGCTTCGCTCACTTCCTGATCCAGCAACTGTTGCTCATAGACTTTGAAGAACGGGTAGTAGATCAACGCCGAAACCGCCGCCAACAGCAGGACCAACAGCGCCGCGCGGAAATCCCAACCGGTGGCCCAGGCGGCGCCAATCGGTGCCGGGGCGGTCCAGGGCACCACCGAGATCACCCGACCGATCAGATCCAGTTTCACCGCCGCATAGGCGATGATCGAATTGACGATCGGTGCGGTGATAAACGGGATAAAGAAGGTGGGGTTCATCACGATCGGCGTGCCGAAGATCACCGGTTCGTTGATGTTGAAACAGCTCGGCACCAGGCTCAGCTTGCCGATCGAACGCAGGTGAGCCGAACGGCTACGCAGATAAAGCAGTACCAGCCCAAAGGTGGCACCGGACCCGCCGATCACGATAAAGAAGGTCCAGAAGGCCTCCATAAAGATGTGCGGCATCGGTTGGTTGGCAGCCAACGCGTCCTGGTTGATACCCAGATTGGTCAGCCAGAACGCCTGCAGCATGCCGGAAACAATCACCGCGCCGTGAATGCCCGCGAACCACAGCAGATGGCCGATCAGCACCGCCAGCAAGATCGCCGGCAACGAATCCGCCGCGGAAATCAACGGCTGGAACAGCGCCATGATCGCCTGCGGCAACAGCAGGTTGAATTGGTGCTGCACCAGCAGGCTGAGCGGATACAGCGTGATCACCACCGCCAGGATCGGGATCAGCAGATCGAACGACTGCTTGATCTTGGCCGGCACCTGTTCCGGCAGCGAGATGCCGATATTGTGCGCCTTGAGAAAGCGGATCAGTTCAGTGGTGTAAATCGCCACCAGAATGGCGGTGAAGATCCCCACGCCGCCCAGGGCTGCGGTCGGCAACATTTTTTCGCTTTGCGGCGCGGCAACCAGCAGGAACGACATCAGGGCCAACATCGCCGCCATAAAGGGATCAAGCTTATAACTCTGCGCTAAGTTGTAGGCAATGGCAGCGGTTATATAGATCGACATCACCCCCATCGTCATATTAAACGGGGTGAGAATTGCGACCTGATGTTTGTCCGCCGCGCCCAGCCACCATTGGGCTATTCCCCAACTGCTGTCGGCGGAAAAAGGCGGGTAGGCAAATACCAGTAAAAATGAACCGACAATCATAAACGGCATGGCGGAAATAAAGCCGTCGCGGATCGCCATAATATGTCGCTGGGTCGATAATCTCCCGGCTATCGGGCTGATGCGGTTTTCAATAAAATTAAATGCGGCCTGGCTGATACTCATGGTTCAACCCTCGGGATGTTCTGAGTCAAAGGTCACAGGACGGGAAAGCCGGCGCAAACAGGCTGATACCGGCGGCCCCAGGCGGGATCAGTGTTGTGCGATCATCTGTAAGGCTTCGGCAAGAATCTTATCGCCGCGCATCATGCCGTAATCCATGCTGTTTATCACCGCTATCGGTTTATTTTCCCTGTCGGCAATCTTTTTAAAATCGGCCAGCTTATATTTAATCTGTGGCCCCAGCAGGCAGCATTGGTAATTCGCCAGCGTGGATTCAAATTCCTCCAGGCCGACGGCAATAATATCAACCTCAATACCCTGCTCTTCAGCAGACTTTTTCATTTTATTCACCACCATACTGGTCGACATCCCGGCGGCGCAGCATAAGAATATTTTTTTCATCCGTTCTCCTGCCATTAATAGGTACAAATGATTCAGTTGAAGAATGAGTATGGTTTCAAAAACGAAAAAACCGCAACCGGTTTCAGTAACCGGTTACAGGGTTTAAACGGGTTCTGTGAAGGAGATCCGAATTTTAATTTTCGGACTTAATCGGCTGAATAACTGAGCAGCATAGTCTGGGTGAACCGCTCCCCTTTGGCCAGGCGGCGCAGCCCGCCGAGGCCAGCCATATTATGGCCGTTGGCGGCGTGAGACATGGGTTCCAGGCAGAAAAAGTCGAATTGATAACCCGGATCGAACGCGGGATCCGAGACAAACAGGAAATAAACCGGGCAAGCAGGCTGAGTGTTCATCCGTAACCGGGCCCCCTGCTCCGGCCACTGGATCAGCGCCTCGCCGTTCCAGCCGCTGAAGCCGTTATTCACCCAATGGCGCGGCAACGGCCCAGGCCGGGTGAAATCCATCTCCTTGGTCAGTGCCGTCGACTCGCCCGCCAACCAGTCTTCGGCCTCCAGCCAGTAGGCCCCGGCGGAGGCCTGTATCTGAGTGCGCTCCGTTAACGGGAAGTACGGATGCCAACCCAACCCATAGGGCATTGGCCTTTCGCCGGTGTGCTCCACCGCCAATTCGATACTGAGTTGGTACTGATGCAGGGTGAAATACTGATCTACCCGGTAACAGTAAGGGCCATCCGCATGCTGATAACGCAGGTGGATGAGGCCAGGACCTTGCTCAACACATTCCCATTGCTGCAGCCAGGCGTCGCCATGCAGATAGTGCCGATCCCAGTCGGTATTGGCGCTGAGCCGGTAGTCTTGTTGTTCGAAGCTGAAGCGGTTTTGATTGACCCGATTGCCGAAAGGGACCAGAGGAAAGCACCCCGATTGCAGCGCCGGCGTGGCGTCACTCACTGTCGCAGGCCGCAGCAGCGGGATCTCGCCCTCCGGCCCCTGTGCGGTAAATTTCAATACGCTGCCGCCCAACGAGGACACCACCAGCGAGACGAAGCCGTTATCCAAACTAAACAGTGCCATAGTGCCCCCAGACGTTAATCGGCGAAGTTAATCACCACTTTGCCGCACTGCCCGGAAGCCATCAGCGCATAAGCTTCATCGGCCTGCTCGAGTTTAAAGCGGTGGGTAATGGCCTGATGCGGATGCATTTTCCAGTCGTGCAGATCGGTGCAGCATTTTTCCATATGGTGCAGGCTGGTGACCCAGGAGCCGATGATCCGCCGCTGGTGATGCATCAGGTCTGCGCTGACTTCAAACTCCACCTTGCCGGTTTCACCGATGTAGACAACCCTTCCCCAGTCCGAAGAGGCCTGCAGCGCCAGCAGGCGCCCTTTGGCATTGCCGGAACAGTCGAGGGTGACGTTGGCACCGCCCGCGGTCAATTCGCGAATGCGCTCCGTCACGCCCTCGCCGGTCAAAAAACCGTGATCCATCAGCCCCAGCCGTTTCGCGGTCGCCAAACGTTCCGGGATAACATCGACGCCAATCACCGTTTTTGCCCCGCGTCCCTTCGCCAGCATCATCGCCATCATGCCGACCGGGCCCAGTCCCACCACCAGCACGTGATCGCTGCCGGACACCTCGCCGCGCACAATGCCTTCATAAGCCGTGCCGACCCCGCAGGAGATAAAAGCGCCGTCTTCATAGCTGAGCGACTCCGGCAGATGGATCAGATCTTTTTCTTCTGCCAGCAGGTAATCAGCATGGCCGCCATCCCGCTGCCAGCCATAGGCGGCCTTGCCCACACCGGTGCAGGAAATGGGATAGCCGCGGCGACAGTTACTGCAAAAGCCGCAGCCGGAAATATGGTAAACCAGCACGCGGTCGTTCTCGCGGAAGTGGCGGCAGCCGGCCCCCAGCGCGACGATCTGGCCGCACGGCTCATGGCCGTTAATAAATCCCCGGTACAAAGGCTGATCCGGTGCGGCCGCCGTACCACGGTGCTGATGATAAATATAATGAATATCGCTGCCGCAAATACCGGACGATTTCATTTTAATTAATACCTGGCCAATGCCCGGCTGTGGAATATCCACCTCGCGCAATTCTGCCGTGGCGTTTCCGGGTAAATAAGCCGCCAACATTTTTCCCATACTATTTTCCTTCCAGATTTAATGCGTTATTTTTCGTGACCTGTGAGGCTATTACTTACTGTTCTTTTGCATCACAATAATATTGGCCAGCACCGCCAGAACGATAATCACCCCTCTGACCACCTGCTGGAAAAAGGAGTTAATTCCCAGCAACACCAAGCCGTTGCCAATCAGGGTGATCACCAGTACGCCGAGCAGGGTGCCGAGCATCGATCCGCGCCCGCCGGACAACGCCGTGCCGCCCACCACGACGGCGGCAATCACGTCAAATTCCAGGCCGCTGGCCGCCCCGGCATTGCCGGAGCCCAAACGCGCCGCCAGCAGAATACCGGTGACGGCGGCCAGTAAACCGGCTAGGGTGAATAGCAGCACGCGAATGCGTTTGACGTTAATCCCGCACAGTTGAGCAGCACTGGCATTGCCGCCAATGGCGTACACCGAGCGGCCAAAGGCGGTTTTCTTGCTGATAAACTGAAAGACCACAAACAGGATCAGCATGATCACCGCCGAAACCGGCAGCCCCAACACCTGTCCGCCCAACCAGTCCAGCACCGCGTTTTCGTCGATCGGTACCGGCAAGGCATTGGTCATAAACAACCCCATGCCGCGCAATGCGCTCCATAATCCCAACGTGGCGACAAAGCTCGGCACGTTGAACCTACCGCGCAGCACCCCGGCGACCGACCCCAACGCCGCCCCCAGGCACAGGGCCAATATCAGCGCGAACGGCAGCGGGATTTGGTATTGCATTAAATAAGCCAGGATCACCGAAATAAAGGCCACCATCGGGCCGACGCTGACGTCGATTTCGCCGGAAATAATAATCAGCGTCATGGCCCAGGCGGCAATACCGATAGTGGCGGCATCGCGTAGAATATTCATTTGGTTATTCAGAGAAATAAACCCGGTGGCATAAATGGAAAATACCAGATACAGCACAACAATAATCGCCAACAGGCCAAGCTCATTGGCGTGTTTCGATAATTTGCGGGTTTTGGCTATTTTTACTTCCGGTACCAATGTGGACATTGTCATTACCTCCGATGCCTTCGCGTTCGGGCAGAATTATTGGATCATCAGCACTTCAGACATCAGTTGTTCAACGTCCACGGGTGAGATAAATTCCTTCACTATCGTTCCCTGCTGCAACAATAAGATCCGGTCGCAAACCTGGGGCAACTCCTCCACTTCGCTCGACACGAAAATAATGCTTTTCCCCTCCGCCGCCAGTTCACGCGCAATGCGATAGATTTGGTTTTTCGCTTCAACATCCACGCCGCGCGTCGGCTCATCCAGCAGCAAGATCCGGCTTCTGGCGTAAACCCAGCGCCCAATCACCACCTTCTGCTGGTTGCCGCCGGAGAGCGTCATGACTGGCGTGTCGGTTTGCGCGGTTTTCACCCGCATGCGGCTGACGATCGTCGAGGTTGCTTGCTTAATCTTCGGCCAGTTCAGTACGCCAAAGCGACTTACCGAACGGCTGTCGGTCATCACGGTATTTTCATCCACGCCCAGCAACGGCATGATGCCCTCCGCCTTCCGGTTTTCCGGCGTGTAAGCCATACCGCGTTTGAGCATTTCGGCGTACTTCGGGGAGAGCAGCGTCTCCCCGTCCAGCACCAGTTCGCCGTCGCTGAACGGCGTCAGGCCAACAATGGCTTTCAGCAATTCACTGCGGCCTGCCCCCAGCAACCCGGCAATGCCCAGCACTTCACCGCGCCGCAGCTCAAAACTGACCTGCCGCAATTTGGGTGGCAGCGATAACTGCCTTACCTCAAACACCGTTTCGCCACCCGCCGGAGCCGTCACCGATTGCGTGTGATGATCCTGATGGCCCAGCATCAGATCGACTATTTGCTGGGTGGAGGTGTTGTCCAGCACCACGTCACCGGCCACGCGGCCGTCGCGCATAATGGTGCAGGACGTCGCCAGCCGCCGGATCTCATTCATTCGGTGGCTGACATACACCACCGCAATCCCCGCGGCGGAAAGGCGCATCACCGCTGCCGCCACCAGATCGGCTTCGGCGTTGGCCAGCGAACTGGTCGGCTCGTCGAGGATCACCACTTTGGGATCCCCCTGACAGGCCCGGGCGATCTCCACCAGTTGCTGCTGCGCCGGGCTGAGATCGCGGACCCATTGTTGGGGATCGATATCCACCCCGAGCAGCGCCAGCGCAAGCTGTGCCTGCGTCATCATGCCCTGCGCGTCGATCACTCCAGCGCGCTGCGGCCAGGCGCCCAGACACAGGTTTTCCGCCACGCTCATGTCCTGTATCAGGCTTAACTCCTGATACACCGCCCGCACGCCGAGCTCACCCGCCCGACGGGTCAACAGCGCCTCTGGCCCCTCCAGCAACTGGTCGCCGATAAAGACCTGCCCGGCGTCCGGCCGCTCACTGCCGGTCAGCATGCGGATCAACGTGGACTTGCCCGCCCCGTTTTTCCCCAGCAGGGCACGCACCTCGCCGCGGCGCAGGGTAAAATTCACATCTTGCAGCGCCACCACGCCCGGGTAACGTTTATGCCCGGATTGAATGCGGGCCACCACCGGTTGTTGCGCCACTTCGTTTAAGGCCCTGTCGCTCATGGGAGTCACCGACATTAAGGTAAACCGTCTTTATGAGTGGCCAACCAATCAGTGGCACTCTGCGACGAGGCGTAGAGATCGATCGGCACCTGCACCACCTTTTGACCGACCGGCCGGTGGTTGATGGCGTTCATCGCCTGAGTAAAGACCAACGCCCCCATTTTCTTGCCAGAGATATCCACCACCGCCTGCAGAACCTGACGATTTACCAGTTCCTGCGCGATTTCGGTGGTCATGTCCGAGCCGAAGACCACCGTTTGACCGACCTTGTTCTGGTTACGCACGGCTTTAACCGCGCCGAGCGTGGCACCACCGGACTCGCCGAAAATGGCATCGACGGTTCCGGAGGAGATCAACAGTTTCTCACCGACAGAGATTGCCTTATCCAGCACGGTGCCTTCCTGATTGGCGACGATTTTCATGCCCGGCACTTTCGCTTTTAGCGCCTCCTCAAAACCTTTACGCCGTTGGACGCACACCTCGAAAGCTTCGCAGTTGATGACCGCAATAGCCGGTTCGGTTATTTTCTTTTCAATAAAGTAATCGGCGGCGGTATTGCCCAGCTTTTTGCCAAACTCATAGGGATCACCCACCAGATAGGCATAAACATAGTTATCCACGCCTTTCTCGTTAATGCAGGTGTTGTAACAAATCACCGGAATATTCGCTTCGTTGGCGCGTTTGATAGCCCGCACGCTGCCATTGACCGAAACGGCAGAGAGCACGATGGCATTCACGTCGCGTGCAATCATGGTATCGATAAACGAACTTTCTTTAGAAACATCCCCCTGCGCATTGGTTTCTATGATTTCGATTTTCCCCTTGTCCCTGGCGGCGCCGTCTTGCACGCCCCAGCGGACCCCGGCGTAATACCCCTGGGTATCGAGATAAATAGCGCCGAGGGTGGTTTTGTCATTTTTAGCCTGTGCGCCTGCACTGCAAATAATCAGGCCCCCGGTAATGGCTAACAGCACGTGTTTTATTTTTTTTAGCAACATCGTTATTCTCCAGTTAATGTTGATTAACCTCTTGCTGCCTATTTTTATTATCCCGCCTGAGGGCTTTACCGCTGTTCGCCATCAGGCGGAGCACAGACTCATTACACTAAATGATCAAGCTGATTACTTACCGCCACAGGATCACGCATTAAACTAAACAGGGTTAAGTAAACTCTTTCTCCCTGGCGGCGGTAACGCCTGCTGCGCTGAGTTGCTCTTCCAGCGCCTCCAGCGTAATACCTTTGGTTTCCGGCACTCTGGCGTAGATGAACACCATTCCGGCCAGGCAAATCGCGCCATACAACAGGAAGCTGCCCGCCGCGCCCAATGCCGCATTCAGCAACGGGAAGCTATAGGTCAGAACAAAACAGGCTACCCACAGCGCAAAGGTACCTGCGGCCATCGCCGTGCCGCGAATGCGGTTGGGGAAGATTTCGGACAGCAGCACCCAGGTCACCGGGGCGAGCGTGACGGCATAGATAGCAATGGCGACCAACACCAGCAGCAGGACCGGCAAGCCCAGCAAACCATAGGCGTAAGCCGCGGCCATCAGCAGGTAGATCACCGTTAATCCGCAGGCACCGATCAACATCAGCCGGCGTCGACCAATGCGATCCACCAGCGGTAAGGCCAGCAAGGTGAAGATCAGGTTGATCAACCCGGTGGCGACGATCGACTTCAACGTATCGTTAATATCAAACCCTGCCGAAGCGAAGATCTCCTGCGCATAGTTAAAGATCACATTGATGCCGCACCACTGCTGGAAGACCGCCAACACAATGCCGATCACCAGCACCGGTCGCACATCGCTGCGTAACAGCGCGCTGAGCGGCACCTTACTGCTGTCCTTGTCCAGCGTATGGCGGATTTCCGCCAGCGTTTGCTCCGCATAGCCTTCATTGCCGATCCGCCGCAATACCTTCTGTGCCTGCTCATGGCGGCCGACCTTCGCCAACCAACGCGGCGACTCCGGCACGGCCAGCATCAGCAGCAGGAAAGCCAGTGCCGGCACCAGCTCGGCACCAAACATATAGCGCCAGCCGACCTGTCCGTTCCAGCTCGCCAGCAGTTCCGCCTGACCGGCATTGGCCACCACCGGATCGGCGATCAACAGGTTGATCAACTGCGCCGCCAGCACCCCAATCACGATGGTTAATTGGTTCACCGCAACAAAGCGACCTCGCTGCGCCGCCGGGCTGATTTCGGCGATATACACCGGCGACAGCGCCGAAGCCAAACCAATACCAACCCCGCCGACAATGCGGTAAAGGATAAAGGCATCAAAACTGGTGGCCACTGCGGTGCCCCAGGCCGAGATCACAAAGGTTAAAGCGGCAATCGCCAGCGGCAGCTTGCGGCCAAAACGATCCGATAACAGGCCCGAGATCACCGCGCCGAAAATACAGCCCACCAGCGCCGAACTCATCGCCCAGCCGGATTGCGCGGGATCGGTGATGCCAAAATAAGCCTCGTAGAAGGGCTTGGCCCCGCCTATCACCACCCAGTCGTAGCCGAACAGCAGGCCGCCGCAAGCGGCGACCAGGCAGATAGTCCAGACATAGGGCATGTTCAGTTTATTCGTCACATTGGTCCCCTTGCGGCGTCAGTTGGCTAAAGCCTCGGCCAGTACGCTGAATAAACGCGCTTTGTCATGCGCAGGATTTACCACCAGCAGCTCGCTCAACGTCTGCTGCGCCGCCGTTAACTGCCCTAAGCCCAATTGCGCTAATGCCGTCACCAACAGGCAGTGCTGTTGATGCGCCTGTTGCAGGTCGTTGTCCAACGCCATCAGATCCGGTAACGATACGGCGAAGAAATCGGCGCCAGGCGACACCTCAGACTGCTGGCTTGCCCATTGCTGCATTTGGGTGAACTGTTGTTCGGCCTGTGCCGACTGCCCCTGTTGCTTAAGCGCCATACCGCGATAGAACAAGTAATCCACCGGTTGGTCGTTGTAGTAGCGGCTTTCCGTCAGGTCGCTGTGGCCATCGCAGGCCTGTTGCCAGTAGCCGGCGGCCGCGTCGAGTTTTCCCTGTCGGGCGGCGCAGATACCCAGCCAATAGTAGATATCGTTATCGCTTTGCCCCGCCAGCCGCCCCTCTCCCAGATTGGGTGGGTAGTGCAACGCCGACTGAAGCAAATCATGCGCCTGCTGTGGCTCCCCCTGTTGCAGTGCCTGAAATGCCTGCCGCTGCAGATTGATCAGATACTGGCCGGTCACCTTGCCTTCGCCGCCTTCCCACGGATGGAATTCACGCTGTTGCAGGATGCGTTGCGCGTCACTCAAGCGATCGCACTGGTTATAAAGGCTCAGCAGTTCGGCGGTAAGGTCGTCCCGTCGGGCGACCACCGGCAAATATTGTTCCAACAGAGTCAGCCGCTGTTCCGGGGTGGTGCCGAGGCGTTTGTTCAGTTGATCCAGTTCAAACAGCAGACGAGCGTCATCAGGCTGCAAGGCGAAGGCCCGCTGCAGGTGGGCAAGTGCTACATCATGCTGTTTGAGCTTATTGAAGGCGTAGATACCCAGATTGCGCCAGGCGTCGGCGAATGTCGGTTGCCGCTCCACACACTGTTGCCACAGCGCCACCGCCTGCGGGTAGTTGCGCTTGCTGTAATGGAAACAGGCCAGCAGGTACTGCGCAAAATCGCACTCCGGCAGTTGGCTCAGCATCTGCACTTCGGTCAGGGTATTGGGGAAACGGACCTGCTGGGTAAAGCTGTCGCGCGCCTGCGCCAACAACCCTTGGTATTCCTCGTCACTCACCGCACCTTTACGCAGGCTGGCTAACAGATAGCGCGGCAAAGTTTCCTGGCTATCCAACAATGTCAGTAACTCAATCGCCTGCTCTTTGGCTCCCCATTCACGCAGTTGGCCGGCGATGGCCAACGCATTGATCCCGCGACACCCGGTCACCGCACGCAGACGCTGTAAATCAACGGCGTCGTGGGTTTGCGCATAGCGCAGGTAATACAGGCTGTAATGCAGCGGACGGGCGGCGAGTTGGTCATCGATATAGTCCAGACTCTGCGTCCCTCTGCCCAGCCGTTGCAACAGCAGCGCCTTCAGCGCGATCAGCGGATAATGGCCGGCATTAACACTCAGGCTGTTTTCACACAATTCCAGCGCCTGCTGGTGATCCCCACGCCGCGCCGCCACCCGCGCCAGGCCATAGAAGCCGCCCGGCTTGCCATTGCCGCTCCAGATAGCGCGGTAAAAATCTTCATAGGCCGCACTGTCGTCGCCCAATTGTTCCAGGGCGCAGGCGCGGATCAGGCTGGCTAACCCGCACTGTGGATTGCGGTTGAGATGATGAGCGCGTGCCAACGCATCGTCAGCATAGGCAATGGCGCGTTTAAAATTGGCGCGGTTATATTCCAGCGTCGCCAGGGCCAGATTGCAGCGGTAATCGAGCGGATCCAGCACCAGCCCGCGCTGGTAGTAATCGAACGCCGAACGGCTGGCGTGATGATATTGCTCCAGATGCTGGCCGATAAACCAGGCTTCATCGGCGCTGGCGATCTGTTCTGCCGCCAGTGGCGCTTTTGCAGGCTGCGGCAATTCGGTGCTTTCGCTCGCCTGATGCTGGCGATAGCTGAGTACGCTGCGGCCCTGGGCGTCCTGCAATTCAATGGTCAGGCGACCGGGGAAATCGCCGGTCATGGTCTCCAGCAGCGCAGCCCCAGGGGTGAGATCAACACGGCGGTCGAGCAGCAGTTGCTGGTCGCTGTCGCTGCGGATCACCAACCGGTGCTGTATCAGTGGTGAGACCGCATACAGCCCCCACACCAGTTGCCGCCCGTCGCTCTCCAGTTTTAGCGCCGCACGGGTGTTGGCGTTCTGCACCATGCCCAAGGTGTTGTAAGGCAGGAAATTCTGCACGAAGCATTTTTCTTCGTAGGCATCGAGCCAGGTGAAATCCGGTTGGTTATCGGTGTAAACCCCGGTCATCAGCTCAATGTACGGACCGTTGCTGTCGGTCAGATTGCGATCCCAGGCCTGGCCAAACTCACCGTGGCCCCAGCTCCATTGCTTCTTGCCGGGCGACACATGGCGATCGGCGATGTGCAGCAAACCGCCCTGCTCAGCGTGGCTGTAAGCGCCGACAAAGTCATAGTCCGACTTATGCGCCATGTAAGACGTCGGTACCGGGATATTCTTGTAGCGCGAAATATCCACACCGGCCGAATAATCCACCTTGTAATAGGTGCCGGTGGCAATCGGGAACGAAGAGACATCGCGCTTACCATGGTCAAAAACGGCGGTGACATCCGGCGGGAACACGCTCTGATGATCGTCTCCGCCTTTCACTGCCGGGTTGGCCCACCACAAGAAATGGCGCGGCGTCGGGTTGGCATTAAAAATCCTGGCGCTGATTTCGATCAGCGCGCGGTCGGGATACAGCGTGAAACCGGCCATCACCTGCAACCCACGCATCGGTTCCACTTCCCCCAACCAAACAGTCTGTGCGCCGTTATCCTGCTGCTGGATCTGGCAGTCCACCGGCATGTAGGTGGTAGGACGGTGGTGTTGCGGCCAGTTGAATTCGATCCCCCCGGAGATCCACGGCCCCAGCAGCCCTACCAACGCCGGTTTCACCACCTCGTTGTGATAGACAAAATCGCGCTGCTGCACTTTGTCGTAAGCCCGATGGATACGCCCGCCCAGCTCCGGCAACAGCATCACGCGCAGGTAGTCGTTTTCCAGATACACCGCCTGATAGCGACGCAGGGATTTTTCACCGCTCAGGGTGTCAATGACGCCATAGGGATAAACCGCGCCGGACGATCCCTGATAGACGCGATTTTCCAGGAACATCGGATGCGGGTCCTGCTCGCCCGTGCCGTAGGTGGGTAATTCAATCTGCTCTTGCCAAACCTTGACTGTCCCGTGCATGTTTTCCTCACTAAAAATACTGAAGGTTGCGTTTCAGGCAGTCTAGATGACAGAATCGGCTACTTTACGCGCTACCATCACGCAATACAGTAAACGGGGTTTAATGAATGGCATTGCAAGGGTTGAATAACCAACGGGTGCGCAATTTTAATAAACGGGTGCTGTGCGCGCTGCTGTATCGGGAAAAAGTCGCCAGCAAATCGACGCTGGCACGGCTTTCGCAGTTGTCTATTCCCGCCGTCGGCAAAATTCTCGACGAACTGCAGGAAGAACAGCGGGTGGAGCATGATCCCCACAATTTGCACCGCCGTGGCCTCGGGGGTGGCAGTTACCGCATCGCCGCCGCCGGGCAACGGATCCTGTGCCTGAACGTCTCGCCCTATCTGATCGAAAGTATCGTGGTGGATGGCCTGATCACGCCGTGCAGCGACTTCACCCCGCAACCGATCGTCGCCACCACGCCGCAGGCGATGCTGCAGGAAATGGTACAAATCTACCATCTGCACAGTCGGCAACAGGGCATGCCGCTGAAGATTGCCCTGTCGATCCACGGGCAGGTAAATCCGCTGACCGGGGTGTCGCAGCGTATGCCACAAGCCCCGTGGGAAGGCCCGGTAGAGATAAAATACCTGTTGGAAGAACGGCTAAAAACCGAGGTTTTACTGGATAACGACTGCGTGATGCTGGGGTTGGCGGAAAAGTGGCAAAATAACGCCAATGCGCAGGACTTTTGCGTGATTAACGTCGATTACGGCATCGGCTCGTCGTTTGTGATTAACCAGCAGATTTATCGGGGTAGCCTGTTCGGCAGCGGGCAGATTGGCCACACCATTGTCGATCCCGATGGCAGCCTGTGTTCCTGCGGCCGTTACGGCTGTCTGGAAACCATCGCCTCGCTGTCGGCACTGAAGAAAAAGGCGCGCATCCAGCTAAAGGTCACCCCCAGAGCGCAACCCGAAGGCGAAAGGCTTAAAACCCCCACCACCGCCGAGCTGATCGCCCGCTATCATCAGGGGGATCCGGCGTTGCAGGTGTTGGTGCAACGTGCCGCTCAGGCGATTGGCCTGAGCCTGTATAACTTCCTTAATATCTTAAATATTAACCGTATTTACCTGTATGGCCGCAGCTGTGGGTTCGGTCAGGCCTGGCTGGAGACCATCATCAGCCAGACCGGGTTCAACCCCTTCGACCGTCACGACCAGATCCAGACTCAGGCCACGCATATCGGCTTTGGCCAACTGACGCGTGCGCAGCAAGTGATGGGGATTGGCTATCTGTATGTCGAACAGGCGCTGACGGAGATGCTATGATGCCGACTTTATCCCAGCAAAAACAATACGGAGCACCATGAAACCCACCCTACGACTCTGGTCGCGCGCAGGCGTGATATGCCTGATGCTGATCCTGGCCGGTTGTTCCAGCAAAAAACCGCGTACCAGTTATGATGCTCACGCCTTTGACGATGCGATCGAAGATGCTGCGGATAAATACGATGTCGATCAAAAACTGATCGCCGCGATGATCAAGGTGGAGTCCGGCTTTAACCCGGCGGCGATAAGCCGCTCCAACGCGATCGGCCTGATGCAGTTGAAAGCCGATACCGCCGGCTGTGACGCCTACCGCTACAAAGGGAAAAGCGGCTGCCCGGACGACGACGATCTGCTGGATCCTGATACCAATATCGATCTCGGTGCCGCCTATCTGGCCGTACTGCAAAAACAACAGCTTAAAGGCATCGACGATCCTGTCACGCTGCGTTATGCCACCATCATCGCCTACGTCAACGGCACCGGTGCGCTGCTGCGGACCTTCTCCAGCAACCGTCAGCAAGCCATCTCGATGATTAACAGCCTGTCGCCGGAAGCCTTTAACTGGCATGTGCGCAAATATCACCCGGCCCCGCAGGCACCGCGCCACTTGATGAAAGTAGAAGCGGCCTACGAGCAGCTCTGATTTTCAAACGCAAAAAAGGAGAACCCTGGGGTTCTCCTTTTGTTTACACGTACGGCGTAACCGTTAGGGTTTGCTGTTGCGAATCGGCTTGCGCGGCGGCTTATTGGACGGCGTACGCTGACGGGTAATGTCGGTATGCTTGGTCAGCGCCGGGCGGGTATGACGCTGCAAGCGCTTGGCTTCGCGCTGTTCGTCAATGCTCGGTGCCGGCACCAGACACTCGCGACGGCTGCCGATCAGGTGCTTCATGCCCATCTCTTCCAGCGCGGTACGGATCATCGCCCAGTTGGCCGGATCGTGATAACGCAGCAACGCCTTGTGCAGACGACGCTGACGATCGCCCTTCGGTATCACCACATCTTCACTCTTATAGCCCACTCTGCTCAACGGGTTTTTACCGCTGTAATACATGGTGGTGGAGTTAGCCATCGGCGAAGGATAGAAGTTCTGTACCTGATCGAGACGGAACCGGTTTTTCTTCAGCCACAGCGCCAGATTCACCATGTCTTCATCACGGGTGCCCGGATGCGAGGAGATGAAATACGGGATCAGATACTGTTCTTTACCCGCCAGCTTGGAATAATGGTCAAACAGCTGTTTAAACCGATCGTAGCTACCCATGCCCGGCTTCATCATTTTCGACAGCGGGCCTTCTTCGGTATGTTCCGGAGCAATCTTCAGGTAACCGCCAACGTGGTGGGTGGCCAGCTCTTTGATATAACGCGGATCTTCCACCGCCAGATCGTAACGCACGCCAGACGCGATCAGGATTTTCTTGATGCCTTCCAGCGAACGTGCACGGCGATACAGCTTGATGGTCGGCTCGTGGTTGGTGTCCATGTAGGTGCAGATTTCCGGATACACGCACGAAGCGCGGCGGCAGGTCTGCTCAGCGCGCGGATTGGTGCAGCGCAGCATGTACATGTTGGCGGTCGGCCCGCCCAAATCGGAGATCACCCCGGTGAAGCCCGGCACTTTGTCACGGATCTCTTCGATTTCACGAATAATGGAGTCTTCCGAACGGCTCTGGATGATGCGCCCTTCGTGCTCGGTGATCGAACAGAATGAACAGCCGCCGTAGCAACCGCGCATGATGTTTACCGAGAAACGGATCATGTCATAGGCCGGAATGGTTTCCTTGCCGTAGGACGGATGCGGAATACGCTGGTACGGCAGGGCAAATACGCTGTCCATTTCCGGCGTGGTCAACGGGATCGCCGGTGGGTTGATCCACACGTAACGGTCGCCATGCGACTGCATCAGCGCGCGGGCACAACCTGGGTTGGTTTCATGGTGCAGAATACGCGAGGTATGCGCATACAGCACTTTGTCGGCCTTCACCTTTTCAAAAGACGGCAGCAACACGTAGGTTTTTTCCCACGGCCTGGGCTTGGCTGCGCGCACGGTGACCGGCTTGGCTTCCGGCTCAGGTTTGCCGCCGTCGGCGCACGGCAGATCGTCGCCGTAAGGATTAGGAATAGGTTCAATGCGGCCCGGCTTGTCCAGACGGGTAGAATCCACGCCGGTCCAACCCGGCAACGCGCCCTTGCGCATCACCGCCGTATTGCGGATATCGTGGATCTCACTGATTTTTTCGCCGGCGGCCAGGCGGTGTGCCACTTCCACTAACGGGCGCTCGCCGTTGCCGTAAATCAGCATGTCGGCTTTGGAGTCCACCAGCACCGAACGGCGCACGGTATCTGACCAGTAATCGTAGTGAGCGATGCGACGCAGGCTGGCTTCGATGCCACCCAGCACGATTGGCACGTCTTTATAAGCTTCTTTGCAGCGTTGGCTGTAAACCAGTGTCGCGCGATCCGGGCGTTTGCCCCCCACGTTGCCGGCGGTGTAGGCATCATCGTGGCGCAGTTTGCGATCGGCGGTATAACGGTTGATCATCGAGTCCATGTTGCCGGCGGTGATGCCGAAGAACAGGTTCGGTTTGCCCAACCGCATGAAATCTTCTTTATTGCTCCAGTCCGGCTGCGCAATGATACCCACGCGGAAGCCCTGCGCTTCCAACATGCGGCCGATGATTGCCATACCAAAACTCGGGTGGTCGACATAGGCGTCACCACTGATAATGATCACATCGCAGCTATCCCAGCCCAGTTGATCCATCTCTTCACGCGACATCGGCAAGAACGGCGCGGTGCCATAACATTCGGCCCAATAAGGCTTGTAGGAAAACAATTCACGATCGGGTTGGATCAGGCTGGTAGTGCTCATTCTGGTGCTCTTTCACAGGTTAATTAATCGCCGGGCGGCGATTATACGCACTAGTGACAAAAAGAGCATGGTTATTTCACCCCTTCACCACATCATCGCGGGCTTATCCCTCGACTCCACGCGCCTGCGCGGTCATCATAGCGCATTCTGTTCGGCCCACCGGCCGACAGCGGAGGACATCAATGAATGAGTTTTTGGCAGTAAAACCGATTCTGGCCCTGGGCAGCGCTATCGTTGAAGTGACGCTGACACAGGAGCAAAAAATAGGTGGCTGCGCGTTTAATGTAGCGCGGGCGCTGAGACGCCTGCAGGTCCCGGTGATCAACGGCATGCCGGTCGGCAATGGGGTATCGGGCGCGGCGATTGAAGCCGAAATGGAGCATATGGATCTGCCGGTGCTGTTGCGCCATGGCCAAATGGACAACGGCCGCCGCCTGGCACAGATGCAGCCCAATGGCGAGCCGCTGTCGGTGATCGAACCCGGCTGCGAAACCCAGTGGAATAAAGCCCAATTAGGCACTCTGCCCCTGATGGAAGACACGCTGATTTACATCAGCGGCGAGCAGTTGGCCGGAGAAAGCGGCGAGGCAGTGCGCGAATGGCTAACGCGCTTACCCTTCGACCAGTGGCGACTGATTGATCCCGGCCCGGGCATCGCTCAGTTGGATGAAGATTTCTTCGCCATGCTCAGCGACAGCCACAGCCTGCTGACGCTGAACCGAAATGAAGTGGTCACGCTCTGCGGCGCAGGCGATGCGCTCACTCTGGCCCAGCAGTTTGCCGCCGCGCACAATATTACGCTGATCTGTCGGCTGGACCACGACGGCGTCTGGATTTGCACTGGCGATACCCCGCCGCTGCAAGTGGCCGCTTATCCAGTGGACGTCGTCGACACCCTCGGGGCGGGCGATGCCCACTGCGCCGGTTTGTTGGCCGGGATCTCTGCCGGTTGGCCACTGCCGCAGGCGGTCGATCTGGCTAACCGCGTGGCCGCTTGCGTGGTGGCAACCCAGGGCGCCAGCGGCGCGCCGGACTGGCAACAGTTGCAACAGCGTTTCCCCGACGCTTGACGCAACATGGGCGCTCCGCGCGCCCATCTCCTTTTCTCTAATGCGCTCGCTGTACCGGCCCATCGTACTCCTCCGGCCGGTGCTGGTAGTTGAAGGTCAGCGCAAAAATAATCCCCAGCACCAAGGTATACAACGCGAAGATCAGCCAGATGCTCTGCCAGTCTTTTACGCCGTCGTGGGTGAAGAAATCCACCACTTCGCCGCTGGCTATCGCCCCCAGATAAGCACCGATACCGTTCACCATGGTCATAAACAACCCCTGCGCACTGGCGCGGATGCGGTGATCGGCCTCTTTCTCAACGAAGATAGCCCCGGAGATATTAAAGAAATCAAAGGCGCAGCCGTAAACGATCATCGAAAGCAGCAGCAGTACGAAGCCAAAACCGACCGGGGTGCCATAGGCCAGGAACAGGAAGCGCAGCGTCCAGGCCGCCATGCTGATCAGCATCACCTGTTTGATGCCGTATCGGCGCAGGAAGAACGGAATAGTGAGGATGAAGAACACCTCGGAGATTTGTGACAGCGACAACAGCACCGCCGGGTATCTGACGCTTATGCTGTCCTGATACAACGGGTTGCTCGAAAAATCATGCAGGAAAGGGTTGCCGAAGGTGTTGGTGACCTGTAGCGCTGCCCCCAGCAGCATGGCAAACAGGAAAAACAGCGCCATACGCCGCTGGCGGAATAGCACCAGCGCATCCAGCCCCAGCACGCTGAACCAACTTTTCGATTTTTCCATTTTGCTGGTCGGGCAATTCGGCAGGGTCAGAGAATAGCAGGCCAGCAGCAGCGATACGCCGGAAGCCAGATACAGCTGCATATTGCTAAGTTCAATTCGGCTAAAACCGATCAGCCACATCGCCACAATAAAGCCCAGGGTGCCGTACACCCGCACCGGGGGAAAATCTTTCACCGTGTCGTAACCGTGCTTCTCCAGGCAGAAATAGGAAATGGCGTTGGAAAGCGAAATCGTCGGCATATACACCATGGCGTTGAACAGCATGACCCAGAACATGACCATCGGCTGCTCAACCTGGGCGGCACAGTACAGTGCAAGCGCGCCGAACAGATGACACAGCGCATACAGGTAATTAGCCCGGATCCAGCGATCGGCAAGGATCCCTGCCAACCCCGGCATAATCAGCGCCGCGACGCCTTTGGCGCTGTACACCATGCCCACCTGCAGACCGCTGAAATGCAGGGTATTAATCATGTAAGATCCCAGTGTGACCAGCCAGGCGCCCCAAATAAAAAACTGCAGAAAAACCATTACCTTCAGTCGCGTTTTTATTGCCATCACCATCACCTTATTATTCTGATTAAAACGATGATTCACGCGGCGAGGTCCCTGTACCCTGCCGCGGGGGAATTTGCAGCGTTACAGCGTTTTGAAGAACTCACGGATCAGGCGCATAAAGTCCTCCGCCGCCAGCGCCGCACAGCTCAGCGTTTGCTCATGGGACAACGGCGTATCGGACAGCCCTTCGGCGTAGTTGGTCATCGCGGAGACCACCAGCACTTTCAGCCCGCAATGACGAGCCGAGAGCACTTCCGGCACGATAGACATGCCGACCACGTCGCAGCCCAGCGTTTGCATCATGCGGATTTCCGCCGGAGTTTCGAAGTTAGGCCCGGTGTAGGCGGCAAATACCCCTTCGGCCAGTGGAATGCCCACGCGCTGCGCCACCTGCGTCAACTGGCCGCGCAGCTCGCTATCGTAGGCGTTGGCCAGGCTGAAGAAACGCGGGCCGAAACGCTCGTCGTTATCGCCAACCAGCGGCGACTCAGGCATAAAATTGATGTGATCGGTGAGTGCTACCAGGCTGCCCGGCGGCACCGACTGGCGCAGCGAACCGGCGGCATTGGTCGCCAGCAGGAATTCGCAGCCCAGCAGTTTGAAGGTGCGCACGGCGGTGGTCATTACCTGCATGCCGCGCCCTTCATAGTAGTGACCGCGGCCTTTCATGCACACCACCGGCACGCCTTCCAACCAGCCGGCAACCAGTTGCCCGGCATGCCCCACCACGCCGCTGACCGGGAAGCCCGGCAGCTCGGCGTAGTCGATGGTCAGGGTATCGGTCATCACCTCCGCCAGCGCCCCCAGTCCGGAGCCCAGAATCAAAGCCGCTCGCGGTTGGAAGCCCGGCAGGCGGGCGCGGACAGTTTCAGCACAGGAAAAAGCATCTTCTTGATTAAACATAGTATTCTCTTCTGTGGAAGGGTGAAATAATCCCCATAGTAGAGAGCGATGCGCACCGGCGACCAATACATTATTGGCGGCTGATTTATTCCATTCACCTATAAATTGCTCGCACCAGGAGGCCATCATCAACCTAAAACAGCCCCAGCCACTGCCGGATCCCAGCCGGATCAACTTCCGCCTGCTACACTATTTCCGCGTGGTAGCGGAGGAGATGAACTTCACCCAGGCCGCGCTGCGGCTGAATATCTCCCAGCCTCCGCTCAGCAAACACATCAAGGAGCTGGAGAGCCAACTGGGCGTCGAGCTGTTCAAACGCACCACCCGCTCAATGGCGTTGACGCTGGCGGGCCGCACCTTGTTCCACAACGTAGAGATGCTGTTGGATCAGGCCGGGCATGCGCTGAATCAGGTGCAACAGTTGGGGCGTGGCGAAGCGGGCCATATGGTGATTGGCATGGTCGGCACGTCGGTGTGGGGCGGGCTGATACCGGCATTGAAGCGCTTTACCGGGCAAACGGCCAACGTCACCTGGGCGTTGAACGAGCTCACGCCCAGCCAGCAGATAACGGCGCTGCAAAAGCGTCATATTGATATTGGCGTCTGGCGAGAAGCCAGGGAACAGATATTGCCGGGGCTGGCCTGCCAGTTGCTGGCACGGGAGAACATTGCGCTGGTGCTGCCGCTCGACCATCCGCTGGCACAGGCGGAAAGCCTGCCTCTGGCGGCGCTGCGGCATGAAAAATTCATCGTGCTGCCGCCCCATGAGGCCAGCCTGGGGCTGTATCTGCACAATCTGTGTCTGCAGCAGGGTTTCAAGCCGGATATCGCCTATCAGGTCAACGAACCGCAAACCCTGATGGCGCTGGTGGCCGAAGGCTATGGCATTACGCTGTTGCCGGACAGCTACGGCCGTATCCCCTGGCCCGGCGTGCGTTTCTGCCCGCTGCAGCAGGCGCCGTCAGCGGATTTGTACGCCATTTATCATGCCGACAGCGCGACGCCGGTGGTGCAGGCCTTTCTGGAGATGCTGCGTACGCCCTCTCAGAACCGTGCCGGGGGAGTTTAAAGCGCCGGCTGCACCATGAACTGGCCGGCGCTGCCGCGATCCGCCATTTCCAGCGTTTGGCTGTAGTAGAGGAACGGGAAGTGTTCCGAGGTGGACTGATTGAAGTACACCAGCAGCTCAACGTCGCCGTCGATCCACACGGTATCCTTCCAGCCGCGATCTTCCGCCATCGGCTGTGCGCCGTTAACGCGTTTCACCAGGAACTGCACGCCCTGGATGTGGAACGCCTGCGGCGTATCCGCATGGATATTCCAACGTTCCCAACTGCCCTGCTGAGTTTGCACATCAATGCGGTTCATGTCCCAGACAGCCCCGTTGATCCCGGCCTGGCTGTCGCCCAAACGGAATTCGCGGGTGCGGCTGACGCTGCCGTCCAGCAGTTGATCCGCCAGCAGGCGCATCGGCAGATTGTCGGTTACCAGCGGCAACAATCCGGTCGGTTTCAGCGTCAGTACCTGGGTAGACACCAGGATGCTCGAGGGCTCAAACAGGCCGCGCAGACGATCCATAATGCCTGCGGCTTCGCCGGCGGTAATCGTCACTTCATCGCCTTTTGACATGTCGATCAGCACTTCGCGACGTTCGCCCGGTGCCAGCGAAAGCTGCTGTACCGCGATCGGCGCAGGCAGGAATCCCTGATCGCTGGCGATCACGTTAAGCGGTCGGCCGTCACTCAGTTGCAGCATATAGCGGCGGGAGTTGGAAGCATTGAGCAGGCGCAGGCGCACCCAACCACGGGAAACTTCGATATACGGGTTTTGCACGCCGTTAACCAGCAGCGTATCGCCGACAAAGCCCCCTTGCGACGGCGGATCGTATTCCGGCGTGCCGAAGTTATCCAACCGTTTGTCCTGGATGATCAACGGGAAGTCATCGACGCCATAGTGGTTCGGCAACGGCAGCGCCTTGCTGACTTCGTCTTCAACCAGCCACAGCCCGGTCAAACCGTTGTAGACATGCGGCGCCATGCGGTTGGGCGTGCTGGCGTGATACCAGCACGTCGCCGCGTTCTGGCGGATCGGCAACACCGGCGACCAGTCAACGTTGGGAGACATCATGCGGGGTGCGCCACCGACCAACGTCCCCGGGACTTGCAGGCCGCTGATGGTCATCGCCACCGGCTCCGGCAGGCGGTTGCTGTAGATCAGCTTAACGTCATCGCCGTTGTAAACCCGCACCGTCGGCCCAAGGTACATGCCGTTGATGCCCCACACCGACGCTTTACGGTTATCCATAAATGCCCAGTGGGCGCGTTGTAAGGTTAAAAACAGCGGCTGGCCACGGCGGGATTCCAGCAACGGGGGGATCGGTAATGGGGTCTGCGTTCCGCTCGCCTCAGCCCTCAGCGGCACGGCTCCCGCGCACAGCGCCAAGCCCGATGCCTGAATAAACTGACGTCGACTGAGTGACATATTTTCTCCATGAAAAGCAATGACTAAACCGTATGCAAAGACCGGGCTCCTGTTAATCAGATTAGCAGGAGCCCCGGCGTTAACGGCATTGGGTGCCGTTTAAAAGTTCATTCTTTGAAGCCGGTAGGAATATTATTTTCCGGCTGCGTTGCGCTGGGCGACTTCCGCATCCAGCTCGGCGATTTTCGCCAGCATCAGCTCGTGGCAATGGGCTGCCAGCTCACGCACATTTTCTCTACCATAACCGCTGATATCGACCGGCTCCAACATTTCGACGATCGCATGACCGTTATTCCAACGGTTAAGATTAATTTTACCGCTGGTGGTGGAAACGCAGATGGGCACAATTGGCACCCCGGCGGCGATAGCCGCATGGAATGCGCCGGTTTTAAACGGCATCAGCCCGCGCCCGCGGCTGCGGGTGCCTTCAGGAAACATCCAGATCGAAATATCGCGTTTTTTAAACTGTTCCGCTACCTGAGCGATGGTGCCGTGCGCTTTGGCGCGATTATCGCGGTCAATCAGCAGGTTACCGGTCAGCCAATACAGCGGGCCGAAGAACGGAACCCACAGCAGGCTTTTTTTACCCACGGTCACGGTGCGCGGCTGTACCGCTTTGGCGGCCGTCACCATATCGTAGTTATTCTGGTGGTTGGCAATGTAAATGCAATTGCCATTTTTGGCCGCATCGGCCGGTACGCGAATTTCCACCTTCAGACCGAATAACCCGGACAGGCGGCCAAACAGGTGACCGAACGTCGCCACATGGCGGGGATCACGTGGGCTGAATAAACAGTAAATAGAACCGAAGATGCACACCAAAATACAATACAGAGTGGCAAGAATGGCACGCAAAATTAATAACATAACAACCTCATTAGCACACTGCCGACGCAGCCTGAAGCGCTGCGCAGATCCCTTTACTCATTCTTTGATTGCAGGGGCCGAAAACATGCCCTGCATTTTTTTGCTATTTTCCCGCCAGCCGGCGATACGCACAATAATTTTATGCAGAGAAATGTTAACTATTTGAAAATAATTGACGCTGGCGTGAAAAAAAGCGGGCGCAATATGCTGCGCCCGCTTGCTATTCCCTCAGGGTTACTCTTCGCTGTCGCCCGTCGGCGCTCGTGCAGGGGCGTCGATCTCTACGCGATCGATGCGCTGCAAGCCGCGTGGCAATGAGGTGCCTTTACGGCCACGTTCCGCCCGGAACTTCTGCAAATCTTCAGGACGCAGCGTCAGCTTGCGTTTACCCACATGCAGGGTCACGGAGGTTTGCGGCGGCAACACGAACAGCCATGTCAGTTTGTCTTCACCGGAGGCGGCCTGTGCCGACGGGATAGAGACAATCTTGTTGCCCTTGCCCTTCGACAGCTGCGGCAGATCGGCAACCGGGAAGAACAGCATGCGTCCGGCGGCAGTGATCGACAACAGCATGTCATCGTCACCGTGAATTTCCATCGGTGCCAGCGCTTTGGCATTGTCCGGCAGGGTTATCATCGCCTTACCGGCACGGTTACGCGCCACCAGATCGTTGAAGGTACAGACGAAGCCGTAACCGGCGTCGGAAGCCATCAGCAATTTCTGGTCGTCTGGGGCCATCAGCACCTGCTCAATGGTCGCACCCGGCGGCGGTGTCAGCTTGCCGGTCAAAGGTTCGCCCTGCCCGCGGGCCGAAGGCAGCGTCAGCGGATCCAGTGCGTAACTGCGACCGGTGGAGTCGATAAACACCACCGGCTGGTTAGTCTTGCCGCGCGCTGCACTGCGGTAACTGTCACCGGCCTTGTAGCTCAGGCCGCTTGGATCGATATCGTGGCCCTTGGCGCTACGCACCCAGCCCATTTCAGACAGAACAATGGTCACCGGCTCGGAAGGCACAAAGTCGTGCTCGCTCATCGCCTTGGCTTCCGCACGCTCGGTAATCGGCGAGCGGCGATCGTCGCCATAGGCCAGCGCATCGGCCTGGATCTCTTTCTTGATCAGGGTGTTCAGCTTGCGTTCGGAGGCCAGCAGCGCCTGCAGTTGATCGCGCTCCTTGGCTAACTCATCCTGCTCACCGCGGATCTTGAACTCTTCCAGCTTCGCCAAATGACGCAGTTTCAGCTCGAGGATCGCTTCGGCCTGGGTGTCGGAGATGCCAAAACGCGCCATCAACACCGGCTTGGGCTCGTCCTCACTGCGGATGATGTGGATCACTTCATCGATATTGAGGAACGCGACCAGCAAACCTTCCAGGATATGCAGGCGTTTCAGCACTTTTTCCAGGCGGTAGTTCAGGCGACGACGCACCGTGTCGCGACGGAACGCCAGCCACTCGGTCAGGATTTCCACCAGCCCTTTAACCTGCGGGCGGTTGTCCAGACCGATCATGTTCATATTGATACGGTAGCTGCGTTCCAGATCGGTGGTCGCGAACAGGTGGTTCATCACCTGCTCCAGATCGATACGGTTGGAGCGCGGCACAATCACCAGCCGCGTTGGGTTCTCGTGGTCGGATTCATCACGCAGATCTTCAACCATCGGCAGTTTTTTGGCGCGCATCTGGCTGGCAATTTGCTCCAGCACCTTGGCGCCGGAAACCTGGTGCGGCAAGGCGGTGATCACCGCGCTGCCGTCTTCTTTCTTCCAAACGGCGCGCATACGCACCGAACCACGGCCATTCTGATAAATTTTGCGAATTTCGTCGCGCGGCGTGATGATCTCGGCTTCGGTCGGGAAGTCCGGCCCCTGCACGAACTCGAGCAGGTCTTCAAGCGAAGCGCCCGGCCGTTCGATCAGCTCCACCACGGCGGCGGCCACTTCACGCACGTTGTGCGGAGGGATATCGGTCGCCATGCCCACGGCAATGCCGGTGGTGCCGTTCAGCAGGATGTTGGGCAGACGCGCCGGCAACATCTTCGGCTCCTGCAGGGTGCCGTCGAAGTTCGGTACCCAGTCAACGGTGCCCTGACCCAGCTCGGCCAGCAACACTTCCGCATATTTGGACAGACGCGATTCGGTATAACGCATCGCTGCGAAGGATTTCGGATCGTCCGGCGCACCCCAGTTCCCCTGGCCGTCTACCAGCGGATAGCGATAAGAGAATGGCTGCGCCATCAAGACCATCGCTTCATAACAGGCGCTGTCGCCGTGCGGATGGTATTTACCCAGCACATCACCGACGGTACGGGCGGATTTTTTGAATTTGGCGCTGTTGCTCAGCCCCAGTTCCGACATGGCGTAGATGATGCGGCGTTGTACCGGCTTCAAACCGTCACCGATGTACGGCAACGCCCGATCCATGATGACGTACATGGAATAGTTCAGATAGGCGTTTTCAGTGAATGTGTGCAGCGGTAAACGCTCTACACCGTCATGAGTCAGATCACTCATTACTCAATTATCCTCAGACCGTGGCTTGGCAATCCCTGGACGACAAAGGGTTGATTCTGCCTGCGATAGTACCCCATCAGCAGGGTAGCTGTCACAGGTGGCGCAGCAATCATCCGGTGAAGCCGCTGCATAGGTCGATTTTATGCAAAATAGCGCTATCCAGCGGCGCATTTATTGACTCAGAGTCAACACTGTTGTGCGCTGGATCGCATTTTTACTTGCATTGCTAACGATTACACTCCTTGTCAGCGAAATGTTTCCCGCGCCTGCTGCGGAGAACATCCCCTATTTTATCTTCTGACAGGAGCCGTGAAAGATGAGCAATATCCTGATTATCAATGCTAAAAAACAGTTTGGCCATTCCAACGGCGAACTCAACCAAACTCTGAGCGACGTGGCGGAAAGCTTCCTGCGCGATGTGCAACACCAGGTACAGGTCACCGTGGTCGACGACGGTTACGACATCGAAGCCGAGGTACAAAAATACCTGTGGGCTGACGTGGTGATTTATCAGATGCCTGGCTGGTGGATGGGCGAGCCCTGGATCCTGAAAAAATACCTCGACGAAGTGTTCACCGCCGGACACGGCAGCCTGTACGCCAGCGATGGCCGCACCCGCTCCGACGCCGGCAAGAAATACGGCTCCGGCGGCCTGATCCAGGGCACGAAATACATGCTGAGCCTGACCTGGAACGCCCCCCTGGAAGCCTTTACCGACCCCGACCAATTCTTCCATGGCGTCGGCGTTGACGGCGTGTATCTGCATTTCCATAAGGCCAATCAGTTCCTGGGGATGGATGCGCTGCCGACCTTTATCTGTAATGATGTGATTAAACAACCGGATATCGACAGCGACATCGCACGTTATCGCGCGCATCTGACAGAAATTTTTGCTTAACTGGTACGATGCACGTTAATCAATGAGGTAATGATGATCACCGTAATTGCAGAAATCAAAACCAAACCGGGCCACCGTGAAACGGTGCTGAAGGCGATTGAGAAGCTGGTCCCGCTGGTACTGGCAGAAGACGGCTGTAGCGAATATACGCCGATGATCGACAGCCACACTCAGGCGCCATGGCAGAAACTGTCGCCGGACTCGGTGTTTATGATGGAAAAATGGGCCAGCCAGGCACATCTGGAAAAACACCTGGATATCGCTCACATGCACCGGCACCGTGACACCATCAAAGACAGCGTGCTGGGCGTGACCATTCACGTACTGGGTAACGCCCTGTAAGACCTGCTGGGGCCGCCAGACGGCTCCTACAATGTCTGCGCATCAATATGCGCACTGACGTAGTCCAGAAAACAGGTAATACGCGCCGCCAGCTGGGTATTGCGGTAATAAACCGCATTAATCGGCTGGCGCACATCCAGCGTATCCTGCTCCAGCAACGGCACCAGCCGCCCTGCACGTTGATCGTCACGCGTCATAAAATCAGCCAATTGCACTATTCCTTCCCCCCGCAACGCCAACTGGCGCAAGGTTTCACCGCTGGAGGCCGACAGGGTCGGAGTGATGGCGAAATGCTGTGCCTGCTGATAGCGCAGCGGCCACAGATTAAGCGACTCCGGCTGGGTGAAACCGAGCAAGCAGTGATCGCGCAGCGCTTCCACGCTGCCCGGGGTACCGTAACGCGCAAGATAGTCCGGACTGGCGAGAATACGCAAGCGACTGGCACCCAACAGGCGGGCATGAATGGTCGAATCCCGCAGTGCGCCAATGCGAATAGCAATATCGGTGCGCTTCTCCAGCAGATCGATAATCAGGTTATCGGTATTCAGCTCCAACTCAATCTGCGGGTAACTTTGCCGAAAACCGGCCACCAGCGGCACGATCACGTGTTCCATAAAGGGGGCGGCGGCATTGACCCGCAGTTTGCCGGCCGGGATCAGCCTGCGCAACGCCATTTGCTCTTCGGCGTTCTCCACCGAGTGGATAATTTCGCGCGCGTGGTTGAGAAAGTTTTGGCCTTCTTCGGTCAGCTCCAGCCGACGCGTGGTGCGGCGCATCAAAGTTGTATCGAGCTTTTTTTCCAACCGGCTGAGTGCGCGGCTGATGCCTGAGGTGGTCTGGCCGAGCTGCTCGGCGGCGGCAGTGATGGAGCCACTGTCAACGACGGTGGTAAAAGCCAGTAATTCTTCGAGGGTGATTTTCATGCATTCCGCCCAGAGTGATCGGGTGCCGCACGCAGCGCCCCTGCGGGAAGAAGGCCCGGCAAGGACGCCGGGCCTGACAGTCGATCAGACAGAGAGCTCGGCCATATCGCCTTTGTCCTGCAGCCAGTTACGGCGGTCTTCAGAACGCTTCTTGGCCAGCAGCATGTCCATCATCGCCAGCGTTTGATCCACGTCGTCGTCACTCACCGTCAATTGCACCAGGCGGCGGGTATTCGGATCGAGCGTGGTTTCACGCAGTTGCAGTGGGTTCATCTCGCCCAGCCCTTTAAAGCGCTGAACGTTAGGCTTGCCCTTCTTGCGTTTCAACTGTTCCAGCACGCCGGCTTTTTCTTCTTCATCCAGCGCGTAGTAAACCTCTTTGCCGAGGTCGATTCGGTACAACGGCGGCATCGCCACATACACGTGGCCGCCCTTCACCACCGAACTGAAGTGGCGCACGAACAACGCACACAGCAACGTGGCAATGTGCAGACCGTCGGAGTCCGCATCCGCCAGGATACAGATTTTACCGTAACGCAGTTGGCTAAGGTCATCGCTGTCCGGGTCAATGCCGATCGCCACGGAAATGTCGTGCACTTCCTGCGAGGCCAGCACTTCGTCCGAGGACACTTCCCAGGTATTGAGGATCTTGCCTTTCAGCGGCATGATCGCCTGATATTCACGGTCGCGCGCCTGTTTGGCCGAACCGCCCGCCGAGTCCCCTTCCACCAGGAACAACTCGGTCATGTTCAAATCCTGCGAAGTACAGTCGGCCAGTTTACCCGGCAGTGCCGGCCCGCTGGTCAGCTTCTTGCGCACCACTTTTTTGGCGGCGCGCAGACGGCGCTGGGCGCTGGAAATCGCCAGCTCGGCCAGCTGTTCCGCCGCCTGAACGTTCTGGTTCAGCCACAGGCTAAAGGCGTCTTTTACCACGCCGGAAACGAAGGCCGCGCACTGACGCGACGACAAACGTTCTTTGGTCTGGCCGGCGAACTGCGGATCCTGCATCTTGACCGACAGCACATAGGCGCAACGATCCCAGATATCTTCGGCGGACAGCTTAACGCCGCGCGGCAGAATATTGCGGAATTCGCAGAATTCGCGCATGGCGTCCAGCAGGCCCTGACGCAGGCCGTTAACGTGAGTACCGCCCTGCATGGTCGGGATCAGGTTCACGTAGCTTTCGGTCAGCAGTTCACCGCCTTCCGGCAACCACAGCAATGCCCAGTCCACCGCTTCGGTATCGCCGGAGAAGTTACCGACAAACGCCGCTTCCGGCAGGGTGATCAGGCCGTTGACCGCTTCCATCAGGTAATCGGTCAGGCCGTCCTGATAGCACCAACGTTGCTCGGTGTTGTTCAGCTTGTCGATAAAGTAGATTTCGACCCCGGGGCACAGCACCGCTTTGGCTTTCAGCAGGTGGCTGAGGCGCGATACCGAGAAACGCGGGCTGTCGAAGAACTGCTCGTCAGGCCAGAAGTGGATGCTGGTACCGGTATTGCGTTTACCGCAGCTGCCGGTCACCGCCAATTCCTGCACCTTGTCGCCGTTTTCGAAGGCGATGCTGTAGACGTTACCGTCACGCTTGACGTTGACTTCCACCCGTTTCGACAGGGCGTTAACCACCGAAATCCCTACGCCGTGCAGGCCGCCGGAGAACTGGTAGTTTTTATTGGAAAATTTGCCGCCGGCGTGCAGACGACACATGATCAACTCAACCGCCGGTACGCCTTCTTCAGGGTGGATATCCACCGGCATGCCACGGCCGTCGTCGATCACTTCCAGTGACTGATCGGCGTGCAAAATCACGTCGATGCGCTTGGCGTGACCGGCCAAAGCTTCATCGACACTGTTATCTATCACCTCTTGACCAAGGTGATTGGGGCGCGTCGTGTCGGTATACATGCCGGGACGACGGCGCACTGGTTCTAGACCGCTGAGTACTTCAATGGCATCAGCGTTATAGCTGGATTGAGTCATCGTTGAGTTTTTCGTGGTTAGAAGGAATGTGCCCGTACCCGTCGTCTTTCAAGCCGCTGCGTTGCTAGCTGCGACTTGAAAGCCATAGGGTATAAATCGCTTTTTCAGACAGCGTTGAGCCCTAAAAAATCCACAATCTGGGGGAAGTAGTGCTCGAAACCGACGAAAGCGTGGTTTCCACCCGACTCCACCGTCTGACGGCACGCAGTGTAATAGGCCACCGCTTGCCCATAATCGAGAATTTCATCGCCCGTTTGTTGCAGTAACCAGATTAAATCCGGTGACTCCAAGGGATCGATCTGCATCGTTTTCAGATCGTAAACGTGACGTGACTCTAACACATATTGCTGGCCGGTGTAGGGGTTCTCGTTTTCGCCAAGGTAGTCAATCAGCAGCTCAAACGGCTTCACAGCAGGGTTAACCACTACCGCAGGCAGTGAAAAACACTGCGAAAGCCAGGTCGCGTAGTAGCCCCCCAGTGAGGAGCCGACCAGGCCCATCGTCTGCCCGGCGCGTTCCATCACCAGTTCCTCGAGCATCTCGGCGGCTTCGGCCGGGTAAACCGGCAACTGCGGCACCAACACCTCGATATGCGGATGATGTTCGGCCAGCCACGCCTTGAAGGACGTCGCCTTGGCCGAGAACGGCGAACTGTTAAAACCGTGCAGATAGAGCAGCGTAGAAGGCATCAGTACCCATCCGAATCCATGTCGGGGCGGAAATCATCGTTTTCCAACCGGAAAACCTGCGTCTCGATACGGCCGTCCGGCAGCAAATCAAGATAGCGCCAGCCGGGCGAGACGTCGTCGATGGTAAAATTGGTGCAGTGCGGCTTGAACTGCACGCAGGTGGACGGCGACGCCAGCAGGCGACGCCCCTGCCACTCCAGATCCAGCTCCTGGTGAATATGCCCGCACAGCAGCGTGTTCACTTTCGGGTAGCGCAGCAACACCGCGCCCAGCATATGCGGATTGCGCAAGCTGTGCTGATCGAGCCAGGTGCAGCCGGATGGCAGCGGATGATGGTGCAGCAGCATCAGGGTATAACGCTCGGGGTGGGCCTGCAGGCAGCGCTCCATCCACTCGAGCTGATATTCGCTCAGCTCACCGTGCGGTACGCCAAAGACCTGACTGTCCAACAGCAGCACCTGCCAGTGATCGCCCACCAGCACGTGTTTTGACGGGGTGATACCGGCGGCGGCCAGTGCGTCGACCATCGCCGGCTGAAAATCATGGTTGCCCGGCAGCCAGACGCAAGGCGCAGGCAGTCGTGCAATACCTTCGGCAAAGTGCCGGTAGGCAGCCAATGAATGATCCTGCGCCAAATCGCCGGTGGCGACGACCAGATCAAAATCACGCTGCTGCGCCAAAATGGCGTCCAACACCGCGTGGTAGCTGCGATAGGTATTGATGCCGAGCAAGGTCTCATTTTCGCCGGCAAAAAGGTGGGTATCTGTTATTTGCAGGATCCTGACCCTGGCCCCACTTGCCACGGTCGGTTTAAACAGGCTTTCCAAATGGTGTCCTTTGTTATCTCAGTCTGTCTAACAAACCGGAACCGCCATCGCTCCATGCGCCAAACAGTAGCGCAACCAATCAGCAAGAAACTGGTTAATTTGATGCTTTTCGTCGCGTTGATGCAACTTTTTGTTGGGATAATCATAACGCGCTTTAAAGCGATAGATCTGCTGACTTGAACACACTTCCGCAACCATCGCGTCGTGATACAGGCGCACCGTCATGGCAGGCAGGCTCCAATAGCTGACCGCCGGGGCGGTCTGCTCAATCTGCACCAGCGAGGTATAGCGCGTGGATTCAACAATGGTCAGACGATAACTGGCGCCGTTCACCTGATAAGTCACCGTTTCACCCACTTCATCGTTGCGCGGCAACAAGCGGCGCAATTGCGCGAAGTTGGTTTCGCACAATCTCATCATTTCGGGGAAATCAGGGGTATAGCGCTGTTTCATTAGTTGGCCCACTCTTTTCTTAACGATTCATGGTGCAACGCCAGCCACTGCAATGCAATCACTGATGCCGCGTTATCAATCGCACCCTCTTCAACCCAGCGGTAAGCCTGTTCGCGGCTGACCACGTGGACACGGATATCTTCATGTTCTTCTTCCAGTCCATGGATACCTTCCGCCGTGGTGGCGTCCACTTCGCCCACCATAATCGACAAACGCTCGCTGGTGCCACCGGGGCTGGCCAGATAACTCAGTACCGGCTTGCAACGCCCGACCACCACGCCGGCCTCTTCCTGCGCTTCGCGGCGGCACACGTCTTCGACGCTCTCGCCGGTTTCGATCATACCCGCCACCATTTCCAGGAGCCAGGGAGAGCTACTGGTATCGACCGCGGCGATCCGCAGTTGTTCAATCAGCACCACCTCGTCGCGCACCGGGTCATAAGGCAGCAACACCGCCGCGTGCCCGCGCTCGAAAATTTCACGTTTAATCTCTGGACTCATGTCGCCGTTGAACAAACGGTGACGAAAACGATATAAATTGAGTGAAAAAAAACCACGGTAAAGTGTCTCACGTGCAATAATTTCTACATCATTTTTATCGAGAGTAACGGGCGATGGCTGCGAGTGGCTCATAAGCGAATTCTCCTGCGTGAGTATGCCGATAAAATAAACAGTTTTGATGACAGAAACGGCGGGATAATCTTCCGCGGCTTTATGATAGATTGTGAGCCATGATATCAGGTGTGACGTACGCAGCCAGTTGAACTAAGGTAAACAGGCGGCCTGAAAGGTAAAAGTTACGCAAGATGGCACATTCAGCCACCTTAGGCGTACAACAGACTCTGTTAGAATCGGCAACTATTTCGTCTATCGTCAGCGCTAACATAGCAATATTGCTGCACAACAAGGAATGCAAATGAAGAAACTGCTCCCCCTTCTTATCGGACTGAGCCTGGGCGGCTTCAGTGCAATGAGCCAGGCAGAGAACCTGCTGCAGGTCTACAAACAGGCCAGGGAAAGTAACCCGGATCTGCGCAAAACCGCCGCTGACCGTGACGCCGCATTCGAAAAAATCAACGAAGCGCGCAGCCCGTTGCTGCCGCAGTTGGGTTTGAGCGCGGGTTATACCCATACCAACGGCTACCGTGACAGTCGTGATCAGAACAGCGACGCCACCAGTGGTTCACTGGCGTTGACTCAGACTATCTTCGATATGTCGAAATGGCGCGCGCTGACGCTGCAGGAAAAAACCGCCGGCATCTCCGACGTGACTTTCCAGACCTCGTCGCAACAGTTGATCCTCGATACCGCCACCGCCTATTTCAACGTGCTGAGCGCCATCGATTCACTGTCCTACACCCAAGCGCAGAAACAAGCGGTTTATCGCACCCTGGATCAAACCACCCAGCGCTTCAACGTAGGCCTGGTGGCGATCACTGACGTGCAGAACGCCCGTTCCAACTACGATACGGTGCTGGCGGCGGAAGTCACTGCCCGTAACACGCTGGATAACGCGTTGGAAAAACTGCGCCAGGTCACCGGCACCTTCTACCCGGAACTGGCTTCGCTGAATACCGACAATTTCAGCACCCAGCGCCCGGAAGCGGTCAATAACCTGCTAAAAGAAGCCGAAAGCCGTAACCTGAGCCTGTTGTCCGCTCGCCTGAGCCAGGATCTGGCCCGTGAGCAGATCCGCTCAGCGCAAACCGGCTATATGCCTACCATTGACTTCAATGCCTCCACCGCGGTTAGCAACACCAAGAACAACGGCTCGAACAATAGCACGCCTGACGCCGATATTGGTCAGAACAAAGTGGGCCTGAGCTTCAATATGCCGTTGTACAGCGGTGGCCAGACCAACTCGCAGGTGCAGCAGGCGCAGTACAACTTCGTGGGCGCCAGTGAGCAACTGGAAAGCGCACACCGCAGCGTCGTGCAGACCGTTCGCTCCTCGTTCAATAACGTGAATGCCTCTATCAGCAGCATCAACGCCTACAAACAGGCGGTGGTGTCTGCCCAGAGTTCACTGGATGCGATGGAAGCCGGTTATCAGGTCGGTACCCGTACCATCGTCGACGTGTTGGATGCCACCACCACGCTGTATAATGCCAAGCAACAGCTCTCCAGCGCGCGTTATACCTATCTGATCAATCAGTTGAACATCAAGTCCGCACTCGGCACCTTGAACGAGAACGATCTGATGCTGCTGAACGGCGCATTGGGCAAGCCGATCTCTACCTCACAAGACGTGGTAGCGCCACCGACTACGGCACAGGACGCTTACGCTGACGGGTATAACGACAGCGCTCCTGCACCGCAAACTGCAGCGCCGGCACCGGTTGCCGCCACCCGCGCCTCTGCGCCAGTGACCACAACTCAGCCTGTACGCAACAGCGGCAATCCATTCCGCAACTGATCCGCGTGTAACATTGAATTCGGGGTATGGCATCTGCCACGCCCCGTTTTTTTTGTCCGTTCGCCGGTTCTGCCCACCGTCTCACAGCCAATCCCCCACCCTGCGGTGATATCATCACGGTTATCGCTTTATCTCGTCTGGATGGGTTCGATGGAGAACACTTCAAGCTGGCAACGCCTGATCGAAGGCGAACTGACGCCCGCACAACGCCCCGCGCCGGCCATCTATGCCTCCTGGCTGCGCTGTCGCAGCCTGATGCAACCTGCGGTGTGGAAAGCTCCCCACTGCGCGCTGGGCGCGACTTTCCATTCCATCTGCCAGCGTAAGAATGACCTGCTGACGCTCGGCCAGGCGGCGCTGGAAGACGCCTGCGAATACATGGAGCAGCGCCGCTGCCTGCTGATGATCCTCGACGAAAGCGGCTGCATGCTGTGGCTGTGCGGCGATGCCCTGACGCGCGAGCGTCTGCAGCAATTGGGGTTTACCCCCGGGGCCTATTGGGCCGAAGGCGACATCGGCACCAACGCGCCGTCGCTGGCGGCAGCCGAAGGGCATCCGATACAGGTACGTGGCAGCGAGCATGTCCGTCTGGCGCTGCACGACTGGTCATTCTGCGCCACGCCGGTTTATGACAACAGCGGCCGTCAGCGCGGTTCAATTGCGCTGGGCTGCCTGTTGGCCGACTGTGCCGCCGGTGATCTGTCACTGACGCTGGCGCTGGCACGCGAGATCGGCAATTCACTGAATGCCGACGGTTTGCTGGCCGAATCCAACCGCCACCTGAACCAGCTTTACGGCCTGCTCGACGGGGTGGATGACGGCGTCATGGCCTGGGACCACCGCGGCTACCTGCAGTACATCAACCAGCGCGCCGCTACCCTGCTGAAGCTCGATGAGCAACAAAGCCAGGGCAAACCGCTGACACAATTGCTGACGCTGCCCGCACTGCTCAACCGGGCGATCGCCCAGCGCCAACCGTTGCAGCACGTTGAGGTCACCTTCGAAAGTCAGCGACAGTTTATCGCTACGCTGTTGACCCTAAAGCCGATCCTCGAGGGCGAACGGTGCAGCTTTATCGCCCTGCTGCATCCGCTGGAACGGCTGCATCAGTACGTCAGCAGCCAATTGGGGCGCGTCAGCCACAGCTTTGAACAGATGCCGTCTGCCTCGCTGGAGATGCGTCGGCTGATCCGCTATGGCCAACAGGCGGCGAAGGGCCAACATCCCATCCTGCTGTGTGGCGAAGAAGGCGTTGGCAAGGAGCTGCTCAGTCAGGCGATCCACAACGCCAGCGATCGCGCCGCCGGGCCCTATATCACCCTCAACTGCCAGTTATTGCCGGAAGCGCAGGGGCTGCGTGAATGGCTGGGCAGCGATGCCAGCGAAGAGGAAGCGGGCCAGCTCAGCAAGTTTGAACTGGCCAACGGCGGGACGCTGTACCTGGAACAGATCGAGTATCTGCCGGTGGAAATGCAGTCGGCGCTACTGCAAGTGCTGAAAACCGGTGTGGTGATGCGGCTCAATTCCAACCGGGTGATCCCGGTCGACGTGCGGGTGATCGCCAGCAGCGCCGCCAATCTGCCGTTGCTGGTTCAGCAAAATCGCTTCCGCCGCCAACTGTTTTACAGCCTGCAGGCGTTCGAGATCCAGATCCCGGCGTTACGCCAGCGGCTAAGCGATATTCCACTGCTGGTGAAGCACCATCTGCGCACGCTGGAGCAGCATTTCCAGTGCCGCTTCCGGGTGGATGACGAGGTGATGACCCAACTCGGCCTGTATCTGTGGCCTGGCAACGATCTGGAGCTGAAAGGCGTGGTGGAGCGTACGGCGATGGTGTGCCACGGCCACCATCTTCAGTTGGCGGATTTGCCCGAGCACCTGCTCAGCCACCAGCCATTACTGGAAAGCGACCCGCAGCCGAACATGCCGCTGTTAACCCTGGCGGAAATGGAGCGCCAGGCGATCATTCGCGCGGCCAACGTCAGCCGCGGGCAGTTGAATGAAATGGCGCAGTTGCTGGGCATTGGCCGCACCACGCTGTGGCGGAAGATCAAACAGCACCAGATTGATATCCGCCAATTTAAACTGCGTGCCTGAGACCCCTCAGTGGCTGAGCTGCAATACCCCGCGCGCCGCGTCCAGCATCGCTTTTTGGCCGTTGCGGGTTTTGCTCATGCAGTCGTGCATGCCAATGACCATCGGAATACCCATCGCCTTCGCCAGGATCGCGCTGTGCGACAGGGCATGGCCACCGCTCAGGCAGATGCCTAACACCAGACGGCGATCGAGCATCACCACATCCGACGGCATCAGTTCGTCCATCACCAGGATCGACGGCGCGGTCAGCGTGATCAACGGCAATGGCTGCTGTTGCAGATGGCTCAGGGTACGACGCAACATGTCGCGCACATCCAGCTCGCGTGCCCGCATATATTCGTCGTCCAGCGCGCGATATTCCTCGGCAATCGCCTCCATTTCTTGCTGCCAGGCCTGCTCGGCACTGCATTGCTGACGGGCAATACGGCTGTAGGCCGCCTGTTGCAGATCCGGATCATCCAGCAGCATGCTGTGCGCGCCGAAAATCGCCGCCTGTGGCTTGCCAATCAATGAACCGGTGCGTTCCGCCAGCCGGTTCAGATCGCTCAAGGTGTGCTGCAACGCCTCGCGCAGCCGCTGTTGTTCGTTCAGTACATCGTCGGCGCCAATCGGGCGTTCGGCCACCGTCGGCCAGAAGCTGTGTGCCTGCCACACCGGGCCGCTGGTCACACTCTCCGCCACCGGAATGCCGTGCAGCGAAGGCAGGCTCTGCTCAGAGACCGTTTCGCCAAAGTGCTGCTGCGCCAGTGCGCTAAACGCCGCCAGCGCCTGGTCGGCCTGTGCTCCGTCAGCAATCAGCCGAATGCTGTCACCATGGCGAACCTGCAAAAGTGCCAGCTGGTTAAGGCTACGCGGGTTGGCACACTGGCCCTGCTTTTCCAGCACCAGTTCGGCATCGAACGGCGCCAGCGCTTCCGCCAGCCGGGCCGCCGGGCGGGCGTGCAACCCATGTGGGTTCTGTACTGTCCAACTGACACTTTTTCCCTGCGTCAGCGGTAACTCAAGGTTTTTTACAGCGGGCGCAGCAGCCTCACCCAACTGCGCTTGTTTGGCCTGCAGCGCCCCCTGCGCCTCAGCCAACACCTGTTCCAGCCCTGCGCCGGCATTCGCGGCGACCACGGCGGCCAGCGCTCCTTCAACCAAAGGAGCCGAACACAGCCTGACTTTGGCGGCCAGCGTCGGATCCAGCAGGTCGATGGCGGTTTCGGCGCTCAGCAGCGCACTGCCCAAATCCATCAGCACCACGATGCCCGTTCCCTCGGCCACCGACTCTATTGCCGCCATCACTTTGATCGCATCGGTGCCTATCGGGTGCTCCGCATCGTCGACGCCTGCCGCCAACGCCAGCTTGCAGCCGTCGCCGCGCATCATCTGCAATGCCAACTCCTCAACCCCGCGCGCCAGCTGCGCACTGTGTGAAACTACAACGATATTGATCATCACGCCTCCTGCTATTGGCCCGCCACCTCGGCCAGCGTTTTCATCATCAGCATCACCGAGGTTGCCCCCGGATCCTGATGACCGATGCTGCGCTCACCCAGGTAGCTGGCCCGCCCTTTGCGTGCCTGCATGGTGATGGTGCTCGCGACCGCCTGCTCCGCCCGTTCGCCGGCACGCTGCAGGGCTTCCGCCACGCTTAACTGCTGCTCGGCCGACTGACCCAGGCTGTCCACCACCGCCCACCAGGCGTCACACATGGTTTTATCGCCCGGCTCCGCTTTGCCGCGCATCACCACGCCGTCAACGCCCTCCTGCATCAGTTGATGCAGCTCTGCCAAATCCAGGCTCTGTTTGGCGTTGGCCGCCTGCGCCGCACGAATGAAGAAGGTGCCGAACAGCGGACCGCTGGCACCGCCCACGCTGGACAGCAGCGTCATCCCGGTGTTTTTCAGGATAAAACCTATGTCTTTGTCCGCCACCGAAGGCAGTTTCTCCACCACCTTGTTGAAGCCGCGATTCATGTTCAGCCCGTGATCGGCATCGCCGATTTCGGTATCCAACCGGGTTAAAAAATCACGCTGCTGCGTAAACACCTCGCCGCAACGCATCAGCCAGTCGACCACTTGTTGTTTGGTTAACGCCATAATTCCTCCTCAGCAACCCCAACGCAGCGCAGGCGTTTTCACCGGCGCATCCCACAGGGACAACAGTTCGTCATCCACCTTCAGCAGCGTGATTGAAACCCCTTGCATGTCCAGCGACGTGCAGTAGGAACCGACCAGGCTGCGTTCGACGATCATCCCTGCTTCGGCACAACGTTCTGCCAACCGATGATAAACACCGTACAACTCGGACAACGGCGTCGCCCCCAGGTTATTCACCAATGCGATCACCCGGTCGCCGCGCGTCAGCGGCTGCTTGGTTTGGACTTCATCACGCCATTCGCCTTGCTGACGATCCCAGACGCGAAGGGTGCGTTGGTAGTGACCGTGATCTATCAGGGTGTGGAACATGTCGTCCACCGCCGCATTGAGGGTCGTGAATGGACGCCGTGCAATACCCGGCTCGCCGTGAATGCCGACGCCAAACTCCATCTCGTTTTCCGCCAAGACAAACGAGGGTTTACCGGCAGCCGGTACGGTACAGGCGCCCAGCGCGATACCAATCGAATGTCCGTGATTATTGATGCTGTGGCCCAGCGTCACGATGCTATCCAGATCGTCGCCGCGCGCCGCTGCCGCCCCGAGCAGCTTTTCCATCAGCACGGTATTGGCCACCCCACGACGCCCGGCGGTGAACAGGCTGTCCTTGACCGCCACGTCATCGTCCACCAGCACCGTTGCCACCTGGGTACCGCTGTCGTGCAGCAGTTCGGTGGCGGTTTCAAAATTCAGCACGTCGCCGGTGTAATTTTTTATCAGCAGCAACACCCCGGCACCGCCGTCGATCGCCTGGCCGCACTCGTACATTTTATCCGGCGTTGGCGAGGTAAAAATCTCCCCCGGACATGCCCCATCAAGCATGCCTTCGCCGACAAAACCGCAGTGCATCGGTTCATGGCCGCTGCCACCGCCGGACAGGATCGCCACTTTTCCGGCGACCGGCGCATCGGCGCGGGTGACGAACACCGGCTCCTGATGCACCAACAGCTCTGGGTGCGCCTCTGCCAACCCCAGCAGTTGCTCTTCCAGTACCGATTCCACCTTATTAATCAGTTTCTTCACGGTTATTTCCTCGTTTGGCCAACGGGACGCAGCCTGCTGCGCCCCTGCGGTATCAGCTTGAGTGTTGTTGCAGCCAGGCATTGCCCAGCCGATCTGCCGTCAGAATCGCCGCCTGCACGCTGGCTGGCGTAACCTTGAACGGCATATTGTGGATAGTTTCGCCGGCAGCACAGCTGGCTTCGGCAACCGCCATGATTTTCTCTGCCGGATCGCCGCTCACGCCCATCTGGGCCAGCGTGATCGGCAAACCGAGACGCTGGCAGAAATCCAGCACCGTTTCGATCTGCTCCATGCTGCTGTTTTGCAGCACCAGCTGCGACAGCGTGCCAAACGCCACTTTCTCGCCGTGGTACAGGTGATGGCACTCTTCCAGCACGGTGAAACAATTGTGGATGGCGTGCGCGCCCGCCAATCCACTGCTTTCAAAGCCGATGCCGCTCAGATAGGTATTGGCTTCGATAATGCGTTCGACCGCCTCTGTCACCACCCCGGCCTCGACCGCCAGCTTGGCTTTGACACCCTCCGCCAACAGCGTTTCGTAGCACAAGCGCGCCAGGCTGAGGGCCGCCAGCGTCGACTTGCCACCTGCCATACTGGTGGCCTGCGCATCGAAACACGCCTGCGCCTCGAAATAGGTCGACAGCGCATCGCCCATGCCCGCCACCAGCAACCGCACCGGCGCCTTGGCGATAATCGCGCTGTCCATCACCACCATGTCCGGATTGCGCGGGTAGATCAGATATTCGGCAAACTCGCCCTGCTCGGTGTAAATCACCGACAGCGCGCTGGTTGGCGCATCGGTTGAGGCAATCGTAGGGATAAGCACCACCGGCAGATGCTGGTAATGCGCAATCGCCTTGGCGGTATCCAGCGTTTTGCCGCCGCCGATGCCCATCACGCCGCGGCAACCATGCGCCTTGAGTTGCTGGCCGAGTCGGTCGATTTCCTTATGACAGCATTCGCCGTTGAACACACAGGCGTGATGTTTCACCCCGTGCTGTTGCAGACTGCCCATCAGGGTATCGCCCGCCAGCTTCATCACGAAGTCGTCGGCAATCACGAAATAATGGTCGGCAAGATTTTTGGCGTATTCGCCCACGGCGGCCAATGCGTTGGCGCCCTGGATGTACTTGCCTGGAGACTGGATGATTCTCAACATAACCGGATCCTTGTAGGGAAATTGGCGATGGTAACGTTCAGATATCAGGTGATGGTGCGTCGGGTCTTGTGCCGCCGCGTTGTTATGGACTGACTATAGGGCTTGCCGCTCACTTTGCGATCTCCGGCTTTTTTGTTTCATTATGGAACATAACTTTCCTTATGACGTTCCATAATGAAACTCCGGCGCGGCTTTTTTAGCCAGTAAAGCGAACTGGCGCACAGCCTAACGTATAACTGCGTAAAGAGTGGATTCTGTGGGCGTTTCAGCTTTAATTTTGACCATCTTTCCCCTATTCTTACGGCCACTACTGGGAAAGGGCGACAACAGCCCGACTGATGGGATTACTATCGATGAAACGGACAAAAAACATCAACCGAGAGACGTTCCGCAAATCCTGGCGCGACTACCGCGTTGCGCCCGTAGCCTTGGCGATCAGCGCCGTATTTATGCTGGCCGGCTGCGAGAAGAGCGATGAAACTGTCTCTATGTATCAGAATGCCGACGACTGTTCGCGCAACAACCCTTCCATGAGCGAGCAGTGCACCACTGCCTATAACAACGCCCTGAAAGAAGCCGAAAAAACCGCGCCGAAATACGCTACCCGCGAAGACTGCGTCGCCGAATTCGGCGAAGCTCAATGTACTCAGGCATCAGCTCCGGCACAGGCCGGCATGGCCGCCGAGTCGCAGAGCAGTGGCAGCATGTGGATGCCGCTGATGGCCGGTTACATGATGGGCCGCATGATGGGCGGCTCCGGCTTTGCCCAGCAGCCGCTGTTCACCTCCAAAAATGCGGCCAGCCCGGCTAACGGCAAGTTCGTTGATGCCAGCGGCAAAAGCTACGGCCCTGCCACGGCCGGTGGCCGTACCATGACGGTGCCGAAAACCGCGATGGCGCCAAAACCGGCGGTGACCAATACCGTCACCCGTGGCGGCTTTGGCGAATCCGTGGCCAAGCAAACCAGCATGCAGCGCAGCAGCGCAACCTCCAATTCCGGCTCACGCAGCATGGGCGGTTAATCAATGAAACGCGTTGCGATTACCGAGCGCCCGGATTGGCGTGAAAAAGCCACCGAATTCGGCTTCCGCTTCCACACCATGTACGGCGAACCCTACTGGTGTGAGGATGCCTATTACCAGTTCACGCTGGCGCAGATCGAAGAAATTGAAAACGCTACCGCCGAATTGCACCAGATGTGCCTGCAGGTGGTGGAGAAAGTGGTCAGCAGCGATGCGCTGATGGCCAAGTTCCGCATCCCGAAACACACCTGGGAATTCGTGCGCAGCTCATGGCGCACCAGCCAGCCTTCGCTGTATTCGCGTCTCGATCTGGCCTACGACGGCGTCAACCCGCCCAAGCTGCTGGAGAACAACGCCGATACGCCGACCTCGCTGTACGAAGCGGCCTTTTTCCAATGGCTGTGGCTGGAAGATCAGATCAACGCGGGCAACCTCAGCCCGGAGTCCGATCAGTACAACAGCCTGCAGGAAAAACTGATCGAGCGTTTCGCCGATCTGAAAGCACACCACGGTTTCGGCCTGCTGCACCTGGCCTGTTGCCAGGACAGTGAAGAAGACCGCGGTACCGTGCAATACCTGCAGGACTGCGCGCTGGAGGCCGGAGTACCGACCGAATTCCTGTTTATGGAAGAGATTGGCTTGGGTGAAAAAGGCCAGTTTACCGACCTGCAGAATCAGGTCATCGGTAACCTGTTCAAACTTTACCCGTGGGAATTCATGCTGCGCGAGATGTTTTCCACCAAGCTGGAAGACGCCGGCGTGCGTTGGCTGGAACCGGCGTGGAAAAGCATTATCTCCAACAAGGCGTTGTTGCCGATGCTGTGGAAGATGTTCCCGGATCATCCTAATCTGCTGGCGGCGTATTTTGCGGAAGACGAACACCCGCAGCTCGATCACTACGTCACCAAGCCGCTGTTCTCACGCGAAGGCGCCAATATCCAGATCGTGCAGAATGGCCAGCAAGTTGCGAGCGTCGACGGCCCTTACGGCGAAGAAGGCATGATCGTGCAGCAGTTCCACCCACTGCCACAGTTCGAAGGCAGCTATACGCTGATCGGCAGTTGGCTGGTTGACGATCAACCCTGCGGGATCGGCCTGCGTGAGGATCGTGAACTGATCACCCAGGATCTGTCGCGTTTCTACCCGCACATCATTCTCGGCTAACAGCTCAGTTCGTGAGTAAAAAGCGCGATCGTATCGCGCTTTTTTTATGCCTTCCGCCTGGTGATTAATCGATTAACCTTTTATACTCGAAGCGTCTGTTCTCCTCGGGCGGAGCAACCAGATATGAAACTGACGTCCATTATTCCACCGCAGGTCAACCTGGCGGACGGATGCTTTACCGCACCTGAAATCCAACGTAAATCCACGCTCCTGGGCAGCCTGGAGGGGATCTTTGCCGATCCTGTGGCCTGGCGAGCCATGCCGACGGAACTTGCCGTCTATCAAGTCGAAATGTTGCCTTCCCTACAGCAGGAAGGCGAGCTGTATGTCGGCACCACTCATCTGCAACCCGGCCGGGTAGGCAACGAATTCTTTATGACCCGCGGGCATTTTCATCAGCGCCCCGAACAGGCGGAGTTCTATTTTGGTCTGCGTGGCCATGGTTTGCTGTTGCTGCAACACCAGGGCGGGGCTTGTTCGCTGGAGCAGGTTTCCCCCGGCAGCGTTCATCACATTCCCTCCTTTACCGCCCATAGCTTGATCAATACCGGCAATGAGGTGCTCTCTGCACTGGCTGTGTGGCCAACGGTCGCCGGC
The DNA here is from genome assembly GCF_052113645.1 of Serratia quinivorans. Taxonomy (GTDB): domain Bacteria; phylum Pseudomonadota; class Gammaproteobacteria; order Enterobacterales; family Enterobacteriaceae; genus Serratia; species Serratia quinivorans_B. The sequence goes on along the minus strand of NZ_JBIEIU010000003.1, from coordinate 269,216 downwards.
CACAACTACGATGCGCTACAGCCACAGGGCTTCAAACTGCGGGTGTTTGCCGATGGCGAAGACTGGAAGGCGGAGGCGCAATATGAGTGACTCGATGCTGCGATTTGGCCTGGATGTCCGCATCAGCGACAACCCGATGGGATTTGGTTACGGCGATGACGTGATTGGCCCCTTGCCGGAAATACGGACGCTGGAACAGATCCGCCTCTCGTTGCGCGATCCTGGCTGCAGCGGGCCAGAGCAGGTCTATGCCATCGCGATGGACGTCGCCAAACAGCAACATTTGGCCGAATTGAAGAAGCGCATGCTGCTGTTCGGCATTGTCACCTATGCCCAAGGGCAACTGGGCCAGGAACCGATACGCAGCCAGGGACACGTACACCGCATCAGCGCGCACAGCGGTTGGTCACCACCGGAGCTGTACGAAATCTGGCAGGGAAAGGCGATCATTTACATGCAGGAACGGGTGGAATATGAGCCGGGCCGCTGCTTTGCCGTCCATGCCGGTCCCGGCGAGAAGGTGCTGGTGCCGCCGGGCTGGGCCCACGCCACGATTTCCGCCGATCCTCACCAGCCGCTGACCTTCGCTGCCTGGTGCGATCGTGAATATGGCTTTGAATACGATGCAGTGCGTGAATACAAAGGACTGGCGTGGTACCCGCTGTTGCAGGGCAACAACATTATCTGGCAGCAGAACCCGCGTTATCAATCGGGCCGGCTGCACGCCATTGGGCCACGCCAATATCCTGAATTTGGCCTAAGCAATGATCCGTTATACTCGCAGTTTGAGACCGATCCGGCGCGCTTCCAGTTCATTTCCAAGCCGGGCAGCGTAGCGGAAAAATGGCAGCGGTTTGAGCCATAACAAAAGCGGGGCGAATACATTCGCCCCGCTTCTCTATTAGGCGACGGGTATCAGGAGAACAAGCCGCAGGCCACCCCTGCCGCCGCCAGAGCCAACAACCCCAGCATGGCTTTCACCGGTGAAAGTCCCCGTTTAGCCATCAGATACCAGGTCATCAGCACCACGATCAGCGGCATCAGGTTAGGGAAAATGCCGTCCAGCATTTGCTGCAGGTGAATATTCACCCCGTCTTTGGTGACAAACTCCAGGCCGGTCCCCAGTTTGACGTAGCTCGCCGCTACGCCGCCCATGACGAACACCCCCAACAGAGAAAGTGCTTCCCGCAGGCGTGACGACTTGCTGCTGACCAGCATTTCCACCGAGCCGGAGCCCATATGGTAGCCCTTCATAAACAACCAATAAGACCCGGGGATGACGATCAGGCTGAACGCGATGATGTAGAACAACGGACCAATCACGCTGCCACCGGCAGCCAGCGCCATGCCGATGCTCAGCAAGATCGGGATCAACATGCCCGGCACCATGGAATCGCCAATGCCCGCCACCGGTCCCATCAAACCCACTTTGAGCGTATTGATGGTTTCACCGTCGATCGGCTCGCCGTTGGCTCGTTTCTCCTCCAGCCCTATCACCATGCCGTTAACAATCGCGCCCAGCTGCGGCTCGGTGTTATAGAACGAAGTATGGCGGCGAATGGCCTCAATGCGCTGCTGTTTATCCTGATACAGTTTTTTCAACGCCGGCATCATGCTCAGGCAGAAACCGTAAGATTCCAGACGTTCAAAGCTCATCGACGACAGGTTGTACATCATCCAACTGCGCCAGCAACGACGCAGATCCTGCTTATTCAATTTTGGTGTTGGCGTATCCATCAGAATTCATCCTCATCGTCAGCCTGAGGCGCGGCCTGTGCGGCAGCCGCCTGCGGCTCTGGCTTATAGTTGTAGTGAATCAATGCCAGCAGCGCGCCGACAATCACCAGCGCCACCATATTCAGCTTGAGGAAAACAATGCAGATGAACCCCACCAGGAAGTAAATCAGCATGCTGTAGCTTTTAATAATCTGTTTGAGAAGAATGGCGATACCGACCGCAGGCAGAATGCCGCCGACCACGTTCATGGTGGTCAACACCAGCGCCGGCAAGCTGTCCATAAAGGCGTTGATATAACGCGCCCCGAAAAAGACGGCGATAAAGGTCGGCACAAAGCGCAGCAGGAAGTTGGTGACCTGCGGCCAGATGGCGCTGTTGAGGTAAATGCCCTGTTCGTCCCCGCGTTCCACCGCCAGATCCGCGCGGTGGTTCCAGTAGGAATTGAGTACCATCATGGCATTGAACAACACGGTGCCCATGATGCCGATAGTCGCCGCCAGGGCGACGGCCACCTCGGGCCCTTTACCGGAAAGAATGCCCAGCGCAATCGCCGGGAATGCCACAAAGTTGAGGTCGGCCGGCATTGATCCACCCGGTGTAACCATGGCGATATAAACCGCCTGTACCGCCACACCGATGATAATGCCGGTCTGTACATCGCCGAGGATAGCCCCCACCAGCATGCCGGAGACCAGCGGACGGCTGAGAATATACCAGCCCCCGGTCAGCCCCAGCAGCCAGGGGCTGCTCAGCGCACCGAGATAGCAAAGTATCCCGATAAGCGTCGCTTCAAACCACATAGTTAACTCCCGCCGTTCAGGCTTGTTTGAGTTTCTTTTTTGCGTCCAACCAGCTGAAATGGCTGGCATCCGGGACTAAACGGAATTCGATGGCATGGCCGTGTTCGGTCAGGAAATCGAAGGCTTCCGACTCTGTTACAGTCACGGATTGATTTGGGCCAATGGTCACCGTGTCCTTGCGGGCAGACATTGGGCCGACGTTGATTTTCTTGTTGCGATTGCTGAGGTCGATCCCTGCCTCCATCAGTCGCCGCAGCGTGACCGGCGATTTGCCAATCACGAAGTACTGCTTGTCGCTGGCGATCACCTTCGGCAGTTTTTCTATCGCCTGTTGCACGGTGAACAGCCACACCTTGGTATCCTGCACCGCGCCCTTCATCACCGATGACAGCAGCGGATCCGCCGCAACCTCATCATCGATCGCCACGATGCCGTCGCAGGGCAACTCTTTCGCCCAGCGGGTCACCAGTTGACCGTGAATGACCCGGTCGTCGATACGTACAAATGAAATAGCCATGTTCTCTCCTCAGAAATCGTCCATTTGCGCCGTTACCGCCGGACGGGCAAGCGCTATCGCCTCACCGCCCTGCGCCACCAGCTCCTGTGCCGCCAGTTGAACATCCTTGCCTTCCAGCCATTCGGCACTCATCAGCAACATCGGGAAATTCACGCCGGTCACCACCGCCATCGGCACTGGCGTTTTGGGATCAAAGGCGTGACGGCAGGCCACGTTGTACGGTGTACCGCACAGCATGTCGCACAGCACCAACACACCGTCGGCCCCGTCACTCACCCGACGCAGTTCGTCGGCAAAATCCTGCTTAAAAGCCTCGATACCGGCACCTTCACTCAGACCGACATGGCTGGTCCCCGGCAGTTCACCGTAAACCATACGCGCGCTGCTCATCAGCGCTTCGGCCAGCGGGCCGTGGGAGGTCACTATCACTCTCAACATAGGTTTATCCTCTTACCCAGGCTTTGATGGTGCCTAGGGTTTTACCCAGGCTGCGGCCATAAGGACTGATGCGATACGCCCCTACCGCGGCCGGGACGATAAAGGTTTCCGCGTAATGCACCACAAAGGGAGCGAAATGCCCCTCAGGGCTTTCAACCACCGCTTCTTCCCCTTCAACCAGATTCAGCACATTCACCCGGCCTTCGGTATGGTGCAACACCGGCTCACTGAACCAGTGACGCCGGGTTTCGATAAACTCGCGCTCATGCAGACCGGTTCGCTCCTCTTGCCAGCCTGCGCCTTCGGCAACCGGTTCAATGCGGTTCACCAAATGCTCCGTCGCCCAGTCGGTGTCGCATTGCCAGTTGATCACCTGCTCACCGTGCTGCAAATGTACCGGGCGTGGCAGACCATCTAATCCCACACGGCCCCAGTCCCACAGTTTGAAGGTGAAAATGTACGGCGTAGCGCTGATCTCCAGCACCATGGTGCCTGAACCGGAACAGTGCACCGTCCCCGCCGGGATCAGGAAATGGTCGTGTTTGCGCGCCGGGAAACGGTTCACAAAACGCCGATCGTCAAAGACTTTTTCACCCCTTTGGGCTGCGGCCAGCTCAGCCATCATCGCCTGCGGTTCGGTACCGCTCTTCATCCCCAGATACACCTCGGCACCCTGCTCCGCCGCCAGAATGTAATAACTTTCATCCTGGGTGTAGTGCATACCGAAATGCTGTTGGATGTATTCCGTCAGCGGGTGAACCTGGAAGCTGAGATTCTGCCCACCGACCGTATCCAGCAGGTCAAAGCGGATCGGGAATTCGGCACCAAAGCGGGCGTGTACTTGCTCGCCCAGCAATGGCCTCGGGTATAACAACACCAAGTCCTGTGAGGGGATCTCGACCCGAACGTCGCCAAAACGCATTAGCAGGCTGTTTTCCTCGGGCACGCAGTCAAAACACCACGCGTAGTTGGCTGCCGTCGGGTCGAGATCGAACTGTTGTTTCATCCACTGCCCGCCCCAAATACCGGGGTCAAAGAAGGGCACTACGCGGAATGGACGTCGGGTTGCCTGTTGCAGTCCGCCGTGGAATGCCTCGCCGCTCACGGCCTTGGGATTACCGGCCTGGTTGGTGTCCAGCACAAAATCTGCACGCCGTAACAGCGGGGTTTTATGGCGATCGAAGACCCGCCATTCCACAAAGAAGGCCCGCTTGTAACGGCGCAGCACGTCTTCATCCACATTGCCTGCGCCCCAGTTGCCCAGTTCGCCACGGCGAAAACGCTGCTGAATTTCCCAGCGGGCCATATCGGCATACACCAGCACGTCGCCCTCGGCGATCAGCGTCGCGCCGGGTCCATAAATCACCACCAGCCCGCTATCGACGTTCGCAATGTGATCGCGTAATTGCTGGACGCGCTCAGCATCAAAAAATTCAGGCATTTCATGGCATGACAGCACGCCAAAAACGCGGTCATCGGTTAAGTTACGCTCGATCATCGCGTGTATATGCGACTCATCATATTTAGCCGACTCGGCGTTGATGCTGCTGGTCGGCTGCAGAGGCGTCACAAAGTTTTCGGTCAGCTCTGCCAGGTCCACCCCGTGGTAGCAGTCCACCACCAACAGGGTTTTGCGTAACCCGAGGGCGGCAATTTTGCGGCGGACAGCCTCTGCCACCGCCGGCCAGCCTTGCCAGGCGGCATGGCCAAATCCCTGAACCGCCACTTCCGGGTACTTGTCATAGCTTGTTGCTTTGCGCTGTTGCTCTGTCATATCCTTCTGCCTATGCACTGAATAGATAGAAAAAGATTAATCGATTAACCTCATATTAAATAGGCTGATTAACGAGATTAACCTCATACAATCGATAATAACCCGCTAAAAAGCTTATAAATCGCGATCGTCATCACAGTCTATTTAACGAAATTACACTGAAAAAGGTTAATCGATATACCTTGATATGAAAGCCAGTATCGACAGGAGATGAAATGAGCACCATTACCTTGGCGGACGTCGCCGCATACGCAAAAGTCTCCACCGCGACGGTATCGATGGTCCTGCGCAACCGCGGCCGCATATCAGACGAAACACGCAAGCGTGTGTTGAGCGCCATCGATCACCTGGGCTACGTTTACAACCAGACCGCGGCCAACCTGCGTAATCGCAGCAGCAACCAGGTCGGCCTGCTGCTGCACGACATCACCAACCCCTTTTATGCGGAGATGACGGCCGGGTTGAGCCAGGAAATGGAGCGCCACCAGCTGATGCTGTTTCTGGCCAACAGCGAAGAGTCGGCCGACAGACAGCAAAAATTTGTCGACTCGCTGCTGCAAAACAGCGCCAGCGGCATGGTGTTGTGCGCCGCCCGCCAAACGCCCACCCTGTTTTTTGAAACGCTGAAACGCCGCAAGATCCCAGCCATTATGGTGGTAAGACCGGTGGCCGATGCGTACTTTGATTTTGTCGGCACCGATAACTTCCTGGGCACCCAGTTGGCAACGCAACACCTGTTGGATCTTGGCCATCGCCATATCGCTTTCATCGGCGGATCCATCAACTCCACCACCCGCGCACAGCGGTTGGGAGGTTACACCAGCAAGCTGCTGGAACAGGGCATTATGGTCAAGGGCGAATGGATCGTGGACAGCGAAGCCAGCCAAAGCTCTGGCGCCAAGGCCGCAGAGCAGTTATTGATGGCCCATCCGGAAATCACGGCGGCATTATGCTATCAGGACATTGTCGCGTTGGGTGTGATGCAGACCTTGCGCAAACTCGAGCGCCAGATTGGCAGAGATTTCGCGCTGATTGGTTTTGATGATATTACCGAAGCGTCGTTGGTGCAGCCGGGTTTGACTACCGTATCGGTGGCCTCACGCGAGATCGGTCGTAAAGCGGGGGAACTGCTGTATAGCCGAATTCAGGGCAATGATGAACCACCAAAACGCATCATCCTGCCGCCTTCACTGGTGATCCGCCAATCTTGCGGTTTCGCCGATCAATCCACGCCGGCCTGAGGCCGGCGTGAGAAATTTAACCGATCTGCACCGACAGCATACTCAGTGAGCTCATCTCGATGCCATCCACCGGAATGGTTATCGGCTCTTTGCCGTCCCAGCCGCCAAGCACGTATAACAGCGGCAGGTAGTGCTCCGGCGTCGGGTTAGACAGCGCCGCGCCCTCATGCTGCATAAAGTTGACCAGCGGGTGGTTATCCCACTGATAATTCAGGTTATCTCTCACAAACCGGTCAAACGACGTTGCCCACGGATAAGGGGTGGCATCGCCCTGCCATTTCACCATCCGCAGGTTATGCACCACGTTGCCGCTGGCGACAATCATCACCCCCTGCTCACGCAGAATCGCCAGTTTGCGGCCCAGCTCATAATGGTATTCCGCCGGTTTGGTGCCGTCGATGCTGAGCTGCACGATCGGGATATCCGCTTCGGGATACATTTTGATCAACACGCCCCAGGTACCGTGATCCAATCCCCATTCGCTGTCGTCTGCGGTGACGGTGAGCGGCGCCAATATTTGCTGGATCTGCGCCGCCAGCCCGGGGGAGCCCGGGGCTGGGTACTGAGTATCGAACAGCGCCTGTGGGAAACCGCCAAAGTCATGGATGGTTTTCGGCTTTTCCATCGCAGTAACGGCGGTGCCACGGGTGTACCAGTGGGCAGAAACGGCAACGATGGCCTTCGGACGCGGCAGCGTTTCACCCAGATGACGCCAGACCTGGGTGTAGCGGTTTTCTTCCAGCGCGTTCATCGGGCTACCGTGACCGAGAAAAAGTGCAGGCATACGAGAGCGGTTCATACAAGATCCTTGGTCAGTCCAAACGTGATGAGAACTAGACTACGCCGTTTGCCACGGCGACACAGCCGGATAACCGTGATGATGATCTTCAATAAATTTGAACGGTTAAAACAATGGAAACAATCAGCCAAATCCACTCGATTTATGCCTTTACTCTGTTAGTATCAGAAAATAAACGATATTTCAGCATAAAGGAGATTTCTATGTCCGTACCCTTGCTCCTGACCCTGCTGGCGGGTGGCGCTACCTTTGTCGGTGCCCTGTTCGGCATTATTGGACAGAAACCTTCCAACCGCATGCTGGCGTTTGCTCTCGGCTTTGCCGCCGGGATTATGCTTTTGATATCGCTGATGGAAATGCTGCCCGCAGCGCTGCACACCGTCGGTATGTCGCCCATGCTGGGTTATGGGATGTTCATGCTTGGCCTGCTGGGGTATTTCGCGCTGGACCGCATGCTGCCGCACCAGCATCCGCAGGATTTAATGCAGAAACCACTCAAGCCGCAAAACCTGAAGCGCACCGCCGTGCTGCTGACGCTGGGCATCAGTCTGCACAACTTCCCGGAAGGTATCGCCACCTTCGTCACCGCCAGCGCCGATCTGGAACTGGGTATGGGTATTGCGCTGGCCGTGGCCATTCACAATATTCCTGAAGGCCTGGCGGTTGCCGGGCCGGTGTATGCCGCAACCGGGTCAAAAACCAAAGCCCTGTTGTGGTCGGGCATTTCCGGCATGGCGGAAATTCTCGGCGGCGTTTTAGCGTTTCTGCTGCTCGGCCCGATGATTTCGCCGGTGGTGATGGCATCGATTATGGCCGCGGTTGCCGGCATCATGGTGGCGCTGTCGGTCGATGAGTTGATGCCGCTGGCCAAAGAAATTGATCCGCACAATAACCCGAGTTACGGCGTGCTGTGCGGGATGGCGGTAATGGGATTTAGCCTGACGCTGTTGCAAAGCGGCGGCATCGGTTAACGATTTTCAGCCACAAAAAAGCCGCATTCCGCGGCTTTTTTCATCGTCAGAATATCCGTCTGTGATCAGCTGGCTTTCTGCTCGTGCGCCTGGCGATAAGCCACCAGATCTTCGATAGTCAACACAGTCATATCATGCTGTTTGGCAAACAGGATCACTTCCGGCGCATGCGCCATGCTGCCATCGTCGTTAGTCAGTTCACACAGCACGCCGGCAGGTTTGAAACCGGCCATCGCAACCAGATCGATAGTGGCTTCAGTATGGCCACGACGGCTCAGCACACCACCCGGCTGCGCACGCAGCGGGAACACGTGCCCTGGACGGTTCAAATCGCTAGGCTTGGCGTTATCGGCCACCGCCGCGCGAATGGTGGTCAGGCGATCGGAAGCGGAAACACCGGTGGTCACGCCCTGCGCCGCTTCGATAGTCACGGTGAAGGCCGTCTGGAACTGGCTGGAGTTGTTGGTCACCATCATCGGCAGTTCAAGCTGCTGACGACGTTCTTCGGTGAGACACAGACACACGATACCGCTGCCGTGGCGAATGGTCAGCGCCATCTGCTCAACGGTCATGGTTTCTGCGGCGAAGATCATATCACCTTCGTTTTCACGATTTTCATCATCGAGCACCATCACACCGCGCCCATTGCGCAATGCTTCAAGAGCGCGTTCTACGCGTTCTACCGGCGTGCCGAAATCTGAAAGTAGGGTCTGATTCATGGTAAAAAACCTCATTAAAAAATTATGGATTACCAGAACCAGGGCGATCTTGAGGAGTAGCTAGCAATAGCTAAAAAAATAACGCAGCGGGCGCAAACCCGGCAGATACCGTTACTCTCTCCCATCCGGACTATAACCGTCGGCCCCGGAATTACACCGGATCTGCTGACCTCTAACCAAGCTGCAAGAGACTGGCTGAGCGCTCGCGGGCTTTCACCGTAGAAGGTGATTTACCGCCGGTGGGGACTTGCACCCCGCCCTGAGAATAAGCTTCTTGACTATAACGCTAATGATTAATCAGGGCAATTGGCAAAAGCACAAATCGGTCAACCACCGGGAATGCGGTTAATAGTTTATCCGGCGGGCAACTCGCATTACACTAGGCGACAGCTATTAAACTCTGAAAGGGATACGCCATGATTGACCCGAAAAAAATTGAACAGATCGCACGCCAGGTGCATGAATCCATGCCTAAAGGCGTACGTGAATTCGGGGAAGACGTTGAGAAGAAAATCCGTCAGGTGCTGCAGTCGCAGCTTACCCGTCTGGATTTGGTCAACCGCGAAGAGTTCGACGTGCAGACTCAAGTGCTGCTGCGCACCCGAGAAAAACTGGCGTTGCTGGAACAGCGCATGAACGAGTTGGAAAGCAAGCTGAACGCTGCACCGGCCGCGCCGCAGCCAGACGCAGAAACAGAATAAGTTACCGCTAAGGGCGCGGCACCGCGCCCTTATTGTTGCTTGACCGCGGCCCGCGTGGTAACACCAGCCAAATCAGCGCGAACATCCCCAGCGCATACAGGCTTTTCCAGCCAATAATGACCATCAACAGCACGCACAGCACCCACCCCAGCGCCGCCATTAGCCGCGAACGTCCGCGCAAAATCCGGCAGCCCGCCAGCATACACAGCAGATAGATCAGCACGAAGATGCCATTGGCATACACCAGCAACGTATCCAGCGGCAGTTTCAGCGTATAAATCAGCAAGGTAAACAGCAGGCAACTGCCCACCACCGCGCTTAATGCATTGACCGGCGCCTGTCCGGCAGACAGTTTGGCCAACGCGCTGGACGGGCGATCCTGCGCCTGCGACCACACCAATCGGGCGAAGCTTTGGGTATAGATATTCACGCTGGCAAAACAGGCCAGATAGCCAATAACGCAGGCCACCCACAGCGCATGCTGCCCAAACAGCTGCACCACAATGCCCGGCAACGATGCCGCCGCTGCCTGATGCTCGCCGTAAGCGTGGAAGTGCAACACCGCCACGGTACACCCCCAGTACACGGCGCCGGCGACCAACATGCCAAACAGCAGCGCACGCGGGAAATCGCGCTCAGGGTTGCGGAACTCGGTCGCCAGATGCGCAAAGGCTTCCAAACCGACAAAGCACCAGAACATGACCGCCAACGCGTGGAACAGATTCGGGGGAGATATTTCGTTGATCGCGGGCCAGGGGATCTGAGCGGGAGAGATGCCGCCGCGCCACCAGATGGCGGCCACCAACGCCACCACCAGAATGGCGATCAGCGTTTGAATATTGGCACTGGAACCGGCACCGCGAGTGCCCAAGAGCCAAATCACCACCAGCGTGGCGATCTGCACCAGCAGCAGGCCATTGGCGCTCCAGCCGAACATGGCTTGCCAAAAACCCGCGGCAATCTGTAACGCCGCAGGCAAACCGACCGGGATCACCGACAGAAACAGCCAGCCGGTCACTTTCGCCATGCGCGGCCCAAAGGCCAGGCCGACAAAGTGCGCTGCACCACCGGCGCTGGGGAAGTGCCGGCCCAGAGCCGCAAAAGCGATGGCTATCGGGAATACCAGCACAATCAATACCGGCCAGGCCCACAGGCTATCGCCCTGAGCCACCTGCGCCGCCAGTGCAGGAACGGCGAACACGCCCGTTCCCAGCAATGAAGTGGACAATAGCCCAACGCCCTGCGCCAAACCCAGTTCCTGCTTCAGTCCACTCACTGCCCACCGCCGTTTTCAGCGGGCGTTAACCACGCCCGTCTTTGATTGCCTTGATGATATTCGTGGTCGACAGACCGTCTTCAAAGTTCAGTACCTTGACGTCACCGCCATTGGCCCATACCTCGGTGCTGCCGGCGATTTCTTCAGGTTTATAGTCGCCGCCTTTCACCAGTAAATCCGGCAGGACATCGGCGATAAGACGCTGAGGCGTGTCTTCTTCAAATGGCACAACCCAATCCACCGCTTCCAACGCTCCCAGAACGATCATGCGATTTTCCAGCGCGTTGACCGGACGAGTTTCACCTTTCAGGCGCTTGGTAGAAGCATCGCTGTTCACCGCCACAATCAGGCGATCGCCCAATTTGCGGGCATTAGCCAGATAGGAAACGTGACCGGCATGCAGAATGTCGAAGATGCCGTTGGTCATCACCACTTTTTCACCGCGCTGACGGGCTTGCGCCACGGCGGTTTTCAACTGGGCTTCGGTCATGACGCCAAAGCCGGTTTCGGCACGGCCACGCACCGCGTTTTCCAGTTCGATCGGGGAAACGGTAGAGGTCCCCAACTTGCCCACCACCACACCGGCAGCGGCATTGGCCAGGAAACAGGACTCTTCCAGCGTGTTACCGGCTGCCAATGCGGCGGCCAGCACGCCAATCACGGTATCGCCGGCACCGGTAACGTCGAACACTTCCTGCGCCAGAGTGGGCAGGTGCAACGGCGGAACGCCCAGTTGCAGCAGCGTCATGCCGTGTTCGGAACGGGTAACCAGCAGAGCGGAAAGCTCAAAGTCCGCCACCAGTTTCATGCCGCGTTCGACCAGCTCGGCTTCGTCTTTGCAGTGGCCTACCACCGCTTCGAATTCGGACAGGTTTGGCGTCAGCAGCGTCGCGCCGCGATAACGCTCAAAATCAGAACCTTTTGGATCGATCAGCACCGGTACTTTGGCGGCTCGCGCCAGTTGGATCATGCTCTGCACCTGACTCAGCGCACCTTTGGCGTAGTCAGACAGCACCAACGCGCCAATTTGCGGCAACGCCTGCTGGATGCGTTCCAGCATCGGTTGCGAATCGACGTTGGAGAAACCTTCTTCGAAATCGAGACGGATCAATTGCTGATTACGCGACAGCACGCGAAGTTTGGTGATGGTCGGATGCGTCGGCACCGAAACGAAATCACAGCGCACGTTCACTTCGTTCAACTTGGCACTCAAGGCACGCGCCGCATCATCAATACCGGTCAGGCCCACCAGGCGCGAGTTGGCACCCAGCGAAGCGATGTTCATCGCCACGTTTGCCGCACCGCCGGGACGCTCTTCGATGGTTTCAACCTTGACCACCGGCACCGGCGCTTCCGGTGAAATACGGCTGGTCGGCCCATACCAATAGCGATCCAACATGACGTCACCCACCACCAATACCCCGGCGCGGCGAAAATCAGGCAGTGTAACTTTCATCCGATAACTCCAAAAAAGTACAAAATTTTAGTGGCGCAGATATTACCACAGACGTCTGTAATAGCTGCAAAACGTATTGCGCAACCGGCCTGCTCAGCCCAGCCACTTCGCCCAACTGGCGCGGACTTGTTCACGCTCGGCGGCAAATTGCCCGCGGCCTACCTTGCCGGAATGCTCCTGCAATGCCAGGTGGTGAATTTCATCGCGCATGGTGACGTAAGCCTGGGTCAGCGCCTGCGCCTCTTCTTCCGGCATGATGCCGTAATTGGCCATCAGCTCGAAAATGCGTACGTTATCAGACCAACGCGTCAGGCGCGGTTCGCCGCTTGCATAGCCTAAGACCAGATACTGGGCAATAAATTCGATATCGGTGATACCGCCCTCGTCGGCCTTGATATCAAACAGTTCGCGCTGCTTGTTGCCGAGGTGATTACGCATTTTCTCGCGCATCTCACGCACCTCGCGCTGCAACGTTTCGCCGTCGCGGACTTTGCACAAGATCTCGCGGCGGATAACGTCAAACTGCTGATGCAGCGCCGGATCGCCATGCACGATACGCGCCCGCACCAGTGCCTGATGCTCCCAGGTCCAGGCTTCATTCTGTTGATAATCGGCAAAGGCTTCGACCGTGCTGACCAACATGCCTGCCGCGCCCGAAGGCCGCAGTCGGGCGTCGACCTCGTACAAAATGCCGGACGAGGTGCGGGTGCTGAACAGGTGCATCACGCGCTGTGCCAAACGCAGATAAAACTGACGGCCGTCGATGCAACGATCGCCGTCGGTCATCACGTCCGGCGGACAATCCAGGATAAACACCAGATCAAGGTCGGAGCTGTAACCCAGTTCCCAACCGCCCAATTTTCCGTAGCCAATCACGGCAAAGCCACGCCCTTCCCGCTCCTGCAAATGGGTCGGCTGACCATAGCGTGCAACCATATCGTTCCACGCCTGCTGCACCACCGTATCGATAATCGCTTCAGCCAGATAAGTAAGATGATCACTCACCTTCATCACCGGCAGCGCGCCAGAGATGCCCCCGGCGGCGATACGCAACTGCTGCGCCTGTTTGAACTGACGCAACGCCTCAAGCTTCTGCTCTTCGTCGTCTTCCGGTACCCGCAACAGGTACTGGCGCAGTTCGCTGCGGTAAGCGTCCGGAGCCACCGGCTGATACAGCGTCGCCGGATCCAGCAATTCATCCAGCAGCAGCGGATAACGCGACAGCTGATTCGCGACCATCGGCGAAGCGGCACACAGGCGAATCAAATGGCTGAGCGCCGCATGGTATTCCACCAGCAGCTCAAGGTAGGTGGTGCGGGTCACGATACTCAACAACAACTGCGTCAGGCGCAGCAGTGCGGTCGGCGCATCCTGACGCGGGCACACCTCAGCCAGCAGGCGCGGCATCAGTTGATCAAGCACGTCACGGCCGCGCGGGCCAATGGTGCGTTTATCGACGTCATGACGGAACTCGGCAATGGTGCGCAGCATCTGCCTGCGCGCCTCTTCATCCAGGTGAGGAGTCAGCGGCGCCAGTTCGTTCTCTTCCAGCGCGTCCTGCCACAGGCTGTGATAGTGCTGATAATCCGGATCTTCGCCTACATCGGGGCTATCGTCGCCAATCAAGTCGTTAAATACTGCCCTCACTGCCTGCATATGGCTGTCCAGCGCTGCCAGCAATGTCGACCAGTCATCGAACCCCATGCCCCAGGCCAAACGGGCCTGGTCGAGTTCGTCTTGCGGCAAGGTTTGGGTTTGCTGATCGGCAATCGCCTGCAGCAGGTTTTCCAACCGGCGCAGGAACAGATAACTGGCGCTCATCGCCTGCACCTGTTGCGGCTCCAGCAACCCCAACTCCCCTACCGCCTGTAACGTTGGCAGCAGCGAACGCCCTTGCAGCGCCGGCTCACGCCCACCGCGGATCAGTTGGAACACCTGAGTGATAAATTCAATTTCGCGGATGCCGCCGGCACCCAGTTTGATGTTGTCTTTCAGCCCACGGCGCCGCACTTCACGCGCGATCATGCCTTTCATGTTGCGCAGCGACTGGATCACGCTGAAATCGATATAGCGGCGGAAAACGAACGGCCGCAGAGTTTTGCGCAGCTCTTCACTGTAGGCGTCTTCCGAGCCGCCCATCAGCCGCGCTTTCACCATCGCATAACGTTCCCAGTCACGACCCTGCTCCTGGTAATAGTCTTCCAGCGCGGCGAAACTCATGACCAGTGGACCACTGTCGCCAAACGGCCGCAGCCGCATATCCACCCGATAGACAAAGCCGTCGATGGTTTGCTGATCCAGCGCCTTGATCAGCCGCTGCCCCAAACGGGTAAAGAACTGCGCGTTATCCAACTCGCGCCGGCCCCCCTGGGTTTGGCCGTTTTCCGGGTAGGCGAAGATCAAGTCAATATCGGACGAGAAGTTCAGCTCGCCGCCGCCCAATTTCCCCATGCCGAGGATCAACAGCGGCTGCGGTACGCCCTGCGCGTTACAGGGTGTGCCCCACTCACGGCAGCAGGTTTGGTACAGCCAATCGCGGGCGCTGACGATCAGCGTTTCCGCCAGCCCGCTCAGCTGCAACAGCGTCTCTTGCGTGCTGCACAGATCCTGCGCCTGCGCCCAGGCGATCCTCACCAGCGTCTCGCGGCGGAACAGACGCAGTGCGCGCATCAGTTGCGCTTCGTCACGCACTTCTTCCAGGGAGTCTTGCAACCAGGCGGCGTAATGCTGCCACTCGTCCGCCACCGGCGGTTGCTTGCGCAGCGTCTCCAGCCATGACGGCTGGTTGAGCAACATGTCGCAAACAAAGTCGCTCGACGCCAAAACCTGCAGTTCCTGATCGCTGAGCGAGCAGTCCGCGCCCTGAGCTTCCTGAAAACGCTGCACGATGGTCTGTGCCTGAATCTGTAACACGCGCGAGAGTGGCAACATAATGAAGGGTCCGTTCTGCGGCCCGCGCCTTGCAGGCCTGCTTAATTAACGAAGCGCGCCGTTTAACCAGAATGGCGCATGCGATAATGCCTGCTTGCGGCTGGATTCGTACCAGCCCTGACGCCGTTCGGCCAGTGCCAGCTGCAGTTCGCGCCAGCTTTCGATGTAAGGGCCGGTTTCCTCGTCGGGATAAGCACCGGACAGCAGGATAAATGCCGACACCTGACGGGTCAGACGCGGTAGCTGTTCCTCGTATTCATCCTCGTTTAACGTGCGAGTGAAAGCTTCTTTCAACTCGGCCGCGCTGCGCCCCAGCATAATGTCGCTGAAACGTTTGAAGGAACCGTCGAGTTTGGCCTGTGCCTTGGCATCGATAAAGGGTTTCCAGGCACCGGTCACCAACCATGATGTGAGCGCTAACTTACATTGCAGGTATTCTGCGCTGTAGCACAGCTCCTGCGGCTGGGTACTCTTATCAACCAGCAGCGGCTCCAGTGCGGTCAGACGGGCACGCAGATCGGCGCTGGCCTTGCGCGGTACCAGGCCGCCGAAGATCACCAACGCCTGGCGGATCAGCGCAATCGCCTCCATCACGCAACGACGGGACTGGGTATCGCCACGCAGCCACAGCTCTTCGTGATACTGCCAGTGGCTCAGGCCCAGTTCGAAGCTGGCCACCATTCCCTGCTCCACGCTGGATTTGGCCGCTGGCTTCAGTACCGTCAGAGGACGGCGCTCACGCGGGGCATTGCCCTGCGCCAGATGATAACCGCGCGCTGCCTTGCTCAGGTTGCCCTGACGCAAACCGCCATGTTCCGCCAGCGCGTTGGCCAGTGCCAGCAGATCACCGGTATTGCCCGTTTTAAGTTCCAGCTCGACTTCGCACAGCGCTTCGCTCAACTCACCAGCGCTCACCTCGCCCTGATCGAGCCCAACCTCAATCTCGCTCTTACCGTAAGTGACCACCCACTTCTCACGCACGAAATCGGTGCGGAACAGGGGTTGCAACGCCAGCTGCAGCGCGCTGATATCACAGTCTTGCGGCCAGATATCCGCCGGGAACTGATCCAGCGCCAATTCCGGCGTGGTGATAGCCACATTGTATTCCGGACGCTGATGCAAGCCCGCCACTACCTTGCCGGCGGTTTTGATGGTCATTTCATAGCTGTCGTCAAACCCGCGGATACGCAGCCCCATATCCTGGCTGCGCAGGAAATTATCGGCGGTTTCGAAGTAGATATTGGTCAGTTTTTGCGGCGCGGAATGCTGATTCGGCCAGGCAGCCAGTTGCTGAGGCAATGCGGCAACCGCATCCGGGGTCGCAATAAATTTCAGTTCTATTTCAACGGTCATAAGTCTTTTACACCAATAAGTTACGCATTCGCGTCAGCCTTCACGGCGGCGGGCCTCGCCTGCCATGCTTTGCCCGATGACGCACAGTTGCCGTTATCTTACCGCGATTCCCTGCGCCTTAACCCTGCTAACTGCAGAAAAAACCTGTTACGTTATAAAACACTGCGCAACTCACAGAATCTGCCACAGTAAGATAGTTCTCATTCCGGTTTTTGCGTTGCGTCGTCAGACTGAACGCTCTACTATCGTTCCCATAAATTCACACAGAAACGATGAACTAATGCAGAAATTACGCCTAATTTGCCTTGCCGTGCTGAGCTTCAGCATCACTTGGGGCGCCCATGCCGAAGATAAACGCTATATCTCCGATGAATTGAATACTTACGTCCATAGCGGCCCGGGTAATCAGTACCGTATCGTCGGTACCCTGAACGCCGGTGAAGAAGTCACCCTGTTGAGCGTAAATGACAGCACCAACTATGGCCAGATCCGCGATGCCAAAGGCCGCAACACCTGGATCCCGCTCAATCAGCTGAGCCAGACCCCAAGCCTGCGCACTCAAGTGCCCGCGCTGGAACAACAGGTCAAAACCCTGACTGACAAGCTGGCCAACATCGACAGCAGCTGGAACCAGCGCACGGCGGAAATGCAGCAGAAAGTGGCGGGCAGCGACAGCACCATCAGCGGTCTGCAGCAGGAAAACCAGGATCTGAAAAATCAGTTGGTGGTCGCGCAAAAAAAGGTCAATGCAGTTAACCTGCAGCTCGACGACAAACAGCGCACCATTATCCTGCAGTGGTTCATGTACGGCGGTGGCGTAGCCGGCGTAGGTCTGCTGCTTGGCTTGCTGTTGCCACACCTGATCCCTCGTCGCAAAAGCAACAACCGCTGGATGAACTGATTTCAGTATCGTTCAGTTTGAAATCGGGCGCCTGCGGGGCGCCCTTTTTATTGGCTGCGGCACAGCCCGGCTAATTGAGGTAATCTGGTCAGCAGAGCCTTAAGATAAATTCAGGAGTGAACAGTGAAGACTTACCTGGTCGGCGGCGCCGTCCGCGACAGCTTGCTTGAAATACCGGTGTTTGACCGCGACTGGGTGGTGGTGGGTGCCGCGCCGTCAGAGCTGATAGCACTGGGGTATCAACAGGTCGGTAAAGACTTCCCGGTGTTTCTGAACCCCAAAACTCATGAAGAATATGCGTTGGCGCGCACCGAGCGGAAATCCGGCCAGGGCTATACCGGCTTTACCTGTTACGCTGCGCCGGACGTAACGTTGGAAGAAGATCTACAGCGCCGCGATCTGACCATTAACGCCATCGCCCGCGACGCCGACGGCGAGCTGATCGACCCTTTCAACGGCGTGGCCGACTTGCAAGCGCGGGTACTGCGCCACGTATCCGATGCCTTTGGTGAAGATCCGCTGCGCGTGCTGCGCGTGGCGCGCTTTGCCGCTCGCTTCGCCCATCTGGGCTTTACCGTCGCCCCGGAAACCGCTGAGTTGATGCGTCAGATGGCGCACAGTGGCGAACTGACAGCGCTGACCGCAGAACGAGTCTGGAAGGAAACCGAAAAGGCACTGCAAAGCCAAAGCCCGCAGGTCTATTTCCAGGTGCTGCGCGACTGCGAGGCACTGAACGTGCTGTTCCCGGAGATCGACGCGTTGTTCGGCGTTCCGGCGCCCGCCAAATGGCATCCGGAGATCGACACCGGTATCCACACGCTGATGACGCTGGCTATTGCCGCCCAGCTCAGCCCCGAGGTCGACGTGCGCTTCTCGGCGCTGTGCCATGACCTCGGCAAAGGGCAGACGCCAAAAGAGCTTTGGCCACACCACCACGGCCACGGACCAGCCGGAGTCGTGCTGGTCGACGCCCTGTGTCAGCGGCTGCGGGTGCCCAATCCGGTGCGCGATCTGGCCAAACTGGTCGCCGAATATCACGACCTGATCCACACCGTTAACAAGCTGCGCCCGGAGACCCTGCTGAAGCTGTTTGATGCCGTCGACGTCTGGCGTAAGCCACAGCGGCTGGAACAGATGATCCTCACCAGCGAAGCCGATGCCCGTGGCCGGACCGGTTTTGAAAACAACCCCTATCCGCAAGGCGATTACCTGCGCCAGGCGTTTCAGGTCGCCAATGCCGTGTCGGTCAAAGACGTGGTGGCCAGTGGCCTGCAAGGGCTGGCGATCCGCGATGAGCTCAAGCGCCGCCGTCAGCAAGCGTTAGCCGACTGGAAGCAAACTCAGGATATCCCTCTCGATCCGGCATAAAAAAACCCCGCAGCGCGGGGTTTCTTATTTAGCGGGCCGCTTACATGAAGACCATGTACACCACGGCGGCCACGATAAAGCGGTAGATAGCGAACGGCACAAACGAGATGCGTTTGATCAGCGACAGGAAGGTCTTGATCGCAATCAGCGCCACCACGAAAGCGGTAGCAAAACCGACCGCAAACATCGGTAAATCGCTCATCGTCAGGAAGTGCAGGCTCTTGTACAAGTCCAGGCCGCTGGCGCCGATCATCATCGGCACGGCCAGAATGAAGGAGAATTCGGAGGCCGCATAACGGTTCACACCCACCAGCATACCGCCGGCAATGGTGGAGCCTGAGCGGGAGAAGCCCGGCCACAGCGCCAGACACTGGAAGCAACCAATCATAAACGCCTGACGGTAGGTTATGTCATCCAGCCCTTCGGCACTCGGTTTTTTCGGCTTCAGCCATTCCGCCGCCAGCAACAGGAAACCGCCGACCACCAACGCATACATCACGTTTTTCGGCGCGAACAGCGATTTGATAAAGTCATGGAACAACAGCCCCAGCACCACCGCCGGGATCATCGCCAGCAGGATATGGCCCAGTTTCAGCCGACCTGCCGTTTTACCTTCGTGTTCAACCGGCTTGCTGCCGAAATGAATGCCGATCAGCCCGAACAGACGGCGCCAGAACATCACCACCACCGCCAGGATCGACCCCAGCTGAATGATCACCTCAAAGGTTTTCGCCTTATCGCCGGTAAAGCCCAGCCACTCGCCTACGATGATCATGTGCCCGGTGGAAGACACCGGTAAAAATTCAGTTAACCCTTCAACCACCCCAAGAACAAACGCAATAAACAGTGAATGCATGTCCGCCATGTGCTTCGATCACCCTATAAATTTACGGCTATAAACATAAAAAAGCGGCAGTGTTCAATACATTGCCGCTAAAACAATTCTCAGGTTCAGACCAGGTTAACGGTCTTTAGTTGCACATGTATGACAGAACATCACACCGGGCGGGTACCCCGTTCAATAATCACCCCAACCCGGCTGGCATGTGCAACAGCGCCCGGTTTGCTGACCTTAATACGGACCCACGGGGAATTGAAGCGCTGGAGTAATATTTCAGATATTTCCTCTGCAACCCGCTCCACCAAAGCGAAGCGATTGGGCTCCACGTGCTGGATGATGGCTTCACTGATATCGGCATAGCTCAGACAGTCGTTCACATCGTCACTGGCGGCCGCCTGGCGGTTGTCCCAGCCCATTTCGATATCGAACACCAGCTTCTGGCGAATGTTTTGTTCCCAGTCATAAACGCCAATGGTGGTGATTACGGTAAGCTCTTCTATAAATACGATATCCATCACGTCATTCTCTGTTTTTGGCCTTGCCGGATACCACTTCCAGCGGAATATGCGTATTATCCATGTATGTTGCGAGTAAAACGACCCTTATTAAACGGAACCGCGTTATGAGTGCTACCGCGCTTGGCATGATTATCTTCGCGTATCTGTGTGGCTCAGTTTCCAGTGCGATCCTGGTTTGTCGGATCGCCAGGCTACCCGATCCGCGTGAACATGGCTCAGGGAATCCAGGGGCTACCAACGTCCTGCGCATCGGCGGTCGCTTAGCGGCGGCGGCGGTGCTGGTTTTCGATATTCTCAAAGGAATGCTGCCGGTCTGGCTGGCGTACAAACTTAATGTCCCGCCGCTGTACCTGGGGCTGACGGCGATCGCCGCCTGCGTCGGGCATATCTACCCGGTGTTCTTCCATTTCCGCGGCGGCAAAGGCGTGGCGACGGCGTTTGGTGCCATAGCGCCGATAGGCTGGGATCTTACCGGCCTGATGACCGGCACCTGGCTGCTAACCGTGTTACTCAGCGGTTACTCCTCGCTGGGCGCGATTATCAGTGCGCTGATTGCCCCTTTCTACGTTTGGTGGTTCAAACCGCAGTTCACCTTCCCGGTAGCCATGCTGTCATGCCTGATCCTGATGCGGCACCACGACAACATTCAGCGCCTTTGGCGTGGTCAGGAAGGGAAAATTTGGGGCAAGTTTCGCAAGAAAAAGCCCGATGCGGTTGAGCAGGAAGAAAAAAAGAAGACTGATTAAAGCAGGTCACGCTGCCCCGACTTAGCCCGGGTTCTGTTCTCTACAGTTCCCGGGCTATTTAGATCCCATCTTTGTCGCCGTAAATATCCTGTTTCCCCTACCTGCGCCGCAATAATATTTATCGTTCAAAATCGCATGAATTGCCAAATCGCCCCATCGCTAATGATTATCATTAGCGACAATTAAATATTGTCATTCCCACGAAACGGATCATCAATACAATGCCTATGAAGACTATTCGGCGCCTGATAAAAAAACAGCCTAACCTTTTTATGCTGCTGGCAGGAATATGTACCAGTTCATTGGCTTATGCCGCAGGAGAAAACGAAAATGTCATTACCGTTTACGGCGAGGGAAATACGGCAGAGGAAGCAATAGGTTCCAATGGAACTTATGCTGCCAAACAAAGCGTTACCGCGACAAAAACCAGCACGCCCTTAATAAAAACCCCTCAATCCATTTCCGTCATTACGGAAGAGGAATTACAAACCAAACGCCCCGCCACCATTAAAAATGCGCTTAACTATACGCCTGGCGTAATGACCGGTAACAGCGGCAGTTCAAGCATATTTGATAGCGTGATGATCCGGGGATTCAATAATGTCAGCCAGAATATTTATCTGGATGGTTTGAAATTACAGGGGGATATGTATGCTGACAGCAAAGTGGATCCCTATTTTTTACAACGAGTAGAAGTTTTGCGCGGCCCGGCTTCGGTGCTGTACGGTAAAAGTAACCCCGGCGGCGTTATTTCCAGCGTCAGCAAGCGTCCACAAACCCAGCCATTACATGAATTACAACTGCAGGCCGGCAATCATCATGAATGGAAAACCCAATTCGATTTCAGCGACGCTATTGATGATGATGAAGAATTGGCTTACCGCTTAACCGGTAATTATTACGAAGCGCACAGCCAGCAAAAAGGCGAGCGGGAAAAACGCTATGCCATCGCGCCTTCGCTGCTTTGGCAGCCGTCGGATAAAACCTCGTTGTTATTCCAACTGTCGTTGCAAAACGAACCCCGTACCGGTTATTACGGCTGGCTGCCGAGCGAAGGAACCCTGACCTCCGGTGAATTCGGCAAATTGTCCCCTTCATTTAACGAAGGCGAGGCCGGTTATAACCGCTTCGAACGCCAGCAGCGTACGGTGGGCTATCAGCTTGATCATGCTTTCAACGAGACCTGGTCCTTCCATCAGGCCGTCCGCTATCAACATACCAAGGTCAACTGGCGCAGTATCTATGGCAACGGCCTCTGTAACCCCATGACCTGCATGGGAGTTGCCCCGCAGCAGTACGGCACCACCTTGTCGCGCGCCACGATGGTCAGCGACGAGAGATTGAATGGGTTAACCACGGATACGCGGCTGGAAGGGAAACTGAGCGCCGGTGACTGGCGCCACACCCTGTTGATGGGGATCGATTATTCGCAGCTGCGTAACGATCTGCAAAATAAAATGGGCTCTGCCGCACCGCTCAGCCTGGTGGATCCGCAGTATGGCAACCATGATGTGCTCTACTTTGGCGACACTCACACGATTAACAAAAACCACCAGTTGGGGACTTATCTGCAGGATCAGGCCGAATGGCAGAACTGGGTATTCACTCTGGGCGGACGCTTTGATCACAGCGTCGTAGAAACCCGCGAAAGCAGTAATATGACCGGCGAAAAATCATCATCCAGTATCACGGATAATGAATTCACCTGGCGTGGCGGTATCAATTACGTCTTCAATAACGGCATCGCGCCTTACTTCAGCTATAGCGAATCTTTTGAACCAAATAGCGGAAACAGTTTATCCGGTCAGGCATTTAAACCTTCTCGCGGCAAGCAATATGAAGCAGGGATTAAATTTATTCCTGATAATGCGCCAATCTCAGCCTCTATTGCCGCATTCCAGCTGACCAAAGACAATAATTTACGGCGTGATGCCCTTAACCCTTATTACAATGTGCAAGAAGGCAAGATCCGATCCCGTGGGATTGAAATTGAAGGCAAAGCCGCACTTACCTATAACCTTAATCTGATCGCAAGTTATACCTATACCGATGCCGAATTCCGCGATAACTCGATCAACAATGGTCATACTCCCGCCATGGTACCTAAACATATGGCCAGCCTGTGGACCGATTACACCTTTAATCAGGGTTGGCTAAATGGGCTTACCGCCGGCGGTGGTGCACGTTATGTTTCCAGCACCCCTGGCGATGACGGTAATAACTTTAAAGTTCCAAGCTATACGGTTTTCGATACCGCTATAAAATATCAGCTGGATAATATCCCTGGTCTGGAAAATGCGGAGATCGCTTTAAACGTGAACAATCTTTTTGACAAGCACTATGTTTCATCCTGCTTCACCAATAATACTTGTTCATGGGGTGCAGAACGGCAGATCCTCACCACCTTAACGCTTCATTGGTAATAACAACCTAATTACAGAATGATTCTTTTTCACTTACATTGAGCCCTTTGTCGTGCCTTAGCCATGGCGGTTAATTTCGCCTTTTTATTTCTTGGCCAACCCTGGCCAAGAACCCTTATTTATATTCCTCTGGGGAGTTATTATGAGTAGTCACCAATCGGGGGCCGGTAAACCTGGTCCTATCGGGCTACTGCTGCGGCCTATACGTGGAAGTCTTATTTTCGCCGGGGTGCTGGCAGCTATTGGCAC
This sequence comes from Serratia quinivorans, assembly GCF_052113645.1. Lineage (GTDB taxonomy): Bacteria > Pseudomonadota > Gammaproteobacteria > Enterobacterales > Enterobacteriaceae > Serratia > Serratia quinivorans_B. The sequence continues at coordinate 245,457 of NZ_JBIEIU010000003.1, read as the reverse complement.
AATATTCACGCTAGTGCCGTTGGCGGGCATTGCCCATATTGCCGTTATTGCTTTGGGTCATCAGGAACAAAGCTCAACCATGGCCCTGTTCCTGGCATCGGGTGGGATCGGAGACAGCGTCGTCATCTGCCTGATCAGTCTGTTTGTTGGCTTAATCATCGTCACTCTGGCCGAAGTGCTCGCGCACCTGGCCGATAACCGCATTACCCACGGCCTGCGCATTACAGCAGCCCGACGCCTGGCGCAGGTGCCTTTGGGGTGGTTTAGCGATCGCGCTTCAGGCGAAGTGAAACAGGCGATGCAGGACGATATTGGCACGCTGCACGATCTTACCGCCCACTTTTTCACCACCCTGGGGCGCACTATCGGCGCGATGCTGATCTCGGTTATCTACATGTTCGTTATGGACTGGCGGATGGCGATCGTTTCGATTATCCCTTTCTTCCTGTTCTTCTTCATTTTCGGCGCGGCTCAGAAAGCCGGCGCGCCCCATATGGGCGAATTTGTTAAAGGGTTAGGCCGTATCAATAATGCCGTAGCCGAATTCGTTAACGGCATCCCGGTGATCAAAACGTTCAGCGGCGGCGGCAAGGCGCACAGCAGTTACCGCAAGGCGATCGCCTCCTTTACCCAAATATTCACCCGAACCATGAGCCCGGTGATTAAGACTATCGCGTTGGCGAATGCCATCGTTGCGCCGGTTACCGTGTTGGGCGTGGTGCTGGTTTTCGGTACCCTGTTTGTGGCACTGGGCTGGCTCGAACCGCTTAACGTATTGCCGTTCGCGCTGGTCGCACCGGGCATTTCCGCCCCGCTGCTGTTAATGGGCTTTATTACCCACGGTCTGCGCAATGCCACCGGAGCGGCGGAACGCATCCAGTCTCTGCTGGATACGCCGATCCTCACGCAGCCGAAGGTTCAGCCAACGCTGAAAGATGCAGAGATCCGTTTCGAGCAAATGGGGTATGCCTACAATAGCGACAGTCACGTGCTGGCAGACATCAACCTCAGCCTGAAACCCGGTAGCGTAACCGCCATTGTCGGCCCCTCCGGTGCGGGCAAATCCACCCTGGCGCGCTTGCTGTTGCGCTTCTTCGATCCGACCCAGGGGCGCATCACGCTTGGCGGCGTCGATCTGCGCGAACTGAGTTCGACTCAGCTTTATCAGCACATTGGCTTCGTACTGCAGGAAGTGCAGCTGATCCACGCCAGTCTGCGTGAAAACATTGCGCTTGGCCGCCCCAAGGCCAGCCAGCAAGAAATCGAAGCTGCCGCCATTGCCGCCAATATTCATGAGCACATTCTCAGCTTGCCGCGGGGTTATGACTCGGTAGTCGGGGAGGATGCGAAGCTCTCCGGGGGCGAACAACAGCGTGTGAGCATTGCACGTGCCGTGCTGTTGAACCCGCCGATTTTGGTGCTGGATGAAGCCACCGCCGCCGCTGACGCCGAGAATGAATATCTGATTCAGGAAGCCCTTTCCAACTTTGCCAAAAAACGCACGTTGCTGGTGATTGCCCATCGGTTAGACACCATTATGCATGCCGATCATATCGTCGTGCTTGAAGACGGCATGATCCGCGAACAAGGCAGCCATGCTGAATTACTGGCAGGCCAGGGCCGCTATGCGCGCCTGTGGACCGCAGGGGGTTACGAAAACATGACGAAACAGGCGGCTCAACCATGTTAAAAACATTTATGCAGTTGCTGGGCAACGATGCGCCCATATTCCGCCGTTATATCGGCATGGCCATGCTTTACGGCCTGTGTTGCGGCCTGACGGTAACCACCCTGGTCCCTATTGTCGGCTATCTGCTGCAAGGTGAGGTCTACACGGCTGCCGGTTGGCTGATGGCGCTTTTCGCTGGTGTGCTATTGAGCTGGTTGCTGCGCAGACGCGTCGATTTTGCCGGCATGAACGTAGGTTCATCGCTGCTACTGACGGCTCGCCAACGCATTGGCGACCATGTGGCCACCCTGCCTATCGGTTGGTTCACCCCCGATAATACTGCGCGACTCAGTCATGTGGTTTCCCAGGGGATGATGGATGTGGCGCAACTCCCGGCGCACCTTTTTACGCCGATCATTAGCGGTGTCGTCACGCCGTTGGTGCTGGTGATTGCGCTTTGCACCTTGCAGTGGCAAATGGGGCTGCTGGCCCTGGCAGCCCTGCCCTTGATCGCCGGCATTTTCCTGATTTCGGCCCGGCTCGGTACCCAGGCAGATGAAGCCTTTCATCAGGCATCCGCCCACACCAGCCAACGCATGGTGGAATTTGCGCAGGCGCAATCGGTACTGCGCGCCTTCAACGGCGAAGGCGGCGGCACCCGTTTCCTCGAACAGGCCATCGATCGGCAGTATCAGTCAGGCAAGCGGCTTATTTATATCTCTACCGCCTCGGTGGTGCTCAACTCCTGGATGGTGCAGTTAGTGTTCGCCACCTTATTGGTCACCGGAGCGATGCTGCTGAGCCACACTCAGGGAAATCTGCCGGCTATCAGTAGCGCCGTGGGTACGGTGATTGCGCTGATGCTGGTGAGCCGCTTTATCGACCCGTTGCTGGACGTTGCCAGTTATGGCGAAGCCCTGCGAAACGCTCGTGGCCAATTAAATGCCGTCAGCGAGATTTTAGCCATCAAGCCCTTGCCCGAACCGCAGCAGGTGCAACGGCCACAAGACGCTTCGCTGGAACTGCGCGATGTTTCGTTTCGCTATTCGCCAGAACAGGCTGCCGTATTACGCGGAGTCAGTTTTAAGGTTGAACCCGGCACCATGACCGCACTGGTTGGCGCATCCGGTTCGGGTAAAACCAGTTTGATCCGTTTGATTGCCCGTTTCTTTGACGTCACGGGAGGCTCGGTGATGATTGGCGGAGCCGACGTACGCCAGATCCCCAATGAACAATTGACGGATCAGATCAGCCAGATTTTCCAAAATACTTACCTGTTCCAGGGCAGCATTGGCGAAAACATCCGTCTGGGTAAACCGACGGCCAGCGATGAGGAAGTGTTGATGGCCATCGAGCAGGCCGGGGCCACGGAAATCATCGAACGGCTGCCACAGGGGTTGGATACCCCGGTGGGTGAAGGCGGCGCTCGGCTTTCCGGCGGTGAACGTCAGCGTATTTCTATTGCCAGAGCGCTGATTAAAGACGCCCCTGTTCTGCTGGTCGATGAAGCGACTGCTGCACTGGACCCAGAGAATCAGGCGATCATTGCCGACACCCTGGCACGCCTGCGCGGCAAGAAGACGTTGATTGTCATTGCGCACCAGCTGTCGACGGTAGCGATGGCCGATCAAATCCTGGTGCTGCAAGACGGCGAAATTGCTGAACGCGGCACCCATGCCCAGCTTGAAGCCCTGGGGGGGCGCTACGCGCATTTCCTGACCCAACGGCACAGAACCAAAGGCTGGCGTATTGCCTGACCGAAAACTAAAAAGGCTCCCAGCGGGAGCCTTGAGTTTGGCTGCGGCAAGAGCCGACCTGCTCAGACTGCCGGCAGCTCAGCCAGCGGCCAGCGTGGCCGTACCGAAACGCTCAGTTCCGGGTTAGCGCCGCTTTTCAGCCGCACCAGGCCTGCGTAAGCGATCATCGCGCCGTTATCGGTGCAGAACTCCGGCCGGGCATAAAACACCTCACCACCGCGTTTGTGCATCATTTCAGCCAGTTTGGTACGCAGCGTCCGGTTGGCGCTGACGCCGCCGGCCATCACCAGGCGTTTAAACCCGGTCTGCTCCAGCGCGCGTTTGCATTTGATCGCCAGCGTATCCACCACCGCATCTTCAAACGCCCGAGCGATGTCGGCACGCGTTTGATCGTCATTGCCATTGGAACGAATGGTGTTGGCGGCAAAGGTCTTCAGCCCGGAGAAGCTGAAATCCAGCCCCGGACGATCGGTCATTGGGCGCGGGAAGGTGAAACGCCCCGCGGTGCCCTGCTGTGCCATCTTCGACAACATCGGCCCACCGGGATAGTCCAGCCCAAGCAGCTTGGCGGTTTTATCGAAGGCTTCACCGGCCGCATCGTCGACCGACTCACCCAACAGCTCGTACTCGCCAATGCCGGTCACGCTGATCAGCTGAGTATGCCCGCCGGAAACCAGCAGCGCGACAAACGGGAACGCCGGTGGGTTATCTTCCAGCATCGGCGCCAGCAGGTGGCCTTCCATATGATGTACCGGTACCGCCGGCACATCCCAGGCAAACGCCAGTGCACGGCCAATGGTAGCCCCGACCAGCAGCGCCCCCACCAGGCCCGGCCCGGCGGTGTAGGCTACGCCGTCGATATCCGCCGCGGTCAGGTTCGCTTCCTTCAATGCCGCCTGAATCAACGGCACGGTTTTACGCACGTGATCGCGGGAGGCCAGCTCCGGCACCACACCGCCGTAGTCGGCATGCAGCTTCACCTGGCTGTACAATTGATTCGCTAATAAACCGGCCTGATCGTCATACACTGCAATTCCGGTTTCATCGCAGGAGGTTTCTATACCCAGTACTCGCATTACATTTCCCATCATTCACGTGCGGCCGCCAGTTTAGCACAATCAGGCCTGTTTACCGCCAGCGCGACGCATCTTGTCATCCACTTCAGGCTATGTTGATGATTCCAGCCACAAATGCCGATTTGATTAAAAACGAGCATTTTTTCCTGTTTAGTCTATAATCAGCGCCCGATGCAAAATTGCGCATGTTTTACCAGGGTGGCCGCAGGTTTCAATTTGCTGTGGTGCTTTACAAAGCAGCATCCGTTGAAGTAAAATTCCGCACCATTTTGAAATTGCTGGCGCTTGGCCAGCAGCAAACCGAATTTTATTGAGGTGAGAGGCACATGCCTGTAATTAAAGTACGTGAAAACGAGCCATTTGACGTTGCTCTGCGTCGTTTCAAACGCTCTTGCGAGAAAGCAGGCGTTTTAGCTGAAGTTCGTCGTCGTGAGTTCTATGAAAAACCGACTACCGAACGTAAGCGCGCTAAAGCTTCTGCTGTGAAACGTCACGCGAAGAAACTGGCTCGCGAAAACGCACGCCGCACTCGTCTGTATTAATTCTTCGGGGGCAACCCCGCCGCGTGAATTTCTGATTTTAAAAATCGCGCAGACCGAGTAGTTGCATACGAAGGCCGTGCTTTCCGAAAGGAATGCGCGGCTTGTTCTCGTTTATAGGCTAGTAAAGTAAGGGCTTATGGCTGGACGAATTCCGCGTGTATTTATCAATGACTTGCTGGCTCGCACCGACATCGTCGATCTGATCGACGCGCGTGTAAAGCTCAAGAAGCAGGGCAAGAACTATCACGCGTGCTGTCCGTTCCACCACGAAAAAACGCCTTCATTTACGGTTAATGGCGAAAAGCAGTTTTACCACTGTTTTGGTTGTGGTGCGCACGGTAACGCCGTCGACTTTCTGATGAATTACGACAGGCTCGAGTTTGTCGAAACCATCGAAGAGCTGGCAACCATGCACGGACTGGAAGTGCCCTACGAGGCAGGTTCCGGGCCGACGCAAATCGAACGTCATCAGCGTCAAAGCCTGTATCAACTGATGGAACAGCTCAGCGCGTTCTATCAACAGTCGCTGCATCAGTCCTCCGGCACGCCGGCGCGCAATTACTTGCAACAGCGCGGACTGAGTGACGACGTTATCCGCCATTTCGCCATCGGCTTTGCACCTGCCGGTTGGGATAACGCATTAAAGCGTTTTGGTCGCGATGCCGACAGCCGCAGTGCATTGAACGATGCCGGCATGCTGGTGACTAACGATCAAGGACGCTCGTACGATCGTTTCCGTGAGCGCGTAATGTTCCCTATCCGCGACAAGCGCGGACGGGTGATCGCCTTTGGCGGGCGCGTGTTGGGTGACGGCATGCCGAAATACCTGAACTCGCCGGAAACCGAAGTCTTCCACAAGGGTCGTCAGTTGTACGGCCTGTATGAAGCGCAACAGAGCCACCCTACCCCGCAGCGATTGCTGGTAGTGGAAGGCTATATGGACGTGGTGGCGCTGGCGCAATACGGCATCGATTATGCCGTCGCCTCGCTTGGAACCTCGACGACGGCTGAACATATTCAGCTGCTGTTCCGCGCCACCGACAACGTTGTCTGTTGCTATGACGGTGACAGAGCCGGTCGCGAAGCGGCCTGGCGTGCACTGGAAACCGCGCTGCCCTATCTCAATGACGGGCGTCAGCTGCGGTTTATGTTTTTGCCCGACGGCGAAGACCCGGACACATTGGTCCGCAAGGAAGGCAAAGAGGCCTTCGAACAGCGAATGGAGCTGGCGCAGCCGCTTTCCACTTTCCTGTTTGAAACTTTGATGCCACAGGTAGATCTGAGCAGCCCGGACGGCCGCGCCAAGCTGAGCACGCTGGCACTGCCGCTGATTACTCAGGTGCCGGGCGAAACGTTGCGTTTGTACCTGCGTCAACAGCTCGGCAGCAAGCTCGGCCTGCTGGATGACAGCCAGCTCGACAAGCTGATGCCCAAGCAAGCTGAAAATGCGAATACTTATCAGGCGCCCCAGCTAAAACGCACAACCATGCGTATACTGATAGGGTTACTGGTACAAAATCCGCAACTGGCTACACTTATCCCTTCGCTTGAGGGGTTGGAGCAGACCAAACAGGCGGGTTTACCGCTGTTTGTCGAACTGGTGCAGACCTGTTTGGCTCAGCCGGGCCTGACTACCGGCCAGTTGTTGGAGCAATATCGTGACAACAAATTGAGCCAACAGCTTGAAACCTTGGCAACATGGAACCATATGATTGTTGAGGATATGGTTGAACAGACTTTTTTGGATACTTTAGCCAGCCTGTACGACTCGGTACTGGAGCAGCGGCTGGAGACATTGATCGCACAGGCCAGAACGCATGGCCTCAGCCCGGAAGAACGTGAAGAAGTCCGTTCTCTTAATCAGGTGCTGGCGAAGAAAAACTGAATACCAAACGGCTTAAGTGCCGATAAATGCGAGGGCAGAGCCCTGCAATATGCCGCCACAGTGGGCCGCGGCAACAACAAAAACGCCCCAAATGCTATTGTTGGCGGTTTCGCCGACCGACACCAACCCAAATACTCTGAAGTGTGGATACCGTCTTATGGAGCAAAACCCGCAGTCACAGCTAAAGCTACTTGTCACCCGTGGTAAGGAGCAAGGCTATCTGACCTATGCTGAGGTCAATGACCATCTGCCGGAAGATATCGTCGACTCCGACCAGATCGAAGACATCATCCAGATGATTAACGACATGGGCATCCAGGTTCTGGAAGAAGCGCCGGACGCCGACGACCTATTGCTTGCTGAAAACTCAAACAGCACAGACGAAGATGCGGAAGAAGCTGCCGCTCAGGTATTGTCCAGCGTTGAGTCTGAAATTGGCCGTACCACCGACCCGGTGCGCATGTACATGCGCGAAATGGGGACCGTTGAACTGCTGACGCGCGAAGGCGAAATCGACATCGCCAAGCGCATCGAAGACGGCATCAACCAGGTGCAGTGCTCGGTTGCCGAGTACCCGGAAGCCATCACCTATTTGCTGGAGCAGTACGATCGCGTCGAAGCAGGCGAGGCCCGTCTGTCCGATCTGATCACCGGCTTCGTCGATCCTAATGCGGAAGAGGACATCGCCCCTACCGCAACTCACGTGGGTTCTGAGCTGTCTACCGAAGAGCAGAACGACGATGAAGAAGAAGAAGACGAAGACGAAGAAGAAGACGACAACAGCATCGATCCTGAGCTGGCACGTCAGAAATTCGCCGACCTGCGCGATCAGTACGAAGCGACCCGCGTCGTCATCAAAAAGAACGGCCGTAGCCACGCCAGCTCAGCAGAAGAAATTCTGAAGCTGTCTGAAGTGTTCAAGCAGTTCCGTCTGGTGCCGAAACAGTTCGACTTCCTGGTCAACAGCATGCGCACCATGATGGACCGCGTTCGTACTCAAGAACGTATCATCATGAAGCTGTGCGTTGAACAGTGCAAAATGCCGAAGAAAAACTTCGTCACTCTGTTCGCCGGCAACGAAACCAGCACCACTTGGTTCGAAGCGGCACTGGCAATGGCCAAGCCATGGTCAGAGAAGCTGAAAGACGTCGCCGATGACGTGCAGCGCAGCCTGCAGAAACTGCGTCAGATCGAAGAAGAAACCGGCTTGACCATCGAGCAGGTGAAGGACATCAACCGCCGCATGTCCATCGGTGAAGCGAAAGCCCGCCGTGCGAAGAAAGAGATGGTTGAAGCCAACTTGCGTCTGGTTATTTCTATCGCCAAGAAATACACCAACCGCGGCCTGCAGTTCCTGGATCTGATCCAGGAAGGCAATATCGGTCTGATGAAAGCGGTAGACAAGTTTGAATACCGTCGTGGTTATAAGTTCTCGACTTACGCCACCTGGTGGATCCGTCAGGCTATCACCCGCTCTATCGCCGACCAGGCGCGTACCATCCGTATTCCGGTGCATATGATTGAGACCATCAACAAACTCAACCGTATTTCACGCCAGATGCTGCAAGAGATGGGCCGCGAGCCGACGCCGGAAGAGCTGGCTGAACGCATGCTGATGCCGGAAGACAAAATCCGCAAAGTGCTGAAGATCGCCAAAGAGCCGATCTCCATGGAAACGCCGATCGGTGATGATGAAGATTCACACCTGGGCGATTTCATCGAGGATACCACCCTCGAGCTGCCGCTGGATTCTGCTACCTCGGAAAGCCTGCGCTCCGCAACGCACGACGTATTGGCCGGTCTGACCGCCCGTGAAGCGAAAGTGCTGCGTATGCGTTTCGGCATCGATATGAACACTGACCACACGCTGGAAGAAGTGGGTAAACAGTTCGACGTTACCCGTGAGCGTATTCGTCAGATCGAAGCCAAAGCACTGCGTAAACTGCGTCACCCAAGCCGTTCCGAAGTGCTGCGCAGCTTCCTGGACGACTAAGGTTTAGCTGTTCGCAAGAAACCCCGGCTCGCCGGGGTTTTTTATTGCCTAAAACATGCTGTTGCCGCTGGCGGTTTTCTCCGGCACCGGTTGAGTCACGTCCCAGTGCTCCACGATTTTGCCCGCGTCATCAAGACGGAAAATATCGATAATCGCGGCCGTCTTGCCCTTTTCACGCCCGCGGGTCTCTACGTGCAAAATCACATAGTTGCCGTCGACAAACGCCTGTTTGATTTCACTGTGAGAATTGGGAAATCGCGTTTTCAGCAGATCGACAAACTGGCGGAACCCTTCCACGCCATCCTGCGCATTGGGATTATGCTGTTTGTACTCGTCGCCCAGATAGGGCCGCGCCGCCGCAAAATCCTTGTTATTCAGCCCCTGCCGGTAAAACTCCAGCACGTTATTTTTGTTCTTCAACTCCTGCGCACTGTTGCCCGCATGGGCAGCGCCAGTCGCCAACAACAAAGCAACCAGACAACCTTTAATCATCGTTTTCATCTCGCAACTCCCTTTCAGATTATTTCAACGCCAGGAACAGCTCGCGATAACTCTCCGTAAGCTGCTCCAGCGTGGCACGATTCAATCCGCTGGGGTTAGGTAATACCCAAACCTCCGTTTTGCCGATCGTCATCTCCTGACGGCCCCAGGCTGCATTTTTCACCCCGAAGGCGCTGCTGAACGCCTGCTTGCCCAGGATAGCCAATGCGCGCGGCTGGTAACGCAAGATTTTTTCTTTTAACACCTCACCGCCGTTGAGCAACTCATCACGCGTCACTTCACTGGCCGCTACCGTTGGCCGCGCCACCAGCGCAGTGATGCCACAGCCGGTATCCTGCAGCTGTTGCCACTGCTCCGGTGCCAATTGGCGATCGGTAAAGCCGGCCTGATGTACCACCTTCCAGAAGCGGTTGCTGCCGTTGGCAAAAGGGTAGCCTTGATGGGCCGAAGAGAGGCCGGGGTTGATGCCGCAAAATACCACCCGCAGGTTTGGCGCCAGGAGTTCCATAGAGGTAGGGAGTCCATTAAAGGGATTTACAGCGGTTATCGCAAAATCCGCCAGCAATTACAACAGGCTAGAACTGCGCATAAAAGCAACATACAGATGGTTAACAGTAGACCTGCGCCGAAGGATTACCGTATAATCTCGCCGCTTGGCCCCTTAGCTCAGTTGGTTAGAGCACGCGACTCATAATCGCTTGGTCACTGGTTCAAGTCCAGTAGGGGCCACCAAATCTCGCTGTTTTCACAGCCAAAAAAGCCACCTTCCTGAAGGTGGCTTTTTTATTTCTACCCGCCCGCTCGCGTAATCACCCTCCACCGTTCTGTCGCTGATGCGCCAATTGTTCGGCGCGCAACAGAATTTCCTGCAGATCGTCTTCGTCGATGTCAAAGAGTTCGCCCTGCATCAATGCCTCGTGCAGATCGGCGCGGGTGATAGACACCGCGTCAATCGGCAGATTAGCCGGCTTTGCCTCGGTCGGTGCCAAAGGGTGCGGATAGCGTCGCCCGGCCAGGTTATTGAAGACAATCGCCAACAGCGCCAATAACACCGAGTTCAGCAGCACCGGGTACAGCACGAAGCTGTAGCCCAGTTGGTGAATGCCCGGCCCACCGAGAATGGCGGTCAGTGCCACCGCACCACCGGGTGGATGCAGGCAACGCAGTTTGAACATCAAGCCAATCGCCAGCGCGGCCGCCACCCCGCAAGCCAGACCGGGATCGGCAATCAGCAGGCTGGTGCTCACCCCTACCGCCGCGGCCGAGATATTACCGCCTACGATCGACCAGGGTTGTGCCAGCGGGCTGTTCGGTACGCCAAACAGCAGCACCGCGGACGCCCCCATCGGGGCGATAAACCACAGGTTCACCTCGCCCAGAACAAAATGGCTGATCCAGCCGGCGATCATCAGCCCCAGCCCGGCACCGACGCTGGAAAGCAAAATCTCTTTTTTGCCCACCGCCAGCGGGTGCGGCCACAAACGTGCGCACCCTACTCTCAATCTTTCCAACACCTGCATTTTCATGTTACTTCTTGCTGCCAAATTCAACTTAATGGCAACAAATATATCACAACGCCAACCGTCGCCGCTCGCCGCGCTTTTCACCGCCGAAATAACTTTCAGCTAACAGATTGATCTTTAGCCACTCCTCGTCAATTATCAAAGTTCGCATCCCTTTGCCTTGAGGAAAACCCAATGTCTCAGCCGATTGCCGAACTCTATACCGACGCCGAGTTTTTCAGCCCTTATGCCATGTCGGCGTTTGTTACCCTGACGGAAAAAGGCATTCCCTTCACCGTGAAGCCGGTCGATTTATCGCAGGGGAAAAATACTGAGGCGGCCTATGCGGCGTTGTCATTGACGCGCCGGGTGCCTACGCTGGTGTTCGGCGAGTTTCAGCTGTCGGAGTCCTCGGCTATTGATGAATACCTGGATGAGATCCACCCGGCCCATCCGGTGTACCCGCGCGATGTCAAACAACGCGCCAAAGCACGCGAAGTCCAGGCATGGCTACGCAGCGATCTGCTACCACTTCGGGCCGAGCGACCGACAGAGGCGGTGTTCATTAACGGCAAGTTTCCTCCGCTGTCCAACGCCGCACAGGCTGCCGCCAACAAGTTGATTACCGCCGTCGAAAAACTGCTGAGTCACGGCCAGGATAATCTGTTCAGGGAGTGGTGCATTGCCGACACCGATCTGGCCTTGATGCTGAATCGGCTGGTGATACATGGCGATCCGGTGCCGGAAAACCTTCGCCACTATGCGCAGAAACAGTGGCAACGGCCTGCCGTGCAAGCCTGGTTGGCGCTGCCGGAGAAAATGCGCGGGGGATAAAAAATCGGCGGCCACGACGCCGCCGTTCTCAACTGAGAAACAACATCACTTCTTGAGGGAAGGCAAGTCACCATCCAGAGGGCAGATAGCCTAGCAACGACGCAATGGCGTACACCGCGCTGGCCAAATACAGCAACACGATGCTGATCTGCAACAACGGGTGGGTGATCCAGTTACACTGCCAACGCGGTGTCTGATCGCCGTGCTTGCGTGCGCCTCGCAGGATCAACATCGGCATAATCGACAAGATCACCCCGCTGAATACTCCGGCGAAATAGAGCGCGTTAACGAAGGACACCAGCCCACTGTAAGCCAGCGCGAACGGCGGTAAGACCACCAGCATCAGCACGCCGAAACGGCGCAATGGCTGTTCGTCGTTACCCAGTTTGAACTGGTCGAAAATATTGGTCAGGAAGCTGCCGCCCAACCCCCAGTAAGAGGTCAGCATCGCGCACAGGGCAAAGATGTTGGCGGAGAAGAAGGCCCACTGCCCTAACGCCTGGCCCCATGAAATGGTCGCCACGTCAGAGATGCCATTCAGCCCGCTGAGAGCAATCACCGACATCGGCACCGCCGCCAGCAGCACAAAAGTCACGGCCATACCGACCATAATCGCCCTGGGCAGTTGCTCCGGCTTGTCCGAGAAGCCACGCGCCATTTCCGGCACGATGTACTGCGCAGAAAAACAGAACACCACCACGTTAAATACCGGCACCATAAAGCGCCAGTCGCCGTCCAGCAGGTTGCGCATCTGGGTGGTATCTTTGAGCAGCGTAGCCGCCACCAGCGCGGTCAGCATCACCACCATGCCGATACTGATAAACTTTTCCCCACGGCCAATCGCCTTCAGCCCCAGGTACAACACCCCCGCTGCGGGCACGAAAAACAGCAGGCTGCCTATCGCCGGCGAGATGCCAAACAGCGACTGCAACAATTTACCGCTGCCGGTCATATAGGCGGTCAGCGCTCCGACGCTGTTCACGCATACCGAAGCAAACATCAGCCAGGCGCCGAGACCGCCAACATAACGTTTCGCCAGCCCGCTCAATTGCAGATGGGCGCGGGTGCGCAGAGTGGATTCAGCGACGTACAGCATGGTGATGGTGGTCAGGCTGCCGACCAGCACCAGCCAAAACAGCAAGGGTAAGAACCCGGCCTTGCTGGAGGCGTAAGCGATGGACAACACGCCGGCGCCAATGTTGGTGCCGACAATCATCGCCACCCCTTCGAGGAAACTCAGTGATTTGGCGGGTGCAGGCGTTCGCACCCCGGCGGCCAGCGCCGGAGAAACAGAGATGTTTTCAGAAGACATTCAGCATCCTTTGTCTCCCGGCGGCGCAGGCCACCGGGATAGGTTAATTTCCCGGTGGTTAACAGCTCACATCGATACACAGGTATTTCAGCTCCAGATATTCTTCAATCCCGTAACGCGATCCTTCACGTCCGAGTCCTGACTGCTTCACGCCGCCAAACGGTGCGACTTCATTGGAAATCAGTCCGGTATTGATACCGACCATGCCGTATTCCAACGCTTCCGGCACCCGCCACTGGCGTGAAGCGTTCTGCGTAAACAGATAGGCGGCCAGGCCGAATTCGGTATCGTTGGCCATGGCGATGGCTTCCGCCTCGTCATGGAAACGGAACAGCGGCGCCACCGGACCAAAGGTTTCTTCCCTGGCGAAACGCATTTTTTGCGTCACGCCGGTCACCACCGTGGGTTGGAAGAAGGTGCGGCCCAGCGCGTGCGGCTGACCGCCGGTAGCGATCTGCGCGCCCTTGATCAACGCATCGTCAATGTGGCTCTGCACTTTGTCTACCGCATCCTGGTCGATCAACGGGCCCTGAGTGGTGCCCTCCTGACTGCCGTCACCGACCTTCAGTTGCTCGACCGCCGCCACCAGTTTGTCCACCAGGCGGTCATAGATACCGTCCTGCACGTAGATGCGGTTGGCGCAAACGCAGGTCTGGCCGCTGTTGCGGAATTTGGAGGCCATGATGCCTGCCACCGCCGCGTCCAGATTGGCGTCGTCGAAAACGATCACCGGCGCATTGCCGCCCAGTTCCAGCGACAGCTTTTTGATGGTTGGCGCGCACTGCGCCATCAGGATGCGTCCTACCTCGGTCGAACCGGTAAAGCTCAGCTTGCGTACCACCGGGCTGTCGCACAGCACTTTACCTACCTGCGCGGCATCGCCGGTCACCACCTGCAGAACCCCTGCCGGAATACCGGCGTCCTGCGCCAGTTTGCCCAACGCCAGCGCAGTCAGCGGCGTTTGTTCGGCCGGCTTAACGATAATCGCGCAGCCTGCTGCCAGCGCCGGTGCCACCTTGCGGGTGATCATCGCCGCCGGGAAGTTCCACGGCGTGATCGCCGCACACACGCCGATCGGCTGCTTCACCACCACCAAACGCTGCGAGGCCAACGGCGCCTGCAAGACGGCGCCGTCCACCCGCTTGGCCTCTTCGGCAAACCAGGTGATAAATGAGGCGGCGTAGGCCACTTCACCGCGCGCTTCCGCCAGTGACTTGCCCTGCTCTGCGGTCATCAACTGCGCCAGATCTTCCTGGGCCGCCAGCACCTTGTCAGCCCAGGCCAGCATCAGTGCGGAACGTTGTTTGGCCGTCAGTTGCTTCCAGCCTTGCTGCGCGGCCTGTGCCGCGTTAATCGCCTGTTGGGTTTCTTCACCGCTGACCAGTGGAATGCTGGCCAGTTCGATGCCATTCGCCGGGTTGATGACGGCTTCACGTTTGCCGCTCAGCGAATCGCACCACTCGCCGTTAATCAGGCACTGACTGCGCAGCAGCTCGGGGTTATTCAATTTCATTGCCGATCGCTCCTTATTGGGCCAGCGCGCGGGAAAGAATGCCCAGCGCCTTGGTGAACTGGTCTTCAGGAATGGTCAGCGGATACAGGAAGCGGATCACGTTGCCGTTGACGCCGCAGCTCAGCAGCAGCAGGCCTTCTTCCAGCGCTTTCTGCTGCACCTGACGGGTGATCTCGGCAGAAGGTTTACCGGTCTGGGGATCGTTGAACTCCACCGCCACCATCGAACCCTGCGCACGGATATCCGCGATGGCCGGGCTGGTCTGGCGCGCTTGCTGCAGCACTTCCACCAAATGCTGGCCCAGGCGTTGCGAACGTTGGCACAACTGCTCTTCTTCAATCACATCCAGCACGGCCAGCGCCGCCGCCACCGCCAGTGGGTTACCGGCATAGGTGCCGCCCAGCCCGCCCGGTGCCGGGGCATCCATCACCTCTGCACGACCGGCTACGGCCGATAACGGCATACCGCCCGCCAGGCTTTTCGCCATGGTGATCAGATCGGGTTTCACGCTGTAATGATCCATGGCAAACAGCTTGCCGGTACGGGCAAAGCCGGTTTGCACTTCGTCGGCAATCAGCAAAATGCCGTGCTCGTCGCATAGCGTGCGCAGTGCCTGCATAAATTCGGCTGGAGCGACGTTGAAACCGCCCTCACCTTGTACCGGCTCCAGCACGATGGCCGCGACCTGTTTGGGATCGATATCCGCTTTAAAGATACGCTCCAGGCTGTTCATCGCGTCTTCCGTGGTCACGCCGTACAGCGCATTCGGGTACTGGCCGTGGAACACCGACCCGGGGAATGGCCCGAAGCCCAGTTTGTAAGGGGCCACTTTGCCGGTCAGCGCCATGGTCATGTAGGTACGGCCATGGAAGCCACCGCCAAAGGTGATCAGGCCCGGACGGCCAGTGTGGGCGCGGGCAATTTTGACGGCGTTCTCTACCGCTTCCGCACCGGTAGTGAAGAAGGCGGTTTTACATGGACCTTCGATCGGCGCACACTGGTTGATACGCTCAGCCAGTGCAACATAGCTTTCGTAAGGAACAATTTGGTAAGCGGTATGAGTGAAGGCCTTCAGCTGTTTTTCAATGGCGGCGATCACCTTCGGGTGGCGGTGTCCGGTATTCAGCACGGCGATACCAGAGGCGAAATCGATAACTTCATTACCTTCGACGTCCCACAGCGTGGCGTTCTCTGCGCGCTCGGCGTAAAAACCACACATCACACCGACCCCGCGCGGGGTGGCATCCTGACGACGTTGATTCAATTCTGCGTTTTTCATGTTGTTCTCTCCGGTCGGTAGTCGATGCCAGCTAAACGTTTTGTTCACATTCGTGAAACAATGACGTTTATTTACACAGGATGTGGCCCTATAATCGAGAGCCAGTTACGATTAATTGAGGGATCCAATTGCGCTCACTGAGTGGTGACCTGTTATTGCAGCGTCTTGGCGAACAGCCGGATGATAAGCTGCATAAACGGCTATATAATGCGATCCGCACCAGCATTTTGGACGGCAGCCTGCCGCCCTCCAGCCGCCTGCCCGCCTCACGCGATTTGGCGCAGGAGCTCAGCCTTTCCCGCAACACTGTATTAACTGTTTATGAACAACTCCTGGCAGAAGGATATGTTTTGGCGCGCGCCGGAAGCGGCACATTCGTCGCAGAAACCGTGCCGGATAGCTGTTTATCCACTGTCAGCGCACCGGCAGGCAGTGACGGGGAACAGCGGCGCATTGAACTGTCGGCGCGCGGCGCTGCCCTGCTGCACCACGCCAGCGCCAGTCCCAAACAGTGGGGGGCGTTTATCCCCGGCGTGCCTGACGTAAACGCTTTTCCACACCAGTTATTCAGCAAGATCCAGGCGCGCATCAGCCGTCGCCCGGCTCCGCAGCGGCTGACCTACAGCAATCAGGGTGGCAGCCCCGAGCTGCAGCATGCGCTGGTGGACTATCTGCGCGTAGCGCGTTCGGTACGCTGTTCTCCAGAACAAATTCTGATTACCGAGGGCATCCATCAGGCGATAGATCTGGTGACGCGCCTGCTGTGCAATCCGGGCGACGACGCGTGGATTGAAGAGCCGGGCTATTGGGGGATCCGCAATATCCTGCGAATGAACGACGTGAATATCTGCCCGCTGGCGGTGGATGAAGCCGGTATGGTGCTGCCGGAACAGCCCACCGAGGCACCGCGGCTGATCTTCGTTACGCCGTCGCACCAATATCCGTTGGGATCGGTAATGAGCCTGGCGCGTCGACAAGGGTTGCTGGCACTGGCACGCAACGCCGGCAGTTGGATTGTTGAAGATGACTACGACAGCGAGTTTCGCTTTTCCGGCCAGCCGATCCCGGCGCTGCAGGGGTTGGAAGCCGACGCGCCGGTGATCTATATCGGTACCTTCAGTAAAACGCTGTATCCGGCGCTACGGCTGGGTTACGTGGTGTTGCCAAAGCCGCTGATGGCGGCGCTGAAAACCGCCCATGCCGAGCTGTATCGCGGGGGCCACCTGCTGATCCAAACCGCGCTGGCGCAGTTTATTCAGGAAGGTCACTACACCGCACATATCCGCCGTATGCGTTTGCTGTACGCCCGGCGGCGCGCCTTCCTCACCAGTCTTATCGAGCAACATCTGGGCAAACAGGCGTTGAGCGAATTTAACAACAATGCCGGGCTGCACCTGATCCTCAACCTGCCGGACGAGGCGGACGACGTGGCGATTGCCGCCGCAGCCAATACGCGCGGCGTACTGGTGAGGCCGCTGTCCCGTTACTACATGCTGCCCAATCATCGCCGTGGCCTGCTGATGGGCTTTGCCTGCGTACCGGAAGAGCAGATGGCCGCGGCCTTTACCCTGCTGCTGGAATGTATCACCCCCTGAAAACAACAGGCGGCTCCGAAGGCATCCTTGCAAACGGGGGCAAAGATTCATGACATCTATCACATTCAGCGCAACGCAGATTCCCAATGGCGAAGACAACGACTAGATTTATCTCATCCGACCACTTGGGTCACACATAATAATAACGATGAAAGATGCGATGGAGACTGCAATGAGCAATTACCCCCACCTGCTGGCGCCGCTGGATCTCGGTTTTACCACCCTGAAAAATCGGGTGTTGATGGGATCGATGCACACCGGCCTGGAAGAACTGCCTGATGGCCCCGAGCGCATGGCCGTTTTCTATGCCGAACGTGCAGCGGCCGGCGTGGCGTTGATCGTCACCGGCGGCATCGCCCCCAATGAGAAAGGCGTGGTGTATCGTGGTGGCTCAACCCTCAGCGACCCGGAGCAGGTCGATCACCATCGCATCGTCACCGACGCTGTCCATGAGGCCGGCGGCAAAATTGCGCTGCAAATCCTGCATGCCGGCCGCTACAGTTACCAGCCGCAGCCGGTAGCCCCTTCTGCGCTGCAGGCACCGATCAATCCCTTCGCCCCCACCGCACTGAGCGAAGCGGATATCCTGCAGACCATCGCCGACTTCGCGCAGTGTGCAGCCTTGGCGCAACAGGCCGGCTACGACGGCGTCGAGGTGATGGGTTCCGAAGGTTATCTGATCAATCAATTCCTGGTCACTCGTACCAACCAGCGCGATGACCAATGGGGCGGCAGCTTCAGCAACCGCATGCGTTTTGCCGTGGAGATCGTCCGGGCAGTGCGTCAGGCGGTCGGCAGCGACTTCATTCTGATTTACCGTCTTTCAATGCTCGATCTGGTGGCGGACGGTTCCAGCTGGCAGGAAATCGAGCAGTTGGCGCTGGCGGTTGAGCAGGCCGGCGCGACCATCATCAACACCGGTATCGGCTGGCATGAAGCGCGTATTCCGACCATTGCCACCATGGTGCCACGCGCCGGATTCAGCTGGGTGACTCATAAGCTGATGGGCAAAGTGCGTATTCCGCTGATCACCACCAACCGGATCAACGATCCGGCGGTCGCCGAACAGGTGCTGGCAGACGGCTGCGCCGACATGGTATCAATGGCGCGCCCGTTCCTGGCCGACGCCGCTTTTGTGCAGAAAGCCGCCGAAGGACGTGCCGACGAAATCAATACCTGCATTGGCTGCAACCAGGCCTGCCTCGACCAGATTTTTGAAGGCAAGCTCACCTCCTGCCTGGTGAACCCGCGTGCCTGCCGCGAAACCGAGATGCCGTTGGTTATGGCAGAGAAACCGAAAAAGTTGGCGGTGATCGGGGCCGGTCCGGCCGGATTGGCCTTTGCCACCACCGCCGCCAGCCGCGGCCACCGGGTGACGCTGTTTGACGCCGCCGACCAAATTGGCGGCCAGTTCAATATCGCCAAGCAGATCCCCGGCAAAGAGGAGTTCCACGAAACGTTACGTTATTTCCGTCGCCAATTGACGCTGCAAGAGGTCGATGTGAAGCTCGGCACCTGGGTGACGGCAGCCGACCTGGCGGAGTTCGACGAAGTGATCCTTGCCTGCGGTATTGTGCCGCGTACTCCGGCGATCCCCGGCATCGACAACGCCAAAGTGTTGACCTATCTGGATGTGCTACGCGACAAAAAACCGGTTGGTCAGCGCGTGGCGATTATCGGCGCCGGTGGTATCGGCTTCGACACGGCGGAGTACCTTAGCCAGCACGGCGTATCGAGCAGCCTGGATCCGGCGGAATTTAACCGTGAATGGGGTATCGATGACCAACTTAGTCAGCGCGGTGGATTGGCGGCACAAGGGCCGATCGTCCCGCGTCCGGCACGGCAAATCTACCTGCTGCAACGCAAAACCAGCAAAGTGGGCGAAGGCCTGGGGAAAACCACCGGTTGGATCCACCGCACCAGTCTGGCGATGCGCGGCGTAAAAATGCTCAATAGCGTGAATTATCAGCGTATTGATGATGAAGGTTTGCATATTTCGCGGGCCGAACAGGAAAGTTGCCTGCCGGTGGATACGGTGATTATCTGCGCAGGACAAGAACCCAGGCGCGAGCTGCAACAACCGCTGCTGGAGATGGGAAAAACCGTGCATTTGATTGGCGGTGCGGACGTCGCCGCCGAGCTGGATGCCCGCCGCGCTATCGATCAGGGCACGCGGCTGGCAATGGCACTTTAATCAGTCACATTCAGGGGCGCATTCATTGCGCCCCTTGGTCACTCAGTAACGCGCGCCGGATTTCACGGCTTTGAGGATCACAAACTTCTTGTTTGACGCCACAACGGTGCAGTTGCCAAACAGGCGCTTCAGCTTATGGTGGTAATCCAGATGACGGTTGCCGACGATGCGCAACTCGCCACCGACCTGCAGGCAACGCTTGGCGTCGCAGAACATCTGCCAGGCGGTGTGATCGGTGATCGCATGCTGTTGGTGGAACGGTGGGTTGCACAGTACCGCCTGCACGCTTTCACGCTCAATCCCGGCCAGAGAGTTATTGACCTCAAACTGGCAACGATCCAGATCCTGCGGCAGGTTATGCTCCACGTTCAATTCGCTGGAGGCCACCGCCATGTAGGACTCATCGACAAAAGTCACCTGCGCTTGCGGGTTCTGCATCAATGCGGCCATGCCGATGATACCGTTACCACAGCCAAGATCGATGATGTGGCCTTCAATGTCATGCGGCAGATGATCCAGGAACAGGCGTGCGCCAATATCCAGATTGCTGCGTGAGAACACGTTGGCATGGTTGTGGATAATCCAATCGGTACCGTCCAGCACCCAGTTGGTGGTTACCGGTGCTGCCGGTGGCACGATGTCGGCGACGTCACAGTGGATCAACCGCGCTTTCTTCCATGCCAGGCTGGTACGCGTTGGACCGAGCACCTTTTCAAACAGTTGTATGGTCGAAGTGTGCACGTCACGCGCCTTGGCCCCGGCGATGATTACCGTGTCCGGTGCCACCACATCACGCAACGCACGCAGTTGCTGTTCCAGCAGTGCCAGCGCTTTAGGAATACGGATCAACACCACCGCCGGTGACGCAGGCAACTCGGCCAGGGTGTCCAGCAGCGTAACCTGCTCCGGATCCAATTCATTGAGCTTCAGGTTATGGCGCGTGGCCAACTGGCTCATGTAGGAATCGCTGATGCTGTAAGGTTGATGTGCGTGCAATGCACAGGCCAACGTGCCAAAGTTGTCGTTGAAAATCAGCACCGGGCGATCGCCAATGTTTACGTTTTCAAGCTGTTGCAGTAGATATTCGTCCGCCGCTTCCCACGCCTGCAATTGGGTGGATTCTTCCTGTTGGGGATAACGTTCCAGCTCAAGGTGCTGTGTTCCCAGATCGAGTTGGCTCATTGCCCCTCCTGACTGATAAAATTTGGGCTGTTTATCCCCTAAAAACGTCCGGCAGTAAAATGTTTTTTCGGATAAATTGCCCTTTGCGGGCTTTGCGCGAAAAAACATCATACAATGACCCGCTCAATTGAGGCCAATACGGGAAGATGATGTCCGAACTGACCTACCTGCAGGGCTACCCTGAACATCTGCAAAGCCAGGTGCAACAACTGATCGACCAGCAACGGTTGGGGGATGTGCTGTTGCAGCGCTACCCGCAGGTACATGACTGCACCACCGACAAATCGCTTTATCAGTTTACCGTCGATCTGAAAAACCAGTATTTGCGCAATGCCCAGCCGCTGAGCAAGGTGGCCTATGACGGTAAAATTCAGGTGATGAAACACGCGCTCGGCATGCATACCGCCATTTCGCGCGTGCAGGGCGGCAAACTGAAGGCCAAGGCGGAAATCCGCGTGGCGACGGTATTCAAACTGGCGCCGGAGCCGTTTTTGCGCATGATCGTGGTGCATGAGCTGGCGCACCTGAAAGAGAAAGACCACAACAAGGCCTTCTACAGCCTGTGCTGCCATATGGAGCCCAATTACCACCAATTGGAGTTCGATACCCGGCTGTATCTGACCCATCTCTCCGTGTTTGGCGATCTCTATGCATAGCGAGATTCGCCTTCTGTAAATGCCGTGATAATCTGATTCTTTCTAGCCTATGAATTTCAAGCAGCAACTTGAAATTCATAGGGTATCGCGCCTGGGAACCGGAGATATCTATGATTCGCTTTGCCGTTGTGGGCACCAACTGGATTACGGAACGCTTTATCGACGCCGCGCACGAAAGCGGCAAACTGAAACTGACCGCCGTCTATTCGCGTAAGCTGGAACAGGCGCAGGCGTTCGGCGCCAACTACCACGTCAGCCTGTTTTTCGATTCCCTCGAGGCATTGGCCCAATCTGACGCCATCGACGCGGTGTACATCGCCAGCCCCAACTCCCTGCACTGCCAGCAGTCGCTGCTGTTCCTCAGCCATAAAAAACATGTGATTTGCGAAAAACCGCTGGTGTCCAACCTGCGCGAAGCCGAAAAGCTGGTGGCCTGTGCGCGTGAGCATCAGGTGGTGTTGTTCGAAGCGTTTAAAAGCGCTCACCTGCCGAATTTCCTGGCCCTGAAGCAGGCGCTGCCGAAAATCGGCCGGCTGCGCAAAGCCTTTCTCAATTACTGCCAATACTCTTCACGCTACCCGCGCTATCTGGCTGGTGAGAACCCGAACACGTTCAACCCGCAATTTTCCAACGGGTCGATCATGGACATTGGTTACTACTGTCTGGCCAGCGCTGTAGCCCTGTTCGGCGAACCGCAGTCGGTGATTGCCAGCGCGACCTTGCTGGATACCGGCGTCGATGCGCACGGCACCGCCTGCCTCAACTACGGCGATTTCGACGTCACCGTCTCCCACTCCAAGGTCAGCAACTCGGACATTCCCAGCGAGATCCAGGGCGAAGAAGGGACGCTGATAATCGAGAAAATTTCTGAGTGTCAGGGCGTGATACTGACACCGCGTGGCGGTCATCGTCAGGATCTGGCCCAGCCGCAGCATATCAACACCATGCTGTATGAGGCGCAAGTGTTCGCCGAACTGGTGGAAAAACGTCAGGTGGAACACCCGGGGTTAGAGAATTCGCTGATTATCGCCCGCCTGCTGACAGAAATCCGCCGCCAGACCGGCGTGGTCTTCCCTGCCGACGGAGAATGACATGAAACCCTTATTACTGATGCAAACCGGTGATGCGCCAGAGGATATCCGCCGGGAAAAAGCCAACTTCGACGGTATGTTCTTGCAACAGGGGAATATCGATGCCGATCGCGTGCAGATCGTGCATCTTCCCGCGGGCGAACAGCCTCTGCCGCCGCAACATTACGCCGGCGTGGTGATCACCGGCTCACCGGCGATGGTGACCGAACACCTGCCGTGGAGCGAACAAGCTGCAGAGTGGCTGCGCCAGGCCATGCAGATCAAGCTGCCAATCTTTGGCGCCTGCTACGGGCATCAACTGCTGGCCTATGCGCTCGGCGGTGAAGTCGGTTACCATCCGCAGGGCATGGAAGTCGGTACGCTGGAGATTGAATTACTGCCCGCCGCAGCCAACGACCGGCGCATGGCGATGTTGCCGCCGCGCTTTAAGGCGAACCTGATCCACTCGCAGAGCGTGCTGACGCCCCCCGATGGCGCAGTGACGTTGGCTCGTTCGCAACAAGATGCTTATCAGATCCTCAGTTATGGCGATCACGTGCTGACAACCCAGTTCCATCCAGAATTTAACGGTGCGGTGATGCACCAGTATCTGGGCTGGCTCGGCGAGCTGTATCCAGAGCAGCAGGCGGCGTATCAGCTTAAGCAACAGCAGGTTAGCGATACGCCTTTCAGCCGGCTGCTGCTGCAGGGATTTGTCGTCAGCCTCGGCGCGCAAAAAGCCCTGGCCGGGTAACGCAATAAACGTTGACCGCTGACACATTTTGCATTACTTTCTGCCGTGCAAAGGGGAGTAACTTCATTGCCGGTCAATCGTCATTACGATGCGCAAGCATCCGGTTACCGGGCAACATGATGTAACGGGCACCATCGGTGCACCTTCATCAACGTTGTAAGTGAGACCTTGCCGGAAGGCGAGGTTTGCTTGCAGCGTTCATAAGAGCGGCTAGCGTCTTCCGACGTTGGCCGTTTTTGTTTTTGAAGGATACCTCTGATGATGAATACCGTTGGCACACCTTGGTTATGGGGCAGCTTTGCCGCCATCATAGTTGTGATGCTCGCAATCGACTTACTGCTGCAGGGCCGCAAAGGCGCGCACACCATGACGCTGAAGCAGGCCGCCAGTTGGTCGCTGGTGTGGGTCAGCCTCTCTTTGCTGTTCAACCTGGGTTTCTGGTACTACCTCAACCAAACCGCCGGGCGAGCCGTCGCCGATACCCAGGCGCTGGCCTTCCTCACCGGTTACCTGATCGAAAAAGCGCTGGCGGTCGATAACGTCTTCGTCTGGCTGATGCTGTTCAGCTACTTTGCCGTTCCGGCCAATCTGCAACGCCGGGTGCTGATTTTTGGCGTACTGGGCGCGATCGTGCTGCGTACTATCATGATTTTCGCCGGCAGTTGGCTGGTAACCCAGTTCCAGTGGCTGTTGTATCTGTTCGGCGCTTTCCTGCTGTTCACCGGTATCAAGATGGCGCTGGCGAAGGAAGATGACTCGGCGATTGGCGACAAGCCGCTGGTAAGATGGTTGCGTAGCCACCTGCGCATGACCGACAACCTGGAAGGTGAGCGCTTCTTCGTGCGCCGCAACGGCCTGCTGTTCGCTACGCCGCTGCTCCTGGTGCTGATCCTGGTGGAACTGAGCGATGTGATTTTCGCGGTCGACAGCATCCCGGCCATTTTTGCCGTCACCACGGATCCGTTTATCGTGCTGACCTCTAACCTGTTCGCCATCATGGGCCTGCGTGCCATGTACTTCTTGCTGGCTAACGTGGCAGAGCGCTTCTCGATGTTGAAATACGGTCTGTCGATCATCCTGATGTTTATCGGCGTCAAGATGCTGATTATCGACTTCTTCCACATCCCGATCGGTATTTCGCTCGGCGTGGTGGCTGGTATCCTGACGCTGACGCTGGTGATCAACGCCTGGGTTAACCGCCGTAACGACCGTCTGGCCAATAATAAAGCACCATAATCTGTTATGCGGGGCGTCAGTCGCCCCGCGATTGTTTGGTAATTCCCGCCAAACGCCAAATGTTATTGCGATCACACAAATGTAACCAGTATGTTATCAAGAGTTGATCCGCGCTCAGAATTTCATCCTCGCCCCTTTCCAACCCCCATCGTTTACTGAATACTGATTCGGCAAACATACTTGGTTACAGATCATTATAAAGTTGTCCGGTGGCGTTCCCGCCGAGGTGACAAAGTCTGTACGCAACATCATCGGGGAAAAAAGCACTATGCAAAAATTACTACAAAGGATCGTACAGGGCAGCCTGGTTAAACAAATCATGATCGGCCTGGTGGCCGGGATTATCGTGGCGCTGATTTCACCGGCGACGGCTTCTGCTGTAGGTCTGCTTGGCGCCCTGTTTGTTGGCGCACTGAAAGCGGTAGCGCCGGTATTGGTACTGGTGCTGGTCATGGCCTCGATCGCCAATCACAAACACGGGCAGAAAACCAATATTCGTCCGATCCTGTTCCTCTATCTGCTGGGAACCTTCGCCGCGGCGCTGGTAGCGGTAGTGGTCAGCTTTATGTTCCCGTCCAATCTGGCGCTGGTGACCGGCAATGCGGATATCAACCCGCCGGGCGGCATTATTGAGGTGCTGAAGGGCCTGTTGATGAGCGTGGTCGCCAACCCGTTCCATGCGCTGATTAACGCCAACTATATCGGTATCCTGGCTTGGGCCGTGGGTCTGGGGCTGGCACTGCGCCACGCCTCTGAAACCACAAAATCGCTGATTAACGATATGTCGCACGCCGTCACCATGGTGGTACGTGCGGTGATCCGCTGCGCCCCACTCGGTATTTTCGGCCTGGTGGCCTCGACGCTGGCGGATACCGGTTTCGGTGCGCTTTGGGGTTATGCCCAACTGCTGGTGGTGTTGATCGGCTGTATGTTGCTGGTGGCTTTGGTGCTGAACCCGCTGATCGTTTACTGGAAAATCCGTCGCAACCCTTATCCGCTGGTGTTCGCCTGCCTGCGTGAAAGCGGCGTGACCGCCTTCTTCACCCGCAGCTCAGCCGCCAACATTCCGGTGAATATGGAGTTGTGCAAGAAGCTGAATCTGAACGAAGACACCTACTCGGTTTCTATCCCGTTGGGCGCCACCATCAACATGGCCGGTGCGGCTATCACCATTACCGTGCTGACGCTGGCGGCGGTACATACTCTTGGGGTCCCGGTTGATATCCCGACCGCGTTACTGCTGAGCGTCGTCGCGGCCATCTGTGCCTGTGGCGCTTCCGGCGTGGCCGGCGGATCGCTGCTGCTGATCCCCTTGGCGTGCAACATGTTTGGTATCCCGAACGACGTGGCAATGCAGGTGGTGGCGGTCGGCTTTATCATCGGCGTACTGCAAGATTCCGCCGAAACCGCGCTCAATTCCTCGACCGACGTGCTGTTCACCGCAGCAGCTTGTCAGGCGGAAGACCAGCGTTTAGCGGATGAAGATCCCCTGAAAGTGCGCTAATCCCCAAATAGTTCGACAAGGCGCTCATTATCGGGCGCCTTTTTTACGACTGCCGCCTTACAATGTCACACCGCTTTTAAAAATCGCCAACTCACGGAAATCGTTCGCTTCGTTGCGCGCCGCCTGACCATTGGCAATCGCCACAATCAGATCGACAAACTGTTCCAACAGGCTCTCCATCGGGGTGCCGTGGATCAACCGACCGGCGTCGAAGTCGATCCAATGTGGTTTCTTCGTTGCCAGTTCGCTGTTGGTCGCCAGCTTCACCGTTGGCACGAAACCGCCATAGGGCGTCCCGCGCCCGGTGCTGAACAACACCATATGGCAGCCGGCCCCGGCCAGTGCGCTGGTTGCCACCGCGTCATTGCCTGGCGCGCTCAGCAGGTTTAAACCGGGTTGCCGCAGCCGTTCGCCATACTTGAGCACGTCCACCACCTGGCTGTGTCCGGCTTTCTGCGTGCAACCGAGCGACTTCTCCTCCAGCGTGGTGATACCGCCGGCTTTGTTGCCCGGCGAAGGGTTTTCATAAATCGGTTGGTTATGGGCGATAAAGTACTGTTTGAAGTCGTTGACCATGCTGACGGTTTTTTCGAAAGTCGATTGATCGCGGCAGCGGCTCATCAGGATCCGTTCGGCACCAAACATTTCCGGTACCTCGGTCAATACCGTCGTGCCGCCGTTGGCAATCAGATAGTCGGAAAAACGTCCCAGCAACGGATTGGCGGTGATACCGGACAGGCCGTCTGAACCACCGCACTCCAGTCCGAACTTCAACTCGCTCAGTTTGCCCGGCTGGCGACGGTCATCGCGCATCACCTGATACAGCGCATGCAACTGCTCCAGCCCGGCCTCCACCTCATCGTCCTGTTGCTGACACACCATAAAACGCACTCGCTGCTCGTCGACCGTCCCCAGCGTGCTGCGAAAAACATCCACCTGATTATTCTCGCACCCCAGGCCAATCACCAACACCGCACCGGCGTTGGGATGGCGCACCATGTTTTGCAGCATGGTGCGGGTGTTTTCGTGATCCTGACCCAGTTGCGAGCAGCCAAACGGATGGCTGAACAGGTGTACGCCGTCGATCCCCTGCGCGTCCTGGGTTTCCTTCAGAAAACGCTGCTGGATCTGCCGGGCAATGCCGTTGACGCAGCCGACGGTCGGTATGATCCACAGTTCGTTGCGGATCCCCACCTCGCCGCTGTTACGGCGATAAAGCTGCACCTCCCGATCCGCAGCCTGCGGTGGCAAGACGGGAAATTGCGGCTGGTATTGATAGCTGTCCAGATCGCTCAGGTTGGTTTTGGCATTTTGCGAGTGAATATGCACGCCAGAGGCAATGGCTTCCAACGCATGGCCGATCGGCAGGCCGTATTTGATGATCGCCTCACCGGGTGCAATCTGCTGTAGCGCAAACTTGTGCCCACGCGCGACCGGTTGTGGAAGGCGAATAGTCAGGCCGTCCAGTGTCAACGTTTCATCGGCAGCCAGATCGCGTAACGCCACCGCGACATTATCCAGCGAATGAATTCTTACCATGCTTTGCATAAACCCACCTCGGGCAACGGCTACGCCAGTTCAATGGCGAAATAGTTTTTGGCATTGTCGAAGCAGATGTTTTTCACCATCTCGCCCAACAGCGCGATATCTGCCGGTGCTTCGCCCTCTTCCACCCAGCGCCCGATCATCTGGCAAAGGATGCGGCGGAAGTATTCATGACGGGTATAAGACAGGAAGCTACGACTGTCGGTCAGCATGCCGACAAAACGGCTCAGCAGACCGAGCTGTGCCAACTGCGTCATCTGGCGTTGCATACCGTCTTTCTGATCGTTGAACCACCAGCCGGAGCCAAACTGCATCTTGCCCGGCGTGCCTTCACCCTGGAAGTTGCCGACCATGGTACCGATCACTTCGTTATCACGCGGATTGAGGCAGTACAGAATGGTTTTCGGCAGGCCGCCCTGGCGCGCCTGTGCGTCCAGCAGACGAGACAACGGCTCCGCCAGCGGTCGGTCGTTAATGGAATCGAAGCCGATGTCCGGGCCTACGCTTGCCAACATGCGGCTGTTGTTATTGCGCAGCGCACCGATGTGGTATTGCTGGACCCATTCACGGCGTTGATATTCGGCCGCCAAGAACAGCAGCACCGCACTTTTAAACTGGGCGCTCTGCTCGGGCGTAGGCAACTTGCCGCTCAGCCGCGCCGTTAAAATTGCGTCCAGTGCGGCTTCATCCGCTTCGCCATACACCACCACGTCCAACGCATGGTCGGCCACCTTGCAACCATGAGCCGCAAAGTGATCCATACGTTTTTTCAACGCGTCACACAGCGCACTGAACCGGCCGATATGGACATCCGCCGCCGCTTCCAGTTTTTGCAGATAATCATTGAAACCCGGTGCGTCGATATTAAACGCCTTGTCCGGCCGCCAGCTTGGCAACACCTTGATGTCGAAACTGCGGTCGGCGGCAATGGCTTTATGGTGGCGCAGATCGTCGATGGGATCGTCGGTGGTGCCGACCATTTTCACTTTCATCTGCTGCATGATGCCACGTGCCCTGAAATCCTCCTGCGCCAGCAACGCGTTGCCGCGCAGCCAGATATCGTCCGCCGTCGCCGGGGAAAGCAGCGTGCCGGTAATGCCGAACGGACGGCGCAGCTCCAGATGGGTCCAGTGATAGAGCGGGTTGCCGATCGTGTGCGGTACGGTGGCCGCCCAGGCATCGAATTTTTCACGATCGCCGGCATCGCCGGTACACAGCCGTTCAGCCACCCCGTTGGTGCGCATCGCCCGCCATTTGTAGTGGTCACCCTTGAGCCAGATTTCATATAAATTTTTGAAACGGGTGTTCTCGGCAATTTGTTCCGGCGGTAAATGACAGTGATAGTCAAAGATCGGTTGGTCCGCCGCATAGTCATGATACAAACGCCGGGCGAATTCGCTGCCCAACAAGAAATCTTCGTTTAAAAACGTCGCCATATCTGGCTCCTCACCTTGTTTGCCGTTCAACACAGTGTTCAATGCGACAAAGTTATCACACCAATTATGCGGGGCGTCCAGCAAAATATTGCCTCCTGCTACCACTATTTCCCTTGAATAAGACCGTAAACCGGCCATTTTGCGTCAAAATACCGCTTCAATCGCCTAATTATCCGGCAAACAGTATTGCCCAATTGAAAATCGGCTTTTGTGATATCACTCAACTTTTAAATCTGTATGACAAGTTATTGTCTCGCCACCCAGTCGTGCTTGCGGCGGGAATACGTCGCTGACGGACAAGTCGACGCACATCAACGATAAAGGGAGCACCCCTTAAAATGCTGACGCCGTTACGGCGCCGCCTATTCAAGACTGGGAGATATTTCGGATGCGTAAAATTAAAGGGTTACGCTGGTACATGATCGGGCTGGTGACCATCGGCACCGTACTGGGCTACCTGACGCGTAACGCCATTGCCGTCGCAGCGCCTACGCTGGAAGGCACCTTGCATATCACCACGCAACAATACTCTTACATCGTCGCGGCCTATTCCGCCTGCTACACCCTGATGCAACCCGTAGCGGGATACGTGCTGGACGTCCTGGGCACCAAAGTGGGTTACGCCATGTTCGCCATCCTGTGGGCGGTGTTTTGCATGGGCACGGCTCTCGCCAACAGTTGGGGTGGGCTGGCGTTGGCACGCGGTGCCGTGGGCATGGCGGAAGCAGCGATGATCCCCGCAGGGCTGAAGGCCAGCAGCGAGTGGTTCCCGGCCAAAGAACGTTCCATCGCCGTGGGTTATTTCAACGTAGGGTCATCAATAGGCGGCATGCTGGCCCCGCCGTTGGTGGTGTGGGCCATCGTCGCGCACAGTTGGGAGATGGCGTTTATCATCACCGGCGTGCTGAGCCTGATCTGGGCTATCTGCTGGCTGATTTTCTATAAACACCCGAAAGACCAGAAGAAACTCAGTAGCGAAGAGCGCGATTACATCCTGGGTGGCCAGGAAGCACAGCACCAGACCGGCAACGCCAAGAAAATGTCCGCCTGGCAGATTGTCCGTAACCGCCAGTTCTGGGGCATCGCGCTGCCACGTTTTCTGGCGGAACCGGCCTGGGGCACCTTCAACGCCTGGATCCCGTTATTCATGTTCAAAGCCTACGGCTTCAACCTGAAAGAGATCGCCATGTTCGCCTGGATGCCGATGCTGTTTGCCGATCTGGGCTGTATCGTCGGCGGTTACCTGCCGCCGTTTTTCCAGAAGCACTTTAAGGTGAACCTGATCGTTTCACGCAAGCTGGTGGTCACCCTGGGCGCCGTACTGATGATTGGCCCTGGCATGATCGGTCTGTTCACCAGTCCCTATGCGGCTATCGCGCTGTTATGCGTCGGCGGTTTCGCCCATCAGGCGCTGTCCGGCGCGCTGATTACCCTGTCTTCTGACGTCTTTGGTCGCAACGAGGTGGCCACCGCCAACGGTCTGACCGGCATGGCGGCCTGGACCGCCAGCACCCTGTTTGCCCTGGTGGTCGGCGCATTGGCAGATACCCTGGGCTTCAGCCCGCTGTTTGCTGCGCTGTCGGTCTTCGATATCCTCGGCGCCATCGCTATCTGGACCATTCTGCAAAATCGACCGGCCTCCGAGCCGGAGGAAGACCCGCTGCAGCCGGCCCCGGCGCGCAGTTAACCCCACCGCCCGGCCGCCGTGCCGGGCGTTCCCCCGAGGCCACTGGCAGCTCTGCCGGATAAGTGGTATAACAAATCCATGGCTACGCGCCCCTCCCTATCCTAAGAGCACTCACTATGGAATTCACTGAAACCAGACGCCTGTATCAGCAACTGGCTGCCGAGCTTAAACAGCGTATTGAAAGCGGCCGCTATCCGGTCGGCGATAAACTGCCGGCCGAGCGCTACATTGCCGAAGAGATGAACGTCAGCCGTACCGTGGTGCGGGAAGCGATCATCATGCTGGAAGTGGAAGGCTACGTCGACGTGCGCAAAGGTTCCGGGATCCACGTGATGTCCAACCAGCAAAAGCATCTGGTGGTGCCGGGCGACAGCATTGAGTTTGCCACCGCCGGGCCGTTCGAGCTGCTGCAGGCGCGCCAACTGATTGAAAGCAACATCGCCGAATTCGCCGCTACTCAGGTCACCAAGCAAGACATCGTCCAACTGATGGAGATCCAGGAACAGGCGCGTAAGGAAGATCGCTTCCGCGACTCTCAATGGGATCTGAAATTCCACGTGCAGGTGGCGCTGGCGACTCAGAACACCGCCATGGCCACCATCGTGGAAAAAATGTGGGTTCAGCGGGTGAATAACCCTTATTGGATCAAACTGCATGAACATATCGACGATCGCTCGATCGCCAGTTGGTGCGACGATCACGATCAGATCCTCAAGGCATTGATACGCAAAGACCCTTATGCCGCCAAATTGGCCATGTGGCAGCACCTGGAAAACACCAAGCAAATGCTGTTCAACGCCACCAGCGACGATTTTGAATATAACGCAGACCGCTATCTGTTCGCCGATAACCCGGTGGTGCATCTGGACGGCATAACCACAGAAAATAAATAACCCAAGCGGTCAAAAACCGTCGGGTTATGTCAGGTATTGTAAAATCCGCTGAATCGATGCCTGAACGGCAATTTGCCGTGTAGTATTTCACCGCTGGCAACGTAGATTTCCCTGTTGCCAATCGTGCTATTTTGGTAAAGTTGAGCCACTTTTTTACCCTCTGCTACGGGGCGGGACGCGAATACATGCGCTGGTTGTTTGCCATGCTTATTGCTCTTTTTTGCTGGACCGGTTCGGTCTCCGGCCAAAAGCTATGCGCGGCACCTTCCAAAGCAACCCCCACAGCACTGAGCAGTTTACCGTCGCTCGCCGATCCGTGGCTTTCCCCTTACGACCAGGTTTATCGGTCACCGGCAGAGCTGCAGCGTAAAAAGCCGGGCAAATTGCCGCTGCTGTTACCGCGGCTGCATTCCTACTCCGGCTCGCTGTCGACCTGCGCCCAATTACCGCCGGTCTATGCCCTGGCCGTAGAGCTGGGCCACCGCACCAAACCCCCGCGCCAGAACTCACCTGCGCTCAACCGGCTTGCCCAGGTCAACTGGACGCTGCATACCCCGCAGCAGCAAAACAGGCTAGGCGGCTGGAAAGAAAGTAATATGCTTTATCGTGGCACGCTGACTTACCACTCATGACCGGTGTCGCACCGACTAGAATCCACTAAAAGCAACGCCGTTTCATCATTATCAGCAGCCAGCATCGCCCGCACGCTTTCGGCCCACACCCGATCAGCCGCTGAGATAAAAACAAACAATGACGTTTTAGGAACACCGGATGGACATCATTAAAGAACTGTTACATGCCTTATGGCAGCAGGATTTTGAGACGCTGGCGAACCCTTCGCTGGTGTGGACCCTCTACGTGCTGCTGTTTATGATCCTGTTTTTGGAGAACGGCCTGCTGCCGGCAGCGTTTCTGCCAGGGGACAGCCTGTTGATCCTGGTAGGCGTACTGATCGCCAAAGGCACCATGAATTTCCCGCTCACCATCCTGATCCTGACCGTTGCCGCCAGTTTGGGGTGCTGGGTCAGCTACATACAGGGTAAGTGGCTCGGCAATACCCGAACGGTACAGGGCTGGCTTTCGCATCTGCCGGCTCACTATCATCAACGGGCACACCAGTTATTCCACCGCCACGGGCTGTCCGCGCTGTTGGTGGGTCGTTTCCTGGCGTTTGTCCGCACCCTGCTGCCGACCATTGCCGGCCTGTCCGGTCTGAGCAATGCGCGTTTCCAGTTCTTTAACTGGATGAGCGGCCTGCTGTGGGTGGTGATCCTCACCTCGCTGGGCTTTGCATTGGGCAAAACCCCGGTATTCCGCAAGTATGAAGACCAACTGATGTTCTGCTTGATGCTGCTGCCGCTGGTGCTGCTGGTGGTAGGGCTGGTGGGCTCGCTGATCGTTCTGTGGCGCAAGAAGCGCGCCGACAGCCAGGATCAGGGGAAAGGGGCGTGACGATCAAGCGCCCGCGCTGGCAGTATGTTTTGCTGATTGCGCTCGCTTTGCTGGCGCTTGCCACGCTATTGGTGCCCTGCATGGTGCGAACCGAAAGCGAACTGCGCATTCGTGTGGGCCAGCAAGGCCTTTCGCTGCCTGACGGTTTTTATGTCTATCAACGGCTGGATCAGCGCGGTATTCGCATCAAAAGCATCACCCCGGAAGGCGATGGCCTGGTGATCCGCCTGGACTCACCGGAACAACAGTTGCTGGCACGTGAAGCCTTGCAAACTATTTTGCCACCGGGGTATATCATCGCCCTGAGCGAATCCCCAGTGCCGACGCACTGGGTACGTGAATTTGCACGCTCCCCCCTTAATCTGGGATAATACCCTTTCATATGAAAGGGTTTCCCTTCATATCACCGCCCTGTTCAATTAATCATCAATCACCAGCGAACTGTGGCGGATTCTTTGGGGTCTTCACGATTTATGGCTATGCTCAAGGTTAGCGTCAGTCAGCTACGTAAGACTCCTGTCGCACTGCCCACGTGGGCAGTCAGGAACAGCGGATGCATGCCAATGCATCCCAATAACAAGGAATTGATAGCATGAAATTACGCCAATCGATGTTACTGGCCCTCCCATTCTTCGTCTTCCCGGCCCTGTCGTTTGCGGCAGAAGGCGGCTGTGCAGCCAAAGCACAAGAGATTCAAAAGCAGATTGATTACGCCACCCAGCACGGCAATACCAACCGTATCGCCGGGTTGAAAACGGCGTTGGGCGAAGTGCAGACCCATTGCACCGAAGCCGGTCTGCAGGCCGATCGCCAGAAAAAAATCGATGAGAAACAAAGCAAGGTCGCCGAGCGCCAGCAGGAGCTGAAAGAAGCCCAGCAGACCGGCAACCTGGATAAAGTCGCCAAAAAACAGAAAAAACTGGCTGAAGCTCAAGCCGAGCTTAAGCAAGCCCAAGCGGAATAATTTTTACGCCAGCGGATTTATCGATGAGAGCCGCACCATGCGGGATTTTTATCGAATTTAAAATGGATGCTTAGTGATATCAACTATTCATCCCCCCTTTGCTCCGGCGAAAAAATCCGCTATGTTAAAACTCTGTTGAAGTTAACGTTAAGGAATAATCACATGGCACATGATTCAAATGCAGAAAACTTACGCGCTGAACTTAAATCCTTAGCCGATACGCTGGAAGAAGTGCTGAACTCTTCCACTGATAAGCCAAAAGCCGAACTGGAAAAGCTGCGTTCCAAAGCGGAAGGCGCGCTGAAGGATACCCGTGCTCGCCTGAGCGATGCCGGGGACAAAATCGCTTCCCAAACCAAACAGATCGCCGGCCAGGCGGATGATTACGTGCGTGACAATCCGTGGACCGGTATCGGTATCGGCGCTGCTGTCGGCGTGGTGCTGGGCGTTCTGTTAGCGCGCCGCTAATTATGGCTGAACAACAACCGCAAGTTCGTGCACAGGGCCCCGCCAAGGGGGTCCTGGATGTCGCCCAGCGCATCATCACTATTCTGGTCGGTATGGTGGAAACCCGTGTCCGTCTGGCGGTGGTCGAGTTGGAAGAGGAGAAGGCCAACCTCATTCAGTTGCTGATCATGGCCGGCATGACTCTGCTGTTCACTGCCTTTGGCCTGATGAGCCTGCTGATCCTGATTTTCTGGGCTATCGACCCCATCTACCGTCTGATGGCGTTAGGGGCCACTACCGGGGTGCTGTTGTTCCTGGCCGTGTTCGGGGCCATTTGGACGCTGGTCAAGGCTCGCCGCTCCACCCTGCTGGGCGCCACACGCAAACAGTTGGAAATCGACCGTTCCGAGCTGGAGGGGGAAAAATGAACCGCCGCCGCTACCTGGAATGGAGAAAAGAGAAGCTAATCCGCAAGATCCAGCAGCAGAGGCTGGATCTTGCGGAAAACAAAACCCTGTGGCTGGAAAAGACCGAGCGTATCGATCGCGGCTGGCAAACGGTTTTCGGCCTGCGTAAATACCTGGTGGTCGGCTCCAGCGTGATGGCCCTGTACGGGATCCGCCATCCGAGCAAGCTGATTCGCTGGTCACGCCGCGCTTTTGGTGCCTTTGGTACCATTCGTTTGATCCAGAAAACCTTTTCCAGCAAATAACCCTTCGCCGTTCATTCAATTCTTCCGATGTTTTGCCCGCCTTTTCACAGAAAATTTCCGTTTCTGTCGGTGAAGGCTGGGCAACATTCTGATTCCCTTCTTTTTGTTAGCAGGCTAAAGATTCAATTTTTTTGAAAAAATACGACAGTTTTACTTGCTAACAAAGCATACGCTTCCCGATTAACATTCACTCCATCGACACGAAACGGGCAGGACAGGGTCAGATACCCCCGCATACCGCCCTTCGACATGAAAACGCCAAGACTGGCAAACAAAAATCACTTTGGAGTCAATGATGAAAAAATTAGAAGATACAGGTTTGCTGGTTGCGCGTATTTTGATGCCAATCCTGTTTATCGTGGCAGGCTACGGCAAAATGGGTGATGCCTATGCCGGCACCCAACAGTACATGCAATCGATGGGCGTCCCTGGCTTCTTGCTGCCACTGACCATCCTGCTGGAGTTTGGCGGCGGTCTGGCCATTTTGTTCGGTTTCCTGACCCGCACCGTAGCGCTGTTCACCGCCGGTTTTACTGTGCTGACC
The DNA here is from genome assembly GCF_052113645.1 of Serratia quinivorans. GTDB lineage: Bacteria > Pseudomonadota > Gammaproteobacteria > Enterobacterales > Enterobacteriaceae > Serratia > Serratia quinivorans_B. The sequence goes on along the minus strand of NZ_JBIEIU010000003.1, from coordinate 209,723 downwards.
GCGTTACTGTTCCATACTAACTTTGCTGAAGGCGTAAACCAGCTGATGTTCATGAAGAACCTGACCATCGCCGGCGGTTTCCTGGTTCTGGCCGTTGCCGGTCCAGGCGGTTTCAGCATCGACCGTCTTCTGAACAAGAAGTGGTAAGCTTGTAATACCGACACAGGGGTCCGGCATGCCGGGCCTTTTGCTTTTTTACTCGGACACCAAGGAGATCCCCATGGGACAACTCGTCGATGGCGTTTGGCAAGACATCTGGTATGACACCTCATCCACCGGAGGCCGTTTCAAACGCTCAACCTCTCAGTTCCGCAACTGGGTGACCGCCGATGGTCAGCCGGGCGAACATGGAGTCGGGGGTTTTAAAGCGGAGAAGGATCGTTATCACCTGTACGTTTCACTCGCCTGTCCCTGGGCGCACCGCACTCTGCTGATGCGCAAGTTGAAGGGGCTGGAGCAGATTATCCCGGTTTCCGTGGTGCATCCGCTGATGCTGGAAAACGGCTGGACCTTCGGCACCGACTTCCCTGAAGCGACCGGCGACAGCCTGTATCACTCAGATTTCCTCTACCAGCTTTACCTGCGCGCCGACCCGCACTACACCGGCCGCGTGACGGTACCGGTGCTGTGGGACAAGCAGCAACAGACCATTGTCAGTAATGAGTCCGCCGATATCATCCGCATGTTCAACAGCGCATTCGATGGCGTTGGCGCACGGGCCGGCGACTATTATCCTGCGGAGCTGCGCGGAAAAATTGATGAGCTGAACGGTTGGATTTACGACCAGGTGAACAACGGGGTGTATAAGGCCGGTTTCGCCACCAGCCAGGAAGCCTATGACGAAGCGGTGAACGGGGTATTTGACGCGCTGGCGCGGCTGGAGCAAATCCTGGGGCAACAACGTTACCTGACGGGCGATCGCCTGACCGAGGCTGACCTGCGCCTGTGGACCACGCTGATACGCTTCGATCCGGTGTATGTCACCCATTTTAAGTGCGACAAACACCGCATTAGCGATTACCTCAACCTGTATGGCTTCCTGCGTGACATTTACCAGATGCCGGGCATGGCCGAAACCGTCAGCCTGCCGCACATCCGCAATCACTACTACCGCAGCCACGCCACCATCAATCCGCACGGCATCATTTCTATCGGGCCGGCGCAGGATCTCGATGAACCACACGGCCGCGACACGCGTTTCGGTTAACGCTTTATCTCCCCTTGCCTGCCGGCAAGGGGAATCGCTTATTGCCGTTCCAATTGGGCAAACAACCTTGGGATCTCGCGCAGGAACCAGGCTTTGGCCTCGCCCATGCTGTCACGCCGCCAGGCCATGATAATGTCAACTTCGCGGCTGTACTCCGGCCCCACCACCCGCAAACGCCCTTCTTCGATATCTTTCTCGACCATCGGGTAAGGCATGGTCGCTACGCCCAGACCGGCTAACAGGGCCAGGCGTTTGTCTTCAATGGTGCTTACCGTCAGACGTTGCTGTTTATCCAGCAATTGTACGGTCAATACCGGGCGTTCACGGGCGGTATCCGCTACCGCAATGCCGCGATATTTCACGCGCGTGACTTCCGACAAGGGTTCCGGTTCCAGATGGATCGGATGGTCCGGCGCAGCCACATACACGCTCATCACTTTGTACAGTTTACGGGTGTTAATTTCTGACGAAGCGCGAAAGTGCATGTCAGGGGCGACCACGATATCGGCACGCCCCTGCTCCAGCCGTTCCCAGGCCCCGGCCAGCACCTCGGTGAAAATCGACACCTGGGTATTGGCCTTCAGCGCCAGCTTATCGACCAGCGGGAACAGCTTGCTTGGCGGCGACAACGCCTCGCTGACAATCGTCAGGTGAGTTTCCCAACCGCGCGCCAGTGCTTCGGCGTCGGTGGTCAACTTATCTGCCGCCTCCAGCAGCACCCGCCCGCGTTCCAACAGCATACGCCCGACATTGGTGAATTTGGTGCGGTGGCCGGAGCGGTCAAACAGCACCACGTCCAATTCTTCTTCCAATTTTTGCATGGTGTAGCTGAGCGCCGAAGGCACGCGCCCCAGCTCATCGGCTGCCGCAGCAAAGCTGCCACGTCGGTCGATCGCATCCATAACCCTTAACGCTTCAAGCGTTAACGCCCGATCTCTGGCCATCGAATCTCTCTGTCAGGAAATTTGAATATGCCGACCAGATTAACTGGCTAACAATCCGGCGTCCAGATGCTTACCATTTAGATAATGAATTTAGAGAGCCGATTGCCATGATCACATGCAGAACAGCAAAACAATGCGGGCAAGCTGACTTTGGTTGGCTGCAGGCTCGCTACACCTTTTCTTTTGGACATTACTTCGATCCCAAGCTGATGGGCTACGCCTCGCTGCGGGTACTCAATCAGGAAGTGCTGGCGCCGGGCGCAGCTTTGCAGCCGCGCACTTATCCGAGCGTGGATATCCTGAACTTGATCCTGCAGGGCCAGGCGGAATACCGCGACAGCGACGGCAACACGGTTAGCGCCAAGGCCGGTGAGGCTTTGCTGCTGGCCACCCAGCCGGGGCTGAGTTACAGCGAACAGAACGCCAGCAGTGACACGCCGCTGACCCGTCTGCAGCTGTGGTTGGATGCCTGTCCAGATACCAATAACGAGCATGTGCAGCGCCTGACGCTGCCGCCGGGCGGCGTGACGCTACTGGCCTCGCCGGACGGCGCTCAGGGCAGCCTCCAGCTGCGCCAACAAGTGTGGATCCATCATCTGGATTTGCAGGCAGGCGAGCAGCAGACGCTGGCGTTGAACGGGCCCCGTGCCTACCTGCAGTCGATCCACGGCACCATTAAAGCTCAGGGCGACCACCACGACGGCCAGAGCCTGACCTGTGGTGACGGAGCCTTTATCCGTGAGGAGAACCGCCTGACAATCCGCGCCGAAACGCCGCTGCGGGCGTTGCTGATCGACTTGCCGGTGTGAGTGATATCCAGAAAGGAAAAAACCCCGCGTAACTTGCGTTACGCGGGGTTTTCTTTATAGAGGGAGCTGACCGGTAAGCCGGGTTCTGTCGTGGACAGTCATTCCTCTAGGCCAGCAATCGCTCACTGGCTCAAGCAGCCTACCCGGGTTCAGTACGGGCCGTACCATGTGAACCCCTATTTGGCCTTGCTCCGGGTGGAGTTTACCGTGCCACGAACTGTTGCCAGTCGCGCGGTGCGCTCTTACCGCACCCTTTCACCCTTACCTGATCCCACTTGCGCGGGCCATCGGCGGTTTGCTCTCTGTTGCACTAGTCGTAGGCTTGCGCCTCCCAGGCGTTACCTGGCACCCTGCCCTATGGAGCCCGGACTTTCCTCCCCTCCATCTGTCTCCCCCGAAAGGGACGGCAATGAAGCGGCGACTGTCTGGTCAACTCCGGCGCGGATAGTAGCGTTGCGCTCACGGCAGGTCAACCGCTTTACTGTTCTTGTTGCTCCAACGCGTATTTATACAACGCATTTTTCTTCACGCCGTGGATCTCCGCAGCCAGCGCCGCCGCCTTTTTCAGCGGCAATTCTTTTTGCAGCAGCGCCAGCGTACGCAGCGCCTCCAGCGGCAGTGCATCGTCCTGTACTTTATGGCCTTCAACGATCAGCACCATCTCGCCACGGCGGCGCACTTCATCTTCCTTGACCCAGGCCAGCAATTCGCCGACCGGCGCACCGGTGATGGATTCCCAGGTTTTGGTCAGCTCACGCGCCAGCACCACATAACGTTGCGGCCCCCACACGGTCACCATGTCCTGCAAACTTTCCAGCAGGCGGTGGGTTGATTCGTAGAAAATCAGCGTGCGCGGTTCCTCTGCCAGCGCCATCAGCGTATCCTTACGCCCCTTGGTTTTCGCCGGCAGGAACCCTTCGTAGCAGAAGCGGTCTGAAGCCAGGCCGGCAGCACACAGCGCGGTGGTTGCTGCACAGGCGCCCGGCAGCGGTACCACGCGGATGCCGGCTTCGCGGCAGCGACGTACCAGGTGATAACCGGGATCGTTAATCAAAGGCGTTCCGGCGTCGGAAACCAGCGCTATGCTCTGGCCTTCCTGTAATTTCGCCAGCAGTTGATCTGCCTTTTGCTGTTCGTTATGGTCATGCAGCGCAAACAACCGCGCGCTAATCGCAAAGTGTTGCAACAGCAACCCGGTATGGCGCGTGTCCTCCGCCGCAATCAGATCAACGCTTTTCAGTACCTCTAACGCACGGTGGGTAATATCCCCTAAATTGCCGATTGGGGTGGGCACCACATACAGCGTTGATGCAGAAATGACTGATTGTTGGTGTTGATTCATTGTTTCATCCGGATTGCCGATTTAATATTAAGCATCTTGAAAAAAACATCACTGGATACAGTATGCTTTCCTCAACATTCGTTCGTACCAAAGCAGGGCGTTCAAAGCCTGTCCGACTTACCGCAGTCATCGCGGCCGCCCTTTTCCTTGCAGGCTGCCCGAGTCAGGCCCCGCAGACGCCGCCCGCTAATATACAGGACGAAGCGAGCGCCAGTTCCGATTACTATCTGCAGCAGTTGCAGCAAAGCAGCAATGATAACAAGGCTGACTGGCAATTACTTGCTATTCGCGCGTTGCTGCGTGAAGGGAAACTGCCGCAAGCCGGTGAACAACTGAACCAACTGCCGAAAAACCTCAGCAGCGTTCAACTGGTGGAACGCCAGTTGCTGAGCGCCGAGCTGCAGGTCGCGAACAAAAGCTACGTCGCTGCCCGCACGACGTTGAGCCATCTGGATACCGGCTCGCTGTCTGCCAACCAGTTGGTGCGCTTCTACCAGGCGCAGATCGCGGCCAATCAGGGGAAACCTTCCCTGCCGCTGATCCGCGCTTATATCGCACAAGAGCCTTTGGTGACTGGCAAGGCGCATCAAACCAATCTGGATCAAACCTGGCAGGCCCTGCTGCAGCTGACGCCGCAGGACATGAACAGCCTGGTGATCAACGCCAATGAAAATGTGCTGCAGGGGTGGTTGGATCTGCTGCGCGTTTATCAGGACAACAAGCAGGACCCCGACCTACTGAAGGCCGGTATTAAAGACTGGCAGAACCGTTACCCGCAGAATCCGGCGGCGAAAACGTTGCCGACGCAGTTGAACCAGGTGCTGAACTTCACCCAGGCTTCTACGTCGAAAATCGCGCTGCTGCTGCCGTTGAACGGTCAGGCAAAAGTGTACGCCGACGCGATCCAAAAAGGGTTTGAAGCGGCGAAGAACGGTGTGACGCCTTCGGCGCCGGTGCAACAACAGCAACAGCAGCCAACCAGCGAGCCCGTGCAGGCTCCAGCCTCGACGGATCCTAATGCCAACGGTGCAGTAAGCACTTCGGCGCCACCTGCAGATGCCGCTCCGGTAACCGCCGCTCAACCTTCCACCCCATCCACCGCGCCGATTACGCCGCCGCAGGCCGTTAACGCGCAAATTAAGGTGTATGATACCTCCAGCCAACCACTGGCCGCGCTGTTGACGCAGGCGCAGCAGGATGGCGCAACCCTGGTGGTCGGCCCACTGCTGAAAGAAAACGTAGATCAACTGGCGAGCAGCACCACTACCCTGAACGTCTTGGCGCTCAACCAGCCGGAAACGCCGAAAGACAACCCGAACATCTGTTACTTCGCGCTTTCACCGGAAGATGAAGCGCGTGATGCCGCCCGCCACATCTGGGAACAACAGAAACGGCAGCCGCTGTTGCTGATCCCCCGTGGTGCCTTCGGCGATCGCGTTGCCAAAGCCTTTAATCAGGAGTGGCAGAAGCTGGGTGGCCAAACGGTATTGCAGCAAAATATCGGTTCCGCCGGTGAATTGCGCCAAATGGTGAACAGCGGCGGCATTCGCATGTCGGGTACGCCAATCTCCGCCGCACCGGCACCGCAGGCCGTTACCATTGCCGGGCTGACCATCCCTGCACCGCCAAACGATACGCCTGCAGCCAGCGGCGGCAGCGTAGATTCGGTTTATATCGTCGCGACCCAGTCCCAACTGACGCTGATCAAACCGATGATCGACATGGCGACCAACTCGCGCAGCAAACCGGCGATGTACGCCAGTTCGCGCAGCTACCAGGCCGGCGCCGGTCCGGACTTCCGCCTGGAAATGGAAGGTTTGCAGTTCAGCGATATTCCGTTGCTGGCCGGAGCCAACCCGCAGTTGTTGCAGCAGGCAAGCAGCCAGTTCCGCAACGACTATTCGCTGGTGCGTCTGTATGCGATGGGGATGGATGCCTGGACATTGTCCAACCACTTTGCTGAAATGCGCCAGTTGCCGGGCTTCCAGGTCTCCGGCACCACTGGCATGCTCACCGCCTCTCCGGGCTGTGTGATCAACAGAAAGCTGCCTTGGCTGCAATACCGTCAGGGCATGGTCGTTCCGGTCTCTTGAGTCAACGCGCCACAGGGGCGGGCTATGAGTTACAGGCCCGCCACTATCTGGAACGCGCCGGGCTCACCTTCTTCGCCGCCAACGTTACGCTGCGCGGCGGTGAGCTCGATCTCATCATGCGCGACGGCCAAACCTGGGTGTTCGTTGAAGTGCGCTACCGCCGTAACGACGCGTTTGGCGGTGCCGCCGCCAGCGTCACTTATCGCAAGCAGCAGCGGTTGCTGCATGCCGCCGCCGTTTGGCTGGCGGGGCGCGGAGCCAGTTTTGACACATCGTCTTGCCGTTTTGATGTTTTGGCCATCACCGGTAGCCAGTTAGAATGGATACCCAACGCCTTCAATGCGGATTAAACGTGGTTTACCGGTGCAGACCGGCCCTTTGACTTAGTGGATTAATACAACGTGCTGGATAGAATTAAAGCCTGTTTTACCGAAAGCATCCAAACCCAGATTGCGGCGGCGGAAGCTTTGCCCGACGCCATCTCGCGTGCAGCAATGACGCTGGTTCAATCTTTACTTAACGGTAACAAGATTCTGTGCTGCGGCAACGGCACCTCGGCAGCCAACGCGCAGCATTTCGCCGCCAGCATGATTAACCGCTTTGAAACCGAGCGCCCAAGTCTGCCGGCCATCGCCCTGAATGCCGATAACGTGGTGTTGACGGCGATCACCAACGATCGCCTGCACGATGAAGTGTATGCCAAACAGGTCCGTGCGCTCGGCCACGCCGGTGACGTATTGTTGGCAATTTCCACCCGCGGCAACAGCCGTGATATTGTGAAGGCGGTCGAAGCCGCCGTGACGCGTGACATGACGATTGTCGCGCTTACCGGTTACGACGGTGGGGAACTGGCCGGCTTGCTCGGCCAGCAGGATGTCGAGATCCGCATTCCTTCTCACCGCAGTGCACGGATCCAGGAAATGCATATGCTGACCGTAAATTGCCTATGCGACCTGATAGATAATACGTTGTTTCCCCACCAGGACGATTAAGGAACTGAGATGAAGCTGAAAGCCACATTTGCAGTGCTGTCCAGCGCCCTGCTGTTACAAGGCTGTATTGCAGGCGTTGTCGTTGGCAGCGCCGCCGTTGCCACCAAAACTGCCACCGACCCACGCAGCGTGGGCACACAGGTAGACGATGGTACGCTGGAAGCTCGGGTTGAAAACGCCCTGAGCAAAGATCAGCAACTGAAGAAAGATGCCAGGGTGGTTGCCACCGCCTATCAGGGTAAGGTCTTGCTGACCGGCCAATCGCCAAGTACCGATCTGGCGGCCCGCGCCAAACAGATCGCCATGGGCGTTGAAGGCACGACCGAAGTGTATAACGAGATCCGTCAGGGGACGCCGGTCAGTCTGAGCACCGCCTCTTCCGATACCTGGATCACCACCAAAGTCCGTTCACAGTTGCTCACCAGCGATACGGTGAAGTCATCCAATGTGAAAGTCACTACCGAAAACGGCGAAGTGTTCTTGCTGGGCCTGGTCACGCAACAGGAAGGCCAGTCTGCGGCACAGATCGCCAGCCAGGTCAGCGGCGTGAAACACGTCACCACCGCCTTTACCTTCGTGAAATGATGTTTGCCGGGGTCGAGGGTTCAGCGTTGCCTGATGCCCTCATCCCGGCCCCACTCAATCCAGCTTGTTCTCTTTCAAAAACCCTTCCCCACCCAATTGGCGCATCTGGCGCATGATCCACTGCTGTCGCTGTATCACATAGCCGGAAGGCGCATTGGCCTTGAAGCGATGCGGGTTGGGCAACACGGCCGCCAGCAGCGCGGCCTCAGAGGCGGTCAGGCGTTTGGCCGGTTTGTTGAAGTAGCGCTGTGACGCTTCCTCCACGCCGAACACGCCATCACCGAACTCGACGATATTGAGGTATACCGTCAGGATCCGACGTTTGGTCCACACCAGCTCAATCCCGGATGTCAGCCCGGCCTCCAACCCTTTACGCAGCCAACTGCGGCCGTCCCACAGGAACAGGTTCTTCGCCGTTTGCTGCGACAGCGTGGAAGCGCCGCGGATGCGCGCGGGCCGACGTTCATTGTGGCTGAATGCCTTTTCGATCGCGGCCACATCAAAACCCCAGTGATCCGGGAATTTCTGATCCTCCGCCGCCATCACCGCCAGCGCCATCTGCGGGGAAATCTCGTCCATCGACACCCAGTCGGAGTGCGCCACATAACCAAAATCGCCACTCAGCCAGGCGCCAATCTGCCGCTCTGCCATGACCGCAGAAAAAGGCACCGGCAGAAAAGCGAAGATTACGATGCCCAGCAACCACGCCCCGACCAGAGCGATCAATCCGCGTTTCAGCCAAAACCATGGCCGGGATAATATCGATTTGCCCGCCGACTTTCTCATTCAGCCAAATCCAGCACCCGTGAAACCAGCTTATCAATCCCGCGGGCGGCCTCACCGATCGATTTCGCCAGCATATAGGCCGGCGTGGTCACCACTTTGTTCTCAATATCCACCACGATATCGTCGACCGGGCAAATGACCGGCTCGCCGCCCATGGCATCAATCACTTCACCGAGGTCCGGATCGTTGCCAATGGTCAGCCGCACTTGCTGATCCAACAGCTTTGGCAACAGCGCCGGCGCAATGCACATAAAACCGATTGGTTTATTTGCCTTATGCATTTGCTGCGTTAGCTTGGCCAGATCCTTATCAATCCAGCATTCCGCCCCTTCGCTGGCAAAACTGCTGAGATTCTTCGCCGCACCAAACCCGCCGGGGACGATCAGGGCGTCCAACTGGTCGACGTCGGCCTGTGAAAGCGGCTGAACCTTGCCTCTGGCAATACGCGCAGACTCCAGCAAAACATTGCGTTCCCCTGCCATGACATCGCCAGATAAGTGATTAATAACATGAAGTTGAGGTTTATCAGGTGCAAAGCACACCGCTTGCGCCCCCGCCCGGTCCAATGCCAGCAGCGTCAGGACGGCTTCCTGGATCTCCGAACCGTCATAAACCCCGCAGCCACTCAGCACTACGCCCACGTTTTTCATCACCCTTCCTCCTGTTGATACTGTCAACTGGTTAGTGCTCGGAGTAGACAAACACTAATCTACATCACACATTTTAATGAATCTTCTAACAAGAGCGCTTACATTTGCTATGTTGTTGGCTGTATGATGTTTAGGAATTATCTACTACCTGCTCGACCAGAACACTAAATCCAATACGCAGGTTCACAATTTCCCTGGTGTTGGCGCAATATTCGCGCACCCCGGCCTAGGTCGGGGTCATTTTTTTTCAGCTTCCGCTACCCACTCACGCAGTACCTGCACGTCGTTGCGCCATTCCTGCTTCAACTCATCCACCCAGTCCTGCACGTTATCCCACCACGCCGGCAACGTCGGGGTTTGAATTTGCTGTGCCAGCTGTTGCAGATGACGCAGGCCCACCGAACCTGCGGCCCCTTTGATTTTGTGCCCCTCTTCCGTGATGCCTTTCTGGTCGCGCGCGGTCATATTGGAATCCAGCACCGCCAGATAGCCCGGCATCATTTGCTCAAACATCTCCAGGCTCTGATGAATCAACTGCGGCCCCACCAGGTCCATGTACTGTTCCAGCATGGTGGTATCCAGTAAAGACTCATTAATCTGCATCGTCTTTTGCTCCATTTTCTTTGTGGTGTGAGAGGGTTGATGATCCCAGTAATGTTTTATCACCTTGGTCAACGCCGGCACCGACAGCGGCTTGCTCAGCACGTCGTCCATTCCCGCGTCGAGGTACTCTTTTTTGTCTTTCAAGACGTTGGCGGTCAACGCAACCAGCGGCGGCAACGCCTGCCCGGCATAGCGTTCGCGCAACACTCGGGCGATATCCAGCCCGGTCATGTCCGGCAATTGGATATCCAGCAACACCAGATCGAATTCGTCCGGATCAAACATCGCCAACGCATCCTGGCCGTTCATCGCCACTTCCACGCTGTTGCCCAGTTTTTCCAACACCGAACGCGCCACAATCACGTTCAGCTCAATATCCTCTACCAGCAGAATATGCAGCGCCGGTAAGGGCAGCGCTTCTTCGGCCTGCGTCTCATTTTCGACTTCCCGCACCGCCGGAGCCTTGATGGTCAAGGTGAAGCAAGAACCGTGCCCTTGCACGCTGTTGACGGTGATATCACCGCCCATGCTCTGCGCCAGGCGCTTGGAAACCGCCAGCCCGATGCCGGTGCCGGTTGCCGGCCGACCACCGTGCTGATCTTTCACCTGATAATACATGGCGAAGATTTTGTCCTGCTCATCCTGCGGAATGCCCATGCCGGAGTCTTCCACCTCAAACACCAGCCGATCCTGCTCTTCACGCCGCACGCGCACCACAATTCGCCCCTGCGGGGTGAACTTCACTGCGTTGCCAATCAGGTTCCACAGGATCTGCCGCAGGCGGGTGCCATCGGTGATGATTTGCTGCGGCAGCGGTGGCTGCGGCTCCAGCACGAACTGCAGCCCTTTCGGTTGTGCCAACAGGCCGGAGAGGTTTTCCAGGTCAGCCAGGAAGCCGGTGAAGTCTACCGGTTGATTGTCGAGCTGCACTTTGCGCCGCTCGAGCTTATCCATCTCGATAATGTCGTTGAAGATATTGCCCAGGGTGATGGCGCTGACATGGATGGTTTTGAGGTATTTCAGTTGCTCGTCGTTTAAATCGGTATCGAGCAGAATGCGGCTCAACCCGACTATGCCGTTAAGCGGCGTACGAAGCTCGTGGCTGATCGTTGAGATGAAGGTGGTCTTGTCCCTGCTGGCGTTCTCCAGCGCGTCCTGATAGCGCTTACGCTCGGTTATATCGCGGCCAAAGCCCATCAGCCCTTGCCGTTTGCCCACGCGGTCGTAAAACGGCACTTTGCGCAGCTCGAAACAGGCCTTGCGGCCATCCGGGTAAACCAGCCACTGTTCATAGGTCAGTGACACGTTGTGGCGAAACACTTTCTCATCGGTTTCGATCACCTTTTCGGCGATTTCCTGGCCGTAGACGTCAAACGGCGTCAGGCCAATCAGCTGCTTTTCGCTTTTGCCGGTCAACAGCTCCATCGCGCGGTTGCAGCCGGAGAATTCTTTGTCTTCGTTGCGGTAGTACACCAGATCCGGCGAGGCATCGAGGAAGGAGCGCAACAGCGCCGACTGCTGACCCAGTTCGATTTGCGCCAGCTCACGCTGCTCCATCTCTCCCGTCAGCTTGTCCATCACCTGCTGACGCTCTTCTTCCGCCTTGATACGGTCGGCAATTTCCTGATTCAGTTGGCTAATGTTGTCCTTGAGCTGTTGATTCAGCTCCAGATCGCGGTGACGCATCTCTTCCAGCTTGTCCACCAGCCGTGTCAGGCGCTGGCGTGACTCCTCAAGCTGCTCGACCACCACCGAAAGAAAGTAGACCGCCCATGGCGTAATCAGCAGGCCGAAGAAGATTGAGCGCACCACGTCGATGCTTTCTACCTCGCCGCGCAGCAGCATGGTGACCGCCATCTGCACCACCATCGCCAGCACCACCAGCGCCGACGCCAGCAATAGCGAAAAGCGTACCAGCCCCAGTTTTACCATTAAATCAACGTAGTACTGGGCTAACACCCGGATTTGCTTCATAGCGGCTCCCATCAGACAGAATCGTTTAAATCATACCGTAAAACACCGGTGAGATGAGGAAGCAAACGCTGAAGTGTGGGAAAGATTGCAAATCAAAACAGCGATCAAGGGCGATACTGCCGCTTTTCATCCAATCGGCTGCCCTGGCCGCCATGGCGCTGCAGGTAGCCGCCGACCGCCTGCATGCCGTTCCAGCGGTTTTCGCACCATAATGGTGCCAACAGCGTCGGCCGACGCGCACTGGCGGAGATACGGTGATAGATCACTTCCTTCGGCGTGTGACGGATCATCTCCCCGGCGCTGACGGCATACTCCTCAAGTGACAGCTCGGGCAGCCTGCCCGCCAGCCAGGCCCGCGCCAGCGTACTGCCGGTAACGATATGCAGCGGATGCAGTTTGATGCCGTCCACGCCGCTGTCCACCACCTGTTGCAGCGTGGACAGATGGTCAGCAGCAGTCTCCCCCGGCAACCCGACAATCAGATGGCTGCACACCTTCAACCCACGCTCACGTGCCAGCCGGGCGGTGTGCTGATAACAGGAGAAATTGTGGCCGCGGTTAATGCGTTTCAGCGTTTTATCGTGCGCGGTCTGTAACCCCAGTTCCAACCAGACCTCGTAGCCCTGCTCACGGTAACTTGCCAGCAGATCGAGGGCGGCGAGCGGTACGCAGTCCGGCCGGGTGCCGACACAAATCCCGACCATATCCGCCTGATCCAGCGCCTGGCGGTACATCTCCGCCAGCAGGTTAACTTCTGCATAAGTACTGGTATAGGCCTGGAAATAGGCCAGATAGCGTTTTGCGCGGTTCACCCTGCCGGCCTGCAGCGCCAATTGTTCGGCGATGCTTTGGTGCTGCATCTGTTCATCGGCAAAAGAAGCGACATTGCAGAAGGTGCAACCGCCCCGCCCAAGCTGGCCGTCGCGGTTCGGGCAACTGAAGCCGCCGTGCAAGGTGAGTTTATGGATTTTTTCGCCGTATCGCCGCTGGAGGTCGGCACCAAACATATTGACTAATTGCGGCAACTGCATAATCTTGGAGATCTCTGTGCTCAAAGCCCGTGATGCTAATAAAAAACGGCTTTTCCCGCGATGACAGAGATCAACGCTTTCCCCGCAAGGCTTCACCAGGCATAACTATTCATTATAAATGCAAATAAAATCACTCGAGCCGAGATGAATTTTTCTTATTTCCACGCAACCGTTAACGCCAGTATGACAAAGCGATGAAAAATAGTTGCAAACAACAAAAAAGAATCAGTTATTAGAATAAAACTCTGGTATTCCCACCCGCACTAGCATGGTGCAGAGATTCAGGCGTTGCACTATAGTGAGACAGCTCACATTTCTTCGGGGGTTGGCGCTCCTCTTCACAACCGCAAAAAACGCCAAAAAACGCCAAATATCAATCAATTAAATGCATTATTTTCATCAAAAAACCCTCTTAGGCCTATAGTTGACCTGCGTATTCTTTCTCGCTAAGTTGGAAGTCCGCTGGAAGCTTTCTGGACGGGCAAACGTCTCGTCATATTTATGCAGTAATTTAAGACTCCCTCTTAAAACAAGTCATTTACCACTTGTGAGAACCATCACGAGAGGCCATTGACGGAGGGCGGAAAAGCAAATCGGCGATATTACGCTTGCTGATTGGACTTCTGCCTGACGTTGGGAAGCCCGCTCGTGAGTCGGTTATGAGAGTCACGCAGAGCCTGGGGAGGTTCACTGATATGTTGTACGATAAATCCCAAGAGCGGGACAACTGTGGTTTCGGCCTGATCGCCCACATAGAAGGCGAACCTAGCCATAAGGTCGTGCGTACCGCTATTCACGCACTGGCCCGTATGCAGCACCGTGGCGCAATCCTTGCTGACGGCAAGACTGGCGACGGTTGCGGCCTGTTATTACAAAAGCCCGACCGCTTTTTCCGCATGGTGGCGGAAGAGCGCAGTTGGCGTTTAGCCAAGAACTACGCCGTTGGCATGATGTTCCTCAGCCAGAACGAAGAGGAAGCCCGTGCCAGCCGCCGCATTGTAGAAGAAGAGTTGCAGAACGAAACGCTGTCGGTTGTCGGCTGGCGTGAAGTGCCGACCAACCCGGACGTATTGGGTGAAATCGCCCTCTCCTCCCTGCCGCGTATTGAACAGATCTTCGTTAACGCCCCGGCCGGTTGGCGTCCACGCGATATGGAACGCCGCCTGTTTATCGCGCGTCGCCGTATCGAGAAGCGCGTCCAGGACGACAGCTTCTATGTCTGCAGCTTCTCGAATCTGGTGACGATCTATAAAGGCCTGTGCATGCCTGCGGATCTGCCCCGTTTCTATCTTGATTTGGCGGACCTGCGTCTGGAATCGGCCATCTGCCTGTTCCACCAGCGTTTTTCCACCAACACCGTGCCGCGCTGGCCGCTGGCGCAGCCGTTCCGCTATCTGGCGCACAACGGCGAGATCAACACCATCACCGGTAACCGCCAGTGGGCGCGCGCCCGTACCTATAAATTCCAGACGCCGCTGATCCCGGATCTGCAAACGGCCGCGCCGTTCGTTAACGAAACAGGCTCCGACTCCAGCTCGCTGGATAACATGCTGGAGCTGTTGTTGGCGGGCGGTATGGATCTGATCCGCGCCATGCGCTTGCTGGTGCCGCCTGCCTGGCAGAACAACCCGGACATGGACACCGATCTGCGCGCCTTCTTCGACTTCAACTCGATGCACATGGAGCCGTGGGACGGCCCTGCCGGTATCGTGATGTCCGACGGTCGCTACGCCGCCTGTAACCTGGACCGTAACGGTCTGCGTCCGGCGCGCTACGTCATCACCAAAGACAAATTGATCACCTGCGCCTCTGAAGTCGGTATCTGGGATTACCAGCCGGATGAAGTGGTGGAGAAAGGCCGGGTTGGCCCAGGCGAGCTGATGGTGATCGACACCCGTAGCGGCAAGATCCTGCACTCCGCCGAGACCGACGACGATCTGAAAAGTCGCCATCCGTATAAAGAGTGGATGGAAAAGAACGTTAAGCGTCTGGTGCCCTTCGAAGACCTGCCTGCCGATCAGGTCGGCAGCCGCGAACTTGACGACTCGCAGCTCGAAACTTATCAGAAACAGTT
Organism: Serratia quinivorans; assembly: GCF_052113645.1. Lineage (GTDB taxonomy): Bacteria > Pseudomonadota > Gammaproteobacteria > Enterobacterales > Enterobacteriaceae > Serratia > Serratia quinivorans_B. Next base: position 194,633 of record NZ_JBIEIU010000003.1, on the reverse strand, counting down.
CGGCTACAGCAGCGAAGAACTGGATCAGGTGATCCGCGTGCTGGGCGAGATCGGCCAGGAAGCCACTGGCTCAATGGGTGACGATACTCCGTTTGCCGTGCTTTCCAGCCGTCCACGTATTATTTACGACTATTTCCGCCAGCAGTTCGCTCAGGTGACCAACCCGCCGATCGATCCGCTGCGCGAAGCGCATGTGATGTCGCTGGCGACCAGCATCGGCCGTGAAATGAACGTGTTCTGCGAGGCCGAAGGCCAGGCGCACCGTTTAAGCTTCAAATCGCCGATCCTGCTGTACTCCGACTTCAAACAACTCACCACGCTGGAAGGCGAATACTATCGCGCCGACACGCTGGACCTGACCTTTGATCCGGCAGAGCAAGATCTGGAGCAGACCATCCGCTCTCTGTGCGACGAAGCGGAACGTAAAGTCCGTGACGGCGCCGTGCTGCTGGTGCTGTCCGACCGCGCCATCGCCAACAACCGTCTGCCGGTCCCTGCGCCGATGGCCGTCGGTGCGATCCAGACCCGTCTGGTCGAGAAAAGCCTGCGCTGCGACGCCAACATCATTGTTGAAACCGCCAGCGCCCGCGATCCGCACCATTTCGCCGTGCTGTTGGGCTTTGGCGCGACGGCGGTCTACCCGTACCTGGCCTACGAAACGCTGGCCAAACTGGTGGATACCCAGGCGATCGACAAGAAATACCGTGAAGTGATGCTGAACTACCGCAACGGCATCAATAAGGGCTTGTACAAGATCATGTCCAAAATGGGCATCTCTACTATCGCCTCTTACCGCTGCGCCAAACTGTTCGAGGCCGTCGGCCTGCACCGCGATCTGTCCGATTTGTGTTTCCAGGGGGTGGTCAGCCGTATCGGCGGCGCCAGCTTCAGCGATATCCAACAGGATCTGCAAAATCTGTCCAAGCGCGCGTGGTTGAAACGCAAACCGCTGGAACAGGGTGGCCTGCTGAAGTTCGTCCACGACGGCGAGTACCATGCGTACAACCCTGACGTAGTGAGCACGCTGCAAACCGCAGTGCACAGCGGCAAATACAGCGACTACCAGGCCTACGCCAAGCTGGTGAACGAGCGTCCGGTCGCCATGCTGCGCGATCTGTTGGCCATCACGCCGAAGGGCACGCCCATTCCGGTTGATCAGGTTGAACCGGCAGAATCGCTGTTCAAACGTTTCGATACCGCAGCCATGTCTATCGGCGCATTGAGCCCGGAAGCGCACGAGTCGCTGGCTATCGCCATGAACAGCCTCGGCGGGTTCTCCAACTCCGGTGAAGGCGGTGAAGATCCGGCGCGTTACGGCACCAACAAAGTGTCACGCATCAAGCAGGTGGCGTCTGGCCGTTTCGGTGTGACGCCGGCCTACCTGGTGAATGCCGATGTGATCCAAATTAAAGTGGCGCAAGGGGCCAAGCCGGGTGAAGGCGGCCAGTTGCCGGGCGATAAGGTCACGCCTTATATCGCCAAACTGCGTTATTCGGTGCCGGGCGTGACGTTGATTTCGCCACCGCCGCACCACGACATCTACTCGATCGAGGATTTGGCGCAGTTGATTTTCGACCTGAAACAGGTCAATCCAAAGGCCATGATCTCGGTGAAACTGGTTTCCGAACCGGGCGTCGGCACCATCGCGACCGGCGTGGCGAAAGCCTATGCGGACCTGATCACCATCGCCGGCTACGACGGCGGCACCGGCGCCAGCCCACTGTCTTCGGTGAAATACGCCGGCTGTCCGTGGGAACTGGGCCTGGTGGAAACCCAGCAGGCGCTGGTGGCTAACGGCCTGCGCCATAAAATCCGCCTGCAGGTGGACGGCGGCCTGAAAACCGGCGTCGATATCGTCAAAGCGGCGATCCTGGGTGCGGAAAGCTTCGGCTTCGGTACCGGTCCAATGGTGGCGCTGGGCTGTAAGTATCTGCGTATTTGTCACCTGAACAACTGCGCCACCGGCGTGGCGACTCAGGATGAAAAACTGCGCCGCGATCACTACCACGGCCTGCCAGAACGCGTGGTTAACTACTTCCAGTTTATCGCGCGTGAAACTCGCGAGATCATGGCGCAATTGGGGGTCAGCCAACTGGTGGATCTGATTGGTCGCACTGATTTCCTGACCGAACTGGACGGCATTTCCGCCAAGCAGAACAAGCTGGATCTGTCGCCGTTGCTGAAAACCGCCACGCCGCATCCGGGCAAGGCACTGCACTGCACCGAAAGCAGCAACCCACCGTTCGATCAGGGGTTGATGAACAAGGATCTGCTGGCACAGGCGGAACCGCATATTGAAGCGAAAAGCAGCAAGGCCTTCTACTTCGATATCCGCAACACCGACCGCTCGGTGGGCGCTACCCTGTCCGGGGCCATTGCCACCGTGCATGGTGACCAGGGCATGGCCGCCGATCCGATCAAAGCCTACTTCTCCGGTACCGCCGGCCAGAGCTTCGGCGTCTGGAATGCCGGTGGCGTAGAACTGACGCTGACCGGTGACGCCAACGACTACGTCGGTAAAGGCATGGCCGGTGGCCGTATCGCCGTGCGTCCGCCAATTGGTTCTGCGTTCCGCAGTCATGAAGCCAGCATCATCGGCAACACCTGCCTGTACGGCGCGACCGGCGGCAAGCTGTTCGCCGCGGGCCGTGCGGGTGAACGTTTCGCGGTGCGTAACTCCGGTGCCATCACCGTGGTAGAAGGCATCGGTGACAACGGTTGTGAATATATGACCGGCGGCATCGTCTGCGTGCTGGGCAAAACCGGCATCAACTTTGGTGCGGGCATGACCGGCGGCTTCGCCTACGTGCTGGATGAAGACGGCGAGTTCCGTAAACGTGTGAACCCAGAACTGGTGGAAGTGTTGGATGTCGACCAACTGGCAATTCATGAAGAGCACCTGCGCGGGTTGATTACCGAACACGTGCAGGCGACCGGTTCTTCGCGTGCGGAAGAGATCCTGGCCAACTGGCCGGAATGGGCGCCGAAGTTTGCTCTGGTCAAGCCGAAGTCCAGTGATGTCAAAGCATTGTTGGGTCACCGTAGTCGTTCCGCAGCCGAGCTGCGGGTTCAGGCGCAGTAAGAGGTCATTAATGAGTCAGAATGTTTATCAATTTATCGACCTGCAGCGCGTTGATCCGCCAAAGAAACCGCTCAAGATCCGTAAAATTGAGTTTGTAGAGATTTACGAGCCGTTTTCGGAAACTCAGGCGAAATCGCAGGCGGACCGCTGCCTGTCTTGCGGTAACCCTTATTGCGAATGGAAGTGCCCGGTTCACAACTACATCCCGAACTGGCTGAAGCTGGCGAATGAAGGCCGCATCATGGAGGCGGCGGATCTGGCGCACCAGACCAACAGCCTGCCGGAAGTGTGCGGTCGCGTTTGCCCACAGGATCGTCTGTGTGAAGGTTCCTGCACCCTGAATGATGAGTTCGGTGCGGTGACCATCGGTAACATCGAGCGCTATATCAGCGATAAAGCCATCGAAATGGGCTGGAAACCGGACATGTCCCACGTGCAGCCTACCGGCAAACGCGTGGCGGTCATCGGTGCCGGTCCTGCCGGGCTGGCCTGTGCCGATGTGCTGACCCGCAACGGCGTGAAAGCGGTGGTTTACGATCGTCACCCCGAGATCGGCGGCCTGCTGACCTTCGGTATTCCGGCCTTCAAGCTGGAAAAAGAAGTGATGGTCAAGCGCCGTGGCATCTTCAGCGAGATGGGCATTGAGTTCCAGCTCAATACCGAAGTGGGCAAAGACATCGCCATGGAAACGCTGCTGAGTGAGTATGACGCGGTGTTCCTCGGTGTCGGCACCTATCAGTCGATGCGTGGTGGTCTGGAGAATGAAGAAGCGCCGGGTGTCTACGACGCCCTGCCGTTCCTGATCGCCAACACCAAGCAGCTGATGGGTTATCAAGCCGAGCAGCACGAGCCGTATGTCAGTATGGAAGGAAAACGCGTCGTGGTACTGGGCGGGGGTGACACTGCGATGGACTGCGTACGTACTTCTATCCGTCAGGGTGCCACCGAAGTTATCTGCGCCTATCGCCGTGATGAGGCCAACATGCCAGGCTCCAAACGCGAAGTGAAAAATGCGCGTGAGGAAGGGGTTGATTTCAAATTCAACCTGCAACCGCTGAGCATCGAACTGAACAGTGCCGGTCGCGTGGCCGGGGTGAAAATGGTTCGCACCCAGTTGGGCGCACCAGATGCCAATGGCCGTCAGGTCGCAGAGCAGGTACCAGGCTCCGAGCACGTGATCGATGCCGATGCCGTGGTCATGGCGTTTGGTTTCCGTCCGCACAAGATGGACTGGCTGGCCGCTCACGACGTTGAGCTCGACAAGCAAGGCCGTATCCTGGCGCCGGAAAGCACCGATAACGCCTTCCAGACCAGCAACCCGAAAATCTTCGCCGGTGGCGATGCGGTGCGCGGTTCGGATCTGGTGGTCACGGCGATTGCCGAAGGGCGTAAAGCTGCCGATGGCATCATGAGCTATCTGGAAGTGTAATTTTTCGCGACTTCCTTCCAAGGGCCCGCAGTGAAGACTGCCGGGCCCTTTGTTTTTTCATGCCATCCATAGGCTTTGTAACAGCCTTCCCCGCCCCCCCTGCGCCTAACGCGCTATAGTATTGAGTTAGCGTCACTCAGGGGCGCGGCTGCGCCTGATATCTTGATAAGGATAGCTAACCATGAAATTCTCCTTTCCCTTACTGACCGGCACACTGCTGGTTGTCAGCTTCCACTCACTGGCCATGTCGCTCGACTCTCAGGAAGTGGGTTACAACATTGAGGCACGCGGTGCGACGTCGGTGGTCGCTCAACTGGCTAAAGCAGGCCAACTCACCGCGGTAGAAAACAGCATCAAACTGGGTGACGACAGCTGGATCGCGCTGGCACCTAAGCTGGCCAACGGCGGTAACGCCTCCTTCACCGCCGGCGTAAAATCCGCCCTGTCCTCCGCATTGGTCTATAACCCGGCAGCAGTGCTGCATGCCCTCGACAAAGGCAATAATTTACCGCTCAACGATATCTGCACCGCACCGCCGGAAGTGCAAGGCGACACCGCCATCACCACGTTCAAGCAGCGCGCCACACATGCGCTCACTACCGTGCGTATCGGCGACCTCAGCGCGCCGCGTGACGCCTGTATTGCCTCATTGAAAAGCTGAGCCAAGCCCGGATCGCAGGCAATAAAAAAGGTCGCCGAAGCGACCTTTGAGTTTGCACCACTGCGAGGTTATTTCACCACGCGCAGTGCCGGGCGGCCACCCCGTGGTGGCGGAGGCGGTTCATCGTCCGAATCGTTATCTTCACTCAGATCCGGGCGATCGCCATCAATCACCGACATCAGGCTTTCCGATGGGATCGTCTCATTGTCCAGGCCTTCGAACGCGCCTTCCGCTTCATAAGCGGCTTCCGGTTCGAACATGGTGCCTGCGCCATTCTCACGCGCATAAATCGCCAGCACCGCAGCCATTGGCACAGAAACCTGACGCGGCACACCGCCGAAACGCGCATTGAAATGCACTTCGTCGTTGCCCAGTTCCAGGTTGCCTACCGCACGCGGCGCGATGTTCAAAACGATCTGGCCATCGCGGGCGAATTCCATCGGCACTTCCACGTCAGGACGCGTCACATCCACCACCAGGTGCGGTGTCAACTGATTGTCCAGCAACCAGTCATAGAACGCCCGCAGCAAGTACGGACGGCGTGGGGTCATCTGAGACATATCCATGACGCTTAGCCCCGAGTCTGCAGGCGCATTTCGCGCTCGGCTTCGGTCAGGGAGGCCAGGAAGGCATCACGTTCGAACACGCGGGTCATATAGCCTTTCAGCTCTTTGGAGCCGGCACCGCTCAGTTCAATGCCTAACTGCGGCAAACGCCACAGCAGCGGCGCCAGGTAGCAATCCACCAGGCTGAACTCTTCGCTCATGAAGTACGGGGTCTGGCCAAAGATAGGGGCAATCGCCAGCAGCTCTTCGCGCAGTTGACGGCGAGCTGATTCAGCTTCCTGACCGTTGCTCTGCTCGATCTTGTACATCAGCGAATACCAGTTTTTCTCGATACGCAACATCATCAGGCGGCTCTCGCCACGGGCGACCGGGTAAACCGGCATCAGAGGCGGATGCGGGAAGCGCTCATCAAGGTATTCCATGATGATACGGGATTCATACAGGGTCAGCTCGCGATCGACCAGCGTAGGCACCGTCTGGTACGGGTTGAGGTCAATCAGATCCTGCGGCAGGTTATCCAACTCCACCTGCTCAATCTCGACGCTGACACCTTTCTCCGCCAGTACGATACGTACTTGATGGCTAAAAATGTCGGTCGGGCCAGAGAACAGCGTCATTACCGAACGTTTGTTGGCAGCGACAGCCATGAAAACCTCCAAGTTATCTAGAAAATACTGCGAATAGCCCACTGACAGGCTGCTATCCTGAATGTTCTTGACCGCAGGCCAGCAACTCGCAGCTAAACCTTAGGTCATAAAAACCGGCCTCGGAGGTAGACTGATAACTGCTGCATGGCGAACAGGCGCAAAAGTGGATGATAGTTTACCAGATTTTGCTTGTTTTGTGGGGGCTGTACGGCGAATTCGTATTGAATTGTCTGATATACCAAAGATTTTAGTAGCGACAACTTGATTTTCAGGCATAAAAAAACCCGGTGAAGCACCGGGTTTTTTGCGTAAATTCCACTGCCGAAGCAGTAAAAAATTAACGCTTGGAGAACTGCGGACGGCGACGTGCTTTACGCAGACCGACTTTCTTACGTTCAACCTGACGGGCGTCACGAGTGACGAAGCCAGCTTTACGCAATTCAGCACGCAGAGTCTCGTCGTACTCCATCAGTGCACGGGTGATACCGTGACGGATAGCGCCAGCTTGACCAGAGATACCACCACCTTTAACAGTGATGTACAGGTCAAATTTACCAACCATGTCAGTCAGTTCCAGCGGTTGACGAACTACCATGCGGGCAGTTTCGCGACCGAAGTACTGTTCCAGGCTGCGCTGGTTAATTACGATGTTACCACTGCCCGGCTTGATGAAAACGCGAGCGGCGGAGCTTTTGCGGCGACCAGTGCCGTAGTATTGATTTTCAGCCATTGCCTATAATCCCGATTAGATGTCAAGAACTTGCGGTTGCTGTGCCGCATGAGTGTGCTCGTTGCCCGCGTAAACTTTCAGTTTACGGAACATTGCACGACCCAACGGACCCTTTGGCAGCATGCCTTTAACCGCGATTTCAATCACGCGCTCAGGACGGCGGGCAATCATCTCTTCAAAGGTCGCTTGCTTGATACCACCGATGTGGCCGGTGTGGTGGTAATACACCTTGTCTGTACGCTTGTTGCCGGTTACAGCAACTTTTTCTGCGTTCAGAACGATGATGTAGTCACCGGTATCAACGTGCGGGGTGTATTCCGCTTTATGCTTGCCGCGCAGACGACGAGCCAGTTCAGTAGCGAGACGGCCTAAAGTTTTACCATCTGCATCAACAACGTACCAGTCGCGTTGAACGCTCTCTGGTTTAGCTGTAAAAGTTTTCATTAGAAAGCTTACCCAATAATTAGTTACACGTTGGTGAACACCCAAACGCTCGAAAACAGTTGAGGCTCACACGACCATACAAGTCCAGCAAACCTACCCCTTCGAATAGCCATTGCCGGCACTATAAAGTTTTTGGGAAAAAAAACTTTGTTGTAACGTGGGGTCGCAAGATTATAGAGAAGTCGCTCACAAAGATCGAACGCTTTTTGAATGGAAACGCAATTAATCGCCAACGGCGGAAAACCGGGGACTCCAGCGGCGAAGTCCCCCGGGCGTTATGGCAGATGCGGCAGCTTCAGATACTCCTCACTCTGCATCTCCTGCAGGCGCGACAGGCAACGCTGGTATTCGAACTTCAACCGCTCGCCCTGATAAATCTCGAACATCGAGGCTTCGGCGGCAATCACCAGTTTGACGTGACGCTCGTAGAATTCATCCACCAACGCCAGGAAGCGGCGCGCAGTATTTTCCTTCAGCGGCCCCATCACCCGCACATTATACAGGATGACGCTGTGATAGAGGCGCGATAAGGCAATGTAATCCAGTTGGCTGCGCGCTTCCTCGCACAAGGTGTGAAAATCCACCGCCAGCACGCCGTCTACCGCGTGGATAGCCTGCAACGGCCGGTGATTGATCTGCAATACCGGCGCCGCTTCGCCTTTCTTACCGGCCAATTTGACGAACATCTGGTCCAGGGTCTGCCGGGTCTGTTCGTCAAGCGGCGTCAGGTACAGGTGCGCCTGAGTCAGGGTGCGCAAGCGATAGTCAATGCCGGCATCGACGTTCATCACATCGCAATACTCGTTAATCAGGTCGATCGCCGGCAGGAAGCGCGCGCGCTGCAAGCCGTTGCGATACAAATCGTCCGGCGGAATATTGGAAGTGGCCACCAGCGTGATGCCTCGGGCAAACAGCGCCTGCAACAGCGTGGCCAGCAGCATGGCGTCGGTGATGTCGGAAACAAAGAATTCGTCGAAACACAGCACGTCGGTTTGCGCCTTGAACCCGTCAGCGACGATTTCAAGCGGATTTTCCTGCCCTTGCAGCTCGGTCAGTTCTTCGTGCACCCGCAGCATAAACCGGTGGAAATGCAGCCGCAGCTTGCGATCACCCGGCAGGCTGTGGAAGAACATGTCCATCAGCCAGGTCTTACCCCGCCCGACACCGCCCCACATATATAAGCCCTGCGCCGGACGCTGCTTCAACGTTTCACTGCTCTTGCCCAGCAAACGGCTGAGCTTGCCGCGCAGGCCGCCGGCCGGTGCACTGGCTGCGGGCACTTGCTGCAAGGCCTGATAGATGTGATCCAGTTGTGTAACGGCCTGGCGTTGAACCGCATCGGCCTGGTATTCCCCCGCATCCAGCGCCTGCTGGTAGCGTGATAACGGTGATTGTGCCTGCATCTGTTCGATGTTCCCTAAGAACGCTTAGAAATTATTTAACCCATTTTCGCGACATATTGCGGCTGCTTAGCCCCCATATCGCCACAAATACCCGCTCTGAGCAGCGCTGAAAACCCTGAAGAAATCAGGTCAAAGCTCATCAGGATTCCACTCGGACAAGGTTAACGGTTATAGTGGATATTATTAAGTGAAAAATCCCTGCGGAACAACGAAGTCAAAATAGGAGTCATCATGACCTGGGAGTATGCGCTGATTGGTTTGGTGGTCGGTATCGTCATTGGTGCGGTAGCGATGCGTTTTGGTAACCGTAAATTACGTCAACAACAAGTTTTGCAGAACGAGTTGGACAAGAGCAAAACCGAGCTGGAAGAGTATCGTCAGGAGTTGGTCGGCCACTTTGCCCGCAGCGCTGAGCTGCTGGACAACATGGCTCGCGATTATCGCCAGCTGTATCAGCATATGGCGAAAAGCTCCAACAACCTGTTGCCGGACCTGCCAATGCAGGAAAATCCGTTCCGCTATCGCCTGACGGAAGCCGAAGCGGATAACGATCAGGCGCCGGTAGAAATGCCGCGCGACTACTCTGAAGGCGCATCAGGCCTGCTGCGTGGCGAACGTCCACGTCGCGACTAAACGCTGTTCTTTGCCCGTGGGCCAGCCCCACGGGTTTTTGATCCTCCTCATCCTTCTTCCCCCACGTTACGCTATCCTTAACGCTGACGATTGAGTGAACTTTTCACGCAAATTCACGGTCTTACCCTTCACTATGGTATTGCTGCTGCTTTATCATCACTATTCCACCGGCAGGTATTGAGAGAGCTATTATCAATGAAGAAAAAGTCGTTAATTCTTAGTGCATTGGCAATGAGTATTGGCCTCACGCTGACCTCCGTACCGGCTGCCACCGCCGCGCTGCCCGTCGCCGTTCAAGGGCAGCCGCTGCCAAGCCTGGCGCCGATGCTGGAGAAAGTCTTGCCCGCAGTGGTCAGCGTGCATGTTGAAGGCACCCAGGTGCAGCGCCAGCAAATTCCGGAGGAATTCAGACGTTTCTTTGGCCCTGGCGGCCCTGACCAGCCACAAAGCTCGCGCCCGTTTGAAGGGCTGGGCTCCGGCGTTATCATCGACGCCGCCAAAGGCTATGTGCTGACCAACAACCACGTGATCAACAACGCCGATAAGATCAGCGTGCAGTTGAACGATGGCCGTGAAGTGGACGCCAAGCTGGTGGGTCGTGACGAACAGTCCGACATTGCCCTGCTGCAACTCAACGACGTGAAAAACCTGACCGCCATAAAAATGGCGGATTCCGATAAACTGCGGGTCGGCGATTTCGCGGTCGCCGTCGGCAACCCGTTCGGCCTCGGCCAGACCGCCACTTCCGGTATTATTTCCGCCTTGGGGCGTAGCGGTCTGAACCTGGAAGGGTTGGAAAACTTCATTCAGACCGATGCATCCATCAACCGCGGCAACTCCGGCGGTGCGCTGGTTAACCTCAACGGTGAGCTGATCGGCATCAACACCGCCATTTTGGCGCCAAGCGGCGGCAACGTGGGCATCGGCTTCGCCATTCCGAGCAACATGGCACAGAACCTCAGCCAGCAGTTGATCGAGTTTGGTGAAGTGAAACGTGGGCTGTTGGGCATTAAAGGCAGTGAAATGACCGCCGATATGGCCAAAGCCTTCAATACCGACGCGCAACGCGGTGCTTTCGTCAGTGAAGTGCTGCCGAAATCCGCCGCCGCCAAGGCGGGCATCAAGGCCGGCGATATCCTGATTTCCGTCGACGGCAAACCCGTCAGCAGCTTCGCCGAACTGCGCGCCAAGGTCGGTACCACGGCGCCGGGCAAGACCATTAAGGTCGGGCTGCTGCGCGATGGCAAACCGCAGGAAGTGTCCGTCACGCTGGATAACAGCGAAAGCGCCTCAACCAATGCCGAAACGCTTTCACCTGCCCTGCAGGGTGTTTCACTCAGCAACGGCGCGATCCCGAGCGGCGACAAAGGCGTGAAGATCGATAAAGTGGATAAAGGCTCTGCGGCCGCACAAATCGGGCTGCAGAAAGACGATGTGATCATTGGCGTCAACCGCCAGCGTATTGAGAACATTACCGCACTGCGCAAGGTGCTCGAAGCCAAACCACCGGTCATGGCGCTGAACATCGTACGCGGTGGCGAAACCCTTTATCTGCTGTTGCGTTAATCGTATTTTTGTTTAAAAACCGGGCGCGGTGACATACTGCGCCCGGTATTCTCATGTTATCCTTCGTGCATCTTTCATCTCACGTACTAAAACTCCATGTTTGCTAAGCTCTTGCGCTCCGTCGTTATTGGTCTAATCGTTGCCGGCCTGCTGCTGGTCGCTTTACCCGTGCTACGTTCTTCCAATGCTTTGTTCGCAGAAAAACATGACAATACCCGTGATGAAACGCCCGTCAGTTACAACAAGGCGGTGCGCCGCGCCGCGCCTGCCGTAGTCAATATCTACAACCGCAACATGAACGGTACCGCCAACGTACTGTCGCTGGGCTCTGGCGTGATCATGAACGATCGCGGGTATATCCTGACCAATCGCCACGTAATCAAAGATGCGCAACAAATTACCGTGGTGGTGCAGGACGGCCGCCGCTACGAAGCGCTGTTGGTCGGCTCTGACGGCCTGACCGATCTGGCGGTGTTGAAAATAGATCCAGGCAATCTGCCGGTGATCCCGATCAACACTGCCCGTACCGCGCACGTGGGCGACGTCGTGCTGGCGATCGGCAACCCCTATAATCTCGGCCAGACCGTCACCCAAGGGATCCTCAGCGCCACCGGCCGCATCAGTATGAGCACCACCGGGCGCCAGACCTTCCTGCAAACCGATGCTTCGATTAACCGCGGCAACTCGGGCGGTGCGCTGGTCAACTCACTGGGTGAGCTAATCGGTATCAACACCCTGACCTACGATAAAATCACCGACGGTGAGACGCCGGAAGGTTTGGGCTTCGCCATTCCCATCGAACTGGCCACCAAGATTATGGACAAGCTGATCCGCGACGGCCGCGTCATTCGTGGTTATTTCGGTATTCAGGGCAAAGAGATTATTCCGCTGCGTTCGTCCAACTCAGGTATCGATCGCCTGCAGGGCATTATCGTGACTGAAATTACGCCGAGCGGGCCGGCTGGCAACGCCGGTTTCCATGTCAACGACGTGATCATCAACGTGGACAACAAGCCGGCGGTATCGGTGCTGGAAACCATGGATCAGGTGGCAGAGATCCGCCCGGGTACGGAAATTCCGGTGGTGGTCTTGCGCGAAGGTAAACGCATCACGCTGAAGATGACGGTGGGTGAATTCCCGGAAGACAATAATTAAAAGGGCCCGGCGATGCCGAGCCCCAAGACTGCATTTACGCCGGAGCAGCACTCCGGCGTCAGACAGATTACTCGCCTTTCACACGCTCGATGTTGGCACCCAGCGCACGCAGCTTGTCTTCAATACGCTCATAACCACGATCAATGTGATAGATACGATCGACGACGGTCACGCCGTCGGCGATGCAGCCCGCCAATACCAGGCTGGCGGAAGCACGCAGATCGGTCGCCATCACCTGAGCACCGGACAGTTGCTCAACGCCATGACAAATCACAGTATTGCTCTCGATCTCAGCGTGTGCGCCCATACGGATCAGCTCAGGCACATGCATGAAACGGTTTTCAAAGATGGTTTCGGTGATCACACCGGTGCCTTCCGCAACCAGGTTCAGCAAGCTGAACTGAGCCTGCATATCGGTCGGGAAGCCGGGGTGCGGCGCAGTGCGCACGGTAACCGCTTTAGGGCGTTTGCCATGCATATCCAGGCTGATCCAGTCTTCGCCCACTTCGATATCCGCACCGGCTTCGCGCAGCTTGGCCAACACCGCATCCAGCGTATCCGGACGGGTGTCGCGGCACATCACTTTACCGCCAGAAACGGCGGCAGCGATCAGGAAAGTACCGGTCTCGATACGGTCCGGCAGAACGCGATAAACACCACCGCCCAGACGTTCAACGCCTTCGATGGTGATACGGTCACTGCCGGCGCCGGTGATTTTTGCCCCCAGCGTGTTGAGGAAGTTGGCGGTATCGACAATTTCCGGCTCGCGGGCAGCATTCTCAATCACGGTGGTACCGGTCGCCAAAGTTGCAGCACTCATGATGGTGACGGTAGCGCCTACGCTCACCTTATCCATAACGATGTGTGCGCCTTTCAGGCGGCCGTCGACGGAAGCTTTAACGTAACCTTCTTCCAGTTTGATCTCCGCCCCGAGCTGTTCCAGACCGGTAATGTGCAGATCGACCGGACGCGCACCGATCGCGCAACCGCCCGGCAGGGAAACCTGACCACGACCGAAACGGGCGACCAACGGCCCCAACGCCCAGATGGAAGCGCGCATGGTTTTCACCAGATCGTACGGCGCACAGAACTCGTTCACGCCGCTGGCGTCAACGAATACGGAACCGTTGCGTTCAATCTTGGTGCCTAACTGGCTGAGTAGCTTAATGGTGGTGTCGATGTCCTTCAGCTTCGGGACATTCTGCAACTCGACCGGCTCTTCCGCTAACAATGCGGCGAACAGGATCGGCAGGGCGGCATTTTTAGCCCCGGAAATAGCAACTTCACCGCTGAGGCGGGTCCGGCCCTGCACACGAAATTTATCCATTTGACTACTCTCTGTTATCTAAACTGATGCTGCCCGCCCCGCTGGGCAAACAGCCTTAAAATCCGTTGAGTTTGCGGTCTCGCTGCCACTCTTCAGGGGTGTACGCCTTAATCGACAAGGCGTGAATACGGTTGTCCGCAATGTATTCCATCAGCGGTGCATAGACCGTCTGTTGTTTTTTAACGCGGCTCATGGCGGCAAACAGCTCACCGACCACGATCACCTGAAAATGGCTGCCGTCGCCGGTAACATGTGCTTCTTCCAGTGCCAATGCTCGCATCAGCACATCTTTAATCTCGCTATTTTCCATAGTATCCAGTTCTGTATCAAAAGGATCATAATCAGCCTGATATCTTAGTGGAATACGACGTTTTCTTAAACTAAAGAAAAAGCCCCTGTTATACAGGGGCTTTCTGGGGAGAAAACGTCTTCATCCAGTCGAAAATCGGGCTAACCAGCGGTATCGACAGGCATTATTGCTTGCAGATTGTACAGTGCGATCAGCGTTTTCAAGCGATCGCTGGCGCCAGAAATTTTTAATTCCACGCCACGTTGGTGCTGCTGTTCACGCAAATGCACCAACAGTGCCAGCCCAGACGAGTCCACACGCTGCAGTTGCGTAACGTCGATAGCGGTTTTATCCGCCAGCAACGCATCCCGCTGTTCCCACAGCGGCAACAGCGTTTCCCGATCCAGCGCACCGCGCAGGATCAGGGTCTGTTGCTGCGATTCAAAGCTGAGGGCGGCAGACATCAGTTTTTCTGATCCAGCGTGATTGGACGCTGTGCCGCTGCCTGCAGTTGTTTAGTCAGACCGTCAATCCCCTGGGTACGCAGCGTAGAGGCCCACTCGTTCTGTTTGGTGGTGATCATGCTGACGCCTTCGGCGATCATGTCATAAGCCTGCCAATGACCGGTTTTGCTGTTTTTACGCCACTGGAAGTCCAGACGCACCGGTGGACGACCGCCCTGATCGATGATGGTCACGCGGATTGCCACAATATCAGCGTTGCCCAGCGGCTGCTCAGGCTCAATCTGATAAGTCTGGCCGTGATACATCGCCAGCGCCTGGCCGTAAGCCTGCTCCAGGTAAGCCTGGAATGCGGTGAAGTAGGCTTCACGTTGCGCCGGCGTCGCTTCTTTGTAATAACGGCCCAACACCAGCGCACCGGCATATTTGACCTGCACAAACGGCATCAGTTCTTGATGCACCACGGAACGCAGGTAGTTAGGGTCCTGCTTGATCTTTGGCTGCTCTGTTTTAAGGCGAGTGAAGGTCTTCTCAGCCGCGTCTTGCATCAGGCTGTAAGGATTGGTCTGATCGGCCGCATTCGCCAGCGGTGCAACCACCAGCAGGGCAACCATAAGTAAACGTTTAAACATGCAGGTTTCCTCTCTTAATGAATAGGGGCAGCGGCTTGCGGTGCAGCACCGGTAGCCGGCTGAGCAGCCGCGTCTCCCGCTTTGGCTGCATCATCCTGACCGCCGCTCTTATACAGGAACTGGCCGATCAGATCTTCCAGAACCATGGCTGATTTGGTGTCCTGAATAGTACCGCCGTCTTTCAAAATGGCCGTACCCATATCCGGATCTTCAAAACCGACGTTCAACGCCAGATATTGCTCCCCCAGCAGGCCGGAGGTGCGGATCGCCAGCGAGCTGGTGTCCGGGATCTGGTCGAATTTATCCTGGATATCCAGGGCTACACGCGGCGTATAGGTTTTAGGATCGAGCGAGATTTCCGCCACACGGCCAATCATCACCCCGCCGATTTTCACCGGCGAACGTGCTTTCAGACCACCGATGTTATCGAAGGTCGCGTAGATGCGGTATGTCGGCTCGTTACCGATCGACTTAATGTTCGCCACTTGCAGGCACAGAAATACGATGGCGCACAGCGCAATCAGCATAAATGCCCCAACCCAGATTTCACTCTTCTTCGTTTGCATCGAATCAATTCCCAAACATCAGTGCTGTCAGCACGAAATCCAATCCCAACACCGCCAGTGACGAATGTACCACGGTACGGGTCGTTGCCCGGCTTATCCCTTCAGAGGTCGGTACGGCATCATACCCGTTGAAGATGGCAATCCAGCTCACGGTGATGGCAAATACCACGCTCTTGATCAGGCAGTTGAGTAAGTCTTTTTTCCACTCAACGGCACCTTGCATTGCCGACCAGAAGAAGCCACTGTCAATGCCCTTCCAGTCCACACCCACCACCGAACCGCCCCAGATGCCGATAGCGACAAAGATCATCGTCAGTAGCGGCATGCTGATCAAACCGGCCCAGAAGCGCGGCGCGACGATACGTCTCAGCGGATCGACGGCCATCATTTCCAGGCTGGAGATTTGTTCTGTCGCCTTCATCAGGCCAATTTCGGCCGTCAACGCGGAACCGGCACGACCGGCAAACAACAGTGCGGTAACCACCGGGCCCAGCTCACGCAGCAGCGATAACGCCACCATCATGCCCAGGCTGGCTTCAGCACTGTAGGTGGTGAGCACCAGATAACCCTGTAGCCCCAGCACCATGCCGATAAACAACCCGGAAACCACGATGATCAGCAGCGACTGCACACCAACGCTGTGCAACTGTTTGAGCAACAGCGGCCACTGCTTACGCGGCTCGGGCCGCCCGACCAGCGCGTTGAACAGCATCAACCCGGCGCGCCCAAAGCTGGCGCTGGTGTTGATGCCACGGCGTCCTAACGACGCTAACGCCTGTAATAACATCAGCTTATTTACTCCCTAAACCTAACAGCTCGGCCTGATAATCGCCGGCCGGATAACGGAAGGGTACCGGCCCATCGGCAATACCATCCAGGAACTGGCGCACGCGTGCATCAGGATTGTTCTGTAATTGTTGCGCCGTGCCTTCGGCTATCACCCGATGGTCGGCAACAATGTAAGCGTAGTCGGCAATACTCAGCACTTCCGGCACGTCGTGCGAAACCACGATGCAGGTGATGCCCAGCGCGTGATTCAGCTCATCGATCAGCTTCACCAGCACGCCCATGGTGATTGGATCCTGGCCGACAAAAGGCTCGTCGAACATGATCATTTCCGGATCGAGCGCAATGGCGCGCGCCAGCGCGGCACGCCGCGCCATACCGCCGGACAATTCATTCGGCATCAGATCGGCTGCGCCACGCAGTCCAACCGCTTCCAGCTTCATCATCACCGTGCTGCGCAGGATCGGTTCCGGCAAACGGCTATGCTCGCGCAACGGGTAAGCCACGTTTTCGAACACCGTCAGGTCGGTAAACAGCGCGCCGGACTGAAACAGCATGCTCATTTTCTTGCGCGCTTCATACAGTTGATGGCGAGACAACGCGGGGATGTTATCGCCATCGAACCAGATTTCACCGCTGTCCGGCGCCAACTGACCGCCGATCAGACGCAGCAGCGTCGTTTTGCCAATCCCGGACGGCCCCATGATCGCCGTGACCTTGCCACGGGGAACCGTCAGGTTGATGTCTTCGAATATCAGTCGATCGCCGCGCGAGAAAGTCATGTCGCGAACTTCGACCAGATTCTCTGCCTTCTGGTGCATGTTAATTGATCCTTTACGGGTCATTTTGGCTAAATCTACCCGCGATGTTAAAGCAACGGGCGCAATGCGTCTCATCTTTACAAAAACTTACCGGCATTTCGCTACCAATGGTGCCATAGGTTTTACTTTTACGCGCCACCCGGTCAAAATTGGCGCCATAACGAAAAAAAACGAAAGTGTTCATATATTAGCCGGGAAAACCCGTTGCTGCGGCTTTAACCTGCAACCTGCGCAACGGAGGGCAAAGCAAGATAGCCGAATTACGGCTTTTAACCAACGAACCGGGATGATACCCAACAAAGGACCCTGCATGTTTCTCGCGATAGCGTTATTAATCGTTGGTTTATTTTTACTGGTATATGGTGCAGACCGCTTAGTTTACGGTGCTGCGGTAATTTCCCGTTCACTTGGCGTGCCACCGTTGATTATCGGTATGACCATCGTCGGCATCGGCACCTCGCTGCCGGAACTGTTCGTGTCGACCACCGCGGCGCTGAACGGGCAAATCGATATGGCCGTGGGGAACGTCTTGGGTTCCAACATCACGAATATTTTACTGATCCTCGGCGTCGCCGCCTTGATACACCCGCTGGCGGCGCGATCTGAAGTATTGCGGCGCGAACTGCCGCTGATGTTGGCGGTCACAGTATTGTGCGGTTTTGTGCTGATGGACGGTACGCTGAGCCGACTGGATGGCGTGGTGCTGTTGGCCGCCGCCGCCGTCTTTATTCTGTTGATGTTGAAAATTGCCCGACTGGCGCAGCGCGAAGGCAGCGACAGCCTGACCCTGGAGCAAATGGCCGAACTGCCGCAGGACAGCAGCAACACCGTGGCGGTGCTGTGGCTGGTGCTGGCGTTTATCATTCTGCCGCTGTCGTCCAAAATGGTGGTCGATAACGCCACGGTCATCGCACACTATTTCGGTATGAGTGAGCTGGTGGTCGGCCTGACCCTCATCGCTGTCGGCACCAGCCTGCCGGAGCTGGCCACCTCCATCGCCGGGGCACTCAAGGGCGAAGATGATATGGCGATTGGCAATATCATCGGTTCCAACATTTTCAACACGGTGATCGTGCTGGGCGTCCCCGCCCTGTTGTCCCCGGGGACCGTCGATGGTGCTGCCTTCCATCGCGATTACTGGGTCATGCTGGCAGTCAGCATTGTGCTCAGTGCCCTGTGCATTGGGCGCAAACATCGCATCGGTCATCTGGCCGGCGCTCTGTTATTATGTGGTTTTATTGCGTATCTTGCGGTGCTGTTTTTTAACCCTTTCGATTCATTTAGCTATAGCCTATAGCTTTCCAGTTGCAGCCTGGCGCAACTGGAAAGATGACGGGTATAACCGACGGAAATGAGCATGTCGAACATTCAGTTGCAACCGGGCTTTGATTTTCAGCAGGCAGGCAAAGAAGTGCTGCAGATTGAGCGTGACGGGCTGGCCCAGCTCGATCAATACATCAATGCAGACTTTACCCGCGCCTGCGGGTTAATCGCCGAATGCAGTGGCAAAGTGGTGGTGATGGGCATGGGCAAATCCGGGCATATCGGTTGCAAGATTGCCGCGACCTTCGCCAGCACCGGGACGCCTTCGTTCTTTGTTCATCCCGCGGAGGCCAGCCATGGCGACCTCGGCATGGTCACCGCGCAGGATATCGTCCTCGCCATCTCCAACTCGGGTGAGTCCAACGAAATACAAGCGCTGATCCCGGTGTTGAAGCGTCAGCAAATCCCGTTGATCTGCATGACCAACAACCCGGAAAGTTCGATGGGCAAAGCGGCGGACATTCACCTGTGCATCAAAGTGCCGCAGGAAGCCTGCCCGCTCGGTCTGGCACCGACCACCAGCACCACCGCCACTCTGGTGATGGGCGATGCGCTGGCCGTCGCACTGTTAAAGGCTCGTGGTTTCACGCCGGAAGATTTTGCGTTATCGCACCCGGGTGGCGCTCTGGGCCGCCGACTGCTGCTGCGCGTTTGCGATATCATGCACAGCGGCGACGAAATTCCCCACGTCAGCGCCGATGCATCGCTGCGTGACGCACTGCTGGAAATCACCCGCAAGAATCTGGGGATGACGGTCGTCTGTGACGATCTGATGAAAATCGCCGGTATCTTCACCGACGGTGACCTGCGCCGGATATTCGATATGGGCATCAATCTCAACGAGGCTCGGATCGTCGATGTCATGACACTCGGCGGCGTACGGGTACGCCCGAACCTGCTGGCGGTCGACGCGCTGAACCTGATGCAGCAACGTCATATCACCGCGCTGCTGGTTGCCGATGGCGACCAATTGCTGGGTGTGGTACATATGCATGACATGCTGCGCGCCGGCGTCGTTTAACTATGGAAGAGAATTCAATGAGTCTGGTTGAAACCTGCTACGGGCCTGTAGAGCAAGACGTCATGGCGCGTGCCGGCAAAATCCGCCTGCTGATTTGTGATGTCGACGGCGTGCTGTCAGACGGCCTGATTTTCATGGGCAACAATGGCGAAGAATTAAAAGCGTTCAACGTGCGCGACGGTTATGGCATCCGCTGCCTGAAAACCTCGGATATCGAAGTGGCGATCATTACCGGCCGCTCCGCCAAGCTGTTGGAAGACCGGGCTGAAACCCTCGGGATCACCCACCTTTATCAGGGGCAATCCGATAAGCTTTTGGCCTTCCGCGAACTGTTGGATACACTGTCGCTGACGGCGGATCAGGTAGCCTATATCGGTGACGATCTGATCGACTGGCCAGTGATGGCACAGGTTGGCCTGGCGGTCGCGGTCGCAGATGCACATCCGCTGCTGACGCCACGAGCCCACTATGTTACCCGCATTGCCGGCGGCCGCGGTGCGGTGCGCGAGCTGTGCGACATTATTCTTTTGGCTCAGAACAAGCTGGAAGACGCCAAAGGGCTATCGATATGAGTAAAACCAAACTGTGGATCACCCTGTTGCTGGCGGTGATCGCCTTGGCGCTGATTGGCTGGAACATGACGGATTTCAGTGATGATACTACGCCGGGGCCGGCAAACAGCCAGGACCCGACTTATCAGAGCCAGCATACGGTCACCATAGTGTACAATCCGACCGGCAAGCTGAGTTACAAGCTGGTGGCGGAAGACGTGAAGTATTATACCGCCGACGAATTAAGCTGGTTCACCCAGCCGGTGATGACGCTGTTTGATGAAAACGCGGTGGCCACCTGGTCAGTTCGCGCCGACCGCGCCAAACTGACTAAAGACCGGATGCTGTATCTTTACGGCCACGTCGAGGTGAACAGCCTGACCACCACGTCGCAGCTGGAAAAAATTAAAACAGACAATGCTCAGGTGAACCTGGTGACCCAGGA
Organism: Serratia quinivorans; assembly: GCF_052113645.1. Classification (GTDB taxonomy): domain Bacteria; phylum Pseudomonadota; class Gammaproteobacteria; order Enterobacterales; family Enterobacteriaceae; genus Serratia; species Serratia quinivorans_B. The sequence goes on along the minus strand of NZ_JBIEIU010000003.1, from coordinate 174,095 downwards.
TGTGGCTTCGGATGACGAAGTGACGCTCTACGGGACGAACTTCACCTCTAACGGCATGAAAATGCGTGGGAACCTGCGGGCCAAAACCGCTGAGCTGATTGATAAGGTTAAGACCAACTATGAAATTCAGAACCAACAAACCAAGCCGTAATCTGTTAATCGGCAGCTTGATTTTGGCCGCCAGCGCCCCTGCCTGGGCGTTGAAGTCCGACTCCAATCAGCCGGTGAGCATCGACTCGCTGAAACAGTCTCTGGATATGCAGAGCAACGTCAGCACCTTTACCGATAACGTGGTGATCAAGCAAGGCACTATCGATATCAAAGCGGACAAGGTGGTCGTCACCCGCCCGGGCGGCGATCAGAACAAAACCTATATTGAAGCCTTCGGTAACCCGGTAACCTTCTATCAGATGCAAGACAGCGGCAAGCCGGTGAAAGGCCATGCGCAGAAGGTACGTTACGATGTGGCGTCTCAGTTGGTGACCCTGACCGGGAACGCCTATCTGGAACAGCTCGACAGCAACGTCAAAGGCGATCGCATCACCTACCTGGTGCAACAGCAGCAAATGCAGGCGTTTAGCGATAAAGGCAAACGCGTGACTACGGTTCTGGTACCGTCGCAGTTGCAAGATAAAAACGGGCAAAAGAAGAGTAACTAATCACTTATGGCTACACTCATCGCAGAAAACCTGGCGAAAGCCTACAAGGGCCGTAAAGTCGTTGAAGACGTCAGCCTGAAAGTGAAATCCGGCGAGATCGTCGGCCTGCTGGGGCCAAACGGCGCCGGCAAGACCACCACCTTCTACATGGTGGTCGGTATCGTTCAGCGCGACGCCGGACGCATTGTGATTGACGAAGAAGACATTAGTCTGCTGCCGCTGCACGCCCGTGCGCGTCGCGGCATCGGCTATCTGCCGCAGGAAGCGTCGATCTTCCGCCGTCTGAGCGTTTACGACAACCTGATGGCGGTGCTGGAGATCCGTGAAGATCTCAGCAGCGAGCAGCGGGCAGACCGTGCGGTGGAGCTGATGGAAGAGTTCCATATCACCCATCTGCGCGACAACCTGGGCCAGGCGTTGTCCGGTGGCGAACGTCGCCGCGTGGAGATCGCCCGTGCACTGGCGGCTAACCCGAAATTCATCCTGCTGGATGAACCCTTCGCCGGGGTTGACCCGATTTCCGTTATCGACATTAAAAAAATTATCGAGCACTTGCGTGACAGCGGCCTGGGCGTGCTGATCACCGACCATAACGTGCGCGAAACGCTGGACGTGTGTGAACGCGCCTATATCGTCAGCCAGGGCAAACTGATTGCTCACGGCACGCCGGATGCTATTCTGGCCGATGAGCAGGTAAAACGCGTTTATCTGGGCGAAGAATTCCGCCTCTGAGTGCCAGCGCGTCCTGATGGGCGACTGTTAACGGAAGTAGACTGAAGAATATGAAGCAAGGTTTGCAACTCAGGTTTAGCCAACAACTGGCCATGACCCCCCAGCTCCAGCAGGCCATTCGCCTGCTGCAGTTGTCCACGCTTGAGCTCCAGCAGGAGATACAGCTGGCGTTAGAGAGCAATCCACTGCTTGAACAGACCGATCTGCACGAAGAAATCGACGCTAAAGAGACGACCGACACCGAAGGTTTGGATACCCGCGAGGCGCTGGAACAAAAGGACATGCCCGAAGAGCTGCCGCTGGACGCCACCTGGGACGAAATCTACACCGCCGGCACCCCGTCAGGAACCCGCACTGATTACAGCGACGATGAACTGCCGGTGTATCAGGGCGAAACCACCCAGACCCTGCAGGATTACCTGATGTGGCAAGTGGATCTGACGCCGTTTTCCGATACTGATGCCGCCATCGCCACTTCGATCGTCGACGCCGTCGATGACACCGGCTATCTCACCGTGCCGCTGGAAGACATTCTGGAGAGCATGGGTGACGAGAATGTGACAATGGACGAAGTCGAAGCGGTGTTGAAGCGCGTACAGCGCTTTGACCCGGTGGGTGTCGCGGCACGCGATCTGCGCGATTGTCTGCTGGTCCAGCTTTCCCAGTACGCCAAAGACACGCCCTATCTGGCTGAAGCCCGCCTGATCATCAGCGAACATCTGGACTTGCTGGCTAACCACGACTTTCGCAGCCTGATGCGAACAACACGCTCAAAAGAAGATACACTGAAAGAAGCGATGCTGCTGATCCAGTCACTCGATCCGCGTCCGGGCCAGTCGATCAATACCGGCGAATCCGAGTACGTGATCCCGGACGTGCTGGTGCGCAAAGTGCAGGATGTGTGGACGGTTGAGCTCAACAGCGACAGTATTCCGCGCCTGAAGATCAACCAGCAGTATGCCGCTCTGGGCAACAGCGCACGCAACGACAGCGACGGTCAGTACATCCGCAGCAATCTGCAGGAAGCAAAGTGGCTGATCAAAAGCCTGGAAAGCCGCAACGACACCCTGCTGAAAGTCTCGCGCTGCATCGTCGAGCAGCAACAGGCGTTCTTTGAACAGGGTGCCGAATTTATGAAGCCCATGGTGCTGGCGGATATCGCCCAGGCCGTGGAGATGCATGAATCGACAATCTCACGCGTGACCACGCAGAAGTTTTTGCACAGTCCGCGCGGCATTTTCGAATTGAAATATTTCTTCTCAAGCCATGTGAATACCGACAGCGGGGGCGAAGCCTCCTCTACGGCGATCCGGGCAGTGGTGAAGAAAATGATCGCGGCGGAAAACCCCGCCAAACCGCTCAGCGACAGTAAGCTGGCCACCCTGCTCTCCGACCAGGGGATCATCGTGGCGCGGCGTACCGTCGCCAAGTACCGAGAGTCTTTGTCCATCCCGCCGTCCAACCAGCGTAAACAGTTGGTTTGACCTCTATTGAGAAGGAAGACATTATGCAGCTCAACATTACCGGACACCACATCGAAATCACCGAACCTTTGCGCGAGTTCGTGAACACCAAGTTCGCCAAACTCGAACAGTATTTTGACCGCATAAATCAGGTGTATGTCGTTCTTAGTGTGGAAAAAGTGCAACAGATCGCGGAAGCGACGGTGCACGTGAATGGAGGCGAGTTGCACGCTACCTCGGAAGACGAGAACATGTATGCGGCAATTGATAGCCTGATCGACAAACTGGCGCGTCAATTGAACAAACATAAAGACAAACTGAAACAACACTGACATTCTGGGCCGTTTCCGTCAGCGGGTACGGCTCAAACGTAGCCTCGGCGATCGGCGCGTTACCTGTATGGGTACGCGCCGATAAGCCATCAGGGTTAAACAAGGCGAAAAATCACCTCACAAGCCTGCTTGCTGGTGTGGTTTTAAGTGAAGATGAGATGAATAACGAAACAATGCAGTTAAGCTCGGTGTTAAACATCGAGTGCACCAGAAGCTCAGTACATTGCACCAGCAAGAAACGGGCTTTGGAGATTATCAGCGAACTGGCAGCCAAACAGCTCAACCTGTCACCTCAGGTGGTGTTTGACGCGGTTCTCACCCGCGAGCGTATGGGCAGCACCGGTATCGGCAACGGTATCGCCATTCCCCATGGCAAACTGGAAGAGGACACACTGCGGGCCGTTGGCGTGTTTATTCGTCTCGACCAACCTATCGCCTTCGACGCCATTGATAACCAGCCGGTCGATCTGCTGTTTGCCTTACTGGTGCCGGCCGACCAATGTAAAACCCATTTGCATACCCTGTCCCTGGTCGCCAAGCGCCTGGCTGACAAAACCGTATGCCGCCGCCTGCGCGCGGCGCAAAGTGACGAAGAGCTTTACCAAATCATCACCGAGTAACGCCCGGCTGGCGTGACTTCCAGCCCGGATAACGATACTGTTTAGCCATGATGGATTCCGGTTTAGGCCGGAATAATAAAGTTTCTAACGGTGGCGACAGACGCCACCGAGATGCCAGGGGGAGTTACCACATGGTGCTGATGATTGTCAGCGGCCGTTCCGGTTCAGGGAAATCCGTCGCCTTGCGGGCGTTGGAAGACATGGGTTTTTACTGCGTTGATAACCTGCCCGTGGTACTGCTGCCGCAGCTTGCCAATACGCTGGCAGAACGCAACAGCTCCGCGGCGGTAAGCATTGACGTGCGTAACATGCCGGAATCGCCGGAAGTGTTTGAATATGCGATGACCCAACTGCCGGACAGTTTTTCGCCGCAGTTGCTGTTCCTCGACGCCGACCGCAATACGCTGATTCGCCGTTACAGTGATACTCGCCGTTTACACCCGCTGTCCAGCAAGAATCTGTCGCTGGAAAGCGCCATCGATGAAGAAAGCGATCTGCTCGAGCCTCTGCGTTCACGGGCCGATCTGATCATCGACACCTCGGAAATGTCGGTGCATGAACTGGCCGAAATGCTGCGCACCCGCCTGCTGGGCAAACGCGAGCGCGAGCTGACCATGGTGTTCGAATCCTTCGGTTTCAAACACGGCATTCCGATCGACGCCGATTACGTGTTCGACGTACGTTTCCTGCCAAACCCACACTGGGATCCGAAACTGCGCCCGATGACCGGCCTGGATAAACCCGTCGCGTCATTCCTCGATCGCCACACTGAAGTGCACAACTTCATCTACCAGACCCGCAGTTATCTGGAACAGTGGCTGCCGATGCTGGAAACCAATAACCGCAGCTACCTGACGGTGGCCATTGGCTGTACCGGCGGGAAACACCGCTCCGTCTACGTGGCAGAACAGTTGGCCGACTACTTCCGCTCACGCGGCAAGAACGTACAATCACGCCACCGTACGCTGGAAAAACGCAAACAATGACGGTCAAGCAAACGGTTGAAATCAAAAACAAGCTGGGCATGCATGCTCGCCCGGCGATGAAGCTGTTCGAGCTGGTGCAGAGTTTTGACGCCGAAGTGATGCTGCGCAACGACAGCGGTACCGAAGCCGAAGCCAGCAGCGTGATTGCGCTGCTGATGCTGGACTCTGCCCAAGGCCGTCATATCGAAGTGGAAGCCACCGGCCCGGACGAAGCCAAAGCTCTGGCCGCGGTGATTGAGCTGATAAATTCCGGTTTTGACGAAGACTAAAAAATAAGGGCGCTGCTGCGCCCTCTGACTTAGAACCTAACCGCGCTCCCGCCATTAGATCCTGCTCAAACAGTCCAGCGCTACCGCCTTGAAGCTGTCGAAATTGTCGCTGCCCAGCAGGCGGCTCATCGAGCGTTCGCGCACAAAGGTGACAAACAGCTCGTAAATCGCCATCGCCTCTTCGTAATCGCTTTTGCTGATTGCCAGCAGGAAAATCACGTGGGCGATCTCGCCTTCCCCCCAGGCTACGCCGTGCGGTGCCAGCAGCGTGACCACCACGGTTTTTTTCGCCAGCAGCCCCAACGAGTGCGGCAACGCAATCCCCTCGCCCAGCAGGGTGGAAACAATCGCCTCGCGCTCCACCACCGACGGATAGAAATCATCGCCCACGTAGCCTTCGCGCTCCAGTTGGCTACACACCTTCTGGAACAATTGCGCCTGAGTCAGCGGCTCGTTCACCACCATAAAATGGTCGGCGTCGAAGAACTTTTCCAACATATAAGGCTTGGTGCGATCCACCAACACCAGCTTACCCAGCTGTTCGAGCTGATATTCGGTCGGGAACGGCGACATCACCACCACCGGCTTGTTCTTTTCGCTGACCCGCGCGTTGGAAATGACAAAGTCTTCGTCGATATGGTTGAGCACCTCGTAATCGCGTAGCGAAACAATGCGCGTCATCACCAGTTGCGGGTACTTGCGCGCGATTTGCGCCTGGATCATACGCACCGTCGAGTTGCCGGTATCGCACACCAGCATGACCTGTGGGTGGCGCTCATAACCGATGTTGTAATGCCGCTCCAGGCCAACACCAATGTGCAGCACCAAATAGCCGATCTCATTTTCACTCAGGGTGTAAGGCGTGTATTTTCCCCAACTCGACACCGCCGCCAGCGTGACGTCATAGGCCATCGGGTAATGCTGCTTAATGTTCGCCAGCAATGGGTTGGGGATATTAATCTGGTATTTCACCCGGGTGATCATGGTTTTGATGTGGGTGAGCAGATCGGCGCGCAGCTGCTTGTCGCCCTGCAGATTGTAGTTATAGTGCGAATTGATATACGACAGGATGTAATCCACCAGCGCTTCTTCATCGTCGGCGTTGATCTCGGTCGGTTGAACCTCCTGCACCCGGCGCGCGGCGATATTGACCCGCAGATAAGCTTCCTCCGCCATCGAGACCTCTTTACCGCTGGCTTTGCGCAATTCCCCGGCCAGCCAGGTAGAAACCTTGCGCACCGCATCATCACCGTCCTCGACGTCAAAGTCCGGCAACGGGTAACCGTCGGTAATGCGCCGCAAGGCCACCGCACAGTAGAAAATCAGGTATTGCTCGCCTTCGTCCGTCAGACGGATCGCGTATTGCGACAGCAGTGGATGCAGCAACCCGGCAAAAGTCACCACCTGCGGTTGCTGCAGGATCTCATTGTTGAGCAACGGATTCTCGGCATCGGCCAAATGCAGTTGGAATAGCAGGTCGGTCAGACAGGCACGGATCGCCATCTCCGAGCCGAACAGCTTCATGCCGTAGCGCGGCTTGGTCTCAATAGTCAACTGATAATGCGCCAGGCGCTCCCTCACCTCAGCCATGTCGTTTTGCAGCGTGCCGCGGCTGACAAACCATTCATCGGCCAAATCTTCCAGCTTCAGAGAAAAGGCTGAGGTCAAAAAACGAATCAGCAGATAGTGCACCCGTTCCTGCGCACTGCGTGGCGTGGCGTGTTTTTTGCGCTCCTGATGCTGCAGGGCGCTGAATAACCCGGCGTCATCCACCTGCAGGCGATAACCCGCCCCACGGCTATGCACAAAGTGCGCGCCATATTTTTCCAGAATATCGTTCAGCGCAGTGATGTCGGCGCGTACGGTTCGGGTGGACACGGCGAAGCGCTTCGCCAACTCATCTTGCGGCAAAGTCTCGGACTGCAAAGCATCGAACAGATAGGCCAAACGCGGGTAGGGAAATCGCACCATTCTCTTTCCGTCAATTAAGGTGCCCGCCAGGGAGATCCGGCGGGCAACGGGTTACTTCACCACCGGCAAGAACACCATTTGCGAGGGGCTGCCCACCGGCGTATAGCCTTCAACAAAGCTGAGTTTGCCGCTGGTCTTATCCACGCTGAAGCGGGTGACGTTATCGCTACGCTGATTCATCGCATACAGATAACGCCCGTCCGGGCTCAGCGTCAGCGAGCGCGGATAATCACCGCGCGTCCAGGTTTCCGCCACCGAATGCAATTCACCGCCACTGCCAACGCCAAACTGCGCAATGCTGTTGTGCAGCCGATTGGCAACGTACAGATTTTTGCCATCTTCGCTCAGGACCAGCCCGGCGGCGAAGTTGGTGCCTTGGTAATCGGCAGGCAGCGAGGAGACGACGTGTAACTGTTTCAGAGTACCTTTTTGGTTATCAAAACGGTAGCTGGTCAGAGTCGAAGCCTCTTCGTTCACCAGCAGCAGAGTTTTGCCGTCCGGATGGAATACAAAATGACGCGGACCGGCACCGGCAGAAGACGCCGCGATCCACGGCGGATCGTTCGGCGTTAACTGGCCGCTGGCGTCGTCAAAGCGCCATTGATAAATGCGATCCAGCCCCAGATCGGTGGAAAACACAAACTTGCCGCTCGGATCGCTGGCGATCATATGCGCATGCGGGCCGTTATGATCACTGATGGCAAAGCTGCCCTCGACTGCCGCCTGTGGTTTACCGGCCCCTGCCGGCCCCTGCTGTTGCTGCACCGAACTGGCTTTACCCAGTTTACCGTCTTGCTCAACCGGGAAAGCGGCTACGGTGCCACTGACGTAGTTTGCCACCAGCAGATGGCGGCCGTTCGGCGTCAGGAAAAGGTAAACCGGCCCCGCCCCCTGCGAATCGACCTGATTAAGCTGCGTCAGGCTACCGTCAGTCGGATGGATACGGTAAGCGATAATGCCGCCGTGTTTAGTGCCGTTAAAATCTGCCACTTCGCTGGCGACATACAGCGTCTGGCCTTTGGCATCTACGGTAAGCTGTGCCGGATTCGGCTGGTTGCTGGCCAGTGTCCTGGCGCTCAACGCGCCGCTGGCCGAGTCAACCTGCACCCGGTAAACACCTTCACCGTTGGGATTATAGGTACCGATATAAGCAAAATGAGATGACGTAGATTTCATTGCATCCTCAGCATGAAGCGCCGGGCTAGCCATCGCCAACAGCGCCAGAGTGACTGCCGTTCGCAGGGTGGAAGAAGTTTGCCAGTTTCGCATAGTTATCCTGATGATATACCCGTCGTCTTTCAAGCCACAGCGTTGTTACCTGTACTAACTCACCCCAGTTACTTGACTTTAGTAAGCGCCTGGGGATGAGTGAGCTGGCCGCCTAGCTGCAACTTGAAAGCCATAGGGTAAAGATAGCGGCGCGGTGTGCCTGCGCCTGTGGATACAGAGCCTGTTGCCTCCCTGCCTTACGTCATCCGATAATGCGCTTAACCCACCAGCTTTTTGGTCATCGCCAGCAGGGTTTTTACATCCTGTGGACGAGTATTGCCGCTGGCAGAATCAATGATGGAGCTGTAGATATGCGGGATCACGCGCTTCACGCCGGCAGCCAGTGCGATCTCGACGATCGGCTCGAAGTTTTCCAGATCGATGCCACCAGTCGGTTCCAGCATAAAGTCATGTTCGGCACAGGCTTTGGCGACACACTCATATTCCTCTCTGCATGCCAGCCCGCCCATCGGAAAATACTTGATTGAACTGCCGCCCATGTCTTTTAACAGAGCGATGGCGGTTTCCACCGGTACAATGCCGTCCGGCGCCGCAGCGCTCAACGGACCCGTTGAAATCTTCACCCAACCGACGCGACCGGTTGGCGACACCAGGCCGTTCACCACACTGTCATTTTGACCCAGCAGCGCACGGCTGGCGCCCACCCCGGTAAACACCTGGTTGACGTGCTGCGGCTGTACCCGCTGAGAAATCAGGCTGACCATCGCCGATTGTTTAGGATCGCCCGCACCCAGTCCCACCGACAGCGCATTCTCAATCAGCTGCGCATAATGCTGCATGTCCGCAACCGCGCTGTCGACGTCCGGGTAGTTCTTGGAAAGAACGCCCACCAGCACATGCCCTTCCGCCGCCGCATAAATATCCTGGGCATTGTCTTTCGAACCGGCCAACACATTCAGGCACACGCGATCGCGATAGTAGTTAGGTTGCAGCTTCATGCTTGTTTCTCCGTGAACAGATTTTTAATACAGGTGAAAACGGTCATCAGCTGTTGCTGGTCAACGCTGCGCACGTCCACTTCAACCTTGCCTTCGTTGGCTTTATAGCCACGGAAGTAGATAGCGATCTCGCCGGTTTTCAGCGCCTGCACGATGTCGTAGGTCGAACGCCCCAGCAGCGCTTCGTCAAAGGTAATTTCGGCCCGCGCAATATCACGGCCGGCGCTGTCCCAGACGGTTTTGGCGCTGATACCGTTCAGGGTATTCAGGCTGTCGATAAACGGCGTCATTCTTTCCACCATCTGCTGGCCGGTGGTCTTTTCGAGCGTCAGGTAGCTTTCGATCGCCTGCGTCAGGCCGAGGATCCCCTCTTTGCCGACCTTCATCGCCCGGCCGATACCGCCGGTTTGCAGCTTCACCCATTCGACGTACTGTTTCTTGCCAATCACCAGACCGCTGGTTGGGCCTTCGATGGCCTTGGCGCCACTGTAAACCACCAGGTCCGCGCCCATCTGGTAATAGCACAACAGATCTTCTTCCGCCGCCGCATCGACGATCAGCGGCAGGTTATGTTTGCGTGCCACCACCACCGCCTGCTCAACGGAAAGAATGCTTTTCTGCACGCAGTGGTGCGATTTGATATAGAGAATAGCCGCCGTCTGCGGAGTAATGCAGGCTTCGAGTTGCTCGGCGGAACACTCGTTGGCGTAACCCGCCTCAACCACCTTGCCGCCGCCCAGCGCCACCATGGTATCGACCGGCGCGCCAAAGTTGACGTTATGACCGCGCGGCAGCACGATTTCACGCGGGACGGTAATCGGCGCGGAGTGCAGATTCACCAACAGGTTGGCGTTGTCTTTGACGATCAGCGCCGCCACCGACTGAGCGATACCCGCCGAGGCACAGGAAACAATCACCGCGTTTTCGACATTCAGCAGGTTGGCGATGTAAGCGCCGGTCCTGTCGACCAGATCCTTGATTTCAAAATAGTGGTTCATGCCGTAATCAACGGCGTCAATCACGTCCTGGCGGGGCGTGGACACGCCCAGTGCGGTCATACGACCTGAAGTGTTAATGACCTGTTTTAGATTATATTTTTCATAAATCGAAGACATGAGCGGCTTTCCCTTCATCGGTTAATAGGATTTCCCCGGCCACCACCGCGGCCAGCGGAACCAGCAATTGTTCACCCGCGACCGACTGCCCTTCTGAATCGGCGAACACCTGCGGCCCCTGACGAAGCTCGAACAAGGTGAAATCGGCATCGCAACCCGGCTCGAGCCGGCCCTTGCGGGTCAAATGCAACGCCGAGGCGGCATTTTCCGTGACGCAGGCAATCACCTGCGGCAACGACAGCCCGACGCTGAAGAATTTGGACATCACCGTCGCCAGGCTGTGTACCGGCCCGGCCATACGGTTGCGACAGTAGATATCGGAGCTGATGGTGTGCGGCAAAATGCCGAGCGCAATCGCCTGCCGCGCAACCTCAAAGCTGAAGCTGGCGGTGCCGTGGCCGACGTCCAGCAAGACGCCGCGCTTTAGCGCGCGCTGGATAGACTCACGCAGCGTACCCGCTGGGGTCAGAATACGGTTCGGTTTGCCGTTGTAGCAGTGAGTGATAATGTCGCCACGGGTCAGCAGATCGGCTATTTCATCCAGATCCGGCGGGTTATTGCCGATATGCACCATCAGCGGCAACGCGTGGTTTTCCTGCTGGATCTCTTTGGCCAGCACCAGCGGCCGGATGCCGTTCTGGCCGACCACGCTGCTGCTCATGCGCGCCTTGATACCGATGACGAAACCGGCGTGTTTGCCGATCGCCTGGCTGACTTTCTGCTTATCGATATCCGCCAAATCGGCCAGTTCGTTCTGTCGCAGCAGGCCAATACGCGAAATATTCAGGAAGGCGAAAACGTTGGTTTTGGCGCTGCGCGTCAGCGCATAAAACGCTTCCACGTCGTCGGTGCCGGTGCTGCCGGCGTCGACCACCGTAGTGACGCCACAGGCCGTACCGACCTGATCCGGTTGGTCGTGGTAAATCGGCGAAGAGGGATAACAGTGCACGTGGGAGTCGATCCAGCCGGCGCTCAGGCGGCAGTTACCCGCCAGATCCAGTTGCCGATGGGCGTGGACGTCGTCGGCCAATTGCCCCACTTCGGCAATCTTGCCGTCTTTGACCGCCAGATCCACCAGCCGATCATCCGCCAGTCTGGCGCCTCTGATTACTAAGTCATACATACTGCATTACTCCTTTTCCAGCCTGGGGACGGCACGGCGCGCCGCCCCCAGCAATCACGCTCGCGATTAAGCGATGGCTACCGGGAAAATGGCCCCTAACAGCATCGCACCGAGGATCGCCCCGCCGGTGATCGGCTTATTCCAGATATAGAACAGCAGCGCGCCGAGCAGTGAGCCGATACCAATCGGAATGGAAGCAGTCATCGCCGACAGAATGATCAACGGCCCCAGGAAACGACCGGAGGAATTACCGGCGCCCATCATCACGTCCGCCCCATAGGTGGAGTTGCTCTGATTGATGGTAAATTTACGCGCCAGAATGATCAGGTAGCCAATCGCCAGGCCAATCACCAGACCGGTCACCAACGAGGCCGCAAAGTTGGCGACCGGGAAGATAATCCCCGCCCCCAGCAGCAATGCCGGAACCCCTAACCCCACGCCGGTCTGGATCGCCCCGCCGATGTCCAGGATCCCCACCAGCGAACCTTCAATGATGCGCGCAAACAGGAAGCTGGCGCCGAAGGCCGCCACGGCACCGTAAACGCCGGTGTCCATTCCGGCACGCAGCATGGAAACGAAGGCAACTTCGTTAAATGCGCCAATGCCGTACAGGTAATACATGTGCGTCCCGGCGAACACGCCGGAAGAGAGCAGGCCAACAAAAATCGGGAACGACCAGTCGGCATACCAGAAGCCTTTTTGGGTTTGTTCTTCCATTATCCAGCTCCTTATTTACCGCTCAGGGTGTTGTGAATGGCGTCCAACCAACCCGGCACGCCGAGGCTGAAGGACTCGAGGACTTTCATGTCGAAGCCGCGGAAGAAACCACTCAGCACGAACAGCAGCACGATCACCGCCATCATGATCTTGGTGATTTTGTTCCAGCCGCTCTCTTCCACGCCTTTACCGATCAGGATGCCCAGCACCAGACCCGGTACGGCGTTGCCCATGATCAGCTGTGCCAGACCACCGAAGATGGTGCCCCAGAAGCCGGAGCGACGCCCGGCGTCGATCGCCGCCAACCAGAAGATCACCGGCATCACGGTATTCACCAGCAAATTAGCCGCCGGTACCAATACCTTGATCGCCGTAACCTGCAGCGCGGCAGGCACTGCGGAAGCGGTGGTATTCAGGAAGGCCACCACCAGCATGCCGATAATGCCGCAGGCGATAGCCATTTTTTTCGGGTCGTGCAGCGTTTGCGCCAGGTTGCGGTTTTTGACCATCAACGCCGCCGCGCCCCAGTGTGGGATGATGCGGTGGTCAACGTCCTGCGTGAAGGCCCCAGCCGCCACGGAAGACGCCCAGGCGTTGAAGAAGAAGCCCAGACCGAATGAGAAGTGGGAAGCCGGATCGCCTTCGCAGGAGTTCAGCTCGCCCAGGGTGCGGAAAGCCCCCATGCCCTGTGTCGTCGGAGCATGGAACATACGTGCGGCGCCGGCCCCTACGCCAACCCCCACCAGTCCGCCGATAATAAGCGACTTAAATAAGATGATTAAAAACATCAGTATACCCTTTGATTTATGCTAACGTTTTTATTTCGCGACGAAGACAACTTTCTCTGTATTGATCATTGTCACGTTCACGGTTATTTCCAGAGTAACGGAGTAGTTTTTTCTTTCGCGCGGCAGAAAGAAAAATAAAAACTTTTCTTTTGTTATTTTCTCTTCCGCTTTCAATACGCTGACATCCTGCGGTTCAATACGCAGCAGAATATTACTGGTGGATTTTAATACCGCGCCCTGCACATTGGCCAAGGCGGAAGCAAAAGCTTTCGCTTTGCTGTCGCCCTTGCCCTCCACCTTAACTGACGTTGTATATTGTTCTTTCATTACGGGTTGCCGTGTTTTTTGACGTAGGCTTCAACCAGCTTTTGACCCAGTTCTTCTTTATCCATAAAACCAAAACCTAATACGGTGCAACCTTCGTTAATTGCCGTCACGCCTTCATCAATCGAACGCATGCCATATTTTGCTTTGTAGCCGTATTTAGTCTGCGCGGTGATGGCCCCGGCGCCGCCGCTGCCGCAGAAAGAGATACCTAACTGTGCGCCTTCCGCCTTCATCACGTCGCCCAGCTTCATGTCCGCCGCTACGCCAGGGATCACAATGGCTTTTCCGCCTGCATTTTCAATGCCCTGACCCACTTTTTGACCTTTACCCAAACGATCGCCAATCACTACGGTAATCTGACCCATGGTATTTTCTCCTGATTAATTTAATTCGGTAAAAACTATTGGTTATTATCTTTTGCCACTTCAAAATGTACGGAAAGCAAATAAGCCTCTTCAATCGGCAGAGTAGCAAACTGGTCCACAACCTTTTCTGCCATTTGCATCGATTCCGCCGAGATCTCATCAAACAGTGATTTATCGACCTCAGGTAACGGCTCGCCGGTTATTGAACGCAACACCATAGCGCGAATATGCGACTCCAACATCTGTTGCTGCACCGCATTGGTATAAATGCCTTCGGCGTTTAGCATCGCGGTAATACCAGCCAGCACCTGCTCGGTTATCGCCCCGGCTATGCTGACGTCAGGTTGTTCACTATTTTCTATCGCAGCAGATCCATCATTCACTTTTCAGTACCCCTAGATCCAAACATGATTCTGTCAATCGCACAGCGCATCACCTGAATAACCCGCCTTCTCTGATGCCTTTACCCTAACCCCGGGAAGAAATTCTGTGTACTCTGTTTTTTTCCAGTTGAAAGTGGAAATTCAGTGACCGTCAGGGATCCATTTCGCAAAATAAGCATTTTCCAGATAATTCAATTAAATTACAAAAAGATAACACTACAAAGGGTTTCCAGTTCAGCCAACGGTGGTGAAAAGCTTCGTGATCGGGATCTCTTTCTTTTCCCCGCTTAACCGCCTACTATCGCTAAGACAATTCGACATCAACAACACCCCCGCTCCTCTGGCGCGGGGGTGTTGCTTTTGTGCTGTTTTTACGAATTTACGGGCGCGTAATCCCGACGCCCTTTGATTTGACTGGAGAGTGGAATGACCAAGCCAACCATTACTATTAATGAGCTGGATGCGGAACGCCTGGATGCGCTATTGGAACAACCGGCCTTTGCCAACACCGATGTCGCCGCTGCGCTGAACATCGAGCTGGATCGCGCCGAAATCCTGCCGCCGGCCCAGATCCCGGCCAACGTGGTGACCATGAACAGCCGCGTGCGTTTCCGCGATCTGCATACGGCAGAAGAACACGTGCGTACGCTGGTTTACCCGGCTTCGCTGAAGGATAGCCACGAGCAACTTTCAGTGATGGCGCCGTTGGGCGCAGCGCTGCTGGGCATGCACATCGGCAACCAGATTACCTGGCAGTTGCCGAATGGCGAAGAAGCGCGGATTGAAGTGCTGGAACTGCTGTACCAGCCGGAAGCGGCGGGTGAATACCACCGCTAAGCGGTAATCAGGGCGGTAACCAGCCGCCCTTTCTGTGTCTCACAGGCTGATGGCGATCAGCACCCCGATTAACAACAACACATAAATTCTGGCATGCAGCCGATCATTGACCTTCGGCAGCCATCTCTTGGCAAACACAATCCCCATGATGCCGGACGTCACCAACAGCCCCAGCAACGCCAGATTAACGTAGCCCAGATATTGCAACCCCGGCATTTCCTTCCAGCCCAAACTGACATACATCAACGCACCCACGACGGCGACCGGGATCGACAACGCATTGGCCGAGCTGACGCAATGCCGCATTTCATGGCCATGCCGCCGCAGCAATGGCACCGTCATCACGCTGCCCCCCACGCCGAGCAGCGTGGCGATCACCCCAATCAACGGGCCACCGATAAACAGGGTCGCCTTTGAAAATGCCGCGCGTGCCGGTTTGACCAAAAACCCCGGTCTGAACAGGCAGTCCGCAATCGTCACCAACATATAAATTGCGAATAACAACCGCACCGTGCCATCCGCCAACAGGCTGGAAGCAAAAGCCCCCACAGCGGCGCCGATGCCGATATAAAAGATTAGCGGGACCAGCGTTTCACGCATCAGATTGCCGCTGCGCCAGTGGGCCAGGGTGGCGTAACCCGCCGTGAAGATCATCACCGCCGTCGAGGTCGCCACCGCGATATGCATCGCCTGGCCTGGCTGTCCGCCTGATGCATGTACCAGGTGATAAACCAGCGGCACCACCACAAAACCACCGCCAAAACCGAACACGATGGTGGTAATACCGGTAAGGAAACCGGTAAACAGCACGAAAATAATATCCGCCATAGCCGCAGGCGCTCCTGAGTCAAAGTATCGAACGGCAGAATAAAACGACGGGCCTTGGCTTGCTTCATATGAAAGGCCAACTATCATTGCGTTTCGGCCAACCTGTTTAACCAGAGGCTTTATGCGCAACTTACGTATTGATGACCTCGACACCGTGCCAAGATCGGTGATTGCCATCGGCAACGACTACCCACCGGGCTACCTGCTGCCCATGCACCGGCATCGGCGCGCTCAGCTACTCTATGGTGCTACCGGGGTGATGCATGTATTTACCCGTCAGGGGAACTGGATTGTTCCGCCCCAACGGGCGGTGTGGCTGCCACCGCAAATGGCCCATGAGGTAAGAATGGTCGGAGTGACCACCCGCAGTCTGTACATTGAACCGGCCGCGCTGTGGGCTTCTCCCCCGCAGGACTGCCAGGTGGTCAGCGTGACGCCACTGATGCGCCAGCTGTTGATGGCGGCCGTCGATATGCCCCTGGAGTACGACGAACAGGGTCGGGACGGCGCACTGGTTGGCCTGCTGCTGCATGAGCTCGCTCATCTGCAATCTCTGCCGCTGCACATCCCCCTGCCTGCGGACCGGCGACTGGGGGAGCTCTGTCAGCAATTCCTGCAACAACCTGACGCGCACGACTCGCCACAGGCATGGGCCGCACGCCTGTATATGAGTATTCGCAGCTTCAGCCGCCTGTTCCGTGCTCAAACCGGCATGTCATTTTCGCAATGGCGTCAGCGAGCCTGCGTAGTGCTGGCGCTGGCTCGGTTGGCCGAGGGCAGCAGCGTGACACAGGTAGCTCTGGAGTTGGGTTATGAAAGCAGCGCAGCGTTTGCAACGATGTTTCGCCGCGTGCTGGGGCAGGCGCCGTCCTGTTATCTGGCCTCAGAACGGCGCGAAAGGGGTTAGCGGAACTTCTTGTGGTTGGCGTCGCGCGTTTGCTTGAAGCCCTGCGCCACCTGCTTGGCTTCAGCCAGTTTGCCCTGATTGACCAGCGCCAGCGACTGATCGATCTGATCGATCAAGGTGTCCAGCCCATGATGGAAATCTTTTATCTCCGGGCTATCAGGGGCTTTATCCTCCAGCTTCGGCGGCGTGCTTTGTTTCGCATCCACCGCGGCGGCGCGCATATTCTGCAGGCTTTGCTTCAGGGTATCCGTGGAGTCAGTGCTCAGCACCGTTTTGTAATTGCCTGCAATGGTATCCATATCGTCGGCCAGATCGGCCGCGACCGCCAGTGAACTGGCACCCAGCAGCGCCAACGCCATCAGCGCTTTCAGTTTGTTCGACATGCTTGCTCACCTTCCGGTTATTGTTTTATTGGTCCCTTATCGGGCTGTGCGCCACCATGACCGCGGCCATGGCGCAGCACTGCCTAAACATAGGCAAGGGAGCGGAAAATCGAAACCAGAGATTTGTAAGCAAGGTTAAAACCGGGGAAGGGAGAGTGATGCGGCTGGCAACCGGAGCGGCCAGCCGTGGTGAAGCTTATTGCCCGGCGATTTTCATGTCCGGCAGTAGAACAGAGCCGCACTGAATATTGCTGCGGGTTTCGATATCGCTGCCCACGCTGACGATGTTGCGCAGCATATCCTTCAGATTCCCGGCGATGGTGATCTCGCTGACCGGATACTGGATCTCGCCGTTTTCTACCCAGAAACCGGCGGCGCCCCGCGAGTAGTCGCCGGTGATGCCGCTAACGCCCTGCCCCATCAGTTCGGTAACCACCAGCCCGGTGCCCAGTTGCTTCAACATGCCGGCAAAATCATGCCCCTGCCCGGCAATGCGCCAGTTGTGGATACCGCCTGCGTGACCGGTGCTGTGCATGCCGAGCTTGCGTGCCGCATAGCTGGTCAACAGCCAGGTTTGCAGTACGCCGTCTTTAACGATGTCACGCCGTTGGGTCCGTACCCCTTCGCTGTCGAACGGCGTGGAAGCCAGGCCTTTCAACAGGTGCGGGTGCTCTTCGATGGTCAGCCAGTCCGGCAGGATCTGCTTGCCCAAAGAATCCAACAGGAAGGTGGATTTACGGTAAACGCTGCTGCCGCTGATGGCACCGACCAGGTGGCCGAACAGGCCGGTCGCCACTTCTGAAGCGAACAACACCGGAGCGGTCATGGTCGACAGCTTGCGCGGAGCCAGGCGCGACAGAGTACGGCGGGCACATTCCTGGCCAACCCATTCAGGGCTTTCCAAATCGCCCATCGCACGGCCGATGGTGTAAGCGTAATCGCGCTCCATATCGCCACCCTGCTCGGCAATCACGCAGCTCGACAGCGAGTGTCGGCTGGAGCAATAACTTTGCAGCATGCCATGGCTGTTGCCGAACACCTTGATGCCGTAGTGACTGTTAAAGCTGCCGCCTTCGGTATTGGTGATACGCTTGTCCGCTGCCAACGACGCCTGTTCGGCGCGAGCAGCCAGTTCAATGCCGCGCTCGGCATCCAGCTCTGCCGGGTGGAACAGATCCAGATCCGGCGCTTCAAACGCCAGCAGGTCTTTTTCCGCCGGGCCGGCGTTCGGATCGACCGAGGTATAACGGGCAATATCCAGCGCCGCCTGCACGGTGCGAGCGATAGCATCCGGGCTGAGGTCGGTAGAGGAAGCGCTGCCTTTGCGTTGCTGGTGATAGACGGTAATGCCCAACGCGCCATCGCTGTTGAACTCAACGTTCTCCACTTCGCCAAAGCGAGTGCTGACGCTGATACCGGTAGATTTGGTCACGGCAACTTCTGCCGCATCGGAGCCGGCGCGCGCCAGTTCCAAAGCCTGTGAAACGGCCTGTTCCAGCGCCTTGCGCTGTTCTGCAACTTGAGTGACTACTTTCATCAATCTGCCATACTTAATCAGAAAATCGTTGAGAAAAGTGCCGTGGCGGCGTGGTTGCGCGCGGAGTCACGCGCAAAAATCATGTGATTTATACTTTTGAGTCTAACAGGAACCGCGTGGAATTTCGCATAAAGCGAGTACTGGGGCACAGAATGGCCGCTAAAACGGCAGGCTTATCACTCAATCACCAATTTTACTGATTTGCCTATATTGGCGAGCATGTTGATCAGTGCATCAAGAGTAAATTTATCTGTTTTCCGGTTTACCACATCAGACACCCGCGGCCGTGAAGTATGCAAATGACGTGCGGCTTCCTCTTGTCGATACCCCTCTCCCTCTATCCACGCGCTTATTTCTCCCATCAGTTGTCTTTTAAGCGCAATGATATGTTCAATCTCTGCATTGGACTGCGTCTGCAACTCCCGAGCCTCGTCAGGGGCAAACCCCAGGTCAGCGAACACGTTGCCACCTCGTGGCGTAACATGCCTGGAATGGGTATCAATTGGTTTGGTCATTTTTTCTTACCCCGCTCTTCTATCGATCCGCCAACGGGGATCCACGCCAGTCAATGGTCTTTTCACTCTCATCATCCATGAGCACCCCTCCATATGTATAAAATTTTATACACTCATGGTGATAAAAACAACAAATCAAAAAATAACTGTCGGTTAATAAGGGCGATTTCTTGCTGCATCGGCAGCTATACTCAATCTGCTCTGGCGCGTAATTGGCGGGTTGCTGGACAACCTGTTAGGATTAGCCTCTTTTTAACGGAGCCTACCATGAACAAACAGCCTGAAGACTGGCTCGACGATGTCCCGGAGAACACGGACGAGGACGATGACGAGATTATCTGGGTCAGTAAAAGTGAAATTAAGCGTGATGCCGAAGCCCTGAAAGACCTGGGGACCGAACTGGTCGAACTGGGTAAAAATGCGCTGGAACGCATTCCGCTGGACGAAGATTTACGCGCTGCGATTGAACTGGCGCAGAAGATCAAGAAAGAAGGCCGCCGCCGTCAGCTGCAACTGATTGGCAAGATGCTGCGCGCCCGCGATGTAGAGCCGATTCAAACCGCGCTCGACAAGCTGAAGAACCGCCACAACCAACAGGTTTCGCTGTTCCACAAGCTGGAAGCACTGCGTGACCGTCTGGTAGAAGAAGGTGATGACGCGATCCCGTCTATCCTGGCGCTGTACCCGGAAGCCGATCGCCAGCAGCTGCGCTCACTGGTGCGTAACGCACAAAAAGAGAAAGCCGCTAACAAGCCGCCGAAAGCCTACCGTCAAATTTTCCAATACCTGCGCGATCTGGCCGAAACCGCCGAATAATCGCCGCCGTCACCACGGGATGAACCCGATTCATCCCCGGTGATGTGCAGGTTCCCCGCTGCTTTCACGGATATTGAAACGCAGGCTGCCTTCCAACTCTTCTTCCGCCTCTTCAAACAGCAGGATAATTGCGCCAAAGCGACGTTTGCTGCGGGCGTTGAGATGGGTAAATTCAATCTCGACCGGCAGGCCGATATCCGCCGTCACCACGTCCCACAACGCGTCAAGATTGGCGCCAAACGCCTCGCCCAGCGCAAACTTATGCGCGAAGTCGCGGTAAAACGCCGGCAAATCGTTTATCTGATTAAAATCGAACTCTACTTTTGCCATCAAGCTCACTCCACCCGAATGAAGTTTTTATAATGGTCACGCGTAACAAAAATCAGGCCATCACTGGAATACAGCAAACGATCGGCACCGCGCCGGCCGCATTGGTAATTGATATCCGCCTCGCGCCATACCCGGCTGCGAGCCGTAGGCAGTTGCCCTTCACGGTTTGAGAAACGATCGCCGCCAATCGCCTTGCCCGGCAGCACCGAACACAGATTGCCGTTACGTGCGTCCCATCCCTGCTCACGCGCCTGCTTCTTGGTGATGTAATAGTCCGGCAGCCGCTGATGCTGCTGCAGGTAGCTAACCACCCTTTTCTGCTGCGTCAGTTGGTCAATACTCTGGCCTTCGGCCACCGCCGGCACGTTGGTAATGGCCCGATCGTTACCGCGCATTGCGCTAAAACCGGCTATCACAACGGCGATGACTACCGCCACGAGGATCCGCTTGTTCATTGCTGTCCCTGAATTATGGCCGACAAGGGTGCATCAGCACCCATGCTAGTTGGATTTATAGATGAAAAGGATGAAGCAGAGATGACTGGCATGTAACGTTTTCACTTCAGGGAAACCGCGCCCAACAACCTGCATCACCCGTTCAAGCTAATCATGCCATTGTGCCGCGCGTCTGGCACTCAGTGCAACTCTGAAACAGGACTCTATCTGGCAAGTATAGCCCCGGCAGGGGTATTTGGCGTTCAGTCGATCAACGCGTGGCGATAGCGATGCAGCATGCCGGCCAGGCGTTTTACCGGTTCGGTCACACTGAGCGGCGCCTGATAATCCACCAGCTTTTGCTGATAGTCGTTCATTTCGTCCAGCAGCCGATCGTAATAGTAAGCGCGTTTCACGTCGTTCTTGGCCGAAACCATATGGTCGGCGGTGTTGCGGATCTGCTTATGGAAGGCCGAAAGCTCCTTGCTGGCCGGGATTTCCGCCCGCTGCATGCGTTGGTGAGCGATAATCAGATTCAGTGCCAGCCGGTACTTGGCGATGTCGTTCGGGAACATCATCAGCAATTGGTTAAGCTGCTGATACAGCGCCGGCAGGTGGTTTTGCCGACGGCGCGACGCCTTGGTGGTCAACGCCGATACCGCGCTGCCGACAAACTGGTTCAGCAGCGTGCGACCGGTGCGTTCGCGTGAATTATCGCGGATCAGCAACAGCACCATCAGCCCGACACAGCTGCCGAGGAACTGGCCGAGAGCACCGTCGAGGAACTGCGTAACGTTGAACTCCATCGGGTTGCTCAACACCAAAATGTTGATGGTCCCGGCCAGCAGGCCGAGCGAACCCAGCCGCCGTTTCTGTACTTCGATGCCGATGAAAAACGCCAGCAGGCCCAGACTGAGGCACAGCAGTAAAATGCTTTGCTGGGTCGCCGGCAGGATCACCATAAAGAACAGCGAGCCAACCGGGATTGCCGCCAGCATGCCCAGCACAAAGTCCATTGCGACCATACGCGGTGCCGGGGTACGCATCGCCAGCGAGGTGATCACCGCAATGATCACCATAAAACCGCTGCCGGAGGTCCAGCCGGTCCACAGCCACAGCAGGCTGCCAAAGGCCGTCGCCACAAAGGTGCGCAGGCCGTTAATCATCGCGTGGTGGCCTTCTGCCGACGTCGGTTTGATCACCACCTCACTGCTTAACACGCCTTCTTCCACCGCGCTGATACTGCTGTTGGTGCGCACGCCTTTAGCCAATAACAGATAACGCGTGGCCGCCCCAACCCAACTGGTAATGGTCAGCAAGGTTTCGTCGGTGCGGTTGGTGGTCAACACCTGGCGCAACAGCTTCATGCGTTTATGGATTTCCTGCGGGGTGTCCGCCGGTACCATCAGCAGTTCGCGGATGTTTTCTTTCACCGCATCCGGGTGATTCAGCAGGATTAAATACGTCTCACAGGCCTGAGTAATCAACGTCAGCGAAAGCGTATGCAGCGCCAGAACGCGACGGTTCACCTTTTGCCAGCGTGAAGACTCCATCATCAGGTTACTGCGCATGCCGTTCAGCGCCGTGGTGCTCTTCACCAGGTTACTCCAGGCACGGTCGATATCTTCTTTCTCGGCATCGCTGATACACATCTGCATCAAGCGGTACTGATCCACCAGCAGTTTATCCACTGCGCGTTCGATATCCTGTTTGATCGAACGCGGCGAGAACAACAGATCCGCCAGCACCGCACTGACGATGCCCAGCACGATCTCGCTGCAGCGCTCAATGGCGAACTGCGGCGCTTCCAACAGGTGAGATTCGCTGGTGGCAACCGTCACGATAATGATCAGCGCGGTATACCCGGCCAACCCCCAGGCGTAGGAGTTCTCGACTTTGATCAGTGAGGAGAGCCAGGTGCAAAAACCGGCCCAGATACAGCACAGCAGCAACATCACCACCGGCGCACGTGCCGTAGTGATGATAATCGCCAGGCCGACAAAGCAGCCGATAAAAGTGCCGATAATACGCAGCCAGCCACGGTGACGGATGGCGCCGGAGAAGGGTTCGCCACCCGCCGCAAAGGCCGGACCGGCGGCCACGATGGCAGCGGTCATCGCCGACCAACGTGGGGTTTCCAGATTGAGATGGAAGCCGACAAACAGCGCAAACACAATCGCAAAGCTGAGTTTGAAGGCAAATCTCAGCCGGATAAAGGTTGGGTTATTCATTAACCGAACTCACGCAGCCGATGCATCAAACGCACAAAAGGCGAGCCGCTGTCGGTAGCGCGATCGTTTTTGCCGGTGATCACCACGGTAGCAGTGGTGCCGGCCGGGTACGGATGCAGTTGGTCTTTGTCGTCCAGCAGGATTTTTACCGGCACGCGCTGCGCCAGACGCACCCACTCCAGGTTGCTGTCGATCGACGCCAGCCCTTTGCTGTTCACGGTGCTGCTGCTGTTATTGACGGCAGCGGCCACACTGTCGACGGTGCCGTGCATAATACGGTTACTGCCCAGCGGGGTGATTTCCGCACGGTCGCCTTTGTTCAGCCCATGCAGTTTGGTTTCTTCCAGATAAGCCAGAATGTAGAAACTGTTTTTCTTCACCAGCGCCACAGCGACGGAGCCACGCGTAATGTATTCACCGGCGTGTACGTTCAGGTTAGTGATCCAGCCATCAGCCGGTGCGCGCACCGTGGTGCGTTCCAGATCCAGCTTCGCCAGTTCACGGGTTGCTACGGCCTTCGCTAACTGATGCTCTACGGTTTGCAAAACGTTATTCGCCTGGTCGATCTCTTCTTGCGACATCGCCTGCACACCCAAGCGGACACGGCGACCGGCCTCACGTCTTTTCTCCGCGGCCAGCGTTTGGTAATAAGCGACGTCGGCGTTAGCTTCCGCCAAGGCCTGTTGGTAACGCGGCTGGTCGATCACCAGCAACACCTGCCCTTTCTTCACCATTTGGTTATCCACCAACGGTACGTCGGTCAACAGCCCGGTGACATCCGGCGCTATCGCCACCACGTCGGCGGTGAACTTGGCGTCACGCGTCCAGGGGGACTCGGTGTAAAACACCCAGGCTTTGAATACGGCAACGATCCCCAGCAGGACCAGAATCAAAGTGATCGCGATTCGGGTTATTTTTATTGAAAAATTTTTCACAGCGACCTCAAACGAAAAGACATGAAATCAGATAGAACAAACAGCAATACAGCGCGGTATTAAACAGCGCTGGATGCCAGACAAAATCGTAGATCCCAGTGGGTTGCAGCAGGCGGCGCAGCAAAAAGAACAGCGCCAGCGAGAGCAGCAACTCAAAAAATACCGGGGGAAACGACAGTCCGAAAATGACCATAACCGGAAGCAAACTCATCAATTTTTCCTTTATTGTTCACTGCACCGGGCGTTAATCTTTATTTCCATTCACATTCTCTTTACATTTTAGCCGACACGCGCCACAAATTCCGCCCCAGACAGGTTGTCCAGGCCACGAACCTGAAAAAAAGGTAAACTCTGGAACGTACATCCGCGATAGGGATTGCGAGGATACCGGAGGGATCGGTCACGATGAC
Source organism: Serratia quinivorans (assembly GCF_052113645.1). Classification (GTDB taxonomy): domain Bacteria; phylum Pseudomonadota; class Gammaproteobacteria; order Enterobacterales; family Enterobacteriaceae; genus Serratia; species Serratia quinivorans_B. Next base: position 149,854 of record NZ_JBIEIU010000003.1, on the reverse strand, counting down.
GCTGCCGATCGCACACGCGCGTTGGTAAGGTCTTTCCACCCGACCCCATTATATTAGCGTGCTTACTATCAACTCATCAACAATCTGTGATCTAAATCACTTTTAAGCCAGAGTGAATAATGGAAAGATTAAAACGGATGTCGGTATTCGCCAAAGTGGTTGAATGCGGGTCGTTTACTGCGGCAGCGCGCCAACTCGATATGAGCGTTTCCTCTATCAGCCAGACCGTCTCAAAACTGGAGAATGAGCTGCAGGTTAAGTTGCTTAACCGCAGTACGCGCAGCATTGGCCTGACGGAAGCCGGTAAAATCTATTATCAGGGTTGTCGGCGCATGTTGCTGGAAGTGAGCGAAGTGCACGAACAACTGTACGCGTTTAACAATACGCCGACCGGCACATTGCGCATTGGCAGCTCCTCCACCATGGCGCAAAACGTGCTGGCGACCATGACCGCCGATATGCTGAAAGAGTATCCCGGCCTGACGGTGAACCTGGTGACCGGTATCCCCGCGCCGGATCTGATCGCCGACGGATTGGACGTCGTGATCCGTACCGGTGCGCTGCAAGACTCCAGCCTGTTTTCCAAACGCCTGGGCTCGATGCCGATGGTGGTCTGCGCCGCAAAAAGCTATCTCAGCCAGCACGGCACGCCGCAAAAGCCCGGTGATATGGTCAACTTTTCCTGGCTGGAATACAGCGTGCGGCCGGACAGCGAATTCGAACTGATCGCGCCGGAAGGCATCAGCACCCGCATCTCGCCGCAGGGGCGTTTTGTCACCAACGATTCACAGACCATGATCCGCTGGCTGAAAGGCGGAGCGGGCATCGCCTATGCACCGCTGATGTGGGTGATCGAAGAGATCAAACGCGGTGAGATCGAGATCCTGTTTAAAAGCTATCATGCGGACCCTCGCCCGGTGTACGCGGTGTACACCGAGAAAGATAAGCTGCCGCTCAAGGTGCAGGTGTGCATCGACTACCTGAGCGACTACTTTAAACGCGTGGCGGAAGTCTATCAGGGGTATCGCTGAGCAAAAACCGGCGCGCTACAGCGCCAAGTACCAGCAGTGTCAGCATGCCCAGCCCCCAGATGAGCCAAACGGCGTATCCCGCCCAGGTGAGCAGCTGCGGGAAAGATCCCGCCAGCCAGCCGCCCAGTTGCTGCAGCAGCGGCAGCCCGCTGTCCAGCAGCGCCTGCGGCACCAGGCTGAGCAAACCGGTAAGCTGCGGTGCCAACTGGGCCGAACCGCTCTGTGCCAGCTCCGTCAGCGCAGGCAACCAGCTCAACACACTGGAAACGCCCCAGGCCAGCAGTGTCCATAACGCCATGGCCGCCAACAGCAGCACCACACTCCACCCGCGTCTTGTCATGGCGGCCCTCCGGCGGCGGCCTTGCCGCATTGCTGGCAGAAACGGCTGCCTGGCGGCAGCGGTGCCGAGCACCCGCTGCATGACACTGGCGCCATCTCAAAAGGCTGGCCGCAGCGGTGGCAGAAACGAGCCCCGGGCCGGTTAGGCGCCTGACATTGCAGGCATTGCGGCCCCTGATCGCCATGCTGGTTATAGCGGTTGCCATGATGCCCGCCCCCCAGCCCCGAACGTGAGTGTCCGCCACCAAAGCCGCCTTGCCCCAAAAGCTTTTTCAACATGCTCATCGCACTTCCCCTCTCTGCTTTACGCCAGGGCTCAATGTAAACCCTGGAGTAAACTCCAGGGTAAAGCGCTGCGGAGGGGATTTACGTTTAATTACATCGTCAGATCGGCAACGCTTTGATGTGGTTAACAAAAAGCATCATCTGTCATTACCTGGCCTGCCACCGCTGCGCTATGCTGCGGAGACCTCTCCCTGCATCAGGAATAAAAATGAAAAAAATCATACTGGATTGCGATCCGGGACATGACGATGCCATCGCCATGCTGCTGGCCTGGGGCAATCCACAGATCGACCTGCTGGCCGTCACCACCGTGGTGGGCAACCAAACGCTGGATAAGGTGACCCGTAACGCGCTGGCCGTCGCGCGCATCGCCAATATCACCGGCGTGCCCTTTGCCGCCGGCTGCCCGCGCCCGTTGGTACGTAAAATTGAGGTCGCACCCGATATTCATGGCGAGTCCGGCCTGGACGGCCCGGTTTTACCTGAGCCCAGGCTAACGCTGGAAACACGCCACGCGGTAGATTTGATTATCGACACCATCATGGCCCATCCACCGGGTAGCGTGACGCTGGTGCCGACCGGCGGCCTGACCAACATCGCCATGGCGGTGCGTAAAGAACCGCGCATTGCCGAACGGGTGAAGGAAGTAGTGCTGATGGGGGGCGGCTACCACGTAGGCAACTGGAGCGCCGTAGCGGAATTCAATATCAAGATCGATCCGGAGGCCGCGCACATCGTCTTCAATGAGAAATGGCCGCTGACCATGGTCGGGCTGGATCTGACCCATCAGGCACTCGCCACGCCGGAGGTGTGCGCACGTATTGCCGCCATCCATACCGGGCCGGCCAGGTTTGTCGGCGAATTGCTCGAATTCTTTGGCAAAATGTATCAACAGGCGCAGGGCTTCAGCGCCCCGCCGGTACACGACCCTTGCGCGGTGGCCTATGTCATCGACCCCGATGTGATGACGGTGCGTAAGGTCCCGGTGGATATTGAACTGACCGGAACCCTGACGCTGGGCATGACGGTAGCCGATTTCCGCGCAGCGCCGCCGCCCGACTGCCACACCCAGGTGGCAGTAAAACTGGATCAGGACAAGTTTTGGGATTTGGTGGTGGATGCTTTGGAGAGAATTGGGGACGTGAAGGTTTAAGCGGCGGTTATTAAAGGCGGTATTGGTGGGCCGAGTGACTTTGGATAGCACCCGGCCTGGTTTTATCGGGGAGAATAAACTAGTGCTTCAGTAATGCGGTTAATTTCCCATCCAACTGGCTAAGGCAGCTATCCATATATTCAGTAGTGACCTGTTTCACCATCGCATAATCACTGGCTTGCCATTGTGTCAGTGATGCCGAACGCGGGGTTGGGCTGCATTTAAATTGGTCAAAGGCTGAGAACATGTTCCCCCCCTCCGGCCGTTTATAAAAGGTAACGGCATAGCGTAGTTCGAATTGAGTATCACTTTTCGCCAGCTCCTGATACACCAGTAGCCACATGGCGGGGGTGATATTCAAATTATTCTTGTAACTGTAACCAGCACCGTTCTTTTGCAACCAGTCGGCGATAACAACCTTGGCCTTAGGCACCAAATAGCTTTTGGTCGGTTCTGGCAAAGTATCTACGCTGCTGCCTTTCAACGTATCCTTGCTGAAGGTACTGGCAGAAAGACCGCCAGCAAGCACCGAACTTAAAACTGACAGCCCCACACCGACACCTGTATCGGCCTGCGTAACAATACGCAGCTTGGTATCAGCATGTTGATTATTATTATTTTCAGGTAGAGCAAAGAAAGTCTTCACACCAATGCTATTGCCATTAGCGGCAGTGACTTTTTCTACATTATTGGTTGATGAACAGGCAGTTAATAACAGCAAACTGCTCGTCATGGAAACACACAGAACTTTTTTCATTACTGTTCCTTGTTAGTAAAATCCCAACATCATGTTGGGTATTTATTAATCTTTATAATTTTCCGTTTTTCATGGCTTCCAAATCTGAAGCCAACAACCTCAAATTGCTTTCTTTACCAAACTCAATAATACATCCATCAAGCTTACTTTTAACGACATCCTTCACTTTCTGATATCCACTCAATGACCACTCGTCTAGTGGATAGGAACCCGTTGTAAACGAACAGTCAAATTTATACTTACCTGGACTTGATGTAGAAACATTCATCGTATAAATGAGTTCATAATTACTACTTCCGGCCAGTTCAGTATATACCAAGTAAAATTTCAAATACCTTACACTCAGCGGATAGTTTTGGTAGTCAGCCTTATCTTTAACATAAAGACTATCTTTTATCACCCTATTAACATTAGGCAAAAAGTAATCAACCGATGGATTCCCAACGGTATTTATTTCACTCCCTTTTAAATCATGTTTACTGAATGTTGTTTGTGACGTATTACCGCCAAATAAAGCTGTTAGAACAAAAGTAGCGGCTTTAGCTGCCACCACACTTGAAGTATTGCTCTTAGTAATGACTCGCAATACAGCATCTGATGGAACCTGATAGTCAGTCTCTAAAAGCTGAAAGCTCTGAGTTTTAACATAACCACCTGATTTTAAGTTAATAACCTCCTCATTACTTATTTTACTTAATGGTTTTTCCGGCCCTGTACTGGCGCAACCGAACAAAAGAAACGTTAATAAACAAACAGATTTTGCACTTCCATATTGCATAAATTATCCTTATTAAAACAATATAATAAAAAACTTATAAAACTCCTTATTTAACATTACTCTATGCCAATTCATAAATTACCCAACCATAATTCTTGATGACATTAATATGCTAATATACCCTCAAGCTACACGTCTTTTTTCAGGAACTCGAAGATGCGTTTATAGACGATCTCGCCAATCAGCCGGTTCTGTTCTTTCTTCTTGTCGAAGATCGGCCCGATGCTGCCATTGGCGTTATCCGTATCCCGGCTCAGTTGTTCCACATCTTGCTGCTGAACAACTGGAGATCACCGCCACGTCCGGAGTGATCCGGTAGCAAAGGCGGGAATATTAGGTTTTCAGGGCATAAAAGCAAAGCTCTCGGCCAGTTGACCGGGATTCTCACGAGGTCTAGATTAGATCTTCACCATTTAAAAGCATAATGATATTTCCTTCCCCTAATTCTTGCCTGAATACATCTGCTATTCCAGAAGTATTCAACTCAGGGAAGGATTTATCATTCACTGCAATCAAAAAATAAGACTTTGGCTCTTTTAGTCCAAACTCATCAGCAATTAATAACTTAGTCTCTTGATTGTACTTTTCAACACGATCATCAATCAGCGCAAGCTGTTGGCGACTTAAAATTGTATGTGGATCAAACATAAGATACGGGCCATCAAAGAGATGGTCGTACCTTGCTCTCACCACACTTAACCTTTCCCTCAGCTCATCAATACTTATTGATGTGTAACACGCTATATCAATTGACATTTACCCACCTTACTTAAGTCGGATTGGCTTTCCTGACTGGTCGATGACAATAACCTTCTCTAACCCTTTGATTGACCAATCACTAAACTGTTTTTGCAAATCACTAACACTTGCTTTTGTATCCGCCAAGTTGATAACAACATTGTTTGTTTGACCACTATTCACTTTTTCTAAGGCTCGGTCATAAATATTACGAACTGAGTTTGTTTTAGGCGCGATATTATCGAACACCTCACCATTAATTTTATAATCTGGATTTTTAACCCCCGGAGTTACTGGATTCTGTTCAACATGATAACCATTTTGAGACAGGAGCTCCGCCTCCTCATTTTCTCGTTGCAGTGAACGTATATTTTCTGCTGAGGCATTCGGCGGCAGTTTAGTTGGCTGGCCACTTAAAGAACCTGTTGTACCTTTTCCAACATTCTTAGCCGCATTAGCCGCCGCAGCTTCAGCTTTCGCCGCCGTCGCCTCAGCCGCTGTCTTACCGATACCTACTGCGCCGCCAGCCCCAACACCGCCCGGCACGATGGCTTCCGACATCTGGATACCGGCATTATTCAGGCACAGCACCACATTACCCGCACAGGCTTGTATCGCCGCCTTGGCTGCTGCCGCTAGTTCCGGAGTCGCTGCTGCCAGAACGCCACCGCCAAGACCCGCAGGAAGCGCCACCATCAGCGCATCATTCATCGCCAGCCCTTTCTGGCACGACGCTGAACCCGGATTGTCTGCGCATGACGCGATATTCTTGCCGTGTTCCTGCACGAACTTGGTTTGGGTGTCTTCGTTACCACCCAGCAGGTTATTCTCAACAACAACTCACCCTGACATAAACCTGCGTGGCGAACCCACTTTTTCCCAGTCCACTCAGCAGCTTACAACCAAGATCCCGGCGACTTGGCCGGGATGACTTACTAACCAACTGCTTCAAAAAAACTTTCTATTTCTTCTTGTGTTAACTTGTCCAAAAATAAATTAGTAATATTTCTTCCATCATCGGTACCTAAATAAAAGTTATCACTACATTTTATCCATTTAGTATTCTCTGCATTCCCACCAATTACCAACAAGATGGATTCCAAGGATATAAATGCTTGGATATCAAGACTAAAGTCATCAATAAAACGATCACTAAAATCATCACTCCCTGAATACTTCCATAGATCTAAATTAACAACAGGAAGCCCATATGCATCTCCTGAAAAATTTGCTGATAGGCTATCTACCTTATAGACAGATTCAGGATCCATGATTACTAATGAGATAGACGATAAAAATCCATTTTCAGGCAGCACAGCCAGTTCAAGTAGGCTTTTTTTGCCATTCCCAGTTCGCCAATACAAAGGAGGAAGCCCTTTAGGATCAAGGATTTTTATATCAACAGGGACGTAACCATCAATAGTAATGGTTATGTTATTAGGTTCATTAACAACTTTATCGACAGTTAGTATCATTATTTATACAACGCATGTTTTAATACTGGATAAGGATCTGTAGGCCGCTGGCTAAATATTAGCTCCCAGCGCCCAACCTGCATTTTTTCGTTAAACTTAAGGCCCTGTGAGGATGCATCTTTAACCGCAACCTGAAGGCTGGTTAACATAGCCTGGCTTCCCTCAGTAGTACTGTGAGACAACCCATTCCGCGTTAAGTATTCGCCCATATGTTTAGTGGCATTTGGGTTAACCCAAACAGTTTGTCCATTAACATTTAACTCAAAAGATTTTGGGATAGAAGTTCCTGGTATCGCTGGTTGAGTTGCCTTAATTGAGTCAAAAACGGTTCCGGTTGGCAAGTTACTATTGTTACTATGCTTCGCCGCATTAGCCGCCGCAGCCTCAGCTTTCGCCGCCGTCGCCTCTGCCGCTGTCTTACCGATACCTACAGCGCCGCCAGCCCCAACACCGCCCGGCACGATAGCTTCCGACATCTGGATACCGGCATTATTCAAGCATAGCACCACATTACCCGCACAGGCTTGTACCACCGCCTTGGCTGCTGCCGCTAGTTCCGGAGTCGCTGCTGCCAGAACGCCACCGCCAAGACCCGCAGGAAGCGCCACCATTAGCGCATCATTCATCGCCAGCCCTTTCTGGCACGACGCTGAACCCGGATTGTCTGCGCATGATGCGATATTCTTGCCATGCTCCTGCACGAACCTGGTCTGGGTCTCTTCATTACCACCCAGCAGGTTATTCTCCACCACCGTCTTACCGGTCTGCGCCCCCGCGATTGCATCGGCACTGTTGTCGCCAATTAACCCGCCAGCCAGGCCCGCGGCCAATGCCGCCAATGCCGAAACCGTCTGCTTCTCCGTTTCGCTCAGTTCACTTACTGGCTTTTCGTAAGCATTGCTCGCGATCATGCCGATAAGCTCGCCGGTTACAGCACCACCTGCACCAACCAACGCGCTATTGCCCTGCGCTGCCGCCAGCGCACCATTAACCGCCGCATGTGCCAGCACCCGCGTAGCTGGATCCTTGATGCTGTTTGCTATGACTCTGGTTATATAAGGTGCAGCCCCATTAGCCAAGGCGCCTGTCAAATCGCCACCCGACAGCCCTTGAACTACCGCTGTAGCTGCCTGCATCGCACGCTGCACCTTACCACCCGTGCCATAACCCGACTGACTAAACGCCTGGTCATACGCCGTCTGATAAATTTTCTCGTTGATATCCTTATCGGTGATGACCTTGCCGAGTTTTTCTTTCGCCAGCTTCTCCGCCGCAGTCTTGCGATCGGCATCCGTGACGTTATTCATTTTTTCGTTGGCAGCTTTGGTCGCGGTAATCGCCCCCTCGGTCCGGGCAATGTCCATAGCCTGGTTGCCGATCTCACCAATCAGCTGCGCCTGCTTCAGCCGGTTCTGCTCTTTCTCCTTGTCGAAGATCGGCCCGATGCTGCCATTGGCGTTATCCGTATCCCGGCTCAGCTGTTCCACATCTTGCTGCTGGTTGGCCTGGTCACGAATAACCACGCTACCGCCCGACACCGCCGCCCTGGTCGTGCCTTCTGCGTGCCCTTTGTTGCCCGCGCCGGAAAGTGCCGCGCCCGCCAAATTGGTCAGCAGATCTGACCCCACCGGGCCACCGCTGCTGATGCTGCCCCCCTGATGCTCGGCCTTGAAATCCGCCTGATTATGGATATCACTAAAGCCCAGGGTGCCGGTATCAAGACTGTTTTTATCTGCTGTGGCAGTACTGGCAATGACCGCACCGTCCAACTGCGTATGTTCGCCAACCTTAACATCATAGCCGCCCTTGCCGGCAAATATGCCGGTTTGCTCCTGCACGCTGTCATAATTGCTGTACAGTTTGTCACGGCTCATACTCAGGCTGGCCGAGCCGCCAGTACCGAAGATAGCCACACTGACACCGCCGCTGACGCTGCTCTGTTTAGCGTCATAGTTGTCGCTATCCTGCTGGCTCTGCATTATCAGGTTACGTCCGGTATCCACCTCCACCCTTTCGCCACTGACTTGTGCCCCTGACAATTGGGTATCCCGGCGACTGTGCGTTGACAGCGTGCCACCGGTGTCGATTGTCGTCTCGGTCCAAAACGTTCCATCGCCATGCTCACTGCCCTGGCTTTTGTTGGCATTGGCGAAGACGCTCAATCCCGTCTGTTTTCCCACACCAATGCTGACACCGATATTGCCGCCGCTGCTCTTGTTGCTCCCTTCGGTCTTTTGGCTATTGGCTGCGCCCAACAGCAATAAGTCGCGCTCGGCGTTCAGGGTGCTGTTTCCCCCCGCTTTAAACTGGCTCCCCGCCACAACAATGTCACCGCTGTTGGCAGTATTGCCCTTGCCGGTCGCCGTCACCTGCAGGTTATTACCGACATTGAATGTTGAACCTGTGACGTTAGTTTGTTCCTGGTGTTGTTTCGACGACGATTTCTGAGTGCCAAGGGAAACACTGATCCCCACCATACTGCCTTCTTCAGTATCGGTATCGCCGACGTCTGCCAATCGGCCCGCCTGAACGGCCTGCACACCGGATAATGCCGCTTTGGTCCCCTGTAATGCAGCCAGTCGACCATCTGTCTCCTGCCTGGCCTGCTGGGCCGTGGTCACCGCACTATTAATCGCACTGCCAACCGTACCGGACAGCGCCAGACTCAGGCCACTCTGCTTTTGCTCGAAGGTTTCGTCACGGCGACGAATATCCTGACCCGGATCGATATGAACGCTATCTCCCGTCACCGACAGGTTCTTATCCGCAATCACATCTGCACCGCTGATGTGCACCTTGCCGCGCGCCTCAATATCCACGCTGTCGCCGGTCGAGCCGATGGTGCTGACGCTTTGGCTTTGGGTGGTGCCGTCTTCATTCAATTGATGGCGATAAGATTTACTGCCGAAGGTCACACCGATACCGCCGCCGCTGAACATGCCGCTGGTTTTTTTCTCGTTCAGCCGATAACGGGATTGCTCCTCGGTGGCGGCCAAAATATCGATGTTATTGTCGGCCTTTAATGTGACCTTACCGTCGCCCACCACCGTCGAGCCGCGGAATTTCAGGTCGTTATCGGCGTTTAACGAGATGTTGTCGCCACTCAGCAACGCCCCTTTCTCGTGGGTTGCGTAGTCTTCCTCCACCGTATGGGTGGTGGTTTTGGACATGAACCCTTTCTTGACCTTGGTCTCTTCGAAGAAGCTATAGTCGCTTTCGGTGACGCTGTTAACCGCGATATCATGCTCGGCGTTAACTACCAACCCTCTACTTACCTGCACCTGCGTGCCGTTGAAAATGGCGTCATGCCCCGCCTCAACGTCCAAACTGCCGGCGGCGATTTCGGTAACCTGTTGGCGCACGGATTCTTTGACTCGTTGCTGACCACCGCCGTGGCTTGCCTGATATTCCCGGCTTTCCTCACTGTTAAGATTTACGTTGCGTTCGCCACTCAGGAGGATGTTTTTATCCGCCACCAGCGCCGCTGCCTGCGAGTTCAAATCGCGTTCGGTATGTAACTGCATACTTCCGTTACTGGTGAGAATGCTGCGAGTGGCACCGCTGCGGATGTGCTCGCTGTTATTAGTTTTATCAATAGATTCTGTACGATTGGCAAGCAGGTTGATATCACCAGTCGCCCGCAGGCCCATCGCGCCGCCGGAGGTAACCTGAGCCCCGATAACATCGATATTTTTGTCGGCCTGCATGCTCAATGTATCCCCGGCGAGGATGACGGCAGTATCACCGACTTCAGTACGTGACAGCGACAATGTCTGGCCGCCCTGGGTACCCGTGGCATCCCACTGGCGGACCTGCGTTTTATTGATAATGCTGCCATCCAGGCTTTCCATCGCGATCCGTTGCCCGCTGATGGTCGAGCCGATATTGCTGATATCGCCGATGGCGCTGAGCTGCAAGTTGCCAGCTGCATCGAACAGCCCCTGATTAAGGTTGCTGATGCCTGTTTTGCTGCCGACGTTCAGCCGTTCTCCCCCCTGCAGCGTGCTGCCGTCATTGCGAATGCTGCCGCCGTTCAGGTTAACGCTGTTGCCGGTGATCACGCTGCCGTTGAGCGATGCAACGTCACCCTTGGCCAAATAGAGTTTTGGCGCCAGCACCCTTTGGCCATTGACCGTCACCTTTTCCCACCAGACGATGCTCTTATCCAGTTGCGAAACCTGAGCCGGCGTCAGGCTAACGCCAAACTGCAGGTTCAGGCCGCTCTGCGCTTGTGCCGCGTTGTCGATCAGTTGCTGCATCTGCGCCAGATCGGAGCCGATACCCTTGAGGTAGCGCTTGCCGGTCTGGCTGAGCATGGCGTTGCTGATGTAACGGGTATCGAACGCCGCGTCCCCGAGGAAGCGGTAGTCGTAATCTGGGTTTAATTTCAGGCGGTCGAGGAAATAGGCCGAACCGATAAACTGTTTTTCATCGGTGAAACGGCTGTCGTTTTCACGCGGGGCAGCGCCCGGCTGTTGGCCCAACATGGCGTAGAGCTCGTTGAACAAGCTGCCGTCCAACTGCCCCAGACCGTCCAGCTTGGGGTTGGTGGTGATCAGATAGGGGCTATTGGGATCCCCGGTAACGACAAAGCGGCCGCTGTCACCGCTCGGCAACGGGTAATCCGCCAGGGCTACGGCGTTGTCACCGAGTGAACCCAGGGCTGCCTGCAGGTTGTCTTTCCACTCCGGCGTACCGAAGGCCACGCTCTGATCTTCCGCCAGCGCCTGCGGTTGCACACCGCTGACGGCCTCCGGTTGCGACAGGCTGTCCAGCGTTGGCCGGGTCAGCGTGTGGCTCAGGCTGCCGGCATTAGGAGTAACGGCAGTGTTGCTGATAGTGTCGCTAAAGCTGGCATTGACTGCGCCACCGGCCTGAATCACGCTGCGGTAAACAGCGGTGTTTTCATTCTGGTATTCTGGCTGACCGGTTAAGCGGTACTGAATGGGGGTATTGACGTTATCACGGATGTAATTGCCGCTCTTTTTGAAGTCAGCCAGCGAGCGGTGCTTGTCGAAATCATACTGTGCGATTTCGCCGTCATAGCGGTAATTCAGGTATTTATTCTGGCTTCCTGCTTGAGTGCTCTCATTATTCAGCGAGCCGCCACTCAGCGAGATATCACCATTAGCCAACATATCGCTGGCGATATTGTCAAAACGCATCAGGGTGCCAAGAATATCTTTTCCTGCCGCAATGCGCCCGGCTCCACCGTTCGCAGTGACGGTTATCTTGGATGATTCAACCAGAATTTTTTTGTCCACTGCGGGAGCTTTGGGGGCTAAATAATAGTAATCATCAACTGATCCGTTGCCATGCCCCATGCTACCGCCGGTACGCACAGTTTTGATGTAATAACCCAACTCGCTTTCAGCCAAATCTCCCAGCTTCATATTGACCAACGTCTGGCCGTTCCACAGCGGATCCTTTGCTGCCGTCTGCTTTTCTGTGCTCACCGACCAACCATCGCGCTGATTAAGCAAGTGCGCGGTGTTGATCTGAATATCGCCCTTTTCGGTTTCGATGGTGCCGGAGGTGTTGACGATTTCGCTGTTGGCGTGGCCGTCGGCGTCTTTCTGCATCCACAGGTTTTTGCCCGCCAGGATGTCGCCACGCTGGTTGGTGATACGGTCCGCCAGTAGATTCATATCGCCACCGGCGTACAACATGCCGCTGTTGATCAATTGGTTAGCGGCACTCAACAGCAGATCACCGGCGGTGCCGATAAAGCCGTTATTACTGATGTCGCCACGGCTCAGCAACTGCACCCATCCGCCCGACTGCAAACTGGCGGTGCTGTTTTGCGTAATGCCGGCCGCTTCGAGACGCACGTCACCGCTGCCGCCGCGCACGGTACCGGCCTGGGTCAACTGACCACCGCTGCGCAACGTGATGCTCTGGCCCTGGGTGGTACTCTGCAGCAAAATGTCGCCGTCGGTTTCAAGCGTCAGTTTTTTGCCTGCCGCCAAGGTCCCGTTCTGAGTGAAGGCCTCCTTCAGCGCCAGCGTAATGTTGCCCAACGCCACCAGTTGGCCGTATTGATTCAGCAAAGTGCTGGCCAGTGTGGTATCGCCACCGCTGAGCAGCTTGCCGCTGCTCTGGTTATCAATCTGCCGCGCTTTAAGGTTCATCTGGCTGGTGGCCAGCAGCGTGCCGGCGTTATCCAGCCTGTCCGCCTTCAGGGTTAAATTACCGCCCTGCAACGTGCCCGTATTATTCAGACTATCGAGCGTGAGCTGGTTATCACCGGTGGTGCTCAATGTGCCGCTGTTATCCAATTTGGTGCCGTTAAACGTCAGGCTATTAGCCTGTAGCCAACCGCTGTTGTTCAGCGTCGGCGTTTGCAGATCCAGTGCGCCGCCAACGATCATTTTGCCTGAGTTGATCAACTGACGATCCAATTGCAGCACGCTGCCGCCATCCCCCTGCAGATCTCCAAGGTTGCTCAGTTCCGCCGCCTCTATCCGCAAGGTTCCCAGACTGCGTACATGGCCGCCGGCCAGGTTATGGAATACGCCGCTCAGTGCGGTCTCAAGGCCTGTCTGCCCCTGTAGCCTGCCGCCGTTGGTCAGCTCGGTGGCCTTTAACTTAAGCTCCTCCGCCTGTATATGGCCTTGATTATTCAACGTCGACGCTGTCAGATCCGCTTCACCGCGGGAGAAGATCTTGCTGTTAACGCCGGTATTCAGGCTGTCACTGAGATCCAACCGGATCCCTTTGCCTGCCTGTAGCATGCCTTTATGATCCAACTGCTGGGCCGTCAGCGTAATACGATCGCCCTGCCATAATCCGTCGTTATCGACCATCGCCGCACTGGCCGTCAGTTCACCGTCGCTGAGCAGCTTGCCGCTGGCGGTGTTGTGCAGATCCTGTTGCAGTTGCAACGCCAACTGCCGTAGACCAATCAGGTTGCCGCTGTTGTTCAACGCGTTAGCCGTAACAGTGGTTGCCGTACCTTGCGCTTCCCCCTGATTGCCGATGCTGTCAGCCGAAAGCTGCAATGTGCCTTCGCTGAACACCTTGCCGTCGTTGTTCAGCCTGGCAGCCGCCAGTGTCAGCGGCCCTTCGCTCAACACTTGCCCGCTATTCTCCAGCGTCTGTTCAACCGTTGCCGTCAGTCCATTTTCACCCAATGCGCTGCCGCTGTTATCCCAACGTTGTACGCCAATCTCAAGGCTCTGCCCCTGTAGCTTGCCGGCGTTATTCAGTAGCCCCCCATGCAGCGCCAGCGCACCACCGGCCAGGACTCGCCCCGTCAGTCGGTTTTGCAGTTCTTTGCTGGTGATATCCGCCAGTCCCCTGGCCTGTATCAGCCCACTGTTCTCCAGGTTTTCCGCCGTGAGCGTCGTGCTGTTCGCCACCAGGGTGCCGGTGTTATTCAGCGTAGGAACCTTTATCGTCAGCGCATCGTCCGCCACCAGCTTGCCCTGATTATCCACCTTGCCGCTAAGGCCCAGCGCTATCTCGGATGCACCGATCTGCCCGCTGTTGACCAGAGTCTCGCCGTTCACCACCAGCCGTTTGCCGGCCAGCAATTCGCTCTGCTGATCGAGCCGATTGACCTTCAACGTGATGCCATTATCGGCCTGCAGGTGCCCACGCTGGCGCAGAGAGTCCCCGCGCCAGTCAATGTTGCGAGCATCTATTTTGCCGTCGCTATCCGCCGTGGCGGCGGAAAAGTTCAGATCCCCCAAAGTGTTAAACACGCCGGCCAGCTGCGCGTCTTGCGCAACCTTGAGCGTCATGTCCTGTTTGGACTGGGTGCGGGCGCCGGCGGTGGTCAACAATTTCTGAGTGTCGATCGTCAGGGCGAGTTCGCTGGAAAGCAGCCCGCCGAGCTGTATGTTATTAGCCTGGAGGGTGATGTTGTTGTCACTCAGCAACGATGAGCCCTGTAGCGTGCTCAGTACACCGCTGTTTAGGGTAACGCCCTGCTTGCCGCTGGCGCTGCCGGCAAGTAAGAACTCACCGGCCTGTATCGTTAAGGGGCCATAGGCGGACAGTGAACCACCGACATTGAGCTTGTCACGAACCTGCAGATCGAGTTGTTGTTTGGCTCCGATAGCGCCTTGATTGTCGACACCGTTGGCAGTAATCCTCTGCACACCGCCCGCTTGCAACTGCCCCCGATTATCAAGCTGGTCGAGGGTCAGGCTCTGTGCGCCCAGCGCCTGTATCCGCGCGCTGTTGTTCAGGTTCTGTGTCTGAATGCGGCTATCGCGATTAGCAGCCAATTGGCCGCTGCTGCTGAGGTTATTAGCTTGCAGGTGCAGATCGCGTCCGGCAGTCAGCGTGCCCTGCCAGTCGCCGTCACCGTTAAGCGTCAGGCTGATGTCGCTCTCGGCAGTCAGGCTGCTGTCTTTAGCACTGCTCAGGGTGCCTGCGGTCAACTGCAGTTTGCCGTCAGTACTGGCTTTGCCCACCTGTAATTTGCCGGCGGCGGTGAGCTGCATATCGCCTTTGGCGTTCAACGTGGCTTTATCCAGGGCCAGATCACCGCGGCTGTTCAGGGTCATCGTCTGGTCAGCTTGCTGGTTGCCGCTCAGCGTCATTCCCGCCGCCGTGGCATTCAGGCTCCCCTGCGCCAGGGTATTATTCAGCCGCAGGTGCCCATTGGCATCCAACTGAATATCGCCTTCACGCGCGTTGAGGTTGCCGAGGTTGACCCCCACACCGGTTTCACTGGAGACCAGATGGATGCGGTTGGCGTACATGCCGCCAAGCGCGCCGGTGTCGATAGCCACCCTGGGGGCGTCGCCGTTGCCGGCAATCGCCGTGGCCTTGCCGCTCGCATCCACCCGATTGGCCCCGAGCGTGATGCTGACGTCTTTGGCATGCAGTTGCGCGTTGATCTCGGTCGCACGGGCGATCAAGGCAAATTTGTCGCTCTTGCTGGCGTCCAGCCCCTTGCCCTGCACGGTGATCGCCCCTTGGGTGACTTCCAGTGCCTGCAACTTGCCGTCGGCGCCCAGCACCGGCTTGCCGGTCGTCAGCGTCACGTTCGGGGTATTGATGAAACCGCAGCCGTCGCAAGTAATGCCGTAAGGGTTCGCGACCATCACGCTGGCCTGCTTGCCTGCCACCTCCAGGTAACCCTGCAGCTGTGAAGGATTCGGCGCCACCACCTCATTGATGATGCCCTGCGCTTCCTTGCCGGCCTGCAGATTGGGGTTGTTCTGAATCAGCCCGCCAAGCTGGCTCTGATTGAGTTGGCCGGTGGCGTTGTTGAGGATCATCCCCTCTTTGCCGACGTTGAAATCGTTGTATTTGTTATGCGAAATGCCGGCCTGATTGGGCGTGGCGATATTGACCACCGGCACGCCATTGGCCGCCTGATCAACCCGGGTATTACCCTCGGCGACGTTGATGCCTTCGGCCAGCACCGGCAGCAGCGGCTGCCCGGCCAGCAAGGTGCACAGGGTGTAGCTCAGCAGACGCTGAGTTATATTAAGCTTTTGATTATAATTATGTTTCATCCTTGAAACCTTCCTGTGCGTTAACGTTAAATGACAATATTGACCCGGTAATAGACCGAAACCCGATCCGGCTTCAGCCAATCCGGGTAAGCCAGTGGCCAGTCGACGGTCAGTTGACTGCTGAAATAGCGGCTGCGGCTCCCCAACCCCACTGCGCCACCCCACAGCGTGCCGGAGGCGTTGGCATCCAGCGCGTCACGGTGCAGGTAACCGCCGTCCAGCGCCGCCAGGGCGTTAATGCTGCCGAGGTACGGTAAGGTCACCAGCGCCCGGTTAACTTCATTGCGCCAGTAGCCGCCCTTGTCACCGGAAAGATACTGTTCCTTGAAACCACGTACCGAGCTCTCGCCGCCAATCGTCAGGCGCTCGCTGCCGTACAACCGGTGGTTGCTCCACTGGCTGTACAGGCTGGTGAGGTAGGTCCAATCCTGCGCCAGCGGCAAGTAATAGCTGCCGGAAAGCGACAGTTTATGAAACTCCGCCCGGGGCGCTTCCTTGATTTTTCCGCTGTCATTTTCCGCCCCCAGCCAGGGCACTCCGCGGCTATAGGCCGGATTCAGCGTGGCGAAACCGCCCAACAGCTTTTGGCTGTGGCTGACGCCCAGCGTGACGCTGGTCAGTTTGCGGCTGCTGCTTTCCAGACGGGTATCATTGAGATAATTGCGATTGATGCGGTGCGTCAGCCCCAGCGACAGGCCGGTTTTCATTTCGCCGTCGCGGAACAGGACCCGCGAAACGCCCAGCCGGTGGGTCTGGCTGTCGCCGCTGGAACGCCAGTCAAATCCCTGGTTGTTGAGGGTGGTCAGGTAGTCGCTGTAGGAATAGTTGTAATCCAGCGTCCAGTAGCCGTAAGGCAGGCTGACGCCGGTCTGCACGCTGCGCGCATTGTGATCGTTGGCGAAATCGCTGCTGCGGGCACCGGCGACAAACCATTGATCCGCCAACCCCAGCAGGTTATTGCCGGTCAGCGATCCGTTGATCTGGCCGCTACCGGTGCTTTTTTGCCCGCTGTTGTCGAACCCCAAGCCAAGCATCAGCGGAAACTCGGGTTTGGCGCTCAAATTGACCACCGAGTAACCCGGCCGACTGCCCGGCAAGATTTCTATCTGCACCGGCTGCTTACGCAGACGGTTGATCTGTTCCATCCCCTGTTCGATATCACGCAGGTTAAGGATGTTGCCCTGCAGGCCCGGGAAAGCCATTTTCAGCATGCGATCCCCTTGTTGTTCCAGCAGAATTTTCTCCAGCTTACCCTCCAGCACCAGCAACCGCAGCTCGCCACGCGACAAATCCTGCTCGGTCAAGAATGCGCGGCTGGTGATATAGCCACGGCTGATATACCAGTCGGATACCTGCTGCACCAGCGTCTGGATTTGGCCCAGATTCAGGCATTGCTGCAGATAAGGCTGCGTGAGCTTGCGTTGCGCGCCGGCAGGCAGATGATCCGCGCCTTCCAGCCGGATATGGGTGAGGGTAAAGCAAGGGCCGCCGGCATTGGCGCTGGGTTCTGCGGGGGTGGGCAAGGTCGGCGTCAGGCTGCGTTGCAGTTCCTGTCGCTGCTGCTGGTTTTGTTCCAGCAATTCGCGCTGCTGCTGTTGAATGGTGTCGCGATCGGCTGGGCTAAGCAGGTTAGCGCCGGTCGCGGAGGAAAAGAAAATGCACAGCAAAGCTGCCGATAGCCGTTGAATAACTGAATCCATTCAGAAGATCATCCGTGTGTTTTTTCCGCATTCTAACGGCGAAAGGAAGAATGTAACAAGATGCAAATCATTAGCCGCCGACGCAGTCAGGCCAATCGATAAAGAAAATTCCGAGGTCCAACCGCAGAAAATGGGTTGAAATAGTTAAATGTAATTTATTGATTTACTTAAGCAGGGAAAAACAGTCAATCGCTCTTAATTTCAGCCCAGCCAATAAATTGCTGCTAATGCGATGAGGGCCGCAAAATAAAGTTGATAGGGGCCGAGATCCGGCCCCTGGGGGAATATTACGCGGTACCGCCGACGGTCAGGG
This sequence comes from Serratia quinivorans, assembly GCF_052113645.1. GTDB lineage: Bacteria > Pseudomonadota > Gammaproteobacteria > Enterobacterales > Enterobacteriaceae > Serratia > Serratia quinivorans_B. The sequence continues at coordinate 131,809 of NZ_JBIEIU010000003.1, read as the reverse complement.
TGTCCAGCTTCAGGGTCGGTTGGCCGACGCCCACCGGCAGGCTTTGCCCTTCTTTGCCGCAAACGCCGACGCCTTTATCCAGCGCCAGATCGTTGCCGACCATCGAAATCTGCTGCATCGCCTCAATGCCTGAGCCAATCAGCGTAGCGCCTTTCACCGGCTTGGTGATGCGGCCATTTTCAATCAGGTAGGCTTCGGTGGTGGAAAACACGAACTTGCCCGAAGTGATGTCCACCTGGCCGCCGCCGAAGTTCGGCGCATACAGGCCGTATTCGACGCTGGCGATGATCTCTTCCGGCGTCGACTTGCCTGCCAACATGTAGGTGTTGGTCATGCGCGGCATCGGCAGATGCGCATAAGACTCGCGGCGGCCGTTACCGGTCGGCGCAACGCCCATCAGACGCGCATTGAGCTTGTCCTGCATGTAGCCTTTCAGGATGCCGTTCTCGATCAGCACGTTGTACTGACCCGGTACGCCTTCGTCGTCGATAGCCAGTGAACCCCGGCGCCCCTGCAGGGTGCCATCATCCACCACGGTGCAAAGCTCGGAAGCCACTAACTGCCCCATCTGACCGCTGAACACCGACGTGCCACGGCGGTTGAAGTCACCCTCCAGGCCATGGCCCACGGCTTCATGCAGCAGCACGCCCGGCCAGCCGGCGCCCAACACCACCGGCATATTGCCGGCCGGGGCCGCAACGGCGGTAAGGTTGATCAACGCCATGCGTACCGCCTCTTTGGCGTAGGCATCGGCACGAACGTCACCTTCGACGATTTCCAGGAAATAGTCATAACCGAAACGACCGCCGCCGCCGCTGGAGCCGCGTTCACGCTTGCCGTCTTGTTCCACCAGCACGCTGACGGACAAACGCACCAGAGGGCGAACGTCCGCCGCCAGGGTACCGTCGGTTGCCGCAACCAGGATCTGCTCATACACACCGGTAATGCTGGCACTGACTTCCTGCACTCGCTTATCGGCGGCGCGGGCCACTTTGTCGACACGGTGCAACAGGGCAATTTTCTCTTCACGCGGCAAACTTTGCAGCGGGTCGAGCAGCGGATACAGCGCCTGATGGCTGATTTCACCCAAGGTATGCACCTGGCCATTACCGCTGTCACGCACGATGCTGCGCGCCGCCTGGGCACTTTGCTGCAGGGCGTTCAGGGTGATCTGATCGGCATAGGCGAAGCCGGTTTTCTCGCCGCTGACGGCACGAACCCCAACCCCTTGGTCGATATTGTAAGAACCATCTTTGATGATGCCGTCTTCAATCACCCAGGCTTCATGGTAGCTCGACTGGAAATAGAGATCGGCATAATCGAGGCGGCGTTCTGCCAGTTGCCCCAGAACGGAGAACAGGTCCTGGTGGCTCAGCTTATTGGCAGCAAGTAACTGCTCACTGACAAACGTCAGGCTCATAATTTTTTCACTCTTTAATGGAGGAGTTTTTTTCAAACGGCGCGGTCAGCGACGTCTGGAATCTGTTGTGTTGCAATACCGGCATCTGCTCGCGAATCGTTTTGAGGCCGGCAATGTCTACCCGCACCTTCAACGCCGATACCGCATCCGGGTTCTCGGCCAGCACTTTGCCCCAACCGTCTACCGCCAGCGAGTGGCCCCAGGTACGACGCGTCGGGCCATGGCTGCCCACCTGTGCCGGAGCCAGGATCATGCACTGGTTTTCAATCGCTCTGGCACGCAGCAGTATTTCCCAATGCGCTTCGCCGGTCACGCGGGTAAAGGCTGCCGGCACGGAAATCAGTTCGGCACCCTGCGCTCGCAGCGCCTGAAACAACGCCGGGAAGCGCAGATCGTAGCAGATGGTCATGCCAAGCCGACCGACCGGGGTATCCACTACGGTGAGCTGTTGGCCATGCTGATAGGTGTCCGACTCACGATAATGGCCGTGGGAGTCGTTGATGTCCACGTCGAACATGTGCAACTTGTCATAACGCGCCCGGATTTCACCCTGATCGTCGAACAACAGGCTGCTGGTGGTGATAAGCGCAGGATTTTCGCGGCTGACCAGCGGCATGGAGCCCACCAGCAACCAAACGCCATAGCGCCGCGCCATCTCGCGCACCGCGTTTTGCAGCGGTCCGTCGCCCTGTTGTTCCGCATGCTCACGATAAGCCGCAGCATTGGCGAACAGCAGCGCGTTTTCCGGCGTCATCACCAGTTTTATCCCGGTATTGAGCTGCTTAATCTGCTGTTCAATCTGGGCCAGGTTGTCACGCACCCGATCGCCACTGCACAACTGTAACAACGCAACGTTAGCATTTCTCATGACGCCTTATCCTCCTTTGGCTTACGCAGGACCTCGTTGATTTTCGGCTGATCAAGATCGCCGCTGATATGGTAGCGAATCAAGGAAATCTTGTTCCACAACGGCCCCAGCACCTGCGAGGCGGCAAACACCGCTGCGCCGACGATCGGGTTAATCACGAAGGCCGCCGCCACGCCGACGGTGGCTGAAATTTCCGGCGCCACCACCGCTTCCATATCAATCCGCCGACGCGCCAGGTCGATCTGGCCGCTCATGGCAATATCCGCTGCCAGCCCATCAACCAAGAGGTTATCGGTATGCATTATGCCATCTTTCAGCCACGAGGTGCTGCGGATGGAGTCAAAGTAGAAGCCTTTCCCGAAGGTATCGCTGAAATCGAACTGCAGCTTGCGCAACAGGGCATCGAAGCTCACCAGACGCAGTAGTTGGCCGGCACGGCCACCGCCCATGCTGTCGATTTCGCCCTTGCCCATATTGATTTTCAGCGCACCGCTAAGCGTATCCAACTGGGGTTTCCACGGCTGACCACGCCAGTACAGATCGAAATCCACATCATAAGGTGCGCCTTTCAGCGGCGTGGTGATACCGAAGAAGGAAGCAGTTTCGTCAATTTTGGCACCCAGCAGTTTGCCTTTCAGCGAGCTGCGCTCTTCCTGAGCGTTCTGCTTCCACAGGCCGCTGGCGGTCATGCGCCCTTTACCGGTATCGACTAATCCATGCGTCAGCAGGAGAGTATCGCCCTGATTGGCCAGATCCGCCTCTACCTTGCCGAGGTTTTGCCCCATTACCCAGCACGATTTGCAGCGCAACATCAGCGACGGCCAGTCACGGAAGGACACCTTATCTGCATCTGCGGCCGCCAGCGGGGCCGTGGTTGTCGTCGAAGCCTTCTTGCCGGCGTCAAACTGCGGGTTGTAATAAAGGTAGTTGATATCGGCGCGCCACGGCCCCTGACTCGCCACCCGCAGGCTGCCGTCAACTTCATCGCCCTTGGCGCTGACCAGCGTGCCACCCAGCTGTTTCTCTGCCGACAGCGTCAGCTTGTGCCAGGCCTGGCCCCCCAATAACAGCTGCGGCGTTTTTAGCGCTACCGTGGTCGGGAAGTTAAATCCGCCGACCTTACCCATGCCGTCGCTCTGTTTCAGCGCCGGCGCCATCAGGCCCAGCCACTTCTCACCGTCCAGCGGCGGCAGGTTGAGCGTCAGCGATTTTCCGCTCGGCAATGGCGGGGTGCCGCCGCCGGCGGTCTGCCATGCCGCGCGGGCCAGCGTGACCTGCTGTTTGGCGAAGCTCCATTCACTGTTGAAATGGTTCTGTTTGCCGGCACTGCCGGTCAGCATGAATCCATTCAGGCCGCCTTTCACTTTTACGCTCAACGGCAATGGCTCACCCGCCGGTTTATCCAGCGGTGAGGGTAAGTGACTGCTTACTTTTCTGAGGTCCGCATCGACACCGATGTCATAACTGGCCGCGCCCTGATGAGGCAAAAGGATAGCCACCTGACTTTGCCAGGGGGCGCTGCCGCTCAGCGCATCGCTCACTTCCTGTGGAATGCCCGGGAATTTACCCGGCTGCCAGTCAGCCTTCAGGCCAACATTGACCTTGTAGTCGCTTTTCCCTTCCAGAGTGGTGAAATTCACCGCCACTGGCTGCCCGAACCAGTGGGCAGACAGGGTATCGCTGGTCAGGTTGCCGTTATCAAAGCGGAACTTGCCGCTGACCTTTTGCAGCTCACTTTCGATCGGCTTAACCAACAGTGAATTGTTGTTAAGCGCAACCTCGCCCGTGGCACGCACCAGCTCGCCATTCAAGGGGATATCAAGATGTAAGCGCCCACTTACATTGCCGCCAATCTGCAGCTCGTCCAGTGCGGAGCCCAGCGAATCGTGCAGCGGAGTCTGTTTGAAATAGTCGTGGATCTCTGAACCCTGGCCCGCCACGTCGGCATCAACCAGCAAACGCTCTTTCAGGTAGTCCGGGATCACCGCGCTGACATTCTTGCCGTCGACTTTGCCCAGTTTGGTTTGTGGGGCATTCATCCACAGCCCTTCGTTGGCAAAGTCGAGATCGATAGCCAGATCGGTCAGCGCCGGCCACTCCGGCTGGAACTGGAAGGTGGAGTGGCGCAGCGGGACAAACACCTCAAACTGGCCTTCGTGTTTGCGGTAAGGGAAATGCTGTGGGTCGCCGTTGTAGAGCAGCGTGGCGTTATCCACCTGCCCGCCCTGAATAGCACCGCTGAGGTAATCCACCAGGTGTTTGCCCATCAGCGGTTCAGGGAAGTAGCGCCAGGCGTCCGCGCCATCATACAGGCGGATGCCTGCCAGGATATTCAGCCACGGCTCGCCTTTGGCCGGTTGCTGATAGCGGAAATCACCGTTAACCCACAGCGACTTGGCTTTCACATCCAGATTTTTACTCGCCAACTCCCAGCCCTGGTCGTTGTTCTGCCAGGTCAGCGCACCGCGCGCGCGGCTGATTTCCAGCGGGGCACGGAACATATCGCCATACGGCAACGTACTGTCGTTGAGATCAAGCTGCAGGCGGCCATTTTCTACGCCGCCGCTCAGTGCGCCGGAGAAGTGATTCACTCCCGGCAGCAGTTTCCAGTGCTGCCAACTGACGTCCTGCCAGCGGGCCTGGAAGCGCGTTTTTTCCGGTTGTTTCAGCGGAATATCCAGCGCCAGCGCGTTGACCTTACCTTGCGGTTGCAGATCGTTCCAGCGGTCCAACACCTCCGGGCTGAGGAACGAGAAGGTCGGCAGCAGCGCCGCCAGGCGTTCAAGCTGAATGTTGGTGGCACGCACGCGCACCTCTTCACTTTGCCCCGGCCCCAGGAATTCGGTGTTTTCCGGCAGCCACAGCGTGGAGAGTTTGCCCTGCGGCCAGGCCTGACCGTCGGTGCTCAGGTTCAACTGCGGTACGTCCACCTGCCAGCCAGTGCCCTGGCGGCTAAGCGTCAGCGCCAGATTGTCCACGTCCAAGCGGTGAGATTGTGTCCCCACGTTCCAGTTGGCCGCGCCCTGTTTCAGCAACGCATTGCCGCCGGCGATCTCGCCATTCTGGATTTGCAGCCAAGCCGCCAGACTGAAGTCGGCACTTTCCAGGCCGGTATTGGCACGCAGCCAACGGGTGAACCAGGGCTTCATGTCGATATTGTCGGCCTGCATATAGACCGTACCGGTATTCAATAACCCCTGGTTATCACGCAAGTCCATGCGCAACTGCACCACGCCATGCTGGCCGTTCAACGTCGACAGGCTAATCTGCCCCTCGGCACGGTGACGCTCGCGACCATTCAGCCAGGTCAGCTGCGGAATTTCGAATTCGGCACGCGCACCGGCAGGCGTCAGGAATGAAATACGGCTGTCGCGCAGGTCGAAATGGTCCAGCTGGTGCAGCAGCAGATCGGTGATTTTACCCGGCTCGATAGTGCTGCCCTGGTGCTCTTCGCCCCCCAGCGTAGCGTTCAGATCAAACTGGAATTGGTAGAAGGTGAGATCGCGAAACTGCCAGCGCCAATGCAGCAATGATTGCCACACATCCAATGCCAGCGTTACGCGTTCAATATGCAGATTGCTTTTGGGCAGCGTGGCGCGCACATTGCGCATTTCGAGCTGTGGCCCAAAGGTCTCCCAACTGCCCTGCATGAAATCGACCTGCACGGGCACACCGGAGAGGCTTTCGATCTTTGCCAGCAATTGAGGGCGATAATTGTTCAGTTCAGGCAGCGCCAGACGCAGCCCGCTGATCAGCAACGCCACGACTACAATCAGAGTGGCGCCTGTAGCTAACAAAATCCCAGGCAGTCGCCTCACGCAGTTCTCCTTGCTTCCGCTGCCTGGCAACGGGAATATCTCTGCACGGTGGGGCCCAGCACGCTGAGTCCCACCCATGTCGGACTGTCGCCGCCAACAGGCGGACTACATCATGACAACGTCAAATTGTTCCTGGCTGTACAAAGGTTCGATCTGCACCTTCACCTGCTTGCCGACAAAGATTTCCACTTCGGCCAGCGCATGGGACTCTTCGCTTTTCAGCGCCTCACCCACCGCCGCAGAGGCGTAAACCAGGAAACGATCTGAATCATAAGCATGGTGCACGCGCACAATTTCACGCAAGATTTCGTAGCACACGGTTTCCACTGTTTTCAGCGTGCCGCGTCCATGACAGGTAGGACAATCGTTACACAGCACATGTTCAATGCTTTCGCGTGTACGTTTACGCGTCATTTCCACTAAGCCTAGCTGAGAGAAACCGTTGATCGTGGTTTTTACCCGATCTTTACTCAGCGCCAGCTCCAGTGAATGCAATACCCGGCGGCGATGCTCCTCATTGTTCATATCGATGAAATCAATGATGATAATGCCGCCTAAATTGCGCAGCCGCAGTTGGCGGGCAATGGCTTGCGTCGCTTCGATATTGGTATTGAAGATGGTTTCGTCAAGATTGCGGTGACCGACAAAAGCGCCGGTATTGATATCCACGGTCGTCATCGCTTCGGTCTGATCAATGATCAGGTAACCACCGGATTTCAGCTCTACCTTGCGCTCCAGCGCACGCTGTATCTCGTTTTCGACGTCGTACAGGTCGAAGATCGGCTGGCTGCCGGTGTACAGCTCCAGCTTGGCGGTAATATCCGGGATGTACTCGCCGGTAAACTCCACCAGCAGATCGTGAGTCAGGCGGGAATCCACGCGGATCCGGTCCAGCGCCGCCCCGGCGAAGTCACGCAGAATGCGCTGCGCCAACGCCAGCTCACCGTACAATCTGCATTTGGTCTGGTTGCGTTTTTTACGCTCCATCACCTTGGTCCACAGGCGTTTGAGGAAGGCCGCGTCCTGCGCCAGCTCTTCTTCGCCAATGCCTTCCGCCGCGGTGCGGATGATAAAACCGCCCAGCTCATCACAGTAACCGGCCACCGCTTTTTTCAGGCGATCGCGTTCGGCTTCACTTTCTATACGCTGCGAAACGCCAACGTGCGCCGCCCCCGGCATAAACACCAGGTAACGCGAAGGCAGAGTGATGTCGGTGGTCAGACGCGCGCCTTTGGTACCCAGCGGATCTTTCACCACTTGCACCATCAGATCCTGCCCCTGGCGTACCAGCTCGGCAATGTCACGCACGTGGAAATTTTTCTGCTCATCGCCGGCGACACATTCGGTGTGCGGCATGATATCGGAAGCGTGCAGGAAGGCCGCCTTATCCAGGCCGATATCGACGAATGCTGCCTGCATGCCCGGCAACACGCGACTTACGCGCCCTTTATAAATATTGCCGACGATGCCGCGCTTGGATTCGCGCTCGATATGGATCTCTTGCAGGATGCCGCCATCGATATAGGCAACCCGCGTTTCAGACGGTGTGATATTAACCAGTAGCTCAGCTGTCATGCCTTCTCCTCAGAGCCGGTCGATAATGGCAGCGCCCATCAACCGGTTCTTACATCACGTAATGCGACAAAATTACTGAGCAGCTCATGTGTTTCGACTAACGGCAAACCCATCACCGCATGATAACTCCCGGTTATCGTTCTGACGAAACAACCACCCTTTCCTTGAATTCCGTAGGCGCCCGCTTTATCCATCGGCTCGCCCGTAGCAATATAGTCGCAGATATCCTGCTGTGACAGGTTGCGGAATGTCACGTCTGTCACCACCAGCTGGCACAGAACGTCTTGGCGATCGGCGATCGCCACCGCGGTCATCACCTGATGTTGCTTACCCGACAGCGCCGCCAACATTTGCGCCGCGTGCGTTTCGCTTTGTGGCTTTTCCAACACCTGGCCATTGAGCACCACAATGGTGTCGGCGCCCAGCACCGGCCAGTCCTGCGGTGCCAGCGCAACGCCCGCTTTGGCCTTATCCTGCGCCAAACGGCGCACATAGGCTTCCGCGGCTTCCCCTTCCTGCCGCTGTTCTTCGGTATCCGTCAGGATGATTTCAAACGGCACACCCAACAGGGTCAGTAATTCACGTCGACGGGGGGAGCCGGAGGCCAGATAAAGCGAAGTCATAGAAATACCCTTACTGTACGGCGAACTGACGGCGGATTTTGCGCATCAGCAGGAATAGCCATGGCCACAGGATGCCGTTCACCACACTACTCCAGAACACCTCTGGGCGGAAAGAGACGTTGATCACTAAAAACTCGGCCCAGAACACCACGACGTCCATCGCCAGTGACAACAGCACGACGATCAGCGCCTGTTGCCAGAGCGCCATATTGCGGAACAGTTGGAATTTGAACGCCACCAGGTAGGCGATGATGCCTAACGCCAGCGCACGTACGCCCAGCGTAGAGCCGAGGATCAGATCCATGATCAGCCCCAGCACAAAGCCGGTGCCGACGTTAACCCGATGAGGCAGCGCCATCACCCAGTAGATCAGGATCAAAGCCAGCCAGGAAGGTCGGAACATGTAGATTTGCTCCGGCCACGGCATGATTTGCAGCACCAGCGCCACCAGGAATGACAGCCAGATTATCCAACGCCCGTTGCTGCGGTAGCGATTCATTGAGTGACTCCCGCAGCAGGGGCAGCGGTTTGTACCGCGGCGCCGGTTGCCGGAGCAGGCAGAGGCAACTGTGGCCCCACCGCATCGGCAGGCGGCAGAACCTGCGGCATCATCTGCATCAGACGCTCATTGGCCACGCGGTGCACTTCGTCCGGCGGCAACGGCATGTCGCCGTTACGATCGGCGCCCCACAACAACAGCAGATAGCGCAAGCGTTGCAGCCCTGCGGTCGGTCGAGCTTGAATCACGGTATAGGCGCGCTGGTTATCCACTTTGACCGAGGACACCACCGCCACCGGATAACCTTCCGGGAAGCGACCGCCAAGGCCGGAAGTGACCAGCACATCGCCCACGCGGATATCGGTATTGTTCGGCAGATGTTCGAGCTGTAAATCGTCGGCACACCCGCTGCCGGCGGCAATCACCCGGATATCGTTGCGCAGCACCTGAATCGGCAACGCATGTGAGGCATCGCAGATCAGCAACACGCGGCTGGTGACCTTGGCCACCGCCACCACCTGGCCCACTACGCCCTTGTCACTGATGACCGGCTGGCCTTCATAAACACCATTATCCGAGCCTTTGTCGATCACCACCTGATCGCTGTAAGGATCGGAGCCGGTCGAGATCACCTGGGTGACCATTTTGTGTTCGTCCTGGCGCAGCGGCGAGCCTAACAGCTCACGCAAGCGGGCGTTTTCCTGCTTGAATTGGCCAAGAAGAAGAATATCGCTGTTTTTCAGCAGCAGTTCCTGCCGCAGAGCGCGGTTTTCCAGCTCCAGCTGTTGGCGGGTAGCCAGCGTTTCTGAAACGCTGTCCAAAACTTTACGTGGCCCATTGGCCAAAAAATAGAAAGGGCTGACGGCCGTGTCCATGTAGTTACGTATTTTCACGAACGTACCGAGACGGCTATCGGCAACGATCAGGCAAATAGCCACGATCACCGCCAAAAAAAGTCGTAGTTGCAGGGAAGGCCCCCTGCTAAAAATCGGCTTCATAAATTATGCGTGTTCCTCGACAACAGAAAGAGGAACCGTACCTGATTTTCGCTTTGCGCATTCACCCGATACGATTCCTCCTTCCTGGGGCTGACTATTCTTCGCTGAACAAATCGCCGCCATGCATGTCGATCATTTCCAACGCTTTACCACCGCCGCGGGCTACGCAGGTCAGCGGATCTTCTGCCACGACAACCGGTATACCGGTTTCTTCCATCAGCAGGCGATCCAGGTTGCGCAGCAATGCGCCACCGCCGGTCAACACCATGCCGCGTTCGGAAATGTCGGAAGCCAGCTCTGGCGGACACTGTTCCAGCGCCACCATCACCGCACTGACGATGCCGGTCAACGGCTCCTGCAGCGCTTCGAGGATTTCATTGGAATTCAGGGTAAAGCCGCGTGGCACGCCCTCAGCCAGGTTACGGCCGCGAACTTCGATTTCATGCACTTCATCGCCCGGATACGCTGAGCCGATGCCGTGTTTGATGCGTTCGGCGGTCGCTTCACCGATCAGTGAGCCGTAGTTGCGACGCACATAATTAATGATAGCTTCGTCGAAACGGTCGCCGCCGATGCGCACGGAAGAAGAGTAGACCACACCGTTCAGTGAGATCACCGCCACTTCTGTGGTACCGCCACCGATATCCACCACCATCGAGCCGGTCGCTTCTGAAACCGGCAGGCCGGCACCGATAGCCGCAGCCATAGGTTCTTCAATCAGAAACACCTCACGCGCACCGGCCCCTTGGGCAGATTCGCGGATAGCGCGACGTTCAACCTGAGTTGCGCCAACCGGCACACACACCAGCACGCGCGGGCTTGGCCGCATGAAGCTGTTGCTGTGAACCTGTTTAATAAAGTGCTGCAGCATTTTCTCAGTCACGAAGAAATCGGCGATCACGCCGTCTTTCATCGGACGAATAGCCGCGATATTGCCGGGCGTACGCCCCAGCATTTGTTTAGCCTCATGACCCACGGCCGCAACGCTCTTGGGTGAACCGGCACGATCCTGGCGAATGGCAACCACCGACGGTTCGTTCAGTACAATGCCTTGCCCTTTAACATAAATCAGGGTATTGGCGGTACCCAAGTCGATGGACAAGTCATTGGAAAACATGCCACGAAATTTCTTAAACATAACTAAAGGATAATCCTGCAAGCTGGGGGCGGAAAATAAAATCCGCCTACTTTACCAACCACACGAAGCAGCGACAAGGCGCAAAAACGTTCTACTTCGGTGAAAAATAGTCTGTATTGTTTCTGCTCGAATGCACGGAAATTGGATGAGGCCTGAATTCCCTGAACAAAGGCTCAGTTTACCACCCTGTCAGCGCACGAAACGGCGTAACACAGCTCATAAAATCTAACATATTCCCTGATTGCCGCTGGTGGTAAGCACCTACCAACGCTCAACAGAAAAGGACTGACAAGAGCCTATATCAAATAGGCGTCATTGTCGCAGGCAGTTTGGGGGTCACCCCAAAATGACAGATAAAATAGCCCAGATGAATTGGCGCTCATTCTACGTTAATTTTTGTTCGGTATTCAGGTTAAACACGATAACGACGCGAATATTTTTTACGCCCGACGTCTATCGGTTCCGGCGAAGCGAAAAAGTCGCCCTGCCCGCCGAGGATCCCACGCTCTTTCAGCGTCTGCCATTCATTACGCGTCCGCACGCTGGCGGCAAAAACCTGGGTGCTGGTGCCTTCGCAGGCGCCGGTCAGGCTCTGAACGAACAGCTGATTTTCATCACGCTTATCAATACTCCGCACCAGACCAGGATGGAGCTTGACTAATTCCACCGGTAAGGACTTGATATAGGAGGTACTCACCACGGTTAACCCGGCTTGGGACACCGCCAAACGGCAGCCCAATCCTGACAGTAATCTCAGCACCGGACGTAAACGGTCGATATGTTGACACACGTCTGCCTCTGCAAGTTCAATCAGAATTCGCCGACGATGACTTTTTTCGCACTGTAGCAGGCTATCTCGCAGCCAACGCTGGAAACTGCGCTGCAATAAGGAGTCCACGCACAGCGTAAATGCCAGCGTCTCTTCCGGCCACAATGCCAGTAAAGGAAGCATACGACTCAGATGCTGACGATCGTAGCTTTCCGCCAGCCCTAGCTGCCGCACCAACGGCATATATTCGGATGGCTGCAGCTCCTGCGTTCCATCATAAATCCGACTCATGACCTCACGGTGGTGAACTTCCCCTTCCACCGTCACCGCCGGTTTCTGATACAGACGCGGGCCCCCCCGCGCCAGCACCTGCTCCAGCAGGGTTCGCCACTTGACGCTGCCGCGCCCTTTCTCCGGCACCTGGCTGTCATAAACATACCAGCCGTTTTCACCCTGCAACGTGGCATGGCGCGTGGCCTGCTCCGCATAATCGATCACCTGTTCGGTGGTTTGCCCGCTGCGGTACGCCACGATGCCAATGTGCAAAAATGCTTCGCGATCGATAAGCGCCGTTGAAGGCAAGGCGTCAATCGCGTGAACCAACTGTGATGCAATGCCGTCCGCCTCTTTCAGCGTGCGATGCGGCAACAACACGGTAAAATCACTGTGGAAATAACGTGCCAGCAGCGCTGAGGGATAGCGCATTACGAAGGTCGACAGCAGATTGACCAGTGAATACATCAGTTCCTGCACCGCACTGTTGCCGTGGATCTCCCGCAGCGTGTCGAAATCGGGCAGTCGCACCATCATCACAATGCCGTGCGAGCCTTCCTCTTCCAGTTGGGTGGTGAGTTGGTTATCGAAGAACAGGCGGTTGTTCAGGCCGGTTTTGGCATCCTGGGCGGCAAAGGCGCGGATCAAGGTGTCGACCCGACTGCGTTCCTCGCGTGCTTCCGCCAGATCCGTCAGCAAGCGATCGAGCGCGCCACTGACGTTCGCCGGCCATTCGCGCATGTCGCCCTGCATCACGCTTTCTCTTTCGCCGTTAAGGATGCGCCGTGCGCGGCGTTCCAGCCGATCCTCTCCGTCGGCCTGATCGCGTAACCAGCGCAGGCTAAACAGCAGGATCACCACCATCACGACGATCGACAACGTGACGGCAGCGGTAGATTGCAGCGAACGCACATCGCTGGCGAAAGGATCAACATAAGTGATACGCAGTGAAGCGCCGGGATGCTGCATCAACGGCACAGCAACCTGCCGGTAGCCGTTGAGCGACTCCCAGGGCAGCTTCAGCGTCGGCAATTTATAAGAGAGGAGATTGCTGTGGCTGGTATCCACACTGACGGCCACGATACCCAGTGGGCGCATTACCAAGGGTAACCAGCGTTTTTGTTCCTCTGGAGACTCGTGCAACATCGCCTGATCGAGCGAGGTCATCAGCGACTCGAAACGGCGATCCAGACGCTCCTGAGTGACGTAAAAGAAGCTGTATGAGCAGCCCATCAGCATCAAAAACATCGCCAAAGCAACAAGCAGGGTGATCAATGCAGAGAGTTTGGTGGTGAATCGCATCCCTGTGCCTTGTCCGTTATGGTTACGTGAATGTTCACCTTTGGAAGTATAAAGGCCCCGAATCCGCTCAAATGAATCCAACACAATACCCTGATTTTTTTAATGAATAACGCGTGTCGCTCTGGCGAGACTCGCCGACGGTTCACGTAGCCCAAGCTACCAAGCCTCGACCACGAAGAAAACCTTCAATCGCCATTTTTTGCCTTTTATCAGGACATAAATTTCTTATATGCATATAGTCAATTAAATCTGATTCAGCCATCTATGGCAAAAATGCAAACAAGAGGAAGAGTGACATGCGTGCACTGTTATTGGAACAACAAGACGACCAAACTCTGGCTCACATCAAGGATATCAGCAGCGATCTGCTGCCCGACGGCGATGTCACGGTAGACATCAACTGGTCAAGCCTTAACTATAAAGATGCGCTGGCGATCACCGGCAAAGGCAAGATCGTGCGCAATTTCCCGATGGTGCCTGGCATCGACTTCGCCGGTACGGTGCGCGAGAGCCGTGACGATCGTTTTAAAGAAGGCCAAAGCGTGGTGCTTACCGGCTGGGGCGTAGGCGAAAATCACTGGGGCGGCCTGGCCGAGCAGGCGCGGGTCTCCGGCGAATGGCTGGTACCGCTGCCGAACGGGCTGGACGAACGTAAAGCGATGATCCTCGGTACCGCCGGCTTTACCGCCATGCTGTGCGTAATGGCGCTGGAAGAAGGCGGCGTGCGCCCGGACGACGGCGACATTTTGGTTACCGGCGCCAGCGGGGGCGTGGGCAGCACGGCCATCGCCATTTTGGCGGCGCTGGGCTATCACGTTACCGCCATCAGCGGCCGTGAAAGCAATACCGATTACCTGAAAGCGCTGGGGGCTAAAGAGGTCCTGTCGCGCGACGGTTACCTCGAAGCCTCGCGCCCGCTGGAAAAACAGCTTTGGGCCGGCGCGGTAGACACCGTCGGCGACAGGCTGCTGGCGAAAGTACTGGCGCAGATGAACTATAACGGCACCGTTGCCGCCTGCGGCCTGGCCGGTGGCTACCATCTGCCCACCACGGTGATGCCGTTTATCCTGCGTAACGTCCGCCTGCAGGGTGTGGACTCGGTGCACACGCCACTGCATCGCCGCCAAACCGCCTGGGAGCGGCTGGCCGGTATTCTGCCGGACAGTTTCTACCAACAGGCCACCCAGGAAATCACCCTGGAACAGGCCCCGGCCACCGCCGCCGCGCTGCTGGACCACCAAGTGACCGGTCGCACTCTGGTGAAAATACGCTAAACCTCATCGCCCCCCGGCAACGGGGGGGAACCGCCGCCTGCGAAATTTCATATTTTCCCGCGTTCTCTCGCATATGGCCTGGTTTCACGCCATGCTTACCTCATCCATCCCCACCAACCTCAGCTGGCGACTCACAACCCAGCGGCTTAAAAGACGACGGGGATAAAACGCGGAGAAAACACCATGAGAAAGTCCCCTAAATTGACCGAAGCCGATGTGACGCCCGAGAGCGTATTTCATCAGCGGCGCAAGGTGCTGCAGGCGTTAGGCATTACCGCCGCGTCGCTGGCTCTGCCGCTTAACGCGCAGGCCGATTTGTTGTCATGGTTCAAAGGCCACGATCGGCCCAAAGCGCCGGCAGGCAAACCACTGGAATTCAGCAAACCGGCAGCCTGGCAGGCTCAACTGGCCATGACGCCGGAAGACAAAGTCTCCGGTTACAACAACTTCTACGAATTCGGTCTGGATAAGGCCGACCCGGCCGCCAATGCCGGCGGCTTGAAAACCGAAGGCTGGAAAGTACGTATCGACGGCGAGGTCGCCAAACCGATCACGCTGGACATGGATGACTTAATCAAACGCTTCCCGCTGGAACAACGTATCTACCGTATGCGCTGCGTGGAAGCCTGGTCGATGGTCGTGCCCTGGATTGGCTTTGAGCTGGGTAAACTGATCAAACTGGCGGAGCCGAACAGCAACGCCCGCTACGTCGCCTTCCAAACGCTGTACGATCCGGAGCAGATGCCGGGCCAGAAAGACCGGTTTATCGGCGGTGGGCTGCAGTATCCCTACATAGAAGGGCTGCGTCTCGACGAGGCCATAAATCCATTGGCATTGCTGACCGTCGGCGTATACGGCAAAACGCTGCCGCCGCAAAACGGCGCACCGCTGCGGTTGATCACTCCCTGGAAATACGGTTTCAAGGGCATCAAGTCGATCGTCCATATCCGTTTGGTGCGCGACCAGCCGCCCACGACCTGGAATCAATCCGCACCGAATGAATACGGTTTCTACGCCAACGTAAATCCGAACGTCGATCATCCGCGCTGGTCGCAGGCTACCGAGCGTTTTATCGGCTCCGGCGGCATTCTTGACGTCAAACGCCAACCCACGCTGCTGTTCAACGGCTATGGCGAGCAGGTGGCATCGCTGTATCGCGGCCTGGATCTGCGGGAGAACTTTTAAGTGCGTTTAACTCCGGCTCATATCAAAGGGATCAAGGTCGCCATTTATCTGGCGGCATTTTTGCCCTTTCTCTGGCTGGTGCTGTCGGTGGACCAAGGGTGGTTCAGCGCTGACCCGGCAAAGGATATTCAACATTTTACCGGCCGAATGACGCTGAAACTGTTGCTGGCGACCTTGATGATTGCGCCACTGGCGCGTTACGCCCGGCAACCGCTGCTGATCCGCTGCCGCCGCCTGGTGGGATTGTGGTGTTTTGCCTGGGGCACGCTGCATCTGATAAGCTATTCGACGCTGGAACTGGGACTGAGTAATATCGGTCTGCTGGGACGAGAGCTGGTGACCCGCCCTTACCTGACGCTCGGCATTATCAGTTGGCTGATCCTGTTGGCGCTGGCCGCCACCTCCACGCTGTGGGCGATGCGCAAACTGGGAGCCAAATGGCAGATATTGCATAATCTGGTCTATCTGGTGGCGATCCTGGCGCCGATTCACTACCTGTGGTCGGTAAAAACCTTTTCGCCGCAGCCCTTCATTTATGCCCTGGTGGCTGTCGTGCTGCTGGCGCTGCGATACAAGAAATTCCGCAATTGGTGGCGTTAAAAGGCGGAACTTTTCTGTGTTCTACCCCTCATAA
This sequence comes from Serratia quinivorans, assembly GCF_052113645.1. GTDB lineage: Bacteria > Pseudomonadota > Gammaproteobacteria > Enterobacterales > Enterobacteriaceae > Serratia > Serratia quinivorans_B. Next base: position 115,433 of record NZ_JBIEIU010000003.1, on the reverse strand, counting down.
TGCGATATCCCCCCGGCCAGTTTACTGATTTAGGGTTGAATATCTTCGCTGATAAGACCAGTATTTAGCTGCGAATTGCTACGATATCGTTATAATGCCCGACCTTGTTCCTGTTCTCAGGGTGAATTTTCCCCTTAACAGGTGACAAATCTGTGACGTCGGGTTATTTTCTACGATGATGGTTTTATTGCCGGAGATACCAGCACAATGGCGGATAAGTTTCACATTTTGCTTCTGAACGGCCCCAATCTGAATCTGCTGGGGACGCGTGAGCCGGAGAAGTACGGCAGCACGACGTTAACAGAGATTGTTAACGGATTGGAAAACCAGGCATCCGCACTGGATATTACCCTGAGCCATCTGCAGTCTAACGCCGAACATGCGCTGATCGACCGCATACACCAGGCGCGCGGCAACACAGATTTTATTCTGATTAACCCTGCCGCGTTCACGCATACCAGCGTGGCGTTGCGTGATGCATTGCTGGCGGTGCAGATCCCGTTTATCGAGATCCACCTCTCCAACGTGCATGCCCGCGAGCCTTTCCGCCATCACTCTTACCTCTGCGATATTGCGGTAGGTGTGATTTGCGGCCTCGGCGCGGATGGCTACACATTTGCTTTACAGGCAGCGGTTAACCGTCTGTCGAAAACCCACTAATTGCTACACAAAAGAGTACGGAATCACACTCATGGATATTCGTAAAATCAAGAAACTGATCGAACTGGTTGAAGAATCAGGTATTTCTGAACTGGAAATTTCTGAAGGCGAAGAGTCAGTTCGCATCAGCCGCGCCGCTCCGGCGCAGGCTTACCCAATGATGCCTCAGGCATACGCAATGCCGGCACAGCCGCAGCCAGCACTGGCTACCGCCGTGGCCAGCGCGCCAGCCGAAACGCCTGCAGCACCAGCGGCCATGAGTGGCCACACCGTCCGTTCCCCAATGGTCGGCACTTTCTACCGCACGCCAAGCCCGGATGCGAAAGCCTTCATCGAAGTCGGCCAGAAAGTGAACGCCGGCGACACTCTGTGCATCGTTGAAGCAATGAAAATGATGAACCAGATCGAAGCGGATAAATCCGGCGTGGTGAAAGCCATTCTGGTAGAGAACGGCCAACCGGTAGAATTTGACGAGCCACTGGTCGTCATCGAATAACGAGGCGAACATGCTTGATAAAATTGTTATCGCCAACCGTGGCGAGATCGCGCTTCGTATCCTGCGTGCTTGTAAAGAGCTGGGCATCAAAACCGTTGCCGTGCACTCGACAGCCGATCGCGATCTGAAACACGTACTGCTGGCTGACGAGACCGTGTGTATCGGTCCTGCGCCATCGGTAAAAAGCTACCTGAATATCCCGGCTATCATCTCTGCGGCGGAAATCACCGGCGCAGTGGCGATCCACCCGGGCTATGGCTTCTTGTCTGAAAACGCAGATTTCGCCGAGCAGATCGAACGCTCCGGCTTTATCTTCATTGGCCCGAAAGCCGAAACCATTCGCCTGATGGGCGACAAGGTTTCTGCCATCAACGCCATGAAGAAAGCCGGCGTGCCTTGCGTACCTGGCTCCGATGGCCCGCTGACCGACGACATGGATAAAAACCGTGCCTTCGCCAAGCGCATCGGTTACCCGGTCATCATCAAGGCGTCCGGCGGCGGCGGCGGTCGTGGCATGCGCGTTGTGCGCAGCGACAAAGACCTCGAGCAATCCATTTCCATGACCAAAGCGGAAGCCAAAGCGGCTTTCAACAATGACATGGTTTACATGGAAAAATACCTGGAAAACCCACGCCATATCGAAATTCAGGTCTTGGCGGACGGTCAGGGTAACGCTATCTATCTGGCCGAACGCGACTGCTCCATGCAGCGTCGTCACCAGAAAGTGGTTGAAGAGGCTCCGGCACCGGGCATCACCAGCGAAATGCGCCGTTACATCGGCGAGCGCTGCTCGAAAGCCTGTGTGGAAATCGGTTACCGCGGCGCGGGGACTTTCGAGTTCCTGTATGAAAACGGCGAGTTCTATTTCATCGAAATGAACACCCGTATTCAGGTAGAGCACCCGGTTACCGAAATGATCACCGGCGTGGATCTGATCAAAGAGCAGCTGCGTATCGCTGCCGGTCAGCCGCTGTCGATCAAACAGGACGAAGTGAAGGTTCACGGCCACGCGGTAGAATGCCGTATCAACGCCGAAGACCCGAACACCTTCCTGCCAAGCCCGGGCAAGATCACCCGTTTCCATGCGCCAGGCGGTTTCGGCGTGCGTTGGGAATCTCATATTTACGCCGGTTATACTGTACCGCCGTACTATGATTCCATGATCGGCAAACTGATCACCTACGGTGAAAACCGTGACGTGGCGATTGCCCGCATGAAGAACGCCCTGGCTGAGCTGATCATCGATGGCATCAAAACCAACGTTGAACTGCAGCAGCGGATCATGAGCGACGAAAACTTCCAGCACGGTGGCACCAACATCCACTATCTGGAGAAGAAGCTCGGTCTGCAGGAAACCTAAGGCTGGCTATGCGCATCGCCTGACAGAAGGCCGGTTAATCACCGGCCTTTTTCTTTTTTACCTTGGGCGAGGTAACGGCTTGGCAAAATCCGGTCTTGCCGTAGAATTCCCTACCTTTGGCAAATCCATAGCCGTATATCTATTGGAGAAACGGATGGAAACTCGCTTTATTCAAGCTCACCGCGAGGCACGCTGGGCGCTGGGCCTGACGCTGCTTTATCTGCTGGCCTGGTCGCTGGCCGCCTATCTGCCGGACAGCGAATCCGGCATTACCGGCCTGCCGCATTGGTTCGAAATGGCCTGCCTGTTGGTACCGCTGCTGTTCACTGGCCTGTGCTGGCTGATGGTGCGCGGCGTATTCCGCGACATTTCGCTGGAGGACGGCGATGCAAACTGAAGTCATTCTGCCGCTGGTCGCCTATCTGGTGCTGGTGTTTGGGCTGTCGGTTTACGCTTACAGCCGACGCCAGAGCGGCAACTTCCTCAGCGAATACTTCCTGGGCAACCGATCGATGGGCGGCTTCGTGCTGGCCATGACCTTGACCGCCACCTATATCAGCGCCAGTTCGTTCATCGGTGGCCCCGGCGCCGCCTATAAATACGGCCTTGGCTGGGTATTGTTGGCGATGATCCAACTGCCGGCAGTTTGGCTTTCGCTCGGCGTGCTGGGCAAGAAGTTTGCCATTCTGGCGCGCCGCTACAACGCCATCACCCTGAACGACATGCTGTACGGCCGCTATCAAAGCCGTCTGTTGGTCTGGCTGGCCAGCCTCAGCCTGCTGGTGGCGTTCCTGGGCGCCATGACGGTGCAATTTATCGGTGGTGCACGCCTGCTGGAAACCGCCGCCGGCATTCCTTATGACACCGGGTTGCTGATCTTCGGCATCAGCATCGCGCTGTATACCGCTTTTGGTGGCTTCCGCGCCAGCGTGCTGAATGACGCGATGCAGGGGCTGGTGATGCTGGTCGGTACCGTGCTGCTGCTGGTTGCGGTGATCCACGCCGCGGGAGGCCTGCACAGCGCCGTAGATAAGCTGCAACAGATTGATCCCGCGCTGGTGTCACCGCAGGGAGGCGAACAGATCCTCAGCCTGCCGTTTATGGCCTCGTTTTGGATCCTGGTGTGCTTCGGCGTCATTGGCCTGCCACACACGGCGGTGCGCTGCATCTCCTACAAAGACAGCAAAGCGGTACATCGCGGCATCATCCTCGGCACCATAGTGGTCGCCGTGCTGATGTTTGGCATGCATTTGGCCGGCGCGCTGGGCCGCGCGGTGTTGCCGGATTTGAAGATCCCCGATCAGGTGATCCCGACGCTGATGATCACCGTGCTGCCGCCTTATGCCGCCGGTATCTTCCTGGCTGCGCCGATGGCGGCGATCATGTCGACCATTAACGCGCAACTGCTGCAATCTTCCGCCACTATCATTAAAGATCTCTACCTGGGCGTGCGCCCACAGCAGATGCAGAACGAACGCCTGATCAAACGCTTCTCCAGCCTGACCACGCTGATCCTGGGCTTGCTGGTGCTGTTGGCGGCCTGGCGACCGCCGGAAATGATCATCTGGCTGAACCTGCTGGCATTTGGTGGCCTGGAAGCGGTATTCCTCTGGCCGCTGGTGCTGGGCCTGTACTGGGAACGTGCCAACGCGCAGGGAGCACTTAGCTCAATGGTGACGGGTGCGGTATGCTATACGCTATTGGCCGGCTTCAACCTGCAGTTGGCGGGATTGCATCCTATCGTGCCTTCGCTGCTGCTTGGCCTGCTGGCGTTTTATATCGGTAACGTCATCGGCGAAAAACGCCGGGTGGCGTCATCATTACCCTCTTAAAGAGAATTGTTATGCCTTGGATCCAACTAAAACTGAACACCACCGGCAGCCAGGCGGAAGACCTGAGCGACGCGCTGGTTGAAAGCGGCGCGGTATCAGTCACCTTCCAGGACACCCACGACAATCCGGTGTTCGAACCGCTGCCAGGCGAAACCCTGCTGTGGGGCGATACTGATGTGATCGGGCTGTACGACGCCGAAACCGACATGGCCGACGTGGTCGCCATGCTGGAGCAGCACCCGCTGCTGGGCGCCGGCTTCCGTCATAAAATCGAACAGCTGGAAGACAAGGACTGGGAGCGCGAGTGGATGGACAACTTCCACCCGATGCGCTTCGGCGAACGTCTGTGGATCTGCCCAAGCTGGCGCGACGTGCCCGATCCGAACGCGGTCAACGTGATGCTGGATCCGGGCCTGGCGTTTGGCACCGGCACCCATCCGACTACCGCGCTGTGCCTGCAGTGGCTGGACGGCCTCGATCTGGCCGGTAAAACCATTATCGACTTCGGCTGCGGTTCCGGCATCCTGGCCATTGCCGCGCTGAAGCTCGGTGCAGCGCGCGCTATCGGCATCGATATCGATCCCCAGGCCATTCAGGCCAGTCGCGACAACGCGCAGCGTAACGGCGTTTCAGAGCGTCTGGAGCTGTATCTGCCAAAAGACCAGCCGGCCGATCTGCTGGCCGACGTGGTCGTCGCCAATATCCTGGCCGGCCCATTGCGTGAGCTGGCGCCGCTGATCGGCTGTCTGCCCAAGTCCGGCGGTTATCTGGGCCTGTCAGGCGTGCTGGCCACTCAGGCGGCAAGCGTGGCGCAAGCCTATGAAGAGAAATTCACGCTGGATCCGGTCGCAGAGCGCGAAGAGTGGTGCCGCATCACCGGTCAACGCAAGTAACGCCATTACTGCCCGACAAAAACCACCGATAACTTAACCCGTTACGGTGGTTTTTTTTATTCCAAGACTTCGCTGATGTTTCCCGACAAAACGCGGGTGTATTCTTCTGCAGATGTAGTGACAGCCGGTTTTTATCTGCCGGCTGCCAGAGAATATTACCGTTTTTTAAATAAGGCTTGGCAATGAAAGGAAAATTGTTACTCGGTGCTTTACTGCTCTACAGCGTTTCTGTTAACGCCGCTGAGCACGCTCATTGGGGCTATGAAGGGCAGGAAGATCCTGCACATTGGGGCAAACTTTCCCCGGATTTTTCGCTTTGCGAAACCGGTAAAAATCAGTCGCCAGTCAATATTAAAGGGGTCCTGAAAACCGAGCACGGCAAACTGCAACTCGCTTTCCAACCGGGCAAGCAACAGATCGTCAATAACGGCCATACCGTGCAGCTAAACGTCAGTGGCGGCAATACGTTAGTGCTGGATAACGATACCTTCACACTGCAGCAATTCCACTTCCACGCCCCCAGCGAAAACGAAATTGACGGCAAGCAGTACCCCATGGAGGCACACTTTGTCTATAAAGACCAAGACGGTGAACTGGCAGTACTGGCATTGATGTTCCAGCAAGGCAAAACCAACTCGCAGCTGGTACAGGCATGGCGGCAAATGCCGACCACCGTCGATCAAACCGCCGTACTGGCCACACCGCTGGATATCAAAGCGCTGTTACCCGAGCATTTTAACTACTATCGGTTCAGCGGCTCGTTGACCACGCCCCCTTGTTCCGAAGGTGTAAGCTGGTTGGTGCTGGATAAGCCCGTCAGCGCATCAGCTGAGCAGATAGCCCAATTCCGCGCCGTAATTCACCATACAAACAATCGCCCGCTGCAGCCGCTGAATGGCCGGGTCATCGTCGACTAAGGCTATAGGAGCAACACTTACCGCCGGCTTGATACCGGCGGTGAACAAGTCGATCCCCCCAAAACCTCCACCACGCGATTTCAGCGTAATTCTGCCCATTCTCAACGCAATACCCTGACAAATGCCCTAAATTACTGCCGTTATCTGGCTGAATCGAGACTCATTACAGATAAAATTCTGTTGTGTTGGGAATATTTTATAGCGCACTAATTGACCAAGAATACTCAACCCATTGTTAAATATATATAATATTTTTATGAATCCTGGCAAACCGCATTTTGATTGCCGAATAGCGGCTAATTGGTCAAAGTTTGGCCTTTCATCTGAACGCAAAAATGCGTAATATACGCGCCCTTGCGGACACAGTATGGTTACTCTTTGTCTATGCGCATTGGACACCACCAGCTTACAAATTGCCTGATTGCGGCCCCGATGGCCGGCATTACAGATCGCCCATTTAGGACCCTATGTCATGCAATGGGTGCTGGGATGGCTGTATCCGAAATGCTCTCCTCCAATCCGGAGGTGTGGCGGACGGATAAGTCGCGTCTGCGTATGGTCCATAGCGATGAACCAGGGATCCGTTCCGTGCAGATTGCCGGATGTGATCCGGATGATATGGCCGCCGCGGCGCGCATTAACGTGGCCAGCGGCGCACAGATCATCGACATCAATATGGGTTGCCCGGCCAAGAAAGTGAACCGGAAGCTTGCAGGGTCTGCATTGCTGCAGTACCCGGATCTGGTTAAACAGATCCTCCACGCGGTGGTTAACGCTGTGGATGTGCCGGTAACGCTTAAGATCCGCACCGGCTGGGCGCCAGAACACCGTAACTGTGTAGAGATTGCCCAACTGGCCGAAGACTGTGGTATACAAGCCCTGACTATTCATGGCCGAACCCGTGCCTGCCTGTTCAACGGCGACGCGGAATATGACAGCATTCGGGCAGTTAAGCAGAATGTTTCCATTCCGATTATCGCGAATGGCGACATTACTGACCCGCATAAAGCCAGAGCAGTGCTCGACTACACTGGGGCTGATGCCCTGATGATAGGCCGCGCTGCTCAGGGGAGACCCTGGATCTTCCGGGAAATCCAGCATTATCTGGACACTGGGGAACTGCTGCCCCCTCTGCCACTTGGCGAGGTTAAGCGTTTGTTGATAGGGCATATTCGGGAATTGCACGGCTTTTACGGCCAAGGCAAGGGATTCCGGATTGCTCGTAAGCACGTATCCTGGTATCTCCAGGAGCACGCCCCGAATGACCAGTTTCGGCGCACATTCAACGCCATAGAGGATGCCAGCGAACAGCTGGAGGCGTTGGAGGCATATTTCGAAAATCTTGCGTAACAAAAAAGAGCTGACAGAACTATGTTCGAACAACGCGTAAATTCTGACGTACTGACCGTTTCAACCGTGAACTCACAGGACCAAGTGACTCAAAAGCCTCTGCGTGACTCGGTTAAACAAGCACTGAAGAACTATTTTGCTCAACTGAACGGTCAAGACGTTAACGATCTGTATGAGCTGGTATTGGCTGAAGTTGAACAGCCACTGTTGGACATGGTGATGCAATACACCCGTGGCAACCAGACCCGTGCAGCCCTGATGATGGGCATCAACCGCGGTACGCTGCGTAAGAAATTGAAAAAATACGGCATGAACTGATACTAGTCAGTTGGCATGTTGAAAAGGCGCAACCTCGCAAGAGGCGGCGCCTTTTTCTTGTTTGCCGTGCCAACAGAACGTAAAAAAGGCGCTTCCCCCTGCGGGCAGCGCCTTTCTGTTTATTAAGCCTTGTTAAGCCGCGTGATGATGACCGTGGTGGTGGCCGTCATCTCCCGACTCATCCATCCGTTTCGCTCGCGGTAGCGCGTACAAGAAGTACACCAGCAGGGAAATCACTATCAGCCCAAGCGTAATCAACAGTACGGTTGGCGGGGTGCATGATCCGAGATAGAGGCAAACCAATACGCAAATAGGCACCAATACCTGGAACCACGGCATACGGTAAGTCCCTTGCATCTTTTTCTTGCGCACCACAAAGATACCGACAATCACCGCCAGATACTGCAGCAGACGGCAAACCGTTGCCACCTCCACCAGTAGCACAAAGGACTCTTTCGACATGGCATTCGCCAGGACGATAAAGATGATGGTCACCACCAGCATCGCAATGATCGACTTGGCCGGTACGCCGCGTTTGTTGTTGGCCCCGGCTGACTCCGGCAGGAAGCCATCCACCGCCAGCGGCACCAGATTACGCGGCCCGGCAAAGCACATGGCCAGACCGATGCCAAACAGGGCAACCACCGAGCCCAAGGACATGATCGCACGAGCGCCGTTGCCCAGAACCATCCCCACGCTGTCCGCCACAGAGTTATCGGAAAACGCCAGATGCTCGCCGCCCATAGACCCAATAACGGAAGCAAACAGCAGGAAATACAGCGCGGTGACCGACAACAGCACCAGAATGATCGCCCGTGGAATGTCGCGGGTAGGGTTTTCCATATCTTGCGAGGCAACGCCGATATTTTCGAAACCCACCATCGCATAAAACAACAGCAGGAAGCCGCCTGAAAACTCCGCCGAGGTCAAATGACCAAACGCGGGGACTTCAACCCCGGTCGACTGCGCCACCAACCCTGGTACATCGGTAAAGTTAGCCAGATCGAAGTGGCTGAAAGAAACCAGGATACAGCTGATTAACGCCGCCAATACCAGCCAACTGCTCACACGGGTAAACACCGACATCACTTTTACCGAGATCAAGTTGATACCGCAGAGCACACAGGCAAAAGCGATACTGATCATCGCCGAGTGGGCTGGAGCCAAATGGATACCTAACGCAGTCGTTATGATCCCTGGCAATGCAGCCACTTGCACCGCCAATGCTACGCAGGCGGCAAGAAAACGCATAAAGCCAATGTTAAACCCCAGGAAGGGGCCAAAAGTGGCGCTAACGTAAACGTAAACCCCACCGGTTTTAGTAAAAATGCCGGCCATTTCAGCAAAAGCCAACGCCATGATCAGAGCCAGGACGGCGCAGACCACCAGTACCGGAAACAGGTTCATCCCCAGTTCAGAATAAGCTTTGCCGGGGGTGATGAAGATCCCTGCCCCCAGCAGGCAGTTAATGCCGAACAGGACTATCGTCCCGAACTTCATTTTGCCCGAGGTCGTTGTTTGACTGCTCATTAGTCACCTTTTCGCGACAAAGCACCCAGGCACCGCTAAAGGGTGCATAGGCGCTCAGTAAGAAGGTCTGTCAAACCAAAGACGGGAGTCGCTCAGAGGGGCAGGAACATGGCCTGCTTACACGCTGAGCACTGACGTCAGTTTGTTTGACGTCCCCTTTGGGATACGGCGTGAATGCCGTCAGGAGGCGCTCAGCAGAGCACGGACTCGTGAGTGATGGCGTTGGCCTTCAACATGTCCACAATGTTGCGGATATCCTGCGCCAGCAGGTTCATCAGCGTGGTGCTGACGCCATAGCGGATCAGAACGCGCATAATGATGGTGTTTTGACGGTTGTTGGGCAGCGGGTATGCCGCCGTTTGCCAACCGCGCTGTTTCACCTGATTTTGCAGGTCATACAAAGTGAAGCCTTTGACATCGTCTTTTAGAGTAAAGACCACGCCCGGCAAACCGCCCTCGCTGCTGTACAGCATGTCAAACTCAGGGAAGTCGGCCAATTTATGCGCCAGGAATTTACCGGTATCCACGCAGGTTTGCTGGATCTCGGAGTAGCCTTCTTTCCCCAGGCGCAGCAGTTGGTAGTACTGCGCAATCACAGAACCGCCAGGACGACTGAAGTTGAGGGCGAAAGTCGCCATGTTGCCGCCGAGATAGTTAACGTAGAACACCAGATCGTCCGGCAAATCTTGTTTTTCACGCCAGACCACCCAACCCAGACCCAGCGGGGCCAGGCCGTATTTATGGCCGGAAGAGTTGATGGATTTCACGCGCGGCAGGCGGAAGTCCCAAACGATGTGGCTTTGCTCTTCGACGAAAGGCGCAATAAAGCTGCCGGATGCCGCATCGACGTGGATCGGAATATCCAGGCCACGCTCTTTCTGTAGCTTGTCCAGCGCATTGGACAGGCCAAGCACGTCTTCGTACACCAGCGTAAAGGTCGTACCGAAGGTAGGAACCGCACCGATGGTATTTTCATCGATGTAATTAACCATGTCGTCGGGGTGGGCGCACAGGGCGCCTTCGCGGATGGGCACCTCGCGGTGCTCGATCTCAAAATAGGTACAGAATTTTTTCCAGCAAATTTGTACCGGGCCAGTGACCAGGTTTGGCTTGGAAGTGTCCAGCCCTTTCGCCTTGCGTTTTTGCTGCCAGTTGCGTTTCAACGCCAAACCACCCAGCATTGCCGCTTCGCTGGACCCCACGCAGGAAGTACCAATTGAATTATTCACGTCTGGCGCATGCCACAACCCTGCCAGCATTTTTGTACAGCACACTTCAATTTTTGCCGTTTCTGGGTACAACTCTTTATCAATCAGGTTTTTTACCGATCCCAGCTTCATCAGTTCGTCGACTTCAGGTTCTGACCAGGTGGTGCAGAAAGTCGCCAAATTCTGTTTTTCATTGCCGTCTAGCATTAAACGATCTTTAATCAAATTCAAAACAGAACTCGGGCAGCTGGATGATTCTGGGATCTTCCCCTCAGATAAAGTGTGTTGAGCCACCTCAGTGGAATAGATAGGCATATATTGATTAGTCATAATAAATCACCTCTTTTTATTTGATGTGTTTTCATGAAAGTTGCCGTGGATACCGCTAATAATTACGCTTAGACGTACCTCCTTCAGGAATTAATATTGGTTGTCACCCAGCCTAATATATCCCGACCATCGTGATTAATCTTACGATGGTCGGCCCTGTTACCTATTATTTATCCGACATTTTCGCTATGACTCTTTGCAACCGTGTCAGCGTCTTTTCTTTTCCCAACACAGCCAAACAGTCATTTAACGATGGCGTATCTTTTGCCCCAAGAATAAATAACCGCAATGGCATATTGATGTCTTTTAACGACGTACCGTATTCTTTGGAAATATCGCCAATCACCTGGTTAATCTCGGCACTTTGCCAGTCGTCTATCGTGGAGAAACGCTGATAGATTTCACAGAAAACCGTTGGGTGCGCCGAGGCAAGCAACTGCTCGTAAGTTTCCTGGTTGTTACACTGATATTCACCGTAATAACTACGGCAGGCTTCTGCCATTTCCTTCATGGTTCTGGCTCGCGTTTTTAACAGCGCGACAACCCGATCCAGCGGTGGGCCATCTTCCGTATGAATAGCCAGTCGTTCGAGTTGCCACTGCAGATCGGGCAATAAACGTTCAACCGTTGCTGCGGCAATATAATGTTTATTGAGCCACAGTAATTTTTCCGTATTAAATGCGCTGGGTGAGTTGCTAACGCTGTTCATATCGAACAGGGTAATCATCTCTTCCAATGAGAAAATTTCCTTATCCTGATATCCCCAGCCCAAACGCACCAAATAGTTGCGTAATGCCTCAGGTAAAAAACCTTCCTCTTGATATTGCATCACGTTGGCCGCCCCGTGGCGCTTGGAGAGTTTTTTACCGTCATCCCCGAGTATTGGCGAAACATGAGCAAATACTGGCAGCTCCAGCCCCAACGCCCGGTAAACATAAATTTGCTTCGGTGTATTATTGATATGTTCTTCGGCGCGGATGATATGCGTCATCCGCATGTCGATATCATCGACCACGACACAAAAATTATAAGTCGGCCAACCGTCGGTACGGCGAATAATGAAATCGTCAAACTCACTGTTGTTGAATTCAATACGACCGCGGATCATATCGTCCCAGGCCACAACACCCTGCTGTGGGCTTTTCAAACGCACCACATGGGGCTGACTGGGATCATGCCCCAGGTGATGCAGGCAGTGACGATCGTAAATAAAGTTCTCTTTGTTCTTTTCCTGCTGGGCCTTTAGCGCATTCAACCGTTCTTCACTGCAATAGCAACGGTAGGCCTGCCCAGACGCCAACAGCTGATCGACCACCTCGTTGTAGCGCTCCAGGCGCTTGGTCTGGTAGAACGGCCCTTCGTCCCAATACATGCCCAGCCACTTCATCGAGTCCAGGATAGCGTCAACCGCCCCCTCTTTTTCCCGCTCAACGTCGGTGTCTTCAATACGCAGGATAAACTTGCCGTGATTATGGCGCGCGTAGAGCCAGGAATAGAGAGCCGTCCTTGCGCCGCCAACGTGTAAAAAACCCGTTGGGCTCGGCGCAAACCTTGTTCTTACGCTCATTAGAGAACTCCTTATTATTAAATGAAATCCCTAAATAATGAGTATTGCATCAAGGCGGTAAGCGAAAGTAACCAACAGCGAGGCAATTTCAAGTATGCCGGGATTAAAACAGCGCCAGAGATAGCACCTGCCAATATCAGGTGACATTTCAAGCCATGCCCATTAAATTCATTATCCGTTTGCCAATAAGGCCGCTGGATGTTGGACTGAATAAGAGAGATATTGCAACAAGGTTTGCACCCTCATTTCCGGACTTTCCAACCTGATGACTTTTTCTATTTCCTTTAACATGCCAGGGGAAAGGTTTTTACACTCTATATAGCTTAACTTCTCATCTTTATTCTCCAGCCTGAAAGACAGACATCTGATGGCATCAATAATATTTTGATGGACAATACAAATATCCCTTCCCAGACGAACGAAGCCCTGCACGCTACTTTGCTTGGCAATTAAAGTGGTGTGCGTAACCTCTGGTGAAAATCGCACGAATAAATAACCTGGAAATAACGGCGTAGTGTGGGTTCTAAAAGAGTTTTTCCGGTCGGCACGTAATGTTAACCGGGTTTTCATTGGCATATAACATTCAACGCCAATTCGTTTTACTTCCTCAATAACCTTCGCATGTAATCTGGAACGATAGCAAATGAGATACCATGAGTACATTTCTGCCCCTTATTCATTTCATTGCTTGTGATGGAAAATAAATTAATATCCAATCCAGCGATGGCAAATAGCGCCCCGCAGCCATTGCTCATAGGAACAAAGCTTAATTGACACATTAGTTTTTTATTTAACAGACGGCTGTTTTCGCCAGGAAACCATCCCCTGGCGTGATTAGACACTTGGATAAGATATTTATCGAGATTGGGTATGAGTCAGAGTAAGAGTCGGCGTTTTACCAATGCAGTAGCAGTGAGCGATCCCACTGAATTTTTTGAAATGTTAATTTTAACCACTGGTACTACGGCAAAAACGATATTCCGTATTGCGATAAAAAGCCAGTACAAGAATTCACAAGCCGCAATTTTACTGGATGAGAATTAAAAATGAACATTAAAGAAAAATAAAATGTATCACGCGGTATCAAAATATTTCACCATGATAGCCACTAACGATAAAAACCATGAAAAAACAATGCATTGAGATAACATAATCGATGAGGATCCACAGCACAAATCCCCCCTTCCGCTGGGTAAAAAAACCACAATCGCATAATCCATATAAATGAACTCCGCCATGACATAAAGCAAACTTGGCCTTCATAACCTACCGTATTCCCTCATATTAAGATGCAGTTTTTCCCGGCTTTTTTCCGCATCTTTTGCACAAAAACGCTTACGCAAAATTCATCGTTTCCTCTCCCACGGGAATCGGAATATTCGGATCCTCCCCCAGATGTTGTGTGGTAAACTGATCAGTCTTGGACCGCCTTCGCTGGCCTACAGCCCTCCTTCCGAAGCCTGATAGCAGCGCGAACCGCCCTTCGAGTGTAAAGATTTGGTCAATTATGGAATTTGGCTAAACCATAGTGGTATTTGGGTGTCTGAGTGGTTGTATCGCAATTGAGTGGATCCTTATGCGTTACAGGTTGCTGCCCCTCTTAATGCATAAACGAGTTCATATGAAGCGTCCGCAAAAATTCAAACCGGCCCTGCTGCACCCGCGCTATTGGTTTACCTGGTTCGGCCTGGCCTGCTTATTCTTACTGGTTCAACTCCCCTATCCGGTGCTGCACAAGCTCGGCGTGTGGATGGGCCGCACCTCGATGCGTTTCCTGAAACGCCGCGTTTCCATCACCCGCCGTAACCTGGAACTGTGTTTCCCGGATATGGACGAAGCTCAGCGCGAGCGTAAAGTGATAGGCAACTTCGAATCCCTCGGCATGGGCCTGCTGGAAACCGGTATGGCCTGGTTCTGGTCAGATAAACGCGTCAAGCGCTGGTTCAACGTCTCCGGCATCAATCACCTGAAAATGGCGCAGCAGAACCAACGCGGCGTGCTGGTCATTGGTGTGCACTTTATGTCGCTGGAACTGGGTGGCCGTGCCATGGGCCTGTGTCAGCCCATGATGGCGATGTACCGCCCGCACAACAATAAAGCGATGGAATGGGCGCAGACCAAGGGTCGCATGCGTTCCAACAAGGCCATGCTCGATCGCAAAGATCTACGCGGCATGGTTCATGCCCTCAAGCGCGGCGAAGCCGTGTGGTTCGCCCCGGATCAAGACTACGGCCCACGCGGTAGCGTATTCGCGCCACTGTTCGCCGTCGATCAGGCCGCCACCACCAGTGGGACCTTTATGCTGGCGCGCATGGCCAAACCGGCGCTGGTGCCCGTGGTTCTGATCCGTCGCGAGAAAGGCCGTGGCTATGACCTGTTGATCCAACCGGCGCTGGAAAATTACCCTATCGCCGATGAGATTGCCGCCGCGGCTTACATGAATAAAGTGGTGGAAAAAGAGATCATGCGGGCGCCAGAACAGTATATGTGGCTGCATCGTCGCTTCAAAACCCGGCCGGCCGGCGCCCCGTCGCTGTACTGAGCCAAAAACAACATTCATCAGCCCGGCCAATGCCGGGCTTTTTCGTGCGTCGGATTTAAAAAACTGCGGATTGGCGTTTATCTTTGCTGTAATCTCCTTTTTTACCCGCACAGGAAAAGGAAATGATGAAAGCTCAAGTCCGTATTGCTCTGGTCGGCGACTACCAACCCCAGGCCGTTTCTCACCAGGCCATCCCCATCGCTCTCCAGCTCACCGCCACACACCTTAACGTCGACATTCAATCCCACTGGCTGCCCACAGAAAGCATTACCGCGACTTCGGTACTGCAAGATTACGATGCAATCTGGGTGGTGCCTGGCAGCCCGTATAATCACGATGACGGCGCCTTTATGGCCATCCGCCATGCACGCGAGCAAAACATTCCCTTCCTGGGCTCTTGCGGCGGTTTTCAATACGCGATTGTGGAATACGCCCGTAACGTGATGGGCTGGCACGACGCCGGACATGCGGAAACCGACCAGGGTGGCCGGCTGGTGATCGCCCCGTTGAGCTGTTCGCTGGTTGAAAAAACCGGAGCCATTATTTTCCAGCCTAATACGCTGGCCGCCCGTGTCTACGGCAAGCTGGAAACGCACGAAGGCTATCACTGCAACTTCGGCGTTAATCCGGAGTTTGTTGCGGATCTCCAACGGCACCCGCTGATGATCAGCGGTCACGATAACGAAGGCGACGTGCGGTCGGTAGAGCTGCCAGGGCACCGTTTTTACGCCGCCACACTGTTCCAGTCCGAGCGTGCGGCACTGCGAAACGAGCTTTCTCCGCTGGTAGTGGAACTGATCAGGACCGCTGCAACGGCCTGATCGTCAGAGGTGAGTCAGAAGGAGGTCCATAGCGTTATGGCCCTCCTTCTGAGGCTATAACCGCAGGCTCACCACATCAGTTGTCCTATCAGCGGTGCGGCAATCACGGTAATAATCCCCGCCAACATCATCACCAGGCTGGAGACTACGCCTTCCTCTTGCCCCATTTCATAAGCTTTGGCGGTGCCGGCACCGTGCGACGATGCCCCCAGCCCGGCGCCTTTCGCCAGGCTGCTGCGCACCGCCAGCCGTAGAAACAGGATGTCCCCTACCGCCATACCGAACACCCCGGTGATCACCACGAACAGCGCCACCAGATCCGGCTGACCGCCCATCTGTTTGGCGGCCTCCAGTGCAAACGGCGTGGTGATGGATCGCACCGCCAGACTACGCTGCACTTCTTCCGGCAGCGTCAGCAACCGTGCCAACCACACAGAGCTGTAAACCGCCACCCACACCGCCGTCAACACCCCGGCGCTGAGCGACAACCAATGGCGGCGAATGATATGCAGATTCTCATACACCGGCACCGCGAAGGCGATGGTGGCCGGCCCCAGCAACCACAGCAACCAGTGCGTTTCACCGATGTAATCCTGATAGGAGGTATGGGTCACCACCAGCAGCAACACCAGGATCATCGGCGTCAGCACCAACGGCATCAGCAGTAAAGTACGGCGGCGTCGGTAAAGTTTTTTATTGGCGAAGTACAGCGCCAGGGTCGCCAGAAAGCAGAGGATACTCAGGATAAAATCATTCATCGCGCTGTTTACGCCGTTGCAGCCAGACTTCCAGTCGATAAACCCGATCGACCACCAATCCGGTCGCGCCCAACGTCAGCATGGTGCTGATCGCAATCACCAGGAAAATCTTCCACCCCTCCACCATCAGCAATTGGGCATAGTTCACCACCGCCACCACCGCCGGAACAAAGAACAGCAGCATCTCGGCCAGCAACCAGCGCGAACCGGCCTTGACCCAGTTCAGCGGCAAAATGCGCAGCAGGATCAGCGCCAACAACATCAGCATGCCGACAATGTTGGCAGGCAGCGGCAAATGGAACTGCTGCACCAGCCGATCGGCAATCAAAAACAACACCGCGTACAAGGCAACCTGGATCGGCACCTGCAGCCGGGTCAGCAAAGAGGGAGCAGCTTGGCGGAGCGCCAGTAACATGGAGGAAGGCCTTAAACAAAAAATTCACGGTTTACAGTATACGCAGCCAGGAAACCTCGCCTGAAATGAATTAAAATTATCGACATCATGCCATCAGGGAATAGTTTCCCGACGGTATTTCCCCCAGGAGAATCCAACGTGGATGTCCGCACCCTGCGCTATTTCGTGGAAGTGGTACGCCAGCAGAGCTTTACCCGCGCGGCGGAGAAACTGTTCGTCACCCAACCGACCATCAGCAAAATGCTGCGCCATTTGGAAGAAGAACTGGAATGCACGCTGCTGATCCGCGAAGGCCGAAAACTGCACCTGACCGACAGCGGGCAGGCGGTATATCAGCGCGGGCTGGCGATCATCGATGAGTTCCGTCAGTTGGAGGCCGAACTGGAAGATATCAGCTCGGTAAAAAAAGGCGTGCTGCGGTTGGGAATTCCGCCCATGGTCGGCCGACAAATTGCCGATTTGATCCGTCAGTTTCGCCAGGCCTATCCCGGCATTGAATTGAAAATTTCCGAGTTGGGCGGGCTCTCGGTCGAACAGGCAGTGATGTCCGGCGAGCTGGACCTGGCGATGACCATACTGCCGGTCGATTCAGATCAGCCGTTAACCTTCCTGCCATTGCTCGGGCACCCCATGTGCGTGGTCACGCCGCGTACGCCGCACTGGCTTAACCGTACCAGCATCAATATCGCCGAGTTGGCCCACTGGCCGATCCTGCTTTATAACGAAGACTTCGCGCTGTACAAAATGCTGATGAAAGCCTTCCGCCAGGCGGGTTTTGAGCCGCAGATTGCGGTGCGCAGCGGGCAATGGGATTTTTTGGCGTCGATGGTGCAGGCCGGGGTTGGCATCGCTACCCTGCCGGAGCCAGTCTGCCAGTGGCTGGATAAAGAAAACCTGATCTGGCTGCCGCTGGAGCCACGCATGGAATGGAAGGTCGGGTTGATCTGGCGTCAGGGCAGCTACCTGTCGCACAGCGCCCAGGCCTGGATTGCCTGCTGCCGCGACTATTGGCCGACGGCCGGTAGCCACAAATAACAAGGGCCGCTTCTGCGGCCCTCAGATTATTGACAAAGGGGGATAAAAGCGTGGTTTTTCCCCCTTTGAGTTATCAGCCGAAAATCAATAAATTGATTTTCCTGATTTATTTTCAAAACCTTTGCGCCTGCCGCCAAACATTATATGTTTGTCAGCAGTCTCAGGGCCGCTTCTGCGGCCCTTGGGGGATTATCCTTCGCGCTCTATCAACAGCGCTTCCAGCAGATCGAGGTCGTGCAGCAGCTTTTGCAGCGTCTCGTTGCTGATTTTCTGCGTGGCGCGCAGGTGATAGAGCTCGCCGCGCTCAGCGCGCAGTGCCGTCAGACGGAAACGTCGCTCGAGGTTTTCCAGCATCAGCGCATTTTCGATATCGTCCTTGGTGGTGATGCGCCGCCGCAGCGTCCCCACCACCCGCGAACTGATCTCTTTCAGCACCTGCGGATCGATATTTTCCTCGGTATCGACCGCCAACCGTTCTTCCATTTTGTTGATGCTTTCGATCGCCACTTCGGCCGCCATGGCAATTGCCATCCGCTCTTCGCTCTTGCTGACGCTCTTATCCGCCACCTTAACACCGCGCAGCAACAGCGGCAGTGCCAGTACGCCGGCAATCAACGAAAGCAGGATCACCCCGGCGGCGATAAACACCAGTTGGTAACGCGCCGGGAAGGCGGAACCGTCACTGAGCAACAGCGGTATAGACAGCACACCGGCCAGCGTAATCGCCCCGCGCACTCCGGCGAACGAAGCGACCCAGAGTTCGCGGGTGGTGTAATCGCCGAACTGCAACGGCCGCTTTTTCATAAAGCGACGGCTGGCGTTTTTCATCAGCCACAGCCAGGTAAAACGCAGGACCAATAACGCCGCGTAGATGATCCCGACGTCGGCAAACAGGTACCAGGTCTGAATGGTCGGATCCAGCTCCGCCTGCAGGATGGAGGTTTGCAGGATCCCCGGCAGCTGCAGGCCCAACATGATGAACACCATGCCGTTAAACACAAACTCCAGCATCGCCCAGACGCTGTTGGCGCGCAGACGCATCGCCAGCGGGGCGTTACGGATCACGCCGGACTGACTGATGGTCATCCCCGCGGCTACCGCGGCCAGGATGCCGGAGACACCGATGTGTTCGGCAATCAGATAAGAAGCGAACGGCAACAGCAGCAGGAACACAATTTGCGTCGCCGGGTCATCACCACTCCAGCGGCTCATGATCCGCAACGATTTACTGTAGAGCCAGGTGACCGCTACGCCAGCCAACAGGCCGCCGATCGCCACCTTGAGAAACTCGAGGGTCGCGCCGCCCACGGTAAACACCATGGTGCCCATTGCCACCGCGATGGCGAATTTGAGTGAGACCAGGCCGGACGCATCGTTCATCAGCGCCTCGCCTTCCAGCACGCCCATGATTGGCTTCGGAATACGCCCTTTACCGACAATACCGGACAGGGCCACGGCATCCGTTGGCGACAGCACCGCTGCCAGCGCAAACGCCGCCACCAGAGGAATGCCCGGTACCATGGCGTAAATCAGATAACCGACCCCGACCACGGTGATCAGCACCAATACCAACGCCAGGCCGAGAATTTCACGGCCGTGGTGCAGGAACTCACGCGTTGGGGTTTTCCAGCCATCGGCAAACAGCAACGGCGGGATAAACAGCACCAGGAACAGTTCAGGATCAAAGTCGACGTGTAACCCAAAATGCGGCCAGGCCAACAGGGCACCGATACCGATTTGCATTAACGGCAGCGGCACCTGGAACGGCAACATGCGCGTCACCACCCCGGACAGGGAGACCACCAGGATTAAAATGAGGATTGTAAAAAAGATTTCCATGCTTTCCTTAGACTCTAGGGTTCAGACTACATCTCTGATGTATACCCGATAGTAGATCACTTTTTTTACCTCGGTTAAAGCTTGTTGTGCCTTTCAAAATGCAGCATCGGCAGAAGGAGACTTATCTGAATAAGCAGTGGGGGGCAAACATCCCCCCGCCGGAGCGACGGGGGGAAATAACCAAGCGATTAAATGGCCCAACCGCCGGCATAGAATGCCACCAGCGCCACGGCGATCAGCACGGTGCCAATATTCAGCCGACGCCATTCACCGGAGAAAATACGGCCAATCACCAATGAGCTGAAGCCCAGCATGATACCGGTGACGATATTGCAGGTCAGTACGATAAACACCGCGCACAGCAGGCCGGACATGGCATCCACAAAGTCATTGAAGTCCAACTTGGTGACGTTGCTCAGCATCAACAGGCCGACGTACATCAGCGCCGGTGCGGTCGCGTAAACCGGCACCAAATAAGACAGTGGCGACAGGAACAGGATCAGCAGGAACAACAGACCGACCACGGTCGCAGTCAGGCCGGTTTTACCGCCCGCGGCCGTACCCGCGGCAGATTCGATATATACCGCCGCCGGAGCCGCGCCCACCAGACCAGAGAAAATGCTGCTCAGCGAGTCCGAGGTCAGCGCCTTGCCGCCGTTGATGATTTGCCCGTCTTTATCCAGCAGGTTGGCCTGACCGGCCACCGCACGGATAGTCCCGGTGGCGTCAAACACTGCCGTCATCACCAGCGCCAGCACGCTTGGCAATACCACTGGCTGCAATGCTCCCATGATATCCAGGCTGAAGATCAGCGAATGGCCGTTGGCATCCGCCAGGCTTGGCATGGCGAATAACCCTTGATATTTCACCGCCGGATCAAACAGCAGACCCACCACCGAAATGGTGATGATCACCAGCAGAATACCGCCGGGGACGCGCAGTTTTTCCAGCCCGAAAATCACCGCCAGCCCGAGCAAGGTCATCACCACCGGGAACGAAGTGAATGCCCCCAGCGCCACCGGCAAGCCGTCCAGCGGGTTTTTCACCACCAGGCCGACACCGTTAGCGGCGATCAGCAACAGGAACAGACCGATACCGATGCCGGTACCGTGCGCCACGCCCATCGGCAGGTTGCGCAGGATCCAGGCGCGAATGCCGGTTATCGAGATAATGGTAAAGAGCACGCCCATCAGGAATACCGCACCCAACGCCACCGGAATGCTGATGTGTTGGCCCAGTACCAGGCTGAATGCCGTGAAGGCGGTCAGTGAAATCGCGCAGCCGATGGCCATCGGCAAATTAGCCCACAACCCCATCAGCAACGAGCCTAAACCGGCCACCAGGCAGGTCGCGACAAATACCGCCGTGGGTGGGAAGCCGGCTTTGCCCAGCATGCTCGGCACCACGATCACCGAGTAAACCATTGCCAGGAAAGTGGTTAATCCCGCCACCATTTCCTGACGCACGGTGCTGCCACGCGCAGAAATATTAAAATAACCATCAAGCCCGCCTTTTGGTTTAACGGCGTTATTCGCTTGAGAATTCGACATGTTGCTGTCCCCTGTGTTTCATTGCCAGCCCGTTTCACGAGGCTTGTTATTCCGCCCACCCATGTTCGTTAGGGTAACGTTTGCTTTTTTGCCCATGACTCACGCCGCAAACTGGCGTCGCATAAAAGGCAAACGTTTAACTTTCATTGAGTGGTGCGGGTAATTTATGGTGGTTTATTCAAGGCAAACGATTATCCAGCCTTCTATACCGTCTGATCAACCAGAGATCGCGGCAATTTATGCAGAAAAACGCTGGGATCCATCATTATCGAAAATACGGTATTTGTCTCATAGGTAAATCCGATGGGAACGCCCCCCTTTCGGAGGGCAAAACGGTTACTGAGCCTGCACCGCCTTTTCATCCATGTACATTAATTCCCAGATGTGGCCGTCCAAATCCTGGAAACCGTGTCCGTACATAAACCCGTAATCTTGCGGCTGGTTATAAGTGTTGCCGCCGGCGACGATCGCCTTGCGTACCAGATCGTCCACCGCCGCCCGGTTAGGCTGCGACAGGCATATCAGCACTTCGGTCGCCTTCCTGGCGTCGCCAATCGGGTTCGGGGTGAACATTTTGAATTTGTCGTGGGTCAGCAGCATCACATAGATGCTGTCGCTGACCACCATGCAGGCGGCGGTGTCATCGGTGAACTGTTGATTAAAACTGAAGCCCAGCCGGGTGAAAAACTCAATGGATAGGGGCAGATCGCCCACCGGCAGGTTAACAAAAATTTGCGTAGCCATGGGCTACCTCCGACGAAGAGTGACCTCATCGAGTATAGCCCACCCACTCATTTCAGCAGGTCATAAGGCCCACCCTGCTCCAGTGCCCGCTGGTAGGCAGGACGCGTATGGATGCGCTGCAGATAGCTGCGCAGTTTCGGACAACCGTCCAGTGCGCCACGCGCCGCCAGCGCCTCTAACGGGAAACTCATCTGGATATCCGCCGCGCTGAATTCATTGCCGACAAACCAGGTGCTTTTGCCCAGGTGCTGCTCGAGATAGTCACAGTGCGGGGCGATCTGTTTGTCCAGATACTCCCGCTGCACGCCTTTGCCAATGGCCCCGGCCACCGGCCGTAACAGCCAGGGGATCGGCGGTTGACCCAGTCGGCTAAACACCAGTTTCATCACCAGCAGCGGCATCAGCGATCCTTCGGCATAGTGCAGCCAGTAACGATACTGCTGGCGGGCGTGGTAATCGGTGGGGATAAACTGCCCCTGCGCATCGTAAGCTTCCTGCAGGTATTCAATAATGGCACCGGACTCCGCCAACGTCAGATCACCATCGACAATCACCGGCGACTTGCCGAGCGGATGGATCTTCTTCAACTCCGGCGGCGCCAGCATGGTTTGCGGATCGCGCTGGTAGCGTTGTACCTGGTACGGCACCCCCAGTTCTTCCAAAAACCACAGGATGCGCTGCGAGCGCGAGTTATTCAGATGGTGCACGATAATCATGGGGTTTCTCCAATGCGTTGCCACACCAGTTCGCCAATTTGCACGCCGTTGCCAATTTGCAGCGGTACGGTACGCAAGGTGAGCCTGTCGCCGGCAAAACTGTAGAAGCGAACCTGACGGCTGCCGATCCAGTTGGGGAACGAGCTGCCCTCGACCTGATGGACAATGCGCTGGTCGCTCTCATCCACCTGATAGCGGCCAAAATAGCAAATCATATTGATAAAGGCGGAGCGGATTTCCTGCTCGTTTCCCTGGGAAAAATCATCAGCGACAAAACGCGGCCGCGTAGCACTGTAAAGCTGCGCCGCCATGGTGCCGTTGGTCTCATAATTGATACGCCCCAGCACTTGCTCACCCAGCGGATAGTTAATCTTGCCGTCTTCGTCTTTAAACACGGAAGACTGCAGCGACCAACTACCGATAAATGTATCGATTGCCATCACACTGCCTCCTTTACGGATCCTCATTAAAGGGTAGTGGCGATTTTTCCCGCACGCCAGTTGCTCAAATTTAAATCAATAAATTTGACAGAGATGCTCAAAACTCTCCGATTTTCTCTTTAGGCATACCGGTCTAATATTAACCACATCGAGAGACAACAGCCTCTCACCTAATAAATACCCTGAGGATTGAATCATGAAAAACATCAAAATTTTTGCTACTGCTCTGCTGTTGACTACCGCTTCTTTCGCCAGCGTTGCCGCTGACCAACCTGCTAACCAGCCTGTGGCCGGTGCTCAGAAAATCGGTGTGGTGTCCGTGAGCGGCGCATCTAACCTGAGCGCGCTGGAAAATGAACTGGCCAGCAAAGCCGCAGCATCAGGCGCCAGCTCTTACCGCATCATCTCCGCCGGTGGCCAGAACAAACTGTACGGCACCGCAGAAATCTTTAACTGATCGTCAGACAGTAAACTGATGGAAGAAAGAAGCCTCGCAAGGGGCTTTTCTTGTTTCTAGCGGGCGTCAAACCTGGTTGCCAGCTTCTGCAGGCGGAATTGTTCAGTCATGTAATCGACAAACACCCGGGTTTTAGTCGGCAGGAATTTGGTGGTAGGAAAATACAGGTGCACGCTGCCGCGATCGACATACCAGCCCGACAATACCCGTACCAACCGACCGCTTTCCAAATAAGGCAAAGCGTTCGGCATGGCGATCAGTGCAATACCCAGCCCCATTTCCGCCGCCAGCGCTGCGGCATCCGGTTCATTCACCGTCATTTTGATTTCCATCGACGGCGCTCGCTGTTCATTCTCCGCATTGCGCAGCGGCAGATTACGGATCCGTCCGGTTTGCGGTGAGCGGATAAAAATGCCCGCGTGATCCACCAACTGTTCCGGTTGCCGGATCGGAGGATGCCGCCGCAAATACTCGGTTGAAGCCACCAGGACACCGTGGGCCGGGGCCAGTTCACGCGCAATCATGCCCTGCGCCAGTTCGATGCCGCCCCCCATCGCCGCATCAAAGTGCTCACCGATCAGGTCCACCTTGCGGTTGTCGAAATGCCAGTCAGGGACAATGGCCGGGTAGCGCGCCAGAAAGTCCGGCAACATCGGCATAACAAAATGCAGGCCAAATGCCGTCCCCATACTGACCTTCAGCGTGCCGGCCGCCACGCCACCGCTGCTGCTCAACCCCTTTAATGCGCACTGGATCGACAGCAAACCGCCGCTGACCTCCTGCAAAAAACGTTCACCTTCTTCGGTCAGGGTCAATTTGCGCGTATTACGCTGGAATAACCGCACGCCGACTAGCGTCTCCAGCCTGGTAACGTTCTTTCCTACCGCCGCAGAGCTGATGCCCAGCTTGCGCCCGGCAGCAGAAAAACTGCCGTTCTCTGCGCTGCTGACAAAACATTCCAGATAGCCGAGCATGGTTTTCCCCTGTCGATTTCAAACCTGTGGTTTAAGCTGATTATAGCTTTTTGTGGCTAGTGGCCGCACTGCGTTTCCCAGATACTGGTCCGGTGGATTTTTTAACCTCAGCCTACTCTGGAGAAGCATCATGACAACAACATTCCCTCTGCAAAACAAAGTCGCATTCATTCAGGGCGGTTCACGCGGCATTGGTGCCGCCATCGCCAAACGCCTGGCACGCGAAGGTGCAGCAGTGGCCTTCACTTACGTCTCCTCTGCCGACAAAGCCGATGCCGTGGTCAGTGAAATCACCGCTGCCGGCGGCAAAGCGCTCGCCATCAAGGCCGACAGCGCCGATGCTACGGCCGTGCAGCAGGCAGTGCGCCAGGCAGTAAACAGCTTTGGCAATCTGGATATTCTGGTGAACAACGCCGGGGTGTTTGCGATGGGCAGCACCGAAGAGTTGCCGCTGGAGGATCTGGACCGCACGCTGGCGGTCAACGTACGCAGCGTGTTTGTCGCCAGCCAGGAAGCGGCGCGCCATATGAATGACGGCGGCCGCATCATCAATATTGGCAGCACCAACGCTGAACGTATGCCGTTTGCCGGTGGCGCAGTGTATGCGATGAGCAAATCCGCGCTGGTCGGTTTGACCAAAGGCATGGCGCGCGATCTGGGCCCGCGGGGCATCACCGTCAATAACGTGCAACCCGGCCCGGTGGATACCGATATGAACCCGGCCACCGGGGATTTCGCCGAACAGTTAAAAGCCATGATGGCCATCAGCCGTTACGGCAAAGATGAGGAGATCGCCAGCTTTGTCGCTTACCTCTCCGGCCCGGAGGCGGGGTATATCACCGGTGCCAGCCTGAGCATCGACGGCGGCTTTTCGGCTTAATATCTACTGCAATTGCAATGTCCATACCATCGACACGTTATCAATACGTGTCGATTTTTTCTCATTTTATCGACATATGGCATTTACGCTTTTAAGCATCGACCCAGAATAAATGACGCACGCTCTCGAGATACCCGGGCGCCCCTGCGGGGATCCCATCCCTTGTTTCCCCCTGTTTCCGAGCAGGCCACGTCTAACTTATATCCGTAAATTGTTTCCGCACCCAGTCGGCAAATAACCTGACACGCGGCGCAAGCTGACGATTTTCCGGCCATGCAATATGAACAGGTGACTCATCGACCTTCCACGAATCAAACAGGCTGACAAGCTCGCCTGCTTTCAACGCCTCTTTCACCAGAAAAGCGTAGGTGGTCACAATGCCTAATCCCGCACGTGCCGCACACAGAGCCGCATAAGCGTCATTCACGGATATCTGAAACGGACCTTGGATGGCAAATGATTCGTTATCTTTCACCAGTTGGTGTTCGAAATTTCTGCCGGTCTGTGGTGACCTGATCTGAATCAGGTGAGACTGCAAAAGTTCAACAGGATGTTCAGGTTTACCATTCTTTTCCAGATACCCTGGTGCGGCGCAAACAGCCATAGGCAACGTACCGAGCGACCGTGCTATCAGTGAGTCATCTCGCAGTGAACCTATGCGGATCACGCAATCAATCTGATTTTCGATGAGGTTGCTGGTGCGGTTACCAACGCTGGTGATGATTTGCAGGTCCGGATAGCGGTTCATAAAATCAGCCAGGCGAGGAATGAGCAGGCAGTATGCCAGCGCCCCGGGCATCTCGACCCTGAGCTGCCCGCGCCATGTTGCCCCCGTTGCGGATACGCTGTTATCAAGCCGTTCGGCCTGCATCAGCAAGGCATGAGCCCCTTTGTAATACACTTCTCCTTGTTCCGTCAGGCTAAGCCTGCGCGATGAACGATAGAGTAGTTTTACGCCCAGTTCGTTCTCCAGCGCCTGAATCTGCCGCGTTACCGTTGATTTTGGCAACCCGAGGCTTTCCGCCGCGCGCGTGAAGGCGCCA
Organism: Serratia quinivorans; assembly: GCF_052113645.1. Lineage (GTDB taxonomy): Bacteria > Pseudomonadota > Gammaproteobacteria > Enterobacterales > Enterobacteriaceae > Serratia > Serratia quinivorans_B. The sequence continues at coordinate 88,758 of NZ_JBIEIU010000003.1, read as the reverse complement.
GTTTCGACTACCTGTATGAAGCTGCGTATTGCAGAAAATTTATCCATCTCAATCCCATTGTTGCTGGATCTGCAACTTAAGTTTGTCTGATGCCCGATTGTTCATCAAGCGTCAAATGACGAAGATGCACCTATCGACAGCAAGTAATCAAAGGGGATGGTATATGAATAATCTTTTAGTCTGGCAAGTGGCCGGTGCAAAAATCACCAAAATTCCAGAGCAACAAAGCAGCGGTATTCCCGCATCGTCCCTGTTTCCGCAATGGGATCGGCAGACGGCATTACCCGTTGCTGAACGCCTTGAGCCGGACGACATAGACATTCAGGCTGAAACGCTGGCGCTCAGCACGCACAGTTGGCTTATTGAAAGAGAGGGCAAGGTCATCATTATTGATACCGCTTCCGGTAATGATAAAAACCGTCCGGGCAACCCTAAATTTCATCAGATGAAAAGTGGCTGGCTACATGCGCTGAGAAGTGCAGGCATTACGCCTGAGCAGGTAGATGCGGTGGTATTAACGCATCTTCATGTTGATCATGTTGGCTGGAACACAATTTATTCTGATGGCGAGTGGATACCTACATTCCCTAATGCCCGTTACTACTTCTCGGCCAAGGAGTACACATTTTATAAGAACCCGGCAAATGTCATGCAGCCGAGCATGGGTGCGCTGGAGGACAGTGTTCTCCCGGTCGTCGCGTCAGGGCAGGCTGTATTTATAGATAATCATGCGACAGAGGTTTTCCCCGGCCTGCACATTCACAGAACTCCGGGGCACAGTGTGGATCATCTCGCCTTTAGTCTGTCTCATGCAGGACAAACGGCACTGTTCTGGGGAGATATTGCGCATAGTCCGTTACAGGTTTCTCTGCCGCAGTGGAACAGCTGCTACTGCGAATCTCCCGACGCCGCGCAGCAATCCCGTATGGATATGCTGAATTATGCCGCAGAGACCGGCGCGCTGGTTTTCACCACGCACTTTCCGGACAGCTCGGTCGGAAAGGTTATCTCCCTGGAAGGTCAATTGAACTGGCAGCACGCATAACCGGAGAACAACATGTCATATTCAACGCAGTTATTCAGCGAGACATTTGCTATCGACTCGGATACCGCAGGCATTAAATTGTGGCTGCGTCATCGGCGACCAGCTGAGAAAACCGTATTCGACGCAGCGCATACAGTGCTCCTGATGCACGGTGCGACCTATTCATCAGGAAGCCTGTTTGACACGCAGATTGAGGACGGATCCTTTCTGGATTACCTCGCCGCAGCCGATATGGACGTCTGGGCCGTTGATGTGCGCGGATACGGGGGTTCCTCCAGGATGGCCTCATTTAATGCACCCGCTCTTGAAAACCCACCTTCCGGCTGCGCGGCTGTAGCGGCAGGCGACCTGGGGAGCGCCGTTGATTTCATTCTGAAGCGACAAAATCTCACGCAGCTTAATATCATTGGTATGTCTTGGGGTGGAACGGTATCAGCACTCTACACCACGCTTAATGCCGATAAAGTGCGTCGTCTGACGCTGATCGCCCCGCAATGGCTTCAGGAAGGCAAGCCTGCTATCGACCCTGGCGGTGAGATTGGGGCATGGCGGGAGATTGACATCGATTCCATCGAAGCCCGCTGGCTCAGAGGGGTGCCTGAAGATAAAAAAAATGACTTAATCCCCCCCGGAGGATTCAGCCAGTGGGCCACACAAACGCTTTCTGACGAGCCTGATTTACAGTTAAAGGCGCAACGAAAAATTCGTGCAAGCACGGGTCCGATTCAGGATTCCAGGACCTATTGGTCAAAACATGTTCCGGTTTACGATCCGGCAGATATCCGGGTCCCTGTGCTTCTCTTGCACGGCGAATGGGATCAGGATGTCCCTGTTAATGCCGCCCTGAACTGGTACCTGCGCGTTACTGGGGCGCCCTGGAAGCGCTGGGTAGAAATTGGTGAGGCCACACACATGATGGTGCTGGAGAAAAATCGCCGGCAGGTATTTGCACTGGCTCGCAATTTTATCGCAATGGCACTTAACTGCTGACAAACCCTTTCATCACTGCCAACAGCCCCCCAGAAAACACCAATAAGAAAGCCCAAATAGGGTCTGCATCTCACTCGGTTGCATGACCAACTTTTGGGTACAGTCCATTGTGATGATCTGGGCGTGGATGAGTACCGCTCCGGCGCTGGCCAGCGAAACCGTGTCAACGCTATTTAGGACGGGTCATCATCAAACTAGAAGCCCCTTTCGGGGCTTCAGACTGCTGACAAAGCCCGTTATTAGGGAGAGCGTGCCGAAGGGGTCGTAGCGGCTTGTCCGCCGGAGCGCCCCTCGGTGCGCTAGGCCCGGGTATCTCGGGTTCAAAGACAACTTTATCATCAAACTAAAAGCCCCTTTCGGGGCTTTTTATTGGTTTCAGACAACCTGATATCAGAAAGGAATATCGTCGTCGAAATCCATTGGCGGTTCGTTGCTGCTGGCAGCCGGTGCGCTGTTCTGCGCTGGGCGAGCCTGCTGCTGGCCACCGCTGAACTGGTTGCCGCCTTGTGGCTGCTGAGGTTGACCCCAACCGCCCTGGCCGCCGGAAGCCTGGCCACCGCCTGCAGGTGCGCCGCCGCCTTGACGGCCGCCCAGCATTTGCATGGTGCCACCAACGTTAACCACCACTTCAGTGGTGTATTTTTCTACGCCAGCCTGATCGGTCCATTTGCGGGTCTGCAGAGCGCCCTCGATGTACACCTGGGAACCTTTACGCAGATATTCGCCCGCCACTTCAGCCAGCTTGCCGAACAGCACAACGCGGTGCCACTCGGTCTTTTCTTTCTGCTCGCCAGTCGCCTTGTCACGCCAGCTTTCGGAGGTTGCCAGGGTAATGTTGGCCACTGCACCGCCATTCGGCATGTAACGGACTTCTGGGTCTTGGCCCAGATTCCCGACCAGAATTACTTTGTTTACGCCTCTGCTGGCCATGAGAACTCTCCTGATGATTGATTTTTACACAGTATAAACGAGTAAGTTTAACACGCTGAGCCCGAAACGACACCCGTGTTGATTACTGCGTATTGTATTCCAGAATAGTCCTTTCGATCGACCTGATTGCATTCGTGTACTGGATATTCATTCAGGTTTTTTTGTGTCATAATTATGCGTTTCGTACTGGCTGTGCCGGTTTTTTGCGCGTTCGATCACATAATCGTGCGTAAATCACCCAGACAGGCGCGGTGTATCATCAAGACGGGAAGTGTAAATGGACAATATCGAAGTTCGTGGTGCTCGAACCCATAATCTCAAAAACATCAACCTGATTATCCCGCGTGACAAGCTGATTGTCGTCACCGGTCTGTCCGGTTCAGGCAAGTCCTCACTGGCCTTTGATACCCTGTATGCCGAAGGGCAGCGTCGCTACGTCGAATCGCTCTCCGCCTATGCACGCCAGTTCCTTTCGCTGATGGAAAAACCGGACGTCGACCACATTGAAGGTCTGTCACCGGCGATCTCCATCGAGCAGAAATCGACCTCGCATAACCCGCGATCCACGGTCGGCACCATCACCGAGATCCACGATTACCTGCGCCTGCTGTTTGCCCGCGTCGGCGAACCGCGCTGCCCGGAGCACCATGTCGAACTGGCGGCGCAGACCGTCAGCCAGATGGTGGACAACGTGCTCAGCCAGCCGGAAGGCAAACGCCTGATGCTGCTGGCACCGGTGGTGAAAGACCGCAAGGGCGAGCACACCAAAACGCTGGAAAACCTGGCGAGTCAGGGCTATATCCGTGCGCGTATCGACGGCGAAGTGTGCGATCTTTCCGATCCGCCGAAGCTGGAATTGCAGAAGAAGCACACCATCGAAGTGGTGGTCGATCGTTTTAAAGTTCGCGAAGATCTGTCGCAGCGCCTGGCAGAATCCTTCGAGACTGCGCTGGAGTTGTCCGGCGGTACCGCCGTTGTGGCCGATATGGACGACGAAAAAGCAGATGAGCTGCTGTTCTCCGCCAACTTCGCCTGTCCAATCTGCGGCTACAGCATGCGCGAACTGGAACCACGCCTGTTCTCGTTCAACAACCCGGCCGGCGCCTGCCCGACCTGCGACGGTTTGGGCGTGCAACAATTCTTCGATCCGGAACGTGTGGTGCAGAACCCCGAGCTTTCACTGGCCGGTGGCGCAATCCGCGGTTGGGATCGTCGCAACTTCTATTATTTCCAAATGCTGCGTTCGCTGGCAGAGCATTATGCGTTTGACGTTGAAGCCCCCTTCAACAGCCTGGACGCCAACGTGCAAAAAGCGGTGCTCAGCGGCTCCGGCAAAGAGTCTATCGAATTCAAATACATCAACGATCGCGGTGACACCACCGTGCGCCGCCATCCGTTCGAAGGCGTGCTGCACAACATGGAGCGCCGCTATAAAGAAACCGAATCCAGCGCGGTGCGGGAAGAGCTGGCGAAGTTTATCAGCAACCGTCCTTGCGCCTCGTGCCACGGCACCCGCCTGCGCGAGGAAGCGCGTAACGTGTTCGTTGAAGACACCACGCTGCCGGAAATTTCCGATCTGAGCATCGGCCACGCGATGACCTTCTTCCAGAACATGAAGCTCAGCGGCCAGCGTGCCCAAATCGCCGAGAAAGTGCTGAAAGAGATTGGCGATCGCCTGAAGTTCCTGGTCAACGTTGGCCTGAACTACCTGTCGCTGTCACGCTCGGCGGAAACCCTGTCCGGCGGTGAGGCGCAGCGTATCCGTTTGGCTAGCCAAATTGGTGCCGGTCTGGTGGGCGTGATGTACGTGCTGGATGAGCCGTCAATCGGCCTGCATCAGCGCGACAACGAGCGTCTGTTGGAAACCCTGATCCACCTGCGTAACCTCGGCAATACCGTGATCGTGGTCGAGCATGACGAAGACGCCATCCGCGCCGCCGACCATGTGATCGACATCGGCCCTGGGGCCGGCGTGCACGGCGGCCAGGTGGTGGCGGAAGGCACCGTCGAAGACATTATGGCGCAGCCGGAGTCATTGACCGGCCAGTTCCTCAGCGGCAAACGCGAGATTGCCATTCCTGAGCAGCGCGTGCCGGCCGACCCGACCAAGGTGCTGAAACTGAGCGGTGCGCGTGGCAACAACCTGAAAGACGTGACGCTGACGCTGCCGGTGGGGCTGTTTACCTGCATTACCGGGGTATCCGGTTCGGGTAAATCCACGCTGATCAACGACACGCTGTTCCCGATCGCCCAGCGCCAGCTCAACGGTGCCACTATTGCCGAACCGGCGCCGTTCCGCGAAGTGACCGGTCTGGAGCATTTCGACAAGGTGATCGACATCGATCAAAGCCCGATCGGTCGTACTCCGCGTTCCAACCCGGCGACCTACACCGGTATCTTCACCCCGGTGCGCGAACTGTTCGCCGGCGTGCCGGAATCGCGCAGCCGTGGCTACAATCCGGGCCGTTTCAGCTTTAACGTGAAGGGCGGTCGTTGCGAAGCCTGCCAGGGTGACGGTGTGATCAAGGTGGAAATGCACTTCCTGCCGGATATCTATGTGCCGTGCGATCACTGCAAAGGCAAACGCTATAACCGTGAAACGCTGGAAGTGAAGTACAAAGGCAAAAGCATTCACGAAGTGCTGGAAATGACCATCGAAGAGGCTCGTGATTTCTTCGACGCGGTCCCGGCATTGGCGCGCAAGCTGCAAACCCTGATGGAAGTCGGCCTGTCGTACATCCGTCTCGGTCAGTCGGCGACCACGCTGTCCGGCGGTGAGGCGCAACGCGTCAAGCTGGCTCGCGAGCTGTCGAAACGCGGTACTGGCCAGACGCTGTATATCCTGGATGAACCGACCACCGGTCTGCACTTCGCCGATATCCAGCAACTGCTGGCGGTGCTGCATCAACTGCGCGATCAGGGCAATACCATCGTGGTGATTGAGCACAACCTGGACGTGGTGAAAACCGCTGACTGGATTGTCGACCTGGGGCCGGAAGGCGGCAGCGGCGGCGGTGAGATCCTGGTTGCCGGTACGCCGGAAACCGTGGCCAACTGCGAGGCTTCGCATACCGCGCGCTTCCTCAAGCCGTTACTGAAGAAGAAATAACCCCTGCCCGGCGGGCCGTTCCTGTAGCGGCCCGCTCTCTTATCCGTTTCGGTCAAATTGAACAGAAACAGGCAAGATTTAGACATTTTCAGGCATTTCCCTCCCCGCCCCCAGCTTTTATCATCAATGTTCCCTCTGTGGTCCTTTGCCGTATTCAGGCCACGTCCACCGGCACCCCGCTGCCGGAAGCCGTTCCCCCCACTCATTGATGACTGGAGTTACCATGAACATTACGCACGCCTATGCCGCGCATGACGCCAAGTCAGCGCTAGTTCCTTTTGATTACACACCGCGCGCCCTGCGCGACCACGATGTGCAAATCAACGTTCTGTTCTGTGGCGTCTGCCATTCTGATTTGCATCAGGCCCGCAACGAATGGAACAACACCCTTTTCCCGGTGGTACCAGGCCACGAGATTGTTGGCCGCGTGAGCGCCGTCGGCAACCACGTTTCACGCTATCAGGTCGGCGATTTGGTCGGCGTGGGCTGTATGGTGGACTCCTGCCGCCATTGCCCAAGCTGCGACGAGGGGCTGGAGCAATACTGTGAAAACGGCTTTACCGGCACCTATAACGGTGAAGATCGGCAAACCGGCGCCATCACCTACGGCGGCTACTCCACCGCTATGGTCGTGGATCAGGACTTTGTGCTGCGCGTACCGGAAAACCTCGATCCTGCCGGTGTAGCGCCGTTGCTGTGCGCCGGCATCACTACCTATTCCCCGCTGCGCCAATGGGGTGCCGGCCCGGGTAAAAAGGTGGGCATCGTCGGTCTCGGCGGGCTGGGGCATATGGGCGTCAAATTGGCCCGGGCGATGGGGGCACATGTGGTGCTGTTCACCACCTCCGCGTCCAAAGTCGAAGACGCCAAACGCCTCGGCGCTCACGAAGTGGTGATCTCACGTAATCCGGAAGAAATGGCGCAGCACACCAACAGTTTCGATTTTATTCTTAACACGGTGGCGGCCCAGCACGATCTGAACCCGTTCCTTAACCTGCTGCACCGTGACGGCACCCTGACGCTGGTTGGCGCACCGGAACACGACCATCCGTCACCGCAGGTGTTCAACCTGATCATGAAACGCCGCCGCATCGCCGGTTCGCTGATCGGCGGCATTGCAGAAACCCAGGAGATGCTGGATTTCTGCGGTCAGCACGGCATTACCTCGGATATCGAACTGATCCCGATGCAGCAAATCAATGAAGCCTATGAGCGGATGCTGAAAAGCGACGTGAAATACCGTTTCGTGGTGGATATCGACTCGCTGCGAGCCTAAGTCCCTCGGGCGCCCACCGCGGCGCCCGATTTTTATTACAGCTGCTTTATCACCCGTGCCGGGTTGCCGCCGACCACGCAGTTGGCCGGTACGTCTTTGGTCACTACCGCACCGGAAGCCACGACTACGTTATCCCCCAGCGTGACGCCCGGGTTAATCACCGCACGGCCGCCAATCCATACATTATTGCCAATGCGCACCGGCTTGCCGAACTCTGCCCCGCCAACACGGGTTTCCGCATCCAGCGGATGAGTGGCGGTGTAGATATGTACCCCAGGCGCCAACATGCAGTTATCACCGATATGCACTTCGCACACGTCGAGGATCACGCAGTCAAAATTGGCGTAAAAATTCTTCCCCAGAAAGATGTTGTAGCCGTAATCACAACGAAACGTCGGCTCGATCGTCCCCCCCTGATACTGTCCCAGTAGCTCAGCCAGCCACTGTTTACGCAGGTCGCCCTCATCCGGTGACGAATGGTTGTAATGGTGCACTAACTGACGTGCATGCTTGCGCTCGCTACGCAGCAGTTCATCACCGGCGTCATACAATTCACCGGCAATCATCTTGCGTTTTTCTTCACTCATCGCCATGTCGCGGCATCCTTTAGTCTTGCGGCTTATTGATTAAAAAGCCTAGTCTTTCCTGGCCGACAATGAAACGGGAACGTTCCCATTATCGAATCACGATCACAATTTGACGGGAAAAGAGGGGGGAGTAAACTTAGGACTCAGGCAGGCGATACACCTGCCTCTATGGCTAAGCGCGCAGCTCCTGCCGCACATGGTCGGGTAACCCTTCCAGCACCAGCTGATAGGAGCTGTCGATCAAAGTGTAAAACTGTGAGTTCGGCAAATTGCCGTCGAGGAACACCGTGTTCCAGTGCGCCTTGTTCAGGCCCGCACAGGGGACGATTTCCGGGTGGTGCTCACGCAGGCTCTCCGCCAGTTCCGGGCTGGATTTTACCGCCAATGCAGGCCGCCCCTGGACCTCGCATACCATGGCGAACATCACGTCGCCGACCTTGATCTGGCTGGCCTGCCACTGGTTCTGGTCGCTCTGTTCCGCGCCCGGCTTCGCCATGCAGTATTCCAGCAGTGCTGTGTTATTCATTGGGTTATTCCCCCTGTAAAGTGGCCACAACCCGGCGTGAACCGCCGTGGATGCGGTGCTCCCCCAGCCAAATTCCCTGCCATGTGCCCAGCATCAGCCGCCCGTGCCCGACAGGCAGCGTCACAGACGTGCCCAACAGAGAGGATTTGATGTGCGCCGGCATGTCGTCCGGCCCTTCATAGTCATGCTGATAGGGTGCGTTCTCTGGCACCTGACGCAGGAAATGCTGCTCCATGTCGGCTCGCACCGTAGGATCGCAGTTCTCGTTCAGCGTCAGCGAGGCCGAGGTATGCTGCAATAACAGATGCAGCAGGCCAGTTTGCAGGCGGTGCAAGTGAGTTAGCTGGTCGGTAATCTCTTCGGTAACCAGATGAAAACCACGCGCTTTTGCGCTGAGGATTAGCGTTTGCTGATGCCACATAAGTGAGCGCCCCTCAATCAGTATATTCTCTATCCAGTTTGCGGCAACTTTGGCGGCAAACCGACAACAAAAAAGGAGCGATATCGCTATCGCTCCCTGGCTAACGTCACTTTACCCTAACAGTTTTTACTGCACCGCAGCAAACGCCTCGGCCACCTGATGCACATTGTGGTGATTCAGGCCGGCCATGCAAACGCGCCCGCTGTGGATCAGGTACACACCGAACTCGTCACGCAGGCGATCGACCTGGGCGGCGCTGAAGCCGGTGTAGCTGAACATGCCGCGCTGTGCCAGCAGATAATCGAAGTTACGCTGCGGCAATGCGATTTTCAGCGCTTCCACCAGCGTTTTACGCATCTCGAGGATACGGGTACGCATGGTTTCCACTTCCGCCAGCCACTGGGCTTTCAGTTGGGTGTCGTTCAGCACCTTCGCCACTACCTGCGCACCGAAGTTCGGCGGGCTGGAGTAGTTGCGACGTACCGTGGCCTTTAGCTGCCCCAGCACACGTCCGGCCGCTTCTTCGCTTTCACACACCACCGACAGGCCGCCGACGCGTTCGCCGTACAGCGAGAATATTTTCGAGAACGAGTTGCTCACCAGGCAAGGCAACCCGGCCGCGGCGATAGTGCGGATAGCATAGGCGTCGTCGGCAATGCCGCCGCCAAAGCCCTGATAGGCGATATCGAGGAACGGGATCAGTTCGCGTTCGGCGATCACTTTAACCACTTCATCCCACTGGGCATGGGTGAGGTCGGAACCGGTCGGGTTATGACAGCACGGATGCAGCAGCGCGATGCTGTGCTTCGGCAGCTGTTTCAACGCGCTCAGCATGGCGTCAAACTTCACGCCCAGGCTTTCACTGTCGAAGTACGGATAGGTATTCACCTTGAAACCGGCGCCACCAAAGATGGCCACGTGGTTTTCCCAGGTCGGATCGCTGACCCACACCTGTGAATCCGGGAAGTAACTTTTCAGGAAATCGGCACCGACTTTCAGCGCACCGGAACCGCCCACGGTTTGAATGGTGGCGATGCGCCCCTGTTGCAGCATCGGGTGCTCGGTACCGAACAGCAAATGTTGGATCGCCGTGCGGTAAGGCAGCAGGCCTTCCATCGGCAGGTACACCGAAGCGCCCTGATCCACGCTGTTGAGCTGCGCTTCTGCTGCGGCCACTGCCTTCATCTGCGGGATAATGCCCTGCTCATCATAGTAAAGGCCGATACTCAGGTTAACCTTGTGCGCACGTGAGTCTTTTTTGAATTTTTCCATCAGCGACAGGATCGGGTCACCTGCGTAGGCATCAACATTCTGGAACACGGATTATTCTCCTGGATTATTGTGAGTAGGCACAGCTTTACGTCCCTAATATAGACGGAAAAGGTCGTTCGGTTTGAGCTTTATCTCGCAACCGGCAACAAACCATTTTCCTTGATTCGGTTGAGCACCACCGCCGTTTTGATATGCGCCACGCTTTTGTGGCGGGACAGCGTCTGGCTGATGAAATCGTCCAGCGCCGGCAGGTCTGCCACGGCGACCTTCAGCAAGTAATCAGCATCGCCGGTGGTTTTGTAGGCGTCAAGAATGGCGTCAACTTCTTCCAGCATCTGGTGGAAACTGTCGATCTGCTCCTGAGCATGGTGAGTCAGGCTCACTTCTATCAGCCCCACCAGCCCAAGACCGACGGCCTCCGGTGCCAGTCGCGCATGATAACCGCGGATCAGTTGCGCCTGCTCCAGGCTGATGCGCCGCCGTGAACACTGGGAAGCGGACAGCCCCACCAGATCGCTCAGCTCCTGATTGGTCAGCCGCCCATTGGCCTGTAACAGCGTCAGGATTTTCATATCAAAATCGTCAATGTTGTACATAGCCACCTGTAAACTGTGTTAATAAATGTTGACGTTACAGCCTATCAGTTTTTTGACTGTGGATACCCTTCCCCCACAGAGGTTGTGAAGCGCGCAGCAGCAATGCCGAACGTTTCCGCCTGCTAATGGCATAAAAAGTGGGTAACTCGCGCAAGTCAGCAACAATGAACGGTTAAATAGCGCATAAAACCACGAATGTATAATAAGGACACCGATGAAAAGAATACTCCCTCTCGCACTGCTGGTGGCCGCCGGGAGCGCCAGCGCTCAATCGCATTTGGATAAGGTGATACAACAAGGCACGCTGGAAGTGTGTACCACCGGCGATTACAAGCCCTATACCTTCCTGAAAGAAGACGGCAGCTACGAAGGCATCGATATCGCGATGGCAGAATCACTGGCAAAAAGCCTGGGCGCCAAGGTGAAATGGGTGAAAACCAGTTGGAAAACCCTGACGCCGGACTTTGTCGCGGGCAAATGCGACATCGCCATGGGCGGCATCTCCGTCACGCTGCAACGGCAAAGGCAGGTGTTCTTCGCCGATCAGTTGGATACCGACGGCAAGATCCCGTTAGTACGCTGCACCGACGTGAAGAAATACCGCACCATCGACCAGATCAACAAAGCGTCCGTGCGCCTGCTTGAGCCGGCGGGCGGGACCAACGAAGCCTTTGTGCACGCCTATCTGCCCAAGGCAAAGCTGACGTTGACCCATGATAACGTAGGTATTTTCCAGCAGTTGGTCGATAAGAAAGCCGATGTGATGATCACCGATGCCTCCGAGGCGCTGTATCAGCAAAAACGCTATCCGAAGCTGTGCGCGGTCAACCCGAAAAAACCGATGCAGTACGGCGAGAAGGCCTACATGTTGCCGCGTGATGATTTGAGCTGGAAGCTGTATGTGGATCAATGGCTGCACCTGGCCAAGGCGACCGGTGAGTATCAGAGCATTATCGATCAGTGGTTGGCGGTGAAGAAGTAACGCCGTCATGCTCGAGGGGACGGCAGGCTGCCGGCCCCTCAATAGGCTAATCGCCGATATATTCCATCGCCACGCGTTGCGTCAGCTTGGTAATCAGTTCATAAGCGCTGATGCCGGTGCAATCGGCGATGCGTTCAACCGGCAACGCTCGCCCCCACAACACCACCTCATCGCCGACCTTGTCGGTCGCGTCCGGCCCCAGATCGACTGACATCATGTCCATCGATACCCGGCCCACTATCGGTACTTCACGGCCGTTGAGCCACACCGGAGTGCCGGAGGGCGCGCTACGCGGGTAACCGTCGCCGTATCCCATCGCCACCACGCCCAGACGGGTATCACCTTCGCTGACCCAGGTGCCGCCGTAGCCTACGGACTCACCGGCCTTGTGCTCACGCACCGCGATCAGATTGGACTTCAACGTCATGGCCGGTTGCAGTTCAAACTGGCTGCCGTTGGAAGCCTCCATTGGTGAGACGCCGTACAGGATAATACCCGGGCGCACCCAGTCGTTGTGCGCATCCGGCCACAGCAAGGTGCCACCGGAGGCGGCAATAGAACGCTGGCCCGGTTTGCCGCGGGCAAACTGTTCAAAACACTGCATTTGCTTGAGCGTGGCGTCAGAACCCGGTTCATCGGCACGGCTGAAATGGCTCATGATATTGACCGGCTGTACCACATTGCGGCAGGCGCTCAGACGCTGATAAAACGCCTCGGCATGCTCAGGGCGCACACCCAGGCGATGCATGCCGGTATCCAACTTCATCCACACCGGCACCGGTCGCGCCAGGTTGGCCTGCTCCAGCGCTTCGAGCTGTTCGATGCTGTGCACTGCGGTTTCGATGTTATTGGCCACCAACACCGGCAGATCTTCGGCGGAGAAAAAGCCTTCCAGCATCAGGATCGGTTTAACGATGCCGCCGGAACGCAGCATCAGCGCCTCGCCAATGCGCGCCACGCCGTAGCAGTCGGCATCTTGCAGGGTGTGAGCTGTTTCCAGCAGGCCATGTCCATAAGCGTTTGCTTTCACAACGGCAATCAGGCGACTTTGTGGCGCCTGACGGCGCACCTGTTGCAGATTATGTCGCAGAGCGCGGCGGTCGATTACAGCGGTTGCCGCTTTCATTTCAGTTCCTTAGCTGATTATTCGTCATCATATTGTGGCCCCGCGTAGTTATCGAAGCGCGACCACTGGCCGTTAAAGGTAAGGCGCACGGAACCGATCGGGCCGTTACGCTGCTTACCCAGAATAATTTCGGCAATCCCTTTCAGATCGCTGTTCTCGTGATAAACCTCATCACGGTAGATGAACATAATCAGGTCGGCGTCCTGCTCGATGGAGCCAGACTCACGCAGGTCGGAGTTGACCGGGCGCTTGTCGGCGCGCTGCTCCAGGCTTCGGTTCAACTGCGACAGCGCCACGACCGGCACCTGCAGCTCTTTCGCCAACGCCTTCAGCGAGCGGGAAATTTCGGCGATCTCCAGCGTACGGTTGTCGGACAAGGACGGCACGCGCATAAGCTGAAGGTAGTCGATCATGATCAGGCTAAGGCCGTCATGCTCGCGGAAAATACGGCGCGCGCGGGAGCGCACTTCGGTTGGCGTCAGGCCGGAGGAGTCATCAATGTACATATTGCGCTTCTCCAGCAGGATGCCCATGGTGCTGGAAATGCGCGCCCAGTCCTCGTCATCGAGCTGACCGGTACGGATACGCGTCTGATCCACGCGTGACAGCGACGCCAGCATACGCATCATGATCTGGTTGCCTGGCATCTCGAGGCTGAAGATCAGCACCGGTTTTTCCTGCGTCATCGCGGCGTGTTCGCACAGGTTCATGGCGAAGGTGGTTTTCCCCATCGAAGGACGGGCGGCGACGATGATCAGATCCGATTTTTGCAAACCGGCGGTTTTCTTATTGAGATCCTGATAGCCGGTATCCACCCCGGTCACGCCATCATGCGGCTGCTGATACAGTTGCTCGATACGCGCAACTGTATCTTCCAGGATACGCTCAATACCTTTCGGACCTTCATCTTTACTGGCGCGGTTTTCCGCGATCTGGAACACCCGCGATTCGGCCAGATCGAGCAGATCTTCGCTGCTGCGCCCTTGCGGATCATAACCGGCGTCGGCGATCTCGTTAGCGACCGAGATCATCTCACGTACTACCGCACGTTCACGCACGATGTCAGCATAAGCGCCGATGTTGGCCGCACTTGGGGTGTTTTTCGATAATTCAGCCAGGTAGGCAAAGCCGCCGACAGAGTCCAGTTCACCCCGCTGTTCCAGCGATTCGGACAGGGTGATCAGATCGATAGGCCGGCTCATTTCCAGCAGGCGCTGCATCTCGGTAAAGATCAGGCGGTGCGGACGGCTGAAGAAATCGTTGGCGACTACGCGTTCCGCCACGTTGTCCCAGCGTTCGTTATCCAGCATCAAACCGCCCAACACTGACTGTTCAGCCTCCAGCGAATGTGGCGGCATCTTCAGCCCTTCCATCTGGCGATCTCGAGGACGTTCTCTGGCTTCGTCTGCGTTTGTTTTGTTGGTTGGTTTTTTTCCTGCCATGAAGCGTATTCTTTATCCGGTTGCGAATGAAGGATCCTGACGCGAGAGTATACGTGATTTTTATCTGTGATTCCTGCGGCATAACCGATGCAAAAAAGGTATCAATCCGCGCGAGGACAAACTGGATCGTCAATACTAAAACGCGTAGGGTGAAATCAGACACCCACACGAGGTAATGAAATGGCCAAGCGCATTCAATTCTCCGCCACCGGCGGCCCTGAAGTGTTGCAATACGTTGATTTTACACCCGTAGATCCGGCAGCCGGTGAGGTGCAGATCGAGAACAAGGCGATCGGCATCAACTATATCGACACCTATGTACGCAGCGGTTTATACCCGCCCGCCAGCCTGCCAAGCGGGTTAGGCACCGAAGCGGCCGGCGTGGTTATCAAAGTCGGCGCCGGTGTCAGCGCACTGAAACCGGGTGACCGGGTGGTTTACGCTCAGTCGACGCTCGGCGCCTACAGCGAAGTGCACAACGTGGCAGTGGAAAAGGTGGCACTCCTGCCGCACAACCTGAGCTTTGAGCAAGGGGCCGCCTCTTTCCTGAAGGGGCTGACGGTGCATTATCTGCTGCGACAAACCCATGAAGTGCAGCCGGGCGAAGTGTTCCTGTTCCATGCCGCCGCGGGCGGCGTCGGGCTGATTGCCTGCCAGTGGGCCAAAGCGCTCGGAGCGAGGTTAATCGGCAGCGTCGGTTCCGACGAAAAGGCCGCGCTGGCGAAACGCGCCGGCGCCTGGGCCACCATTAATTACCATAAGGAAGATATCGCCCAACGCGTTGCCGAACTGACGCAAGGCGAGAAAGTCGGTGTGGTGTATGACTCGGTGGGCCAAAGCACCTGGCAAGCCTCACTCAATAGCCTGAAAAGACGTGGCTTGATGGTGAGCTTCGGCAATGCCTCCGGCCCGGTCACCGGTGTCGATCTGGCCCTGCTCAACCAGAAAGGCTCGCTGTACGTCACCCGTCCTTCCCTCAACGGTTACATTACCACCCGTGCGGAACTGCAATTCGCCAGCAATGAACTGTTTTCATTGATCGGCAGCGGAGCCATCAAGGTCGACGTGAAAGAAGAGCAAAAATTTGCTCTGGCTGATGCACAACGCGCACATCAGGTGTTGGAAAGCCGTAACACCAGCGGCTCGAGCCTGCTGATCCCCGGCCGCTGAGTTCAGGCAGAAATATCGGTAAACTTTGGTAGAAAATGCGGTGCTGCATCGTCAAAATGCGACCAATGGAATATGATCTTCCGGCAATTAATGTTGATCTATAAGGATATATCGCTGAAATGAAACTAAAAATGCTTGTTGCAGCACTGGTTTTCACTGCGGCTCCTGCGCTGGTCAGTACAGCGCAGGCCGCTCCCCAGGAAACAGAGCAAAGCGCGTTGATGAAATACCCTTACTCCGCCACCTATACGCAATGTATGGCTAAACAGGGTGGCAGTACGCCGGGCGCCTCTGCCTGTATTGAAGCAGAATTCAATCTTTGGGATGCTCGCCTGAACAAGTCCTACAAAGAGGCTCTCAAGTTCAAAGCGGCACCGAAAGCCTGGCGTGAAGCACAGCGTAACTGGCTGAAGTATAAAGACAGCCAATGTATGGCGTTAGTCGCAGCGCCGCATGGTTCCGGCGATGCGCTGGATTCCGCTTCATGCGATCTGAACATGACCATTGAACGCACGCTGCAGCTTGAAAGTGATAACTGGCCGGCATCTTAAGATTGCTGGTTATCGATAGCAAAAAGGGCTCCGTAAGGAGCCCTTTTTGTTACTGCGTTTGTAGGGGTAGAGCAGAGTCCGCCAGAGACAGTGGGTTGCTTGAGCAACGCTCGTATTGGGTATTATTGTCTCTTGCGGTGATGAAATCGGTCGCATCGCTGCATCGGCAAGTATCCTAACAGCCCCAAGGCGCAAAAAAAATGGCTAATGCGCGGCGTTGACAGTTAAAGCGCCAAGCTGTGATCGCCGCCGCATTAAGTCTGTATCTGTTACGCAGTTTTCAGCGTGACCGACTGATTGTTCGACAAAAAATCAGTAGCGGCGGATTTGCGGCTTTTGCATCGAACGGTAAATCCAAACGCCGACCACCGCCAGAATCAGCCAGGGTAACAGTTTTATCACCATCGCAAACAGCCCACCGATCAGCATGAACGCCGCGGCCACCAGCAACGCCGCCAACACCCCCAGCAACGAAATCCCAGTCACCATCAACATGACGACAAAACCGACCAGAAAGAAGAGTTCCAACATGATTTTGCTCCTTCGCAAAACAAAGTATCTGCTGGGGTATTACAAGAAGCGTGCCAAAACGGTGGGAAAGCCAAGTGATTGAAATTGAAAAAAAGGCATGCCGCATCACGCAACATGCCTGGTCAAAAACACTAACTGTTAGTCAGATTTTTCTGTCGATTACGCCATCTCGGTGCGCGGTAAACGCACCAAATCCAGCGCCTGCTCAACCACGCGCGCATCGGCCCCTGGCTTGTGAGCATTTTCGCTCAGATGGCGGCGCCACTGGCGTGCACCCGGCACGCCCTGGAACAGCCCGAGGATATGACGGGTAATATGGCCCAAATAGGTGCCATTCGACAGCTCGCGTTCAATATACGGATACAGCGATTCGATAATCGCCACGCTGTCCCTGACTTCGGTCTGACAGCCAAACAATTCGCTGTCAACCTGCGCCAGAATGCCCGGGTTCTGATAGGCTTCGCGCCCCATCATCACGCCATCCAGGTGCTGCAGGTGCTGTTTCGCTTCTTCCAGCGTTTTCACCCCGCCGTTAATCGCCAGAGTGAGCGTCGGGAAATCGCGTTTTAACTGGTACACGCGCGGATAATCCAACGGCGGCACTTCGCGGTTCTCTTTCGGGCTCAGGCCTGACAGCCACGCCTTGCGCGCATGAATAGTGAACATGTCGCATTCGCCGCGCCCGGCAACGGTGGCGATAAAATCGCACAGAAATTCGTAGCTGTCCTGATCGTCAATACCGATGCGGGTTTTCACCGTCACCGGGATCGACACCACGTCGCGCATCGCCTTGATGCAGTCGGCAACCAACGTGGCCTGCCCCATCAGGCAAGCGCCGAACATGCCGTTCTGCACCCGATCGGACGGGCAACCAACGTTGAGGTTAATCTCGTCATAACCGCGCTGCTCGGCCAGCTTGGCACAGTGCGCCAGCGCAGCCGGATCGCTGCCGCCCAATTGCAGCGCCACCGGATGCTCTTCTTCACTGTAAGCCAGGTAGTCGCCCTTGCCGTGGATAATCGCGCCGGTGGTCACCATCTCGGTGTACAGCAAGGTTTCCTTGGTCAGCAGGCGGTGAAAGTAACGGCAATGACGATCGGTCCAGTCGAGCATCGGCGCGATGGAAAAACGATTGGCGGCGTATTTTGGGGCGTTATTGTCTGTCGTCATGCTGGGCTACTGGCTACCTGATTCTGTCTGGGATTCAACGAACGGCATGCTGCCGCAAACGGCTATTATAACGGCAATCGCGCCGTTGGGAAAACCGCCGTGTCGCCAGATAAAAAAGAACCGGTAAAAACGAATAAAAAGACCGGGTCAGGTGTTCTCTCAACAGGGGTGCAGCTCAGTCCCCTTCCCTATGAGGAAACAACCATGAACAGTTACGTCAAACGCCTGCTGTTGCCCGTCATCGCGAGTTCTCTGCTGTTTTCCGCTGCGGCTCTGGCGATGGGCGGCGATGGCAGCGGCCAGACCACGCCAACCTGCCCCAAAGGCCAGATATACGATACGAAAACCAAAACCTGCATGGTGGATAAAAGCAGCATGATCAACGATAACGATCGCACAAACTATGCCTATGCACTGGCGAAAAGCGGCCGCTATCAGGAAGCGCTGGATGTGCTGAATACCCTGAAAGATCCCAACACTGCCGTGGCGCTGAATTACCGGGGTTACGCTACCCGCAAACTCGGCCGTACCGATGAAGGGATCGGCTACTATTTAAAATCAGTGGCGCTCGATCCGAAATACCCGAAAGTCCGCGAATACCTGGGTGAGGCCTATATGATCAAAGGCCGTCAGGACTTGGCGCAAGAGCAGCTTAAGGTGATCCAGTCACTGTGCGGTACCGGTTGTGAAGAATACCGCGATCTGGCGGCGGCCATCGATCATCACCCTGAGTCCTAAAGTCCGGAGGCACACATCAGTAGCGACGCGATCCGCAACGAAATCGGCCAATATCTTTCCCGCCTGTGGCGCTATGGCCTGGTGCTTTCCCACCGGCGGGATATCGCCGACGATTTAGTGCAAGCCACCTGCGTGCGGGCTCTGGAGCGCGCCGCACAGTTTGCCGTGGGAACACGTCTGGACCGCTGGTTGTTTTCGATTCTTCACTCTATCTGGTTGAACGAGGTGCGTTCCCAGCATATTCGCCAGGGACAGGGCTTTGTCGATGTCGATGAACTGGCCGGAGCGGAAAACGGCGAGCAGCCGATCTGGGCCAATGAGGTGATGCGGCGGGTTAACCAACTGCCCGAGGCGCAGCGCAATACGCTGTTTCTGGTGTACGTGGAAGAGCTTTCTTACCGGGAAGCCGCGGACGTGCTGGGCGTGCCCATTGGCACCATCATGAGCCGTCTGGCGGCAGCACGTCTGCGATTGGCGAACGACAGCGTGCTGCAAACCAACGCCCCGCAGGTAAAAGGAGAACAATCATGAGCTCAGCCTACGCAACGGATGAACTGCTGGTCGCCTATCTGGACAATCAACTGGATCCACAACAACGCCACCGGCTGGAACAGCGCCTGGCCGGCGAGCCGGCATTGGCGGAACGTTTGTCGTTGCTGGAACGCAGCAGCTTGCCCTTCAAACAAGCCTTCGCGCCGTTGCTTGACGAAGCACCGCTGCAAAGCTTGCAGGCCGCATGGCCACCGGCCCCCTCTGCGCCACGGCATGGCGTCAGCCGCCGCAGCCTGATTGCCGCCGCCGTAGGTTTCCTGGCGCTCGGCATCGCAGGCGATCGCGCCTATTTACAACTCAGCCAACCGGAGGACAACTGGCGCGGTCTGGTGGCTCAGTATATGGCGCTGTACACACCGGAAACGCTGGCGGGTTCTGACGACTCTGCGGTGCAAATCGCCGGCCAATTGCAGCACACCGGCGATCGGCTGGGCATCGCCCTCTCGCTACCAAAACTTGTGTTGAACGGTGCCAAACTGAAAAATGCCCGGGTGCTGGCTTATGACGATCGACGTATTGCTCAATTGACCTGGCTGGATGCGCAGTACGGTGCATTGGCACTGTGTATTGTTCAGCAACCGGGCAAGTCACAGCCTGCCGATAGCGAGCGCCGCCAAGGGATGAACGTGGTCTATTGGTCCGATGGCAGCCACGGTTTTATGCTGATTGGCCATAATCCGGCGGAGGAAATGACCCGGTTAGCGACCCAATTGCAACACTCGTTGTCCTCCTAAAGGCTCGTGCTCACGAAAGGCCCCTCGTGAGCGGTACGGAAAACCGTGAATATCATCACATTCCTGGCTAACCGCAGGCGGTGAACCGGACGTTTAATGCGCCATATTAGAGGAAAAGGGGCCGACTCTCGGCGATTTGGCTGAAGCATGGTAAAATCGGCTTTTTTACGTACCGGGAAATTTGCCATGAACTCAAGCACCCAGGAAAAGCTGCTGGCGCAGGCTGAACAACTTTGTCAGCAACGCAATGTGCGACTGACACCGCAGCGGCTGGAAGTGTTACGCCTGATGGCACAGCAGCCCGGTGCCATCAGCGCTTACGATCTGCTGGATCTGTTACGCGTCGCTGAACCGCAGGCCAAGCCGCCAACGGTTTATCGCGCATTGGATTTCCTGTTGGAACAAGGCTTCATTCATCGCGTGGAATCGGCGAACAGCTATGTGCTGTGCCACCACTTCGAACAACCGATGCATACTTCGGCGCTGTTCATATGCGATCGCTGCGGTCAGGTGACCGAACGCACGACGGAAGGGATCGAAGAGACGCTGCAAAAATTGGCTAAAGAGTCGGGCTTTGCCCTGCGCCACAGCGTAGTCGAAGCGCATGGCCTGTGTGAGGGGTGCGTAGAAGTAGAAGCCTGCGACAGCAAGCATGACTGCGGCGAACACGATCACAGCATCGCCATCAAGAAGAAATAAAGTGGGTTATCAGGTACTTCCCTGTACCTGCGGCCGTAGCGTCAAGGGGATGAAAACGCCAGGCTTTCAAGCGTAGTTTATGGCCGCAATCCGCTGCGGCCCATCGCACTACCAGCGATATTTGTTGTGGTCTTCCCAGGATTTCACTTCTTTCTCGGCCGCCTCTTTCTGGTAGCCGTAGCGTTCCTGAATTTTACCGACAAGCTGTTCGCGTTTCCCTTCAATGACCGCCAAATCGTCATCGGTCAGCTTGCCCCATTTTTCCTTCACTTTCCCTTTAAACTGCTTCCAGTTACCGTCGGCTTGATCTTTATTCATAACCTCTCCGTTACCTGTGATTAGTCAGTTTTAAAAGCTTGTCGCTGGGCTTAACTGAGTAATAATCATGACCAATAAGGCCTAAAATGAAAGGAGCATTCACTCCAATTCATTCTGCCAACAACAGGATTAATTATAGCAACAGGTCGCGGTAAAAAATAAAAACCCAGAATATAAATTCAACAAACAAGCATTAAACAGTAAAAGCCACGTAATAACAGCAAGTAAGCGGGTCACATTTAGCGCGCCAAAATGTAACTTAATATGAACAAAAACATAAATAAAATTAATGATTAATTCTATTTTAGGGGCGGTGTATCTGCTGCAAACCAGGTACCGCGTAGCCTGTGGTGGTGCCAAACCCATCCGAGCGCAAGGCCACGCAGCGAAAGGAACACCGCCAGCGCCAGCCATAGACCATGGTTGCCCAATATCGGCACGGTAAACAACGTCAGCCCATAACCGGCCGCCGCGACGGCCATACTGTTACGCATTTCTGCACCGCGGGTGGCCCCCACAAACATACCGTCCAGCAAATAACACCACACGCCCACCAACGGCAGCACCACCTGCCACGGCAAATAATGGCCTGCCAGAGCGCGCAGTTCCGGTAACGAGGTCAAGGCTGCAATAATTTGCTGCCCGGCAACGGCATAGACCAGCCCGAAGGCCAACGCCACCAGGCAGGCTTGCCGACAAGCCGCACGCCACACCTTACGCAGTTGGCTATCGTCACGGGCACCATAGGCATGGCCGGAATGCGCTTCCACCGCGTAGGCGAAACCGTCGAGCGCGTAGGCGGTGAAGGTCAGCAAATTCATCAGCACCGCATTCACCGCCACCACCTCACCGCCAAGCCGGGCACCGAAGATGGTCAAAGAGGCGAAACACAGCTGCAGTAACAGTGAACGCAGCATAATGTCGCGGTTCAATGCCAGCAAACGCCGCAGATTACCGCGCCAGGCAACACGCAGCATCGGCATGGAAATGCCACGCAGGCGCATAACGCGCCAGGATAACCATAATCCCAACAACAGCGTGGCATACTCAGAAATGGCCGTCGCCGTCGCCGCGCCCTGCACATTCCAGCCCAATCCCATCACCAGCCAAACATCCAGCACGATATTCAACAGGTTGCCGACAATCAGCAGGATCACCGGCGCGCGTACGTATTGCACGCCCAGCAGCCAGCCCAAAATCACCATATTCGCCAGAGCCGCCGGCGCGCTTAGCCAGCGAATTTCCAGGAACAAGCGCGCCTGCTCCAGCACCGCGCCGTCGCCGCCCACGATCCGCAGCGCCAGATCGATCAGCGGATGACGCAGCAACACAATGGCCACGCCGGCCAACACGGCCAGCAGCAGCGGCTGCATAAAGGCGCGCGCCAACCCCTGCGGATTTTGTGCGCCCAGCGCCTGTGCCGTCAGCCCGGTAGTGCTCATGCGCAGAAACAACAGCAGCATAAACAGGAAGCTGGTCGCCATGGCTCCCACCGCCACACCGCCCAGATAGACCGGGCTGTCCAGGTGACCAATCACGGCGGTATCCACCAGTCCCAGCAGCGGCACGGTAATATTGGAGAAGATCATAGGCAGCGCAAGACGCCACAGGGCTTTATCGGTATCGCTGGTGAAGGCGGAAAGCAGGCGCATAGTGAAATGTTCCCGTGGCAATGCGGTTTTAATCAGTCAGAAATGACATCGCCCCAGAGCTGGGGCGATTTAAATCAAAGGGCGACGTGCAGACGTAAGGGTTAAACCCAGTCGCCGTTGCGGATCACGCCGACCGCCAGGCCTTCAATGGTGAAATTCTGCTGACGCAGATCAACCACAATCGGCTGGAATTCGCTGTTTTCCGGCAGCAGCTCAACCACGTTACCGTGTTTTTTCAAGCGCTTGACCGTAACTTCATCTTCGATACGCGCCACAACCACCTGGCCGTTACGCACGTCCTGGGTTTTATGCACCGCCAGCAGGTCGCCGTCGAGAATGCCGATATCACGCATCGACATGCCATTGACCCGCAGCAGGAAATCCGCGCTCGGTTTGAACAGGGAAGGATCCACTTTGTAGTGACCTTCGATATGCTGCTGCGCCAGCAGCGGCTCACCGGCGGCCACGCGGCCAATCAGCGGTAAACCCTCTTCATCTTCCATCAACAACCGAATACCGCGCGAAGCGCCGGAGACGATTTCGATGACGCCTTTACGCGCCAGCGCTTTCAGGTGTTCTTCTGCGGCATTTGGCGAACGGAACCCCAGACGCATAGCGATTTCGGCACGCGTTGGCGGCATGCCAGTGGACGAAATATGATCGCGAATCAGATCATAGACCTCTTGCTGTCTGGTAGTTAGTGCTTTCATTCCGCCCCCTGTTTGTTTATACAGTCTTGCTGTGAGTATATACAGGTAAGTGCGGCTTGGGAACCGAAGAATGAATAAAAATCAGGGATTAGCGACCCGGATCGCAACCAGGTAGCTCCGCTCAGACAAAGTGCTGCCACAGCACCGAACCCCAGACAAACATCGCCAAAATAACCGCCAGCAATACCGCCGCCGACCCCATATCCTTTGCCCGGCCGGACAGCTCGTGATACTCGGTGCCCACCCGGTCGACAATCGCTTCAATCGCGCTGTTCAGCATCTCGACAATCATCACCAACAGCACCGATCCGATCAGCAAAATGCGCGCTATCGCACCCACGTCCAACCAAATCGCCAGTATGATAGCCAGCACGGTCACCACCAATTCCTGGCGGAACGCCGCTTCGTGCTGCCAGGCGGCGGAAAAGCCTTTATAAGAGTAGCCGGCGGCTTTAATAATACGGGTCAGGCCGGTCGCTTGGTTTGTCATGTTTTTTAGTGCCTTTCACAGAGGTAAGTCATAATTAAACAGTCTAGGCCAGGAAACGTTCCCGGCTCTCGGTTTTCCAACACCACAGATCTGCTACCCGGTTTCTGGTATGCTTGCGGCGCATTGCTAACAAGAGGCTTCACGTTGTTATGTCAGGTTGGCGTAAAATTTATTATAAACTATTGAATTTACCACTCAAATTGTTGGTAAGAAGTAAGGTTATCCCTTCAGATCCGGTCACGGAGTTAGGGTTGGATCCCTCACGGCCGATTTTGTATGTTTTACCTTATAATTCCAAGGCGGATTTACTGACGCTGCGCACCCAGTGCCTGGCGCAGGATTTGCCCGATCCTCTCAATCCGCTGGAAATAGACGGCACCGTGCTGCCAAGCCACGTGTTTATTCACGATGGCCCGCGCGTATTCCGCTACTACACGCCGAAAGAAGAGTCGGTAAAACTGTTCCACGACTATCTGGATCTGCACCGCAGCAATCCGGATCTCGACATTCAGATGCTGCCGGTTTCGGTGATGTTTGGCCGCTCTCCTGGGCGCGAAGGCCATGGTACACCGCATCTGCGCCTGCTGAACGGCGTCCAGAAATTCTTCGCCGTGCTGTGGCTCGGCCGCGATAGCTTTGTGCGCTTCTCCAATACCGTTTCGCTGCGCCGCATGGCGACCGAGCACGGCACGGACAAAATCATCGCGCAAAAGCTGGCCCGCGTTGCCCGGATGCACTTCTCGCGTCAGCGTCTGGCTGCCGTAGGCCCAAGCCTGCCGGCCCGTCAGGACCTGTTCAACAAGCTGTTGGCGTCCAAGGCGATCGAGAAAGCGGTCGAAGATGAAGCGCGCAGCAAGAAAATCTCCCACGAAAAAGCCCAGCAAAACGCCATTGCGCTGATGGAAGAGATCGCCGCCGACTTCTCTTACGAGACGGTGCGTCTTTCCGACCGCGTGTTGAGCTGGACCTGGAACCGGTTATATCAAGGCATCAACGTCACCAACGCCGAACGTGTGCGTCAGCTGGCGCAGGACGGCCACGAGATCGTTTATGTGCCCTGCCACCGCAGCCACATGGACTACCTGCTGTTGTCCTACGTGCTGTATCACCAGGGCCTGGTGCCGCCGCACATTGCCGCCGGCATCAACCTGAACTTCTGGCCGGCCGGGCCGATCTTCCGCCGTTTGGGCGCGTTCTTTATTCGCCGAACCTTCAAAGGCAACAAGCTCTACTCGACGGTGTTCCGTGAATACCTCGGCGAGCTGTTTACCCGCGGTTACTCGGTGGAATACTTTGTCGAAGGCGGACGTTCCCGCACCGGGCGCCTGTTGGAGCCGAAAACCGGCACTCTGTCGATGACCATCCAGGCGATGCTGCGCGGCGGGACTCGCCCTATCACGCTGGTGCCGATCTACATCGGTTACGAGCACGTGATGGAAGTGGGCACCTACGCCAAAGAGCTGCGTGGCGCGACCAAGGAAAAAGAGAGCCTGCTGCAGATGCTGCGCGGCTTGCGCAAGCTGCGTAATCTCGGCCAGGGCTACGTCAACTTCGGTGATCCACTGCCGTTGACCACCTACCTGAACCAGAATGTGCCGCAGTGGCGCGAATCGATTGACCCGATCGAATCCCAGCGCCCAAGCTGGCTGACGCCGACGGTCAACGATCTGGCGGCCAAGATTATGGTACGCATCAACAATGCTGCCGCCGCCAACGCCATGAACCTGTGTTCCACGGCGCTGCTGGCCTCACGCCAGCGCTCGCTGACCCGTGAGCAGTTGCTCGAGCAGTTGGAATGCTACCTGCAATTGATGCGTAACGTGCCGTATGCCGGTGACGTCACCGTGCCGAACCAGACGCCGGATGAGCTGCTGGATCACGCGTTGAACATGAACAAGTTCGAGGTGGAGAAGGATAACATCGGCGATATCATCATCCTGCCGCGCGAGCAGGCGGTGCTGATGACCTATTACCGCAACAATATCCATCATCTGCTGGTGCTGCCGTCACTGATCGCCACCATCGTGATGCACCATCGCCGGGTATCGCGCGCCGAACTGCTGCGACAGATTGGCCTGATTTACCCGATGCTGAAGGCCGAGCTGTTCCTGCACAACAACAAGGAACAACTGCCGGAAGTGCTGCAACCGCTGATCGAAGAAATGATCCGCCAGCAGTTGATCTGCGACAAGGGTGACGATCTGGTGTTGAACCCGGCACGCATCCGTCCGCTGCAGCTGCTGGCCGCCGGCGTCCGTGAAACCTTGCAGCGCTACGCCATCACCATGTCTATCCTCAGCGCCAACCCGAGTATCAACCGTGGTGCGCTGGAGAAAGAGAGCCGTATCATGGCCCAGCGTTTATCGGTACTGCACGGCATCAACGCACCGGAGTTCTTCGACAAGGCGGTGTTCTCCACCCTAGTGGCGACGCTGCGTGAAGAAGGCTACATCAACGATATCGGCGATGCGGTCCGTGAGCACACCATGGAGGTGTACAACATGCTGAGCGACTTGATTACACCGGAAATCAAACTGACCATTGAAAGCGTCAGCATGCCGGCGGAAACCAATGCCCTGCCGGAAACGGCCGCAGTGGAAGTGAAAGAAGATTAATTCACTGATACTAAAACGAAAAGGCACCCCAGGGTGCCTTTTTTACTGCCTGAAAACGGTCAGCTCTGCCAGTAACTCAGCGCAATACCGATAAACAGCACCAAACCGACGTAGTTGTTATCCAGGAACGCCTTGAAACAGGCATCGCGTTCACGGTCGGCAATCTGCTTTTGTTGATGGATAAACAAGGCACCCGCCAACAGCAGCGACCAATAAAACGCCCCGCTCAACTGCGCCAGATAACCCACCCACATCATCAACAACAGCGTGGCGAACTGCAGCAGGCCGACGATCAGCTTGTCGTAACGGCCAAACAAAATGGCGGTGGATTTCACGCCAATCTTCAGGTCATCGTCACGATCGACCATGGCATACAGCGTATCGTAAGCCACCGTCCAGCAGATATTGGCCAGCAGCAACAGCCAGCAACTCAGCGGCAGTGATTCGCTGACGGCGGCATAGGCCATTGGAATGCCCCAGCCAAAGGCCGCGCCCAACACGAACTGCGGCAAATGAGTCACCCGTTTCATAAACGGATAGGCCCATGCCAGCGCCAGCGCCGCCAAAGACAGCCCAATGGTCATCGCATTCAGCGTCAGCACCAACGCGAACGAAATCAGCACCAGCACCACAAACAGGATCTTGGCCTCTTTCTCGCTCACCCGGCCACTGGGCATTGGGCGCCCGGCGGTACGCTTCACATGGCCGTCGACGGCACGATCGGCGTAATCATTCACCACGCAACCGGCAGCGCGCATCAGGAAAACGCCCACCACGAACACCAGCAGGACAGACAGCGACGGCACGCCCTTGCCCGCCAGCCACAGCGCCCACAGCGTCGGCCACAGCAGCAGCAAGGTGCCGATCGGTTTATCGATGCGCATCAGATGGCTATAAGCCTGCCATTTACTTTGAATCACGCTTCCCTCCAAGGTATTTCCTCTCCTCATCATTCGGGGTCAGTATTGCCCGCAGCGTACAGTGGCGAAGCCGGTAGAAACAGTTCGGTCAGCAACAGCGGTTTACCCGCCAGTCGCAGGCGGGAACGGCGCGCCCACAGCGCGTCCTGTCGGCCAATGTGAATGTAATCGCGGGTCAGTTCGTCACTGCTAAAAAGATAGCGCCCCAGCGGTAGCGTGCCCAAATCCACCAGCGCCAGATCCGGCCCGGTCAGAGTTTCCTGCGGGATCACCGTGCGGCCCAGTAGCCAGGGTTGGTTATCGCCCAACAGCACGATTTCACGCAGCCAGTAACGCGGGCTGTCAGGCAGATGTTCAGCTTCTTCACCCAGTTGATCGCGGGTCACGAAACATTCACGCTGCGGCTCAACGTGCACGCGTCCACAGTGACGTTCAAAACGACGGGTCATGGAACCTAACTCCATTAGCCAATCGCTGACGGCGGCAGGTACTGGAGGTTGTTGCGCAGATAACCACTCCAGCGGCGGCAGGATGGAATCCTTATTGCCAGACATTGTTCTACTCCATGCCTGACGCCACGCCCTGCGGCCGCGCCAGACCAAACAAACTGTTAACAGGCGCCTATTGTAACGCAGAAATTCAAAAGCGGCAGGCTGATTCGTGGCGTAGCCCCCAGCAAAATCCCTCCTGAAAAAGCGCCGCAATGTCATCTTTCTGCCATCTGTTTTCTTTACCTTCATTCACCGGAGCGAAGGGGATTCTGTGATCGTCTGCAAACTTTCACCTCTGCAGCATTGTTTTATCTACGCGCGTAGATACCCTTGTATTGCAGCGTTGATTCGCCATCAGTCCGACACTTTGTCAGCAAACTTTCTTGCCGACACCAGGGAAACCATCTTTACCGCGATCACGCTATAGGTGTGACGCAGACGAAAAGAGGATATCAATGCCATGAGCGAAACAACGCTTGCAACTCCACCCGCCGCCGACGAGACGCTGGCGGCCGACGAACGCTTGACCACCAAAGAAGGGCGCGGCCAATTCTGGCGCGCCACTTTTTCCTGCTGGCTCGGCACCGCCATGGAATATGTCGATTTCGCCCTGTATGGCCTGGCGGCCGGTATGGTGTTCGGCGACGTGTTCTTCCCCGAAGCCACTCCGATAGTGGCACTGCTGGCCAGCTTCGCCACATATTCGGTCGGTTTTGTCGCCCGCCCTATCGGCGCGTTGGTGTTCGGCTGGATTGGCGATCGCAAAGGCCGCCGCGTGGTGCTGCTCACCACGGTAGCGCTGATGGGCGTCTCTACCACGTTGATCGGGCTGATCCCTTCCTATGCGCAAATTGGCGTTTGGGCCCCCACCTGCCTGGTGATCCTGCGTTTCGCACAGGGTTTCGGGGCCGGGGCGGAGCTTTCCGGCGGCGCGGTGATGCTGGCGGAATACGCACCGGCCAAACGACGTGGTCTGGTCGCCTCGATCATCGCTATCGGCTCTAACAGCGGCACTCTGCTGGCCTCGCTGGTGTGGTTGTTGGTGTTGCAGTTGGACAAGGCGGATCTGATCGCCTGGGGCTGGCGCATCCCGTTCCTCGCCAGCATCCTGATTGCCGCTGGGGCACTGTACCTGCGCCGCCACGTGCGCGAAACGCCGGTGTTTGAACGCGAACTGCAGCAAAACCGCCAGCGGATGCTGGACAACACCCCCAGCGCGCCCGATAACCGCAGCTATCTGCAACGCACCAAAGCCTTCTGGATCATGCTAGGCCTGCGTATTGGCGAAAACGGCCCCTCTTATCTGTGTCAGGGCTTTATCGTCGGTTACGTCGCCAAGGTGCTGATGGTGGATAAGTCGGTGCCCGCACTGGCGGTGATGATCGCCTCACTGTGCGGTTTCCTGGTGATCCCCCTCGCTGGCTGGCTTTCCGATCGCTTCGGCCGCCGCATCACTTACCGCTGGTTCTGCCTGTTGCTGGTGCTGTACGCCTTCCCGGCATTCTGGCTGCTCGACAGTCGCGAACCGGCAACCGTCATTTCGGTGATTGTGGTCGGTATGTGCATCGCCTCGCTGGGTATTTTTGGCGTGCAGGCGGCCTACGGCGTGGAGCTGTTCGGCGTCAAAAACCGTTACTCGAAAATGGCGTTCGCCAAGGAGCTGGGGTCGATCCTCTCCGGCGGCACCGCACCGCTGATCGCCACCGCGTTATTGTCCGGCTTCGGTCACTGGTGGCCTGTCGCCTGCTATTTTGTTGTAATGGCGGCCATTGGCTTAATCACCACCTTCTTTGCACCGGAAACACGCGGCCGCGATCTTAACCTGCCGCAGGACGCGGTGTAATCAGGGCGTACAGGAACCCAACTTGGATAATCAATCCGCGCGGCGTATCACCCGCGCCGACGTCGCCCGCGTAGCGGGCACCTCGGTAGCGGTAGTCAGCTACGTGATCAACAAAGGGCCGCGCCCGGTGGCGGAAGCCACCCGTTTGCGGGTTCTGGCGGCGATCGAGCAAACCGGTTACCGGCCGAACGACATCGCCCGGGCGCTGGCCTCGGGCAATACCCTGACCTACGGGTTAGTGGTGCCCGACATCTCCAACCCGTTTTTTGCCACTCTGGCGCGGGCTTTGCAGCGGGAAGCCTTCAACCACGGCCGGGTGCTGCTGCTGGGCGATGCCGGCGACGACCGCCAGCGCGAACACGACCTGATTAACCATCTGCTGCGCCGTCAGGTTGACGGTCTGCTGTACACCAGCGTCGATCGCCATCCCTGGTTTGAACTGATCCGCGCCTCCGGCACGCCATGCGTGATGATCGACACCATCGACAGCCATGCCGGCATTTGCGCCATTCGCGTCGACGAACGCGCGGCTGCCTGTCAGGCAACGCGCCATCTGTTGCAGCACGGCTATCGCGACATCGGCATTTTTGCGGGGCCCTTGACCATGCTGAATGCGCAAGATCGCCTGAACGGCTGGCGCGACGCACTGATCGAGGCAGGCATTATGCCGCGCGAAGAGTGGATATTTGAAGCACCCTATACCCGTCAGGGCGGCTATCAGGCCAGCCAGAAAATGCTGCAAGCCCCCCGGCCACGGGCCATATTCACCTCTAACGAGCAGCAGGCACTCGGCTGTCTGTCGGCGCTGGCGGAACACCGGCTGTGCGTGCCGGACGATCTGGCCATCATTTGTTTTAACGGCACCCAGCAATCCGAGTTCAGCGTGCCGCCGCTCAGCGCGGTCGAACAACCGATTGACGCCATGGCCAAGCGAGCCATCGCCATGCTGGCCGCCGGTGCTGCACAGCCTGAGCTGCACGAATTCGCTTTCCAACTGCATATCCGCCGATCGTGCGGCTGTTAGTTTATTGATTCAGGTAACCGCTATGCGTTTGATTATTGATTGCGACCCCGGCAATGGCATTCCCGGCGCCAACGTCGACGACGGGCTGGCGCTGGCATTGGCCCTGGCGGCCAAGCCACAGCTTTCATTGGAGCTGATCAGCATCGTGGCCGGCAATACGCCGCGCGACGTCGGCTTTGCCGTAGCCAACCATCTGCTGCAGCAAACCGGCTATCAGGTTCCCTTGGCGGTCGGCGCAGCACGCGCCCTGAGCGAACCGCCTGAGCCCTGGCGCGCCCATCTCGATCGCGCGATTGCCGATCCGGACCTGGCCGCACTGTGGCGCAACACGCCTTATCCACAGGCGACGGTGATGCCAACCCCGAACGCCGCCGTGGCGATCGGTGAACTGATCTGCAATAACCCCGGCGAAATCACCCTGGCGGCCATCGGCCCGCTGACCAACGTCGCCCATGCCCTGCAGCTGTACCCGCAAATGGCGCAAGCGGTGAAAGAAATCGTGATCATGGGCGGGGTCTTCAATCTGGAAGGCTACATCAAGGACACCAATTTCGGCCTGGATCCGGAGGCCACACGGCAAGTTTTGACCAGCGGTGCCAATATCACGCTCGCCCCGCTGGATGTCACCACGCAAACCATGCTGACCCAGGAGAGTCTGGCGCAGATGACCCGGCCGGACACGCCGCTGTGCCGTTACCTGCGGAGCACTACCCAACCCTGGATCGACTATTCGCGCCATACCCGCCATCTGCCGGGTTGCTGGATCCATGATGCGCTGGTGATTGCCTGGCTGCTTGAACCGCAGTTGGTGACGACAGAGGAATATTATGTGGATGTTGCGCTGGAGGGTGCCATGACGCGCGGCAGTTCCCGTCGCTGGCGTCCGGGCGGCCTGCGCCTGACGGTGGGCATGCCGGAGCCTGAAGGCAAGCCGTTGCGAGTGATGCAGCAGGTGGATAACGCCCGCCTGCTGGCGTTGATCGGCGCCACCCTGGCCCGCGGATGAAAAAAGGTGCGCCGGGGCGCACCAATCATCGAGCCAGCATCGACAGCGTCGGGTACTACCCCTTGCCTTTCACGCTACCAATAAAGGTTTCACGTGCTGTGGTGGAACCCAGTTTTTCAGCCTCATTCATCAGTTTCAGCGCTTTATCGATATCGCCCGCCTTCACCGCCTGTTTGATGCCATGGTTAAAGTAAGCTTCGGTGTCATTCAACATCGGTTCCGCCGGTTTGCTCGGCGCTGGAGCCGGTGCTGCCGCCACGGCAGCCGTTGAACCCACGACCACTGGCGTCGCCGCCGGCGCCGGTTGCAGCATGCCGATCATGATATTGCCGCTGCCCTGTTCTGCCGTGACCTTCAGTTTGATGGTGCCGCTGGCGCTATGTTTGGCGATCGGATCCGGAATATCCGGCACCGCATTCCCCACTCCCTGCGCATACGCCTTGGCCGGGTTGGTCAACTGGGTGGTTTTCGCCAGATCCTGACGGGTGGTGTACACCAGCAGATAAATTTGTTTCTGACCCAGCGCCGGGGTCAGTTTCAGCGTGCCCTCCAGCCGATCGGATGACATCGCACCCGGTGGCTGATACGGGAAGTAGCTGCTCGGGTAATAGGCCGCAGGGCGCAGGTGCTCATCCAGCACCAGTACGCTCGGCGCGAAGAGTGAGTTGTTCTTGCTGATGCTGCTCAGCGTGACTTCCAGCGAGCCGCGATCGGCCGGCAGCGTATAAGCGGCGATAGCGCCCTGAATGTCGCCCTGATTGATTTGCGGGCTGACGTTGTCCAGTTTGATGTCCTGGCTGACCGGCGGCATCAGCGGTTGCCACGGCAGGCTTTGCAGCGTGGCGGCGCTAATGGCCGGAGCGATGGAAACATTGGCCGGCGTATCGGCATTGGCCACCAGCGGTGCGCCAAGGGTAAGGGCCAGTGACAAGCAGAGTGACAGCAGATTCTTTTTCATTGTTATACCCCATGATATCCGACGTGGCTCAGGCAAGAGAGACGGCGTCGGCGAATACAGGCTGGGGAGAGCACCTGGCCCTCCCCGTTATCTCATTACCACCAGATTTCCATCTGGGCGCCGAAGGTGACTTCATCGTCATTGCCGCGGCTGAAGGTGTGCACGCTGGTATCGTTATACGCAGTGCCTGCGTTATAACCGGTATCACTGTCGGTAGCGTAACCCCATTTCTCATCCCACTTGGCGTAGGTTGCAAATACGCGGATCGCCGGGCGTGACCAGATGCTGTTGCCCGCCTGCCACTGTTGCGCCAGGGTGAGTTTGTACTGGCCGTTGCGATCGCCGGTGCGTTGGGATTTCACGTTGTCGTAGCCGGCTTCCAGCAGGGTGCTCATGATTGGCGTCCATTTGTACATTGGGCGCACGCCCACGGTGTACCAGGTGGAGCCGTTATTGTTGTCACGATCGACGTCCTGGAACATGCCGACGTACATCAGCGCCCATTTATCGTTAAAGTCGATGGCACCGTGATCCAGCACGCGGATCATCTTGCCGTTGTTGTCGATGGTCGAGCCCTGGTTGCGGCCGTTGTTCTGCGAGGTCATCGAATCGGTGGCGTACTGCAGCACAAACTTGTTGTAGCCGGTCAGGATGCTTTGAGTGTGTTCCGCCGTGAACATCCAGCCGTCTTTGCTGGCACCGTCGGCCAGGCTGTAGCCATCCTGGGTATTAGCGCGACCGTAGTCCACGCCCAGCTCCAGGGTGCCACCCGGGTTCAGCTCCAGGCCGGCCAAACGCACGTCGAAGGTGTCGTTGACGGTTGGACGTTGATCCCACTCGTTATCCAGATAACCGTAAGAGCCGCCGGATTCGGAGTTGCGGGTCACGGCGGCAGACAGCTTACCGAAGCCCAGATCGATATTTTCCAGACCGGCGCCCGGGCCGGAGATATCCCAGTAGTAGAAGTCGATCATGTGAACATCATGACGCTGATAGAAACGCTTACCGGCCCACATATTGGCACCCGGTAACCATTCGATCAGGTTTTTACCCTGCACATTCACTTCACGGAAGCCTGGCGTCACGTCTTCCCAGTCGGAACGTTGTGACACGGAGTAGGCCAGGTTGGTATCGAAGTAGAAGCTTTTATCACCTTCTTTCCACACTTCCTGACCCAGCTTCAGCTCGGCGTAGGTCTCGCATTCGTTGCCGAGACGGTACTTACTGCCGGCGCCAGTGGCCTGGAAACACTGTTGTTCGCCGCCACTGCCGGTCCAGCCGATGCCGGAACGGGCGTAGCCTTTAAAATCGACGGCCATCGCCTGAGTGGTAAGCACACCAGCGGCGATTGCCAGTGCCAGAGGAAGTTTGCGCAGAGTAGTCATCATTATTCTCCTGTTATACAGACTGTGATGCTTTAAACGCCCGGCTCCTGGTGCAGCCGTTTACATGCCGTACCGTCCTCACGGAACAGATGGCAACGGTGAGGCGGCAAGCCTATGGCGAATGTTGCACCTTCTTCTACCAGCACCACGTCGTTCTGGCGGTAAACCAGGTTTTGACGAATTGCCGGGATTTGGATGTGGATTTGCGTCTCGTTGCCGAGCTGCTCCACCACCTGTACGTCACCCGTAAGCTGTACTTCAGAGGCATCACTGGGCAGCAGATGCTCTGGGCGAATGCCCAGAGACATGTTGGTTCCGGGCTGAACGTCGGTGCCTTCCACCGGCAACCACACCCACTGGCGGTTAGGCAGTTCGACCTGGACCTGGTGCGGTTCTGCGGCGGTCACTTTGACCGGCAGGAAATTCATTTTCGGCGAGCCGATAAAGCCGGCGACAAAGCGGTTGGCCGGATAGTGATACAACTCCAGCGGCTTGCCGACCTGGGCGACACGCCCGGCGTCCAATACCACGATCTTGTCGGCCAGCGTCATCGCTTCTACCTGATCGTGAGTCACGTAAATCATGGTGCGCTGCAGACGCTTGTGCAGACGCGAGATCTCAATGCGCATCTGTACCCGCAGCGCGGCGTCGAGGTTGGACAGCGGCTCGTCGAGCAGGAACACGTCCGGTTCCGCCACCAGCGTACGGCCGATCGCCACCCGCTGACGCTGCCCGCCAGACAGCGCTTTAGGCCGTCGGTCGAGCAGGTGAGCCAACTGCAGCACTTCCGATACCTGATTCACCCGCTGATTGATTTCCGCTTTTTTGGCACCCGCCAGCTTCAGGCCGAACGACATGTTGTCGGCCACAGACAGGTGCGGGTACAGTGCATAGGACTGGAACACCATGCCGATACCGCGCTCGGACGGCGGCACCTCATTCATGCGTTTGTCGCCGATCATCAGGTCGCCGGAGGTGATGTCCTCCAGCCCGGCGATCATGCGCAGCAACGTCGATTTGCCGCAGCCCGATGGCCCGACAAACACCACAAACTCACCGTCATCTATCGTCAGATTGACGTCTTTGGAAATCACAGCCTCGCCGAAGGCCTTATAAACGCTGCGCAATGTGACGCTAGCCATGCGTTACTCCCCTGCTTTCGCAGTTAACATTTCGTGTAAAAATGGCGGACGCAAAACCCGCCAAAACCCATTGATGACCCTCTTGCTGTGCACCGTGCTGCCATGCCAGTGGCAAGGTCGCCTCAGACGGCGCGGCGGCCTGAGTATAAGGCTGCAGGTTAATCAGCGCTTCAAGGCATTGATCCTGATGGGTAATAAGTAAGCGAACCACGCCATTACGCTGGCTGACCACGCTCAGTTCGCCGAGTTGGATGACCGGCAACCGACGCAGCGCCAGCAGAGACTGGCAGTAACGCAAAGTGGATTGGTTGTCATGCTGTTGGCGGCTGATGGCCAGCGCGCGATGTTCGATGGCTACCTGCTGATACCAGTGGATCTCACCGGCGGTCACCTGCTCCGGCGCTTCATGCCAGGGCATCGGCGTTTGCGCACCCAGCGGATCCTGCAGACCGGCGGCGTGCGGCAAACCCAGTTCTTCGCCCTGATACAGGCAGATAGGCGCGGGCAGCATCGCCAGCAGCGTCAAAAAAGCATCCGCCGAACGCAAATTGCCCTGCCCCCAGTGGCTAACAACCCGCGGCTGGTCGGCATCACCGGTGCTCCACAGGCTGTCCGCCAGCGTGGCGCGGCGGGCATGCAACACCTCAACCAGTTTCTCTACGCTGAAGGGCACCACTTCCAGCGCCAGGGGGCTACGAAGATACTGTCGCGACGCAGCGGCGCGACGAATGTGGTGGAGCCCATCGCAATACCACAGCGCCAGACCCTGAGCGGCGACCGCCGCCCCCTCTTGCGCCGTCAAGGCCTGCGGCAGGACCAGACCGTCGATCGACAGTTGGTTCAGATAGGGCAACGCCGCAATCATGCCGTGAGCATCGCCCACGCCGTCCCCGTTTCCATCTCGGAAACTGACCGGATGGATCCGGTACAGGGTTGGCTGAGTGACGGTAGGCATTGGCGACATAAATCCGGTTCCCTGCTGCACGTGGCGATAAAATCAATGTGGCCGATAGTGCGGTAAACCCCACAAAGGGTAATCATCCGTAACAGGATTTTTCATGGGGGAGGAGATGGGAGGATGAGAGAACGACCGCTACGACGAGAAGTTCCACGCTTAAGACAAATCTGTGATCTGCCTGGCAAAAATCGTCCCCCTATTTTGTGTCTGACACCACAGAATAGGGAGCAATGTTAACTGGATCACACTACGCAGGCGTGGGGCGTAGAGGGGGGGAGGATGAGAATGTGTCGCTTTGTGACCCACTATTACCGCGAAACCTCTCTCCTTGATTTACGTGCCCATAAAAAAGAAGGATTGGATTATGACTCGCAGCTTTACCACCGCCCGCACACTGGTGCTTTCGGCTCTGACCACTTTGGTGCTTTCCTCTTCCGCCTTCGCCAAGATCGAGGAAGGGAAACTGGTTATCTGGATCAACGGCGATAAAGGCTATAACGGCCTGGCCGAAGTCGGCAAAAAGTTTGAGAAAGACACCGGCATCAAAGTCACCATCGAGCATCCGGACAAGCTGGAAGAGAAATACCCGCAGGTTGCCGCCACCGGCGACGGCCCGGACATCATCTTCTGGGCCCATGACCGCTTTGGCGGCTACGCGCAGTCCGGCCTGCTGGCCGAGATCCATCCTTCCAAAGCCTTCCAGGACAAACTGTTCCCGTTCACCTGGGATGCGGTGCGCTACGACGGCAAGCTGATCGGCTACCCGATCGCGGTGGAAGCGCTGTCGCTGATTTACAACAAAGACCTGATCAAGCAGGCGCCAAAAACCTGGGAAGAGATCCCGGCGCTGGACAAAGAGCTGCGCGCCAAAGGCAAAAGCGCCATCATGTGGAACCTGCAAGAACCCTACTTCACCTGGCCGATTATCGCCGCCGACGGCGGTTATGCCTTCAAGTATGAGAACGGCAAATACAATATCAAAGATGTTGGCGTCGCCAATACCGGTTCGCAGGCCGGTCTGCAGTTCATCGTCGATCTGGTGAAAAACAAGCACATCAACGCCGATACCGATTATTCCATTGCCGAAGCCGCCTTCAATAAGGGCCAAACCGCCATGACCATCAATGGTCCGTGGGCCTGGTCGAACATCGAGCAAAGCAAAATCAACTACGGCGTGACCCTGCTGCCCACCTTTAAAGGCAAGCCGTCCAAACCTTTCGTTGGCGTACTGACCGCCGGGATCAACGCCGCCAGCCCGAACAAAGAGTTGGCGACCGAATTCCTGGAAAACTACCTGCTGACCAACGAAGGTCTGGCGGACGTCAACAAGGACAAACCGCTGGGCGCGGTAGCCCTGAAGTCCTACCAGGAGCAACTGGCGAAGGATCCGAAAATCGCCGCCACCATGGAAAACTCACAGAACGGCGAAATCATGCCTAACATCCCGCAGATGAGCGCCTTCTGGTACGCCGAACGCAGTGCGGTAATCAATGCCGTCAGCGGTCGCCAGACGGTGAAAGCCGCGCTGGACGATGTTCAGACCCGAATCACCAAGTAACACACAATGTTGTGCGGGGTGCGGATCAGCCCCCCGCTGTGGCTTCACAGAAAGGAACGCCCTATGCAATTAGCTCACGCCGGGTCCCCTGCGCGCAAAAAGTCGAAGTGGTGGCAGAGTGACACACTGAAATGGCTGGTCATCGGCCTGTTCAGCCTGGTTACCTGCTATCTGATTGTGTTGATGTATGCACAGGGTGAATACCTGTTCGCCATTCTGACGCTAATATTGGTCAGCGCCGGGCTGTACGTCTTCGCCAACCGCCGTGCTTACGCCTGGCGCTACGTCTACCCGGGCATCGCCGGCATGGGGCTGTTTGTCCTGTTTCCGCTGATTTGCACTATCGCCATCGCCTTTACCAACTACAGCAGCACCAACCAGCTCACCTTTGAGCGCGCCCAGTCGGTGTTGATGCAGCGCCAGTTCCAGACAGGAAAAACCTTCACCTTCGGGCTCTATCCGGCGGAAAATCAACGCTGGCGTCTGCAGCTAACCCACCCCGACAGTGGCCAACAGCTGATTTCAGAGCCGTTCAGTTTTGACGCCAGTGCGCCGCAAACGCTGAAACTGACGGAGGAAAGCGCAGCACCGGCAGGCGAACGCGCCACGTTGCGCGTGATCACGCAAAACCGCCAGGCACTGAGCCAATTGGTGGCACAATTGCCGGATGGCGGCGAGTTGCGCATGAGTTCCCTGCGCCAGTTCTCCGGCACCACCCCGCTTTACGCGCTGGATAAAGACAGCAATACGCTGACCGACCAACAAACGCATATTCAATACCGGCCGAACCCGGAGATTGGTTTCTATCAGGCGGTAAATGCCGAGGGCAACTGGGCCAAAGAGACCCTCAGCCCGGGCTATACCGTCACCATCGGCTGGAAAAACTTCCTGCGCGTTCTGCAGGACGAAGGCATCAAGAAACCGTTCGTGTCGATCTTTATCTGGACCATCGTGTTCTCGGTCATGACCGTGATCCTCACCGTGGCCGTCGGCATGGTGCTGGCCTGCGTGGTGCAGTGGGAAGCGCTGAAAGGCAAAGCGGTCTATCGCGTGATGCTGATCCTGCCCTACGCGGTGCCGTCGTTTATTTCGATACTGATTTTCAAAGGGTTGTTCAACCAAAGCTTCGGTGAAATCAACATGATGCTCAGCCATCTGTTCGGCATTAAACCGGCCTGGTTCAGCGACCCTATCACCGCCAAAAGCATGATTTTGATCGTCAACACCTGGCTGGGTTATCCCTACATGATGATCCTGTGCATGGGGCTGTTGAAGGCGATACCCGACGATTTGTACGAGGCTTCGGCGATGGACGGCGCCACCCCGATGCAGAACTTTTTCCGCATCACTTTGCCGCTGCTGATCAAGCCGCTGACGCCGCTGATGATCGCCAGCTTCGCCTTCAACTTTAACAACTTTGTCTTGATTCAACTGTTGACCAACGGCGGGCCGGACATGATTGGCACCACCACGCCGGCCGGTTATACCGACCTGCTGGTCAGCTACACCTACCGCATCGCTTTCGAAGGCGGCGGCGGACAGGACTTCGGGCTGGCGGCCGCCATTGCCACGCTGATCTTCCTGCTGGTGGGCGCCCTGGCGATCCTGAATCTGAAAGCCAGCAAGATGAACTTCGACTAGGGAGAAAAATAATGGCCATGGTCCAACCTAAATCCCAGCGCCTGCGCCTGTGGATGACCCATACTCTGATGCTGTGCTTTATCGCCCTGATCATGTTCCCGCTGCTGATGGTGGTGACCATCTCGCTGCGCTCCGGCAACTTCGCCACCGGCAGCCTGATACCGGAACAGATTTCATGGGATCACTGGCGGTTGGCGCTAGGCATGAGCGTGACCCACGCCGATGGCAGCGTCACCCCGCCGCCGTTCCCGGTGCTGCTGTGGTTGTGGAACTCGATCAAGATCGCGGTGATCACCGCCATCGGCATCGTCACGCTGTCCACCACCTGCGCTTACGCCTTTGCCCGCATGCGTTTTCGCGGCAAGAGCACGTTGCTGAAAAGCATGCTGATTTTCCAGATGTTCCCGGCGGTGCTGTCGCTGGTGGCGTTGTATGCCCTGTTCGATCGTCTGGGCCAATACATTCCGTTTATCGGCCTGAACACCCACGGCGGGGTGATCTTCGCTTACATGGGCGGGATCGCGCTGCACGTCTGGACCATCAAAGGCTATTTCGAAACCATCGATAACTCGCTGGAGGAAGCCGCGGCCCTGGATGGCGCCAGCCCTTGGCAGGCCTTCCGTCTGGTGCTGTTACCGCTGTCAGTACCGATTCTGGCGGTGGTGTTTATTCTGTCGTTTATCGCTGCGATTACCGAGGTGCCGGTGGCCTCACTGCTGCTGCGTGACGTCAACAGCTACACGCTGGCGGTAGGCATGCAGCAATATCTGAATCCGCAAAACTATTTGTGGGGCGATTTTGCCGCGGCGGCAGTGCTGTCGGCAATCCCGATTACCGCCGTTTTCCTGCTGGCGCAGCGCTGGCTGGTGGGAGGCCTGACGGCCGGTGGGGTGAAAGGTTAGATTTTCTCCGGCTTCACTCAAGGGTGGGGCCCTACTGCGCTTGATGTACTTCAGTTATTTCCGATCAATACCTGTGTCTTCGGCGGCCCTATCGGGCCGCCATTTTTCTAGCATGAAGGATATCTATTCGCGTTTTAAGCGGTCGGTATTGGCCAGGTAGAGCGTCACCACCAGTAACAATATCGCGGCGGAATAAATTAGCGTATCAATGGGGTTTTCATGATCCACAATGATCAAACGGATAATTGCGGTGATGCCGATATAAATAAAGTAACGCAGCGGGAAGTGATAACCCGACTCAAAGTACTTCACAATCAAGGCAATAAACTCAAAGTAGAGGAAGTAAATCACAATCCCCTCAATCAGCAGATAGGACGTCGACTCCTCGTTGTTTACAAACAGCACTTTCGCCAAATGAATAGTTTCTTTCACTAAAAAGACGATCAGGATCGCCGCCAACAGTAACAAACCCACGTTCAGCACACGTTGCAGCCCTTTGGCCACCATCACGGAGCGGGAGGTTTTTGCCATAATTATTCCCCATAAAAAACCACTGAAATTATCCGCGCATCCTGGCATAGGCATTATCTTAAAAATGTTCCCTTGCGAAGCGACACAGTAAAGCCACTTTAATTCAATAAGTTACACTAGGATGTTTCTCATTTATATATTTGTAGCAAATTGAAATGTCAACTATGATGGGTCATAGATCTTTACATAAAACAAACAACTCGAATTAACAAGGGAATATTTATGCGCGCTAAACTTAACGGATTGGTCGCCGCAGGCCTGTTTACCTGTGCATTAAGCGGCCATGCCAGCGGATTGGTAACCCCTGATAATGACCTGCGTAATGATCTCGCCTGGCTGTCCGATCGCGGTGTAATCAACGTTAGCCTGTCCACCTGGCCACTGAGTCAGGAAGAAATCAGTTCAGTTATCTCACAGGCCAAGCCGGTAACCAATACCGAAAAAAACGTCATCGACCGCGTACAACGCCGCGTCGGTGAGTTGAAAGCCAATATCCGCGTCAGCGGCTACGCCGCCACCGATAAACCCGGCACGCCACAGGGCTTCGGCCAGAACCAATATGCTGACCAAAGCCTGACCATCGGCGCCGGTGCCAACGGCGAATTCTGGGACGTCCGCGTTCAGGGCTCTGTCGAAGGTGATCAACGCGTCAGCGACGGTTCCAAATTCAACCTGAACGGCTCCTATGGTGCAGTAAAAATCTGGAACCAATGGTTGTCCTTTGGTGAAGTTTCCCAGTGGTGGGGTCCTGGCTACGACGGCAGCCTGATTCGTTCCGACGCCGCACGCCCGGTCGCCGGTTTTATGTTGCAGCGCGCCGACCAATCGCCGTTCGAAACCCCTTGGCTGTCGTGGATTGGCCGCTGGCAGTACCAGCTGACAGCGGGTCAGCTGTCGCAATATTCTTCTGTACCTGATACCAAGTTGATTGGTGGCCGTCTGACCATGATGCCGACCAACTTCCTTGAACTGGGTGCCTCGCGCATCATGGAGTGGGGCGGCAGCGGTCGACCTCAATCCTTTAGCTCCTTCTGGGACGCTTTTACCGGCAAGGACAACGATGACTCTGGACAGGGCAACGATCCGGGCAACCAGCTCGCCGGTTTCGACTTCAAGCTGAAAATGCAGCCATTGATTGGCCTGCCTGTCAGCCTGTACGGCCAGTTGGTCGGTGAAGATGAGGCCGGTTTCCTGCCATCGCAAAACACCTACCTGTTGGGTCTGGAAGGCCACCCTGAATGGGGCCCGACCACCATCAACTGGTCTATCGAAGGGGCTGATACCCGCGCCGATATGAACCGCAAAGGCTATGTTTACACCCACTACACCTACAAGGGCGGCTACTATCAGCAAGGCTACCCTCTGGGCCACGCCATGGGCGGCGACGGCCAAATGCTGTCCGGCCGTGTAGAAATGGTGCTGGACGATGGCCAACGCTGGAGCACCCGTCTGGTGTACGCCAAAGTGAACCCGAACAGCCAGTCGATCAACCAGGCGTTCCCGAAATCCGACACGCTGAAAGGCATTCAGTTGGGTTGGGGTTACAGCTTCGACTCTCAGGTCAAGTTTGATACCAGCCTCTGGTACACCGATAACAACGCCAGCACTGCCGATGACGTGGGCGCAGGCATCAGTTTCGAAGTGCCTATCAATCTGTAATCTTTCAGACGTAAAAAAACCCGCCGCGGCGGGTTTTTTATTGGCCTCCATTCAGGCTGCCATTAACGCCATTCTTTGAAGCGGTTGATCAACGCATTGGTTGAGCTGTCATGGCTGCTGACCGCTTCGTCACCCGCCAGTTCCGGCAGGATGCGGTTAGCAAGTTGTTTGCCCAGCTCCACGCCCCACTGGTCGAAGGTGAAGATATTAAGGATTGCGCCCTGGGTGAAGATTTTGTGTTCATACAGGGCGATCAGGCTGCCCAGGCTGAACGGCGTAATCTCACGCAGCAAGATAGAGTTGGTTGGGCGGTTGCCTTCAAACACCTTGAACGGTGCCACGTGCTTGACCTCTTCCGGCGTTTTACCCTGGGCGGCGAACTCTTGTTCTACCACCTCCAGAGATTTACCAAACGCCAATGCCTCGGTCTGCGCGAAGAAGTTCGACAGCAGCTTGGCATGGTGGTCGCTCAGGGGATTATGGCTGATGGCCGGCGCGATAAAATCGCAAGGCACCAGTTTGGTCCCCTGGTGGATCAGTTGGTAAAACGCGTGCTGCCCGTTGGTGCCCGGCTCGCCCCAGATGATTGGGCCGGTCTGGTAATCCACCGGATTGCCGTTGCGATCGACATATTTACCGTTGGACTCCATGTTGCCCTGCTGGAAATAGGCGGCAAAGCGGTGCATGTACTGGTCGTACGGCAGGATAGCTTCGGTTTCTGCGCCGAAGAAGTTGTTGTACCAGATACCGATCAGCGCCAGCAGCACCGGCAGGTTTTTGTCCGCCGGCGTTTGTGCGAAGTGTTTATCCATCGCATGCGCACCGCTGAGCAGTTGTTCGAAGTGCTCGTAACCCAGCGACAGAGCGATCGACAGGCCAATCGCCGACCACAGGGAATAACGACCGCCAACCCAGTCCCAGAACTCGAACATGTTGTCCGTGTCGATACCGAACTCGCCTACCGCCTTGCCGTTGGTGGACAGCGCCGCGAAGTGTTTCGCCACGTGTTTTTGGTCACCGGCGGTGCTCAGGAACCAGTCGCGCGCGCTATGGGCGTTGGTCATGGTTTCCTGGGTGGTGAAGGTTTTGGAGGCCACCAGGAACAGGGTGGTTTCCGGGTTCAGCGGTTTGAGCGTTTCGGCGATATGGGTGCCGTCGACGTTGGAGACGAAGTGCATATTCAGGTGATTTTTGTACGGGCGCAGCGCCTCGGTGGCCATATAAGGGCCGAGATCCGAACCGCCGATACCGATGTTCACCACGTCAGTAATCGCTTTGCCGGTGTAACCTTTCCAGTCGCCGCCAATCACGCGATCGCAGAACTGCTTCATTTTGGCCAGCACCGCATTCACTTCCGGCATCACATCTTTGCCATCCACGATGATTGGGCTGTTGCTGCGGTTACGCAGGGCAACGTGCAGCACCGCACGGTCTTCGGTACGGTTAATTTTCTCGCCGGCAA
This sequence comes from Serratia quinivorans, assembly GCF_052113645.1. GTDB lineage: Bacteria > Pseudomonadota > Gammaproteobacteria > Enterobacterales > Enterobacteriaceae > Serratia > Serratia quinivorans_B. The sequence goes on along the minus strand of NZ_JBIEIU010000003.1, from coordinate 45,046 downwards.
ACATGGATTTGATCGCGCTTTGCAGATCGGTCTCTTTGGCCAGGGCCTGCAACTTCTCCAGGGTTTCCGCAGTAATGCGGTTTTTAGAGTAGTCCACCAGCATCTGGTCGTTGAAGGTAGCGGAAAACCTGGAGAAACGCTCTTTGTCCTGAGCAAACAGATCGCTGATCTGTACGTCTTTCATCTGTTCAAAATGTTGCTGCAGGGCTTGCCAAGCAGCGGTTTGACTAGGATTGATATTTTTCATAGCAACACTCTTAGGCTTGAGAATAAATGTGACGTGGTTGTCCGATTGTAGCCTGTTCGACTGTGATTATGATCTCTTTTCTTGCGATAGGCGTTAACTGTCAAACACCGCCGCATCGTTTCAGCGCTTCCCCTATACTTTTGGATAACAGCCTGTTATCAGGGTTACTTAACTGTCACTAAACTGTGTCAGGTTATCACCACGTCAATGACGTAATTAGGCTAAGGATGCGCGACCCACAGGGTTGCGGTGTGAACGACGAAGGACATGACTATGGAATTATCTGCCCCATTGATGTTGGTGGTTATTGGATTGAGTTCACTGCTGGCGCAGTGGCTCGCCTGGGTGTTGCGCCTGCCGGCCATTCTGCCGTTGCTGGTGTTTGGCATCGTGCTGGGGCCGGTGGTGCATTGGGTTCAGCCGGATGCGCTGTTTGGCGATCTGCTATTCCCGCTGGTGTCGCTGTCGGTCGCCATTATTCTGTTTGAAGGTGCACTGACGCTGCGGGTTGAGGAAATACGTGGCCTCGGCGGCGTGGTGCGCAACCTGGTGACCATTGGCATGCTGATAACCTTCCTGGTGATCGGCGTGGCCTGCTGGTGGCTGCTGGACTTTCCCCCTGAGCTGGCGGCGCTGATCGGCGCGGTCACGGTGGTCACCGGCCCGACGGTGATCGCCCCGCTGATGCGCGTGGTGCGGCCCAACGCCAACATCAACCAGGTGTTGCGCTGGGAAGGCATCGTCATCGATCCGGTCGGTGCCATTTTCACCCTGCTGGTGTTCGAATTTATCGTTCTGAAACAGCATTCGGAGTCTTACACCCACCTGTTCTGGACGCTGGGCATTACCGCCGTCGTCGGTCTGGTGACCGGCGCGCTGTTCGGCTATTTGCTGGGTCTGGCGCTGCGCCGCGTCTGGCTGCCGCGCTACCTGCAAAACCTGGCGGTGCTGGCGATTATGCTCACTGCCTTTGGCGTGTCCAACGCTATTGCCGACGAGTCCGGCCTGCTAACCGTGACCGTGATGGGGATCTGGTTGGCCAATATGCGCGATGTGGATACCAGCGACATTCTGGCATTTAAAGAAGAGCTGTCGGCGATCCTGATTTCTGCGCTGTTTATCATTTTGGCGGCGCGGCTTGATGTTCAGGCCCTGTGGAACATGGGTTGGCCGCTATTGGGCCTGTTGCTGGTGGTGCAATTTATCGCCCGCCCGTTGTGCATTGCGGTATCAACCTGGCGCTCCACCCTGCACTGGCGCGATCGCCTGCTGTTATGCTGGATCGCCCCGCGCGGCATCGTCGCCGCGGCGGTCAGTTCGCTGTTTGCCCTGACGTTGCAACGCAGCGGCTACCCGGGTGCCGATCGGCTGGTGACCGTGGTGTTCGCCGTGATCATCGGCACCGTGGTGCTGCAAAGCCTGACCAGCGGCATGATGGCGCGTTGGCTGCGAGTACAGCAGCAAAAACCGCGGGGGGTGCTGATTGTCGGTGCCAACAGCGTAGCGCGCATGTTGGCGCAGGCGTTGATGAAATTGAATATCCCGGTGCTCGTCACCGACAGCAGTTGGGAATATTACCGCCAGGCACGTATGGACGGCATTCCCGCCTATTATGGCCATGCTTACTCTGAACATGCCGAAAACTATCTCGATCTCAGCGACACCGCACAGGTGCTGGCGCTCTCCCCCAACCGCCATCAGAATGCGTTGGCGGTTTATCACTTCGGCCATATTTTTGGCGAAGGACAGGTGTTCGCTATCCGTTCCGGCGCGCCGCTGAAAGGCCGTGGCAACAGTGCGGAAAGTTCACGTTTTCGCCGGCATGAGATCCTGTTCAATCAGGAGGCCACCTATGGTCGATTGAGCAGCCTGATCGCCCATGGCGCCACCATCAAGGCCACCAAGCTGAACGAGAACTTTGGCTGGTTGGAATATATTGAGAAGAATCAGGGGATTATTCCGCTTTTCAGCCAGCGCGAAGACGGCAAACTGCAGCCGATCGGCACCGGTTTCGTCCCTACCATGCCCTGTACGCTGATTGCGCTGGTACAAGATGAAAATCCCTCAACTTCCGGACGTTGACAGCAGCGCGATAACCGGCTATTCCTAACAACCTACTTGCGCACCCGGTGTGCAAGCCAGAAGAGGCGCGTCGCCCAGGTAGAGTGTCAGAGGAGCCGTTTTCCAATGACGACGCTTGAGGGGGAGCGACGCCGAGGTAAGGTGATGCGCGGCATTCATCGTATCGACTACAGGGGCTGAATCCCCTGGGTTGTCACCAGAGATTGTCCGCAGGGCAATCAGCAAGGTGGGGCGCTTCTGGGTGTATCGTAGCTTTATCTCTACGCCTGCCCCCGTTTATCGCTCCTCCCTTGTGCCAAGGCTATGAAAAAAAGCGCTCTATGAATAGAGCCACCCTGACACGAGGTTTTTACATGAACCAAGCAGCACCCCAGAATGCCACCGTTGTCGCCAAATTCGGCGGCACCAGCGTTGCCGACTATGAAGCAATGAACCGCAGCGCCGACGTCGTTCTCTCCAATCCGAACGTACGTCTGGTGGTATTGTCCGCTTCTGCGGGCGTCACCAACCTGCTGGTGGCTCTGGCCGAAGGCAGCGATGCCGACAAGCGTCACTATCAGCTCGATGAAATCCGTCGTATCCAATATGCCATTCTCGATCGCCTCGATAATCCGGCAGTGGTTCGCGACGAAATCGACCGCATGCTGGAAAACATCGCCATGTTGTCCGAAGCGGCGGCGTTGGCCACCTCGACGGCGCTGACCGACGAACTGGTCAGCCACGGCGAACTGATGTCTACCCTGCTGTTCGTTGAGATCCTGCGCGGTCGTCAAGTGCAGGCGGAATGGTTTGACGTACGCAAAGTCATGCACACCGACGATCATTTTGGTCGCGCAACGCCAGACAGCGCAGCGCTGAACCAACTGGCCCAGTCACTGCTCAAACCACGCCTGCAGGAAGCCCTGGTGGTCACTCAGGGCTTTATCGGCAGCGAGCCGAAAGGCCGTACCACCACGCTGGGCCGCGGCGGCAGCGATTACACCGCCGCACTGTTGGGCGAAGCGTTGAGCGTCAGCCGGGTCGATATCTGGACCGACGTGCCGGGCATCTACACCACCGACCCACGCGTGGTTCCGGCGGCAAAACGCATCGATAAAATCGCCTTTGAAGAAGCGGCGGAAATGGCCACCTTCGGCGCGAAAGTGCTGCACCCGGCCACCCTTTTGCCGGCCGTTCGCAGCGATATTCCGGTGTTTGTCGGCTCAAGCAAAGACCCCTCGGCCGGCGGAACCCTGGTGTGCAACACCACCGAGAATCCACCGCTATTCCGTGCGCTGGCGCTGCGCCGCAAGCAAACCCTGCTGACGCTGCACAGCCTCAATATGCTGCACGCACGCGGTTTCCTGGCCGAAGTGTTCAGTATTTTGGCACGCCACAATATCTCGGTGGACCTGATCACCACTTCTGAGGTGAGCGTCGCGCTGACCATGGACACCACGGGCTCAACCTCTACCGGCGGCAGTCTGCTGACCACCTCGTTGCTGACCGAACTGTCGTCACTGTGCCGGGTCGAAGTGGAAGAAAATCTGGCGCTGGTGGCGTTGATCGGCAACAAGCTTTCTCAGGCCTGCGGCGTGGGTAAAGAGGTATTCGGCGTGCTCGACCCGTTCAATATCCGCATGATCTGTTACGGCGCCAGCAGCTACAACCTGTGCTTCCTGGTACCGGGCGACGACGCCGAGCAAGTGGTTCGCACCCTGCACCACAACCTGTTCGAATAAGCTACTATCATCCTTTGCAGGCGCAGCATGCTGCGCCTCTACCTCTAAAAAAGCAGTCCATAACCGTAGGGGTTCAGTCCGCTGAGCCCGCAAAAAACACAACGCCACCCCATCGTTCTTATTTGGCTAAGGAAAACCTCACTCATGCTCGCGAAATTTACCCGATTATTCCCCCTGTGGGCGGTGCTGCTCGCCGTCGCCGCCTACAGCACTCCCACCACGTTTAGCGGTATCGGCCCCTACGTCAGCCCGCTGCTGATGTTGATCATGTTCGCCATGGGCGTCACGCTGCGGCTTGATGACTTCAAACGCGTACTTTCCCGTCCCGGCCCGGTCGCGGCGGGGATCTTTTTGCATTACCTGATCATGCCGCTGGCGGCCTGGCTCCTGGCCATGCTGTTCCATATGCCGCCGGATCTTTCCGCCGGCATGGTACTGGTCGGCAGCGTCGCCAGCGGCACCGCCTCCAACGTCATGATTTATCTTGCCAAAGGGGATGTGGCTCTGTCGGTGACCATCTCGGCGGTGTCCACGCTGGTGGGCGTATTCGCTACGCCGCTACTGACCCGCTTGTATGTCGATACCGAGATCAGCGTCGATGTCATGGGGATGTTGCTGAGCATTCTGCAGATCGTGGTGATCCCGATTGGACTGGGTTTGATCGTCCACCACACCTTGACCAAAACCGTCAAACGTATTGAACCGATCCTGCCGGCATTGTCGATGATCTGTATTCTGGCGATCATCAGTGCGGTGGTCGCAGGCAGCCAGAGCCACATCGCCTCGGTCGGGCTGGTGGTGATCATTGCGGTGATCCTGCATAACGGCATCGGATTGTTGAGCGGTTACTGGGGTGGCAAGCTGTTCGGCTTCGACGAATCTACCTGTCGCACGCTGGCGATTGAAGTCGGCATGCAGAACTCGGGGTTGGCGGCGACGCTGGGGAAAATCTACTTCTCACCGCTGGCCGCGTTGCCGGGCGCCCTGTTCTCGGTGTGGCATAACCTGTCCGGTTCCCTGCTGGCAGGCTACTGGTCCGGTCGGCCGATCAATAAAAAATAATCTCACGTCGGGGCGCAGCCATTTGCGCCCCCCACCCCTTCTGCGAAATTTCGTATTTCCCACTGGTCGGATTGTCACAATTACCCCCATCCTCTATTATCCCCGAACAAAATAAAAATTCAGATTCTTCTTAACGCTGCCGATAACCGTCTGTAATGATACAAACGGGAAAAGACAATTAATTTACTTTTTTAATTACCTCATTATGAGTAATTGATGGGTAATAATTAAAAATATAAACAAGCAGCCTAATTATTTTTTATAAAAATAAAAACCCACCGTCTTATTTGTCACAGGCGAATAAGAACCCCGCAATGTGATTGTCGCTCGCGCTTTCGGGCCGGCCATTGGCCGTCCGTTTATTGACCTCATGGATTGAGCAGGCCGCTCCAGCGGCTTCTCATAATGGATTACGATGATTAGAAAAACCGCCGCCCTGGCGCTGCTGTTCAGCACCGCGCTCCCTGCCGCCACCCTGCCGGAAATGGGCCATTTCTCGCCGATGAGCGAATCGCGTCGTGCCCTGCAAGACGGCACGCGTGAAGTGAATCAACAAATAGAACAACGCCGCTACCAACAGCTTAAGCAACAGCAACTGCTTGCTGAGCCGGAACCCGCTGCGCCGGCGCTGCCACGTTCTGCCCAATGCCTGCCGATCGACGGCGTGTACCTGCAAGGCATCACTCTGTTATCAGCGAAAGAGTTGGCGACGCTGAGTGCCCTGCCGGAACGCTGTATCAGCAGCAATGACATCAACCGCCTGACGCGTGAATTGACCCGGCTATACCTGGATAAAGGTTATATCACCGCCCGCGTGCAATTTATTCGCCCCAATGCCAAAGGGGAATTAGGTCTGCGGGTCACCGAAGGGTTTATCGAAAAAATAGAGGGGGGCGATCGCTGGGTTAATCGCCAATTATTATTCCCCGGCTTGGAAGGTCAGCCGTTGAAATTAACCCAACTCGATCAGGGGTTAGATCAGGCCAATCGTTTGCAATCGAATAAAACCCGATTGGATATATTGCCAGGCAGCCAAACTGGCGGTTCCATTATTCGGCTGCATAATCAACATACTAAACCCTGGTTGCTGTCCGCCACTTTGGATAATTACGGTCAGAAAAATACCGGTCAATGGCTGGCGCGCAGCACGGCAACGCTGGACAGCCCTTTCGGCCTGTCAGACTTCGCCAGCCTCAACGTTGCCGGCTCGCTGGACAACCCGGCGCAGCGCTATAATCGCGCCTATACCCTGCTCTATTCCCTGCCCTACGGCGCTTTGACCTTCAGCGGCTTTGCCAGCTACTCGCAATACCTGAACCACCAGCAGTTGGTGTTCAACCGCTATAAACTGCACGGTCAGACCCAACAGTACGGTCTGCGCGGCGACTATGTATTTTATCGCGATCGCGACCAGATCAACGCCCTGAGTGGCCAGCTGACCCATAAACGCATCACCAACTATTTCGATACGATACGTATTGGCCTTGGCAGCCCAACGCTCAGCCTGTTCGAATTGGGCGTGAACCACCTGCAGATCCTGCCTACCGGCCTGATCAGCGCCAACCTCAGCGTGGAACAGGGACTGCCGTGGTTTGGCGCCGACCGTCACGCTGGCGCCGGTCTCCCCGATGCCCAATTCACCAAGGGGAAAGTGTTCGCCAACCTCAACCAACGCTTCCGACTTGCCGGTTCCAGTTACCAATTGAGCAACCTGCTGTATGGGCAATACAGCCGCGATCGCTTGCCTGGCGTGGAATGGCTCAGCTTGACCGACCGCAGCGCGATCCGTGGTTTCAGCCGCAGCACGCTGTCGGGTGATAACGGCTGGTATCTGCAAAATACCCTGTCCCGCAGTTTCTCCCTGGGTCAAAGCATCCTCACCCCGCGCATTGGCGGCGATGTCGGCCGGGTGCTGCCACGCGACAACCGACCTTCCGGCTGGCAAAGCAGCGCGGGGTTAAGCGCCGGTGCCACCCTGCGCTATCAGCGGGCCACGCTCGACGTCGAAGCCAGTCGCGGTTGGCTACTGTCCAGTCACTCGATGCCCGACGATCCGATCCAGGTACTGGCGCGCTTTTCGTACACCTTTTAGCTAGCGTTTTTTTGCACTACCACAGCGATATATGGAGATACATGGATGAAAAATAATAACTTCAGGCTTTCAGGCGCGGGGAAGCTGGCCGCTTCACTGGCGATCATTCTCGCCTCGCTCGGCAGCGCTTACGCCGGTGAGATCGTCGCGGCCAACGGCGCTAACGGACCTGGCGTTTCAACCGCCGGTAACGGCGCACAGGTGGTGAATATCGTGACGCCTAATGATCACGGGCTGTCACATAACCAGTATCAGGATTTCAACGTCAACCAACCCGGCGCGGTACTGAATAACTCGCTCGATGCAGGACTGTCTCAGTTGGCCGGCCAACTGGGCGCCAACCCGAACCTGAACAGTCAGGCGGCCAGCGTGATCCTCAATGAAGTGATCAGCCGTAACCCGTCGCTGTTGCACGGACAGCAAGAAATCTTCGGCATGGCGGCCGACTACGTGCTGGCTAACCCGAACGGCATCAGTTGCAGTGGCTGCGGTTTTATCAATACCAGCCGCTCGTCGCTGGTGGTGGGTAACCCCCTGGTGGAAAACGGCATGCTGCAGGGCTACAGCACGCTGGGCAATCGCAACGCCCTGAGCCTTGATGGCAAGCTGAATGTCGGCGGTGTGCTGGATTTGATCGCACCGCGAATCGACAGCCGCGGCGAGGTGATCGTCACGCCGGCCTACGACAAAAAAAGCGGCAAAATGCGCTCGGATATCAATGCCATCAGCGGTAATAACCGCGTCTCACGCGATGCGCAGGTGCTCAGCAGCGAGCAACCGTTGGGCGCACTGGACAGCTACTATCTCGGCAGCATGCAGGCGGGACGTATCAATATCATCAATACTGCGGCAGGCAGCGGCGTGAAGTTGGCGGGCAAACTGCAGGGCGACGATCAGATCCGGGTGAAAGCTTACGACATTCGCGCCGAAAGCCGGGTCAATGAAAACAGCAGCAACCGCAACAGCGGTGAAAATTACCGGAATTGGTTCGGAGGTACCTACATCAATGACCGCAGCACCGGCCAGAAGCTGGCGCGCACCGAACTCAAGGGCAAAAATATCAGCCTGGTGGCCGATAACAGTAACCACCTGACCGCCACCGACGTTCGCGGCGACGAAATCACACTGCAAGGTGCCAGTCTGACGCTCGACGGCCAGCAACTGAAGCAGACTCAGGGCCACACCAACGAACAGTGGCGGTTATCCTGGCAGTATGATGTGACCCGTGAGAATGAACAACATCAGCAGGTCGGCAGCAGTGTCCACGCCAGCAAAAATGCCACCTTGACCGCCACCGGGCAGGATGTGAGGTTGCTGGGCGCCAGTGTGACGGCGGGCGATGCGCTAAACATCGAGGCCAAACGCGATGTGCAGCTCAGCGGGCTGGTCGAACGGGATAAAACCAGCGAGCGCGGGTATCAGCGTAACCATACTTCCAGCCTGCGTACCGGCCGTTGGAGCAACAGCAACGAAACTGAGACCCTGAAGGCCAGCGACTTGCGCGCCGGTGGCGATCTGACCCTGACAGCCGGCAACAAATTGCTGACTCAAGGGGCCAAAGCCCATGCGGGTAACAACCTGACGGTCAACGCCAACGATAGCATCAACATCGATGTGCAAAAGACCGCCAATGCGAAAACCGTTCGCGACAATAAAACCTCCTGGGGCGGCATCGGCGGCGGCAATAACCAGGACAACAGCAACCTCCGTGAAGTCAGTAACGCCTCCGAACTGACGGCCGACAGCACTCTGCGACTTAACGGTCAGCAGGGCGTCACCATTACCGGCAGTAAGGCAAGGGGCAAGCAAGGCGGTTTTGTCGAGGCCACCGCCGGCGGCCTGCGCATCGATAATGCCCTCAGCACCACGGTTGACAAGATTGATGCCCGTACCGGCACGGCCTTCAACATCACCAGCAGTTCGCAAAAATCCAATAACAGCCATCAACAATCCACCGCCAGCGAACTGGTTTCCGATACCAACCTGCAGTTGGTCAGCAAACAGGATACCGACGTGGTGGGCAGCCTGGTGACCAGCACCGGTAAACTGGAGGTCAATGCCGGTGGCAATATCAATGTCAGCGCCGGGGAGCAGCAGCAACGCATTGATGAACAGAAAACCGCACTCGCCATCAACGGCTATGCCAACGAGAAAGGTGATAAGCAATACCGCGCCGGTGTACGCATCGAGCACACTAGCGACAGCGAGAAAACCACCCGCAGCGAACAGCAGTCGTCAACGTTAAGTGGCGGCAGCGTAGCGTTGAAAGCGGACAAAGACGTAACCTTCACCGGTTCTAAACTGATAACCACTCAGGGGGACGCCAGCGTCAGCGGCGATAACGTCTCCTTCCTGGCCGCCGACAACAAAACCACCCGCGATACCGAACAAACCAAAGTCGGCGGCGGGTTCTACTACACCGGCGGCATCGATAAAGCCGGTTCCGGCATCGAAGGGGGTTACGAGCACGGCAAAACGCACGCGGAAAGCAGCCAGGCGGTGACGTCGGGCAGTGATATCGCGGGCAATCTGACGATTAACGCCAAAAACAAACTGACCCAGCAAGGTGCACAACACCAGGTCGGCGGCAAATATCAGGAGAATGCCAACAGTGTTAATCATCTGGCCGCCGTCGACAGCGAAAGCAGCCACACCACTAAAACCGACGTCGGCGTAAACATCGGTGCCAACGTCGATTACAGCGCTGTCACCCGCCCGGTAGAACGTGCGGTAGGCAAAGTCGCCAAGCTCGACGCCAACGGCGTGATTAACGAGATCGGCGCTATCGGCGCACCGAATATCGGGCTGGATATTGGCGCCAATGGCGGCAGCAGCGAAAAGAACAGCAGCAGCTCGCAAGCCGTGGTCAGCAAGATTACCGCCGGATCCATCGACGTAAAAGCCAGCGGAAAATTGCAGGATACCGGAACACAGTATCAGGCGACTCAAGGCAGCGTAGCGCTGACAGCCGATAGCCATCACAGTGAAGCGGCGAAAAACAGCCGGCAGGAAAGCAGCAGCGAAACTCGCGGCGGCGCCAGCGTGCGCGTTTATACCACCACCGGCAGCGATCTGACCGTCGATGCCAAAGGTGAAGGCGGCAATAAACACAGTGAAAGCTCCGGTAGCCAGGCGGTTACCGGTAGCATCACCGCTGCCAACGGCATCGACATCAAGGTCAAGCAAGACGCCGTGTATCAGGGCACCTCGTTGGATGCCGGCGACGGCAAGGCTAAGGTAAAGGCGGAAGACGGCAACATCCGTTTCGAACAGGCCACCGATACCAGCCATGAAAGCCATAATGGTTTCAACGTCAAAGTCTCAGCCAAAGGCGGTACCACTCCGGAGACCAAAAGCGTCGGCCTTGGGCTGGGCGGCGGTTACAGCAATGGGAAGAGTGACGGCAGCAGCGCGCAAGTCAGCCACATCGGCGGCAAACAGGGCGTAGAACTGGATGCCGGTCGTGGGCTGACGCTGCAGGGCAGCAATGTTACCAGCCAAGGCGACGTTTCGCTGAAAGCGGGAGACAAGGTCGCGCTCCAGGCAGCTCAATCGCAGCAGACCCGTAAGGACGATACGCTTTCCGGCAATATCGATATCGGTGGCAACAGCACCGATAGCGACAAAAAGAGCGCGGGCGGCCTTTCCCTCGGCGGCACGTTTGACCTTGCCAAGGTAGATGAGTCCTCGACGACCCAGCAAGGTGGCAAAATCACCAGCGGCGGCGCAGTGACCATTACCGCCAAAGGTCACGACGATCGGGCCGTGCATCTGCAGGGCACCGAGGTCAAAGGCAGCAGCGTTGGTCTGAACGCCGAGCACGGCGGCGTGGTGCTGGAGTCGGTGCAAAACCGGGAGCAGAAAAACAACTGGAACCTGGGGCTGAAGGCTAACGCCAAAGGCGGCCAATCCTTCAATAAGGACGCCAACGGCAAGGTGGATACCACCAGCGGCAGTGATACCCATACCCTGGGTGCCGGGGTGAAAGTCGGCGTCGATAACCTGCAAAAAACCACCCAGGGCAACAGCCTGATTAGCGCCGGGGAAGTCACGCTCAACAGTGGTAAAGACACCCAACTGGCCGGTGCCCGGATCGATGCCGACAGCGTGCAAGGCAACATCGGCGGCGATCTGCGCGTCGAGAGCCGCAAGGACAGCGAAAGCAGCGTGAAGGTCAATGTGGATGTCGGTCTGAGCCACACCAACGATCCGGCCAGCAGCATCACGTCCAAGCTGTCGAAAGTGGGTACGCCACACTACGCCGGTAAGGTGAAGGAGAAACTGGAGGGCGGTATCAACAAGGTCGCTGACGCCACCACCGACAAGTACAACAGCGTAGCTCGTCGCCTCGATCCGCAGCAGGACACCACCGGTGCGGTCAGCTTCAGCAAGGCCGACGGCAAGGTTACCCTGCCGGAAACGCAGGTCGGCGAAAAAGAGAAGGCCCCGTTATGGGATCGCGGCGCTCGCTTCCTTGGCAATAAATCCAAAGAGAGCCTGACCGGTCCCGCCGGGTTGCAAGGCCAGTTCAAGGTCAACGCCGACGTGGTCAATAACGATGCGGTTGGCGTGCAGTCCGCCATTAACGGGAAAAACGACGTGGCGCTCAACGTACAGGGCACCACCCGTCTGACCGGTGGCGAGATCCGCAGCCAGCAAGGCGAAGTGACGCTGGGTAACGGTAAACTGGAACAGCAGGACGTGGCGGGCAATCGCTATCAGGGCGGCGGTCACCTCGACGCGGCGGCCTCGGTCGGCGCACTGCTGGGGATTGCCGGCAAAAGCGTGGTAAACCTGGAGACACCGGTCGGCGGTTATATCAATAACCAGGCCGCCGATGCCAAGGCAGGTGTTTTCTCGGGTAAATAATTAGCAGTAAATGGTCCCCTCTCCCTTGGGAGAGGGTTAGGGTGAGAGGAAGCATACCGAAACGAAAGCCCCTCACCCCGGCCCTCTCCCCCAGGAGAGGGAGACTCTTGCCTAGGCAATGCTGTTGGCAGTCGGGACATTTTTTTACAGCGTGCTGGGCGTATCCTCCCACTCACGCTCATCATCCTTTTCATCCTGATCCAGCACGTTGTACGCCACCGCACAGAACAGTGAGTTCAGGCGTTTCATATCCCCCAACAGCCCCAGATGCAGCGAACTGGTTTCAATGCTTTGCACGTTCTGCTGATGCAAGCGATCAACGTGCGCATGGGCGTAACGGCGGTCAAGAATGCGGAACCGATGCTTGGAGCGCCGCAGTCGCTTGGCACTGGTAAGGTCGCCGGACAGGAACACCGACAGCCCCAAACGCAGATTGCCGATCAGCCGCTCATGCAGCGCATCCAGCTCTGCCAGCCCCTCGGTTGAGAATGCCCGTCGCGCGGCGTGCGATTTCGATCCCACGTCGCCGGCCATCCGCTCGATAATGTCTCCCGCCTGTTCCAGGTTCAGCGCCATCTCGATGATTTCCGCCCAGCGGCGAGAATCTTCCTCGCCCAGATCTTCTTTCTGGATCTGCGCCAGATACAGCTTGATGGCGGTATACAGCACGTCGACGTCATCATCCAGCCGACGTACCTCTTTATCCTGCCCTTGTTTGCCGTGCAGCACTTCGCGTTGCAGAACCATCATGTGTTCCACCACGTCGCCCATGCGCAGGGTTTCACGGGCCGCATTGGCCAACGCCAGCGTCGGGGTATCCAGCGCACTGGCATCAAGGTGTCGCGGCCGCAATCGGGGATCGTCGGCCGCCACGTCGGCAATCAGCGTTTCGCACAGGCGCGCCATCGGCCCGGCCAACGGGATCAACACCAGGCAACGGATCAGGTTGTAAAATACGTGGAAGTAAATCACCAGCTCTTCGTTTTCACCGGGCAATCGGGCCATCACGTCGGCCAGGTAAGAGACAAACGGCAGCACCAGCACACAACCGATCAGCTTGAACAACAGGCTGCCGAGCGCCACCCGACGGCCGGCGGCATTCTGGCCGCTGGTGTTGATTACCGCCAGCAAGCCGCTGCCGAGATTGGCACCAATCACCAGGCACAGCGCCACCTTCAACGAGATCACCCCGGAGGCGGTCAGGGTGGCGGTCAGCAACACCGCCGCCAGGCTGGAATAACTGACAATGGCGAACAGCGCGCCGGTCAGGGCATCGAGCATCACATCGCCGGTCAGTGACGAGAACAGCACCTTGACGCCCGCCGCCTGGGTGATTGGCGTAGCGGCAGCCACGATCAGTTCCAGCGCCAGCACGATCAGCCCAAGGCCGATGCACACCCGCCCCATTTGCCCCACGCGGGTTTGCTTGCGGCTGAGAAACAAGAACACGCCGACCAGGATCAGCAGCGGTGACAGCCAGGAGAGATCAAAGGTCAGTATCCGCGCCATCAGCGCGGTACCCACATCGGCGCCGAGCATGATCACCAGTGCGGGCGTCAGCCCCACCAGCCCTTGCGCGACGAAAGAAGTGACCAGCAGTGCCGTGGCATTGCTGCTTTGCACCAGCGCGGTTACGCCGATACCGGAGACGAACGCCAGCGGTTTTTTCTCCACGCTGTCGCTCAATACCCGGCGCAAATTAGCGCCGTAGACCCGCATAATTCCGGTGCGCACGATGTGGGTGCCCCACACCAACAGCGCGACGGCTGAAAGCAGGTGAAGAAGGGTCAACACGGAAAATACGCTCCATTCACGCCAGCAGGAAAAATCAAATCCATACCCTATGAATTTCGAGTTGCAGGACGGCGGCAAGCGGGTGGATCCCCAGGAGCTTACTCAAGTAAGTGACTGAGGTGAGACCGCGCTGCCAACACACCTGCAGCTTGAAAGGCGACGGGTATAGCAGGCTATCCTGCCTGCCAGGCGTGCATAAAGGCAGGACAGCGGCAACAGGCTGCAGACCGCTTATTGGAGGGTTAACGCAACGGCAGGAATTACCCTGGAGTTATCATTGAATGCCGCAGCGATGTCATGCAACTTCCCGTAATGTAACAATTTCTAAGTGTAGTCCAATTTCACTGCCGTCGGGCCGCAAATCGTCGACCGAACGGTTGAGCACGTCGACCAGCAGCTCCACGCCGCGGGTCTTCACCCGATAGCGCACCACGTTGCCCAACAGGCTGTGGTTGAGGATCACCGCGGCGATCCCCTGCCCGGCAGGCACCAGAGTGATGGACTCCGGCCGAACAGCTACCTTACCGTGGTAAGGGCTGCCGGTCAAAGCCGTCGCCTGTTCCGCGCTCAGCAGGTTGTAGTTACCGATAAATCCGGCGGCGAAGACGTCGGCCGGCTGGGTGTAGAGAGTTTCCGCATCGCCGCTTTGCACAATTTGCCCTTTATTCATCAACACGATGCGATCCGACAGCGTCAGCGCCTCTTCCTGATCATGGGTGACGAAGATGGCCGTCAGGTTCAGCTCGCGCTGGATCCGGCGGATCTGTTCACGCAGATGCTTGCGGATACGCGCGTCCAGTGCCGAGAGGGGTTCATCAAGCAACAGCAGGCGCGGTCGGGTCACCAACGACCGCGCCAGCGCGACCCGTTGACACTGGCCGCCGGACAGTTGATGCGGATAACGCTTCGCCAGTTCGGTCAGTTCCACCAACGCCAGCACCTCTTGTACTCGCTGCTGGATCTGGCCGGCGGCCAACTTTTGCATTTTCAGACCGAACGCGACGTTGCCTTCGACGGTCATGTTCGGGAATAACGCATAGCTCTGGAACACCATGCCGATACCGCGTTTTTGCGGGGAGACCGGCACCAGATCCTGCCCCTGCAGCAGGATCTGCCCGCTGTCGACCGGGGTCAGCCCCGCCAGACAGCGCAGCAGCGTGGATTTACCGCAGCCGCTTGGCCCGAGCAGCGTAACAAACTCGCCTTCCTCGGCGGTGAAGTCGATATCCTGAAACACCTGGGTCTGGCCATAATGTTTATTGAGGCGGGTGACATTGAGATAAGCCATGCGGTTAGCCCTTATTTTTATTCAGCAAATTCGCCAACCAGGTGACAATCAGCACCACGGCGAAATAAGAAATGACCAGCGCGCTGGTGAAATGGCCGCTGCCGTTGCGCATGTTATAGAGGTAAACCTGCAGCGTTTCATACTGGCTGCCCACCAGCAGGTTGGCGAAGACGAATTCGCCAATCAGGAAAGAGAACGAAAGCAGCACCGCAATCATCCCGCCCTTGCGCAAATTCGGCAGCACCACCAACAGCGCCGCCTGCCAGGTGCTGGCGCCCAACAGATGCGCGGCATCCATCAGGTCGCGCAGATTGATCGCCTGCATGTTGTTGCTGATGGCACGGTAAATAAACGGCAGCGCAATGGAAAAATAACAGCCGATCAGGATCCACGGCGTCCCCAACAGCGGCAGCGGATCGGCGGCGAACAGTTGCATCAGTCCGACCGCCGACACCACCGGCGGCACGGCAAACGGCAACAGGATCAGCACGTTCATCACCGCGTCCAGCTTGGGGAAATAGTAAGCAATCACAAACATCATCGGCAAAATCACCACCACCGCCAGCACCAGGGTGCCAAAGCAGATCAACAACGAATGCCACAGCGCCAGCAGGAAACGGGGATCGCACCATAACGCCACCAACCATTTCAGGGTAAAACCGTCCGGCAGGATAGTCGCCCCCCATTGGGTGGCCAGCGCATAAATCAGCGTCGCCGCCAGCGGCAACAGCAGGATCAGCAACAACAGGCCGCTCACCACACGGTGATAGCCGGTTTCAAAACGCGACATGACCGCCCTCCGCTAAATTATGAGCGCGCATTGAGGTAGCTCCTGCGCAACAGCCATTGATGGATCAGGGTAATAAACGCCATCATCGCCACCAGCAGCATCGCCAGCGCGCTGGCCAGGTTAGGATCGAGAGAAATATCCCCCGCCACCAATGCCGATATACGGATCGGGATCACGTTGAAATTGCCGGTGGTCAACGCATACACCGTGGCATAAGCCCCCAATGCATTGGCCAGCAGGATGACAAAGGTCCCCATCAGCGCCGGTGCCAATACCGGCAAGCCGATATGCCGCCAATAGCGCCAAGGACTGGCGCCGAGCAGCGATGCCGATTCGCGCCAGTCTTCGCGCAATGCGTCAAACGCCGGGTAAAGCAACAATACGCCCAGCGGGATCTGGAAGTAGGTGTAAAGCACGATCAGCCCGGTTTTGGAGTAAAGATTAAAACTCTCCATCAGGCCATATTTGCGCAGCAGCAACGTCAGGCAACCGTTCAGCCCCAGCAGGATGACGAAGGCAAATGCCAACGGCACCCCGGCGAAGTTACTGGTCATGTTGGTAAACGACATCACAAAATCATGGAACCGCGTCTGGCCCAGTTGGCGCAGTGAGTAACTGCCAACTAATGCAATCAACAGCCCGTAAACGCTCGACCAGAGAGAGATCTCCAGCGAGAACTGAAACGCCTGCAAATAGAACGGCGAGGTCAGCACATCAACATAGTTGCCCAGCCCCCAGCCGCCGGTCTGGCTGAAAAAACTGCTGACGGCAATCCACACCAGCGGCGCAATTTGAAACGCACCGAACAGCAGGATGAACGGCAGCAGGCACAGCGCGGCAATCCACTTGGCTTTCATACTCACCCTTATGCCAACAACGCACGGCAGCGCGGCTTGTCGTGCGGTACCTGCAACACTTCGCACAGAGTACCGCACAGGTCGGTTTGCTGCGGGTTGGCGTCGTTCTGGCTGAATGCGTCGCCGAAGACAAACAGCGGCACCTGCCGCTCTTCCGGCAACACGCCGCCGTGGCTGCGATCGTCATTCATGCCGTGATCGGCGGTGACCATCACCTGATAACCGGCGTTCAACCAGTCGGCCAAATAGCGCGACAACACGCCGTCGACATGGCGCGCTGCATTGCGGTACTGCGGTGAGGACAACCCAAAACGGTGCCCGGCGTCGTCAATGTTCATCGGATGGATCAGCAAGAAATCGGGTTGATGACGGCGGCGCAAACTTTCCGCATCGTCAAACAGGTGGGAATCCGGGTAGCGATCGTCGTAATAAAAATGGCCGTGCTGGATCGGCAGCTCGGCATCGTCGGTATGACGATCGCGCGCGGCGTCGAACGGGGTACGGTTGTACAGCTCACTGAACCAATGATAGGCCGCCGCAGCGGTAGTCAGGCCCGCGGCGCGCGCATAGTGAAACACGCTTTGCTGATGCGAAAGGCGTGACACCTGGTTATGCACCACGCCGCTCTCCACCGGCGGCACACCGGTAAGGATGCATTCGTACAGCGGCCGGGAGAGCGAGGGTAACTCGCTCTCCAACAGATACAACCGTCCGCGTCCTGCCGCACATTCGGCCTGCAGATAGCCCATGGCGTCATGCGCCACCTGATAGTTCAGCCCGTCCAGCAGCACGAGGATGGTTTTCATAATGGCTTAACTCACTGCTGCATAAACATAATGACGTTCTCCTGCCACTGACGCGGCAGCGTTTTGGCACTCTGCTCCCAGGCCGCCGGATCGGCGATTGGGTGGGCATTTTTATACTGTTCCGTCGGCAGCAGTTTGGCTTTGACGTCGTCCGGCAGCGTCAGATGCTCCGCACGGATAGGACGGGCATAGCCCCGTGCCAGATTGATCTGACCGGCATCGGAGAAGATGTATTCGCGTGCCAGCTTGGCAGCGTTCGGGTGTTTGGCGTATTTGTTGATAATGGTGGTGTAGCCGGAGGTGATGGAGCCGTCGGACGGGATCAGCACTTCAAAACGGGTTTTGTCGATCTGGTCACGGTAGTTAAGCCCGTTAAAGTCCCACACTACGCCAACCTGCACTTCGCCTTTCTCCAGCGAAGCGATCACCGGGTTGCTCAGGCTCAAACGCCCGGCCTTGGCCAGCTTGCCGAAGAACTCCAGACCCGGTTTCAGGTTCTTTTCATTGCCGCCCATCGCATAGGTTGCCGCCAGCACGCCGCTGGCCGCCTGCGAAGCGGTGCCAACGTCACCAATGGTCACCTGGTAAGTGCCCTTCAACAGATCCGCCCAGCTGTGCGGGATCTCTTTCACCTGTTTTTTATTGATAATGAAGGCAATGGTGCCGGTATAGGCCAGCGCCCAGTGGCCGTCCTTGTCTTTAGCCCAGTCAGGCACCTGCTCCCAGGTGGAAGGCTTATACGGCTGGGTCACTCCTTTTTGTACCGCAATCGGGCCGAATGCCGCTCCCACATCACCAATATCCGCCGTGGCATTGCTCTTTTCCGCATCGAACTTGGCGATTTCCTGTGCCGAACTCATGTCGGTATCGGCATGCTTGAGCCCATACTTGCTCAGCAGATCCTGCCAGGTATCTTTCCAGTTGGCCCAGCTGTCCGGCATGCCGACGCTGTTAACTTCCCCTTCTTTCCTGGCAGCCTGTTCCAGCGCCGCCAGATCGGAATCGGCAGCCCAGCTCATTTGACTGGTCAGGACCATGACGCTGGTTAACACAGAGGCGCACAAAGGTTTCATAACTGATGCTCCGGGTGGTAGTGTGGAAGTGACTGGACTAGTCCAGCAAGAACCAAGCCAATCTAACGGACGAATGTGATAATTATATGTCAGTCTAAAAAAGCAGCGGTTTTATCGCATTTGGCGTGTCCGTCAGTCCTCCGTTGATCTACCTTTAGCGGGGCCATACCCTATGAATTTCAAGTTGCAGCTAGGCGCCCAGCTCGCTCATCCCCAGGCGCTTACTAAAGTTAAGTAACTGGGGTGAGCGAGTGCAGGTAACAACGCTGTAGCTTGAAAGACGACGGGTAAAGCGCACTGAAATGGGGCATTTGTAGCATGAGTGAAGTACCGACAACCGTGGCGATTATCTGCCAGACGTTGAACGCCCGGATAGCCAGCGGCGAATTCAACCTCGGCGGCAAGCTGCCTTCCGAACGCGCTCTGAGCGAACAGTTTTCCACGACCCGCATTACGCTGCAGGAAGCGCTCGGCCAGTTGGAGACCCAGGGCGTGATTTATCGTCAGGTCAGGCGCGGTTGGTTTATCTCGCCGCCCCGGCTGATCTACAACCCGCTGCAACGCAGCCACTTCCACGCCATGGCGCAACAGCAAGGGCGTGATGCCCATACCGAGGTGATCGACAGCGCTACCGTGCCGCTGCGCGACGACCTGAGCCAAAAGCTGGCCTTGGCGCCCGGTACCGAGGTCTATCGCATTCGTCGGTTGCGCTACATCGATGGCCGCGCGGTGCTGTATTGCGAGCACTACCTCAACCCGGCCTACTTTGCCGGCATTCTGGAGGAGGATTTAACCCAGTCGCTGACCGGGTTGTACGCCGAACGCTACGGCATTCGCTACGGGCGGGTACGTTTCGAGATGCTGCCAACCCTGCTGTCGCAAGAAGCGGCCGCCATGCTGAAGGTGACCTACGGCAGCCCGGCGCTGTTTATTACCCGGGTTAACCGCGATCAGCACGATCGGGTGATTGATTGTGACCTGGAATATTGGCGTTATGATGCGTTGCACATTGACGTCGAAGCGCTGTAATGACATGGGCGCATTGCTGCGCCCATCAAGGAGAGGATCAGTCGGCGTCGTAACCGAGGTTAGGTGCTAACCAGCGTTCAACCTCGCTGACGCTCATGCCTTTGCGCGCCGCATAGTCTTCCACCTGATCGCGCTGGATCTGCGCCACCGCGAAGTATTTGCTCTGCGGATGGCTGAAGTACCAGCCGGACACCGCCGCCCCAGGCCACATGGCGAAGGACTCGGTCAACACCATGCCGGTATGGCGGTTAACGTCCAGCAATCGCCAGATCTCCGCTTTCTCGGTGTGTTCCGGACAGGCCGGATAACCCGGTGCCGGACGAATGCCCTGGTAATTTTCGCGGATCAGCTCTTCGTTGCTCAGGTTCTCGTCAGTGGCAAAGCCCCAGTGCAACTTGCGCACCTGCTCATGCAGATACTCGGCGAAAGCCTCCGCCAAACGGTCGGACAACGCTTTCACCATGATTTTATTGTAATCATCGTGCTGCGCGTCATAGGCCGCCGCCAGTTCATCCTCTTCCAGCCCGCCGGTCACCGCGAAGGCGCCGAAATAGTCGGCCTTGCCGCTGCTTTTCGGCGCAACAAAGTCGGCCAGACAGTAGTTCGGGAAATCGGTTTTTTCGGTCTGCTGGCGCAGGTGGCGGCTGACCACCAGCACCTCATCGCGGTTTTCGTCGCGATACACTTCAACGTCGTCACCGACGCGGTTGGCCGGGAACAGGCCGTAAACGCCGCGCGGGTTGAGACTGCCGTTGGCGGCCAGCATATCCAGCATCTGGTTGGCGTCGGCGAACAGCCGCTTGGCCTCTTCACCCACCACTTCATCTTCCAGAATGCGCGGGTATTTGCCTGCCAGCGACCAGGTCATGAAGAACGGCGTCCAGTCAATATAATGGCGCAGCGTCTCTATGCCGGCTTCAACCGGGTAAACGCCCAGCTGCTTCGGCACCGGCGGCTGGTAATTTTCCCAGTCCAGCGTCATGGCGTTCGCACGCGCCTTTTGCAGATCAACCGGCGGGGTACGCGGTTTTTTACGCGCGTGCTGGATACGCACGGTTTCATATTCTTTGCGGGTACGCGCCACAAAGTCGTCGCGTTGGGTGTCGGAAAGCAAGGCCGATACCACGCCCACGGTGCGCGAGGCATTTTGTACGTAAGTGGTTGAGCCACTGTAATTCTGCTCAATCTTCACCGCGGTATGGGCTTTGGAGGTGGTAGCGCCGCCGATCAGCAACGGCAGGGTAAAGCCCTGACGCTCCATCTCTTTCGCCACGTTGACCATCTCGTCCAGCGACGGAGTGATCAGCCCGGACAAACCGATAATATCCACGTTCTGCTCGCGTGCGGTTTTCAGGATTTTCTCCGTCGGCACCATCACGCCCAAATCGACAATTTCGTAGTTGTTGCACTGCAGCACCACGCCGACGATATTCTTGCCGATGTCGTGCACGTCGCCCTTCACCGTCGCCAGCAGGATTTTGCCCGCCGTAGAGCCTTTTTGCTTGCTGGCCTCAATGTACGGCTCCAGATAGGCCACCGCCTGTTTCATCACGCGGGCGGATTTCACCACCTGCGGCAGGAACATTTTGCCTTCGCCGAACAAATCGCCGACCACGTTCATGCCCGCCATCAATGGCCCTTCGATCACTTCGATCGGACGATCCGCCCTTTGCCGGGCCTCTTCGGTATCCAGCTCGATAAACTCGGTAATGCCTTTTACCAACGAGTATTCCAACCGCTTTTCGACCGGCCAGCCGCGCCACTCCGCCTGCTGCACCGCCACTTCGTTGTCTTTGCTGCCACGGTATTTTTCCGCCAGTTCCAGTAACCGCTCGGTACCGTCGTCGCGGCGGTTGAGGATCACGTCTTCCACCGCGTCGCGCAGTTCGGCCGTCAGATCATCGTAGATCGCCAGTTGCCCGGCGTTGACGATCCCCATGTCCATGCCGTTGCGGATCGCGTGATACAGGAACACCGCGTGGATCGCCTCACGCACCGGATCGTTGCCACGGAATGAAAACGACACGTTGGACACGCCGCCGGAAATCATCGCGTGCGGCAGGTGGGTTTTGATGTCGGCGCAGGCTTCGATAAAGTCGACAGCATAGTTGTTATGCTCTTCGATACCGGTAGCGACGGCAAAAATGTTCGGGTCGAAAATGATGTCTTCTGGTGGGAAGCCGACGCGCTCGGTCAGAATTTTATAGGCGCGGCGGCAAATCTCGAATTTGCGCTCGCGCGTATCGGCCTGGCCCACTTCGTCGAACGCCATCACCACCACCGCGGCGCCATAACGACGCACCAGTTTGGCGTGATGAATAAAGGCCTCTTCGCCCTCTTTCATCGAGATGGAGTTAACGATGCCTTTGCCCTGTATGCACTTCAGGCCTTTTTCGATCACCGACCATTTGGAGGAGTCGATCATGATCGGCACGCGGGCGATATCCGGCTCACCGGCAATCAGGTTGAGGAAACGCACCATCGCCGCTTCGGCGTCGAGCATCCCTTCATCCATGTTGATGTCGATAATCTGTGCGCCGCTTTCCACCTGTTGACGAGCCACGGCCAGCGCTTCGCTGTATTTCTCTTCTTTGATCAGCCGTTTAAAGCGAGCAGAGCCGGTGACGTTGGTACGCTCACCCACGTTGACGAACAAGGTTTTGGCATCGATGTTCAGCGGCTCAAGACCCGCCAGACGGCAAGCGACCGGGATCTCCGGCAGTTGGCGCGGCGGGACACCCGCCACGGCCTTGACCATGGCGGCGATGTGCTCCGGCGTGGTGCCGCAGCAGCCGCCGATAATATTCAGGAAGCCGGCATGCGCCCACTCGCCGACCTGTTTCGCCATCTCTTGCGCGTCCAGGTCATATTCACCAAACGCATTGGGCAAACCGGCGTTGGGGTGCGCAGTGACGTAGCTTTCCGATATGCGCGACAGTTCGGCAACGTATTGGCGCAGTTCGTCCGGCCCCAATGCGCAGTTCAGGCCAAAACTCAGCGGCTGGACATGGCGCATCGAGTTATAGAAGGCTTCCGTGGTCTGGCCGGACAGGGTACGGCCCGAGGCATCGGTGATGGTGCCGGAAATCATGATCGGCAGCGCAACGCCCAAGGCTTCGAATTCGGTTTCCACCGCAAAGGCGGCGGCCTTGGCATTCAGGGTATCGAAGATGGTTTCGATCATGATCAGATCGACACCGCCTTCCACCAGCGCACGCGTCGATTCGCGGTAGGCTTCCACCAACTCGTCGAAAGAAACGTTGCGGAACGCCGGATCGTTGACGTTCGGCGAGATAGAAGCGGTGCGGTTGGTCGGCCCCAGTACCCCGGCCACGTAACGCGGCTGATCTGGGGTGCGCGCGGTCCATTCGTCGGCGCAGGCACGTGCCAGACAGGCGGCCTGATAGTTAATCTCGGCGGACAGCGACTCCATATGGTAGTCGGCCATAGCGATGGAGGTGGAGTTGAAGGTATTGGTTTCGAGAATGTCGGCTCCCGCTTCCAGATAGCCGTAGTGAATGGCGGTAATGACCTCGGGCTTGGTCAGCACCAGCAGGTCGTTATTGCCTTTCAGATCGCTTTGCCAGTCGGCAAAACGCTCACCACGAAAGTCGCTCTCTTCCAGACGGTAGCTCTGGATCATGGTGCCCATGCCGCCGTCCAACACTAAAATTCGCTGCGCTAACTGCCGGCGCAGTTGTTCTACTCGATTTGTCACTGTAGCCCCTTCAATTACCGATCCAGCCCATCGCTCAATTGCTGCAAAAACCAACGAGTCATCCTAGCACAGGTTGTGCCGCCAAAGGGGCGAGCGGTAATTGAGAGTTTTTCAGGTTACCCGGCAACACATCCGATGAGCTGATTGACGGCTTGCAATTCATGCGTAAAAAACGAAAATGAATTCCATCATACGGAAAAAGGAATGTGAATCATGGTCACCCCCGTTCCCGCCAAACGCGGCAAGAAGCCCCGCGCTGCCTCCCCGAGCGCCAGTGCGGCGACCGGCCAGGTGCAGTCGCTGACCCGTGGCCTGAAATTATTGGAATATATTGCCGAAGCTCAGGGCAATGTGGCGCTGACCGACCTGGCCCAACAGGCCGGGCTACCGAACTCCACCACTCACCGTCTGCTTTCGACCATGCAACAGCAAGGGTTCGTGCGTCAGGTCGGCGATCTGGGCCTGTGGACCATCGGCTCACACGCCTTTGTGGTGGGCAGCAGCTTCCTGCAAAGCCGTAACCTGCTGGCGATGGTGCACCCCACGCTGCGTCGTTTGATGGAAGAATCCGGCGAAACGGTTAACCTGGCAGTGCTGGATACCAGCGAGTACCAGGCGATTATTATCGATCAGGTGCAATGCACTGCGCTGATGCGCATGTCGGCGCCCATTGGCGGCAAACTGCCGATGCACGCCTCCGGTGCCGGGAAAGCCTTTCTTTCCACCTTGCCGGACGATCAGGTAACCAAATTGCTGCATAAAAAGGGCATGCAAACCTATACGCCACATACGCTGACGCCGCACAACCTGAAGGAAGGGCTGGCGCAGATCCGCAAGCAGGGCTTTTCCTTTGACGATGAAGAGCATGCACTCGGCCTGCGCTGCGTGGCGGCCTGCATTTTCGACGAGCACCGCGAAGCCTTCGCCGCTATCTCGATTTCCGGGCCGGTGTCACGCATTACCGACAACCGCGTGATTGAGCTGGGCGCCTTGGTGATCCACGCGGCGAAAGAGATCAGCCTGGAATACGGCGGCGTACGTTAAAACTGAGCAACGCCGTTGCATTAAACCTTCAAATAATCGAATATTATAGGTTCCATCGCCCCAATGAGCCGCCAATGAGAGACAAATTCATTAAGAAAGAAGGTATTGCGATTATCCAGCTTGCCAGATATTTGCTGGATGAGAAGCCGATGAACCGGTTACGCACTATCGACGAACTCTCTGAAAGTTTTGGTCTCTCGGTCGGCATTGTCCAAAACGCCCTCAAATCATTGGAAAACAGCGGTTGTATCCAGTTGGAACGGCGTGGCCGCAACGGGACGCAGTTAAACCAGTTAAATTATCAGGCGCTGTTGGCGCAAGCCGATATTGGCAATATGGTCTGCGCCATGCCACTCCCCTACACCAAACTTTATGAAGGTTTGGCCAGTGGCCTGAAAATACAGTTTGGGCAAATCCCGCTTTACTACGCGCATATGCGCGGAGCCAGCGTACGTATCGAATGTCTTCTGGATGGCATATACGATATGGCCGTAGTCTCCCATTTGGCCGCCAGGCAAGTCTTGCAGGCCGGGAAAGCCCGTATTGCTCTGGAGTTAGGCGCGGGATCTTATGTTTCCGGCCATCAGATGGTTTACCGCCGGGGCGAAGAAAATAGCATCCGCCGCGTGGGCCTGGACTCGCGATCGCCCGATCAGCGCCAATTGTCCGAGCTCTACTTTGGTGGGCAAGAGATGCAATATGTCGATACGCCTTATCACGACTGCTTAAATCAAATAGAAAAAGGCAATATCGATGCAGCCATCTGGAATGTGGTGCAAAACTTTACCAGCAATACCCTGGTTGCTATCCCCTTGCAAGGCCACCCCTACTATATTCAGGCTTCCGAAGCCGTGTTGCTGGTCCGCAGCGACGATACCCTGATTCAAAGCCTTGTGGCACGTCAGGTTGACAAAAAACACCTGCTGCAGCATCAGCAAAATGTCGTATCAGGCAAGGAGGAACCGTTTTATTAATTTATATTTGTATATAATTAATGCCAATATTCATTTACAGCCTCCTGCCAATAAAACCCTCTCGTCCATATTAATGCCCATCAATAGGTATAAAATAACGGCGTATTTTTAGTTCCAGACATTATATCCACGATTTTAGGCATATAGAGAAGGAATGAATAAAATGAAACGCGAGAATAAATATAATCACGGTGACTACACGGATTTCCTTACCGCAATAAGAACTTTTGAATGCTCTATCGATCCGCTGGAAGCCAACTATTACGATGCACATTATGAGGATGATAAAGCGGTAAGTTATCAACAGGTTGAATATCCTGGGCGCGTCATTCGCGACAAAGATGGGGTTCCCTTGCTCAGTACCACATCAATAAAGGGCTATTTCATCAAGCTGGGAATTGATAAATACTATACCCGCGGATCTAGCGACCCCGAAATGTTCCGCAAAATGCAATACGCCGTGATGAATTACTTGGGTTTTGTCGGTTATCAATTCAGTGAACATGATCTTTGGGATCTCGGTTATTATCATCATTATGATAAAGAAAACTTGCCCATGTATTATTCAGACGTAGATGTCAGTAATTGGTCCAATGGCGTACGCGATAAAATCATGGTACTCCCTGAAGGCAAAATCCACATCACCGACGTCAATACTTGGCGAGGAACATTTACCGGCAAGCATGACATTAACTCTTTTGACGATGTCATCAACCCAGACAAACAGGAGTTTATTGCCCGTGACCATTTCGACAATAAATACCAAAATATTGTTTTACAGTTGTCTGGCCACGGAAAAACCCTCAGTGATTATCTGGGAAAGACTCTGCGCTGGAGCAAATGCCAGCCACGATTAGCGCCTCCGGGTGACCGCCCCGATGAGGTCGCCATTAGCCTATCGGGTTTGCTGGCAGGCGCGCATTTACGCGGAGCGGAAGGCGTCGTCGCCCTGTTGGTCAATCATGAAAATCACGCCGATGAAAACAAAACGGCTATCCTGCAATATGTTTATGATTTTGGCGGATACGACACGCCTTATGATAAGTAAACGAGCGTGGATCCCCCTGGCGTCGCAAGCGGCGCCTCGCTATATTTGTGATCTTGTTCAAGTAATAATCACTTCTCCGTTGTCGTCCGTCATAGGCTCACATACCCTCTCGCTCATATATTCAAAAAAATGAGGATATAACATGATAAACCAGGGTCTGGACACACTGCGGCAAGCCAAAGTGATTGATGAAGATATTTATCAGGGAATGCTGGCGGTGACCGAACAACTGCAACAGCATTGCCAACGCCCTTTACCCGCGGAACAAGGCTGGTTGGCCATAGCGCACATGGCTAACGCACTGATGCGTTGCCGCCAGCAACAGCCTGTTTCACCGTTAGATGACGAGATATTGGCGGAAATCGCGGAAGCCGGGAAATTGGAAGAAGTGCGTGAGCTTAATAATGCCCTGATGAAGAATTTTACCGTCAAACTTCACCCTGATGAAGAAGGCTATCTGTTGGCCAATTGGTACAGTCTGAGCAAAGCATAACTGCCACGAATAATTTATCTTAAATATTCAATTAAATGAATATTTGCCGCAAGGAAGACAAACCAGGAGTAAAGGAAACAATGTTTATTACTGCGTTACAACGGCAAAATCCTGCGTTGATCAGCGCGGCCGTCTCACTTTGGCAACAACGTATCCTTCGTCCGGACAGTTATGTGATCGATGTCGATACCGTTGAGGAAAATGCCCGGTGCATACTGCAAGCCGCACAGCAAAATCACCTGACGCCTTACGTCATGAGTAAACAATTCGGGCGTAACCCGTGGCTATGTCAGCGCATTATCGATCAGGGTTTTCCGGGAGCCGCCGCCGTCGACTTCAAAGAGGCGCAGCAGTTAATTCAACACGGAGTTCCCCTCTGCCACGCCGGGCACCTGGTTCAGATCCCCGAGGGGGAAATCGCTGCCATTCTGGCTCAACAGCCAGAAGTGCTTACCGTATTTTCTGTGGAAAAAGCGCGCTCCATCGCTGAGCAGGCGAAAAAACTGGGTATTACGCAACCTTTGCTGCTTAAAGTCTATCATCAGGGGGATCTCCTCTACCCAGGGCAAGAAGGCGGTTTCCCCCTTGATGAGGTAGTGGCCGCAGCCAGGCAGATAGCGCAACTGGAACATGTGCAGGTGGCCGGCGTTACCCACTTCCCCTGTTTGCTCAGTCATAAAGCCGGCGATATCCCCCAGACGACCGCCAATTTTGCCACCCTGATTGAAGCGGTGACCCGCCTGCGTCAGGCCGGTTTCCAAATACAGCAGATCAATGCGCCCTCCGCCAACAGTTGCTCTTCACTGGCGATGCTCGCGCAGCTTGGCGTTACCCACATCGAACCGGGACACGCGTTTACCGGGACCTTCCCGGCTAACGTCTTTGGCACGGAGCCGGAACGCCTGGCGATGCTCTATATCACTGAAATTTCCCATCATTATCAGCAACTCAGTTTTTGTTACGGCGGTGGACACTATCGCCGCAGCCACGTGCAGTACGCGCTGGTATTCACGCCAAACGGCCAGGTGCACCAAACCGAGGTGATACCGCCAGAGGACCACAGCATCGATTATTACCTGGGGTTGCGCGGCGAATTCCCTATTGGCAGTGCAGTCGTCATGTGTTTTCGCACACAAATCTTTGTTACCCGCAGCGATGTCGCCATGGTGTGCGGTATTTCGCAGGGCACCCCGCAGCTTGCCGGGGTATTCGACAGCCAAGGCAATAAGCTTAGCCACTCTGGAGGTGCCCGGTGAATAAGTTTGTAGTGATTGTTTTAGATGGTTTTGGCATTGGCGCCATGGACGATGTCGTTCACCAACGGCCGCTCGATGCAGGGGCTAATACCTGTGGCCACATCTTAAAAAAATACCGCCTGTTGCGGCTGCCAACGTTAGAGAAATTGGGGCTGATCAATGCATTGGGATTTCAGCCGGACAATGTCATGCACCCTAATCCGGCAGCAAACTACGGCAGTGCAAATTTGCAGCATCAGGGTGCCGACTCCTTTATGGGGCATCAGGAAATCATGGGCACCCGGCCCAACGCCCCCTTGCTGATGCCCTTTTCCCAGGTCAGGGATCAGGTCGCCCAGGCGCTCGATAATGCAGGATTCCGGGTTGAACCTGTCGAGGTGCAGGAGGGATTGTGCTATCTGCGGGTGAATGACTCGGTGGCCATCGGCGATAATCTCGAAACCGATCCCGGCCAGGTTTACAACGTGACCGCCAATTTGGATGCCATTGATTTCGCCACCGTTCGCGCCATCGGCGACATCGTGCGCAGTCAGGTGCAAGTTGGCCGCGTTATTGTCTTTGGCGGCAACATTGGCAGTAATGACGCCTTGCACAACGCAGCCCAGACCAGTGCAAAGACGTATGTTGGGATAAATGCACCCAAGTCAGGGGTTTATCAGCATGGTTTTACCGTTGTACATCTCGGTTACGGCGTTGATCAAAGCCAGCAAGTCGCTGCCAGCTTGCATCAGGTGGGCGTGCCCACGGTATTGATTGGCAAAGTCGCAGATATCGTCATTAATCCTGATGGCATCAATTATCAGGGCATTGCCGATTCGACAGAAATCCTGCAATTGACGCTGCGTGAGGCCCAACGGCCAGGACCGGCATTTATCTGTACCAATATTCAGGAAACCGATCTCGCCGGCCACGCCGAAGACAGCGATCGCTATGCCGAACGATTACAGCTCATCGATACCTATCTTGCCCAATTACTGACGTTACTCGGCCACGATGACGCCCTGCTGGTCATGGCCGACCACGGCAATGACCCGACTATTGGCCACGCGCGTCATACGCGAGAAAAAGTGCCGTTGCTGTTCTGGCGCTCAGGCGTTCAGGGGGTGTACCTGGGCGAACGTTCAACGCTGGCCGACGTCGGGGCCACCGTCTGTGACGCCTTCGGTGCCCCGGCACCGCAAAGTGGCCATTCCTTCCTTTCACAACTCAATAAGGGGCAACCATGAATCCTGCGTCGCAATTTAACCGTCGTGGTTATACCTACGCGCACGAACATCTGCATATCGATCTGTCGCCATTCAAACACAACATGGATTGCCGACTGGATTGTTACGCGCTGCTGGTCGATGAAATGAAAGCGTTGGTCAATAAAGGCGTATTGAACCTGGTTGAGGTCACAAACCGCTATATGGGGCGCAATCCGCAATTTATGCTGGATTTGATGCAAGAAACCGGCATTAACATCCTGGCGTCGACGGGCTATTACCAGCAGGATTTTTATCCGCCACATGTCGCGCAGCGCAGCGTGCAGCAACTGGCACAAGAAATGATCGACGAAATAGAGCAAGGCATTGACGGCACTGCGCTTCGCGCAAGCGTTATTGCCGAGATTGGCAGCAGCGAAGGCACTATTACGCCTACGGAAGAAAAGGTATTCCACGCCGCTGCATTGGCGCATCTGGCGACCGGCAAACCTATTTCCACCCATACCAGTTTCAGCACCATGGGCCTGGAACAACTGCAGCTATTAATGCGCCACGGTGTCGCCGCGGAACGCATCGTTATTGGCCATTGTGATTTGCGCGATCAGTGGGACACCTTGCTGCGTATTACGGATAGCGGGGCTTTTATTCAATTCGATACTATCGGAAAAAATGATTACTACCCGGATGAAAAACGTGTCGCGACCTTACTGGCACTTTCGCAACGGGGGTTATTGGGCCAGGTCATGCTTTCCATGGATATCACCCGACGCTCCCACCTGGCGGCGAATGGCGGGTTAGGATTTAGTTATCTCATTGATATTTTCGTTCCTATGTTATTGCAGGCAGGGATACCTCAGCATGAGGTTGACCATATGCTGCGCGACAATCCAAACACTTTTTTCGGGGGATTTTAATAATGAAAAAGATCGGTATTGCAGGTTTACAACGCGAGCAAATCAAACAGGCTATTGAATCTGCCGCACCCGGTAAATTCGAATGTTTTATCCAAAATGATATGGAGGCGGCAAGTAAAGTCAAAAATGGCGAGCTGGATTATTTTATCGGAGCCTGTAATACCGGTGCCGGCGCCGCGTTATCCATTGCCATCGCGATTATCGGCTACAACCGCTGCTGCACCATTGCCAAGCCGGGAATACAAGCGAAAGAACAACAAATCGTCAATTGGATTAATGAAGGGAAAGTGGCCTTTGGCCTTTCGGTGGAACATGTTGAACATGCCATCCCGATCCTCATTGGTCATTTGAATTAAAGGGGGCCTCCATGGAGCAATATTTTCATATTATTATCGTCGCCTTGCTTACGGGCATGACCTCACTGCTTTCTCATCGCTCCGTGGCCGTATTCCACGACGGTATTCGTCCGATTCTGCCGCAATTGGTGGAAGGGAATATGAATCGCCGCGAAGCCGGGAGCATTGCATTTGGCCTGAGCATCGGCTTCGTGGCCTCCGTCGGGATCTCCTTTACCCTATCCACCGGTCTGTTGAACAGTTGGCTGCTGTTTTTACCCACCGATATCATCGGCGTCCTGGCCTTTAACAGTTATCTGGCTTTCGCTTTGGGAATGGCCTGGGGCGTGTTGGTCTTAACCAGTCTGGTGCCGATCAACACCCTGTTGACCGCTCTTCCGGTCGATATTCTCGGTTCGTTGGGCGAGCTTTCCAGCCCGGTCATTTCGGCTTTTGCCCTGTTCCCGCTGGTGGCCATTTTCTATCAGTTCGGTTGGCGCCATAGCCTGTTGGCCGCAGTCGTCGTATTGATGTCTCGCGTGATTGTCGTGCGTTTTTATCCTTCGCTTTTCCCGGAATCCATTGAGATTTTCGTCGGGATGGTGATGTTGCTGGGGATTGCGATATTTCGTGATATCTCACAGCGCAAGCATCATGAAGAAAACCATGGCACCTCTGTTTTCGAGGAAAGAACCTCACGTATTATCAAGAACCTGCCGCTGCTCGCCATTACCGGCGCGCTGATCTCGACCGTTGCCAGTCTAAAATTGTTTGGGGGGTCTGAAGTTTCGATCTACACCTTGGCGAAAGCCTGGGCACCCGGCGTATCACCGGAGGAGTCTGCCGCATTGGTGAATCAGGCCGCGCTGGCTGAATTTATGCGCGGGTTAGGCTTTATTCCGCTCATCGCCACCACCGCACTGGCCACTGGCGTGTACGCCGTCGCCGGCTTTACCTTCGTCTTTACCGTGGGCTATCTGGCACCCTCGCCTTGGTTAGCCGCCATTTTCGGCGCATTGACCATCACCCTGGAAGTGCTGCTGTTGCGGACTATCGGCCGCTGGCTAAGCCATTATCCCTCGGTCCGTAATGCCTCCGACAGCATCCGCAATGCCATGAACATGTTGATGGAATTCGCCTTGTTGATCGGCGCTATTTTTGCCTCCATCAAGATGGCGGGTTATACCGGATTCAGCATCACCGCCGCACTTTACTTCCTTAACGAAGCGCTGGGTCGCCCTATATTGAAAATTGCCGCACCGGTAGTTGCCACCATAATATGCGGAATTATATTGAATATTCTGTATTTCTTAGGGTTGTTCGTCGTTAATTAACCGTACTGATTTAGATTGAATGGCTTGTAAAAAAATAATATAACCACGAGGGAAACATAATGAAAATAGGGAAAAATAAAAATACACTCAGCTCAAAGCACCTTGCCGCGCTGATATTACTCTTGGGATCTACGGCATTTTTATCCACCGCCCAGGCCAACGATGATACTGCACCCAATAACGATCCTGCAGAAACCTGGCGCACCGATTATAGCGATATCGGTTACCCGAATGTGGGTTTTTCCCCTTATATCAAAGGTTGGATCAATGGTTATCTGACGCCGGCAGATTACCCTGATGGCGCAAAAATCCTGCCGCCGCCGCCAAAAGAGCATTCCGCTGCCGCACAAAGCGATATCGAGACGTTCCATGAATTGCGAAAACTGCGTGATACACCGCGTGGCAAGTTGGCGATCGAAGATGCCAAACTCTCCTTCAACCATATTGGTAGCGCATTCTCACCGGCGCTGGGCATCACCGTTTCACGCAAAAATACGCCTCATTTGCACCTGCTACTCAGCCGTGTCTTTACCGATGCGGGTTATGCCTCCAACGATACCAAGAAAGCCTTTAGCCGCATTCGCCCTTATTCGGCATTGCGTATCGATAGCTGCACGCCCAAAGAGCATAATGCGTTGAGTAACGATGGTGGTTCTTATCCCTCCGGCCACGCGGTCACCGGGATGATGTGGGCAATGACGTTAACCGCAATGGAGCCGCAACTGGCGACCCCACTAATGAAAAAAGGCTATGAGTTTGGCCGCAGCCGTCTCATTTGCGGCGTACATTGGGAAAGCGATGTTAACGCCGGTCGCTTCCTGGCCGCCGGAGCCTTCGCCCGCTTGCAGGCCAGCCCGGAATATCAAAAGCAATTCCATGAAGCCAAGTTGGAAATCGACCGTTTATTAGCAGAAAAGCAAGGCAGCAAATAAACGCCGATACTGACCAAGCGTCTCACAAGACCAAAGCCAGCATCATAAAAATCCCCCAGGCTTGCGCAAACATGAGTTGCGCAAGCCTTTCTCTATGCCGATGGCCCCACCGTGGCGCATGCCCCCTGTCCAACCCCCACAAGGTTGGTGCCCGGGTTCAGCCTGAAATAGTTGAAGTCGATCACAAATAATAACTTTGCTAAGGGAAGCCGATTGCAACCGGCGAAACTTCCTTCGACAATGTTACCGATAACATGTTACCGGTAACAACCTGTGCAGGGTAACGCCACTCGTCGTTTTGGAGCTATGCCATGACCAATAATCAAAACCGTATTTACGTCATTATGGGCGTTTCCGGCAGCGGCAAGTCCGCCGTGGCCGCCGCAGCGGCCCGCCAACTGTCTGCCGGATTCCTCGACGGTGATTTTCTGCATCCTCGCAGCAATATCCTGAAAATGGCCGCCGGCGAACCGCTGAATGATGACGATCGCGCCCCGTGGCTGGCCGCACTCAACGACGCCGCTTTTGCCATGCAGCGCACCAATAATGTCTCGGTCATCGTCTGTTCGGCGCTGAAAAAGCACTACCGCGATCGTCTGCGCGCCGGTAACGGCAACCTGTCGTTCATCTATCTGCACGGCGACTTCCCGGTCATTGAAGCCCGCCTGGCCGCGCGTAACGGCCACTTCTTCAAACCGCAAATGTTGGTGACGCAGTTCGCGGCGCTGGAGCAGCCGGGGGCGGATGAAAGCGACGTCATGTCCGTCGACATCAATCAGCCACTGGAAAATGTGATCGCCGATACCGTACGACACATTCAGAGTTTCCTGCCACAGGACGTGTGCGCGTGAATACTGTAACGCTGGTCGGTACCGCAGTCGGTTCGGTTCTATTATTGCTGTTTTTGGTGATGAAGGCGCGCATGCACGCCTTCGTCGCGTTAATGCTGGTGTCTATCGCTGCCGGGATTTTCTCCGGCATGCCGCTGGACCGCATCGCCGATACCATGCAGAAAGGCATGGGCGATACGCTGGGCTTTTTGGCTATCGTAGTGGCGCTGGGCGCCATGTTCGGCAAGATACTGCATGAGGTCGGTGCACTCGATCAAATTGCGGCACATTTGCTGAAACGTTTCGGCCAAAGCAAGGCCCATTATGCTCTCGGCATCGCCGGGTTGATCTGCGCCCTGCCGCTGTTCTTTGACGTGGCGGTAGTCCTGCTGATAGGCATCGTGTTCGCCGTAGCACGCCGCACTGACGGCAATATCGTCAAGCTGGCCATCCCACTGTTCGCCGGGGTCGCCGCCGCCGCGTCGTTCCTGTTGCCGGGACCGGTGCCGATGCTGCTGGCCGCGCAAATGAAGGCCGACTTCGGCTGGATGATCGCCATCGGCCTGGTCGCCGCCATTCTCGGCATGCTGATTGCCGGCCCATTGTACGGCAGCTTTATCAGCCGCTTCGTTAACTGGCCCATGCCGGCGGATGAAAGCGAACCGACGCTCAACAAGGGCAACCTGCCGTCATTTGGCTTTAGCCTGGCACTGGTACTCTGCCCGCTGGTGCTGGTTGGCATGAAAACCATTGGTGCACGCCTGGTCACCCCGGGTTCGCAGCTGCAGCAGTGGCTGGAGTTTATCGGCCACCCGTTCACCGCCATTTTGATCGCCTGCCTGATCGTGATTTACGGCCTGGCGAAACCACGCGGCATGACCAACGAGCAAACGCTGGCCATCTGCTCGGCAGCGGTGCAGCCTGCCGGGATCATCCTGCTGATGACCGGCGCCGGTGGCGTATTCAAACAGATCCTGGTGGATTCCGGCGTAGGCCCGGCACTGGGGGACGCCATGATTGGCACCGGCCTGCCGATCGCCGTAGCCGCCTTTGCGCTGTCGGCCATGGTGCGTGTGATCCAGGGATCCGCCACCGTTGCCTGTCTGACCACCGTCGGCCTGGTGCTGCCGGTAACCAGCCAACTGGGTCTCGGCGGCGGACAACTGGCCGCGCTGGCTATCTGCATTGCCGGCGGTTCGATCGTACTCAGCCACGTCAACGACGCCGGTTTCTGGCTGTTCGGCAAATTTACCGGTGCCAATGAACTGCAAACGCTAAAAACCTGGACGGTGATGGAAACCCTCCTTGGCTGCGTGGGCGGCATCATCGGCATGATCGCTTTCACCCTGTTCTAAAAACAATAACGACATAACTCCGCCCCCGGCCTTTGCACATCAGGGCTGCAATCTACCTCCGGGGGCACCGCCACAGGCGGCGTCTATAACAATAGCCATGTGAGGAAGGTATGATTAATCCCACCCTATCCCGTGTCACGCAACGCATTATCGACCGTTCCAAACAGAGCCGCGCGGCCTATCTGGCACGTATTGAAACGGCTCGTTCACAAACCGTACACCGCGCACAATTGGCCTGCGGCAACCTGGCGCACGGCTTTGCCGCCTGCCAGCCGGATGACAAAGCCGCATTGAAAAACATGGTGCGCAGCGATATCGCCATCATTACCGCCTATAACGACATGCTGTCCGCCCACCAGCCCTACGAAAACTACCCGCAACGGCTGAAACAGGCGCTGCACGCGGTGGGCGCTGTCGGTCAGGTGGCAGGGGGGGTACCGGCGATGTGCGACGGCGTGACCCAAGGGCAGGATGGCATGGAGCTGTCGTTGATGAGCCGCGACGTGATTGCCATGTCCTCAGCCATTGGCCTGTCACACAATATGTTCGACGGTGCGCTGTTTCTCGGCATCTGCGACAAAATCGTGCCGGGCCTGGTGATGTCCGCCCTGTCCTTTGGCCATTTGCCATCGTTGTTTGTGCCTGCCGGCCCAATGAGCAGCGGCTTGCCGAACAAAGAGAAAGTGCGCGTACGCCAACTGTACGCCGAAGGCAAGGCCGACCGCCTGGCGCTGCTGGAAGCCGAAGCCGCCTCGTATCACGGCATCGGTACCTGCACTTTTTACGGCACCGCCAACACTAACCAGATGGTGATGGAAGTGATGGGCCTGCACCTGCCGGGCGCCTCCTTCGTCCACCCGGACACTCCGCTGCGCGATGCGTTGACCGACGCTGCCGCGCGCCAGGTCACTCGCCTGACCGAAACCGCCGGCAACTATCTGCCGATAGGCAAACTGGTGGATGAAAAAGTGGTGGTGAACGGCATTGTTGCGCTGCTGGCCACCGGCGGCTCCACTAATCTGACCATGCATATGGTCGCGATGGCACGCGCCGCCGGCATTATCATCAACTGGGATGACTTCTCCGAGTTGTCGGACGCCGTGCCGCTACTGTGCCGCATCTATCCGAACGGCCCGGCAGACATCAATCAGTTCCAGGCATCGGGCGGCGTCGCTCTGGTGGTACGTGAGCTGCTAAAACACGGCCTGCTGCACGAAGACGTGCACACCGTGGCCGGTTTTGGCCTGACGCGCTACACCCAGGAGCCATGGCTGGATAACGGCCAACTGGCCTGGCGCGAGGGAACGGAAAGCTCGCTGGATCCCAAAGTGATCGCCAGCATCGCCGAGCCTTTCGAACATCACGGCGGCACCAAGGTATTGGCGGGCAACCTTGGCCGGGCGGTAATGAAAACCTCGGCGGTACCGGCAGATAATCAGATTATCGAAGCACCGGCGGTGATATTTGAAAGCCAGCATGACATCGTGCCGGCGTTTGAAGCCGGTAAGCTGGATCGCGACTGCGTAGTGGTGGTGCGTTTCCAGGGGCCGCAGGCCAACGGCATGCCCGAGCTGCACAAACTGATGCCGCCGTTGGGTGTTTTGATGGACCGCGGATTTAAAGTCGCGTTGGTCACCGATGGCCGTTTGTCAGGCGCTTCCGGCAAGGTACCGTCCGCCATCCACGTGACCCCGGAAGCTTATACCGGCGGTATGCTGGCCAAGGTACAAGACGGTGATGTGATCCGTGTGAACGGCCGCACCGGCGAATTGGCCTTGTTGGTCGATGCCGACATTCTGGCCCAACGAGCGCCTTATCAGCCAGATCTGAGTGCAGAACATATCGGCTGCGGCCGTGAACTGTTCGGCGCGTTGCGCAGCCAACTTTCCGGTGCCGAACAGGGCGCCTGCTGCATTAAATTTTAACCGATAGCATGGCCGTGCAGCCTGGCGGCGGCGGCCATAACTGGAGAGAACCGTTAATGAACAATTGGAAGACAAGCGCAGAGCAGATCCTGATGGCCGGCCCGGTAGTCCCGGTGATCGTCATCAACAAGTTGGAACACGCAGTCCCCCTGGCGAAAGCCCTGGTGGCCGGCGGCGTCCGGGTATTGGAAGTGACGCTGCGTACCGCCTGCGCGATGGATGCGATCCGCGCCATTGCCAAAGAAGTTCCGGATGCCATCATCGGTGCCGGTACCGTTATCAATCCGCAGCAACTGCAGGAAGTGACCGATGCCGGCGCTCAATTCGCCATCAGCCCGGGCCTGACCGCCGATCTGCTGAAAGCGGCCACTGCCGGTTCGATCCCATTAATTCCGGGTATCAGCACCGTGTCTGAACTGATGTTGGGCATGGACCATGGGTTGCGTGAGTTTAAATTCTTCCCGGCGGAAGCCAACGGTGGCGTGAAGGCTCTGCAGGCGATCGGCGGCCCGTTCCCACAGGTACGTTTCTGTCCAACCGGCGGTATTTCACCGAACAACTATCGTGACTATCTGGCGCTGAAAAGCGTGCTGTGCATCGGCGGCTCCTGGCTGGTGCCGGCGGATGCGCTGGAAAGCGGCGACTACGCGCGTATCACAGAACTGGCGCGCACTGCCGTTGCGGGTGCAAAAGCCTAATACGATTGGGCGCGGCCGATGAACAGCCGCGCCCTTAGGTTGCCGCCGAAGTCGCTGGCAGCTCCAGCCCACTGCGCTGGCTGAAACGCCGTTTTTTGCGGTAAGCGAAGACATCTTCCACATGCCCATCGCGGATGCGCCGCTGCAGCCCGCGCCAGTAATCGGCCTCGAACAAGTCGCTGTGCAGCTCTTCAAACACCTGTCGGATGCGACGATCGCCACACAGGAAATGCCTGAACTCCTCCGGAAATACGTCATTTGCCGACACGCTGTACCACGGCTCGCTGGCCAATTCATCTTCCGGATAGCGCGGCGGCGGAATGTCGCGGAAATTCACCTCGGTCATGTAGCAAATTTCGTCGTAATCGTAAAACACCACCCGCCCGTGTCGGGTCACGCCGAAGTTCTTGAACAGCATATCGCCGGGGAAGATATTGGCGGCGGCCAGCTGTTTGATCGCATTGCCGTACTCTTCTATCGCGTCGCGCATCTGCTGCTCATTGGCCTGTTCCAGATACAGATTCAGCGGCGTCATGCGCCGTTCCATATACAGATGTTTGATCACGATGCGATCGCCCAGATCTTCCAACTTGTCCGGCACTTCGCGCTGCAATTCGGCCAGAAGCTCCGGACTCAGGCGCGCCTTGTCGACGACAAAATTTTCGTACTCCTGGGTATCCGCCATGCGCCCCACGCGGTCGTGCTCTTTCACCAGTTGGTAGCAGGCCATCACCTGTGCCTGCGTCACCTCTTTTTGCGGTGCGAACTCATCCTTGATTACCTTGAACACCCGATCGAACGACGGCAGAGTAAACACCAGCATCACCATGCCTTTAACCCCCGGCGCGATGATAAATTGCTCCTGCGAACCGGCCATAAACGTCAGGTATTCACGGTAACATTCCGTTTTTCCATGCTTCTGGCAACCAATCGCCATATACAGCTCGGCGGTGGTTTTGCCCGGCAGGATCTCGCGCAGCCACTCGACCAGCGCTGCCGGTAGCGGCGCATACACCATAAAGTAAGAACGCGCGAAACCGAATACGATACTGGCCTCGGCCTTGCTGGTCAGGCAGGTATCGATAAACAAGGCACCGGAATCACTGTGATGGATCGGCAGCAGGAAAGGATAGACCGTATCCGCCACCCGCAGCTTACCCACCAGCCAGGCGGCCTTGTTGCGGTAAAACAGCTCATTGGCGATCTGGAACGTCGCCCCCGCCAACTGTTGCGCGCTAAAACTCTGTTGCAACGCCAGAGTGATGTAATGAATATCGCGCGGCAGGTTTTCCCAAGGCAGCCGCAGGGGTAAATCCGTCAGCAGGTTGTACAGCATCGCCGACACATCACCGTTAGCGATGAAATTACGCGACAGAGGACGCGGAATATCGCGAAAGCGGCCTTCAGGCTGAGAGCTGAAAACGAACAGCTTTTCCGGCGTCAGATCGCGGTGTTTGAACAACCGGCAGTAAACCGAATTAAAGAAGCTTTCGGCGATCTCAAAGCGAGGGTATTCCGGCAACAGGTCGGTATACACCGCCTTCACCCGGCTGGGGAAATCCGCATCAAAGTACTTTTGCCCGGTGATGCACTTCAGTTGCTCCACCACCAGGCCGACGTGATGGTCATACAGGTGAATACGCTTTTTCATCGCCTGTTGTACCGCCGGCCAGTCCGCTCGCTCAAAACGCTGCTGAGCACCGGCGGTCACTTCCAGGAAGCGGCCGTATTGCGCATCAAAGCCCTGCAGTATCGTCTGTGCGATCAACAACTCCAGTTTCGCCGCCATCCTTACCTCCCGCCAGAAAACAGAGCCTGCATTAGCAGGCCCCTAGTTTGATGACAAACACTCGAAAAATGGGATTTTCGGATGTTTGGGGCAACGCAGAAGATCTAATCCTTTGTTTTTAGTAGTGCTCAGATCCTGATGTTAATAACAAGCGACTTTGTCAGCAGTCTGAGAGCCTGCATTAGCAGGCCCTTGGGTAGACTTTTTCAGCGTTGCCGCCTCAGAACTGCTGTTCTTCCGTCGAACCGGTCAGCGCCGTTACCGAAGAGGCGCCGCCCTGAATGATGGTAGTGACCTTGTCGAAATAGCCGGTCCCCACTTCCTGTTGGTGCGAAGCGAAGGTGTAACCGCGCGAAACCGCGTCGAATTCCGGTTTCTGCACTTTCTCGACGTAGTGCTTCATACCTTCGCCCTGCGCATAAGCGTGCGCCAGGTCGAACATGTTGAACCACATGCTGTGGATGCCCGCCAGCGTGATGAACTGGTATTTGTAGCCCATCGCCGACAGTTCTTCCTGGAAGCGGGCAATCGTCTGATCGTCCAGGTTCTTTTTCCAGTTGAACGACGGTGAACAGTTGTATGCCAGCAGTTTGCCCGGGAATTTGGCATGAATGGCGTCGGCGAAACGCTTGGCAGCCTGCAGATCCGGAGTGGACGTTTCGCACCACACCAGGTCGGCGTACGGGCAATACGCCAGGCCACGACTGATCGCTTGCTCGATACCGGCATGGGTGCGGAAGAAACCTTCTGCAGTACGCTCGCCGGAAACAAACTCGCTGTCGTAAGGATCGCAGTCTGAAGTCAGCAAATCGGCGGCATCGGCATCGGTACGCGCAATGACCAAGGTGGGAACACCGAGCACGTCAGCAGCCAGACGCGCGGCAACCAGCTTCTGAATCGCTTCCTGGGTTGGCACCAGCACTTTGCCGCCCATATGACCGCACTTTTTCACCGCCGCCAGTTGGTCTTCGAAATGCACCCCGGCAGCACCGGCTTCAATCATCGCCTTCATCAGTTCAAAAGCGTTCAGCACGCCGCCAAAGCCAGCTTCGGCATCGGCCACGATCGGCAGGAAGTAATCGGTGTAGCCCTTGCTGCCCGGTTCAATTTTGTTGGCCCATTGGATTTGGTCAGCGCGGCGGAAAGTATTGTTGATACGTTTAACCACTGCCGGTACCGAATCCACCGGGTACAGCGATTGGTCCGGGTACATGGCTGACGCGGTGTTGGCATCCGCAGCAACCTGCCAGCCAGACAGGTAAATCGCCTCAATGCCGGCCTTGGCCTGCTGCAACGCCTGACCGCCGGTCAGCGCCCCCAGGCTGTTGACATAACCTTTGCGTGATTTACCGTGCAGCAACTCCCACAGCTTGGCGGCACCGTTCTGCGCCAGCGTGCAGGCCGGGTTCACCGAGCCGCGCAGATTAATCACATCTTCAGCGCTGTATGGGCGGGTGATGCCTTCCCAGCGAGCCGATTTCCATTCCTGTTCCAGTTGTTGAATCTGTTGAGCACGAGAGGTAGACATAATTTTTATCCTTTTCAATAATGTAGGGTTAATGGTCAGGAACGGATTCAGGCCAGGAGCTCGTAGCCGGGTAAAGTCAGAAAATCGATTAATTCGTCTTGTGTCGTGATGCGCTCCATCAGGCGTGCAGCTTCTTCGAAACGGCCGGCGTTAAAACGCGCCTCACCCAATTCTTCACGTACCACCAACATCTCTTCTTTCAGCATCTGGCGGAACAGCGCCTTGGTGACCAACTGGCCATCGCTCAGGCTCTTCTCGTGGTGGATCCATTGCCAGATTGAGGTACGGGAGATTTCCGCCGTCGCCGCATCTTCCATCAGGCCGTAAATGGGCACGCAGCCATTGCCGGAGATCCAGGCTTCAATGTATTGCACCGCCACGCGGATATTGGCGCGCATGCCGGCTTCGGTCCGTTCGCCATCACAAGGTTCCAGCAACTGCGCGGCGCTGATCGGCGCATCATTTTCACGCAGGACTTCCAACTGATTACGGCGTTCACCGAGCACTCTGCTGAAGACTTCCATGACGGTATCTGCCAGCCCCGGATGCGCTACCCAGGTGCCGTCATGGCCGTTATTGGCCTCCAGCTCTTTATCCGCCCGCACCTTGTTCAGCACCCAGGCGTTTTTCTCAGCATCTTTGCTCGGGATAAACGCCGCCATGCCGCCCATGGCGAAAGCACCGCGTTTGTGGCAGGTCTTGATCAACAACCGGGAATAGGCACTGAGGAATGACTTCTCCATGGTGACCGACTGACGATCCGGCAACACCCGATCGGCATGGTTTTTCAGCGTTTTGATGTAGCTGAAGATGTAATCCCAACGGCCGCAATTCAACCCGACAATATGATCGCGCAGGTGGTAGAGGATTTCGTCCATCTGGAACACCGCCGGCAGCGTTTCGATCAACACCGTGGCTTTGATGGTGCCACGCGGCAGGGAGAAACGATCCTCGGCAAAACTGAAGACCTCACTCCACCAGGCCGCTTCCTGCCAGGACTGGGTTTTTGGCAGGTAGAAATAAGGGCCGCTGCCTTTGGCCAGCAACTGGCGGTAGTTGTGGAAGAAATAGAGCACGAAATCAAACAGGCCGCCTGGGATGGCTTCCCCCTGCCACTGCACGTGTTTCTCCGGCAAATGCAGGCCGCGTACACGTGCAATCAATACCGCCGGGTTCGGCTTCAGTTGATAAATCTTGCCGGCTTCATTGGTGTAGGAGATGGTCCCATTCACCGCATCATGCAGGTTGATTTGGCCATCGATCACTTTGTCCCAGCTCGGCGCCAGCGAGTCTTCGAAGTCCGCCATAAATACCTTCACATTGGCATTCAGGGCATTGATCACCATCTTGCGTTCAACCGGACCGGTGATCTCGACTCGACGGTCGCGCAGATCCTCAGGTATGCCACGGATTGTCCACTCGCCATTACGAATGGAATCAGTTTCCGAAATAAAATCCGGGAGATCGCCTTGATCGATCTTCTGCTGCCAGCAGGCGCGCGCAGCCAAAAGCTTATTGCGCTGTGGAGTAAATTTACTCACCAGTTCCGCCAGGAATTCGACCGCGTCGTCCGTCAACACTTGTCGCTCAGCAGCGGTGAAACCCTGCGTAAACGTTAACTCCGTGCCTACTATCTGTTGTGTCATTGTCTTGCTCCTTCCCATCATTGCGTACCGCCGTTGCAAGCCAGGCCGGCACATCTTCATCAGAAATCAGTGTGGATCAGGGCGTATAAAATGATCCTTAACTGGTCAGATCTCATCTCACTGGATCTAAGAATACTCAACTAAAAATAAAAATCAAAAACGATTTCCATTTTATTGTTAAATATTTAATTAACCTTTTGTTATCAACTAGTTAATTACAATAACAATATTTACAGGTGAGGAAACCGGTTCCATTACCTGTAAAAAATTAGATTAAGTGATTGTTAGACAATGAGTTTTATTAAAACAGACAGGCAAATAAG
Source organism: Serratia quinivorans (assembly GCF_052113645.1). Lineage (GTDB taxonomy): Bacteria > Pseudomonadota > Gammaproteobacteria > Enterobacterales > Enterobacteriaceae > Serratia > Serratia quinivorans_B. The sequence continues at coordinate 1,989 of NZ_JBIEIU010000003.1, read as the reverse complement.
GGGAGCAGATTGGGGAAAGGTGTAGTCGGCGGCCTCGATTCAGCCGCCGATCAAAGCAAAAGCCGTTATTCCAGGGTCGGGTTCATATGACGCAGGTCATACGGTGTGATCTGGTAAACGTAGTAGTTGAGCCAATTGGCGAACAACAGGTGACCATGGCTGCGCCAGGAGGCTTTAGGAGTGAGTTCGGGGTTATCGTCGGGGAAGTAATTTAGCGGCACTACCGGGTTGAGACCTGCTTCGTTATCGCGACAGTACTCACCGGCGAGCGTCAGCGCATCATACTCTGGGTGCCCAGTCACGAACGCCAGCCGTTTATCCTTGCTGGCGAATAAATAAGCCCCGGTTTGCTCCGACTCCGCCAGGATATCCAGATCCGTGTACTGGCGGATGATCTCGGTGGGGAAATCCGCATAGCGCGAATGGGGCGCCAGGAAAGTCTCATCAAAGCCGCGGGTCAGTAACGCATGCTGTTGCAACGTTTGGTGCTGGTAAACGCCGGAGAGTTTCACTTCGCGCGTCATCTTCGGGATACCGTACAAAATGTTCAATGCGGCCTGTACCGCCCAACAGACAAACAGCGTGGAGGTGACGTGGTTCTTGGCCCAGTCGATCACCCGTTCAATCTGCGGCCAGTAGGCTACGTCGCAGAAATCAACCAACCCGAGCGGGGCACCAGTCACAATCAGGCCATCAAAGTTCTCATTCTGAATGTCTTCAAAATCACAGTAGAAGTTGTTCAGATGCTCCGCCGGCGTGTTCTTTGACTCACGGCTGTCGATGCGCAGCAACTGGATGTCGATTTGCAGCGAAGAGTTGGAAAGCAGGCGTAAAAACTGGTTTTCCGTTTCGATCTTCTTTGGCATCAGGTTAAGGATCAGCACTTTCAGTGGCCTGATTTCCTGTGTTTTTGCCCGCGAGGATGTCATCACAAAGACATTCTCATTGCGCAAGAAACTTACTGCAGGTAACTCATCAGGAACACGAATCGGCATTGCTTAATCCCCACACATCCATTTAAACGTTTAGACTTCTAGATGCCCGAAGATAGCGTTTTTTTGACCTAATGTCGAGCGTTCAACGGAAAGGTGAAAATGTTTCATAGCGGCGGGATTGGGGAAAGATCGTACTTTTGGGCAGATAAAAAGCAAAAAGCCCTACGTTTTCACGCAGGGCTTTTTACTTTAATTGATGCTTGGCAGTGTCCTACTCTCGCATGGGGAGACCCCACACTACCATCGGCGCTACGGCGTTTCACTTCTGAGTTCGGCATGGGGTCAGGTGGGACCACCGCGCTATTGCCGCCAAGCAAATTCTTTTAATTCTTTTTGCCGAACTTCTAAACCCACTTTAAATAAAGTGGTGCTGATACCCAGAGTCGAACTGGGGACCTCACCCTTACCAAGGGTGCGCTCTACCAACTGAGCCATATCAGCACACTAATTTGATGCCTGGCAGTGTCCTACTCTCGCATGGGGAGACCCCACACTACCATCGGCGCTACGGCGTTTCACTTCTGAGTTCGGCATGGGGTCAGGTGGGACCACCGCGCTATTGCCGCCAAGCAAATTCTTTTAATTCTTTTTGCCGAACTTCTAAACCCACTTTAAATAAAGTGGTGCTGATACCCAGAGTCGAACTGGGGACCTCACCCTTACCAAGGGTGCGCTCTACCAACTGAGCCATATCAGCACACTAATTTGATGCCTGGCAGTGTCCTACTCTCGCATGGGGAGACCCCACACTACCATCGGCGCTACGGCGTTTCACTTCTGAGTTCGGCATGGGATCAGGTGGGACCACCGCGCTATGGCCGCCAGGCAAATTCTGTTTCATTTCAACCGCCTCACAGGCCATTGAAACCAATCTCGGAACTTCGCTGAAAATCTTTCGTCTACTCTAAAACACCTTTGGTGTTGTAAGGTTAAGCCTCACGGATCATTAGTACTGGTTAGCTCAATGCATCGCTGCACTTACACACCCAGCCTA
>NZ_JBIEIU010000002.1:0-415030 GCF_052113645.1 Serratia quinivorans | reverse complement strand
GGTGGGCCGTGCGGGATTCGAACCTGCGACCAATTGATTAAAAGTCAACTGCTCTACCAACTGAGCTAACGGCCCACTGACGTGGTTTACTGCTGAACAACCAATACAAAACCGAAGCCTGTATTGAGGAAAAACAATTCTGAAATGGTGGGCCGTGCGGGATTATTCGGCCTTTGGCCTCACCCTTCGGGCCATCACTTGCGTGATGTTGTCTCGCTTTGCGAGACTCGAACCTTTACGGTTCTCACCCTTACGATTCCACATCGTAGTCACATCTAAAAATGGTGGGCCGTGCGGGATTCGAACCTGCGACCAATTGATTAAAAGTCAACTGCTCTACCAACTGAGCTAACGGCCCACAGCAGTGGTGGGTGATGACGGGCTCGAACCGCCGACCCCCTCCGTGTAAAGGAGATGCTCTACCAACTGAGCTAATCACCCACTAGTGTGGTTACTGCTACTACTTCAGGAATTGGTGGGTCGTGCGGGATTCGAACCTGCGACCAATTGATTAAAAGTCAACTGCTCTACCAACTGAGCTAACGACCCAATTTCCTTGCTGCTTTAACATCTTGCAAGATGTCTTGGCAACGGCGGCATATATTACTAATTTATCTTGGCAGCGCAACCTAAATTTATAAACAACAGGTTCAACTGCTTGTTCTTCACGCGAATGAGCCCAGAAATCGGTCAAATCGACTAACTTCTGGGCTCATTTTTTTTTCTGACTAACCGGCTACGCGACTTTTCGCCTGTTTGGCCGCCGCACTGGTTGGGTATTGTTTAATCACCTGCTGGAACACGGCTTTGGCTTTATCAGCCTGCCCTTTTTCCTGCATGATGATACCCACCTTGTACATGGCGTCCGGCGCCTTAGGTGATTTTGAGTAATTCTTCACCACGACCGCATAATAGTAAGCCGCATCATCTTTCTTACCCTTGTTGTAGAACAACTGGCCCAGCCAATAATTGGCATTAGGCTGGTAAGTAGACTTTGGGTACTGTTTTACGAAGGCCTGAAAAGCGGAGATTGCCTGGTCATACTGTTTTTTTTCCAGCGCCAATGACACAGCGGCGTTGTAGTCGCTGTTTTCATCACCCGTGCTGGCCGGCGCTGCTGCTGTAGCGCCCGCAGACGCATTGTCAGCGCCTGTGGAGGAGGCAGCCGCTGCTGCCCCGCCCGCGGCACCCGCTGCGGCAGCAGAGCTCTGAGCGCCGCCCTGGCTGATGCTATCCATCTGTTGATAGATTTGCTTTTGGCGTTCAACGACCTGATTCAGTTGATATTGGCTTTCCTGGATTTGCCCGCGGAGAGCGTCAATATCGCGCTGGTTGTCAGAGAGTTGTTGCTGGAGTTGGTTTAAAAGCTGGCCCTGAGCATTACTGATGCGCTCAAGTGAGGTGACACGGTCTTCGACCGAGCCGGAGCCGACATTACTGATTGGCGCTTGGGCAGTAGCGGCCCATGGGACCGCTACGCCAACCAGTAACGACAGACTCAACAAGTGACGTCTGAAGTTACTGTTCATGCGATTCTCTTAGTAAACCAGAACTGCACGACGGTTTTTAGCATAAGCCGCTTCGTCGTGGCCCAGTACTGCTGGTTTTTCTTTACCGTAAGAAACGATAGAGATTTGGTCAGCAGAAACGCCTTTACCTTGCAGGTACATTTTCACTGAGTTAGAACGACGCTCACCCAGGGCAATGTTGTATTCCGGCGTACCGCGTTCATCCGCGTGGCCTTCTACGGTCACTTTGTAAGACGGGTTGTTACGCAGGAATGCAGCGTGCGCGTCCAGCATCTGAGCGAACTCAGAGCTCACGTCATACTTGTCCAGACCGAAGTAAACAATGTTGTTCTTCTGCAGTTCTTGCATCTGCAGACGAGCTTGTTCTTCAGAAGACAGGTTGCTGCTGCCATTTTCTGTACCAGTGCCAGCGCCAGCGCCCAGACCAGATTGGTCGTTGTTTGCGCTTTTGTTAGAACTACAAGCTGCTACAGCCAGGACTGGCAGTGCCAGCAGAAGCCCTTTCAGCACTTTGTTCAGTTGCATTTCTTTAATCCTTTTATAGTTTGCCATACATATTTACACATGCATCACAGATACGGCGACCAGGCAGGGAATTTGACCTGTCCATCAGTTGCCGGAAGACGCGCTTTAAAACGCCCATCAGTCGATACCAGTTGCAACACGGAGCCCATACCTTGCGTGGAGCTATAGATCACCATGGTGCCATTTGGCGCAATACTAGGCGTTTCGTCCAGGAAGGTGCCGGTTAACACTTGAACCGCACCCGATCCGAGATCTTGTTTGGCGATATGCTGAGCGCCGCTATTGGTGCTCACCATCACCAGGAACTTACCATCAGAGCTGACTTCAGAATCCTGATTCTGAGAGCCTTCCCATGTCAGACGCTGTGACGCACCGCCACTGGCACTGACTTTATAAATCTGTGGTCGACCACCCTGATCGGAGGTATAAGCCAGAGACTGACCATCCGGGAACCAGGTCGGTTCGGTATTGTTGCTGCGCCCGTCGGTGATTTGAGTGATCTGGCCAGAGCCAAGATTCATCACGTACAGGTTCAGGCTGCCGCTTTTAGACAGCGCAAAGGCCAGGCGACTGCCGTCCGGTGAGAACGCCGGGGCACCGTTGTGGCGCGGGAACGAAGCGATCTGACGGATGGCACCGTTAGCCAGGGTCTGTACGACCAGCGCAGAGCGGCCGCTTTCAAAGGTCACGTACGCCAGTTTGCTGCCGTCCGGCGACCAGGCCGGGGACATCAGTGGTTCCGGTGAACGGTGTACCACAAACTGGTTGTAACCGTCGTAGTCCGCTACGCGCAGTTCGTACGGGAATTTCCCGCCGTTGGTCTGCACCACGTAAGCGATACGAGTCCGGAATGCGCCCTTGATACCGGTCAGCTTCTCAAACACTTCGTCACTGGCGGTGTGAGCCGAATAACGCAACCATTGCTTGGTCACTTTATACTGGTTCTGCGCCAGAACGGTGCCTGGAGAACCCGAAGTGTCCACCAGTTGATAAGAGATCAGGTAGCCGCCGTCCGCACCAGGTTGTACCTGGCCAACCACGACCGCATCAATGCCCAACGCAGTCCAGGCCGCCGGCGTCACTTCAGACGCGGTGGTCGGTTGCTGCGGCATGCGCGCTACGTCAATTGGGTTGAATTTGCCGCTGTTGCGCAGGTCTGCGCCGACAATCTTGCCAATATCTTCCGGAGGCGTGCCTGGGCCAGCCCATTTAAACGGCACCACACCAATCGGGCGAGCGGAGTCGACCCCTTGGGTGATTTCAATGCGAACTTCCGCGTGAAGAACGGAGGCCCACAGTATTAAAAAACCTAACGCTACTCGAAATGCCTGCTTCATCTCATCTCCCTTATCCAGGCGGGATGCCTGCGATAAATTAGCAGAACTTTAACAAACCAACTCAAACAAAACTACATAATCCCTGTTGGTTACCTTAGTACATCCCTGCGATATGGCTCAGCTAAAACAACCATTATTCCGGTCTAAACGTAAGGGGAGCATTCTTAAACACCTCATAAACTGCCTGGCTTGGCGGTTTCGGTATTCTCGCCTGCTTAGCTGCGGCTATCGCGGCCTGACACAGTGCCGGATCGCCCCCCTCCGATTTAACATCAATCAACAAACCGTCCGGTGCCAGTTTGATTCGCAGGTCGCACTTGCGCCCTTTATACAAGTCCGCGTCGTAAAACTTGCTTTGAATAGCCGAAGTGATCTGGCCCAGATAGCCGTTGATCTCGGCGCCGCTGGCCCCCGCAGTCTTGGCATTGCCCTGACCAGCTGGTTTACCGTCGCCTTTCGCTTTGGCTCCGCCGCCTTTCGGCGCGTTTTTACCGTCCGCCAGGCCACCGAACAGATCTTCAACTTCTGAAGACTGAGCTGCAGCGGCTTTCTTCTTGGCATCGGCGGCTTTCTTGGCAGCCGCCTTTTCAGCTGCAGCGGCCTTTTTCTCAGCCTCTGCGGCTGCTTTCTTCTCGGCGTCAGCAGCGGCCTTCTTCTCAGCATCGGCTGCCGCTTTTTTCTCAGCGGCTTCGGCGGCTTTTTGCTCTGCCGCCGCAGCAGCGGTTTTCTTCGCTTCTTCCGCCTGTTTCTTGGCAGCAGCGGCAGCAGCCGCTTCTTTCTTGGCTTCAGCTTCCGCTTTCTTCTGCGCATCAGCCTGGGCTTTAGCGACTTTATCCGCTTCGGCCTTGGCTTTGGCCGCAGCCACTTCCGCTACTTTCTGTTGTTCTTTGGCTTTCGCCGCGGCGTTTTCGGCCGCTTTTTGTTGTTCAGCAGCCTGCTTTTGTTGCTCAGCGGCCTGCTTTTGCTGTTCAGCCTGTGCTTTCGCGTCCTGCGCCGCTTTTTCCTGCGCGGACAAACGCTCTTTCTCCAGCTCTTTCAGGCGCTGTTGTTCCGCCGCCTGCTTCTGCTGAAGTTCTTCGGCCTGCTGTTCCGCTTTTTTCTGGCGCTGCTTTTCAGCACGCTGCGCGTCGTTACTCTGCTGTTGCTGGCGGTTGTACTGCTCCACCACTGCCCCGGGATCGACCATCACTGCACCGACGACAGAACCGTCGCCACCACCGCCGGCACTGTTCATGTCGACGTTTTCTTGCAGCGATCCCCAAATCAGCAGGGCAATCAATATAAAGTGCAGAACGACCGAAACAATAACGGCGCGGTTCAGCTTATCGTTTTGCTCAGTTGCCTTTACCAAAATAGATTCCCAAAAACTGGTGTTGCTTATACGGGGTTCCTGGGCCGCAGCACAGGAACCGGGTTGCCACTGACCTTAGGGTCAGATTGGCTGGGTCATTAGCCCCACGGAAGCCACGCCCGCCTGATGGAGAATATTCAATGCCTTGATAATCTCATCGTACGGAACTTCCTTCGCCCCGCCGATCAAAAAGACCGTTTTCGGGTTAGCCGCTAAACGCGACTTGGCTTCGGCGGCAACCTGTTCCGGTGGCAGCAGTTCCATGCGGTTGTGATCCACCACCAGGGTGTATTGACCCACACCTGAAACCTCAAGGATCACCGGCGGGTTATCATCGCTGGAGACCGTCTTGGAATCGGTGGCATCCGGCAGATCAACCTCAACGCTCTGCGTGATAATCGGTGCCGTTGCCATAAAGATCAGCAACAGCACCAGCAACACGTCAAGCAACGGAACGATGTTAATTTCGGACTTCAGCTCGCGCCGATTACGTCCACGAACTCTCGCCATGCTACCTCCTACTTATTTGCTGTCGCTGGAGAAGGCCTGACGATGCAGAATAGCGGTGAACTCTTCCATAAAGTTGTCGTAATTCTGCTCAAGCTTGTTGACGCGCTGGTTGAGGCGGTTATAGGCCATAACGGCCGGAATAGCGGCGAACAAACCGATGGCGGTGGCGATCAGTGCTTCGGCGATACCCGGTGCTACCATTTGCAGCGTGGCCTGCTTCACCGCGCCCAGTGCGATAAAGGCGTGCATGATCCCCCACACGGTGCCGAACAGACCGATGTACGGACTGATCGACCCGACGGTGCCGAGGAATGGTATGTGGTTTTCCAGCGTTTCCAGTTCGCGGTTCATCGAGATACGCATGGCACGTGAAGCGCCTTCGATCACCGATTCCGGCGCGTGGTTGTTAGCGCGGTGCAAACGAGCGAACTCTTTGAAACCAGAGTGGAAAATTTGCTCTGAGCCGGTCAGGCTATCGCGACGCGCCTGGCTTTCCTGATACAGACGGGAAAGCTCGATACCGGACCAGAATTTGTCTTCAAAGGCTTCGGCGTCACGCGTGGCCGCATTAAGGATGCGGGTACGCTGAATGATGATCGCCCAAGAGGCCACTGAGAAGCATATCAAAATCAACATGATAAGCTTAACCAGCAGGCTCGCCTTCAAGAATAAATCTAGGATGTTCATGTCAGTCACTGCTTAAACTCCGCGACAATAGACTTAGGAAGCGCTATCGGCTTCATTTGGTGTGGATCAATGCATGCAATCAACACATCGGCCTGACTCAAAAGAGTCCCGTCAGAATTGACAATGCGTTGGGCAAACGTGAGAGAGGCCCCGCGCATTGAGGTGATTTCACTCTGCACTTCCAACTGCTCGTCGAGACGAGCCGGAGCCAGGTAATCCACCGTCATGCGCCGAACCACGAAAGCGACATGTTCACTGAGCAGCTGCTGTTGATGAAAGTTGTGATGACGCAGCATCTCGGTGCGCGCTCTTTCAAAAAAGGCGACATAGCGGGCGTGATAGACCACACCACTGGCATCGGTATCCTCGTAGTAAACGCGAACCGGCCATCGAAACAACGTATTACTCACTCTACTTCCCAGCAATGCAATTTAACGGTGCTACTATACGCAAGACGGATCGGGTTGGGAATGGGTTACAAGAGGGGAACGAAAATAATTATGGGCCGGAAGGGCCCATAACTCGGGGATATAACGGAGATTATAAAGAAACGTAAAGTAATCCTGCGGCCAGGATCACAATCGCCGGAAGTGGCGCAAAAAAAGCGCGCCATAGCGTCCGCTGCGGCTTGAACCCGACGCCGTGAACGACGCCTGCGCACACGGCCCAAATCAGCAGCAGCCCTTCCCAAATCTCCAGCGAGCTGGTCTTCGCCGCAAAGCGGGTCGGATCCCAGAAAATACAGCCCGCCAAAATCAACGCCAGCACCAGTGAAAGGGCCCGGACCGGGCCCTTGTCAGTCATGGCGTACAGCTTGTCAGTTAATGACGAACTCATCACTTACCGTCTTGCTGTGCTTTTGAATCTTCGTGGTGCTCAAGCGCCAGCGCCGTGATGATGCCGAAGGCACAGGCAAGAAGCGTTCCGAGAATCCAGGCAAAATACCACATGGTTTAGCTCCCTATCCTTAATACAGCGAATGCTTGTTGTTCTCGATGAAGTTTTTGTCGAGACGGCCGAACATTTTGTAGTACGACCAACTGGTGTACGCCAGAACGATGGGCACGAAGATCGCCGCGACAACGGTCATCACTTCCAGCGTCAACAGGCTGGAGGTGGCATCCCACATGGTCAGGCTGATGTTAGGCACAGTGCTTGACGGCATCACGAACGGGAACATGGTCACCCCGGCAGTCAGGATCACGCAGGCAATGGTCAGTGACGAAGTCACGAACGCCAGCGCGTCTTTCGACAAGCGGGAGAACAGTACCGTGAACAGCGGCAGCACCACACCCAAGGCAGGCAGTGCCCACAGCAGCGGATACTTGTTGAAGTTGATCAACCAGGCACCGGCCTGATGAGCCACTTCTTTACGCATCGGGTTCGACTCTGCCATGGTGTCCAGCGCCGAGGTAATCACATAACCGTCGATGCCTTTCACCAGCCAAATGCCGCCCAACAGGAAGAACACCGCCATCACCAGCGTGGAGATCTGCGCCGCAGCACGAGCACGCAGGTGGATCTCACCGCTGGTACGCATCTGCAGGTAGGTCGCCCCCTGGGTCACCAGCATGGTCAAACTGACCACGCCCGCCAACAGGCCAAACGGATTCAGCAGTTGGAAGAAGTTGCCGGTGTAGAACAGACGCATGTATTCGTCCATGTGGAAGGGCACGCCCTGCAACAGGTTGCCGAATGCCACACCGAACACCACCGCCGGCACGAAGCTGCCGATAAAGATGCCCCAGTCCCACATGTTGCGCCAACGGCTGCTCTCCAGCTTCGAACGGTAGTCAAAACCGACCGGGCGGAAAAACAAGGCGGCCAGCACCAGGATCATGGCGACATAGAAACCGGAGAACGCCGCCGCATAGACCATCGGCCAGGCGGCGAACAGTGCACCACCGGCCGTGATCAGCCACACCTGGTTACCGTCCCAGTGCGGTGCGATGGAGTTGATCATCACCCGGCGCTCGGTATCGGTTTTACCGATAATGCGCACCAGGATGCCGACCCCCATGTCGAAACCGTCGGTGACGGCGAAACCGATCAGCAGTACGCCAATCAGGACCCACCAGATAAATCGCAGTACTTCATAATCAAACATACGTGGACTCCTGTTTAGCGCGCTTCCTGCACGGCGGCAGTCGGTTGTTCAAAGTGGTAGCGGCCAGTTTTCAGGCTGCTTGGACCCAGACGTGCAAATTTGAACATCAGGTACATTTCAGCCACCAGGAACAGGGTGTACAAGCCGCAAATCAGCCCCATCGAGAACAGAATGTCGCCCGCAGTCAGTGAAGAGTTGGCAACCGCAGTCGGCAGCACCTCACCAATCGCCCAAGGTTGACGACCGTATTCAGCCACAAACCAGCCGGCTTCGATCGCAATCCACGGCAGCGGCAGACCATACAGCGCCGCACGGTGCAGCCATTTTCTCTGGCCAATACGGCCACGCAGCACGCTCCAGAACGACAGACCGATAATCAGCAGCATCAGCACGCCACAGGCCACCATGATGCGGAAGGCGAAGTACAGCGGCGCTACGCGTGGGATAGAGTCTTTGGTCGCCTGCTGGATCTGCGTTTCCGTCGCGTCGGTGACGTTCTGGGTATAACGCTTCAGCAGTAAACCGTAGCCCAAATCCTGCTTGGCTTTATTGAACTCGGCGCGTACCGCCGGATCGGTATTGCCGCTGCGCAGCTCTTCCAGCAATTGGTAGGCTTTCATCCCGTTGCGAATACGCACTTCATGCTGCGCCATCAGATCTTTCAGGCCGGTGACCTGGGTATCCGTTGAGCGGGTGGCAATCAGGCCGAGCGCATAAGGAATTTGGATCGAGTAGGAGTTTTCCATTTTATCCTGATTCGGAATACCGAACAGGGTAAAGGAAGCCGGAGCCGGTTGAGTGTCCCACTCGGCTTCGATGGCGGCCAGTTTGGTTTTCTGCACGTCGCCCATTTCATAACCGGATTCATCACCCAGTACGATAACGGACAGCACGGCAGCCATACCGAAGCTGGCGGCAATAGCGAAGGAACGTTTGGCGAAGGCGGTATCACGGCCTTTCAACAGGTAGTAAGAGCTGATACCCAGTACGAACATCGCACCACAGGTGTAGCCGGCAGCGACGGTGTGAACGAACTTCACCTGCGCAACCGGGTTGAGCACCAGTTCGGAGAAGCTGAGCATCTCCATACGCATGGTTTCGAAGTTGAAGTCCGAGGCGATAGGGTTCTGCATCCAGCCGTTGGCGACCAGGATCCACAGCGCGGAGAAGTTTGAGCCCAGTGCCACAAGCCAGGTTACGGCCATGTGCTGCACCTTGCCCAGACGATCCCAGCCGAAGAAGAACAGGCCGACCAGCGTCGATTCAAGGAAGAACGCCATCAGACCTTCGATGGCCAGAGGGGCCCCGAAAATATCACCGACGTAATGTGAGAAATATGACCAGTTGGTCCCGAACTGGAACTCCATGGTCAAACCGGTGGCCACACCCAGAGCAAAGTTAATTGCAAATAACTTGCCCCAGAATTTGGTCATATCTTTATAGATTTGCTTGCCTGACAGTACATATACCGTTTCCATAATTGCCAGCAAAAACGCCATGCCTAGCGTTAATGGGACAAATAAGAAATGGTACATCGCCGTTAAAGCAAACTGTAAGCGCGACAGTTCGACAATATCAAACATCTTGACTCCTTGCTCCTCGCAGGAAGACTCCGACATGCGGTTATCGATATGACTTCGGGTGAAGCTACCGGTAACGCCCCGCAGTGAATGCCCTTAAACACAACAAAAATTTGATCCAGCTTCTCCGCTTTCAGCCCTGCATTCGACGCAGGCCGTACTGGCCAGTGCGCTAAACACACCACTGAAAACCGACAACGGGTAACAAATGCAACAAGATCAACCATCCATATTCACCATGGATGATACTCGCCCAATCCCACACAATAAATAGGTTTTTACGTGATATGGGTTAGACTTTTGGTTACAGGTCAAATTTTAGCCCAAAGAGGTACTTGGCCGTAATTTGATCTGGAACAATTTAAGCCTATCTGAATTTTATTTCCAGATTCAGCTCACAATTTCTCATAATTATCTTGTGGTTATGTTACATAATGGTTTCGTAGTCTATCCAGGTACTTTTTGTGTTAAATAGATGTGATATTTAATGGTTATCTGTATTTAAATGAAGGCTCGAGTGTGAATGATGTTAACGTTTATTAACCTGCGAATAAGACAAGCTTAGCTTATTTTTTTACTCTGATAATTGTCGGCAATAAAAAAGAATCGTTATCACTGAAAACAGCGCTTAAATACGTCAGCCACATCTCCCAATTCCCTTAATTGACGCCTCTAACGCCCACTACGGCTAGGGTGATGCCTGGTTCGCCCTCCGACAGGCAAAAAAAACAGGGCCAGACACTTGGTCTGACCCTGTTTAAATACGGACTACCGCAGGCGGTAAATTAGCGATTCAGAACCGCTTTAACGGCTTCACCGATGTCAGCCAGGCTGCGTACGGTTTTAACCCCTGCCGCTTCCAGCGCTGCGAATTTCTCGTCCGCAGTACCTTTGCCGCCGGCAATGATGGCGCCGGCATGCCCCATACGCTTGCCTTTAGGTGCAGTAACACCCGCGATGTAACCAACTACAGGCTTGGTCACGTGTTCTTTGATGTAAGCAGCGGCTTCTTCTTCCGCGCTACCCCCGATCTCACCGATCATCACGATCGCTTCAGTCTGCGGATCTTCCTGGAACATTTTCAGGATATCGATGAAGTTGGAGCCCGGGATCGGGTCGCCGCCGATGCCGACACAGGTAGACTGGCCCAGACCGGTATCAGTGGTCTGCTTCACCGCTTCATAGGTCAGGGTGCCGGAGCGGGAAACGATGCCCACTTTGCCTGGCAGGTGGATATGACCAGGCATGATGCCGATTTTGCACTCGCCCGGGGTGATAACACCTGGGCAGTTCGGGCCGATCATACGCACACCGGCTTCATCCAGCTTCACTTTCACGGTCAGCATATCCAGCGTCGGGATGCCTTCGGTGATGGTGATGATCAGTTTGATGCCTGCATCGATAGCTTCCAGAATGGAGTCTTTGCAGAACGGTGCCGGTACGTAGATAACGGACGCCGTTGCGCCGGTCGCTTCTACCGCTTCACGCACGGTGTTGAACACCGGCAGGCCCAGGTGCTGAGTGCCACCTTTGCCCGGCGTCACGCCACCGACCATTTTGGTGCCGTAAGCGATAGCTTGTTCGGAGTGGAAGGTCCCCTGGCTACCGGTGAAACCCTGACAAATTACTTTGGTGTTTTTATCGATTAAAATGGACATTATTTACCCTCCACTGCCGCAACAACTTGCTGAGCCGCATCAGTCAGGCTGGTCGCAGCAATGATATTCAGACCGCTGTCCGCCAGTTTCTTGGCGCCCAGTTCGGCGTTATTCCCTTCCAGACGCACCACCACCGGGACGTTAACGCCCACTTCGGCTACTGCGCCAATGATACCGTCAGCGATCAGATCGCAACGCACGATACCACCGAAAATGTTAACCAATACCGCTTTCACCTTGTCGTCGGACAGGATGATTTTGAAGGCTTCGGTCACGCGCTCTTTGGTTGCACCGCCGCCCACGTCGAGGAAGTTGGCTGGTTCGCCGCCGTGCAGCTTAACGATGTCCATGGTACCCATCGCCAGGCCTGCGCCGTTCACCATGCAGCCGATGTTGCCATCAAGGGCAACGTAGTTCAGCTCCCACTGTGCCGCACGGGATTCACGCTCATCTTCCTGAGAAGGGTCACGCATTTCACGCAGTTCAGACTGGCGGAACAATGCGTTGCCGTCAGCGCCCAGTTTACCGTCCAGACAGATCAGATCGCCCTGCTTGGTCACTACCAGCGGGTTGATCTCAACCATCGCCAGGTCGCGTTCCAGGAACAAGGTCGCCAGGCCCATGAAGATCTTGGCGAACTGGCCGACTTGCTTGCCGGTCAGACCCAGTTTGAAGGCCAGTTCACGGCCCTGGTAAGGCTGTGGGCCTGCCAGTGGGTCGATGGTCATTTTGTGGATCAGTTCCGGGGTTTCTTCCGCAACTTTTTCAATCTCAACGCCGCCTTCGGTCGATGCCATGAACACCACACGACGGCTTGCACGGTCGACTACCGCACCCAGGTACAGTTCTTTATCGATGTCGGTCGCGGCTTCTACCAGGATCTGGTGAACCGGTTGGCCCAGCGCATCAGTCTGGTAGGTCACCAGACGCTTGCCCAGCCAGGCTTCAGCGAAAGCGCGAATATCTTCTTTGCTGTTAACCACTTTAACGCCGCCAGCTTTACCGCGGCCGCCAGCATGAACCTGACATTTAACCACCCACGGGCCGGAGCCGATTTTGGATGCGGCTTCTTCCGCTTCACGCGGTGTGGTACAGGCGTAACCGGTTGGTGCCGGCATGCCATACCGAGCAAACAGCTGTTTTGCCTGATATTCGTGTAAATTCATGATGTTCTATCCATTCAGTTCTGAAGGTTTTAGCCGAGCCATTTTGGCGGTAAACCGCATGACTTTAGTCGACCACATAGCACAGAGTGTGGGCGCGGCGTACCGCGCCCATCAAGGGTTATACGTCCAGCAGCAGACGAGCCGGATCTTCCAGCATCTCTTTTACCGTCACCAGATAACCCACGGATTCTTTACCGTCGATCAGGCGGTGATCGTAAGACAGTGCCAGATACATCATTGGCTGGATCACAACCTGGCCTTTAACCGCCATTGGGCGATCTTTAATGGCGTGCATGCCCAGGATGGCGCTCTGCGGTGGGTTGATGATCGGGGTAGACATCAGTGAACCGAATACGCCGCCGTTGGTAATGGTGAAGTTACCGCCGGTCAGCTCTTCTACCGTCAATTTGCCGTCACGGCCTTTGACCGCCAGCTCTTTGATTTTCTTCTCGATGTCCGCCATGCTCATGCTGTCTACGTCGCGCAGCACTGGGGTCACCAGGCCACGTGGGGTAGATACCGCGATGCTGATATCGAAGTAGTTGTGGTACACCACATCGGTGCCATCGATAGAAGCATTCACTTCCGGGAAGCGTTTCAGTGCTTCAACCACGGCCTTGATGTAGAAGGACATGAAGCCCAGACGGACACCGTGGCGTTTTTCGAAGGCTTCACCGTACTGCTTGCGCAGGTCCATGATCGGCTGCATGTTGATTTCGTTGAAGGTCGTCAGCATCGCGGTGCTGTTCTTCGCTTCCAACAGGCGCTCGGCCACGCGCTTGCGCAGACGGGTCATCGGCACGCGCTTCTCGCTGCGGCTGCTCAGAGCAGGCTGCGGTGCGGCTTCCGCTGCGGCGGCAGGCTTGTCGGCTTTTTTGCCGTTAGCCAGGTGCGCTTCCACGTCTTCGCGGGTGATACGGCCACCCACGCCGCTGCCTTTGATGGCGGCAGCGTCGAGATCGTGTTCGGCAATCAGGCGGCGGATCGCCGGGCTGAGTGCGTCATTGCTCTCGTCTTCCAGGCTGGCGGTTGCACGCTGGGCTGGAGTGGCTTCTTTAGCCTGGTTTTTCTCTTCGGTCGGTTTGCCGGAGCTGTCGCCCGGACGAATACGGCCGAGGATCTGGCGAGAAAGCACGGTTGCGCCCTCTTCTTCCACGATCGCATCGAGGATCCCGGCTTCACTTGCCGGAACTTCCAGAACCACTTTATCAGTTTCGATCTCAACCAGAACTTCGTCACGCTGGACGCTGTCACCTGGTTTCTTGTGCCAGGTGGCTACGGTCGCATCCGCAACCGATTCAGGAAGGTCAGGTACCAGAATATCTACGCTACTCATTTAGCTTTCCCTTAATCTTTAACAATATTCAGCGCGTCATTAACCAGAGCCTGTTGCTGCTTCTGGTGTACGGACATATAACCGACTGCCGGCGAGGCAGAGGCTGGACGTCCTGCGTAACGTAAAGAAGCCCCGAACGGCACCACTTCACGGAAGTTGTGTTGGCTGCAGTACCAGGCGCCCTGGTTCAGCGGCTCTTCCTGACACCAGACGAAATCATGCACGTGAGCATACTTCTCCAGCACCGCCTGAACGGCCTGATGCGGGAACGGGTACAGCTGCTCGATACGGATGATGGCCACATCTTTCTGGTCGTTCTTGCGGCGTTGTTCCAGCAGATCGTAATAGACCTTACCGGAGCACATGACCACGCGTTTGACCGCTTTCGGATCCAGCTCGTCAATCTCGCCGATAGCCGGCATGAAGGTGCCGTTAGCCAGCTCATCCAGGGATGAGGTCGCCAGCGGATGACGCAGCAGGGACTTCGGCGACATCACCACCAACGGACGGCGCATACCGCGCAGCGCCTGACGACGCAGCATATGGTAGACCTGTGCCGGGGTGGATGGGATGCACACCTGCATGTTCTGCTCAGCACACAGCTGCAGGTAACGTTCCAGACGCGCAGAGGAGTGCTCTGGGCCCTGACCTTCGTAACCGTGCGGCAGCAGCATCACCAGACCGCACATACGGCCCCATTTCTGCTCGCCGGAGCTGATGAACTGATCAATCACCACCTGAGCGCCGTTGGCAAAGTCACCGAACTGCGCTTCCCAAATGTTCAGGGTGCGCGGTTCTGCGGTGGCGTAGCCGTATTCGAACGCCAGCACCGCTTCTTCTGACAGCACGGAGTCCCAAACTTTGAACTCGCCCTGCCCGCTGTGGACATTGGCCAACGGTACATAGACCGAACCGTTTTTCTGGTTATGCACCACGGCGTGACGGTGGAAGAAAGTGCCGCGACCGGCGTCTTCACCGGAAAGGCGAATAGGAATGCCTTCATCGACCAGGGTGGCGTAAGCCAGCGTTTCCGCCGCGCCCCAGTCGAACGCCTTGTTGCCTGCCGCCATCTCTGCGCGGTCACCGTAGATTTTCGCTACGCGCGACTGCATTTCGATCGCTTCCGGCACGGTGCTGATACGACGGGCCAGTTCCTGCAGGCGCTTCATATCAACCTTGCTTGGGTACTCTTCGTCCCATTCATGGTTGAGATACGGCGACCAGGTAAAGGTATGCAGGTTCATCGGACGCCATTCTTCGACCACGCAATCGCCGCGGTCAAGTGCATCACGATACAGGTTGACCATTTCCGTGGCATCTTCGAGGCTGGCGACTTTTTGTTCGGTCAGAACGTCAGCATAAATCTTGCGCGGTGTCGGGTGTTTTTTGATCTTCTGGTACATCACCGGCTGGGTTGCACTTGGCTCATCGGCCTCGTTATGCCCGTGGCGACGGTAGCAGACTAGATCGATCATCACGTCACGTTTGAAGGTGTTACGGAAATCCAACGCCAGACGGGTCACAAAGGCCACCGCTTCCGGATCGTCAGCATTCACGTGGAAGATCGGCGACTGCACCATCTTGGCGATGTCAGTACAGTATTCGGTAGAACGCGCATCCAGTGGGTTGGAGGTAGTGAAACCCACCTGGTTGTTGATCACGATACGCACCGTACCGCCCACTTCGTAACCGCGAGCCTGAGACATGTTCAGGGTTTCCTGAACGACGCCCTGGCCGGTAATCGCAGCGTCACCGTGGATAGTGATTGGCAGTACCATATTGCTGCGCGCTTCGTCCAGACGGTCACGACGGGCACGAACTGACCCCATGACCACCGGGCTGACGATCTCCAGGTGCGACGGGTTAAACGCCAGCGCCAGGTGAACCATGCCGCCTTCGGTTTCTACGTCAGAGGAGAAGCCCTGGTGATATTTCACGTCACCGGTACCGAGGTGCTCTTTATGTTTGCCGGCAAACTCGTCGAACAGGTCGGCCGGTTTTTTACCCAGCACGTTGATCAACACGTTCAGACGGCCGCGGTGGGCCATGCCCAATACCACTTCGCGCGTGCCGTTCTTGCCGGCGTGGCGCACCATCTCTTTCAGCATTGGCACCAGCGCATCGCCGCCTTCCAGCGAGAAGCGTTTCGCCCCTGGGAATTTAGCGCCGAGATAACGTTCCAGACCTTCCGCTGCGGTCAATTCGTTCAGGAAGCGACGTTTCTCATCATCGGTAAAACTTGCGTGCCCCACCACCGATTCAATACGCTGCTGGATCCAGCGCTTCTCTTCAGTGTTGGTAATGTGCATGTATTCCGCACCGATCGAACCGCAGTAGGTCTGCTTCAGCGCGGCATACAGGTCACCCAGCTTCATGGTTTCTTTGCCGATAGCAAAAGAACCCACGTTGAAGGTTTCCTGGAAGTCGGCATCGGTCAGACTGTGGTAGCCGGGTTCAAGGTCAGGAACTTGCTCACGCTGCCACAGACCGAGCGGGTCGAGGTTGGCATGCTGATGTCCGCGGAAACGGAAGGCGTTGATCAGCTGCAGTACCTTGACCTGTTTGGCATCGGTGTCTGGGTCGTTGATGGTGGTGTTGTAACGCGCGGAGTCTTTCGCCAGGCGGCGGAAGTAGTCACGCGTTTGAGAGTGAAGCTGATCGGGTTTTACACCCGCGGTTGGTAGCTGTTGAAAAATGGAACGCCAGCTATCTTCAACGGAGCCCGGATCGGTTAAGAAGTCTTCATAGAGCTGTTCTATGTAAGACTGGTTCGCGCCCGCCAGATAGGAGGAATCCAGCCAGGCCTTCATTGCGCCGTTCTGCATCATGATCCCTTAAGCTTTGAAGCTTTAGTTTTCGCCGTGGTTAACATAATTACCGTGATGGATACGGTTTGCCGTAGAAACGGTTCACTCGACGTACTTTTACGGTACGTTCTGCTATGGACCTTGCGGTCCCTTACAAGGAACCTCTAAAAACCGGCGGGCGAACCAGGCTGCATAGTACCGCAGCCACGGGTCAGTTTTTAGAGGCTCCCTCCTTTGTGATGGGCGCCGGAAACTGCCCGGCGCAGCATCTCATTCCACTTATGCGCCGCGTTGCAGCAGCATAGACTTGATATGACCGATCGCACGCGTCGGGTTCAAGCCTTTAGGGCATACACTGACACAATTCATAATGCTATGGCAGCGGAAAACACTGAAAGCGTCGTCCAGATCGTCCAAACGTTCTTCAGTTTCCGTGTCGCGGCTGTCAATCAGGAAGCGGTATGCCGCCAACAGGCCAGCCGGGCCGATAAATTTGTCAGGGTTCCACCAGAACGATGGGCAAGACGTCGAGCAACAAGCGCACAAAATGCACTCATACAGCCCATCCAGCTTGGCGCGTTGCTCCGGCAATTGCAGGTGTTCACGCGCCGGCGGGTTCTTGCCGTCGTTTTGCAGGTAAGGTTTGATCTTTTCATACTGGGTGTAGAACTGACCCATATCAACCACCAGATCGCGCACCACCGGCAAGCCCGGCAACGGACGGATCACAATCTTGTTGTTGCCTTTGCGCAGCGACGAGATCGGTGTGATACAGGCCAGGCCGTTTTTGCCGTTCATGTTGATCCCATCGGAACCACACACGCCTTCACGGCAAGAACGACGGAACGACAGGCTCGGATCTTTTTCTTTCAGCAAGATCAAAGCATCCAGCAACATCATGTCGCGACCTTCTTCCGCTTCCAGGCTGTAGTCCTGCATATGCGGAGCGTCGTCAACATCCGGATTGTAGCGATAAATTGAAAATTCGAGTTTCATCAATCGATCTCCGCAATTAGTAAGAACGCACTTTCGGCGGGAATGCCGGGCGCAGCTTCGGTTGCATGTTCACTTCACGACGCGTCATGCTTTCCGATTGCGGCTGATACAGCGAGTGACACAGCCAGTTGGCATCATCACGTTCCGGGAAGTCGAAGCGGCTGTGTGCGCCACGGCTTTCGGTACGGAAGTTGGCCGACACGGCGGTGGAAAACGCGGTCTCCATCAGGTTATCCAACTCCAGGCATTCAATGCGCTGGGTGTTGAATTCGCTGGAGGTATCATCCAGACGTGCGTTCTTCAAACGTTCACGGATCACTTTCAGCTCTTCCAGCCCTTTGGCCATCGCGTCACCTTCACGGAATACCGAGAAGTTGTGCTGCATGCAGGCCTGGAGCGCCTTGCGGATTTCAACCGGATCTTCACCGGAACGGGTGTTGTTCCAGCGGTTCAGACGATCCAGTGAGGCCTCGACATCAGAATCGCTGGCATCACGGCTTTCGCCCTGCTCTACCAGAGACTCATGCAGATGCATGCCGGCGGCACGACCGAATACCACCAGGTCCAGCAACGAGTTGCCGCCCAGACGGTTGGCTCCGTGCACCGAGACGCAGGCAATTTCGCCCACGGCGAACAGGCCCGGGATCACAACGTCTTCGCCTTTCTCGTTCACGGTCAACGCCTGGCCGGTCACTTTGGTCGGAATACCGCCCATCATGTAGTGGCAGGTTGGGATAACCGGGATCGGCTCTTTCACCGGGTCGACGTGCGCGAAAGTGCGCGACAGTTCCAGAATGCCCGGCAGACGGGATTCCAGCACCTCTTTACCCAGGTGATCCAGCTTCAGCTTGACGTGTGGGCCCCATGGACCGTCACAGCCGCGGCCTTCGCGGATTTCAATCATGATCGAACGGGCGACGACATCACGGCCCGCCAGGTCTTTAGCGTTCGGCGCATAGCGCTCCATGAAACGCTCGCCGTGTTTGTTCAGCAGGTAACCGCCTTCACCACGGCAACCTTCGGTCACCAATACCCCGGCGCCGGCGATGCCGGTCGGGTGGAACTGCCACATTTCCATGTCCTGCACCGGCACGCCGGCACGCAGTGCCATGCCGACACCGTCACCGGTGTTGATGTGGGCGTTGGTGGTGGACTGATAAATGCGGCCTGCACCGCCGGTCGCCAGCACGGTGGCTTTGGCTTTGAAGTAAACCACTTCACCGGTTTCAATGCAGATAGCCGTGGTGCCGACCACGGCGCCATCCTGGTTTTTCACCAGATCCAGCGCATACCACTCGGAGAAGATAGTGGTGTGGTTTTTCAAATTCTGTTGATACAGGGTGTGCAACAGCGCGTGACCGGTACGGTCGGCTGCCGCCGCGGTGCGTGCCGCCTGCTCGCCACCGAAGTTCAGTGACTGGCCGCCGAACGGGCGCTGATAGATGCGGCCTTCTTCCGTACGGGAGAACGGCAACCCCATATGCTCCAGCTCCAGAACCGCTTCCGGGCCGGTTTTACACATATATTCAATGGCGTCCTGGTCACCGATATAATCGGAACCTTTCACCGTGTCATACATATGCCATTCCCAGTTATCTTCGTGGTTGTTACCCAGCGCTACGGTGATGCCACCCTGCGCAGATACGGTATGGGAACGAGTCGGGAATACTTTTGACAGCAAGGCGCAACTAGAGCCTGCTTGAGAAATTTGCAGTGCCGCGCGCATACCTGCGCCGCCTGCACCGATAACTACAGCATCAAACTCTCTGATCGGCAGTTTCATGTTACGCACCCCACACTACGATTGTTCCGTACAGTAAATAGACCAGCAACACGACAACAATCGCCAGTTGCAACACCAGACGTACCGCCAAGGGTTTGACGTAATCCGTCAACACCTGCCACAAACCGATCCAGGCGTGAACCAGAATCGACAGCAGCGTCAGCAGCGTGAACACTTTCGTAATAGAGGTGGCGAAGAAGCCGCGCCAGATTTCGTAGGTGAGATCCGGAGCCGTGACGAAGAAGCCCAGGATATACAGAACATACAGGGTGATGACGATAGCGGAAGCACGCAGTAACAACCAGTCGTGTACGCCGTTGCGTCCTAATGCAGAAACATTGTTTACCATACGAGGACTCCAGCCAGAACTGACAGCACGACGGTCAGACCGATCGCCACCTGGGCGGAACGGGTACCGGCGGCTAAACTCTCTTCGATATAGCCAAAATCCATTAACAAGTGGCGAATACCACCGCAAATGTGATAGGCCAGCGCCGTGAGGATGCCCCAGAATATGAATTTGACAATGAAGCTATTCATGATGGCGGCAGCCTGCATGAACCCCTCTTGGGAAGAGAGAGACAGGCCCAGCAGCCAGAGGAGGATACCTACGGCAACGAAGGTAATTACGCCAGAGACTCGGTGTAAGATGGACGCTATCGCAGTTACGGGAAACCGGATCGTTTGCAGATCCAGGTTGACAGGTCTTTGTTTTTTCACGTTTTTGCCCACACAGCTCTTATTATTTTCCTTCCTCCGGCCTGGGCGGGGATCAGACAGCGTTAAGAGCCAAAACCCTCACACGTCACGCGCTCAAACAACAACATCCTCTGTGCTTAAACGGCGCGTAGTTATAACGCTGGGTGCTCCTACTTCAGGGTATCCCGGAGACCTGGCGGCAGTATAGGAGGATCACATTCTGATTACAATTCCCATACAATCCCTTTGGTAACATTTCCCCCGAACAGTGATTTAGATCACGATTTTCACAATTGGCACAAAATTAATTATCTGATTTGACAAGAGATCAACAATTCCATTACATATAGGGGCACAAACGGCCCTATGATGCGCTATAGGTCAGCAGATACACTTCCCCCTGTGTTCAAGTTATGCAACAGTGTATTTGGCAGAACCTATCCCAATGGCGGTTTTTGCCGAGCATGTTTGCAGCAGATCGCCGCAGATAAAACAAAATAAGGCATATAAAACAGTTTATTGGGATAGGTTCAACCACCCCCGAACACGTCATAGGCAAGATTAACAGAACATAACGAATTCCGATGAATCGTTAACAACTGGTCACCCGCCTCGTTCGTCTGGTTAGCACTCTGTACCCTACCCGCGCATTTGCGCAGTCGCTCACAGAGTTAGCGTCCGCACCATTTTTTGCGGGCAACCTGCGGTGAATTAAGGTATTTCAGTTGTTAGAGGTTTTTAAAATAAGGCGCTAAGGAGACAGTAAATGACTGATAAGAAAGCGACGCTAACCATTAATGATGGTGAAGCTCCAATCGAACTGGGCGTATTATCCCCGACACTGGGTCCCGATGTCCTCGATGTTCGCGCCCTGGGCTCCAAAGGTTATTTCACGTTCGATCCCGGCTTTACCTCTACCGCTTCCTGCGAATCCAAAATCACCTTTATCGACGGTGACAAAGGCGTGCTGCTGCACCGCGGTTTCCCGATTGAACAGCTGGCGAAAGAGTCTTCTTACCTGGAAGTGTGCTACATCCTGCTGTACGGCGAGACCCCGACTGCAGAAGAGTTTGAGACCTTCAAAACGACCGTAACCCGCCACACCATGATCCACGACCAGATCACCCATCTGTTCCGTGGCTTCCGTCGCGACTCACACCCAATGGCGGTGCTGTGCGGCGTGACCGGCGCTCTGGCGGCGTTCTACCACGATGCATTGGACGTCAACAACGAGCGTCACCGCGAAATCACCGCGTTCCGCCTGCTGTCCAAAATGCCGACCGTGGCGGCCATGTGTTACAAATATTCGCTGGGCCAGCCGTTCGTTTACCCACGTAACGATCTGTCCTACGCCGGTAACTTCCTGCACATGATGTTCTCCACCCCGTGTGAAGAATACGTGGTGAACCCAGTGCTGGAACGCGCAATGGATCGCATCCTGATCCTGCACGCAGACCACGAGCAGAACGCTTCTACCTCTACCGTACGTACCGCAGGCTCTTCAGGCGCTAACCCGTTTGCCTGTATCGCGGCCGGTATCGCTTCACTGTGGGGGCCGGCACACGGCGGTGCCAACGAAGCCGCGTTGAAAATGCTGGAAGAGATCAAGACCGTTGAGCACATCCCTGAGTTTATCAAACGCGCCAAGGACAAGAACGACTCCTTCCGTCTGATGGGCTTTGGTCACCGCGTGTACAAGAACTATGACCCGCGTGCCACCGTGATGCGTGAAACCTGTCACGAAGTGCTGAAAGAGCTGAACAAGAAGGACGATAACCTGTTGGAAGTGGCGATGGAGCTGGAACACATCGCGCTGAACGACCCGTACTTCATCGAGAAGAAACTGTATCCGAACGTCGACTTCTACTCAGGCATCATTCTGAAGGCGATGGGGATCCCTTCTTCCATGTTCACCGTGATCTTCGCCATCGCCCGTACTATCGGCTGGATTGCGCACTGGAACGAAATGCACGACGAAGGCATCAAAATTGCCCGTCCGCGTCAGTTGTACACCGGCTATACCGAACGCGATTTCAAATCCCAACTGAAAAACCAATAACGCCGCTTTACTCTACATAAAGCAGCAAAATGCCGCCCCGATGGGCGGCATTTTTTTTGCTATCTCCCCCCGTATCTCCCTCTCCTTTGGGAGAGGGTCGGGGTGAGGGGAAACATTGAATAACCTATTTCTGGCAACCCGGGCACCAATAAAAGGGCCTCGAAGACAGCGTGGTGCGTTCGATCATCGTACCGCAGCGCTCGCAGGGTTCACCGCTGCGGTGGAACACCTTGAAACTGAACAACGCGCCGTGATGGCGGTTCTCATCCACCTGCCCTCGCGTCTGGTAAGACAGCCGCGGCACCGCCAGCAAGGCCTCCGCCAGCCGTTGCAAAGCCTCCGGTGACAGATCCTGCGGCTTATGCTGCGGTGCCAGTTCGGCCTGCCAGAGAATTTCGGCGCGCAGGTAATTACCCAGCCCGGCGAGAAACGCCTGATCGAGCAACATGCCGCCCAGTTGCCGACGGCGAAACGCCGGCGACAGCAGTCGCTGTTCCACCGCCTTCTCCGTCAGCGTCATATCCAACACGTCGGGGCCGATGCGCTTTAAGAACGGATGTTGTTCAATCTCCTCACGCGGTCCGACGGTAATCTCCGAGGCGCTGTACAGCAAAATCGCCCGTTCCGCCGTTTCCAGCCGCACGCGCAGATCCCGCTTGGTTTCCGGCGTCTCTCCCGCTTTCACCACTTTCCACACGCCATACAATTGGTTATGGCTGTACAAAGTCAGCCCATTGGAAAAGTGAGTCAGCAGCGCCTTGCCGCGCGGTTCTATCGCAATAATCCGCTCGCCGATTAACCGGTCGCGGTAGTGCTTGAGTTGGGGAAAGGCAAAATCGACGTCGGTCAACGGCTGGTCGATCACCGCCGCTGCCAGTGCATCTGTCGCCCGGCGAATTTCCGGTCCTTCCGGCATAGTGTGGCTCCTGAATACCCTGGCGCAGCAATCCGCGCCAGGGTAAAACGGCGATTAATGCGTCGCGCCGCCAACGACTTTCAGATCGTGTTCAACCTGCAGCGCAATGGAAACAGCCAGTTCCAGCGCGAACAGTACCGTGCTTGCCGCCATGCTGGGTGCGCCAGGGTGTGCGGCAGCCTGTTCCGGCAGATAAGGGATATGAATAAACCCGCCCTTGATGGCCTGCTGATCGCTTAAGCGGTGCAACAGACCGTACATTACGTGGTTGCAAACGTAGGTGCCGGCCGTTTGCGATACCGAAGCAGGAATGCCCGCCTCACGCATCGCGCCAACCATCGCCTTGATCGGCAAGGTGCTGAAATAAGCCGTAGGCCCGTTTTCAACGATAGGTTCGTCGATCGGCTGCTGGCCCTGATTATCCGGAATACGCGCATCGTCGATGTTGATCGCTACCCGTTCCAGGGTAATGTCGGTGCGCCCACCCGCCTGACCGATAGCCAACACCATCGCCGGTTGCACCTCATCAATCGCCGCATTGAGCGCTTCCAGTGCCGCGCCGAATACGCAAGGCAGTTGGCGCGCAATAATACGCGCGCCGGACAGCTCCATATCATTGAGTTGCTTTACCACTTCCCACGAAGGATTAACGCGCTCGCCGCCAAAGGGCTCAAAGCCCGTGATCAATACCTTTTGCATGCGTTCTCCTTAAAGGAACATCAGGAAATAAAGCAGGAACACGTTCACCAACAGCAGCAGCACCCCGGTCGGTACCTGCGCCTTGATCACCGCATTCTTGTCCGGCAATTCCAGCAACGCCGCCGGGACAATATTAAAGTTAGCAGCCATTGGAGTCATCAGCGTGCCGCAATAGCCGGAAAACATGCCGATGGCCGCCATCACCGCCGGGTTACCCCCGTGTTGCAGCACCAGGATCGGAATGCCGATACCGGCAGTGACGATAGGGAAAGCGGCAAAGGCGTTACCCATCACCATGGTCAACAGCGCCATGCCGATGGCGTAAACCGCCACCGCGATAAAGCGGTTATCGACCGCCAGGTATTCCTGGGTCAGATGGGAAATGGCGGTGCCGACGCCCGCAGCGGTAAACAGCAGGCCCAGCGTGGCGAGGATTTGCGGCAAAATAAACGCCCAACCGATGGAGTCCAGCAGGCGACGCGCTTCCTGAATCGGCTGCAACGCCTTTTCATGGGTCATTTTCACCGCGATCACCAGGCCCAGCAAACACCCGACGGTCATTGAGAACAGGGTAATCAAGGTGGCGTGGTTGCCGCTGCCGAAGACTGCGGTTTGCAGCGCCGGAATATTGTTGAACAACAGCACGCCAATCACCGTCACCACCGGGATGGCCAGCGCCGGAATAAACAGCCGGTTACCCAGGCGTTTCGCGCTCTCTTCACGCTGCTGTGGGGTACGTTGATGATAGCTCCCCAGACGCACGCCGCCAAAACCGGCGATCAACGCCATGATGACCACCACTACGCCGACGATGATATGCAGCATGCGTTTCTCATTGCTGCCCTCACCCAGTACATCGCCCAGCAGGCTGTAGGTCCAGTCGCCAACCAGGAACACCACGCCGTACAGCGCCCAGAACAGGCCGGTGGTGACACGCCGTGGATTGGCGCGATCGCGGAACGACATCACTGCCACAATCAGCAGCACCACGCCGGCCAGCCAGTAGAGATATTGTTGTTGGAAATTCATTGAGCATCTCCTTTGGCCTGCAGCGCCGCCTGGTTCAACTGGGACAATTCAGCACTGAGCTGTTTATCCATCCGGTAAAGCCGGAAAGCGTGGATCAGGAAGGCAAAGATCGCGGTCGGAATGCCCCATAAGGCGATATGCAGCGGCTCGGTTTGGATACCGCCGGACTCCAGCATAAAGTTGTGCATGAAGATGATCGCACCGAAGGCCACAAAAATATCTTCGCCAAAGAACAACCCGACGTTATCCGTAGCGGCAGACATGGCACGCAGACGGTGACGTGTACGCTCCGGCAACTCACCGTAACGGTTTTCCGCGGCCCCTTCAGCCATGGGTGCCAACAGCGGACGCACCATTTGCGGATGCCCGCCCAGACTGGTCAGCCCCATGGCGGCGGTAATTTCGCGCACAAACAGATAGACGATCAGCAAACGCCCAGCGGTAGCACTTTTGATTTTGGCGATCCACGCCTGAGCACGTTCTTTCAGCCCGTGACGTTCCAGCAAACCAATCACCGCCAGCGGCAGCAGCAAGATCAGCGGCAAGTTACGGGTATTGAGGAAGCCCTCCCCCAGTTTTTCCAGGATCACGTCCAGCGGCATCAGCGCGGCCAGCCCGGTGATAATGCCGGCGACAATCACCACCAGCACGGGGTTAAAGCGTAAAACGAACCCAACCACGATGGCGGCAATGCCAATCAGTGGCCATAAATTAACGACCTGTTCCATAATGTCCCCTTTTTCCCCTTCGTCTTTCAAGCCACAGCGTGGTTAGCTGCATGCGCAAACGCCCGTCACTGACTTAAGCAAGCGTCTGGAAATCCCCCCTTACCGGCTGGCTGTGACTCGAAATCCATTGGGTAATCTTGTGTTGTGTGTTGTGTATTTAATTATTTTTATTCTGCGCTGACGCTGATGCCTTCCACGGCAAAACGTTCGCGCAGCGTGCGCGCATATTCCAGCGCATGTTCACCGTCCCCATGCAGGCAGACGGTTTCGGCCTGAACGGCGGCCCAGGTGCCGTCCAGGGTACGAACCCGATGGTGACGCACCATTTCCAGCGTTTGCGCCAGTGCCAGTTCGTCGCTGGTAATCAAGGCTCCTGACTGACCACGCGGTACCAGCGTGCCGTCGGCCTGATAACCGCGATCGGCAAAAACTTCCTGCCGCGTTGCCAGCCCCTGTTTTTCTCCGGCACGGATCAGCTCGCTGCCCGCCAGCCCCACCAGCCGCAACGCCGGGTCGACCGCTTTAACCGCCCGGGCAATGGCTTCCGCCAACGCCGGCTCCACCGCAGCCTGGTTGTACAGCATGCCGTGCGGTTTCACGTGCACCATCACCCCGCCCTCAGCACGGGCGATCGCCGCCAATGCACCCAGTTGATACACCACTTGTGCATACACCGTTTCCGGCGGCAATTGCATGCGGGTACGACCAAAGTTCTCGCGGTCGGGAAAACTCGGGTGCGCGCCAATCGCCACGCCATACTGCAACGCCCAACGCACCGACTGACGCATGGTTTGTGCATCTCCGGCATGAAAACCGCAGGCAATGTTGGCCGAACTGACCAACTGCAGCAGTGCCTGATCGTTGGCGCAACCCTCGCCAAGATCGGCATTCAAATCAACGTTCATCTAACCCCCAGGCAATCTGTTGGATAAAGTGCTCCTGTTCGGCCTTGGCGCGCTGCGCCTGAGCCAAGGTGCAGGGAACAAAGTGAATGGCCTCTCCCAGACGGATCTGCGCCAAATGGTATAGATCGGCTTCGATCACGCAGGCAATACGTGGGTAACCCCCGGTGGTTTGCGCATCGGCCATCAGCACGATCGGCTGGCCGTTATGCGGCACCTGTACCACCCCCGGCAGCAGACCATGCGACAGCATTTCACGCTCGGTGGTGCGGCTCAACGCATGGCTGCCGTGCAAACGGTAACCCATGCGGTTGCTCTGTGGACTCAGTTGCCAGGCGGTACGCCAGAAAGACTCTTGTGCCTCTTCGCTGAATTCATCATATTCCGGCCCCGGCATTGCGCGGATACGGTTGTTGAACAGCAGTTGTTTCACGCCGGTGCTGCGCTGCGGCAACGCACGGCCCTGACCCAACGGCAGGCTATCGCCATCTCGCAGGTTGCGTCCTTCCAGCCCGCCAAAAGCGGCTTTGTTGTCAGTGCTGCGTGAACCGAGCATTTCCGGTACGGTAATACCCCCGGCTATCGCCAGATAACTGCGCATGCCGCGTTTTGGCATGTTCAGAATGAGTTGCTGGCCCGCATTAACCGGATAACGCCAGCCGGTCCACAGCGGCTTGCCGTCCAACTGCGCATCGCAACCGGCGCCGGTCAGCGCGATCCAGCCTGGCCGGGTAAATTCGGCGCTAAATTGCCCAAGGGTGATTTCCAGCCCGGCAGCATTAGCATCGTTACCCACCAACAGGTTGGCGATCCTCAGTGCAGGTTCGTCGAGCGCACCGCCCTGGCTGACACCCAGACGGCGGAAACCGTTACGGCCCAAATCCTGCACCGTAGTGTAAATACCCGCCCGCAGGATCTTCAGCATACGCCCTCCTTCTGCGGTACAAACCGCACGTTATCGCCAGGACGCAGCAAGGTTGGCGGCATTTCATACGGATTAAACAGCGCCAGTGGCGTGCGGCCAATCAACTGCCAGCCGCCAGGGGTGACCAGCGGATAAATGCCGGTCTGGCTGCCGCCAATGCCAACGGAGCCTGCCGCCACCGACAGACGCGGTTCGGCACGACGCGGCGTTGCCAATTTTTCCGGCATGCCGCCCATGTAGGAGAATCCAGGCTGAAAGCCGAGAAAATAGACCACGTAGTCCGCGGCGGAATGACACTCCACCACCTGCTGCGGCGTCATGCCGGTGTGACGCGCCACCTCATCCAGATCGGGCCCATCCTGACCGCCATAGATCACCGGAATATCCACCTGACGCGATTCCGGCACCAGGATCTCCTTGCTGTCCCATCCCTGTTGCAACAGGGCCAGCATCATTTCGGCATCGGCCTGCGGCGTCTTCAGCAACAGCGTAAGATTGTTCATGCCCGGTACCACTTCACGCACATCGGGATGGTGGTTCAGTTTTTCGGCCAGCGCCCAGATCCGCTGCTGACTTGGCAGCGTCACCGGTGGCGACAGTTCAAGCACTACCGCTCTTTCACCTAATAAGTAACATCGTGCTCGTTGCACCCTTTTCCCCTTATTCCCGTCGCCTTTCAAGCTGTAGCCAGACAGCCAGCTACAGCTTGAAAGACGACAGGGTATTTTATTATTTTCAAAACCTATCTGTTATGCGCGACCGCGCTCCGGCTGTCAATAGAACAACCTTTGATAAAATAAGGGATTAGGCTATTAAAAAGATCCCGCCAGGGGATGAGCCGGGCGGGATCCTGAGGGGAAATCAGGCGGGGTTCGGGATATCGATAAAGGTCACATCAAAGCCATGCTGTTGGGCCAGCCATTCGCCGAGCGCCTTGACGCCACCGCGCTCGGTGGCATGGTGACCGGCGGCAAAAAAGTGAATACCCATTTCACGTGCGCTGTGAATGGTTTGCTCAGACACTTCGCCGGTAATGAAAGCATCGACACCAAAACGCGCAGCGCTGTCGATAAAGCCCTGACCACCACCGGTACACCAGGCCACACGGCGGATATGCGCTGGGGCATTATCGCCACAGTGCAGCACGGCACGCCCCAGGCGGCTCTCGATACGCTGCTGCAGTTCAGCACCGGTCAACGGCTGCTCGAACTCACCGTGCGGCACCAACGGTTCCACTTCACCAATCACCCGGATGCCCAACTGATGCGCCAATTGCGCGTTGTTGCCCAGCACCGGATGCGCGTCCAGCGGCAGGTGATAAGCGTACAGATTGATATCATTGCTCAGCAGCGTTTTCAGCCGGTTACGCTTCATCCCCCGCACCGAGGGCGCTTCGTTTTTCCAGAAATAGCCGTGATGCACCACAACAGCGTCCGCCTGATGCGCCACGGCCGCGTCCAGCAGCGCCTGACAGGCCGTCACGCCGGTAACGATACGCTGCACGTGTGGGCGCCCTTCTACCTGCAGGCCATTCGGGCCGTAATCCTGAAACGCGGCGGTGTTCAGTTCAGTGTTGATCAACTTTTCCAGATCGAGGTTACGCATAAAATTCTCTCTTCAATTCAAAATGTCTGCCGGTCGCCCTGTTCCATCAGGATAAATTTCACCCCCAGGTCGTTGCCCTGGTCCAACTGCTGCTTAATGGTCGCCCGTACGTCCTCACCCTGCTTCAGGCTGGGCTTGATATGGCTGATGACCACCGGAAAATCCTTCAGCGAGCTTTCGCCGCCGCTGTACTGAGTCAAATTTTTCAACTCCTTCAACAGCCACGCCGGCGTCAGATGCCCATAAAGCTGTTTATCTTCCACCTCATTGGGATAGGAGCTTTCGATGATCATCCCCTTCAGTTTTTTCTGCTCGATTAACGGCCCCAACACACGCCAGGCGCTATCCAGATTACGCGATTGCTCAAGCGCATCCGGCCCGGTGTCGCCGAAATAGGCGAAGGAACCGCTGCGATCGGAGACCAGTAACATCGAAGAAGGGTAACGATCATGGCTGAGCGGATACATCACGCCACTCAAACCGGTCACGCCCAGGGTCACACGCTGCTGCGGCCGTACCGTTTGCAACCGGTAAGTCCCCAACCGCGATCCGTTGCCGGAATCGGTGAAATTGGGCCAGGCCTTCCAGTTAAAGTAATGATTGCGCAGGGTCAAAATGGTATCGGCCTGGGCATAGATATTCTTCTTGCTGTCTTCCGGCGAACCGATAATCAACCCGGCCACGTGGTCCAGATGGCCATGACTGATAAAGTAAGCGCCGATCAACTGGCGGAACACATAACCTTGCGGGGTATAAGGCGCCGCCAGCTCAGGGGTGACCTGCGGGAAACTGCCCTTCTCCAGCCCTTTGGCGATGCCCGGCAACAGAGAACCGGCATCCAGCGCCAGGTACTGCGGCTGATTGTCGCTGCGGATCAGATAAGAGGTCAGATTGCCGTCGCTGACACCGCCGTCCACGCCCAGCGCCACCACGTCAAAACCGGCCAGCGCCAGGGCTGAATAGCCGCTCAGGCACAGGGCCAGCACCTTTTTCATCATTATTTCGCTCCTTGCTGTTGCCTTAATATTCCCCGCGCTTCGCCGCCTCAAAAGCCGCCAGCGTTGCCGGCCGCGCCTGTTTATGGTCGACAATCGGCAGCGGATAATCCAGCACGCGCTGCTGTTGCTCTGCCCAGCGATGGGGTTGATGGATAGCATTGTCAGGTACATCCGCCAGCTCGGGCAACCATTTACGGATAAAAGTGCCTTGCGGATCAAAACGTTCGCCCTGGGTCGTCGGGTTAAAGATGCGGAAGTACGGCGCGGCGTCGGTACCGGTGGAGGCCGCCCACTGCCAGCCGCCGTTATTGGCCGCCAGATCACCGTCCAACAGTTGGGACATGAAATAACGTTCGCCTTGGCGCCAGTCGATCAACAAATCTTTCACCAGAAAGCTGGCGCTGATCATGCGCAATCGGTTGTGCATCCAGCCGGTTTGATTCAACTGGCGCATGGCCGCATCGACAATCGGGTAACCGGTTGCGCCCTGCTGCCAGGCCTGCAGTAGCTCGCGGTCATCCCGCCAGCGTACCCTATCCGTCCACTCGATAAAGGGACGGTGCTTGCATAACGCGGGATAGGCCACCAGCAAATGCCGATAAAACTCGCGCCAGATCAGTTCATTCAGCCAGCCAAAGGCACCGCTGTCGCTGTTTTCCAGCACCTGAGGACATTCGGCACGCAGGCGGTTGAAGCACTGGCGCGGCGACAACGCCCCTATAGCCAAATAGGGCGACAGGCCGCTGGTCCCGACAATCGCCGGCAAATCGCGCTGCTCAAGGTAGTCTTGCACCTGCTCACGACAAAAGGTACGTAACCGCTGCAAGGCCGCCTCTTCCCCGGCAGGAAAATCCCCGGTCGACTCTGCCGGCGGATAATCGAACGCCTCGGGCGCGGCGGGCATGGGCAACGCACCACCAGCCCGCGCTTTGGGCGCCGGTAGAGAACGGATGTCGGATTCGGTCAGACGTTGGATAAAAGCTTTACGAAACGGCGTATAGACTTTGTACATATCACCGCCGCCGGTTTGTACGCTCCCCGGCGGCAACAGCAGGCTGTCGTCAAAACTCTGGCAAATCACCTGCCCGGATAAACGCTGTTCCAACTGTTGGTCACGCCGACGTTCGTTGACTTCGTACTGGCGATTGTAAAACAGCCTGTCCACCCGCTCCTGCGCGCAGTACGCAGTCAGCCAGTCAACTGACGCAGCAAAATCATCGCACTGGTGGTAGCTGAGCGGAATACCGCGTTCGGCAAGGGCCTGTTGCACCTCCAGCAAACCTGCATGGATAAACGCCGCCTGGCGCGGAGCCATCTGGTGCCGCCGCCATTGTTGCGGCGTGGCGATAAATACCGCCAGCACGCGAGCCTCAGGATCGCTGCAGGCGGCGTACAGCGCTTTATTGTCGGTAATACGCAGATCGTTACGCAACCAGACCAGATGCGTGGTCATAAGACTCCTTGTCAATCAGTGGCCATAACGCAGGCGCAGCGCCTCGGGATAGGGCTCGAAATAGCGTTGGTCGGCCAGATAACGATCGGGGTATTCGGCCATGTAATGTTTGAGCAGGGTTATCGGTGCCAACAACGGTTGTACGCCCTGCCGATAACGATCGATCAACTGCGCCAGTTCCTGGCGCTGCGCGGAGCTCAGATGATTGCGAAAATAGCCCTGCACATGCATCAACACGTTGGTGTGGTTACGACGGGTAGCCTTGTGCGCCAGCAGTTTCATCAGGCGACTGCGGTATTCAAGGGTGAAGGCTTCCAGCGAATCCCATTTATCGATGCCCGCCACAAAACGCCCAAGCTCCCGGTATTCCTGCTGCGAATGCGCCAACAGCGACAGCTTATAGCGACTGTGAAAGGCGATCAGTCCGCCACGGCTCAGGCCTTTACGCCACAGCATATTCAGTTCGTACAACGCATAAACACGTTCGACAAAGTTTTCCCGCAGCGTTGCGTCGTTCAGCCGCCCGTCCTCCTCCACCGGCAGCCAGGGCATTTGCCGCAGCAGCTCGGCGGTGAACAATCCGACGCCACTTTTACGCGCGCCGCTACCGTTCTCATCATACAGACGGACCCGCTCCATGCCGCAGCTTGGCGAGTTGGCGCAAACAATGTAACCACACAGGTGCTGCAAAGCAGCGATTCGCTGCTCGGAAAACTGCTGCATCCGCTCGGTTACGTCAATGCTATCGTCATTGCTGTGGCGCAATGCCACGTGATGTGGTTTTTTGATCAACTGCAGCGCCGGGCGTGGGGTCGGTAAACCGATGGCCATTTCCGGGCAAATCGGCTCAAACCGCACAAAAGGAGCCAGTTGTTCTACCGCAAAGGCCAGGCGTTTATGGCCGCCGTCAAAACGCACCGTCTCGCCAAGCAGGCAGGCGCTGATACCGACCGGAATTTTGTCACTCATTGATAGGCTCCCGCAGCGTTGGATCTGACTAAAAGTGTAGAAGAATTCGCGCTATGACACGAACGTTATCGACACCATGCCCGAACCGCAGCTATAAAAAAACCCTCGCTAAAAAGCGAGGGTTTTAGGGGACGGCTACGGCGATCAGTAGAAATCGCAGGACGCCAGTTCCGCCTGTTGCAGCCAGACCGGCTTATCGCTGGTTTTTGACCAGACGCGGTGCAAATAGCTGTAAAAACGGGCACGGTCGCTGCGGAACAGCATTACCGGTAAAGCCAACACACCTGCCAGGATCACTGCGCTGCGGCGCAGGAGAATCCGATGCAATGAATAAGCGTGATAAGTAGACATGCGAACCTCCTCAAAAACGCCCGGCCGTTAATTTGTCTTGGAAACAGCGCTGGCGTAAACAATAGAAACAAGACCATTTGGTAACTGGACAAAATTTTAGCGCATCGGATGAAAGTTTACTACTCATCCGACCACTGGATCGCACAAAAAATATCAAAAAAAACCGCCATTCCGTAATTTTGTTACAGCAAGGTTAATAATTAACTAACCATTGGTTACATTGTGGTTATTTACAGCCTGTTTACGCTAACCCCATTCCTCGCGATGCCAAAACCGCGGCTGAAACGCGACACCCACTCGCCAAACCGACGCTAAAAGGCCGTTTTCCGCTGTAAATTCAGCCATTTTTATACTTTTTTTACACCGGTCAACGCTATTTTTTCATCTTCTTTCTACCGCCCTCCCTACACTCGCCCTATCAAAAACTACACCTCTGGAGGTGTCCCGTGAGTATCAGCGTTATTGGTGGTGCGCTGTTGGTTCTGCTGCTGTTGGGCTATCT
The DNA here is from genome assembly GCF_052113645.1 of Serratia quinivorans. GTDB lineage: Bacteria > Pseudomonadota > Gammaproteobacteria > Enterobacterales > Enterobacteriaceae > Serratia > Serratia quinivorans_B. The sequence continues at coordinate 381,823 of NZ_JBIEIU010000002.1, read as the reverse complement.
GGTTTATGCCCTGTTCAATGCGGAGGATTTCTGATGGCAGCTTCAGCCTTTTTATTGATTGCCAGCTTCCTGCTGGTGCTTCTGCTATTGGCCCGGCCGTTGGGCGGTTTCCTGGCACGCCTGATCGAAGGTGAGCCGCTGCCGGCGCTGCGTCGGCTGGAAGCCGGCGTTTGGCGCTGTTGCGGCACGTCCCCCGCCGAGATGAACTGGTGGCAATACGCACTGGCGATCCTATGGTTTAACCTGCTCGGCCTGGCGCTGCTGTTCGCGTTACTGATGGCGCAAGGTTCACTGCCGCTCAACCCGCAGGGCTTCCCCGGCTTGTCCTGGGATCTGGCATTCAATACCGCCGTCAGCTTTGTCACCAACACCAACTGGCAAGCCTACAGCGGTGAAAGCACCCTTAGCTATCTCAGCCAGATGGCCGGGCTGGCGGTGCAGAACTTCTTGTCCGCCGCAACCGGTATCGCCGTGGCCTTTGCGCTGATCCGCGCCTTCACCCGTCGGTCAAGCGCCACTATAGGCAACGCCTGGATCGACATGTTCCGCGTGACGCTGTATGTGCTGCTGCCGATTTCGCTGCTGATCGCTTTGTTCTTTGTCAGCCAAGGCACGTTGCAAAACTTCCTGCCTTACCTGCATATCAGCACGCTGGAAGGCGCGCAGCAGACGCTGCCGATGGGGCCGGTGGCTTCTCAGGAAGCGATCAAGATGCTCGGCACCAACGGCGGTGGGTTCTTCGGTGTCAACTCGGCTCACCCGTTCGAAAACCCGACCGTGCTGACCAACTTTGTGCAAATGCTGGCGATCTTCCTGATCCCTTGCGCGTTGTGTTTTGCCTTCGGCCAAACGGCCGGCGAGAACCGTCAGGGGCACGCGCTGATCTGGGCAATGGCGCTGATCTTCGTCGTCGCCGTGGTGGTGGTGATGTTCGCCGAGCTGGCGGGCAACCCGCATCTGAGCGAGTTGGGTAGCGCCAGCAACATCAATATGGAAGGCAAGGAATCGCGCTTTGGCATTCTCGCCACCAGCCTGTTCTCGGTGGTGACCACCGCGGCCTCCTGTGGTGCGGTCAATGCGATGCATGACTCCTTCACCGCGCTGGGTGGCATGGTGCCGATGTGGCTGATGCAGATTGGCGAGGTGGTGTTCGGCGGCGTGGGTTCCGGTCTGTACGGCATGCTGCTGTTTGTGCTGCTGACGGTGTTTATCGCCGGGCTGATGATTGGGCGCACACCGGAATACCTGGGTAAAAAGATCGACGTCTACGACATGAAAATGACCGCGCTGGCGATCCTGGTCACACCGACGCTGGTGCTGTTGGGCACCGCGCTGGCTATCGCCACCGACGTCGGCCGTGCAGGCATCCTGAATCCGGGCGCGCACGGCTTTAGCGAAGTGCTGTATGCGCTGTCTTCCGCCGCCAACAACAACGGCAGCGCCTTTGCCGGTTTGAGCGTCAATACGCCGTTCTACAACCTGCTGCTGGCTTTTGCCATGTTCGTCGGTCGCTTCGGGGTGATCTTGCCGGTGCTGGCCATTGCCGGTTCGCTGTGTGCGAAGAAACGTCAGCCTGCGGGCAACGGTACTCTGCCAACCTACGGGCCGCTGTTTATCGGCCTGCTGATCGGCACCGTGCTGCTGGTAGGCGCGTTGACCTTCGTACCGGCGCTGGCGCTGGGACCGGTGGCCGAACATTTGCAACTTTGGCTGGCCAAATAACAGGCGCATTCCCGCCGCCTTTCGAGCCGCGGCCAGGCGGCCAGCTCGAAATCCATAGGGAATGAAAAAAGAGAGAGATTAAGAGATGACTCGCAAACAACGTGCGCTGTTTGAACCGGCACTGGTCCGTACCGCGCTGATCGACGCGCTGAAAAAGCTGGATCCGCGCACCCAGTGGCGTAACCCGGTGATGTTCGTGGTGTATATCGGCAGCATCCTGACTACGGCCATCTGGCTGGCGATCCTCACCAGGCAGACGGACGGCAGTGCGGCCTTTACCGGTAGCATCGCCCTGTGGCTGTGGTTCACCGTGCTGTTCGCCAACTTTGCCGAAGCGCTGGCCGAAGGGCGCAGCAAAGCCCAGGCGGAAAGCCTGAGAGGCACCAAGAAAACCAGTTGGGCGAAGAAGCTGGCCGGGCCGCGCCGCGATGGTGCCACCGAGAAAGTGTCCGCCGAGAGCCTGCGCAAGGGTGACATCGTACTGGTGGAAGCCAGCGATACCATCCCCTGCGACGGCGAAGTGCTGGAAGGTGGCGCGTCAGTGGATGAAAGCGCCATTACCGGTGAATCCGCACCGGTGATCCGCGAATCCGGCGGTGACTTCTCGTCGGTGACCGGCGGCACCCGCGTGCTGTCTGACTGGCTGGTGGTGCAGTGTAGCGTTAACCCAGGTGAAACCTTCCTCGACAGGATGATCGCCATGGTGGAAGGCGCCAAACGGCGTAAAACCCCGAACGAGGTGGCGCTGACTATTCTGCTGGTCGCGCTGACCATCGTGTTCGTGCTGGCGACCGCGACACTGTTTCCGTTCTCGCAGTACAGCGTCGACGCCGCCAACGGCGGTTCGGTGGTCACCATCACCGTACTGGTAGCGCTGTTGGTCTGCCTGATCCCTACCACCATCGGTGGACTGTTGTCCGCCATTGGCGTGGCCGGGATGAGCCGAATGCTGGGGGCCAACGTGATCGCCACCAGCGGTCGTGCGGTGGAAGCCGCCGGTGACGTTGACGTGCTGCTGCTGGACAAAACCGGCACCATCACGCTGGGCAACCGCCAGGCCTCCGAGTTTTTGCCTGCACCGGGAGTGAAGGAACAAGACCTGGCCGACGCGGCCCAGCTTTCATCACTGGCGGATGAAACGCCGGAAGGTCGCAGCATCGTGGTGCTGGCGAAGCAACGTTTCAACCTGCGCGAACGTGACCTGCAGGCGTTGAACGCCACCTTCGTGCCCTTCTCTGCTCAAACGCGCATGAGTGGCGTCAACGTGCAGGACCGCATGATCCGTAAAGGGGCGGTGGACGCCATCCGCCGCCACGTGGAGTCCAATCAGGGCCACTTCCCGCAGGCGGTGGACGATCTGGTGGCCAGCGTAGCGCGTACCGGCGGCACGCCGCTGGTGGTAGCCGAAGGTCCACGCGTATTGGGCGTGGTGGCGCTGAAGGACATCGTCAAGGGCGGCATCAAAGAGCGTTTCGCCGAGCTGCGTAAAATGGGCATCAAAACGGTGATGATCACCGGTGATAACCCACTGACCGCCGCGGCGATCGCCGCCGAAGCAGGGGTGGATGATTTCCTGTCGGAAGCTACGCCGGAAGCCAAACTGGCATTAATTCGCCAATATCAGGCGGAGGGCCGTCTGGTGGCGATGACCGGTGACGGCACCAACGACGCCCCCGCGCTGGCTCAGGCCGATGTAGCGGTGGCGATGAACTCGGGCACTCAGGCCGCCAAAGAAGCGGGCAACATGGTCGATTTGGACTCTAACCCGACCAAGCTGATTGAAGTGGTGCACATCGGCAAACAGATGCTGATGACGCGCGGTTCGCTGACCACCTTCAGTATCGCCAACGACGTGGCCAAGTATTTCGCCATTATCCCGGCGGCGTTCGCGGCGACCTATCCGCAATTGAACGCGTTGAACGTGATGCACTTGCACTCCCCCGCCTCCGCCATTATGTCGGCGGTGATCTTCAACGCTCTGGTGATCGTGTTCCTGATCCCGCTGGCATTGAAAGGGGTGAGTTATAAACCGATGAGCGCCGCGGCGCTGCTGCGACGCAACCTGTGGCTCTACGGTGTGGGCGGTCTGTTGGTGCCCTTTGTCGGCATCAAGCTGATCGACCTGATCCTGGTCGCCCTGCACATCGCCGGTTAATCATTGAGAGGAAATGAAAATGTCTTATTTACGTCCTTCGTTGGTAATGTTGATCCTGCTGACGTTGATTACCGGCATCGCTTATCCGTTGCTGACTACCGGGCTCTCGCAGTTGCTGTTTTCCGGCGCGGCCAACGGTTCGCTGCTGTATCAGGGCGATAAGGTGATCGGCTCCGCGTTAATCGGCCAAAACTTTACCCAACCCGAGTATTTCTGGGGCCGCCCTTCTGCCACCGGCGATTCGGCCTATAATGCGATGGCGTCTGCCGGCAGCAACCTGGCCGCCACTAACCCGGCGTTGGATAAAGCCATCGCCGAGCGTGCGGCGCAATTGCGCCAGGCCAACCCGGCGATGAAAGGCCCGATCCCGGTCGATCTGCTGACAGCCTCGGGCAGCGGGTTGGATCCGCAGATTTCCCTCGCGGCGGCGCAATATCAACTGGCCCGGGTTGCGGCGGCGCGCCAACTGCCGCCGGAGCAAATCGCCAAGCTGATTGATCAAAGCACCGATCAGGCCACACCCAACTTTATGGGCGAATCGGTGGTGAACGTGCGGAAATGGAATCTGGCGCTCGACGCGGGGAAAGAATGCTCGTGTGTTTGTTAAAGGATGAGGAGTGGGTTCGGCATGCAGAACCCTCTGTACATTGCTGCAAAAGGAACGCCCATGGTGGATGAGGAACAACAGCGCCCCGACCCTGACAGCCTGCTGGCGCTGGCCAATGAAAAACCCCGCGGCCGGTTGAAGGTTTTCTTCGGCGCCTGTGCCGGGGTCGGCAAAACCTACGCCATGCTGCAGGAAGCGCAGCGGCTGCGCGGCCAGGGGCTGGACGTGCTGGTCGGCGTGGTAGAAACCCATGGCCGCAGCGAAACCGCGGCGCTGCTGAATGGGCTGGATCTGCTGGCACAAAAGCGCATCCAGCATCGCGGCCGACTGGTGCAGGAGTTTGACCTCGACGCCGCGCTGGCGCGTCATCCCGCCCTGATCCTGATGGACGAACTGGCACACAGCAACGCCTACGGTTCACGCCATCCGAAGCGCTGGCAGGATGTGGAAGAGCTGTTGGACGCCGGTATCGACGTGCTGACCACCGTTAACGTACAGCATCTGGAAAGCCTGAACGATATCGTCGGTGGCGTGACCGGGGTGCGGGTGCGCGAAACGGTACCCGATCACGTGTTCGATGAAGCCACCGAGGTGGTATTGGTCGACCTGCCGCCTGACGATCTGCGCCAGCGGTTGAATGAAGGCAAAGTGTATATCCCCGGCCAGGCCGAGCGTGCCATCGAGCATTTTTTCCGCAAGGGTAATCTGATCGCCCTGCGCGAACTGGCGCTGCGTCGCACCGCCGACCGGGTCGATGACCAAATGCGTGCCTTCCGCGATACCCAGGGCCGCGAACGCGTATGGCATACCCGTGACAGCATTTTGCTGTGCGTCGGCCACAGCAGCGGCAATGAAAAACTGGTGCGTATCGCCGCGCGGCTGGCGGCACGATTGGGCTGCCACTGGCACGCGGTGTATGTCGAAACCCCGAAGCTGCACCGCTTGCCGGAGAATCAACGTCGGGCGATCCTGCGGGCGCTACGTCTGGCGCAGGAGTTGGGGGCAGAAACCGCCACCCTGTCTGAACCCTATGAAGAACGAGCGGTGCTGCGTTACGCCCGTGAGCACAACCTGGGAAAAATCATTATCGGCCGCCGTAGCGAACAACGCTGGAAACTGCGCGGCAGCTTTGCCGATCGCCTCGGCCGACTGGGGCCGGATCTCGATCTGGTGATCGTCGCGCTGGAAAACGACACCCCAGCCCCGCAGGGGAAAGAGCATGATGGCCGTAACTTTACCGAAAAGTGGCGCATGCAATTACGCGGCTGTGCCGTAGCCGTCGCATTGTGCGCTCTGATCACCCTGCTCTCTCAATGGTTGCTGCCGGGCTTTGACCAGGCCAACCTGGTGATGGTGTATCTGCTCGGCGTGGCGATCGTCGCGCTGTTCTTCGGCCGCTGGCCCTCGGTGCTGGCGGCGGTGATTAACGTCGCCAGTTTCGACCTGTTTTTCGTCCAGCCGGAATGGTCGTTTGCCGTCAGCGATATGCAGTATCTGCTGACCTTCGGCGTGATGCTGATCGTCGGCATCACCATCGGTAACCTGACCGCCGGGGTGCGTTATCAGGCGCGAGTCGCCCGTTATCGCGAGCAAAGGGCCCGCCACCTGTATGAGATTTCCCGCGGGTTGAGCCAGGCGCTGACCACCGAAGACATCGCCAAAACCAGCCGCCATTTCCTCTCCAGCAGCTTCCAGGCGAAAACCGTGCTGCTACTGCCGCAGGAAGACGGCAAGCTGCAGCAAATGGTCGGCGAAACGGGCGGGTTGCTATCAGTGGATGAGGCCATCGCACGCTGGAGTTTTGACAAGGGCATGCCGGCGGGCGCCGGTACCGACACCTTACCTGGCGTCCCCTATCAACTGCTGCCGTTAACCACGTCGAAGCAAACTTTCGGCCTGCTAGCCATCGAACCCAGCAACCTGCGCCAACTGATGGTGCCGGAACAACAGCGGCTGCTGCAGACCTTTGCGGTACTGATCGCCAGCGCGCTGGAACGGTTGCACCTGGCGCGCAGTGCCGAGGAAGCCAAGCTGGACGCCGAGCGGGAGCAACTGCGCAACTCGCTGCTGGCCGCGCTGTCCCACGATTTGCGCACGCCGCTGACCGTGCTGTTTGGTCAGGCGGAAATTCTGACGCTCGATCTGGCGGCGGAAGGCTCCAACCACGCCCCACAAGCCAGCCAGATCCGTCAACAGGTGCTGAGCACCACCCGGTTGGTGAACAACCTGCTGGATATGGCGCGCATTCAATCCGGTGGCTTTAACCTGCGTAAAGAGTGGCAGTCGCTGGAAGAGATCGTCGGTGCATCGCTACACATGCTGGAACCGTTGATGACCCAACATCAGATTAAGGTTGAGCTGCCGCCGGAGCTGGTATTGGTCAACTGCGACGGCAGTCTGTTGGAGCGAGTTTTCACTAACCTGTTGGAAAATGCCAATAAATACGCCGGTATCGATGCTACTATCGGCATTCGCGCCCATACTCTGCCCGAATGGCTGGAAGTCGAGGTCTGGGACGATGGCCCGGGCATTCCCGAAGGAAAAAAGCAGCTTATTTTCGATAAGTTTTCCCGCGGCAATAAAGAGTCGGCCATTCCCGGCGTCGGTTTGGGGTTAGCGATTTGTCGTGCCATTATTGAAGTGCACGGCGGCCGTATCTGGGCGGAAAATGGCGCCAACGGCGGAGCCAGCTTCCGCTTTGTGCTACCGCTGGAAAAACCGCCGGAAATAGACAGTGAAGCCTTTGATCTCTAATCAACCCCTGGGAGTCTTGTGAGCAGCACGCCAACCAACATTCTGATTGTCGAAGATGAAAAAGAGATCCGGCGTTTCGTCCGCACCGCCCTCGAAAGTGAAGGTCTGCGGGTATTTGAAAGTGAAACGCTGCAACGCGGGTTGATTGAAGCCGGCACGCGTAAACCGGATCTGATTATTCTCGATTTAGGGTTACCGGACGGTGACGGGCTTAACTATATCCGCGATTTGCGCCAGTGGAGCGCCATTCCGGTGATTGTGCTGTCGGCGCGTAACGCCGAAGAAGACAAAATTGCCGCGCTGGATGCCGGGGCGGACGACTATCTCAGCAAGCCGTTTGGCATCGGCGAACTGTTGGCTCGGGTACGGGTCGCCTTGCGCCGCCATTCCAGTAGCCTGCAGGAAAGCCCGTTGGTCAGCTTTTCCGAAATCACCGTTGACTTGATCAACCGCCGGGTACTGCGCAAAGGGGAAGATCTGCACCTGACGCCGATAGAGTTTCGACTGCTGGCCGAACTGCTGGCCAACTCCGGCAAGGTGATCACCCAGCGCCAGTTATTAAGCCACGTCTGGGGGCCGAACTACGTCGAACACAGCCACTATCTGCGAATTTATATGGGGCATCTGCGGCAAAAGCTGGAAGCCGATCCGGCCCGGCCAAAACACTTGCTGACCGAAACCGGCGTCGGTTACCGCTTTATGCCTTGAGGTTAACGGGCGCAGCCTGCGGTTAACCTGACGCGGTGTTCGATTAAACGGGCGCAGCATGCGGCGCCCCTACTGTTGTGGACCTTTCTTCAACCCCACCATAAATGCCTTGAACGCCTCACGCAGCGGGGCAAACACCGGGTGCTTGCGGTTTTCGATCATCACTTCAGAAAACAACTTCAGGCCAACGGCGAAGGCCGCACTGTTGTTCTCGCCAAAGTTCAAATCTTCACGCCCTTTGATGCGCTCAACGATGCCGAGAATATCGTCGTGGTTTTCCACCTCAAAACTCAGTGGCGCTTTATCGACAGGCTCGCCTTGACGATCGCTCAGGGCTTCGACGGTAATGCGGAAACGGTGGCCAGGCATCAGTCGTTCTCCTTTGCCGTCGGGGCAATGTTCATTTCGCTTTCAATCGCCGCCACAGCGGTGAGCAGTGCCGCATTGATGCGTTCGACCTGCTGTGGCGAAAGATCGGCGCGCATCACATTGCCGCGTAACAAACTGCGCAGACGATTCATGGCGTCAGAGATGCCTTCCGCCAGATTGCCGTGATGATGATGACCGCGACCTGCCCCCGCCAAACGGGCCAGGATCACATCGACGGTAGCCTGATGTTTTTGCAGCTCACTCTGGCCCAGTTCGGTGATTTGATAACTTTTGCGACCATTGCCGCTGGTGATCGGCTCGAGGAAATCCTGCTCTTCCAGCAGCGTCAGCGTGGGGTAAATCACCCCTGGGCTTGGCACGTACAGGCCGGAAGACGCCTCGTCGATCGCCTTAATCAGCTCATAGCCGTGGCTCGGTTTACGCGCCACCAACGCCAGCAGCACCAGCCGCAGGTCGCCGTGTTCAAACATGCGGTGACGACCACCACGACCGCCGCGCCCGCCCCGGTCGTGCTCCTCGCCATGTTCGCCGCCAAAATGATGGCGACCGCCACGACGGCGATGATGATCGTGCCCTTCTTCGCTGTCATGGTGACAGCCGTGACGACGGTGTAAATCTAAACGGTGAAACATAGAGTAACCCTCTCAATGGATAAACAATTGACGAGGTGATTTAGATATATCTAACTCACTTCGATATATCTAATCTAGATCGATATATCTAAATGTGCAAGAGGGGCTGAGCGAAAAAGATATATCTAAATTGCAGGCATAAAAAAAGCGCTGTAAAAACAGCGCTTTTTATCAAACGGGGGAAACCTTATTTGGCAGAAGCCAGCACTTCACTGACGATTTCTACGGCTTCGTGCTCGATCTTTTCACGGTGCTCGGCGCCCAGGAAGCTCTCACAATAAATCTTGTAGGCCTCTTCGGTACCCGAAGGACGCGCCGCGAACCAACCGTTGTCGGTCATCACTTTCAGGCCGCCAATCGATGCGCCATTGCCCGGTGCCGCCGTCAGACGTGCGGTGATCGGATCACCCGCCAGAGTATCCGCCTTGACCATTTCCGGCGACAGCTTGGACAGCGCCGCTTTCTGTGCGGAGGTTGCAGGTGCCTGAATGCGGTTGTAGCTTGGCGCGCCGAAGCGTTTGGCCAAATCGTCGTAGTGATGCTGCGGGTTTTCGCCGGTCACTGCGGTGATTTCCGCCGCCAGCAGGCACATGATGATACCGTCTTTGTCGGTCGACCACGGCGTGGCGTTGAAACGCAGGAACGAGGCTCCCGCGCTCTCTTCGCCGCCGAAGCCCAGACTGCCGTCGTACAGGCCATCAACGAACCATTTGAAGCCTACCGGCACTTCCACCAGCTTACGGCCCAAATCTGCCACCACGCGGTCAATCATCGCGCTGGAAACCAGCGTTTTACCCACCGCCACGTCAGCACTCCACTGTGGACGATGCTGGAACAGATAGTTGATGGCAACCGCCAGGTAGTGGTTCGGGTTCATCAGCCCCGCCGGTGTCACGATGCCGTGGCGGTCATAATCCGGGTCGTTGGCGAACGCCAGATCAAACTTGTCGCGCAGTGCCAGCAGGCCGCCCATCGCCGGTACAGAAGAGCAATCCATGCGGATCACGCCGTCGTGGTCCAGATGCATAAAGCGGAAGGTCTGATCGATAGCATCGTTCACCAGCGTCAGATCCAGCTTGTAATGCTCGGCAATACGCTGCCAGTAGGCAATGCCGGAGCCGCCGAGCGGATCAACGCCCAGCTTCAGGCCGGCGCGCTGAATCGCAGGCATATCGACCACATCCACCAGCCCTTCAACATACGGCTGCACCAGATCCTGAGCATGCACACGGCCGCTGGCCCAGGCTTTGTCCAGTGATTGACGCTGAACGCCTTTCAACTGCAATGACAGCAGTTCGTTGGCGCGCTTTTCAATCACCGAGGTCAGATTGGTGTCCGCTGGGCCACCGTTGGTTGGGTTATATTTGATGCCGCCATCTTCAGGCGGATTGTGGGACGGGGTGATCACGATGCCGTCGGCCAATGCCCCGCCGTTGCGGTTGTGGCACAAGATGGCATGGGAGACCGCAGGGGTTGGCGTGAAGCCGTTATTTTCCTGCACGATCACATCAACGCCGTTGGCGCTCAACACTTCCAGCACCGAAATGAAGGCCGGTTCCGACAGCGCATGGGTGTCTTTACCCACGTAGCATGGGCCGGTCACCCCTTGCTGATGACGCACTTCGGCAATCGCCTGCGCGATGGCGAGAATATGGGCTTCATTAAAGCTGTGGCGCAGAGCGCTGCCTCGATGGCCTGAAGTCCCGAACTTGACCGCGTGTGCGGCGTTGCCCGCTTCCGGTTGCAGTACATAGTACTGCGACGTCAGCTGGGCTACGTTGATCAAATCGCTTTGCTGAGCCGGCTGCCCGGCACGTGGGTTATTCGCCATCGACATATCTCCCTAAACCCTGTCCAGCGGCCTGGCAATATGTCGCTCACGGCCACCGGGACGGGCTGTTCGCTAAATTAGATAGTGCCGCAAACTTTTTCAGTCAGTTCCGTCGGGAACTGCATAGCCTGCATGATGTGTTCAACCATGCTGCGTTTGCGACCGGTATTGGTATTGGTGATCACCCAGTAAGGCGTGCCCGGAACGTGCTTTGGCTTGGTGTGCGTTCCGTTTGCCAACAGGGTTTGCTGATCGCCGGCAAAATAGGTGCGGGTACGGCCATGCAACGCATCGGTCGCGGTGGCAAAGCCGGCCGCATCGAGGGTATACAAGGTGGAAAGTACCAGCATAAAGCGGTTCACCGCTTTGTTCTGCTCGGCGTACTCATCCGACAGCAACAGCTCACGCACGGCGCGCACGCGATCGCGCGGGCGCGATACGGCGACGATCTTTTCCTGTTCGGCGGTCTGAGCGCTGGCGGCCGGCACAGCACGTAACGGCTGGCCTGCGGTAAACTTCAACATACGGCGCAAAATATCGGACGCGCTCTCACCAATATGTTGCGTGTGGCTGGCAATATAGCGGTAGAGCTCTTCGTCGACTTCAATAGTTTTCATCTTTATCCAGTACTGTTTTTTTCTACTTAGAACCTGAAGCCAGATCCGGCATTCAAGCCATGGGATTATAAGGTTAAAAGCGCAGGAGCGAACATAACAATGTGCCCCAACAGGGCAAAAGCAGACTATTACCTATAGTCCGCCGCCGACTGGCGCTGTCAAACCTGCACCTTACCATGAAAAATCCGCGTTATACCCGATGGATTTCAAGTTGCAGCGAGTGCAGCTAACAACGCTGTCGCTTGAAAGGCGACGGGTTTATTCATCCGGTGTTTTAATCATGATAACCTAATCTGAATCTCTCTCAGTATGAACTTCGCCATGAAATTACATTATCAACTGCTGGCCACCGAGTCCGACGCTCTGCCGGTGATCCTGATCCACGGACTGTTCGGCAACCTGGACAATCTGGGTGTGCTGGCGCGCGACCTGAATCAGCAGCACAGCGTGGTTAAAGTCGATCTGCGCAACCACGGCCTGTCACCGCGCTCTGAGGTGATGACCTACCCGGAGATGGCGCAGGATCTGCTGGCATTGCTCGATGATTTGCACCTGGAGAAAGTGATTGTGATCGGCCATTCGATGGGCGGTAAAGCGGCCATGGCGCTGACGGCAATCGCACCGGAGCGAGTAGAGAAGTTGATCATCATCGACGTTGCGCCGGTGGATTACCACACTCGTCGCCACGACGAAATTTTTACCGCATTACAAGCAGTGAGCTCCGCCGGTATCACTCAACGTCAGCAGGCTGCGGAATTGATGCGCGGCTACCTGAAAGAAGAAGGCGTGATCCAGTTCCTGCTGAAATCTTTCCATCAGGGGGAATGGCGCTTCAACCTGCCGGTGCTGATCGAACAGTACGAAAACATTATCGGCTGGCAGGAAGTCCCCGCCTGGCCTCACCCCACGCTGTTTATCCGCGGCGGCCTGTCGCCTTACGTCCAGGATAGCTACCGTGCAGATATTGCTCGCCAATTCCCGCAGGCGCGCGCGCACGTGGTCGCCGGTACCGGGCACTGGGTTCATGCGGAAAAACCGGAGGCGGTGCTGCGCGCCATCCACCGTTTCCTCGACGAAGCCTGAGTCGACATCCCTCCGTACAGGGCCAGGTTCCTCTCCAAACCGGTCATCTGATGAAAAAACGCGCTAAAGATAACGGCTTAGCGCGTTTTCAGCTCAGTTAAGCATTGTCGTCGCTCCACCTGCTGGGGTAATATGGCGCGCTATAATTTTGCCGCCGTGCCGGGCGTGTTCGATAACGTCAGGCTGGGGGTAAATTTGGGTTAGGGTTTATTGGCCCGAAGTGTGTTAACCGAACCGTCCGGAAGCGTGTAAACGCTTTTTGATGCAAACTCCCTTGCAGTACCGCTACCTATGGCAAAAGAACAAACGGATCGCACGACGCTGGATCTGTTCGCAGATGAACGCCGTCCGGGGCGCCCGAAAACCAACCCGCTATCCCGAGATGAACAGCTTAGAATCAATAAGCGTAATCAGCTTCGACGCGATAAAGTCCGTGGCTTACGGCGTGTGGAACTGAAGATCAACGCGGATGCGGTGGACGCCCTGAACAAACTGGCGGAACAGCGTAATATCAGCCGCAGCGAGCTCATTGAGCAAATGCTGTTGGCACAACTGGCAGACGAGCAGCCAGAACATTGATCATTGCAGCCGCACATGCGGCGCGGCGTTAAGGATGACGCCCGATCAACACCGCTTTTTTCCACCCGGCATCGCATTAAAGTGATAAATACCCGGGGTAAATTTCTGGCATGATACGCACTTACCGGTAAGAGATAACCTCTTGCCATGGCATCATTTTAATCGGTGTTATCGTGGTCAACGCTAACATCGTGAATGCAATTTATTGAATTTAAAGGTTATACGCGATATGGCTAATGTAGGCATTTTCTTTGGCAGCGACACTGGCAATACCGAAAACATTGCCAAGATGATCCAGAAAATTCTCCAGCAGCAGTTTGGCAAAGAGGTGTCTGAAATTCATGACATCGCCAAAAGCAGCAAAGAAGATTTGGAAGCTTTCGATATCCTGTTGCTCGGTATCCCAACCTGGTACTACGGCGAAGCCCAGTGCGATTGGGATGATTTTTTCCCGACGCTGGAAGAAATTGACTTCAACGGCAAGCTGGTTGCGCTGTTCGGCTGTGGCGATCAGGAAGACTACGCAGAGTATTTCTGTGATGCGATGGGCACCATTCGCGACATTATCGAACCGCGTGGCGCGGCTATCGTAGGCCACTGGCCGACCAAAGGTTACCATTTCGAAGCCTCAAAAGGCCTGGCCAGCGACAGTCATTTCATCGGCCTGGCCATTGACGAAGATCGCCAACCGGAGCTGACCAACGAACGTGTGGAAGGCTGGGTAAAACAAATCGTCGAAGAGCTGAGCCTGGCCGAAATCGTCGGGTAACGCCAAAGGTTGAACAAAAGCCCTGCAAAGTGCATAGTGTTGCCGGCAGGGCCATCATCATTGGCAGCACAGATTTCTGCGATAGAAGATACAGATTTGTAACTTCTCACATCGTCAAGGTAGACTGATTTATCGGTTTATCCCACTCATCAAGACGTTGCATGTGCAACATGCAATAGTGCAATTATATCTTTGTTAACAACCGGCGGTTTCCATTTAGGTCAACCGGTTCTATAATGAGACGCAATTAACTCTTTGTGCCGACCGATGCCACAGGCGAGAACGCCTCAACTTGATTAGCATAGTAACAGGACTGAATCCGCATGACTGACAACAACACCGCATTGAAGAAGGCCGGCTTAAAAGTCACGCTTCCGCGACTCAAAATCCTGGAAGTACTGCAAAATCCGGAATGCCATCACGTCAGTGCGGAAGATCTGTACAAAAAACTGATAGATATGGGCGAAGAAATTGGCCTGGCTACAGTTTACCGCGTACTGAACCAATTTGATGATGCCGGCATTGTGACCCGTCATAACTTCGAAGGCGGCAAGTCCGTGTTCGAACTGACTCAGCAGCATCACCATGATCACCTGATTTGCCTGGACTGCGGCAAAGTGATCGAATTCAGCGATGAGTCTATCGAAGTGCGTCAGCGTGATATCGCCAAACAACACGGCATCAAGCTCACCAACCACAGCCTGTATCTGTACGGCCACTGTGAAACCGGTGACTGCCGCGAAAACGACACGCTGCACGACAAAAAATAATGTCCTTAACCGGCATTGAGAACCGCCTTTAACGGCGGTTTTTTTGTGCCTGCGATAATAGGATAAAAAATCCCCGGACAGGTCCGGGGAAAGATCACAGCGTTAAATACAACAATTGCAGCGGCACTTCTTTCGCTTCCCACTGACACGACGTCAGCGTCAACTCACCCGCCGACACGCGGATGAGCAAACTCGTTACAGCTCATATTCAAGAAATAACAGACGATCGAAAAACAGCGTCCAGGCATGGTCGAACACGCCACGTACGCGGAATCCCTTGTTCAAATAAAGTTGACTGGCATCACTGCGTTGCCATACGCACAGCACGATATTTTTCGCCTGGCGCTGTTGCGCCCTTTGCTTAATCAGGGCAAACATTGGGTTGAAATGCCCTTGCCCGCGAAATCGGCTCTCAATCGCCAGACTGCAGACAAAATAATCATCCCCCGTGCACTGACTTTGCACAAAGCGGTCGTAAGCTTCATCCAGTGGCTTTATTTCATCGCGATAAAGATAATCGGCCTGTATGTCATACAACTCGCTGACAGTGGCCGCATTGAAAAAACCGACAAAAGCCCCGCACCGATCGTAAGCCAAGGTAATCAAATCAAGGTAAGGCTCGATGTTTTGCGCCCGCTGTAGCGACACAGGATCCAACCCGGCCCGGTTGCCGACGGAGCAGTATTCCAGGTAACTGGTGCTGAAGATCAGCTGCGCCATACGGACTTTATCCGCCTCCCCCGCCTGCCGCCCCGGCACAAAATGCAGCGCCCCGCCCGCTTCCGGCGCTATCGCCTCACCGCTGCCCAAGCTTGAACGCCAATAATTCCCTGCCGCAATTTGCCGCCGGTTATCGGCAATCAGGTATTCACCAAAAAGCTGATTCACCCGATCCAAGGTGCGGTCATGAGACAGCACCGAATAATAGTGGTAATGGTCGATATCGGAACGGATCTGCGCCGGATAAGCCATGCGCGGCACTTCATCGACGGTAAATATTTCCGCATGGCGGGCCAGATCCAATGGCTGCTCAAGTTGCCAATCCAACCGCTCCAGCCGGCTGACGCATTGGCGGTAGCTGCGCTCCTCTTCCTGCGACAGCGGCAGCCGCTGTTCAGTGATCACGTCCTCCAGCAGGCGCATACCACGGATGCCGCAGGTCACCGCTTGTGGAGCCGCATCGTAATGGACACCGTGATCCTGGCAGAAGCGATCGTGACTGAGAAAAGTACGGCCAATATGACGACTCCACAGCACATAAAAAGGATCGAATAACTGCCGCTCGTGATGGGGATCCTTTTCCGGCACCTCGCCACTTTGCGAGGCATAAATCTGATCCAGCCCCGCCAACATCTTGCACAGCGACAGATCCCCCTGGCGACTGATGATCATCCCGGTTTCGTCGAGAAACAGATTCAGCCAGCTAACATGACTGACTTCGCCCCCCGGCAGGAACTGCAAGTAATCCGGTACTTCAGGTTTGATCAGAAACAGTGTCGCGGAGCGATGGGGAAGAGTGTCGATATCCATATACACTCCCCCCATCTCGATCAAGATCATGAAGCGAAAGTAGTCGGAAAGTGTCGCGTAGTAACGCTTATCGTGGAGTTGATGAAGGAAGCCCAGGGTGTTACCTGCCCTTTTTTGCGCCAGTTCGCTCAACGAATGTACCTGCAGGCGATGATTACCGGCATCGTATTCCCCCAGGCCCCCGTCTTTGCTCACCCGCGACGGAGTGAAGTGGGCATCTTTTGCAAGCTGACGCGCATCCCAGACCCATAACATGCCGATCCAGTCGTGGATCTCCGCTCTGTCCACCTCATGTTGCGCATCGCCCCATTGAGAGATAACTTCTCTGGCGTCGTCAGGAATAGCGCCTCCCAGCCAGATACGGTGCAGCAGTTTTTCCCGCGCGGCCAGCGGACGGGTCGGCACGCAAAATAGCGAAGAACATCGGGCGGCATCGAATAAATGCCCTTGCGCTGCCAGCCACTCTCGCAGCTGAGTGACCCCACGCTGATAGCGCTCCAGCCCCTGCGATGAAACCTGGCGCTGATACTTCACAAACTCAAACTTCAGGTCGTTGATCCGTGCCTCATACTCGGCGCGGAACAAATCATCCTGCAAACCTTCCACCTGCCCATTGTGACGGCTCATCGGCAGCCCTCCGTAACTGCCGGGCCGTAACCCTGTGGATTTTTACTTTGCCAACACCAGGCATCATGAACCATTTTTTCCAGGCTACGCTTGGCTTGCCAGCCCAATTTTTCGGCCGCCAACGACGGATCGGACCAACACTCGGCGATATCTCCCGCACGCCGGGGGTTTATTTGATAGGCGATCTTAAACCCGCAAGCGCGTTCAAAAGCCTTAATAATTTCCAGTACCGAGTAGCCTTTGCCGGTGCCCAGGTTATACACGTTAAAACCTGGCTGCAGCTTATCCAACGCTTTCAAATGGCCCTCGGCCAGATCCATAACGTGGATGTAATCACGCACCCCGGTGCCATCGCTGGTGGGATAGTCGTTGCCATACACCGGCAACACCGCGAGTTTACCAATAGCCACCTGCGCCAGATAAGCCAGAAGATTATTGGGAATGCCGGCGGGATCTTCGCCAATCAAGCCAGACTCGTGCGCCCCGGCCGGATTAAAGTAACGCAGCGCGGTGATCGCCATCTGCGGGGCGGTAGTGGCAAATTCCGCCAGGATCTGTTCGACAATCAGCTTGGAGGTGCCATAGGGATTGGTTGTCTGCCCGACCCGGCAGTTTTCCGTCAGCGGGGTATATTCCGCCGGCCCATAAACGGTAGCCGAAGAGCTGAAAATGAATTGCTTGACGCCGGCATGGCGCATTCTGTCCAGTACGATCAGCGAGCCGGAAATATTATTTTGATAATACTTCAGCGGCTCCTCGGTCGACTCTCTGACGGATTTCAACCCCGCAAGATGGATAACCGCCTGGATCTCATGCTGGCGAAAGATATGATCCAGCAAGTGATGCTGTTGGATATCCCCCTGATAAAAGATCACTTTTTTGCCGGTCAATCGTTCTACCCGAAACAGCGACTCTGGCGAACTGTTGGACAGGTTGTCCAATACGACAACTTCCTCCCCCCTTTCCAACAGCGCCAACACGGTATGCGAGCCGATATAACCGGCGCCGCCCGTCACCAATATAGCCATCATATATCCTTGTTTGTGTTTAAAAATAAACGACTCACGTAGAAACCACTTAAACTTCCCGGGTTTTAAAACCGACAGGTAAAGCAATAGAAAGCAGTAATATGGCTAACAGATAAACGGAGGAATGCGGCCCGTATTCGGTCAGGATCCCTTGTAATATTCCGGCCAGGATCACGCCGGTGGAAATACTGTTGGTGAACAAAGTGGTGGCCATTCCCGCCCGATCCGGCATCAAATCCTGAAAATAGAGCATGCCGATGGTGGCAATAATGCCGATAAATATCGCGTTAAATACTTGCAAGAACAGCAACCCGGCAGGCGAGCTAAACCACAGCATCCCGGCATAAAACACCATGCCGGCCACCATCGCAGCTGACATCATCAGGCGCTTGCCCAGCCGGTTCACATAACGCCCCGCCAGGATCATGATCGGGATTTCTATCGCAGCGGCCACCCCCATGATCCAGCCGGTCAAACTTTGCGGCAACCCCAGTTCGGCGGTGATATACAGCGGCACATCAATCAAATACATGGCGCTGCAGGTCCACATCAATACCGAGGCAACAAACAACAGGCCAACGTCTTTATCGAAAGGTGTTTTTTGCTGGGCTGTAATTTCGTTGCCCGCCGTATTGCGGACCACCTCAGGTAATATCCACCAGGCCAATAGCGTGACCAGCAAGAATATGCCGGCGGCAAAAATAAACATGGCGGTGAAGCCGTAATTCACCACCAGCATAAAAGCCAATGGTGGGCCAAAAACCCAGGCCAGGGAGAGCTGGGCGCGCATGACCGCGCTGAACATGGCAACGTTTTGCGACGCCTCTTCCCCGTACTCGCGCGCCAGGGCAAATAATTGCGGTATCGCCGTGTTGGCAATAGCGGTTAATAACACGCCTGCGGTAATTAACGTCAGGTAATTGCGATTAAACGCAAATAACAGACAGTTCCCTGCCGCCAATAAATAACAGATTAAAATCAAATGACGTCGATCACGCTGACGGTCCGATTTTTTCGCCAGCAAAAAACTGACGATTATGCCGACACCGGCGTTAACCGCATAAAAAAAACCGACCCATAATGACGTCACCTGCACCTCGGTGGTGAGGAACAGGCTTAGGGTCGGTATTTGCAGCGCACCGGCAATCCCGGAAAAAAACGCAACGACCATAAAGGTCAGCCGAATCGAATTCATTTCTGATTACCGCCGGTCGTTGCTGTGGACGATCAATAACGGCCCGTCGGTGAACAGACGGGCCAGGTTTCAGGTTTACACTTTCTCTGCGCGGCTATAACGTTTGCCATCCGGGCTCACGGCACGGATTTGCACCTCGCCGGCGACGTCAGGCTTGGCCTTGGCATCGTAACTTTGCCATTGCTTGCCGCCGTCGGTCGAATACTCAATGCCCAGACCCGGCAGCGAAATATTGGCCTCCAGCTTGCCGCCCACTACGCGGGCGCCCGGCACCGGCAACCGATAGCTCACGCCACCCTTGTCCAGTTTCGCCAGTTCACGCTGGCCGAGCAGATTGGCAAAGCGCAGCCAGTCCCGATCCAATTTCCTGGTGTCGATGAAGTGGGTTTCGCCACCTTTATACTCGCGCCCCGCCCGGTAATCTTGCTCCCAATCCGCCCGGTGCCATGCACGCTCGGCCACCGACAGCGAACGAGGGAAGATCATGTATTCCATTTGGTCGTCGGTGCGCTGGGTTTCACTCCACATCTGAGCAGAGATGCCGTAAGCCCCCGGCCAAGGCTTATCGCTTTTGGCGGTAAAGTGGTTGCCATCGCGATCCACCGAGGTTTCAGCATTCTGCGGCAGGTTGTTCGGCGCAAAGCTGAACATTTTCTGCTCGTCGCTAAAACGCGTCCCCCAGTAGTAACCGCGTTCGTCCGGGTTCACCTCATACGGGAAGTCCATGTAGACGTAATCCGGGTTTGAGAGGATCACTTCGTAGCCCTTGTTCGCCCAGTCATTGGCACTGTCGAACCCACCCCAATACAACGTATCCCAGAAGTTTACCCCGACACGCTGGGTGGCGAAGGCCTTGGCGTTTTTCGCGTCTTTCAGGCCATCCTGCCAGGCCTGCATTCTGTCGATGCCGTGCGCCTTCACCAATTGGCTGACTTCCACCCCGAAGTAACTTGGCAGATGCTCCATATCGGCAACCTTGCCGTCCTTGATCATCGCCTGACAGACCTGAGATTTCGCCCATGGCTTGTCCTCTTTGCTCTGATCGATGATGCCTTTGCCCGCTTCTGGCTTGGCCAGATCGGTATAACCGGCGCCCAACCTGATATTTTTCGCCTCGTCGCCGCCGAAGTGCCAGGTGCTGAGCGGCTGCCCGGCCTCTTTGTGCATCTGGGCAATCTCGCCGATCACCTTGTCGACAAAGCGCTTGGACGAATCCAGGCACGGGTTGAGGTAGCTTTGACGGTTGAAGTACTGCACCGAGGTGGTATTGGAAGTATCTGTCGGATCCACCAGACGGAACTCATTGGCCTCTTGCTCTTTACCGGCGGCATGCAATTTTTTATAGCGGGCCTCCATCGATACCACCGCGGCACGAGCATGCGCCGGCATATCGATTTCCGGGATCACTTCAATCTGGCGCGCCTGGGCGTATTTGATAATGTCGATGTAATCCTGACGGGAGAAGAAACCACCGTAAACCTCAGGCCCCTGGCCGTACTGCGGTAACAGGCAGGTGGTTTCGCTCAGATCATGGCAACGCCGCCCACCCACTTCGGTCAACTCCGGCAAGCCCGGGATGGCAATGCGCCAGCCTTCATCATCGCTCAGATGGAAATGGAATTTATTGAGCTTGTAAGCCGCCATTTGGTCAAGCAAGCGCAACACCGCGTCCTTCTGGTGGAAGTTACGCGCCACATCCAGGAAGATGCCGCGATACTGGAAACGTGGTGCATCTTTGGCCTCCAGCGTAGCGATTTTGGCGCTGCCGTCAGTCGGCACCAACGACAGGATAGACTGCAGGCCATAGAACACCCCAGCCTGATCGAAGCCGATGACACGTGCTTCCTGGTTGCCAATCTTCAATTCATAGGCACCCGGCACCGCAAGTTCACCTTTGAATTTGCCCGGTTGAATATCGGTTTTGATCGGATAGCCGTCTGCGTTAGAGGTGACTCCCAACAGGGCGAAACGTTGGGCCGTGGCCTCCGCCGCCGGTTTGGGCAATGCACTCAGCTCCAGCGCAACGCCGTTGCTCAAATCCACATCCTGCGTATGCACTTTCACTTGCAGCGGCGTCGGCACGATCTGGCCGCGCAGCGACGCTGCCGGTAAGGTCTTCAGTTCGGCGTTTTTCGTGAAGCGGGAAGCCGGCGTCATCAGGATATTGTTGTCGTCCTTGATGCGCTTCCACTGGTCGCCGGTAAACGGCGCAACGAACTGGTTCAGATCTTCGGTATCGGTATTCACCAGGATTTTGGGCTTGGCATCGCCCGAAGTGGCATACCAGCGCGGCACGAAATCGGTTTTAAACAGTTGCCAGTATTCCGTAATAATCGGGATATCCACCGTTTTCCCCGCCGGGAAACCGGTAAATTTGTCGGTAGGTTCCAGCTTGTACAGATCGCCGGTCAGGTGAGCAATCTTGAACTGATCGTTATCCACCCGCAGGGTCTGACGAGCGCTGTGGAAGTAAATCGCCCAGTCCTGGCCTTTAATCGTCGGGTTATCGTTGGTCAGGCTGATCACCACCTTGTTGCAGGCCGCCCAGTCAGCACCCAGTTTGCCGCAATCCAGGCCGCTGTCGGCGGCCCGGTTGTCGACCATTTTCAAATTCAGTTTCAACTGGCTCAGTTGATCTACCAGTGGCTGATTGGCCATCGCGTTCCCCACGCTGCCAAATAATCCAACGGTTGCCGTTAATGCGGCAAGCGCACTCAATTTGAATTTGTTCATTTTTATCATCATCCTTAATTATTGTTATCGCGGATCTCTTTCCAAATCTGTCCGCACTTGGCGTCATAAGCCTGACCGTTACCGCTGTGAACGGCCTGAATGCAGTTTTGATAATCCATCACCCGCACCGTTTCTTTCTCGGCGAATTGCTGGTGCTGTTTCTCTTGTTTCAGCACGTTCAGTACCGCCTGGCATGACTGCAGTTTTTCCGGCGAACCTTCTGCCGTGTTAATGCAGGCACTGTAAGCCTGTTTCAATTTGGCATCTTCGGGCGGTGCCGTCGGCTGCACGCAAGCACTCAACGTGACCACCGCGGCTAACATCAGCATGATTTTTTTCATCGTTATATTCCCGTTAAATGACCCCGACGCTACCGCCGGGGCGGCGCATCAGAAGATGGTGAATGGCGCGATAACCATGAATTTGACGTCTTTCTCGTCCTGGAAGATGTTGCCGTAACCGCCGCCCCAGCTCGGGATGTTGGTGTGGTTGTCATACTGGGTGTAGTGCAGTTTCAGCAAGGTGCCTTTGGCGCGGCCTTCCTGAATGGTGTACATCGCGTCCAGGCTCCAGGCGCTCTCTTTCAGGCGCTGGCTCTGATCGTAGATCGGGTTGGTGCTTGGCTTGGCATCCCAGGCGTAAACGTAAGAACCGCCCACCGCCATGCCCGGCAGGTTCCAGTTGCTCAGGTCATACATCACCCCGGCGTAAACCGCTTTTTCGCCGTTGGCGTTGAAGTCGGAACGGTTATCCCACCACACATCAAGGCGGCCGTTGGAAGACGCGTAGGTGGGAGTCATGCGCTGCAGGAAGTAACCCTGGTTGCCTTCGGCTTTGACCATGGTCCCTTCCAGACGCCAGTTGAACTGGCCGGTGGTGTAGCCAAAGGTCAGCGCTTGCAGCCAGGCCAGGCCGTCGTAAATGCTGTTAGGATCGTTCTTGTCGCTAATGCGGTCTTCCGTGCCGTAGAACTGGTAGCTGGTGGTCAGCGGGTTACCCACCAGATCGAACTTGTAAGACGCCTTGGTGAAGTACTGATTCACATAACCTTCGGCCTGGCCGAAGGCCGCTTCCAGTACCAGATCATTTTTGAAGTCATATTTGGCGCCCAGCGAGTGCAGGTAGGAGACACCGGTTTTTTTATCGTTCTGGCGGAAGTCGTCCATCTCGATGTGCCATGGCGCTTTGTATTTATCTGTCCACATGTAGGAGAAGCTCAGAGCGCCGGCATCACCATAGTCAAAGTTCGCTCCGGCCTCAGCCCCGCGATAGGTGCCCGGCATAAAACTCCAGTGCGGCGCCAGCAGCGTTTGGCCACTAGGCTGGATGTAACCGGCCCGTGCCCAGACGGGGCCATATTTGAATTTACCGGCGGCTTTATACAGGCTGATGCCGCCTTTGTCGCCGGAGTAGTCTTCATCATAGGTACGGTTTTTGGAGGAGAACGCGATTTCGTTCGGGTGGCCGCTAGCGCTGGATTCAGCCAACTCGATAGCGGTGAAGGCGCCCACGTCCAGGCCGAACATGTCCCAGGCATAGCCCGAGGTAAAATCCAGGCTCAGGTTGGCCGTCGAATGCGACAAGTTGGTGGTGTATTTATTGTAATCGTCACTGGTCGGATTGAGATCTTTACGGTCGCGCTCACGTTGCCAGTAATACACACCGCCGGTCATCGTGGAGTCGTCGATAAATCCTGCGGCTTTCGCCTCAGGGGCCATGGCAAACCCTGTTCCCAACAGCGCACCCGCGACTGCGAGCGCCAGCGTTTTACGCTGAGCACCGTGCGTACCCATAATGAAATTCCTCTTTGACTTAACTTTAAAAGTTGCAGCCGCCCGTGTTCACCACTGCCCTGCACGACTGCCAATAAAAAAACCCAACCGGGTAAAAAATATTGCCGACGGGGCTCAAACCCCACAGCACTTATTGCTACAGCTAGACTATTTTTCGCGACGCGAATTATCAAATGAAATATCAGAGAGATTTGTCAAAGTATGACAAAGAGCACATATCGATGAGATTTTGTTACGTGGCTATGCAAGTAGGCTGTCGAATAAAAAATTCAATAAAATCAGAATAAACAACAATACGAGGTCAATAGGAAACGATTAATGGTTTCAGCTGGAGCCAAAAAGTCAGTCAGAAGAAAAAATATGAGAGCGCTCTCTAAATGACATTAATTCGCATCGCGAATATATAAGACAATGTTATATTAATGATGATTTATATCAAGAAATTACTGATACAACGGCCAGATAAAAATTTAAAAATAGGTTGAGGAAATAAGAGCCTTAGCGGGAATGAGAAATTATCGATTGCGGGCATAAAAAAAGCGCAACCGAAGTTGCGCTCAGACTGCTGACAAAGTCCTTTGCAGTTAAAAGTCCTGATCTGGGAGCTAATAAAAACAAAGAATTATATCTTCTGATTTACCCCAAACACCCGAAAACCACGCTTTTCGGGTGTTTGTCATCAAATTAAGCGCAACCGAAGTGGCGCTTAATTTGCGTTAACCACTGATCACTCAGGCGCCAATTTTAGCCCAGGTGTCACGCAGGCCAACGGTGCGGTTAAACACCAGGTGCTCTGCCGAAGAATAACGGCTATCGGCACAGAAATAGCCTTCACGCTCGAACTGATAGGCTTTTTCCGGCTGTGCAGCAGCCAGGCTTGGCTCCACAAAGCCATGCTTGATAACCAGCGACTCAGGGTTGATGGTGGCGAGGAAGTCCTCTGCCGCCGCCGGATTCGGCACGCTAAACAGGCGATCGTACAGACGGATTTCAGCCGGCAGCGCGTGCTCAACGGAAACCCAGTGGATCACGCCCTTCACCTTGCGGCCATCGGCAGGATCTTTGCTCAGCGTATCGGGATCGTAGCTGCAGAAGATGGTGGTAATCTCACCCTCGGCATCCTTCTCAATACGTTCCGCCTTGATCACGTAAGCATTGCGCAGGCGCACTTCTTTGCCCAGCACCAGACGCTTGTACTGCTTGTTGGCTTCTTCACGGAAGTCGGCGCGATCGATATAAATCTCACGGCTGAACGGCACTTCACGGCTGCCCATTTCCGGTTTATTCGGGTGGTTTGGCATCGTCACCATTTCCACGCCGGACGTCATGTTTTCGATAACGACCTTCACCGGATCCAGCACCGCCATCGCACGAGGTGCGTTTTCGTTCAGGTCTTCACGAATACAGGCCTCAAGAGCCATCATTTCGACGTTGTTATCCTGCTTGGTCACGCCAATACGCTGGCAGAACTCGCGGATGGACGCGGCGGTATAGCCACGACGGCGCAGACCGGACACGGTCGGCATACGCGGGTCATCCCAGCCTTCAACGATCTTCTCGGTCACCAACTGGTTCAGCTTACGCTTCGACATGATGGCATATTCGAGATTGAGGCGTGAGAACTCATACTGACGCGGATGACAAGGAATGGTGATGTTGTCCAGCACCCAGTCATACAGACGGCGGTTGTCCTGGAACTCCAGCGTACACAGCGAATGAGTGATCCCTTCCAGCGCATCGGAAATGCAGTGGGTGAAATCGTACATCGGATAGATGCACCATTTGTTGCCGGTCTGATGATGTTCCGCGAACTTGATGCGGTACAGCACAGGATCGCGCATCACAATAAACGGCGAAGCCATATCAATCTTGGCACGCAGGCAGGCGGTACCTTCGGCGAACTCGCCGTTGCGCATTTTTTCAAACAGCGCCAGGTTCTCTTCCACGCTGCGACCACGGTACGGGCTGTCTTTGCCCGGCGAGGTCAGGCTGCCGCGATATTCGCGGATTTGCTCAGGCGACAGTTCGTCGACGTAGGCCAGCCCTTTATTAATCAGCTCCACCGCGTACTGGTGCAGTTGATCGAAGTAATCTGAGGAGTAACGGACGTTACCACTCCACTCAAAGCCCAGCCACTCCACGTCGTGCTTGATCGACTCAACGAACTCGATGTCTTCTTTTACCGGGTTGGTATCATCGAAACGCAGGTTGCACTGGCCCTGATAATCGCGGGCAATGCCGAAGTTCAGGCAGATGGATTTAGCATGGCCGATATGCAGGTAGCCATTCGGCTCCGGCGGGAAACGGGTATGTACTGACGCGTGTTTCCCTGACGCCAGATCTTCATCGACGATCTGACGGATAAAATTGGTTGGGCGGGCTTCAGCCTCACTCATTTCACTATTCCTCAATGCAAAGCGCTACACATAACCGCCTATGATCCAACAAGCCACGTCCGGAAACAACCGTTTGTTTCACGAAAAATGCGGGGCGTTGCACCACAAGAGACCGCAGCACCATTACGGAGCAACCTTTCCCCGACGCCGTCCAATAAAAAAGCGGGAAGAGATTGCTCTCTTCCCGCCAAAGGTAGGGTGCGTTCCGTCATGACTCGTTAAACACCCTGGGCACTACTCAGGTAAATCGGTTTATTTCTGGATCTCAAACAGTTTGGTCTGGCCGGCTACCACAGAACCGGTCGCCAGCGCCGTCAGACCGGCGTAATCGTCAGCGTTGCTGACCACTACCGGGCTTATCATCGAGCGAGCATTGGCATTCAGGAATTCCAGGTCCAATTCAAGGATTGGCTGACCGGCTTTCACCTCAGCCCCTTCCTCAACCAGACGCTTGAAGCCCTGGCCGTTCAACGCAACGGTGTCGATCCCCATGTGCACCACAATCTCTGCACCCTTGTCAGTTTCCAGACAGAAGGCGTGGTTGGTGTTGAAGATTTTCACGATGGTGCCATCCGCCGGCGCAACAACGGTTTTGTCAGTCGGACGAATCGCCAGACCGTCGCCTACCGCTTTGCTGGCAAAGGCTTCGTCAGGAACCTGATCCAGCGCCACCACTTCACCGGTAACCGGCGCCACCAGCGACTCGAAGGCCACTTTCGGTGCATTAGGCACTGCCTGCGATTTTGCCGCAGTCACACCGGCAGCCGGTGCCACTTCTGCCGCAGGAACCGGACCCGTAGCGATAACCGCACGCATACCGTCGGCAATGGCTTCCGCTTTAGAACCCACAATCACCTGAACGGTTTGCTTGTTCAGTTTTACTACGCCGGAGGCACCCAGGCGTTTGCAGCTTGCATCGAGAACTTTCGAAGAATCTTTCACGGTCAGACGCAGACGGGTGATACAGGCATCAATGCCGGTCAGGTTGTCTGAGCCGCCGATGGCACCGATATAGCTGCGAGACAGAGCGCGCAGACCTTCATCGGTATTGCTGTTGGCTTCAGGAGCAACGACATCGTCAGACGCATCTTCACGGCCCGGCGTTTTCAAGTTGAACGCACGGATAATGATGGAGAACAGGACGAAGTACACCGCGAAGGCGACCAGGCCCATCAGGATCAGCATCCAGACGTTTTTGCTGGCGGCCGGCAGGTTGTACATCAACACATAGTCGATGGCGCCCGCAGAGAACGAGAACCCGGCGTGAATGCCCAGCAAGGTAGCAACAAACAGGCTGATACCGGTCAAAATGGCATGGACTAGGTACAGCAGCGGGGCCAGGAACATAAACAGGAATTCAAGCGGTTCGGTCACACCGGTCAGGAATGCGGTCAGTGCCACGGACAGCAGCATCCCGCCAACCATTGGGCGACGATCTTTCGGCGCGGCGAAATACATCGCCAGTGCGGCACCCGGCAGACCAAACATCATGATTGGGAAGAAGCCGGACATGAACATCCCGGCAGTGCCATCACCCGCGTAGAAGCGGTTGATATCACCGTGGAAAATGGTACCTGCAGCATTGGTGAACTCACCAATCTGGAACCAGGCAATAGTGTTCAATACCTGATGCAAACCGGTTGGGATCAGCAGACGGTTAACGAAACCGAAGATGCCGGAACCCACAGCGCCCATGGAAACAATCCATTCACCGCCTGCGTGGATGGCATTCTGAACCGGTGGCCAGATGTAACCAAAAATAGCCGCAAGGATTAAACAGAAAAAGCCGGTAGCGATAGGGACGAAACGTTTACCGCCGAAGAAAGAAAGGAACTCAGGCAGTTTGATGCCGGACCAGCGGTTATAGACCGCCCCGCCCACCAGGCCCGTAATGATACCGGCCAACACGCCCATATTGATCGCCGGGTTGATGGTTACCATCGCTTTAGTCAGGATGAAGTAACCCACAGCGCCCGCCAGGGCGGCTGAACCGGCATTGTCTTTCGACCAGGTTGCCGCCACACCGATGGCAAAGATTAATGCCAAATTATCAAAGATTGATCCACCGGCCTGTGCGATGAACGAAATATTGAGTAAGTCGGGCTGGCCGAAGCGCAGCAAAAGCGCCGCCACGGGCAGTACTGCGATTGGCAGTTGCAACGACCTGCCCAATCTTTGGAAAAAGCCGAGTATGTTCACCTTAATATTCCCCCTAATGCCCTTTTATGGGCTTTATCATATTTTACGCAAGCGCCATCACACACCGCGATTAACTCTGGACGAACGACAACAAAGTGGAGTGTAAAAAAATTATTTCGTATCGCAAATTAAAACCTCCTTTTTTGTGATTTATATCACCAAAAAGCAGTCTTAAGCTGCCACATTGCTAGCCATCACACAAAACTTATTTTATCATTAAAAAAATCATCGAGTCTGATGCATCACGTGAGAATCATAAACCTGGGTTAGGCTTAAGACTCTCGTTCAGGCACGTTCCAGTATAGCTTTAGTTTACTTACCCCAAGAGGTGTTAGATGAGACTTATCCCACTGAAAGATACTGCACAAGTCGGCAAATGGGCCGCACGCCATATCGTCCAGCGCATCAACGCATTCAAACCTACTGCGGAGCGTCCGTTTGTGCTCGGCCTGCCCACCGGCGGTACACCGCTGGAAGCGTACAAACATCTGATTGCGATGCACAAAGCAGGTGAAGTAAGCTTTAAGCATGTGGTGACTTTCAACATGGATGAATACGTTGGCCTGCCGCAGGAACACCCGGAAAGCTATCATACCTTCATGTACCGTAATTTCTTTGATCACGTTGATATCCCGAGTGAAAATATCAACCTGCTGAATGGTAATGCACCGGACGTTGACGCCGAGTGCCGCCAGTACGAAGCGAAAATCAAATCCTACGGTAAGATCAACCTGTTCATGGGTGGCGTCGGCATCGACGGTCATATCGCGTTTAACGAGCCGGCTTCATCTCTGGCATCGCGTACTCGCATCAAAACCCTGACTGAAGATACCCGTATCGCCAACTCCCGCTTCTTTGGCGGCGATGTTAGCCTGGTACCGAAGTTTGCATTGACCGTGGGCGTAGGCACGCTGCTCGACGCAGAAGAAGTGATGATTCTGGTGACCGGCCATGCCAAGGCGCAGGCGCTGGAAGCCGCAGTGGAAGGCAATATCAACCACATGTGGACCATCAGTTGCCTGCAGTTGCATGCCAAGGCCGTTGTGGTGTGCGATGAGCCATCCACCATGGAACTGAAAGTCAAAACCGTTAAGTATTTCCGCGAATTAGAAGCGGAAAGCGTGAAAAGTCTTTAATTCTTGCAGGGGGCTACGATGTTCGCTTTAACCCACGGCCGTATTTTCACCGGCCACGACGTACTTGACGACCATGCAGTGGTAATCGCTGATGGACTGATTGAACGCGTTTGCCCGCTGGCTGAACTGCCGGCCGGCATTGAAACGCGCGATCTGGGTGGCGCTATCTTGGCCCCCGGTTTGATCGACGTGCAGCTTAACGGCTGCGGCGGCGTGCAATTTAACGATTCTCTGGACGCCATTTCGGAAGAGACGCTGGAGATCATGCAGCGCGCCAACGAAAAATCCGGCTGCACCAGCTATCTGCCGACGCTGATCACCAGCAGCGACGAATTTATGAAGCACAGCATCGAGGTGATGCGCGCTTATCTGAAAAAACACCAGAATCAGGCGCTTGGTCTGCATCTGGAAGGGCCGTACCTCAGCCCACAGAAAAAAGGCACCCACAATCCGGCGTTTATCCGCAAACCGACCAGCGAGATGATCGACTATCTGTGCGCCAACGCCGATGTGATCACCAAGGTGACGCTGGCGCCGGAAATGGTGGAGCCGCACTTTATCAAGCAACTGACCGCCGCAGGCATTGTCGTCTCCGCCGGTCACTCGAATGCGACTTACGATCAGGCCCGTACAGGCTTTGCCGCAGGAATCACCTTCGCCACTCACCTGTATAACGCCATGCCGTATATCACCGGACGCGAACCGGGGCTGATGGGGGCAATTTTCGACACGCCTGAAGTTTATACCGGCATCATTGCCGACGGTCATCACGTGGCCTGGGCGAGTATCCGTAACGCCAAGCGCATGAAAGGTGATAAATTGGTGCTGGTCACCGACGCCACCGCGCCGGCGGGTGCCGATATTGACCAATTTATTTTCGCTGGTAAAACAATATACTATCGTGATGGGCTGTGCGTGGACGAGAACGGCACCCTGAGCGGTTCTGCGCTGACCATGATTGACGCGTTGAAAAACAGCGTTGAGCATGTCGGCATTGCGTTGGATGAAGCGCTGCGTATGGCGACACTCTACCCGGCGCGTGCTATCGGCGTGGACGATCGTTTAGGGACGATCGAAGCCGGTAAGGTGGCGAACCTGACCGCATTTACCCGTGATTTTAGCATCACAAAAACGCTCGTTAACGGTAACGAGGTTTAATTTAATGAACAGCGAGTAAAATTATTGATGAGTACTGGCGGACAGGCACAGATAGGGAACGTTGACTTAGTCAAACAACTCAACGGCGCAGCAGTTTACCGTCTGATCGACCAACAGGGTCCGATCTCGCGCATTCAAATAGCCGAACTGAGCCAGCTAGCGCCCGCCAGCGTCACTAAAATTACTCGCCAGCTGTTGGAGCGCGGGCTGATCAAAGAAGTCGATCAGCAAGCCTCCACCGGCGGTCGCCGCGCCATTTCCATTGTCTCCGAAACCCGGCATTTCCACACCGTAGCCGTGCGCCTTGGGCGCCACGACGCCACCATCACCCTGTACGACATGAGCGGAAAATCGCTCGGTGAAGAGCACTACCCGCTGCCGGAACGAACCCAGGAAACACTGGAAAATGCGTTGTTCACTGCCATTGCGCAGTTTATCGAAAGCTACCAGCGCAAGCTGCGCGAACTGATCGCCATTGCGGTGATCCTGCCCGGTCTGGTTGATCCGGCCTTGGGCGTGGTGCGTTACATGCCACACATCAGCGTCAGCAATTGGCCGCTGGTAGACAACCTGCAGCAACGCTTTAACGTCACCAGTTTTGTCGGCCATGACATCCGTAGCCTGGCGTTGGCAGAGCACTATTTTGGCGCCACCCGCGACTGCGAAGACTCCATTCTGGTACGCCTGCACCGCGGCACCGGTGCCGGCATCATCGTCAACGGTCAAATTTTCCTGGGCAACAACGGCAACGTGGGTGAAATCGGTCATATTCAGATCGACCCGCTGGGCGAACGCTGCCACTGCGGCAATTTTGGCTGCCTGGAAACCGTCGCCGCCAATGCCGCGATCGAACACCGCGTACGCCAGTTATTGACCCAGGGATACCCAAGCAAGCTGACGCTCGACGACTGCAGCATCGCTGCCATTTGCAAGGCAGCCAACCGTGGTGACCTGCTGGCCAGCGAAGTGATCGAACATGTCGGCCGCTACCTCGGCAAAGCTGTGGCCATTGCCATCAACCTGTTTAATCCGCAGAAAGTGGTGATCGCCGGTGAAATTACCGAGGCGGAAAAAGTGCTGCTGCCGGCCATCCAAAGCTGCATCAATACTCAGGTGCTGAAGGACTTCCGCAAGAATCTGCCGGTGGTTACCTCCGAACTCAATCATCGCTCGGCGATCGGCGCTTTCGCCCTGGCCAAGCGGGCAATGCTCAACGGCGTGCTATTGCAGCGATTGCTGGAAAGCTGATCCGCCGCCTTAGGCAGGTGTGCTATCTTCGCGTTTTGCCTGCCGCCAATCATGAGAAACAGCAACAATGACAATCAAAAACGTTATATGTGATATCGACGGCGTGCTGCTGCATGACAATACGCCGGTTCCCGGCGCCGATATTTTCCTGGCGCGCATTCAGGAACAGGGGATGCCGCTGGTGGTGCTGACCAACTATCCATCGCAGACCGCACAGGATCTGGCGAACCGCTTCTCTGCCGCCGGGCTTGACGTTCCGGAAAGCGCGTTTTATACCTCCGCCATGGCCACCGCCGATTTCCTGCGCCGTCAGGAAGGCAAAAAGGCCTACGTGGTGGGTGAAGGCGCGCTGATCCACGAATTGTATAAAGCCGGTTTCACCATTACCGACATCAACCCAGACTTCGTGATTGTCGGCGAAACCCGCTCCTACAACTGGGACATGATGCATAAAGCCGCCTACTTCGTGAACAACGGTGCGCGCTTTATCGCAACCAACCCGGATACCCACGGCCATGGCTTTGTACCGGCCTGTGGTGCGCTGTGCGCCCCGATCGAGAAAATCACCGGTCGCAAACCGTTTTACGTCGGCAAGCCCAGCCCGTGGATCATCCGCGCCGCGCTGAACAAAATGCAGGCGCACTCGGAAGAAACGGTGATCGTTGGCGATAACCTGCGCACCGATATCCTGGCGGGCTTCCAGGCCGGTCTGGAAACCGTGTTGGTGCTGTCTGGCGTCTCGACGCTGAACGATGTCGAAACCATGCCGTTCCGCCCGAGCTATATCTTCCCCTCCGTTGCCGACATCAATATTTTTTAATGCCTGAGGTGGCCATCAAGGCCACCCGCTTAATTCCCCC
This sequence comes from Serratia quinivorans, assembly GCF_052113645.1. GTDB lineage: Bacteria > Pseudomonadota > Gammaproteobacteria > Enterobacterales > Enterobacteriaceae > Serratia > Serratia quinivorans_B. Next base: position 349,303 of record NZ_JBIEIU010000002.1, on the reverse strand, counting down.
GTCAATTTGAATTTAATTTATTATTGGCGGGAAAAGGTTTCACCCTGCCCTCGTTAAAAAGTCGCACTCTATATTCACGCCCCGCCAATAACTGATATTGACGACGTGTGGAAATAATCTTACTTAAAATAACGAGGTTACTATGAGCTCCGATAACATTATCAATGCACAGGTTGCAGATGACGCAGCTGCCATGCCGGATATGTCCAATAAAAAAATCATGATGGGTTTTTGGCACAACTGGGCCGCCGGTGCCAGTGACGGTTATCAGCAGGGTCAATTCGCCAATATGAACCTGACCGATATCCCGGCCGAATATAACGTGGTGGCCGTGGCGTTTATGAAAGGCGTGGGTATCCCCACCTTCAAGCCTTACAATCTGTCCGATGCCGAATTTCGCCGCCAGGTCGGCGTGCTGAACAGCCAGGGGCGTGCGGTACTGATTTCTCTGGGCGGTGCGGATGCGCATATCGAATTGAAAGCCGGTGACGAAGATCGGCTGACCAATGAAATTATCCGTCTGGTGGAGACCTACGGTTTCGATGGCCTGGATATCGATCTGGAACAGGCGGCGATTGGTGCCGCCAATAATAAAACCGTTTTGCCTGCCGCCTTGAAAAAAGTGAAAGCGCATTATGCCGCCGAAGGTAAAAACTTTATTGTCAGCATGGCACCAGAATTCCCTTATTTACGCACCAACGGCACTTACCTGGATTATATTACCGCGCTGGAAGGCTATTACGACTTTATTGCGCCGCAATATTACAATCAGGGCGGTGACGGGATCTGGGTTGATGAAGCCAATGGCGGCAAAGGTGCCTGGATCACCCAGAATAACGACGCGATGAAAGAGGACTTCCTGTATTACCTGACCGAAAGCCTGGTCACCGGCACCCGTGGCTATACCAAAATCCCGGCGTCCAAATTTGTGATCGGTTTGCCCACCAACAATGACGCCGCCGCCACCGGTTATGTAGTCGACAAGCAAGCGGTCTATAACGCTTTCGCGCGCCTTGATGCCAAAAACCTGTCGATCAAGGGCCTGATGACCTGGTCGGTTAACTGGGATAACGGCAAGAGTAAAGCCGGTGTGGCCTACAACTGGGAATTCAAAACTCGTTATGCCGCGCTGATCCAGGGTGGAGTCACCCCGCCGCCGGGAAAGCCTGAAGCGCCCAGCGCGCTGAACGCCAACGCGATCACCGCGACCTCGTTGACGCTGAATTGGTCTGCGGCAAGCAGCGTCAATCCGCTGAGTCACTCGGAACGGTAATGCTGTCGGCCAAACCGGCGGCCTTTCGCTGCAGGACAGCGGCCTGACGGCGGCGACTCAGTACAGCTATTTTGTCACTGCCACCGACAACCAGGGCAATACCTCGTTGCCGAGCAGTGCGCTGGCAGTAAAAACTTCGGACGGCGGTACGCCACCCGATCCGGGCGTGACCGAATGGCAGAACAACCACAGTTATAAGCCCGGTGATGTGGTGACTTATAAAGGCAAGAAATACACCTGCCTGCAGGCACACGCTTCTAACGCGGGATGGACGCCGGATGCGGCCTTCACCCTGTGGCAGTTGACTGCCTGATAGTCGGCAATGAGTTGCCGGTAAAATTCTCCGGCAACTCATCTATTCACTTAAAAATTGCACATTCGTCAATTTCAAAAGCCATTAACTGAATATCCGCTAATTTTCAGCCACCCCCAAACAACTATTTTTCAGCGCAGCGCTAAAACGCTTGCATCCCCTGCCGGTTTTGACGCATTTTCATAAACACAACGCAGCAAAACCGCGTCATCGCTGATGACGCGCCCATGTTGCCTATAACAGCAAATACAACATCACAGTCTAAAAAAGTCGTTAGGAGAGTCGGTATATGTGTTCTATTTTCGGTGTGCTCGATCTGAAGTCCGATCCCGTTGAACTGCGTAAGAAAGCGCTGGAGCTGTCCCGTCTGATGCGCCACCGCGGCCCGGATTGGTCCGGTGTTTACGCCAGCGATAAAGCCATTCTGGTGCATGAGCGCCTGTCGATTGTCGACGTCAACAATGGCGCCCAACCGCTGTACAACGCTGCGCACACCCACGTTCTGGCCGTTAACGGCGAGATCTACAACCATCAGGCGCTGCGTCAGCAATTCAGCGATCGCTACGCATTCCAGACCGGTTCCGACTGTGAAGTGATCCTGGCGCTGTACCAGGAGAAAGGCCCTGACTTCCTCGACGAGCTGCAAGGCATGTTCGCCTTCGCGCTGTACGATTCAGAGAAAGATGCTTACCTGATTGGCCGCGACCATCTGGGTATTATCCCGCTGTACATGGGTCACGACGAATTCGGCAACCTGTATGTCGCGTCTGAAATGAAAGCGCTGGTACCGGTTTGCCGCACGATCAAAGAATTCCCGGCAGGCAGCTACCTGTGGAGCCAGGACGGTGAGATCCGCGAATACTACCAGCGTGACTGGTTCGATTACGACAACGTTAAAGACAACGTGACCGACGCCAATGCCCTGCGCAACGCGCTGGAAGACTCGGTGAAAAGCCATTTGATGTCCGACGTGCCTTACGGCGTGCTGCTGTCTGGCGGCCTGGACTCTTCAGTGATCTCGGCCATTACCAAGAAATACGCGGCACGCCGTGTAGAAGATCAAGAACGCAGCGAAGCCTGGTGGCCGCAGTTGCACTCCTTTGCCGTCGGTCTGGAAGGTTCACCGGATCTGCGCGCCGCGCAGGAAGTGGCTAACCATCTGGGTACCGTGCACCATGAAATCCACTTCACCGTGCAGGAAGGTCTGGACGCCATTCGCGACGTGATTTATCACATCGAAACCTATGACGTCACCACCATTCGCGCCTCCACCCCAATGTACCTGATGTCGCGCAAGATTAAGGCGATGGGCATCAAGATGGTGCTGTCTGGCGAGGGTGCGGACGAAGTGTTCGGTGGCTACCTGTACTTCCACAAGGCACCGGATGCCCGCGAGTTCCATGACGAAACCGTGCGTAAACTGTTAGCGCTGCATATGTTTGACTGCGCGCGAGCCAACAAGGCAATGTCCGCCTGGGGCGTAGAAGCCCGCGTGCCCTTCCTGGATAAAAAATTCCTCGACGTGGCGATGCGCCTCAACCCGAAAGACAAAATGTGCGGCAATGGCAAAATGGAAAAACATATCCTGCGTGAATGTTTTGAATCCTATCTGCCGGCCAGCGTGGCCTGGCGCCAGAAAGAGCAGTTCTCCGACGGCGTGGGCTACAGCTGGATCGACACGCTGAAAGAAGTCGCTGCCAAGCAGATCAGCGATCAACAGCTTGAAACCGCACGTTTCCGTTTCCCGTACAACACGCCAAGCTCCAAAGAAGGCTACCTGTATCGCGAAATCTTTGAAGAGCTGTTCCCACTGCCAAGCGCGGCCGAATGTGTGCCTGGCGGCCCGTCAGTGGCCTGCTCTTCAGCCAAAGCCATCGAATGGGACGAGTCATTCAAAAAGATGGACGATCCTTCTGGTCGTGCAGTAGGCGTTCACCAGTCAGCCTACAAATAATCGTCCGACGTTTTATTCCCTGGGCGGGCCTTCGGGCCCGCCTTTTTGTTGATGTTTTCAACCATTAATTGCCCGAATTGATGCTTTTATCGCCATACTGTTCACAACCCAGACAAACAACACATTCGGTCGCTTTTTCGGGAAAAAACTTGTTGACGCAAAACGGCCATATACGCATAATGCGCCCCGCAACGCCGATGAAGGTTGCGCGAAAAAAGATGGCTACGTAGCTCAGCTGGTTAGAGCACATCACTCATAATGATGGGGTCACAGGTTCAAATCCCGTCGTAGCCACCATCTTTTTTGCGGGAGTGGCGAAATTGGTAGACGCACTAGATTTAGGTTCTAGCGCCGCAAGGTGTGCGAGTTCAAGTCTCGCCTCCCGCACCATTTCTTTTCATCGTAGTTGCAGGCATCTGATGGGGTATCGCCAAGCGGTAAGGCACTGGTTTTTGATACCAGCATACCCTGGTTCGAATCCAGGTACCCCAGCCATTTTTTAAATGGTTTGATGCTGCAAAAAAAAGTTAAATATGTTGATGGGGTATCGCCAAGCGGTAAGGCACTGGTTTTTGATACCAGCATTCCCTGGTTCGAATCCAGGTACCCCAGCCATACCAACATCGTTGACTTTAAAGGTAAAATATCGAAAAATGGCTACGTAGCTCAGCTGGTTAGAGCACATCACTCATAATGATGGGGTCACAGGTTCAAATCCCGTCGTAGCCACCATATTTTACTGTTACACCATTGGGGTGTCGCCAAGCGGTAAGGCTCTGGTTTCTGATACCAGCATACCCAGGTTCGAATCCTGGCACCCCAGCCACATTTAGAAAAGCCCGCTTCGGCGGGCTTTTTGCTATTCAGAATTCGGCAAAATCGAGCTGATTCGGGCGCAACATGCAGCGCCCCTTTGGCAGATACGGCCTCGACTACAGCCCCAGTGCGTATTTCAACGCATGCTCCTTCAACTTGCCTGCCCGCTGGGCCGCCATCAATGCAATATTGCGCGCCACGCAAAGCGGCGACAAATTATTGCTGAAAGCGGTATAAAACAGATCCATGCCGCTTTGCATCAGCAGGTTATCGGTACGACGACGACGCTGATAACGCATCAACACCGCTTCGCTGCTCCAGTCTTCGCCCAGTTCTCGTGCATCGCACACTACCGCCTGCAAGGCTTCCACATCGCGATAGCCCAGATTAACCCCCTGCCCGGCCAGCGGATTGATGGTATGTGCCGCGTCACCGAGCAACACCAGTCCCGGCAACACATAACGTTGCGCATGGCGGCGTGCCAGCGGGAAAGATCCGGCCGCATGGACTTTCACTTCCCCCAGACGCGCAGGGAAGGCTTCGGCGATTTCCTTCTCAAGCTGCGCCGGCGGCATCGCTTGTAACTGACGGATGCGTTGCGGGCTGTCGTACCACACCAGCGAAGCCCATTGATCATACAGCGGCAGGAAAGCTCGGGGGCCGGAAGGGAAAAACTGCTGCCAGGTCGTATCTTGCTGCGGCGCACCGGTATCGACGGTGATCAACATGCAGGACTGGCGATACTGCCAGCCACTGGTGCCGATAGCCGCCAGATTACGCACCTGCGAGTTCGCACCATCGGCGCCTACCACCAGACGCGCCTGCAGCGTCTCTGAGGAGTCCAGCGTCACTTGCCAATGGTCTTCGGCTCGTTGCAGCGAACGCAGCCTGGCGGGGCAGCAGAGCGTCAGATTGTCGCACTGCTCCAGTTGCTGCCACAGCGCCAGCTGCAGGAGACGGTTTTCCACCATGAAACCCAGTTCCGGCAGGCCGAGCGAAGTGGCGTCAAACGCCACCCGTGAAGAGGCCCACTCCCAGGTTTCCAATCGGCGATAAGGTGCCGAGCGCATCGCTTGCACTGCCGGCCAGGCACCAAGTTGCTTGAGCAGCCCCACCGAGGTGCAGCCAATCGCGGAAATGCGCAGATCCGGCGGGCTTTGCGCATCGAACGCCTGCGGCGCCTGATGTTCCAGCAGTGCCACCGACCAACCGGCCTGTGCCAGCCCCAATGCGGCGGCCGCGCCGACCATCCCGCCCCCTACCACCACGGCGTCATACCGTTTTTGAGATATGTTCATATTGGCTATGTTTTCTTAGTAAATTATCGCCATTCCCACCGGCATGGCGTTTGGCATCAGTGTAACGGATTTTTAATTTGGCTTCAGGTCGCATGCCGTTTTCCCCGCGCTGGTCACAACGGCGGCAAATGTTTACAATAAGCGCCCTGCATGTCGCGTATCGCAACTTTCGTCCGCACTGAGTAATGGCAAGTCAATGACCAAAAAACTACATATCAAAACCTGGGGCTGCCAGATGAATGAATACGATTCATCAAAAATGGCGGACTTACTGGGAAGCACACACGGTTACCAATGGACCGACAACGCTGAAGAAGCGGACGTGCTGCTGCTGAATACCTGCTCGATCCGCGAGAAAGCGCAGGAAAAAGTTTTCGCCATGTTAGGGCGCTGGAAACTGCTGAAAGAAAAGAACCCGGCGCTGATCATCGGCGTGGGCGGTTGCGTGGCTTCGCAGGAAGGCGAACACATTTGCAGTCGTGCGCCTTGCGTCGACGTCGTGTTTGGGCCGCAGACCCTGCACCGCCTGCCGGAAATGCTCAACCACGTGCAGGGCACCCGCAGCCCGATCGTCGACATCAGTTTCCCGGAGATCGAAAAATTCGACCGTCTGCCGGAACCGCGCGCCGAAGGCCCGACCGCCTTTGTCTCCATCATGGAAGGCTGCAACAAGTACTGCACCTTCTGCGTGGTGCCTTATACCCGCGGTGAGGAAGTCAGCCGTCCAAGCGATGATGTGCTGTTCGAAGTCGCCCAATTGGCGGCGCAGGGCGTGCGGGAAGTCAATCTGCTCGGCCAGAACGTCAACGCCTACCGCGGCGCGACTTACGACGGTGGCATCTGCTCGTTTGCCGAACTGCTGCGCCTGGTGGCGGCCATCGACGGTATCGACCGCATCCGTTTCACCACCAGCCATCCGATTGAATTCACCGACGATATCATCGCGGTTTATGAAGATACTCCGGAGCTGGTGAGCTTCCTGCATCTGCCGGTACAGAGCGGTTCAGACCGTATACTGACCATGATGAAGCGCGCGCATACCGCGCTGGAATACAAAGCGATCATCCGCAAGCTGCGCAAGGCACGGCCGGACATCCAGCTCAGCTCCGATTTTATTATCGGCTTCCCGGGCGAAACCCAGGCCGACTTCGAGCAGACCATGAACCTGATTGCCGAGATTAACTTCGACACCAGCTTCAGCTTTATCTACTCGTCCCGCCCGGGCACACCGGCGGCCGATATGGTCGATGACGTCAGCGAAGACGAAAAGAAACAGCGTCTGTATATCCTGCAGGATCGCATCAACCAGCAAGTGCTGCAGTTCAGCCGCCGGATGCTCGGGACCGTGCAACGCATTCTGGTAGAAGGCACCTCGCGCAAAAGCGTGATGGAGCTAGCGGGCCGCACGGCCTGCAACCGCGTGGTGAACTTTGAAGGCACGCCGGATATGATCGGCCAGTTCGTTGATGTGGAAATCACCGAGGTTTTGACCAACACGCTGCGTGGCGCAGTGGTGCGTACCGAACAGCAGATGGACCTGCGCGTGCATGAATCCCCGCAGTCAGTCATCGCCCGAACCCGAAAAGAGAACGCGCTGGGCGTCGGCATTTATCAGCCCTGACGCCCTCTCCGCAGTGCTGTAAGCCGTGGCGCCCGACGCCACGTCAGCGATTATCCTTATGACTTATCAGCCGGGTCTCCATGCCCGGCCATTTTCTTTTTTTTTTATTTTTTTGATTAAGAGGCGACATAACATGCAACTCCCACACTGCCCGAAGTGCAACTCCGAATACACCTATCAGGACAATAACCTGTTTATCTGCCCTGAGTGCGCCCACGAGTGGAGCGACAGCGCGCCGGCAGACGACAGCGATGTGCTGATTGTCAAAGACGCCAATGGCAACCTGCTGGCCGACGGCGACGCCGTGACCGTCGTGAAAGACCTTAAGGTCAAAGGCAGCTCTTCCATGCTGAAAATTGGCACCAAGGTGAAAAACATCCGCCTGGTGGAAGGCGACCACAACATCGACTGCAAAATCGATGGCTTTGGCCCGATGAAGCTGAAATCCGAATTCGTGAAAAAGAACTGATCTCCAGCCCTTCATCCCCAAAGTATTACGCGGCTGTTTTGGCCGCGTTTTTCCTCCTTCGGCCCTTGAATTTCGCCGCCGACGCACAGATAGATCATGGGTAAACTTGCGCCAGTGCGGCGCACCATGAATAATTCAAGGTAGAGAGTTCAGGCTTGGCCCTGAATGCGCGTACCGAAAACCAACCAGGCCCGATATGAGCCTTGAGGAATAGTTTGAACGTCGCAACACAAGAAATTTTGTTAGAGCCGGCAGACAATAAGCGATTGCTCAGCCTGTGCGGCCCGTTTGATGACAATATCAAACAACTCGAACGCCGGTTGGGCATTGAGATCAACCGCCGTGACAACCGTTTCAAGCTGGTCGGCAAGAACCCGTGCGTGGTTGCCGCCGCCGATATCTTGCGTCATCTGTATGTGGACACCGCGCCGATTCGCGGCGTGATCCCGGATATCGACCCGGAACAGATCCATCTGGCCATCAAAGAAAGCCGGGTACTGGAGCAGGTTGCCGACAGCGTGCCGGATTACGGCAAGGCGGTGACCATCAAAACCAAACGCGGCATGGTGAAACCGCGTACGCCGAATCAGGCGCAATACATCGCCAATATTCTCGACCATGACATTACCTTCGGCATCGGCCCGGCCGGTACCGGCAAAACCTACCTGGCAGTCGCCGCCGCGGTGGACGCGCTGGAACGCCAGGAGATCCGCCGCATTCTGCTGACCCGTCCTGCGGTCGAGGCCGGCGAAAAGCTGGGCTTCCTGCCGGGGGATCTGAGCCAGAAGGTCGATCCTTACCTGCGTCCGCTGTATGACGCCCTGTTCGAAATGCTGGGCTTCGAGCGCGTAGAGAAACTGATCGAACGCAACGTGATTGAAGTCGCGCCGCTGGCCTATATGCGCGGCCGTACGTTGAACGACGCGTTTATCATCCTCGACGAAAGCCAGAACACCACCATCGAACAGATGAAGATGTTCCTGACGCGCATCGGCTTCAATTCCAAGGCCGTGATTACCGGCGACGTGACGCAGATAGATCTGCCGCGCAACCAAAAATCCGGTCTGCGCCATGCGGTGGAAGTGCTGTCGGACGTCGAAGAGCTGAGCTTCAACTTCTTCCATAGCGAAGACGTGGTACGCCATCCGGTGGTGGCCCGCGTGGTCATCGCCTATGAAGCCTGGGAAGCCGCCGAACAAAAACGCAAAGATGCGATTGCCGAACAACGTAAACGTGAGGCGAACATCGCCTCCGAGCAGGAGACACCATGAGTCAGGTGATTTTGGATCTGCAGATTGCCTGTGCAGACAGCAACGGCCTGCCGGATGAAGCCACCTTCCAGCGCTGGCTGGAAGGCGTGCTGCCGCAGTTTCAGGAAGAGGCCGAGGTCACCATTCGCCTGGTAGATGAAGCGGAAAGTAACGAGTTGAACCTGACCTATCGCGGCAAGGACAAACCGACCAACGTACTGTCCTTCCCGTTCGAAGCCCCCCCGGGTATCGAACTGCCGCTGCTGGGCGATTTGATCATCTGCCGTCAGGTAGTTGAACAGGAAGCGGTCGAGCAAGAGAAGGCGCTGGAGGCCCACTGGGCGCATATGGTTGTCCACGGCAGCCTTCATCTGCTAGGGTATGACCACATCGAAGACGATGAAGCCGAAGAAATGGAGTCTTTGGAAACCGAAATCATGCACGGCCTGGGTTATCCGGACCCGTACCTGGCGGAAAAAGACCCCCTCTGACGTCAGCTGATTTCCCCGCAGCCCCCGTATGGGGCTGCCGCTGACTCCCCTAACTCTGACATGAGTGATATTAACTAAAACGCCATGAGCGACGACCATTCACAAAGCAATGACAGCCCCAGTCCCAAGAAGGGGTTCTTTACTCTTATCCTTAACCAGCTGTTCCACGGCGAACCCAAAAACCGTGGCGATCTGGTAGAGCTGATCCGTGATTCCGAGCAAAACGACCTGATCGATCCCGATACCCGAGACATGCTGGAAGGCGTGATGGATATCGCCGAGCAGCGCGTGCGCGATATCATGATCCCGCGCTCCCAGATGGTGACGCTCAAGCGTAACCAAACACTGGAAGAGTGCCTGGACGTGATCATTGAATCCGCCCACTCGCGCTTCCCGGTGATCAGCGAAGATAAAGATCACATCGAAGGCATTCTGATGGCCAAGGATCTGCTGCCGTTTATGCGCGCGGAATCCGAGGATTTCAGCATCGACAAGGTGCTGCGCACCGCCGTGGTGGTGCCTGAAAGCAAGCGAGTAGACCGGATGCTGAAGGAGTTCCGCTCCCAGCGTTATCACATGGCGATTGTCATTGACGAGTTCGGCGGTGTGTCCGGCCTGGTCACCATCGAAGACATTCTGGAACTGATTGTCGGCGAAATCGAAGACGAATATGACGACGAAGACGATCTGGATATTCGTCAGCTCAGCCGCCATATGTATACCGTGCGTGCGCTGGCCCCGATTGAAGACTTCAATGAAGCCTTCGGCACCCACTTCAGCGACGACGAAGTCGACACCATCGGCGGCCTGGTGATGCAAGCCTTCGGTCACCTGCCTGCACGCGGGGAAACCATTGAAATCGAAGGTTACCTATTTAAAGTTGCGATGGCCGACAGTCGACGTATCATCCAGGTTCATGTAAAAATTCCGGACGATTCTCCGCAACCGAAACTGGAAGAATAAATCAAACATGGCTAAAGCCTCTTTCCTTGAACGCCAGTGGGTTCGCGCCCTACTGGCGCTGTTGACCGGCGCCAGCGGCACGCTGGCGTTTTCCCCTTACGATATCTGGCCGGCGGCCCTTGTCTCCCTGTTCGGCCTGTTGGCCGTGACCCTGAACCGCTCCACCAAACAGTCTGCCCAGTTGGGCTTTTGCTGGGGGTTCGGTCTGTTCGGCACGGGGATCAACTGGGTTTACGTCAGCATTGCCGACTTCGGCGGCATGCCGTTCTCGGTCAATATCTTCCTGGTGGTGTTGCTGGCCGCTTACCTGTCGCTGTATACCGGGCTGTTCGCCGGAGTCCTGGCGCGCCTGTGGCCAACCACCAGCTGGTATCGTTTGGCCATTGCCGCGCCCGCACTGTGGCAGGTCACCGAGTTTTTACGCGGCTGGGTGCTGACCGGTTTCCCTTGGTTGCAATTCGGCTACAGCCAGCTTAATGGCCCGCTGAAAGGCGTGGCGCCGCTGCTCGGGGTGGATACCATCACCTTTATGCTGATGGCGATCGCCGGGCTGCTGGTGTACGCCATCAATCAACGCCGCATCACGCCGGCGGTGGTTGCGGTCGCACTGCTGTTGCTGCCGTGGCCGCTGCGCCAGTTACACTGGTTTACTCCGCAACCGGACAAGGCGGTCAACGTCGCGATGGTGCAGGGCAATATCGCCCAGTCGATGAAGTGGGATCCGAAAGCGCTGGTCAGTACGCTGCAAACCTATCTGGACGAAACCCGTCCTTATATGGGCAAGGCACCGATCATCATCTGGCCGGAGTCCGCCATCCCGGATTATGAAGCCAGCCAGAACGGTTTCCTGACCATGATGGATGACCTGATGCGCGCCAAAAACAGCAGCCTGATCACCGGCATCGTTGACGTGCGCGCCACGCCGCAAGGCCAGCAAATCTACAACAGCGCCATCGTGTTGGGTGAGCCGACGCCGTACGTCTATCCGGCCAAAGACCGCTACAACAAGCACCATCTGGTGCCGTTTGGCGAGTTTGTGCCGCTGGAAACACTGCTGCGCCCGCTGGCCCCCTTCTTCGACTTGCCGATGTCCTCGTTCAGCCGCGGCGATTACGTCCAGCCACAGCTCAGCGTGAAGGGGTATAACCTGACGGCGGCGATCTGTTATGAGATTGTGCTCGGCCAACAGGTGCGCGATAACTTCCGCCCGGATACCAACTTCCTGTTAACCATCTCCAATGATGCCTGGTTCGGCCACTCCATCGGCCCGTGGCAGCACTTCCAGATGGCGCGCATGCGTGCGCTGGAGCTGGGTCGCCCGCTGTTGCGCAGCACCAACAACGGCGTCACCGCCGCGGTGGATGCCAACGGTGAGGTGATAGCCGAGATCCCTCAGTTCACCCGCAAGGTGCTGGAAGTGAAAATCACGCCAACCACCGGCATAACGCCGTATGCCCGTTTTGGTGCCATCCCCTTGTGGATCATCACTTTGCTACTCGGCGGCCTGGCGCTGGTCCTCGGCCTGCGTCGTAAGTAATCTCCGGGGCGCTGCCCGTCAGCGCCCCGCTTTCCTCCCCCCGGCATTTCAAATCACAATATCCCGCTCGGCTGGCATAAATCATCGCCAAATCAATGCTTCTGGCACACTCCTTGCTTTAATTACCCTGTTATAGAAAGCCGATTTACTTTTACTGACGTTTTGTCGCACCTGCGCACAACTCAAGAGCATGACCGGCACCATAAAGGTGCTCTGGGGTTTTGTTGCATTAATTTGGTGCGCGTGGCGTCTCAAAAAAAGAAACATTTTAGTTTCAATCCATTCACAATCGGCTATTTTCTAACGGTTATGTGTTCTAAGACTATCTTTATACTTGAGCAATAAATCTCCATTTAGAATCTGATGCTCTTTGAATTTGAGCCACCACAACAGCAAAGGAGTTGGACCATGCAAATGCGTAAATTGGCGTTATCGTTACTGCTGATCGGTATCGCAGGTAACGTAGCCCATGCGGAAGAACTGACCGGGACGCTGAAGAAAATCAAAGACAACGGCGTGATCGTTGTCGGCCACCGCGAATCGTCAGTGCCGTTCTCCTACTACGACAACCAGCAAAAAGTTGTGGGCTACTCCCAGGACTACTCCAACCAAATCGTTGAAGCAGTTAAGAAAAAACTGAACGCGCCGGATCTGCAGGTCAAAATGTTGCCGATCACCTCACAGAACCGTATTCCCCTGCTGCAAAACGGCACCTTCGACTTCGAATGCGGCTCGACCACCAACAACCTCGAGCGCCAGAAACAGGCCGCCTTCTCCGACACCATTTTCGTGGTCGGTACCCGCCTGCTGGTGAAGAAAGGCTCTGACGTCAAAGACTTCAAGGATCTGGCCGGTAAACCGGTCGTGGTCACTTCAGGCACTACGTCGGAAGTGCTGCTGAATAAATTGAACGACACCGGCAAGATGAACATGCGCATCATCAGCGCCAAAGACCATGGCGACTCATTCCGCACCCTGGAAAGCGGTCGCGCAGTGGCCTTTATGATGGATGACGCCCTGCTGGCGGGTGAACGCGCGAAAGCGAAGAAGCCGGACCAATGGGAAATCCTGGGCACGCCGCAGTCGAAAGAAGCCTACGGTTGTATGCTGCGCAAAGACGATGCTGAGTTCAAGAAACTGGTCGATGACACCATCGCTCAGGCTCAAACTTCAGGTGAGGCGACAAAATGGTTTGATAAGTGGTTCAAACAGCCTATCCCACCGAAGAACCTCAACATGAACTTCGAACTGTCTGATGACATGAAGCAACTGTTCAAAGAACCTAACGATAAAGCACTGAACTAATAGAACAAGAGCTGGGGCGGCCACCAGGCCAAACCAGCCCTGATGATGACTGGGACAGACAGGAATACGGGAGGCCGTTCCCCTCCCGTATTTTCCCCCTGGTGCACCTGCCCGCACACATAAGTCAGCCCGACTGGCTGCGGCGCCCTCGGCGTTGAATAGTCATCAATCTTTAGGCGCTCTGCGCCCGCTTAACGGAGTTTGTTATGTCAATAGATTGGAACTGGGGTATCTTCCTGCAGCAGGCCCCGTTTGGGAATACGACCTACCTCGGCTGGATTTGGTCCGGCTTTCAGGTCACGGTCGCCCTCTCCGTCTGTGCATGGATTATCGCTTTCTTTGTCGGTTCGCTATTCGGTATTTTGCGTACCGTACCCAACCGCTTTCTTTCCACCCTCGGCACCTGCTACGTCGAACTGTTCCGTAACGTGCCGCTGATTGTGCAATTCTTTACCTGGTATCTGGTGATCCCGGAACTGCTGCCGGCGAATATCGGCATGTGGTTCAAAACCGAACTCGATCCTAACGTGCAGTTCTTTGTTTCCTCGATGCTGTGCCTTGGGCTGTTTACCGCCGCCCGCGTGTGCGAGCAGGTTCGTGCCGCCATTCAGTCACTGCCGCGCGGTCAAAGAGCTGCCGGGCTGGCGATGGGGCTGACGCTGCCGCAAACCTATCGCTACGTGCTGTTGCCGAACGCCTACCGGGTGATTGTGCCGCCGATGACCTCGGAAATGCTCAACCTGGTAAAAAACTCCGCCATCGCTTCCACTATCGGGCTGGTCGACATGGCTGCCCAGGCCGGCAAACTGCTGGACTACTCTGCGCATGCCTATGAATCCTTTACCGCGATTACGCTGGCCTATATCGCCATCAACGCCGTGATCATGCTGTTTATGCGGCTGGTAGAGAGAAAAGTGCAGTTGCCCGGCAATATGGGGAGTAAATAATGTACGAATTTGACTGGGCATCGATTGTCCCAAGCTTCCCTTATCTGCTGCAGGGTCTGTTAATCACGCTGAAGATCACCGTGACCGCCATCGTCTTCGGTATCCTCTGGGGAACCCTTTTGGCGGTGATGCGTTTGTCGCCAATCAAGCCAATCAGCTGGTTCGCCGCCCTGTACGTCAACCTGTTCCGCTCGGTGCCACTGGTGATGGTGCTGCTGTGGTTCTATCTGGTGGTTCCAAGCTTATTACAACAGGTTCTAGGCCTGTCGCCGAAAACCGATATTCGCCTGATCTCGGCTATGGTAGCCTTTTCCCTGTTTGAAGCGGCCTATTACTCGGAAATTATCCGCGCCGGTATCATCAGCATCTCACGCGGCCAGTCCTCCGCCGCACTGGCGCTGGGTATGACCCAGTGGCAGTCAATGAAGCTGGTGATCCTGCCGCAGGCGTTCCGCGCCATGGTTCCGCTGCTGCTGACCCAGGGCATTGTACTGTTCCAGGATACCTCCCTGGTGTACGTACTGAGCCTGGCTGACTTCTTCCGTACCGCCTCAACCATCGGCGAGCGCGACGGCACCCAGGTCGAAATGATCCTGTTTGCCGGCTTTGTCTACTTTGTTATCAGTCTCGCCGCCTCGGCGCTGGTAAGCTATTTGAAGAAAAGGACTGTTTGATGATATCCCTGAAAAATGTTTCTAAGTGGTACGGTCACTTTCAGGTTCTGACCGATTGCACCACCGAAGTCAAAAAAGGTGAGGTGGTGGTGGTCTGCGGTCCTTCAGGCTCGGGCAAGTCCACCCTGATCAAAACCGTCAACGGTCTGGAGCCGATCCAGCAGGGCAATATCCTGGTGAACGGCACCCCGGTCAACGACAAGAAAACCAATCTGGCGCAGCTGCGTTCCAAGGTCGGCATGGTGTTCCAACACTTTGAACTGTTCCCGCATCTGTCGATCATCGATAACCTG
This sequence comes from Serratia quinivorans, assembly GCF_052113645.1. Classification (GTDB taxonomy): domain Bacteria; phylum Pseudomonadota; class Gammaproteobacteria; order Enterobacterales; family Enterobacteriaceae; genus Serratia; species Serratia quinivorans_B. The sequence goes on along the minus strand of NZ_JBIEIU010000002.1, from coordinate 334,099 downwards.
ACGCTGGCGCAGGTGAAAGTGCTTAAGCGCGATAAAGACGCCTCTCGCGAGAAAGGCCTGAAGTTGCTGGAGCGCGTCGGCCTGACCGCCCATGCCAACAAGTTCCCCGGCCAGCTTTCCGGCGGCCAGCAGCAACGTGTGGCTATCGCCCGAGCACTGTGCATGGATCCTATCGCCATGCTGTTCGATGAACCCACTTCCGCTCTCGATCCGGAAATGATCAACGAAGTACTGGACGTCATGGTCGAACTGGCGAACGAAGGCATGACCATGATGGTGGTGACCCACGAGATGGGCTTTGCCCGCAAGGTGGCGAACCGGGTGATCTTTATGGATGAAGGCAAAATCGTCGAAGACCGCAATAAAGACGATTTCTTCAACAACCCTGAGTCTGAGCGCGCCAAAGACTTCCTGGCAAAAATCCTGCACTAATGAGTCCCCTGCGCCCCACCCGGGGCGCAGTTTCATTCCCTCTCCCGGCACTAAAAGCGCTTGTTTCTCCCCGATTTTGATCCGATGCTCACCTCATAACTCTACCCTATGGCTTTCAAGTTGCAGCTAGGCGACCAGCTCGCTCATCCCCAGGCGCTTACTTTAGTAAGTAACTGGGGTGAGCGAGTGCAGTTAACAACGCTGCGGCTTGAAAGACGACGGGTAAAAATGAGGAGATAAACATGCCCCACCCTATCATTATCGATTGCGATCCTGGCCTGGACGATGCCATTGCCCTTGCCATGGCGCTGAGTTCACCAGAGCTGGAAGTTAAAGCCATCACCACCTCCGCCGGCAACCAGACGCCGGAGAAAACCCTGCATAATGCGCTCGGCTTGCTGACGTTGATGAAACGTGAAGACATTCCCGTCGCTGCCGGTGCCGCCGCGCCGTTAATGCGAGAACTGGTGATTGCCGATTACGTTCACGGCAAAACCGGCATGGGCAATACCCATCTGCCAACACCGACCATTGAGCCGGTGGCGCAAACCGCCGTGGAACTGATCGCCAGCCTGCTACGCAGCAGTCCGGAGCCGATCACGTTGGTGGTCACCGGCCCCATGACCAATATCGCCCTGCTGTTGGCCCAACACCCTGAGCTGAAAGGTAACATTGAACGCATCGTATTTATGGGGGGAGGCATGAATGCCGGCAACACCACCCCGGTGGCGGAGTTCAACATCTTCGTCGATCCCGAAGCCGCCGAAATGGTGCTGAAATCCGGCGTGCCGCTGACCATGGCCGGGCTGAACGTGACCCACCAGGCGCTGGTGCTGCCACAGGATATCGAACGCATTCGCCGGATAAACAACCCGGTGGCGCAGGCGGTGGCCGAAATGCTCGATTTTTACCTGCCGCTGTACCTCAGCCATCCGCGCGGGCTGCCGGGCGCGGCGATGCACGATCCTTGCACCATCGCCTGGCTGTTGGCGCCACAGCTGTTTAGCAGCATCGAACGCTGGGTCGGCGTGGAAACCCAAGGGGAATACACCCTCGGTATGACCGTCGTGGATATCTTCGGCCAGAACGGCAAACCGGCCAACGTAGAAGTGCTGACCGGTATTGATCGTGAAGGCTTTATCGATCTGCTGGCCGAACGTGTAGCGCGTTACTGATCCGAGGAACCCGCCTAACGTTCAATATTTTTGATTTAACTCAGCGAATTTTTACGCTATCACTGGCCCAGGCTTGCCTCTAAGATGCTGTTAAACGCACAGCATCGCTGACACCTTAGACCAAGCCTGGAGATAGCCCAATGAGTCGTATACTGGTCCTGAAATCAAGTATCCTGGGTGATTACTCCCAGTCTGGAAAATTAGTCGATTTTTTTGTTCAACAGTGGCGTGAAGCGCACCCAAGCGACAGCTTTACGGTTCGCGATTTGGCCAACCCGACTCTGCCTGAGCTGGATGGCGAAGTGATTGGCGGGTTTAGCGCCGGTGACAAACCTTTAACGCCGCATCAGCAAGCGACGCTGGCACTTTCCGATGAGCTGATTGCCGAGCTGAAATCGCACGACACCATTATCATCAGCGCGCCAATGTACAACTTCAACATTCCGACGCAGTTGAAAATCTATTTCGACCTGGTGGCGCGTGCCGGCCAAACCTTCCGTTACACCTCCGAAGGTTCTGAAGGCCTGGTTACCGGCAAGAAAGCGATAGTGATTTCCAGCCGCGGCGGTATCCACGCCGATACGCCAACCGATCTGATCACGCCTTACCTGAAGCTGTTCTTGGGGTTTATCGGCATTACCGACGTCGAGTTCGTGCTGGCGGAGGGCTTTGCTTATGGGCCGGAAGCGGCGGAAAAAACCGCGCAGGAAAGTCGCATCGCCGTGGCGCAGAAAGTACCTGCGACGCTGTCCACCGCCCCCGCCGGCCCGTCTGAAGTGACAACGGCCCCGGCCAACGGCGGCTTTCTCAGCAACTTGATGAAAAAACTGTTCGGATAACGACAGCGCCCCTGCCCTGACCTTTTCTGGCAGAGAGGACAGGGCGCGGGACAGTTAAGGTTCGAAAGGCCGACGCTGGAACTGGTCATGGCCGCATTTCGGGCACACCGGCAACACTTCCGGCGTGTAAAACGCCATATGATGGTGGCATTGCTCGCACACCAGATTGCCCAGCCCGACGACCTCGCCGCTGTGGTAAACGCCATGGTGACTGACGTCCTTGAACACTTCACGCCATTCCAACTGGGTTTTGTCCGTAATATCCGCCAGCTCCTGCCACAGGCTCTCCTTGATGACCCGCATGAAAACACTGTCGGTAAACTCGTCCCGGCTTTCCTGGTAACTGCGAGCGAACTCTTCCAGATCGCGCCGCACCGCCAGGGTCACCTGCTCCACTTCATCGCGCGTCAGCTCGCCCGCTTCGTTCAACCGTTTTTCCGCGCTCGCGACCAGTGAGTCGATATCACGCTCGCCATTTTTCAAGCGTTCGGTCAGAGATGCCACCAATTCGCGATAGTACTGAGCAACCTTGTTCATAATCTCTCCTCGAGGAACTTACGTGATTGGGTTTGCCTCCCATACCCTATAGCTTTCGAGTTGCAGCTAGGCGCCCAGCTCGCTCATCCCCAGGCGCTTACTCAAGTAAGTAACTGGGGTGAGCTAGTGCAGGTAACAACGCTGCAGCTTGAAAGATGACGGGTATAAACTATCTCTTATCATTTTAGCCGTAAATTGCTGATGTCACTTGGCAAGACATGGGTTCCTCAAGATGTGAGTCATATCATGGCCGGTATTTTTTAAATACGTCGAGTCAGGCGCTTGGTGTTGTTGCCGGGAGGTCTTATCAGCTATGCTATGCGGATCTATAAGTACTCAACAGAATGCTACGGATGTAGCTGTTTTACACCTACAGGACCACCAGCCGCCATGCAAGAGCAATACCGTCCAGAAGACATAGAATCGAACGTACAGCTTCACTGGGAAGAGAAGCAAACCTTCAAGGTTACCGAAGATGCGAGCAAGGAAAAGTATTACTGCCTATCCATGCTGCCGTACCCATCTGGCCGTCTGCACATGGGGCACGTTCGTAACTACACTATCGGCGACGTGATCTCGCGCTACCAGCGCATGCTAGGTAAAAACGTACTACAGCCGATCGGCTGGGATGCGTTCGGCCTGCCGGCGGAAGGCGCTGCGGTGAAAAACAACACCGCACCGGCCCCGTGGACCTACGACAATATCGAATACATGAAGAACCAGCTGAAATTGCTGGGCTTCGGCTATGACTGGGATCGCGAGATCGCCACCTGCGATCCGGACTACTACCGCTGGGAACAGTGGTTCTTCACCAAGCTGTACGAAAAAGGCCTGGTCTACAAGAAGACCTCTGCGGTGAACTGGTGTCCGCACGATCTGACCGTTCTGGCCAACGAACAGGTGATCGACGGTTGCTGCTGGCGCTGCGACACCAAGGTTGAGCGTAAAGAGATCCCACAGTGGTTTATCAAAATCACCGACTACGCCGATCAGTTGCTCAACGATCTGGACACGCTCGAAAGCTGGCCAGAGCAGGTGAAAACCATGCAGCGCAACTGGATTGGCCGTTCCGAAGGGGTGGATATCACCTTTGACGTGGCGGACAGCGACGAAAAGCTGACGGTTTACACCACCCGTCCGGACACCTTTATGGGCGCGACCTACGTGGCCGTTGCCGCGGGTCACCCATTGGCGCAGCAAGGCGCGGTGAACAACCCGGCGCTGGCTGAATTTATCGAGGAGTGCCGCAACACCAAAGTGGCCGAAGCCGAAATGGCGACGATGGAGAAAAAGGGCATGCCGACCGGCCTGTTCGCCATCCATCCGCTGTCCGGCGAGCCTGTGCCAATTTGGGTCGCCAACTTCGTGCTGATGGAATACGGCACGGGTGCGGTGATGGCGGTTCCAGCTCACGACCAGCGTGACTGGGAATTCGCGACCAAATACGGTTTGCCGATCAAGCCGGTGGTTCTGACGCTCGACGGCAGCCAACCGGATGTTCAGGCCGAAGCGATGACCGAGAAAGGCACGCTGTTCAACTCCGGTGAGTTTGACGGTCTGGACCACCAAGACGGTTTCAACGCCATTGCCGACAAACTGGTCGCCAAAGGCGTAGGCCAGCGCAAGGTTAACTACCGTCTGCGCGACTGGGGCGTTTCCCGTCAGCGTTATTGGGGGGCACCAATCCCAATGGTCACGCTGGAAGACGGCACCGTGATGCCGACTCCGGAAGATCAACTGCCGGTGATCCTGCCAGAAGACGTGGTGATGGACGGCATTACCAGCCCGATCAAAGCTGACCCTGAGTGGGCAAAAACCACCGTTAACGGCCAGCCGGCGCTGCGCGAAACCGACACCTTCGACACCTTTATGGAGTCTTCCTGGTACTACGCGCGCTATACCTGCCCGCAGTACGACCAGGGCATGCTGGATCCGGCCGCTGCCAACTACTGGCTGCCGGTCGATCAGTATGTCGGCGGTATCGAACACGCCATCATGCACCTGATGTATTTCCGCTTCTTCCACAAGCTGCTGCGTGACGCAGGCCTGGTCGATTCCGACGAGCCGGCAAAACGCCTGCTGTGTCAGGGCATGGTGCTGGCAGACGCCTTCTATTACACCGGCAACAGCGGCGAACGCGTCTGGGTTTCCCCGGTCGACGCCAACGTTGAACGTGATGACAAAGGCCGCATTATTAAAGCCACCGATCCACAAGGTCGTGAACTGGTCTATGCTGGCATGAGCAAAATGTCGAAGTCGAAGAACAACGGCATCGATCCACAGGTGATGGTTGAGAAATACGGTGCAGATACCGTGCGTCTGTTCATGATGTTCGCTTCCCCGGCAGAAATGACGCTGGAATGGCAGGAATCCGGTGTGGAAGGGGCAAACCGCTTCCTGAAACGCGTTTGGAAACTGGCCTACGAACATCTGGAAAAAGGGGCCGTACAGCCGCTGAACGTCGCGACGCTGACTGAAGACCAGAAAGCGCTGCGCCGCGATCTGCACAAAACCATTGCCAAAGTGACCGACGATATCGGCCGCCGTCAGACCTTCAACACCGCGATTGCCGCCGTGATGGAGTTGATGAACAAACTGGCCCGCGCACCGCAAGAAAGCGAGCAAGACCGCGCCCTGCTGCAGGAAGCGCTGTTGGCAGTCGTCCGCATGCTGTATCCGTTCACTCCACACGTGTGCTTCTCACTGTGGCAGGCTCTGGGCGGTGAAGGCGATGTGGATACCGCCGCCTGGCCGCAAGCCGACGAGCAGGCGATGGTCGAAGATTCCAAACTGGTGGTGGTGCAGGTCAACGGCAAAGTTCGCGCTAAAATCACTGTGGCTGCCGATGCAACCGAAGAACAGGTGCGTGCGCGCGCCGCTGAGGAACATCTGGTCGCTAAATATCTGGACGGGGTCACGGTTCGTAAAGTGATCTATGTTCCGGGCAAATTGCTTAACCTGGTTGTGGGTTAACACAAGGAGGAGTTGTGCGACATCGTATTCTGACGTTGTTGCTGGGGTTGGCGGTGCTGGTCACCGCCGGCTGCGGTTTTCACCTGCGTGGTACCACGCAGGTCCCTTCTGAAATGAAGACGCTGCTGCTGGACAGCTCGGATCCTTATGGTCCGCTGACCCGCGCCGTGCGTGAACAGTTACGTCTGAGCGACGTGACCATCGTCAAAGATGCAAAGCGTAAGGATCTCCCTTCCCTGCGCATCGTTGGCGCCACCGAAAGCCAGGATACCGCCTCTATCTTCCAGGACGGTAAAACCGCTGAGTACCAGTTGGTGCTGACAGTGCAGGCACAGGTGCTGATCCCGGGTCACGATCTGTATCCGCTGAACGTGAAAGTTTTCCGTTCGTTCTTCGATAACCCGCTGACCGCACTGGCAAAAGATTCCGAACAGGACATCATTCGCCAGGAAATGCGTGAGCAGGCCGCCCAACAACTGGTGCGTAAACTGCTGACGGTGCACGCGGCGGAAGAAGAAACCCAGCAGAAAGCCGCTGCCGCCGGTGAAAAAGCGGCCAGTCGCGTAGATCAATGATTCGTATTTACCCTGAACAACTTGCCGCGCAGCTCCGAGAGGGGCTGCGCGCTTGTTATTTATTGAGTGGCAATGAGCCGCTGCTGCTGCAGGAAAGCCAGGATCTGATCCGCCAAACTGCACAACAGCAACAGTTCACCGAGCACTACAGCATTTCGCTTGATGCCCATACCGACTGGGATGCCATCTTCAGCATCTGCCAGGCCATGAGCCTGTTCGCCAGCCGTCAGACACTGCTGCTGATCTTCCCGGAAAACGGGCCAACCGCCCCGATCGGCGAACAGCTGATCAAACTGGCCGCGCTGCTGCATGACGACATTTTGTTGATGTTGCGTGGGCCACGCCTGACCAAAGCGCAGGAAAACAGCGCCTGGTTCAAGGCTCTCAGCCCGCATGGCGCTTACGTCAGTTGCCAGACGCCGGAACAGGCGCAGCTCCCCCGCTGGGTCGCACAGCGCGCCAAAACCCTGAAGCTGGAACTGGACGACGCGGCCAATCAACTGCTGTGTTACTGCTACGAAGGCAATCTGTTGGCGCTGTCGCAGGCGCTGGAGAGATTGTCGTTGCTGCATCCGGACGGCAAGCTCACGCTGCCGCGCGTTGAGCTGGCGGTTAACGATGCTGCCCACTTCACGCCATTCCACTGGCTGGATGCCCTGCTGGCAGGGAAAAGCAAGCGCGCCTGGCATATTCTGCAGCAGATGCAGCAGGAAGATGTCGAGCCGGTGATCTTGCTGCGTACCCTGCAACGGGAACTGCTGCAGTTGCTGAACCTGCAACGTCGCATGGCATCAGTGCCCTTACGCACGCTGTTCGATCAATACAAGGTTTGGCAAAACCGCCGTAACCTGGTGACCCAGGCATTACAACGGCTATCCGGTGCCCAACTGCGGCAAGCGGTGCATCTGCTGGCGCAGATAGAGATCACCCTTAAGCAGGATTACGGTCAGTCGGTCTGGTCGGAATTGGAAGCCCTGTCGATGCTGCTGTGCGGCAAACCTCTGGCCACGAGTTTTTCAGATGCCCACTAACCCGCACGCTACCCCCGTCCTGCACGCCCTGTTTGGCGGCACCTTTGACCCGATCCATTACGGTCATCTGCGACCGGTGGAAGCGCTGGCCACAGAAGTTGGCCTGAACCGGGTCACGCTGCTGCCGAACCACGTTCCGCCGCACCGCCCGCAGCCCGAGGCTAACGCGCAACAACGGTTGAAAATGGTAGAGTTGGCGATCGCCGGCAACCCGCTGTTTGCGGTTGACGATCGTGAACTGCACCGCACTACCCCTTCCTATACCATTGAGACGCTGGAAGCCATTCGTAAAGAACGTGGCGCAGCCTTGCCCCTGGCGTTTATTATTGGCCAGGACTCGCTGCTGACGCTGCACAAATGGCACCGCTGGCAGTCGCTGCTGGATACCTGCCATCTGCTGGTGCTGGCGCGCCCTGGCTACAATGATCGAATGGATACGCCGGAACTGCAGCAGTGGTTGGAGCGACATCAGGTGACCGATGCCGCCCAGCTCAGCCAAAGTCCCCACGGATTGATTTACCTGGCCGATACGCCGCAGCTGGAAATTTCGGCCACGGAAATCCGCCAGCGCCGCCATCAGGGCCTCAACTGTGACGACCTGTTGCCGCGTTCGGTACAGCGCTATATCGAATTACAGGGTTTATATCGCTAGCAACAGCCGCGTGATATACTGCGCCGCTATTTTTCAGGTATTCGCTGAAAACCCCGGAATCCTTAGCTGGCCGGGCAGTCGCCAGAAGGCGCACGGTGGCATCCTGCCGACTTATCATTGATTCAGGCCGCAAAACGGGCAAATTGTCCGCCGCAGTCGAATGAACAGAACACTCCCGAGGGGGAACCTTTGCAAGGTAAAGCGCTCCAAGATTTCGTCATCGATAAAATTGATGACCTGAAAGCCCAAGACATTATCGCTCTGGATGTACAGGGTAAATCCAGCATCACCGATTGCATGATCATCTGCACCGGCACCTCAACCCGTCACGTGATGTCGATCGCCAACCACCTGGTGCAAGAAGCTCGCACCGCAGGCATGGAGCTGTTCGGCATGAAAGGCCAGGAAGCCTCCGACTGGGTCGTCGTCGACCTGGGTGACGTGATCGTTCACGTGATGCAGGAAGAAAGCCGCCAGTTGTACGAACTGGAAAAACTCTGGAGCTAAGCGGTGAAACTGCAACTGGTAGCCGTCGGCACTAAAATGCCAGACTGGGTGCAGACCGGCTTTATGGATTATCTGCACCGCTTTCCGAAAGACATGCCGTTTGAGCTGACCGAAATCCCGGCGGGCAAGCGCGGCAAGAATGCCGATATCAAACGCATTCTGGAAAAGGAAGGCGAGCAGATGCTGGCTGCGGTAGGCAAAGGCAATCGCATTGTCACGCTGGATATCCCCGGTACGCCGTGGGAAACACCGCAACTGGCGCAACAACTCGAACGCTGGAAACAGGACGGCCGCAACGTCAGCCTGTTGATTGGCGGCCCGGAAGGGTTAGCGCCGGCCTGCAAGGCCGCAGCCGAACAGAGTTGGTCGCTCTCACCGTTGACATTACCGCACCCTTTAGTGCGCGTGCTGGTGGCTGAAAGCCTCTATCGCGCCTGGAGCATTACAACAAATCATCCTTACCACCGGGAATAACCGGTGGTAATAGTGACAGAGTGAAATAAAGCAGCGGGATGAAAATAGAACGTAACCCTTTTCGCGACTATACGGCTGAATCCGCCCTGTTTGTACGCCGCGCCCTGGTGGCGTTCTTGGTCATCCTGGTGCTGACCGGCACCCTCATCGCCAATCTGTATAATCTGCAAATCGTCCGCTTTGAGGATTACCGCACTCGCTCCAACGAAAACCGCATCAAACTGGTGCCGATCGCGCCCAGTCGCGGCATTATTTACGATCGCAACGGCACCCCGCTGGCGCTCAACCGCACCATTTACCAACTGGAGCTGATGCCGGAAAAGGTCGATGACCTGAAGGCCACGCTGCAGGCGCTGCGTTCGGTGGTCGCTCTGACCGATGACGACATCGCCAACTTCGAAAAAGAGCGCAAGCGCTCGCGCCGTTTTGTCTCCATCCCGGTGAAAACCGCCCTGAGTGAAGTGCAGGTGGCGCGTTTTGCGGTTAACCAGTTCCGCTTCCCCGGCGTCGAGGTCAAAGGCTACCAACGTCGCTATTACCCTTATGGCTCTGCTCTGACCCATGTGATCGGCTATGTGTCGAAGATTAACGACCGCGATGTCGAACGACTGGATAAAGACGGCAAGCTGGCCAACTATGCCGCCACCCACGATATCGGCAAGCTGGGCATCGAACGCTATTACGAAGAAACTCTGCATGGCACAACCGGTTACGAAGAGGTTGAGGTCAACAACCGCGGCCGGGTGATCCGCCAATTGCATGAGCAGCCGCCATCCGCCGGCAAAGACGTATACCTGACGCTGGATCTCAACCTGCAGCGCTACATCGAGCAGTTGCTGGCAGGCAGCCGTGCGGCGGTGGTGGTGAGCGATCCGCGCACCGGCGGCATTCTGGCTATGGTATCCAACCCCAGCTATGACCCGAACCTGTTCGTCGACGGCATCTCCAACAAGGATTATCAGGGGCTGCTGAACGATCCGAACCGGCCGCTAATCAACCGTGCCACGCAAGGGCTTTATCCCCCTGCCTCCACGGTGAAGCCCTATATTTCCGTCTCAGCGCTCAGCGCCGGGGTGATCACCAAAAACACCATCGTCTTCGATCCCGGCTGGTGGCAATTGCCCGGTTCGGAAAAACGCTTCCGCGACTGGAAAAAGTGGGGCCACGGCCGCCTGAACGTCACCAAGGCGCTGGAAGAGTCGGCGGATACCTTCTTCTATCAGGTCGCGTACGACATGGGCATCGATCGCCTGTCGACCTGGCTGACCAGGTTCGGTTACGGCGAATATACCGGTATCGATCTGTCCGAAGAGCGTTCCGGCCTGATGCCGACCCGCGACTGGAAATTCAAGCGCTATAAAAAGCCTTGGTATCAGGGTGACACCATTCCGGTCGGGATCGGCCAGGGTTACTGGACGGCGACACCGATTCAGATGGCCAAGGCGCTGACGACCTTGATCAACGACGGCAACGTCAAAACGCCACACCTGCTGCAGAGCACCCGAATCAATGGTGCGCTGGTGCCTTTCCAACAGGAAGAGAGCACGCAGATCGGCGATATTCATTCCGGCTTCTGGGAAATTGCCAAAGACGGCATGTATGGCGTGGCTAACCGTCCGAACGGGACGGCGCGCAAGTACTTTGCAGGTACGCCATACAAAGCCGCGGCGAAATCGGGTACCGCACAGGTATTCGGTTACGAAACCTATAACGCCCACAAACTCGCAGAGCACCTGCGTGACCACAAACTGATGACGGCCTTCGCCCCTTACGATAATCCGACGGTGTCGGTTGCCATCATTCTGGAAAACGGCGGCGCCGGTCCGGCGGTCGGGACGATCACTCGTCAGATCCTCGACCATATCTTGCTGGGCGACAACAATACGCAATTACCGGACGCGGCCCCGCTGCCGCCTGGTGTAGAAGGTGATTAAGGTAGAACATGACTGAAAGCCAACAGAAAGCTTCGATCTGGACCAAAATCCATATCGACCCTACATTCCTGCTCTTGATTCTGGCCCTGCTGGTCTACAGCGCTTTCGTTATGTGGAGCGCCAGCGGTCAGGACATTGGCATGATGGAACGCAAAATCGGCCAGATCGTCATGGGGCTGATCGTCATGGCAGTCATGGCGCAAATCCCGCCGCGGGTCTATGAAAGCTGGGCACCGTATCTGTATATTTTCTGCGTGATACTGCTGATTTTAGTCGATGCTTTCGGCCAGATCAGTAAGGGCGCTCAGCGCTGGCTGGATCTCGGCTTTGTGCGCTTCCAGCCGTCCGAGATCGCCAAAATCGCCGTGCCGCTGATGGTGGCACGCTTTATGAACCGCGACGTCTGCCCGCCTTCGCTGAAGAATACCGCCATTGCACTGGTGCTGATTTTCCTGCCGACCCTGCTGGTGGCAGCACAGCCTGATTTGGGCACCTCGATTCTGATCGCCGCCTCCGGTCTGTTCGTGCTGTTCCTGTCCGGCATGAGCTGGAAGCTGATCGCCGTGGCGGCCGTGCTGCTGGCGGCCTTTATCCCGGTGCTGTGGTTCTTCCTGATGCACGGCTATCAGCGCGATCGCGTCATGATGCTGCTCGATCCGGAAACCGATCCGCTCGGCGCCGGCTACCATATTATTCAGTCAAAAATTGCCATCGGCTCCGGCGGCCTGTCCGGTAAAGGCTGGTTGCACGGCACCCAATCACAGCTGGAATTTCTGCCGGAACGCCACACCGACTTTATCTTTGCGGTGCTGGCCGAGGAACTGGGGCTGATCGGGGTATTGGTGCTGCTGGCGCTGTACCTGCTGGTGATTATCCGCGGGCTGATGATTGCCGCCAAGGCGCAAACCACCTTCGGCCGGGTGATGGTCGGTGGGCTGATGCTGATTTTATTCGTTTATGTGTTTGTTAACATTGGTATGGTCAGTGGTATTCTACCGGTAGTTGGCGTACCTTTGCCTCTGGTCAGTTACGGGGGTTCGGCGCTGATTGTGCTTATGGCTGGGTTCGGCATTATCATGTCGATCCACACGCATCGGAAAATGATGTCCAAGAGTTTATAAGAGGTGAGTAATGCGTAAGGAATGGCTTTGGGTCGGCGTAGTCGCGGTATTGCTTTCCGCCTGTACCACCCCGACCACGGAACAGCAAGCGCCGCCACAGCAGCCGTATAACGGGCCGGTGGTGGAAATCGGTGGCGTTGAGCCTCAATATGAACCCTATAACCCTAATAACTTGCAGGATTATAAGGTTAATGGCGACACTTACCGCATAGTGAAAGATCCGCAGAACTTCTCGCAGACCGGTCTGGCCAGCTTCTATGGCGAAGAAGCCAGGGGTAACACCACGGCACTGGGAGAACAATTCGATCCTAACGGCCTGACCGCCGCACACCCGACGCTGCCGATCCCAAGCTACGTACGTGTGACCAACCTGGCCAATGGCCGTCAACTGGTGGTGCGCGTTAACGATCGTGGGCCTTACACCCAAGGCCGCATTATCGATCTGTCGAAAGCCGTCGCCGACCGCCTGAACCTGTCCAACAACACCAAGGTCAAGGTTGATTTCATCAACGTTGCGCCGGATGGCACACTGAGCGGCCCGGGTACCATCGGCACCACCGTTGCCAAACAAAGTTATGCCCTGCCTTCACGCCCGGATCTTGGCTCCAGCAGCATGGGAACCCCGATCCAGCAGGATGTCCCTGTGGCCAATGGCGCAGCAGTACGCCCGATTGACAACAGCAGCCTGAATACCGGCGACGCGGCTCCAGCCGCCACCCCAGGCAATAGCCGCACTGGCTTCCTGGGGGCGCCAAGCGCTGTTCCGGCCGGGGTGCTGGAAGGTTCAGAACCTGAGTCTGCCGTCATTGCCGCACCGGTCGCCGCTACCGCAGCCGTTGCCGCAAACAGCGCCTCCTCAACGGGCGGCTATGTGGTGCAGGTCGGCGCACTGAGCAGCGCCGAGCGCGCACAAAGCTGGCAACAAAGCCTGAGCCAAAAGTTTGGCGTACCGGGTAAAGTGGCTGTCAACGGCAGCGTCTACCGCGTACAACTGGGCCCGTTCAGCGACCGCCAGCAAGCGGCCCAACTGCAACAGCGTTTGGCCACGGAAGCGCAGCAACAATCTTTTGTCACTGCCGCACCTTAAACAGTTTTCCGGTGGGCAATCGCGCCTGATCTGCAGGCCTTTAGCTGAAACATTTTCTTTCAGCAAAAGCTTGTAAAGCGTGATTAGTCAGAGGATTGGCTAATGCCTGCCGGGATCTCATCTGTTATAGTGTGGCTCGTTTTTAACTTTACCCTCATGGATGTTGTAGTCTCGATCATGAAACAAGTAACTTCTTTTCGCTTAATCAAGAGCATAGCGCTCGGCACCGTTATCGCGATGAGTGCAACTACCGTTGCGCATGCCGATGACGTCAATATCAAGACCATGATCCCAGGCGTGCCGCAGATCGATGCGGAATCCTACGTCCTGATTGATTACAACTCCGGTAAAGTTTTGGCGGAAATGAACGCCGATGCGCGCCGTGACCCTGCCAGTCTGACCAAAATGATGACCAGCTACGTCATCGGCCAGGCGCTGAAAGCAGGCAAAATCGGCCAGGAAGATCTGGTGACCGTGGGCCAGGATGCCTGGGCAACCGGCAACCCGGTATTCAAAGGCTCTTCCCTGATGTTCCTCAAGCCTGGCGACCGCGTTCCTGTCTCCAAACTGACCCGCGGCATCAACCTGCAGTCCGGTAACGACGCCTGCGTGGCAATGGCCGACTACGTGGCCGGCAGCCAGGACGCATTCGTTAACCTGATGAACACCTACGTCAGCAAACTGGGCCTGCAGAACACCCATTTCCAAACGGTACACGGTTTGGACGCTCAGGGTCAGTACAGCTCGGCGCGCGATATGGCGTTGATCGGCCAGGCGCTGATCCGCGACGTGCCGGACGAATACGCGATTTATAAAGAAAAAGAGTTCACCTTCAACAATATCCGCCAGATGAACCGTAACGGTTTGCTGTGGGATACCAGCCTGAACGTGGACGGCATCAAAACCGGCCATACCGATGCGGCGGGTTACAACCTGGTCGCTTCCGCCACCGAAGGTCAGATGCGTCTGATCTCTGCGGTGCTGGGCGGTCGTACTTACAAAGGCCGTGAAACCGAGAGCAAGAAACTGCTGACCTGGGGCTTCCGCTTCTTCGAAACCGTGGCACCACTGAAAGTGGGCAAAGAGTTTGCGTCTGAGCCAGTGTGGTTCGGCGATGCCGATCGCGTTGAGTTGGGCGTAGACAAAGACGTCTACCTGACCATCCCACGTGGCCGTATGAAAGACCTCAAGGCCAGCTACGTGCTGAACACCCCGGAAATTCATGCGCCACTGGCTAAAAACCAGGTTGTCGGCAGCATCAACTTCCAGTTGGATGGCAAAACCATCGATCAGCGTCCACTGGTAGTGATGAACGAAGTCAAAGAAGGCGGTTTCTTCAGCCGTATCGTGGATTACATCAAACTGATGTTCCACCACTGGTTCGGTTAACAGTTGAAACGGGCGAAATTGCCCCCATATACTGATTAACATTAACTCCCGCTCCGGCGGGAGTTATAATTTATAGATTCGCTATATTGATAGCCGCACTCTGGAGCGCACATGAAAACTAAACTGAACGAACTGCTCGAATTCCCTTGCTCATTTACCTACAAGGTAATGGGCCTGGCACAACCCGAGCTGGTAGACCAGGTGGTTGAAGTGGTGCAGCGCCATGCTCCCGGGGATTATAACCCGCAGGTTAAACCTAGCAGCAAAGGCAATTACCACTCCGTGTCCATCACCATCAACGCCACCCATATCGACCAGGTGGAAACCTTATATGATGAGTTGGGCAACCTTGAAATTGTCCGCATGGTGCTGTAATTCCAGCACAAACCTCTGCTTTTCAACCCGGGTTAGAGCATCCTCTGCCCGGGTTGCGCATTTTTGGTCAGCGAAATGCTGGTCGCGGGCCAGAGCGCCCGGTATAATGGCTTTACCACTTCTGTAACCTGACGATGACTCTTTTGCAACCAGACAAGATCATTTTGCGTCAGCTGGGGTTGCAGCCCTACGAGCCTGTATCCCAAGCCATGCACAACTTCACCGATCGCCGAACCGAAACCACGCCCGATGAGCTGTGGCTGGTTCAGCATCAGCCCGTGTTTACCCAGGGCCAGGCCGGTAAAGCGGAGCATCTGTTAATGCCGGGTGACATTCCGGTGATCCAGAGCGATCGTGGCGGCCAGGTGACCTACCACGGGCCGGGGCAACAGGTGATGTACGTGATGGTCGATCTGAAACGCAACAAAGTTGGCGTTCGCCAGTTGGTCACGGCTATCGAAGAAACCGTTATTAATACCCTCACCCATTTTCACATCGAATCGCGCGCCCGTCCGGATGCGCCCGGTGTTTACGTGGGAGAGCAGAAAATCTGTTCGTTGGGTTTGCGGATCCGTAAAGGCAGTTCATTCCACGGCCTGGCCCTGAATGTGGCCATGGATCTCACCCCCTTCCAGCGTATCAACCCTTGCGGTTACGCCGGCATGCAGATGGCGCAGGTCAGCGCGCTGGCACCCGGCGTTGGCATAGAAGACGTACACCCCGTCCTGGTACAGGAATTTGTTCATTTACTCGGCTACCCGAAGGTCGAGCTTCGTAACTGGAACCTGCACGATTATGAGTAAACCAATTCAGATGGAACGCGGCGTAAAATACCGCGATGCAGACAAAATGGCGTTGATCCCGGTTAAAACGGTGGTCACCGAACGGCAGGAGCTGTTACGTAAACCCGAGTGGATGAAAATCAAACTCCCTGCCGACTCTACGCGCATTCAGGGCATTAAAGCCGCGATGCGTAAAAACGGTCTGCATTCGGTGTGCGAAGAAGCTTCCTGCCCGAACCTGTCTGAGTGTTTCAACCACGGCACCGCGACCTTTATGATCCTGGGCGCCATCTGTACCCGCCGCTGCCCGTTCTGCGACGTGGCACACGGCCGCCCGGTGGCCCCGGACGCCAACGAGCCGGAAAAACTGGCTCAGACCATCGCCGACATGGGCCTGCGTTACGTGGTGATCACCTCGGTTGACCGCGACGATCTGCGCGACGGCGGTGCCCAGCACTTTGCCGATTGCATCGCCGCCATCCGCGCGAAAAACCCAACCATCAAAATTGAAACGCTGGTGCCTGATTTCCGCGGCCGTATGGATCGCGCACTGGAGATCCTGACCGAAACGCCACCGGATGTGTTCAACCACAACCTGGAGAACGTGCCGCGCGTCTATCGTCAGGTACGTCCGGGCGCCAACTACGAATGGTCATTGAAGCTGCTGGAGCGGTTTAAAGAGGCACATCCGCATATCCCGACCAAGTCCGGCCTGATGGTTGGCCTGGGGGAAACCAATGCGGAAATCGTTGAAGTGATGCGCGATCTGCGTCGCCATGGCGTCACCATGCTGACCCTGGGCCAGTATCTGCAGCCAAGCCGTCACCATCTGCCGGTACAGCGTTACGTCAGCCCTGCCGAATTCGACGAAATGAAAGAAGAAGCGATGGCGATGGGCTTTACCCATGCCGCGTGCGGTCCGTTTGTTCGTTCATCCTACCATGCCGATTTGCAGGCAAAAGGGATGGAAGTGAAGTAATAGCAGCAACGATTTGTTACGTTTCCAGCGACGGAAACGCCAAAAAACGGATGTCCTTGCGGCATCCGTTTTTTATTGCCCGGCAGAAAGCGTAATTAAACGTCTTTCTTTTCGACGCTCTGCGGGTTGGACTGGCTTTCTGCCGTGCTGGCAGGCGGTGGGGTAGTATCATCGCCCACGGCCTTTTTAAAGCCCTTCAACGCAGCACCCAAATCCGCGCCCAAAGTACGCAGTTTGCTGGTACCGAACAGCAAGATGATCAACACTGCAATCACCAGAAGTTTGGTAATACTGATCCCTTCCATACTCACCTTCTTATTCATATAGCGCTGCGAATGCAGCGAGAAAACAAACCTTGCCTGCGAGTATTTACCTACTTTCCCCGCAGCAAGACAACAGCAACATGTAACAGAGTGAGATCCCGCCACCGCTCAGTTTTATCTGCATTGCGCATTAATCAGGCTATCCTGAGTTTAGAAGCCGCATGGTACGCTGCCATACAGTTCAAAGCCGAAGTCCGCAATCTGCTGATCGATTCTTTTTTCGGTGGCCTGTGTCTGCCCATGATCTACCTCTGTCCGGTGCTGCTGGGGTTAGTCACCTACCGCACCGCCTAACGGCTGGAGCTGGCCATTAACGCCAAGAGTGACAATTTCCACTTTCCCTGTCACTTTTGCTACTACAAAACAAACCACGCCGGGTGTAAGATCCCCCAGCGCGGCAAAACAGCGGCGTCGAACGACGGAGATGACATTCCTCCATAACCGCCTTCACAGGCTGATGATGTCTACGTAACCTCTCAGAGGGGTGCGTAGCGTTACGCCTGGACCTTTCTGAGTATCATTTCCCCTTGAATGAAAGGTAATTTTGACCATGTTGAGTTCTTTACTGGCAGTTTTTATTGGCGGCGGTGCCGGCAGCGTACTGCGCTGGGCCATAAGCATGAAGATGAATCAGCTAAACGCGCATATCCCGCTGGGTACGCTGGCGGTGAATCTGCTGGGCGGTTTTATCATCGGCCTGGCGATCGCGATCTTCAGCCGTATGACGCACCTGGATCCCACCTGGAAGCTGCTGATCACTACCGGTTTCTGCGGCGGGCTGACCACCTTTTCCACTTTTTCTCTGGAGGTGGTGTATTTGCTGCAAGACGGGCGTTTCGCCTGGGCTCTGGGCAATATGCTGCTCAACCTGGCGGGTTCGCTGGCGATGACCCTGCTGGCGTTTATGCTGGTCATCTGGGTTAACGGACAATAAAGCCTTTCGGCGCCTTAATGTTTCCTTAATCTATTGTGCGCATACTCTCATCCAGTATCCCAAACTGGATGAGAACTCAGATGCCAAGCCTGCCAAAAACGCCCGTTGAAGTTGCCGCTACCCTGCTGTGTCTGCTGATTGTTGCCGCTTTCATCAAGGCCTATCTGTTCGCCTAAAGCCCCGCGCTCCATCTCGCCTTTATCCTTGCCCTATTGCCTATTGCCGATGTTGTATTACAATTGAGAATGAACGTTCACACCCAGAAGGTGAACCAGACATTTATTGGCAAAGGATCGGGACATGATATCCACCAGCGACAGCAAGCAGGTTAAAGTACAGGCCCGCCGCGATCAGATTGTCGACGCCGCAAAACTCTGCTTTCGTCAGCACGGCTTTCACGCCGCCAGCATGGCGGAAATCGCGCACGCCTCACAGCTTAGCGTTGGCCAGATCTACCGCTATTTCGACAATAAAGACGCGATCATCGAAGAGATCGTCAACCGTATCATCGCCAGTAAAATGCGGCGGCTGGAAGATCTCGGCGATCATATCAACCTGATCGCCGGCACCCTGGCGGCGCGTACCCTGTTTCAGCAGCCGGGTGAAAGCGAAACCGATCATATGCTGATGCTGGAAGTGACCGCCGAAGCCACCCGTAACCCGACAGTGGCGAACATGCTCAGCGATGCGGAAACGCGGTTGTTCCACCACGTTTGCCAAAGCCTGCGTCGGCTCTACCCGCATTTCAGCGAGCAGGAAATCGCCGCCAGGGTGGAGTTCATCGCCGTATTAAGCGAAGGTACCGGTTATCGCATCCTCACCACGCAAAAAGCCGACGTCAGCTTGCTGAACGGCTTATACCAACAAGCTATCTCTCACCTGTTCAGGAAATCTTAATCCTTATGACCAGACAATTAGCCAGACAACGTCTGGTGTACGCCGTCGTGCTTGGCCTGCTGGCCTCACTGGGCCCGCTGTGCATCGACCTCTACCTGCCCGCCCTGCCGGAGATGGCCGGTGAGCTGAATACCTCGACCGCCACGGCGCAGCTCAGCCTGACCGCCGGCCTGCTGGGGTTAGGTGTCGGTCAGCTGATTTTCGGCCCCTACAGCGACAAGCTCGGCCGCATGCGTCCGCTGCTGCTGTCACTAACGCTGCTGCTATTCGCTTCCCTGTGGTGCGCGTTGGCACCGAATATCGACCAGTTGCTGATTGCCCGCCTGTTGCAAGGGTTGGCAGGTGCCGGTGGTGCTGTGATATCGCGCGCTATCGCCCGCGATCTCTATTCCGGGCACGAACTGACGCGTTTCTTCGCCCTGCTGATGCTGGTTAACGGCCTGGCGCCGATCGTTGCGCCAGTGCTGGGGGGAGCCATGCTGCAGTTTATGGACTGGCGAGGAATTTTCGGCGTGCTGGCAGGTATCGCCGTGCTGCTGTTTACGCTAGCCAGCTTGAAGCTCAGCGAGTCACTGCCGGCAGAGCGCCGCAGCCAGGGCGGGATTTTGGCGATGTTGCGGTCACTGGGCGGATTACTGACCCAGCGCCAATTTATGGGCCTGTGCCTGACGCAAGGCTTTGTGATGGCCGGGATGTTCGCCTACATCGGCGCATCCCCCTTCGTGCTGCAGCAGATTTACGGCCTCAGTCCACAGATGTTCAGCCTGTGCTTCGCCATCAACGGTGTCGGGCTGATTATCTCTGCGCAAATCTCCAGCCGTCTGAGCATACACTGGGGAGAACGCAAGGTGCTGAAAGGCGGCTTAACGCTGGCCGCCGTTTCCTCGCTGCTGCTGTTGCTGGCCGCCAGCCTGCATGCCCCGCTGGCGCTATTGTTGGTGCCGCTGTTCTTCTCGGTGGCGGTGATCGGCATCGTCGGCCCGACGGCATCATCTTTGGCGATGCAAAGCCAGGGGGATAAAGCCGGTAGCGCCTCTGCATTGATTGGCGTGAGCATGTTCGCACTCGGGGCCTGCAGCGTGCCGCTCACTGGTCTGGGCGGCACCTCCAGCGTATCGATGGCGCTGACCATTGTCGGGTGTTACGCCATCGCCATCCTGCTGTTTAAGCTGCTGGTGCCTAAACCGCAGGCATGAATCGTCGGAAAAATGGCAATAAAAAACCCGCTCTGGGAGCGGGTTTTAAGAATTTCGGCTACTGTAGCTTAGATAGCGATAACGTTAGCAGCAGATGGCCCTTTGGCACCGTTCGTGATTTCAAATTCTACACGCTGGCCTTCAGCAAGAGTTTTGAAACCATTGCTAGCGATGGCAGAGAAATGAACGAAAACGTCCTTGCTACCATCTTCCGGAGTAATGAAGCCGAAGCCTTTGGATTCATTAAACCACTTAACGCTACCTTTAATCTTAGACATCAAACTTACCTTTAACGTGAATGTAAGACACAAAACGTGTGTCCAGTACAGTACAGCAATTAGACGGGATTTTGTCCACAACCTGGATCACATAAAACCGATAAAAAGTGAAAAAATCCGTCTCCTCCACTGTAAATCGCTCGCCCCCTTTGCCATTGTCTCTCCGGGTAGTCCAATCCTCTTAAAACCCCAGCGAACAGCGGTCGAACGCCTGTTTCATGGGCCGTCAACGCGCACTGCCGGCCTGATGCAGACGCAATCGCTATGTAATATAACCAGACAGTCTTTTTGCTTCCGCCCGCCCTGCACTAGGGTTAGAACTTATTAACCACAGTGAGCCAAGACTATGACCAGCCAACTGGCCGAAAAAATCATCGCCTACCGCCGTGAACTGCATCAGAACCCTGAGCTGTCCAACCACGAGTTTGCCACGACCGCCCGCCTTACCCGCTGGCTGGAAGAGGCCGGTATCCGGATCCTGCCGTTGGGGCTGAAGACCGGCGTGGTGGCCGAAATCGGCAGTGGCAAGGGGCCGATCATTGCACTGCGCGGCGATATTGATGCCTTGCCGATCGAAGAAATTTCCGGCGTGCCGTTCAGTTCGCAAAACAGCGGCGTGATGCACGCCTGCGGACATGATTTTCACACCTCGGTGATGCTCGGCGCGGCACATTTGTTGAAAGCCCGCGAGGCCACCCTGCCCGGCACGGTGCGTATTTTCTTCCAGCCTGCGGAGGAAACCTTCAACGGTGCCCAGCACCTGATCGATGCCGGGGCGCTGGACAACGTGGCGGCAGTCTTCGGCTTGCACAACGCACCAGAGCTGCCGACCGGCACCTTTGCCACCCGCGCGGGCGCGTTTTATGCCAATGTCGATCGTTTCCAGATCCTGATCACCGGCAAGGGCGCACATGCCGCCAAACCGGAGCAAGGGATCGACACCATTGTGACCGCCAGCCAGATTGTCAATGCGCTGCAAACCCTGCCCAGCCGCAGTTTCAGCTCGCTGGAATCCCTGGTGGTTAGCGTCACGCGCATCGAGGGTGGCAACACCTGGAACGTGCTGCCGCAAACCGTGGAGCTGGAAGGCACAGTGCGTACCCACAGCGATGCGGTTCGTCGTCAGGTGCCGGATAAAATCCGTCAGGTGATCGGTGGCGTAGCCGCTTCATTGGGCGCAGAAGCAGAGCTGCACTGGCAGGCCGGGCCGCCGGCCGTCATCAATGACGCGCGCTGGGCGGCGTTCAGCAAAACCGTCGCTGCCGAAGCGGGGTACCGGGTGGAAGAGGCCGAATTGCAAATGGGCGGCGAGGACTTTGCCCTTTATCTGCACCATGTCCCGGGCGTCTTTGTCAGCATCGGTTCGGCGAGTGAGTTTGGCCTGCATCATCCGCGCTTCAACCCGGATGAACAGGCGATTTTCCCCGCCTCGCAATATTTCGAACTGTTGGCCGAGCGCACACTGCAACAATTAGCCACCGTAACGGAAAAAGCCACCAGCAAGGTATAAAATCCACCCGATTATTATTTCGCAGCGCAGAGTATTCTGTGCTGCGATTTATTATTTCCCCGCCCCTGATATTTGCTGTTTTCAACATTTGAATATGCTGTTTTGTTGTTTTACATCCTGATGACGCTAATCAATAGTGGAAGCTCTAAAGATAGCGCCACACCGGCATTTAACAGGGTGAAAGCAATGAGCAACAGTGCTAAAAATCAACGACAATTGCGTCTTGGCGCCATTTTGCATGGTGCATCGGGAAATATGTCTGCCTGGCGACATCCGGATGCCACCGCCGATGCCAGTATTAATCTCGATTTTAATATTGCCACCGCGAAAAAAGCCGAACAGGGCAAATTGGATTTCGTCTTTGTTGCCGATGGCTTATATATCAATGAGAAATCCATTCCGCATTTTCTCAATCGTTTTGAACCGCTAACCCTGCTCGCCGCACTGTCCGCCGCTACCGACAAAATCGGCCTGGTGGGCACCCTTTCCACCTCGTACAGCGATCCCTTTACCGTTGCGCGCCAGTTCGCCAGCCTCGATCACCTCAGTAAAGGTCGGGCCGGCTGGAACGTTGTGACTTCGCCGCTGGAAGGATCGGCAAAAAACTTTTCACGCACCGAGCATCCGGAACACAGCTTGCGCTACCGCATTGCCAGCGAATATCTCGACGTCACCAAAGGGCTGTGGGACTCCTGGGAAACCGATGCCTTTGTGCGTAACAAAAAGAGCGGCGAATTTTTCAGCGCAGGCAAACTGCATACCCTAAACCACCAGGGGGAATTCTTCTCGGTGCAGGGGCCGCTGAATATCGGCCGCACACCGCAGGGCCGCCCGATCCTGTTTCAGGCCGGCGCGTCGGAAGACGGCAAGCAATTGGCAGCCAAACACGCCGACGCCATTTTTACCCATCACGAATCGCAGCAACAAGCGCAGGATTTTTATCAGGACGTGAAAAAACAGTTGGTGGAACAAGGACGTGAACCGGATGACCTGCGGATCTTTCAGGGCGTCAGCGTGATCGTCGGTGACGATAACGAAGACGTAGAACGCCAATATTGGGAAACAGCACGTCTGGTCAGCATCGAAAACGCGCTCAACTACCTGGGCCGCTACTTTGAGCACTATGACTTCTCGCGTCACCCGCTGGACGAGCCCTTCCCGGATATCGGCGATTTGGGGCAAAACAGCTTCCGCAGCACCACCGACGCCATCAAACGCAATGCCCGCGAGCGCAACCTGACGCTGCGCGAAGTGGCGTTGGAAGCAGCCTCACCCCGCCCGGTATTCGGCGGCACACCGGAAGCCGTGGCGGACGGCCTGCAAAACTGGTTCGACACCCAGGCCGCCGACGGTTTCATCATCAGCGGTGGCACGCCAAACTCGTTTGGCCACTTTGTCGACCGCGTGGTGCCCATTTTGCAACAACGCGGCCTGTTCCGCAGCGATTACAGCGGTGACACGCTGCGCGACCACCTTGGCCTGAAGCAGCCACTGAACCAGTTTACCCAATAACGATAATATTTTTTCAGGGATAGCCGCTATGCGAAAAACCTTTACCGTCCTGCCCGCCAAACGCAACAACCTGGGCGATTAGGAGCATACAAATGGCAAATGACGTTTTTATCCAAACGCTGCCGGACGATCCGCTGATCGAGCCGGTGATCGCCGGGTTGTTCGGCGAGTATCGCCAACGCTACGGCGACTATTTTGGTGACCAGGAAC
Source organism: Serratia quinivorans (assembly GCF_052113645.1). Classification (GTDB taxonomy): domain Bacteria; phylum Pseudomonadota; class Gammaproteobacteria; order Enterobacterales; family Enterobacteriaceae; genus Serratia; species Serratia quinivorans_B. Next base: position 310,377 of record NZ_JBIEIU010000002.1, on the reverse strand, counting down.
AGGAAACGCTGGATCTGTACGCCCCACCGCAAGGCGCCTTTATCGTGTTGCTGCGCGCCGGAGAGCCGATCGCCATGGGGGCCTTCAAACGTTACGATCCGCAAACTGCCGAACTTAAGCGCATCTGGACCCGGGCCGACCTGCGCCGTCAGGGGCTGGCGCAGCGAGTATTGCAGCAGTTGGAGACGCTGGCGTTGGAACAGGGTTACCGCCAACTCTATCTGACCACCGGTTTTCGCCAACCGGAAGCCGTGGGCCTGTATTTGAGCAACGGCTATCAACCACAGTTCGATCCCTCCGTCGACAGCGAAGTTTACAGCCGCCCGCCTTACGATGGCCGGTTGCCGTTTCGCAAGAGCCTGATAACAGCGGACGCACTCTGTTGTGCACCGGAAAGGAAGATTGCCTAGGGGATCGCTCCCCTTCTTAACCCCTTTGATCTGTTTCAGGAGACCTGTGATGTCCAAACAAGAAGTGTTAAAAGTGATTCCCGCACGCTACCCGCTGCGGCTGGTGGGGGCGCTGTTTTCGGTGTTTATTCTGGCGGCCATCGTTCAGTCGGTGGCGGCGAATGAGCGCTGGGAATGGGGCGTATTCGCCGAATGGTTCTTTGCACCGGCGGTGCTGTCGGGGTTGGGGCAAACCCTGCTGCTGACGCTGCTCGGTACCCTGTTCAGCATTATCTTCGGCACCTTGCTGGCACTGGCGCGGCTGTCGCGCTCTTACCTGCTGGCTTCGCTGGCGTGGGGCTACATCTGGCTGTTCCGCTCGCTGCCGCTGATCCTGGTGCTGATTATTCTGTATAACTTTTCTTACCTGTACGATGCCATCTCATTGGGTATTCCCTTTACCTCAGTGGTGTTCGCCAGCTATCCGACCATCGATATTCTCAGCCAGTTCTCCGTGGCGGTGCTGGGGCTCACGCTGGTGCAATCCGCCTATACCGCAGAAATCATCCGCGGCGGCATTCTCGGTGTAGAGTACGGCCAGCATGAGGCAGCCGCGGCGCTTGGCCTGCCGGGCTATCGCCGCACCTTCCGCATCATTTTGCCGCAGGCGCTGCGCTCCATCATTCCGACCGGTTTCAACGAAATCATCAGCCTGGCGAAAGGCACCTCGATCGTTTATGTGCTGGCGCTGCCGGAGCTGTTTTACACCATTCAGGTGATTTATAACCGCACCCAACAGGTGATCCCGCTGCTGATGGTCGCCACCGTCTGGTACCTGTTCATCACCACCGCGCTGTCGGTCATTCAGTATTACATCGAACGCTATTTCGCCCGGGGCGCGGTACGCGAATTGCCGCCAACGCCATGGCAGAAATTGGCCGGCTGGTTAAAACCTTAGGAGATCCTATGTCCGAAGCCATTGATTATTACGCCCTGCGCGAAGCGCCGGTGCGCAGCATTGTTCCGGTACCGGCCCGCGGCCTGATTGAAATCAGCAACGTGAGCAAATATTTCGGCAAGCACAAGGCGCTGGACGATGTCAGCCTGACGCTGCAGCCGGGCACCGTCACGGTGATCCTCGGGCCGTCCGGGTCAGGCAAGTCCACCCTGCTACGCGCCATCAACCACCTGGAACGCGTCGACGAAGGTTTTATCCGTATCGACGGCGACTATGTTGGCTACCGGCGCAAGGGCGACAAACTGTATGAGCTGAAAGAGAACGCCATTCTCAAGCAGCGCATCAACGTCGGCTACGTGTTCCAAAACTTCAACCTGTTCCCGCACCTGACGGTGCTGGAGAACATCGTCGAAGCGCCGGTGGTACATAAGATTTACTCGCGAGCGCAGGCCAAAGAGGTCGCTTATCAACTGCTGGATACCGTTGGCCTGCGCCACAAGGCGGACGCCTACCCACGCCATCTGTCCGGCGGCCAGCAGCAACGAATCGCCATTGCCCGCGCCCTGGCGCTGAACCCGAAGGTGATTTTGTTTGATGAACCCACCTCAGCGCTTGATCCCGAGCTGGTTGGTGAGGTATTGGACGTGATCAAAGGGTTGGCGGATCTGGGGGTTACGCTGGTGGTGGTTACCCATGAGATAGGCTTTGCGCGCGAGGCGGCAGATCAGATTGTCTTTATGGTCGATGGACAAATCGTCGAGCAGGGGGATGCACGCCGGGTGCTGAATCAGCCACAGCACCATCGCACCGTCAACTTCCTCAACAAGGTTCTGTGACTGCAGGGCGCCCGAGGCGCCCCGTTCCGTTACCCCTGCGTGAAACGGCGTTTTTCGGCGGCGAAATCCAACGGTTTGATGCCGCGCTGGTTACGATCGTCTTCGGTCAGTAACGCCGCTGGAATAAACCAGGTCACTTCAAACAGCAACCCGTCCGGATCATGACCGTAGATGCTCTTGTGCACGCCATGATCTTCTTCCAGCCCAAGAATGCCCCGCTGCGCCAACTGATCGCGAATGCGTTCAAGTTCGTCCAGGCTATCGACCTCCCAGGCCAGATGATACAGCCCGGCCGGCGGCTCGTTTTCTGCCGGCGGCTCGCCGTTGGCGCGAAAAACGCCGGCCCGCTGCTGCCCTAAATTCTTGCTGAACAGCGCCAAATCATGATCATTGTCCGAATCGGCCGCCTGGGTAAACACCGCTTTATCGGGGCTGCCTGAAGGTTTGAGCTTGAATCCCAGCACCTGATGATAAAAATCCGCACTCTGCTGTACGTCGCTGACATACAACACCGCGTGGTTAAGCCGTTTAATTCCCATCGATTTTCCCTTTCAGAAATGAATAAAGTCAGGCTGAAAATAGCATGTGGCCCCAAACCGGCTAAATGCCGTTATCGCATTATCAATTGCCGGGCACGCAATCTGTCACTGCAAGGCATTCCGCGCTATCATAAGCACTGTATTGAACGAATTGATGAGAATGATGATGAACGGCAAGATAACGACTTTTTTTGAAGACAAAGGCTTCGGCTTTATTACCGATGAGAACGGGGAAAATCGTTATTTTCACGTGATTAAAGTGCAAAACCCGGAGCTGATTAAGAAAAACGCGGCGGTGACTTTCGAACCGACCAACAACACCAAAGGCCCATCGGCGTTTGCGGTCAAGGTGCTGGCGTCGAGCAAGTACATCATCATCGCCAACGAAAGAATCAAAATCACCAGCATCAAATCTTTCAACACCTTCACCAAAGAAGTGCCGGTGAAAGCGGACGTGGATAAAGAAAATACCGTGCTGTCGGTTGGCCTGCTGATGAACCGCATCCGTCCGCAGTCCGAAGACGCGCCGCAGACCATGCAAACGCTGCGTATGCTGACCATCACTACTTTCCAGAATGACACCCATACCTTCTCCGAACACGAGATCGACATGGACGAAACGCTGAAAGTGCTGAAAAGCCTGTAATCCCTTTCCAGGCGTATAAAAAACATTCTAAGCAATTTGATACCACCTGTGTTAGCGTGGGTTTTCACCTGACACAGGCCATTCATCATGTCCGATACCAGCAGTGTTAAAGGTTTCATCAACCGCTCAACCCAAATCGCCTGCCCAAAATGCGCCTATGTCACCACCCAAAAATGCGCGATGCTGCGACAAAACGTCATGCTGATCTGCCCAAACTGCGGCACCGAGTTTGAACCCAAGCAGAACTGAAGCCTTATTTAAACATGATGTGCCCAATACTGTTGCCACTGACCACGTTGAACGACTCCACTCGATTACGCCCCTGCGACTTGGCACGATAAAGCGCGATATCCGCCATATTCATTAGCTGTTCCAGTGATTTCACTTCGTTCATCGCCAGGCTGGCGACGCCCACGCTGATCGTGATATTTAGCGGCACCTTGCCGCCGGGGTACAAATCGGCTTTTTGCACCAATTGCCGTAAATGCTCCGCCAACGCCACCCCCTGTGCCGCCAGCGCACGCGGCAGCATAATGGCAAACTCTTCACCGCCCAGACGACCAAACAGCTGATCGTGGCGCAGTTCGCGCCTGACGATATGAGCGAATGAAGCCAACACCTGATCGCCGGCCAAATGACCATAGGTGTCGTTAATCTGTTTAAAGTGGTCTATATCGATCAGCAACAGCGACACCGCTTCTTTCGATTTATGCTTGTGATCCAACAGTTCCCCCGCCTTACGCGTCAGTGCGTTACGCGCCAAGACTCCCGTCAGAAAGTCATGGTTGCCACTGTGCTCCAGGCGCCGCAGCAATTTACGGTTTACGGCGATCGAACTGGAGAGGATCAGCGGCCCCATGACCAGCATGGCAATCCCCAGGCGGGCCGACATCAGCGTATCGAGGAATGCATTATGGTTGTTCGGCGTTTCATACAGCATCAGGTTGGCGGAGATGCTGCTGATCTCGGTCATGCCGGTCAACAGCGTCAGCAACGTCACGGTGAACAACTGATAACGCACCGCGCACCACAGCAGCGCCGGGATCGGGAAGGCAATCGCCCCCGGCCCGCCGATATACACGCTAAACACCAGTGAAAACAGCAACGCCAGCAGTGGCAAACCGGCACGCAGTTGCCAGTTGATCTGCATGCGCAGCAGTTGCTTGAGCCGTGGCGCCGCCAGCAGCACCGGCAGTAACAGCAGATTGGTCGAGAACTGTTCGCTGAACCACGCCAGCCAGGCGATAATCGCCGTGTTGTTGTACAGGCTGTCATTGCGCAGTATCGACAGCGTCGACGCCACTGCCGCACCGCTCAGGCTGGCGGTAAACATATACAGGATCGCCTGGGGCTTGCCCATCCGACGCTGCGACTGCGGCAACAGCAGCATCACACCGTAACCGGTGGCGATCAGGGACATATTGCAGGCATTCAACCACATCGCCAGCGGCAGACCTTCGCCGTTAGTCAGATCGGCGGCAATCATCCCCAGATACGTGATCAACCACCCCGCAGGGCTGGCATAGGCGGGTTTACGTAATAACAGACCGAGTAAAATCGCATTCACCGGCCAGAACAGAGAAAGGGAACCTATCGGGCGTGTAAAAATACCCAGCAGGGAAAGTAAATAGGCCAGCAGAAAAAGCGTGAGCAACTGGATAGCGGCTGGCAACCCCTGTTTGGCGTTTATTCTGGCGTTCATCGCCTTACCCATATATTTATAATAACCAGAGCAATTCTATGCATATTCCCTCGCCCGACATGATGAGGAGGACATAACAATCAGAGCTAAACCTAAAAAATACAGGCAGATCAGCAACAAAGATAGATTCTTTTTTAATTAACGGAATGCTCTTAACGCCACCGCTCACCGGTATCCTTCAATGCGGAACGGATTTTCGCCCGCCCGAAAATAATGTTCAAGGGTACCTAACAGCATAGCGTAAACCATCGCCAATCAGCACAACGCCAAAACCATAATAACAAAAAGGGTATTTTACTTGCCGCTCAAACCGTACTGCCGGCTATTATTTTCCAGCAAGTCGCAACGAAGAGCAATTAGAAACGAGCACATAAAAAAAACCCGCACAGTGCGGGCTTGCTTGAAGAGCAGCTAATTGACAGTTACGACACAGCCATTGCATGTCTGTGCTGCTGCTCATTGTATCGCCGGAAGCTTAAGCCCACCTTAGCAACAAAAAACCCGGTCTAGGAACCGGGAATATTTGTACGAAATGCAGTGTTAGCCCAAGCAGGCTAATAACACGCACTAATTTACGCCCCAATTGTGTAGAAAAAATGAGCGAAAAAGCACGTGTCACGTCATGAATAAAGCCATGCCTGGCTAACGTCCCTTTCTACGCTTAAGCCAGTTTGGCGGCGAAGCCGGCCACACGCTGGCCGTAAAGCGTGGCAGTTTCCAGATCACCCGACAGCATTTCATCCACACCGGCGTCCGCAGGCGTCTGTACCAGCAGCCCGACAGAACCGCCGAGGTTGTTCACATCGGTACGCTGCGCCGACTTGGTGTTGGCCGGCATCAGCCCCAGACTGACCCACAGGCCACCGTGCTGCGAGGCCAGCGTTTGCAGAGCGATCAGCGTGACCTGCTTATCGCCGTTCAGGCTGGCGCTGTTGGTAAACCCGCCAAAAACCTTGTCCTGCCACTTGCGGCCAAACCAGGCTTTCGAACTGGCGTCGGCGAACTTTTTGAACTGCCAGGACGGGCCGCCCATATAGGTCGGTGAGCCAAAGATAATGGCATCCGCCTCGTCCAGTTTCTGCCAGGCTTCATCACTGATATTGCCTTCCTGATCGATAGCGATCAGTTCCGCTTCGGCACCTTGTGCAACCACGTTTGCCAAACGCTCGGTGTGGCCGTAGCCGGAATGAAAAATAACCACTGTTTTCGCCATTAGGAACTCCCTGATCGTTGCATGAGGGTGCCGACGGCACCCGGGGATACTGTGATCCAATCTAATCAACTACCCCTTGGGTGAATACCAAATTTATCTGACAGAGTTGTTCAAAAAAACCGGGGTCGGATCAGGTCCCCATGGCCTGCACGCCCTGCTGCCGGGCGAAGTCAATAAATGCGCGCAGCAGACGCGGCATTTGCCGATTGGCGGGATAGTAAAGGCAGGATCCGGAAAAGGGGGATCCCCGCAACCGCCAGCGCCGTTGAACTGGGTTTCCCGCATGATTTTCTGGCATTGCAGGCCACGCGCAACATGATGTACGCGGGCGCAGTAATTGCGCGCAGATAAAAAAAATCCCGCACAAGGCGGGATAAACTTAACAGGGATGGGTAATACACTACAGGGAATGGATAACACACAACATCATCGGGTAGCTGTTAAACTACCAGCCACAATGTATAGAACTGTCATGCCTGCGTAAGGTTGCTCCGGCAGATGTAACCTCGGATGGAAATATGACATTTTTACTGCGGTACCACTTGATCGAGAACACCCAAATCCCCCCACCACGCTCACAGAAATGATTAATAAACAATCAATAAAGGGCTATTGGGGATGCCGAATGCTAAACTGGGGCTCCCTACATCTACCCGGTGAAAGATATGTCTATCTTTGATGCCCTTAAGATGTTCAGCGACTCATCCGTTAAAGTGACCTGCCCAAAATGCGCTCACGTTTCTGAACAAAACAGTCGCAAAATGCGTAAAAATATCACCATGATTTGCCCTAAATGCGGCCACTATTTCCTTCCTGACGAAAAGTAACGCCTTCAATAGTGAGGTGAATACGATTTGTTAAATGTAGGTATGCACGAGGGCTCTATTTACCCAGCGCCGTCACTAATGGGCAGCTCTCAAGGGTTGCCACGCCCTCTATCGGCCCCGTCAGGATATCCAGCGCTCGACGCATTGCCTGCAGATCGGCAATCTTTTTCTCTACCATTTCCACCTGCCCCTGCAATCTGGCGCGGGTTTCCGTGCAGACGCAAGTACCGTCAAACCGCAGTAAATCGACGATCTCACCCAATGAAAAACCCAAAGCCTGTGTGCGTTTAATAAAGCGAATACGATCCACCATTTCTTGCGGGTAGCGGCGCACTGTCCCTGCATTTTTTTGGGGCGTGTCGAGCAGGCCGCGTCGTTGGTAATAACGAATGGTTTCGATATTCACTTCTGCTTGCTGAGCCAGCTTGCTGATGGTGAGTTGCTTTTCCATAGAATCCCCCTTGACTCTGTACTTAGGTACGGAACTATATTCCCTACAGAAGAGGATTATCAAGCATTCGCTATAAACCGAATGAATCTGAACAAACGTCCTCCTCTTGCAGGTCGTAAGTGAAATAAATTACCGACTTAATCGCCCGTTCTTAATTAATAGCTCATGCCCTTTTATTACTTTGAGGATTTAATTATGAAAACAGTAAATACGGTTTACTGCGGCTCAGACGCTCCCCATGAAGTCGCAGAGTTTGTCTGCCAGGCCGTTAATGGCTGGACAGAAGATCCCACCCGCATGCAGCAGTACTTCACGGCAAACGGCGGCTGGGAATTCCCTTTTGCGCCTGAAGATTTTGGCCTGTTTTTCAAAGAGGTCAAAGGCCAAGACGCCATGACACGCTATTTTTCTTCATTGACGCCGTATATGGAGAAACTGGACGTAGGTCCGGCGAAAAGTTGGGGGGCGCATAAAACCGACGTGCCGGGCCAATACCTGTTTACTTACACTGGCACCGCCATAATTAAAGAAACCGGCAAAGGCTACTTTCAGAACTATATTTCCGTCGTCACGCTCAGAGAAGGAAAAATAGCCAACTACCGCGAATATTGGGATCCCTACGTCGCATTGCTTGATTTTGGTCTGGTAGCACCAGTAACACAGCAGGGATAACCCCCAATATTAAGATAATGAAAGGAACCTATTATGAATGCTAAAGAAGTCGTCATTAATATGTGGCAAGCACTGATGGTGGAGGCCGATCCTAACGCCATCGCCACCTATGTTAACCCTCACTATCGTCAACACAGCCCTTATGTCAAAGATGGACCGCAAGGGTTACGCGACCTCGGGGCCGAACTGCGTGCCGATTACAGTTACGAGCAGGTCCGTATCATCGGCAATGATGAGTTCGCGGTCATGCACGGCGTTCACTACAACTGGCTGAATGGTGTTTTTACCGGCGGCGAGGCCGTGGTCGGGTTTGATATGTTCCGCGTCAGTAATGGCCAAATTGCCGAACACTGGGATGCTTCAGTGCCATTAATTAGGGCCAGCGTCTCAGGCCGCGGGCAACTGGATGGAGCCACCGACATCACTCAACCGCAACTGACCAGCCTGAGCCAACAAGTGGGGCAAGATTATGTCCAACTGATACTGATTGAGGGGCAGCGTGACCGGCTTGGGGAGTTCGTCCGTCATGACGTCAAACAGCATCAGATCGACATTGGCGATGGCATCCAGGCGCTGGATGACGCGCTCGCGAACAGCACCAAACGTTATGATGCCGTTTTGCACGTTATTGCCGAAGGTGAATTCGTTGCCGTGCATTCCAGTGGCAGCATCAATCAACAACCCCATAGTTTCTGGGATCTATTGCGCATTGATGGACATGGATTGATCGCCGAACAGTGGCAGATCGCTGCCGTTTATCCCGATATTGTGGCGCACAGTAATGGCCCGTACTGACATTCGTTTCGCTGGAGTTTCCCCACTACAATCAGAAAGAGAGGTAGATACTCATGTCATCGCTCCCCCTGAAAAATAAAACGGCCCTGATCACCGGCAGCGCCCAAGGAATTGGCGCCGTGATCGCAAAACAGCTTGCCCATGATGGCGCGACCATTATCTTGCATGATTTGAATATCACTGCGGCTCAACAGGTGGCCGAAGAAATACGCATGGCCGGCGGGATCGTATCGCAAATGATCATGGCTGATTTATCCCACCCCGACGCGGGGGATCTGGTCTCTCAAGCCTTGGGCTCTACCCGTATCGATATTCTGGTGAACAACGCGGGAATTGCACCGGTAAAAACATTCGAAGAAATGGACGCTGCGACCTTTGATAAAATGCTGAATATCAATTTGCGCGCGGTTTTTTTCCTGACTCAAAAACTGCTGCCGCACATTCAGGAGGGAGGACGTATCATTAATCTGTCGTCCTCGCTGAAAAAAACCTACGTGCCCGGTTTTATCGCTTATGTCGCCATTAAAGGATTTATCGAGGCATTTACCAAATACCTGGCCGGCGAAGTGGGTATCCGGGGTATTACCGTCAATGCGATTTCGCCGGGCGCCATCAATACCGGGCTTAACCCCTGGTTTGACACGCAGGAGGGCAAAAATACCTTACTTAAAGATCAGGCCCTAAAAAGCCTCGGCTCGCCAGAGTATATTGCCGACGTTGTTTCGTTCCTGTCCAGTGCGAAAGCCTGTTGGATTTCCGGTACGATTGTCGACGTGGATGGCGGCTATAAATTGGCACCTTGATTCCGGGCCCGTCAGCAAAACCACGAGGTGAAATCACCTCCATCCACCCATCACTGTTCACTAAAGGGGCGCGATCATGCATGCAATCGCTGTTGAATCTTTCGGTACCGAACCGCAGTTAATGGATTTGCCCAAGCCCCAACCCGGCCCAGGGCAAGTGCGGGTTAAACTGGAGGCCAGTGGCATCAACCCCATTGACTGGAGAATTGCCGACGGGATGCTCAAGGACCGGCTGCCGCACAGGTTCCCATTGATCTTGGGTATTGATGGCGTCGGCATTATCGATGCGATCGGCGAAGGCGTACGCCGTTTCACCCCAGGCACCCGAGTAGTTGGGCAATTTTTGTTTGGCCAAGTGGGTGAAGGCTGCCATGCCGAATATGCGATCCTGCATGAGGATGCAACGCTGGTCCCCTGTCCTGAGACCGTAAGTATCTCGCAGGCAGCGGCCTTGCCGACCGCCGGTATCACGGCGTTACAACTCAGCCAACGGCTCGATCTTGCCCCACGCAGCACGGTGCTGATTATTGGCGCTACGGGGGGCGTCGGCTCCTTCCTTACGCAGTTGGCTGTTATGAAAGGCTTGCGGGTAATAGCGACTGCCAGGCAAGACGCGCAATCCCACATGCGGGCTCTCGGTGCAAGCGAAACGCTCGATTACCAAACACTGTCGATTGATAGCTGGCTTGATGAGCACTACCCGAAAGGCGTTGATGCGCTGGTTGACCTGACCAGCGATGCAGTGACCTTCTCTCGATACACGTCTCATGTCCGTTCCACGGGGATTGCGCTCAGTACGATTTGGTCAGCTCAGGACAGCCAACTGACCGAACGTGAACTACGAGGCGGAAACTTCGAAACGAAAGCAACAGCAGAAGATCTCTCGCTGATGTTAGCCAGCGTCGCGGCAGGAAAACTCAAGGTTACTATTGAACGACAAATCCCTCTGGTTGATGCAGCAAAAGCGCTGACGACAAATCGAAACGGGGGAGCCAGAGGCAAGAGTGTCATTATCATCTAGTTTCCGGGTAAAACACGTCATGACAACGCTTCGGGGGCGGGGGAACTCGTCCCCGCCCTCAATACCTTCCGCTACCTGCTTGATGCTGTTCCTCATCGCCCCCCTAAATACTGGCGACAAGTTTTGTGATTAACATCACTTCGACCGCCACAGAGTTATTATGTTTGTAATCAAAATGATATGTGTTTTTTTCGCTTCATTTTCGCAACGAGGGGATAATATCGTGCTCGGCGGGAGGGCTGCCATATAAGTGACGTAAGGATTTGGGGATATGCCCAGAGTTATCGATAATACCGTAACGCTCGCCCAGTTCAGCCGTCAATAATGTGTACCCTGATAACGCTTTTAAGTTCGGATCGCTAAAGAGCGCCCAAACAACGCGCCCACAGAACTCAGGGCTTTCAAATCCCAATGTGTCCCGAAGCTCACGCGTTTTCGGATCTGCATCGGCAAGCTCAAGCATCGTCTCTGTGGCAACGAAACCGGGCCATAGTGATACGGCAGAGACGTTAAAAGGGGCGAAATGCTCGGCGTAGGACGCGGCCAATTTATCCAGGCCGGCTTTTGAGGCGTAATAGGCGGGGTCATGTACTTTCGCATCGGCATAGAAAGAGACATTGACGATTAACCCGCAGCCACCGGCCAGCAACAAGCGCGCCGCATGCCAAGTCGCAATATGATGAGAGCGCAAACCCACATCCAGTATATTGGCAAGTTCGCTGGTGGCCTCCCAAAAGGGTTTCACACCCATTTGGCTGTTAAGCGTCGTGGCATTATTGACGAGGATATTCAGATAGCCGTGCTGCTGCTCCACCCGTTCAAACAGGCGGGCTATCTGCTCATCGTCGGACATATCGCAAACCACCGCTACACCTTGACCGCCGGCACGGGTAATTTCACTGACGACCTGTTCGACAGACTCCAGCTCACGACCCGTAACATAGACAATTGCGCCCTGTCGTCCAAGTTCCTTCGCGATCCCCTTACCTATCCCCTTGCTTGATCCCGTAATAACGGCGACGACTTCTTTGTCTTTTTGCATTATTGACTCCTGATGACAATGGCCAGGGTTAGCTTTCGCTTAAACAGTGACCACAATTTTGCCTAACTGAGCGTTCGTTTCGAGATATTGGTGTGCCGCCACTATCTGATCAAACATAAAGGACTTCGCTATAACCGGCTTTAATTCGCCACTCCTCAGCGCTGCCAGAATAAAAGCTTTTGCTCTGGCGAGGCGTGCCGCGTTTCCTACAATTTCGCTATAGGCAAATCCCCTGACTGTCAGACCTTTCGGGATCGCCAAACTCGCCGGGAAAGGGGTGTTTTCACCACTGAGGTTACCGTACTCTATTAGCACGCCCCCGGGTGCCAACATCTCGCATAGCCCAATCACGCCCTCCCCCCCAATACAATCGAAGACCACTCGCGGCAACCTACCCCCCGTGATCGCTTTGACTTCGGCTACCCTTTCCTCCCCCTGAGAAGTGACCACCCAGGTCGCCCCGATATCGAGTAACGCCTGGCGTTTAGATTCGGTTCTTGAGGTGGCGATCACCCGAGCGCCAAGCATGTTTGCAATTTGGATCGCTGCAATACCAACGCTACTTGAAGCGGCCGTTACCAGGACATAATCGCCAGCGGTCACTTCTGCCACATCAACCAGCGCACCGTACGCCGTTATGTATTGCATCCACGCCGAGGCCGCCTGCTCCCAGGATAAATTTTCCGGATGCTTAACAACGTAACGGGCCGGGAAGTGAATAGTTTCGCCATAGGTGGGCCACTCGGCCATCGACAGTGACGGGATAACACTCACCGCATCCCCCGGGACAAAGCCCTGTACCTCTGCCCCCACGGCCTCGATGACTCCGGCTGCCTCATACCCCATTCGCTGCGGAAATGACGGAGGAAAAGCGTATTTACCGCGACGCAGGAGTGCCTCTGCCCGATTCAAACCGATAGCCTTCACCTTAATGCTGACCTCATCGACGGCGAGCGGGGGGAGATCCACGTCCACAATTTTCAGGACATCTGGCTCACCGACATTATAAAATTGGATAACCCGGGTCATTCTTTTCCCCTTTATACAGGACACTGTATTTCAATAATAAAGTAAGCGGTTATACGCTGATGGCTGCTATTTCCTCGACATGAAAATGAGCATAATGACTTACACCATCAATTATTTCATGCGTATAACGGCCTTGCCCCGACTCCCACCGCTCTTGACGGAATCTAAAGCTAACGATATATCCGTTAAATCAAACTCCCGGGGAGGCGAAAATGGAATTTCACCCTTGGCAATATCTTTTGCAATAGTGCTCAATACGGCACGATCATATTTCATTTGAAAAAACAGCCCCCTTCCCGGTTGGTTTTCTGCGATATCAACCGCAACTGAACTGACCATTCTGCCGTTTGGCGCCAGGGTATTCCAAAGAGCCGCCAGGGATTTCCCACCAACCAAATCAAGAACGAGGTCAACGTCCTTTATCGCTGATAATGCATCGGGGTCGTTATAGTTAATGACCTCTGTGGCTCCCAACGACTTGACATAATCCCTGTTTTTTTGCGAAGCCGTCGCGATGACCGTTGCCCCGGCGCGATGCGCCAAAGGAACCGCCAAAGAGCCCACTCCGCCGGCCGCGCCCTGAATCAAAACCCTTTGCCCTGACTTGAGCTCACCGATATCAAATAACCCCGTCCAAGCCGTCAAGCCGGCAACCGGCAGTGTTGCAGCGATGCTGTCGTCTAAATCATCGGGGGTGAGTATTAACTGATCCGGGGTAATTTCTATAGTTTCGGCAAATGCCCCACGGTTAATAGGCTTCCCTATAACTCGATCACCAATGTTGAAGGTGGTGACGCCATCCCCCACTTCAACGATTTTCCCTGCAAATTCGCCTCCCAGAACGCAGGGCAACGTTAGGGGAAACAGATACTTAAGTACCCCGTCACGCAGTTTCCAGTCCAATGGATTAATCCCTGCGGCCGAGATCTGCACAATGACCTTACCCGGAGAGACTTGAGGCCTGTTGATGGGCTCGATTTTAATCGTGTCCTTAGGGCCATAACTGTACATAACTGCTGCAAATTGCTGATTCATGTTTCATCTCCTAAGCTATTTTCCAACTGTACCTGTATCAATAATAATTAATAAGATGCTAAATTATGGACAGCTTGAACCAAAAATGAGACAGCACATGAATATGGATGCATTGCAGGACTTCATAAGCGTGATTACACACGGGGGTTTTAGCGCGGCAAGCCGAGCGACAATGACGCCGAAAGCCTCTATCTCACGCCGGATCCGTCAGTTGGAAGATGAACTGCAAACGCGCTTGTTTGAACGCACAAAAACCGGCTTCACCTTGACCGCTGAAGGAACCATGCTGTTCGAGCGGATCAAGCCTCTGGTCAACGAGCTTAACGACATAAAAACCGACATGATGGAGCAAACGGCTTGCCCATCCGGAAAATTGCGGATTAGCGTTCCTCCCGTTATCGCATTCGATGCCTTGGGCAAACTGGCCGCCCGTTATAAAGCGCTTTATCCCTTGGTTGAACTTGAACTCATTGCCGACAGCAGATTGGTTGACCCTATTCGCGAAGGTTTCGATGCCGTGATTCGCTCAAACCCCAATGTGGATGAAGATATGGTGGGTATAAAAATATTCACAGAGAAATTAGTCTTTGTTTCTTCACCGCAATATAGAGAACAACTGGCCCAGGGTGACAATAGCACGGGGCTGCCTTTTATCAGTATTGGCACGCACTGGAAACCCAATCAAATCAGTACGCTTTTGGATGGAGAAAAACGAAATTTCACTGTAAACACAGAATTATATATCTCCTCTCCGTTTATCATTCGTTCTACCCTACTTTCGGGAGCCGGTTCCGCACTGCTGCCAGAAGCTTTGGTCGCGGATGACATCAAAGCCAGCAGGTTAATTTATCTGGGCGTGAGTGAACAACCAGAGTTGGTTTTATGGTGCCTCTACCCCAGCAGACGATATGTCACCGGAAGATTAAGAGCATTTATTGATTTATTGAAGGAAACATTCTCGCAGGAAAGCAGTATTAGTAATGAATGACTTCATGCTTAACGCTCTTGGAATATGGGCTACGTGGGTCTGAAGCCGGCTACTGAGCATGCTTTTGTACGTTATAAAAGCAAAAACCGGCACGGTGGCCCGCGCCGGTTTTCATAGCAGAATCAATGCATGTTCTGCGCCAGCGCAGCAATAGATGCCGCATCAAAACCGTGGTGTTGCCGCAGCCAGCCGCGATCGGCCGCCGCCGCATATTCGCCATCAGCAATACCCAGACGCTTCAATTGAATGCCGACACCCGCTTCGGCCAGCACTTCCGCTACCAGGCTACCCAACCCGCCATTCACGTTATGTTCTTCCACCGTAATCACCGCTTTGCATGACTTCAACGCCACCAACAGCGCAGCTGTATCGCAAGGACGGATTGAAGGAACGCTGACAACAGTGGCCTGGATCCCAATGTCGGCCAGCCTCTGCCCAGCATCGACAACTTCATGCACCGTCGACCCGGTTGCCACCAGCGCAATGTCTCCACCTTCGCGCAGCGTCACCACCGCTCCTGGCACAAACTGATAATTTTCGTCATGCAGTTCCGGCAGCGCCTTACCGTCGAGGCGAATATAAACCGGTCCCTGATAACGGATGGCATAATCGATAATCTGTCGACATTCTCGCGGAGAAGAGGGCGCGAAAATCTGAATATTGCCGAAACCGCGCATCACCGCCAGATCGTCAATCGCATGGTGGGTACTCGCCAGCGGGCCATAGCTGGCCCCGGCATTGAGACCGAACAGTTTGACGTTAGTATTGTTGTAGCAAACATCAACCTTAATTTGCTCATTGGCGCGAGAAATCAGGAACGGCGCGGCGTTACAGGTCACCGCCACTTTTCCGCCCAACGCCAGGCCGGCAGCCGTTCCGACCATGCTTTGCTCGGCGATCCCTACGTTAACCAGGCGGCCTGGGAATTGTTTAATAAAGGGAGCAATTTTTGCCGTCGAGGTTGAGTCGGCCACCACAGGTACCAGATCTACACCGCGTTCAACCGCATCGATAAACGCTTGAACCATTACGCTCGCCAGATGTTCTGCATTACTCATCTTTCAGTTCCTCCAGTGCCAGTGCAATTTCTTCGCCTTTCGGTACCCGGTGGTGCCACTCCGGACGCCCCTGGATAAAGGAAATACCGGCGCCTTTCGTGGTATGGGCGATGATAACGTTAGGTTTGCCTTCCTGTTTCAGGCCTTCCAGCGTCGCGACCACCGACGCCATGTCATTTCCCTGGCACTCGGTTACCGCCATGCCGAAGGCTTTCCATTTATCGGCCAGCGGATTGGTGTTCATAATTTCATGGGTCGGCCCTGCCAACTGGAGATTGTTCTTGTCATTAATAATGACGAGGTTATCAAGCCCGTAGTGCGCTGCGGCCAATGCTGCTTCCCAGTTACTGCCTTCTGTCAGTTCGCCATCGCCGGTAATTAAAAAGATGCGACGGGCGCTGTTGCTTTTTTTCGCAGCCAGCGCCAGCCCCACCGCAACAGGCAAACCGTGGCCCAGTGCACCAGTGTTGAGTTCGATACCCGGCGTTTTCTGGCGAACCGGGTGACCAGGAAGGTGGGAGTTCGCATGCTGATAAGTTTCCAACCAGTCAATGGGGAAGAAACCCGCTTCGGCCAGCACGCAGTAGTAGCAACCCACGGCGTGGCCTTTGGACTGGATGTAGATATCGCGCTGATCGTCAGCGATACGATCCGGCGCAACATTCAGAATTCGAAAGTAGAGCGCAGTAATCAGTTCAACCTGAGACAGGTCGGCTCCGGTATGTCCACCGGCAGGGCTGTTGGCATTTAATCTGACGATATGGCGACGTATGGCGCGGGCTTTACGCTCAAGTGCCTGGACATCATAGCTATAGGGATTCATTTAATACCTCTGAATTTATTTTCAACTTGGAATATTTATTCCACCAGGGACTAAAAAAAACCAGACATCCCCAGACAAGGCATCGCAAGGCTTCCGCTGCTGCATCATACTCAGGAACATTCTGCCTCCTTACCACCAGGCCTGTCTGCGCCTGGATACTGTTTCAGTTGACCTTGAACCATCAATGAATATATATTCAACAATGATTCTTTATTCAATTATGCGATCGCTGTTCTGTTTTTGTCCATAGCTGATTTTGAGTATTGGTGAAAGTTAGATATCCATCACACTTAAATGTCTTTTCTTTTCGCGTATGATAAAGAGCTCTAACATAATGGCTGCACGTAAATGATTTTCGGGGATATATATGGCTAAGCAGGATGAACAACGGCTATTAGTTAAGATTGCCACGCTTTACTATCTTGAAGGACGAAAGCAGTCCGATATTGCTCAAATTCTCTCGCTTTCTCAGTCATTTGTCTCCCGAGCGATTACGCGTTGTCAAAAGGAAGGCGTGGTCAAAATCAGCGTTGTTCAGCCATCGAATATTTTCCTGAATCTTGAAAAAGGTCTCGAGGATCGCTACGGAATTAAACAAGCCATCGTGGTGGATACCGAAGAGGACGCCAGCGATCACACCATTAAGCGCGCCATCGGCTCTGCCGCAGCCCACTATCTGGAAACGCGGTTACGCCCGAAAGATTTGATTGGCGTCTCTTCGTGGAGCTCAACAATCCGTGCCATGGTCGATGAAGTTCACGCTCAAAACCTGAAGGCTAACGGCGTGATTCAACTGCTGGGTGGCGTGGGGCCGAACGGTAACGTACAGGCTACCATCCTCACCCAGACCCTGGCGCAACATCTGAACTGTGATGCCTGGCTGCTCCCCTCCCAGAGCATTGAAGGCTCGACGGAGGAAAAAAATCGTCTCGTTGCCAGTAAAGATGTCGCCAATGTGATTGCTCGCTTTGATGAAGTGGATATTGCCATCGTAGGCATTGGCATCCTCGAACCCTCACAATTGCTCAAAACTTCTGGCAACTACTACCACGAAGATATGCTGCAGGTGTTGGCGGAACGCGGGGCGGTCGGCGATATTTGTCTGCATTACTACGATAAAAACGGCCAGGCTGTGTTACGCGATGATGAAGATCCTGTTATCGGCATGGCGCTGGATAAAGTCAAAAAGTGCCCGAATGTGGTTGCCCTTGCCGGTGGCGCCGATAAGGTTGCAGCTATCAAAGGCGCGCTCTCAGGTGGTTATATCGATGTATTAATCACGGATTATCCAACTGCACGCCTGCTTATCACCGGTTAACTTCCCCACCCAAACACTTTCCCACCACCTTTACGCTTTATCTCGAGCGTAAAGGTTTTTTAAAAAAACAATAAACTTCAATACTATAGCTGCATAACCCCTCACCCTCTTTCACTACCATCTCCAAGCTTCACCGATCGGATAAGTGTGATTGCCAGCACAATTGATAACTTTGCCTGTAGCCCGACGGGAAGTTTCTGGCTAAGGTGTTAAATAAATAGTCACTATCGAATATATATTCAGTGATTAAATAACTGAAACCGAATTGTCACATTATGGCTTGCCAGGAAGCCGTGCGATCAGGGGGTCCCTACTCTTCCCCTCCGCGCCAGGACGAAGTGTGACTCAGGAGACTACCGAATGCAGGTAATACGTAAAGAGTTCATCATTGCACTGGACGAGGGTACCACTAACGCCAAGGCCGTCGTGCTCGATAGCCGCGGCCATATCGTGGCGAAATTCTCTCAGCCGCTAGCCATTCAAACACCGCGTGACGGCTGGGTCGAGCAGTCGGGAGAGCTATTGGTCGAGGCCTCACTCGAGGTTATCGCCAAAGCGGTTGAACATGTTGGCGCAGAAAACGTCGCCGCATTGGCTATCAGCAACCAGCGCGAAACCGCCATTGGCTGGTATCGCCAGAGCGGTAAACCGATTAACGCCGCCATCTCCTGGCAATGCACCCGCAGCGCCGCTTTTTGCGATGAACTGCGTCGCGAGAACAAAGAGCAGCAAATTAAAACTGCCACCGGGCTGCCGATTGCTCCCTTGTTCTCTGGCTCAAAAATGCGCTGGCTGCTGGAGTCTGTCCCTGAAGGCCGTCTTCTTGCGGAACGCGGAGAAATTTGCCTCGGTACCATCGATAGCTGGCTGCTGTGGAATTTAACTCAGGGCGAAGCGTTCTATTGCGATCACTCCAATGCGGCGCGCACCCAGTTGCTGAACCTGCAAACCGGGCAGTGGGACAACGAGATGCTGGCGCTGTTCCAGATCCCTCGTGCCGCGCTGCCAGAGATTAAGCCTTCCAGCGGATTGTTTGGCTATACCCGCGGGCTAAACGCGATCCCGGATGATATTCCGGTGATGGCGATGGTGGGCGATTCTCATGCCGCGCTGTTTGGTCATGCCCTCGGCGAGCCGGGCTGCGTTAAAGCCACCTATGGCACAGGTTCCTCGGTGATGGCGCCAGTGAAATCGGCAAAAAGCGATATTGACGCGCTGGCCGCCACCATTGCCTGGCACGATGGCGATAGCATCACCTATGGGCTGGAGGGCAACATCCCGCATACCGGCGATGCCGTTGCGTGGATGGCGGACAGCACTGGCCTGAGCGAGCTTTCCGAGGCGGAACTGGCTCATGAGCTCAACACCCTTCCCGCCTCTGTGGAATCTACCCTGGGGGTCTATTTTGTGCCGGCGTTAACCGGCCTTGGCGCTCCGTGGTGGGACGACAGCGCACGCGGCGTGATTTGCGGCCTGAGCCGTGGCGTCAAACGCGCTCATTTGATTCGTGCAGCACTGGAGTCAATGACTTATCAAATCGCCGATGTCATTGTCACCATGCGCCAGCAGGATGATTTTCACTTAACGGCATTAATGGTCGACGGCGGCCCGACGAAAAACGACTGGTTAATGCAGTATCAGGCAGATCTGCTGGGCTGCCCGGTGATGCGCAGCGATGTTGCCGAACTTTCAGCGATGGGTGCCGCCCTGCTCGCCCGTAAAGCTCTCACGCCAGGATCAATTGCCGATCTTAAGGGCTTTTTAACCGAACACAGTGAATTTATCCCCGACATGGCTCGCCACCAGCGCCTGCAAAAAAGATGGCAAGAGTGGCGCCATGCCGTGAACAGAACATTATGGAAACCGGCATCGCCCACCTGACACCCACCAGGGAATCAACGCGTGTGACGAACCTTAATCATCAACCAAAGGAGCCCCCTGCCCATAAATTTGATATTCAGGCCTTACGTTGTTTCAACGTACCCGACAATAACAACCATAGAGAGAACATTGTCATGAAATTACGTTTAACGCTTTTAACTGCTGTTACTCTGACCGCTTTTTCTTTTACTGCTCAGGCCGTGGAAAAAGGCACCATCATGATCATGGTAAATTCGCTGGATAATCCGTACTACGCTTCTGAAGCCAAAGGTGCCAGCGAAAAAGCAAAAGAGCTGGGATATCAGACCACCATTCTGTCGCATGGCGAAGATGTAAAAAAACAGAATGAGCTGATTGATACGGCCATCGGTAAAAAAGTTCAGGGGATTATTCTTGATAATGCCGACTCAACCGCCAGCGTCGCGGCAATTGAGAAAGCGAAAAAAGCAGGCATCCCAATAGTCTTAATCAACAGGGAAATCCCTGTTGATGATGTCGCTCTTGAACAAATTACCCATAATAACTTCCAGGCCGGTTCTGAAGTCGCCAACGTATTTGTTGAGAAGATGGCAGAAAAAGGAAAATATGCCGAACTCACCTGTAACCTTGCAGATAATAACTGCGTCACCCGTTCTAAATCTTTCCATCAGGTTATCGACCAATACCCGGATATGGTCAGCGTCGCGAAGCAAGATGCCAAAGGGACATTGATCGACGGCAAACGCATTATGGACAGCATTCTGCAGGCGCATCCTGACGTGAAAGGTGTGATTTGCGGCAACGGCCCTGTCGCCTTGGGAGCCATTGCCGCGCTGAAAGCCGCGAATCGCACCGATGTTGTGGTTGTCGGCATTGATGGCAGCAACGATGAACGCGATGCCGTTAAAGCCGGAACCCTGCAAGCCACGGTGATGCTCCAGGCTCAGGCTATTGCCGCGCAAGGGGTTACCGACCTTGATAACTACCTGCAAAAAGGTGAAAAACCGGCGAAACAACGCGTTATGTTCCGCGGCATTCTGATTACCAAAGACAATGCAGACAAAGTTCAGGACTTCAATATCAAATCCTGAGTTCGGGTTGTTGCGCCCCTTCGGGGGCGCATAGGAGAGAATTATGTATAAAAAAACCTGGCTGGCACTGGCCGTTCTTGCGCTCGGAGGTTGCCGCATTGTCTCTCAGCAAGAGCTGGCCGATCTTAAATCCCCGCCCAATCCGCACATGGCGAATATCGATCAGACGTGGCAAGACAAAGTGGTTCCCCAGGTCGTTTCTCGTGCCCGTCCCGTTGCCGAGTTAATGACCGCCTTGCGCGCGGCTAAAGATATAGATAGCGCTTGTAAAACATTAGGTTATCGCGCTCAGGATGAGAATCCGTGCATTTTTTACGTCAAGGTTGAAGGCAATATCACCCATATTGACTCTACTTCTCGTAGCGGAAAAATGACGATTCAGGATACCAGCGGCAGCAATGTCGTGGTGCAAATTGGCCCAACGCTACGCGGCACGCTCTTGCGCGACGGTTATCAGGGGGCGAGCTATCAGGACTTTAACGATCAGGTTCTGTTTGGCGAATATGGCCAGGCGATTAACGAACATGCGGTAAAAATGGTTCAAACGGCACAAATTAAGCCGGGCGAAGCTACCGAGGTTTATGGCGTATTCTCGGCCTGGGATATTCCGCAAACCATTCCTGCTATTACGCCAGCGAAAATTGTTCGTTTGGGAGGGCAATAATATGCAACAGCAAGATCTCGTCACTCCCCAACCAGTCGAATCTGAAGTTATTATCGAAACCCGGGAGTTATCCCGCGTGTATCCAGGCGTCGTAGCCTTAGATAACGTGAATTACCGGGTCTATCGAAATAAAGTAAACGTTCTGATCGGTGAGAATGGTGCAGGTAAATCCACCATGATGAAAATGCTTGCTGGCGTTGAGACGCCCTCCTCCGGTCAAATTATGCTTGATGGTGCCCCTGTTACCCTTAATTCAACTCACCAGGCCGAAAAGAAGGGGATCAGCATTATTTTTCAGGAATTGAATTTATTCCCGAACATGAACATCATGGATAATATCTTCATGGCTAACGAATTCTTTCAGAAAGGGAAGATCAACGAAAACTATCAATATGAGTTAGCCAAAAAATTACTGGAGAGGCTGGAGCTGAATGTCGATCCCTACACTCAACTGGGTGAATTAGGTATCGGACACCAGCAGTTGGTTGAAATTGCGCGCGCGCTTTCAAAGGACACTCGCGTATTAATCATGGATGAACCCACCTCTGCCCTGAGCCAGTCAGAAGTCAAAATTCTGTTTAACGTTATTGCGCAGCTTAAACGGCGCGGCGTCACCATTATTTATATTTCCCATCGCCTGGAAGAACTGATGGAAATTGGCGATCACATTACCATTTTCCGCGACGGACGTTTTATCAGTGAACGCAATGTCAGCGATGCCAGTATTCCCTGGATTATCGAACAGATGGTCGGCGACAAGAAAAAATATTTCGATTATCAGCCCGCGCAGAAGGGCGAGGCGGTACTTGCCGTTGAAGGTCTGACGGCGCTACACCCCAGCGGCGGTTATAAGCTCAACGATGTGAGCTTCACGCTAAGCAAAGGGGAAGTGATTGGTATTTATGGCCTACTGGGTGCCGGGCGCACGGAATTGTTTAAAGGCCTGGTCGGGCTGATGCCTTGCCAGAACGGCAGCGTGCATCTTAATGGCGAAAATCTTGGCAAAGCCCAGTTCCAGGCCCGACTAAAAAAAGGCCTGGCGTTAGTTCCCGAGGACCGACAGGGCGAAGGCGTGGTGCAGATTATGTCGATTCAATCGAATATGACCTTATCGGATTTTAGCCTGAAAGGTTTTCGCCAGGCATGGAAATGGCTGAACCCGCAAAAAGAACACGCCAGCGTCAAAGAGATGATTCGCGAGCTCGCTATCAAAGTCAGTGATCCTGAACTCCCCATTACGTCTTTAAGCGGGGGTAACCAACAAAAGGTGGTGTTAGGTAAAGCCCTAATGACAAAGCCGCAGGTTGTTTTTCTCGATGAGCCCACTCGCGGCATCGACGTCGGCGCCAAAACGGACGTTTATCACCTGATAGGCAAAATGGCCCAACAGGGTCTGGCAGTGATGTTCTCTTCATCGGAACTGGATGAAGTGATGGCGCTGGCGGATCGCGTATTGGTGATGGCCGATGGCCGTATTACCGCCGATTTACCGCGTCATGCGGTTACCCGCGAAAAATTAATCGCGGCTTCAACACCTCAAGATTAATCAGGCTGGAATCCATCATGAACCAGAAATATATGATTTATATGTACCTGCTGAAGGCCAGAACCTTCATCGCCCTACTGCTGGTTATCGCGGTCTTCAGCGTGATGGTCCCGAATTTCCTGACCACGTCCAACCTGCTGATTATGACTCAGCATGTGGCCATCACCGGCCTGCTGGCCATTGGCATGACGCTGGTTATCCTGACAGGCGGGATCGACCTGTCTGTCGGTGCCGTCGCCGGGATCTGCGGAATGGTCGCTGGGGCATTATTGACCAACGGCCTGCCCTTATGGAATGGCAGCATCATCTTCTTCAACGTCCCAGAAGTGATTCTGTGCGTGGCCATTTTCGGTATCGTCGTCGGCTTTATTAACGGTGCCGTGATCACCCGTTTCGGCGTGGCTCCCTTTATCTGTACGTTGGGCATGATGTATGTCGCCAGGGGCTCTGCGCTACTGTTCAACGACGGCAGCACCTACCCCAACCTCAACGGTATAGAAGCGCTGGGCAATACCGGTTTCGCCACGCTGGGTTCCGGTACGCTGATGGGTATTTATCTGCCTATCTGGCTGATGATCGGATTCTTGCTGCTGGGCTACTGGCTAACCACCAAAACACCACTTGGCCGCTATATCTACGCTATTGGGGGTAACGAATCCGCCGCTCGCCTGGCTGGCGTCCCCATCGTGAAAGCGAAAATATTCGTTTACGCCTTCTCCGGCCTGTGTTCCGCATTTGTTGGCCTGATCGTCGCTTCACAGCTGCAAACGGCCCACCCCATGACCGGCAACATGTTCGAAATGGACGCCATCGGGGCCACCGTACTGGGTGGAACCGCGCTGGCAGGCGGCCGTGGCCGGGTTACGGGCTCAATTATTGGTGCTTTCGTCATCGTCTTCCTTGCCGACGGCATGGTGATGATGGGGGTCAGTGATTTCTGGCAAATGGTCATTAAGGGCGTTGTTATCGTCACCGCCGTCGTCGTCGACCAATTCCAGCAAAAACTACAGAACAAGGTCATCCTGATGCGCCGCCATGAGGAAAAACTTGGCACGGCTCAGGCCGCCAATTAACACGCTTTCATTACCCACGCTGCACGCGCTTGCGTGCGGCCTACACAAGGGAAAAAACATGCAAAGAAACTTCCACAACAAAACGGTGGTCATCACCGGCGCATGCCGCGGGATTGGTGCAGGTATTGCTGAGCGCTTTGCTCGCGATGGCGCAAACCTGGTGATGGTTTCCAACGCCGAGCGCGTTCATGAAACGGCAGAAACCTTACGCCAGACTTATCAGGCCAATATCCTGTCATTGCAGGTCGATGTCACGGATGAAGCACAGGTGCAATCGTTGTATCAGCAAGCCGCAGCCCGTTTCGGCACTATCGATGTCTCGATCCAGAATGCTGGCGTGATCACCATCGATTATTACGATCGCATGCCGAAAGCCGACTTTGAGAAAGTGCTGGCGGTTAACACCACCGGTGTCTGGCTCTGCTGCCGCGAAGCCGCCAAATACATGGTGAAACAAAACCACGGTAGCCTGATTAATACTTCCTCAGGTCAGGGGCGCCAGGGCTTTATCTACACCCCGCATTACGCTGCCAGCAAAATGGGGGTTATTGGGATTACGCAAAGCCTGGCCCACGAACTGGCACCGTGGAATATCACCGTCAACGCCTTCTGCCCGGGCATTATCGAAAGTGATATGTGGGATTACAACGACCGTGTATGGGGTGAAGCGCTTAGCACCGAACAAAAACGCTATGGCAAGGGAGAACTGATGGCGGAATGGGTCGAAGGTATTCCGATGAAACGCGCCGGTAAACCAGAAGATGTCGCCGGGCTGGTGGCTTTCCTCGCTTCCGACGATGCACGCTATCTTACCGGGCAAACCATCAACATCGACGGCGGCCTGATTATGTCGTAATCCCCGTCAGGGACGACAAAACCAGAACGGTAGCCCTTGGATTTACACAGTAGCGTGCCACAACATATTGATTCAGAGAGTGATGACTATGATCATGAAGGATTTTGCCCAACAACTGTTTAATCTGCAGGATCGCGTGGCCTTCGTGACCGGTGCCGGCAGCGGCATCGGTCAGACGATAGCTTACGGGCTCGCCAGCGCGGGCGCCCGGGTGGTCTGCTTTGATCTACGCGAAGACGGTGGCCTTGCCGAAACCGTTAAAAATATCGAAGCTATTGGCGGACAAGCCTGCTTTTACACCGGAGATGTGCGTCAACTCAGCGATCTGCGTGCTGGCGTCGCCTTGGCTAAAAACCGCTTCGGTCGCCTCGATATTGCCGTTAACGCGGCCGGCATCGCCAATGCCAACCCGGCGCTAGAGATGGAAAGCGAACAATGGCAGCGGGTTATCGATATTAACCTCACCGGCGTGTGGAATTCCTGTAAGGCGGAAGCCGAACTGATGCAGGAATCGGGCGGTGGCTCAATTATTAATATCGCCTCCATGTCGGGCATTATTGTGAATCGTGGCCTTGAGCAGGCGCATTACAACTGCTCCAAAGCGGGTGTTATCCACCTTTCCAAGAGCCTGGCAATGGAGTGGATCAGCAAAGGGATCCGCGTCAACTCCATCAGCCCGGGATACACCGCCACACCGATGAACACACGCCCTGAAATGGTCCATCAGACCCGTGAGTTTGAAAGCCAGACACCGATTCAGCGAATGGCAAAAGTGGAAGAGATGGCTGGCCCGGCACTGTTCCTTGCCAGTGATGCCGCGTCGTTCTGTACCGGTGTTGATCTGGTCGTCGATGGTGGTTTTGTTTGCTGGTAAAAAACGCTTAACTTCTGATCTACAGCCGAATGCGGAGGATCCTCTCCGCATTTTTCCTTCCTAATATTCACAGCAGGCAATAAAGCTTAGAAATGGTACAGCGATACCTGGGGTGAAAATAACTCCCGTCTGATTGACCTCAGTAAAACCTTTCCACACTTAAAAATCAGTGGCGTGATAAAACAGCAGCTAGCCTCGAACCGAGGCCACTGCAATTTTGTCACCATGAAGAGCGAAAATCTTATAATCCATTGATTTATAAAAACAACACAACCAAAACAGGATGATCGCAATCTCACGGCAATAGACAGCCGTCGCAAACCAGATCTTCTAACATTAAAACACTTTTTGTTAATGATATTCACCATTCTTATGCCACAGTGTTTAAGTATTTGTTACTTATATCGGTGTTTGCCCAGGATGATGACAAGCAAAGGGTTTAGAATTACTGGGTGAGCGCAGCGTGGGCCCCTACTTTGTTATTGCAATAAATTAACGAAGTGCGAGCAACAGGAAACTTAGGATAAGTACAAGGAAAGCCCCCAAGCACCTTGGGGAATTTTTGACGTCACATAAGGGAATTATTATGACGGGGTTTATGCAGCTACTTCAGGTTATTGGATTAGGTCTGGTACTGTTGCTGCCTTTAGCCAATCCTCTCACCACGATTGCCATGCTTCTCGGGCTTTCAAGTGGGATGACGACAGCCGAACGTAATCAACAATCGTTGATGGCGTCGGTTTATGTCTTTCTTATCATGGTCGTAGCGTACTACGGCGGCCAGGTTGTGATGCATACTTTTGGTGTCTCCATCCCGGGTCTGCGTATCGCGGGTGGGCTAATTGTCGCCTTTATTGGCTTTCGTATGCTGTTCCCGCAACAGAGCCAAGATGAAGCGCCGGAGGTTGAAGCAAAAACGCAGGAGCTACGCAAGAAAAGCTCGGTCAATATAGCCTTTGTCCCGCTAGCCATGCCGGGTACTGCTGGGCCAGGCACCATTGCGATGATTATCAGCTCAGCTTCCAGCATGAAAAACAACCCGTTAGGCTTCGAAAATTGGGTGTTAATCGTTGGACCGATCGCCATCTTCCTGACCATTGGCATTATATTATGGGCATGCCTGCGGAGCTCAGGCGCAATCATGCGGATTGTCGGGAAAGGGGGCATTGAAGCTATTTCTCGCCTGATGGGGTTCTTGTTAGTGTGTATGGGGGTACAGTTTATTATCAATGGCATTTTGGAAGTTGCCTCTACTCCCGTACTCGCTTCTCTATAAATTAATAATGGCGTTTTAATATTTCCAACCGATGCACAGCCAGTTGTCAGAATATTAAAGGCACGTCTGGGATTTTAGCCTGGTTTTAATTGAGAAAAAATCAAGGTAATCAGGATGTCGCCCGAATTAACCTGATATATCACCCGATGGCTAATGATATATCGGAAAATTTTATAACAATAATGCGCAATAAAACACGCACCATAAATCATCCTGGTCGGTTTGACCGGGTATATCCCTGATGCCCCTATAGGGATGATGGCCCATAACTTCCGGATACCCGTTCAACCGGTAATGCGCTGTTTCTATTTAGGAGAGATGCAATGTCAACCCCCCCTTCGAAAACGCTACGCGTCAACGGCGTTTCGCGTCGTCGCTTATTGGGCTTTATCGGTGTCGGGCTGGTCAGCAGCCTGATGATGCCGGTTTCACTTAAAGCCTTTGCGGCCGATGGACAACCTTCCCCGGTAAACCTCGACAAATTTATGCGAGTTTCCCGCGCCCTGACCGGCAAACGCTACCTTAATCCGGTGATCGGCCAACGTCTGCTTGCTGCCATTTTGCAGTACAGGCCTGAAGCCGTGGCCCAACTGGCGCTGCTGCAAACATTACCTACGGGCACGCCGACGGGTTGGAGCGCACCGCAGCAGGATATTGCACGACTGATCCTGCAAGGCTGGTACCTGGGCCAGGTTGGCGAGGGGGAAAATATTGCCGTGGTGACTTATGAAAAAGCGCTGATGTTTGACGCGGTATCTGACGTTCTGGTGATCCGTTCTTATTGTACTCATCGTCCCGGATACTGGGCTGCCAAGCCCGATGTCACGTTTTAATTAAGGAAAGAAAATGGCCGAAACATTAAAAGCTGACGTTATCGTTGTAGGCTCCGGCGTGGCGGGCGGCATTGTCGCGAATGAACTGGCGAAAGCCGGCAAGCAAGTCCTGATCCTCGAAGCCGGCCGGCGCATGTCACGCTGGGAAATCGTCGAAAACTTCCGGAATCAGGCTGATAAGTCTGACAACATGAAACCCTACCCATCGATGGACTACGCCCCGCATCCGGAATCCAACCCAAGTAATAATTATCTGATTCAAAAAGGTGAGCATCCGTATGACGCACAGTTTATCCGTGTTGTCGGAGGCACCACCTGGCACTGGGCGGCATCGGCATGGCGCTTCCTTCCGAATGATTTCAAGATCAAATCGCTGTACGGCGTGGGGCGTAACTGGCCAATTGACTATGCCGAGCTGGAAAAATGGTACTTCCGTGCTGAGCAGGAACTGGGCGTATGGGGGCCGAATAATGAAGATCTGGGATCACCACGCAGTGCCCCCTATCCGATGGATCCTCTGCCGCTTTCGTATAACGAGCAGCGCCTGAAAACCGTGCTCAATAACAACGGTTACTCTGTAGTAACCGAGCCGGTAGCCCGTAACAGTCGCCCGTATGACGGCCGCCCGACTTGCTGCGGGAATAACAACTGCATGCCGATCTGCCCGATTGGGGCCATGTACAACGCTATCACGCACGTCGAAAAAGCCGAGAAGAATGGCGCCGTTCTGCGTCCTGAATCCGTGGTGTATAAGCTGGAAGTGAACGACAAGCAGGAGATCACCGCGGCTCTGTTTAAAGATCCAGAGGGGAATGAACACCGTGCCGAAGCCAAATACTTTGTGCTGGCGGCCAACGGAATTGAAATTCCGAAGCTGATGCTGATGTCCGCCAACGACAAAAACCCGCATGGCGTGGGAAACAGTTCTGACCAGGTGGGCCGTAACCTGATGGACCACCCTGGCGTCGGCGTAGAATTCTACGCCAACGAAGCCCTGTGGCCAGGGCGTGGGCCGCAGGAAATGACCTCGATGATCGGGTTCCGCGACGGTGACTTCCGCAAAGAGTACGCCGCGAAGAAAATCCACCTTTCGAACGTGTCACGAACCGATCAGGAAGCGGGACGAGCGCTGGCACAAAAAAGTGAGCTGCTCCTTGGGCCGGAACTCGACAAACGTATCCGCGACCGTTCATCACGCTATGTGCGCTTTGACAGCTTTCACGAAATCCTGCCGCATCCGGAAAACCGTATAATTCCGAGCCGCACGGAAAAAGACAAACTGGGCATTCCGAAGCCGGAGTTCTATTACGCGATGGACGACTACGTGCGCAAAAGTGCTGAGCACACCTATAAAGTCTACGCCGATGCGGCGCGCCTGATGGGCGGTACCGAAATCACCTATTACAAGGATTTTGCCAATAACAATCACATCACCGGCACCACTATTATGGGTCATGATCCGAAAAATTCGGTGGTCGATACCCAGTGCCGTACCCACGACCATAGTAACCTGTTTATCGCCAGTAGCGCGGTGATGCCAACCGTGGGCTCGGTAAACTGTACCCTGACCATAGCGGCGCTCTCTCTGCGCCTCGCGGATACGATTAAGGCGGAGGTGTAATGATGAAAAAATTAACCCTAAGCCTGATGGCCGCAGCCGGAATGTTTAGCCTGGCGGCCAACGCCGATGGTTCCGACACCGATCTGATTAAACGCGGTGAATATCTGACCCAGGCCGCCGACTGCGTGGCCTGTCACACCACCAAAGACGGCAAGCCATTTGCTGGTGGTCTGGCCTTCAAAACGCCGATGGGCACTCTCTATTCACCAAATATTACGGCGGATAAAGAGACCGGCATCGGCGACTGGAGCGATGCCGACTTCCTTCGCGCCGTGCATGAAGGGAAGAATAAAGAGGGGCAGCATCTTTACCCTGCATTCCCTTATACCTCTTACACACTGTTGAAAGATGACGATGTTAAAGCTATCAAAGCGTACTTGTTCAGCCTGCCGGCGGTGCATCAGCCGAATCGCGAAAATGAGATGCCGTTCCCGTTCAACCAACGTTGGGGCATGTGGTTCTGGAATCTGGTGAACTTCGACAGCAAGCGCTTTGAGCCGGACACAAGCCGGTCAGACGAATGGAATCAGGGAAAATATCTGGTCGAAGGGCTGGGGCACTGTGGCGAATGCCATACTCCGCGCAATATCACCATGGGGATGAAAGACAGCAAACCCTATGCCGGAACAGAAGTGGACGGCTGGACCGCATTTAATATTTCCTCCGACAAAAAAGCCGGTATCGGCAGTTGGAGTAAGGACGACATCGTGCAGTATCTGCGTTCCGGCCATGTGAATGGCAAAGCGCAGGCGGCCGGCCCAATGGCTGAGGTGATAGAAAACAGTACGCGACATCTCACCGATAGCGATCTGAATGCAATGGCGATTTACATACAGACACTGGAGCCACAGGCAGATTCTGATGTGACGAAGAGCCGTTCCGACTGGGGCAATGAAGCGACCAACGTCGATAACCTGCGTGGCGTACCGTTCAAAGATACCCCGGAGACCGACGGTGCGCGTTTGTTCCTCGGTAACTGTGCCAGTTGCCACAGCTTCAGTGGTCAGGGCAGCGAAGATGGATACTACCCCTCATTGATGAAAAATAGCGTGGTTGGTGCAGAAATGCCGAACAATCTGCTCAACGTCATCCTGCACGGTGTATCGCGCAAAACCAATGAAAGTGAGGTGTTTATGCCAGGATTTGCCGACACGCTGAGTGACAAACAGATTGCAACGCTAAGCACCTATATTCTGAAAGAGTTTGGGGCACAGCCTGCATTGAATGTGAAAGACCAGGATGTGGCAGATCTTCGCGGGAAGTGATCCCGCAGATCCCTATTTAAAAAATATTTAATTTTTAATTCAGGCTTACGGTCGTGGGCATAGGCTCACGCCATTTTTAGCTTGCGTATTAAGCATGTTGCTACTTTCACATCACCCCAGTAACAGCCTTATTTTGTCGTTAACACTTCGCAAGCCTGGACAAAGGAAAAGAAAATAGTTGATTCAACAAAAAATAAAGAAACCAAAATCAAATGTTATCATTTTTGGGGTAAATAATACCCTATGAAACTAATAATTCCGGTTAACAAATCAAGCAATAAATACGCATTTCAATTGGTAATTCCATTTGAATGAGAGCGTTTTTTAGGATGAATCTCAATGCCCCGTCAGCCTCGAATGTGTCACGATTTTCTTATCAGAAACACGGAGGTTTAATGGATTATCGAAAAGAAATAGTTTCTCAAGTCGTTGAGTTCATAGAAAACAACATCATTGAAGAGTTATCAATTGATAGACTGGCAGCCATTTCTGGATATTCAAAATGGCATTTGCAGCGACTGTTCAAAAGACACATTGGAATAAAAATTGGCACTTATATAAGACATCGACGATTGAGTAAGTCTGCGATTTTACTCAAGCAATCACAGGGGAATATTTTAACTGTTGCTGTAGCGTCAGGGTTCAGTTCTCAACAATGCTTTACCCGCGCATTCAAAAGATTCTTTGGTGAGACACCCAAAAAATTCCGATTAAAGCCGGAATGGGACTTTTCTAAACAATATCCCCCGTACATAAATAATGGGGAGTTAGACCACTATTATATCTCTCTCCCGCAAGACTTAGGGGTGGTTAAAACGTGTCATGCATTTATTTATCACTCAACGGGTAAAGACATCTCAATAAAAGACATTTCTAACAGTCATAAAAAGGGAATGCAGGGTATTTTTGACATTCACTGTTGCGCGCTTAATCAATGTTATTCCTCTTTTCGTGTCATGCTGACATCAGATGTTTTTTGCTCTTTAAACTGCCTTTACTTCCCCGCAGGTAAATACCTAATCCTGCCCTTTCGTGGAAAAAAAGACGAATACGTCACCTTTTACAAAAACATGTATGACAAACACCTCCCCTTTCTCAATGTGAAAATGAAAGATGAATTTGTTGTCGAATTATATCCAGATAATTATAGTGAAGAGCAGATTCTCAACGTAGAGATATTGGTTCCGATAATATAATTATGGAAGTTTACGGCTGGGGTAAGCCATGAGTAATAGCACATTGAATTTCATTTTGGTGTTCATTGCCTTATTTATTATTTTACATTTTTCGTATATTTAATAAACCGATAAAAAGAGAGTCGCATGACGGTATAAGACTGAAAAATTCCCGTCATCTTTTATGGTGAGCGAGCAAGGTTCTCGTTAGGTGGGTATGGACCCACCTAACGCTGCCGGCCATTGAAAACCAGATCAACAATTTGTTATTTGAATAAGGTGAGACATTAAGGGATACCCTGGCTGCAGATTGATAAATTGATGTAAGTCATTGAATAGAGCTATCATCAAGCTTTGTATATAACGGATTATGGCCAATGTTCAGAACAGATAATGTGATACCACGCGCCTACAAACAGGTGGATGTATTCACCACCTCGCCATTGCAGGGGAATCCCCTGGCAGTGGTTCTGGAGGCCGATGGGCTGAATGAAATACAGATGCTTTCATTAGCTCGCTGGACCAACCTTTCGGAAACGACGTTTGTTTTCAAACCGACTAATCCGATTGCCGATTACCAGGTGCGCATTTTTACCCCCGAAAAAGAGTTACCCTTTGCCGGACATCCGACATTGGGTACGGCCCATGCATTATTGGAGGCTGGGTTAGTGACCAAACAGCCGGGGGTGGTTATGCAAGAATGTGGAGTGGGTCTGGTTGCGGTCAATATCTTACCGGAAGGTACCCTGGCGTTTGCCGCACCAGCGGTCACGTTTCGAACGCTGTCTGTTGAGGAAAGGGAATGGCTGATGGCCGATTTTCAGCCTGCGGTGATTGAAACAGTTACGATGCCGGTGATTGCCGACATGGGCATTCGCTGGCTTATGGTTCGTATGCCAAACGCCCAATCCTGTCTGACCGTCACACCGGATCAACCCATGATTAAAAAGCTGCAACTGGCTTATCATGTTGATGGCGTGGTGATTTATGGTGCCTATTCATCGAGTGATCCAGCTGATTACGAAATGCGGGCGTTTCTGGTTGAACAGGATAAGTTAGTTGAAGATCCAGTGACTGGCAGTGCTAATGCGTGCCTGGCCCGTTTGTTGAAGGCCAATAATTTCCCCGACGGTGGCTTGACGGCACAGGGGTATCAAGTTCGACAAGGTACCCAATTGCGTCGAGAGGGCCGGGTTAATGTCCGTTTTATTCACGATGAACCCTGGATTGGTGGGCAGAGTTGTACGCTGATTAATGGCTGGTTGCACATTTAACGGTGGCAATAGCTCATTGATTACCAAACATTGTGACCGAGAATGGGAACTGCGCCCTACAGGGCTCGAACCTGTGACCTACGGCTTAGAAGTTCCTATAACCACCTTTTAAGCCATGTTGTCACGCGCCCTACACTTGACTCCAGGATAAAGGCCGACAAAACGCGGACAAAAACAGCTTTGTCATTGCCACCGCTGCGCCCTCTGCTACCATGTAACGACTTGTTACTTGTCTATAGGATTTGGACTGAATGAAAAAGGTAATAATTGCTACATTACTGAGTGTTTTGATTTCTGGGTGTGGTCAAAAAGAACTTTCGCCTGAGCAGCTGCAACAAGTCACGAGCTTAAAGACAGAATTAATTAAGACAGATGACGATATTAAGAATGCCACTAAACAGGATGAAATGTTAAATGGTGGACTGATAAAAAACCTAGTACACACAAGACTTGAAATTCTCCGAACCAACAAGGCCCTGATTCAACAGAGAATAAATGCGATTGAATCAGGTGCAAAAGTTGAGGTCGTCACAAACGCTGTTGCTCCTGACGCAAAACTTGCGGGAGAATTAGCAACTGAATTAGAAAATCTTTCTCATGAGATATCAGCAGCGAAAAAAGATGCAGAACAATATAATGGAGGGCTCATTGGGTCATTAAAAATGGCAACTATCGCCACTCAAGAGCAAAGTCAGGCGATGTTACAGCAGAGGTTATTGTCGGCAAAATATGGGTTATCACTACCTTCGGCTATCAACTCAGTAACTCCTGCATCAACATCTACATCCCAAAAGTCAGTTGTTGCTCAAGATCATGAGGCAAAAGAAGCCTTACTTCCTCCAGGCTCAGGTCCGTTAGGGCTACAAATTGGATTAACTAAAAAGAATATCGAAGATATGACTGGCGTTGAGTTAAAGAAAGTGCCAAATAGCTTTAATATTTACGCAACTGGCTTTGTTCCTAAAAAAAATGCTTATTTCGAAAATTATGGTTTAGTGATATCTCCTGAAGTTGGTTTGTGTCAGATTCGAGCCATTAGTAAAGACCTGAATACAGACAGTCATGGGCTTGTGTTAAAGTCTAAGGTTGAAGAAATTTCAGAGTCGCTTACTTCTATTTATGGTAATAGAAAGATTAATGATGTTTTGTTGCCAGGATCCATATGGAAGGATCCACGTGACTGGATGATGGGATTACTTAAAGAAGAGAGATTTTTCGGCTCTGAATGGAAAGGAACTAAAGCCCAGCCATTAAAGAGCGATCTACAGTCGATTGTAATCCAAGCGATGGCTGCAAGTGGTGATACTGGACGGGTTTACCTTAAATACAATTTTAAAAACATTGATGCATGTAGAAAAGAAGAAGAGAAACAAAAAAGTAGTTCGCTATAGCGACTTGCTAATTTAAAACCAACCACTCTATGGTGCAATGCCGAGCAGTTAAGGGTCGGTCAACCGATCCTTAAACTACGGCACTATAACGGCTTCCACTACAGGGAGCCGTTTTCTTATGCCACTTCTCAATGACTTGCTCGATTTCAGTGACCATACCCTCATGCCGCCACCTTCTGCACAACTTTTTGCAAAGCATCTTCCTGCTGAGTGGATACTGGACTGACCTCTCAACAGTGATTAGTTGTCAAATCAAGTGGGATCTCACCAGAAAAAAACAATAGAAACAGAGGTCAAAATCATAATCTGGGGGAGGGAATCATGAAAACGTTGGTTCAAAATAGGCATTTGTTGGTTCAATACGGAAAACAAATCTCTTATAAAACAACAGATTTTATATATCGAAGCAACTGAACTGCTGAACCAATGCACTTACTACGTACGTGAGATATTACTCTTCAGCTTGTTTCTCTTCGGGCATGTAGTGCAGGACATAAACGTTAATCTGTTGGCCATTCACTCTTGGAGACGTCCTCTGTTAACCGAACATGCGAGAAAAATTGACGAAGTCTTGGCGGGCAATGTCACTAATCTGGCACTTTTGGAAAGTGTAGCTGTTGGAGAATAAGCGTAACTGATTGGATCTAAATGGTACGCCCTACAGGGCTCGAACCTGTGACCTACGGCTTAGAAGTTCCTAGAACCACCTTTTAATACAGTCAGTTACCGCATCAGACCGCGCTCACACGTCCCAAGATGCAAAAACTTAGAAAACCATATCAACAGATGTGAAAACATCCCTGTCCCAAGTTTGTCCCACCCCAGTGACCATTACTCCATGACCATCCCCGGAGTGACACAATGGCAGCATCCCACAATCAAAGTTAAATAGCCGGGGTCCATCCCGGCACTATGGTTTAAATCAGACCGCGATCGGTAAGTACTTCCATGCCAACACTCATCATGCTGTCGCGCTGGTCTACCGTAAATACGCCATCGTAAACCGCGCTAAACGCAATATCACCGTTCATCGAAGATGTGGTACTACCATTTGGATCGCCGCCGATGCTCATAGGGGTGTTTAGCGTAGTATCCACAGGGAAAGATGCCCCAATATCGCCATATCGAAGGCCCAATTCACTGAATTGCACGTTGGCTTTCTTATTCACCGGATCAAACACCCCGGCAGCCACGTACCATTCTCCTACCACCGGCTGCGCGACGGTACCAACTGCAATGTTGCCAGTAGTACCCGATGGGAAAATGTACCCCATCAGAAGCTGGCCGCTGTAGTACAGGTTAAAGCCGTTGCCGGTACTGCGGTTGCTGAAAATGTTGATGTAGCGGTTCACCGCATTGAGGCGAAAAGCCGTCACGAACGAAACCGCGCCGTGACCTGTTTTTACAAAGTTAGTCTGTGAGGGTGCCGCACCATTGTCATAGTGAAGACCCCATGGCTGAACTTTTGCGCCGCCCGCTGAGACTTCGTAGCCGTTACCGCTGTTATCCAGTGGATTCAGCAGATCGAAGCTCGCGAGAACCGGCAGCGGTGCGCGGGTAATCAGCTTCCCCTTCACCGGAACATAATCGTTATTCCAATCGGCTGTTGGGATGATCGCGTTACAGAAAATTCGAGTGCCTGCCATATTTATTTCCTTAGGTCGGGATGTTTGGTGAGTGGGCAATGGTGCCACGGTTTCCATTGCCGATGCCGGTCAAAGTACCGGAGTACGTCGCGCCGTTGGCAGGATCGAACCAGTCGCAGTTGGCTGTCCGCACGCGATCGGCATCAAAGTACAGATTACCAGCGGCATCTGGGTAAAGCTGGATATCTGCACCAGTGACACGGCAGTTATTTTCTGTCGTGCCAACGGTAAATCGGGCCAGAACACCACCGTGAATATCGAATTCGGCTTTAACGCCAGGCGCATGGATAAGCATAGGCGAGCAGTTGATCAGCGTCACCTTCGGCACCCATGAGTATGCACTAGTACGATATGTCGCCCCACTAACCGGTGTATCCCAGCCGGATGTATTCCCCGGCAAATAGACCATTGGACAATAGTTGTTTTCGATCTCCGGGTTATTGATAACGCTCACGACGTTCTGCCCGAAAATATCGACGCTAGTGCCGTTAGGGCGCATTTTATTTCGGCTACCGAACGGGTTCTGAGCCATATCTGAACCACAGCGGAAAATAGCCATAGCGGCATTCTTATCCGTTGGTACGTTGATCGCAGTCATATCCTTGATGCTCACCAGCGACGGCAGGAACGTGCGGTTGAACGTACTGTAAATGTTTCTGTAGGCGCGGCAGAACGTAAAAGCAAAGTTATCAGGGAGTGAGGCAGACATTCCTTCTAGATCGAATACGATGTTTTCGCCAATAATCGTGTGTGGTGTCTTGGTGTTCACCCCATAATTCGCTACTGTGCCACTGTTCATGCGCACAACGTCGAAAGAAAGAATACCGGCAGCCCAAGCTGCGGTGATATTTCTGTCGAAGCGCACAACTAAATCACGCACGGTCAGCGTACAGTCACAGTCACCAGCGTAATCCTCACGCATGTTAATGAAGTAATCTAACCGATATTCCAACGCCTCAGCCTGGGTAGCCTTGTGTTGAGTGACCATGTAAGAGTTATCTTCAAACGTGTACTTCCCGCCACCCTGGAGGTAGACCTGCTTGCCTTTGAAGGCAGTGCGACTGATATTCACGTCGTAGCCGAACGAGTGGAAATCGAAGCGGTTCATGACAGAGCTATCGATGATGACGCGCTTCAATCCGTGGTGGCCCTGGAAGCCCCAGCCATACAGTCCATAGTACCCTTCCACGTGAATATCGATGCTGTTGCGGAAGCTGATGACATAAGCGCCACCAGCAGCCGACGGAATGCACTCAGCTGTTGCATTGCGGCAGCGAATATCGAACACACCATATGAACCCACTGCTACGCGGGATTCGACAACGCCGGTAGACCAGTTATGCATCACCAGGTCGTTGAGGTTCACCATCGAGCGCTCGATCTGGATGTTGACGAATTTTCGCCCATTGCCAGCTTCAAAGAAGGTTGGTGGGTTAAACGTCAGCCAGGCGTCTTCCTTCGGCTGGACCCACACTTCAACAACGGTACCATTCGGGATGTTTTTCACCAACTGGTCGCTCAGCGAGCCATTGCGCCCAATGCGCGAAAAATCTCGCAAGTGAACTTCATAGCGAGGGCTGCTCCGTTCGCCTGAGCGATAGAGCTCGACGGTTGAAGAAATAAAGGCCACCATGCCACCGCGATACTCGGAAAGTTTCGGCATTGGCAGGAAAGCGCTGCCTTTTCGCAGGTATGTCGAATAGGTAGTATTCAGCTCTGCCAGCTCGTCGGCGGTGAAATCAATACGGGCCTTGCCCTGAATACGATACATATACATTGGCTGGACGGAATTGTCGTAAACGCCATCGACGTTGCCCCAGTGCGCCTCGTCGGTGCCGCTTCGGTTACTCGTCACCACCGTGCACCCAGTTAAATCACATGGGGTACGAACGATAATTTCGTCAGCAATCCACAGGAATCGCCCGGTGTTCTGCACTACTGGCAGACTGTACTTGTTGGCGAATGCGTGACAGCGAACCATCGCCTGATCGGCAGCCGCCTGGGGTGCCAGTAATGCCTGTGCGGAGTTTTCGCTTCCCGTGCGAGAAAGCTTTTCGTATTGCTGATAGGTAGCTTCTGGGATGCGTGGTGCTCCAAACATATCGTATGATACATAATCAGCTTGTCGTACCCAGCGGCGGCCATCAACCCCGACCAGTACTCCACCGCCATCATCTGGTGAAGTCGAATCGGAGGCATCAACAACGAACCGACCATTGATGCGCTCGCCCACAACGTCACGCACGGTGGCGTCGCCAGTGTAGTTACGAATATCGTCATAACCCACCGCCGTATCACCGGGGGTAATCCCGCCAGCCTGCCCACCACCGTCGCCGCCCCAGCCAACCTTTGTCCCATCCTCTTTGACGCCCGCAATCACCACGCCATTAATAGAGTGAATGATAAACAGCCACCCTGGAGGGGCATTGTTATCAATAGTACTGCCCGAGAAATTCAAACCAGAATCGCCAGTTAAAAGGCGATCGATTACTCCGTTTAGTTCGATACCCCCGTCGGTATTCCTGATACGTAATTTACGAATGCCATTAGCTGACACCACATCAAACAGAGAGTCAGGTGACTCTTGCAATGACTCCGTACGTTTATCTGTGGATTCAGCGACTTCATATATTTCGTCTATATATCTTTTATTTGGTTGCGAGTTTATATACTCAGCAACACCGCCGTTGTTTTTATAATAATTGAAAGCAACCGTACCGCCAGTGGCATCAGGAATAGCAACGCGGAATGATTCCCCATCTGGCGTTCCAGCCAAGCCAGCAATCGTCCCGTCTGGGTCTTCCGGTGTAATGTAATAAGTATTGGCGTCAGCGATGTTCTGAGCGTTATCGGCGGCCTGGCTCGCCTTTGCTGCATAAATCTCTGCATCTTGCTGAGCGCCTATGATTTCATTAATACGTTCTGATACTTGTTTGCGCACGGTTGGAAATGGTTGTTGGAAACGATCGTATGCAACCTCTTGCTCACCATTCAGAAAATCATCGTAAGCAAGAGCGTTATCATTTAGATCCTTCATGCTATTAGAAGGACGAGGATTCCCGGTATTATGTCGTTGGGCCATAGTTAGTTCCATAGGGCCGTATAAACGGCTTAGATTGACTGTTGACAATTAGCACCAATGGGGCTATTATTTATTACATGAGGTAGCGGAAAGTCCGCAGCCCGACCCGAAAGGAAGAACGAGATGACCGATATGACCACCGCCGAGCTGGAAAAGATTCACGCTGAAATTGCAAAGCTAATGGCTGAAACAGCAAAAATTAACAGAGAAACAATGTGGTATCCGGTTGCAGTCGCCACAGGGTTAATCGGTGCGGTGGCAACAGTGACAACCATCATTATCAAATTTATTTAACAAGGAGCCCCGAAAGGGGCTTTTTGACAGGTGCAAAATGCGATTAATTAAAGAATACATAGCTCCTGCTCCAGAGGATCTGGAAAAATTAAAATCAGAGTTGGGGTATACTGGAACACAAATGGCTGATCTCGCTGGTGTAGCCAGCAATAGCCAGTGGCGCAAGTACACCGGCGGTGCTGAGCCGCGAGCAATGTCCCCACACATATTGTTTTTTATCGCTGCACAACTGGCCTTGAGCGCAGAAGAGCTAGACGCTATCGTAATGAAAATGAAACAAATTGGCGCTGACATAGCATGAGCAGAAGCCTTCCTGAAAAAATATACTCCCTTGACGTATTGCGAGGATTGGCAGCCATTTCCGTTGTTTTTTGGCACTGGCAGCACTTCTTTTATATTGGTGATAAGCCAAGTAATTTTATCGTGGAAAAACAACCACTCTATAATTACCTATCCATTTTTTATCTCCACGGAGATCTTGCTGTTGAACTTTTTTTCTGCATTTCTGGATTTATTTTTTACTGGCTCTACTCTAAAAAAATCTCGAAAAAAGAAATTGGCGTTGTAGAATTCACCATAAATAGACTAAGTCGTTTATATCCATTATATATACTTACCTTTATTTTAGTTGCAATACTACAATTTTTTTACATCAAGTCACATAACTCTTTTTTTGTTTATCAATTAAATGACATATACCATGCTATATTAAACATTCTTATGATTCCCGCTTGGGGGTTGGAGTCCGGCTGGTCATTCAACGCTCCCGTATGGTCAGTTTCAGTAGAGATCATGCTTTATGCAATTTTCTTTATAACTTGTCTTATGGGTAAATGTCGATACTATCTTATTCCATTCTTCATGCTTTCTGGGTTTTACATCTTCCAGTTTAATTATAAAATTGGCATAGGGCTGTACGCATTTTTTTGCGGTGCTGCAGCATACACTATTATTGCATATTTAATTAAGAATATAGGCAGCAAGTTTTCCGCAGTCATTAGCGGATGTTGCATGTTTATTGGATGGGCCTATATTTTTTACTTTCAAACTAATAATGCATTCATTGTGACCGCTTTAGGATTTACTAGTTTAATTTGTTTTTTAGTGTGCATTAGTTGTGAAAGTGAGGGCTTATTTAAAAAAATTAATTGGATTGGTAATTTAAGTTATTCATCCTATCTTATCCATTTCCCACTGCAAATTATTTTCTCATTATCAAGCGACTTCCTTGGCTTTGAGCGAAGCGTATTTTACACACCAATTAGTTTAACTTTATTCATGGCCACCCTTATACTCACAAGCATAGCCACTCATAAATTTTATGAAATGCCGGCCCAGAAATACATTCGTAATAGTTTATCCGCAAAACGTGTCTTAGCATGATAAATACAGCATGGGTGTACCTGCTAGTAGCCAAAGGACATCCATGTAAAACCATTCGATCCTCTAACCACCTTGCTATCATCCAAATCAAGTGAGTAACTTATCATGTCGAACCCGGTCAGCTGGTAGTTAGTGTTATCCACATTTGCCCCGATCATTGTATTAGCATTAAATCTGTTTGTTGGTGTTACTATCACACTAAATACCATAATTTTATATGGAGTTGGAAATAAAACACGTTTACTACCGTCGATTCCAGCAATCCCATTACCCCACTGAATAATTAATCCAGAAGGTAATTCCTGATGGCCGTTTGCAGCTAGCAAAGCAGGAGTTTGATCTTTGTTCGTTTTCTTTATGGCTTTTAGCAACTGCCCATCGTCTGTAGGTTCGAGAGCAATCCCACTGCCCTCCACTACATTACACATTTCTCTTTGCCACGTATTGAAAATAGCCGCTTCAAGAATGGTCGGTGGTACCCCTTGAGCCACATTACCATTCGTAAACTCTGAATTTTGGTCTGCTGTTTCTGTAACACTACCAACTTTTTGCATGACAAATCCTCGCTAATGAAACGATTAATAATGATGATTAAATGGGTTTTAAATATTTCCTGAGGCTATATCGAATATTTCGGCAAACTCAGAGGTCACGTTATAAACACCTTCGTCGTTAAAACCGAAATTAATGTAACCGAATTTCACGATGGTGTGCGACGGTGCTAGGGCGTTCATGCGACATTCAAGCTGCCGATTCCCCCAAGAACGCAGCGGATCACCACAATAACTCATTCCCGCACGCGCGTAGGTAATTGTGGTTTCCTCAGCCTCAACAAGCCATACAAATGGCCAGTCATCGCCGTTAAGCCCATCCCCACAGACAGAAAGACCCGCACGCGCCTGGCGGTATTCGTTGATCGTGATGTTGTAACCCAGCGCCCGAGCGATACTGACAAAGTACGTCCTGGACTGGCCGCCCGTACTGATGAATTTTGACACAACTGCCGCCTGCCGTTTGGCAATCGTGTCTACCTCACCAATAGAACAATCATCTGGCAGGCCGAGAGTTTTCTCCCACTCGGTCAATAGGATCGTAGCAGTTTCAGGAAAAGCGCCGACTAAAAGCGCTATCGCATCATTGTCACTGTGCAGGAAGGCATTTGCTAATGCCCGGATCACTGCCGCCTGGACACTGTCTGGATCACGTGGCCACGCCAAACCGGTTGGTATCAACGCCTGCAGCGCTTGCTGGTAATTTTCAGCGGTAAACTGGCTCATGTATAATTCACCTCACCGCGTACTGGCAATTCCCCCACGCCAAGCTCAATATTCGCCGTCGGCGAAACCAGGATAAAGCCGGCGGTACCATCAATGTCCCCGATCGCCCTGTTCAGATCTGAAAGAAAAATCTTACCGGTACCGTCCGGCGTGCCTCCTTCAAAAAAAACGTTGTCGATCGCAGCCGCAATGGCCGCGGTGATAGCGCTGCCAACATTACTGATCCCACTGATTTCAAAATTGACTGATTTGGCCACGGGAGAACAGACATAAACCAGGGCGGTCACCGGTGCCAGCGGGTAGATATAATCCGCTACGCGCCCCTGGTCCCCGGTCGCCTTTTGCGCCCCCCAGCTGTCAAACTGGGATATGCCGTCAGTCCCAACAGGAAATCCATGGTTGGTTTCATCGTTGCCGTCGCACATGATGTAGACCCCAACGGTGCCAGCGCCCATCAGCCGCCGTTTAGGCCAGCAGCGCGTAACACCAGGCACAGCCAGCGCCCATTGCTCGTAATCCGTGTCACTGCCGCCCTGCGGCGGATTTTGGTATGCCAGCAACATCCGGGCGCGCAAACTTTCCTGCGTTTCAATATCAGCACCACCTGTTGCCGGATCCATCATTACGCCGCTGGCGTCGATGCCAGGCAAGGAGATATCAAGCGTCAGAGTGGTTCCGGCATCGGCATTTCCGTCAATACCGCCGCCCGTTGGGTCGTCGATGATGTCGGGAAGTAAAGCCGTCAGTTTACCGTACCCTTTCCCGGCGGCACCGATAACCACGTCATCATCCAACCGATAGCGGTAACCGTCACCACGGCGTAACACTGCGCCTTTGCTTACCGGCGCTGCCACTGTGCCGCTGAACTGATACGATGGGGTTGATGCCGGGTTTGCGGCATTCTGGTAAACACTTTTCAACCCGGCCCAGCCGGACAACCATTCGTCCGTTGCGTTAAAGGGGGTGGCCTGCAGCGCGATATAATCCAGATAACCGTAATGCAGATGCGCCAAGCCGGCATCGGCATCCGCCAGCACCCGCATATTGGAATAGCGCAAAAGTGATCCGGTCTTACGGAGTTCTGATTGGAGCTGTGTGCGGTTCTTCTCACGCAGCTCAGTTAATGTAGGCCGCTTGAATGGCATAATTTATTGCTCCCAAACCCAAAAGAATCGCATATCCGTATCGTCACTACTCCCCGGCCTCTGATAGCGGATCACCATGTTAAGACGGCGGGGATAAACGATTTGAGTAGCGACAGAGAACGACGACACCACGCCATCAGTCACCAGCCATTGCAGGGCCTCTCGGGAGTATTCTTCTGCCTTTTGCGCGACCGACTGCGTCAGTTT
Source organism: Serratia quinivorans (assembly GCF_052113645.1). Taxonomy (GTDB): domain Bacteria; phylum Pseudomonadota; class Gammaproteobacteria; order Enterobacterales; family Enterobacteriaceae; genus Serratia; species Serratia quinivorans_B. The sequence continues at coordinate 266,399 of NZ_JBIEIU010000002.1, read as the reverse complement.
CTGCCGCCTCAGCAACCAGAGGCGGGAGCCAATATCATGCTCCTCGTCCGCATCCCCCCACCAGCCCCGGCGATCATCACCATCAATATCGTCATCATCACGAGCAACGCGATCGGTAAAAAGGCTGATAATGATCGAGGTCTGCAGATCATCACCATTCATCAGATCGCCGTGGCCCTCACGCCAATCCGCCGCCAGCCGTTCAACGTCCCAGAAAGAACTGATATCACTCATACAACAGGCTCCCCGGGTTTCTCGCTGGTTTTCTCTTCGTTGCCGCCCTGGACATTTTTCACGACGTGATCATGATCATTGTGGCCATCACGCAGCTGTTTCAGCGTGGCGGTATTACTTTCGCAGTTATCGATAACGTCACCTGTCACCTCAAGACGTGGCGTTTCGAGTCGAATTTTCTCTGTTGCCGTGACCGTAACCGTTGTTGCGTTTCTAACGGTCACCGGTTTGTCATTCGCTTCAACTTCAATGCCGTTCTCGGTCAGCTTTATGAACATGCCCCACTGGTTATAAATGACCGTCTCACCGGACTTTAAACCAGACTGCCGGTATTGCTGGTTGTTGCTGGCCACAATCACGGCGCTGGAGCGATCCCCGCCCAGATAAGCGAGCACAACATCAGTACCCACCGGCAGGCCTGAAGAAAAGCCGAATTCGGCCATTCGTGGCGTTCCGCCACGCACTTCCAGCGGCGTCTGATACTGAAGCTTTTGAATGCCGCCGGCGTCGCTGTGCGCAGTGATCCGGCCAATGCCGAGCATCATGGAAACGCGGCGGCCGAGCTGTCTCAAAATATCGCCACTCATCTATTAAGCTCCTGCACTTGGCTGTAAAATTGATAAGGTTGAACCGCGAACGCCTCAGGCGGCATGAGTACCATCCTCGCCGTTGTCCCCTCCCAACCATTACGAATAAAGGTCACTTCAGATAGGAGCCACAGCTCATCAGGGAGTTCGAACTTAGGGATCTTGATGGGGATGAGGGTATTGGGTTCCCACAGCTTGCCGTCCTTGTCGCGCCAGCTATCCACCGTCACCTGCAGTTGCCGGGAACGGCCATAGCGTCGGTTCATTTCCCAGTCGATGCAGTTTTGTGCCTGGCCATGGGAATTCATTGTGCTTTCAACAATGATGATCCGGTTGCGATACCGCATTTTGGCCGCTTCAGGATCTCGCGCTTTGGCCAGAGTTACCGCTGAATACCCACTGTCAGGCGACAGTTCCATCGCGGGGGTCATCGACATCGATACGCCGACATAGTCGGAGAATCGCTCGTCCATCGAGTCCATCAGTGATGCGTTTTCGATATTCTCACCCTGTGCCACGCCACTGGCTGCCTTGCGGGTGCCGACCCGGGTTAACCGCAGATCGCCATCAGGGGTATCGAAATAGAGCAACGCCGCCCACCGACTGATCCTGTCGATGATTTCTTGTGACGATTCCCCCCAGTTCAATGTGAATTGCGGCACCGTCACCAGATCAGTCACGTCAGAACTCACCTTTATGCCGTAGGGCGCCGCCAGACGCTGAGCTATTTCCAGTGCGTTGGCTTGGCTGATGACGTTATTGGGCCACTCTGCAGAGCAATCGACCAGGTCCTGGCATTTGTTCCGGCCGGTTGCCCTCACTTCATGCCGCGATTTAGATAGCGTCGGAGACCACCGATCGATGTAGCCCGTTATCACCAAATCATTGCCCAACATGACCTGGCACGCGTCGCCTTTTTTAACCAGTTGCTTTTCGTTTGTGCCTGGGTAGTAGTCCATCAGTGACAGATCAAAATCAGAAGGTAAGCGTTCGATACCCCGCGTCACCCTGACCTCATCCCACCCCTGAATGATTTTGTTTCCCACCTTCAATATCAGCTCGTCTTTCATTTTCGCAGTGCCCTGAATTTCACCGGCATAAAGGCTGGGTGCCGCGGCTGAACCGACTGAACCAACTCATCCCCGCGTGCAGCATCCTGGTAAAGGCGATTGGCAAGCGTCAACGCTGGCAATGAAGCGGACATAACAACTTGGGTAAGCGAGCTCAGTTCCGCACCCTTCTGCCCGTATGCATTGACGAGGGCGTTTCGGGTTTCCAGCAAATTGAGATAGTCATCATCGTCGCCGGCATCGGCCGCCATCAGTAAAACGTCATCCAGCGTGCCGCAGACGCGGTTTAACATCAAAATAGCATCGTCATAGCTTGAGGGCTCATAGTCTGCCGCCACCACAGCCAGGGCGCCGGCGGATAAAACGCAGAGCAGGATCGTGGCACTTTGAGCAATGGCATTTTCAGAATCTGTCGCGTAAAACGTCGCGTTTCGGTATGAGGCCAAGGATTCCAGCATGCGGATCTTTTCCTCAACGCTGCCACTTACCGAAATCACCTCATCAATGATCGCCCTCGCATCGACAGGAAAAGTATCGACTGCGGTCACACTCTCGAAGGTTGCAGTGAGGGTCAGCAACTTTGCACGGCCAGTCACCGCCGCCGCCATTTTTTGATGAACCAGCCCAGCGTAATCCTCGGTGTCCTCTGCCCGGTTAATCGCACCGGTAGAGCCGGAGACCCCACCGCCCACACTCCCTTTGCTATACCTGCCATAGCGGGCGCTGCCGAAGGTGGACTTCAGAACATTGCTGAGGTTCGTCACTTCGTTGGCCGTGCCTTTCACCATGTTTCCCCAAAACGCTGCCGTGTTTCGCAGTGTCTTGATGGTTTGGGTGACGCTCCTGATCTCGCCCTTCACCGTTGCGATAAATTTGGTGGCTGCCATCAAGCCGGTGCGTAGCCAATTGGTTTGAACCAGGGAAGCAGCCTGTGTGCTGCCGGTAATGGCGAAAACCTTCAGGCCGGACTCAATGAGGGTGAGTGTGAATTCGAACGATCTCCCGTTATCCACACTTTCCAGCACGCGCAGGCCACCATCAGGAACGCTGACCGTGAGTTCACCCAGCGTCGGATGGATCAGCGTGCCAGCCCCCTCCATTTCACAGGCGGCCACCAGCGAATTTCGCTGAGTGATAACATCAGGCGCGTCATACGCCAGGCTGTTATGCACAATGAAACCGCGAATGGTCATTTTTCGGGTGCCGCGGCCCAGATCTTCCACCCAGGCAGTATTACGGTAGGGATATTCATGCACCGCCTGTCGGCGGCCAAACACCCCTTCAGCGCTGACAACAGCAAAAGGTATGCCACGAAACGACGCAGGGTGAATATGCTCAAACCAGTCCCAACTTTCGCCACTGCCCAATAGTGAAGAAAGCGCATCAGTGATCAGAGCCATCATCCCTCCTGAAATAAAAAAACCGCCGAAGCGGGCCTAACTGAGTGATTGCATGGAAAGCGCTACACGCCCTCCACCATCCGTTTGCACTTTTCGGCGTTCCCCGGTCTGAGGATTCACCAGCGTAATTTCCAACTGGAACTTATTCTCATCAATAGCCTTAGTCATAGCCTCAGTTATTTGGCCTACAGCCTGGTCTGTGTGCTCTTCCGGCGAAAACAATGAAGGCTGATTCGATGACGTGTCCTGTACCTGACCTGGTGCCGTTGACGCAGGAAAGACCGGATTGTTTCTCGGGTTCTGTTGCCAAAAGTCAAACGCGCCAGACTGACGCTGATCGAACAAATTGTTCTGGTCACGTAGGCCGCTCCACCGCACATCATTCACAGAATCATTGATCCCTTTCGAAATATCATCCCGTGTGTACGGCTGAACACCATTTTCATGCTTGATGATGGCGGGAATTAGCTTCTCAAGCACTTCGGGTGAATGAAGATTTATGCGATCACTTGGATTAAAACCAGTTTGCTTTGAAACAGCATCAATATATGCCTGAGTTTTATTTTCCGACCTGGGCGCATAAGTGTGAATAATCCCATTCAGTGTATTGTTCCCACGATCTCCATAAAGCTGGAGTTGACGCGATAGGGCCGCAAGTCCGTCTTGAGGGGATGAAAAGGTAGAGAAGCCCCCATTTTTTCCTGTGGCATTGGGTGCCGCTCGCAAATTACCCGGGTTATTATTCCGTAAACCAAGCGCATTATTGCCCTGTTGCCCGTAGGGAGTTTGGCCAGTTTCGGTATTGATATTTCCAGCCAGCGGTGTGGTGGCCTTTTCCAAATCTCCTTTCAACCGATCAGCACGCCACACCGGCTTGTAATACCCATCGAGCTTTTTGATCAGGTCTTCTGATGCGTAACCCAGTTTTAAATCCAGCTTCTCTTTCCATGAAAGCGTGTCTTTAAATTTATCGTCGCCCTGCGCATTGCGTATAATATCGGCCTGTTTTCCTCCACGGTTAAAGGTCAGGATCGACCCGACCGCCGTACTGTCCAGCCCGTTAGACATCACCTGCTTTATCTGGTCTACCGATGCCGCCAGCGTCTCAGATTGCCCCAACCACGCCTGCCCTTTCAGCAACATCCCATCATAGGCTGCCCCGATCTGGTTCAGTTGCTGCTTAAACGCCAGGGCGTTCTGCAGATCCTTATCGCTAAAAATAAGACCGTCACGGCGGGCCTGGTCTTTCAGGCGCTGCACTTCACTGGTGGTGTTGCGCAAATAGCTGAGCAGTTCAGGCGAAAGCCCCAGCTTATTGGCAAACAACGCTTGCTGGCCGGATGGCAGCGACTGCATGGAGCGATTGAGATCGTTAACCAGCTTGCCAACGTCAGCCAACCCATCCTTGGTTAGGCTAATGCCCACTCCACGCTGCTTCAGGAGTGCCAAAAATCCGTCATTACGACCATGTGCTGCATCGTTCGCCTTTTCAAATAGATCGCCAACTGAACCCTCGGCAGCTTCTCGTGCGCTACCGTTCTCAATCATGGCTCCAGTCAGTTCCTGAAAGGCATCAGCCGTCATATTGACGTTTTTGGCGATGGTATCGATGCGGTAACCGGTGTTGGCAAAGTTTGTCAGGTTGTTTTTGACGACATTGACGACAGCCGCCGCGCCCCCCAGCCCCAGGGTGAGCCCTCCCACCATTTTTAGTGGAGGAACCAGATCACCGATGAACTGAACACCACTGCGGGCATTTTTTGCCAGGACGTCAAAGCTACTCCCAAGGCCGTCCAGATTATCTCTCGAATCCTGACCACCCAGAGCCAATGCATCGCGTGTTTTATCTAGGAGCGGGTTGAGGTTTTTTACCACCTCTTCAATACGCAATATCGCGGCCGACGCCTCGTCATTAGCCTTCAGCTCAAAATCGAATGAGTTGGCCATTACTTGCCCGCCTTCGCTTTGTTGATACGACGGGCCTGGTCAGCCCAAAAATCCAGCCGGGTACGGGTCAGAGACCACGCATCGCGTGGCCCCCATCCGTAATACTTCGTCACCTCAGCGGCTAACTGTTGCCATCCGTCGAGGGATCGAAGGTTAAAAAAGACATCAGGAAGTCCTCACATTTCCGGTAATCGGTAAATGCCATGGCGCCTAACGCTTTTTCAGTCACCCCCGAGTTCAGCGCGATTAATAGTTTCATTGCGGCCATACTGTTTTTGGCACGCTGCAGATCATAGAACTGTTCCACCTCTGCCAGCGCGGGTTCTTTCAGATCCAGGTGCTCATAACGGGTATCGCCAACTGTCAGCGCCTGGCAGAGCACAATCGTTTTGGTTTTATCAAGTACCGCCATATCAATACTCCGTTACCGAGCCGCCTTCCCAGCGAACATCAAACACCGCTTCTTCGCTATCGACATCTTGCGTATTCACGGACCACATATTTTCGCCAATGATGGTTTTCCCGTTCGCCAGCTCAACGACAACAGAAACATTGGTTGAGTCGTTGATCTGCGCGATAGACGTGCCGCCACTGTCACGCGCCTGGTAAGAAATGAACGGTGCCCGTGGTTTTTCCTTATAACCATGGACAGTATCCATCCCCGTCAACGTGGTACGTTCCACTTTACCGGGGCTGTACTTGAACTGGCCAGCGACCATGACCGTTAGCCCATCGATGGTGACGTAAGCGGTACCGGCCAGGCGGTTAGTTGTATCTCCCATAAATCCCCCTTAGGCTGCGGTCTGCGCGCGACGCCATTGATTGAGTAGTGCGAAAATTTCCAGCTGGTCGATCAGCGTGCCGGTCCACAACACATCGATGCGCTTGGTGTTACTGCTGTTCCGTTCCACCAGTAACGTCTTGGCGAATGCCGCTGAGTCCTGCACATAACCGTTGTATTCCAGCGTGCGATACTGGGCAATCAGTTCTGCGCGGATCACATTCGGCGTAACAATGGCCGAACCCGGCGCAAATCGCGTGCCATCATTGGCCAGCTTCATGCGGCTGAACTTGGAGGTGATCTGAGTGCGCAGGAAACGTGTCACAAACATCAACAGGAACAGCGTCTCGATATTCAGATAGCTATCGTCCGCGTCGCCAAACTTGTTTTTCTGGTAGGTGGTGATCGTCTTTTCAACCTGCACAGAGCCGTCATCAGCCACAGTGAAAGTCGAAATGCCGCTGTAGAGCAGGTTGTTGCGTTCCGTGAGCGCAAAACGATCTTCCAGCGGCGGCGCCAGAACACCGTTGATGGTCAGCGTTTGTGTCGGGCGACCCGGATCATTACGCAGGCTAGGCGCAATGGCACCGGTTAATGCGGGAGCCCACAGATAAGCAGGTGTCGGTGATCCTTTGATACCCAGCAAGGTTTCATGTTGGTTATTGCGGGCTTCACCGGCAGCAGAAAGGGAACCGTAGGTACCCGCCAGAGCGCCGAAAGAATGCCCATAAAGCTGTTGAGCGTAGGACCAGCGGCCAGTGGCATCGGAAAGGAACTCTTTCATGGCATCCAGTGACACGGTGTCCGTGTACGGATTGACGATAAAGTCAAAGGCCCGATCCTGCAGGTTACCCAACGCATCCGTCAGTTCAGGTGCGCCAGCCCCCGAGGCCATTGGTGTAATTTTCAGTTCCATACCTTGCGGAGTTTCTTCTCCGCCGGCCGCCTCCAGATAATTCAGACGAATATCGATGCTGTTACCGTGCGCACCTTTGTTTTTCGCCGTCAGGTTCACCGTATCCGTTGCTGTGACATCCACGACAGCAGTAACCGGCAGCTTGCTTTGACCGTTGATCAACACTGCAATGGCGGCCGCCACAGCAACTTTGTCATCAGTGCTGACCACCGTCAGTTGCACACGCACGCCAGCAATGTAGAGAGACAGCACCCCGGTAGCGGCTGCAGCTGTGACTACCTGTAATTTTCCGGTCGCTGCCGTGGTTCCCGTGGAGCCATCAGCCAGAGGTAGGATCCAAAGCTCAGCTGAAATGTCATTGGCCAGATACGCGGTCATCATGTTGTGCAGCATTGAACCGCTGCCGCAGATGCCGGCGACCGCCGAATCAGACGATACTTTTTGCGGGATACCAGGCGTTGCAGTTGCTGTAGGCAGCATTTGCCCGATCAGCAGCGTGCGCTGAACTGCGGTCGCCGTGTTGGCCATCGAGTTATCAAACTCGGCATAGAAAAATGGCGCGCGCTGATTGGAGGGAAGGCGATTAAATGGAACGGTCATTGATCATTCTCCTGGTTTTTCTTCCCTGCAGCTGGTTTTGCTGTCGCGTTCGGGTCGAATTTCTCAACATCGCCATCCTTCAGGCGGCGCCCCCAAAAAATATCATCAGGCACCTGTTCGCCGGATTCAGGCAAAAAGGTGCCCTTGACCGGATCGCGCACAATGCGCCCCGGTACGGGTTTCACAAACATAGGGTTACTCCAGATCGATTTTTAAGAGTGGTTCGGGGGTGCCATCAGGCATGGAGAGCGTCACGTCCATTCCCTCAAGAGGTTCCGTATCGATTTCATAGAACTCTTCAGGGCCCTGGTAATATTCAATGTCCAGTTCCATCAGCAATTGGGCTGTGTGCCCTTCACCGTCAGCATCAACACCAATGGCGGAGCGTACCTGCAAAAACTGCTGAATCTTGCGAGTCAGGTCATAACTGTTGATCACCGCGCGTTCTATCTGCTCGCGTAATGCCTCCAGCGCCTCTTCGGCCTTCTCTGCCCCATTGTCTTTCGCTGCATCGTCCAGCTCCTGCAAACGGCCCGTGAGGCGAACAGTGGTCACAGTGGTGAACTGGGGAACATTACGGCCCAGTGAGCTCTTAACGTCGATCGGCGTTTGCACCAGAATAACAGGGTACATATCCGCTGTAGTCGGCCAGTCCCGTGGCGAATAAACCCGATCGCCTGCATCGGTTTTATTCTTCAGCGCCTCAATGACCAGCAGCCTTATCCCTCTGGGGTTCATACTTTCACCTTATTGAGAATAAGCTTCGTCCCCCCATGGCTATCAGGTTGAACATCCGCAACGGCAAACAGCGTATTGACCGGCACCCCACCGACGATGCCGACAAATACCCTATCCCCCTGTTTAGGTGGCGCCCTGAACTGGCTATCACGCACACCCAGCACAGGCTTGGTGGTGTTGATAGTGCTGCCATCGTCCAGCGGCTCGACCTCTTGCGTATAGGCCCGGTCGAATATACCGCTAACGGTGTAAGGCTCAGCGCCGCCGCCAGGACGGTATTCAACCGGGTCACCAAAAACGCCGTGCAACGGTGCAAGCAAATGCTGATCCCAGTCGATACCCATTACTCCCCCGATTGCACAGATACGCCCGGCGCACTGCGAAGCAACGCCAGCTTACGGAGTTGTTCAACATCAGCAACCACACCCAGGCCGATCAGCCGTTGCGCATCAGCTACCGGCAACGTGAATGCCCGGTTTTCTGAATAGTCACAGCCATCATGGCGCACCGTATTACCTTTGGTGACAACTACTGAAGCCATGCCGTCCGGCAGCTTTTCACCGTCCTCATCGTCATCCGAATCATCGCCAGTGTCGGTGTCGGTGTCGGTGTCGGTGTCGGCAGAATTATCGTGGTCCTGATCGTCAACCTTCAACGTTTCCGGGATTTCTTGGTCACCCACCAGCAACTCGGGCGGCAAACCGCCCAGTTCGTTATCCTGCGATTTTTTAGCCATATCACACCACCGTAGCGCAAAGCGCGGCGTTAACCCGGCTTGGAATGACCAGCGGAGCAGATTGCATCATAAGCAGGCGCTGTGCCGGGTCTTCTTTCACCCAGGTCTTAGGGGCGTAGGCCAGGGGGCCATAATTGAATGCAGGATCAAGGATCACGCCAAACGCACGAGTGCCCATCAGGTCAGCGCCCGACATAATGACAGCACCATCGGGGATCATCGGTTTCTCAACGTTGTCCAGCGGATCGATGAACCAGTCGTTATACAGCCACAGGTCAAAGTTACCCCAACGCCCTTTATAAACAGCCCCTTTTTGAGCCTGTGGACCAGCATTGACCTGGTTACCGAACGGGCTCAGCGCCGGGAAGGTGATGGCGTTATCCTTGATGGTGGTATCCAGTCGGAACGCTCTCCACGCCTTGCTGGTAAACACCAGGTCGGTCGGTACAGCACCGGAATTCTTAAGGATCAGCGTCTGCCATACCTCAATATCATCCGATGGCTGGGTATTGGTCGCGCCCGCTGCGACGGTTAACGGCCACTTATCCGAACCGCTCAGCGTGATGGTCAGGTCTGAGGAGCGGCCAAAATCGACCACCTTAGTTTCATAACCGTCCCCTGCCACGGTGACTTTTCCTGACACCATGGCGCTGCTCGCCATCCATTCAAGGCGGCGGTTGATCATGTCAATCTGATCGGCCATCTCGAATTGCAGGTTCAGCATTTCACGTTCAGCGGCAGTAAACTCGCCGCCGATACGCTCCCCGATTTGACGGCGAATAGGTTTACGCAAATCAGGCGCGCGCTTGTCTTTGATATAAGCCGGCTTGAAGGTATTGGTCTGGTATTTACGACTCTCGACCAGTTTGCCTTCCACCAGTGGCGATACGAATGGCGCCATACGACGCAGACCCACGTCCACATCAATGGCTACTTCTTCCGTTTCGTACGTCACAACGTTTGGGAAGAAGCGATCCAGAAGCCAGTTCTGGCTGGTTTTCAGGTTAGGGACGACCTGCACCAGCACGCTGGTATCAAAAATGTTTTCCATATTCAGTCTCTTTATGATGCCGGCATCGTAGCCGGCCAGAATTCAGGACGAGTGCAACCCTGCCAAAGCACTGGCATCAGTTACGTTTCAAAAGGGTTAGATCAGGATACTGGCGACTGGATGCTATCGCGCAGGAAGATGGCCAGAGGGCGGAATTGCGCTTTCAGTTCAGTAATGGTCCAGGTCGCATCGAAGATCAGGCGATGCTGGTTAAACTCACCCATCAGATACACACCGCCAGTTTGTGCTGTAGTGGTGGTGTCTACGTTATCGACCAAAATGGCGGACGGCTTTTCACTGCCGTCGGTAGCGTCTTTTTTGCTCATGATGTACGCGCCGGTCGCGGTGACCATGCCGAGTACCGTCCCACGTTTAAGCGCACCTGAAACACCGATCGTGACCGAGTCAGTGACCAGCTGTAACGGGCCGGAAACCAGCTGATCGGGTACGAACAGCGAACTTTCCATGCTCGGTGCGAATTGATTTTGTCCAAACTGGTCCATTACTTGATACCTCGTGCAGAGTCATAGAGGCTGGTCATCTTACTTGCCAGCGCTTTTTTACCCGTTGAAGGCTTATCGCCATCCGGGCCCAGCCGTACCTGTTCGGCTTGCATACGCGAATCAAGCGATACACGCGTTGCTTTCATCGGAGTAACAGCCCCCATCGTTGCCAGCGTGCCAATAGCTTCACTTGCACTCATGCGGGTGCTGAACGCTAAGTGCGCCGCCATATCAGGGCGTCCGGCGGCATGCTTACTGCCAAAGATGGCAGCACAACGTTTACGCTCAGCCCGGCGACCTTTTTTCACATCGCTGTTTTCATCGTCCTCTTCAGCATCATCGTCTTCTTCCGCACGACGAGACTTCGCCTTTTTGCCCTTTTCTTTGTCGTCGTCCTCTTCGGCATCAGGATCGCTGTCATCATCGTCTTCCATGTCTTCGCGATCATCCTCCTCTTCAGCATCCTCCTCGTCATCGCGCTCTTCTTCCGCGCGGCGGGATTTCGCCTTTTTACCTTTTTCTTTGTCGTCATCCTCATCTTCAGAGGCTTTTTTCTTAAAACCCATCAGGTGGGCAAACTTTGAGTAAGACATACGTTAAGCTCCTGCTTCGGTGAATAATTTTCGGAATGCGGCGTCAGGGGTCATGACTGCGTCAGCCAGCCCCAGTTGTACGCCATCAGCCGCCAGGAAACAGGCAGCCTGGGTATTACGGATAGTTTTCTCAGAGATCCCCCGATTTCGGGCTACCGTGCTGACAAAAAGCCTACCCATCGTATCCACATCATCCTGTATCGCGGCGCGGGCCTGATCGGTCAGTTTGACGTAAGGATTGCTTTCAGCCTTGCGATCGCCATAGGTGATAATGGTCACTGCCAGTCCGTCCTCCTTAATTCGCTGTGACCAATCACAGTGAATAACGATGACACCGACAGACCCGACACCGCCGGTGCGCGGTACGTGGATCCGGTCGGCGGCACTGGCAATGGCGTATGCGGCGGAATAGGCATTTTCAGTCAGAATGGCGTGGATTGGTTTTGACCCGCGGGCGTGATAAATCTCATCCACCAGGTCAAAACACCCAGCAACCTCTCCACCCGGTGAATCGATATCCAGACAGATGCCAGCCACCTCTGGATCATTCATCGCCGTAAGGAATGATTGGCGTATTCCGTCGTACCCGCTCATACCGCTGTAGGGGCGCAACGTGCCGAGTTTCTGAACCAGGGTTCCCTGAACAGGGATAACTGCGATACCACCTACCACGTCATAGCCGGCATCCTGCTTTCGTGCTTTACGGGTAAAACTGTCGTCTTCTCCCAGCCAGTCGGAGGCCAAGGTATTGATGCGCGTTATCCCGAAGCGGTCCATCATGGCAGCCATGACGACTTCGGCTTTTTGGGGGTGCAGCGCCAACGGCGTGTTAAACAGCCGCTGCGCCAGGTGCGGTAAATTCACTCTGCCTCCGGATCTCTTATCGTTTCTGGTGCGAATATTTCGGCCTGAGCCCAGGTTGGTAATGGGAGCCCACGCTCTTTAAATGCGTCAATTTCGCGTTTCCGCTGGTCCAGCATTTCTTCCCAGTCTTCACCCGCGTTTTCCGCAGCTTCCATTTCCAGTGTTGAAAGCCCAGCATCCATACCGAGAATGGCACCTTTCTTCTCTGCTACCGGGTCCACCCAGCCACGTCCAGGCCCCATCCAGCGCGCACGGCAATAAGCCGCCCGTGCGTCCAGAAAATGCGGCGCACCATTCGGCAGCGGTAAATCTTCCGTGTCGTGGATTTCTTCGATAAACGCGGAGAGGATCGGCTGGGCAAATCCTGCAGAAAAATCATCACGCCGCCGGGTCAGCGTTTTCCATGCCTCCAGCATTGCAGAGCGCGCCGAGCTGTAGTTAACGTCTGACCAATCCTGTGTTACTTGTTGGGTAGACAGCCCGGTAGCAGCGGCGATGTTACGTAACGCAGCGCTCTCAAACACCTCAAAATTACTGTGCGGACGCGAAGCGTTAACCGTTTCTATTTTTTCACCGGGGTACAAAATAGGCATTCTTGACCCATTTTGTAGTGATATGCGCCGATCGTTGTGAAAATCGACGCGTCCTTCTTGGTAAACCCCAATGCTGGTCTCGTCGAGGCTTTCCCCCATTGCCGACTCAACCATTTGCGGATCATACGGCGAGGTAACATAAGCGCCGAATACTGCGTTAAGTATTGCCGCTTCTAACTCCGACTGGTCATACTTAATCAGCATTTTCAAACGCTGGACGACCGGCGTTAAGATCCCATTTCCCCGGTGTTGGGCGCCACGCTCATGGTCATAATCATGCACCACATGCGGTCGGCCCCAATCGGTTTCCCGTGGAATGCGCTGCCAGGTCATCGTTTTGGCACCGCTCCACCAGTCGCCGATATGTGCTTCACGGATGTGGTAAGCCACTGGCGCACCATCACCATCAATTTCGACACCGCCACGAATATTCGGCATATCAAAATTTTGCTGCGGGTTGCTCAGGCGATCAGGGTCAACAATCTGCACCGTAGTAGCGTAGCGCCCTCGACCTCGCCCAAGCCGATCAGGGCGATACTGAAGTACCGCCAGCGCATCGCCATCAATCAATTTATGTCGGAAACCCAGCCGCAGCATTTGCGAGACCGTCTGTTTCCTCTCAACGTCACAATAACGTCCCGGATCATCCTGGGCCCACGACCGCCAGTGTGCCTCGATGACCTTACCGTACTCATCCGCCCAGGTTGCATCAAACGACTTGTTCCCCGTCATCAGAGCCAACATCCGGTAGTCAGGCTTGAGTATGGGGCGAAAGTTCGCGCCAATGGCGTTATCCAACACCCGGGTAATGCTGCCGCTTGCCCACCCATCATTGCGAGCCAAATCCCGAACACGGGAGACAATGCGATCACGATAAATATTGATCTCATTGTCGGGCGACCACAGCGCCGGTTGCCAGTTTGCCAACTGGTCACTGAAGGAATCCGCCGCATCGTAGGGCACGCGGCTCCCCCCTACCAACATGGATGCCTTTGACCGCGTTGGGGATAGCGGTTGCCCATTCGGGCCTAAAATTTTGATGTCACTCATCAGAATCTAAACCTCATCGGCCGGCGTGGGCGGGGAACAATACCTAACTGAGCCTGCAGCAACTGGATCAACGCCATCAAATCAGCCAGGGAGGATTGCTGGTAGGAAACAGAACGTGTGCCATCTCCCTGCGTATACGAAAACGAGACACCTCGGGATCCGGCAGCAAGGTCAATATAGGCCTGCTGCGCCTTCGCCAATGCGTCCTGCAATTGCGCAGGCGTCATCGCACCGGCCAGCAGGCTAGTGTTACGGTTAAACATAGGGATCCTTAAGAGGGCAAAAGTTGTGACAGGCGCTTACGCTTCGGCTTTTCTGTCTCTTCGATGATGACGCCAGGCAGACGAAGATTGGGTTTTTCTTCGGGTTGCTGTGGCGCTGGCAACAGACGATCGGGATTTACCACGATATTGTCTGCCAGTTGGTTCAGTTTCAGTCCGAGATAAAACAGCCCGCACAACGCCGCATAACTGTACACCCGGCAGTCCAGCGCTTCGTTAGCCCGCCCGGGTATTTGTTCCCAAACCCGAAAACGCTGGCCACCGGACACTTTAAGAACAGAACGCTCCGCCAACAGCTGACTGAAGTAATTCAAATCACGATCGGCAGGAAAATGCATATAGCTTGCGGAGGGTTCCCCAGGCGCGGGGGGCTCAATATGCAAACGCCCTCGAACGGTATCCTTGGCCGCATTCACGCCGATAATGATCGGCTTAAAACTGGCCTTAGAGCGAGATGTCGGCTTTTTCGTCGGCCAAACCGGCGAACGTTTGCCACCGCGTGCGGATTCGCCCTTGATAGCCCAAATACGACGACCAAGACGCTCTTTGGCAAACTCGTACACCTTTTGGGTATGGTGGCCACCGGAGTCCATGCAAGCTGCCATGATGGTAAAACCGCGCCCATCGGCCCGGCGCCAGATCTGTTTTAGGTATGCATCAAGCCGTTTCCATGGTTCATCGGTTTCCAGGTCACCCTCTATAACGTCAAAAGCAACAGACCAGCTTTCCTCGTTGCGGCCCCAGCCTGTGACTTCAATTTCAAAGCGCCCATCCTGGGTATCAATACCAGCGGTCAGCACGGCCACCCCATCAGGCACTTCAGCTGCATAAACTTCACAGCGTTCCAGCAACCGTTTTTCACTCAGCGCTTTTTCGCCGCGATCCTCATACGGCTCGCCCAGCACCAGGTTAATGAATGTCTGCCGCATCAGCGGATCATTTTTAACCCGCAGCCATTCGGCAACCAGGTATTTCCATGCGGCGTTGGGGAACAGACTGTACCCTGCCCAGATGTGAAAGCCGGCATGCCCTTTGAACGGTTTGCTTGCCCGCCACTCTCCGTGTTTCACCATTGAGGATTTTTCGTTATGGTGGATCACGCAGCCATTATGGCGGCACACGTAATAAGCTGTTTCTGGGATGCCCTCACCGTGTTCATCCTTGTCCCATTTGATGCCATAAGGGGTGTCCGGGCCGCCCCACTCCAATACCTGATGTTCACCACAATGCGGACACGGCACGTAATAACGGCGCTGATCGCTTTCGTCATACGCCTTCTCAATACGACTGGTCCCTTTTACTGTCGGTGTTGAACCCAGGGCAATTTTGCGGT
The DNA here is from genome assembly GCF_052113645.1 of Serratia quinivorans. GTDB lineage: Bacteria > Pseudomonadota > Gammaproteobacteria > Enterobacterales > Enterobacteriaceae > Serratia > Serratia quinivorans_B. Next base: position 251,122 of record NZ_JBIEIU010000002.1, on the reverse strand, counting down.
TCCAGAACGTTTCCGACCGCTTAATACCCAGCGCTATCTGGTCCCCTTCCATACCGGCGCCACCAGACGGGTAACCATCAACCTCATCAAACAAAATGACGCGGCAAGTTATACGCCGGAAACCACCCGGACTATTTGCCCCCACCAGCGTTAAATTGGCACCGTTGGCAAACGTCTTTTTGAGGATGGTCTGGTTACTGTCCTTTGCTTTTGGGTCACCACAAATTTCCGCCAGCACAGGTGTATCGCGCAGCATTGGCGCAATCTCGGTTTTACTGTAGTCCTCGGCATCTTCTACGCGTGGCTGAACAATTAAGATCGGTGACGGGTCATGAGCCAGGTAATAGCCCACAACGTGGTCAAGGATCTTGGTATAGCCGACACGCGCCGACTTCATCACTGATACCTGCGTCACCGTGGGATCAGTAATGGCATCCATGATGCCGTCCTGATAAGCAAAAGAGCGGAACCGCCCTGTTTGAGCGCTGGTCTCTTTCGACAATACTGCGTATTTGTTAGCCCATTCACTCAGTGAAAGCGGCTCTGGGGGGCGAACATCGGAGCGACGCTGGCGCAGCTCCCCGGTGAAATTCTGCCAGGCTGCAGCGTTAGTTCTCTCCTCGGTTGTTATCTGCATCAAGGCTCAATTCCTCCATCGCCTCGTAAACCACCTCCTGCAGTGCCTGGACAAACTCCGCGTCGTTGGTGGTAGAAGCCAGCACCCGCAACCGGGGGCCATGTTCAGGAGCAATCGCAATGAGGCGGGTGCGCATGCGGGCGTATTCATTACCTACGGCCTCAATCATGTCTTTGTACGGCAGCACCTGCCCGGATTTAATGTCGTACTCGAGCTGGGTAAGCAACGCGAGGAAGTTTTCTTTCATCTGGCGCGCTTCATCAAGCGTCATTGTGACGCCGTGTTCTGCAATCATTCGCTTGACGGTTTCAGTCGCAGACTCGGGAAGATCCTTATCGTTTTTGTTACCTGACTTGTTACCCGAGGATCTGTTACCTGTTCTGTTACCCTGTTTGTTACCTGCCGCTTTTTTTTCCGGACGGGTAACAGTTTTTCGGAATCGAGCAATATTGGCGTTCGACGCCTCGACATCAATATCGTCTCCGGCCAGAACCAGCCAACCGCGGGCCTTCCAGCTCGTTACCGTCTTTCGGCTGACGCCGTGAAGTTTGGCAAAATCTGACTGGTTCATCTGTTACCTCAGTGTTACCTGTTACCCAAATTTCAAAAGTTGATAGCTAGACGCAGAACGCGGCGCGCAATGCCCGTGCTTTACAAAAGTGCTGGGAAGGACCCATTTTTTTCTGGAGGCTCCGGGGAGGGGCACCGGCTCAAACTTTTTTGAACCGCACCAGGCAGGTTACCTCATCACCCGGATGAATGAGGTCATGACAGTAGCAGTGTGCCGTGGTCGGGTCAGAGCTTGGTGTTGGGTTGCCTGCTGCGTATGCCTTCGGCGGCGTCGGTGGTGCTGCTGGCCGCCGCTGGATCATCTCCTCGTACGTATACGGGCACGGTGTTGGTGCTTTTCTTCCCATAATTACCCATGCTCGCCATCGCTTCCCATGCGCTCTGACTCCTCATCGCACGCGGTCTTTTCTACCAGTGTATAGCCCATCTTCTCAGCATGAAACGAGAGGAGTGATAACAAATCCTTTTCGGCAACCTCTTCCGACTTACCGTGTTCGCGAACTGCTTCGAAGGCTTCTGCGTGCTTAAGCGATGCTGCCGCTTGCAATGACAACAACTTAAGCCGCCGTTTATGTTCGGTACCAATAATGTTCATGCTTACCTCTCACTGTGTATGTAGCTACTTCGCCGTTTTCATCGCCTCTGCCATCGCCCGGCTTAGCTCTGTAGGCATCAGCGCATTGGCCATCGCCTGCGCCCGATCGAAGTAACCCAACGTCGGCTTAACGGGCAGCGCATCACCGAACTGAATCAGCAGTTTCGGCGCCGGCATCTTCATGCGTGGTTGCCGTGTGCCATTGGAAGAACGTTTACGCCGCTTCTTACCCTTCTTCCCTTTCTTGGCCTTGCGTCGCTGCCAGACGCCGTTGGTGCCGTCAACATCACCAATGAACACATCCGACTTAGCCTTTAGCTGAGTCATCTTGCTTCGTGTCAGGTTGCCGTATTTGTTCAATTTGATGTTCTTAGGGTTAAGCAGCGCTTGGCTGTTCAGCTTATGCTGCCCGCCGAACTCGAATGGCTCCAGATAACTGGCGGCGGTATCCATCACAAATACCTTGGCCTTCAGGTTGCTTTTCCGGGCACCGAACGATTTGACCGAGTTGACGGTAAACGGCGTGGGGTTCTCCAGATGGCGTTTAAACGCGGTTTTCTCCGCCGCCTCTATCTTTCTTGCCACACTGGTAAGCGCCTGTGCAGTAGCAAACGGGATTTGCTTGCGTACGCTCTGGAGTTGAGCCGACAGCTCTTTTAAACCTGCCATGCAACCCCCTTAATACAAACTAAACCGCCATACCTTTAACGTTGTCGCGCGCTATCGATATCATGAATTTAACCATCAACACCGACAGCGCGTAGCTTACGGCTGTAAACACCCACCCTGAGTAAGCCAGTAGTAAGGTGATAGCGATGAAAAAAATCCAGCCGATACCGCGCAGAAATGGGTTTCTTTTTTTTACAGCGCCCTGGATTACCGTTAGTAGCTTCTGTTTTTTCTGCTCGTCTTTCTCGCCAGGTATCACATAACTGACAGCCAAAATCAGTATTCCTACGAGCAAGCCGAGAATAACAATTACCCAGTACGCAGCGGCAGCTACGCCCACTAACGAAGCTGTGTCGGTAAGTGAGCCATAAATCAGCAATGCCAACAGCCCATATGAAACAACCGAGCTGATGACCTTAATCATAAATTTCTTCACGGAGTTTTCCTTTCTAATTCATGATGACGTATCGCCAGAAGCAGGTACTCGCAATGGCCACCTGGAATGCCTATTAACAATCCGCATCCGGACGAGCCACTGCACGGCAAGCCCACATGCAGGCCTCCTGCACCTTGGTGCGGGCGATAGCCAGGCAGCGCACAGCCTCCCCGCGATTGACGTCTTCCGGAGAGCCCGCCTCTACCGTCTCCAGCGAGATGTGTGTGCGTTCGATGTCGAGTTGTTCGCAAAATTACGACTGATTTCTTTCAGATCATTCATTTGCGCGATGTCGTCGGCGGTCAAGGTGCGGTATCCCTTCACGGTGCTGCCATCTTGCGGTTTAGCTTCACTCATATAGAACTTCCTGCTGGTTCGTTGGATATAACCCCGGAGCGGCCGTTGACTGCTGCATGGGAATTCAGTGTGTTTATTCTGTCAAAGGCACTCAGTGAATGCCTTTTGCAGAATTTTCTATTTTTTGTCTGCATCTAATTCACGTATCGCCAGCAGCTGGTTGTTCGCCTTATCGAGCGCCGCAAGCAGCGGGTCAATCCACAGCACCGCCTGGCAGTATGTCAGCGGACTGGAGGCAGTGGTGCCAGCACCGGTTGCGTCAGCGTCGCCGGTATCGGCTGGCATTGCGCGGGAACGTAAACGGTGCGTGTAGTTGAGCAGCCCACCAGCAATAGCAGCGGGAACAGCCAGATCACACGTCGGCTGATTCTTGAGGATCGTCCGGTATTCAATTTCTTTCCCCTGGGTGGCTGCGTCAGTGGTGATGCCGTATTGGTTCGCCGCGTTGCTGATTTCGTTGGCGCGCTGGAACTGAAACGCCTGAGTGGCGATTGTCGTCGCCTGTAGGCTGTTATCGCTCTGAAGCTGCTTAACCGAGTTCCCCAGTCTCTCCGATTTATCGTGGTAGTAGTTGACCACGGTGCAAAGCAGAGAAACCAAGACGATTGATGCTGCGCCAAGAATGAGTAAAGGCTTCATTTGTCCAGCCCCCAGCAAGCGAGCTCAGCCTCTTGGTCGCGTCGTAGCACCTGACCGAAACAGTTATTGGAGCGAATGCGGCAATCCCGTCCACCGTCGAATATCCAGCGGCGGATCTCTCGGCATGCACCAGGGCGATCACCGGCATTCAGCTTTTTGTAGAACGTCGAAGTGAAGCATTTGCTGGGGCCAATGTTCCACGGGCAGAATGACGCAATACCTACCTTCTGAGGTTCGCTCAGCGTCACCTTGACGTTGCGGTCGACCCAGTCCAGCGCCTTTTTCTGTTCGGCTGCGTCAATCTGTTTACACTGCTCGGCAGTCAGGCGCTGGCCCTTCACAACCTTCCGGCCGTTGACCATTGTCACACCACCGCAGACTGTCCAGATCCCGCCCTCATCCTGATACGCCGTTAACCGCTGTCCTTCTTTCTCATCCTGAAACTGCGACATCATCACCGGGGCTGATGCGCCGGCAGCAATCAACGCCAGCATGGCGGCACTGAGTTTGCTTTTCATCGTAGCCACTACTCGCCCCCTATCAGGTCAATGTCCTGAGTACTGATGTTTTTGTTTGATCGGTCAATCAGGTACATTTTGAGCAGTTTTTCTCTACGACATCTAAACCAGACGCCGACGACGCACCCGATCACAGAGCAGAGAATGCCGACGAAAATGCCGATCACCATCCATTCACTGGGCGAAAAATAATTTATCGCCCCGAGCAGTAGGCCAATCAGCCAGCCCCCATGCGTGGCGCTATCTGCAATTTTTTCCGGCATGGTTCTCATACCTCCCCCTTCCGGGGATTAGTCCCGGCTCCGGGTGATAGATAAGGGTTAGCGCCGCGAATGCGAGTCGACATACGTCATTGAGTGAGGCATTGGGCGCTAAGAACGGAAAAACCCGCACGGAGGCGGGTTCTTTTAATGTGGCAGTGGTGATTTGTCAGCCCGTAGGCATTGAAATCCCATCATTAAGACAAAATATAGCCAAAATTACGCAATAATGCAAGACTTGGTTGATAAAATTTATAAAATTGTCGCCATACTGCACAATCCCGTTAATTTGACGTCACTCTGCTAAGCACTCTCTCTGCGGCTTCTGCGTCCTGGTAACACTTACTGATCAGCATCTGATAAAAGCGCTGCCAGTTTCTATTCCACGTTTGCTGGCTCAGGTTAGGTATAAGCCCCTTCACTACCTTGTGAGCTGGCGCTGTTGTTGTTGGCTTTAAGCCTGTCCCATGACATCTAATGCAGGTTTTCTCAACAGTCTGCCCACCAGCTTTTGTGGCTGCTATGTCGTAGGTCTTCCCACTGCCGCCGCATCTACAGCGAGCCCGCTCTATATCTGCCGTTCTGCAGAAGTCATCCACTGCCAGTTTCGAAAGCAACACCATACACCGTGCCATTTGCCTGCCAGCGGCTTTACCCACCAGCTTTGGTGCCTGCTTAATTGCGTACTGAGCCAACCTCTCTATGGCCTTCTCCCTCTCTGATTTATCTTTATTATATTTTGCATAGAGAAGACTGAGCCCCTGTGCCTCTCTGGACTGAGTGATTCCCAATGCAACCATGACATCGGTATAGCCACCCTGCCCACCGCCTTGGCATTGTGAGGCACGAACCACCCTCCGTTCCTGCTGTACGCCGTCCTGGTCAGTCGTTAATTTTGATTGGGCCTTGGTTTCCGGTGCCATGCTCATAATCGAAGGAGACTTCGGGCTGCTGGCTAAAAGTGCGTGCTCTATTCTCATGCTATTTCTCCGATAATTATTTGGCCTACTTCGCCCCAAACCTTTGTTACTCGACCGTCCCAGATCCGGCAGTCGTCCTCAAAAATGGCATCCAACAACGCCTTTTCCAGATTGTCTTTATCTGGCTTCTGCTGATGCGGTTTACCGGCCATCTCAGCGCGTTTCTTCTTGCTCCAGCTATCTGGCATGGGTAATACAAACGTCACGTGATAGCCGCTCTCAGGCAGCGATATACGGTGCAATCTCACCTCGTCGCAGAATGCCCGATAGCGGAGAACTGGCGGGCGCTTGGCCCACCGGTCTTTTTGTGTCATGCGTGGTTTTGGTATTGGCGTGATGGGATAACTCTTCACGAGATAGCCCCTATGCCAACCGAGTAGTCAAAGAACTGCGCAAACAGGTCCGTTTGGCTACCATTTTCCGCTTCCCACGCTGTTGGGTTGTCATGTAGGTTGCGGTGACAGGTTCGGCATAATGGGATTGTCAGATAATCACTTGGCTTAGTACCCATGCCACCCAGCCCATGGCCGATGATGTGGTGAGGGTCATCAGCACGCGCACCACAACTGCAGCACGGTTGGGTTTTCACCCAGCGTGTATATTTGCTGTCTTCGACACGTGTCAGTTTTGGTCGCAGCATGAAAGCCTTCGGAGGTTCAGGATCCACCTTGAAAGCTTTCATCGCGGCCTTGGTCAGAATCTCTGTAGGCGAAGGGCCAACCTGCATGTCAGATTCCTTTTTCGGGCCTGATACGAAAATTGGTTTCGGCAAGCCAAGTATTTGCGCTGATACGTCATTGGGGATCAGGTCAACAACATCGGAAATGGCCGCCCACAGTACAAGCTCAGGGATAGTTAACTGGCCTTCCGACTTAAGACGCCATTTCGCCGTCTCAACCACCCAGCGGGCCATGTTCACGTTTGCTATTGCATCAAGCTTTGGCGATAAGTGCCCGTCAGTCTTGTTGTCGCAGCCCCAGCAGATACGCATTGCCCCATTGTCATAGCGGCGAGTGTTCAGTTGACGCGGTTTGTCATCTCCGCAGTACTGGCACTCCATGAAGCGCGTTGCCCAGGCTTCCATTGCGTTAATTCCACCAGCGGCGTCAATAACTCGCTTGTGTTTAAAGAATGACTGCAGGCGCGGATCGTTCGCTATCTCATGCTCGACCTTCGGCAAAATCCCGTCTGGTGATTCCTTGTATTCTTCAGGTACGGTTGAAATCATCACACGGCCTGTCAGGTACGGCAGCATGGTTTGATCAGCCTTAATCAGAGCAATACCCATATCGCGCTGTACGCTGGACTTAAGAATCATTCTCATCAGGCAATCCTCGCTAAATCGTTCTCACTGGCTCTGGTTACTGCTTCAGCCCAAATACCTACAAATGCGCGGCGGGCATCGTATTCCGTGATGGTTCTGCTCAGTGAGCCAACCATTTCTTTCGCCAGTCGCTCTACTTCGTTGCGGGGCTGTTGCTTCTGGGATACCAGCCGGGTGTAAGCCTCATCACGTGCCGCATTGTCCAAGCGCTGAACCTTCGGCCTGTCGTTAGCCCGTTCCTCTTTCACACTCAGGTAACACGCCTCAGTAATCAGGTAATCAAAATCCTTTTTCCGCCAGGTCTTGCCCGTGTGGGTGTCTGCGCGGTCTTCCAGCATCCAGCGGCATTTCTTCGCGATGTAGCGCAGGTAAGCCCCCCACTTATCCTGGTTCAGGTCGTACTCCTTCCAGAGCTTACGCAGCCCCTTACGGCGTCCATCAGTCATCTTGAGCACAACAGGCAGCTCTGGCAGCGTGGTGTGAAATGCCTCCAGCACAGCGGTGTAATCGATTTTCAGAGAGTCCTCTGGCGACTGGTCGGTTGGCGCAGCCGACTGACGTACAGTCTTTTTCTCTGTAGTAATCTCTGTAGTATTCTTTGTTGTATTCTCTGTAGGATCGAAATGGGCTTTCCCGTCCCCGCCAACGAGGCTTTCCCGTGTTGGCGAATCAGGGTTTCCCGTGTTCGCGAAATGGGCTTTCCCGGTTTCCCGAGATGGGTTTTGCCCATTTGGGGAAATATCAATAGCTTGCGTTAGGATTGCGTCCAATTTGTCAGTATCAATGCGATAGTATATTTTGTGCTCAAGGCGCTTATTTGTTTCTATCAGCACGCCTTTTCGCTTCAACTTTTTGCGCGCGTTCAACTGCTCTTCATAGGTAAGCCCAGTCTCCACTTCGATCTCCTCAGTGGTCTTGTATATCCCTAATTCGGACGTCTCTTTGCCAGTCCAGTAGAAGAACTGGCAGAACAGGACAACCGCGTTGACGGTACCCAAGTGCTTCACCAGCCCTGGGTAATACGCAACCGGGTTGCCAAATTCGCGCACTAGATCTGATGGCTTCATACTTCAACCTTATTGAATTTTTTCTTAAAATCTCTTCGCGGGCAGACACACAGACCATGCTCATAACCGGGCCGACCGAAGAAGCTCGGGCGATTGAAAATCACTCGCTGGTTATTCGTGTCCACGCCAATGACGTGCACCACAACCCCATAGCTGTCTCGGAAGTACATGTCCAAAGCCTCGATGTGCTCTTCTTCCATCAGTTAGCCCGCCAGCAAGTCAGGCAGCTCACCAGACTCTTTCAGCTTGCGTGTGAGCCATTGCTGGCCCTTGCCGGTGATGTGCGCTGTGAATGAAATCTGAATGCCGTGATTGGTCAGTACCGGCGTCTCTTTGACGGTGAAGTAACCGCGATCCATGTATTCCTGTCGGGGTACGTTGCGGCGTGCGCCAGTGGCTATCAGCACCCCAGAATCACGCATCCATGCAAAGAGTTTGTTTTGTCCCACGCCAATCGCCTTGGCGAAGTTGCCGATCAGCACACCTTTTGCCTCACCCACACGATCAGCGAACTCGACCTTTGGGGCGGCAATGGCTAACCGGGTTTCCATGTGCTGGTTTTGCTCAGCCAGGTCAGCGGCAAGGCGTAGGGCTTCGGGGAGAGTCCGTGGCAACGTCGGTGACTGGTTGCTTTCCAGTTCATGCAGACGCTTAATGACCTTCATGCGCAAGCTGGCGCTATACCCAGTAACCAGACATTCGGTGTGCTCTCTGTCGAGGGCATATTCCCGGTAATACTGTCCGTTCTGGGGGTGTAGCCAAAGCTGGATATACCCCTCAGCGTTTTCACCAAGCTGCTCAAGCATGGTTTCAATATCGCGCATGACGTGGCCGTGCTGCTTGCCAGTAAGTTCGGCAATTTCACGGCTGGTCATTTTCAGGCTGTTGCCACAGATCGCTACGTTTGCCATAATGAACTCGCCTCTTATTGTTAGTGATTAGAAAAGTGATGGCCGACCAGTTGCAGCTGCTCGGCTTTTTTTCTTCCCTGCCACAGGCTTCTCGTCCTTCGTGCAACTCCCCAACACATACCGCCGAGCCATAGCAAGACAGTCGTCATACATCGCACCTTTCTTGCTCGCCTGTGACTTCCGGCGATACAGATCCGCTGCGTACTGCCCCCCCTACAGCCAAGGCCTCACTGAATCCCTCAGCCATCAGCTGCTTTCTGACGTTGTCGTAAACAAAAGTGTCCCAGGCCATAAAGCCCCCTATTCCGTCTTTGGTTCCCGGATGCCTTCCAGCATTGAGATCAGCTTTTTGGCTACCTCGCCGGTCAGCACTACGTTCTGTTCGCATCCTGTTTGAGCAACACAGCCAGCAGGCAGTCCAAGCTGGGAGATCATGCGGCAGGCCAAACCCACCAGCCTTACCTTCTCCCTGCTCAGCCCTGATGGATGAATACCCATATCGAGTGCCAGCGGCTTGTTACCGCGCAAAATTGCCTCTTTGTGAAAGAAGCTCTCCAACAACTCAGGTTTGCAGTTGATACGAACTGAATTGCGACTTGTTGCGACTGATTCCATTTACAATTTCCGTTGTCTTACAGTGATGGTTGAACAATTTGCTGCTGGTTATCACCAGCACGCTCATAGCGTTTTGGGTAAAGAATCTGAAGCTCAGTGATTTCACCGTGGTAAAACCGGGATAGCCTTTCTGCTAACTCGGGCGAGGCCGTATGAACCCCTCGTTCCACTCGGCTGAGGTATCCAGGGTCACAACTCACCGCATTGGCTACATCAGTGATCTTGAGTTCTTTCTTTACACGCATATTCCTAAGTGGTGTTTGCATAGCGGCCCCTTTTAATTGCGCTACACGCATATTAATGCGCATTTTAAATTTGCGCAAGACGCTTTGCGTGCGACGCACATAAGTGAAAAAATCGCGACATGGAAACCGAAAAGAAGCTACCTAAAGAAATCGACCCTACTGTAGGTCGTAATATCCGGCACCTTCGCGTTAAGAAGGGGCTTAACATTGCTGACCTCGCGAATGCTGTTGATAGCGATGTCGGGAATATTTCACGCCTTGAACGGGCTAAGCAGGGTTACAGCGATGAGATGATCAGAAAGATTGCTGACTTCTTTGAGTGCCCTGTCAGCGACCTATTTAAGCCCGATCTACCTTTCGAAAACTTATCTGCAGATTCAGACGCTCAACCGACCAGGCTTAAAGCCAAGGTGTGGGAAGACGGTTCGCAAGACAGCGAGGAATTTGTGGAGATACCACTGATCGACGTTCATTTTTCCGCAGGAAGCGGTAGTGTTGAAATTATTGAGAAAGAAGAGTTTGCCCTGATTTTTAGGCGTTACTATCTCCATAAGCTAGGCGTGTCTATTGCAGCAGCTAAGCTCGTCCGTGTAATTGGAAACAGTATGGAACCTCGCCTATCTGATGGGGATGTTGTCGGTATTAACACAGATGACACAAGAATCAGAGATGGAAAGGCTTACGGCATCCGTCATGGCGACCTTCTTCGCGTTAAATACTTGATAGAACAACCAGATGGCGGCGTTATTATCCGCTCTATGAACCGAGAAGAGTTTAAGGACGAGAATCTTACTTACCAGCAAAGAAGAGAGCAACTTGTTGTTCTTGGCCGTGTTTTCTGGTCGTCATCTACCTGGTAAATCAACCTATTCTAATCAAACCGGCTTAGGCCGGTTTTTTTGTGCCCAAAAATCACACCGCATAAATCCACGCAAAACTATTTAACCAATCAATTCAAGAATATGCGCAAATTTGCAAATATTTATCATTTAATGCGCTTGACGCATTTGCGTCATACGCATAAATTACATCCATCGACAGCAACAACGTCACCCCAAACCACCGGGCTTGCTCTTTAACAATTCAGAAAGTCGGATGAACTACCGGACTCACTGGTAATTCTGGCGCAGAACGAAGACCAGCCGCGATCCGGCTGTGACGGCGACCAGGTGCTGATGTGTTGGGTATGAAACGCAAAGAGTGAACTTATAAAGCGTCCTGCGGGGCGCTTCATTAAGACCACTGAGGAGCTAAACGATGTTCGACATTGCAAAAACCACTTTCAACATGGCACAGAAACGCGGGTTAACGCTGACCGTGGAAAAACTGGATAACGAGCATTGCCTCTGCGTTTGGGAATCCAACAACGATATGGAATGGCTGTTCAGCTACACATTGACCGGTGCAGGCCTGCAATGGAGGGGGAACGTTTACCTACCAGATGATCTTAAAGAAGAGTTACCAGCGCTGATCACTACCGAGAAGAAGCTCCGCGAAATGGTCGAGTTCATCGGTACTAACCGCCACCTACTCAACTAACACCCACCGCGCCCTACGGGGCGCACTGAGGCAATCATGACTTTTAATCAAATCGTCTGGCTGGGCGTGGTTGTCATCTGCGTCGCGTTCTGGTCAGCAGTGGGTTTCCATTTCGCCGGGTAATTCCGGCGTTACTCACTTATCTGGTGGCACATCATTCCGGTACATCCTTTTAACCTACACAGTATAAAGCCCCGGTTCGATGTGCCACCAGGTGCGTGAGAAATCACAAGCCTGCTCAGTACCACTTCCCTTGCCATCCTTTGCCCCGCTAGCCGGGGCTCTTTTTTACATCAATAAAGGCCACTGCCCTGCTCCAGAGTGCTGGAACCGTAGGGAAACCGAGCGCGTGCATCAACTCAGGCAGTGCCTTTATCCATGTAATTTTCTTTGAGAGGACATGCTATGCAAACCACCACAAAATGCTGTGAGCACTGCGGTAAAACGCGCGACGTAGAGAAAAAGGGCGTAAGCATTCAACGCTACGAAGACGGCAGATATAAGAGCGTGAGAATGCTCGTCTGCGCCGATACATGCTCAGGCTATTACATCACCCGCCAGGCTATCAAAACCCTGCAGCGCCGCCTGCATGCTCAGCAGCGGAGGCCATCATGGTAACCCTCAATGCTCGCATCCAGCATAAACATGACCTCAACGGGGGCGATTTCGCCCCTAAGCGTCACCACGGCAAACACCTCTTCTACCTACTTATTTTTACCCTGTGCCTGCTAACTGCTGGCGCTGTTTGGAGTTAATCATGGAAAAGAAACCTCTTCCGCCGAGCCTGTGCGAACCGCGTTACCACATTGGCACCATTGTTAATTACTCCGATCACCGGGGTAAGGATGTTCAGGGCCAAATAGTCAGCGCCTGCGCACGTTGGACTGGTTTTAAAGACGGTTCCGCCTATGTCCTGACTTATGGCATCACCCACCCTTCTGGCGGCCGCCTACAGCACCACAGCGAAAGCACAATCCACGGAGAGGTTGAATAACCGATGGCTAACTCATTTAAGCAGATGAAGAACAACGGCACGCTTAAGCGCACCGACTCGGGTATGTTCATCAGGCTGGACGATATTCACGTTCAGGATGGCTTCAATAAGCGCGTAGATGATGAACGCACTCAGGCGGCGGACGATGATTTATTTAATCACCTTTCGCACGGTAAGCCGGTTCCGCCACTGGAAGTTAGACCCCGCGATGATGGTGGTGTGTGGATTGTAGAGGGACACCGACGCCACCGCGCCTATTCACGCTGTCGTGACACTGGTAAGCCCGTCGAGTGGATAGCCATTCTTCCTTTCACTGGCAGCGATGTCGAGCGCATAGCCCGCATCATGAACAGCAACAGCCAGTTAGCCCTCACCCCATACGAGCAATCGCAGGTAGTAAGGGAGCTGGCAGGTTTTAATCTGTCGCCGGACGAGATTGCCGCCCTGGTCGGCAAGAGCCGCTCAACGGTCGATAAGCTGCTGGCATTCAGCCAGGCCAATCACGACGTTCAGACGCTTGTTAGAGAAGGTTCTGTTGCCGTTGACGCCGCTGTAGACCGTGTGAAAGAGCACGGTGAAGCAGCGGGGAAAGTGCTTGCCGGTGACGTCGCAAAGGCAAAGAAAGCAGGCAAAAAGAAGGTCACCAAGTCCTTTATCACCCCCTTATTCAGCGCAACCCGCGCACGCAGATTATGCGAACTGCTCTATGACGCCTCGCCAATGCTCCGCGAAGAGGGTGACGTTCTGCTGCTCTTGCCGGGAACCAGGGAGGAAATAAACAAAATCCTCAACGAGTACCGGCAGCAGAACCCAGCCCAGGAGGCCATCGATGATCAAGCGATTTAACCCTGACTTTTCGCTGAGCATTTCCCATGAACTCGCTTATATGCGTGAAACCCCGGAGGGCGGCTACGTGGCACACGGCGACTATGCAACGTTGTTTTCTGAACTGGAATCGGTGAAGGCTGATCGCGATGCGCTGGCTGTGGAGAATGCGGGGTTGAAGTACGAGCGCTCTGAAATTACTGCTATCGGTGAGCTAATCCGCACACAGAACAACCGCATAACTGACCAACCATTTTTCGCCGTAATGACCAAGCGCGAAATCATAGGCTCTGAAGACCATGACTGTGACCGGATTTGCTGGATTGAGAACCAGAGCGGTGATTATGTCGAGGCGACAGAGACACAGTATCGGCGCTTGGAGGCTATTTATCAGGCCAAATATGAGGTTAGAGACGGTTGGTATAGGCACGCCATGAAGGAGATTGATGTGTTTGTGACCGGCTGTTTTACCGAGCAAGGTTGCAAAGACTACATCAATAAAAATGGTCACAACCTCAACAAGCCGTTCATTTACGCCTTTGGAAGCTATCGCAACGATGAATACCAGACAGTGCGGAAATTCATCATGCAGATGCCTGAAACCCCAGCCACCTCCTTCGCCCTTGCAGCTATCGAAGCGCGGGGAGTGGAGAAGTTTATCGTTTGGTCCACTGCATCATCCGGTTTCGATTATGACCTTACGATTGAAGACGCCCAAAAGTTCGCCATCGAGCTGCGGGAGGCAAAATGAAAGAGCGCCCAGTGATGCCAGCAAATGAACTGAAGATAAAGGCAATCTTCCTCTACGACTTCACCGGTCTGATGGCAAAACCTTGGCTTGATGCAGGCTATGAGTGCTGGTGTTTCGATGGACAGCATGAACCAGGCATCAATCGCGAGGGTAATTTGGTGAAGGTTGGGATGTGGTTTGAGGCAGAGAAGAAGATTACGCAAGCGAAACAAATTTCTGAGTTGGTAGGTGACGGCGTGGTGATGGTGTTCGGGTTCCCGGAGTGTACCGACCTGACCGTTGCTGGGGCCCGCCATTTCGAGGCTAAGCGCCAGGCTAACCCGATGTTCCAGATTGAAGCGGCAGAGCTTGCCGACCTAGTACGCATCGTGGGCATTATCACCGGCGCGCCGTGGGCCTTCGAAAATCCGGTTGGAGTTTTGTCGAGCATCTATCGCAAGCCTGATTTCGCATTCCACCCGTGCCATTACGCTGGGTATCTGCCTGAAGGTGATGAGCACCCGCTTTACCCGGAGGTTTACCCTGGGCGCGACCGATACAACAAGACAACAAATATCTGGTTCGGCAACGGATTCAAGAAGCCGAATGACCGATATATCGAACCGGCACAGAAAGATAACCCAGGCTGGCGTCTGTGTGGAGGCAAGTCAACACGAACCAAGAACATTCGCAGTGCAACTCCTAGGGGGTTTGCTCAGGCGGTGTTTGAGGCTAATTTGAAGGAGGCCAAGCATGGCTAAGCGTAAGAGCAAAGACCAGCAATTCATTGACGACATGATCCGCTGTCGGGGTATCGACTTTGCCCGCATCGGGATGATGGTTGAGGTTTACGGCGACCTTGGAACGATTATTGGCATGAATGGTAGTGCCAACCTAGATGTTGTGTTCACCAACCAACTGAAATACGGCAAGCACCCAGATAACTGTCACCCATTCTGCGAGGTGAAGTATTTCGACAAGACCGGCGCGGTAATCGCCAATTACACCAAGGCTGCTGAAGCCCAGGAGAAAGCATTATGAGCAAGCAAACCTACATCGAAGATTTGCAACATGCATACCTCAATGAACTACGGGCTCGTCGCATTCGCACGTTCTCGCCATACAAAGACAAAGGCAATGACCGCTGGCTTGAAGTCTGCAATGCGTACAACCGAAACCAGACGCGCAAGTCACGTCGCAACATCGGAAAAAGCAACAAGATTGGCGGCAGAAAAACTGGTAAAGGCATGTGCGGATTTTTGCTTGAGTTGAAGGTGTGGTCAGGTTTTATCAGCAGAAATCGTGAATCAGTTGGCTTACCAAAGCGAGTCTACCGCATCAGCCATGAAGGGGTAATTTCTTGTGAACAATAAGCTGAGAGAACTGAAAGTCACAATTCCCGCAGACAAGAAAAGTCGTGAATCTGTAGCTGCTGGGTATGTCACTGATAACAACTCCGGGGGCTATTTCGTCATTGAGTGTCAGGAATGCGGCGCGGTTTACCCAAGCCAACATGCAGACGGCGGCGGCCAGATTGCAGACACGGGCGATTACAATGACGCAATTTGCCCTCACTGTGGTGAGGAAGGCCCCGAAGAGTGTGAAAACGTCGGGTTAGCGTGGAATGTTCAGCAAGCCAAAATCATCGCCCTGCTGGCAGAGCTGGAAGCGAAGGATAAGCGCATCGCCGAGCTGTCACACTGGCTAGAGCACAACATAGAGCGGGCTAAAGCGGCAGAGCAGAAGCTGGCTACGCCGGTGCAGTTGAAAAAGGTCGATTCCAGCAACGTGCCATTTGCCGGTGACGGCTTTAATGCAGGCGTTGATTATTGCGCCAAGGATACCCGCGCCGCTGGCTTCACCGTAGAGGGGGATGAACAGTGATCAAGAACGCTATTTTAAACCGGAAGAAATACCCGGCCCTGTCGTGGTGGAAAAACTTTATGGGTGGCCATGTCAGCATCGGGCCGATCACTATCTACGGTGAAAACGCAATGCACTGGGCGGTAAACATCCGCACCAAGCGATGGGGTTACGTGTGTTTCCGTCTGCCGGTGCGCTGCTTTGGTAAATGGTGGCCACTCTATTTTTACTGTTCACCAAACGGTGCGCCATGGGCCGCCACTTTTAAAATTGGGAAGGATGCATGACAAAGACACTAACGACTGACGAACTGCGCCAAATCGTTGACAGCCACGAAAAAGGCTACGGAATGAGCGTACCGATTAATTATGGGTACCTTGCGGCCCGCGAACTTCTGGCTAACCGGGAGGCGCAGCCGGTGGCCGAAGTCGTGTCTAAATATGGCGACCCAGAAGCATTTGGCGAGCGGGAAATTCGGGTGCTGGCTGACGCTGACCTGCAAAAAATCCCCTACGATACGAAGCTTTTCACCGCCCCGCCAGCAGTGCCGCACGTGACTGTAATTCCAGAAGCCGCAACGCTGACCAACATCAACCAGCTTTGCCCGCTGGATAACAACCTGAGTCAGACTGACTTTGCCACTGGCTGGAATGACTGCCGCCAATACGCTCTAACGCATGACGGAGTGCCGCCTGTTATCAAAGGGGTACATGCCGCGGCTAAGGGCTGGAACGCCTGCCTCGCCGCAATGCTGGCTCAACCTGTTAGCCAGGGGTGCAACTGGATAGCGTGCAGCGAGCGGATGCCGGAGCCAAATAAATACGTTCAGGTCAGCAACGGCGTTTGGGTTGGCATTGGAATGTATAACGATGCAGAGCATTTTGAGGATGACGAACGTTGGCAGGATGAACATAACGAGTTTATCGACCTTCTACATCACCCAGTAACACACTGGATGCCACTACCAGCAGCACCGGAGGGCGGCAATGATCCTGACACCCGACGATAACGAAATCCTCGAACGGCTCAGCGCTACTGGCTCCACCCCTGATTCAGTTGCAAACCTCCTCCGCTGCGCAGGTTACAAAGGTATGACCGGAATAGCCATTCGCAGGCGATTGCAGAAATTGGAAAAAGAAAAAGCTGTCGAACGCGTTCGCCGCCCAGACATCAAAAAAATCTGCTGGGCACCCACCACAAAATAACACTTTCCCACCGGACAAAATGAAACCTCGAATTCCGCAACGAATCAGCATCAAAGCTGAGGGGGTTCTATGCGCCTTCATGGAGGGCAAAAAGACACCCACACGAACCTATCAGCATAAGCACTTAACGCCGCCAGTGACCCGCTGCTGGCGACTGCTTTCAAAAGATAACGGTAACTCATGGGAAGTAATGAGCCATGAGCGCTACAACAACCAGATAAGGATCTGAAATGAGCAACTTTGAAATAATTGAATGGCTGATTAAAGACGGTGGTCACTACACTCGGGATCAACATATTTCTTTACTGCGGATGAATTTCCCTGATGTTGAAATCACTGAGACGAAAGTAACAGCGATTCGCCAGTCCATGACCACGTCACGCTTTGTAAGGGTCGATGTTATACCAACAAAAAACAGTGGCCGGTTAGTAAAGGTTCTTTCCGTAGACCCTGAATACAAACGCTATTCACGCATACGTAATCGGGAATCTGAAGTTGTCCCCCGAGTGTGGTTGAACGACGAACCCAGGAGCGTTGTTGATTGCATTAAACGCGTCCAATGGTTCAACCAACTTCTTTCCCCAGTAACCCACCAGCGCACCTACTAACACCGGAGCACCATCATGACATTTGGATATAAAAACTTAGCGCACCAAGCCGCTGAGGCAGAACGTCGTGCCCATTATTCCGACGCGGCCAGTATTTGGCTTAAGGCATTCGAAGTCGCTCGGGCGGTCGATGTGATATGGGTACAAATCCGCATCGATTTTTGCGTCAACGCCGCGTCGCGCAACTGGGGTAGATAACGATGACCTATCAACTTATCTATGCAGATCCACCCTGGAGTTACGGCAACACAATCAGCAATGGCGCAGCAGGTAATCACTACAGCACGATGACCATAGCCGATTTAAAACGCCTGCCGGTATGGGCCATTTCGGCACCGGATAGCGTTCTTGCAATGTGGTACACCGGCAATCACAGCCAGGAAGCGATAGCGCTGGCTGAAGCTTGGGGGTTCAGCGTCAGGACGATGAAGGCCTTCACCTGGGTAAAGCTGAACCAGCAGGCAGAACTACGGTTTAACAAGGCCCTGAAGCAGCAGACCATCTTCGACTTCACCGAATTGTTGGACATGCTGAATGCCGAAACTCGGATGAATGGCGGCAACTATACGCGGGCCAATTCAGAAGACGTGCTGATCGCGGTTCGGGGCCAGGGTCTGGAACGCGCCAGTGCATCAATAAAACAGGTCGTCTTCAGTTGTCTTGGTGAGCACAGCCAAAAGCCGTGGGAAGTGCGTCGCCGTCTTGAGCTGCTTTATGGAGACGTAACCAGAATAGAACTATTCAGCCGGGGCGATGCGCCTGGTTGGGATCATTGGGGGAATGAATGCCCAGTAAACAACCTGTCGCTGATACCGGCAGCATTCAGAAAAACCTTCTCCGTAGCACAGCAAGAGAACTACTGAACGAATTCGAATCCCCCACCAACAAATTCACCTTTCGACAGCTACTCGATAAACACGCAGTGAAAATCGCGCCCTACTGGCCGAAACGTCCACCGGCATGGCTTCGGCTTAACTGTGAGGTTCACCGAGTGCGGGAAGGAAAATAGAAGAGGCATAGATGGATAAATACAGCCTTACGAGGGATGAGGCTTGCGCTTTCCTGGGAGTGTCCGCGCCAACATTAACCGCGTGGATTAGATCAGGAAGGCTATCAGCCACCCGCAAAGATCCGACCAAATCAAAATCCCCTTACCTAATAACCCGACAAGCCTGTATTGCCGCGCTTAGCATTCCGATCCACACTATGCCGGTGAGCGCGGGTGATGCACATGAGGAGAAAGCACCATGTCATTATTCCGCCGTGGAGAAATCTGGTACGGCAGTTACACGTCGCCAAGCGGCAAGCGAATTAAGGAATCGCTTGGGACTTCGGACAGACGCCAGGCGCAGGAGCTGCACGACCGTAGAAAAGCTGAACTTTGGAGAATAGAGCGTTTGGGGGACTTCCCGAATGTAACATTTGAAGAGGCTTGCTTGCGTTGGTTAGAAGAAAAGGCGCACAAGAAATCACTCGATGCTGACAAGGGCCGGATTGGATTCTGGCTCATGCATTTTGAGGGGGTTTTACTGAAGGATATAACAGAGGCAAAAATTTACACCGCTGTTAGCAGAATGGTTAACAGAAAGGCCGAAGAGCGTTGGCAGATGCGCATGGATGCCATGGCTAAGAAAGGCGTTTCGATACCGCCGAGGAAGGCGGAGTCCGTTTCCACATCAACCAAAGCAAAGCACCTTGCATTGATGAAGGCTCTCATGCGAGCGGCTGAAAGGGACTGGAAGTGGATCGAGAAGTCACCAGTTATCAAAGTACCACAAGAAAGAAATAGGCGGGTTCGGTGGCTCGAACCCGCCCAAGCGCAGCGGTTAATTGAAGAATGTCCTGAACCACTGAAATCCACTGTAGAGTTTGCTCTAACCACTGGTTTGCGCCGGTCAAACATTATTGAACTTGCCTGGTCGCAGATCGATATGCAGCGTAAGGTCGCATGGATTTACCCAGAGGATAGCAAATCTGGACGCGCAATAGGTGTCGCTCTCAACGACACCTCATGCGCAGTGCTAAAACGCCAGATCGGAAATCATCATCGTTGGGTGTTTGTCCAT
Organism: Serratia quinivorans; assembly: GCF_052113645.1. GTDB lineage: Bacteria > Pseudomonadota > Gammaproteobacteria > Enterobacterales > Enterobacteriaceae > Serratia > Serratia quinivorans_B. The sequence continues at coordinate 231,469 of NZ_JBIEIU010000002.1, read as the reverse complement.
AAAGATCCAGTTAGGAAAATGCGTGTGGATTCCAATAATGCCTGGCGGGCAGCATTGAAACGAGCAGGCATAGAAGACTTCCGTTTTCACGATCTGCGGCACACCTGGGCGAGCTGGTTAATTCAAGCCGGTGTACCGTTATCTGCATTACAGGAAATGGGCAGTTGGGAGAGCATAGAAATGGTACAGCGTTATGCACACCTGGCACCGAATCATTTAACTGAACATGCACGGCAGATTGATGCGATTTTTGGAGGCTTAGTCCCAAATCTGTCCCATGTTGAAATTGAGAAGCTTGGGTGAATGCTGTAAGTCTTTGTTTCTTAATGGTACGCCCTACAGGGCTCGAACCTGTGACCTACGGCTTAGAAGGCCGTTGCTCTATCCAACTGAGCTAAGGGCGCATGGGGATGCGGCAACCGGGAGTTGCGGGTTGGATTATACGGTCAGAGATCATTGAGTCAATGCCTTTTCATGAGGTTACGGCGGCAGCCGTGCTTTATGGCGATTTTTCCGCCATTGCTGTCGCCGAACGTTGGAGTAAGGTCATCATTTGCTTTGAATTAAATCCGGTTGCGGGTTAGTGCTACGCTGCGCCAGGCCTGAATCGGCCGGTTCGGAAATGCGATCTGATTGTCGCTGCTCTGCAGGACGTTGCAGGCAAACGCGGGCCGAACGCACCACCGCATTGATATTCCCCCAGTCGGCCTGCTGCGCCGTCAAAAGGTTGCAGACAGCCGCCAACGGCTGATTTAACGCAGCACTCACCGGCGCGGCATTTAACGAAGCCTGGCCCATTGGCGCCCAGGCCAGCAGCAGAAACCCCATCCCTTTGATGTTTCTCATGCGCGCAGCCTCCGGCACAGCGCACTCAGGCGCGTCTTCCATGAGGGCGGCGTTTGGTGTGCGGCAAGCTGGTGCAACGCGATCAGCTGTGCGACGTCCGCCGGATGCAAAGACGAATCGAACACCGTCTCCCCCACGTGTCTCGGCTGGCGGGTCTGGCTATCAATAGGAAGATGCAAAGAGTGCAACCGGGTGATGACCATCATGATTTTTACTCCCGAACCGCAGTGTGAATCGTCACAGCTTACGCAGTGGATGGTAAAAAAGGCGTAGAGGATCATTCTGTTGGTATAAAAAAAGCGTAAATCGCGTCCGGCAAACAGCGTCGATCGCGATTCAGCGCCTGACAGCGCGCTCCGCTTCTGACAAAATAGCAGCATCCCCCGCTTTTCTTAATTGATGGATTTCCTCACTGATGTCAGCAAAGATTATTGATGGTAAAACGATTGCGCAGCAGGTTAGAAACGAAGTGGCTGAGCAAGTTAAACAACGTCTGGCCGCAGGAAAACGCGCACCGGGTCTGGCGGTCGTGCTGGTTGGCGAGAACCCGGCCTCACAGATTTACGTCGCCAGCAAGCGTCGCGCCTGTGATGAAGTGGGCTTCCTCTCCCGCTCCTACGATTTGCCTGCCACCACCAGTGAGGCTGAACTGCTGGCACTGATCGATCGGCTGAATGCCGATGGCGAAATCGACGGCATTTTAGTGCAACTGCCGCTGCCGGCCGGCATCGACAACGTCAAGGTGCTGGAACGTATTCATCCGGATAAAGACGTCGACGGCTTCCATCCGTACAATGTCGGTCGCCTGTGCCAGCGCGCGCCAAAACTGCGCCCATGCACCCCACGCGGTATCGTCACCCTGCTCGAGCGTTACAACATCGATACCTATGGCCTGAATGCCGTAGTGGTCGGCGCATCCAACATCGTCGGCCGCCCGATGAGCATGGAGCTGCTGCTGGCCGGTTGCACCACCACCGTGACCCACCGTTTCACCAAGAACCTGCGTCATCATGTTGAAAACGCGGATCTGCTGGTGGTGGCGGTCGGCAAACCGGGCTTTATTCCCGGTGACTGGATCAAACCTGGCGCCATCGTGGTCGATGTCGGCATTAACCGTCTGGAAAGTGGTAAAGTGGTCGGCGACGTAGATTTTGCCGCCGCAAGCGAGCGCGCCGCCTACATTACTCCGGTTCCGGGTGGCGTTGGCCCAATGACCGTTGCTACACTGATCCAAAATACCTTGCAGGCCTGCGAGGAATATCACGACGTTCAACCTAAATAAGTAAGGCAGTATGGAAACTTTTAATCTGGATAATCACCCGCACGTTGAACTGTGCGACCTGCTCAAGTTTCAGGGCTGGTGTGAAAGCGGCGGTGCCGCCAAAGAAGTCATCGCCGATGGGCAGGTGAAAGTGAACGGCAAGGTCGAAACGCGCAAACGCTGCAAAATCGTTGCCGATCAGGTTGTGGAATTTAACGGCGGCAAAGTGGTCGTTAAGCCGTAAACTCCACACCATAGAAAAAGGCGCTGAAGGTTAACTCAGCGCCTTTTTTGTTTGTGACCTAAAGCGAATTACTTACGGCGCCAGGTCGTCCCCTGCGGGCCATCTTCCAGCACGATGTTCATCTCGTTCAAGCGATCGCGCGCGGCATCGGCCAGCGCCCAGTCTTTGGCTTTACGCGCATCGTTGCGTTGCTTGATCAAGGCTTCGATCTCAGCCACTTCACCGTCATCTGCCTGCGCCCCGCTCTGCAAGAACTGTTCAGGCTCCTGCTGCAACAGACCAAGCACCTTCGCCAGCTTGCGCAGCTCCGCCGCCATGCCGTTAGCCGCCGTCATGTCTTCCGCTTTCAGGCGGTTAACCTCACGCGCCAAATCAAACAGCGCCGAGTAGGCTTCCGGCGTGTTGAAGTCGTCGTCCATGGCTTCACGGAAGCGGGCTTCGAACACTTCGCCACCGGCCGGTTGGGCATGAACATCGGTACCGCGCAGGGCGGTATACAGACGTTCCAGTGCGGTGCGCGCCTGCTTGAGGTTCTCTTCGCTGTAGTTCAGTTGACTGCGGTAGTGGCCGGACATCAGGAAGTAACGCACGGTTTCCGCGTCGTAATAGCCCAGCACGTCGCGGATAGTGAAGAAGTTATCCAGCGATTTCGACATTTTTTCTTTGTCGATCATCACCATGCCGGAGTGCATCCAGTAGTTGACGTACGGGCCGTCATGGGCACAACTCGACTGGGCAATTTCGTTCTCGTGATGCGGGAACATCAGATCAGAACCCCCACCGTGGATGTCGAAATGGGTACCGAGCTGTTTGCCGTTCATGGCTGAACATTCAATGTGCCAGCCCGGACGGCCCGCGCCCCATGGCGATTCCCAGCTCGGTTCGCCCGGCTTGGACATCTTCCACAGCACGAAGTCCATCGGGTTGCGTTTTACGTCGTCGATTTCTACGCGCGCACCGGCCTGCAGTTGATCCAGATCCTGACGTGACAGCAAACCATATTGCGGATCGCTGTCGATGGAGAACATCACGTCGCCGTTGCTGGCGACATACGCGTGATCGCGATCGATCAGGCGTTGGGTGATCTCGATGATCTCGGCAATGTGCTGAGTCGCGCGCGGTTCAATGTCCGGACGTTCGATCAGCAGGGAATCGAAGTCGGCGTGCATCTCCGCCAGCATGCGCGTAGTCAGTTGATCGCAGCTTTCGCCGTTTTCAGTCGCGCGGCGGATGATTTTGTCGTCAACGTCGGTGACGTTACGCACGTAGTTCAGCGAATAGCCGAGATAGCGCAGATAACGCGCCACCACATCGAAAGCAACGAAGGTACGCCCGTGTCCGATATGACACAGGTCATAGATGGTTACCCCGCACACGTACATGCCCACTTTACCGGCATGAATGGGTTTAAATTCCTCTTTTTGACGACTCAGGGTATTAAAAATCTTTAGCATCGGGACATTCCGTGGTGTGCGTGATAACAAAAATGATAACCAGGGTTAAGGTTGTTCACCCAGCAGCGTATTGAAACCCGAAGCCTGATCTAATGCAAGGTTAAGGCCGCGCTTTGCTGAGTTCTGAGGTGGAAAACGGTGATAAATCAGCGATCGCCACCAGTGTTATAATATAACAAAGTGGGTTTTACCACAGGCTGCGCGCGGTTTAGCTGCTGCTGACTCATTAAAGGAGATATGTTATAACGGCGGTCTGATAGTTCACTCGCTCCATGTGACATCTCACTTCATCTTGTTAGGACTAAAACTATGGTTACTTTCCACACTAATCACGGCGACATCGTTATCAACACCTTCGCGGACAAAGCACCGGTTACCGTTGAAAACTTCCTGAGCTACTGCCGTGACGGTTTCTACAACAACACCATTTTCCACCGTGTTATCAACGGTTTTATGGTTCAGGGCGGCGGTTTTGAGCCAGGTATGACTCAGAAAGACACCAAAGCCACTATCAAGAACGAAGCCAACAACGGTCTGAAAAACACCATCGGCACCCTGGCAATGGCGCGCACCAACGATCCACATTCCGCGACCGCACAGTTCTTCATCAACGTAGCAGACAACGACTTCCTGAACTTCCGCGGCGAAAACGCCCAGGGTTGGGGCTACTGCGTGTTTGCTGAAGTGGTTGAAGGCATGGACGTGGTTAACAAGATCAAAGCCGTGAAAACTGGCCGCAGCGGCATGCACCAGGACGTACCGGTAGAAGACGTGATCGTCACCAGCGTTACCGTCAGCGAGTAATCGCAGCTGAATGAACACGCTGTTCATTGCAGATCTGCACTTAAGCGCACAGGAACCGGCAATCACTGCCGGTTTTCTGCGTTTTTTGCGGCAAGATGCCATCCACGCCGAAGCCTTGTACATTCTCGGTGATCTGTTCGAAGCCTGGATCGGCGATGACGATCCCGAACCGCTGCATGCTGAAATCGCCGCGGCGCTGAAGACGCTGCAACGGGCCGGCGTGCCCTGCTACTTTATCCACGGCAACCGTGATTTTCTGGTGGGCAAACGCTTTGCCCGCGCCAGCGGCATGCAACTGCTGCCGGAAGAGAAGGTGCTGGACCTGTACGGCCGTAAAATCCTGATCCTGCACGGCGACACGCTGTGTACCGACGATCAGGCCTACCAACAGTTCCGCCGCAAAGTGCACAACCCGCTGATCCAGAAACTGTTCCTGGCGATGCCGTTGCGCTGGCGTCTTAAAATCGCCGCTAAAATGCGTGCCCGCAGCCGGCAAAGCAACCAATACAAATCGGACGCCATCATGGACGTCAACCCGCAAGCGGTTGAACAGGCGATGCTGAACCACCAGGTTCACTGGATGATCCACGGCCACACTCATCGTCCGGCAGTGCACGAACTGACGCTGAGCAACGGCAAGGCCCATCGTGTGGTACTGGGGGCCTGGCATGAAGAAGGCTCCATGATCAAAGTCAGCGCCGACGCCGTCGAACTGATCCAATTCCCTTTCCAGGCTTCTGACTTAACGCGCGGGTAAAAAATTCGCGCTTTTGCCGATCAAAACCGGCGACGCAACCGTTTTCCTCGCCGTTCGCTCATGGTATGCTCTACGCCCTCATTCGGCCTCCCGCCGCAGGCAACCGGCCGTCGTTTGTACAATCACAGGAGCCTTACACCCATGGGAGCCAACGCCGCTTCAGCCACTCACGCTGAGGTTAAAATCGCAATTGTAATGGGATCGAAAAGTGACTGGGCCACCATGCAGTTTGCCGCCGAAGTCCTGACCTCGCTCGATGTCCCGTTCCATGTCGAAGTCGTTTCCGCTCATCGCACGCCGGACAAGCTGTTCAGCTTCGCCGAACAGGCTAGCGCCAAGGGCATTGACGTGATCATTGCCGGTGCGGGCGGTGCTGCGCATCTGCCGGGTATGCTGGCGGCGAAAACCCTGGTTCCGGTGCTGGGTGTGCCGGTTCAAAGCGCCGCATTGAGCGGCGTGGACAGCCTGTATTCCATCGTGCAAATGCCGCGCGGTATCCCGGTCGGCACTCTGGCGATCGGCAAGGCCGGTGCCGCCAATGCCGCACTGCTGGCCGCGCAAATTCTGGCGTTGCACGACGCCGCGTTGGCGCAACGCCTGGCCGATTGGCGTCAGGCGCAGACCGACGAGGTGCTGAATAACCCGGATCCGCGGGAGGAAGCATGAAGCCGGTTTGCGTACTGGGTAACGGTCAGTTGGGGCGCATGCTGCGCCAGGCCGGTGAACCGCTGGGCATCGCCGTTTATCCGGTCGGCCTCGACGCCGAGCCGGAAGCCGTGCCCTATCAAAACAGCGTGATCACCGCCGAAATCGAGCGTTGGCCCGAAACCGCGTTGACGCGCGAACTGGCAACCCACAACAACTTCGTTAACCGCGATATCTTCCCACGTCTGGCCGATCGCCTGACGCAAAAACAGTTGCTCGATCAGCTCGGCCTGGCTACCGCTCCCTGGCAATTGCTGGCCGACGCCGCCGAATGGCCACAGGTGTTCGCCACCCTTGGCGAACTGGCGATAGTCAAACGTCGCGTTGGGGGTTACGACGGCCGCGGCCAGTGGCGTCTGCGCCCAGGGCAGGAAGCCGAACTGCCGGCCGATGCCTACGGCGAATGCATCGTCGAACAGGGGATTAATTTCTCCGGTGAGGTTTCGTTGGTCGGCGCACGCGGACACGACGGCAACTCGGTGTTCTACCCGCTGACCCATAACCTGCACGAAGAAGGTATTCTGCGTACCAGCGTGGCGTTGCCGCAGCCCAACCCTGCGCTGCAACAGCAGGCTGAGCAGATGCTGGCGGCGATCCTCGACGAGCTGAACTACGTCGGCGTGATGGCGATGGAGTGCTTTATCGTCGGCGATCGTCTGTTGATTAACGAACTGGCGCCACGGGTGCATAACAGCGGCCACTGGACGCAGAACGGCGCGTCTATCAGCCAGTTCGAACTGCACCTGCGCGCGATCCTCGCCCTGCCGCTGCCCAAGCCGGTCGTCAGCACCCCGTCGGTAATGGTCAATCTGATCGGTACCGCGGTGAACCCGCAATGGCTGGCGTTACCGCTGGTGCATCTGCACTGGTACGAGAAAGAGGTGCGCGAAGGCCGCAAGGTCGGGCATCTGAATCTGAACGATCCTGACGCCGCCACGCTGCAACAGGCGTTGCAAGCCCTGGCGCCGCTGCTACCGGCCGAATACCAAAGCGGTCTGGCCTGGGCGCAGCAAAAGCTGGCTTAAGCGCTACACTGCACCAAAAACAAAGGGTTCAACTCGATGAGCTGAACCCTTTTTTTATTACCGATGAAAAAACTATTGGCGATAACCCTGCGGATTTTTGCTTTGCCAGTTCCAGGTATCGCGCATCATCACGTCAAGCCCGCGCTGCACCTGCCAGCCCAGTTCCTGTTTCGCCAACCCGGCATCGGCCCAGAAGGCCGGCAAATCGCCCGCACGACGCGGTAAAATCTGATAGGGAATAGTGACGCCCGAGGCTTTTTCAAACGCCTGCACCATTTCCAACACCGAATACCCCACTCCAGATCCCAGATTATAAGCTTTAAAACCGGCGATCTGCCTGAGATGATCCATCGCCGCCAGGTGGCCCTGCGCCACATCCATCACGTGGATGTAATCACGTACGCCAGTACCGTCTTTCGTCGGGTAATCGCCGCCGAACACGCTCAAGCTTTTCCGTTGGCCAATGGCAACCTGCGCGATGTAAGGCAACAGGTTATTGGGAATACCGCTGGGATCTTCGCCAATCAAGCCCGACTCATGGGCGCCCACCGGATTGAAGTAGCGCAGTGCAATAATGGAAAATGCCGGTTCGGCCTTGGCAAAATCCTGCAGGATCTGCTCCACCATCCACTTGGAGGTGCCGTAAGGGCTGGTGGTGCCGCCGATCGGCATATCCTCGCGATAAGGCACCGGGGCATGTTCGCCGTACACCGTGGCGGAGGAACTGAAAATAAACTGATGAACGCCTGCCTGACGCATCGCCTCCAGCAATACCAGCGTCCCCGTCACATTGTTCTGATAGTACTCCAGGGGTTTTTGGGTTGACTCCCCTACCGCCTTCAGGCCGGCAAAATGGATCACCGAAGCAATCTTATGCGCCTCAAAGATCCGTTGCAGGCAGCCGGCGTCCCGTATATCTCCCTGATAGAATCTGGCGGCTTTGCCCGTCAGCTGCGCCACACGGCGCAAGGATTCTTCGGACGCATTGATCAAATTGTCCAGCACCACCACGTCTTCACCCCGTTCCAGCAGCGCCAATACGGTGTGCGAACCAATATATCCGGCACCGCCCGTCACCAGAATCGCCATAATTTCCCCCTGTAAGCCGCATCTGCCATCAAAGCCGATGCATAAACGGATGTACGCGCTGCCTGCCGACTAGCGCGAGCCAATTTTACGTAACGGTTTACCCGCCATCAGATTGCGTTCGATATGCTCCAGCGAAATATTCTTGGTTTCCGGGATCAGCGCCAGCGTGATGAAGATAAACACCAGGTTAAGCGCCGCATAGACCCAGAAGGTGTGCGCGCTGCCCAGCGAATTCAGCATGGTCAGGAACGTCGCCCCAACGATCATGTTGGCGATCCAGTTGGTGGCAGTCGAACAGGTAATACCAAAATCGCGGCCTTTCAGCGGTTGGATCTCTGAACACAGCACCCAAATCAGCGGACCGGCGCTCATGGCGAAACCGACAATAAACATCAGCAACATGATGATGGCAAAGTATTGCTCGGCCGGCGAGGTCATCCCCACATTCATCATCGTTCCCAGCGCGCCCATGCCCGCCGCCATGACGATAAAGCCCAGCGTCAGCGTCGGTTTGCGTCCCCAGCGGTCAACCAGCCCGATGGCGATAAAGGTGGCCAGCACGTTCACCAGGCCGACAATCACCGTCCCCCACATCTGTTGTGCGGTGCTGGCAAAGCCCGCCAGGCCAAAAATCTTCGGCGCGTAATACATGATGACGTTCATCCCGGTGAACTGTTGCATCACCTGCAGCAGCACGCCGAGGAACACCGCGCGGCGGAAGTTTTTGTTGTCTTTAAACAACGCCCAACCGCTTTGTTTCAGCTTGAGGCTTTCGCGAATTTCATTCAGTTCGTGTTGTGCCTGGGCGCTGCTGTCACGCAGTTTTTCCAATACCTGGCGCGCCTGCTCATGGCGATTGCGCGAAGCCAGCCAGCGTGGACTGTCCGGCAAGAAGAACACGCCGATCAACAGCAATACCGCAGGAATGGTGATCACGCCCAACATCCAGCGCCAGGCACCGGTGTAACTGAATGCGGTATCAGACAGGTAGGCCGCCAGGATCCCGATGGTAATCATCAACTGATACATCGAGATCATGCTGCCACGAATTTTTTCCGGGGCGATTTCAGACAGGTAAATCGGTGCGGTATAAGAAGCCACCCCCACCGCCAGCCCAAGCAGCACGCGAGAAATCAGCAAGATTTCCACATTGGGTGCCGCGGCCGAACACAGCGAGCCCACGACGAACAGCACTGCGCCTATCATCAGGCTGTATTTGCGCCCGATACGGAAGTTCATCCAGCCACTGCCCACGGCACCGACCGCAGCCCCAAACATCATTGAGCTGACCACCCACTCCTGCTGAGAGCTGGTGATGTTAAACGAATCGGTGATAAACGGCAGAGCACCTGCAATGACACCGATATCCAGACCAAACAGCAGCCCAGCCAGTGCGGCCAAAAAACAGACGAAAAAAGTCATCCCTGCATTGCTCTGGCTTTTCTCAGCCGCCGACACTTTGACGGTAGTACTCATACAGCCTCCAAACGATAACGTGCTTAAGTTGCCAGTATGATAAGAGGCAATTCGTCAGAGAGAAGTGAGTGCGATCACATTAGTGGAAACGATTACATTATTTGTGTATCTGTATAAAATCAGTACCAAAACCCCAATTACAATTAAATAGTATGATTTAAAAAGATAATTTCAATCATAATCGGTTTAGAAGAGTCATGCTGTTAACATCATTTTACCATAATGCCCACCATCGGCTTGAGTAAGCCAGAGACAACATGTAACCGATTTCACACCATAACAGCCAAAAGATGATAATGCCGACAAAGAGGAACCGGGAGTGAATGCAGGCATTTTAGCGAGGAACAGCTTTGGGCAGATGGCAAATTCGACCGGCCCAGGGTCACCGGGGCCGGTCGATAAATCACGGCGGGTTAGCCGTCGTAGCCGCGGAACAACGCCTGGCCACGCAGCAAACGCACGCCCAGCCAACCGCCGCACAGCGACAGCAGCAGCGCACTGAGTAACGGCAACGCCCACCAGAGAACCGGCGTTGGTGCCCATGGGAAGTCAAACACCTGGCTTTGCAGCAACCACAGCGCCGCTTCCGCACCCACCGCAGCGGCGATGCCCGCCACCAGCCCCAGCAGGGCAAACTCGCACCACAGCGTACTGCGCAACAGGCGCTTGCCGGCCCCCAACGTGCGATACACCACCAGCTCCTGACGCCGTTGACGCATACCCACCTGCACCTGGGCCATCAGCAACAAGCCACCGCAGACCACCACCAGCACCACCATCACCTCCAGAGCGCGGCTGACCTGCTGCAACACGCCGCCCACCTGTTTGAGGATCGAGCCTATATCCAGCAGGCTGAGCGTCGGGAACTGCCGATTAAGCTGGGTCAGCATCTGGCCGTCTCCGTCATAGCGGAAACTGGTGAGCCAGGTTTGCGGCTGACCGTCCAGCGCACCCGGCGGGAAGATGAAGTAAAAGTTCGGTTTCAAACTTTCCCAATCCACCTGCCGCAGGCTGGTGACCCTGGCGCTGAACGACTGGGTATCGCCGCTGAAGGTCAGCGTGTCGCCCAGTTTGATTTTGAGCCGCCCGGCGATGCCCTGATCCATCGACACTTCGCCGGTCTTCGGCGGCCAACTGCCCGCCAGCAAAGGATTGTGCGCCGGCAAATCCGCCAGCCAGGTCAGGTTCAGCTCGCGATTCACCGCTTCGCCCCCCGGATCGTCCTCATGCACCCGCTCGGTCGCCACCTGCTGATTAATCTCGGTCAAACGTACGCGGACAATCGGGTAATAAGTCTCCGGCGCGATCTGATGCTGTTGCAGGAAGGTTTTCACCTGCGGCACCTGCGCTTCGGTCAGGTTCAACAGGAAGTAGTTCGGGCTGTCCGGCGGCAGTTGCTGCTGCCAGCGATCAAGCAGATCGCCACGCAGCACCAGCAATAACGCCAGCAGCATAAACGACAACGAAAAGGCCGCCAGTTGGCTGACCGTGACCCAGGGCTGATGCAACAGGCGATTCACCGCCAGCCGCAGCGCCAGGTTTTTAAGCCGAATGCGCCGCAACAGCAGCAGGCTGCCCCAGCCGATGGCGCCCAACAACAGCGCCAGCACCAGAATGCCGGCCAGGATCGACCACAGCAGCGTGCTGGCCCCCATCAGCGCCGTCAGTAACGCCACCACAATCACCGCCGTCACCGGCAGAAAGTAACGCAGCGGCCAGACATTAGCCACCACGTCGCGGCGCAGTACCCGCAACGGCTGAGTCGCCAATAACTGCCGGTAGGGCCGCAACCCCACCAGCAGCGAAATCAGCAGCAGCGCACCGATCGCCCACAGCCACGGCCAGCTACCGGCAGCAGGCAGTTCCCCCGGCAGCACCGGTGCCAGCAGCCGGATCAACACCGCTTCAAACCCCAGCCCAATAATCCCACCGCATACCGCAGCCAGCAGGATCACCGCCAGCCACTGGCCGACGATCAACTTGCGCAATGCGCTGCGGCCGGCACCCAGGGTTTTCAGCACCGCAATCAGGTCGTAACGGCTACGGCAATAGTGGCTCATAGCCACCGCCACGGCGGCAATCGACAGCAGCAGGGTCAGCAGCGCCGACAACAACAGGAACTGCTGCGAACGTTGCAGCGATTTACCCAACGCGCTGCCGGACTCCTGCAGCCCAAACCAGCGCTGATCGGGACCGAGCTGCGGCATCAGGCGATCTTCGTAACGCTGAATATTCTCCGCAGCCCCAGCGAACATATAACGGTAGGTTAAGCGGCTGCCCGGCTGCACAGCCCCGGTTTTATCCACATCCGCCAGATTGATCATGATACGCGGCGCAGTCTGGAACGGGTTAAAGCCGGAATCCGGCTCCTGAATGATTTCCCCGACAATACGCAGTTGGGTATCGCCGACATCCAGCGTATCCCCCACCTTCACGTTCAGCAGCGCCAATAAGCGCGGAGCAACCAAAACGCTGCCCGGCGTCAGTTTGACATTGGCGGGGCGGGTCTCCAGCTTGCCGTACAGCGGATAGGCCAAATCGGTGGCCTTGACGTCTGCCAGCTGCGGCCGATCCCCGGCGTAGGTCATGGTCGTGAACGACAGCTGACGGCTGACTTTCAACCCCTGTTGCTGCGCATCCAGCAGCCAGCCTTCCGGCACCGGTCGTGCGCTGCGCAGCACACGGTCACCGGCGATAAAATCACGGCTCTGCTGGCTCAGGCCTTTGTCCATGCGATCGCTTATGCTGCCCAATGCCAGCACGCAGGCCATCGACAGCGTCAGCGCCAGCCAGACGATCAGCAGCGACGGTGAGCGCCACTCGCGCCAAAACCAGCGCCAGATCATGCTTCCTCCCACAGCTTGCCTTCACGCAGGCGCAGCCGCCGCTGGCAGCGCGCCGCCAGGGTTTCGTCATGGGTGACCAGAATTAAAGTGGTGGAGAAATCGCGGTTGAGCGAGAACAGCAAATCGGCGATGCGCTCGCCAGTCTGACGATCGAGGTTTCCGGTCGGCTCGTCGGCAAACAGCACCCGTGGTCGGCCACTGAACGCCCGCGCCAGCGCCACCCGCTGCTGTTCGCCACCGGAAAGCTGCGCCGGCAAGTGGCCAAGCCGTTTGCCCAGCCCAAGCTGTTCCAGCAACTGCACCGCCTGATCCCGGCTTTGGCGGTCGCTTTCGCCCCGCAGCAGCGCCGGCAATTGCACGTTTTCCAGCGCATTGAGCGTCGGCACCAGCATAAATGACTGAAACACAAAGCCGACATTTTTGGCACGCAGCGCGGCACGGCCCTCTTCATCCAGCGCGGTCAGTGATTCGCCCAGCAAATGCACCTCCCCTTCACTGCCGTCGTCCAGCCCGGCGAGGATCCCCAGCAGCGTTGACTTGCCCGAGCCGGATTCGCCGATCAGAGCAATTGTCTGTGCGGGTTTGACAACCAGCTCGACTCCGGTAAGGATGGAGAGCTGATGCTCACCCTGACCAACGTGTTTACTAAGATGATGAACTTCAAGAACGTTTTCCGCTGGCATCTTCCCTTCCTTTTGCTGTTGGGATTATTCAGTTTACGCGCTGTCGCCGCCGATACCTTATTGATTTTAGGCGACAGTTTAAGCGCCGGTTACCGTTTGCCGGTGGCGCAGGCCTGGCCAACGCTGCTGGCCGACCAATGGCAGAAAAAACCGGGTGATCCGCAACTGGTCAACGCCAGCATCAGCGGCGACACCGCCGCACAGGGGCTGGCGCGTCTGCCCGAATTGCTAAAACAACACCAGCCGCGCTGGGTACTGATTGAATTGGGTGCCAACGACGGCCTGCGCGGTTTCCCGGCGCAGGATCTGCAGCGCGATCTCAGCCAAATCATCACCCTGGTGCAGCAGGCCGGTGCTCAGCCACTGCTGATGCAGATCCGTATTCCCCCCAACTATGGCCGCCGTTATACCGAAGCCTTTAGCGCGATTTACCCTCAGCTTGCCAAGCAATTCAACATTCCGCTGCTGCCGTTCTACATGGAACAGGTGGTGATCAAAGCGGAATGGATGCAGGATGACGGATTGCATCCCAATAAGGATGCCCAGCCGTTTATCGCCACCTGGATGGCGGAACGCCTGGAACCTCTAGTAAAACATGAGTCTAACTAAATAGGGTTGTACACTAGGTAAAGTTATGCAAAAAGCAGTGTTGATAACCGGCTGTTCCAGCGGAATTGGATTGATTGCGGCGCAGGATCTGCGCAACCGTGGTTACCGGGTACTGGCTGCCTGCCGCAAGCCGCAGGACGTGGAAAACATGCGCCAGCTTGGGCTGGAAGGCATTGAGCTGGATCTGGACGACAGCGCCAGCGTCGAACGTGCCGCGGCACAGGTGATCGAACTGACCGGCGGCCGACTGTACGGCCTGTTCAACAACGGCGGCTTTGGTGTTTACGGGCCGCTGAGCAGTATTTCGCGCCAGCAGTTGGAACGCCAATTCGCCACCAACCTGTTTGGTACCCATCAGCTCACCCAATTGCTGCTACCGGCGATGCTGCCGCACGGCGAAGGGCGCATTATTCAGACCAGTTCGGTGATGGGACTGGTTTCCAGCGCCAGCCGGGGGGCCTATGCCGCCAGCAAATTTGCGCTGGAAGCCTGGTCCGATGCCCTGCGTATGGAGCTGCACGGCACCGGTATTCAGGTCAGCCTGATTGAGCCCGGCCCCATCTCCACTCACTTTACCCAGAACGTCAATCAGGCGCAGAGCGATAAACCGGTGCATAACCCCGGTATCGCCAAGCGCCTGACGCTGCCGCCGGAAGCCATTTTACCCAAATTACGCCACGCGCTGGAAAGCCCAAGGGCCAAACTGCGCTACCCGGTGACCCTGCTGGCGCACGCGCTCAGCGTATTGCGCCGCATCCTGCCTGGCCGCTGCCTGGACTGGCTGTTACGCAGCAACGGTTAATTTGGCCGACGGGGTTGAAGAATGCCGCACCGCCCCCATCTAAAAGCCAATGGCTCCGCAAGATCAGAGAGAAAATTACATGCTAGCTCAAGCTGTTGTTGATATTAACGAAACTAACCTGCACCAGACGCTGGAACAGTCAATGTCCATGCCGGTGGTGTTCTACTTCTGGTCGGATCGCAGCCAACACTGTCTGCAACTCACCCCGATACTGGACAAGCTGGCGGCGGAATATGCCGGTCAGTTCGTGCTGGCAAAAGTGGATTGCGACGCCGAACAGGCCATCGCCGCCCAGTTTGGCTTGCGCTCGCTGCCGACGGTGTACCTGTTCAAAGACGGTCAGCCGGTCGACGGATTCCAGGGCCCGCAGCCGGAAGAGATGATCCGCGAGTTCCTGCAACGTTTCCTGCCGAAAGAAGAAGATCTGAAGCTGGCGCAGGCGACCGAATTGCTGGGCGAAGGCAAGGCCGCAGAAGCGCTGCCGCTGCTGAAAGACGCCTGGCAAGCCAGCCAGCAACGCAGCGATATCGGCCTGACGCTGGCAGAAACCCAGATCGAGCTGAACCGCACCGAAGACGCCGAAACCGTGCTGGCGACCATTCCGTTGCAGGATCGGGATACCCGCTATCAGGGTCTGGTGGCGCAGATTGAACTGCTGAAACAGGCCGCCGACACGCCGGAAATTCAACAGTTGCAACAGCAGGTGGAGCAGCAGCCGGAGAACGTCGATTTAGCCGTGCAACTGGCGCTGCAACTGCATCAGGTGGGGCGTAATGAAGAAGCGCTGGAACTGCTGATGGGGCATCTGAAGAAAGATCTCGCCGCCGCCAACGGCAACGCGCGCAAGACGCTGATGGATATTCTGGCCGCGCTGGGCACCGGCGACGCGTTAGCAGCCAAGTACCGTCGTCAGCTCTATTCACTGCTGTACTGATATTTGAGGGCGCAGTTCATTCACTGCTGTACTGATATTTGAGGGCGCAGTTCATTCACTGCTGCGCCCCCTTCACTTCTTAGCGGTACACCCGCACTCCGCCTTCAACCCCTTTCGGGCTTAACAACACCTGCCAGAGTTGAATCTCTCGTGAACGGAATGCACCAGCGCAGGCATTCAGATAATAGGTAAACATCCGCTCGAACCGCTCGGAATACCCCTCAGCCAGCAACGGCCATGCCCGTTTGAAATTCTCATACCAGGCCATCAGCGTGCGATCGTAATCGGCGCCGATATTGTGCCAATCCTCCATCACAAAACGCCCTTCGCTGGCTTCGGAAATATGGCGTACCGAAGGCAGGCAGCCATTGGGGAAGATGTATTTGTCTATCCAGGCGTCGACGTGAAGATTGGTTTGGTTGGCGCCAATGGTGTGCAGCAGGAACAGCCCCTCGGGTTTAAGATTGCGTGCCGCCACGCGGAAATAAGTGTCGTAGTTCTTCGGCCCCACGTGTTCGAACATGCCTACGGAGACAATGCGATCAAACTGACGGTCAAGGTCGCGGTAATCCTGCAGCTGGATCTCCACGTCCAAACCCTGGCAACGTTCCTGCGCCAGCTTTTGCTGCTCGGCGGAAATCGTTACGCCGTACACCGATACCCCGTAGTTTTGCGCCGCATACTGCGCCAACCCGCCCCAGCCGCAGCCAATATCCAACAGCGACATGCCCGGTTTCAGCTGCAGCTTCTCGCAGATCATTTTCAGCTTGGCCAACTGCGCCTGCTCCAGCGTTTCGGCCTCTTTCCAATAACCGCAGGAATATTGCATATAAGGATCGAGCATCGCACGGAACAGATCGTTGCCGATATCGTAATGCTCTTTACCAACCTGCCAGGCGCGTTTGCGCGACTGACGGTTAAACAGCCGGGCATAGGCGATACGCGCAATGTCGCTCAGATTTTTGGGCAAGCGTTCATCAACGCCCGCCTGCAGAATGCGGGTAAATAAAGTATCCAGTCGCTCGCAGTCCCACCAGCCGTCCATATAGCTTTCGCCGAACCCGAGCGATCCTTCCTGCAAAATGCGTTTAAACAACGCCGGGTTATGCACCTTGATATCGCAGGCACGGTTACCGTTGATGGCCACATCGGCTGCGGACAACAATTCTTCCACAATGCGATACCAACGATCTTTTTTCGGGGCGAGTTCATCAACACTGATTGAGTCCATAACAATCCTTGGCGCAAGATGTCATTTCAAAAAGCATAGTCGCAAATATAAATGACAAATATTTGAAGTGAAAAATGACGATGCTGTTTACTGTAGCCAAGACAGATAACGTCATGAAATGAATTAAAATTATTGGAAACATGCCAATTTGGAATGTTAAGGGGTCGGCGAGCCTGATTTATTAGTCTTTGCACTGTAGCTGGCGTAATATCTGTTTACATATGTCTGACAGGAGGTTTGCCATGTTTACCCTAATTCCCATTGTGATTGTCGTCGCGCTAATCATCGTTTTTGCCGGCGTCAAAATTGTTCCGCAAGGGTTCCAATGGACGGTGGAACGCTTCGGCCGCTACACCAAAACGCTGATGCCGGGTTTAAACCTGGTGGTGCCCTTCATGGACCGTATCGGCAGAAAAATCAATATGATGGAACAGGTGCTGGATATTCCTTCACAGGAGATCATCTCGCGCGATAACGCCAATGTGGCCATCGATGCCGTCTGCTTTATTCAGGTGGTGGATCCGGCGCGCGCCGCTTATGAAGTGAGTAATCTTGAGCTGGCCATCGTCAACCTGACCATGACCAACTTCCGTACCGTGCTCGGCTCGATGGAGCTGGACGAAATCCTCTCGCAGCGTGATAGCATCAACAGCCGCCTGCTGCACATCGTCGACGAAGCCACCAATCCCTGGGGCATCAAAATCACCCGTATCGAGATCCGCGATGTACGTCCACCGGCAGAGCTGATCTCGGCAATGAACGCCCAGATGAAGGCCGAACGAACCAAGCGTGCGGATATTCTTGAGGCCGAAGGCGTGCGTCAGGCCGCTATCCTGCGAGCCGAAGGGGAAAAACAGTCGCAAATCCTCAAGGCGGAAGGCGAACGTCAGTCGGCGTTCCTGCAGGCGGAAGCGCGCGAACGTGCCGCTGAAGCCGAAGCCCGTGCAACTCAGCTGGTTTCCGATGCTATCGCCAGCGGCAATATCCAGGCGGTGAACTACTTTGTGGCGCAGAAATACACCGATGCGCTGCAAAAAATCGGCTCCGCCAACAACAGCAAAGTCATCATGATGCCGCTGGACGCCAGCAGCCTGCTCGGTTCCATTGGTGGCATTACCGAGCTGTTGAAAGACAGCAAAGGCAAGTAATCATGCTCGAACAAATTGCAGCAAACCCGCACTGGTTCTGGCTCTCCCTTGGCGGGCTGCTGCTGGCGGCGGAAATGCTCGGCGCCAGCGGTTACCTGTTGTGGAGCGGCGTCTCGGCGGTGGTGGTCGGCGCAATCGTCTGGCTGTTGCCGCAATTGGCCTGGGAATGGCAGGGGGTGATTTTTGCCGTGCTGACCGTGGTGGTGGCCTACCTGTGGTGGTACTGGCTGCGTCAACGTCCGGCGGCGGCTTCCAGCGGTTCGCAGGTGCTGAACCAGCGCAACCGCCAGCTGATTGGCACCCGCGCCACGCTGACGGAACCGATGCACAACGGCATGGGGCGCATTAACATCGGCGACAGCAGTTGGCGCGCCCAGGCCAGTGAAGATCTGGCGGTGGGCACCGAGGTGGAAGTGATCGCCGTCGAAGGCATAACGCTGGTGATCCGCGCCGTTATCCGTTAATGGTCGTGGCAACATCCGGCCAGGTTATTGATGATTGGGCACTCTGCCCCGTCATCGCCCGGGCACTGATCCGCCAGCGCCAGTAAACGCTGGCGCATTTCACCCAATTCGGCGATGTGCTTTTCAATGTCCGCCACCTTTTGCAACGTGCGCGCTTTTACATCGGCGCTGTGACGGGCCGGATCGTTGAACAACGCCACCAGTTCGCCGCATTCGTCCAGGTTAAACCCCACCTGTCGCGCCTGGCGCAGCAGCGTCAGTTCCTCAATGTGCTTTGGGCTGTAGCTGCGATAACCGTTATCGGTGCGGATCGGCGCGGTCACCAGCCCTTTCTCTTCATAAAAGCGGATTGCCTTGCTGGTTAAACCGGTTTTTTTCGCCACGTCGCTGATATTCATTTATCCCCCTTGACCTTCACCTTGCTGGAAGGTTTAGACTTCATTCTTAGTGAAAACAGGCCAAGCGGTCAACCTTTAAGCACCGCACTTGAGCGAGGAACCGAATCATGTCACATACCACCGTGCTGGTGTTGCAGGGGCTAACCTGCATGAACTGCGCGCAACGGGTGAAAAAAGCCCTGGAAAGCCGCAGCGATGTCGAACAGGCAGAGGTCAACGTCCACTATGCCAAGGTCACAGGCGAGGCGCCGAGCCAGGCATTGATCGACAGCGTGATCGCTGCCGGCTATCATGCCGCCGTGGCGCAACAGGCGGACACCGAGCTGCAATTGAACGGCCTGAGCTGCATGCACTGTGCCGCCAGCACCCGCAAAGCGCTGGAAGCGGTGCCAGGGGTGATGGCCGCCGACGTCAGCATTGACAGTGCCAAGGTTTACGGCGACGCCGCTCCCGAGGCATTGATCGCTGCGGTAGAAGAAGCGGGTTATCACGCCAGCCTTGCCGGAGCCGCCAACGCCCCAAAAACTGAGCCGTTGACTGAATCAGTCCCTGTATTGCCGGAAACCCAGGCAACGGCCGCACCTTCCCTTCCGGCAGCCAATCACGACGAGGATGATGACAGCGTTCAGCTTTTGCTCAGTGGCATGAGCTGCGCCAGCTGCGTCAGTAAAGTACAAAACGCGCTGCAAAGCGTAACCGGTGTCGAACAGGCGCGCGTCAATCTGGCAGAGCGCAGCGCGTTGATCACCGGGAGCGCCGATCCACAAGCGCTGGTCGCCGCGGTCGAAAAAGCCGGTTACGGCGCGGAAATGATCCAGGACGAAACCGAACGCCGCGAGCGCCAACAGCAGACCGCCCAAGCCAATATGAAGCGTTTCCGCTGGCAGGCCGCGCTGGGCCTGGCGCTGGGCATTCCGCTGATGGCCTGGGGTCTGTTCGGCGGCAGCATGTCGCTAACGCCGGAAACCCAGCGTCCGTGGCTGCTGGTTGGCCTGATCACGCTGGCCGTCATGGTGTTCGCCGGCGGGCATTTTTACCGTAACGCCTGGCGCGCGCTGATGAACGGCAGTGCCACCATGGACACCTTGGTCGCGTTGGGCACCGGTGCCGCCTGGCTGTATTCGATCAGCGTCAACCTGTGGCCGGATTTCTTCCCGATGGCAGCGCGGCATCTGTACTACGAAGCCAGCGCAATGATCATCGGTCTGATTAACCTTGGCCATGCGCTGGAACAACGCGCTCGCCAGCGTTCATCGCAGGCGCTGGAGCGGCTGTTGGATCTGACGCCGCCGACGGCGCGGCTGGTGACCGACGAGGGTGAGAAAAACATTCCGTTGGCGCAGGTGCAGCTCGGTATGACGCTGCGGCTGACGACCGGCGATCGCATTCCGGTAGACGGCGAGATAGTTCAGGGCGAAGTTTGGCTCGATGAAGCGATGCTGACCGGCGAAGCGGTGCCGCAACAGAAAGGCATTGGCGATACCTTGCATGCCGGTACGGTAGTGGACGACGGCAGCGTGCTGTTCCGTGCAGGTGCTATCGGCAGCAAAACCACGCTGGCGCGGATCATCAAGCTGGTGCGTCAGGCGCAGAGCAGCAAGCCCGAGATCGGCAAGTTGGCGGACCGTATTTCTGCGGTGTTCGTTCCGACGGTAGTGGCCATCGCCCTGTTCAGCGCCGCAATCTGGTATTTCTTCGGCCCGCAGCCGCAGCTGGTTTACACACTGGTTATCGCGACGACGGTCCTGATCATCGCCTGCCCTTGCGCGCTGGGTTTGGCAACGCCGATGTCGATCATCTCCGGCGTCGGTCGCGCCGCCGAGTTTGGCGTGCTGGTGCGTGATGCCGATGCCCTGCAGCAGGCAAGCCAGTTGGACACCCTGGTGTTTGATAAAACCGGCACCCTGACCGAAGGCCAGCCGCGGGTGGTGGAGATCCTCACCTTTGGCCAGGTGAACGAGCAACAGGCGCTGCGCTGGGCTGCCGCACTGGAACAGGGTGCCAGCCACCCGCTGGCCCGTGCCATCGTTGATCACGCAGACGGACAAGTTCTGCCGCAGGTGGAGCAGTTCCGTACCCTGCGCGGCGCCGGCGTCAGCGGCGAAGTGGACGGCGTGAAGCTCTTGCTGGGCAATGCCGCCCTGCTGCAACAGCATCAGGTGGCCACCGCAGAGTTAGACGCACAGATGCAGCAACAGGCAGAACGTGGCATTACCCCGGTGTTGCTGGCCGTCGACGGTAAAGCCGCCGCGCTGTTCGCTATCCGCGATCCGCTGCGTGGCGACAGCATTGAGGCGCTACAGCGTTTGCATCGTCAGGGCTATCAACTGGTGATGTTAACCGGCGATAACCCGGTGACCGCCAACGCCATTGCCAAAGAGGCCGGTATCGACCGGGTGATTGCCGGCGTGCTGCCGGAGGGCAAGGCCGAGGCGATCAAACAGCTGCAGGCACAGGGGCACCGTGTAGCCATGGTTGGCGACGGGATCAACGACGCCCCGGCGCTGGCGCAGGCCGATGTCGGCATCGCGATGGGGGGAGGCAGCGATATCGCTATCGAAACCGCCGCGATCACCCTGATGCGCCATAGCCTGAACGGCGTCGCCGACGCGCTGGAGCTGTCGAAAGCCACGCTGCGCAATATGAAGCAGAACCTGCTGGGGGCCTTTGTTTACAACACGCTGGGCATTCCTATTGCCGCCGGGGTGCTGTATCCGTTGACCGGCACCTTGCTCAGCCCAGTGGTAGCGGGCGCTGCGATGGCGCTGTCCTCCATTACCGTGGTCAGTAACGCCAACCGGCTGCTGCGTTTTAAACCCAAACGCTGAATGCCCAGGGGCGCAAAACATGCGCCTCGTTTCCTTTGGGATAATTCCTTCACTGTTCAGGCTTTCTTGTCCACCGGATAGCGTTTAGCATGGGGAAAGGTTACGCCCCTCACCTTACCGAACAGGTGAACACGTTATTCAGGAGCCACGTTGTATGGGTCAACTGCTACGCCGTATCGCCGCCTTTCTCGGCCTGATTTCCCCGATGACCTACGCCTACCCGGCGCTGGATATTCTGCTGCCCGGCGATCGTCAGCTCCATCTGGTGGGCAGCATCCACATGGGCACGGTGGATATGTCGCCGCTGCCGGCCAAACTGGCGGCACGGTTGAAGCAGGCGGATGCTTTGATTGTTGAAGCCGACATCACCGGCTCCGCGTCGCCCTTTGATCATATCGAGCAGCAGCCGGAACTTGAGCAGCGGCTCTCCGAGTCAGAGTTTCAGCAATTGCTGACGCTGTGCCAGGAGCTGGGGACCGAGGCCGCAAGCTTTTCCACCCTGCCCGGCTGGCAGATAGCCTTGATGATGCAGGCACACCAGGCCCAGCGACTGGGGCTACGGGCCGAATACGGCGTGGATTATCAGTTGTTGCAGGCGGCCAGAGTTCAGCATAAGAAAGTGATCGAGCTGGAAGGTGCCGAACAGCAGATGAGCATGCTGGAGCAGTTGCCGGAAGGGGGCATGGCGCTGCTGCGCGATACATTAGAGCATTGGCACACCAATGCACGACTGCTGCAAACCATGGTGAGCTGGTGGCTGGACGCGAAACCCAGCGGCATGCTGGAAACTCTGCCCGCCACTTTCAGCGCCGATCTGTACGACGTACTGATGCACCGGCGCAACCGCGACTGGCAACAAAAGCTGGAGGCATTACCGGCAGGGAATTATGTGGTGGCGGTCGGTGCGCTGCATCTGTACGGCGAGGATAATCTGCCGGCGATGTTGCAGGCACAATAAAAAAGTGGCCAATATCGCTACTGGCCAGTCAAAGAGGAATTTCTTGTATTTTAGTTATACGCATTGTAACCCTGTTAACGGTTACAGCGGACAGGGTAGCAACCCAGTGAACAACTTGGCAACCCGCTTTACGCGACTGTCACTCAGGTTGCTGTTACCGTTATATTTTTGTAATTTTGTTGCATCCGGTTGCAACCTCCCGCTCAACGGGAAATAGGAAAACACATGACGCCCGCAGTGATCCTGCTTGAGAAACAAAAAGTCGCCTTTACCCTTCACCCTTATCATCACGACAGCGCTGAAACCAACTTTGGCGATGAAGCGGTGAAAAAACTCGGACTGGATGCCGACCGCGTCTATAAAACGCTGCTGGTGGCGCTGAACGGCGACGCCAAACATCTGGCGGTGGCGGTCACACCGGTAGCCACTCAGTTGGATCTGAAAAAGGTTGCCCGCGCGCTGGGGGCGAAAAAGGCAGAGATGGCCGATCCACTGCTGGCGCAGCGCGTAACCGGTTATCTAGTGGGCGGCATCAGCCCGCTGGGGCAAAAAAAGCGCCTGCCAACGGTGATCGACAGCCCGGCGCAGCAGTTCGCGACGATTTACGTCTCCGGCGGCAAGCGCGGGCTGGATATCGAACTGGCGGCGGAAGATCTTTGTCGGCTGTTGGCCGGCAGCTTCGCCGATATCGGCAAGCGCGACTAAAAATCGGGGAGCCGTGCGGCCCCCCAATTACCGCCTACTGATAAACGATCTCGCCTTTCGGCTCATAGGCCGCCGCGTCCAGCGGTGAATGCTTCTCGATGTATTGCTTCAAGACTTCGGCATCGATAAAGCCGGTATTGACGTAGCTTGGCAGGGTATCCAACTTCGGATAGCCGTCACCACCCAATGCGTTGAAGTTCAGCGTCGCCATGCGGTAGGTTTTATCCGCCTGCAACGGCTCACCGTTGATTTTGACATTGCTGACGCCCTGACCGTCCGCCGTTAGGCTGACGTTGGCAAACTGCGCATAGGCCCCGGAATCCACCTTCATGTTAGCCACCACCGCCAGATATTTTTCCACCTCGCTGCCTTTCATCTCGACGTAGACCAGCGTATTGCCGAACGGCTGCACTTTGAGCACGTTCTTGTAAGTGATGTCGCCGCCTTCAATCGAGTCGCGCACCCCGCCACCGCTCATCACCGCAAAGTCGGCCTCGGCACGCTCCATCTGCGCCGCCAGCAACACGCGCGCCAGGTTGGTTTGAACAAAGCGCACCTTGCTGCGATCGCCTTCCAGCTTGCCGTTGACGCTGCCAATTTTCACGTCCAGCTGCGCCTTGCCCTTTTCCTGGAACGGCGTCAGCAGCTTCATCATCGAAGGATCTTCCGCGATCTGCTGGGTGTAATACACGCGCTCGCTGGTGCCGTCGGCTTTCTCCACCTTCTTCTTCAGATTGATCGGGATCAGTTGATAATGCACCAGCTTCAGTTCACCGTTGCGGAACTGGAAATCGGCGCGGCCCACGTACTTGCCCCACTCGTGCGCCTGCACGATCCAGGTCCCGTTCTGACGATCCGGCGAGCACGGCGTGCCCGGCACATAATCCACCTGCTTGTGGTTCTCGCCGGCCATGCAGACCGGATCCTGCGAATGGCCGCCGACGATCATGTCCAGATAGCCGGCAGGCAGGCTGCGCGCCATTTCTACGTCGCCAGGCGCGTTAGAGCCGTGGTTGCCGTCATCGTAATGGCCCATGTGCGTCGCGGCGATAATCACGTCCGGCTTTTCGTCCTTACGCAATTGCTCCACCACCTGTTTGGCTTCCTGAGCCGGGATACGGAATTCGATATCGGTAAAATATTCCGGGTTGCCAATCTTGGCCGTGTCATCGGTGGTCAGGCCGATCACCGCAATTTTGATCCCCTGCTTGTCAAATAAGGCATAGGGCTTGAACAGACGCTGCTGGGTGCTTTTCTGATAGATATTGGCCGACAGCAGCGGGAAAGTGGCCCATTTTTCTTGCTGACGCAACACGCTGAGCGGGTTGTCGAATTCATGGTTGCCGATCGCCATCGCGTCGTAACCCACCAGATTCATGCCGCGAAAATCCGGCTCGGCATCTTGCAGATCGGATTCCGGCACGCCGGTATTGATGTCCCCGCCCGACAGCAGCAGCAGGCTGCCGCCCTGCGCCGCAACTTCCTGACGGATGCTGTCCACCAGTGTTTTCTGCGCACCCAAGCCATATTCGCCGTGATCGTTCTGCCAGAAATGGCCGTGGTGATCGTTGGTGTGCAAAATGGTGATGTCGTAGGTCTTATCCTTTTCCCAGGCGCTGGCGGCTCCCGACAGGAAAGTCAGGGATACGGCCAGTGCGCATGCGGTGGTTTTTAACGAAAAGCGCATGGCGGAACTCCATATGATCATTAACGGCTTTTTTGAGGTGGTCGAAATTGTAGCGCGAAACAAACGCCTTTGATTTCAAATTTTTGCGATGTGCGTCAAATTATGTCGGATATGGCAAAAAACGAACAACTTGCTAAGATGTCTGCTCTGTCCTCTAAAACTTACCAGGCTAATAATAAAATGACCGACCGTAGCGATACTGCCCTGCCACCGGCCAAAGGCAGCGCGGTTAAAGGGACTGCATTCTCGATCCTTGGTGCCATCAGCGTCTCTCACCTGCTCAACGACATGATTCAATCGCTGATCCTGGCGATTTACCCGATCCTGCAGGCTGACTTCAGCCTCAGCTTCGTGCAGATCGGCATGATTACGCTGACCTATCAGCTAACGGCATCCTTATTACAGCCGATCATTGGTCACTATACGGATAAACACCCGCAGCCCTATTCGCTGCCGATCGGCATGGGCTTTACCCTGTGTGGGCTGCTGCTGCTGTCCGTAGCCAATACCTTCCCGCTGGTGCTGCTGGCGGCGGCGCTGGTCGGGACCGGCTCTTCGGTGTTCCACCCGGAATCCTCCCGCGTCGCGCGCATGGCCTCCGGTGGCCGACACGGCCTGGCGCAGTCGTTGTTCCAGGTCGGCGGCAACTTTGGCAGCTCGCTCGGGCCACTGCTGGCGGCGCTGATTATTGCGCCTTACGGCAAGGGCAACGTGGCCTGGTTCTCGCTGGCCGCGCTGCTGGCTATCGTGGTGCTGCTGCAAGTCAGCAAGTGGTATCAACAACAGCACCGGGCAACAAAAGGTCAGCCAAAAGCCGCCTCTACGGTGAAACCGCTGCCAAAACGTACCGTTATCTATGCTCTGGGCATCCTGCTGGTGCTGATTTTCTCCAAATACTTCTATCTGGCCAGCATCAGCAGCTATTACACCTTTTATTTGATACATAAGTTCGGCGTTTCGGTACAGAATGCGCAGCTTCACCTGTTCGCCTTCCTGTTCGCCGTGGCCGCAGGAACCATTATTGGCGGGCCTCTTGGCGACAAGATAGGGCGTAAGTATGTTATTTGGGGCTCTATTCTTGGTGCAGCCCCATTTACGCTTGCTTTACCCTACGCATCTCTCTACTGGACCGGCATTTTGACCGTCATTATAGGGGTAATTCTCGCCTCGGCGTTTTCGGCCATTCTGGTTTACGCTCAGGAGCTGATCCCGGGGAAAGTGGGCATGGTTTCCGGCTTATTCTTCGGTTTTGCTTTTGGTATGGGGGGATTAGGCGCAGCCGTTCTTGGTTATGTCGCAGATTTGACCAGTATCGAATTGGTCTACCAAATCTGTGCTTTCTTGCCACTGATCGGCATTATCACCGCATTACTGCCTAATATGGACCATAACTCGCAGTAACCCCGCTGGAACCCGGCTGAAACATCGCGCTCAGTCGGGTTATCTTCCGCATAAACCCACGTTATTTGACTTATTTAGTGTTAAATCCCCTTACTGCCCTACCCAAAGCGGAATCCTCTGCTTTTTCTCACAAAAGCCCAATTTAGCTAAGCAAGACGCGAACAAATGCAATAAACTAAATGTATCTTTTCGTAACTTTGTTGCGTTTCCCCTCTGCTGCCATGCATAGCTAGAAGGAGTCTGGATGCATAATTCAACACCGCTAATCACCACCATTGTCGGAGGGTTAGTACTCGCCTTCCTCCTCGGTATGCTGGCTAATCGCCTGCGCATCTCACCGCTGGTGGGGTACCTTGCCGCAGGCGTGCTGGCCGGCCCTTTTACCCCAGGTTTTGTTGCCGACACCTCGTTGGCTCCGGAACTGGCGGAAATCGGCGTGATCCTGTTGATGTTCGGTGTTGGCCTCCATTTCTCTCTTAAAGACCTCCTCGCAGTAAAACATATCGCCATTCCCGGCGCCGTGGCGCAGATTGCCGTCGCCACCCTGCTTGGCATGGGGCTGTCGAAGCTGCTCGGCTGGGATTTGATTTCCGGTCTGGTGTTCGGGCTCTGTCTGTCCACCGCCAGTACCGTGGTGCTGCTGCGGGCACTGGAAGAACGGCAACTGATCGACAGTCAGCGCGGGCAAATCGCCATCGGCTGGCTGATCGTAGAAGATCTGGCGATGGTGCTGACGCTGGTGCTGCTGCCGGCATTCGGCAACATGATGGGCAATGACAACGCCAGCAGCAGCCAGCTGCTGATTGAGCTGGCGATGACCATTGGTAAAGTCATCGCCTTTATCGCGCTGATGATTGTGGTTGGCCGCCGCCTGGTGCCGTGGATCCTGGCGAAAACGGCCAGCACCGGCTCGCGCGAGCTGTTTACCCTGGCGGTATTGGCCTTGGCGCTCGGTATTGCCTATGGCGCGGTGAAGCTGTTCGACGTTTCCTTTGCTCTCGGGGCATTCTTCGCCGGCATGGTACTAAATGAGTCGGAGCTGAGCCATCGCGCCGCCCACGACACCTTGCCGCTGCGCGATGCCTTTGCCGTGCTGTTCTTTGTGTCGGTCGGCATGCTGTTTGATCCGATGATCCTGATCAACGAGCCGTTGGCGGTGCTGGCGACGCTGGCGATTATCGTGTTCGGCAAATCGGCAGCGGCCTTCCTGCTGGTGAAAATGTTCGGTCACTCGAAACGCACCGCCTTGACCATTTCCGCCAGCCTGGCGCAGATCGGCGAGTTCGCCTTCATTCTGGCCGGCCTTGGGATCACGCTGGGCATGATGTCGGAGCACGGCCGCAATCTGGTGCTGGCCGGGGCCATCTTGTCGATTATGTTGAATCCGCTGCTGTTCACCCTGCTCGAGCGTTATCTGGCCAAAACCGAAACCATGGAAGACCAGATAATGGAAGAGGCAGTCGAAGAAGAGAAGCAGATCCCGGTCGATATGTGCAACCACGCGCTGGTGGTCGGTTATGGCCGCGTCGGCAGCCTGCTGGGGGCCAAACTGGCCGAGGCCGGCATTCCGCTGGTGGTGATCGAAAACTCCCGCCCGCGGGTGGAAGCCCTACGCGAACAAGGCATCAAAACGGTGCTGGGCAACGCCGCCAATCCTGAAGTCATGGATCTGGCGCGACTCGACTGCGCCCGCTGGTTGCTGCTGACCATCCCCAATGGTTACGAGGCCGGTGAGATCGTGGCTTCGGCACGCACCAAGCGGCCGAACATCGAGATTATCGCCCGTGCGCACTACGATGACGAGGTGTCGTATATCTCCGATCGCGGCGCGAATCAGGTGGTAATGGGCGAACGAGAAATCGCCAACAGCATGCTGAATATCCTTAAGCTAGATACGCTGAGCGAAGAAGAGAAACTGGGCGGCTGCCCGATCTGATCAACGAAACCAGATCCGCTAACCCGCTTTTTAATCTGCAATAACAGAACGGCTGCCATAACAGGGAGCCGTTTTTTTATGCCACTTTCTGCAGCCCTGCCGAGTTTTGACGAGCGGATCACTGATAACTCAGATTGACTTGCACCACGCTGACGAAGGTACCGCTGCCGCTCAGGCCCTTGGGGCTGTAGATGCGCGCGGTCAGGGGAAACTCCGCTTTGCGTGCCTTATCGATGTCCACTGACAGGCTGGCGTTATTGGCCAGCATCAGGCTGCTGTCGGCATTGCTCAGCTGCAATGCCACGCCGGTGGCGGTGCCGCTGCTGGCATAGGCTTTGCTGTCATCGGGGGCCGGCGTGCCGGTGAAGATCAGGGTGACCTTGCTGGTGCTGGGCGGGCAACTGCTCAGCGTCAGGCTGAAGGCCTTCCAGGGGCCGCCGGTTCCGGCCTGCTGTAGATCCCGCCGTTGCAGCTTGCCCAATTCCAGAGACTGATTAAAGCTGGCATCCACCGTGCAGGGCGTGGCGGTGACTCTGCCGCTGATGGTCACCGCGGCGGCCCACACCGGTTGCCCCCAGACGACGCTGAAAACAGCCAGCGCGATAATGCAGGTTTTCATCCTGATAGCTCCTTGAAACGGGATCATTGGTAGGTGAAGGACACGATGATATTGCCGCTGACAGTACCGGGCGTTGCCGCGCCTTTTGCGTAAATCTGCACCTTTTGGGAAAATTTGGCAGTGTGGGTCAGGCTGTCGACGGCCACTTGCCGGGTGGCGTTGGGTTTAATCTCGATATCTGTGCCATCCAGCATGTAAAGGACCACCTGCGTGGCGGTGCCGGTATTGGCAAAACTGTTTGGCGACAGGGGGGAAGCTGTACCGCCATAGCTGGCAGTGACCTTGGCGATACCGGCCGAGCAACCTTCCAGCTCCAGATCAAAATTCACAAAGGGGCTGCTGTCCCCATTTTTTGATAACTTGAGCATATCAATGTCCGGTAACACCACGTTGAGTGGGTTACTGCCTTTAACGGTACAGGAGCTGGCAACGACGTTGCCGCTGATATTCACCGCCACTGAATCGGCCTGTGTCAGCGGGGAGATAAACAGGCCGGTCAATCCCAGCCAGAACAGGGCGTTACTGCTGATTTTGTACATTTTCCTCTCCTTGGATTGGGGTTCATGCGATAAACGCATCATTACTGATAGGTAATATTCAGGGTGGCGCTGCTGTTGGCCTTGCCGGGCGTCACCGACGTCTTGGTCTGGTAATAGCGGGCGGTGAACGGCAAGGTTTCCTGACCGCCGGGGGAGGTTTTCAGCAGGATGTTGTTATTGATTTTCAGTGGAGTGCCGCCGTACAGCAGCTGTACGCCCAGGCCGCTGGCGGTGCCGGTCTGCCCGGTGTTGGTCAGGGCCAGCACGCTGGTTTCGCTGGTTTCGGTGTTCTGGGTACCGGCCAGGGCGACGTTGATTTTGGCCTCTTTATCGCAGGTCAGGCCGACATCAAAGCCTTTGTCGCCGACGGTGGTACCGATACCGGTGAATTTGATGTCAAGAACGTCGCCCAGCGGGACGTTGATGCTGGTGCTGCTGAGGCTGCAAGCGATGGCGGTGATATTATTGGTTCCTGTTGCTACCAGGTTGGTGGTAACCCAGGGGGCCTCGACGGTGGGGATTACGCTCACGCTCGCCCAGGTTCCGGTGGCTAAATCACCGGATGATACTGGCCCGGTTTTAATTAATTCAACCAGCCAAACGGCCTGCTCCATGTACCAAGAACCCTTAATATTAGGGTTACCTCTTTGGTTGGCGATATATACATAGTCAGTGAGGGACGGCGTTTGCCGAAAAGTAACCCGGACTCCGATACCCGCAACATTGGTGGCGGCAATGCCATTGATCGGACTCCAGCCATTGGTGTAGTTGAGTGATACGAATGACCCTACACAATCATTCGCTATAGTTTCATATGAATTATTGATGGTCACCAACTTACTGGCGAGCACGGTGCCTAAAGGCGTGTCTCGTTGAATAATCACATCGCCAAAACTGACGGTTTGTTGCTTGTTCAGCCAGTCATTATACGGGTAGCAGGCTATCACCTGGGTGCTGTACATTGCCCCCAGCCCCAGTATGCAGAGGAGTAACAGGGGCGGAACTGGCCGCTTTTTTGGGCTTGCCTCGTTTTTCTCCGCTAACGCTTTCATTTGCTCTTTCACTGACACACCCCATTCATCTGCACCACGCCGCCCGGCGGCGGGGTGCCCGGTAATTGATAATTGACCCGGCAGCGGCCGCCACGGCCGTTGCCCCATTTCACCCGCAGGCTGCCGCGTTGGGCCACCCCGCTCAGGTACACCTGGCCGCCGTCGCCGACAATGCTGCCCTGCATCGCCTGCGGGTCGGCGTCGCTCACCGTGGCCCCGAACGGCACCGGCTGCCCGTTGGCCTGGGTCAGCGTCATCAGCATGCGTGCGCCAATCCGCGGCCGGAAGTCGGCCCGCACAATCGCCCCACGCGTCGGTGTCACCCGCTGGCTGCTCTGCGGCAGGTCCACGTCGTCCGCCAGCGTGCCGGCGTTCAGCGCCACTTCGCTGCGCCGGTACGGCGACAGGTACGGCACCAGCGCGTAGCCGCGCCAGTCGGTACGCACCCCGGTCTGGTTGGCGATGCTGGCCCCTGCGGCACCCGGGGCGGCCACCAGGACCGCGGTCTCGCCCAGCGGCTGGCCGAAGGTGACGCCGTTGCGGTGCGCCACCACGCTGCCGTTCAGCCCGTAATTCAGCCGCCGGGTGTTGCGGTCATACGCATAGCCGGTGGCCACCTCGCCGTAGGTGCCGCGATAATTGAGGTTGGCGTTGCCGCCGTAACCCTGCCCGCGGGTGGCGTAGGTCTGCTGCACGCCCCAGTTCAGGCTGTTGTCCCGCAGCGCCACGCCGCTCAGCCCCAGGTTGTGGCTGGTCGCGCCACCTTGGGTGTTGTTCAGGCTGTAGTTGACCCAGGCGCTGTTGGTATCCCACAGGTTGAGCGGCACATTGATGTTCAGGGCAATCTGCTGGTCATTGCTGCGGGTCGCCCCCTGGGTGTTGCGGTTGTAGCTCCAGTTGACGCCGTAGCTGATGCCGCGCCAGCTGTTGCTGTAGCCCAGCCCCAGCGACGCCAGGCTGCGGTCGCTGTTCCAGTAGTCTTCGCGCACCGCACTGAACGACAGCGTGCCGGCGCTTGGCCCCAGTTGCTGGTTCATGCTCAGCTCGGCCCGGTTGCGCCGCCGCTCGTTCAGCCACAAGGGCGCGTCGGCGGTGCGCCAGCCGTCCAGCACCTCGGTCAGGGAATAAAACCCGGCGGTCGAGTAGCGGTAGCCGGCGATGGCGAAATTGGTGCCGGTCTGCACCAGGTTCTTGCTGTAGCGGGCCCGCCACGACTGGCCGGTGGCGCTTGCCCGGTCTTTGGGTTGGCTGCGCGACTGGGTCACGTCCAGCGAGAGCGCGCCCCAGTCACCGAGGTTGTTGCCGACCCCCAGTGCCGCCGACTGATAGTGTTGTGCCGCCTGCATCCCGCCATACAGCGTGGTGTTCCACGGCAGGCCGTAAATCGCCGTGCCCTGCATCAGCCAGCTCTTGTCGACGTTGCGGTCGTAACTGCGGTATTGCCCGCCGGTCAGGCTGTATTTCAGCCGGCCTTCGCGCTGCAGCACCGGCAGGGAGGCGAAGGGCACCACCAGGTGCTGTTCGCTGCCGTCGGCCTCTTTGACGGTCACCTGCAGGTCGCCGCTGCCGCCGGTGGGGTACATGTCGCTGATGACAAAGGCCCCCGGGGCGACAAAGGCGCGGTAGATTTCATAGCCGTTCTGACGCACCACCACCTCGGCCTGGGTGCGGGCGATACCGCGCACCACCGGGGCGTACCCGCGCAGGCTGTCGGGCAGCATCTCGTCATCGGACGCCAGCTGCAGGCCGCGAAACGGCACCGCATCAAACACCTCCGCCGGGGCGCTGCTGTCGCCCAGCGTCAGCTGGCTGCGCAGGCCAATCAGGTCGCGCTGGGCGTAGGTGTAGACCGTGTCCCACCGGTCCTGGCCGTCGCTGCTGCGACGCCAGGTGGTGTAGTTGCGCAGCCGCCAGGGGCCGGCATTCAGGCCGGGGCGCAGGTTGGCGTACTGGCTGTCGCTGTTGCCGGCCCCGCGCCCGCCGTTGTCGGCGGTGCTGTTGTCGCCGCTCAGGCTGTAGTTGAGTATCAGGGCGGTGATGCCCTCGTCCCACTGTGCCGGCGGGACATAGCCGCGCGGCTGGCGGTCCAGCGCCGCCTGGGGAATGCTCAGCAGCAGTTGCTGGCTGTCGAACAGCAGGCGGGCCCCGGCCTGGGGAATGGCGGTGAGGTCGGCGCAGGCCGCGTCCGGGGTGCCGAGCGCCGGAAACTGCGCCACCCGCACGCCGTACCCGGCCAGGTCGGCCACGCTCAGGCAGGGTTGCAGCCCCTGGCCGTCGGCCCCGGCGGTAAAGCGCAGCATCCGGCTGTCGACCTGGCGGTCGTTAATCAGGATATCGACCTGGTAGTCCCCCGGCAGCTGGCTGCCGTTCTCTTCAAAGGTCGCCAGGCTGCCGACGCCCTGCTGCGGGCCGTCCAGCTCCAGCAACGCCGGGTTGAAGTAATCCCGCGCCTGCACCGGCAGCGTGCCGGTCAGGGCCAGGGCTATCAGCCACGCCAGCCGGCTGGGGAGCACCGGTCTGCGGGCCGTCCGTATCTGTGTCTGTGGTTGTCTTCTCACGTCACGTCCTTGTTGTCGGGCGGTTACGCGCCCTGTGGGTGAGGATATGCCGGCGGCTTACTCCTGCAGCCGGCCCTGTTGCAGCGCCCCGGCGCCGCCAAAGTCATTGATGACCCGCCAGCTGACCGCGGTGCCCGTCGTGGCCGGCAGGCTGAAGCTGGCGGTGCCGTGCGGGGCGACATAGGTGGCGTTTTTCACCTCCTGGCCGTTCAGGGTGACGTTCTGGAAATTCATGTAGAACGGCGTCGGGTTGCTGACCGTCAGCTGCGTGCCCTGACGACGCCAGGTCAGTGAGCCGGCCACGTCCTCGGGCAGCCCCTTCAGGCCGGCCGGGCGGTAAATCAGTTTGATGCGGGTCTTGACCGCAATCTGCAGGGTGTTGTCGCGTCGCTCCGCCGAGGGAATGGCCTTGACGTTGAGCCAGTACATCGCTTCGCGGTCTGCCGGCAGGTCACCCCCGACCCGCACCACGCGCAGCACGTTCTGGCGACCCGCCTCCAGCCGAAACAGCGGCGGGGTGAGGATGAAGGGGGCTTTTTCGGTGTGGCCGTCCTGCGGCTCGACCCAGGACTGGATGAGGTAAGGCAGCGCATCCGGGTTGTTGACGCTGAGTGAGGATTCTTTCTTGTCGCCGTCGTACACCAGCCGGGTGGCACCGACCACCACGCCGGCCTGCGCCAGGCTGCTGAACATCATCACGCCGCTGCACAGCGCGGCAAACCCGTATTTCATGGTGCGGTCTCCGAAAAAAGGACGGCCTGCGCCGTCCGGGGTGGGAAAAATCAGTTGTAGATGATGGTGAAGTTGGCGGTGGCGTTGGCCGTACCGGCCCCCACGCTGGCCGCGGTGGCGATATAGCGGGCGGTGAAGTCCAGCTTGTTGACGATGTCTTTGGTGGCGTCCGTCTTGTCGCCCTGCTTCAGGTCATAGTTGCCGGACAGGCCACGCATCGGCACCGGGTTGCCGGCCTTGTCGGCGATTTGCACGCCAACCCCGGTGGCCACACCGGCTCCGCCGGCCTCGGTTAACGCCAGCACCTTGTCATCGCCGCCGACCGGGTTGCCGTCGAAGTTGACGGCGGCGGTGGCGGCCGCCGGGCAGGATTTGACCAGCAGGGTAAACTTGGTGGCCGGGGCGGTGGTGCCGGCGCCGCCGAAGGCGCTGGTGCTGATTTTACCCAGCGGCACCGTCAGGGCCGCGCCACCGATGTCGACCACACAGGCGGTGTCGGTGATGGAGCCGGTGAAGTTGATGACGCCGTCAGCGGCGAAGGCCGCGGAGGTGGACAGGAAGGCCGTGGCGGCCAGGGTGGTGGCCAGTAATGTTTTTTTCATGAGCATAATTCCTTAATGCCTGTGACTCAGCACAAATTTCCATTAACCCGTTGATAGGGTTTCCTTTTTTGTCGTCTGGCTCGCCGGTTTTCCCGGGAAGATAAGGAGACATTTTGAACCAAAGTGTGACATTTCGTATTTCATGCTACTCACGACGCGATGGAATGACAGAAACAGAGGAAAACACCATGGACGGTGTTTATTTGGTGTGAATGACCAGTTTTTATTTGTCCGTTGAGGAAAATGAGAGGCAGCGAGGTCGCTTTATGTGTTATCGGGACATACAGGGGAGAAAAGGGGTGAACGGCAAATATTCGTGTAACCAATTGATATTTTAATAGTTGCGGGTGGGATTAAAATGAAAGACAGGCGGGTATTGACTTTTTTTCGGGGGATAATTAGCTTATGTGTCAGTTTGGTTCAAAAAGTTACATTTTTATCCTCGTTTTCTGGCGCGTTTTCCGCGTCCCTGACCGGCTCTTTTTTCTCCTGCCACAAATGTTTAAAACGTCCCGCATTGGCGGCGGTGTACAGCACGGTATGCTGAATATTGCGGTGCCCCAGATAATCCTGAATTACCCGCGTGTCGGCGCCGTTATCGGCCAGGGCATAGCCGCAGGCATGACGCAGCATGTGCGGGTGGGCGGCGACCGTCAGCCCGGCCTGTTTGCCGTAGGCTTTCAACATGCGGTAAATGCGCTGGCGTGACAGCCGGTAGCCCTTCTGCGACAGAAACAGCCACTCTTCATCTTCCAGGTTGCGGCAGGACTGGCGTTTTTCCAGCCAGCGGGCCAGCAGGGCTTTCTCGGTGGCTTCCAGCGGGTGGATGGTGGAGAGGCCGTTTTTAAGGCGGTTCATGTAGAGGCTGCCGCTCTCCATGTCCAGGTCGTTGATGCGCAGGCCGTTGAGTTCACTGACGCGACAGCCGTGGATGAAGCCCATCCAAATCAGGCAACTGTCCCGTTCGGGTGCGCGGCCGACGGCGGCCTGTTGCAACAGGCGGGTGACCTCGTTGCGGGTCAGGTGCTTACGGTGGGCGTGGTTTTTTTGCATGCTTTTTCCTCGAAAAGACCGGGGTCGGCAAGAGGCCAGGCCCGGGCGTCGGATGTTAATACCAGATGACGCGCAGGGAGTATAGTGCAGGTTGGGTAAACGGAAGCGACAGATTGCGGGCGTAAACAGGTGTGACTGGGGATTGCGAGGTTGCGGTTTAGGGTAAACCTCAGGCGGCTGACAACCGCGCGAAAGGGCTAAAGCGCCAGGGGTCGAACAGGTTCGACCCGATCTAATTCCTTGATTTTGCTATTGGGCGCAGCATGCAGCGCCCCTGCCATTAAACAACACTTTTGCTTTTTACCGTTCCCAGTAAGACTCTTCCAGACTGTCTTCCCGCTCCGGCAGGCCGCGCGTCAGGCGCGGTGAATGTTGGTTCAGCACCTGATAGCTGACGCGGTTGGCGTATTTACACACCTGCGCCAGCGAGGAGTAGGTCAGGTAGCTGCGGACGTGCTTGCTGGAGTTAGGCACGTTATTGCGGTGATAACCGTTGGCGGCGATATCATGTAGCAGCGCCGACAGCGCACCATCACCGGCGCCGTTGGTGTTCATGATTTTCTCCGGCCCACCCATGTAGGGTGCAATATGCGAATAGATGCGGAACGGGTTCTCACAGCTTTCGCGGCGCATGGCGCGGCTGAACTCATAGCGGTTAAATTCGGCAATATGCCCCGGCAACAGCGGATGCTGAGTTTCCCGCTTGTTGGACTCTTCGGTATAACCCGCCATATACAGGCCGTTTGGCCCGGCGGTGCACAACACCAGATCCACCCATTCGAGGGCCATGTCAGAAGCGGTCAAGGGATCGCTCAATCCGGTCAGTTCCAGCGCTTCATCTTCGTTCATCGCCAGAATAGACACGTGTTGTTTCAGGAAGTCGCGCCACCATTGCGGGTTGTCGGCGATCACGTACTTGGTGCCCAGGGTCAGAACCACCGGCACATCGTGCTTTTTGGCAAATTCGATGGCCTGCATGGTGGCCGCCGGCATCGGCTCCCCTTCCTTGCAGCGCACCAGGTATGACGTCAGCACCAGCGCCGAAGCACCGGCAATCACCTCTTCCTTCACGCTTTCCGGCCGCAGTTGGTTCATCTGCCCAGGGCTGATGGCGAAGGTACGTTCACCGCTTTCGCCGATCAGCGTGAAGCAGCGGCCAATAGCGCCATCAACCGCCTGCAGGTGGTTGAGGTCGGTTCGGCTGGAGGTGTTGCACAGATAGCGATAGGCGTAGCTGCCAATCTTGATATTGCTGCACATCACGCCGAGCAGGACCGAGCGGTCATCCGCCAGCACCGAATAATTGTGCAGAGTATTGCCGATGGTGCCGCCGGCAAATTGGTGAGTGATCAGATTATTGTCGATCAGTTCCTGATACAGCGCCTCGGCGACGTCATCCTCAATCACCAGGGAGTGCCCCAGACTCAGGCCATAGCGCTGGACGAAGGCGTCATCCACTTTGGCTTCGATATCCACCAGCGTTTGGTCGATACCGACGACATAGGAGGTGCTGATTTCATTTTCAGGCTGAGCCTGCTGCAAGAGCGGATCGCGGGCGTTCACCGGAAAATAGTGTTTGGACTTACGTTTACCAGGAAATTTCATTTAATTGGCGGCAGTGGCAGTTAACAGGCAGAGAATGTTAGCACATTCCTGCCCGATTGATGATGACTGTCACTCTTTTGCACTCTGGGATCAGAAGCGCTGCGCCACCAGTTGCTGCATCATATCAATGTGCGCCGGCTCATCGTTCAGCGCTGAAATATACTCGAACTTCTCGCCACCGGCCCCGAGGAAAATCTCGCGGTTCTGTTCTTTGATTTCTTCCAGCGTTTCCAGGCAATCCGCCGAGAAGCCGGGGCAGATCAGTTGAATATGCTTGATGCCCTGCGCCGGCAACCCTTTGAGGGTTTCATCGGTATAAGGCGTCAGCCACGGCTCACGGCCAAAGCGCGACTGGTAGGTCATCATGACCCGGTCCGGTGCCAGCGGCAAGGTGGCGGTCAGGGCACGTAATGTATCTTCGCAACGCTGCGGGTAATCGTCGCCCAGGCGCGCATAACGCTTCGGAATGCCGTGGAATGACAACACCAGCCGATCCGGTTGACCATGCTCAGCGAACGAACGCTCAACGCTTTGACGCAATGCGGCAATGTAGGCCGGGTGTTCGGCATAGTCGCGGATAAAGCTGATCGACGGCAGGCGACGGTAGCCTTTCAATATGCGGGCCACTCCGTCCCAGACCGCAGCACTGGTTGAACAAGAATATTGCGGGTACAACGGCAGCACCACCAGATTGGTCACGCCCTGCGCCAACAGTTTGTCTATCGCTTCCCCCAGGCTCGGGGAGCCGTAGCTCATGCCCAATTCTATCGGCGTGTTCGGCATACGTGCAGCCAAGGCGCGCTGCTGACGGCGGCTGTAGACCAGCAGTGGCGAACCTTCGTCCATCCATACCGATTGATACAGCTTGGCAACCCGTGGCGAACGGATCGGCAGGATCGCCCCGTTGAGGATCGGCCACCAGATCAAAGGTGCGGTATCCACTACGCGGTCATCACTGAGGAATTCCTTCAGATAGCGTTTTACCGCCGACGAGGTCGGAGCATCCGGCGTGCCCAGGTTCACCAGCAATACCCCGTGTTTCTCTTGCTTCATCTCAGTTCCCCTTGATTCCTTGCAAGCTAACCCCCCGTTCTGGGTCAGGGGGTTAACCTCGATTAATGGCGCCTATTGTAACGGAAAAGCGCCTCGCCGGAACCGATATCAGCAACAGGCATTGCCCATCATGAAGGGGATTGATTTTAGCGCTGCGCCAACCGCCAAACTGCTGCCACGTTGCGCGCCGTGACCTCCAGATTATCAGCAGCCTCCGCCAGCGCCTCTTCCAGCGAGACGACGCGGTCAAGCACCGAAAAGGCGGCGTCAATGCCATGCTGGTGCACCACCTGGTAATCTTTCGCCAGGCTGCCGGCAATACCGATCACCGGCAAGCCATAACGCTTGGCCACCCGCGCCACGCCAATCGGCGTTTTGCCGTGGATGGACTGGCTATCCAGCCGCCCTTCTCCGGTGATCACCAGATCGGCATCGCGTAACGCGTCTTCCAGCCGTAAGGTTTCAATCACTATCTCAATTCCCGGCCGCAGCCGGGCGTTAAGCATGCCGAGCAGTGCGGCCCCCATGCCGCCCGCCGCACCGGCTCCCGGCGCGTTGATCACCTCACGACCGGTGGCCTGCTCCAGCAACGTGCCGTAATGGCGCAACGCCGCATCCAGTTGCGTGACCATCTCCGGCGTAGCGCCCTTCTGCGGGCCAAACACCGCCGAGGCCCCGTTAGCGCCACACAAAGGATTATCCACGTCGCAGGCGGCCGTGACGCTCACCTGCTGCAGACGCGGGTCCACCCCGGAAAGATCAATGCGCGCCAACTGCGCCAGCGCTGCCCCGCCCGGCGAGAGGGGTTGCTGCTTGTCATCCAGCAGCTTCGCCCCCAGCGCCTGCATCATGCCGGCACCGCCGTCGTTGGTGGCACTGCCGCCGATGCCAAGAATAATCGCCTTAACGCCGCGTTCCAGCGCCGCCAGGATCAGCTCACCGGTGCCGTAACTGGTGGTCATGCGCGGATCTCGCTGCCCCTTTGGCGCCAGATGCAGCCCGGAAGCCGCCGCCATCTCAATCACGGCGGTGTCTCCCTCCCCCAGTAAACCGTAGAAGGCCTGCACCGGCTGGCCCAGCGGCCCAGTGACCTCGACCCTGACGATTTCCCCGCCGGTGGCCGCCACCATCGAATCCACCGTGCCTTCGCCGCCGTCCGCCATCGGCAACTTTACATACTGCACCTGCGGGAAAATCTGGCGAAAGCCGCGCTCGATGGCCTCAGCCACCGCCAGCGCACTCAGGCTCTCTTTAAACGAATCCGGGGCAATCACCACTTTTTTCAGCGTTTTCATCACTCTTCCTTATCCCGCCAGATTAAATACGCCAAACATCAGCGCCGAGACGGCCGCGATGGTAAAGCCGATCAGTGTTTCATAAGGCAGCAGCTTCAACCGTTGGTGCACGGCCATATTGACGCTGCCGCCGGTGGCGTGGAAGAAGCTGCCGTGTGGCAGGTGATCCAGCACCGTCGCACCGGCATGGATCATCGCCGCCCCCGCCAGACCGCTGACGCCCAGCTCCAGCAAGGTACTGCTGAAGACGCCAGATGCCACGGCAGTGCCGGCGGTCGTCGACGCGGTCGCCATCGACATCAGCGCCCCAGAGAGCGGTGCCAGCAGCCAGGCCGGCATGCCGGTGTGGGTCAGCCCGTTAATGAGCACGTCCTTCAGCGCCGAGTTGGCGATAATGCCCGCCAACGTGCCGGTACCGAGCAGCATAATCGCCACCGGTGCCATACGGGCCAGGCCGGAAACCATAAACTGATTGCACTGGCGGATGCGGCCCATCAGCAACGCCCCCGCCAGCCCGCCCACCGGCAGCGCTATCAGCGGATCGATGGCGATACCTGCGATCGGCCTCAGCGACAGCAGAACAATGGCGACCAAGGGTGCGCTGATCGCCGCAGCAAAGCCCGGACGGTCACCTTCGGCTTGCTGCGTCAGTTCCTCGGCCATCACCTTGTCGCCCTTGTCGCTCAACCGGCGGGCCAGCAAATAGGCCACGACCAGCCCGCACAGGCCAGGTACGATGCCGGCCATCATCACCGAGGTCAGCGGTACGTGGAAGTTGTCGGCCGCCGCAATGGTGTTAGGGTTTGGCGACATCACGTTACCGGCCTTGCCGCCGCCGATCATCGCCAGCAGGATCGCCGCGCGCGAGATCCCGGCTTTCTGGGCGATGGAGAGGGCAATTGGCGCCACGGTGATCACCGCCACATCGATAAATACACCGACCGCCGTCAGGATCAGTGTAGCTACCGCCAGCGCCAGTAGCGCACGGGTTTCCCCAACTTTGCGGACGATGGTTTCGGCAATGGTGTGCGCCGCACCGGATTCGATCAACACTCCGGCCAGCACCCCCGCCGCCAAAATGCGCATCACCGCGTTGGTAATGCCCTGGGCGCCGGTAATCATCAGCGTCACGGTCTGCACCAGATCGGCGCCGCCGCATAACCCGCCCGCCAGCGCACCGGCTATCATGCCGTAAGCGGGCGGGACCTTACGTAAAATCAGGACGATAGCGACGACCAATGCCACCAGCGCGCCCAGCGTGGATACCGTTGTCATTATTATTTTCCCCGTTGTTGGTGTGGGGAGAACATATCCTGAGCGTCGGTGATTAGCGTGAGGGAAAGCCACAAAAACCCGCGCGTCTGTGCGCCGAAAAGTTGTGGTTTTACACAACTCAGTCGTGCATCAGCATGCCGATATACAGCTGCAAGGCGTCAGTTAACTGATTGATTTTTAATCCGGTAATGGCCTCAATTCGCTGCAGGCGGTAACGCAGCGTATTGACGTGGATATGAAGCTCGGTGGCGGTCTGCGTCTGATCACAATTCCGCGAAAAATAGTGCCGCAGGGTGCTGCGTAATACCCCTTTGTCATCGTGATCACTCAAGATCTGCCAGGGACGAGAAAGCTCCTGCGCGCGCCAATCCTCCCCCAGATCGCACAACAATGACGGCAACGGGTGATCTTGATAGAACAGCGTTTTGTGGCGCAGTTTCAACCGTTGCGCCATCGCCTGCGTGGCACGCGCCGTCAGATTTGAGCGGTGTAACCCGGCCTCGCCGTCAAAGAACCCGCCGATAATCAGCCGCAGATTGAAGCGCGACTGAAGCTGACTTTGCAGCTGCTGCGCCTGCTTGCGCTCCTGTTTCAAACTCCACGCCCCCTGCACCAGACTGGCGGGACGCAGCAAGATCATTTCGTTGAAACCGGTGATGGCGATCAGCGCTTCGCGCTGGGTGTGCTCCAGCTCCGTCAGCAGTTCACGCAGCAGGTGTGGCTGGGTATCCTGCAATTCCACGATCCACACAATACGCGGCTGTTGCAGGTCCAGTCCCAGATAGGCGGCCATCGCCTCCAGCGATCCCGATGCCGGCTGCGGTTGCAGCAACTGGTTCGCCAACTCCTCGCGGTAGCGTTTTTCCCACTGGTTTTGATCCAGTAACGCCGCCTGCTCTACCATCATTTCGGCCGCCATTTTCACCAGTTCGGCATAGGCACGTACCTGCGCAGGCTCACCGGAAATGCCGATCACCCCCACTTGCCGGCTATGAAAACTGAACGGCAGGTTGATGCCGGGGCGCACGCCTTTCAGGTGCGCGGCGGTCACCGCATCGATTTCCACCACCCGATTCTCCGTCAGCGCCAGCACCGCACCTTCATGGCGCTGGAACAGGCGTGAGGGATTACCGGAGGCAATGATGACGCCGTTGTTGTCCATCACGTTGACAGAATGGCTGATGATGCTCATCGCCCGTTGCACAATCTGGCGTGCGGTCGATTCTGCCAGCAAATTGGTTGGTCCGAGCATGCGGAGGATCCCCGAGGGTTGCGTTGGGGGCAGTTATACGCCATTTATCGCAGGGGATTAAAGGGCTCTGGCGCAACAAGCCACGGCGATCACAATTCGGCGGAAAAATGGCAAAAAAAACGCCAGGCGGATAAGGCCTGACGCTATGCACAGCAATGAAAAACCGATCAGCCGAGGATGGTCGCCAGTTCAGCGCTCACTTCGGTCACTTTACGGGTGCCGTCGATTTTACGGTATTGGGTGTTGCCGGCCGCAGCTTCTTTGCTGTAGTAGGAAATCAGCGGTGCCGTCATCTGATGGTATTCCACCAGACGTTTACGCACGGTTTCTTCCTGATCGTCTTTACGAGTCGTCAGTTCTTCACCGGTCGCGTCGTCTTTGCCTTCCACCTTCGGCGGATTGAATTTAACGTGGTACACGCGGCCAGATGGCGCATGTACACGACGGCCAACGATGCGATCGATGATCAGCTCGTCCGGCACGTCAAATTCCAGCACGTAATCCACGTTGATGCCGGCTTCTTTCATCGCATCAGCCTGTGGAATGGTGCGCGGGAAACCGTCCAGCAGAAAACCTTTACGGCAATCTTCCTGGGTGATGCGTTCTTTAACCAGTGCAATTACCAGCTCATCGGTCACCAGCTTGCCGGCGTCCATGATTTCTTTCGCCTGCTTGCCCAGTTCACTGCCGGCCTTCACGGCTGCGCGCAACATATCACCCGTAGAGATTTGCGGAATACCGTATTTCTCCATGATGAATTGAGCCTGAGTACCTTTACCAGCGCCCGGAGCGCCCAGCAGAATGATACGCATTGCGTAAATCCCCTTGCTATGTAGTTTTTATAAAATTGCGAAAACGCTCAACCATACCATTTCAGGGGGGGCCGGCTCAAGGTACGCGAGGAAATCGATTGCGGGACCACGGGGAGAAAGTAGAGCATAAAACGCGGAAAATCGGCAGAAAAAACAAAAAAATACGCCCCTAATCCGGGGATTAAGGGCGTATATACTCGGAATTATGCGGACAACAGTTTATTCATGCGACGGATAAACTGATTTGGATCCTCCAGCGTACCGCGTTCAGCCAGCAGCGCCTGATCCAATAACAGGTCAATCCACTCGGCGAATTGTTCGTTATCGCCCACATCGGATGCGCGTTTGACCAACGCATGCTCCGGATTCAATTCGAAAATGTATTTCACGGCCGGCGCTTCCTGGCCCGCAGCGGCAAACAGTTTTGCCATCTGGGTGCTCATTTCGTCGGCATCGGTGATAACGATAGCCGGCGTATCGGTCAGGCGGTGCGTCAGACGCACGTCCTTCACACGATCGCCCAGCAGGGTTTTCACGCGGTCAACGAAAGGCTCCAGTTGCTTCTCGGCAGCCTTCTGCTCTTCGGTTTCATCCGCCAGTTTGTCCAGCGCGTCGTCCGCCTTGCTGACGGATTGGAACGGCTTGCCGTCGAACTCGGTCAGGTAGCTCATCATCCATTCGTCGATGCGGTCGGAAAGCAGCAGCACTTCGATGCCTTTCTTGCGGAACAGCTCCAGGTGCGGGCTGCTCTTGGCGGCGGCATAACTGTCGGCCGTGATGTAATAAATCTTCTCTTGCCCTTCCGCCATGCGGCTCACGTACTCTTCCAGCGAGACGGTTTGCGCCGAACTGTCATTCTGGGTCGACGCAAAGCGCAGCAGCTTGGCGATGGCTTCTTTGTTGCCGCCATCTTCTGCCGGGCCTTCTTTCAACACCAGGCCGAACTGCTGCCAGAACTTCTGGTAGCCTTCCGCATCGTCTTTAGCCAGTTTTTCCAGCATCTGCAGCACGCGCTTGGTCAGCGCACCGCGCAGGTTCTGCGTCACACGGCTGTCTTGCAGGATCTCACGCGAGACGTTCAGCGGCAGATCGTTGGAATCTATCAGGCCACGCACGAAACGCAGGTAGTTCGGCATGAACTGCTCGGCGTCGTCCATGATGAACACGCGCTGCACGTACAGCTTCAGGCCGTGTTTGTGATCGCGGTTCCACATGTCCCATGGCGCCTGGGCCGGGATATACAGCAGGCTGGTGTACTCCTGCTTGCCTTCCACCCGGTTGTGGCTCCAGCTCAGCGGATCGGTAAAGTCGTGCGCGATGTGCTTGTAGAACTCTTTGTACTCTTCGTCGGTCACGTCAGCCTTGCTGCGGGTCCACAGGGCCTGCGCCTTGTTGATCTTTTCCCAGGTGACAGTGCCGTCTTCTTCGTTTTTGCTTTCAATCTCAACCGGCAACGCAATGTGGTCGGAATATTTGCCGATCACGGAACGCAGGCGCCAGGCGTCGA
The DNA here is from genome assembly GCF_052113645.1 of Serratia quinivorans. Classification (GTDB taxonomy): domain Bacteria; phylum Pseudomonadota; class Gammaproteobacteria; order Enterobacterales; family Enterobacteriaceae; genus Serratia; species Serratia quinivorans_B. Next base: position 187,224 of record NZ_JBIEIU010000002.1, on the reverse strand, counting down.
GATACTCATCTTCGCCTTCGCGCAGATGCAGGGTAATTTCGGTACCGCGATCTTCTTTGCTGACGTCGGCAATGGTGTAATCGCCTTCGCCGACAGATTCCCAGAACACGCCTTGATCGGCCGGCGCGCCCGCGGCACGAGTGCGCACGGTGACTTTATCCGCCACGATGAACGCGGAATAGAAGCCCACGCCGAACTGACCAATCAGTTGGCTGTCTTTAGCCTGATCGGAACCGATGGACTCCAGGAAGGCTTTGGTGCCCGATTTGGCAATGGTGCCCAGGTTTTCAATCACTTCCTCACGGCTCATGCCAATGCCGTTGTCGGCAATGGTCAGCGTACGCTGCTCTTTATCGAAGGAAAGACGCACACGCAGTTCGCCATCCCCTTCATACAGCTCTGGCGTCGACAGCGCGCGGAAACGCAGCTTGTCGGCAGCATCCGAGGCGTTGGAGATCAGCTCGCGCAGGAAAATTTCTTTATTGGAGTACAGCGAATGAATCATCAAATGAAGCAGCTGTTTTACTTCAGACTGGAAACCGCGGGTTTCTTGACCTTTCATACTCATTGATTACCTCAAATACACTAACGACCAAAATCGGACAATGAGGATCAAGTGGGGGTCAGGGCGTTGTTTTTCAAGCGGCTGAGGGGAAATTTTTGCAGGAAACTAACGGGGCCGCGATGGCCCCGCTATGCATCAGAACTTGATGACGTGACGACCGGCCAGGGAATGCGACAGCGTGGTGCCGTCGACCATTTCCAGTTCGCCGCCCACCGGCACGCCGTGGGCAATGCGGCTGGCAACTACGCCATACTGACCACACATCTCGGCGATGTAGTTGGCGGTTGCCTCACCTTCTACCGTCGGGTTGGTGGCCAGGATCACTTCGGTGATGCTTTCTTTTTCCAGCCGTTGCTCCAGCCGATCCAGACCGATATCGCCAGGCCCAATGCCGTCCATCGGCGACAGGTGGCCCATCAGCACAAAGTAGCGGCCGGCAAACTGACCGGTCTGCTCGATGGCGTGAATATCAGCCGGGCTTTCCACCACGCAGATCTGGCCGTTTTGTTGACGGCGCGGATTGGCGCAGATGGTGCAGATGTCCTGCTCGGTGAACGTACGGCAATCGGCACAGTGGCCGATTTCCGACATGGCACGGGTCAGCGCCTGCGCCAAGCGCATTCCACCGCTGCGATCGCGCTGCAACAGCTGGAACGCCATACGCTGCGCCGACTTCGGGCCAACGCCCGGCAGGCAGCGCAACGCCTCCATCAATGTTTCAAGGAGCGGGCTGGTTTGCATTAGAACGGCATCTTAAAGCCAGGCGGCAGTTGCATGCCGTTGGACACGGAAGCCATCTTCTCTTTCTGGGTTTCGTCGATACGGCGCGCAGCGTCGTTAATCGCAGCGGCGATCAGATCTTCCAGCATATCCTTGTCGTCTTCCATCAGGCTTGGGTCGATCTCCACACGACGGCAGTTGTGCGCGCCGTTGATGGTGACTTTCACCAGGCCGGCGCCGGATTCGCCAGTCACTTCCAATTTGGCGACTTCTTCCTGCATCTGCTGCATTTTTTCTTGCATTTGCTGGGCTTGCTTCATCAGGTTGCCCAGACCGCCTTTACCAAACATAGTCGTCTCTCGTCGCTAGGGCTGCGCACTTTACGCAGCGTTTAAATGGGGCGAATACTTTCTTCATCCAGATCTGCGTCGAAGAACCGGCGCAACGTCTGAATATTGGTATCCGCAACGATCGACTGGCGCGCCTGCGCCAGTTTTTCTTCATAAATGGCTTGGCGCCACTCCAGCGGAGTCCGCTCCGCCGGATTATCGTCTTCCACCACGGTCAACTCAACCGGGCTGCCGTACAGCTCGCTGAGCGCATCGGTCAGCACCTTCTGCGCCGAAGGCGAGTTCAGATGGCGCTGCGACGACCGCAGATGGAGACAAATTTTATTGGGTTCCAGCACTTCTTTAACCGCGTTTAACGCCAGCTGCTGCACCAGTTTTGGAATTTTCAGCTGGTCGATTTCCGCCGCCCAGGCATCGCGCTCCAGCGACTCCACCACCAGCTTGGCCGACAGTTCGGGCGTTTTCTCATGTTCGAGCGCAGTACGCAATGCTTTTGGCGTCGCCAGCGGTTCCGGCTCGGCTTCCGGCTCGGTCAGAGCACGCCAGCGATAAGCTTCCGGTTTGGCCGGTTTTTCGTGGATCAGTTTTTCCGCCTGGCGCTGCTGGCTGCGCTCAGTCACGGAAGCCAACCGCTCCAGTGCTGAGTTTGCCGGCCGCGCTTTTCCAGGCGCCGCCGGTTCACTCTTTTTTGGTGTGGATGCTCCCTGCTGCCGCAACAGCTGGGTGCGCGCCTTTAATAATTGCGCGGTGGCATCCGGTAAATTCGCTTGCTGATTATTCTGTGGAGCGACCTGCCCTAACGGCGGCGGCGCGTCCTGAAATTGCGGCGGCTGAGCCGGTTGTGCCTGTGGCTGCGCCATCTGCGCAGGCGCGGTTTGCACCATCGCCACTGGCTCCGGGATCAGCGCTTTCGGGTGAAACGCCAGTGCGCGCAGCAGGGTCATTTCAACCCCCATGCGGCGATCTGGCGCAAAGGCCAGCTCTTTGCGGCCAACCAACAGCGTTTGGTAATAAAGCTGTACGTCAGTCGGCGGCAAGGTGCGCGCCAACTCACGCAGCCGCTGTTCAATGGCGGCGTAATGATTGTCCAGTACCGACGGCAGCAGTTGCACCATTGCGATCCGGTGCAGCAAGGCCAGCGTCTCAACCAGCAGATTTTCCCAGTCGACACCGCGCGAAGCGGCCTGCGCGACCTGCGCCATCACCTTTTCGCCATCGGCGCTCACCAGAGCTTCGAGGATCGCCAGCGGCTGTTCGTCGTCGAGCGTGCCGAGCATTTGGCTGACGGTGGTGGTGGTCACCTGCCCCTGGCCCATGGCGATGGCCTGGTCGGTGAGGCTTAGCGCGTCACGCATGCTGCCGTCGGCGGCACGCGCTATCAGCTGCAGTGCACGCTGATCGCTGGTGATTTGTTCTGCCTGCAGGACCGTTTCCAACTGGTTGCGGATCTGATCGACATCCAGCGCCTTGAGGTGAAATTGCAGACAACGTGACAGAATAGTGACCGGCAGCTTTTGCGGATCGGTGGTCGCCAGCAAGAATTTGACGTGAGAAGGCGGCTCTTCCAGCGTTTTCAACAGCGCATTGAAGCTGTGGCGCGAGAGCATGTGCACTTCGTCAATCAGGTAAACCTTGAAGCGGCCACGGGCGGGGGCGTACTGGACGTTATCCAGCAGATCGCGGGTATCTTCCACCTTGGTTCTGGACGCGGCGTCGATCTCGATCAGATCAACAAAGCGGCCCTGCTCAATCTCGCGGCAGTTATCGCATTGACCGCACGGCGTGGCGGTGATGCCGGTTTCACAGTTCAGGCCTTTGGCCAGCAGGCGCGCAATGGTGGTTTTACCCACGCCGCGCGTGCCCGAGAACAGATAGGCGTGATGAATCCGCCCCAGCGAGAGGCCGTTAGCCAGCGCAGTCAGGACGTGTTCCTGTCCGACAACATCTGCAAACGTTTGAGGGCGCCACTTACGGGCAAGAACCTGATAGCTCATTAATACCGGAAAAGTCGAGTAATCTGGAGGGTCATGCTAACACAGCCCCGCGGCGATCCGCGAGGCCGTTGTGGTAATGCAGATCAGTGGCCGGCGAAGTTGACCAGGCTGTAGCATTCAATACCCAGAGAGTTTAAACGCGCTTCGCCGCCGAGATCCGGCAGGTTAATAATGAAAGCGGCGTCTTTAACTTCACCGCCCAAACGGCGGATCAGTTTTGCGGTCGCTTCGATAGTACCGCCGGTCGCCAGCAGATCGTCCACCACCAGCACTTTATCACCGGCACTGATAGCATCGGTGTGGATTTCCAGTTGGTCAGTGCCGTATTCCAGCTCATAACTTTCACTGAGCGTCGCGCGTGGCAGCTTGCCCGGTTTACGCACGGGAACAAAGCCCACGCCCAGCGCCAGCGCCACCGGGGCACCAAACAGGAAACCGCGCGCTTCGGTGCCAACCACTTTGGTCACGCCCGCTTCGCGGAAGCGCTCAACCAGCAATTCGATGCTGGCGGCATAGGCCAGCGGATTTTCCAGCAGGCTGGTGACGTCACGGAACAGTATGCCCGGCTTAGGGTAATCCGGAATGGTTTTGATACTGTCTTTAATAAACTGAAGCTGCTGTGCAGTAGCGGTCATAATTATTGCCTGATAAAACTGCCTGATGACTTGCGCACGGATCGCCTGTAACCCGATCCCGACATAAACAGGGAATGGGAAGCAGCCCGAGCACGAAAACGCCCAAATCTATGCAAACTGGCGGACAAATGCAACCGGCGGCGCACGATCAGCGCTGTTTTTGTTGCGACAGGTCAACAACCGGCAGACGCCACATAAAGGTCAGCAAAATAGCCAGCATCAATAACAGCACGGCACGCACCCACCAGATTTTCACCAGCCACAGCGAAACCGCGAATGTCAGCACCATCACCAGGACCGCCTTCCATTTCGCTCCTGGCGGCAATGCGCGGTGCTGCTGCCAATGACGCAGATAGGGCCCGAACCAGGAACGGTACAGCAGCCAGTTGTGGAATCGGGGCGACGAACGGGCAAAGCACCAGGCGGCCAACAGCAGAAACGGCGTGGTCGGCAGCAACGGCAATACCACGCCCAGCGTCGCCAGCACCACCGCCAACCAGCCGAGGATAATCAATAACCAACGCGTCATGCGAGTCCTTGTCCATCAATCTGTCTGGCGTTACTTTATCATCGGCTTCCCCTGCGCCACCAGTCGCAACCGGGGGAATATGCGCGCGGTGCTTGTTTCACGGCGTGATCGCGGGCAAGCTGAGCCCACAAGCATAATAATGGAGCCGACGTGAGCACTCAGCGTCTTTTACAAGCGTTAGAACAACAGATCACGGTATTAGCCGGTGAAATCACCCCGCGCGGCGATGCGCCGATCCCTCAGGCGCGCTTTGACGCTGCGCTATTCTCTAACCGCGGCACTCGGTTGCGCGATTATCTGACCGAAGTGCAAAAGAACTTCGCCCAGTTGCAGACCGCGGCCAACGACAGCCGCACCACTCAGGTGGCCTTTCTGGCCGAGAAATTGGTGGCGCAGATCACCGCGCTGCAGCGTGAGCTGGCAACCCAGGCATTACGCCGTAAAAATCAGCCCAAAGAAGCGACTGCGGTCGATTTGTATCATAAGCTGGCCGAGCATCAGGATTATGAGCGCCGGATCATTTCGATGATTCAGGATCGGGAAAGCCTGCTGGGCAGACAGACCACGCTGGCGGCGCAGCAAAAACTGCAACACGAACTGGCGGCGCTGGAAGGCCGATTGATGCGTTGCCGTCAGGCGCTGGCGCGTATTGAGCGCAGTATTGAACGGAAAGAAAACGGTTTTTGAAGATTTATCACAATATTTTAATGATTATTCCCCTCCATGGATCTTGTTCACTATACTCAGCCGAAGCAGCAGTACTCATTCATCTCAATTAAAACGTGGATTTTATGTCTCTAGAAAATGCCTCACCAGAATTGCAACTGGCGGTCGACCTGATTTACCTGCTGGAATGCAATGAGATCGATCCAGCCACCGCGCTGGCGGCGCTGGATATTGTCAAACGGGACTACCAGGAAAAGCTGCAGCGCAACGGCGTCACCTCCCCTTACCTGCCTGTCGGGCAGTAAAAAGGGTTCAGCCTGCGCTGAACCCTGACTTCCTCGCCACTATCCTGCCAACGGGCCACCTTCATCCGGCGATAGCGTCCGTTTGACTTCCTGCACCTCGTTACCCTGCTGATTGTGCAAATACACCTCAAGCTGGTTGAAGGCAATATTGATGTCGTTCTCGCGGCACAGGCGTTCAATCGAGCGATTCAGTTCGTCGACGGTATAGCTGCGGTCACGTAATTCGCGCACGTAAAGGCGCAGTTCGTGATCCAGCGTGCTGGCGCCGAAATTAAGGAAGAACACCTGCGGTTCCGGATCGGTCATCACCCGCGGGTTATCATGCGCCGCCTTCAACAATACCGCTTTCACCTTGTCCAGATCGGAGCCGTAGGCCACGCCTACCTTGATCAACACGCGGGTGATGGTGTCTGACAGCGACCAGTTGATCAGCCGTTCGGTCACAAACGCCTTGTTCGGAATGATCACCTCTTTGCGATCAAAGTCGGTGATGGTGGTGGCGCGAATGCGGATTTTGCTGACCGAGCCGGAGAAGGTGCCAATAGTGATGGTATCGCCGATACGAATCGGCCGTTCGAACAGGATGATCAGGCCAGAGACAAAGTTGGCGAAGATCTCCTGCAGACCGAAGCCCAGCCCGACGGTCAAACCGGCCGCCAGCCATTGCAGTTTATCCCAGGAGACACCCAGCGAGCCCAGCGCGGTTATCGCGCCCACGGTGGTAATCAGGTAAGTCAGTATGGTGGTGACGGCATAAGAGGCCCCCTGCCGCAGTTGCAGCCGCGACAGCACCACCACCTCCAGCAAACCGGGCAAGTTGCGCGTCATCACATAGGCGACGATCACCGCCGCTATCGCCACCATCATGTTGCCCAACGTCACCGCCTGCGCCACGCTGCTGCCGGCGATGGTGGTGGTGTAATGCCACAGCGTGATGCTGTCCAGGTACGAAATCACCGTCACCAGATCTGACCAAATGCCATACAGGGCGCTGGCGAAGATGATAAACAGTACCATGGTGGTCAGGCGCAGCGACTGCTGGTTGATCTGATCGAGCGCCAAAGGCGGCTCCTCTACCGGTTCAACCCCTTCGGCCCCCTCTTTCTCTTTCGCCAGGCTCTGACGACGAGCTATCGCGCGGCGGTAGGCCAGACGGCGCGCCGCAACGCTCAGACCGCGAATGGCGGTCAGATATACGATGTTCCACAGGAAGAACAGATACAGGCTGTCGATCCAGCGGCCGGCCAGGCGCAGCGTGGTGTAGAAATAACCAGCGAACATCAGCCCAAGCAGGATCAGCGGCGTAGCGGCAATGGCGGTGACGATGATCAGCCGTACCGCGTGCGAGCCTTTTTCACGCCAACTGTCGCGACACAGCGGGAACACCAGCACCGCCAGCAGTGCCAAAGTCAGCATCACCACGACCTGGCCAATGACGTCTTCCACCAGCCGCAGCGGCGCTTTCTCGCCCAACACCGACCAGAAGATCAGCGGCAACAGTGCCAACCCCAGACGCATCGTCTGGCGACGGTAATGGGCGCAAAGCTCTGCGGTGAAGTTGAAATGCCGCTCGCAAATGCCACCTGGCGCCAGCGTGCGGTAGGTGAAACCGAAAATCAGCCAGAACAGCGCCAGCTGTTGCGACAGCGCCCAGAGAAAGTCACTGAGGCCGATTTCCGCGCGATAACACCAGAAACCGGCACCGAGCAGCAGCGCCGAACCGGGCACCACCTTCAGCAAGGTCAGCAGAATCGCCTTTGGCGTGTGCATTTGGCTGTCACGCTTTAACTGCCCCACATCATTGGCCAGTTTCTGCAAATGGTTGTCGATCAGCCTGTAGCGCCAGCGCAACAGGCCAAGCAACAGCAACAGCGGGATCAGCATAATCAGTGAATTCAGCCCGCCCTGCAGCATTTTGCCGAGGTCTAATTTGAAGTCGAGCGCGGCCAGTTGATCTCTCACCGCGCCCGGCAAGGCTTTCAGCCACGCCAGATCGACCGGTTTATTGCTGTTTACCCAGAAAATCTGCTGGGTCAGGGTATCGCGCAGTGAGCTGTTAACGCTGGTTAGCTGCTGTTGGTTGATCTGCAGGCTGATCGACTGCGCCAGCTGATTACTGAGCTGTTTGTTCAACTGATCCAACAGTTCGCGCCGCATATCGACGATTTCGTTCAGGGCATCCAGCACGTCGGCACTGGCTTTTTCTTTACTGTCGGCGACCAGTTTATTGATGTAATCGTCGCCCTTGAACAGGTCGTCGCGCTGTTGGTTGATATCAAACTGTTCCAGGCGCAGATCGGCAATGCGCGTGCCCATATCCGCCACCAGCGTCCCCTGCGGCAGGCTTTGTTGCTGCTGATACAAAATGCGCGACAGCACCAGGCTGCCTTTCAGCACCTGGATCTGCTCTTTCAGATTACGCTCCGCCTGCAGACCGCGATCCAGCCAGTTCTTCACCCGAATATTCTGCTGGAACAGCACGTTGCTTTCTTCGGTAGCGGCGATCAACCGCTGGCTGAGTTGGCGGTTGACATCCAGCTCTTTGCTGACCAACTGATCGTGCTGAATGTCCGTGGCGTCTTCCGGGTTCTGCGCCTCTTTGGCGGTTTTTTCCGACAGCGTCAGGCGCTTGCTGTTGACCACTTCCTGCAGCAATTGCACGTTGTGGTCGAGCGCATCGATATGTCCGGTCGTGTAATCGCGCTGCTTCTGCAGCAGATCTTGCAGGGTGGTGTTGGCTTCCAGACTTTTGCGTTGCAGATCGATCTGCGCATTGAGCAGCGTCTGTTCGGTTGCCAGCATCACCAACTGGCTGTCGCGCAAGGCGTTTTGCCCCGGCGTCTGATCGTTGATTTGGTTGCGGATCTCCTGCAGCCGCTGGGAGGCGGTATACATGCTGCTCTGCACCCGCTCAGGTTGAGTCTGCAGAGAAACCAGCTGGCTGTTATAGGTGGACAGGTTCTCCTGTGCCGTCTGCAGGTCATCGAGCGTTTGGTAGAGTCGGGTTTCCAATTGGCGCAGCGAAAGCGGCAGCAGTTCGGCCCTAGCGGCCGCGCTGTCGACCGGCGTTTTGAGAGCATCCAGATCCTCGGTCACCTGGCGCAGTTTGCCCGGTGCCAACTGCAGCTGCTGTTTGAGCTGTGCGCCATCCTGTTTGGTGCGTTCGATGGCATCCAGCAGCTCGAGGGTACGGGAGAGGTCTTGCTGCGTCAGTTTATTGACCGGCGTCAGCGTCTTTTGCTTATTCAGCGCATCAAGCTGGCTTTGGATTTCACTGCGTGACGGTAAATCGCCGTTGAGTGTCGCATAGGCTGCAGGTTGGCAGACCGCGCAAGCCGCGATCAGCAAAAACAGGGCCAGGGCGCGGGAGGACTCCACACCGAAGAACGAGAATAGCGGCAGAAAAAGACGTTTGGCTAACCTGCGATGCATGATTTGGCTTCGAATCAATAAAGAAGCCTGAAGATTATCACGATCGCAGAGAGCCTAAGAATAAGAAAAGCGTTGCGGGTGATGTACAAATGTCGCGGACTTTAGAAAGTCAGGACTTTCTCTGCCGCCAGCGTCCACTGTGCCAACTCCACCAGCGTGCCGATCTCCACCCCATCCGCCAGCGGCAATCGGCTGACACCGCGCGCATCGGCGCAGGTTTTGCACAATTTTACCGGTACCTGTTGAGCGGTGAGGATTTCCAGCATTTGTTGTAAATGGTAGCCCTCATGCGGCTGCTGCCCGGCAATACCCGCGACCACCGCATCGGACATCAAAAACAGTTTCAGCTCGAGGTCTGTTTGTTGCTCTTTCAACGCAATCGCCAAACGCAGTGCGTTAAACAGCGATTCGTGACCATAAGCGGCGCCATTGGCGATCAAGACAACGGATGACATGGTGTTTCTCCTTACAGAGGATGGCAATCTTTGCTGAACGGCTGCGCCGCCAGTCCCCGCTCTTCCGGCTTTATCCGCAAGGTCGGGCTGAATTGGGCCATTTCGATAAATGAATCGATCAACACCGCCGCCTCGGCTTTCAGATCAAAGCTTTCCGGCATAAACAGCCAGTTTTCCATCAGGCCGGTAATGTAGGCACGCAGGATGATCGACGCGCGGCGGGTGTGTAAATCGGCGGGGAGCTGACCGTGACGTATGCTGTTGCGCAGCACGGACTCAATGCGTTCGTACCCTTCCAGGTACAGCACTTTACGCGCTTCCTGCAACGGCAGCATCTCACCGACAAATTCACACTTATGGAACACAATCTCCATCAAGGCGCGTCTGCGGGCATCATCTACCGTAGCTGTCAGAATATAAATTAGAATTTCGCGTAAAATACGCAGTGGATTCTCTGGGTACTTTGCCTGATACTCTAGTTCGAGATCGCCTATTTTCGACTCTGATAATTCCCAAACTTCGTTAAACAGGTCTACCTTATTCTTGAAGTGCCAATAAATTGCACCACGCGTAACCCCAGCAGCGGTGGCGATATCTGTCAGGGACGTTGCAGAAACGCCACGTTCAGAGAATTCTCGCACCGCAGCGTCAAGAATATGCTGTCGAGTCTCTTGCGCTTGCTGTTTGGTTTTTCGTGCCATGGCGTTGTTTTTTCGGGGGAGTAAGATTTACATACATTCGTGTATGTATGTACCATAGCACGCACTTACAATTAACGCAGCAATGGGTTTTAAAGCTTGTGATCCATTGATCATTTTGAAATCGGACACTTGAGGTTTTTCTATGAACAAAAACAGAGGGTTAACGCCTCTGGCGGCAGTTCTGATGCTTTCAGGCAGCTTAGTGCTAACAGGATGTAACGATAAAGAAACCCAACAACAAGGCGCCCAGGCACCGGCTCCCGAAGTGGGTGTAGTGACATTGAAGGCCGAACCTCTCAACATCACTACCGATCTTCCTGGTCGTACCGCTGCGTATCGTATCGCCGAAGTTCGCCCTCAGGTCAGTGGTATTATCCTGAAACGCAACTTTGTTGAAGGTAGTGATATCAAAGCAGGCTCTTCCCTGTATCAGATTGATCCAGCCACCTATCAGGCAAGCTACGACAGCGCCAAAGGCGATCTGGCCAAATCTCAGGCCAGCGCATCGATCGCGCGCGTGACGGTAAACCGTTATAAACCATTGCTGGGTACCAGCTACATCAGTAAGCAGGATTACGATACCGCAGTCTCCAACCTGCAGCAGGCAGAAGCCGCAGTGGTGGCCTCGAAAGCCGCCGTGGAAACCGCACGCATCAACCTGGCTTACACCAAAGTCACCTCGCCAATCTCCGGCCGCATCGGCAAATCTGCCGTGACCGAAGGCGCGCTGGTCACTAACGGCCAAACCACTGCTCTGTCCACCGTGCAACAGCTTGATCCGATGTACGTCGACGTCACTCAGTCGAGCAACGATTTCCTGCGTCTGAAGCAAGAACTGGCAAGCGGTGCGCTGAAACAAGAGAACGGCAAAGCCAAAGTGAAACTGCTGCTGGAAAACGGCGCGCAATACGCTCAGGAAGGGACGCTGGAATTCTCTGACGTTACCGTTGATGAAACCACCGGTTCCATCACCATTCGTGCCGTGTTCCCTAACCCGAACGATACGCTGTTGCCGGGCATGTTCGTTCGCGCCCGTCTGGACGAAGGCGTGCGCAGCGACGCATTGCTGGTGCCACAGCAGGGTGTGACGCGTAACCCGCGTGGCGATGCTACCGCACTGGTGGTGGGCGCTGACGACAAGGTTGAATTGCGTACGCTGAAGGCGGATCAGGCTATCGGCGACAAATGGCTGGTTACCGACGGTTTGAAAGCCGGCGACCGCGTGATTGTCACCGGCTTGATGAAAGTCCGTCCGGGCGCTCAGGTAAAAGTGCAAGAAGTTGACACTCAGGCGCAAAAGCAGCCGCAGTCTGAAGCGCAGAAGTCATAAAAAGGAGCCGGTAAGACATGGCTAAGTTCTTTATAGATCGCCCTATTTTCGCCTGGGTAATCGCCATCATCATCATGTTGGCGGGTGTGTTGTCAATAATGAAACTGCCAATTGCGCAGTATCCAACTATTGCACCACCAGCGGTCAGTATTTCCGCTAACTATCCAGGCGCGGATGCAAAAACGGTGCAAGATACCGTCACTCAGATTATCGAACAGAACATGAACGGTATCGATAATCTGATGTACATGTCTTCCACCAGCGATTCCTCTGGTAGCGTCACCATTACATTGACGTTTGATTCCGGTACCGACCCTGACATCGCGCAGGTTCAGGTCCAGAACAAACTGTCTCTGGCCACCCCGTTACTGCCGCAAGAAGTGCAGCAGCAGGGTCTGAAAGTAGAAAAATCCAGCAGCAGCTTCCTGATGGTGGCCGGCTTCGTTTCTGACGATCCGAACATGACCCAGGATGACATTGCGGACTACGTGGCCTCCAACATCAAGGATCCTATCAGCCGTTCATCCGGCGTGGGTGAAGTGCAGCTGTTCGGTGCCCAGTACGCGATGCGTATCTGGCTGGATCCGAACAAACTGAATAATTTCCAGCTAACGACCACGGATGTCACCTCATCCATTACCGAGCAAAACAACCAGATCGCCGCAGGGCAGTTGGGCGGTATGCCACCGGTGCCGGGGCAACAGTTGAACGCCTCGATCATCGCGCAGACTCGTCTGACCTCTCCTGAAGAGTTCGGTAAAATTCTGCTGAAGGTGAACAGTGATGGTTCTCAGGTTCGTCTGAGAGATGTGGCGCACATTGAACGCGGTGCAGAAAGCTACGCAGTAACCGCTCGTTACAACGGTAAACCGGCCGCAGGTTTGGGGATCAAACTTGCCACCGGCGCTAACGCCCTGAATACTGCCAAAGGCGTAAAAGATGCACTGACCAAAATGGAACCCTTCTTCCCGCAGGGGATGAAAGTGGTTTACCCATACGACACCACTCCGTTCGTTAAAATCTCCATCAACGAAGTAGTAAAAACGCTGATGGAAGCGATCTTGCTGGTGTTCCTGGTTATGTATCTGTTCCTGCAGAACTTCCGTGCGACGTTGATTCCTACTATCGCGGTACCGGTGGTATTGCTGGGGACCTTTGCGATACTGGCGGCGTTCGGCTTCTCGATCAACACCCTAACGATGTTCGGGATGGTGCTGGCGATAGGCTTGTTGGTGGATGACGCCATCGTGGTGGTGGAAAACGTCGAGCGTGTCATGTCCGAAGAGGGACTGTCGCCGAAAGAAGCCACCCGTAAATCGATGGGCCAAATCCAGGGTGCATTGGTCGGTATCGCCATGGTGCTGTCAGCGGTATTCGTACCTATGGCATTCTTCGGCGGTTCAACCGGTGCCATCTATCGCCAGTTCTCGATCACCATCGTCTCCGCGATGGCCCTGTCGGTTCTGGTGGCGATGATCCTGACGCCGGCATTGTGCGCCACCATGCTCAAACCGGTCCCGAAAGGCGATCATGGGATTAAAACAGGCTTCTTCGGCTGGTTTAACCGCATGTTCGAAAAGAGCACCAACCACTACACCGACAGCGTAGCCAACATTCTGCGCAGCACCGGGCGTTATCTGGTGATCTACCTGCTGATCGTTGTTGGCATGGGCCTGCTGTTCCTGCGCCTGCCGTCCTCGTTCCTGCCGGAAGAAGATCAGGGCATCCTGTTAACCATGGTTCAGCTGCCAGCGGGGGCGACTGAAGCGCGTACCGCTAAAGTGCTGGAAGAAGTCACCGACTACTTCATGACCAAGGAAAAGGACAACGTGGTCTCGGTGTTTACCGTCGCAGGCTTCGGCTTCAACGGTAACGGCCAGAACAACGGTCTGTCATTCGTCAGCCTGAAAGACTGGTCCGAGCGTTCCGGTGAGCAGAATAAAGTGCCTGCTATTGCTGGCCGCGCCATGGGTGCGTTCTCGCAGATTAAAGAAGGCCTGGTGTTCCCGTTCAACCTGCCGGCAATTATCGAACTCGGCACCGCGACAGGCTTCGACTTTGAGCTGATCGATCAGGGTGGTTTAGGCCACGAAAAACTGACCGAAGCGCGTAACGAGTTGTTGGGCATGGCTGCCAAGCATCCGGACCTGTTGGTGGGTATGCGCCCTAACGGCCTGGAAGATACCCCACAGTTCAAACTGATCATCGATCAGGAGAAAGCCAAGGCGTTGGGCGTGAGCATCACCACCATCAACAGTACGCTGACAACCGCACTGGGTGGGACCTACGTAAACGACTTCATCGACCGCGGTCGTGTGAAGAAGGTTTATGTGCAGGCTGATGCGCCATTCCGTATGCTGCCGGAAGATATCAATAAGTGGTTTGTCCGTGGCGACACCGGCCAGATGGTGCCATTCTCCGCCTTCTCTACGGCGAAATGGGAATACGGTTCACCACGTCTGGAACGTTATAACGGCCTGCCATCCATGGAAATTCTGGGGCAAGCGGCACCGGGCAAGAGTACCGGTGAGGCAATGAACATGATGGAAGAACTGGCGTCCAAACTGCCGAACGGCATTGGTTACGACTGGACCGGCATGTCCTACCAGGAACGTCTGTCCGGCAACCAGGCACCTGCCCTGTACGCCATTTCGATTCTGGTGGTGTTCTTGTGTCTGGCGGCGTTGTATGAAAGCTGGTCGATTCCGTTCTCGGTCATGCTGGTACTGCCGCTGGGCGTCATCGGTGCCCTGCTGGCAGCGACCATGCGCGGCATGAACAACGACGTTTACTTCCAGGTGGGCCTGTTGACCACCATAGGTCTGTCGGCGAAGAACGCCATCCTGATAGTGGAATTCGCCAAGGATCTGATGGAGAAAGAAGGCAAGGGTCTGATCGAAGCGACGCTCGATGCGGTACGTATGCGTCTGCGTCCAATCCTGATGACCTCACTGGCCTTCATCCTCGGGGTACTGCCGTTGGTTATCAGTAACGGTGCAGGCTCCGGCGCACAGAACGCAGTAGGTACCGGCGTTATGGGCGGGATGATTACCGCCACCGTGCTGGCCCTGTTCTTTGTTCCGGTGTTCTTCGTGGTGGTTCGCCGCCGCTTCGGCAAGAAGTCTGAAGACCTGGAGCACAGCCATCCGGTCGAGCATCACTGATAACTCAGTGCTGTTTTCCTCCTGAACAAAAGGCCGCTTATGCGGCCTTTTTCTGATGACAAACACCCGAAAAATGGGATTTTCGGATGTTTGGGGTAAATCAGAAGATATAATCCTTTGTTTTTATTAGTTCCTGGATCGGGACTTTTAACTACACAGGATTTTGTCAGCACTCTGAGGCCGCTTATGCGGCCTTTTTCTTTTGCTTCATCTGCTTAATGCAAATCACTCTCATTAATTCACCTGCGGATGCATTTTGTGCTTGATCCACTTTGCCGTGCGGCGCATAATTATTGTTATAGTATAACATTACATTGGAGTGCATCATGAAAGCAGGTATCCATCCCAATTATCGTACCGTGGTGTTCCACGACCTGAGTGCCAATGCCTACTTTAAAGTGGGTTCGACCATCAACACCGACCGCACCATCGAGTTGGACGGTGAAAACTGGCCGTATGTCACTATCGACGTCTCTTCCGCTTCGCATCCGTATTACACCGGCAAGCAGAAAGAGTTCTCTAAAGAGGGCAGCACTGCCCGTTTCCAGCAGCGTTTCGGCCGCTTTCTTGGCAAGAAGTAACAGGGAATCAACATGCAGGTTTTGAGTTCATTGCGTTCGGCGAAAAATCGCCATCCGGATTGCAAAGTGGTGCGCCGCAAGGGCCGTATCTATGTGATCTGTAAAACCAACCCGCGTTTTAAAGCGGTACAGGGACGTAAGAAAAAGCGTTAACTTCCGTAGTGCCCTCTGTCGTAAAGCCCCGTTGCTGCTCAACGGGGCTTTTTTTATGGAGAAAGCGAAAGTGCCCTCAGCAGCCCCGCAGCATAACGGGGCCGCTGGAGGTTTATTTCATACTGCTCAGCAAGGTATCGACATTGTGCTTGAATGCCTGCACGTAATTCGCAGCCGGCCCCTGTGGCTGAGATAACGCCTCTGGGTACAGCTCACCACCGGCTTTTGCCCCGGTTGCCGCAGCAATCTGCTTCACCAGCCGCGGGTCGGTCTGATTTTCAATAAAGTACGCCGTCACCTTTTCCTGTTTGATCTGCTTGATCAAACCGGCCACGTCGCTGGCGCTGGCTTCTGCTTCGGTAGAGAAACCGACCGGGGCAAGGAAGGTGACGCCATATTCTTGCCCAAAGTAACCAAAAGCATCGTGGCTGGTCAGTACTTTACGCTTTTGCTGCGGGACGGCGGCAAACTGCGTTTTGGCCCATAAATCCAGCTTCTGCAGCTGTTGGATGTACTCCGCGCCGCGCTGGCGGAAATAGTTGGCGTCTTCAGGATCGGCCGCTATCAGCGCATTCATCACGTTGGTGGCGTACTGCACGCCATTCTTCATGCTGTTCCAGGCGTGAGGATCGGTGATCTCTTTACCGTCGTCTTCCATCTGGCGTGAACTGATCCCTTGCGATGCGGTGATGACCTGCCCCTTATAACCCGAGGCGCTCACCAGCCGGTCGATCCAGCCTTCCAGCCCCAGACCACTCACGAACACCACCTCAGCCTGCGACAGCACCTTGCTGTCCTTCGGCGAAGGCTCAAAGCTGTGCGGATCGCCGTCCGGGCCCACCAGCGTGGTGACCTTGACGTGCTCTCCCCCCACCTGCTTGACGATATCGCCCAGAATAGAAAAACTGGCGACGGCATCCACGGTCTTTGCCATCGCCAACGGGCTGGACAGCAGAGCAGCGACCGCCAGCGTAATAGGTAAACGTTTCATACTTTCTCCTTGCACATGGCACTTCTCAACGGCGCGCGAGGGAGTAGATCCCCCCGCGCGTCCCAAACAGAATCGATCCAAAAAAGATCACGCTGGCACTGAGCACAATCGCCGGGCCGGCAGGCAATGATGCGTAATACGACCATTCCAGGCCGATCAGGCTCGAAAGCATGCCAATCCCCATTGCCACTGCCAGTGTATGTGGCAGATTGCTCGCCCAAAAACGCGCGCTGGCGGCGGGCAGCATCATTAGCCCCACCGACATCAAGGTGCCGAGGATCTGGAAACCTGCGACCAAATTGATCACCACCAGCGCCAGGAACAGCCCGTGGATCAGTGCCAGCCAGCGCGGTGCGCTAACGCGTAAAAAAGTCGCGTCGAAGGATTCAATCACCAGAGCGCGGTACAGCGCCGCCAGCGCCAACAGCGAAAAGCTGGCTATCGCCCCGACCATAAAAATGGCATGGGTATCCACCGCGAGGATCGAGCCGAACAACACATGCAGCAAATCGACACTGGAGCCGCGCAGCGAAACCAGCGTGACCCCCAATGCCAGCGAACCCAGATAGAAACCGGCGAAACTGGCATCCTCTTTCAGCGGCGTTCGGCGGCTGACCAAGCCTGAGAGCATAGCCACGGCAAGCCCGGCGATAAAACCGCCCACGCCCATCGCCACCAGCGACATGCCGGAAATCAAATACCCTATTGCGGCACCAGGCAGTACCGCATGAGACAGCGCATCGCCAACCAGGCTCATACGCCGCAACAACAGAAAAACGCCCAACGGCGCGGCGCTGATCGACAAGGCAAAACAGGCCACCAGTGCACGCCGCATAAAACCGAAGGAAGCAAAAGGATCGATCAATGCCTCAAGCAACATCGCTACGCCCTCCTCTGCTACACAGCGGCGCACTGGCAATATTCAACGCGGGAATGTGTTCCAACACGCAATCGGCAGCGCCCCAGTGGCAACACTCCGGGGTCAGCAATAACGCCTGGGGAAAATGATTCGCCACCATCGACATATCGTGCAGCACCGCAATCACCGTCTTTTTTTGTTGATGCAAACGACCGATCACCTGCAACAACAACTGAATGGTGGCGCTGTCGATGCCGGTGAAAGGTTCATCCAGCAAAATAAGCGGCGCCTGCTGTACCAACAACCGGGCGAACAAGACTCGCTGGAGTTGCCCCCCGGAAAGTTCGCCGACGGGGCTGCGTGCCATCGAGGCCATATTCACCGTATCCAGTGCCTCGGCAATCTGTCGCGCAGCGCGTTTATTCAGCCCACCGAACATGCCGCTCAATGGCCAGCTTCCCATAGCCACCAAATCGCTCACCACGATCGGGAACTGACGATCCAACTCCGCCTGCTGGGGTAAATAAGCCATACGCGGTAATTTATTGCCGCTAAAACGCAGACTCCCTTCCTGCAGCGGCAAGAGCCCGGCCAATATTTTCAGCAGCGTGGATTTACCGGCACCGTTAACGCCGACTACGGCGGTCAGCGATCCCACGGCGAAATGCCCGCTAAGCGGGGGAAACAACGGTGCGCCGCCATAGCCGACTACGGCTTTTTGCAGGGTTATCATGGCAGGGCTACCGCCCAGTGGATCCCCAGCCAAAGCAAGGCCAGCAGCAAAGCGGCAATACCGCAACGCAGCCCTGCTGAAGCGGTGAACAATGAACTCAATGACGGCGCAGCGCCATCTTGTGTTGTGGATGTCAGTTTCATGGCCAAACGAAAAGAGATTTTATTGTTATAATATAACATCACAACCTTCTCTGTAACTCAAGCGCCTGCTGGGGGGATTAATGCAACTGAACGTAACAATAAAGCGGCATCAGCGTTGGCCATCGTTGATTTTCGAACGCCGGAAAGCCTTTTGGCAGCATATACTGAGAAACGTCAGGGTTATTAACCGGTAAACAACGTTGAGATACTGTAAAAAAGCTTCCGGTTAACGAAAAGTTTACCGACGGAGTGATGAAAAAGGAGTAAGATTAATAGATAGGATCGCTATACGGTCAGGCATTAAATGCAGGTAACTCTTAGCTACAACACAATGGCAGAAGCACTTTCTGTTAAAAAACTAAAGAAAGTGATTAACGATAAAATGTCAGAGTTGGTGCCGGCATTGACCAGCGGCCTGAGTTTTTATTCAGAAAATGCGCGCTATACTGAAGGTTCATTAGAAATACTTGATATTCATGCCTTGAGCGACAGCCTGTATTCAATGAGTTACCGCTATAAATGGACAATTTTCAACGCCTGTCTGGATATCAGCGCCGAGGAATACATCAGAGAGAGTGTCACTTTTAGCGTGGCCGCGTCGGGGTTAATCTTTGACATCATCGATAACTCCCGCCCATCTACCGCAGATGAATTGTAAGTTTACGTAATAACAGCAGGCCAGACGCGGAGAAATGATTTATATTCATTATATGGGAAGTTTATTTTATCACCATCATTAAGCTACCTCTGTCCATGATGTAAATCAGCTTACTCACAGAGTGTTATCAACACCGAAATTAAGACTTACGGAGGGGATGATATGGATGAGTATTCGCCTAAAAGGCACGATATTGCTCAGCTGAAATTCTTGTGCGAAAATTTGTATGACGAAGGCATAGCCACGCTGGGTGACAGCCACCACGGTTGGGTGAACGACCCAACCTCTTCCGTCAACCTCCAGCTTAATGAGCTGATTGAACATATTGCTTCGTTTGTGATGAGTTATAAAATTAAATACATGGACGAAAGTGATTTATCGGAGTTGGTCGAGGAATACCTCGATGATACCTACACGCTGTTCAGCAGTTACGGTATCAATGATTCCGATCTGCGTCGTTGGCAAAAGACCAAGGCGCGATTATTCAGAATGTTCTCAGGAGAGGACATCTGTACGACAATGAAAACTTAGGGGATAATTATCCCTAATTTATTCTATTCTGCGGTTTATTACACCAAAGGTTATCATGACTAAAATTGATTATCTGATGCGTTTACGTAAATGCACCACGATTGACACTCTTGAACGCGTTATTGAAAAAAATAAGTACGAGCTTTCGGATGACGAGCTGGAGTTGTTTTACTCTGCAGCCGACCACCGTCTGGCCGAACTCACCATGAATAAGCTGTACGATAAAATCCCAACGGCCGTTTGGAAATTCGTACGTTAATCCAGGCTGAAGATGCGTTGAGCCGATACATTCGTCGGCCTCAATGTTAAACGAATTCTCGTATTTATCTCATTGACTTACTGTACTTTCATCCGCTGTTGAAAATCCTGTAATAACAATTGGAAACAATCCTCAATTAATGCCGGGTGATTTCGATGTGCGCTGCGCATTAACGCCACGGTGCGGCTTAACATCGGTTGCTGCAGTTGAACCACGGTTAATTCATCGTCGTTCAAATGGGCGGTGTAAAGCTGCGGTAAAATAGCGACCGCTAATTCCGAACGCACCAAACCGTATAACGTCTCCAGAAAATCCACCTGATAGCGTGCGGTTAAATTCAGACGGTGGCTTTCCGCCAGCGCCAATACCAACCGACTGATGTTCCCCTTGGAAAACACGGCTATATCGCGCCGGGCCAATTGCCGCCACGGCAGATGGTGTGATTCAGCCAGCGGATCGTCACGACGCATGACCACCACAAAGGGATCTTCCTGCAGGGGATATATCTCCAGCGACTCCGGTACTGAACTGTCGAGTGCCCCAATGCCAAAATCAATCAGGCCGTTCTCTAATTGCAATAACAGCGAATCATTGGTTTGATCGTGAAATTCCACGCGCAACCGTGGAAAGTTCGCCGCCAGCAACTGCGGCACGGCCGGAAATAACAGCCTGCTGACCGAGGGCACCAAACCAATGCGCAAGGTACCGTCTCCCCCCGCCAACATAATCCGCTGCATATCGTCGAAAGACGCCTGCGCCACATTCAGCAACCGTTCGGCATGCGGCAAAATTGCCGCGCCCTGCTCGGTCAAGGTCACCGCAGCAGCGGTACGGTTCACCAACTTGCCGCCCAGCACCTGCTCTATCTGCCGCAGCGCGCTGCTGAGTGCCGGTTGACTGATCGCCAGACGGTTCGCGGTATCGGTAAAATGCCGTAGCCGCGCCAGAGTCACGAAATATTGGATCTGCTTTAGAGATAGCGCGGGCAACCGGCGCCAGGGTTCAGACATGTCAGGTTTCCGTCCGCTAACAAGGTAAACGTTTGCGACAGCATAAACGTTTCTTATCAGGCAATAAATTAAATCATCTGTGCAAAGCCTGCCCGCCCCCCTAGAGTAACAACCCTGTCATCATGCCGGGTAATTACCATGACCACTCATTGCATCAGCGCGAGCGAACGCCGACGCGCGGTGAAGGCCGCATTAGGCCAACTTCCTTTTGATTTACTGCTGACCAACGCCGCGCTGATTGATATGGCCACCGGCGAAATCCGTGGCGCCGATGTCGGCATCGTCGGTGCGCTGATTGCCAGCGTTCATCCCTGCGGCACCATGACCGAAGCCTTGCAGACACAGGATTTGGCCGGTGCTTATCTGAGTCCTGGGCTGATCGATACCCACGTACACGTTGAAAGCTCGCACCTGCCGCCGGAACGCTACGCCGAAATCGTCGTCGCCCAAGGCACCACCACCATTTTCTGGGATCCGCACGAACTGGCCAACGTGCTCGGCGTTGAAGGCGTGCGCTACGCAGTCGACGCCAGCCGCGGTCTGCCGCTCCGGGTGATCTGTGCGGCACCCTCAAGCGTTCCTTCCACGCCGGGACTGGAAATGTCCGGCGCTGATTTTGGCGGCCAGGAAATGGAAACCATGCTGGCCTGGCCGGAAGTCGGCGGCGTCGCCGAAGTGATGGACATGCACGGCGTGTTGAACGGTAGCGAACGCATGCTGGATATCCTCAACGCCGGGTTGAACAGCGGCAAATTGATCGAAGGCCATGCTCGCGGACTGAATGGCGCTCAGCTGCAGGCCTATCTGGCGGCGGGCGTGACGTCTGATCATGAGCTGACCTCAGGTGCCGACGCGCTGGAGAAATTACGCGCCGGGCTGACGCTGGAGATCAGAGGATCCCACCCCTATCTGTTGCCGGAGATCGTCGCGGCCCTGAAAACGTTGCCGCACCTGTCCTCGCAAATCACCGTCTGCACCGACGATGTCCCGCCGGATACGCTGCTGGAAAAAGGCGGCATTGTGGCATTACTCAATATGTTGATCGAACAGGGGATGTCAGGCACTGAGGTATTGCGGATGGCAACGCTCAATGCGGCCATTCGCTTGCAACGCAACGATCTCGGGCTGATTGCTGCGGGCCGCATCGCCGATCTGGTGGTCTTTGACTCACTCACTCAACTGAGTGCGCAGCGGGTCTACGTCGCAGGAAAACTGATGGCGCAACACGGGAAAATACTGGCGCCACTCAGTGCCGATCCCAATGTGACGGTGCCGCGCGATACCCTGCGGCTTCCCCCCCTGACTGCCGGGGATTTCGTTTTAAAGGTCTCGACAATCCGCCACGGCAGAGCCACTCTGCGCCACATTAAAGGCGCGCGTTTCACCCAGTGGAACGAAACAACCGTTGAAGTGCGTGACGGTGCGGTTCAGCTCCCGGACGGCTTTAGCCTAATCTGGGTACAACACCGCCATGGTCGGCATCAGGCCACACCACAACTGGCGCTGCTGGAAGGCTGGGGTGAACTGCGCGGCGCTATTGCCACCAGTTACTCACATGACTCGCACAATCTGGTGGTGTTGGGCCGTGATGCCGCCGACATGGCGCTGGCTGCCAATGCCCTGATCGCTTGTGGTGGCGGCATGGCCCTAAGCCAAAACGGGGAGATTCTGGCCAAGGTGGCGATGCCGATTGCCGGTATGCTTTCTGACCTGCCTGCCACCGAGCTGGCGCAACAGTTTAAGAAACTGCGCGATCTGAGCGCACAAATTGCCGACTGGGAACCGCCTTACCGGGTTTTCAAGGCGATTGAGGGCACCTGCCTGGCGTGTAACGCCGGGCCGCACCTGACCGATCTCGGCCTGACCGACGGCACCACGCGCCAAATTGTCGATCCGCTGATCGCCTGCTGGGAAACCCCGGCATAAAAATAATCATAATAATGAGATAGCAACGGAGATTGTTTATATGGCTGAGAATTCAGTAAATGCTCCAACACCAGGGGGCTGGCTGCAACGGCGTTTTCAACTGCACGAGCGGCAAAGTAATGTCAAAACCGAATGCCTGGCCGGTATCACCGGCTTTCTGGCGGCAGCCTATTTGTTGGTGGTGATCCCCGGATTACTGGCCGTCGGCGGTATGGATAAGGGCGCAGTGACCACCGGCACCATTTTGGTGTTTGTGATCGGCACCTTGCTCATGGCGTTTTACGGCAACCTGCCGTTTATCGTCGGACCGGGCATCGGCGGTTCGGTGTTGGTCGGCGTGACGCTGGCGGGCAGCGAGGGTATCGGGTGGCAAATTGGCCTGGGTATCGCCTGCTGGTCCGGCATTTTGTTTTTCGCGTTGACCCGCCTGGGGCTGCGTGAGGTGGTTACCCGTTCGGTGCCGCAGTCCATCAAACTGGGACTGACGGCCTCTATCGGGTTATTTGTAGCGGTGCTGGGTTTCCGCAATGCCGGGCTGGTGCTGGCCAACGCCAAATCCAATGCGCTGATGCTGGGTGACTTTACCGCTCCCGGTGCATTGATCGCCCTGTGCGGTCTGTTTCTGGCCATTGCCTTGCAGGCTCGACGCATCCCGGGCGCGATTTTGTGGGCGATCCTGGTCGCGACTCTGGTGGGTATTCCATTCGGCGTCACGCACCTGCCCGCCAGTCTGATGGCAATGCCACACTCATTGGCTCCAGTGCTCGGCCACGTCGATATGATTGGCGCATTGAATATTGCCTTCCTGCCGTACCTGTTTGTGTTCTTCGCCTCGGAGTTTTTCTCCACCATGGGCACCACGCTCGCCGTCGGTGGTGAAGCCGGGTTACTGGACGAGCACGGCAATATGCCGCACATCAACCGTCCCTTTATGGTGGATTCTATCGCCGCCGCACTCGGGCCCTGGGTCGGTATTCCAGCCGCCACCGCCCTGATCGAATCCTCGGCCGCCGCCGAGGCGGGTGGCAAGACCGGCCTCACGGCACTGGCGGCCGCCATTATGTTCCTGCTGATGCTGCTGTTTACGCCCATTGCCTTGATGATCCCGAAAGAGGCTACCGCACCGGCGCTGATCCTGATCGGTCTGAACATGTTCAGCGGGTTGCGCAAAGTCGATTTGGCGAACTTCACCGACGGCCTGCCGGTGCTGATGATGGTGATGATCACCCTGATTGCCAACAGCTTCGGTACCGGCATCGCCGGCGGGCTGCTGTTCTATATCATCATCAAGGTGATTGCCGGTAAATGGCGTGAGGTCCCCGTCGGCCTGTATCTGCTGGCCATCCCACTGGCGTACTATTTTGCCACTTTGGTCAGGCACTGATGTGAAAGCGGTGTGCTGATGCTGTATCAGTACACTGCTTAAATAAGAAAGCCATCCCCACATAAAATATATTCATCGTTCTACTTCCTCTCCCTCCATCTACAATAATTCTGTTTATCACGCTATCACACAACACTGAAAATTAGACGAACAAGACCTTATTCATTAGTTTTCTAATTATGGGGAGAGAATACCCCAGATGAAAATCCAGCGCTGGGGATAACACATCTACTTCCTCAGTGAAAAAATAAATTCGATTAGAACCCTGAGGTATGTATGACACAAAAAAACCTGTCCAGCATGGACGAATTAAGGATCCTGGAACCAACACTGGACGCACAGCGTGTTTTTCTGTCTTCTTATTATAACTATACCACAGCACTTTTTGGTGGTGGTGAATTCTATTATGATCAAGCAGATACCACAACACCTGACGATGCAGGCACCATTGTCGTGACTGCAACGGGAAAAAGATGGAAAAGAGTCGAGTCGCAAAAAAGAGAGTGGTATGCATCATGGTTTGGTCTGGATCCTAGTTTGCCAGATTGTTCACCCGCGCTGCAACGAATTGCCTCCAGTGCACGAAAGAGAACGGTTATTCTTCCACAGGCATCGCATGCTAATCCGATGCGATTAATGAGCCCCGTTTATTTTCAAAATAACAGCGGCATTCATCTGATAGGGCATGGAGCAAAAGACAGAAGCGTCTTTTCTGACATGAGAGGATCTAACAATGAAAATCAGGCATTGTTAAATTTCCCCTCAAAAAACAACCCAATATGGGACGGTTCCGAACAAGGTTATGCCGGTATCATTCTGGAAAATTTCAGCTTATTAGGCAATCCTGCTTACTTAGGTGACGGGCTTTATCTCCAGGCACAATACAGGGCAACATATCGCAATCTCACCATTGAGAAATTCAATGGTTGCGCATTATTCATAGATAAATGCCAAGACAGCGTTTTCGATGCAGTTGATGTTTGGGAGAGCGGTTCAAGCTCCGGAGACAGGAAAAATCCTGTCGACAGTTTCGATACATCAAAAACACTAAGAAATCCTATAATGATTAGAAGTACTTACGGTAACGACAGGGCTAATTTCCTGCGTTTTAATCACTGTCAGTTTGAAGATAACTGGGTTTGTCCGGTCCTTAGTACTATCGGCGGAATTTGTTGCGAGTTTAACTCCTGCCATATTGAATATAATGCTAACGTTGACACTTCCAATACCAATGGCGGAACCTTCTTCCAAGGAAGCGAAGGGGCTTATACATTTAATGATGGAGGCATTGCTGAATATCGAGTTATCAGTATCGGTCACTGTGAATTATATATGTATAATGTCAGGTGCACACCTGGGATTGATTTATCCATGGCATCAGGAAGTAATGGTAGAGTTTTCTTCCACCGTATAAATATTTCCAGCTTATCTGCATTAGCAACCAGCTCATTTAAACGATTCGATAGTTGCATTTTCACTAAGGATATAACCATCAGTTACCCCGATAACATTACTTATTTCGATAACTGTGAGTTCCGGGGACAGGTTACAGGCTCCAGTTCATCTAATGGCAATGTTGGTGTTTATTTTAACTCCTGCCATTTCGCTGCAAGTATGAATTTTAATAGTGCGGCAAGAAATATTTTCATCTTTGGTGGTTACATCGTTGGTGATGCATCTTTTGGTTCTGGCGGTGGAGTATTCAATCCAATAAAACATACAGGGGCATTGCTGCAAAGCAGCGTAGACCCTTACTACGTCCAACCCACGAGAAAACAATCTATCGGTGTCAGCGCTCCCGCCTCCGGCACCTATCGCATTGGCGATATCAGATATAATACAACGCCAACGGCTGGAGCATTTATAGGCTGGATTTGTATCACCGCAGGTTCTCCTGGCATCTGGAAAGGATTTGGTGCCATAGCGGTATAACAGGTAACTGCGGGTTGCTACAAACCAAAGCAACAGGTTTAAAGGTAAGTGCCTTTGGCCTGCTTGCTTTCCGAAGCTCAAGCTGTTCGCTACTCGCCAGTAAATACTGCGACATAGGACGGGTCAGATAGATAAAAGAGGGCGCTGAAATTGGTGGAGGCCCTGCCAGCTACATCCCGGCACACACGTCACCTGCTGCGGCTGCTTCCTTCCGGATCTGACCGAGTTCACAAGTTAGTGTTGCGGGAGAACCAACAGGGCCCCCATTGACGGCTTCTATGACTGCGAAGCGGTGGGCATTATCGGTGATGACCAGCCAAATAGCAAGCCAACCGGGACCAACCGCTGTTTTCTTACCCACCTCGGCTGTGGCACACTTTGATCTTTGGATTTCGCTGCAGCAGGAACACAGAAATGGAACCAGAAGACGCCTCATTCAGCCAGCGCGTGTTCCACGTGGTAGCCGCCATTCCCTATGGCAAAGTGACGACCTATGGCGAGGTGGCGCGGCTGGCCGGTTCACCGCGCGCTGCGCGTCAGGTCGGCGGCGTGTTAAGGCGCCTGCCGGAAGGCAGCAGCCTGCCCTGGCATCGGGTGATTAATCGGCACGGACAAATTTCGCAGCAGGGAGAGGACTTCCAACGTCAACGGCAAGCCTTGCTCAGTGAAGGGATCATCTTCGGCGCGCACAGTACGGTGGATCTGCTGGTTTACGGCTGGCGCTGGTAACAAAAAAACAGCCTTTGGCCGGAGCGCAAAGGCTGTTAATAGCTTACTGCTTCAGGATGGCTGGATTACGGCATTGCCGTTGGCGTTGCCTGAACCGGGATCCCCTGTACCGGAACCATCAGCAGATCGGCACGGGTGCCGTTACGATTCACCACTTCCTGGATAGTGTCGGTAATAAAGATCATCTGCCCATTTACCGTGATCGCTGCGCTCAGGATAATGCGCGCATTTGGCTGAATATCAGCGGGATTGTACGGCAGGACAAAGTTAAACGGCGCCTGTTGGCCTTCGGTGCGAACCGCACGTTGGGCGATCACTTTAGACGGCGCATCTGCCAGTGAGGCATCAGAGAGCGTGACGGTCAGTACCGCATCCGGTGGCAGCGCAATGCGCTGGCGAATGTTAACCGAACCAGTCACCGCCGGGCCCTGAATCTGCGTTTGCGCAATCGCCGGATTTGCTGCCGTTGGAGTAGGCACATCTGCACTCTTTTGGGCACAGCCCGCCAGGGTGAGGGTTAATGCTGCTGCTCCACCTACGATTTGCCAGAGTTTCATGGATCGGTCTCCTTTTTTATTATCAATATGTTGGTGGCTTCCACCACCCCACCCATTAAACTTAGCACAAAACACTGAAAAATCCATTTAACGCTGCCTATTAATCACTTACGCTCCTAATAACGCTCAGTATTCAGCCAATTTCCCCTGCGCCTTAACGCAACATATTGACGTCTTACCGTGATATTCCGCACACTGAGCAAAATGATTATTATAAGGGTAGTAACTTTATGAGCCAGGCACTGCAAAACCTCCTCGATCTGTTGGATCTGGAGAAAATTGAAGAAGGGCTGTTCCGCGGCCAAAGCGAAGATCTGGGGCTACGCCAGGTCTTCGGCGGTCAGGTGGTCGGTCAAGCGTTATATGCCGCCAAACAAACGGTACCGGCGGAACGCAGCGTACACTCGTTCCACAGCTATTTCCTGCGTCCGGGCGACAGCAGTAAGCCGATTATTTACGACGTGGAAATCTTGCGCGACGGCAACAGTTTCAGCGCCCGCCGCGTTAGCGCCATTCAGCACGGCAAGCCGATTTTCTATATGACCGCTTCTTTCCAAAGCCCGGAAGAAGGCTTTGAGCATCAGAACACCATGCCGGATGTGCCGCCGCCGGAAGGGTTGATATCCGAGTCGGACATTGCCCAAAAGCTGTCGCACATGCTGCCGGAGAAGGTGCGCGAGAAGTTTATCGGCCAGAAACCGATTGAGATGCGCCCGGTCAAATTCCACAACCCGTTGAAAGGCAGTGTGGAAGAACCGCACCGCTACATCTGGTTCCGCGCCAACGGTGCGATGCCGGACGATCAGCGCATCCACCAATATCTGCTGGGCTACGCGTCTGACTTCAACTTCCTGCCGACGGCGTTGCAGCCGCATGGCGTAGGTTTCCTGGAGCCGGGCATGCAGGTGGCGACAATCGACCACTCAATGTGGTTCCACCGCCCATTCCGCATGGATGACTGGCTGCTGTACGTGGTGGAAAGCACCTCCGCTTCCGGCGCTCGCGGGTTTGTGCGCGGACAATTTTATACCCGTGACGGCGTGCTGGTCGCCACCACGGTACAGGAAGGCGTAATCCGCCAGCACGAAGCCTAAATCCCAATCCAATAATAAGGGCGATGTCTCCATCGCCCTTATTTGCATCATCATTATTTTTTGAATTATTTAGCGCACTGCCCTGCTTTGAGGCTTATTGGTTATAGGCACTTTCGCCATGGCTGTTGACGTCCAGCCCCTCGCGCTCCTGCTCTTCCGGTACGCGCAGACCAACGATGGCACCCGCCACTTTGAAGGCGATGAAGGCAGCCACACCCGACCAGACCAGAGTGATCACGACACTCAACAACTGGATCCACACCTGATGGCCCATGGTCACGCCTTCTGCGTATCCGGTGCCGCCCAGTGATGCCGAGGTGAACACGCCGGTCAGCAGGCAACCCACGATGCCGCACACGCCATGCACGCCGAACACATCACAGGTATCGTCCACTTTCAGCCATTTTTTCAGCGTGACCACGCCCCACAGACCGGCAATGCCTCCGATCAGACCGATAATCAACGCCCCGCCCACGCCCACGGTACCCGCCGCCGGCGTGATGGCCACCAGCCCGGCGATCATGCCTGAACAGGCGCCCAACAGTGAAGGTTTCCCGCGCACAATCCACTCGGCAAAGGTCCAGGAGAGGATAGCGCCTGCGGTAGCCACCACGGTGTTCAGGAACGCCAGGGCTGCAATACCGTTAGCCGCGCTGGCAGACCCGGCGTTAAAGCCGAACCAACCGATGTACAGAATGGAAGCGCCGGTAAACACCATCGGCAGGTTATGCGGTTTGAAAGCTTCCTTGCCGAAACCGGCACGCTTGCCCAGCAGGTAGGCGCCGATCAGACCGGCACTTGCCGCGTTGATGTGCACCACGGTGCCGCCGGCAAAGTCCAACGCGCCATCAGCCGCCAGGAAGCCGCCGCCCCACACCATGTGGGCAATAGGTAAATAAGAGATGGTGAACCAGATAGCCGCGAAAATCACCACCGCCGAGAAGCGGATACGCTCAGCAAAGCCCCCCACCACCAGCGCGACGGTGATACAAGCGAACGAGCACTGGAACGCCACGTGGATCATCTGGCTAAAGGTTCCGGTGACGCTGTCGATGCCAATGCCTTTCAGCATCGCCGTCTGGAAACCGCCGAAGAACGCATTGCCTTCGCTGAAAGCCAGGCTGTAGCCATAAAGCACCCACAGCACGCACACCAGTGCAAAGGTGACGGTGACCTGGGTCAACATGGAGAGCACGTTTTTGGAACGCAGCAAACCACCGTAAAACAAAGCGACACCCGGTAAGGTCATAAACAGCACCAAAGCGGTGCAAATCATCATGAAGGCGTTGTCAGCCTTGTCTGCGACCGCCGGAGCGGCCAGGGCCAAAGAAGGAACCATGGTTACCGTACTCAGGCCCAACATGGATAAAAGTTTTTTCATTATCAATCCATCCCCATTACTTTACTGAGCCTGTGATTACAGTGCTGCTTCGTCTGTTTCGCCGGTGCGAATGCGAATGACACGTTGCAATTCGGCAACGAAAATTTTGCCGTCACCGATTTTGCCGGTGTAGGCCGCTTTACTAATTACATCAACCACTTCATCCAATTGATCGTCGGCGATGGCGATATCGATTTTTACTTTAGGCAAGAAGTTGACGCTGTATTCGGCTCCGCGATAGAGCTCAGCATGTCCCTTCTGGCGACCAAAGCCTTTTACTTCGCTTACGGTCAGCCCCTGAATACCTACAGAGGATAGGGCTTCACGCACGTCCTCCAGCTTGAATGGTTTAATCACCACGGTCACCAGCTTCATATTGCCCCTCCACGAATTAAGCCCAAACTCACCCCTGGTACAGGTCTTATAAAGCAAAGGCTATGCCACAAATGGTTTTGTACGCTAATTCAGCAAATTACCCGGCAGGAAGGGGATGTGGCCTGTGACGATCGGCCGACGGTGTGCTACCGCATGAGGAATTGATTAAATATTGCGCACTATTTTGGTGCGTGGCGCGTCGAAAAAGTGCAGTGAAAGGGATTTAAAACGGATCTGTGCCTGTTTGTGGTGCGTTGCGGCAACAGAAAGGGGCCGTTAAAACGGCCCCCGAGATTATGCGGTTTGTATTTCTTCGCGATTGGCAGCGGCCAATTCCTCGCCCACCAGTTGCAGTTGATACATCTGGTAGTAGCGCCCCTGTTGGGCCAGCAATTGCTGATGGTTACCCTGTTCAACCGCCTGGCCCCGGTGTAACACCAAAATAGAGTCGGCATCCACAATAGTCGACAATCGGTGAGCGATCACCACCAGCGTGGTATGTTCGCGGATCAAACGCAGTGCCCGCTGAATCGCTTGCTCAGTGCCTGAGTCGATATTGGCAGTCGCTTCGTCGAGGATCAGGATCTGCGGTGCCTGCACCAATACTCTGGCCATCGCCAACAACTGTTTCTGGCCCACCGACAGGTTGTTGCCCTGCTCACCCAGCCGGGTGTGAATACCCTGCGGGAAGGCACGCACCAACTCGGCCAGTTGCACCGTCTCCAGCGCCTGCCAGACCGCCTCTTCAGTGATGTTACGGCCCAAGGTGACATTCGCCAGCACCGATTCGGCGATCACCACCGGATCCTGCTGCACCATCGCCACGCCCTGGCGCAACGTGCGGTGCGACAAGCTGGACAATGGGCGTCCGTCGAGGCGCACTTCGCCCTGGTTGACCGGGTAATAACCCATCAACAGATTAGCCAGCGTGCTCTTGCCGCTGCCGGTATGGCCCACCAACGCCACAAAACCCCGCGACGGCACCGACAGCGAAATATGCTGCAGCACCTTTTTGTCATCGCGGTAGGCAAAGCTCAGGTCTTCAATATCAATGCGGCCACTATCGAGCGGGCGATCGTCCGCCCCGTAGCTTTGTTGGTGGCGATCCATCAGTTCGAAAATACGCTCTCCGGCCACCACCGCCTGCTGCAAGATAGACTGTTGCGACGTCAGCTCGATCAACGGCTCATTCAAACGCCCCAGATAGTTGATAAAGGCATACAGCACGCCCACACCGATTGCCCCTTCGCCGCTGAAACCGAACAGCATCAACAAACCGCACAGCACCAGCGCCGAAAACAGACTGAGCAGCGGACGCAGCAGGAAACCATCCAGCCGCAGGGTCTGCATACGTGCGGTGTAATGAGAACGACTGGCCGCGCTCATGCGTTCACCAAAGCGGATCTGCTGACGGAACTGCTGGATCACGCCCATGCCGTTGATCACTTCGTTAAAGCCATCATTGATGTCCGCCAGATAGCTACGTACCCGGCGCACAATCGGTATGCTGTAGTACTGGTAAATGCCCATCACCACAAACACCGCCGGGAAGATACAGATCGCCACCAGCGCCATACGCCAGTCGAGACTGAACATCGCCACCAGCATGGCACCGATCAGAGCAGCGCTTTTCAATACGGTGGACACCACCATGACGTACAGATCTTTAATCACTTCGGTATCATTGGTCACCCGTGAGATCAACTGCCCCACCGGCTGCGTATCAAAGGCACTCAGCGGCTGACGCAACGCGGCGTCCATCACATCGGTGCGCAGGCGTTGAACCACCCCCACCGCGGCCTGGTTAAACAACAATGCCTGAAAATAGTGCAATGCCGCCGCCAACAGCTCCAGCAGAATATAGGCGGCCGCCAGTCCACAGACGATCATCAGCGGCAACTGCCCCTTGGCGACGTAGTTATCGATAAAGTAGCTGACCAGGATCGGCCCGGCGACTTCCGCCGCCGCGGCAACCCACAGCATCAACACCGCCAACCCCAAAGGTTTGCGGTATGGCGATCCATAAGCCAGCAACCGTTTCAGCGTCGGCCACAGCTTTTGCATCTTATTCATTGACCAGTATCTCCTCGCCGCTTTCCGGTGCCTCATCCAGCGCCGCTTCCAGTTGCTGATAACGGTACATATCACGATACCAGCCCGGTTGGGCTGCCAGAGAAGCATGCTCACCACGCTGGGCCACGCTGCCGTGTTGTATCACCAAAATTTCGCTGGCTTCGGTCAAGGCCGAAAGCCGATGCGCGCTGATAATCACCGTCCGGTTTTGTCCCCAGCTGCGCAGGTTGTGCAAGATCTGGTGTTCGGTTCGGCCATCCACCGCCGACAGCGCATCGTCGAGGATCAAGATTTCCGCATCCAGCAACAGGGCACGGGCGATAGAAATACGCTGCTTCTGCCCCCCGGACAGCATTACGCCACGCTCGCCCACCTCGGTTTCATACCCTTGCGGCAGGCGCAGAATATCTTCATGCACGCTGGCCAAGCGGGCCGCACGCTCGATCTGTTCCTGCGTCGCCCCCGGATTCCCCAGCGCGATATTGTTCGCCACGCTGTCCGAGAACAAGAATGGTGTCTGGCTGACCACGGACAACCGCGAACGCCAGTCATCGAGTTTCACCTGGGGCAGCGGCAGCCCCTGATAGCTAATCTGGCCATCATCAACATCGAACTGACGCTGGATCAGTGACAACAGCGTCGACTTACCGGCACCAGTCGGGCCGCACAGACCGAGCATCTGCCCCGGCTCCAGTTTCAGCGCCACATCGTGCAGCGCCGGGTGGGTATTGCCCGGGTAGTGAAATGCCCGGATGTCGACCGCCAGATTGCCGCGCCCGCTCGGTAACCGATGCTCACCGTCGGTCACCGCCGGCGCTTCCTCCAGCAGGCTGCGGATACGGCTGTATGCCGCACTACCGCGTTCAACGATGTTGAACATCCAGGCCAGCGCCAGCATCGGCCAAATCATCAGGCCGAGGTACATCACGAAACTGGTCAGTTGCCCTAGCGTCAAGGTGCCATTGACCACCATCCAACTGCCACCGCCGATCGCCAACAGGTTGGCGGTGCCGATAGCGATATAGATCGTCGGATCGAAACGGGCATCCACCCGCGCCACGTGCATGTTTTTCGCGCCGGTTTGCGCGGCCACTTCAGCAAACTGATTGGACTGATGATCTTCCAGGCCAAACGCCTTGATCATGCGGATGCTGGTCATGCTTTCCTGCGCCTGATCGTTCAGGCTGGAGAACGCCGCCTGTGCCGATTTAAAGCGCTGATGTAGCTGATCGCCGTAATACTTGATGACGATCGCCATGATCGGCATAGGGATCAACGATAGCAGGGTCAACTGCCAGCTAATTTGGGTGCTCATCACCACCAGTACCGCCAGCCCCATCACCAGCGAATCGACCAGCGTCAACACCCCTTCGCCGGCGGCAAATACCACCCGGTCGACGTCGTTGGTGGCACGCGCCATCAAATCACCGGTGCGGTGACGTAGATAGAACGCCGGGTTCTGACGACTGAGCTGGCGGTAGAAGTTTTCACGCAGTTCGACGGCAAGCTGATAAGAGGCACCAAACAACAGCACTCGCCACACATAGCGCAGCAGGTACACCACCACGGCCGTGCCGAGCATCAGCCCCAGCCATGCCATCAGCACGCCGCCGGACATCTGTTTTTCGGTGATACCATCGACAATGATCCCCACCAGCTTGGGCGGCAACAGTTGCAGTATGGCAATGATGATCAGCAGCGCCACCGCCCCCAGGTAGCGGCGCCACTCGCGGCGGAAGTACCAGCCGATTTGAGCAAATAATCTCACGCAGTTTTATTCCAGGATGTAGATGTAATAGTTTTTTCTCTCGATCTGCCTCAGCAGAGTAGGATACCACCGTTACTTTGCCAATTTGGTGAACTTTTCACTCAGGAACCGGCAGTGCAGTGGTGTATTTGATTTTTTCCATCGCGAAGCTGGAAGTGACGTCGATCAGCCCAGGTACACCGTTCACCAGACGCTTGTAAAAGCTGTCGTAGCTCTTCATATCCGCCACTTCCACCTGCATCAGGTAATCGTACTCCCCCGCCATGCGGTAAAATGCCAGCACCTCCGGCATCTGCTTGGTCAGTTGCACGAACTTCTGATACCACTCGCTGCTGTGCTGCTGAGTTTTGATCAGCACAAATGCCGTCAGGCCCAGGCCGAGCTTTTCGTTATCCAGCAGCGCGACGCGCCCACGGATATAGCCCTCCTCTTCCAGCCGCTTCAGCCTTTTCCAGCAAGGCGTCGACGTCAGATTGACCGCATCGGCCAGCGCCTGCAGCGGCTGGGTGCAGTCCTGTTGCAGCATGCACAATAATTTACGGTCTGTTTTATCTAACATATCGCCAACCAGGAGAATAATTTTCTCCCATTAGGCGATTAAACAGGAAAAATGGCAATCCTTTTTTCCCTGCGGCAGGCTATATTATGCAACAAATAAGCCCCCTATTCTGAGGCCAGACGATGACAAACTCTTGGGTAAAATATGCTATCGGTGAAATAGAAGCGGATTTCCAACGCTCCGCCGACACGCACCTGATCCGCCTGAACCTGCCCGAATTTCCCGGTATCTGTCTGTACCTGAAAGATGAAAGCACTCACCCTACCGGCAGCCTGAAGCATCGGCTGGCGCGCTCGCTGTTCCTGTACGGCCTGTGCAACGGCTGGATCACCGAAAACACCCCGATTATCGAAGCCTCTTCAGGTAGTACCGCCGTGTCCGAAGCTTACTTCGCCCGGCTGATTGGCCTGCCGTTTATTGCCGTGATGCCTTCCTGCACGGCACGCCGCAAGGTTGAGCAAATTGCGTTTTACGGCGGCCGCTGCCATTTCGTCGATCACGCGGCACAGATTTACGCCGTCTCGGAGCAGTTGGCGCAGGAGCTGAACGGCCACTATATGGATCAGTTCACCTACGCCGAACGCGCCACCGACTGGCGTGGCAATAACAACATCGCCGACAGTATTTTCCGCCAGATGGCCCGCGAACCCTTCCCCGTCCCCAAACATATCGTGATGAGCGCGGGCACCGGTGGCACCTCCGCGACCCTGGGCCGCTATATCCGCTATCAGGGGCACGACACCCGCCTGACGGTCGTCGATCCGGAAAACTCGGTATTCTATGATTGTTTCCACCAGCGCGATCGCACCCTGATCGGCAGTTGCGGCAGCAGGATCGAAGGCATTGGCCGCCCACGCGCCGAACCCTCGTTTATCCCGTCAGTGGTCGACAGCATGTTGCGCGTACCGGATGCGGCCAGCGTTGCCACCATTCATTGGCTGGAAACGGTGCTGGGCCGCAAAGTGGGCGCGTCTACCGGCACTAACGTGTGGGGCGCGCTGCAATTGGCGAAACAGATGCGGGAAAACGGCGAACAGGGTTCCATCGTCACCCTGCTGTGCGACAGCGGCGAGCGCTATCTGGATACCTATTACAACCCTGAATGGGTGAGAAACAATATCGGCGATCTGACGCCGTATCTGGCACAGCTGGCAGATTTGTAATCGCGGTTGTCAGGCGAAAAAAAGCCGGGTAAATCATACCCGGCCGGCCGCCAATAAAGCCTCATAATTCGGGGGAATAGGTGAGGTAAGGTGAACGCAGCCAATGTTGCAAATAGTGAGCCACCGCCTGCTGTTCGCAGTGGCCGATAACCTGTAGCTGGGGCAACGAAGATTTCAACTGCGGCAGGGCATTGCCCATCACCACGCCGTGCCCTACCGTCGCCAGCATTTCCTTGTCGTTCATCGCATCGCCAAACGCCATGCAGTCCGCCAGCTTCAGCCCCAGATGGCGACTCAACCTATCCAGCGCTGTCCCCTTGTTGCAGCCCAACGGCAAGACCTCCAGGCATTCATAAGCCGAGAAGCAGAGATCGACACGCGTACCGAACTGTTCCCGCAGTTGGATCTGCAGTTTCAGCAGTTCCACATGCGGCCCCACAAAGCACACCTTACTGTTGCCGAAGGCCGGTAAACGCCGCACTTCGGTAAGCTGGTAACGAAAGCCGCTCAGGTGGTGGGCCCGCAGCATTTCCTCCGGCACCGCGAACTCGGTCATCCAGCCTTCGTCACGGAAGACATGCATGCTGGCTGCTGTACGCCAGTGAGTATGCAGTACCTCTTCGGCGATATCGGCAGGCAAATCGGTGGCGTGCAGTTTCTGTCCTTGATTGTCGTAAACCCGCGTGCCGTTGCCGGTAATCAAATAGCCCTGCAGCCCCAGTTGCGCCATGATCGGCTGCGCATCGAGGTAGTGTCGCCCGGTCGCGAAGGTGACGACCATCTCCCGTTCAACCAGTTGTTTTAGCACCGCCAGAGTTTCCGGCCCGACCCGGTGATCCGGTGTCAACAATGTGCCATCCATATCAAAAGCCGCCAGGCGATACATAAAGACCTCGTGAATGTGAACGCGATTACAGTCCCTGCAGTATGGGATGGTATTTACGGAAGTAATAGTGAACAATTATTGAAAACTGTTCCGGATTTCCCATCATGCGCCTGACCCACCGCCTCAGCCAGTATCAACGCCTGTACCAGCAGCTCGGTGGCACGCCGGTCGCCATCACCATCGGTGAACTGGCAGCCCTGTTCTACTGCAGCGAGCGCCATGCCCGTACCTTGGTGCAACAACTGCAGGATCAGGGGTGGCTAAGCTGGCAGTCACAGCCCGGACGCGGTAAACGCGCGCGCCTGCACTGCTTGAAAACCCCAGACGAGCTGCGCGCCGCCCACCTGCAACGGTTGCTGCATGACGGCGACCACCAAGGGGCGCTGGAAATGGCGCAGTTGGCCCCACAGCATTTGCATGAATTGCTCAGCCCGCATCTCGGTGGCCAATGGCAGGCGGGTAGCCCGACGCTGCGTATCCCTTACTACCGCACGCTCGAGTCTCTGGATCCGCTGACCCTGACAGGCCGCGCCGAACAGCATTTGGTTTCCACCCTGCATGCCGGTCTGACGCGCTTTATTACCGGGGATCCCGAGCCACAATCCGATCTGGCCCATCACTGGCAAATCAGTCATGACGGCCTGCGTTGGCAGTTCTTCCTGCGTAGCCAACTGCGCTGGCACAACGGTGAAATGCTGACCGGCCAGCAACTGCTACAAACGCTGGAAAAACTGCAACAGCACCCGCGCAGCCGACCGAGCCTGACCAACGTAGCCGCCATCAGCTTGCCGCATGCGTTGTGCTTGCAGTTTGATTTGCAGTGCCCCGACTACTGGCTGGCGCATCGGCTGGCAGAGTTGCCTTGCCTGCTGACCCACCCGGACGCCCCGGGCATAGGTGCAGGCCCTTTCAAACTGACGCTGAACGAAGCGCATTTGGTGCGGCTGGAACAACACCCGTTTTACCATTTGCAGCATCCTTATCTTGAAAGCATCGAGTATTGGATCACGCCGGAGTTGCAGGTCGGTGATTCTTACACCAGTTGCCAGCACCCGGTGCGCATTACCATCGGCCAGCAGGAAGAGATGGCGCTGGCACGACCGGTGCAACGCAGCATGAGTCTGGGCTGGTGCTATTTGGCCGTGAATTTGAAGCACGGCGTGCTCAACGAAGCGCAGGGGCAAAAGCTGCTGATGTTGATCCAGCAATCCGGCCTGTTGGCCAATCTGCCGGTGCCCAACAGCGTCATTACCCCCAGCCACGAAATGCTGCCCGGTTGGGCGATCCCACAGCATCAGGTCGATGACGACATTGCCCTGCCCGCCAAATTGACGCTGTTGTATCGGCCGCCGGTAGAGCTGGAAACGGTCACGGTGGCACTGCAGCAACTGCTGGCACGTCACGGCTGCGAATTGGAGCTGCGTTACTACGCGGGGAAACGCTGGCAAAGTGCCGAGCAAATCGAGCAGGCGGACCTGCTGTTGGCGGATAACCTGATCGGAGAGTCACCCGAGGCGACGCTGGAAAGCTGGCTGCGGCAAGATACGCTGTGGCGCGGCATTCTGCCCGACGATCGTTGGCAACATCAGCAACAGACGCTGCAACAGATCCAACAGCTGCCGGCCCGACAGCCACGTTATGAGCGGTTGAAAGATTATTATCAGCAGTTGATGAGGGCAGCGATCATCACGCCGCTGTTTCACTATCAGTATCAAATCAGCGCACCACCGCGCATTCATGGCGTCACTCTGACCGCTCACGGCTGGTTCGATTTCTGCCAGGCCTGGCTGCCCCCGCCGCTGGATCCTGCCGAGCCGCTTTCCCCAGACTTAATGGGCCCGGCCCAGCGGTAACCCGCTATTTCTGCTACCATTGCTGCCGCAACGCATTTTTATCCTACCGCCCGAGTGTACATCGGGTAGGGTCTCAGCATTCAATTGAGGTAATTTTATGAAACGCGCGGTTGTCGTTTTCAGCGGTGGACAAGATTCCACGACCTGCTTGATTCAGGCATTGCAACAATATGACGAAGTTCACTGCGTCACCTTCGATTACGGTCAGCGCCATCGCGCCGAGATTGAGGTGGCTCAAGAGCTGTCGGTGGCCCTTGGAGCCAAGGCACACAAATTACTGGACGTTGGTCTACTCAATGAACTGGCGATCAGCAGCCTGACCCGTGACAACATTCCGGTTCCAGCCTACGGCAGCACCCAGGCCAACGGGCTACCGAGCACCTTCGTGCCGGGCCGTAATATTCTGTTCCTGACGCTGGCGGCGATCTATGCCTATCAGGTCGAAGCTGAGGCGGTGATCACCGGCGTTTGCGAAACCGATTTTTCCGGTTATCCGGACTGCCGCGACGAGTTTGTCAAAGCGCTGAACCAGGCGATCGTTCTGGGGATCGCTCGCGATATCCGTTTTGAAACGCCACTGATGTGGCTGAACAAGGCAGAGACCTGGGCGCTGGCGGATTACTACCATCAGTTGACGCTCGTTCAGCAGGAAACCCTGACCTGCTACAACGGCATTAAAGGTGATGGCTGCGGTGAATGTGCCGCCTGTCACCTGCGGGCCAACGGCCTGAAGCAGTACCAAATCAACAAGGCCGAAGTCATGGCGAGCCTGAAACAGAAGACCGGCCTGGTCTGAGTGAATAACGGCGGCAAAAATTGCCGCTCGTGACTTTACTGATCCTCCGACAGCGTGAGCACCTGCAGGTGTTCGCGCAGTTGCCCTTCAATCGGTAACGCCCGCTGGGTTTTCAGATCGACGCAGACGAAGGTCAGCATCGCATCCGCGACCGGCGCGCCCGTGGCATCCTGCGTCACCTTCTGGCTCAGCACGCCGCTTTTACCGTTAAGCTGCACCATCTGGCTGTCGATGCGCAGCTTGTCCCCCAGCACCGCCGGCGTGCGATAATTGATATTGATGTTGACCACGATAAAGGCGATGTTGTTTTCCGTCATCCAACGAAAACCTTCCTGATTCTCCAGCCAGTCCCAGCGCGCCTCCTCCAGAAACTCCAGATAGCGGGCATTGTTGACGTGTTGATAAACATCAAGATGATAACCACGGACTTTGATAAAGGTCTGATGCATAGGGAACGGCCGCTCCTGCCTGGTGATTACAGAAAGAAGGAGCCGCTGGCGGCTCCTTCACCCGTTTGGTCAAGTCGCCAAACTGGTAAGACCTGTAAAATGTAGCAGAGGAAAATGGGCTGCATGGGCACTTTGCCACGCAGCCGTGATCGAAATCACATTTTGAGCCGCGCACGATTCCTTTCAAACAGTGCAGGCCCAATGCCCGGCACCTCCTGAAGCTGCTCAATCTGCGTAAAGGGGCCGTTCTGCTCGCGGTAACGCACGATGCTCTCCGCTTTCTTCAGCCCCACGCCCTTCAGTATGCTGGCCAATTGTTCGGCATCGGCCTGATTGATACTGACCGATGCCTCCTGGTCGGCAGCCTCAGCCCCCTGTTCGGCGTTCACCACCGGCATAGATAACACCGGCTGCCCGTCGGCCCTCTTTTCCTCAACGGCCGCCGATGGCCCGGCCAAACAGATCAGGGCCGCTGTCAGCAAGACTTTGAGGCTGAAACCATACCCATTAACCGCTTTTATTTCTGTGAGTTGCATGCTGTATCCTCCTTGTGTTTAACAGCAAGCCCACCTTGCCGCAGCCGGCGAAATTCAGCAATTGGCGGATAACAGATATGGAAAAGGCCGCGAAAGCGGCCTTTTAGCATTACATTGCGTTGCAGAAAACTGCGGCGCTTTACTGAGGCTGTTGCTGCTCAGCGGCACCCATGGTGATTTTGGCTTCTTTGCGCAAGCTGGCCAGCAGAGAGTCAAAGGACACGCCAGTCGCGCCTTCTTCCATTTTGCTGACGAAGGTTTTCATTTCTTCCGCCGACAAGGTGCCTGGAGTGACGGCATCAAGTGCAATCAGCACCACGTTGTCCTGGCGATCTTGCGACATGCCGTAAACCGGTTTACCTTCCTGCGGATGCGGCAGCGCAAACACGCTCTGCACCAGCTGGCTGTCTTCCGGCGCACGAGCCATCTTCTGCACGCTGCCAAAGCTCAGGCCGGCCGCTTTCATCGCTTCGTCGCCCTTGCCCTGTTTCAGCTCAACCAGCAGTTTCTCGCCCTGCAGTTTCGCTTCCTGTTCGGCTTTGTTGCGCTTGACCAGTTCCGCCACGCGATCTTTTACCTGATCGAACGGCTCAATGCCTTCCGGCTTGTGGCCGGACACGCGGATCACGAAAGCACGGTCGCCATCAACGGTGATCACATCGGAGTTGCTGCCCGGTGAGCCGCCCTCGCCAATCAGTGAGCCGTCGAAAATCGACTGGACAACAGGTTTGAAGTTCAGCGCTGCCGGGATGTTATCGCGGGTAAACCAATCGGTCTGCGCCGCTTTCACGCCAGCGGCCTCTTCGGCAGATGCCAGAGATTCGTTATCGCTGGTCGCCGCTTCACTCACCTTCTGCTGCAGTGCGTAATACGCGTCTACCGCTTTCTCCTGCTTAACCTGCTTGGCAATGGCGTCACGCACTTCGCTCAACGGTTTCACTTTTTCCGGCTCGATGTCGTTCAGGCGTACCACCAGATAACCCACTGAGGACTTCACCGCACCGGAAAGCTGGCCTTTTTCGGTCAGATTCGCCTGCTTCAGTTCGTCCGCCGTGGTGTCCGGCTCCAGCCAACCCAACTCACCACCGGTACGGCGTGAAATGATGTCGGTGGATTTTTCTTTTGCCAGGGTGGCGAAATCGCCGCCTTTTTTCAGCTCATCCAGCACCGCATTGGCTTCCGCCTCGGTTTTCAGCTGGATCACACTGTAGTTCTTGCGCTCAGGCTGGCCGTAGCTGCTTTTGTGCTGGTCGTAATAAGCACTGATATCCGCGTCGGCTACCGTCACCTTGTCTTGCATAGAGGCGGCGTCCATCGGAATGTAGCTCACCTTGACCTGTTCTGGCGCAATGAAGCTGTTCTTGTTCTGGCTGTAGTAGTCTTTCAGCTCTTCGTCGGTCACGCTTTGCTTGGCCTGCAACGCTTTCAGATCCAGCGTAGCCAGACGTACATCGCGCTGTTGCAGCACCAGCCCCGTCATGCCCTGGGATTCAGTTGGCAGGATGAAACCTGATTCGCCGAAGGCCTGGATCACCTGCTGATTAACCAGTTGCTGACGCATTGATTGCGCAAAATTATCTGCGGTGTAACCCATGCGGCCGATCAGATCGAGATATTTGGCATTGTCGAACTGGC
The DNA here is from genome assembly GCF_052113645.1 of Serratia quinivorans. Taxonomy (GTDB): domain Bacteria; phylum Pseudomonadota; class Gammaproteobacteria; order Enterobacterales; family Enterobacteriaceae; genus Serratia; species Serratia quinivorans_B. Next base: position 145,364 of record NZ_JBIEIU010000002.1, on the reverse strand, counting down.
CGTTAGTCTGGAAGTAAGGCGCTTTACGAATAGCCTCTTTCACCTGATCGTCGCTGACGCTCAGGCCTAATTTCTTGGCATATTGATCCAGCAGCATGTTGTCTATCAGCTGTGACAGGGCCTGGTGGCGCATCTGCTGCATATAGCCTTCGTTGCCCGCCAGTGCGGAGAACTGGTCACCCAGCTGTTGCTGCATGCGGCTGCGTTCGCTCTGGAAAGCCTGTTCCAGCTGAGCACGCTCGATCACCTGGCCATTGACCTTCGCTGCATAATCACCGGCACTCCCCTGATAGCTGACCACCCCAGTCAAAAGAAATGACAAAATGATCAAGCCCAGGATGATTTTGAGCACGACGTGATTAGCTGCCGCGCGTAAATTGTCCATCATAGTGTGACAACACTCCGCTGTGATGTGGATTAAAAACACCCTTGTGCAGGCGCGTTCCCTGCGACAAAAATAAAAAAAGCGCATCAATCTGATGCGCCTTATATCTTACCTTACCAGCACCGTTGCGTCAGGTGATTGTTTATTGCTAAACCCTGCAACGCTAAACGGTTAGACGCAAACAATCAGTTTACTGCGTCTTTCAGCGCTTTCCCTGCACGGAAGGCCGGAACTTTGGCTGCCGCGATTTTGATCTCTTTACCGGTTTGTGGGTTACGGCCAGTACGGGCAGAACGCTCACGCACGGTGAAAGAACCGAAACCAACCAGCGCCACGTCATCCCCTTCCTTCAAGGAATCGGTAACAGATGCAATCACTGCATCTAAAGCACGCCCAGCTGCCGCTTTGGAAATATCAGCACCTGCGGCAATTTTGTCGATCAGTTGTGACTTATTCACTCTATCATCCCCTCTAGAATTCAATCGTCGCACCGAAAAATCCCTACGGTTGCGACAGCGCAGCTGTTATATCAATCCCATCGAACCTTGGCAAGCCACCGAGAGCGTGACAAAACGTGGGCCGACAGCTTTCTAACTTAGCGGTACAAAAAAAGACTGGCAAGTCCGAAATGACTTGCCAGCATAAGTTTTATCAATGGATTTTGCGATTCGTCACTATTTTGCCGCTACCGGCAGTGCCCCGAAGGCCGGATTCTGCAACGCAAGGTTCAAAACTTCATCGATTTGCTGCACCGGATGAATGTCCAGATCCGCGATTACATTGTCCGGAATTTCTTCCAGATCGCGCTTGTTCTCATACGGGATCAGCACGGTTTTGATACCACCACGGTGCGCCGCCAACAGTTTCTCTTTCAAGCCACCAATCGGCAGAACCTGACCACGCAGCGTGATCTCGCCGGTCATGGCCACATCGGCGCGAACCGGGTTGCCCGTCAGGCAGGAAACCAGCGCGGTGCACATCGCGATACCGGCGCTCGGACCGTCTTTCGGCGTTGCGCCTTCCGGCACATGCACGTGAATATCGCGCTTCTCGTAGAAATCGGCGTTGATACCCAGTTTATCTGCACGCGCACGAACCACGGTCAGCGCAGCCTGAATCGATTCCTGCATCACTTCACCGAGAGAACCGGTGTAGGTCAATTTGCCTTTCCCCGGAACACTGGCAGTTTCGATGGTCAGCAGATCGCCGCCCACTTCCGTCCACGCCAGGCCGGTGACCTGGCCCACGCGGTTTTCGGTATCTGCACGGCCGTAGTCAACACGCTGCACACCCAGGTAATCTTTCAGGTTGTCGCCGTTGATCTCGATATGCTTGAGCTTCTTGTCCATCAGCAGCGTTTTCACCGCTTTACGGCACAGTTTGGAGATTTCACGCTCCAGACTACGCACCCCGGCTTCGCGAGTGTAATAGCGGATAATGCCGGTGATGGCGCTGTCGTCGACCGTCAGCTCACCTTTTTTCAGGGCGTTACGCTCAAGTTGCTTCGGCAGCAGGTGCTGCTTGGCGATATTGAGTTTCTCGTCCTCGGTGTACCCGGACAGGCGGATCACTTCCATACGGTCCAGCAACGGCGCAGGAATGTTCATCGAGTTCGAGGTGGCCACAAACATCACGTCGGACAGATCGTAATCCACTTCCAGGTAGTGGTCGTTAAACGCCACGTTCTGTTCTGGATCCAGCACCTCAAGCAGTGCAGAAGCCGGATCGCCACGCATGTCGGAAGACATCTTGTCGATCTCGTCGAGCAGGAACAGTGGGTTTTTCACCCCGACCTTGGCCATTTTCTGGATCAGTTTGCCCGGCATCGAACCGATGTAGGTACGGCGGTGACCGCGGATTTCCGCTTCGTCACGCACGCCGCCCAGCGCCATACGCACGTACTGGCGACCGGTTGCTTTGGCGATCGACTGACCCAACGAGGTTTTACCCACGCCAGGAGGCCCCACCAGGCACAGGATCGGCCCTTTGATTTTGCTTACGCGGCTCTGAACTGCGAGATACTCAAGAATACGGTCTTTGACGCGCTCCAGGCCGTAGTGATCGATATCGAGCACTTCCTGCGCCTTGATCAGGTCTTTTTTAACCTTGCTGCGCGCATTCCACGGCACCTGCAGCATCCAATCGATGTAACCACGGACTACGGTCGCTTCCGCAGACATTGGCGACATCATTTTCAGCTTTTGCAGTTCCGCTTCGGTCTTTTCACGCGCGTCTTTCGGCATTTTCGCCGCTTCGATCTTGCGCTTCAGCGCTTCATGCTCGTCCGGCGCATCGTCCATCTCGCCCAGTTCTTTCTGAATCGCCTTCATCTGCTCATTCAGATAGTACTCGCGCTGACTTTTTTCCATCTGCTTTTTGACGCGGTTACGGATACGTTTCTCAACCTGAAGCAGGTCAATTTCCGATTCCATCATCGCCATCAGGTATTCCAGACGTTCGGTGATATCGAACATCTCCAATACCGACTGCTTGTCGCTGAGTTTCAGCGGCATGTGCGCGGCGATGGTATCCGCCAGGCGTGCAGCATCGTCGATGCTGTTCAATGACGTCAGCACCTCCGGTGGAATTTTTTTGTTCAGTTTGATGTAGCCTTCAAACTGATTGATTGCGGTGCGCACCAGGACTTCTTGTTCACGTTCGTCAATCGCCGGTGACTCAAGATATTCTGCCTGGGCGGCAAAGTGCTCCCCGCTGTCGGAAAGCGTAGTAATACGCGCCCGCTGCAGGCCTTCTACCAGCACTTTTACCGTGCCGTCTGGCAGTTTCAGCATCTGCAAAATCGACGCTACGGTGCCGACAGAGAACAAGTCATTAATGCCAGGTTCATCCGTTGAGGCCTCTTTCTGTGCCACCAGCATGATCTTTTTATCATGATCCATTGCTGCTTCGAGGCACCGAATCGATTTTTCCCGGCCAACAAATAACGGGATCACCATGTGCGGATAAACCACCACGTCTCGCAACGGCAAGACGGGGATTTCAATGCGTTCGGAACGCTCAGGGTTCATAGAGCTCTCTCTTAAGTTTAACTTCCGCCAGGTTGAGGGGAATCTCATGAGACGCAAGCATCAAACGTTTCATAAAATCTGGTTAATGAGTATATGGGGATGAATCTCTTACATTCAACGGCAAGAATGCAGGAAAAAGAAATGGGGGATAAAATCCCCCATTTTGGTATTAACTTTCTGGTTTGATTGGCGAATTATTCGCCTGAAGCCTGTGCTTCCGGTTTGCCGTAAATCAGCAAAGGTTTGGACTGGCCGGCGATAACCGATTCATCGATCACCACTTTGTCGACGCTGTCCATGGACGGCAGGTCATACATGGTGTCCAGCAACGCGCCTTCTACGATAGAACGCAGGCCACGTGCACCGGTTTTACGCGTCATGGCCTTTTTGGCAATGGCGTTCAGCGCTTCTTCACGGAACTCCAGCTCCACACCTTCCAGATTGAACAATGCCTGATACTGCTTGGTTAAGGCATTTTTCGGCTCTTTCAGGATCTGGATCAGCGCATCTTCGCTCAGTTCGCTCAGTGTTGCCACTACCGGCAGACGGCCGATGAACTCAGGGATCAGACCGAACTTGATCAGATCTTCCGGTTCGGCTTGCAGCAGCAGTTCGCCTTCGGTCGCTTTCTCGGCCTCACCTTTTACGGTAGCGCCGAAGCCGATACCGGAACCGGTATTGACGCGCTGACCGATCACCTTATCCAGGCCGGCAAATGCGCCGCCGCAGATAAACAGGATTTTCGAGGTATCAACCTGCAGGAATTCCTGCTGCGGATGCTTGCGGCCACCCTGCGGCGGAACGGCGGCAATGGTGCCTTCGATCAGCTTCAACAGGGCCTGCTGCACGCCTTCGCCCGAAACGTCACGGGTAATGGACGGATTGTCTGACTTACGGGAAATCTTATCGATTTCATCGATGTAGACGATACCACGTTGCGCTTTCTGCACGTCGTAGTCGCACTTTTGCAGCAGCTTCTGGATGATGTTTTCCACGTCCTCACCCACATAACCGGCTTCGGTCAGCGTGGTGGCATCGGCCATGGTGAAAGGCACATCCAGGAAACGCGCCAGCGTTTCCGCCAGCAGGGTTTTACCGCTACCGGTCGGGCCAATCAGCAGAATGTTGCTTTTGCCCAACTCGATACCGTTGCTGGTATCGCCGTTACGCAGGCGTTTGTAGTGGTTATACACCGCGACAGCCAGCACTTTCTTCGCCTGTTCCTGGCCAATGACATAGTCATCCAGGTGGTGGCGAATTTCATGCGGCGTCGGCAACGCACTGCGCTCACGATGCGGGGCAACTTCTTTAATCTCTTCGCGAATAATGTCGTTACACAGGTCAACACATTCATCGCAGATATACACTGACGGACCGGCAATCAGCTTACGCACTTCATGCTGGCTTTTGCCGCAGAAAGAGCAGTACAGCAGCTTTCCTGAACCGTCTTTGCGCTTATCTGTCATCAGTAAACCTCTTCTTTAGTCTTTGTCCCGCAGGAATATCACGGCGGCAGTGCGCCCAAAACGCATACCGGGAACGCCGATTATGCTCACCAGAGCGAGCTGCGCCCGCTCTGATTACTATAGCCTATCGGCTCGCACATATACCTCGCCAGCCGCGTGGTACTTACTTGCGGTGCGTCAGAATGCCGTCAACCAGACCGTATTCTACCGCTTCTTCCGCGGTCATAAAGCGATCGCGCTCGGTATCGCGTTCGATCTGCTCCAGTGACTGGCCGGTGTGTTCTGCCATCAGCTCGTTCATGCGCGCCTTCACCTTCAGAATTTCACGCGCATGGATTTCGATGTCCGTCGCCTGGCCCTGATAGCCGCCCAGCGGTTGGTGGATCATCACGCGCGAATTCGGCAAGCAGAAGCGTTTGCCCTTGGCACCTGCGGTCAGCAGGAAAGAGCCCATCGAGCACGCCTGGCCCATACAAATGGTGCTGACGTCCGGCTTGATGAACTTCATGGTGTCATAGATTGACATGCCGGCGGTGATCACACCACCCGGGGAGTTAATGTACAGGTAAATGTCTTTTTCCGGGCTTTCCGCTTCGAGGAACAGCATCTGCGCCACAATCAGGTTGGCCATGTGATCTTCGACCTGACCGGTCAGGAAAATAATGCGCTCTTTCAGCAGGCGGGAGTAGATGTCGTAAGAACGCTCCCCGCGTGAAGTCTGCTCTACCACCATCGGCACCAGGGCCATGTTAGGTGCAAATTGATCTCGTTCGCCACTGTATGACATTACCGTCTCCTAATAGAAATTGCCTTGGCGGCCAGGGTTACACCCTATTACACCGATTCTACTTGAGAACGGTCATGATGACTATGCTCAAGCATTCGACCCGCGCCACACGTACCCGACGGTTTTCTCATCCCGCGCACTCTGGCAAACAGCCTATACCCGTCATCGCTGCAACTTGAAAGCTATAGGGTATTACGTACATTTTACAGATTGGGGCCACTGACAGAATTTCAAGCCCGACAGCGTTTTTTAGCGGCTGGTATTGCCGACGATCACCATCATGCCAGACTGTGCCAAGAGCAACAGTGTAAATATAGTGCATATTGTCACGCTTAACCTGAGATTAATCAGCAACGTGGCAAAAAGAAAAGCCCGCAACCGAAGGTTACGGGCTTTTTTAACGCCGGGACCGGCAAGCCGACCCTGAAGGCGCAATAAATTGCGCCCTGGCGTGCAGACATTATGCCTGTTGAGTCTGGTTCATCAGCTCGCTGAAGGTAGTGGCTTTTTCAGTCACTTTCGCTTTTGCCAGCAGAGCTTCAACCGCTTGTTCTTCCAGAGCAACGTTGCGCATGTTGTTCATCAGCTCTTTGTTTTTGCTGTAGAACTCAACAACTTCACTTGGATCTTCGTAAGCGGAAGCCATTTCTTCGATCAGCGTTTTAACGCGATCTTCGTCAGCTTTCAGATCGTTGGTGCTGATCACTTCGCCCAGCAGCAGGCCAACCACTACGCGACGCTTAGCCTGTTCTTCGAACAGTTCGCGTGGCAGTTCCAGCGCTTGCTTCTCGTTGCCGCCGAAACGCTGTGCAGCCTGACGGCGCAGAACGTCAACTTCGCCGTCGATCAGCGCAGCAGGAACGTCGATTTCGTTAGCGCTGACCAGGCCGTCGATTGCCTGAGTCTTGATGCGGTTACGCACTGCGCCTTTCAGCTCGCGCTCCATGTTTTTACGCACTTCAGCACGCAGGCCTTCGATAGAACCATCAGCCACGCCGAAACGCTTGATGAATTCTTCGGTCAGCTCTGGCAGCTCACGCTCTTCCACTTTCTTCAGAACGATAGCGAATTTAGCCGCTTTGCCCTTCAGGTTTTCAGCGTGGTAATCTTCTGGGAAGTTAACGTCGATAGTGAATTCTTCACCGGCTTTATGACCGACCAGACCTTCTTCGAAGCCTGGGATCATGCGGCCCTGGCCCATGGCCAGTACGAAGTCAGAGGCTTTGCCGCCTTCAAACTCTTCGCCATCGATAGAACCGGAGAAATCAACGGTCACGCGGTCTTCAGCTTGCGCTGCGCCATCGCTGTCTTTCCAGGTCGCCTGCTGCTTGCGCAGGGTGTCCAGCATGGTGTCGACGTCAGCGTCGTTAACTTCAACAACCGGCTTCTCAACTTCGATGCCATCCAGGCCTTTCAGCTCAACTTCCGGATACACTTCGAATTCAACGGTGAAAGTGAAGTCTTCACCTTCTTTATACTCGCCCGGCACGTAGTTTGGTGCGCCAGCCGGATTGATCTTTTCTTTGATGATCGCATCAACAAAGCTGCGTTGCATCGCTTCGCCCAGCACGTCTTGACGAACAGAAGCGCCATAGCGTTGCTCAACGATGTTCATCGGTACATGGCCTTTACGGAAGCCATCGATACGAACGCTTTTTGCCGCGTTGATCAGCTCTTTTTTAATAGCCTGCTTGATAGTATCAGCAGGTACAGTAATAGAGAGACGGCGCCCAAGGCCTTGAGTGGTTTCTACTGAAACTTGCATCTTGTTACCTCAAAAAAATCACAGTGCTCGGTCAACTCCGTTCCAAGAACCAGGACGGCTACATTACAGAACCGAGTTTCCTGATGACAGAAGTGTCCCGAAACCATTCCGGAAAAATAAGACGCGACATTATAGCGGCGCATGCGGAGCGAGTCGAGGAAAGCAAGGCGGCGGCGGCGCGCTAAAACTCACACTTTTGCCGATTTGATCGCCAAAAGGCCACCGAAGCCTACCCGGCCTTCGCGGTATTACGCATCGGCTATGTCGTCGTCAAAAACAGAAACGGCCCGCAGGCCGTTCCAAAATTCGTCAGTAGTAATACCCCAAATCGTGGTCAAAGTTCCACTGATACCGCAAATTTAGCCGTCAGGCCAAGGTTCCGGCCCCACGGCAAGGTGGGGAAGCCGGTACGGTATCCTGCAACCCTTCCCACTCTTTCAGGGTGTAGGTGTGCAACGCCAGCGCATGTACGCCATCCGCCAACTCGTCTGACAGCACGCCGTAAATCGAGCGATGCCGCGTCAGGAAACGTTCGCCAACGAAGCGATCGCTGACCAATACCACCTTGAAATGGCTTTCTGAACCCGCCGGAACGTTATGACGATAACTTTCATCAACGACTTCCAGATACGCGGGCTCAAACGCCGCCCTTAACTTTGCTTCTATTTGCTCGCGAATCATAGGATCTCCTTACTACACCGGCAGAGGACCGCCCCCATCTATTTCAATATTAGCCGCTTTCATCCCTTTTAGACCATTACTCAGGTAAATTTCTCTTTCCTGTGGGCAAAAAATGGCCAACATCCGCCGCCGCTTGAGGTTTATCTGATTGAGGTGGCCAAAAAAGCATGTTTTTATCAACGGCAGGTAAAAATTTGTCACTCCGGTGCGTTCTGCGCTTCCTCCGGCTGGCGGCGATGCTATGATGTCGACAATTTGTTGTTGGCTATCCCGCTCTGATTATTACAGAAAGCTTGCTCAAACCCGCTTCGTTAAAATCGGTAATTTGCGGCGGCTTAAAATCCATCGAGAATGAGACAGTAACTATGTTAAAAAAACTTTGCCTTCCACTGTTGGCCGCACTGATGCTGGCCGGCTGTGCCGCTAGCAGCAACACCCTGAACGTGACGCCGAAGATCGTCCTGCCACAGCAGGATCCGACCCTGCAAGGCGTGACCATCAGCATTAATGGCGCGGATCAACGTCAAGATCAGGCGCTGGCGAAAGTGAACCGCGACGGCCAGTTGGTCACGTTGACGCCATCACGCGATCTGCGCTTCCTGCTGCAGGAAGTGCTGGAGAAACAAATGGGCGCACGCGGCTACATGATTGGCGCCGACGGCGCGGTCGACCTGCAAATCGTGGTGAATAATCTGTATGCGGACGTCTCCGAAGGTAACCTGCGCTACAACATCACCACCAAGGCCGATATTTCGATTACCGCCCAGGCGAAGAACGGCAACAAGCAGGTGAAGAACTACCGTTCAACCTATAACGTGCAGGGTGCCTTCACGGCGACCAACGAGAAAATCACTAACGCGGTCAACACCGTGCTGGGTGACGTTATTGCCGATATGGCGCAAGACACCAGCGTCAACGACTTTATCAAGCAAAACGCGCGTTAATCCGCGAACGCCATGTGCCGCCCGGATCATCGGGCGGTGCAGACAGGGAACTCATGTCGAAACAGTATCTGAACATCTTTACCCAGCGTAATTCCGCCATCCTCCTGCTGCTGGGCTTCGCGTCGGGTCTGCCCTTGGCACTGACCTCCGGCACGCTGCAAGCCTGGATGACCGTCGAAAACATCGATCTGAAAACCATCGGCATTTTTTCGCTGGTCGGTCAGGCCTATGTGTTCAAATTCCTGTGGTCACCCTTTATGGACCGCTACACCCCGCCATTTCTCGGGCGGCGGCGCGGCTGGCTGCTGATCAGCCAACTGTTGCTGGTCGTGTCGATTGTGGCAATGGGCTTTATGCAGCCGGCACAGCATCTGTGGTGGCTGGCGGCATTAGCGGTATTGGTAGCCTTCTGTTCTGCATCGCAGGATATTGTTTTTGATGCCTATAAAACCGATCTGCTGAGCGCCGAAGAACGGGGCACCGGTGCCGCCGTTTCGGTACTGGGTTACCGGCTGGCAATGCTGGTGTCCGGGGGATTGGCGCTGTGGCTGGCGGACCGCTATCTCGGCTGGCAGTCAACCTATTGGCTGATGGCCGGCTTGATGCTGATCGGCATTGCCGCCACCCTGCTGGCCCCCGAACCCGACGACAGCATTCCGGCACCGCGCACCATGGAGCAGGCCGTCGTCGCCCCGCTGCGTGATTTCTTTGCGCGTAACAATGCCTGGCTGATTTTACTGCTGATCGTGATGTACAAGATGGGCGACGCCTTTGCCGGCAGCCTGAGCACCACCTTCCTGATCCGCGGCGTCGGCTTCGATGCCGGCGAAGTCGGGCTGGTCAACAAAACCCTCGGCCTGTTCGCCACCATCGTCGGCGCACTGTTTGGCGGCGTGCTGATGCAGCGCCTCAGTCTGTTCCGCGCCCTGATGCTGTTCGGCATCCTGCAGGCGGTTTCCAATCTGGGTTACTGGATCCTGGCGGTTACCGATAAAAACATCATGACCATGGGCAGCGCCATTTTCCTGGAAAACCTGTGCGGCGGCATGGGCACCGCGGCCTTCGTCGCGCTGCTGATGACCCTGTGCAACAAGTCATTTTCCGCCACCCAATTTGCCCTGCTGTCAGCGCTGTCTGCCGTCGGGCGGGTGTATGTCGGGCCAATTGCCGGCTGGTTTGTTGAAGCGCACGGCTGGCCGCTGTTCTATTTATTCTCGATCATCGCCGCCGTGCCCGGCCTGCTGTTGCTGCACCTGTGCCGCCAGACGCTGGAATATACTCAGCGCACCGATGACTTCATGCCGCGCACCGAATTTCGCCAGTTTTACCGCTGGGCGTTGCGTCTGCTGACCTTGGGTTGCTCATTATTGGGCCTGTGGCTGGTTCTGCTGATCACTAACGCTCTCGACTGGACTCTCTTGCCGAACCTGGCCGATCGCCTGCTGCTGCTGGGCGCCGCACTGAGTTTGGTGGGCATCGCGATGGGCAGTTTGCTGGACTATCTGGCTCTGCGCCGTACCAAGCTGGCCTGATATCGCCGACCGGCCATCGTGCCGGTCGGCAAAAATGCATCAGTGTGATGTATTTATTTAGTTAAAAAATATAATTCCCGCCCAAATTATTTTTTTATTCGAGTGTGGCGATCAGGAAATAAAATTACATTCACCTTTAAGACACAATTATTTTACATTAAATAAACCTTTCATTCGTATTTCAAAAAAGCGTTTTTACCTGCAAGATTCATCATACCTTTAGTTTTCCTTAACATACGAATTGCCCGGCACGATTCAGCGTGCCAACGCGTTGTTGCCATTAGTAAATTGTCACGCAGCGTGACATCTGTGACACCCTTAACAGAAAGTGTCAACAAGGCGCTGACACTCCCTTAAGCATGTTTACAGTACTGCAACCTTCCCGTAAAATGCCCGCACACATGAAACGACAATAGAGCCTTTGTAATTGAGGTCGTTAGATGAGACTTAAGAAATACAATAAAAGTATTGGGATGTTGTCATTAATTGCCTCCACTGTAATGCTCAGTGGTTGCAATATGGTATTGATGAACCCCAAAGGAGCAATTGGTGTTGAGCAACGGACACTGATTATCACTGCAATCGCTTTGATGCTGATCGTGGTGGTACCAGTTATCTTTATGGCGTTCGCCTTTGCCTGGAAGTACCGTGCTTCCAACAAAGACGCCAAATACAGTCCGAACTGGTCACATTCCAACAAGATCGAAGCGGTCGTCTGGACCATTCCTATCATTATCATCGCCATCCTTGGCACCATTACCTGGAAGACTACCCACGAACTGGATCCGTTCAAGCCGATTGTCACTGACAAGAAGCCGATGACGATCGAAGTGGTGTCGCTCGACTGGAAATGGCTGTTTATCTACCCGGAACAAGGCATTGCGACAGTTAATGAGCTGGCTTTCCCGAAAGATGTTCCAGTCGAATTCAAGATCACCTCTAACTCGGTAATGAACTCGTTCTTTATTCCTCAGTTAGGTGGGCAGATTTATGCGATGGCCGGGATGCAGACCAAACTGCACCTGATCGGCAATGAAGCAGGCAAATACGACGGTATTTCAAGCAGCTTCAGCGGTCGCGGGTTCTCCGGCATGAAATTCACCGCCATTGTCACCCCAACCGAAGGCGACTTCGATCAATGGGTTGCCAAGGTGAAAGCATCGTCGAATAACCTAAACGCCACCAGCGACTTTAACAAACTGGCAGAGCCGAGTGAAAACAACCCGGTCGAGTACTTCTCCAGTGTCAAACCGAATTTGTTCAAAGAAACTATTGGCAAATTCATGGGCGATATGAACATGCACAAAGGCGCTACCGCGCACGAAGGTATGGACATGAGCCAGGGTATGGACATGGGTGAACATGCTCACGCCGGAGCCGAGGAATAAACTGATGTTGGGAAAATTAACGATTGATGCGGTTCCGTACCACGAACCGATCATCATGGTCACCGTTGCTGCAATTGTTATTGGGGGCCTGGCACTGCTGGCGCTGATAACCTATTTCGGCAAGTGGAAATGGCTATGGAGCGATTGGTTGACTTCGGTCGACCATAAAAAAATTGGTATCATGTACATCATCGTGGCAATGGTTATGTTGCTGCGTGGTTTTGCCGATGCCATCATGATGCGTAGCCAGCAGGCGCTTGCGTCTGCCGGCGAGGCCGGATTCCTGCCGCCGCACCACTACGACCAGATCTTTACCGCTCACGGCGTTATCATGATCTTCTTCATGGCGATGCCTTTCGTGGTCGGTCTGATGAACGTGGTGGTACCGTTGCAAATCGGTGCGCGTGACGTTGCCTTCCCGTTCCTGAACTCCCTGAGCTTCTGGTTCTTCGTGGTAGGTGTCGTGCTGATCAACCTCTCTCTGGGGGTAGGTGAATTCGCGCAGACGGGTTGGCTGGCGTATCCGCCGCTGTCGGGCAAGGAATACAGTCCTGGCGTCGGGGTCGATTACTGGATCTGGAGTCTGCAGATCTCAGGTATTGGTACCCTGTTGACCGGTGTGAACTTCTTCGCCACCATCCTGAAGATGCGTGCTCCTGGCATGCCTCTGATGAAGATGCCGGTGTTCACCTGGGCGGCGCTGTGTACTAACGTCCTGATCATCGTTTCTTTCCCAATTCTGACCGTAACCATCGCGTTGCTGACCCTGGATCGCTATCTGGGTACCCATTTCTTTACCAATGATATGGGCGGCAACATGATGATGTACATCAACCTGATTTGGGCCTGGGGTCACCCAGAGGTGTATATCCTGGTTCTGCCGGTATTCGGTGTGTTCTCCGAGGTCACCGCGACCTTCTCGAGAAAACGCCTGTTCGGCTATACCTCACTGGTATGGGCAACCATCGCGATTACCGTTCTGTCGTTCATCGTATGGCTGCACCACTTCTTTACCATGGGGTCCGGCGCGAACGTTAATGCCTTCTTCGGTATCGCCACCATGATCATTTCCATCCCTACCGGGGTGAAAATCTTCAACTGGCTGTTCACCATGTACCAGGGCCGCATTCAGCTCAACTCCGCAATGCTGTGGACCATCGGTTTCATCATCACCTTCTCCGTAGGTGGTATGACCGGCGTTCTGTTGGCCGTGCCGGGTGCGAACTTCGTGCTGCACAACAGTCTGTTCCTGATTGCCCACTTCCATAACGTTATCATCGGTGGTGTGGTGTTCGGTTGCTTCGCTGGCCTGACCTACTGGTTCCCTAAATCCTTCGGCTTCACGCTGAACGAAAAATGGGGCATCCGGGCGTTCTGGTTCTGGATCATCGGTTTCTTCGTTGCCTTTATGCCGCTGTATGCTCTGGGCTTTATGGGTATGACTCGTCGTATCAGCCAGAACATCAACCCAGAGTTCCACCCACTGCTGCTGGTAGCGGCTGGCGGCGCGGCTCTGATTGCCTGCGGTATCCTGTGCCAAGTGATTCAGGTCTTCGTCAGTGTGCGTGACCGCGAGCAGAACCGTGACCTGACCGGTGACCCATGGGGTGCTCGTACGCTGGAGTGGTCTACTTCGTCTCCACCGCCGTTCTATAACTTTGCCGTAGTGCCGCAGATTCACGACCGTGATGAATTCTGGGACATGAAAGAAAAAGGCGAAGCTTATAAGAAACCGGCGAAATACGAGCCGATTCATATGCCGAAAAATACCGGCGCCGGTGTGATTATTGCTGGCTTCAGTCTGGTATTTGGTTTCGCGATGATCTGGGACATCTGGTGGATGGCGATCGCTGCCTTCGTAGGTATGATCGTGACCTGGATTGCCAAGAGCTTCGATGAAGATGTTGATTACTATGTGCAGGTTGATGAGATCGAGCGCATTGAGAACCAACACTATGAACAAATCAGCAAAGCAGGCGTGAAACATGTCAACTGATACTCTGACTAACCATAACGCAGCCCATGCAGAGCATGGGCACCACGACGCAGGAGAGACCAAAGTCTTCGGATTCTGGATCTACCTGATGAGCGACTGTATTTTGTTTGCGAGCTTGTTCGCGACTTATGCAGTACTGGTGAACGGGACCGCTGGCGGTCCCTCTGGCAAAGACATCTTCGATCTGAAGTTTGTTCTGGTTGAAACCTTCCTGCTGTTGTTCAGCTCCATCACCTACGGTATGGCGATGATCGGCATGAACAAAGGCAAGGTTAGCAGCGTTAATACCTGGCTGTTCCTGACCTTCCTGTTCGGTCTGGGCTTCGTCGCGATGGAAATCTATGAGTTCCATCACCTGATCGTTGAAGGCTATGGCCCGGATCGCAGCGCGTTCCTGTCCAGCTTCTTCGCGCTGGTTGCGACGCACGGTCTGCACGTAACTACCGGTCTGGTTTGGATCATCATCATGATGATCCAGGTCAGCAAACGCGGCCTGACTTCAACCAACAAAACCCGTCTGATGTGTCTGAGTCTGTTCTGGCACTTCCTGGACGTGGTCTGGATCTGCGTATTCACCGTTGTTTACCTGCTGGGGGTTATGTCATGAGTCATTCATCCCATGAAACTTCTCACGGCGGCGCAAGCCACGGTAGCGTCAAGACCTATCTGATCGGCTTTATCCTGTCGATCATCCTGACGGTGATTCCATTTGCGATGGTGATGAGCGGTACCGCCTCTCACTCCACCATCCTGGCGGTTGTTGTTGGCATGGCAGTGATTCAGGTAGTTGTTCACCTGATTTACTTCCTGCACATGAATACCTCATCGGAAGAGCGCTGGAACCTGGTGGCATTGCTGTTCACCGCTATGATCATCGGTATCGTTGTTGTGGGTTCACTCTGGATTATGTACAACCTCAACATCAATATGATGGTCAGTTAAGAGTCGAGCTGCACGTGATGATTAAGCAATACCTGCAAGTAACTAAACCAGGAATTATTTTCGGCAATTTAATTTCTGTCGTCGGGGGATTCCTGTTGGCTTCCAAAGGAAGCATCGACTATCCCCTGTTTCTCGCCACCCTGGTGGGTGTCTCGTTGGTTGTCGCTTCGGGCTGTGTGTTTAACAACTACATTGACCGCGACATCGACAAGAAAATGGAGAGAACGAAGAATCGGGTGCTGGTTAAAGGCCTGATCGCGCCGAGTGTAAGCCTGGTTTACGCTACCGCCCTGGGTATTGCGGGCTTTGCGTTGCTGTATATTGGCGCCAACCCGCTGGCCATGTGGCTGGCGGTGATGGGCTTTGTGGTTTATGTCGGCGTCTACAGCCTGTACATGAAACGCCACTCGGTATACGGCACGCTGATCGGTAGCTTGTCGGGCGCTGCGCCGCCGGTTATCGGTTACTGCGCAGTGACCAACGAGTTCGATGCCGGTGCGTTGATCCTGCTGGCTATCTTTAGCCTGTGGCAGATGCCGCATTCCTATGCGATTGCCATCTTCCGCTTTAAAGATTACCAGGCGGCCAACATTCCGGTATTGCCGGTAGTCAAAGGCATTTCGGTAGCGAAGAACCACATCACTGTCTACATCGTGGCGTTTATGGTTGCCACACTGATGCTGACGCTGGGCGGCTATGCCGGCTACAAATACCTGATCGTCGCTGCGGCGGTAAGTGTATGGTGGCTGGGTATGGCGCTGCGTGGTTACAAAACCGAAAATGACAGCGTTTGGGCACGCAAACTGTTTGTGTTCTCGATTGTTGCCATTACCTCGTTGAGCGTGATGATGTCTATCGACTTCAGTGCTTCGGCCTCGCCGGAAACGCTGATGACTTACGTCTGGTAAGCCAAATCGTCTGTGAATGGGCCGCTTAGCGGCCCATTAAATTGATGACAAACACCCGAAAAATGGGATTTTCGGATGTTTGGGGCAAGGCAGAGATATAATCCTTTGTTTCTATTAGTACTCAATGCATTACTACTAGCTACTGAGGTCTTTGTCCGCTCTCTATGGGCCGCTTAGCGGCCCATTTTATTTGTCTCGCAGAAAAACCAACGAACTGTAATATCTGCTAAACAACATTAGATTTACCCCCCCTGCCCTTCACACTAAAATGACGCAGTTTTAACAGAAGCTATCCCATCAGGCGCTATCACCGATAGCCTGACGGAATGGCTTTTAATGAGGTTTGAATGAACGATAATGCAATGACCCCGCTGGAACGACGGGCGACCTGGGGATTAGGAACGGTATTCTCACTGCGCATGCTTGGCATGTTTATGGTGCTGCCGGTACTGACCACCTACGGTATGGCGTTGAACGGCGCCAGCGAAACGCTGATCGGCATCGCCATTGGCATTTACGGCCTGGCGCAAGCGGTGTTCCAAATCCCCTTCGGCCTGATTTCAGACCGTATAGGCCGTAAACCGCTGATTGTCGGCGGACTGTTAATTTTCGCATTGGGCAGCGTAATTGCCGCCGCCACCGATTCCATCTGGGGAGTGATCCTCGGCCGGGCATTGCAAGGTTCCGGCGCGATCGCCGCGGCGGTGATGGCGCTGTTGTCAGATCTGACCCGGGAACAGAACCGCACCAAGGCGATGGCCTTCATCGGTGTCAGCTTCGGTATTACCTTCGCCATCGCCATGGTGGTCGGCCCCATTGTCACCCACGCTTTCGGCCTGCATGCGTTGTTTTGGATGATTGCCGTGCTGGCATTGGCCGGTATCGTCATCACTCTGGCCGTCGTACCTTCCGCCAGCAGCCACGTGCTGAACCGTGAATCCAGCATCGTGCGCGGCAGTTTCAGCAAGGTATTGAGCAACTCCCGCCTGCTTAAATTGAATTTC
Source organism: Serratia quinivorans (assembly GCF_052113645.1). GTDB lineage: Bacteria > Pseudomonadota > Gammaproteobacteria > Enterobacterales > Enterobacteriaceae > Serratia > Serratia quinivorans_B. The sequence goes on along the minus strand of NZ_JBIEIU010000002.1, from coordinate 128,537 downwards.
GGCATCATGTGTCTGCACATCTTGTTGATGTCCAGCTTCGTCGCGTTGCCATTGGCGATGGAAAAAGCCGGTTTGGCCCCCAGCGAACACTGGATCGTCTATCTGGTGACCATGCTGGTTTCTTTCGCCGCCGTGGTGCCTTTTATCATTTATGCCGAGAAGAAGCGCCGCATGAAACAGGTGTTCATGGGCTGCGTGGCGGTACTGTTCTGTGCGGAAGTATTGCTGTGGCTGTCCGGTGCGCATCTGTGGGGCATCATTGCCGGCGTGCAGTTGTTCTTTATGGCGTTTAACGTGATGGAAGCAATCCTGCCTTCATTGATCAGCAAAGAGTCGCCGGCGGGCTACAAAGGCACGGCTATGGGGGTTTACTCCACCAGCCAGTTTATCGGTGTGGCGATTGGCGGCAGCCTGGGCGGTTTTCTGTATGGCCTGCAGGGTGCCGGATTGGTCTTCATCGCCGGAGCGGTACTGGCTGCAATCTGGTTCATGGTCAGCAGCACCATGCAGGAACCGCCCTACGTAAGCAGCCTGCGTATTACGCTGTCGGAACTGGCAGTGAAAGATTCGGCGCTGGAAAGCCGCCTGAAGGCCCAGCCGGGCGTGGCGGAAGCGATTGTGGTGCCAGAAGAACGCAGCGCCTACGTGAAGGTCGATACCAAGCAAACCAACCGCGGTCAGTTGGAAGCCCTGGTGAATTCGCTGTAAAGAAAAGGGCCAGCAAGCTGGCCCACGTTTGATAATAAAGTTGTTTTTAGCCCGAGATACCCGGGCCTAGCGCACCGAGGGGCGCTCCGGCAGCCAAGGCTGCTACGACCCCTTCGGCACGCTCTCCCTAATAACTGGCTTTGTCGGTGCTAATGAAACCTTAATCGCGGAAGTTTTTGAACTGGAAAGGCTGCCCCAGATCGGCACCGCGCACCAGCGCCATCACGCCTTGCAGATCGTCGCGTGATTTACCGGTTACCCGCACTTCATCCCCCTGGATCTGCACCTGCACTTTCAGCTTGCTGTCTTTGATCAGCTTGACGATTTTCTTCGCTTGGGCAGCTTCAATACCCTGCTTCAGCTTGGCTTCCACACTGTAGGTTTTGCCGCTGTGGGTCAGCTCATCCGGGATCTCCAGCGCGCTGCCGTCAATGCTGCGCTTGCTGAGCTTTTCTCGCAGAATATCGAGCAGTTGCTGCACCTGAAAATCAGATTCGCTGGCAACCTTGATACTTTCGTTTTTTTCGTTCAGCTCAAAGCTGGCCGGCACGTTACGGAAATCCCAACGGGTGCCGAGATCGCGCGTGGCGTTCTCAACGGCGTTACGCACTTCCTGCATATCAATTTCGGAAACAATGTCGAAAGATGGCATACTTCTTCCTCCTGAATTAGAGCCTAATGCGATAGGCGATTTCGATGCCGAGCATGATAACCGCTTTAGCGCCTCAGACAAAATTTGCCGGCCCCGCCGAACAGCAGAAAAGTCTATAATTATATGACAGAAATTGAGCGGTCTTCCCGTTACCCCAAGGAGTTTGGATGAAAATAACTGTTCTTGGTTGCGGCGCGCTCGGACAGCTGTGGCTCTCCCGGCTTTATCAGCAGGACCACGACGTACAGGGATGGTTACGGGTACCGCAACCCTTTTGCGCGGTGAACGTCATTGAGCCTGAAGGCATCTCGTTCAACCGTAACTTGCCCACCAACGATCCCGAACATTTGGCCCAGAGCGAACTGTTGCTGGTGACGTTGAAAGCCTGGCAGGTCTCCAGTGCGGTCAGCGCTCTGCTGCCGAAGCTAAATCCGCGCTGTGCCATTCTGCTGTTGCATAACGGCATGGGCACCCAGGATGAGTTACCGCCGAACAACCAACCGATATTGCAGGGCACCACCACCCATGCAGCGCGCCATGACGGCAGCACTATTATCCATGTGGCCGGCGGAACCACCCATATCGGCCCGACCTCCCCGGCGGCGACCTCGCTCAGCCACCTGGCGGAAGTGCTGCATCAGGCCCTGCCAGACGTCGCCTGGCACAACAATATCGCCTCGGCGAATTGGCGCAAACTGGCGGTCAACTGCGTGATCAATCCGCTAACGGCACTGTATAACTGCCGTAATGGCGATTTGCAGCGCTATCCGGATCAAATTGAGGCTCTTTGTCGTGAAGTCGCCGGCGTGATGGCGATGGAGGGTTACCATACCTCCTGCGAAGGCTTACAGCAGTATGTGATGGAGGTGATCCAGAGCACTGCGGACAACATCTCTTCGATGCTGCAGGATATCCGCACCCAGCGGCATACCGAGATCGACTACATTACCGGCTACCTGTTGCGCCGCGCCCGTAGCCATGGCGTAACTCTGCCAGAGAATGCGCGGCTGTTTGAATTGATTAAGCGAAAGGAAAATGAATATGAGCGTATCGGCGCTGGTCTGCCTGGCACCTGGTAGCGAAGAAATCGAAGCCGTCACCACGATAGATCTGTTGGTCCGGGCGGGCGTTAAAGTCACCACCGCCAGTGTAGCCGGCGATGGCGACCTGACTATCGTCTGTTCACGCGGCGTCAAGCTGCTGGCAGATGCGGCGCTGGTGTCCATTGTCGACGATCCCTTCGATGCCATCGTACTGCCCGGCGGTCTGAAAGGGGCCGAATGCTTCCGCGACAGCCCACTGCTGGTGGAGAAAGTGCGCCAGATGCACCTGCAAGGCAATATCGTCGCCGCCATTTGCGCTGCACCCGCGCTGGTGCTGCAACACCACGATCTGTTCCCCATCGGCAATATGACCGGTTTCCCAGGGCTGAAAGAGCAAATCCCAACCGACAAATGGATGGAGCGACGTGTGGTGTACGATGCACGCGTTAACCTGCTTACCAGCCAGGGGCCGGGAACTTCGATGGAATTTGCGCTGAAATTGATTGATTTGCTGCTGGGCAAGGCGAAAGCGGCGGAGATCGCCGCTCAGTTGGTGTTGATACCGGGGATGTACGATTTCCGCGATTAAATCACGGGGGCACTGCGCCCCCTGGATTAATTATGGGCGGTAGACCTTCACGTTAGTGAAGCCCTGTTCAATCAGGTACAGCGCCTGCAGGCGGCTCATCACGCCACGCTCACAGTACAACAGGTAAGTTTTGCTCTGGTCCAAATCGCCAAACAGGGTGCTGAGTTTGTAGAACGGCAACGGTTTCACTTCAACCTGCTCCAGCTTCAGCGGCTTGTCTTCCTGCTCGTCATTAGAACGAATATCCAGGATCACCTCGTCAGCGCCAAACGCCGCCACGGTTTCCACTTCGGTCACCTGTTCCTGCGTCTGCTCGGCGATGGTGCGAATATCCACGTTCTTGGCTTCGCTCACCACACGATCGAGAATGCTGAAGTCAAAGTGACCTTCTTCCTCTTCGATCTTGGCTTTAATCGCCTTCACCGTCGGGCTTTTCGAGATCACACCGCAGTATTCCGGCATGGTCTTGGCGAAGTCCTCGGTGCCAATCTCGCGCGCCACTTTGATGATGTGCTCTTTATCATGGGAAATCAGAGGGCGCAGGATCAGCGTATCGGATGCATTGTCGATCAAACGCAGGTTAGTCAGTGTTTGGCTGGAAACCTGTCCCAGCGCCTCACCGGTCACCAGAGCCTGCACGCCATAACGCTCAGCTATCTGTGAAGCGGCGCGCACCATCATGCGCTTAAGCACCACGCCCATTTGACCGTCTTCGACCTTCTCCAGGATCTCGCCGACCACAGGCTCAAAATCGATGGCGATAAAACGCACCTTGTGCGAGCTGGCAAAGCGGTTCCACAGGTAGTGAGCCACCTGACGCACGCCAATTTCATGTGCCGCGCCGCCCAGATTGAAGAAACAGTAATGCACGCGGCAACCACGACGCATCAGCATATAGCTGGAAACGCCCGAGTCGAAACCACCGGAAATCAGCGACAGGACGTCTTCCTGAGTCCCCACCGGATAACCGCCAATGCCTTCACGGCGGGCTTTGACCAGCATCAGCTTGTCGTCTTCGATTTCCAGGTTAACCGTCACCTGCGGATGCGACAGCTTAACGCGCGCGCTCTCAATGTGCTGGTTCAGACCGCCGCCGACATAACGCTCCACATCTTGCGAATTGAAGTCCTGCTTGCCGCGGCGCTTAACGCGCACGCAGAAAGTTTTGCCTTGCAATTGATCGCGGTAAGCTTCCAGCGTCTGCTCGAAAATATGGTGAATATCGGTATAGTCGCGGTCTTCCACTTCCAGAATGTGATGAATGCCGGGAATGCGCGTCAGCGCGTCGGCAATCACCGGCCGCTGGTTTTCATCTTTGGCGCGAACTTCGATATGATCCCAGTGACGGACGACCGCCAGTGTTTCATCATACTGCTTCAGGACATTGCGAATGCTGGTCGAGAGGATCTTGATAAAGCGCAAGCGCACAGATTGGCTCTTGATGGTGATTTCCGGGAACAATTTAATGATAAACTTCATGGCGGTCTTTATTGTCAGAATTACGAGGGAAAAGGATTTACAATGTATATGCGATTGATAAAACCCTCGGGGCTGCCGAATGTTTTATCAATCGCATTTGCGGCGCAGAGTATACCACTATCTGGTGGCGCTCGGTGCACAAAACCACACATGCGCGCCATGATTTGCTAATCAAGATCCGCTAGGATAGGCTCTGGCGCTACTGCTCACATGATGATGTAAAAAGAAAATTATGCCGAAAAAACCTGCACAATCAGACAGTACAGAGCAAAGCGTCAGCTTTGAAAGCTCCCTCAGCGAGCTGGAAAACATCGTGACGCGTCTGGAATCGGGTGAGTTACCGCTGGAAGACGCCCTGAATGAATTCGAACGCGGCGTACAATTGGCGCGTCAGGGCCAGCAAAAGCTGCAGCAGGCGGAGCAACGCGTACAAATTTTGCTTAACGACAGCGCCGATGATGCTGCGCTGGCGCCTTTCACACCGGATGCCGAGTAATTACCATGTCCGAGATCGTCCAACAGACCGCTTTTTCTGACCAGTTGCAGGCCTTGCGCCAGCGGGCCGACCGCACGCTGCTGGATTTCATCGCACCGCTGCCGTTCAACGACGGCAATATGGTGGCGGCAATGCGTCACGGTGCGCTGCTCGGCGGTAAACGCCTGCGTCCGTTCCTGGTGTACACCACCGGGCAGATGTTTGGCGTATCACTGAATAATTTGGATGCGCCCGCAGCTGCGGTAGAATGCATTCACGCCTATTCGCTGATCCATGACGACTTGCCGGCGATGGACGACGACGATCTGCGTCGCGGTCAGCCAACCTGCCACATCAAATTTGGCGAGGCCAACGCCATTCTGGCCGGTGACGCGCTGCAGACACTGGCTTTCTCCATCCTGGCCGATGCCGACATGCCCGATGTGGCGCTGCGCGATCGGCTGGCGATGGTCTCCGAACTGGCAACCGCCAGCGGCGTTGCCGGCATGTGCGGCGGCCAGTCGCTGGATCTCGAAGCGGAAGACCAGCAAATAGGGCTGGAAGCGTTGGAGCAGATCCATCGCCACAAAACCGGTGCGTTAATTCGCGCGGCCGTCCGCCTCGGGGCCTTGGCCGCCGGTGAACCCGGTCGTGCCGCGCTGCCGCAGCTTGACCGATACACCGCCGCGATCGGCCTGGCGTTTCAGGTGCATGATGATATTTTGGACGTTGTCGGCGATACCGAGAAAATCGGTAAACGTCAGGGAGCGGATCAGCAACACGGAAAGAGCACCTATCCAGCTTTGCTCGGGCTTGACAGCGCGAAAGCAAAAGCGTGGGATCTCTATCAGGAAGCTTTAGCTGCATTAGACACTTTGGCAGCACAATCTTATAACACAGCGCCATTGCGAGCGTTAGCCAGCTTCATTATTGAACGCGACAATTAACGTGTGACGTTAACTCCTCTGATATGAGTATCGAATGAGTCTTGATATAGCCAAATACCCGACCTTGGCGCTAGCGGAAAATCCCGATGAACTCCGCTCGTTGCCGAAAGAGAGCCTGCCGAAGCTGTGTGACGAACTTCGGCAATACCTGCTGGACAGCGTCAGCCGTTCCAGTGGCCACTTTGCGTCCGGGCTGGGTACCGTCGAACTGACGGTGGCGTTGCACTATGTGTACCAAACCCCCTTCGATCATCTGGTATGGGACGTAGGTCACCAGGCATACCCGCATAAAATTCTGACCGGCCGTCGCGACAAAATCGCCACCATTCGCCAGAAAAATGGCCTGCATCCCTTCCCGTGGCGTGCAGAAAGTGAATATGACGTGTTGTCGGTGGGCCACTCTTCCACCTCGATCAGCGCCGGCCTCGGCATGGCGGTAGCGGCGGCACGCGAAGGCAAAAACCGCCGTACGGTCTGCGTGATCGGCGATGGCGCGATCACCGCCGGTATGGCGTTTGAAGCCATGAATCATGCCGGTGACATCGACCCGGATATGCTGGTAGTGCTGAACGACAACGAAATGTCGATTTCGGAAAACGTCGGCGCACTGAACAATCATCTGGCGCAGTTGCTGTCCGGCAAGCTCTACTCCACCCTGCGTGAAGGCGGCAAAAAAGTGCTGTCCGGCCTGCCGCCTATCAAAGAACTGGTCAAGCGTACCGAAGAACACCTGAAAGGCATGGTGGTACCGGGCACGCTGTTCGAAGAACTGGGCTTTAACTACATTGGCCCGGTCGATGGCCACGATGTCCAGGGGCTGGTTGCCACGCTGAAAAACATGCGTGATCTGAAAGGCCCGCAACTGCTGCACATCATGACCAAAAAGGGCCGCGGATACGCACCGGCGGAAAAAGATCCGATCAGCTTCCACGCGGTGCCAAAATTCGACCCGGCCAGCGGCACCTTGCCGAAAAGCGCCGGCGGCCTGCCGACCTATTCAAAAATCTTTGGCGATTGGCTGTGCGAAACCGCCGCCAAGGACAGCGCGCTGATGGCGATTACCCCGGCCATGCGCGAAGGCTCTGGCATGGTGCAATTTTCCCGCGACTATCCGCAGCAATATTTTGACGTGGCGATAGCCGAACAACACGCGGTGACCTTTGCCGCCGGGCTGGCGATTGGCGGTTACAAGCCGGTGGTGGCAATTTACTCCACCTTCCTGCAGCGCGCTTACGATCAGTTGATCCACGACGTTGCCATCCAAAAGCTACCGGTGATGTTTGCCATCGATCGCGGCGGCATTGTCGGCGCCGACGGCCAGACTCACCAGGGCGCATTCGATCTGTCATTCATGCGCTGCATCCCGACCATGGTGATAATGACGCCAAGTGATGAGAACGAATGCCGTCAAATGCTGTACACCGGTTATCACTATAACGAAGGCCCAAGCGCCGTACGCTATCCTCGCGGCACCGGCACCGGCGCGCCGCTGGAACCTCTCAGCGCGCTGCCGATCGGCAAAGGCGTTGTCCGCCGTGAAGGTGAAAAGCTGGCGATCCTGAACTTCGGTACGCTGCTGCCGGAAGCCGCACAGGTAGCGGAAGCCCTCAACGCCACGCTGGTGGACATGCGCTTCGTGAAACCGTTGGACGAACAACTGGTGCTGGAACTGGCAGCCAGCCATGACTCGCTGGTCACGTTGGAAGAAAACGCCATTATGGGCGGTGCCGGTAGCGGTGTGAACGAGTTGCTGATGGCCAAACGTCGTAATGTTCCGGTGCTGAATATCGGCCTGCCGGACAGCTTTGTCTCACAAGGCAGTCAGGAAGAGGTCCGTGTTGATCTGGGCCTGGATGCCGCCGGAATACAGCAGAAAATTGAGGTCTGGCTGGCGCAATAATCCCCGCGCCATCAGGCTAACGCCTCCGCATTGCGGGGGCGTTTTCATTTCTGCCCCTCGAAAATCCGCTACAGTTATAGTTCTGTGCTGACACCGGGAGACAAGCATGAAGTATCTGAAATTGGGCCAGACCGATCTGAACGTTTCGCGCATCTGTCTTGGCTGCATGACCTACGGTGAACCCAACCGTGGCAACCACGCCTGGACGCTGCCGGAAGAAAGCAGCCGTCTGCTGTTGAAACAGGCGCTGGATGCCGGCATCAACTTCTTTGACACGGCCAACAGTTACTCCGATGGCAGCAGCGAGGAAATCGTCGGCCGGGCGCTGCGCGATTACGCACGCCGTGACGAAGTGGTGATCGCCACCAAAGTCTATTTCCCGCTGAGCAATCTGGAGCGCGGACTGTCGCGCGCTAAAATCATGCAGTCCATCGACGATAGCTTGCGACGTCTGGGCACCGATTACGTTGATCTGTTGCAGATCCACCGCTGGGACTATGAAACGCCGCTGGAAGAAACACTGGAAGCGCTGCATGAGGTGGTAAAAGCCGGCAAGGCACGCTACATCGGAGCATCCTCGATGTACGCCTGGCAGTTCGCCAAGGCGCTGTACACCGCCGATTTACACGGCTGGACGCGCTTCGTCAGCATGCAGGACCAGTACAACCTGATCCAGCGTGAAGAAGAACGGGAGATGCTGCCGCTGTGTGCCGCCGAAGGCATCGCGGTATTGCCGTGGAGCCCACTGGCACGGGGCCGCCTGACTCGCCCCTGGGGCGAAACCACTGCGCGGCTGGTGTCCGATCAGGTCGGCAAAAACTTGTACGATGAAACCGAAGGCATCGACGCCATCATCGCCGAACGCGTGGCCAGTATTGCGCAGGAGCGTGGCGTATCTCGAGCGCAAATCGCTCTGGCATGGCTATTAAGCAAGCCGGTCGTCAGTGCGCCAATCATCGGCGCGTCACGCCATGAGCACCTGGAAGATGCCGTCGCTGCCGTCGATCTTGAATTAACACCGGAAGAGATAGCCGAGCTGGAAACGGCTTATGTGCCGCATCATGTGACAGGATTTGAATAATACAGTGAGTATCAAGGGCGCAGTATTATGAACTGCGCCCTTGTCATCAGAACAGCCCAGCCGGCCAGTGGTGGCCAATCAGGTAGATAATACCGGCGGACAGCACCCCGGCGACGATGTCGTCGATCATGATCCCCATGCCGCCATGCACGTTGCGATCGAACCAACGGATCGGCCACGGCTTCCACATATCCAGAATGCGGAAAATCACAAAACCCGCGGCGACCCACTGCCAGTCGTTGACCGGCAGCGCCATCAGCGTGATCCACATGCCGACAAACTCGTCCCAGACGATGCTGCCGTGGTCGTGGACCTTCATATCTTTGGCCGTTTGGTGGCACAGATAAACGCCGATGCAGATGCTGAACATCACCAGCAGCGAATATAACTGCCATGGCAGCTGGATCAACAGCAGCCAGAACGGAATGGCCGCCAGCGACCCCATGGTGCCCGGCACCACCGGTGACAAACCGCTACCGAAGCCGGTTGCCAGCAGGTGCCACGGATTGCTCATCCGCAAGCGGCGTGTAGCTTCATCCATGTTACGCCTGCCCTTCACTGAAATGATCGAAACCGTGCCATGGCAGCTCTACCGCTTCATCGTTGCGATAGAATTTGATGCCTTCGGAAAGCGGACCAATCTGACCAATACAGGTGTAATCCGCGCCCAAATGGCTCAGCGCCACTTCCAGCGCGCCGCGGTTGATTTCCGGCACGGTGAAGCAGAGTTCGTAATCTTCACCGCCGGTCAACGCCCAGCGTAACGCTTGCTCTGCGTCGGTGTGACTGCTTAATGCCTGCGACAGCGGCAGCTCGTCCAGATTGATACGTGCACCGCACTCGGAGGCTTTCAATACGTGCTTCAGATCGGAAATCAGACCGTCTGAAATATCAATCGCCGAACTGGCCAGATCGCGCAACGCCTGCCCCTGCAGCACTCGTGGCTGTGGCCGCAGATGACGCCCTATCAGGTAATCGCGAGCATCGGCATCTGCCACCGGCAGACGATCCTGCAAGATGGCCAACCCGGCGGCGCTGTCACCCAGCGTACCCGTGGTATAAATCCAATCACCGATACGCGCACCGCCGCGGGTCAACGCCCGGCCGGCCGGGATCAGGCCATGGATCGTTAACGTCATGCTCAATGGGCCGCGCGTGGTGTCGCCGCCAATCAACTGCATGCCGTAATAATTGAGTTGTTCGAACAGGCTGTCGCTGAACGCCTTCAGCCAGGGTTCATTCACGTCCGGCAAGGTTAATGCCAGTGAAAGCCAGGCTGGATCCGCGCCCATAGCCGCCAGATCGCTCAGGTTGACTGCCAGCGCTTTGTAGCCGAGATCGGCCGGATCGATATCCGGCAGGAAGTGAACGCCCGCAACCAGGGTGTCGGTACTGACGGCCAAAAGCTGTTTTTCTGCCACTGTCAGGAGTGCGCAGTCATCTCCAATGCCCAACTGTACGTCCCGGCGCAGACTCTTAAACCGGTCAAAATAGCGGGCAATGAGGTCAAATTCGCCACATGCCATGGTCGAGATTCCAATAGAAGAAATTAAGGCCGGGGATACCGGCCTTAATTTTTTTATTTTTTCTTGCGGATGCTTGGTGCTGCTTTATCCAGCACGCCATTCACAAACTTGTGGCTGTCTTCCGCGCCGAAGGTTTTCGCCAGCTCGATCGCTTCATTGATGGCCACCTTGTACGGCACATCCTCACGCATTTTCAGCTCAAACAGCGCAATGCGCAGGACGGCTCTTTCCACCTGGCCCAGCTCTTCGAGCTGACGCGACAGGTAAGGTGCCATCAGGCCATCCAGCAGACCTGCATTCACCGCCACGCCGGACAGCAGCTCCCGAAAATAGGCGATGTCCACATCTTTGACATCTTGCTCCGTCAGGAACTGGTGTTCAACATCGGCAATGTCATTTTTAGACAACTGCCAAGAGTAAAGCGCTTGAACAGCGCACTCACGAGCGCGGCGACGAGCAGCAGGTTTCACGGAATTCCCCTTAACTAAATTCAGGCTTTAATAGCTTTGATAACATTAATCATTTCAAGTGCGGTCAGAGCAGCTTCAGCACCCTTGTTGCCCGCTTTGGTGCCGGCACGTTCGATAGCCTGTTCGATGCTCTCGGTGGTCAGCACGCCAAAGGCAACCGGGATTTCAGTGTTCAGAGAAACACTGCCCAGGCCGGAACTGGCTTCGCCCGCGACATATTCGAAGTGCGCGGTGCCCCCACGGATAACGGTGCCCAGTGCAATAACCGCATCGTATTTGCCGGTGTTAGCCAGCACGCGTGCAGTCAGTGGCAGCTCGTAAGCGCCCGGGACCCAGACAACGGTGATGTTGTCATCAGCAACCTGGCCAATACGCTTGAGTGCATCGATAGCACCTTGCAGCAGGCTGTCGTTGATGAAATTGTTAAAACGTGCAATTGCGATCGCCACACGGGCATTTGGAGTAGCAACAACACCTTCGATAACTTTCATGGGCTTTCCTTAAAAATGGGTTCAATACCCCGCAGGGGGGCGGATTCTATCACATTCTTTATCTGCCTGCGCGGGCGGTTTTGTAAAACGCTGACCGCCCCGGCGCGCGGACATCAAATTCAGTATTTTGCTTTCAGGCGCAGGCGCAAATCGGGGCCAATTTGCCGCACTTCGCTGAACACAAACTCCGGCGCATCGGCCAGACCTTCAAGGCCCGGCAGTTGACACAGACCGCGGCCATTATCGCCCAACAGTTTTGGCGCGATGTACAAAATGAGCTCATCGACCAACCCCGCCTGCAACAAGGCACCGGCGAGCTGCGCACCGGCCTCGACCCAAAGGGAGTTCACCTGGCGCTTCGCCAGTTGCATCATCATCACCACCAGATCAACCCCACCACCGTGCGCCGGGAACGTCAGTTGCTCGACATCCTGCGGCCAGGTTTGAGAGTCCGCTTGCAGACGCGCCAACCAGGTGGCCCCCGGCTGATGCACCACCCGGTGCTGTGGCGTAACGCGATTTTGGCTGTCGAGAATGATGCGCACAGGCTGGCGCAGGTTTTCACGCGGATACAGGCTTTGGGTTGCGGCGTCCAGCTCATCCCAGCGCACCGTCAGTGACGGATCATCAGCCAACACCGTGGCGCTGGTGCTGAGAATGGCGGCGCTTTGCGCCCGCAGCCGTTGCACGTCCTGACGGGCCTGCTCAGAGGTGATCCATTGGCTTTCGCCAGAGGCCATCGCCGTGCGTCCATCCAGCGAGGCGCCCAGCTTCAATTGCACATACGGGAAACCGGTGCGCATCCGCTTGAGAAAGCCCAGATTCACCGCCTCGGCTTCGGCCAGCATCACACCGTGGCGTACGTCCACCCCGGCCTGCTGCAGCTTATACAGACCGCGACCGGCGACCTGCGGGTTGGGATCTTGCATTGCCGCGACCACGCGAGTGATACCGGCAGCGACCAACGCATCGGCACAGGGCGGTGTGCGGCCGTGGTGGCTACAGGGTTCCAACGTGACGTAAGCGGTGGCACCGCGGGCTTTTTCGCCCGCCATGCGCAAGGCATGCACTTCCGCATGTGGCTCACCGGCGCGTAAATGGTAGCCCTCACCGACGATTTCACCATCCCGCACAATCACGCAGCCGACGTTAGGATTCGGTGCCGTAGTAAAACGCCCCAGCCGCGCCAGTTCGAAGGCGCGCGCCATGTACAATTCGTCGTTATGCATCAAAGCTCCCCTAGTCCTGCAGACGGGCGATCTCTTCGCCGAACTCGCGGATATCCTCGAAACTGCGATAAACCGAGGCAAAGCGAATGTAGGCCACTTTATCCAACTTTTTCAGCGCATCCATCACCAGGTTGCCCACCAGTTTGGTCGGCACTTCACGCTCGCCGGTGGCGCGCAGTTGGGATTTAATGTGGTTGATCGCATTTTCAACGTCGTCGGAGCTGACCGGGCGCTTTTCCAACGCTTTCAGCATGCCGCGACGCAGTTTATCTTCGTTGAAGGGCTCGCGAACTTCATCGCTTTTAATCACCCGCGGCATCACCAGCTCAGCCACTTCAAAGGTGGTGAAACGTTCATTACAAACCAAACACTGGCGGCGACGGCGCACCTGCGAACCATCACCCACCAGGCGGGAATCAATGACTTTGGTATCAACGGCGGCGCAGAAAGGGCAATGCATAACACGTCCTGATAAACGTTTTCATAGTTAAGAACAGTTTACCCCGAAGTTCGGTCACAACAAAGGCCGCCGGTTATTTGTTGCGAGCCCTTCTTCGAAATGGCCCCCCAAAGGGCAGTGAACATGACTTTCCCCGTCTGGCGGGCTAAGCTGATAACAGGAGATGTTGAATAGGAAATGCCCGCCATGACAAACCGTTACCCCAAAATTTGCCTGCTCAGCGCACTGGTGCTGTTGGCAGGTTGTGCGCAAACTCGCGAGGTGCCGAAGCTGCGTAATCAGGTGGTTGAACTGAATCAAAAATTAACCACCCTGACCCAACAGGCCACGGCGCTGGAACAGCAAAACCTGCTGAATCAAAATTCCACCAGCGGCGTCTATCTGGTGCCGACGGCCAATAATGCCGCCCGCCTGCACAGCAGCCTCGGCGAACTGAGCGTATCGCTCAGCCACGTGAAAACCGAAGCCAACGGCACCCAGGCCTTGTTGCACGTTCGCACCCTGTCACAGGCTTCCCTGCCGGCGTTCACGGCAGTGGTAGAATGGGGCCAACTGGACGCGGCCACCGGCAAGCCGCTGACGGCCGATGCGCTTTCACAGCCGATCGCCAGCGCGGACTCCCTGCTGCCTAAAACAGAGCACAGCTTCGAGCTGCGTTTCAGCGGCCTGACGCCGGAACAGCTGGGCTATGTGCGTCTGCACAGCGTAGAGCCCACTACGGCCGCCGTCCCTCAACACTAACCTTTTGAATGCCCACTCCCGATATTGACCGAGCGTGGGCCTACCGCTTAGCTCAACCGCTGCAGCCTTACCGCCCCCCCCCTGGCACACCGCCGCGCCGCTGACCCAATCCAGCCAGCTATTGCTGATTTCGCGGGTCGGATCGAGCAAGCCGAGATCGTTAAGGTTAATGCCGACGGCAATGCGCGCATCCGCGGCCAACGGTTGACCATCCAGAGTGTCTATTCGCGCGCCCATCTCGCGATGGCCATAACCATGCTCAATAGCAATAACGCCAGGCATCACGCCATCCAGCAGGCTGATCTGGGCCTCGACGCTGCCTCCCGGAGTCTGCAACTTGACCCGATCGCCATGCCGCAGCGCATAGCCAAATCAACACGCCAACACGCGGCTGGACATCTGACATGAACGCCAACATGGCCAGAGTAAGTACCGCCGTCGAAAAGGATTCGGATTGCGCATTAGGCAGGCTCAAAGCGTGGCGCTGCCATCGCTCACGCCCTGAATGCTGTCGGTGATGTTCTGGCCAAAGTTAATGGCGTGGCACGGCATAAGTTGTATGAGAACGACACCGGCGCAGTTAATTCGTATGGGCTGCCGGAGCATTCCCTTTCAGCAATTGTCGATGGTGGTGATGCCACCGTCATGGTGTGAGCATCCCAGTAAACCGAATCATTCACTTTTAGAGATCTTCAGACATACTGATTATGTCCCTGAGGATATCACCATGCGTAAAGCCCGCTTCAATAATTACCAATGCTGTTGCGCCTCTTTAGGATTCAGTTGATTTAGGTGAGGCCACAGAAGATGAGCAGTCTCAACTAACAGCGTGGAAGAAATATCGAGTGCTTCTGAATCGAGTTGATACATCGTCACCACCTGACCTTAATTGGCCTGAAAAACCCGCATTTAAGTAGTTAAAAGGCCCGGATATACCGGGCCTGCGTTTTCAATCAATTATCATTGCTGTTTATATTACGAAACCAATAGCGCACAAAATCACAACAATTAAAGCGTCAAACATATCTAACCCTGTTGAATGTTGTTTACAACAAGATTTCTTAAACCAATCCCCAGTATTCTGGCATCTCCGCTCTCACCATGTGATAGGGGAGATGAAGGGTGCACAGGCGTTATCTCTATCTCGTCAGAGTGCTCACTGTTGGCAAAAAACAGGCCTTGAACATTCCCAATCGTTTTGAAATCAACTCGTTTTTTTTCATTTCCCACCTTGATATCGACCAATCCACCATCGCCATCTTTATAGGCGCTAGCCTCAAGCTCGATGCTGACATTCTCGGGAAGGGGAGATTTTGTCTGAATGATTACAGACTTCCCTTCAGAAGCATCACTCCATCTGCCCCATTCTTCTCGGTGGGATACGCCAGTTATAGATTTTACGTACTCAGGCATCCCGGGATAACTAAAGTCAATCCTGTTACCAGGGTACCTTAATTCGCGCAAAGGTGTTTGAAGTTGAGCCATGCGATCTTTAAAGCTTTTATCGAAATTTGTAGCCTTAGATAAGTCATAGATGGATTTACTTTCATCACCAGTGATCTTGTCTAGGAATACTCCACCATCATTTGTTCCATAAGCGACGCACAGCCCCGGCTCTATTTTATCAGAGAAAATATGTGTTATTCTAAAGCAATCATCAATCCACAGGAACTGACTACCCTTATCAAAATAAGATAACTGCTCAGCTAAAGATTCACTTACATCCCTGTCGAAATAAGGCTCTACAGATTCCTTATTAATCTTAAGAAGGACAGGAAGTTTGAATGATGTTTCTGGAAGCTCAATCTGCATCGAAGATTTATTAATAGTGAATGTGCTGATTGACTTGGGAAATCCCCATAGTGCAATAACGGAGCTTTTCCATGAGTTGACTTTATCAGCCATGTCCGGGAATTTATCATAAAGGGTTTCGCTTTTAAACGAACTTCTCCCAAGTCCAATACGTGAATCACCGCCCATTGCATCCAGGACCGTCGCTCCGTTATCGAGACTGCTTCTTTCTTTGCTTAAATCAACTTTTCGGGCATTAATGTCACTGTCAATAAGCATGAACAGGTCTCTGCGCGGGTGGGTAATCAACGCATCGTAGGCGGTGTTGTTCATGGCTAAATGGTCCGAAGTTACAACAATAATTGTATTTTTAAACTCAGGTGACGATCTTACTTTGTTTATGAATTTAGTAATTTGCTCCTGTGAGCAAAAAACAGCTGACATAGATGAGTTGGATTTTGCATCAAACATGTACTCATCTTTGCTGCAGGATTTATTAACAAATCCGTCAGGATGGTGAGTATCTACAGTCAACAAGAAAAGACCAAAGGGCTTGTTAGCTTTTGAAAGCTCCTGGTACTGCTTAAAAGCCAGATCCAGGACTGTATCATCGTACCAACCCCAGTCGTTCACATAAGAACTATCGGTTACGCTACCAGCTAATTCCTGCAATCCAAACACATGGTCAAACCCGTGATTCTGGAAAAATAATCTTTTCCCTCCAAAATCAAGATCTGCCCCCTGATAAAAGTAGAGCTCATAACCTGATTTTTTAAGTATATCTCCAAGGCACGTTGTTCCGGGGAAGAACGAAGCCAGAGAGTCAGACGAATTGCCAGAGAAAGAGGCGAACAATGGAATGCCACACTGTGAAGCAACGATACCCGCAATTGTGTAATCAGTACCTGGCAACTGGATGGTATTGTTAAAATCGTACGATTCATCCTTTATTGATGAAAGTTCGTCAGTCAAGCGAGGGAACCATGATTTATCAAAGTAAGTTCTCTCCAGGCTTTCGCCATAGATGTAAATGATATTTTTTGTTGGTTTTTTAATCTGAGAGGAGGGGTCAATATAATATTCGGAAAAATCTGTTGGCTCGTGGAGTCTTGAATTGAAAATTTTATATATCCCAATCACTCCTGGATTGATAACTACAGAAGCCAAAATAACAAAGAATATTTTAAGTGTATTCTTTTTACTTGTTTTTTTTGGAGTTTTTTTCTTTACGTTAAGAGCCTTATATATCATGAATACCATGCACAGGAAGGTGATGAGCATCATTGAGAATGGGAGGATGTATTTTTGAACACCAGCGCCCTTCATATCACTGAGAAGAGTGTAAACAACAGATTCATTTATCCCTGCGCCTGTGAAGTAGTTGGCCCCAACATAGAAGAAACTAATGAACAATATTATCACGCACAACAAAATGACAAGTATTTTCTCTGTGAGATTCGGTGATAAAAACTTCCTAGTGAAAAGCAATGACACAACTAATAAAACCAGTGAAACAAACAAGCTTAGCATTTTAAAATCTCGTATTAATAAGTTTAAAGCTTACAGATCACCATTTCAGTGGTTGGATTTAAATTATGTTAATGGCCTGCAGGCGTATATTTTACAGAGCCAAGGCAACTATAAGTTTAATATATCGTTAAAGCGATTGAGGCGTATAATACAATCAATCCGATAGACATCACGGTTAATCCAGTTCGCCACAGAAGGACGGTCAAGCATATCACTTGCAATGATGCTTACCTTACCAACCCATGAAACCTTCACCACACTTCGTTTCCCAAGCACAGCCATCCATTCCCTTAGCGCAAATGATAATCTAGCGGGCGATCATGATTACCACAGGAATGGTGGCCAGCCATGAGTTAACTTGCTCGGCTGCGAGAACAAGTGCGATTGTGACCAGAACTTTATCAGCTACCGGGGCGAGAAATGCACCGAACTTTGTCGTCTGATTAAGCTTTCGGGCCAAAAACCATCTAGCCAGTCAGTGGCCGAAACGGCTAGAAATATTGTACATGACTATCACTCACACTGATTTTGACATTAATCAACAAATTTAAGGCTTGGAGCTGGTCCATCAAGGCTTGCGACAGCAAAATAGTACGCTGGCGGTGGTGAACGTCACCGGTCACGGAGATATTGCCATGGCCTTGGAGGAAATGAAGCTGGGAGCCGTTGATTTTCTACAAAAACCGATCGCCGCCACGCCGCTGATTGAAGCACTGGAGCACTGGAGCACTGGAGCACTGGAGCACTGGAGCACTGGAGCACTGCATTATCCATTCTCAACGTTGAGTCACGCCAACGGTAACAGCTTTTCGGCGCGCTGACACCGCGCGAACGCGATATTGCCCGTGCGGTAGCCGCAGGAATGACTAACAAACAGATCGCCGAACATCACTTTATCGCGGTGCGAACCGTCGAAGTGCATAGGGCCAGCGTGATGGAAAAATGCAGGCGGGTAGCCTGGCAGAACTGGTGAACTCACTCAACCAACTGAGCTTGCCGGATCTGGATTAGCGATTTTCAGGCAAAAAAATGCCGGTCGGGATAAACCGGCCCGGCATCGTATTTCAACTCACCGACAGATTAAGGCATGATAGAAGGCTGATCTGCGCCCTCTTTCTCCACTTTCTGCTGCAGCATGTGTTCGCGTTTCATACCCAGTTTCAACGCCAGCGCGGACGCCACGTAGATAGAGGATATGGTACCGATAGACACACCGATCAACATCGCCAGAGAGAAGCCGTGCAGCATCGCGCCACCGAAGATGTACAGCATCAGCACCACCATCAGGGTGGTACCGGAGGTCATCAAAGTACGGCTCAGTGTCTGGGTCAACGACACGTTCATGATTTCGTAAGGCGTCCCGCGGCGGATCTTGCGGAAGTTCTCACGAATACGGTCGGAAACCACGATGCTGTCGTTCAACGAGTAACCGATAACCGACATCAATGATGCGACGATGGTCAGGTCAATCTCGATATGGAACAGCGACAGCACGCCCATGGTGATGATCACGTCATGCGCCAACGCAATAACCGCCCCCAGCGCCAAACGCCACTCGAAGCGGAAACCGACGTAAATCAGAATACAGATCAACGCCACCAGCAGCGCCATGCCGCCGTTTTGCGCCAGTTCGGTGCCCACGCTCGGGCCGACGAACTCAATCCTCTTCACCGTGGCGTTTTTATCGACAGAGTCGTTGATCACGCCGATCACTTTGTTACCCAGTTCCTGGCCTGCGGTACCGGTCGCGGGTGGCATACGCACCATCACGTCACGGCTGCTGCCAAAGTTCTGAATAACCGGGTCCTGGAACCCGGCTTTTTCCAGCGTATCGCGCATCAGATCGAGGTTGGCCGGTTGTTCCAGGCTGATTTCAATCACCGTACCGCCGGTGAAGTCCAGACCCCAGTTAAAACCGCGCACCGACATAATGGCGATTGACGCGATCAACAGCACCAGCGAGATGCCGAAGGCCACGTAATCCCAGCGCATAAAGTCATAGACTTTACGGCCGTAGTTGAGTTGTTCAACAGTATAATCCTGTGCCACAACGCACTCCTCAGATAGACAGCTTGTTAATGCGTTTGCCGCCGTAAAGCAGGTTGACGATGGCACGGGTACCGACAATCGCGGTGAACATGGACGTCGCCACACCGATTGCGGTGGTAATCGCAAAGCCCTTGATCGAACCGGTACCTACTGCGTACAGAATGATTGCGGTGATCAGGGTGGTGATGTTGGCGTCAACGATACTGGAGAACGCGCCTTTATAGCCCTCATGGATCGCCTGCTGAACGGAACGTCCGTTCTTCAGCTCTTCCTTGATACGTTCATTTATCAGTACGTTGGCGTCGACCGCCACCGCCAGCGTCAGCACGATACCGGCAATGCCCGGCATGGTCAGCGTCGCCCCCGGCAACAGGGACATCACGCCGACAATCAGCACCAGGTTGGCGACCAGCGCCGTGGTAGCGATCATGCCGAACTTACGGTACCAAACCACCATAAACACGATGGATGCCACCAGGCCCCACAAGCAGGCTTCCAGACCTTGGGTGATGTTCTGTTGTCCCAGGGTCGGGCCGATAGTGCGCTCTTCCACGATCTGGATAGGCGCAATCAGCGCACCGGCGCGCAGCAGCAGTGACAGCTGACGTGCTTCGTTCGGGTTGCCGATGCCGGTAATACGGAAGCTGTTGCCCAGACGTGACTGAATGTTCGCCACGTTGATCACTTCTTCCTGTTTCACCAGAATCGCACGGCCGTTGGCGTCTTTCTTGCCGCTGTCCTTATACTCCACAAACAGGGTCGCCATCGGCTTGCCGATGTTGTCCTTGGTGAAGTTGGACATCGCGGTACCACCGGCACTGTCCAGCGAGATATTAACCTGCGGCTGGTTATATTCGTCGGTGCTGGAAGTGGAGTCGGTGATGTGGTCACCGGTCAGGATCACACGCTTGTACAGCACGACAGGCTGGCCTTCACGGGTGTCTTTCACTTCCGAGTCGCCCGGCACACGGCCGTTGGCCGCTGCTGTGGTGTCCGCATTGGTGTTAACCAAACGGAATTCCAGCGTGGCGGTAGCGCCCAGGATCTCTTTCGCGCGAGCGGTATCCTGAATACCCGGCAGCTCAACCACGATACGGTCAGAGCCCTGGCGTTGCACCAGCGGTTCGGCAACGCCGAGCTGGTTAACACGGTTACGCAGGATAGTGATGTTCTGCTGTACCGCATATTCACGCGCTTCGCTCAGACGGGCATCCGTCAAGCTGGCTTTCAGGGTGTTGCTGCCGTTGGCAGAGAACACCATATCGCGCTGACGCGGACTGAGGTAGCTGATGGCCTGATCGCGGGCAGCATCGTCGCGGAAACGCACTTCCACGCCGTTGTTGTCCAGCTTGCGGATAGACGCATAAGGAATGCCCTTTTCACGCAGCTCGCTGCGCAGGGTATCCATGGTCTGTTCCTGCAGCTTGCTCAGCGCAGTGTCCATGTCGACTTCCATCAGGAAGTGCACGCCACCGCGCAGGTCCAGACCGAGTTTCATCGGTTCTGCACCCAGCATCGCCAACCAGGCTGGCGTGGCCGGAGCCAGGTTCAGCGCCACCACGAATTTGTCACCCAGTTCGGCCATCAAGGCTTCACGGGCACGCAGCTGAATGTCAGGATTGCTAAAGCGAGCCAGGATGGCGCCATTTTCCAGCGCAATCGACTTGCTCGCGATCTTGTCTTTTTCTAATACGGTACGGACTTGGTCCAGCGTAGTTTCACTGGCGGCGACACCGCGCGCGCCAGTGATTTGTACAGCCGGATCCTCACCATAGATGTTGGGAAGCGCGTAAAGCAGACCGACGATGATCACCACGATCAGCATCAGATACTTCCACAAAGGATAACGGTTTAGCACGGCAATTCCCTTCGGGAAAACAAAATTACAGGGCCTTCATGGTACCTTTCGGCAGAACGGCCGCCACGAAGTCACGCTTGATCATCACTTCCGTGGTGTCATTCAGCGCAATGGCGATGATGCCGGTGTCAGCCACTTTGGTCACGCGGCCAATCAGGCCACCGGTGGTCAGCACTTCATCACCCTTGCCGATGGAGTCCATCAGTTTCTTGTGCTCTTTAGCGCGTTTCTGCTGTGGGCGCAGGATCATGAAATAGAAAATCAGACCAAAAACCACCAGCATAATGATCAGAGAGTACGGGCTTCCCTGAGACGGAGCTCCTGCGGATGCGACGGCGTCAGAAATGAAAAAGCTCATTGAAATTCCCTCATTAAGTTATCAATTATTAATTCAAGCGTTTAAAGGTGGAATCGGTTTACCGATCCGACCGTAGAAATCCGCAACAAACAGCTCTAATTTACCCTGTTCAATGGCCTCGCGTAAACCCGCCATCAGGCGTTGGTAGTGACGCAGGTTATGAATGGTGTTCAATCGGGCACCCAGTATTTCGTTGCAACGATCGAGATGATGCAAGTAGGCGCGGCTGTAATTGCGACACGTGTAGCAATCACAGTCTTTATCCAGCGGAGAAGTATCATCCTTGTGCTTGGCATTACGGATTTTTACCACACCGTCAGTCACGAACAGATGGCCGTTACGGGCATTACGCGTTGGCATCACGCAGTCGAACATATCGATACCGCGACGCACGCCTTCAACCAGATCTTCCGGCTTGCCGACGCCCATCAGGTAACGTGGCTTATCTTCCGGAATTTGTGGGCAAACATGTTCAAGAATGCGATGCATATCCTCTTTCGGCTCGCCGACCGCCAAGCCGCCCACAGCGTAACCATCAAAACCGATATCCACCAGCCCTTTTACTGAAACATCACGTAAATCTTCGTAAACACCACCCTGAATAATGCCGAACAAAGCATTTTTGTTATTCAGCTCGTCAAAACGCTGGCGGCTGCGCTGCGCCCAGCGCAATGACATCTCCATCGAACGTTTGGCGTAGTCCCAGTCTGCCGGGTACGGTGTGCATTCGTCGAAGATCATCACGATGTCAGATCCCAGGTCGTACTGGATTTCCATCGATTTTTCCGGGCTGAGGAAAACTTTATCGCCGTTAATCGGGTTACGGAAATGAACGCCTTCTTCTTTAATCTTGCGCATCGCACCCAGACTGAACACCTGGAAGCCGCCGGAGTCGGTGAGGATCGGGCCATGCCACTGCATGAAATCATGCAGATCGCCATGCAGCTTCATGATCTCCTGGCCTGGACGCAGCCACAGGTGGAAGGTGTTGCCCAGCAGGATCTGTGCGCCGGTCTCTTTGACTTCTTCCGGCGTCATGCCTTTTACCGTGCCGTAGGTGCCGACAGGCATAAAGGCCGGGGTTTCCACCACGCCGCGTTCAAAGATCAGGCGACCGCGACGAGCGCGGCCATCGGTTGTGTCTAATTCGTACTTCACAAAGCCTCCAGCGCCAGAGAAACAGTCTGGCGTGATTAACATCGAGCCACGCCAGTTGCGCGACTCAGGGAATTTATTCGCCGACGGACTCTTGCTCCGCCTGCGGGTTACGGCTGATGAACATAGCATCGCCATAGCTGAAGAAACGATATTGCTCGGCCACCGCCTGCTGATAGGCATTCATGGTGTTTTTATAACCGGCAAAGGCGGAAACCAACATAATCAGCGTCGACTCCGGCAGGTGGAAATTGGTCACCAGCGCGTCGACCACCTGATAATGGTAGCCCGGGAAGATAAAGATGCTGGTATCGCCGAAGAACGGCGCGATTAACGCCTGCTGGCTGGCGTTGGCGGCGCTTTCCAGCGAACGCACCGAGGTGGTGCCCACCGCCACCACGCGCTTGCCGCGAGCTTTACAGGCCAATACCGCGTCAACCACGTCCTGCGGCACTTCCGCGTATTCGGCGTGCATGACGTGTTCTTCGATAGTTTCCACCCGCACCGGCTGGAAGGTGCCCGCGCCCACATGCAGGGTCACGAAGGCCATCTCGATGCCCTTCTCGCGCAGCGCAGCCAACAACGGCTCGTCGAAGTGCAGCCCGGCGGTCGGTGCCGCTACGGCACCCGGCTTCTCGCTGTAAACCGTCTGGTAAAGCTCACGGTCCGCGTCTTCGTCTGGGCGATCGATATACGGCGGCAGCGGCATATGACCGGCGGCATTAAGGATAGTGAACACGTCGCGCTCATCGTTGAAACGCAGTTCGAACAGCGTATCGTGGCGCGCCACCATGGTTGCGGCGATGCTTTCATCGTCGCCCAGCAGCAGGTCGGTGCCTGGCTTGGGGGCCTTTGAAGCGCGAACGTGCGCCAATACCCGATGGTCGTCCAGCACGCGCTCCACCAGAACTTCAATCTTGCCGCCGCTGACCTTGCGGCCAAACATGCGCGCCGGGATCACCCGGGTATTGTTGAACACCAGCAAATCGCCGGCGTCCAGGTTATCCAGCAGATCGGTGAATACGCCGTGCGTCAGCGCCCCGCTCGGCCCGTCCAACTGCAGCAAACGGCAGCCGCTGCGCTCAGGTTGGGGATAACGGGCAATCAGGGTCTCGGGGAGTTCAAACGAAAAATCGGCGACGCGCATGGGTATTCACTTCTTCAATTGTATATACCCTATGAATTTCAAGTTGCAGTTAGGCGGCCAGCTTGCCCATCCCCGGGAGCTTACTTGAGTAAGTGACCGGAATGGGCAAGTGCAGCCAACAATACTGCGGCTTGAAAGGCGACGGGTATGTTGGTCATAAAAAACAGGCGGCCTAGTCTAAAGCTGCGGGCGGTCAGCGGCAAGAAATAAGGAGGATTTGCATGACTTCAGGTATAGTTGCCGGATGAATTTTCTCGCACATCTCCATTTGGCCCAGCTAGCGGAAAGCTCGTTACTGGGCAATCTGTTGGCCGACTTCGTGCGCGGCAACCCCGCGGGCGAGTACGATCCCGAGGTGGTGGCCGGCATTATGATGCACCGCCGCGTCGATGTCCTGACCGACAGCCTGCCGCAGGTCAAAGCCTGCCGCGACTACTTCTCTGCAGAACACCGGCGCGTGGCGCCGATCACGCTAGACGTGGTGTGGGATCACTTCCTGGCACGCCACTGGCAGCAACTCGAGCCTTCTCTCAGCCTGCACGGCTTCACCCAGCAAGCCCGCAGCCAGATCGTGCCGCATTTGCCGATGACACCGCCGCGCTTTCAGAATTTGAACGGCTATTTATGGCCGGAACGCTGGCTGGAACGCTACGCCGAACTGCCGTTTATCGGCAACGTACTGGCGGGGATGGCCAGCCGTCGTCCGCGTTTGGCCGCGCTGGCAGGTTCTTTCGCCGACGTGGAGCGCAACTATCATCAGCTTGAAACACAGTTCTGGCAGTTTTACCCACAGATGATGCAGCAGGCAAAAGACAAAAAGCTGTAAGGTCAAACCAAACCCCTTGAAAATGCGATGCTTTACAAGAAATTGCTTTTTAAGCCTTGCCCTTTTATGGGAAAAGGTTATTTTTAAAGCTCGCTAAATTTAATCAACGACTTTAATAGGTAAAAGCTATCTCATCGATTGGTCTTTTACCCTTTATTCACCCTGTCGTGGCCCCTATACTGGCCCTTGTTTTTACATCAACCCCTTAACACCTATTACAGGAGTAATTATGGTCCTGGTAACTCGTCAAGCCCCTGACTTCACCGCAGCTGCCGTACTTGGCAGTGGCGAAATCGTTGAAAACTTCAACCTGAAGAAGCACCTGAACGGCAAACCGGCCGTCCTGTTCTTCTGGCCGATGGACTTCACCTTCGTATGTCCTTCTGAGCTGATCGCTTTCGATCACCGCTATGAAGAATTCCAGAAGCGTGGCGTTGAAGTGGTTGGCGTTTCATTCGACTCAGAATTTGTCCACAACGCATGGCGTAAAACCCCAGTCGAGAATGGCGGCATCGGGGAAGTGAAATACGCAATGGTTGCTGACATTAAGCGTGAAATTCAGAAAGCTTACGGCATCGAGCACCCAGAAGCAGGCGTTGCCCTGCGTGGTTCTTTCCTGATCGACAAAGACGGTGTGGTTCGTGCTCAGGTTGTTAACGACCTGCCAATCGGCCGTAACATCGACGAAATGATCCGTACCGTTGACGCATTGCAATTCCACGAGCAACACGGCGAAGTGTGCCCGGCTCAGTGGGAAAAAGGCAAAGCAGGTATGGGCGCCTCTCCGGACGGCGTGGCTAAATACCTGTCCGAGAACGCTTCCAAGCTGTAATTTCAGCCTGCAAGTGTATCAACCGGCCCTCGCGGCCGGTTTTTTTTGCGCCAAATTAGGGCACCCTGCCCAGTTTCCGTGCTTCACTTCCTTGTTTCCGCTCACATTTTCCTGGCCGTATTCCGCACAATCCCTTATCTGCAGCTAGTATCAATAACGCTGGCCCACTCTTTGCACTGCACCCGTGGCAAGCCAAACACAATAAGAAAACTGACAGGGTAGGAATAACTATGTTTTTACAGAAATGGAGCAAACCGCTGACCATGGCGGCGCTGCTGGTCAGCAGCAGCCTGTATGCCGCATCCAATCCGGCGGTCGAAGCCAAAAACGGCATGGTGGTGACGTCGCAACATCTGGCCTCGCAGGTCGGCGTCGATATCCTTAAGCTGGGCGGTAACGCCGTAGATGCAGCAGTGGCCGTTGGCTATGCGCAGGCGGTGGTCAACCCGTGCTGCGGCAACATTGGCGGCGGCGGCTTTATGACGGTGCACCTGGCCGACGGCACCGATACCTTCATCAACTTCCGTGAAACGGCGCCGGCGGCAGCCAGCGCCAACATGTATCTGGATGCCGGGGGCAACGTGAAGAAAGGTGCCAGCCTGTACGGCTATCTGGCGGCGGGCGTACCGGGCACCGTGTTGGGCATGGAAACCGCACGCCAGAAATACGGCAAACTGAGTCGCGAACAGGTCATGGGGCCGGCGATCAAACTGGCTCGTGAGGGCTTTGTATTGACCCGTGCCGATACCGATATCCTCGACACCACCATCGCGCGCTTTAAACAGGATCCGGAATCCGCCAAAATCTTCCTGCGCCCGGACGGCACGCCACTGCAGCCGGGCGATCGCCTGGTGCAGAGTGATTTGGCCAACACCCTGGCCGCTATCGCCAAAGACGGCCCTGACGCCTTCTACCAAGGCAAAATTCCCCAGGCGGTAGAGGCGGCGGCCAAACAAGGCGGGGGCATCCTGACCGCGGCCGACTTCGCCAACTACAAAGTGACCGAAACCCCGCCGATTACCTGCAGCTATCGCGGCTATAAATTTGTTTCGGCCCCGCCGCCAAGCTCTGGCGGCGTGACGCTGTGCGAAATCCTCAACGTGGTCGAAGGTTACGATCTTAAAAGCATGGGCTTTAATTCGGCGGCGGCCATCCACACCATGACCGAAGCGATGCGCCACGCCTATATGGACCGTAACACCTACCTCGGCGACCCGGAGTTCATCAAGAACCCGATCGACAGACTGGTCAGCAAGAGTTATGCCGAAGAGATCCGCAAGAAAATCGTCGCGGACCAGGCCACACCGTCAGAAAACGTGCAGCCTGGCATGGAACCCCACGAAAAACCGGAAACCACCCATTATTCGATTGTCGATCATGACGGCAACGCCGTCTCCACTACCTATACCGTCAACGGTCGCTTTGGCGCGGTGGTGATCGCCCCGGGCACCGGCTTCTTCCTCAACGACGAGATGGATGATTTCACCGTCAAGGTCGGCGAGAAAAACCTCTATGGCCTGGTGCAGGGCACCGCCAACAGCATTGCCCCCGGTAAGCGCCCACTATCGTCGATGAGCCCGACGTTGGTGACCAAGGACAATAAAATCTTTATGGTGCTCGGCTCGCCGGGCGGTTCGCGCATCATCACCATCACCCTGCAGACCGCACTGAACGTGATTGATCACGGCATGGCGCCGCAGGAGGCGGTAGATGCACCACGTATCCACCATCAGTGGTTGCCGGATGAGGTTTATTACGAACAGCGTGGCGTTTCTGCCGATACGCTGAAAATCCTTGCCGGTATGGGTTACAAGATGGTTGAGCAAACGCCATGGGGTGCGGCCGAACTGATTCTGGTGGGCCTGCCGGGTGCCGCCGGTGTCAGCCCGGCCAACTCCGGCAACGACTCCGCCGTTTCCGGTAAAGTACGCGAAGGCTACCTGTACGGCGCCAATGACATTCGTCGCCCGGCCGGTTCAGCCGTAGGCTATTGATGATCTGACAGGGCGTGTGAACGCCCACTAACTGAATTAAGGGCCGGTACTCCGGCCCTGCTTCATCTTGGCTTAGCCTGGCCGCCGCCACAGGGTGACCGACTCTTCGCCCAGTTGCAGCGCAAGCGCGTTCTGCGTTTCGCCCATTTCTCCATCCCCTTCCAACCGTTGCCATTGGCCTGCCGCCAGCAACGGACTGTGCGGTAACGTCACTGCACCACTGCCGCCACGCTGTATCGCTACCAGCACCTGTTCTTGTTGATAGAGGCGCACAAACACCAGCGTCTCACCGACGGCATGCAGGATCTGACACCCGCCACGTCGCAGCGCCAGGCTCTTCTTACGCAACGCCGCCATCCGCTGGAACAAAGCCAGCAGGCTCTGATCCCACTGGCTTTCATCCCACGGGAAAGGTTTACGGCAGAACGGGTCGTTGGCACCGTCCAGGCCAATTTCATCGCCATAATATAAACAAGGCACGCCGATCCAGCTCATCAGCCACACCGCCGCCATCCGCATCCGCGCCTGATTGCCCTGCAACAATGTCAAAAAGCGCGCGGTGTCATGGCTGTCGAGCTGGTTGAACTGAATCAACTGGCGGCCATGCGGCAGGCCTGCCCGGTAGTCGTCCATCCATTGTGCACAGTCCGCCGCAGCCATCTGCACCGGGTGATGCGCCACGTCCAACCCGGCTAAAAAGCCCCTGACCGGCAGGGCGAAGCCCATGTAGTTCATTGCCGCATCTTCAACGCCGGCATGCAGCCAGCGCCGCGCATCGCCAAAATGCTCGCCCAGAACATAGGCCTGCGAATTTTCCTGTTTAACCGCCTGATAAATCCCCGCCAGATGCTGCAGATTGCCGGTGGCGCCGCCGTTTTCACCCAGCATATGCACCACGTCCAGCCGCCAGCCGTCAATGCTGTAGGGCGGGCGCAACCAATGACGCACCACGCTGTTATCACCGCGATAAATCGCCTCAGCCACCTGGGGTTCGGCAAAATTGAGCTTCGGCAGGCTGGCGTTGCCCTTCCAGTCAAGCGCGCGGCCATCAGGGTAGAAATTGAACCAGCCGCGGTACGGCGAGTCCGGGTGATGGCAAGCGCCGCTGTCACCTTGCTGGTGGCGGTCAAACCATGGGTGAGAGTCGCCGGTATGGTTAAACACCCCGTCGAGCACCAGTTTCATCCCCACCTTGTGAGTGCTCACTCGCAAACGCTGCAAAGCGGCGTTGCCGCCGAAATAGGGATCGACCTGATAATAGTCCTCGGTATCGTATTTATGCACGCTCGGGGCGGTGAAGATCGGGTTCAGATACAGCGCCGTCACGCCCAGTTGCTGCAGGTAGGGCAATTTTTGGCTGATGCCGTCCAAATCGCCGCCATAGAAGGTGGATGCCGCATGCCGGTCTTCCAGCGGATGTTGCCAGTCACGGCGTACGACATCGCAGCCGGCCGCATGATGACGATAGCTGCCG
The DNA here is from genome assembly GCF_052113645.1 of Serratia quinivorans. Taxonomy (GTDB): domain Bacteria; phylum Pseudomonadota; class Gammaproteobacteria; order Enterobacterales; family Enterobacteriaceae; genus Serratia; species Serratia quinivorans_B. The sequence goes on along the minus strand of NZ_JBIEIU010000002.1, from coordinate 99,732 downwards.
CTCTGAATGCCATGTTCACCGCCGCTGCCGGCAAAGCGATCGGGGAAAATCTGATAAAAAATCTGATCTGCCACCCAGGCGGGGCTGCTATCGGGTACGTCGACGGCAAATTGCGTCAACTGTCCCGGCGGCGTCAGAGATTTTCCCTGTGGACCAAACCATTGCTGGCGGTCGGCCCAGACCAGTTTGAAGCAGTAACGGCGGGTTGCCTCGCCCTCATTCAGGGTCAGGCTGGCCTGATAGCGCTGCAGCCCGCCAACCTGCTGCCCTTTCATTATCAGCAGCCACTCTTCATTGTCCGGCTCTGCGCGTAAAAAGACCCGCTCAGGCAGTTCATTACCCTGTAACCACAGCGTGATATCCAGGCGTTGTCCCTTCTTCACCACAAAAGGTGGGACCGGTTGATGCCAGGCGTTAAGCATGACTTTCCTCCTGCTGTACAAAACGAAATCGACGACGTTATTCAATGCCACGAACAATGCCACGTTGAGTGCAAGTCCCCCTCCTCTCTGGCCGGTAAACTCGGGGAGGAGCCGGGGGGTGGAGATCATCAAACAGCACTAACCCTATGTAAAAAAAGGTAAACAGCCGCACATTATGGCCCGCAACCCTTAGGCTAACGTCTTTTGAGTGTATTGGATATTTTTTGCGCATTTTTAAAGGAGCGGCAATGCAACAACAGATAACCCTGTGGCTGGAGAAGTTCGGGCTGGAGTTCAGCGGGATGATGTCCCTGCTGATGGTGCTGGGGCTGATCGTCCTGATTTCGGTGGTGATCCACCTGGTGTTGCACCGCGTGGTGCTGGCGGCGATCCAACGCCGTGGTCAACAGTCGCAACGCGTCTGGCAACAGGCGATCACCCAGTACAAGCTGTTCCAGCGTATGGCGCTGTTGCTGCAAGGGGTGATCATTAATCTGCAGGCGGTGCTGTGGTTGCACGCCGGTAGCGAGACTCAGGCGATTATCGTCACCGCCGCCCAGGTCTGGATCATGGGCTTCGCCCTGCTGTCGCTGTTTTCCCTGCTGGATACGCTGCTGGCAATGCTGCGCCAAAGTCCGATATCCAAGCAGCTGCCGCTGCGCGGTATTTTTCAGGGGCTGAAGCTGGTGGCGGCGATCCTGATTGGCATCATGATCGTTTCGCTGCTGATGGGGAAATCGCCATTGCTGCTGCTCAGCGGGCTGGGTGCGATGACCGCGGTGCTGATGCTGGTGTTTAAAGACCCGATCCTCGGCCTGGTGGCCGGCATTCAGCTTTCCGCCAACGATATGCTGAGCATCGGCGACTGGCTGGAAATGCCGAAATACGGTGCCGACGGCGCAGTCACCGACATTGGCCTGACCACGGTCAAAGTGCGCAATTGGGACAATACCGTGACCACCATTCCCACCTACGCGCTGATCTCCGATTCCTTCAAGAACTGGCGTTCCATGTCGGAATCCGGCGGACGCCGCATCAAGCGCAGCATCAATATCGACACCACCAGCGTGCATTTTTTGTCGGATGAAGAGCAGCAGAGACTGAACCGTAACCCGCTGCTGCAACGTTATCTGAACGATAAAACGCAGGAATTGAGCCAACATAACCAGCAGAGTGGCGTAGACCTCAGTTCACCGCTCAACGGCCGCCGCCTGACCAATCTTGGCACGCTGCGCGCTTATCTGGTGGCGTACCTGCGCGCCCATCCGGGCATTCACCAGAATATGACACTGATGGTACGCCAATTGGCACCGCTGCCAGAGGGCTTGCCGCTGGAGATTTACGCTTTCACCAACACCACGCTCTGGGCAGAATACGAAAGTATTCAGTCGGATATCTTCGACCATCTCTTGGCGGTGATTAACGAATTCGATCTGCGGGTACACCAAACGCCAACCGGTAACGACATGCGCAGCATGCTGAACCCGATACGCCAGGCGGCAGACATTTCCTGACGCAGGCTGACGTAACTGTTTCTGCTGGTAATTATTCCCCGCCAATTGCCAGCAGATGTCTCCAGCCCCTTTTCTTGCCCATGTAAAGCGGTGTTAATACGTTCACCCATACCATGTGAAAGAAAGAGTCGCCCTTGCTGAAACAGGTAAAACACCGGCTGTTTACCCTGCTGGCCACGCTACTGTTTATCGGCTGTCTGCACAGCGCCTCGCTGGACGAAAGCCGCCTGAGCCGCCCCCTGCAACCGTCATTGAGCGCCCTGAGCAGCAGCATGCAGGATATTCGCGAAGTGCTGGCGCGCGTAGCCGGAGAAGGGAAAGAGGAACGGCTGAGCGACAGCAGCCTGCGCAACGAGGCTCGTGCCTCCGGTGACGACGAGCCTGAGGATAAGCATAAGCAATAGAGGTTACAAAACCATCAAAAACGTTGCGCCATGCGCGGCAGAAAATTATGATGCGTATAACGCAACACCCAAGGAGCCATCAGGATGATAAAAAGCTTCAGGCATAAGGGACTAAAGAAATTTTTTGAAACGGGTTCAACCGCAGGTATTGATGCCAAACAGGCGAAAAAAATCCGCCTCCGTCTAAGCGTGTTGAATCTGGCCAAAGAGATCAATGATGTCGATCTTCCCGGTTTCTTGTTGCATTCGTTAACCGGCGATCGAAGCGGACTTTGGTCAATAACAGTAACCGGTAATTGGCGAATCACCTTTAAATTGGTAGAGGGTGACGTCTATATCGTTAACTATGAGGATTATCACTAATGACTCAAATGTTTAACCCGCCACACCCCGGGGAATTGATAAAAGAGACCATGGAGACATTAAACCTCAGTGCTCGTGGCTTGGCCAAAGCATTAGACGTGGCACCATCAACGGTACAGCGTCTGATTAACGGTAAATCAGATATATCGCCAGAAATGGCTATCCGTTTGTCCATTGTCATCGGCAGCTCCGAGCGGGTCTGGATGGAAATGCAGGATACTTATGATTTGTGGCACGCCAGACAATCTATCGACGTATCAAAGCTGCGCAAGCTGGATTTTGCCTAGTACACAAAATACACCTACAGAAAAACACCGGCTCATGGCCTAATGCCGGTCACTTAAGCAAAGCTCTGAATAAGAATGTACGACGTTGTTTAAGTGGGCGTCCCCCTCTCCAGAGGGAGAGGGCCGGGGTGAGGGGGCTTTTGCGTTGGTATGTATCCCCTCACCCTAACCCTCTCCCAAAGGAGAGGGGACAATATCGCCTTAACTGACAAGCATTAGGCTCATGGCCGGTGTTTTCAATTTCAATCTTGCTGCTGCGCCGGCGTTGCCAGCTTCTTCTGGCGGTTGACCTTGAAGTAATACCCCGCCAACAGCACCACCACCCACACTAAACCGGCGTACAGCGAGACACGCGTCGTTGGGAAGTAACCAATCAGACCGATGATAAACACCAGGAAGATGATCGCCACCACCGAGGTGAATACCCCGCCGCGCAGCGGGAACGCCAAACCTTTCACCTGCTCTTTGCTCAGACTGCGACGGAAGGCAATCTGCGAGAACAAGATCATGATCCACACCCACACGGTGGCGAAGGTCGCCAGAGAGGCAATCACCAGGAACACGTTTTCCGGCATGATGTAGTTGAGATAGACCGCCAACAGCAGCGCCAGCATCATCACCACTACCGTGACCCACGGAATACCGCGTTTGGACACCTTGCTGAACATCTTCGGCGCATGGCCCTGTTCGGCCATGCCGTGCAGCATGCGGCCAACGCCAAACACGTCGCTGTTAATCGCCGACAACGACGCGGTGATCACCACAAAGTTGAGGATGCCCGCAGCTACGGTGATGCCCATATGCTGGAAAGTCAGCACGAACGGACTGCCGTTGGTGCCGACCTGGTTCCACGGATAGATCGACATGATGACAAACAGCGTGCCGACGTAGAACACCAGAATACGCCACGGCACCGAGTTGATGGCCTTGGGAATCGAGCTTTTCGGGTCTTTGGCTTCGCCGGCGGTGATGCCGATAATTTCGATACCGCCGTAGGCGAACATCACCAACTGCAGCGACAGGATCATGCCGATAAAGCCGTTGCTGAAGAAGCCGCCGTTGGACCACAGATTATGGATGCCGGTCGGCTGTCCGCCGTTGCCAATCCCCCAAATGATGATGCCGATACCGGCAGCAATCATGATGATAATGGTGGCAACTTTAAAGAAGGAGAACCAGAACTCCAGCTCACCGAACACCTTCACGCTCATCAGGTTGATGGCGCCAATGACCAGCACCACGCTCAACACCCAAATCCAGTGCGGCACTTCGGGGAACCACACGCCCATATAGATGCCGAAAGCGGTCACGTCGGCAATCGCAACGATCAGGATTTCAAAACAGTAGGTCCAGCCGGTGATATACCCGGCCATCGGGCCAAGGTAATCCTGCGCGTAACGCGAAAACGAGCTGGCCTGCGGGTTGTTGACGGACATCTCGCCCAGCGCACGCATGATGATAAAAGCGACGATGCCGCCAATCAGGTACGCCAGCAAAACGCTTGGGCCGGCCATTTTAATCGCGTCCGCCGAACCGTAGAACAGGCCGGTACCAATAGCCGACCCCAGAGCCATAAAGCGAATGTGACGGGTACTGAGACCGCGTTTTAGCTTATTGGGCGCGGGAGCGGTGGGTGACTGTTGTTGCATGAAAATAACCCGTGTTTTTTAAACGTAAAAAAGCCACGGACAAGTCCGTGGCCCAAAATTTAGCCGGGGAATTATGAGTGCGCGGTCACTTCGGAACGCGTACAAACCCGGTCATAAATCGCGACCAGCACCAGCATCAACAGCGAAGGCGACAACCATGCCAGACCCTGTGCTGCCAATGGCAGGTGATTGGTCCAATCCGGCAGCATTTGCTGGAAGCTGGACGCTTTCACCGCGTCAAGGATACCAAACAACAGGCTGACTAACATCACCGGCGCGATAATACGCGACGCGCTGTTCCACCAGCGCAGGGTGAAGCTCAGCACCACCAGCACGATGCACGGCGGGTAAATCGCGGTCAGCACCGGAATGGAGATCTGGATCAGATGGCTCAGGCCCAGGTTGGACACCACCATCGAGAACAGCCCCAAAATAAACACCAGCGTTTTGTAAGAGAACGGCAGATATTGGGCAAAGAACTCGGCGCAGGCGCAGGTCAGGCCAACCGCCGTCACCATACAGGCGATGAAGATCAACGCCGCCAGGAAGAAGCTGCCCAGCCCACCGAAGGTGTTTTGCACGTAAGCATGCAGGATCACCGCACCGTTGGTCGCGTCCGGCACCAACACGCCGCTGCCGGAACCCAGTTTAAACAGGCTCAGGTAAACCAGCGTCAGACCCACACCGGCAATCAACCCGGCCAGAATGGTGTAACGCGTCAGCAAGCCGGCATCCTTTACCCCGCGGGAACGCGCGGCGTTAACGATGACGATGCCAAAGACCAGCGCCCCCAGCGTATCCATGGTCAGATAGCCGTTGACGAAGCCGGAAGAGAAGGGAACGTTCTGATAAATGTCGGTCGCCGGGATCGGCGTACCTGCCGGCCAAACCAGCGCGGCGATGCCGAGCGCGCCCAGCGCAACAATTTTCAGCGGTGCCAGCACATGGCCCACGGTATCGAGCAGGCGGCCCGGATACAGGGAAATGCCGATCACCAACGCGAAGTACACCAGGCTGTAAATAAACAGCGGCATGGCGCCATCACCGGTCAGCGGCGCGATGCCCACTTCGAAGGAGACGGTCGCGGTACGCGGGGTGGCGAACAGCGGACCTACGGCCAGATAGCAGACAGTAGCCAGCAACAGACCGGCGCGACGGCCAATCGGCGAGCTCAGGGCGTCAATGCCGCCACCGACGCGCGCCAGGGCGATCACGGTCATCACCGGCAGACCGACGGCGGTGATCAGGAAGCCGATAGCTGCGGTCCAGACGTGTTCACCGGACTGTAAACCGACCATCGGCGGGAAAATGATATTTCCGGCGCCGACGAATAAGGCAAAGGTCATAAAACCCAATGCGATAATATCTTTTGACGTTAAACGATGACTCATACGATGTCGTGTTGCCTGTTCAAATGAAAAAAAATGCCCGATATGGGGGTAGCGTTATGCCCCACCCGGTTGCCGGCTTGCCATTTCATCGCGAGACCAATAAGAGCAAAAAACGCATAACGTCCGGCGTTTTGTCCTTATTCGAAAGTGACCACTCATGATGATGGGCAGAGTTTTAGGAGTTATAAATGGAGGTTTAGTCCGACAACGGAGGCTAAGTTAAACGTTTATAGCGTTGAAAGGCAAGACGCACGACAAAAAGCAGAGCTATCGACCAGATAATCTTTCGACACCAGTCGATCGTAGTGGCTATCAATAAATATACAATACATGATTTGTATCATTTTTGAGCAACGCATTCACAAAACGTGAAGCAGATGGCTCATGACCGCGCGAAAACACCAATAAACATCCAGTTTCCGCGCGGTCTGAACGGGATTTTCACCGTTGCCAAACCTGCTGAGCAATATTCACCACGCTTTGCAGCTTATTCCACTGCTGCTGTTCACTCAGACTATTGCCCTCTTCGGTCGAGGCAAAACCACACTGGGTGCTGAGGCACAGTTGGCGACGATCAACATACTGCGCCGCTTCCTCAAGACGTTGTTTCACCTGCTCAGGATTTTCCAGCTCACCGTTTTTGGTAGTGATCAAGCCCAGCACCACCTGCTGTTTGCCTGGTTTGATGAAACGCAGCGGCTCGAAACCGCCGGAACGTTCATTGTCGTATTCCAGGAAGAAGGCGTCGATGTTCACCTGACCAAACAGGATCTCCGCCACCGGCTCATAACCTCCCTCAGAGATCCAGGTGGAGCGGAAGTTACCGCGGCAAACGTGCAAGCCAATGATCAGATCTTCCGGCTTGTCGGCGATCGCCGCATTCAGCACATCAGCATAAATTCGCGCCAGAAGATCCGGATCCTCTCCGCGTTCGCGGATCTGCCGCCGTTGATCGTCTGAGCACAGGTAGGCCCAGACGGTGTCATCCAGTTGCAGATAGCGGCAACCCGCATCATAAAACGCCTTGATCGCATCGCGGTAGGTCTGCGCCAAATCGTCGAAATAGGCGTTCAGATCCGGATAAACCTGGCTGTCGATGGCCTTGCGCCCACCGCGAAAGTGCAGCACGCTAGGGCTTGGAATGGTCATTTTCGGCACCGCATCACCGGCGGTGGCCTTCAGAAAACGAAAGTCAGTCAGCATCGGGTGCTGCGGATTGAAGCCCAGTTTACCCACCACCTTGATGCTGCGCGCCCGGGTCTGTACGCCGTTAAACTGGATCCCCTGCTCCGCGTCGTAGCCTTCCACGCCATCCAGCCCTTCCAAAAAGTCAAAGTGCCACCATGCCCGACGGAACTCCCCATCGGTCACCACCGCCAGGCCGAGATCTTTCTGCTTTGCCACCGCCAGACGGATCTGCTCATCTTCAATCTCCCGCAAGCCGGCGGCATCAATCTCACCCCGTTGGAACTGTTGACGCGCGGTTTTCAGCGCCGTGGGGCGCAACAGACTGCCGACAACGTCAGCGTGAAAAGCAGAGTTGCAATCGCACATAGTATGACTCCCGGTAGCGGGCAAAAGATCGGGGCCTTTGCCTCAGTAATTTACAGTGTGAACTATGACGCTGGGTTACAAATAGACATCCAGACGTCCATAATCTTTATGAACAGCATGCTGTCATGTCGACTGCCGGGCGGCAACGGAAGAATTTTCATGGGGGATGAAAGAAATTCATGTTGGGGGCAGAAGGCCCCCAGGCAAGACTTATTGCAGGCCCAGCGCCAGGCGGGTTTTCCGCAGGGTCTCGGGCGGCAGTGGCAGGTAACCGTCGTGATTGACCAGATTTTGCCCGGTATCTGACAACACGCGATCAAGAAATGCGGCCGTCAGCGGCTCCAGCGGCTGGTTGGGCGCCTTGTTGATGTAAATATACAGATAGCGCGACAACGGATAGCTGCCGTTGCGCACGTTTACGTCATTAGGGATGACATAGTTTTCGCCGGACTCCGCTAACGGCAACAGTCGCACGCCGCTGGCGCGAAAACCGATGCTGGCGTAACCGATACTGTTCAGCGAACCGGCCACCGCCTGCACCACCGAAGCGGACCCCGGAAGCTCATTGACGCGCGGCATAAAATCACCGCCACACAGCGCACGCAGTTTGAAATACCCGTAAGTGCCGGAGGCCGAATTGCGGCCAAAACGTTGCAGGGTGCGTTGCTGCCAATCGCCGGTCAACCCCAGCTCTCCCCAACGCGTCAACGGCCGGCTTTCGCCACAGCGCAGAGTCGCGGAGAAAATTCGATCGAGTTGCTGCAGGTTAAGGCCACGCAGTGGATTGTCCTGATGCACCAGCACCACCAGCGCGTCTACGGCCACCGGTACCGCCAGCGGCGCATAGCCGTAGCGATGCCCGAACGCCGACACCTCTGCCGCCTTCATCGGGCGGCTCATCGGGCCAAGCTGCGCTGCACCCGCCGCTAACGCGGTCGGCGCAGTGGAAGAGCCGGCGGCCTGGATCTGCAGGTTAACGTTGGGGTAATGCTGACTGAAGTCCTGTGCCCACAGCGCCATCAGATTGGCCAGCGTATCGGAACCGACGCTCGACAGGTTGCCGGACAGCATGCCATCCGGCTGCGCCAGCGCGCCTCTGCTTGCCAGCAACGCCAGACAAAGCAACAGCCCTCGGGTGATTCGGATCATGCCAGCCTCTCGCGTTAATTTTTCACCGCATTCTCTGATAAAGCCGCGGGAACAATCAACCGGTTAGGCAAGGTAAAGATAAATCGGGTGCCGATGCCCTGCTCGCTGAGGATCTCCAGCCGCGCATCGTGGTGGCTGAGCGCATGCTTGACGATCGCCAGCCCCAAACCGCTGCCGCCGGTCTGGCGTGAACGGGCCTTGTCGACACGGTAGAAACGTTCGGTCAGGCGTGGAATATGCTCGGCAGCGATGCCCGGCCCGTTATCACTGACCTGGAACTGCGCGCCGTTTGGCGTCTGTTGCCAACTGACCTCAATATGGGTGCCTTTCGGTGTATGATTGACGGCGTTATACACCAAATTCGACACCGCACTGCGCAGTTGGTCGTCGTTACCAAACACCTTGAGCTGCTCATTCACCCGGAAGGTGATCTCGTGGTTACCGCCACTCAGTGATTGCGCCTCGCGTTGCAAAACCCGCAGCATCAGGGGAATATCGACCCGCTCATTCATTTCGACATTGGGCGCGGCCTCGATACGTGACAGCGTCAACAGTTGTTTGACCAGCCCGTCCATACGCCGGGTCTGCTCCTGCATGGTGCCCAGCGCCTTGCCACGCAGCGAACCATCCAGCTCTTCGTCGCTCATCATCTCCAGGTAGCCCTGCAACACCGTCAGCGGCGTTCGTAACTCGTGGCTGACGTTGGCGAAGAAGTTGCGCCGTGCCCCTTCCAACTGGCGCATCTGGGTCACATCGCGCGCCACCATCAGCAACTGCCCTTCGGAATAGGGCATCACGCGGAATTCCACGTAATGTTCGTTGTTCAGTTGCAGCGTCAAGGGGCGTGAGAACTCCTGCTGTTGCAGATAGTGGCTGAACTCCGGATAACGCAGCAGGTTAAGGATGTGCTGGCCATTGTCTTCCGGCCAGCGGAAGCCCAGCAGATGCTGCGCCAACCCGTTACACCAAAAGATATTGCCTTCGACGGTAGTCATCACCACCGCATCAGGCAGCGATTCCGCCCCGCTACGGAAGCGTTTGATCAGCAGCGCCAGCTCACGGCGACGACGACGGTTCCGCTGCTGCATCTGATACAGACCGTAAAACAGCGGTTCCCAGCTCCAACGCCCGGGCGGCGGCGTCATGCTGCGGTCGACCCACAGCCAGTGGGAAAGTTTGAGTTGGTTGTAGAAATTCCATACCAATGCCGCCAGCACCGAGGCCAGCAGCAGCCAGGGCAGATAACCGAACATCAGCCCCAGCAGTAAGGCAGGCAAGCAGAAAAGGGCCAGCTCCAGGGCCAGCCTCTTCCAGGATAGACGTTCTAACACGGCATATTCTCCAGCGCGGCGCGATCAGTAGCGCGTTGAGAATCGGTAGCCGGTGCCCCGAACGGTTTGAACCATTTTGTCATGACCACTGGTCTCTAACGCCTTACGGAGTCGACGGATATGCACGTCAACGGTGCGGTCTTCCACATAAACGTTAGTGCCCCAGACGTGATTAAGCAACTGTTCGCGGCTATAAACGCGCTCCGGGTGGGTCATAAAGAAGTGCAACAGTTTGAACTCGGTCGGCCCCATATCCAGCGCTTGCTCGTTAGCCATCACGCGGTGTGAGGATGGGTCCAGGCTCAACCCTTGCATTTCAATCACTTCTTCCACCGCCATCGGTGAAATGCGGCGCATTACCGCTTTGATGCGGGCCACCAGTTCCTTCGGCGAGAAGGGTTTGGTGATGTAATCATCCGCCCCGACTTCCAGACCGCGCACCCGGTCTTCTTCTTCACCGCGCGCTGTCAGCATCATCACCGGAATATCACGGGTCATCGCTTCACGCTTCATATGTTTAATAAACTGAATGCCAGAGCCCCCTGGCAACATCCAGTCGAGCAACACTAAATCAGGAAACGGCTCAGACAGGCGCGTCACAGCGCTGTCATAATCCTCAGCTTCCAACGGTTGGTAACCATTCTGTTCCAACACAAAGCACACCATCTCACGGATCGGCGCTTCGTCTTCCACCACCAGTATGCGTCTTGCCATCGTCAATCCTGCCAATGTGTTAGCGATCACAGTTGATTGCGGGCGCCATTATGCGTCAGTTTTGTGACAGATTTATGAAATAAATAGCCATGAAAAAAACGCACTGTAATAGGCAGTAAGCATAGCGATTATTTCTAATCACGCAGAAACATCATATTCCCTTTATAATCACCGCCATTACCCTATCGCCCCGGGAGTGTCATGCGCCTGATCCACACCTCTGACTGGCATCTTGGCCAGTATTTTTTCACCAAAAGCCGCGCCGCCGAGCATCAGGCATTTTTGCGCTGGCTGATCGAACAGATCGAACAACACCAGGTGGATGCGCTGATCGTCGCCGGGGATCTGTTCGATACCGGCTCGCCGCCCAGCTATGCCCGCGAGCTGTATAACCGTTTCGTGGTGGAATTGCAGCACACCGGCTGCCAGTTGGTAGTATTGGGCGGCAATCACGACTCCGTGGCCACCTTGAATGAATCGCGTGAATTACTTTCTTGCCTGAATACCACCGTGATTGCCAACGCGCAGAGCGAAATCGAACAACAGGTACTGGTGCTGAATCAGCGCGACGGCCAACCGGGTGCGGTGCTATGCGCCATTCCTTTTCTGCGCCCACGCGATCTGCTCACCAGCCGCGCCGGTGAGTCGGGCGTGCAAAAACAGCAGGCGCTGCAAGAGTCTATCGCCGACCACTATCAAAAGCTGTACCAGGCCGCCTGTGCTCGCCGTGAGGCGCTGGGCTTGCCGCTGCCCGTCGTCGCCACCGGCCATCTGACCACCGTCGGCGTCACCACTTCCGATTCGGTGCGCGACATCTATATTGGCACGCTGGACGCCTTCCCGGCGCAGGCCTTCCCGCCGGCTGACTACATTGCTCTGGGGCATATTCACCGCGCGCAAAACGTCGCCAAATCTGAGCATATCCGCTACAGCGGCTCCCCTATCCCGCTGAGTTTTGACGAGTTGGGCAAGGCCAAGAGCGTGTTTATGGTGGATTTCGCCGCGGGTGCCCTGCAGCAGGTCAGCGCGTTGGAGATCCCAAGCTTCCAACCGATGCAGCTCATTAAGGGTGATTTGGCGCAGATCGAGCAGCAATTGCAGCAGTTCGCCGATTATCAGGGTGATTTGCCGGTATGGCTGGATATTGAAGTGGCGACACAGGATTACCTGAGCGACATTCAGCGCCGCATTCAGCTGCTGGCCGATCAACTGCCGGTGGAAGTGGTGCTGCTGCGCCGCAGCAAAGAACAACGCCGCCAGGCCATTGAGCAGCAAGACAAAGAAACGCTCAATGAACTGAGCGTCAATGAAGTGTTCGAACGGCGGCTGGCGCAAGAGCCTGAGATGGCCGAAGCCCGCAAGCAGCGAATGAGCCAGATGTTCCAACAGGTGGTCGAAGCCGTACGGCACAACAGCCAGGAGCCGAACCCATGAAAATCCTCAGCCTGAGATTAAAAAACCTCAACTCGTTGCAGGGGGAATGGAAGATCGACTTCACCGCCGAGCCCTTTGCCAGTAACGGATTATTCGCCATCACCGGTCCCACCGGGGCGGGTAAAACCACCCTGCTGGACGCCATCTGCCTGGCGCTGTATCACCAGACGCCGCGCCTTAACGTCACGCCCAGCCAAAACGAACTGATGACCCGCCACACCGCCGAATCGCTGGCGGAGGTCGAATTTGAGGTCAAAGGCGTCGGTTATCGCGCCTTCTGGAGCCAACGTCGCGCCAAAAATTCCCCGGACGGCAACCTGCAGGCACCGAAGGTGGAACTGGCGCTGCGCGAAGACGGCAAGATCCTGGCGGACAAAGTGCGCGACAAACTGGATCTTACCGCCGCGATCACCGGGCTGGATTTCGGTCGCTTTACCAAATCGATGATGCTGTCCCAGGGGCAGTTCGCCGCCTTCCTCAATGCCGACGCCAATGACCGAGCCGAACTGCTGGAAGAGTTGACCGGCACCGAGATTTACGGCCAGCTCTCCGAACGCGTTTTCGAGCAGCACAAGCAGGCCAAAACCGATCTGGACGCGCTGCATCAACGCGCCAGCGGCATTGAGTTACTCAATGACGAACAGCGCCTTCAGTTGGAAAACCAGCTCGTGGAACTCAGTTCGCAGGAAAATACCCTCAGCGAACAGACCCAACGCCAGCAACGGGCGTTGAACTGGCTACAGCATTGGCAACAGACGCTGCAGAAACAGCAGGAATATCAAGGCCAGTTGAGCGCAGTACAGCAAGAGCAGGCCGCGGCAGAACCGCAGTTGCAGCAGTTGGCACGCAGCGAACCGGCAGAGAAACTGCGACCGCTGCTCAACGAGCGCAACCGCTGCCATAGCGATCACAAGACGCTGCAACAGCAGATCGCTCAGTGGGTATTGCAACAAGAACAGCAACTCGCCCAAATGGCGCCGCTGCAACAGGCGGTGGATCAAGCGCGCGCGCAATTGCAGGCGCATGCCGAACACCAGCAGGCACAGCAACGGCTGATCGACGAGCAGATCGTCCCGCTCGACCACCAGATCGCCCAGTTACAAAAAACGCAGGCAGAACTGCAACAGGCCTGTGATACCGCCACGCAGCAGTACGCACAGCAAAAAGCGGAGCTGGAACAACTCGAGGTTCAACGAACCCAACTCACCCTCCAGGCGGGGCAGCATCAGGAGCGGCTTAACGGCCTTGGCGCCGCGCTGGCGACGCAGCAACAGCTGCAAAATACGCTGGAAGCTCAATCGCCCCTGACAGCACTGCGCCAGCGTCAGAGCGAGTTGGCCGAACTGCGCCCGGTGCGCCAGCAGTTATTCACGCTCTCCTCGCTGTTTGGCCAGGTCAGCGAACGTCTGGAGCAGCAGCGCAAAGAATTCGCCGCCGGTCAGGCGCAGCTCGGCGAGCTTGAAAAACAGCTCGAAGCAACGCGCCAGCAGTACAAACAGCAAAAAGCGCATCAGACGGACGTGGAGAAAGCCCTTGAGCTGGAACAACGCATCGTCAGTCTGGAAGCGGAACGCGCCCGTCTGCAAACTGGCGAGCCCTGCCCGCTGTGCGGCTCTGCCGAACATCCGGCCATTGAGCAATATCAGGCGGTAAAACCTTCTGAGACCGCATTACGCCTGGCGGAGATGCGCGTCAAAACCGAGGCCTTGTACACCCAGGGCACCGAACTGCGCACCCGCTGCGAAAGCCTGAAGGAGCAGTTGCAACGCCAGCAACAGCTCATCGGGCAAGACGAACAACAACTGGCCGCACACCGGCAGCAGTGGCAAACCCTCAGCACGCCTCTGGCGTTTGATTTTGACCTGCAGGACACCGACAGCCTTAGCCAGTGGTTGAGCGCCTGCGACCATGAAGAGCGTCAGGCCCAGGCCTGTCTGCTGCAACATGAGCAGGCAGCCCACGCCGTGCAGCAGGCTAAAGATCAGTTGGCCGCCCTGCAAACGCAGCAGCAGCAGGCGCAGCAGGAGAAGGCGCGGCTGGACGAACGCTTTGCCCTGCTGGCAAAAAGCCACGCCGAGGCCCAGTCGCAACAGCAACGCCTGCTGCAACAGCGGCAAGAAGCAGAGCTGGCCCTTGCCGAACAACGTGCACAAAGGCTGGCCCTGTTTGGCGAACAGCACATCGCGCAGGTGCGTGAACAGTTACGCGCCCGGCAGACAGCCTGTGAGCAGGCCAGCCAACAGGCGGCTGAGCAATGGCAGAAAGCGCAGGAACAGCGTGATCGCCTGAGCGGACAGCTCGCCGGACTACAGCAGCAACTGCTGCAACAGACTGAGCGACTGCAACAGACGGAGCAAGACTGGCAACAGGCATTGTCCGCCAGTGAATTCGGTGACGAGGCCGCCTTTAACGCCGCACTGTTGAATGACGACCAACGTCAACAATTGCAACAGCGCAAAGAGCAGTTGCAGCAGCGACAGGTGGAAGCCAGCGCTCTGCTGACTCAATCCCTGGAAACCCTGGAGCAACAGCGCCGGCAGCGTCCGGAAGGGTTGGATGAAACCCAGGCCGATCCCCAAACCCTGAGTCAGGATCTGACCACGCTGGCGCAGCAGCTCAAAACCCTGCAGCTACGGCAGGGTGAAGTCCGCAATCAGTTGGAAAGCGACGCCGCACGCCGCCTCAATCAGCAGTCGCTGTTTGAGCAAATCAGCCAAAGTCAGCAACAGTACGACGACTGGAGCTATCTCAATCAGTTAATCGGCTCCAAAGAGGGTGATAAATTCCGTAAGTTCGCCCAAGGATTGACGCTCGATCATCTGGTCTATCTGGCCAACAATCAGCTTGGGAGGCTACACGGGCGCTATCTGCTGCAGCGCAAAACCAGCGACGCGCTGGAATTGCAGGTGGTGGATACCTGGCAAGCGGACGCACTGCGCGACACCCGCACCCTGTCCGGTGGGGAAAGCTTCCTGGTGAGCCTGGCGCTGGCGCTGGCGTTGTCCGATCTGGTCAGCCACAAGACCAGTATCGATTCGCTGTTCCTCGATGAAGGCTTCGGCACGCTGGATGCGGAAACCCTGGATACCGCGCTGGACGCGCTCGACAGCCTGAACGCCTCAGGAAAAACGATCGGCGTGATCAGCCACGTTGAAGCAATGAAAGATCGCATTCCGGTGCAGATCAAGGTGAAAAAGGTTAACGGTCTCGGCATCAGCCGGCTGGAGCCACAGTTCCGGCTGGAATAACCTTGCCCGGCCGCAGAAATGTGACCGTGGCGGCACTCCCCGGTGAAAAGCATTGAGCCACCGCTGACAAAGTTTATGATGCTATCGATAACAGGATTGTTACTGTAAATATACAGGCAAAACCTGACGTACGGGATCGCTCCTGTACGTCAGGTTTTTTCGTTTTCAGTATGCTGAAACATCCGGGAAAAACCATGAAGATCGCTAAAATACTCAATAATAACGTGGTGATTACGCTGGACGACCGCCAGGAAGAGACGGTGGTCATGGGAAAAGGCATCGGCTTTAAGAAGAAGGCCGGCGATCTGCTGGACGAAGATCTGATCGAGAAGATCTTCACGCTGAACGGCAGCGATATGGCCGAGCGCTATAAAACGCTGCTGTCGGAGATCCCGCTGGCCTGCGTGACCACCGCCGACAAAATCATCACCCTCGCCCGCCAGCGCCTGCCAGGCAAGCTGCATAATATCGTTTATATCACGCTGACCGATCACATCCATTTTGCGCTGCAACGCCATGCGCAGGGGCTGGACATCAAAAACGTGCTGCTGTGGGAAATCAAGAAACTCTACCCGGCCGAGTTTGCCGTCGGGCTGGAGGCACTGGCGCTGATCGCTCAACGACTGGGTCCCTCCTTGCCGGAAGACGAGGCAGGATTTATCGCCCTGCACCTGGTTAACGCTCAGTTGAATGACGAGATGCACAACACCCTGCACATCACTCGTGTCATGCAGGAGATCCTGAATATCGTCAAATACCACTTCCGTTTTGACTACAACGAAGAAGCCCTGAGTTATCACCGCTTTGTTACCCACCTGAAGTTCTTCGCCCAGCGTCTGCTGGGTAAAAACTACGTCGACAGTGATGACGATTCACTCTATCTGGTGGTGAAAGAAAAGTACCCAAGCTCCTTTGCCTGCGCAGGCAAGATTAATCAGCACATCGAAAAAAATTATCAGCACCAACTCACCCGCGAAGAGATGATGTTTCTGACCATTCATATCGAACGGGTACGCAACGAGAGCGAGACAAAATAGCGTTAGCGTCGGGCGTCAAACACCCGAATGCCGTACTGCGGAAAAGCGGCGTCGGCGCTAATCAGCGTCAGCCCTTCGGCCTGTGCCTGAGCGATCAGCATGCGATCAAAAGGATCATGATGGTGTGGGGGCAATTCGCCTGCCTGCTGGCCGTGAAAAGCCGACATGGGCAGCGGCAGGAAATCTTCGGCCTCAATCACCTCAAAAATGTCTTCCGGCAGCACCAGCTTGCCCAGCGCCCGCTTAATCGAAATCTCCCAAATGCTGGCCGCGCTGACAAACACCACATTGCCGGGCTCGGCTATCTGCTTTCTGGTATTTTCCCCCAGGCTGGCATCGTCTATCAGCCACCACAGCAGCGCATGAGTATCCAGCAGCAGACGCCTCATTCATCCCCCTCAAACAGCGCTGTGATGTCTGCATCGCCATCATTAAAATTCTCCGGTACGGTAAATTTGCCCTTGGCAGCACCAGGCTGGCGAGTTTGCCCTTTGATGGCCACCAGCTGAACATACGGCTTCCCTGCTTTCGCTATAATCACGGTCTCTCCTTGTGCGGCTTTATCCGCCAGTTGGCTCAGATTGGATTTGGCTTCGTGCATATTGGCCTGGATAGGCATACGCGATCTCCTTAGCTAAGTTAGCTAAAGCATAATGGGGAGTCTAGTTTTTGTACAGGTAATTGATTAAAGCGCGAGCAGTCCCGCGCTTTTTTGCAACAGTTACAGCTGTGGCCACAGCCAGGCCGCGCCACGCACGCCGCTGGAGTCGCCGTGGACGGCCTTGCGGATCGGGGTTTCACATTCGCCGCCGAATACCCAGGATTTCACCAACTGCGGCACGTGCTGATAAAGACGATCCACATTGCTCATACCACCGCCCAACACCACCACGTCCGGATCAAAAATATTGATCACGTGCGCCAGCGATTTCGCCAGCCGCAGTTCATAGCGGCTGATGGCTTGCTCCGCCAGAGTATCCCCCTGGGCCACCAACGTCATGATCTCATGCCCTTTTAGCGGATTGCCGCTCAGGCGCGCATAGTCGGTGGCAAAGCCGGTGCCGGAGATAAAGGTCTCGATACAGCCCTGTTTGCCACAGTAGCAGGGAACCTCCGCGCGAAAACGCAGTTCGTCATCGTCCAGCCACGGCAGCGGGTTATGCCCCCATTCGCCAGAGATGCCGTTACCGCCAGAGTGTGCCTGCCCGTTGATCGCCACCCCGGCACCGCAGCCGGTGCCGATGATCACCGCAAACACGGTTTGCTTGCCGGCGGCGGCGCCGTCGGTGGCTTCCGATACCGCCAGGCAGTTGGCGTCGTTAGCGATACGGACTTCACGCGCCAGCATCGCCGACAGGTCTTTGTCCAGTGGCCGGCCGTTAAGCCACACCGAGTTGGCGTTTTTCACCAAGCCGGTATAGGGCGACAGCGTACCGGGAATGCCCACCCCGACCGAGCCCTGCTGCCCGGTATTGTCTTCTGCCAGCGTCACCAAACCGGCGATCGCTTCCAGCGTTTTCTGATAGTCATGGCGCGGCGTGGCAATACGATGGCGGAACAGTTCCCGCCCGTCGTTGGCCAACGCGATCACTTCAATTTTGGTGCCACCCAGGTCGATACCAATGCGCACGATTTTTCTCCTCAATGCACAACAACATTGCTACAGCCTAATGTAACCGGCTTTCGGGATCACCCCATTAACGCCGAGTGTGACGGCGATGGCAATTTCCGCATCAGAACCGCACCGGCTGCCGCTTATTAATTAGCCATCAGGTACACTGAATTTCATCAGTTAACCTATTGATAACATTTTTCCGCATCATAAAATTCGGAGAGCAGCGATGAAACCTGCCATATTGATCGTCGACGACGATCCCGCTATCTGTGACCTGCTTCGCGACGTGCTCAACGAGCACGTGTTTACCGTGCATGCCTGCCACCGGGGCAGCGAGGCGCTGACACTCCTCAACCAGCAGCCCGACATTGCGCTGGTGCTGCTTGATCTGATCCTGCCGGACACCAACGGCCTGCTGGTGTTGCAGCAGATTCACCGTCTGCGGCCGGATCTGCCGGTGGTGATGCTGACCGGCCTCGGCTCCGAGTCCGACGTGGTGGTCGGCCTGGAAATGGGCGCCGACGACTACATCGCCAAACCCTTTAACCCTCGCGTGGTGGTCGCTCGCGCCAAGGCGGTCCTGCGTCGTACCGGTGCGCTGGCACTGGAGCCGAGCGCCGCCGGCCCGGCCAAAGCCGAGGGCTGGCAGTTCAACGGTTGGTGCCTGGACACCAGCCGTTGCACGCTGCACAACCCCCAGCGGCAACCTGTCGATCTGACCCAGGGCGAATACGGTTTGCTGCTGGCGCTGGTGCAACATGCGCGCAAAGTGCTGACCCGCGATCGCCTGCTGGAGCTGACCCACAGCGAAACACTGGAGGTCTTCGATCGCACCATCGACGTGTTGATCATGCGGCTGCGACGCAAGATCGAGAGCAATCCACATCAGCCCGAGCTGATCCGCACCATTCGCGGGCTGGGTTATGTCTTTGCCGCCGACGTCAGCCAGCCGGTAGCTGCCGCCTGATATAATCCAGCCAGCGCAGCGCCGACAGCACCAATGCCGTGCCGGGTCATCACAACCCCTGCGCCAGTGAAATCAATGCCATGCTGGTTCTCCTTAAGCGATAAAGCGCAAGTATTCGTGACACAGCAGCCACTGGGGCGGCTGGTCCTCTTCGATCGGGCTAAAACGGCTGAGCGGCGTCAGGAAACGGTTATCGTTGTCGTCATCATTCACCGTCGACACTTCCCCTACCAGCACATCGCCAAAGCCTTCCTCGCCCCAAAAGCTGTGATAGATGCCCGGCGTCAGGCAGATGCTTTCTCCCGGCGCCAGCCGCAGGCGCGACCCGGCGGCGTGGGTCTGTCGGCAGCCGTCCAGCGTCACGCTCACCGGGCTAGCGGCCAGTCCTTCCTGTGGATCGGCATTGTGCAGTTCGACGATCAGGTTACCGCCGCCGCGGTTGATGATGTCTTCCCGTTTACGCCAGTGGAAATGCATCGGCGTGACCTGCGCTTCGCGGCAATGCATGATCTTTTCCGCATAGCATTTGACGTAGGGTTGCCCCCCCGGTGAACCGTTACGCAACGTGAATAACGTGAGTCCCTTGCGGGCAAAATCATCGCCGCCGAACGCCGTGACGTCCCAGCCCAGTTTCAGGTCGAACACCTCCTGCCACGGCTGGCGATCGAGCTGGCGCCAGACGGGCGGACTGAAGTGGGCAAAGGGCGGCAGATGGACGTCAAAGCGGGCAAAAAAGTGCTGGGTTTGTTGCAGAGTCTGGTTCACGGCGGAACGGTTCATGTCGCCTCCGGAAGCGGTGATGAAATGTGGGGCCTGGCGTAGCAGACCCCGCCGACAACAGGTTATTTCACCGTCCAGCCTTTGTAGCTGCCGATATTGTTTTTATCGATCATGGTCACCGGGATCAGCACCGGGCCGGTTGGCGCGGGTTTGCCCTGCAGGATCTGGTAGCCGATCTCGACCGCTTTGGCCGCCATCACCTGCGGATCCTGTGCCGGCGTAGCCACAAACAATGAATTGCCGCGCTTGAGCGCCTCTTCGCCGTCTGGCGATCCATCGAC
This sequence comes from Serratia quinivorans, assembly GCF_052113645.1. Classification (GTDB taxonomy): domain Bacteria; phylum Pseudomonadota; class Gammaproteobacteria; order Enterobacterales; family Enterobacteriaceae; genus Serratia; species Serratia quinivorans_B. Next base: position 79,592 of record NZ_JBIEIU010000002.1, on the reverse strand, counting down.
GCCAACGATAAAGAACTCACTGCGCTGCGCCTGCTTGGCCGCCAGATCCGCACCGATCGCCGTCGGATCGTTAATCGCGAACACCCCGTCGATCTTCGGATTGGCGGCCAGCAGCGCGGTCATGATCTCCAGCCCGCCTTCGCGGCTGCCCTTGGCGTTCTGGTTATAGGACAACAGCTTGATCTGCGGATGGTTCTTCAGCTCGGTCATGCAGCCTTCCACCCGGTTCTGTACCGCAGAGACCGGTGGCCCGTTGATGATCACCACGTTGCCTTTCTCTTTCAGGCGGTCGCTGATGTACTTACAGGCCATGGCGCCGGCCTGGGTATTGTCCGAGGTGATGGTGGCATCGGCGCCTTCAGCCGCCACGTCAACCGCCACCACCACGATGCCCGCGTCTTTGGCGCGTTTTACCGCCGGGCCGATACCTTTGGAATCCGCGGCGTTGAGGATGATCATATCGACCTTGGCAGCGATAAAGTTATCGATCTGCGCCACCTGCTGGCCGAGATCGTAACCGCTCGACACCAGCGTCACGTTGACCTTGTCACCGGCCAGCTCACGCGCTTTCAGTTCCGCACCTTTGGTGATTTGCACAAAGAACGGGTTGGCCAAATCGCCCACCGTCACCCCAATCGATTTCAACTCTTTCGCCTGCACCAACGAGGCACTGCCGAGCGCAGCGGTAACCAGCAAAGCAGTAATCAATGGCTTGAAACGCATAGTGTTTTCCTCATTATTTTCTGAGATACGAAAAACCTGCCCCGGTGGGCGCTAACCAACCTTTCTTTTTCACTCAACCTTGCCCTATGGATTTCGAGTAGCAGCGAGTGCAAGTCACAACGCTGCGGCTTGAAAGAGGACCGGTAGATCAGTGTTGATAATTGCGGGTGCGATACTTGTCGATTAACACCGCGATGATGATCACCGCCCCTTTGATCACCAATTGCCAGAAATAAGAGACGCCCATTAACGTCATGCCGTTGTTCAGGGTGGCGATAATCAGCGCTCCCACCAGGGTGCCGGTAATGGTGCCGATGCCACCGACAAAACTGGTGCCGCCGAGGATCACTGCGGCAATCGCGTCCAGCTCATAGCCCATGCCGAGGTTGCCGTTGGCGCTGTACAGCCGAGAAGCGCTCATCACCCCGCCCAGCCCGGACAACAGACCGCTCATGCCATAGACGAACAGCAACACGGCGCCAACCTTGATCCCGGTCAGGCGCGCCGCCTGCATGTTGCCGCCTACCGCGTAGATATGAACCCCCAGAGTCGTGCGGCGCAGAATGAACCAGCACAGTGCGATCACCGCAAAGGCGATAATCACCAGCCACGGGATCGGCCCCAAATAAGCGTTACCGATCCATTCAAAACTGATATTGGAATTGATGATGGTGGTGCCGTCCGCCAGCAGATAAGCGGCACCGCGCAGCGCGGTGTAGGTCCCCAGGGTGACGATAAACGGCGGCAGACCCGCGTAGGCCACCAGAAAACCGTTAAACAGCCCCATACCCAACCCGGCCAGCAGCGCCAACGGGATCGACAAGCCGGCCATGTCCGGCATCAGTGAAACCGCCATCGCCACCACCGCCGTGGTGCCCAGCATCGAACCGACCGAGAGATCGATGCCGCCGGTCAGGATGATAAAGGTCATGCCCGCCGCCAACACGATGTTAATCGACGCCTGCCGGGCGATATTCAGCAGGTTGGCGTCGGTAAAGAAATTCGGTGCGACAAAGCCGAAAACTGCGACGATCAGGATCAATATCGGCAAGATGCCGACGGTTTGCATCATATCGCCCAATAACGCCCGCTTCAGCGTCGGATTTTTTGCGCCTGATGGCAGCGGATTCGAAGTCATGGTCGGCTCCTTGAGCGTAGGAATGGAATTATTCATGCGGTAGTCACCTGCGGCTGGGTGGCGTCGACGCCGGTGGCCAGCGTCATAATGTTTTCCTGGCTGATCTCAGCGCCGCTCAGTTCCCCGACGATGCTGCCTTCGTGCATCACGTAGACCCGGTCGCTCATGCCGACCACCTCAGGCAGTTCACTGGAGATCATCAGGATCGCCACGCCTTGCTGCGCCATCTGGCTCATGATGCGGTAAATCTCGCTTTTGGCGCCAACGTCTACGCCGCGCGTCGGTTCGTCGAGGATCAGAATGCGCGGACCGATCGCCACCCAGCGTGAAATCAGCAGCTTTTGCTGGTTGCCGCCGGACAGCCCACCGGCCCTGACCTGGGCATGCGGTACGCGGATATTCAGCAGACCGATTGCGTCGCTGGAAATACGTTGCGCCTTGCGGCGATTAAGCAGGCCGTAGCGACCGTCGCGCTCCAGCGTCGCCATCACGATATTTTCATGTGCCGCCAGATCGAGAAACAAACCCTGCTCTTTGCGGTTTTCAGTGAGGAAACCGATACCCAGCGCGATGGCGTCGCGCGGCGAGTGGATACTGGCCACCTTGCCATCGACCTCCACCGTGCCGCCGCTGGACTTGCGCACGCCGAAAATCAGCTGCGCCAGCTCGGAGCGCCCGGCCCCCACCAACCCGGCAAGAGCGACAATTTCACCGGCGCGAACCTGCAGACTGACCGGTTTCACCTTCTTGCCGTCGGTCAGGCCATGCAGCGTCAGGCGGGGTTCACCCACCGCGATGCCCTGCTCCTTGTTGAACAAATCACTCAGCGGTCGGCCTACCATCATGCGCACCAGTTCGCTGGCGGACAGCTCGTCGCGCATCAGGCTGCCAACATACTGGCCGTCACGCAGCACGCTGACGCGATCCGAAAGCTCGTACACCTCCGCCATGCGATGGCTGATATAAATGATCGCCATGCCTTCATCGCGCAGCCGTTTGATCAGTTCGAACAACCGATGCGTCTCACGCGAAGAGAGCGCCGCCGTGGGTTCATCCATCACCAGAATGCGGCTGTTACGGTGCAGCGCACGGGCGATTTCCACCTGTTGCTGCTCGGCGATGGTTAATTTCATCACGCGATCGCCGGCACTGAACTGTGCCCCCAGACGATCGATCACCTTCTGCGCTTCCAACAACATCTGTCCGCGCTTCACCAGGCCGCCGCGCTGGATCTCGCTGCCCAAAAAAATGTTTTCCGCCACCGTCAAATTCGGCGCCAAATTCATTTCCTGGTAAATCAGCGTGATGCCTGCCGCCAGGGCATCTTTTGGCCCTTTGATGGCGAACGGCTGCCCATCGATAAAAATTTCCCCGCTGCTGGCGATATAAGCGCCGGCCAATATTTTCATTAAGGTACTTTTGCCCGCGCCGTTTTCACCCATTAGCGCGTGGATCTCACCGCGATACACCGTCAGGTTGACGCCCTTCAGCGCATAGAACTGACCAAAACTCTTGGCGATGTTGTGCATTTCCAGAATCGGGGTCGCGCTCATCGTCATACCTCAGATTGCGGTTCGGATTGAGTGCAGTTAACCACGCATAAATAAATGCAAAATGTCAGCGGCTGTTCATCTTTGTCATATTGTTAATGGGATGGGGATTTATACTGCGAACAGTCAGTTACGGGAGATAGGATGCGCAGACTGCCTTTCCTTGCCGGCGCGCGCGGGCGCCTGCTGATGTTCAACCTGCTGGTGGTGGCGGTGACGCTGATGGTCAGCGGCGTGGCGATCTTCGGCTTTTACCATGCGGGCAAGCTGCAGGAACAGATGCAGGCGCAAACCTTGAAAGAGATGAACGGCAGCATGGCGTTGAGCCGGGATACTTCCAACGTGGCGACCGCGGCCATTCGGCTTTCGCAAGTGGTTGGGGCGCTGGAATACCAGAGCGAATCCGCCCGGTTGAAACAAACCCAACTGGTACTGCAAGCCTCGCTGAATCGGTTGGCGGACGCGCCGTTGGCCCACAGCGAATCGGCGCTGGTCAAGCGCATCATCAGCCGCAGCAACGCGCTGGAAACCAGCGTGACCCGCATGCTGGATCTCGGTCACCAGCGGCATCTGCAACGCAATATCCTGCTCAGCGGGCTGTACCAGTCGCAGAGCACGCTGCGGCATATTGCCAGCCTCAACCAGCGCAATAACCTGAACCAACCCTCGCTGCCGCTGCTGAGCCAGATCGACCGGCTGCTGGCGATCGCCATTCAGACCCCGACGCCCAAAGCCGCCGCCCAACAGCTCGACAACGTCATGGCCTACTGGCCGCAACACAGCCCGGATGCCTTGGTGGACGAGAAAATGCGGCAGTTTCGCCTTAGCGAACAACGCCTGCTGCCCGAAACGCTGGAACTGGAGCAAAGCGACCTGGCGCTGGCCTATTACACCTACCATATCAAAGCGTTAGTGGCGATGCTCAATGACGATATCAACCTTTACGTGCAAAAGGTGGCGAACGAATCGGAACTGCGCACTCAGCAAACCCATCATGAGCTCAGCTCCATCAGCTGGTTTATCGGCCTGTTCGCACTGCTGGCGCTGGTGATCACCGGCTTCGCCGGGCTGTATATCTATCGCAATCTCGGCTCGAACCTGACGGCGATCGCCGGGGCCATGACGCGGCTGGCACGCGGCGAACGCGACGTCAGCGTACCGGCGCTGCAACGCCGTGATGAACTCGGCGAGTTGGCGCGGGCTTTCAACGTCTTTGCCCGCAACACCGCCTCGCTGGAGCAGACCTCCCGTCTGCTGAAAGAAAAAAGCACCCAGCTGGAAACCACCTTCCTGGCGATGCGCGACGGCTTTGCGCTATTTGATAACGACGGCCAGTTAGTGGTGTGGAATCCGCAGTATCCCTTGCTGCTGGGGCTCAACGAACATCAGTTGCACCGGGGCCAGCACTACCGCGAGTTGTTGCAACACGTCACGCCACCGGCGGGCCAACGCTGGGAAGCGGTGCTGGCCAACTTGTCCAGCGAACTGCCGCAACCGCAGGAACTGCGCCTGAGCGATGGCCGCACCGTAGAGCTCCGCTTCAGCCCGGTGCCGAACCGCGGCGTGGTCAACGTGGTGCTGGAACGCACCGAGCGCAAAGCGCTGGAAGAAGCGCTGCTGCACAGCCAGAAAATGAAGGCGGTCGGTCAGCTCACCGGTGGCCTGGCGCATGACTTCAACAACCTGCTGGCGGTGATTATCGGCAGCCTGGAACTGACCACTCAGCACACGCAGGACGCGCAGACCGCACAGCGTATCGCCCGGGCGCTGAAGGCCTCAGAACGCGGGGCGCAACTCACCCAGCGGCTGCTGGCATTCTCGCGGAAACAGGCGCTGCACCCGCAGGCCATCACACTGCAGGCGCTGGTGGAAAACCTGCAGGAGCTGCTGCGCCATTCGCTGCCCACCACGTTATCGCTGAACATTGAGGCACAGCACCCCGGCTGGCCGGCGTGGATCGATGCCAATCAGTTGGAAAACGCGCTGATCAACCTGGTGGTCAACGCGCGGGATGCCATGGAAGGCCGCAGCGGCGTGGTGAAGATCCGCATCTACAACCAACGGGTGGTGCGCAGCGGCGGAAAGAAACAGGACATGGTGGCGCTGGAGGTGATTGATACCGGCTGCGGCATGTCGGAAGAAGTGAAGGCGCAGGTGTTCGAACCCTTCTTCACCACCAAGGCGGTGGGCAGCGGCAGCGGGCTGGGCCTGTCGATGGTCTACGGCTTTGTCCGTCAGTCCGGTGGACGGGTGCAGATTGAAACCGCGCCGGGCAAGGGCACGCTGGTTCGCCTGCAATTGCCCCGAGCCCCGACACCGGCACTGGCGCAAGCGCCCTCTCTGCCGCTCGAGGACAGCCAGATCACAGACAAACTGGTGTTGGTACTGGAGGATGAAAACGACGTGCGTCAGACGCTGTGCGAACACCTGCACCAGCTCGGTTACCTGACACTGGACAGCGCGGACAGCCATGAAGCCTTGGCGCTGCTGCGCCAGACGCCGGATATTGGCGTGCTGATCAGCGACCTGATGCTGCCGGGCGAGCTGGACGGCGTGCAGGTGATTGGGCTGGCGCGGGAGATTAACCCGCGCCTCACCGCCCTGCTGATCAGCGGCCAGGATCTGCGCCGCCAGCACGAAGAAAATCTGCCCAACGTTGAACTGCTTCGTAAGCCGTTCAGCCAGCGGCAGCTGGCGCTGGCGTTGCAACGGGCACGCCGTCCAAACGCGGGCAACGACGCAATTCAGAGGGAATGAGGCGATTTTTCGCCTCTGATTCGTTATTATGCCGCCCTGCTTTTGATGAATAAGCGTGCCAGCTGCACGCCCAGCCAGGGATAACATTATGCTGTGGTTTAAGAATTTGATGGTTTACCGTTTGAGCCGCGAAGTTGCGCTAAACGCGGATGAAATGGAAAAACAGCTCAGCGCTTTTGCTTTCACCCCGTGCGGCAGCCAGGACATGGCGAAAACCGGCTGGGTCTCCCCAATGGGCTCACACAGCGACGCATTGACGCATGCGGTTAACGGCCAGATCGTCATTTGCGCGCGCAAGGAAGAAAAAATCCTGCCGTCGCCGGTCATCAAGCAAGAGTTGCAGGCCAAAATTGAACGCCTCGAAGGCGAACAGCATCGCAAGCTGAAGAAAACAGAAAAAGACGCGCTGAAAGACGAAGTGTTGCACAGCCTGTTGCCACGCGCCTTCAGCCGTTTTAACCAGACTTTTATGTGGATCGACACGGTCAACGACCTGATCATGGTTGATGCCGCCAGCGCCAAACGCGCGGAAGACACTCTGGCGCTGCTGCGCAAGAGCCTGGGTTCGCTGCCGGTAGTGCCATTGACCATGGAAAGCCCGATCGAACTGACGCTGACCGAATGGGTGCGTTCCGGTGAACTGCCGGCCGGCTTTATCATTCAGGACGAGGCGGAACTGAAGGCGATTCTGGAAGACGGTGGCGTGATCCGTTGCAAGAAACAGAACCTGATCAGCGATGAAATTGCGGTGCATATCGAAGCCGGCAAACTGGTGACCAAGCTGGCGGTGGACTGGCAAGAGCGCATTCAACTGGTGCTGGCGGATGACGGCTCGTTGAAACGCCTGAAGTTCGCCGATACGCTGCGTGAGCAAAATGACGATATCGATCGGGACGACTTCGCCCAGCGTTTTGACGCCGATTTCATCCTGATGACCAGCGAGCTGGCGGCGTTAATCAAAAACACCATCGAAGCTCTGGGTGGCGAAGCCCAGCGTTAATCCTCGCCAGAAATACCAAGGGCTCTGCATGCAGAGCCCTGATGTATCACCAGAGGGTGAAGTTATTTGCTTAAGTAACGGCACAGATAGGCGGTCGCGTCGGCCACCTGCAGGTTGAACTCACTGTGACCCGGTACGAAGAACTTCTCACCCGGCATAAACACCTGCCAGTCCGGCGAGCCCGGCAGCAACACTTTCAACGCACCGGTAATCACGGTCATTTCTTCCGGCTGGGCGGTGGTGAAGGTGTACTCTCCCTCTTCCATGACACCGACGCTGGTAAGGCCGATGCTGCTACTATCGAAACCGATAGACTTCACTTTTCCGGCAAAATACTCGTTCACTTTCAGCATAGACTGGCACCCGCGTAATCAACTTTATGGGAAATCCATATTGGGGGATTGAGGTTGATCTGTCACTGGTTTTTCACGCGAAATGCGATCGTGACGCAGTGTAAAATTCTGTCGGGCGGTAGAGCGTCAGCCTGCCGTTCTGGTTCGACACTCAAAAACGCGCCGGACAGCCGCAGGTACCCGACAGAATGAGATTTTATTAGCTTTTTAATCAGTCAATTAGCTCAGCTGCCAACTTGGCGACCAGCACGTTGGACAGCAGTACCGGTATTTCAAGCCGTGCCTGCAAGAAATCGCGATGCCGGCGGTGATAGCCGATGCAATCAAGCACCACCACCTGCGCCCCCTGTCGCTGCAATTCACTCGCTGCCAGCACCAACGCGGCGTCATCCGCCAGATAGGGACTGGCCACGGCGAAACAGGGGGGCGTCGCCAGCAGTTGCCATTTGCCCGCCTGCTGGTCGATTTGTTCCGCCACCGGTACCACGATGCCGACCCGATGTTGGCTGACAATGGCGGAAATCAGCGGTGGAATGATGCGATCCGGCTCCAGCAACAGCGCCCGTTCTGCATGCAGCCGGCCGAATTCGCCGGTGCACAACAGCAGGATCACATCGCAACCGTCCGCCTCCAGTTCGCTGATTTTATGCTGCAACCCCTGCTCGACCCGCGAGGCTGCCAGCTTCACCTGTGTCCCGTCCAGCAGACGTGAAACCAGCACCTTCTCACCGGCTACGGGGATATAACGTTCTTCAATCTGGGCGAGGCTCAACCCGTCCAGCAACCCGACGTGCCTCACCTGCTCCGCAGGCAGATAGGCAGACAACAGCGGCATGATGTCGTTGCGCGGCGCCTGGCCGATAGTCAGCGTGGCAAATGAAGCATTCATCCGGTTATTTCCTTTTTTGCAGGTGGCTCAGGCTGCCGTACAACGCCAGCAGCTGCGCGTATTCATCGGCCTGGTAAAAGTGGCAGGTGCCGCGTCCGAACTCTTTCGCCACTTCCACGGCGAACTTCGCGGTCAGCGCAATATCCACTTCATGGCTGGCACCGGTCCCGCAGCCCGGCACCACCGATTCGGTACAGATCGCCACGCCGACCACTGGCGCAGCAGTCGCGGTAGAAGGTTGCAGAATGCTGTTCAGGTGATGTACCCCGTTGCCGTACGGCGTAATGTCCTGTGTGGTGATCGGGAAGGTCACCGCCGGGCGACCGCTGGTCATCTCCATAATCCGCAGCAGATCTTCCGCCACCCGCAGGATGTAGCCTTCTTTCACCGTTGGCGACAGCGCGTAGCCTTTGTGGTTGATGATGCGATTGCCTTTGGTGGTGTCGATAGACAAAATCGCGTCGGCCTCCGCCACCACTTCATTATCGTTCATAGTCACGTCGTCGATCGGTGAATCCATAAAATCGACCGGATCATGCGGACGGGTTGGCGCGTCAGGGCAAATGTGGGTGGTGATGATGACGTCTCCCGCCAGCACATCGCCTTTACGTTGCATTTCTGCCAGCTTCAGCGCGCTGGCAATCGCGGCGATCGCCCCGTCGCCGTCAGACACCAGGCCAATGCGCGTAGGCCGTGCACCGATGCCGCCCAAGCGGCCGACAATACCCAGGGTCGGCGCATCCCCACCCTGGCTTTTACCGGCGCTTCCGGGGATATCAATCCGCACGAAATCGGTCGCGCCTTTCGGCCCGCTGGCACGCAGCGTACTGGCCCGGATACCGGGATAAGAGGCAAACAGATCGACAACATCCTGACCGCTCACATATGCATTATCAATTAATTCAAAAACCTGCAGCGTTTGTTGCAAACTCATAGTTGACTAGCCTCACAATTTAACCGGGTGGGTTATTTCCCTTTGCTGGAAAAAATGGAATTGAAAAAGTTGTACAGCGCATCACCGGCGATAAAACCGGCCGCCATGATCTCCATCGGCGTACGGCCCTTGTCGCCCCAGCGACGGATAATCAGAATGCGCAGCGCAATGCCGACGATCACCGCCCATCCGGCCAACGCGTTGTTGATCAACAGACCGGTGGCCAACAGTACGCCGAGCTGGCGCTTGGGCCCGCCAATCAGTTGCACGATGGCACCGGGAATGGCCCAGATCAGCAAGCTGTAGGCAATGCCCGGCTGCGCGCCCGCCTCGATGGTCTTGGCGTACACCCGCGCTACCGGCGGGATCAGGTCCTGCAGGAAGTAACTGGAATAGGCGAAGTACACCACCGGAATGGCGATGACGAAGGCAATCAGCGCGGCGAACAGCTGAATACGGCGCCCCAGCAGCTCTTGCTGCAAATCTTTGCCGTAGCCGCGCAAAATGAAGCCGGCTTTCAGATCAAAGCCCATGTCGGCAAACGCCGGGCCGGTGGCGGCGGTAAAGCCGGTCAGCACGCACAGAGCCAACGGCGGGAAGCCAATCAGAATGCCGATAATCAGGGTAATCAGCGCCACCGCAAAGGCCGGGAACCAGCCGGAATGCATCGCAGCGATACCGACGATCAGCTCATGCACAAAGGCAGCAAACGCGGCGTAAATCACAAACAGCACCAGCATGGTCAGCGACATCTCACTGTACAGCCCAGCGGCCAACGCCAGCAGCGCCGCAATGATGATATAGCCAACGGCACCTAACCCCAGTGCCTTGCGCACTTCGGTATCGGCCTGGCTGTAACCGGCTGCATCGGCGTTTTTGCTGCGGATCACCTGCACCACCTGGATCAAGGCCACCAACCCGGCACCGACCATCACTCCATGCGGAATGAAATGCGCATTGATGTCAAAACCCGCCATCGGCTCCGCGTAGGCGCGTAACAGCAGGCCGACGCCGAACATCCCCAATGCCCAAATATTGCCGATAAACGCGGTGCCGAATGCGGCCATTGGGATTTTAAGCATCGACCCAGCGATCCCGACCACTACCCCCACCACCAGCAGCCAGGCCTGTTTGCCGCCCCGGTCGCCGGCCTTAATGGCTTCCGCCGCCGCGACGCCCGGCGGCCAGGCATTGGAGGCAGGAAAGATTTTGGTGTCAAACATGCGATACAGCAGGTAGGCGTCGAGCAGCATCGCCGCCGCCACCCCGCAAAACATCGGCAGGATCAGCTGCGGTTGGCCCATCACATAGGGCACGGCAATCGGCATCAGCAGGGAGTTGGCGGCGCCAAAGGTGGCGGAAGAGATCACCGTTTGCGCCAGGTTTTGCGTATGCACCGACCGGTAACGCTGGAACATCTGCAACGGAATGCGCGCCAACAACATGGCGAATAGCGCGCCAATGATCGACGTATTGGGCGTCACGCCCAGCGTGGTGATCAGCTGCACGCCGATAATGGCCCCGACGATGGACAGAATCACCATCACCAACAGCGTACCTATATCTTTCAACGGATTTATGGTGGTATTCGATTTCATGACGTCAATTTCCCTGAATATGCGCTGGCGCTTGGCAAGGGTCATTTTTCGGCGTAAGGCTGCCGTCACAGTTCCGATATTTGGAACTGTGAGTTGAATTAATAATTTATTGACCCTTAATCATCATTTAAATAATTAACAAACTCCCTGGTGTTGGCTTTTGTTAATTATTGAGTGCTGGCGAAATTATTTCGGTGCGTTATTTGATCTGTTGCCAATAATCATCACCGAATTTTTCCGCCAATTGCCGGGATACCGTCATCAATGCCTCTAATACGGCGGCTGAAAACGGTTGTTCATCCGCCTGCGTGGCAAAGGATAAACACAGACCCACCGTTTCATTGCGGTGTTTATTGGTCACAGCCGTCGCCAGCGAACTGATGCCATGCAGGGTTTCGTTGCGGGCCAGAGACCAGCCCTGCCGTCGAATCTGCGCCAGCTTGCTCAACAGCGCCTCCGGCGATTGCGGAGCATTGGGCGAAGCCACAGAGTAACCCGCGGCATAGCGCGCCATGGCTTGTTCATCACTGTCTCGCGCCAGTATTGCCCGGCCCACCGAGGTTTCCGCCGCCGGTGAGCGGCTGCCCGCCGGCGTCACTACCTGGAGGAAATGACGGCCCGGGAACATGCGCATCACCATGATCTCTTGCCCTTCCAGCACCGAAACATAGCCCGTGCAGCTGGTGAGTTGGCTGAGCTGCACCATACTGGCCGCCACGCTGTCCACCAGCGGCGTCGACAGATAATGGCTGGAGACCGATAACAGCAAACGGCCGATTTTATACAGTTTGCTGTCGGGATCGCGCTCCAGCATGCCCTGCGTTTCCATGGTCTGCAGCAGACGCGAGACGGTACTTTTTGGCAGCGCTAATTGGTTCACCACATCGCTGAATGAAATACCGGGCTGACCGTGCATCATCCGTTGTTGTGAAAATAGCTTTAATACCGCTGCGGCATTTTCCAAGGTTGTCATGGCGCGCCCTGTTCCACTATATGGAACTCAGTTCCTGTTTGATAATTAGAAACTAAAACTCGCACAACTTATCGTCAAGCAGTTTATTTTTCATCCCGCCCATTAATCCCAGCGGATGATGCTTCACAAAATAAAATACAACAGAGAACAGGGATGAAATAACTCCATTACCACGCAGTTACTCGAGCTCAAGGGTATAAACCAGCATGTCATGCTAATTTAGGGTTGCCGCACCACAGAAATAAATAAAAGGGGTCAGTAGAACCAATAAAGAAACCGGCATTGCGCCGGTTTCTGAGGGATGCCGCTTAATCTTCCAGCGCCGGATCCTCATAGCGATGTTTGGCATCAAGCGCTTCCTGCTCGGTTGCGTGCTCACTGAGTAACGTATTCGGCTCAATATCGTCGGTACGCACCTCGAAACGGTGCATATGCAAGCTCGGGTCGCCCCGGTCAACGGCGACCACTCGGGCGGTTCTCGGATAGCCTGGTCGGTCATTTTCGCGCATGCTGATCTCCCGTGTGATTCCACAGGTTTAAGTATAGCAGTGCTATTTATGCCGACACCCGTGACCCCAGATCGCGATCGCCATGTTCGCCTTCCAGCAATTGCGTCAGCTCATCGCAAGCGCAGATTTTGCCGTCGCGCACGGTGAAATGCGCCAGCACCTTAATCCGGCTGCAACGCCCGTCCCGCTTTTCCACCCGCACCCGATGGTGTGTCAGCACCGAATCCCCCTGCCCGGCGATGGCGACGATCTCCAGCGTCATGCTGCGGGTCAGTTGCTTGAGCAACGCCATATGTTGCACGAACTGCACATAATCCAGCGCCTTGCCGTCCACCTGCTGGCGGTAATCGGCACTGAAAAGTTCATCGATCAACGCCGGCTGGTGTTGCGGGGCGGCGACGACCCTCTGTAAAGCGTCGAGCACTACGGCGGTGGGGGTTTTCGGGTTCATTGTTGATCTCCAAAATTGAATGACGAGGAGATCATAAAGCCGATGGAAGGTGGCATAATAACCACATCCGGACTTTTTATACTGCTAATCGGCCAATCATTATGATCCTGCAAAGCGAGCGACTTTGGCATCACAAAAAGCACCTGACACCCTGGCACCAGCACGCCGGCGGGCAGATCTACCTGTTGACCCACGGCATGATGGCGTTGGAAACCCGGGAGCGGCAATGGGCAATGACCGCCGGCAGCATCGGCTGGTTGCCGCCAAACTGCCCGCATCAGGCACTGGCCTGCGGCAACGTCACCGGCTGGAGCCTGTATCTGCCGGAACCCCGGTGCGCGACGCTGCCTGCGCAACCGCGTTTGAGCCCCGCCTCGACGTTGATTCAGGCATTAGTCGCCCGCATTGCCCCTTTCGCCGGGCAAAGGCTGGATCCGGCGCAGCTGCGCTTATTGCAGGTCTTGCTGGATGAGATGAAAGCGGAAGAAACCGCGCCACTGCAGTTGCCGCTACCGCAGGACGCGCGGCTGCTGAAAATCGCCCGCGCACTGCTGAATGAGCCTGCCAGCGACCGCAGCCAGAGTGAATGGGCAGCCTGGGCCGGGCTGAGCGTGCGCACCCTCAGCCGCCGCTTTATCGGTGAAACCGGCGTGACCTTTGCCCGCTGGCGTCAGCAGGCACGAGTGCTCCGCTCGCTGGAACCTCTGTCGCGCGGTGAGTCAGTCGGCCGGATTGCCGGCGAATACGGCTATGACAATGTCAGCGCCTATATTGCCGCCTTCCGTCAACGCTTTGGCACCACGCCGGGGTTGTATTTTACTCAACGTCAGACGGCAACAGCGCCTGACGCGTCGCATTGAGAAACTGCTCCGACAACGCATCGCCTTGAGCGGACTCCACAGCCGCCATCAGATCGTTAGCACTGACAGCATTCAGGCCGCGTTCGCGAAAAATCGGTGAAGACCCCTGCTCAATCGCCTCGCGATTGCGCTACCCAGGAGAGAAATGTGGAGAGTCGGGCACCAGGCTCGGTGCCCGAAAGTGTCAGCGGAGGATTACTTTACCGTTTCCAACTGCAACGCCGCGAGGATCTTTTCGACCACCTGCTGCGGGCTGCCGGTGCCGTCCATCACGTAGTGCGCGGTCTCCTGATACAAGGCCTCGCGTGCGGCCAGTACTTCCAGCATCTCTTCAGCAATCGGACGCCCGGTCAGCGTGGGGCGCTGCGTGTCTTGCGGATACTCTTCCAACCGCTGCGCCAGCACCTCGGCCGGAGCGCGCAGGTAAATGACGGTGCCGTGCTGACGCATGAATTGACGGTTCTCTTCCGCCAGGATCGCGCCACCGCCGGTGGCAACTACAGTTGACGGTTGAGTTACGGTTTGCAGAGCAATACTTTCACGGCGGCGAAAACCCAGCCAGCCTTCATTTGCGACCATTTCCGCCACGCTCATCTGCGTGGTCTGCTGCATAAACAGATCGGTATCGGTGAATTGATAGCCCAGCGCCAACGCCAGAGCACTGCCCACCGTGGTTTTACCGGCTCCGCGAGCGCCGACCATGAAAATGGTTTGAGTCATTACGGGTTGTCCCTTATACGGTGACTTGAATGCGTTAGCACGCCAGGATCCGGCGTGCAGATCGTGCGATGGCGTAGTTGCTGCATCATACCGCCATCAGCCTGTATTTCAATATTTACGATAGTGTAAATTCCATGGCACAGCGGCTGCCAACGGCAAAGCCCTGCGCCACCTCTTCAGCCAGTTGCTGCCTCAGTGAGGTGCTGAGTCGCTCGGCGGCTATCGGCCTGAACCCCAGGCGCTGGTAATAGGGCGCATTCCAGGGCACATCGATAAAAGTGGTCAGCGTCAGGCGCTGTGCGCCCAACAAGGCGGCCTGCGCCGCAACCTCAATAATCAAACGGCGGCCAATGCCCTGTCGCTGGCAGTGGGCGGCCACCGACAGCTCGGCGATATGCCAATCCTGCTGCCCCGGCACGGCGGCGATAAAACCGGCCACCTCCCCCACGGCATTTTCAGCCAGCCACGTGTGTTGCCGCTGAATAAAATCAGCATGTTGCTCTGCCGTCATCACCGGGCCTTCGGCAATAAAACGCCAGGCCGGCTGTTGAAGAAACAGCTGCGCCGCAGACTGCTCGACGGCAATCAACTGAACAATATCTTGTGGCTGCGCTAAACGGATTTGCAGGCTCATCGGGTTCTCCTTAACGTCAGGGCCGGCTATTTAACCAGATTTCCCCGACGGCAGATACCCGCCGCCGGGCTCGCGTTGCTGCGCGAAAAATTAGAAGTCGACGCTGGCACGCAGCACCACTTCACGCGGTTCCCCTATCGCCACGCGTAAATTTCCGCCGCTGGAAGGGTAATAGGTTTTGTCGAACAGGTTCTTCACGTTCAATTGCCATTTCACCCGGTAACCCTGTATCGGCATGGTGTAAGCGGCGAAAGCGTCAGCGACGGTGTAGTTATCGAGCGTGAAACTGTTAGCGGCGTCGCCCGGACGGCGGCCCACATAACGCGCACCGGCGCCTATCCGTACATTGTCCCCGCTGTACAGTCCTGGGGAGCCCAGATCCTGCGTCAGGAACAGCGAGGCGGTATGGCGTGCCACGTTGGTCATCTCTTTACCCTTGTTATCCGGGTCATCCACCACCCGCGCGTCGGTATAAGCGTAAGAACCGATCATGCTCAACGAGTCGGTGATGTTGCCGGCAACATCCAGCTCCACGCCCTGCGAACGTACTCGCCCGGCGGTACGGGTGACGGTTTCGCCATTCACCAGTTCGCTGACCATCACGTTGCGTTTGGTGATGTCGAACAGCGCCAGGGTTCCGGTGACGCCGTTCGGCAACTCAAGCTTGCTGCCCACTTCCCAGGCCTTGCCCTGTTCCGGCGGCAGCGAACCAATCTGGCTGGCAATGGAAGAGTTTGGCTTGAAGGACTCGGTATAGCTGCTGTACAGCGACACATAAGGTGTCAGTTTGTAGACCACCCCGGCGCGCGGCACCAGTTTGCCGTCAGAGCTGTCGGTATTGGTGACGAAGGGTCGCCCTTTACCGGCAAAAACGTCGAAGGCGTCATAGCGCAGCCCCCCCATCACCAACCATTTATCAGTCAGTTGAATGGAGTCCTGCATGAACCAACCGTAGCTGGTGAGGTTTTCACGCTGATCGCTGTCTTTGGCACTGACGGCATTCGAGGTAGGCATCTGGCCGTACACCGGATTATAAATGTTGAAATCGCTGTTCTTTTTACCGCGGATCATATCGCCGCGGTAGGTCCGATTATCTTCAAAATCAAACCCGAACAGCATCTGGTGGTTGATGCTGCCCCAGTCCACGTCACCGTTGAACGTCAGTTGTACCGCGTTGGCATGGCTGACGGCATGGGCGGTGGAGTCGGCCTGGCGCGACAGCACGCCGGTTTCAGGATCCAAAGCCAGCGCGCGAGCCTGATTGTCGCTGTAGCTGTTGCGGCTGTAGGCGTAAGTCAGTGAGCTTTTCCAACTGTCGTTCAGTACCTGATCGATCTGCAGGGTCAGGCTGTCCTGATCGCCACGCGTGGCGTTATAACCCTCGTCAAAACGGCGGTCGCGCGGCGTATTCACCGGCTTGCCGGTACGCGAATCAATGATGGTACCGCGGTCGAATGGCACCAGGTATTCCATATGCTCATAGGCAACGCGTACCGTGGTGCTCTCGCCGTACCACATCAGCGATGGCGCAATCACCGTCTGGCGGTTACGACCAAAGTTACGCCAATAGTCGGTTTCATCGTGATCGACAATCATCCGATAGGCGAACCCGGAGGTGCCGATCGGCCCGGTGACGTCCAACTGGCCGCCTCCGCCCTTGAAGCTACTGCCCCAACCTTCCACATGGGTGTGCTGCTGCAACTGCGGCTTTTTGGTGATCATGTTGATCATCCCGCCCGGTTCCCCCATGCCGTACAGCATCGACGCGGGGCCTTTCAGCACCTCAACCCGCTCGGTGGTCGGGGTAAAGTTGCGTGCCTGCACCGAACGCACGCCGTCGCGCAGAATGGAGCCGTCGCGGTTATCGCCGAAACCGCGCTTCATCACCGCGTCCTGGGTGCCGCCCAAGGTATTCGCCTGGGTAATGCCGCTGACGTTATACAGCGCTTCATCCAGGCTGCTGACCGCCTGATCGGTAATCACCTGCTGCGGCACCACGTCGACAGCCTGCGGAACATTCAGCAGGCTGGTCTCCGTTCGGGTGCCCGTCACGCTGGTCAGCGGCTGATAACTTTGCGTCCCCTCCGTCGATGCCTGGCCGACTACCAGCAGAGTTTCCCCTTCCTCTGCCGTTTTTTCCGCGCCGATTGCCGGTACCGACGCACAGGCCGCCAGAGGCAGTGCGCACCACCAGCCACGCTGGGTATTATTCATTATCTAACTGACTCCAATAGGTCCCTGAAAAAGGCAATGGTAAAAATTGTTGATAAAGCTGCTTGAAGGTCTGCTGCGGGTTGATGTCTGCAAACAGATCCGGATAGAACGCTTTGGCGAACATCTCAACCGCCACCACGTGGTACGGACTGAGATAGAAGTTGTGCCAGATGCTCCAGGCCTGGTGGTTTTTTATCGCGTTCAGGTTGGCGAGCATCGGCTGTTTTTGCATGACCAGGCGGAAGCTTTCATCGGCCTCCTGCTGAGTGACCTGTGGCCCAAGGCGCAGATCGGAAAAACGCTTGCCCTGCGGACCGGCCATGCCGGTGGCAATGTAAATGACAGGATTGGCGGTCAGAATCGTTTCCGGGTTCAGCTCGCCGTAAACGCCCTTGATGCTGGCGTTGGCGATATTGTCGCCGCCGGCAAAGGCCAGCAGATCGCCCAGGTTGCCATGGGCCGCCGTGGTACAGCAGGTTTCGCGCCGTCCAAGGTGCAGGTGCAGCATCACCTTGGGCTTTGGCCCTTGGTAGCCGGCCAGCCGCTGCTGGATCACCGCCATATGCTGCTGATAGAAGTGGATGAACTGCTCCGCCCGTTGCTGGCGGTTGAGCACCTCGCCCAACAGCCGAACGCTCGGCACGGTGTTATGCAGCAGATCGACCCGTAAATCGACATAGATCACCGCAATACCGGCCTTATTTAGCGCTGTGAGCAGTAAATCACTGTCCCCCTCTTCCTTCGCGTAACGGGCCAGGATCACCAAATCCGGTTTCAATCGGATCAGATTTTCAATGTTAACCTGGCGGAAGTTGCCCTTGCTGATGGAAGGTATGGCTTTGATCTGCGGGAATTTCTGCGTGTAGAGCTGCCAACTTTGCGCATCGAAACGCGCCATGTCGTCCGGCCAGCCGACGATACGTTGGGCGGGGTTGCCCGGCTCCAGCAACGCCAGGGTGTACAGCATCCGGCTTTCGCCCACTACGATACGCTGCGGATTGTCCGGCACCTCGACCTGACGGCCAGTGATATCGGTGACCATTTTCGCCTGAACGCTAAAAACGCCAAGCAGCAGGGAAAACAGCAGTAACATGAGGGAATTGCGCATGAGTGAACCGGATCAGCAAAATATGCGCGCATGATAATCACTCTCATTAGCACTTTCAATCACAACCCTTGGCGGGCCAGCTAAATCCGTTGAATCACGCTGTTTCGGCGCTGAAACGTGAAAAATCGCTGTAAATGCCGTTTTATAAAGTTAAAAAATCGGTCGATAATTCGATAAAACACGAGCCAGATTGCCAATAATCCAGGAGGTACAGAGATGACCCAACGTATTGTTCCACTGGCAGAGTGCCCACAGCTCAGCGACGTGTGCGCCGCATGGGCCTTTGGTCAATGGGGTTCACAACGTGGCGGTTCACTGGAACGCACGCGTCAGCGTTTTGCCCTGTGCGCGCAGCCGAGCGAAGACTACACCACCCTGCTCGCACTTGAGGGGGAACGTCCGCTGGGCATGGCCAGCCTGTGGCCGAGCGACGATCATCACCGAATGGACCTTTCTCCCTGGCTGGCCGGGGTGTTTGTGCACCCGGATCACCGCCGCCAGGGCATTGCGCAGCGTCTGGAAGCGGCGATTGTGCAATTGGCACGCCAGCACAATCACCCCGTATTGCACCTGATTACCGATAAATCCGAGGCGCTGTATACCGGCTGGGGCTGGCAAACCATCGAACGCCGGCAGCAGTACGGGGGCGAAGTGGTGGTGATGGAAAAAAGGCTTTAGCTAACGCGGCGTGCAGATATACACCAGCGCCGGCGGGAAGTTACGCACCACCCGCAGCCGTTTCCAGTGGAAATAGCGGGACAGCAGCTTTTCCGACAGGTGGCTGTACTGGAACAGCACCAACGTACCGTTGCGGGCCAGCAAACGCTGCTGCGCCTGCTGCAAAATACGAATGCTGATTTTAAGCGGGATCGACAACAGCGGCAGGCAGGAGAACACCACGTCATAATCGCGGGCCATTTCTTCTGCCGAACGATCCATCACCTGCAGGCGGCGGTCGTCGATTTTGCGCAGCTGATGCACAAAATGAGATTGAATTTCAAAGGCCTCGAGCGAAGCATCGGCGCGCATGCGCCCCAATATTCTCTTGGTCAGCACACCGTCCGCCGCACCCAGTTCGGCGATCGACAACGCCCCGGTCCATTCAATCTGATTCAGCATCGCCTGACACAGCCAGGGAGAAGAAGGCGCCAGCGTACCGATGGTGCGCGGCGAAGCCATAAACTGCTGGAGGTAAGAAAAGTGGTTCTTCAGTTGCAGCCGGGTCGCGTTTAACATTGGGGCCTCCTTAGGTTGAGTAGCCACCAATCTGAACCCAATTTCTTAAGTATTCATTAACATGTTTCCTAAAACCGCCGACATACTTGTAATAAAATGCAACCGACTGCAGGCAAAAAAAAGGTGCGGCAATCATCTTCAGGTAATCAGGCAACAGCATTACCGGTCAGATTATTATCCACAACCGTTTATTTTATCGGCCACCGATAACAGTGGCCGAACTTTATTTATTTCAGACGATTAACGGTATATTTCCGCATTGCCGCGCCAGTTGCTGGAATCCCCCGGGGTGTCCAGCCCGATAATACGAATACGGCTGGCGCCGTCCGCCTGGGCTTTTTCTTTCAGCGCGTGAACCGCATCGCCCGGAGAACCGCTAACGCCGGAAACCGACACTACACCAAGGCTTTGCATGCCACTGGCCTGCTCAGTACTGATCTGTTTTACCGACGACAGCGGCGCTGCAAAGGAAGAAAATGAAGCGGCTGCCAAGAGAACTGCTGCGATGCCAGGTAATAGTTTCATAGTGAACTCCAGATGTTTTTGTTTATTTTCTCGTATCAGTGGAGTTAATTATCGACCAGACAATGAAAGCAGACGTAATCCAATGTAAAGAACATCAATCATTGTGATGAAAATAAGGAGGAAGTGCGTGCAGGTATGTCTTCGGCAGGGCAATTCGAGGTTTATGCAGCCACTCTACCCCTGACGGAGGACAATTAAAAGTCCGTTTGGACGCGGAAAATAAAAACCTTCACTTTTAAGATTCTTCTCTCATCACCCGCGACTGAACTACGCTATTCCTGAAGGTTATCATTATGGAAGGACTCCCTATGTCGCAAACCTTACTGCGTGTTCGTGATGGCCGTGGCGCCTCGGTTTCGTTTTCGGAATTGCTGTTCGATCTGATTTACGTTTTTGCCGTTACCCAACTTTCCCACTATCTGCTGCACCACCTCACGCTGATCGGCGCGTTGGAAACGCTGTTGCTGTGGTTCGCCGTCTGGCTGGCCTGGCAATACACCGCCTGGGTCACCAACTGGTTTAACCCGGATACCCGCCCTATCCGTATCCTGCTGTTCGGCATCATGCTGCTGGGGCTGTTTGCCTCTTCTGCGTTGCCGCAGGCATTTGGCGAGCGTGGGCTGACGTTTGCGCTGTTTTACGTGGCGATCCAGGTGGGCCGTTCACTGGTGGTGCTGAACCTGCTGCCCGCCAACCATCCGCTGCAACAAAACTTCCGCCGCATTCTCGGCTGGATGTGCATTTCGGCGCTGTTCTGGATCCTCGGCGGGCTGGCGGAAGGCCATAACCGACTGTGGCTGTGGGCAATAGCGGTATTGTGCGAATACGTTTCGCCGATGTTCGGTTTCCGTTTGCCAGTGCTGGGCCGCTCCGACAGCAGCAGCGAATGGACTATCGAAGGCCACCACCTGGCAGAACGCTGTCAGTTGTTCGTGATCGTGGCGCTGGGGGAAACCATTCTGATTACCGGTTCGACCCTCAGCGAAATGGAGTCCTGGAGCGCACCGGTACTGATTGCCTCGCTGGTGGCTTTCCTCGGCAGTCTGGCGATGTGGTGGGTCTATTTCGATACCAGCAGCAAAGCCGGCAGCCATGCCATCAGCCAGGCGGAAAACCCCGGCCAGTTGGGGGCCAACTTCCATTATGTCCATGTGGTGCTGGTTGGCGCGATCATCGTCTGCGCCGTTGCCAATGAACTGGTGATCGCCCACCCTGACGGTCATATCGACAACGTGACGGCCGCGGTGCTGCTGTTGGGTCCGGCGATTTATCTGCTCGCCAACGCGCTGTACAAGCGGTTGGTGTATCGTCGTTTCCCGTTGTCGCACCTGTTGGGGCTGATCGCACTGGCCGTGTTGGCGCCGCTGGCCTACCTCACCGATTTACTGATGGTGAACGGCCTGACGACGCTGATTATGGTGGCGGTCGCGGTGTGGGAGAGCATTTCACGCAGCAGAGCGCCACGGGCCAGCAACGCTCACTGACCAGCGAGAAACCGGGGTAGGGTTCCCACCGGAGGCCCACCCCGGATCGTCCCGGTATCTCGATCTATTAAACGATTGGCATTAGGGCGCGGCCCCCGGATGCCGTATTTACTTCAGCGACTGCGGCAGCGTCAATACCCACAACTCGCTGAGCGATTCCGGTTTCTCCAGCGGTTGCAGTTCGATACGGGTCGATACCGTTTTTCCTTCCAGGCTCAGGTTGCCCTGTTTATCCAACTGATAATCGCCGATTTTCTTGGCCTTGGGTTGCGCGTCCACCAGCTTGGCCTGCAGGCCAAAATCGTTATCGTTAATGATCGCCAGGGTGCGATCGTCGATCAGCGACAGGCCTTCTACCTTCTCCTGCTGCCAACCCAATTTACGCAGATCCGCCACTTCACGCTTCTGTGCCAACTTCACGCCGCGCTTGGCGAGATCTTTCGCATCGTCAAACTCCAGCGCCTTGCCCTTGCCGTCGAAAGGCGTCAGATCGGTTGCCTGGCTGAGATCGACCAGGTAGATCTTGTTGATCATCTGCTTGTCTTTATCGCTGCCCTGCTCAACCAGCAGGATGTGTTGGTTGTCCACCGCCACGATGTCACCCACCTTGGCGTCTTTGGCTTTTTTATAGCTGTCGATATCGATCGGATAGCCGTACATCGCCGTTTTGCCGCTGGCCGGATCAAAACTGACCAAGCGCGTAAACTGCGCCTTGTTCTTGCTCTTGCCATCCACGTCGAGCGTGCTCTGCACCGCCGCCAGAATGCGCCCGTCCGGCAAACGGGTGATGCCTTCAAAACCGCGATTCGGCTGGCGCCACTTGATGATATTCGGCAACCCACTGGCGACGGCCTGCTCGCCTTGTTCCGGCGTCGGGCCGTATTTGGCGAGGATCTTGCCCTGGTTGTCGATATGGATCAGGAATGGACCATATTCATCACACAACCAATAGCCACCTTTACCGTCCGGCGTGATGCCTTCGGTATCCAACCCACGCCGATCGCTCTGCAGGGTTTTCAGCGTATCGCTCAGAGCCACTTCGTTAGTTGCGCCGATCAAACCCGCCGGCAGAGGCAAACCGCTAATGGGCCCTTGCTGGTCATGCAGCGGACGTGAGTTGCTGGCGACCGCTTTACCGCTCCCCACGCGAATATCCATCAACAGCGGCACGAACGCCGGATTGGCGAAGATTTTCGCTTCCTGTTCCCCCACCGCAGGCGCATCGGCATTGGGGCCACGATCGGTCAGGGTGGTCAACAACAGATCTTTGCCTTCATGGCCATTAAATACCAGGCCCGAACCGATACCCACTGGCAATCCCTGCGGGAAATTCTTGGCGAATGCCCCCTGGTAGCTCACATGCTCGCCGCCGGGAAAGCTGACAATATAGCGCGTCACTTCAACGTCGCTGGCAGCATAAGACAACAGAGGAAACAACGAACTGATTAACAGCGAAACCGATTTTATTTTCATGGTTATGGCTCAGAGTTAAGGGGGGAGAGTTGGCAGCTTGCTAAGGTATTAGCCTCACATGACAGTCTGATGACAAACAGGGCTAATGCTATGAATTTCAGCCACAATTAAATATGGCAAATAGGAATTAGCAATGAACGCGGGTAAATCGAATGGAAAAAACGCATGAAAAACTTAATTTAACCATGGCTATTTCCCGCTAAAAATACCTATACCGCCTAAGCTTAGGGTAAATTCTTATAACAGCGATAAAAAAAACAGCAAACGCGCCAAAAAGCCAAGAATATAGATGTCATCGCATAGACAAAATTAATCTCTGGGGATTTAATACCCGCGGTTACTCAAGGTGCATTAAGAAAATACTGATAGAAACCTGCATTAATTGAAAAAGGTGTTCTATAGTTTTTAGTGCTAACGCCCGTTAGTATTTTCCGTGGGATGGAATCTATGTCAAAGCGACTTTTTGCCGAATTTTTTGGCACATTTTGGTTAGTGTTCGGTGGTTGTGGTAGCGCAGTATTAGCAGCAGCATTTCCACAACTGGGTATTGGTTTTCTTGGTGTAGCGCTCGCTTTTGGTCTTACCGTGGTCACTATGGCTTATGCGGTTGGTCATATTTCTGGCGGGCACTTTAACCCGGCGATTACCGTGGGATTATTTGCCGGCGGCCGTTTCGCCGCTAAAGACGTTATTCCCTATGTGATTGCTCAAGTGATTGGCGGGATTGCCGCAGCAGCGGTGTTGTATTTGATCGCCAGCGGCAAGGCAGGTTTTGATGCTACCGGCGGCGGCTTCGCCTCCAACGGTTACGGTGAACACTCACCGGGCGGCTATTCTCTGCAATCCGCGATCGCCATTGAATTGGTATTGACCGCATTCTTCCTGATCGTTATTCATGGCGTGACAGATAAACGCGCGCCGGCAGGGTTTGCTCCGTTGGCTATTGGTCTGACATTAACGCTGATTCACCTGATCAGTATTCCGGTAACCAATACTTCCGTAAACCCAGCGCGCAGTACCGGCGTGGCGATATTCCAGGGGACCTGGGCATTGCAACAGCTCTGGGTATTCTGGCTGGTGCCATTAGTGGGTGGTGTTATTGGCGGTCTGATTTATCGCTGCCTGCTGGAAGACAAGAAGTAATTTATACCCGGTAATGTTCTGTCAGGGCAGCCGCTATATCCCATGGATTTCCGATTACAGCTCATCACGCGGTAATCGCAATGAAGAAGGGTATATTAGCTGCCCTGAAGTTATTTATCCTCTGACTACCTCAAACATCATGATGTCGCTGGTGAATGACCCCTCCGGCTGAATGGCAAAATGTTGCAGCACCTCTTCAGAAACCCCCTGTTGAAATGCGCGAATAGCGGTAACGAAATGCTCCGGCGTACGCATACGCGCCACCCAACTGCTGAATTCCAAGTATAACCGATCCGACGTCACTTCCTTTACCAGCAGCCCTGACTCGGTCAGCAACCCCAGCCATTCACCCGGTGCATAATTGCGCACATGCGAAGTGTCGCGCAGAACCTCGACGGTTTGCAGATAGATGTCCAACAGCGGATGCCCCGGTGAAACCACATCCATAAAGATCGCTCTGCCACCCGGTTTCAGCACGCGACGCACTTCACGCAGCGCCTGGCCGACGTCATGCCAGTGATGCGCCGAGTAACGGCTAATCACCAGATCAAAGCTGGCGGCTTCAAACGGCAGCGACTCCGCCATGCCCTGCTGCACCTGAATATTGCTGAAACCTTTGTCCACCGCCGCCTGGCTCACGACCGCCAGCATTTGCGCCGACAAATCATAAGCCACCACCTGCGCCACTTTCGCTGCGGCGGTAAAGCTGGCATGCCCGGCCCCACACCCCAAATCCAACAGCCTGGCATCAGGATGCGGCGCCAGCAGTTGCGCCAATCGCTGCAGATCCTTCCCCTGAGCATGAACTGCGCTGGTCAGATAGGCGCTGGCCTGCTCACCAAACTGACGGTCGACTGCATTTTTATGGCTGTTGTTGTTGCTCATAGGTGCTCCCATTTTTGTCTGGCTTGCGCCGGTGCCGGATGGCTTTTTTATTACTATAATCAGCTTAATATACGGGTACAATATGAGCAGTTATCCTAGTATCAGCAGGTACCAGCCTATGCAATCTGAAGCCTTATCCGGCCCCAAAGCCCTTGGCGCCTTTCTGCGCGCGCACCGCGAACGTATTACGCCGGACATGCTCGGGTTACCCACCGCACCGCGTCGTCGCACCAGTGGCCTGCGCCGCGAAGAGCTGGCGCAAATCAGTGGCATCAGCGCCACCTGGTATACCTGGATCGAACAAGGTCGCGAGGTATCCATCTCGCCGCATACGCTGGCACGCATCGCCAAAGCACTGCGGTTGGGGCATGCCGAACGCCACTACCTGTTTACCCTGGCACGCGTCGCCGATCCTGAACAGGAACAGCATCAGGAGGCCGACAACAGTGCGGTGTTGCAAAGCGTGAACCAGGTGACAGTGCCCTGCTACCTGCTGGATATCACCTGGAATGTCGTCGCCTGGAACCCGGCGGCGGAAAGCCTGTTCTGTGGCTGGTTGGGTCAAGCCGCCACGCCCAATCTGCTGCACTTTATGTTTTTCCACCCGTTAGCCAAAACGCTGGTCTGTAACTGGGAGGAGCGAGCACGGCGTGTCGTCGCCGAGTTTCGGGCCGAAACCAGTCACCACCAAAATACCGAAGAGATGCGCGCTTTTGTGCGCAACATGACGCACAACAGCGAAGCCTTCCACCACTGGTGGCAACAGCATGACGTACTGGCGCGTGAAGGAGGCGAACGGGCCTTCACTCATGGGCAACTGGGGGCATTGCGCTATCGGCAACTGACGTTTAACCCGGCAGAAAATAGCGGGCTGAAACTGGTGATGCTGCTCCCTTTGCCGTAATTGGTAACAAATTCATAAACAGGTTTACCTGCCATTTATTTATTGGTTCAACTAAACACGCTAGGGTGATAGCTACCGATGATATCTATCATCCAGTAGCGTTATTCATCTCCTAGAGGTAATCCTATGCAATCCGAAGAACAACGTCTTATCGATGGTCTGTTTGGCCGCTTGAAAGAAGCCGAGACCAAGACGGGCCAGAGGGATCTCCAGGCAGAACAGCAAATCAACCAGCACATCCGCGAACAGCCTTCCGCGCCGTATTACATGGCGCAGGCGATGATCATTCAGGAAGCAGCGTTAAAGCAGCTGGACCAGCGGGTGAAAGATCTGGAGAGCCAGATTGCCCAGCAACAGCAAAACAACGCCAATCAGCAAAGCAGCGGTGGCTTCCTGGCCGGCCTGTTCGGCGGCGGTAACCGTAACGCGCCAAGCCCGCGTGAGCAGTATCAGGCGCAACAGCAAAATAACGCCGCATGGAACAATCAGCCGCAGCCGGGCTATGCCCAACAGCAGCAACAACCGGCCTACAATCCACAGCAGCAGGCAGCACCTTCACGTGCCGGTGGATTCCTCGGTGGGGCATTGCAGACTGCCGCCGGTGTGGCGGGCGGTGTCGTCCTGGCCGATATGCTGACCGGCATGTTCCGTCATTCGCAACCGCAGGAAATTGTGAATATTATCGATGAGACACCGGCAACGCCGGTGGATGACAGCGCGATGAATAATTTCGACGCCTCCAATAATCTCGACACCTTTAACAACGGGGGCGATAACCGCTTCCTCAACCAGGATAACGGCTTCCAGAACGCGGATTATCAAAACGACGATAATGCCGATTTCTCCGATGACGACTACAGCGACGACGATTCGTTTATCTGATCCTGCCCCCCTCTCTGCCCGGAGAGGGGTTTTCTGTTTCTTCTCCCCCACCGCTGGTCTACAGTTAACCCTGTCCAATCACAGCAGGTTACGCAAAGCCATGCCGAAGATGAATCCTACCGATCCCTATGTCAGCGCTCGCCTGCTGATGCGTCCGCCGGTGGCTGACGATCTGACTCGTTTTTACGCCATTTTTGGCGATCCTGACACGCAACGCTTTAATCCCGCCGGACCCATCGCCACGAAACAACGGGCACGGCTGGCGCTGACGGAGCGGATCGAAAGTTGGGGGCAACACGGCTATGGTTCCTGGGCGATTGCGCTACGTGAACGGCCGGAGTGGATCATCGGCTTTGGCGGGCTGTCCTGGCGGCCGCTGGGGGCACAACGCACGGTGAATCTGGGCTATCGCTTTGATACGCAGGTTTGGGGCAGTGGATTGGCCACGGAGCTGGCGCTGGCCTCGCTGGAATATGGTTTCACACACCTGCAGTTGGCAGAGATTTCCGCCCTTGTGCGCGAAAAAAATCTGGCCTCATGCCGCGTGCTGGAAAAAGCGGGTTTACGTGTGGTAGATACCCTGGATGACGTGCCCGACGATACGCCAAGCCTGGTTTACAGCATCATGCACAGCGAGTATCAGGGCTGCTGAACCGGCGGTTCATCGTTGATCCTCGCCAGCGCCCGACGGTAGGATTTTACCTTTTGGCGCTTCTTCAGCCAGGTGGTGGTTGAGACGATAAAAATAAGACCGGACATGGTCAACACGCCAATCGGATGGCCGTAAAACACCATCATGGCGAAGTAAATGGCAGAAACAATCGCGACCCATTTTGCCGTATTTCCCACCGCATTCTTTTCCTGACTCAAACGGCGGATGTACTCTTCTTCGCTAATCCCCATACGCGCTCCTTTTTAGCTGAACGTTCCATTATATGGGGCCAGAATGATGATATTTCAATCGATTAAAGGGTAAAGAAGCGTAAAGCTCAGCCAGACTGCCCACGATGATGATGCAGGTAACGCCCCGGTAAATCCTCCCCAGGCAACGCAGTACCTGCATTGCGGCCAAACAGCTTGTAACGGTTGCGCGCCACCGCATTGTAAAACGCATCCGCCAACCGCTGCGGCAGAAAACGCGCCAGCGCCAACAGGCGAAACGGCCAACCAAGCTGACGCAGCGCCTGAAAAAATGCTGCCGAACGCAGCCAATGTCGCCCCGATTCAAGGTAAACGATGGAGTCAAAACGGTCGGTGGGCAACGCCAGCCAATTCAGGATCGCCTGCCCCTCCACGGATTGCACCGTGGCCAGCAGGATCTTGCCCTGCCGATCGGCACGGATCAAAAATCTCACCAGCCCGTGACACAAATTACATTCGCCATCGAATAACAGCACCCGGTCGCCGGGCTGGAGATAAGGGGGGAGCGTTGACGGATTCATCCTGCCTCCTGGGGTGATTCACTCCAGACTAACGCGCATTCCCCCTCAGGGCCAGTGAGCCGGGTTAAGGAACCGGTGGTGCGGGCGGTGTATCCGGCAATGCCACTACCGAGAGACGCACCTCATAATGCTTGGCGTTGCCGGCGGGGATCACTGAAGTCAGCTTATTGATGGTTTCGGTTGGATTATCACTGGCGGAAGTCGCGCAGAACAGTTCGCCACCGTGGCAGAAGCCCGGTTTGGGCATATGCCCGCCAGGGAATGGCGGTAAGCGGAAGCCTTGCTCTGCAGGCGGCGCATGTTTATCTGCCGGAGCCGGAGCGGAAAGCGCATTGACGCTGAACAGCGTCACGGCAGCCAGAACTGGCAGTGTCAGGAGTTTGATTGCATTTTTCATATCATCGTTCTCATTTGCCGGGATTGAGCCTAACCTACCCCGCCCCCGGCCGATGAGAAAGTCGCTTTTCACGACCTTTGCACCCCGATGATCTTTGCTTACATCCCACCGCTAACGTGATGAAAGTTTAAGGATTGTGTAAAGAGCTTAGGGAAAATCTTTATTAATAATCCGGGGCAGTGCTTTATGAAAAAAACTTGCCCCAGCCTATTTTTACGACTGCGTTTTTTTCTTCTGCCTGAAGTTTTCATCATCAATACAATAATGGTAGGAATCGATGATCAACCCCGTGAGTCGCAAGATGTTCTCAGGGCGATCGATAATGATATGCCCTCCCGCAGCAAGCTCCAAGCCCGCACGGACAATTTCGGCGTGCCTCTCCTCATTAATTTCTAACGGAAGCAGTACGGTAGGTCTTTGCTTATTGTCAAAATAGCGGAGGACCCAGCGGGTAGTTTTTCCCTGCACCAGAATGCTGTAATAGCTTTCAGTGTCCTTTGCTGTTAAATCCGCGCTCTCACCCAGAATCATCGCCACATTATCGAATAAAGCTCTTTCGGCATAAGTGGTCACTATCTTACTGTTTTCCGGATCAATGATCGGCGCTAACGGGTCAGCCTTGTTGTTTTCCGCCCCTTCACTGTACTCTTCGGATACCGCTTTATTTTCAGACGTTACAGACAACCCGGAAACGACCATTGCACTGACTGCCTTCTCAACGGCCAAACGAACCAAAGGAGTGATAGTTTCTAGAAAACGTTGATTAAGTTGACGTTGAACATTGGAGCGATTTGCCACATACCTGACAAAATCCATGTCTACGTCTCTCAGGCTGGCACTGATCGTTTTAGTGAATGATGTCAGGTAAATGCTCTCTTCAGCCAGTGTTCTCAGAGCTTCCGGCTGAAATTGGTCATGTCTGAACCTATAAAGTTGCTCAATATCGGAGTCGTTTAAATCATTAAAATCTATTTTTAGAAAGGGCGTGTCATCCATGATATTTTTATCTTTCAAGTCGGTAAAGAAACGCCATTCTTTTCCGTTGGTGATCGCAGAAACCGTGACTTCGGGTGTAGCATTAAAGTAACGCGATAACTGCGGGCTGTGATTTGTTAAGTTTTGATTGAAGGATTTCGCCTCAATAAACATGACAGGCACGGCATGACAAAAAAGGGAGTAATCAACCCGCTCGCCAACTTTAACCCCTGGAAAATCAGCCCCATACTCTGCTTTTACCTTGGTAGGATCGTAAGGATGGAAACCAAGGATCTCCAATAATGGTAAAATTAATGCCTGCTTTGTCGTTTCTTCCGTGTTGCAATGCTGGCCAACCGCAGACACATGATGCACATGCGCTTTAAGCTTATCTCTGAATGCATTCATCAACCATCCCTCTTGCTGTGTTAGAAATTCGTCATTTCTTAAAATCATATCTACAGAAAAATTTACTCTTTTCCACAGCACGGCCTTATAGGCTGCTGACTGTTTTATTTATTGAATTAAATAACTTTAAACATTAAATATATAGCAGAAAAAACCAGATTTAATCAAAGGGATTAAAACAATATTAATACACAGTTCAAAAATAATCAGTCAGGCGTTTTTAACTCTAAAAAAACTTATAGAAATGAAATGATATTCAATCACAATTAAATTTTACTGTTTGCGCTGCTTCTTTTTCAAACCTGATCGGCTGCTGGGGTTGGCGAACTGCAGGAGGGAGGGCTAACGAATGGATTTATCTACTAAAAAACTTCAAATCCGCAACATCACACAATCTGATTTAAACGGAGCGCAGCGGCAGACTGCGCTCCGGAGGAATTACTTGCCTTTGGTCAGCGTACTGTAGCTGGTCATCAGGTTGCGGTAATCGGGAATGTGGTTGGAGAACAGCGCGCCCAAGCCTTCGACATCGTTGCGCCAGTCGCGGTGCAGTTCACAGGCTACGCCGAACCAGGTCATCAGTTGCGCGCCTTCGGCTTCCATACGGCTCCAGGCCGATTGGCGCGTCAGTTCGTTGAAGGTGCCGGAGGCGTCGGTAACCACAAACACCTCAAAACCTTCGCTGAGAGCCGACAAGGCCGGGAAGGCCACACACACCTCGGTAACGACCCCGGCGATGATCAGCTGCTTGCGACCGGTGGCTTTTACGGCTTTGACGAAGTCGTCGTTGTCCCAGGCATTAATCTGTCCAGGGCGTGGAATAAAGGGGGCATCGGGGAACTGCGCTTTCAGCTCAGGCACCAGTGGGCCGTTGGGGCCGTCTTCGAAACTGGTGGTCAGAATGGTCGGCAAATTAAAATACTTCGCTAAATCACCCAGCGCCAGTACGTTGTTTTTAAAACGATCGGGATCGATATCACGTACCAGTGAAAGCAGCCCTGCCTGATGATCCACCAGCAAAACGGCGGCCTGATCCTTATCGAGGCGTTTGTAATTTGCAGTCATGGTTTACTCCTTTGGGGTTGATTGTTGCTACTAAAGATTGCCTTTGGCCGATCGGCCAAAGCGCAGAGGTTACCTAAGTGTAGAACCGGATCCGGAGGTGTTTTCCGGATCGGTTCTGAGGTGTGTCGAGGACTTAAACGGCGTCGTGCTCTGCCGCCATGCTGCCGAACTTGCCGCCGTTGAAGTCACGGAAAGCCTGCTGGATTTCCGCGTCGCTGTTCATCACGAACGGGCCATAACCGACGATAGGCTCATCGATAGGCTCGCCGCTCAGTACCAGCAAGCTGACATCGTTATTGGCTTCGATAGTGATCGAATCCCCCGCACGGTCAAACCTGACCATTTGAGTTTCGCGCACCACTTCCTCACCGTTAACCTGAATGGCGCCATGCAACATGACCAGCGCCAGCGTATGGCCTTCTTCCACCGTCAATGTAGTGGTGTGGCCGGCATTCAGCTTCATGTCCCAGACATTGAGCGGGCTGAAGGTGCGTGCCGGACCGGCGTGACCGCCGAAGTTACCGGCAATCACCCGAACCTGGCCTGCGCCATCCGCCAGCGTAACCACCGGGATATCCGCATTCAGCAGCGTCTGGTAACCCGGCTCAGCCATTTTGTCTTTGGCCGGCAGGTTCACCCACAGCTGGACCATTTCCATGGTGCCGCCGTTGCGCGAGAAATCCCGTGAATGGAACTCTTCGTGCAAAATACCCGAGGCGGCGGTCATCCATTGCACGTCACCGGGGCCAATCACCCCACCGCTACCGGTGGAATCGCGGTGCTCCACTTCCCCCTGGTACACGATAGTCACTGTTTCGAACCCACGATGCGGGTGCTGGCCCACGCCCCGGGTGCCGGAAGCCGAGCGGAACTTGGTTGGCGCGGCATGATCCAACAGCAGGAACGGGCTCATTTCCGCTCCCAAATCGTTATAGGAGAACAGCGAATTCACCAGGAAACCGTTACCGACCCAATGGGCTTCAGGGCTGTTGTAAATACCGAGGATCTTTTTCATCTTGAACTCCTGTTTCAGGTCTCACGACCTTAAGTTGATGCCAGAAGTTTAATCCTGCATCCTTTGCTGCAGTAGTAGGCAAGATGTACACTCAGCGTTCTAGATATGGAACGATGTTAAGGACGGGCGATGTTCACCGATTTGAATGATCTGTTTTATTTCGCCAGCGTAGTCGACCATCAGGGGTTCGCCCCCGCAGGCCGTGCGCTGGGTATTCCCAAGTCCAAACTGAGTCGGCGCGTGGCACTGCTGGAAGAACGCCTGGGTGTACGCCTGATCCAGCGCTCGACACGGCGTTTTTCCGTCACCGATGTCGGCCTGAATTACTATGCGCACTGCAAGGCAATGCTGGTGGAAGCCGATGCGGCGCAGCAGGCTATCGAACAAACCCGCGCCGAGCCGTGCGGCACGGTACGCATGTCTTGCCCGGTGGCCATCCTGCATACCCGAGTCGGCAGCATGGTGGCGGCCTTTATGGCCGATTACCCGAAAGTCACCGTACATCTGGAAGCCACTAACCGCCGGGTCGACGTCGTGGGTGAAGGCCTGGATCTGGCCATCCGCGTACGGCCGCCACCGCTGGAAGACAGCGATCTGGTGCTGAAGATTTTGGCGCAACGGACCTGGTGCATCGCCGCTAGCCCGGCGCTGGTGCGAACCCTCGGCCCGGTGGAACGGCCAGAGGAACTGTATAAATACCCCAGCCTCGATCTCGGTCCCGCTCGTGCGCAGCACCTGTGGCAGTTGACCGGACCCGCGGGGGAAAAAATGGAGTGGGAACATCGGCCACGGCTGGTGACTGACGATATGCTAATGCTGCGTACCGCGGCAATTGCCGGTGCCGGGATGGTGCAGTTGCCATCGATGATGATGCGTGACGACATGCTGCGCGGCGAGTTGGTGCAGCTGCTGCCCGGCTGGCAACCGCAGGGCGGCGTGGTGCACGCGGTTTACCCATCACGCCGTGGCTTGCTGCCGGCGGTGCGACTGCTGCTCGACTATCTGGGGCAGCAGTTCGCCAGCATCGAAGAAGAGTGATCAGGCGGTAATTTCGATGGCGTTACCGTCCGGATCACGGATGATCGCCTCATAAAAACCGTCCCCTGTCCAGCGTGGCGCCGCCTGCAGGATCCCCTCCTGCTGCGCGCGCTGCGCCAACTGATCGACACGGCTCTCCTCCCCCACCGACAAAGCAATATGCGCCCACCCCACACGTTCATGGGCCTGCTCCGCCGACAGCAGTTCCGGCAAACTCATGATCTCCAGCGTCGGGCCGGCAGCCAGGCTGACAAAGCGGGACACAAACCCCGGACGGTTGCGGCTAACGTATTGTTCCCCGGCAACGCCGTCAAAATACCGCTGCCAGAACGTCACCTGGGCATCGATATCGCGGGTCCAGAGTGCAACATGGGCTATTTTCATCTCAATCTCCAATCGGTGAATCGCTGTACAACACCTTGCCGCCGCTGTGAATGACCTGCTGTTCGAGCTGCGGATGGCTGTCGGGCGGCGTGACCAAATAATCGACGCGGTTGGCAGGCAAAAAGCTGTAGGGGGCATAGGTGTCAAGTTTGTCGCCGGTGCACAGCACCGCCAGGTTGCCGGAGCGTGCCAGCAGGCGTTTCTTGAATTGGGCATCCTGATAATTCAGCGCCGAAAAGCCGCTGCGGGGGTCATAAGCGCAGATGCCGATAAAAGCGAGGTCGAAATGAAAGCCGTCAATTTCCTGCACCGCTTTGGCATCCACACAGCCGCCAATGTCGGCATCCAGCTCACCGCCGATTAAAATCGTGCGGATCCCCGGCTGTTCCAGCATTTTGCCGGCAATAGTCAATGCGTTAGTCACCACCGTCAGCCGCAAATCGCGCGGCAACAGCTCGGCCAAATAAAGGTGGGTACTGCCGGCATCGAGGAAAATAACCTGCCCTTGCTTGACCAATGCCAGTGCAGCCAGCGCCAGCGCCTGCTTCTCGTCACCGCTCAATTGCAACCGTGCACTGATAGGGCCGGTTGCCGGCGTGGGTGCCAGCGCACCGCCATAAATGCGTTTACACAGGTTTTGTGCCGCCAACTGGCGCAGATCGCGCCGAATGGTGGCCTCGGTGGTTTTCAGGCGTTCCGCCATTTCAACCGCCAGCACCCGCCCCTGCTGCTGCAAGGTGGCGAGGATCGCGTCGTGGCGCTGATTGGGCAACAGTTTGGACATTCGGCTTCTCGATGGCGAACAAGTGATCACGAATGTACATAAACGTTCAACATCGTACAAATGATTTATGCCACAACACGGAAGGCAAGGGACGACAGGTGAGCCAATGATCGAAAAAGGGATAGAGTAACACGCAGGAATTTTACGGGGCTATTACCTCACCCCAAACGATTTGGCTATACTGAGGCAAGCAAGGTTACCGAAGAACGTAACGGCTTGGACGCTAAGGGAAAAAGATGCTGTCAAAAATTGCGAAGTGGCTATTTCAATTGCCGGGCAGGCTGTTTGGGGGCATTTTCAGGAGTCGCCTGACGATTTTTATCTTCTTTATGCTGATTGCCGTGGGCGTCTTCAGCGCCAAACGCTATCTGCGGGCCCATCAAAATGACGATGAGTTTGTCACGGCCACCACCACCGATTACAACCGGGCTATCCAGCGTGAAATGCCGATGCGCGAAGCACGCGAACAATGCGGCGGCCCGCTGCATGACAATGCCGGGCAACCCTGGCCACTGTCGGCAGGCTATCTGCACCAGCCGGAACGCAAAGCCGCCGACCAGCCGCAACAACTGACGCTGGATAATCAAAATAACGATTTTGCGGTGCTGGTCAAACTGGAAACACCGGGCGCGCCACAGCGTTTAGCCGAAGTGTTTATTCCCGCCGCCGGCAGTTTTAATATCAAAACCAATCCGGCCGGGGAATACGTGATGAAAATCAAAAATATCAGGACCGGCTGTAACTTCCGCTCCAAACCCTTCACCCTGAGCAATCATCAGGACTGGCGACTGTCGCTGAAACTGCAAACGGACGGCGGCGTGCAATACCAACCGATCAGCGATCGCGAGTTTTAATCACCGGGCTTATTTCTTCACCGGATGATCGCGGCGGAACAGTTCCCAGCTTTCAATTTCCTGGCCGTTAGGCAAGGTACAGGTGGAATACTGGCCATCGGCATTTTGTTTGGCATTCAGCTTACCGCCGATCTCGGTGCAATAAACGTCCGCCGGGTTCGCCATACCAATAGATTTCACCTGCGGCGGTGGTGGTGCGTCGTTAGATTTCATCGTACAGCCCTGCAGCATCGCCATCCCTGCCAACAGGGAGACCATCAGAATTTTTTTCATTTTTTCTCTTATCGCTCCCTTCCCATTTCAAGTGGCAGCCGCTGCCCAGCTTGTAATGCGACGGGGAAATTAAAAACGGCGGCCGCCGTAGCATGCCGCCGTTTAAGCTATCAGGAAATAAAGGACGCGCCCTGTTTCAGAACCAAATCACAGGCTTTTTGCTTCACTTTTTCGGTAATTTGCGACGTGCCCAGGCTGTTCAGATCCAGGCTCTTGCCTTCGCCGGTTTGCAGCAGACCACCCAGCCCTTGCTGGTAGTCCTGGCTTTTGGCGTTCTCAGTGCTGCTGATACCCAGCTTGCTCAGCAGCTGGTCCTTCACCGCTTCGGTGCTGTTACCCGACAGTACGTTGTTTTTTACGCAGTACTGCAGAATACCGGCGGCGTTGGTCATGCTGCTGGAGCTCAGCGCTTTATCGCCACCGTTCAACAAACCGGTCAGGGAAGACAGCGAGGTGCCGCCGGTGCTGCCACCCGATTGACTCAGTTCACCGGCCGCGCTGCTGAGAGAATCCATCAGTCCGGCAGCCTGAGCCGCGCCGCAGGTCATAGCGGAGGTCAATGTCAGTGCCAGCAGTAAACGATGTTTGGTGTTCATGAGGGTAAAACTCCTGTTTATCTCGCCATCCCTTCCGCTTGCCCCTGGCCTTTGGCGGCAGAGCAAAGCGGATGGGCATATCGTGTGCAATAAGCGCAATGCGCCGGGTCACCTCTTCGGACGCCACCAGCCGCGACAAGTTCCTTTTAGGGGACAATCCTGCGTTTTTTCAGAATTCAGGTAATTTTTTGGTCGAGGATTGAGCAGTTTTGCGGCTACGGGACGCCAGACTCGGCGCCCTGCCAGGGATCAGAACTGCCAACGCAGCCAGGCAAAGAATACGTTGCCGTTATTATAGGTGCCGGGAATGTAGGTGGCCTGGAAAGTCAGACGCTTGTAACCGATGGAAGCCAACGGCAACGGGGCCGGAATAGGAATGTAATTCCAGTTGTCTCGCGCAGTGACGCTGGCGGTAAAGCCCAGACCCAGACGGAAATCCTTGTCATCCAACGGACGCCAGATCTTCTCATAAGCGTAACCGCCAATCGGTTCCCACTTATTGAACGAGTCCTTGAATGCCATCAGATAAATACCGTGCCAGTCACCGTCGCTATCGTAGCGCGAGATGCCATAACCGGCGCCCCAAGGGCGCTCGTTGTACTTATCGATATGCTCGTCGTCGTAAGTCCAACGGTTGTGCCAGGTAATGGCCGGCAGATAGATGTCTTTATTCGGCGAGTTGTTCCAGGTTTCCGCTACGTTATCGGTGAAACGCTGCCACAACCCCGGTTTTTCGGCCTGCGCCGCGCTGCCACTTTCTGCACCAACCTCAGCGTAAGAAGGTAGTGCAGGAAATAGCAGCGCCACTGAGCAAGCCAAAATTGTCCGTTTAAAAAACATCATCAAACTCCTGTAAAAAATAAGGCCGGGGATTCTTACCTATCGTCCCATCAAGATCAAGCTGTATCTTATTTATCCAACCGTTTTCCCCTACCTCGTTGTCACTTGGTTAAGTTTAGCCGTGGATAGAGAGAAACGCGTCCGGCGGGGCGAACCGGGGCGCTCAGGCTACTGCGCCCCTCATGCACCGTCTGTCGGAATACTCCGCAATCATTCTTCCCGGCGAAGAAGATTGGCAATTCGCCAGTCGGCGACAGAACTTCTTTTCGGCTTTGACGTAGCGAAATCTTTACTGCCGCCTGACAAGCAAATGTAATCGCTGTCACGTTTTTTTCGGTCTTGAAAAGCCGTTTTATCGACTATCCCACTAAGCTCAGGCATCTACCCCCGCACGCAGCTGTAAATATGCGGTTACAACGCCGCCATATCGAGCCGCACCGACGAGAACGGGCAAATACCCGCCGTCATTTTTACCGCCC
This sequence comes from Serratia quinivorans, assembly GCF_052113645.1. Classification (GTDB taxonomy): domain Bacteria; phylum Pseudomonadota; class Gammaproteobacteria; order Enterobacterales; family Enterobacteriaceae; genus Serratia; species Serratia quinivorans_B. The sequence goes on along the minus strand of NZ_JBIEIU010000002.1, from coordinate 42,099 downwards.
GGCAAAAGTACCGGGTGCTCATCAAGCGCGTCATGTTCTGCCGACGTCGGCCAGATTTTACATATCTATTACATTCGGTGAAAAATACCACCCGTAACATCGCTGGGGTTAATCTCGGCCAACCCCAACGTAAACCCGCAAATACAACAGGCTAGCTCCCCATACATCCGCCCTAACTTGAACAAGCCGATAGTTTAAATAATTGTTAATGCTAACGAGCGCAGCCCTGCCAGCACGGGACGAGCGTTTATTTCATTGTTCGCAACACAACATCACCGGCAATTTATTTTGCTGCTCTGTGCCTGATACAAGAAAGATAAAAAATCCGGAGAATGATATGAAAATCACTATCGGGGCCTTCATCCTGCAACAGCTCCGCACCCTGAACATCGATCGTATTTATGGTGTACCCGGCGACTATAATCTGGCGCTGCTGGAATTGATCGAACACGACGGCAATATTGAATTTATCGGCAACTGCAACGAGCTGAATGCCTCCTACGCGGCCGACGGCTATGCGCGATTAAAAGGTGCCGGAGCGCTGATCACTACCTACGGCGTTGGCGACCTGGCAGCCTTGTCCGGCATTGCCGGTGCCTACGCCGAATCCGCGCCGGTGATCTGTCTGTCCGGTACCCCGCCGCTGCACGCGATGAAAAACCATGAGTTGCTGCACCACTCGCTGGCCGACGGCAATTTTGATAACGTCATGAACTGCTTTAAGCAATTCACCGTCGCCCAAGCGTTAATCACGCCGGAAAATGCGGCGGTCGAAATTCCCCGCGTTATTTCCCGGGCCTGGACTGAAAAGAAACCGGTTTATTTGCAACTGCCTTCTGATATTTGTGATGTGGAAATTGAAATCACTCAGGCGGCAACCGCACCGCAATTACCACCCAGCGACAAATATAATGTCCAGCTGGCGGCCACGGCATTACTGACCCGGATTAAACAGGCGAAGAAACCGATTATTTTGGTCGACCAAATGGTGGATCGCTTTCAACTGCAGCAATTAGTGATCGAGGTCGCACATAAATTCGCGATCCCCCTTACCAACATGCCGACGGCCAAATGCATCATTGCGGAAACCACGCCGGGTTGGATGGGCGGTTACAGTGGCAACCTTTCGCGTCCCGAACTCTATGAACATATGGCGCACGCCGACTGCGTGTTGAGCTTCGGTGTACGGCTGGTCGATTCCACTACCGGTTATTTCTCGCATAACATCCCCTCCGAGGCACACATTGATGTTCAGCCGTTCTCGGTGAAGCTGGGCAACACTTCCTACCCGGCGGTGGCGACCGCCGATCTGCTGCAGGCTTTGCTGGCACTGGGTGAAGGCGTAGCCGATCACCACCCGGCCCCTCTGCCTGAAACACGTCACCGGCTGGCGACGCCAGGCGATACGCCGATCGATCAGGCCTATTTATGGCAACGCCTACAGCGCTTTATTCGGGCCGATGATGTGGTGGTGGTGGAGAACGGCACCTCGGGCGCCGCAATCGGCGGCATGCGCATGCCGGATGGCGTTCAGGTGGTCAATCAGCCAATCTGGGGCTCGATTGGCTATACCCTGCCGGCGCTGCTGGGCACCATGATGGCCGCCCCCGATCGCCGGCATCTGCTGTTTATCGGCGACGGTTCCTTCCAACTGACCGCTCAGGAAGTATCTACCCTGCTGCGTTATGATCAGAAGCCGATTATCTTCTTGATCAATAACGACGGTTACACCATCGAACGTTATATTCTGGGGGAAAACTCGTCGTACAACGATATCGGGCCATGGGACTACGCCAAACTGCCGGCGGTGCTCAATACCCAGGCGACGCCATTCAGCGTGGCGGTTGAAACCACCCAACAGTTGGAATTGGCGCTGGAGCACGCCTCGCGTCAGGATCGGCTGGCCTTTATCGAAGTTAAAGTGCCGATGATGGACACCCCGCCGGTGATGAAGGAGTTCTGCAACCGCTGCAATAACTTTAACTTCGGCCTGACTAATCCGCGTCGCGCTTAGCCTTGGCGAGATCCGCCGTAGCTCAGAGCTCGGCGGATTGCCCCAGAGCTTGCACCACCTGTTGCTGCAACCTTTGCAGTAGCGGGTGTTGTCGTTTGCCCCCCAAACGCAACGCATGCGCCACTCTCGGCAAGGGTAACCTACGCTCAAATACCGTCTCGATCTGCACCCGCCGATCGACAGATTGCTGATTGAGCAGACCCATTCCCATACCGGCGGAAATCGCTGCCAACATACCGGACACCGAAGGGCATTCCACCGAGACCTTATGAGCAATACCCGCGGCGTTCAGACGCTCTTCAGCCAACCGGCGGTAAAAACAGTCCGGCCCGTAGCTGACCAATCTCACGCAGTCTCCCGACTGATAGCGCCAGCCGGGCGGCACGCACCAGTGAATCTGCTCCGTTGCCAGCACCACATCTTCTGCGCTTAACGCATCGCAGAACTGCTGATGCAGCACCAGATCCAACTCGCCCTGAGCCAAGGCGTGACGCAATATCTGGCTTTGATCGATGACCAACTGCACGTCAACCTGCGGATGTTGATGGGTAAAAGACGCCAGCAAGGCGGCCAACTGGGGCAGCGACATCTGCTCTGTGGCACCAAAACGCACCGTCCCCTGCAGTAAAGAGGGGGAAAAATGCGCCAATGCCCGGTCGTGGGCCTGCAAAATCTGCCGACCATGCAGCAGCAGCGCCTCACCGTCTACTGTGGCGGTCAACGCAGCTCCCTGACGATCGACCAGAGTGCGGCCCAATTGTTCTTCCAACCGTTTGATTTTCCAACTCACTGCCGACTGACTGAGGTTTAGCTGTTGCGCTGCACGCGTCATGCTGCCGGTGTCGGTGACGCTCTGCAGCGCCCGCAATGCATCAATGGATAAACGCTGGTTCATAAACGCCTCATGACAAAAGTTGGTTTTCATCACCATAACTTGTCATTGGCGTCATGAAAAGGCGAGAGGTAGGCTGGATATTCAACGCGATAATGGGGAGCAATCATCATGAACGGCTTCACTTCTCAGGTTAATCAGCAGGTTATTATTCAGGGGCATCGCATTGCCACCGGCATACAGGGAGAAGGTAAACCACTGGTATTGGTGCACGGCACCCCTGCCCATTCGATCATCTGGCGGAATTTACTGCCCCGCCTGACGGCGGCTGGCTTCCGGGTTTATTACTATGATCTGCTGGGCTACGGCGCGTCGGAACGCCCCTTGTCGGCAGAGACCTCAATTGCTGCGCAGGCGGATTTACTGATCGCCCTGCTGGATCACTGGCAACTGGACTCCGCCCACGTGTTTGGCCACGATATTGGTGGCGCGTTATCACTGCGCGCGGCTTTCAGGCACGCCAAACGCTTTCGCTCACTGACCATTGCGGATATTTGCAGCTACGATTCCTGGCCTTCCCCCACCTGGCGCAGCATCCGCGATAACTACCGTCAGTACGCCGTCATGGACGCCTTACAGCACGAACAAACCCTAACGCGTCAGTTGGGAATGGCCGTGTTCAACAAATCGCGGATGACGGGAGAACTGTTGCAGAGCTATCTGGCTCCCATCGTCGGCGTACTCGGCCAACCGGCCTTTTATCAGCAGCAGATCGCGCATTATGATGCCCGCTATACTGATGATTTCGCGCAGCGTCTGCCGGAACTGCGTCTACCGGTGCAAATCCTGTGGGGCGAGAACGATGAATGGCAGCCGGTCAGTTACGCCTACCGTTTGCAAGGTGACATTCCCGGTGCCAGGCTGCAGGTGATCCCGCAGGCGGGGCATTTTTTAATGGAAGATGCACCAGAGGTCGTAGCACAACAGCTGGTAGCGTTTATTCATTCACTTTAAACCGGGCAAATGCGCTCAGGAGAACATAATGCAACTGATTGGCATGCTGGATTCACCCTATGTGCGCCGGGTCGCTATTTGCTTAAAATTATTGGGGATCGAGTTTGAGCATCACGCCATTTCGGTGTTCAGCGATTTCGACCGGTTTAAAGCCATTAATCCGTTGGTAAAAGCGCCAACGCTGGTACTGCCCGGCGATCAAATCCTGATGGATTCTTCGCTGATTCTGGAATACGCCGCCGGGATCGCCCCGACAGACAAGGCCCTGCTGCCAAGTCAGGGGGCAGCGAGACTGCACGCCCTGCAGTTGAACGGGTTGGCATTGGCCGCCTGCGAAAAAACGGTGCAAATCGTTTATGAACAGCAGTTGCGCCCGCAAGAGAAACAGCATCAGCCCTGGCTGGATCGCGTTCAGGGCCAACTGCTGGCGGCCTACGCCGAACTGGAAAAGCAACTGTCACAGGCCGCCGCGCCGCAATTTATGGGCAGTGCAGAAGTCAGCGTGGCGGTGGCCTGGAGCTTCACCCAACTGATGCTGCCCGGGCAGATTAGCGCCGAGCGACATCCTGCACTGGCGGCATTTGCCGCTCAGGCCGAACAACACCCGGCGTTTATCAGCACCCCGCAGGTTTAACCCGCCGAAGCGCGCGACATACAACGTTGACGTCGCTCGTCGACCCGCTTGGCAAACCAGGCGGTGGTCAGCTTACGGGTAATTTTCGGGCTTTCCAGTTGAATGCCCGGCAGCATTTCCCGCGGCAGTTTCTTGCCGGTGGTTTTCTCCGCCAATGCATAAACCCGCTCATACAGATCGGTGTCGGCAAACTCGAGCAAATCCCCTTTCTCCAGCGCCCGGCGAATCGACGAGTCGCTCATGTTCAGCCGCTTGCCGAGGGTGCGTACCGCCAGTTCGGTGGTGCCGGGTTTACTGGTGCCGTAGTTAATCAAATCGCCATCCAGCGCCAACGGGATGCCCGTGGTGCGGCTGACCGCGCTTTGGAAAGCGGCGTTGCGGCTGGCGTACCAACCGGCATTGAAGTCGGCGAAGCGGTAAATCGGCTGGCTGTAGTTGGCCGGGTATCCCAACAGATGGGCAATGCCGAAATACATGCCGCCGCGGCGGCTGAATACTTCACGGCGGATCGAGCCGTCAATCGGGTACGGATAACCTTTGGCATGGGCTTCGGCGAAGGCAATGCTCACCTGCATCGGCCCGGCAGTGTGCACCGGGTTCAGGCTGCCAAACAACTTTTGCCCCATCGGCACCGAATCGATCATGTCGTCAAAGATATCGCTGAGGTCTTTCTCGGTGCGCACCTTATCCAACCGCTCACTGTAGCTCTTGCCGTTCGATGATTTGATCAGCAAAGCGGTATGCACCAGGAAGTTGGGGATATGCAGTTGGTCAGCGCGGCGGTCGATCTCTTTCCAGGCGATTTTAGGCAACCCCGGCACCGTCGGATTGGCCTGGAAGGTCGATTCCTGTTCGGTGACCGCCAGTACCGAACACAGGTTTTGGTCACTGGGTTCAATGCCTTGTGCAGCAAATGCGGCGGTGATATCGGTAGCCCACCCCTGACGATCGGCGGTGTTAGCCGGCATCAAGCGCACCAGTTGGGCTTTGACGTCAGTCGGACGATGCACCGGTGAAGTCGTGGTGGTTTTCGTGGTACAACCGGCCAGCACCAGCAGTGCGGCCAGGCTCAACGGACGTAAGGTCATCGGGTTGATAAATCGGCGAATTAGCATCTTTTCCCTGATCGTTTTGGCATAAACTGCAGTGACGTTAGCCCAGCCGGGGGCCGTGATCCAGTTTAAATGTGTCGATCCGGCGGTAAGAGCCCGCGCACGCCAGGAAATAAACCTTAAAGGAATGACCGCGTGGTTAAACATCATGCATCGAAAACTCTAAACCCGGCATTTTTTGATCGCGGGCATTTTCAACGGACCAATAAACATGTATTTTATATGCAACTTATAAAATCATTTTATTCGCCCGCACCAGGGCAACGCAAAATTTAAGGAGAGAGGCATGAATGAGCGGCTTTGTTATAAAACCCTGCCGGTATGGAACAGTGCCACGCTGCCGGAGAGTTTCCAGCAAAAGCACAACACCCAGAGCGGTACCTGGGCCAAACTCACGCTGCTGAGCGGCACCCTGACCTTTGCGTTGATGACCGAGGAAGGCGAAACCACCGAAACCTGGCAGTTCAGCCCCGAGAGCCAGCCGCCGTTTATCGCCCCCCAACAATGGCACCGTATCGTTTCATTTTCCGATGATATGACCTGCCAACTGGCTTTCTATTGTTCGCCGGAAGATTACTACCACAAAAAGCACCAACTGACGCGCACCCACTCCGAAGTGATCGAAGCCGTACAACACATAAAGCCCGGCAAGGCACTGGATCTGGGCTGCGGCGGCGGGCGCAACTCGCTCTATCTCAACCTGAAAGGCTTTGACGTCACCGCCTGGGACAAACACGGCCCGTCGATCGACAACCTCAATAGCCTGATCGATAGCGAAGGTTTGTCGCACATTCGCGCCAGCGTGCAGGATCTCAATGCCCACAGCTTCAGCGGCGAATACGACTTTATTCTTTCCACCGTGGTGTTTATGTTCCTCAGCCGCGAGCGGATCCCGGCGCTGGTGAAAAACATGCAGGACAGCACCCTGAACGGCGGTTACAACCTGATTGTCGCGGCGATGGATACCCCGGATTACCCTTGCAGTCTGCCTTTCCCGTTCACCTTTAAACCGGGTGAGCTGAAAGACTATTACGCCGACTGGGAAATTCTGAAGTACAACGAAGATGTCGGCCAACTGCACAAAACCGACGCCGCCGGCAATCGCATTTCACTGCGCTTCGCCACGCTGCTGGCACGCAAGCCATAAATCCCCTCTGGATTGGCACCGGTCGACACCTCATTGTCCGGTGCCAGCCCGCAGCAAAATACGGCAAACAACATGAAGTTTAATACGTTGCCAACCCGCCGCTGCGGCGTTAGGATCGCGCCCGGCTACGGGTGTAGCCAGTGTTATTGGCTGTCAGTTCCGCGCATGGAGAGGTTATTGTGTTAGAAAGTTTTGGCGTCCTGAATCTTTGGACCTATCTGGCCGGGGTGGTATTTATCATCATCCTGCCAGGCCCGAATACGCTGTACGTCCTGAAAACCGGAGTAACACGCGGCGTACGGGCCGGCTATACCGCCGCGCTGGGCGTGTTTATCGGCGATGCTATCCTGATCTTCTGCGCCTATATCGGCGTGGCCTCGCTGATCCGCACCACGCCGTTCCTGTTTACCCTGGTACGCTTTCTCGGTGCAATTTACCTGCTGTTCCTGGGCGCAAAAATTCTCTACGCCACCTTCATCCAGAAAAACACAGCGCAACAACAACAGATTGAAGGCGGCCACAGTATTCTGCGTAAATCGCTGACGCTCAGCCTGACCAACCCGAAGGCGATCCTGTTCTATGTGTCGTTCTTCGTGCAGTTCATCGACTTCAACTATGCGCATACCGGCCTGTCGTTCACCCTTCTGGCGCTGATCCTCGAATCGGTCAGTTTTATCTACATGACCACGCTGATCTTCTCCGGTGCGATGCTGGCGCACTTCTTTAACCACAAGAAAGGCCTGGCAAAACTGGGCAATGGCCTGATTGGCCTGCTGTTCCTCGGCTTCGCGACCCGCCTGGCAACCCTCAGTTCCTAGTCCGCTGCATTGACGGCTGACCCGTTCAGCCGTTTCCCCCTGCCCTGTCACGCACAACAAACCGAATGTCAGGCAGACAAAAGCCCCTCTTCTCGGCCTGCTGTAGACTTTTAAGGTTAACGATAGCGACCTTTTTTGTCTGACAGGAGGGCGTATGCCTGACAATAACGTAGCAGTGATGGACAGCGTTTCGCGTTTTCTCGATCGTCACCATGGGCTGTATATCGACGGCCAATGGCGTGAGTCCACCGCCGAAGGCCGACTGGCGGTGTATAACCCCGCCGACGGGCAACAAATTTCCTCCACCGCCGACGCCAACGCACAGGACGTCGCGCGGGCCGTGCAATCGGCCCATCAGGCTTTTACCTCCGGGGTCTGGGCGCAGCGTTTACCTGCCGAGCGCGAGCGTATTTTACTGCGCTATGCCGATTTGGTTGAACAACACACCGAAGAGCTGGCCCAGTTGGAAACGCTGGAACAGGGCAAGTCGATCAACATCGCCCGCATGTTCGAAGTCGGCTGCACGCTAAACTGGATGCGCTACACCGCCGGGCTAACCACCAAGATCACCGGCCAAACCCTGGACGTGTCGATCCCCATGCCGCCGGGCGCCAAATACCAGGTGTATACCCGCAAAGAGCCGATTGGCGTGGTGGCCGGCATTGTGCCGTGGAACTTCCCGCTGATGATCGGCATGTGGAAAGTGATGCCGGCGCTGGCGGCAGGTTGCTCTATCGTCATCAAACCTTCTGAAACCACGCCGCTCACCCTGCTGCGCATGGCCGAACTGGCGACCGAGGCCGGTATTCCACCGGGCGTATTCAACGTGGTGACGGGCAAAGGCACCGGCTGCGGCAAAGCGCTGACCGAACATCCGCTGATCGCCAAAGTCAGCTTTACCGGCTCCACGCCGGTCGGCAAAGGCATTGCGCGCGCGGCGGCGGATCGCCTGACACGCGTCACGCTGGAATTGGGCGGCAAAAACCCGGCCATCGTGCTGAAAGACGCCGATCCGCAGCAGGTCATCGAAGGCCTGATGGCGGGCAGTTTCCTTAATCAGGGGCAGGTGTGCGCCGCCAGTTCGCGGATTTATATTGAAGCACCACTCTACGATACCCTGGTGGCCGGATTCGAGCAGGCGGTGAAATCCCTGTCCGTCGGACCGGGTATGGATGCCAGTGCGCAGATCAACCCGCTGGTTTCCAGCGATCATCGTAATAAAGTGGCGGCCTATCTGGACGACGCCAGATCCAAGCACGCTGAGTTGATCAGCGGCGCGACGGGGCCGGACTCGCAAGGGTTCTATATCCCGCCGACCCTGGTGATTAACCCGGATGACAAGCTGAATCTGGCGCGCGAAGAAGTGTTCGGCCCGGTGGTCAACCTGATCCGCGTGGCGGACGCCGAAGAAGCGTTGAGCAAAGCCAACGATACCGATTACGGCCTGACCGCCAGCCTGTGGACCACCAGCCTGCAAGCGGCGATGGCCTTTACGCCACGCATTCAGGCCGGCACGGTGTGGGTCAATACCCATACCCTGATCGACGCCAACATGCCTTTCGGCGGCTTCAAACAATCGGGCAGCGGCCGTGATTTCGGCCCGGACTGGCTGGATGCTTATACCGAATCCAAATCGGTATGCATTCGTTACTGAAAAACGTCTTGATCCCCAGTAGCGCCGACCGCGGCGCTACTGATACTGCTTGCGGTATTCGCTTGGCGAGACGCCGAAACGGCTTTTGAAGGCAGTGGAAAAATGGCTGTGATCGGCAAAGCCCCAGTCATAGCCGACAGTGGCCAACTTTTCCCGCGCCGGCGCGCTGCGTAGCGCCTGAGCGCACAAATCCAGGCGACGGTGCTTGATATATTGCGCCACCACCAGCCCCTGACGGGCAAACATCCGGTACAGGCTGCGTACCGAAACACCCAGCTCAGCGGCAATCCACTCCGGCCGTAACGCCGCCGACTGGATATGCGTATCGATAAACGCCAGCGTCCGGGTGAACGTCTCCGGATGAACGTCAGATCCCAGGTCACGTTCGACCAGCGCCGGGCGTAACAACGTCGCCACGGCACTCAATATCGCCTCGCTCTCGGAAGCGCTCATCTGCGCCTCCTGCATACACCCCAAAACCAGTTGCCGACTGAGGCGCGCCATGCTGCTTTGCCCGTCGAGCCGTCGAGCAAATGACCGATCGTTCAGGCTTGCGGACTGTTCGAAATAGCTTCGCGGCATCAGTAATGAAATTTGGCGGGAGTCCTGCTGAAAGGTAAAGCTGCTGGTGCGTGAAGCATCGATCAGCGTGACGTCACCGGCGGACAATACCGCCTGTCGGTCGCCCTGCTCCATCAATGAGCTGCCGCGCAGCTGAAAAACCGTGAAAAAGTGTGCCCCGTCGCTGCGGGCAATCTCTTTTTGAGTCCGATACAAACGGGTTTGTGCGGCATCAACCACGCTCAGGCGTAACGCATGGGCGCGGAACTCCTGCATCGCGCCGCTAAATCCTGGCCCCAGCGTCCTGGCGCAAAACCGGCCGCAGGCGGAGTTGATTTTCGCTAACCACTCCTCGAAGCCAACCTCCCTGACCGGTACGGAAATTGCCATGGATCCTCCTTCAAACATCAGCGATGGACGCGATCGAACCGCAAGCGGTGTGAACAGAAAATCAACATAACAATCCAGTAACATACAAGCAATGCCGTCAGCGGGATCTGGCGCAGGGATCACAGATTGGGCCTTGCGCCTCCAGACATGCAAAACCCGGCCGCAGCCGGGTTGTACATACAAGCGGAGATCACAAAACGTTAAAATTGATATTGCCAATATACAGTGATTCACCGGTCGGCAAATTGGTCAGATCGATATAGAACAACAGCCATTGCTGACCACCATCGGCAATATTGCGCGGCGTTTGCCCGCTACCCACGTTGAAATCGCTGGCGTTGCCAAACATGTTGATTGCCGTTGTCGGGCTGGTGGTCACATTAACTGCACCGAAATTCCAGGTGTCCTTAACGTTGGAAAAATAATAGCCTGCAGATCCGGTCAAACTGCGGATCCCTTCACCGGAAAACGCATATCCGGCTGCGGTAGAGAACCCCACAGATCCCATTACCTGCACTCGGCAGTAAGGCACTCTGCCCTCCCCCATCGCCATTGGGATAGCAATCCGTTGGCTGCCGGTAGTATTGGCTGTTTTCCTGATCTCAATCACCTTGCCGGTGAAAGCAGCCCCGGCCGGAGGATAAACGGTTTGCACCAGATAATTAGCTGCTGTAAATGCATAACCGTACAGAGTCGCCAAATAAGAACTCACTTGCTCCGCCGTTTGCAGATTCAGCATTCTATTGTTTTTCGAAGTTAACGGTTGTAACACCGGGCATTGGTTCTGGTTAACCATAAAGCATCCCTGCGTTTTTAATTGACCTTCCCCTGATAATAACGTGCCGTGCCCAAAGGTATTCTCAAACTCGCAATCTTGCAGGATCACCTTACTGTGGGGCTGTTGAGCGTCAAAATAGGAAGGCGCAGTAATGGGTACATTGGTGGTGCCGTAAAATTTGGTTCCCACAGCGCTAAAGCTGCCGGTGCCCGTGATCACCACGCGGCTGTCGGTGATATCACTGTTGATCTCCATATGGCCACCGAGCATACATACCCGCGCATTTTTAATCACAAAACCAAACTTTTGGTAATCAATGGAACAATTGACGAAGTTATGCGCCCCACCCTCCAGATTCAGAACGCCTCCATTGCCAAAGGTGCAGTTGGTATAACTGAAGTTCTCCCCCGCATCGGCAATACCGGCAGGGTAATAAACGTCCCCCCCTGAATTTTGCGAGAAATAACTATCATAGAAACGGATCAAATAAGCACGTGCCCCATATCTGACCGCTGGAGCGGTGCGGAAATGGTAGAATTTTGCCTCGCGTACAACGCATCGACAGAAACGAAAATCTCCCGCAACACCCTCGCCCTCAAACAGCATTGCCGTCACACCTTGGTTAATGGTGCCGCTGTCGATACGGTTTGGGCTGCAAGAATACATTTCCAGTTTTTCCAACGTGCACTCAATGGTCGGTCGATTCTTTTCGTTATACAACCGTAGCAACGCCTTCGGATTGCCCGCATCCAGATTAAAACCTTCATTGGCGAAAATAGCACCACCATTGGCATACAGATTAATACGCGTATTCCAGATGACGGTTGAGGTGAAACCATATTGACGATTACCTTTAAAGCGCACGCCTGCCGGTTTTGGGGTCCAGTTAATATAAGTACCGCCAGGAGGTGTGCCCGAAACAATCACGGTGCCAACCAACCAGGCCAGCATGCGGCTAAATGCCGGCGCGTTGTCATAGCCATCATTTACAAAGCTTCCGGATTTATTGCGATAGAATGGTCTGGCTCCCCACCACTCCGGATCGACACAGTCTTCAAAAACCCTTTCCCAGATAATATTGTTGGCGTCTTTAATCAGCATTACACCATCAACATCCCAGCGATCGACTGACGGACTAGCGGCTTGCTTGATAAACCGGCCGCCGGTATAGCTGTCCGTTACGACAATCTCTTCGGTACTGGTGGTGTTTAACGCGACATCATTCAGCGTTGCAACATAGTAAATGGTGCTTGATGAAGGTAATGGCATAGAGGTCTCCTAAGTGTTTGTAGCAGGGGTCTACTAACGCCTGCCGAGGAGTCTCAATATATCGACCACAGAAATGGGGAGATACCGCAACGCGTCTGCTGATGGCTGACAGAACAGACTGAGGGAAAACGCAGGATAAACACCCTGCGCCTGTAAGTTTTGCGGATTAAGGCTGGCTATCCAGCAGATAACGGACCACGGCGGCATACTCCTTCGCATAACCGTCGACGCTTTGACTCGCCATGCCGGTATTGTCGATTTTGTACTTGCCGGAAACATAAAATGATGGCGTTGCGCGTACGTCCAGCGCTTTCACCGCTTCATTCTGCTTGGCCGTCATGCCCTTCACCAGCAGGCTGTGGCGCGCATTTTCATAGGCCGCGGCATCAACACCGGCGGCGGCAAACACCCGCTGAATATCCTCTTCACTGTTAATAGCGCGCTTCTTTTGCAGCTCGTCGAACAGCAGACCTTCGATTTTATCCTCAATGCCCATCACCATCGCTACCGACCAGGCTTCGGTCAGCTCATTGCCCAATTTGCCCATCAGGCCAACGTGATATTTGGTCAGTTTAGTGCCCTCAGGCAAGGCCTGGCTGACGGTGCTGCCCACATGGTAGGTTTCGGCAAACTGATAACAGGGGCCGCAATAAAAGGAGAAAAACTCTACCACCGCAGGGGCCGATGCCACCGGCTTATCCAGGCGAGAATATTGTTCGCCCGCACGGTAATCCGCCGCCGCAGCGACAGCGGGAAGCAATAGCGCCAGTAGCGCCCCGGCGAACAGCCGATTAACTTTAGCCAACATAACAACTCCAATTCAGATGAGAACATTGTCCCTAACGGCGGTGTTTATAATCAAATTATCGTTTCAAGGCCAGTTTTTATTACCTTATGTTTATGTGGATTTGAGCCACATCAAGGGGATGCACCGGCCGTGAGTGGCATTCTCCTGCTCAGGCGCTATGCTTGAAGAAGGCCTTAATAAGTGAACCACTGCGCCAGGAGACGCTGTACCGAGGTAAATATGACACTGATTAATAAGAATATTGGTGAGTATGACTTCACTGCGCAAAAGAACGCGGGGATGATCACCGGTACCATCAGCGGTGAATTCCCGGACAGCGACGCCAATCTGCCGCTGGTGCCGTTTTCCGGTACCTTTGCCGCCCCTTCCGTCGCAGAGGCGATTGAGGATATTACGCGGCAATTTCCTGATATTGAACCGGCGATAGTCGACTTATTACGCGCTGAAATGCTTAAGGCGGGATATTAACTCCCGCCTCTCAGATTAGAATATTCTTACTTACAGAACCTTTTCGATTTGCCTACCCTTTCCATATTGCTAACAACTATGGCGCAAGATGATACTGGCCCCCTCAATGTAGAGGTTAAAGGTTATATTATGCGTCGTATTCTGATGTTCATCAGTGCGCTGACTATTAGCGCAATGCTTTCCGGCTGTATATTCCCCCCTCCTGGCGGCGGCGGTGGCGGCCGCCACGGTGGGCCGGGTTATCACTTTAACGGCCCACGTTAAACCGTCAGCCCTATCCCTGGCACTGACCAAGAATACCGTTTTCCATACTCAGGAAATAATAATGAAAAAGCTGATATTTATTATCACCGCCGTCATGGCGTTAAATTGCACCTCGGTCTTCGCTGCGCCACCGATCAATAAAGAGCCTGAGCGCCCAATTATTCATCAAAATAATAAAAAGCCGCATAATAATAAAGTGCAGCCCAAACCGCACCACAACAAAAGGCGGCTTGAGCAACCACACAAAAAAGTGCCAGAAAAGCGGGCGCCAGAGAACCTTCCCGCCAACCGCCATTAATACCGGGGCCGAAACTGAGAACCGACAAAAAATAGGCCAGCTAGCCCGTAGCCGTCGATCAATCGTCATTCACTGGCTCCCATATTCGCGATCAATCACTTATATTTAAACTGAGGGCTGCCTGAATGCCACAGCGGCGGCAGTGTCCTCAATCAACCTGAGGGAGCCACCCATTTTATGCGTTTAAAACAAAGCACGGCAGGTCTGTTATTGGCAGGTACCGGCCTGTTGACGGCGGGCAGCGCACTGGCCGCCACGGATACCCTGGTCTACTGCACCGTGGCCTCGCCCGAATCTTTCAACCCGCAGCTTTCCAGCTCCGGCACCACCTTTATCGCCACCTCGCAGGTGCTGTACAACCGCCTGCTGACGCTGCGTGAAAGCGATAAAACCCCGGCCCCCTCACTGGCAACCGAGTGGACCATCAGCCCGGATGGCAAAACCTACACCTTTACGCTGCGCAAGGGCGTGAAATTCAACAGCAACAAATACTTCACCCCGACGCGCGACTTCAACGCCGAGGACGTGGTGTTCACCGTGATGCGTCAAAAAGATGCCAATAATCCGTATCACAAGGTGTCCGGCGGCAACTACGAGTACTTTACCGACACCGGGCTGGACAAACTGATCACCAAAGTGGAGGCGGTGGATAACGACCACGTGCGCTTTACGCTGAGCCAGCCTAACGCCGCATTCCTGGCTGACTGGACCATGGACTTCGCCTCGATCCTTTCCGCCGAATATGCCGATGCCATGCTGAAAAAAGGCACCCCGGAGTATGTCGATAACTGGCCTATCGGCACCGGGCCGTTTGCGTTGCAGCAGTACAAGCAGGACTCGCTGATCCGCTACATCGCCAACCCGCATTACTGGCAGGGCGAAGTGGCCAGCAAGCACCTGATTTTCTCCATCACGCCAAACCCGGAAACCCGGCTGGCCAAGCTGAAAACCAACGAGTGCCAGATCATCCCTGCCCCGCTGGCGGAGCAGTTTGACGCCATCAAGGGCGACAAGAACCTGCAACTGCACAATATCGACGGCCTGAACGTCGGCTATCTGGCGTTCAATACCCAGAAGAAGCCGTTCGATAACGTGCTGGTACGCCAAGCACTGAGCTATGCGGTGGACAAAAAAGCCATCGTTTCAGCGGTATTCAAAGACAGCGGCACCACGGCCAACTCGATACTGCCGCCAGGCATGTTGGGCTACAACGACAAATTGCCGGAATACGCTTACAACCCGGAGAAGGCGCGTGAACTGCTCAAGCAGGCCGGGCTGGAGAAAGGGTTTGAGACCGACATCTGGTCGATGCCGGTAGCCCGCCCTTACAACCCTAACTCACGGCGCATCGCTCAGATGATCCAAAGCGACTGGGCGAAAGTGGGCGTGAAAGCCAAAATCGTCACCTGGGAATGGGGTCAGTACCTGGCAGGGCTGCGCAAAGGGGAACAGCAGAGCGCGCTGTACGGCTGGATGTCGGATAACGGCGACCCGGACAACTTCGCCACCTTGCTCAGCTGCGCCGGTGTACAAACCGGAGCCAACGCGGCCCGCTGGTGCGACAGCAGCTATGACAAACTGATCCAGCAAGCGATTCAGGTCAGCGTCCCTGCCGAACGCGCCAAGCTTTATCAGCAGGCGCAGGTGATTTTCGCCCAGCAGGCCCCACTGCTGCCACTGGCGAACGGCAAGGTGTTCTATGCCACCCGCAGCAACGTCAGCGGCTATGTGGTTGACGTTAACGGCAGTGACTTCGCCAAAGCCAAGATCGACTGAGTGACCTGCGGCCCCCGCTTTAAGCGCCGCACCAGCAACACGCCGGATGAAAATCTCATCCGGCGCTTTCCTCCCCTGTAACATTTGGTTACTCTCGTCAGCACTGTGATTTAACATCAAAAGGTAACCCGGTGCAGAACTCTTATATGCCGATGCAGCATCGCCTGCACTGGCTGGTGGCGATGCTGCTGGTCGTGACCTGCACGACCATTGAACTGAGAGGGCTTGCCGTACCGGGCACCCCGGTGTGGTACGTACTGGTGGTGACCCACTTCAGTTGCGGAGTGACGGTATTTGTTCTGATGATTGCCCGCCTGTTCCTGCGCTGGCGCCACACCAGCCCCGCTATCGACCCGAAACCGGCAAAATGGCAAACCGGCGCGGCACATCTGGTGCACAGCCTGATTTATCTGTTGCTGCTGACGTTGCCGGTTCTCGGCGTCTATTCCCGTTATTTGGGTGGCAAAGAGTGGTTTTTATTCGGCTTGCCGATGCCCTTTGCCGAGATTGCCGACCGACCGCAGGCGCGGACCATCATCGGCTGGCACAAGACGCTGGCGGCTTTCGGTTATTGGCTGATCGGGCTGCATGCCGCCGCAGCGCTGTTCCACCACTATATCGTTAAGGACAATGCGCTGGTGCGTATGCTGCCTTGGTTGAATCGGCGTTAGGTTCGCTGCCCTGTTATGCATCGCCCCGCCGCTCACTTCTTTCGCGCTGGACTTGGGTATCTTGAGGGCCATATATCCGCAGGAGGCAGATTCAAAGCCTCACCAATCAATCGCTCGCCCTTCGGCCAATGCCGCGCCAGCGCATTGCCCAAGGTAGAAGAAGCCAACCCTGCCTCTCTGGATACCGCCGCTAACGTGGTGCCTTTCTTCTTTAAAGCAGCAATCACATCCGCCGGGTGCCAATCACCTTTATCCATCATGCTTAATCCTCCTGGTTATCTGATGACTTAATTATCCCGTTTTGGGATAGTCGCAGCAATGGCAGATATTCGATTTTGGGATATCACTCGCGGAAAATGCCATGACTTCAGTTTATTCAACCGAGTATCAATTAGTTATAAAAACGCTTCGAGATGCTCGTATAGAAAAAGGCATCACTCAGACCAAACTGGCCGAAGCGCTGGGCCGCCCGCAGTCGTTTATCGCCAAGGTTGAAAACGGCGAACGCAAGCTGGATGTGGTGGAATTTGCTGTGATTGCCCGATTGCTTGGGGTTGATGCTGGAGCGGTTATTGAGCGGATTGGCGGGCGAGGCTGGAATAAAAAATATCTTTATTAAGAGTAAGGATTATAAAATAGGAAGATGCCAATTTCCTATCGGGGAGGCTTACAGATAAACAACATACATTCAAGAGCTTATATATAATAGTTGTAAATAACAGACAGTTATTCCCCCAGTAGTTAATAGATATTACTGACTAACCTTTGCATCTAATTAAGAAGTAGGACCGTGATATTCCATCGAAAAAACCTCCATGAAATTGAATGACTGCATATCAGTTAAAATCTTACCTAAGTACTACCCTTAAGTAATATACCGAATCAAAGGGCACCGCATCTGGTAAAACAGCAGCACTCACTAGATACTATTACTTTTCCAACCCTCATGACGAAACCACCTCACAGAAGTTCATTCTGGGTTCTCTGCAAAATATCAATGCAGTTCCACTCAATCGTCCGCTTGCGCCAATGCATATCGATTGCTTGAGTAAAATCTGGACGAACCAGTTTTGCTCGAGCCTCGCACCACTTGGTTGATTCGCGGCGAATCACCACCCCCTCTAGCTGGCCTTCGCGGTAGCGACTAGGCACAGTTATCACTAACTGCTTCAACGCAGTCACGGAAATATTTCCATGCATCACCTCCGGTACCGTAGCCAACTTAGCAATCGTAGCCAATGCATTACGCCGAGTCGTACTCCAAAATCGGCCAGCAGCTCGATCATATACATCGAACAGTAGGAACCAATCTGGTAGCCAGACATAGTCCAGCGAATGACGAGCTGCGCACCACTCGCCAAACAAGATCAATTCAGGTTTGAGGACAGATTGAAGCGATGCTCCATGTTGTGCCAACCATGCAGGTAAACGAGTGAACTGTCCCAAATAGGGTTCAGTCAGGTATTGACCCCGATTTTGCACACGTAAACTGCCGCCTGAAGCAAGAGAAAAACCTAAATTCGCTCCATCCAGCTTTTCTTCCACCACGACATTGCCTGAAAGTAATGTTGTCACCTTGTTCGGAGACAACATCTTGTCACTTCGTGGAGAGCCCTCACCTAGCCACATTAAGTGCGGAGTATGCGGAAAACGAAAAAAATCAGTCATTAATCACCCTGGTAATTCAGGTAAAGGCCTGTTAGGAAATTTCCTGTTGTAGAAACTGCATACATCGTCCGAGCACAAAAAATCAACATGGATACCATGAACCTCTAGATTCGGCCACCAGTCGAGCCATTTACAATCTGCAGCCTGCCAAATAGGTGGTTTATCAGGATGAGCATTCGCCACAGCAACAAATTTGCGATCTGGTGCATCAAACAATGGCTCTAATTGTGGATCAGGAAATTCCACAAAACAATCCGTCTCTAACTCGTTTAAACTCACCGCTTCCACTCGTCGCTGGTTACCTAAATTGCGCAACAACCACTTAAGGAAAACATCACCCACTCCTTTAGGAGGAGTAAGATGTGTCTTATGCTGATATTCACCGAGAATCCGATAACCGTCATCAATCACTGTCACACCACGAGCTTGCATACCTTTTAATCGACAAATACATTCTTTAATGCATTTGTCGGATACGTCCGGATGTTGGAAGTTGGCTACCAATAACACATTAGTATCGATTACCACTTTGTTCATTCTGTTTTACCTTCAGATGCCAATGCCTTCTTACGCTTTAAAGCTGCCAATGCGCGTCCCGCAATATCTGCCATCTCATCGCCGAAAAAATTATCCGGCCAATTCTCTATCTCGCCGAACAAATTCAACCTCAATGGTTCTAATTCTGTTGCTGAGCCTACGCGATGACAGAAATAAACGGCCACATCTTCAGGCTTGACCACACCTTCGGCCACACGACGTTGAAGGCGATTCAGAAAATGCTCAGAGTGGCTTTCCACAATCAATTGTATGTTTCGATCCTTACCGTTTTCGCGAGCTTGGGTGGCCGAGATGAAAACATCTGCTAACTCAGCCTGTACTTGCGGATGCAAATGAATTTCAGGCTGTTCCATCCAAATAGTAGAATTAGGCTGACAATAGAATGCTTGTACTAAGGCAGGCAAAACTTGAGACACTCCGAAACCAACATCAGTAATTTTAACTTCGCTGGCAGTTGCATGTGTCTTGACTAAAACCTCATATTCTTTACGACCTTCTGCCACTGGTTTAACAGTAAAACTATCAATGATCCCCAAATCTTTTAACCAGCGAGCAATAAACTCATCGAAGCGAACAAGTCGCTGTTTCTGCCCCCTATTCAGTTTACGATCTTCTGCACTGGCTGCCAAAATAGCGGCAATAGCCAATTCTCCCTTCTGGCCCACACTCTCAGGGGTTTCTCCTGACCAAGAGTAGATGCGTTTGGGGTGGTCACGAAGGGGTCCTAGGTAATACACACTATTGAGTGCTGCCTCAACGTTCAAAGCAAAGTCCAACAAGAACTCTGAATTCTGAAAGCGTGCGCGACTTTGATCGGAAATTCGGTAAAATTTATCGGGATCATCCAACGGCCAAATACGCCCAGTATTACGTACGAATTTATACTCTTCCGATGAAATTTCTAGCTTATTTTTGATATCACGGAAATAGTTAACGGTAAGTTTATTCACCTTTTCGTGCAACATTTGATAAGTCAGTTTATCGACTCTTGGTTGTTCTTTCGCGTCAGCTGAGATTGTTACGTCCAAGCGCAATTCATCTCCAGAAAATTTCTTTTGTGTAACTGGATCGCGTACAACTAGCTCTTTGTTAGGAATTTTCCAGCCTAGTTCAAAAGCCAGTGCATTCTGTAAGTCATGATTGTGCAGACACTCAGCAAAAGTGCCCAAGTCGATAAGGGAATTGTCATCCCCTAAATGAAGCGGGCGCTTACGATCAGCTGATAACGCGGTCTGTTTGAGCGTTAGCAGCAAATGTCCCAAGCTGCTTTTACCTGCGCTGTTTGCACCAAAGATCACAGTCAACGGAGCTAAACGAATGGCCCCAGTGTCTTTCCATGCCTTAAAGTTTTTGATACGCAAATGTGTCAGCATCAGCGTAGTTCTCCTTTTTCTAATTGAGTCCACTCCGCTAGCATACAAAATAATCGCAAAACTCTTTGAGTTCTTTGTTCTCGAACGCGCGGGAGATATCTCCGAGGTAATCCTCGCACAACAAGTCAGTGGAGTCGAAAATTTAATATGTCCATTGAACTTTATTGGATCAACAACAAAATTAGTGCGAAATCAGGAGCAGCACTCTGGATTAGTTTTCAATCATATCAAAAGTGTATTGGAAAAATCACCTCAACTATACAACAAGGGCGCAGTCCAATTGAACTGCGCCCCTACACTAAATCTCAACGCCGAACTAAAAGTTAACTGCGAACCAAATCATCACCATAACCGATCCACTTATAGGTGGTCAGTGCGTCCAGGCCCATGGGGCCGCGGGCATGCAGTTTCTGGGTGCTGACCGCCACTTCTGCGCCCAGGCCGAACTGGCCGCCGTCGGTGAAGCGGGTGCTGGCATTGACGTACACCGCGCTTGAATCTACCGCGCGAACGAAGTGCTCGGCACTGCTCAATGAGCGGGTGAGGATCGCGTCCGAGTGGCTGGTGCCGTGGGTGCGGATATGATCGATGGCCTGATCGATATCGTCCACCAGCGCCACGTTCAGATCCAGCGACAGCCATTCGTCGTCGTAATCTTCCGCCGCGACCGCCACCACCGTGGCCGGGCCGTCTTGCAGCAGCGGCATAGCATTCTCCGCCGCATGCAGGGTAACCCCCACCGCCGCCATTCTGGCACTCAGCACCGGCAGGAACTCTGCGGCGATGTTGCGGTTCACCAGCAGCGTCTCCAGCGAGTTACAGGCGCTCGGGCGCTGAATTTTGGCGTTTTCGATCACCGTCAGCGCCTTGTCGAAGTCAACGCTGTCATCCACATAGGTGTGGCAAACGCCGATGCCGCCGGTGATCACCGGAATGGTCGACTGTTCGCGACACAGTTTATGCAGGCCAGCGCCGCCGCGTGGGATCAGCATGTCGACGTAGCGATCCAGACGCAGCAGCTCATTCACCAACGCGCGATCCGGGCTGTCAATCGCCTGCACCGCCGCTGCCGGCAGGCCACACTGTTCCAGCGCCTGCTGGATCACTTTCACCGTCGCCTGATTGGTATGGTGAGTTTCTTTACCGCCACGCAGGATCACCGCGTTGCCGGTCTTCAGGCACAGGCTGGCAACGTCGATGGTGACGTTTGGCCGTGCTTCATAAATTACTCCAATCACGCCGAGCGGCACGCGACGACGCTCCAGCTTCAGCCCGCTGTCCAGCAGGCTGCCGTCCAGAACATGGCCGACCGGGTCGTTCAAACGGCACACCTGGCGCACGTCGTTGGCGATCGCCGCCAGCCGAGCCGGGGTCAGTAGCAGGCGATCGAGCAGCGCTTCGGTCATTCCGCTGGCACGCGCCTGCGCCATGTCCTGTTCGTTAGCCTGTAAAATCGCTTCGCTGTCGGCTTCCAGCCTGTCGGCAATCACCGACAACACCTGGTTCTTTTTCGCCGTACTCAGCACCGCCAGCTGCCAGGAGGCCTGCTTGGCGGCCTTTCCCATTTGCTCTAGCATGCTCACTCCTTAACTGACAATCATATCGTCGCGGTGCACTGCCACCGGGCCGTATTCATAACCGAGAATTTCGCTGATTTCCTGCGAGTGGTGGCCTGCGATCATGCGCATCGCGTCGCTGTTATAGCGGCTCACACCGTGCGCCAAATCGCGCCCCGCCAGATTGCGGATGCGGATCACTTCACCACGGGAGAAATCGCCTTTCACTTCGCGGATGCCCTTCGGCAACAGCGAACTGCCGCGCGCCATAATCGCATCGACCGCGCCGTCGTCGACGGTGATCTCACCAGCTGGCGGTGCGCCAAAGATCCAGCGTTTGCGGTTTTCTAACGGGGTTTCCAGCGCGTGGAAACGGGTACCTACCGGTTTGCCTTCAATCACGTCACCCACCACGCCCGGCTTGCTGCCGGCGGCAATGATCACGTCGATGCCGGCGCGACAGGCCACGTCGGCGGCTTGCAGCTTGGTGCCCATGCCGCCGGTGCCCAGGCCGGAAACGCTGTCGCCGGCAATGGCACGCAGCGCATCGTCGATGCCGTGCACTTCGCGGATCAGTTCCGCCTGCGGGTTATTACGCGGGTCGGCGGTGTACAAACCCTGCTGATCGGTCAGCAACAGCAATTTATCGGCCCCGGCCAGGATCGCCGCCAGCGCCGACAGGTTGTCGTTGTCGCCCACCTTGATTTCTGCGGTCGCTACCGCGTCGTTCTCATTGATTACCGGCACGATACGGTTGTCCAGCAGCGCCGTCATGGTGTCACGCGCATTGAGGAAGCGTTCACGGTCTTCCAGATCGGCGCGCGTCAGCAGCATCTGCCCGACGTGGATGCCGTAAATAGAGAACAGTTGCTCCCACAGTTGGATCAGCCGGCTCTGCCCGACCGCCGCCAGCAGCTGCTTGGAGGCGATGGTGGCGGGGAGTTCGGGGTAGCCCAAATGCTCGCGCCCGGCGGCAATCGCGCCGGAGGTGACGATAACGATGCGGTGACCCGCTGCATGCTGTTGTGCGCACTGGCGTACCAGTTCGACAATATGAGCACGGTTAAGACGCAGCGATCCGCCGGTCAACACGCTGGTGCCCAATTTCACAACCAGTGTCTGGCTGCCGTTCATAGTGTTTCTGCCGTGTAAGATGAGAAGAATAATGCAAAGGACTTTGTAACAGGAGAGACGCGTTATGCCAACAGGCACAACGCGAAATCAGCAGAATACTTGTGGTCTAACGGGGTCAGGCGGAAAGTTTAATCAGTTTTTCTTTGAAATTCTCGGCCGGTTCAAGCGTCAGTTCCATGGTGGTCAGCAACTCGCCCAGACGACGGTGGAAATCACGCAGGGTGGTTTCCAACTTGGTTTTCACTTCAGCATCCTTAATCTTTTCCGGCGTCCAGTGCCCATCTTTATCAAACAGGCCAAACTGATAGGCGTAGGTGAAACGCGTATCTTCGGCATGCAGTTCGATCCACCAACCCCAGAACTCGCGCTTCTCTGGAGCGGGCTTAACATTGACGCACACGGCTAAGCAATCAAAGAAAAAACGGTCGTTCTCACACTGCCCTTCACGCAGGTACGGCCCCAAGCTGGCGAAACGTTTCATTAGTCGGCTTTTAGGGTGACCACTCGGTAACGTCATTCTTTAACCTCCTCAATGTAGACCACTCTTTTTAACAAATTGTTAAAAATTAGCAACTAATTAACGCATTTTATCTTTCATCCAATGTGACATTTGCAGCAACGCCTTGTGGAAACTGCTGTATACAGGGGCGCGGGGTATGGCGATCAGTTTGCCGTCCAATGAGGACGAAGCGATTAACTGGGCCTCTTCTTTCGGGCTGAGCGGATCCTGATCCCAATAACCGGCCAGCATCGGCGTCGGGCAACGTCGGCCCAACAGCCCCTGGGTTTTCAACGAATAACTGTTCAGTTCGATCTTCAACACGTTATCCGAAGCATTGGCCATGCCCATCCGGCTGGCCAGCACGTCCATATACATGTCCGGCACGTGCTGCTGAGTTTTGCTATCGCACAGCAGGCGATGCACTACCGGCCCCAGACAAGCCACGCCACGCAACCGCTGTGGCTCCAGATAGGCCAGACGCACCGCCACGTTGGCGCCAAAGCGGAAGCCAAACGCGGTGACGCGCTGATGGTCGACCCAAGGCACCGAAGCTAGCTGGATCAATACCTGCTGATGCAGGAAACTGGAATCCTGCGTCAGCTTCCACTTGTAAGAAGAACCGATCGACGGCATATCAATGGTCAGCATGGCGATGCCGTGCGGTGCCAGATAATCGCGGAACAGACGGTGATAGTCAGTTTGCAGCGTATCCAGGCTGCCGCACATCAGCACCGTCGGGAACGGGGCCTCGCCCTTTTCCGGCAGGTGCAGGAAGCCGTTAATGCTGCTGCCGCCCTCAATGCGGAACTCCAGCTCTTTCAACTGATAAGGCAGCAACAGCGCGGCCTCTTCGTAAGCCCGACAGGAGAGCGCCTCGGCCTGCTCGGCCAGTTCGTCCCCTTTCAGGTGCGGGTAACCGGCAATACTGTAAAAATTGGCGGCGTTGAGCCAGTGCTGGCCACCGATCAGAGGATCTTGCTGCTCCAGCGCGCTCTGCTGCCAGCGCATCCCCTGATGTACCCACTCGTAGATCCAGTTGCCGTTGCGGTAACCGACCACGGTATCCAGCCATTTGTCGTTGGTGTGTTCCACATCGGCGACCGCAATGCGCGCCAGCACTTCGTTGATTTCGATCGGATCAACGCCGCGCCAGGCCCACAACAGCGGGTTGAGCATGCGATACCAGTTGCTGACCGTGTTGCCTTCCAGCGTGGAATGCAGATCGGCGCTGACTTTGTTGCGCGCGCGCATCACCAGCGTCGAGGTCTCAGGGTGTTTAAATGAGGGTTTGAACAGGATTTCAGAAAGGTTGGCTTGTGCCATGGTAACAACAGCCTCCGTAAATCTGGCTATAGGCCGCAAACAGCCTAATCAACTGGAGGTAGTGTACCTAACTCTGGGACGATAAACCCGTCATACTTGAAGGTGTATCTGTGGGGCGGGGATCAGAAATGCAAACGCCCGGCGGAACCGGGCGTCTTAGCGAATCAGCGTGGCGAACTTAACGACCGCCGATCGGTGGCACGAAGGTCACCGCCATGTCCCATGGCTGCTCGATCCAGGTATCTTGTGGGATATCAACCACATAATCGTCCACCAGCGGGCGACCTGCCGGCTTGGCGAAGATGGTGACGAAATGCGCTTTCGGGTACATCTCGCGGATCGCTTTCGCGGTGCCGCCGGTATCCACCAGATCGTCGATGACGATAAAGCCTTCACCGTCGCCTTCAGCGCGCTTGAGCACTTTCATTTCGCGTTGGTTGTCATGGTCATAGCTGGAAATGCACACGGTATCCACGTGGCGGATACCCAGCTCGCGCGCCAGTAAGGCTGCCGGCACCAGGCCGCCACGGCTTACGGCAATAATGCCCGTCCATTGGTCTACGGGCAGCAGGCGGTGAGCCAGTTTGCGCGCTTGCATTTGCAGCATGTCCCAGGTAACAACGTATTTTTCGCTCATAGAATGGTGTCCCAGCCAGCAGTGGTGTGGCTTATTCAGTAATCAGGGGAAAAAAGGTTGCGCGAGATTATAGAGACTGGAGGCGCCGAATACCAGTTGTACCGTGGAAATCATCAGTATTTCGTCTGGTGATTGATGCTGAATAAGTGAGCAATGGCGCGTCAAACTCGTGTGATCAAGCGCTTAAACAGCACAATTCGGGACGGGCAACGCCTGGTATAAAGTGATATTCTCTGGAGATCGTGCCAAAGCCGCACAGATGCCCCTAACCCTAACCGAGCGGCATTCCCGCTATGCCGAGAATGCTGTTACAGGAGACTTATTGTGTCTGAATTGTCTCAACTTTCGCCACAGCCGCTGTGGGATATTTTTGCCAAAATCTGCTCTATTCCACACCCTTCTTATCATGAAGAAGCGCTGGCACAGCACATCCTCGAATGGGCCAAAGAGAAAAACCTGCACGCCGAGCGCGATCAGGCAGGCAATATTCTGCTGCGTAAACCCGCCACCAAAGGCATGGAAAACCGCAAGCCGGTCGCCCTGCAGGCGCACCTGGACATGGTGCCGCAGAAGAATAACGACACCGTGCACGACTTCACCAAGGATCCGATTCAGCCGTACATCGACGGCGAGTGGATCAAAGCGCGCGGCACCACACTGGGCGCAGACAACGGCATCGGTATGGCTTCTGCGCTGGCAGTGCTGGCTGACGACAGCGTCGAGCACGGCCCGCTGGAAGTGCTGCTGACCATGACCGAAGAAGCCGGTATGGATGGCGCGTTCGGGCTGCAGGCTAACTGGCTGCAGGCGGATATCCTGATCAATACCGACTCCGAAGAAGAAGGCGAGATCTACATGGGTTGCGCCGGCGGGATTGATTTCATCACTACCCTGCCACTGCAACGCGAAGCGGTGCCTGCCGGTTACCAGACTCTGAAACTGACGATCAAGGGCCTGAAAGGCGGCCACTCCGGCGCGGATATTCACGTCGGTCTGGGCAACGCCAACAAATTGCTGGCGCGCTTCCTGTTCGATAATGCCACCGCGTTGAACCTGCGCGTGCTGGATCTGAACGGCGGCACCCTGCGCAACGCTATCCCACGCGAAGCCTCTGCCGTGGTTGCGGTACCGGCTGATAAAGCCGATGCACTGAAAGCGCTGAGCCAAGAGTTCCTGGCAACCCTGCAAAACGAGCTGTCCGCGAAAGAGAAGAACATCACCGTTCTGCTGGAGCCAGTCACCAGCGCGACTCAGGCGATGACGGCCGACAGCCAGGGGCGTTTCCTGGCGCTGCTCAACGGCACGCCAAACGGTGTGATCCGCATGAGCGACGCGGTGAAAGGCGTGGTAGAAACCTCATTGAACGTCGGTGTGGTCACCACCAGCGACAGCGAAGCGGAAATCATCTGCCTGATCCGTTCGTTGATCGACAGCGGTAAAGATTACGTGGTCGGCATGCTGACCGCTCTGGGCCAGTTGGCCAACGCCAAAGTGGCGCCAAAAGGCGGCTACCCGGGCTGGCAGCCAGACGCTGACTCACCGGTCATGCATTTGGTACGCGAGATCTACCAGGATCTGTTCGACAAGACGCCGAACATCATGGTGATCCACGCCGGGCTGGAATGCGGCCTGTTCAAAAAGCCGTACCCGAATATGGATATGGTGTCGATTGGGCCAACCATTACCGGGCCACACTCCCCGGATGAGCAGGTGCATATCGAAAGCGTGGGTCTGTACTGGAAACTGCTGACGGCACTGCTGAAAGCTATCCCAGAGCGCGCGTAATCTGCTGGGGTCGGCATGCTGAGCCCCCAAAATTACCGAGCGATTTAAGCAAGGGCGCAATATTGCATTGCGCCCTTGTTATTCCCACGGCAACAACAGTTGCCGCTCAAGCTGCGGATCCAGCAGCGTCACGTGCAACCCGACCAACCGCACTCCACGCCCTTCACGTCGTTCGCTCCACGCCTGCCGCGCTACGTTGATCAGATCTTCTTTATTCAGCACCGGCCAAACGTGTTCCTGCGTCGTTTGCTGGAAATCCTGAAACTTCAGCTTCACGCCTTGCCGGGCGATATGCAGATCCGGCTTCACCTTTCGCAAGCGCATTTCCAGTTCGGGATAGAGTTTGTCGACAATCAGCGCTTCACAATCTTCCCAGCGATGAATATCCTCCGCCAGCGTGCGCTCCACCCCGACCGACTTACGCAGCCGCTCTGGCGAGACCTCGCGCAGATCGATCCCCTGGCAACGCTCCCACAGTACGCGGCCAAACTTGCCAAAGCGCTTTAACAGCGCCGCCAGGTCGTACTGCTGCACGTCGGCACAGGTGATCAGCCCCACCTCTTCCAGCCGTTTGGCGGTCACTTTCCCCACGCCCGGGATTTTACTCAGCGGCAGCTGCTGCAAAAATGCCGGAACCTGCGCCGGTGTGATGACATATTGGCCGTTCGGTTTATTCAACTCTGAAGCAATCTTGGCGAGGAACTTGATGGGCGCGATACCGGCAGACGCGGTGAGGTTCAATTCGTCGGCTATCGTCTGGCGAATTTTTTCGGCAATCAGCGTCGCCGAACCGTTACACTGGCTGCAGTCGGTCACGTCCAAATAGGCTTCATCCAGTGACAGCGGTTCAATCAACGGGGTGTAGCGGGCAAAGATTTCGCGGATATGCAGCGAGGCTTCCTTGTACGCCGCCATACGACCAGGCAGCAGCTTAAGGTGCGGGCAGAGCTTGAGCGCCATTGCCGTCGACATTGCACTGTGTACACCATAGCGGCGCGCTGGATAGTTGGCGGTGCTGATCACCCCGCGTCGGTCAGCGCTGCCGCCAATCGCCAACGGAATATCGCGCAGGCTGGGATCATCGCGCATTTCTACCGCCGCGAAGAAGCAGTCCATATCGACATGAATGATTTTACGCATCGCCCCTCCAATAATACTGTATAAGTATACAGGCACAAGTGGAAAGCTCAAGCCTCGGTTCAGCTCGGAGAAAGCAGGGTTTCACCCAATTATCTTCGACTTGTTAAAAAAGCGTAATTTTTGAATAGTACGCTGTGGCAAATTAATCGCCTCCGTAACAGATAACAATAAACCCTATGCACAGGAAGGTGCCCTACATGAAAACATTATCGGTCTATTTATTAGCTTCAGCGTTATCCCTGATATCCCTTGCCGCGACCGCCGCTCCCGCCATTATTGCGCATCGCGGTGGCACTGCCGACGCACCGGAAAACACCCGCGTGGCGATTGAAACCGCGCTGAAAAACGGCGCCGACGCCATTTGGATCACCCTGCAGGAATCCAAAGACGGCGCGATCGTGCTGTACCGCCCTTCGGATCTGAAGGCGCTGACTAATCAGCAAGGGTTGGTCTCCGCTTACACCGCCGAGCAACTGGCGAAAGTTGACGCCGGTTGGTCATTCTCCAAAGGGGAAACGCATCCGTTCCGGGGGAAAGGCATTGGCATTCCTCGGCTGGATGAAATACTGAACGACTTCCCTCAAGTCTATTTCTACCTGGATATCAAGTCACCGGACGCCGATCCGACCCAGTTCGGCAAAGCCCTGCTGGCGACGCTGGAAAAAACCCACAGTCTGGATCGCACCCGCGTTTACTCCACCGATGCCAAATATCTGCAGGCGCTACCGCCCGCCATCAAACGTTTCGAAACTCGCGATGAAACCCGTGACCTGCTGGCGAATATCAGCCTGTCGCACCTGTGCGAGCTGAAACCGGACAATCAGCAACCGCGTTGGTACGGGCTGGAACTGAAGCGTGAAGTGGAGGTGGTGGAGAAATTTACCTTGGGCGAAGGGCGCTCCAAGGCGTATCTGACCTGGGATAAAGAATCGATCGACTGCTTCCGTTCGCAGGGCCCGGCGCACATCATCTTGTTCGGCATCAACTCACCGGCAGAATACCAGCAGGCGCTGGCGCTCGGTGTGGATGGGGTAATGGTCAATTCACCGGCCGATGCGAAGAAGTTTCGTCAGGCAAAATAACCAATAGAAAAAGGGGCGCTGCCTGCGCCCCTTGTAGTCAGATAATCCGATGCTTTTCCAAGTCAGATAATCCGGTGCTTTTCCAGCTGTTGCTGGCGCAACGCCTCTTTTTCCAGACGTTTTTTACGCGCATCGCAAGGTTCCGGACAATCGCAAACCTTATCCATTCCCAGCGCCGTAATACCGCCGCAGCTGCCCTGCAGGCTTTTACGTTTGAACACGTAACCCAACGACATCCCGCCGACAATCAGCAGAAACAACACGAAGCTGGCGACAAATACCGTCAACATAGCGACCTCACGAGCTCTTGTTCAAATAGGGTTTAAACGCCTCAGAATAGCGCTCTTCAAAACCGGCAGCGGTTTTCACAATCATGAACACCGGGATCCCCATCAGGTTCGCCAATGCCATACCGCGCTCCGGCCCCAGCACGTTTAATCCGGTCGACAGGCCATCTGCCGCCATGCAGGTTGGGCTCAGCACCGTGACCGACACCAGATGGTGGTGGATTGGGCGGCCGGTGATCGGATCTATGGTATGCGAATAACGCACGCCGTCCTGTTCGAAATAGTTGCGGTAATCCCCCGAGGTGGCGATCGACATCTCACCGGGTTGGATCACCAATTGCGCTTTCTGCTCCATACCGGCAGTCGGCCGCTCAATGGCGATGCGCCACGGTTTTTTCTCGCCATTGTGGCCGCGGGTGCGAACCTCACCGCCAATATCCACCATGTAGTTTTTAACCTGCTGCGATTGCAGATACTGGGCGATCACATCCACTCCGTAGCCCTTGGCGATCGAGGAGAGATCGACATACAGCTCCGGAATGTGTTTGACCAACGCATTGCCCTGCACCGAGAGCTTGTCGATGCCGGTCCAGGCGCGGCGCTGTTCCAGTACGGCCGCGCTCGGCACCTTGTCCGGACGCCCTTCCGGGCCAAAGCCCCACAGGTTAACCAACGGCCCGACGGTCACGTCCAATGCGCCGTCGGTAACGCGGTTGATACGCAGCGCCTCCAGCACAACTTCTGTCGTGGCTGCCGACACCGGGAAGGGCTTATCCACTGCGCGACTGGCGTTGAAGCGGCTCAGTTCCGAGTCCGGACGGTAGGTGGACATTTGGTCATTCACCAATTCCAGCCGCTTGTCGATCTCCGCCTGTATTTTGGCGGCGGACGGCGTGTCGTCCCCGGTGACGTAGCGGATCGAATAAGAGGTCCCCATGGTTTTACCCTCGAGATCCACCTGCTCCGGCCCGCAGCCGGTCAATAACAGGGTGGCGCTCAGCGCCACCGTCGTCATCCAGCCCTTCATTGCCCCTACGCGCATTTAGCCACCAAAGTCATCCAGCATGATATTTTCGTCTTCGACGCCCAGATCTTTCAGCATCTTGATCACCGCGGCGTTCATCATTGGCGGACCACACATGTAGAATTCGCAGTCTTCCGGTGCCGGGTGGTTCCGCAGATAGTTTTCCAACAGAACATTATGGATAAAGCCGGTGTAACCCGTCCAGTTATCCTCAGGCTGTGGATCGGAAAGCGCCACGTGCCAGGTAAAGTTCTCGTTCTCTTCCTGCAGCTGGTTGAAGTCATCCTCGTAGAACATCTCACGCAATGAACGCGCGCCGTACCAGAAGGTGATTTTACGCTTCGACTTCAGGCGATTGAGCTGGTCAAAAATGTGCGAACGCATCGGCGCCATACCGGCACCACCGCCGATAAAGATCATTTCGGCATCGGTGTCCTTGGCGAAGAACTCGCCGAACGGCCCGGAAATGGTCACCTTGTCACCGGCCTTCAACGACCAGATATAAGAGGACATGATGCCCGGTGGCACGTCCGGGTCGCGCGGCGGCGGCGTGGCGATACGCACGTTGAGCATGATTATGCCCTTTTCGTCCGGGTAGTTCGCCATCGAATAGGCGCGCACCGTGGTGTCATTTACCACTGAACGGTAGCGGAACAGGTTGAATTTGTCCCAGTCACCGCGGTAATCCTCCGGCACGTCAAAATCGGCATAGCTGATGTCGTGCGCCGGCGCTTCAATCTGGATAAACCCACCGGCACGGAACGGCACGTCTTCACCGTCAGGAATTTTCAGCTTGAGCTCTTTGATAAAGGTGGCTTTGTTATCATTGGAGATAACCTCGCACTCCCACTTCTTCACGCCGAAGATTTCTTCCGGCAGCTCGATTTTCAGGTTCTGCTTCACGTTCACCTGACAGGCCAGGCGGCAGCCCTCTTTCGCTTCGCGCTTGTTGATGTGTGACAGTTCGGTCGGCAGGATATCGCCGCCGCCCTCTTTGATCACCACCCGGCACTGGCCGCAGGAACCGCCGCCGCCACAGGCGGAGGAAACGAAGATCCCCTGGCTGGAGAGCATATTCAGCAGTTTGTCACCCGCCGGAGCGGTAAAGCTTTTGTCCAGATCGCCGTTCACTTCCACCGCAATGTCGCCGGTGTTCACCAGCTTCGATTTGGCGAACAGGATTAACAGCACCAGCACCATTACGATGCCGGTAAACATCGCGACGCCTAAAATAATTTCCATAAATTCTTCCCGCCTTTACAACTGAACACCGGAGAAGGACATAAAGCCCAACGCCATCAGCCCGGTGGTGATAAAGGTAATGCCCAGGCCGCGCAACCCTGCGGGGACATTGGCATACTTGAGTTTTTCGCGGATCCCCGCCATCGCGACAATCGCCAACATCCAGCCAGTGCCGGAGCCGAAGCCGTACACCACCGATTCGACGAAGTTGTAGTCACGTTGCACCATGAAGGACACCCCGCCGAAGATGGCGCAGTTCACGGTGATCAGCGGCAGGAAAATGCCGAGTGCGTTGTAAAGCGACGGGAAGAAGCGGTCGAGGATCATCTCCAGAATCTGCACCAGCGCAGCAATCACGCCGATAAAGGTAATGAAGTTGAGGAAGCTCAGATCAACACCTTCCACCAACGCGCCATCACGCAGGATCAGGTTGTAGACCAGGTTGTTCACCGGTACGGAGATGCCGAGCACCAGAGTCACCGCGATGCCCAACCCAAAGGCGGTCGAGACCTTCTTCGATACCGCCAGGAAGGTACACATCCCCAGGAAGAACGCCAACGCCATGTTCTCAACGAACACTGCACGTACAAACAGGCTGATATAATGTTCCATCGGCCATTACTCCTTTTCGATCTGCGCTGGTTTCAGGGTGCGTAGCGCCCAAATCAGCAGGCCGATGATAAAGAACGCGCTCGGCGCCAGCAGGAACAGGCCGTTCGGCTGATACCAACCGCCGTTCTGTACCGTTTCCAGCACGGGAATGCCAAACAGCTTGCCGGAACCGAACAGCTCACGCAGGAAGCCAACCAGCACCAGGATCACCCCATAGCCCAGACCGTTACCGATGCCGTCCATAAAGCTCTCTATCGGCGGTGACTTCATGGCATAAGCTTCGGCACGCCCCATCACGATACAGTTAGTGATGATCAGGCCGACAAACACCGACAGCTGCTTGGAAATTTCGAACGCATAGGCACGCAGCAGCTGATCGACCACGATCACCAGCGAGGCGATAATCGCCATCTGCACGATGATGCGTACGCTGTTCGGAATATGGTGACGGATCAACGAAATAAAGAAGCTGGAGAACGCCGTCACCAGTGTCACCGCAATGGTCATCACCACCGCCGTTTCCAGCTTGGTGGTCACCGCCAGCGCGGAACAGACGCCCAACACCTGCAGGGCGATCGGGTTGTTGTCGAACAGCGGCCCCAAAAGGACCCGTTTAATCTCATTGGAATCAGCCATTTTTCAGCGCTCCTTCATGAACTTTTTTCAGGAACGGGCCAAAGCCGTGCTCGCCCAACCAGAAATCAAAAGTATGCTGGACGCCGTTAGAGGTCAGCGTGGCGCCGGACAAGCCGTCCACCCCATGTTCATCCCCCTGACGCGCCCCGCCTTTCACCACGCGGATCGCCGGTTGGCCGTTATCGTCAAACAGCTTTTTACCGATCCACTGCTGGCGCCAGCCGGCATTCTCAACCTCCCCCCCCAGGCCCGGAGTTTCCCCTTGCTGGTAGTAAGTGATCCCTTTCACGGTGTTACCGTCGTTATCCAACGCAACAAAGGCGTACATCATTGACCACAGGCCCGTACCGTAAACCGGCAGCACGATTTTGTTCACCGCGCCGCTGTCGTCACGCACCAGGTAAATCTCTGCCTGATTGCTACGGCGTTTGATGCCCGCCGGATCGTCAGCCGCCGGCAACGCCGCACTTTTGCTGTCGTCACGCAGTGCCGCAGCCAGATCGAACGCCGTCGCCTTACCGGTAACAAACTCACCACTGTTCAGATCCAACAGGCGCGGTTCGATGCGTTGGGTAAACAGCGCTTTGACCTGCTCGCCCTCCATCTTCGGTTGCAGCAGGCCTGCCACGTCGAGGATATTGCGCTGCTTGTCGAGCAGCTTCTGTTCCTGCTGTTTGGATTTCAGGCCGACGGCGGACCCCGCCACCACCACAGAACACACCAGACACAGCAGCAGTACCACCAGCAGCGTTTTACCGATGCTGTCGTTTTTAGATTCATTCGCCACGGGCTTTTCTCCGCTTGATGTTGGCCTGCACCACCAGGTAATCGAACAGCGGCGCGAACAGGTTGGCGAACAGGATCGCCAGCATCATGCCTTCCGGATAGGCCGGGTTGACCACCCGGATCAGCACGCACATCACGCCAATCAGAATGCCGTACCACCATTTCCCCTTATTGGTGAACGAGGCGGAAACCGGATCGGTGGCCATAAAGATCATGCCGAAGGCAAAACCGCCCAACACCAGGTGCCAGTACCAAGGCATGGCGAACAATGGGTTGGTGGTAGAACCGATGGTGTTAAACAGGAAGGCGGTGGCTATCATGCCGAGCATCACGCCGGCGACGATACGCCAGGAAGCGACACGACCGAACAGGATTATCGCCCCGCCGAGCAGGATCATCAGCGTGGAGACTTCGCCGACCGAGCCGGGAATGTTGCCGAGGAACGCGTCCATCCAACTGATTGACTGACCGGTAGCGACGTTGCTCAGGCTGTGTGCCCCACCCGCGCTCCACTGAGCCAACGGCGTTGCGCCGGAGAAACCGTCGGCGGAGGTCCACACCAGGTCACCGGAAATCTGCGCCGGGTAAGCGAAGAACAGGAATGCGCGCCCCGCCAATGCCGGGTTAAGGAAGTTACGCCCGGTGCCGCCGAAAATTTCTTTCGCCACCACCACGCCGAAGGTAATCCCCAGCGCAGCCTGCCACAGCGGCAATGTTGGCGGCACAATCAGCGCAAACAGAATCGAGGTGACGAAGAAACCTTCGTTAATCTCGTGCTTGCGAATGATGGCGAACACCACTTCCCAAAAACCACCGACCAGAAACACTACGGCGTAAATCGGCAGGAAGTAGCAGGCGCCCAGCACCATTTTGCTGATCCAGCCGGCATCCGCCGCCAGCGAAGCGCCCAGCCATTGGGCCAGCCGGTAGTGCCAATCGCCCGCCAGCACCTGTTGCAGTTGATCACCGCTGTAAAGGTGGTGCAGCGCCGGTATGGCCTGCTGGCCAACGTTGTACATCCCCCAGAACATCGCCGGGAACACCGCCAGCCACACCAGGATCATCATGCGTTTCAAATCGATGGCGTCGCGCACGTGCGAAGCGCCGCGCGTCACCAGACCGGGGGTGTAAAACACCGTAGTCGTCGCCTCAAACAGCGGGTACCACTTTTCCAGCTTGCCGCCCGCAGTGAAATGATGCTCGATCTTGTCAAAAAAATTCTTCAGGCCCATCGGTTATCCTTCCTGCTCAATCTTGGTCAGCACGTCGCGCAGCACCGGAGCGTATTCATACTTGCCGGGGCACACGAAGGTGCACAGCGCCAGATCTTCTTCATCCAGCTCCAGACAGCCCAGCGCCTGCGCGCTATCGCTGTCGCCCGCCAGCAGGTCACGCAGCAGCAGAGTCGGCAGAATATCCAGCGGCATGACCCGTTCATAGTTACCGATCGGCACCATCGCACGCTCGCCGCCGTGGGTGGTGGTCGAGAAGGCGAACAGCTTGTTCTTCAGGAAGTGGCCCAGCGTAGTGCGGGTGATGGAGAATTTATCCGGCGACGGCGCGATCCAGCCGAACAGCTGTTTATCACGCCCTTCTTCCAGTACGGAAACCTGCGCATGGAAACGACCGAGATAAGCGTTTGGACCGGCGACATGGGTGCCACTCAGCACCGAGCCGGAAATCACCCGGTTCTCACCGTTTTTCAGACGGCCGGCGGTCAGTTCGTCAAGGCTGGCGCCCAGACGGGTGCGTAACAGCACCGGGTGTTCCACCTGCGGCCCAGCCAGCGCCACCACCCGATCGGTATCCAGCTTACCGGTGGTGAACAGCGTGCCGATGGCGATCACGTCCTGATAACCGATATGCCAGACGGTTTTTTTCAGGCTGACCGGCTCGAGGAAGTGAATATGGGTGCCCACCAGCCCGGCAGGATGCGGACCGGCGAATTCGTTATAGGTTACCTGTGCATCGGGCTGTTTGCCCAGGTTCGCACCTGCGGCGTGACAGACATGCACCTTGCCGTCGGTGAGGCGCGCCAATACCGACAGCCCGGCGTTGAATGCCGCCAGCTGCTCGGTGATGATCACCAGCGGATCGGCGGCCAAAGGCTGGCTGTCCATCGCGGTAACGAAGATGGCACGCGGAGTGGTCCCGGGGACCGGGGTTTTACTGAAGGGACGCGTACGCAGCGCGGTCCACAAACCGCTGGCGATCAGTTCGCCTTCGGCCTGCTCACGCGGCAACATGGCCAGTTCAGCCACCGGGTAATGGGCAAACTCGAGTTGATCATCACCGCCATTTTCGAGGGCGATCACCACCGACTGCAATACACGCCGCTCACCGCGGTTGATGGCCACAATGCGACCGCTGGCAGGGGCGGTAAAGAACACCCCGGGGGTCTTTTTATCTTCGAACAGCGCCTGGCCTTTCTTGACGCTATCGCCTTCCTGCACCAGCATAGACGGGCGCATTCCGACGTATTCTTCCCCAAGCAGGGCGACATGCTGAATTATTGGGCCGTCGTGAATTGCCTGAAGCGGAGCTCCGGCAATGGGCAGATCTAACCCTTTTCTGATTTTAATCATAGGATTTATACGATGTTGGTTAGTTTCACACGTCTTACCGGCCCCAGAGGCTGGTGCTGACGATGCCTGGATGATGAGGCCGCATCAGCAGCCTCTGGGTTGAGCGCGACGGTATCGCACCCAACATGAAATCTTTCGCACTGACAAAATGGGGTAACGTACATTCCGTTGATTAACTCCTGGATCCATTTTCGCGCTAAAAACGCTGTTAATATTTTGTTGCCGCAGAGCCCATACAATAATCAGGGTGATAAGCTCGACACCTCGATTCTGCGGCCGTAACAGCACATTAATTCGAGCCGGAATATTAACATTTTCCACACCATTTTTCTGCGTTGGGCAGTGACCTGAGTCAAGCAAACGCAATTAAATTTCCGCTGTTTTGCACCACTAATCGTTAAAATCTGCCTGTCGATTCACTTTTATCGAAGTTTGTAGTTTTTTTATACACATCGCATATTGCTAAAAAAGAACACGCTGGTAATCTGACGGTGTTTTAAGACTGTAAAACAATAATCAGTGGCATGTTGGCCATGTGCATTGAGCCAACAGATAAATATAAGCAGGAATAATAATGAGCAAAATCGCGTTGTTGTTTGCGATGCTTTTTTCTATGCCGATGATCACGGCCTGCAGCGCCAGCGAGCAGGTTCCCGAGGTACCGGTAGTTAAGCAGCAATTAGTGGGTTCACCGGTCTATATTCAGATTTTCAAAGAGGAACGCACGCTGGAATTGTATGCCAAAATGGGCAACGAATTCCGCCTGGTGAACTCTTTCCCAATCTGCAATTTCTCCGGCGGTCTCGGCCCGAAACGCCGTGAAGGTGACTTTAAAAGTCCGGAAGGCTTTTATAGCGTCGACTCGCGCCATCTGAAACCCGACAGTAAGTATTATCGGGCAATAAATATCGGCTTCCCTAATGATTACGATAAATCACAGGGTTATTCCGGCGCTTATCTGATGATCCACGGTGAATGTAAATCGATTGGTTGTTACGCGATGACCAATACCTATATGGATGAGATTTACCGTTATGTCGAAGCCGCGTTCGCTTATGGTCAAAGCCGGATTGATATCAGTATCTATCCGTTCCGCATGACCGATCAGAACCTGAAGCGTCACAGCTCGTCCAGCTACATCACCTTTTGGCGTCAGTTGAAGCCGGGCTATGACTACTTCGTCAAAAACCACCAGCCGCCAATGGTCGGGGTATCCAACGGCCAGTACGTACTGGGCCAACCGTTGATGAGCAGCAGCCAGATGACGCAGTATGCGTCAACCACGGCTCCCGCTGTCAGTACCAATCCCTTCGCTCAGACCAAGCCGCTCACCGAAGTGAAATAGGGCGAATTCGCCTGGCGCAATCTTGTGCCAGGTTTCATTCGCCGTCAGCGGTTGGGTGGCAATCACCGTGACCACATCGTTGGGTGTGGTCTGCTGCTGAAAATCAATCTCCACATCCTGATCGAGCAACGTAGCTTTGCCAAATGGCGCGCGACGCGTGATCCAGTACAGATTGGTGGAGCAGTAGGCCATCACAAAGCGCCCATCCGACAGCAGCATATTGAATACGCCTTTCTGCCGCAGTTGGTCGGCCAGCAAAGCGATATAGCGGAATACCGGCGGCCAACGGCTCGGGGTACGCGGATATTTCAGGGAAAGCTGGTGCAGCAACCAGCAGAAAGCGTATTCGCTGTCAGTCTGGCCGACCGGGCGAAAGTTGCCTGTTTCCAACTGGCGGTAGCCTTTTAACTGGCCATTGTGCGCGTAGGTCCAGTTACGGCCCCACAGTTCGCGGGTAAAAGGGTGGGTATTTTCCAGCGCCACTTCGCCGCGATTGGCCTGGCGGATATGCGATACCACCGCGCAGGATTTGATCGGATATTCCTGAACCAGGCGGGCGATCGGCGAGTCGAAACTCGGCTGGGGATCTTTAAACGTACGGCAACCGTTCCCTTCATAGAAGGTAATGCCCCAACCATCTTTATGTGGCCCGGTACGGCCACCGCGCTGAACCAGCCCGGTAAAGCTAAAGCAAATATCGGTCGGTACGTTTGCGCTCATCCCGAGCAGTTCACACATCGTTTGCCACTCCTTAACCACCCTGACGCCGTCTATCGAGACGCGACCTGCTGCGCCCCAATGTCATATTAGCGGGGGCTTAACGCCCCCTAAAGCCATTAAGCCTTAACCATCTCTTTTTCGATCAATTGAATCAAGATGTGGATCGCTTTGATATGAATTTCCTGGATACGGTCGGCGTAACCGAAGTGCGGTACGCGGATTTCCACGTCTGCGGAACCGGCCATTTTGCCGCCGTCTTTACCGGTCAGGGTGATCACTTTCATCCCTTTGGCGCGCGCCGCTTCGATAGCTTTGATGATGTTGCCGGAGTTGCCTGAAGTGGAAATACCCAGCAATACGTCGCCTTCGCGGCCTACGGCTTCCACATAGCGTGAAAACACATACTCGTAACCGAAGTCGTTGCTGACGCAAGACAGGTGGCTGACGTCGGAAATGGCAATCGCCGGATAACCTGGGCGGTTTTCGCGGTAGCGGCCGGTCAGTTCTTCGGCAAAGTGCATGGCGTCACAATGGGAGCCGCCGTTACCGCAGGAAATGACTTTCCCACCGGCTTTGAAGGAATCGGCCAGCAGCACTGCCGCGCGTTGAATCGCGTCGATATTGGCATCGTCATTGATAAATTTCGCCAGGGTATCGGCCGCTTCGTTCAGTTCACTGCGAATAAGGTCGTGGTACATGAGGAACCTCTTGTTATCGTCAATCTTCCGCCCCGCAGTGTACCGGATCGGGGAAAAACCGAGAAGCACTCTGAGTCAAACAGCGCCTTGGTTGAGGTGCTGGTGAGGTTTTTGATGATTGATGCGGTCAGATTGTGACTTGAGTTGTAATTAAACTGTAAATGCATTGATAAAAATATGGGCATGTACTAAAACCTATTACATACACACAACAGGTCAGACCTCTTGCCACTTTGGAGCTTCTTATGATGGTTCTTAGTATTGTTGTTTTACTGGCACTCATTGGTGTGATGTTCTATCACCGAGTGAACCTCACCCTCAGTAGCCTTATCCTTCTGGCATTCACCGCGGCCATGGGCGTCATCGGTCTGTGGACCTTCTGGATGCTGCTGCCGCTGGCGATTATCCTGCTGCCGCTGAACATCACTTCTCTGCGCCGTTCGATGCTGTCTGCACCGGCGCTGCGTGCATTCCGCAAGGTGATGCCGCCCATGTCCACCACCGAAAAGGAAGCGATCGAAGCCGGTACCACCTGGTGGGAAGGCGATCTGTTCCGCGGGACGCCGGACTGGAACAAGCTGCATAACTACCCGAAACCGCAGCTGACCGCTGAAGAGCAGGCGTTCATCGACGGCCCGGTGGAAGAAGCCTGCCGGATGGCCAACGACTTCCAGATCACCCATGAGTTGGCCGATTTGCCGCCGGAGCTGTGGGCGTACCTGAAAGAGCACCGCTTCTTCGCGATGATCATCAAGAAAGAATACGGCGGCCTGGACTTCTCTCCTTATGCTCAGGCGCGCGTGTTGCAAAAACTGGCTGGCGTTTCGGGCATCCTGGCGATCACCGTCGGCGTGCCAAACTCCCTTGGCCCGGGCGAACTGCTGCAGCATTACGGTACTGACGAGCAGAAAAATCATTACCTGCCGGGCCTGGCGCGCGGCGACGAAATTCCTTGTTTCGCCCTGACCAGCCCGGAAGCAGGCTCCGATGCCGGGGCCATTCCGGACGTCGGCACCGTTTGCATGGGTGAGTGGCAAGGCGAACAGGTATTGGGCATGCGCCTGACCTGGAACAAACGCTACATCACGCTGGCACCGGTCGCGACCGTGCTGGGCCTGGCGTTCAAACTGTATGACCCGAACCACCTGCTGGGCAATAACGAATCGCCGGGCATCACCTGCGCGCTGATCCCAACCAGCACCCCAGGTGTTGAAATCGGCAACCGTCATTTCCCACTGAACGTGCCGTTCCAAAATGGTCCGACTCGCGGCAATGACGTGTTCGTGCCTATCGATTACATCATCGGTGGGCCAAAAATGGCCGGTCAGGGCTGGCGTATGCTTGTTGAATGCCTGTCGGTAGGTCGCGGTATCACTCTGCCTTCCAACTCCACCGGCAGCGTGAAATCGATGGCGCTGGGCATTGGCGCTTACGCCCATATCCGCCGCCAGTTCAAGATCTCAATCGGCAAGATGGAAGGGATCGAAGAGCCGCTGGCACGTATCGCCGGTAACACCTATGTGATGGATGCGGCGGCAACACTGATCACCAGCGGCCTGATGCTGGGCGAAAAACCGGCGGTGCTGTCGGCCATCGTGAAATACCACTGTACCCACCGTGGCCAGCAGGCAATCATTGATGCAATGGATATCGCTGGCGGTAAAGGCATCATGCTGGGCAAATCCAACTTCCTGGCCCGTGCTTATCAGGGCGCGCCCATCGCCATTACGGTGGAAGGTGCGAATATCCTGACCCGCACCATGATGATCTTCGGTCAGGGCGCTATCCGTTGCCATCCTTATGTGCTGGATGAAATGGCCGCGGCGCAAAATAACGATCTGAATGCCTTTGATAAATCGCTGTTCGGCCATTTGGGCCACGTGGGCAGCAACAAGGTGCGCAGTTTCTGGCTCGGCCTGACTAACGGCCGCACCAGTGGCACACCGACCAAAGACGCGACCCGCCGCTATTATCAGCAGTTGAACCGTCTGAGCGCTAACCTGGCGCTGCTGTCAGACGTTTCCATGGGCGTGTTGGGCGGCAGCCTGAAACGTCGCGAGCGTATATCAGCCCGTCTGGGGGATATCCTGAGCCAGATGTACCTGGCTTCCGCTACGCTGAAACGTTTTGAAGATGAAGGCCGGCAGAAAGAAGATTTACCGCTGGTTCACTGGGGCGTGCAGGACAGTCTGCACCAGGCGGAACAAGCACTGGATGATCTGTTACGTAACTTCCCGAACCGCTTTATCGCCGGTGCGATGCGCTTCGTGATCTTCCCGTTCGGCCGCGTGCATAGCGCACCGTCTGACCGCCTGGATCACCAGTTGGCCAAGATCATTCAACAGCCGTCCGCCACCCGCAGCCGTCTGGGCCGTGGCCAGTATTTGACACCCAGCGAACATAACCCGGTCGGCCTGCTGGAAGCCGCACTGGCGGACGTGATCGCCGCCGAGCCGATTCATCTGCGTCTGTGCAAGGAAAGTGGTAAGAACCTGCCATTCACCCGACTGGATCGTTTGGCGCAGCGGGCGCTGGAAGAAGGCAAAATCAACGCCGATGAAGCGAAGATCCTGGTGAAAGCCGAAGAGAGCCGTCTGCGCTCCATCAACGTGGATGATTTCGAGCCGGATGCGCTGGCGGCCAGTAAGCCGGAAAAGTCGCTAAAGCAGGATAAGCGTCAGAAGCACACCGAAGCCGCGTAACGCGCAATAAACACATGCACCCAGGGGCGATAATCATCGCCCCTTTTTTATTTCTACTGAAAAATGCGCAGCAGTTCGCAGCGTTACCAGAACGACTAATTTAACCCCGGGGATAATCGGATAGACTGCTGGTGGGTGCTCTGGATCTTTCTGTCCGGAGCTTTAATTTAGTCAAGGATAGAAAGAGAAAGGCCCC
>NZ_JBIEIU010000001.1:0-1149620 GCF_052113645.1 Serratia quinivorans | reverse complement strand
CTGAGTCCGGTAGAATACCGAACCCAGGCCCTGAAAGCCGCTTAATATGAACCGTCCAACTTTATGGGGTCAGTCCAGAAACTTGAGCGGGCTTTTTTTTGCCTGTAACCCCTGCTGGCGGGCCGTTAGGAGTTATCCCAAATTACATCTCCTGACGGATCATTAACGCTTTGTTCAGCCTTTTGCGCATACAATGGCTCAATAGCGAGACTATCACTCGCGCAGTGTTGTGATCGAACATTGAGGCAAGAGTATGAAAAAATTAATTGCAGTTGGTTTGCTGTCGGTCATTTTGGCTGGGTGCGCGACCGAGTCACCTTGTGTCCCGGTCTATGACGATCAGGGCCGTCTGGTGCACACCAACACCTGTATGAAAGGCACCACGCAGGATAACTGGGAAACCGCCGGCGCGATCGCCGGTGGGGCGGCGGCAGTTGCCGGTCTGACGCTGGGTATCATCGCGTTGACCAAATAACCGTCGTCCGGTGAGTTCCCCGAATCAAGCCCAGCGGAAGCTGGGCTTTTGTTATCGGACAGAAACTATTTCACCAGAAACGCTTTGAACTGCGGCGTCATCACGGCGCTGAACCCGTCATCGGTTTTGCTGATCAGGTAGACCGCCAGTCCTTTTTCTTCCGCCAGTTTTAGCGCTTTTTCAGTGCCCAACACCATCAAGCCGGTATCCCAGCCGTCGGCTTCCAGTGCGGTTGGGGCTATCACCGTAGCGGACACCAGGCGATGGGTAATAGGTTTGCCGGTTGTGGGATCAATCACGTGCGAATAGCGCTGCCCGTCCTGTTCGAAATAGTTGCGGTAGCTGCCGGCGGTGCTGATGCCATAGCCTTGCAAATCAACCAGTGCCTGCACCGCATTTTCACGATCGGTCGGCTTTTGAATCGCGACTCGCCAGGGTTTACCCTGACCGTTGAGGCCGCGCGAGGAAACCGCGCCGCCGACCGACACCAGATAGTGGGTGATGCCATTGCGGGCCATCAACTGAACCAACTGGTCGACGCCGTAGCCTTCGCCCAGCGTCGAGAGATCAACATACATCTCCGGCAGATCCTTTTGCAGCCACTCGCCACGGTTGTCGCTGAGTAACTTGAGGTGCTGCAGGCCAATGTTTTTTTGCGCCGCCTCTATTTGCTGTTGGCTGGGTACCTTGACGACGCGCTTGTCTGGGCCAAAGCCCCACAAATTCACCAGCGGGCCGACGGTGATATTCATCGCACCCTGAGTATCGCGCCCGATGCGTTGGGCCATCAGGATAATATCCGCCATCCCACGCGGGATGGGTTGCGGGGCTGTACTGCGGCTTTGATTAAAGCGCGACAGCACCGAGTCGTTGCGGTAGGTGGAGATATCGTCATTGGC
Organism: Serratia quinivorans; assembly: GCF_052113645.1. Taxonomy (GTDB): domain Bacteria; phylum Pseudomonadota; class Gammaproteobacteria; order Enterobacterales; family Enterobacteriaceae; genus Serratia; species Serratia quinivorans_B. Next base: position 1,148,246 of record NZ_JBIEIU010000001.1, on the reverse strand, counting down.
TCGTTCCAGCACCGCGTCGATCTGCTGTTGCAATTGCTGCTTGTTGACCGCCAGGTCACCGCTGACCTTGACGCTGTAGAAGGTGCCCATGGTTTTACCCTCAATGTCGATCTGCGAGCGGGTATCCGGGTCATTACAGGCGGCCAGCAAGCCGAGCACGATACTCAGCAACAGCCCTTTGGCGAAAACGTTAGCCATGAAAACATCCTTTGAAACAGTGAAAGGCGCTACAAATAAAGTAAAGCGCGACAAATGAAAAGCAGTTAAAGGTAAAAGAGCATTTTGCTGGCGTTGCCGCTGCGCTTGGGCTAACGTCTGGCTCCTGATCCCTGGTTGTTTTTTGAAGCGCTCAACATGAGTTCAAACGCCGTTGTTCGGCTGATACAGCCGTTCCTGAAAGACCGTTTTTTGCATATCCTGCTGTTAGCCGGTGTGCTGATGGTGCTGTTTAACCCGCAACCCCTGTCTGTGCTGAACCGCTTTATCGATTGGCGCACTATTATCACTTTGCTTGGGCTGATGTTGCTGACCAAGGGCGTTGAGGTCAGCGGTTACTTTGATTTCATCGGCCGCAAAATCATCAATACGCTGCACACCGAGCGTCGGTTGGCGCTGTTTCTGGTGTTTTCCGCCGCGTTATTGTCGTCGTTCCTGACCAACGACGTGGCGCTGTTTATCGTCATTCCGCTGACCATCACGCTGAAAAAACTGTCGTCGTTGCCGATCGGTCGGTTGATTATCTTCCAGGCGCTGGCGGTCAATGCCGGTTCGTTGCTGACGCCGATTGGCAACCCGCAAAATATTTTGCTGTGGGGCAAGTCTTCGCTCTCTTTCCTGGAGTTCATCGCCCAAATGGCGCCGTTTGGTGCGGCGATGCTGGCCAGTCTGCTGCTGTTGACAGGCTTCTGCTTCCCGTCGCGGGATATCGTTAAAGCCCCGGATACCGAGGGTTACCCTTATCAGCTGCGCCTGTTATTGAGTTGTGTGGCGCTGTACGTGATTTTTCTGTTGTGTCTGGATCTTGATCTGCCGCTGTATGGCCTGTTGGCGGTATTCATCGGTTTTTTACTGCTGGCGCGCCGGGTCTTGTTGCAGATCGACTGGAGCCTGATTTTTGTCTTTATCGCCATGTTTATCGACGTGGGGTTGTTCACCCGCCTACAGGCAATCCAGCCCTGGTTCGCCGATATCGCTACGCTGGGCAACGGCGGCATATACGCTTTGGGGATTGGCCTGTCGCAGGTGATCAGCAACGTGCCGGCGACCATTTTAATGCTTAATTACGTGCCTTCCAGCCCACTGTTGGCCTATGCGGTGAACGCCGGCGGCTTTGGGCTGGCGATCGGTTCGCTGGCGAACCTGATTGCGCTGCGTATGGCGGGCGAGCGCAAAATTTGGCTGAAATTTCATTACTTCTCGTTGCCATTACTGGCATGGGGCGGCGTGCTGGGCTGGCTGTTGGCTTAAGCGCGGTATTTTCCGGCAATACCGCGCTGCTTGAGTATGGTGTTTAGCCACGCGCCGCCAGCAAGCAGATGCTGCGCGTCACCTGATATGACTTCACAAACGCGCTGACCGGCAGAAACTCAAAGCGCGAATGGAAATTGTGCGCGCCGGTGAAGTAGTTCGGCGTTACCAACCCGCGGCTGGAGAGCGCGGCACCGTCGGTGCCGCCGCGCATCGGGATCACCTTTGGCGGAATGCCGTGGGCGGCCAGAGCGCCGAAAATCAGTTCGATGGCCCGCTTATCTTCACCGATGGAATTGCTGATATTGCTGTAGATATCCGTCACCTTGCAGCTGACCTTGGCGCGCGGGTAGTTTGCCGCAACCTGTCGCACAACTTCCTGAATACGCTCTTTACGTGCATTAAACCCGGCCAGATCAAAATCACGGATCGACACTTTCAGCGTGGCGAGGTTGGCATTGGCGGTGAGGTCGTTGAACCAGAAATAACCTTCGCGCCCCTCGGTATGCTCCGGCGTATCCAGACTGTCGAATTGGTTGATGATGTCGTTGGCGATGCGGATCGGGTTGATCAGCACGTTCTTCGCCGACATCGGGTGTGCGGTCACCCCCTCGATGCGGATCTCGGCCCCGGCGGCGTTGAAGTTCTCATACACCACTTCCCCCAATTCACAGCAGTCGATGGTATAGGCGAAATCCACGTCGAAACGAGCCAGATCCAGCGCCTTGGCACCACGCAGGCCAATTTCTTCATCCGGAACAAAAGCCACCACAATATCGCCGTGGCGGTCTGCAGCCCCCAGATTAGCCAGCAGGGTCATCACCACCGTGACCGCCGCTTTGTTGTCGGCGCCGAGCACGCTGGTGCCGTCGCTGAAAATAATCTCTTCATTCGGATAGGCCAGGATCTCCGGATGTTCGGCGGTGCGCAGCCAGATATCCTGTTCTGCATTCAGGCACAGGTCCTGGCCGGTAAAGCGCAGGCGCTGCGGGTGAATATGGGGCGACAGGCCAACGTCAACGGTATCGATATGGGTAATAAAGCCGATGCGCGGTGCGCCTGGCTGGTTGCCGGGTTTGCGGGCGGTGACGGTGGCGTGCTCGTCGATTTGCACGTCTTGCATCCCTAACTGACGCAGTTCGGCCGCCAGCAGTTTGGCCATATCATGTTGGCCCGGCGTGCTGGGCAACGTGGTTGCGGCGGCGTCGCTCTGGCTGGTTACCGCCAGATAGCGGAAGAAACGTTCGGTGAGCTGTTCGGCAATGGCGCTGGTCATGCGGGTTCCTCTCGATAAGCGGTCTATCGGTTTTAAAGCTAAATCAGCCGGTTGTCCAATGGTGCAATGCTTTCGCTGCCGGAATGCGAGACGCCGCGCAGAATAAAAAAATAGCGCTGCAACTAGGAAATAGTCGCGGGTAACTGCGGCAAAATCGTTGTTAGCTGTGGGGGAACGGGTGCCCCCAAATAATATGAACGTTAAAGGAGAATACATGCGCTCACGTCATGCTTTGCTTATCACTTTGTTATCCCTGGGAATATCGCATACGGCCTGGTCATCCACCGATGGCGGTCATGCCAACAGCAACGCCAATAGCCGTGAAGTGGCCAGTGCGCTCGGCGGCCTGAAGAACAAAACCTATAGCCTGGAACAGGCACCGAAGATCCGCGTCGCCAGCTTTAACATCGCCGCCGGGAAAGTCAGCGACATGACCGCCATCGCCAAGGCAATCAAGGCGATGAACGTCGACGTGGTGGCGCTGCAGGAGGTGGATAAACTGACCGGCCGCAGCGGCAAGCTCGATCAGGCCGGGGAGCTGGCCAAACTGACCGGCATGCACGTCGCGTTTGGCCGTGCGATTGATTATGACGGCGGTGAGTATGGGCTGGCATTCCTGTCGAAATACCCGCTGCATGACAGCAAAATTTACCCGTTGCCTTCCGGCCAACGTGAACAGCGCATTGCCTTTAGCGCCCAGACTGATGTGCCTGAGTTCCCGGCGCCGATTACCTTGATCAACACTCATCTGGACACCAAGGAAGATCCGGCGATGCGGCTGGAACAGGTGCGCGAGCTGAATGACCGCACTATTGAAATGCGCGGCATCAAGCTGTTGTTCGGCGACATGAACGACGTGCCGGGCAGCGTCACCTGGACCGAGCTGAGCCGCTACTGGAACGACATCATGCCCAAGGCGCAGGATGGCCGCAGCTGGCCGGCGGAAAACGCCGAAATCAAGGTCGATTATATCTTTAGCGGCAACGCCCAGCGCTGGCACCTAGACAGCCTGACGGTGCCGAACGCCAGCGGCGACTGGAACGGCATCCACTGGCCGGCGGTCAGCGATCACCTGCCGTTGGTTGCCGAACTGCGGCTGACCGAGCAGTAATTTATTTTGGGGTTCTGTCAGGGGCCACAAGATTAAGCGGGCATAATCCGCGCCAGCCGCTCAACGGCGGCGCGGATCTCACCCGGTGTCAGGGCGGAAAACCCCAGTAGCCAGCCATCGCGCTGCCGGTTCGGCATGTGATACTGAGCCGTCAGCCCGGGCGTGACGACGCCCAGATGCTGCGCCTGCTGGGTCAGGGCGCTCTCTTGCCCGGGCGGCAGCCAAACGCTGAGTTGCAATCCGCCACCTGCCGGTTGTGGCGTGGCAAAATGCCCGAGCTTTTCCTGCACCTCCGCCAATAATCGGTCGCGTCGGCTGCGGTACAACTGACGCATATAGCGGATATGAGCGGCAAAATGCCCCTGTTGGATAAACTCGGCGGTCACCGCCTGCATCAGTTGGGCGCTGTGGCCGTCATATACCGTGCGTGCGGCAGTAAAGGGTTCCACCAAGGCCGGTGGTACCACCAAATAAGCCAGCCGTAGCGAAGGAAACAGCACTTTGGAAAAGGTGCCCAGGTAAAGCACGTTACCGTGCCGATCCAAACCCTGCATCGCCGGCATCGGCTGGCCGTCATAGTGAAACTCGCTGTCGTAATCATCTTCAATAATCCATGCCCGCTGCCGGTGTGCCAATGCCAGCAGCTCGAGCCGCCGCGCCAGGCTGAGCGCCACGCCGGTGGGGTATTGGTGTGAGGGCGTCAGGTAAATCAGTCGCGGCGTAGGGAGCTGCTTGTCCGGCAGCATTCCGGCTTCGTCAACCTTGACCGGCACCAGTGCGGCACCGGCGCTGCTAAAAGCGTTTCTGGCGCCGCGATAACCGGGATCCTCCATCCACACGCTGTCACCGTTATCCAGTAGCAGGGTGGCAATCAGCTGCAGGGCCTGCTGCGAACTGGTCAGCACCACAACTTGCTGCGCATCACAGTTGACGCCGCGCGTCTGGCTGACATAACCGGCAATGGCCTCGCGCAGCGGCAGGTAACCCTGCGGATCGCCATAGCGCATCAGGGATTCTCCCCGCTGACGCAATTGCTGGGCGGTGAGCTGTTTCCACAGTTTTAACGGGAAGGCGCGCAGATCCGGTGAGCCGGCAGCGAAGGGCAGAGGCTGTTGCGGATCGCGGCAGCCACCGGTTTGTACGATCTGCCTGCCGCGCAGTGAAAGCCGGGGTTCGCCGGCGGCTTTAGTCGCAGGCGCTGATTTGACGATATCTATTGCCACGAAGGTGCCCTGGCCGATGCGACGCTGCAGATAGCCCTCGGCTTCCAACTGAGCATAGGCCGCTTCGGTGGTGACGCGCGAGACACCCAAATCCTCGGCCAGTATCCGGGATGAGGGTAAGCGCTGCCCTCGGCCAAGCGCCCCGGTATGGATAGCCCGGCGCAGCGTACTGCACACGCGCTCACGCAAGGTACCGCCGGTATGTTCCGGTTGGTGAAACAGTGTGGGCAGGGCATTAGCCATAATGGGACTTATCCATGGGTGTAAATGGGTATCAAGCATAAGACCAAAATCAGGCAATATTGTCATCAGTCTTTATCTACAGTTCTACAGGAGTGAATTCCATGGCGGTATCTTCATTGGTTTTGGCTTTTCCACCGGGGACGGCGGCGCAGAGTCTGGATTATCTGGCGGCTAAACTGAGCTATTACGCGGATGCCTGGGACGTGGCGGAAGATCTGCGCAATGGCGTCAGTGAGATCCTGGTGATCGATACCCGTGCGGAGGCGCTCTATGCGGCCGGGCATATTCCCGGCGCTATCAGTTTGCCGCATCGGCTGATGGACGAGGCAGGCACGGCGCATCTGGACCGCGACAAAGTTTACGTCACTTATTGCGACGGCATCGGCTGCAACGGCTCGACCAAAGGCGCGTACAAACTGGCGCAACAGGGTCTGCGGGTGAAAGAGTTGATTGGCGGCCTGGATTTTTGGAAACGTGATGGCCATCCATTGGCTACCGGTGAATTGCCGGGTTCGCTGTTGGGAAGGGCACAGGGAGAAGATTGCGGCTGTGCCTGACGGGGTAGCCCAGGCAATCACGCCCACTCACATTAGCGTTCAATCTGGCCGTGGAATAGGGGATCCACAGGCCAGAAGTCGGTGGGGGAAATGAAGGGTTAAAACACCAGCGCCAATACCAGAGCCAGCACCAGAACGAACAGGGTAAAGGCGACCGCCGGTTTGCTCAGCGCTTTTTGCAACGGCTGGGGCAGGGCGGCAATCAGCGGATTGAGCAGTGGTTGCGGCTCGGTATGGCTGACGCTGAGCGGCTGTGCAGGGCCGGCCTTTTCCAGACGACGGGCAAACAGTTGGTTGATGACGTCGCTCATCTGCGGGTGGGTCAGCGGCGCGCTGGCGTTGCAGTTAAAACGCGACTGGCAGTAGTCATTCAATTGCTGCTGCTCTTGCGGATCCGCCGGTTGTTTGAGCGCGGCCAACAGGTTGTTCAGCGTCGGTGCGCTCTGCGGGCTCAGCGCCACTTTCACCTGCAAAAACTGGTTCAGCAGTTGGAAGTGGCGCGCCGGCAATGGATCGTTGGTTTTGACCCCGGTCAGATCAAACAGCGTTTGCCAGATCTTGGCCGGTGACTCGCCGGTGGCGGCACTGAGCTTGGTGACCTGCTGTTGCAGGCTTTGATGCTCGGCAGGCAGCAACGGACGATCGCTGGTGCTGGTTTGCTGCGGATGAGGAATGGCCAGGCTACCGGTTTGCAGCAGGTTCAGCACCTGTTGCAATTGCGGGTGGCTCAACTGGCTCAGCACCGTGTGGCCAAACTGCTGGCGAATGAAATCGCTGACGGCCTGGCGGTTATTGCCCTGCGGCAACAGTTCGGTGAGCTGCTGCAGCAATTGGCGGCTGGCATGGTTTTGTTGGACCTGCGTCAGACGGTTTTGCAGCAGTTGCTCGGCCGGTTGAAAATGGCGCGCCAGCAGTTCACTGTTGTTGTCTGTCTGCAGATCATGACGCAGCGTGAGCCAAATCTCTGCGGATTTGGCCGGGCTTAGCGCCATGATTTTGACGATCAGCTTCTCCAGCGTAGTGCGTTGCGCTGGGGAGAGCGGGCTATCGTCAGTGGCGGTGGTTTTGCCCGGGCTTGGAGGACGATCGTTGGCGATCGGGGTGCCCGGTCCACTCAAAGGTTGCATATCACCTGTCCTTCGCTGTGTAGAATATTCGTCGTACCCGGCGAAAAGCGCAGGTGTGCGCCTATGATACCTGTAAATGGCCGCCATCAATACCGCCGTCAGACATTTCTTTACAGGCAAAACATTGCTAAACGCGCCTGCGCCGCTAAGATAAGCGCAGACTTGGAATTGAGGACGGCATGGTTAAACAGCAGCGGATTGCGAAATGGTTTTTAGGCTTGGCTTGCCTGGTGGTGCTGATCTGCATGACTCAGCGCATGGCGAGCCTGCATGCGTTGCAGCAAGCGGTGGGCCTGCCTGCCGTCAGCGCCGCGCCATCCGCCCCTGACGATGCCGCCGAACTGCAACCCACGCCTTGCGAACTGAGCGCGAAATCCTTGTTGGCCTCACCGCCGGTGATGTTCGAAACTTTGCTGTTCGGACTCGGCCTGTTACTGGTGCTGTTAGCGCCCACCGTGGCCGCGCGTTTGCGTATTCCCCCTCCCAGAGTGATCTCCCCCACCACCCTCAGGGTGCATCTCCGATTATGTGTCTTCCGTGAATGAGTTAATCGCCCGTCTGTTTTGGTGATTGTCTTATTTATGGAGAAAAAACATGTTGAATATCATCAGGTCGGCGTTTGCCTGCCTGTTCATGCTGTGGCTGCCCGCTTTACAGGCGGCAGACAGCGGCTGGTTGCAAAGCCCGACTAACGATCATGCCAAGGTGCGGCTACGCGCCGACACCTCGCAAGCAGGGGAAACCCGGCTGCTGCTGGCAATAGAGCTGCAAAAAGGCTGGAAAACCTACTGGCGTTCGCCGGGGGAAGGCGGCATCGCGCCGGCCATAACCTGGCGAGGCAATCCGCCAGCGGTGACCTGGTACTGGCCGACGCCGCAGCGTTTTGACGTTGCCGGCATTTCCACTCAGGGCTACCACGATCGGGTTGAGCTGCCGATGGTGATGAAAGGCGCTGCGCCGCGTCAGTTGGCGGGCACGCTGACGTTGTCCACCTGCAGCAACGTCTGCATTTTGACCGACTATCCGTTCAGCCTGGATCTTGGCGCGCCGTCTGACGCGCAGTTTGCCCATGACTTTGCGCAGGCGATGGGGCAGGTCCCTATCGCCGAGGGTCTGGTGGAGAGCATCAAGGCCGGTTATCAAAATGGCGAGTTGCAGATCAGTGCCGAGCGGGCCGCCGGTTGGCAGCACCCGGAGCTGTTCTTCGATACGCTGGAAGATGCCGATCTCGGTAAGCCACGGGTCAGCAGCGAGGGTTCGCTGATGACGGCGCGAGTGCCGGTCAGCGATGGCTGGGGTGACACTGCACCGGATCTGCGCGGCAAAACCCTGACGTTGGTGATCGGGGATGCTGGGCTGGCGCAACAGGTGACGCTGCCGATTGGCGGGCCGTTGGCATTACCGGCTGCGGCGGGTTTTTCACTGTGGCAAGCGGTGCTGATGGCGCTGGCGGGCGGGTTGATCCTCAACCTGATGCCCTGCGTGCTGCCGGTATTGGGCATCAAACTGGGGTCGATTCTCCAGGTTGAGCAGCGCGACCGACACAGCATCCGGCTGCAGTTCCTGGCCTCGTCGTTCGGTATTGTGGCGTCGTTTATGGCACTGGCGTTGCTGATGACGTTGCTGCGGTTGAGCAACCAGGCGCTGGGGTGGGGCATTCAGTTCCAAAATCCGTGGTTTATCGGCTTTATGGTGCTGGTGACGCTGTTATTCAGCGCCAACCTGTTTGGCCTGTTCCACCTGCAGCTTTCCTCCTCGCTTAATACCAAACTGGCGACTCATAACGGACGTGGCCTGAGTGGACATTTCTGGCAGGGGGCATTCGCGACCTTGCTGGCGACGCCCTGTTCAGCTCCCTTCCTGGGCACCGCCGTGGCCTTTGCGCTGGCGGCACCGCTGCCGGTGTTGTGGGGCATGTTTATCGCATTGGGTGTCGGCATGAGCCTGCCCTGGTTGCTGATTGCTGCCTGGCCTGCTTTGGCGCTGCGTTTACCGCGCCCGGGGCGCTGGATGAACAGTTTACGCTGGGTCATGGGGTTGCTGATGCTGGCTTCTTCACTGTGGCTGCTGAGCCTGATGGTCAACCATATCGGCACCTTGCCGACGCTGGTGCTGGGCGGTATCGCACTGCTGACCTTGTTGCTGGCGGTGGGTTGGCAACATGGCGTTCGCCTGGCGGCCAAGCTGGCTGCCGGTACGCTGGTGTTGGTCGGTGTGGTGCTATTGGCCGGTTCGCTGACCGCCGGGTTGTGGCGCCAGCCGCTGCACGACAATATCAACTGGCAACCGCTGAGTGAGCAGGCGATTAGCCAGGCGCTTGCCCAGAATAAACGGGTGTTTGTCGATGTGACTGCTGACTGGTGCGTAACCTGCAAAGCCAACAAATTCAATGTACTGCTGCGTGATGATGTGCAAAAAGCGCTGAGTGCCGGGGACGTTGTCGCCCTGCGGGGAGACTGGAGCCGCCCATCGGCCGAAATTAGCGCTTTCCTGCAAAAACGCGGCAGCGTTGCCGTCCCTTTTAACCAGATTTATGGCCCTGGCAGCCCCGACGGCGTGGTGTTGTCCCCGCTGTTGACCCGTGATGCCGTCTTGCAAACCCTGTCCGCCGCCAAAGGAAATTCACAATGAAAAAATTACTGATGTTACTGATACTGATGGTTACCCCGGTTTGGGCCGCGGCCCCTTTTACCCCGGAACAAGAGGTACGCATTAAAGAACTGATCCGTGAAACGCTGGTGTCGAACCCGGATATTCTGGCGCAGGCGGTTGACGCCTGGCAGCAGCAGACCGCCGGTCAGCAAATCAGTCAGGCGATCAAGCAAAACGCCAAAACCTTATATGAAGATCCGGCCAGCCCTCGTCTGGGCGCCGCCAATGCCAAACTGACCCTGGTCGCTTTTACCGACTATAACTGCCCGTACTGCAAGCGTTTTGACCCGATGCTGGAAAAGATCGTCAAACAGTATCCAGAGGTGGCGCTGGTGGTGAAATTGCTGCCGTTTAAAGGGGAAAGCTCCGTCAGTTCGGCGCGCGTGGCGCTGACGACCTGGCAGCAGCACCCGGATCAGTTCTGGGCGCTGCATCAGCGGCTGATGGCGAAAAAGGGTTTCCATGACACGGCCAGCATCGCCGCCGCGCAGCAGAAAACCGGGGTGAAAGCCGTAGCGCCCAGCGAACTGAGCATGACCACGTTGCGTACCAACATGGAACTGGCAGAGCAACTGGGGGTACAGGGAACGCCGGCAACCTTGATTGGCGATCAGATGCTGCCGGGCGCGGTTTCTTATGAGGATCTGGAGGCGGTCGTGAAACAACAGCTTGCGAAGGTCAATCATGGCTAAGCTGCGGCGTTGGGGCCGTGAACTGCTGATCCTGCTGCTGATTGTCCTGGTCGTTGCGTTTGGGATGGATTGGCTGCGCGCGCCACAGCCCCCCGCGGCGTTTGATTCGCAGTTGTTGACGACGTTGAACGGCGATCAGGTGTCTCTGGCGCAACTCAGCCAGGATAAACCCTTGCTGGTTTATTTCTGGGCCAGCTGGTGCGGTGTCTGCCGCTTTACCACGCCGTATGTCGCCAGGTTGGTCGGTGAGGGCGGCAACGTGTTGACCGTGGCGCTGCGTTCCGGCGACGATCGCCAGGTGGAGCAGTGGCTGGCGGGCAAACGGGTGACGCTGCCGGTAGTCAACGATCCGCGTGGCGAACTGTCGGCGCAGTGGCAGATCGGCGTCACGCCTACACTGGCGATCATTTCCCAGGGCAAGGTGGTGCAAAGCACCACCGGCTGGACCAGCTACTGGGGGATGAAACTGCGGTTATGGTGGGCCGGACTCTGATCGTCGGCTCATCCTGAAGTGATGACCTCATCAATCGCCCGGCACAGTCGGGCGATACCTTCTTCTATTTGCGGTGGCGTATTGGCAGCGAAGTTCAATCGCAGGCTATGTGCGCCACGTTTTTCTTCGGCATAAAAACATTCCCCACGCGCAAAGGTGACCCCCTGTTGCCAGGCCATCGGCATCAACGCCTCGGTACTGACGGCGGCAGGCAGCGTCAGCCAGATAAACAACCCGCCTTCCGGGATTTCAAATTGACAGCCGTGCGGCAGGTGTTGCTGCAAGGCCGTCACCATCACGTCTCTATGCTGGCGATACAACCGCCCGGCACGTCGCAACTGTTTGTCGTAGCGACCTATGGTGACGAACGCGTCCAACGCGCGTTGGATCAGGTTGGAACTGGTAAAGCTGTCGACGTGTTTCAGTCGGGCGAACTGCCGATAATGGTCGCTGTCCGCCACCAGATAACCGATGCGCATGCTGGGCAGCAGCATTTTCGAAAAGGTGCTGACATAAATCACCGTACCTGGCCGTGCCAGCGCCCGCAGCGAGGGCAACTGCTTGCCGTTGTAGCGCAGATCGCCGACAAAATCGTCTTCCAGTATCACTACGCCGGCCTGCTCGGCTAACGTCAGCAGGCGTCGACGGCGGGCTTCGCTCATGCAGCGTCCGGTAGGGTTGTGGAAATTGGGAATGGTGTAAATCAGCTTCGGTCGGTGCTTTTCCAGCAGCGCGGGCAGCTGTTCAACCAGCATGCCGTGCCGATCGCTGGGAACGGTGACGATATTGATGCGGTGTTGGCGCAGCAGCCCCAGTGCTTCGGCGTAGGTCGGTTGTTCGACGATCACTGTATCTCCCGGTTCCAGCAGGCTTTGCACAATCAGGCTAATGGCGTGCTGCGAACCGTTGGTGATCAACAACTGTTCCGCATGGGTGGGGATGCCCTGAGCGGTGAGTATCCGGCCCAGCGTGTCGCGTAGCGGGTAATAGCCGCAGTATTCGCCATAGCTGAAGGCTTCTTCCGCATGACGGCTGAGCACCGACAGCAATATCTTGCGGAACTCTTCCTGAGGGAAGACTTTCGGGCTGCCGACGCCGGCGGCAAAGTTGATGATGTTGCTTGGCAGAGGCGTATCGGGGTAACCATCCAGCCGGGAGGTCAGGGTGGTGAAACGCTCAGTCGGGAAAGGCGTATCGCAGGTTGGGCGCGGCTGCGCGGGCTGTAGCAGCGGATGTAACACATAGGCACCGCTGCCGCGTCGCTGGCGCAAAAAACCTTTGGCCGCCAGTTCGGCGTAGGCGTTATCCACCGTCAGCCGGCTGACGGCCAACTTGGCGGCAAGCGTGCGCGTGGAGGGCAGTTTATCGCCATCGACAAATACGCCGCTGAGGATCGCCCGTCGCAGCGCTTCCTCAATTTGCAGATACAACGGAATATTCTGCTGACGGTCTAATGGAATATGCATGCGCAATTGGCCCGGTTAACGAGGGTGATTTTCACTATACCCCATAGTTACAGGCCTTCAAGAGGATAAAAGTGGCCTGTATAACATCGGGGGAAAGTGGCTCTGGCGGTAAGGCGGCGCGGCGTTAGAATCTCGCCTGAGTCTATTATCGCCGTTTTTTGAGGGTGTCATGTCATTACCATCGGGTATCTCAGCCAGGCCGGTCTTCCCGGGGGCGCGTATTTTACAGGGCAGCAGTCAGGGCTACGTGATTGCCATCATCAGCGCCATGTTGCTGGCTTTTACCGCCATTATTATCCGCGTGCTGACGGAATATTATCGCCTGCCGACCTTTGTGCTGGCCTTCTGGCGCGCGGCGCTGGTGGCTCTGGTGTTGTTGCCGATCCTGCTGCTGTTCAAACCCGAGTGGGCGCGCTTACAGCGTGCGCAGATCCCCTTTTATGCCTGTTATGGCCTGCTATTGGCGGTATTCAACAGCCTGTGGACGCTGTCGGTAGCGCTGAACGGTGCGTCGGTGGCGACCATCCTGACTTACTGCTCGGTCGGTTTTACCGTGTTCCTCGGCTGGGTGATGTACAGCGAGCGCCTGAGCCTGCGCCAACTGGTGGTGATAGTGGTCAGCCTGGGCGGCTGCTTCCTGGTCAGCAACGGCGACAGTTCGGGCAGCAGCCATTTTAACCTGCTGGGGTTGGTGGTGGGTATGCTGTCCGGCGTCGGCTATACCCTCTACACCCTGGGTGGGCGGGTGGCGACCGAGCGTCATTATCCGGTGTGGAATACCATCTTGTACGTGTTTGGCTTTTCGGCGGTTTATCAGTGGCTGTTCAATGCGGCGCTAACGCTCCATCCACTGGCGGCGTTCCAGGGTATGACAGGCTCATTGTGGTTCCTGTCTCAGGGCGCTGAGGGGATCGCGTGGAGCGGCTGGTTGTTGCTGCTGACCCTGGCCGCCGGCCCGACGCTGTTGGGATTCGGCCTGTACAACATCAGCCTGAAAACCTTGCCGCTGGCGGTGGCTAACCTGATTTTGTCGCTGGAACTGGTGTTCACGGCGGTGATCGCCTACTTCCTGCTGGGGGAAAATATGAATCAGCTACAGTTACTGGGCAGTGCATTGGTGATGGGTGGGGTGCTGATGTTGAAGAGCAAGACGGCTGCGGCGTGATTGGCGCGGAAACGACGTTATTGTCGTCAAAGATTCGGGCGGGGTCATGACCCCGCCCTTTTGCTTACTCGGCCTTGGCCGCTTCTGCTGTCAGGCGGCGTTTGCGTAACTTGCGCAGCAGCGGCGGCAGCACCAGTACAGACACCGCTAACACCAGCAGCGTTTGCGCGATGCTGCTGCTCCACAGGATGCCAAACTCACCGTTGCTGATCGACAGCGCGCGGCGCAGGTTTTGCTCCAGCATTTCTCCCAGAACAAAGCCCAGGATCAGCGGTGACATCGGGAAGTGCATTTTCCTCAGTATGTAACCAAACACCCCCAATCCGACCATTAACAGCAGGTCAAAGGTGGTGCTGTGCACTGCGTAAACGCCGACCGCAGACACCGCGGCAATCGCCGGGACCAGGAACCACAAGGGAATGGTCAGCATGCGGGTGAACAGGCCCACCAGCGGCAGGTTCATGATCAGCAGGATCACGTTGGCAATCAGCAGTGCGGCAATCAGCCCCCAGACAATATCCGGTTGTTCGGTGAACATCGCCGGACCTGGCGTGATGTTGTACAACGTCAGCGCGCCCATCATCACCGCCGTGGTGCCGGAACCCGGTACGCCCAGCGTCAGCATCGGGATGAACGAACCGCAGGCCGAAGCGTTATTGGCCGCTTCAGGGGCTGCGACGCCGCGGATATCCCCTTTGCCGAAGGTTTCGCTGTTACCGCTGATTTTCTTTTCGGTCATGTAGGTGAGCGCACTGGCGATGGTGGCACCGGCACCCGGCAGGATGCCGACGAAGAAACCGATCACCGAAGAGCGCAGCGTGGGGCCCACGCATTCGGCGGCCTCTTTGCGGTTAAACAGCAGGCGACCGGTTTTACGTACCAGTTTTTGTCCGCCGCTGGTGCTTTCCAGCATCAGCAGAATTTCACTGACCGAGAACAGGCCGATCACCACCACAATAAATTGCACGCCGTCGGAGAGGTGAACACTGTCGAAGGTAAAGCGATAAACGCCGGTGTTGGCGTCTACCCCGACCGTCGCCAGCCCCAGGCCAATCAGCGCCGCCAGCAGCGACTTCAGCGGGTTCTGGCTCATCATGCTGCCCAGACAGGCGATGGCGAACACCATCAGGGCGAAGTACTCCGCCGGGCCGAACGCCAGTGACCAACGGGCCAGCAGCGGGGCAAACAGAATAATCCCGCCGATAGCAATAATTGAACCGATAAAGGAACTGACCGCCGAAATCGACAGGGCGACTCCGGCACGGCCTTGCTGCGCCATCGGGTAACCGTCCAGCGCAGTCATGATCGCCGCGGCATCCCCCGGTACGTTGAGCAGTATCGAGGAGATACGACCACCGTATTCACAGCCGATATACACCGTCGCCAGCAGGATCAATGCGGATTCGGCCGGCAGCTTGAGGGCAAACGCCAGCGGCAGCAGAATAGCCACACCGTTGATCGGCCCCAATCCCGGCAGCAGGCCGACAATGGTACCGACGAAGCAGCCGACCAGGGCGATAACCAGGTTCTGGGGCACCAATGCCACCTCAAACCCTTGAGACAAATACATCCAGGTTTCCATCATCGCCCCCGTTAGCTCAGCCAAACGCCGAGTGGCAGTGTCACATCAAGTAAGCGGTCAAAGGCGTAATACAGCGCAACGCCCATCACCGCGCCGGACACCAACGCCGCTATCAGACTGGCCTGGAACAACAAGCCAATACTGAAGGTCAGCAGCGCGGTCGCCAGCGGAAAGCCCAACCACTCAAAACCCCAGGCGTACAGCACCAGCGTAATCACCAGCACCAGCAGACGTTGCATCACCTTGTTATGCGGCCATTCAACGACCTGCGGTTTATTCAACAGCAGCAGCGCCGCGCACAGCGCCATCAGGCTGAGAATAGCCAGCGGGAAGGGGCGCGGCCCCAGCGGTTCATAGCTGTATTCGCTCTGGATACCCCAGCCGATAAACAGGCCGCCGATGCACAGCAGCAGCCAGAACCCGGCAAAAATGCGATCGCTCATGGTAAGCCCCCGGTTATTTGGCCAGGCCGAAAACTTTGGCCTGTTCACGGTACTGATTGACCTGGTTTTTCACGTAGGCATCGAGTTCCTTACCGGTCAGGTCGAATTCAAACAGACCACGCAGATCGCGCTGTTTTTTGAATTCGTCGGTCGTCATCATTTTCTTGAAGGTATCGAGCCACCACTGGTATTCCTCTTCCGTGACCTTCGGGCCAACGTAGAAGCCGCGAATGATCGGCCAGACCAGATTGAACCCTTGCTCTTTGGCGGTCGGGACATCGGCTAACTGACCCGGCAGGCGTTGTTCGGAATACACGGCCAGGACGCGAATTTTGTCGCCCTGCAGGTAAGGCACCATTTCGCTCAGATCGCCGGAAACTGCCTGAATGTGGTTTCCGAGCAGGGCGGTCACCGGCTCGCCACCCCCTTCGAACGCCACGTAGCGCATTTTGTGGGGATCGACGCCAACTTCGCGCGCCAGCAAGGCGGTTTTCATCCAGTCTTGGCTGCCGATAGAAGCACCTGCGCCGAACACCACGCTGTTGGGATCTTTTTGGAACGCATCCATCAGATCCTTCAGGGTTTTGTACGGCGAGTCGGCGCGCACGGCGATCATGCCGTAGTCGGTGCCGACAGCGGCCAGCCATTTCACGTCATCAACGTTGTAACGGCCGAATTTCCCCTGTGACAAATTCAGCAACGAACCGCCGGAGAAGGCCACTACCGTGCCGAATTCAGCCGGACGCTGGGCGACGATAGCGTTATAGGCCACCGCGCCGACGCCGCCGGGCATGTAGGTCACGCGCATCGGTTTATCGATGGCTTTGGTTTCCTGCAGCGATACCTGGATCAGTTTGCAGGTCAGGTCAAAACCCCCGCCGGGTTTGGCAGGAGCGATACATTCGGTACGTTTTGGCGCTTCCACGGCAAAGGCCTGATGGGCTGCCAGCAGCAGGGCGGTAGCGGTCAGTGTGCGGGTGATTATTTTTTTCATTGCTTTCCCCAAGGTATTTTTCAGTCGGTACGGATCCCCGCCGATACGGGTTGCTGGATTGTTAAATCAACAACCTTTCATTTACCTTTCAACCGACGGAAAAGTTTCCGGGATGTGATACGTGTCTCCTGTTAGCGGCAATAACGCCGCCAACATTGGCTGCGGCGTTAACACATGCCCTGGGGGAATAACAGCCCGTAAACCCTGCTTAAAATCTGCGTAATGTCAGATTTGTCCGTGTTGTTTTGCGGTAGAATGCCGAAAAATAAAATGATTAAAGGTACATTGTTATGTTTTCATTAGGGAAGTTATTCGGCAGCAAGGACAGCAATAAAGTTAGCGCCATCAAGATGTTGCCGGTGGCCTATGCCGAAAGGGTCGGGGAGGAAGGTCATTGCAGCCTGAAGCGCCTGCGCGCCGATATCGGCGTTTTTGAACTGCATTTTTCTAATGTGAAAGGCAAAAAATACATATGCCAGATGACCGCCTGTATTACCGGCGTTGATCTGGTGTTCGCGACAAATAATCGCTCGGTACTGGTGTCCCCGCCGTTTACGCCCGCCAAATTACAACCGGTGCTGGATATCGCTCTGGCTGACTGCGAAAAATAGCGACGGGCCGATCGAATGAACCCTGTTGCCGACAGGTCAGGGTTTATTCCGTGTCGCAATTGTGTTCCAGCTCCCAAAACTGACCAGGAGCAACCCTTCTATCACTGCGTCTTCCGTGCCATCCTGTTGTTATAAAGATGTTAATTGGCAATGCGCCGGATCCTGCTGCCATCGCTCAGCATTCGGCCTATGGGCATAGACAAATCAATGGAATGGAAACATGCGTCTGTTATTGGTTGAGGACCATCCCGAGTTATCCCACTGGCTGCAAAAGGCGCTAACCGGCGTCGGTTTTGCCGTCGACGTCGCGCCGGACGGGCTGGCGGCCGATCACCTGCTGTTAAACGAAACCTATGCGCTGGTGGTGCTGGACGTGGCGTTACCGCGGCTGAATGGCCTGGATCTGCTGGCCCGTCTGCGCAAACGCGGGCAGGACTTACCGGTGCTGTTGCTGACGGCCAGAACCGACGTCGCCGATCGGGTCAAAGGGCTGAACCTGGGGGCTGACGATTATCTCACCAAGCCTTTCGAACTCGATGAGCTGGAGGCGCGTATTCGGGCGTTGTTGCGCCGCAGCGTCGGTGTGACCCAGCAGGCGCTGAAATACGGTGCGCTGACCTATCACGATGAAGGCTATTTTCAACTGGACGACAAACCACTGCAATTGACGCCGCGTGAACTGGCCGTGTTGACCGCGTTGATCCACCGCCGTGGTCGGCCGGTCGCCAAACAGCAACTGTTTGAACAGGTATTTACCCTGGCCGACGAGGCCAATCCGGAGAGTATCGAACTCTATGTTCATCGGCTGCGCAAGAAGCTGCAGGGCAGCAACGTAGCCATTATCACCCTGCGCGGTCTGGGCTACAGCCTGGAGCTTTGCAATGAGGTGGTTTAACGCGCCGCGATCGCTGTTTTATCAACTGTTGTTGTTCTTTGGTTTACCGCTGCTGGTGCTGGGCGGTATCTCGATTTATACCCACTATTTCAGCGCGATGAATGCCGCTACGCTGGCTTACGATCGCACCTTGCTGGCGTCGGCGCGCACCGTGGCAGAACGGCTGGTGGTGCGCAATGGCCGATTGGAGGCGGACGTGCCTTATGTGGTGCTCGACAGTTTTGAGCGCAACATGAACGATCAGCTCTATTACGAAGTGATCTCCCCGCAGGGTGAAAGCATCTCTGGTTATGACGATCTGCCGCCGATGCCGCCGCATATCCTGCGCTCCAGTCTGTATCCGGCGCTGGTGCATTTCTATGATGCCGAATATCGCGGCCGTCCGATACGCGTGGCCGCGCTATACCAGCCGGTCAATGAATCCGGCGTAATGGGCATGGCAACCATTTTGGTGGCGGAAACCCTGGAGTCGCGCCGTTATCTGGCACGGCAGATGATGCTCTCTGCCTTGCTCAGCCAGGGAACCGTCGTCGTGCTGACCATGATCCTGGCCTTTGCGTTGCTCAAACGGGTGCTTAAGCCGATGCGCAAACTTTCCGGCATCATGCTGCGGCGCGATCCGGGGGAGTTGACGCCGTTGCCAACGGTGTTGCCCTGGTCGGAAATGCAGCCGTTGCTGCTGGCGTTCAACCGCTATATTGAACGGCTGCGGGTGATGGTAGCGCGGCAGGAACGCTTCAGTGCCGATGCTTCGCATCAGCTGCGCACGCCGTTAACCGTATTGAAAACCCAGGTGGGCGTCGCGCTGGCCAGCGACCAGCCGGAGCAATGGCGGGAAAGTTTGCTGGCCATGAGCGCTACGTTGGATAACACCGTGGCGCTGACCGATCGCTTGCTCTATCTTTCACGGCTCAAAGCCCATGAACACCAGGCCGATCGCCAGCTGCAACCGGTAAATCTGGCACAGGTGCTGCGCGACGCCTGCTTTTCCCGTTTGCCGCAGGCGCGCAGCAAACGCATTGATCTGGGGTACGAGGGGGAATCGGTCTGTTGGGTCGGCGGAGAAGCGCTGTTATTAACCGAACTGTGCGCCAATTTGCTGGATAACGCGCTGAAATATACGCCGTATCAGGGGACGGTCACCGCACGCCTCACCCTGGACAAGCAGGCCGGCGAAGGGATATTGGAAATTGAAGACAGCGGGCCGGGCATAGCACAACAGGACACCGCTCAGGCGCTGCAGCCGTTTCATCGGCTGGATAACGTGGGTGACCAACCCGGCGCAGGATTGGGGCTGGCGCTGGTCAGCGATATCACCCGTTATCACGGCACCCGCCCGGAGCTGTTGACCTCGGCCACATTGGGTGGCCTGTTGGTGCGGGTGCGTTTTCAACTGTTACCTTAGCTCTGACACTCCGCGGCTTGTTTTGCCTTGCGCCCCAGCGGCGTGCGCAGACGCTGCGACAGGATCACGCCCAGCAGGGTAATGCCACCGCCGATCAGATGGTAGCTGTGCAGGTGTTCATGCAGGAACAGCACCGCAATGACGGCGGTAAATACCGGTGCCAGATTCATAAAGATCGACGCGGTATTGGCACCCAGACGCATAACGCCGTGGATCCACAGATAAGGCGCGACAATCGAGGCAGGAATGCCGGCGAACAGCACCAAAGGAATATTTTGGCTGGTCAGCGCGACGTCTTGTGCCATCAGGAAATTAGGCAGCAACAGCACCACACCGAACAGGATCTGTATATACAACGACTGCCAGTTCGGCAGGGCAATCGCCCAACGCTTGGTCAGTACGCCGTACAGTGCATAAGAGGCGGTAGCGGCAAACATCATCAACTCGCCTTTGCCGATGCCGTGGTGCAGCAATTCCCCCGGGTTCCCGGCGCTCACCAGCCAGATCAATCCCCCTAGAGACAACAGACTGCCTATCGCAATGCCCACCGTCGGCGCGACGCGCAACAGCACGATGCTGATCAAAATGGTCAGTAGTGGGATCAGTGAAACAATGATGCCCATAAACAGTGCGCTGACGCTGTGCGCCGCGTAATACGCCAGGCTTTGATACAGCACCATGCCCAGCATGCCGAGGATCAGCAATTTCCACCAGTTGGCGCGTATCGCTGACCAGTGGCGGATCACGCCGGGCAGCACGAACGGCGTCAGGGTGATCAGCGCCAGCAGCCAGCGGTAGAAGGAAATAGCGGCCGGATCGATAGCGGTGGCCGAGAGCTTGCTGACCACGGCGTTGATTGACCAAATCAACACCGCCAGCAAAGGGAAGAGCATATTCATGATAATTATTCTCATTAACGACTGACATGCTGGCTAGTTTACGCGTGTCCGGTTTATTATATATAGTGATATCCAGACAATTTTTCTCCTAAACAAGACAAGTCACGGGGCGAAACCATGCCAGAAATCCGCCATTATCCCGAAGCGCTGATCCCGGCACCGCGTCCGGTGCAGTTTCGCTGTGAGGAATTCAATGCCCGCACCGAATTTCAGCCACATCGCCACAGCTGGGGACAGTTGATGTGGGTAAAGGCCGGCGTCATGGTGCTGCGCATTGGCGGCCAGCGTTTTCTGGCCCCGCCGGAGTTTGTTTTGTGGGCGCCGGCAGAGATTGAACACTCTTGCTATAACCAGCGGCTGGCACAATGCCGCATGGTGGATATTGCGTTGCCGTTGTGTGCCGGGCTGCCGGAAGAGCCTTGTCTGGTCAGCGTCACCCCGATTTTCCGCGCCATTGCCGAAGATTTTTACGCCCGCAAACAATACATCCCGCAAAGCAAGCAGGATTTACGCTTGTGTCGTGCCTTGATCGACCAGTTGCATGTCTCGCCGGTGCAGCAAACTTATCTGCCGACCTCCGAAGACAAATTCCTGGCGCCGGTGCTGGAAGCGCTGGAGCACAGCCCCGCGGACAATACGTCGCTCGCCGCCTGGGCCACCCGGGTCTACACCACCGAACGTACGCTGTCGCGTCGCTGCCAGCAGGATTTGGGGATGTCATTTAGCGAATGGCGCCAGCGGCTGCGTTTTCTGCATGCCGTTTCGCTGTTGGAACAGGGCAAAACCGTGCAGGAGGTCGCGCTGGAAGTGGGGTACAGCTCGGCGTCGGCGTTTATCGTCATGTTTCAGCAAATCGCCGGCACCACCCCCGAGCGCTTTCGTCGGGCATGATTCAGTGGCACACTATTTCCCAGCTAAATAGCCGTAAACCGTCGGAGCAACAAGTGAAAATCCTGGTTGATGAAAATATGCCGTACGCGACTGAATTGTTCAGTCGTTTGGGGAACGTGCAGGCCGTGCCTGGCCGCCCAATTCCGAGCGATGCGCTGGCGGATGCCGATGCGTTGATGGTGCGTTCGGTCACCAAAGTGAATGAAGCCCTGCTGGCCGGCACCCGTATCGGTTTTGTTGGCACCGCGACGGCGGGAACCGACCACGTGGACGACGCCTGGTTGCAGCAGCAGGGCATTGGTTTTTCTGCGGCTCCGGGTTGCAACGCCATTGCGGTGGTGGAATATGTGTTCTCCGCCTTGATGTTGCTGGCCGAACGCGACGGTTTTCAATTGCGCGATAAAACCGTCGGCATTATCGGCGTCGGTAACGTAGGTTCGCGACTGGATGCCCGCCTGAAAGCCCTGGGCGTACGCACCTTGCTGTGCGATCCGCCGCGAGCCGATCGCGGAGACAGCGGTGAATTCTGGCCGCTGGAAAAGCTGGTGGCAGAAGCCGACGTGCTGACCTTCCACACGCCGCTGAATAAATCCGGCCCTTATCACTCGCTGCACCTGGCGGACGCCGAGCTGCTGGCGGCGCTGCCGGACAACCGCATTCTGATCAACGCCTGTCGCGGCCCGGTGGTGGACAATGCCGCGCTGCTCCAGGCGCTGGAAAAAGGCAAAAAACTGAGCACGGTGCTGGACGTATGGGAACCGGAGCCGGAGTTGTCCCTGCCACTGCTGGCGCGGGTGGATATCGGCACTGCGCATATCGCCGGTTACACGCTGGAAGGCAAGGCGCGTGGTACCACGCAGGTTTTTGAGGCCTTTAGCCGCCACCTGGGCAATCCGCAGCAGATTGAACTGGCCTCCCTGTTACCGGTACCTGAATTCAGCCAGATCCAGCTCAATGGGCCGCTGGATGAAGGCAAATTAAAACGATTGATGCACTTGGTGTATGATGTGCGCCGCGACGACGCGCCGCTGCGCAAAGTGGCCGGACAACCGGGCGAATTTGATCGTCTGCGCAAGCATTATCAGGAACGCCGTGAATGGTCTTCATTGCGCGTCCAGTGCGATGACAGCGCCAGCGCGGAGCTGCTGCACAAGCTGGGCTTTTTGATCGCATAAGGCTTTCTTAAGCAACAGCGACTAATTTCGTTATCAGGGCGGCATATCAGTCGCCCCTCTGCATTTGAATAAATACTCTGGAGAAACCCAATGTCTGACGGCTGGAATATCGCTCTGCTTGGCGCCACTGGCGCGGTAGGTGAAGCGTTGCTGGAACTGTTACAGGAACGCCAGTTCCCGGTGGGCGAACTCTATCCTCTGGCCAGCGAGCGCAGTGCCGGTGCAACGGTGCGCTTCAATGGCAAATCGGTACTGGTGCAAAAAGCGGAAGAGTTCGACTGGTCACAGGCCCAGTTGGCGTTCTTCGTCGCCGGTACCGAAGCCTCGGCCCGCTACGCGGAAGAAGCCGGCAATATGGGCTGCCTGGTGATCGACACCAGCGGCCTGTTTGCGCTGGAGCCGGACGTGCCGCTGGTGGTGCCTGGCGTTAACCCGCAGGTGCTGGCGGATTACCGTAACCGCAATATTGTCGCGGTGGCCGACAGCATGGTCAGCCAACTGCTGACGGCAATCAAGCCTTTGACCGAACAGGCCGGGCTTTCCCGTCTGCATGTCACTACTCTGATGTCGGTATCGGCACGCGGGAAAGTGGCCGTGGACGATCTGGCCGGTCAGAGTGCACGTCTGCTGAACGGCATTCCGGCTGAGCCGGGCGTGTTCGCCAAGCAGTTGGCGTTCAACCTGTTGCCGTTGATGACCGACGAGCAGGGCAGCGTGCGTGAAGAACGTTTGATCGTCGATCAGGTGCGTAAAGTGCTGCAGGACGAAGGGCTGCCGATTTCCGTGAGCTGCGTGCAGTCGCCGGTGTTCTATGGCCATGCGCAGGTGGTTCATCTGGAAGCGCTGCGCCCAATCTCTGCGGAAGAAGCCCGCAGCGAGCTGGAGCAGGTGGACGATATCCAACTGAGCGAAGAAGACGACTATCCGACCCAGGTCACGGAAGCCTCCGGCAGCGATGCGTTGAGCGTAGGCTGCTTGCGCAATGACTACGGCATTCCTGAAATTCTGCAGTTCTGGTCGGTAGCGGACAACGTACGCTTCGGCGGCGCGCTGATGGCGATCGAAACCGCAGAACGTCTGGTGCAGGAGCAGATGTACTGATGTCTGAGGTTGTCTTGCCCACCCAGCCGACTCTGAAAATCGCGCTGGGGATTGAATATGACGGCAGCCGTTATTATGGTTGGCAACGTCAGCAAGAGGTGGCCAGCGTGCAGGCCTGTCTGGAGCAGGCGTTGAGCAAGGTGGCCAATGCGCCGATCAACGTTCTGTGCGCCGGGCGTACCGACGCCGGGGTGCATGCTACCGGTCAGGTGGTGCATTTTGAAACCACCGCACAGCGCAAGGACGCGGCCTGGACGATGGGGGTCAACACCCATCTGCCGCCGGATATCGCGGTGCGTTGGGTGACCGGCGTACCTGAAGATTTCCATGCGCGTTTCAGCGCTACCGCGCGCCGTTACCGCTACATTATTTATAACCACCGCTACCGCCCGGCGGTATTGCAACAGGGGATGACCCATTTTTATCATCCGCTGGATGCCGAGCGGATGGAAAGGGCGGCGCAGGCGCTGTTGGGCGAGAACGACTTTACTTCGTTCCGTGCCGTGCAATGCCAGTCGCGAACGCCCTGGCGTAACGTAAAACACGTTAAGGTTACGCGCCACGGTGAATATATTGTGGTAGATATCAAGGCGAATGCCTTTGTGCATCATATGGTTCGCAATATTGTCGGCAGCCTGATGGAAATTGGTTGCGGCAATCAGGACGAGAACTGGATGGCCGAGTTACTGGCGCTGAAAGATCGCAATCTGGCTGCGGCCACGGCGCGGGCCGAAGGGTTATATCTGGTGAGCGTCGATTACCCTGAACACTTTGCCTTACCCCGGCCGCCTATGGGGCCACTGTTTTTACCCGACGATTAAACGCTGGCGCGACTGACGCGTGACTCCCTTTTGTACCTGCCGGGTGGGTGAGACACCCGGTCAAAGAGAGAACCTATGGACATCATCAAGTTTGTGATTGATTTTATTCTGCATATTGACGTGCATCTGGCTGAGCTGGTGGCGCAATACGGTATGTGGGTGTACGGTATTTTGTTCCTGATCCTGTTTTGCGAAACCGGGCTGGTGGTGACGCCTTTCCTGCCGGGGGATTCTCTGCTGTTTGTCGCAGGGGCGCTGGCGGCATTGCCGACCAACGATCTGAATGTGCATACCATGGTGGCGTTGATGATCGGCGCGGCGATACTCGGCGATGCGGTGAACTACACCATCGGGCGGCTGTTCGGGGAAAAGTTGTTCAGCAACCCGAATTCGAAAATCTTCCGCCGCAGCTACCTGGATAAAACTCACCAGTTTTATGAAAAGCACGGTGGGAAAACCATTATTTTGGCGAGATTTGTGCCGATCGTGCGTACTTTTGCGCCGTTCGTCGCCGGTATGGGGCATATGTCCTACCGCCATTTTGCCGCCTACAACGTGATTGGTGCGCTGCTTTGGGTGTTGCTGTTCACCTATGCCGGTTACCTTTTCGGCGACTTGCCGATCGTGCAGGAAAACCTGAAACTGTTGATCGTAGCTATTATCATTGTTTCAATTCTGCCGGGCATCATTGAAATTTGGCGCCACAAGCGCGCGGCTGCCCGCCAGCAAAAACAGTAAAAACATCGCTTAACCTATCGGTTCGACCAGTTTTTTATCCACAGTGTCGGGCCGATATGGTTTAATGAGCGACATTTATGGTCTGTTCCTGTTAACAACCTTGAAACCAGTGCCTCTGTCGCGCGCTTGCCGCGTTTTGCTCGGGCACTTTTTCATTGGATGTGTTCTCGGGGGGATTGTTAAAGCATGAACAGCGGACTGGTGTCCGCCAGGTTCAAACAGAAAGGTCATCGATGAGCTGGATTGAACGAATTCTTAACAAGAGCAATATTACCCAAACCCGTAAGGCGAGTATTCCTGAAGGGGTTTGGACCAAATGCGATAGCTGCGGCCAGGTTCTCTACCGCGCCGAGCTGGAGCGTAATCTGGAAGTGTGCCCGAAATGCGACCACCACATGCGCATGACCGCGCGTATGCGTCTGCATACCCTGCTTGATGAAGGCAGTGAAGTGGAGCTGGGCAGCGAACTGGAGCCGAAAGACGTTTTGAAGTTCAAGGATTCCAAGAAGTATAAGGATCGTCTGGTTGCCGCACAGAAAGCGACCGGTGAAAAAGATGCATTGGTCGTGATGAAAGGCACGCTGTACGGCATGCCGATTGTCGCGGCGTCGTTCGAATTCGCCTTTATCGGCGGTTCCATGTCGTCCGTGGTCGGTGCGCGTTTTGTTCGTGCGGTTGAGCAGGCGCTGGAAGACAACTGCCCGCTGGTATGTTTCTCTGCCAGTGGCGGCGCCCGTATGCAGGAAGCGCTGATGTCGCTGATGCAAATGGCGAAAACCAGTGCTGCGTTGGCGAAACTGCAGGAACGCGGTCTGCCATACATTTCGGTGCTGACCGACCCAACCATGGGTGGCGTTTCCGCCAGTCTGGCCATGCTGGGCGATATCAATATCGCCGAGCCGAAAGCGCTGATCGGTTTTGCCGGCCCACGCGTTATCGAACAGACCGTACGTGAAAAACTGCCGCCGGGATTCCAGCGCAGTGAGTTCCTGATTGAAAAAGGTGCGATCGACATGATCGTGCGTCGCCCGGAAATGCGCCAGACATTGGCGAGCATCCTTTCCAAGCTGACTAACCAGCCGCAACCGCATTTCGATGAAGTTGCGCCGGCGTCCGAGCAGGAAAATCAGGCCGACGCCTGAGGCTGGCAATTCACCCGTGCCGGCGTAAGCCTGCGCGGGATTCAGCCGCCATTTTGTGGCTAAATGGCGGCTGATATACCCTATGAATATCGAGCGCAGCGAATCGGGCTGCCGCTTGAAAGGCAACGGGTATCATGCAGAGCATCGCCTTTACCGCGGTGAGGGTGGTGCCCTGATGGATTAATGAACCCAAGTTCAGTGACGGGACTCATGCAAAACCACCAAATTCCCCAAGCCACGTCGCCATTGAGCTCGTGGCTTTTCTATCTTGAACGTCTGCACAGCCAGGCGATCGAGCTCGGTCTGGAACGCGTACAGCGCGTTGCAGCGCATCTTGATTTACTCACCCCTGCACCGACGGTCTTCACCGTTGCCGGTACCAACGGCAAAGGCACCACCTGCCGAACTCTGGAAGCCATTCTGATGGCGGCCGGTTTGCGCGTCGGCGTTTACAGCTCACCGCACCTGGTGCGTTACACCGAGCGCGTACGTATTCAGGGCGACGAGCTGAGCGAAGCCGAACACAGCCGCTCGTTCGCCGCCATTGAAGCGGGCCGGGGCGAAACCTCGCTGACTTACTTCGAATTCGGCACTCTGTCGGCGCTGCAGCTGTTCAAACAGGCTAAGCTTGACGTGGTGATCCTGGAAGTTGGCCTCGGAGGCCGTCTGGACGCGACCAATATCGTCGATCCGAGCGTGGCGGTAGTGACCAGCATCGCGCTGGATCATACCGACTGGCTGGGCAACGACCGTGAAAGCATTGGCCGCGAAAAGGCCGGTATTTTCCGTGGCGGCAAGCCGGCGGTGGTGGGCGAGCCGGATATGCCGGCAAGCATTCAGCAGGTGGCGGAAACGCTGGGCGCGCAACTGTATCGCCGCGGTGACGCCTGGACCTTCAGCGAACAGGGCGAACGCTGGCAGTGGGAGAGCGGTGGCACCTTGCTGACCGATTTGCCGATGCCAAACGTCCCGCTGGCCAACGCCGCGACGGCATTGGCGGCACTGCATTTTTCTGCGCTGGAAATCGATGACCGGGCGATCTTCACCGGTCTGCAACAGGCGACGTTGCCTGGGCGCTTCCAGATTGTGCGGCGTGATCCGATGTTGATCCTCGACGTGGCACATAACCCGCACGCCGCAGGCTACCTGGCCGGGCGTCTGGCGACGTTGCCGCGTAATGGTGGCAAGGTGCGTGCCGTCGTGGGCATGCTGTCGGATAAAGACATCGCTGGTACCTTGGCCTGTCTGAGTGAGCAGGTTGATGAGTGGTATTGCGCGCCGCTGGAAGGGCCGCGCGGTGCCGGTGCCGAGCAGTTGGCGCAACATTTGACGGAACCGCGGCAGTTCGCGGATGTCGAAACTGCCTGGCGTCAGGCTATGCAGGACGCTGATATTCAGGATATTGTGATCGTCTGTGGATCGTTCCACACCGTTGCACAGGTAATGGCGGCGTTAGACGAGATGCGGGGAGTGTGAGTGGCAAGTAAATTTCAAAACCGATTGGTCGGTACCGTGATCCTGGTTGCGCTGGGGGTGATTATCCTGCCAGGGCTGCTGGACGGTAAAAAGAAACATTATGAGGACGAATTCGCCGCCATTCCCTTGGTGCCGAAGGCCGGTGATGTGGAAGAAAACGACGTGGTGCCGCCGGTAAGCCAGACTTTACCGGCACAACCGCCGGAAGGTGCCGGCGCTATGGTTGAGCAGCAGGCGGCCAATGAAGCGGCAACGCAACAGGCCATCCGCCAGCCGACGCAGCAACCGGTTCAGGTTGCGCCACCGCCGGTCGAAACCCGACCGCAGCCGACGCCACCGCCGAAACCTAAACCGGTACCGCAGCCAAAACCGGTGGAAGTGAAGCCGGTGGTGAAACCTGAACCTAAACCAGAGCCGACACCGAAGCCTGAACCTGCCCCTGTGCAGAAACCGGCGGAAGAGAAAGCGCCGGCAGGGCAGGCTTATGTGGTGCAGCTTGGTGCGCTGAAGAACGCCGCCAAGGTGAATGAAGTGGTGGCGTCGCTCCGGCTGTCCGGCTATCGCGCCTTTACCGTGCCATCAACGCCGGTACAGGGGCAGATCACGCGGATTTATGTCGGCCCGGACGCCTCGAAACAGAAGCTGCAGTCTTCGCTGCCCGCGCTGAACTCCATCAGCGGCTTGAGTGGTCAGGTGAAGCCGTACGGCGTACGTTAACAGGATGGGGCACAGCATGCTGTGCCCCTGAATCGAAGCATGGCGGTATAATCATTAAAAAAACTGTGCCTTTCGTAGCTGAAATGGCCTATGTAGGCGCGGCGATTGGGAATTTTTTTATCGCCGTTTTTTATTTGTAACGTGGTAGGAAAACCCCTACGCAAACGTTTTCTTTTTCTGTTAGAATTCGCCGCGAATTGGATGCAGGGGCGATTCATCATTGGAATAGTTCATGGTCTGGATTGATTACGTCATTATAGCGGTGATTGGATTTTCGGCTTTAGTGAGCCTGATCCGAGGGTTTGTTCGCGAAGCATTGTCACTTGTGACATGGGGATGTGCGTTTTTTGTTGCCAGCCATTTCTACTCTTACCTTGCGGTCTACTTCACTCGTTTTGAAGATGAACTGGTGCGAAACGGCATCGCGATCGCCATTTTGTTTATCGCGACCCTGATCGTAGGAGCTATTGTTAACTATGTGATTAGCTCACTGGTAGAGAAAACCGGGTTATCAGGCACCGACCGGGTGCTGGGCGTCTGTTTCGGCGCACTGCGCGGCGTGTTGATCGTTTCGGCGATACTGTTTTTCCTGGATACCTTTACCGGCTTTTCGCAAAGCGCAGACTGGAAACAGTCGCAGCTCATTCCCCAGTTCAGTTACATCATCAGGTGGTTCTTTGACTACCTGCAGAGCACGTCGAGTTTCTTACCGACCCATTTACCGGGGCGGTAGCGCTGATGAGGAAAAGACAACATGTGCGGTATTGTCGGTATCGCCGGTTTTATGCCGGTAAACCAGTCGATTTATGATGCGCTGACGGTGCTACAGCACCGTGGCCAGGATGCCGCAGGCATCGTCACCATTGATGCCCACAACGGGTTCCGCCTGCGTAAAGCAAACGGTCTGGTGAAGGATGTGTTCGAGGCACGCCATATGCAGCGCTTGCAGGGCAACATGGGTATTGGCCATGTGCGCTACCCAACGGCTGGCAGCTCCAGTGCCTCAGAGGCTCAACCTTTCTATGTAAACTCGCCGTTCGGCATAACGCTGGCACACAACGGCAACCTGACCAACGCCCATGAGCTGCGCCAAACGCTGTTTGAAAGCGGCCGCCGCCATGTCAATACCACCTCCGATTCCGAGATCCTGCTGAACGTACTGGCCAGCGAGCTGGACCGTTTCCAACATTATCCGCTGGAATCCGACAACGTTTTCACCGCCGTTGCCGCCATGCATCAACAACTGCGCGGCGCTTACGCCTGCGTGGCGATGATCATCGGCCACGGTCTGCTGGCGTTCCGTGACCCGAACGGCATCCGCCCGCTGGTGATTGGCAAACGCACACTGGAAGATGGCCGCAACGAGTATATGGTGGCTTCCGAGAGCGTGGCGCTGGACACCCTGGGCTTTGAGTTCCTGCGTGATGTGGCGCCGGGCGAAGCGGTGTACATCACCGATAAGGGCCAACTGTTCACTCGCCAGTGCGCAGAGAACCCGAAAACCAATCCGTGCCTGTTCGAATATGTCTACTTCGCGCGTCCAGACTCCTTTATGGACAAAATTTCGGTCTACAGCGCCCGCGTGCGTATGGGGCAGAAGCTGGGTGAGAAGATTGCCCGCGAGTGGGAAGATTTGGACATCGACGTGGTGATCCCAATCCCGGAAACTTCCTGCGATATCGCGTTGGAAATCGCGCGTATTCTGGATAAGCCGTATCGTCAGGGCTTTGTGAAGAATCGCTATGTCGGCCGTACCTTCATCATGCCGGGCCAGCAGGCGCGTCGCCAATCGGTACGTCGCAAGCTGAACGCCAACCGTGCCGAGTTCCGCGACAAGAACGTGCTGCTGGTGGATGACTCCATCGTGCGCGGTACCACGTCTGAGCAGATTGTGGAGATGGCACGCGACGCCGGGGCGAAACGGGTTTACCTGGCTTCCGCTGCGCCGGAAATCCGTTTTCCCAACGTGTACGGCATCGACATGCCAAGCGCCAACGAACTGATTGCCCACGGCCGTGAGGTGGATGAAATCCGCCAGATCATCGGTGCCGATGGTTTGATCTTCCAAAACCTGGACGATCTGATTGAAGCGGTGCGCGAAGAAAACCCGGACATCAGCCAGTTTGAATGCTCGGTATTCAACGGTATCTACGTCACCAAAGACGTCGACCAGAGCTACCTCGAGTATCTGGAATCGCTGCGCAACGACGACGCCAAGGAAATGCGTGGTCAGACCGAAGCGGAAAATCTGGAAATGCACAACGAAGGTTAAGCCTTCGCGTTGACCAAAATGGTGCACCGTGGCGCTCGCTGCGGTGCATTATCCCCGCCTGACTTGCTTATGTAGCGCCATTGCGGCAAAGTCTGCCTGATCCTATTTTTTCCTTGGCAGAGGCCAGCTTTATGAAACGACTCATCATCGGTATTTCCGGCGCCAGTGGCGCAATCTACGGCGTGCGCCTGCTGCAGGTATTGCGTGACGTCGCAGAGGTGGAAACCCATTTGGTGATGAGTAACGCCGCGCGGCAAACGCTGTCGCTGGAAACCACGCTCAGCCTGCGCGAAGTGCAGGCGCTGGCTGATGTGGTCCATGACTCACGCGATATTGGCGCCAGCATCTCTTCCGGTTCGTTCAAAACGGCCGGTATGGTGATTTTACCTTGCTCAATCAAAACCTTATCCGGTATCGCCAATAGCTATAGCGATGGCCTGCTGACGCGTGCCGCCGACGTAGTGTTGAAAGAGCGCCGCCGGTTGGTGCTGTGCGTGCGCGAAACCCCGCTGCATCTCGGCCATCTGCGTTTGATGACCCAGGCGGCGGAAATGGGCGCGGTTATCATGCCGCCGGTGCCGGCGTTTTATCATCGCCCCGAAAGCGTAGAAGACATCATCGACCAAACCGTAAACCGGGTGATCGATCAGTTCGACATTGAATTACCGAAAGATTTATTTACCCGCTGGCAAGGCGCGAATTAACAAAATCCTCCCTAATTTGGCACATTTGTGCAACACCGCACTGAATTAGGGCGGCGCATGCACCATAATGATCCCACTTCATCACGTTCACTGTTTCAAGGCTCTGGTATTTATCCATTGCCCGTGGCGCGGCCAGGACTGGCCGATTTAATTTTGCGGTTATCGTCCCAGGAAACAGTTTTGTGAAGGCCGGGGCCGTTCCCTCCGCCTACAGCAATAAATGTGGCACGATTACTGCAAATTGATTTGGTGGAAAAGTAATGCCCGCAGTGGCATCAAAAAATCAATTTGAGGGTGATTTATGAAAAAGCTGGTTAAGGTTCTTCCTTTAGTCTTGGCTTTGAGCGCGGCAAGCAGCGCATTTGCCGCCGTACCATCGACGTTGAAGATAGGTACCGATCCGACCTATGCACCATTTGAATCCAAAAATGCCAAAGGTGAGCTGGTCGGTTTTGATATCGATCTGGCCAAAGAGCTGTGCAAACGCATAAATACCCAATGTACCTTCGTGGAAAGCGATTTTGACGCCCTGATCCCTTCCCTGAAGGCGAAGAAAATTGACGCCATCATCTCTTCTCTGTCGATCACCGAAAAACGCCAGCAGGAAATTGCCTTTACCGACAAGCTGTACGCCGCTAACGCGCGCCTGATTGCGCCGAAAGGGTCGAAACTGTTGCCTACCGTGGATGCGCTGAAAGGCAAGAGCGTCGGCGTGTTGCAAGGCACCACCCAGGAAGCCTATGCCAACGCCATGTGGCAGCCTAAGGGCATCACCGTTGTGCCTTATCAGAACCAGGACTTGGTGTACGCCGATCTGGCGTCCGGCCGCATCGATGCCGCCTTCCAGGACGAAGTGGCAGGTAGCG
Organism: Serratia quinivorans; assembly: GCF_052113645.1. Taxonomy (GTDB): domain Bacteria; phylum Pseudomonadota; class Gammaproteobacteria; order Enterobacterales; family Enterobacteriaceae; genus Serratia; species Serratia quinivorans_B. The sequence continues at coordinate 1,116,042 of NZ_JBIEIU010000001.1, read as the reverse complement.
ACGGCTTCCTGAAACAGCCTCCAGGCAAGGATTACGCTTTCGCCGGCGAATCAGTGAAGGATGACAAATTCTTTGGCGTGGGCACCGGCATGGGCTTGCGCAAGACCGATACCGAGCTGAAGACGGCGCTGGATAAAGCCTTTGCCGAAATGCGCAAAGACGGCACCTACGACAAGTTTGCGAAAAAATACTTCGATTTTGACGTCTACGGCGGGTAATGCCGCGTACCCTTCCATGTTGTGACTACGGGGCCGGTCCACCGGCCCCGATGGTTCGGGATCTAATGACGACAGGGTGAAGTAAATGCTGCAAGGCTACTCCCAATTGATATTTGAGGGCGCTCTGGTGACGCTGGAGCTGGCCCTCAGTTCTGTACTGCTGGCGGTGGTGATTGGTTTGATCGGCGCCGGTGGCAAGCTTTCCCATAATCGCCTGCTTTCTACGCTGTTTGGCGCTTATACCACGCTGATCCGCGGCGTGCCCGATCTGGTGCTGATGCTGCTGATTTTCTACGGCCTGCAAATTGCGCTCAACAACGTCACCGAACTGCTTGGTTTTTCGCAAATCGATATTGATCCGCTCAGCGCGGGGATTATCACCCTCGGATTTATCTACGGCGCCTACTTCACTGAAACTTTCCGCGGCGCCTTTTTGGCGGTGCCAAAAGGGCAGATCGAAGCGGCCACCGCCTACGGCTTTTCCGGTTCGCAGATTTTCCGCCGCATTCTGTTCCCTGCGATGATGCGCTTTGCCCTGCCGGGCATTGGCAACAACTGGCAGGTGATCCTGAAGGCGACGGCGCTGGTGTCTATTCTGGGCTTGAATGATGTGGTGAAAGCCACTCAGTTAGCCGGCAAAGGCACTTATCAGCCGTTCTTCTTCGCGATCGTGGCCGGCGTGGTTTATCTGATTTTCACCACCGTTTCCAATGGGGTGCTGCTGTGGCTCGAACGGCGTTATTCACTGGGCGTCCGGAGGGCTGAGCTATGATCGAAATTTTACAACAGTATTGGCAATCGTTGTTGTGGAGCGACGGTTACCGCTTCACCGGCGTGGCGGTCACGCTGTGGCTGTTGATCTCCTCAGTGGTGATGGGCGGTTTACTGGCGATCCCCATGGCGGTGGCACGTGTTTCCTCCATCAGTTGGGTGCGTTTCCCGGTGTGGCTCTATACCTACATCTTCCGTGGCACGCCGCTGTATGTGCAATTGCTGGTGTTCTACTCCGGTATGTACAGCCTGGAAATCGTGCGTGGTACGGATTTCCTCAACGCCTTCTTCCGTAGTGGGCTCAATTGCACCATTTTGGCGCTGACGCTGAACACCTGCGCTTATACCACCGAGATCTTCGCCGGGGCGATCCGCGCAGTACCGCACGGTGAAATCGAGGCGGCCAATGCCTACGGTTTTTCGCGCTTTAAAATGTACCGCTGCATCATTTTGCCTTCCGCGCTGCGCACCGCATTGCCGGCCTACAGCAACGAAGTGATCCTGATGCTGCACTCTACCGCGCTGGCGTTTACCGCTACCGTGCCGGACCTGTTGAAGATAGCGCGAGATATCAATGCGGCAACCTATCAACCCTTTTATGCCTTCGGCATTGCGGCGGTGCTGTATCTGATCATCTCCTATGGATTAATCAGCCTGTTCCGCAAGGCGGAAAAACGCTGGATGGCACACGTTAATCACTGATAATGACGGGAATACACTATGTCTGAGAATAAATTAGCCGTCACCGAACTGCACAAACGCTATGGCGAACACGAGGTACTGAAAGGGGTATCGCTGGCGGCTAACGCAGGGGACGTGATTAGCATCATCGGTTCTTCCGGTTCCGGTAAAAGTACCTTTTTACGCTGCATCAACTTCCTGGAAAAACCGAGTGAAGGTTCCATTAGCCTGAACAATGAAGATATTCGCATGGTGCGCGACAAGGACGGCCAGCTCAAGGTGTTCGACAAGAAACAGCTGCAGCTGCTGCGTACCCGCCTGACCATGGTGTTCCAGCACTTTAACCTGTGGAGCCACATGACGGTGTTGGAGAACGTGATGGAGGCACCGGTGCAGGTTCTGGGGTTGAGCAAGACCGAAGCGCGTGAGCGCGCGATACGTTATCTGGATAAGGTGGGTATCGACGAACGCGCCCGAGGCAAATACCCGGTGCATTTGTCCGGTGGTCAACAGCAGCGCGTATCTATCGCCCGGGCTTTAGCGATGGAGCCGGAAGTTCTGCTGTTTGATGAACCGACGTCGGCGCTGGATCCGGAGCTGGTGGGCGAAGTGCTGCGCATCATGCAAAAGCTGGCGGAGGAGGGTAAAACCATGGTGGTGGTGACGCACGAGATGGAGTTTGCTCGCCATGTCTCCAGCCACGTGATTTTCCTGCACAAAGGGTTGATCGAAGAGCAGGGGCCGCCGGCCGAGCTGTTTGGCAATCCGAAAAGCCCTCGCCTGCAGCAATTCCTTTCCGGCGCGTTAAAATAATCCGTTGTCGGGACCGGATCTTTCTGGCCCCGATCGCGTTCTCAGCGGGCTTCGGCCCGCTGATTGATTACATCATCCAGCGCCTGTTCCAGCTCCAGAAAGCGGAAGCTGAAGCCTGCCTCTTCCAGCCGTTTCGGCACCGCCCGTTGCCCGCCCAGGACCAATACCGCCGCTTCCCCCATCAATAAACGCATGGCGAACGCCGGCACGCGGAAAAATGCCGGACGGTCGAGCACGTTGGCGAGCTGGGCGGCAAACTGTTCGTTGTGGACCGGGTAGGGGGCGACCATATTGAAAGGGCCTTGCAGGGTCTGGTGGTCCAGCAAATAGATAATGCCATTGACCATGTCGTCCAGGTGGATCCACGGCAGATATTGACGGCCAGTGCCGATGGGGCCGCCCAGCCCGAAGCGGAACGGCGGCAACATCTTCGCCAGCGCGCCGCCTTTTGCCGCCAGTACCACGCCGGTGCGCAGCAGACAGACGCGGGTGGCGTCGCTTTGTGCTTGCCACGCCAGGGATTCCCAACGTTGGCAGAGCTGATGGGTGAACTCGTCATGCGGAGCTTCGTCTTCGGTCACCACCGCCTGGCCCTGATCGCCGTAGTAACCGGTCGCGGAGCCGGAAATCAGCACGCTGGGCGGGGTGCTGCCGGCGTTAATCAGTTTCGCCAACTGCTCGGTCAGATCCCAGCGGCTGTGACACAGGCGCTCTTTCTGCGCTTTGCTCCAGCGTTTGTCGGCGATGGGCTCGCCGGCCAGGTTGATCACGGCGTCAAAGCCATCGAGCGACGGCTGATCCTCCAACGTTGACCAGTAGCTGACCTGATCACCGAACCGCTCACGAGCGCGGGGCACGTTACGGCTCAGTACCGTGATTTGGTGAGAAAGGCCCAACAGCCGATGCGTCAGGCTGCTCCCTATCAATCCTGTGGCGCCGGTGATCAGGATCCGCATGGTCGATTCTCCCTGAAACGGTGGTTTTCAGGCCCGGCGATAGCTCATGGTCATCGAAACCGAGTCGGCGTAGCGCAGGGCCAGTAGTTTATCTATCTCCACTTCAGCATAGGTTACCCAGGCATGTTGTTTCACGATATCGAGCACATCCTGAGTTAATTTTTCCAGCAGGGCGAAGCGGTTATCCTCCACATGGCGAATGATGGCTTTGGTGATGGTGCGGTAATTGAGCGCATCGTCGATGTTTTCACTGTCGCGCGCCTTGTCCGCCGGGTAATGGATCACCACGTTAATCAGGATATCCTGACGATTGTTAATTTCTTCTTCCTTGATACCGATGAAAGTACGCAACCGCAGGTTTTTTATACGAATAATGGCGTCGGGTTGACTGAATGACATCAGAAGATCTCCACAGGTCTGATTATTGCCGCTCAGAATACACGGAAAGTAGGGAAAAGATAACGAGCCGAAGGAAACTCCCCGCGGGTCGGGGAGCGTTAAATTTAACCCTGTTCGGCCAGCTTGTAGGCGCGTTCGGTAGCCGGACGGTTGCTGATGCGTTCAAACCAGTTGCGTACCGCCGGATAATCCGCCAGATCGATGCGTTGGCGCGGGTGCGAAACAACCCAAGGGTAAGTTGCAATATCGGCGATGCTGTAGTTGTCGCCGCCCAGATACGGGTGTTTTTGCAGTTCGGCTTCCAGCACGGCATACAGCCGCTTGGTTTCCAGATGGTAGCGTTCGATGGCGTAAGGCACCGGCTGCGGCGCGTAATGGTTGAAGTGATGGTTTTGCCCGAGCATAGGACCAAAGCCCGCGACTTGCCAGAACAGCCACTGTAGCGTGGCGGCGCGTTCCCGCAGGCCTTTGCTCAGTAACTTGCCGGTTTTCTCGGCCAGGTACAGCAGAATTTCGCCAGACTCGAACAGGCTGATGGGCGCACCGCCATCAACCGGCTGCTGGTCGACGATCGCCGGAATTTTGTTGTTGGGTGAAATGCTCAGAAAATCCGGCTTGAACTGGTCGCCGGCACTGATATTTACGCGGTGGATACGGTAGGGTAAGCCAACCTCCTCCAGAAACAGGGTAATTTTGTGACCATTGGGAGTAGGCGCGTAATACAGGTCAATCATGTTGCCTCCTGCGGTAAGGTGATCTGTAAGTCATTACACGTTGTTGCGGTCTTCGCCGCGCACAAAGGTATATCAGAGATCTTTCTATAGGGTTACCAACAATAGCAGCTAAGAATAGCAGGCTATGTGAGATTCGTCTGATGCTATCTCCACAACATGCATCACAATTTCAGGTCGTCGGGATTTGGCTTCTCGTCAGCCTTGCCGTCGCAGGTTACTGCGATAAAATAGCCTTTATTTCCCTGTTAAAGGAAAGGTTATGAAGCTCATATTCGCCTCTGATATACACGGTTCGCTGCCCGCCACCGAAAGCGTGCTGGATCGTTTTGAACAAAGCGGCGCCGATTGGCTGATCCTGCTGGGCGATTTGCTGAATCACGGGCCGAGAAATGCATTGCCTGCGGGTTATCAACCGGCGCAGGTTGCTGAACAATTGAATCGCTATAGCGACAAGATCATCGCCGTTCGCGGCAACTGTGACAGTGAAGTTGATCAGATGTTATTGTCATTTCCCATCACGGCGTCTTGGCAGCAGGTGCTATTGCAAAAAAGACGATTGTTTTTAACCCACGGACACCTTTATCATCCCTCCGCACTGCCGCCGTTATCTGCCGGTGATGTGTTGGTCTACGGACACAGCCATTTACCGCAGGCGGAACGGCAGGGAGATATTTACTGCTTTAATCCAGGGTCGGTCAGCATTCCTAAAGGGGGCTTTCCCGCCAGCTATGGCATACTGGAGGACAGCATTTTGAATGTGGTCACTTTGGACAGCGGCAAGGCTGTTGCAGAGGTGGCGTTAACGCACTAATTTATACACACACAATAAAAATCTTTGAAAAACACTCATTGATTAACCAGTGCGCGGGATGCATCGCGCCAAAATAGAAGGTTTTAGAGGATGGCGGAACAGGGTCAGGCTGCAGATACCGAGTGGGTTGATATCGTCAACGAGCAAAACGAAGTGATTGCTCAATCCAGTCGTCAACAGATGCGTGCTCAACGGCTGCGTCATCGTGCTACCTATATTGTGGTGCATGATGGAATGGGAAAAATTCTGGTGCAGCGTCGCACCGACATTAAAGACTTCTATCCGGGTTGGCTTGATGCCACTGCGGGTGGCGTAGTGCAAAGCGGGGAGAACGTTCTGGAATCCGCCCGCCGCGAGGCGGAAGAGGAACTGGGCATTGCCGGCGTGCCTTTCGCCGAGCATGGCCTGTTCTACTTTGAAGAGGACCAGTGCCGGGTGTGGGGCGCGCTGTTCAGTTGCGTCTCTCACGGCCCGTTTGCGCTGCAGGAAGAAGAAGTGGTTGAGGTGAGCTGGCTGACGCCGGAAGAGATCACCGCACGCTGCGACGAATTCACGCCGGACTCGTTAAAAGCGCTGTCGCTATGGCTGACGCGCAACAACGAGCAGGCCTACGGTAAACCGCTACGCGATTCGGAAGAAAACGCCTGACGCGGTGTTACGCTAAAAATAATCAGCCGGTCGCAATGACCGGCTTTTTTATGCCCGCCATCAGCCGCTGTGGAATGGACATGGTGGTCAGTTGCGGCTGGCACACCTTGCTGAACTCGTTGTTGACGAAGCCCACCACCGCCAGTTGGCCCGGCACTTTGATACGCCGCCGTTGGCATTCATACCGTGCGCCGCAGGCCAGATTGTCCGAGGCATACACCAGAGCGTCCAACTCCGGCCAGGCCAGCAGAAACTCCGGCAACTGCTGCGCGGCGGTGAACGACATCTTTATCTTCAAGCCGATCGATCGCGAGATCATCAAAACCTATGTGGCCAAGACCGGCGTTGTTCACGGGCAGCACAGTATCGACAGACGATACTGTGCTGCCGCTCAACGTTTAACGAGGTGAATATGTGTGTCTGTTGTTGTATTCGGTATTGGGGGTGACAACGCCAAAGAACGCGCTATGCACCCACATTTTGCAGTTATTGCAACAAGGCGCAATTCTTCCGTCCCCGTTGAATGCAACGCAGTAATAATGGCGCGGATGCAAGTTTCGGGCATACAGTTCAAGCCACACATGCGCCTCGGCGCAGGCGCTGAACGGCCTTGCTTCAACTTCCTTTTTTCCGCTCCACGGCAGTATCAGACGTTTGGTCTCTTTTTCGCGGGCCTGCAGCTGTTCAATGTAACGGTCAAATACGGAGGCGTCATGATTGATACCCGCGCTATGGCCTACGAACTTGGTTAACCCTGACACATCTCTTTTTCCCCTTGTGAGAGAAAAAGCCAGCGCCAGCATTCTATTCGTGGTGGGGCCGAGTCGGTCGATTTTCCACAGGTAGGAATCGTAATTGATGGCATTGTTAATGAGAGTTTTAGCGATTTTTTCAACGGATTGCCCTGTGGATGCCATAGGGGATTAACCTTCAGAATATTTTATGAATGTTAATAGGATCTAGCACAAGCTCGTGGAATTGGAATGAGACAGGTTGAAATTGAGATTATTCCTAGCCATGAGCGAGAAGGGGGCTCAGTATTGTAATACATTGATTATTCACTTGTTACGGTAGGGGAATCACAAGGACAAGCGTTTTTCCAATCGGTATTGGCGTAAAAAACGCAGGATTGCAGGGCGCGGATGGACCAGGGTAACTGAATGAAATTATTATTTTTTATTCTAAAAAGAAAAGCACCGCCGAGGGGTTCGTGCGGTGCTTTATAGCCTATATCAATATTCGTTCTGGTTTAACCTATGAACGATATTAATCAATCAGCCCGTTCAGGCTTTGGCTGCTGCTGCATCAGCCTGGGAAGACTGAATGGCGGTCAGCGCCACGGTGTAGACGATGTCGTCTACCAGTGCGCCACGTGACAGGTCGTTCACCGGCTTGCGCATGCCTTGCAGCATTGGCCCGATGGATACCAGATCAGCGGAACGCTGTACCGCTTTGTAAGTGGTGTTACCGGTGTTCAGGTCTGGGAAGATGAACACGGTAGCCTGGCCTGCAACCGGTGAGTTCGGTGCTTTGGACTTCGCTACGTCAGCCATGATGGCGGCGTCGTACTGCAGCGGACCGTCGATGATCAGGTCAGGACGTTTTTCCTGCGCCAGACGGGTCGCTTCGCGCACTTTCTCAACGTCGCTACCCGCGCCGGAGTTGCCGGTGGAGTAGGAGATCATGGCTACGCGCGGTTCGATACCGAAGGCCGCGGCGGAGTCTGCCGACTGGATCGCGATTTCAGACAGTTGTTCAGCGGTTGGGTCCGGGTTGATCGCACAGTCACCGTAAACCAGAACCTGGTCAGGCAGCAGCATGAAGAACACAGAGGACACCAGCGAGCTGCCCGGTGCAGTTTTGATCAACTGCAGTGGCGGACGGATGGTGTTGGCGGTGGTGTGAACCGCGCCGGAAACCAGACCGTCGACTTCGCCTTGCTCCAGCATCAGGGTGCCGAGAACCACGTTGTCTTCCAGTTGCTCGCGCGCCACCACTTCGGTCATACCCTTGCTCTTACGCAGCTCAACCAGACGCGGTACGTACTGTTCGCGCACGGCGACCGGATCAACAATCTCGATGCCTTTGCCGAGCTCAACGCCCTGTGCAGCTGCAACGCGCTGGATCTCTTCCGGGTTGCCCAGCAGCACGCAGTCTGCGATACCGCGTTCGGCGCAGATAGCCGCCGCTTTTACGGTACGCGGCTCGTCGCCTTCCGGCAGGACGATACGTTTGCCGGCTTTACGCGCCAGCTCGGTCAGCTCGTAGCGGAATGCAGGTGGAGACAGGCGACGTGAACGCTCGGAGGTCGCAGTCAGTGACTCGATCCACTCGGCGTTGATGTGGCTGGCCACGTAGTTTTGCACTTTCTCGATGCGCTGGTGGTCATCCGCCGGCACTTCGAGGTTGAAGCTTTGCAGGCTGAGCGAGGTCTGCCAGGTGTTGGTGTCGACCATAAAGACCGGCAGGCCGGTTTGGAATGCACGTTCACACAGCTTTCTGATCGGCGCGTCGATGGCGTAGCCGCCGGTCAACAGAATGGCACCGATTTCCACGCCGTTCATCGCCGCCAGGCAGGCGGAAACCAACACGTCAGGACGGTCTGCCGAGGTCACCAGCAGTGAACCCGGACGAAAGTGTTCCAACATGTGCGGAATGCTGCGCGCACAGAAGGTTACGGACTTCACGCGGCGGGTCATGATGTCGCCTTCATTGACCACGGTGGCCTTCAGGTGACGGGCCATGTCGATGGCGCGGGTCGCGATCAGATCGAAACTCCACGGCACGCAGCCCAGCACCGGCAGCGGGCTGTTGGCAAACAGTTGCGCCGGGTCAACGTTGGTCACGCTGGCCTTGGTGGAGTCGTCGAAGATCTCGGACAGGTCAGGACGGGTGCGGCCCTGTTCGTCGACCGGGGCGTTCAGCTTGTTGATGATCACGCCGGTAATGTTTTTGTTTTTGCTGCCGCCGAAGCTGCTGCGAGCCAGCTCGATGCGCTCTTTCAACTGTGCCGGGGAATCGTTGCCCAGCGCCAGCACGAAGACGATTTCCGCATTCAGGGTCTTGGCGATTTCATAGTTCAGCGAGTTGGCGAACTGGTGTTTACGGGTCGGCACCAGGCCTTCGATCAGCACCACTTCCGCGTCTTTGGTGTTCTCGTGGTAACGCGCCACGATCTCTTCCATCAGCACGTCTTGCTGGTTGGAGCTCAACAGGCCTTCAACGTAGCTCATGCGCAGCGGTTCGGCTGCCGTGATGGTGGAGTTGCTGCCGCGGATAATAGTGGTGGTCTGGTCGAGCGAATCGCCGCCGGTGCGGGGTTGAGCGATAGGTTTGAACACGCTCAGGCTAACGCCTTTTTGCTCCATGGAGCGGATGACACCCAGGCTGACGCTGGTCAGGCCGACGCTGGTGCCAGTGGGGATCAACATAATTGTACGTGACACAGAATAGTCCTCTTCACGATTTAACATGAGGCTAAAACAGCACCGTCAGCCTGGGCTGACGGTGTCGGGGAGCGTTACGCGGTCAGACGGGATGCGTCTTGCGCGATGACCAACTCTTCGTTGGTCGGGATAACCAGCGCCAGGCGGCTGCTGTCTTTGGTGATGGCACCGGATTTACCGAAGCGAGCGGCCATGTTGCGCTCGTGGTCAATCTCGAAGCCCAGCAGGCCCAGTTTGTCCAGGGTCAGCTCACGCACCATACCGGCGTTTTCACCGATGCCGCCGGTGAAGATGACCGCGTCCAGGCGACCGTCCATCAGGGCGCTGTAGGCACCGATGTATTTGGCCAGACGGTGGCAGAATACGTCCATTGCGCGTTTGGCGTCGGCTTTGGTTTCGTAGTTGTCTTCAACATAACGGCAGTCGCTGGTGACTTCGGTCAGGCCCAGCAGGCCGGATTCTTTGGTCAGCATTTTGTTGATTTGATCAACGGTCATGCCCAGGGAGTCGTGCAGGTGGAAGATGATAGCTGGATCGATGTCACCGCTGCGGGTACCCATCACCAGGCCTTCCAGCGGGGTCAGACCCATGGAGGTGTCAACGCACTTGCCGTTACGCACTGCGGTTACGGAACCGCCGTTGCCCAGGTGGCAGGTGATCACGTTAACTTCTTCAACCGGCTTGTTCAGCAGCTTCGCGGCTTCTTGGGTCACGTAGAAGTGGCTGGTGCCGTGTGCGCCGTAGCGGCGAACTCCGTGGTCGCGGTACAGGCTGTACGGCAGGGCGTACAGGAAGGATTCTTCCGGCATGGTCTGGTGGAATGCGGTGTCGAACACGGCAACGTTTTTATCCGCCAGTTTAGGGAAGGATTTCAATGCTTCAGCGATACCGATCAGGTGCGCCGGGTTATGCAGTGGTGCAAACGGCACCGAATCTTTGATACCCTGCAAGACTTCGTCATTGATCACGGCAGAAGCGGTGAACTTCTCGCCGCCGTGCACAATGCGGTGACCGATAGCGGTCAGCTGTGCAGAAAGCTCAGGTTTTTGTGCCAGAATAGTATTAACAATGTAGTTCAGTGCTTCGCTGTGCGCAGCGCCGGCACCCAGAGCCGCTTCGTGTTTGGCGCCGTCCATCTTCCATTTGAGGCGAGCCTCAGGCAGGTGGAAACATTCGGCCAGGCCGGAGAGGTGTTCTTCACCGTTGACAGCATCGATGATAGCGAATTTCAGGGAAGAACTGCCGCAGTTCAGGACCAGTACTAGCTTACTCGACATGGAAGTACCTACTTAAATAGTTCGTGTTGTTAAAGGAAAGACCAAAACACGTGGTGAATTAATCGTCAATCAGACAACAAGCGTAGCGCATAATGCCGTTGACATTTATGATTAACATCATGTGAATTGCACAAACCACATGACGATGAAAAAACCGATGATTTCTCTGCGGTTTAAATAATCTTGATTTTTATAGGGCTAAAAGTTGACAGAATTCTTGTCATCTTCTACCGGCCAAAAGGCCGGCTTAGGATACCGATAGCCCGAGGCAAACACAAAATAAATTTAAAGCTTCAAATTTTTTAGTATGTGTTGGCCGTGCCCTTATTTTTCTTAGTGACGTTGAGGTACGCGATGACGAGCAAACCGTCCGGTTCCGTTAGCTGGTTTCAGGTCTTCCAGCGCGGGCAGCATTATATGAAAACCTGGCCGTCGGACAAACGTCTGGCTCCGGTCTTTCCGGAGAATCGCGTTGCGAGTGTCACCCGCTTTGCCGTCCGCTTTATGCCGCCGCTGGCGGTGTTTACCCTAACCTGGCAGATTGCCCTGGGCGGCCAGCTTGGCCCGGCGATCGCCACCGCGCTGTTCGCCTGCAGCATGCCGATGCAGGGCTTGTGGTGGCTGGGGCGGCGTTCGGTCACCCCGTTGCCGCCAACGCTGCTGCAGTGGTTTCACGAGGTCCGCAACAAGTTGACGGAAGCCGGCCAGGCCGTCGCGCCGGTAGAAGGCACGCCCACCTATCAGGCGTTGGCGGACCTGCTGAAGCGCGCCTTCAAGCAGTTGGACAAAACCTTCCTGGATGACCTCTAATCTCAAAAATGGCCGCATCACTGGCGGCCATGTTAGGGTTCTGACCAATAACCCCCGTTCAAATCAAAGAACCGGCGAGTTGTGATTTCCTGCAATATTGCGCTGTGCGATGCTTTCGCCATGAGTAATTTATCGAGGAAACTATAATGGAAATGACCCACGCCCAACGGCTGATCCTGTCGAACCAATACAAGATGATGACCCTGCTGGATCCGGATAATGCCGAGCGTTACCGTCGCTTGCAGACTATTATCGAACGCGGTTTCGGCCTGCAGATGCGCGAACTGGATCGCGACTTCGGCGAAATGAGCGAAGACGTGTGCCGCACCATTATCAACGTGATGGAAATGCACCACGCGTTGCAGGTCTCCTGGGATAATCTGAAAGACAAGCAGGGCATTGAGGCGCGCCGCCTGGCGTTTCTCGGCTTTGATGCCGCCACTGAGGCGCGCCATCTGAGCTACGTGCGTTTCCTGGTTAACACCGAGGGGCGCTATACTCATTTCGATTCCGGTAGCCACGGCTTCAACGCCCAAACCAAAATGTGGGAAAAGTACCAGCGTATGCTGGCTATCTGGCTGTCATGCCCACGTCAGTATCACTTGAGCGCCGTTGAGATTGCGCAAATTATCAATGCCTGATTAAAAAGAGGTTTCCTGTGGAGTGTAAGGGTTTTCTGTTCGATCTTGATGGGACGTTGGTTGATTCTCTGCCGGCGGTAGAACGCGCCTGGGTTAACTGGGCCAAACGCCGCGGTGTTGATCCGCAGGACGTACTGGATTTTATTCACGGTAAACAGGCCATTACCTCGTTGCGTCATTTTATGCCCGGTGAAAGTGAGGCGGCTATTCAGCAGGAGTTTTTGCTGTTGGAGCAGGTGGAAGCGCAGGACACCGATGGCGTCACCGCGCTGCCCGGCGCCGCGGCTTTGCTGGAGCGCTTGAATAAACTGGAGATCCCCTGGGCGATCGTCACGTCTGGTTCTATTCCGGTCGCAACCGCTCGCCGCAACGCCGCAGGGTTACCGCAGCCGGAGGTTTTCATTACCGCCGAGCAGGTAAAGCGGGGCAAGCCGCAGCCGGATGCGTATCTGCTGGGCGCTGAGCGCCTGGGGTTGGCGCCGCAGGATTGCGTGGTGGTGGAAGACGCCGCCGCCGGCATTCTTTCCGGGCTGGCCGCAGGCTGCCAGGTGATTGCGGTGAATGCACCTGCCGACGCGCCAAAGTTGGATCAGGTCGATCTGCTGCTGTCATCGCTTGAGCAGATTGCGGTGAGCAAAACGCAGCAGGGTGCAGCCATTAACCTGGTGGCGTAACGTTCTATCTTCACCCAAATTGATTAGACCCCGCATCGGCGGGGTTTTTTTATGCTAATTTTTAAGCCCTTGGATTTCTCTGCCGGATGAGGCCGTTTTGAACAGCGAATTACTGTGGGTGCTGAGTTTACTGTTGATTGCCATTGTGTTGTTTACCACCAATAAACTGCGCATGGACGTAGTGGCGTTGCTGGTGATCATCGCCTTTGTGCTGAGCGGCACCCTGACCCTGCCGGAGGCCACGGTGGGTTTCAGCGATCCCAACGTGATCCTGATCGCCGCGCTGTTCGTGATTGGTGAAGGGCTGGTGCGTACCGGTGTGGCTTATCAGGTGGGGGACTGGCTGGTGAAGGTGGCCGGCAGTAGCGAAACCAAAATGCTGATGCTGCTGATGGTCACCGTAGCCGGTCTGGGGGCTTTCATGAGCTCGACCGGCGTGGTGGCGATTTTTATCCCGGTGGTACTCAGCGTGGCGGCGAGGATGAAAATCGCGCCGGGAAGGTTAATGATGCCGCTAAGCTTCGCCGGCCTGATCAGCGGCATGATGACCCTGGTGGCGACGCCGCCGAACATGGTGGTGAACAGCGAGCTGGTACGTGAGGGCATCAGCGGTTTCGGCTTCTTCGGCGTGACGCCGGTAGGCCTGGTGGTGCTGGTGCTGGGCGTGGGCTATATGCTGGTGGCCCGGCGTTGGCTGGGCAATGACGACAACGATAAAACGCGCGAAACCTGGCAGCGCCGCACCTTCCGCGATCTGATCCGCGACTACAAGCTGACCGGCCGGGCGCGTCGGCTGGCGATCCGCAGCGGATCGCCGCTGGTCGGGCATTCGCTGGACGAGCTACACCTGCGTGCTCGCTACGGGGCCAACGTAGTGGGCATTGAACGTTGGAAGCGCTTTCGGCGGGTGATGGTCAGCGCATCCGGCAGCACCGAGCTGCGCGAAGGGGATGTGCTGCTGCTCGACATGTCGGACAGCCAGGTTGATCTGCGTGAATTCTGCAGCGAGCAGCAACTGGAGCCAATGGTCCTGCGCGGCGACTATTTTTCCGAGCAATCGCGCAACGTCGGCATGGCGGAAGTGTCATTGATTCCCGATTCGACGCTGTTGGGAAAAAGCCTGCGCGGATCCGCTTTTCGTAGCCGTTACGATCTGAACGTGGTGGGGATCCGCCGCAATGGTGAAACCCTGGCAGGCAAGCTGGTGGATGAACCGCTGGCGTTGGGCGATATTCTGTTGGTGATCGGCGACTGGAAGGCCATTCGTCAGTTGCAGGCGAAAACCCATGACTTTATCGTGCTCAATCTGCCGGCCGAGGTCGACGAGGTCGCGCCGGCCATCACCCAGGCACCCCATGCGTTATTCTGTCTGGCGCTGATGGTGGCAATGATGCTGACCGACGAGATCCCCAACCCAATCGCCGCGTTGATCGCCTGCCTGTTGATGGGCAAGTTCCGCTGCATCGACATGGAAAGTGCCTATAAGTCGATCCACTGGCCGAGCATTATTTTGATTGTCGGCATGATGCCCTTTGCTCAGGCGCTCCAGAAAACCGGCGGGGTGGATTTGATCGTGCGCGGGTTAATGGACGTTGCCGGTGGTGCCGGGCCGCGAGTTATGCTGGTGTGTCTGTTTGTCCTGTGTGCCACCATTGGCCTGTTTATCTCCAACACGGCAACTGCGGTGCTGATGGCTCCGATCGCCATTGCCGCCGCCCGCGAAATGGGCGTTTCACCGTACCCGTTCGCCATGATCATCGCCATTGCTGCTTCGGCGGCGTTTATGACGCCGGTTTCTTCGCCGGTGAACACCCTGGTGCTGGGGCCTGGGAATTATAAGTTCGGTGATTTTGTCCGCATGGGTGTGCCGTTCACGCTGTTGGTGATGCTGGTTAGCGTGATTATCGTGCCCTGGCTGTATGCATTTTAACGGCGCAGCGTGCTGCGCCATGAGAATTACAGGGAAGAGTCCAGGCTGATTTCATCCAGCGACAGGCTAAAGCTGGGAATAAACACGTTCATGAAATAGTCCATTTCCGGGCTGCTGCGCTGCTGCAGGGTCTTTTCCAGTCGTGCTTTCGCCAGCTTGAATTCGTTATTGCCGGCAGACAGCTCTTCCAAACACTTCAGGTAGGCGCACAGCGCATCGGCTTGCTTGACCACCAATTTTTCATCTTCGGTGTAATAGTGCTCGTCGAGAATAGATCGGAAATCGTTGCGTAATTCCGCCGGGATCATATCCAGCAGCTTCTGCTGGGCGATCTTTTCGATCTTCTTATACTCGTGGGCGATCTGCGGATTGTAGTATTTGATCGGCGTCGGCATGTCGCCGGTGATCACTTCGCTGGCATCGTGGTACATCGCCAGCAGAGCGACGCGATCGGCACTCAGGTTGCCATTGAACTTTCGGTTTTTGATCACCGCCAGCGCATGGGCGACAAACGCCACCTGCAGGCTGTGTTCGGAAACGTTCTCAGTACGTACATTGCGCATCAGCGGCCAGCGGTTAATCAGTTTCAAACGTGACAGATGGGCAAAAAAGTGGCTCTGGCTCATGGTGCTCTCTTTTACAACGGCAAGTGAGGGTTCCATTGTGAGCAGTGACGGCGGGTTATGCAACTCAGGCTGTGCGGTGGGGAACTGACGCAAGAGGAGGGCGCAGCAAGTGAACTGCGCCCACAATGATTACTGACGATAACCTTCCAGGAAGCGGCCCAGTTTGCCCACGGCCATTTCCAGTTCATCCACGCGCGGCAGCGTCACGATACGCACGTGGTCCGGGTACGGCCAGTTGAATGCGCTGCCCTGGACCAGCAGCACTTTTTCCTGCAGCAGCAGGTCCAGCACCAATTTCTGGTCGTCGTGAATATTAAAGCGTTTGGCATCGATGCGCGGGAACATATACAGCGCCCCCTGAGGCTTCACGCAGGAAACCCCCGGGATCTCGTTCAACAATTCCCAGGTGCGATTGCGCTGCTCATAAAGTCGGCCGCCGGGTTGAATAAACTCGCTGATACTCTGATAGCCACCCAGTGCCGTTTGGATGGCGTGCTGCATCGGCACGTTGGCGCACAGACGCATCGACGCCAGCATTTCCAACCCTTCAATATAGCCCTTGGCGTGTTTTTTCGGCCCGTTCAGCACCATCCAGCCCTGACGGAAACCGGCCACACGGTAGGTTTTGGACAGCCCGTTGAAGGTGACGGTCAGCAGGTCCGGCGCCAGTGCGGCGATCGAATGGTGTTCGGCTTCGTCATACAGGATTTTGTCGTAAATCTCGTCGGAGAAGATGATCAGATTATGTTGACGGGCGATCTCGACAATCTGCTCCAGCAGCTCTTTGCTGTATACCGCGCCGGTTGGGTTGTTCGGGTTGATGATCACGATGCCGCGAGTGCGCGGGGTGATTTTGCTGATGATGTCATCCAGATCCGGGAACCAGCCGGCCTGCTCATCGCACAGGTAATGCACGGCTTTACCGCCGGACAGCGAGACCGCTGCGGTCCACAGCGGATAATCCGGCGCCGGCACCAGCATTTCGTCGCCGCTGTTCAGCAGCGCCTGCATGGATTGCACGATCAGCTCGGAAACCCCATTGCCGATGTAGATATCCTCAACGGTCACGTCGCGTATGTTTCGTGCCTGGTAGTGCTGCATGATCGCTTTACGCGCCGAGAAGAGCCC
This sequence comes from Serratia quinivorans, assembly GCF_052113645.1. Classification (GTDB taxonomy): domain Bacteria; phylum Pseudomonadota; class Gammaproteobacteria; order Enterobacterales; family Enterobacteriaceae; genus Serratia; species Serratia quinivorans_B. The sequence goes on along the minus strand of NZ_JBIEIU010000001.1, from coordinate 1,099,479 downwards.
TTTGGAATCGGAATAGCCTTGCGCCGTGGGCAGATTGCGGATCACGTCGACCAGGATTTCATCGGGGGCATCGAAACCGAACGGGGCTGGGTTGCCGATGTTCAGTTTCAGGACTTTATTGCCTTCTTCTTCAAGACGTTTAGCTTCTTTGAGCACCGGGCCACGAATGTCATAGCAGACGTTGTCCAGTTTGCTGGATTTCTCAATGGGGGACATAGAAAGTTGAGCCTTTTGCTGGGATGGGGGCGTTCCTACCGTGGAACACCGCAACCCGCCCAATGTACTCCTGGCGCGGACGCTTTTGAAGGGTCATGCACGCCTTTGGTGCAAACGAAGGGGGCAGCGCGGGATTTTAGGGGATATAAGCAATACTAAAGTGTTTTCATGGATTTTAGTCCTGCATTTTATTTTTAAATTGGTTATTTATTCTGTAGTAAGGGTGGTGCGTAGTCATAATTACGCTGTATCATCCCGCGACGGAAACGGAAGTTTGTAAACTGTTAAGCCCTGTCAGAGATTAAAGAAGTTAAAATGTAAAGAAATGATAATGCCGGAGTAGTCTGATAGCGGGATGCCAATCGGCGATCCAAACTGAGGATAGAGATGAATTACATTAGCCCTATTTCAGTTTCTCTCTTAAGCGGTGTTTAAGTAGTTATTCCTGATTTATTCACGGAATAAATGTTACTGATTGAATTTATTAAAATCATTAAGAAATGAACCGAACGTTACGCTGCAAGGCCCTTACTTTTTCTTGCATCGAATGACGCTGAGGCCAGTCTGGATGCGGGGGTTGTGCAGCACAATTGGTGTGGAAATCTCACGCGTTGAATGAGTAAAATATTTAGTTCGGTAAAAATCAAACACTTTCACCACTTATAAAGTACGGCGTTCTATAAGCATTTACGATAGATCACATTTTAAAAGGCGATAGAGGTAACGAAATAAAAGTAATTTTTTTGCCCTCCACTAATGAGTGGGGTACTGTCATGTCTGGTATCGCCCTTTAAACGATGCCTTAGAAACACACCAGGGTAGTTTGTAAATTAGAATTCAAAAAGTGAAGAAAACACTATGACAACTGCAAATCGTCCGATACTCAATCTCGACCTCGATCTGCTTAGAACCTTTGTAGCTGTTGCTGATTTGAATACTTTTGCGGCGGCGGCAGTCGCCGTTTGTCGTACTCAATCAGCCGTCAGCCAACAAATGCAGCGGTTAGAGCAACTGGTTGGCAAAGAGTTGTTTGCCCGTCATGGGCGCAATAAATTACTGACCGAACACGGTATTCAGCTTCTCGGCTACGCCAGGAAAATCCTGCGCTTCAACGACGAAGCCTGTACTTCATTGATGTACAACAATATAAAAGGTGTTCTGACTATTGGCGCTTCCGATGATACCGCCGATACCATCCTGCCTTTCCTGCTTAACCGCGTCACTTCGGTGTATCCAAAACTGGCGATTGATGTTCGGGTGAAACCTAGCTCGTTCATGATCGACATGCTGGAAAACGGCGAAGTCGATCTGGCAATCACCACGATAGCGGCTGCAGATCGCCCGCATATTGTGCTGCGAACTTCACCCACCCTGTGGTATTGCGCGGCGGATTACCATTTCCAGGTCGGCGAGCCGATCCCGTTGGTGGTGATGGACGAACCAAGTCCGTTCCGCGAGATGGCGATCAAGCACCTGGATGACGCCGGGATCCCATGGCGGATCGCCTATGTGGCCTCGACGCTTTCCGCCGTTCGCGCCGCCTGCAAGGCCGGCCTGGGCATCACCGTTCGTCCCATCGAAATGATGAGTCCGGATCTGCGAGTTCTTGGCGCAGTAGAAGGGTTGCCGCCGCTGCCTGATACTCAATACAGCCTGTGCAAGGACTCACAGTGCGGTAATGAGCTGGCGATGGCGATTTTCAGCGCCATGCAAAACGGCAACGACAACTACAGCTTCAGCGGGCCTGGCGCATCGCTGCAAGATGATGCCTGTCTGGTTGACGATGAGGAATAACGCCAAAAAGCGTTAAACCGGGTGATAAAACCTCTGCTTCGGCGGAGGTTTTTTTTGGCCAAAATTCGGTAAAAGTTAAATTTATAGCGACTTCGATTGATTTACATATCGAAGCTATCATTTGTTTTGGTTTTGGTTGGCAATGAGAACGGTTGTCAGACGAAGAAAAAGACTTTCGCTGTTTTTTTGAACGATTAATTCTGCGGGTAAAGACCTGGAATGAATAAGGTTATTTTGATAGCTTGTCACGGTCATTTTGAACGCAGAAATTGACAAAATTTATTAAAGGGCCACACTTTTTTTGAGGTTTTATGCTGAAAACGTGTCCTGGATCAAAAAAATACCCCTAGGTAGTGAGTGGAAGAACAGGAGATTCCTGAGACAATGGTATAGTAAAACTGAAATGTGCACGTTGGTTTATATCTATCTGTTTCTACACGGCAATTAACTGACACGATTTAGCCTAAGCCAGTCGCATCAAATGTTAATTAAATGATACGTATGTAAACTAGTGTGTAGATACTTTTGTCAAAGTTGACAAAAGGTTATAGAAAGGAGTAAAAAGCCCACAGTAAAACACTGCCTAACTCGCTGTAATAGCAGTTTGTTTGTGTGGTTAATTTATCCTTCCCTTAAATCGATGTGGTGCACTAACTGCCAGATACAAGAGCAGAGCGATCGACGCCACTTTTGATGAGTAAGCATAGAGTATGTCAACAACCACTGAAGTTATCGCTCATCACTGGGCGTTCGCCGTATTTCTTGTCGTGGCTATCGGGCTTTGCGGCTTCATGCTGCTGGGCGCGTTTTTCTTGGGCGGGAGAGCCCGTGCGCGTGCCAAACATACCCCGTTTGAATCAGGCATCGACTCGGTCGGTACGGCGCGTATGCGTCTGTCCGCCAAGTTCTACCTGGTCGCCATGTTCTTCGTTATTTTCGATGTTGAAGCCTTGTACCTGTACGCCTGGTCGGTCTCCATTCGTGAGAGCGGTTGGGTTGGCTTTATCGAAGCCGCCATTTTCATTTTGGTGCTATTGGCCGGTTTGTTTTATCTGGTGCGTATCGGCGCATTGGACTGGACACCATCGCGTTCCAAACGTCTGAGTAAACCAGGCACGATCACTAACACCAACAGTCATCCGCAGTAGTCGGTTAAAACGAGGCATTAAGATGGACTATACGCTCACCCGCATAGACCCGAACGGTGAGAACGACCGTTACCCCCTGCAAAAACAGGAGATCGTCGCCGATCCCCTGGACCAACAGGTTCACCGCACGGTTTACATGGGTAAACTCGAACATGCATTGCATGACATGGTGAACTGGGGGCGTAAAAACTCTATTTGGCCCTATAACTTTGGCCTGTCGTGCTGTTACGTGGAGATGGTGACGTCGTTTACCGCCGTTCACGACGTGGCGCGTTTTGGTGCCGAAGTATTGCGTGCATCGCCACGTCAGGCTGACCTGATGGTTGTAGCCGGTACCTGTTTCACCAAGATGGCCCCGGTGATTCAGCGTCTGTACGAACAGATGCTGGAACCCAAATGGGTGATCTCCATGGGGGCCTGCGCCAACTCCGGCGGCATGTACGACATCTACTCCGTCGTGCAGGGCGTGGACAAGTTCCTGCCGGTCGACGTGTATATCCCGGGTTGCCCACCGCGTCCAGAAGCTTACATGCAGGCGCTGATGCTGCTGCAGGAATCGATCGGCAAAGAACGCCGTCCGCTGTCCTGGGTTGTTGGCGATCAGGGCGTTTACCGCGCCAATATGCAGTCTGAAAGAGAGCGTAAACACGGCGAGCGTATCGCGGTGACCAACCTTCGGACGCCTGACGAGATTTAAGACGTTCATTTAACGTCCATCTTAGTGCGCTATTGGTTAACACAGCGAAAAGTGAACTTGCGGCGAAATAACCCTTTAGTGTGGTGAAAAAAAATTATGACAGATTCAACGACGCACGACGCCTTGCCGGCCTGGCAAACCAGAGATCATCTCGATGATCCGGTGATTGGCGAACTGCGCAACCGTTTTGGGCCGGAAGCCTTTACTGTTCAGCCCTCCCGTACCGGAATGCCCGTGGTATGGGTCAAGCCTGACCAGTTACTGGAAGTAATGACGTTTTTGAGAAAACAGCCGAAGCCTTACGTCATGCTGTTCGATCTGCATGGCGTGGACGAGCGTCTTCGCACCCACCGCGACGGTCTGCCTGCTGCGGATTTTTCTGTTTTCTACCATCTGATTTCTATCGAACGCAACCGCGACATCATGCTGAAAGTGGCGCTGTCTGAAAAAGACTTGCACGTGCCCACAGCCACCAAGGTTTTCCCTAATGCCAACTGGTATGAGCGCGAAACCTGGGAAATGTTCGGTATCACCTTCGATGGCCACCCGCACCTGACGCGCATCATGATGCCGCAGACCTGGGAAGGCCACCCGCTGCGTAAAGACTACCCGGCGCGCGCCACCGAATTCGATCCCTTTGTGTTGACCAAACAGAAAGAAGATCTGGAAATGGAAGCGCTGACCTTCAAGCCGGAAGACTGGGGCATGAAGCGCGGTACCGAGAACGAGGACTTCATGTTCCTTAACCTCGGCCCAAACCACCCGTCTGCGCACGGTGCATTCCGTATCATTTTGCAGCTGGATGGCGAAGAGATCGTCGACTGCGTACCGGATATCGGTTACCACCACCGTGGCGCCGAGAAAATGGGCGAGCGTCAGTCCTGGCACAGCTACATTCCGTACACCGACCGTATCGAGTATCTCGGCGGCTGCGTGAACGAAATGCCTTACGTGCTGGCGGTTGAGAAACTGGCCGGGATCAAGGTGCCTGATCGCGTTGATACTATCCGCGTGATGCTGTCCGAACTGTTCCGCATCAACAGTCACCTGCTGTACATCAGTACTTTCATTCAGGACGTCGGCGCCATGACCCCGGTGTTCTTCGCCTTTACCGATCGTCAGAAAATCTACGATCTGGTGGAAGCGATTACCGGTTTCCGTATGCACCCGGCCTGGTTCCGTATTGGTGGTGTCGCACACGACCTGCCGCGCGGTTGGGATCGTCTGCTGCGCGAGTTCCTCGAGTGGATGCCGAAACGTCTGGATTCCTACGTCAAGGCCGCGCTGAAGAACAGCATCCTGAAAGGCCGTTCCGTAGGCGTTGCATCCTACAATGCCAAAGAAGCGTTGGAGTGGGGCGTGACCGGCGCCGGTCTGCGTGCCACCGGTATCGAGTTCGACGTGCGCAAATGGCGTCCGTATTCCGGCTATGAGAATTTCGACTTCGAAATCCCGGTCGGCGACGGCAACAGCGACTGCTATACCCGTGTGATGCTGAAAGTGGAAGAGCTGCGCCAGAGCCTGCGCATTCTCGAACAGTGCCTGAACAACATGCCGGAAGGCCCGTTCAAGGCCGATCACCCGCTGACCACGCCGCCACCGAAAGAGCGTACGCTGCAGCACATTGAAACGCTGATCACCCACTTCCTGCAGGTTTCCTGGGGCCCGGTGATGCCAGCCAACGAATCATTCCAGATGATTGAAGCCACCAAAGGGATTAACAGCTACTACCTGACCAGCGACGGCAGCACCATGAGCTACCGCACCCGGGTACGTACGCCAAGCTTTGCGCACCTGCAGCAAATCCCGGCGGTAATCCGTGGCAGCCTGGTCTCAGACCTGATCGTCTATCTGGGTAGTATCGATTTTGTAATGTCAGATGTGGACCGCTAACTATGCATGATCAAAAAGACAATCACGCGAATAACGAAGCGCTTGAACCCATCAATGCGGCCGCTCCTCAGAGCGGCGTTGATGCATTTGAGCTGAGCGCGGAAGAACGTGATGCGATCGAGCACGAAAAGCACCATTACGAGGATCCACGCGCCGCCTCCATCGAAGCACTGAAAATTGTGCAGAAGCAGCGCGGCTGGGTTCCGGACGGGGCGATTTATGCCATCGCGGAAGTGCTGGGCATTCCTGCCAGCGACGTAGAAGGCGTGGCCACGTTCTACAGCCAGATTTTCCGTCAGCCAGTAGGACGTCACGTGATCCGTTATTGTGACAGCGTTGTTTGTCACATCACCGGTTACCAGGGCATTCAGGCCGCCATTGAGAAGAAGCTGAGCATCAAACCGGGTCAAACCACTTTTGATGGCCGTTTCACTCTGCTGCCAACCTGCTGCCTGGGCAACTGCGATAAAGGGCCGACCATGATGATTGATGAGGACACTCACAGTCAGTTGAAGCCTGAAGATATCGAGACGCTACTGGAGCAGTATCAATGATTAAAGACATTGTACGCACTCCCGAAATGCACCCGCTGACCTGGCGACTGCGTGATGACAAACAGCCGGTGTGGCTGGATGAATACCGCAGCAAGAACGGCTATGCGGGCGCCGAAAAGGCCATTAAGGGTCTGGCTCCGGACGAGATCGTCACCCTGGTGAAAGACGCCGGGCTGAAAGGTCGAGGCGGTGCAGGTTTCTCCACCGGTCTGAAGTGGAGCCTGATGCCGAAAGACGAATCCATGAACATCCGTTACCTGCTGTGTAACGCCGATGAAATGGAGCCGGGCACCTATAAAGACCGCTTGCTGATGGAGCAATTGCCGCACCTGTTGGTGGAAGGCATGCTGATCTCGGCTTTCGCGCTGAAAGCTTATCGCGGCTACATCTTCCTGCGCGGTGAGTACATCGAAGCGGCGGTACATCTGCGCCGTGCGATCGCCGAAGCCACCGAAGCCGGTTATTTGGGCAAGAACATCATGGGCAGCGGCTTCGACTTCGAGCTGATTGTTCATACCGGTGCCGGTCGCTACATCTGCGGCGAAGAAACCGCCCTGATTAACTCGCTGGAAGGCCGCCGCGCCAACCCGCGCTCCAAGCCACCGTTCCCGGCTTCTTCCGGCGTTTGGGGCAAACCGACCTGCGTCAATAACGTAGAAACCCTGTGCAACGTGCCGGCCATCCTGGCGAACGGCATTGATTGGTACAAGGGGATCTCCGCCGGCAAAAGTAACGACGCCGGGACCAAACTGATGGGCTTCTCCGGCCGGGTGAAAAACCCAGGCGTTTGGGAGCTGCCGTTTGGCACCACCGCGCGTGAAATTCTGGAAGATTACGCCGGCGGCATGCGTGATGGATTGCGTTTTAAAGCCTGGCAGCCAGGCGGCGCAGGGACTGACTTCCTGACGGCCGATCACCTCGATCTGCCGATGGACTTCGAAAACATCGGCAAAGCCGGCAGCCGTCTCGGCACTGCGTTGGCGATGGCGGTGGACCACGAAATCGGTATGGTTCCGTTGGTGCGCAACCTGGAAGAGTTCTTCGCACGCGAGTCCTGCGGTTGGTGTACGCCATGCCGTGACGGCCTGCCGTGGAGCGTGAAGATCCTGCGTGCGTTGGAAAATGGCGAAGGGCAGCCGGGGGATATCGAAACCCTCGAGCAGCTGTGCCGTTCCCTCGGCCCGGGCAAAACCTTCTGCGCCCACGCGCCAGGTGCCGTAGAGCCACTGCAAAGCGCAATTAAATATTTCCGTGAAGAGTTCGAAGCGGGCATTGCCGTGAAGCAGTTCAGTAACGCGCATGCGATTGGCGGTATTCAGCCGAACAATCTGCTGAAGCAACGCTGGTAAGCCGACTCGCCCCGACGACACGGCCAGAATTTTTGATTAACGCCTGCCGCAAGGCAGGCCACTTGGAAGCATGCTGACTATGGCTACGATTCATGTAGACGGCAAAGAATACGACGTAGATGGAGCTGACAACCTGTTGCAGGCTTGTCTCTCCCTCGGCCTCGATATTCCTTACTTTTGCTGGCATCCGGCGCTGGGAAGCGTCGGCGCTTGCCGCCAATGTGCGGTAAAGCAATACCAAAACGCGGAAGATACGCGTGGCCGTTTGGTGATGTCTTGTATGACACCGGCATCCGATGGAACCTTTATTTCCATCGACGATTCCGAAGCCAAACAGTTCCGTGAAAGCGTGGTTGAGTGGTTAATGACCAACCACCCGCACGACTGTCCGGTATGTGAAGAAGGCGGTAACTGTCACCTGCAGGATATGACAGTAATGACCGGCCACAGCTTCCGTAAATACCGCTTCAGTAAGCGTACCCACAACAACCAGGAGCTGGGACCGTTTATCTCGCATGAGATGAACCGTTGCATCGCCTGTTACCGTTGTGTGCGCTACTACAAGGATTATGCGGACGGCACCGACTTCGGTGTGTACGGCGCGCACGATAACGTCTACTTCGGTCGCGTCGAGAGCGGCACGCTGGAAAGCGAGTTCTCCGGTAACCTGGTAGAAGTGTGCCCGACCGGCGTGTTCACCGACAAAACCCACTCCGAGCGTTATAACCGTAAGTGGGACATGCAGTTTGCGCCAAGCATCTGCCAGCAGTGCAGCATCGGCTGTAACACCAGCCCGGGCGAGCGCTATGGCGAATTGCGTCGCATCGAAAACCGCTATAACGGCAGCGTGAACCACTACTTCCTGTGTGACCGCGGCCGCTTCGGTTATGGCTACGTGAACCAGAAAGATCGTCCACGTCAGCCACAGCAACTGCGCGGCAACGACTGGATCACCCTGAATGCCGAACAGGCAATGCAGGGTGCGGCGGACATCCTGCGCCAGGCGAAGAAAACCATCGGTATCGGCTCGCCACGCGCCAGCCTGGAAAGTAACTTCGCGCTGCGTGAACTGGTTGGCGCCGAGAACTTCTACACCGGTATTTCGCAGGCTGAACAGGGTCGTCTGAACCTGATGTTGAACGTGCTGCAAAACAGCGGCGTTCACACTCCTGCGCTGCGCGAAATCGAAGGTTACGACGCGGTATTGGTGTTGGGTGAAGATCTGACCCAGACCGGCGCGCGTATCGCTCTGTCGGTGCGCCAGGCCGTGAAAGGCAAAGCTCGCGCCATGGCTGCGGCCCAACGCGTTGCCGACTGGCAGATCGCTGCAATACAGAACATTGGCCAGCATGCCAAATACCCGCTGTTCGTCACCAACGTGGATAACACCCGTCTGGATGACATCGCCGCATGGAACTATCGTGCTCCGGTGGATGAGCAGGCGCGCCTCGGCTTCGCTATCGCCCATGCGCTGGACAACGCGGCACCGGCGGTCAACGATTTGGCTGACGGCCTGAACAAGAAAGTCGACATCATCGTGCAGGCGCTGACCGATGCGCGTAAGCCGCTGATCGTCACCGGCAGCAACGCCGGCAGCGAAGCCATCATCGCAGCGGCGGCCAACATCGCCAAAGCGTTGAAGGATCGCGGCTCTGACGTGGGCATCACCTTCGTAGCCAGCTCGGCCAACAGCATCGGTTTGTCGATGATTGGCGGCGGTTCGCTCGATCAGGCGCTGACGCAGTTGGAAAACGGCGAAGCAGACACCGCTATCGTGATGGAAAACGATCTCTACCGACATGCGTCGGCGGCGAAAGTGGACGCTGCGTTGGCCAAGGTCAGCAACCTGATCGTGGTCGATCACCAGCGTACGGCGATCATGGACAAGGCTAACCTGATCCTGTCGGCGGCCAGCTTCGCGGAAAGCGACGGTACCCTGATCAACCAGGAAGGCCGCGCACAGCGTTTCTTCCAGGTTTACGATCCGGCGTATTACGACGACGCGAAGAAAGGCGTTTACACCGTGATGCTGGAAAGCTGGCGTTGGATGCACTCGCTGCATTCCACCTATACCAGCCGTCACGTGGACTGGACGCAGCTTGATCACGTGATCGAAGCCTGCGTGAGCGCGTTGCCGCAGTTGCAAGGCATTGTTGAAGCTGCGCCGGACGCGAGTTTCCGCATCCGCGGTCAGAAACTGGCGCGTTCTCCGCATCGTTCCAGTGGCCGTACGGCGATGCGCGCTAACATCAGCGTGCACGAACCGCGCCAGCCGCAGGATAAAGACACCATGTTCGCCTTCTCGATGGAAGGGAACAACAGTCCGCTGGCCGATCGTCAGCAGATCCCGTTCGCCTGGGCACCAGGTTGGAACTCACCGCAGGCATGGAACAAGTTCCAGGCCGAAGTGGGCGGCAAGCTGCGTCATGGCGATCCGGGTGTGCGTTTGATCGAAGCAGGGGAGGGCAAGCTGGATTACTTCACCGACGTGCCTGCCGCCTTCGGTCATGAGCAAGGCTGGCGTGTTGCGCCTTATTACCACCTGTTCGGCAGTGATGAAATGTCACAGCGTTCCGATGTGATCCAGCAGCGTATGCCTGATGCCTACGTGATGGTGAACCCGGCAGATGCCGCTGCGCTTGGCGTAAATGCCGGTGCGCTGGTGGAGTTCAGCTGTGCAGGCCAGACGCTGCGTCTGCCGGTGCGTCTGAGTGAAACCCTGACCCAGGGCCAGGTGGGATTACCGCTTGGCTTGCCAGGGATCCCGCCGGTACTGGTGGGTGCAACGGTTGAAAATCTGCGGGAGGCAACACGATGAGCTGGTTTACCCCAGAGGTGATCGAGATTTTGATCTCCGTGCTTAAAGCGGTAGTGATCCTGCTGGTCGTCGTCACCTGCGGTGCTTTCATGAGCTTCGGCGAACGTCGTCTGCTCGGCCTGTTCCAGAACCGTTACGGGCCAAACCGTGTCGGCTGGGGCGGTTCGCTGCAGCTGGTCGCCGACATGATCAAAATGTTCTTCAAGGAAGACTGGGTACCGAAATTCTCCGACCGGGTGATCTTTACCCTGGCGCCGATGATCGCCTTTACTTCCCTGTTGCTGGCATTTGCCATCGTCCCGGTCAGCCCGACCTGGGCGGTGTCCGACCTTAACATCGGTATTTTGTTCTTCCTGATGATGGCCGGCCTGGCGGTTTACGCCGTGCTGTTCGCCGGCTGGTCGAGCAACAACAAATACTCGCTGTTGGGGGCGATGCGTGCTTCTGCGCAAACCCTGAGCTACGAAGTGTTCATCGGCCTGTCGCTGATGGGCGTGGTGGCGCAGGCGGACTCCTTCAACATGCAGACCATCGTTGAATCTCAGGCGCATCTGTGGAACGTCATCCCGCAATTCTTCGGCTTCGTGACCTTTGCGATTGCCGGCGTTGCCGTATGTCACCGCCACCCGTTTGACCAACCGGAAGCCGAGCAGGAACTGGCTGACGGTTACCACATTGAATATTCCGGCATGAAGTTCGGCCTGTTCTTCGTGGGTGAGTACATCGGTATCGTCACCGTTTCTGCCCTGATTGTGACGTTGTTCTTCGGTGGCTGGCAGGGTCCATTCCTGCCGCCATTCATCTGGTTCGCGCTGAAAACGGCTTTCTTCATGATGATGTTCATTCTGATTCGTGCTGCTCTGCCACGTCCGCGTTATGACCAGGTGATGGCCTTCGGCTGGAAAGTGTGTCTGCCGCTGACGCTGCTGAACCTGTTGGCGACCGCCGCAGTCATTTTGTACAACGCTCAATAAGGGGTGAATAAACCATGACATTGAAAGAGTTATTGGTTGGTTTCGGCACCCAGGTGCGCAGCATTTGGATGATAGGCATGCATGCCTTCGCCAAGCGCGAAACCCAGATGTATCCGGAAGAACCGGTTTACCTGCCGCCGCGTTACCGTGGCCGTATCGTGCTGACGCGCGATCCGGACGGTGAAGAACGCTGCGTGGCTTGTAACCTGTGTGCGGTTGCCTGCCCGGTGGGCTGTATCTCGCTGCAAAAAGCAGAACAGAAAGATGGCCGTTGGTACCCGGAATTCTTCCGCATCAACTTCTCGCGCTGCATTTTCTGCGGCCTGTGCGAAGAAGCTTGCCCAACGACCGCGATCCAGCTGACGCCGGATTTCGAAATGGGTGAGTTCAAGCGTCAGGATCTGGTGTACGAAAAAGAAGATCTGTTGATCTCGGGGCCGGGTAAATATCCGGAATATAACTTCTACCGGATGGCCGGTATGGCGATTGACGGCAAAGCCAAGGGCGAAGCCGAAAACGAAGCCAAACCGATCGACGTCAAAGGTCTGTTGCCTTAAGGAGCCAGCAAGCATGGAAATTGCCTTTTATCTGGCAGGTTTGATTGCGGTGGTCGCGACAATTCGCGTGATCTCGCATACCAACCCTGTGCATGCGTTGCTGTATCTGATCGTCTCACTGTTGGCGATCTCTGCAGTCTTCTTCTCACTTGGTGCGTACTTCGCCGCGGCGCTGGAAATCATCGTTTACGCCGGTGCCATCATGGTGCTGTTCGTGTTCGTGGTGATGATGTTGAACCTCGGCAACGCGGTGCAGCAGCAAGAGCGCGATTGGCTGAAACCGTCGGTATGGATTGGCCCGGGCCTGATGTCGTTGGCCTTGCTGGCGGTGCTGATTGTCGCCATCCGTAGTGTGTCCGATCAGGGCATCAGCGGTGAGATGGTTGACGCCAAAGCGGTGGGGATCAGCCTGTTTGGTCCTTACGTTCTGGCGGTTGAGCTGGCTTCAATGCTGCTGTTGGCAGGTCTGGTTGTTGCCTTCCACATCGGCCGTGAGCACAAACCGGGTGAGGTGTTGAGTAACGCCCCGGCCAGTGGCGAAATGGCGAGAAGAAAATCGGAGGAGCAAGCATGATCCCTCTTCAACATGGCCTGATCCTGGCGGCGATCCTGTTCGTCCTGGGTCTGACCGGGTTGCTGGTCCGTCGCAACCTGCTGTTTATGCTGATCAGTCTGGAAGTGATGATCAACGCCGCGGCATTGGCGTTTATCGTGGCGGGTAGCTACTGGGGCCAACCGGATGGGCAGGTGATGTACATCCTGGCGATCAGTTTGGCGGCAGCCGAGGCCAGTATCGGTCTGGCGTTGTTGCTGCAGCTCTACCGTCGTCGTCATACCCTGAATATTGATACTGTCAGTGAGATGCGCGGATGAACCTATTATATTTAACTATTCTGCTACCGCTGATCGGGTTCCTGCTGTTGGCCTTTTCCCGTGGCCGCTGGTCTGAGAACACCTCGGCGACCATCGGCGTAGGCTCTATCGGCCTGGCTGCGTTGGTGACTGTGCATGTGGCGATGGATTTCTTCGCCCAGAAAGCGACCGGCGTGCAGCTGTTTGAGCAAAGCCTGTGGAACTGGATGACCGTCGGCAACTTCAATATCGGCGTGACTTTGACGCTGGATGGTCTGTCGTTGACCATGCTGTCGGTGGTGACCGGTGTGGGCTTCTTCATCCACATGTTCGCTTCCTGGTACATGCGCGGTGAAGAGGGCTATTCACGCTTCTTCGCTTACACCAACCTGTTTATCGCCAGCATGGTGGTATTGGTTCTGGCAGACAACCTGTTGCTGCTGTACCTGGGTTGGGAAGGCGTGGGCCTGTGCAGCTACCTGCTGATCGGCTTCTACTACAAGGATCCGGCCAACGGCGCAGCGGCGATGAAAGCCTTCATCGTGACCCGCGTCGGCGACGTGTTCCTGGCGTTCGCGCTGTTCATCCTCTACAACGAGCTGGGCACGCTGAACATCCGCGAACTGATGATCCTGGCTCCGCAAAAACTGGCGGTCGGCGATACGGCGATCACCTGGGCTACCCTGATGTTGCTGGGCGGCGCGGTCGGTAAATCGGCGCAGTTGCCATTGCAAACCTGGCTGGCAGACGCCATGGCGGGTCCAACCCCGGTTTCCGCACTGATCCACGCGGCGACCATGGTGACCGCCGGCGTTTACCTGATTGCCCGTACGCACGGCCTGTTCCTGATGGCGCCGGAAGTGCTGCATCTGGTGGGTATTATCGGGGCTGTGACCCTGGTGCTGGCCGGCTTTGCCGCGCTGGTGCAGACCGACATCAAACGCGTACTTGCCTACTCCACCATGAGCCAGATTGGCTACATGTTCCTGGCGTTGGGCGTGCAGGCGTGGGATGCGGCGATCTTCCATCTGATGACCCATGCGTTCTTCAAGGCGCTGCTGTTCCTCTCCTCCGGTTCGGTGATCCTGGCCTGCCATCACGAGCAGAACATCTTCAAAATGGGTGGCCTGCGCAAGAGCATCCCGCTGGTTTACGTCTGCTTCCTGGTGGGTGGCGCTGCGCTGTCGGCATTGCCGCTGATTACCGCAGGCTTCTTCAGTAAGGATGAGATCCTGGCGGGCGCGATGGCCAACGGTCACATCAATCTGATGATTGCCGGTCTGGTCGGTGCGTTCATGACCTCGCTGTACACCTTCCGTATGATTTTCATCGTGTTCCATGGCGAAGAGAAAATCAAAGCGCATGCCGGTAAAGGCATCACTCACCACCTGCCGCTGTTGGTTCTGCTGGTGCTGTCCACCTTCGTTGGCGCGATGATCGTTCCGCCACTGCAGGGCGTACTGCCAGATACCACCGAGCTGGCGCACGGTAGCGTGCTGCAACTGGAGATTACCTCCGGCGTAGTGGCTATTGTCGGCATCCTGTTGGCGGCGGCGCTGTGGCTGGGCAAACGTACCCTGGTGACCCGCATCGCCAATAGCGCACCGGGGCGTTTCTTCTCGACCTGGTGGTTCCATGCCTGGGGCTTCGACTGGCTGTACGACAAAGTGTTCGTCAAGCCGTACCTGGGTATTGCGAAGTTGCTGCAACGTGATCCGCTGAACTCGATGATGAACCTGCCGGCCATCTTCTCCCGCTGGGGGAACCGTGGTCTGACAGTGAGCGAGAACGGGCAGGTGCGTTGGTATATAGCGTCTATGGGTGTGGGTGCAGTGGTCGTATTGGCGCTGTTGATAATAATTTAAAGCATTTATCGGGCATAGCGCTGTGCTATGTACAATGTTTTATACCGTATGAATTTCGCGTTGTGACTAGGCGGCAAGGGCGAGCATCCCCAGGCGCTTACTTAAGTAAGTAACTGGGGTAAACGCCCGCAGCCAACAACGTTACAGCGTGAAATGCAACGGTAGAATAAGGGACACAAAACGCCATGCTATTACCTTGGCTAATTCTTATCCCCTTTATTGGCGGTCTGCTGTGCTGGCAGTTTGAGCGCTTCGGTACTAAGGTGCCGCGCTGGATTGCGTTGATCGCAATGGGGCTGACATTGGCGCTTTCTCTGTATCTGTGGATGCAGGGTGGCTACACATTGACTACGCCGAAAGGCATTCCGCAGTGGCAGTCTGAATTCCTGCTGCCGTGGATCCCACGCTTTGGCATTTCCATCCACCTGGCGCTGGACGGCCTTTCACTGCTGATGGTGGTGCTGACCGGCCTGCTGGGCGTGTTGGCGATCCTCTGTTCCTGGCGTGAAATCCAGAAATACCAGGGCTTCTTCCACCTGAATCTGCTGTGGATCTTGGGTGGGGTAATCGGCGTGTTCCTCGCCATCGACATGTTCCTGTTCTTCTTCTTCTGGGAAATGATGTTGGTGCCGATGTACTTCCTGATTGCGCTCTGGGGTCACAAGGCGTCGGACGGGAAAACTCGCATCACTGCGGCCACCAAGTTCTTCATCTATACCCAGGCCAGCGGTCTGGTGATGCTGATTGCCATTATGGGCCTGGTGTTCGTGCACTATAACGCGACCGGCGTGTGGACCTTCGATTACGAAGACCTGCTGCAAACGCCAATGTCTCATAACGTGCAGTACCTGTTGATGCTGGGCTTCTTCATCGCCTTCGCGGTGAAAATGCCGGTGGTACCGTTGCACGGCTGGTTGCCGGATGCGCATAGCCAGGCACCAACTGCAGGTTCTGTGGACCTGGCGGGGATCTTGCTGAAGACCGCGGCCTACGGCCTGTTGCGTTTCAGCCTGCCGCTGTTCCCGGAAGCCTCGCATGAGTTCGCGCCAATCGCCATGTGGCTGGGTGTTATCGGTATCTTCTACGGTGCCTGGATGGCGTTTGCGCAGACCGATATCAAGCGTCTGATCGCTTACACCTCGGTTTCCCATATGGGCTTCGTACTGATCGCCATCTACACCGGCAGCCAACTGGCTTACCAGGGCGCGGTGATCCAGATGATTGCGCACGGTCTGTCTGCGGCCGGTATGTTCATCATCTGTGGCCAGTTGTACGAACGTCTGCATACCCGCGACATGCGTGAGATGGGTGGCCTGTGGGGACGTATCAAATACATCCCTGCGCTGTCGCTGTTCTTCGCGGTGGCGACGCTGGGGATGCCGGGTACCGGTAACTTTGTCGGTGAGTTCATGATCCTGTTCGGCAGCTATCAGGTTGTGCCGGTGATCACCGTGATTTCTACCTTCGGTCTGGTGTTTGCTTCGGTTTATTCGTTGATCATGATGCAGCGTGCCTACTACGGCAAAGCCAAGTCTGACCAACCGTTGCCGGGCATGACCGCGCGTGAGCTGTTCATCATTCTGCTGTTGGTGGTGTTGCTGGTTCTGCTGGGGGTTTACCCGCAGCCGATTCTGGACACTTCAAATGCGGCGATGAGCAACGTGCAACACTGGTTTGGTTCGTCAGTTTCAGCAATTTCAACAACAAGGCCGTAATTCGCCATGACAATAACTCCTCAACAACTGATCGCATTGCTACCGCTGTTGATCGTCGGATTGACGGTGGTGGTTGTGATGCTAGGCATTGCGTGGCGACGCGACCACTTTATCAACGCCACGCTGACCGTGATCGGTCTAAACCTGGCGCTGCTTTCGCTGTACTTTGTCGGCCAGGCAGGCCCAATGGACGTCACCCCGCTGCTGCGGGTTGACGGCTACTCGATGTTCTATACCGGGCTGGTGATACTGGCGAGTCTGGCGACCTGTACCTTTGCCTATCCGTGGCTGGTCGGTTACCCGGACAACCGCGAAGAGTTCTACCTGCTGGTGCTGATTGCTACCCTGGGTGGCATTCTGCTGGCGAGCGCCAACCATCTGGCATCGCTGTTCCTCGGTATCGAACTGATCTCGCTGCCGCTGTTCGGTCTGGTGGGCTATGCCTACCGCCAGAAGCGTCCGCTGGAAGCGGCTATCAAGTACATGCTGCTGTCCGCCGCGGCGTCGTCATTCCTGCTGTTCGGTATGGCGCTGCTGTATGCGGAGTCCGGTGACCTGTCACTGGCCGGCCTGGGCAAGAGCCTGCAAGAAAACATGATGCACCAGCCGCTGATCCTGGCGGGGATGGGCATGATGATTGTCGGTCTGGGCTTCAAGCTGTCGCTGGTGCCGTTCCAACTGTGGACACCGGATGTGTATCAGGGTGCGCCTGCGCCGGTTTCAACCTTCCTGGCGACCGCCAGCAAGATTGCCATCTTTGCCGTCGTGATGCGTTTGTTCCTGTATGCACCGGCCGCCGACAACGAAGCGCTGCGCATGGTGCTGTCAATCATTGCCGTCTGCTCAATTTTGTTCGGCAACCTGATGGCCATCAGCCAGACCAACATCAAGCGTCTGCTGGGTTACTCGTCGATCGCCCACCTGGGTTATCTGCTGGTGGCGTTGATTGCGGTACAGACTCATCAGCTGTCGCTGGAAACCGCCGGGGTTTATCTGGCCGGTTACCTGTTCAGCAGTCTGGGCGCGTTCGGCGTGGTCAGCCTGATGTCCAGCCCGTACCGTGGTCCGGATGCCGACTCACTGTTCTCTTACCGTGGTCTGTTCTGGCATAAGCCTATCCTGTCCGCCGTAATGACGGTGATGATGCTGTCACTGGCCGGTATCCCGATGACGCTGGGCTTTATCGGTAAGTTCTTCGTGATCGCGATGGGCGTGAGTGCTCACCTGTGGTGGTTGACCGGCGCAGTGGTGCTGGGCAGTGCCATTGGTTTGTACTACTACCTGCGCGTCACCGTCAGCCTGTTCCTCAGCGCGCCGGAAGCGCTGCAGCGCGATACCCCGAACAACTGGGCGTTGACCGCAGGCGGCGTAGTGGTGCTGATCTCCGCCGCGTTGGTGTTGCTGCTGGGGGTTTATCCGCAGCCGCTGATTACGCTGGTGCAGATGGCACAACCGATGTTCTGATAGACTGCAAGGCAGTAAAAAGGTCGCTTCGGCGACCTTTTTTTATGGCGTGGGGGGACAGATTAAAGCGCCATCTGCGCCGGGCGACAGTGGTACAACTTTGCCAGCTTTTCCCTGGTTTTTTTTTGCGGTTTAGAGTCAATGGCTTCCCACTGAGAAACGGCAGATTGGGTAGTGCCCAATTTTGTCGCCACATCGTACTGCGAGAAGCCGCGGAAAACTCGCCATGCGGCTATCAGGCTGATGTTCTGATCCAACATGATAGAGACCACTTCATGAGGAACAGTTTCATCATCGTGTATATCGCTATTATAGGGAATAGACTCATAGTCATCTTGCCGGCCCACCAGCTTTTTATATTCATCGAGAGGCAATACCACGTACAGCGGTTTGCCTGATTCATCATGGATATATTGTAACTTCGCCATCTGGCATACCTCGGGTTATAAATTTCGGCTCAACGCGGTTCAGTAAGTTGTCGACGTTCTACGTTTCACCTGTTGGATCAGACAGACAATGGGTTCATCATCAGTCATCTCAAAAATAATGCGATAGCTGCCGACGCGCAGGCGGAATTGGCTGTCAGCACCATGCAATTTTTTGATATCCAGTCTGACGGCAGGAAACGTGCTTAACAGCCCAACCTTGTTTTTAATGGCTGAGCGATCCTGTGTAGGTAGCGTCATCAATTGCTTAAGTGCTTTGCGCGACCAGTTAACCTTTGCCATCATTCCCTCGACTGTGGGGGCACGTCCTGTGCGTTAATTAGATAATAAGTCTTTAATCTAATTATGGCAATGCGGCGAAACGGGATAAGAGGGGCGGGTAAGTCACCCTAACCCCTGAATGGGTGAGATCAGCCGGGATTGTTTTTAAACGAGGTTTCCAACGCTTGCACCACGGCACGCACTCGCGCGGCGCGTTGCAGGTCGGGGTGCAGCACCAGCCAGATATCCACCCAGTCTTTATTCTCCGGGAAAATACGGACCAGATCCGGATCCTTATCCGCCAGGAAAGAGGACAGCAAGCCAATCCCCAGTCCATTGCGCGTTGCCGAGCGCAGCAGCAACTGCGAATTGCACTGCAACACCACGTTAGGGTCGATCAGCGCTTCGCCGCAGAAATCGTTCCAATGGCGTGGCACCAGTTCACGCGGGAACATCAGCAGATCATGGCCACGTAGATGGTCGCCCTTGGTCGGCATGCCGTGTTTGTCGAGGTAATCCTGGGTCGCATACAGCCCCATTTCGATGGTGGCCATGCGCTTGATGATCAGCTCATCGGATTCGGGCCGGGCACCGCGGATCGCCAAATCCGCTCCGCGGTAGGAGATATCAGAGATATTGACCGCCGTCAGCATCGTGACGGTGATGAGCGGGTATTGTTCTCGCAGCGCTTTCAGCGCGGGGATGACAAAGGCCTCGGCCATGGTATCCGTGGTGGCGATGCGGACGTTGCCGCACAGGCTGTCGTCGCCGCTGGTGGCTTTACGGCCAATTGCCTGCACCGAGTTTTCCATGTTCATCACATCCGCCAGCATTTCCTCGCCCAGCGGGCTGAGGGAGAATGATTTCGGCGTGCGGATAAACAGCTTGGATCCCAGGCTTTCTTCAAAAGCGGTAATGCGCCGCCCGACGGTGGCCTGGTCGACGTGTAGTTCATTGGCGGCTTTTCGTAAAGTGCCGCAGCGCGCCACCGCGAGAAAGAAGCGTGCATCATCCCAATTCATCATGCCATTTCCTTTGTGCAGGCTTATCAGTCTTATCGGTGTTCATTATTGCGCAACCGTACCGGCTCTGGTTTTGGCTGCAAATGAGGCCCACGTATCATAATTATTAATTATGTTTCAGGATATGAATAAATGCATCAACGTGAAGCAGTTTTGCATCTTTATTTTTACCCGACAATCTTTATGCTTATCAACGTTTATGCTGTGATCTGGCGCACGTTTTGTGCCAATGTTACCCTGAACGCGTAAGCAGACGCGCATGAGAGCCTGTCTCTGTGGGCTAACCGCCTGGTGGGATCGACTCTGAATCTAGGTTGGCCCACCACGACTGGACATTAAAAATGGAGTCTCACGCAGAGAAGTTATACACCCCCGTAGCACTGGCAACTACGGACGGTGTCAGAGTTATTGCATCGCCTGGCGCGAAAGCGGCAACGCAAAGTAACGCTGATGTGATTATCCAGAGTCTTGAAGCTCGCGGCATTCAACATATATTCCTGGTACCCGGCAAGCTGGTGTACCCACTGATTAAATCCATTGAACATTCAGGCATTGCCGGTATCGTCGGCGCCCATGAAACCGCCTGCGGCTTTATGGCGGATGGCTATGCCCGTGCCAGCCGCAAGTTTGGCGTTTGCCTGGGTATCTCCGGCCCCGGCACCATGAATTTCCTGCCGGCGATGGCGGCGGCGCAGGCCGATAAAATCCCGGTGCTGTATCTGGCCGGCGGTATCGCCACCTATCACGAAGCACAGGGTGCTTTCCAGGACGGCAGCAATAGCGGCATCGATGAGCTGACTATCGTCAAGCCGCTGCTTTCCGCAGCCATAGAAGTGAAAAATAATCTTACGTTGCAGCATGAGCTGCGGCGCAGTTTGTCCTGCCTTAACACCCAGCGGAAAGGGCGCACCTATTTGAGCGTGCCGGTCGATATGCAAAAGAAATCGGTGGCCGGCCATCACGAAGCCAGTCTGCCACGAACGCCGCAGTGTCGTGAAGCGGCAATCGACCCACAGGCGTTGGATCAGGTACTGGACGACTATCTGCTACGCGGGCTGAACGTTGCCTGTCTGGTGGGCAATCGCATGAATAACCCGCTGGATGCGGCTCTGTTGCTGCGTCTGGCGGAAAAATACCGCCTGCCGGTTGCCACTACACTGTCCGGCAAGGGGGCGTTTCCCGAAGGGCATGAGCTGGCTCTGGGGCTGTATGGATTTGCCGGCCACACCCGGGCGGTGGAAACCATCAATGGCGATGAAGTGGATGTGTTGCTGGTGCTGGGTTGTGATCTCAGCCAGCGCGACAGCCTGAACTGGAATCCTCGGCTGCACGGCACCAAAACGCTGGTGGTGATTGATGAGGACTTCGACAAGGTCAGCTCGCATTATCAACCGGACATGCAGATTTTCTCCAGCCTGACTGGCACACTGCAACACCTGCTGGATGCCGTCAGCGACGATGATGCGCATCTGGTCGGCATTAAGCGCTTGCGCAATGGCTGGCTGGAGCAGGTGAACCGACTGCCGCTGGAGCAACAACGGCCCGATTTACAGGCGCGTCTGGCTTCGGGTGAAGCCAACATGTACCCCGGTGATGCCATCAAACGCATCCGCAGCCGCATGAATCAAGACACCAATGTGGTGGTCGATTCCGGCGCGCACCGCATCTTTATGGCGCATCACTGGTTGGCCAGCGGGCGCGGCGATTACCATACCTCAAGCTCCCTGGCGCCGATGGGCTGGGCGATTTGCGCCGGTATCGGCATCAAACTGGCTGCGCCACACCGCGACTGCGTGGTAGTGACCGGCGACGGCTGCATGCTGATGCACGGCATCGAGATCCAGACGGCTGCCCGTTATCAGGTCAAAATGACCTTTGTGGTGATGAACAACTGCGCTCACGGTGCGATGCATATCGATACCTTGCAAAACCGTGGCGTGTCGGCGGATTATACCGCGCTGCCGAACCACGACTGGAAGGCCTTTGCTAACAGCCTGGGGGTTTCCTCCGCCAAAGCGGCGACGTTGGAAGAGCTGGACGAGGCGCTGAGCGCTGCGGCTGAGCACGAGGGGCCTTTCCTGATAGAAGTGTTGGTAGGAAATCATGTGGCGCCTAATCGATACTATGCCGAGAGCATCGTAGAATACGAGCAGCGTATCAAAGGCTTGTAACGGCGTAGCCCCATTATTCCGGGATCCGTCATGCATTGTCCTTTGTATCACGCCATTCTATTTTGTTCACCGTAGTCATGGAGCGATAACAATGTATAAACTGACACTTCTGGCATTAATGATGGTATTTCAGGGCTATGCGCAGGCCGCAGAGGATCACGGCGAAGGCATTAGCAAAGAAACCCTGTTGAAAACCGAAACCTCGTGGGAAGGGACGCCGTACCAGCACTATCCGGCCGGTGCGCCCCAGATCACCATGTTGAAGGTGACCGTGGAGCCGAACAAGGTGCTCGCCTGGCATACCCATCCATGCATCAGTGCGGTGTATATGACCGGGGGCAGCGTTTCGCTGACGGTCAAGGAAACCGGCGTGAAACACACCTTTAAGCAGGGCGACTCCTTTACCGACACGGTAGATATCGTTCATCAAGGGGTTTCCGGCGATAAAGGCGCTGAGATGCTGGTGTTCTTCGCCTGCGCTGATAACAAATCGTTGACGGTGAAAGCCGCCGAATAATATCCCCGACATCTTTCAAGCTGCGGCATTGTCGATTGCGTTATCTGTAGGGGGCGAATACATTCGCCCCGTTTTATTTTATTGCCCATTGGGGGCGGTATACCGAGGAAATCATGGTTGCTTTGTGGATGGTTGTCGCCAGCGGGTTCTTTGCGCTGATGGGGGCCAGTATCAAACTGGCTTCGGCCAAGGTCGGCTTTTTCGACATCATTTTTTACCGCTCTGTGATTAATGTGCTGATCGTTGCCGCGCTGATCCAGGTTAAAAATCTCGGTTTTCGCACCCAGCACCTGGGTCTGCATATGAAACGCGCCGCCATTGGCAATGCGGCGATGTATTGCGGCTTCTACTCCTTGATCCATCTGCCGATCGCCACGGCCACCACGCTGGGCTACACCAATCCTATCTTTCAGTCGGCGATTGCCTTTGTCACCTCCAAAGGCCAACTGACCGGCAAGCTGCTGTTCTCGGTACTGCTGGGCTTTATCGGCATTCTGGTGCTGTTGCGCCCCGATACGCCGAACGGCGAGTACGCCGCGACCTTGATTGGCCTGTTTTCCGGTCTGCTGACCGCGCTGGCCTATTTTAACGTCGGCAAGCTGGTACGCAGCGGCGAACCGGAGCTGCGGGTGGTGTTTTACTTCTCGCTGGTGGGCACCCTGGTGGGCGGCGTGATGACCACGGCGGTGGGGTTTACCGCGTTGGACAGCGCCATGATGCTGTGCGTCTGCGCCATCGGCGTATTTGGCAGCCTGGGGCAAATCACCATGACGCGTGCCTATGGCAGCGGCAATGCGGTGATCGTCAGCATTCTTTCCTACAGCACTATCATTTTCTCCACGCTGCTGGGCTATCTGCTGTTTGGCGAGAAGCTGTCTTATATTGCTGCAGCCGGTATGGCGCTGATTATTCTCTCCGGTGCGTTGGCGATAGTGAAACGCGCCCCGGCAAAGGTCTCGAAGGCGGCGGCGGTGTAAAGAACGCAGCACTGAACGCGGATGGGCGCCAGCGCAAATGCATTAATGAATCACTATGATGCATTCTTGGCTATTTTTACCGTTATACCCGAAAGGTATGATAAACGCGTTTCCTGATGAGTTTGGTTTTCAGGACTAAGTGTTTATCCAGAGTATTTCGGGAGAGAAAAATGTCTGAAGGTGTGGCTGTTGATGAAGCCGCTAAAGCGAATTCGGGCACGTCGCATTTTGCCATTCTGCTGTTTTTAGCCTTGGCATTAATGTCGGCATTGCTCAACAGCAGTGCGCCGACGCCGCTTTATCCGCTTTATCAACATGAGTTGGCGTTAAGCTCGGTCAGCCTGACGGTCATTTATGGCGCTTACGCGGCCGGCGTGCTGATTTCCCTGTTCGGCGTGGGCAACATGGCCGGCAAGGTCAAGGACCTGCGCAGCATGATTGTGCCGGCGTTGCTGGTGGTGTTAGCCGGGGCCTTGCTGTTTTCGATGGCCGATTCTTTTCTGATGATGTTTATGGCGCGTCTGCTGGCCGGTATCGGCACCGGGGCGTTGACCGGAGCGGCCAACATTGCGTTGGTGCGTTTTGGGCCGAAGGACGGCGGTAAAAATGCGGCGTTGATTGCCACGCTGTCATTCACCACCGGTCTGGCATTGGGGCCGATTTTCAGCGGTGTGGCGCTGCAAACCGGGTTCCATACCACTTCGTTGCCGTTTATTATCATCATGGCGGTAGCGGCGGTCGCCGCACTGGGCGTGATGCTGAAATGGCCGGTTGAAGTCGTTACGGTACCGGTAAGCGGGGCGCCAGTGGCCGACGCCGCGGCAGAAAAAAGTTCATTGGCTGACGGTCTGCGTGCTACCGGTGGCAAGTTCTTCCTGTGTGCCGGTGCGTTGTTCATCTGCTGGGCGGTAGCCGCCAGTATTCTGGCGATTGGCCCGAGCGTGTCGGAAAAGTTGTTAGGCATGCACAGTCGTGGCGTCTACGGCTACGTGATTGCGGTTTATCTGGTGATTGCCGGTATTAGTCAGATCCTGAGCCGCCGGGTTAATGCACGCCATTCGCTGATGTTCGGCTGCCTGGCGCAGGCGCTGTCGGTGGTGGTGTTTGCCGAAGCGATTCAGATCCACTCACTGGCTCTGGCCAGTGCCGGTATGGTGATTGCCGGTTATGCCTACGGGGCCATTTTTGTCGGCAGCGCCACGCTGGTGAACCTGATTTCACCGAAGGCCAGCCATGCAAGACTGATTTCACTGTTTTACGTGATTGCTTATATCGCCAACTGGGTTCCAATCCTGTTGGGGGCGGTTATCGACCATGCCAGTCTGCAACTGGCGGTCAATTTGTTATTCCTGGTCAGTGCCGTGGTGTGCTTAGCCTTGAGCTTCATGGTGACCCGCGCGGGCTTCCCGCGCTGATACCCGCGTTTTGCAGGCTGCTGTCAGCAATCTGCAATGGGTCGGGTAGGAGAAGGAAAGAATATTTTAGCCACGTGAAGTGGTAAACGATTTCCCTGGTGTTGTTGTGTGTCATTTCCAGCGTGCTTGCCACGCTGGTTTTTTTTGTGACAAATTCCTCAATTCTGCAATTTCCGTGTTTCTCATTACAAATTTTATGTGGCATACATCACATATTTTTGCCGGCTTTCGAGTAAACTGCGCGCTTTCTCTGCTGCGGGTCAGTTTATGAACGTTATTTTTGCCATTGCTGTGACTACCGGGATCCTCTCCGGCGTTTGGGGATGGGTCGCTGTCAGCCTGGGGTTGATCAGTTGGGCCGGTTTCCTCGGTTGTACGGCCTATTTCGCTTGCCCGCAGGGGGGCCTGAAAGGGCTGTTGATCAGCACGCTGACCTGTTGCAGCGGGGTATTCTGGGCGATGGCGATCATTCACGGCAGTGAGCTGGCGCCCGCCTGGAGCCTGCTCGGTTACCTGCTGACCGGCGCGGTGGCTTTTCTGATGTGTATCCAGGCGAAACAGCAGTGGCTGGGGTTTGTACCCGGCACCTTTATTGGCGCTTGCGCCACCTTCGCCGGTGGCGGCAACTGGCCTCTGGTAACCCTTTCCCTATTGGTGGGGCTGGTGTTCGGCTACGCGATGAAAAACAGCGGCCTGTGGCTGGCCGCGCGCAGCGAAAAACCGAAACCGACGGGTGTTGTTACCGAACATGTTAACCGTTGAGTTAAATGGTGCCGCCGAGCGAAATACGGTAGTGCAGATCAACGCGCTCAATGCACGGCACCCCTTTGATGCGTTTCAATAAGATCTCTGTGGCAACCTTGCCGATATCAAACCTTGGCGTGATCACGCTGGCAATGCCAGGCGTGGTGGCTTTGCCGATATCCAGGCCGTGAAAACCTGACAGGGCGATGTCTTGCGGAACCCGCAACCCCAGCCGCAGACACTCTTGCAACACGCCCACCGCCAGATCGTCATTGGTACATAAAATACCGTCCAAATCGGGATAGAGCTGGCGCGCCATGGCCAGCATGTCGGAGCCGACCGTCACCGAAGAAACGCGATGTGGGGTGATCTGCCGCGGTGTCAGTCCCTGTTTTTCCATCGCCCGGCAATAGCCCTGGAAACGTTTGGTGTCACGGGCATCGGACATGGCGCCAAAATAAACCACCTGACGTTTTCCGCTGGCGAGCAGCGCTTCGGTCATGTCGTAACCCGCCTGATAGTTATCGAACCCCACGGCGATCCGCCCCTCGGGGCCTTCCAGATCCATCACCTGCGCTACCGGGATTTTGGCCGCCGCCAGGTATTTTTCCGCCCGCAGAGTATGTTCCGAATCGGTGAGGATCAGCCCGGCGATTGGGTACGCCAGCAGTTGGACGATATGCTCCTCTTCCCGTTGCCGGCTGTAGTCATAGTTCACCACCAGGGTTTGATAGCCCTGCTCCAGAGTGATGGATTCGATGCCGGCCAGCAGATCGGCGAAAATTTGGTTGTTGAAGGAGGGGATCAGAACGCCAATACGTGGCTTTTGCGTCGAGCGCGCTTCATCGCTGTCGGTGAAGTTAACTTCTTTCATCACCTGGGCAATTTTCGCGGCGGTTTCGGCCGCCACCTTTTCCGGCGTACGCAGATAGCGGCTGACGGTCATTTTGGTCACACCGGCGAGCAGCGCAATATCTTGCAGCGTGACGCGTTGGTTCTTCATTCTGAGGCCTTAACGGGGTGGGGCAGCGAAATCGCGAATAGTGCCATGTTAACAAATCGATTTGGCGATAACAATCGACGTTATAAAGTATAAATGTCTTATTTTTCAATAAAATGAATTAGTTTTCTTTCCCGCGCAGTTGCGTGGCTTCACGTTAAAGGTAACAGGGTTTAGTAACACCGTTTTAAGTGATCGGTATCACGTTTTTGCCGGCGGCGATCCGCTGAGATAGGCGCCTGCCTGATCTCAATAACTTTGCCGGGGAACGTTATGAACAACTTATTTTCACTGGATAATAAAAAAGTCCTGATTACCGGCGCTTCTCGGGGCATTGGTTTTCTGCTGGCCCGTGGGTTGGCGGAGTATGGCGCTCATATTTTGGTCAATGCCACCACCGAGGAAAACGCCCAGCGTGCGGTTGATGCACTGCGGCGTGAAGGGTTCCGTGCCGACGCGGCGGCCTTTGATGTTACCGACTCCCAGGCGATCCATGCCGCCATTGAGCGAATCGAGGCGAAAATCGGCGGGATTGATGTGTTGATCAACAACGCCGGCATTCAACGGCGCCATCCGTTTACCGAATTCCCGGAAAAAGACTGGGACGACATTATCGCCGTCAACCAGAAGGCGGTCTTTATGGTGTCGCAAACCGTTGCGCGGCATATGGTGCAGCGCCAAAGCGGTAAAATTATCAATATCGGTTCAATGCAAAGCGAGCTGGGCCGCGACACCATTACGCCGTATGCCGCCTCCAAGGGCGCGGTGAAAATGCTGACGCGCGGCATGTGCGTAGAGCTGGCGCGCTATAACATTCAGGTCAATGGCATCGCGCCGGGCTATTTCAAAACCGAAATGACCCAGGCGCTGGCGGACAACCCGGAGTTTACCGGCTGGCTGACCAAACGGACGCCGGCTGCCCGTTGGGGCGATCCGCAGGAACTGATCGGCGCGGCGGTATTCCTGTCGTCCAAAGCTTCGGATTTTGTGAATGGCCACCTGCTGTTTGTCGATGGCGGGATGTCCGCCGCGGTATAACCGCCAGCTCAAGAGAACATCATGATGAAAATTCAAACCCAATCCTGCGTGGTCAACGGCAAATATGACGTAGCGGTCGTGGAGCAGGAAGTTGATTATCAGGGGATCGGCACGCTGGTGAAAATCACCCGTGGCGGTATCTGCGGTTCAGACCTGCATTATTATCAGGAAGGTAAAGTCGGCAGTTTTCAGGTGCGCCAGCCGATGGTGTTGGGTCATGAGGTGATCGGTGAAGTGGTCGCCAGCGACACCGCGCGGTTGCCCGTGGGCCAGAAAGTGGCGCTAAACCCCAGCAAGCCCTGCGGGCAGTGCAAATATTGCCTGGCGGAGCAGCAAAACCAGTGTACCCAAATGCGCTTTTTCGGCAGCGCGATGTATTTCCCGCATGTTGACGGCGCTTTTACCCAGTACAAGGTGGTTGATAGCGCACAGTGCATAGTGTTCGCAGCCGATCGTGACGAGAAAGTGATGGTGTTTGCCGAACCGCTGGCGGTGGCGATACACGCCGCGAAACAGCCTGGTGCGGTCAAGGGGAAAAAGGTGTTTGTTTCCGGCGTCGGCCCGATCGGCTGCCTGCTGGTGGCGGCGCTGAAAGCGCTGGGCGCCGACGAAATTGTCTGCGCCGATCTCAGCCCGCGTTGCCTGGATATCGCCAGAGAGATGGGGGCGTCCCGCGGTCTGCATGCCGGTAATGACGATTTCAGCTTCTATCAGCAGGAGAAAGGGTACTTTGACATCGCTTTCGAAGTCTCCGGTCACCCGCTGTCATTGCAGCGCTGCCTGGAGGTTACCCGCGCCAAGGGTACGGTCGTGCAGGTGGGGATGGGCGGCAGTTTCCCGGATTTCCCGTTGATGCTGCTGATCGCCAAAGAGCTGAACCTGCTGGGATCATTCCGTTTTGTTGAAGAGTTTGCCCTGGCGGTCGACTGGCTGGCCGGGGGAACGATCAATCCGCTGCCACTGCTGTCCGCCGAATTCGATAACCGGCAATTGGCTGAGGCATTGACGTTTGCCGGTGACAAGAGCCAGGCTGCCAAGGTACAGCTGGTGTTCTGATTTTAGCCCTCAGTCTGATGGCGTGGACCGGCGATCCTTGTCTATAGTTAAGGGCCGTTTCATTTTTTAAACACGGAGAACTTAACATGGCAAGAAATACGGATGCGGATCAAACCACGCTTGATGACGATCTGAGAATGCTGAGCGACACACTGGAAGAAGTGTTGAAGTACTCCGGCGATCGCGCCGATCAAGCCTATATCGATATCAAAACTCATGCCGAAGAGGCACTGAGTGAGGTTAAGTCACGGCTGGCCGACTCTACCGAGTCCTACTATGCGCGTGCCAAGGACGCGGTTTGCCGCACCGACGGTTACGTGCATGATAATCCATGGTGCAGCGTGGGTATAGGCGCAACGGTCGGTCTGGTGCTGGGTTTGTTGCTGGCACGGAAATAAAATAACGGCTTGAGACGTTGGGCGCGGCAACCGCCGCGCCCCGATATTTACTGCCCCAATGTCACTTCCACCTGATGGACTTTGCCATCATCCACCAGCGTTATCGCGGCCTCCGGTTGTTTTTCACCGTCGACGGTGACCTGTGCTGCGCCTGGTCCCTGACGAATTGTTAACTGATATTCGCTGCTGCCTTCCCGGTAGTTTAGCGTCACCTGTGGCCAGTCCGCCGGCAGACGGGTGTTGACGCTCAGCCGATCGCCATGGCGTTTCAGCCCCAGCAGTGACTCGAGGATCAACCGATACATCCACCCGGCGGAACCGGTATACCAGCTCCAGCCGCCGCGGCCGACATGCGGCGCCACCGCGTAAATATCGGCGGTGACCACATAAGGCTCGACCTTGTAGCGTTCGGCAGCGGTGCTGTCGAGGCTGTGGTTGATCGGGTTGATCAGCGCCATCAGTTCCCAGGCGCGTTCGATATTGCCCATTTCGGCGAAGGCCATCACTGCCCATACCGCGCCGTGGGTATATTGACCGCCGTTTTCCCGCACCCCCGGCAGATAGCCACGGATATAGCCCGGGTTAGGGCCGTTGCCGTCAAACGGTGGCGTCAGCAGCTTGATCAGGCCGGCCTGGTCGTCGACCAGGTGTTTATCCAGCGACTGCATCGCCTGCAGGCTGCGCGGCGCATCACCGGCGCCGGACAACACTGACCAGCTCTGGGCGATGGCGTCGATACGGCACTCTGCCGATTGATGGGAGCCCAGCGGTTCCCCGCTGTCAAAGTAGCCCCGACGGTACCATTCGCCATCCCAGGCATGGTCACGCAGATTATTGCGTAGCCTGTCGGCCTGCTGACGGCACAGCGTCGCCAGTTCGTCGTCATGACGAGCGGTTGCCAACTGACCGTAACGCTGCAGGATATGAAACAGGAAGAAACCGAGCCACACGCTCTCGCCACGGCCCTCCAGGCCCACCATATTCATGCCGTCGTTCCAGTCGCCGGCCCCCATCAGCGGCAGTCCGTGCTCGCCAAAGGTCAACCCGTGTTTTAACGCCCGGACGCCGTGCTGATACAAGGTTTCGCGCGTCGCACTCAGCGCCGGTTGTTCATAGGAGGACTCCTCGCCGGGGACCAACTTGCGCGCCTCCAGATAGCCCACTTGTTCCTCCAGAATGGCCTGATCGTCGGTGGCGTCCAGATAATGACAAATGGCCAGCGGCAGCCATAAATAGTCATCCGAACAGCGCGTGCGCACGCCATTTCCCTGCGGCGGATGCCACCAGTGTTGCACGTCGCCCTCGACAAACTGGCGCGAAGCGCACAGCAGGATCTGTTCCCGCAGGCGTTCAGGCGCGGCGTGAGTCAGCGCCAAAGTGTCCTGTAGCTGATCGCGGAAGCCAAAGGCGCCACCGGACTGGTAGTAACCGCTGCGCGCCTGAATACGGCAGGAGAGGGTCTGGTACAGCAGCCAACCGTTGGCCAGCAGATCGACAGCCGGTTGCGGCGTGCCGATCTGCACTTTGTTGAGAATGCCGTCCCAGTGCGCGGCCACCTGTTGCAGCTCATCCTGCAGACTGTCCTCCTGCAGATATTTTTGCAGCAGCGCTTCGGCCTCATCGGCGTTTTGTCCTAACCCGAGGGCGAACACAAAACTGCGTTGATCGCCGTCGATCAGGCTGATCGCCGACTGCACGGCACCGCATGGATCCAGACCTGCGCCGACTTTGTCAGACAACCGCCGCAGTTTTAGCACCGCCGGGTTGGCCAGCGAGCCGTTGCGGCCGATAAATTCACGCCGATCGCCACTGAGCGAACAATGCGCGCCGGAGACGCCAAAGAACGCGGTGCGTTCCGAACCGCTGCCGCCGTAGTGGTTGGTGGCCAGAATGCCGCAGCCGCTTTCCGGCGTGGCGGCCTGGGTAACGATGTGCATGGCCGATTT
The DNA here is from genome assembly GCF_052113645.1 of Serratia quinivorans. Lineage (GTDB taxonomy): Bacteria > Pseudomonadota > Gammaproteobacteria > Enterobacterales > Enterobacteriaceae > Serratia > Serratia quinivorans_B. The sequence goes on along the minus strand of NZ_JBIEIU010000001.1, from coordinate 1,068,592 downwards.
TTGCCGCAAATCGCCGAGAATAAACTCCACATAGCCGGTAGCCGACAGCTTGCGCGTGCGCCCGGAGGTGTTGGTCAGCGTCAGCAGGAACAGTTTTACCGGCGCGTCCTTGGCCACCAGTAGGGTGAACTGGCTGTCGATGCCGCTCTCGCGGTGATCGAAAACGCTGTAGCCGAAACCGTGACGGGTCAGATAATGGCCACGGCCCCGGGCGGGCAACGGTGTCGGTGACCAGAAATGACCGCTCTCTTCGTCGCGCAGGTAGAAAGCCTCTCCGCTGCGGTCGCAGATGGGATCGTTGTCCCAGGGAGTCAGGCGGTATTCGTGGGCGTTTTCGTACCAGGTGTAGGCCTGGCCGCTTTCCGACACCACCGAGCCGAACATCGGGTTGGCCATCACGTTTGACCAGGGCGCGGGGGTGATCTTGCTTTCATTCATCGCGATCACATATTCACGGCCGTCCGCCGAGAAGCCGCCGAGGCCGTTATAGAACTGCAACGCGTCAATGTCGGGCAACTGCGGTGAGTGCAGGTTACGCGGCAAATTATCCACCGTCGCCAGCTTCGACGAAGCGGTAACCGGCGACAGCGGTTGCTGCAGGATCTGCGGCAGTTGCAGGCGCTGGTTGAGCTGTTCGGTCAACCCGCCGCGCCGATCGTCGAGGTAAATACGCGCCACGCTGAGCAGCAGGCGATGATCTTCCTGTGACATATGTTCGCTGGTGCGCACGAAGATGCCGCCGGGCTTATCGGTTTGGGTAGATTCCATACCGGCGGCGATCAGGCCCATGATCTGGTTCTGCAGATCCTGACGGTAACCACCGACGTCCTCGTTGAGGATCACCAAATCCACCTGCAACCCTTTCAAGCGCCAATAGTTGTGCGCCTGGATCAGTTGCTGAACCAGCTCGATGTTCTCAGCGTCGGTCACGGTCAGCAGCACAATCGGCAGATCGCCGGAGATCGAATGTCCCCACAGCCCAGACTGGCCGCGGCGGTTGTGAATGATTTCGCTGCTGGCAGCGCGCATTTCCTGCGCCGGGAACACCACCGCGCTGGCCAGGCGATTAAACAGGTTGGCGTCATCCTCATTGGCGTTCAACTGACGCAGCACCACCTGGCTGTGTGACCAGGCCAGTTCAAACACGCGATCGGCCAGATAGCGGTCGCGGTATTTCTCCAGCATCGCCAGGCTACTGGCTCGGTCCTCGCTGACGCCGTAGAAAATATCCAGCGTCAGCGGCACGTTGGGCTCCAGCACCACGCGCTGACGGATAGCGATGATCGGGTCAATGACCGGCCCGGCGCTGTTGCTCAACGGCGTATTCTGATACAGCGCCTGCGGATTGGCCGGGGTGCGGCCACGGCCGATAAATTTGGCGCGGTCGGTTTCGAACGACGTCTGGCTGGTGCGGCCTTGCACCGTCATCATGTGCAGCAACCACGGGCATTTTTCTTTCGGTTCGCGCGGGCGGCGGTGGCACAAAATGGCGTCTTGATCCGGCAACAGTTCGGTTTGTACGAACAGGTTGCTGAACGCCGGGTGGGCCAGGTCATTGCCGGCCGGTGCCAGCACCACTTCTGCATAGCTGGTGATTTCGAGGGTGCGCGGTTGCTTGCTGCGGTTGACCAGCGTCACGCGGCGCAGCTCAATATCATCTTCCGGCGAGACCACCACCTGCGTTTTGACCGACAGCGATCCCTGCTGGCGCTGGTACTCGGCCCCGGCATCGTTGAACACGGCGCTGTAGCCTTTGGCGGCACCGCCGATCGGTTGCCAGGTATTGCTCCAGACCTCACCGGTTTGTGGATCGCGCAGGTAACAGAAGGCGCCCCAGTTATCGCAGGTGGCGTCTTCACGCCAGCGGGTCAAGGCCAGGTTCTGCCAGCGGCTGTAGCTGCCGCCGGCCTGGGTGAGCATCAGGTGATAGTTGGCATTCGACAGCAACTGCACTTCGGGGATTGGGGAATCCACCCGGTTGAACTCGCGCGCGGCGAAGCTGGCCGGGGTAATGGTGCCCTCGTGGGTTTCGAAATGGCGACGGGTGCTGTACAGCTCGACCGCATCCGGTACCCGCTCCTGCAGCAGCAAGCGCGTTGACTGGAAAGCCGGATAGTCGGCGAAGCGCGCCACCATAGGGGCATCCAGCAGCAGGTGCGACAGGGCGAGGAAGCTCATACCCTGGTGATGCGCCATATACGAGCGGATGATCACATACAGTTGGCCTCGGCTGAGGCGAGCGGTGGTGTAATCCAGCGCCTCGTAGAAACCGTAACGGCCTTTGGCGCCATTTTTTTCCAACGTCATCAGGTTATTGCAGGCGGCATTCGGATCGACAATCAGCGCCATCACCGTGGCGTAAGGCGCGACCACCATATCGTCACCCAGCCCGCGTCGCAGGCCCAGCCCCGGAACGCCAAAGGCGTGATACTGATAGTTTTGATCGGCATCGAAACCGAAGTAGCCGGATTCGGAAATCCCCCAGGGAACACCGCGCTCTTTACCCCAGGCAATCTGCCGCTCCACCGCCGCGTGGCACATTTGCACCAGCAGCGAGTCAGGGTAGGCGGGCATCACCAACTGCGGCATCAGGTATTCAAACATCGAACCGCTCCACGACATCAGCGCCGGTTCGTGGTCGATCACGGTGAACAGTCGGCCAAGGGCAAACCAACTGCGCTGCGGCACCTGATTGGTGGCGATGGCGACGTAGTTGGTCAGGCGGATTTCGGATGCCAGCAGATCGTATTTACTGCCGTCCATCTTGTTTTGATCGCAGTTAAAACCGACGGTCAGCAAATGGGTCGATTCGTCATACAGGAAGTTGAAATCCATCTGCGCCATTTTTTCCAGTCGCTGCTGCAGACTGTGCAACTGCGCCAGCCGCTCCTGCGCCAGGGCACCGGCGGCGTTCAACTGATTTTGCTGCTCTGGCGACAGCGTCAATTGGCCCGGCGGGTGCGCCAGCCAATGCAGACTGGGCACCTGCTCAAGTTCAGGCATGCCGTCGCTCAGCCAGCCGAACCACTGCGCCCATTCGGCGCACAGCTCGTTGAGCTGCTGGTGCAGCGCGCCGGCCCAGCGTTTGGTTTCCTCATCATGGTTCAGCGCCGGTTCCTGCAGCCCATTGCTGTAGTTGCGCATGGCGTTCAGCTCCGCCAGCAGGGCTGCCGGGTGGCTGTGGTGGGCCTGTTCCCAGTGGTTGCGCAGTTTCGACAGGTTCTTCGGTGCGGCGTCGCCCCAGTGCTGTTCCAGCAGTTGCAGGCTGTCACCGAGACCGGTCAGCACCTGCAGCGGATCGATGGCCGGCTGGTGGGCCAGCGCGGGCAAACCGGCGCTAAGCGTCAGCAGGTGACCGGCCAGGTTGCCGCTGTCGACGCTGGAGATATAACGCGGGTTCAACGGCTCCAGAGTGCGGGTGTCGTACCAGTTGTACAGATGGCCGCGATAGTGCTCCATGCGATCCAGGGTATTGAGCGTCAGTTCGATGCGCCGCAGTGCTTCACTGAGCGTCAGATAGCCGAAGTCATAGGCGGTGAGGTTAGCCAACAACGACAGCCCGATATTGGTCGGCGACGTACGGTGCGCCACCACCGGCTCCGGGATCTCCTGGTAGTTATCCGGCGGCAGCCAGTTTTCCTGCTGGTTGACGAAGGTATTGAAGAAGTCCCAGGTTTGGCGGCTGGTGTGGCGCAGGAAACGTCGCTGTTCATCGTTGATCGCAGTTTTGCTGCGCTGCGGTTCCTGGCTGAGGTAATACAACAAAAATGGCGCCAGGATCCACAAGGTGGCGAACGGCAGTGTGATAAACAGCGCCATAGGGTTATGCAGGAAGCTAAACAGCAGCAGCGCGACGCCCGCTACCGGGTTAATCCACATCGCGCGGTAGAAGTTTTCCAGCGTGACCTGCTGACGGGCTTTGGATTGATCGTAGCTGGTCCATTCTTGCAGGTTTCGCTGGCTGATCAGCAGCCGCCACAGGGTCACGACGATTGCTTTCAGGCTGTACAACGCCTCATGTGGCAGCGTCGCCAGTCGCAGTCCGACCTGCGCAAGGCGATGTAGCGAACCGTTCAGCGCCAACAACAGGTGTTGCAGGAAGGGGCGGCGCGGCGGCTTGTGCACGATATCCTGCGCCAGTGCCAACAGGGTCGGCAGCAGCAGGATAATGGCGAAGACCCCTAGCCAGTAACGGGTGTTCGGCAGCCAGACAAAGCCGCAAAACAGTAACAGCAACAGGCTGGGTGACGTCAGGCTGCGGCGCAGGTTATCGAACAATTTCCAGCGCGACAGGGTGCTCAGCGGGTTGGCGATGCGGGTGCCGTCTTCGGTTTTCACCCGTGGTAGCAACCAATTCAACAGTTGCCAGTCACCGCGGATCCAGCGCGTGCGGCGCGCGACGTCCACCAGATAGTTACTGGGATACTGCTCGTACAGCAGCACGTCGCTCAACAGGCCGGAACGGGCGTAGCAACCCTCCAGCAGGTCATGGCTCAGCACCAGGTTAGCCGGGCAGGTGCCTTTCAGACTGTGCGAGAACACGTCCACGTCGTAAATGCCCTTGCCGATAAACGAGCCTTCGCCAAACAGATCCTGATAAATATCCGAAGCCATCAGCGTATAGGGATCATTACCCGGCGTGCTGCTGCACAGGGCGGCGTAACGGCCCTGGCCGTAGCTGGGGATTTCTTCGGCCATGCGCGGTTGCAAAATAGCGTAGCCTTCCACCACCCGTTGCTGACGCGCGTCGTACTGAGGATGGTTGAGCGGGTGCGCCATAGCGGCGATCAACTGATGGGCGCTTTCGCGCGGCAGAACGGTATCGCTGTCCAGGGTGATGACATATTTGACGTTTTTCAGCACCTCCAGCCCATCGCCAATTTGGGTGCAGAAGGCATTGCCACGGTTACGCAGCCAGTCGTTCAGTGCATTCAGTTTGCCGCGTTTACGCTCCAGCCCCATCCAGACGCCCTGTTTTTCGTTCCATTCGCGGTCGCGGTGAAACAGGAAAAAGTGGCTGGGACCTTCACAAGGGTAGCGCGCGTTCAGCGCTTTCATCTGTTGGCCGGCATAGTCCAGCAAGGCGGTGTCGTCCGCATGCTGTTGTTGAGGGGCGTCGTTGAAGTCGGTGAGCAGGGCAAAGTGCAGATGTTTCATCGCGTTGCCCAGATAACAAACCTCAAGCGCATTGATCAGCTTATCGACGCCGCTTTTGCTGTCGATTAACGTCGGTATCGCCACCAGAGTGCGAAATTCAGCGGGAATACCGCAGGAGAAATCGAGCCTCGGCAAGGGCTGCGGCGTACGGCTGCGGGTGGTGACCTCGCTGAGCAGATTGAGCACGAACTGGCTGACCACGATAGCCATCGGGAAAAACAGCAGCACCAACCCCCAACTGATGCCGGTGCTGTAGGCGTGGCGCAGCAGTTCAGCGCAACTGGCGGTGGTGATCAGGCTCAGGCTGCCGAGCCAGGAAAGCAGCGGTGCCTGACTCAACGCATGGCGCAGTCGGGTAATGCGGCCGAGCTGCACCCCCAACTGTTGTTCCAGCTCGGGGCGGCCATCGTCAATCAGGTAGTAACCGATGTGATTGCGACGTGGATCGCTGGACGGATCTTCTGCCGCCACACGCGCCATATTCAGCACGTGCTGGGCGACCTGGACTTCATTGTGTGAGCAATGACGCGCCAGCATCTCGATCACGTGGCGGTAGTTGTCGCGGGTGTTGAAGTGCATCAGAGGATAAACCCCCGCCGGATCCTCTCGCAGGGTCTGTTCGACCTGGCTCATGGTTTCGACGAATTCCGCCCAGTCCATTTCGCTCAGTTGGCGCAGGCCGGAAATACTGTTGCTGACCGACAGTTGGCTGACGGCCAACTGCTGGTTAAAGCGATGGATCAATTCATCCGAGGTCAGGCTGACTTCTGCCAGCCGCTGTTCCACCCAGGTGAGCGGCAACGCCAGCATGGTGCCGTGGCCCTGCAGGCGGCGGACCAGTTCGGCGACAAAGGCGCTGGTGCGTGGGGGATTGGAACGTGCCATATCGGCGATCACGACGATCAGGTTGGCGGGATCGTTTTCCGCCGATTCCAGCATTTTTGTCACCCAACTGTCGGCCAGGTTCCGTTCCTGCTGGGCCTGTGCGACCTCCACGCTGACGCGGCGCAGGTTTTCAATCAGCGCCAGACGCAACATTCCAGGCAGTGCCCAGAGCTCACCGAGCGTCAGATTGACTTCTTTTTGATAGGCGGCGATATACCGCGTGAGGCTTTCGGCGTCCCAGCGGCCGTCACCGTGCGCGATGGCTTCGGCAGCCACGTCATAGATGCGCGGGCAGTTATGCGGCGGGGCCAACTGCGGTAGGCCACGCCCGAAGGTTTTCGGCAAATGGTGGCGCACGACGCGGATTTGTTCTTCAATCAGATAGTAATTGTCCAGCAGCCATTCACCGGCAGGAGTCATGCTGGCTTTCTTGCCGTTGCTGAGCTGGTGGCAGCTTTCCGCCAAAATGCGCTCGTTATCGTCCAGCCGCTTGAGCAAGTAGTAGGGGGTCTTGCGTGTCGCCAGCTTATGAGAACGTGCCAGACGTTGCCCATAGCGCTCCATTTGATCGACAGAAAACAGTTCTGCCTTAATGGCGCTGCCGCTGTTGTCGGGGGCGTCTTGGTGGCGCCGTAGCGGCAAGGATTTTATTTTGGAAACTTTACGTTGTTTTTTTAACCAATTGATTAGTATTTCTTTCACACAAAAGCTCCTTACATCTGACCCAAAGGACAGCCGGTGAAACCGCTGGGAGATCGTGAACATGCTGTTTGTAGCGCCGGGCAGATCTGGCGTGGGTTCACAGCAGGCAGGAACATGCTTTCTCAGTATAGCTTCAAGAATGCTTTTCTGGCCGTTTTTTGAACTGATTGTTTAGTATTGATAAACAATTGACGGCCGTTACCGCTGATCCTCTGACGCTATTTTTCCGCCGTTGATCCTTGATTTACCGTATAATTCCATACATTAAGTTTGGTTATTGAGGTGGCCGTGGAACAACTTTCGGCATTGCTGAGGCCGTTGCGCCGGCAGCTTGAGCAACATTTTCCCGCTGAGAGCGGTTTTCGCCGGCTTTCACTTTCTGTCCCCGCACCGCTGGCCACGACCTTGCTGGAGTGGTTGGCGGCGCAACCGACATTCCCTCAGTTTTACTGGCGCCATCGCGATGGGCATGAAGAAGCCGTGGCCTGCGGCGCATTGCGCCTGTTTACGCAACCGGAACAAGTACAGGCATTTCTCAACGCGCATGACGGTGCGCGGGTGTGGGGGCTGAACGCCTTCGACGGCGCGGCGCATTTGTTTTTGCCACGCCTGGAAATACTGCGCCGCGAGGGTGAAACAAAATTAACGCTTAATCTGTTTTCTGAAAGCTCGCTGCACGACGATGCGCTCGAAGCCGATCGCTGGCTGGAAAATAGGGTGGCTGCACAGCCAATAACGCCATTAACGGCGGAAGTGAGAAAGGTGCAGCATCAACCGGAACGTACCGGGTGGGAAACCTTGTTGCACGATGCGCTGAAGGCGATAGATCGGCAACAGATGGAGAAGGTGGTGTTGGCGCGCAGTACGTTACTGACGCTGGAGAGTCCGTTGTTTGCGCCGGCGATGATGGAGGCCAGCCGCAGAGTGAATCACCGATGCTACCACTTTATGCTGCGATTTGATGCACATTCCGCCTTTCTCGGTTCCAGTCCTGAAAGATTGTACCTGCGCAAGGGGCACCATCTGCGGACCGAAGCCCTGGCGGGCACCGTGGCTAATCACCCCGATCGGCAACAAGCCCAGGTATTGGCGCAATGGTTGTTGCAGGATGGCAAGAACCGGCGTGAGAACCTGCTGGTGGTGGACGATATCTGCCAACGCCTGCAAGGGGGGGCCGACGCGGTGGATGTGCTGCCGCCGGAAGTGGTGCGTTTACGTAAGGTGCAGCATCTGCGACGCCGTATTGAAGGCCGCCTTAAGCGGGATGATGATGCCGATTGTTTGCAGCGGCTGCAGCCGACGGCGGCGGTTGCCGGGTTGCCCCGTCAGGCAGCGCGTGAGTTTATTCTGCAACACGAACCCTTCACCCGAGGCTGGTATGCCGGATCCGCCGGTTATTTGTCCTCTTCCCGCAGCGAGTTTTGTGTTTCGCTGCGCTGTGCGCAAGTCGACGGCGAACGGCTACGGCTGTATGCCGGTGCCGGCATTGTGGCCGGTTCCGACGCCGCAGAAGAGTGGCAGGAGATCGAAAATAAGGCCGCCGGACTGCTGACTTTATTGCAACCGGACACTTTGACCTGAATTTCCCTGCTTAGGCTACGGATTTATTGAGGGAATGGCGCGGCGAGTGTAAACTGATTGTGATTTTTATGTTTGTTTTTTGTTCTAAATCAAATAATTGTCTAGCATTAAGTCACCGGGATATACGGCGTTTTTGCGCTGGCGCAAAAGTCGTAAAGATAACTACTCATATAATGCAGAACATCATTTTTGGCGTGTCGCCGATCGGCGCGGGCCAGAGGCAGATTCTGTTAACCGACTTGTGAGCGAATTATGTCGACAAGTGTTTTTAATCGCCGGTGGGCGGCGTTGCTGTTGGAAGCGCTGGCTCGCCATGGAGTGCGGCATGTCTGTATCGCTCCGGGATCGCGCTCCACGCCGTTGACGCTGGCTGCGGCGGCTAACAAGTCTTTTATCTGCCATACCCATTTTGATGAACGCGGGCTGGGCCATCTGGCACTGGGCCTGGCGAAGGCTTCGCGGGAGCCGGTGGCGGTGATCGTCACTTCCGGTACCGCCGCCGCCAACCTTTACCCTTCCTTGATTGAAGCCGGGCTGACCGGTGAACGGCTGGTGTTCCTCACGGCCGATCGGCCGCCTGAACTGATCAACTGCGGCGCCAATCAGGCGATCCGTCAAAACGGCCTGTATGCCAGCCACCAGGCGCTGAGCCTTGATTTGCCGCGCCCGACGCCTGACATTCCCGCCAGTTGGCTGGTGTCCACCGTCGACAGCGCCATGGCGCGCTTGCAACACGGCGCTTTGCATATTAATTGCCCCTTTGCCGAACCCTTGTACGGCGGTGATGAACAGCTGTACGAAGATTGGTCTGCAACGCTCGGCGACTGGTGGCAAGGCAGCCAGCCCTGGCTGCGGGAAATGGATCCGCACCAGGTGCTCAAGCAGCCGGATTGGTTCTTCTGGCGGCAAAAACGCGGCGTGATAGTGGCGGGTCGTATGAGTGCGGAGGAGGGCGAGCAGTTGGCGCAATGGGCCGCCATGCTCGGCTGGCCGCTGATTGGCGACGTATTGTCTCAGAGCGGGCAGCCGTTGCCCTGCGCTGATTTATGGCTGGCTCAGCCGCAGGCGCAAACCAGGTTAGCCGAGGCGCAACTGGTGGTGCAATTTGGCAGCAGCCTGACCGGCAAACGCCTGTTGCAGTGGCAAGAGCATTGCCACCCGCAAGAATATTGGTTGATCGACGATTTACCCGGGCGGCTCGATCCGGCACACCACCGGGGGCGACGCATTCGTTCCAGCGTGGCGCGGTGGCTTGAGCTGCATCCGGCACAGCCGCGCACCCCTTGGGCCGACGAACTGACGCAACTGGCGGAAAACGCGCTGGACACGGCCTCCGGTTATCTGGTCAACCGTTTTGGTGAGGCGCAGTTGGCGCACCGTTTGCCGGAACTGCTGCCGGAAAACGGTCAGCTGTTCCTGGGCAACAGCCTGATCGTGCGGTTGATTGATGCGTTGACTCGTTTGCCGGCCGGTTATCCGGTGTTCAGCAATCGCGGGGCCAGCGGCATCGACGGCCTGATCTCCACCGCCGCAGGCGTACAGCGGGCTACGGCCAAACCGACGCTGGCGGTGGTGGGTGACCTTTCCGCCCTGTACGACCTGAACGCGCTGGCGCTGCTGCGCCAATGTTCTGCGCCTACGGTGTTGATCGTGGTCAATAACAATGGCGGCCAGATTTTTTCCTTGCTGCCCACGCCGGAGGAAGACCGGCAACGGTTCTACTGCATGCCGCAGGACGTGGAGTTCGGCCATGCCGCGGCGATGTTCCACCTCGCTTACGCCCGCCCGGAAAACTGGGGGCAGTTACTGCAGGCGGTGGAGCAGGGGTGGCGCCACAGCGGTGCTACGCTGATTGAGCTGCAGGTGCCGCCGAGCGACGGTGCGCAGACGTTGCAGCACCTGGTGCAACAGATGGCGGAGCAATAATGCTGGCGACCAAAGTATTGCAGCAAGGGGGGGCCGACCGCCCCTGGCTGATCTGGCTGCATGGCCTGTTGGGCAACAACAATGAATGGCGAGTGATCGCTTCCCGCTGCCCGGAATGGCCATCGCTGGCGATCGACTTGCCTGGCCACGGTGATTCTGTCGCGGTGACCTGCAACAGTTTTGACGATATCAGTGCACAAATCAGTTCCACCCTGCAACTGCACGGCATCGAACGCTATTGGCTGGTGGGGTATTCATTGGGCGGGCGTATTGCCATGTATCACGCCTGCTGCGGTGATACCACCGGCCTGCAAGGCGTGATTATTGAAGGTGGAAACCCAGGGCTGGCCGATCCTGCGCTGCGCGCTCAGCGCCTGACGCACGATGCGGCCTGGGCCGAGCGTTTTCGCCGTGAACCGCTTGCCCAGGTGCTGGCGGACTGGTACCTGCAGCCGGTCTTTGCCAATCTCAGCGCGGTACACCGCGAGGCGCTGATCGGTGCCCGTACGCTCAACTCCGGTGCGGCAGTGGCAGACATGCTGGAAGCCACGTCGCTGGGCAAGCAGCCCTATCTGGTGCCGCAATTACAACAACGGGCGATACCGCTGGTGGTGTTGTGTGGTGCCGACGATCACAAATTTCAGCAGTTGGCGCGCGACGCCGGATTGCCGTTACGCACCGTGCCGCAGGCCGGGCATAACTCGCACCTGGCCAATCCGCAGGCTTTCGCCGCCGAACTGCGCACTTTTCTCGTTAACCCTGGTTAAAGGAACAGAACATGCTCTATCCGAACGAAGAACAACTGTACGCCGCCATCGATTGGCAGGATTGCTCCGGTGATTTCGAAGACATCCTGTACCACAAGTCCAACGACGGCATTGCTAAAATCACCATTAACCGTCCGCAGGTGCGCAATGCGTTTCGGCCGCACACGGTAAAAGAGATGATCGAAGCGCTGTCCAATGCCCGTTATGACGATGGCATCGGCACCATTATCCTCACCGGTGCCGGCGACAAAGCCTTCTGTTCCGGCGGCGATCAGAAAGTACGCGGCGACTACGGCGGTTATCAGGACGAAAGCGGTGTGCATCATCTGAACGTGCTCGACTTCCAGCGCCAGATCCGCACTTGCCCGAAACCTGTCGTAGCCATGGTTGCCGGTTATTCGATTGGCGGCGGCCACGTACTGCATATGATGTGCGACCTGACCATTGCGGCGGATAACGCCATTTTCGGCCAGACCGGCCCTAAAGTGGGGTCGTTCGACGGTGGCTGGGGCGCCTCTTACATGGCACGCATCGTCGGCCAGAAGAAAGCGCGCGAGATCTGGTTCCTGTGCCGTCAGTATGATGCTGCCGCCGCGCTGGACATGGGGCTGGTCAACACCGTGGTGCCCTTGGCGAGTCTGGAAAAAGAAACCGTGCGCTGGTGCCGCGAAATGCTGCAAAACAGCCCGATGGCGCTGCGCTGCCTGAAAGCGGCGCTGAATGCTGACTGCGACGGTCAGGCCGGCCTGCAGGAGTTGGCGGGTAACGCCACCATGCTGTTCTACATGACCGATGAAGGTCAGGAAGGGCGCAACGCGTTCAACGAAAAGCGTCAGCCGGACTTCAGCAAATTCAAGCGTAATCCGTAATGAATGCTCCTATCCGCCACGCTGCCGTTTACCGCTACAGCCTGCCGATGGAGGCCGGTGTGGTGCTGCGCAACCAGCGGCTGAAAACCCGCGATGGCGTGTTGATCCATCTGCAGCAGGGCGAGCAGGAGGGCTGGGGCGAGATAGCGCCGCTGCCGGAGTTCAGCCAGGAAACGCTGGCGCAGGCCGAGCAGGCTGTGCTGATCTGGCTGCAGGCTTGGCAAGCTGGGACATTGCCGGCAGACAGCCCGTTGCCATCGGTGGCGTTCGGCACCAGTTGCGCGTTGGCGGAGCTGGAGCAGCGGTTGCCGCTGCAGGCCGATTACCGCAAAGCGCCGCTGTGTACCGGCGATCCTGACGAGTTGTTCACGGTGTTGACCGCCTTGCCGGGGGAGAAAGTCGCCAAGGTGAAGGTGGGGCTGTATGAGGCGGTGCGCGACGGCATGATAGTCAACGTACTGCTGGAGGCGCTGCCCGATCTGCGCCTGCGACTGGATGCCAATCGCAGTTGGACGCGCGCCAAAGCGGATGGTTTCGCGAAATACGTGGCACCGGCACTGCGTGAGCGCATTGCTTTTCTTGAAGAACCTTGCAAAACCCGTGATGAATCGCGGGATTTCGCTCAGGCGACCGGCATCGCTATCGCCTGGGACGAAAGTGTGCGCGAGGCGGATTTTGTGGTGCAGGCCGAACCGGGCGTGGCGGCGATAGTGATCAAGCCCACGCTGACTGGCAGCCTGGAGCGTTGCCGCACGCTGGTGGAGCAGGCTCATGCCGCGGGGTTAACGGCGGTGATCAGCTCCAGCATTGAATCCAGTTTGGGGCTGACGCAGTTGGCGCGCATTGCACATTGGCTGACGCCGAACACCGTTCCTGGGCTCGATACGCTGGATCTGATGCAGGCGCAATTGCTGCGGCCCTGGCCGGACAGCCAGTTGCCGCTGCTGGACTCACCTGCGCTGGAGTGCTTATGGTGCAGCTAAACGACTGGCCTTGGCGGCACTGGGCGCAGCGACGCCCGCAGGCGATGGCGGTGATGGTCGGCCATCAGGCCGTAAGCTGGCTGACTTTGCGCCGTCAGGTGGACAAACTGGCGGCAGATTTTCAGCATCAGGGCGTCGAACCTGGTTGCGGCGTGGCGCTGTGCGGCAAGAACAGCTACCCGCTGTTGCTGGCTTATTTGGCGCTGTTGCAGTGCGGTGCGCGCTTGCTGCCGCTGAATCCGGCACTGCCCGTTGCCCTGTTGGCGACGTTGTTGCCCGATCTGGATATGGATTTTGCTTTCAGCCCGGACCGGCTGCCGACCTTACCGGCAACGGTGATCCGCTTAACGCCTCCCTCCACCGAATCTCGCTGGCTGAATCCGCCGCGTTGGGACGCTCAGCGCTTGGCGACGCTGACGTTGACCTCCGGCTCCAGCGGCAGGCCAAAGGCCGCTGCACACAGTTATGCCGCTCATCTGGCCAGCGCCGAAGGCGTGTTGCAACTGATGGACTTTCAACCTCAGGATCGTTGGCTGCTGTCGCTGCCGTTGTTTCACGTTTCCGGTCAGGGCATTGTTTGGCGCTGGCTGGCGGCGGGGGGCGGTTTGGTCGTGCGCGACATGCATCCGCTGGCGGAAGCATTGGCCGGCTGCACTCATGCCTCGCTGGTGCCGACTCAGCTCTGGCGTCTGTTGGCGCAACCCTTGGCCGCGCTGACGCTGAAAAAAGTGCTGCTCGGGGGCGCGATGATCCCGGTAGAACTGACTGAACAGGCGGAAGCCGCAGGCATTCGCTGCTGGTGCGGCTACGGTCTGACCGAACTGGCTTCGACGGTGTGCGCCAAGCGTGCCGATGCGCTGCCGGGCGTTGGGCTGCCGTTGGCCGGACGGGAGATTAAGCTGGTGAATGAAGAGGTGTGGATCCGGGCGCAGAGTCTGGCGCTGGGGTACTGGCAGCAGGGGGCGTTACTGCCTATCGCCGATGATCAAGGCTGGTTTCATACCCGCGATCGCGGCGTTATGGAGCAGGATGAACTGCGGATTATCGGTCGGCTGGATAACCTGTTTTTCAGCGGTGGAGAAGGCATTCAGCCGGAAGATATTGAACGTGTGCTGGCAGCCCATCCGCAGATTTCGCAGGCCGTGGTGGTGCCGGTGGATGACGCCGAGTTTGGCCAACGGCCGGTGGCGGTGTTAGACAGTGAAGGGCCTCTTTCGCTGGAAGCGTTGCTGGCCTGGTCGCAGGAGCGTCTGGCGAATTTCCAGCGGCCGATAGCGCTGTTGCCGATGCCGACCGAGTTGAAGGCCGGTGGTATCAAAATCTCCCGTCGCCAGCTGCAGCAATGGGCGGCGCAGCAGATGTCCCGCCGATAAAAAAGGCGCCCCCAAAAAAATGAAGGCGGCCTGAATTCAATGCAGGCGGTTATTTCAGGCCCAGGGCTTTGGCTACGCCGGCACCGTAATCCGGATGCACCTGGGTAAACAGAGCGACCTGACGACGCTGGATCTGTTCCGGCACCTGCGACAGCTCACCGGCGATGCGGGTAAACATGCGCTGATGCTCTTCGGCGCTCAACAGGTTGAACAAGGCGCGCGGCTGGCTGAAGTAATCCCCGTCCTCACGATGATTCCAGTGGTCGGCGGCACCTTCAATGCTCAACGGCGGCTCTCTAAAGTCCGGTTGCTCCTGGAACAGGCCAAAGCTGTTCGGCTCGTAGGTTGCCCCGTTGCCGCTGTTGCCGTCCACGCGCATCGCACCATCACGGTGATAGTTGTGGAACGGGCATTTCGCACCGTTTACCGGAATTTGATGGTGGTTCACGCCCAGACGGTAACGGTGTGCGTCCCCGTAAGAGAACAGACGGCCCTGTAGCATTTTGTCCGGCGAGAAACTGACCCCTGGCACCACGTTGGCCGGGTTAAACGCCACCTGTTCCACTTCTGCGAAGTAGTTTTCCGGGTTGCGGTGCAGTTCGAAGAAGCCAACGTCGATCAGCGGGTAATCGCCGTGCGGCCACACCTTGGTCAGATCAAACGGGTTGTATGGCGTTTGTGAAGCTTCGTGTTCCGGCATAATTTGGATTTGCAGCTTCCAGCGTGGGTAATCGCCCCGTTCGATGGCTTCATAAAGATCACGTTGCGAGCTTTCGCGGTCCTTGGCGATGATCGCTTCCGCTTCGTCGTCCATCAGGTTTTCAATGCCTTGTTCGCAGCGGAAGTGGAATTTCACCCAGAAGCGCTCGTTGTTGGCATTGATAAAGCTGAAGGTGTGGCTGCCGAAACCGTGCATATGGCGGTAGGATTTCGGAATGCCGCGATCGCTGAAGTCTATGGTCAGCTGGTGCAGGCTTTCCGGTGACAGCGAGAAGAAATCCCACTTATACGTCGGGTTACGCAGGTTCGTGCGCGGATCGCGTTTGACCACGTGGTTAAGATCGGGGAATTTCAGCGGATCGCGCAGATAGAACACTGGCGTATCGTTACCCACCAGATCCCAATTGCCTTCCTCGGTATAAAACTTCATCGCGAAGCCGCGAATGTCGCGCTCGGCGTCGGCGGCCCCACGCTCACCGGCTACGGTGGAGAAGCGGATGAACATGTCAGTCTGCTTGCCGATTTCAGAGAATATTTTTGCGCGGGTGTACTGAGTAATATCGTGGGTGACGGTAAAAGTGCCATAGGCGCCGGATCCTTTGGCGTGCATGCGGCGCTCGGGGATCACCTCACGGTCGAAATGGGCCAGCTTTTCCAGAAACCAAACGTCCTGTAGCAGCATCGGGCCGCGTTTGCCTGCGGTGATCACGTTATTATTATCGACAACCGGGGCCCCGGCTGCGGTGGTCAGTCCTTTCTTGCTCATCACTTGCTCCTTATCGTATTGCAATCGAGTGAAGACTCGGGCGACTTAAGCGTACAACATCATAATCCGGCAGGGCGTTTTCACCCTGACCTTGGTCAATGCCACTACTAGTTGTAGACCTATTAAACGTACTCGGCAAATAGGTCTGGGTTATCGTTGTTATTGCCATCAGGAATATGGCTTTTACTTGAAAAACTTTACATTTGTTTGATTACAGAAGCATTTTTCCGCTTTTATCCCTTAAGAACTGGTTGTGCTTTGGTATAGACTCGTGACGGTATTATTACGGGTTAACTCATATCATTCGTAACGGATGAAGCAGCAAGAGGGATAGACGATGAAGAAGACTTTGGTCGCCTGCGCGGCAAGCATGTTATTTGTGACCGGTGCGGCAAGTGCTATCAGCCTGTCCGGTGAGGCCGGGCAGCATTACACCAATCTCGGCTTCGGCCAGGACACCGGCAGCACCGGGTTGGGGCTGTCTGGCAACTGGGCACGCAGTGATCATGACGGCAATGTCGGCAGCCTGGGGCTGAATTTCGGCCTGCCGCTGGGGCCGTTGACCGCGACGGTCGGTGGCAAGGCGCTGTATCTGAGCCCGAAGGACGGTAAGAATGGCGGGGCATTGGCCCTGGGCGGCGGCCTGGACTGGGCTATCAGCCGTTCCTTCAGCCTGCATGGCGAAGGCTACTTTGCACCTGAGTCGCTGACCAGTGGTGTGAAAGCTTATAGCGAGGCCAGTGGCGGCCTGCGCTGGAATGTTTTCCGCCCGCTTAGCGTGGACGTGGGCTATCGCTACATTCAGATGCAAGGGAAGGACGGGCATCGTGACAATACGCTGGCCGATGGCCCTTATGTCGGCGTGGGTCTGAGCTTCTGATACAAATAACGAGGGGGCCGGCTGGCCCCCTCGTTTTACGGATAAATCTATTAGCCGACGGCCGGCAGGATACCGCTGGCGATGCCCACCTGAATGGCTATCACCGTTACCCCACAGACAAACACCAACGCCAGTGCCGGAGTTCCCCCCCAGACGCGGTATTTCGCCTGATGCTGCTGACGCGTTTTCCACACCAGCATTGACGGCAGTAACAACGCCAGCACCGCCAGCGCGATGGCGGCGAAACCCAGCGCCAGCACAAAACCACGCGGATAGAACAGGGCGAAAGCCAGCGGCGGCAAGAAGGTGATGGCGCCGGTCTGCAGACGGCCCCGCACGTTATCCTGGCGTTTGAACAAGTCGGCCAGGAAATCAAACAGTCCGAGTGCTACCCCCAGGAACGAGGTCGCCAGCGCCAGATCGGCAAACAAATGCACTGCAAGTTCGACGTGCGGAGAAGCCACGACGTCACGTACCGCCTGCAACAGACCGTTCAGACCGGCTTGTTGCGCCAAAATACCGACGAAAGTGGTGGAACTGATGCTGCCGAGCGTGGCCAACTGCCAGAAGATATAGGCCACCAAGGGAATAGCACTGCCGATAATGAACACCCAGCGCAGTTTGCGGATGTTGCCGCCCATGTAGTTAACGATGCTTGGCACGCTGCCGTGGAAGCCAAATGACGTGAAGATCACCGGGATGGCCGACAGCGCCAGCCCCTGTTCCAGTGGCAAGGTCATCAGGTTGGTTTGGTGGATATTGGGTAACATCAGGCCCAGCATGACGATCAGAAATACCACTTTGGCGCTGAACAGGATGCGGTTAAACAGATCGACCGAATGGGTACCGATGCAGACTACGCCGCCGGCTACCAGAGTAAACAGCAATACGCCGAGCGTGGTGGGGAAATCCTGCGACGTCCACTGGCTGATACTGGCCGCCAGTAATTCACCGGCACCGCTGATATAGGCGGCGGTCAGGGCGTACATCAGGAACATCATGCTAAAACTGGTCAGCCATTGCCCCCCGCCGCCGAGATAGCGTTTCGCCAGCGTGCCGAGCCCGGTATCCGCCTGTTCATGTTGATAGACTTCGACCAGCAGCAGTGCGGTATAACACATCAACAGCCACAGCCCGACCAACAGAGCCAACGTCACGCCGAAGCCTACGCCGGCTGCCGCCAGTGGCATTGCCAGCATCCCGGCACCGATGGTGGTTCCTGCTACGATAAAAACACTGCCAAGCGTGCGATTTTTCACGTTTTTCTCTATCAACCAAAGATTTTGGAAAATTATAGGTAACTGATTCTAAGTGCGGCAGGATAGTGGAAGGATTATTTTGTGTCAAACAGGCGTTACGGAGGCTGTTAATCTATGTTTACACATGAATGGGCCGCGTGAGGTCGCAAAAAAATGCCTTTAACGGAAATTATCCTGTGATGCCTAGTGAAAACTTATTTACAGGCTTCTATAGTGGAAAGATCAGAAAATGTGGGAGAGATCAATGTTAAGGGTGGAGATGCTCAGCACCGGTGATGAGGTGCTGCACGGGCAAATTATAGATACCAACGCCGCCTGGCTGGCAGACTATCTGTTCCAGCAGGGCATGCCGATGAGCGGCCGTGAAACGGTGGGGGACAGTCTCTCCTCTCTGATCGAAACATTGCAGGAGCGTAGCCATATCGCCGATGTGTTGATCGTTAACGGCGGCCTGGGGCCGACCAGTGACGATCTCAGCGCGCTGGCCGCAGCCACCGCCTGCGGCGTCGAACTGGTTGAGCAGGCTGAATGGATGGCGCGTATCGAGGCCTATTTTGCCGAACGCGGCCGGCCGATGGCGGCCTCAAACCGTAAACAAGCGCAGATCCCCGCTAACGCAGAGATGCTCGATAACCCGGTTGGCACCGCCTGTGGTTTCGCGTTGCAACTGAACCGGTGCATGATGTTTTTCACCCCTGGCGTACCTTCCGAATTCAAAGTGATGGTCGAGCAGCAAATCGTACCGCGCCTGCGTCAGCGTTTTACCTTGCCGGCGCCACCGCTGTGCCTGCGATTAACCACCTTTGGCACCTCGGAGAGCGATTTGGCTGCCGAACTGGATGGCATGCCGCTGCCGCCGGATGTCGTGCTGGGTTACCGTTCTTCCAGCCCGATCATTGAACTGAAGCTGACCGGCCCGGTAGCCCAGCGGGCGGAGATGGAAAAGGCGTGGGAGCGGGTTCGTCAGGTCGCGGGTGACAACACCCTGTTCGAAGGGACCCTCGGTCTGCCGGCCGCGCTGACGCAGCGGTTGGTTCAGAAAGGGCTGAAACTGGCGCTCAGTGAACAATTCAGCGCCGGGTTGATCAATCTGCAGCTGCAAAGCGAAGGCGCTCCGCTGGCCGGTGGCGAATTGTTGCCATCGCACTGCGTGGAAACTCTGGAAACTACGCTGGCACGTGCTCGTTCGTTGGCGGAACTGACCGGGGCGCAACTGGCATTGGCGGTCAGCGCCATGAGCGGCGACCAGGTGAGCATTGGGCTGTATACGCCAAAAGGCGGTATCGGGCAGACGGTACGTTATCGAGCTGCACGGCATAGCCTGCGTTTAAGGCAAGAGTCGGTGGCGATGCTGGCGCTAGACATGCTGCGGCGCTGGCTGAACGGTGGGCCGGTATGCGGCAGGAATGCCTGGCTGGAGACGCTGGAGATTATTGAGTAGAGAATGCTTGATGGCAGTGATATATCCCTTATTAATCATAATATTATAAGGGGTTATCGCGTTGCGTTCAGGCTGTTACAATCGCTGCGGGTGCTTGAGACTGTTCGTCTTGGGCATTGTGTGGCAAGGCGGATAGATGAAAGCCCCAAACTGACTATCAATCAGAATGGGGCTGCACATACCGCCCAGACACCGGTATGGTAGCCCCTTCACAGCAAGGAGGCAAGCATGCAGTTAAAGCATGTGTTTCACTCGTTAGCCGTTGTATGTATTACGATTCTGTTATTTCTCTGGATGATAAGAGACTCACTGTGTGAGTTGAAAATCTATCAGGAAAGTATCACGATTTTGATCAGGTTAGCTTGTGATGTGAAGCGGTAAATCATAGGGCGGGGGTAACCCCGCCTTCTGGTCTCCAGGCAGGGTTTCAGGCACCCAACCTTTCAGATTTCCAGCTCGATATCGGTGAGCGGCATACAGCAGCAAGGCAGGATCTCACCGTCGTTGATAAACGCCAGTGGTTGCTGGCGGTAGGTCACTTCACCTTTTACCAGCTTCAGACGGCAGGCACCGCAATAGCCGGAACGGCACTGGTATTCGACCTCAACGTCGTGCAATTCCAACACGTCGAGCAGGCAGTTTTCACTTTTGGGGCAGGGTAGCTGCGCACCCGTGGTACGCAGCGTCACGATTGATGAGGCCATCGCTTAGAGTTCGAAGTCGCTCAGGTCGTCGGCATGCACTTCAGAGTCGATCTGCCCTACCAGGTAGGAGCTGACTTCCACTTCTTGCGGCGCAACCTGTACGTTGTCGGACACTAACCAGGCGTTGATCCATGGGATCGGGTTAGAACGTGTTGCGAACGGCAGGCCGAGGCCAACTGCCTGCATGCGGATGTTGGTGATATATTCCACATACTGACACAGAATGTCTTTGTTCAGGCCGATCATCGAGCCGTCGCGGAACAGGTATTCTGCCCACTCTTTTTCTTGCTCGGCTGCCAACACGAACAGATCGTAGCACTGCTGCTGACACTCAACGGCGATTTCAGCCATCTCTGGGTCATCGGCACCGGAACGCATCAGGTTCAGCATGTGCTGGGTACCGGTCAGGTGCAAAGCTTCATCACGGGCAATCAGCTTGATGATTTTGGCATTACCTTCCATCAGCTCGCGTTCGGCGAAGGCAAATGAACAGGCGAAGCTGACGTAGAAACGGATGGCTTCCAGCGCGTTAACGCTCATCAGGCACAGGTAAAGCTGCTTTTTCAGCGCGCGCAGGCTAACGGTTACGGTGTTGCCGTTGACCTGATGCGTGCCTTCACCCAGCAGATGATAGTAGCCGGTCATCTCAATCAGATCGTCGTAGTAGCCGGAGATATCTTTCGCGCGCTTGAGGATCTCTTCGTTGGTGACGATATCGTCAAACACCAGCGCCGGATCGTTAACGATATTACGGATGATGTGGGTGTAAGAACGTGAGTGAATGGTCTCGGAGAATGACCAGGTTTCTACCCAGGTTTCCAGTTCCGGGATCGAGATCAGCGGCAACAGTGCCACGTTCGGGCTGCGGCCCTGGATCGAATCCAGCAGCGTCTGGTATTTCAGGTTGCTGATGAAAATGTGTTTTTCATGTTCCGGCAGTGCCTGATAGTCGATACGGTCACGGGAAACGTCAACTTCTTCCGGACGCCAGAAGAAGGACAGTTGCTTTTCAATCAGCTTTTCGAAAATTTCATGTTTTTGCTGATCGAAACGCGCAACGTTAACCGACTGGCCGAAGAACATCGGTTCCAGCAACTGATTGTTTTTATTCTGAGAAAATGTGGTGTAAGCCATAAGCCTGAGTCCATCGTATCGTGGCTAAATGAAGGGGCCGGAAGAGTTCCGGCCCGCTGTTTCAAACTTTAGATCTTGCAGGCGCCGCTTTCGCAGTCATCATCGCCGCTTTTCGCCGGCAGCAAATCTTCCTGCACATCTTCAGCACCGTCGCGGGTGTTCTGATAGTACAGCGTCTTGACACCAAACTTGTAGGTGGTGAGCAGGTCTTTCAACAGCTGCTTCATTGGCACCTTGCCGCCCGGGAAACGGGTCGGGTCATAGTTGGTATTGGCCGAGATCGACTGGTCGATAAACTTCTGCATCAGGCCGACCAGTTGCAGGTAACCGTCGTTGTTCGGCATTTCCCACAGCAGTTCGTAGTCGTTTTTCAGACGCTCATACTCTGGCACTACCTGGCGCAGAATGCCGTCTTTCGACGCTTTAATACTGATGTGGCCGCGTGGTGGCTCGATGCCGTTGGTGGCGTTGGAAATCTGCGAAGAGGTTTCCGAAGGCATCAACGCCGACAGGGTAGAGTTGCGCAGACCGGTTTCCTTGATCTCTTTACGCAGGGTTTCCCAGTCGTAGTGCAGTGGTTCCTGACAGATGACATCCAGATCTTTCTTGTAGGTGTCGATCGGCAGAATGCCCTGCGAATAGGTGGTTTCATTGAACCACGGGCAGGCGCCTTGTTCCTGAGCCAGACGGTTTGAAGCCTTCAGCAGGTAATACTGGATGGCTTCGAAAGTCTTGTGGGTCAGGGCGTTGGCACTGCCGTCGGAGTAACGCACGCCATTCTTCGCCAGGTAGTAAGCGTAGTTAATCACGCCGATACCCAGGGTACGGCGGCCCATGGCGCCACGGTAAGCGGCTTTGATTGGGTAGTCCTGGTAGTCCAACAGGGCGTCCAGTGCGCGCACTGCCAGGGTTGCCAGCTCTTCCAAATCGTCCAGGCTTTCGATGGCGCCCAGGTTAAAGGCGGACAGCGTACACAGGGCGATTTCGCCGTTTTCGTCGTTAACGTCGTCCAATGGTTTGGTCGGCAGGGCGATTTCCAGGCACAGGTTAGACTGACGTACCGGTGCGATCTGCGGATCAAACGGGCTGTGGGTGTTGCAGTGGTCGACGTTCTGGATGTAGATACGGCCGGTAGAGGCGCGTTCCTGCATCATCAGCGAGAACAGTTCGACCGCTTTCACGCGCTTCTGGCGGATGCTGTCGTCTTGCTCGTATTGAGTATACAGACGTTCGAATTCGTCCTGATCGGCGAAGAACGCGTCATACAGGCCTGGGACGTCCGATGGGCTGAACAGGGTGATGTCCTGGCCCTTGATCAGGCGCTGGTACATCAGGCGGTTCAACTGCACGCCGTAGTCCATATG
Organism: Serratia quinivorans; assembly: GCF_052113645.1. GTDB lineage: Bacteria > Pseudomonadota > Gammaproteobacteria > Enterobacterales > Enterobacteriaceae > Serratia > Serratia quinivorans_B. The sequence goes on along the minus strand of NZ_JBIEIU010000001.1, from coordinate 1,046,081 downwards.
GCGAACGCGGTTGCCTTCAACGCCACGGTTGTTTTTCAGCACCAGCAGGCTTTCAACTTCCAGATGCCACATTGGGTAGAACAGCGTCGCCGCTCCGCCACGTACGCCGCCCTGAGAACAGGACTTCACTGCGGTCTGGAAATGTTTGTAGAACGGGATGCAGCCGGTATGGAAGGCTTCGCCCCCGCGGATCGGGCTGCCCAGCGCACGGATGCGACCGGCGTTGATGCCGATGCCGGCGCGTTGCGAAACGTATTTCACAATGGCGCTGGAGGTGGCGTTGATTGAATCCAGGCTGTCACCGCACTCGATCAGCACGCAAGAGCTGAACTGGCGGGTTGGGGTGCGCACGCCGGACATGATTGGCGTAGGCAGTGAAATCTTGAAGGTGGAGATAGCGTCGTAGAAACGTTTAACGTAGTCCAGACGGGTTTCACGCGGATAGTTGGAGAACAGGCACGCGGCCACCAGGATATACAAGAACTGAGCGCTCTCGTAGATCTCGCCGCTGACGCGGTTCTGCACCAAATACTTCCCTTCCAACTGCTTAACGGCAGCGTAGGAGAAGTTCATATCACGCCAGTGATCGATAAAGGAGTCCATCTGCTCGAACTCTTCAGTGCTGTAGTCTTCCAGCAGATGCTTATCGTACTTGCCCATTTCTACCATGCGCGTCACGTGAGCGAGCAGCTTTGGCGGCTCGAACTGGTCGTAAGCTTTTTTACGCAGGTGGAAGATGGCGAGGCGAGCCGCCAGATACTGATAGTCCGGCGCGTCGCGCGAGATCAGATCGGCTGCTGCTTTGATAATGGTTTCATGAATATCAGCGGTTTTGATGCCGTCATAAAACTGAATATGAGAACGCAACTCTACTTGAGAAACCGAGACGTTGTTTAACCCTTCCGCGGCCCAGTCGATGACACGGTGGATTTTGTCGAGGTTGATGCGCTCTTTACGGCCATCGCGTTTAGTTACAAGCAGACTTTGGTTCATGTGGTGTTTTACCTGTCCGTATGGTGCCCCTAAGCAGAAGTGTAGTAGCTCTGCTCAGTATGTAAACACTATATATAGGGGTTGTATGTCGGTGAGGTAACAAGATAGTGAGAAAACAGGGCGTTTGCAAGTGAACAAAAGTGGCCTAATTTGTGGATAACTTGGGGGTGAAATGTGACTTGTCTTTCGCAGTGCTTGCTGTGACTGGCGCGACAAGCTTGTCAATAAGCGGGATAAGATTTTCCCTGTGATCACAAAAACGTGATCGTTTGCCGCTTTATTAAACGTTAGAAAAAAACGGCATATTGATCTGATTTAATATTCTTAAAAACTGTTTAAAACGCTTGTTTTGATCGAAAGCGTACAAATTAGGTATTTATCCTAATAAGGCGTGCGCACCGGAGCCGGCAGAGCCAGTCCCGGTGCGGGCCAGGGGGCTTAGCCTTCGTGCTGAGTATGTACCATATAGTTCACATCAACATTGCCACCCAGCTTGAAATGGTCGGTGAGCGGATTGTAATGCAGGCCAATCATGTGCTTTTCGCGCAGCGGCGTGCCGTCAATCCAGCCGATCAGTTCAGAAGGGCGGATGAATTTCTTATGGTCGTGAGTGCCCTGCGGCACCATCTTCAGAACATATTCCGCACCGATGACCGCCATCAGCCAGGCCTTGGTGTTGCGGTTGATAGTGGAGAAGAACACATGGCCGCCCGGTTTCACCAGATGAGCGCAGGCACGCACCACCGAAGCCGGATCGGGAACGTGCTCCAGCATTTCCATGCAGGTCACAACGTCATATTTCTGCGGGTTGGCCTGCGCATGGCTCTCCACCGTTTCCTGAACGTAATTCACATTCATGCCGGTTTCCAGCGCGTGTAACCGGGCAACTTGCAATGGCTCGGCGCCCATGTCCAATCCAGTGACTTTCGCGCCTTCACGCGCCATGCTTTCCGCCAAAATGCCGCCGCCGCAGCCAACGTCGAGTACGGTTTTGTCAAAAATGCCGCCTGAGCGCTGCAGGATGTAATTCAGGCGCAGCGGGTTGATGCGGTGCAGTGGCTTGAACTCACCTTCCAAATCCCACCAGCGTGAGGCCACGGCCTCGAACTTGGCGATTTCCTGATGGTCTACGTTTTGCGCTTGGCTGGATGATTCTGCATTCATGGGCGTATTTGGCTCCTGGTTCTCGTTGCGCGGATTATACATGTTCCGGCGCAGCGCCGTCTGCGCCGATGCATTTTTAGCGCACATATATGCACAATTTCCGTTAAACAGCGGCGGTTATTTTCCCGTAAAGCGTGCTTTGTGATATAGTTTTACACCTTTGCCACTATGGCAGCGGGCAGATGAATCATTAGTAGAGGGATAGCAGCTCCATGAGCGACCTTGCCAGAGAAATCACACCGGTAAACATCGAAGACGAGTTGAAAAATTCGTATCTGGACTACGCGATGTCCGTAATTGTCGGACGTGCGCTGCCAGATGTTCGTGATGGACTGAAGCCGGTACACCGCCGCGTTCTGTACGCGATGAGTGTATTGGGTAACGACTGGAATAAACCATACAAGAAATCGGCCCGTGTCGTCGGGGACGTTATCGGTAAATATCACCCACACGGTGACAGCGCGGTTTACGACACCATCGTACGTATGGCTCAACCGTTCTCACTGCGCTATATGCTGGTGGACGGCCAGGGCAACTTCGGTTCCGTCGATGGCGACTCCGCCGCGGCGATGCGTTACACCGAAGTGCGCATGTCCAAAATTGCTCACGAATTGCTGGCGGATCTGGAAAAAGAAACCGTCGACTTCGTGCCTAACTACGATGGCACCGAGCAGATCCCTGCCGTGATGCCAACCAAGATCCCGAACCTGCTGGTTAACGGCTCGTCGGGTATCGCCGTGGGCATGGCCACCAACATTCCGCCGCATAACCTGTCAGAGGTTATCAACGGCTGCCTGGCTTATATCGATGATGAAAACATCAGCATCGAAGGCCTGATGGAACACATCCCGGGGCCGGACTTTCCGACGGCGGCGATCATCAACGGTCGCCGTGGTATCGAAGAGGCCTACCGTACCGGGCGCGGTAAAATCTACCTGCGCGCACGCGCCGAAGTAGAAGCCGATGCCAAAACCGGTCGCGAAACCATCATTGTTCACGAGATCCCGTATCAGGTGAACAAGGCGCGTCTGATCGAGAAGATCGCCGAACTGGTCAAAGAAAAACGCGTGGAAGGCATCAGTGCACTGCGTGACGAGTCTGACAAAGACGGCATGCGTATCGTGGTTGAAATCAAACGCGATGCGGTCGGCGAAGTGGTACTGAACAACCTGTACTCGCTGACTCAGCTGCAGGTCACCTTCGGTATCAACATGGTGGCGTTGCATCAGGGCCAGCCGAAGTTGCTGAACCTGAAAGACATTTTGCAGGCGTTTGTTCGTCACCGTCGTGAAGTGGTTACCCGTCGTACCATCTTTGAACTGCGTAAAGCTCGCGATCGCGCCCATATCCTGGAAGCGTTGGCGATCGCCCTGGCGAACATCGATCCGATCATTGAATTGATCCGTCGTGCGCCAACCCCTTCAGAAGCTAAAGCGGGATTGGTTGCTCAGGCATGGGATCTTGGCAATGTCGCCTCCATGCTGGAGCGTGCCGGTGACAACGCTGCTCGCCCAGAGTGGCTGGAGCCGGAGTTCGGTATCCGTGACGGCAAATATCATCTGACCGAGCAGCAAGCTCAGGCGATTTTGGATCTGCGTCTGCAGAAACTGACCGGCCTGGAGCACGAAAAGCTGCTGGACGAGTATAAAGAACTGCTGACTGCCATCGCCGAGCTGATCTTTATTCTGGAAAACCCAGATCGTCTGATGGAAGTGATCCGCGAAGAGTTGGTGGCAGTTAAAGAGCTGTACAACGACGGCCGCCGTACCGAGATCACCGCCAACACTTCAGATATTAATATCGAAGACCTGATCAACCAGGAAGACGTGGTAGTTACGCTGTCGCACCAGGGCTATGTGAAGTATCAGCCGCTGAGCGACTATGAAGCGCAACGCCGTGGCGGTAAAGGCAAGTCAGCGGCACGTATCAAAGAAGAAGACTTTATCGATCGCCTGTTGGTGGCCAACACCCACGATACGATCCTGTGCTTCTCCAGCCGTGGTCGTCTGTACTGGATGAAGGTGTATCAACTGCCTGAAGCCAGCCGTGGCGCGCGCGGTCGTCCAATCGTCAACTTGTTGCCGTTGGAAGCCAATGAACGTATCACCGCCATTCTGCCGGTGCGCGAGTATGAAGAAGGGCGTCACGTGTTTATGGCGACCGCCAGCGGCACCGTGAAGAAAACGGCGTTGACCGATTTCAGCCGCCCACGCAGCGCCGGCATCATCGCCGTTAACCTCAATGAGGGTGACGAGCTGATTGGTGTTGACCTGACCGACGGCAGCAACGAAGTTATGCTGTTCTCCGCCAACGGTAAAGTGGTGCGCTTCCCAGAAACGCAGGTGCGTTCTATGGGCCGTACGGCTACCGGTGTGCGCGGTATTAATCTGGGCGAAGGCGACAGCGTTATTTCCCTGATTGTGCCACGTGGTGAAGGCGATATTCTGACCGTCACCCAGAACGGCTACGGTAAACGTACTGCGGTCACCGAATACCCAACCAAGTCACGCGCTACCCAAGGGGTTATCTCCATTAAGGTGAGCGAGCGTAATGGTCAGGTGGTGGGTGCGGTACAGGTGGATACTACCGATCAGATCATGATGATCACCGACGCCGGTACGCTGGTGCGTACTCGCGTATCGGAAGTCAGCGTGGTTGGCCGTAACACCCAGGGTGTGACGCTGATCCGTACTGCGGAAGACGAGAATGTCGTTGGTCTGCAGCGTGTTGCCGAACCGGTGGAAGACGAAGAGCTGGATAGCCTCGAACCGGGTGCGGAAGAAGTGGAAGAAGACGCAGCGCCGCTGGACGAAGGCGACGACGATTCTGAAGCGGTAGACGACGCGGATGATAACAACGCCTAAGCCGTAGTGGGCGGTATATCGCCCCTATTGCACAGATGAATACAGGGCCTGGCAGCGATGCTAGGCCCTTTTTCAGTTATATGGTTTAATTACCGGACTCAAGCCAGAGCTCTCGGCTCTGATATGAACGCGCTGGTCGCCACTCACTTTCGTATGGTATCCGATTGAAATATTTAGCCTCTTTTCGCACCACGTTAAAGATATCCCGCTATCTGTTCCGGGTGCTGGCGATAATGCTGTGGTCGTTGGGTGCCTTGCTCACCACCTTCTATATCCTGAATATCCTGCATCAGAAAGAATCTGATATCCGGCAGGACTACAATCTGAATTTTGATCAGGCACAGGGCTACATCCGTCATTCTGCCGATATCATTCGTGATATCAAATATATGGCGGAAAACCGCCTTAATGGCTCGGTCAGCAGCATGGATATGTTCAGCGGCATCTTTCCCGGCAAGAGTAACCCGCCGGAGTTTTTCCCGCTGTACCCTGAGTCTAACTGTTCTCTCAATATCACTTACCGCAGCTCGCTCAGTTCACTGAGCGGACTGATCCAGTACTGGAAAGAGAATTTCGTCGCGGCCTACGATCTCAACCGGGTATTTTTCATCGGTGGCGATAGCCTGTGCATGGCGGAATTCGGTGGCGGCAGCGGTGTGGCCAACCGAGCCGACGCGCTGAAAACCCTGCATGAGCGCATCCTTAAATATCGCAACGCCAAGAACCAGGATAAAGACAATAATCTTTACTGGGTCAGCCCAAGCCAGCAGCGGCCGGACGTCGGCTATCTGTATGTGCTGACGCCAATCTATATTGGCTCCAAGCTGGAAGCGTTGCTGGGCATTGAGCAGACGATACGTCTGGAAGACTTCGTGACCACCGGCAACCTGCCGATCGCCGTCACCCTGCTGGATGAGAACAACGAACCGATACTGCAGCTGGCGGATGGTGAGCGCAATGCGCAAGCGCCTGACAGTTATCCGACGGAACAAGCCTACTTTGGTTACGTCGATAATTACCGCGATCTCATCATGAAAAAGGCACTGCCGCCATCATCGCTCAGCATCGTGTATGCGGTGCCGGTGAAAACGGTGGTTGAGCGCTTCAAAATGTTGATCCTCAATGCGGTGCTGCTGAATCTGCTGTCCGCCATCGTGCTGTTCACCCTGGCCTGGTTGTTCGAGCGCAAAATGTTCCTGCCGGCGGAGGACAATGCCTTCCGGCTGGAGGAGCATGAACAGTTCAACCGCAAAATTGTCGCCTCGGCGCCGGTGGGGATTTGTATTCTGCGCATCAGCGACGGCACCAACATTCTGAGTAACGAACTGGCGCACAACTACATTAATCTGCTGACTCACGAAGACCGTGACCGCATTACACGCATCATCTGCGAACAGCAGGTGAATTTTGTCGATGTGATGACCAGCAATAACAATAACCTGCAAATCAGCTTCGTTCATTCCCGTTACCGTAATGAGGACGTGGCGATCTGTGTGCTGGTGGATGTCAGCGCCCGCGTGAAAATGGAAGAGTCGCTGCAAGAGATGGCCGCCGCGGCAGAGCAGGCCAGCCAATCCAAATCGATGTTCCTGGCAACCGTCAGCCACGAGCTGCGGACGCCGTTGTACGGCATCATCGGCAACCTCGATTTACTGCAGACCAAGGCGTTGCCACAGGGGGTTGATCGGCTGGTCAATGCGATGAACAACTCTTCCGGCCTGCTGTTGAAGATCATCAGCGACATTCTGGATTTCTCCAAAATTGAATCCGAGCAGTTGAAGATTGAACCGCGTGAATTCTCCTGCCTGGAGGTGATCACCCACATCGCCGGCAACTACTTGCCGTTGGTGGTGAAGAAGCGGTTGGGGCTGTACTGTTTCATCGAGCAAAACGTCCCGGAACGGATTTCCGGTGACCCGGTGCGACTGCAGCAGGTGTTGTCCAACCTGCTGAACAATGCCATTAAGTTCACCGATACCGGCTGTATTATTCTGCAAGTGTGCACGCGCGGCAGCTATCTGGAGTTCAGCGTTCGCGATACCGGGGTCGGCATTCCGGAGAAAGAAATTACCCGTCTGTTTGACCCGTTCTTCCAGGTGGGCAGCGGTGTACAGCGCCATTTCCAGGGAACCGGTCTGGGGTTGGCGATTTGCGAGAAGTTGATCAACATGATGGACGGCGACATCGCCGTTGAATCCGAGCCGGGATTAGGCAGCCTGTTTACCATCCGCATTCCCCTGTTTAGCGCCCAGTTCCCGATCCCGCAACCCAGCGATACCTGGCAAGGCAAAACGCTGTGGCTGGATATCCGCAACCAGCGGCTGGAAAGTTATCTGATGGCGATCCTGGGGGGATATGGCGCTACGGTAGTCCGTTATCAGGGGCAAGACACCACCGAAGGGGAGGTGATGCTCAGCGATCATCCGCTGATGGTCAATACGCCGCTGTTGGCGCAGATCCAATTTTCTATCGAGCACATTGGCCCGTCGCAGGAAACGCGACCGGGTTACTGGATGCACAGTACCTCGACGCCGCGTGAAACCCTGGTGCTGCTCAACCGCCTGTTTGGCACCCAAGATGAAAGCGGCAATACCCTGATGCAATTGCCGTTACCGGCCAAGGCCAGCCTGGTCGACAACGGTGATATTCATTTACTGGTGGTGGACGATCATCCGATCAACCGTCGGTTGCTGTCCGATCAGCTTAGCTCGTTGGGCTACCAGGTGGTGACGGCCAATGACGGGGTGGATGCGCTGGATGTGCTGAATCGCAATACCGTCGATATCGTGCTGACCGACGTCAACATGCCGAACATGGATGGGTATCGTCTGACTCAGCGCCTGCGTCAGTTGCACTTTACTTCACCGGTGATCGGCGTGACGGCGAATGCCCTGGCGGAAGAGAAACAGCGCTGTATTGAGGCGGGTATGGATAACTGCTTGTCGAAACCGGTAACGCTGGAAACGCTGGATCAAACATTGGCGTATTACAGTCAGCAGGTGCGCCGCCTGCGCACCGAGTCGGAAGACGCCTGAAAGTAAAAGGGCGCGGCATTTTGCCGCGCCCTCGTCACTTAACTACCGATATTTACTCTTTGTCCAGCGGTGCCATGCTGACGGAAGAGAGGTAGTTGAGCAGCGCAATATCGTTCTCGACACCCAGCTTCATCATCGCCGATTTCTTCTGGCTACTGATGGTTTTGATGCTGCGATTGAGTTTCTTGGCGATCTCGGTCACCAGGAAACCTTCGGCGAACAGGCGCAATACTTCGCTCTCTTTCGGCGACAGACGTTTGTCACCATAACCACTGGCGCTGATCCTCTCCAACAGCTTGGAGACGCTTTCCGGCGTGAACTTCTTGCCTTTTTGCAGTGCGGCCAGCGCTTTCGGCAGGTCGGTAGGCGCACCCTGTTTCAGTACGATACCTTCGATATCCAGATCCAGCACGGCGCTGAGAATTGCCGGGTTGTTGTTCATGGTCAGAACGATGATCGACAACTGCGGATAATGGCGTTTGATGTATTTGATCAGCGTAATGCCGTCGCCATATTTATCGCCCGGCATGGAAAGGTCGGTGATCAGTACGTTGGCGTCCAGCTTGGACAGATTGTTGATCAGTGCTGTTGAGTCTTCAAACTCCCCAACGACATTCACCCATTCAATTTGCTCAAGTGACTTCCGGATGCCAAACAATACGATAGGATGGTCATCAGCAATAATTACGTTCAGGTTATTCATGTTGTTGGCTACCTTGCTCCAGCAGTCTGCTGACGAAAAAATCAATCTGACTGATGTTATTCTCGATCTTGAGCGCATCACCGTCTGCGATGTGCTGTTCTAACGATTCACACAGTTGCTTGCCGGGAAGCAGATTTAACATGGCAAACACGCCTTTCAGGCGGTGTGCTGTCTGTGACAGAGCGTTGTAATCACTGCTGCCCGCCTCAGTATACAGTTTTTTGATATCATCGGGTACTGTATCGACAAACAGGCCATAGTAATCACTTGATTTCAATTGTTTTTCATAGGCTTGGATGTCATCCACGGTCAACGAAAGCGGGCTTTCCTGCTGTTCCAACGCGGCCATTTGCTGCTCAATCAGCATCAACACGGCGTCGATCATTGCACCACTCAGGTTATAGTTTACCCGAATATACCGTTTTTCAAGCTGCTGCCATCCCGCTTCATCACTGGTCAGCAGCAGGGTGTAATCGTCAGCCCTTTGCGGGTTGTCGGTCAGCAGCACGTCGTAGTCGCGATTAATCTGACGTTCATCGGCAATGATGCAGCTCGCGCCGTAGGCATGCAGCAAGTGGGTAACAATACCGCGCACTTCTTCAGACGTGATGTCCAACAGCGCGGTCACGCCGTCGAGCAGTTTTTCCTGTGCTTCCGTATCCTTTTTCTCCATTTCCATCGGCACGCGGATGGTGTAGCGGGTGCCGATATCCACCTTGCTGCGGATATCCAACTGGCCGTTGAGTTTTTTGCACAGCTGGTTGCACAGGAAGAAGGTGAGGCCGGAACCATGATTAAAGCGATCCACCAACGTCTGGCTAAGGAACGGATAGTTCAGGTTGCTGATTTCCTCGTTGGAAATGCCCGAGCCGGTATCATTGATGTGGAACACCAGGCGATCGGGATGCTCGGGTTCATGATCAACCACCAGCGAAATCTTGCCGTAGGCGGTCGTGATAATGGCGTAATGCACCAGCAGTGAGATCACCTTGCGCAATGCGTTAGCATCACCGATATATTGCTGTTCGACATCCAGCTGGAAATGATTGAACAACGACAGCCCTTTTTGATTGATGGCGGGCAGGGCCTCTCGCAACAACTCATCAATCAGGGCCGACGGGCTGAAGGGGTGGCGCGAAGGTTGCCAATCCTGGGTTTCCAGCCGGGTGAGCAGGGTGATGTTTTCAATCAACCCCAGCACCGACGACGATTGCGCGGTTAATTCTTTTAGCAGCGTTTGCTGCTGTTCTTCATCCGGTTGCGTGCGCAGGCGATCGGCCAGATCGTGCATTTGGCGCACCGGCTGGTTCAGCTCGATACCCAGATTATGCAGCATCAGTTTGCGCGCCTGCACGTTCTTGTCGTACTCGCGCTGCGCCTGCTGCAACCGCTTGTTTACCATCACTTCCTTGTCCTGATCGTTCAGCAGGAACAGATAGGTTTCCGGCGACAGTTGGCTGCGGAAGATGCGGATTTCATACACCTCGTTGTTGACCGTCGCCTGAATAACGCCATGATGCTGTTCGGCCATGTGGGCGATTTTTTGCAGGCTGAGGTGAGGCAGCAGGTGCTGGGCAATCTTATTGCTGGCGATCACCGTATTGCTGGCGAAGTTGTACACCAGCAGGCCGGAAGGCAGACTGGCGACGATCTCTTGATTCAGGGCGCGCTCGGCTTCCAATTCGACCGCCATGTTTTCGCTTGGGCGGATGTATTGGCGACGGATGAAGTAAATACCGGCCAGCGACAGCGCCAACAGCAACAGGTTGATGGCGATCAGCCAGATATTGTTACGCAGCAAATCAATCGCCAGGCTGATAGCGGAGACGCGGTAAACCACTTTCAGCGGTGCGTTAGGCAGGGGAGCGCTAAACTCTAACCAGTTACCGTTCATCGATATGCCGGTGTTGCTGGCCGTATCCATCGGCAGCGTGCCGTCGTCCAGATTGTTATCATCAGGCAGCAGCATAAAGCTGGCGCGCGCCATATTAATGGGAATGATGTCGTTAATCGGCAGATCGAAGGCGATCACCGTGGCCAAATGCCCCGGTTGGTTAAAGGTGGTGCGGATGGAAAATGAATAGGCATTCTGGAAGCGTTGCTTGCGCAAGGCAGAGAAGCTTTCACGCTCGTCGAGCATGTTTGCCTGTTGCAGCATTTCGGCCCGACGATCTTCCGCCGATGTGGTCAGGTAACTTTCTTTAAAGCGTGAGGCCAGCTCTTTTAACGGCTGAGTGGTGATCAGACTCAGGCTGTTGTCCTGGCCATTCAGGTAATACATGGCGTAATTTTCAGTCTTGGCGCCCCAGCGGGTATCCAGATAGTCTGAAATATTGGCGATCATCGCCAATGTCCCTTCTTCATGGCTGCCAAAAATGACTGCGTCGGTTTTCTTATGCGGCTTTTCCAGATAATAAACGTCCGGTCGCAGCCGGGTTTCCTGCAGGCTGGGGTCGACGTTCAGGGAGGGCGCATTGCCGTATTTGTCGTAAATCTGATAGGTGATGTAGCGATAGCTGTCGATGCGCTTTTGCAGCCCATTGGCGATGCTGTTCAGCGCGTATTTTTTCTCCGCCAGCCAAGCGTTGGTGTAGTTGTAGCCGTACAGGCCGATGGCAATCGTCAGCAGTACGGTGAATAACAGGAAGCAGCGGGTGATATTGCTCGAGCTAATGGTCAGTTGTTTATTTTGCATAGTTGACTGCGCATTCCTGAATCAACGGGTTACGGCCCGGGCGCTGGCGGTGACCGCCAAAAGTAAGACTGCAACGCAGGCAAAGGCTGCCGTCAGGCTGGAGAACTGGGCGATAAAGCCGATCAGCGCCGGACCGGCGAGAATGCCGGCATAGCCTACGGTGGTCACCGAGGCGATAGCCAGATTGGCGGGCATATCATGCTGATTGCCTGCTGCACTGAACAGAATCGGCACCACATTAGAGGCCCCCAATCCCACCAGCATAAACCCAATCAGCGAGACCATGGCGTTATTGAACACAATCGCCAGGCTCAGGCCAATGGCGGCACACAGGCTGCCGAGCAGTAATACCTTATATCTGCCCAGTCGGTTTACCACCCAATCGCCGTTCAGCCTGCCAATGGTCATGGTAATAGAGAACAGCGCGTAGCCTAATCCGGCCTGGCTGTGATCCACGCCGCGTAAGGTGGTGAGGAACAGGGCGCTCCAGTCGAGCATCGATCCTTCAGCCAGGAACATGATAAAGCACAGAATACCGATAAACATCACCCAGCCACGTGGCAGCACGAACATCGGGCCGCCTTCTTCGCCGCCGCTTTCGCGCAGCAAGTTTCGGCTGGCAAGCGCCAGCAGGGCAGCGATGGTTAAGACGGTGACGCAGGTTGCCAGCAAGGGGGACAGCCCCAGCCACAACATTATGCTGACGCCCCCGGCGCCGGCAATGCCGCCCACGCTGAAGAAACCATGAAAACCGGACATCATGGCCTTGCCGCTGGCACGTTCAACCACCACGGCCTGCACATTCATTGCCACATCGATCATGCCGATAGCCGCGCCAAACAGCAGCAGCGCCAATGCCATGCCCGTGGTGGTATCCATCAGCACCAGCAGCGGTAAGTCAATGCACAGCGCCAGGCCGGCGAGCAAGATCACCGGGCGACAGCCTAATCTGCCGGTCAGGTAACCGGTGAGTGGCATCGCCAACATCGAACCGGCACCAATGCACAGCAGCAGCAGACCCAGAGAGCCATCATCAATGCCGATGCGAGCTTTGGCAAACGGCACCAGTGGCGCCCAGGCGGCCATACCGAAACCGGCGACAAAAAAGGCTAATCGCGTGGCGAACTGAGCCGGTACGCCGGGTTTTTGCTGTTCATTGCACAAGGTGGAGGTCATGTAGGCATCAGGATCTATTGTGGAAATGCGGGCTGAAAGTTATGGAGTGTTTTTATCACAATCCGCGATCCGGGTCGAAAGGATTTGCGCTGCCATCGGCCTTTGCGACCGCGCGACGCTCCAGCCACAGGCTAATGACCTGCACAATATACTGCTTTTGCTGCTCGTCCAGCGCTTGCCCCTGCGGAATGTTATGCCACTTGGCCAGACAGCCGCGACAACAGGTGGCGGTAGCATGCTGGGCAACAAACACCGGATGGCCCCGCATGGGGGTCTGCTTGCCATCATTTTTCGGAAAAGGGGGCGCCAGCCGTTGTTCGATAAAATCTCGCGCGTGGCTGAGGATCAGCGGCAGACCTTTGGTTTCAAAATAAAGCTGGTCTTTGGGGTTCAGGCGAAATTTGGCGCGGAAAGGGGAGCTTTGTAACCGACGCCATAGCGCTTCGGGGTGAAATAGCATGGATCATCTTCTTCGGTGCATTTGGGGTAGATTATCAAAATAGAAGCGACGCGACCAATGTTGTCGCAACAAAGGGGAGCCGCGCCAAGCTGCAGATATTTAAGCGATAGAGTGCTTTCTAAATTAACGCGGTTAATATGTAGTCTAAAATAAGGGAAAAGATTAGCTATTAGTGCGGAAGTTAATTAGAGGGATAATATCTTGATGTGATTATTTTTTGGCATAGAGTGCGCATTGAGATGAAATGTGAGCAAAATGTGAGGCAATAAAAAACCGGCCAGAAGCCGGTTGAAGTGTACTCAGTGTACAAAAATTATCTTACAGATAATGAAGGTAATAATGAAAATAATGATGATAGCGGGATTATTATAACGGCAGCGTTATGAAATTCTTTTGGCACAATGTGCTTATTGCAGGCGACTTTTGTATGGCTATCTGTTTTTTCTTAAACTTTTGTATAACTATATGATTTTATATCTTTAAATGTGTTTTTTGGCATTGCGTGCCTTATTTTGTGTGTCTGTAATGTTTTGTGGAAGTTCGCTCAAGTTTACATTTGGAAACCTTTAATAATCACACTGAAACACTATCGGATACTTGGTATCATTTTCTTTCTGGATTAATATTACCCTTGTTACCAGAATGGTAATGCACAGTCGTGCTAATAATGCTCAAAAGGGCAGTGGCCATAGCTCGACATAATTAACGAGGATAATAACGATGAAACTTCGAGTTCTCTCTCTGGTAGTACCCGCACTGCTGGTTGCAGGCACAGCAGGCGCGGCAGAAATCTACAACAAAGACGGCAATAAACTGGATTTGTTCGGTAAAGTCGACGGTCTTCATTATTTCTCTGATGATAAAGGCTCTGATGGCGATCAGTCTTATATGCGTTTCGGCCTGCGTGGCGAAACTCAAATCAGCGACCAACTGACCGGTTACGGCGAGTGGGAATATCAGGCGAACCTCAACCATGCAGAGAGTGAAGACAACAAAAACTTCACTCGTGTTGGTTTTGCTGGTCTGAAATTTGGCGACTATGGCTCACTGGACTACGGCCGTAACTATGGCGTGCTTTACGATATCGGCGCATGGACCGACGTGCTGCCTGAGTTCGGTGGTGACACCTATGGTGCGGATAACTTCATGTTCCAACGTACCAACGGTGTGCTGACTTACCGCAATAGCGATTTCTTTGGTCTGGTTGATGGTCTGAGCTTTGCGCTGCAATATCAGGGCAAAAATGACAGCGCCACCGAATCGAACAACGGCCGTGACGTGTTAGCCCAAAATGGTGACGGTTACGGTATGTCCGCCACCTATGATCTGGGTTACGGCATCAGTGCTGCAGCGGCATATTTCTCTTCCGACCGTACTAACGATCAGAACGGCAATAACAACCCCGGCATTCTTGGCCATGGTGATAAGGCAGAGGCTTACAGCGGCGGCCTGAAATATGACGCGAACAATGTCTACCTGGCAGCGATGTATACCCAATCTTATAATGCAACCCGCTTCGGCAGCAGCGACAGCTCGACTTACGGCTACGCCAACAAAGCACAGAACGTTGAAATTGTTGCACAATACCAGTTCGACTTCGGTCTGCGTCCTTCCGTTGCTTACCTGCAGTCTAAAGGCAAAAATATCGAGCGCGGTTATGGCGATCAGGACCTGATGAAATATGTTGATGTGGGCGCGACCTACTACTTCAACAAAAACATGTCCACCTACGTTGACTACAAAATCAACCTGCTGGACGACAACGACTTCACCAAGTCTGCCGGTATCAACACCGACAACGTGGTTGCTGTGGGTCTGGTTTACCAGTTCTAAGCAACAGAGTGTGAGTGTCACCACGCGGCCTTCGGGCCGCGTTTTTTTTGCCTGCGGTTCGGCACGAATTGGCATGAGCAGGGCACAGATTGCCATTTTGATGTTCAATGCCTTATCTAAACTTCTTTCGTATAGATAAATCAGGAGGTTAGTATGGAACTCACGATCGACCGGGTGATTGAAACGGTATTGTACGTCAAGGATATTGAGCGGGCCGCAGCTTTCTATCAGCAGGTGTTAAAGCTGCCGACGATGGTGGCCAACGAACGTTTTCGCGCCTACAACGTCGGCCAACAAAGCGTGTTGCTGCTGTTTATTGAAGGCGATTCGCTTAAAGGCGCGCATTATCCTGAGGGCTACATTCCCCCGCACGACGGCAACGGCCCTTTGCATATCGGGCTGGCGGTGGCGAAAGAACAGTTGCCGCAGTGGGAGCAACACCTGACGGCACACGGCATCGAGATAGAAGGGCGAATGAGTTGGGAGCACGGCGGGGAGAGTCTTTATTTCCGCGACCCCGATGGACACCTGCTGGAACTGGTGACACCGGGGATCTGGGCCAATTACTGATCCTGCCAAACCTTGGCTAATGCCTTCAGCGTTTCATTCAGCAACAGCAACGCATTCTGCGGCTGCTGCTCTATTTGCACCTTGACGATCGCCCCGTCGATCAGCATTGCCAGCATCTCTGCCCGCTGTTCCCGCACAGGGCCAACGGGCAGGTGGCGGGCGATTTCCTCGGCCATTTGCCCCTTGTGTCGGCGTGCTATATCCAGACTCTCCGGTAACATATCCGCCAGTTCTACCGCCGTATTGATAAAAGCGCAGCCGCGGTAGTGCGGATCGCTGAACCATTCCTCGAGACAAGGCACCAAAGCGAGCAAGACGTTCCCAAGCTGTGTGACCTGCTGCGCCAGCGACTGACTGAACCAGCTCAGCCATTGCTCATGGCGGTAGGTCAGAAATGCTTCAATCAACTCGTTTTTACTGGGGAAGTGGCGATAGAAGGTCACCTTCGCCACGCCAGACTCGCTGATGATGCGATCGATGCCGGTCGCGCGTACCCCATCGCGGTAAAACAGATTGTGGGCCGTCAGCAGAATGCGCTGACGCGGGGGCAGAGCTTGGGTGGCAGCGGACATCAAAACACCTCCAGAAAGATTGACCTCGATGATTGTAGACAGCTCTGTCTACTTGCGCTAGCTTAATTATGTAGACAAACCTGTCTACATCAAGATAACCCCCGGAGATAAGCTATGAGTATCAAACCCCCATTACCGCCCTTTACCCGCGAATCGGCGATTGAGAAAGTCCGTTTGGCGGAGGATGCCTGGAACAGCCGTGACCCTGAACGGGTATCGCAGGTCTATTCTGTCGATACGCATTGGCGCAACCGGGCTGAGTTTGTCGATGGCCGGGAGGCCGTTTGCGCATTCTTGCAACGTAAATGGGCGAAGGAACTGGAATATAGGCTGATCAAGGAGTTGTGGGCATTTGATGGCGCACGTATCGCGGTGCGTTTCGCCTACGAATGGCGTGATGATTCCGGCAATTGGTACCGCAGTTTTGGCAATGAGAACTGGGAGTTTAATTCTGATGGTCAGATGATAAACCGACACGCTTGCATCAATGATATGCCCATCCGCGAGCAGGATCGTCAATTCCACTGGCCGTTAGGCCGTCGCCCGGATGATATTGCGGCCCTGAGCGAGTTTGGTTTCTGAATGAAAATTAATTTATGCCGAGTTT
Organism: Serratia quinivorans; assembly: GCF_052113645.1. Classification (GTDB taxonomy): domain Bacteria; phylum Pseudomonadota; class Gammaproteobacteria; order Enterobacterales; family Enterobacteriaceae; genus Serratia; species Serratia quinivorans_B. The sequence goes on along the minus strand of NZ_JBIEIU010000001.1, from coordinate 1,029,409 downwards.
TTATTTAATTCTTGGCATAAATAACCCTACCTAAATAAAAAAGGCATATAAATTAGAAATGTTTAACAGAGCGGGGCGGGAATAACGGTGGGGCTCGAGTTTGGTAAGGCGGAAAGACCGGCAGGATAATAATTCGATAAATGGCGGAAATAATAACGGGGGCACGTTGAATAGTAAGCGCAGGCACCGCTGACGGCAACGTGGCTAACGGTGGGCTATGATGAAACAAACTGCAGTAGCCGCAGAAATCAAAACAGGCACCGGCGGCCATATCCGCCATGTTGTGCTCTGTCGGTGGGCTATTCGCCGCGCCATGGCTCATCATTGCCATAGGTTCGGTATGCTCGCCGCTCATGGGCATGTTCATCATCTCATTGTTATCAATGTTATTTTTTGAGAGATGGGCAGAGATGGATGGCGCGATGAATATCATCAGCATAGCGAACAGGCCTAACCAGGCCAGTGTTCGCATAGATTGAGTTGACAGTTTCATCAAGGGGCCTTCCAGGGGCAAAGAGTAAAGGAATGGTAATGTCGGCAGTTGTGCCTCTATTGTAACATTAATGAGAATTAAGCTAAACGGAGAAGAAATCTATTTGTTAAATGAATATAATTCGGGTAGATTTCGAATTATATTCATTTGACCACGGCTGACTTATCATGTCTGAACGCAATTTTGCGTTGCTTGCTGCTGCCCAGGATATTAACCCGCAGGTGACCACTCGTAGCTGGTTTATTCCGTTGGCAATGCGGATCCATTTTTATATTGGTCTGTTTGTCGGGCCGTTTTTGCTTATTGCGGCATTGAGCGGAATATTTTACGCATTGACGCCGCAAATTGAAGCCCGTTTGTATGCTCAGCAGTTATATAACGACAGCACCGGACCGACGCTGCCGTTAAAACAGCAAATTATGGCTGCTCAGGCGATCGCTCCGCTAAACGCCTCTCTTTCGGCGGTACGCCCATCTCCTGCCGATGGCGAGAATACCCGGGTGCTATTTAACATCGCCGGGTTACAGGCTTCGGAACGTTTGGCGGTATTTGTCGATCCGGTTACGGCGCAAACGCACGGGGCAATGGCAGTTTATGGCACCAGTGGCGTACTGCCGCTGCGCACCTGGCTGGACCAATTTCATCGCGGCTTGTTGCTGGGGGATGTGGGGCGCAATTACAGCGAGCTGGCGGCGTCCTGGTTGTGGATTGCCGCGCTGGGCGGCCTGATCCTCTGGGGGGCGCGCAAGCGCAAGAAGGCGATGCGTAAACGCGGCGGTTTGCGTTGGTGGCATGAGAAAAGCGGTGTACTGCTATTAATCGGTCTGCTGTTCTTCTCCGCCACCGGGCTGACCTGGTCACAGTGGGCCGGTGAAAACATCAGCGTGCTGCGTCAGCAATTCGGTTGGGCGACCCCCTCACTGTCGACGGCGCTCGGTGGGCAGATCACAGAGCCTGTTGATGAACATGCAGAACATCATGGCCACATGATGCCGATGTCGAAGGCGGAACCGTCTCTGGACGAGGCGATGTATGACAGAGCCTTGGCCGGTGCGCGACAGGCAGGGATTGACGCCGCCAGGGTCGAAATCAAGCAGCCGACAGCGGCGGGGCAGGCCTGGACGGTAATGGAAATCGATCGCCGTTGGCCGACGCAGGTTGATGTCGTTGCGATCGATCCCGCAACAATGATCATTGCCGATCGCGTCAGTTTCGAACAATACCCACTCGCGGCTAAATTAACGCGTTGGGGGATCGACTTGCATATGGGCGTCTTGTTCGGTCTGGTCAATGAGTTGGTGCTGGTGACCTTTGCTGCCGGGCTGGTGGCGATGGTGGTGATGGGTTACCTGATGTGGTGGCGTGGCCGACCAACGCGGGGTGCGCGCAAGTCAGTGCGTTCACCTTTTACGTTGCTGCGTAACACGCCGAAAGGGCCCCTGCTGCTGATTGTCAGTCTTACTCTGTTATTGGGTTTTTGCCTGCCGGTGATGGGCGTTAGTCTGTTGGTATTTCTGCTGTGCGATTTGCTGGGGTATCTGGCTGTGCGGCGGCGAAAATCGCACCTATCGACAAAGTGAAATTTGTAGAAAAGCCTTCCCTCTTCTAGACTTAGAGCACAACAAACGAACTCCAAGAGGACAAACTATGACGAACAAGCTGATTTTAGCCGTTTGCACAGCAGCGACATTTTCTATTCTTGCCGGCTGTACGGCTTATGACAGAGCCGCCAGTTACGTTCAGGAGCCTGTGGTCAGTGATGTCAAAGTAGGGATGACCAAACAGCAGGTACGAGCCATTGCCGGTCCACCGTCAACTACGGCGACCCTGGTTCATGCGCAGGGGACCTGCGACACCTACGCGGTTGCGCCGCGTGACGGGAAAGTGCAAACCTATTTTGTTAGCTACAGCGACACCGGCCATGTGATGAACAAAGGGTATCAGACCTGCTCTGATTACGATTCACAGCCAAAATAACCCCCCGCGGTAGCGAATGATTCAGCCCCGCATTTGCGGGGTTTTTCATTTTTTAACCGTTAGTGGCATGAAGTTTAAGCAAACGCGCTTTTTCCTGCATTTTTTTGCACGAAACGATAGACATTTCATAACGGTAGCGCTAATATCTGCGCCCATTGGAAGGATGGCCGAGTGGTTTAAGGCAACGGTCTTGAAAACCGTCGAGTGTAACAGCTCCCAGAGTTCGAATCTCTGTCCTTCCGCCAAATTTAGCCGGCTTAGCTCAGTAGGTAGAGCAACTGACTTGTAATCAGTAGGTCACCAGTTCGACTCCGGTAGCCGGCACCATATAAGCAGTACAGGCGTTTAACCACGTCTGCGAAACCCCAGGAATCTTCGGATTACTGGGTTTTTTCGTTTCGGTTGCAGATAAATGTCATCAGATTGGCTGAGTCAGTTTTACGGAGAATAATAAAAAAACCCGGCGCGAAAAGACCGGGTTTAAGTCGCTGTGCCAGTTCATAGCCCCTGTCAATCAGTTACAACAGGGCTACGATTTTTTGCTTCACTACGGCTAATCACGCTCTTACCTAGCTTAATTCCTGGCTTCTCGATAAACTTATACAGCAGTGCCGCGATCCCATAAGTGACAGGGAGAATAATGGCGGAGGCTGTGATAAATCGCACTATGGAAGGCAATCCGGCAAATTGGGTGTTTGATAGCAGGAATGCGATGACTGGAAGCACGATTAACAAGTGCAGCAAATAGACAGAGTAGGAAACATCACCCATAAGGACGCTGATCTTGTTTGTCAGCAACCAACGTGGATAACGTAACGTACTGTTCCAACGACTTCCTTCACCCCATGGCCAAAGAATAGCTGCCATCATTAAAATCATACCAATTTCGGCAAGGAAACGGATCTTGTTGAAGCTATCCTGCATATAGATGCTGATGAAAGCTGAAGCTAAAGCAAAAACAACATACTTGAGTTTCTTGGCCCGAATGGCTTCTGAAATAAACATGCCGGCAATGAACAGATGCAGTTTTATCAAAATCATTGATGGCATCGGAAACGAAGAGAAGTAACTAGAGAACAGCTGCTTGGCAATAATACACAATAGAATGATCGCTAAGCAGGCTCGGGCAAAGCCCAGACGCATTACGGCTAACATAATGAAGGGGAAAAGGAAATAAAATTGCATTTCCAGGCCGATACTCCAGTCAGGTAGCACGGTATTAAATGAGAAATTCGGCAGGAAACCAAACAAAAACGTGACATGGGTGAATACATTCAAGAATGAAGAGTCACTGTAACGCGAGCTATTTGTTTGAGTTTCATTGTAGAAATGACCAATAATGTCGCGTGCTTCACCGAAGTAGTTGCCAAATGCAATGGCTAAAATCAAAAGTACGTAGTAAAGCGGGGCGATGCGAAAGAAACGGCGCAGCCAAAACTTCTTAAAGGTCGCTCTGTCAGTCCAGGGTTCTTTCTCCTTACGTTCCACATAGTTTTTTGCCATCAAGTACCCAGAGAGCAAAATGAACAAGTCGACACCGATTGCTGGGTCGGAAAGGATAGGAAAATGGAAACTGGTTAAAATACAAATATGGCCCAAAACAACCCAAAAGGAGGCAAGACCACGCAGCCCTTCCAACTCCTGTGACCATTTTTTAACAGGTTGCATTGGCAAGCCTCGCTGAACGGTATTTCATAAGCAGTTATCCGTATGCAGGTGAATTTTGTTGATTTTTCAGTATAGCAGGCCGATTTAGAATGGTTACTGGGGGAAATCTGAATATGGGTTTGAATCTTGCGACCCAGTTTGAAATGTTTATTCAACAGGGAGTTACGGATATGGTAGACATAAAAAAACCAACTGCAAAGGGTTGGCCTCTCTAAGTACTTCTGGTTAGCATGGGAGGATACGAATCTTCTCATTCCTCAGGGGAGGGCCCAAGGCAACGAACGATGGCTTGGGCGGAGTTATTTCTTCCTTCTCCAGTCCCATTCGGCGTGAGCCCAGAGAACAAGCATCACACAACTTGAGATGAACATGACATCAGGCCAGTGAGTGAAGCCTGTGAGTATGGAGGCAGCGGAGACTAAGGCCGCAAATCTGGTAAACATCCTGTTAAAATTCATACTTCCCCGGTCTATACGAATATTCTTATTGCTAATATGTTAAAAAACGTGGAGTATCGTTTTCATTTAAAATTGGTAACGTAATGAATCTACTGAGGATCGCATTAGCTTTGTTCATCATCGCCGGTCACATCTTTTTGCTATCCTACCATTAACAACTCCTCGATTGTAGCTTGGCATGCTTTTACACCGGATAAGGGGCGAGCCTTAGCCGATTGTATTTATAGAAAATGCAGAAACACTCTTTAGTTACCGAGCAATATTCTACCTCCCGAGTGATTTCCTAGCGTTTCCCCCACTAAAAATTTGAGCCATTACTGTATGAAAATTCAGTAACAAGACAATGTTATGACTTTCTTTATCCAGCATCTAACCCAATCAAACTAAAAATACAGTTGTTAGGATCTCCCAGTCCTGCTGTCGACTACTTGAATCTCTACGCATTGCTCTTAGCGAGTATTGCATCAGCTATTCCTTCCAATGTAGCCTATTTATTTTACGTTACTGTGTATAACCAACCCTTTTCGATGCTGATTTAGGGTAAGTAAGGGGATAAAAACGGCGTATTTTAGGGGCCTTTTGCTATGTTTTTACCCTGGAGGAATTTTAGGTATAAAAAAACCAACCGCAAAGGGTTGGTTTCTAGAAGGATTTTTGGTCGGCATGAGAGGATTCGAACCTCCGACCCCCGACACCCCATGACGGTGCGCTACCAAGCTGCGCTACATGCCGACGCTATGGCAAATCATACTACCCGTTCCCGATTTCAAAGCAAGAGTGAATTCAGCTGACTGCTTGTATTTTAAGCAATTAGTTGGCAATGAAACGCTTCACATCGGTCAGAACCTGCAGCAACAGGGCAAGCTGAGGCTTCTCGTCTTTGATCTCTTTGTCGTTTTTATCGTACGCACGGTAATTGCCGCTGCTGTCCAACACCAGGGTTTGCGTTGGGGTGGTGATGACCAACAGGCTATTGTCGCCGGTAGCAACCCAGTTGTTTCTGCGTTGGGCAGTAAACAGGTCTTCGCCCTGCGAGTAGTCATTCGGGGCGGTTTTCACGTGCAGCAAACGCTGCATTAGCGTGCGCATCACGTCGTTATGACCGGTCAGTTTATTGATGGTCTGCGCCGGCGTGCCCGGCCAGTGGATAACCAACGGAACCTGCAACTGTTGCTGGCTGAAACTGCTGCCTGCGCCCCAGTAGCCTTTCCCGGTGTCATTAAATTCAATGCCGTGTTCTGCGGTAATCACCACCACGGTTTTATCCAGTACGCCACGTTCTTTCAGCGTGCTGAGCACCTGAGCAATCTGTGCATCCACATCTTGTGCACCGGCACGGTAACGCTGAATAAAGTCGGCCGGAGCCGGCGTTTTTTCATTAGCCACCGTATCGCCGCCGCGGAAGTTAATGTAAGAGAACCACGGAGCGTTGCTGTTTTGATCGGCTAACCAGCGTTGCCACTGCTGCGTGGTTACCGCGTCATTTTGCTGGGTGGGTGACGGCAGCGTGAAATCGGTCAGCAGCGCCTGACGATACAGGCTGGCGTTAAAGCCGTCCGACGAGAACAAACCAAATTGATAGCCCTGGGCGCTGAGCGCACTGACCAGAGCAGAAGGTTTGCGCGCGGCAAGAATGCTGTCCAGATAGGTCGGTGAAATGCCGTAGAACAGGCCAAACAGACCGGTATCGGCATGATTGCCGGAGCTGTAGTGATCGCTGAAACGAACATTTTCCTGCGCGAAGCGGGTAAGGGCAGGCATATCCTGCTTCATATCCTGTTCGCGTACGCCGTCCACCACGATCATCAGCAGGTTATAGCCGCTGCCTTTGTCGCTGTAGCTGAGGTCACTGAGGGGATATTCCACCGCAACGGCTTCCGGATTCCCTTGCTGTACCAGCCGACGTTCATACTCTTGCGAATCGAGCAGGCCGTGTTTTTCAAGGAATTTACGCGCGGTCATCGGGTATGACAGCGGCAAGTTAGCCCGTTGCATGGTGATCGGGCGATAGAAATTGGCATCGGCCCAGATATAAATCAGGTGCGACGCAAAAAAGGCGCTGATGAACAGCATGGCCAGCGGCTTGCCGAAACGTTGACGGTTCAGGCTGCGCAGCTTTTGCCAGCTCCAGGTGCCAAACAGCATCTCCACCAGGAAGATAACCGGCACGCAGATAAACATCAGCTGCCAGTCGCGCGCCAGCTCACTTTGATCCGGGTTGACCACCAGTTCCCACACCACCGGGTTAAGGTGAAGGTGGAAATGCGTGAAGACCTCGCTGTCGACCAGCAACAGCGTCAGGCCGGTGGTGGCCAGCGCGGCGGAAATAAATCGCAGCAGCCGCTGCGACATCACCACAAAGGTGAGTGGGAAAATGATCAGCAGGTAGCCGGCGAAAACGATAAAGCTGAAATGCCCCAGTAAACTGACCAGAGCATAAACCCGGCCCAACAGGGAGGAGGGCCAGTCAGTGACAAACAGGTAGCGGCTGCCCAGCCCGAGAGCGAGCAGGATATTGAATAAGGCGAACCAGTGCCCCCAGCTGATCATCTGGGAGACTTTTTCACGATAACGCTGACGGTTTGTCACCATAAGTAATTATTAATGCGCTTTATCTTCACGAATAGAAGCTTGCAGAGCCTCTGCAAACGATCTGGCCAACGTCTTCCGCTGGGCGGGAGCCACGCTGGTATTGATCAAATTAGTCACCATGTTGCCCAGCACCATCAAAGACAGATCGGTGGGAGTATGGTGTTTTTCCAGAACATTAACCAGCTCGGAGAGCAGTTGTTCGACGTGTTCGTCACTGTAACGGGATGATTGTGGCATAAAAATTGCGCTCAAAGCCTGACAAAGTCCCATATCTTACCGTATAGGACAGTGATTTTCTGCTCTTTTATCGATTCCCTTTGTCTTTCAAACCCTAGCATGGCGAGGGGAGCTTGCCGCTTCCATCAATGATCCAGTGCGACTTCCGGAGGGCGGGCTGAAATCCGTGGGTGATTCCTGGTATTTACCGCCTGTATAGAGGGCAGAAATTTATTGATATATGACGGTGCAAGCACTGCTTTAAAGTTGCAGCGCGGTGGCCTTCAGTGTTTGAATACGCGCTAAAAGAACAGGAGGATTTACCATGAGTCTGGATATTGACCAGATCGCTCTGCATCAGTTGGTTAAACGCGACGAACAAACGTTGGACGTGGTGTTGCGCGATTCTCTGCTGCCCAGCAATGCGGCAGTGGAAGAGATGATGGAAGAGTTGCATCGTGTCTACAGTGCCAAGAGCAAGGCTTACGGCCTGTTCAATGAAGGCAGTGAACTGGCGGATGCGCTGCGTACTTGCCGCAAGGAAGATAAAGACTTTCTGGCTTTCAGCCGGGCGGCGACCGGTCGCCTGCGCGATGAACTGGCCAAGTACCCGTTCGCCGAAGGTGGCGTGGTGCTGTTTGGTCAGTACCGTTACCTGGCGGTGGAATATTTGCTGATTGCGGTACTCAACAGCCGCAACAGTTCGCGCGTTAACGAAGAGCTGGATATCAACACCACTCATTATCTGGACATTAACCACGCTGATATCGTGGCGCGCATCGATCTGACCGAGTGGGAAACCAATCCGGAATCGACCCGTTATTTGACCTTCCTGAGAGGGCGAGTGGGCCGTAAGGTGTCTGATTTCTTCATGGATTTCCTGGCGGCAGCCGAAGGGCTGGACACCAAGGCGCAGAACCGGGGCTTGTTGCAGGCGGTTGACGATTACTGTGCCGATGCACAGTTGGACAAGAATGAGCGCCAGTCGGTGCGTCAGCAGGTGTACAGCTATTGCAACGAACAGCTGCAGGCCGGCGAAGAGATTGAACTGCAGGAATTGTCGAAAGAGATCGCGCCGGTGGGCGAGAAAGATTTTCTGCAGTTTTCCAGCGAGCAGGGCTATCAACTGGAAGACAGCTTCCCGGCCGATCGCGGCACGCTGCGTCAGTTGACCAAGTTTGCCGGCAGTGGCGGCGGCATCAGCATGAACTTTGACGCCATGCTGTTGGGGGAACGAGTGTTCTGGGACGCGGCTACCGACACGCTAACCATTAAAGGCACGCCTCCGAACCTGCGCGATCAGTTACAACGTCGTTTGAGCGGTGGCAATAAGTAATCTCGCCGGATCGCAGACAATAAAAAACGCCGCAATTGCGGCGTTTTCTACTTCGGCGTCCCGAAAGGTTCGATTTCGTTGCGATTAAACGCGACGGAAGTCGATGTGAGCCAGTTTCGGCTTGAACGGGTGACGCTGTACAGCCTGAACTTTAACTTTGGTTTCTTTACCGTCGATAACCAGAGTTACTGCTTCGCTGTAGAATTCTGGTTTGGATTCCATGTTCTTAACAGAATCATGGTCCAGTTCGATGGAAACTGGAGCTTCTTCGCCACCGTAAACGATAGCTGGGAATTTGTTGGCAATACGCAGGCGGCGGCTCGCACCCTTACCCTGGTCTTTACGTACTTCTACATTGATAGTGAACATTGTTTTTTCTCTTAAAAGAAAATTTACCCTGCTACAGGCGACCCAGTAGCAAGTTCGATTTACCCGTCGCCTTTCAAGTCACAGCGTTGTTACCTGCACTGACTCACTCCAGTTACTTACCTAAGTAAGCGCCAGGAGATGAGTAAGCTGGGCGCCTGGCCGTAACTTGAAATTCATAGGGTATAACCTGCTTTAGCACCGGGCGAACCCAGGCAAAGCGGGCGGCATTTTAACGGAAAGCCGCCCGTAGGGCAATGGAAACCTGCCCGATTTGCTGGGTGTGGAGATCAGTACAGATCGTTGGCACGGCGGAAGCGTCCTTGATAATCGAACACTTTTTCCCGCACCTGCCAGAACTGCCCGCGTTTGCGTGCCACAACAAAATCCGGATGACGCAGCAGCGCTTGCTGGGCCAATACGTCGGCGGCGGTTTGCCAACTGAAGGGGACCCCTGGTGCGCGCTGATGTGGGCGCAGGAACAGCATTTCGAAGGCTTTGCGCTGTGCCGGCGTTTGCAAACGGAAACGTTCGCTGGTGCTGGTGCCGTCTTCGTCGTAATAGGTGGCCTTCAGCCATTCGCCTTTTTCATCGCGGCCGCTTTGCAGTTCCATGCCGCCACAGCGTAATACCAGAGCGTCCTTCAGTTTCAGCGCTGCCTTTAGCATATCATCGGGATCGACCAGCACTTCCTGACACTGGTGACAGCGGCGGGCGGCAATGTCGTTTTCCGCACCGCAGTGCGGGCAGCTTTTGAAGCGGAAACGGTAATCGCACTGCTCGCGGTGGCCTTCATCGTCCTCCAGCCAGCCCTGACAGCGGCGGCCGTAATGTTCGATGATATCGCCATTTTCGGTGCACTTGCCCCAGAACAGGTTGGCGAAACCACAGCCGGGGCAGAACACCTGTACCGGCTGGCTGTCGCTATGCGGCTTGCTGACCCCGACCTCCGGCGTGAACAGGTCGTGAGGGTTCCCGGCGTAGTCGAGGATCAGGCAATCTTCCTTGCCGGGGGCCAACCGCAGCCCGCGGCCGACGATTTGCTGATACAGGCTAACGGATTCGGTCGGGCGCAGAATGGCGATCAGATCGACATGCGGTGCATCGAAGCCGGTCGTTAGCACCGCGACATTGACCAGATAGCGTAATTGCTGTTGTTTGAACGCCTCGATCAACGCATCGCGCTCGGCGGCGGGCGTTTCGGCGCTGACCAGCGCAGCTTCGCCTGACGGCAACAGGCCGTGGATCTCTCGGGCGTGTTCAACGGTGGAGGCGAAAATCATCACTCCCTTGCGTGTTTCGGCATATTCGACGATCTGGCTGATGATATGCGGGGTGATGCGGTTTTGTTGTTTCAGCTCGCGGTTCAGATCTACCTCACTGAACAGGCCGTTGCTTCTGGCCTCCAGACGGCTGAAATCATACTGCACAATCGGCATGTCCAACCGTTCCGGCGGCACCAGATAGCCGTTCTTGATCATGTAGCGCAACGGCAGTTCATAAATGCAGTCGCGGAACAGGCTGCCGGCCTCTCCGCGGGTAAAACCGTGGTAGTGATATTGGTAAATCCAGCCTTTACCCAGCCGGTAGGGCGTGGCGGTCAGGCCCAGCAGCCGCAACCGCGGATTGGTTTTTTGCAGATGCTGAATAATCTGTTGGTACTGACTGTCGTCATCGTCGCTGATGCGGTGACATTCGTCGATAATCAGCAGAGAAAACGCGCCGTCGAACAGCGGCAGGTTACGTGCCACCGACTGAACGCTGCCGAACACCACATTACCGGCGCTGTCTTTTTGCTGCAGCCCGGCGGCAAAGATGTCCGCCTCCAGCCCGTAGGCACGGTATTTGGCGTGGTTTTGCGCCACCAGTTCTTTCACGTGGGCCAGCACCAATACCCGGCCACGCGCGCGTTTCGCCAGTTCGGCGATCACCAGACTTTTACCGGCACCGGTCGGCAGCACGATCAGCGCTGGCTGCGGGTGCTGACGGAAATGTTTAATGGTGGCTTCGACCGCTTCCAGTTGGTAGGGGCGCAGAGTAAAGGCCATAAATTAACGCCGTGGGTTGAGAAAGGCCGTCGGGAACAGGTTTTGTAACATCTGCACCCACAAAAACAGTGACATTTTACTCCCCTGACGGCTAAAAAATTTCTATTATTATGCCTTCTGAGCGCGCGCGGTGCGAGAAGCATGGAAATTACCTCTGTCAGGGGGCCGTTTCCGCCGCTATACTCGTGTGACAGTAATCGCTGTTCCCCCCTCTTCGAACCTGCTCTGTTGCACCTGGTGCAACGGCGGGTGTCATATTTTAGCAATACGATCAATGCGATCATAACAACGACAGGCAAAGCAGATTCAATGCGACTGGACAAGTTTTTATCTCAGCAGTTAGGTGTTAGCCGTGCGCTGGTAGCGCGTGAACTTCGGGCCAAACGCGTCACCGTAGACGGTGAAGTGGTTAAGAGCGGAGCACTGAAACTGACTCCGGAGCAGGAGGTGGCGTTTGACGGCAACCCGCTGCAACGGCAGAACGGCCCGCGTTACTTTATGCTCAATAAACCACAGGGTTACGTGTGTTCTACGGACGATCCCGATCATCCGACGGTGCTGTATTTCCTCGATGAGCCGGTTGCCTACAAGCTGCACGCCGCCGGTCGCCTGGACATCGATACCACCGGTTTGGTGCTGATGACCGACGACGGCCAATGGTCGCACCGCATCACCTCGCCGAAACATCACTGTGAGAAAACCTATCTGGTAACGCTGGAACATCCGCTGGCGGAAGACACCGCGCAGCGCTTTGCCGAAGGCGTGCAGTTGCACAATGAAAAAGACCTGACCCGGCCTGCGCAACTGGAAAAAATTGAAGACAATCTGGTGCGCCTGACCATCAGCGAAGGGCGTTATCACCAGGTGAAACGCATGTTCGCGGCGGTCGGCAACCGGGTTATCGAGCTGCACCGCGAACGCATCGGCGCCATCGTGATGGATGAGGATCTGGCGGAGGGCGAATACCGTCCGCTGACCGAAGAAGAGATCGCCAGCGTGGGCGCACCGCACCTGCAGGATTAATTCATTATTACACTACGGCTGATGAAGGAGTCGTTGAACGTGCAACAGAACCGGTCATCTCACCTCGGTTTGATTTTTATTCTGGGCCTGCTTTCCATGTTGATGCCGTTGGCTATCGACATGTATCTGCCCAGCATGCCGGTGATTGCCAAACAGTTCGGCGTCGAGTCGGGCAGCGTACAAATGACGCTCAGCGCCTATATGCTCGGCTTCGCGCTGGGGCAGCTGTTCTACGGGCCGATGTCAGACAGCATCGGCCGCAAGCCGGTGATCCTGTGGGGGACGCTGATCTTCGCCATCGCCGGTGGTGCCTGCGCGATGGCGCAATCGATCGACCAATTGATCAACCTGCGTTTCCTGCACGGGCTGTCGGCAGCGGCGGCCAGCGTGGTGATTAATGCCCTGATGCGCGATATGTTCACCAAGGATGAGTTCTCGCGCATGATGTCGTTCGTCATCCTGGTGATGACCATCGCACCTTTGCTGGCGCCGATGATCGGCGGGGCGCTGCTGTTGTGGTTCAGTTGGCATGCGATTTTCTGGACCATGGGTGCGGCGGCGCTGATCGGTTCGTTGCTGGTGGCGTTCTTTATCAAGGAGACGCTGCCGAAAGAGCGACGACAGAAATTTCACCTGCGAACCACGCTGGGCAACTTCGCGTCCTTGTTCCGTCATAAGCGGGTGCTGAGCTATATGCTGGCCAGCGCCTTCTCGTTTGCCGGCATGTTCTCGTTTCTCAGCGCCGGCCCGTTTGTCTACATCGAGCTGAATCACGTTTCCCCGCAGCACTTTGGCTACTATTTTGCGCTGAACATTGTTTTCCTGTTCCTGACGACGTTGGTCAATAGCCGCAATGTACGCCGGCTGGGGGCGATCAAAATGTTCCGTTTAGGGCTGTTTGTTCAGTTGGCGATGGGCCTGTGGTTGCTGGCGGTGAGCGCCATCGGTCTGGGCTTCTGGGCGCTGGTGATTGGCGTAGCGGTCTATCTGGGCTGTATCGCGATGATTTCATCCAACGCCATGGCGGTGATCCTGGACGATTTCCCGCATATGGCGGGCACCGCGTCCTCCCTGGCCGGGACGTTGCGTTTCAGCATTGGCGCATTGGTGGGGGCGATACTGGCGATGGCACCCGGCAAAAGCGCCTGGCCAATGGTCTCCTCGATGGCACTGTGCAGCATCGTTGCGGTATTGTTCTATTTTTACGCCAGCCGGCCACGCCACAAAGCCTCACCGGGTACTTCGTAGTCTTCCTTCCTGACTCAGGCTCAACCTTGTGTTTGAGCCTGAGTGGGTTGAACCTTCCGCTCTGCCTCCCTTGAAATCCAATGGCAACAGTCATTTAGGTGCTAAGCATAAGCTCGCTAATGAAGCGTTGGCCGCGCAGACTGTGTGCGTTTTGTTAAATAAAGTGCTTTGTCTGCCGGGGATGGCAACGGGTATTTAGCGCCTGGGTTTTGTCGGAAAATCGCGGTGGGTTTGTGTTAGGGGTATTGATAATCAAGGGGTTATCCTATTGGCGCCGTCGGTGGGGTGAAGTGAAATGTTTCCGCAATGTAAAATTATAAAGAGTGAAAAGTAACCGTATTGAGAGAAAAAAGAGTTGAGATTGCAGCGGGAAAGGGTTACATATAACGCAAAAATGCGAGCTGAGTCGCAAAATGCCGTGAAACGACACCACAGAGTGTCTGAAAAACGGCGAGACATCAGCAAGCGCAGGGTTAAGTTAACTGCTTGTGACATTATTTACATTTAAATAACATGCATGCGCGGCAGAGTCGGGACTCAACGGCTATAACTTAGTTACCCTGTCAGGTAAAAAGCGTTTCATTTTTCAAACTAGGGATTTCATGTGGAAAGTATCCAACTTTCGGTAGTGCACCGCTTGCCGCAAAGTTATCGTTGGCTATCAGGTTTTACCGGGGTCAAGGTCGAACCGCTCCCGCTCAGCGGAATAGACGAAGATAACAACCTGATTGGCCTGAAACTGCTCAGCCATGAAGGGGCTGACGCCTGGCAGGTCATGCAGCAGCTTAATCTGTCTTTGCAGGAGATTCAGGTCGACTGCGCCATTGTAGAGTGGGAAGGGGAACCTTGCCTGTTTGTACAGCGCTGTGACGAAAGCGCCACCCTCTGCAGGTTAAAAAACGTCGGTGCCGCTATTGCCGAGCCGATGAGCGCACAATATCCCTTCTGATCCCCGCCGCTAGTCCGCCAGTTGTAACAGCTGCTGCGTATAAGCGGCGGCTGGCGAGTTAAATATCGTCTGACAGTCGCCTTGCTCAACCACTTCACCCTGCCGCAACACAATCACCTGATGGCACAGCGAACGCACCACCTGTAAATCATGGCTGATAAACAGATAGGCCAGCTGATAGCGCTGTTGCAGCGACTTCAGCAAGGTCAGGATTTGCGCCTGCACTGATTTGTCCAGTGACGAGGTCGGCTCATCGAGGATCAGCAATTGCGGCTGTAAAATCAGCGCGCGGGCGATGGCGATACGTTGGCGTTGCCCGCCGGAAAACTCGGTGGGGTAACGGTGGCGCAGGGCGGGATCCAATCCCACTTCTTGCAAGGCCTCGATGACCCGCTGCTCTCGCTGTTCGGCGCTCAGTTTCTGGTGTACTTCCAGCCCCTCGGCGATGATTTGCAGCACGTTCAGCCGCGGATTTAGCGCAGAGTAAGGATCCTGGAACACAATCTGCATCTGGCTGCGGTACGGCAGCATTTGTTTCATGCTGAACTGGTGCAGCGGCTGGCCGTTAAACCACATCGCGCCTTTGGCTGTCAGCAGACGCAATAACGCCAGCCCGGTGGTGCTTTTCCCCGAGCCGGATTCCCCGACCAGCCCGACGCTTTCCCCGGCCTTCAGCTCAAAACTCAAATCTTTCAGCGCATAATGATGGCCGACCGTGCGGCGCAGTAAACCGCGTTTGATCGGAAAACTGACCTGCAGGTTTTCCACCTTCAGCAGCGGGGCGGCATCTGCCGGCAGCGGCAGGGGATCACCGACATTTTCCGCCGCCAGCAATTGTTGGGTATAGGGATGCTGCGGTTGGTCAAACAGGCGGATGCGGTCGTTCTGCTCAACGCATTGGCCCTGACGCATCACCGCCACGTTGTCCGCCAGGCGGCGCACAATATTCAGGTTGTGGGTGATAAACAGCAGTCCCATGCCCATTTCCTGCTTCAGTTCTTTCAGCAACAGCAGGATCTGCGCCTGAATGGTCACATCAAGCGCGGTCGTGGGTTCATCGGCAATCAGTAATTTGGGCTGGGTTAACACCGCCATGGCGATCATCACGCGCTGGCGCTCGCCGCCGGAAAGCTGATGCGGATAGTCTTTCAATCGGCCCTTGGCGTTGCGAATGCCGACGCGATCCAGACACTGAATGATCTCGCCGCGCGCGACGTCACGCCGCATGCCGCGATGCAGTGCCAGCACTTCCGCCAGCTGTTTCTCAATGGTGTGCAACGGATTGAGCGACACCATGGGCTCCTGAAATATCATCGAAATCTGATTGCCGCGCACCTTGCGCAGTTCAGCCTCCGGCGCATGCAGTAACGAACTGCCGTTGAACTGGATATCGCCGCCGGTGTAGACCACCGGTGGCGAAGGCAGCAGGCGCAATATCGACAGGGCGGTGACGCTTTTTCCCGAACCGGATTCCCCCACCAGCGCCAGCGTTTCGGCCTTTTCGATCTGCAGCGAAATGCCGTTGACCACCGGATCCAACACCTCTCCGTGGCGGAAAGCGACGCTGAGATCCTGAATTGAAAGCAAAGGTGTGCTAGCCATATTAATGCGCCTTGCTGGGGTCAAAGGCGTCGCGTACCGCTTCGCCGATAAAGATGAGTAACGACAACAGCACCGCCAATACCAGGAACGCGGTGATGCCGAGCCATGGCGCCTGCAGGTTGTTCTTGCCCTGCAGCAGCAGTTCACCGAGCGAAGGAGAGCCGATAGGCAGGCCAAAGCCCAGGAAGTCGAGTGAGGTCAGGGTGGTGATGGAGCCACACAGAATAAACGGCAAAAAGGTCAGCATCGCTACCATCGCATTGGGCAGCATATGGCGGTACATAATGACCCGGTCCTGCACCCCCATGGCACGTGCGGCGCGGATATAATCGTAGTTGCGAGTGCGCAGGAACTCGGCGCGCACCACGCCCACCAGGCTCATCCAGCCGAACAGAATGGTGATGCCGAGCAACCACCAGAAATTGGGTTGTACGATACTCGACAGCAGAATGATCAAAAACAGCGTCGGCATGCCTGACCACACTTCGATAAAGCGCTGTCCCCACAGATCTACACGCCCGCCGTAGTAGCCCTGCATGGCACCGACGCAAACGCCGATCACGCTGGAGAATAACGTCAGCGCCAAACCGAACAGCATCGAAATACGAAAGCCATACAGCACGCGGGCCAGCACGTCGCTGCCGTTACTGTCGGTGCCCAATAGATTGTGGCGCGAAGGCGCGGAAGGAAAAGGCACTTCGGTAGCGAAGTTGATGGTGTCGTAACTGAAACGAATCGGTGGCCAAATCGCCCAGCCGTGGCTGTCGATCTGTTTTTTTACGAACGGATCCTGATAGTCGGTGGCGGTATTCAGCTCGCCGCCGAAGGTGGTCTCGCTGTAGTCGATGATGAAGGGCAGGTACAGGCGGCCCTCGTAACGCACCAGCAGTGGCCTGTCGTTGGCGATCAGGTTGGCCCCCAGGCTGAGGACAAACAGCACCAGAAAGATCCACAGCGACCAATAGCCACGGCGATTGCTGCGAAAACGCGCCCAGCGTGCCTGGTTGATCGGGCTTAAGCGGCTCATTGGCGGGCCTCGAAATCAATGCGCGGATCGACCAGGGTATAGGTGATGTCGCTGAGGATATTCAACAGCAGGCCAATCAGGGTGAAAATATACAGCGTGCCGAACATCACCGGATAATCGCGCTGCAGCGTGGCGTCATAGCCCAACAGGCCCAGGCCGTTAAGCGAGAACATCACCTCGATCAGCAAGGAGCCGGTGAAAAACATGCTGACAAAGGTCGCCGGGAAGCCGGCGATCACCAGCAGCATGGCATTGCGAAACACGTGGCGATAAAGGATTTTGTTCTCGTCCAGCCCTTTGGCGCGCGCGGTGACCACGTATTGTTTGCGGATCTCATCGAGGAACGAATTTTTGGTCAGCATGGTCAGGGTCGCGAAACCGCCAATCACCGTCGCCAGCACCGGCAGGGTGATATGCCACAGATAGTCGGTGATTTTGCTGTACCACGGCAGGGTATCGAAGTTACTGGAAACCAGGCCGCGCAGCGGGAACCAGTCGAGGTAGCTGCCGCCGGCGAACAGCACGATCATCAGAATGGCGAACAGGAAGGCCGGAATGGCGTAACCGACGATAATCAGGGTGCTGCTCCAGGTATCGAAGGCGCTGCCGTTATGCACGGCTTTGCGGATCCCCAGCGGGATCGACACCAGATAAATGATCAGCGTGCTCCACAGCCCCAGCGTAATGGAGACCGGCAGGCTGTGGCCAACCAGCTGCATCACCGATGCCCCGCGGAACAGGCTGTCGCCGAAGTCGAGGCGCATGTAGTTCCACAGCATGGTGAAATAGCGCTCGTGCAGCGGTTTGTCGAAGCCATAGCGTTGGGTGATTTCGGCGATCACTTCCGGATCCAGCCCGCGAGAACCACGGTACTGGCTATCCGTCGCACTGGCGACGCCGATGCGCGCATGTCCCAGACCTTCGCCTGCGCCACCGCCGCCAAAGCCGCTGCTTTGGCCCATTTCGATAGTGGCAATGGCCTGATCGACCGGGCCACCGGGCGCGATTTGCACGATGAAAAAGTTAATGGTGATGATTGCCCATAGGGTGGGGATAATCAGCAACAGTCTGCGAATTAAATAGGCCGCCATCGCAGACTCCTTATTGTTGTTGGGCCGGCAAACGCGCCGCCTTGTTGACGTCAAACCACCAGTTATCGAAGCCTATCACGTAGGCCGGGCGTATCGATGGCGTGGAAAACTTGTCCCAGTAAGCATAGCGGTCGTGGTTGGAATACCACATTGGCAGCATGTACCTGTTCCAGGTCAGCACCCGATCCAACGCCCGGCCCAGCGGCAGCAGGGCTTTCTCGTCGCCCTGGTGCGCGGCGATCTGCCTGACCAGACTGTCGACGGCCGGATCGGCGACACCGGGCCGGTTATAACTGGAATTAATATATTCGGAATCCCAGAGTATTTTCAAATCGGCACTGGGGAAAGGCATGGCCATATAGACCGTCGCCATCATATCGAAATCGCGTTCGCGCATGCGACGGGTGTACTGAGTGACATCGATCTCACGGATCTGCATATCGATGCCGAGTCGTTTCAGGTTGTGCTGGAACGGCAAGACGTACTGGAAGTTACTGCCGCTCAGCAACATCAGCTCGAAACTGAACGGTTTGCCGGTTTTGCTGTTCACCAACTGCTGGTTTTTCACTTCCCAACCGGCCTGTTTCAGCAACTGGGTAGCTTTCAGCAGATTCTGGCGATCGTTGCCGCTGCCATCAGAGGACGGCGGTTGGTAGATACTGGTGAACACTTCTGCCGGTACCTTATCTTTTAGCGGTGCCAGCAGCGCCAGCTCGGCTGCATCCGGGTAGCCGCTGGCGGCGTAAGGGGTATTCTGGAAATAGCTGTTGGTGCGTTGATAGGCGTTGTAATACAGCGCCTTGTTCATCCAGTCGAAATCAAACGCCAGCGTAATAGCTTCACGCACTCGGCGGTCGGCAAATATCGGGCGATGAAGGTTGAAAGCCATCCAGCGGGTATTTTGCGCCGACTGGTTGGTTTCGTCCTGCTTAATGATGTAATTGCGGGCGAAATTGCCCCCCTGATACTGAGTGGCCCAGCTTTTCGGCGAGCCTTCAATGCGGAAGTCATAGGCACCGGCCTTGAAGGCTTCCAGCGCCACTTTGTCGTCCAGGTAGTAGTCGTAGCGAATGCTGTCGAAGTTAAATCGACCGCGGTTGACCGGCAGATTGGCCGCCCAGTAATCACGCACCCGTTGATAGGTAATATATTGGCCGAGCCGGTAGCTGGAGATCTTATACGGCCCGCTGCTGAGTGGCGGGGTGCTCAGCGGTTCATTCAGTTTATGATCTTTCCAGAAGCTCTGCGGCAAAATAGGGAGGCTGAACAGCCCGAGCAGTTTGTCTCTATCCGGCTGCGGGAATTCGATGCGCACCGTCAACCGTGAGATGGCCTTGACCGTGATGCCTTTGTACAGCACACGGAACTGCGGTACGCCTTCGGTCATAAATTTGCTAAAGGTGAAGGCCACGTCGGCGGCGGTGATGGGCGAGCCGTCGTGAAAACGGGCGCGGGCGTTAATATCCAGCTCCACCCAACGCATGTCGGCCGGGAAGCGGGCAGATTCGGCAATCAGCGGGTAGTAGCTGCCTATTTCATCGTCAGAGGTGGTAAACAGGGAGTCATACAATGCGTCGGTACGCTCGCCTGGCACGCCGCGTGAAGCATAGCGGTTAAAATTATCGTAGGTGCCGATCGCCGCCAGCCGGACGTTGCCACCCTTAGGTGCCGCCGGGTTGACGTAGTCGTAATGGCTAAAATCGGTAGAGTATTTTGGCTCACCGAGTTGGGCGAAAGCATAGCTTTCATTGAGGGTTTCAGCCTGCAGGCCGAAACTCAGTGCTGATAGCACCAGGGCAGCAAAAACGCGCACGGACATCTTGACGGTAAGCTCCTGCTGTAAAGTCAATTAAGCCTGCGGCCAGCATAACATTCGCTACCGTGCCGCAGGGTAAAGAAGTTAAAAGATCAGCCCTTTAGCGCCTGATGATCCATGACCCTATGGGCATTGCAGAAGGTCACGAAGTTATCGATGCTCAGCGGTTTGCTGTAATAGTATCCCTGCATAAAATTAACGTCCTGCTCTTGCAGGAAGTTCGCCTGCTCTGCCGTTTCTACGCCTTCCGCTACGGTTTGCATTTTCAGTTTTTTGGCCAGCGAAATCACCGCGTCCAAAACCGGTGCGGTGACCGTATCGCGGCCGATGGAGTTAACGAAACCACGATCGATTTTCAGATAATCCATGCTAAAGCGCTCCAGATAAATCAGCGCGCTGTGCCCGGTACCGAAGTCATCGATGGCGATTTCAATACCTTGCTGATGCAACCAGTCGAACTCCGCCAGCGCGTTGCCTTCCTCCACCATGCCACGTTCGGTAATTTCAAACACCAGCGTAAAGTAGTCTCCCGGCAATTGCGCAATCAGTTCGTACACATCGTGGTGGAAGGACGGCGCGCTGAGATGGGAAGGGGAGATGTTCAGGCCGAGTTTGGCGCCCTGTGGCAATGCCGTCGCCAGTTTTGGCGCATCCTCGGCAATCAGGCGGAACAGGTGGCGCGTCAGCGGGACAATCAACCCTTCGCTTTCGGCGTAGGGGATAAACAGGTCCGGCGGAATGCGACCTTCAATCGGGTGCTGCCAGCGGATCAACGCCTCCAGCCCACCAATAGTGCCGCTTTGGGTATGAAACACCGGCTGATATTCGATAAAGAACTCATTGCGCTTGATGCCGCGCATCAGCGCGCGCTCCGGGCTTTGACGCAGCAACAGCATGTAGTAACACAGCACGCCGATCATCAACGACAGCACCAGGCTGCCCATCAGGGTCAGACGAATGTCGTTGGGCGTCAGTTTCTGGTTATAAAACAGGATGGTCATCGGCGTGTTGGTGATGGTGATGCGATCGGCCCGCTCGTTGGGCAACTGGTTCACAGGCATCAGATTTGGGCTAAAGCTGGTCAGTGCGCGATCGCCCAGAATAATGGCAATGCCCGGTGCCCGTTCGACATTTGAGCTAAACAGCTGATAGGGCATCAGCGCGATATCCAGGGTCGCCAGTATGCCGGTGTCTTCCTTGCCGGGCTGGCGTAACCAAACCGCTACCGCCGGTTTTCCCGGGACCAGCGGGGTACCTTGCTGCAATTTGAGATCCAGCGGCTGATGAGGGTCAATCTCCGGATAAATGTTTTTCAGCGCCAACATCATATCGCCGGTGGCGGAAGAGCAATAGGCAAAGCCATTTTTTACCAGCAGAAAGGTGCGCACGCCGGAATGGAAAGCCGCCTGATAGGTAATATCCGGCTGGCTGGTGGCGCAGGGGCGATCGATCAACGGCATCAACTGCTGCATGATTTTCGTCAGGTTATTAAGCGTGTCGACGGTGAATTTCTGCGTGCGTTGTTCAACCTGGTGTTGATATTGGGTACGCTGGTGGTCAATCAAAGAGAGTGTAATCGCCACGAACAGGATAAAAAATACCAGGGCTACAACGGCGCTTTTAGCCAAGCTGCGTCGTCGGTGAGAGACGTGGCGTGCAAATGCCCTTTTCAAGCCCATAAACCTGCCCCCTGAGCACGGCGTATCAATTTGTTTTTGTTATAGAGTGACTGCCTAATATATCCCAACGGCGGTATTGCAGTCATTATTCATCGTTTATCAAATATCAAACGGTTGATAATCGATTAAATCAGCTATGACGGCCATTATCCCATTTGACGATAATAGGTGAGTTTTTCATCGGCGGCGTAGTTTCCTGCAAATAATATCGCGAAATAATAGGGCAGGGGATAAGAATACCGCGAGTTGATAATTAGAACTCTATCTGGCGGCGATCAGCGGCGCAAAAAAAAACGCTGCCCGAAGGCAGCGTTCTATCGCTCGTTTGGTATTCAGGACAATCAGGTATTGCGCCGTCAGCTGCTGGTAAGCACCCGGCGGGCTTCGCGATAACGTTTATTCCAGTAGTTATCGCTCAGTTTCGAAATCATCACGCCGCTGCTGGTAGAGGCATGAACGAATTGATCGTTACCCAAATAGATGCCGACATGGCGTCCGGTAGAGCCGGCGCGGAACAGCACCAGATCGCCAGGACGCAGTTTGGTACGCAAGATTTTCTTGCCCATGTCTTCCTGTTCATAGGTCGAACGCGGTAAGTCCATGCCAAACTGTTCACGGAAAGTACGCTGTACAAACGCCGAGCAATCGATGCCGCGCTTGGTTTCACCGCCTAAACGGTAGCGAACGCCTTTCCAGTCTGCATACTGATCCATAATTTTTGACTTAACGTCAACGTTACGGACCATTGCTTCGAATTCATCCTGAGAGGCTTGCAGTAAAAGACCGTCTTTGTCATTAACTGCACGCATCTCAGTTTGTGCGTTATTCAAGTTCGAAGTGTGAGTCGTGCTACAGGCGGAGAGCATTACCGCTGCGGCAATTGCAGGTACTACCCGCAAAAAATATCTCATAAACGGTTGAGATTTGACCATTGTTATTGTTTTCCCTTGAAGTCCTTAACGACGTCAGTCGCTACCTGAAAAATACCAAACGGAACGAGACTAGTCTGCAGCTGTTTTCACGACAATCAGTTACCTCCGAAAACGTGCTGGAACGCACATTTTTAGTGGATTTGATGCTGAGTCGAGTTAAACCAGGCACAAACGCATCTGAGATTACCGTAACGAATTAGGGATTGCGAGCCTTTTTCTACCCTTTTTTATATGAATTTGTGATGTAACATAATGTAAATCATCATATAAAAAACGCTGATTGTCCGTTGTGTTGGTTTTGCGTGAAATCAGGTGACGAAAGCGTTAACGCGATGATGAGGAAATAAACGGAATGTGGCGGGGAAATAATCAGGAGGCCGGTGGCCTCCTGGGGATCATAATGATTTGTTATGACTAAGCGGGGCGATGCTTACCGGGCAGCATACGGTTTAAACCCTGGATCAGCACATCGCTAAGCGGTGTCATCAGGCACCAACTGGCCCCGACCAACACCACCGACAGTGAACCAACGGCGATATCGGTAAACCAGTGGGCGCCAATCATCACGCGTGGCAATGAAAATACCAGGGTGATCAGCAACGCGACGGCGAATGCACGACGGTTAAAATAGCGCAGCATAAAGCAGGAAAAAATCATCAGCATCATGCCGTGATCGCCAGGGAAGCTGTCGCTGGAGGCGTCTTTGGTCGGAATACCGGTCAGTTCGCTGACACGATTGATGTTCTCAAAGCTCAGCGAGGGGCTGGGGTGTTTGACCGGCAACAAATGCCCCAACTGGTTCAGCACCACGGCGGTCAGCAGCATGACAATGCCGGTAATCAGCAAGCGGCGGCGGCCGACGGCATCCTGCTGCAAATAAAAGCACAGGTACAACAGCCCCATGGCAAGCAGTGAAATGACGTCAAAGGCGCGGTTATTGGTGATGGCCACCAGATGCAGAAAACCGGGGTCGGTTGCCAGATGACGATTAAAAAAGAAGAAAATCGATGAATCCAGAGTAAACCAATAACCGTGATTCGCCGGCAGGAACCAGGACAAAAACAACACAATGCCCAATAAATTGAAGAAAATGATGAGGGGTAAATTGCGGCGAGTCATGGCATAACCTGTAATCTGTCTGGAAAGTAAAAGGGTATTAACGGTAAAGATCTCAACTTAAACGAATATTAAACAGTTTGGATTGCAGCTCATTCCAGTTCACATTCTCGCTGTGGATCAGTTCAATTCGGCTGTCCAGCGGCGCTACCGGGCGCGTTTCAATATTGAGATCTTGTCCCTGTCGGTTGATTAAGAGCGTGCCTTCAGCAATGCGTACCACGCCTTTGGCGCGTTCGACCGGCGCCAGCCGGATCCATTCCATGATACCTACGGTATCGAACACCGTGTCGGCGTCAAAAATCCAACCGCAGCTGGTAAAACCTTGTCCCTGGTTGAGCGCTCGCCGCCAGCGTGAGGTTTCCGGCAGCCGCAATGCGGCCAGACCCTGGGTTTTGGCATGGCTATGATGATGTTGCGCATCCGGTAATTCTGTACGATTCGTGCGAGGCAGATCGAGCCAGGCGACATCCGCGTGGCCCTGTTCAATGTGATAAAGCGGCCGCTGGTGGGTATCCAGCTCGGCCCACTGCTGCAAGGCCAGCCGATCCTGTGGTTGATAAGTATCGCTTTTACTGGCCAGAATAATGTCGGCCGCGGCCAATTGATCGCGGAAATTTTCGTTCTCCCGGTAACGCGGCTCGCTGAGTTGGCGCGCATCCAACAGGCACAGCGTGGCCTGCAGATCGATCCAACCGGCGTAACTGTCCTGGGTCAGCAATGACAGGATTTGTTTCGGGTGGCCGAGCCCAGTGGGTTCGATCAGCAAGCGGTCAGGCTTATTTTGTTGCAGCAACATGTTCAGTCCGACCTGCATCGGCAGCCCGTTGACGCAACACATGCAGCCCCCCGGGATCTCCTTCAATACCGCACCGCTGTCCGCCAGCAGCGCGCCGTCGATGCCAATTTCACCGAACTCATTGACCAGCACCGCCCAACGTTCATGTTCCGGCTTGTTAGCCAGCAAATGGCGGATGGTGGTGGTTTTACCGCTGCCGAGGAAACCGGTGATCAG
The DNA here is from genome assembly GCF_052113645.1 of Serratia quinivorans. Lineage (GTDB taxonomy): Bacteria > Pseudomonadota > Gammaproteobacteria > Enterobacterales > Enterobacteriaceae > Serratia > Serratia quinivorans_B. The sequence goes on along the minus strand of NZ_JBIEIU010000001.1, from coordinate 1,004,757 downwards.
GTTAGTTTTGGTCATTGATTATTCCTGATGTTAATAAAGGTGGTGGCGCAATAAATAAGCGCATCTGCTTTGCCTGACCGTATACAGATGCTTAGCCTGCGTCAGGTCACAAATTTAACAGGTTCAAATGCGATATTTAACCGGCCAAATTCACGATAGTTTATCGGAAAATTCTCAGCAAAAGCTATGAGTTAGCCATGGATGCCAATTGTTAGTATTTTGTTTTTTCTTTGTTAATTGCCCGATTACCCATCAAAAAATTCCCCTAACCTTGCGATTATTCTTAAGAAAATCCTCTATGTTTAAATTGGCTTAACAAAAAATGAGGTTGCCATGAATGTCTTTCGGTTATTTTTGATCGCAGGAATGTTGTTTTCATGGACGGCAGCTAGTCATGCAGGTACCACTGGCGGGGTTATTCGTTTTGTCGGCTCTATTGTGGAAAGCCCCTGCACGGTGAAAATCACCGATTCAACGGCCAATACGCAATGTTACCGCAATGGGCAGCACTATCAAGGCCAACAGACCCTGTCGAAATTTGACGCTACACGCAAAGAGCTCCCCCTGAATTTAGGGTCGACTGAAATGAAGTGGGTGGATAAACAGAAAAAACTGGCAGTAATGACGATAGTTTATCGTTAAGTCGTTCGGCGATGCCGGATGATATCCGGCATCGCCATTTCCCCTTTACGCCAGATTCAGTTGCTAAGCCAGTTGAGTCGATACCCAGTCTTGTACCGTTTGGCGCGCCCCGCGATCGCGCAGCGACAGATAGGCACGGGTGACCGCCGTAACAAATTCCTCGTTGGCCGCCAACGGCTCACCAAAAATAGCCTTCAGGCCCAACAGGGCTTTTACCCGTTGTTCATCATCCGGCGTTGCCGCCACTGTCTGTTGCAGGGTTGTCAGCAGCGGATCGCGGATCTCGATGGGCTGGCCGGCGTCATCCACGCCGCCGACATAGCGCATCCAGGCCGCCACGCCCAGCGCCAGGCCGGCATAGCTGCCGCCATGCTGCAGATGCCAACGCACCGAGTCCAGCATGCGCTGCGGTAGCTTCTGCGTCCCGTCCATGGCGATTTGCCAGGTTCGATGTTGCAGCGCCGGGTTGCTGTAGCGTTCAATCAGTTGCGCGGCGTAGGCAGACAGATCGATACCGCTGACGCTGAGCGTGGGGGCCTGTTCGGCCAGCATCAGGTGGTGCGCGGCGCGGCGATAAGACTCATCGCCCATACAGTCGTTGATATACTGATAGCCCCCCAGATAGCCAAGGTAGGCCAGGAAGGAATGGCTGCCGTTCAGCATGCGCAGTTTCATCTGCTCAAAAGGCAGCACGTCGTTAACCAACTGCGCACCGGCCAACTCCCAGTCTGGGCGGCCGGCGACAAAGTTGTCCTCAACGACCCATTGAATAAAGGGTTCGCAGGCAATGGCGCATTCATCACGAATACCGCCGAGTGCCTCGGTCACTTCATCCAGCGTTTCCGGCGTCGCGGCCGGAACGATGCGGTCAACCATGGTGCTGGGGAAACTCACTTCGCGGGCAATCCAATCGGCCAGAGCGGCGTCGCGCGCCTGCGCCAAACCGACGATCGCATTGTGCAGCACATGGCCGTTTTCCGGAATGTTATCGCAAGAAAGCAGGGTGAAAGCGGGCAGACCACGTTCCCGACGCAGGCGCAGTGCCTCCACCAGAATGCCCGGGACGGTGGTGGGCTGGTGGGGGGTAGCCAGATCGTCGCGGATCGCCTGATGTTGAAGATCCAGTTTTCCGCTGCCCGGCTCAATACAGTAGCCTTTTTCGGTAATGGTCATCGAGACAATTGCCACCTGCGGCTCCGCCAGCTTTTCCAGCACCGCGCCGATCCCTTCCAGCTTACGGTGTACGCTTTCATGCACCGCACCGATCACGATCGCCTGATTACCTGCCGCACCTTTCTCCAGCACGCTGTAAAGGTGGTCCTGCTGGCGCAGCGTCCGGAACAGATTATCACCGCCAAACAGGCTGATTTCGCAGATCCCCCAGTCGCCCCCCTGGCGATTCAACACCCGATCGGTCAGCAGCGCCTGGTGGGCGCGGTGAAAGGCACCAAACCCAATGTGCACCATACGGCTTTGTAATGCGCTGCGGTCGTAATGCGGTTGCTGGACGGCGTCAGGAAGCGGCGTGTTGGCGATAGTCTTCATGCAAAGCTCCAAAGCTGAGTAAAAGGTGTTGGCGGCTAACTTTGAAAAGTTATCAGACCAGTTTTTCGCGCAGGATGTGGCACTGTTTTTGCCTCTGTTTGCACGAATTATCTGCCGCCAGTGTAAGGCTGTAAGCGCACCAATAACATTGATACGGCTAAAATAAGCCAGATTCGTGAAGTGGATCAACCAATCGTGGTTTCACTTTTGACAGAGGTGAGCGAAAGAGTAAGGTGAAAGATAACCGATATCTATCTTAATTTGGTATAACAAGATTGTTGAGGCCACGCGATCTTGGTCACTATCCGTAATACTGGGCGATTTTTACAAGGATAAATAATGGAACAAACATGGCGTTGGTATGGGCCGAACGATCCTGTCTCTCTTGACGATGTGCGTCAGGCTGGCGCCACTGGCGTCGTCACCGCATTGCACCATATTCCGAACGGCGAGGTGTGGCCGGTCGAAGAGATCAAGGCTCGTCAGGCGTTATTGGCGGCGAAAGGGTTGGTGTGGTCGGTGGTGGAAAGTATCCCGGTGCATGAAGAGATCAAAACCCACAGCGGTAACTACCCACAGCATATCGCTAACTACCAGCAATCGTTGCGAAACCTGGCAGCCTGCGGTATCGACACCGTGTGCTATAACTTTATGCCGATCCTCGACTGGACGCGCACCGATCTGGAGTATTTGCTGCCCGACGGGTCGAAAGCGCTGCGTTTCGATCAAATTGCCTTCGCGGCTTTTGAGCTGCATATCCTGCAACGTCCGGGCGCAGAGCAAGATTACACGCCGGAAGAGCAGGAGCAGGCCGCTGCGTATTTCGCTGCGATGAACCCGGCGGAGATTGCCAAGCTGACCGGCAATATCATCGCTGGGCTACCGGGGGCCGAGGAAGGTTACACCCTCGATCAGTTCCGTGCCCGGCTGGCGGAGTACGATGGGATCGACAAGGCGCAACTGCGTGAAAATATGGCGGTGTTCCTGCGCGCGATCGTGCCGGTAGCGGAGGAGGTCGGCGTGCGTTTGGCGGTGCATCCGGACGATCCGCCACGGCCAATCCTGGGGCTGCCGCGCATTGTTTCCACCCTTGAAGATATGCAGTGGTTCAAGCAGACGGTCGACAGCCTCTATAACGGCTTCACTATGTGCACCGGTTCTTACGGCGTGCGGGCGGATAACGATCTGGTGCGGATGATTGAAACCTTCGGCGATCGCATCCATTTCACCCACCTGCGTGCCACTTGCCGTGAAGAAAACCCAAAAAGCTTCCATGAAGGCGCACATCTGCAAGGCGATGTGGACATGGTGGCGGTGATTGAGGCGATCCTCAGCGAAGAGCAACGGCGTCATCAGGCGGGCGATCGCCGGCCGATCCCGATGCGGCCCGATCATGGGCATCAGATGCTGGATGATTTGAAGAAAAAAACCAACCCGGGTTACTCGGCGATTGGTCGTTTGAAAGGGCTGGCGGAACTGCGCGGGGTGGAGCTGGCACTTAAACGCCGCTTCTTCCCGGATTTGCCCTAAGCCATTAAAAAGGGGCCATACAGGCCCCAGAATATCGACTAGTCGGCGCGGCTCATATAGCGGCGTTCGGCAATATGAATGCGAATCTTGTCACCGGCGCTAAGGTATTCCGGCACCTGAATGGTCAGGCCGGTCGCCATGGTGGCCGGCTTGTTGCGGGCACTGGCGGAGGCACCTTTGATGCCCGGCGCGGTGTCGACAATTTCCATATCCACGGTTTGCGGCAGTTCCAGCGCCAGCACCTGGCCGTCCAGGGTCAGCACCTGCATGCCCGGCAGGCCGGCTTCAGGAATAAACAGCAGTTCATCTTCGATCTGGTCTTTCTTGAAGATGTACGGGGTGTAATCCTCGTCATCCATGAACACGTATTCTTCGCCGTCGATGTAAGAGAAGTTCACCTTGCGGCGGGACAGGCTAATGGTGTCCAGAATATCGTCGCCCTTGAAACGTTCTTCCACCTTCAGCCCGGTACGAACATCAGAGAAGCGCATTTTGTACAAGGTGCTGGCACCGCGTGCGCTTGGGCTCTGCACATCGATGTCTTTTACCAGCAGCAGTTTGCCGTTGTAGCTGATCGCCATGCCACGCTTAATTTCGTTAGCCTTTGCCATATAAAATAACCTGCAATAAAGAGTTTTTGGGAAGTTGCGACAAGTTACTCGCGCGGCTGATTTCAGGCAAGCAGATCGAGCAAAAACAGTGGCAGAAAAGAGGGGACGGCGGGCGCCATCCCCGTAGGTATTAGTTGAAGACCGGCAGCAGACCGAGCAGTGCCAACACGTGTGCGACGGCGTTGACCACCCCGAACAGAATGATGAACAGGATCATGCCGCGGCCACCGGGAGCGCGATATTGCGCCTCGGCAAAGCGACGGCGACTGGCGCGCGCCATCATGGCCGGCACGATCACCGCCCAAACGGTGGCGGCCAAACCGGCGAAGCCGATGGCGTAAAGGAAGCCGTTCGGGAACAGCAGGGCGGCTATGGTCGGTGGCGCGAAGGTCACCAGCGCGGTTTTACTGCGCCCGGCGGTGTCATCGCTGAATTTGAAGAAGTCCGCCAGATAATCGAACAGGCCCAGCGACACCCCGAGGAACGAGCTCGCCAGCGCCATATAAGAGAAGGCGTTCAGGAGCTGACCGACGGTCTGGCTGCTGGACACGTTGCCCATCTGCTTGAGCAGACTGCCGATGTTGCCGCCTTCGGCAATCACCTGCTTAAAGGCGTCGCGGGCGATGTTGCCCTGGATCACATACTGCCACAGGATATAGATCGCCAGTGCCAGCAAGGTACCGTACACCAGGCTGCGCACTACTGCGCCGCTGTCTTTGTGATAGTACTTCACCAGCCCCGGCACGTTGCCGTGATAACCAAAGGACGTCAGCAGATAGGGCAGCGCCGCCAGGGCGTAAGGCAGGTAACTGGCCTGGTCGTCGCCACGGTTGAACAGCACCGCCGGTTGTACGTGAGTGAACATATCACCCACCGACATCACAAAGGTGATCACCATGCCGCCGATCAGGATAGTGCTCAGGCGGTCAACGGCGCGGGTGGAGAGCCAAACGATAAACGCCACCACCACGGCAAACACCAATCCGGCGGTGGTTTGCCCGACGCCCACGATGCCTTCCAGCGTATGGGCAATGATCGACCCTCCGGCGGAAATATAGGCGTAAGTGAGGATATACAGCACAAAGGCGATGGAAATGCCGTTAATGGCGTTCCAGCCTTTGCCAAGCAAATCTTTGACAATGGTGTGGAAGCTGGCACCGCTGGGGTAATGCAGCGCGGCTTCCAGGATCATCAGGCCAGAAATCAGCATGCAGGCCCAGGTATAAACCAGTAGCGCGACGGAGCCGCTGAACCACACGCCAGAAGTGACAATGGGAATGGAGAACATGCCGGCGCCGACGGCGGTGCCTGCAATGATCATCGCGCCGCCAAGGACTGAAGGGCGGGAAAGCTTCTGGATGGTGTCCGCGGACATTTTTGCTCCTGATTGGCCTCATCGGCCGTGGGTTCTTTTGTACTAGCTCAATGGTACAGGTGCGATTGGCGCATGTAAAGCCGTGAATGCGCTTGATTCATGCATTAATTGGCGGCAGAAGGGGGATTTGTGGCAATTTTGGGACGGGTGCGAGAACGAGCGATTCACGGCTAAAACAGCGGGGTGTAAAGATTCGCGGGCAAACCCGGATTATGCTGGCGGCAAATGAGCGCGACTGATATTGTCGCGCTTCAATTCCGCCAGCCCACCGGGAGACTCGCTGATGGACTGTCGTGCCGACTGTGGCGCCTGTTGTATTGCGCCCTCAATATCCAGCCCGATCCCCGGCATGCCCAATGGCAAGCCCGCCAATACCCGCTGCATTCATCTGAGTGAGCAACTGCGTTGCGGTCTGTTTCATTCGCCGCTGCGGCCCAAAGTCTGTGGCAGCCTGCAGGCCAGCCGCGAGATGTGCCATGACCATCGCGACCAGGCGTTGATCTACCTGATCAAGCTGGAAGCGGATACGGCACCCTAATCGGTGTTAAGCGTCTTTCAATTTCCACAGGCACAGCACCGCGCCGACCACCATCGCCAACGCGGAATAAAACACCGCGTGATAGTTCCAGACTTCCGCCACCACCCCGGCGATTGAACCGGCAAAAATCCAGCCCACGCGCGTGGTGTTGGTAAACAAAGTGGTTGCGGCCCCGGCCTGACCGGGCATCAAATCCTGAAAATAGAGCATGCCGATCCCCGCCAGCACGCCGATAAACACCGCATTGAGCAATTGCAGGGCGATCAATTGCCAGGTGCCGGTGATAAACAGCAGGCCGAAGTAAAACAGCAGGCCCGCCGCCACCGCGCAACGCATCAAAAAACGTTTGCCGAAGCGCTTCGCCACCATGCCGGCCAGCAACATGGTCGGTATCTCCAGCCCGGCCGCCGTGCCCATCAACAGCCCGGCCAGCCTTTCCGGCAGTTGCAGCTCGTGCACCATATACAGCGGCATATTGATCAGGTACATGCTGTTGGCGGTCCACATAAAGGTGCAAGCCAGAAACAGCAGCAGCGTATCGCGACGGTTCTGTCGCGGCGCCTCCAGCGTGGTACTGGCGGCCACCGGCGTTTTGCGCATTGACGGCAACATTTTCCACACCAGCACGCCGCACAGGATAAACGCCGCGGCGGCGGCCAGATACATCACCTTAAAACCGAATCCCAATGCCAGCGCAAAGGCGATCGGCGGCCCGATAACCCAGGCAAGAGAAACCTGCGCCCGCAGGATCGAACTGAACATCACCGCCTCGCGGCCGGTGCGATCGGCGTGCTCACGTGCCAGGGCGAACATTTGCGGGTTGGCGGTGGAGCCGAAACTGGTCAGCATCACGCCGACCGCCAACAACAGATAATAATTACGGTTCCAGGCGAATAACGCGCAGCCTAACGCTCCCAGCATGCAGCAGAGGAAAATCAGCGTCTTGCGGTCACCCTTTTGATCGGAGCGGCGGGCGAGAAACTGGCTGACCAGGATGCCGATCAGCGCGCTGCCGGTGAAAAATAGCCCAACCATGGAGGGCCGCACCTTCACCTCCGTCGCCAGGAACAGGCTCAGAGTGGGGGTCTGGAGCGCACCGGCAATCCCGGTGAGGAACGCCACCACTAAAAAAGCCAGTGAAGTGAGATCGGGCGAGCGTCGCGTTACCGCAGTTGAAGTAGGCATAGAGGTCAGAAAATAGCCGTAAATGAGGGAGTCGCGCGCATCATACGCCCATTTATTTTAAATAAAAAGAAAGAAACAGAAACCGGTTTCACCCTGCTTAATAGAGAAATTATTTCCCTGCGCAGGGACAAAAAAAGGGGCGATATTATCATCGCCCCTGATGCTTTTGGATCTGCCGTTACGCGCCGGCCGGCACGTCGTGCGCGGTGTTTTTCAGCACCTCACCCTGATACTTCTCGATCTGCAACTGCGCCATTTGCCCGCAGTTACCCTGCGCCAGGCTGGAGGAGCCAACGTCGAAGGTCAGGCAATTGACGTTACCGTTCTTGCACAGTGAACCCGGCTGTGACGGATCGGCCGGATCGAACCAGGCACCTTCGCTGATACGTACCACGCCAGGGCGCACATCTTCACTCACTACCGCACCCACCAGGATTTGGCCACGATCGTTGAAGGCGCGCACCAGATCGCCATTGGCAATGCCGCGTGATTGGGCGTCCTGCGGATGGATCACAATCGCTTCCCGGTCTGCCACCGCGTATTTTTTGCGCAGCGGCGTGTTGTCGAGTTGCGAATGCAGGCGATTGATCGGGTGCGCGGTGTTCAGCGACAGCGGGTATTTAACCGCTTCCGGCCCGCGATACCATTCATGCGGCGGCATCCAGGTCGGAATGCCCGGGCAATCCTGATATTTCATTTTGGCAATGGCGTCGGAGTAAATCTCGATTTTACCTGAAGGCGTTCCCAATGGATTCAGCAGTGGGTTTTCGCGATAGTCGGCAAAACGCACCCATTGGGTATTGGCCTCGGGCACCGGGAAGCGCACATAGTTGTTGGACTGCCAGAACATGTCGAACGGCGGCAGGGCCACCCGGGCGCCACGCGCCTGCGTTTTCATGTCGTCGTACATGCCTTTCAGCCATTGGGTTTCATCTTTGCCCTCGGTAAAGGCATCCTGAACCCCCAGTTTGGTCGCCATGGCCGCGAAAATATCGAAATCGCTGCGCGACTCATGTTGCGGCGGCACGCACTGGTGCATGGGGAACACATACAACTGCGAGTAGTCGCCGCCCATTTCGAGATCGTTGCGTTCGTAGCTGGTGGTGGCCGGTAGAACGATATCGGCATGCTTGGCGGTGGCGGTCCAGTAAGGTTCGTTCACCACAATGGTGTCCGGCCGCTGCCAGGCTTTGACCAGATTGTTGGTGTCCTGATGCTGGTGGAAGGTGTTGCCGCCCGCCACATACACCATTTTCACCTCGGGATAGGTGACCTGTGCGCCGTTGAAATTGATCGTCTTGCCCGGGTTGGTCAGACATTCGGCGATACGCGCCACCGGGATCGGTGCCGGTGAATTCTTCGGTGCATTACCGGCGGAAATGCCGGAAATGATGCCGCCTTTCGCCGTCGGACTGCCGCCGGAGGAATAGTGATAACTGAAGCCGAAGCCGCCGCCCGGCAGGCCAATTTGGCCGAGCATCGCCGCCACGGTGACCAACAGCCAGTGCTGCTGTTCGCCATGGTGCTGGCGCTGAATGCCCCAGCCCCCCATGATCATGGTGCGGTTTTTCGCCATGTCGCGCGCTAACTGGCGCAACACCTCGGCATCGACGCCGCACACATCGGCGGCCCATTCGGCGGTTTTCGGCGTGCCGTCGGTTTCCCCCAACAGATAGGCCTGGAACTTGTCGAAACCGGCGGTGTAGGTTTTCAGGAAATCCGGATTATGCAGTTTCTCGGTTAACAGCGTGTGGGCGATGCCGATCAGCATGGCGCCATCCGTATAAGGCCGTGGGGCGATCCACTGCGCATCGACAAATTTGGCGCTGTCGTTGTGCACCGGATCGATGCTGATCACGCGGGTGCCTTTCTTCTTCAGCGCCTCAAAGCCCGTCTGGCCGTAGTGGTCCGGCACGTTCCAGCTGTTTTTCAGCGTGATCATCGGGTTACAGCCCCACAGCACCACCAGTTGGCTGTTTTCGATCACGTTCGGCCAGGCGGTCTGCTGTTCGTAAACCTCCATGGAGCCCACCACGTGTGACATGATCACCTGTGCGGCCCCGGTGGAGTAATCGCCGGCATAACCGAGGAAACCGCCGGTCAGGTTCATCAGGCGTTGCAGCAGCGTGCGGCTGTTATGCAGCATACCGACGCTCTTCCAGCCATAGGAACCGGCATAAATGGACTGCGGGCCGTGATCTTTTTGCAAACGGGTGATTTCGCCGCACACCAGCTCAATCGCCTTCTCCCAGCTTACGCGTACCCATTCGTCGCGGCCGCGCAGTTCGGTATGGCTGCCGGGGCCGCCTTCCAGCCAACTTTTGCGCACCATCGGGTATTTGATGCGGTTTTCGGCATGCACCTGATAGGGCGCCATGGTGATCAGTTCGTTCGGGTAAGGATCGTCTTTGACCGGCTGCACGCCGACCATTTTACCGTCCTGCACTATGGCCTCGAAGGCGCCCCAATGCGCACCGGTCAGAATGCCTTTTTGCGCCTGACGCAGCACGACAAACTGCGGCAATGCCTGACTGATGGCCTGGGCCAGTGCCGATTTGGGCCACAGGCCCGCCAGCAGAGGGGCGGCGGCCAGCGCGGTTGCGCCGGCCAGGAAGCGGCGGCGGCTCATTTTTAACGCTTGTTGTTGATATTTGCTCATTTCGCTTCTCCCTTAAAGCTTGGCTGGTGCGGCAGGCTGCATGTCACTGGCGTGTTTCTGCACGTACTGTGTCAGAACGCGCAGTTGTTCCTGCGTCAGCGAGGTGCGTGGAGCCATACCTTTAATTACGCCGATCCACTGGTTGGCGTTGAAGCGATCGAGGGCGGTCAGGCCGTGGCAACCGGTACAGTTGGCCGACATCATATCCGCCGTATAGCGCCAGATTTTTTGCTGATCGTCGATCAGTTGTTTACGCGGCAGCCATACCTGCAGAGAAACCTGATGCCATACCAGGCCGGTTTCGGCATCGGTCATGGTGTTGCCGGTTTTCAGCAGTTTGCGGGCGTCTTCACCCAGCAGCACGCTGAGGATACGTTTGCCCTGTGCGGCGTAGAACACTTCACTGACGCCGTCCTGCTGCCAGCCGGTGACGTTGGCCAGCACTTTGTCGCCTTCCTGTTTCACCACCTGCACTTCGGTGGATGGCATCAGGTTACCGGCATTGTGGCTGTCGTCCGGTTTGAGGAAGAAGGGTTCCGTGGCAATGGTGTACAGCGTGGTGGCGGTTGGTGAGGTTTCCGCGGCGGCTTTCGCCAGTTCGGCGGCACCGGCCTGGGCTGCACCGCTCATGTCCGGCAGAATATGCGCCACCCCTTTATGGCAGTCGATACAGGTTTCACCCTGTTTGATCGCCACCGGATGCTGGATACGCGCCTCAGGTCGCTGGGCGGTGATGTCCATGGCATCAAAGCTGTGGCAGGAGCGGCAGGTCGCGGAGTCGTTTTCTTTTAGCGTTTTCCAAACCGACTGCGCCATCGCCAGCTTGTGCGCCTCGTATTTTTCAGGGGTATCTATGGTGCCCACCATCTCGCCATAAATGTCTTTGACCGCGCGGATTTTGGTCCACAGGTAATCGAGAGGTTCGTGCGGGACGTGGCAGTCGGCACATTCAGCGCGAATACCCTTGGTGTTTTGGAAGTGAACGCTGCCCTGATATTCGGCCAGGGGCTGTTGCATGGTGTGACAGGAAACGCAGAACGCGGTGTCGCTGGTTTTATGGAATACGGTGGCGGTACCCGCCAATAGTGCTGCTCCGAGGATAATTCCGAGCAGCAAAATCCACAGCCATCCCCAGCGGTGCTTTTTTATCAAGCCTGTGAGTTTATTGGTCATATTGAATCCGTTTATAATTATGAAATACCAAGGAAAACCTTGCCAAAAAAAAGTGCCGGCCGAGCGCCGACATACCTGAGGAAGTATAGGTACTATTGGCAAAGTCATCTAATACTATAGGGTTATTTTGAGAGGAAAAACGGCCTTTCGAGGGTTTTCGCAGCGTTATATTCTGCGTTATATAACGTATTTTTCATGTGGATTTATCAGTCTATGAGCAAGATCACGGACAGGATAGGGAAAACGTGATTGAAAACAGCTACTTCGCTGGCAGGTAAGTTTGCCCCGTCAACCAAAGATGGATGGCGTTGCGGCTAGCTTCAAAATGCGGCTCCGGTAACGCATCCGGCAGGCACCAGCGCCATTCGGCACATTTTTCCGGCTCTTTCAACTCGGCGTCGCCACCAGGATGCTGGGTCAGCAAACACACCGAAACCGTATGTTTGCCCTCGGCGCGCCAGGTTTGCAAATTGTTGCTGATACCTATAAAACTCGGTGCTGCGATGATCAACCCGGTTTCTTCGGCGATCTCACGCTGTGCGCACTGTTCAAAGGTTTCGCCGGCATCCAGATGCCCGCCGGGAATCGACCAGAAAGGGGCGTGCTGCCCGCAGCGTTTTCCCAGCAATATTTCCCCTTGTTGATTCACGATAATGACACCTACGCCCGCAACTACAGTCATGCTTATCTCCGTCAGCAAAGTTTCAGCACAGTATGTCATTTTCGTGCGGCGACGGGTAACCCTTCGGGAAAAGTGTGCGTAAGGTCAAAAATCTATCACATCAAAATTGAGAAAACTTGCTTTCGCCCGAGGCTGCTCACACACTCCTTGAAACGTTTCAGCGTTATGGGCGTGATGATTCCGTGCCGATAGCGCTCCTTTTTCTCAATGAAGCTGAAACGATTCAATTCAGCAGGAGAGGAGAATCATGTTCCAGTTGTCACAGCAAGATATTCACCTGGGTGCCACCGCAGGCAGCAAGCAGGAAGCCATCCGCCAGGTGGCTGCCGCACTGACCGAGGCCGGCTGCGTCAGCGCCGCCTATGTGGACGGCATGTTGCAGCGTGAGCTGCAAACCTCCACTTACCTGGGGAACGGTATCGCCATTCCGCATGGCACTACCGACACCCGCGATCTGGTGCTGAACACCGGCGTACAGGTGTTCCAGTTCCCGCAGGGCATCGAGTGGGGCGAAGGCCAAACCGCCTACGTGGTGATCGGCATCGCCGCACGATCCGATGAACACCTGGCGCTACTGCGCCAACTGACCCACGTCCTGAGCGACGACAGCGTAGCCGAACAGCTGGCGAAAACCACCTCTGCGGAAGAGCTGCGCAGTTTGCTGATGGGCGAAAAGCTGACGGCGGAATTCAAGTTTGACGCTTCCTTGATTGCGCTCGACGTGGCCGCTGACAGCCTGATGACCTTACAGGCGCTGAATGCAGGCCGTTTGCAGAAAATAGGGGCGGTCAACGCCCAGTTCGTCAGCGACGTGATTACCCGTAAGCCACTGAATCTGGGGCAGGGTATTTGGCTGAGCGACAGCACCGAAGGCAACTTGGCCAGCGCGGCTACGGTGAGCCGCCCGGCACAGGCGTTTGACGAAGAGGGCGAGCAGGTTGCGCTGTTGCTGACGCTGTCCGTGGCCGATCAACAACCGCTGGCGGTGCTGAACTACCTCGGCGACCTGCTGTTGGCGAATAAAGCTGAACGTTTGCTGAACGCGGATGCCGTCACCCTGTTGGCGTTGCTGACCAGCGAGGTAGCAGAAGAAGACACCACGCTGAGCGCCGAGTATGTGATCCGCAACGAACATGGCCTGCACGCCCGTCCGGGCACGGCGCTGGTCAATGTGATCAAGCAGTTCAGCAGTGAAATCACCGTCACTAACCTGGACGGCAGTGGCAAACCGGCCAACGGACGCAGCCTGATGAAGGTGGTGGCGTTGGGCGTGAAGAAAGGACATCACCTGCGCTTTACCGCCAAAGGTGAAGATGCTGAAACGGCGCTGAAGGCGATCGGTGACGCAATTAACGAAGGACTGGGCGAGGGCGCAGCATGAGCAGAAGAGTAGCAACCATTACCCTGAATCCGGCTTACGATCTGGTGGGCTTTTGCCCGGAGATCGAGCGTGGTGAAGTGAACCTGGTCAAAACCGCCGGCCTGCACGCCGCTGGAAAAGGCATTAACGTCGCCAAGGTGCTGAAGGATTTGGGGATTGATGTGACGGTGGGCGGTTTCCTGGGGAAAGACAATCAGGACGGCTTCCAACTGCTGTTCAGCGATCTGGGCATTGCCAACCGTTTTCAGGTAGTGCCGGGGCGTACCCGCATTAACGTCAAACTGACGGAAAAAGACGGTGAAGTCACCGATTTCAACTTCTCCGGTTTCGAGGTAAACGGGCAGGATTGGGAACGTTTCGTGACCGACTCCCTGAGCTGGCTGGGTCAGTTCGATATGGTCGCGGTGAGCGGCAGCCTGCCGGCCGGCGTCGATCCTGACGCTTTTACCGACTGGATGATCCGTTTGCGCGCCCAGTGCCCGTGCATCATTTTCGACAGCAGTCGCGAAGCCCTGGTTGCCGGCTTGAAAGCGGCACCCTGGTTAGTGAAACCGAACCGCCGTGAGCTGGAAATCTGGGCGGGCCGTCCATTGCCGCAGTTGGCGGATGTGGTCGAGGCCGCGCATGCCTTGCGCGATCAGGGCATTGCCCACGTGGTGATTTCACTCGGTGCCGAAGGTGCGTTGTGGGTCAATGCTTCCGGCGCCTGGATTGCCAAGCCACCGGCCTGCGAAGTGGTCAGCACCGTAGGGGCCGGCGACTCGATGGTCGGCGGGCTGATTTATGGCCTGCTGATGCGCGAATCCAGTGAACATACCTTGCGTTTGGCCACCGCCGTGGCTGCGCTGGCGGTTAGCCAGAGCAACGTTGGCGTGACCGACCGTCCACAGTTGGCCGCGATGATGGCGCGTGTCGATCTGAAACCTTTTAATCAATAGCAGGAGGCAGAATGAAAACACTGCTGATGATAGACAGTTCGCTGGGGCAGGCGCGTGGCCACCTGGCGAAACGCATGCTCGGTGCGGCTGCGGCGAAAACCGGCCTGACGCTGGTTGAGTCACCGGCCGAAGCTGAACTGGTGGTGGTGGCGGGGCAAACTGCACCGGCTGACGCCGCGCTGAACGGCAAACGGGTTTATGTGGGCGACGTGGAGCATGCGGTGCGTGAGCCGGAAGCCTTCCTGGCGCAGGCCATTGCCGAGGCGAAAGCCTGGCAGGCACCGGCTGCGGCAGTCGTCGAACCGGTAAAAGCCGCCGCTCAAAAACGTATTGTGGCGATCACCGCTTGCCCAACCGGCGTGGCACATACCTTTATGGCGGCAGAGGCCATCGAGAGCGAAGCCAAAAAACGTGGCTGGTGGGTGAAAGTTGAAACCCGCGGCTCCGTCGGCGCCGGTAATGCCATTACGCCAGAAGAAGTGGCGGCGGCCGATCTGGTGATCGTGGCGGCGGACATTGAAGTGGATCTGGACAAGTTCGCCGGCAAGCCGATGTACCGCACCTCGACCGGTCTGGCGCTGAAAAAAACAGCGCAGGAACTGGACAAGGCACAGGCCGAAGCCGAAATTTTCCAACCGCAGAAAAGCGGTGCGCCAGCCACCGCCGGCAAGAAGAAAGAGAGTGCCGGCCCGTATCGTCACCTGTTGACCGGCGTATCTTACATGCTGCCGATGGTGGTGGCGGGGGGCTTGTGTATCGCGCTGTCGTTCGTATTCGGCATCAAGGCATTCGAAGTCAAGGGCACGCTGGCCGCGGCATTGATGCAGATTGGTGGCGGCTCGGCGTTTGCGCTGATGGTGCCGGTACTGGCCGGTTTTATCGCCTTCTCGATTGCTGACCGTCCGGGCCTGACGCCGGGGTTGATTGGCGGCATGCTGGCGGTCAGCACCGGAGCCGGTTTCCTCGGCGGTATCATTGCCGGTTTCCTGGCGGGTTATGTCGCTAAATTTATCAGCACCAAACTGCGCCTGCCGCAGAGTATGGAAGCGCTGAAGCCGATCCTGATCATTCCACTGGTCGCCAGCCTGATTGTCGGTTTGATCATGATTTTCGTCGTCGGTACGCCGGTGGCGAAAATTATGGAAGGCCTGACTCACTGGCTGCAATCATTGGGTACCGCCAACGCGGTGCTGCTGGGTGCCATCCTCGGCGCCATGATGTGTACCGACATGGGTGGCCCGGTCAACAAGGCGGCCTACGCCTTTGGCGTGGCGCTGCTGAGCTCCTCGGTGTATGCCCCGATGGCGGCCATTATGGCGGCCGGCATGGTGCCACCGCTGGCGATGGGGCTGGCAACATTGCTGGCGCGTCGCAAGTTCGAGAAGTCCGAGCAGGAAGGTGGCAAAGCGGCGCTGGTATTGGGCCTGTGCTTTATCTCTGAAGGTGCCATTCCGTTCGCCGCCCGTGACCCGATGCGTGTGCTGCCATGCTGCATCGCCGGTGGCGCACTGACCGGGGCACTGTCCATGGCGTTCGGCGCCAAGCTGATGGCACCGCACGGTGGGCTGTTTGTGCTGCTGATCCCGGGCGCCATCACACCGGTACTGTTGTATCTGGTGGCGATTGTCGCCGGTACGCTGTTGGCGGGCGTGTCTTACGCGCTGCTGAAACGTGCTGAAGTCCCCGCTGCGACGGTAGCTTAACTCGCGCAGGCAATAAAAAACCGGAGCCCAGGCTCCGGTTTTTTTATCTGACCATTACTGCTGAGCTTTCAGCCAGGCAATCTCTTCCGCCCAGATATCCGGGTTCACCGTTTCCAGAATCAGCGGGATATTGTCGAAACGATCGTCGCGCATGATATAGCTGAACACCGTTTTACCGATATTGCCTTCGCCCAGACTGTGGTGGCGGTCGACACGGCTACCGAACTCGCTTTTGGCGTCGTTCAGGTGCATGCCGCGCAGGTACTTGAACCCCACGATGTCGCCGAGCGCCTTAAAAGTCTGCTCGCAGGTTTCTTCGGTACGCAGATCGTAACCGGCGGCAAAGGCGTGGCAGGTATCAATGCAAACGCCGACGCGGCTCTTGTCTTCCACGCCGTCGATGATCGCCGCCAAATGTTCAAACTTGAAGCCCAGATTGCTGCCCTGACCGGCGGTGTTTTCGATAACCGCCGTCACGCCTTCAGTCTTGTCCAGCACCATGTTGATGGATTCGGCGATGCGCGCCAGGCACTTGTCTTCCTCAATCTGCAGCAGGTGGCTGCCAGGGTGGAAATTCAGCAGCGTTAGCCCCAACTGTTCGCAGCGTTGCATTTCATCAAGAAAGGCTTCACGGGATTTTTCCAACGCTTCGGTCACCGGATGGCCAAGGTTAATCAGGTAGCTGTCGTGCGGCAGGATCTGTCCTGGGCCGTAGCCATACTGCGCACAGGCGCTTTTAAACTTATCGATCACGTCGGCCGGCAGCGGAGCGGCCTTCCATTGACGCTGGTTTTTAGTGAACAGGGCGAATGCGGTCGCCTCTAATTCATGCGCGCGGATAACCGCCTGATCCACGCCGCCTGACGCGCTGACATGTGCACCGACAAACTTCATTTTCATTCTCCTGTGTAATCGGCGTCATTATGGCATTGATAGCGGAAGGATTGAATGGCAGGAAAAGCGCTGGCCCGCAATCGCGGGCCAAAGAGAAGTGAATCAGAGGAAATGCTGCACCAGCAGGTTAATGGCGCCACCGCCGGCAATCAGCCAGACGAACAGCAGGCTGGCCAGAATAATCGGTTTTACCCCCGCCTGGCGCACCGCGCTAATGTGAGTGGTCAACCCCAGCGCCGCCATGGCCATCGCCAGCATCCAGGTGTCGGCGGTAATCAGGTGTTTGACCAGCGTCGCCGGGATCAGGTCGAATGAGTTCAGCCCGGCGACGGCGATAAACAGCACGGCAAACCACGGAATGGTGATGGCCGATTTTTCCGCCTTGCTGTCAGCATTCCGGCTGCGGCTGATATAGCCGGAGAGCAGCACCAGGAAGGGAGCCAGCATCATGACGCGGATCATTTTGGTGATGACCGCGGCGTTCTCAGCATCCGGTCCGATGGCATGACCGGCCGCGACGACCTGCGCCACTTCGTGGATGGTTGAACCGGTAAAGATACCGAAGGTTTCCTGATTAAACGGCAACCATTGGAAATGCTCGTTCAACTGATACAGCCATGGATAGGCGAAAATCGCCAGCGTACCGAACACCACCACGGTGCTGACCGCCACGGCCACTTTGTTGGCATCGGCTTTCAGCACCGGTTCGGTGGCCATTACTGCCGCCGCGCCGCAAATGCTGCTGCCGGCACCGATCAGCATCGCGGTATGGCTGTCGATGCCGAACACTTTTTTGCCCAGCCAGCAGGCCAGCAGGAAGGTGGTGCTCAGGGTCAGCGCATCAATGATGATACCGGTGGCCCCCACGTCGGCAATCTGCTGAAACGTCAAACGAAAACCGTAAAGGATAATGCCCAGGCGCAGCAGGCGTTGCTTGGCGAGCTGAACGCCGTCATGGCAGCTCGGTTGCAGCCAGGGGTACAGCGTATTGCCCACCAAAATACCGAGCAAAATAGCCAGCGTCAGCGCACCCAGCCCCAGTCCGGCAACCCAGGGAATATCCCCCACCCAAACGGCCAGAGCGGTGAGCGCCCCGGTCAGCAGCAGGCCCGGCACCAGACGTGGCACGCCGAACAGCGGGAATTGCCGCGATGGAAAAGTATGTGTGGTATTGGTCGCCATAAGTCAGCCCTTGTCATCAAATTCTTGAGCCAAAGACTAGGTTATTGCGGTATAAAAGAGAAATTGATTATATATTTATAACCTATCTGAATAAGTGGTATCAGACGAAGGGCACACAAGATGTGTACCCTTAGATTGGATGGGTTATCTATTGAAAAAAGAAGTGATTGTCATTGAGTTGGGTGACGATACCTTTCGCGACGTAGTTCGCCCCGCTTAGGGTAAAGTGGCCGTAATCAAAGGCTGTAGGTTCGCCACTGTCGGTTATTTCTAGGCAATGACCTGCTGGACAAATCAAATCGTAAACCGAAATGTAGTTTACCGCCATGGACGTCGTCAGCGTTTTCAATTCGCTGTCTATAACTTTTCGCCCATTGACGATAGAGCGACTTGCCAATGCAGGATCGCCATTTTCCTGATAAGCCAACAATTCCGGCAATGGCCCCTTGTATTCAACCGTTGGTCCCAATACGTAAAAGTTTTTTGTATACTTACGAAGATAGGCTATGGTCTTAATTAGCTGATTTATATCAGATTCACTCCAGCGAGCTGAAATTATGACACCATCTATCTTATTATTGGGTATAAAATCTTCATACACGTAGTTTATCAGGTCAGTACAGTGGTTGTTTGTTTTTTGCGCTATTACCGGTTTGCAGCCTGACGCGGTTGCCTGCATCAGATTCACGTTTTTTCCTGCAGCCAGGCTGATAGCACGCCAAAGATGAGCACCGTGGCTGTCGCCAATCAACACAACATTTTTCTGTGTTTCAGAAATCTTCAGGCAGTTTTTCTTATCGTAGACACTATCTTCACCTATATTACCGTTAATAAAACACTCGCCAGAACGATACTGGAAATTGTATTCTTTTGAACCATGATAGTGGATGTAGTCAGCGATCTTTAATGATTCTGAAGAAAAACTTCCATTGTCATTCTTTACATATCCAATAAATGCGGTCATTGAAGCAGCGAGTACAACACTGAAGGCGGAAGCCGTAACAATGTTTTTTGATGAAATATTTTTTAGTTTATATCTGAACGGTATTTCGATTAAATAGCGCGAAGCAATTGCTAGAGTAAAGGTTAGGGAAATAACCAATAGACTCTTCTGCCACAGGTTGATGTCAAGCAGCAGGTTGGAGTAAACAATGATCGGCCAATGCCAAAGGTACAGGCAATATGAAATCATGCCGATATATACGATGGGTTTAAGTGCTAGTATTTTGTTGACGATAGCATCACGGCCGGAAAAGATAATCAAGAAGGTGCCAACGCAAGGGTAAAGCGCATTATAGGAAGGGAACTTCTTGGTGGTATCTAACCAGACAAACCCGAAGACAATCAGCGCTAACCCTAACAGACTTAAGATGTGGCGGGTAGTCTTTCCTTTTAGGGACGACGAATGCTCCATACCACTTACCGCCAATAATGCCCCTATAGCCAGTTCCCAAGCTCGGGTTGGCAACATATAGAATGTCATGCTCGGTTGGTATTTCAATCCAGCAAGACTGAGCAAAAATGAACCGGCGATAATCAATGTGATGATCAGTGTTATTCTATTTCGGAAGAATTTTAATGCGGTAAAAAGAATAATAGGGAAAATAATATAAAATTGCTCTTCTACTGCCAGCGACCAAGTATGCAACAGTGGTTTCAGTTCTGCAGGACCATCAAAATACCCGGTTTGGCTAAAAAAGAAAAAGTTGGAAGAGAATAATGTTGTAGCTAATGCACTTTTCCCTAATTCGGCAACCTGTACGGGGAGAAGTATATGGTATCCAATAGCGAGTGTTGTAAGTAGCACAATAAATAAAGGGGGAAGAATCCTTAAACTGCGGCGTTTATAAAATTCAATATAAGAGAACTCCCCTTTAATATATTCTTGGAATATTATCCCTGAAATTAAATAACCAGAAATAACAAAGAATATATCGACACCGGTAAAACCGCCAGGAATGCCGCCAAAGCCCATGTGGTACGCGATGACCGGCAGAACGGCGAGCGCCCGTAATCCGTCGATATCTGCTCTATACTTCACAATTTCACCCAATTTGTAAGCAATTCGAAATGGCAGTATAGACAAATTGTTTATAGATTTTTAAGAATGTTTCTTCGGAATACTCCATCAGATGTAAAAATAAGATTTTACTCAATATCGTTAACGGCAATGTTGGTTAAGAAGTCGCGGGCCAACCGTGTTTTCTATCTGGCATCTCTACGATGACTAAGGTTTTCTGACGGGTTTAAGAAGAGATTAAGGGTTATAATCTATCAAAGAAAATGTTCGAAATTTCAATACTGAGACACTATGCATATCACCTTACGTCAATTGGAAGTTTTTACCGAAGTGCTTAAAAGCGGTTCGACCACGCAAGCCTCGGTAGTTCTGGCGTTATCGCAATCGGCGGTCAGCGCGGCGCTGGCTGACCTGGAAGGGCAGTTGGGCGTGCAATTGTTCGATCGCGTCGGTAAGCGTTTGGTTATCAATGAGCATGGACGGTTGTTGTACCCGAAGGCGCTGGCGTTGCTGGAGCAGGCCGGGGAGATTGAACAGTTGTTCCGCCATGACGGTGGCGCGTTGCGCATCGCGGCCAGCAGCACCATTGGCAACTATATGTTGCCGGAAATGATCGCCCACTACCGGCAGGACTTTCCCGCCACGCCGCTGGAGCTTAACGTGGGCAACAGCCAGGATGTGATCGTGGCGGTTGCGGATTTCCGCGTCGATCTGGGCCTGATCGAGGGGCCCTGTCATATGCCGGAGCTGGTCACCCAGCCGTGGCTGGAGGATGAGCTGGTGGTGTTCGCCGCGCCGGACAATCCGCTGGCGGGTCAACCGCTGACGTTGGAGATGCTGGCGAATGCGCCGTGGATCCTGCGGGAGCGTGGTTCGGGCACGCGTGAGGTGCTGGATCACCTGCTGTTGGCACACCTGCCGCACTTTCAACTGGTGATGGAGCTGGGGAATTCCGAAGCGATAAAACATGCGGTTCGCCACGGTATTGGCATCAGTTGCCTGTCGCGAAGGGTGATCGGCGAACAGTTGGCCAGCGGTGTGCTGGTGGAGCTGAAGCTGCCGTTGCCACCTTTAATGCGCACCCTGTACCTGATCCACCATCGGCAGAAGCATATCTCCAATGCTCTGCAGCGTTTTCTCAGCTATTGCACCCTTCAGCCCTAAAAAGGCCTCGGTAAGCAGAAACGAAGCATAAAAATCTGCTCTCTGTCACATTAATGACAGTAAGTAAGGCCTTGAGGCCCGTTGCTAATAATTAGCCCTGAATTATGAAGCTATCTTATATCAGTGCAATGTTACTAGTTCGCCGGCGGGTATTTGTTACAATCCGCCCTTATTTTTTTTGACCAGCAGATAGGGTAAGAATGGCTCAGCAGGATATAAAAACATCGGGGCAACAAGCACCCGGATTGCGCCGCGAGCTGAAGGCGCGGCACTTAACCATGATTGCTATCGGTGGTTCTATCGGCACGGGTCTGTTTGTCGCTTCTGGAGCCACGGTTTCGCAGGCAGGCCCGGGCGGGGCGCTGCTGTCTTATGCCTTGATCGGGCTGATGGTTTACTTCCTGATGACCAGCCTGGGCGAACTGGCGGCCTTTATGCCGGTGTCCGGTTCCTTTTCCACCTACGGCGCCAAATACGTAGAAGAAGGTTTTGGCTTCGCGCTGGGCTGGAACTACTGGTACAACTGGGCAGTGACCATCGCCGTTGACCTGGTGGCCTCGCAGTTGGTCATGACTTACTGGTTCCCGGACACCCCAGGCTGGATCTGGAGCGCATTGTTCCTGTGCCTGATGTTCCTGCTGAACTACATTTCGGTTAAAGGCTTCGGCGAAGCGGAATACTGGTTCTCGCTGATCAAAGTGACCACCGTCATTATCTTTATCGGTATCGGCGTGCTGATGATTTTCGGCATCCTCAAAGGGGGCGAGCACGCGGGGTGGCAAAACTGGACCATCGGTGACGCGCCGTTTGCCGGAGGGTTCTCGGCGATGATAGGCGTGGCGATGATCGTCGGCTTCTCGTTCCAGGGGACCGAGCTTATCGGTATCGCCGCCGGTGAGTCGGAAAACCCAGGCAAGAATATCCCACGCGCCGTGCGTCAGGTGTTCTGGCGTATCCTGCTGTTCTATATTTTCGCGATCCTGATTATCAGCCTGATCATTCCTTACACCGATCCGAGCCTGCTGCGCAATGATGTGAAAGACATCAGCGTCAGTCCGTTCACGCTGGTCTTCCAGCATGCCGGTTTGCTGTCGGCGGCGGCGGTGATGAATGCGGTGATCCTGACGGCGGTATTGTCTGCGGGTAATTCCGGCATGTACGCGTCCACCCGTATGCTGTTTACTCTGGCATCGGAAGGTAAAGCGCCGCGTATCTTCGCCAAGCTGTCGAAGGGCGGGGTACCACGCAACGCGCTGTACGCCACTACCGTGGTCGCGGGCCTGTGCTTCCTGAGCTCGATGTTCGGCAACCAGTCGGTTTATCTGTGGCTGTTGAATACCTCGGGCATGACCGGCTTTATCGCCTGGTTGGGGATCGCCATCAGTCATTACCGCTTCCGTCGCGGCTATATGATCCAGGGGCGTGATCTGAACGATTTGCCGTACCGTTCCGGCTTCTTCCCGATAGGCCCGATCTTTGCCTTTGTGCTGTGCCTGATCATCACGCTGGGCCAGAACTATCAGGCGTTCCTGCAAGACCGGATCGACTGGTACGGCGTGACCGCGACCTATATCGGCATTCCGTTGTTCCTGATCATTTGGTTCGGTTACAAGCTGACGCGCGGCACCCGTGTGGTGAAGTACAGCGAAATGGAATTCCCGAAAATGGACGTGAAGTAACGTCTTGCTATGAAACGCGGCGGGAGCCCGCCGCGTTATTCTTTCCCCTGACTTCTTATTCCTTCCCTTTTACCGCCAGCGCTTGTTGCGCCGCGGCCATCAGACTGTCAACCGACGGATAATCCTGCGTTAATGCCAGTGCGCCGGTGTTGAGCTGCAGCGATATCTCACCGAAAGCACCAAAATCGCAGGGGGCTTCCAGCGCCGGAACGATACGTGCCAAAAATTCGCCTTCCGAGCCGTAAGGCAGGCCGTGCACCAGGATCAGAAACTGGCCCCCGCTATAGCGACAGACAAAATCGCTGGGGCGAACCAACATTTTCAGGCGCTCGCCGATGGTGCGTAACACGTCATCGCCGATCAGCACGCCGTGGCTCTGATACAGCGCCGCCAGCGGGGTGAATTCGAAAATAAACAGATGGGAAAGCGGATGTATCGTCGCCGATGGGCGGCAAATATCCTGCATTACCGCTTCACCTCCCGCTCGGTTGAGGAAACCGGTCAAATGATCCTGATGGGCGGCTTGCTGTTTTTCTGCGCTCAGGGTGACGTGTCGAGCGACCTGACGGTGGTAAAACGCGATCAGCCCATGGGCCAACAGCAGCCACAGCGGGATGATATCCGCCAGTAAAAACAGGTTTTGCACGCGCGACAGCGGCGCAGCCAGTAAATAAGGCAGCGTCAACAGCATGATTTCCAGCATGGCAAAACGCGGTGCCGCGGCGTGACGCTGCATCAGCCAGAAGGCCAGGCCGGTAATCAACATTCCGGCGAACAGAATAAGCACCATGCGACCTGAAAGCATGGCCATCAGGGCGCCTGCCCCCACCAGAGCACACCACAGCAGTACCGTTACCAGCATGGCATTCGGCCAACGGGGCGGATTGACGCGTGCCAGCCACCAACGCCCGCCGGTCAGCAACACCAGCAGCATCAGCAGACCGGCGCCAATGGCCCGATGGCTCAGCCAGATATAGGCCAGCAGCAGCAGCGCCACCGCAGCGGCATTCATCCAGGGAGTCGCGGGAGAAGGCACCAACGTAAGCCGCATCTGGCGTTGTAATTGAGCGTCATCAGCCAGCCCTGGGCTTTGTACCAGCCAGTGCAGCAGTGCGGGTTTTTTAGGCGTTAACGCGGGTGTTCGACTTCTCATTACAGCCTCTTTAATAAGGGCCCAGCCAACAGGCCCTAAATATCCGGCCCGGCGCGGGGCGCCAGTTACCGGTCAGGATTCGGATTCTATGTGGTTTTATTGCTATTTGTCACAGCGGAGCGGGGCGGGGAGATATTTTCGGAATTGTTAACCCTGAGCATCAGGGAACAGTTTGTGGAAGGGCTTGACGAATAACGTTATAAAATAAAGTGTTACATATTTACATGACAGATAATAACTATTGATATGATTGATAAGTATTATCGTTTGCTTTATTGTTAGCGGCTGCTTATCCCGTTCAGACGGCCGTTTTCCTGCCGCTGTGGTCATCGTCGTAACAGGTATCCGAAATAATGAGCGTATCCACCGATCCTATGCCTGACGCCAAGGGGAAACCCGACGTCAACGCCATGGGGCGTTATCACCATATTCTCCGCCACCGTTTATTGATGATGGGGGTGTTGGCACTGGCGATTATGGGTTCGCTGCTGCTGGATTTTACCATGGGCCCCTCCGGGCTTTCGTTGTCCTCCCTGTGGCAAACGCTGATTGATCCTGCGGCGGCCGACGCCGGAACGCGGGTCATCGTCTGGGATATCCGCTTGCCTTATGCCTTGATGGCCGTGGTGGTGGGCTTTGCCCTTGGCCTGGCCGGTGCAGAAATGCAGACCATCCTGAATAACCCGCTCGCCAGCCCCTTTACCCTCGGCGTGTCTTCTGCCGCGGCTTTCGGCGCGGCGCTGGCTATCGTGCTGGGGATTGGCGTACCGGGCATTCCCGATCAGTGGTTCATTTCCGCCAACGCCTTTATTTTCGCCCTGTTCGCCGCATTGATGCTGGACGGCATTACGCGTTGGACACGGGTTGCCACTTCCGGGGTGGTGCTGTTCGGCATTGCGCTGGTGTTCACCTTTAACGCGCTGGTCTCGATGATGCAGTTTATCGCCAGCGAAGACACGCTGCAGGGGCTGGTGTTCTGGACCATGGGCAGCCTGGCGCGTGCTTCGTGGGACAAACTGGGCATCCTGCTCGGCGTATTCGCCGTGCTGCTGCCGTTGTCGATGATGAGCTCGTGGAAGTTGACCGCGCTGCGTCTGGGGGAAGATCGGGCGGTGAGCTTCGGTATCGACGTGCGCCGTCTGCGCCTGACGACCTTGCTGCGCATCAGCATTCTTTCCGCCCTGGCGGTGGCCTTTGTCGGGCCTATCGGCTTTATCGGCCTGGTGGCGCCGCACATCGCACGTATGATTTTCGGTGAAGATCACCGTTTCTATTTGCCGGCCAGTGCGCTGATTGGCGCGCTGGTGCTGTCGATGGCTTCCGTGGCGTCGAAAAACCTGATCCCGGGCATTATCATTCCGGTGGGCATCGTGACCTCGTTGGTGGGCGTGCCGTTCTTCCTGAGCATTATTCTGCGTCACCGGGGGAATGTATGAATCAGGGATTGCGCATTGAAGGTTTTTCCGCCGGTTATCCCAAGCGTCAGGTTATCAGCAATCTGGCGGTCCCCATGTTACCGCGCGGGCAAATCACCGTGTTGCTGGGGCCGAACGGCAGCGGCAAGTCGACGTTGCTGCGTTCACTGGCCGGCTTGAACCCGGCACAGGGCCAACTGTGGCTGGACGATACCGATCTGATGCAGATGCCATTTGCCCGCCGCGCGGAGAAAGTGGTGTATCTGCCGCAGTCATTGCCTGCCGGGGTGCATTTGCACGTGCTGGAGTCGATCATCGTGGCGCAACGTGCCTCGGGCGGTCGCAGCAATGCCGGCAGTGAGGCGGAGGTGATGGCGCTGCTGGAACAGCTTGGTATTGCCCATCTGGCGTTGAGCTATCTCGATCAGCTCTCCGGTGGTCAGAAGCAGTTGGTGGGCTTGGCGCAGTCGCTGATCCGCCAGCCTTCGCTGCTGTTGCTGGACGAACCGTTGAGCGCGCTGGATCTCAACTACCAGTTCCACGTTATGGATTTGGTGCGCAAAGAGACGCGTAAACGCAATATCATCACCGTGGTGGTGGTGCATGACATCAATATCGCTTTGCGTCACGGCGACCACGTGCTGATGCTGCAGGATGGCGAATTGATCGCCGACGGCGCACCGGAAGAGGTGATCACCCCGCAAAGTCTGGCACGGGTTTATGGCGTTCGTGGGCGCATTGAGCGTTGCTCGCAGGGAACCCCGCAGGTGTTGATCGACGGGTTGGTTAACCAGCCGTCGATTTGATCCCCGACTGATACCTAAAAAAGCCCGGCATTTCACAATGCCGGGCTTTTTATTACCGCTTGTTCAGCGCCTCGGCGACGCGTTCGACGATATGCTGGCTGGTGATGATACCGCCGGACAGATAGACCTCAGCCGCCGGCAGATAAACCACCTGACCTTTCTTGACCGCTACGGTGTTTTTCAGCGCCGTGGTGGTGAGGATCTTCTGCGGTGCAACCGCGTTCGGGCGACCGGTTGCCGCATCGCGATCGATGATAAACAGCCAATCCGGGTTCAACTGAGCCACCTGCTCGGGCGACAGTTTGTTGCCGCGGACATCGGCGTTGTCGCTCTGCAGCGCAGACTGGAACCCGAGGGCGTCATAGGTAAAGCTGAAACGGCTCTTCGGCGCGTAAGCGCTGATTTTCCCGCCGGAGAACAGCACCACCAAGCCCCGTCCGGCTTTAGCGACCTGCGGCTTGATCGCCGCAATCTCCGCATCCAGTTTGTCGACGGCCGCTTGGGCTTGTTGCTGCTTATCGAACAGCTCACCCAGTTGCAGGGTGCGTTGTTTCAGGCCGCCCAACTGATCTTGCGGATCGATAGCCATATTCAGCGTCGGCGCGATGCCACTGAGTTCGGCATAGGCCTTGGAAGAGCGGCCGGCGATCAGGATCAGATCCGGTTTGGCTGCGCGCAGCGTGGCCATGTCTGGTTCAAACAGGGTACCGGCGTTGAGGTATTTGGCATCCTGATACTGTTTCAGGCTGTCCGGCAGCATGCTGCGGTTGCCCGGCAGCGCCAAGGGATCAACGCCCAGCAGTTGCAGCGTTTCCAGCGAAGCATAATCCAGCACCACCACGCGTTGCGGGTGCTTTTTCACTTCGGTGGTGCCGTTCAGATGTTGAAAACTGACGGTTGCAGGGGCATCCGCAGCCGGTGCGCGGGTCTTTCCGTTACAGCCGGCCAGCGCCATGCAGGCCAGCAGGGTGATAACCATAGGGGAGCGGCGTAATGTCATTGAGATTTCCTCAGGTAAGAGAAATAAAAGGGCGCGCATTTTGAAGTGCGCGCCCAAACTGGCATCAGAAGTTGTAGG
Source organism: Serratia quinivorans (assembly GCF_052113645.1). GTDB lineage: Bacteria > Pseudomonadota > Gammaproteobacteria > Enterobacterales > Enterobacteriaceae > Serratia > Serratia quinivorans_B. The sequence continues at coordinate 977,404 of NZ_JBIEIU010000001.1, read as the reverse complement.
TCATGCCGAGGGTGTAACGGCGGCCATCCAGCACGGTGTTGTAATTGTCGTAGTCGACGGTTTTATCGAGCAGGTTGTAAACCCCACCGGTCACCATCAGGTTTTTATTCGCCTGGTAGCTGAGACCGGCGTCAACAAAGGTGTAGGACGGGGTGCTCTTGGCCATGTCTGCACGGCTCATGTAGTCCGAAGTCTTGCTGCGGAAGTTAACGCGCGACCACAGGCTGACGTCGTGAGTGGCCTGCCAGTCCAATACGCTGTTAACCATATGCTTCGGCATTTGGTTCAGCGGCTTGCCCTGGAAATCCCCGCTCTTCTGTTCGGAGGTGGTGTAGGTATAGTTGGTGGTCAACTGCCAGTCTTTGGTGATTTCCCAGCCAAATGTAGCTTCCACGCCGCGCATGTTGGCTTTATCGACGTTGGTGCGGTCGCTGATAAAGTAATACGGCGTGTTGCCGATCATGCATTGCGCGTCGCCATCGCCGCTGTCACAGCGGCGCACTTCGGTGATTTTATCTTTGAAGTCGGTGTTAAACAGGGTGACGCCGGCGTTCAGACCTTGCTGGTTATCCCACATCACGCCGATCTCTTCGCTCAGGCTCTTCTCTGGCTTCAGATCCGGGTTACCGATGATGATTGAAGTGCGGCCACCGCCGGTGATTTGCCCCCATCCGGCGGAAGATTGACGCAGATCCGGTGAGCGATAACCGGCGGAAACACCGCCTTTCAGCGTAAATTGTTCGGTCAGGTGCCAAACGCCGTACATGCGCGGCGTCCAGTGGTTGCCGTAGTTTTGGTCCTGATCCATACGAATGCCGCTGGTCAGGCTAAAGTCGTTGGTCATCGCCCATTCGTCTTCGGCAAACAGCGCCCAACTCCAGCGTGTCAATTGGCTCAGCTTATCCGCCCCTTGCATCTGGTTGCCGCCGTCACTCAATTTCTCGTAACGGTACTGGCCACCCAGGTTCAGCATATGGCTGCCGAGGTCAAACTGGGTTTGCGTATTGAAAATGGTGTTGTACATCTTCATGTCGCGGCCCGGGTTGTTGGTCTCTTCGCGCTGAATGTAACTGGTGGTATTGCCGAAGTCGTAATAACCGTTGTGGGTTACCGCGTAGTTGGTGCGGGTGTAGAGGCTGTCGCTGGCGCTGTTAGGCGTGCACTTTTTATTGCGGCAGTTTTCGGTCGCCATGGATTTGCCCGGCGTACTGTTGCGATCCTGCAAAGAGCGGCCAATTTCGAAATCGAAATCGTTCTGTTCGTTTGGCGTCAGGCTGAATACCGCGGTGCCGCTGCGCATGCGCTGCTCGTTGAAGCCGTTGAGGATTTGGTCTTCGGCGCGGTGTGACAGCAGGCCATTGACCCGCAGGCCCAGCAGGCCTTCAATCAGCGGGCCGGAAGCGTAGGCGTTGGTCTGGAAAATATCGCCGGAATTGCGGTTTTCCTGGAAGGTAGCGTCGCCGTGCAGTGAGCCTTTCCACGCCTGGGTGGTGGAGGTTTTGCGGGTGATGACGTTGATCACGCCGCCCATGGCGTCGGAGCCGTACAGCGAAGACATCGGGCCGCGCACCACTTCGATGCGTTCAATGGCTTCCAGCGGTGGCAGCCAGCCTTGTTCAATGCCTGAGTTGTCACTGTTAGGGCGGGTGCCGCGGGTATCGACGCGTTTACCGTCGACCAGGATCAGGGTGTATTTGGAGGACATGCCGCGGATGCTGATATCGCTGTTGCTGGCACCGCCGGTAACCACCACGCCCGGCACGTCTTTCAACGCATCGGTAATGTCACGGTAGGCTTTGTCTTCAATTTGTTGACGTGGGATCACAGAAATAGACGCAGGGGAGTCCTGGATTTTCTGCTGGAAACCGGAAGCGGTTACCACCATGGTGTCCTGAGCGTCTGGTTGCGCAGCGACGGCGCCTGCGCTGGTCAATGTAGCAATGATCAATGCGGTTAATTTGTTATAACGTGGCTTTTCCATGAGGCAAACCTTTCCTGGTCTGATGTAAATCGACAAAGTGTCGCTTTAACGGTTTGAATAATAAGCAGAAACAGGCCCCATCGTTGCGGGGGTCTTCGTTTCGTCAGGCTATTGTAAGGATTTTCGACAAAATGTAAACGCAAATGATAATTCGTATCATTTGTATGTATTTAAATAAAAGGGAATCATTAACCGCATGAATACAAGGGAAAAACGGCGCAGCAGGATCTGCGCCGAGAGAGGGGGTTAGCGTTTCTGGATGTAGGTGATCGCCAGCGCCAGGGCCAGCACCAGACCTTTGATAATGTCCATGGCGTAGTAGGGAACGGAAAGCATCACCAGACCGTTTTGCAACACACCGAGGATCACGGCGCCCACCAACGTGCCGAGCGCATTGGGTTTACCGGAGCCGGCCAGCGAGAAGCCAATGTAAGCGGCGGCAACCGCATCCATCAGATAACCGCCGCCGGCGTTGACCTGCGAAGAGCCAATACGTGACGCCAGCAATATGCCACCAAGCGAGGCCAGCAGGGCAGAAATGACATAGGCGGCAACCCTGTAACGTACGGTACGAATGCCTGACAAACGCGCCGCTTCCGGGTTACCGCCAATGGCGTACATACGGCGGCCGTGTTTGGTCAGCGACAGGAAAAGTTGCACCACGACAGTGACCGCCAGCATGATCAGCACTATCACCGGTACCTGGCCCAGTGAGGAGAAGATGTCCGGGATCAGCCCTTCCGCCATGTCGCCGTTCGGCAGCAGCATATTCTGGGTGATTGATCCGCCGTAGCTGTAGGTCATCGCCACGCCCTGGATCACGAACAGGCTGGCCAGCGTCGCCAGCATATCGGGAATTTTCAGCACCACGATCAGGAAGGCGTTGAACAGGCCGACCAGCGTACAAATCAGCAAGGTCAGCACGATAGCGCCGGTGGTGCCAAAGCCGTACCAGACGAACAGCGAAACCACCAGGGCGTTAGCCAGTGAGGCGGTGGAGCCGACGGACAGATCGAAACCGCCCACCGACAGCGATATCGATACCCCGATGGCGATCACCGTGACGATGGCGATTGAACGCAAAATGTTAATGATGTTGTTCGGATCGAGGAAGTTGTCCGACGCGATCCCGAACAGGGCGATCAGCGCGACAACGGTGAGTAACATCCCCCATTTGTAGAGAAACTCAAACAGCTGATGGCGCCAGGGTTGCGCATTCTGCAGGGATAATTCTTTACTCACGCTGGGGTTCCTCCGGTGGAATACAATAATAGGGTTTCTTCATCAATATCGGCGGCGTTCAGTTCCGCCACCACCCGGCCATCCCACAGTACGCAGATGCGATCGCACAGGCCGACCAGCTCGGAGAACTCGCCGGAGGCATAGATGATGCCTTTGCCGTCGCGCGCCAGACCGTCGATCAGGGTGAACAGTTCTTGCTTGGCCTTGATATCCACGCCCTTGGTCGGCTCATCGAAAATCAGCACCTTGGCATTGCCGCGCAGCCATTTGCCGATGGCCACCTTTTGCTGGTTGCCGCCGGAAAGCCGTGCCAGCTTTTGCTGCGGGCCGGAGGCGCGAATATTCAGGCGCTGCATAATATCCCGCGCCCAGCGTAGCTCCTGCCGGCGACTGAACAGGCTCCAGCGGGAAAAGCTGTCGTCGGCGCTGGCGCTCAGGTTCATCGGAATGGCTTCGTCGATAAAAATGCCTTCTTTGCGCCGTTCTTCCGGCACCAGCGCCAGCCCCTGTTCAACGCTAAGATGCGGGGCGCGGGGGGCCCAGGGTTTGCCCAGCAATTCACCCCGTTCGATCCGGGCCGGTGAGGCGCCAAACAGCGCTTTGCACAGTTCGGTTTTCCCCGCACCGGCCAGCCCGGCGATGCCGAGAATTTCCCCCTGATGCAGTTGCAGGCTGACGTCACGCAGCTTATGACGGTCGTGCAGACCTTCTACCCGCAGCAGCGGGCGAGAACCGTGCGCGGGGCGCGGAGGCGGGAAAATGTCGTCCAGCCGGTGGCCGAGCATTTTTTCGACGATCTGCTCGCCGTCCAGCCCTTGCATGGCATCCTCGCTGACGTGGCGGCCATCGCGCAGCACCGTCAGGCGGTCGCAAATTTCACTCAGTTCATGAATACGGTGGGAAATAAACACCACGCCGATGCCTTCGGACTTAAGACGGCGCACCACGCGAAACAGGCGTTCACTTTCAGCGCGATCGAGCGGGGCAGTGGGTTCATCGAGCACCAGAAAGCGACAACGGTGGGACAGTGCACGGGCCAGCAGCACCTGCTGTTTTTCCGCCAGAGTGCAGTCCGCCAACCGCTGGCGCAGGTTAATGGTTAAATCCAGCTGGGCCAGTAACTGGGCTGCCTGGCGATACAGTTGCGCCCAGTTAAGCAGATGGCCCGGTTCGTTCAACCCATCGAGCATGATGTTTTCCGCCACCGACAGCGTGGGGATCAGCGCCACATCCACTTCTTGCTGCACCACGTGGATGCCGTGTTGCCGGGCCTGCAGCGGTGAATGAATATCCACTTGTTGGCCGTCGATAAAAATCTCGCCGCGATAATGGTCGTGTGCGCCGGAAAGGATCGCCATCAACGTGGATTTGCCCGCGCCGTTAGCGCCGACCAGGGCGTGTGTCGAACCACCCAGCAGGGTGAAGTCGACGTTTTGCAGCGCATTGAATCCGGCAAAGGCGATCGAGATATTGCGCATCTCGAGGCGTGAGGGCGTAGGGGTTGGCATAGTGTAATTTAAAGACGTTTAGGTGTTTAGATGGCTAAAGTAAGTCTTTTGTAACACAGATTGTGATTTTCGCAACAAACTAAATGGCATAACTGAGATGAAAAAATTCCTGGCGGACCGGCGCTAGAACCCCAGGCGGTCACGCAGCGCATAATAGGCCGCACCCAGGGCGGTGAAAGGCACGCGGAGCCGGCGTCCGCCGAAGAAAGGCAGGTGCGGCAGTTGGGCGAAGGCGTCAAAACGTTCAGCATCGCCGCGCAGCACTTCGGCAATCAGCTTGCCCGCCAAATGGGTGCAGGTCACACCGTGGCCGCTGTCGCCCTGCATGTAATAGACATTGTTTTCCAGACGGCCGAACTGCGGCATACGTGACAGCGTCAGCAGGAAATTGCCGCTCCAGCGGTAATCAATCCGCACCTGCTTCAACTGCGGGAAGGTTTTCAACAGTTTGGGCAGGATCAGCGGATCGATATCGGCGGGATCGCGGGCGCCGTATACCACGCCGCCGCCATACAGCAGACGGTGGTCGGCGGTCAGGCGAAAGTAGTCCAGCAGGTAGTTGCAGTCTTCGACGCAGAAATTATTGGGCAGCAGCGACAGCGCGATGTCTTTGGACAACGGCTCGGTGGCGAGGATTTGTGATCCGCACGGCATGCTTAGCCGGCTGAGCCGGGGTTCCAGCCGATCGCCGAGATAGGCGTTGCCGGCAATAATCACAAAGTTGGCGCTGACCGAGCCTTGCGCGGTGTGCACCTTCGCCGGTTCCGTGTAATCAATGTGGGTGGCCGGTGATTGTTCGAACAGCCGCCCGCCGTGACGACGTACCGCATCGGCTTCGCCAAGCGCCAGATTGAGCGGGTGCAGATGGCCACCGCTGCGATCCAGCAACCCGCCCACGTAACGTTCGCTGGCAATCTCCCGGCGGATGGCCTGTTGATCCAGCCATTCCAATTGATCATTGCCGTAGCGCCGCCAACGGATCTGCTGTTGCTGCAGCGCATGGCTTTGTTTAGGGTTCAGTGCGGCGAAGATGCCGCCGGGCCGGTAGTCGCAGGCGATGGCGTATTGATCGATACGCTGGCGGATAATCTCCGCACCTTCGAACATCATGCTGCCGAGCATGGCGGCGGTATCTGTGCCATAACGCGCTTCAATGACATCGATATCGCGACTGTAGGAGTTGACCACCTGACCCCCGTTACGGCCGCTGGCGCCCCAGCCGATGCGGGCGGCTTCCAGCACCACCACGTCAAAACCGGCTTCGACCAGATGCAACGCCGACGACAGGCCGGTGAAGCCGCCGCCAATAATGCAGACGTCGCAGCGGATATTGTCGTTCAGCGCCGGGTAGGGCGCGAATGCATTGGCGGTAGCGGCATAATAGCCGGCAACGTGTTCCGTCATGGGACCTCCGCCTAAAAGGTCAGAAGGTGGTCGGGGTATGTGCGCTGACGATGCGACAGACGCGCGCCGAAGTATTGCTGAAACTGTGGGGGATGCCGGTGTTGATGGCATAGCTCTGGCCGGCGGTCAGGCAGTAGGTCTGGCCGTTGATCGTCAGCATGATCTCGCCTTCCAGCAGGGTGCCGATCTCCTCGCCCTGGTGCTTTATCTTTTCGCCGGTGGTAGTACCGGGCTGATAGGTTTCCAGCATCATCGCCAGATTGCGCGTTGGATTGCCGTTGTGCACCAACTTCATCGATACACCCTGGCTGCCAATCTCGATCAGATCCTCGGCCTCTATGACCACTTTAGGCTCATTGGCGGCTTCAGGTTCGGCAAAGAAGGCCGACAGCGACAACCCATACACTTTCAGCAGCTTTTGCAGCGTACTGATAGCCGGACTGACCTTGTCCTGTTCGATGGTGCTGATTGCGCTGTGGGTTAACCCGGACAGTTCGGCGACCCGGCGCTGCGACAAACCCAATTGCAGACGGATCTGTGACAGGCGCTTACCCGGCGCCAAGCTGACTTCGCTCATAGCGGTACTTCCTTCTGGTAGGGACGACAGGCAGAAATGAATATCGGTGTCAGGTGCCTGCCTGAGTGATATCGGCACAGCATGATATCGGTAGTTGTGACGGAATTGGAAAATATATTGCCCATGACTCCCCCCGTTATGACGGACGAAATTCTGCACATAAAAAGGCAGCTAACACCTTTTCGGTCAATATTTTATCAATTTAGCAGTCGGTGGCGAATAATCAAACAGGATTGTAACATTTGCAAACCATTTGTGTTAAGGCTATGTTTCATATTATGGATGTTATTTTGAGCGCCAGTTGTGGCGCAGTCTACAGAGAAATCAGACCATGTGTTGAACCTATCGGCAGGCGGACGCAACGGCGTTCTCAGAGCATAATGGCGGGTGATGTATGCAAACCAATATCGCAGCAGTTGAAAATTTTGCACAGCATAATGAAGAGAGGCGAAGTAGCGCGTTCCAACGTGAAGTTGCTCACTATTTGGAACGCCATCCCTCAACGCAGTATATCGATATCCTTCTCACTGACCTGAATGGTTCCTTCCGCGGTAAACGAATTCCCGTCTCCGGACTGAAAAAATTGGAAAAAGGCTGTTACTTCCCCGCCTCGGTATTCGCTATGGATATTTTGGGCAACGTGGTGGAAGAGGCGGGCCTGGGTCAGGAACTGGGTGAGCCGGACCGCGTTTGTATGCCGGTGGCCGGCACGCTGACACCGTCGGCGGCGGACCCGGACAATATCGGTCAGGTGTTGCTGACCATGCTGGATGAAGATGGTACTCCCTTTGACGTTGAACCCCGTAATGTCCTGAATCGAGTTTGGCAGGCATTGCGCCAGCGCGGCATGTTCCCGGTGGTAGCGGTAGAGTTGGAGTTCTATCTCATTGATCGACAGCGAGACTCTGAGGGGTATTTGCAACCTCCTTGTGCGCCCGGTACCCAGGAGCGCAACATGCAGAGCCAGGTTTACTCGCTGGACAATCTGAATCATTTCGCCGAGGTGCTAAACGACATCGACACCCTGGCGCAGATGCAGGGCCTGCCGGCGGACGGCGCGGTGGCGGAGGCGTCACCCGGTCAGTTCGAGGTGAATCTTAAGCATACCGACAACGTGCTGCTGGCCTGCGATCACGCATTGTCGTTAAAACGGCTGGTGCGGTTGGTGGCGGAAAACCATCATCTCCACGCCACCTTTATGGCAAAACCCTATGAGGAATATACCGGCAGCGGCATGCACGTACATATCAGCATGTTGAACGGCAGCGGCAATAATCTGTTCGCGCAGCCGGACGGCGAAGACTCTGCGCTGTTGCACCGTGCGCTGGCTGGGATGATAGCCCTGATGCCGGCTTCAATGGCGTTATTGGCCCCCAATGTGAATGCCTTTCGTCGTTTCCAACCGGGCATGTATGTGCCTACTCAGGCTTCCTGGGGGCACAACAACCGGACCGTTGCGCTGCGCATACCCTGCAGTGAGCCGGAGAACCATCGGGTGGAATACCGCGTGGCGGGTGCCGATGCCAATCCTTACCTGGTGGTGGCGGCGATCCTGTCAGGCATTCTTTACGGGCTGGACAACGACCTGCCGCTGCCCGAGCCGGTGACCGGTAACGGGCTTGAACAGGAAGGGCTGCCGTTCCCGATCCGCCAAAGCGACGCGCTGTATGAGTTTGAGCATCAGCAAGCGCTGACGCAGTATCTGGGCGAACGTTTTGCGCATGTTTACCACGCCTGCAAGATGGATGAACTGATGCAATTTGAGCGGCTGGTGACCGAAACCGAGATTGATTGGATGTTGAAAAATGCCTGAAGCGGCGTAAAATGTGCCCTATGATTTGATGTGCGATCGAAAGATAGCGGATTAATTCACCCGTAAGGGGGATTTTCCGAACGATCGCGAAAAGAATTTGTTTAACCGGCCTTCCTGATCTTGTCATCAGGAGGGTTTTTGGTGCAAAATATCCCTAATGCAGATAGCCGACGTTTTAACGCGTCGGTTATTTTTTTTGCATTTATGTTTTACAAACTGTGCGTTTCATACACCAAGCGAGGCCGGACACCGATCCGGATAGATAAATAGTTTCGTGCGCGATCAAACAAAACTTTATGGTCGTGACTCATGAGGATAAGAAAGATGGGGCAATTTTTCACTTTAGCACCGGTGCCCGCCGGTTTCCGCTGCGGTCGCAGCGATTATGGAGCAGCCAAGGCCGCCTTGACTCGTTATCCAGCTTCCAATCCCCTTCTTTTTGAATTCAGTCGCAAGTTGCGAAGTTTCCCCGCAACCTTAAGTCTTGGCGTGTCTACACTCCGCAAGGCCGAAGGTAAGGGGGGGCTGCGTCATGTCCGATAACATCATCAACGCCGCTCCGGCTCAACGCGCACAGCTGCGTAAAACCCTGACTTTAGTTCCGGTAGTGATGATGGGCCTGGCTTATCTGCAGCCAATGACCATCTTCGATACCTTTGGCATCGTATCCGGCCTGACCGATGGTCACGTCGCGACGGCGTACGCCTTTGCTTTGCTGGCGGTGCTGTTTACCGCATTGAGCTACGGCAAGCTGGTGCGGAAATTCCCGTCCGCCGGTTCTGCCTATACCTATGCCCAGAAGGCCATCAGCCCGCACGTCGGCTTTATGGTGGGTTGGTCATCACTGCTGGACTACCTGTTCATGCCGATGATCAACATTCTGTTGGCTAAAATTTACCTGGAAGCCATCTTCCCGGGCGTGCCTTCGTGGATCTTCGTAGCGGCGCTGGTCGCGCTGATGACGATTTTCAACCTGCGTGGCATCAAGCTGGTTGCGAACCTGAACTCCATTATCGTGGTGGTGCAGGTGGCGATCATGATCGTGTTCCTGTTCCTGGTGGTGAATGGCATTTCGCATGGCGAAGGTGCCGGTACGCTGATCAGTAGCCGTCCGTTCTGGTCTGAGAATGCGCACGTGGTGCCGATGATCACCGGCGCGACCATCTTGTGCTTCTCGTTCCTGGGTTTTGACGGTATCAGCTCACTGTCTGAAGAAACCAAAGACGCGGAAAAAGTGATCCCGAAAGCCATCTTCCTGACGGCGTTGATCGGCGGCATCATCTTTATCGTGGTGTCCTACTTCGTGCAGTTGTACTTCCCGGACATTTCACGCTTTAAAGAGCCTGACGCGTCCCAGCCGGAAATCATGCTGTACGTGGCCGGTAAGTTCTTCCAGTCGGTGATCCTGGTGTTCTCTTGCGTGACCGTGCTGGCTTCAGGCATGGCGTCGCATGCCGGTGTTTCGCGCCTGATGTACGTGATGGGCCGTGACGGCGTATTCCCGGAGCGTTTCTTCGGTTATGTGCACCCAAAATGGCGCACTCCAGCGTTGAACGTGCTGTTGGTCGGCGTGATTGCGCTGTCTGCGGTATCCTTTGATCTGGTCACGGCGACGGCGTTGATTAACTTCGGTGCACTGGTGGCGTTCACCTTCGTGAACCTGTCAGTGATCTCGCAGTTCTATATCCGCGACAAGCTGAACCGTACCGTTAAAGATACCTTTAACTACCTGATCCTGCCGGTATTAGGGGCGCTAACTGTTGGCGCACTGTGGATCAATCTGGAAGCCAGCTCAATGACGCTGGGTCTGGTATGGGCGGCGATTGGTCTGATTTACCTGGCCTTCGTGACCCGCAGCTTCCGTCTGCCGGTACCACAGGCTAGCGAAGACGTAGCGTAAGCCTTAAACGGTAAGCATTAAAAAGGGCGCCTGGCGCCCTTTGTTGTTTTTGTTACCCCACCAACTCTTTGCCGTATTCAAACAGCGCTTTCAAGAGTGCGGTCTTTTCTTTGTCGCCTTCATGCAGGTTATACAACGACTCCAGTTGCAGCACATAGCTTTGTACTCGCTCGGCGCTTAATGCTTCCTGACGGTGTTGCAACCAGCGGCGTTGCTCGGCGTCATCCAGCGTATTGGGATAGTTGCGGGCACGGAAACGGAACAGCAACTCCTTCATGCGCCCATCGCTGAAGGTCAGATCCAGTGCCGGCAGGTTCTGCGGCTTGGTTTGCTGGATAATTTTCATCGCAGCCTTGTCGGCATCGCTGAAGAAACCGTCATACAACCGGGCGTCGACGTCATCAGACCCTTTAAAAGGCTCGGCTTCGGCGAACAGCGCCACCACTTTCTCACGCACCTGCGGATGCTGGCGCAGCAGTTGCAAGTTTTGCAGGCAAGCCTGGCGATCGATCCCCAGTCGCTCGGCGTTTTCCGGCAATAAGGTCTTGGCCGGTGCCAGTATCGGGCACTTGTTGATGTGCACCAGCTTGATCGGCACCGGCGATTGTCCAGGGGCCAGATCGTCCCGACGGGTATACAGCCGTTCACGCAGTTCATCGGCGCTCAGCGTCAGCAGCGGCGTCATATCGCCGGCCAAATCGCACATGATGATCGCGTTTTTGTTGTCCGGGTGCCAGGCCAGCGGCGATACCCAACTGGTGTTGCCGCGCGCTGCGCCGAACATGCCGGAAACGTGCACCAAGGGTGACATTTCCGCGATGTCGATCAGCGTGTTCAGCTTATGTTTGTTGCGGTGTTGCAGCAGGAAATCAAACAGTCGCGGTTGCGCCTGCTTGACCAATTTGGCCATGGCGATGGTGGCGTAAACGTCCGACATGGCGTCATGGGCATGCTCATGTTCGACGCCGTTGGCGCGTGTCAGGTGTTCCAGACGGAAACTGGGGAAGCCATCTTCGTTTTCTGGCCAGACGATGCCGTCCGGGCGCAGCGCATAGCAGGCGCGCATGACATCAAGCAGATCCCAACGCGAGTTACCGTTTTGCCAACTGTAGGCATAAGGATCGTAGAAGCTGCGATAGAAAATATTACGACTGACTTCGTCATCGAAACGGATATTGTTGTAACCCAGAATACAGGTGCCGGGCACGCTGAACGCCTGGTGGATCTGCCGCGCAAACTCGGCCTCGTTAACGCCTTTGGCCAGGGCCAACTGCGGCGTGATCCCGGTGATCATCACCGCTTCAGGATCGGGTAAATAGTCATCGGCCGGGGTGCAGTAGATGACCAACGGCTCTTCGATGATGTTGAAATCCATATCGGTACGCACACCGGCAAACTGCGCCGGGCGATCCATCGAGGGGCTTTTGCCGAAGGTCTCGTAGTCGTGAATGTAGAATGTGGCCGGTGCCTTGCTGCTCAAAATCGCCTCTCTCACGTGGCGCAGGGAATATCCCTCTATTGTAACGGCGAGATGTGCGATGCCAAGCAGTCGTTAGCGTTAATCGCCGAAATGCGCGGGATTACGCATTGCGGTAGTAGTTCAGGCGCAGATGAAAGTAGGGGCGTAAGTAATCGGGCACCTGTTCTTCGGCGTTGGGGCCGTCTGGAGTGGTAATGCCATAGCGTTCGTTATAAATAACGCTGAGAGCGAGTAAGTCGGTTTCAATTTTTTCACGTTCTGCTTGCGGCAAGCTATCCAGCTTTCGACCCATATTATTCTCCCTGTTATTGTAAGGGCATCATAGGATCCTTAGCCATACTTGTCCCTACCCCATTCAGGGGGGAGGATCAAGAAGTGTGCGCCCGTGCCTGCAGGGCCGGGCCTGAGGCCACAGTCCCTTGATTATGTTGAGAGTATTTGGCCGTGAATTCCTGCTGGTTTTGCAGCTGTGCATGGTCGAAGGCCCGATGGGCAGAGAAAATACTGCCAATCACCGCCAGCCAGAAAACGCTGCACAGAACCAGGATACCCAACCAGACTTTTTGGTTATAGCTCATAAAAAACTCCGGATGCTAAAAGGGAATAACATTTACCTGGGAATTAAATCAGAGTTTATATCAATGCTATGTCAACGGACGTGCTTATTATGGTTGGTTTCTTATTAATGTGTTACCAAATGCCGCTTCGGTGTTTCAAAACATTCCTTAAGATAATATTAAGAAAAGATAAGTGCGTGCCACGGAGTTTTATTTAATATCCGTTTAATTATCCCCACATACAATCAGCAGCATTCAATACCAATGTGGGTGTGCATTATGAAAACTCTGCTGTTAACCGGCGCTACCGGCTTTCTTGGTGGTGCAGTGCTTGAAAAATTACTGAAAGAAAATCAGTCAATTAACTACCTTTTATTAGTGCGGGCTGAAAATGCGCAGCAGGGGCTTGAACGTATTCGGATGAATATGGAAAAGTTTAATATTGACGCTGATTTATTTTCTAAAATCACGATGGAAAATATATTGTTGGGTGATTTAAGTGAGCCTGCTAATTTTTTAGCGGACACACGGATTAACAATGTAACGCACGTTATTAATTGTGCCGCAGTAGCGTCTTTTGGCAATAATCCTCTTATATGGAAGGTTAACGTAGAAGGCACCCTGGCCTTTGCCGAGAGAATGGCGCAGGTGTCTGGATTAAAACGTTTCCTGCACGTGGGGACCGCAATGTCTTGCGCACCGGAGCCGGGTTCACTGGTTGCGGAAAGCGGTGAATTTGAAGAAACGGCCGAGCATTTGGTGGAATATACCCGTTCCAAATCGACCATCGAACAGTTAATGCGTCAACATTGCCCGCAACTGCCGTTGGTGATTGCCCGCCCTTCCATTGTGGTGGGGCACACCCGCCTGGGTTGCCAACCTTCCAGCAGCATTTTTTGGGTGTTCAGCATGGCGCTGATGCTGCGCAAATTTATGTGTTCGCTGCAGGACAATATCGATGTGATCCCGGTCGACTACTGTGCCGATGCGATGGTGATGTTGTTGAACAGCGAGACGCTGGAGAACGACGTTTACCATATCTCGGCCGGTGAAGAGAGCAGCGTCAGCTTTGCGGATATCGATCGCGCTATTGCCGCCGCGCTGGAGAAACCCCCGCTCGGCGATCGTTATGCGCAGGTCAGTTACGAAGCCTTGCTGAAAATGCGCAAGCAGCTCAAAGATATTTTTGGGCCGTGCAACGAGCGCCTGATGCTGAAAGCGATGCGCCTGTATGGATCTTTCGCCATGCTCAACGTGCGTTTCAGCAATGATAAAATTCTTAAGTTGGGCATGCCGAAACCACCGCGTTTTACCGACTACATCGCCTGTTGCGTGCAGTCGACCCGCGGTTTATCCATTCAGCAGCAGATGGTGGTGGATTTCAAATAACAACCAGGCACCGGTCAAGGGTGCCTGACGGATCTTGCCGATTACCAGGACGAGGACGACCAGAAAACGCGGCCCAGCACCACCAGTTGGTCCTTGCGCTGCGGATAGCTCAGGTGTTCGTCCTGGTACTCTTCCCGGTTCAGCGAGCGAATAGTGACGCCGCCGTCGGGCTGCTCGATCAACACTTTCACCCGCAGCAGATTGCCGTGACGGATCGCGTAGGTTTTACCTTCGCGGATACGGGTGTCATCGGTGTTGATCCCCACCACGTCGCCGTCTTGTAGCCGGGGCTCCATGCTCGATCCTGAAATACGGATGATCCGCGCGGCATTCACCGCCACCCCCATCTTGTGCAGATAGTAGCGACGGAAAATCAGCGAAAATTCTTCGCGGTCGACGATTTCATAGCAGCCATCACCGGCAGAAAAATTGATATCCAGCAGGGGAATTTCCACAAACTCTTCCTTGTCCTGTTCGGTATCTTCCCACACCACCGGTTTCAGGCGGGCAGGTTGAAAATCCGACTCTGCCGCCACGTTATCGAACGGGCGCACCAACTCTTTTTCATGGAAAACGTCAAACCAACCCTTGGGCAGGTTCAGCCTGGCCTCGATCCGTCTGGCGAGATTATCGCCCAGGTTGCGGGAGGACTTTTCACCGCTGATTTGGCTCAACGTGGGCGAAGAGGACTCAACCAGTACCGCAAAGTCGTTCTGGTTGATACCCTGTCGGGCGTAGCTGGCCATCAGCTCGCGCAAATTATTGCGTCTTATTTCTTTGGTTTCCATGGCCGGATGATCGCATTCTTTAGCAAAAAGGTAAATATCGTTTTTGCTAAATTAAGCTTGCTTTAATTTTAGCAATTAGCTAAATATTGACGAGTGGACAAGATCCGCGAAGGAATTGTAGGGGGCTGCATGCTGCGCCCGCTTGAACCGGGGCGAATGTATTCGTCCCCTACAGTGATTGGAGCATGGGAGTTTTAACTCACAAGGAATCTACGATGTTCAGTATGGACTACAACAGCTACCGTTCGGTAGCCGGCTTCGGCCACCGGGTGCGCTTTTTGGTGTTGCATTACACCGCGCAGAATTTTGCCGACTCCGTGCAGTCACTGACCGGCAAGTCGGTCAGCGCTCATTATCTGGTGCCGGATCCTGAAGATCCTACCTATCAGGCGGCGGGTTTTAGCGGCGTGAGGATTTTCAACCTGGTCGATGAAGTTGAACGGGCCTGGCATGCAGGCACCAGCCAGTGGGGCAATCGTTCTAATCTCAACGACACGTCGATTGGCATTGAGATCGTCAATCTGGCGAGCGGCGATGGCGAAGACATCACTTTCCCGCCGTTTAACCCGCAACAAATCGCGGCGGTTACCCAGTTGGCGCAAAACATTCTGCAGCGTTATCCGGATATCTCCCCGGTTAACGTGGTGGCGCATTCCGATATCGCGCCCGGCCGCAAGAGCGATCCCGGCCCGCAATTTCCGTGGCATCAGTTATACCGTGCCGGCGTTGGCGCCTGGTATGACGAAGCGGTGAAACACCGTCACCAACATGAGTATCAGTGTCATGGCCTGCCTGCGCAGCCGGATTTACTCGCGTTGTTTGCCAGGTACGGTTACGACACCTCGGCAGCGACCGATGCGGAAGGCTATCGCCAATTGGTGCGTGCCTTTCAGCTGCATTTCCGCCCACGGCAGTATGACGGGGTGATGGACGTTGAAACCGCCGCCATTTTGCGCGCGCTGGTGGATAAATATGCCGCTTAAGGACTGAGTGCGGATGAGGGACGCCTTATCCGCCTTTTCTCCGAACCCTTTCCTCCGCTAAACTGTGTTCTTTCTCGCCACCGTTAACGGGATGCATTGTGCGCCTCGACAGAAAAATATCCTCGTTTGAACGTCTGACCTATCGTCATTACCGCATCGTGCACGGTGTCCGCATTGGGCTGGCGTTTATCCTGACTTTCTTGTTGATTCGCTTGCTCGAAGTGCCGGAGGGCACCTGGCCGCTGATTACGCTGGTGGTGGTGATGGGGCCGATTTCGTTCTGGGGCAATGTGTTGCAACGGGCGCTGCAGCGTATCGCCGGCACGGTATTTGGCGCGGCCTCGGGCCTGATTGCGCTTTATCTTGAGCTCTACTCGTTACCGCTGATGCTGGTGTGGTGCGGGGTGGTGATGTTTTTCTGTGGCTATCTGACGCTCGGCAAACGCCCTTATATGGCGCTGCTGGTCGGCATTACGCTGGCGGTAGTTTGCGGTGCGGGGGCCGGTGATATGCATACCGCTCTGTGGCGCAGCGGCGACGTCATTTTTGGTTCGCTGTTGGCGCTGCTGTTCACCAGCATTTACCCGCAGCGCGCCTACATCCTGTGGCGTATGCAGATGGCAGACTGTCTGGAAAGCGCGGGCAAAATCTACGGCGCTTACCTGTCGCCGAACATGATTGAACGGCCACGGCTGGAGCCGCAGCTGAAAGAGCTGCTCAATCAGGTGGTCAAATTGCGCGGCCTGATTGTCCCCAGCAGCAAAGAAACCCATATCCCCAAAGCGGTATTTGAAGCGGTGCAGACGCTGAGCCGCAACCTGGTTTGCACGCTGGAATTGTTGGCCGATGCTTACTGGGCCTCGCGCGAAACCCATTTTATTATGCTGAATGCTAAAACGCTGCGCAGCGCGCAATTGCTGACGTTGCGTTCGCTGGAGTCGCTGGCGGAAACGATGCGTGACGGCCCGCAGGCGCAGCAGTCGGCAGAAGCCGGGCAACTGAGCGACATCGCCGCCGAACTGAAAACCCTGATGCAGGAAGCCAGCGTCAGCCAGCACGGTGAAGCGCCAATCTTTGGCTACGTGTGGTTGAGTATGGAACTGACGCAGCAGCTGGAAGAGCTGGGCGATCTGCTCAAGGTGTGTACCGCCGGTGAGCGTGAATAGGGGGTCAGATCATGAAGCGGGCGCTTCGGGTTTTTGTCAGGACGCCAAAGTGAGTAAGATAGGGCGATGAGTGTTGTGCCCGACCGCCACAAACCTGTATCTTGGTATCATTGTGGCCGTAAGCAAATGAATCTGTGTATTACTAAAGCAAGGGTATGAAGATGGATAATGCAAATAAGCCGAGTTTCCAGGACGTTCTGGAGTTTGTGCGTATGTTCCGACGTAAAAATAAGCTGCAGCGCGAAATTATCGACAACGAGAAGAAAGTTCGTGATAACCAAAAGCGCGTGCTGCTGCTCGACAACCTGAGTGAGTACATCAAGCCGGGCATGAGCATTGAAGACGTGCAGGGCATCATTGCCAACATGCGCAGCGACTATGAAGATCGCGTTGATGATTACATCATCAAAAATGCCGATTTGTCCAAAGAACGCCGTGAGCTGTCCAAAAAGCTGAAAGCTATGGGCGAAGTGAAGTAACCGTTTTTATCGGGTCAGGCGTTCGCCTGGCCCTTTTATTTTATCATTTCCCGCCAATTCGCCATTCCCACCGCTTCAGTGGCCAGCGCCGTACACGTCAAAATCCAAGTATTTATCCTTCACCTTGTTGTAGCCGCCGTTGGCGTGACCGGAAAGTTGCGACTTGCCTGGTTGCAGATATCCCAACAAACGCGCCGATGACGGCGAATGCAGGTTAGTTTTAAAAGGTTGCCGTTGTCCAATATGTGGCTATCATCTTTCCTTTAAGCCCTTGCCGCCTTTAAAAGGATTGTCTGCCGCTATGCCCGTGAATTTTGATCTCAACGATCTTTATGCCTTCCGATCACTGGTTGAATACGGTAATTTTCGGCTAGCTGCGGAGTCTATTTGCCTTTCGCAGTCAGCACTGAGCCGCAGGATAGAGAAACTGGAATCCGCGTTGGGCATTAAGTTGTTCGACAGAACGACTCGGCGCGTCACGTTGACACTCTACGGGCAGACCTTTGCAGAGCGTTCAGATCAGCTACTGGCGAATGTTGAATTGGTATTAGCGGATATTAATAAGGTCAGTCAGGACCGCGTAGGGTTGGTCACCGTCGCCACGGTGCCCTCGGCGGCCTACTATTTCATGCCCGACGTGATCCGTCGTTTCCAGGCACGCTATCCACGGGTACGCGTTAAGCTTATCGACAGCAGTGCGGGTAATGTTATTGAAGCCGTTGCCAGTGGTCAGGCTGACTTCGGCATCTGTTTTGCGAGAAACCTGCAACCCAATATCGAATTTCTACCCTTGGTGGAAGATGTCTACGTGGCTGCTTGCAGGCGCGATCATCCCATCGCCAGTAAAAAAAACCTGACCTGGCGCGAGTTTTATCAACAGGATTATGTGGGGCTGGATAAGACGTCAGGTAACCGCAACCTGCTTGACAAGATGCTGGAACACATCATTCCCGAGCGTCCCAGTCTTTGCGAAACCCGCCATGTGACAACCATGCTGGGCATGGTTGAAGCGGGAGTCGGCATTGCCGCCGTGCCCGCTATGTCGATGCCGACGTCAGAGCATTCAGTGTTGACCCAGATACCCTTGACTGACCCGGTGGTGAAGCGCACTGTTGGGCTGATCAGGCACAGCGGACGTATGCAGTCCTACGTTGCCGCTGAGTTGGAAAAGTTGATTACTGAACAGTATCAGGCTGTTTAACCGGCAATTCAGCCTTCACGGGTCTCATTCCGGTAGCGCGAATGGTGTTTTGCGCCTCGACGGAAGACAGAAAATCCAGTAGCGCTTTGCCTTCCTGGCGTTGTTCGGCTTTAGCCGTGACCGCACCGGCAAAGCGGGTAATGTACTGTACATCTTCAGGCAATTCGCCAATAAAGGTTACGCCCGATACAGGAAGCAGTTCGCTCACTTGCTGGAAACCCAGAGCATATTTCCCTTTCGCCACCTCGGATGCCACCGGAATACGCTCAATCATATGCGCTTTTTCTTTCATTTGGTCGCCAATGCCCAGTTTGTTGAACAGTTGGCTGCTGACATAGCGGCCGCTGGCGCTGTCAGAATAAGCGATGGATTTGGCCTGCAGTAGGGTATTGCGCAAGTCCGCCTCGTTTTTGATATTGGGTTTAGGATCACCTTGTTTGACCACCATACCAATCGGTGAGTCGGCCAGCTCCACACGCGAACCCGGTTGCAGCCAATTATCCTTTTCCAGATTTTTCAGCGCATCACCCACCATAATCACCACATCGGCGTTTTCTCCGCGCGCCAGGCGCGCTGGGATCGCTTGAGGAGTCTTACCCATAGAGGGACCGGATACCAAAATGATATTGTCGCCACTCTTTGCTTCAAATTGTGGGGCCAGTTTTTCCAGTGCGGCTTTGAACCCGCCTGAAATCATGACGGTGACTTCTTTGGCCGACACTCCTGTGCTGACAGACGAAATCACCAGCGCAGCGAGGAGTGAACGATAAATTTTTTGCATGACGTAATCCCTGATTTAACGTGCGGTTTGTAGTGATAACGGACTGCGACGGTACAGATAAAGCGTCGCCAGTAATGCACATACGGCAGCAAAGCTCATCCAGTAACCGGGTGAGGCCTTATCACCGGTGTACTCGATCAGTGCGGTAGAAATAACGGGTGTAAATCCGCCAAAAATAGCGGTTGCCAGACTGTAGGCCAACGAGAAACCGGCAACCCGGACCTCTATCGGCATGATCTCCGTTAACGCCGGGATCATGGCACCGTTGTAAAGGCCGTAGAGGAAGGACAGCCACAACAGTACCGTCAGCATCATGGAAAAGCTGGGTGCTTCAGCAAGCAGGCTAAGCGCCGGATACGCAGTGGCCAGGGCCAACAACGCCATGGTAATCAGAACCGGCTTGCGGCCAAAACGGTCTGACAGGGCGCCGCCTACCGGTAGCCAGAGGAAGTTGGATATCGCCACCAGCAAGGTCACCAGCAGGCTGTCAGAGGCGCTGAGCATCAGCACTTTTTTACCGAAGGTCGGTGCATATACGGTGATCAGATAAAATGCGGTAGTGGTCATGGCGACCATTAACATGCCAGCGATGACTACCTGCCAGTTTGCTAAAAGGGTTTTAAACACGTCGCGCATCGCCAGGTGGTTGCGGCGGGCGCTGAACTCTTCGGTCTCTTCCAGTTTGCGGCGCAGGAAAAAGATGAAGGGAACAATCAGGCAGCCAAACAGGAAAGGCAGACGCCAGCCCCACTCGCGAATGGCGCTTTCTTCCATGACGGCATTCAGTGCGAAGCCCATGGCAGCGGCTACCATAATGGCCACTTGCTGGCTACCGGATTGCCAACTGGTGTAAAAGCCTTTGCGGCCTGGCGTGGCAATTTCAGCCAGGTAAACGGAAACTCCACCCAGCTCAGCACCCGCCGAGAAGCCTTGTAATAAACGGCCACCCAGCACCAACAACGGCGCCCAGAGCCCGATCGCCTGATAGGAGGGGATGAGGACAATCAGGAAAGTGCCTGCGGCCATGATCGACAGGGTAACAATCAGCCCTTTACGTCTGCCGACTTTATCAATGTACGCACCCAGCACGATGGCGCCGATAGGACGCATCAGAAAGCCCGCGCCAAAGACGGCAAAGGTCATCATCAGCGAGGCAAATTCACTGCTGGCCGGAAAGAAGGTATGGGCGATGTAGGTGGCATAAAATCCGAACAGGAAAAAATCAAATTGCTCCAGAAAGTTGCCAGAGGTCACACGCAGTATCGCGCTGGCTCTCGCCCTGATTGTCATGGGTGCGTTAGAGGGATGCATCTTAATCTCCAGTTTGTCATTGACGCTTTTACCGCATCTGTTACTGCAGACTGGATCAGGAAAATGAAGTAAATAAGCGCAATAAACTCATGGGCCGATGCGTTTGGTGCATCAATCCTTGTTAACAATTGGATGCGACCAGCTGTAACGGGCCATTAACAATTCTGCCCTGTGCAACCTTGTTCGTTGCAAGCTAAAAACTTCATGTGTGTTTTGTGACAAGCTTCATATAAGGCGAAGGGGCAGAAAAATGCTGAAGGGGGGACAAAAGGGGGACCCTCTGAACGGCTGACCTGTTTCAGTTTTGGTTAGCCGCTATCGAGCAGTACGCCGACTTCTGAAGACGCCATCCGGCGTCTTGGTTTGATGACAAACACCCGAAAAATGGGATTTTCGGATGTTTGGAGTAAATCAGAAGACATAATCCTTTGTTTTTATGAGTCTCCAGATCAGGACTTTTAATTGCGCAGGACTTTGTCAGCAGTCTGAGACGCCATCCGGCGTCTTTTTTATCGCCAAACGGTCAAATCCTCATAAACGGTCATCCTCGGTCAGGGCAGGCCGCGAGGAATTGTGACCGTTTGCAAAGCTGTCGCTGTCCTGTTGCAAGGCAAATGACGATTTAATGCAGTTCTCGCCACAGCTCCAAACTTTAACATTTCATCTTTTCTCACCTTTTTGTGACAACTGTCACGGGGCGAGAGTGGCAAAAAATACACAGGGCCGCCTTTGAGGCATTGCGCATTCCGTGAACGTCCGGCTGCGTATCCTATTTGACATCGGGAAAGAGGAATCACCACATGCTGCCAGTAGAGCGACATCGTTATATCACCGAAATTCTCAGCCAGCGCGGACGCATCCTGGTGCAGGAAGTGGCGCAGTTATGCCGTATCTCGCTGGAAACGGCGCGACGGGATTTGGCGCTGCTGGAAAAGCGTGGCGTGCTATTACGCAGCCATGGCGGTGCGGTGTTTATGGAACATTCGACGGCAGAAAAAACTTATGTACCGTCGCAGATTGAACAGGGGGAATCGTTTCGCGATCGCAGTAATCAGTCGCCGGACAGCAAAACTCGCATCGCCAAACGGGCATTGCAGCTCATTAATACCGGTGATTGCCTGCTGCTCGACAGCAGTTCCAGCAGCTGGTTTCTGGCCCGCCAGTTGCCCGACATTCAGTTGGTGGTGCTGACCAACTCGGTGCACATCATTCAGACGTTGGCAGTGAAGGCCAATGTACGCGTCATCGGGCTGGGCGGCGAATACTCGGCGAAATATGAAGATTTCGTTGGCGTGCTGGCCGAGCAAATGCTGAAAGAGTTCGTTATCAACAAACTGTTTTTCTCCTGTCATGGCATCTGCCACGAAGGCGGGATCCGTGAAAGCAACGAACATCACGCACGGCTGAAACAGCAAATGCTGCTTTCCTCCGAGCACAAGATTTTGTTGGCTGACTCCAGCAAATTCGGCCGCCGCTCTTTTGCGCGGATCTGCCACTACCGGGAAATCGACACACTTATCACAGACCATCTGGAAGATGAAGAATTCCGCCAGGAACTGGCCTGGAGCAACGTTAACGTGATTGAAGTTTCTCCGTCACCCCTACAGAAAAAAACTAAAAACAGCCGCAACGGCCCGTTAGCTGCGGCACATAACTGACCTCCCAGGAGAGTAAACATGATCAAGAAATCCGTTCTTGCCTGCTTGTTCGCGACAGCCATGTTGTCCCTGTCGGCACACGCCGCCGACAAAATCCGCATGGGCGTAGTGGTGAAAGTCGGCGGTAACGCCTGGTTCAACGCGATGGAAGCCGGGATCAAAAGTGAAGCGGCCAAACGTGGGATCGACGCGTGGCAGGTCGGGCCGACCAGCGCGGATCCGGCGTTGCAGGTGCGTGCGATTGAAGATCTGATCGCGCAAAAAGTGGATGTGATCGGCGTGGTACCTAACGACGCCCGTGTGCTGGAGCCAGTATTGAAACGTGCCCACGACGCAGGGATAAAAGTCATCGTGCATGAATCGCCGGATCAAAAATATGCCGACTGGGATTTCGAAATGGTCGATGCCACCCAGCACGGTATTAATCATATGGTCGCGCTGGCGCAGTGCATGAAAGAGAAGGGCGATTACGCAGTGTACGTCGGCAGTTTGACCGTTCCGCTGCATCAAAAATGGGCCGATGCCGCCATCAATTATCAGAAAGAGCACTACCCGGATATGCATCTGGTCGGCGATAAATTTGGCGTGGGTGAGTCACTCGATGACAGCATCCGTACCACCAACGACCTGATGTCCAAAGACGCTAACCTGAAAGGTATTCTGGCGATCGGTTCTCAGGGGCCGATTGGCGCTGGCCGCGCAGTGCTTAACCGTGGCAAAACTGACGACGTCTGCGTCTTCGGGCCGTTCAGTCCGGGTCAGGGCGCAAGTCTGGTCAAAGCCGGGGCGATCAAAGGGGGGTTTATTTGGAATCCTATGGTGGCCGGAGAAGTGTTCGTGCGCATCGCCGAGAAACTGGAGAAAGGTGAGAAAATTACCGACGGCATGACCATTGAAGGTATGGGCAAAGTGAAAGTGGATGAAGCAACCCGCACTATTCTGGGCAACGAAACCGAAAGTCTGGATAAAGCCAACCTGCCGAAACTGGTCAAAATGGGGCTGTAATCATGGCAATCTCCGAGATCGTTCAAACAGATAACGCGCCGCTGATTGATGTGCAAAACCTGTCGGTGACCTTTGGCGGACAGCGTGCGCTCAACGACATTTCCCTGCGGCTGATGCAGGGCGAAGTTCACTGCCTGGCGGGCACCAACGGCTGCGGGAAAAGTACGTTGATCAAAGTGATCTCGGGGGTTTATCAGCCGGACAACGGTTGCCAGATCACGCTCAGCTCGCCGTCGCAGGGCAGCCAGAGTTTCGGCAAGCTGTCACCAGATCAGGCACGGCAGTTTGGTGTGCAGGTGATTTATCAGGACCTGTCGCTGTTCCCGAACCTCAGCGTGTTCGAGAACATCGCCTTCGACCACAACTTACAGGGGTTGATGGGCTGGTATCGCCCGTCACGTCTGCGGGAAACCGCGCAGCGCATTCTGACTGAACTGAATTACACGCTGGATCTCGACAGCAAAGTCTCGGCATTGCCGATTGCCCAGCGTCAGCAGGTGGCGATTTGCCGCGCGTTGGTGGCCGATGCGCGCTTAGTGATTATGGATGAACCGACCGCCTCGCTGACCCGCACCGAAGTGAATCAGCTGCTGCGCACCGTGCATTATCTGAAAAGCAAAGGCATCAGCGTGGTGTTCGTCAGCCATCGCCTCGATGAGGTGCTGGAGATTTCCGACAGCGTGACGGTGATACGCGACGGCAAAAAAGTCGGCACGTTCCCGGCGTCTGAAGTCAGCAGCGAATGCCTGACCGAACTGATGACCGGCCTGAAACTAGATTACCGCCTGAAAGCCGCCAACATGAATGACGAACGCATCATGCTGGAAACCGACAAACTCACCCACGCGGGCCAGTATCACGACGTCAGTTTTAAACTGCACGCCGGAGAAGTGCTGGGGCTCTGCGGATTGCTTGGTAGCGGCCGTACTGAACTGGCGCTCAGCCTGTTTGGCATGACCAAACCGGACAGTGGAAAAATCTACCTCGACAGTAAACCGGTGCGCTTTCGCAGCCACGAAGACGCGATCAAATCCGGCGTCGGTTACGTCTCGGAAGATCGCCTGACGCTTGGCCTGGTCCAGCAACAGTCGGTCGGTGACAACACTGTGCTGGCGATCATGGATCAGTTGCGTAGCCGTTTTCACCTGATCGACGAATACCGTAAAAACAAAATCATCCAGCAGTGGATCGAAAAACTCGGCGTCAAAGTCGCCAATCCGGATCAGGCGATTTCCACGCTTTCCGGTGGCAATCAGCAAAAGATCGTCCTCGCGAAATGGGTACTGACGCAGCCCAAAATCCTGATCCTTGATTCGCCAACGGTCGGCGTCGATGTCGGCGCAAAAGCCAGCATTTATCAGTTAATTCATCAGCTGGCGGAAGAGGGGATTTCCATCCTGCTGATTTCCGATGAAGTGCCGGAAGTCTATTTCAACTGTGACCGCGTGCTGCATTTCAGTGAAGGCACGGTGGTTGGCGAATATCTGCCGGGCGCGATTACCCAGCAACAACTTGCGGAGGCGGTCAATGCTTAAGCTCAGCCGGTTACGCCCGTCCAGCAACGAAGGTTACTTAGCCTGGGTGTTGCTGGTGGTGATCGTCACCTTTTCCTTACTCACCAACCAGTTTCTGACCTTGCAGAACCTGCTGGATCTGACCGAAAGCTACGCCGTCAGCGGCATCTTTGCCCTCGGCCTGTTCGTGGTGCTGGTCACCGGCGGAATAGATATTTCGTTCGCTGCCGTGGCTTCTGTCGTGCAGTACCTGATCGCCACGCTGGCGATCCACTACGGTCTGAGCAGCCCGACCGGCAGTATTTTACTGGCGGTCGCCATCGGCACCCTGCTCGGGATGATCAACGCGATTCTGATCTACTGCCTGCGCATCGTGTCGATCATCGTCACCATCAGTATGCAGTCGCTGCTGTTTGGCATGCTGATGTGGCTGACCAACGGCACCAGTTTATACGACCTGCCGGACTGGCTGACGACGCCAATCCGCGTGCTGCCATTCAGCGTCGGCGAGCAGCATTATCAGATTGGATTGCCGGTGGTGGTGATGCTGGCAGTCGCCGGGCTGAGCTGGATCCTGCTTAACAAAACCCATCTCGGACGCCAGCTGTTTGCGGTCGGTGGTGACCAGGAATCCGCACGCCGTATCGGTATCCGCGTCGGTTTGCTGCATCTTTTTGCCTACGGATATCTCGGCGCGATGGCGGCGATTGGCGGGCTGGTGCAGGTGTATCGCGTGGGTGAAGTGGTACCGAATGCGCTGGTCGGTGGCGAGCTGGATGTGCTGGCGGCGGCAGTGCTCGGCGGTGCCAGCCTCAACGGTGGCAAAGGCAGCGTGGTCGGCACCCTGATGGGCGTGTTCCTGATTGGCGTGATGAAAAACGGCCTCAACCTGATCGGCGTTTCCAGTTACTTCATGAACATCGTCATCGGCGTGGTGATCGTCGCAGCCATCACCGTCACTCATTATAAGAAACGCAAAGAAACCGAAGTCGGCTTCGCCTGAGGAAAACCGCTATGTTCGCAAAAAGCAGAAATGTGAGTCTTAAAGCGAAGCCCGATGCGCGGCCTCGCCTGAAAATCGGCAACCTGAAGATCGACAACACCACGCTGGGATTATCGCTGTTATTGCTGGTGGTGATCATCGGTTTCAGCCTGGCTATGCCGGGGCGGTTCTTCAGTGACGCCACCTTTATGAGCGTCGCCTTCCAGTTGCCGGAACTCGGCTTACTGACGCTGGCGATGTTTATCCCGATCCTCAGCGGCGGCCTGAACCTGTGCATTATCGCCACCGCTAACCTGACCAGTTTACTGATGGCGTGGGTGTTTCTCACCTGGATGCCGCCGGATGCCAGCATGGCGATGCAGGCGGTCTGGCTGACGCTGGCGCTGGTTGGCGCAATGATTCTGGCGCTGGTGATTGGCATGTTGACCGGCGCGCTGGTGGCGTATGTCGGTGCGCATCCGATTCTGGTGACGCTGGCGACCATGACCATGGTGAATGGTGTCGGCATCTACCTGTCACGCGGTGCGGCGATCAGCGGAATGCCGGACATCGTGCGCTTTATCGGCGCGGAAACCCTGCTCGGCGTTCCGGTTCCGCTGATTATCTTCCTGCTGACTGCAGCCTTAATCGCGGTGTTTTTAGAACGCACTCGCCTCGGTAAATACATCTACATGAGCGGCAGCAACATCAACGCCACCCATTTCAGCGGCGTGAATACCCACCGCGTGCTGATCGCCATCTACGTGATTTCCAGCATGTTATGCGTGATTGCCGGACTCATCATGATGGCGCGTTTCAACTCGGCGCGCATGGGCTACGGCGACTCGTATCTGCTGCTGACGGTGCTGGCCATCATTCTTGGCGGCACCGATCCCAACGGGGGTTTCGGCAAAGTCGCGGGCGTGGTGCTCTCGCTGATTGTCCTGCAGGTGATTTCCACCGGCCTGAATCTGATGAACGTCAGCCCGCATTTCAGCCTGGCGATGTGGGGCGCGGTACTGATTGTGGTGCTGGCGCTGAAATTCTTCCGCAGCCGTTATCTGCAAAAAAGGGCGGGGCGAATGAGCGCTGCCAAAGCGCGTACGGCTCAATCTTAATTTGAAAATTGCTTCTGACTTAGGAAAACTTCATGGAATACAAAATTTCTCCGTCGCTGATGTGCATGAGCCTGATCGACATTAAACAGCAACTCGAGGTGCTGAACCGCCGCGCCGACATGCTGCACATCGACATCATGGACGGCCATTACGTTAAAAACATCACGCTGTCACCGTTCTTTATCGAGCAGATTCGACCGCATACGCCCTTGGTTCTGGACGTGCATATGATGGTGGAAAATCCGGCGGACTTTATCGAGCCGATTGCCAAAGCCGGTGCTGATTTTATCTGCCCTCACGCCGAAACCATTAACCGCGACGCGTTTCGCATCATTAATCAGATCCGCTCCCTGGGGAAAAAAGTCGGCGTAGTACTCAACCCTGCGACGCCGGTGGAGTACATCCAGCACTATATTCATCTGCTGGATAAAATTACCGTGATGACCGTGGACCCGGGTTATGCCGGTCAGCCGTTCATTCCTGAAATGCTTGGGAAAATCGCTCAGCTGCGAGACCTCAAACAGCAAAAAGGCTACCGTTATCTGATCGAAATCGACGGCTCCTGCAACCTGCGTACCTATCAGGATCTGATGGGTGCTGGCGCGGAAGTCCTGATCGTCGGCAGTTCCGGCCTGTTCACGCTGGACAGCGATCTGGATGTTGCCTGGGACAAAATGCTCGATCAGATGCGTCAGGCGCGTCACGCAGCCTGAGGGCAGGAGAGCCGTATGCCGCACTTTCTTGGAGTTGATGTCGGGGGCACCAATACCCGTTTAATGCTGATGGACAGCCAGCGCAATTTTCGCGGTTACCACAAAACCCCGACCCAAAGCTGGGCGGGACAGCCTGATCCGTTACAGGGGCTGAAAAACCTGATCACGGCATATATGCAGGAGCAAGATCCGCATCATCAGGTGTCGCAGGTGATGCTCGGAATGCCGGGTATACTTTCGCGTGACCGCCAGACCGTATTGTCGCTGCCCTTTATCTCCGCGCTGGATAACCAGCCGGTGGCGGCACTGCTTTCAGCACGTTTGCATCTACCGGTAGCGATGGATAAAGACGTTAACCATCTGATGTGGTGGGATTTAACGCAGCAGAGCGCGCTGCCGGATGTCGCCGTCGGGCTTTATCTTGGCACCGGCATGGGCAACAGTTTGTGGATCAACGGCGATTTTTACCACGGCGCGCACGGCGGTGCAGGCGAGATCGGGCACATTCCTCTGGCGGGAAATCCGCTGCTCTGCCCGTGTGGTAAAGCCGGCTGCGTCGAGACGTTGACTTCGGGTAACTGGCTGACCGGCTGGGCGCGGCAACACGCGCCGCAGACGCCGTTCGCCGAACTGTTTGTGCACCATGCCGGGCACGTCGATTTAACCGAATTTGTAGCACGACTGGCGCGCACCGTGGCCAGCGAAATGAACATTCTTGATCCCGAGTATTTAGTGTTGGGCGGCGGCGTGCTGGCGATGGAGAACTTCCCGCTGGCTGAACTCGAACAGCAATTACGCAGCCATTTACGCAGTCCGTTTCCGGCCGCCAGCCTGACAATCCATTTCAGCGCCGTCACCGACGAGACCGGGTGTCGTGGCGCCTGTTTAGCCGCACAGCGCATTTTTCCGTCGCAGCCAGCCTTGGCCGGCGGAACATTTTCCTTCAGGAGAGAGGCATGAACAAAGGCAAGGTGTGCGTATTTGGTTCTTTCAACCTCGATATCGTCGCAGGCATGGCTCGTTTCCCCAAACCGGGAGAATCCCTGATTGCCCGCAACAGCATGATGGGCGCGGGCGGCAAAGGAGCGAACCAGGCCGTAGCTGCGCTGCGAGCTGGCGCGCGGGTGCATTACATCGGCAAAGTCGGCCGCGATGATTTCGGCATGTTTGCCCGCCGGCACCTCGAGAGCGCTGGTTTTGATGCTGTCACATTGTTTTCCACCAGTGAATGCCCTACTGGCAATGCGTTGATTTATGTCGCCGGGGCCGAGGCTGAAAACATGATTGCGGTAGATCCCGGCGCAAACCTGACGGTGACCGACGAAGAAGTCGAACAGTGCCGTCCTGCGGTGGCGGCAGCAGATATCCTGCTGACCCAGTTGGAAAATAACCTGCCGGCAATCGAAAAACTGATCGCTATTGCGAAAGACAACGGAACCTACATTATCCTCAATCCTGCACCGTACCAGCCGGTTTCTGATCGTTTACTGATGCAGGTAGATTTGCTCACGCCAAACGCCACCGAATGCACGCTGCTAAGTGGTATTGAAGTCCATGACATTCCTTCCGCCCAGCGTGCTGCTCATGTGCTGCATACCAAAGGAATTCAGGCGCTGATCATTACCCTCGGCACTCGGGGCTCGCTGCTTTCGGTGAAGGGGGAAACGCAACTGATCGCCGCCTGCCAGGCCGCTCCGGTCGATACCACTGGCGCAGGTGACGCCTTCAACGGCGCACTGGCCTCACAGCTTGCTGCTGGCCTCACCCTTTCAGAGGCCGCGCAGTTTGCCTCCGCCTATGCGTCCATATGCGTCGAACGCGCAGGTGCAGCGGCTTCAATGCCGAACTATGAAGAGGCTAAGGAAAGAATGGGGAGAAGGTAGTTTAGCGGCTTCTCGCAGAGGTGATCAGCCGAGAACGATTGATATGGCAGCCAGAAAGGGTAAGCGGCTGGAATGTCTACCTGAGAGTATCATTGACGATGTACTGGCAAGATTGGCGACTATCCTGACCTGATTGGCCATTGTTTCCGGAATACACAAAAGCAAAAGGCCCGCTTAAGTTTCCTTAAGCGGGCTTTTGTAATATAGCTTCTCTGACTGAGATAACCTTCGCTATTAACTGGTTGATAATTAATCTAAAGGAGAGTTGTGTCCCTATCACGACAAACAGAATGACACCAAAAGTTGCGGGTTGCATAAGTCTGGTTTGGCGATCCTCAGCATAGGGTGATCGTTACTATGCTATTCCCTGTAAAGGAAGTGTGGCTAGAGCGAGCATCGAAAAGTCTGCCTGAAGTGGAACTATGTTCAAAGAGCTCTGACAGTCTTCTCTGTTCCAGGAGCGGACGCTGAACCCGTGAAGATTATCTGTCGCTATGGCCTTATAAACTTATCTTCCGTTGTAGCCCGACTGGGAACGGCCAGCCCAGTTTTACACCAAGTGTGCATAGTGCGATCAGTATCATTCCTGTCATCTGAATGACCCCTGGTTGATGGCCATAAAACACCCAGTCAACAATGATAGCAACCAGTGGATAGATAAAAGTCAGCACGCCAATTACCGGGGTGGTTAACTTTGGATAAGCCGAGTACATCAGGACGTAGGCGACACCGGTGTGCATGACACCTATGCCAATTAACCACCCCCACGACTCAGGAGGAACTGAACGAAACGAATCGGTAAAGGGGGCCAGCAGAATAATTCCCACTATCGTCTGGCATAATGTGGTAATTTCGGGTCGTTGCTGTCCCAGTCCTTTCCCCACTACTGTTGATATTGCGTACAGCAAGGCTGCAACCAGAGTAAGTGCGACTCCCAGAACCCAGTGAATATTAATGACACCGAAGGGAGCGATAAGCCCACTGGCCAGAATGACACCTGTAAATGCTCCTGCCATCCATAGGACCTGGTTAAGTGAGATCAGCTCCCTCAGAAACACCGCGCTAATCAGCACAACAAAGAAAGGTTGTATGTGGTAGACAATAGTTGTTGTGGCTATTGAGGTAAGTGTGAATCCGGCAAAAAAAGCTATCCAGCTAAGCACCATACAGACCCCTGCGAGGGAGGCATAAGTAAGACGTTTAAGGGAAAGAGACCTGTCCGGCAGGTAACCTCGGATGATGCACCATAAACCAAGAAAGAGAGTGCCAAAAACGCAGCGCCAGAACACTACCGAAACTGGCGAAAGTCCGGACTCCACGGCAAAAGCACCAACCGTTCCTATCATCGCCATTCCGACAGCAAGTTTAACCGCAGGTAGCTGTTTGACAGACATTTTTCTATCCCTTCCCAGATTTAAAATGAACAATGAGGCAACTATATTTTTCGTGGTTAAATTAAGCCAGTGAATAGATTTGATAGCTTCTATTCGTTATATTAATAGAGATATGGCTAATCTTTTAGATATTGATCTGCTGCGTGCCTTTGTTGCTGTTGTCGAAACGGGCAGTTTTTCCCGTGCAGGCGAACGTATCGGGAGAAGCCAGTCTGCTGTGAGTATGCAGATCAAGCGTCTTGAACAGTCCATCGGTAAACGCCTTTTACATCGAGGGACAAAGGCTGTTGTCCTCAACTCCGTTGGTGCTGATTTCCTGGTTCATGCCAGGCAAATTTTAAAACTTTCAGATGAGGCCTGGACAAGTGTGACACGCCCAGAAGAAACTGGCTGTGTTCGCCTGGGGGTGCCTGACGACTATGCCGCTTTTTTGTTACCTCCGGTGCTTGAACAATTCTCGGCGGAACATCCCCTGGTGACAGTAGAACTGATATGTGAGCCCTCTCTTTCCCTCACAAAAGCTATTGCGGATGGAAAAATTGACCTGGCTATTGTTACCCGGGTGGAGGAACAACCGGTTGAAGTAATACGAAAAGAGCCGTTTGTCTGGGTTGCATCACCAACACATGTCGCCTGGAAAAGTGATCCTGTCCCGGTAGCACTATTTGCTCCCGGGAGTGCTGCACGTACCAATGTCATTCGTGCTCTATCTGAAAACGGCTATACCTACCGGAATGCTTATTCGAGTGCCAGCTTGCTTGGTCTTGTAGCTGTTGTTCAGGCGGGGCTTGCAGTGGCCGGTCTGGCTAAGTGCAGCGTACCGCCATCCCTGTGCATTATTGGCGTCAATGAAGATCTGCCTCCACTGAACGATCTGGAAGTGAGTATCTTACGGAGGTCAGGGGAAAGTGGGCCTGCAACAGATTGTCTGTACAACTTTCTCTATCGTTCCTTAACGGACTACCGTTGATACAAGCTACCGTGTTAAGTCCCCTGGTCTCGCTGAAATAACGGAAGAATATCCCCCTAAGCGTCAGCAGTAAGTAAATCCCCCCTTTACGTCGCTATTTGGCAACACAGAGAGATGGAGGCATCATCTGGTGCCTCCATGCCGCTGACGCGGCATTCACAGCCAGCAAAGACTTAACCGTGTTGCCAGACAGCTAAATGAAAGGCCGAGAATAACGCTAGACTATGAATCACCCGCAGAGCGGTTCAATCAGTGTGTTGTATCCATCGGTTGAACTCACAGCTCATAGCACCCATCCACCAAACCAAAAGCAAAAAGCCCGCTCAGGTTTCCCTGAGCGGGCTTCTCTAATATGGCTCCTCTGACTGGACTCGAACCAGTGACATACGGATTAACAGTCCGCCGTTCTACCGACTGAACTACAGAGGAATCGTGTGAACGGGGCGAATAATAGCGGGGTGGTGCGGCTTTGTCAAAGCACTAAACTGCGAGAAAAGTGCGTTTGCTGTCGGAATGAGCATGTTGCGCTGTTTTTCGACACTCATCCTTTGTATCTGCCCTGTTTATCACCACAAAATCGCTGTCGTACGGTTGCACCGGCCATTGCACGTTTATGGTGCGCAGAACCCTGCGACGATTCGCATGCTGCCGGCGCAGCAGAAAAATTTCGTCGTGATACTGGCGCGAGATCCCCTCACAGCGCCATTTGACAGCCCTGTCCCCGCGCATTTTCCCTCTGATATGTAGGATGAATAAGCAGAAAATATGTATTGGCCGTCACAATGGCTGGATTTTTGCTTGCTTAAATTCGGGTAATGCGACTGCGCTCTCGCGCAAATTATTTTCCCCGTCTACACATAAAGTGACTGCTCCACGCCTCTGGGCGTTTCGCTAAAACAGTGCTGAGGAATACAACAATGTCATCGAAATTAATTAAAAGTCCGCTCGCTGCTCTGCTTATCGGTTGTTTAGGGACTGCTTTTTATGCTCAGGCCGATATCGTTATCGGCGTCGCCGGGCCGTTCTCCGGGCCGAATGCGACCTACGGCGATCAGTATTGGCGTGGTGCCTCGCAGGCGGCGGCAGATATCAACGCCGCCGGTGGGATTAAAGGGGAAAAAATCAAACTGGTTCAGGGGGATGACGCCTGCGAACCCAAACAGGCGGTTTCGGTCGCCAACCGCCTGGTGGATCAGGACAAGGTTGCGGCGGTGGTGGGGCACTTCTGCTCATCCTCCACCATGCCGGCCTCCGAGGTGTATGACGAAGCCGGTATTATCGCCATCACCCCCGGCTCCACCAACCCACAGATTACCGAACGTGGCATGACCAACATGTTCCGCATGTGCGGCCGTGACGATCAGCAAGGGGTCATCGCCACCAATTACATGCTGAACACCCTGAAGGCCAAACGCATCGCGGTGATCCACGACAAAGACACTTATGGCCAGGGGCTGGCGGATGCCGCCAGGGCAGAAATGACCAAGCGCGGCGTGAAAGAGGTGCTGTATGAAGGGCTGTCACGCGGCGAAAAAGACTTTAACGCGCTGGTGACCAAAATCGCCTCGGTCAAACCTGACGTGGTCTATTTCGGTGGCTGTCATCCGGAAGCCGGGCCATTGGTGCGCCAGATGCGCGAGCAGGGCGTGACCGCCAAGTTCTTCTCCGGTGACTGCATCGTGACCGAAGAGCTGGTGACCGCGGCCGGCGGGCCACAGTATACCAACGGCGTGCTGATGACCTTCGGCAACGATCCGCGCCAAATCCCGGAAGGCAAGGCGGTGATCGCCAAATTCCGCGCCAGCGGTTTTGAGCCGGAAGGTTACACCCTCTACTCCTACGCTTCTATTCAGGCGATCGCCGCGGCCTTCAGCGCCACCGGCGGCAAAGACAGCGCCAAGGCCAGTGAATGGCTGAAATCTCATGATGTGGATACCGTGATGGGCAAAAAGGCCTGGGACCAGAAAGGCGACCTGAAGGTATCGGATTATGTGGTCTATCAGTGGGACGACAAAGGCAAATATCACCAACTCTAAAAATCCTCGGCGTCTTTCAAGCCGCAGCGTCGTCGGCTGCAACTTGAAATCCATTGAGGATTAACCTGGAAGCGGATCCGCACGTGCTGCGGATCCGTGCCGATACTTCCCTTGGGCCGCGTCTGCACTGGTTTGCGGTCCCACCAGGCGAGACTGCTCATTATGGACGTTTTCTTCCTGCAACAATTGATCAACGGCCTGACGCTTGGCGCGGTTTATGGCCTGATCGCCATCGGCTACACCATGGTTTACGGCATTATCGGCATGATCAACTTCGCCCACGGCGAGGTGTACATGATCTCCGCCTACCTGTGCGCCATCGGGCTGGCGCTGTTGTCGTTCTTCGGCCTGCAATCGTTCCCGCTGCTGATCCTCGGCACGCTGGTGTTTACCATCGTGATCACCGGTGTGTATGGCTGGGTGATTGAGCGTATCGCCTACAAACCCTTGCGTAACTCTACCCGTCTGGCACCGCTGATCTCCGCCATCGGCATGTCGCTGATCTTGCAAAACTACGCGCAAATCAGTCAGGGGCCACGTCAACAGGGGATCCCGACGTTGCTGGATGGGGTGTTTCGCCTCAACTTTGACGGCGGGGTGATCCAAATCACCTACACCAAAGTGTTTATCCTGCTCGCTTCGCTGCTGGGCATGGCGATCCTTACTTACATCATTCAACACACCCGGCTGGGGCGCATTTGTCGCGCCACTCAACAGGACCGCAAAATGGCGTCAATTCTCGGCATCAACACCGACCGGGTGATCTCCCTGGTGTTCGTGATTGGCGCTGCGATGGCCGGGCTGGCAGGGGTGTTGATCACCATGAACTACGGCACCTTCGATTTCTACGTCGGCTTTATCATCGGCATCAAAGCCTTTACCGCTGCGGTGCTGGGGGGCATTGGGTCGTTACCCGGCGCGATGCTGGGCGGGCTGCTGCTGGGCGTGGCGGAGGCGCAGTTCGCCGGCATGGTGAACTCGGATTACAAAGACGTATTTTCCTTCGGTTTGCTGGTGGTGATCCTGATTTTCCGTCCTCAGGGCCTGCTCGGACGGCCTATGGTCGCTAAGGTTTGAGGGGAAAACTATGTCGCACTCTGTGGTTCACCCAGGGCTGAACGTTAAACGCAGCCTGCTGGATGCCGTCTTGGCGGGGCTGATCGCCCTGATCGTGTTCGGGCCGATCGTCGGTATTGTCCTGAACGGTTACAGCTTTAACTTTGAACCGCGCCGCCTGGTGTGGATTATCGCCGTGGTGATGGCCGGGCGGCTGTTACTGAGCCTGTTTCTGCAAACCGCGCCGGGGCGCAAACTGTTGACGCGCTTTGACGGCGGCAACGATGGGGTGTATGTCCGGCCGATAGGCGCCAAAACCAGCCTGCGGTGGATCATCCCGTTAATGGCGGTCATCGCGCTGCTGTTTCCATTTGTCGCCACCAAATACCTGCTGACGGTGGCGATACTGGGGCTGATTTACGTGCTGCTCGGGCTGGGCTTGAACATCGTCGTCGGGCTGGCCGGGCTGCTTGATCTGGGCTACGTGGCGTTCTACGCCATTGGTGCCTATGGGCTGGCACTGGGCTACCAGTATCTCGGGCTGGGTTTCTGGGCGATGTTGCCGCTGGGGGCGCTGATGGCGGCGCTGGCCGGTGCGTTGCTGGGTTTCCCGGTGTTGCGTATGCACGGCGACTATCTGGCGATCGTCACGCTGGGGTTCGGCGAGATCATCCGGCTGGTGCTGAATAACTGGATGTCGCTGACCGGCGGGCCGAACGGCGTTTCGGTGCCGGCACCGACGATTTTTGGCCTGGAGTTTGGCCGACGGGCGAAGGACGGCGGCGTGCCGATCCACGAATTCCTCGGCATCACTTACAACCCGAACCTGAAATTTATCTTTATCTATGCGGTGCTGTTTCTGGTGGTGCTGCTGGTGCTGTACATCAAGCACCGGCTGACGCGCATGCCGATTGGTCGCGCCTGGGAAGCCTTGCGCGAAGATGAAATCGCCTGTCGCTCGCTCGGCTTAAACCACGTTCTGGTGAAGCTGTCGGCCTTTATGATGGGGGCTTCCACCGCCGGGCTGGCCGGGGTGTTTTTCGCCACCTATCAGGGGTTCGTCAACCCCACCTCGTTCACCTTCTTCGAATCGGCGCTGATCCTGGCGATCGTGGTGCTGGGCGGTATGGGCTCGACCATCGGTGTCGTGCTGGCGGCGTTCGTGCTCACCGTGGCGCCGGAATTGTTGCGCAGCTTCGCCGAGTACCGCGTGCTGTTGTTCGGGGTGCTGATGGTGGTGATGATGATTTGGCGGCCACGCGGACTGGTGCGCATCAGCCGAACCAGCTTTGCGCCGCGCAAGGGGGTGGCACCATGAGCGACGCTATCTTGCAGGTTGAGCATCTGATGATGCATTTTGGCGGCATCAAGGCGCTGAACGACGTGAATCTGGCGGTGGAGCGTGGGTCGATCACCGCGCTGATCGGCCCTAACGGCGCGGGGAAAACCACGGTATTCAACTGCCTGACCGGCTTTTACCGCGCCACCGGCGGCGCCATCTTGCTCAATACCCATAAGCGCCCGACCGACGTGATCCAGGTGCTGGGGCAGAAATTCCGCGCCGGCGACTGGGTTAACCCGAAGCGGCTGGGGTCGCGCCTGTACTACAAAATGTTCGGCGGTACCCATCTGGTCAATCGCGCCGGGCTGGCGCGCACCTTCCAGAACATCCGTTTATTCCGTGAAATGTCGGTGGTGGAGAACCTGCTGGTGGCGCAGCACATGCTGAGCAACCGCAATCTGGTGGCCGGGGTGCTCAATACGCCGGGCTACCGGCGGGCGGAAAGCCAGGCGCTGGATCGCGCTTTTTACTGGCTGGAAGTGGTGGAGCTGGTGGACTGCGCCAACCGGCTGGCGGGGGAGATGTCATACGGCCAGCAGCGACGGCTGGAGATCGCCCGGGCGATGTGCACCACGCCGGAGATGATCTGTCTCGATGAGCCCGCCGCCGGGCTGAACCCGGTGGAGACGGCGACGCTGAGCCGCATTATCCGTTTTCTGCGTCAGCATCACGGCATCACGGTGTTGCTGATCGAACATGATATGGGCATGGTGATGGAGATCTCCGATCGGGTGATTGTGCTCGATCACGGCGATGTGATCGCCGAAGGCACGCCGAAAGAAATTCAGCATAACGATACGGTGATCGCCGCTTACCTTGGCGCGGATGAAGAGGAGCTGGCGGGATGAGCAATGCGATGTTGGAGTTTCGCGACGTGGACGTGTTTTACGGCCCGATCCAGGCGTTGCAGCAGGTTTCGTTGCAGGTGAATGAAGGGGAAACGGTGGCGCTGATTGGCGCCAACGGCGCGGGCAAATCCACGCTGCTGATGTCGATCTTCGGCCAGCCGCGCATCAGCGGCGGGCAGATCCTGTTTCGCGGGGAGGACATCAGCCAGCGTTCCACCCACTTCGTCGCGAGCAGCGGTATCGCCCAGGCGCCAGAGGGGCGACGGATCTTTCCGGACATGAGCGTGGAGGAAAACCTGCTGATGGGCACCATTACCATCGGCAATCGCTATGTGGATGAGGATTTACTGCGCATGTTCGAGCTGTTCCCGCGCCTGAAGGAGCGGCGCAACCAGCGGGCAATGACCATGTCCGGCGGCGAACAGCAGATGTTGGCGATTGCCCGCGCGTTGATGAGCCGGCCGAAACTGCTGTTGCTGGATGAGCCGAGCCTGGGGTTGGCACCGATTATCGTCAAACAGATCTTCAGCATTCTGCGTGAACTCACCCGTGGCGGCATGACGCTGTTTTTGGTGGAGCAGAACGCCAACCACGCGCTCAAGCTGTCCGATCGTGGCTATGTGATGGTCAACGGCCAAATTCGCCTGACCGGCAGCGGTGCCGAGCTGTTAAGCAATCAGGAGGTGAGGAAAGCCTATCTGGGCGGAGCCTAGAACTGGCGCTGGATCCAGCGAACGTTCAGCCGCACCAGGGCGATGATGCCGCTGGACAATATCCGCAGGCCGCGAGGTAAATCGCGGCGGCGGATATCCAGCAGCAACACGGTACGCACCTGGTCGCTGTCGTTCCACACTTCGTGCTCGAAGGTGTCGTCCCACAGCATAAATTCCCCCTCATTCAGCCGGTATGCCTGCCCGTCGACTTTCAGTACCGCGGCGGGCACGCCATCGGCGTGTTTCGGCATCGACAGCACCAGATAGCCGCGCAAAATGCCGCGGAACGGGCCACGGTGCGCCGGTACCTGTTTGCCGGGGGCCAGGAACGACAGCGAGGCGGAAAGCACATCCGGGGAAGAGGCGATCAGCCCGGCAAGCTGCGGGCAGCGGGCCAGATTGCGGGCAATCGGCTGACCATAGGCCTGCAGGATAAACATGCGCCAGTCACGTTGATCATTGGCGGAGATCGACGCCTGTTCGCTCATGATCTCGTGAAATCGCGGGATGTTACGCAGATCTTGCGCCAGGGTCAGCGCTTCATCGCGTATCTGCGGCCACTGGGCGATAAAGCGTTGGGCATCGGGGAACAGGCGAGCGCTGTCGAGCACCGCTGTGCCACTGATGCGGCGATCGTAAATACGGCGTAGTGCAAGCACGGACCAATCGTAGATAGCGGACATAGTGACCTCAATAGCAGTGAGCCGATTTCTCGCCGTCTTAGGGTTGTTTTAGATGCGATTGCCGGATGACCAATTCGCCGGTATACAACTTTTGTCCGCCGGGTTCGAAGGCCTGCGTCAGGCAATGAATGCCATCGGCAATCAGCGACTGCATCGGCTGACGGTAGGTGGTCAACTGATAGCTGGGGGAGGCGGCCAGCTCAATGTCGTCAAACCCCACCACGGCAATGGGCGCACAGTCCGGCGCGGCGCGGATCGCGTCGATGACCCCGACCGCCAGAATGTCGTTTTCACAAAAAATCGCGTCCACCCGCTGTGCCGCCGGGGTCGCGGCCAGATAGGCCGAAAAGGCCTCCATGCCGCAAAGGCGCTGGTAATGCGGGGCCTGCAACACCACGTTGACGTCACGCTGTTGTTCTGCCAGCGCCGCCCGGAAACCGTCAAGGCGACGCAACTGGGTGGACTCGCTGATAGGCCCTGCCAGATACCCCATGCGTTGATAATCTTGCGTGAGCAACAGTTCGCCGATTTCGCGTCCGGCCTGATAGCCGTGGGTCGCCAGCACCTGGATGTAGGGGCTTTCGCTGTAGCGGTACAGCACCACCAGCGGAATATGGTGAATATCCTGCGCCAATGTGATCAGCCGGTCATTGAGCAGTGTGCCGAGGAACAGCAAGCCGTCGACCTGCATTTGGTCCGCCAGCGTCAGCACCGATTCATAATCGTGCTCAGAGGTGATATTCAGCAACAAGGCCATATAACCGCGGCTTTGCAACTGGCGGGTGACTTCATCCAGCAGGGTAAAGATATGCGGATTTTTCAGCTCGTCCGCCACCAGCCCGATGATGCGGGTGCTCTTTTTCGACAGGCTGCGCGCCAGCAGATTAGGGCGATAACCCAATTCACGCGCGGCGGTCTGAACGCGCAGCATTGCCTGCGGCGAGATTGACGCACCGTCGGTAAAGGCGCGCGATACCGTCCATTTAGACACGCCGGCACGGGCGGCCACATCGCTGGCCGTCGCCTTGCGGGGGGCGGGCGCGGAGGTAGAGCCGGGTTTCTTCGCCATCATCTTTCGCTCGCGATGAAAAAACGGTATGGGTTCAACAGATTAGCACAGCGTGGTGGAATGCGGGAGTTGCCGACGCCGGCACAAGGATCCGGCGGGCGACCAAGACCCGGCAGCGGATCCTTATATCGGTAATTTGTGATCATCATCGGCAGATTTATCATGACGCATTTGACTTATTTTTAACCCTCTCCAATAGTCCATCGCAAGTGGCATTCGTTTAGCGGTCGAGTTGCCACCTAATTTTGCACCCGGGTGCATTTAAGATTTGCACCCGGGTGCAATGCGGCGGAAACAGCGAAAACCTTAGGTTTCGGGAGCAACTATGTTGAATGGTGAAAGAAAAACGGCACGCCCTCTGCGCTGGGCCATGGTCGGCGGCGGGCGGTTGGGGCAGGTGGGGTACAAACACCGCTGCGGCGCGTTGCGGGATAATACCGCCTTTGCGCTGGTGGCCGGCGCGTTTGATATCGTGCCGGATCGTGGCCGCGAGTTCGGCGTGAATCTGGGGGTAGCGGCCGAACGCTGTTATGAGGATTACCGCACCTTGTTTGCGCAAGAGGCACGGCGTGAGGACGGCATTGAAGTGGTGTCGGTGGCCACGCCGAACGGCACGCATTACGAAATTACCCGCGCGGCGCTGCTGGCCGGGCTGCACGTGATCTGCGAGAAACCGCTGTTTTTCACCAGCCAGGAAGCCTATGAAATCAAAGCGCTGGCGGCGGAGAAAAACCTGATCGTCGGCGTGACCTACGGTTTCTCCGGCCACCCGCTGCTGCTGCAGATGCGCGCGATGATCGCGAACGGCCAGATCGGCGAAGTGCGCATGGTGGATCTGCAATACACCCACGGTTTTAATGCCACGGACGAAGTGGATCGTCTCAGCGAAGCGCAGAAATGGCGCATCGATCCCAACATCTCCGGCCCGAGCTTTGTGCTGGGCGATATCTCCACCCACACCTTTTACCTCTCCCAACTGGTGATGCCGCAGATGCAGATCCGCGAGCTGCTTTGCGATCGGCAAAGCTTTATTCCCTCGCGCGCGCCGCTGGAAGACAACGCATTGGTGATGATGCGCTACCACAACGGGGCGGTAGGGCGGATGTGGGCTTCATCGGTGAACGCTGGCGCAATGAGCAGCCAGCGCATTCGCATCGTGGGGTCGAAAGCCAGCCTGGAGTGGAGCGACATCAACCCCAGCGAGTTGCGCTACGAGGTGCAGGGGCAACCGAACCAGACGCTGTATCGCGGCATGTCGTATCTGGACGATACCTGCAACGCCTGGGAACGTCTGGGGGCTTTGCATACCGAGGGCCTGACCGAATCCTGGGCCAACATCTACCTGAAGTTTGCTCTGGCCATCGACGCCACCCAGCGTGGCGATCAACAGGCGCTGGCGCAGTTGGTGTATCCGGACATCGACGCCGGGATCGCAGGAGTACGCTGGATTGAAAACTGCGTGCGCTCCGCCAACGAGGGCGCCCGTTGGGTGGCCTTTGACTAAACCTTGCTACGCGGAGTAACGACATGAAACTTTCTTTTTGTACCGATAGCCTGGGCCACCTGCCGTTTGAAGCCATGCTGGATCGGCTGGGTGAACTGGGGGTGTTTGGCGTGGAAATGACCACCGGCGGCTGGTCTTCGGCCCCGCATCTGGATACCG
Organism: Serratia quinivorans; assembly: GCF_052113645.1. Taxonomy (GTDB): domain Bacteria; phylum Pseudomonadota; class Gammaproteobacteria; order Enterobacterales; family Enterobacteriaceae; genus Serratia; species Serratia quinivorans_B. Next base: position 936,197 of record NZ_JBIEIU010000001.1, on the reverse strand, counting down.
TTGCGCTGTTGCAGGACGCCGGTAAACGTCGGCGGTTGATGGCGGCGCTGGAAAGCCGCGGCATGAAGATCGCCGCGTTGAACGTGTCCGGCAATCCGCTGGAGCCGGGCGTGCTGGGTGAAAAGCACCGCCATGATACCGACAACACGCTGGCGCTGGCCGCCGGCCTGGGGGTGAAAAAAATCGTCATGATGAGCGGCTTGCCGCCCGCCGCGCCCGGCGACAGCATTCCCAACTGGATCACCTATACCGTCAGTTGGCCGCCGACGCTGAAAAACTGCCTGGATTACCAGTGGAACGAGGTGGCGATCCCTTATTGGCAGCGGCTGGTGGACAAAGCTCAGGCGTTCGGCATAGAGAAGTTCGCGCTGGAAAATTTCAGCTCGATGCTGGTGTGGAACCCGGACACGCTGTTCAGGCTGCGTGACGCGGTGGGGCCGATGGTCGGCCTGAACCTCGATCCCAGCCACCTGATCTGGATGGGGGCCGATCCCATTGCCGTCGCACGACGTCTGGGGGACGCGATCCACCATGTGCACGGTAAAGATGTGCGGCTGGAAAGGGGCATAGTGGCGGTCAACGGGCTGCTGGAAACCCGGCCGGTGGAACAGGTCGCGCAACGCGCCTGGAACTATGTGGCGGTGGGATGCGGGCAGGACTTGCAGTGGTGGAAGGAGTTCTTCTCGGTGGTGCGCATGATGGGCTACAACGACTGGGTATCGCTGGAAATGGAAGACCTGACCATGTCGGTCGATGCCGGTATCGAGACGTCGGTGGAGGCGTTAAAACGCTGCATCAGCCAGTAAACGCGCTCGGTTTGTCGCCAAAGGCCTGCCGCTGCGCAGGCCTTTGGGCAGGAAAAGACTGTCGAAAAAAACAGCCTAATAAAAGTGTGACCTATATCGCATTTATGCCGCCGATTGGTTAAAATATCGCTACTTCCCGTCTCTCTCCGGATCCTGTTTAACATGGAACAAACTCAGGTATCTCGCTCAACCGCCTGGTTGCGCGTGGTTATCCTTGCCGTCTCGGCCTTTATCTTCAATACCACCGAGTTTATTCCGGTGGGGTTGCTGAGCGATATCGCCAAAAGTTTCTCGATGCAGACCGAGCAAGTGGGTTTGATCATCACTATTTATGCCTGGATTGTCGCCGCCGCCTCGCTGGTGTGCATGCTGCTGACCAGCAAGATTGAGCGGCGCAAGCTGCTGATCGGGGTGTTCATCCTGTTTATCGCCAGCCACGTACTGACTGCCGTAGCCTGGGACTTCACCACGTTGGTGATCTCTCGCGCCGGTGTGGCGCTGGCCCATGCGGTATTCTGGTCAATCACCGCCTCGCTGGCGATCCGGGTCGCCCCGGCAGGCAAGAAGGCGCAGGCGTTGAGTCTGCTGGCTGGCGGCACTGCGTTGGCGATGGTACTCGGCCTGCCGCTGGGGCGCATCGTCGGGCAGATCCTCGGTTGGCGCATGACCTTTATTGGTATCGCAGTTTGCGCCACCCTGGCGTTGGTGCTGCTGTGGCGGCTGCTGCCGGTGCTGAAAAGCGAACATTCAGGCTCACTGGCCAGCGTGCCGATGCTGTTTAAGCGTCCGGCGCTGGTCAGCCTGTATATGCTGACCATCATCGTGGTGACGGCGAACTTCACCGCCTACAGCTATATCGAACCCTTTATTCAGACCGTAGCCGGGCTGTCGGAAAACTTCACCACGCTGATGCTGTTGCTGTTCGGTGCCGCCGGGATCGTCGGCAGCCTGTTGTTCAGCCGCTTTAGCGAACGCTTCCCGTCGGGCTTTTTCATCGGTGCCATTGCGTTGCTGATGTTGAGCCTGCTGCTGCTGTTACCGGCCTCCGGCGATGAAAACCACCTGACGCTGCTGTTTGCGGTGTGGGGCATGGCAATCATGGCGATTGGCCTGTCGATGCAGGCCAAGGTGTTGAACCTGGCACCGGACGCCACCGACGTGGCGATGTCGATTTACTCCGGGTTGTATAACTTCGGTATCGGCGGCGGTGCGCTGCTGGGCAACCAGGTCAGCCAGCATCTGGGCATGGGCAACATCGGCTTTGTCGCTGCGCCGCTGGCGCTGATCGCCCTTGGCTGGTGCCTGCTGAACTTTTACCGCAGCGAACGCCTGCAACACCACCACATCCGCTAATCCCCTTCACCTGATAGCGAGCTTAGGGCTCGCTATCAGGTATTGTCGCCCCGGTTAAATTTTCTCTCAGCAAAACAGACTGCTGCAGTTTTTTATGCTTAAATTTTTTTCATAGTCTGCTAATTAAATATTTAACTCCGACACCGAGCCTATAGCATAGAAAATTATCGATTATGTTATGGCGAGGTTAACGGTGAGTGAGTCTTTGGTTGCAGGAAGCGCGGGCGCGGCCCAGTCGCCGATCCATGAACGGGATCTGTCGGCAAGGATTGATGCTTTGCCCACCTCCGCCGGGCTGTGGCGGTTTATCGCGCTGCTGGCATTGGGCGGTTTTTTCGAACTCTATGATCTGTTTCAGACCGGGTACATCAGCACCGGCCTGATCGCCGAAGGCATATTCCACACCGGTGCGCAGGGTGTGTTCGGCGTTTCCGACCAGGCGGCGTTTGCCTCCGCCACCTTCCTCGGCCTGTTTATCGGCGCCAGCTTGCTCAGCCCCTATGCCGATCGCTTCGGCCGCCGCACTACCTTTATGTTCGCACTGGCCTGGTATGGCCTCTTTTCGCTGGGCCTGGCTTTTCAGCATCAGGCGGAATGGGTGATCTTGCTGCGCTTTTTGGTCGGCGTCGGCCTGGGTATTGAACTGGTCACGATAGATACCTACCTGACCGAATGGGTGCCCGCGCATCTGCGCACCCGGGCGTTCGCTTTTTCTTTTTTCATTCAGTTTCTCTCCGTGCCGACGGTGGCGTTAATGTCGTGGTGGCTGGTGCCGCAGACTATCCTGGGCCTGAGCGGCTGGCGTTACGTGGTGATCGCCGGTGCGGTGGCTTCGCTGGTGATCTGGCTGGTGCGTAAAGGCTTGCCGGAATCGCCGCGCTGGCTGGCGCAGCAACGGCGTTACCCGGAGGTTCGGCAGGTGATACAGGCGATGGAGCGTCGCTGCGGCGTCACCAATACTGCGGATTTCCCTTCGCGTGACGCGCAGGCACAGAATGAAATGCCGGTGCGGGGAAGCTTCAAGGATATCTGGTCGCCGCGCTACCGTGGCCGTACCCTGATGCTGGCGGTGATGAATTTCTTCCAGGCTATCGGATTCTTTGGTTTTGGCAACTGGTTGCCCGCGTTGCTGGCCGGCAAGGGGGCTTCCATCACCCACAGCCTGCTGTACGCCTTCTTTATTACCCTGGCTTATCCTTTGGGGTCGCTGTTGTGCAGCCGCTATGCCGACAAGATGGAAAACAAGTGGCAGATTGTCCTTTCCTGCCTGGTGACGGTTATTTTCGGCTCGCTGTTTGCCCTGCAAAACAACCCCGTCTGGCTGATTCTTTGCGGGTTCTTCATCACCTGGTCCAATGCCTGGCTGACCTACAGTTACCATTCCTACCAAACGGAAGTGTTCCCGACTTACATACGCGCCCGTGCCGTCGGCTTCTGCTATTCGTTTAGCCGATTGTCGACGGTATTCAGCAGCCTGATTATCGGCGTCATCCTGCAATACGGCGGTTCGGTGGGGGTTATCGCGTTTATCGTGGCCAGCATGCTGATCGTGATGGGGGTGATAGGCGTGTTTGGCCCGAAAACGCGCGGTATCGATCTGGAAAATATCTGACAGGCAAAACCGGCGCTGTGCAGCGAGGCAGGGCCGGATCTTCAGCAAAAATACTTGCGATCATCCGAAAATAATTCCGTTATCACCGCACGCCATCCTGCCTTAGTGTTACCCGGAAGATGTCCCACATCACCTCCGGGAGAAGACCCATGAGCACAAGCGCCTTTCTCTCTCAAATAAGACAGGCCGTTGACAGGCCTTTTGCCCGCGGATTGATGCTGCTGGCGATCTGCGCCGCTTATATTCAGGGCGGGCTGGTCAAGGCGCTGGATTTTACTGGCGCCATGGCGGAAATGGCCCATTTTGGTTTGCAGCCGGCGGCGCTGTTCGCCGGCCTGGTGATCCTGCTGGAGCTGGGGGCCTCACTGTTGATCCTGAGCGGTTTCTACCGGTGGCTGGGCGCGCTGGCGCTGGCCGCATTTACCCTGGCCGCCACGCTGATGGCCAACCGTTTCTGGGAAATGAGCCCACCGGAACGCTTTACCGGCATGAACGGTTTTTTTGAACATCTTGGGCTGGCGGGCGCGTTGCTGCTGGTGGCGCTGTACGATTTAAAGGAGCATAACGATGGCCGAACCGGCTGAGAACAAGGCAGCATCCGGCGGTTTCGCGCCGCTGAAGATCCCGGTATTCGCGGTGCTGTGGGGCGCGACGGTATTGGGCAACGTCGGCAGCTTTATGCGCGATGTCGCCAGCTCCTGGCTGGTGACGGATTTATCCTCCAATCCGTCGGCGGTGGCGCTGATGCAGACCGCTGCCACGCTGCCGGTATTCCTGCTGGCGATCCCGGCGGGGGTGCTGTCGGATATTCTCGACCGCCGTCGTTTTCTTATTTTTGTCCAGATCCTGCTGGCCTGCGTCAGTGGCACCTTACTGCTGCTGTCGCAAAGCGGCGCCTTGACCGTAGAGTATTTACTGGCGCTGACCTTTATCGGTGGTATCGGCGGGGCGCTGATGGGGCCGACCTGGCAATCCATCGTCCCGGAGCTGGTGCCGCGCGCCGATCTCAGAAATGCGGTGGCGCTGAACTCGCTGGGGATCAACATCGCCCGCGCCATAGGCCCGGCGGCGGGGGGCCTGCTGTTGGCGAGCTTTGGTGCCGGTGCGGCCTACGGTGCCGACATCCTGAGCTATGTATTTGTGGTTTCCGCCTTGCTGTGGTGGCGCAGGCCCAAAGTGGAAGACAACGGACTTTCCGAACATTTCTTCGGCGCTTTCCGTGCCGGTATACGCTATGCCCGCGCCAGCCGTGAGCTGCACGTGGTGCTGCTGCGGGCGGCGGTGTTCTTTGTGTTTTCCAGTTCGGTTTGGGCGTTGTTGCCGCTGGTGGCAAGGCAAATGCTGGGCGGCACCGCCGGTTTCTACGGTATTTTGCTTGGCGCGGTGGGGGCCGGTGCGATAGGCGGCGCGATACTGTTGCCGTGGCTGCGTCAGCGGTTGAACTCTGACGGTCTGGTGCTGTTGGCGGCGGTCATTAGCGCTGGCGTGATGGGGTTGCTGTCGTTAGCGCCGCCGCAGTGGCTGGCCGTGGTGTTGCTGCTGGCATTGGGGGCCGGTTGGATTATCGCGCTGACCTCACTGAACGGCGCGGCTCAAGGGGTTTTGCCAAACTGGGTGCGCGGACGCGGCCTGGCGATTTATCTGATGGTGTTTAATGGCGCGATGGCCGCAGGCAGCCTGCTGTGGGGGTTGATTGCGCAGGAGATCGGCGTGGCCGCCACGCTGCTGACGGGCGGTATCGGATTGTTGATCATCTCGCTGATATTCCACCGCATCCGCCTGCCGGAAGGCGAGGCCGATCTGCAGCCTTCCAACCATTGGCCTGAACCCTTGCTCAATACGCCCGTGGAGAACGATCGCGGTCCGGTCATGATCTCTGTGGAGTATCGCGTGCGGGTAGAGGATCGTCCGCAGTTTTTGCGTACGTTGCAGCGGCTTTCACGGGTACGTCGCCGAGACGGTGCCTACGCCTGGGGGCTGACTGAACATACCGCCGATCCGCAGTGCGTGATGGAGTGGTTTATGGTGGAATCCTGGGCCGAGCATTTGCGCCAGCATCAGCGGGTTTCGCATGCCGATGCCGATCTGCAGCAAGAGGCGCTTAAGTTCCATATCGGCCCGGAAAAACCGCAGGTGCAACACTTCCTGTCGCTCGATTTACGTCACCTGGGACGAGAGTAAATAAAAAGCCCGCTTAGGTTATTATCTTAAGCGGGCTTGTTTGCTCTTAAGCGCGGTCGAAACGATCGAGATTCATCACCTTATTCCAGGCGGCGACGAAGTCCTTCACGAAGCTGGCTTGGGCGTCGGAGCTGCCGTAGACCTCCGCCAACGCACGCAGCTGAGAGTGCGAACCGAAGATCAGATCGGCGCGTGTCGCCGTCCACTTGAGTGCACCCGTTTGGCTGTCGCGGCCTTCAAACACGCCGTCTTCGCCTGCCGCTTTCCAGGTGGTGCCCATATCCAGCAGATTGACGAAGAAGTCGTTGCTCAGCGCCTGTGGACGTTGGGTCAACACGCCGTGCTGGCTTTGGCCCACGTTGGCGTTCAGCACCCGCAGCCCACCCACCAACACCGCCATTTCCGGTGCCGTCAGCGTCAGCAACTGCGCCTTATCGACCAACAGAGCTTCGGCCGGCACGTTGAACTGATGTTTCAGGTAGTTGCGGAAGCCATCGGCCACCGGTTCCATCGCTGCGAAGGATTCGACATCGGTCTGCTCCTGCGTCGCGTCCATACGGCCCGGCGTGAAGGGAACGCTTACCGGATGTCCGGCGTTGATCGCCGCTTGCTCGACGCCTGCCACTCCGGCCAGCACGATCACATCCGCCAGCGAAACGCGTTTGTTGCCTGACTGGGCCTGGTTGAAGGCTTGCTGAATGCTCTCCAGCTTGGTCAGCGTTTGCGCCAGTTGAGCGGGTTGGTTGATGGCCCAATCCTTTTGCGGTGCCAGACGAATGCGCGCCCCGTTGGCTCCGCCGCGTTTGTCGGAACCGCGGAAGGTGGAGGCGGAAGCCCAGGCGGTGGCAACCAGCACCGACACCGGCAGGCCGGAAGCCAGGATCCGGGTTTTGAGATCGGCGATATCCTGATCGTTGATCAACTCATGATCGACTGCCGGGATCGGATCCTGCCAAATCAGCTCTTCAGCCGGCACTTCCGGGCCGAGATAGCGAGCACGTGGCCCCATATCGCGGTGGGTCAACTTGTACCAGGCGCGAGCGAAAGCATCGGCCAACTGGTCCGGATGTTCATAGAAGCGGCGTGAGATCTTTTCGTAGGCCGGATCGAACCGCAGCGACAGGTCGGTAGTCAGCATGGTCGGGCGCTGTTTTTTGTTGGGGTCAAAGGCATCGGGAATGGTTTCGCCGACGTCTTTGGCCACCCACTGGTGCGCACCGGCCGGGCTTTGCGTCAGTTCCCACTCGTATTCGAACAGGTGGCGGAAGAAGTCGTGGTTCCACTGGGTCGGGGTGGTGGTCCAGGTCACTTCCAGGCCGCTGGTGATGGCGTCTTTGCCCTTACCGGTACCGAAACTGCTCTGCCAGCCGAGGCCCTGCAGCTCAAGGCCGGCCGTTTCCGGATCGTCACCGACATGCGACGCCGGGCCGGCACCGTGGGTCTTGCCGAAGGTGTGGCCGCCGGCAATCAGTGCCACGGTTTCTTCGTCGTTCATCGCCATGCGGGCGAAGGTTTCGCGGATATCGCGTGCTGCCGCGACCGGGTCAGGATTACCGTCCGGACCTTCCGGGTTTACGTAGATCAGGCCCATCTGCACCGCGGCCAGTGGATCTTCAAGGTCGCGATCGCCCGAGTAACGGCTGTTTTGGCCGCCGCTCAGTTCCAGCCAGATCTTTTCCGACCCCCAGTAAACGTCATCCGGTTCCCAGGTGTCGGCACGGCCGCCTGCGTAACCAAAGGTTTTAAAGCCCATGGATTCAAGCGCCACGTTGCCGGTCAGCACAATCAGGTCAGCCCAGGAAATTTTACGGCCGTATTTCTGTTTGATCGGCCACAGCAAGCGACGGGCCTTATCGAGGCTGACGTTGTCGGGCCAGCTGTTGAGCGGGGCAAAACGCTGCTGGCCTTCACCTGCGCCGCCGCGACCGTCGCCGATGCGGTAGGTACCGGCGCTGTGCCAGGCCATGCGGATGAACAGGCCGCCATAGTGGCCAAAGTCTGCCGGCCACCAGTCCTGCGAGTCGGTCATCAGCGCATGCAGATCTTGTTTCACGGCCGCCAGATCAAGGCTGTTGAAGGCTTTGGCGTAATCGAAGTCCGGGTCCATCGGGTCGGAGAGGGAGGAGTGTTGGTGCAGTGGCTTCAGGCTAAGTTGGTTGGGCCACCAGTCTTGATTTGAAGGGCCGCGGCGCGGCGTATTCGGTTTGCCACCGCCAGAAAACGGGCATTTGCTTTCAGTTGTCATGATGCGCTCTCTGCTTACGTAGGTTCGCTCTCCAGGCCCGAACGATCTGATGCCTGAGGGAGCGGTTAACTGGATATCGCGGGCTTGAAGCTCGCGTCGGGTGTTGCGCTAATGGTTTTTCTAATCAACTGATTTTCAATAATAAGAGATGAGGTTTTCGCCAACCGCTGATGGGGCTCGCACTGACACTCAGCTCTAAGCTTAGTCAGTGGATGAAGATAGATAAAATAGGAATGGTTGAATGTTGTAATAGTCTGTGACTATTGAATTTTTATTGATTGATAGGGGTTCTTGGATGATAAGGCCGGGCGGGTTTATCGAATAGTTATAAATAGCATTATCACCTGCCAGCCAAATGGAATCATTGATCCTCTATCTACAGGCTATTTCCCCCTATAATTGCTGCACGGGTCTAAACTATCAGCTCGAGATATATGTATTTTTTGACTTGCCGATTAAACAGGATGAAAATAATTTACTAGTCATTGCCCACCACCATCGCTAACTAAATCTATGCGTTGATAATAAACATCGAACCCAGGTGTTTTGCTTTCAGCCAATTCTGTAACCCAATAAATAGGAGTTTAAATATTGAGTTAATTATACTCATAATATAAGGAGGAATCATGCTTGGTAATATTCATAACGTTGATATCCGATTGTTGCAGATATTTTTGACCATAGTGCAGTGTAATGGATTCTCTGCCGCTCAGGCTCAGCTGAATATGAGCCAGTCTGCCATCAGTACCTGTATGTCGAGCTTAGAGACACGTCTGGGATTTCGCCTCTGCGAACGAGGGAAAAAAGGATTCAGTCTGACAGCGGAAGGGGAACAGGTGCTGTGTTATACACAACAACTGTTCGCCAAATTGGATGCTTTTGTTTTACAGGTTCATAACCTTTCTGGGCGGTTACGTGGTGAGTTGCTGATTGGTCTGTTGGACAGCACATTGACGTTGCCCGAAGCAAAAATAGTTGAGGCAATAAGACGTTTTTATCAGCGTAATCATGAGGTAAGTCTGCAGGTTTTTATTAAATCACCGACGGAACTTGAACAGGAAATTATCAGCGGCGAATTACATGCGGCGATATCTTATATTGGACACCGATTAGAGAATCTTGAGTATATCGATCTCTTCAGTGAAAAAATTTCAATCTATTGCGGAAGGCACCATCCGCTGTATTTATCATCAAAGGTGACCTCCGAGGATTTACAGCGCTTCAGCTGGGTGAAACGTGGCTATCTGATGCCGTCGGATTTGGTGCCTGTCACGCCATCACTAATCACTGCCACGGCCCACCAGATGGAGGCTGTCGCCCTACTGATTCTGGCAGGGACGCACATGGGTTATCTGCCGCAACATTATGCCCAGCAGTGGGTCGATAAACAGGAAATGTATCTGCTTGGACCTGATGAATTAAGCTATGAGGTGACTCATTGCCTTATTCTTCATCGAAACCGCCCGCATAATGAAGCGCTCGAAGCCTTGGTGTCTGATATTCGTATGGAACATGGGTATCCGGGTCGATAATATTTCTATATTCCACCCTTGCTGGTTAAACATTCATAAACAGTAAAGTCAGCTTTATTTTATATCTATTGTTAGCCATGTAATTCGGTCTTACGCTCATCGACACATCAATGAATATTCAGATGGGTACAGTGGCTGGAATACTGCTATCCGTAAAATGGGCGTCTTTACCACACATCGAGGGATATGAAATGAGAGATAAATTTCGCGGCAAGCACTATCTTGCCATGCAGGATTATACAGCGGAAGAGATCCGTTATTTGGTCGAGCTGGCAGCCGATTTAAAACGCAAATGGACCATGCGTGAGCCACATGAGTATTTACGTGGGCGTACCTATGGCATGATTTTCGAAAAAAAATCTACGCGTACCCGTAATTCCTTCCATGCCGCCGCAACGGCGTTGGGGGCTCAGTCTATCTATTTGCGCCCGGATGAAATGCAACTCAGCCGCGGCGAACCCATTAAAGATACCGCACGCATTATTGATCGCTATTTTGATGGTTTGTATATCCGAACTTATGGGCAGGAAATTGTTCAGGAGTTTGCGCAATACATGAAAAATCCGGTGATTAATGCTTTAACTGCGCTTGAGCATCCTTGCCAGGGGCTGGCCGACCTTCTGACCATTAAAGAAAAATTTGGCGAATGGAAAGGGGTCAAAGTCTGTTATGCCGGCGATGTCTATAACGTCTGTCATTCCCTGATGATCGGCTGCGGCATGATGGGAATGGATATTTACGTTGCTGCCCCTGAAGGGTACGAACCCGTACCGGGAATTCTGGCCTGTGCGCAGCAACACGCGGCGAAAAGCGGCTCCAAAGTCATCGTGACCCGGGATTTCGACGAGGCGCTGCGTGGAGCCGATGTGGTGTATGGCAACACCTGGCACAGCATGGGCGAAAACGAAGCCCAGAAAGAAAAGCGCATTCAAGACTTTATGCCGTACCAAATCAACGCCCAGGCAATGGCGAAAGCGAGAAAAACGGCGGTCTTCATGCATTGCCTGCCGGGTTACCGTGGCGAAGATATGACAGATGAAGTCATTGAAGGGCCGCAGTCCGTGGTGTGGGATCAGGGTGAAAACCGCATGCACACCGTGAAGGCCGTTATGGTGGCTACGGCGGTCTAGCCTTCCGGCTCAAAGGCGAGGGAGCCAAAACGTTGGCTCCCTCGCCATGCCGCCAGACATCACTTCTGCTTTTAGTCGCCATCCGTACTTCACTAAGGAGTTTGTTATGAGCCAATCTGTGGAGAGTAAAACACATCTAAAAAAAGCCATTACCTTCAATGGATTTTTGGGGATGGGTATTGGCTGCGTTTTTGGTGCTTCCTGGCTGGTGCTCACCGGCACCTGGCTAAGCACGGCCGGTGGCCCCTCCAATGCGGCACTGGCCATTTTACTCTGCCTGCTCATTGAGCTTCCGCTTGCGCTGGCCTATCTGGAAGCCATATCCGCTGTGCCTTTGGCGGGTGGGGAGGCTGCGTATTCATATCTTGCCTTCGGCAGTTTTGCCGCGATGATCGCCGGATGGTTCGGCGTGCTGGTGAATATCATTTTATGCGCCTGGGAAGCGCTGGCGATCACCACCATGCTGGGCTACCTGCTGCCTTCTATGAAGAGTGCAGCAATTCTCTATGAGGTCGGCGGGTTTGCGGTCAGTGCTCCATTATTGGTTATCGGGCTGCTACTTATTGCGGGCATCGGCATGATGCAGCACCGGGGCGTAAAACTTTCATCAACGTTACAGACGTTTATTACCGTGACGGTGTTAACCCTGGTTATCGTCTCGCTGATTGCCTGTTCATTCTATATCGATCTTGAAAACCTCAGCCCGTTACAGAGCAAACCGACCTTTGCTGGCGTGGTGGCTCTGCTGGCGCTCCTGCCATTTTCTATTGCCGGCTGGGAAACCATAGCCAAGGGAGCGGAAGAAGCCTCTGCCAGCCTGAGCCGTAAAAAAACCGCTCTTGCTTTGATTATCTCGCTGGTCATCGCCACCTTTATGTACCTGATTACCCTACTGGTTCCTTCGGCAATCGTGCCCTGGAAAAGCCTGATGACCATGGATATCCCCTTTGCTCACGCAGCAGAAATAGTGACAGGTACGCCAGTTTGGGGAGTGTTACTCACTGCAGCAGCTTGCTGCGGAGTCGTGGGGGTTTATAACGCCTGCTTTTATGGCGCAACTCGTTTACTGATGTATATGAGCCAGGTTGGATTAATCCCGGCGGCTTTTTCCCGCTTGCACCCGGTTTACCATACGCCAACGGTAGCCATCCTTTTCGTTTCATTAATAGCTGCTTTTGCCTGTCTGCTGGGTAAAGCCGTGTTTCTCCCCTTGGTCACCGTGGCCGCTTTTTCCTACATCGTCTTGTGGGGATCAACGCTGTTTTCCGTGATGCGACTGAGGAAATTACGCCCTGAGCTTCCACGCCCGCTTCCAACTCCGGGAGGAAAATTCACCCTGGCTGTTGGGACCATTGTGACTCTGCTTATGGCTGCAGCCATGTTGGTTCCTGGCAGCCCGGCGGCGCTTAAATGGCCCTATGAGCATCTGCTATTGGCCGTGCTGCTGGTGATTGGCCTGATTCTTTATTTGTTGCGGGATAAATCTGTTTCCGGAGAAGAGCAGGCCAAATTGATACTGAAAAACATTCCCACCGAAATAGTGAAAACAAAACTGACTACTCCAAATAGTCATTCGGATTAATTCTGTACTCATACAGATGAAAGTATCCTGACTGCATCTTATGAAATAAAGATAATTAAGAGGTTAAAAATGGAAAGAAGCTATGTAAAAAATGCCACTAATAGACTGAAGAAGGTTTTATTATGTCCACCAAAACATTTTTCATTCCAGCCTATTAATGTCATTACTGAAGACTGGCTGGAAAAAGGCGAGTCAGCCGATATTAACGCATTTCGACGCGAGCATGACGCGTTGGTTCAGGCTTATCGTGAAAACGGCGTTGAAGTGGTATTGATGGATCCTGATCCTGACCTTCCTTATCAGGTTTATGCGCGCGATTTCGGTGCCTGTGTAGCGGAAGGTTTCATCATGGGGAGGTTCCGCGAACCTTGTCGCCATGGGGAAACAGCCGCTTATGAAGCCAAGATGAAACAGCTCGGTATCCCCTGCATTGCACGCTGTACCAGTGGGGCATTTGAGGGCGGTGATTTCTGGATGATAGATGAGCACACTATTGCTCAGGGCGTTGTGGCAAGGACAGACTATGACGGCTACCAGAACATTGAACGCCAGATGTGGGAACTGGGTTACACCATGGTCCCTATCTTCTGTAAGCGTGAAAATCTTCACCTGGACATGTGCTTTAATATCGTTGCCGAGAAAGTCGCGGTCGTCTGTAAAGCTGCGCTGCCTGATGAATTTTTAAATCTGCTCACCAGAAGAAAATTCACTCTGATTGATGTTCCGCAACAGGGGGTATTCCGCCATCATTGCAATTTGCAGGCATTGGGTGATGACCGGGTGCTGACCTTTAAAAATAATAAAGAGACCAACCTGCAACTTGCTGCCTTGGGAATTAAAACCATTGAAATTGAATTGGAAGAAATTCTCAAAGGCGGCGGTGGGCCTCACTGCATGACTTTCCCATTAGAACGGGAATGAAATAGTCAGCCATCTAAAGGGGAGGGTATAGCTTCCCCTTTCTTATCTGCCAGGGAACAGGAGAGGATAATTATGAGAATACTTATAGCATTAGGCGGCAATGCGCTATTAAAACGTGGTGAAGCCATGACCGCAGAAAACCAGCGGCGAAATATCTCTATAGCCTGCGCAGCCATTTCCCGTCTGCATGGCAAACACCAGATCATTATCAGCCACGGAAATGGGCCGCAGGTAGGATTATTAGCACTGCAGTCTGAGTCCTACGCCGATAAGGTTGAGCCCTATCCTTTTGACGTTTTGGGTGCGGAAAGCCAGGGGATGATTGGTTACATGCTGGAGCAGGAGCTACGTAATCATATACCCGGCAGGCAGGTTGCCTGTTTGCTGACTCAGGTAGAGGTCGATATCAACGATCCCGCTGTCAAACAACCCAATAAATTTATTGGCCCGGTTTATAACGAAGAACAGGCCAACAAATTAATGCGAGAAAAAGGCTGGATAATAAAACCGGATGGTAAATATTACCGCCGCGTTGTTCCCAGCCCACAGCCATTGGCGATCGTCGAAATTGAGACATTACGCACGCTGGTAAACAATGATGTGATTGTTATTGCCGGCGGCGGTGGCGGTATCCCGGTCACCACCCTCAGTTCACAAAGCCGTGGGCTGGAGGCCGTTATCGACAAGGACCGCTGCTGTAGCCTAATGGCTCAGCAGCTGGATGTGGACTTACTGATTATCGCGACCGACGTCAGCAGAGTTTTCACTGATTTTGGCACTGCGGACAGTAAAGCAATTAAAGCCGCCAATCCACACGCACTGCTTGAAATGGATTTCCCGGCAGGCTCGATGTGGCCCAAGATCCAGGCTACGTGTGAGTTTTCTATCAATAGTGGCAGATCGGCAGTGATCGGATCGCTGGAGGACATTGTTGATATGGTCGAGGGACGGGCGGGAACCTTGATCAATAAAGATATTGAGGGCGTGGTGTTTCACTGACGACGGGTTAAAGCGCGTTGATGACTCATTGGTGCAGCAGATATTGGCACCGCGGCTATTCCAGACAATCCGCCAAAGCGACATGGCAAAGGAGACAATTGTGGTTATTGATCTCTCCCTCATTGGGCTTTACTTGTTATTGGTGTTAGGCGTGGGGTGGCTGGGCTGGAAACGGGCAAAAACGCGAGATGATTATGCCGTAGCGGGCAGGCGTCTCGCACCGTTGATGTTCACCGGCACTATGGCCACGACGGTGCTTGGCGGTGCGGCAACCATGGGCAGCATGGGACTCGGCTATCAATATGGTATCTCTGGGTTATGGCTGGCAACCAGCCTGGGGATGGGTCTGATAGGTCTGAGCTTGTTTCTGGTTACCCCGTTGTTGAAACTGAATCTGCACACCGTCACCCAGGTTCTGGCAATCCGTTATCGTCCCCGCGTTCGCTTGCTGGGGGCGGCCATTATGATGGTTTATGACTTAATGGTTGCGGTCACCTCCATTATCGCCATAGGCAGCATTATCGAGGTTTTGTTGGGCATCCCCTTTCTGTATGCCATCTGGATCGGCGGCGGGGTGGTCGTGGTCTATGTTTTTCTGGGGGGGATGTGGTCATTAACCATGACTGATATTTTTCAGTTTATTATGATGACGGTGGGGTTACTTTTTATTTTAATGCCTGCCAGTGTTATTCATGCCGGTGGTTGGCAAAATATGCGGGATATTTTACCCGAGGGTTTCTTCTCTCTGACCCATATTGGCTTACCAAATATCATTACTTATTTTTTAATCTACTGCCTGGGAATGTTTATCGGGCAGGACATCTGGCAGCGCATGTTTACCGCCCGCAGTGCCGGCGTCGCCCGCTGGGGAGGCTTTGTCGCCGGGGTTTATTGTATTGTCTGGGGCGTGATGGGGGCAATTATTGGCATGAGTTGTCGGGTATTTTTGCCCGATATTGGCAACCCGGATGCCGTATTCATGAGCGCCGTACAGACGGTGCTTCCCGTAGGGCTTCGGGGAATTGTCATTGCTGCTTCACTGGCCGCACTCATGTCTACAGCCAGCGCCTGTATGATGGCCACCTCAACCCTGTTTGTTTATGATATTTATGCCGCTATTTTCAAGAAAGAAAAATGTTCAATTAAAACAGATCGCTGTGCAACCCTGGCCTTTGGTATCAGCATACTGATCCTCGCCAGTTTGATTGGCGATGTTATTACTGCGCTGACTGTCGCTTATAACATTCTGGTTGGCGTGTTGTTGGTTCCTCTGATTGGAGCTATTTGTTGGCAAAGGTCTTCAACCACCGGGGCGATATCAGCGATGGTGTCCAGCGCTATTATCATCATCTATTTTATGGCCAGATACGGATTGCAGGCCAACAGCGTGACCTATTACGGGCTGTTGGCGAATCTGGTGACCTTTGTGACAATAAGCCTGTTATGGCCTGATTTTCGGACACCAACTCCGCAGAACTAGTCGGAAACTCAATCCTTATGGGCTTCCTTAGTGAGGATCCGGGAGCGACAAACGTCCAAAATCTCATCTGCCAGCGCGGAGTCATCAGGGCAGGCACGGGACAGCACCAGAGCACCAACAACATGTGCGATGGTATCGATCAGATCGGCACGCGTTATGCCACCTTCGCCATTTTCATTGGCTAAAAGGGCCAACTGACGTTCAATGCCAGCCGCAAACGTCGCCTTAATCGATTCAGATTGGCGGGCCGTATCGGCGCCTAGTGCCGACATCACACAACCCTTGCCCATATCATCGCGATGCTGGCGGGAGAGATAGTTTTCAACAAATTGTTCCCGGCTCATACCCGCCGTATTTTCTGCGGATTGCGTAAAACCACAGCACATCGCCTCCGACATCAAATCAGCCTTGGAACCGAAGTGCTTATAGAACCCGCCATGAGTTAAACCTGCCGCTGACATCAGTTCTGCTACACCCACGCCGTCATAACCCCGCTCACGAAACAACTCTGAAGCTGTTTCAACAATACGTATTCGGTTTGCACGAACCTGCTCTTTAGAAACCCTCATTACTCTGCCTCTTCTCCTAAAACTCATGTCGCAAGTATACATTGATGATGATCGTAATCAAACGGATTGACTTTTTAGATTACGATCATCATCATTACATTTGTCCCGTTAGCCACCACTCTCAGGGTTCTACAGACATCGCAGTTTGCGAATTTCATTTACTCATTGATAAAGAAGGGTATTTCATGACCAAATCAACAGTTCTGATTACAGGCGCTTCTACAGGCATTGGTGCCGTATACGCTGAACGGTTCGCACGTCGGGGCCATGACCTGGTTCTGGTTGCCCGCGACAAGACAAAACTTGATAGCCTGGCCGAACGCTTGAGACAAGAAAGCGGTATTGCCGTCGACGTGCTGCCTGCGGATCTCACACAAGCGGATGATTTAGCGGCTGTTGAAGCTCGTTTACGTGATGACACGCGGATAGGCATTCTTATCAATAACGCGGGTATCGCGCAGTCGGGCAGCTTTGCAGAGCAGACGTCTGATTCAATTGAGCAGCTTATCGCGCTTAATGTGACGGCTTTAACCCGACTGGCCAATGCTGTGACGCCACGGTTTGTGCTGGCTGGCGAGGGCGCTATCGTCAACATCAGTTCCGTCGTCGGACTCGCCCCTGAATTTGCAATGTCGGTTTATGGCGCAACCAAAGCCTTTGTTCTGTTCCTGTCTCAGGGCATGAATATTGAGCTGTCGCAGAAGGGGATTTATGTTCAGGCGGTGCTCCCTGCCGGGACTTACACGGATATTTGGCAACGTGCAGGTATCGACCCCAACACTTTGCCCCAAATGATGGAAGTGGGCGAATTGGTTGATGCGGCCCTGGTTGGATTTGATCGGCGTGAACTCGTTACCATCCCACCTTTGCAGAACGCCGCACGCTGGGACAACCTCGATGCTGCGCGTCAGACTCTGCTATCGGACATCAAACAAGATGAAGCCGCAGAGCGATATAAAACCCTTTAGACAATAAATGGTCCTGCTCAGAACGATCGTTCAGCTGCCTGCACGGCAGGGGAAAAACAAATGAATAATAAGACGATGAAAGCCTTCACGTTTAAGCGTTACGGTAAATCTCCTGAATTAGGGTTTGATGACGTAGATTATCCTTCGCTCAAGGCTAATGAAGTCTTGGTTAAAGTTTACGCTGCGGGCCTAAATCCAATCGACAATATGATCCCAACCGGAATATTTAAGCCGGTTCTGCATTTTAAGCTTCCTGCAACTTTGGGTAGCGATCTATCTGGGGTTGTTATTGCCGTGGGAAGTCGCGTGACTCGTTTTTCCCCTGGTGATGAAATCTTCGCCAGCATCTTCGATACGGGAACGGGGTCTCTTGCCGAATTTGCGGTGGTGCCTGAGAGCGCTGCAGCTATAAAACCAGCAAACCTGGATTTTGTGCAGGCGGCTTCGCTCCCTATGGTAAGCCTCACGTCCTGGCAAGCACTGACAGAGCGAGTCAGGCTGCGGCTTGGTCAGAAGGTTTTCATCCCGGCAGGTTCTGGGGGGATAGGCTCCTTTGCCATCCAACTGGCGAAGCAACTGGGCGCAACCGTGGGGACAACAACCAGTACGGGCAATATCGACTGGGTGAGGAGCCTAGGGGCAGACGAAGTCGTTGACTACAAAAAAGAAGAGTTCGAAAAGGTATTGGTTGGCTATGATGTGGTACTTGGCACCACCAGGGGCGATGCAATTGAGAAATCCACCCAGATCCTAAAGCCTGGAGGTAATATTGTTTCTCTCACCGGGCCGTTAGATGTCAGGTTTGCGCGAGCTCGAGGGTTAAACTTCTTTCTGACTTTTATCTTCAGGCTTATGAGCCGCAATATTATGCGTCTTTCAAAAAAACGGGGCTTAACTTATACCTTTCTTTTCGTTCGGCCAGATGGTGATCAACTCAGCCAAATAGGTAAACTGGTAGAAACCGAACAAATCAAACCCGTGATCGACAAGGTATTCACCTTTGCTCAAACAAAGGAGGCTCTTGCTTACCTTGCCCAGGGGCATGCGAAGGGAAAAGTGGTTATCAAGATGCAGGATTAATTCCTTTTTCTATGTTGCCGGCGGGGGGAGTTCATGGGTTGGCAAACTCACTGCCGCGATCAGAGTTGATTCACCTGATGACTATTTTCAGCTGATCTCTGCGTCTCTTTCAGGTAGTCAATAAAGGCGCGTAATGGGCCAGACATATATTGGCGATTAGGGTAATAGAGTTGCAGGCTGGGGCGTTCGGGGAGCCATTCGTCCAGAACCTTGATCAGCTTGCCGCTTTTCAGGTGTTCTTTTACCTGTTCGTCATAGAGATAGCCCAGCCCAGCGCCACACAGCACCGCCTCGAGCGCTGAATCCATATCGTCCAGCAGGATATTACCGACTGGGGCCACTTCAAATTTCCCCGAGGGGTTTTCAAATTCCCAGAGATACGGGCGGCCGCTCTGAAAACGAAAAACGACACATTGGTGATTAACCAGCTCGCACGGATGCATCGGCGCGGGGTGATGTTCAAGATAATCAGGCGTGGCGACCACCACCAGTTTGATTTTTGGCCCGATAGGGACGGTAATCATGTCTTTTTCTACCGTGTTATTCAGGCGGATCCCGGCATCGAACTCCTGTTGGACAATATCCACCAACCTGTCATCGGTGGTGATCTCCACTTTGATGTCCGGATATTTGCGGCTAAACCCGGCTATGATCGGCAGCAAAAAGAGCCGCGAGGCCAAGCGTGAAGTATTGATTTTGAGGGTGCCCATCGGTGCATCGCGAAAGCAATTCATCTCGTCAAGGATGGTATTGACCTCATCAAATACCGGGCGTAATCGCTCAAAAAGGGTTAGCCCCGCCTCGGTAAGCGCCACGCTGCGAGTCGTGCGATTGAATAACCGGACTTTTAATCTCTGCTCCAGTTGCTTGATGGAATGACTCATGGCGGAAGGGGAGAGCCCCAGTTCATCACCCGCCTCCCGGAAGCTTTTGTAGCGTGCGACGGCAATAAACGAAGCAAAGTCTGAAAAGTTCGGCTGCATTAGTGAATTTCCTTCAGTAACCCATCTCAAATAGTACGTTTTACAGAACTATCATGCCACCGTAAAGTAAGGGTTCTTTCTCGAAACATTAAGGCAATTGCATGAAATTAAATAACATTTATTTTATCTGGGCTCATCCACGCCCCGATTCTTTAACGGCTCAGGTCGTAAATGAGATGCAGAGCCAAGCGGTAGAGCATGGCTACAACGTTTCCAGCCTTGATCTCTACCGCAGCGATTTTGACCCGATACTCAGGGTGGAGGATGAGCCGGACTGGGATAATCTGCAGAAAACCTATTCGCCGCAAGTGCATCGCCTTTTCAATGAGCTGGAGGATAAGGACACATTGGTATTGGTGTTCCCTGTGTGGTGGTACGCCTTCCCGGCAATACTAAAAGGGTACCTGGAACGCGTCTGGAACTACGGTCTGGCCTACGGCGACGAAAATAGACTGAAGGATAAAAAAATTCGCTGGCTGGCTTTGGTGGGCGGCTCTCAGTCAGGATTTATCAAATATGGCTGGGAAAAGAACATGACCGATTACATTAATGGCTGCATGGCGTATCTGGGCGTGGAGAATGCGAGAATCGATTTTCTCTATAATACCATTGGAGTGGAGGAAGGGATTACCGACGGTGAAGCCCATTACCATAAACTGTTCGCCGAGGCGCGTGAGGTTGTCAGTTTTCTGAGAGAAACCAGTGAAGCATAAGCAGTAACGGCAGACTGCTGACAAAGCTCGTTATTAGGGAGAGCGTGCCGAAGGGGTCGTAGCGGCTTGTCCGCCGACCCATTTGCCGGGAGCAAATGGGAACGACTTCGAGTCGGCCCGTAGGGTGGGACACATGGACGTGTCCCATAATGGCCCCTCGGTGCGCTAGGCCCGGGTATCTCGGGTTCAAAAACAACTTTGTCATCAAACTCAAGCAGACTTCCGGGGAAGTCTGCTTTTCTAATTTGGCGAGCTTATTTAGCGGCGAGTTCTCTACGGATGATTTCCGCGCCTGCACTTAACGCATTGAGTTTGCCGCTGGCTACCCGACGAGCCAAGGGGGCCATGCCACAGTTGGTCGAAGGATAGAGCTTGTCGGCATCCACAAACTGAAGTGCCTTGCGTAATGTATCGGCCACTTCCTCGGGGGTTTCTATGGTATTGGTTGCCACGTCAATGGCTCCTACCATCACTTTTTTACCGCGGATCAGTTCAAGCAAGTCCATTGGAACATGCGAGTTATGGCATTCCAGTGAAATGATATCGATATTAGAGGTTTGCAGTTTGGGGAAAGCCTCTTCATATTGCCGCCACTCTGACCCCAGAGTCTTTTTCCAATCGGTATTGGCTTTGATGCCATATCCATAACAGATATGTACCGCCGTTTCACATTTAAGTCCTTCAATGGCTCTTTCTAAAGCGGCGATCCCCCAATCATTCACCTCATCAAAAAAAACATTAAAGGCGGGTTCATCAAACTGGATAATATCGACGCCAGCGGCCTCTAATTCTTTTGCTTCTTGATTGAGAATTTTTGCGAATTCCCAGGCCAGTTTTTCGCGGCTTTTATAGTGGTTATCATAAAGCGTATCTATCATTGTCATCGGCCCTGGCAGGGCCCATTTAATAGGTTGCTTGGTTAGCTGACGCAAAAATCTGGCATCTTCAACAAAAACGGGTTTTTGACGCGCCACTGGCCCCACGACTGTCGGTACGCTGGCATCATAACGATTACGAATTCTAACCGTCTGCCGTTTTTC
This sequence comes from Serratia quinivorans, assembly GCF_052113645.1. Lineage (GTDB taxonomy): Bacteria > Pseudomonadota > Gammaproteobacteria > Enterobacterales > Enterobacteriaceae > Serratia > Serratia quinivorans_B. The sequence continues at coordinate 915,003 of NZ_JBIEIU010000001.1, read as the reverse complement.
AAAATCAACGCCGCTCAGGTGCTCAATAAAGGTAGTGACAAAGTGTTGGCGCGTTTGCTCGCCATCACTGACAATATCAATGCCGGCTCGGAGTTGATCTTCCAGGGACAAGCGCAAGGCATCTTGTTTCCCCTCAATCAGTTCCTCATCCTGCAATTTCCAGGGGGACCAAAGGGTCTCAGGTTGTGCCAGCCAGGAAGGCTTGGGTAAGCTGCCGGCAGTCGAAGTAGGTAATAATATTTTCATAATGGATGACCTTTTATTGTTGGTTAATCAAAGCGCGCAGTGAGCAGACCATTGCTCAAAAATAGTCTTATAGGGTTTGATAAAGTGTTCTTCAGTAAATTTCCCCTGCTCAATAGCCAACTGGCTACGCTCTTCACGGTCATAAACAATTTTTGTTAATGAATGATCCTGGTGATTCAGGGCCGGCTGATAGTATTGTCCGGCTGCAGAGTTTGCATTGTAAATCTCAGGGCGGTAAATCTTTTGGAAAGTCTCCATCGTGCTGATGGTACTGATAAGCTCAATATCAGTGTAATCACTGAGTAAATCACCGGAAAAATAAAAGGCCAAAGGCGCAACACTATTTTGAGGCATGAAATAGCGCACCTGCAATCCCATTTTTTTGAAATATTGCTCTGTCAAAGAAGAATCACTCTGCTGATATTCTATGCCTAATATAGGGTGCTGGTTTCCAGTCCGATAATAGGTGTCTTTGCTTGAGACACTTAAGCATATTACAGGTGTTTTGTTAAAGTTCTCTTGGTACTCACTTGAGTTAACGAAAAGCTTAAATATGTTGCCATGCAAGTCGCCAAAATTATCCGGAATGCTAAATTTTGGTTGGTTATTATTGTGCTCTAACAGCACGACACTGAAGTCATAATCTCGCACGTAAGAGGAAAAGTTATTCCCTACAATACCGTCAATGCGTTTGTTGGTTTTTTTATCAATAACATTGGTTTTCAATATTTCAATCACCGGGAAGGTATCGCCATTGCCGTCAATCCCCATCTCAACGGAAATGATTTCAAGTTCGACAGAATAACGATCGCCTTTGGGATTGTCCCAATGCGCTAACGAGTTGAAACGATTGTCAATCATCACTAAAGTGTTGCGCAAGTTCTCCTGACGGTTCTTTCCTCTGGCCAAGTTCGCAAAGTTGGTCGTAATACGCGTATTTTCAGAGGGGTTATAATCCTCATCGAAAAGACTGCGCTTAATCGTAAATGTAAAGTCTCTGGTCATCGCGATCTTGCATCCTAAGGTCTGATATGAAAACTGAATTGGCTTCTTGATTTCGAAGAAGTTACTGATGTGTTCACTCATCAGTCTTCATGTTGTCAGTAAGTTAATATTGCATATTTTATGCCAGAGCCATGGGATGAGTGAAAGCGACTTAATTTCATTACCACATGAGCCATATTCATGATCTGGGCCAGGGGGGGGGACGGTATTGTTGCAGGTGTCCGGCAACGCACTTTCTTATACCCTGTGGATGAGTGCATTATAGGGTGTGCTGATGTTGGCACTTGATATCGCGTTGCGCGAAACCCGTTCGCCGTTGTACTGGATCCTCTGTTTCTGGGCGAAACGTTAACGCTGAGAAAAATGTTGGCGCGCACGATAATTGCCGCCGGCGCACTGATGGTGAGCTAATCAAATCAGGAGAACGCAAGATGTCTGATCATCCCACAGTGGCACTTATTGGACCGGGTGCTATCGGTACCACCATCGCCGCCGTACTGCATGAAGTTGACCGAACGCCACTCCTTTGCGGACGTACCGCACATCCACAGTTAATTTTACGTCGCGATGATGGTGAAGTTGTGGTGCCAGGTCCGGTATTGAGCAATCCGGCGGCAATCAACCACCCGTTCGACCTGGTGTTTGTCGCGGTGAAAACCACTCAGGTTGCTGACTGCGCCGACTGGCTGGCGGCGTTGTGCGATAAAAATACCCTGGTCTGTGCGCTGCAAAATGGCGTCGAGCAGGAAAGCCAGTTGGAACCTTACGTCAAGGGGGCAAAGGTGCTGCCTTCGGTCGTGTGGTTCCCGGCACAGCGTGAAGCGGATGCGTCAGTCTGGCTGCGCGCCAAACCGCGCCTTACGCTGCCCGATGTGCCGCAGGCAAAACGGATCGCAGACGTGCTCAGCGGCACAGGCTGCGCGGTTGAGCTATCATCCGACTTTATCTCTGTTGCGTGGCGCAAACTGCTGCAGAACGCGGTTGCCGGTCTGATGGTACTTGCAAATCGCCGCGCCGGGATGTTCTCGCGAGGGGATATCACTGAACTGGCTCTGGCCTATCTGCGCGAGTGTCTGACCGTAGCGCGTGCCAAGGGGGCATTACTGAGCGATAGCGTTCCGCAGGAGATCATCGACGGTTTTCAACGTGCCCCTGCTGATTTAGGGACCTCGATCCTCGCCGATCGCCAGGCCAACCGCCCGCTGGAGTGGGATATTCGCAATGGCGTGATACAGCGTTACGGTGACTTGCAGGGGATCCCTACGCCCATCAGCGACGTACTGGTGCCGTTACTGGCGGCAGGGAGTGAGGGGCCGGGGTGATGCTGTTAACGGCAGAAGGCGCGTTGCCGGACAACGGCTCTCTAAATCGCCGCAGGTTGGACTGATATATCCAGTTCATTAGCATGACTAATAGTGCCGGCATATCCGCTTTTCGCTCAACCCCAAATGCAAAAAGCCCGTTTAAGTTTCCTTAAGCGGGCTTCAAACCTGAATTCCGATCCTGTCAGAGCACCAAGCGACGCTGATGAGCGAATCAGGGGGCTGGGATGTAGTTACTTATTGTTGGAGTTGGGGACATGCTGCTGCATCAATTCAACGATCCAATCAATAAAAACTCGCAGTTTGGCGTTGATATGGCGGTTCGGCGGAAATGCCAGGTACAGGGGCATGGGATTAATACGCCAAGGTTCAAATAGCGGAATCAAGGAACCACAAGCCTGATGTGCTGCCGCCATATAGACTGGCAGCGTAATCACGCCTAACCCAGCTAACCCAGCTTCGAGATAAGCATTGCCATCATCCACGGCAAGCACATAGCTGCTCTTGATTTCAATATGTTCACTCTCACAGTGCAGTACCAAAGAATCAATCTTGCCGGTGCGTGAGGACAAGAATCCCACGATGCGATGGTCAGTGTTTTCCAGCTCTCGCGGATGCGCAGGGGTACCAAGGCGTTCCACATAACTCGGTGCGACGTAGACGCCGATTTGCAAATCGCCGACATGGCGTGCGATCAGGGACTGGTCGTTGATTTCGCCACCGCGCAGGACGCAATCCACATTGTCGCCGATCAGATCCACCACCCGGTCGCTCACGCCCATGTCGAACTGGATATCAGGGTAGCGAGCGTGGAAAACCGGTAGTGCCGGTACCAGCACAAGGCGGGCCAACGAACTGGGCACATCCACCCGTAGCCGTCCTCTGGGCGTCAGCGCCGCACTGGACAGGCAGTTTTCAGCATCCTCCATGTCCGCCAGCAGGTGGATGACGCGCTCGTAGTAGGCCGCTCCATCAGGAGTGACACCAAGCTTGCGGGTGGTGCGATGGAGTAACTTGACACGCAGGCGCGCTTCCAACTGCTGAATGAGTTGCGTCACCGTGGTTTTGCTCATATGAAGCGTTTGGGCAGCCTTGGTGAAGCTACCTGCCTCCACCACGCGAGCAAAGGCGCGCATCGCATCGAAACGATCCATTCCTTATCCTCTCTTTTCACCGATTGTTTGGATTTTACAAACAATGATGGACAAAGTCGCTTGTTTATCCGCCCGATCTGGCACCTGTAAAGTGTCCTTATATTCACCGGGCAGATTTCGCCCCATTGCAAATGGTACAAACATGACAGCACGCGAAGCAGTTTTTCCCTTCGGTCGGCAGGCGCTCTATGAGCGCAATCGCTATTCACCGGCCATCAAATCTAACGGCTTCTTGTTTGTTTCGGGACAGGTGGGTAGCCGAGAGGATGGTTCGCCTGAACCGGATCTTAAAGAGCAGATCAGGTTGGCATTCGATAACCTTAATGCAGTTCTCATGGCTGCGGGCTGCACGTTCGGTGACGTGGTTGACGTTACCCTCTTTGTCGTCGATCCCGAGTCAAACCTCGACGCTATCTGGAGCATCCTGCCAGAATATTGGGGGGAAGCGCCTTACCCTACGTTGACCGGGATCGGCGTGACGTGGCTTTACGGATTCAAGTTTGAGATTAAGGTGATTGCCAGGCTGCCCTAAGCGTTACGGGTCTTTCCGCCCGTCGAAACTTCAACAGAGCAGCCGCGCTGCCTGTAGAGGCAACAGAGAGATTTCTGACGTGCTATATGCCGGATCGGGTTGGTTTGCCAAACGGGTCTGGATTGACTGATGAGACAGAGGAAAATTTATGAAAGCAGCGGTTTATGACGTGGAAGGCGCTCCCGGCGTCCTGAAATATGTCGATATCCCAGATCCGGTCACAGGACCTGACGACATCCTGATTTCTGTCGAGGCTATCTCGATTGAAGGTGGAGATCTGATCAACCGCCGTTCAACTCCGCCGCCTCGTCCTTCATGGATCGTCGGCTACGCGGCCGCGGGCACAGTTGTTGCAGTCGGATCGAAAGTCCGTAGCCGTACGGTTGGGGACAGAGTCGCTGCTTTTAACATGCAGGGATCACATGCGGAACGTTGGGCTGTGCCCGCGGAACGAACCTGGCTTATACCCGATGGGGTGGATACGGCAGAAGCGGCGGTGTTACCGATTTCTTTTGGAACCGCGCATCATTGCCTTTTCACACGAGGCATGCTCCGGCACGGAGAAACCGTCCTTATTCAGGCAGCCGCTGGTGGCGTGGGGCTCGCGGCCGTTCAGCTTGCCTCACAAGCAGGCGCGAGGGTCATCGCCGTGGCAAGCGGAACGCAGCGAAGAAGCCGGTTGCTTGAACTTGGTGCCGATCATGTTGTGGATCGTGCCGAGAATAACGTCGTGGACAGTGTCCGACAGTACACCCATGGCACCGGTGTTGACCTCGTCATCGATCCGGTGGGGACGACGTTGCCTGCTTCGCTTTCTGCACTCGCTCCGGAAGGGCGTCTCGTCTTCGTCGGTAATGCGGGCGGTGGCAGCCTGACTGTCGACTTGTGGCCGCCAATGCAGTCTAACCAGACACTCATGGGGGTATTCATGGGACCCCTTTTTGAAAGGCCCGGAGTTCGGGCAAGTGTGGACGACATGTTGCAGGCTGTAGCAGCAGGGCGCATCAGGGTTGTCATTGACCGCATCTTCCCCCTGGCCAACGCTGCCGAGGCCCACGAATTCGCCGAGACAGCGAAACCGCTTGGCCGCATCGTTATGAAGCCATGAGGCGCGTTCTTGCCGATGCGTAAGAGGAATGAAAAATGCACTGCGAAGACTATTCACGCTAACCCGTTGAATTGAAATCATACGGTAGTTCGTTCAGGTTTATGAAAAGCAAAAAGCCCGCTTAAGTTTCCTTAAGCGGGCTTCTCTAATATGGCTCCTCTGACTGGGATCGCCTTTGCCAGTAACTGGCTAATAAATAAGCTAAACCTGAAAGTTCTTGTTGTCAAGACCACCAGAATGACCACCAAGTGCTGAAGTGCAACAGAGCATAAAATGGCCTCTCGCCAGTCGGCTATCGAGTTGGTTTCTCTGACCATGAACGCCGCATATTAATGACCTGCTCAACATCGACTAAATAGCTGCGCGGAATAGTAGATCACTTTGAGGGAACCCAGCCCGGATTGTGCGATCTGATCAATCACCAAATCAAAACAAATCACCAACCTATTGTGAAGATCTCCGCACTTATTTTGCGGATAGTGGTTTGGTCGCTAACAACCCCAGCTATATCGGTCTGCTGGAAGTTTTCAGGGACATGAAGTTTGATTTTCCTGATGTTACTCATAAAGTCAGTGTATGTATCGTAATAGGTGATGCTTTGTTTCAACATTTTCACCGACTGCACTCTTTGTATCTCTTCCTGCGAGCATAACCCGGATGCACTGGCTCACGCTGAAGTACCCGATACACTCGTGCATCGGGCCTGTAGAAAGGTTACTGTGTTTGAAACTCCCAGACATCAATCTCACCGAAAGTGATCTTTTTGCGATGGTTTACCGCTTCCGAAGGTACTAAATAAAATTTGTCTTCCATTTGGAAAAAATAATAACGATTTCCAATGATGATTTTTTCTTCAGGATCTGGATATTTTTCCTTAAATATTTCATTGTCATCGTAGAAACATTTTGCAGGATAAGAGACTCGATCGATAATGAGGTCAGTGGAAGTCATGGGGGCGTTGATAGTGTGCAAATCGCGAGCTTCATAGGGGGTTATGAACAAGTAGTCGGACATCAACTCTACTCGTTGAACAAACTCATGTTCACTATCGTTATTTTTTTTAAGAATATCAATTAACCCGGAATAGAGAGCGTTTTTTTCAAAGAGTGAATTACCGGTCTTCAAGAATTTTACATATTGGTAAATCAGTTCATTGATAATTCTGAACTGCGGAATGGTGACAGTGGTCTCGCTGGCTGTCACTTCGGCACCGTTATAGTTGAGCCGATGGTGAAGCATTTTATTTCTAATCTGAGAACACATTTTGTACAGAGTATGAAGAAACAAATCATCAATTGAATCCTTATCAATATTGGATTCGAGAATGAGGATTTTTTTGTTGAAGCTTTCGTTGACACAGTCAAAACGAAGATCAACATAGCTATCAAGATAATCAAAGAAAATAGGAAATAAGACAAATTTTGTGTAATTATTTTGCAAATTGCTATTCCATGAGAAAAAACCTATGCAGTTTAATGGGTATTTTGTAGTTGAGCTACCATTCGTCTTGCTGTATAAAAATCTATTGTTTGCCATATTGTTCATAAAGCAGTTACCGATAATAGACTGAACAATGTCAAAATGTTTTTGCATCATACAGTGACTCCATGTCTGTAAAACATAAAAAACTTTAGATAAGAGGGGAATACTTAAATTTTCGCCAATGATCTTAACATTGTGGTGTTGAGACAAAAGCAATGATTGGTCACTGATGTCCGCCATTTTACCAAGAGTGAGATAGGGGTATCGTCTTGTTAACCGGTATACAGAACGCAGAACAGCAAAAAATCCTGCTTAAGTATCCTTAAGCGGACTCTTCTAAATATGGCTCCTTGACTGGGATCGCCTTGGCCATTAATTGGCTGATAATTAAGCTAAATCGCAAATCCCTTCCTGTCAAGCCCCCCAAACTGACCACCTATGCTGTACATGCAATCTATCTTGCTCATACAGATCTTTTGTTGTCAGAGTTTAAGTACACCCGTTTTAGTTCCACGGCGCTGGTCAAGGAATACCTGCGCAACAAGCTGGCAGGCTTTGAGCATGAAGTCTTTGCGGTGCTGTTTCTGGATACGCGCCACCGGCTGATCGAGTACCGGGAGATGTTTCACGGCACCATCGACAGTGCATCGGTGTATCCGCGTGAAGTGGTCAAGGAAGCCCTGCGGCTCAATGCGGCGGCGGTCATCCTCTTGCACAACCATCCGAGCGGGAATCTTGAGCCGTCACAGGCGGGCAAGATGCTGACACAGCGGCTCAAGGAAGCGCTGGGGCTAGTTGAGGTGCGTATGCTGGATCAGGTCATTGTGGCCGGAGCAGGCTCCGTGTCGTTTTCGGAGCAGTGGCTGATTTGACGTACCATCTACACAAAAAAGCTATCAGTCCTTATCCACCCAACGCGCCTCGCCTTTTCCAATACGGCGGATGGTGACACTTGTTCCGCTCTGTAGAGATTCGACTTCCAGCAGGCTCGGTAGTTCCGCCTGAAGCCTCTGTCTGATTGTTGTGAGCTGTGAAAAATCTGGCGTCGCGATCGACACTTGTCCATCTTGCGGATCAACTTCAATACGCAGAGGCACAGTTGAGTCTGTAGCCCATTGCATCGTCCACTCCTGCGACGCCCACCTGCCATCTACGCTTGACACAACGTCGTGCCGAAACTGCTGCCAGATTGCATGAGTCTCAAGCGTGGGCCATCCAGGAACATGGTCGAAGCCTGCTACTTCTTCCGATCGTAACCAGGTTTTCATTTCCGCGCGATTCGTGAAGCCGGGCGCGAGCTGCTCCACGGCTGTCTTGGCGGCCACCCGCGAGGGCAGTCCGGCCCGAACAAGCATGGCCATGGCGTTGGACGGTAGTCCAGCTTCCAGGCAGGCGGCAGCAGCTCCTTCGACGGGTAGTTCTGATTCGCCTCCATTGATGCGCCGATTCATCCGGATGGCTTCAATCGCCCAGACCAGGCGATAGACAAATGCGTCGTCCACGAAGCGCATTCCCTCTTGGCCGATGGTCGCTACGTCTTGCCCTCGCACCCAAGCTCCCAGCAAGTCTCTCCAGTTCGCCGGCAGTGGGTCATCTGGAACGAAGGGACGGATCGCAAGAAGCCGCTCTCCCATTCCAATGAGAGCAGTGATCAGGGCATCTGCGTCACTGGCGAGGGCGGCTGCATCGCCACGGTCAAGAAGCTCAGTCAGCTCGACAGCCAACGCGTCGATGGCAAGGCCCGATTCTAGGCCCACTCCCATCGCGAACTGACCTTTGCGTTGCTCGACCGTTGTTTTGTTCCAAATGAGCTGTGCTCTACTGAGGAGAATCCACACTTGCTTCTGCTTTTCGACGCCTTCAAGGTGAGCGATTTGCCTTGCCCAAAGTGAACCCGCAAGGGCTTCATCGAGCAGCCTTGGTAGATCCGCACTTTGCGCGTCAAGCGCTTCGACGAGCCCAAGGACGGTTGTATCCAACCGCTCGATGAGGCTCTCCATTGAGTCTGACTCCATCTCACCATCTACAGCGTCCGGGAACCAAGCATCTTGCGTGCTAGACAGGTAGTCCATGGCATCCCCACGCGCAAAAACACCCGACGTCGCGAGGCGCCGTATGACCTCGTTGACCACGACAATGATGCCGCTTGAGAGTGACCGAGCCTTGGCCGACGTGACCAACTCTCTCCATCGCTGGTGGCGCCAATTTTCTGGCTGATGCATTACGTGGATCACGAGTCCTTCGAGATCCACGAATGCGCGCCCGGCGCGGCCCGCAACGTTGGCAAACTCCTCACCCGTGATCAGAGTGCCCGCCCTGTACAGATTTGGGATCAGGAGTACCGCTGCATTGAGGTTCAGTCCCTGCGCCAAGGTGGGTGATGCTACGGTAACGCGTAGAACGCCTGCGGCAAGTAGTGTCTCCACTTCCCGCAGGAAGGGGCCGGGAAGACGACCATGATGAATCGCAACGCCGATGGCAAGACAGCGTACTGCAGGATGTTCGGCGCCTAGCCACTCCCTACCTACGGCCATGGCACGTTCAACCTCTTGGGCGTTGGCAAGCAGAGATGGCAGAAAGCCTCGTCGCTGCAGGTCCAGGGCAGTCTCGGCAAATCCTTCAACATGATCTCGTTGGGTGCAAAATACGAGAGCTCTCTTTCCTTGCTCAGAGAACTTCCATGCCGCTGCGAGAGTTAGCTCCTTGTTGTCCTTTGGAAACGCCGTTCGACGAGGGCGAATGGGTGGGACCTCTGGCACAAAGTGTCGAATGAAAGGGCCATCTGGCTCAAGGTCGAAGCTCAGCCGCGCAGAATTTCCGAGCCAAGACAGAGTGCCAAAGCGCTGACGCGTAGGGCGCCAACTGGACTGGATCGGATCGCCAGGCGCATCACTGCGAATCCACGCAGTCAGATCGTTGAGCTGATCGCCTGCCGGCAGAATTGCCGAAAGACAAACGATCCGTCGGTCGCCATGATCAGTGCGCCGCAGCAACCGTTGCACCAGATTCTCATAGCGGATCTCGCGTTCACTTGGACCAATCAGATGTCCTTCGTCTAGGACGATCAAGCCGATATCATTGATGATGTCGGGGTCGTTCCGCAAAGCAAAATCCAACTTTTCTGGGGTGGCTATGACGATGTTCTGTTCCCGCAGCGCATCCTCGTCATTTCCTGCTACACCGCTGCTTCCATACAGCGACGAGACGGAAAATCCAAGAGGTGTGAATGTCTTGCGGAAGGAGCGCTCGGTCTGAGCGGACAGAGCCCTGAGTGGCGTGACTATCAAAACGCGTTTACCACACGCCAGGGCCATCAACGCAGCGATCTCTGCAATCCGCGTCTTGCCCGCGCTCGTGGGGAGCGCGACCACTAGGTCGTCGGAGATATCGACGGCTCGCTGTGCCGCCAGAAGTTGAGAAGGCCACAATTCGACCTCAGATGACCTCCTGCAGTACAACTCAGAGACAAAAAGCTTCCGAAGTTGTGCGTAGTCTTGCGAGCCAGGTGGCCCTTCGGAGGGCAGAACCTTGTGCAGACTGCTTGCCCAAAGATCATCTATCAGGTTCACGGTGATTCGAAGAATCCACCAGAGTGACACCGCGCTGGCCGCTCCGGTCAACGAAATCGCCCGTTTCAGCAGGTTGCGAGCTTCTACAACGAGGGACTCTTGGCCGGTTTGAAGGGCAAACTCAAAGAACACCAATGCTCTGAACATTGTCGACGTCGCTACACGCGAAACGATATCGTCCGGGTCAAGCGCTCCCTCGGCCGCAGCTCTGGCGATTCCCTCATCTCGGTTCGCTGGGCTGCTAAGCCACTCCCTCGCACGTCGAACCAGGCCTTGAAGATCACGCACGATTAGGAGCGCGAGCGCATCCTCGGCAGGCGAACGATTCTGATCGGCCTGTAATTGCGACAGAAGCGAAAATGCCAGCGCAGAGTAGTTGGCCAAGTGATAGGAAGCAGCCCCCACTGTTCGATAGAACCCTCGAGATGCGTCGGCCTGTGACCCGTTCTGAACCAATGCCTCAAAGGCCCCACCTGCCTGTACGAAGCCTTTTCGCCAAGTCACTGCATCGCCTCCAAGCTCGCGTAGCGCCAAGGAAGCACGTAGTACTGAGAAGCCATAGTCCGCAAGATCGGAGTCGATCCCTTCGCTGAAGGCTGGAGCGTCTGGTGGCAAGTTTCCTTCATGGCGAATAAGAGCCCTTGCTTGACCCCGGGCCTGCAGGCGACCTCGATATCCGTCTTGTGTGATGTCGAGCAGGAATGCAGTCAGTTCTTCAGTCGTTTCCAAGTGCCAGAGCCCTCTCGTAGCAGGCCAGAATGAAGGCCTGATGGTCTTCTATGCGCAAATTTGCAGAAAGATGGGGACGAACCAGATCCGCCGCTGCGAGATCGTCGTACAGTGCCTGAGGCGTGGCGTTGCCCGACAAGGTGAACAGCATGTGACTGGTTCGCCCTTGGGGCGCAGCTCGACTGGCGACTTCATTACGAATCCGTCTACCCATCTGCCGTCGTTCGCCTTCACCCTCCATGAGTCGATCCGCGACGAAGAGAAGGGATGTTGCCGTAGGTCTGCCATCGTCTCTGGACAGTGCTTTTCGCGCCTCAGAGATGGTGGCGTTGGCAAGGTTTGCACGACTCTTAGACTCGCCTTTTAAGTAGTGCAAATTTTGTTGGTCATCGAGCTTTAGACCGACGAAATCGTCGCCGCGCAGCGCCATCTCTCGACCATCCTTGTATCGCAGGCGACGGATCGGAACCTCGAATTCAAGATGTTCTTCGACCAACTCGGTCGCGAGGATCTCGCCAAGCTCTCCCGAACGTGCTCGAGTGGAGCGCGGCATGCGCTCAGCCAAAATTGCAGCCGCGCCTGGATATCCCAACTCACGGACGTCTTCAGCTATTTCGTCCAAATTGTCGTAGTGAGCTCGGATCCGAGTGGTTAGGGTAGCTTCGATAGCAGCCCTTCCTCCATCGCGTTCGGACAAGCGCCATAGCTGCTTGTTGTCTTGCTCTTGGATAGTTCTGTCGCACCAACGTGGATATAGCATTCAAAAGCTCCGTATTCTTATGCCAGGTCTTTCTGAGAGAGGTGGATTAAACCCTCAGTGCGACGGCCGCAAGCTGCAATTTTCTTCCAACCCAAAAGTTGCCTCACGTCATCACTTTAAGTTCTTCGACGTTACCGGCCCCGAATAGATGGTTGACTGCTTGGAGCGCGGGGGCAGGAAGGGTTTGGGTCGCAAGCACAGCGAGACGGGTCATCGGGCGAGATATGGACACGTAAAAGAGATTGCGGGCGCGGTAGAAGCCCTTAGTGTTCTTAGCATTCAACGCCTTTGTGTTAATCAATTCAAGAAGTTGTGGCCAGTTATAGTGATTCCAGCCGCCGCCCAATACGACTAGGACGTTTTCAAACTCGGCGCCTTTGACGCTGTGCTGTGTTGCAAAGGAGGTTTGCTTCTCAATGAACTTGACTACCTCGATGACTTCCCAATATGGAACGTCCCGAAGCTTACTGTAACGTTGCAGCGAGGAAGACTCCTCGGGGATTGGGGTGCCATCTAGTGCTTTAAGCTCGTCCTCACGCCGCAGGACGCGGTCGGGGGGGGATGGTCGCCTAGTTGATCGCAAAAAATCGACAACTTGGCCGATCGTGCCCTCTGCCCGTAGCTTCTGGAGAGCATCCATATCCCGACGCCAATTCGCCTTGTCCTCGTGTTTGACAATCGCGGGACCAGAACCAAGTATTTTGAACATTTCTCCATAGCGCGAAGAGACATAAGCCGCGCACATCGGCTCGACAACTTCGGCGAAGAACTTGATCGTAGGATCTTCTTTTTTCGCGAAAAGGTCGGTGCGCCCGCTAAAGATCTGTGCGATATTTGGATAGCCTTGCTCCGCAGCCAAGACGTTGTGAGTGAGCATAAGTACCTTCGTTTTGCTTATGTCCCATCCTTCGGCCAGAAGGCGCTGCGTCAACGCTTCTCGGCTTTTTCGCGCCAAGTCTGGTGGTAGATCCCCTTTGGAATGCCTGTCACTTGTCCGATCGCCACGGTAGGAATTGGTGTGAAAGAATCTTGCTTCTCCCTTTGCTTCCGGGTCATGAACAGACTGCTGTAATTCAGGGCGCAGGTTGTTTAGTACGTCTACGATGGCTGGCACAGACCGGAAGTTTGAGCCTTTGGCGATCTCTTCGATGGGATACTGCGCCAGCTCATACTCACTTCGATAAATGGTTTGCCAGTGATCTCCAAAGAGTCCCACAAGAGGACCGGTTGCGGGCCTCAGAAAGTTGTCCGTGATTGACTCCATGAACTGGCGATGCGTGTCCTGATACTCATCAATGAAAATCACTGGAAACTGCTGACTTAAGATGCGCCTGAATTTCTCTTGGTATAGGAGCTTCGCCATCAGCTCTGGGATATCGTCGTGGCTAAGCGTTATCTTGTCTGCATCGACCCCGAAAAAGCCGAAGTCGTAGACCACTGGTTTTGTATCGACTCCGCCGCCTTGCTCGATCTTCTCCTTTCGCTCCTCCATCTCAGCCAGGCTGTCTCTCAGAGCTTTCTGAAACTGGCGTAAAAAAGTCCAGGAGAACCCATGGATTGTGTCGACTAGGATTGCGGGATGTTCCTCAATTTCCTGCGCGATCTCATTCCGAGCCACCTCAGTGAAGGTGATGCAGGCTACTTTTTGTCCGGATTGAACAAGCGCAGACCCGCGCTCCGCGATCAGCCTTTTTAGCGCCGTGACCAGAGAATAGGTCTTGCCTGCACCTGCGCCGGCTTCGAGCCTAAAGCTGCGGCCTGCGTCAAGGGCTTCGTTGATTTTCCTCTGAGCCTGTTGCGCTGCCTCAAGAGCGGGATTTTTAACTTGGCCTGTCATGCGACCACCAAGGCGTTTTTCACTTCTAGGGCTTGTTCTGGAGGTGGTGGCGGCTCGGATAGCCACACGAGACCTTCCTCGATATATCGCGGCACCTTCCACTCCTTTTCGCGAATCGCGAACCGCAAAGCGGTATCTGCTTTCGCGAGCCCCTTTGCGATGTCCCATGCTTCGGTGGCCTCGTCTTGCTCTTTAGGCCATTCGAATCGATCCGGGTTGGCGAGGACGAGCGCGTCTTCATAACTTCGCGCGCAGCAGGCTGCTTCGGGGACCTCGGGAATCTGATACGCGATGCGGCGGCAACCACTGATCTTTTCTTTTGCAGATTTTACAAGCAACTCACCCGGCGAGATCTGCCAGCCGTCTGCATCCTTGGTGTTGGGTGGGCGGAACCAATCCTTGATTGCGGCATTTGATGTGCGCTGACCTTCAGCTACAGGGCACTTCTCCCACGTAGTAATAACTTTTCCCTTCTTGTTCTCTTTCTCAATTGGTTTGGTGGAATCCAAATCCGTGACAACTAGCGTCTTGAGTTCAAGGAAGTCCAGCAAGGGGTAAAAGATATGAGAATACGCACCACCGACCTCAACGCAGGTTACGTACTGCCTGGCCAGCTTGTGTTTGTCGTCCAATGACTTGTCCACGAGACCGCACAGTCGCGGCATCAGAAGTCGCTCAGTGGTCCCCTCTACCATAATTGCCTTATCGGCAAAGTAGAGGTCACACTTGGTTAACGTCATGTATTGATGGAGGAAGTCCTGGTCATCAGCCGATATATTTGCCATCCCCTTCTTGAAGTCCTTGACCTTAGTTCGCCGCACATTCGGCGTTTTGGGTGCCTCGTTTAAGAAATAACGTACGGCCTCGAATGAGGCGGCATTCGCCACGTGCGGTGAATGTGTCGTGATCAAAAACTGTACTTTCCACGTGGGCTCGTCCGGATACGTGGCAGAGAGTTTTTTGATTGCGATGTTCAGTTGATTGATGAACACTTCTTGCATCTGAGGATGCAGGTGAGCTTCTGGTTCTTCGATGAAAATTAGGTGCGTGACGGGGCGGGTTGGCTTTGCGCGATAGATCTTGTGGTAGCTCTCCAGCTGCAAGAGCATATAAATGAGATTTCGCGTCCCTAGACCGTTGTAGCCTTCGGGAAGGTGAACTCCGTCTGCGCCCGCGTATACCACCCTTGTGTGGTCCGACAGAAGTGCCTCGACGTTGAGCGATGTTTCTGGCCTTAGCTCGGCGTCATTGAGACTCGGGAAGCCCAGAACCTCCATCGTCGGAAGGAGCTTCTTAAGCATTGCGTCAAAGTCCCCTTGAACGCCGCGTTCGATCTCTTCCACGGAAGTCTTCAGCTTCGCTGCCAGTTCTTGATCGGCGGCGGCGGCTGTTGGGGCCGAGGCTGTCTTGAAAAGCGTGCTCAGCAATTTTCCGATCACGTCAGCGTCGCCTTGGCTTGCGTGGTCGAGGGTGCGCTGTGCTCGGACAAAATTACATTGGACGAGAGACGAAAGAGCAGAGACTCCTTCAAAAACACGTCGATTGGTTTGATCCGTCGGATCAATGGCGCTGACGTTTATGGAATATGCCTTGGGAATCGTGTCGCGCAATGATCTGAGGAAATGAGCGTTTTTATCTACGCCTTCCGCGGGCGCAGCGATGTCGAACAGGATAGGGAGCGTTTCTAAGATCGGCTTATACTCCACACGCACCAATGCCTTTGTGCATGCGACATCCAAGTCGATGACAAATGGAGCCAGGGGGCCTAGATTGGGTGCGGCGGCGTCGTACGTGAATGTCAGCGTGAGGGCGATCATTGGAAATGCTGCCAGCACATCTTCAGGTTTTGCTCCACTTTCCCTTAGTTTTTTCGCTTCGAAGAATTTTGTCCGTGAAGCTGCGGAGAAGTCCTCCAGCCGGAAGCGAGCTCCGCTTTGGCCAATGAAGCGATCGAAGACATCGGTGAGAGAAGTCTTTCCGCTATTGTTTCGACCGACTACCACAGTCGAGCTATCTTCCAGCATGATCTCAACATCCTGGAGGAGTCGGAAACCTTCGACCTTTACTTTCTCAATTCTCATTTTTCCCCCATCTTCGCATCAATTATTAATTAGATAACATTTGCCGATTCTGAGCATTTGGATCGCATGGACATACTTTATTAGATTCATCGCCAACTACATCATCACCAATATATCCTTTCAAAGCAGTCATTTATTGACGGATGTAGGGCTGGCACATCTGAGTCCGTTGTCAATCATGCGAATTAGTCGAACGAGCTTCCGTACCTGCCGAAAAATACAATTTTACAAATAGATAATAAACGAAATACTTCCTTGCGTCTCCGCTTCGTTGACCACGCTGCTCCAGGTTCGCTGCTCGCTCATCCCTGAAGGGACTGGCATTCGCCTTCCTTCCACATCCCTGACGCTTACGGCCGGGCTTTCAGCTTCGGGCCTGCGTGCTTCACTTACGTGCGATCTGCACATCGCGGCGGCCGTTGCCATGTCCAGCCGTATCTCCTGACTCCATCACCTTGCTCGCGACTGTAGCCCGTGGCCGCGTGCCGTCAAGGCACGTCAGGCCGAGTCCTCGGCTGCGCCTGCGGGCCGCACCACCCTGACGCTTTCCTCCTTGACGGCCCACGTCCGTGGGCTCCTGACCGTCGCGGGCGATGAACTAAGGAAAGACGGTGGCAACAGGGCCAACCGGGTTCCTCGTGCCAACCGCACCGAACAGCCGAAAGGCTGGGCTCCGAATCTAGGAATCCGGTGTGCGGTTTGAACAGCAAACCCTTTTCGTCAGGAGAAAGATCATGCAACTCGCATCCCGTTCCCCGGTGCAGCGCAGCGATTTCCCGCTGTCCGATGACCAGATTCACCGCGTGGCCCCGTCCATCTTTGCGGAAGCGCCCCACGAAAGCCGTACGCCTAAAAATGGCACGCATTCTGCGCCCTTGCAGGACAGAATGATGCCGGAAAAGCGAACCGTCAGGCGATACGAAGACAAAAATCACATACTGACGGAGAAAAACCATGACAATTTCCCTGCATAATTCCTGGACAAGCGCCTCTAACACCGCAGCGGCGACCAGCGCATCCCCGCTGGACCCGTCAGGCTCCTCAAAAACGAAATGTTCTAAAACCAGAAAGGATATTTATCACACCTTTACCGACAACATCATTGCAGCGCTGGAAGCCGGTGTTAAACCCTGGTCCTGCCCGTGGCAGCGTGTATCCGGCATGTCTGGATTGCCATCTAATTACGCCACCGGCGTAGCCTACAGTGGCATGAATATCCTGTTGCTGTGGAGCAGTGCATCAAAACAGGGGTTCAGCGATTCACGCTGGTTGACCTACAAGCAGGCACTGGCAGCAGGTGGACAGGTTCGCACGCGTGAATGTGGCACAACAGCTATTTTCCATACCACACTCGAAAAGGAAAACGATGCCGGAGAAGTTGAACATATCCCGATTCTGAAAACTTTCACCGTGTTTAACGTTCAGCAAATCGACGGTTTGCCCCAGACGACGGAAACGGTCAGCTCGGAAGCAACCTTTGACCCGATGCTGCAGGCTGAAAATCTGTTCCGGAAGAGCGGTGCAAACATCATCGAGAAAGGACAAAATGCCTTTTTCCGATCGACAACTGATGAAGTCTGGCTACCGGAGCGCCGTCTGTTTTCAGATGCAGCTAATTTCTACGCTACCGGCCTGCATGAGCTGGTTCACTGGTGTGGGGGTAAAAAACGTCTTAACCGTGAAATGAAAGGAAAATTTGGCAGTGAGGATTATGCGTTTGAGGAGTTGATCGCCGAGTTGGGAAGCGTGTTCCTGATGGCGGATCTTGGGATTGTCGGAGAGGTCCAGCACGCAAGCTATATTGCTTCCTGGTTGAAAGCACTGAAGAACGACAAACGATTTATTTTCAAAGCCGCTAGTGCGGCATCAAAAGCGCATCGTTATTTGATGGAAAAAGCCTTAGGGTAAGGGGAAGAAGCTGCAAAGGAACGTGGCTTTAACCTTTCAGGCCTGTGGGCAGAGTAAAGCTTAATTCCCCCTGCGAATATTCCTGGTATTTGATGCCAGGAATATTCGCAGGCTGCAGGGCGGGCGGCAAAGAGCCCGCTCATTCCTTTAGATGTATTTGCTTCAACTAGATCTGTCAATTTTCTCTGTTAGAACACGATTCTGCCTGACAGTCGGCAACGAGCAAGTAGCGACTTCGTATTGTCGTATTGCGAGCAATGAAAGACATTTCACATCCAATAATTAAGATTAAATTTTCTGCAAGGAGGAAATAATGCAACTAAAAAATCTTTTAATATCAGCCTGTTAACAAAAGTAAATGAGAAAAGTGATGACTTGTTTCTTCAGCCTGTGGAAATTTACTGATGATGGTGTAAAGATGTATGAACCATAAGCAAATTGGGATTTTGTCGTGGCTGAAACTAAAAATATTGATGCAGTTGCTGGAATTATTTCCAATAAAATTTTTCGGGAATTAAAATGGGAGGTTAGTAAACATACTGATCTTAATTGGCCGTGCTGTTTAGACTCGCATCTAAAACATAACCAAACAGAAAAAACACACCCTACTGATGTCGTGTTCTTCTATAAAGATCCATATAGTGATATATATCAATACATTCAGACTGATCTTAAGTCTTATTCAAATAAGACTATTACAGACTCTCAATATGGGAAGATACAATCTACAATAAAAAGCTTAGCCCAACAGGTAGATTGTAGTGTTAGAAACCCTGAGTGGAAAAGATTATTTCTGAATGAGATTACTGAAAAATTTCAAGTCCATGGTATGCTTTTTATATATAACCATGATAATGAATATGATAAAGAGTTGCTTAATAAACTATCAAACATTCTAAACTCAGAGATTAAATTCCCCACTAACTCTTGCCTATTTATTTTAGATCCAATCACAATCAGGTTTTTATTAAGCGTAACTGAGGACATAGCGAAGCGAAGAAATTATGAGGATTATAATGGACAGTTGACCGAGATACTATGGGAGAAAATTCCTGCATGGGATAATTGCAGCTTTTTTTATCCTGACAAGCATAACAAATTCGCATCTAAAGATAGGTTATTACCAGCAACTTTAGAAATGATTACGTCAGGGATGATTTTTTTTCAATACAATCATGATTTCATTCGTGATCAAAGTGGTAATAAAACCACCAAAAAAATATTAAATATTTATTGGAAAGAAGATATAACCAAAGAGGAGCAATTTGTTTTCTTAATTGAATATATATTTAACTATCAATTATTAAACCAGTTCGATAAGATTTTTATTGTTACACCTTTTAGTTCATTTTCCTCTGTATTTCTGAGGGATGCAATCACGACTTATTCTAATCTTTATTCCTTTACTCTTGATAAATTGAATCGGCTAAGAGAACAATTACATAGCATATCAATTGACATTACAACCTCCAGTATATTCCCATTTAGAGTAATTAGTAAAGATGTTAAGAAAATTTGTGATTTTTCTGGAGAGTCGAAATGAATAAGTATCAAGCAACAATATTCTCAACTGATAGCGACATATATACTGCTCTGCAGTCGAATAAAGTTAAGCTTTCAGATAACTCTATCCGTGAAATTGCATTTAATCGTGGGGTTTTGTTTTCATCAAATCTTGAAAGAGATACATTGATAGAAAAAGTGTCGGAGCTCCCGTTCTCATATTCTCATGTTGTATCAATTCAGGATCGATTGGCAACAAATACGAATCATGAAATATATTCAATTCTACGTATTTATGAAGGTTTTGATGTTAATAATCTCTATGAAGTAGTAGAGAATGTCAAATCAGAAAGAAACTATAAATTTAGAGAAGAAAGCATCACTCATAGCGGTGGCTTAGGTACATACACAATTGAAGTAACGTATACAGAATATGATTTTAGGCGAGGTAAATTTCAACAAAAAAAATTAAATTCAGGAAAAATAAGCTTCATCAAATCCAAGAATTTCACATCGGTACGGTTTACTCAAACCAAAAAAATCACAAATATCTTATATGACATCCTCAATTATTATAAGGCCAAGGTTTTAGAAGCAATTAATATACAACATGTCGACCTTGCGCACATTTCAGACCAGACGTTGAGAAATATGTTCGCCAAGCATCTCTATGACTTTGACAACAGGTTTACACTCGATGGTTTTAATTATTTTGGTCTCGAGAAAGTTAGGTTAAGCAGAATAAAAACCATATTTGAAGATGATACAGATGAGTTGAATAGTCCTTCTTCGGATTTTAGCTCAGATCCCGATGGCGATGAAGAAGACGAAAGCTCGCAAGGAATGATAAGTAAAAGTGAGGAAAATAAAAAAGATGAACACAATAGGGTGTTTAGACTTAATAATGCATCCTATGATGGGCATTCTTTAGTTGACGCTAAGCAGATTGAGGAGTTGTGTGATGAGGGTTTCTATAGGAGCTTCATAAGGTGGAAATCACGAGTCACCTTTCTAAGTAACAACCCAATTGTTACCTTTGAAATAGGATTCGAGGACAAGCATTTTTGTCGTGAAATCAAAATAAGAATACTCCATAAACAATATTCATATTCAGGGGATGATAAAGAAAAGATTGAGCCTCATGAGTTTGATCAAATCATTAAGTCATTAGAGGATAGGATATTTAATGCAAATGATTTAATCATAGAAGAACTTGCAAAGCAAACATCAACACCAATTAAGATGCTGAAAGAAGAATCGGAGGCTGAAGAATGATAAAAGTCAAGATCTTTCACACTGATGAATGCTTAATGAGAGACTTAGCTATTAGTAAAGTTAACTCAAAAAGCTATAATGATACTGATGGATTTGGATTTGTCATTCACCATGATTTTCCTGATTATTGCAAAATTCAATATATTGAAAAAAACACAATTGAAAGAATAATTGAAACGCCAGTAGGTGATTTGAGTACTATTCAAGAGGTGACTTATTATAAGTTTTTCTTTATTTTAAGATATAACTCTAAAAATTCAATAGTGTTTTTGAATCCTCCTAGAAATATTAAGTATGCTTCGGATATTGTTCGCAGTCTTATTCCAGAGGGCTGTCATGTAAGCCAGCTTAAATTAGATTTAAAGAATGCAATTGAAAAAATTAAGCACATACGTAAGGGAAAGTTAAAGAGCGCTACACTGAGTAATATTCTATATAATCCCCAGACCCATGCTAAAACAAAATTAAGCTCAACAAATGATTTATATGATTTTTATTCTGAAAATTTCATGAAATCACTTGCAAAAGTAGATAGCGCTATTTTTGAAATTGACGGTAAGGTTTATGAATTGACAGAGTCAGGTCGAATAACGTTTCAAGGTGATGATATTGAATCTGTATTTGGCGTTCTATGAAGAAACCACCCTGAAGGATCAGGGTGGTTTTAAATCAGTTAGAAGGGTATATATCTAAGATTTCTTTTTTAAAAAAGATGGAAAGTATTTCAGCCTACAGAACTTTTCAATTTCAATAAAAATTCATTATGGCTTGCAGTTTTTTAATTCCCAGTGTCATTATTTTTGTCCAGAGTTGATAAAACCAGATGTCACCTTATCTCCCACTTAGCGCTACACTATGGCATTCCCAATGCCCGCTCTGGTACGAAGTTGCCAATCAGATTAGGTTAAGGCCCTGAGCCATAAAAGTGTGAATTCAAATCTCGGCTAATACACTTTTAGAGGCATTTAACGCGACTTCAACTATCAATGTGTCTTCCTGCATCGCCAGAACGAAACGTGGTACTACGTGCTGCCGCAATACGCCTGCGAGCAATTTTCACATAATCCTCTTTTCGCTCAATACCGATGAAACATAATCCTTCCATCGCTGCGGCTTTGCCGGTGCTTCCACTACCCATAAAGGGATCAAGTACAGTGCCGCACGGGGGCGTAACCAGGCGGCAAAGGTAACGCATCAGTTCGGTGGGCTTTACACACGGATGATTGTTACCCTCTCCACGATCTTTTTTACTGGCTTTTGCACAATAAAAGAACCGACTGGCGCTGCTAATTTCTATCTGCTGAGAGGTATCAGGGAACATAGCAAGTACTGCATCACTGCCATCATGGATAAGATTGGCAGGCCAGCGACCATCAGGGCTTCCTTGTCTGGCGATACTGCCATCACCTTTACTTCTTCCGCGCCACATATGGTTGGGCTCAGATCCACCCGGTCCATTTGGATAATCATATGGTGGTTCTCCTTCTGCCAGAGGGATCCTGCATTCGCTGATGTTCAGAGTACCGGTACCATATACGCCTACGTTGGATGCTATGGATCCCTTGCATGGCTTACGGGCAAGGGTAATCGGTTCCAGTGCCGGTTTTAACGCGTGGTGGGATTTAGGAAACCCCGAACCGTATACCCAGCCCAGCATTCCGTCACGTCCAAATGCCACGTCCAGTAATTTGAGCTGATCCGGCGATAAACTTTCGATGAGTGCCCTGGCAGCATTGCTGGTCTCGTAGAGAAATACAATCATGTCACGTATTTCAAAGCCCGCATCCTCAATACGCGCTGCCATCCGGTGTTGAGTGCGGGAGCCCGCGAACGACAACAGATGACCACCTGGTTTGAGTACACGCAGACATTCTTCCCAGATGGCTTGTGAAGGGACATCGTAGTCCCAAGTCTTCCCCATGAATTTAATACCATAGGGCGGGTCGGTCACAATGCTGTCTACAGAGTTGTCCGGCATACTGTGCAGAACGGCAAGGCAGTCGCCATGGGTCAAAATGTCATGCATGGCGTTCCCTCCCGTTATAGCCATCAACTGATGAAGAGGGGGTACCCTGTTTATCATTGATATTTTCTTCCAGTTCATCAATGGTGCGAAAGAGAAACATTTCCCGGTTCTTCGCATCAAACGGAACAGGAACGCTGTTTCTCATCACCGTCCTGATGCTGCCAAACAGCCTGACCAGCGACTCCTTAGTTTTATCATCCGGCATAACATACATTGCATAGTGCCAGCGTCCGGCGTCGCTGGCGGCCAGATGACTGTTAATGATGCTGATGTAACGGGCGCGGGTTTTCATCGTTCGCTCTGTTTCCACTGCAACGATGGCACCGCTGCTTAAGGTAATAATGCCGTCCGGTCGGTGCCGGACGCCTGGGTATCGCGACATAAACTCTCCCCGGTCGCCGTTAAGCCAGCCTGTGCCACCTTTTTCCTCAAGGGCGATCCTTACCCGCTGGTTTAACAGTCGATGTTCCAGCGTCGAGTTTTTGAGTTTGCCCGGCTCAAAATAGGCGGGGAAAACCCTGTCATTAGCGCAAATCACCATTGCCAGTCCCTGCATGGTAATCCCCCACAATGATTTTCTCCCGGTCAATACCGGGTATTTATGTTTATTCAGGAAGCCCATCGCAACCGCTTTATTGAGCAGTTTATACATCGCATGGTTATGTTTCCCTTTATAGCCAACAACTCTTTTTAAGGTCTGGAAATCAGAGAACGTTTCCTCCTTGAGAAAATACAGCAATGCCCGCATTCTCAGTTTTGCGGCTTCATTTCTTTCAGAAACGTTATGGACAAGCATTGATAGCCTCACAGGTTAATAGAGGGTTTGTGGATTGGGCTTTCTTTTTCGCTATGCAGGTTTCTTTTATGTTCAAACGAAAACAGGTCGATATATTGCTTTTTCGCTGGTATGTGGAATAGTTTGGTTGCCTTCGCCAGATCATTCTGGGTAAAAACAAAACCAACAAATTGGGGTAGGTTAAGCAACATGTTGCTGTCTATATAATATCGCTCAGCCTGGCGGATCATCCTGTCTGTTTCCATTTTCTCCGTAAGGGAAATATCTGTTTTAACTTTCCTCATTTCATCGTCTACCAGAATAGAGCCGGTCATCCTTGCCACCCAGTCAGCAGTGTCCGGATCGCGAAGGCGATAAACCAGCATAAACTTGCAGTTCTCAATGACCGAACCGGCTACAGCATCACCCTCCAGATCTGCCGGACAGTCATACAAATCTTTGACCGACTGGTGGGCCATGATGATATGCACACCTTTGTCCCTTGCAGCGCCAAGCCCCTCAAGCGCAGGGCGGGAAAGATGATACTTGAGTTCATCAAGGAAAATAGCGACAGGACGAGGTTTGCCTTTTATCCGGTCACGCGTTTCGGCTATCTGAATCAGGCGAGTTAAAATCATTCGCTGAGCCGATATGATTTTCTGATTACGCATCGAGCCGATGATGTAACAGCATCCGCCTTCATCAAAAATGGTCTTTAAGGAAAATCCGTTGCGGGCATTAATGGAATTCACTAAAGCGATTTCCTCAAGCTCGCCATAAAAAGCAGGCACATCTTCACTGATGGATTTCACAAAGTCAGTGTTAAATAAATTACGTAATGTCATTCCCTTTTCATAAATAGCTGCCGTATTTCTGGCTGCTCGGCGATCGGCTATACGGTAAAAGTCAGCGCCTTCGCCTTTTTTACCCAGGCTGAAACCGGCATTAAATAGTTCCTCCAGTTGTTCATGAGAAATATCAGCCAGTAAATCAATCTGAAAATTAAGGTCATTCAGGTTAATAATGACAAATTGCTTTCCGGCTTTCTGACAAGCCTCCCGCAGTACATGCGGTGCCCACTCATCATTTTTAGGGTCTTCGACAAATACGCCTTCACCTGAAAGTATTGCCTGATAAAGCAATACACAGGCACTGACGCCTTTACCAGAGCCTGTGGTGCCGATAAGGTCAGCGTGTTGAGTTTGAAATTCTTCGGCGGTGATATATTGCGGCTGGTTGTCTTTATCCAGCCCGATAAAAATACCGTTATTCAGGTCAATATAATCCAGCGGATTATACGCAATGCTGTCAGGTAACATGTCTCTGACTTCACGAACATCCGTTCTGACATTTCTTTCCAGCTTGCTTTTTTTAATCATCCGATGTTTTAAACTGTCGACTTCTCCGGCCAGCAGCCTTCGGGCGGTAATATGAAAAGCCAGACCGGCAAACGTAAATCCTACCGTCAGTATCCAGAGTGATAATCTGAGCAGTATTTTATTGTCGAGTACGTTAAAGAAAAAACTCAGCCCCTGAATGGTCAGCGGTGACAGGGTGCCGAATATGAAAAAGAAGGTGGATATACCCGCCACCAGTTTTAACCAGAAGGGGGCATTTTTTCTTTCTTCACGTGGCAGATGAAAAATAAATGGCAGTGTCAGCCCGGCAAATATGGACAGTATTACCGGGTTTTGTTGCAGCCAGAGCAGAAAAACAGAAAAGGCATCCGAAAAGGCATTCAGCCTTTGCATCAGATGAGTTCCCATTGCAGTGATCTCCGGTCTGATTTCGGTGTGGCGGGCGCATCATATGGGCGTCACCGATGGACGTTAAACCCCACGCCCATACGCGACGCTCATCGATGACGCCCATAAAAGGATGAAAAGCACTGAACGCCTCCGGCGCTCATGCCCGTTATCCGCGCTTTCAGAAAACAGCCGACCTGTGGTCGTCAGTCCCCTGAAACGCCCGAATGACGGGCAACGGCGTGTGACATTACGCTCGGGCTGGACGCTCTCACTGCATGTCACATGGGGGTAATGTCGCGGCTGGACGCCGCGCCAAAACCCCCAGGGTCAACGGCGGCACACCGTCGCCCGCTACGCGCGACCACCCCCTTTAAGACGGTCGCTTTCGCCTTTTTCTTCCCTTTGCTCGTTCCTCGCAGCGGGAATAAAAGGGAAGCTGACCTTTAAAGAGGGTGGTCGCGCCACGCTACCGGCTTTGGGCCGGAGACTTAGCGGCGACGGTGTGCGGGGCTGTGCCCCCCGGATAAACCGCTGTCGTGGGCGACAGCTTTTCGCTCGCCGGGGCGGCGAAATTTATCCGGCTCCCCCCGGCCTGCAAAATCCGCGTGGGCGCGGCTGTTTGCAGGTGAGGCGCGGTGCCTGAATTATTTTCGCTCCTTAACCCGCGAAAATAATTCTGTCCGCTGCCTCATTTTTACGGCCCCTGTTTCTTCGCTCCTTAATCCGCGAAAAACAGAAGCCGTAAAAACCTGAAAACCGTCATGCTCTGTGCCCGTCTCGCCAGTGTTAACCACGAACGCGGCCATATTTACTGATGATCTGACTGATAGCCGCAGGGGCTGCCGAACCACATTCAAGTAAAAACGATTTTCTGGCATCAGCCGTATGGTCAGGCAGAAAACCATGCCTGTTCTTCTTTACGATATTAAAGAATGCCCGTTCAGCCGAATGGCATTCACTGCCGCCGCCATTTCCGGTTGCTTTACCGTACATACATAACACCACTTCGCAGGTATCAGCAGCCATTACAGTTGTTGAACATGACGCCATAACGCAGAACAATAATACAGACAGTATGACTTTCTTCATTTCAGCCACCGTTATGATTAATGAAAGGTGACATATCTTTGGTTATGTTGTTTGCCAGAGTTATTTTCTGAATACCTCTTTCATGCTATTTAAATGAACTGGTTTAAAGTAAACATTATGCATCCGGCGAACATCGCCGTGTATATCAATACTGACGATGACATCAATGCTTTTAAGCACCTTACGTAACAGCACATCATAAGGAATATTCCGGCAGTCGGGGTTTTCATAGCAGCGGTCAATAATCCCGTCAATACATTCCGCCGGGCTGCCCGCATGCAGGGAGGTGATTAAACCCTCATGCCCGGAACCGACAATTTTCAGCGCATCCCATGCTTCCCGTCCGCGAATTTCCGCCAGTAATATCCGGTCAGGGTTCATCCGGTAGCTGGCGCGTATCAGTCTGCCAGGTGTGACAATGGCGTTATCCCCGGCATCCGCAGGGTAAAAAAGATGAACATAATTGCCGTGGTGATAAAAGCGGATTTCGGGGTTATCCTCAATCGTTATTAACCGGAGATGCAGCGGAATATAATGCAGCAGCGTTTTCATATAGGTGGTTTTGCCGGAGCCGGTTTCCCCCACAATAAAAATCGTTTTTCCGTATTCCACCGCCTTTTCCATAAAGCGGGGAATGTCCCCGCTGTGGTATAACCGTATCAGTGCCTCATCATGACTTTCCGTTTTCTCCTGACCGCTCACCCGCTGGTAAAATCCCGCATCAATCCATGACTGATGCGTTTTCTGCTCAAACGATGGTTTGCGCAGCGTAACGGACACCGTATGACGTTCGCTGGCCGGGGGAATAATCACCTGAATACGCTCGCCGGCTCCTGATGTTGCAGAAAGGATCGGCGACGTGTCGTCAATATTATCCTCATGCCAGGAAGCCAGTGCTCTGGCAAAGGCATGGCACTGACGCAGCGTGACCGGGGAGTCATGTTTTTGCCATTTCCCCCGGATTTTCGTATGCAGTTCACCCGGCCGGTTAATGGCAATTTCCGTCAGGCCCTCCTGCGCGAGGAAATCACCAAACAACCGGTTTTTCATAAACTCCAGTGACAGGTTTTCAGTGTTCATACCATTTCTTTTTCAGTCGCAGTTGATAAACAGAGGAAAAATCAATATCCGTGCCGGTCATGATGCCGATCACATCACCCTGGTTCAGGTACATCGTGGGCGGGATACTGATGCTGTTTTCCAGCGTCGTTTTCGCCATTTCCGCCGTGGCGGCGCGGGTGTTTTCGGTGTAGTCGGTATTGCGGTCTTTCCCCGGTGCGGCCTCTGACGTCGCTGCCGCCACGTCCTGCACGGTACTCAGCATCAGGGCGTTGCCGAAACGCTCCCAGAAATGGCTGTCGATCCAGCCCGCAATCCCCGCCTCGCCTAGCGGGCCGGTGGCCTGCGTATCGGTGAGCGGAATTTGCAGGCTGCCGGGCTCCGGCGTGCGCAGCTCCGTCCACAGCACAAACATCCGGCTGCGCCCGTGTTGCAGTGCCCCGGTGCGGTAGACGCCACGGGCGACCGTTCCCGCCGCGATCAGCTTCACATGGTTGCTGGCGCTCCAGACATCCTCCCCAATCAGGCAGGAGATATGGCCGCCGACATCGGACACAAAGCGCCGCATCATCGAACAGGGAATATAACGATCCACCGGGATATAGAGATCAGGATCGAGGCCCAGCCGTCTGACGCCGGTGACACGGGCGACGCCCGGATTGTCGCTGTCAACCGTATCCTGCGCGGTTTCCGGTGCGGCGGGATCCGGGCAGCGCAGGCGGCCATCCGCCCCTCTGACCAGTACCGACCGACAGGACGTGTACGCCGTGGAGACTGGCGGGCTCTCCGACATTCCCGCGCGGTTGCGCGGTTCGCTACGGGACGCGCGGGCATTGCCGCCAGCCGTTGTACTGCCGCTGTTCAGCCCGTCTGCCAGTGCTGCCGCTTTGTTCAGGGCGGGCGGCTCTGCTGGCAGGGCGGGTGCGCTGGTGACGGTCTGACTGGCCGGGTCTGTGCCTTGCTGTTTGCGCTGTCCGAACAGGCCAAACGGGTTACTGTCCATGCCCAGATTTTTACGCTCATGCTGCGTCGCCCCGGTGGAGGGCGGCGGTGCGGTGTCGGCTTCCTTCTCATCGCCCCTTTTCAGGGCGCTGAGAAGACGATCGCCGCCGGATGCGAGGGCGATCACCAGCGCCAGACTCAGCAGGCTGACGATCAGCGTGCGGTGACCGGACGCCTTACGGAAACGGGTCACTTCCGGCTGGCCGGGCGGTGTTTTTTGCTCCGGCGTCTGCGTCGCCATTGCCGAACGGGCGCGTTCACGGGCTTCCGCTTCCCGCTCTGCGGTGGTTTTTTCCGGTTCGTCCGGGAAAGGTCTGTCAGTCATTTTGCCTCCAGCGTAACGGACGGTGAAACGGTGTCACTGCGGGTTACCGGGATACGCCCGGATCCGGCGTTTTCCACGCCCACCACCGAGGTGCCGTAACGCAGTACCAGTTGCGGCGATGCCGGAACCACCATCACGGTGTAGTTGCCCTGTTGAACTGTCTGCGGCGTGACCGCCTGCTCCTGACCATTAACCACCCGGAAAACGGAAGGCAGGGTTTTCGTGGGGGAAAAACCGATATACGCAAAACGACCGTCATCCCAGGTAAAGTCCGGGGCGATGGCGGCGGAACCGGCGGCCACTCGTTTGCTGTAACGCCAGTTCCGCGGCGAGGCCGGTTGCCGGAATGCTGCCGCTATCCGCTGCCGGTCCAGTGCTTCCTGCTGTCGTTGCTGGCGGGTGGCGCTGGCGGCAGCGGATTTATTCCGCTGCTCATCAGGATAGTGGTAGCGGATAACAAAGGCCTGAGCGGGTGAGTCGCGGTCCAGCACGTTCAGTTCCAGGCTGTAATCGCGCTTCGAAGTCACCACGAACAGGTTGGTTTTCCAGTCTTTCTCTGTCGGCAGAAACACCTGACTGATGTTGTTGCCGCTGGCGTCCGTGACCGGCTGGGTAATCGGGTTCGGGCTGACGCCCACCCGGTTGTCGCTTTTCGTCACGGTCCAGCCTCTGGGAAAACCCGCCTGCGCATCGATAACGGTTTCACCATCGTCAAACACCAGCATGGTGACGTAGCCGGGGCGGGTACGGACGACCGTGGCATTCTGGCTGTTGTACGTGACGTTCTGCATCCGGCTGTCATACGTGCTGCCGCGTGGTGTCGCCGCGCTCCATGCCACGCATGACGCCAGTAACCCCGTGAGGAGCAGAATGTGTTTCAGCATCATTCCCCCCTCAGCTCTTTATCGCGCTGGTAGCTGGTGACGATGAAGCCCAGCGGATTCACTTCACGCTGGCTGTCGGTCAGTTGCTGGTGTGGCACATAGCGGTAAGTGAGACGGATATTCCAGACATCCGTTTTCACGGAATTATCGGCAATGCGGCGGATCGTGCGTTTAATTCTCAGGGTCGCCAGATTATCCGGCCCGGTGGCGGGCGCATGCACATTGGAAATAATATCGATATAAACGACATATTCCGCCTTGTTAAAAATTACGTCCGGTGCCTGGTCGCCGTTAAACCAGTCCAGATAGTCCCGGTTCACGCTGTCGCTGTTAAATAACTGTACGTCGTCATAATCACGCTGAAGGAAGAAATAATTGTATCCCTCGCGGAGTCTGGCATAGTGTGCTGCCAGTGAGTGCGCCAGTGCCTTTTCAGAAGAAATATCCCGCTCCTTCACGCGGGTCATATATTCATAACGCCCGGTCTGTTTATCCACCGACCATAACTCAATGTCGGTGGTTTTCAGCGGCAGCAGAATAATAATGGCCGCAATCGCCATTGCGGCCAGCATCAGCCCGGCAGCAGCCATCCGCCAGGCGGTTTTTCGGGAACGCTCCTCCTTTTCCAGCAGGATGGATTCAAAAGAGCGGGAAACATTAACAATGTTCTGAATATCAGACATGGTGAGTCAGCTCCTGAATGATTGCGGGGGAATTTACCGGCTCGGGTTCGCCGGATACCGGCGGAAGGTCGCCCTGATGCCGTGCGCAGCCCGTGAGCACGCACAGCATCAGAAGGAAGATTCTGAATTTCATGGAAACTCCTTATTACAGGGATGCAGGAATGCCGCACCGGTGGCGCAGGCCACGGCGTGACGGGGAAAGGAAATTAACGGTCGGAAGGATTAACGGTGACGCTGCCGGTTCAGGCGTTTCATGCTTTCGATGGCGGCGGCGCGTTTCTGCCAGGCGTTCACGGTTTTACCCGCGCTTGCGCTGATGAGCCTGCCAGCCACCGTGGCGGCGGCCATGCCACCTCTGGCGGCCATCCGGGCACCGCCTTTTATACCGGGTCCGGCGAGATCGGCGGATTTGTTCGCCAGTCCGCCCAGGCCACTCATGGCTGCGCCCTGCAGTACCGCTTGTACGGCGGCTCCGCTGAGTGCGCTGGCGAGTTTTGCGGAGAACCAGACCACCACACCCGCCGCTGTCCCGGCCAGCAGGCACTGCGCCGCCAGCGTCACCATATTGGTTTCTGCGGATGTTTTTGCTGCGGTATCCAGTATTTTATTCAGGTAATTAATGGCGATACGGATGGATAAGGCGGAAAACATGATCGTCAGTATTGCCGCGAAAATCGTTTTCAGCCAGTTATCAAACATCGGTTTAAGAAAACCGTACAGCAGGCAGAAAATAAAGAGCGGCGCGGTGGTCGTCATTAACAGGATGGTGATTTCGGCGAGCAGGTTGGCAAAAGTGGCGGCCATCAGCAGGACAATCGCGCCGCCCCATACCAGCACCTCGGCAAGGCCGCCATTCAGTTTGACGTAAGTTGAGGTGTCCATATTAAATAACTTTTGCCCCAGCGCCTGTGCCTTTTCCCAGACGGTATCGAGCAGCGCCCAGATGTTATCATCGCCACTGATACCGTCTTTGAGTCCCTGGATTGCCGCTACCGCCATATCCAGCCAGCCATCAAGGTTTAACACAAAGGTGGTGATAAGCAGCATTCGCCCCACATCCCAGACGACATCTTCAACCGGGGTCCGGAGTTTGCCAGCCAGCGTCTGATAACCGCGATAGAGTATAAATAAGGTAAAAGAGCTGACAATGATGACGCTGATCATTGTGCCGTAAGTGGAAGACTGGCCTTCCAGTACGGCATTCAGTCCATCCATGATGTTTTTGTCCATACCAACAAAAATACCACCGGACATGGTGCCTCACCTGATATATAAAGAAAGGAAATAAAAAACAGGGAGAATTCCCTGTTTTGCTGGAGGAAAAATTACTGTGTCACAGCATTTCGTTTTTCAGCTTCCTGCTGAAATATCGCCTCAAATTTCTCCTTAACCCCGGGCTGGCCTTCCTGTGCAAACATAAGTGCTGCCCGGTGGGCAAATTCGCAGTTATCGCTTGCCTCGCCATCCTTCAGGCATTGCGTATAAACCGCATAAGTTTCGTCAGGATGCTGTTTATACCAGGCTTCGGATTTGGTTTCCTTGCAGCCGGAGAGCACGATAACGCCTGAGAGTGTGCATAAGGTGAATAAGGATCTGAGCACGGATAACCTCCTTATAAATTATTAAGGTCAGCAACAGGTGCCGTCAGCTGCTGCTGTTCAAAGGCTTTCTGTCTTTGCTGTTCCAGCAATGTCGTTCGCTGTTCAGCCTGTCTGACAGACATCTCCCACTGATTCGTCAGCGCATTTAACTGTACGCTTTTCGCCGCGATGGCGTTAGCCAGATCCTGAGACTCTTTCGAGTCCTGCGCATTCGATATACGGTCAGATAAGTCTGATATATCGCTGAGTGTGCTGTTGATCCTGTTTTCAATGTCAGTGGTATTCTCAATCGCCATTGCCTGATTGAGGATCATCTGTTTGCAACTGTCGGCCAGAGACTGAGATTTTATTCCTTCCTGTTCCGGGCTGCATACGCTGAACGATTTGTATTTACTGTAAAGGTTTTGCAGTTCAGAAGAATATGAACTGTTCTGCGTGGTCAGCAGATCATCCAGTGAAATACCGCTCTTACGGAGATTATCAATATCGGTTTTCAGGCTTCGGGCATCACTGAGAAAACCCTGAATATCCCGTACGCCGGTTGCGGTAGCCAGTTGTTTCTTATATGCATCAAGTTCACTTTTATAATGGGTAACCGTATCTTCCCATTGCTGTAGTTCCTGCATCCACTGGTTAATGGATTCGGTATTCTGCACGGCGTCGAAAACCGGTATTCCGGCGCTGAACGCCTGTGCTGAGAAAAATAACGATAATGCCAGAAGGTGATCCCGGTAACGCATTGATATTACCTCCGGTTGGCTTTCAGATTGCCCGGTCAAGAAACGTATCTTTCCATTCATCAGGTCGCATACCGTCCTGATAAATGGCATCGAATATTTTCAGGTTGTCCTCACTGCCGCTGAGAAGCCGGGTGAATTTACCCAGCCCGGACGGATCCATTTTCGCCATCGCCACAAACGGGCGGGTTTCCCCGGCCCGCAACGGGGTTTTCAGGATGACCATATAATGCTCGCCCGGATCCAGGTTCCTGACCGTGTCATAAACGCTGTCCGGCACTTTCATTTTCTCTACGTAATCCGCATGGCTGGCTTTCGGATTAGCGAGGAAAATCTGGGTACCGCACTGCTCAATAATCGCCGGGGCGATGGGGTGTTTGACGATTTCATCCGGTGACTGTGTTGCCGGAACGAAGATACCGTTCAGCTTGCGGATGACTTTCAGCATATTGAGCGAGAAGCGGGAAAATTCGACATCGGCCAGCCAGCGCCAGAACTCATCCATAAACATCACCAGGCGGCGACCGTCCAGAAGACTGGTCACACGGTACAGCAGGTAAAAGGTTATGGGGCCGCGAATATCGTCATCATCCAGAAATTCGGTGCCGTCGATACCAAAGTTATCGACATCGCTGATGGTGAATGTATCGGCCTCGTTATCAAACACCCAGCCGAACTCGCCCCCCTGCGCCCACTGTTTCAGGCGAATACGCAGCCCGTTGGTGCGGGCGTCTGTGGTCGGCGGCTCCGGCAGCACTTCCAGTAGCCGGGTGATCCCGAACCGGCGGTACTCCGGCGGATAGTCCAGCATGATGGTGTCAATGGCGGCACTGATCCGCTCCTCATCGCGCGGATCGAGCGGCTTACCGTTGCGGCGGCACAGCATCCGTACAAGCCGTTTGATAAAACTGATGTTCCGGCGGGTTGGCTCCAGCGCAAACGGGTTGAAGCCGGTGGGCTCGCCGGTACGGATACGGAAATAACGCCCGCCCGCCTGGCGGATCGCCATCTCCGCCGCACGGTCCTTATCGAAATACACCGTGGTCAGCCGTTTGAGGGTGGCAGAAGGCGCAAACGTCGCCGGGTTACGGTACTTCTGCATCAGTTGCTGCATGACGGTCATCAGCAGGGTTTTACCGGAGCCGGTTTTCCCGATAATCGCCGTATTCCCCGGCGTTTTCTCTCCGGTGTCATCCCGCCCGGCCTGGCTGTCATGCAGGTTGAGGTAATATCCGCCACCGCCGGGAGATGTAAGGAGGGCGATGGCTTCCCCCCACGGATTACCGCTGCGTTTGTGAGGATGGAAGTTATGCAGGCAGGCCATATCGGCAAAATTCTGGCTGCTGACGGCCACCAGTCGGGGACGCAGCGTATAGACGCCCGGCAGTTGTGCCAGATATGCGGCGGGCAGTGACAGGGTGGAGAGCGTCGTCATAATACCCAGATCGGCGAAGGGCTGGGCCAGAACGTTGGTGTCCTTCACCACCTGTCCGGCACTGTCTGAGGAGATCAGCAGGGAAAAGTGGAATTTACCGCACGACACATGTCCGGACTGGAGCAGGTCGCGCAGGACAATCAGCTCTTCGCGCTGGGAAGTCGCGTCGTCGTCCGTGGAGTTAAGCCGTTTTTCCGCCAGCCGGATATGATTCTGCGCCTCATCCCGTGCCATACAGGTAAAGGACTGCGTCAGAACATACTCGCTTTCGGCGTACAACAGTGCGTCCAGCATACCGGTATGGGTTTCCGGGGGATAATCCTTAATCTCCATGCTGCGGAAGAAGCGGGAACCGCTGACCGTCTGGCATTCACCGGTGTCGGTGGTGAAAAACACGTCCGGCGTGCTTAATGTTTCATAAAAGGGCGAGCGCGTTACGGCCACTTTCTGCCACTGTCCGGTGATCAGGCGGTGGAAGAACGCCAGTTGCGAGGAATACACCCGCCCGTTTTCTTCATATATCCCCAGCGGCGTTGCCGTATAACGGGATAATGAGGATTCCAGTGCTTCACGGTATTCCAGCATGATTTTGAGTGCGTCATCCAGTGCTGCCTGGTGTTTACCGTGCGACTGCGCTTTCATGGTTTTCTTCTCAATCTGAGAGAACGGCGCGTAGCAGACGGTGAAAAACAGCCGGTGCCGCCAGAACGGTTTTTCTTTTACCGACTCGTAATACCGACGTGTTACCTCATCGGAAAAGGGAATACCCGAACAGGCTTCAAAAACATCATGGTATTTTTCACGGAGCCGGTGAATATAGAATGTTACCGGCAGACCCTCATACGAACGAATAACGTTATTCAGGTGTGTAGCCATCAGGGTCAGGTGATGTTCGTCTTCACATTCAAAGACGGTACCGCCCAGCTCCCAGGTGGCAACAAAATCACGGTGACGGTTTCTGATGACGTAAGGGTGCATATGGGAGGAATACGGAATATATTTATCCAGCGTAATACGCTCGTTTAATTTCATTTTCTGAATAAACTCCGAGACATCAATATTATCGTACTGATTCGCCAGAAGGGCATTCGCGCCAAAATGGATATTGGTGAAAATTCGTCCACGGGTTTTAAACGCCAGCCAGAGCAGACTGAAATAATGAATGTCCTTTCGGGTTTTATTTTTCATTTCCGCCCAGGCCGGGATCAGCAGAAGCGCCAGGTAATAGCTGACATAGACCGCCAGCAGGACGATGGCCCCGCTGACGAGAACGAACGGCACCAGAGGAATACCCATAATGGCGGCAGGCCGCGTAAGTGCTTTATTCAGCGTAGCCATCGTTGCCTCTCTTATGACGCCCAGTAGGCACCGAAGCCGGATGCGCCGACAATCAGGATCGCGCCGATGATGACGTTACGCATGTCGTGCAGGCTTTTGCCGTCGAACAGCACCTTGTAGCCCACCCACATGGTCGCCAGCGTGATGGTGACGGCGGCCAGTCCCAGCAGGCCGGTCGAAGTATTGCTCAGTGTCTCACTGGCCTTGTTAAAACCACTGTCGGCCGCCAGCGCCGGGGCAGACAGCAGGACGGAAGCAACAGCGGAGTAACGGCGTTTACGCATGATCATTTCTCCTCATCAGGGATAACGGGAACCGCGCCGCGAATGACGGCGTCGGGATAGTGCAGACCAGTCAGAACTGGTGCAGCGGCAGGCTCGCCGCGCAGCACAATGGCGGGATAATGAACCGGCGTCGGCTCGTTCCGGTCAGGGACGCTCTGCCGGTCTTGCCGCGTGGACGGCACGGCATAGCCGATGCGCTGCACGTAGCTGGTCTGGTTAAAGGCGGATTCCGGTCGCTGGCCGGTTTCAAAGTTGCCGGAGTAGTAACAACTGAGTGCGCGTTTCAGGGTGCCACCGCGCCGGTAACAGTCGGCGAGAATGCGCTCAAATACCGACAGATTGATGCAAGGGTTAAGCAGGTCGCTGGCCGTGACGCCGTAATGGCGGAAATTGGTGCTGGTGATTTGCATCAGGCCGACCGAATAGCGTCGCTCCTGTGTCGCCAGCTGTCTGGTGAGGCGGATCGCCTCCGGCAGGCTCGTGGGGAAATGTGAAATCACGCCCCGGCTGTCTGGCAGGATTTCAGCAATGGCGTAAGGATGAAAACCAGATTCGACCCGTGCGACATCAAGCGATGTGGACGAGGGAATACTGGCGGCGCACTGCACCGCCAGTGCCAGAAAGGCAGTAGTGGAAAGCATGCTGGCCTCGTAACAGAGAGACAGGCGGCTTATAGAAAAGTACGCCGCCGGTGGAGAAGAAGAGAAAATGGATTAAGCGGCAGCGGCATCCTGTGAAATGTCACTTTCTTCTCTCGGTTCGAGCAGCACCAGCCTGCCGGAAACCGCAATACCGGGTATCAGCACGATATTCAGACCGGGCTTGCCGTTATGCGCGAAGGCCACGCCAACCTTTGTCCAGTACGTGTTTTTTTCACCCTGTGCATCGGGCTGACTTTCCTGGGTGACAAATACGTGATAAACGGGTTTTCTCATGGAATTTCCTTTGTTCAAAAAACAGTAAATGAAATAAACCAATCACATCCCGGTTCTGCATTCCGGTTTTAACGGGTCAGCGAGAACATTCAGCGGCACCCTGAATTGTGGTTACGTGACAGCCCGAACCATTCTGTTAAAGAGCAATACCCGGCCCGGGCGAATTAACGTCCATCAGGGCAACCATGCGGTAATGGCGCTTTCAGATTCGGATATCTGGCGCGGGATATGAATGAGAAACTCAAAACAAAAAGAAGAGAGAAAAATAAACGGAGCATTTAAGATGCAGCGAGAAAAATGGGGAAGGAAAAACACGCCAGAGCGGTATTAATATTCACCGGGAATAATAAAGACGTGCAGGGATATAATATCTCCACACGTCTTTGTTACCCTGTCAGCGGTTGAGGCGTTCAAGTTTTTCCTGACATTCCGTACAGGTGGTTACACCCGGCAGTGCTTGCCGTCGCTTTTCTGGAATGGGTTTACCACATAAACGACAGTGGAATAATGATGGCGCTGGCCCTGGTTTGAAACGACTCTGTTCAATCATCTCATCCAGTCGCTGTTCATTAAATTCCTGATCGCGGTCGATCTCATCCGGCATGTGACGTCCTCCTGTCAGCGGCAACTCCCTTTTGACAAAGCGTGATACGCCTCCATACCATGGTGAGTGACAGCCCCTGAAATCTTGGTAGTAGGACTTCAGTTACCTGCATCATGGCTATCAGCGCGTTGGGGGATTCAAGGTTTTCCACCCGGCACTTCTGCCATTGCAGCCAGATAGCCGCATCCGTCTCTTCATCCGGTTCAGGCGTTCGGCCATACGGCACGCTTACACCCAGCAACCGTCGGCGAAGGCAGACTTCATTTGATGTCAGGCCAAAATAGTGGTTGAGCAACGAGATAGAGCCACCCAGGCGGATAGCACGGTTAATCTCCTGTTGATGGTGGTATTCCTGGCGGGCCTGCGCCAGTAAATGATGCAGAACATCATGGCGGACACTGACCGAAACAAAGGGAGCTGCCGCCCGGCTGACCGTAAACAGTTCATCGAGTGATAACTGATTAAGAGCATTCATTTCGTCGAAAGTAAATCCGAGGGATTCACAGTGACGAATATTGCCTTCTTTCAGAGCGTGCAATGCATCAGTTAAGATGGTGTAATTAATTAATGGAATCATTCTGTTATCTCCTCAATCTATATGGAAAAGTTGAGCAAATAAACGGACATTTTTAACTGATCTAACGTCCGGCTAACTTAAGGTTGATCCATTCATCAATTTCCGATTCGAGCCAGGCCACACTGGCCGGGCCAATTTTTATTGAACGTGGGAACGAACCATTTTTCATATACAAGTAAATTTGAGAGCGTTTCAAACCGGTTTTTTCTTCGACCTGTTTTAAACGTAATAACTGATGTGATGTCATTGTATTCTCCTATTGTGGAATGACTGGTGCATGTCCAGAGAAAATAAAAGAACACAGCAGTAAGCTTAGGAAAAGCCGATAGCACCTTATTACTAATGGGAAGATCCTTAGTACGGTTTTTTAGTGAATAAATAATACGTTATTAGTTGTATAAGGATGTGGAGAAGGATAGTTGTGCTGCTGTGTAGTTTTCAGCGTTTCGCTGCTGCAATGGTGTCATGGCTTAGCGTGATAATGAGGACAATAAAAAGATGCGGTTAAATACATTCATTGTGAATTTCAGTCAGGGGGGCGTTACCACTCTGGCGGTAATGCGCTATGAAGCATCGCCATAGAAGTATTCTGTGTGGTCGAAACATATATGCTCAACTACTTCCTTAACACAATGCTGAATTGATTGTGCTTCCCGATCATGTATAGACCGATCCAACAGATATAATACCGTCCTTTGATTCTTGTTATCGTTAAGGCGCTGAGGCAATATAGTCCTGGCTGGAGGTTCCATGCGATAAAGATTCTGTAGTGTGATCCCCCGCACAGGGAGACGGATATGGCAGCTCTATGACTCACCTCTGGTTTCTTGGAAAACCTGATGTCGCTAAATATCGGTTAAGTGTGCGCTTGTTTTCCGTTCGGCAAAATAGTGTGCGGGTGTACTGCCCATGGTTTTTTTGAACATGGTGATAAACGCATTAACCGATTCATACCCCAGATTAGCTGCAACATTCTGAACCGAAACGCCGCTAGCCAGTTCCCGGAGAGCAATTATCAGTTGCAGTTGCTGACGCCAGCGTCCGAACGTCAACCCGGTTTCGCGCAGCATTAAACGCGCGAGAGAACGCTCGCTAAGCGCCAGTCTTTTTGCCCATGCTTTGAATGTGCTTCGGTCATCAGGTTGACTGACCAGAGCATCGGCCATGGCGCGGATTTTAGGATGCGACGACACAGGGAGGCTCAGTTTCTGCTGAGGCATGGTGGCTAATTCATCGAGTGTTACTCTGGTCAGTCTGGCGGGATGGCTTTCCGGTGGATATTCGACGCCCTCGCGGGTTAAACGGGCAACAAGTTCTTTAATCAGACTGGAAATTGCCAGAGTACAGCATCGCTCCGGCAGCGCGACAGCTCCAGGCTCGATAAAAAGATAGTTGAGATGCGCA
Source organism: Serratia quinivorans (assembly GCF_052113645.1). Lineage (GTDB taxonomy): Bacteria > Pseudomonadota > Gammaproteobacteria > Enterobacterales > Enterobacteriaceae > Serratia > Serratia quinivorans_B. Next base: position 875,986 of record NZ_JBIEIU010000001.1, on the reverse strand, counting down.
TTCCAGGTAGCTTTGGCGCTGTGCGGCACTCCCCCAGGGATCCAGACGGCACAATCAGGCGGCACGATCCAGATATCATTTTCGGCGCGACAAATGACCGCCCCATAGAGGGCAATAATCAATTGCCCTTTGCGGTGCGTATGCACAGGCACTTCGGCTGCGTAATCGACAAAATCCAAATGACGCGCGACTGCGGGGCAGGGGGTGGCATCCGGATCAAATAGCGTATTGGCGAGTGGGGGTAACATAGATTGGCAACATTTAGGTATTTTTTGACAGAATAGAGTATTTAAGTGGATATGCAAGCCGGTAATAATTTCCGGCATGAAAAAAATTAACGCGAGTTACTTTCATTTTATACACACGATATGCCAACGTCTTCGCGGTATGGCTTCTCCTTCACTACTGAATGATGCGAACGCTCTGCTCTATTCCGCGAAGAGTTTTGCCGCAGCGATGCTCGCATACTACATTGCACTTTCAATTGGCCTGGAGCGGCCTTCCTGGGCAATTATCACCGTGTATATTGTTTCCCAAACCTCCGTCGGAGCGTCGCTGAGCAGAAGTCTGTATCGTCTGGTGGGAACGGTAGTCGGAGCGGGCATAACGGTATTGATTGTACCTGCTTTTGTGAATATGCCTTTATTTTTCAGTGTGATACTGACGGGGTGGATCACCTTCTGCCTCTATTTATCCTTGCTGGAACGCACGCCCCGCGCCTATGGTTTTGTCCTGGCTGGTTACACTGCGAGTCTGATTGGCTTCCCTGCGGTATCCGATCCTAGTGCGATTTTTAACATCGCTATTGTTCGGGTACAGGAAATCATGATCGGTATCTTCTGCGCGGCACTTATTCATCGCTATGTATTGCCCGCGCGCATAACGGGCCAGTTCAACAGTAAATTGTCGCAGACGCTGCTCTCGGCGCGACAGCGTGTCGCAGATACTTTAGCAGGCAAACCCGACGCTGTTTCCGGGCCGCTGCATATGGCACTGGCATTACAGTTCCTGCAGGGTATCAGCCATCATATCCCTTATGATTTTGCGTACTCTGTACCGGTCCGGCAAGCGAGAAAAAGGCTTCATGATCGGCTTGCGCGATTAGTCATTGTTAACTGTGAGTTACGCGACCGTTTAGCTCTGATAGCGACGATACCTGTAGATGTGCAAATTCTGCTGGGTGATGTTGAGGTCTGGCTGGCCTGCAAAGATGAAGGAAAATTCAAAAGTGAGGCTGAAGCGCTCAAAAAAAGGAGTGAAAAATTACTACAGCGCTATTCAGTGTATGAGCTGACGTTTGAAGAAGCGCTGCGTGTAAGTTTTATGCGCTACCTGTTAGAGGCCATTGTCCTTGTGCAGCAGTGCTATCGTCTTTCGGATGCCATTCATCACGCGAAACAGACGCCTGCGCACTCGGAAAAGAATACCGTGAAAGGATATGTATTCCACCGCGATCCTCTTACTGCTGCCCGCACCGCACTGGGCGCTTTCGCCATCATTATGAGCGGCTGTCTGGTGTGGATTTTCTCGGCATGGCCTGATGGTGGTACGGCGGTTTCTATCCTTGGCGTTTGTTGCACATTGTTTGGCAGCTTCGATACGCCTGCCCCGCATATTGTTAAGTACATTATCGGCTCCTTCTGGGGCGTTGTGATAAGCCTGATCTACAGCTTCGTTCTACTACCACAAGTCAGTGATTTTATCGTGCTGGTAACGGTTTTAGCTCCGGTATATCTGCTGGCCGGATCGCTCCAGGCCAGACCGCCTACCACGTTTATGGCTATGGGGATCACACTGACGCTGCCTATTTTGTGCGAGCTGGGTGCCCACTACAGCGGGGATTTTGCCGTGGCGGTGAATACCTCTATCGCACTATTTTCTGCTACTGGTTTTGCAGTGCTCGGCATGAGCCTACTGCAAACTGTGCAGGCTGATTCGGCGATAAAACGGCTGCTTCAATTATGCCAGCGAGATATTAACCGCAGCGTGGAAGGTAAGCTGAATACAGACGAAACCCTCTGGACCAACCTTATGATCGATCGGGCAGCGTTGATACTGCCGCGATTGCAGCGCAGTGGACAGTCACCGGAACGGGCACATCATTTGTTGTACGCCATGCGTATAGGGCTGTGTGTTATGCGATTACGCCGATGTGATGCGCATGCGAACAAAGAAATAAAAGAAGTGCTCACTCTTCTTACACACTCGACAGATATTGACACCTTACTTCAACGGATCGCCAGTCTGACTGAGCGCAGCTTGAGCGTAACAGATGAACTATCGCGGCATTATGTTGATCAACTGGTTGATCTTTACTGCGCATTAAGCGTTCAGAAAATGGAGCCTGCTAATGATCAATGATTTCAATATTGAGGGCGTTTTTGTACCCGGTCTGCTGGTAATTGCCCTCGTTGCACTGACCTGTACACTATTTCTCGTACATCTTTTCTCTTTCAGCAAGGGTTACCGCCGCTTGCCCTTTAGACCGATGATCGATTTTTCCGTCTTCATTATTACTTTTTACCTGCTGCTGCAGGGGCTGACCGAACTGGGATTTTTTAAATGAAATCGTTACTTTCTTTACTGGGCCGCTACGTGCTGACGTTCAGCGCTGTGGCGGTGGCTACGCTTTTGGCTTTTATTCTCTGGAAACATTATGCGCAAACCCCTTGGACCCGCGATGGTCGGGTTCGTGCGGATGTGGTACAGATTGCGCCGAATGTCTCCGGACCGTTGCTGAATGTGTCCGTCCGCGATAATCAGTGGGTTAATCGGGGCGATGTGCTCTATTCCATCGACCCGCACTGGTTGAGGTTGGCAGTGGACAGCGCACAGGCAGATGTTGAGGCGAAACGTCATGAAATGCTGATGCGCCAGGATGCGGCGAGGCGACGCTCTCAGATTAAAGGGGTGATTTCCAGCGAGGATTTACAACAAACAGCCAGCGCAGCCAGCGTCGCTGCGGCTAATTACCACGGTGCACTGGCTGCGCTGGACCTTGCAGAGCTTAACTTATCGCATGCTATTGTTCGGTCTCCGGTTACGGGCTATGTCACACATTTGCGGCTTCGCCCTGGTGACTATGCCACAGCGGGAGAAACTAAAGTTTCCATCATTGATGCCAATAGTTTTTGGGTGGTTGGCTATTTTGAAGAGACTAAGTTGCAACATATCCGCACGGGAAATACTGCACACATTACGCTGATGGGATTTAAGCCAGTGATCACGGGTCATGTTGAGAGTATCGGACGCGGAATAGATGATAACAATGACGAGACCGGGGGGCTTGGCCTGCCTAATGTCGAGCCAACCTTTAGCTGGGTGCGGCTCGCGCAGCGTATCCCGGTTCGGATTCATATTGACAGATTGCCGGAGGGAGTTGAATTGGTGGCTGGATTGTCTGCGAGTATATCCATCACACCATAATAAAAAGTATGGTTTCTATTGAGGATTTATGCAGAACTTAGGGATTGTCAGCTCTTGATCTATATGCCTGATGAAAATTTATTTCTGGTAGAGTAATTCTAAGGTTTCGGTTATGAAAAACAGAAAAGATTTTGTAAATGACTTAATTATCTGGATAAACAAAAATATAGAGATGCCACTAAAAATTGATGATGTGGCTATCAGGTCCGGATATTCAAAATGGCATTTGCAGAGACTGTTTTTTTCTGAAACAGGGCAGAGCCTGGGAGGTTTTATCAGAGAGAAAAAATTATGTCTTATTTTAGAGGCTGTTATCACAACAAATGAACCTTTGATAAACATCGCGATGCGATTTGGCTTTGACTCTCAGCAATCATTAACCAGGGCATTTCGGAAAAGGTATAATGTCCCACCGCACCGGTGTAGAAAAAATGCCGTAAATATTAAAAGTAAGTCTTCTAGGGAGCAAGGTAATTACTCGTATCATAAGGATGAGTTTTTAAATCTTTAGTAATTATCTGGGTTATGGACGGGTTCATCTAATAATCATGGCCTTAGTACCTCAGTTATAGATTTGTTGAACGAAATGAAATCACTCATTTATTTCATTGTAAATGAATCTAAGTCTTTCTGTGCAATGTATGTTTTCGTGTTTTTGCATGTGTAATGTATTGGTGAGTAAATTTTGGATGCATTAATTGGAATATAATTACAAACCCATGTGTGTATTTAATGGCTGGATAAATTAAGGTTAATCTATTTTGCGCATTTTGGATTCGATCGAACCTATGCAGGTCGGCTAAATCCTCCTTGAATAAGGAGTGGCTTTTATGTATGTGTGGGGTTGTGAGCATTTAAGTACTGTTTTGTTTTTACATTTCTAATGCTTGGTAATTGATGATGTGTATTTATACCCGTAATGCAGAAATATAATATCCCTTGAGGTGACAAGGAAAAAAGAGTCAAAAAAACTAATTATGTCCGTATTACTGATTTTAGAGCCCTTAATACGGACATTTGGGTTTGGTAAAATTCACTTGCGTCAATCCGACATTGATGTGGGGGAACCGCGTACGAGTGCAGTTTTTAACGTATCACCACTGAGTCTGTCGGTAATGCCTTCGTCAGATGCCCATTGTTCGAAAATAGATAGTAGTTTGTACGGTTTACTAATTAATGGACGGATGACTTCATTGTTTTTACAGGCCAGCCAGAAAAAACGAGATAGTGGTGTTGATATTCGCGTTGCAGATAATGGGGGCACTCTGCTATTGGTTATGATGTCAATGACTTTATCAAGTTCAGCATGTCGAATAACAAACCAGGCATCCCGAGGTAAAATATGAGCCGGGAAATACTCTTTCCTCAGGTAGTTATTTATCTTCTTTGAGAATATCTCTTCATGTACATCTGGTGAGATGTTTTTAGGGAGTTGCATAATTTTTTGTATTATTCTTTCTTCCCATGTCATTTTATCGAATAGTTGAAATGGTTCTCCTTGTAAGCTAACTGTTATGCCATGATTAAAATCAATAGCTCCTGTTACAGGTAATGGTATTTTAAGAGATTGGGCAAGTAATTTTTGTACTAGAACATATTCATATCCAATCAATAGAGTGTCAATAACTCTCTCTGTGGGAATGATATATTTGCCAGTAGTGCTAACAATAAAATTATGTCCTTCAATAAACGCTTTTTTGTCAAGAAGGCATAAACGATTTATTGATGACATATCAGATGGTCTGAACCTTACTTTGTAGCCCGACCTCTGTATTTTTCGTAATGTAATTGGCGACTGAAAGTAAATAGAGAGATGAATGCTGCCATGTAATGCATGCCTGTAAATATCACTTTTTTTTTATTTTCAGTCCTTTTTTATTTATCACTTCGACTGCTTCACGGATAGTCAGCCAGTCAGGCGAACTATAGTTTGTATTTGATAGTGTTTGTTTTTTTGACATAGTGGTTTGCCTCTATTTCTATTTTTTAAAAAAAACACCATGAATTTTCCGGTGAAATAAATTTCATGGTGCGGGATCTATTGCGTTATAATATTTGGATTATATTAACGCGGGGGCTTCTTAGCGTTTCAGTCCCCCATGTCCGGCCTCATATTTCGCAGTGATTGAAAAGAAGAACAAATATCAGGTTAAACTAATTCAATCCTCAAACATTATTTAAGTTGAATGGAAGACATTACATAAATCTGTCTGCTCCGCCTGATGCTTCAATTGTCTGTCCAGTAACAAACTGATTCCTCCCAGAAAGTAGGAACGCAGCAATTGCAGCAATATCTTCAGGAAGTCCAAAGCGGCCCACAGGCGTTTTCTCTTTACCCAGTAATGCCATTACCTCTTCGTCTGTTCTGTCAACCAGTTCAGGACGACGATTGCGAACATTCGGTAGCATGTTCTGCGCCCAGTTATCCGTCGCGACAGCACCCACTCCGATCGCATTGACCAGAATGCCATCCGGAGCCACGCTAAGTGCTAAACTACGGGTCAGGTTGTTGATAGCGGCGCTCAGTGCGTGTGAGACGGTAAGTTGCGGATTAGGGTAGATACCGCCAATGGATGAGATATTGACAATACGCCCCCAGTTTCGTCTCTGCATCCCGGGGATGATTACCTTACAAAAACGTCGCATGGCGGATAATTTGGTCTCAGTCATTATCTGCCAGTCTTCTTCCGAAGTGGTTAACAGCGTGCCCGCATGGGCTCTTCCGGCATTGTTAACCAGTAAATCAATACGCTGAAAAACCTTTTCCGCTTGTTCAACCACTAAAGAAGGTAGTTTGGGATCAGTCACATCCCCGGCAACAGGCAGCACCGAAACACCGTATTTCTCTGAAATTTTTTTCGCAGCCAGAATCAGCTCAGGTTCTCGTCTGGCCACCATGACTAAATGCACACCATTCATGGCCAGTTCTTCACAAATGCTGAAACCAATTCCGGTTCGGGCTCCGGTTACCAGAGCCACTTTTCCAGTCAGTTTTAAATCCATTTGCTGCTCCTCAAGTTAAGCACAGTTAATAACATGAGCAGTATTAGTAACAAATCTCTTTTTCAGGAGCTTGTGCATCAGAATTCAGACGTCTGAAAAAAGCGGTCAAAGAGTTGGGATTTCCGTCTGCTTATACTCCAGACGATATTGAGTTTAGAGCCAGGAGTGGTCAATGCGAACGGACAATCATGAGCTTTCTTCTGCCAGGATTCTTATGCTGGCGATTATTTGCTGTATTGTTGTAGCTAATATTTATTTTAATCAATCTGTCCTGAATTTAATTGCCGGATCCTTTCCCAATGAATGGGGGGCTGTTTCTTTGATCCCCATGGGCACCCAGTTAGGCTATGCGGTGGGCTTATTCTTTCTGATCCCACTGGGCGATTATATTGAACGTCAGCGGCTTATCCTGCGTCAAGCGCAGGTGCTTTTCCTGGCACTGATCGGCATGATGTTATCGCCAACGGCGACAGTGTTGGTGTTCTTCTCCTTCCTTACCGGGATGGCTGCAACAGTAGCCCAACAGATAGTGCCGCTTGCCGCCTCGCTCTCCAGAACTTCTGCACGAGGTAAAACCGTGGGTACGGTGATGAGCGGTGTCCTGGCAGGTATCCTTGCTGGCCGGGCTATCGGAGGCCTTATTGGTCAGTATTTCGGCTGGCGCGGTGTCTTTTTGTCCGGCGCGATCATGACATTGCTGGCTATATTTTTCATCTTGCGCATTTTGCCTGCTCAGTCGTTGCCAACGCCAAAGTTTAACTATCTGGCGGTATTACGTTCATTAGGACAGCTGTGGAAAAGCGAGCCGCAGGTGCGTGGTGCAACTCTTACACAAGCAATGCTGTTTGCCTCCTTCAGCGTGCTGTGGACCGTGCTCCCTTTCTGGTTAGCTCATCGCTACGATTACGGTGCAGGGATAACCGGCACCCTGGCTGCTTTGGGGTTAATCGGTATTCTGTGTGCGCCTCTGGCGGGAAGTTTCAGCGATCGTCAGGGACCATTCCGAATGGTTGTTTTTGGTGTGATACTCATGCTGCTAGCCTGGACTGTTTTTTGGAGATGGAACAGTATTGTGGGTATGGTGGTGGGCATTCTACTACTGGATGCGGGTGAGCAATGTGTACTGATAGCTAATCAGCACACGATTTATTCTTTGCGTCCGGATGCCAGAAACCGTCTTAATACATTATTTATGTGCGTTATGTTTATTGGCGGAGCATGTGGCTCACTGACTGCCACCTGGTTATGGGAGACAACTCATAGCTGGGCGCTGATTTCTTCAGCAGGGGGCGGACTCGTGATCATGGGGATGTTGATAGCCGTAAGACGTAAATATTCAGGCCCCTATTCGGGCACATAACGCAATAGCACTTCTTACATCCGTCGCATTGTCTGAGTCATCAACATCATTTAAAGCGTCCTGTATCAATTGTTTAGCAGCCCATTTTTCCCCGGCTTCAGCCTGCAATGTCGCCAATGAATAAGCAATACGGAGGGCCCAGCCATAAGCCTGTTGCTGGCGCGCTTTGTCCAGGGCCTGCTCCAACAGCAGGCGTTGCTTCTGAGGAGGTAATTGAGTGGCAGAAAGACGCATCAGCTCAGGCGTGCACCAGTTTTCATGATCCTGGCGGGTGGCTCTCAGTGATACCCCGGTATCAATTTCTGACAACAAGGGGGAATATTGCCAGTCTAATCCCATCGCCCGCAACGAGCTAAATAGTGTGGTTTGACTAACATCGGTATGACTGAACTGTTTAGCCCAAACAAGAAACAGCTCGCCGTATGTCTTCCAGAAATATAAATCATGCCTTTTTGCCAGATGAATAAGCCAGTTTGCGGCCTTTATAACCCAACGCGGATTACGATCCAGTGCTGCTGTCATACAAGCGCCTTCAGCCAGTGCACAGCAAAGAGAACAGACATGCTGCAAACGAGCGGCTTTTTTAACACCGCGCCATGCCATCTGTTTCGCGGCCTTATACTCACCCTGTAACCAGAGTAAACGAGACAGAAAGGCCTGACCGGCGCTCTCTTGATCAAGACCAAAACGGAAAGAGTGGCTTAATTCACCATGTTCATACCAATCAAGAGATTGTTGGAGATAATCACGCCCGACATCATGACGGCCCAAAAAATGCAGGGATACACCGAGAATACGCAGCCCGGTTGCCATCGCCTCCTCGTCGGTAATGGACCGTGCTAGCTCGCACATAGATTGCGCATGCTCAAGCGCTTTATCCAACTCGCCAGTACGCAGATAATACAACCATAATCCGTAATGTGCCTGTAAACGTATTTCTTTGTCGTCGAGCTTTTCTGCAATTGTCAGCGCGGTTTTCCAGGCTGAATGTGTTTCAGGCGTAGGGCCTTTTGCCCAGGTTGACGCCTTACCTGCTACAGCGCTGAGATTCATTCTCTGGCGTAGCGTTAATACTACCTGCGAAGTATTTTCATAAAGCAGAGGATAAATATGGCGCTGACATTCATCGTATAGTGAATATTCAATCCAAAAAGGGGTCATAGCTTGTAAGATCTCAAGCCCTTTAGAGGGATCAGCTCTCTCAATCAACGTTTGCTGTAATACACTCCGCAAATCATTAAGTATATGGCTATAACGTTCACGCCATTGTCCTGTTGGCAGCATAAACCAATCATCTTGTGCCTCTTTTACCAGAACTTTATAATAGTCGGCAAAACGGGCCTCAAGAACAGTATATTCACCCTGTTGCCTGAGTTTATCGCATGCGAACTGGCGCATGGTTTCCAGCAGGCGGAAACGGGTCTCTGGTACCTGAGTACTGACCTGAATCAGGGATAAAGACAGCAATCTTTGCAGATCGTCAACAACCTGCCAGCGATGCTTGTCTTTAATCAGCAGAAGGTCGCTTACTGATTTCACACTGAACATATCGGTATAGATCCCCAGAGAGCAAAATAATCGTTGTTCACGTGTGTTGAGCAACTGATAAGTCCACTCCAGCGCGGTCAGTATTTTCTGATGTCTGGGCTCCAGAGATCTGTGCGTATTGCTCAATAGCTGGAAACGGTCTTCCAGTCGGTTATAGATCTCTTTGACACTCATGACTGGCAGACGGGAGGCCGCAAGTTCAATCGCCAGCGGCAGACCGTCAAGATGACGGCATAACTCGCCAATCAAAGACAGTTCGCTGGCTGATGGATGGTAATTATGTCGATTGGCCTGCCCGCGTTCGATAAAGAGGCGGACACTGGAAAAAGTTAGTAACTCGTGGGTATCAGCCTCTTCGCTCTCAGGAACTTGTAATGGTGGTAGTAGATATTGTTGCTCGCCGGCAACCTGCAACGCTACCTGGCTGGTCAACAACAGTTTGATATGGGGAGCCAGGTGCAGGAGCAACGTAATCACTGGTTCAAGTTCATTAATTACATGTTCACAGTTATCAATCAGCAGTAAACATCGACGCCGTGCAAGCTGTTGCCGTAAATCGGCATCATTATGAATGGCAGCTAATGGAAGATGGAGCGCTTGTGAAATAACGGATAGCAAGCTGGATGCTTCGGTGATATGAGCCAGTTCAGCCACACATATTCCATCAGGAAAATGCGTGTGTGTAAGACTGACGACTTCCCATGCCAGACGAGTCTTACCCACGCCCCCTGAGCCTGTAATCGTCACCAGACGGTATTGATCCAATAAGGCGCATAATTCCTGCACAGCTTTATCACGCCCCAGAATCGACGCTAGAAAAGGGGTAATAGCGGGCTCAGGTATTTTTGATTTAGAGAGCGGTTCAGTTGGCGAATTGTTGATATTAAAGCGATAACCACAACCAAATTCAGTAACCAGTAGATGGCGGTCATGTCCCAGTATGCGGCGTATAGCTGAAATTTGTGCCTGAAGATTATTTTCTTCGACGATTTCATTTCCCCACACTTGCGTAAGTAAAGATTCTTTATTTACCGCTTTACCTCTGGCACTCACCAGAACAACCAGAACATCAAAAGCTCTGGCAGAAATTCTTACTGGCTTACCCCGATGTAACAGAATCCTTAGCTGTGGCCAGATTTGCCAGTCAGCAAAGTGAATCTCATCAATTGATATCATAGTGTTGAGATCTTCTGTTTTGAGCATCACGAACTCTCGCTATGGAGTAAGCCATTTCTAACGAAAGCGGTTATCAGAATCAGGCTACATGTTGAATGTGTTGCACCGGAGTATCACTATTCAATACCACTTTTACCGTTAATGATTATAAAGCCAATAGTGCTATGTGGCATAGCTTTGCGATCAAACTGGTGATGAAAACTGAACTATCTATGCCAGCCATATCCCATCAGGCATGGCTGGAAAAGCACTCACATGGATAATCATTCGACTAGGGATTAACCTTCAAATAACAGCGTGTGTCCGAACATTTAAATAATGGTGGTACGGGATGCCAATACCAGAACTGATGGCGGTTTATACAGTCTTATCTCAATGGCGCTAACAGCCACAGACAGAGGAAGCGGACTTGATACCTGTACCATAAACAGAGTATATCGACGAACGATCCACGCTGACAATGAGACGACGATTGGCATCCAACGAAGCGATCAAAGGCTAATTATTGCGATGCCGGTCAGCACCACCACTGCACCGGCAATCCGGCGTGCCAGATGATTTTCACGAAACAGCCAGTACGAAAGAAGAGAGCCGACAATAATGGATGTTTCCCTGAGAGGAGCGACGAGTGCCAGTGGCATGCTCTGCATGGCTGTCAGTACAAGGATGTAGGCAAGGGGAGAGCATACAGCAATGATAAGGATTGGGATGATATCCACACGTACAGCAGTTGGAATGCGATTTCGTCGCCGCATCGCACCAGGGGTAAGAATCAGACTCTGTAGCAGGAGTGTGCTGGCGTAGTAGCTCACTGGATCCAGGTGCAGAGAGATTACCGAATAACCGTCCCAGAGTGTATAGCCAGCGATGGCGGTGCCTGTCGCTGCCCCCCAAAGCATTCCCTGTAGCGGCCGGCTTCCGCTCCTGAACGGATTGCCGGTGACAACGAAAATACCAGCGATAACGATAAAGGCGCCGAGTAAAGCGCCTGGTGAAAGCCGTTCTCCCATGAGAAGGGTTGCAAACAGTATCGTCAGAACTGGTCCACTTCCTCGGGCAATCGGATAAACAACACCCAGTTCGGCGCGCTCGTAGCCAGCCTGCAAGATTAGAGAATAAGCGATATGAAGTGCAGACGAGATAACTGCGCCGACAGCGAGTCTCCAGTCGAGCTCCTGTTGTCCCTCAACTATCAGAATGAGGCTGAACGGGACCCACAGCAATGCTGAGGCACAGCTGTACGCCCAGACGAACACAAGAGTGTCTTCCCTCTTGTATTTTGAGGCTATATTCCATACTGCATGGGCTACCGCAGCAGTAAGAATCATTGCTACCGTGCTGAACTGCATCAGGACATATCGGGCAAATCAATACCCGCCCGTTCAGCCCGGCGACTTTGTTCTTTATCCCGCAGAGTGAGAGCAGCGACCAGCGTATCAATAACGACGAGCTGGGCCAGTCGACTCCCGGCAGCGGCCATCTGTGCCGGGAGTGGCATTCCGCCAACAACGAGCGAAACGTTGGCGAGTGTCGCCAGTGGGGTATCGTACTGGTTAGTTATTGCAATAAGCGATGCTCCTGCCGAGGATGCTGCATCAGCGATGGAGAGTGTGGATGATGTGCGCCCTGTTGAACTGACGACGATGATGACGTCGCCTGGACCGAGTAGACGAGCAGCAATCATCGCTGATAAATAATCCTGGATACTGACGGTTATCACACCCGCCGTCCGCAAACGAAAGACCGCATCAGCGGCAACCGTCGCAGAGGGACCAGCACCAAATGCAAATACCTGGCGTGCGCTCTGGATTAAATCGACCGCCTCATCAAGGGCGGAGATTTCGATAGCACCGCTGAGCGCAGTCAGTGCGTCTACACCAGCACGAATTGATGTTTCCAGCACTGATGCCAGCGTCGCATCCGCTGTAAGAACTTCAGGCGGGGCAAAGAATTGGGCAGTGCCACGAGCCCGGGCAATCTCTATCTTAAGTTCAGTGAACCCGGTGAACCCGATCGCTCGTGCAGCGCGTATTACTGTCGGCGGTGATACACCAGCACGGGTGGCAACCTGTGCTGCCGTGCTTGTACCGACAAATAAAGGATCGACAAGCAGGAGGTCGACAACTTTAGCCTCACTTGCAGCGAGGTCGCCGCTTCGGGCGTGAATGCTGCCAAGCCATTGCTGTAACCGCTGCTCACCTTCTGAAATTCTATTACCAATTTCTTTATTCATATGTAATATATTACATGTCCTTTGGGAAGGGCACAACCACCACGTAATTAGATTCTGTTGCAAGGAGTCCGCATTCATGAACACTGAAATCAATACAGTTGTTGCTGTTTTAGGTCCAGGTGCCATCGGCACAACAGTCGCGGCGGCGTTACACGAAGTCGACCGCACACCATTGCTGTGTGGACGTACTCCCCGCGATCACCTGACCTTGCAAGATGGCGACCGCTTTATCACCGTACCCGGTCCGGTACAGACGAATCCGGCACAAATCACTCGCACGGTTGATCTTATCTTTCTGGCAGTCAAGTCCACACAAATCGACGCGGCAGCAGAATGGCTCAGGGCGTTGACTGGCCCGGAGACGGTTGTATGCGTGCTCCAGAACGGGGTCGAACAGTTGGACAGGCTCGCTACGTACTCTCTGCCCGGACAGAGCGTTCCCGCTGTCGTGTGGTTCCCTGCGCAAGCGCAGTCCGATGGCTCGGTACGCTTGCGTGGTGAGGCGCGCCTCAGCGTGCCAGACGCACCAGCTTCCCGTGTAGTGGCCGCAGCGCTGCAAGGCACGTGGTGCTCCGTAGATCTGGCCGCGAATTTCAGCTCCCTGGCCTGGCGCAAGCTGATGCAGAATGCGGTGGCTGGACTCATGGCACTCACGCACCGCCGCTCAGGCATGTTTGGCCGTGCTGATATCGCCAGGCTTACGCTGGCTTATCTGCAGGAATGCCTGGCCGTGGCACGTGCAGAGGGCGCTGAACTCGGAGACGAAGTGCCGCAGGAGATCCTCGATAAGTTCCGGGCGGCTCCTGCAGACATGAGCACCTCCATCCTCACGGATCGAGAAGCTGGCCGACCGCTTGAATGGGATATCCGCAACGGCGTCATTGCGCGTCGCGGCCGGGTTCACAGCATTCCAACGCCGATCAGCGACATCCTGGTGCCGCTTCTTGCGGCTGCGAGCGATGGCCCTGGTTGATCCTAAAGCCGATGATTGCACTCTTACTTCTCTTCTTCGTCGCTCTCGGTGCCGGAGTACTCAGCGGTGTCGTCGGCACTGGCTCGTCGTTAATCATGCTGCCCGTCCTCGTCGCCACGTACGGGCCACGGATTGCTGTGCCTGTTATGGCGATCGCCTCCCTTTTCGGCAACATCGGACGGGTGATTGTCTGGTGGCATGAGATTCGTTGGCGACCGGTGTTTGCCTATTCGTTGGCGGGAGTTCCTGCGGCTGTTCTCGGGGCGCACACGTTACTTACGATTTCTCCTGGCACAGTGGAGGTATTCCTGGCAGCTTTCTTCCTTGCGATGATCCCGCTGCGCCGTCTCATCAGACGATCGAACCTCCACTTGAATCTCTGGCACATGAGTTTTGCCGGGGCGATTGTCGGGTTTCTGACAGGATTCGTGCTGTCCACCGGGCCGCTCAGCGTGCCGGTATTTACCGGGTACGGAATGAGTGGAGGCGTATTTTTGGGATCAGAGGCGGCAAGCGCAATCCTGCTCTACGCTGGCAAGCTAGCTACGTTCGGTATATCGGGCGCACTCGCGCAGCCTGTCCTCACATATGGACTTGCCATCGGCATCGCATTGTTCGTCGGTTCGATGATTGCGAAACGTCTCGTCCAGAAACTCCAGACGCATACGTTCGAGCTTCTCATTGATGCCATTCTCGTCGCTGGGGCAGTAGGGATGATCCTTGCTCTCAAATGAAATGGCACGCCAGGGCTGACGGCGCAAGCGTGTTGTTATTGTGTAACAGCTTTCTACAGGCAGCGACGGGTCGGGGTGGAGGGGTTGGCAAGCCATCAGAAATGAATAAAGCCGTACCAGGGTATGCTGGTACAGCTTTTTGTTATTGTTCATGCAGCTTCGTTGTTTTTATTCCGCCCTGTGTTAAAAGGTGGTACGTATGCGACCCGGCATGTATCGATATAATCTGACCACCACTGCATCATCGCCTTGCGGGCTTCCAGATGCTCAGCCTTATGAATGTAAGCCAGACGCACGGTGTTGCGCTCCTGGTGACTCATCTGGCGTTCCACTGCATCCTGCGACCATAAGCCAGACTCCATCAGGGCACTGCATGCCATTGCCCGAAAGCCATGTCCGCAGATGTCCTGTTTCGTGTCGAATCCCATAAGGCGCAGTGCTTTATTAACCGCGTTTTCGCACATCGGCCTGTACGGGTTATGGTCGCCGGGGAAGACCAGTTCGTAAGCCCCGGATATTTCCTTAATCCGTTTCAGAATAGCTATAGCCTGCTGTGAGAGGGGCACGATATGAGCAGTGCGCATTTTGGCACCGCGCCCTGAATAACGCACACCCACAATGGCTTCGCGTGTGGCGGGTATCGTCCAAATTCTGTTTATGAAATCAATTTCTGACCAGCGTGCAAAGCGCAGCTCACTGGAGCGAATGAACAGATGCAGCGTCAGCAAGACAGCAAGCCGGGTCAGTTCACGGCCCTGATGATATGCTTCAATGTGTTCAATCAGTTCAGGCAGCCGCTCCAGCGGCAGGGCGGGATAGTGGTGTCTCATGGGGGGAGCCGTCACGCCATCAAGATTTGCTGCCGGGTTGGTGTCGATAAATCCCTGATGGACCGCATGGCGCATGATGTTACTGAGGTGCTGCCGCGTGCGGGACGCGACTTCCAGCAGGCCCTTTTCCTCAATGCCTTTCAGCAGGTCAATGAAATGATGGGGTTTAAGCTCCGTGACGGACAGATGACCAATTACAGGAAAGATATGGTTGTTCATACTGGCAAGTAGACGGCCAGCGGTGTTCTGCGACCACTTTTTATTGTTTTTATGCCATGCCAGCGCCACTGTTTTAAACACCTTCTCTGGTGTGCAGGCTCTGCGTTCAGCAGCCCTCTGCTGTGCCGGGTTGATGTTCAGCGCCAGCATCTTACGGATACCTTCGCGCTGCTGGCGGGCATCAGACAGGGAGACGGCAGGATAGGCACCCAGTGCAATGCGGGATTCTTTGCCGTTTATACGATATTTTAGATACCAGTGACGTGAGCCGCCTGGTTTGATAAGAAGGTACAGACCGTGAGAATCAGAAACTTTGAAGGGTTTTGCGGATGGTTTTAAGGTGCGGATTTTTGAGTCGTTAAGGGGCATTTGGGGGTCACTCCGTCATCGAACTAACCTGACCCCAGATTTGACCACCAATTTTTCCCGATGCGGAGGGTAAAATCAAAATGCACCGGGAAGAGTTTTCACGCTAACCTCTTGAATCAATATCAGATAAGGATTCGCAAAGATGCATGCAAACAGGAAATTGGCTCCTCTGACTGGACTCGAACCAGTGACATACGGATTAACAGTCCGCCGTTCTACCGACTGAACTACAGAGGAATCGTGTGAACGGCCGGAATCATAACGGGGTGTTGGCAGCATGTCAAAGGCGGATTACGCATTCTGTGACTGTTTGCTTACAGAATGCGCAACCCGTTGAGGTTTTGGCAGATTTAGCCCCGTTCCGCGCGTTTTAGCCGCAGTTGATAATGGTAATGGCTGCGGCTGAGCAGGTAATCCGCATTGACGCTCGGGCTCCAGGAATCGTCACCGCCGACCCCCATATGGAAGCCGTCCAGGTTGAGCCAGGTACCGGCTTCCGGCTGCAACAGATGCTGGTGGCTGCAGTCCATCAACTGGCGCAGGCCGTAGCGGCTGAGCGAAAAGTGGAACTGCCCGTCGATGTGCCAGTCGCCGTACTGCAACTGACGAGTGTCACAGCGCAGGCCGTTTTCGCCGGGGAAGATGTACGGCGTGTGCAGATCTTCCAGCGGTCGCTGCCAGCGCCCAAATTGCGCGGCGAGGCGACGGTCCGGGTAGTTCTCATGCGGGCCCAGGCCCAGCCATTGCGCCTGCGGCTGGGTTTCTGCCAGTTGGCAGGTCAGGCCAATACGCGCCGGTGGCGGCAGGCTGGCGGCGATTTCTACGTCGACGCTGACGCTGACCGCGCCCTGGCTGTCGAACAACCACTGTTTGCGGCTGCATAACAGCGTTTGCTCATCAACTCCGAACCGGTGCTCGCTCACCACCCGCACGCCGTCGCTCAGCAGATCGGCCTGCAGCAGCGTGCAGTGTTCTTCCAGCCGGTACATGCCGGCCAGCTTCCAGCGTTCGACCCAGGCATTGGGATCGATGCGTTCCACTTCGCTGATGCCGATGTCGTTATCCAGTGGGGCGCGGATAAAGTTATCTTGCAGCGGCGTCAGCAGCAGCGGTTCACCATCTTGCCACCACTGGCTCAGGCAGCCGTTGTCGCGGGTAAACTGCCAGCGTTGCTTGCCATGGTTGATCTCAATCGTCCGATCATTTTGGCTCAGCTGCGGAGCAAGGCCTTTGGGTACCGGTGGCGCCAAATGCAGCGTGCGCGGCACCGGCCATTGATCCCAGGCGCAGCGATGGTTGGCCTCGGACCAGTCGGTGGCCTGTGGCTGTACCACCGCCACATTCAGCCACAGCTCGCCGGGCTGATGAAGTATCGGCAAGCGGTCGGGCAGGTGGAAGCTGGCGCTGCCCTGCGGCGGCAGGGCGAGATCAAAGCTGCCGCTGGCGCGCTCCACGCCATCCAACTCCAGCCGCCAGTCCAGCCGTTCGTTATCGCTATGGCGGAACAGGTACTCGCTGCTGACGGTCAACGTCAGCGTCCTGGCATCGAAGGCAAACTGGAAAAACTGCTGTGCGCGTTGCGCCTCGAACAGCGCCGGGTGTGGCGTACGATCGGGGAACACCAGGCCGTTAAGGCAGAATTGCCGATCGTTAGGCGTGTCGCCGAAGTCGCCGCCGTACGCCCAGTATTCATCCCCGTTGTCATCGCGGCGGGTCAGTGCCTGATCGACCCAGTCCCAGACGAAGCCGCCCTGCAAGCGTGGGTACTGGCGGAAGGCCTGCCAGTAGCGGTCAAAACCGCCGAAGCTGTTGCCCATCGCGTGGGCGTATTCGCACAGGATCAGTGGCCGTTGTTCATCCGGCAGGCCGATCCACTTCTTGATCGACCACTTGGGTACGGCGGGGAACGGCTGATCCTGATCCACCCGGGCATACATCGGGCAGATAATATCGGTCGCGGCGCTGTTGGCACCGCCGCCTTCGTACTGCACCGGGCGGGTGGGATCCTGGCTTTTCACCCAGCGATAAAGCGCGTCGTGGTTGCAGCCGTGCCCGGACTCGTTGCCCAGCGACCAGATAATAATGCAGGGATGGTTGCGATCCCGCTGCACCATACGCGTCACGCGCTCGCTCATTGCCGGTAGCCACAGCGGATCGTCGGAAAGTCGATTCATCGGCTGCATGCCGTGGGTTTCTATATTGGCTTCGTCAACCACATACAGCCCATAGCGGTCGCACAACCGGTACCACAGCGGGTGATTCGGGTAGTGCGAGCAGCGCACCGCATTGAAGTTGTGTTGCTTCATCAACAGAATGTCGTGGCGCATCGTGGCTTCGTCCATCACCTGGCCGTGCTGCGGGTGATGTTCGTGCCGGTTAGTGCCGCGGATCAGCAACGGCTGGCCGTTCAGTTTCAGCAGCCCGTTGCTGATGTCGACCTGGCGGAAGCCGACGTCATAGGCTTCCACCTCAATAATCTCGCCCTCCGGCGACAACAACGCCAGCGTTGCCCGGTACAGCGTCGGGGTTTCCGCGCTCCACAGTGCCGGTTGTTCCACCGGCAGGCGCAGGGTAGTGCGGTCATCATAAGCGCCGCGCTCGTCGATCATCTCGCTGCCGAGCGCCTGGGTTTTTTCGCCTATCAATTGGCCATCGCGCCACAGCTGCAATTGCACCCGCTGTTGTTGCGGTCGATTGACGTGCGCCTCTACCACCAGTTCGCCACGGCGGAAGCCGTCGTAAAGCGGGGTGGTGATGCGGACATCGCTCAGGTGGGTGGCGGGTTTGTGCAGCAGGCTGACATCGCGGAAAATGCCGCTCATGCGCCACATATCCTGATCTTCCAGATAGCTGCCGTCGCACCAGCGCAGCACCATCACCGCCAGCCGGTTTTCACCGGCCTGCAGCCAGGGGCTGAGGTCAAATTCGGCGGGCAGGCGGCTGTCTTGCGAATAGCCGACCCAATGGCCGTTGCACCACAGGTAAAACGCCGAGTTGACGCCGTCGAAGATAATGCGCGTCTGCCCTTCGGCCAGCCAGGCGGGCTCGACGGTAAACTGGCGGGAATAGCAACCGGTCGGGTTTTCTTCCGGTACCTGCGGCGGGTTGACCGGGATCGGGTAGCGGACGTTGGTGTAGATCGGCGCGTCATAACCGGCAAGTTGCCAGTTGGACGGCACCGTCAGCCGGTCGGCATCGGGCAGGTCCTGCTGTAGCCATTCGTCGGGTACTGCCTGCGGGCTGCCGAAATAGCTGAAATGCCAGTCGCCGTTCAAGGTTTTCCGGCTGGTGCTGGGGGTATCGTCACGTGCCGCGTTCAGGCTGCGCCAGCTCGCAAAAGGCGGATGCGCGGCCAGCCGCTGATAATGGGTGCAGGCCGGATTTTGCCAGTCCCGGCGGGCAATGAGATCTTTCAGGGAAGGAGGGGGCAGTGCGCTCATCGGCGATCGTCCTGTCGGCAGAGTAGAGGGGCATCATGCCGAATAAGATGCTGACGAGTGTCTAAAAAGTAAAGCGGTTACATTCAAGCTTGCAGGGGCGATCAAATAACCGCTTATTCCGGCAGAACAGGCCGGTAAATTCGCTGCGGACGGCCTACCTTGCCGTAAATGATTTCGGCGCGCAGTTGCTGGGCGGCGGTGCAAAACTCCAGATAGCGGCGCGCGGTAGTGCGACTCAACCCCATTTTTTGCGCAACGCTTTCAGCGGTGTGGCTGGCCGAGGGCTGCTCGAACAAGGCGCGAATTTTGACCAGCGTCAGCTCATCGATACCCGCCGGTAAGGTCGCCATCGGTTCGCCGCGCGCGTAGGTATTGAACATTTGGTCAATGCGGCGCTGATTCAGGCGAGCCTTATCTTTCAGCGCCTGATGCCGCTGGCTGAAGCGCAGCAGCGTGTGGGCCAGCCGATCATAGGCCAGCGGTTTGATCAGGTAATCGAACACCCCGTAGCGCAGGGCTTCGGCCACGGTGTCCATGTCGCTGGCGGCGGTGATAAACACGATACCACCGGCATAACCGCGCAGGGTCAGCTCGCGCAGCAATTCAATGCCCTGGCCGTCGGGCAGAAAGTTGTCCAGCAGGATCAGATCCGGCTTGAAGCGATCGACCATTGCGCGCGCCTGCGCCAGGGTCCCCGCCAGCCAGATTTGCCGACAGCCACCGTTTTGCCGGATAAATTCCGCATGCATCTCTGCCAGCGGCGTTTCGTCTTCGACGATCAGTATATTCAACCATTCCATAGTGAATCCCGTCTCCCCGTCGCCTTTCAAGTTGCAGCGAATATGCTAAGTAAATGTAAGTTAATTGCCACGTAAAATAAAGATTGTCTCAATAATAAACACCATAAAAATAATTAAGTAAATAAAGAACATTAAATAACTTATTAACCGGGAGGGGTTTGTGAAATAGGTCAATAATTCGCTATTTTTTTCTGTTTACCATTGTTTCATTCACCGTTGAGTTGGTTTTTATCTTCATGGTTTTTAAGGTTTTAATGGCCTTGGTGAATGTTAATTGACACTCTTTTTTGTATTTATTTTGTTATTTAATAGTTAAACCAGAGAGCATGTTATGTTGGGCGACACCCTATTTAATCGAGTCAAAAGATCAGATCATAAAAGTATCTCGCAGATTAATGCCTTCCTGCGCAGTAACGATCTGAATATTGACACCACGGTTGAAATATTTATTACCGTGACGCAAAACGATAAGTTGGTCGCCTGCGGCGGCATTGCCGACAATATTATCAAATGCGTCGCCATCAGCCCGCAAATGCGCGGCGAAGGTTTGGGGCTGACGTTGGCAACGGAGCTGGTGAATCTGGCTTATGAGCGCCATCACACCCAGTTGTTTATTTACACCAAAATCCAAAATGAGCCGCTGTTTCAGCAATGCGGTTTCTACCCCATTGCCCGGGTGCCGGGCATCGTGGTGCTGATGGAAAACAGCCCGTGCCGCCTGAAGCGCTATGCCGCTCAGTTAGCGGGCCAGCGGCAGCCGGGCGCGAGCATCGGCAGTATCGTGATGAACGCCAACCCCTTTACCCGCGGCCATCAATACCTGGTGCGCCAAGCCGCGGCGCAATGCGACTGGCTGCACCTGTTTTTGGTCAAGGAAAACACCTCACGCTTCAGTTACGAAGACCGGCGGCGGCTGGTGCTGGCGGGCACCGCAGACATCCCTAATCTGACGGTGCACGAAGGTTCGCAATACGTCATTTCACGCGCCACCTTCCCTTGTTACTTCATTAAAGATCAGGGTATTGCCGACGACTGCTACACCGAAATCGATCTGAAGATCTTTCGTCAGTATCTGGCACCTGCGCTGGGGATTACCCACCGTTTCGTCGGCAACGAACCCTTCTGCGCGGTCACCGCGAAGTACAACCGCGATATGCGTTATTGGCTGGAAACCCCAGCGCTGCCCAGCCCGCCGATCGCGCTGGTCGAAATCGAGCGTTTGCAATATCAGGGCACGGCGATCTCCGCCTCCTGGGTGCGCAAGCTGTTGGCTGCGGGGGACTTTCACGCCGCCGCGCCGCTGGTGCCGCCGGACACTCTGTATTACCTGCAAGATTTGCAAACGCAGCGCCGGGCCAAACCGGCGGTACACCCCTTTGAATCCGCACAATCAGGTGAAAGATGAAAATTATCCGAGAAGCAATGGCCGGCACGCTGGAATCCAGCGATGTCATGGTGCGCATCGCGCCCGCCGAGGGGCCGGAACACGATCTGCTGATCGCCAGCAGCGTAGAGAAACAGTTCGGCGAAGCCATCCGCCAGACGTTGCTGGAGGTGCTGCAGCGTTATCAGGTGGAGCCGGTGCAGGTGATGGTGGACGACAAAGGCGCGCTCGACTGCGTGCTGCGGGCCCGCCTGGAAACCGCGCTGATGCGCGCCAGTGACAATGGTCAACTGCCGTGGGGGGCGCGTGATGAAAACGCTGAATAAACACCGCCTGCGCCGCAGCATGCTGTTCGTGCCCGGTGCCAATGCGGCGATGGTGAGCAACGCCTTTATTTATCAGGCCGATGCGTTGATGTTCGATCTGGAAGACTCGGTGATCCTGCGCGAAAAAGACGCCGCGCGGCGACTGGTGTATCACGCGTTGCAACACCCGCTGTATCAGGAAGTGGAAACCATTGTGCGCGTCAACGCGCTGGATTCCGCCTACGGGCTGGCGGATCTGCAGGCGGTAGTGCGCGGCGGGGCGGACATCGTGCGCCTGCCGAAAACCGACAGCGCGCAGGACGTGGTGGATATGGATCGCGAAATTGCCGCCATCGAAGCCGACTGTGGGCGTCCGGTCGGCAGCACCGGCCTGCTGGCGGCGATTGAGTCGGCGGCGGGCATCACCCAGGCGGTGGCGATCGCCCATGCCTCTCCGCGTTTGATCGGCATCGCGCTCGGCGCGGAAGACTACGTGCGCAACCTGCGTACCGAACGTTCGCCGGAGGGCATTGAGCTGTTGTTTGCGCGTTGCTCGCTGCTGCAGGCGGCGCGGGCCGCCGGCATTCAGGCGTTCGACACCGTGTATTCCGATGCCAATAACGAAACCGGCTTCCTGCAGGAAGCGGCGCTGATCAAACAGCTTGGCTTCGACGGTAAATCCCTGATTAACCCGCGGCAAATCGAACTGCTGCACAACCTGTATGCGCCAACCGCCAAAGAAGTGGCTCACGCCCAGCGGGTGGTGGATGCCGCCGCGGCGGCGGAGCAGGAGGGGCGCGGGGTGGTGTCGCTCAACGGCAAGATGGTCGACAGCCCGGTGATTGAACGTGCGCGGCTGGTATTGCAACGAGCTGCGCTTTCCGGCATCCGCGAAGCGTCGGTTCAGCACGCAGAGGAAGCATAATGAAACGCCAACAACGACTGATGACCCTGAACAACCTGGCGGATTTGCGCTGCTATCAGGATGCCTCCAAGGCGAATTTGCAGGCGCGTAAACCGCGCGATATCAAACGCTGTGACACGCTGGAACAGGCGGTACGCCGTAGCGGTTTGCAGGACGGCATGACCATTTCTTTCCACCATGCGTTTCGCGGCGGCGATCTGGCGCTCAATCAGGTAATGGAGACGCTGGCGGCGATGGGGTTCCGCAACCTGACGCTGGCCTCCAGCTCGCTGAGCGAATGCCATGCGCCGCTGGTCGGCCATATCCGCAACGGGGTAGTGAGCCGGATTTACACCTCCGGTTTGCGCGGCCCGCTGGCGGACGCCATCTCACGCGGCCTGCTGGCCGAGCCGGTACAAATCCATTCCCACGGCGGCCGGGTCAATCTGATCGAGTCCGGTGAATTGACCATCGACGTTGCCTTCCTCGGGGTCCCGGCCTGCGACGAATTTGGCAATGCCAACGGCTACAGCGGCGAAGCCTGCTGCGGTTCGCTGGGCTACGCCAAAGTGGATGCCGATGCGGCGGGCACCGTGGTGCTGCTGACCGAAGCGATCCTGCCTTATCCGCATCACCCGGCCAGCCTGGCGCAGGATCGGGTCGATCTGATCGTTCAACTCGAGCGAGTGGGGGACGCCGACAAGATCGGTGCCGATGCCACCCGAATGACCTCCAACCCGCGTGAATTGCTGATAGCCCGCCGTGCCGCCGAAGTGATTGCCGGTTCCGGCTACTTTACCGAAGGTTTCTCGCTGCAAACCGGCACCGGTGGGGCTTCGCTGGCGGTGACGCGTTTTCTGGAAGACAAAATGCGCGCGCGTGGCGTTCGCGCCGGTTTCGCCCTCGGCGGCATCACCTCGACCATGGTGGATCTGCATGAAAAAGGGCTGATAGCCAGGTTGCTGGACGTGCAAAGTTTTGACCGCGCGGCGGCGATGTCGTTGGCGCGCAATCCCAACCACATTGAAATCAGCGCCAACCAGTATGCCAATTTCAGTTCGAAGGGCGCTTCGGTCGACCGGCTTGACGTGGTGGTGCTGAGCGCGCTGGAAATCGATACCGGTTTCAACGTCAACGTGCTGACCGGCTCCGACGGCGTGCTGCGTGGGGCTTCTGGCGGTCACTGCGACACTGCTGCGGCGGCACGGTTGGCGATCATCGTGGCGCCGTTGGTGCGTGGGCGCATTCCTACGCTGGTGGAGCAGGTGACCACCTGTGTCACGCCGGGCTCCAGCATCGACATTCTGGTTACCGATCACGGTATTGCCGTTAACCCGGCGCGACCGGAGCTGGCGCAGCGGCTGCAAGAGGCCGGATTGCCGGTGGTCGGCATCGACTGGCTGCGGCAGCGTGCGCTGTTGCTGACCGGCGAACCGCAGCCGATCGCCTTCACCGACAAAGTAGTGGCGGTGGTGCGCTACCGCGACGGTTCGGTGATCGACGTAGTGCATCAGGTGGCGGAGTAACGTTATGCCCAGCGTCCCTCCCGAACTGGCGGCCAACCGCGCCGTTAGCCTGCCGGAACTGCTGACCAGCCGCGAATGCCGTCAGGCGCGGCAGCAGGCCTGGCAGGCTCAACATCAATCCACGCTGCTGGTGCTGACGCTGGTGGTGCCCGGCGCGATAAAAGACAGCGCCCTGACCCGCAACATCTTCAACCTCGGCTGGCAGGCGCTGCAGCAAATGGGGCGCGAGCAACACTGGCACTGCCTGCAGGCGGAAACGCTGGCGCTTTCCACCGGCTGTGAAGGCTTTATGGCGCTGCAGGCCGATGCCCAACGGGTGAAAGACTGCGCCATGCAGTTGGAGGTTCAGCAGCCGATAGGTCGTTTGTGGGATATCGACGTGCTGGATCCGGAGGGCCGTATTTTATCGCGCCGCGATCTGGGGCTGGCGGAACGGCGTTGCCTGCTGTGCAGCCAGCCGGCCAAAATCTGCGCCCGTCAGCGGCGACACGGCAGCGAGCAACTGCTGCAGGAAATGGAAAGGATGCTCAATGATGCGCTCTCAACCCGTTGAACCCGCCAGACGGCCCCTCCAGCAAGGTGACAGGAGCTTCGCTCACGCCGCCTACCGCGCCCTGTTGGTCGAAGTGAACCTGACGCCCAAACCGGGGCTGGTGGATCGCCACAACAACGGTGCCCACCGGGACATGAGCCTCGGCCATTTTTACCGCAGCGCCCGCGCCATCGGTATCTGGTTGCCGCGCTTTGTCCGCCAGGGCCGTGATGACGCCCACCGCCCGGCAGCCGAGCAGCTTTTGCGGCTGCGCCCGCTGGGGCTGGCCTGCGAAAACCACATGTTCCAGGCCACCGGCGGCGTTAACACCCACAAAGGCAGCGTATTTTCGCTCGGCCTGCTGTGTGCCGCTTTTGGGCGCCTCTCCCCACGCCAACAGCCTGTCGATGCTGCCGCGCTGTGCGCCGAGGTGGCGTTGATGTGTCGTGGGCTGGTGGCGCGTGAACTGCAACAGCACAACGCGTTGCAGACCGCCGGGCAACGCCTGTTCGCCGAACATGGCCTGAGCGGGGCGCGCGGCGAGGCGGAGTCAGGCTTCGAACGAGTGATTAACGGTGCGCTGCCGCTGTACCGCCAACGTCTGCTCGCCGGGTGCGATGAGCAGACGGCGCTGATGGACAGCCTGCTGTGGTTGATGGCCAACAACGACGACACCAACGTGGCTTCACGCGGCGGTATCGAAGGCCTGCGCTGGTTGCAGCGTCGTGCCGGTGAACTGCTGGCGCAGGGGGGCGCGCGAGGCTCGCAGGGCATCGATCGCCTGCGGCAGTTCGACGCCGACTGCATTCGCCGCAATCTCAGCCCGGGGGGCAGCGCCGATCTGTTGATCGTCACCTGGCTGCTGGCGCAATAACCGAATTCCACTACGCCCGCCGCCTTTCAAGCCGCAACTTGGAATTCCCAGGGCATAGCCAAAAAAATAACCCGTCTTCAGGAGAATCTTATGTCCGAAACCAAGGAAAAAATCTGGAAAGCGCTGGCGCCGTTGTTGGTGCTGGCGATCCTGCTCTGGATACCCACGCCCGACGGCATGCCGCCGCAGGCCTGGCGCTACTTCGCCATTTTTGTGGCGATGATTGTCGGCATGATCCTGGAGCCGATCCCGGCGACGGCGATCAGCTTCATCGCCGTGACCCTCAGCGTGCTGAGCGCCAACTGGGTGCTGTTCGGCGCGCAGGAACTGGCGGAGCCGGGTTTCAAAGCCGGTAAAGAGGCGCTGAAATGGGGGCTGGCCGGCTTCTCCAGCACCACCGTCTGGCTGGTGTTCGGCGCATTTATTTTTGCGCTCGGCTACGAAGCCACCGGGCTGGGGCGGCGCATCGCGCTGTTTTTGGTGAAGTTTATGGGTAAGCGCACCCTTACGCTCGGCTATGCGGTGGTGATCATCGACATCCTGCTGGCGCCTTTTACTCCCTCCAACACTGCCCGTACCGGCGGCACCGTGTTCCCGGTGGTGAAAAACCTGCCGCCGCTGTTTGACTCCTTCCCCAACGATCCGTCTTCACGGCGCATCGGCGGTTACCTGATGTGGATGATGGTGGTCGGGACCAGCATCAGTTCCTCGATGTTCGTCACCGGCGCCGCGCCTAACGTGCTGGGCATCGAATTCGTCAGCAAAATTGCCGGGGTGCATATCAGCTGGATGCAGTGGTTCCTGGCCTTCCTGCCGGTCGGTCTGTTGCTGCTGATTATCGCGCCGCTGATCTCCTACTACCTGTACAAGCCGGGCGTGACGCACAGCAGCGAAGTCGCTTCCTGGGCCAATAGCGCGCTGGGTGAAATGGGCAAGCTGACGCGCAAGGAATACACGCTGATTGGCCTGGTGCTGCTCAGCCTGTGCCTGTGGGTGTTTGGCGGCAAGATCCTGGATGCCACAACGGTCTGTTTGTTGGCGGTATCGCTGATGCTGGCCTTGCACGTGGTGTCGTGGAAGGACATCACCAAATACTCCAGCGCCTGGAACACGCTGGTGAACCTGGCGACGCTGGTGGTGATGGCCAACGGCCTGACGCGCTCCGGTTTTATCGACTGGTTCGCGCTGACCATGAGCACCCATCTGGACGGTTTCTCGCCGGATATGACGGTGGTGGCGCTGGTGCTGGTGTTCTACTTCGCCCATTACCTGTTTGCCAGCCTGTCGGCACACACCGCCACCTTGCTGCCGGTGATCCTGGCCGTCGGTAAAGGCTTGCCGGGCGTGCCTATGGAGCAGCTGTCGATGCTGCTGGTGCTGTCGATCGGCATCATGGGCGTACTGACGCCGTACGCCACCGGCCCTGGGGTCATCATCTACGGTTGCGGCTATGTGAAGTCGAAAGATTACTGGCGGATGGGCGGTATTCTGGGCGTGGTGTACATCGCCGCACTGCTGCTGATCGGCTGGCCGATCATGCGGTTGTGGATGTGAGTTTCTGAATTAAACGGCGGCTCTCTGCGGAGGGCCGCTGAGCAGACCTTTCCCTGTGATGCCCATCACACACTTTCGGCGCTAACCTCTCCATCATAGCGAAGCAATAGCTAACACATTAAAAATAATCATATTCCTGGAGCCTCTGCGGATGAAAAGAAAAACTTTATTGCTGTGCTTGCCGTTATTTATGACCGGGGCTGCCTTGGCGGAAACCAACGATTACCAATTGGATCAGGTGCTGGTGATGAGTCGCCATAACCTGCGTGCGCCGCTGGCCAATAACGGCAGCGTGTTGGCGCAATCCACACCGAAGGCCTGGCCGGCCTGGGACACGCCGGGTGGCCTGCTGACCACCAAGGGCGGGGTGCTGGAAGTGTATATGGGCCACTATTTCAATGCGTGGCTCAAGCAGACCGGGGTACTACCGCAAGAAGGTTGCCCGACCGCCGGCAGCGTTTACGTGTATGCCAACAGTTTGCAGCGTACGGTGGCGACCGCGCAGTTCTTTACCAACGGCGCATTCCCCGGTTGTGACGTCAGCGTGCATCACCAGGACAAAATGGGGGAGATGGATCCGACCTTCAACCCGATCATCACCGACAACAGCGAGGCCTTCAATCAACAGGCACTGGGCGCAATGAACACCGAACTGGCCTCGTTGAAACTGGACGCGGCCTATAAACAACTGGCTAAAATCATCGATTACCAGGATTCCAGCAGTTGTAAAACCGACAAGCACTGCGATCTGACCAAAGAAGCCAGCAAAATGAGCGCGGTGCCGGGCAAAGAGCCGGGCGTTGCCGGGCCGCTGCGGGTCGGTAACTCGCTGGTGGACGCCTTTATGCTGCAATATTACGAAGGCTTCCCGATGAAGGACGTGGCCTGGGGCAAAATCACCACGCCGCAGCAGTGGAAACAGTTGGCGCAGTTGAAAGACGGCTATCAGGATTCGCTGTTCACCTCCCCGGTGGTGGCGCAAAACGTGGCCAAACCGCTGCTGACCTACATCAACGGCGCATTGATTGCTGAACGCAAGCCGGACTCGCCGAAGGTGACGGTGCTGGTGGGCCACGACTCCAACATTGCCTCCCTGCTGTCGGCGATGCAGTTCAATCCGTATCAGTTGCCGCATCAATATGAGAAAACCCCGATTGGCGGCAAGCTGGTGTTCCAGCGCTGGCACGACAAGAAAAACGATCGCGATCTGCTGAAAATCGAGTACGTGTATCAATCCACCGACCAGTTGCGTAATGCCACCCCGTTAACGCTGAAAACCCCACCGCAGCGTGTGACGATGGCGTTAAAAGGCTGCCCGATCGATAAGCAAGGCTACTGCGCCTGGAGCGACTTCGAAAAAACCATGAAAGACATTCTGTAATCCCGCCGTTCCTCTCCCTCGGTTGCGGGGGAGAGGAATAATCATTGTTGCTCAGGAGTTCGGCGTCTAAAATTAGCGTTCTGCATACCAACCTGGACAACCCGTGTTCTCTTCTTTTATTCCCACTATTGAATGGTTGAACCTGGACGATTACCCGGGGCAGGTTGCCCGTTGCCGCTTTTCTGTGGCGCACTACCAGGATGACTGTTTCGCTGCCATTGGCATGGCGCTCCCCGAACATCTGGCGCGTGCGGTGCCAAAGCGGCGGGCGGAGTATCTGGCCGGGCGTTATCTGGCGCGAGCATTATTGACGCCGTTGGGGTTTGCGGATTTCACGTTGTTGCGCGGTGAAGACCGGGCACCGCAGTGGCCACCGGGTATCGCCGGTGCGCTCAGCCATAATGCCAATACCGCGCTTTGCGCGGTGCACCCGGAAACCGGGCTGGGTGGCGTGGGGCTGGATGTTGAAACGCTTATCCCCGCCGCGCGTGCGGAGGAGCTGCAGCGTGCTATCGTCAGCGAGGCGGAATCTGCCCAACTGCGCACTCACCCACAGCCATTTAACCACCTGCTGACCTTGGCGTTTTCCGCCAAAGAGAGCTTGTTTAAAGCGCTATATCCGCAGGTGCGCTGCTATTTTGACTTTCTCGACGCCCGCCTGGTCACGCTGGATACGCAACGACAGACGTTCGAATTGGAACTGCTCAAAACCCTCACGCCGCAGTGCCATGTCGGTCGCCGTTTCAGCGGGCGTTACTGGCATGAAAGTGACGATGTCACAACTTTTATTTGTTTATAAATCAAATGAATAAGCCACAAAAATGACGCTACACCGTCACGTTTACAACTGAATTCGTCGACGCCGCAACAGGTGACGCGCGCCTTCCGACACCAGCAGCAGCACCGCCAGCCAGATAGGAATATAAGTCAGCCATTCATCCCGGCCGATGCTTTCGCCAAGCAGCAAGGCCACCACCACCAACAGCACCGGTTCCACGTAACTCAGCAGGCCAAACAGGCTGAATGGCAGCAAACGGCTGGCGAGGATATAACACACCAGCGCCGCGGCGCTAAGCACCCCCAACAGCGGAATTTGCCAATAGAGCGAGGGGCTGATGGACAGCGCTGCCAGCGGCCCGTTGCCGCCGAAGGCGAACCCGGCGGCGACCGGCAGCATCAGTGCCAGTTCGCACCACAACCCACCCAGGTTATCGGTACCGAAACGGCGACGCAGAATAAAGTACACCGGGTAGCCCAGTGCCACCAACAAGGTGGTCCAGGAGACGCCACCCACCTGATACAACTCGTTGCCGACGCCGACAATCGCGCAGGCGACCGCCAGTTTTTGCAGCAGCGAAAGGCGATCGCGGAAGATCAGCCGCCCGGCCAGCACCATGGTCAGCGGCAACAGGAAATAGCCGAGCGACACCTCCAGCGCCTTGCCGTGCAGCGGTGCCCAGAGAAACAGCCAGAGTTGAACCCCCAGCAATGCCGAGCTCAGCGGCAGAAACAGCAGGCGGCGCGGCCGTTGTTTTATCCAGCTCAAGGTCTCGCTGACCTTGCGCCAGTCGGCGGAAAGCACCATAAACAGCGTCAAAAACGGCACCGTCAGCAGGGTGCGCCAGCCAAAGACTTGTTCGCCGTCGAGCGGAGTCAGGGTGGAAGTGTAGTAATACATCACGCCGAACAATACCGAGGCGATAACGGAAAGAACGATCCCTTTAATCACATGCGATCCTGAAAAGTTATTGATTTTATTGCCGGTACTCTAGAGAAGTTTAACGCGAACGACAATGCCGCGCATCAGGCTGGACAATCGGCCACGGCGGGGTAAAATAAATACTGTGTATTAATACAGGTGTTTTGTCATGACCCTCGATCTTTTTGAAGATTCCGTGCCGCCGCCGTGGCGGGAGCAGATTGCCCCAGGCGCGGTGGTGATGCACGGCTTTGTGCGCGATCACGGCCCGGAGCTGTTGGCCGCGGTGAATGGGGTAATCGCCCAGGTGCCGTGGCGACACATGACTACGCCGGGCGGCCATGTGATGTCGGTGGCGATGAGTTGGTGCGGCAACGGCTGGAGCAGCGACAGCCGCGGCTACCGTTATTCTGAGCGCGACTCGCGCAGCGGCAAACGCTGGCCGCCGATCCCGGATATCCTGATGGCGTTGGCGGATGAAGCGGCGCAACAGGCGGGCTTTGCCCCCTTTGTACCTGATTCCTGCCTGATGAACCGCTATGATCCGGGCAGCAAGCTGTCATTGCATCAGGACAAAGACGAGCATGATTTTGGCTCGCCGATCGTTTCCGTTTCCCTCGGGTTGCCGGCGGTGTTTCAGTTCGGCGGCATGCAACGCAGCGACCGGGCACAGCGCATCCCGCTGGCGCACGGCGACGTGGTGGTGTGGGGCGGCCCGTCGCGGCTGTGTTTTCACGGCATTATGCCGATCAAAGAGGGCTACCATTCGCTGGTGGGGCCGCACCGCATCAATATCACCTTACGCAAGGCGCTTTAACTGCGGTTCTTTCGCCAGGCAGGCCACCAGATAATCGATAAACACCCGCAGCTTGGGCGGCAGGTGCTGATTGGGGGCATACAGCAGCCACAGGCCGCCGTGGTAGCTGCTGAGAAAGTCCCATTCCGGCAGTACCTGCACCACTTCGCCTGCGTCCAGCGCCTGGCGAGCGGTAAAGTACGGCAGGCTGCCAATGCCAATGTGCTGTTTCACTGCATCCAGCCGCACGCCGGTATGGTTGGCGGCGTAGCGCCCACGCACGTTAACCGCCACCGTTTTCCCGGCACGGCGGAATTTCCAACGGGCGTCGTTGGGCGTTTCCCCCAGATAAATGCAGCTGTGCTGCGCTAAATCCTGCGGATGCTGCGGCGTGCCATGCTGCGCCAGATAAGCGGGCGTGGCACACAGCAGGTGGTCGATGGTCATCAGTTGGCGGCCAATCAACCCAGGAGAAGGGCGTTCGGTAATGCGCAGCACCAGATCGACCCGGTCATCAATCAGGTCCATATAGCGATCTTCCAATCGCAGGCGAACGTCTACTTTGGGATAGCGGCGTAAAAACGCCGGTATGTGCGGGTGCAGCACAAAGCGGCCCACCGCCTTGGGCACGCTGACGCTGACCAACCCTTCAGGCTCTGCCGCCGCGCGGCCGCTGAATTCCATCACCGAGTTCGCGGCGTCCAGCATGCTGCGACAGCGTTGAAACACCTCTTCACCTTGTTCACTCAGGCGTAGCTTGCGTGTGGTGCGGTGCAGCAGTTGCAACGCCAACGCCTGTTCCAGTTTGGCTACGCTGCGGCTGGCGGCAGAGGGGGAAGTGCCCAGTCGACGGGCGGCGGCGGAAAAACTGCCGCTCTCCACCACCTGAACAAACACGGCCATTTCGGCCAGCAGCGAATGAGAGAGATTTGTGCT
Organism: Serratia quinivorans; assembly: GCF_052113645.1. Lineage (GTDB taxonomy): Bacteria > Pseudomonadota > Gammaproteobacteria > Enterobacterales > Enterobacteriaceae > Serratia > Serratia quinivorans_B. The sequence continues at coordinate 843,984 of NZ_JBIEIU010000001.1, read as the reverse complement.
CACAGCGCAAAGGTCCATTGTGTTGTTGACGGATTATCCTTTTATTATGGCATGAATATAATGGGCGCTCTAATCAGGAGAAAAATCATGACCGAACGGCTTTATTATTATAGCGACGACTTACAGGGCGAAGCGCAGGTGCTGGCCTGCACCCCGATGGAAGAGGGTGGATACGCGATAGAGCTGGACGTCACGCTGTTTCACCCCCAGGGCGGTGGGCAACCGGCCGACGGCGGCCAACTGGGCACTGTCCCGGTATTGCGCGTGGTACAGCAGGGCGACAAAGTGCTGCATTTTACCGCCGAACCCCTGCCCGCAGGGCCGGTGAACGTACAGATTGATGGCGAGCTGCGCCGATTGCATGCCCGTTGGCACTCTGCCGGGCACCTGATCGGCTGGCTGGGTGAAACGCGGGGTTGGCAACCGGTGAAGGCACATCACTGGCCGGGCGAAGGGCGGATCACCTTTGCACCGGGCGCAGAACCGCAAACGCTGGATCTGGATTTCCTGCAAGCGGAGCTGGCACGGCTGGTGGCGGCGGATTTTCCTCGCAAACAACGGGCGGTCGACGGCCTGCGTCAGGTCGGGTTTGGCGAACTGCCGACCTATGGCTGCGGTGGCACCCATGTGCCTTCGCTGGCTGAGCTTGGCAGCGTAAATATCACTGCGCTAAAGATGAAAAAAGGGCAGTTGATTGTGCAGTACGAGCTGGGCTGAGATGTTCAGCCCAGGTATGGGGGCATTAAAACGTAATCTGCACCTTGGAGGACAAGCTCTTGTCCGCGGCGGCGATCAAGGCATTTTCAATCGCTTCCGGTGGGTATTCGGCGCTAAGCAGCGGCAGCGGGTCGATCCGGCCATCCTGTAACCATTTAACGGCGGTGGCAAATTCATCGACAAAGCGGAACGAACCGACCCAGCGGATCTCCTTCACCAACATTGCCATGACGGGATAATCAACGTTGCTGGCCCCCATGCCCACCTGCACCACCGTCCCGGCCGGGCGGGTCAGGGCGACGGTGGATGAGATGGCCGCCGGACTACCGGAGGCTTCAAACACCACATCGAAATAGCCTTTGTTGTCCTGATAAGCCACTGAACTGCCTTCATTCAATGGATTGAAGGTAGCGGTAGCCCCCATGTGGCGCGCCAGTTCCAGGCAGCGTTCGCTGACGTCTGAAGCCACCAGTTCAGAAGCGCCGGCACTGCGGGCGGCGGCCAGGATTAAACAGCCGATAGGGCCGGCACCAATCACTAACACGCGTTTCCCCACCAGCGTACCGGCGACGTTGACCGCATGTATGGCAACCGCCAGCGGTTCGGCAAAGGCCATAACCTGTGGGGCGACATCATCACTATAGGCAAAGCACTGTTGCTCCGTGGCGACGACATATTCGGAAAAGCCCCCATTAACGTGTGGAGTAAACTGCGCACTGCCCATAAAACGCATGGTAGAACACAGGTTCTGTTTACCGGCCAGGCAGTATTCACAGTGATTACAGGGTTGCGATGGATTGACCGCTACGCGCTGGCCGACCCGAAGCGCCGAGCCGGCCGGAACCTGGCTGACGGTGCCGACGAATTCATGCCCGACCACCATGGGCTGTTTGAGGATCGACATACCGGCACGGCCATGCTGATAATAATGGATATCAGAGCCGCAGATACCGCCGCGCTCGACTTTCACTAGCACGTCATTCTCATCGTATTCCAGTTCGCGTTGCTCAACGCGCACGTCTTTTTCACCGTAGGCGAAGCAAGCTTTGCAGCTTAGGGTTCGTTTGCTCATTATTTTGCCTCAAGTTTGTGGAAGTCCGCGTTGGGCTGCGGCGTTAAAGGTTGCTCGGGCTTCGGCGGCACGATCACTTCAATTTTGCCGACCAGGAAGGTGTAAGCCAGCAGACCCAACAAGGCCACGGCGGCGATATACCACATCGCATAGTGGAAGTTGTTGGTGCGTTGCAAAATAACGCCAATCACAATCGGGCTGACGATCCCGGAAAGATTGCCGCAGATGTTCAGACAACCGCCCATGGTGCCGATAAAGTTACGTGGGATCACATCGCTCCAGACCACCCAACCCAGATTGGAAAAGGCGTTGGCGAAGAAGGCGACGGACAGAATGGCGATGGCGATCACCGGTTGGTCTTCGAAAAAGTTGACCAAGCAGATAATCATGGTCAGACACAGGCCGGACATCACCGGCAGTTTGCGGGCGAAAGTGCGGGATTTGCCTTTTTTCAGCAGCATATCGCTCAGGGTACCGCCGCACAGTACGCCGGCCATCGCCATCAGGTATGGGAAGGATGCGCCTAGTCCGGCTTTGGCGATCGGCAGGTGCAGACCCTTTTCCAGATAGACGATAAACCAGGTCAGGAAGAAATAGAGCGTGGACGAGCAGGCGAACTGGGCGATAAACAAGCCCCAGATGGTGCGGTTCTTCAGGAAAAAGGCGATATCGCGCCAACGCACTTTTTCGCTGACGCTGGCCTGGTTTTTTGAACCGTAGCCACCGCCTTCACGGATGTAATCCAGTTCCTGCTGGTTGGTGCTATTGCTGTGTTGCGGATCGCGATATTTAAACAACCAGTAGATGCCAAACAAAATACCGACGCCGCCGGACAGGTAAAACGACATTTCCCAACCGTACTCTGCCACGACGTAGGATAGCGCCGGAGTTAACAGCGCCAGCCCTATATATTGTGCGCTGGAGTAGATGGCTGTGGCACGCGCGCGTTCATGGTCAGGGAACCAAGTGGCGATGATCTTGGTATTGGAGGGGAAGGAGGGCGCTTCGGCGATGCCAATCAGTGCCCGACAGGCCAACAGCATCAAAAATGACGCCGTTGCGGTGGCGAACAAATGATGCGAGGCAAACCCCATCAGGAAGGTAAAGACGCTCCACAGAATAATAGCGCTGCCGTAGAGGATCCTCGAGCCAATGCGATCCAGTACGTAACCGACCGGGATCTGGCTGGCCGCATAGAACCAGGTAAACATGGAAAACAGTAAGCCCAGTTGGGTGGCGCTGAGATCAAATTCGGACTGAATTTTACTTCCGGCAACGGACAGGTTGGCCCGATCCATATAATTTATAGCCGTCACGATGAACAACAGCGACAGAATAAAAAATCGCGATTTTGTTGCTTTCATTTTGTTGTCCTGGTCAGAGTGCTTATTTTTATAAATTTTGGCTACAGAGGGTCCGCCCGCAGCGGCCAAGGCGCCGCGGGTAAGTCAACAGGATGAAACCGAACGGGGCAGGGTTACAGCACGGCCAGCCAACCGCCATCGACGTAAATAATCTGTCCATTCACGTAGTTGGAAGCGTCGGAAGCGAGATAGACGGCGGTGCCGATCAGTTCTTTCGGCTTGCCCCAGCGTTTTGATGGATTGCTGGCTTTCACCCAGGCATCGAACTCGGGGTTATCAACCAGTGCAGCGTTCATATCCGTCAGGATATAGCCCGGGCCGATGGCGTTGGACTGAATGTTAAACTCGGCCCATTCGGCCGCCATCGAGCAGGTGAGCATCTTTATGCCGCCTTTGGCAGCGGTGTAAGGGGCTACCGTGGCGCGCGCTGCCTGGCTGGTCAGTGAACCAATATTAATGATTTTTCCGCCTCTCCCGCGGGCAATCATTCGCCTGGCGGCGGCGCGGGCAACGATAAATGCGCTGGTCAGGTTGGTATCAAGCACCCGTTGCCACTGTTCCAGCTCCAGATCGACCAGCGGTTTACGGTACTGAATGCCGGCATTGTTGATCACGATATCAACCTCGACCTGCTCTTCGTCGAGCTGGCTGAATACCGCTTCAATGGCGGATTCATCGGTCACGTCGAAACTGAAGCCTCGTGCTTTTAGCCCTTGCGATTGCAGGCGATCGACCGCCGCCTGCACCGTCGCGGCTTGGGTACCGTTTAGAATGACGCTGGCGCCAGCCGCAGCCAGTCCCTCCGCGTAGGAAAAACCTAACCCGCGAGAAGAGCCGGTAACCAGCGCCGTTTTTCCCGTTAAATCGAACAGAGTAGACATATCAACCCCTTATGGTTGGCTAAAGGATCCTGATGCCGTAGGTGCCGTGACTGGCGGCATGTTGAGATTAAGATGACTTAACCTGTATGACATCATTCATATTTAAGGTGCGATAAGCCCCAGTGGAAATCAATCCGGTTGAACGGTTTTTGAAGCTTCGATCACAAAAGAAAAGTATCCGTTTAAAATGAGATAAAAATATTCACATTAAAAACAAATGGTTGTTTGATTTTTGTTTTTTGTGCCATGACGTAGCGCACATAATTTTTGAACCAGGCTTTTGCCGGCAGATTATCAGTGCTATAAATCAATCATTTTGTAGGACAACTAATAACATGGCGGCAAAGGAGTTTACAGTGGGCAATCTAAGAATCACCGGCGTGAAAACCATTCTTACCGCTCCGGGCGGTATCGATCTGGCAGTGGTTAAAGTTGAGACTAACCAGCCGGGCCTGTATGGCCTGGGGTGCGCCACTTTCACCCAACGCATTCATGCGGTGAAAACGGCCATTGACGACTATATGGCTCCCTTTCTTATCGGCAAGGATCCGTCGCGGATAGAGGATATTTGGCAGTCCGCCTGCGTGAGCGGCTACTGGCGCAGCGGGCCGATCATGAACAATGCTCTGTCCGGCGTGGACATGGCGCTGTGGGACATCAAGGGTAAAGTCGCCGGTTTGCCGGTATATGAGCTGTTGGGGGGGCAGTGCCGTGATGGCATTCCGCTGTATTGCCATACCGACGGAAGCGATGAGTTTGAAGTAGAGGATTGCATCCGCGCGCGCATGGAAGAAGGTTATCAATACGTACGTTGCCAGATGGGGATGTACGGAGGGGCGGGCACTGACGATATGAAATTGATCGCCACCCAGTTGGCGAGAGCAAAAAATATTCAGCCCAAACGTTCTCCGCGCGCCAGTACACCGGGCATCTATTTTGATCCGGACGCCTATGTGAGAAGCGTGCCGCGCCTGTTTGAACATCTGCGTAACAAGCTCGGTTTCGGTATTGAGTTTATCCACGATGTGCATGAGCGGGTCACCCCGATCGCCGCGGTGCAACTGGCCAAAACATTGGAGCAGTACCAACTGTTCTACCTCGAAGATCCGGTGGCGCCAGAAAATATAGACTGGCTGAAAATGCTGCGCCAACAATCGTCTACGCCGATCTCAATGGGGGAGTTATTCACTAACGTCAATGACTGGAAGCCGCTGATTACCCATAATCTTATCGATTATATCCGTTGCCATGTAAGTACCATCGGTGGCATCACCCCGGCGAAAAAACTGGCGACGTTAAGTGAAATCCATGGGGTGCGCACGGCGTGGCATGGGCCTGGCGACATTTCTCCTGTCGGGGTTGCGGCCAACCTGCACCTGGACATGAGCGTCACCAATTTCGGTATTCAGGAGTACACCCCGATGAACGACGCGCTGCGTGAAGTGTTCGTTGGCTGCCCGGAGATTGAGCGCGGCTTTGCCTATCTGAGCGATCGCCCTGGATTGGGGATAGATATCGATGAGAAAAAAGCGGCGCAGTATCCGTGCATCGGCGGTATTCCGTCCTGGACTCTGGCCCGTACGCCAGACGGGACGGCGTCACGGCCTTAACATCGCTCAGGGCGCATTATTGCGCCCTGTTAAAGCGTGTCACTCGGTGCCCGATGCTGTCTGCTTGAGTTTTTCGATGGCGATGACGTTCTCCGCCATCGCCTCATTGAGCACCTCAACAGCGGTAGAAGAGTCGCGGTTTTTAATCGCCATAAACACCTTGATGTGCGCTTCGACGCTTTCAAGCGAAATACCCAGCGCTCGGTTCAGTTCTTCCAGGTAGTAGTAATAAGTGTCTTTAATCGAGTTCATCACGTTGTAAAACACTTTGTTCTGCGACGCCTTGGCTATCGCCAGATGAAACTCAAAATCGGCCTGGGAGTATTTTTTGTAATCGTCTTTATTGATCAGCATGCGGTTCAGCGCCTGCTCCAGTGCGGTGATGTCCTCCGGCGTGGCGTTTAATACCGCCAGTTCCATGCATTTGAACTCCACCGTTTGGCGAAACACCATCATGTCGTGAAACTCTTCGCGGCTGAGGTGCATGATCGGTTGCTGTTCATTGAACAGACTCTGTGGATTGAGGTGTTGAGCGACAAAACTGCCTTTACCCTGATGGGTCACCACAATGCCCAGATCGCGCAGACGCTGCACTGCGCTGCGAATACTGACCCGGCTGACGTTGAAAGAGGTGGTCAGTTCCGCTTCGGAAGGGAGCTTACTGCCGGGCGGCCAGCTGCCGTCCAACAGTTTTTCTTTTATCTGCTCATAAACCGCGTTGACCACGTTGTGTTTCTGGATTGATTGAAGACTCATGGTATCCATCGCATAAGTTGTCCTACAACATGCCTGTGGTATAGCACGCCAGGCTACAGGTGTGAAGTTGTTCACCGCATTTTTGCGTGGCTGGCCCAAGGTAAGGTGGCATAAATTTATTTTGTGATCGCCATTTCAATTTGCAGCGCTGGTGATTGATTGTGGTGTCGTTGTGATTCATTTTTGATCTGGAAGGATGTCATACAAGTTATCGTATGACATGTGATGTTTTAAAATGATAAACAGAACACCGGCCTGCATGTCGGGGCCGGTATTCATTAAACCTCCCTTGGGAAAACTCACATGAACATCAATTTACCCGTCAAACTGGCGCCGATCCGCTGGCGAAAGCTTATCCCACTGGCTTTTATCACCTATAGCCTGGCCTACCTTGATCGCGCCAACTACGGTTTTGGCGCAGCGGCAGGGCTGGCGCAGGATCTCAATATTACACCCGGGATGTCGTCACTGCTGGGGGCGTTATTTTTCCTCGGTTATTTCTTTTTCCAGGTGCCTGGCGGCATTTACGCCGAGAAACGCAGCGCGAAGGCGCTGATTTTTTGGAGTCTGGTGTTGTGGGGGATTTTGGCCACGGCAACCGGCTTGGTCAGCAATGTGGCGACGTTGGCCGTTATCCGCTTCTTGCTCGGGGTGGCGGAGAGTGTCGTGATGCCGGCCATGTTGGTATTCCTCAGCCATTGGTTTACCAAGCAGGAGCGGTCGAAAGCCAATACCTTCCTGTTCCTGGGGAACCCCATCACCGTGCTGTGGATGTCGATCCTGTCCGGCTATTTGGTCGACGCCTTCGGCTGGCGCGGCATGTTTATCATAGAAGGGGTACCGGCGATTATCTGGGCGGCAATCTGGTGGGTCATCTTTGTCGATCGGCCAAAAGATGCCACTTGGCTCAGCGAGCAGGAGAAAGCCGACCTGGAGGCCGCGCTGGCCGCTGAACAGACGGGTATGCAACCGATTAAAAATTACGGCGAGGCATTCCGTTCCCGCAAGGTTTTAGCGCTGTCGTTTATTCATTTCTTCTGGAATATCGGCATGTACGGTTTCATCATGTGGCTGCCATCGATTTTGAAAACGGCCTCTGGCATGGGCATCGTCGCGACCGGCTGGTTGTCCGCTGCGCCGTACCTGCTGGCGGTGCCACTCATGCTCAGCGCATCCTACTTTTCTGATAAATATCAGCAACGCAAACCGGTAGTGCTGCTGTTCCTGGGATTGGGCGCGGTATGTTTTTGTGCCTCCTTCACGCTCGGCGCCAATCATTTCTGGTTGTCTTATGTGTTGCTGGTGATAGCCGGCGGGGCGATGTATACGCCGTATGGCCCGTTCTTTGCGGCGATCCCGGAGCTGCTGCCGCGAAACGTGATGGCGGGGGCGATGGCCTTCATCGTGAGTTTCGGCGCATTGGGGTCATTTGTTGGCGCCTGGATTGTCGGTTATCTCAATGGCATTACGCAGGGGCCGCAGGCGTCTTACGTCTTTATGGGTTCTTCACTGGTTATCGCGGTGGTGCTAACGGCGCTGACCCGATTCTCCAACAAGGTACCGCGGATTAGCGTGCCAGACGCCGCCGCTTGCCGATAAGGTCTGGCCGGGCGGTTATTTCGCCGGCCCGGCCTTTCGCAGCATGGTGCAGAATGCGCACTGGCATCCCGCCTGCGGCAGCGCGGCGCAGGTGCCGATATTGACCGCCTGCGCGTCCAGCGCGTGAAAACCGTAAAACATATTCTCGAGGTTGTTTTCCGTTGCATGCGCCTGTTCAGGCTGGGGTTCCGGCACCCTGGACTGGAATGCGGCGGCCCGTCCGGCCAGCAGGCCAAGGAACAACAGCGAAAGCTGAATTTTCATTTTCGTCTTCCTGATGTGATTTCTGATACGTTATAACAAAACATCCTTTCTGCCAACCGTCGCTGCCTTGTGCATTTTCCGCCATTGGTTAGCGAAAATAGTTCGTTCAACTCCCCGCCGATTTGGTTTGTTATCTAATCCATAACATTCCGAAATAAAGAAGGCGTGGCACACTATGTTTAAGTTCTCTTTCAATAGATTAACCAGCGGAATAACAGTGGCATTGGGGCTGGCGGTGGTCATGACGCCGGCGCTGGCGTCGGTGCAGGGCGGCACGCTGATCTACCTGGAACAGCAGGCGCACACCAACCTTTATCCGCCTTCCGGCGGCTTCTACCCCAACGGCGGCATCCTCAACCAAATCACCGACAAGCTGACTTACCAGAACCCCAAAACGCTGGAGATTGAGCCGTGGATCGCCGAATCCTGGAGCAGTAACGCCGACAAAACCGAATACACCTTCAAACTGCGGCCGGGCGTGACCTTCTCCGACGGTACGCCGCTGGACGCCAACGCGGTGGCGAAGAATTTCGATACCTACGGCCTGGGCAACAAAGAGAAGCGTCTGCCGGTGTCCGAGGTGATCAATAACTACGACCACAGCGAAGTGGTTGACCCGTTGACCGTCAAGTTTTACTTCAAGCGTTCGTCACCGGGTTTCCTGCAGGGCACCGCCACCATTGGGTCGGGGCTGGTTTCTCTCAGTACCCTGAACCGCAGCTATGACGAACTGGGTGATGCGCGCCATATCATCGGCTCCGGTCCGTTCGTGGTCAGCGCCGAGACGCTGGGGCGTGAAGTGGATCTCGGCGTGCGTAAAGATTACCGCTGGGGGCCGGCCAAGCTGGCGCAGCAGGGACGCGCCAATCTGGATGGCATCAAGGTGATCGTGACCGGCGAAGACAGCGTGCGTATTGGTGCGCTGCAGGCCGGGCAGGCGGACTTTATCCGCCAGATCCAGGCCTACGACGAGAAGCAAACGCAGGATCAGGGCTTCACTATCTATGCCGCGCCAACGCGCGGCGTCAATGACAGCGTGGCTTTCCGGCCGGACAACCCGCTGGTGAGCGACCTGCGCGTGCGTCAGGCACTGCTGCATGCCACCGACAGCAAGCAGATTGTCGAGACGCTGTTCTCCGTTAACTACCCGCAGGCCAAATCGGTGATTGCCTCTTCCGCCGCCGGTTTTGTCGACCTGTCCGCCAAGCTGAAATTCGACCCGGAGTTGGCCAACCGCCTGCTGGATGAGGCGGGCTGGAAAAAGGGCGGCGACGGCCTACGGGCGAAGGACGGCAAAAAACTGTTGCTGAATGTCTATGAATCGCTGCCGCAGCCGCAGAACAAGGCGGTGTTGCAACTGGTTTCACAGCAGTGGGGCAAGGTCGGTGCGCGCTTGAACATTCTGGCGGGCGACGCCGGCAGCAAGGTGGCGGATAACCTGGATCCGCAGAAAACCCCGGCGGCGGTGGTGGAAGTGGGGCGGGCCGATCCGGATGTGATTAAAAGCCAGTTCTACCCGACCAACCGCGATGCGCTGTTGCAGCAAGGTGGAACGGGCAAAAACAGCGCATTCAAAGATGACCAATTGAACGCGCTGCTGCTGGGCATCGCCTCTGAGGTGGACGCGCAAAAACGCCTGCAGATTGCCGGTGAGGCGCAAAACTACCTGCTCGATCAGGCCTATGTGATCCCGTTCTTCGAAGAACCGCAGGTGTTTGCCGGTGCGCCTTATCTCAAGGGGGTGAGTTTTGAAGCGGTCGGTCGCCCGAGTTTCTACGGCGCCTGGCTGGATAAACGTTAAGGAGGCGATGATGAGCCGATATCTGGCACGGCGTATTGGGCAGGCGCTGTTGGTGCTGTGGGCGACCTTTAGCCTGTCGTTTATCTTGCTGCAGGTGCTGCCCGGTGACGCCATTCTGATTAAGTTTCAGAACCCGGACATGGGGCTGAGTCCGGCGCAGATCGCCGATATGCGTGCTGCCTATGGTGCCGATGTGTCGCTGTGGCAGCAGTATTTGCATGCGCTGGCGAATGTGCTGCGCGGGGATCTCGGCTACTCCATTCAGGCCGGGGTGCCGGTTACCGAGCTGTTGGACACCAACCTGCCTGCCACGCTGCAACTGGCGCTGTTGGGGTTTTCGCTGGCGCTGATCCTGGCGTTGGCGATCGCCTTTATCGCCAATCTGACCGGGTTTGGCTGGTTGAGATCGCTGTTGCAGTCGCTGCCGTCGTTGTTTGTCTCGGTGCCGACCTTCTGGCTGGGCATCGTGCTGATCCAGCTGTTTTCATTCCAGCTCAAGCTGATCCCGGTGATCAATCCGGGTGAGTGGCAAGGGTTGATCCTGCCGATTGTGACGCTGGCGGTGCCGATCTCCGCTCCGTTGGCGCAGATCTTGATCCGCAGTATCGACCAGGTACAAACCCAACCCTTCGTCGCCGTGGCGCGGGCCAAAGGGGCCAGCCGCAGCCGAGTGCTGTGGGGACATGTGGCGCGTAACGCCATGCTGCCGGTGCTGACCATCGCCGGTATTTTGCTTGGCGAACTGATCGCCGGCGCCTTGATCACCGAAACCGTGTTTGGCCGCAGCGGGCTGGGGCAACTCACCTTGCAGGCGGTGCTGAATCAGGACGTAGCGGTGCTGCAGGCGATCGTGGTGATTTCCGCCGCCGCTTTCGTCACCCTCAATCTGCTGGTGGATCTGCTGTTCCCGCTGCTGGATCCGCGATTGAAAACCCATACAGGAGCCGCCGTATGAGCAGTATCTCCTTTGAAAAATCCAGCGTGCCGGAGCGTGATCTGAGCGGTGTGGAAAGCGAAGGCACCTTGTCTACGCACCGCCCGCGCCGTCGCCGTGTGCCGTTGACGCTGTTGCTGGCCTGGACGGTGATCGTCATCGCGGTGCTGTGGGCGCTGGCCCCCCAGCTGTTCACGGCCTACAGCGGTACCGAAGGCATTGCCGGTGCACAGCGTTTGGTTCCGGGGGGCGAACACTGGCTGGGTACCGATCAACTGGGGCGCGACCTGTATGCGCGCATTGTTTATGGCGCTTCGCAGACGCTGTCCGCCGCGCTGGTGGCGGTCGCGTTGGGGCTGCTGCTGGGCACGGCGCTGGGGTTGATTGCCGGGGCGGTGGGCGGTGTGGCGGACGACGTGGTGATGCGCCTTGTCGACGTGCTGCTGTCGATTCCCGGCCTGCTGCTGTCGCTGAGCATCATTATTTTGCTGGGCTTCGGCACGGTGAACGCCGCCATCGCCGTCGGGATTACTTCGGTGGCCAACTTTGCCCGCCTGGCACGCGCAGAGGTGGTGCGGGTGCGGCACAGCGACTACGTCGAGGCGGCCTATGGCAGCGGCGGCACCTTCTGGGCAGTGCTGTGGCGGCACATTTTGCCGAACTCGCTGACGTCGGTGATTGCCTTCTCTGCGCTGCAGTTTGGCAACGCAATCCTGGCGATCGCCACCCTGAGTTTCCTGGGCTACGGCACGCCACCGCCAACGCCTGAGTGGGGGCTGCTGATCGCCGAAGGACGCAACTACATTTCCACCGCCTGGTGGTTAACCACCTTCCCGGGGCTGGCGGTCGTGGCGGTGGTTCTGGCGGCTAACCGTATCAGCCGCGCCTTGGGGAGAACACCATCATGAGTATTCACAGCGCATTACAACGGGCGGCGGGCACGCCGCCGGTGCTGGAGCTGGAACAAGTCTCCATCGCCTATCAGAGCGCAGCCGGTAGCCAACGGGTGGTGCATCAGGTGTCGTTCGCCATTCAACCGGGGGAAGTGGTGGCGCTGGTGGGCGAGTCCGGCTCGGGCAAAACCACCACCGCACAGGCGATCATTGGTTTGCTGACCGAGAACGGCCGTCTGGAGCAGGGCGCGATACGCCTTAACGGCACGGACATCAGCCATTGGTCATCAAAGCGCCTGGACGCGGTGCGTGGAGCGCAAATCAGTTTGATCCCCCAGGATCCCTCCAGTTCACTGAATCCGGTGAAGACTATCGGCGAACAGGTGGCGGAGATCATCAACATTCACCGTCGGCTACCGCGCAAGCAATTGCAACAGCGGGTGGTGGCATTACTGACCCGCGTCGGCCTGACACACCCGGAGCTGCGGGCCCGCCAGTATCCGCATGAGCTTTCCGGCGGCATGAAACAGCGGGTATTGATCGCCATCGCCATTGCGTTGCAACCGGCGCTGATTATCGCCGATGAGCCAACCAGTGCGCTGGATGTCACGGTGCAAAAGCGCATTCTCGATCTGATCGACGAGCTGCGCCAGGAGTTTGGTACTGCGGTGCTGCTGGTGACCCACGATCTGGCGGTGGCAGCGGAGCGCGCTGACCGGCTGCTGGTGTTTCGTCATGGTCGGGTGCAGGAGCAGGGGGTGACCGCCGACGTGCTGCGCGCGCCTGCCAGCGACTATACCCGCCGGCTGTTTGCCGACGTGCCTTCATTGACCCGCGCGGTGGTGCCGCAACCCAGCCACAACAGCACGCCAGAGCTGGCGATCCAGGTCAATGGGCTGGTGAAAGACTTCCCCCTGGCCGGTAGCGGCGGCAAAACGTACCGCGCGCTGGATCAGGTGTCGTTCAGCGTGCCGCGCGGCACCACCCATGCATTGGTGGGGGAATCCGGATCCGGCAAGACCACGCTGGCGCGCTGCCTGCTGGGTTTTCAACGGCCGGATGCCGGGCAAATCATTATCGACGGCGTCGACTTCACGCGCCTGAAGGGCGAGGCACTGCGCCAGTTCCGCCGCCGCATTCAGTTGGTGTATCAGAACCCGTTCGGCTCGCTCGATCCGTCCCAGACCTTGTATCAGGTGATTGAAGAGCCGCTGCTGAACTTTGAGCCGCTGACCAAGGCCGAGCGTTATCGCCGGGTGCGAGATTTGTTTGAACGGGTGGCGCTGCCGAGTGAATTACTGAGCCGTAAACCGCGCGAGCTTTCCGGTGGCCAACGGCAACGGGTGGCGATCGCCCGGGCGCTGGTGCTGCAGCCGCGGGTGCTGGTGCTGGATGAAGCCACTTCGGCATTGGATGTTACGGTTCAGGCACAGATCCTGCGGTTGTTGCAGGATTTGCAGCAGGAGCTGGGGCTGACTTATTTGTTTATCTCACACGATCTGGCCACGGTTCGGCAGATTTCACACAGCATTTCGGTATTGCACCGTGGCGTGCAGGTGGACAGCGGTGCGACTAATGCGCTGTTTGCCATGCCGGGCAGTGATTACACACGGCAGTTGATTGAGGCCATACCCGGCCGCCAGCTTTATGCCGCACAGCCGCAGATTGAGGACGCATTCAATGAGCAGTAAAAGACTCGGTTTTTTCACCCGGCTACTGGATCAGGGCAGTGCACAACAGCGCTACCGACTGGCGACCGAACAAATTGTGCATGCCGAAAGTGCCGGTTTTGACAGCGCCTGGGTGGCGCAACACCACTTTCACGAGGATGAAGGCGGCCTGCCTTCGCCACTGGTGTTTCTGGCGCAGGTGGCTGCCCGCACCCGGCATATCCGGCTGGGCACCGGGGTGATCACGCTGCCAATGGAGTCCGCCATTCGGGTGGCGGAAGACACGGCAGTGTTGGACCTGCTGTCCGACGGCAGGCTGGAGATCGGCATTGCCGCCGGGGGGACGCCTTCTTCGTTCAGCGCCTTCGGTTTCGATGCCACACAGCGTCACGCGGTATTTGCCGACAATTTCAACACCCTGCTGCGGGCCTGGCGCGGTGAAGCGTTGGGGGGCGAGGATAACCGCCTGTATCCGGCAGCACCGCAGTTGGCGGAGCGGGTTTGGCAGGCCACTTTTTCGGTGGAAGGCGGCGAGCGCGCCGGACGGGCAGGCGACGGCCTGATGTTGTCGCGTACCCAACCGCGCCCGGCGGATGCGCCGGATTTACCGCTGGACGAATTGCAGAATCCGATTATCGACGCCTATCTGGCGGCGCTGCCAGCCGGCATTACACCGCGCATTATGGGATCACGCACCGCACTGGTGACCGACCAGGGGCAACAGGCGCGGGACTTTGCCGCCAAAGGGCTGAGCCGGGGGCTTGAACGCCTGCGTGCCAGCGGCCACCGGCCGTCCGATGAATCGCTCGATGGACTGATCCGTGCCTTTGACGTGCATCTTGGCACCCCGGACCAGGTGATTGCCTCATTGCAAAAAGACAGCGCGCTGGCGCGAGTGACCGATTTGGCGTTCCAGGTGCATTCCATCGATCCACCGCACGCCACCATCCTGCGCTCTATTGACCTGATCGCTCGCCACGTTGCCCCGGAACTCGGCTGGCAGCGCAGCAATCCCGCATCCATCTCCTACGAACATCACGCTGAGGAAAAGGTATGACTGCAACATTGCACCCTAAAGATCTGCTGGCTGAGCTGGCAGAGATCGCCCCCGGTTCTGCGTTAGCCGAGGCCAGAGCAACGCGCCAAGCGGCGACAGACGCGATACAGGCCAGCTATCAGGCGCTGTTCTCCCCCGCCGATGCCGGGGATTTCCCCGTGGTGCAACGGCTGCAGATCGCGCAGCGCATCAGCGAATGGCATGCGGACAAGCGGCTTTCTGCCCACTATGGGGCCTTGCTGCAGCAGCAGGGAGGCGCTCAGCACGGCTCGCATTTGCAGGCGGCGTTGGATCATGCTGAACGGCTGGCGTTCAGACCCGCCAGCGCCGACGCGCAGCATTTGCAGGCGCTGCAACAGGCCGGCTGGTCGCTGGACGATATTGTCACCCTGTCGCAGCTGATCGCCTTTGTCAGCTTCCAGAGCCGTTTGCTGACCGGCTACCGGTTGCTTGAAGGCCAACCGCTCGACAGCGCGGGCGGCACACCGGTCAGGGCGGGTAGTTGGCGTACCGAGTCTGTCACGCTCAGCGGCCGCCATGCACCGCCACTGTTTACCCGCCAGGAATTGGGCTGGGAGCCGTGGATCGCCGCCAAGCCACTGGCGGAGTTTGATGCGGCAGGTCAGGCGCTGCTGACGCGTTTCGGGCATAGCGACTCGGATTATTTCCGCCTGCTGGCGCGCAATCATCCGGTACTGGAGCAGAGAACCTTGGCGGATCGGGCCATTTTCTACACCCCAGGCGGGCTGGAGCGTAAGGATCGTGAACTGGCGGCAACGGTGGCCAGTAAGGTGAATGGCTGCATCTACTGTGCTTCGGTGCATGCGCGCAAGGCGGCGCAGTTGTCCAAACAAGCGGAAGCGGTGCAGCGCCTGCTGGACGTGGCTCCGGGCGGCGTACTGAGTGAAGGGCAAGGGGAGCCGTGGCAGACACAGATAGACTTTGCCGCTGCATTGTCCGCCACGCCACCGCAGGCCAGCGCCGAACACCTGGCCGCGTTGCGCGAGCAAGGGCTGGATGAGCTGGCGTTGCTGGATCTGGTGCAATCGACCGCGTTCTTTGCCTGGGCCAATCGACTGATGCTGACCCTTGGCGAACCTTTCGACGATCATTAAGCTTTCCACAAACGAATCGCTGTTAACCGGGGCGAAGGTATTCGCCTCGGTCATTAATAGTTACATTTACATACCTATTTTTGAATATTTTAATAAGTCAACACATCTGTTTTCGTTTTTCTTACGAAGAATTCCAATTGCAAAAATTGCCCCTTGTTATTAATGCCCTGATACTCACTTGATCAGTATTTTTTAATTCAGATCGGATTGATCTGTTTTAGTGCGAATGCACTTTTGATAGGACACGGGCACTATGAGCAGTTTTTTTAAGCAGATATACCGCTATTCTCACTCACGGCCATACCGGCATAATGAAAACCTCTGGCCCTATGTAAAAATTGGACGTGCAGCCAGCGGCGAGATTATTGCATTACATTATAAAAAACAGATTATTCCTATGGTGACATTGTCAGCTTTGAAAGACAGCTGTCAGGGGCCGATATTGTTAACGGCGACGGGGCCGTCGGTAAGTACGATTCGTTTTAACGATATTCCGGATATGCCCGCGATGGGGGTGAATGGTGCCTATTCCTTAAGCCAGCAGGTGAACTTTCATTTTTATGTGATTGTCGATATGGGGTTTATCGATCGCCGGCCGGATATTATAGAAAATATTATCCAGGCACCGGATTTAATTCTGTTTACTACGGTGCATGGCGTGGCGAAAATCATCGACCGGTTTCAGCTGGCAGCCGTGAAGTGCCGCTTTGCGGTGGTTGAGGACGCGGCCTACAAAATTTACAGCCCGAAAATTACTCCTCCGGCTTTGTGGGGACATTACCGCGACGACCCCAACGTCTGTTTTTCGGCTACCGATAAATCCATCGCCTTTAACCATGATATTCGCAATGGCATTTTTGACGCCGGCACGGTGGTATATTGGGCCTTTCAAATCATTGCTTTCCTGGGGTTTAAACAGCTCTTTATCGTCGGGCTGGATATGAATAACTTCCAGTTGCCCCGTTTTTATGAAACGCCGGAGAATCAATTGCCGACACTTTTGCCTGAGAAGGTGGATGATTTGATCATCCCGGCGTTTAGTCATGCCAGCGACAGAATGAAAATAAGCAATATCGCCGTGAGGAATTTTTCACTGGAGAGCGCCATAGATAGCAGCATTTTCGAAAAGGTTGATAGCAATGTCTTTTTCAAAAAACAGTGATATCACTGCTTCGATATTCTATTACGCCTTTTTGGCCTTTTCTTTTTTCAGCGCTATTTTTTGCGGATTTACCCGGGTCAATAATCTCTTTCATATCGCGGCGTTTTTTTTCCTGTTAACGCTGTTGACGCGCCCCGAGTTTCGCCAGGCTTGGTTTAAGCGGCGTGCCGCCGTTACGGGAATGGCGCTGGCGGCAGGTTTTCTCGCCTATTATTCCGTCAGCAACCTCTGGGGCGGCACGCCGGAGGATACGGCCTCGGCCCTGACGCACAGCGTCTACATTCTGCTTTATCTTGCCTTGCTGGTCAGCGTGCTGGATAGCCCACGGCGCAATCTCTTGCTCTGCGCGGTCATCGCCGGCATCACGCTGCTGTGCCTGTATCTGGCATGTGTTGATTACCGGGAAATTTATACGCTCAGAGAAACCACCGACGCCAACCCCGGCCCACGCAATGTGATCGATCTGGCCGGCTATGCCGCGCTGGGCATTATTTTAAGTCTGATGGTTTTTCGCGATACCGGGAAGAAAAGGGGGCTGTTGGCGATCCCGCTGTTATTCGCCTTTATGGTATTCACCCAAAGTCGCGGGCCTTTGATGGCCTTACTGGCGGCGTTGGCGTTAACCACTTCCTATCTGGCGCTGAATAAAAAATCGCTGCTGGCGATTGCGGCTGCCATGTTCTTGGCCGCAGGGGCGGTGTTGCTTTCGCCGATTGGCGAACTGCTGATCGCGCGTTTTGAAGAGTTGCATCAACAGAGCTTTGTACGGATGAGCATTTGGCAGCACAGCCTGTTGTTGATCGAGCAGGCGCCGTTTTTTGGCTATGGATTTGATAAGCAACTGACCTTCACCAACTATACCGGCGAGTTTATTCATACCACCCACAGTTTGTATCTGGGGGCGTTGCTCAAAGGTGGGCTGGTGGGGTTCTGCGTGTTCGCCGCGTTGTTGGCGTACGGCGCGAAGCTTGCCGTGCGCCATCTTCGGGCCGGTCGACGTCTGGAAGCGGCGTTATACCTGTTTATGCTGATTTTCTACTGCTCGCAGGGCATGTTTGTCATCGCGAACCCGGCCGAGTTTTGGTACCTGTTCTGGTTCCCCCTGGCCATGGTGTTCGCCCAGCCCTCACCGGTCAGCCCACCGGGGCGTTAAGTTTCAGCGCGTTCGCCACTTTTTCAAACACCTCGTTTTCGGTGATGATGCCAAGCGGCTGAAGGCGTTGTGCCGCGTTGAGCTTTTGTGCATCCGCCGGCACGTACATCACCTGGTGCAGCTCGCTATTTTGATAGGGGCCGGTGTGCTGTGGGTTGGCCGTGACAAACAGGCTGACGGTCGGTGTTTTCAGCGCGATGGCCAGATGCAATGGGCCGGTGTCGCCGGTGACCAGCACCTGCAGGTTTGACATTACCGCCAGCAGTTGCGGCAGGGTGGTCTTGCCAATATGGCTGACCACGCGCTGCTGCTCGCTTGCCGTCAGCCCCGCCATAAACTCCCGTTCGATCGCCAGCTCTTTCGGGCTGCCGATTAACTCAATTTGGTTGTGCGGCGAATGCGCCAACAGCAGTTTCGCCAGGCGAATAAACTGCTCGACGGGCCAACAGCGCAGCGTTTCAGAGGCCCCCATTTGAAAACCAATCTGGGTTTTTCCTGCGGTTTTAGCCACTGGCGGAAACTCGATGGGAATAAACATCTCGGTGTTGTCGCTCTGGCAACCCAACTGCGCCACCAAATCCAGCTTGCGTTGAATGAGATGCCCGCCGCTACTGCGGCTCACACCGCAAAGCCAGGGTTCCATGCCGGTGGCCTTATTGCCGTAAGCATCTTTGAATAGATATTGGCAACCGGCTGTGATGGCGACTATTACATCATAAGGGGATTTTGAGTGCAGGATGATCGCCAACTGGGGCTTCTGTTTGCGCAGCTGGCCAATAATACTGAGCATGTCTTTCGCTTTATGATCCCAGTAAATGACATGATCAAAGCAGCGGCTGGTCGCGACCAACTGCCGGTTCTTATGACTGGAAATCAGGGTGATACTTGCCGCTGGGTAGCGTTCCCGCACCGCGCGGATCGCCGGTGTGTTAAACATCAGATCACCCAGGGCGGTGGTGGAGAAAATCACGATACGTTCAAAAGCCTGCTCCGGCTGAAAACTGGCTTTATCCTTGAAGTTGCCACCCAGCCGGGTGTACATCCGCAGGCCGAAGTTGGCCGCCGCTATTTTCCACTGTTTTGACATCTTGTTCCGCTTTGAGTTGATGGGCGTGCCGGTCTGAACCCTGGCATCATATGATGTTTACCTTAATGGGCCAATGGGCGGCAATATCTTGCTACATATGTTTGCGCAACCTTGATAAAGGGGCAGCAGGCTGCCCCGGCGGCGTCAGTTTTGCCAAACCTGCGGACTGCGCGGCGTATCCATCCGGTAATCCGAATAGGGACGGGTGAAGATCTCACGGCCCATATCACGGGCGGCCTGTAACGGGTTGCGCGGATCCTGGCTGATTTCTCCCCGGCTGTTGCCCGCCCCCTGGACCAGCCCGACGAACTCGGAATGCGAGTAACGGCTGAACTCCTGGATCTGATGCACAATGCCCATCGCGGCGCCGGGATAGGTTTCCTCCGAGGCCACCGCCAGCCCGATGCGTTTGCCGCTCATCCGCTGATGCACCCGTTCCGCGTCGGGGTAGGCGCTGGAATAGTAGCTGAAAGAGCGGTCGAAAAAGGCTTTGGTTTGCGCCGACATGCCATACCAGTAGAGCGGGGTGCAGAACACCGCCGCGTCCGCCGGCAGAAAGTGCTCCAGGAAAAGTTCGCCATAACGATCGGCAGGCGGTGCGGCATGGCGCTCATCCACCAAAAAACCGCTGATGTAATCGTCTAAAAAATGCAGGCTGGCGTCGGTTCCGGCCTCGGCGGCTCCCGCCATGATGGCCTGCGCCAAAGTCGCACTGTTGCCGTCGCGGCGTGGGCTGCCCACCAGCACGATGAGGCGCTTGGGTTGATGAGATGAATTCATGTCACTCTCCATTTGTTGACCGTGGAATACCAGAGTCAATTTACGGTGGTGGCAGCGCAGGCGACAAATGACGGCTATTCTGTCAGGATGAGTTTAATTCATCCGTACGGAGACTCTGCCATGTTCGCTACGCTGCCGGTGACGGCATTGCGCACCTTTGAATCCGCCGCCCGCCTGCGCAGTTTTAAACAGGCGGCTTTGGAGTTGGCGGTGACGCCGACGGCGGTATCGCATCAGATCAAAACGCTTGAGCAGCAGTTGGGTTTTGCGTTATTCGACCGGGTGCCGCGCGGTGTGCGGTTGACGCAAAAGGGCGAGCGTTTGTTTGCCGGAGTGCACAGCGCGCTGCTCGATGTGGCAACGGTGCTCGATGCCCTGCGGCCGACGCCCAGCGCAGGCTCGCTGTGCGTTTCCGTCACCCATTCTTTCGCGGCGCTGTGGCTGGTGCCGCGTCTGGGCCGCTTTTATCAGGCCTATCCGCACTATTTGGTCCGTCTGGAAGCCTGCGGCGACGTCATCGACCTGCAGCAGGATGCCAGCGTGGACATCGCCATTCGCTACAGCAGCGCAAACTACCCGCAGTTGCATCAGGCGGCACGGCTGGAGGAGAGTTTTGGCGTTTACGGCGCCCCGGGACTCTGCGCAGCGGAACAACCCACGCCAACGCTGATCACCGTTCGTTGGCGGGATTCCACCCTGTATGAAACCGGCTGGCGCGAGTGGTGTCTGGCTGCCGGGGTTGATTGGTGGCAGCGGCATACGACGTTGCGCGCCTATGACGAAGAGCATTATGCGTTGCAGGCTGCGGTGGCCGGGCAAGGGCTGGTGCTGGCCAGTTCGTTGATGGTGTCCGATCAGGTACGCAATGGCCTGTTGGCGGCGTACAGGCCGGAAATACGCGTGCCGGGGGCCGCTTATACCGCACTGTGTGTGCCTGGGCGTGAACGACATCCGCCGGTGCGGGCATTTCTCGACTGGCTGCAGCAGGAGCTTGGCAGTTGATGAAAAGCACAAAATAAAAGTTTTTCTGGCGTGCAGCATGGGAATATCGGATAAATTTGGTATTCCATTCCCATGAGAGAGATGTCCATGAGCCAGCCAAGAGTTTCCGATCACCCGATTGATGCGCAGTTTATTGAACGTTGGTCGCCACGTGCGCTGGCGAATGATCCTATCGATGATGCGACCCTGCTGAGCTTCTTTGAAGCCGCGCGCTGGTCGCCTTCGGCCTATAACATCCAGCCATGGCGCTTCGCCTACAGCAAGCACGGTTCGGCCAGTTGGGACAGCTACCTCGATTTCCTGATTGAGTTTAACCGCGGTTGGGCGCAGCACGCTTCGGCGCTGGTGGTGATCATCTCCAAAACCACCAGTTTGAACGGTGAGAAGGAAGTGAACAACCCGAGCCACGCCTTTGATGCCGGTGCAGCCTGGGCCAATCTGGCGCTGCAGGCGCATTTGAAAGGCTGGCTGACCCACTGCATGGGCGGCGTACACCACGATAAAATCAAGGCTGCGCTCAACCTGCCGGAGAACTATCAGGTG
Source organism: Serratia quinivorans (assembly GCF_052113645.1). GTDB lineage: Bacteria > Pseudomonadota > Gammaproteobacteria > Enterobacterales > Enterobacteriaceae > Serratia > Serratia quinivorans_B. Next base: position 822,524 of record NZ_JBIEIU010000001.1, on the reverse strand, counting down.
CATGGCATGGTGGCGATCGGCAAGGCGGGCGACAAATCCCTGCTGCCTGAGTTCCTGCAGCAAAAAGAGATCCCTTCAGGGCGTTTGCCGCTGGAACAGACGGTGGTGGAAGGGTTGAACTTTAGCCTGTAATCGCCCCGTCAGGTCAATCAGCCCGCAGGATTTCCCGCTGCGGGCTTTTTTGTGTCCTGAGCATCGGCCTGATCGACTCAGGCCTTGTTCATCACCACCACCAGATAAATGCAGGTTTCGGCGCTCTCATTCTTGAACACGCAGTCGGTCGGGGGACCCAGTTCCAGGCAATCACCCTGATCCATTTCATGGCGGGTTTCGCCTTCCTGAAACACCAGCGAGCCGGACAGCACCCAGATCAATTGCCGCATGAAGGCGTAGGCCGAAGCCGGCATCGGGATCGCCGTTCCGGCGGGCAGTTCAATGCGCACCAGATCCAGCGGCATATCCGACTGCGGCGACACATGACGACGGACGTAGCCGCTGTCGGGATCGACCCACAGCGGTTGGTCCTGCTTGCGCATCAGCCTGCCTTCCTGCGTTTCCGCCCGGGCGATCAGCTTGGACATGCTCAGACCAAAGGCACCGGAAAGCCGACCCAGCAACATCGCCGTGGGGCTGCTGTCGCCGCGTTCAATTTTATGCACCATCGCGCGTGAAACGCCGGCCCGTTCAGCCAGATCGGACAGCGACCAATGGCGTGCCTCGCGTTCGATGCGGATCCTCGCGCCGATGCGCTGATTTAGGTTGTCTAATTTATTATCCATATCGTAGTATGATAGTAGACGGTCAACCAAGAGGTCAACATGCTTATCCGAAACGCGACTATAACCGATAGCGCAGGCATCGCCGCTATCTATAACGACGCCGTACTCAATACCACGGCAATCTGGAATGAACTTAGCGTCGACGCGGCGAACCGTGCGGCGTGGATGACAGAACGCCAGGCGATAGGGTACCCGGTGCTGGTGGCGATTGATGCCGCGGGCGAAGTGATGGGCTATGCCTCGTTCGGCGACTGGCGGGCCTGGGACGGTTATCGACATACCGTCGAACATTCGGTTTACGTCCGGCAAGACAGCCGCGGCGGCGGGGTGGGCAAAACGCTGCTGATCGCGCTGATTGAGCAGGCGCGGGCGATCGGCAAACACGTGATGGTGGCGGGCATCGAATCCGGCAACAACGCCTCCGTACAGTTGCACATTAATCTGGGCTTCGAGATGGTTGGCCGAATGAGCCAAGTGGGCGCCAAGTTCGGCAAATGGCTGGATTTGACCTTCCTGCAGTTAAAACTCGACGACGCCAGCGCGCCACCGACGCGCTGAGGGCGTGGCGAAAACCGGAACCTCTATGAATATCATGCTATTGCTGCTGGTAGCGGCCGGGGTCAGCCTGGTTATCCAGAATCTGTTGATGGTGCGCATTACCGAAAGCGTGTCGACGGTGCTGATTACGCTGGTGATCAACTCCAGCGTCGGCCTGGTGCTGTTAATGGGGCTGCTGTTCGCCAAAAACGGCGTCACGGCCCTGGCCGAAGTCACGGGTTCCCTCCGGTTGTGGATGCTGTTGCCCGGCTTGTTGGGATCGTTTTTTGTCTTTTCCGGTATTTTGGGTTACCAAAAGCTGGGGGCAGCCACCACCATTGCCGTGCTGGTCGCCAGCCAACTGGTGGCGGGATTGATGGCGGATATCTATAAAGCCGGACCGGCGGCACTGCGCGACAACCTGCCTGCACTTTTGGGTGCCGTGTTATTGGTGATTGGCGCTTTTTTGGTGGCCAGAAGAAGTTTTTGAAGGGGACAAAGCCCGCGCGGGTTGCCGAACGGGCCTGCCTTTATATTTATTCGATCAGAATGACAGGGTCATACCGGCGTAATACGCGCGCCCAGGTTCGTTGTAAGTCGATGCCCCTTGGTTCTCGCGGTACAGCTGTTTATCGAACAGGTTACTGATACCAGCATTCAGGCGCAGATCCTGGGTCAGATCGTAATTCACGCCAACCGCGGCCACGGTGTAAGCTCCCACTTCATTGGTCGCCAGCGAACCGACTTCATTACGGATCTCGGCATATTCGCGTGGCTTTTGGCGCCCATAGAATGTCCAGGTGAGGTTGGTCGAGAGCTTGTCGGTTACCTGATAATCCAGCATGGTGTTAACGGTGTATTTCGGGATCACGGAAAGCGGGTTCCCGGTATCCTTGTTCTCCGAGGTGATCATATAGGTGGCGTTGGTGCGCCAATTCAGCCGATCTTTCACTACCGGGATCACCAGATTGCCTTCAAGCCCTTCCACCACCGCCTTGCCGCCGTTTTCCCAACGCAGAATGCTGTACCCGTTAGAGGCGTAACCCACCAGATCGGTCCCGGAAACGATTTTGTTTTTATAATCGTTGCGGAAATAGGTGATGCCGGCGTTAAACCCTTCATAGGTAAACTCCAGGCCGAGCTCTTTGTTGATGCTGACTTCCGGATCCAAATCGGCATTGCCCATCAGATAACAGCTTCCAGAGGTAATATTGTTCGGGCAGCCGTTGCCGCGGGTGGCAAGCAGGTAACCTTCACTGGACTGGTACAGGTTAGGGGCTTTAAACACACGGGCGATCCCGGCTTTCAGTTTGAAATGGTCGCCAAGTTCCTGCGAGGCATTCAGGCTCGGGCTCCAGTTACTGCCGAATTTGCTGTGATAATCAAAACGCATGCCGGGGATCAGCAGGGTGCCCGGCACCACTTCGATATTATCTTCGAAATACAGGGCGCTGAGTTCAGCGCTGTTTTTCGCGCTGCGCCCGGCAGGATCGCCGGAGATATCACCAAGAGTCACGCCGCTGGCATCGGTGACCTGCATAGAGGCCGGATCGTCGAGCTGCTCACGGTTCCACTCGGCCCCCAGGGTCATGGTTTGTTCGAACCACAGGTTGAGCGGCAGCGTCACTTCACCGGTGGTTCTGACATTTTTCAGCCGACTGGTGTTGAATTGGTCGCTGTTGATCATCCCTTCTACGCGCCCGGTAGAGCCTTCCTGCAGGCGGGTATTATTGGTTTTTTCGTAGTAAACGCCGACGCGTGACTGGCCCCAATCCCAGATGCCGTTATGGGTGATGCCATAAGTCTGGCGATACAGGCGGTTGGTTTCTTGCCCGTACAGCGAAGAGACCAGATCGTTCGGACTGAGGTTACCGTTGCTGTATTGGGTATCACCGGCGTAGATATTGCCCTGGCGGCTGTAACCCAGCTCAAAATCGACAATCTGTGTCGGGGTCATTTTCCAGGAGAAAAGGGCGTTGACGTCTTTGTTGCGCACACCCTCGTTACCGGCGGCATAGGAACCGTTTTGCGCGGTGTTGATATCCGCCGCATCGGCGTCGGTCTTGTTAAAGTTACCGTACAGGCGCATGGTGAGCGCATCGCCGGCCAACGGGCCGCTGAGGCTAAAGTTGGTGCGTTTCGTCGCGCCTTCCTTGTCGTTTTCAGGCTGGTTGGTAAACAATGACAGGCTGCCATGCCAGTCATTGGTGGGGCGTTTGGTGATGATATTAATCACGCCGCCGGCGGCACCGGAACCGTAACGTGCCGCCGCTGGCCCGCGCAGCACTTCGATGCGTTCAACCATTTCCGCCGGCACCCAATTGGTATCACCACGGGTATCTCTCTCGCCGCGCCAGCTGTAGCGAACAGAATTTCGCGACGTTGTGGGCACGCCGTCGATTAAAATCAGCGTGTTTTCCGGCCCCATGCCGCGTATATCGATCTGGCGGTTATTGCCACGGCTGCCGCTGGCGCTGTTGCCGGTCAGGTTCACGCCCGGCATCTTACGGATGATGTCGGATAAATCGTTGACCGGCGGATCCTTGGCGATGTCTTCGGCGGTAATAATGGAGACGCCCGGCTGCTGTTTTAATTGTTCTTCTGCCGGTGCCAACACCACCATTTCCTCACTTTCTGCCGCCAGATCATCGGCGGCATAGCCGCTGCCGCTAATTAATCCCGCCAGCAATATCGCGCCTGGTTTCAATTTGAAAGAGTGTGTGTAAATCATGCATCTTTTCCCTGAAAGTATGTGCAAATATTATTGAATAATTATGATAACGATAACCATTCTCATTATTTGTAAGGAAAGTGCAAATTCACAATATCTCCACAATGTCGTTTCGGGCAGGTGACCTTTTAATGTGTTTGATTATATTAGGATTTAATACGCAGAGTTTGGCGATGGATCGAAGCTGCGGGGTATCGGTAAAACTAAAACCCGCCCGATTTGGTCCGAATATGGTGGTGTTAATGCCCTGCTCGGCAAAAGGCTCGGCTTTTTTTGGGGAGGGGAACAGCCGCATTGGGCAACCTGTGGGTTGCCGACTAATTTGGCCTGGTTCAAGAGCCGGCAGGCACTGCCGAAAGCTCGCGCTTTGTTGAACATCTTGACCGACAATCTGGGGCCCGCAGGCAGTAGACTGGAGCGTGCTTTTTAAGCACTCAGTGGCAGGCGTTGGCTCAGGATACGGCGGCGGCCAGGTTACGCAATTCCGGCAATACGCTTAAGTTTTTCTCCTGCACGATATCCTGGCAAACTTTCAGGATCACCGCTTTGACCACATCAGAACTTCGCGTCAGGCTCTGTTGTTCCATTATGCTATTTAATTCCGCCAGCTGTTTTTTAGTGACTTTCATCGACAGGCGTTTCGACGCTTTGGCCGTGGCCAGCTCGCTGCTCAGCAGCGCTTTCAGCCCTTCCTGATGATAGCGGCCGCTGGTCAGCGCATGGAGGTAATAAAGGATCAGCGTCTTATGGAAGTCGTCGTTTAGCGAAGCATCTATTTTCTGCGTGGCGAGGTTAAGAATATCGAGATAGTGCGCCGGAACCCGAACTTCCAGCGCCGATTTGCTCTGTTCAAACTCGCTTTTAATTTGCGGCGTGGACTGGGCGGGGACACTGACCACTGCGTCACACTGGTTGCAGACGGCGGCCAGAATATTCTTCACCGTGCCACGTTGGTCGCTGAAATCCACATCGCGTAAACGATAAGTCGCGATGGATTTCCCGCAGTGCTGGCACAGAACGGCGCGTGTATCGCCTTCTTTAACAATTTTCACAGTGAACTCCTTGCTGAGTTATTGGTGCACGCTGATAAAGATGATGTCGGGTTCCATAAAATAAAATTTTACGTACCAATAACAACCTGCCTTCCAGGGGCGAAGAATATGAACGTCAGTCGCGGCATCCTGGTGATGTGGACGGTACTGATACTCATTTTCGGTCGTTTTCCTGATCAGTTCGATCACCCTGTTTTCATCAACCTGACCGGTGGCGAACAGATTCTTTACATCGATGTTGCCACGCACCTCATGGTCATACGCTCCTTGTTGAAGACAGCGTATAGCGAGCTTTTTTACGGCCCTGAATCCCATTTTACCTCCGCATGCTGTACGATAATTTGCGTACAGTCAATATGCCTGATAAATCTCACTGCAACTCAGTCTACCGGCGAGAGTGATGGGGAAGTTAAGTGATGTTTGTGTGCAATGGGGGAAAAAGACGAAAAGGCGCGACGCCTCGCAAATTCGTGCAACGAGCACCACAGGTAGCGGTATGGCACTGTAAGCATCCCAGTAAAACGGACCATTCGTTTTTAGAGAATTTCCAGCAAACGATTTAGTTTCCCTTTAAGGCCAATGTCCGCGCCTCGCTCACAGCTCCCTGTTTTGTGACTGTGACAGGCAGCGATACTTTGGGCCATATACAGGCTGGAAATGAAGCGCGTTTGTGATAAAAAGAGCATCAGACCCGTTATGCCTGATACCGGAAGGAGCAGAAAAATGAGAACGCAGAAGCGATGCATGGGGTATGTGGCCGTGGTGGTCGATGATTACGATCGCGCAATCGAGTATTACACAGACAAGCTGGGTTTTACCCTCGTTGAAGACACGCCGCAGCCGGGGAAGCGCTGGGTAGTGGTGACACCGAACCCGGAAAGCGATTGCAACCTTCTTCTGGCCCGAGCCTCAAACGAGAAACAGGAAGGCTTTATTGGTAACCAATGCGGCGGCAGGGTGTTCCTGTTCCTGCAGACCGACGATTTCTGGCGCGATTACCACGCGATGAAAGCCAAAGGGGTTCATTTCTGCGAAGAGCCCCGTGAGGAGGGCTACGGAACGGTGGTTGTGTTTGAAGATATCTACGGCAACCGCTGGGATCTCTACCAAAACGCGTAGAACGAAAGCGCTCAATGGCCGCGCTTTTAATGCGTGGCCGGGTTTAGGATGAATCAGTTCAACTTTCTTCAATTACTCTGAGCTTCCACCATGCGTGGACTATCCGCTTACTGACCCTGGCCGCTCGATGCTGAAACCCTCGGCCGGATCCACTGACAGGATTAAGGAGACATGGCAGGTTATTGAGGCATCCCGGAAAGCCTTCGATGAGCCAGACGAAAAACGGGTGCCGTTTGCCACTCATCGCGGCATGGTGGTGTCGCAAAGCCGTTAGTTGGACGCCGCCGCCTGATAATTGGCTGCCATTTTATCCAGTGCGGACTGATTTTCTAACCCCCATTGGTACATTTGCTCAATGGGTTCGGCCAGGGTTCGGCCAAGTGGGGTCAGCCGGTAATCGACTTTGGGTGGGATCACGTCATACACATGGCGGGCAATCAACCCTCGCAGCTCCAATTCTTTCAGCGTTTGAAACAGCATTTTCTTGGAAATCCCCTGCAAGCTGCGTTGTAACTCACCGGTGCGTGCGCGTTCATCCGGCCAGTGATACAGCGCATGCAGCACCATTGTGCTCCATTTAACTGAAAAGAGCTCCATCAGGCGGCGCGGCGGCGAGTCCGCATAGAAAAAGAGTTTACCCTCAACCCAGGCTGGCACTGTTCTGTCCTCTGCTTATGGTCACCAAATGGTAACTACTATCAATATGGAATCCTGTTGACTATAGTCTGCCCCCTTGAATTAGCCAAAACCAGCACATTCTTGAGGCAAGATGAAAATCAATGCATTAGTCGCACATGACGCGGCACAACCTTTAACATCAGGCCAGGTTTCGCTGCGTTCGTTACAAAAGCAGGATGTCAAAATCGAGATCCTCTATTGCGGCGTGTGCCACTCGGATCTTCATATGGCGCGTAACGAATGGGCGGTCAGCCGATATCCACTGGTGCCGGGACATGAGATAGTCGGGCGAGTCGTGGAGGTCGGGGACGAGGCCACCCATTTTAAACCCGGCGATATCGTCGGCGTGGGCGTGATGGTCGACTCCTGCCGCGAGTGCCATTTCTGCAAGCACCACGAAGAACAATACTGTGAAGCGGGGTTTACCGCGACCTACAACGGCATTGATAAATATACCGGCGACAGCACCTGGGGCGGCTATGCGCAGAGCGTGATTGTCGATCAACATTTTGTTGTTTCTGTACCGCGAAATCTGTCGCTTGCCGGGGTTGCACCGCTGTTGTGTGCGGGTGTGACCGTATGGTCGCCGCTGCGCCATTTCAACGTCAATGCAGGCGATCGCGTTGGTGTTGTGGGGCTGGGGGGGTTAGGCCATATGGCCGTGAAGCTGGCCAGTGCGATGGGGGCGGAAGTGACGCTGTTTACTACCTCCCCGGAGAAGGGCGAAGATGCCCGGCGTCTGGGGGCAAAACAGGTAGTGGTATCGCGCGATGCCGCGCAAATGGCTGCCTGCCGAACCTCACTGGATTTTATTATTGACTGCGTAGCGGCACCGCACGATCTGGATCCTTATCTGGCAACGCTGAAAACCAATGGCCGCCTGGTGTTGGTCGGTATTCCGGACCAGCCGCACGACTCGCCGAATATTACGCCCATGGTGTTTCGACGTTTAAGCATCAGCGGTTCGTCGATTGGCAGCATTCAGGAAACCCAGGAGATGCTGAATTTCTGCGGCGAGCACAATATTACCGCCGATATTGAAATAATCGGTGGCGAGGATATCGAGGCTGCCTTTGGCCGTATGCTTAAGGGGGACGTTAAGTACCGCTTTGTGATTGATATGCAGGCTACGCGCTGGTAGCGGAACAGTCGTTCCTGGCGGCCTGTGCCATCAGGCTCAAGCCGCCAGTAATTACGGCAACCTGTTCCGTCACTCTCCACCTCTGTGTGAGCCTCAGATTTGTGTTGCGTCTACAGAATCGAAATCACTCAGTATTTTCAGTCTTTGATGCGGGAAAAAACTCCGAGTTTTGACCTGCCACTGCTTGTGACAGACTGGGGTCAGTCCACTGATGCGCGAGTCAGGCGCTCGCGGTGTGCCGATACTGACTGCAGAATCATCAGGAAAAAGCGGATTATTAGCACGGACGGAATGTATTCCGATCCTGATCACTGGATTCGCCATCTTCTGGCTTAAAAAAGTGTCCAGTCTGAATAGTGAGTTCGGCTAATAAACGAAGAATGAGGGGAAATCATCACCATTTCCCCTCCGTTTCAACCTCTGATGGTACCAGGGGGCGTTATGCCTTGTACTTCAGCTGATTAGCCACTTTTCAATCTGTGTAACCATCGCCGCGGTTGAAATGCCATATCGGTCGTGCAGAGTAGGCAGGGCGCCTGCCGCAAGAAATTCGTCAGGCAGTGCAATCTGACGGAAGCGGGGCGTCACTCCGTGACGCATCAGCGTTGCGGCAATTGCTTCACCCAACCCACCGGTGATTGAGTGATTTTCTGCTGTTATAACCAGCCGCCCGTCTGCCACAGCTTCACCTGCTTCTCTGAGGATCGTCACTTCATCAAGCGGCTTAATCACCGGAGAATGTACCACTCCGACATGCATTCCCCGTTTTTCCAGTTCTTCCGCAGCCTCCAGTGCTCGCATAGTCATCAGGCCACTGGCGATAATGACCGCATGCTTCCCTGAACGCAGGCGTTGCGCTTTACCATGTTGATACCGATAGTTATATTTATCCAGAACAATAGGTACCTTCCCGCGTAGCAGCCGCATGTAGACCGGCCCCTGGTGATCGGCTATTGCTGGCACCACCTGACTGATCTCGTGCGCATCACAGGGATCGATAATTGTCAGGTTTGGCATGCCGCGGAAAATGGCCAAGTCCTCAGTTGCCTGATGGCTGGGACCATAGCCAGTGGTCAGACCTGGCAATGCACAGGCAATTTTGACATTAAGGTTCTCCTCAGCAATGGCCATACAGATAAAATCGTAGGCACGGCGGGAGGCAAAAACCGCATAGGTTGTTACAAAAGGCGTGAACCCTTCGCGGGCCATACCGGCAGCAGCACTCATCAACAACTGTTCAGCCATGCCCATCTGGAAAAACCTTTCGGGATAGGCTTCGGCAAATAAATGCAAATCCGTATATTTGCTGAGATCTGCGGTCAGGCCGACAATATCTTGCCGTTGCCGGGCCAGTTCAATCAGTGCATTACCAAAAGGCGCGGATTGGGTAGGCTGCCCTTCAACTGCGATGGAAGCAATCATGGCTGAGGTCGTCAGGCGTTTCTTTTGCGTTAGGGTCATCTTATTCTCCTTGCTCCAGAGCCGTCAGGGCTTTATCCCACTCGTCTGCATCGACGCGGATAAAATGCGTTTTTTCACGTGTTTCCAGGAAGGGAACCCCTTTGCCCATCCGGGTATCACAGATGATGACGCGCGGCTGAGCTCCCTCCCAGCGACGGGCAATATCAAAAGCCGCGGTGAGCGCGCCGATGTCGTTGCCATTCACGCGCTGAGCATGCCATCCAAAGGCCTGCCAGCGGTCGACGATGGGTTCAAAGGCCAGTATTTCCGATGAATGACCGTCCGCCTGCTGGTTATTCACATCGATCAGGGCAATGAGGTTATTCAACTTCCAGTGTGACGCTGACATGGCCGCCTCCCAGGTCGAGCCTTCATTCAGCTCACCGTCAGACAGCAGGTTGTAGACAAACGAAGAGGAACTCTTCTTCTTGAGCGCCAGACAGGCCCCTACGGCGATGCCAAGACCGTGGCCAAGCGACCCCCCGGTGATTTCCATCCCCGGGGTATACGCAGCCATGCCTGACATGGGCAAGCGGCTTTCATCGCTGCCGTAAGTTTCACGCTCACTTTCGGGAATAATGCCCGCTTCAAGAAGCGCGGCATAAAGGGCAATTGCATAATGTCCGATCGACAGATAGAAACGGTCCCGGCTTTCCCATTCTGGCTCAGTTGGCCGGTAATTCAGCGCATGAAAATAGCTGACAGCCAGCAGATCTGCAGCACCGAGTGCCTGTCCTATGTATCCCTGTCCCTGAACCTGTCCCATAAGCAAAGCATGGCGCCGGATGTTGGTCGCACGCTGCTGTAATGTTATTACCATATTGTTCATCGTACCTCCTGGTTAGCGGTTTACATCTGCAGCGCGGATGCGTAGTACACAGAGTGCTCCAAACAGCAGCACGGCAGAGATGAAATACATACCTATCGCGGGTGAGCCGGCCCGGGTCGTAATGGAACCAATCAACCAGGGTGAGAAAAAGCCGGCGAGATTGGCGATACAGTTCACCGCAGCAATTCCCGCAGCGGCCGAAACTCCCCCAAACAGATTGGTTGGTAACATCCAGAAAAGTGACGAGGCTGAGATAATGCCCGCAGCGGCCACGCTCAGGAATAACATTGACACCGGGACGCTGTGGCCCAGTAGTGTCGCCAGAGAGAGGCCGATCATGCCGGTAGTCATCGGGATAATGAGATGCCAGCGTCTTTCACGATGACGATCGCCGCTGCGACCTGTCAGCAGCATGGCTATGATTGCGCAGAAGTAGGGAATACTGGTGAATAACCCAATGTGCAGAGGCTCCTGAATGCCAGCATTACGAACCAGCGTAGGCAGCCAGAAGGTCAGCGCATATTGCCCCATCACCACGCAGAAGTAGATCAATGCCAGCAGCCACAGGCGTCTGTCCGAAAGAAACGCCCTGACGGTGCCATGATGGGATTTCTGCTGGTTATCTTCATCCAGATCGGCACGAATCATCTTTTTCTCGTTTTCATCGAGCCATCTGGCCTGTTCTACCCGATCCTTGAGGACGGCAAGCACGATAAATCCCATGAGAACCGTTGGTATGGCTTCGAGGATGAACAGCCACTGCCAACCGGCCCATCCGTGATAGCCGGAAAAGGAGTCCATAATCCAGCCGGATATCGGCCCGCCAATCATGCCTGACAGAGGAATAGCAACAAACCACAATACGGTCATCCGCGCACGCCGGTGCGAGGGGAACCAGTAGGTCAGATAGAGCAGCAGGCCGGGAGCTAATCCGGCCTCAGCAACCCCTAACAGAAAACGCAAAATATAGAATTGCCAGGCTGTTTCGACAAAGGCAAACATCCCTGATATCAGGCCCCAAGTGATCATAATGCGAGCGATCCAGCGGCGGGCACCAACGCGATGCAGGATAAGATTGCTCGGAACTTCAAAGATGAAATATCCTATAAAGAAGATGCCGGCACCCAGGCCGTAGACTGTTTCACTCAGTGACAGATCACCCATCATCTGAAGTTTGGCGAAGCCAACGTTTACCCGATCGAGATAAGCGCAGAGGTAACACAACATTAAGAATGGCATCAGCCGCCAGGCCGTTTTACGGTACGCGCTGTTGCGTGCAACATCAGTTGCACTCAGATTTAGCGTGGTCATAATATTGACTCCGAATACGTTCAGCTAACACTGAACAGAATGGTCTGAGCGCTTAGTGAATTAACATGCCGCCGTTTACATCCAGCGTGATACCAGTGAGGTAACCTGAGAGGTCAGAAGCCAGGAAAAGCGCAGCATTAGCCACATCACCAGCGCTGCCGAGTCTGCCCAATGGAATACTTTCGATGATGGCGTGCCGGCGTTCATCCTGCATGAGCCCGCCAGTGATATCGGTATGAATCAGGCCGGGAGTCAGTGCATTGATGCGGATCTGGTCGGGGCCAAACTCACGAGCCATGGCTTTCGTCAGGCCCAGTACGCCAGCTTTGGCCGCGCTGTAATGCGGCCCGCCGAAAATCCCACCGCCGCGCTGAGCGGAAACCGATGAAAGACAGATAATGCTCCCTCCACCCTGACGCTGCATCACGGGTATTACTGCTTGTGACATCAGCAGTGTGCCTTTCAGGTTGACGTCCAGAATGCGGTTATAGTCGCTGACGCTTATTTCAAGCGTTTTTACCGGCTGGGTAATACCTGCATTATTAACCAGGACATCAATACGACCGAAGGTATTCACCACATGGTTTACTGCCTGCTGTACCGCATCAGGATCGGTAACATTGACTGCCAGACCGAGATGCTCCTCACCGAGTTGAGATGCCGCTTTCTGCGCGGCGGCTTCATCAAGATCGAGGATAACAACGCGCGCGCCGTGCTGCGCAAAACAGGCAGCTGTGGCGCGGCCGATGCCGCGCTCTGAGGCGGCCCCCGTGATGATGGCGACTTTATTTTTTAATAACATAACAGGCTCCGCTATAGTTTTTATATGTAGAATTGGTTTAATGCCAGTAGGGACGTATTCAGCATCGAAAAAGGAAGGTATAAAGGCAATGCAAAAAAATTCATTTGATGCTGAATGAATTTGTTGGTTTGATGCGGGTCACAGTTATTTAATTAAAAATGAGTTGAATATCACAAATTCGGCATGAGGAAATACGCATGAATAAGCTGGCAGAGTCTTTTCCCTCTTTTAAATCACTGCGGGTGTTTGAAGAGGTAGCTTATTTTGGTAACGTCGCCAGGGCCGCAGAGGAGCTCAGTATTACGCCTTCGGCTGCCAGCCATCAGCTTGCAAAACTGGAAAGTCAGTTGGCCTGTATTCTCTTTAACCGCTCAGCTAAAGGTATGTTTCTGACGATGGCCGGAGAGCGGTATCTTAAGGAAATCAGTCCGTTGCTTCAGGGTATTGCTCAGTCAACTTCACGTATTAGTGATGAAAAAGAGCGAAGTGCTTTACGGATCCACTGCGCCCCAAGTTTTGGACTGCTGTGGCTACTCCCGCGAATTCATACTTTTCGCGAAAAATACCCTGAGCTGGAAGTGACGCTTTCCTGTTCCTATGAGAATCTTTCATTCAGCCGAGCAAATATAGATATTGCTATTCGTCACGGATTCCCGGACTGGCAGAGCTTCGAAATAAAAACAATTAGAAACGAAAGAATGTCTGTTCTGGCTTCACCGGAGTATCTTAAGAAACACCCTGTTAAGCATGTTTCGGAATTAAGCGCGCATGCACTCATCCTCTCAGAATCCCCTCTGATAAAGTGGCCACAGTGGTTCGCGCAACACCAGTTTCAGCAACCGCAAGAAGACTGGCTATTTCGTTTTGACCGTTCATATATGAGCCTTGAAGCTGCGATGCTTGGATATGGGCTTATCTTCGAAAGCGAACTTCTGGCGGAGGACTATTTAAAGAGCGGCAAGCTTGTGCGGGTGCTGGATCCCGAATTCAGTATTCCTGTAAGTGCACATCATCTTGTTTATCCGAGAGGTTTTTCACATTATCCTCGAGTTAATAAATTTTTAGACTGGATGCTTCCAATGCTCAACTGAGTGTTCGAATGAAAACCGTGTTCAAACTACTCCTCGGCGCGGATGGCGTTCGCCACCGGCGACAGCTTTGCCACCAAGGGTGCGCCGGTGGATAAGGACGTGGCGGTGGTTGGCGTCGGTCTGGACGTGCCGCTGACGCGTTCGACGCGGGTCGGCGTCTCCTATCAGGGACAGTACGGTTCGCAGCTGCAGGCCAACTCGGTCAATGCACAGCTGACGGTCTCCTTCTAAACGCTGCCGTTAGCGCACGGGCTGCCAGGTCTCCTGGCAGCCCGTTTCATTTCAAGAGATGTCATTCTGAATTCTGGCGCCCGCGTGGCGCATTCTCCGTTCCTATGCCAGCCTTATTGTGCCGCGATTGGCGGCGCAATAATAATCAAAGAGAGGGATGGTATATGGAGAAGCTCTGGGGGCATCCATTGTTACCGGTCAAAACCCGGCTGTCGCGGCTGTATGTCGCACTGGCGGCGGCGTTGACGCTGACGGGTAATATCAGCGCGTCCTATGCGGAAAATATTGAGGCAGAGGATAGAGTGGAACGCGCGGGCGATGTTGACGGCATGTATGGCAATGAACGGCGTCTCGCTAACTTTCAGGGGGGCTTTGACGTTTTGAACGGCAAGGTGATGAACCTTGAGCGGTTGGGTTTTGGTAATGATGGACAGGGCGGTATTAAGCAGCTCCAGCCCGTCGGCGATGCGATTCTTGATGGCAGCCGGCATATTTCTCATTCGGTCTCCTATGGCGGTACGGTCAGCGTCGGGCAGAATCAGGTCAGCGATTTACTGATTGACGGCGGCACCTTCAGCGCCAAAAACCTGGTGGTCGGCTCCGAGAGCCAGCCGCAGGCGACGGTGCGGGTGGAGAACGGCGCCCGGTTGGTGACCGATGATGCCACGGTGAACTACGGCCCGGACGATACCGACTACCGATATGGCCCGAAAGTGGCCGTCGCCGGTAACGGCAGCGAATGGCAGATTGCCAACCGGCTGGCGCTGGCCGGCAAGCTGGACGTGCTGGATGGCGCGCAGGTGACCGCCGGCGAGCTGGCGGTGGCCGAGCGGCCTTGGAACGGTACAAAAAGTTCGGATATTTACGTCAGCGGTGAAGGCTCGCACCTGCATTCCCGGGGGCGCAGCGACATTGATGTCCTGTCATTAGCTGACAATGGCCGTTTCAGCAACGACGGCGGCAGGCTGGCGCTGAAAACGGCACTGATTATCGGTAGCCGTGGTTATTTTGACGGTCATGTGCCTGCAGATGATGATAACAGTTGGATGCCGCCTATGCTGGGTGGGGCGCAAGCGCCCGGCATCCTTGACCCGGGCATCGCGATGACGGCACCGACCATTATTTTTAACCATACCGCGGATGATTATGCATTCGGCAATACCCTCACCGGCAGCGGTGTAATGGCTAATGTCGCCGGTCAGACGATATTGACGGGCGATCTCGGCAATTACTTTGGCGATGTGTTCGTCAAAGAGGGTAAGCTGACCATCAATACCGATCTGGGCACTAATCCTGATTATCAGCTGTTAAAAGAGCATAAACTGCGCGTTGAGGACGGCGGAACGCTGATCCTTAATGGCACCATGGGAATGTTTGCCCGCAATGTCGGCTTTTCGACCTCACTGTTTGTTGAGCCCGGCGGCGTACTGGGCGGCAATGCGACCATTGGCCGCACGGTGGTGGAAAACGGAGGCCATCTCTCCCCCGGCGACGATGGTATCGGCAAGTTTGATATCAACAGTTATCTGACCTTTAACGACGGCGCATTATATGATGTGGATATTGCCGCGGACGGCCGCAGCGACAGCACGGCGGTGTTAGGTCAGACCACTATCGGCAAAAACGTCAAGGTACATGTCAATGCCCTTGACCCGAACGTCAGCTATCAGGACGGGCAAACCTACCGCATACTCACTTCTGAAAAGGATATCGCCGGTACGTTCAGCGCCGCGGTGCTGGACTCGGCGTTTTTAGACGCAACGCTTGAGCACGGCAAGCAGTTTGTCGATCTGATCGTGAAGCAGCTCGGGCCCATCGGCGATGCGCTGCTTGACGGTAGCCGGCATATTTCCCATTCGGTTTCCTATGGCGGTACGGCCAGCGTCGGGCAGGATAAGGTCAGTCATTTACTGATTGACGGCGGCACCTTCAGCGCCAAAACACTGGTGGTCGGTTCTGAGCGCCAGCCGCAGGCGACGGTGCGGGTGGAAAATGGCGCCCGGCTGGTCACCGGCGATGCCACGGTGAGCTACGGCCCGGACAATACCGACTACCGATACAGCCCGAAAGTGGCTATTGCCGGTAAAGGCAGCGAATGGCAGGTAGGCAACCAATTGGCGCTGGCCGGGGAGCTGGACGTGCTGGATGGCGCGCAGGTGACCGCCGGCGAATTGGTAGTGGCCGACCATCCTTGGGACAGTACAAAAACGTCAGAGATTTATATCAGCGGTGACGGGGCGCACCTGCACTCTCGGGGATTCAGCGGAGTGGGCGTGCTGTCATTAGCCAACAATGGCCGTTTCAGCAACGACGGCAGTAAACTAGCGCTTAATACGGCGCTGATTATCGGCAGCCGCGGCTATTTTGACGGTTATTCACCTACGGATGTCAATGGTCATGAGATCTGGACTCTGCCGGCGTTGGGTGAGGCGCAGGCACCAGGCATCCTGGACCCGAACATTGTGGTGGATACCTTAACCTACAATATGGGCATGCAGCACTCCATCATATTTAATCACACTGCAAGCGATTACCAATTTGCCAATACCGTCAACGGTGACGGCACGATGGTTAATGTGGCCGGTCAGACGACGCTGAGCGGCGATCTTACCGGATACAATGGGTATATTTTCGTGAAGGGCGGCAAGTTGACGGTCAACGGCGACATGGCGACCAATATTAGTTTTTACCCGAGGTACCAGGAGCTGCGTGTGGAAGATGGCGGTACGCTGATTCTCAACGGCACCGTGGGCGCGTTTATCGAGCAATCGTTGGGCAATCCGGGCTTTTCCAGTTCGCTGTTTGTTGAATCCGGCGGCGTACTGGGCGGCAATGCGACCATTGGCCGCACGGTGGTGGAACGTGGTGGCCATCTTTCTCCCGGCGATGGCGGTATCGGTAAACTGACCGTCAAAAGCTATCTGACCTTTAAGGACGGCGCGTTCTACGATGTAGATATTGCCGCGGACGGCCGTAGCGACACTGTGGGGATGCAGGGTGAAACCACCATTGGCAAGGACGTTAAAGTACTGGTTAATGCGCTCGATCCGCATAGCAGCTATCAGGACGGACAAACCTATCGCATCTTAACCTCTGGCGACGGTATTGAAGGCATGTTCAGCGAAGCGGTGCTGGACTCGGCCTTTTTGGAAACGGCGCTGACGCGCGACCGGCAAACCGTCGATCTGACTATCCGGCAGAAAAACAGCGGCGGCGGTGACGACGGTCATACCGGCGGTGGTGACGACGGTCATACCGGCGGCGGTGACGACGGCCATACCGGCGGCGGTGACGATGGCCATACCGGCGGTGGTGATGACGGCCATACCGGCGGCGGTGATGACGGCCATACCGGTGGTGGTGATGACGGCCATACCGGTGGTGGTGACGACGGCGATACCGACGGCAAGCCGAACGCTCCGGGCATCTTCCAGACGGTGGCGGTCAGCGACAACCAGTGGAACACCGCCGGTGCGCTGAGCTCGCTGGCGCAGCAGGGGCCGTCGCTCGGCCTGTACAACTCGCTGCTGATGCTGAATGCGGGGCAGGCGCGCGAGGCGTTTAACCAACTGTCCGGTGAACAGTATGCGTCGGTGCAGTCGAGCCTGCAGCAGAGCGGTACGCTGGTAGGCAACGTGGTGAACCAGCATATGCAGACGATGTTCGACGGCGACAGCCTGACGGTGCCGCCGCTGGCGATGAGTCTGGTGCAGGGACCGGAGCGTGAGCGCAACGGGGCCTGGGGACAGATGTTCGGCAGCTGGACGCGCAGCAAGGGCGACAGTGACACCGGCAAACTGGACAGCAACACCGGCGGCTTCCTGGTAGGGGCGGACCGTGAACTGAGTGAGGGGGTGCGCGCCGGCGCTTATGCGGGCTACAGCCGTACCCATTTCGACGTTGACAGCCGTGCGTCGTCGGGCCACAGCAACAACTACCATCTGGGTCTGTATGGCGCGGGGCAGCGCGATGCGCTGGCGCTGCGCGGCGGCCTGGGCTACAGCTGGCACCGGATTGAGAGCGAGCGCAACGTCGGCTTCGGCGGCTATAGCGACCGGCTGAAGGGTGATTACGACGGCAATACGCTGCAGGCGTTTACGGAGCTGGGCTACCGGCTGCGTTATGAGTCATCGAGCGTGGAGCCGTTCGTCAACCTGAGCTATGTGCGTCTGCATACGGATGCGGTGCAGGAGCAGGGTGGCGCGGCGGCGTTGAGCGTGAAGGATGAGACGATGAACACCTTCTACTCGACGCTGGGCCTGCGCGGTGCGACGGATATCCCGGTCTCGGGCGTTGACGTCACGCTGCACGGCAATCTGGGCTGGCAGCACGCCTACGGCGACACGGACACCTCGGCGCGGATGGCGTTCGCCACCGGCGACAGCTTTGCCACCAAGGGGGCACCGGTGGATAAGGACGTGGCGGTGGTCGGCGTCGGTCTGGACGTACCGCTGACGCGTTCGACGCGGGTCGGGGTGTCCTATCAGGGACAGTACGGTTCGCAGCTGCAGGCCAACTCGGTTAACGCGCAGTTGACGGTCTCTTTCTAACTACAGGCACCCGGTTAACGCGGCCGGGTCAGCCGTAATCAGGCCCGCTCACGTTCTCTTGAGCGGGCTTTTCCAATTATGGCGATCTGAACGGGAGTGCTTTAGCGGGCCACTGGTTAATTGCCCGCCTGTCCTGCAAGCGGCGTCATTCAACCCGGCGCCTTGTAAACCATGATGATGATGCAAGAACATTTATCTTGTCAGGTGATTAATCTACCATGAGCTTATCCGGGCGAATGGTGCGAGGCTGAGTATTACATTGACAGGTAAAAAGAAAAGTACCATCAAAGAGGTCGCAGCCTTGGCGGAGGTGTCGATCGGCGTGGTTTCCCGGGTGTTGAATCCTGGCTCTGGCTCCGTGTCTGAACGCACCCGTCAGCGTATTCTTAAGGCCATGCAAACGCTGAACTATACCCCGCAGAGCGCCGCCCGTGAGCTAAAAACCAGTTTGAATAACACCATTGGCCTGGTGGTGGCAGATATCGCCAACGATTTTTTCGCTGAAATTGCCGATCTTATTGTCCGTCGCGCCAGAGAAATGGCGATGAATGTCATTTTGGTCACCACCCAGGAGGATCCGCAGCTGGAGCGGGAAAGCCTGGAAATGCTGATGCAAAAACGGGTAAAGGCCATCATCGCCACGCCGACCAGCGACAACAGCGATATGTGGCAATCCATCAGCGAAATGGGGATCGCGGTGATCTTCATCGATCGCTATCTCAAGGACGTGGCGCACGCCAGCGTCATTGGTTTTAATAATGAAGCTTCCGCCCGTGAGGCCACCTGCTATCTTGCCCAGCAGGGACATCGGCGCATTGGCTGGATCAGCGGGCCGCTGAACACGTCAACCTCTTTGCAGAGGCTGGAGGGGTACCAGCAAGGATTGCAAGCCAGCGGCATTGGCTGGGAGCCGCAGTATGCGGTGGTGAAGAACTTTCGCGATCCGCTTGCCAGCCAGGCGCTTGACGAGCTGCTGGCGCTGCAGAACCCGCCGACGGCCATTATTATCGGCAATACTTCAATTGCGCCGATGATTATGTCGCGCATCCGGGCGCTGAAACTTGCCGTCCCGGAAGATCTGTCGCTGATTGTTTATCACGACAGCCACTGGAGCCGGTTACTGAGCCCGTCCATCAGCGTTATCAAACATCCGCTGGAAGCGCTGGCCGATAAGGCGTTATCCAGCCTGTCTGGCGAGAAGCAGGAACCCTGTGAACTCAACAGCCGGTTAATCAAGCGCGAGAGCGTGCTCCGGATTAAATAGGCGAACCGTTCAACCGCCGGATTTGCCTGATAATGGCGCAGTGATCCAGTTCCCCGTCGCCGGCGGCAATCATCTGGCTGAAGAGCGTATTTATCGTTTCCGTCAGCGGTAGTGTCAAACCCAGTTGCTGAGCCAGCGCCACAGCGCTGCGCGTGTCTTTGAGCTGCCACTTTGCCGCGCCGCGCGCCTTAAAGTCCTCGTTCACCATCCGCGCGCCGTGTTGCTGCAGCAGGGTCGAATCGGCAAATCCGCCCAGCAGAGCTTCGCGTACTTTTGCCGGATCGGCGCCGCCTCGCTGGGCGAGCGTAAAGGCTTCCGACAATAAACTCAGGGTGCCTGCGACAATGATCTGATTGGCAAGTTTAGCCAGCTGCCCGGCTCCGACGTCACCGATGCGCGTGACGGTTCCCAGATGGGCGAGCAGGGGGCGCAGGCGATCGATGTCATCAGCATTACCGCCGGCCATTAATGATAACGTGCCGTTTTCTGCTCCCGCCGTGCCGCCGGACACCGGCATATCGATATACTCAGCCTGCGCGCTCATTGCCTGACGTTGCTGCTCCATCACTATCGCGGGCGACAGGGTGCTCATCATGACAATCACCGTGCCGTTGGCGATATGCCGCAGCGCGTTAGCGTCGAAAATCACCTCATTGCAGGCCTGCGCATCGCTTAATAAACATATGATGACCTGACTGCCGGCCAGCAACTGAGCGGAGGAGTCCGCGACTGCAATACCATACTCCTCCAGGGCGCGCGCTTTTTCCTTGGAGCGATTCCACACCGTGACGGTATAACCGGCGGCGGCCAGGCGTCGCGCCACCGGTTGCCCCATGAGTCCGGTCCCTAACAATCCAATGCGTGTTTCGGCTGCCATGTTTCCTCCTGAGATAACCGCCGCGCCGTATAGCGCAGCGGGTCATGCCGTTATTTATAAGCCTGCCAGACTGACCATCTGCTTACGCAGCTCGACGATATCCAGATTGTTGTCAAACTGAACATCGGAGAAGCGCACCGCCTGGTTTTTGGCAACATCGCGAACCAGACGGACGTGGTGCGCCAGCCCCATCGGCAAGAGATCCTGCGCCACGCTGATGCTGGCCGGCAGCGCATTGGCCCAGACGGTGAAGCCGCCTTCGCCATCCAGCATTTCTCCGGCTTTCAGATCGCGCTTGGCGGTCGCCACCGCATCGCCCCGGAAGCTTAATGCCGAACCGGTGGCCTCTCCGCGCAGCACCGCAGAAAGAATGCTGATGCTGGTTTCAAGGCCAATCAGGTGGAAGGGGCGCCACATGGAGGCATACCATCCGCTGGGGTCTGTCAGCAAGCCATACTGTTTGAAACAGGCGCGGCTATACTCATCTCTGGCTTTAAAGGTGACAAATACGCCGTAGCGGATGTTGTTGAGCACTTCCCGTCCGTCCGGTTCCTGGCTGGCGGCAATGTCGACCAGACCGCTGCGGCTCAGCCGCCCGCCGTCAGATTCCGGTGAGAACACGCGCGCCAGGTCATGCACGCCGGCAGGGGGGAAAGCCAGCCCGTTATCGGGGCAGTCCAGCCCGGTGGCGTTGGCCACCGCCGCCATTTCAATCGCCGCTTTGGTGCCGTCGGTGAAAGAGTTGTACATCTTGGGATTGAAGTCGCCGGCCGCCACTTCCTCTTCGCTCCAGCCGAAAAATCCCCACACGGTATCGGGCGTGGAGTAGCGATAGCGCGGTTCAAAATTCATGCCTTTACCTGCGGCCACGATGTCAAATCCGCAGGCCCTGGCCCAGTCCACCAGCTCACAAATAATGGCCGGCTGATCCCCGT
This sequence comes from Serratia quinivorans, assembly GCF_052113645.1. Lineage (GTDB taxonomy): Bacteria > Pseudomonadota > Gammaproteobacteria > Enterobacterales > Enterobacteriaceae > Serratia > Serratia quinivorans_B. Next base: position 801,136 of record NZ_JBIEIU010000001.1, on the reverse strand, counting down.
AAGCCATGCTGTAAATGACGCCGTTTTTACGCGCACGTTCGGCGATCAACGGCCCGCACAAGACATCGGCTTCGACATTCACCATCACCACGTGCTTGCCATGTTCGACGGCATGGAGCGCGTGACGCGTGCCTGCCAGCGGGTGTCCCGTCGCTTCGACAATACAGTCAATCTGCTCACAGCGGAACAGCTCTTCCGCGTCCTCAACCACGCAGGTTGATCCTTCGCGCAGTGCCGCCTCAATATTTGCGGCCTGATACTGGGAATCCGGCCAGCCGACACGCGCCAGCGCCGTCCGTGCTTTTTTCACATCAAGATCGGCGACGGCCACCACCTGCAAGCCGGCAAGATGGCGTAACTGGGCAAGAACCATCGAGCCAAATTTACCTGCGCCGATAATGCCAACCCGGACGGGCTGCGCGGAACCTGACTTTACGGCACCGGCTCGCTCGGCTAACAATGCTGCTAAGTTCATGTGCTACTCCTTTACAAGGTGTGATGTGTCGGATTTAACGCCAGCCAGCGACCTGGCGGCGGCTTTTACTCAGGAGATAAATCAGTAACGGCGAAAACAGCACCAGAATCGATAACAGGTAGAGACCATTTTGCGATTTACCGCTAAGGGAGATGGTGAGCCCCACCAGGAAGGGGCCGAAAAAACCGCCGATATTGCCGATGGAATTAATCAACGCCAGACCGCCGGCCGAACCTTGGCGGGTCAGGAAAGAGGCGGGCAGGGTATAGAACGTAGGGACGCACGACAGCATGCCGACGGTCGACAGCGTCAGCCCCAGCATGGAAATCACCGGCGAATCACTGATGGCGGCAACCACAAATCCGACAGAAAACAGCAGCGAAGGCAGGATGAAATGCCAGGTGCGCTCATTGGTTTTATCAGAATGGTTTGACCACCAGCACATCACGACGGCGCCAACAATATAGGGAATGGTGCCCAGCAGTCCGACCACGGTATCAGAGTAATCAAAGCGCTTAATAAATTGCGGCATCCAAAAGCCGAGGCCGGTCAGGCCAATCACCGTAAAGAAGTAAGCCATGCCTAAAACCCAGACGCGGCGATCCCTGAACATCGCCTTTAAGCCGGCGTGGCCGACCGCTAATGTCGCCTGCCGCTCTTTTTCCATCAGCGTCTGGTAGGCCCGGCGCTCTTCAGAACTGAGCCAGGAAGCCTTGGCCGGTTCGTCGGTGAGATAAAGAAAGACAATCAGCGATAAAATGACCGGCGGGCAGCCTTCAAGTAAAAACAGCCACTGCCAGCTTTCCAGGCCGCCGACCTGATGAAAGTTGTCCAGAATATAGCCGGAGAGGGGGTTGGCGATAATCGCCGCCAGCGGCACCCCCAGGTAGTAAATGGAAAATACCTTGGCCAGCTCCTGTTTGGGAAACCAGGTGGTGAGATAGAAAATAATGCCCGGCGCCAGACCCGCTTCGGCCACGCCGAGTAAAAAGCGCAAAATACTGAGGCTGACCACCCCTTGGGCAAAGGCCATCGCCATGGAAATCACGCCCCAGGTGATCATGATCCTGGCCAGCCAAAAGCGCGCGCCGTAGCGTTCCAGCAGCACGTTGCTGGGGATCTCAAACAGGATATAGCCAAAAGAGAAAATGCCGACGGCAAAACCAAACTGTTCCGGCGTTAACCCGAGAGCGTGGTTCATGGTTAATGCCGCCATGCCGATATTGGAGCGATCAATAAACGCCAGCAGATACATCATCAGGATCAGCGGCATTAAACGCATCCGAGCTTTTTTGATCGCGCCACCTGCCAGTGGCGAGATTTCTGTCTGAGGCTGGTCCGGCGTAACGTCAGCGCCGGCCAGTGAACTGTCATACTCTTCTACGTGTTTCATGATGAATCCCAGTAGTGTTTTAACCCCCGGAAATATCACGGAAAATGCATAGATACCGCGATGCCTGAATAAAAGTAAAACGTTTTACTTTTTTGTGAGTTTTACGACAGACCGTTAAACAGTCAAGGGGATGTCGCAGAGAAGTTAAAAAATTGTGACTAAGTTAACGTGTCGCCTTGGCGGCTAAAAAGCGCGCCGAGGGCGAAGACTTACCGCTGGCGGCAGGGGAGCCGGGAACTGTTGTTTGATACCGAATGGCTGAAGAGAACGTCGGTTGCCGGGGCATCTTTCGGCACAGAGAAATGGAAAAGCAAAAAGCCCGCTTAAGGAAACTTAAGCGGGCTTTTCTAATATGGCTCCTCTGACTGGACTCGAACCAGTGACATACGGATTAACAGTCCGCCGTTCTACCGACTGAACTACAGAGGAATCGTGTGAACGGGGCGAATAATAGCGGGGTGATGCGGGCTTGTAAAGCCTGAAAACAGCTTGCCGTTTCGTTTGCTGCAAGATTATTCAACCTGCTGCTTTTTATGGCTTTTATTGATGCTCTGCTGCGCAATGACTGATGGCTTGCCCCACTGGCTGCACGCCGGATGCCTTACGCTGGTGCAAACTTTCGCCGTTCTCTGCCGTTCAGTGCTTGGCGTTTATCGGTGTCGGTATCATTTTTTCTTATTTTTCCGTCGATTAGTTGGCGGGTTCTCTTATTTCGCCGCTCTGGCCCGGATCTTGCTGCTGTTTTGCCATACGCAGTTCAGTGGCATGACGGAGGCAATATGAATTTCAGACGTCTGAAGTATTTCGTGAAAATCGTCGATATCGGCAGCCTGACCCAGGCGGCGGAGGTGTTGCACATCGCCCAGCCGGCGCTCAGCCAACAGTTGGCGACCCTGGAAGGGGAGCTGAAACAGCAATTGCTGATCCGCACCAAGCGCGGCGTGATGCCGACTGAGGCCGGCAATATTCTTTATGCCCATGCCCAGACCATTCTGCGTCAGTGCGAACAGGCGCAAAGCGCAGTCAACGGCGCGGGGCAGGCGATGAGCGGCCATGTGTCCGTCGGGCTGGCTCCGGGCAGCCTGGCGTCACAATTGGCGTTGCCGTTGCTGCAGGCGCTGCGCGATCAGCATCCAGGCATTTTGCTCAGCCTGAACGAGAACATAGGGTCGACGCTCGCCGGGCAGGTTGCCGGCCAAAGTCTGGATATGGCGGTGATCTACGGCGCTAAAATGCCTGTCGGCCTGCAGGCCACGGCGCTGATGCGGGAAGATCTTTATCTGGTGGCGACGCGTGCGGTTCCGAACCCCGGCAACAGTGTTGATCTGTTGGATGTTGCGCGCTTGAATCTGTTCCTGCCGCGTGAGGGGGATGTCGTGCGCACGCAGGTGGATGAAGCCATGGCGGTGCGCAAGCTGGCGGCCAATGTGATTGGCGAAATTGAGTCTTCCGGCACCTTGAGTGCGGCCATCGCCAGCGGCCTGGGAGCCACTATTTTGCCAGAGTCGGTGGCGCGGGCGATGATTGGCCCGGCCAAAGCCTGGATGGCGCGGATCAATGCCCCGTCGTTGAGCGTACCGCTTTCGTTGTGTATCTCCAGCCAGCAACCCCTGTCAGCCCCGGCGTTGGTGGTGAAAGAGATCCTGCTGTCGATCGCCGCCAGCCGCAGTCAGGAAAAACGCGTGTTGGCGTTGGTACAGTAAATCGGAAAAAGGTTTTGATGCCGGCGTAACGGCTGCAGGTGTCAGGCGCGGCTTTCACCGCGCCTGCCGGGGTTGCCGATTAACTGAGCTGGTAACGGCTGTCCGGCCGTGCTGCCGCCGGCAAATCCGTTTCGTCGTTCATTTCACGCAGGTTGATTTCAATCGCGTTGCACATGGCATTGAGCGGCAAATCGTTGGCGGCGGTGCCGAACGGATCTTCCAGTTCCTCTGCCAGCGAGTCCAGCGAGATGAAGGTGTAAGAGATAAACACCGACACCAGCGGCGTCATGTAGTGCAGGTCCGGCACCAGCGCGAAAGGCAGCAGGGTGCAGAATAAATAAACCGTGCGGTGAACGATCAGGCTGTAGGCAAACGGGATCGGCGTATTGGCGATGCGTTCGCAGCCGCCGAGGATCTCCGACAACCGGTTGAGATTTTGGTCGATGCTGTGAAACAGCATATCTGACAGCTGCGCCGATTGCCGCTTCTCACCCAGCCATTGCCCCATCATTAGCAGCAGTCGATTGCAGGGGGACATGCTGTTTTCTATCGCCCGCAAATCGACGTTGGGCAACAGGCGTTGCAGATCTGCGTGGCTGTCGGTGCCGCGCAGTTGGTGTTTCAGGCAGTAGCTGAACGCGATCAGCAGGGCGGCAAATTCACGTGCCGCCTCTTCCTGCTGCGGCAGCAGGCTTTTGATCTGGCGCAGCAGCGAGCGCTGAACGATCAGCAGGCTGCCCCACAGTAACCGCGCTTCGGTGAAACGCGCATAGCTGACGCTGTTGCGAAAGCCGAGAAAGATAGCGATCGCCACGCCCAGCAGGCTGAAGGGCGCCAGGGTCAGTTTGACACCCAGGTGTTCGTACCACTGGAAACACAGCACGGCGACGATGGACATCGCCACGTTGAGGCTGAGGCGAAACAGAATTTTGGAGAGCACCGAACCGTGCCAGACGAAGAGCCGCCTGAACCAGTGTTGCTGAGGTCTGACAATCATATGAGTGGTAGAAACTGGGGAATGGGAGCCGCTGTTGTAACAGATTTGCGGTCCGCACATCAACGATCTGAGTATGAAAAGTTAAAAAGCCCGCCGAAGCGGGCCTGAAGCGTTGGCGATTAGCGGAACGGCGGCTCGTTAAAGGTGCGCAGTTTGCGGGAATGCAGGCGATCGCCTTCGGCGCGCAGCAGGTCGATAGCGCAGATGCCAATCTGCAGGTGTTCCGAAATCGCGCCCTCATAAAAGCGGTTGGCCTGGCCGGGTAGCTTGATTTCACCGTGCAGCGGCTTGTCGGATACGCACAGCAGCGTGCCGTAAGGCACCCGGAAACGGTAGCCCTGAGCGGCGATGGTGGCGCTTTCCATATCCACCGCGACGGCGCGGCTGAGGTTAAAGCGCAGCGCCGAAGCGGAATAGCGCAGTTCCCAGTTGCGATCGTCGGTGGTGACCACGGTGCCGGTGCGCAGGCGTTGTTTGACCTCTTCGCCGGGCATGCCGCTGACCATTTTGGTGGCGTCATACAGCGCACGTTGCACTTCGGCGATGCTGGGGATCGGGATATCCGGCGGCAATACCGAGTCCAGCACGTGATCGTCACGCAGGTAGGCGTGGGCCAACACGTAGTCGCCAATCGACTGGCTTTCACGCAGGCCGCCGCAGTGGCCGATCATCAGCCAGGCGCTGGGGCGCAGCACCGCCAGATGGTCGCAGATGGTTTTGGCATTGGACGGGCCGACGCCGATATTGATCAGCGTGATGCCCTGACCGGTGCGCGAGATCAGGTGGTAGGCCGGCATCTGGTGATTTTTCCAGGCCAGGTCGGAAACGGCCTGGTCCGGCGCGGTGGTTTCCGGCGTGATATAGATGCCGCCGGCGCTGGACAGCGCAATATAAGGGCTGGCCGGATCGGCTATTTCTGCGCAGGCCCAGCGGACAAACTCGTCCACATAGCGGGTGTAGTTGGTGAACAGCACGAAGGGCTGAAAATGCTCTACCGGGGTGCCGGTGTAGTGCCGCAGTCGCGCCAGCGAAAAATCGGCGCGCAGGGCGTCGAAGTGCGAAAGCGGGAAGGTGCTGGTGGCGTGGAACAGGCCGTCGGCGGTCTCATCGCCAATTTGCGCCAGCTCGGTGGTCGGGAAATGCTGCGCCAGGCTGGCGCTCATCGACCGATCCAGCATCAGGTTTGAACCGTCGATCACGTAAGGGAAAGGGATCTCCTGTTGTGACGGCCGAACCTCAATATGTGCATCGTATTCTCCGGCCAACATCGTCAACTGCTCGGTCAGATAGTGACGAAACAGATGTGGGCGGGTGATGGTGGTGGTATAGCAGCCGGTATGAGTGAAACGGCCATAGGCGCGGGTTTTGGTCTGGCCGGGCGATTTCCCGTCCCAACTGACGCGCAGCTCTGGGTAAACGAATAACCCGTTAGCACGGGTCCGTGCGTCGGGCAGGCCACCGTGGCTGATAAAATCGCTGACTGCCTGGCGCAGTGCGTCAACCGAGGCGACATACAACGCTTCCAGTTGTTCGACTGCCTGAGCGGGGGTGAGGCCGGTGCCGGATTGCTGACTGCTCATACTCTCTCCTTGGTTCTCCCGGCTATGCAGCGGGAAGCATACGGATGCCGATATCAATTCACTGCAACAGGTTAGTCGAAGATGGGCGCAAAAGCTTTGGAGAAACCGTAGGGGCGAAGAAATTCGCCCCTCAGACTGCTGACAAAGTCCCTTGTAATTAACATCAGGAGGCCGGAGCGGCCTGTTCCACTTTCAGTGAGACCAGGCCAATGCCCAGTTTTTTCGGCACAAAGCCGCCGCTGGCACCTTCCTGCGGTTCCGTGGGGGCCGGTGGGGTGATGCTGATATTCTGAGCCCCTTTGGGGTTGTCGAAGCGCAGGGTCACGGTGGTGTCCTGATCGCTGAGCGTCACAAACTGCTCCTGGTCACCGACGCGCACCGAGATAGGTTCGCCAACGTTTTTACCGTAGGCGCGGGCGCGCAGCACCAGATCAAATGCGGACGGCAGTGGATCGACGTAATCGATATTCACTGTCGGCGCCAGGTTGGCATCCGACCAACGGCCCCAGTCTTCGACGCTGGAAACGCCGGTGATTGCCTTCACCTGCTCCGGCATGCCCGGCAGCATAAAGGCGATGGCGTCCGCGTGATATTTAACCGCGGCGTCGTCCACTTTCAGCTTGTCGACGGCGCTTTGGTAGGCGGCAACGCTATCGGCGTTCGGGTTGCCAAAGTCGACCTTGCCGCGATAGCTGCCCCCTTTGGCCTGCACGATGTGCGGTGGGGCGGCCAGATTGCCCGACGCGACGCAGGTGTCGGTGCTCAACGCCAGTTCGGGTGACCACACCCGGCCGATTTCATAGCACTTGTCGACCCAGACGAATTTCTCGCCCGCGCCGAGCCCGGCGAGCTGCTTTTTCAGCGGCGTGGACAGGTAGACGTTAAACATCGGCTCAATTTTGTTGTCCGTCACCTTCAGAATAAACGGCACCTTAAAGGTGATGCCGGAGAAGGTAAACCGGTTGCCCTGATCGTCGAGACTGTACTGGCTGATGTTGTTCGGGAAGCCCCACTGTTTCACCACCGCCGGTTTCCAGGTGTTGATTTTTTCATCGATATTCAGGAAGACGCTAGCCAGCGTCGGGCTGGACAGGCTGCTGCGGCCGAGGCCAATGTAATTATCGCCGCCCATCACGTCCAGCACCGTGGCGCCGTTGTCCAGCGTGCTGCGCTTCTCGTTATGCAGCGCGGTCTGCGGGCGGGTGCCGTCGATGATAAAGAACAGGTTGCGGCGCTTGTGTTTGGTCAGGATGTCATAGGCGGTGTTGTTCATCGCCAGATGGTCCGAAGACACCACGATAACGGTATTCTTGAAGTAGTCGGACGCTTTGATTTTGTCGATCAGCGCGGCGATATGTTGCTGGCTGCAGGCTACCGCGCTCAGTGAGCGGTTCTCTTTGTTCTGCCAACTGAACGACTTTTTGCTGCAGGTGGCGGAGATAAAGCCATCCGGATGATGGGTGTCCACGGTCAACGCGAACAGCGAGAACTTTTTGTTCTGTTTCGACAGCTCGACAAACTTGTCGAATACCAGGTCCAGCAGCGTATCGTCGTACCAACCCCAGTCATTTTTATAGCTCGGGTCGCTGACCTGTCCGCGTAATTCCTTAAAGCCGTAGGCATGGTCAAAACCGTGCGATTTCAGGAAGGTGTCTTTGCCGGCGAAGGCCAGCTCGGCGCCCTGATAAAAGTAGTTGTCGTAACCGGCGGATTTCAGCACGTCGCCCAGGCAGACGTTTTCCGGGTAAAAGGTGGACACGGCACTGGAGGCGTTGCCGTCAAAAGGGGCAAACAGCGGGATGCCGCACTGCGAGGACACCATGCCGGCAATGGTGTAGCCGGTGCCGGGCAACTGCTGAGTGTTGCTGAAATCGATACTGTTTTCACGGTGTTGATTCAATTCGTCGGTCAGGCCGGGGAAGGTTTGCGGGTCGAAATAGGTTCGTTCCAGGCTTTCGGCATAGATATACACCAGGTTCGGCGCTTTGCCCTGCACGGTTTTCTTCGGCGCTTTGTAATAGGTGTCAAAGTCGGCGGTGTCGCCGCTAATCTGGCTTCTGACCAGCAGCGAGATGTCCTGAAAGGCCGGGGTGGTCCCAACCGAAAACAGGGCCAGCAGCACGGCGAGCACGCTGTAAACCACGCTGCTGCTTTTCGCCTTGCGCCGCACCAGGCTCAGGGTTAGCACGGTGAAGATCAGCGCCAGCACCGCCAGCAGGCCGATAAACGGCAGCAGGTATTTGCCGACCCCCGCGCCTTTCAGGCTGCTGGTGAGGGTATAGATCACCGCATCGGTAATGCCGTCGCCGGTAAAGTAGTTACTGGCGATCAGTACCACGTTGAGGATCAGGTAGCTGCCCAGCAGCGTCAGCAGGGTGGCCAGCCACCAGCGGTTGGCGGCGGCTCGGGTCCGGTAGATTAAAATTGAGGCTAAAAAAAGTGCAAACGAGATTAATGCTGAAACCATCCACCGTACCCTGTCTGATTAAAAAGAAAATCTTAACTGCCCTGGCAAACGCCGCCAATCCCGGCACGGCGTGAAAGAGGAAGGGTATAGCGCATTGAAAGTGTCAGGGTCAATGCGTGTTTGCGCCGCCCAGGCGCGGCGGGGTGCGATTGGTCGTTTTTGTGACAATAGTGTGACGCTAATCACGCCCGTGAGAGGCACCCCGCGGGAATGTTGCTCATCCGGCGTTTGGCTCTAGCCTTAATGGGTAACCTCGACGCGACACCTTTACTCTTTCTTCAGGAGAAAACCATGCATAGCCTTCCCGCCGCTGTCCTCGATGATTTGGCCCCGCAGGGGGTGCTGCGTGCGGCAATCAATCTTGGCAATCCGGTTTTGGCACAGACGGGGCCAGGCGGTGAGCCACAGGGGGTTTCCGTGACCTTGGCCGGTGCACTGGCGCATGAGCTGGGTGTGCCGCTGGAATTGGTGACCTACGACGCGGCGGGCAAGGTTTTCGCCGCCCTGGAAACCGGGGACTGGAATGTCGCCTTTATGGCCATCGAACCGGTGCGGGCGGCAGAAATCGCTTTCAGCGCACCTTATGTGATCATCGAGGGGACCTATCTGGTGGCGCAGGCGTCCCCTTGCCGGCAGGTTGCCGAACTCGATCGGCCTGGGGCGCGCATTGCCGTGGGCAAGGGCGCGGCTTATGACCTGTACCTGTCGCGTACCTTAAAACATGCGCAACTGGTGCGGGCGGAGACCTCCGCCGCGGCAATAACCTTATTCCTCGAACAGGGGCTGGATGCGGCCGCGGGCGTGCGTCAGCCGTTGGTCGCTGCGGCAGCGGCAACCCCGGGTTATCGGGTGCTGCCCGGGCATTTCACCGCCATCCAGCAGGCGATGGCGGTACCTCGGCAAAAAACAGCGGGCGCGGCCTATGTGCGCGAATTTGTCGAGCGGTGCAAGGCGAACGGGCTGGTGCGGCAGGCGCTGCAACGCAGTGGGCAAGGAGATGTGACCGTCGCGCCTTCTGCTTGAGGGGAGAATGGTAGGGGCGCTGCATATGAACTGCGCCCCTAATAAAGCGAAAACCCTTAATGCAGTTCCACGGCGTACTGATCTACCGGGGTGATTTTCTTGATCAGTTTGTTGTCGAACAGGAACTGTTCGTAGGCCTGATAGCGTGCTTTATCCAGCTTGGCCGGATCGGTGGCGAACAGCGGCAGGCTGGCTTGCCAGGCCTGTTTGTTCAGCTCGGTATTCAGTTCCGGGTGTGCCTTGGCGAACGCCAGCCAACTTTCCTGCGGGTGGGCGTGCAGGTAATCGCTGCCTTTTTTCAGCGCGGCGAGGAATTTTTTGATTTTCGGCTCGGCCAGCGAATCGCGATTGGCGACGATAATCAGTTCGTCGTAGGTCGGCACGCCGTAGTCTTCCACGTTAAACACCACCGGATCTTTGCCCTGCAGCTTCAGCTCCAGCGCTTCAATGTTGCGATAGCCGCCGATCACCGCGTCCACCTGGCCCGCCAGCAGGGCGCTGGTCAGTTGGAAGTTAACGTTGATCAGTTGGGTGTCTTTGGGGTTGAGGCGTTCATGTTCAAGCATGGTCGCCAGCGTGGCCTGCTCGATGCCGCTGACCGAATAGCCGATTTTTTTGCCCTTCAGACCCGCCGGGGTGGTGATGCTTTTATCCAGCGTAATGACGGTATTGAGCGGCGAGTTAATCAGGGTGCCTACGCGCACCAGCGGCAGGCCCTGGTCGGCGAAAAAGTGCAGTTGTGGCTGATAGGTGATGGCCAAATCGGCCTGTTTAGCCGCGACCAGCCGTGGCGGCAGCGCCGGGTCGGAAGGGGGCACAATCTTGACGTCCAGGCCTTCCGCCTTGAAGGCGCCAATCTGCTCGGCCACCATAATCGGCGCGTGGTCGGGGTTGATATACCAGTCGAGCACCAGCGTCAGTTTTTCCGCGGCGCTGGCCTGGCCGACCAAAGTGGTGCTGAGCAGCAGCCCGCAGACGGTTTTTTTAAGCATGGTTGTTACCCTTGTCGTTGAAAGGCGATCAGTCATTTTCCGGCGCCCAGTCGATCAGGCGCAGCAGCAGCGCGTCTACCGTCACCCAGAGCAGGACGGTCATCAGCACTAGAATAAACAGCGCGGCAAAGCAGACGTCGGTCTGCATGCGCGCGTTGGCGTTAAGCATCACGTAACCCAGGCCTTCTGCCGAGCCAACCCATTCGCCGATGATGGCGCCGATGGGGGCGACGGCGGCGGCCATGCGCAGCCCGGAGCCGAAAGCAGGCAGCGCCGCCATCAACCGCACGTGCCGCAGTTGCGCCCAGGGGGAAGCGCGCAGGGTGCGTGCCAGATCGAGGTAATCGTTATTGACCCGGCGCAGTCCGTCGAAGAACGCGGAGGTGACCGGGAAGAAGATCACCAACACCGCCATCACTACTTTGGCGCTCATGCCAAAGCCGAACCACAGCACCAACAGCGGCGCCAGCGCAAACACCGGTATCGCCTGGCTGGTCAGCACCAACGGCATCAACCAGCGTTGCAGGCGCGGTGAAAAAATCATGCATAGCGCCAACGTGGCACCGAGCAAAACCCCGGCCAGCAAGCCGCAGGCGATCTCTGCGGCGGTGATTAGCGTGTGATAAGCGAGGTAATCCCGGTTGTCCCACAGCGCCTGCGCCACGGCAGAAGGAGAGGGCAACAGGAAGGCGGGAATATCACCCAGCGTGACCAGCCCCCACAGCAGCAACAGGCCGGCAAACACCGTCAGACTGCGGCGCATCCGTGACAGGCGGTTTTCAGGCAAGGTTTTCATCCGGCCGCCCTCACCAGTTGCAGCAGCAATTCGCTCTGGCTTTTCAGCAGTTGGGGGTTGTCTGGCGCTCGCGGCGGTAAACCTTCGATGACATGGCTATCATCGAGACCGGCCGGATAGCGGGACAGCACCAGCAACCGGTGGCTAAGGCGGCAGGCCTCCATCGGATCGTGGGTGATCAGCAGCACGGTATGCTGCGCCAGCAGTTCGGCAGCCAACTGCTGGATCATGGCGCGGGTAATGGTGTCCAGCGCCGAAAAGGGTTCGTCCATCAACACAATCGGCTGGCGTTCATACAGCGTGCGGGCAATCGCGGCGCGTTGGCGCATGCCGCCGGACAACGCGGCAGGCAAACTGCGGCCATAGCCGCTCAACCCCACGCGCTCCAGCAGATGTTCCGCCCAGGCGCGGTCAACCTTTTCGCCGCGCAGCCGTGCGCCGAGGCTAATATTTTCGTCAATCGTCAGCCAGGGATAAAGCAGATCCTTTTGCCCCATATAGGCAATGCGCCCGGCGATCGGCAGGCCATCGCTGCCGACCACCGTACCTGAAGTGGGTTTCGCCAGCCCGGCAATGATCTTCAACAGGCTGGTTTTTCCCGCGCCGCTGGCGCCGAGCAGGGCAACGAAGCTGCCGCCGGGAATATCGAAATTCAGACCATCGAAAATCACCTGCTGACCAAAGCGCAAGGTTAAATCCCGTACCTGAATGCCGGGCCGGACAGCCTTTGGCTGCATGTCGCCGAGGCTCATTGGGCATTCAACCCCATCTGCCAGAAGGCGGACTCCAGGCGGGTGGCGGTGGTGAAAATCACCGACAGTTCGGTCAGGCGGCTCTCGGCACCGCGCTGGTGGCCCAGGGTTTCCAGCAGATCGATAGCGGCCTGCACCCCGGCCAGATACGCCGGGTCACCATAGTTGCGGATCCACGAGGCATAGGGGTTGCCTTCCATCTGCGTATTGGGATCCTTGAGCAGGCGCAGGCCGATTTCGGCATAGCCGGCGACGCAGGGCATTAAGGCTGCCAGCAGATCGAGGGCATCACCGGCGTGGCCGATATCGAGCACATAGCGGGTGTAATTGAGGGTTTCTGGCGCTTCGGGTTCGGCGGCTATTTGCGGCTCGCTCAGCCCCCAGTCGGCGCAATAGGCCAGGTGCAGAGGCAGCTCGGCGACAATAGCATTGAGCGAGGCGGTGGCCGCCCGCATTTCCGGCAGGGTGCGCAGTTTGCTGACCAGCAGGGCGTAGGCGCGGGCAAAGTGGATCAGGAACAGATAATCCTGAGTCAGATAGCGGCGAAAAGCGGATTCGGGCAGCGTACCGGCCGCCAATTGCTGGATAAAAGGGTGTGCCACATAGTCCTGCCAGTGACCGCCGGCCTGTTGGCGCAGCTTGCCGTAAAGACCTTTATCGAACAGGGGAGTTAACATGGGACCTCCAAAAGTGAGTGGAGATCCGGGCGCGCTGAGGTGAGGTATGAACAGGCAATAGCCGAGAGGGGGTATTGCCGACCGTCCCTTCGCTGGCATGACCCAGATCAGGTTCAAAGGGTTCGGCTTACGCCATCTCAGCCCATAACAGGACACCCCTCGGAGGAGCCTGTTATACGATATTTACTTTTTGATTACAATGCTCGGGCGATGCAGAACGGCGCGGTGCAAGGATCCGTTTCGTGCGATCGGCCACGATATTTCTGGCCGGAAGGGGGCGATTTTTGTCACTGTAATCCGGTCATTAATGAATCTAAGGATCACCCCCATGAAGAAAATCGGATTCCTTTCTTTCGGCCACTGGACGCCTTCGCCACAGTCGGGCACCCGTTCGGCTGCGGATGCGTTGCTGCAATCCATCGACCTTGCCGTGGCGGCAGAAGAACTGGGGGCGGATGGGGCCTATTTCCGCGTGCACCACTTTGCCCGCCAGCTCGCCTCGCCATTCCCGTTGTTGGCCGCCATCGGTGCCAAAACCCAGCGTATCGAGATCGGCACCGGCGTGATCGACATGCGTTATGAAAATCCGCTTTATATGGTCGAAGACGCCTGCGCCGCTGACCTGATTTCCGGCGGGCGGTTACAGCTCGGCATCAGTCGCGGTTCTCCCGAACAGGTGATTGATGGCTGGCGTTATTTTGGCTATACGCCAGCCGAAGGCGAGACCGAAGCGGATATGGCGCGTCGCCACACCGACGTTCTGCTGGAAGCGTTGCGTGGCGAAGGCTTCGCTGAACCTAACCCGCAACCGATGTTCCCGAACCCACCGGGCTTGCTGCGGGTGGAACCTTTCTCCGCCGGCTTGCGCGAACGCATCTGGTGGGGCGCCAGCTCGGACGCCACGGCGGTTTGGGCGGCGAAGCTGGGGATGAACCTGCAAAGCTCGACGCTGAAAAACGACGAAACCGGCGAGCCGTTCCACGTGCAGCAGGCCAAGCAGATCCGCGCTTATCGAGATGCCTGGAAGGCCGCGGGCCATGCGCGTGAGCCACGCGTATCGGTCAGCCGCAGCATCTTTGCACTGATGAACCAGCAGGATCGCAGTTATTTCGGCAATAGCGGGCAGGACAGCGATCAGGTGGGATATATCGATCAGCAGACCCGTGCCATCTTCGGCCGCAGCTACGCGGCCGAGCCGGAGTTGTTGATCAAGCAACTGGCGCAGGACGAAGCCATTGCCGAAGCCGACACCTTGCTGCTGACCGTGCCCAACCAGCTGGGCGTTGACTACAACGCCCATGTGATTGAGTCGATCCTGACCCATGTCGCCCCGGCGCTGGGCTGGCGCTGATCGGCGGAGAACGCTTCTCAAACCGGGAAGCGTTCTTGACTTATTTTGTCGAATTTGTATTTTAAGGACATGCACACATTTCTGATTATCGTCCCCGAAGGGGGCATGCTGTTTGAATCGGCGGGGATCGCCGACATCCTGATGCAAGCCAACCGCTTGAGGCCGGATGACGCGCCGCTCTACCAGATGGCGATCGTCACCACCCAGTCGCACCGGGTGGTGCATGGCTCTTCCGGCTTGAATTTGTTGGCCGATCATCGGCTGGCGGATCTTGATCCGGAAGTGGAGCGCGACACCATCATCGTAACCGGCAAAGGGGCGACCGAGGAAGAAAGTGCTTTTGTGGTGGATTGGCTGCGCCGCGCGGCCCCCCAAGCGCGAAGAGTGGCGTCGGTTTGCGGCGGGGCGATGTTACTCGCCGAAGCCGGTTTGCTGGATGGACGTCGGGCCACCACCCATTGGCGACTGCTGGAGACCCTGCAATCGCGCTTCCCTAAAGTGAAGGTCGAAAATGGGCCAATCTACATGCAGGACGGCTCTGTCTGGACTTCCGGCGGCGTCAGCTCCGGGTTCGATCTCACGTTGGCGCTGGTGGAAGACGATTACGGCTTCGTGCAGGCCCGTGAAGTGGCGCAAGATCTGGTGATGTTTCTTCGTCGGCCCGGCGGGCAGGCGCAGTTCAGCCGTTACCCTTTGAATCAGGCCAAAACGCCGGGGCCGATCCGCGATCTGCAGAGTTGGATCCTGGAAAACCTGGCCGAAGATCTCTCCGTTGAGAAATTGGCCGAGCGGGTCGCCATGAGTCCGCGCAACTTTACGCGGGTGTTCACCCGCGAGACCGGTATCTCGCCTGCTAAATTTGTCGAAGAAGGGCGTTTGCATACCGCCAGGCAGCGTCTGGAACAGAGTTCGGAAGGCATCGAACAAATCGCCACCAGCAGCGGTTTCGGCAATGCGCTCAATCTGCGCCGCGTTTTCGAACGGCATTTGCAGCTCACCCCCACGGAATACCGCGAGCGTTTCCATTCGCGCATTTTGGCGTAAATTGATCTGTAAACGTCATTTACGTCATGACCTCTCCGGCATAAATTGGCAGCAGAGCCAAAAATGAAGGAGGAAATCATGGTCAAAGTAGGCATTAATGGATTCGGCAGAATCGGCAGGAATGTTTTGCGTGCTGCGTTAGGTCGCAGTGACTTTGAAGTTGTGGCGATCAACGATTTGACCGACAGCAAAACGCTGGCGCATCTGCTGAAATACGATTCGCTTTCAGGTCGGTTGGCGGCCAGCGTTGAGGCCAGTGAAAATCAGCTGCTGCTGGACGGCAGGCCGATTCATGTGTTCTCCGAAAGAGATCCTGGCGCCATTCCGTGGAAAAGCGTGGGCGTCGAGGTGGTGATCGAAGCGACCGGATTCTTCGCCGACAAAGCCAAGGCGCAAGTGCACATCACCCAAGGTGGCGCTAAACGCGTCATTATCTCCGCGCCGGCAAAAGACGACGATATCACCATAGTGATGGGGGTTAACCAGGATCAGTACGATCCGGCCAGGCACCGCGTGGTCAGCAACGGCAGTTGCACCACCAACGGCTTGGCGCCCGCCGCGCAGGTGCTGCATCAGGCCTTTGGGATTGAATACGGCCTGATGAACACCACCCACGCTTACACCAACAGCCAGGCGCTGCACGATCAGCCGGAGAAAGATTTACGCGGCGCCCGTGCCGCTGCGGAGTCGATTGTGCCTTACTCCAGTGGCGCAGCCAAAGCGCTCGGCAAGGTGATCCCGGAACTGGATGGCCGTCTGACCGGTTATTCGCTACGGGTACCGGTACCGGTGGTGTCTATCGTCGATTTAACGGTTACGCTGAAACGCGAAGTGACGGTTGAAGAGATCAACGCCGCTTTCCGCCAGGCTGCCGAATCCGGCCCTCTCAAGGATATTCTTGGCTACAGCGATGAGCCTTTGGTGTCGAGCGATTATAAAGGCGATCCGCGTTCGTCGATTATTGATGGGCTTTCCACGCTGGTTATCGGTGGCAAGTTAGTCAAGGTGCTTGCCTGGTACGACAACGAGTGGGGGTTCTCTAACCGCCTGATCGACCTGGCGGTGCTGATGGAAAAACGCGGGCTGTAGATTTTAAGAGTAGGGGCGCTGTATGCTGCGCCCAATAGCATCATCAATGGATTAAATCGGGTCGAACATGTTCGACCCTTCCCATCACAATTGCGCGATACGCATTAATTCTGCTTTGGCCCCTGGCGCGACCGCCAGCACCGGCCCGCCGCGCAACAAATATTCCCCTTCGGTATTGAACGGGTGGGTCCAGCCACCGGCCTCGTTGACCAGGCAATAACCCGCCAGACAATCCCAGGCGTGCATATAAGGTTCGTAATAGCCCACCAGTCGCCCAGCGGCGACCCATGCCAACATCATGGCGCCGGAACCGTTGCGGAAGAAACTGCCGCCCACGGCGGTGATTGCGGCGGCAATTTCGCCCACGCGTTCCGGTTTAACATAGCTGTTGGCACCAAAACCGGTGACGTGGTTTTGCAGGGTGCGTTGCGGATCGACTCGCAGCGTTTTGCCGTTGAGGGTCGCGCCTGCACCACGAGCGGCCTTGAAACACTCCTGCTGGCAGGGGGCAAAAATCACGCCAATGACTGGCTCGCCCTGATGAATGACGGCAACGGACACGCACCAGTTTGGCATGCCATTAACGAAAGGGCTGGTGCCGTCGATCGGATCCACCACCCAGGTGTAGCCGGAATCGCCGGGTTGAAGTCCAAACTCCTCGCCCAAAAAACCGTCCTGCGGGAATTGACGGGCAATTTGCTCGCGGATCAGCAGTTCAACCTCGCGGTCGGCAATTGACACCACGTCCTGCGCGT
The DNA here is from genome assembly GCF_052113645.1 of Serratia quinivorans. Taxonomy (GTDB): domain Bacteria; phylum Pseudomonadota; class Gammaproteobacteria; order Enterobacterales; family Enterobacteriaceae; genus Serratia; species Serratia quinivorans_B. The sequence goes on along the minus strand of NZ_JBIEIU010000001.1, from coordinate 784,042 downwards.
CGCGTTTGGTTTCAATCACCAGGCTTTCGCGACGGTTAAAGTAGTCCAGCGCTTTGGCACCGGCTTCGCGTGCCGCCTGTTCTGCCAGCGTCAGGCGCTGGGAAATCTGTTCATTCATCTTCATTCCTTAACGTTGTCAGGATCACTGGGCAATCAGTGCCAGACCCTGAGTTTTGAAGTCAATGGCCACGCGGGTGGTCGGCGTCAGTTGGCGTTCCATCTGCACGTCGACAATAAACAGCGCGCCGAGATCGGTTTTTACTTCATATTCGATATGGTCACCAAGCCAGGTGCTGTGGGTCACTTCACCGTTCAATGCGCCGCTTTGTTCCGGCAGCAGGGTGATGAACTGCGGACGTACCGAAAGCTGCGCAGCGCCGGGGCGTGCTGTAGCCCCAGGAACCCGGTACTGGCGGCTGCCGAGGGTGATCAACGCTTCGCCGCCGGCCACTTGCTCAACGTCGCAGGGCAGGATATTGGCCTCGCCCATAAAGTCGGCGATAAACACCGAGGCCGGCGAGTGGTAAAGCTCCTGCGGTGCACCCTGCTGGGCAATATGCCCTTCTTTCATGACGATAATCTTATCGGAGACCGCCAGGGCCTCTTCCTGATCGTGGGTGACGTACACCGCCGTAAAGCCGAGGCGCTGCTGCAAATCGCGGATCTCGGTGCGGACACGGCGACGTAACCGCTCGTCAAGGTTGGATAAAGGTTCGTCGAGCAGCAGCACCTGCGGTTCCAATACCAACGCCCGTGCCACGGCAATGCGCTGCTGCTGGCCACCGGAGAGTTCGGCGGGCAGGCGTTGGCCCATGCTTTCCAGCCCGACCAATTTCAGCCCTTCGCGTGCCCGATCCTGCGCCTCTTTGCGTGACAGCCCGCTGGCGAGCAGGCCGTACATCACGTTGTCCAGCGCGTTCATGTGCGGGAACAGCGCGTAGGATTGGAATACCATTGCGACGTCGCGCTCATTGGCGGGCAGGTGCGTGACCTCCTTGCCGCCAATCAGAATGCGGCCTGAGGTCGGGTGCTCCAGGCCGGCCAACAGGCGCAGAGTGGTGGTTTTGCCGCAGCCGGAAGGGCCAAGCAGCGTCACCAGCGTGCCGGGTTCGACGGTGAGAGAAAGCCCGGGCAGGGCGGTGAAATCGGCAAACTGTTTGGTGACGTTCTCAAACACCACCGAGCCTGAACGAATGGCAGTCATACGGCATTCTCCTGATGTAAGGCCGATGGTGGCGCCACCGGCGGAGTATCAATACGGATGGCGCGGCGCAGGCGGCGTTCGCCCACCAGCAACTGGAAGGTGAGGATCACCGCCAGCATCACCACGATAAGCACCGAGGAGTAGGCGATAGCCACGCCGTATTCCCCGTTTTCGACCAGCCCGACGATGTAAGAGGTGGCCATGTTGTACTGGGCGCTGACCAGGAAAATCACCGCGCTGATGGAGGTAATGGCCCGGACGAAGGCGTAAACCAGCGCGGCGCTGATGGCCGGTTTCAACAGCGGCAGGATCACTTTGCGCAGGGTGCGGAAACTGCCGGCACCCAGTGTCAGCGAGGCTTCATCCAGGCTGCGATCCAATTGGCTCATGGCGGCAATGCCGCCCCGTACGCCGACCGGCATATTACGGAACACGAAGCAGGCGACCAGGATCAGGGCGGTACCGGTGATTTCCAGCGGCGGCAGGTTGTACGCCATGATGTAACTGACGCCGATCACCGTGCCGGGAATGGCAAAGCTGAGCATCAACATAAACTCGAAGGTCTGGCGGCCGGCAAACTTCTGCCGCACGATCAACCAGGCGGTGAGCAAGCCGACGATGGCCGTGAGCGGCGCGGCGATCAGCGCGATTTCCAGCGTGGTCCAGAACGAATTCCAGGCGACACCGGTCCAGACTATCTGGCTGCTGTTCCAGTGGAAACCGAAGGCGCGGGCGTAATGGCCCAGCGTCAGGCTGCTGTCGAGTCCCCATGACTGCACGAAGCCGCCGATCAGGATCATGCCGTAGATGACCAGCGTGAACAGGCCCCAGGGGATCACCAACGCGTATACGCCGTAGCGTAATCCGCGCGGCAGCCCGCAGTGGGTACCGGAATCCCCTTTGCCGGTAACGGTGGCGAAGCTTTTCCCCGCCAGCCACAGGCGTTGCAAAATAAAGGCGCTGAGGGTAAAGCACAGCAGGATGATCGCCAGCACGGCGGCGCGGCTCGGATCGTTTTGCGCACCCACCACCGAGAAGAAGATTTCGGTCGACAGCACGCCGTGGCTGCCGCCCAACACCATGGGGTTACCGAAGTCGGCCATGCTTTCGATAAAGCTAATCAGGAAGGCATTCGCCAACCCGGGGGCCATCAGCGGCAGGGACACGTAACGGAAGGTGCGCCAGCGGTTAGCCCGCAGCGTTTGCGAGGCTTCCTCCAATGAAGGGCTGACGCCTTCCACCACGCCTATCAACACCAGGAAAGCAATCGGGGTGAAGGAGAGCACCTGAGCAATCCAGATGCCGGTCAGGCCATAAAGCCAACGGCCGGGTTCGATGCCAAACAGGCTGGCGAGCAGTTCGGTAACCACCCCGGCGCGGCCAAACAGCAGCATCAGCGCCAGGCCAATCACGAACGGTGGGGTAATGATCGGCAGCACCGTCAGCATGCGCAGCCCTTTCTTGAATGGCAGCGGCGTGCGCGTGGCAGCCAGGGCAAAAGCCAGACCGAGCAGCGTGGATCCGCTGGCGGTCATCAGCGCCAGCGTCAGAGTCCGCCAGGCGGTACCGCAGCTGCCGCCCTTCAGGCAGCCCAGGCTCCAAATCGCCGGGTCCTGCATATTGGCGATCAGGCTGTCCGGCTTGAACGAACCGTCCACGTCCTGCACCGAGGCGACAAACATGCTCAGTACTGGGTAAAGCACGAAGGTGGTGACCAGTGCGACCAGCAGCACAATGGCGGCCACCACAAAAGCGTCGCCCTTCAGCACGCCGCGTTCAGCAAGCGCGAAAGAGAACAGCAGCAAAAATGTGGTGATCAGCAAAATGGCACCGGCGCCAAAGGCCGGCTGACCGTCGCTGAGCGTGCCAAACAGCTGCTCGCTCCACTGCCAGTTCCAGCCGCTGTAGCCGATGGCATGGCCTTCAAACAGCAGAAAGACCACGCCGACGAGGCTGGCAGCGATCAGCAATTGCGAGCGTAAACGACCTATTTGCAGCAGGCGGGCCAGTGCACAAATCAGCAGCATCAGCAGGGCAATCGTCAGCCACGGGCGCTGAAAGGTCAGTATTTGCCACAGCGCGGGGGCGCTCGCCTGATCCTGCCACAGGGTACTTAGCCAACCAAAGTCGAAGAACCCGGCTTCCAGGCTGTACCAGGGCAATAACAGCAATGCCAGTGCGCCCAGCACGAGGGCCCCGTCAAGGCGGCGGTTTTGAGCATTCATCTTAACCTCGAGAGTTCATATGTCCTTCACCGCGCCCGGCACGGACGAGCGTTACCTCGCCCGGTTTATTGCAGAGCGCATAACATGCGGGAGGGAAGGGCTGTGAATTATTGGGCGCTGGCGCCGATCTCTTTATCCCAACGGCTGAGCAGGGCTTTGCGTTTTTCTGTCGCACCGTAGGTTTTAAAGTCGTAATCGATCAGTTTGATGTTTTCGAAGCGCGGTGCGTATTCGGAAATCGCCGCGTTGCGATTTGACGGCAACTGGAAGGATTTGGCGTCTTTCATGTGCGATTGGGCGTCGGCACTGAGCGCCCAGTCGTACCACACCTTGGCCTCCTTGAGGTTGCGGGCGCCTTTCACGATCGACATGGAGCCAATTTCAAACCCGGTGCCTTCGCAGGGGGCAACGGCTTTGATCGGGAAGCCATCCACCTGCATTGCGACGGCATCGTGCATGAAGACGATACCGACGGTGGTTTCGCCGCGCGCCGCCGCTTTCACCGGTGCAGAGCCGGATTTGGTGTACTGCGAGATATTGGCGTTGAGCTTTTTCAGGTAGTCGAAGGCCGGTTCTTCCCCCATGATTTGCACCAGCGTGGCAAGGGTGTTGTAGGCGGTGCCGGAGGAGTTCGGGTTGGCCATTTGGATTTCACCTTTGTAGGCCGGATCCAGCAGATCGCTCCAGCAGGCGGGCACCTTGAGTTTTTTCTCCGCCAGCAGCTTGGTGTTGTATCCCCAGCCCAGTGCCCCGGCGTAGACGCCGACGGTACGGTAGCCGGCGCTTTCAGCCTGTTTGCGCGCCCAGTCGTGCTGCTGGTCGAGCAGCGGTGACTTGTAAGGCTGGGTTAATCCCTCGTCGGCGGCCTGCATATGCGGATCGCCGGTGCCTGCCCACCACATATCGGTGCGCGGGTTGCGGGCTTCGGTACGAATACGTGCATAGGCTTCCCCGGCGGAGAGGCGCACCATACTGACTTTGATATCCGGGTGCTGTTTCTCGAACAGATTGGTCATTTGCTCGCAGACCACGACATCGGCGGAGCAGATCATATTCAGTTTCCCGGCTGCATGAGCAGGCAGGGCAGAGAGTGCGGTGCCGGCGGCGAGGACCGCCATCAGAGTAACGCGTTGCATGGTGTTCTCCTTGGTTGTGTAGGGTGGCGATACGTTGTCGCCTATTTTTTTTGCACGTGTGTGCAAATAACTAGAGGATAAAAATTGTGCTGTCAATCGCGTGGTGAAACAATTCAACCTACTCGTCACAAAAATGAAACAAATTGACCACTAAAAATTTGCACAGCTTTGCAAAATGCGGCAAACTTTTCCCAGAACGCGTAACGGATGGGTGTGAAGATGGCGATGGACAAGGCGATGATCAGTGCGAAAGACGTGGCGCTATTGGCCGGGGTTTCCCGTTCGGCGGTCTCGCGGACCTATACGCCCGGCGCCAGCGTGTCGGCGGCAACCCGCGAAAGGGTGATGCGGGCGGCGGAGGAGCTGGGTTATCACGTTAACCATCTGGCGCGGGGACTGGTGCGCAACCGCAGTGGCATCGTCTGCCTGATCGTTTCGGAACTGGCAACGCCCTATCGGGCCAGCCTGGTGCGGTTGCTGACCCAGCATCTGCAGGATGCGGGGAAAATCGCCATGTTGATTAACACCGATCGCTCCGATGACAGCGTGTCCCAGGCATTGCAGCAGGCGATTAACTTTCGCGCGGATGCCTCGTTTGTGCTTTCCGGCATGCCGGACAGCGGCATTGCTCGCCTGTGTCACAAACACGGCCAGCGGCTGGTGCTGATCAACCGTAACGATACCTTGCCCGGCTCGCTCAGCATCAGGCTGGATAACGAAGAAGCGGCCGGCCGGGTGGTGATGGCGTTTGCCCGTGCTGGCTGCCAACGCATCGCTTTCGCCAACTCTCTGGCCGGAACGCCAAGCCTGATGGCGCGCGAACGCGGTTTTCTCCAGGCGGCGGAAACGGCGGGGCTGCAGGTGAGCGTCGAACGCTTTGGCACCACCTCTTATGAGAGCGGCCAGATCCTGGCGCACCGTCTGTTGACCCGGCGCGAACGGCCTGATGCGGTATTCTGCGTCACCGATTTGCTGGCCTGTGGCTTTATGGACGAGGCGCGCCATCGCTTTGGGCTGCGTATTCCGCAAGATCTCTGCGTGGCGGGCTACGACGATATTCCGCAGGCGGCCTGGTCTTCTTACAACCTCACCACCTTTACCCAGCCGGTGGCGTTGTTTGCGCAGGACGCGGTTGCGTGGTTGATGGCGCAAGAGCAGAAGGAGGAGAACATGATGCCGGCGCTGGGGCAGGAGATACCGGGCGAAACCCGCTTGTACCATGCCGATTTTGTCTGGCGCGAGACCATTCGCGGCGCCTGAGTTCGGCGTGGCGGGCCAACTGCCGGAAAGCAAAAAGCCCGCTCAAGTTTCCTCAAACGGGCATAACTTTTCAGTTTATCGGCCCCAAGGGCCGTTATTTATCGCCTTGATGAGCGGATACAAAAAAAGCAGACTCCTTATGAACTTGCCTCACAATCAAACGAGTTGTTCTGTGCCAACGCTTTGAACCACAGGGCATTACGTTTTATCTGTCGTTCTCCCGTGGTGAGGTCGAGACGATAAAAGCCATAGCGACGTTTAAAAGAGTTAGTCCATGACCAGTTATCAATAAACGTCCATTGATGTAATCCGAAGCAGTTGGCGCCATCGCTAATCGCACGATGCAATTCAACAAGATGCTCTTTCATGAGATTGATTCTGAAGCTATCGTCAATAATACCGTCTGGCTGAACGGGCCCTTCGGAATCGATATCCATAGCGATGCCAATTTCTGCTAAATACCATTTTATATTGCCGTAGTTATCACGGATATTCGCCGCAATATCGTAAATGGCCTGCGGAAGGATCTCGTTATTGTCACGGTAGGGGTTAAAACGTCCATCCGGGTCGATATAGTCTTCGAAATAGAATTCCGGGGTGAAATAATCGAGTTTGTATTCGGCTTCGCGGGCCTTGACCCGGCGAGGTACGTAGTAATTTACCCCGAGAAAATCTATTCGAGAGTCCGTAATCAGGGCTACATCAGATTTGGTGACTTCAGGTAAACAGTCATGGGTGATTAATAACTCACACAATTCTTTCGGAAACTGGTGTTTAACCAGCGGGTCAAGGAAGCTTCGGTTAAACAGTAAATCAGCATGCCACGCGGCTGTGGCATCTTCCTTTGAATCGCTACGTGTGTAGGTGGGGGTCAGATTTAATACTACGCCAATCTCACCGGGCAGGGCTAACTCACGGTAGTATTTTACCGCTTTGGCATGGGCCAGCATGATGTTGAACCCCACCTGGGCGGCAAGCTTTCCATCCTTTTTACAAGGGTAGTGGAAGTCATAAAGATATCCCCCCTCCACTGGCACAATGGGTTCGTTGAAGGTGATCCAGTATTTTACTTTATGGCCAAAAAGCTCGAAGGCCGTTTTGGCAAAAAGCGCAAAAAGATCGGTCACATGGGTTGATTCGAATCCGCCATATTGATTTTGCAGAGATTCAGGCATATCGAAATGATAGAGGTTGATCATCGGTTCTATGCCATGAGCGATCATTTCGTCAAGATAATCATGATAAAAACGTACCGCTTCTGCGTTGGGTTTGCCCGTTTCAAAATCTTCAATCAGCCGTGACCACTGAATAGAGGTGCGGAATGAGTTAAAGCCGATGTGCTTCATCAGCGCAACGTCTTCTTTGTACTTGTGCAGCGTTTCGCATACTTTTTCCGGGCCAATGCCCTGGAAAAAACGCTCGGGGTGGTTGGCGTGCCAGCTATCCCAAATTGAGCGATTTAATTTGTTATCTGTACCCTCTGTTTGTGGGCCGGATGCTGCCGCACCCCATAAAAAATTTTCCGGAAACTTGTACGTCGTCATATAACCTCCTCAATGTTTCAGGTGTCGGTAGCACCATAAGAAAAGCTGCGCCGGTAAGGACGCAGCAAAAGCGCTACTCTGCGGTAATCTGGATAGATTTGATGAAAATATATCCCCAGTCGCCTGAGAATTTCCCGAAGTTAATGGTGTTTTCCCCCTGCTTTAATTGCACAGGAAGGGTCAGTTGCTGACCTTTGTCATCGGTTTGTGGGAACTCGATTTGCAGGGGCTTTTCGTTGTTAATTTGTACCGAGTTTTTTTTGCTGCCCCATTTGGCATTGAAGTTGAGATGCAGCCGATATTCTCCCTCCCAGGGGACCTCTACATTCCAGTTCACTTTGTCACCTTCATTGACGAAAGGACCGAGGAAGCCATCGTCACCCATTGCCAACTGATTTTCAGCACTCTTGGTCAGGGTCACTTTGCCAAGCTTTAATGGCAGCGGTTTACTGTCGAATGTGCAGAAGTCATCGGGTAGGGGGCCGGTGGCCTTCGTTACGATGACATCTATGGTTTTGCGGCTTTTCAGCAGCGTATCATCAGCGGTAAAAGTCAGCGGGTACTTCCCGGGTTTAGGGAACCACACGCGGGTGGACGGTTTTTCGGCATCGCAGAAATTTGCCTGGTTAGCGCCGGTGCTGGACCATTTAACGCTGACGTTACGGCCTGGAAGATTGTCATCCTGCCATTTCGCATCAAGGCGAAGACCCTGGTTTTGCGGGGTGGATGCGCTGGGGGCCAGGTCAATGACCGGAGCCTGGTTTTCCTGGCTGTGGATGACGCTAATAACGTTTGATGGTGCCGATGTACCCGATTCGTTCTTGGCAATAACGCGATAATAATAAGTTTTGCCAAGTTTGAGCGCAGAGTAATCGTCGCGGAATAAATCCATTTTGGCAGGGTTCCATTCCTGAACGCCGTCAGAAATGTCCTTACCAACGACGGCCCACGGCCCATCTTTTGACTCGGCACGTTCAACATCGTAACTGCGGCCTACGGCAGCACCCATCCAGTTGATTGTAAAAGGGGATTTCGCTTCGCGTAGTTTTGGTGCATCCGGGGCAGGAAGCGCCGGTACTTTATCAAGTCCAGCCAACTGTGCTGAGGCATGGCGAACCAGATTGACAACATCCATCTCCTGGTTCGCTTTACCTTCCACAGGGAAGCCCGGCAAGTGGTAACTGTAGTGACCGGTAAACTCTTTGTGCCAGTAGAAGCCACCCTCATGGCGATGGCCACGGAAGCCCCAGATAAAACCACCGGCAGCTTTCGCCCCATTCACCTCGGTATGAACGATCGATTGCAGGATTTCATTAAGGCTTTTGCTATCCAGCAATCCGAATTCGCCCACCAGATAAACTTTCTTGCCGCCAATAGCTTGCAAGTCTTTCTTCACCTGGTCAGGGTGGTTATTTCCGGCATTGCTGTAGTAATGGTTGCTGACAATATCAACGTTAGGATCCACTAATGAAAAAGCATTAATTTTCTTGTAAGTGCCATCGACCACCAGTTGATGTGGGGCCCAGTGCTTTATCCACGCAGCGGTTTCTTTCAGGAAGGTCGCATTAGTGTCTTCCAGTTCATTACCTGTTTCCCATGCCATGATAGCTTTTTCGTCGTAATAAGGTCGGCCCGTAATGGTGTTAGTGCGGGTAATCACCTGACGAATGACGTCCTGATAGGCTTTATATGTTTTGCTGTCGGTATGATAAAAATCTTCGGGTTTCTCATGGTAGAAAGCGGCTAACTGCTCGCGTCCACCCCACCACCACCATTGGTCGATAAAGGGCAGAATCAATCTCAGGCCCTGTTTATCGGCTTCGGCAATCATATTGTCGTAAACCGTCATCGCTTTTTCATTCAGCGTGGGCATACCACCGGGGGTTGTTGGGGCCAGAATATGGGTTTCACGCTCGCATTCCTTATCATTTTCTTGCTGTACGGACAGAACATAAACGCGCTGCGCTTGGGCGCCCGTCTGGACGATCGCTTTGATCCAGTTTTCCTGTTCTTCAGCCGTTGGCCACGCAAAGAACTGGCCCCAACCACGAGGATCGGCTTTACAAACCCCACGAGCATCATTCTCAATTCGGTGTAATTCAGGGGCATGAATACCGGCAAAGCGGAATTCCTTGTCGCCGTCCATTAATTGAGCGCCCTGACGGGTAATATAATTCTCAAAGTGAGACGGCTTCGCGGCCATAGCGCCGGCGCTTGCGAGCGCCGACAGCAAGGACAAGAACAGGGCTTTTCTGATCGGTGATTTCATCGTAGCTCTCCTCAGAACCAGACTTCGGCTTGAACGCCAAAGTTCAACGTATCGGTTCCGCCACTTCGGCTATAACCACCGGCATCAATGGTATTTGTGCTCCAGTTGTAATTTCCGTCCAGAGCATCGGATACACCCTTATCCCATTTTGCATAGGTCACGAAAAAACGAAGTTGTGGGCGACTCCAATAGCCGGAATCAAAAGTGAGCGTTGGGGCGACGGTGATTTTGGTTAAACCTCCTTTCCCTTTGCCATGAACCCCTTCGTAGTTTTTGTCATCCAGATACTCGTATCCCACCTCATACTGCATGGCGAAGTTTTTGGTAATTTGTTGGTATGGGCGAATGCCTGCAACCCAACTGGTACGTCCCCAGCCTTCGTCGTCACTGCTCCACCAACGGTAATTTTTGTCTTGCTGGTAATAGGCAAATGTTGAAACTTCCCAACCGTTACCCAGTGAAGCGACACCATCCAGAATGACCCGCCAGGATTGTGTATCGTCCAGGTTTGCCCAACCCCAGCCATTTTTACCCAGGGAATCGCCTGCAGCCAAACCGCGACCGTACTGGACAACGAATTTGGAATAGCCGCCGGACAGGCCGTAGAAACCGTCAAAGTTGTACACACCGGTCAAGCCGTAACCTTTTTCTGCCGCCCCAATGTGGTTTTCGTTGTTATTCATATGATGACCAATCACTTCCAGGTCGACAGGCGAACCGCCAATTTTCTTGAACCACAGATTGAGGGAATAGTCGTCCGGATAACCCTGGTCGCCCTTATCAACCGGAAAAGCCTTGGTTTCATCCGTAGGTGAGAAGGCATAGATACCGGCATCAAATTTTGCAAAGCCCAGATCCAGGTTGTCGAAACCGCCGCCGGTACCGTTGTACTGAATATATTCCCAGTCGAACTGGTGACTGGAAGTATTGGAACTGCTGTAACGTTTGCCCGCCCAGAATGCTACGTCCGGGGCAAAGTCGAGATTGGTAAGTTCGGCATAGCCTTCGCGAAATTGCACGGATTTGCCGTCATCATCAAGGCAGTTCCAGTCGGAAGTACATTTACTTTGGTGGGTGATGTTGGCCTGAATTTTTGCCACCACACCTGAGTCGGATTTCAACCTAACCTGGGGGATCAGCTCAATCTTGGTGTCTTCTTCGTTCCCCAGGCGGAACTTCCCGTCGGGCATCAGACCGACAGAATCGACACGGTTCCCATCACTGTTGGCAAGGATGCCGGAACGGATATAACCATGCAGTTTGAAATCGTATTGTTCGGCATAGGCCAGGCCGCTGGTGGCAGAACTGATCAGTAGAGACAGAGGTATTAATCGGTTAGAGCGTTTCATATTTTCCCTTTTTCTTTTTTTATGGTGAAAGAGCCTGTGTATGACGCGAAGGGAAATTTACGGATTAAAGTTGGAAATGTACATCCACTTTTGGAGAGCGCTTTCCGTAATTGCTGGGTAACATCACAAATTGATGAGTAATGCGCATAATTACGTGACGACGATCACTAAAAAAGCCTTGCGGACATAAAAAAGCCAGCTACCGAATGGTGCTGGCTGATGAAAATAAACGAATGGGGTTATTTGGTTTCTAATTCAAGCAGTTGTCGTTCATATACCTTGAAAAACGGACGATATATCATCCATGAGTTGAAGATGGCAAACAGGCACATAAACAAGTTTTTCCAACTGCCGTTAGCGGCCCAGGCAGCCCCCAGCGGCGAGGGCATCGACCAGGGCAACATCGCCACCACGCGGTCAAGAACACCTAAATGCGTAAGGTACCAGGCGATACAGGCATTAATCATTGGAACACCTATAAAAGGTAATAAAAACACCGGATTAAGTATGATCGGGAAACCAAACAGTATCGGCTCATTGATGTTGAAAAGAGACGGGATAAACCCAATTTTCCCCACACTTTTCAGTTGCCTTGAACGGCTGCGAAGGGCCATAAAGATCAGCGGCAGAGTTGAACCTATCCCCCCAATCAGCAGATAAAAATCCCAGAATCCTTGTAGGTAAATATGCGGGAGTGGCGTGATGCCTTCTGCCAGGGCTTGTTGATTTTCAAACAGATAGGTCATCCAAAAAGGATTCATTATGCCTGTCACTATCAGTGCGCCATGGATACCGACAAACCAAAGCAAGTGACAGATAAGCAAGGATATGAGTAAGGCTGTCAGGGTATCTGAGGCAATAATTAGTGGCCGAAATGCTTCGCTAATCAAATCAGGCAAGATCATACCCGTAGTTAACTTTAGTCCGGCGTTGATGGCGGTGATGGATAGCATTATCACCAGCAGGGGGACCAGCAGCTGGAAGCTATTGCGCGTCATGACCGGGACTTCTTCCGGCAGGCGAATGCACCAACCTTTCCGATAGAAAACTCGTATAATCTCAATGGTGTAAAAGCTTGAAATTAAAGCGCTAAATATCCCCAGCCCGCCTAAAAAAACGTTTGCTCCCGTGTTCTCTTTAAACCCAATAAACATCAAAAAAGCCAGACATCCGGTCAGACCGGAGAGCCTTTCCGGCAGGCAATACTGCTTGGCCAAACTGGCGCTGGCGCCAAAGGCAACAATCAGTGCCATGAGCCCAACGGTCAGTTCGAAAGTGGGCAATAGCATCGGTCTGATCACTTGATATGCAGCGCCATACCAGGAAAAGGGGTCGACAGTGAAGGGGGGAAAGAGTAACGGCACCATCAAACTTCCGATGATCACAAACGGCATTGCAAGGGCAAAGCTGTCGCGCATCGCAGTAATGTGTTGGCTGCGTGTCAGAACATTCGCTACGGGAATAAGACGCTGCTCGATTAGCGTTACGGCCACATTCATAAACTGAATGTTCATGGCGAAACCTATAAGAATCTGATGAGTAGCGCGATGATCGCTTACATCCGTTGAAAGGGAAAGTCTCTATCTGGTGATCCTGCTCACAATTAATGGATTCCTCAATGGAAAGCGCTTTCCGTTTTGTGTCCGCGTGATTATAGTCCGCTCATTGTTATTGCCTAATCAGGAGTTACCAATGAAAAAAATCATGCTTTGTTGTTCCGCTGGAATGTCGACCAGCCTGTTGGTGAAAAAGATGGTGGAAGAGGCGGAGAAGCGCGGCCTGGAAGCAGAGATAAAGGCATTTGGTGTCGCGGAATTTGAACAAGTGGTCGGGGATTATCAGGTTGTTCTATTGGGGCCGCAGGTTAAATACATGCAAAAAGATCTGCAAAAAATGGCCAGTGCTTATGGCATTAAGGTCGAACCCATCAACATGATGGATTACGGTATGCAAAAGGGTGCGGCCGTATTGGATTTTGCCCTTTCCTTAATTGAAAACAATAAATAAAGGATAAAAGATGAGCTCTCTGTATTCCAAGCTGATCAGCGTGATAGAAGAGAAAATCACGCCAATGGCCGGTGCTGTGGGGCAGCAAAAGTATGTTACATCCATTCGTGATGGTTTCATTCTTGCTCTGCCGTTTATGATTGTTGGCTCTTTTATGCTGGTCTTTATTTTTCCGCCATTCTCGCCGGATACCCATTGGGCATTTGCTCGCGCCTGGCTGCAGTTTTCGGTAGACCATCGGGAAAGTCTGATGTTGCCGTTTAACTTCAGCATGGGGATCATGACAATATTTATTTCGGTTGGCGTTGCCGCCAGTCTGTCTCGACACCATGCGCTTGATCCACTGACATCCGGCATGTTGTCACTGATGGGCTTTCTTTTGGTCGCCGCGCCTTTAAAGGACGGTCATATTTCAGTTGCCTACTTTTCCGGGCAGGGTATTTTTACCGCATTGCTGGTGGCTATTTATACCACTGAGCTGTATGCCTTCCTGAAACGTAACAATATTACCATTCGTCTACCGCCTGAGGTGCCGACCGGCGTTGCGCGTTCATTTGAAATTTTGATCCCTGTACTGGCGGTTATACTGACCCTGCATCCACTAAACCTGTTTATTGAAGCTCAACTTGGCATGATTATTCCTGAAGCCATTATGTCTTTGGTTAAACCACTGGTGGCGGCGTCGGATACATTACCCGCCATTCTGCTGTCCGTATTGGTTTGCCAGATTTTGTGGTTTGCAGGTATCCACGGTGCTCTTATTGTCACGGGGATCATGAACCCCTTCTGGATGGCAAACCTGTCGGTCAATCAGGCTGCGATGGCCGCCGGAACGGCAATTCCACATATTTATGTGCAGGGTTTCTGGGATCACTATCTGCTCATTGGTGGTGTTGGCTCAACTCTGCCACTGGCATTATTACTCATGCGCAGCAAAGCCGTGCATCTTCGTACCATTGGCCGCATGGGCGTGGTACCGGGTCTGTTCAATATTAACGAACCGATTCTGTTTGGTGCCCCTATCATTATGAATCCCCTGTTCTTTATTCCCTTTGTCCTGGTCCCGCTGGTGAATGCGTCAATGGCTTATTTTGCTCTCGATTTCGGCCTGGTAACGCGTGTCGTATCAATGACTCCCTGGACGACGCCGGCACCGATAGGGGCGTCCTGGGCTGCAAATTGGGCACTGAGCCCCATCATCATGTGCCTGATTTGTATGGTGACCGCGGCCATCATGTACTACCCATTCCTGAAAGCCTATGAGAAACAGTTAATTGAACAGGATGCAGATAATGCCAATGGGCAAACTGCGATTACCCAATCAGAAACAGCATAATTTTTATCTTGGATAGCCAGAGGTTTACATGGAATTAGAAGAACAGGTTATGGGCATTATCATTAACGCCGGCCAGTCGCGGAGCCTAAGTTACGAAGCACTCCGCAGTGCGAAAGAAGGAAATTTTGTGGATGCCGACGAAAAGATGAAGGAAGCCCAGCATTATGCCCGCGAAGCTCATTTGGTTCAGACCCAGTTAATTGAAGCTGATGAAGGGGAGGGGAAAACCAAAATGACTCTGGTGATGGTACATGCGCAAGATCATTTGATGACTTCTATCCTGGCGAAAGAGCTGGTGACAGAACTTATCGAGATATACAGAACCCGTCATTGAGTTTTGTGCTTTTAAGAGAGGCTTTGCCTCTCATTTTTTATGAGGATAACCATGCTTCATCTTGGCCTGGATATTGGCGGAACGAAAATAGAAGCGGTGCTGCTGGACGCGGAGGGAAGAGTTCACTTACGCGAGCGTCGCCCTACATATAAAGAGAGCTACCAGGGTTTTTTGGATAACCTGTTGGTGATGATAAATGACATCAGAAACGCGGAAAAAAAAGAATTTACCATCGGGATCGGCTTACCGGGGGCTATTGACCCCAAAAGTGGGCTTATCAAAAACTGCAATTGCCTGGTGCTGAATGGTGAAGATCTCAAAGGCGACCTTCGTGAGTTGTTTAAGCGCCCGGTGTTTTTGGCCAATGATGCGGATTGCTTCGCACTTTCAGAAGCTGTTGACGGGGCCGGTGCGGGTTATGGCACGGTATTTGGCGTTATCGCCGGGACCGGTTGTGGTGGGGGTGTCGTCGTAAAGGGCAAGTTGATTGGCGGGCCAAATGCCATCGCGGGTGAATGGGGACATAATCCCTTGCCAGCCTGGGATCAGCGAAATGATGGCCCTGTACAACATTGTTATTGCGGTAAAGAAAACTGCATCGAGAGTTTTATTTCAGGGACGGGTTTTGCTCGCCGTTTTAACGAAAGGCAGGGGACGTTGTTGAGTGCAGAAGCGATTATGACCGCAGTAAGTGAAAATGATCTCTGGGCATTAACGCACTATCAGCATTTTATTGATGCGTTTGCCCGCAGTCTGGCAGGCGTTATCAATATTCTCGACCCCGACGCGATAGTCATTGGTGGCGGATTATCAAATGTCGATCGCATCTATACCGATCTTCCTGGGGCCATAGAAAAATACATTTTTTCATCGTCCTGCCAGACGGCAATCATGAAAGCGAAGTTTGGCGATTCCAGCGGCGTTCGGGGCGCGGCATGGCTGCCGACATTATGAGTTATCTCCAAGATATAAGGCGTTAGCTTAGGGCCGCTGAGGCTAATAATCATGCGCTTTTATGTTATTATACGGGGAAAACCGTAATACAGATGACACCATGCCTACTATCGATGATGTTTCAAAATTAGCCAACGTTTCCCGGGCCACTGTTTCACGAGTGTTGACTGGAACACGTGGTGTTCGTGAAGAGAGCCGTGAAGCCGTATTACGGGCAGTGGAAGAGCTGAACTACCACCCCAGCCTGGCGGCTCAGAGCCTTGCGAGCAATACGTCCAGCTATATTGGTATGGTGTTGCCGGCAAACGAAATCGCTTTAAGTGCGACGTTATTGCCCCAGCTCTCGCTCGCAGTGAAGTCATTGAATAAGTCGCTGATGATCCAGTATGTGAACGATTTAGCGGAGCAGAAAACGGCAGTAGAGAGTTTACGTCGGCAATGTCTGGCCGTGGTAGTGCTGGGTAAAAACAGTGCAGAGGATGCAAGCAACGTTATCGCATTCGATGAATTTTCTGTTAACGGTAGCGCAAGCCAGGGCTATAACTATGCCTTTGCGACGGAAAGCGCCTGCCGTTATGTGTTGGGAAAAGGACATCGTAACATTGCGCTGCTCATAGACAGTGAGACTGATATTGCCAGTAAGCAGATGCTGGAAGGCTATCGGAGCGTGCTGCAAAATTATTCCTTACCTTTCAACAGACAATTGATGGTGACGGCAAACAGCAATGTTGAGCAAGCGCTACTGACACTGATTAATAGTTTTGCAAAATATACCGTTATCATTGCCAAGCGTGATTATCATGCGGCAGAAGCGATGCGGCTATTGCGAGAGTTCAACATTGCTGTTCCGCAAGAAGTGTCGCTGATCAGTCTGGAAGATTCGCCATTGGCCCCAGTGCTGTATCCACCGTTAACCTGTATTTCATACCCGGTTGAACAATTGCTTGATCATTGTGTTCAACGAATCCGGGCGCTTATCGATGGCCATTCGCTATTTGTGGCCGAGGGGCGTGCTTTCACTGGACGTCTGGTTGCTCGAGGCTCGGTATCGGATATCAGTTAATCAGGAAAAAGCCTTCCTTTGGATATGGAGCCGTGACTTTCTCGAGCGGCAATATGCCATGCTCTCCTCTTCGCCCATATGACCACCAATAGTTGCTGGTAACTTAAAGCGGGTTGAAACACTTCGCTTCATGTGTTGATCGTTCTACGCATGTTCTATGCAAAGGAAGGGTTGCCAGAACGAGCATCGAACAGCCGGCTCTCAGCAAGATTGTTTCCAAAGAGGTCTGATAGTTTGCTCAGTGCCAAGAGCGGACGATATATCGGTTCTGAAACAATGCCTTTCATGGCGACGTCCTCATCCCGTTGATAAGGACGTCGCTAACATTAGGGTCTGTCAACTTGCGGAGGTTGGTGTTGGAATTCGGGCAATAACCTTAATTTCAAAATCGAATCCCGCAAGCCAGGTAACTCCAACGGCTGTCCAGTTCGGGTAAGGGGCCTGCGGGAAAATTGACTGTTTCACCTGCATAATCGTCGGAAACTGATTTTCCGGGTCAGTATGAAAGGTGGTGACATCAAGCAGGTCGTCAAACGTACAACCAGCTGCTGCAAGAGTCGCTGCCAGGTTATCAAACGCAAGTTGCACCTGCGTGGCAAAATCCGGCTCTGGCGTACCGTCGGTGCGGCTGCCAACCTGGCCGGAAACGAACAACATATCGCCAGAACGGATCGCGGCGGAATAACCGTGCTCTTCATAAAGAGCATGGCGGTTAGCAGGAAAAATAGGTTCACGCTGGATCATGGAATGTCCTTTCTTAAGTCAATGTGTGATGCGGGATGCGCGGTATAAAAAATTGATTTAATATACGCGGCGTATGTTGAATTAATCACACATACGCCGCGTATGTCAAATGACATCCGTTACGTATGTCAAAAAGGAGATCATATGGCCGCCAAACGCCGCGCCGAAACAATGGAAGAGAACCGAGCCAAATTGATTACGGCAGCGCGGAAGTCCTTTGCCGAAAAAGGTTTTGCTGCCGTATCGATGGATGAATTAACCGCCAGCGTTGGCCTGACACGTGGGGCGCTATACCACAACTTTGGTGATAAAAAGGGGCTGCTTGCCGCTGTTGTTGCTCAAGTAGATGGTGAAATGGCACAACGAGCCAAAGCCGCCGCCGCGAATGCCGGTGACGACTGGGAAAGGCTGCTGGCTGAAGGGATTGCCTACATAAAGATGGCGCTGGACACAGAAGTAAGACGCATCGTGCTGCTTGATGGTCCGGCCTTCCTTGGGGATCCGGCACAATGGCCCAGCCAGAATAGTTGCCTCGAATCTACCCGACAGACTGTCATCAATTTGATCGAACGCGGCGTACTCAAACCGGTAGACGCGGATGCTGCCGCCCATCTGTTAAACAGTGCCGCGCTGAATTCCGCACTTTGGATTGCTGCAAGCGACGATCCGCAGCGGGCGCTGCCAAAAATTATTGAAGTGTTTACTCAACTGGCAAGCGGCTTAAGAAATGGCTCCAATAAACTACAATGAGACGCTTATATGGGGGAGTGAACCAAGACCTTGTAGTTAACATGGGTAATTTCATTTGATCTGGCAGTCAACCATGTGCCAGTAGCGGACGTTTAACTTTGTTTCTACGACCGGCCAGCGAATGATATCCAGCCCTGATGCGGGCTGGATCTTAACTTTTCCGCCGGTCAGTTATCGCAATGACCTGGCACAGCTAATTTAACTTCAGATTTAGAAACGACGCGCATCCCTTCGTTTTCGGAAACCTGCTCAAGTCCAGCGCCACCAACAAAAACGCCTATTTTGATGTACTGGCGAACAAAGTAGTTTTTCCCGGACGTGACATTGAGTGTCAGATTATTAGGTGAAAACTCGGATTCAGTTCCCAGCGTATGTGGTTGGCTGGTCGATATTTGCTGATAGAAAAATACTCTGTCGGCTGTTTCACCAAGGCAGCGCCCGTCAAGATACACATCCTTTTTTAACGCTTTCCCGACAAAGCTGTCTCTGTACACATAAAGGCCGGCTTTGCCATTTTCCGGGGCAGGGAAAGATTTAGCCGTCGCATTTTCAGCATTACTGGCCAGAGGAACCGACGCACAACCACCCAGAAGCATTGAGGAAAGAATGACTACTGCGAATGTTATTTTATTCATATAATTCTCATGGAGTTAAGTAAAATACCCCGATAAGAATAATCTTATTTTACACATGTGTCACCAAGGGAAGCATTGAATACGACGACATCAATGTTCATCTTTACGCCGTAAACTTCCGCCCCTCCCTCAAAGCTGCCCATCAACGCCTATCTGCTATAAAAAGGCCTAAGGGGGATGTTTTCCGTTTTGTCAGCGGATCCCTTAAACTACCTCGCGCAGTTGATAAGAACCCTTTATCCGATTCGCGCTGACGCGTCAGTTGCCCCGATGAACCAAGAGGGAGGGCAGCTATTCATACCAAGGAAGTAAGATGTTTTTGCCAGATTCGAGCTTTACAAAAACCGTATATCAATCGTCATTTGAACAATGAGTCGTCAGCTGTTTGTTGCTCTGGATGGGCCTAAGGGAGCCGGTAAAACCACGCTGTTGGAAGCCATTACGAAAGTACTAAGGGCGGACAACAAGAAGGTGATCCGGCTTTGCGAGAAAAAAAGCGATCCCTACAGGGGGGAAACCATGGCCCTGGTTAACAAACTCGCCAGAAATCCCACCCTGGGTTTGGAACTGGAGGTCTGTGCGCGCTTTGCGGATAGCCGTGCATGGATTTCCCGGCACGTGCTGACTAAACAGCCACCTGACAGTATTATCTTGATGGATCGCTGGTACCCCTCGGATGCCGCGTTTCGTCGGATGGTTCCATTTGCAGAGATTTTACAGCTTAACATTGAACGAAATGTGCGAATGCCAGACCTGCATGTCGGGGTTGTTACTGCGCCTGAAATTTCATGGGCGAGGGCGGCGGCCCGATCGCGTGGGCTTAGTAGTACGGTGATTCATAGGCTGGAAGAGCATGTTGCTTGTACCCAGGCGTTTGAGCGAGAAATTGCAAATCACGACTGGTTGTTATGCCGTAATGAAGGCGTGCTCGAAGACGCAACGATGCAGGTGATTTCTGAGATCTACAGAGTGCCTGGATGCCCATAGTCATCGGTATTGCGGGCAGAGCTTGCGCCACTCATTACTTCTATGTGAGCCTCTCTGGCTGCAAGCACTGACGCTATACCTTCAACATCGTTAACGCGGCATCGCTATGGATCAAATCTGATCCTGTCAGAGATTCAATAATCCCGAACAGCAAAAAGCCCGCTTAAGTTTCCTTAAGCGGGCTTCTCTAATATGGCTCCTCTGACTGGACTCGAACCAGTGACATACGGATTAACAGTCCGCCGTTCTACCGACTGAACTACAGAGGAATTGTCTGAACGGGGCGCATCATATCCAGCCACCCAGAGTGTGTCAACGCTAAATTCGCCGATCCGGCTCGACTGCTCAGCATCTGAGCAATATGGCCGGCTTACGCCCGTTCTGTGTCAGGCTCGGCCTGAAGCCGCTGTAAACGCGCCAGCGTATCCTGCTTATAGAAGCGGCAGAAATGCTGGTACAGCGCCGGGAAACGGTTGGCCAGCAATTCGGGGGCGCTGAAAAAGTACTCCGACAGTACGGCAAAGCATTCGGCCGGATCGGTGGCAGCGTAGGCGTCCATGCTGGCGGCCTCTTCGCCCACCATGTCGATCTCGTCCTGCAGGTTTTCCATGGCGGCGTGCAGGTCATGTTCCCACGCGGCGATATCGCGCAGTGGAATAGGGGGGATCCCGGTGGCGCTGCCGCCGTTGCGCATATCCAGCTTGTGCACCGCTTCGTGGATCACCAGATTAAAGCCGGAGAGATCAAACGAGTCCTGCACGTCCTGCCAGTTGAGCACGATCGGCCCCTGTTCCCAGCTTTGCCCGGATTGCACCACCGGCCCGGTGTGCACCAGCCCGAAGTCATCCTGCCATTCGTCCTCCACCACGAAGGGCGTCGGGTAGAGCAGGATCTCATTGAAACCGTCGAGGCATTCGGCACCCAGTTCGAGCACCGGCAAGGCGAACAGCAGGGCAATGCGCGCCTGCATTTGCGACGTCAGCTGCAGCCCCTGCAACGGGACGATGCGTTTTTGCTGCAAAATTTGCCCGGCAACGGCAATCAGCCGCTGTTGTTCCTGCTCATCCAAAGGCGAAAGCAGGGGGATTGCCAGCGCGTCTTGCCACTGGGCAAGCGTTTCCGCCTGCGGTTGATGCGTTTTCCACGGCCATTTAATCATCGCGTTGCTCGTAAAATCGTCACTTGAACATTCGGCTGGAGGCTAACTCTGTAAAAATGCCGCAAAAAGGGGCATGATAGCAAGCACTTGAAGGAGAGATGCCGGAGCGGCTGAACGGACCAGTCTCGAAAACTGGAGTAGGGGCAACTCTACCGGGGGTTCAAATCCCCCTCTCTCCGCCATTATTCAATCACTTACAGATGATTTTGTCTGTGATCCACGCCTCACCCGTCCTCACGCGATAAAAAAACACCGCTGCTGTTATTCTTAATGATCCGTCACCCGAAACTCCTTGCGATATAAGGACGGGGACGTTTTGAACTGCCGTTGAAAATGCCTGCGCATGGACAGCGCGGTGGCGAAACCTGCGGCCTGCGCGATGCGTTCGACCGGCTGGTCGGTTTTCTCCAGGAAGCGTTGCGCCATCGCCAGTCGTTGGTTCAGCAGCCACTGCATTACGCTGGTGCCGGTAGTTTGCTGAAAACGGCGGGTAAAGCTGCGGCGGCTCATACAGGCTTTTTCCGCCAGTTGGTCCAGCGTCAGCGGTTGCTGCAGATTTTCCGTCGCCCAATTCAGCGTCTGCATAAATCGGTCTCCACCGGCGGTGTTATACACCGGTTGTTCGATAAACTGCGCCTGTCCCCCTTGCCGGTGCGGTGGCACCACCAACTGCCTGGCTACCGCATTGGCGCTCTCTGCACCGCAACGCTTGCGCACCAGATGCAGGCAGCAGTCGATACTGGCGGCCGTGCCGGCCGAAGTGACGATATCGCCGTTATCCACGTACAGCACATTCTTGTCTACCGACACCCGTGGGTAGCGCTGCAGAAAGTCCGTCATCCAGTGCCAATGGGTGGTCGCCGGGCGGCCATTGAGCAGACCGGCCGCTGCCAGCACAAATGCCCCCATGCACAGCCCGACCAGAGTCGCGCCGCGCGCATGGGCGCTGAGCAGGGCATCGATTAACGCTGGTGGCGGCGGGACTTCGGGATCGCTCCAACTCGGCACTATCACCATATCGGCCTGCGCCAGCATCGTCAGCCCATGCTCCGCGATAATCGAAAAGCCGGCATTGGTTTTCAATGGCCCAGGTTCGGTGGCACAAATCAATAATTGGTAAGCCGGCTCACCTTTGCCGTTTAACGCCTTTTCGAATACCGCACAGGGCACCGAAAGATGAAACGGGATGATGTTGTTAAAAACCACGATACCCACTTTAAGTGGCGACATACTGTTTCCTTTGATGATGAGACGCCGGCAGTCAATTTGGCCTGATGGTATCGCTTTTGGGTATTGCGCTATCTGTTACCGCACCCGCAGAAACCCCAGAATTTATCCCGACCCTGGCAGGATATTGCCTGCTGCTTTTTCCTCTCACAAGGATAAACGAAAATGAAAAAACTGATGGCCTGCAGTGCGTTGACTCTCTCGATGGCGGCTTCCAGCCTGGCCTTTGCCGCAGGTACGCAAACTGCGCCGACCATTCGAACCCTGAGCGGCGCGCAGCCCACTCAATCTCTGTCGGTTCATGAAACCGCGTTGTTAGTAATTGATTTTCAAAATGAATATTTTACCGGAAAACTGCCGATCCCCGATGGCGTCAAGGCGTTGAAAAATACGCAGCGCTTGGTCAGCTTTGCCCATCAGCATAAGATGCCGGTGTTCTTTGTCCGGCACCTTGGCCCGGCGAATGGCCCTTTGTTTGCCGAAGGCAGCAAGTTCGCCGAGTTCCATCCGGATCTGCAACCCTCCGGCAGCGATCGAACGATCACCAAAGCGACCCCCAGCTCGTTTGTCGGCACCGATTTGGATCGTCAACTTAAGCAGGCCGGTATCAAGCAACTGATGATCAGCGGTTTGATGACCCATATGTGCGTTTCTTCAACGGCGCGCGACGCAGTCCCCTTGGGCTATGAGGTGATTATTCCTGAAGATGCCACCGCCACCCGCGATCTGGCTACCTGGGACAACCAAATCGTCGATCACGCCGTGCTGCAACGCGCCGCGCTGGCCGGGGTTGCCGATGTGTTTGCCGAAATCAAAACCACCGATCAGGTCTTGGCGCTGCCGGTGAATTGATAGGTTATCGGGATGCCGCTGTCTGTTTTGAGCACAGCGGCATTGTGATGTTATCCAGAGGAACAGGCCCGCCGCTAGTGTTGGTTATTGAAACGGTAAACCAGCGCTAAAGAGATCATCAGCAGCAAAATCGGTGGGGCAAGGGTCGTCAATGGTACATTGAAAGCAAACAGCAAGCCGAGGTTGAGGATAATCTGGTAGGTGATGTACGTGAGCAGTCCGACAATCACCCCCAGCGCCAAACGGCTGCCTAACCCTGGTGCGCGGGGAATGCTGAAGGTGAAGGGGATGGCCAATAAAATCATGGCCAGGACCAAAAGCGGGCGCCCCAACTTTTGCCATAACGTGATCTGATATTCGGTGCTGGGCTGCCCCGAACTTTGCAGATAACCAATGTACTGTTTCAGCTGCTTGATAGAGAAACTGTCGGCCGGCAGGGTCAGGCCTTTCAGGCTCATGCCGGAAAAGAGCGAGGGCCAGAGCAAAGTCTCCGAGGTTTGCACCACTTCCTTTCTGTTTTCCCACTTTTTCTGCGTGACGTTATGCAGCGTCCATAGCCCGCTATTGGCGGTGGTGGCTGTCTCGGCGTAAATATAGGACTCAAGTGACAGGTCAGGCTGGTAACGAAATATCTCAATCCCCATGGGCTGATGATGTTCATCCAGGGTTTTCACGGTAACGAACTCATTGCCGCTTCTGGCCCACAGGGCGTTACCGGCGTCGGCGGCATCATCGGTTTTAGCCAGGGCGCTGTCTTTAAGTTGCAATGCGCGTTGTTGCATTGGTGAAGCAACCCATTCATCGAGAGCGCCTAATGACAGGGTGATAAACAGGCCGGCGCAGAGCGTAACCAGAGCGATTCTGAAAATTGAAAACCCGGTGGCGCGAATGGCCGTCAATTCAAGGCTTTTTGACAGTTGGCCCAGCCCGACGATGCCGCCAAGCAACGCGATAAAGGGGCCAAGATCCACCAGGCTTCGGGGTAATGTCATTAACACCACCAGCAGCGCCTGGGTCCAATGGTATCCGTTGGGGGTGACGTCCTCGAGCTCGTTGATCAGATTAAAGGTGGTAAACAACGGGATTAACAACCCGGCCGCGGCGGCAAACCCAATAAAGAGATTTCGGATCAAATAACGGCTGAAGATGTTCATCGAAAGGGCTTCCGCAGCAGGGAGAAATCGCGCGCAATAAGGATGAGCAGCCCAATCGCCATTAATATCGGCACTGACCAGACGCCTGGCGTGGTGGGGAGGGTGCCGTTAGCCACCAATGTCCGACAGATATTTCCGCCATAAAAAATGGCGGTAAAGAGGACAGTCAGGGGGAGTAGCGTGGCATAACGGCCCTGGCGGGGTTTTATGCGGCTGAATGGGATCGCCAATAACACCATCAGCAAGGTCGTGACGCCACGGCTTTCCCGCCATTGCAATTCCGCCCGGTCCGCCGGATCAGATGAGCGTGACAACTCCCCCAGGGAGGCCGACTTGCGCCTGACCTCGATGCTTTCGATAAAGGGTTTAAGCGATATTTTTAAGTTATTGTAATTCTGCATGTTGTCGTCACTGCCTTTGCGCTCCAACACATAGGCCGTTCCTGTTTTCAGTAGCACGGAAGGGCTGGTGGGCGAAGGGTCTACCACTTCGACCGAATGAGCGCGGTATAGGCTGGTATTCTTGGCTGAGCGAGAGTAAATCAGCGCGTCGGTAAGATGATTTGAGGTTGGATCAATGCGAGAGGCCAAAATCATTCGGCCGCTACCATTAACGTTAAACTTGTTTGCCTGCAGATGGCTGACGTCCAGCACGGATTGCGACTGTCGTTCCAGCCGATAAATATTGCCGTATGCCCAGGGCCTGCCGTACAGAGAAAGCAGGGTGACGAGCAGGGCCAAAGGAATGGCAAGCGCCAGCACCGCCTTGTACAGCCGTAATGGGCTGGCGCCCGCGGCGTGAATGGCGGTGATTTCAGAATCACTGTAGAGCTGGCCCAGCGCCACCGCCACGGCGACATACAGGCCGACGGGCAAAAGCATCTCCAGGGCAATCAATATCTTATAGCAGACCACGTCGAACACGATGTGCAGCGCCAATGTCCCGTTGGCGGCCTCCGTGAGATAGCGCTGGGCCGAATAACTGGCAAACATGAAGATCAGAAAACCCACGATGATCATCACCAATCGGCGGATTTCAACCATGATATAGCGTTCAATCAAAACCATAAGTTATGGATATCCCTTATTATCAAACGCCGGTTTGCCGGTGACAGACCGGTTGGCAGCCTGTTTTGCTTATGATTGATCATGGCTAATCAGCTTTTGCAGCAGGGCGATGACCTGATTAACTTCATCCGCGGTCAGCGCGCCATCTTTTGCCCACTGGACGCGTCCTTGTTTATCCAGCACCAAAATGGTCGAGCTTTCTTCTGGCAGTTTCCAGGCTTGATGAGCCCGCCCCTGGCTGTCGACAATGAATTGCGCCCAGGGATAATGCCGTTTGTTTTTCTCAATTTTACCGCGCACGAAAAAGCCGGTGCCCGGGATCGCATCGTCAGTATTGACGATGGTGGTGGGCTGAAAACGATCGCCTGGGAAATTCGCTTCTTTAACGGCGGTAATCAGCATCGAGTTTTTCTTTTTGGCAGAAGTACGGCCGGCGATGCACTGGATGACCCGAACTTTTCCTGCCAGTTCTGAGCTGTCCCATTTCTTATAGCTAAAATCGTCATTTTCAAGCAGCAACTCCCCACGATCGGCGATGACAACCGGTGCCACAGGCTTACCCTGAACAAAATTATGCGCTGATGCCATCAGTGGCAACAGCAACAGTGACAAGGGCAGTAACCTGCGTAGCATCATGAAAATAACCCTAATTTATCAGTGGCTGCGACCGGGAGAGCGGTAATCTCCCCAAGTAACAGTTACATAGGATAGCGCTCGAGCAGTAACTCCAGGCGTTGGCGGATATCGACATCCAGCATCGTGGGTTCGTCATAGGATTTCCCCCCCGCCAGCTTGTCCGCCACCATCACATCGTGGCGATCTCCCATTAGCCCGTTAATCGCGGCCAGGAATCTGGAGATCTGCAGAGCCTCGCGGTTGCCTGGATCTATCGATCTTAGCGTGTCATAAAAAGAGACTTGCTGGCTGACGATTTTCCGCACGTCGTGGAACTGCTTTCCCGTGAGCTCTGGGTTGACAATCAGCTCCTGGAGCGCGCGCATTTGCTCCTGCCGGTAGGCAATAAAATCACTCTCGGTTTCTAACTGAATATGCCGCAAAGCATAATTCACCAGCGACCAGACCGGCCTGCTGAGCAGCAGCCGAAGAAGATTGCCGTAGAATTTCAGGTTCTGTTGGTTGCCATTGCGAAACGCATCCTGAAAATGGCCGAGCACCACGGTGGTGGTGTGAAAAAGGCGGCCGGCACTGTGCTTTTTGCTGTAAAGCCGCTGGGCAAAGCGTAAATGTTTATAGCGCGCGCGAATATATTTGTAGCGCATGCGCGTCGCGGCGGGTAAGTCTGAATCTTTAAGAAAATCATTCACTAAGCCCAGGAGTTCCCGTCGGGTAAAACCGTCCTCCCAAAATTGCAGGCACAGCGCATAATTGTCCTGAATACTCTGATAGGAACATTGCAAATCAATATGTTGTGGCAAACTGATATTTGCATCAACAATGTCATCCGTCTCTACGGCAATAAACAGTAACTGCGTGGTTTCAGCAGAGAATTTTTTCCCGTTGCTGCTATTCATCATTGATTACTCTCTCTGGATACGTTGAATCCCAGTAAATAGCGATTACGGTAAGCGCCTATCGTCGGTATGAGCGTCAATAAAACGTCCAAACATTGGCCTGCCAAATAAGCGAAGGCCGCACCCTGCACACCAAACAGATGAGACATGCCCACCAGCAGTGCTATATAGGCGATCGCAGAAAAAGTCTGCACAATCAAGAAGGCCCGCTGTTTACCGGCCATGAACAATAAGGATTCCTGCGGGAAGCCCAGCATGGACACGATAATGGCACCCAGCATGATTTGGATTAAATCATAGGCTTGCAAATACTGGTGGCCGAAGACAAAGTCAATTAAGGGCTTGCCCACGACGATGACCAGCAGTGCGACGGCAAGGCCAATCCCGCCGGCCAACAATGCCGATCTGAGGCCCAGCAGCCAGGGTTTGCTGGTGCGGGGATCCAGGCGCATGATCTCAGGATAGAAGCTTTTTTCCAGCAACTTGGCCGGGGTGCCTGTGGCATCAAAGAAGGTCATCGCGATTTTGAACAAGCCCGCGGCAGCCGGGCCTAAAACGACGCCGACTAAAACGGTGCTGCACGAGTTACGCGTCGCCCAAATGGTATGCGCAAAATTGGTGGTCCAGACGAAATTCCAGGCGCCCTCTATGCGGCGTGCGGTCTTGAATAACCGTGGTTTCAGCGCGTTATGGATATCTCTGCGGTGCAATTCGCGCGCGGCGAACCACCAGAATAGCGTTCCGCCGATCAAGTTAGAGGCATACCAGGTGATGATGAATCCTGGGAATCCCAAATCAAAATAATAAGACAGCACGCTGCCGACGGCCTGCAGGAAAGGCTTGATGGCCTGCTGAACGGCAATTAAATCGAAACGGTCGAACGCGCGTAAAATCCCCGTAGGGGTTGACGACGTCATGGACGGGATTAATGTGCAGTAAAGAATGGCGAGCCAGAAACTTTCCTGATCCAACCCCAGGGCGTGAGAGAGGAAAGGGAGCAATGCCATGCCGCCAAGCACCGCAATGGTGCCGCTCGCGATATCCAGACCGAATGAAAATGAGATGACGTCACGAAAGCGTTGAATGTTTTGGTGTTCTAGCGCCGGGGTGCCGAATTGAACAACGAATTGCCATGTCTGAAACTTGATAAAGTCACTGACTGCTTTGGTATAGGCTTGAATGACCACCAGGACACCAAACATTTCGGGCGACATGCCTTTACCGGCGCAAGAAAGCGCAAGCAACCCGAGCAATGCGCTAGCCACACTGCCGGAGCCTAAATAGGCGGCGTTACGTAAGATGGAGCGAAAAGCGCCATCGGAAAACCAATGCTTCATGGTAAAACCAGCCATACTGACCACTTCAGGTTATCAATAGCTCAGCGGACATAAGCTGGCCTTGCAGACATATCCGATGCGACGAAACTCAGAGATATGTATCCGTTCATGGAGTGAAAAGCAAAGAATCGCCCGTGTTGGATTAGCGAAACTCTCTCCAGGATTGATTGGTGCTCAACCCCTATTTTACATTGTGAGCGACAGGCTCCGGGAAAATTTCACACCTGAAATATAATCATGCAAACCTCTCCGATATTACGTTGCCAGGTTGAAATTGTTTTACCATTGAATGCTGTTTAATAACGCCGCTTACCGTGACATTCATTTTAAGCAATACCAAAAAATGCGCTGCCTATAATTCATCGGTAATAAGCATTAGCGTTGTTTATCAGCACTGACTTAAGAGTGAACGATAAAGTAGGAATATCGGTATATAATAATGACTTCGCTATCCGACAGCGGTCTGGGAGCGCGAAGGGAGCGTTGCAACGGAATATATTGCATTCATTGCTTTTTCCAGAACTTCATCGTAAGGCGCTTTGGCATCCAGTTCGATAATTCTGGAACCATTATATTGCAGCCGAACCATGGCTGAAATTTTGTCCTTCAGTTCTTCATAACTGTGATCGGGCTTACGTGAAAAGGCGGTATCGACATCAATATCAAGACGAATGATAAGTTCGGGGCGGCATAACGCCATTGATTGATATAAACGTCTTTCACGTGCCGCTAACCGGGTCATTAACCAGCCTTTTGCTCGCTCGACGCCAATACCCGGCCCGTCATAGTAAAAACCTGAAATTTCTGCCTGCGGAAAGCGATCGCTGATCACCAACACGCCGCTCTGTGCCAGACGCTGCACTTTGCGTAAATTGGCGGCGCGCCATACGGAAAAACCGTACATAATCAAGGCTGCCCAGAGTGCCGGCGGCTGATTGCTCATGCGCTGAGTCTTGTCTGATTTGGCGGCCAGGCGCCGTTCAAGCCAGACGCCAATGAAAGGCAGACGCTTGATTTTATCGCCATCTTCGCCGGAGATTAACCCTAAATAGCGTCGCTCCGTGGTGCGATATTTCTGCAGATTTTTGACCAAATCGGCGGTCAGCGTAGACTTTCCGGTGCCGTCACTGCCCACTACCGCAATAAGGCCGGTAATGACTGCAGATGAAGGATCGCTTGCGGTATTTGGGTTATTTTTTTGCATGTTATTCAGTATGAAAAGGTCATCAAAAGACTAAACCTCTGACGTCGTCAGTGAGGTTCGAATGGCACGCAGCGATTCATCAAGGATTTTACTCGCCGGTTCTCGTCCATCTAAATCCAGTATATTTGCGCCGTTAAAAGTCAGGTGCGGAATGACGGCAATCTTCTCGCGCAGAGCCGACAGCTTATGATCGGGTTTGCGTGAGTACGCGGTTTGCTCATCAATATCGAGACGAATCAATAAGGATGGCGGATAAGACGCCATCCACTGGTACAGTTTTTGTTCGCGTTTTCTCAACCCGCGGACCCAGCGATTACCGCCGTCCGTTTTGGCGAGTTGCGGGCCATCGAAACGAAAACCCGCCACTTCCGCCTGCGGATAACGGTCTGTCACCAGCAATTGCCCCTTGCGACTTTTCGCCAGCATTCGGCGAAACTTATAAACTCGCCAGTAGGACAACAAAAAAATCACCAGCGTCGTGACATTGCCGGGGGGCGTTGAAGGGTATTCATGAACACGATCGGACTTCGCCAGCAAATAACGCCCAAAGGGCGCGCCAATAATCGGCAAGTTACTGATCCATTCCCCTATGCGGCCCGAAGACTGACCGAGATAAAGTAATTCCGTCGGCTCTTGCGATGAAAGATGATTGACCAGACTGGCAGCCAAGGTCGATTTTCCCGAGCCATCACAACCCGTTATTGCAATGACGCGCACGGGGGGATGATTGGCAATGGGCATAGTCTTTTGACTCACAATAATTGGTCCGGCGCAAAGAAACTATTGTATTATAACCAGCCTTGGGTTCAAGATATTTATTGCGAATTATCCCGGTAATAATCAAATGCATTGTTTATTGATGATGATATTCCGGAATGGCTGTCTTGTTTTTTTGTGCTAATCATCACCAAGATTGTTCTTATGGCTCTTAATGCTAATAAGACATGACAGCACCCGGATCTGGAACAAATTTATTTACGAATTTCTTAATCTTTCGTGTGGTTGGCATTCGGATAAGAATATTTATCTCCCGGTGCTTTGATAACGGCTTTAAGCGACTTTTCGCTTACGAAATGGTACATTTTTTCAAGTGTCTTAGAAGAGAGTCTTATTATGAATTCAAAATTCCCGCCGCTTATTGCGGTAATTGGCAGCGATGGCTCTGGCAAGTCTACTGTTTGTGAATATCTTATTGAGTATGTTAAAAATTACGGTCCTGCAGTCAGGGTACATCTGGGTAAACAGGCTGGGAATGTCGGGCGTGCTGTTTCGCAACTCCCGCTGATGGGCAACTCTGTTGGTAAGGCCATCGAACGTAATACCAAAAAAGTTAAATCCAAAAAATCCAAAGTGGGATTCGTGCCAGGGTTGGTCATTATCACTTTCGTGGTGCGCCGGTTGCTGCGTTTTCGCCGGATGTTGGCTTTTCGTCGACAAGGGCTGATCGTATTAGCCGACCGATTTCCGCAGGTACAAATCCCCGGCGCCTATGATGGCACGGTATTTCCCGTCAATACCCAGGGCAGCCACTTTGTCAGATGGTTGGCGGGACGTGAGCGCCAGGCTTTTAAATGGATGGCGGATAATAAACCTGACCTGGTGATCAAGCTGAATGTCGATCTTGATGTCGCTTGCGCGCGCAAACCCGATCATCGCAAAGAAGCCCTGGCAAAAAAGATTGCCGTTACGCCGTTGCTAACGTTTGAAGGTGCGCAAATAGCTGATATCGATGCCAATAAACCTATTGCCGAGGTGGTATCTGCCGCTGAAAAAGCCATCGCGGAATATATGCAAGCGCATGGTTACCGTTATGTTGTCGACGCTGAGTCGGTAGCCAGCCACTAATTCGCCATTCTTCAGTGCCGATAACCTTGTTTCGGCACTGCCAGGTAAAGTCGGTATTTTTCAAACGCCGGGGAAGGGAAGTCTTTCTTTGAAGGCTGCCCATAGTTGTTCCATGAGCAGCCGTAATGGCAATTACTTTTTCAGCGCCGCAAAAGCTCCAATGATGGTATCAATCTCTTCTTCGCTGTGCGCGGCATTGACGCTGCAACGCAGAAGGGTAATCCCTGCCGGCGCGGCCGGGGGCAAGACGAGATTGACATAAACCCCCTTGGCGATCAGGTCGCGCCAGAAACGCAGGCCATCTTCTTTCGAGCCAATCATCACCGGAACGACCGGGCTGATGCGCGGGCCCAGTTCGTAACCCAGCTTGGCCAGCCCCTGATAGAGCCGATGTGCATTGCTCCACAGTTTGTCTCGCAATTCAGGATGTTGCGCGATCTTTTTCAAAGAAGAGCGCACCGAAGCGATACTGGAAGGTGAAGGTGAGGCGGTAAAAATATAAGGGCGGCTGCTGTAGCGCAGCACTTCCATGGCCTTGCTGCCGACGGCAAAGCCACCGATAGAGGCCAGGCTTTTGCTGAAAGTGCCCAGAATAATATCGACATCTTGCTCAACGCCCAGCGCTTCGGCCAGACCCCGTCCGTTAGCCCCCATCACGCCGAACGAGTGAGCCTCGTCGACCAACAGATAACCGCCAAGCCGCCGTTTGATGTCGACGATTTCAACCAGCGGGGCCACGTCGCCCAGCATGCTGTAAATCCCTTCGACGATAATGATGGCATCCCGAGCACGTTCGCCCAGACGCACCATGCGGCGTTCCAGATCTTTGGCGTCATTGTGACGGAAGCGAATGATTTCAGCGCCGCCGAGGGCACAGGCATCATAAATACTTGCGTGGCTGTCTGCGTCGATCAACACCACCGAGCCGGGGCTTGCGAGCGTGCTGATGACCCCGAGGTTCGCGGTATAGCCGGTGGAAAATACGATGGCGGTAGGGCGGTCAAAAAAAGCCATCAGCTCTTGTTCTAACTTCAAGTGCGAACCGTAGCTGCCATTGGCCATGCGCGAACCGGTGGTGCCGGTGCCCTGGGCGGCTAATGCAGCCTGGCCATCGGCAATAGCCTGCGCATCGAAGGTCAGGCCAAGGTAGTTATTGGTTCCCGCCAGAACAATTTTCTGATTGCCGATGCGCCCTTCGGTGGCTGAGTAAACCTCGTCGATGCAGGTACCAAAGGGGTTCAGGCCCTCGGCCTGGAATTGCTCGCGCTCGTTGGCCAGCCGTGAAAACTTATCATAAAGATCCATTGGTTCCCTCCAGGCGCGGGAGTAGCGCGTCAAGCAGTTGCTCTGGCGTTCTGACATCAAGCAATATATTGATAGGAATAGAAATATCGAATTTATCTTCCAACATCATCAGCAGATCCAGGACTCTGATCGACTCCAGGCCAAGATCATTGACGAGATCGCTATCAGGTTTGATTTCTAATCCGCCTTCGACGAGACCTTGTAAACACGTAAGAATATAATCCATTACAGCGTCGCGATTTAGCATAAGAATTTTGGCAAACCTCTAATATTAGATAATTAAAATAAACCTTCACGCAGCGCGCGCTTCAAACTGACCTTGGGAACCCAATCAATATTCTCGGACAGGCATCGGTTATTCGCAGACCAGTCCGGATAGGTTAATTCGCGTATTTTGTTGTGTGTCAGCATCGGTTCTTTCTTGGTCACTCGACTCAGCAACATACTGGCCTCTGCCAGGATACTCAGCACAGGCAGCGGGATCCCCACGAGCCGTACGGAGCCATTACGCACTGCGGCACCTATTTCCCGTAAACGCAGCCAGCTATAGCCCCCGGCAACCCCATCACAGAGCTCATAGGTATTTGCCTGCGGGCGTTCGGTTAATAACCATTGGCTCACGGCTTGCGCCAAATCGCTGACATGAAGGAAAGTCAGCTTGGCTTCCGGCGCACCCAGTCGCGGGAGCAGGCCGCGCAGCAGCCAGCTGAATATCGGTTTAAGCTCTTTATCACCGGGCCCGTAAACGGCGGTCGGCCGAAAAATGCCCAGTGAAATGTCCGAGGCCATGGCCATTAGCCGTTGTTCGGCAACATGTTTTGAATTGGCGTACCAGGACAGCTCAGGATGACGAGCGGCAAGAGAAGAGATGAACAAGAAACGCTTGCAGCTGCCGCTTTGTCTGGCCGCCTGCATCAGTTGCAGGCTGCCGCTGACATTACAACGGGTAAAAACCTCTTCCGAATGCCCCCGAACCTGGCCCGCGCAATGCACCACGAATTCAGCGCCACGAACCAGCTCGGTGAGCGAATCCTGATCTTCCAGCGCGCCCTGGATCCAGGTCAGGTTATCGGTTGAGGTTTTACCGGCACGCCGGGTGAGGGCGCGCACGGTAAAACCCCGAGAAAGCAGATTCTGGACGATGTGTTGACCAATAAAACCGGTTACGCCCGTGACTGCTACGGTGCCTGTCATTGCGCAAAACCTGCCAACTGCTGCATCGATGGGCAGATGGATGTAGTCAGCCAACGCTTTTTAGCCTCTGCACGGGCAGGTTTCCCCGAGGAGGTGCGGGGAATGCTGTGAGGCGGCAACAGTTCGATATCCACCGCAATGCCAAACTCGCTTTGAATACGGGCGCTCAGCGTGTGGACGATTTGCTCCCGACGCTCTTCAGCGCTGACCCGGCATTGGATTTGCAGAATAATTCTGGCGCCGTCAGCGTGCTCTTCCGTGACGAAGGCAATCGCATCGCCGGAGCGGATTTCAGGTTCGGATTCCGCGACATATTCAATATCCTGAGGCCAGATATTACGCCCCCGAATAATGATCAAATCTTTCTTACGGCCGGTGACATACAGATAGCCATCCAGCAGATACCCGAGATCACCGGTATCCATCCATCCCGTCGTCTGGATTTGTTGCTGCGATGCTTCATCACGGAAATAGCCATTCATCAGGCTTGGGCCGGAGATATAAATGCGCCCGACTTGCCGTTCCGGCAGCGGGAGCCCGGTGTCGCCGCGAATTTCGATTCGGTGACCGGGCAGTGGCTGGCCGCAATTGACAAAGGTCGACGTGACCCGCGTTTTTTTGCCGGGTGCGACCGCTTTACCTTCGTATTCCAAAATATCGCGGTCGACTTCGTTGATCGGCGCGCCGGAGGTTTCGTCATAAAAACTGACCGCCAGGGTATTCTCGGCCAAACCATAGCAGGGCATAAGGGCCTTGCTGTCAAAGTTGAGGTGGCTGAAATGCTTACCGAACTGGGACAGCAACTCCGCGGGAATCGGCTCGGCCCCCACGCCCGCAACGCGCCAACTGGAGAGATCCAACTCGGTGAGCTCTTTATTGTTGCTGTAGCGCAAACATAAATCGTAACCAAACGGAGGCGCGACGGAGACGGTACCGCGATTTTTAGCGATCAGTTTTAACCATTGCATTGGGCGCATGGCAAAATCTTGCGTACGCAGATAGTCAACGGACAGCTGGGTTGCCACAGGGGTCAGCAGGAAACCGACCAACCCCATGTCGTGATAAAAGGGCAGCCAGGAAACGCAGCGATCGCCCGCACGCAGTTTGATGCCGTCATGGCTGATGACGCGCAGGTTAGACATCACCGCACGTTGGGTAATGATCACCCCACGAGGAAAGCGAGTGCTGCCCGAGGTGTATTGGAGATAGGCAATGTCGTCGGGCGACGGTGTCTGCAATTCCACATCCCGCTCGGGCAGAGCGTTAAAATCTGCGTCGCTGAGAATATGCGTTGGCGGTGCATCCAGCGTCGCGGAGCTGATTAACGGCACCCATTCTTCACTGCTGATAATGGCCGCAGGTTTACAGCTATTGATCAGGCCCTGGAGCTTGACGGTATAGGAATCACGTTGTCCCACGCCCATAGGAATGGCTAACGGCACGGCAACCAAACCCGCATATTGGCAGGCGAAGAAAGCCTCAACGAAACCCGCGCTGGTTTCCGCGATCAGCGCAACGCGATCGCCTTTGTTGAGGTTCAGCGATAGCAGGCGCCGTGCACCCGCTATCGCCCGCTGTTTAAGCGTGCGATATTCCAGTACGGCCACGAGCTGATTACGACGATCGTAAAAGTTCATTCCTGTACTGCCCTGCGCTGCATAATCTAAAGCTTCCACCAGAGAGGGGAAATCTGCATAACGCATGGGAAG
Organism: Serratia quinivorans; assembly: GCF_052113645.1. Lineage (GTDB taxonomy): Bacteria > Pseudomonadota > Gammaproteobacteria > Enterobacterales > Enterobacteriaceae > Serratia > Serratia quinivorans_B. Next base: position 748,660 of record NZ_JBIEIU010000001.1, on the reverse strand, counting down.
AGAATGAGTGGAGCTTGTTTCAGACATATACAAATTAGCCATAGATTAAAATCACCAAAAGAGACAAACGACTATTGGCGAGAGAGTTAATGTTTTTACAATGAAAATGTTTTGAATATATTGGTTATTCAATCATTTTCTTTCATTTCACAAATAGTGTATCGGGTGGTTAATAACCACCATGTCTACTCTGAACTAAAGGTGAGGATTAGCCGCGGACATTACCAAGTCTATTTTTACGTGAGGACCATGGCCAGGGAACGCTGGATATACAGGCTGTCATCGTTAGCCCTGGATATCGCGGTCCTTGGGTCGACAGCCTTCTCCGGGTGCCTGTTGTCGACACGTTTCCGGAAGGCAATAATCATCGATTCACAGGATCTGATCTTGCGCATGGCTATCTCCGTACTTAAACATATCCTAAACAGTATCCGGAAGAAGCCTAAAAGTGAAAGCCTCATTTAGTCTGAAGGATAGAAAAAGCATTTAATGTTAAAATATGACAATGCGTCTCCAGACCAGAATTAGTAAACTAAAAACGGTAAATTTTTTTTCGCGGGAAATAGCACGAAATAATAAAAAGCATAATTTGCTTAGCTCACCCACGCCCCTGTCTGGCATCATTTTTGATAAAGAACGGCAAGTGCCAGGGTAAATTCTGGTCGGAAACATCCTGCATGATATTAGGTATTAATTGATTTTTCTTATCTCTTTAGAGCGATAAGTCATAGTTAACAGTGGATCTCATTCCACAACATGTCACTGGCGTTATCCTGTGGTCTTTTGAGTATGTTATTAAATTTTAAGGTTATTTATGATTCACATTGAGAAAGTCCTGGATAAGCGTGATCTTAAGGAATTTATAGCTTTTCCTTCCGCCCTGTTTCGCGATGATCCTAATTGGATTGACCCCTTGTATTTGGAGCGTGAAGAGCACCTTTCCAGGAAGAATCCGGGCACAGAACATATAGAATGGCAGGCGTGGATAGCCAGGAAAGAGGGAAAGGTCGTCGGGCGAATAACCGCACAAATCGATTCCTTGCATCGTGAACGCTATGGCGCGGATACCGGCCACTTTGGCATGATCGATGCCATCGACGATCCGGCCGTTTTTAGCGCGTTATTTGCCGCAGCAGAAGATTGGTTGAAGTCTAACGGCGCATTTAAGATCACCGGGCCATTTAGCCTTAATATCAATCAGGAAAGTGGTTTGCTGGTCGAGGGTTTTGATACTCCGCCGTCAGCCCTGATGACGCACGCCAAACCTTATTATGCCGCCAATTTGGCCCGCCAGGGATATACGCAAGGTATAGATTTGCTGGCTTATTGGATGAAGCGAACCGATCTGCACTTCACGCCGTCATTAACCAAAATGATGGCCCAGGTACGTAAAAAGGTGACCCTTCGCCGTCTCAATCGCAAGCGATTTGGCGAGGAAATGCAGGTGCTGCGCGAAATTTTCAATTCCGGTTGGCAGGATAACTGGGGATTTGTCCCTTTTACCGAACATGAGTTTGCCACCATGGGGGACCAGCTGAAGTATCTGGTGCCTGATGACATGATTTATATTGCCGAAGTGGATTCAGTCCCGTGCGCCTTCATCGTCGGGTTGCCCAATATTAACGAGGCGATTGCCGATCTGAACGGGCGCTTATTCCCCTTGGGTTGGGCGAAGTTGTTATGGCGTCTGAAAGTGAGCGGTGTTCGTACCGCGAGAGTCCCTTTGATGGGGGTTCGCCAAGAGTATCAATTCAGCCGGATAGGGCCGATTATTGCGTTGTTGCTTATTGAAGCGTTACACGACCCCTTCGAGAAGCGCAATATCGATGCGTTAGAGATGTCGTGGATCCTGGAGTCCAATACCGGCATGCGCACGATTTTAGAGCGAATTGGGGCGGTACCTTACAAACGCTATCGTTTATACGAAAAACAACTTTAACCGGTCTGATAAAGGGTCTGTCAGACGCCCTTGAAATGAAACAAAACGTGCGGTGTCAGAGAATACCCAGGGCCGAAATGTCCTTTTGGCTATTTGCGATTCAACGCCGCCGGATAAACAATGTCATCAGGGTGATTGTTTAACGCCATTAACTAATTTCGCAATAAGTCACAGTGCGTTATTGGTTGGTTTTATCCCTCACCCAGGGGCTTATAAGAGTAAAATAGATGTCCTTTGAAAAGAAAAAAGGAATAAAGCGCCTAACAAGTAGCATAAAAAACTCATTGGCCGGTTTTGTTGATGCTGTTCTCACCGAAGACGCATTCCGTCAGTTACTTATTATTAACGCAATCTTACTGACGGTTACATTTTTCCTGGATATTACCAAAATGGAAAGGGTGGTGTTGATTGCCAGCAGCTTTCTTTTGCTGGCCGTTGAGTTGCTTAATACCGCCATTGAAAGTGTCGTCGATCGCATTTCTCTGGAAAGACATCCCTTATCCAAGCGAGCCAAGGATATGGGCGGTGCGGCACAGCTGGTCACGGTGGTGATGACAATAACGCTTTGGTTGGTGATCCTGTTTTGATGACTAATGATAGCGGGGATCTGTGTGTTTCCCGGCAAAACACAATGATGTAAAAATCCGCGCCAACGACGAAAATATTCTTTGCAGGATAACGTTCTGTCGCTCATGATTTGAAATGTTGTTTCACTTTCATGCCATGAGCCGATCTTGAACTTATACGCCGCCCTGCGCCAGCGTGTGGAAAACACCCCCTGGTACCCCAAACGCAAAAGCTACCGCGTCCTGTTTTGGCGTGAGATCACGCCGCTGGCGGTCCCGATCTTTATGGAGAACGCCTGTGTCCTGCTGATGGGGGTGCTAAGCACCTTTCTGGTGAGCTGGATCGGCAAAGAGGCGATGGCCGGGGTGGGGCTGGCGGACAGCTTCAACATGGTGATCATTTCGTTCTTTGCCGCCGTAGATCTGGGCACCACGGTGGTGGTGGCTTTCAGCCTCGGCAAGCGGGATCGAAAAAGAGCGCGAGCGGCGGCACGCCAGTCGCTGGTGCTGATGACCCTGGTGGCTTTTGCGCTGGCGATAGGCATTCATTTGGCGGGTGAGCAGATTATTGACGTGATCGCCGGTGCCGCTACGCCGGAGGTGAAAGCGTTGGCGCTGTCGTACCTGCAAACCACGGTGTGGAGTTACCCGGCCGCCGCCATTGCCTTGATTGGCAGCGGCGCGTTGCGCGGTGCCGGGAACACCAAAATTCCGCTGTTGATCAACGGCGGCATGAATATCCTGAATATCATCATCAGCAGCATTCTGATTTACGGCATGCTGGGCTGGCACGGACTGGGGTTTGTCGGTGCCGGGCTGGGGTTGACCATTTCCCGCTATATCGGTGCCATCGCGATCATTTACGTGCTGATGATCGGTTTTAACCCGGCGCTGCACATCACGCTGAAAAGTTACTTTACCCCGTTGAAGCTGACCATCCTGTGGGAAGTGTTGGGGATAGGTATCCCCGCCAGCATCGAGTCGGTGTTGTTCAACGGCGGCAAGCTGCTGACCCAAATGTTTGTCGCCGGTATGGGCACCAACGTCATTGCCGGCAATTTCATCGCTTTCTCTGTCGCTTCATTGATTAACCTGCCGGGCAACGCCCTGGGATCGGCGTCGACCATTATTGTGGGCAAACGTCTCGGCAAGGGCCAAATAGCCCAGGCGGAGCGGCAATTGCGCCACATTTTCTGGCTGGCGACCATTGGGCTGACGGTGATTGCCTGGGGGACGGCGCCCCTGGCGGGGGTATTTGCCTCGTTTTATACGCAACAACAGGATGTGAAGGAGGTGGTGAAGGTGCTGCTCTGGCTCAACGCCGCCTTTATGCCTATCTGGGCGGCATCCTGGGTGTTGCCCGCCGGTTTGAAAGGGGCGCGCGACGCCCGTTTCGCCATGTGGGTTTCGATGCTGGGCATGTGGGGCTGCCGCGTGGTCGCCGGTTATACGCTGGGCATTATGTTGGGGATGGGCGTGGTCGGCGTCTGGTTGGGGATGTTTATGGATTGGGCGGTACGCGGCGCGTTGTTCTACTGGCGAATGGTCAGCGGGCGTTGGCTGTGGAAATACCCGCGCATCAAACGGCCTGATGTTTCGCCTGAGCGTCAGCCCGGAGCTTGAGAATGATTGCCGCATTCCCAGTCACCCTTTAACGGGGGCAGGGAAGCGGCATCTCCGGGTTAAGCCCGATCGAGTCGGTCAATCGGGCTTGCGTGTATTACCGATTATCCTTTGATATTAATATCGCTGCAGCTGTAGAAACCTTCGCCAGCCGAATCGATACGTTGCCAACGAATATAGAGAACGTGTTTGCCGGTGTTATTTTTGGCATCTACGGAGAATTTATATTTTTGGTTCTCAGGTTTGACGTTTTCAACTTTACCCAAGAGCTCAAGATCGTCCCATTTTAAAGCCGCGGTAGCGGGATTATAGTCAGCTTTGGAAATGTAAACCTCGAAGAAACTCGGATCGTGCGTGGCCGTGGCATCATAAGTAATATCAATTTTGCCTTCTGCATTTTTCTGGATATCCGTGGTGCGCCACGCGGTGATCACGTCCAGGCCAGATTTGTCATTCCAGACTTTGTCTCTGTCATCCCATTCGGTACCCACGTTGCCCGCAGAGCAGAGTTGCCCGTCAGGAATGGCGGCTTTAACCGCCGCTGGGTTGTTGTAATCGGCGATATTCTTGGAGGTCTCATTCCACTGTCTAAACTGGTAGTTTGACTGGTCAATGAGATTGACTTCGGCCTTGCTGCTCTTGTGATCCTTCTCTTTTTTGGGAACCACAAAGCCTGATTTATCAAGGTACTTATGATAAACGTGTTGGTATGCCGCCCGGCAGTCGCTCTGCGATATGCCTGAACCGTCAGCAGGCCAATAATAGCCGCCCTCGTTATAACATTGGTACTGACGGGAAATAGGCGCTGAGGGTGAGCCGTGGCGGGGTTGTATTGAGGTTGCGGCTGTATCTTTAGTTAAAGAAGGTTGTTCCTGAGCAACAACGACGGTGGAAAATAGCGTACAGGATGCTAATGCCAAAATGGTTTTCTTTAATAACATAAAAATACCCTTCTATGATTTAGGCCTGAGAAAAAATGGCCATAGAATGGTCAGGCAGAATTACCTCAAAAAAAATACTTAAGGATTATTACTCATATCTAGGAAAAAATAGTGACAACCATCACATTAATGTGAAATATAATTAATGTTTAGTTAGTTTATTAAATCATTTGGATGTATAAAACGAAAAGAACCGTCGCCGAAAAAATCGATCGGATGTTTATTATTTATATTATTGGGTAAGTTAATTCGACAGGTTCGCCAGGCGCCATTGGGTCGGTGATATACCGTGGACCTGTTTGAAGGCTTTGGAAAAGTGCAGCTGGTTTTCATAACCCACCGAAATGCCCACCACCTTGATTGCCGTATGGCTGTTGCACAGCAGGCTGGCAGCGATACTCATGCGGAAGTTAAGTAAATACTCCTTTGGCCCGATGCCGTATGCGCTTTTAAACAGCCGACACAGGTAACTGCGATTGATGTTGCAGTAGCCGGCCAGGCACTCAATGGTGAGGGGTTCATGGTAGCGGTTTTCAATGAGTTTGACCGCTTTGTGCAGATGCTGTGTCTTGTCGCTTGCGGGCACTGCCAGGCTTTGCCTGGTGTTATCAATCAGGGCGGAAAAAAACAGATAGCTCAGGCCGAGCGTCTTTAGCCGATGTTCATCGTCATGGCTAATCAGTTGTCGCAGATAACGCAGCGCCAGGGGCGGATCTTCACTCTGGCGAGGACGATAAATCGGCAACTGGCGGCTCAGACCGCACTCTTCGAAAATCTTGCCGGCAATCAGCCCGTCGACCTCCAGCCACATGTAGTGCCAGGGATCGGTTTTGTCGGCACAGTAGGTGGTCACATCGTGCGGGTGGATCAAAAAACCTTCACCGGCAACCACCGGAAAAGCGCCGTATTCGCTGTTCAGTACGCCGGTGCCACTTATCACATAATGAAATAAATAGTGCTGGCGTACCGCAGGCCCAAAGCGGTGCCCCTTGTCACAGTTTTCCTCACCATACTGGTACAGATTCAGCTCGATATTGTCGGTGCGACTCAGAGTAAAACTCTTGTGCATCAGTCATTGTTCCTGTTTTTTGCGCCCACTGTAACAGTGTAGTCGTGGCACCGTGGTGGGGGGGATTCAGATCCAGACCTGGCTCACAGTTTTTGTTCCGCGTCATTTTTCTCCATAACAAGGTCACATTTATCCCTATATTGCAAACCGGTTGCAGCGTAGTTTCAGCCTATCGAAAACCACAGCAGCGGAGAAATACGATGATTAAAGTGACTTTTATGGGCGCAGGCAGCACCATTTTCGCCAAGAACGTACTCGGCGATATTATGGCGACGCCGGCTCTGAAAGAGGTGGATATTGCGCTGTACGACATAGACAGCGCTCGTCTCAATGAATCTTTCGCCATGCTGAGCAATATCAACCGCAATATCAATGCGGGCAGGGCGAAGATCACCCCTTATCTCGGGGTGGAAAACCGCCGTGCGGCACTGAAAAACGCTAATTACGTGGTGAATGCCATTCAGGTCGGTGGCTACGATCCCTGCACCATCACCGATTTCACCATCGCCAGAAAGTACGGCCTGCAGCAGACCATTGCCGATACCCTGGGCATCGGCGGGATCTTCCGCGCACTGCGTACCATTCCGGTACTGTTTGATTTTGCCCGGGACATTGAAGCGGTTTGCCCGGACGCCTGGCTGTTGAACTACACCAACCCGATGGCGGCCCTGACCGGTGCGATGCTGCGCCATACCGAAGTGAAAACGGTGGGGCTGTGCCACAGCGTTCAGGTGTGTGCGGAGACCTTGTTGAAAAGCGTGGACATGCCTACCGACGACGTACAGTTCCACATTGCCGGCATCAACCATATGGCCTGGTTGCTGGACGTTCGCCGTCACGGCGAAGACCTGTACCCGGAAATCAAGCGCCGCGCGAATGCGTTGCAGGGCAAGCACGATGACATGGTGCGCCATGAAATCATGAAAACCTTTGGTTATTACGTCACCGAGTCTTCCGAGCATAACGCCGAGTACATGCCGTACTGGATCAAGCGTCATTATCCGGAACTGATTGAGCGCTTCAATATTCCGCTCGACGAGTATCCGCGCCGCTGTATCGAACAAATCGACCAATGGCAGCAACGCAAGCTGGCGCTGACCCATGACGCCAACCTGACGCATACCCGTACCCACGAATATGCTTCTTACATTATCGAAGCGATGGAAACCGACCGTCCGTACAAGATTGGCGGCAATGTGCTCAACACCGGTTTAATCACCAACCTGCCGGCAGAGGCCTGCGTTGAAGTGCCTTGCCTGGTGGATGGGCAGGGGATCTCGCCATGCTACGTCGGCCACTTGCCGGAGCAACTGGCGGCGCTTAACCGCACCAATATCAATACTCAGTTACTGACCATCGAAGCGGCAGTGACGGGCAAACGCGAAGCGATTTATCATGCGGCGCTGTTGGATCCGCATACGTCCGCCGAACTTTCCATTGATGACATTCGCAAGCTGTGCGACGAGCTGATTGAGGCTCACGGCAGCTGGCTCCCCGCTTATCACTGATCGCCGAATTTAACCGTATTACCTCCTCAAAACGCACAAGGCGCAGAGTATTCTGCGCCATTAAAATAGGGTGGTGAGCCATGTTTTATTTGAGAAACAAGAACTTTTGGATCTTTGGGGCCTTCTGTTTTTTCTATTTCTTTATCATGGGAGCGGTGCTGCCGTTCTTTCCGATCTGGCTGCATGACGTCAACCAGCTCGACCAACGGCAAACCGGGGTGGTGTTTGCCTGTATGGCGCTGTTTGCCCTGGTGTTCCAGCCGATTTTCGGCTTCGTCACCGACAAGTTTGGCCTGAAAAAACATCTGCTGTGGATGATCATCTTCCTGCTGCTGTTTCTGGCACCGCTGTTTATTTATGTGTTCTCGCCGCTGCTGAAAAGCCATTTTGTCCTGGGGGCCTTGCTGTGCGGTATTTATCTGGGATTGGTGTGCAGCGGCGGTTCGCCGGCGATTGAGGCCTATATCGAGAAAGTGAGTCGGAGCAGCCAATTCGAGTATGGGCGTGCCCGGCTGTTCGGCTGCATCGGCTGGGCGATTTGCGCCTCGATAGTCGGCTATATGTTTACCATCAACAATCAGTTCGCGTTTTGGTTGGCGTCGAGTTTTGCGCTGATCCTGGCCGGTTTGCTTTATTTGTTCAAACCGGAACAGAGCAACACGCTGGCCGTGGCGGACGGATTAGCCTTGAACCACAAACCGGTCAAGTTGAAAGCGGCGCTGAGCCTGCTGAAAATGCGCAAATTCTGGTGCCTGGTGATGTACATCGTCGGGGTAGCCTGCGTGTATGACGTATTCGATCAGCAATTCGCCAACTTCTTTACGTCGTTTTTCAGCGACCGTCACGCGGGAACGCAGGCGTTTGGTTATGTCACGACGCTGGGGGAGTTTCTTAACGCTTTCATCATGTTTTTTGCGCCGTTGATCATCAACCGCATTGGCGGCAAGAACGCGCTGCTGATTGCCGGGATCATCATGTCGGTGCGGATCATCGGCTCATCACAGGCGGACTCGGTCACCGCGGTGATTATCCTCAAAACCCTGCATATGTTCGAGGTGCCGTTCCTGTTGGTGGGCATCTTCAAGTACATCACCACCCAGTTTAACGTTAACCTCTCCGCCTCGATTTACCTGTGGGGATTTTGCTTCTTCAAGCAGCTCTCGGCCATCGGCATGTCCTATGCGGCGGGCCTGATGTACGTCAACTACGGTTTCAAAACCTCTTATCTGATCCTCGGCTGCATTGCCTTGCTGTTCACGCTGCTCTCGGCCTTTGCCCTGAGCGGTAAGGTCGCGGTGGTGAAGGAGAAAGGCGCGCTGCCGGTGGCGGCGAATTAGCCTGAAGCACTTAATACAGCCACGTCATAAGGCTAAAAAACAGCAGCGTCAGGACAATGATAAACCCGGTCTGCAGCGTCTTGCGCAGCAAACGGCTATGGCCCCAACGGGTGGCGCTCAAACGGTGGTCGAGAGCGAACAGCGCCGGTACCATCAGCAGCACGTAAAGCAACATCAGCATGGCAGTCAGTGGCTGTTGGCTCATTCAGGGGGCTCCGTGCAGAGGGAAATAAGGGCCGCCCGAAGGCGGCCACCCGTTTACTGCCTACCATATGAAGATGATTGTCGGCCACTGCCGGGGCCAACGCAGTTATAATATTGCGAATGATAATCATTATCAATAGTTGGCGTGAAATTTTATTGCAGAAAGGGGCGCAGCGGGTGGGGGAGTCTTTACAGCTAACCGGAATGAAAGAGCACGCCAGGTGGCGTGCTCTTGGTAGAACTATCCTCTGCGATTATTTCTCGTCTGGCAAGGCGTAAGCGACAATATAGTCACCCAGCTTGGTGCCGAACGAGCCATGACCACCGGCGGAAATCACCACGTACTGCTTGCCGTTGACCTCATAGGTCATTGGCGTCGCCTGGCCACCGGCCGGCAACCGGGCTTCCCACAGTTTTTCACCGTTGGTCACACTGAAGGCGCGCAGATAGTTGTCCGCGGTGGCGCCGATGAAGAAGACGTTACCGGCGGTAGAGACAGGTCCGCCCAACATCGGCATGCCCATTTTGAACGGCAATGGCAGTGGCGAGCTGTCACGCACGGTACCGATACGTTTTTTCCACACGATGTCGTTGGTTTTCAAGTCCACGGCGGAAATATAACCCCAGGCCGGCTGCTTGCACGGCAGGCCAAGCGGTGACAAGAACGGATTCAGGGTCACGCCGAATGGCACGCCATACTGCGGTTGAACGCCAGACTCGCTGCCGGAACCGCCTTTATCATTCTCGTCAGGCTCGATCGGGTTGCCCGGGCCACGTGGGATCAGTTTTGACACAAACGGCAGCGCGATAGGGTTGGCGATAGCCACCTGACGGTCAGTATCGACAGCCAGGCCGCCCCATTCGAACATGCCCAGGTTACCTGGGAACACCAGCGTGCCCTGTTCGGAAGGCGGGGTGAAGGTGCCTTCGTAACGCAGGCTGTGGAACATCACCCGGCAAACCAGTTGGTCATAAATGGTGGCGCCCCACATGTCCGCACCGGTCAGTTTTTTCTCCGGACGGAACGTCAGCTCGGAGAAGGGCTGAGTCGGCGACAGACGGTCACCCTTGGCCGGGCCTTGCGGAACCGGTTTTTCCGGTGCCGGCACGACCAACTCGCCATTGGTGCGGTTCAGCACGAAAATGTTACCGGTTTTGGTCGGCACATAAATCACCGGCACCTTGTTACCGCTCTTGTCGGTAATGTCTGCCAGCGTTGGCTGAGCCGGCACGTCCATATCCCACAGGTCATGGTGCACCGTTTGATAGAACCAGACCAGCTTGCCGGTGGAGGCGTTCAGCGCCAGCAGACCGCTGGCGTAACGTTCCATTTCCGGCGTGCGATCGCCGCCCCAGATATCCGGCGTTGTCACCCCCATCGGCAGGTAAACGATATCCAGCTTGGCATCGTAGGCAGAAGGTGCCCAGGAGTTAGGCGAATTCGGGGTGAAGTGGTGTTCGTCTGCCGGAATGGCGTTGGGATCTTTCGAACCCGGATCGAACGCCCACAGCAGCTTGCCGCTGTTGACATCAAAACCGCGGATCACGCCGGAAGGCTCGCGATTGGAGTAGTTGTCGGTTACGGCACCGGCAACGACGATCACCTTATCGGTGATCACCGGCGGCGACGTGGGCTCATAATGGCCCGGGGTCGCATACGGCATATTGCTTTGCAGGTTAAGTTCGCCGTTATTGGCGAAGTCGGCGCAAGGCTTGCCGCTATCGGCATCCAAAGCGAACAAACGACCGTCATTCACCGGCAGGATAATGCGTCGTGCACACAGCGCCGGCGCGGCGTCTGCGGCTGCACCCGCGGCAGCGGCGGTTTCATGATAAGAAACGCCACGGCAGGTGATGTGCTGGAAGGTCGGGTTGAATTTCAACTGTGGATCGAACTGCCACTTTTGCTTACCGGTGGCGGCATCCAGCGCGAACAGCTTCTGGTGCGGGGTGCACAGATAGAGCGTGTCGCGGATTTTGATCGGGGTGACTTCGTTGGTGATTTCACCCGGATCGTTGGCCGTTTTCAGATCGCCGGTCTGGAAGGTCCAGGCTTCCTTGAGTTGGCCGACGTTTTTGTCATTGATCTGGCTCAGCGGAGAGTAACGCGTACCTTCCTGCGTGCGGCCATAGGCCGGCCAGTCGGCGTCTGACGCCTGAGGTTCGACTTTGACCTGCGCCGGTTCGAGGGTGCCGTTGATCTCTTGCGGATCGTTAAACACCGCATAAGCCAACGCCACCACGGTGACTACCAACGCCAGGCTCAGCGCACCGTAGGCCAGCTTGCCATTGGCGTGGAGCTTGCGATAGATAAAAGGCAGTACCAGCCACAGGCCGAAGAAGAAGGTGACGTCCAGACGCGGCGTCAGTGCCCAGAAGTCCGGGCCAACTTCCCACAGCGCCCAAACCGTGGTGCCGAGTAAAAAGATCGCGTACAGCAGCAGTGCGGTGGCGCGGCGGCGGACCAGCAGCCAGGCCGTGACCAGCAGCACCAGGCCGGCGATGATGTAGTATAACGAACCGCCGAGTTTGGCCAGCCAGATGCCGCCCCCCAGCAGATAGAGCCCACTCAACGCGGCGAACAGCGCCGTGATGATGATGAGCGGCGATGATGACGCTTTATTTTGCATAGTATTATCCTTACCAAAATGAACAGTCCCCGATTTAGAGATTAAGCCATATCCAAAAAAACACGCGGTTTCTCCCTAAAAATCCATCCCGGGTGTCTGGCATATCCCCTTGTTACCCACGCTAAAAGGCGAAGGCAGCAGTAAAAGAAAGAGGACAGTTTTGGGGCGTGCAGAAACTCTGTGATCGGGGGGTAAAACCAAAAAAATCCTGCTGGATCCGGCAACGCCGTTGAGATGATGTTGCACTAATGTGATGGCACCGCCGAAAGCGCGGCTAGGTTACTCTAAATATTGTCTTTTATTGAATACCTTGTGCTTTTTTTTTTGCGTACCTCGTTTATGAATTGAGCTCATAAGCTCAAGCATATTTAACGTCTGGTTATTTGCCGGTCGTGCTTCTAGAGTGATCACAGGTTGGCCGCCGCGGGTGAGCGGCAGTCAGTGCATACACTTCGGAGGAAAAAATGCAAAAACGTAAGCTGGGTAACAGTGGGTTGGAGGTGTCGGCATTGGGGCTGGGCTGCATGGGCCTTAGCTTTGGTTATGGTCCGGCCACCGATAAACAACAGGCGATTGCCTTGATCCGCGCCGCAGTGGATCAGGGCGTGACTTTTTTCGATACCGCAGAAGTTTATGGTCCATTCACCAATGAGTCGCTGGTGGGCGAAGCGCTGGCGCCGGTGCGCGATCGGGTGGTAATAGCCACCAAATTCGGTTTTGATCTGCCTCAACCGGGGGGCAAACAGGTGCTCAACAGCCGGCCGGAGCATATTCGCCAGGCGGTGGAAGGGTCGCTAAAACGTCTTAATATCGAGACGATTGACCTGCTTTACCAGCACCGGGTCGATCCCAACGTGCCGATTGAAGACGTCGCCGGTACGGTGAAGGCGCTGATCCAGGAAGGAAAGGTCAAGCACTTTGGCTTGTCCGAGGCTGGGGCACAGACGGTTCGCCGTGCTCATGCCGTGCAGCCGGTGACGGCGTTGCAAAGCGAATATTCGCTGTGGTGGCGGGAGCCTGAACAGGAAATCCTGCCGACGTTGCAAGAATTAGGCATCGGTTTTGTCCCTTTCAGCCCGCTGGGGAAAGGTTTTCTGACGGGGGCGATCAATGAAAATACCGCTTTCGACAGCAGTGATTTCCGCAATGTCGTGCCGCGTTTCAGTGAACAGGCGCGTAAAGCCAACCAGGTACTGGTGGATGTGCTGGGGCAGATCGCTCGGCAAAAAGGGGTCACCTCGGCGCAGATTGCGCTAGCCTGGCTATTGGCGCAGCATCCCTGGATTGTGCCGATCCCGGGAACCACCAAACTGCATCGCCTGCAGGAAAACCTCGGTGCGGCGTCGCTGGCGCTGTCGACGGACGAACTGCGCAGTATTGAAGCGGCACTGGCCGTCATTGAGGTACAGGGCGATCGCTATCCGGCGCATCTGCAACAAAACGTCGGCCGCTGACTCGTCCCCCTGCCGCCCTCGGCAGGGGCAATTCAAGCCTGTCGTGGGTAACGCAGGGCGTCGACAAACAGGGCGAAGGCGGTGGTGTGCTGCCTGCGGCTGGGGTAATAGAGGTAATAGCCAGGGAAGTGCGGACACCATTCGTCGAGCACCGGGACTAAACGGCCGTCGGCCAGTTCCTGAGTGACGGTATCTTCGGGGACAAAGGCGATGCCAAAACCCAGCAGCGCCGCCTCAATGCGCTGGCGCAGACTGTTAAAGGTGAGCTGACCATCGACGCGCACTTTGATCTCGCGCCCGTCTTTTTCAAATTCCCAGGCGTAGAGGCCGCCCATGGTGGGCAAACGCATGTTGATGCAACGGTGGTTTTGCAATTCCTGTGGGGTGTTCGGCGTGCCGTTTTGTTCAAAATAGGCCGGAGTAGCGATCGGCACCATGCGCATTTCCGGCGCGATACGGACGGCAATCATGTCCTTGGCCACCTGTTCACCGAGCCGAATGCCGGCATCAAAGCGGCCGGCGACAATGTCGGTCAGCGTGTTATCGACCGTGATTTCGACATTAATATCCGGGTAGTCGGCCAGGAATGATTTCAGTACCGGCCACAGCACCGAATCGACGGCATGTTCACCGGCGGTGATGCGAATGTTACCCGCCGGCCGGGCACGCATTTCACTGAGGGCGTCCAGCTCGCTTTCAATCTCTGCAAAGCGCGGACCTATGCTGTTGAACAGTTTTTCCCCGGCTTCGGTCGGGGCCACGCTACGGGTGGTGCGGGTCAATAAGCGCAGCTCGAGCCTTTCTTCCAGGCCCCTGATGGCATGGCTCAATGCCGATTGGGAAACGCCGAGTTTGGCGGCGGCTTTGGTGAAGCTGCGTTCCCGGGCGACCACCAGAAAAGAAATTAAATCGTTGAAGTTCTCTTTTAACATCCCGGCCTCGCCGTGTGGGCAGAATTGTGTTGGCTAAATTAATGGCGATATTCTAGTCGCTTGCTACGGCCATAGACAATTAATGAATTCAGTTCATAGCTCCTTGCGTATTTTGCTATCTAGTCCTGATGCGGGCGTGACGCTATCTTTTGCCTAATGTGTCATTTTATCGGGAGATAAATGAATGAAATACTTTGCAGCAACGGCCCTTTCTTTGTCGATGGCGATATCCGGCAGCGCCGGGGCAGAAACCCCGGAGTCGGAAGAGCGGGTTAAAAGCGTCTCACCGGCTTTGGCGAAATTTCAACGGGACACCTTGCAGGGCGATCTTTGGCAGCGTCCGGCGCTTTCGCCGCGTGACCGCAGCGTGATCACCGTCGCCGCCGTCATTGCCCGCAACCAAACGGCGCTGATGGCTGAGCAATTTAACCTGGCATTGGACAACGGCGTCACCGCCGCCGAGCTGTCGGAGATAATCACCCATCTGGCTTTCTATACCGGTTGGGGCAACGCCATGACGGCGGTGGCGGCAGCGCGCGAGGTTTATCAACAGCGTGGCATTAGCGCTAGCGAATTGCCTGTGGCAGATCCCCAAAGGCTGCCGCTGGACGAAGTGGCGGAAGGGTTACGGGCCAGTGCGGTGGAAAATGCGGTCGGCAGCGAGCAATTCCCCGGGCTGGTGGCCTATACCACCGAGGTGCTGTTTCACGATCTTTGGCTACGGCCGGCACTGGCACCCCGCGATCGCAGTTTGGTCACGGTGAGTGCGCTGGTGGCTAACGGTCAGGTGGCGCAAATCACCTTCCATCTCAACAAGGCGATGGACAACGGCCTGACCCAGCAACAGGCGGGCGAGGTGATGGCTCATTTGGCATTCTATGTCGGTTGGCCCAACGCCATGTCCGCCGTCCCGGTCGCCAAAGAGGTGTTTGCCAAGCGTGCCTCTGCATCCCCCGTTACCCGTTAGGAGTTATCCCGTGAAATTACTCGCAGCCTCTACAATTATCCTGTCAATGTTAGCGCCGGCAGCCATTGCCGAAACGGAGAAACAAGTGAAAATTCAACGCAGCGGTTCCCAACCCTCTCGTCCAGGGCCAGAAGATTATTTTACCGGTAAGGTCCGTATCGACGCGCCTTTTGCCGGCAGTGAACCGGCCCGCGTGGGCGGTGCCACCGTGACCTTTGAGCCTGGCGCCCGTACCGCCTGGCACACTCACCCACTCGGCCAGACGCTGATCGTGACCCAGGGGCGCGGTTGGATCCAGGTGTGGGGTGGGGAAATCCAGGAAATGAACCAGGGCGATATCGTTTGGATCCCGGAAGACGTCAAACACTGGCACGGCGCGACGCCGGACACCGCCATGACCCATATCGCCATCGCCGAGTCGTTAAACGGCAGTCCGGTTGACTGGATGGAGAAGGTCAGCGACGCGCAGTACCAGAAGTAATACCGGAGCGGCTAACCGCAGAAAGGCTCAGGCGTTGCCGATTGCTCCATTATTGACCTCATTGGGGCGGCTGCCAAAACAGCGGCCGTCTACAGGTCATCGGGGTGAAATCCGCTTTACCGGCCCGCGTGAGGCGGGCCGAATAATCGCGTTGTGCGGTTAGATCCCCAGCCCCCCGAGGCACAGGTATTTTATCTCCAGATAATCTTCGATGCCGTATTTCGACCCTTCACGCCCCAGCCCAGAGTTTTTAACCCCGCCGAACGGCGCCACCTCGGTGGAAATCAGCCCTTCGTTAATGCCGACGATGCCGTACTCGAGCGCTTCGGCGACGCGCATCACCCGGCCAATGTCGCGGCTGTAGAAGTAAGACGCCAGGCCAAAAGGTGTGTCGTTGGCCAGCTCAATGGCTTCGTCTTCGCTGTTAAAGCGGATCAGCGGCGCTACCGGTCCAAAGGTTTCTTCATGGAAGATCTTGGCCTGTCGCGGCACGTCGGTCAGGATGGTTGGGGTAAAGAAGTTATTGCCCAGTGGATGGGGTTTGCCCCCCAGCAATACCGAGGCACCGCGCTTCACGGCGTCGGCGATATGCTCGCTGACTTTTTCCACGGCCGCCGGATTGATCAACGGGCCGATAGTGACGCCGTCGTCCATGCCGTTACCGACCTTCAGCTTCGCCACCGCCGCTTTCAGCTTTTCGGCGAAGGCGTCGTAAATGCCGTCCTGTACCAGAAAACGGTTGGTGCAGACGCAGGTCTGACCGGCATTGCGGTATTTGGACGCGACGGCGCCGATGACGGCGGCGTCCAGATCGGCATCGTCAAATACGATAAAGGGGGCATTGCCGCCCAGTTCCATGCTGGTTTTTTTGATGGTCGGGGCGCATTGCGCCAGCAGTTGCGCACCCACCTCGGTGCTGCCGGTAAACGAGAGCTTGCGTACGTCCGGGTTGGCGGTCAGTTCGGCGCCGATGGCCTGGCTCGGGCCGGTGATCACGTTGCACACGCCGGCCGGTAAACCCGCACGCTCGGCCAGTACCGCAAGAGCCAACGCCGAGAAGGGGGTCTGGCTGGCGGGGCGGATCACTCCGGTGCAGCCTGCTGCCCAGCCGGGGCCGGCCTTGCGGGTGATCATCGCCGCCGGGAAATTCCACGGCGTAATGGCGGCGAAAACCCCAATTGGCTCTTTCTGCACGATAATACGGCGGCCGGACAGATTCTGCGGAATGGTGTCGCCATAGACCCGCTTGCCTTCTTCGGCGAACCACTCGATGAAGGAGGCCGCATACGCAATCTCACCGCGGCTTTCGGCCAGGGGCTTGCCCTGTTCGGCGGTCATGATCAGGGCCAGATCCTCCTGGTTTTCCATCATCAGTTCGAACAGTTTTCGCAGTTTGCCGGCACGCTCTTTGGCCGTTAACGCACGCCAGGCCGGCTGGGCCTTTTTGGCGGAGGCAATCGCCTGTGCGGTTTCTTTGGCACCCAAAGCCGGCACCTGGCCGACCAGCTCGCCGGTGGCGGGGTTATGGATCTTGATGGTTTGGTCGCCTTTGGCCTGCAACCATTGCCCATCGATGTAGTTGGCTTCGCGGAACAACGCGGGATCTTTGAGGCTGGCGGAGAAGTGAGTGCTCATCGGTTAGCTTCCTTTTTCAGAATTCAACACGGGGACCTGTCCCAAACGGCTACCCTTTACCCTAGCAAACTTTTGCGCCTTCATTTTCCCGATCCGTGGCAACCAATCAATTTGTCGCCATCCGCACCTTCTGTACAAAAAATGCCCGCACTCAGGACGATACTGAAGTCAGCAGGCATAAGACCCTTTTTGAAGTGAGCCTATGACCATCAAGGAGTGTGCACAATGATGACTTCAGTCAGTCGACATCTTGCGGCCTACAGCAGCAACATGGATTTTTTGGCTTCCAGCATTGCGCTGATGGAGTGGCAGGGGCGCGAGATCGACGCCGGCAAGGTGGCCGGCAATATGTCGGAGCCGCAAAGCCGCTTGTTCTTTGAGCGCCTGAGCTATTTCCGCCAGCTTTACCAGACCGCATCCGCGGTAGAGCACAGCAAATAACCCCCTTCAGTTATTCCCTCTCCTTTGGGAGAGGGTTAGGGTGAGGGGATACAGGCAGCAGTAATTTTAAAGCCCCTCACCCCGGCCCTCACCCCTGGGAGAGGGGGAAGTTCATCCGCATATCTGTGCAGATTTACTCCGACCACACCCCGGTATTGAGCGTGGCCGGGGAAAACTCCAGATTGCGACCGCGCCACGGCAAGCACTGTGAAAAACGCCAGGCGCTGTGGATATCGAAACGCCAGTAACGTTCCGCGCCGGGCACTCCCTGGCCTACTTCCGCTTGCCAGAGGATCTGGGTCTCCCCTTGTAAATGCAGAACGTCGCCGCGCTCAAAATCGATAAACAACAGCGCCGCGCGCGGTTCTGCCAGCAGGTTGCCCAGGGTGTTCATATAGCGGTTACCGCGAAAATCCGGTATCCACAGGCTGTGGCCCTCCAGATGGATAAACCCCGGCTTGCCGCCACGGTGTGAAATATCCACGCCGCCCTGTTCCAGCTCGGTGTGGGCAGCACTGGCGACGAAACAGGTATCCGCCTGACGGATCAACGCCTGCGCCGCCGCGTCCAGCGTCGCGAGATGTTCAATCGGCGTAGGGTTGGCGGGGGCCGGATACAGCTCGCGTCGCTGAATATACTGCGGACAGTTGCCAAAGCTTTGCCTGACTTCGATCTCAACGCGGTTTTTGTCGGTACGTCCGATGACGCCGTTGGCGCGGTTGCGCCGCCGGTTGCTGAAGTCCAGCCCCAACGCTCCGACCGGCTTGCCGGATAGCAACGCCGCCTGCGCCGGGTCGTCGCTGCGACGCGGGGCACTGATGCGCAGGTGATTGCTGTCCGGTGTGCGTAAAAATCCAGGGGGACCGCTGTACAGCGTGGCCACCGGCCAACCCTGCGGGTCCAGAGTGGCGACGAACAGGTAAGGCAGCGCGTCGAAAAATTGACGGTGCTGATCGGGCATGTTGGGGAAAATGCCGCCGCCCACCTGGTAAAACCCGGCCAGGCTCTGAGCGCGCAGTTCGTCGGGGTGGAATATCTGCGGGAACATTGGGTTTACCTCTCGACGGGGTAGGGCAACGACGGCATGGCGAAGAAGCCGGGCAATGCGGCAATGCGCGCTACCCAGCGTTGGATGGCCGGATAGGGGGCCAGTGAAATACCGCCCTCCGGTGCTACCGCCACATAGCTGTAGCAGGCCAGATCGCCGATGGTGGCCTGCTCCGTCGCCAGAAACGGCCGGTCGGCCAGATGCCGCTCCATTTGCGGCAGAAAGCGCGCACTGACCGCCTGCGCGACCTGATAATCCTCCGGCACCCCAAACTGGGCAATCAAACGGCAGGACGCCGGGCCGTAGCGCACTTCTCCCGCCGCTTTGGACAGCCAGGCTTGCACCTGCGCCGCCGCCAGTGGATCTTCCGGCAACCAATGGCTGCCCGGCGCGTAGCGTTTGGCCAGATACACCAGAATGGCGTTGCTGTCGGCCAATACCACATCGCCATCCACCAGTACCGGGATCTGGCCGAATGGGTTCAGACGGCGAAATGCCTCGCTTTGGCGTACTTCGGCGGGGGCTTCACTGTCTTCATAGGGCAGTTCAAGCATCCGCAACAGTAGCGCTACGCGATGGACGTGGCCGGAAAGCGGGGTGCCGTACAGTTTTAATTTTTGCATGGTCAGACTCCTGAAGAATTTTTATCAGCATACTCTTGCGGCCAGTGAGCGAAATCCGGCAATGTAGAAATTGATAATTTCACTTTATGGAACAGTCTATGGATCGCTTGGACGAACTGGCTATTTTTGTGGCGGTGATCCAGCACGGCAGCCTGGCGGCGGCGGGGCGCAAGCTGCGGCGCTCTGCGCCGGCCGTCACCCGGGCCATCGCTTCGCTGGAGCAGCGCTTTGGCGCCCGCTTGGTCGAACGCACCACCCGAAGGTTAGCGCCGACCGAAGCCGGATTACGGCTGGCGGAGCGTGCGCACTTGCTGCTCAATGAATATCAGGCGGCGGTGCTGGACACGGCGGACACCCAGCTCACCGGATTATTGCGTATTACCTCGCCGGTACAGTTCGGGCGCAAGCACGTGGCACCGGTGGTGATGGCGTTTCTGGATCGTTATCCGCAGATGCAGATCGAAATGGTGCTTAACGATCGCAACCTGGATTTGATCGACGAGGGGCTGGACGTGGCGGTGCGAATCGGTCACTTACAGGATTCTTCGCGGGTGGCGCGTCGCTTGGGGCAGGTGTCCCGGGTGACCGTCGCCAGCCCGGATTACCTGGCGCGACGCGGCGAACCGCAGGAACCGGCACAGTTGACCGAGCATGACACCATCGTCGGCACCCAGCGGGCGTCGCTGCGTGAATGGCGTTTTGGCCCGCAGGAGAATGGCGAACGGGTGCGGTTGACGCCACGTTTGTTGCTCAACGAGGTTGAAACGCAGCTACTGGCGGTGCGAGCGGGCAAGGGCATCGCCCGCTTGCTGTCGTACCAGGTGGCAGACGATTTGGCGGCGGGGACGCTGGTGCGTTTGTTACCGGCATTTGAACCTTTGCCGATGCCGGTGCAGCTGGTGGCGCAAAACAAACAGCGCATGCCGCTCAAGGTGCGCACCTTTTGGGATTATGCCTGGCAGGAATTAAGTCAATTAACGCAAATTCAGACGGTATAAAAATAGGCCGTCAGGCCAAATAAGTTTCACTGGTTAAACTTATTTGGCGCGAAAAAAGATTTATATTACCGGGTGCGCATTGCTGCGATGCCTTTCTTGACAATATTTTACCGACTGCTAATAGTTAACGCATATCTTAAGTAATAAACGAAGTTTAATATATGAAACTTGTTGCGGGGAGTTACGACAACGGTAGCACGGTAGATAATGAAGCGGCGATCCTGACTTCATTTCAATCCCGTAGCCAGGCGGTTTATCAAAAAGTCCGCAGCGAGCGTAATATTGCCTATGGGGATTCGCCCCGGGAAGTTTTTGACTGGTTATATTCCGACGAGCCGCACCAAGGAACCTTAATATTTATTCACGGCGGCTATTGGCAGTTTTGCCGTAAGGACGATTTCGCTTTTATTGCGAAGGTACCGCTGTCCCTGGGTTTTGACGTGGTGTTGCTGGAATATTCGCTGGCGCCGCAAGCCCAGCTGGATGATATATGCCGGCAAACCGGCGTGGCGCTGAGCGCTATTGAGCAACGCCTGGCAACCCATCGCCGTGCGCCGGTGTTCCTGTGTGGTCATTCTGCGGGCGGCCATCTGGCCAGCTTTTGGCAGCACCATCCGGTGGTCGACGCCACATTACCCATCAGCGGTATTTTCGAACTGGAACCGCTATTAAGCACCTATGTTAACCATCAATTGCAGTTGACCGGGCAACAGATTGCCCAGTTGAGCCCGGTGCGCCATATTCCGCAGCGCATCAAGCCAATGACGCTGTTTTACGGCGATCAGGAGCTGCCGGAATTGAAGGGGCAATCGCTGCATTATTACGCTGCGCTGCAGGAAAAACGGCAGCCCGTCGGTCTGGTCGCGGTTGCCGGCGCCAACCATTACAACGTGCTGGATGCCCTGTTCGCCAGGGATGGCGCACTGACTCACCTGCTAACCACTACGGGGAAATAAACCATGCGCAGCATCATCGACACCGGCCTGCCGGAAATCGGCCAACCCTTTTCCTGGGCCACCCAGGGCGGCGGCATGTTGTTCACTGCCCACGGTCCGGTCAGGGCCGACGGCAGTATTGAAACCGGCGCGCCGGAAAAACAGATTACCCTGACCTTCGATAATCTGGCCCAAACGCTGAAAGCCGCAAATAGTCACAGCGACAATGTCTTGCAGGTGATTATTTATCTCACCGACGTGAATGACGTTAAATTACTCGATGAAATTTATAAAAAATATTTTAATTATCCTTACCCCAATCGCTCTACGGTGATTGTCGATAAATTGGTGGTGCCAGGCATGAAAATAGAAATAACCGTCAGCGCCACTGCCTGATTTATCTATCCCTGAAATCTCCACCTGCTAATTCATTAAATAATGAATAAAGGAATCGCTATGTTTAATCACATTGGCCGTTCGGCGGCCGATCCTATTATGTCGTTGATGGAAGCCTATTTACAGGATGGGAATAGCCAAAAAGTTAATTTGGGTATTGGCCTTTATTACGATCAACAGGGCAAGATCCCGCTGATGCAGGCGGTGGCGGCGGCCGAGCGGCGCTTGCTTGAACGGCGAAGCCCGCACGGCTACCCGCCGATCGAAGGTTCAGCGCTGTTTGCTCAACAGGTGCAGGCATTGTTGTTTGGCGAAGCCGCGACATCGGCCATGGCTACGGTACAAACCGTCGGGGGTTCCGGTGCGCTGAAGCTGGCGGCGGATTTTATCCATCACTTTCTGTCACGCCGTGACATCTGGGTGTCCGATCCCACCTGGGCCAATCACTGGGCCATCTTTGAAGGCGCGGGGCTAAAGGTGCACACCTATCCGTACTTCGATGAGCTCAACGGGGGACTGCGTTTTGACGCCATGCTGGATACGCTGGACAGCCTGCCGGAAGGCAGCGTGGTGCTGTTGCACCCTTGCTGTCATAACCCGACCGGCACCGATCTCAGCCAGGCGCAGTGGCGTGCCACCCTCGAAGTGCTGCAGCGCCGCCGTTTGTTGCCGTTGTTCGATATCGCCTATCAGGGGTTTGGCGAGGGGCTGGATGAAGACTGTTTTGCCCTGCGTGAGGCGCTGAAAACCGATCTGGAATTTTTGGTCGCCAACTCATTCTCGAAAAATGTCGCCCTCTACGGCCAGCGACTGGGCGGGCTTTCGGTTCGTTGCGCCAACGCTGACTGCGCGGCGAACGTCAAGGGCGCGTTAAAAACGCTGATCCGCCGCAGTTATTCCTGCCCGCCGACCCACGGCAGCCAGATTGTGGAAACCCTGCTGGCAGACCCAGGCTTGCGGCAGCAGTGGGAAAGCGAACTGACGGGCATGCGTCAGCGGATTAAACAGATGCGCCAAATTCTGTCTGTCGGGTTGGAGCAGGGCGGTTCAGCGCTGGACTACCGCCGTATCCGCGATCAGAAAGGTATGTTCAGTTACACCGGCCTGAATCCACAGCAGCTCGAACGGCTGCGGCAACACTATGCCATTTATCTGGTGGCCCCCGGCCGTATGTGCCTGCCGGGCCTGAACCAGGACAACGTCGACTACGTGACTGCCGCCATCCTGGATGTTACTCGCACTGCGTGAATAAGGTGGGACACTGCTATGAAACAGATAAAGGGTTTTGACGAAATTGCCCGGCGGCAAGGCGGGTTGAAGAAACAGCTCACCGCCGGGCAGATGTCGATGCTGGCGATAGGCGGCGCTATCGGTACCGGGCTGTTTCTCGGCAGCGCCTACGCCATTCAGATGGCCGGCCCCAGCGTATTGCTGAGCTATTTTATCGGGGGCGTGGTGGCACTGTTGCTGATGGGATGTCTGGCGGAAATGACCTCCGAGCACCCGACGCCGGGCTCTTTCGGTGACTATGCCGAATTTTATGTCAGCCCGCTGTTCGGTTTTCTGGTGCGCTATTCCTACTGGTCCTGCGTGGTGCTGGCGGTAGGCACCGAGGTGACCGCCATCGGCATGTATATGCAGTTCTGGTTCCCGACGACGCCGATCTGGCCCTGGGTGCTGCTGTTCTCTGCGGCGGTGATTGTGATTAACGTGGTTGGCGTCAAGTCGTTCGGCCAGGTGGAGTATGCGCTGTCGACCATCAAGGTGGTGGCCATCGCGGCCTTTATCGCCATCGGCATCGGTATCCTGATGTTTTCTGCCAACCCGGCCTTCGGCCTGCAAAACTTTACTGCCAACGGCGGCTTCTTCCCGTTTGGCGTCAAAGGCATGTGGTTTGCGGTGATCGTGTCGATTTTCAGCTACCTGAGTATTGAGATGATCGCCGTCGCCGCCGGTGAAGCCAGGAACCCGGTCATTGCGGTGAAAACCGCGTTCAAGGGCACCATTTTGCGGCTGTTTATTTTCTACATGCTGTCGATTGCGCTGATGCTGGCGATAGTTCCCTGGCGGCAGTCCGGTACCGGTGAAAGCCCGTTCCTGGTGGCGATGAACGTGATCCATCTGCCTGCCGCCGCCGGGATCTTCAACTTTATCGTGCTGGTGGCTGCGCTGTCGGCAATGAACAGCCAGCTGTATATCACCACCCGCATGATGTTCTCGCTGTCCCGCGCCGGGCAAGCACCGGCCGCGTTGGGGCGGGTCAGTCAGCGCGGCATACCGGTGAGCGCCCTGGCGATGTCGTGCATTGGCATCGTGGTGTCGATCGTGCTGAGTCTGGTTTATCCGCAAAAATCGTTTGCCGCCATGATGTCTATTTCGGTCTACGGTGCCTGCTTTACCTGGCTGATGATTTTTGTCACGCACCTGTTTTTCCGTCGCCAGCACCGGCAAACCCACCTTAAATTCCGCATGTGGGGCTTCCCGTACACCACCTTGGCCGGTGCCGGTTTGATGGCCGCCCTGTTGATCTCGACGGCGTTCACCGAGTTTTTCAAGATGACGCTGTGGTTTGGCATCCCGTTCACTCTGCTGTTGATGGCCGTCTACTTCTTCTATAGCCGCCATCAGCCTGCGCCCGCTGCGCTGGAAACGCCGGGAGTGGAATAAACCGGTTCACTGAGAATGTTACTATGTGGCTCTGGTGGTAAACCACTTTATCCGGAGAATCAACCTTTCCTGGGGATAGGGAGGGGTGTTGCCATGAGCAGTGAGACAGACAAAGCGCGTGTTGTGGGTTGCGCCCGGATGCCGGTGGCTCGGCATTCGGCGCAGGGATGGATCAACGGCTTTTTGGGCATGCTGATTTTCAGCGGTTCTTTGCCCGCCACGCGGGTGGCGGTGCAGGAGTTTGATCCGTTGTTCCTGACTGCGATGCGGGCGGTGATCGCGGCTTTGCTGGCCCTGAGCGCGTTGGGGCTGATGCGTCAGCGCTGGCCGCAGCGTGGTGATCTGGCGGCTCTGGTGCTGGTCGCGACTGGAGTGGTGATCGGTTTTCCTTTGCTGACGGCGTTAGCCTTGCAGCACACCACCTCGGCGCATGCGCTGGTGTATATCGGGCTGTTGCCGCTGGCCACCGCCTGTTTCGGCGTACTGCGCGGCGGTGAGCGACCCAAAGCCGCATTCTGGCTGTTCTCGGTGTTGGGCAGCCTGTTGGTCGGCGCTTTCGCCTTGAGGCAGGGGGCGGGAGGGGCCTGGACCGGCGATCTGCTGATGGTGGCGGCGGTGCTGCTTTGCGGGCTGGGTTATGCAGAAGGCGCAGTGCTGACGCGCAAGCTCGGCGGGTGGCAGGTGATTTCCTGGGCGCTGGTGGTGGCTTTGCCGCTAACGGCAGCCGCTGCCGTGGTGACGGCCCCCACAGCCTGGCCAGCGGTCAGCGTCGGCGCATGGTGTGCGCTGGGCTATATTTCGCTGTTCAGCATGTGGATTGGCTTTATCTTTTGGTATCGCGGTTTGGCGCAGGGGGGCATTGCCGCGGTGGGACAACTGCAATTGCTGCAGCCATTTTTTGGCCTGGCGCTGGCCGGGCTGGTATTGCATGAAAGCATTCAACCTTCAATGATCGCGGTGATGGCCGGCGTATTGGTTTGCGTGTACGGCGCGAAGCGATTTTCACGTTAAATCGGGCAAGATAAGGGTTTACGATATTGCTTAAGTGAGCGTCCCCTCTCCAGGGGTAGAGGGCCGGGGTGAGGGATTTTAAACCTCTGTTCTGCATGTTTCCCCTCACCCTAACCCTCTCCCAAGGGAGAGGGGATTAACTAACTGTCGGACGTTTTACCCTGCCTCGGCCAACGACACCAGCACCTGATTCAGCTTTTGGGCCGCCTGGTGGATCTGTTGCTCGGTGTAGCCCCCCAGCCCGAGTATCAAGCCGTTTTTGCCGCTGTCGGTGGCATACATCGGCGACAGCGCCCCGACGGCGACCCCAACTTCGGCTGCTTTACGGGCAACCTGTCGGTCGTCCAACCCCGCCTTTAACCACAGCAGCATATGCATGCCCTGATCGCTGGGGTGCAGAGCGGCCAGTTCGGCAGAAACCTGGGTCTGGATGGCCTCGGTTAACACCCGTCGTTTTTCCGCGTACACACTGCGCATTTTACGGATGTGGCGATCCAGGTGCCCCTGCGCCATAAAACTGGCCAGTACGTGTTGATCGGCGTTGGGCGGGTGGCGATCCATCAACGCCCGCGCACCGCAGAAGGCATTCACCAAGGGCTGAGGAACGATGGCGTACCCCAGTCGCAATGAAGGGAACAGGATCTTGCTGAAGGTGCCCAGGTAGATAACCCTGGCCGGATCCAACCCCTGCAACGAGGGAAACGGGTGGCCGGAAGAGCGCATTTCACTGTCGTAATCGTCTTCGACAATCCAGGCCTGCTGCGCTTTGGCCCACGCCAGCAGTTCAAGCCGGCGCGACATGCTCATCGGCATGCACAACGGATACTGGTGAGAAGGGGTGACAAAGGCGGCCCTGGCCTGCGGGGCGATTTCTCTGCCGGCTGCGACCTCGATGCCTTCGGCATCCACCGGCACTCTGGCCATTTTCCGGTCCCTGAAGAGGGTATTAAAAATAGCGGTAATACCTTGATAAGCGGGATCTTCAACCCAGGCGGTGTCCCCGG
Organism: Serratia quinivorans; assembly: GCF_052113645.1. Taxonomy (GTDB): domain Bacteria; phylum Pseudomonadota; class Gammaproteobacteria; order Enterobacterales; family Enterobacteriaceae; genus Serratia; species Serratia quinivorans_B. The sequence goes on along the minus strand of NZ_JBIEIU010000001.1, from coordinate 722,251 downwards.
CATCCAGCAGAATTTGCGTGGCGAGATACAACCCTTGTTGAGTGCCGGAAGTGATAATCACCTGTTCCGGCGTACAGAGCACCGAACGGGACTTGCGAACGTATTCGCATATCGCTTTACGCAATGGCAGTGCACCCTGCGGTTCGCCATAACCGGCAGGGGCACCTGGCCCTCTGGCACGGATGCGGTTGCCGAGCCTGCGCCAAATGTCGTCGGGCGCGGTATCGTTGATCGGCACCGAAACGGTGAAGGGCACCGGCGGCAGTGGCCGTAACTGGCTGGCAAATTGCGCCAATGCCTGCGCCTGGCTGGAAAGGGTTATGTCACAAATATCAGCGCTGTTGGCCGGTACAGGCGGCTGGCGGTGAAGTGACAGGGCGACATGGGTGCCCGAACCGGGCTGCGCTTCCAGAAAACCTTCCGCCGTCAGTTGCTCGAAGGCGGCCAGCACCGTGCCTCTGGCCAGCCGTAACGCGCCCGCCAACACGCGGGTTGAAGGCAAGGGATCGCCGGGCTTCAGTTCGCCTTTATTGATCGCTGCCCGCAGTGCCTGGGCAAGTTGCAGACTAAGCTGCCCCGCTTGGCGATCAAGCTCGCCGATGGCGGGGACTTCCACCGTTTTAGCCGTTCTGGGCATTAATTCCGGTCCAGATAAAAGAAGTTAAACAGGGTATTCACTGTAAACCACTTTTGGCCGCAATAGCGGGTTCGCAAGGATTAAAGCTGACTTTTCGGGATCAGGTGGTCACCAAAGCTCAGGCGCTGGCGGCCCGGTTCGATGGCGGTCAGCGGTGCCACCTCCTGCAATGACGCCTTACAGCGCTGCACCAGATCGTGGTATTCGTGCGTACCGGCCACTTTCCACGCCAGTTCCTGCTCGGTCAGGTCACGCAACACCCGCGCCGGGCTGCCGACCACCAGTTTATTGGCTTCAATCACCGCGGCGGCCTTGACGAATGCCATGGCGCCGACGATGGTGTTTTCGCCAATCTCCGCACCGTCCATGATCACCGCGTTCATGCCGACCATGGCATTACGGCGAATACGGCAACCGTGCAGGATCGCACCGTGGCCGATATGACCGTCCTGTTCCACCACGGTGTCCTGCTGCGGAAAGCCGTGCATCACGCAGTTGTCCTGAATATTGGCACCATCGCCGATCACCAGTCGACCAAAGTCGCCGCGCAGGCTGGCGTTAGGGCCGATATAAACCTGCTTGCCGACGATCACATCGCCAATCAGCACGGCGGTGGGGTGCACGTAGCTGCTGGGATCGACCACTGGCGTCAGGCCATCAATCTGATACACGGGCATAGCAAAAGCTCCTTAAAGTGAAGGATCGCGCGGCAGGCCGCCGAAGCGCCGGTAATAGCCGGCCGCCGGGGCAGGCAGGGCGCCGATGGTGGTTTCCGCCAGCGCACTGACATATTCGGTCGCGGCGCGGTCCACGCGCTGATAAATGTTGATGCACAGGTTGCGGGCGATCTGCCCTTCCCACTGAGCCGGCAACAAGGCGTCCGGCAGCAGGGGATCTTTCAGCACCACGCGCCGGAAGAAGTGGATCAATAATAGCTTAATCTGGAAACAGCGCTGGGGCGTCAGCAGTGCCTCATTGGCTTCGCGCAGCAGCGCCATCAACGGCCGGAAAGAGACGATAAACTCGTGATAATCGGCCGCGACGTCGGCCAGTGCCCAACAGTTGGCCACCAGCTGTTGCAGGGTTTGTTCGGAGCGGTTATAGGGGTAGTCGGCGCGAAAATAGATCACCTGTTCGCTGGCGTTAAGCTCGCCGAGCAGCGCGGTGACGTCGGTTTGCGCGTGGGTAGGGGCCGCCATCAGGTTAGTGGCGATCTGGCCGAAACCCAGCCAGCCCAGCTCTTTTTTCAACCGTGCTCGCTCGCTTTTCTCTGCGCTTTCCAGCAACAGCAGGTCCCATTTCCCGTCCCACGCCGGTGGCTCACTGAGGTAGATTTTCGACTCGGCGTGGCGGAATTGGCGCATGCCCTGGTCGGTCACCCGATAAAAGCTGCGGCGGCCGATTTTTTCGACTTCCAGCCAGCCCTCTTTTTGCAGGCGAAATACCGAGGTGCGCACGAAGCGGTCACCGAAACCCAATGCTTCCAGCAGTGCGCTCAGGCTGCCGAGCCAGACTTCGCCGCCCCGGTGGCTGAGCGCATCGCCATATAAGGAGATAATCAGCGAGGTGCCGCTGATCGGCTGGGCGTCTATAGCATGGCGGATAAACTCATCCAGTTTATGTTCCATATTTTTCCATGGGTTAGCCGTCGATGAGACACAACATTACCACAATTCATCGGGGCGTCATCCGTGACGCCAGGTGAATCAGCGCGGCCGCAGATCGACCACGCGTTGGGCTTTGCCTTCTGAACGAGGGATGTCGCCGCAGTTGGCGATGCTGACGTCGGTGCTGACGCCGATAATCGACTTGATATGGTGGCGCAGTTGGTGGCAAATCTCACAGCGTTGCTGGTGACTGAGGCTGAGCGCCGCTTCTTTCAGTTCAACGCGTACTGCCAGGGTGTCCAGGTGCCCGCTGCGGCTGACCTGTAGCTGATAGTGTGGCGACAGTTGCTCGAACTGCATGATTTGTTCTTCCACCTGCGACGGGAACACGTTGACGCCGCGGATGATCAGCATGTCGTCGGAGCGACCGGTAATTTTTCCCATGCGGCGCATTTGGCGCGCGTCACCCGGCAGCAGGCGGGTAAGATCGCGGGTGCGATAGCGGATCACCGGCAGCGCTTCTTTGGTCAGGGTGGTGAATACCAGCTCGCCGTGCTGGCCGTCCTGCAGGGCGACGCCGGTTTCCGGGCAGATGATTTCCGGCAGGAAGTGGTCTTCCCAGATGGTCGGTCCGCCGCCGCTTTCGGCGCATTCCATCGCCACGCCCGGCCCCATCACCTCAGACAGGCCGTAAATATCCAGTGCCTTGATGCCCATGCGGCTTTCAATTTCGTGGCGCAGAGCCTCGGTCCAGGGTTCGGCGCCAAACACCCCCAGGCGCAGCGAGCAGCCACGGGCATCGCCGCCCATTTTACGTTCCAGCTCGTCGATCAGCGTCAGACAGTAGGACGGCGTCACCATGATCACGTCGGGTTTGAAATCCAGGATCAGCTGCGCCTGCCTTTCGGTTTGCCCGCCGGACATCGGGATCACCGTCGCCCCGAGCCGCTCTGCCCCGTAGTGCGCGCCCAGCCCGCCGGTGAACAGGCCGTAGCCGTAAGCCACGTGAACCTTGTCTTTGGCGGTGGCACCGGCGGCCCGCAGGCTGCGCGCGACGATATCGGCCCAGTTATCGATATCCCGTTGGGTGTAACCGACCACCGTTGGTCGGCCGGTGGTGCCTGATGAGGCGTGAATGCGCACCACCTGTTCCATCGGCACGGCGAAGGTGTCGAACGGGTAGTTGTCGCGCAAGTCCTGCTTGGTGGTATAGGGGAAGCGTGCCAGATCGCTCAGCTGTTTGAGATCGTCGGGGTGGACACCCGCCTGATCGAACTTGCGTCGGTACATCGGCACATTGTTGTAGGCGTGGTGCAGCGTCCATTTCAGACGCTCCAGCTGCAGCGCTTCAATCTCATCGCGCGAGGCGAACTCAATGGCGTCGAGTGGCTGTGGATGGGTGGTCATAGTTAGCCTCGGGGGTCAGACTCGCTCAATAATCATGGCGATGCCTTGGCCGACGCCGATGCACATGGTGCAAAGCGCGTAGCGGCCGGAACGCCGTTCCAGTTCAAACAGGGCAGCCAGCGCCAGACGCGCGCCGCTCATGCCCAGCGGGTGACCAAGGGCAATCGCGCCGCCGTTGGGGTTCACCTGCGGGGCGTCGTCCGGCAGCCCAAGCTGGCGCAGTACTGCCAGCGCCTGGGCGGCAAAAGCCTCATTCAGTTCGATGACGTCCATTTGCGCCAGGCTCAGCCCGGCCAATTCCAGCACCTTGTGGGTGGCCGGCAGCGGGCCGATGCCCATCAAACCGGGTTCGACGCCGCAGGTGGCGGTAGCGACAATGCGTGCACGCGGCGTTAACCCCTGGCTAACGGCCATTGCCTCCGAGGCGACGATCAGCGCAGCGGCCCCGTCGTTCAGGCCGGAAGCGTTACCAGCCGTTACCGTACCGGGGTGGCGGAACGGGGTTTTCAGCGCCTGCAACTGTTCCAGCCGGGTCTCTGCGCGCGGGTGTTCATCCTGGCTAAACAGCGTTACCGTGCCTTTCTTGCCGCTGAGGCTGACCGGCACGATCTCCTGCGCCAGTGTGCCTGACTGTTGCGCCAGCGCGGCCCGTTGTTGGCTGCGCAGCGCGAAGGCGTCCTGATCGGCACGACTGATGTTGAACCGGGCCGCCACGTTTTCAGCGGTTTCCGGCATCGAATCGGTGCCGTATTGTGCCTGCATCAGCGGGTTGATAAAGCGCCAGCCGAGGGTGGTATCATACAGTTGCGCCTGACGGCTGAAGGCGCTGTCGGCCTTGCCCATCACCAACGGAGCCCGGGTCATGGACTCCGCGCCGCCGGCCAACACCAGCCCGGCTTCCCCGGCCTTGATGCTGCGTGCCGCCATTGCCAGCGCGTCCAGACCTGAACCGCACAGCCGGTTAATGGTGGTGCCGGAAACGTTCACCGGCAGGCCCGCCAGCAACGCCGCCATGCGCGCCAAATTGCGGTTGTCTTCCCCCGCCTGATTGGCGCAGCCGAGGATCACATCGTCTACCCGGGACCAGTCCACCTGGGGGTGGCGTGCCAGCAGGGCGCTCAGCGGCAGTGCGGCCAGGTCATCGGCGCGTACGTTTGCCAGAGCACCGCCGTAACGGCCAATCGGTGTGCGGACACCGTCGCAGATAAAAGCCTGGTTCATGCTTGCTCCCCTAAAATGGCGTGGCCGAGGCGGTGCGCGCGGCCGCGGAACCAGGCGACGGTCTTGCCCAGTTGATTGACGATTTCCACGTCATACAGACCGGTGGTTTTGCCCTGATGGCGGACTTCGGCGCTGGCAGTCAGACGATCGCCGGCCAGTGCCGGGCGGATAAAATCGATGCTGCAGCCGGACGCTACTGCCGCCAGCCCCTGGCTGTTGCATGCATAGGCGAAGGCGGTGTCCGCCAGGCTGAACAGTTGGCCGCCGTGGCAGGTCTGGTGACCGTTGAGCATTTGCGGGCCGACGGTCATGCTGACCCGGGCGAAACCGGCGTCCACGGCATCCACCCGCATGCCCATGGCCTGGGCGCAGGTATCCTGCTGAAACATCTGTTCGGCGCAGCGTTGCGCCAGCGCGTGGGGCGTATTGGCATTCATCATTGGGCTCCTGAAGAGAGGGATGCGTAGTGGCGCAGCAGCGGCATCGGGCGGTAGCGGGGCTCGCCGTAGTAACGTTGCAGATTGTCCAGCGTGCTCAGGATGTGCCGCCAGCCCAAGGCCGCGCCCCATTCCAGCGGGCCGCGCGGGTAGTTGACGCCGCAGCGCATGGCGTGGTCGGTATCCTCTGCGCTGGCGACGCCTTTGTTCACCACGTCGAGTGCTTCGTTCGCCAGCATGGCGAGGGTGCGCATCACCAACAGGCCCGGATAGTCCGGCAACGAGATCACTTTTTTGCCGAGGGATTGCAGCAGGCGTACGACAGTGGCGTTGTGTCGGGCGCCGTTTTGCGCCGCGCAGCTAATGGCGATGGTGGAGGCTTGCGCATAATCGGCGGACAGATCAAACAGCACCACGGGGGTTCCGATTTCATCGGCGACCTGGCTGGCTGTTTTACCATTTGTTAACATAAATGTAACTTCATCAATCCGGGCAAAGGCACTGGTCTGGCCGGGTTGTATGATCGCCTCCGCATTTCCCGCCAGTAATTCGGTCAGTACGGCGATGCCTGCCGTGTCGCCGTGCAGCTTGATGCTGTGCGGCAACTCCGCTGACGAGGCCGGTAGCCAGGCGGGGTTTTGTGGCGGTTGTTGATCGCCATAGCGGTAAAAACCGCGCCCGCTTTTCCGGCCCAGACGCCCGGCGGCCACCAGTTCCTGCTGCACCAGTGACGGCGTAAAGCGAGGATCCTGGAAGAAAGCCTGAAATACCGATTCGGTCACGGCGTAATTGATATCCTGACCAATCATATCGGTCAGTTGCAGCGGCCCCATGGCGAAGCCGCCCGCGTCGCGCATTACCGCATCCAGCGTAGCGGCGTCGGCGACCTGCTCTTCGAGGGCGCGCAGGGTTTCGGCGTAAAAGGGGCGCGCCACACGGTTAACGATAAAACCGGGCGTGGAGCGGCACAGCACGCTTTGTTTGCCCCATTGCCGGGTCAGCGTTTGCAGCTTGTCGATGGTTTCGGCACTGGTGTCCAGCCCACTGACGATCTCCACCAGTTTCATCAGCGGTGCCGGGTTGAAGAAGTGCAGGCCGGCCAGGCGTTGTGGATACTGCAATGCCCCGGCGATGGCGGTAATCGACAGCGATGAGGTGTTGCTGGCGAACAGCGTGACCGGTGAACACCGGGCTTCCAGCTCACGAAACAGGCTCTGTTTGATCGCCAGCTTTTCCGCTACGGCTTCTATGACCAGTGCGCTGTCGGCCAGGGCGTCGAGTGACTCGACCGGCTGGATCCGCGCCAGCAAGGCTTCGGTGGTTGCGGCGTCGGCCTTACCGGCTTCGACCCGTTGGCGCAGGCGCCGACCGAGTGTATCGAGCGCCTGCCGGGCGGCGGCGGTGTCGATATCAAACAGCCACACCGGATGCCCGGCCCCGGCGGCCACCTGGGCGATGCCGATGCCCATGGTACCGGCACCAATGACCGCGACCCTTGCGTTGAAGTTCGGCAGGCTCATGATCATTTCCCGCTGAAATGGGGCGTGCGTTTGGCGAAGAAGGCGCTGACGCCTTCACGGTAGTCGTCGCTGCGGCCGCCGAGACGTTGCAGATCGCGCTCCAGATCGAGCTGCTGATCGAGGGTATTGTTCGCCGAGCTGTAGAGGGCTTTTTTAATCAGCCCCAGCCCGTAGGTGGGCTGGGTGGCCAGATGCTGCGCCAGCGTTTGGCTGGTGGTGACCAGTTGGTCCGCCGGTACCACCTGCCAGATCATGCCCCATGCCAGCGCCTGTTGTGCGCTGACCTTGTCCCCCAGCAGCGCCATGCCCATGGCGCGGGCATGGCCCGCCAGTCGTGGCAAGAACCAGCTGCCACCAGAGTCCGGCACCAGTCCCAGGCGGCAGAACGACTGGATAAAGTTGGCGTTGTCGGCGGCGATCACGATATCGCAGGCCAGCGCCAGGGCTGCCCCGGCACCCGCCGCCACGCCGTTGACGGCGCACACCACCGGCTTTGGCAGGGCGGTCAGGCGGCGGATCAGCGGATTATAAAAACGCTCTACCGACAGGCCCAGATCCGGTGCCTGCTGTTCAACGCTGACGTTGCGATCGTTCAGGTCCTGTCCGGCGCAAAATCCGCGCCCGGCACCGGTGATCAGTAGACAGCGTACGGCGTCGTCCCGCTCGGCGAGGGTCAAGGCTTCGCCAAGCTGGCGGTGCATCTCGTCGTTGAAGCTGTTGAGCCTGTCCGGTCGGTTGAGGGTCAGGGTCAGCACCCCGGCTTCGAGGTGGGTGAGAATCAATGCGTTATCCATAAATCAGCGCCCCTGATAGTTTGGCGTACGTTTTTCGAAGAAGGCGGCGATGCCTTCGCGGCGATCGTCGGTGGCGGCCAGGGTGGCAAACTGCTGGCGCTCAACGGCCAGCCCCTGACTAAGGCCGATTTCTTCCGCCTGTTTCAGCGCCTGTTTGGCGGCGCGCAGTGCCAGCGGTGCCTGTCGACTGATGCGTTCGGCGATCTGTTGCGTGCGTTCCAGCGTCAGCGCGTCAACGCACACTTCGCTGACCAACCCGCTCTGCAGTGCACAGGCGGCGTTAATGGCTTCGCCGGTCAGCACCATCTGGCTGGCGCGGGATTTACCGACGCAGCGAATTAAACGCTGGGTACCACCGGCACCCGGCATCAGACCGAGCGTGATTTCCGGCAGGCCAAAGCGGGCGCTTTCGCCGCAGATAACCAGGTCGCAGGCCAGCGCCAGTTCACAGCCGGCACCGAGCGCGTAGCCGTTCACCGCCGCCAGCAGCGGTTTACTGAATTGCGCCAGCCGTTGCCACAACAGCGGACGGCGGTCGGTCAGCGTTGCGGGCAGATCTTGTTGTTGCAGTTCATGCAGATCGGCCCCGGCGGCAAAGAAACGTGGTGCGCCGGCAATCACCACCGCACCGACGCTGGGATCGGCGTCGGCCTGTTCCAGCAAATTCACCAGTTGCTCCAGGCATGGGGTGTTCAGGGCGTTGCGCGCCTCCGGACGATGTAGCGTCAGGGTCACCACGCGCGCCTGACGATGTTGCAGGATCAAAGGGGTTTCCATTGGCGGCTCCTATACGTCAAAGTCCAACACCACACCGTCGCCGCGCGGCCACGATTGGCAACTCAATACGTAACCCGCCGCCAACTGATCCGGCTCCAGGCTGTAGTTGACGGCCATATCCACCTGGCCGGCCTTCAACCGACACTTGCAGGTGGCACACACGCCGCCTTTGCAGGCGTAGGGCAGATCGGCGCCCTGACGCAGCGCCGCGTCCAGAATACTGTCGTCCTGCGCGCCGACTTCGATATCCAACCGGCGGCCATCCAGCAAAATTTCCACTCGGGTGGCGTTGCGATTGGCATCGCTGACCGGGCGGGCGACCATGCCGCTGGTGTTGAAACGTTCGCTGTGGATGTGTTCGGCGGGCACACCGGCTTGTTCCAGCACGCTCTGGGCGTCGTCCATCATGGTTTGCGGGCCGCAGATAAAGGCATGGTCATAGTCGCGGTAGTCCAGCAGGGTGCCGCCGATGGCTAACAGGCGCTCGCGGTCGATGCGTCCGCTGAGCAATGGGCTGTCGAGACTCTCCTGGCTGAACAGATACAGCGGCTGGAAACGTTGCGGGTAGCGGTTTTTCAGATCGGACAGTGTCTCTTTAAACATCACCGAACGGCTGCTGCGGTTGCCGTAAATCAGCGTGAAACTGCTGTTTGGTTCAAGTTGCAGCGTGGCCTTGATGATCGACAGCATCGGCGTGATGCCGGAACCGGCGGCAATCGCCAGATAGTCGCCACTGTTTTCCGCCCGCGGCTGATAGCCGAAGCGGCCTTGTGGCACCATTACCTCCAGTGCGTCGCCGACTTTCAGTAGCCGGTTAACGAACGAGGAGAAGCGCCCCTGGTGAATCGCTTTCACGCCGATCTGCAACAGCCCTTCCTGCGGTGCGCTGCAAATGGAGTAGCAGCGGCGCAGCTCTTCGCCGTCCACCTGTGCCTTCAACGTCAGATGTTGGCCGGGGGTGTAGCGATAGTGACTTTTCAGTTCTTCGGGCACCCGCAGAGTGATGGCTACGGCGTCCGGCGTTTCGCGCTCGATGGCGGCGACGTTCAGGCGATGGAAGACCGTCATGGTTTTCTGCGCTCCTAAATACATTTGAAATAGTCGAAGGGTTCACGGCAATCGCAGCAGCGGTACAGCGCTTTGCAGGCGGTAGAACCGAATTCGCTGATTTTCTCGCTGTGGGTGCTGCCGCAACGCGGGCAGGGCACCGGGCCGTGCGCCTGAGGTTTGTCGCAGGTGTGCCCCTGTGGCGGTGCGACGCCGTATTCGCGCAGTCGCGCACGCGCCGCTGCGTTCATCCAGTCGGTGGTCCAGGCCGGGCTGAGGCGGATAGCGACTTTTACCGGACCGAAGCCGGCTTCGGCCAGTCGCTGCTGTATTGCCTCGAGCAGGAACTCGGTGGCGGGGCAGCCGGAATAGGTTGGCGTAAAGGTGATGCGCCAGCCGTCGCCGTCGGCTTCAACGTCGCGCACCATGCCCAGATCGGTAATCGACAGCACCGGCAGTTCCGGATCGCTGATCTGTTGCAGGCAGTGCCAGATTTGCGGGATTTCCGCGGCCTGCAGCCGGGTAATGTTCATAGCGGCCCCTTACCAGTTCGCGTTGGGATAGGCGCGTTGCAGAAACTGCATCTCTGCCAACAGCGGGCCAAGGTGTTCGCTGTGTCGCCCCTGCTTGCCGCCGTGGCGGAACGCTTGCTCTGTCGGCAGCTGCAGGGTGGCCTGTTGCAGCGTTTCTTCAACCAGCGCCAACCAGGGGGCCTCAAGCTGGCGTGGGTCGGCGGCGATGCCCTGTTCCGCCAACTGTTGCTCCAGCTCATCGGCGTGGAACAATTCAGCGGTAAAGCGCCACAGGTTATCCAGCGACTGCTGAATTTTTTGGTGGCTGAGCGGGCTGCCATCCCCCAGACGGATCATCCAGCCGCGGCTGAAACGAAGGTGGTAATGTGCCTCTTTCAGCGACTTGGCGGCGATGGCGGCCAGTTGCGGATCCTGACTGTGGCTCAGCGCCTGATGCAGCTGTACGTGATAGGCGTCAATCAGGAACTGCCGCACCAGCGTGTCGTTGAACCCGCCGTTGGGTTGTTCCGCCAGCAGCAGGTTGTGGAATTCGCGCTCGTCGCGGCCAAAGGCCAGCCGATCTTCGCAAAATTGCGGCCCGGCCAGTTCGGCGGCATAGCCGAGAAAGTTGCGCGCCTGCCCGAGCAGATCCAGACCGATATTCGCCAGCGCCAGGTCGATCTCCAACTCCGGTGCGTGGCCGCACCAGGCGCATAAACGTTGGGCGAGGATCAGTGGCGTATCGCCCTGACGCAGGACATAAGTGATTCGCGGATCGTTATGGATAGTCATGGCCGCCCCTACATGTTCTTGATGCCGTCGGGAATGGTGTAGAACGTCGGATGACGGTAAATCTTGTCATCGGACGGATCGAAAAAGGCTTCACGATCTTCCGGTTGCGAGGCGATCAAATGGCTCGATTGCACCACCCAGATGGAGCAGCCTTCGTTGCGCCGGGTATAGGCATCGCGGGCGTTTTCCAGCGCCATCTGGTCATCGGCGGCGTGCAGGCTGCCGACGTGACGGTGCGCCAGCCCTTGTTTGCTGCGGATAAACACTTCATACAGTGGCCATTGGGCATGTGTCATCATCGGTTCCTTATGCGGCGGTTGAGGTGTTTTTCGAAGCGTGAACCAAAGCGCCTTCGCGCACCCAGGCACCTTCGTCCCAGGCGCGGCGCTTGGCTTGCAACCGTTCGTGGTTGCACTGACCGCGCCCCTTGATCACCTCGTGCAGTTCACTCCAGTCGATTTCGCCGAAGCGGTAGTGGCCGCTGGCCTGGTCCCAGGCCAAATCGGCGTCCGGCGCGCTCATGCCCAGGGCTTCCAACTGCGGCACGGTGTTGTCGACAAACTTCTGCCGCAGCTCATCGTTGCTGTGGCGTTTGATCTTCCAGGCCATGCTCTGCGCACTGTGCGGCGAATCGGTATCGCTGGGGCCAAACATCATCAGCACCGGCCACCAAAAGCGGTTAATCGCATCTTGCAGCATGGCTTTCTGTGGTTCGCTGCCGCTGGCCATCGCCATGACCGCTTCGTAACCCTGGCGCTGGTGGAAGCTCTCTTCCTTGCAAATTTTCACCATCGCCCGTGCATAGGGGCCGTAGGAGGCGCGGCACAGCGCCACCTGATTGACGATCGCCGCGCCGTCCACCAACCAGCCGATCACCCCGATATCCGCCCAGTTGAGCGTCGGGTAATTGAAGATCGAGGAGTACTTCATCTTGCCGTCGAGCATCTTCTGGTAGATGTCCTGGCGCGAGCAGCCCAGGGTTTCGGCGGCGCTGTACAGGTACAGGCCGTGCCCGGCTTCGTCTTGCACCTTGGCCAGCAGCACCGCCTTACGGCGCAGAGTCGGTGCACGCGTCAACCAGTTGGCTTCCGGCAACATGCCGACCACTTCGGAATGGGCATGCTGACCAATCTGGCGGATCAGGTTTTGGCGGTAGGCATCCGGCATCCAGTCCTTGGCCTCGATGGCGGTGTCCGCCGCAATTTTGTCGTCGAAGTGCTGCTGTTGTTGCGCGTCAGTTGTCATGCTGGCCTCTTGATGATTCGTATTTTTCACATTAAATATAAAAATGTGAATCACATTAACTAACCATAAGGCTACAAACTGATAACAAAAAGATCAAACAACATTGATATGGTTTTGCGAGTGCACTCACAAGGTGGTTAGTTATTTAATTGTTTTACAACAATATTAAAAATGAGTTTATGAGTGGAAATCGGCGGTTTAGCGCGCTTAAAGCGCCATGTGTTTTTATTTTGTTAAATTTTACCTTGGCGAAAACTGGACAATATGTGATACGTAATTAATCCTTGTGGTGTAAATTTATGAATTCCGGAGGAGCAAATGCAGCAGCTACAGAGTTACCTTTCTGGCGCCTGGGTGTTCGGCCAGGGCAAAGCCCGCGAAATCCATCATGCCGTTACCGGCCAACCGCTGTATCAGGTGTGTTCCGATGGGCTGCCGCTGGCCGCCAGTCTGGAATACGCACGCAGCCAGGGCGGCAAGGCGCTGGCGCTGATGACCTTCCAACAGCGCGCGCAAATGATGAAAGCCGTGGCTAAACACCTGCTGGCCCATAAAGAAGCGCTGTATGACATTTCGTACCAGACCGGCGCCACCCGCAGCGATGGCTGGGTAGATATCGAAGGCGGCATCGCCACGTTGTTTGCCTATGCCGGGCTGGCGGGGCGCGAACTGCCTGACGATACGCTGTGGCCGGAAGACGAACTGATCCCGCTGTCCAAACAGGCGCAATTCGCCGCCCGCCACGTGCTGACTTCTCGTCCTGGCGTGGCGTTGCACATCAATGCTTTTAATTTCCCCTGTTGGGGGATGCTGGAAAAACTGGCGCCGACCTGGCTGGCCGGCATGCCGGCGATCATCAAACCGGCGACCGCCACCGCCCAACTGACACAGGCGATGGTCAGGCTGATTATCGACAGCGGTCTGGTGCCGGAGGGGGCGCTGCAACTGGTGTGTGGCGGGGTTGGCGATATGTTTGACCATCTGGATTATCAGGATGCGGTGACCTTTACCGGCTCGGCGCAGACTGGCCAGCAGTTGCGTGCGCACCCGCGTCTGCTGCAAAAATCGATTGCTTTCACCATGGAAGCCGATTCGCTCAACTGCTGCGTGTTGGGCGAAGACGTTACGCCGCAGATGCCGGAATTTGCGCTGTTTATCAAAGAAGTGTGCCGCGAGATGACCGCCAAGGCCGGGCAAAAATGCACCGCTATCCGGCGGATTATCGTGCCGGCGAAACGGGTGGCCGAGGTGCAGCAGGCGCTGTTGCAACGGTTGGCCGGGGTCACGGTGGGTGACCCTAAACTCGAACAGGTGCGCATGGGCGCACTGGTCAGCCGCGAACAGCGCGACGACGTGCAACAAAAGGTGGATTTCCTGCTGCATAACGGTTGCGAACCGCTGTGCGGCGCGAGAGCGGATAAACTGGCAGTGATGGGGGAAGGCGTGCAGCAGGGAGCATTTTACCCGGTTACGCTGTTGTACTGTGCCGATCCCTTTAATCATCAGGCGGTGCACGGTACCGAGGCGTTCGGCCCGGTGGCGACGCTGATGCCTTATCAGCATACCGAACAGGCGATTGAGCTGGCGTTATTGGGCCAGGGCAGCCTGGCAGGATCGCTGGTGACCGCCGACGAGGCGCTGGCGACGCGGTTTATTCGCGCCACCGCCTGCGCCCATGGTCGCATGCTGATCCTGGATCAACAGGCGGCGGTGGAGTCCACCGGTCACGGTTCTCCGCTGCCGATGCTGGTGCACGGCGGGCCGGGCCGGGCAGGCGGCGGTGAGGAACTGGGTGGGCTGCGTGCGGTAAAACACTATATGCAACGCACGGCAATCCAGGGCAGCCCGGCGATGCTGGCGGCGATCGGCCGTGAGTGGGTTCGCGGCGCGACGGTGATTGAAGATCCGGTGCATCCGTTCCGCAAGTACTTTGAACAACTGCGGCTGGGCGAGAGCCTGCTGACCGCGCGGCGCACCGTCACCGAGGCCGATATCGTTAATTTCGCCTGCCTGAGCGGCGACCATTTCTATGCCCACATGGACAAGATTGGCGCTGCCGAATCGCTGTTCGGCGAGCGGGTAGCGCACGGCTACTTTGTGGTTTCCGCCGCCGCCGGGTTGTTCGTTGATCCCGGCGTCGGGCCGGTGATCGCCAACTACGGCATGGAAAACCTGCGCTTTATCGAACCGGTGAAGATTGGCGATACCCTTCAGGTGCGGCTGACCTGCAAAAAGAAAATCCGCAAGCCGCAGAAAACCGCTGAGGATCGTCCACACGGCGTGGTGGTCTGGGACGTTCAGGTGCTCAACCAGCATCAGCAGGCGGTGGCGCTGTACAGCATTCTGACGCTGGTGGCACGCCAGGAAGGGGATTTCGGGGCGGCGAGCTAAGGGCGAGAAAGGGCCAACTGCGGATCACCAATATTCGCCGCAGTTGGCGCAACCCGGTTAAAGCAAGGGCTGATGCAGCAGCGACTCCAGCACCTTCAACGGCGACTGCTGCGGGTTTTTCATCGCGGCGACGGGTAACAGGAAGGTTTGCTCCAACATAAACTGACCCGCCATCGCCGCGTGCGGCGTCTGATCGGAAAAACAGATCCAACTGCTGCCCGGCGGCAGGTCGAGCGCCAGCTGCGGGCCTTGTTGCTGATAGCTTTGGTCGGCTTTCATCGCATCATGCAGCTGTAGCATCAGATGGTCGTAATGACTGCGACGACGCTTGGTGATGCCGACCTTATGCTGCAGCCAGCTGTTGAGCGGCGAATAGCGACTCAGGCGCGGCATAAAGCGTTGCGCCAGTTGAGGGAAGGGTTCGCCGATGCGCCATTGGCGAAGTTCCCCATCGGGGTTGATGTTGGTAAAGATGCGCAGAATACGTTCACCGTAGTTCGGGCGTGAAGGGAAGGCATCGACGTGCAACCGGCTGTCGTCCTTGCGCCATGAGCTGGTCTCGCGCCAGGCCGCGACCGGGTGCAGACGCAGGGTGTTGACCGGTGAATGCAAGGCTTGCTGATAGTGGGGCAGCAAAGCGGCAACCAATTGAAGGCTGGCCTGATAATAGCGCGACAGCAATGTCTCGACCTGGGGCTGCTGCGCCGCTATCGCCACACCGGATAATTTGCCTGTTTCCGGCCAGTAACTGATATTTTTACGTTTTATATCGACCAATGCCGGATCCAGCAGCGCGATTTCGCCGGCCAACAAGGGAAACCTCAGATCGGGCAAGAACACCAGCTTGCCTTGCTCCAGTGCCTCGACGGCAGAGGGGCCGGAGGGCGTCGGAACGCTATCCCATTGTTGCTGTGGCAATGTCATTAACGCCTGTTCAGGCGTTAGATTTTCCATGCGCATAATATCTCCTTGAGAGGGGGGATGTTTTAATTGTTTTTATTTGAAAGGAATTTATAACCAGCGGGAATTATTGCTGAATTGAACTACAGGGTATTAATAGCTGGGTTGATTAATCCTAGCACTGCTTATTAGCGCTAAAAAATAAACAGACATTAAACGACAGGCGAATGGCACGAATGGGTAAAAATAGATTTAAGCGGAATTAATTAATTTTCGGTCGAGCAGGAAATAAAAGATTAAATTAAATTTAATCTTTGCAATCAGTGGCTTGTTTTTGACTTTTGCTGTCGAAAAAACCTGAGCTCAGAGGCCGTCTCCGGTTGAGACGGCCCGGTAGGATCAGGCGGAGTAAATGCGGTTTTTACCCTGAGCTTTGGCTTGATACAGTGCGCTGTCGGCCTGATTAATAAAGCCGATCGGCGTGTCGTTATACATATGCGGCACTTTGGCGTAGATGCCAATACTGATGGTGACGATACCGTGGGGGTTACCCGCATGCGGTATTTTCAGCTCGCGCACGGTTTCGATCACGCGTTCGGCGAATATAAGCGCACCCTGGGTATCGGTATCCGGCAAAATAATCGCCATCTCCTCACCGCCGTAGCGAGCCATAATGTCATTGCTGCGGCAGGCCAGTCCTTTGAGTGTTTGTCCGATCTGTTGCAGACACTGGTCGCCGGCGACGTGACCGTAAATGTCGTTATATTGTTTGAAGCAGTCGATATCCAGCATCAGCAACGCCACGCTGCGGTAGTTGCGCGAGGCACGCATCAGCTCGTTCTTCAAGGCGATATCAAACTGACGACGGTTGGCCAGGCCGGTTAACCCGTCCAGCAACGCCAACTCTTCCAGCGTCCGGTTGATGCTCGTGAGCTGGTCGCGGGTGCGCATCAGTTCGGCTTCGGTTCGCACGCTGTGGTTGATTTGGCGCATCAGCACCAACCCCATCGCCAGCAAAATGATCAACAGGGTCGCGCCGCCCAGAGCAAATACGCCGCTATCATTGCGCCAGTCGGCCAGCGCATCTTCCTTCGACAGCCCGGCAGCTATCACCAGCGGATAACGATTGACCCGCGAATAACCGTAGATCCGTTCCACCTTGTCGTAACGCGAGGTGATGGTGGCATTGCCGAATTCGGAGTGCGGCAGAATTTCGCGAAACAGCACGCCTTCCGAAATATTCTTGCCGATCGCGGCAATCGAGTAGGGACGGCGGTAAAGAATGGTGCCATCCGCCAACAGCAGGTTGAGCGAGGCGTCGCTGTTCAATGCGAAGGTGTCGTAAAATTGGCGGAAATAGTCGACATACAGCGTGGCCAGAACCACGCCGCCAAAGCTGCCGTCCGGATTGTTGATACGGCGCGAGACCGGAATGATCAAATCACCGGTAGAGCGGCTGCGCACCACCTTGCCGATAAAAATCGCGTTGCTGTTGTGGCTCAGGTGAAATTTAAAATACTCGCGATCGGCATTGTTGGCGTTTTGCACGAACCGGCCTGATGAGGTCACGACCCAATTCCCTTGCGCATCGTAAACGAACAGGCCGTGCAACTGAGGCAGGTTGCCGACCTGCGTCTGCATCACTTTCTGTAACCGCAGTTGCTGCTGTTGCCCCAGGCCGTCGGTTTGAATGCGTTCGGTCAGATCGGACAGCGTGCTGTCGGTCTGCATAAAGGTGTCATCGGCATGTTGCGCCAGCGAACGGGCCAGATTGGCGGATTCATGTTCGGCGCTTTGCAAGTCGCGCTGGTGCGCATTCCAAATCTGCCAGGCGTTAAACAGAATCAGCGTGACGGCAACGATGACGACAAATACGCCGGCCTGAAAGAGTAACGGGGAATTTTTACCGTTGCGTGGCCGTTCGGCATCCTGCGGTTGCTGCTGTGTCATGTCACCCTTGCTAGAAAGTCTTTCAATCGAGATAAGAACAATCCTACATCTTATTCGTTAATTGCGCCGTCCACTACTCCCTAAACGGCAAAAATGAATAAGTCACTGAAAGGCAGTGTTATCATTAGCCGTAAAATTGACATAAAGAATACAGAGTTGGTGTGCATGTCTGACTACATCATTATTACTTTGCTGACGCTGGTGGTTTATTACCCGGTGACCCTGGGCGTGCTGGCGTTAATGATCGGTTTTGCCTGGCGGCAGCGTAAATCGCCTTACTGGCGTTTGGGACTGGTGCTGTTGACGGTGTTGTTTGTGCTGTTCGCCATGGCGGCCTATGACTGGTATCACTACCGTTGATAGCGGCGCTGCGGTGTTCGCTCTTGGCAACGGACACCGCGGCGGGATGACGGGTTATTCAACGTTAATCATCCAATTGACGCCAAACTGGTCAGTCAGCATGCCAAAGCCCTTGGCCCAGAAGGTGGGTTGGTAAGGCATGGTCACCTGGCCGCCCTGCGACAGTTTTTCAAACAGGGCACGGCCTTGCTCCACGTCGCTGGGGTTGAGCGACAGGGCAAATCCTTTGTGAGAAGCCTCGTTGCCCTCCTGCGGGCACCCGTCGGAGGCCATCAGCGCCGTTTCACCGATTAACAACCGGACGTGCATGATGGATTCCGGATTGACGTCCTGCGGACCCTCCTGTTTGGCTTCCTCGGGCATCTCTTTGTAGCGCATCATCATTTCGATTTTAGCGCCCAACTGCTGCACGTAGAAATTGACCGCCTGTTCGCAGTTACCGCTAAAAAATAGATAGGGTTGAATCAACATGACCTTGACCTCTGTTGTGGCCCGTCAAGGCGTTTGGAGGCCCACGGGCGGGGAGCAATAGTTTCGAGTGGCGACTATTGCTGCTGGGAACTTACAAGTGTAGTGCGCTTTGCGCTGAATGCCTGGAGGGCGATCACGCTGTGAGGATTTACTGCGCCATGGTGCCCATTGACCGAAAAACCGGGATGGTTCATCCCGGTTTGGACAGATTATCTGAGCGGTCACCGTTTCTATACTCATTGCAACCTTCACTAACGGAGTCACTGTAATGAGCAAGCAATCTTTAAATGGAAAAGTGGTGTTGATCGCCGGTGGCGCGAAGAATCTGGGCGGCCTGGTGGCGCGTGATTTAGCCGCCAACGGCGCGGCGGCCGTGGTGGTGCACTACAACAGCGACGCAACCCGTGCGGCAGCCGAGGAAACGTTGAAAGCGGTCAAGGCGGCCGGCGCACAGGCCATTGCGGTACAGGGCGATCTCACCAAGCCGGGCAACGTGGCGCGGCTGTTTGAGGAAGCGGTCAAGGCGTTCGGCAAGGTGGATATCGCCATCAATACCGCCGGTCTGGTGATCAAAAAGCCGATTGCCGAGGTGACCGAAGCGGATTACGACAGCAGTTTCGACATCAATGCCAAAGCGGCGTTCTTCTTTATCCAGCAGGCCGGTAAACACCTGGCCGATAACGGCCGGATTGTCACCATCGTCAGTTCGTTGCTGGCAGCCTATACGCCGTTTTATGCGGTCTATCCAGGCAGCAAGGCCCCGGTAGAGCACTTCACCCGCGCCGCGTCCAAAGAGTTCGGCGAACGGGGTATCAGCGTGAATGCCATTGGCCCCGGCCCCATGGACACGCCGTTCTTCTACGGCCAGGAAAGCAAGGAGGCGGTGGAGTATCACAGCAGCGCCGCCGCGTTGAGCAAGTTCTCGAAAACCGGTCTGACCGACATTGAGGACATCGCGCCGATCGTCAAGTTTTTGGTCACCGACGGCTGGTGGATCACCGGACAAACGCTGTTCGCCAACGGTGGCTATACTACCCGTTAATCTCAATTCTGCTGCGGCCTGGGCCGCAGCCCGTTAATCAGGATGCACAACCGGTGGATAAAATAGGGAGATTGCGGGTATTTATCCAGGTTGCCGAGGTGGGCAGTTTTATCCGCGCTTCGCAAATTCTGTTGATGCCAAAAACCACGGTTTCGGCGGCGATACAGCAATTGGAACATGAAATGGGCGCCCGCCTGTTTCACCGCACTACCCGTCGGGTGCAGTTGACCAGTGACGGCGAGCTGTTGCTGGAAAAAGCGCGCAGCCTGTTATTCGACGTTCAAAGCCTGGAAAACCTGTTTCATCGACAAAACGGCCCGATTGATGGCCGGTTGACGGTCGATGTGCCCAGCCGTATCGCCCGACGAATGATTGTGCCGGCGCTGCCGGACTTTTTTCTGCAGTACCCCGACATTCAGCTGTTTCTCAGCGCCAGCGACCGTTCGATCGATTTGATTCAGGAAGGGGTCGACTGCGTGGTGCGGGTCGGCAGTCTCAGCGACAGCAGCCTCGTCAGTCAGCCGCTGGGGCGATTAAGCATGATCAACTGCGCCAGCCCGGCGTATCTGCAGCGTTACGGAACGCCGGAGCATCCGGAGCGGTTGGCGGAACATTGGGGCGTGGGCTACGCGCAACCGACTTTGGCGCAGGCAGATACCTGGCTTTGGCAACAGGGCGAACAGTGCATTGAAACAACCTTGCGCAGCCGGGTCACGGTAAATAATGCGGAAAATTATATCGGCTGTTGTCTGGCAGGGCTGGGCATGATTCAGATACCGCGCTTTGACGTTCAGCACCATCTGGATGACGGCAGCCTGTGCGAAATCTTGCCGCAGGCTCGGCCTCCGGCGATGGGCATTGCGTTGCTTTATCCCCACCGTCGCCAACGTTCGGCGCGTTTCACCGCGTTTGCCGAGTGGTTCAGTCAGTTAATCAAGCCCTTTTGCGAAAATTGACGGCTGACGGGCAATGGGATTTTTATCTAAGCGAGTCGCTATTTCACGTTGCTTTTCAGTTAATTAAATTGCTGAAAAAACAAGACACATTTAAAACCGACGATAAAGTGACAAAGCCTGTGTAACATTACATCAGCAGCAGGGCGGCAGAACCGTCCCAGGCGGCTGCCAGCGCATAGAGTGCAGCCAGTATCAGCAGAAACGGGGTAGGGGTCATGGCGGGTCTCCGGCGGAAGTCTTCACCTGCTGTTATAACGCGCTGAAATGACCGCCGGATGAATGCGGTCGATTTTTACGCAGGTAAATTCAGACAGACGGAATGTGTAAACTGCTGATATTTGTCTATAGTAACAGTGTGAAGACGCATGTTTATCAAGATTCACCCTGCATCGCGCTGCCGTTCGCGGCCAGCATAGGGCATGTGAAAGTATCGTCAGGGTTGGATCAGGTGCCGGTACGGGCCTGAAAACAGAGTTTCTTTTAGGCAAAAAGTTATAGGGAGAGTAAAAATGGGCATCATTTCCTGGATCATTTTTGGGTTAATCGCCGGTATCTTGGCTAAATGGATTATGCCGGGCAAAGACGGTGGCGGCTTTATCGTGACCGTTATCCTGGGGATCATCGGTGCGGTTGTCGGCGGCTATATCAGTACCTTCTTCGGTATGGGCCGTGTTGATGGCTTCAATCTGGGCAGCTTCGTTGTCGCGGTCATCGGTGCCCTGGTGGTGCTTTTTGTCTACAGAAAGATCAGGAACTAATCAGTTGCTGATCAACAGGGTCGCTGCGGCGACCCTTTTTAGTACAATTACAGCGGTCGGGCGGCCTTGCCGACGACCGGAAGGGGATTACCATGGGTCTGTTTGATAGCGTATTGGGCAATATTCTGGGCGGTGCCGGTGGTAAAGGCATCGATTACGTCGCCATCATGCAATGGGTAGAGCAACAGGGTGGCCTGCAGGCGATTCTGGACAAGTTCCGTCAGGGGCAATTCGGCGATGTGGTCGGCTCATGGCTGGGCAACGGCGAAAACCAGCAGATTAGCGGCGACCACGTGCAGCAGGCGCTGGGTAGCGATGCCATCAATCAACTGGCTGAAAAGCTGGGGATCGATCCGGCTCAGGCTTCCAGCACCATTGCGCAGTTCCTGCCAACGGTGGCTGACGCGGCCTCGCCCAACGGCGAAGTGCAGTCGAACAGCAACGAGCTGGGCGATATGGTCGGTAAACTGTTCAAATAATGCTTATGCCCCCGACGCCTTGTCGGGGGCATTGTTAACCCGAATGCCTTCAATGTTCCCCAGCGCCGCCAGCAAATAATCTACCCAGGCCCGCACTTTGCCGGGAATAAAGCGTGCCGCGGGATAAACCGCATGCAGCGCCATCGGCGGATAATGCCAGGCCGGTAGCACCGGCACCAACGCGCCGCAGGCCAATTGCCGACCAATCAGCGGGCGCTGAGCGCCGCCAATACCCAATCCCGATTCAATAGCCGCCAGCAGCGAGAAAGTATTGTTGGCGCGAAATACCGAGCGCAGATTCACTATCTCGGTGCCCTGGGAGCCGATTAAGGTCAACGCATCGCCGTCGCTCAGACCGCTGTAACGGATATGCGGATGCCTCGCCAGATCGGCGGGCGTTTGCGGTTCACCCTGCGCTGCCAGATAGGCCGGAGAGGCCACCAAAATGCGCTGTAACTCCCCTAACCGACGCGCTACCGTGCCCGGCGTATTCAGGTCGCCAAAGCGGATCGCCACATCGATGCCTTCACCGATCACATCTGCCCGGCGATCGTCGAGCAATAGCTCGATATTCAGATCCGGGTGCTGCTGCTGAAAGGCAATCGCCAGCGGTGTCAGGTGTTGCTGGCCAAAGCCCGTAGGGGCATGAATACGCAGCGGCCCCTGCAGCCGCTGGTGCAGGCCGTGCAGCGCTTCTTCCGCTTCACCCACGGCCGCCAGAATCGGTTTGATTTGCCGGTAATAGCCGCCGCCGGCATCGGTGAGCGTGACGGCACGGGTGCTGCGAAACAACAGCTGTGCGCCCAGCTGTTGCTCCAGGCCGGCGATCTGCTGGCTGACGGCCGGCTGTGTCAGGCCCAGATCGCGCGCGGCTGCCGAGAGGCTGCCCAGTTCCGCGACCCGGACGAAAGTGTTCATGGCGCTCAGCTTGTCCATCAGTCCTCCAATTATAGGTTTTGCTTATAAGTGATAGTGAAAATACGCCTCTACCGCAAGCTTTGTTTATCTATCACAGTAAGACCTTCAAACAAAAGTGAGCGGGAGTGACCCATGCAAAACGAAAAAATGGCGCTGGTGGTCGGCGCGAACGGCGTAATAGGCGGCAAGCTGATTGAAGAGCTGGAACGGCAGGGTTGGCAGGTGGTGGGGCTGTCGCGGCGCGGCGGAGTCGACCGGCCGCAGGTACGTTACCTGGCGGTAGATTTACTGGATGCTCAGGCGACGCGCACGGCCTTGCGCCCACTGACCCAGGTCAGCCATATTTTCTATGCCGCGTATCAGGATGCGCCGGACTGGGCGGGGCTGGTCGCGCCGAACCTGGCGATGTTGGCCAATGTGGTGGAGGCGCTGGAGCCGGTAGCACAACGGCTGGAGCACATCAGCCTGATGCAGGGCTACAAAGTCTATGGCGCTCATTTGGGGCCGTTCAAGACGCCGGCGCGGGAGAGCGATGCCGGGCACATGCCGCCGGAGTTCAACCTGGAACAGCAGAGCTATCTTGAGCGGCGCCAGCATGGCAAAAGTTGGCACTGGAGTGCGATCCGTCCCAGCGTGGTGGGCGGTTTCTCGCTCGGCAATCCGATGAACCTGGCGTTGACCCTTGCCGTTTATGCCTCCATCAGCAAGGCGCTGGGGCTGCCGCTGCGTTTTCCCGGCAAACCGGGGGCTTACCACAGCCTGTTGGAAATGACTGATGCCGGGCTGTTGGCGCGTGCCACGCTGTGGGCCGCGACGGAACCGACGGCGGCCAATCAGGCGTTTAATATCAACAATGGCGACCTGTTTCGCTGGAGTGAGATGTGGCCGAAAATTGCCGACTATTTTGGCCTGGAGGTGGCACCGCCGCTCCCCATGCCACTGGCGTCAGTGATGGCGGACAAAAGCGAGTTGTGGCAGACCCTGGCCCAGCAGCATGATTTGGCCGAGGCGGATTACCGCGCGGTGGCGAGCTGGCCCTTTGCCGACTTCGTTTTTTCGTGGGATTACGACATGTTCGCCGACGGCAGTAAGGCGCGCCGTTTTGGCTTTCATCAGTTTGTCGAAACCGAAACCATGTTGTTCGCGTTGTTTGACGAATTCCGTCGTCGCAAGATTATTCCTTAAGCCCGCTGGCGGGGAGACGGTTTTTTATGGCAATCTTTGGCTGCCACGAGGCCGTCACCCCGACAGGTCCAGGCGAAGATGAGGAAATAAACGTGACAGGGATAACCGCCATACTGACGCTTTTGCTGGCGCTGGTGACCATTGCGCCGCTTTCAAAGCATGCAGCCTGGTGGATTCGGGTGTGGGATTTCCCCCGCCTGCAGATACTGGCGCTTTCGCTATTGGTGTTGTTGCTTAACCTGCTGTTTGTGCCGCTGTCACCTTGGGTGTGGGGCATGATGGCGTTGAACCTGGCCTGCGTGGTTTATCAGGCGACCTGGATTTTCCCTTATACCCGGCTGAGCAAACCTCAGGTGCTGGATTTTACCGGCTATCAGAAAAAGCCCCGCATCCGCATTCTGGTGTCCAACGTGTTAACAACCAATCGGCAGGCGGACAAGCTGCTGGCGTTAGTGGCGGCCGAACGCCCGGACGTGCTGGTGGCGGTGGAAACCGACGACTGGTGGGAACAACAGCTCTCGGCGCTGGAGCAGGATTATCCCCATACGTTGAAATGCCCGCTGGATAACCTGTACGGCATGCATGTCTATTCACGGCTGAAACTCAGCGATGCACAAATACAGTATCTGGTGGATGAACAGATCCCGTCGATGCACATGATGGTGCATTTGCCGCAGGGGCCGCAGGTGCGCCTGCACTGCGTGCACCCGATGCCGCCAAGCCCGACCGAGAATGAAGAATCGGAAGACCGCGATGCCGAATTGGTCATGGTCGGTAAAAGTGCGGCCAAATCGGAGTTTCCGGTGATTGTGACCGGCGATCTGAATGATGTGGCCTGGTCGACTACTACCCGGTTGTTCCTTAAAGTCAGCGGCCTGTTGGATCCGCGCCGTGGCCGCGGCATGTTCAGCACCTTTCATGCCGGTTATCCGTTCCTGCGTTGGCCGTTAGACCACGTATTTCACAGCGACGATTTCGTGCTTGGATCGCTGCGGCGGTTGACCAGCGTCGGTTCGGATCACTTCCCGATCATGGTGGAGTTGGTGTATTCGCCGAAGCAGGGAGCACAGCAGGAAAGTCTGGAGAAAGACAGCGAAGACGAAGCGCTGGCGCAAGAGAAGTTAGCCAATACCGACTCAACGCCGGAAGATGTGCATACGCCAGGCGGCTGAAACAAGCCCCGCAGCGTCGGCTGCGGGGCTCCGGTTTAAAGAGTCAGCATAATCTTGCCGATATGCTGGCTCGACTCCATCAACGCATGGGCTTCGGCCGCCTGCGCCAGCGGGAAGGTTTTGAAGATCTGCGGTTTTAACGCGCCGCGTTCCAGCAGTGGCCAAACCTTCTGCTGCAAGTCGGCGGCAATTTGTGCCTTATCTTCCACGCTGCGTGCGCGCAGCGTCGAGCCGGTGTGAGTCAGACGTTTGAGCAGCAGCGGCATCAGGTTCAATTCCTTCACCACCCCGTTCTGGGTGCCAATCTGCACAATGCGGCCATCCATCGCCGCCGCCTGGTAGTTCTTCGCCACGTAGTCACCGGCAATCAGATCGACAATCACGTCGGCCCCTTTGCCGTTAGTCGCGTGCCGGGTCTGCTCGACAAAATCTTCGCTGCGGTAATTAATCGCCACGTCGGCACCTAATGCCAGGCTGGCCTGGCGTTTTTCTTCTGAGCCGACGGTGGTGATCACGTGGGCGCAGAAGGCCTTCGCCAGCAGCGTGGCGACAGTGCCAATGCCGGAAGTACCGCCGTGGATCAAGACGGTCTCACCGGCCTTCAGGTTGCCGCGTTGGAACACATTGACCCAAACGGTAAAGAAGGTTTCCGGGATCGCCGCGGCCTCGATCAGGCTAAATCCCTGGGGGACCGGCAGTGCATTGCTCTCATGCACTTTGCAGTATTCAGCGTAGCCGCCCCCGGCAATCAGGGCGCAGACGTTATCGCCAACGGCATAATTTTTCACCCCTAAGCCGGTGGCGACCACCACACCGGCGATCTCCAGGCCAGGGATATCCGATGCGCCGGGAGGCGGTGCGTATTGGCCGCGACGTTGCATTACGTCAGGGCGGTTAACCCCGGCGGCGGCGACTTTCACCAGAATCTCCCCCTGTTGCAGGGTCGGCAGCGGCCGTTGTGCGGTAACCAGAACTTCCGGTTCACCGGGCTGGCTGATCTCAATGGCTTTCATGGTGCTGGGCAGCTGCGGGTTTGCAGACATGATGATTCTCCTCGGTTGACATTCAGGCGCAGTAACCAGTGTAGGTAACCGCCTGCTGTAATTCATGATTTATCTTACAGAAATGCCGTGGGAGGAGTGTAGATCATAGGGCGATTTTTAGCGGGGGAAGGGGGCGCCGCCGCAAGGGCGGCATGGCTTCAGTCATTGGGCGGGATACGAAAACCTTTCAGCGAGACGACAAAATGCTCTTTCCCTTTGGAGATTTTGGCGCCTCTATCGCACCACAGGCTGGCGAGTTGGAAAAAGTCATCGCTGCCGATGTCATAGGCCAGTTCGATTTTTTTTGCTGTGCCGTAGCGGATCAGCTTTTCTGCTTCCTGGTGGTTTGTCGCTTTAATGGTGGTCATAACGAAATCCTTGGTGTTGAGCCAGTGCGGATAATCGCCGACCATGATATGGCTGTATTGTGACAATTTTGTGATAAAAAAATGACAGGGCGCGGATGTGTGGCCTGAGGCACAGCGTGGATGCTTTGCCTCAGCCACCTTGGCATCAACGATCGTGTGGACGCAGCAGGGTACTTTTCTTCTGTGATTTAAAGTGTTTATACAGCGCAAACCCTGCGATGCCGGCTAACACTACCAGCAAAGATAAATATTCAGTCGCCATCCGATTAACCTCCGATAAAGCGTGGCTCAAGAGCGGCTATTTGTGACAGCTATCACGTTATGCGGCAATAAGAGCATTCTGTAACAGATCAACTTGCTGATATTCAAGCATAAAAAAAGCGCCTATAGGGAGGCGCATAAAAAATTACAACACAGCTTGTTGTGTCCAGCACCAGGAGGAGTGGTGAACAGGAAACCATTGTATGAAGTGGGCGCTGTCGCAGATATAGGGATAACTCTTAAAGCGCAGTTACCACTGATAACCCATGTTCACGCTGTAGTCAGGATCCTGATTGGTGGAGTAGGGATCAGACTGGCGACGACGATCGGTTTTTTTCACTGGGCTGTTAAGCGCCGAATACGGCTTGGTGCGCGGTTGGCTACAACCGGGGTGATCGCATTCCAGATCCACGCGAAAACCGGTTTTCTCTTCTGATTCTGACCAGACCACAGGCGCCTTGGCGGTTTTTTCCACGGGGCCAGGTGCGGTTTTAGGTGCGGGCGCGGGTTTAATGCTGGGCTCCGGCGCCTTGTACGACAGGTCCAGCGCCAGGACTGGGGCGCTCAACAAGCATAATGTGGTGCAGCACAGTGCTGCCAGCGTATGTCCTCTAAGCATGGTTAATCTCCCTTTATAGTTACGCTGCGCAACTATAAAACAGTCAGACGAGAATTACTATCATTTGTGGCCACTGACGGAGCGGTGCTGAGTTGGCGGCATGAAGGTTCAGGTCTAGTATATGAGCAACTTCCCGTTATAAGACATTGGACTATGACTCCTGACACTGCGGCGCTCAGTTGGCGCCGGCGCAGCTACCGACTGCTGTTCGACAACCATTCGCGCATGGGGCGCAGGATGGAAACCTTTTGGGTCAGCGCCGCGCTGCTCAGCGTGATTTTGCTGTTCCTCGAACCCGGGGGCAGCGCCTTATATTCCCCCGACCGACAGGCGATTTATCTTTTCTTTTGGGCCGAGGTGATTTTTACCGGCATTTTCACTGTCGAGTACCTGCTGCGTTTGTGGAGTACGCCGCGTGAGCAACACTATGCCCTGAGTTTTTTCGGCATGGTCGATTTGCTGACGGTACTGCCGCTGTACATCATCTGGCTGTTCCCGCATATGACGGTAGAGTTCGTGATGCTGCTGCGTGTCCTGAGGATACTGCGGGTGTTCCGGGTGCTGAAACTGCTGCGCTACATGAGCGAGATGGGCATGATTTGGCGCAGCATCAAGCTGGCGCGCCACAAACTGGCGATGTTTTTTGGCTTTGTCGCCGTGGTGTTGTGCGTCTTTGGCGGGCTGATGTATGCGATTGAAGGCGGCAGCGGCGGGTTTACCAGTCTGGCAGCCTCTATCTATTGGGCGGTAGTGACACTGACCACCGTGGGGTACGGTGATATCGTCCCCCATACTCCGTTAGGGCGATTACTGACCTCAGTGTTAATCCTGGTGGGGTATTCGATCATCGCGGTACCGACCGGCATTCTGACGGCCTACATGTCGCAGGAGCTGCAACGCAATCGTGAAAGGCGAAATTGTGAGCAATGTCAACGAGGTGGCCACGAGACCGAGGCAATATTTTGCAAATATTGCGGGAGCCGATTGCCTCCGTTGCCGGGCAAATACAGCCAAAAATGATTAAAAATCCATCAATCTGGGTTAAATCCTGTGCGTTTAGCCCCGTTTCCACAGAGGGGCTAACAAAAAGAGTTGCTATTAAAGCTCCATCATGAGTTAATGCTTCTCGGCCTGTGGTACAGACCTATTTATGCACGACATTTTGAGTAAAGTAGTTCAAATTTAAAGCGTTATCCTAGATAGCTCTTCACTGACGAATTTCCTTTCTAGTGCCTCCATAAGTAACTGATGACCGGCTATATCTTGCCCATGGTGGCTTACATTTAATATTGAAGGAATTAGACATGTCTAACATGATCAAAGGTCAAGTGAAGTGGTTCAACGAGTCTAAAGGTTTTGGTTTCATCACTCCAGCAGACGGCAGCAAAGACGTGTTCGTACACTTCTCTGCTATCCAGGATCAAGGCTTCAAGACCCTGGCTGAAGGCCAGAACGTACAGTTCTCTATCGAGAACGGTGCTAAAGGTCCGTCAGCGGCTAACGTTACCGCTATCTAATCGGCTCTTCTGCTGATTAATAAAAACCCGCCAAGGCGGGTTTTTTTGTGCCTGTCATTTACCGCAGGCAAAAAAAAGCCCGCAAGTCTGCGGGCAAAAGTTCCTTGTTACTTCTTCATTTGCTGATACTTCTCTGGGGGGAAGTACCAGGAAACAGACTAACCGTTGCGCGCTTAAGATTCTGCGGACAAAACGTTAAGAAAGCGAAAAGCCGGCGGCGGAGTGGGCTGCTACGCTTTAGGGAGAGGCCGTGCAAGTTAGCGACGGATGCACTGTCGGCGGTATTTTTCTCACCTCATTTTGTAATACACTGACATCAATGATAAAGGATGGGGTAAGGCATGAAAGTTAACGATCTGGTTACCGTAAAAACGGATGGCAAACAGCGGCGTGAAGGGGTGATCCTGGCGGTAGAAGAGTTTAATGAAGGGATTATGTATCTGGTCTCATTGCCGGACTATCCTGCCGGTGTCTGGTTCTTCAACGAGATTGACAGCCGGGACGGCACCTTCGTTGAACTTCGACAGGCGGTACCCAGGTAATAGCCTGGCCGACACCCATACCTCTCTGGCGCATTAATTTAATTGGTAAAACTTCCGTTGGGTAATTATCCCGGAGGGGTAGAAATGCTCTGTTTTTTTATACGGGAATACCCGCCGCGGCCGAGAGTATCGTCGCGAGCA
Organism: Serratia quinivorans; assembly: GCF_052113645.1. GTDB lineage: Bacteria > Pseudomonadota > Gammaproteobacteria > Enterobacterales > Enterobacteriaceae > Serratia > Serratia quinivorans_B. The sequence goes on along the minus strand of NZ_JBIEIU010000001.1, from coordinate 693,182 downwards.
GGTATTTAGGTTATTTAAATGCGTGATATCCAGAACGACAGTCTGAACGACATTTAAAACCAACATTTGGCAGAGTAAACGACAGGCCTTTTACCTAGCGGCTATTGACAAATATTCCACTGGTCAGCGTGTCGGTTAAACGAACAACATGGTAAATAATCTGCTTGTTGTGCGTTTTGATTTTTCGTTTGATATTTCCCTTGTGGGAAGAGACGGTTTTAGCCTTAATTTGCATCTGGTCGGAGATCTGGATAGTTCCCTGACCCGACATCCACATGCGCAGCATGTTTGACTCAGTTTGGCTCAGCGTAACGGGCGTCTGGTCAAGTGAAGTTTTTTCCGCGCGGGGGACTTTTCTTTCCAGATAGTGACTAAGTAGTTGATTCATAGTCTCTGGTTTGATGGATTTTGACGAGATGATGACATTTTTACGAACATATAAATAATCGTCAAAATGTACGTTGGTGATGGCCATAAAGATGAAGAATAAGGTGTCAGGGTGCAGTGAAATCACCCCTTTTATACGTTCCGTCGCGTTCGCTTCGTGTATAAAGCAGTCTTCATTTATAAACACCAGGCTGGGCTTCAACTTACTGCATTTCTCATGCAGATCGTCGATATCGCTGATGGCATTAATCTGGCGTTTTTTTACTCCGTGTGTTGTCAGGTAGTCTGTCAAACCTAATCTGGTATAGCTGCATGAATCCATAATGATCGTTGGCATATCGCACCCCCACTTAAATCCGTTTTACCGCGGTAACAAAAAGAAAAAGCCTGAAGCCTAAAAGGCAAAAAAAAGGAACAAAAAATTCACGTAGAAGCAGTGTTCTATCAATAAACACGGCTGCACTCAACGATATTTTATTACTAAACTAATTAACACTGTGAATCTATAAGTTTAGCTTAAGTCAGAATAATCTGCTGGCGCAGGGATTGCTGTGAGGTAACGCCAATTTGTGCTTGAACCGCGTGCCTGCTGGTCTTTTTATCATTGAATCAAGCCATAATGTCACGAAACGAAATTTTAGGTTGTTAGGAAAAATCTTAAAAAAAATTCATGTGTCGTTTTTTTAACATTTTTTAGCTTATTTATTCATCAGTAAGAAGAGTGTTGAATGAGTGTGATTTTATTTTTAATAATATTATCATAAAGTTATAAGTTATTCTTTTGTTTTTGATAATGATAATTCTTTCATTCCTTATCACTTGTGATAACCAATAATCACATTGAGTTAACATTGTGGCGAGGTTTTGTTAAGAAAATTGGCGGTATAACAACGGGTTGACGTGACCATTCGTGCTATTTCAACAAATGTGAAAAATGTCAGCGAGTGATTAATTGGTTTTTCTGAAGTATTTCCGCTAGGTCAATAAACTGTCAATTATTAATCGTTGGTAAAGGTTTACGCCCGCCCGATCCCGGTTGCCATAATAGAGCGTCCCACTCAGGGAACGCTCTCGATTTTTGCCGTTCAGCCTGGATCTGGCAGACAGTGGCGCATCGATTCCAGTGCCAGATGAATATCGCTCTCTTGCGTCATCCAATTGACCAGCGCAGCGCGGATCCCCGGTTGCCCGTTATAATGGGTGGGGGTGCAACGCACGGCGCCGTGTCGATCGAGACGAGCGATAAAACGATCGCGCGCTGCAACGGCATCTCCTTCAATATTTTTGAGCGCAAAGCACACCACGTTTAAATTGACCGGTGCCATCAGATGGAAGCCTTCGCTGGCCGTCAGCTCTGCGCCCAGCAATTGCGCCAGTTGGACATTTCGTTCCACCATGTCCTGCATGCCGCTGCGGCCATAGGCTTTCAGCGCCATCCACAACGGCAGCGCGCGGAACCGTCGCGAGTTTTCGGGCGTCAGATGCAGATAGTTGTCCGGCCGCAGCGTTGGCGCTTCCAGATAGGCCGAGTGGTTTTGGAAAACCTGCATCTGCAACGCCAGATGACGGCTGAATTGAATTGCGCTGTCATAAGGCACATTCAACCATTTATGCGCATCGACGGTGATGGAGTCTGCCTGCTGCCAGCCGGCTAAACGTGGCGCATAGCGCGGCGAGCAGGCCGCTACGCCGCCGAAGGCCGCATCGACATGCAACCAGAACGGGTAGCGCTCACGCAGCACCAGCAGCTGTTGCAGGTCGTCGAAAGTCACGGTATTCACCGTTCCGGCGCTGGCCAGGACCAGGGTGGGGACACCGACACTGGCGGCCAGATGCCGTTCCAGCGCCGCAGGGTCGATAGCCTCCGAGTTCGGCAGGCTGTCGATAATTTTCAGGGCATCACGGCCAATCCCCAGCATGCTGAGCGCTTTGATGCTGCTGGCGTGCGCATTGGCCGACAGCACCTGCAGAGGGCCCAGCGCCGCCAGTCCCTGTTCGGCGACGTCAATGCCGCGTTGCTGCCCGAGCCACTGCCGTCCGATGGCGATACCGACAAAGTTGGCCATGGTCGCCCCACTGACGAAACTGCCGTTGAATGCCTCCGGCAGACCCAGCAAGGTTTTGAGCTGCGCCACCGTCGCCAGTTCGATCGCGGCGGCCACGGTATCCTGGCTTAACTGACTGTTTTGGTCGGTAGCGCTAACCAGCCAGTCCGCTGCCAGTGCGGCCGGGGTGGCGCCACCGGTGACAAAGCCAAAGTAACGCGGCCCAGCGCTGGCGGAGAGGCCGGCGGCATAGCGCTGCCAGAAGTCGTCCAGCGCCGCGATCGCGCCATGGCCACTCTCGGCCAACTGGTCGTCACCCGCCTGCAGTTGCTGTGCGCTCAGGGGAGGGCAAACCGGGCGTTGTTTCACCCCGGCAAGAAAGTCCTCGGCCAACTGACGGGTGTGATCGAGTATCTGCGGATACTGCTCAAGATCCTGTTGTAAACGTGGGTGCATCGGTAACTCCGGAGGTGAAGGGGCAAGAGTGACACCCTAGACCATTTGCTTTCGCGCGAAAATCGATGAAAAATGCCCTTTTTGGATAGCAGGACTAACCGATGCTCAACGAACGCCTTCCCTTGCACCTCCTGCCGACCTTTGTGATTGCCGCCCGGCTGGAGAACCTGCGAGCTACGGCTCAGCAGGTACATCTTACCCATGGTGCGGTCAGCCAACAGATCCAGCAGCTTGAACAGGCGATCGGCTGTCCGTTGTTTCAACGGCAGGGGCGAGGGCTGCGTCTGAACGCTGCCGGGCGGGAACTGTTGGCGGTGGCCGAACCGGCGCTGGAAGCGTTGCAACTGGGGATCAGCCGGGTCAGACGCGTTGCGCAAAGCCAGGCCCTGCGCATCAGCGTGTTGCCTTCTTTCGCGCATTACTGGTTAATGCCGCGTTTGCCGTCTTTTCACGCGGCCTGCGCCGATATTGCGCTGGATATCGAGGCGTCGCTGGCGGTGCAGGATCTGGCGCGCAAAGGGTTCGATGCGGCCATTCGTCTCGGTAATGGCCAATGGGCGGATATGCAGGCGCAACGCATCGCCTCGGGAGAGGTGGTGCCGGTCGCGACTCCGGCACTGGCACATCAATGGCAGGCGGCCTTCGATAGCGGAACTTCAGGTATGCCATTGCTGGAACATGATGTTACGCCATGGCGCAGTTGGTTTTTGGCACATCAGCAAGGGGAGTCTGGCAGGCCCCTGGCATCGTTCAATGACGCAGGATTATTGATCCGCGCGGCGGAACAGGGGTTTGGCATCGCGCTGGTGAAAAAGCTGCTGGTGAGTGATGCGCTGGCTGAGGGGCGACTGGTGGCGCTGGCCTCGGCGAGGCATCTGGATCAGGTGGATTTTTATCTGGTTTGGCCGCAGAGCGCCGGGTTGACGCCGGCGGTTGAAGCGTTATTACACTGGTTGCAGCGTCAATTGGCTTGAAATCAGCGCCGTAACCATTCCGGCGGTGAACTGCCGAGCGTGGTGGCGGGAAAAGCCCAAAGTAACTCGGTGCCGTTTAGCCGTAATGCCGGATTAAGGCGTTGCGCCGGGCCCCAGTGAGTCAGTTCGGTTTCCGGGTTTTCATCAGCGGGGACCGGCGGGGCCGGCGGTACCGACTGATGTTGTGGCGGATAGGGGTGATCAACCAGCCACTGCGCAGTCCGCGCCAGTGACAACCGGGCGCTGTAGCCGGTGCCGTTGTGTAGACGTTGACGCAGGCCGTGCAACACCGCCGTTGCCATCAGGTAGCCGGTGGCGTGATCCAATGCCTGTACCGGTAATGGCACCGGCTGGGCCGCATTTTTCCACTTCATGCCGGCATCTGCCAGGCCGCAGCTCATCTGCACCAGGCTGTCGAACCCCCGGCGTCCCCGCCATGGGCCGCTCCAGCCGTAGGCATTCAGACAAACGTCGATCACTCCCGGTGACAGCGCCCGTCGTTGCTCCGCGCCATATCCCAGTATTTCCAACGCCCCGGCACGGTAACCGTGCACGATAACATCGGCATTTTTCAGCAGAAGCTCAAAGGTGTGGCGATCGTGGGCATTCGTCAGGTTCAGCCGCGCACAGCGTTTGCCGAGGATCACTTCATGCTCGACGCCGGGTTCCTCCCAGCCGTAGGGATCGAGACGTAATACGTCCGCGCCCAAGCCGGCGAGAAAGCGGGTGGCTACCGGCCCGGCGATAATTCGGGTCAAATCCAGCACCCGTACGCTGTGCAGTGGTCTGGCACAGGGTAACGCCCAGACCGGCGGCGGAGCTTCCTGATGTTGTGCCTGATGGATCAGCGGTTCCAGTGCAACGCTTTTGCCTTGAATATGCTGCCGCCACGCGTCGACAGAGCGCATTTGCGCCGCGCAGCCACCGGCGTCGATCACCGCTTGCTCCAGTTCACCTTTTTTCCACGTCAGCACTTTTTGTGCCAGCCCATTTTTATCCTGATGCGGGCCGAGTACTTGTTCCACCGCCTTACGATGATGCGGCGCATTGGTATGCAGACGTATCCAGCCATCGGCGGTGGCGTAGTCACCCGCCAGCGCGTCCCAGGCCGCAGGCAATGACCATCCCAGTGGCCGCAGCGTCCAGCCGAACCACAACGACGCCAATCGACGATCGACAAACACCGGCGGCAGACTGCCATGCCGTTGTTGCAGCAGCCCGGCGCAGGCCAGCCCGGCGGCGGCCCAACTGGCGGTCGCCAATTCAGTGACCGGAAATGCACTGCTCAGTGCGCCTTCACCGCTGACGGTCAACGAGCCTGTCGGCAGGGCGTCGTGGCCAAGACTTTGCCCGATCTCTGCGAGCAGCGTTTGAGTAAGGGTATCCATCATCAACTCCAGGGTGGCCGGACGGGGGAACTGAACCTAGCGTAGTTCACCCCGACCGGAGTTGCTACGGTGCGATATCTAGAACGCGGCCGTCCGCCAGTTTGGCATGCAGACTCTGGGCGGGAAAACCGGCAAGCAGGGCGAGGCTGATGGAAAGGCGAAGCATATTCATCGAATGTCTGTCCTTAAGGATGATTGTCCTGTGAGGCTTAAGCTTATCGGGAATTATCGGATGGCCCAATGCCAATAAGTTATAATCGCGGCACGGGTCAAATATTGGGGATATTAAGTTTAGTTTCTGTTTAATAAATTCGCCTTTACATCGTCACCCTGCGTCACTATACTCAGCCAAAATTTCAAAGAGGAAACACAATTGGACAGTTTTAGTTGCAGTGATATAAATAAGGCAAGCTGACCAATCCTCTTCTGATTTGTTGCTTGCCGAAAACGGCGGGCAGCACCCCTCTCCGGTTATTCCGAGCTGTGCAAACCCGAATCTGACTGTTGTTCCTGAGGCCAAATGGCATCAGGCGAATTGATTTGGATATTATTATGGTAATTTTCAACCACAGCCTATTCCCTCCAGGCACTTACGCGCTCAATCGCTGATTTATTATCGGCGCGATTTCGCGTGTGCTAAACAGCACATGATTTTATCTCCTGCAGTTATTTAAGGGGAAAGTCATGGCTATGACTCCTTTTGTTTTAAATTTATTACTGGCGATGAGCCTGGGTGCCGTTATTGGCGCTGAACGGCAGTGGCGCCAACGTATGGCCGGCCTGCGCACCAATGCATTGGTGGCCACCGGGGCGGCGGTATTTATCCTCAGTTCCATGTCCACCGATCCTTCCAGCGCCGGGCGGGTTGCCGCGCAGATTGTCTCCGGCATCGGCTTTTTGGGCGCCGGGGTGATCATGCGTGAAGGCCTGAATATCCGCGGCCTGAATACCGCTGCCACCTTGTGGTGCTCCGCCGCAATCGGCGTGCTGTGCGGCCTGGGGCAGTATTGGAACGCGATGCTGGCGACGCTGGTGATCTTGTGCGCCAATATTCTGCTGCGCGAGGCGGCGCAACGCATCAATCTGCAACCCCAACAGCAGGCGACCGATCTGGAGGTGTGCTACCGCATTCAGGTCACCTGCGGCGAGCAGGACGAAATCCTGGTACGTACCCTGATATTACAGGCGCTCAACGGCGTGGCATTGAGATTGCAATCATTGCGTAGTGCCGATATTGCCATTCCCGGTCAGCTGGAAGTGTGTGCGGAAATAACCGCGAACCCTTCGGTGCAAAAAGAGATTGAGGGCATTGTCTGCCGCGTCAGCCTGGAAAAAAGCGTCAGTGCGGTACGTTGGCGTATTGCATCTGAATTGCCTGTCTAATAATTAATTAATATTTCACTGCACTCAGTGATAAGGAGGCGTCATGGACGGTGACCCCACAAACTTAATTATTCAGCGTACATGGCACGGCGATAAGTCGCGTTAATTACGCTGGTTAAATAAATTCCATTCTGCGCTTATTCACCTGTTAATCGGGCGGGGTAACCCTGTGCGTAGAGTAAAATAAGAGAATTGCATTATGACCTATATTAATGAAACCGGACGTCGCCGGGATAAAAAATCGGTGCCTTACGCCATCGCCCAAGAGGCAAAAAATAGCGTTGATCAGACGCTGGCAAATTTAAAATGCAACCGTAATGGATTAACCCAGGACGATGTTGACGAACGCCTGACGCAGTTTGGCATTAATCAGGTTGCCCATGAGAAGGCACCCCATGCGTTGGTGCAGCTGTTCAGCGCCTTTAATAACCCGTTTATCTATGTACTGATGGTGCTGGCTGCGATCAGTTTCTTTACCGATTACTGGCTGCCTGTCCGGCGCGGTGAAGAAACCGATCTCACCGGTGTGATCATCATTCTGGTGATGGTCTCACTCAGCGGACTGCTGCGTTTCTGGCAGGAATATCGCACCAACAAAGCGGCGGAAACGCTGAAATCGATGGTGCGCACCACCGCAACGGTCATGCGCCGCAGCAGTTACAGCGCGCATCCATTGACGTTGGAAGTGCCGATCCGCGAACTGGTACCGGGCGACATTATCCAGCTTTCCGCCGGGGATATGGTGCCGGCGGACGTACGCCTGCTGGCCTCGCGCGATCTGTTCATCAGCCAGGCCATTCTGACCGGCGAGGCGATCCCGATTGAGAAATACGATGTTTTGGGTAACGTCAGCCAAAAATCAAGCGAGGATGAAGTCTCCGACGAACATGCGCTGCTGGAGCTGTCGAACATCTGTTTGATGGGCACCAACGTCGCCAGTGGTACTGCCACGGCGGTGGTGGTGGCCACCGGGGGGCGCACCTATTTCGGCTCGCTGGCGAAGTCGATTGTCGGCTCCCGCTCGCAAACCGCGTTTGATCGTGGGGTGAACAGCGTCAGTTGGCTGCTGATCCGCTTTATGCTGGTGATGGTGCCGATCGTGTTGCTGATCAACGGTTTCACCAAAGGCGACTGGAGCGAAGCGGCGCTGTTTGCCCTGGCGGTGGCGGTCGGGCTGACGCCGGAAATGCTGCCGATGATTGTCAGTTCCAACCTGGCGAAGGGCGCTATTGCCATGTCACGGCGTAAAGTGGTGGTCAAGCGCTTGAATGCCATTCAGAACTTTGGCGCGATGGACGTGCTCTGCACCGACAAAACCGGCACCCTGACTCAGGATCGCATCATCCTTGAGCATCATCTGGATGCCGGCGGCAGCAAAGATAATGAAGTGTTGCACCTGGCCTGGTTGAACAGCTTCCACCAGAGCGGGATGAAAAACCTGATGGATCAGGCGGTGATCCGTTTTGGCCGTGGTAAACCGGGCATTGAGGCGCTGGGGCGTTTCAGCAAGGTTGATGAGTTGCCGTTCGATTTTGTGCGCCGCCGTTTGTCGATCGTGGTGGCGGATGACAATGGCCAACAGCGCCTGATCTGCAAAGGAGCGGTGGAGGAAATGCTGGAAATCGCTACCCATGTGCGCGAAGGGCAGCAGGTTTTGCCGTTGGACCCCGCGCGGCGTGAGGCATTGCAGGCGCTGGCGGCACAGTATAACGAGGAGGGATTCCGCGTGTTGGTGCTGGCGACGCGGGAGCTGGGCGAGCAGAAAAAGGCTTTGCCGCTGAGCGTGGCCGATGAGCGCGATATGGTGATCCAGGGGGTTTTGACCTTCCTGGATCCCCCGAAGGAGAGCGCGCAGGAAGCGATTGCCGCACTGCAGGAAAACGGCGTGGCGGTGAAAGTGTTGACCGGTGATAACCCGGTGATCACCTGCAAAATTTGCCGCGATGTCGGGTTGGAGCCGGGTGAGCCGCTGTCCGGGCCGCAAATTGAACAGATGGACGACACCACGCTGGCGCAAGAAGTGGAACAGCGCACGGTGTTTACCAAACTGACGCCGCTGCAGAAGTCGCGGGTGCTGAAAATGCTGCAGGCGAATGGCCATACCGTCGGTTTCCTCGGCGATGGCATTAACGATGCGCCGGCGCTGCGCGATGCCGACGTGGGCATCTCGGTGGATACCGGCACGGACATCGCCAAGGAGTCGGCGGACATCATTTTGCTGGAAAAAAACCTGATGGTGCTGGAAGAGGGGGTGATCAAGGGGCGCGAAACCTTCGGCAATATCATCAAGTATCTGAACATGACCGCCAGTTCCAACTTCGGCAACGTGTTTTCGGTGCTGGTGGCCAGCGCATTTATTCCGTTCCTGCCGATGCTGGCGATCCACTTGCTGATCCAGAACCTGATGTACGATATCTCCCAGTTGTCGCTGCCGTGGGACAAAATGGACAAAGAGTTCCTGCGTAAGCCGCGCAAATGGGATGCGAAAAACATTGGTCGTTTTATGCTGTGGATTGGGCCAACGTCGTCAATCTTCGATATCACCACTTATGCGCTGATGTGGTTCGTGTTCGCCGCCAACAGTGTGGAACACCAGGCATTGTTCCAGTCCGGTTGGTTCATTGAAGGGTTGCTGTCACAAACGCTGGTGGTGCATATGCTGCGCACCCAGAAGATCCCGTTTATTCAGAGTACCGCCGCGCTGCCGGTGCTGTTGACCACGGCATTGGTGATGGGCTTGGGTATCTATCTGCCGTTCTCGCCGCTGGGCGCTCTGGTCGGGTTGCAACCGCTGCCGTGGGAATACTTCCCGTGGTTGGCCGGCACCTTGGTCAGCTACTGCGTGGTGGCGCAACTGATGAAGCGTTTCTATATTCGCCGCTTCGGTGAGTGGTTGTAATCAGGGCAGGCTGTAGGGGCGAATATCCTGCGCCCCTACAGCAGTCTTTTCACCAGCAGGCCGAGCATGATGGTCAGCGTAAAAGAAAACAGCGTGCCGAGCAGCACATACTCGGTACGCATTTTGTCGTCACTCTGCCGCAAATCGCCAAAGCGAAAAATCGACTTGGCCGCCAGCAAAAAACCGACCGCCGGGATCTGGCCAATCAGCACAAAGGTCAGGATCAGCGTTCTTTCCAGATAACCAATTTGTTTGCCCGCGCGTAACAGCGAGTCGTTATCGGTTTTGGCCGACGGCGGCATCTGCGGTGCCCAGTGGGCCAACAACTGGCCGATCAGCACGCCCATAGGCATATAAATCAATAGATAAGCCGCTGCGATCAACCCGGCTTGCCAACCGATGATGGCGGAGGCCAGCGCGGCGAGCAGGCCGTGGGTATTGGGTGTCAAAGACAGCCACAGCAGGACAATCACCGCCAGATGCAGGCATTGGTCGAGCAGAAAACCGCTTGCCAGGCTGATGCGCGTCAACAAGGTGACTTTCAACAGGTCAATCAGCCAGTGGCTGATGGCGATCACCAACAGGGTCGTCAGCACCTGGGCGGAGGACAGCCCGCCATGCAGCAGCGCAAAACCTGCCACGGCCCAAGCGGCCAGCACGCCGTGCAGTAAGGCATGCAGCACCAGAAAACGGGAGCGCGCGCGATGACGAGCTTTATCCTCGACCCAACTGCGCGGCTGCAATGGGAAGTCGGCAAGCAAGTGGACGACCAGCAACCAGGTCAACAGCGGCGCGTAGCTCAAATCCATATTCAGGTGATCCTGTTAATCGCGTGAATAAATCGCATGATTTCCTCGTAGGCCGCGCGTTTCAGCGTGGCAGAAACGGTGGAGGCGGCCTTTTGCAGCTTTTCCGCCACCTCCTGATTGGTGGCGGCAAAGATGCGTGCCTGGACTATCCGCGCTTCGGTTTGCGAAAGGCGGCTAACCACATGATCTAACATTGGCAAGAGATCGCTGACAATGGCATTTGTCCGGTCATTATCATTTTTCAGAGCCAGTCGGCAATTTTTCATCAGGCCATCCAGTGCCTGACCCGAATTCACAAAGGCGCTGCCATAGCCGGTGGCTTCCTCCTGGCTGCTGCCCAGGCCGACGGCGATGCGGGCGTCCCACTGTCGGGAGTCCATCGCTTTGAGCGCAATGCGGATATACACCGCCAGCAACAAGCCGGATTGGGGGGCGGCCAGCGCCTGAAAAGCATCGCCGCGGAAAATCTCGAACCTTTGAATAAGCTTAGTCTGTTGCAGTTGGCTAAGCAGGGCATTTAAGCCGCTAATGTAGCTAGTGGTGTCTAACTGCCGGGAATTGACCAGATCGCCGGTGATCACGCTGACTTGTGCTGGCATCTCTTTTTCTGCTCTGAAGCGGGAGTTATCTGCAAATTTCGCATCTAAACACGAATATGTCAATTATTCGTATCTGGATGCGAATATAGCCATTATTCGTATCCTAAGGCGAAATTAACCCCGCAGCTTGATGCGGTCATGGATCAGCTTAACCAGGGGTTTTTCCATTCGGGCCAGATAGACGCCCAGCAGGATCAAACCTACGCCGAGGATTTGTGCGCCGGCTGAGCCGCTGCCGTCACGCAGGCGGTCGATAATAACCCCCGCCAGCATCTGGCCGCTGATGATCAACAGTGCGGCGAGCAGGGTGCCGAGACGCGGCAGGACATAGCTGTTCAACGCGACAAAAAGCGCACCGATGATCCCGCCAAGGTAGGCGCTCCACGGGGCTTGGCCAAAGGGAGCGCCAGTGAATCCAGCGGTTGCCGCCAGCAGCAGGCTGAGGAACAAAAAGCCGACGATATGGTTGCAAAGCGAGGCATGAAAAGCGCCGCGATCCACTGCCAGACGGCCATTGACCGCGCGGCTGATACCGATACAAACACCGTTGAGCAGCGCCAGAAAGACCAGGGTTAGCATGGGGGTTACCTCAGGAAGATGAGCAGGGCGCAGCCGGACAGGATCAGCAGCGTGGCGATGATGTCGTTGAGACTCAGGCGGCGTTTAATCGAACCAAACCAGCCGCAGCTGTCGGATAACATGCCGAACAAAACCTGGCCGGTGAGCATCAGCGCCAGGCTGCCGGAAAGCGCCAGTGGGCTGTTGACCGTGATGGCGGCCAGCACCACCGTCAGGGCACCGGGAAAACCGCCCAAATAGGCCCAGCGGGGAATGCCGGCCGGTGAGGGAGTGCGGCGAGGAGAACGGGGGTTCAGCAGGAGCAGGAGCAGCAGCAGCCAGGCGGTGATTGCGCCAATACCGTGAGCCACCCAAGATGCCAGCAGCGGGGAGTTATAGCCGGCCAGCGTGCTATTGATGGCAATCATCAGGGCCAATAAGGCACCGGCGGCCAGCGCCAGCAGGGGATCGGAAAAACGTTCGCGCATTCTGGTTCCAGCTTCAAGAGTCGATTGGCGAATAGCCTATATTGTTTTTGTTTGCAGCATAATCCACTAGAATGGAAACTCATTGTTGAGGAATAGTTGACGATAAATGCAGGATAACTTTGCAGCGATCCCGGTGTTTGTGGCGGTGGTGGAATGCGAAAGCTTTTCAGCGGCTGCCCGGCGGTTGGGCATCACCAAATCGGCGGTAAGCAAACGCATTAGCCAGCTGGAACGCTCGCTTGGCGTGCAGTTGTTGCAGCGTACCACCCGCAGTTTGAGCCTGACCGAGGCCGGTGAGCAGTATTTTGGCTATGCCCGCAATGCCTGCTCCGTGGCACAAGAGGGAGAGGATGCGGTCACCCGTTTGCAGGGGCAGCCGCAGGGTAGCCTGCGGATCAGCGTGCCCATGGTGTTCGGCCGTTTGCATGTCGCCCCCCTGATCCCCCACTTCCTGGCGGCTTACCCGCAAGTGGAGATCAATATGATGATGGACGACCAACTGGTGGATCTGGTTGAGGGAGGGTATGACCTGGCGATCCGCATTGGTCAACTCGCCGACTCGAGCCTGATAGCCCGACGTATTGCCCCCTGTAACAGCGTATTGTGCGCCGCACCGTCCTACCTGGCACGCCGTGGTACGCCGACGGAGCTGGACCAATTGGCACAGCATAACTGCCTGTTTTACAGCTATTTCCGTGGCGGAAGCGAGTGGCAGTTTGACGGGCCGGCAGGGGCGGTACGTTTCCAGCCCAGGGGGAATTACCAGGTGAATAACAGTGAGGCATTGCGTGAAGCGCTGCTCGCCGGTCTGGGTATTTGCCAGATGCCGACCTTTATCGTCGGGGAGGATATCGCACAGGGCCGGTTACTTGAGCTGATGCCGACCTACCGACTGCCGGAGCACGCCATTTATGCCGTGTATCCACAGCGCAAATATTTGCCGGCTAAGGTCCTGGCCTTTGTCGATTTTCTGCTGGCGCACCTGGGAGGCGAACAACCCTATTGGGATATTGCGCAACGGCGATAAACACCGTCGCCATTCGGCCGGGAATACACGTGCCTGTTGGTACGCCACCGGCGAAGGGGAGGTATAGCGATTAGGAAGTGGGTTTCAGAAGCTTTTCACCAGCATTTCGCGTGGTTGTTCGCTGCCATGCTTCAACAGGTAGTCGAACGATTTCTCGCTGCTTTTCAGCTGCTGCAGAAACTCCTGCGGTGACAAGTCATGCTTTTTGCCGCTCATATAAGCCAGCGCCAGTTCTTTTGCCTGATAACGTGAGAAGTTGTACATACGTGCCCTCGAAAAGTGGATTTCACGCTAGAGATTGTAACGAAAGAGCACATAATGAACAGTCGCTTTGGCGTATGGAATCAATAGCTGAAACTTAACTCACCGGTTGCAGCAGCTCATCGCACAGCCGTGCTATGACCTGCTTTTGTGGCAGACCGTTATTCAGCATTCGGCGAATTTTGTCGGAATCGTTCACCCCCTGCCTGACATAGTGCTCAACCTTATCCAGTAAACCGTGCGTATGCCGATCGTGGGCGTCAGCGCGTAACGCAGCGAGCGTGGTCAGCATATGTGCGGTCAGACTGCTGCGGCGCAATGTGGCCGGATCAACGTAGTCGGCGGCAAATCCGCTGCGGTAGGCGTTGATTTTGTTGTAGTTGGTGAAGGCGTAATACTCCGGCGTAATCTCGGTGCGGCGCGCCAGCAAAAAAGCCGCCAGCAGACGACAGTAGCCGACCAGCAGTGCGGCGTGAGAGATGTGCAGCGGCGTGTCGCAAATGCGAAGCTCCACCGTCCCCAGTTCCGGCTTGGGCCGGGCGTCCCAATAAATATCCTTGATGCTGTCGATCACCCCGGCGGCGATCAGCCGTTCATAATAGTCGTTGAACTGATCCCAGCTATAAATTTGCTCCAGACAGCCATAGTTGGGGAAGGAATTTTGCGCACTGAAGCGCGAGCTGGCGAACAACGTATCCACCCCCTGATAGAGCGGGGAAGAGGCGCTGAGGGCGATAAAATGCGGGAAATAGGGCGTTAGCGCGTGGCACAGATACATCGCCTCGTCGCCGTCGTTGACCCCGATATGAATATGCTGACCAAACACGCAGGCCAGTTTGGACAGGTAGCCGAAGCGGCTGGCCAACTGTTGGTAACGTTGGGCGTCGGAGATAACCTGTTTTCGCCAGTCATTGCTCAGGTGGCGGCCACCGCCGCAAATGTCGCAGCCGAAACTTTGCGCGCTGCGGCGGATACGGGTTGTCAGCTCCCGCAATTCGTCGTGCAAGGGGTCAATATCGCTGTGCACCGAGCTGTTCAGTTCCACCATCGATTTGGTCAGCTCATGCTTGATACGCTTTTTATCGTCCAGATCCGTCACCACCCGATCGGCCTTATCGGTGAGATCGTAGCTCTCGATATCAACCAGCTGCAGTTCAATTTCGGTGCCGATGGAGAGCCTTTGCGAGCGTTTGAATGCTAGTGGCATGGTTCATCTCCCTAAAAAAACAGCATTGCGATAATTATAATCCTTCATGTGGCTTTTGCCGTGCGGGGGTTTTATATTCACTAATTCAGATATGTTTTTGACATTTCCAACCAGCGGCTTATGATGACGGCTCGGGTAAAAGGAGGATCGTATGACATCACTGACACCGCTGATACTGTTTAAAAATCTGTCGGAGGAGACGCGCCTCACGCTGGTGCTTTTACTGCGCCAGGCAGGTGAGCTGTGCGTGTGCGAGTTGGTCGGTGCATTGGACGAGTCGCAACCCAAAATCTCACGCCACCTTGCGATGCTGCGTGAAAGTGGCCTGCTGATCGACCGCCGTGAAGGCAAATGGATTTACTACCGTTTGTCGCCGCATATGCCGGCCTGGGCGGCGGCGATTATCGAACAGGCTTACCTTAGCCGACAACAGCAGGTGAACGAACTGGCGCAGCGTGCGGTAGGGGTTATCTGTCGATAGCGATAAAAAATTTAAACTTATATATTCGAAATATCATATATATCTTTTATGAGTGACCAAGGAGTCGTGATGGTGCTGGCTGGGGCAATATTTATTCTGACGATCATGTTGGTGATCTGGCAGCCGAAGGGGTTGGGCATTGGCTGGAGCGCCTCCCTGGGGGCGGCGTTGGCGCTGCTGACCGGAGTGGTGCACATCGGCGATATTCCGCTGGTCTGGCAGATAGTCTGGAATGCCACCGCCACCTTTATCGCGGTGATCATTATCAGCCTGCTGTTGGATGAGTCCGGCTTTTTTGAATGGGCGGCGCTGCACGTTGCGCGTTGGGGCAAGGGAAAAGGGCGTTGGTTGTTCACCTATATTGTGCTGTTGGGGGCTGCCGTGGCGGCGTTGTTCGCCAATGACGGTGCGGCCCTGATCCTGACGCCAATAGTGATTGCCATGCTGCTGGCGCTGGGGTTCAGCCCCGGGGCCACCTTGGCTTTCGTGATGGCGGCCGGGTTTATCGCCGATACGGCCAGCCTGCCGTTGGTGGTGTCTAATCTGGTGAATATCGTTTCTGCGGATTTCTTCCAACTGGGGTTCACGCAGTATGCGGCGGTCATGGTGCCGGTGAACATGGCTGCCATCGTCGCCACGCTGGTGATGCTGCACCTGTTCTTCCGCAAGGATATTCCACGCAGCTATGACCTGACATTGTTGCGTCCACCGCGAGAGGCCATTCGCGACTTGCCGACTTTTAAGGCCGGCTGGGGCGTACTGGTGTTGCTGCTGGTGGGGTTCTTTGGGCTGGAGCCGCTGGGCGTACCGGTTAGCCTGGTTGCCGCCGTTGGCGCGCTGATCTTGCTGGCGGTGGCGAAAAGGGGCAAGGCCATCGACACCGGTAAAGTGCTGCGGGGCGCGCCCTGGCAGATCGTGGTGTTCTCACTGGGCATGTACCTGGTGGTCTACGGTCTGCGCAATGCGGGACTCACCGATATGCTGGCCGTGGTGCTCGACGCCCTGGCCGAGCGGGGATTATGGGCCGCTACGCTGGGGACCGGTTTCCTGAGCGCATTTTTATCCTCAGTCATGAACAACATGCCGACGGTGTTGGTGGGGGCGCTGTCGATTGACGGCAGCAATGCGGAAGGCGTGATCAAACAGGCGATGATTTACGCCAATATCATCGGCAGCGATCTGGGGCCGAAAATTACGCCGATCGGCAGTCTGGCCACGCTGCTGTGGCTACACGTGCTGTCAAAGAAAAGCATCGTCATCAGTTGGGGATACTATTTCCGTGTGGGCATCGTAATGACCCTACCGGTGCTGTTGGTTGCGCTGGCCGCTCTGGCCCTGCGTTTGTCGCTTTAGTCTTAACTCGGAGAGCATGCCATGAGCAACATCAAGATTTACCACAACCCGGCTTGCGGCACATCGCGCAATACCTTGGCGTTGATCCGCAACAGTGGCGTGGAGCCGACGGTGATATTTTATCTGGAGACGCCGCCCAGCCGTGAACAATTGGTCAAACTGATTGCCGATATGGGGATTTCTGCGCGCGCCTTGCTACGCAAAAATGTGGAACCTTATGAAACGCTGGGACTGGCCGAGGCCGGCTGGAGCGACGACCAACTGATCGACTTTATGCTGCAACAGCCGGTGTTGATCAACCGACCGATTGTGGTGACGCCACTGGGGACCCGCCTGTGTCGACCGTCGGAAGCCGTGCTGGATATCCTGCCGGATCCTCAGCAAGGGCCGTTCAGTAAAGAAGACGGTGAACCGGTGATTGACGCGCAAGGGCGGCAGATAACCGGCCAATAATCGATTTAGCCCGCAGCGCGTCCTTCAGTCAGGAACTCGATGACGCTGTGGCTGAACAAATCCGGGCAGGCGAGGTTGGAGATGTGCGAGGCCGGTAACCGCTGCAGCTCGGCCCGCGGGGCGTTGGCCACCAGAAACTCGGCGTCCGCGACGGTGGTGACCGGATCATGGTCCCCGGCGAACACCCGCATCGGCCGCGTCATGGAAACCACCTCGGCGCGCAGATCCGCCAGCGCCAACGCCTCGCAGCAGGCGGCGTAACCCTCGGGATTGCTGCCGGCCAGCCCTGCGACCAACGAGGCAACCTGCTCGGGATGGTTCTGTATAAATTCTGCGGTAAACCAGCGGGCAGGGGATGAAGCGGCAACCGGGGCCAACCCTTGGCTACGCACCTGCTGCGCCCGTTGTTGCCAGCCTTCGGCACTGCCGATGCGTGCGGCGGTATTGGCAACCACCAGTCGGTTGATGCGCTGCGGCTGGTAGCGGTTGAGCCACAGGCCGGTCAGGCCCCCCATTGAGATACCGCAGAAATGGGCACTTGGCACGTCCAGATAATCGAGCAATGCAATCACATCCAGCCCGAGGTTTTCAAGCCGTAGCGGCGTGGTGGGCAGCGGCGTAGCACCGTGCCCGCGTGAGTTATAGCGCAATACCCGAAAGTGTTCGCTCAGGGCCGACAGTTGCGGCTGCCACAGATCCAGGGTGGTGCCGAGCGAGTTGGACAGCACCAACAGCGGCGCGTCGGTGCGGCCATCAAGGCGATAGTCGATATCCATCATGTTTCCTCGTGTCACACCCGTTCGATAATCAGCGCAATGCCCTGGCCGACGCCGATACACATGGTGCAGAGGCCGTAGCGCCCACCTGTTTTCTGCAACTGCCAGGCGGCATTCATCACCAGTCTGCCGCCGGAGGCCCCCAGCGGGTGACCCAAAGCGATGGCACCGCCGTTGGGATTCACCTGAGCGGCATCGTCGCTTAGCCCCAGTTCACGGGTCACCGCCAGTGCCTGCGCGGCAAAAGCTTCGTTAAGCTCAATCACGTCCATCTGGTCCAGACTCAGGCCGGCAATGTTCAGTACTTTGCGCACCGCTTGCGCCGGAGCAAAACCCATGATCGACGGCTCAATGCCGGTAACGGCGCTGGCGACAATACGCGCCAGCGGTTGCAGGCCGTGGCGAGATAACCCGAGTTCGCTGGCCAGCAGCAGTGCGCAGGCGCCATCGTTCAGCCCGGAGGCATTGCCGGCGGTGACCGTCCCTTGCGGACTCACTACCGGTTTCAGTTTCGCCAGTGCCTCCATCGTGGTAGCACGGGGGTGTTCGTCTTGCGTGAACAACCGCGGTTCGCCTTTCTTCTGCGCGATACTGACGTCAATCAGTTGGTCGGTATAAAAGCCGCTTTCTTGTGCGGCAGCGGTACGCTGTTGGCTGCGCAGGGCGAAGGCATCCTGATCCTGACGGTCAATCTTGAACTTCAGGGCGACGTTTTCGGCGGTTTGCGGCATCGAATCCACGCCGTACAGCGCCTTCATCTGCGGATTGATAAACCGCCAGCCCATGGTGGTGTCTTCCATTTTCATCGCCCGGCTAAAGGCGCTTTCTGCCTTGCCCATGACAAAGGGCGCGCGGGACATACTTTCTACACCGCCGGCGATCATCAGCTCGCTTTCGCCGGTTTTGAGCGCACGCGCCGCCATCGCCACCGCATCCAGGCTGGAGCCGCACAGGCGATTGAGGGTACAGCCGGGAGTCTGCACCGGCAGGCCCGCCAGCAGTAATGCCATGCGTGCCACGTTACGGTTGTCTTCCCCGGCCTGGTTGGCACAGCCGAACAGCACATCATCCAGCGCGGACCAGTCAAGCTGCGGGTGTCGCGCCTGCAACGCCTTGAGCGGCAGGGCAGCCAAATCGTCGGCGCGAACGGTGGCCAGGCTGCCGTTCAATCGGCCAAAAGGCGTGCGAACGGCGTCACACAGGTAGGCTGGACTCATGGGGTTATTCTCCGGGCTGAAGGGCAAAGGTCAGTTCGACCGGGGTGACTTCTTGCAATTGTTCCGGGGTCAGACCGCCGAATATTTCGCGCACCACCAGGCCCTGTGGGGTCACGTCCATCACCGCCAGATCGCTGTAAATGCGGTCAATGCAGCCGACGCCGGTCAGCGGGTAGTTGCAGTGGCGGACAATTTTGCATTCGCCTTTTTTGGTCAGGTGTTCGGTCATCACAAACACCTGACGAGCGCCAATCGCCAAATCCATTGCGCCGCCAACCGCCGGGATTGCCCCCGGGGCTCCGGTGCTCCAGTTGGCCAGGTCGCCGCGTTCGGAAACCTGATAAGCGCCAAGCACGCAAATATCCAGGTGACCGCCGCGCATCATGGCGAAGGAGTCGCCGTGGTGGAAAAAACACCCGCCCTTGAGCAGCGTGACCGGCTGTTTACCGGCGTTGATCAGTTCGGGATCCTCCCGGCCTGCCGCCGGTGCCGGGCCCATGCCGAGAATACCGTTCTCGCTGTGCAAAAAGATCTCTTTATCTGCCGGCAGATAGTTGGCGATTTGCGTGGGAATACCGATGCCCAGATTGACGTAAGCGCCTTCCGGAATATCACGTGCAATGCGTTCGGCCAACTGTTGATGAGTGAGTTTGGTCATGGCGGATCCCTCAAGCCGAAAGTTGTGCGGAGTGGTCGGGCGTGGTCACCAGGCGCTGCACGAAGATCCCCGGCGTAATGATGTTTTCAGGATCCAGCTCGCCCAGCGGCACCATTCGATTGACCTCGGCAATGGTACAGGTTGCGGCCATTGCCATGATCGGCCCGAAGTTGCGCCCGGTTTTGTCATACCGCAGGTTGCCCCAGCGATCGGCCTGATCGGCTTTAATCAGTGCGAAGTCGGCTTTCAGCGGCAGTTCGAACACGTAGTGCCTGCCGTCGATCTCGCGGGTTTCTTTACCTTGCGCCAGTTCGGTACCGTAGCCGGTGGGGGTGTAAAAACCGCCGAGTCCGGCACCGGCGGCCTGAATACGTGCCGCCAGGTTGCCCTGCGGGATCAGCTCCAGCTCCAGTTCGCCGCGACGGTACAAATCGTCAAATACCCAGGAGTCCGACTGGCGTGGGAATGAACAAATGACCTTGCGCACGCAGCCTGCTTTCAGCAGTGCGGCCAGGCCAAAATCACCGTTGCCGGCGTTGTTGCTGATCAACGTCAGCTCACGTGGGCGGTGGCGAGTCAGCGCATCCAGCAGCGCATAAGGCTGACCGGCCGGGCCAAAACCGCCGACCATAATGGTCGCACCATCCGGGATATCGGCGACGGCGGCGTCTACGGACGCCACGCTCTTATCGATCATCTGCTCTCCTGAGTACGCTAGGGGGTTTTCTACGTGACGCTTGTGGGCCTGGATTTACCTTAAGCGAGGAAAAATTCAGCGACAAGTGCGAATATCAGCTATTTGTGCGATTATCGAAACGATGCGGATTTGGCTGTCGTTTCTGTGACGCAGATAACTAAATCGGTATTTGGCGTCAGACAGGGCAATATCGCGACGCGACAAGCCTATAATGCGAAGGTTTATTCATGGGAGATCCGAATGGGCAATGTGTCGGAATTGGGCGCAGGAGAACTGCGTCGGCTGCAGGAGATCGGTGATTTAAGCAACGATCAGTATAAGGGCGACCCTAATTTTATGGCGTCGCTGGCCAGGGGGCTGGAGGTGTTGCAGGCCTTTCAGCCGCAATATTCGCAAATGTCGGTCTCTGAAATCAGCCAGATTACCGGTATTCCGCGCGCGGCGGTGCGTCGCTGCCTGTACACTCTGCGTGCGCTGGGCTTTGTGCATTGCCCCGACGGCCGCCATTACCGGCTGTTGCCGCGGGTGCTGACTATCGGCCATGCTTATCTTTCCTCTTCCGAGCTGGCGAAAGCGGCGCAGAACTCGCTGGACTATCTCAGTAAGCTGCTGAATGAATCCTGCTCGGTAGCGACGCTGGACGGCGACAACATCCTGTATATCGCTCGCGCCTCGGTGAAACGCATCATGACCATCGATCTGGGACGCGGCAGCCGTTTGCCGGCTTACGCGACCTCGATGGGACTGGTTTTGCTCAGCGCGCTGGACGAAGAACAGTTGGACGATTATCTGTCGCGGGTGAACTTCGATCCGCTGACAGAGTTTACCGTGACCAGTGCCCAGCAGCTGCGCGAACAGTTGGCCAAGGTGCGTCGGCAGGGATACGCCATCAACGATCAGCAGCTAGAAATAGGCTTGCGCTCGATTGCGGTACCGATGCATTCCCGCAAAGGGGGCGTGGTGGCGGCGATGAACGTGGGGGTGAATGCCTCGCAGATTTCGTCGGCGGAGCTGCGTGAACGGGTGTTGCCACAGTTGCAGCGCACGGCCATGGAGCTGGCGCTGCTGCTGTAGCCGGTGGGACTGGCCCCGGTCAGACACCGGGGAACAGCCTCAATACCCTGAGCGATTATTGCGGGGCGTTACGGTCAGCCAGGGCTTCCAATAAGGTCGCCGAGGGCGTAAAGAACAGGCTGCCGGTGACCGCGCGGCTGAAATCGAGCAGGCGATCGTAATTACCGGCCGGTCGGCCAATGAACATGTTCTCCAGCATTTGCTCGATCGGCTGAGGGGAACGCGCATAGCCGATAAAGTAAGTGCCAAACTCGCCCATACCGGGTTTGCCGAACGGCATGTTGTCGCGCAATATTTTGACTTCGTTGCCATTTTCATCGGTCAGCGTCGTCAGGGAGCTGTGGGATGACGAGGGTTTGACGTCCTCATCCAGCTCAATATTGGATTGCTTGTGGCGGCCAATAATGCGCTCTTGCGTTTCAACGCTCAGTGAGTTCCAGCCTTTCATGTCATGCAGGTATTTTTGCACCAACACGTAACTGCCGCCGGAAAACTCGGCGTCTTCCTCGCCAATCACCGTGTAGTCGAACGCCTCATGCCCCTCAGGGTTTTCGGTGCCGTCGACAAAGCCAATCATTGCCCGCTGGTCGAAGTAGCGGAAACCGTGCACTTCCTCTATCACCGTTACGGCATCGCCGAGTTTGTTCATCAACTGAGTGGCGAGTTCGAAACACAAATCCATCTCGTCGGCGCGAATATGCAGCAGAATGTCGCCGGGGGTCGAGACGGCAACGCGGTCGCCGGTGCCTATTTCACGAAAAGGATGCAGCTGCGCCGGGCGGGGCTGGCCGAAAAGCCGATCCCAGGCGGTGGAGCCAAATCCGCAGACGCAGGACAAATTGCCTGCCGGAGATCGTTTGCCGACGGAACGAATGACAGCGCTGATATCAGCGCACCAGCCACGCACCGTGGCGAGCTGAGCAGGATTGGCTGATAAGGTCGCGACCAAAAATATGGCATGGCGTGTCACGGGGCTGAAGACAGCCTGAGGTTGTTGATTTTGGGTAGTCATAGCATCCAGTGCCGAGGAGAGTCAGAGGTTAAAATTAATCTATTTTAGCGGTTACGCCAACTGATTAACCCCAGTTGGCGTGTGGAGTCGCTAAATGCTGATGGCCAATAAAAAGCTCTCCCTCAGCGAAGGTCCTGCCGCGCATGAGCTCCCGTCAGGCCGAAGTCGCCTCTGAGGGTAATGCATTCAATTCTTTCAGTAAGCTGAAAGCCTGTTTCATATGGTCTTCGCTAACGATAAAAGCGCGTAACTGCCGCTGCCGATCAAAGCCTTTGGCGATCATACCTTGCTGTTCAGCGGTAATGCTCCAGCTCAGATCCTGACGATGAGTTTCCCCTGCCAGCTGCAGCGGCAGGTTGGGGGTTTTCACCTTGACCAACATGGCGGGCAGCTTCACCTCTTCCGCTATGCCCAGCAGGTTTTTCGCCAGAGCAATGGCACTGAATTGTATCGGTTGAAGGAAGGGCAGCAGTCGGCCACCGATCTCAGCGCAATCGCCGAGTGCGTACACATCGGGCATTGAAGACTGTAAACGGTTATTCACCTGGATGCCGCGATTAACCTGCAAACCGGCCTGGCGCGCCAGGTCGATGTTCGGTCGTAATCCTACCGACGCGATTGCCGCATCGACCCACAGCGTACGGCCATTATTCAACGTCGCCTGAATGCCACCGTTTTGTGGCGTTAGCGCGTTCAGTTGCTGGTTGAACACCAGTTCAACCCCCATTTGCTGCAGGCAATGTTGCAAGCGGCTGCTGGCTTCGATCGGCACCAGCGCGGACAATAGGCTGCCGGCTCTATCTACCAGCGTCACCTGCTTGCCGGCGCGGCGCATGTCCATCGCCAGCTCACAGCCGATTAAGCCGCCGCCAAGGATCAGTATGCGTTGTGCCTGCCGCAATGCCACTTCGTTTTCGCGATAGGCTTGCTGGCTATTGAGCGTCAGCATTAGCTCATGGCCGGGCACCTTCGGGACGATAGCCGCTGCACCTACCGCCAGAACCAGTTTATCGTAGGGCCAGCATTGATCGCCGCTGTGCACTCTTTTTTGCCGGGTATCAATTTCTGTAATATCTGTGTTTGGGTGCAATGTCAGTTGAAACTGTTCAGCAAAGCTGCCGGAAGTCTGCCGCGTCAATGCGTCAGCCGTTTGATTCTGGCTGAACACATGACTCAATTCCGGCTTGTTGTATTCATCGCAGCTATCGGCGGCAATCAACCGAATCGGGACCTCATTATCCTGTCTGCGCAGGTTCTTTACCAATTGTCGGGCGGCAAAACCGGAGCCGATGATCAGAATGCCGGGATTCATTTTGCCTCCGTGGCGAGTGGATCGAATACGTCTTTGCCCATTGAGCATTCCGGGCACAGGAAGTCATCCGGCACGTCTTGCCAGCAGGTTCCGGGAGCGACATCCTGCATCGGTTCGCCTGTTTGCGGATCGTATATCCACAGGCAGACGCTGCATTGCATACGGGGCCCCAGATCGGTACCGATATCAGTACCTGCACCGGATACATCAGACTGTGGCTGAGCGATGGCCGCCCGCGACGTTGGGGCAGGTGAAGGCAAAGGGGTTAACGCCCATTGACGTGCGATATCCCGGCCATGTTGACGACAGACTGCCAGCGTATCGCCGTCAGGACGCCATTTGGTTTTCAGCGCCAGCGTAGTTTCAAAACCGCAATCCATTAGTCGGGTTTGAATGCGGTCTACTGCCCCCCCATTCCAGCCATAGCTGCCGAAGGCCGAGGCTTTTTTGTTGCGAAAACGCATCCCGGTGATCTCTTCCAGCAGCCCGGCGACTTTTGGCATCATCACGTTATTCATGGTTGAGGAGCCCACCAATACGCCCTTGGAACGGAATACGTTGGTCAGGATGTCGTTCTTGTCGTGACGCGCCACGTTAAAAATCTTCACCGCTACGCGCGGATCGACTTCGTTGATGCCCTGTGCGATAGCATCCGCCATCATGCGGGTATTGTTGGACATGGTGTCGTAAAACAGGGTGATGCGATCTTCCTGATAATCGGCCGCCCACTCTAAATAGCGATGCACAATTTGCGTCGGATTGTCGCGCCATACCACACCGTGTGAGGTGGCGATCATCTCTACCGGCAGGTTGAAACCGAGGATTTCGTTAATTTTTGGCGTCACCAGTCGGCTGAATGGCGTCAGGATATTGGCGTAGTAGCGCTGACATTGTTCGAACAACTCGTTTTGGTCAACTTCGTCGTTAAACAGATGCTCATCGCAATAGTGCTGGCCAAAGGCGTCATTGCTGAACAGTACGGCGTCGCCGGTCATGTAGGTCATCATGCTGTCCGGCCAATGCAACATGGGGGTTTCAACGAAGATCAGCTGTTTGCCGTTGCCGATGTCCAGGCTGTCGCCGGTGTGTACCACCTGGAAATTCCACTCGGGGTGATGATGGTGACCGTTGATCGAATCGATACCATTTTCGGTACAGTAAATCGGGATCCCGGGGATCTGCGCCATCAGCTCGGTCAGGGCGCCTGCATGATCTTCTTCTGCGTGATTGATGATGATGTAATCCAGCGTATCAAGATCAATTTCCGCTGACAGGTTTTGTACAAACTCGCGGCTGAATTTATGGTCCACCGTGTCGATCAACACGGTTTTCTCTTCACGGATCAGGTAGCTGTTATAGCTGCTACCCTTCAGGGTTTTGTACTCTGTCCCATGAAAATCGCGGACTTCCCAGTCACGTTGCCCAACCCACTGGATATTGTTTTTTACCTGAATTGCCATGCTCATTACCTTTTCTCGGTGATTACGTTTCGACGTTGGTAATGAGCAAACGGCATGCCAATAAATATCTCATTGTTTTAAAACAGATATTAAATTATTGATGTCATTTTGACATCGGCGTAGCATTGTCTTTATGACAATTTCCTGTCGGAATGACAATCATGTCTCTCTCTATACAATCACTGGCGGCCATCGCTATCGAATTGCAAAGTGGCCTGACGCAAGGTGACCGTTTTCAAAGGTTGATCAACAGCTTGCGCCGACTGCTGCGTTGCGATGCATCTGCCTTATTACGCTTTGAAGGCCAGCAATTCCGTCCGTTGGCCATCGACGGTCTGGCTCAGGACGTACTGGGTCGTCGTTTTGCACTGGATGCGCATCCGCGCCTGGAAGCCATTGCCCGCGCCGGTGGCGTGGTTCGTTTTCCGGCGGATAGCGACCTGCCGGATCCCTACGATGGTCTAATCCCAGGCCATGATGAACTCAAAGTTCATGCCTGCATTGGGCTGCCGCTGTTTGCCGAACAGGATTTAATCGGAGCGCTGACGTTTGACAGCCTGAACCCACAGCAATTTGATCGCTTCAGCGATGAAGAACTGCGGCTGGTCAGCGCGTTAGCGGCGGGGGCGCTGAACAATGCGTTATTAATGGAGGCGTTGGAAAGTCAGGCCCTGTCTCCGCTGGTTTCCGGTGGGGGCAGTATCCCGAGAGAAAACGGCGAAATCATCGGACTTTCACCGATCATGCGGCAGCTCAAGCAGGAAATCGGCATTGTTGCCGGCACCGAGCTCAACGTATTGATCACCGGCGAGACCGGTGTAGGTAAAGAGCTGGTGGTGCGGGCGATTCATCAGGGGTCGGCTCGAGCGGCAAATCCGCTGGTCTACCTTAACTGCGCCGCGCTGCCGGAGAGCGTGGCGGAAAGCGAGCTGTTCGGTCACGTTAAAGGAGCATTTACCGGCGCCATTCAGCACCGTGCCGGCAAATTTGAAATGGCGGACAATGGCACTCTGTTTCTTGATGAGATTGGCGAACTGTCACTATCCCTACAGGCCAAATTGTTGCGCGTGATCCAATACGGTGATCTGCAGCGGGTAGGGGATGATCGGGTTAAACGCGTAAATGTGCGCGTTTTGGCAGCAACCAACCGCGATCTAAAACAGGCGGCGGTTGAGGGCCAGTTCCGACTGGATTTATACCATCGGCTGAGCGTATTCCCACTCGCCGTTCCGCCGTTACGTGAACGGAGCAGCGACATTGCCTTGCTGGCGGGGTACTTTTGCGAGCGTTGCCGCATCAAGCTGGGACTGATGCAGTTAACACTCTCCGCACCGGCGTTACTGGTGCTTGAGCAATATGCGTGGCCGGGTAATATTCGTGAACTGGAACATGCGATCTATCGGGCGGCCATCCTGGCGCGCGCGGAGCAAAACAGCGGTGAGCTGGAACTGGTACCGGCGCATTTTAATGTGAAGGCGGGGGCCTTACCGGTGGAAATCGCCGATCCGGTGCCGCCGGATCCCCTTATTCAGGCGGATCTCGCCACGATGACGCAACATTTTCAGCGTAGCGTGATTCAGAAAACCCTGACGGAATGCAACATGAACTGGGCCGCTACGGCGCGTAAATTGAATCTGGACAGTGGCAACCTGCATCGCCTGGCCAAGCGATTGAAGATAAAATGATTATGAGCAGGCTATAGGGGAGTAGGCGACAGAGGCAAGCTGCCGCCTTTAATCAATAAGCTGACTGGCGATTTATTTATGGGGGTTAACCATAGCGAGATCAGCGCCCCCAATAAATACCCATGTTTTTTATTCGATTAACTTTACGGAAAATTTGACGAGGCTTTTTAAAGTCCGGGCGCCAGCATGGCTTCAATGTTGGCGCACAGGCTCACGTCGAACGGTGCCTGCCGTTGGCGGGTCAGGTGGCCTGGACGGCCATGGCCGCAGGAATACTCGCGTTGTTCTCCAGCCTGTTTAGCCTGAAATCTGCGAGGCAACTCTCGTTTATAGTCCTCCGGGGTGGGCGGTTATGGACTATTGTTTTCTGTTTGCAGCACGCTACACACCGCTTCCGGTCGTGGGCGCAGCGGAGAGAACAGATGAACAAACGGGAATTAGAAAGCGCGATTGTCACCGATTTTTCCAAACGCATGAGCTACGGCGACTATCTGTGCCTGGATAAGCTGCTGGACTGCCAGCACCCGCTGTCCAACCCGCAACATCATGATGAGATGCTGTTTGTGGTACAACACCAAACTTCAGAGCTGTGGATGAAGTTAATGCTGCATGAGTTGCAGGCGGCTCGGGTACTGGTGCAACAGGACAAACTCAGCCACTGCTTCAAGATCCTGGCTCGGGTCAAACAGATCCAGCGCCTGCTGTTCGAACAATGGGCGGTGCTGGAAACCCTGACGCCGTCGGAGTACGTTGAATTCCGCGACGTGCTGGGCAGTTCGTCGGGTTTCCAATCCCATCAATACCGATCGATTGAGTTTTTACTCGGCAACAAAAATGCGGCCATGCTGGCGGTGTTCAGCAACGATGCGGAAAAACACGCGGCGCTGAAGACGATCCTTGAAGCGCCTAGCCTGTACGACGAATACCTGCTCTACCTGTCACGCCACGGCCTGCCGATCCCGCAGGAGTGTATTGAACGCGACTGGACACAGCCTTACCAGCGCAATCCGAACCTGCTGCCAGCGTTTAAAGAGATCTATGACCATCCGCAAAAGTACTGGGAAGCCTATGAAATGGCCGAGAAGCTGGTGGACATAGAAGAAAGTTTCCACCTGTGGCGCTTCCGCCATATGAAGACGGTCGAGCGGATCATCGGTTTTAAAACCGGCACCGGCGGCTCGAGTGGCGTCAGTTTCCTGAAAAAGGCATTGGAGCTGACATTCTTCCCTGAGCTGCTGGATGTACGTACCGAGATAGGCGTGTCGCTGTAGGAGATGTGGAAAGATTGGCGAGCCTGAGGTTGGGTGAAGGCGATATATACTTCGGGGAATGGGGGGAGAAAAGGGCTTGAACCCGGCGAATACCGGGTTCAGGCCCTTTATTAGTTGCTAGAAGGTACTGGCTATTTCATACATTAACTTCATATTTGCCTTTGAGACATCTGTCGGGCCGGTATCACTGATTATCGAGACATACTGCTGCTCACTGGTTAACAGGATTTTGGCTTGCAGCGGCGCGGATCGTTCGTTCAGGGTGGTAAATAACAAAGTTTCAATCCGACCCAGGTTGGGATCCGCGTTGCTCCTGCCCTGATCCGTAAAGCGCCTACCCATATAGAGCTCGGCATTACTGCGGCATTTATCTTCATCCTTGATGATTTTTATCCGCGTTTCGTTAACGAATTCAATCAGCTTGATCCTCGCCTTGGCCGTTCTTTTGGTTGCTTCCAGCAAGTCCTTGTTATCCGTCTGCTGACGCTCGGACAAAGTGTTTCTTAGCATCAACAGACCGGCACTGACGATACCTGTCGCGCCAATCGTCGTCATGGCATACCGGACATAGATGTTGGTCATCAGCGTGTCTGCTGCCTGTGCGGCGGCAATCGCCGCATAGGTGGCCCCCGCACCCGATAATGCCCCTATGGCACCTACCGCTTTGGCTGCATAATCATAGTTACTTTTTTGCCGGTCATCATAGACGTTGCCTCCGTAACCCCGCAGTGAGGTTTTATATTTTTGGAAGAAACCAGGACGATTTTGCAGAGTGGTATTGTTACCATTATTTAATAGCCCCATTTCCATCTCGTTGGTGTTATCACCTCCATTGCTCTGAGCGTCACTGCTCTGGCGCAATCGTTCGAAACTGGACATGATTGCCCGTTCAGAATCATTCTCATACTGGTTGAGCGCTGTATTATCCAGCTCATTAACAAAGGCGATAATTATCCGCAGCTCGTCAGCATTGTATACCGAGAGATCGTTGAGCAGATTGTCTATCGCCAGCGTTGGGTCTGCCATAGTGCTGCCCTCGTTTAAATCTCTTTATTCTGTTTAATATCCCAACCGGATTTGGTTTCTGCACCTTTAGTACCGCTGGCGCTTTGCTCCCAGTAATGCAGATTGACCTTAGAAGCCTGGAAGCGATATTTAACCAGGATGTTGTCGGTGTGCCCAACACCGGTAAAGTCCGCCATACTGACCAAGACATCTTCCAGCACGATCCTGGCGTATTCGACCTGGGTTCCTCCCGCCTTGCAGATAGAAAGTTCTACCTTGGTTACATGCTTACCGCTGGAGCAGAACTTCAGAATGGCCGGTGTAGATTTATCGATAAGTGCCTGCACCTCCAAATCCTTGAAGTTTACTTTCCCTGTCCCGCCGCCTCCGCCTACGGCCATATTGCCTGACTGGGTCGCCCCCCAGTTGAATGACAGAATATCGGTCCAATTTTTGTGATTCGAATCATTAGATTCGCCAGTAACCCCTTCAACCTTCAAAAATGAGTCAATTGCCATTTTGATACCTATATGAAATTGATTAATTTGTATTGGCAACGCGAACTTATGTCCGTCAAAGCCAATAAGTGAGGTGATACTTCCGGGCAAAGACAGCATGGGGTAATACGCCCAGAATTAAACTTGAACTTAATATTAAGGGTGATTGCGACGGTTATAGGTGGGTATCTCTCCTTTGGTTTTTTAGGGTGAGTTTGGTTGTGTGGGGCATAGTGGTAGCACCAGCACAGGTTTTTAAAGTTACTGGCCGACCGGGTTGTAGCGATAGCGGGTGCTGTTACCGTCCAGCCCGGTTTATTCCACGCTGATGATTTTATTTAGCGAATAACTGTGTTTTGGGCATGTTGTGCTAGCTTGATTAGCTTATGATATGTTTGATATTAACATTCAGAATTATGCCGGTGCGCTAAATACATGTACTATCATTCTTTCTTATATCGTTTTTGGCGATTTATATATTCCAGGTCTTGTTCGTGCGGGAGTATGACTTTAAGACCGGATGCTATCTGGGAAACGATATAATTTACATCAGATAAGTGTTTGGCTAATTCAGGGTCTGTTGTATCAAACTCTTTGGATGCATAAACTCCCAGAGTCATCGTATGGAGTTTACTTTTGTCACTCTCTTTTCCTTCCAAGATGGCTTTAACATATTCAATTTGATTTATTGCCGACTGATATAAAGGAAAGTTTGGTGGTTTGGTCTGTCTTTGTTTGAGAATCAACAAAGATTCGTTTACATAATCAATGGTTGTTTTATGCATTATGATTTATTTGTGTTATTAGTCACTGATTAATCCTAGCTAAGAAAATCATTAGGATATTCATTTCTTAGTTTTTCTGCCTTTCGTAATAATCAGACTCCACTTCATGTGGTAGTTTTATTTTCAATCCTTTTCTTATTTGATGTGCTATGAAAGATGCGCTAAAAATGCGATCGGCAAATACTGGGGTCGGATGCTTCAAATTCTTTTGCTGCATACAAACCCATTGTGAATTCTTTAAGCTTACTTTTGTCCTTTTCTTGTCCAGTTACAACGTTCTTCAGGTAGATTAGTTGTTGGACTATAGAGTTACACATAGGTTCTAAGCCTTCATTGTTTTTTGCGGCTAAAATTTCAGCATGACGAACCCTTGCTAAAGCCAACGCTCTATTTATGTAATCGATAGCCGTGTCATTAATCATTTCTCATGTTCTATCATTATTTTTAAATGCACCGATTAAGAGCTTTAAAATTATATATGCCAATAACTTCGGGTGATTATAGTGCGGAGTGGCTGATTCTAGTAACTGGGGGTTAATTTTCCACACAGGCCGGTTTTAATGTCAAAAGAAAATCTAAAATCTTTCCCATT
Organism: Serratia quinivorans; assembly: GCF_052113645.1. GTDB lineage: Bacteria > Pseudomonadota > Gammaproteobacteria > Enterobacterales > Enterobacteriaceae > Serratia > Serratia quinivorans_B. The sequence continues at coordinate 662,373 of NZ_JBIEIU010000001.1, read as the reverse complement.
ACTATGTAAAAAATAAAACAGCTCATTATTAACATAATAAACGTCTGAGAAAAAATCAACCACCATCATTTTTCTATAGATACCACTAATATCCCACATTATACTATTGTCTGGGTTGAGTATAAATGCTGCGTTTTTGTCCTTATCAAAAGGAGCTTCGACGACAGCGATGGCATTAGCATCTTTTAAAAGCAATGGAATGACTTTATCACTATTTTTTCGTTGGTGATTTACTCCGTTATATGACCATGAAAAACCATCTGGTAATAGTTCAATTACACTAAGGTTTTTGGGGTTTTTAACTCTATCGTATCCGGTGTTGCTATGTTTTTTTTCAAAATTAATGACCGCGATTTTCATTTTCTACATTCGTGAGAGTGTATTGAGCGTGTTTTGGGCATGTTGTGCTAACTTGATTTGCTTATGATGTGTTTGATATTAATGTTCAGCATTATGGCGGTGCGATAAATACATGTACTATCTCTGTCGATATCCGGATCGTAATAACGGAACAGATTGTAGTGCATCTGTTTTCGCGATCCGGGTATTAATGATTATATTAAATATGGCGGAGGCATCTTTAGGGACGCTCCGGATTTTTTTGTTAACACACTACCCAATTAGCTTTACAATATCGCTATAAATATCCGATGAGAGATTTATTAATTCGGTGCTGTATTTGTCTTTATACAATAAGATTTTCCTGATGTAGTATTTTAACCTCATAAGGACTTCACTGGATGTGGCACTGTAATCAATGGCATCAGTAAGTTCTTTTGCTAATTCAGAATTAGATGTTGACTCATTTTTTTAATAATCTTGCTAATTTTATGCTTTTAGAATAAATGTCGTTTTTCATAGTTAAAATAAATTAAATTTAAGGATGTTAACAGCATCTGGAGGAACAACCACTTTATATGATCTGGTTCCGGTAATTTTCATTTTAATCCGGTATCAGAAATTATTTTTTTAGTTTTCGCAATGAATTTGGCGTGATTTATTTTGGTTTTTATATTTAGTTTAGAACCTCTTCAAGAAAATATTCAAGCCTTTTATTAGAGGCTTGAATTTTCTGAATTATTTATTAATGCAATGAGGTTTTTATGTTTTATAAAAGTCTTCTTCGGGAGCTATAATGATATTAAATTGTTTTTTTATGAGGTGATTCGTTTGTCATAAACTTCATCTTGCTGTGTAAATATAGGGTCGGTATTCAGTTTGGATATAATGGAACTGATGTTCTCCGGTAGTTCTCTATCTTTGTATTGGTCTGGGGTTAATCTTATTTTTTCTACAAGGGAATATAATTCTCCGCATGTTTTATATTTTTCAATGTCGTCTTTTGTTAACCAAAATTCCGTTGATGTATCTATGTATGAGTTAAAGAATACTACTGACACAGCAAATTTATCATCAACTGAATATATGCTGTAATAAAACTTACTGATATAAAGTAACTTTATGTCACTCATGTATTTCTCCAGTTTTAAAATCAAAGACTTCGTAGTCTACACCTTTCTTTAGATCTTTCATAGAGATGATGGCCTCAGGATCTCCTTTCGGAAGACGGCCTCCGGGAAGCCATTGAGGGTTCGCGCCGAATTCATTGCCGGTAGGAAGCTGTGGTGAGTATTTATTTGTTGGATAGAAATCAACCCTTAACATTTCGCCATTATCCAGTTGTTCTTTTGAAACACCAAGCCGGTCTGATAGAAGTTTAGTATTCCCTTTCGATTCTGATATTATTTTATTCATTCCTTTCGATGAAGAAACAAACTCGCTCTTCAACTCATCTGGTTTACCTAAACCATACTTAATATAATCTCGCTTAGTTACAAGCCTGGTTGCTCCTTTGTCAAAGTCCTTTAAATGATTTTTAATATATCTGTTGGATAGGTAGCTCTCAGGGGCCGGCCTGCCTCCTTTTTCAGTACCTAGTATTTTATTAAACTCATTTTCACGGATAGGTATACCGTTTGTTTTTTTGTAAATAATATTGTTTGCTTTTTCTCCAACTTTAGGCCCAGATCTCGCTCCAGCAAAACCACCAGCAAATGCGCCACCAAGAGCTATCCATTTCTGACCGTCGCTTCCTTCGCCGAACCATACTCCGCCAACGTAATCACCTGCAGTACCACCTATCATGCCTCCGGCAGCACTCATTATCGCAATTGCAGGCCCAGCTAAAACAGCTGTAGCTGCAACACCCGCCGCAAGCAGCGTCCAGTTCACCCAGTCGGGGATCTCTGGTTCAATATCATCTGTTTGCTCTTTTTCTCCGCCAATAATGACGTTAGGTGAGCCGATGTGAATTTCGGCGCTGCAGGCCAGCAAATCATTTATACGAGCTGCCGGGAAATCATTGATATAGACTTTGGCTGAACCTTGGGCTACGACCTTTTTGGCCGGGCCATCCTCACTGCATTCTCCTGTTGAGATATGCGCGCGTATGGCAGGTCTGCCATTAATGTAGACATTAGGCGAACCGTCAGTCAGTAATCCAGTGACATGTCGAGGTGCCCAGGACATGCTACCCAGCACTTCACCCAGACCGCCCCCGGCGGAAGCACCTGCAACCACGGCAGCGACAGCGACAGCAGCTGTGCCACCAGTAACGGCGATTAGTGCGGCACCGACAATCGCGCCGCCAATCAATCCGGCGATCATCCAGCCTTCGGACGCAGTGTGGGCTATTTCATCCAACTCTCGCGCTGCACTAAGCTCACTCATGGGTTAAGGCTCCCTGGCGGTCCGAAGATACTCCGCAATTTGCTCGGGATCGTTTAGTTCTTGTGGCCCATTCACAGAGCGGCAGAGCAACAGTATCGATGAAAGATGCTGTTTGTTTTTGACAGAGGAAGTCCATAGCGCATAACGAGTAAATTCAGCTGAGCTGTTGGTAGACACTGGCGCAATATGCAACGGTTCACCCAGAGAGTGGTAAAACAGGTAGCTGCCGTTTAATGCCCTTTTCAGGTCGATATGTTGATAAAGCTCGCTGATAGCTGTGAATACGGAAAGTTCTTTACTGTCGGTGTCAAATACAAAAAAATTACCAACGGAGTCGGTCGCAAGCATGACGGGAACATGAGTGTCATTCTCTTTTTCATTGAAAACAATACTGGCAATAATCCCTTTATACTGTCTGTCATAGTAGTCATTGAAGCTATTTTGACAGGTGCCAATAAAACAAACTATTTTTCTGCCTTGTAGCCCATCTTTCAGCAGAACGATGTTTTGCTTTTGCCAGATTAGTGCTTCTGCAGACTTGAATCGGTAAAAAATCTCTATGGATGGCTGTTGATTTATATCCCCATGAGATGATGATATCAACTCGAACCCTTGAACAGTGGTCTGAAGATCCTGAGTCAACCGTGCAGCAACTTTTTGCAACGTATCCTCAACCGTCGCATTAGCGCGTGAAACAACAAAGGTAAATTCACTGGCGTTGTTTTCGCTGAGGGTGAAAATGTTCATGGTCCGGTCTTTAAAAGCGTCGGGCAGTTCGAAACTGGCTTCCTGCGTTAAATAATGGCTCATTCAATATCCTGTATTACTTTTCTTCCTGTGAGAAGAAACTGTCTATTTGACTTTGAATTGTTTTTTGATGTCCGTCACCTGGCGCATCCGTTTTCTTCTGGCCACTCGAAGGATTGAGATTTAGCTTGCCGCTGGATGTGTTAATTTCGCCAGATTGGTCAACGGTAATATTGAAATTAATGCCGGTAATATTAATGTCGCCATCTTTGGTCAGTTCCAACACGCTTTTGCCACATTCAAGGCGAATCGACGTACCAGAGCCAATCACTAATGCACCTACAACGTTATCTGTGCGTGTTTGCTCAGTCAGCATAGTTGAGTGGCCTTTCACACCAATAGTCTGATCTTCGATAACCCGCTGTTCTTCTTTAGCACCAACGAAATGCGTATGGTTCTTATCGACGGTATGGCTCTCGTCGTTTTTCACCTGAGTGTCCATATTGCGTTCCGCCTGGATCCACACCTGTTCCGAACCGGCCTTATCCTCGAAGCGCAGGGCGTTGGCATTGTCGGCAGTGCCGTCCTTGGTGCGGCTCATAAAGCCCATCTGGGTCGCGGCGGCCGGCAGTGCCCAAGGCGGCATGCTGGCGTCGTTATACACGCGACCGGTCACGATCGGGCGGTCCGGGTCACCGTTGATAAAGTCCACCACCACTTCGTCGTTGACGCGTGGGATTTGCACTCCGCCATAACCCTGGCCGGCCCAGGCGCTGGAGACGCGTACCCAGCAGGAGCTGCCGTCGTCCTTGGGGCCAAAGCGGTCCCAGTGGAATTTCACCTTGATGCGGCCGTATTTGTCGGTCCAGATCGACTCGCCGGCCGGGCCGACCACTTTTGCGGTCTGCGGGCCGTGGGTTTTCGGCCAACTGGCCTGCTGCGCCGGGTGCCAGGGAATATCGGCCGGCAGCACGGTGAAATCGATGCGGTGCTCGCTGTGCTGATCGTCGCCGCTGGCGTAGCGGTTCTCCTTCAGCCGATATTTGGCTTGCAGCGTCAGGTATTCCCGGTTGTCCTCCGCGTGTGGGGCGTTATACAGCGTGAAGGTGCTGCCGGGGGCGATGCCCAACGCGGTGGCGGTGCCTTCAATCTGCTGATGTTCGGCCTGCCAGGCTTCCTGACGGATACGGGCGTAGAATTCCCCTTGCTGATGTTCGGTGTAGCGGCCTGGCCAGTCGTAAACGTCAATCTGGCCCGGCGTCGGAGAAGCCGGGTTTTGACGCGCCTGGAACAGCCAGGCGTTGGGTTTGCGGAAGTCGTAATCATCGAGGCTGTAAATGCCCGGCGTCACGTGATCGGACAAGGTCCATTGGCTGATGCCTTCCTCACTGGTACTGCCGCCGGAGGGCGTCAGATGGTAGGGGATCATCTCGTAGCCGGGATAGGGCTGATGGTGGTGGGGCGCATCGCCCAACACCAGCGTATGTTTACCCATCTCATGTTTGAAATAGTAATAGATGCCTTCCAGCTCCATCAGCCTGCTGATGAAATTGAAACTGCTCTCGTTGTACTGCACGCAGTAGCCCCACAGACGGTAGTCGCCCGTGAGCTGGTCCTCCAGCTGCACATTGTGCTCGGCCAACAGGGTCTTGACGATCTGCGGCACGGTCTGTTCCTGGAAGATGCGGAAGTTGCGGTCCTTGGTCATCGGCCACAGGTCTGGCTGCACTTTCAGGTTGTACACCGCATACCGGGTACCGCCGATTTCCTCACTGCTGACGGCGATTGAAGTGATTTTGCCGTTCAGGTAGCGGGGCGTACTGAGAAAGCCCTGGGTCGGGATCTCCAGCGTCAGGGGCTGGCCTAGCAGCGCCTTGCGGTCGAGGCGAGCATTTTTGCTCAGCAGCTCGAGGGTGAAGTCAAAGAGAGAGGAAAGGGCTTCGGTCCCTTCCAGCGAACGGAACAGCAATGACTCCTGGCCCAGTGGCGTATGCGCAATAATACGATCCAACATGAGAACGTCCTCTGGGAATGACGCATGCGTCAATCTCATGAAAATAGCGTAAGGCCCGCGGCAAGCGGGCCGGAGATGTCAGGTTTATCCGGCGACGGCCGGGTTGATCAGCCAGGTACCGGCATTATCGATGCTGAGCTGTTGACGGCGTAACTGGTCGTTATGGCGGATTTCTAGCTGATAGCTGCCTGGCGCCAGATGCAGACTGGCGAAACCGTTGTTGCCGGGTGTCACCTGCTGGGGTTTGCCGTCCAGACTGACTTGCTCGCCGGGTTGCAGCTTGAAATACACCAGGGCCACCGGCTGCGGTGCCGGTGTCGTCTTGGCCGCAGGGCTTGGCTCGGTCGCTTCGGTGGCGCTGGTTGGTGGCGCGCTCGGTTGCTGCGTCAGCGGAGTATCCGCCGGTGAGTCGTTTGGCGTATTGGCGGCAACCGGTGTCGGGTGACTGTCGCCGCCGCTCAACCAGGTGATGACGCCGACCACCAACAGGGCCGCTACCCCCGCGCCGATCATCATTGGACGGGTGAGCTTCATGCCATGCGCAGTGACGGTACTTGCCACCGCGGCGCCGGCCGCCGGGTTAGCGGCAACCAGCAGGTTTTCCGGTGCGGCAGCCGGGGTGCTGATGATTTCGTTCTCGTCGGCAATCGGCAAGTGCAGCAGTTCGGCCATTTCATCGATGGTTTGTGGCCGGTCTTCCGGTTTCAGCGCCAGGGCGTGATCGATGGTGCGCAGCAGTTCCAGCGAATAACCTGCCGGGCGCCGCTCAGACAGCGGTTGGTAGCTGTCCTCGATGCTGCGTACCACGCTGACCGGCGGCGGGGAACCGACGATCAGCGTATGCAGCACGGCACCCAACGCATAAATGTCGGTCCAGGGGCCTTGTTCGCCGTCGCTGTTCTCGGTGTATTGCTCAATCGGCGCGAAGCCCGGTTTCAGCATGATTTCCGTTTCGTCGGACAGGTTACCGATCTCTTTGCGCGCCGAACCGAAGTCCAGCAGCACCGGTAACTGATTCTCCTGGATCTGAATGTTATCCAGCGAGATGTCGCGATGCAGATAACCTTCCTGATGAATAGTGTTGATGGCGCTGAACAGCGGCGGCAACAGCCTGCGGATCCAGGCTTCGTCGATTTTCTCCGGCTGCTGCGCCTGCAGATTTTTCAGCGTAGTGCCGCTGTAAAATTGGGTGCCCATATAGGCGGTGCCGTTCTCTTCCCAAAAACGCAGGACGTGCAGCAGCCCCGGATGCGAAAAGCGGGCCAGCAGGCGGGCTTCCTGAATAAAGCTGTTCAACCCGGCCTGGAAGGTTTTGCCAAACCGCTCGCCGCGCAGCCCGATGCTGAGATCGTCATTGCGCATTGCCAGCGACGTCGGCATGTACTCTTTAATGGCGATGGTGCGTTCCAGTTGATGATCGTAGGCACGGTAGACAATGCCAAAACCGCCTTCGCCGATAGCTTCCTTGATCTCGAACTCATTGAACCGATAGCCGTTCGGCAAGCTGTTTGAATTCGGTTTGTTTACCCCGGTTCCCGACATAATGATGACTCTCTGTGTTCAATGGCCGCCGTGTCGGCGACCCTGGCGTTATGCCTGAAATTGACAAATAAATTCGTTTTGCTGCAGCGTGATATGCAGTTGGCGGTAGCGCTGATCGTTAGCGCTGCCGGTCAGCAAGGTGTGGCTGATCTGCGGTAGCAGGGTGTTGGTCAGAATGGCGTCGACCATGCGGCCGCCGGACTCCACTTCGGTGCAGCGGCTGACGATTTGCTCGATCACCCGGTCGTCGAAGGTACAGACGATATCGTGGTTCTCGGCCAACCGGCGTTGTACCCGCCCCAGTTGCAGGCGCACAATATTGCCGAGTGTGGCGTCGGTCAGCGGGTAGTAAGGCACCACCAGCAAACGGCCGAGCAGCGCCGCCGGGAACACCGACAGCAGTGGCTGGCGAAGGGCGCCGCTCAGAGCCTCCGGTTCCGGCATCAGATCCGCATCGCTGCACAGACCGGCGATCAGATCGGTACCGACGTTGGAGGTCAGAATAATGATGGTGTTGCGGAAATCGATGTGGCGACCTTCGCCGTCTTCCATCCAGCCTTTATCGAACACCTGGAAGAAGATCTCATGGACATCCGGGTGGGCTTTTTCTATTTCGTCCAGCAGCACCACGCTGTAGGGGCGACGGCGAACCGCTTCGGTCAGCACGCCCCCCTCGCCATAGCCGACATAGCCGGGAGGGGCACCTTTCAGCGTCGAGACGGTATGAGATTCCTGGAACTCGCTCATGTTGATGGTAATCACGTTCTGCTCGCCGCCGTACAGCGTTTCCGCCAGCGCCAGCGCGGTTTCGGTTTTACCTACGCCTGAGGGGCCCGCCAACAGAAATACCCCAACCGGTTTGTTCGGATCGTCCAGGCGTGCGCGGGAGGTACGCACTCGGCGGGCGATCAGGTCCAGCGCATGCCGCTGGCCGATAACTCGCTGGTTCAGCGTATCCGCCAACTGCAGCACGGCGTCGATCTCGTTTTTGACCATGCGTCCCAGCGGGATACCGGTCCAGTCGGACACCACCGCTGCGACGACGTTGGCATCGACAGCGGCGAAAATCAGCGGTGCCTCGCCCTGCAATTCACTCAGTTGTTGCTGCAATTTAGCCAATTGGGCGCGTAATTCATCGGCGGAAGGGGCGGGATGTTGCTCATCGTCGGCCTGCTCCGTCGGTTCACCCTCAGCGTCTTCCCGGTGCAACTGGGCGCGCAGGTCGATGATTTGCTGGATCAGCGCCAACTCTTCCTGCCAGCGAGCGGTGAGCTGCTCCAGTTGCTGTTGCAGGAGCGCCAATTGCGCGTCGATCTGTTGTGGACGCTGCGGATCACCGATGCCGACCTTGGCTTCGCGCCGGGCGATATCCCCCTCAATCTGTAATGCGTCAATACGGTGACGGCAGTCCTCCACCTGAGCGGGCTCCGCATGCTGGCTGACCGCCACACGGGCACAGGCGGTGTCCAGCAGCGCCACGGCTTTGTCCGGCAACTGACGTGCCGGAATGTAACGGTGCGACAGGCGCACGGCGGCATCGACGGCTTCATCGAGCAGCAGCACGCGGTGGTGTTGCTCCAGTGGGCTAACGGTGCTGCGCAGCATCAGCAACGCTTTGTCTTCACTCGGCTCATGGACTTGCACTACCTGGAATCGGCGGGTCAGAGCGGGATCTTTTTCGATGTATTTTTTGTATTCCGACCAGGTGGTGGCACCGAGGGTGCGCAACTGGCCACGCGCCAGTGCCGGTTTCAACAGGTTCGCGGCGTCGCCGGTACCTTGCGCGCCGCCGGCGCCAATCAGCGTATGAATTTCGTCGATAAATAAAATGATCGGGGTGGGACTGGATTGAACTTCGTCAATGACCGTTTGCAGGCGTTTTTCAAACTCGCCTTTCACCCCGGCACCGGCCTGCAGCATGCCGATATCCAGCAGGTACAACTGAACGTCGTGCAACTGCGGCGGTACGTCGCCGGCAACGATACGCAGCGCCAGTCCTTCGACTACGGCGGTTTTGCCGACACCAGCTTCACCGGTCAGCAGCGGGTTATTCTGGCGGCGGCGCATCAGAATATCGACAATCTGGCGGATTTCCTCGTCACGCCCGGTGACCGGGTCGATCTCGCCGTTGCGCGCTCTGGCCGTCAGATCCTGGGCATATTGCGCCAGTACGCTGCCGCCGGAAGGTGAGGTGCCGGGAACCGCTTCGGCATTAGCCGGGGCGTTCGGTGCCAGGTCGTTCTCCGCCGAATGGGCGGTGATGGTGGCAAATTGATCCATCAGCAGATCGACGTTGATGCGATCAAACTGTGTGGAGAGGCTTTTCAGCAGATGGCGCAGGTTGTAGGTTTTCAGGATCCCGAGCAACAGATGGCCGCCGCGGATCTGCGTGGCACCAAACTTCAGCGAGCCATAGACCCAGGCACGCTCCACCGCGCTGTCGATATGCTCGGACAGATCGGAAATCGCGCTGGCACCGCGTGGCAGGCGATCGAGTGACTCGACGATGTCGCGCGCCAGTTGTGCCTCATTCAGCGCAAAGTGACGGATCACCTGCTGCAGATCGGCATCCGGTGCCTGCATCAACTGGTGCAGCCAGTGCGCCAGCTCCACATAGGGGTTACCGCGCAGCTTGCAAAACGCCGTCGCACTTTCCAGAGAGGTGAATAACAGGCTATCCAGTTTGCCAAATAATACCGAGCGGCTGATTTCAGACATGGTTTTCCTCAAGTCTCAGAGTGGCGGAGCGCTGTGCGTCTCCGGCCAGAATAGTCATTAGAACGGGTTTTCCAGCGGTTCGGGGCTGAAGATCAGATCGTCGAGGTCACGTTGACAGCGGGCATCTTCCAGCCAACTGCTTAACCCCAGGCGTTGCGTGCCACCGAGTTGAGTGCCGCTGAGCTGATCCTTCGCCAGGATCAGCCGGACTTCCCAGACAAACTCGATGCCCAGATATTGGCGCACCCAGTCACGCAGCTGCCGGCACAGTTCGGCACCGGGCAGAAAGCGCTCATAGTTTTGCTGCGACATCGGCCCCAGTTCGATGCGGAATTTGTGTTGGATATCGCGCACCGCGATGCCGAGGAATGAGGACTCACCGAGCCGTGGCGCGCCGCGACCGGCCTTGAGGCGCGCCTGTTCGCGCGGTTCTACCCGCAGCCAGTGCGGCACGTTCTCCACGATGTGCACCGGCACCTTGAAATATTGCTGTAAAATTTTGCTCAATCCTTCCGGATCGCGACTGTGGCGAATCAGATGGCCGGCCATAAAATACTTGGCGTGGGCGTTGATGCTGTCGCGTTGCCGTTGCGCCGGTTGGCCAATGCCAATCAGGCTGGAAAGGTAGTCGTCGAAGCGCCGGTTATCCTGTCGATCCAAAGATACCGTAGGCTGAGCATCGGCCCAGGCCCGGTAGAACAACAGCGTCAGCCGGTGGTGAAACAGGTTGGCGAAGGCCAGCAGGGTGGTGTCCTGATGGTGATGGACCCGTTCACGTACGTATTCGGTCAGGTGCAGCGGCAGCGGCCCGTTGGGGCCAAACAGACCAAAGCTGAAAATCGACACGTCGTGCAGCGTGCTTTGCGACCGCGGGCTGACCTGCGCCAGCGTCGACGGGGCAAACGACAATGAAGGCTCTTGTCCCAGTCGCAACATTTCATGCCGTGGCAGCGGGGCGCGGCCCAGCAGATAAGCCTGACCGCCCTGAGCGTCGATGCGCCGCAGCAGCTGAAACAGATCCTGTTTATAAGGTGCCTGGCACAGGCGCGGCCAGAAATCGTCCGGCAGGCGACGTAACGCATTGATTTGTGGCGGCGCGCTCAGTTCCGCATCGACGATGACGGCGCTCATATCAGCGTCCTTTTACCCATGCGTGCCTGCCAGTGCGCAATTTCGCCGCGCTGTTGGCTGGAAAGCGTCATTTCGGTAAAGGTGTTCATCGCCACCAGCCGGGAGAACAGACGTTCCAGTACGCTGCCCAGCAGGTAAGGGCTGCTGCCGGAAAACGACTGTTCATCGACGGTCAGATCGATGGCGATGCCGCGAGCAAACACGATCGGACCAGGTTCCGGCACCCGGCGATAAACCGGGCGCAGGTTGCAGTGGCGCACGCCCTGGATCTGCTTGGTGACCGCCGGTTCACTCAGGTTGCCGTACAGCCCGAGCAACTGGCGCAGGCTGGCGGCGCCTTGCTCCGGGTCGCCGTCCATCATGCTGAGGTAGTTCAGTTGCAGTTGGCTGATCAGCCGCCAGGTGATCATGCCTTCGGCCAGCGCCGGGCGCGGCGGCGTCGGGCCTTTTTTCAGCGAGACCTGTTTGATCGGGATTGAGTCCGGCATCACGAAGTTGCCCTGATCCTGCTGCAACAGCATCAACGGCAGATCGCGGCTGGTGCACAGTACGTCGGCGGTGAGGTATTTCAGATCGCTATGCCACGGCGACTGCCTTTCATCCACCAGGGAGACGAACACTTCCGAACCGATATAACCGGTGCGGGCGCCATAGCGGCGGGCGTGTTCGGACAGCGTGCGCTGTTCGCGGCGCAGTGAGAAATAGGCACCGTAGTTACCGTCATCCGCGCTCAACGTGCTGTAAAACGGCCGAAATTCCTGCTCATAGCGTTTTTCGCTGGCGCTGCCGCCCAACCGCTGTACCGAGAACACTTCATAATCCAGCGGGCGAATGTTATCGACCACCAGATGATATTCATGGTTTTTTTCGCTGACCGTGATGCGTTCGGCGACTTTCGGAAACAGGTTGATCACCGGCGTGCAGTGCAACGCCAAATGGGCGACGTCGACCACTCGCTCCAGCGCGGCATCCTGACGATCAAGCAGGATCACGATCTCAAACTGCCGCAGGGTTTTTTTGCCTTCACGTACGCTTTGCAACAGCGGCCGTATGCCGTTGACGCTGAAGAACTGGAAACGCGCCGGGAAAGCAAAGTATTCCTGCAGCAGGCGATAACCTTCGAAATTGCGCAGATCGTTCGGCAGCAGCGCCTGTTCGGCGGCAAAACCTTCCTGCCGCAACCCATCCAGCGCCATCACCCGCCGCTGAGGTTGCGCTTCCACCGTCTGACAAACCAGCCCGACGCTGTGCTGCATCAGCAGTTCCAGCAGCTGCTGCGCCTGCAAATCCGGGGCGGCGAGGTAGAACATCAATTGGTCCAACTGCAGGTTATTCAGCGTGACGCTGTCATAACACTCCAACCGGATGCGCAGGGCACTGACGCAGCCGCTGTGCTGCAACCCCAGACTGACCAGCGGAAGATCGGCCGGAATGCCGCCCAGCTCGACGCTTTTCAGCCGTACCGGCTGCAACGTCACGTCGTGCGCGGTGGTATAGCTGCAGGTAATGCCACTCTTTTTCAGCGACTGGCTGTCCATCATGGTGCCGCGCGGCACCAGGAAGCCGTTGCTGATATCGCCCTTGCTGCTGTCCGGCTGCAGTTCTGCAATCGCCATCGAGGGGGTTGGCGACAAATAATTGGGATAAATAATCTCCAGCAGGCGTTGGGAGAAACGTGGAAACTCTGCGTCCATTTTTAGTTGCACGCGCGAGGTGAGAAAGGCGAAGCCTTCCATCAGACGCTCGATATAAGGATCCGCCACGTCGATGCCGCGCATGCCGAGACGGCCCGCGACTTTGGGGTACTGCTCGGCGAACTCTGCGCCCATCTCGCGCAGATAAGCCAACTCGCGGTTGTAATAGTCTAAAAGTTTACTGTCCATCGCCTTACCCTATGTCTTTCAGATCGAAATGGCCGTTTTCCAGATCCACGTCGGTACGGAACAGAAACTCCAGCGGATAGGGCACGCACCACAGGCGCCCCTTGATTTCAATCGACAACACGTTGTGCAAGTCCAACGAGCCGGTGTCAGAAATGCAGCGCACCTGCAGCCCTTCGGGCAGAATGCGTGGTTCAAAATTCAGGATGGATTCGGTCAGCGCCCGTTGAATATCCGGCCATTCAATGTCCGACATGCGTTTGCCGGCCAGCGAGGCGATGCCGTAGTTGAGGGTCGAACGCTGCACCTGCGGCAAATCGACCAAATCGAGACTGGACTCGCTGTTGACGCAGTTAAACAGCCACTGCAGATCGCGCAGCACCCGGCGGCGTAGTTCACTGTGCGAAACCAGGTTGCGCACCTGGGCTTCCTGTTTTTTTAGCGGTTCGTCGTCGGTCAGCATGTCGAGCAACACCGGCTGCATTTTGTCGCGTGACGTCAGGCGCTCGCTGTCCTGGCGAGAGCGATAGCCTTGACGGCGCAGATCGCCGTCATCATTGGGGGTTGGTCGCTTGCTGTTCATCGTTTAGACGCTCGCGTTAAAACGTAGCTGACGCAGGCTGTGCAGAGGGAATTCGCCATCCTCGCTCAGCCAGGTTTTCAGACCCTGTCCGCTGTAGTGCGGGCCGTCGTTCAGAAGCTGCCATTCGGTGCGTTTACCGAGCAACAGGGCATCGTCGCTGCCTGCGACCAGCGGATAGCGGGCGGGCAGTTGGCAGACCTGTTCGCGACCGTCGTGCAGCCGCACCAGCGCATGGCTCCACACCAGGTCGATGGCACTTTGCGGTGCCTGGAACTGAATTTCCGCGATGTCGGCGAACGGCAACCAGTAATAGGTCCCGTTCAACGCCAGTTCGCATACCGGCCCGAGACGTCCATCACCGTCGGTCAGCCATTCAAACGCCACCGGGGCTTCCTGTTCACTCAGGGTCAATTGGCCGGCGCTGGCCGGTGCCGCCTCCAGCGCACTGTCGCGTAATGCCTGCGCCTGTTCAGTCTCACTCAAGGCATCGTGACACAGCGCCTGAAGCATTTGTTGCAGCCAGGGGTGATTTTGTTGCAGCAACGCAGGGGCAGCATCACCGGCGAACACGGCCTGACGCTGCAACTCCGCGTTGACCGATTGCATTAACAACAGCGTGGTCGGCTGGGCGATCGGCTTCAACGCCTGCCAGGATTTCAGTTGGGCGCTGGCCCGCTGCCAGTTACCGCCAAGGCACAGCAGTTGCACCAGTGCGGCGCGCAGATCGGCATCCGCCGGCCGCGTTTTGATTTCATCCACTACTGCGTCGATCGCCGCGCTGACCGAGCCGCCTTGCAACATGTTTGCTAATGATTTCACAGGGCTTTCCTTATAATCAGTGAGTGGCGTTGTTAACCGACAGGTAGCTGCCACTGGCGGGATCGACCCGATCGCCGGCCAGCTTTTCCACCAGCCTGAAGCTCAGCGGCGTGGCCGGGCTGGGCAGCAATGGCTGCCAGGCGCGGTACACCTGCTCAACCCGCTGTTTGACTTTGTCGGTATCTGCGGCTTCTTCTCGCGTCATTTCAATGACCACTTCGCCATTAAACGACCAGGCGTGTAGTTGCGGGGTAAAGGGCAGCAGCAAGTAACTGCCTGCGGCTTGCGGATTGGCACCGAGCACCAGCCGCTGCACATTGGCGCTGATCACGTTCAATGGGCGATCGCCAACGCTGACTTTCAGCAGCGGGTAGCCCTGATAGAACGACAGCACTGACGAAACGGTTTTGCCATTTTGTTGCAGCGTCACGCTGCTGCTGCCGTTCAACCAGCCGTCGTCGCCGCAGCGCAATGCGTCACCGCTCGGGATAAACAGCGCGCTGCCGTTGGCTTCCTCGCTCCAGTAGGTACGGAAATGGCAGCCCTGCGGCAGGTCAAAGCTTTGTATCGGTGCGTTGTCTGCCAGCGGTGAGGTGACCGCCACCGCAGCGGGGATCACCTGTGGTGGCGGGGCTACCGGCTCAACGGTCGGCTGTTTGTGCACCGGTTTCCAGCCTCGCGCCTTGCTGGCTTCGCCGGACGCCAGTTTTTCGCCACGCTTATCGGTCAGGGTCCACGGCAGTTGGCTGGCTTTGGGGCACTGTTTTATCAACAAATTGCCGACCTGCGGCAGGAAGTCATTCAGCACGGCGGGATCTTTGCTCTGTGCCGAAACGATGCGTAGCGGGATAGTCTTGCCGCACCAGCTAGCGGGTTGGCTGTTTTTGACGTCGTCGATAAACACTTCCAGCTTTTGGCTGGGGGAGTAGACCAAGCGATAATTCGCCGCCTGCGCGGCCGGCATCGCCACCAGGGCGAGTAATCCGGGCATCCAGTATTTCATAGGTAACCTTGCTGTAAATGTGTACCTGACTCAGTCGCGGGAAAGAAACCGCTCCGCATCCGCCAACGAATGCAGCAGGGTGGTTTCCTGCGGTGAGCCAATCCAGACGGCGATAGCGCTGTAGTTATCGCTGTTATTATTTTTCTTCCATGCCTGCTCCATCAGGGCAATCCACTCGCTGGGGGAGTTGACCATGTGCAGCGATTGCTCCAGTTCGGAGGGGGTAAAGCTGTGCCAAAAGCCGTCGGTGCAAAGCAAGAAAACGTCGCCATCTTCCAGTTGCAACACGTCACTGTAGGTGGCGTCGCGCTCCTCATTCAGGCCCAGTGCGAAGTACAGCAGATTGCTGTTGATGCCACTGGTTTGATAGCCGGCGTCCTGCATCTGCTGGATCAGGCTGTGGTCGGTAGTGACCGAATAAAGATAACCGCGTCGAAACAGGTACAGGCGGCTGTCGCCGGCATGCGCCCAGTACGCCAATTGGTAATCGCGGTCGATAAACAGGTTGACCAGCGTGGTGCCCATCTTGCTGTACTCTTCCGACTGCCGCTGTTGCTGGTGGATAGCCGCATTGGCACTCGAAATGTGTTGGCGAATGCTCTGGGCATTCAGGTGTTTTTCACCGTCGAAGTTTTGCAGGATGGTATCGCGCGCCAGTTTGGCGGCGATGTCGCCACCGGGAAAACCGGCGATGCCGTCACAGACCACGAAACAGGCCGCGCGATTGCCGACCACTTCGCCGGTCTGATCCTGATTAGAGGCGCGACCGCCCTGATTGGAGGTAGAAGCTACAGTGATATTCATTACGCATCCGGTTGGGTTTGTGAGTCTTTGTATTGATTCACTTCAACGTCGTAGGCATGCAGGAAGGCTTCGCCAAACAGCGTGTGGAAGTCATCTTCGATTTCGCCGGAAGTCTGTTGATAGCTTTTGACGAAGTAATCCCACAACGCCGCTTTGCGGCTGGCGGGCAACGACAGGCGCGGTGCAGAACCTTCCTTGCGGGCATCCTCTTCGAGACGCTCAGGATTGAACGACTGCAACATGGCGGCGATGATGGCGCGAATACCGGCAATCATCCCCAACTGGTGCGCCTGCAGGTCAATCAGTGCGTCGCGGACCGCCTGTTCCGGCGGCATAAAGCCCGGCATCTGGCTACCGAACATCTGCATCAACACCGTTTTGCCCGAGGGCAGCAGTTTGAAGGGGTTATTGGCCTCGTCGAGGATCATGGTCATCTCCGCCTTCACGCCGCGTTTAAGGATTGAACGCGAAGAGAGCAGGGCGACGGTCCCCTGGGAAAACAGGCTCAGCAGTCGACCGGCCTGGCGGAGTTGCTGTTCATCGAAGTGCGGCTGCGGTTGCAGATCATCCAGGCCGATCCCCTGCAACAGCGCGGCCAACAGAGGGCCTTCCAACCGTTCGCCGTCAGGCTGGTTGCCGTTTTGAGCCGGAGCCGTCTGATAGGCGACCGGATCGATGCCTAATCTGTTGGCCCGGCGCGGACGGGGTTGCGCGGGAGCCTGCGGAGCGGGCGCAGTAGCAGTAAAGGCTGGCTCAGTTTGCGGGAGTGGCGCCGGCCGTGCAGCTGGTTGCGGTGTTGTTGGCTGCGGTGTTTCCGCTTCTACCGCCGCCACCGGCGGTTGCAAAGGCGGTGGCGGCTGGTGCGCAACATCCGGGGATTCTGGTTGTGTCAGGGGGAGTGCGCTGCCCATCAGCAAGCCGAGAGGATCGTTACTGTTCAGTGCCTCCGGCGAGACGGGGGCAGAAGAACCGCCAAACAACGCCAGCGGATCCAGTTCCTGTTCGTTTTTTTCCGCCCCCACCGTTTTTACCGGTGCCGACGGGGTTGTCGTTGGGCGCTGTTCGGCCAATAGCGCGCTGGGGGTGGTGTCGGCCAAAATGGGATCGCGTTCGAAGGTGGTGTCGGTATTGAACAGCGTCGCCGGATCGGTTTGCTGCGACTGCAATTGGCGCAACTCGAGGTTGCCTGTCAACTGTGCCAACGGATCGGCCGGATTCAACTCGCGCTCTGGGGTTTCCAGCAACGGGTGATTATCTTGATTGACGACCGGCTCAGAAGGAGAGGCGGCCGCCGTGGTCGGGGTGAACTCTTCCACCAGACTGTCCCAGATTTCATTGGGGATCGGCGTGGTCGATGTCTCTTTGGCTTTGGCCGCCGGTGCAGGGGATGACGTCGAGGAGGGGGCGGCGGCCTGGATTACCGGCGACGTCTGAGGCGCGGCCTGTTGCTGCAGTGCGTTCACCTGGATCTGGTAATCATCGATACCGAGAATGTCCCCATCCTGTAGCTCCACCTGACGGCCACGCTCCAGCGGGATATCGTTGAGCAGCACGCGGGTGACATTGCCACGGTTGGTCACGCGGCATTCGCCGTCAGCAGAAATATGCACGATAGCTTGCAGCCGGGAGATGGCGCGTTCTTCGTCCGGCAGTACCAGGTTGTTGTCCACACTGCGGCCAATAGTGCCGCCGGGCGGCAGAAAGTCGCAGCTACTCTGTGGGGGAACCTGACCATCTTTATTTTTTACAATAGAAAATCGCATAAGGCATTCCTGCTGATTAGGATATATTGCAGTCAATTATTATTTCAGTGTTTGGCTTACCAAAATAGAGGGTATTTTGGTAAGCCGATTTCTGTAATGTTTTTATATTTTATCTTGAGGTGGTCTTTCTATTTTAAGAATGATTTCGAGATGACTTTGGCACGGGGCGATATTTACCATGCTTGTGTATAAATATCCCCCGGCCGGAACCGGGGGAAACAGATTAAGCTTCGCGGTTTTCCTTGATATTCCAACCTGCGCTGCTTTCGGCACCTTTGCCGCCTTTGTCGCTCTGCTCCCAGTACTGCTGTTTCACTTTTGCCGCCTGGAAGGAGTAGGTCACGCCCACGGTGTCTTCACCACCGGCACCGGTGTATTGCACCGCGGTGACCAGCACGTCGTCCAGGGTGATTTTGACGTACTCAACCTGAGTGCCGCCGGCTTTGCAGACCGACAGCTCAATCTTGGTCAGGTGTTTACCGCTGGAGCAGTGTTTCAGCAGGGCCGGAGTGGATTTGTCGACCAGCGCATTGACATGCAGATCGTTAAAGCAAACCTTACCGGCGCCACCCCCGCCGCCGACGCCCATGTTGCCCGGTTGAGAGGCGCCCCAGGAGAAAGAAATAATGTCGGTCCAACCTTTGTGATTTGAATCTTTAGATTCACCGCTGGCACCTTCAACTTTCAGGAACATATCAATAGCCATAGTATCTTCACTCTTTATTAAGGGTTAACAGTAGTATTAACGTTACATGGAAAAATTCAGGTAATAGCAGCAGGAATTGAAAGTTTGGTAATGCACTACCATTTAATATCCTTGTGCCATGCACCTCATTAAATACCGCATGCTTTCGGTATTAATTACCGAGCCGTCATAAAAAAACGACAATGGCCCAATGCTGATTACTGCGGGTTATCCTGATTCCACGAATGATTAGGATCACCAACAATGACCTCACGAGATAATTTATCCAACTCGGGGCTGTGGTAAAGCCGCAGGCAGTTTAAGGTTACTCCTGTACTGCTGTTTTTAGTCTCGCTGTGAAACGCGTTCACTCTGGATTTGAACTTATCGATGAGAGTATTCACTTTCTCATCACCGGATTCGATATCAAACGGCATCCACTCTCTCATTGCATTGGCGGTTCTGGCGGCATCAAGAGAGAAGGTTTTGTCTGATTCAGAAACCTGCGCCAGACAGCGAGCCAGTGCCAGCTCTTTAACCACCTGGAAATAAGGCATTTGTTTGATAAATGCTACTGGGTCTTGAGTATCCGTGGCTTGTGATTGCAATGAAACACCGAGGAGTGTTGAAAGCAGACCTGGTTTAATCAGCGTATTCATGGCAACGCCAAAAGTGGATTGAGCCATGCATCTGTTTTTGGCTGCGGTCCATGCCGCGAGAAATCGTGGTCTTGCTCCCATATCCTACCTACATGTTATTTTTGTCAGGCCGTGTTCCCACGGCCTGACATTCAGCACATCAGGATGCGTCGTTCTGTTTCAGCGAAGGCAGCTTCGAGACCAAACGCAGGGAGACGGTCAAGCCTTCCAACTGGTAGTGCGGGCGCAGGAAGAACTTGGCGCTGTAGTAGCCTGGGTTGTCTTCAATCTCTTCCACCTGCACTTCCGCCGCAGCCAGGGGTTTACGCGACTTGGTTTCCTGCGAGGAGTTGGCCGGATCGCCATCCACGTAGTTCATGATCCAGTCGTTTAACCAGCGTTCCATATCGTCGCGTTCGCGGAAGGAGCCGATTTTGTCGCGCACGATGCACTTCAGATAATGCGCGAAGCGGCAGCAGGCAAACAGGTAGGGCAGACGGGCGGAGAGCTGGGCATTGGCCGAGGCATCCGCGTCGTAGTATTCCGCCGGTTTTTGCAGCGACTGGGCACCGATAAACGCGGCAAAGTCGGAGTTTTTCCTGTGCACCAACGGCATGAAGCCGTTCTTGGCCAGTTCGGCTTCGCGGCGATCGCTGATGGCGATCTCGGTCGGGCACTTCATGTCCACGCCGCCGTCGTCGCTTGGGAAGGTGTGGCACGGCAGGTTTTCCACGGCACCGCCGGATTCCACCCCACGGATCGCGGTGCACCAGCCAAACTCTTTGAACGAGCGGTTGATGTTGGCGGCCATTGCGTAGGCGGCGTTGGTCCAGGTGTAGTTACCGTGGGTCGCGCCGTCGGTTTCTTCCTCGAAGTCAAATTCGTCGACCGGATTGGTGCGAATGCCGTAAGGCAGGCGTGCCAGGAAACGTGGCATGACCAGCCCCAGATAACGGGCATCTTCCGATTCGCGCAGGCTGCGCCAGGCGGCGTACTCGGTATTTTGGAAGATCTTGGTCAGGTCGCGCGGGTTGGACAGCTCCTGCCAGGATTCCATCTGCATCACGCTCGGCGCGGTGCCGGCGATGAATGGGCAATGGGAAGCGGCACTGATTTTTGCCATTTCGCCCAGCAGCTCCACGTCTTGCGGACTGTGGTCGAAATAGTAATCGCCGACCAGGCAGCCGAAGGGTTCGCCGCCGAACTGACCATACTCTTCCTCGTACACTTTCTTGAATATTGGGCTCTGATCCCAACCCACGCCTTTATGACGTTTCAGCGTGCGGCCCAGCTCCTGCTTGGAAATGCTCATAAAGCGGATTTTCAGCATTTCGTCGGTTTCGGAGTTGTTGACCAGGTAATGCAGGCCGTGCCAGGCGCCTTCCAGCTTCTGGAAATCGGCGTGGTGGATGATCTGGTTCACCTGCTGGGACAGCTTTTCGTCGATTTCGGCGATCAGCGCCTGGATCGTGCGGTAGGCATCGGAGGAAACGGTAACGGTATTTTCCAACGCCTGCTGTGCCAGGGTTTTGACCGCGTTTTCCACCGCTTCCTTGGCCTGATCGGTTTTTGGCCGAAACTCTTTGTTCAGCAGCGAGCTGAATTCATCGCTGGAGAACGTTTCGGTGGTTTGCAGCGTTTTTTGTTGCTGAGACGAGTTGCTCATCAATTAGTCCTCACGCTGATTGTTGTCGTCCTCTGCGGCCGGTTTCGGCGCATCGGTCAGGGATTGCAGCAAGGCCGGGTTTTGCAAGATCTTGGAGATCAGCTCTTCGGCCCCGTTTTTACCGTCCATATAAGACAGCAGATTGGACAGCTGGGTGCGGGCATCCAGCAGGTTATCCAGTGCGTCAACCTTGCGGGCGATCGCGGCAGGGGAGAAGTCCTCCATGCTTTCAAAGGTCAGCTCAATATTCAGCTTGCCTTCGCCGGTCAGGGTGTTGTCGACCTGATAGGCCACGCGGGGTTTCAACGACTTCATACGTTCGTCGAAGTTGTCGATGTCGATCTCCAGGAACTTGCGCTCATCAACACTCGGTTGCGGATCAACCGATTTCCCCACCAGATCGGCCATCACGCCCATCACGAACGGCAACTGGATTTTGCGCTCTGCGCCATAAATTTCGACATCGTATTCAATCTGTACGCGCGGTGCGCGGTTGCGGGCGATAAATTTCTGCCCGCTGCGGGATTTCGAGTTTGGCATGATTTACTCCATCTTATGGCGATTGGGAACGCGCCTCTTCCGGCTTGGAGAGTCAGGTTCAAATGCAGGTCTGAGAGTCGTAAAGAGAACAAAGGGGTCGGCGGCTAGTTGTTCTCCTCGTTATCGGGGCGACCGAGAATGGTCTCCAGTTGGTTAAGACCATCGGGCGCCAAATCGCGGATAATTTGCATAAAGTCCAATGCAATCAGCCGTTGTACCCGATCGATCATCAGCGGTGCCGGGTGGCTCGGCTCATGAAGGCGAAAATAGTTTTTTACCTTGTCCAACATCAGTTGGGCGTCGTCACGCGACTGGATCTGCGCACTGCGCCAGTTGAGCATCGCGGCCGGGGCCGTTGTGGCCGCGCCGGGGGGCGGTATGTCGGCGTCATCCACCGGCTCTGCCGATTCGCTGCCCGGCGCGGCCCCCTGATTGAATTGAGCGACCAGAGTGAAGATCTTCGTCAGGTTGTGCATTTCCGGCAGGGCGTTTTCCCCCAAATGGTGGATGACCGTCGTGCGGATGGCGCCGAGGGTTTCGGCGATCAGCATCACTAACTGCGCTTCCGGGCATTCCGCCTGAGACAGTTCATCCTGCAGTCGCGCACGGCCGCCGGGGAAATTAGGGCACTCAAGCTTGCTGCCGTCGAGCAGTGCTCCGGCGTCGCGCAACGAGATTTCACCGGTGGCACTTTTCAGCAGCGGTGCGGCACGGACGCTGGCGGTCAGTGCGGCTTTGTCTCCCAGGTCGGCCAGCACGTTGATGCGAAACAGCGGGTCAGTTTCACCGTCGAATTCCAGCAGCGGCAACAACGTCTCCCAGTAGCGTTCCAGCGCCTGATGGATCAGAACCAGGCCGTCGGCGTAACCGGGCAGCCCACGCAGCTGTGTCCAGGCGCGGGTCAGGTACAGCATCACCCGCAAATCTTTGGTGCGCGTCAGCAGGGAGGTGGCGAGACGTTCCACCTGTACCCAGTCCGGGGCTTCTGCCGGGATAATGGTACTGCCGAACTGTTGCTCGGTCTTGCCGGTAGCGGCCTGCTCCATCGCCAGAAAGTCGGTGTCGTATTCCAGGTTTTCGCCACAGGGGTTCTCTGCGTCAACCGGGGCTAACAGGGTGTCGATAGCCATAAAATTTCCTTCAACAGGCGAGGTTAATCGAACATCTGCGGGTATTGACCGCCGCGGCCGGGCCGTGCCCAACCATTGGGTTCAAACAGCAGAGAGAACAGCTGCACGGTAAGGTTGCCGCTGTGCACGTGGGTGTAAAGCGGGTGTCCATCGGCCTGATTGGTCCACCAGAAACTGGTGTACTGCGCCGGGTCGAAGCAGTCGGCGGCCTGTTGCCAGCCGAGGCCGGGCACGTCCGGGTGTTGAAAACCGATGATCGACAAGATCTCGGAATCGGCCTCCGCCGGTGGGCTGGGGAGCGCAGGAATGGCCAGCAGCGAACGGTCAAGTTGCTCGGCGGAAAAACCGTTGCGCACGCCATTGAGCAACTGATGGCCGAGCTGGTTATACCATTCCGCCGCCATGTTCAACTGCTGGATACGCCACTCTTCCTGGCTGAACAGGCGCAGGGCACAGATCGGGTAATGGCGGCCCACCCGGTCACGGGCGGGCAACAGGCAACCCATTTGCACCCACTGGCTGCCGAGCGTGGCCGGAATGACGAAGTTCCATACCGGCGCGTTGCTGAATGGGTGTCCGTTGGGGCCCGATGGATTGCGCTGCAAATTCACCAGCCCGTTATGAAACCAGTGGGCCCAATTGTTGACCACCAGGTCGGGCAGGCGACGCTGCAGGAAGTCACCGGCGGAAGGGATCTTGCCATACCAGCCAATGCTCGCGGTCGGGATCAGGTCATTGCTCATTATCTTGTCCTTTCGGGGCTACGGGCAGGAGAATGCCGGCAACTGGAACGGATTGCGGATACTGTTCGGAGTAAACTCCAGCGTTACGCGGTGGCCATCCAGGTTAAAGGTTGCCTGACGGCCGAGGCTGCTACTGCCGGCGGAGGACTGTGCCATATCCACCAAACGGTTGAGCGCCCACGGGCCGCTGGTCACCAGGCTGGCGCTGGAGCCGTTAGCCAGCGCCAGCTGCAGGTGGACCTGATTGGTATTGCGGGTCCCCGGCCAACTGACCACCAGCGGCACCTGCGGGCCGTGGCTGTATTTGAACAGTTGCCCGTCGATATCCAGCGTCAGGTTGAGAATGTCGTTATCCATCCGCACCGGTCTGACGGTCACGCGATAAGAGGGGGTCGCGGTGCCGTTGGCGAAGAAGGCATCGCGAATGCGCTGCGCCTGCTGGAATGAACGCAGGATGCCTTCGCCCCCCGGCAGCGTCTTGCCGTCCACACCGGGGGTGAATCGCCAGTTGGCGCGGGTGGTGTCGACCTTGCCTTGTAAATTTTCACGGAAGAAGCTGTCCATCAACCCACTGTTGGGGGCAAACATGCGGGCCAAATCGTCCGGAGTGACTTCCTTGCGTGCCCGGGCGACCAGAGGGTAACGTCCGGCGATCGCCTGGTGACAGAAGCTGCCGACTTCAACGCTGATGCGTTTCTTGACGTTCTCCATTTCCTTGCGCTGGGTGTCGCTGCTGGCACCAATCGCCAGCGACAGCAGCATCTGTTTGAATGGCACCGGCAGACGACCGGACTCGGCCTGCAACCGCGGGATGATATCGCTCGGTGGCGCCGACATGCCGCTGTTGGCCGCGCCCTGGACCGCAGTCAGGTAGCTGTACAGTTCATCAACCTGCTTTAGCACGCTGTCGAACGGAATGGCCTTGTTGCCTTCCCCCTGACTTTGCGCCAGCTCCAGCAACGCGGCGAAGTGCGCCATGACCAGCTGTTCCGGCTGGGCGGAGAGATCGCCGTCGGCGTTGGCCGGCCGTTGGGTGAACAGCGCTTCCAGCGTACGGTTGGCGTTCTGGCTCAGCCGGTCTTCGGTTTTATCCAGCAGCGAGCGGGAATCGGCATCGCTTTTCTCGTCGCGCAGGGTGACATTTTTGCTGACGTTAACCAGCAGGTTGCGCATCGGCGAAGGGCTACCGGACAGCAGGCGCGCACTGCTGATGCGCTGGCTCAGGTTTCCGATATTTGCTAGCTGAATATCACCCAGCAGCTCATCCCAGGCGCTGATAAAGTCCTGCATATACAGCTGGCGAATGGTCTTCATCAGATCGGCATTTTTCTGCTCCGGCGTTTTGCTGTTCAACACCCAGACATCTTCCTGACGCAGGGTATCGGTCACCGGGTCGATATTGTCATTGAACGCTTTCCAGTAGCCTTGCGAGGTAAACAGCCCCGGTACGCCGTCGGTCACCGGCTTGCCGCTTTTGCGCGAAAAGGCCAGTTCGGTTTGCGGGCCGGCCAGGTCAATCAGGCTAACCGGTTTGATCTCGGTCTGTTTCAGCAACAGGCGCTTCAGGCGGCCGTAAACCCGTTGTGACAACGGCGTCCGGTTCAGCGCGGCCTGCGCCTGTTCCACCATAGCGTCATCTTTGGCATAAGGTGACGCCTGGATCTGCACGTCGAGCAGTTGGCTCAGGTGCCACTCAATCTGCTGCAACTGCTTTTGCGTGCTGCCCTGCGGCAGGTTGCGTTGCAGGTTGAGCATCACCCAGGCGCGCAGGAACTTACCGTCGTACTGCTTCGGCAGGTACAGCATTTGGTAGGCTTTCAGCGCTTCGTAACTGAAGTCGGCATCACCGTGGTTGTCGTTGCGCAGCGTAGTGGCGATCTGTTGCGCCACCTGGGGCAACAGCAGTTCCTTGAGGGCTTTCTGGTACAGCGAGTTGCTGGCATCGCTGACCTGATCGCCGCGATACAGACCCATACGGTAGGTGAACGGCGGATCTTCCAGTGAGAAGCTCTGACTGTCCGGCAAATGCAGCACGCTGTTGAGGAACGGCAGCAGCGAAAGCATATCGCCGTTACCCAACTGCGTCAGGCCATTCCCCTGGCGCTCAATACCGGGGACCTTGGCGGCGACTTCAGACAAATAGGCCCGGTTGTTGCCGTAACTGGTGAACCAGAAAATCGCCAGGATTGCCAGGATCACCGCCAGAACGATATATCCCGCCCAATGCAGGGCGCGGTTGCGGTATTCCCACCAGCGGTTGCTGCCGGCCAGCCCGGACTCCTGGAAAATCACCGATTCCAGCGTGTCTTTCAGGAAGAAGCTTTGGCCTTTGGCCGCCGGGATAGGGGCGCCCGGGTTCACATTGTCCCAGGCCGGATTGGCATGCGCTGGGCCACTCGCCGTCGGTAATTGCAGGTAACGGTTCAGTTCACCCATGACCCGGTCGAAGGGCAGACCTTCCTGGGTTCCGCTGGTGAAGTAAATGCCCCGCGGCGTAAAGCGGGTTTCAAAACTGGAGGTGGCGAATACCTGTTCCAGATATTGACCCAGCAACGGACGCAGGGCGGCAAACTCCTGCGGGAACAGGTAACTTTCTGCACGATGGCGAGCGTCATGTTCCCCCAGAAGGGTCTCAGGCAGTGCGGCATCCAGTCTTTGCTGGAGCAACGCATACTGCTGTTCGAAGGTCGCATTCAGATTGAAGTCCGGCTGCCGCGACGCCTCATAGGGAAAGGTGAATCCCCAGATCTGGTCACGCTGCGGTTTATCAAAGCCGTTGAAATAGGCCATAAAACCATTAAGCAGGTCGGTTTTGGTCACCAGCACGTACACCGGGAAATGAATCCCCAACTGTTCATGCAGCTCAATCAGGCGCTTACGCAAGGCACTGGCCTGTGCGGCGCGGGCGTCGGCGCTGTCGCTCAGCAGATCGGCAATGCTGACGGTCACCATCACGCCGTTGATCGGCTGACGGGTACGGTATTTTTTCAGCAGGCCGACAAAGCTTTTCCATTCGTCGGCGTCTTCTTCACGCTGACTTTCCTGGGTGGTATAGCGGCCGGCGGTATCGAGCAGCACGGCATCATTGGTAAACCACCAGTCGCAATTGCGGGTACCGCCCACACCGCGCAGGGCGGATTTGCCGAAGCGGTCGGCCAACGGGAAGTGCAGGCCGGAGTTGACCAGGGCGGTGGTTTTACCGGCACCCGGTGCGCCGATGATCACATACCATGGCAACTGGTAGAGATATTGGCTGCTGAAGTAGGTCATCCAGCGGTGTTTGCTGT
Organism: Serratia quinivorans; assembly: GCF_052113645.1. Lineage (GTDB taxonomy): Bacteria > Pseudomonadota > Gammaproteobacteria > Enterobacterales > Enterobacteriaceae > Serratia > Serratia quinivorans_B. The sequence goes on along the minus strand of NZ_JBIEIU010000001.1, from coordinate 635,950 downwards.
CGCCCTGGCCTGGCGCGAAGCGGGCTTTTTTCAGCAATTGCGCCGCTTCATCGAAGCGCTGGGCCAGTTGTTCATCCTGCCTGGCGACGGGTTTGCCGTTTTCCGCCGGCACTTCCTCGGCGGCGCGCAGGTTGCTGAGTAACCGACGGTTGAACCAGGCACTGTAGAGGCGCGGAATAATGCGACACAGGAACCAAATCAGATAAAGAACGCCGATGGCGATCTGGCGGTTGAGTACCGGCTCCAAGGGACGATAATCGCCGATAGCCACCAGCGGGCCGATCATCCAGATGATGAACGCCAGCGCGGTGATACCGACAAAGCCCCATAACAGGCGACTGGTAATGATGGAGAATAACGTACTGAGCATTACTTTCCGTTTCCTTGCGGCAGGCCGTTGATTTCCGCCTGGGTATTTTCCGGCGCAACCAACAACGTAATTTCAACCCGGCGATTCAGCGCGCGGTTCACTTTGCTATTGTTCGGTGCGACCGGGTTGCTTTCACCACGGCCTTCCGCTTTCACCCGCTGCGGGTTGTCGAGGTGTTTTTGCAACTGGGCGCTGACCGCCTCGGCGCGTGCCAGCGAAAGCTCCCAGTTGGAGGCGAAACGGGCGCTGCGGATCGGCAGATTATCGCTGTAGCCGGTGACCAGGATCTTGCCGCTGACGCCGTTCATCGCAGAGGCAACGCGGTCAATCACTGGGATATAATTCCCACGCACCGTGGTGGCGGCAGAGTCGAACAGGCCATCGCCTTTGAGGATCACCACGCTTTGCTGCGCTTCGTCCCGCACAACGACCAACCCTTCGGCAATTTCCTTGCGCAGGAAGCTTTTCAGGCTTAGCGTCGGTGGCGCCGCCGGGGCTGGATTGCCGATGGCGACCTGCGGCAGGTTGGTTTGATAAATGGCGGCCAACACCGGGCTGGTGCTGTCGCCCAGACGCCAGTTGAGGGCGATAAACAGCAATGACGCCAGAAAACCGGTGAGCGCCACACAGGCCCAGAGCGGCACCAGCGGTCGCCACAGCTTTTGCTGCACCGGCAGATCCAGCGCGTTGGGTGACAGCGGCGGGGCATAACCGCCACGTACCGAGCGGATCAGTTGCAGCAGGCGCTGCTTCATGGTTTCCAACTGCGAACGGCCGTTTTCCATCACCCGGTAGCGGCCTTCAAACCCCAGCAGCAGGCAAAAATTAATCAACTCCAGCAACAGGATGTGCTCGCGCGGACTTTGCGACAACTTGGCCAGCAGTTGGAAGAATTTCTCTCCCCCCCAGGTTTCGTTGTGAAAAGTCACCAATAATCCGCTGCCGGACCACACACTGCTGCTGCCCCAGGGCGTTAGCGCAGCGGCTTCGTCCAGCGCGGTGCACAGGCAGTAACGTGCACCGATAATCACCTCATACGGCAGGTTGGCGCGCTGTCCGTGGAGTTCAAAGTGACGCACTTTATCTATCAGTTGCTGGCGCAGTTGCGCCGGATTGGCGTGGGTGGCGGATTGACGGATCTGCGAAATGGCGTTCAGCAACGGATTGGCAGCTTCAACCAACGGGTTGTCTGCCGGTGTCATGCTATTTTCCTGAGTCATAAGTTACCGGTCCGTATGGCTGCGAATCGCCCAAAATTCCATATCCAGCCCTGGGAACTCGCCGGCCAGGTGCAGGGCGAAGGCGCTGGATTTTTCCATCTGCTTCCACAGGTCGCTGCCTTTTTCCAATTCGAAATAGGTGTAACCCGCGTGATAGGGGATCTGCCGCGGTGCCGCAGGCATGGTGCGCAGCCCGATACCCGGCAATTGCAACTGCACCAGATCGCGGATACGGGTGACCGGGGCGATCTTCATTTGCGCCGGGAAGTGGGTCAGCAACACTTCGGCGGCGACGTCGGCACGCACCGCCAGCACGAAACCGAAGTCGCGCATCATTTTGGTGTCCTGCACGGTGGCGATGTTCAGACCATGCGAACGTTCGACCAACGTCAGTTGGATGGCGTTGTCTTCCAGCACCACCGACAGCCCCTGGCGCAGCAGCAACATCAGCTTGCCGAAGCACAGCGCCAGGTTGTCATGGTCATACACCGGCAGGCGGGCTTCCGGCGTGCGCTGCGCCGAGAAGCTGGCGAGCTCGGTGGCGAACTGTAGCCAGTCGGCGAACAGGCGCTCCGGATGCAGGTGATCAAGATGGTAGGCGTGGCTCACCTGGCCAAGATGGCGGTTAATCAGTTGCAACAGCATGAAATCGACCATTTCGGAACTGCCACCGCGCCCCGGCTGCAGCAGGCGCTGGCTCATCTGTTGGCTACGCTGCTGCAGCAGACCCTGCAGATCGTTGATAAAGGTTTTCAAGACCGGACTGCCCTGGCAGTTCAGCATCGGCGGAATTTGCACCTGATCGAGACGCAAACTGGCGTCACCGCGCTTTTCCAGTACCCGGGCGACGCCGAGCGCCGTCCACTCGGCATTGAGATCGCTTTCCAGCATCAGGCGCAGGCGCAACTGACCAAACTGCAACGCTGCGCTGCCGACCGAGACGGCATTCAGGTCATCGACTTCATTTTCAAAAGCCAGATAACGCGCCAGCGCGTCCGGAGCTTCCTGGAAAATCACGTCCTCGCGGCCTGCGCGGTAGGTCGGCAGCGCCAGCACCACGTTTTCGCCGGTCTGGTTTTCGGCGATGGTCAGCGGGGCGGGCGCCTGTTGGGCACCGGAGAAACGAAACGGCGTACCGTCCGGCATGATGCCGCTGGCGGCGTTGAGCGCAATTTTGCCCTGACGCAGCAGGGTTTGATCCAGATCCAGAGTGAGGAAACCCCAGAAACAGCCGTGGTGAGCCTGACCCCAATTGCGCATGTAGCTTTCGAGATAGTTTTCCGCCTGCTGGAAATGATGAGGGCGTAAAAACATCCCTTCAGTCCAGACTACCTTATGAGCATCTTTCATCATCACACCTATAGTTACTTCGCTTCTGCACAGCGGTGGGTCAGTCGGGATCTTTCAGAGTGCGCAGGCCGTTAATGCCCGCGATGACGTGTGCGTCCAGCTCGTCCGGCGAGAATTGCCATACCTTGTAGAAATTGGTTTCTGTCGGCTCCGGCAGCGGGAGTGCAATGCGCCAGGCTTTGCCGTCGAGGTTCTGATACTCGGCGATGATGCCGAGGTAGCGGGCTTCCAGCGTGCTTTGTCCACTGAGTTTTTTGCCCTTCTGACCCGGCGTCAGGAAAAACTGATCGCTGTCCAGCAGGCTGGTGCCGAGCACGCTTTTCGCATCGCCCTGCAGGCTAAAGAAATCGGCATCCATAAATTCCGCATCGGAGCGCAGCAGCAGCACGCGAATTTTTATTGGCGCCGGTCGTTGGCCTGGGGCGGCGTTGACCTGAGGATCGGCATCGAAGCTCAGGCTATAACGCGAGGGCACGCTCTTGGCAGAGGACATGCAACCGCTGAGCGCCAGTGCACCTAACATCAGGAACACGGCCCCGGACCAGCGGGAGACAGTGGGTGTTGTTATCATGGTGAGTCTCGTTACCCAGGGAAAACTATTGGAGGATCCAGGTGGCGGAGTTGGCGTCTTTACAGGCCTTGCCGTCACCGCCGACTTTCACGCAGTCCTGTTTGGCCGCGCGGGCGCGGTGTGGCAAGTCTTTACGCAGCGTCGATTTGTAACGCGTTTTCGGCACGCCGGCGTTGGTCTGGATGTAGCCCACCAGGTCACCGCCGTCGATGGCGGAGATCGCCAGCCAATGGTTTTCAACTTCGCCCAGCGCATAGAAAGTGGAGGCGTTGTCCAGGCTGCCGACGGGGGTGCCGTCGTACCCGGGGCTGCTCATGATGCTGGCGGCGTACAGGCTGCGGTACTCTTTGCCTATGGGTTTGAACTGTTTAGGGGCCGTGATGGCAGCACGGTGCTGCAGTTTTACGCCGTTCACTTCGCTGCTGATTAAGGCGTTGTTATCGAGTGCCGGCGGTGGCGGTGGCGGGGCAGAGCAACCGGCGAGCGTGAGGGCGGTCAGCAGCGTTAGGGTAATCCGTGTTTTCACAATGTCCTCTTTGATCTGTTTACGGGCATAAATTCGGGGCTGTGCAATAAATAAAAGCGCCGGTTTCAGGGCGCAAGCAGCAATATCTTTAACTGGCTGGGCACGATACGCATGCCTGGCGCATTCGTGGAGTTTTGCAGGCTGAGGCTGGTCAGGCGCGTGGCCGGCGTGCCTTTCAGCAGCACGGTAAAAGCGCCGGTCAGATGGCGTGATGGGCCCATTACCGTGCCGGAAGCTACCCCGGTCGCGACGCCGGGATTATCGCCATTGGTCAGCGGCGTGACCGTCGCCATGTTATGTGCCGGCGTACCGACGAACATAATGTTGAAGGCATTGGGAATGGCGGTCGGTGCCAGGGCTATATCCGGATAAGGTACCGGCACCGGTGCCGGACTTGGCGTCATGCACACATCGGGAAATGCCAGGTCCATTCCGATCATTTGACTGTTGGCAAACATAAACGGCCTCCGCAGGGTTATCCGACGTGAATTTGTTCTGAATCCAGTTTGGTGATGTCTTTCGAGGTGATGAGGGTGTTGCGGGCATGCAGCCGGACATAATCCTCAGCCTGATAATCCAGTTGGCCGGCGCGGACATGTTCGGTTTGGCGCACCTTGCGAAACAGGGTATGGCTAATCTGATTGACCGAATGCCACAGTGACTCGCAGCGTTTGCCGACCATCCGGCTGATGCTGACGAAGGCCGACAGTTCTTCACCGCTGTAGGTCAGCTTATCGATATGGCAATCCCCGCTGCGGGCCTGAAGGGACAGTTCATCGCCGGCCAGGTTCAGACCTTGCGCGCTGTGCAGCGACAATGTCCCCTGCGGGGTTTCAATCTGCAGATCGCCGTCGACGCTCAGCCGTGAGACGCTGTGCGGTTCGGCGCGTTCCAGCACGGCAATCACCCACAGTTGATGTTCGCCGGCGGCAATCAAGACGTTATCGCCAAGGGCCGGTGTCAGCAGACAACTGGCCGCACGGCGGCAGTGCCAGCCTCGGCCCTGACTCTCCACCACCAGACTGCCGTCCGGCAACAGGTTGGCAATCAGGCCTGAAGCCTGTTGCGGTGGGGCAATGTTAACTGCGCGAGCGGCGGTGGCCATAGTCATGGGAACCCCTTTGTTGGTCGGATTAAACTCGGCTGTTGTGCTGTGCGCCCCAGGTTTCTGCGGCGTACAGCTCCTCATCTTTTTCCAGAATGCCGTTACGATCGCTCCAGCGAGTTTGCTGCTGGTGGGCGCGGTGCATACGGGTGCGCATAAAACGGGCGCGACGGAAATCTGCAGCGCCAATATCGGCATAGGAAAAGTCGGCATAGGTCAGGTCGCTGTCACTAAAATCACTGCGGGCGGCGCGGCAGGCGTGAAAAATGCACTGAAACAGGCGCGCATGGCTGAAGTTGGCAGCATCCAGAGTGGCATCGCTGAAAACGGCCTGATCGAACTGCCCGTGGTGGCACTGCGCCTGCGTCAGGTTGGCCTCCAGCCACAGCGTTTGCTGTGCCTGTACCGCGCTGAAATTGGCGCGCAGCAGTGACGCCCCCTTAAAATTGCACTGCTTTAGCGTCGCCTGGCTGAAGTTCGCGTCGTCTAACTGGTTGTCGGTAAATTGACAGGCCATCAACTGCTGGCCTGCGTAACTTTTACCTCGCTGGTCGCATTCAAAAAAAGTGACGCGGTCAAATTGGCTGGCCTCAAGGCAGACATCACGCAGATCAAGGCGGAAAAAAGTGACAAGTGCTAACTGACTGTTGCTGAAATCTGCTCCGTCGAGCGGCGTTTCATAAAAGGTGTTGCGGTCTTGCAGCGTGCCGGAAAACACCGACTGTTTGAGTGAGCAGGCCATCCATTGGCTTTTATCCGACCGACTGGCAGAAAAATCTGCCTCAGTCAGCAGACAATGGTTGAATATCACCTGATCTAACTGAGCTTGCGCGAAGCTGACATGGGGCATTTTGCATTGATTGAATAGCGCTTGAGACAGCGACAGACCGCTAAAGCGGCAACCGCTGAGGTCACATTCGTTGAAGTGGGTTTCCTGTAAATCGCAGCCACTAAACTCCAGGCCGTGCAGATCGACCTGCGAAAATATCGCGCCTGACAGATCCCAACCGCTTAAATTCAACCCGCTAATATCGCATTGTTGTATCAGTTCGCCTCGCTGAAGCCGCTCTTTTAGCTGTAATTCAGTGAGTGTCATACCAGCTCCCTTGAGGCGCGCGGCAAGGTTTTGGTGCGTTGCGTATAAGCGCCGTCGATGAGCGTAGAATTGTCGATGCGCGACTGCGACAAGTCCGCGCGGAACAGATTGGCACCCCGTAAATCGGCGCCGCTCATTTGGCATTTCTGCATCAGTGCGCCGATCAACGAAGCGTTTTTCAAGTTGGCACCGGAGAAGTCGCAGCGGATGAACAGGCTGTGATTGCCGTTCATTTGTTCGAGATCGCCCGCGGTAAGTATCGCTTCCGACAGATCGGTGTTGTCCAGCCGCGCCCGACGGAAACAGGCCTGCACCAGTGGTAATTGCCGCAGGTTGCATTGTTTGAGCTGTGCATCGCTGAAATCGGCGTGCGCCAGTTCGGTTTGATGGACAAAGGCGCAATTCAGCAGGCGAGCACCGATAAAGCGAATATGATCCACCTGGCTTTCTACCCATGAACAGTCATTCAGGCGGGCGTGCTGCAGATCGAAATGCTCGCAGCGGCAACGCATAAAGGTCAGTTTACTGAGCTGGGCCTGATGGAAACTCAGATCGCTCAGCGTCAGACCCATGAGCGTGATATTGCTCAATGTGGCCTGGGTAAAACGGCAGCCGCTGAGGAAAGTGCGGTGCAAAATCAGCTGCTCCAGACGTGCCGAGGTAAAGTTGCACTGGCTGAATAAGGTTTCCTGCAGGTTCGTTTCCAACAGACTGGCATGCGAAAAGTCGCTGCCTTTGCACTGCGCCAGCGCCAGTGAGGCCTTATCCAGCGTGGCGTATTGCAGGCTGGCGGCGCTGAGGTCTGCTCGCGCCAGCATCGCCTGATGAAAATTGGCATGATCGAGCCGGCAACGACTCAGGTCGGCGCTTTCCAGCAGGCATTGGCTAAAATCGGCGTGGCGCAAGTCCATGCCGGACAAATCGGCACCGGTCAGATCGATGCCATTGAAGTTCTTGTCCCCGGCCATGGTCGCCGCCACGCGGTTGCGGATAATCTGAGCCAGATCGCCGGTTAAACGCAGTGCGGCCCCTTGTTCATGGGCGGTCAGCAAATAGGTTTGGTACAACGCCTGCTCGTTTTCAGCCAGCCGTTGCGGATCTGCCTCTGGGGGCTGCTGGTAGAGAAAATCGCGCATCTGCTGATAATTTTCGTGCCCGCGGGTCAACGGCTCCTGTTCCCTTGCGGCCAATGCCGCGTCGCCCAGGGTTGCCAGCAAATCTTGTTGGAGCTGTTCGGCTTGCTGTTCGAGTTGCTCAACATATTCAGGCAACTGATCCAGCGCGGGACGCGTTGATATTGGCAGCACGTCGGCAATATCCTGGCCTTCATGCATTTGCTCGCGGAATGTCTGACGGACATGCTGTTGATACTGGGTGGCATTGCGCAGTATCGGGCTTTCGTGCTCCGGTACCTGCGTATCTACCCACGGGCCAATGGCCGTTTCCGGCAGCAAATCTTTTTCCCTGAAGGCGAACAACGCCCCTTTTTCCTTCTCAATGCGCTGGCGCAGCACTTTGCGATAGTGATTGGGCGAGCGGGGCGCGCCAAGGGTTTCCAGCGCGGGCATCAACTGCAGGACGTCGGCGGCGTCGTCTTCATTGATGCGCGCGCTGCCCTGATAAATCAGCAACATCTGTTCGCGATGCGGAAAAAACCACACCGTGGTATGGCGCATGGCGATCTCTTCAAACAGCTCTTTGTCACCGCGTTGACGATTGATAAAGCAACGCGTACGCCATGATGGTAATTGTCCACGCTGTACCGGCTGTTGCGGATGCATATTCCAGATGGCGTATTCGGCACCGGCAGGCAAGGTATCGTGCTGGGTAAACTGTTGATCGCTTTCCGCCATGTTAAATAGCCGCCAGTCGATATCGCTGGCAAAGCCGGGAAATTCGTTGTTCAACCAGGCATCGTCATACTTTTTACCGATGCGGGCAAAGCGGCGCGGCCAGGTGAAATCCAGTGCGTCGAAGCCGGCGGGGAGTGGATTCTGACGCGGTGACGTCATGCGGCCATTCAGCGGTTCGATATTCGGTAGCGGATGAACTTTGCCATGGGGAAAGGTTTCTGGAGTGGCGCCGATGCCGTGCGGATTTTCGCCGTAATGAGGGCCACCAAATGCACGGCGCCAGTCGAGACGCATTTCTTCGAAGGGGAGAGGAGCGGAGGGATGATGATTTAGCCAATGACGGTCGCCGAACACCACTAACGTTTTCTCCAACGTGTCGAGTTGGATCTTCACCGCGCAGGCGGTTTTATCATTTTGATGATGGGTGTAGGCGTTGCCGGTGGCGAGGAATTCTGCACAGGCTTTGGGGATCGCGAGATCGAGGACGCCGCCGTTGAGTTGCAGCTCCTCGCCGGCGAGTTGCCACAGTTCCGGCTCGGGACGCAGGCGTGGGGACGCCCCCATGTCGGCCAGCGCCAAAACGGAGACACCCAGATGATTTTGTCCCTGCCAGCGGAAAGGACGATGAAGTACGCTTAAGCGCAATGGTTTTACGACTTTCATTGTGTGTGTAAGGTTTCCTGTAGATATCTGCGTGCAAGCTCGCCGCAACACTCAAAAACAATCCCGTTTTTCGGTTTAATAAATATCAGGTGACTTCACAATCAATACATCCGGGAGCAGGGAACCCAAGCGGTTACTTTTCCTCAGCAATCACGTCGGTGTTGGGGGACTAGGGCGACAAGGCTTTGCGCGCCAGCATCACCACGGCGACCGAGATCGCGGCTACGCACGCTTTAGCGACAAACGCCCCGAACTGCTGCACGTGGTACGGGCCAAAAAAACTGATGGCACCGGAAAGCAGCACTAACAGCAGGGTCAGAGCAACAAAGCTCATCAATTGCATCGGGAAGGTCACAGCCCCGGTGAATGCACCGGCGCTGAGGAAATAAATAATCACCCCTGGCAGGATCAGAAAACCCACCAGTTCGGCCGGCAGACCTATGGCTGAAATGAGCCATTGGTTATATTTCAGCAGCGCCAGAAGCAGCACGCCGAAGGCCAACAGGCGCCAGACCCATGGCAGCATGCGCTGCTCAGGCAAGAGATTTTTGCAGATAGCGGCAATCAGTGCGCCCGCAAGCAGCACGCCGAACAGAGTAAAAACGATCTTGCCCCACAGGCTATCCTGGGTTGCAAACTCAATAAACGAACCCATCGTTCATTTCCTTATGACATCATGGTGAACAGTGCATGGGCGATTCTGATGCTGTAATAAACACCCTTGATATCGCCGAAGGTAATTTCCGGGCCTTTTTTCAACAGGATAAACTGCGGCTCAAGCTTGATGACGGCGGCGGTTTTGATGTCGACGCTTAAACCGCCGGTGTAGGCGAATGCCGCGCCGGTTTTGATGCCAACATCAAAATGTTGCGTCCAGGCTTTGTAAGAAGAACGGATGACGATGTGTTCATCATCGCTTTTGACCGTCACCTTCTTGCCGTGAATGTAGATATCGGAGCCGCTTGGACCATCCCCCTGCACCGTCGCAATCTTGATGTTATTGGCGGTTTGCACGTAGTTGGTTTTGGTGGTGATGGTCAGGTTTTCTTGCGAACGGGTTTCGTCAGCGGAGACCTTGGATATCAGGCTTCCCGTCACATCCAGCTTTTCGTCACCGGCTTTAATCTCGGTGACGTGATCCCCTTTCGTGACCAACAGTTTCTTGCCCCCAGCGTCTATCCTGGTGGATTGTCCATGCTGCTCGACGGTGGTCTCCATCCCTTTTTTGACGAGGGTGGTTTGTTTTTCTTCGATGGTATGGTTGCGATTTCCTTTCAGCAAAATCTCCTGATTGCCGGAAATATTAACCTTGTCGCCCCCATCGTGAATGGTGAAGTTGCGGCCGGCTTTGATGTTCACCGTTTGGCCGCTGTTGTAAAAGGCGGTTTCCGGCCCGGTGACGGTAGTATTACGCAGGGAGCCGAAGAGGAAGGTCGCGTTGCCAACCACCTGATGATCTTGCAACTGGCCGATTTGCGTAAAGCGACTGCCATCAATTTTGACGTTTTTGTCGTTTTCCACCGTCATGTTCATATTACGTTCGGCATGCATGTCGAACGACTCGTTGCCGGGGGCGTCTTCCAGCATCAGGAAACTGGCATTATCGACACCGCCGCCTTTGCTGCGGCTCATGAAGCCCATTTTGGTGGCGTCGCCGGGCAGATCCCAAGGCGGCATACTGTCTTCGTTGTAGACGCGACCGGTGATGATAGGGCGATCGGGATCACCGTTGATAAAGTCGACCACCACCTCTTCACCCACCCTTGGGATCTGGATACCGCCGTACTTCCAACCGGCCCAGGCGCTGGAAACGCGGACCCAGCATGAGCTGGTTTCATTGCCGCTGCCGTGGCGATCCCAGCGGAACTTGAGTTTTACCCGGCCGTATTTATCGGTCCAGATACTTTCGCCTTCCGGGCCCACCACTTCGGCCGTTTGCGGGCCGTGGGTTTTCGGCCATGGCGTGTTACGGGTCGGGCGCCAGTTGATGCTGGCAGGCACCACCTGAAACTCGGTGCGCTGTTCTCCTGTGTCATCATCGTTGCTGGCGTAGCTGTTTTCCTGCATGAAATAGCGTGCGCTGACCACCAGGTAAGCTCGGTTATCTTCGGCGCGCGGTGCCTGAGTCAGTTGGAAACGGTAACCGGGCGCAATACCCTGTGAATTGCCTTCGCCACTCATCTGCTCGTGCTGCGCTTCAAACTCCTGCTGGCGGACTTTCACGTAAAACTGTCCCTGTGAGTGGTCGGTATAACGCCCCGGCCAGTCGAACACTTCAGCCTTGTCCTGCGCGAAGGAGGCGGGGTTTTGCCGCGCTTCCAGCAGGCGTGCGCGTGGTTTGCGAAAGTCGTAGTCATCCAGGCTATACAGGCTGGGGGTGATGCTGTCCGAGACGGTCCAACTGTTGATGCTGTCCTTGTTTTCCACCAGCCCGCTCTCGGCGAGCTGGTAGGGAATACTGGCGTAGCCGGGCAATTCCTGATGCGCCGAGGGGGCATCCGCCAACACCAGGGTGTGTCCGTCTTGCTGATGAGTGAAGTAGTAATAAATCCCTTCATGCTCCATCAACCGGCTGATGAAATCGAAATCGCTTTCCTGATACTGCACGCAGTAGCCCCAGATGCGGTAGTCGTAGCTCAGGCGATTGTCTATTTTCACCTGATATTGCCCCAGCACCTGGGTAAGAATATCGGGCACCGTTTTTTCCTGATAGATGCGGAAATCGCGGTTTTGCGTCAGGTACCACAGCGTGGGGCGCAGGGTAGCGCGGTAGACATAGTAGCGATCGCCGCTCGCCTCTCGGCCCGCCAGCGTCATGCGTGTGATATTGCCGTTCAGATAGCGCGGCACCATGGGATTGGCTCGCAGCTCAAGCGTGATTTTCTGGCCCAGCAAAGATTTGAGATCCAGTCGGTTGCCCGGGCTCAATAACTCAACCTCAAACTCAAAGAGCCCAGCGAGTTTCTCTTCACCGGAAAAACGCTTGAACAGCAGTTGATCGGTGGCCAGAGGCGTATGTGCAATGATAAGACGATCCATACTATTCCCCGCTTTAGACATAGCTACCGCACGAGAATTGACGCGCGATCCCGAAGGCGTATCTGTCACAACTTGAGACATGGACTGACGAAAAATTTAACAAAGTTTACACAAAGGCAGAATTTCCGCAGTCTACAATAGCCACGAATTTTTGCAAAATAACCTTCCTGATCAATAATTAATTTTGGGATTTACGGGATTTTTTTATTAATGTCATTTAAAACATTGGGTTAAGTGTTGATGACTTTTTGGTTTGACCTTTTTTGGTGTATTGGTCATACCATGAAACAAATGTGTAACACTTAAGGCAACTTACTTAAATAAAAGCCCTTTTTTAACAAAGCAAAAAGTGACAAGTCGTTTTCCGTGCTTACCATTTGCAGGGTAAAGATGAGCTAATATATAAATATGTGAAATGTATTTTAGGAGGAATCTCATTCCCGGGGCGGAGGCCGCCCGGCAGAGCGGCTGAAGGGATATCTTAACGAGGGGGAGGTGTGAGATTGAGGTGGCTTAGCGTGTCGCATAGCCAGGCCAGGGCCGGATCGCGACGGGCCTGGCGGCCGGCGACCAGATCGATGGAAAACTCACTGACGGCCAGCTCCGTCGGCAGCGGCAGCAGGCGAACCTTTGCCGGGTCGGCGAATCGGCTGGCGACGCTGTGTGCCAGGGTGGCGATCAGATCACTGTCGGCCACCACCGCAGGCAGCGCGATGATGTGCGAAAATGTCGCGGCGACCCGCCGTTCCAGCCCTAATTCAGCCAGCCGACGATCGATGATCCCGCGTGCGGAACCGTCGTCCGACGGGGCATAAAGTGCGTGGGGCAGGCTAACGTATTGTTTTAAGTCCCAGCTTTGGTCCGCTAACTGCGGATGCTGTCGGCTGGCGATACAGGTAAAACTTTCGTTAAACAACGGCTGCACCAGCATGCCTTCCGCCGCCTCAATGTGCCCGCCCAGGGCCACATCGATCTCTCCACTCTCAAGCTGTTGCACCACATTGCGCCGGTCCAACCGCGAAACCCGGATATCGATGCCGGGGGCTTCCTGCCGCAGCCGGCTGATAATGGCGGGTAACAGCGTGATGTCGGCATAGTCGCCGGCGGCTAATCTGAAGCGGCGTTGGCGGGCGGTAGCGGGATCGAAGCCGGTCGCGGGCGTCAGCGTCCGGTGGATTTGCTCCAGCACGGGGTGAATTTGCAGCATCAGTTGATGAGCGCGCGCGGTGGGCAACATGCCACCGCCGCTGCGAACGAACAAGGGATCGCCAAACAAGAGACGCAAGCGGGCCAGGGCATTGCTGACCGACGGCTGGGCGCGGTTCAGGCGTCGGCCGGCGGCGGTGACGTTACGCGTTTGGTATAACGCCTCAAACACCACCAGAAGATTGAGATCGATGCTGGATAAATTCATTTCATGAATACTCTTTATACAGATAATCCATTTCCAGAATCATAGCGTGTTGTTTAGGCTGAGAGCACGCGGATTCAACGACAACCTGAGGTGCGATAATGGAAAGGGTATTGGTGACCGGCATTGAGCCGTTTGACGGGGATAACATTAACCCCTCGTGGCAGGTGGCGCAGGCATTGGCGGGCGAGCGGATCGCCGGTGCGGAGGTGGTGGTGCGTCAATTGGCCTGCGTGTTGGGGTTATCCAACCAGCAGTTGATCGCCGCCATCGAAGAGGTGAAGCCCAGGGCGGTTATCTGTTTGGGATTGGCCGGTGGGCGCGGCGAAATTTCCGTTGAGCGGGTGGCCATCAACCTGATCGATGCCCGTATTCCGGACAACGCCGGCCAGCAACCGATAGACATTCCGGTGGTGGAGGGCGGCCCGGTGGGCTATTTTTCGACGCTGCCGGTGAAGGCGATCGTGCATCATATGCATCAGGCAGGGATCCCGGCCGCGGTATCGCAGACGGCAGGCACCTACAATTGCAATCAGCTTTTTTACGGGCTGAGTCATCACATCGCCAGCCAAAATTTGGCGATCAAAGGTGGATTTATCCACATTCCCTACAGTCATGAACTGGCGGTCAATCACCCGGGTAAACCCAGTATGGCGCTAACCACGATGATCGAAGCGGTACGCAGCATTGTGCATACCACATTGACGGTGGCTGAGGATGTATCGCTCAGCGGCGGTGCGCTGCATTGAGGAATGTCAGGGCGCAGCCTGTCACTGCGCCCAGAGAGGATCACTCGTCGGCGACGCGGATCACCAATTTGCCGAAGTTCTTGCCTTGCAACAGGCCGATAAATGCCTGAGGTGCATTTTCCAGTCCGTCGACCACATCTTCACGGAATTTGATTTTCCCCTGATCGACCCATTCGCTCATCTGCTGCAGGAAGTCGTCAAAGCCTGCCGCAAAGTCATCGAAAATGATAAAACCTTGCATGCGAATGCGCTTGCGCAAGATCAGGCCCTGCAACAGCGGCAGGCGATCCGGCCCGGCAGGCAGGTTGGTGGCATTATAGTGGGCGATAATCCCACAGACAGGAATGCGCGCCTGGGTATTCAGCAGCGGGATCACCGCATCGAACACGGCACCGCCGACGTTTTCATAATAAATATCGATGCCCTGCGGGCAGGCGGCGGCCAGTTGCTCGGCAAAGTCGGGCGCCCGGTGATCGACGCAGGCATCGAAGCCCAGCTCCTCCACCACATAGCGACATTTCTCTTTGCCGCCGGCCACGCCGACTACACGGCACCCTTTCAGTTTGGCCACTTGGCCGACCACCGAACCGACGGCGCCGCTGGCGGCGGCGACCACCAGAGTTTCGCCGGGCTTCGGCTGACCGATCTCCAGCAGGCCCATATAAGCGGTAAAGCCCGGCATGCCCAAGACGCCAAGCAGGCGGGAAGGGTGCGCCTGGTGAGGGCCGAGGTTGCGTAAGCCGCTCCCGTCAGACAGCGCATAATCCTGCCAGCCGTCGTAGCCTAATACCCAGTCACCGGGTTTGAAATCGGGATGATGTGATGTGACGACGCGCGATACCGTACCGCCGACCATGGTCTCGCCGATCTGCACCGGCGGGGCATAAGAGGGGGCGTCGCTCATGCGGCCTCGCATGTAAGGATCGAGCGACAGATAGACGGTGCGCAACAGCACCTGGCCGGCGGCGGGCTGTGGCGTCGGCTGCGTTTCCAGACGGAAATTGTCTGCGACCGGTTCGCCGTGTGGGCGTGAGGCCAACAGGAAACGGCGATTTTGTTGTGTAGACTGAGACATCGGGCATTCCTTAATGCGGACAGAGAGGCTAAGTCTAGTCAATCGTCGGCAAGGGTGAATGGCCTAATGTGCTCAGTGTCAAAGAGGGATAATCAGTACGTCGATGCGGCTGGTATTGATAAAACGGGCGGCAGAACAGGAGATTTTGTTCATCATGCCATCACTGTGATTACCACACACCACCAGGTCAAACGGCTGCTTTTGGCTGGCGTAGTTCAGGCTATCGGCCAGCTCACCGTGGACGATCAGCGTATCGGCAATCGGGTAATCCGCCCGCAGACGCAGCTCTTCTAAAAACAGCAGCGTTTCTTCTTCCATCAGCGCGCGCAAATCGCCCAGCATCGGCCCGGCGAAGTTATTGTACATTTCCGGATTGGCGATGGTGCTCAGCAGGGTGATTTTGCCGTTGTAAGGGCGCACGATGGAGACGGCTTTTTCAACCAGGCGGTGGCTGTCTGCCGCCACGGCGACGGTAACCAAAACGTTTTGATATCCCATCTTCCACTCCCGTTTCCTGTTGCTAGGGTAAAAGGGTAGAGCCTGGTGAAACTAATAAATGTGTTTTGTATCACGCGCACCAATAAATCCGTGGAGATTGCCGTTATTTAGCAATAAAAGATAAAAGGGCGTGCGCGTGTAATTAATGCAAATTATAGCACCTGTGCCCACAACGTTTTTGGTACCTTGCCCAAATCGAACAGTTTTCCCGCAACCAGCTCGGCGCGACGATGGTCGGCGGCACGGTACATGTTGCTGATTTCAATGTCATTATCGATGGAGTAGTTAAGCTTGTCGTACACTTTTTCCACGCTGTCCAAGCTGGTGCATTTACGGAATGTCATCAGGTAATCAAGGGTATCGGTCATGATTAAAATATAGCCTGTTAAGTGTTGTAGCCGGACGAAGAAACATCACCCTTTCATCCTGACAACAGCAAAGGTGTGATGCGCGACCTGAAAAATCAATTTCAAATAAATAAATTGCAATACGGTAATAATTGGCTGCGCGCAGGTGGCGCGGCGTTAAGAATAATAATATGCCGATGCGCTGTCGGCAATGGCATCCTGCTGTTCCACACGCAAAATAGGGAAAGCCTCAGGGTGGAAGGCAAAAACGACAGGGAAAAGCCCGGCAGTCATGCTCCCGAGTACGGCTCTGCAGGGATAAGCAGACTGGGTTATATCAACGGCTGAATATTTTTCCTCCCGGTAATGCATTTGTGCTGTCAGGCGATTTTTGCGGCCAATACGCACTGAATGATCAAACGGGTTGCCTGACTGCAACGGGCAATCGGTAAGGGACAGATGAAATCCCCGTATAGAATGAAACGAAACTGCGTTCTAATTTATTTGCATCACGGCGAATGGCGATGACCATTATTAGCCAATAAACATCAGCGGAGATCTAATTTTTAGTCGATCAGAGAAATTATTAAAGTTTTCATTAATACTGCCGATAAATCGTTTTGAGGAAATTCACCCATAAAATTTATCCGAAGCTTGCCGCTTTCATTTCATTTGTCATGAAACATATGGTTACTTCTGTTTTCTTGTTCACAACCTAAGCGAGCCGTTGTTAACCGAAAGGGAACATTCGTTGAAAAATAAAACAGGGAATTCCGTCAAGCTTAAGTCAAATCCGAAAGCCAATAACCTTATAGTTTACCTGCGTTATTTTTCAATGCGGATAGTTTATTGCTTATTAAATGGTTATTTATACTGTCTTTATCGGCTACGAACAGATTTTTGTTCTGTTATTTTAGTTTGGTGATGCTTTTGTTCGAATTGATCTAAAAATCATATTTTTTTGGCTTATATACATTGTTTTTAAGACGTTTTTTTACTTATGGCTGTTTTGTGAGCGAAAATAAGGTCACAAATCGTACGTCTACCTTGATATTTGGCTTAATTATCTTTTATTTTTGTGATCTAGATCACATTGTATTTAAAATTGCCTCTCACTTACATTGTGTGTGCTAACGGTTCGGGGGTAGAGTTGCGCTGCATTAGGAATAATCTTATTAATTTTGTAAAAATAGTTTCACGGTGATTAAACACTGCTGAAGCAAAATGCTGTACATCCATACACGTTGGTTTACGCACGTCTCAAATACTGAATGATGGACCGAATTTAGTGATGTTGAAAAATTTATAACGGTCGTTATTCAGGGCTTCATTTGCCAACTTAGGGAATAAACCCAGGTCACGGGCGATAAAAATTATCACCCAGCGTATGTTTTTAAACATAGTCTGTCGGGATGGGGAATATGGGTACGTCTGAATTACTTAAGCATATTTATGACATCAATTTGTCATATTTACTTTTAGCACAGCGTCTGATTAATGATGAAAAAGCATCGGCAATGTTCCGTCTGGGTATCGACGAAACTATGGCTGATGCACTTGCTCAGCTCACTTTACCGCAAATGGTCAAACTGGCTGAGACCAACCAATTGGTCTGTCACTTTCGTTTTAACGATCACCAGACCATAGAACGCCTGACGAAAGAGTCACGCGTGGACGATCTGCAGCAAATCCATACCGGTATTTTGCTATCAAGCCATTTACTGCAAGAACTGTCGTCTAAAGACGGCAGAGCGACGAAGAAAAGAGCTTGATGATGGCCGAGAAAAGTATTGTTCAAGAAGCCAGGGATATTCAGCTGGCAATGGAGCTGATTACGTTGGGCGCCCGTTTGCAGATGCTGGAAAGTGAAACGCAGCTCAGCCGCGGGCGTTTGATCAAGCTCTATAAGGAATTACGCGGCAGTCCACCGCCGAAAGGGATGTTGCCGTTCTCGACGGACTGGTTTATGACCTGGGAACAGAACATCCACTCATCGATGTTTTATAACGCCTACAGTTTCCTGATGAAGAGTGGACACTGCACGGGCGTTGAAGCCGTGATTAAAGCCTATCGTCTGTATCTGGAACAATGTCCGCACCCGCCGGGGGAGGCGCCGTTATTGGCGCTGACCCGTGCCTGGACATTGGTACGTTTCGTCGACAGCGGCATGTTGCAGCTCTCTGCCTGCAACTGCTGCGGTGGGACTTTTATCACCCACGCGCACCAACCGTTGAACAGTTTTGTTTGCAGTTTATGCCAGCCCCCATCCCGCGCAGTAAAAAGACGTAAACTTTCGCCGCAACTGGCCGATATTATTCCTCAACTGCTGGACGAGCAGGTTAAACGCGCAATTTGAGCCGGCGGCATCGCCGGTTTATCCAGATTCAAACAGATGGGTTAAATATAGGGGTCGGCATGCCGACCCCCATGGCGCAGCTCAGCCTGTTGCGCCTGTACGGCTCAAAAGCGCGCTTACCCCACCTTCCATCCATATTGTTAATTTAAGGAACGCGTGTGTTAGTTATTTTGGGTTATCTCGTGGTATTGGGTGCGGTCTTTGGGGGCTACCTGATTGTGGGGGGCCATCTGGGCGCGCTTTATCAGCCGGCAGAGTTTCTGATTATCGGCGGCGCGGGTATCGGCGCCTTTATCGTGGGCAACAACGGTAAGGCGATAAAGTCCACCCTGCGCGCCATTCCCAAGCTGATGCGTCGTTCTAAATACAGCAAGGATCTTTACATGGATCTGATGGCGCTGCTGTACCGGCTACTGGCCAAATCCCGTCAGCAGGGCATGCTGTCCCTCGAGTTCGATATTGATAATCCGCAGGAAAGTGAAATTTTCTCTAATTATCCGCGCATTCTTGCCGATAACACCCTGGTGGAGTTTATTACCGATTACTTACGGCTGATGGTGAGCGGCAACATGAATGCGTTTGAGATCGAAGCCTTGATGGACGAAGAGATCGAAACCTTTGAACAGGAAAGCGAGGTGCCGGCAGGCAGCCTGGCGATGGTCGGTGACTCGTTGCCGGCCTTCGGTATCGTTGCAGCGGTGATGGGGGTGGTGCATGCGCTGGCCTCGGCCGATCGCCCGGCGGCTGAACTGGGGGCATTGATCGCCAACGCGATGGTCGGCACCTTCCTCGGCATTTTGCTGGCCTATGGCTTTATTTCGCCGCTGGCGACCCTGTTGCGTCAGAAGAGCGCCGAAAACGTCAAAATGATGCAGTGCATCAAGGTCACTTTGCTGTCCAGCCTGAACGGTTATGCCCCGCAGATTGCGGTCGAATTCGGTCGTAAAACCCTGTACACCACCGAGCGTCCCTCCTTCGTTGAGCTGGAAGAACATGTACGTCGCGTGAAGGCGCCGGCACAGCAGGCGACGGAAGAAGAACAGGCATGAAACAGAATCACCCGGTTGTTTTGGTCAGAAAACGCAAGTCGCATCATGCCAGCCATCACGGTGGCTCCTGGAAGATTGCCTACGCCGATTTTATGACGGCAATGATGGCTTTCTTCCTGGTGATGTGGCTGCTGGCCATCGCCAGCCCGCAAGAACTGACGCAAATCGCCGAATACTTCCGCACGCCGCTGAAAGTGGCGCTGACTACCGGTGACAAGAGCAGTTCGGAAAGTAGCCCGATCCCCGGTGGCGGCGATGACCCGACCCAGCAAGACGGGTTGGTGAAAAAGCAGATTGATACGCTGGAGAAGCGCGACGAGGAACTGCGGCTGAATAAACTGCGGGAAAAACTGGACGAGCTGATTGAGTCCGACCCTCGTCTGAAAGCGCTGCGCCCGCACCTGTTGATCAACATGATGGACGAAGGTTTGCGCATTCAGATCATCGATAGTCAAAACCGTCCGATGTTCAAAACCGGCAGTGCGCAGGTGGAAAGTTATATGCGCGACATCCTGCGGGCGATTGCGCCGATCCTCAATGACCTGCCGAATAAAATCAGCCTGTCCGGCCATACCGACGATATCCCTTACGCCAGCGGTGAGCGTGGTTACAGCAACTGGGAGCTTTCGGCCGATCGCGCCAATGCTTCACGACGTGAGCTGATCGCCGGCGGATTGTCGGAAGGGAAAGTGCTGCGGGTGGTCGGCATGGCCGCCACCATGAGCCTGAAACAACACGGCGCCGACGACGCCATCAACCGGCGTATTACCGTACTGGTGCTGAACAAACAAACCCAGCAGGGCATTGAACATGAAAATGGCGAAAGCAACGCGATGGACGTTGCCCGACCGGTCGATTTAAAACCGCTGGCCCCGTCGGCGACGGCTCCGGCCACCCTGATTGCACCGGAGCAGCCGGCGGCTGTTCCTGCACCGACTAACAGCGACTCACAGCAGAGGTGACCCCGTGAGCATGGATATTAGTGCGTTTTATCAGACTTTTTTTGATGAAGCAGACGAGTTGCTGGCCGACATGGAGCAACACCTGCTGGAGCTGGATCCGCTGGCTCCGGACATTGAGCCGCTGAACGCCATTTTCCGCGCCGCGCACTCGATCAAGGGCGGTGCGGCGACCTTTGGCTTTTCGGTGCTGCAGGAAACCACCCACCTGCTGGAGAACCTGTTGGACGGTGCGCGGCGTCAGGAAATGAGCCTGAGCACCGAGATTATAAACCTGTTTCTGGAAACCAAAGACATTATGCAGGAGCAACTGGACGCCTATAAAACGTCGCAAAAGCCTGACGTCGACAGTTTTGAATACATCTGTCAGGCGCTGCGACAGCTTGCGTTGGACGCGCAGCAGCAGGATGCCCCGGCACCGGCTCCGTCGGCCACGCAACAAATTACCGCCGCACCGGCGGCAATCGAAGGCGGGATGCGGGTTTGCCTGTGTGGTTTAAAACCGAACGAAGTCCCGCTGATGCTGGAAGAGTTGGGCAATTTGGGCGAGGTGAAAAACCCGCATCAGACCGACAACAGCCTGGAAGTGACGCTGCTGACCTCCGCCAGTGAAGATGACATCAGCGCGGTGCTGTGTTTTGTACTGGAACCGGAACAAATCAGCTTCACCACGCCGCCGCAGGTTGAGCTGCCGCCGGTGGTCGCCGAGCCGATTGCCCCGGTGGCCGTTGCGCCCGCGGTTGCCAAAGCTGCGCCCGCACCGGCGGAAGCGCCCAAGCCACGGGCCAAGGCCAGCGAATCCACCAGTATCCGCGTAGCGGTAGAAAAAGTGGACCAATTGATCAACCTGGTCGGGGAACTGGTGATCACCCAGTCGATGCTGGCGCAGCGCTCCGGCAGCCTGGATCCGGTAAATCATGGCGATCTGCTTAACAGCATGAGCCAGCTGGAACGTAACGCGCGTGACCTGCAAGAGTCGGTGATGTCGATCCGCATGATGCCGATGGAGTACGTGTTCAGCCGTTTCCCTCGCCTGGTGCGCGATCTGGCCGGCAAACTGAACAAGCAGGTGGAGTTGCAGCTGCAGGGCAGTTCTACCGAGCTGGATAAGAGCCTGATTGAACGCATTATCGATCCTTTGACGCACCTGGTGCGCAACAGCCTGGATCACGGTATTGAAGATCCGGCGACGCGCCTCGCGGCGGGCAAGTCGGAGGTGGGTAACCTGATCCTGTCGGCAGAGCATCAGGGCGGCAATATCTGTATCGAAGTCACCGACGACGGTGCCGGTCTGAACCGCGAGAAAATTCTCGCCAAGGCGGCCTCGCAGGGGCTGGCGGTCAGCGACAGCATGAGCGATGAAGACGTCGGCATGCTGATCTTCGCACCGGGCTTTTCCACCGCCGAGCAGGTGACCGACGTCTCCGGTCGCGGCGTGGGTATGGACGTGGTGAAGCGGAACATTCAGGAAATGGGCGGACATGTTGAAATCCACTCCCAGGCGGGCAAGGGCACCGCGATCCGGATCTTGCTGCCGTTGACGTTGGCGATCCTCGACGGTATGTCGGTCAAGGTGAACAACGAAGTGTTTATCCTGCCGCTCAACGCGGTAATGGAGTCGCTGCAGCCGCAGGCCGAAGACCTGCATCCGTTGGCCGGTGGCGAGCGGGTGTTGCAGGTACGCGGGGAATATTTGCCGTTGGTGGAGCTGTTCCGGGTATTCGACGTGGCGGGGGCCAAAACCGACGCGACCCAGGGCATTGTGGTGATCTTGCAAAGTGCCGGCCGCCGCTATGCGCTGTTGGTGGATCAACTGATCGGCCAGCACCAGGTGGTGGTGAAGAATCTGGAAAGCAACTATCGCAAGGTGCCGGGAATTTCCGCCGCCACCATTCTCGGTGACGGCAGCGTGGCGCTGATTGTCGACGTCTCGGCGCTGCAAACCCTGAACCGCGAACAGCGTCAGACGGACGCAGCCGCATAATAATTTAATATATTGATTTAAAGGGTGAATGACATGGCAGGACTGGCAACCGTCAGCAAACTGGCTGGCGAAACGGTAGGGCAGGAGTTCCTGATTTTTACCTTGGGCAACGAGGAGTACGGCATCGATATCCTTAAGGTGCAGGAGATCCGCGGTTACGATCAGGTAACGCGTATTGCCAATACTCCGGCCTTTATCAAGGGCGTCACCAACCTGCGTGGCGTGATAGTGCCGATTATCGATTTGCGGGTGAAGTTCGCCCAGCAGGACGTGTCCTACGATGAAAACACCGTGGTGATCGTGCTGAACTTTGGCCTGCGGGTGGTGGGCATCGTGGTTGACGGCGTGTCTGACGTGCTGTCGCTGACCACCGAGCAGATCCGTCCGGCACCGGAATTTGCCGTGACGCTGGCCACCGAATACCTGACCGGGCTGGGCTCATTGGGCGAACGCATGCTGATCCTGGTGGATATCGAAAAGCTGCTGAGCAGCGAAGAACTGTCGCTGGTCGACAGCGTGGCGAAAAGCGCCTGATCCGCTAGCCGTAGGGGCGCTGCATGCCGCGCCCTGATCTGGAAACCGGACAAACCCAAACTCTGCATAAAATAGTTACTTCCCTGCATAAAGTTCTTTTCCGCCGCGCCGATAACTCTGTCAATCAACGTAATCAGGGCCTGTCCGCGCGGGCGTTCAACAAGGGAAAACATGTTTAATCGTATGAAGGTGGTCACCAGTCTGTTACTGGTGCTGGTGTTATTTGGCGCCTTGCAGCTGGTTTCAGGCGGGCTCTTTTTCTCCTCACTGAAGAATGACAAAGAAAACTTCACCGTCTTGCAGACCATTCGTCAGCAGCAGTCCGAGCTGAACGAAAGTTGGGTCAACCTGCTGCAGGCGCGTAACACGCTCAACCGTGCCGGTATCCGTTACATGATGGATGCCAACAAAATTGGCAGCGGTGCCAGCGTGAGCGAACTGTTGGCGACCGCCAAGAGCAACCTGGTGGTGGCAGAACAGCATTACGCCGCCTATGACAAAATCCCTCTCGACGCCCGTCAGGACGCGCAGTCAGCCGAAAAACTCAAACAGCAATACGGCATTTTGCACGGCGCGCTGTCTGAACTGATCCAACTGCTGGGCGAAGGCAAAATCAATGCCTTCTTTGATCAACCGACGCAAAGCTATCAGGACGCATTCGAAGCTATCTACAACATCTACCTGGCGCAGAACGACAAGCTTTATCAGAGCGCGGTGGAAGACAGCAACAATTCGTTCAGCTTCGCTATCTGGACGTTGGCCGTCGTGCTGCTGGTGGTTCTGGCGGTGATCGTGCTGGTGTGGAGCGGTATCCACCACATTCTGGTGCGTCCGCTGAACCGGATGATCGAACACATCAAGATGATTGCCGCCGGTGATTTGACCCAGCCGATTGCCGTGACCAGCCGCAATGAAATGGGCGTGTTGGCCGCCAGTCTCAAGCACATGCAGAGCGAATTGATCGACACCGTCAGCGGTGTGCGTCAGGGCGCCGATGCCATCTACAGCGGTGCATCCGAAATCGCCGCCGGCAACAACGATCTCTCTTCACGCACCGAGCAGCAGGCCGCCTCGCTGGAAGAAACCGCCGCCAGCATGGAGCAGTTGACCGCCACGGTGAAACAGAACGCCGAAAATGCCCGTCAGGCCAGCCAACTGGCATTGAGCGCCTCCGAAACCGCGCAGAAAGGCGGCAAGGTGGTGGCCAATGTGGTGCAGACCATGCACGACATTGCCGGCAGTTCGCAGAAAATAGCCGACATTACCGGCGTGATCGACGGTATTGCTTTCCAGACCAATATCCTGGCGCTGAACGCGGCGGTAGAAGCGGCGCGTGCCGGTGAGCAGGGGCGTGGCTTTGCGGTGGTGGCCGGTGAAGTGCGTAATCTGGCACAGCGCAGCGCTCAGGCGGCGAAAGAAATCAAAGGCCTGATCGAAGACTCCGTCAACCGCGTCGATATGGGCTCGGTACTGGTGGAAAGCGCAGGGGAAACCATGGGCGATATCGTCAATGCCGTGACCCGCGTTACCGACATCATGGGCGAAATCGCTTCTGCTTCGGACGAACAAAGCCGCGGTATCGATCAGGTCGGCCAGGCGGTCGCGGAAATGGACCGTGTCACTCAGCAGAACGCCTCGCTGGTGGAAGAGTCCGCTTCTGCGGCAGAGGCGCTGGAAGAACAGGCCAGCATGCTGACCCAGTCCGTGGCGGTTTTCCGCCTGAAAGCGGCAGGCCAGGACGAGTTCAAAATGCCCGTCAACAGCAAGGCGGCAGTCACACCGGTACTCAATCATAAAAAAATGAACGCCAGCGATCCGCAGGATAACTGGGAAACGTTCTAACCGGCATTGGGCCTCCTTCCGTTCACGGGGGGAGGCCGATTCCCCGTCGTGAGCTGGCCATCGGCCGGCTGCAAGGAGGTTCACAGTGTTTAACCGAATCCGCGTCTCTACCAGCTTGTTTCTGTTGTTGATGACTTTTTGTGTTATGCAGTTGGCCACCAGCGGCTTGTCGTACACCGCTTTCCGTTCCGATCACCACAATCTGAATCTGATCACCCTCGGCAGCCAACAGCGCGATGCTCTCAGCCTGAGCTGGGTGTCGTTGCTGCAAGCCCGCAATACGCTGAACCGCGCCGGGACGCGGGCGGCGCTTAAATTGCCGCAGGATCAGGTCAATGCGTTGATGGGCAATGCGCGCAGTTCGCTGCAGAAAGCCGACCTCTATTTCAATCAGTTCCTGGCCGTGCCGCGTAACAGTGAGCAGGCACAACAACTGACCGAAACCACCAAAGCCAGTTACGACCGGCTGCGCAGCGCGCTGCGTGAGCTGATTGTCTTCCTGGAGAACGATCGGTTGCAGGCCTTTATGGACCAGCCGACGCAGAAAACTCAGGATCTGTTTGAAGCCGATTTTGTCCAGTATCTGCAGTGGGTTAACGCCAGCGTGAGCGAGGCCAATGCGGCGAATCAGCAGTCGTTCACCTTGTCCGGCTGGCTGGTTGCCGGCGCGGTGTTGATGCTGATCGTGGTGACGGGCAGCGCCATGTGGTGGCTGCGCAACATGCTGGTGCAGCCGTTGAATATCATGCGCAGCCATTTTGACCGCATCGCCGCTGGTGATCTGGCCACGCCGATTCAGGTGTATGGCCGCAATGAGATCAGCCAGCTGTTCGCCAGTTTGCAGCGCATGCAGCATTCACTGATTGGCACCGTGGGCGCGGTGCGTGACGGCGCGGAATCGATCCTGATTGGCCTGCAGGAAATTTCCGAAGGTAACAACGATCTCTCTTCTCGTACCGAGCAGCAGGCCGCCTCACTGGAGGAAACGGCCGCCAGCATGGAACAGTTGACCGCCACGGTGAAACAGAACGCCGATAACGCGCGTCAGGCCTCGCAACTGGCCCGTGACGCTTCTACCACCGCGGCCAAGGGCGGCGAATTGGCTGGTGACGTTGTCACAACAATGCACGACATCGCCAACAGTTCGCAGAAGATAGGCGCTATTACCAGCGTGATCGACGGTATTGCCTTCCAGACCAATATCCTGGCGCTGAACGCGGCGGTCGAAGCCGCACGTGCCGGCGAGCAGGGGCGCGGTTTTGCAGTGGTGGCCGGCGAAGTGCGCAACCTGGCGCAACGCAGCGCGCAGGCGGCGAAAGAAATCAAAGGCCTGATCGACGAATCGGTCAGCCGCGTCAAACAAGGTTCGGTGCTGGTGGAAAACTCCGGCGCCACCATGCAGGACATCGTACGTTCGGTCACCCGGGTTACCGACATCATGGGTGAAATCGCTTCGGCGTCTGATGAGCAGAGTCGCGGCATCGAACAGGTCACGCAGGCGGTGACCCAAATGGATCAGGTAACCCAGCAGAACGCCGCGCTGGTAGAAGAAGCCGCCTCGGCGGCTACCGCACTGGAGGATCAGGCAATTACCCTGGCCGACGCGGTGTCGGTATTCCGCCTGGCGGACGATAACTTCACCGCGCAGGCTAACCCTCAAGACGCAGTTTCACCCGTGGTAAAGGAAGCCCCAGATTGTCAAACCGCATAAGCAGCCCGTTTTTATTGAGTGATCTGGCATGAAGCCGGCAACGTCGATCCCTAACCGAGACTCTGCGACCTTGTTGACGCAGATGGTGCAGCGCCTGCCGTTGCTGGACGTGCATTTTCGCCGTATCAGCCAACTGATTTATCAGCGCGCCGGCATCGTGCTGGCGGAGCACAAACGCGAGATGGTTTACAACCGTCTGGTGCGACGCCTGCGGCTGCTGGGTCTGAACGATTTTGGCGATTATTTGGCGCTGTTGGAAAGCGATCCGAACAGCGCGGAATGGCAGGCGTTTATCAATGCGCTGACCACCAACCTGACGGCTTTTTTCCGCGAGGCTCATCATTTCCCGATCCTGGCGGAGCATGCGCGTCAACGGCCTAACGGCTATAGCGTGTGGAGCACCGCAGCCTCGACCGGCGAAGAACCTTATTCGATCGCCATCACCCTGAGTGAGGTGCTTGGACAGCGGGCTACCGGTTGTCAGGTGTGGGCCAGTGACATCGATACTCAGGTGCTGGAAAAAGCCGAAGCGGGCGTTTATCGCCAGGAAGATTTGCGCACCCTGACACCGGCACAGATGCAACGCTATTTCCTGCGCGGTACCGGCCCGCATCAGGGGCTGGTGCGGGTGCGACCGGAGCTGGCGGGGCGCGTGAATTTTCAGGCACTCAACCTGTTGGCGCCGGAATGGGCGCTGCCGGGACAGTTTGACGCTATTTTCTGCCGCAACGTGATGATCTATTTCGATAAGGCGACACAGGAGCGCATTCTGCGCCGCTTCGTGCCCTTGCTTAAACCGGGGGGCCTGATGTTTGCCGGCCACTCCGAGAATTTCAGCCAGATCAGCCGGGATTTCTACTTGCGTGGGCAGACCGTGTATGGCCTGACCAAGGAGAGGTAATGAATAAAATCAGAGTATTGAGCGTAGACGATTCGGCCCTGATGCGGCAGTTGATGACCGAAATTGTTAACAGCCACCCCGATATGGAGATGGTGGCGAGTGCGCCGGACCCTCTGGTCGCGCGCGATCTGATCAAAAAGTTTAACCCGCAGGTGCTGACGCTGGACGTCGAAATGCCGCGCATGGACGGCCTCGACTTCCTGGAAAAGCTGATGCGTCTGCGACCGATGCCGGTGGTGATGGTGTCGTCGCTGACGGGTAAAGGCTCGGAAATTACGCTGCGTGCGCTGGAGCTGGGGGCGGTGGATTTTGTCACCAAACCGCAGTTGGGGATCCGCGAAGGCATGTTGGCCTACAGCGAACTGATTGCCGAGAAAATCCGCACGGCGGCCAAGGCGCGCTTGCCGCAACGCTCCAGCAGCCCGGCACCGGCGATCCTCAGCCACGCACCGTTGCTGAGCAGTGAAAAATTGATTGCCATCGGGGCCTCTACCGGCGGCACCGAAGCCATTCGGCAGGTGCTGCAACCGCTGCCGGCCACCAGCCCGGCGTTGCTGATCACTCAGCACATGCCGCCGGGCTTTACGCGTTCGTTCGCCGAACGGCTGAACAAGCTGTGCCAAATCACGGTGAAAGAGGCCGAGGACGGTGAGCGCGTGCTGCCGGGGCATGCCTATATCGCGCCGGGCGATCGCCATATGGAACTGTCACGCAGCGGTGCCAACTATCAGGTGAAGCTGCACGATGGCCCGGCGGTTAATCGTCATCGGCCATCGGTAGACGTACTGTTCCGCTCGGTTGCGCAGTACGCCGGGCGCAACGCCGTTGGCGTGATCCTGACCGGCATGGGCAATGACGGCGCGGCGGGCATGTTGGAAATGCACCGTGCCGGGGCTTATACCCTGGCGCAAAACGAAGCCAGTTGCGTGGTGTTCGGCATGCCGCGCGAGGCGATAGCCACCGGCGGAGTGAATGAAGTCGTGGAACTGGAGCGCATGAGCCAGCGCATGTTGGCGCAAATTGCCGGTGGGCAAGCGCTGCGTATTTGATTTTATCCCCTTAGTGATAGGGGTTTTAGCTGATAACCGCCGCAAGGTTGGTTGTTGTTTCGAGCAGTTTACCCTATGCATTTCCAGTTGCAGCTAGGCGCCCAGCTCACTCATCCCCAGGAGCTTACTTAAGTAAGTGACTGGGGTGCGTGAGTGCAGGTAACAACGCTGCGGCTGGAAAGGCGACGGGGAAAAACGGTTAAACCTTGGGAGTAAATATGGCAGATAAAAGCCTCAGATTTCTGGTGGTGGATGATTTTTCCACTATGCGTCGTATCGTCAGAAACCTGCTGAAAGAGTTGGGATTCAATAACGTGGAAGAAGCCGAAGACGGTGCGGATGCGTTGAACAAACTGCGTGCCGGCGGCTTTGATTTTGTGGTGTCCGACTGGAATATGCCGAACATGGACGGCCTTGAGCTGTTGCAGACCATTCGCGCCGACGGCGCATTGGCGGCGCTGCCGGTGCTGATGGTGACGGCGGAAGCCAAGAAAGAAAACATTATCGCGGCGGCGCAGGCCGGTGCCAGCGGTTACGTGGTGAAACCTTTTACGGCGGCGACGCTGGAAGAAAAGCTCAATAAGATTTTTGAAAAACTGGGCATGTAAGGAGAGGGCGATGAGAGACATTCCAATGCCTGCCAGCGATGCGGCAACCGCGGGGGAGATCATCTCCCGCATTGGCCAACTGACGCGGATGTTGCGCGACAGCATGCGCGAACTTGGGCTCGATCAGGCGATCGCTCAGGCGGCAGAGGCAATCCCGGATGCACGCGATCGTCTTGATTACGTGGTCACCATGACGGCGCAGGCGGCGGAACGGGCGTTGAACTGCGTGGAGGCAGCGCAACCGCGCCAGGCGCAGCTGGAATCCGAAGCCAAGGGGCTGAAAGGCCGTTGGGACGAGTGGTTCGCCAATCCGATTGAATTGGACGACGCGCGTGAACTGGTTACCGATACCCGCCAGTACCTGGATCAGGTGCCGGAACATACGTCGTTCACCAATGCCCAGCTGCTGGAAATCATGATGGCGCAGGATTTCCAGGATCTGACCGGTCAGGTAATCAAACGCATGATGGACGTGGTGCAGGAGATTGAAAAGCAGCTGCTGATGGTGTTGATGGAAAATATCCCGGAGCAACCGGCGAAAGAGAAAAAGCCGAACGACAGCCTGCTCAATGGCCCGCAGCTCGATCAGAACGGCGCCGGCGTTATCGCAAATCAGGCGCAGGTGGACGATCTTCTCGACAGCCTGGGTTTCTGATAGCTCCTGGGGCGCATCTTGTTGCGCCCCAGACAGGCAGTGCTGCTCCTGCGTCCCCAATCTTCCCCATCCCCCAAATAACCCACCTTTTCCCCCGTTGTTCCACCAATGAAATCGGCATTTTTTTGGCATGCTGACCGCAATTTTATTCCCTCCGGCACAGGAACCGCCCGTGGCTGAAGACAGCGATCTGGAAAAGAGCGAGGCCCCCACACCCCACAGGGTGGAAAAGGCGCGTGAAGATGGCCAGATCCCGCGTTCGCGCGAACTGACGTCGGTGCTGATGCTGGTGGCGGGTTTGTCGATTATCTGGATTTCCGGCGGCAACATGGCGCAGCAGTTGGCCGCCATGCTGACCCAGGGGCTGAATTTCGATCACGGCATGGTCAGCAACGACAAACAGATGCTGCGCCAATTGGCGATGCTGCTACGTCAGGCGGTGTGGGCGCTGCTGCCGATCATGGCAGGGTTGGTGTTGGTCGCTCTCACCGCGCCGATGCTGCTCGGCGGCCTGCTGCTAAGCAGTAAATCGCTCAAGTTTGATCTCAAGCGCATGAATCCGCTGTCCGGCCTGAAACGGATATTTTCCAGCCAGGTGCTGGCGGAGTTGTTGAAGGGCATCCTGAAGGCGACGCTGGTGGGGTGGATCACCGGTTTATACCTGTGGCACAACTGGGCGGCGATGCTGCATTTAGTGACGCAACAACCGCTCGATGCCCTCGGTAATGCGCTGCGAATGATCATCTTTTGTGGCCTGCTGGTGGTGCTCGGGTTGACGCCGATGGTGGCGTTTGACGTGTTTTACCAACTGTGGAGCCACTTCAAAAAGCTGAAGATGACCAAGCAGGACATCCGCGACGAGTTCAAGGAACAGGAGGGCGATCCGCACGTTAAAGGGCGCATCCGACAGCAACAGCGCGCGGTCGCCCGACGGCGGATGATGGCCGACGTCCCCAAGGCCGACGTCATTGTGACCAACCCGACGCATTACGCCGTCGCGCTGCAGTACAACGATAAAAACATGAGTGCGCCGAAGGTACTGGCCAAGGGCGCCGGTGAAATTGCGCTGCGCATTCGTGAACTGGGAACAGAACACCGTATCCCGATGCTCGAGGCTCCCCCGCTGGCACGTGCCCTGTATCGACACAGCGAGATTGGGCAACACATTCCCGCCACCCTGTATGCCGCCGTGGCCGAAGTGCTGGCCTGGGTTTATCAGCTGCGTCGCTGGCGGCGCGAAGGGGGGCTGATCCCGAAAAAACCTGAACGTTTACCGGTGCCGGAAGCACTGGATTTTGCTGGAGAAAGTAATACAAATGGCTAATTTGGCCGCCTTGCTTCGTTTGCCGGGCAGTTTTAAAGATACGCAGTGGCAGGTGCTGGCCGGCCCGATACTGATCCTGATGATCCTGTCGATGATGGTGCTGCCGTTGCCGGCATTCATCCTCGATCTGTTGTTCACCTTCAATATTGCCTTGTCGATCATGGTGTTGCTGGTTGCGATGTTTACCCAGCGCACGCTGGAATTTGCCGCATTCCCCACCATTTTGCTGTTCTCGACCTTGCTGCGCCTGTCGCTCAACGTCGCTTCGACGCGCATCATTTTGATGGAAGGGCATACCGGTTCCGCTGCGGCAGGCCGCGTGGTGGAAGCCTTCGGCCACTTCCTGGTCGGCGGTAACTTCGCCATCGGCATCGTGGTGTTTATCATTTTGGTGCTGATCAACTTTATGGTGATCACCAAAGGTGCCGGGCGTATCGCCGAAGTGGGGGCGCGCTTTGTGCTGGATGGCATGCCGGGCAAGCAGATGGCGATCGATGCCGATCTCAACGCCGGTCTGATCGCTGAAGAAGAGGCGAAAAAACGCCGCTCCGAGGTCACGCAGGAAGCGGATTTCTACGGTTCGATGGACGGCGCCAGCAAATTCGTGCGTGGCGATGCGGTCGCCGGCCTGATGATCATGATACTGAACGTGGTCGGTGGCCTGCTGGTCGGCGTGCTTCAGCATGGAATGGAACTGGGGACGGCGGCGGAAACCTATACCTTGCTGACCATCGGTGACGGCCTGGTGGCGCAGATCCCGGCGCTGGTCATTTCGACCGCTGCCGGCGTTATCGTGACCCGCGTGGCGACCGATCAGGACGTTGGCGAGCAGATGGTTGGCCAACTGTTCAACAACCCGCGCGTGATGTTGCTTAGCGCCGCCGTGCTCGGCCTGCTTGGGTTGGTGCCGGGGATGCCGAACCTGGTGTTTCTGCTGTTCACCGCGGGCCTGTTAGGCTTGGCCTGGTGGTTGCGCGGGCGCGACCAACAAGCGCCCAAAGAGCAAGAAGCACCGGTCACGCAAGATAACCCCCAGGCGGTGGAAGCCAGCTGGTCTGACGTACAGCTGGAAGATCCTTTGGGTATGGAGGTTGGCTACCGGCTGATCCCCATGGTGGATTTCCAGCAGAACGGCGAGCTGTTAGGCCGTATCCGCGGCATTCGTAAAAAATTCGCGCAGGAGATGGGGTATCTGCCGCCGGTAGTGCATATTCGCGACAACCTTGAGTTGCCGCCGGCCAGTTACCGCATCCTGATGAAGGGCGTAGAAATCGGCAGCGGCGAAGCGCAACCGGGCCGTTGGCTGGCAATCAACCCTGGCAATGCCGTGGGCGAGTTGGCGGGGGATAAAACCACCGATCCGGCCTTTGGGCTGGAAGCGGTATGGATTGACAGTGCGCTGCGCGAGCAGGCGCAGATCCAGGGTTTTACCGTGGTAGAGGCCAGCACGGTGGTGGCGACGCACCTCAATCATTTGATTGGCCAGTTTGCCAGCGAGCTGTTTGGCCGACAGGAAACCCAGCAATTGCTGGATCGCGTCGCACAGGATATGCCGAAGCTGACCGAAGATTTCGTGCCGGGCGTGGTGAGCCTGACCACGCTGCACAAGGTGTTGCAGAACCTGCTGGCGGAACGGGTTTCAATCCGCGATATGCGCACCATTATTGAAACGCTGGCGGAACATTCACCGGCACAAACTGACCCTTATGAGCTGACCACCGTAGTGCGGGTTGCGCTGGGGCGGGCGATCACCCAGCAATGGTTCCCGGGCAACGGGGAAATTCAGGTGATTGGTCTGGATACCCAGCTTGAGCGTCTGCTATTGCAAGCCCTGCAGGGCGGCGGCGGTTTGGAACCGGGGTTGGCGGATCGCTTGTTGGATCAGGCCAAACAGGCGTTGCAGCGGCAGGAAATGCTCAGCGCGCCGCCGGTACTGTTGGTGAATCACGCGTTGCGGGCTTTGCTGGCACGCTTCCTGCGCCGTAGCCTGCCGCAGATCGTGGTGTTGTCTAACCTGGAAATTAATGACGACCGTCAGATCCGCATGACCTCCACCATTGGGGCCGCATAATGAAGCGCTGTCTGGCGTTAATGTGCCTGTTAGCGCCGCTGAGCGTGCAGGCCGCATCCGGTTCCTGGGTGGCCGACAGCGTCGGCGCCACGCTGGAATACGGCGGGGAGCGGGGCGAATCGTCGGGGTTACGTGCGCCCAATACCTTGCCCGACCCCAATGCGCGCATCACCAGCGTAAGCTGGCATTACCGTCTGCTGGCCGCCGAGCCGGCGGGCATGCAAGTTCAACTTTGCACCCTGACCCGCTGTATCGTGCTGGGCGGCGGCAGTGGCAGCAGCACCGGGCTGAAGGGGGAACCGGCGAATGCCGAGCTGCGTTTTGTTTATTACGTACAGGCGCGCGGCAGCCTGAATCCGCCGCTGCGCGTTATTAGCAACCAGGTGATCGTGAATTACGAGTAAAACTAAAACGGCCCAAGAGAGAATCCTCAGGCCAGGCGTTCACGCTGCAGAGGTGACGATAAAACCGCCTGGAAGGGGGAGAAAGCTAAAGATGCAAGGAACCCCACCCGCCAACCGGTCAATCAAAGTAAGGCTTCAGAACACCGTCAATCCAGTTCATAAAGGCGCGAACACTGTCCGACAGGTTGCGTCGATGAGCCACGACAAATGACGCGGGGAGGGGCTCCGGCCGCAGATGTGGGAGTATCTCGACTAACGAGCCGCGCTCAATATGGGATGCCAGCGCGGTATATCCAGCCTGGATCAACCCAATACCCGCAAGCCCGGCAGCATGATAAGCCTGCACACTGTTAAATTTCATCGTACCTGGCAACGGGAGTGAAGCATAACCGTCAGCGACGGGATATTCCCAGCCAGCAAGCCGGGTTCCAAATGCTCGCGTGTAGTGAACCATTCTATGTCCCTGCCTGTGCAGGTCATCGAGGGTATGGGGGGTGCCGAAGCGCGCCAGATAGTCCGGACTGGCCGCATTTATCATGCGTATATGACCCAGAGAACGGGCGATCAGGTTTTCGTCGACGATCGGCCCCAGACGGATCACGCAATCGAATCCTTCCTGTACGAGATCAACACGGCGGTCGGTACTGGAAATTTCCAGCTCCAGTTCTGGATGTAACTCCATGAGTGTGGGAAGCGCAGGCACCACAACATGTTGCGCTAGCTCGGTTGGCATATCCACGCGCAACTTACCTCGCAAGGGGGCGCCGTTTCCCGCAAACAGAGACTGTAATTCTGCCGCTTCAGCCAGTAAATCGCATGCGCGGGAATAAAAATCACGGCCATCTTCAGTCAGCTGCACGCAGCGGGTTGTCCGATGCAACAGCGCAACCCCGAGCATCCGCTCAAGATCTCGCACCACCATAGAGGCACGCCCTTTCTGAATACCCAGGCTTTCGGCCGCCCGCGAAAAGCTCGACATTTCAGCGATACGGGCAAAGATCATCAGCGCATCGAGATTGATCATTGTTTACCTTTTGAATGACAGTGCGTTCAGTTTTACATGGTTTATACCTCATACCACACCTAATAGACTAGCTTCACACGTCGTCCGTAAAGGGCGATATCACCGGAGGCAGCCCTATATGCGGCATTCATACTGCGTTGGATTGCCTCAAGACAGAGAGAGACAGAAATGCAAAAAGGTTATTTAATCGCACACGTCAGCATATCCGATGCCGATGCTTACGCCGCCTATGCAGCAGCTGCTGGTGATGCAATGAAAAAATTCAACCCCAGGATCGTTGCGTGGTCTGGTCAGTATGAGAATCTTGAAGGCGAGGTCCATGAACGGCATGTGATTTTTGAGTTTGCTTCTTTCGCCGAGGCCAAACGTTTTTATGAAAGTCCCGAATATCAGGCGGCCAGGGCACTCAGGGTGGGGGCTGCGACCGGAACTTTTGTTCTTGTCGAAGGAACATCAGCGCCTTAACGTACACGAGATCCGCCGGAAAAAGCCGCGGCCAGGAAACGGCCGCGCAATTCGGCCATACGGGCGGATCTAACCGGCGAATGCCGAGCTGCGTTTTGTTTATTACGTACAGGCGCGCGGCAGCCTGAACCCGCCGTTGCGAACGGCCGGGTTTTCCCCAAAGCCTGTTTAGCGACGGAGCAGGCAAGCCAATTTAAATTACCTGACGCTTCAACTGCTTTCAGGAATTTTATTATACGCCGCTTGATCGTTGCTGCCGAACATGGATACTGTATATAAATACAGTTATCCGGATCCGCCATTATGCAGTTCATTCACCCCAGTCAGTTCACTACCGGTTTGTTAATTCCCCTCTTTATGGAGCGAGTTCCTTGTGGCTTTCCCAGTCCGGCTCAGGACTACGTCGAAGATAGCCTCGATCTGAATAAGCTGGTGGTTAAACACCCCAGTGCGACGTACTTTGTCCGGGTCAGTGGCGATTCGATGATCGGCGCTGGTATCAGTCACGGTGACTTGCTGGTGGTTGATCGTTCATTGTCCGCAACCCATGGCGATATTGTTATCGCGGCCGTTGCCGGCGAATTTACCGTGAAGGAGCTGCAAACCCATCCGCGCATTCAGCTAATCCCGCATAATCCGGATTATTCCCCGATCGTTTTCCAGTCAGAAGAAGAACTGGAAATCTTTGGCGTCGTGACATTTACCTTGAAATCAAACAGACATGTTCGCACTTGTTGATGTCAACAGCTTCTACACTTCCTGTGAGACTGTTTTTCGGCCAGATCTCAAGGGCAAACCCATCGTTGTCGTTTCAAACAACGACGGATGCATTATTTCACTTTCGGCGGAAGCCAAAGTGCTGGGCATCAAAATGGGGGCGCCTTACTTCAAAATCAAAGATGAACTGCGGCGTCAGCAGGTCGCTGTTTTCAGTTCGAATTATTCGCTTTATGCCGATCTCAGCCATCGCGTGATGCTGACGCTCACCGAAATGGCACCTGCCGTAGAGATTTACTCCATTGACGAGGCTTTCATTGACGTGTCTGGCTTGAGTCGCTGTCTTTCGCTTCACGACTTTGGCCAGCAAATGCGCAATCGGGTGTTAAAGAATACCGGGCTGACCGTCGGCGTCGGCATCGCGTCAACCAAAACGCTGGCAAAGATCGCCAACTATGCGGCTAAAAAGTGGCGTCAAACGGGGGGCGTTGTTGAACTGTCGGATGCAGATCGCCAGCGAAAACTGCTGTCGTTGGTGCCGGTGGAGAAAGTGTGGGGGGTTGGCCGCCGCATCGGCAAGAAACTCGGTTTGATGGGGATCGAAACGGCGCTACAGCTTGCTGACAGCCCAACCTGGGTGATCCGTAAACACTTTAATGTGGTGCTCGAACGCACGGTTCGTGAACTGCGTGGCGAATCTTGTCTGGAATTTGATGAGTTTGCGCCGACCAAACAGCAGATCATCTGCAGCCGCTCATTTGGCCACCGCATCACGGCTTATCAAGATATGCGCCAGGCCATTTGCACCTATGCGGAACGCGCCGCCGAAAAGCTCAGGGCAGAAAAGCAGTTCTGCTGTGTGATCAGCGTCTTTATGCGCACCAGCCCGCATGCCGAAAATGAAATATTCTACGGCCCCCAGGCTAGCGGGCGTTTGGCGATCCCTTCCAACGATACGCGTGACATTATTCGCGTGGCTATCAGCGCGCTTGACCGCATCTGGAAAGCCGATTTTCGCTATATGAAAGCCGGCGTGATGCTGAGTGATTTTTTTAGTCAGGGTGTGGCACAACTCAATTTGTTTGATGAACACCAGCCCAGGCCCAACAGCAGTGCGCTAATGCAGACCCTCGATCGACTTAATCAGTCCGGTCGGGGTACGGTGTGGTTTGCCGGGCAGGGGATCCAAAAAAGCTGGGCGATGAAACGCGAAATGCTGTCCCCCAGTTATACGACAAGGTACTCGGACCTGCCGCTCGTCAAATAGTCTGTATCATCCCCGCGGCGGATCCAGTGCGGGGCATCAACAATCATTCGTAGCATCCATCGGGTATGCGCAGTGCGAGCAGCCTAAGTCAGGATTGCCAGACCACTGCGTTCGACCAGCGAAAGCAGTTTCATTGCGGCGGAGTTAGGCACGGCTTCGCCGCGCTCCCATTTTTGCACCGCTTTTTTACTGACATTCAGGTGCAGGGCAAACACCGGCTGACTGACGTTTTCGCGCTCGCGCAGGGCGCGGATATCGGCAGGGGCATAGTGTTTGACCGGGCGTAAACACAGCATGTCGAAGGTGCGCATAGTGACATCGTCGACAAAACCGGCGTGGTGCAGTTCTTGAACTTCCTGATGAATTTCAGCCAGGATCTTGCTCATAGGTCAGTCTCCTCAATTGCTTGTCATTAACTAACTGATAAAGCCTGAAAGGCGAGTAATCCAGATAAAGCGCAGCCAAGCGCTTTAACCCGACGAGCTCATCATTAGCAATGTTGTCCTGTTCATTTTTGGCAAATCCCCGCATGAAAAACAGGCGATCCTCATCCTGAAAGGCGATAAGGACGCGATAGCCTCCACGTTTTCCGCCACCCGCTCTGGCGACGCGTTTTTTATACACACAACTGCCTAAATTGGCATCGTACAGTTGATTTTGTATTTCACGTGCGGCCTTGATCACCGTGGCGTCGCTGATGCGTTCGTGAGCGGCAAATGCCTGAAATGTTTTGGTGAGATAAATATCGGTCATTCACTCTCCCTGTGAAACTATCCCCTTTGCGGGTATAGATCAAGTGATTTAAAAACCAGCACAGGGTGGAGGAAGGGAAGAGGAAGACGAACGGGGGAATATCAGGTTTGCGCAGTGCCAGGCAAATAAAAACTGCCGGTTGGCTATGGGAAGAGCTGTGGTGCGAGTGAACTCGCAGATTGGCGAGAGGAGAGGCACCCGGCGCGAAGGTCGCCGGGGGAAGTATCTTTGATTAAACGCCGATTTTGCGCCCCAGCAGGCTGGCGTTGCGCGACTGACCGTCCGGGCCGTAGAGCGATTTATTTTGCTTGCTCAGGATCGCCAGCGCCTGAGCGTTATGGTCGATCTGCTGATTGAGCAGCATGCCGTTATGCTGGTTTTTTTCCCGCAGCTGTTGGCTGAGCGCTTGTACCCGCTGCCAGCCGTCCGCCAGGCGCGGATGCGCGGAATAGGGCGCCTGTTGCCCCTGGGCGCTTTCCAGGTTCAGCCGCTGCTGCTCCAGATAGTTTACCGTGGCCAGCAACTGGCTCTTGGCGTCGGTAGCACGTTGCAGTGCCACACCCGGTAATTGACCTGAGCAAAGCAAATGATGTTCTTCCATCAGCACCGTATTCAGCGCATTCAGGGTTTCCAACAATTTATCAATCAGTTGCGCCAGACTTTCCATTACGAATCATCACCTATCAAAGAATTCCCCGGTCTTTAACCCGACGGTTAAGCCTCCGGCGTTTGCTTGCCGTTTGACATCCACTGGGCATCGCTTTGCGCATCTTTCAGCAGCGCATCGGCAATTTTTCCGGTATCCATTTTTAGCTCGCCGTTACGGATCGCCTGTTTGATGGCGTCCACCCGATTCATATCAATATCCTGCGTTCCCGGCTGCATCAGGCGCGCTTGCGCGTCGCTCAATTTTACCTGGGTACCGCTGACGGTGCTTTCCGCCTGAGCGGTCTTGCGCGGCTGAAGTTGATTTTCAGTCGGTGTCTCACGAGGTTGCACCGTTGGAACGGGTTGCAGCCGCTGGGTGCGATCGATACTCATGGTCGGTCTCCATCGATGCCGTCGCCCTGCAGGCAATGGCTGATATTTTTGCGGCCCTGGCGGCCAATAAAAACGTGCTTATGATTTTCTTATCGGCAGGTTTTGATAAACCTTTACCTTTTTATAACCCAATGCGGATCGTACCGTCATCACCGGCAATGCCGCTGACGATTTGTCCGGAAGCCATACGCACGCGGACGCTGTCTTCGGCGGCGGCATTGTTCATGGCTTTGCCTGAACCGCTGATGTTAAATCCGTTTCCCTGCGCGGTCACCTGCACCGCCTGACCGGCCTTGATCACCCAGGCGCGGCGCAGCATGGCGAAGGTCAGCGGCTGACCGGGACTGATATTGCGCAGGCTGACGGCTCCGAGTGCTTTGCCGGTTTCGCTTAGCGTGCGCGGCGGTAAGGTGTCGAGCCGGCCGCTTTTCAATTTGATGTCCGCCGCCGTCAGCTTGCTGCCGGCAGCGATAGCGCGAGCCGACACCAGATATTTCCCGATCACCTGAACCTGGGTCTGGATAAAACGCCGCTCCTGACCGCAGCGCGCCGAGACGCTGATATTGCCCCAACGCCGTGCATTTTGCGGCAAAGAAAGCTGCGGGAATTCGCACTGCGGCCATTGGCTGGCGGGTGTGCGCACTAGCACTTTTACCTGCACCGGGCTGCCGCTGAACTGGCTGCTGATGAAGCGATCGATTTGCGCCGCCAGATCTTCGGCCCGTGCGTTCAGGCTGCACAACAGGGCGAGCAACAGCAGCATTCTACCTTTCATCTTCGCTTCCTCAAGAGCTATCAGGGTGCGCGTAAGTGTACCCGGACTGCGCGCAGGCTAAGCAGATAAATAGCGACGCATTTTGCCCTTATTCCCGCGATAGGCTGGCGGAAGGGGCGTTTATGCTGTCGGCTCCAAATTCTAACCTCGCGGAGGGAGCATGATCGACAAACTGGACGCTGCTCTGCGCTTTGGTCAAGAGGCGCTGAACCTGCGCGCCCAGCGGCAGGAAATTTTGGCCGCCAACATCG
This sequence comes from Serratia quinivorans, assembly GCF_052113645.1. Classification (GTDB taxonomy): domain Bacteria; phylum Pseudomonadota; class Gammaproteobacteria; order Enterobacterales; family Enterobacteriaceae; genus Serratia; species Serratia quinivorans_B. The sequence continues at coordinate 596,337 of NZ_JBIEIU010000001.1, read as the reverse complement.
CCAACGCAGACACCCCGGGCTATCAGGCGCGGGATATCGATTTCGCCGGCCAACTGAACAAGGTGCTGGAACAAGGGCGCGCCAGCGGCAGCGGCATAGCGCTGAACGTGACGTCATCGCGCCATATTCCGGCGCAGAACATGCAGCCGCCGCAGCTCGACTTGCTGTTCCGCGTGCCGGATCAGCCGTCTATGGACGGCAACACGGTGGACATGGATCGCGAACGCACCAACTTCGCCGATAACAGCCTGAAGTATCAGACCGACCTGACGCTGATCAACGGTCAGATCAAAGGGATGATGTCAGTGTTACAACAAGGATAAGGCGCATGTCGCTACTGAATATTTTTGATATCTCCGGCTCGGCGCTGTCTGCCCAGTCGCAACGCATGAACGTCAGCGCCAGCAACATGGCCAACGCCGACAGCGTCACCGGCCCGGACGGCCAACCTTACCGCGCCAAACAGGTGGTGTTTGAAGTCGCCGCGGCGGCCGGCCAACCCACTGGCGGCGTACGCGTAGCGCAGGTGGTTGACGACCCGGCACCGGAGCGTCTGGTTTACCAACCGGGAAACCCGCTGGCGGACGGCAAAGGCTATGTCCGCATGCCGAACGTGGATGTGGTGGGTGAAATGGTCAACACCATTTCAGCCTCGCGCAGCTATCAGGCCAACGTCGAGGTGCTCAATACCACCAAGTCGATGATGATGAAAACCCTGACGTTGGGTCAATAACCGGAGCTTGTCATGGCGATTGCCGCAACCACCAATGAATCACTGGATAACACCGTCACTGGCGCCAACACCAAAAACAACACCAGTCAGGATCTGCAGACCAATTTCCTGACGCTGTTGGTGGCGCAATTGAAGAACCAGGATCCGACCAACCCGATGCAGAACAACGAACTGACCACGCAGCTGGCGCAGATCAATACCGTTCAGGGCATCGAAAAACTCAATACCACGCTGGGGTCGATCTCCGGGCAGATCAACAGTAATCAGTCACTGCAGGCCACCGCCCTGATCGGCCACGGCGTGATGGTACCCGGCAGCAATATTCTGGCCGGCAGCAAAGACGGCAAGGTCAGCACCACACCGTTCGGTCTGGAACTGGAGCGAGCCGCCGATACGGTGACCGCCACCATCACCGACGCCACTGGCAAAGTGGTGCGCACCATTGAGCTTGGTGGTCTGACCGCCGGTGTGCATTCGTTCAGCTGGGACGGCTCGATGACGGACGGCACCACCGCGCCGGACGGGGCCTACAGCTTCACCATCAACGCCAAAGCCAACGGCGAACAGTTGGTGGCGCGCAACCTGCATTTTGGCATGGTCAACGGCGTTATCCGCAGTGCGGACGGCGCGAAGCTGGATCTGGGCCTGGCGGGCAGCGCCACGCTGGAGGATGTCCGGCAGATCCTTTAACCCAATACCCTTCCTCCTTCAGGCCAGTGCCTGAAGGCTATTGGGGCTATCCACAGATTATCAGGCGTTATCGGACGATCGCCTGACCACTAATTCGGAGAATGACATGGCCTTTTCTCAGGCAGTAAGCGGCTTAAACGCAGCAGCAACCAACCTGGACGTGATCGGTAACAACATCGCTAACTCCGCCACTTCCGGTTTTAAATCAGGCAGCGTTTCCTTTGCCGACATGTTCGCCGGCTCGCAGGTTGGCCTGGGCGTCAAGGTGGCGGGGATCACCCAGAACTTTAAAGGCGGCACCACCACCGGCACCAGCCGTGCCCTGGACGTGGCGATTTCCGGCAACGGTTTCTTCCGTTTGCAGGATCAGGACGGCGGCATTTTCTACAGCCGCAACGGCCAGTTCAAGCTGGATGAAAACCGTAACCTGACCAACATGCAGGGCCTGCAACTGACCGGCTATCCGGCCGCCGGGACGCCGCCGACCATTCAACAGGGCGCCAACCCGGTGCCGCTGAGCATTCCTGAAGGCATGATGAACGCCAAGGCGTCAACCTCCGGCACCATGGTCGCCAACCTGAAGTCCACCCATAAGGTACCGGACAACAAGACCTTCGACCCGGCCAAACAGGACTCCTATAACTACGTCAACACCATCACCGCGTATGACTCGCTGGGCAATGCGCACAACATCAACGCCTACTTTGTGAAGACCGACGAAAACAAATGGCAGGTTTATACCCAGGACGGCGCGGCCGCACCGGTAGATGCCGGCACCATGGAATTCGATACCAGCGGTAATCTGGCCAGCACCACCAGCAAGCAAGGCACCGCCGGTGAATTCAGCATGCTGATCCCGATGTCCGCCCAGGATGGCGCTCCGGCGCAGAACTTTACCCTGAGCTTCGCCAAGAGCATGCAGCAGAGCGTCAGCGCCGACTCCGTCAGCAAAGTGTCGCAGGACGGCTACGGGGCGGGTGAGTACACCAACTTCCAGATCAACAACGACGGTACGGTGGTCGGTATCTATTCCAACCAGCAGACCCAGGTGCTGGGCCAGATCGTCATGACCAACTTCTCCAACCCGGAAGGCCTGTCCTCGCAGGGCGATAACGTCTGGCAGGAAACCGGCGCCTCCGGCCAGCCTCGCATCGGTCTGGCGGGCAGCGGCGGTTTCGGCAAGCTGACCAGCGGCGCGCTGGAAGCGTCCAACGTCGATCTGAGCCAGGAGTTGGTGAACATGATCGTCGCGCAACGCAACTACCAGTCGAACGCCCAAACCATCAAAACGCAGGATTCGATTCTGCAAACGCTGGTTAGCCTGCGCTAATAGGACTGATTTATGGATCACGCGATTTATACCGCGATGGGCGCGGCGCGACAGACGCTGGAGCAGCAGTCGGTCACCGCCAATAATCTGGCTAACGCCTCGACGCCGGGCTTTCGCGCTCAGCTGTCGGCGCTGCGTGCGGTACCGGTGGACGGGCCAAGCCTGCCGACGCGAACCCTGGTCACCGCGTCCACACCGGGGGCGGACATGAGCCAGGGGGCGCTGAATTACACCGCACGCCCGCTGGACGTAGCCCTGCAGCAGGACGGTTTTCTGGCGGTCAGTCTGCCGGACGGCAGCGAAGCCTACACCCGTAACGGCAACATTCAGATCTCCTCCACCGGGCAGTTGACGGTGCAGGGTGCGCCGCTGATGGGCGACGGTGGGCCGATTGAGGTGCCGCCGTCGGCGGAGATCACTATCGCCGCCGACGGGACTATCTCGGCGCTGAACGCGGGCGATCCGCCGAATAGCATCGCGCAGATCGGCCGGTTGAAACTGGTGAAGGCCGATGCCCGCGAAGTGATGCGTGGCGATGATGGTTTGTTCCGTTTAACGCCGGAAACCCAACGGCAGCGTGGCAATCAGTTGCCGAACGATCCGCTGGTGCAGGTGATGCCGGGCGTGCTGGAAGGCAGCAACGTCAAGCCGATGGAAACCATGGTCGACATGATCGCCAACGCCCGCCGCTTTGAAATGCAGATGAAGGTCATCCACAGCGTGGATGAAAATGAACAGCGCGCCAACTCATTGTTGTCAATGAGTTAATCAGCAAGGAAATAACTCATGATCCCCTCTTTATGGATTGCCAAAACCGGTCTGGATGCGCAGCAGACCAATATGGACGTGATTGCCAACAACCTGGCCAACGTCAGCACCAACGGTTTTAAACGTCAGCGCGCGGTGTTCGAAGACCTGCTGTACCAGACCATGCGCCAACCGGGGGCGCAGTCCTCCGAGCAGACAACGCTGCCGTCCGGGTTGCAGATCGGTACCGGCGTGCGTCCGGTGGCGACCGAGCGTCTGCACAGCCAGGGCAACCTGTCGCAGACCAACAACAGCAAGGACGTCGCCATCAAGGGGCAGGGTTTTTTCCAGGTGATGATGCCGGACGGCACCCTGGCTTATACCCGCGACGGCTCGTTCCAAAGAGATCAGAACGGCCAGTTGGTGACCGCCAGCGGTTTCCAGGTGCAACCGGCGATCACCATTCCGGCCAATGCCCTGAGCATCACCGTCGGCCGCGACGGCATCGTCAGCGCCACCCTGCAGGGGCAAACCGCGGCTCAGCAGGTGGGGCAACTGACCCTGACCACCTTTATCAATGACAGCGGCCTGGAAAGCATGGGCGAGAATCTCTATCAGGAAACCGAGAGTTCCGGTGCGCCGAACGAGAGCACGCCCGGATTAAACGGTGCCGGTCTGTTGTATCAGGGCTATGTGGAAACCTCCAACGTCAACGTGGCGGAAGAACTGGTCAATATGATCCAGACCCAGCGAGCTTACGAGATCAACAGCAAAGCGGTATCGACTTCCGATCAGATGCTGCAAAAACTGACGCAACTGTAATTGACGGGCGCCGCTGCGCCCGCCAGGTAGCTAACCAACCTTAAAACAGGGTTGGAAGGTCAGGTTTGCTAACAAAAATGAAGGAAAATCAAGCTATTGATTTTCGGCTAATAACCACAAAGTGGGGAAAAACCACGCTTTTTCCCCACTTTGTCAACGCATTCACGGGCGCTGCAGCGCCCGTAACCCTATTTTGTGAAACAAAGGCGATACCCGTGGTAACCACAACTCTGATGGAAAACCCGCCGCAAGGAAAACGCTGGCTGGCGGCAATGGTGATGCTGACGCTGAGCGGCTGCGCTTACATTCCACATAAGCCCCTGGTGGACGGTGCTACCACGGCGCCGCCGGCACCGGCGGGCGCGCCCGTGCCGAACGGCGCCATTTTTCAGACGGTGCAGCCGATGAACTACGGTTATCAGCCGCTGTTTGAAGACCGCCGTCCGCGCAACGTCGGCGATACCCTGACTATCGTGCTGCAGGAGAACGTCAGCGCCAGCAAAAGCTCCTCGGCCAACGCCAGTCGCAATGGTGCCAGCAAGTTCGGCGTTGCTACCTCGCCGCGCTATCTCGATGGCCTGCTGGGCAATGCGCGCGCCGACATGGATATCTCCGGTGACAGCACCTTTGGTGGCAAGGGCGGGGCCAACGCCAACAATACCTTCAGCGGTACCATTACCGTCACGGTCAATCAGGTGTTGGTGAACGGCAACCTGCACGTGGTGGGGGAAAAACAGATCGCCATCAATCAGGGCACCGAATTCATCCGTTTCTCCGGGGTGGTCAACCCGCGCACCATCAGCGGCAGCAACTCGGTCACCTCCACTCAGGTGGCGGACGCGCGCATTGAATATGTCGGCAACGGCTATATCAACGAAGCGCAGACCATGGGTTGGTTGCAACGCTTCTTCTTAAATGTCTCACCGTTCTAAGGATTGACCGATGCTGAAAAAATTACTGCTTACGCTGCTCATTGGGCTGGTTGGTTTTCCGGTCGCGGCGGAACGCATTCGCGATCTGGTCACGGTGCAGGGGGTGCGCGACAACGCGTTGATCGGTTACGGCCTGGTGGTGGGGCTGGACGGTTCCGGCGACCAGACCATGCAGACCCCGTTTACCACCCAGAGCCTGAGCAACATGCTTTCGCAACTGGGGATTACCGTGCCGCCGGGCACCAATATGCAGCTGAAAAACGTGGCAGCGGTCATGGTTACCGCCAAGCTGCCGCCGTTTTCGCGCACCGGGCAGAACATTGATGTGGTGGTGTCTTCGATGGGCAACGCCAAGAGCCTGCGTGGCGGCACCCTGCTGATGACGCCGCTGAAAGGGGTGGATAACCAGGTTTACGCGCTGGCGCAAGGCAACGTGCTGGTGGGCGGTGCCGGTGCATCGGCCGGTGGCAGCAGCGTGCAGGTCAACCAACTGGCCGGTGGCCGCATCAGCAACGGTGCCACCATTGAGCGCGAATTACCGACCACCTTCGGCACCGGTGGGGTGATCAACCTGCAGTTGAACGACGAAGACTTCACGCTGGCACAGCAAATCAGCGACGCCATTAACCGCCAGCGCGGCGGCGGCACGGCTTCACCGCTGGACGCCCGCACGATCCAGGTGCTGGTGCCGCAGGGCAACAGTTCGCAGGTGCGCTTCCTGGCGGAGATCCAGAACATTAATGTCAGCGTCGGGGCGATTGACGCCAAGGTCATCATCAACTCACGTACCGGTTCGGTGGTGATGAACCGCGACGTGATCCTGGATTCCTGCGCGGTGGCGCAAGGCAATCTTTCGGTGGTGGTCGATCGGCAAAATACCGTCAGCCAGCCGAATACGCCATTTGGCGGCGGGCAGACCGTCGTGACGCCGAATACCCAAATTTCGGTGCAGCAGCAGGGCGGGTCGCTGCAGAAGGTCAACGCCAGCGCCAATTTGAATAATGTGATCCGCGCGCTTAACGCGTTGGGCGCCACGCCGATCGATCTGATGTCTATCCTGCAGGCGATGCAAAGCGCCGGCTGCCTGCGTGCCAAGCTGGAAATTATCTGATGGCCGGAGATCTAATGGCAATGTCGGGCGCCGCCTATGATGCGCAGGCGCTGAATGGACTCAAGCGCGACGCGGCAACCGATCCGCAGGGCAACCTGAAACAGGTGGCGCAGCAGGTTGAGGGCATGTTCGTGCAGATGATGTTGAAAAGCATGCGTGCCGCGCTGCCGAAGGACGGGATATTGAGCAGCGATCAGTCGCGGCTCTACACCTCGATGTACGATCAGCAGATTGCTCAGCAGATGTCGCAAAAAGGCCTGGGGCTGGCCGACATGATGGTGAAGCAGATGAGCAACGCCAACGCCGTGCCGAGTGAGACGGCGGGCATGTCGCCGATGGTGCTGGACGATGAGGTGTTGCAGACCTTGCCGAATCAGGCGCTGGAACAGATGGTCCGTCGTGCGGTGCCGAAGGCGCCGGCTGCACCTTCGATGTCGCTCAATAACGGCAACTTTGTGGCCCGGCTGTCTACGCCGGCCCGCGTCGCCAGCCAGCAGAGCGGCATACCGCATCAGCTGATTGTGGCGCAGGCCGCGCTGGAATCCGGCTGGGGTCAGCGTGAGATCCCGACCGCCGACGGTTCGCCGAGCTACAACCTGTTTGGCATCAAGGCCGGCGGCAGCTGGGATGGACCGGTGACGGAAATCACCACCACTGAGTTTGAGCAGGGGGCGGCGAAGAAGATCAAGGCGCGGTTCCGGGTTTACGGCTCTTACGTCGAGGCGATGGCCGACTACGTCAAGCTGTTGACCCATAACCCACGCTACGCCGGGGTAGCCAACGCCCGCAGTCCGGAGCAGGCGGCGCACGCGCTGCAGCAAGCCGGTTATGCCACCGATCCGCAATACGCCAGCAAGTTGGTCAGCGTGATACAGCAGATGAAAAACGCCGGCGAGCAGGTGGTGAAGGCCTATACCCACGACCTGAAGGATCTTTTTTAGCCACTGGGCGCAGCATGCAGCGCCCCTACGCAATAGGCCGTATTTAAATGTAGGGGGTCAGCATGCTGGACCCGGATTTTTCCCTCAAGTTTCCCCCGTTTTTGCCGATAACCGAGACAGGCTGAGTGAACCGTCTCAGCAGATTAATTGACTCCTGTGGGCCACCGGCACCGCAGCAAAAGGAACTTTTATGTCCAATAGCTTAATCAATACCGCGATGAGCGGGCTGAATGCGGCTCAGGTGGCGCTCAGCACCGTCAGTAACAACATCTCCAATTACAACGTGGCGGGCTATAACCGACAGACTGCCATCCTGGCGCAGAATGGCGGCATGAGTACCATGAACGGCTTCATTGGCAACGGCGTCACCGTGACCAGCGTCAACCGTGAATACAATCAGTTCATCACCAATCAGTTGCGCGGCGCACAGAGCCAGGCCGGGGCGCAGAACGCCTACTTCGAGAAAATCTCGCAGATCGATAACCTGCTGGCGAGCAAAACCAATACCTTGTCGACCAACATGCAGGATTTCTTCAGCAACCTGGAGAATCTGGTCAGCAACGCCGGCGACGACGCCGCTCGCCAAACGGTGCTGGGCAAGGCCAATGGCCTGGTCAATCAGTTCAACAACACCGACAAATACCTGCGCGATATGGACAGCGGCGTTAATCAACAGCTCAGCGACAGCGCTAACCAGATCAACAGCTACAGCCAGCAGATCGCCAAACTGAACGATGAAATTACCCGTCTGCGCGGCAGCGGCGGTGAACCGAATGCCTTGCTCGATCAGCGCGACCAGTTGGTGACCGAGCTAAACCAGGTGGTGGGCGTGCAGGTCACTCAGCAAGACGGCGACGCTTACACGGTGTCTTTCGCCAACGGCCTGACGCTGGTGCAGGGCAACAGCGCCTACCAGGTTGAAGCGGTGCCTTCCAGTGGCGATCCTGCTCGTCTGACCCTCGGTTATAACCGCGGCAATGGCGTCAGCGAAGTGCCGGAAGGCCAAATCACCAGCGGCAGCGTCAGCGGTGTGCTGAAATTTCGCAGCGAATCGCTGGATGTTGCACGCAATCAACTGGGGCAATTGGCGCTGGCGATGGCGGACAGCTTTAATCAGCAGCACCGCGCCGGGTTCGATCTCAACGGCGACGCCGGTACCGATTTCTTCAGCTTCGGCGGTGGCCGCGTGGTGGATAACAGCCGCAATAGCGGCGATGCGTCATTGTCGGTGTCTTACACCGATACCAGCAAGGTCAAGGCCAACGATTACCGGGTGGAATTCGACGGCAGCAACTGGCAGGTGAGCCGCCTGCCGGACAACGTGAAGGTTAACGCCACGGCGGGCGTCGATGCCGCCGGCAAACCGACGCTGAGCTTCGACGGCCTGAAGGTCGGCATCGACGGTAACGCGCAAAAGAATGACAGCTTCACCGTGAAGCCGGTCAGCGACGTCGCTGGTAGCCTGAAAGTCGCCATTACCGACACGGTAAACATCGCCGCCGCCGGTAAAGACGACAGCGGTCGCGGCGATAACGAAAACGCCAAAAAGCTGCTCGACCTGCAGACTAAAAAATTGGTCGACGGCAAAGCCACCTTCAGCGGCGCTTACGCCAGCATGGTCAGCAGCGTCGGTAACCAGACGGCATCGGCCAAGGTTGCGGCGACGTCGCAGGCCAATATCGTCACGCAACTGACCAACCAGCAACAGTCGGTCTCCGGCGTCAACCTGGATGAAGAGTACGGTGAGTTGCTGCGTTTTCAGCAATATTACATGGCCAATGCGCAGGTGATTCAAACCGCCAGCTCAATGTTCGATGCGCTGCTGAACATCCGTTGATTTCCACTTTAACCGGAGCCCTGGCGGTTCCGGTCGCTGATTTTGAGGAACCCGCACCATGCGCATGAGCACCAGCATGATGTACCAACAGAACATGTCCGGCATTACCGGCAACCAGTCGCTGTTTATGAAGGCGGCGGAACAGCTTTCCACCGGTAAAAAAGTCAGCAATCCGTCCGACGATCCCCTGGCGGCATCACAGGCGGTAATGCTGGCTCAATCGCAGTCGGAAAATAGCCAATATGCTCTGGCGCGGACCTTCGCCCGCCAAAGCGTATCGATGGAAGAGACGGTGCTGTCCGGAGTCACCAGCACCATTTCCGACATGAAAGCACTGATCGTCAGCGCCGGCGGCACCAAAAGCGACGACGACCGTGATTCGCTGGCGACCCAGCTGCAGGGCCTGAAAGATCAGCTGCTCAACCAGGCCAACAGCACTGACGGTAACGGGCGCTATATGTTTGGCGGCTTTGTGAATGACAAGCCACCGTTCGAAGATAACGGCGGCTCGGTCAGTTATGTCGGTGGCAACACGCCGGTCGAGCAGAAAGTGGATGCCAACCGTACCATGACCATTGGTCACACCGGCGATAAGATCTTCATGGCGTTGACCAGCAACCCGAAGCCGGAGCCGGATGGCAGCGCGCCGGTATCCAACGTGTTCGAAAGCATTGATATTGCACTTAAGGCGTTGAAAACCCCGCAGAAGGATGCGGATGACGCCACCAAGCTACAGGTAAACGATGCGCTGGCCAAGGCCAACCGCGGCCTGGACAACTCCTATAACAAAGTGCTCAGTGTGCGCGCCGAACTGGGTAGCCAACTGCAGGAAATGGATACGCTGGATAATATCGGCAAGGATCGCGACATGATCAACCAAACGCAAATGAGCGCCTTGGTGGATGCCGATCTGGCCGAGTCGATTTCCAGCTATTTCATGCAACAGGCGGCATTGCAGGCATCGTACAAAACCTTCGGCGATATGCAGGGGATGTCGCTGTTCCAAATGAACCGCTAATCCCCTTGGTTGTACGGGGCAGATAGATTCACCCCGGTATGGTTGATGCGGGCGCAGCATGCAGCGCCCCTACGCTGGCTGGGATGGGGGCGCGGGAGCATGGCGGCAACTCGAAATCCCCAGGACAGGGTAATAGGTCATTCTTGGCCTGCCGTGAAGTTGAAGTCATGGCGGGCAATCGCTTTGGGTGTGCTTAGAGGACGTTATCGCTGCAGGGCGGCGGTAGGGAATTCTTGAAACCGGGCGCACTGGTTTGGCACGTCACGCTTTCCCCACAGGTTTGGCGTGACGTGCCTTTTTTTTACGTCAGGAACCGGTTATCTAAACCGGTTCAATGGCCTTACTTGTGTGGCGCGGGGCTTTCCTGTTCGGCCACCGGATCGAAATTGAAGCGTAGGACCGGCCCGCGCTTACCTTCTTTGCTGCTGAATTCTGCGTCTGCTGCCGTGGTGCCCATCAGGCAAAAAGCGATCTCGCGCTTCCCGGCCTGCATGGCTTGCTGCACGCTTTGGGTGACATCGAAGCTTTTCATCACCGTGCCTTTCCACATTTGGGCATGACCCAGCGCCGGTGTCGTTGGGCATCGGGTGATGGCAGGCTGCCGGGTGTTTTCATCCCAATCGGTGTCCGGCAGGGCATATAAGCGGACCTGCCCGGTTTCGCCGCTGACCTGACGGCCATAAAGGCGCAGGTCAGCCTTGGTCATATTATGGCTATACAGGCGCTCCGGCAGGGTGAATTTCATCAAGCCGATGTTATTTTCACCGCCGATTTTGATGACCGGCCCAGCAAAATGTTTTTGCTGCTCTTTTGCCGCTATCCAGCCATCGGCGCTGCTGCGTTCGAAATCACCGGGAATGTCTTTATCACAGGCCACTTTGCGGTTAAGACACTCTTCAACGCTATAGCGAGTGGTACGGGGGTTCCAGGCGGCGAAGAAATCCGCATGCGCGCTGTAAAGGTCGCCCCACACTGGGGTGATGACGCCGTTCTCATCGATACTTGGGTTCATGGACAGCTTGGCACCCTTCAGGTTGCCGTCATCATTCATCGGGTAGTGGATCCGCATGTTCAACTGCGGGATCTTCACCGGAAACGCCACGGGACATACGCCTTTTTCACTGAAGGCGGCGTTGCGTTTCTGCGGGTTGGCGGAGGTTGTCAGGCTTTTACCGTCCCAGCAATCGGGGAAGCTTAAGGAAATATTGAACTCGGCCCCCTCGTCGAACCCCGGGATCTGCGGGCAGCTGTCCGGTGGCTGGTTTGAATGTTCACCGCCTTCCAGCGATGTTCGGCAATAGAACCAAACATGCGGATCGTATTGCCCCACCGCGCGATGGTGGTTGCCGGCCAACAACTGCAGCCCTGGCGGGATGGGGGCTGCCGCCTGTTTTTCCGGGTTGTCGTTGCGGTAGTAAACTTTGATATAGGTGGGTTTGACGAGGGTGCCATTAGCGCGCATCAGCTCGGGCGCCCAGTACGATGAACTGTCATAGGGCGAGGTACAAGTGGTTCTCGGCGTGTTCTGTAGCGATTCGGTGGTGCTCATGGCGTCTGCACCGGTATTACCGAAGAAGTCATGCATCATCGAGTGACCGGGACGGCCGGGCATGACAATGGCATCATCGGCTAGCGTATGGGAATAATCACACACTACGTTAAAAATACCGGTATCGTAATCGGCGATAACCTCCACCGGAGTAAATTCCGGCACTAATGATGATGCACTAACAATAAACGGAATGAATAATGATGAGGCGAGAGGGTAGGCTAATTTATTCCTTAACATAACTGCTCCTTTGTTAGAACGAAGATTGAAATGTGATAACTTGTGGTGAATATAAATGTCGGCATTAATCTCGAAAAAATATTATTAACGACGGTAATAACGACATTCAGCCTTACTCTTCCACAGTTTCTGTCCCTTGGCCTTATTGCCAGGGCGTGCAGTCTTTCACAGGGCAATTGCGTATAACATGTCCCATCAATGGGTTAGGTCGTTTTCATTATGGTGAATTGTATTACCAGGCGCAGTGAGAACACTTATATTAATCATGTTCATTTGTAACTCAGGGGCGATGTGTGATGGGGCTGTGGTGAGTTTGAAGGAAATAATAGGCAACTGTGGTGATTGTGAGGCAATGAAATACATTTCATTAAAAACAAGTAACACCGGGAATAGATTATTGTGTTTCTTATAGAATAAAACGAAAGCGCTTTTGCCATCAGGTTATGACAGACCGCGTATCACTTCAGACAGTTGGTTGAAGAACTCGCCGAACAGGTGCTCACAGAAGGGCGCCAGCATCGGCATCATCATGCCGATGGTCATGATGCCGATGGTCATGGTGACCGGGAAGCCGATGACAAACACCGACAGCTGCGGCGTCATACGGTTAAGCAGGCCGAGCGCCATGTTCAGCGTCAGCAACAGGCAAATCAGCGGCAGCGCCAGCATCAGGCCGTTGATAAAAATCAGCGAACCGGCCTGGGTCAAGGCCAGGAAACCATTGCCGTTCAGCGGCTCGGCCTGGATCGGCAGGGTATGGAAGCTGTCCGCCAACAGGGAAATCAGCCACAGGTGGCCGTTAAAGCTCAGGAACAGCAGCATCGCCAGCAGGTTCAGCAACCGGGCCAGCACCGGCATATTGGGGCCGCCACTGGGATCGAAGAAGGTGGCGAACGACAGGCCCATCTGCATGCCGATCACTTCCCCGGCCAGCCGTATCGCCGCAAAGGCGAACTGCATGGTCAGGCCCAGCGCCACGCCGATCAGGATCTGCTGGGCCGCCAGCCATAAACCGGCCGCGGAGAAAATGGGCACGGTGCTGGTGGGCAGCCCAGGGGCAATCAGGACAACGATCAGCCCGCCGAGGCCAATCTTCACCTTCTTGCTGATCTGCTTTTCGCTGAACACCGGCGCGGTGCTGATCAGCGCCAGAATGCGCAGCAGCGGCCAGAAATATTGGCTAAGCCAGACGCCGAACTGCGCGCTGTCAAATGTGAGCATGGTTAACCAATCAGGTTCGGCAGGTTAGTGAACAGCGTGCGCATATAGTCCAGCAGCAGGTTCAACATCCACGGCCCGGCAATCACGATGGTCGCGACCACCGCCAGGATTTTGGGAATGAACGACAGTGTCATTTCGTTGATCTGGGTCGCGGCCTGCAGCAGGCTGACCACCAGGCCGCTGACCAACGCGGCGAGCAGCAGCGGGGCGGCCAGCGCCAGCGCCACTTTCATCGCCTCGGTGCCCAGTGCCATGACCGATTCGGGTGTCATTATGGAGCCCTCAGTGGCGGCGGGTAGGCCGCGAATTACGAATAGAAACTCTGTGCCAGTGAACCGAGCAGCAATTGCCAGCCGTCCACCAGGACAAACAGCATCAGCTTGAACGGCAGCGAGATGGTAGCCGGCGGCACCATCATCATCCCCAGCGCCATCAACACGCTGGCGACCACCAGATCGATAATCAGGAACGGAATAAACACCGTGAAGCCGATTTGGAACGCGGTTTTCAGTTCGCTGGTGACGTAGGCCGGCAGCAGGATGCGCATCGGCACCGCTTCCGGCCCGGCCAGCGGCGGCTGGTTGGCGAGTTTGGCGTACAGCGCCAGATCGGTTTCACGCGTTTGACGCAGCATAAACTCGCGTAACGGCTGCGAGCCTTTATCCAGCGCCACGTCCAGGCTGATTTTGTCCTGGCTGAACGGCAGGTAAGCGTCCTGATAAACCTGGTCGAACACCGGCGACATAATGAAAAACGTCAGGAACAGCGCCAGGCCCAGCATCACCTGATTGGGCGGGGCGGAGGGGGTGCCAAGCGCGTTGCGCAGCAACCCCAGCACGATGATGATGCGGGTGAAACTGGTCATCATCAGCAGCATGGCCGGCAGGAAGCTGAGCGAGGTCAGCAACACCAGCGTTTGTACCGGCAGCGACCAACTTTGGCCGCCGTTGGCCAATGGCTGGCTGATCAGGCCGGGCAACTGTGCGAAAGCCGCGGGGCTGATCAACAGCAGCGCAGCAGCCAGAAGTTGTTTTCCCCTCACCCCGGCCCTCTTCCAACAGGAGAGGGGGAAGGCGGCGGTTTTCTGCCAATCCGAACCGAGGGGAGCAATAGTCGGGGAGGCCGATTGTTGAGTGTGAGTCATGCCGATTTTTCCGGACGTTTGAGCACTTTTTGCATCAGCTGGCGAAAATCCGCCGGTGGGGTCACTTCGGCGGCGTCGGTGTCCTGTACCGGAGCGGGCAGGCTATGCAGCGGGGTGATTTGCTGGGCGGTGACGCCCAATACCAGCAAGGTGTTATCCACCTCGATCACCACCACGCGCTCGCGCTGCCCGACCTGACAGCTGGCGCGCAGGTTGAGCAGCTTGCTGTTGCGTGCCTGTGGAGCAAAACCCAGCCGACGGAACAGCCAGCCGGCCAGCAGGATCAGCAGCAAAATACCGCCGAGGGCACTGCTGACCTGCGTCAGCACCGAACCGGCCGGCAGGGCCGGCTCAGCGGGTTGCAAGGTGCCCGTATTGGGCGCGGTGGCGCTTGGATTCATCAGCGGCTCAGGCGGCGCATGCGCTCGGAAGGGGTAATGATATCGGTGATACGCACGCCGAACTTGTCGGCGACCACCACTACCTCGCCCTGGGCGATCAGGTAACCGTTGATCATAATGTCCAGCGGTTCACCCGCCAGCCCGTCCAGTGCTACGACAGACCCCTGCGACAGGCGCAGCAGCTCCTTGATGGTCATCTTGGTGCGGCCCAGTTCAACGGTCAATTTGACCGGAATGTCCAGGATCAGATCGATATCCTGCAGGCTGCCGCTGGTATCCTGCGGTTCCAGCGATTTGAACACCGCATCGCCGGCAGACGTCTTTTCGGTTGCAAGCTGTTCGTTAAACGCATCAGCCCACAGATCGTCCACGGATTCCTTTCCTTCGCCAGACGGTTGCTTAGGATCACTCATTTGGGCTGTTCCTCACTCAGGGCATTCAAAATAGGGTTAATCAAATGTTCAACACGTAGGGCGTACTGCCCGTTTAACGTGCCGTATTGGCTGGTCAAAACCGGTACGCCGTCGACGTGGGCGATCAGGCGGTCCGGCTTATCAATCGGTAATACATCGCCCGGCTGCAGCTTCAGGATTTTTGACAGCCGCATCGGGATATCGACGAAGTTGGCAATCAGCTCCAGTTCGGAATGCTGCACCTGCTTCACCAGCGTTTCACGCCAGTGGCTGTCTTCCTGCCGCGAGTTTTCCAACGGCGGGTTGGTGAGCAGTTCGCGCAGCGGCTCGATCATGGCAAACGGAATGCAGATGTTGAATTCACCGCTCAACGCGCCAATTTCCACCTGGAACGGGGTGGTGACCACGATGTCGTTTGGCGACGTGGTGATGTTGGTGAACTTCACCTGCATTTCGGCGCGCACGTATTCCACGTTGATCTTGTAAATCGCGCTCCAGGCGTCGCCGTAAGCATCCAGCGCCAGGCGCAGCATGCGCTTGATCACCCGCTGTTCGGTTGGCGTGAATTCGCGGCCTTCCACTTTGGTGGGAAAGCGGCCGTCGCCCCCGAACAGGTTATCGACGGCAATAAACACCAGGCTCGGCGCGAACACGAACAGCGCAGTACCGCGCAACGGGTTCAGGTGCACCAGGTTCAGGTTGGTGGGCACCGGCAGGTTGCGGGCAAATTCGTGGTATGGCTGGATCTTGATCGGGCCGACGGTAATGTCCGGGCTGCGGCGCAGCAGGTTGAATAACCCCATGCGGAACTGCCGGGCAAAACGTTCGTTGATGATTTCCAGCGCGTGCAGCCGTTCGCGCACCACTCGGCGCTGGGTGGTCGGATCGTACGGCTTGACCTCGCTCTCGTTGAGGGCGACCGCTTCGGGTTCGTCACCCGCGCTGTCGCCGTTGAGCAAGGCGTCGATCTCTGCCTGTGAAAGAATGCTGTCGCCCATAGTGATTACCGCAATATGAAGGCGGTGAACAGCACGTCGCTGACCACCTGCTTCGGTTGTCCCTTAACCAGCGGCGGGCTAAGCACGTCCTTAATCTGCGCCACCAGTTGCTGCTTTCCTTGTTCACTGCTCAACTGGCCCGCTTCCTGGCGGGACAGCAGCATCAGCAGACGGCTGCGCACTTCCGGCAGAAAATCGTTCAGTTGGCGGCGGGTATTTTCATCCGGCAAGCGTAACGTCAGGCCGATATACAACACGCGATCCGGGTTGTTATCAGGCGTCATCAGATTGACGGTAAAGGTGTCCAGCGGCATAAACACCGGTGCGGCCGGGGGCTGCTGTTTGGCGACGGGTTGCGCGCCGTCCTGATGCTGCTTGAGCTGCCACCAGCTGTAGCCGGCCGCGCCGCAGGCGACGAGGGTTATCAGCACCAGCAGAATGACCAGAAGGGAGCGTTTCGGAGCCGCCGGTAGGGTATTTTGAGACATAGCTAAATCAAATTCCTGTTGTTATACCCGTCGTCTTTCAAGCTGCAGCCTGAAACCCGGCGGATATATAGCGCGCGCAAAAGCCACACGCATGACATGTAACGGTATTATCGCGCCTATTCCGGCGCGCAATAGCCAGAATAGGCGGGGAAAAGCGTGCCAGCTTAGGCGTTTGCGGCCACTCAGGCGAAAATATCAACGCCGCTGACGGCGCGGGCCATCGCCTGCAATTCCCGTGGTGCGCCGAGGATATCGGCAGAGGGATCGCCGTCACCATGACGCTCGCGGTAATCCGGCCGCCCTTGTTGCCCGCTATTCTGCTGCTGCGTCTGTTGCCACTGCGGCGTAGATTCGCCGCCCACGCTGCTTTGGCCCAAATTGATGCCACTTTCTGCCAGCGCATGGCGCAGTTGCGGCATGGCCGCTTCCACGGCGGCGCGCACCTGGCCGTGTGCAGAAGCAATGTGCAGCTGCGCCTGGTTGTCATCCAGTTTGAGGGTGATCTGCAGCGAGCCCAGTTCCTGTGGATGCAAACGCAGTTCGGCGCTTTGCTGACCGTTGCGGTGGAACATCAGCACCTGCTGGTTCAACGCCTGCTGCCACTCCGGGCTGCCCAACTGGGCGTTTAGCTGTGGTGTGGGCGGGGCGGTGACCAAAGCCGCGGTTGGGGCCGCCGCGAACGTTGGGCTGGCGACCGGGGGGGCCATCAGGTGATTAAGCGGCGTTGGCGGTTGGCTGTCGGCGCCAAATTTCAATGCTGTCGCATCCGGTTTGTCTTGCGCAGAGGCCATTTGCTGCGGGATATCGGCACGGCTTTCACTGCTGAGCGAATCAGAGGTTACCGGTGCTGGGGGCCTTTTCGTGTCAGTGACGTCAGCCTGACGGCCCAGCGAGGTGCTCGGTAGCGTCGCAGACTGCGCGAGATCTTGACCGCCTTCAACGCTCAGTTCTGCCGCACCGCTACCTACGCCAGGCGTGGCAGGGGGAACGGCTATCGGCAACATGGCGAACAGCGCTTGCAACGTGGCGGCGTCGATCTCACCGGCAGGCCGCAGGGCGGCGTCGTGCGGCGGTTGTTTCGACTGCGGATCTTCGCCGTTGCTGATGGCCGTTTGCTGCCCGTCGGTTAACAGCGAGGGCGCCAACAGCCCATCGCGTTCGCCGAATGCGGCCAGCAGCTGCGTCAGTTGATTGCGGCTCAGCGGCGCCGAGTCATCTTCTGCACTCAGTGCCATCGGTGACAGCTTGCCGGCGGATTTGTCGGCCGGTAGCACGCGCGCACCGAGCAGTTGAGCAAAAGCGCAAGAGAGCGATGACTCGTCCAGCGAAAGCGGTGCGTCCGGCAGCAAGCCGGTATCGCCCGGGACCGACATGCCCGGCAAAGCGTTCAGGTTCATTGAGGTATATTCCTTTGTGCACTGCGTTGAGCGAACTCATCCATCAGTTTTTGATCCCGTTTGTTCTCCAACTGCAACTCCGCGCTCTGGGCCCGGGTGTGCAGGGTTTCGAAGGCGTTCAGCCGTTGCTGTTTGTCCTGCCATTGTTTCATCGCGTGGTCGACCTTCTCCCCCCACTGCGTCAGTTGCTGGCGGTGCTGCGTGATCGCCTGCTCCAGCGTGCCGATAAACTGCTGGTAGTTCTGCCAGTTGGACGACTCCATGCCGCCGCTCAGTTGGTTATTCAGCTTCTGACGGTACTCATCCTGATAATTTAGCAGCATCGAAAGTTGCTGCTCAGCCGCTTGCTGAGCCTTGCGCACCTGGCCCAGTTGGCGCGTCGCCTGTTCTACTGCCTCCTGCGCCAGATCGCGCAGGGTAATCAGGGGGGACTGTGGTTTCATCGGGTTTGCGCCTTTGGTGACGTTAAACGATTAACTGCTGTAACTGCCCGCAGGCGTCCTGGTAACCGCTGCGCTCGAAAATGCCTTGCTGCAGATAGGCTTCCATCTGCGGATACAGCGTCATGGCCTTATCCAGCAACGGATCGCTGCCTGCGACGTAGGCGCCGACGCTGATCAGGTCGCGGTTGCGTTGATAGCTGGCCAGCATCTGTTTGAAGTTGCGAACCCGGCGGTAATGCTCTTCGTCGATCAGTGATGTCATGGCACGGCTGATCGAGGCTTCAATGTCGATAGCCGGGTAGTGGCCGGCTTCTGCCAACCGTCGCGACAGCACTACGTGACCATCGAGAATGGCGCGCGCCGAGTCGGCGATCGGATCCTGCTGGTCATCGCCTTCGGTCAGTACGGTATAAAAGGCGGTAATGGAGCCGCCGCCGCTGATACCGTTGCCCGCACGCTCTACCAGAGCCGGCAGTTTGGCGAAGACGGAAGGCGGATAGCCTTTGGTGGCCGGGGGTTCGCCGATGGCGAGGGCGATCTCACGTTGTGCCATGGCGTAACGGGTCAGTGAATCCATAATCAACAGCACGTGCTGGCCACGATCGCGGAAATCTTCGGCGATGCGTGTGGCGTAGGCCGCCCCTTGCATGCGCAGCAGCGGCGAGACGTCCGCCGGTGCGGCGATCACCACCGAACGCGCCCGGCCTTCGGGGCCGAGGATGTTTTCGATAAAGTCTTTCACCTCACGGCCACGCTCGCCGATCAGACCGACGACAATCACGTCAGCCTGGGTGTAACGCGCCATCATGCCCAGCAGCACGCTTTTACCGACGCCGGAACCGGCAAACAACCCCATGCGCTGGCCACGACCGACGGTCAACAGACCGTTGATGGTGCGCACGCCGACGTCCAGCACCTGTTCGATCGGCGTACGTTGCAACGGGTTGAACGGGGCGGTGATCAGCGGCGCGCGATAGCCGGTTTCCGGCGCGGGCAGGCCGTCGAGCGGCTTGGCGCTGCCGTCCAGCACCCGGCCCAGCAGGGCCGGGCCGAGCGGCAGTTGTTTACTGGCGCTTTGGCCTTCCGGCGAGATGCGGGCGTAAACCCGGGCACCGGGCACGATGCCTTCCACTTCTTCCAGCGGCATCAGGAACAGCCGCTGGCCGTTAAAACCGACCACTTCGCTTTCCACTTCCTGAACTTCACCGGCGTCGTGACGCTCGATCAGGCAGGTGGCGCCGATCGGCAACTGTAACCCGGTGGCTTCCAGTACCAGGCCGGTGGCGCGGGTCAGACGACCATAGCGGCGTACCGTCGGGGCGTGCGCGATGCGTTTTTCCAACGCATCCAGTGAGGTCAGCCAACGACCGAGGCGCAGGGTCATTACACGTCCCCCGGTGCCGCCAGGCGGCAGAGTTCATGCCAGCGGGTCGCCAGACTGGCGTCGAGGTCGCCTTCGTCGGCGCTGACCTTGCAGCCACCAGGGTGCAGTTGGCCGTCCGCCAGCAATCGCCAGCCGTGCAGGCTGAGCGTGGTTCCCAATTGCTGTTCGATGCGCTGATAATCGTCCGGATGCACCCGCAATTGCGGTTTACCGCTGAACATCGGCTCCTGCTGGATCAACTGTTGGATCTGCGCCAGCAGGGCAGTGCCGTCGCACACCGGCGGTTGACCGAGCACCTGTTTGGCGGCGGTCAAAGCCAGTTGCATCAGGCGCGAGGCGATCACGCTGTCGAGGGCGTCCAGCGTGTGCTGGAACTCCGTGACCAGTTGCTGCCAGTGTGCCGTCAGCGGTTGTTGCTGTTGCTGCGCCTCCAGCAAGCCCTGCTGGCGGCCCTCTTCGATACCGGCCTGGAACCCGGCGTCGTAGCCTTTTTGCTGACCGTCTGCATAGCCCAACTGCTGGCCCTGTTGCTCCGCCTGCAGGCGGAGCTGATTGAGCTGTTGTTCCCGAACCAGGCTGTCGTCCAGCGCTGCGCCGTCGGTGATTTCCACCGGCTGTGGCAGCGGCTCGAGCACCGGCTTGGGCTCGTTCAGATCATTGAGCGACCAGGGCTGCCAGGGCAGGGTGTTAATGCGATCAGACATAGGTGTCCTCGCCACCGCCGATAATCATTTCGCCGCTCTCCGCCAAACGACGGACGACCAGCAGGATGGCTTTCTGTTCGTTCTCCACCTGCGACATGCGCACCGGGCCACGGTTGGCCAGGTCGTCGCGCAGGATGTCGGCGGCTCGTTGCGACATGTTCTTGAGGAACTTCTCGCGCAACGGCTGTTCTGCGCCCTTGAGCGCCACCAGCAAGGATTCGCCTTCCACTTCCTGCAACAGGCGCTGGATGCTGCGATCGTCGACTTCCACCAGGTTTTCGAACAGGAACATTTCGTCGATGATTTTCTGTGCCAGCTCGCCGTCGTACTCGCGCATGGCGTCGATAACCGCCTCTTCCTGCTGCGTTTTCATCAGGTTGATGATCTCGGCTGCGGTGCGAACGCCGCCCATTTTGCTGCGTTTGAGGTTCTGGCCGTCGAGCAGGTTGTTCAACACTTCGGTCAGTTCCGCCAGCGCCGCCGGCTGCACGCCGCCAAAGGTGGCGATACGCAGCATCACGTCGTTGCGCAGGCGTTCGTCGAACAGCGCCAAAATGTCCGCCGCCTGGCCGCGCTTCAGGTGAACCAGAATGGTGGCGATGATCTGCGGATGTTCGTCGCGGATCAGATCGGCGGCACTCATCGGCTCCATAAAGTTGAGCGTTTCCATGCCGGTGGTGGTCTCGCGAGACTCGAGAATATCCTCCAGCAGGCTGGCGGCGCGCTCTTCGCCCAATGCCTTGACCAGCACCGAACGCAGGTAGTCGCTGGCGTTGACGCTCAGCGCGGCATACTGTTCGGCGTCGTCTTCAAACTCGCGCAGGATTTCATTCAGTTGCTTGTGCGACACCTGGCTCATGCTGGCCATGGTGCCACTCAGTTGCTGCACTTCACGCGAGGAGAGGTGTTTGAACACCTCGGCGGCGCGATCTTCGCCCAGCGTCATCAGCAGGATGGCGCTTTTTTCGGTTCCGGTCAGACTCATAATTCGTTACTCATCCATTGGCGGATTACCAGAGCGACCACGCGGGGGTCTTTATCAGCCAGATCGCGGATCCGCTGGCTCTGGACTTCTGCACTGACGCGCTGCTGCGATTTCCTGTGCTGCGCCAGCTCCTCATTGCTGGGTTTGCTGCTGTCGGCCGGTTTGGCCATTGGCGCATTGGCCGCGGCGAGCGTGGCCTTTTGCAGTGCCTGGCGGTTTTGCAGTTGCGGACGCACCAGTTTGCGCCACAGCACCCAGGCGACCAGCAGGACCAGCAGGTAGCGACCGGCGTCGATCAGGCGATCGATAAACGACTGGCTTTGCCAGAACGGCAGCTCGCCACCGGTGATTTCGTTATCAGTAAACGGCGTGTTGACCACGTTGAGGGTATCGCCGCGCGTGCTGGAGAAGCCCATGGATTCACGCGCCAATGCTTCGATCTGCGCCAACTGCTCTTTGCTCATCGGCAGCGGTTTGCCGTCTTTATCGGTGCCGCGATAGTTGATGACTACCGCGACCGACAGCCGCTGCACCGTCCCGGCCTTATGCTGGGTATGGCGGATGGTGCGATCGACCTCATAGTTGGTGGTCTCATCGCGGCGGGAGTTTTGCGGCCCGGCTGCGGCGCTGCGGGTCTCGGCGGCATTGGCCTTGGTGGCGTCGGCGTTATTGCCGGCCGTGGCCGGTTTGGCGGCTTCAATCGGGGCCGTGGCCGGGGCGCTCGGCTGGTTGGACAACGCGCCCGGGACGCCACCGACCGACGGCCCGCCAATCTGGTCGCTTTGGCTCGTTTGCTGAGAGCGTACGGCGGCCTTATTCGGCAGTTGGTTCGGTTGGTATTCTTCGTCGGTTTGCTCGCGGGTGGAGAAATCGATCTGCGCGGTGACCTGAGCGCGGACGTTAGCGCTGCCGACCATAGGGGCCAAAATTGCTTCGATACGACGCTGGTAGCGGTTTTCCACTTCACTGGCGTACTTCAGTTGTGCGGCGTTCAGATCGCGTCCGGCACCGTCAGACTGCGTTAACAGCCGGCCGGCCTGATCGACCACCGTCACGTTGCCCGGCGGTAAACCGGCAACGCTGCTCGAGACCATATAAACGATGGCGTTGATCTGGCCGTCATCCAGGGCGCGGCCCGGTTGCAGCGTCAGGGTCACGGAAGCAGAAGGGGATTTTTGCTCGCGGACAAACAGCGAAGGTTTGGGCAACGCCAAATGCACCCGGGCGTTTTGCACCGGCCCCAGTGATTCGATGGTGCGTGACAATTCACCTTCCAGCGCACGCTGATAGTTGATTTGCTCACTGAACTGGCTGATGCCGAATTTTTCCTGATCCAGCAATTCGAAGCCCACGGCACCGCCTTTCGGCAGGCCGAGCTGCGCCAAACGCAGGCGGGTCTCATGCACTTTCTCGGCGGGGACCAGTAGCGCTGCGCCGTTTTCGGCAAAGCGGTAGGGGATATTCATCTGCGTCAGTTGGGTGACGATGGCACCGCCGTCGCGATCGTTAATGTTGCTGTACAGAACGCGGTAGTCAGGACTTTTCACCCATAGCAGCAGCGCGACCACGATGGCGATGGCCGCGGAGGCCGCAATCAGCAGCGGGATTTTCGGGTTGGCGCGCAGACGGTTCCACATGGCCTGCAGGCCATTATCGCGGCTTTCGGTGGCGGAGATTGAAGCACTCATTTTTGCCAGTGTCCTTCAATGACGCTCAGGATCCGGTGCGGGCCACGGCGTAGCTCCCTGCCAGGCTGATGAACGGTGTGGTTAGCGTTGTGTGACAAAACAGACTCCCTGATACACATTTCTTCTAAATAGCGTCGCTCCCATTTCTGGGCATGCCATTATTTGCCCTTATGGCCCATTTTGATGGCCCGATAAGCCGGGTTTTTTGCAGTTAATTAGCGGCTTTAGGATGAAAATGCTGTGTTAGGGTGTTCAGCATCAAAGTAGTGCCTGATGCAACAACGTCCGGCAGCAGCGTTTTTATTGAGGTCATAATGGCAATTCAGGGCATTGAAGGGGTTTTGCAGCAGTTGCAGGCCACGGCGATTCAGGCAGGGCAGATGGGGCAAGGCGCCTCTGCGCAGGGCGTCAGTTTTGCCAGTGAGCTGAAGGCGGCGATTGGCAAGATCAGCGATACCCAGCAGGCCGCCCGCAAACAGGCCCAGGATTTCGAAGTGGGTGCACCGGGCATCAGCCTGAATGACGTGATGGTCGATCTGCAAAAATCGTCGATCTCGCTGCAGTTAGGGGTACAGGTGCGAAATAAGCTGGTTTCCGCTTATCAAGAAGTGATGAACATGCCGGTGTGATGAGAGTGGCCTCGTACCCGAGGTCAGAATTGAAAGCCTGGATCCTCTGCTGAACAGGGAACGACAGCTTAAGAACTGACCCTAAATACGCTTCAGGGCATCGACCGCCCTTTCCATATACAGGGTATTCCACAGCGAGATTTCCGCCGTCAGCAGAGTCAGCCCACTGGCCCGATAGCTCTGATTTTCCGGTTTTCGGTCCCTGATTTCACCCAGTCGATGCATGAATACAGCACTTGCCGGCGCGTTACGGGCTTCTCCTTTATTCAGCCCCGCCTGAACCCGCCGACGCAGTGCTGGCTCACGGAAACCAAACAACACTAGGGTTTACGGGTCAATTCGGTGTATCGGTTCAGCCTTTTAGTCGCATGGCGGCCCGCTTTTCGCTCACCAGGAATAACGAGTTGACGACGATCGCGGTGAGTGTGCCCGCCGCCATACCGTTACCCAGTATCATCTGCACTCCGACGGGGAAATTCTGGTACAGACCAGGCACCAGGATCGGCAGCATCCCCATAGCCAGACCAGTGGCCAAGGCATAGGTTTTTCCCGGATTGTGTAGCGGCTCGCGGGCAATCATATCGATGCCGATGACCCCGATGATACTGAAGACAATCACCGCCGTCCCGCAGACTACCGGACCGGGTAGACCGGCGGCAAGGCGCACCAGCGGCGAGAATAACGCAATCAGGATTAACAGCAATCCGGCAATCGCCGTGACGTGGCGTGATTTGACGTTA
The DNA here is from genome assembly GCF_052113645.1 of Serratia quinivorans. Classification (GTDB taxonomy): domain Bacteria; phylum Pseudomonadota; class Gammaproteobacteria; order Enterobacterales; family Enterobacteriaceae; genus Serratia; species Serratia quinivorans_B. The sequence goes on along the minus strand of NZ_JBIEIU010000001.1, from coordinate 571,752 downwards.
GTGGTGCGAACCACGCCGATATTTTCGCCGGAGGTGATGATCAATGAAGTACCGAAAATGCCGCCCAGCAGCGAAATAACGGCGTCGCCGCGGATGGTACGGGGAATGGCCTGACGGACGTTTTGTGTCGATTTGACGATCTCTGCGGTGGCAATCGTTTGCCCAGTCGCTTCAGCCATAGAAATCACCGCATAAATCAGCAGCGGCAGCGACGCTGACAGATTGAATATTGGCCAGCCAAACGGAAACAGCTGCGGCAGGCGGAACAGCGGCCCGTGGCTGACGCCGCTAAAATCGGCGCTGCCCAGCAGCATTGCTAGCAGCGTGCCCGCAAGCAGGCCGAACATGACCGACAGCTGACGCAGGATGCCGCTGAACGCCAGGGCGAAGATCAGCGTAATCAGGATGGTGACCAGCGCCAGAATAATGTTGGTGGGCTGCGCAAAGTGGTTACTGCCTGGCTGACCGATAATGAGTCCACCATACAGACGAATCAGGTTGATGGAGACCAGCAGCAGCATAATCCCGATAATAAACGGCGGGAAATGGTGCAGAAAACGGCGAAAAACGGGTAGGGCAATAAAATAAAACAGCGATGTCAAGATCACCGCACCAATTGCCGTCTGGATATTGGTCTGTAAAGCGATAGCGATGAAGATCGCGATAGGCGCGCCGCCCGGCACCATAATAAACGGCAGGCGCGCGCCGAAGCTGCCGATACCGAGGCTTTGCAGGATGGCCCCCAGCCCGCACACCAGAAAGGTGGCGCTTAGCAGCGATGTGGTGACGCCAGAGCTGAAGTGAAGCGCTTGGGCAATAAGAAAAACGGCGGTGATCGGCGTAGCGGCCACAACCAGCACGTGTTGAAGGGCCAGCAGCAGCTTGGTTTGCCAAGGCAAGGCTTCGTTTTCCGGTACGGCGGAGTCAGAATACGGCATAAATTCCTCCCAAAGACGTGAGAACTCCCCCGCCGACCCGCGCCGGCGAAGAGCGGTTATTTCAGCCACGGCAGCGCATCGGCCGCGTAGCGGTGCGCGCGGAAGGTGCTGTTTTGCTTACCGGGAATGATCCCCTTGCTAAGGTGGTCCGGATATTCATTGAAGTAAGGAATAATGTATTCCCATACCGTTTCTCCCTGCGGAGTCACTTCAAACAGTCGGCCGAAGGCGGATTCGCAGATAAAGGTATTGCCGTTGGCCAGGCGCTGAGCGCTTCCCATATAGGGTGAGAAAAAGGCCGGCGGGAAAATATCGCGATATTGCCAGCGAATAGCCTGGGTGTGCGGGTCGAACTCCAGCACCGTGGAGTGTGGCGAGGTCACGCCGGGGCGCAGGTTGCCGTTATCGAACACCAGAATAGAACCATTTTCCATCTCAATCGGGGTGTGCTGTTGGGCGACGACATCCGGCCCCACGTGCCATACCACGCTGCCGCTCTCTTTATTGACGGCAATCACCCCGGAGGTGGTGCGCAGGCTCATCAACACCAGGCCCTCGCGGGTGACCGACAGACCGTTTATCATCGGCCAGTGGCGGCGGTCGAAGATCTCATGGATCGGGAAATCTTCCGGGGCCAGATGCTCCCAGACGCGCCATTCCCATACCACTTTACCGTCGCGATTGACCTCTTTGACGACATCGCTCTGTATGACGCCGTCCGGCGCATCGCGGCGCGGATCGCCGCCGGTGACGCGAGCGGCAATTTCCGCCGGCAGTGGCACCGCCGTGGTATACAGCAGGTTACCGTTCGCCAGCCACTGCGCGTCGTGGTGATGGAAGATATCCTCATAATGCCAGACCACTTCGTTATCCGGAGTGACTTCGTAAAAATCGCCGCCGTGCCAGAGATCCCAGGCCGGATAGAGGTTGGCTGAGGTGCTGTGACTACCGTTATAGCCGAGGTTACCGTTAGGCAGCAGCACCGCATCGCGTCCGGCACGAACCGGGAGTTGCCACTGGTGCGCCACTTTTCCAAGCTCATCAACCAGATATACCCGGCCTTCGGTAGTTTGTGGGGCGAAGAGCGTATAGCCGCCGAAGCTTTTCTCCAAATCGGAGAAGATCAGCCCGCTCGGTCGACGCCCGAGGGTGAATGCAGGATCCTGAGATAGTTGTGTCACGTAGCCTCCTGAAGCGATTGGTTTCTTGCAAAATGTGCCATTAAAACGTTTTAATTAAACGCCATTAGACAGGAATGCTTGCCAGTGAGCTACGGTAAACGGCCACTTTCTTCATATGATTTTGTTATGTAATAGAGCCGAAATTCATACACTGGAAATGTGCTAACCTGAGCATAAATTTTCGGGAGGGAACGCCAGCCAGATGACTGCTCAAGATAAAAAACGCGCCAGACTCATTGATGTTGCAAGCCTTGCTGGCGTATCGCCTGGCACCGTATCTAATGCGTTACATCACCCCCGTTTTGTCGAACCTGAGACCCGGCAACGTATTGAGGAGGCGATTCAGACACTGAACTACACGCCGAATATTCGCGCCCGTCAGCTGCGTACCGGCAAAACCAACACTATTGCACTGCTTTCTTCCTTGCCGCTGACCATTGCTTCCGGAGCATCGAAGCTGGGTTTTATGATGGAAGTCGCGCTTACGACGGCGATTATGGCGCTGGAGAAGCAGCATGCGCTTATCCTGGTCCCGCCCGGGACGAACCCGCTGGACATGGTGACCTTTGATGCCGCTATTGTGCTGGAACCCGCCGAAAACGATCCACTGCTGAAGGCTTTGCAACAGGCGGGGATCCCATGCATCACTATTGGCCGCACGCCGGGAACACCGACGCCGTTACCGTGGGTGGATTTGCATTCGGAAGCGACGGCGAAAATGTTGCTGACCCACCTGCAGACTGAAGGCGCCGATTGTTGCGCGCTTTTTGTCGGGCATACGCCGCGGACTTCCTCGTTGGAAACTGAGGCAGCTTATCACCGCTGGTGTGAAGGAAGGCAGGCGCCGGTGATCTATTACCTTGATGAGCAGGAAGGGGAAGCGGCTGGCTATCAGGCCGCATGTCAGATGTTGCAGGAACATCCCGAAGTCAATGGCGTCCTGGTACTGGTTGATACTTTTGCCAGTGGCGCCGTGCGCGCTTTTCACGATGCGGCGATCGCCATACCGCAGCGGATTCGCTTAGCCACCCGTTATGACGGTATTCGCGCCCGGGAATCTTTGCCGCCGCTAACGGCGGTGAACATGCACCTCGATGAGGTCGCCCGTCAGGCCGTCACGCTACTGTTTGAAGTGCTGGCCGGACATAAGGTGATCGGCAGTCGCGGGCAGATGGCGGAACTGGTGGTCAGAGCCTCGAGCAAATTGTCGTAAGGGTCAACAAATAGCCTTAATGCACAATAATTTCCGTTTCCCAAACGGATCCCGGAAACGTCAATCGCCGGAGTAAGAGGGCAGAAACCACGATTTAACGCACATTGCCGTGCGGGGCGCAGGGATATAATTTCCGGGTTAAGGTCGATTCAATTACCGGATAAGATAATGTGTAGCAAAAGTGAACGCAGATGGCGGCTGTTCAGTATTTTAATCCTGATCATTCTAGTGGTATTAGTCAGCGTCTTAATTAAACAGAGTTAAATTAACCTGGGCCACGCAGGGTGGCCTTGCCGATTTATTTTCCCGCCAGCATCCGCATGGCGTCTTCTTCATACAGCAGGCCCAGCAGCCACAGGCCGAGCAACAACACAACCAGGGAAAATAGCAGTTTTTCGTTGAGCATGGTTTATTCACTTGAATGACTGAATGCTCGCCGATGCTATCCCACCCGGTCGTTTTGCGCCAATCTTGCCTGTATAAACAACGTTCTCATTGTTCAATGATTTAATTTACGCCTGCGGCCCTCACTCCTGGGCTTGCATCATGCTGAGATGGTCGGGGCGAATCGCCTGCGGTTCCATGGCTCGTTGATGTCCGCGAATGGCGGTGGGCGCAAAACCGAAACGTTTGCGGAAACGTTCGGCAAATCGCGAAGAGCTTTCATAACCCACGTGTTGAGCGATGGCGGAAATCGGCCAATCCGTGGATTGCAGCAACGTCAGGGCGCTGCTCATGCGCACGTCGATCATCAGGTTACGCAATGCGGTATTTTCCGCCGACAGCTTGCGCCTTAACATCACCTCGCTCATCGACAAAGTTTCCGCCACCTCGGCCGCCGTCCAGATGTTATGCGGGTCGGTCGCCAGACAACGGCGTACCCGTTGGGTTAAATTCCTGGCCTCGTTATGGATGAAGTTGATACTGAATTGTTTTAACCACAGCAGAATTTCCAGCATTTTGTGGCGAATGATTACCGTGGGGAACCGCTGTCTCAGCGCCAGTGCCAGACTGGTGGTCTCAAAACTGTGTATCAGGGCGCAGGGCAGGTTGCGCAAGGCCATCACCGCGTCAAAGGGGGGCGTTGGCTCGCTGGCAACCTCAGCCGGCGCTACGGAGAGCAACTGCGGATCGCAGGTCAATAGCTGGCAACTGAATACCCCTTCCTCAGAGAGCTCGTTAATAATATCCACGGTTTGGCCTCCGTCGATAATCAACAGCTCGCCTGCATGCGCCACCACTTCACGTTGTTGCCAACGTATGCGTTTGTGACCCTGCTGTACCAGATACAGATGCGGTTGCTCAAAATAGACTGACGGGAATAATAATTCAGTATGCTGAATGATGTGTGCCGATGCACCAATTCCGGGACAAAGATTAATTGTACGTTCCATCGATATTCATTTCGCAGCCATTATCTGAGAATATCTTTACGCTTTGATTGGCGTTGGAGCAACATCTTTCCATAGGTTGTGAAACACAACGGCGTGTTTTATCTATCAAAAATCAATTTCCTGCTGAACAGAAAACGTCCGTGTCGGAGTGGTATTTATCCGTTAAAGTGAGAGCAAAGCTCGAATTGTGCATTTTTTCTAATTACCCATTATCTGAATAATTCAAATGCCATGGATTAATCTCCTGACTTAACCGGGGAATAATAGTGCATGCTGCTCTCTATTCCGTCGTCGCCGTTATTGTTGCGAACTCAACTGATTTGCGGTTCTCCCAACAACAGGGCGCGATCGTGAAACTGACCGTAAGTGTTATTGACCACGTTCTGGCGCGTCGACTGGCCGATCAATTCTTTCAACTGATCCATGCGTTGTTGCAACAGGCGTTTTAGCTCAGTCTCGTTATCCAGGATCTGCTGCAGCTTATGGTGCAACAATTCCTGCAACGCCATTGACGGACCGGCCTGGCCGGTAAACGCGGCGGTGCTTTCCACCGCCGTCACGTAGGACAGTTCCATCTGAACCAGGTCTTCCCATCTTTGCGTCTGCGCCAGAGCGATCATTTGGCTGCTCAGGCTAAACACTTGCTGGTATGCGGCTAGCAGTTGCTGTTGACGTTCCATTTATACGGCGTCCTGAGAGGGATGATAATGGGGGCCGATCTGGCGCCAGGCGTCAGCAATATTTTCCAGCAGCTTAACCACTTCGGCGATCGCCGCTTCGTCATTGTGCAGGTTGGCCTGCATCAGGCGTCGTTTCATATAGTCATACAGCGCCGCCAGATTATCGGCCATTTCTCCGCCCTGCTGGGGGTCGAGGCCGCTTTTCAGCCCGTTATCGATAATATTGATGGCCTTCGACAGCGCCAGCCCTTTGCCGGCGATATCTCCCTGGTTCATCAGTATCCGTGCGCGTAACAGGGCGCTAAGCGCCCCGTCGAACAACATCACGATTAACTGATGCGGGCTGGCGCTCATTACGCCACTCTCCAGACTGACCTGGGCGTAGGCCTGAGTTCCGCTACGGTTATACATGCGATTTTTTACCTGGTTAAAAAGTTCTTATTTGAACTGTTGAGTTAAATAATTACCCGTACTGCCCAACTTGGACATCATGGTATCCAGCTGAACGAATTGTTGTTTATAACGATCTATGGTGTTTTGAATGCTGGCGGTCACCGTGGTGATCTGGCTGTTCAGGCGATCGAGATTGGTATTGATGCTTTTGGTCGAGTTTTCGATGATGCCGCCGGCCTTGATGTAACTCTGGATCTCGTTGTGGATCTCGGTGGCCATACCGGTATCTTTGCCGTTGCCGGCGAAGAAGTTGGCAACCTGTGCCGGTTTTTCATCGATGGCTTTGTTCAGCTTGGTACTGTCGATCTCCAGTTTGCCGGTTTTGGTGTTGGTCGAAATGCCCAGGTTACCGAGGCCCTTCAGCTCCGGGTTATCCTGCGCGGCGCTGAGTGCGCTTTTAATCGACGACTGAATGCCGCGCAGGGTGTTATCCCCCAGCAGCGCGCCGTTTTTGGCATTTTGCGCCTCGCCGGTTTTGACCGGGGTGAATTTGGTCAGCGAGTTAAAGGTATCCAGCAGCGAGTTATAGTTATCGACCCACTCTTTGACCTTGTCGGCGGTACCGGTTTTATCGGTGCTGATCACCAGATTCTGCGGCTCATCTTTCTTGGTGGTGGTTTTCAGATCGAGGGTCACGCCCTGTAGCGCATCGGTAATCGAGTTGGTGCTGCGTTTGATCTTGGTGCCGTTGACTTCGATTTCGGCATCCTGACCGGCCACGGTTTGTTTCATCGCACCGCTTTTGGTCTTGTTGTCATAATTGAGGATAGCGCCCAACTTATCGTCATTATCGACCTGAACCGAAATGGTATTTTTTTCACCGGTGGTGGTGGAACTGAGCGCCAGCTGATAGTCATTGTCACCCACCCGCATGATGCTGGCATTCACGCCGGCCTTGGCGTTATTGATCGCATCGCGCATTTCCACCAACGAGGTTTGGTCGTCGCTCAGTGGGATCTTCACTTCTTTCTGCGGATCGCCGGCGGTGATGGTGATGGCGCGGTCGCTGCTGCCGGGGGTACCCAGTTTGTCCGTCTGATTGGCAATGGGGGCCTGGGTGGTCAGCGTTTGCGGCTGAGCCAGTTTTAGCACCTCAACGCTGTAGTTACCCGCCACCGCTTTGTCCGTGGTGGTGATGGCGAACTGATCGTGCTTGCTGGCGGTGGTGTTGTTGAAAAAGGTCGGTTTCGCCAGCTCTTTGCTTAAGTTATCGAACTTTTCCAGCGAGCCTTTTAACGTACCGTAGGCGGTCAGTTGGGCGTTGTAGCTGGTTTGCTGGGTGGTGTAAGGGGTCAGACGCTGCTGCTCCGCCTTGGTCAGCTTGTCCAGCAAGCCGTTGAGGTCGAGTCCTGAGCCGATGCCTAATGAACTGATCGATGCCATTGGTAATTCTCCTTAATCATGACTTTATTCGCTTTACGCGTTTATCGGCCCAGTGGAGAAAAAGTTTACCGAAAAAATAAAAAAACGATGACGCAATAGAAGAAGGAAAAACCGCGTTATTTCTGCCATTGGTGTGAAGAGAAAAAAAAACAAAAAATTTCTAAAGGTTGCAGGGGGAGGGCCGATACCTGAGGGGACGGTGGTTGACGCCGTGGGCAAAGCAGCCCGAACCTTTTAATCCTGTTGCGAAGATCGCAACTGACACCTAAGGAAAGCATACAATGGCACAAGTAATTAACACCAACAGCCTGTCGCTGATGGCGCAGAACAACCTGAACAAATCTCAATCATCTTTGGGTACTGCGATCGAGCGTCTGTCTTCCGGTCTGCGTATCAACAGCGCCAAGGACGATGCCGCGGGTCAGGCGATCTCTAACCGTTTCACCGCTAACATCAAAGGCCTGACTCAGGCTTCCCGTAACGCCAACGACGGTATCTCTTTGGCGCAGACCACTGAAGGCGCACTGAACGAAGTTAACGACAACCTGCAAAACATCCGTCGTCTGACCGTGCAGTCACAGAACGGTTCTAACTCTTCCAGCGACCTGCAGTCCATCCAGGACGAAATCACCCAGCGTCTGTCCGAGATCAACCGTATCTCTGAACAAACCGATTTCAACGGCGTGAAAGTGCTGAGCGGCGACCAGAAGCTGACTATCCAGGTAGGCGCTAACGACAACGAAACTATCCAGATCGATCTGAAAAACATCAACTCCAAAACTCTGGGCCTGGACAAGTTCAGCGTGGCAGATCCACTCGACACCACTAAAGTGGGTGCCGCAGCTCTGACTACCACGGACAAAATGGGCGCGCCGACCATTGCTGCCGACACCAACGGCACACCGAAAGTTAGCGACGGCAAACTGTACTCCGCTGATGACGGTACTGGTACTGGTACTGTTAACTACTTCGTTAAGTCTACCGACGGTGGCATTTATGATGCAGCCGTAGATGCGACCGGTAAAGCGACCTGGGATTCAACTGCTGTGGCGACCAAACCTACTGCAGGCATGAAAGAAGCTGCTCAGGTTAAAGTGGGCACCAACCCGGTTAGCGGTCTGACCGGTGGCGATGAACTGCGCACTTACACCGATGCAGCGGGTAAAGCCGGCTACGTCGTTAAAGGCAAAGATGCTGACGGCAACGATGCATTCTTCAAAGCCTCTGTAGATTCCGCCGGTAAAGTGACCAAAGGCGTTCAACAGTCTACCGATCCTAAAACGGCTGACCCACTGGCAACCCTGGACAAAGCCCTGTCTCAGGTTGACGGTCTGCGTTCTTCCCTGGGTGCGGTACAGAACCGTTTCGATTCTGTTATCAACAACCTGAACAGCACCGTGAACAACCTGTCTGCTTCTCAGTCCCGTATTCAAGATGCCGACTACGCGACCGAAGTGTCCAACATGAGCCGTGCCAACATCCTGCAACAGGCTGGCACCTCTGTTCTGGCACAGGCTAACCAGTCTACTCAGAACGTGTTGTCCCTGCTGCGTTAATCGACTCTCCCCGATTAACCTGTCGCAAAAGAACCCTGCCTCGGCGGGGTTTTTTTATGATCGCGCGCCGCTCAGTCATTGCATGGCGCAAATAAGACCTGTTTTGTATGACTGTTCAGCCGATTGGCATTTTGCCCCCTACGGATAATAGCGCTGACTCTCTTATCCGCAGGTTTTAGACATAGTGAGCGATCTGTATACCGCCGAAGGCGTAATGGACAAAAATTCTCTCTGGTTGCGCTATGTTCCGTTAGTGCGCCACGAGGCGTTGCGCCTGCAGGTCAGGCTGCCCGCCAGCGTGGAGCTCGACGATCTGCTGCAGGCCGGAGGAATTGGGTTGTTGAACGCCGTTGAGCGTTATGACGCCATGCAGGGAACCGCCTTTACCACCTACGCGGTGCAACGCATTCGCGGCGCGATGCTCGATGAGCTGCGCAGCCGTGACTGGGTGCCGCGCAGCGTGCGTCGCCATGCCCGTGAAGTGGCGCAGGTGATGCGGCAGTTGGAACAGCGGCTCGGCCGCCCGGCCAGCGAAGTGGAAGTGGCGCAGACGCTGGACCTGCCACTGGATGAGTACCGTCAAATTCTGTTGGACACCAATAACAGTCAGCTTTTCTCCTACGACGAATGGCGGGAAGAGCATGGCGAAAGCGCGGAACCGCTGCTGGAAGGGCACGAAGAGGCCAATCCGTTACATCATCTGCTGGAGGGCAACCTGCGCCAAAGGGTGATCGACGCCATCGAGGCGTTGCCGGAGCGCGAAAAAATGGTGCTGACGCTGTATTACCAGGAAGAGTTGAACCTGAAAGAAATCGGTGCCGTGCTGGAGGTGGGGGAATCACGCGTCAGCCAACTGCACAGCCAGGCGATCAAACGCCTGCGCGCCCGTCTGGCGCACGAGAACTGACATGCATTCAACCCTAACCCTTCAACCTGATCACCATTGCGATAATCGGACTGCCTCTATGCCAGGAATATTATTAAAAAAACGGCCGCTGAGCCGTTATTTGAAAGATTACAAACACAGCCAAACCCATTGCTCCCAGTGCGGAAAGTTATTGGATCGCATGGCATTGGTGTTTCGTGGCAAGATCATCAACAAAGATGCCATTGCCCGCATGGACCAGCCGATAGACGATCACGTCTGGCTGAATGTGCAAAATGAGCTGACCGCGCTGTGCCGTTTCTGCAGTGAAATTTCCTGCAACAGCCATCCGAGCTATTTCGACATTATGGCGTTCAAACAGTATCTGTTTGAGCAAACCGAAATGAGCCACAGCACCATCCGCGAATACGTGGTGCGTCTGCGTCGGTTGGACGAAATGCTGGTGGAGCGCAATTACCCGGCGGACAAGTTCGCCAGCAATGCCAGCCATCAGCGCATCATCGAAGATTTGCCTTCTGCGGCGCACAACAATTACCGCATCGCGCTGCGCAAATACGACCAGTATCTTGCCTGGCAAAAAAGTTACTGATCTGGCTTCCCCGGCACGCCAGCCGGGGTTCTCACCCTTTCCCCATCACGAATAAAGAGTGATTATTAGCTTCACATCTGCTAAATCTATCTTTTAGATGTTGATACCTGATTCCCTGGGGGAAGTTGTGAACCTGCAACACAAACTGGCGCAATTCCCGCGCCTCGATTTAGTTGGCTGTGCCACTCCGCTCGAAAAACTGTCTCGCCTTTCAGACTACCTTGGCCGTGAAATTTACATCAAACGTGACGATGTCACGCCGATGGCGATGGGCGGTAACAAGTTGAGAAAACTGGAGTTTCTGGCCGCAGATGCCCTGCGTCAGGGCGCCGATACGCTGGTGACTGCCGGTGCAATCCAATCCAACCACGTACGCCAAACGGCGGCGGTGGCGGCCAAGCTGGGTTTGCACTGCGTCGCCCTGTTGGAAAACCCGATCGATACCCAGGAAGAGAACTACCTGACTAACGGCAATCGCCTGCTGCTCGGGTTGTTCAACGCGGAAGTGGTGATGTGCGATGCGCTGCACGATCCGCAACAGCAGTTGGCCGATCTGGCGACGCGTCTTGAAGGCCAAGGTTTCCGGCCGTACGTGGTGCCGGTCGGCGGCTCCAATGCGCTGGGGGCACTGGGTTACGTGCAGTGTGCGCTGGAAATTGCCGAACAGAGCCGGCGCAGCAATGTCGCTTTCAGCTCGGTGGTGGTGGCATCCGGCAGCGCCGGTACTCATGCCGGGCTGGCTGTCGGCCTGCAACAGCTGCTGCCGGAAACGGAACTGATCGGCGTGACCGTTTCGCGCAAGGTGATCGACCAATTGCCCAAGGTTGAGCTGATCCAAAAAGCGCTGGCTTGCTCGTTGGATATCGACGAATTGGCACCGATTACGCTGTGGGACGATTATTTCGCCCCACAATACGGCATGCCGAATGAAGAAGGCATGGCGGCGATACATCTGTTGGCGCAGCAGGAAGGGGTGTTGTTGGATCCGGTTTACAGCGGCAAAGCGATGGCCGGTTTGATCGACGGCGTAGCCCAGCAGCGTTTCCGTGATGAGGGCCCGATTCTGTTTATTCACACCGGCGGTGCACCGGCGTTATTCGCCTATCATCCACAGGTGTGAGTACGCTTTGTTATTCCATTTTGAACTATATTTATAAGGTTATATTCCTTCAAGCAGGCGGTCACACTGTTAAAGTGCTGATATCAAAAAAGATAAACCACATATGGGGTGTTTATGATCTTTTCCAAAGTTCGTCGTCAACTGCTGCTGGGCGTGATGAGCGTTGCGCTGACGGCCGGTTTGAGCACGCAGACCTATGCCGCCGATAACCTGTTGCAGCAGGTGAAGCATCACGGGACGCTGGTTGTCGGGCTGGAAGGCACTTATCCGCCGTTCAGCTTCCAGGGGGAAGACGGCAAGCTGGCCGGCTTCGAAGTGGACTTCGCCAATGCGCTGGCGCAGCATCTTGGCGTTAAAGCCAAACTGAACCCGACCAAGTGGGACGGCATGCTGGCGTCGCTGGATTCAAAACGCATCGACGTGGTGATCAACCAGGTGACCATTTCCCCGGAGCGTCAGAAGAAATATGATTTCTCCACGCCTTACACCGTCTCCGGTATTCAGGCGCTGGTGAAGAAGGGCAATGAAGGCACCATCACCAAGCCGGAAGATCTGAAGGGCAAGAAGGTCGGTGTCGGCCTGGGCACCAACTACGAACAGTGGCTGCGTGACAATGTGCAGGGTGTTGATGTTCGCACCTACGATGATGACCCGACCAAATACCAGGATCTGCGCGTAGGCCGTATCAACGCCATTTTGGTTGACCGTCTGGCAGCGTTGGATCTGGTGAAAAAAACCGGCGATACGCTGGCGGTAGCCGGCCCGGCGTTCTCTCGTCAGGAGTCTGGCGTGGCGGTGCGTAAAAACAACCCGGAACTGCTGGCCGCGATTAACCAGGCGATTGCCGAAATGCAAAAAGACGGCACCCTGGCGAAAATCTCCGAGAAATGGTTTGGCGCGGACGTAACTAAATAATGCACGAAAGTATCCAACTGGCGCTGGATTCAGCGCCATTTTTATTGCGGGGCGCGATCCTCACTCTCCAGCTCAGTCTGGGGGGCATGGCGCTCGGTTTACTGCTCGGTTTTCTGCTGGCGCTGATGCGCCTTTCGCCGTTATGGCCGCTGTCATGGCTGTCGCGCATCTATGTGTCGCTGTTTCGCGGCACGCCGCTGATTGCCCAGCTGTTCATGATTTACTACGGTCTGCCGCAGTTCGGCATCGAGTTTGATCCCTTCCCGGCGGCGCTGATTGGCCTGTCGCTCAATACCGCCGCCTATACATCGGAAACCCTGCGTGCAGCGATTTCGTCGATCGAAAAAGGGCAGTGGGAAGCGGCAGCCAGCATCGGCATGACCCGCTGGCAGACGCTGCGTCGGGTGATCCTGCCGCAGGCCGCCCGCACCGCATTGCCGCCGTTGGGCAACAGCTTTATCGGTCTGGTGAAAGACACTTCCCTGGCGGCGACCATTCAGGTACCGGAACTGTTCCGTCAGGCGCAGCTGATCACCTCGCGCACGCTGGAAGTGTTCACTATGTATCTGGCGGCCTCGCTGATTTATTGGGTGATGGCGACCCTGCTTTCTGCGCTGCAAAACCGTCTGGAAACCCACGTAAACCGCCAGGATCAGGAGTAACGCATGAGTGCCATCGAAGTGAAACAACTGACCAAGCAGTTTAACGGTCAAACGGTGCTGCATGGGATTGATCTGGAGGTCGGCGCCGGTGAGGTGGTGGCAATTATCGGGCCCAGCGGCTCGGGAAAAACCACCTTGCTGCGCAGTATCAACCTGCTGGAGGTCCCGGACTCCGGCACCATTCGTGTCGGCGATATTCTGATCGACGGTAGCAAGCCGTTGAGCAAACAGAAAAAACAGGTTCGCGAATTGCGTCAGCAGGTGGGTTTCGTGTTCCAGAACTTCAATCTGTTTCCGCACCGTTCGGTGCTGGAGAACATTATTGAAGGCCCGGTCATCGTTAAAGGTGAATCGAAGGCCAGTGCGGAGCAACGCGCACGGGCACTGTTGGCCAAAGTGGGGCTGAACGGCAAAGAGGCTGCTTATCCGCGCCGTCTTTCCGGTGGGCAGCAGCAACGGGTGGCGATTGCCCGAGCGTTGGCGATGCAGCCGGAAGTGATCCTGTTTGATGAACCGACTTCTGCGCTCGACCCGGAGCTGGTGGGCGAGGTGCTCAACACTATCCGTGCGCTGGCGGAAGAAAAGCGGACTATGGTGATCGTCACGCACGAGATGAGCTTTGCCCGCGACGTAGCCGACCGCGCCATTTTTATGGACCACGGTCGCATTGTCGAGCAAGGCCCGGCGAAAGAACTGTTCGCCAATCCGCAGCATCAACGCACCCAACAATTCCTCGACAAGTTTTTGAATCAGTAACCTGTAAAGGCCGAACATGTTCGGCCCACCGGATGTTGGCCAAGAAAAAAGGGCACAGCCATTACGCTGTGCCCTTGGGCTGATTAGTGAGGTCGTTAACCAATCGTCATCAGGCTGGCGTTACCGCCGGCGGCTGCGGTGTTGACGCTGAGCGAGCGTTCGATCAGCAGGCGTTCCAGCAGGATGTTGGTTTCGCCGTGGGCGAAGCCCTGCACTGAAACGATCGCGCCGCTGCGCTGGGCGATTTGCTCGCACAGGGTGCGCAACTGATCGGCGTCGCCGTGGTAAATGGCGGCATCAAACTCCACCTTGTCCTGCTGCCAGTCTTTGCTGAAGCTGATGCTGGCCTGAACCGCAGCCGGCAGGCGGCGATACAGGGTGCGTTGCAGTTCGGCTTCCGGCCACAGCACGCTGCTGCCTACCGCCAGGACGGCAGCCAACTGAGTCAAGGCATCGGCCTCGTTATCGGCCAGGCACAGTACTCGCTCACGCGGCAACAGAGCGTAGGTGTTGCGTTCGCCAGTCGGGCCAGGCAGAGGACGCAGGGTGCCACCCTGGCCCAGCTCGGCGTAACGCTGCGCCAGCGTCACCAGGTCGCGTTGGTTTTCGGCCACTGCCCACTGCTCCAATGCCTGATAGGCTTTGAGCAGCTGTGGACGTGCGGTGGCTTCCAGTGGGCGTTCTTGGTCCTGACGGTTCAGGGTGCGTTGCACCGCATCATCCGGACGGTTGGCCAGCAAGCGGTACAGGTACAGCGGACCACCGGCTTTAGGACCGGTGCCGGACAGACCTTCGCCGCCAAACGGCTGCACGCCGACCACGGCACCGACCATGTTGCGGTTAACGTACAGGTTGCCCACCTTGGCGCGTTCGGTCACGCGGGCAATGGTTTCATCAATACGGGTGTGAATGCCCAGCGTCAGGCCGTAACCGGCGGCGTTGATCTGATCGACCAGCGATTCCAGATTGCTGCGTTGGAAGCGGACCACGTGCAGCACCGGGCCAAAGATCTCTTTTTGCAACTCGTCAAAGCTGTCCAGTTCGATCAGGGTTGGCTTGATAAAGGTACCGCGAGACCACTCTTTCTCATCCTGCACGTTGCCTTTCGCCGCTTGATAAACCTTGCGGCCCTTGGCGCGCATCGCCTGGATATGACGTTCGATGCCGGTTTTGGCCTCGGCGTCGATCACCGGCCCGATGTCGGTAGACAGACGCTCCGGGTTACCCATGCGGCATTCGGCCATCGCACCGCGCAGCATTTGCAGCGTATGTTCCGCCACATCTTCCTGAATACACAGGATGCGCAGGGCGGAGCAACGTTGGCCGGCGCTGTCGAAGGCGGAGGCGACGACGTCAGTCACTACCTGTTCAGTCAGGGCGGAAGAGTCGACGATCATGGCGTTCAGACCCCCGGTTTCGGCGATCAGCGGCGTTGGGCGGCCTTGCGGATCCAGACGGCCGGCGATGCTGCGTTGCAGGATGCCGGCAACGTCGGTGGAGCCGGTAAACATCACGCCACGTACGCGGGCGTCATTAACCAATACCGAGCCGACGCTTTCGCCCTGGCCCGGCAGCAGTTGCAATACGCCTTGCGGAATGCCGGCTTCCAGCAGAATGCGCACCGCCTGTGCGGCGATCAGCGGCGTTTGTTCTGCCGGTTTGGCCAGAACGCTGTTGCCTGCCGCCAGCGCTGCGGCAATCTGACCGGTGAAGATGGCCAGTGGGAAGTTCCACGGGCTGATACAGACGACCGGCCCCAGCGGACGGTGGCTGTCATTGGCGAAATCATCGCGCACCTGGCCGGCGTAGTAATGCAGGAAATCGACCGCTTCACGCACTTCGGCGATGGCGTTGTTAAAGGTTTTACCCGCTTCGCGCACCAGAATGCCCAACAGGGTTTGCAGCTGGCCTTCCATCAGTTCAGCGGCGCGTTCAAGGATAGCGGCGCGTTCGGACGGTGGAGTCGCGAACCAGATTGGCCCGGCGGCGGCAGCGGCGTCGAGCGCCCGGCTAACTTCGCCTTCGGTGGCTTCACGCACGTAACCGACGATATCACCCGGCTCGGCAGGGTTAAAGACCGGTTGTTCCACGCCCTGATCAAGTTCGGCGTCGATAATCGGTTCTGCACGCCAGGGTTGGGTGGCGCTGGTCAGCAGGGCGCTGGACAGGGAAGCCAGGCGTTGTTCGTTTGACAGATCCAGGCCGCTGGAGTTGGTGCGTTTCTCGCCATACAGTTCGCGCGGCAGCGGGATACGCGGGTGCGGCAGGCCCAATTGGCCTTCGCTGGCGGCCAGGGCTTCGACCGCGCTGACCGGATCGGCAACCAGCTCGTCGAGCGGTAGCGTGGTGTCGGCGATACGGTTAACGAACGAGGTGTTGGCGCCGTTTTCCAACAGGCGACGCACCAGATATGCCAGCAGCGTTTCATGGGTGCCGACCGGGGCATAGATGCGGCACGGACGGTTCAGTTTGCCGTCGGCCACTTTGCCCACCACTTGCTCATACAGCGGTTCGCCCATGCCGTGCAGGCATTGGAACTCATACTGGCCTGGGTAGTAGTTGTTGCCCGCCAGATGATAAATCGCGCTCAGGGTATGGGCGTTATGGGTAGCGAATTGCGGATAAATCAGGTTCGGCACCGCCAGCAGTTTGCGGGCGCAGGCCAGGTAGGAAACGTCGGTGTAAACCTTGCGGGTGTAGACCGGGTAGCCTTCCAGTCCGTCCATTTGGGCGCGCTTGATTTCGCTGTCCCAGTAGGCGCCTTTAACCAGACGGATCATCAGGCGACGGCGGCTGCGTTGCGCCATGTCGATGACGGCGTCGATGGCGAACGGACAGCGTTTCTGATAGGCCTGGATCACGAAGCCGATCCCGTTCCAACCGGCCAACTGCGGCTCAAAGCACAGCTTTTCCAGCAGATCGAGTGAGATCTCCAGACGGTCGGCTTCTTCGGCGTCGATATTGATGCCGATATCGTATTGACGCGCCTGCAGGGTCAATGACAGCAGGCGAGGGTAAAGCTCTTCCATCACGCGTTCGTACTGCGCACGGCTGTAGCGCGGATGCAATGCGGACAGTTTGATTGAAATGCCCGGGCCTTCATAGATGCCGCGGCCGTTAGAGGCTTTGCCGATCGCATGGATTGCCTGCTGGTAGGACACCAGATAAGCCTGCGCATCGGCTTCGGTCAGGGCGGCTTCACCCAGCATGTCGTAGGAATAGCGGAAACCTTTGTCTTCCAGCTTGCGGGCGTTGGCCAGCGCTTCGGCGATGGTTTCGCCGGTCACGAACTGTTCGCCCATCAGGCGCATCGCCATATCCACGCCTTTGCGGATCAGCGGTTCGCCGCTCTTGCCGATAATGCGGTTCAGCGAGCGGGACAGGTTGGCTTCGTTATGGGTCGACACCAGTTTGCCGGTGAACAGCAGGCCCCAGGTGGCGGCGTTAACGAACAGCGATGGGCTGCGCCCCAGGTGGGAATGCCAGTTGCCGTTGCTGATTTTATCGCGGATCAGAGCATCGCGAGTGGGTTTGTCTGGAATACGCAGCAGGGCTTCCGCCAGGCACATCAGCGCCACGCCTTCCTGTGAGGAGAGCGAGAACTCCTGCAGCAGGCCTTGCACCATACCGGCGCGGCCATTTGCACTCTTTTGGTTACGCAACTTCTCGGCGATGTCGTAAGCCATCTTATGGGTGGCTTTGGCAAGATCGGCAGGTAATCGCGCCTGTTCGAGCAACATCGGCACCGCTTCGGTCTCAGGGCGACGATAGGCCGCGGTGATCGCTGCGCGGTTAACCGACTGCGGCAGAATTTGTTCTGCAAATTCAAGGAATGGCTGGTGGGACTCTTCCTGCACTTGCGGCATAATGTCGTCCGCTTCGGCCTGGCCGGCGGCGGCAAGTGCTGGAATTTCAGGGATATCGGAACCGTTCTCGAGACGTTCGAGATAATTAAAAATGGCCTGTTTGATCAGCCAGTGCGGCGTGCGATCGATACGCTGTGCGGCGCTTTTGATTCGATCGCGAGTGGCCTCGTCGAGCTTCACGCCCATTGTGGTAGTGCCCATGCCAATCCAACTCCTGTGTTAAGAACCTATCCCATCAGGCTATACAAACTGCGGGCCAGATAGGCTGCTGGGATAGGTTCGTGCGTTGTGTGCTGTGATGAATGCAGACAATATCCAGCATGTTGCAACTTTGTGCAACCGTGTTAAATCAGGCTGATGAGCGAAGTGTGAGTTCCATCGATTTTTTAACATCAATAACCGGCATGGTTCTTGCTGTGCCTGTGAGTCGGGGTGGTAAGGATACCGCGTTCAAGCCGGTTATCCCTGGCATGATCAGGGCTAACGCTAAACGTGTATGAGGTGCAACTCTGTTTGAGGGTGAGAGGTGTAACCCCAAAAGTGGTTAAATGTGACGCAGGGTAAACTTTGTGTAACTTTGTTGTTAAATGTCTTGTTGGATAATCAACAGGTCATCTAGGATAGCCGACGGTCAGACAATTGCGGGAGGAAACTAATTTCACTCGCGGGGGGGCCGCATTTCGCCACGTTCCGGCGGATTGGCAAGCAGTAACTATCGCAATACAGCGCGAAATAATAACGAGAGTGGAGAATTTCATGACAATGAGCACACCGATGCTGGTGACCTTCCTGGTGTATATCTTCGGGATGGTAATCATCGGCTTACTTGCCTACCGGGCAACCAATAACTTTGACGACTACATTCTGGGCGGTCGTAGCCTGGGCAGCGTGGTGACCGCGCTCTCCGCCGGCGCATCGGACATGAGCGGCTGGTTGCTGATGGGCCTGCCGGGTGCCATCTTCCTGTCCGGCATTTCCGAAAGCTGGATTGCCATTGGCCTGACTATCGGCGCTTACCTTAACTGGAAACTGGTGGCGGGGCGGCTGCGTGTTCATACCGAAGCCAACAATAACGCCCTGACACTGCCGGATTACTTCACCAGCCGCTTCGAAGATAACAGCAAGCTGCTGCGGGTGATTTCCGCCATTGTCATCCTGGTGTTCTTCACTATCTATTGTGCTTCCGGCATCGTGGCCGGCGCGCGCTTGTTCGAAAGCACTTTTGGCATGAGCTATGAAACGGCACTGTGGGCCGGTGCTGCAGCCACTATCCTCTATACCTTTATCGGTGGATTCCTGGCGGTGAGCTGGACCGATACCGTGCAGGCCAGCCTGATGATTTTCGCGCTGATCCTGACCCCGGTGATTGTGGTCTTCGCGGTAGGCGGCATCGATACCTCGATGCTGGTGATCGAAGCGCAGAACCCGGCCAATATCGATATGCTGAAAGGCCTGAACTTCGTGGCCATTCTCTCGCTGCTGGGCTGGGGGCTGGGTTACTTCGGTCAGCCACACATTCTGGCGCGCTTTATGGCGGCGGACTCTCACCGCACTATCCGCAGCGCACGCCGCATCAGCATGACCTGGATGATTTTGTGCCTGGCGGGCACCATCGCCGTCGGCTTCTTCGGCATTGCCTACTTCGCCAATAACCCGGATCAGGCGGGTAACGTGTCGCAAAACGGCGAGCGCGTGTTTATCGAGCTGGCGATGATCCTGTTCAACCCATGGGTGGCGGGCATTCTGTTGTCGGCGATCCTGGCGGCGGTAATGAGTACCTTGAGCTGCCAACTGCTGGTGTGTTCAAGCGCGATCACCGAAGACCTGTACAAAGCCTTCCTGCGTAAAGGGGCCAGCCAACGTGAGCTGGTATGGGTAGGGCGCCTGATGGTGCTGGTGGTGGCGTTGGTGGCTATCGCGCTGGCGGCAAACCCGGAAAACCGCGTGCTGGGTCTGGTGAGCTACGCCTGGGCCGGCTTCGGTGCCGCCTTTGGTCCGGTGGTGCTGATCTCGGTCATGTGGTCACGCATGACCCGTAACGGGGCGCTGGCCGGTATGCTGGTCGGTGCGGTGACAGTGATCGTCTGGAAACAATTTGCCTGGCTGGATCTGTATGAAATCATCCCGGGCTTCCTGTTTGCCTGTATCGCCATCGTGGTGGTGAGCCTGATGGGCCGTACGCCATCTGCGACCATTACCGAACGTTTCGATCAGGCGGAAGCCGAGTTCAAAACCGTTTAATCCTCTCGTATCGCAACTCACCAAGGGCGCTTAATGCGCCCTTTATTATTTCGTTTTCTGTCCTCTGCCAGAAACAACTGGCGACATTTGATTAGAAAAAATCACCCTTGCCGCTCTTGTATTTCTTCCAGCCAGAATGATAATCACTATCGTTGTGTTTTACTTTTCTTTACATTGGCGTTGTCGCCATTCCCGGCGTGCGGACGCTCCGCAGCAGAGACCTTTTTAGGGGTTATTATTTATGTTTGTTCCCTTCCTTATCATGTTCCGTGAGGGGCTGGAGGCGGCGTTAATCGTCAGCCTGATTGCCAGCTACCTGAAACGCACGCAGCGGGGTCAATGGTTAGGCGTGGTATGGATAGGGGTGATCGTCGCCGCTGCCCTGTGCCTGGCGCTCGGCATTTTCATCAATGAAACCACCGGCGAATTCCCACAGAAGCAGCAAGAGCTGTTCGAGGGCATTGTTGCGGTGGTGGCGGTGTTGATCCTCACCTATATGGTGTTCTGGATGCGTAAAGTGTCCAAATCGGTCAAGGTGCATCTGGAAGGTGCCATCGACAATGCGCTCAATTCCGGCAAAGGCCAGGGCTGGGCACTGGTGGCGATGGTGTTTTTTGCCGTGGCCCGCGAAGGGCTGGAGTCGGTGTTCTTCCTGCTGGCGGCTTTCCAGCAAGACGTTGGCGTTGAGGCGCCCATCGGTGCGGTGCTCGGTCTGGTGGCCGCCATTGTGCTGGGCATGATGATTTACTGGGGCGGCGTGAAGCTGCACCTGGCCAAATTCTTCAAGTGGACCAGCCTGTTTATCCTGTTCGTTGCCGCCGGTCTGGCCGCCGGGGCGATCCGCGCCTTCCACGAAGCCGGGTTGTGGAACCACTTCCAGGATATCGCCTTTGATCTCAGCAATCATCTGTCGACCCATTCCCTGTTTGGCACCCTGCTCGAAGGCATCTTCGGCTACCAGGAAACGCCGACGGTGAGTGAAGTGGCGGTCTACTTCTTGTATCTGATCCCTGCGCTGATTTTCTTTTTCCTGCCGCAGCGTGCGCAACCGGTCACGGTTTCGGCGCAACGTAAAATCAATCATTAATTTAATAGGGAATCTTGTATGTCTACTCCGTTATTCCGCCGCAAGGCGTTGCACGCAGCATTACTGGCTCTCCCGGCGTTCGCGTTAAGCGCCCATGCCCTGGCGGCGGACGTGCCGCAGGTGAAGATTACCGTTAACGACAAACAGTGCGAGCCGATGCAACTGACGGTGCCGGCCGGTAAAACCCAGTTTGTGGTGCACAACACCAGCCAGAAAAACGTGGAATGGGAAATCCTGAAAGGGGTGATGGTGGTGGAAGAGCGTGAGAACATTGCGCCGGGCTTCACCCAGAAAATGACCGCCAATCTGGAAGCGGGCGAATACGACATGACCTGCGGGCTGCTCAGTAATCCTAAAGGCAAGCTGATCGTGACCGCAGCGGCCGGTGCCGCCACCGACGGTAAACCGAATGCCATGGATCTGGTTGGGCCAATTGCCGAATACAAAGTCTACGTCACCAAAGAAGTGGAAGGGCTGGTCAAGCAGACCAAACTGTTCACCGATGCCGTAAAAGCCGGCAACGTGGCCGAGGCGCGTAAACTCTATGCACCGACCCGTCAGCACTACGAGCGGATTGAACCGATCGCCGAACTGTTCTCTGACCTGGACGGCAGCATTGACGCCCGTGAAGACGATTACGAGAAAAAAGCCGAAGATCCGAAATTCACCGGGTTCCACCGCCTGGAGAAAGCGCTGTTTGCCGACAACAGCACGAAAGACATGAGCAAATACGCCGATCAGCTGTACCAGGATACCCTTGAGCTGCAAAAACGCGTGACCGACCTGACCTTCCCGCCAAGCAAGGTCGTGGGCGGCGCAGCGGGCCTGATCGAAGAAGTGGCGGCGAGCAAAATCAGCGGTGAAGAAGACCGTTACAGCCGTACCGACCTGTGGGATTTCCAGGCTAACGTTGACGGCGCGCAGAAAATCGTTAACCTGCTGCGCCCGCTGTTGGTCAAGGCCAACAAGCCGTTGCTGGACAAGATCGACGCCAACTTTAAAACCGTTGATACCATTCTGGCGAAGTACAAAACCAAAGACGGCTATGAGTCTTACGAGAAGCTGACCGATGCCGATCGCAATGCCATGAAAGGGCCAATCACCACTCTGGCGGAAGACTTGTCACAACTGCGTGGCGTTCTGGGTCTGGACTGAGGCAAAGCATAATGAGTAACAAGATCGGCCCGGAAAACGGGCCGCATCCACAACCGGAAGGCGCAGCGTCACCGTCGCGCCGCCGTTTGCTGCAGGGATTGGGACTGGGGGTGCTGGCGTTGGGCAGCAGCCGTTTGGCTCAGGCGGCAGATAAAACTGCACAACCGCCGGCGGTAGCCAAAGATGAACGCTGGCAGAAGCAACCCTTCTACGGTGCGCATCAGGCCGGGATCCTCACGCCGCAGCAAGCGGCGATGATGCTGGTGGCGTTTGACGTGCTGGCCGGCAACAAGCAGGATTTGGAGCGGCTGTTTCGGCTGCTGACCACCCGTATTGCATTTTTGACTACCGGCGGCAAAGCACCTGAAGTGGATCCCAAGTTACCGCCACTCGATTCGGGCATCATGGGGCCGGAGATCTATCCGGATAACCTGACCATCACCGTGTCGGTCGGCACCTCGCTGTTCGATGAACGTTTCGGCCTGCAGGCGCACAAACCGCTGCGGCTGCAGAAAATGACGCGTTTTCCTAACGATTCGCTGGACGCCAGCCTGTGTCACGGTGATTTGGTGTTGCAGATTTGCGCCAATACCAATGAAACTGCTCTCCACGCACTGCGTGACATTATCAAGCACTCGCCGGATCTGCTCAGCGTGCGTTGGAAGCGGGAAGGGTTTATTTCTGCCCATGCCGCACGCAGCAAAGGCAAAGAAACGCCGATCAACCTGCTGGGCTTCAAAGACGGCACCGCCAACCCGAAAACCGACGACAAACCGCTGATGGATCAGGTGGTGTGGGTGGCCGATAACGTCGGGGAACCGGCATGGGCGGTGGGGGGCAGCTATCAGGCCGCGCGTATTATCCGCTTCCACGTGGAGTTTTGGGACCGTACGCCGTTGCAAGAGCAGCAAACCATCTTTGGGCGTGAGAAGCACAGCGGCGCGCCACTGGGCATGAAGCATGAGCACGACGAGCCGGACTACGAGAAAGATCCGGAAGGGAAACTGATCCCGATGGATGCGCACATTCGCCTGGCAAACCCGCGCACGCCGCAAACCCAGAGCAATTTGCTGCTGCGCCGGGGTTACAGCTATTCCATCGGCGTGTCCAATTCCGGTCAGTTGGAAATGGGGCTGCTGTTCGTCTGCTACCAGGCCGATCTGGAGAAGGGCTTCCTGACGGTGCAAAAACGTCTCAACGGCGAGGCACTGGAAGAGTATGTCAAACCTATCGGTGGCGGTTATTTCTTTGCGCTGCCCGGGGTGAAAGACAGCAATGATTATCTGGGCAGCGGCTTGATGAAAGCCTAAGCCTCACTTCACCAGGCGGGGGATCCCCGCCTTATTATTGCTAGTGTCTGTCACCAACAGCGGTTAATTAAAATCAACCCTGGCCTTGCGAAATTGAGAGGCCGGTCTTTAATTAGTCTAACTATTTTCATTTATTGTTAAAAGCATTAACATATCAGCCATAACGTTCCAAATGGTTCATATTTTTCGATCCCTTAAACGGCACTCTCCTGATGAAAAGCACTCATAAAAACCGGCTGGCAGTTTCGGCCCTGGTTATTCCTGCCTTACTGCCTGTCAGCGCCTTGGCGCAGGACAAGGATAGCGAACAGACCATGGTGGTCACGGCCAAACGCAGCGGTCTTTCAGAACTCTCTACCCCGGCTGCCGTCAGCGTGGTAAGTGGCGATCAAATCCGTGAGGCCAGGCCGCAGATCAACCTGTCGGAAAGTTTGGGCAGCGTGCCTGGCCTGCAAATACAGAACCGCCAGAACTATGCGCAAGATTTGCAGCTTTCGGTGCGTGGTTTCGGCGCTCGCTCGATGTATGGCGTGCGCGGCGTGCGTATTTATGTCGACGGTATTCCGGCCACCATGCCGGATGGTCAGGGGCAGACCTCGAATATCGATCTTAACTCGGTTGAAAAGGTGGAAGTGCTGCGCGGTCCGTTTTCCGCGCTCTACGGCAACGCGTCCGGCGGTATGGTGAATGTGGAAACCGAAACCGGCCAACAACCCACCCGCCTTGAGGCCAGTTCGTACTTTGGCAGCTACGGCACCTGGCGTTACGGCGTCAAGGCGACCGGGGCAACCGGCGACGGCACCCACGCCGGCGACGTTAACTACACTATTTCCGGCACCCGTTTCACGACTCAGGGCTTCCGCGATCACAGCGGCGCGCAGAAAAACCTCGGCAATGCCAAGCTGGGCGTACGCATCGACGATGTCAGCACGCTGACGTTGCTGTTCAACAGTGTCGATATCAATGCCAATGACCCGGGTGGCCTGACGAATGCGGAATGGCACGATAATCCGCGCCAGGCCCCGCGCGCCGATCAGTACAATACCCGCAAAAGCACGTCGCAGACCCAGGCCGGGTTGCACTATGAGCGCCAGATGGGTGCCGATGATGACCTGAGCATCATGATGTACGCCGGTGAGCGTGAAACCACGCAGTATCAGTCGATCCCGGTCGCCGTACAGCAGCGCAGTGCGCAGCATCCGGGCGGGGTGATTGACCTGACGCGTCACTACCAGGGGATTGATACCCGCTGGACGCACCGCGGTAAGCTGGGTGTACCCTATACCCTGACCGGCGGGCTGGACTATGAAACCATGACCGAGCAGCGTAAAGGCTATGAAAACTTTACCCAGGTTAACGGCGTAACCGAGCTGGGTACCGAGGGGGCGTTGCGCCGCAATGAGCGCAACCTGATGTGGAACCTGGACCCTTATCTGCAAAGCTCGTGGCAGTTGACGCAAAAACTGACGCTGGATGCCGGTGTGCGTTACAGCACCGTCAATTTCGACTCCAACGATCACTACGTTACCGGCAGCAACGGCGATGACAGCGGCAGCGCCAGCTATCATCAATGGCTGCCGGCCGGCTCGCTCAACTATGCGGTAAGGAGCGGCTGGAACCTGTATCTGTCCGCCGGTCGTGGCTTTGAAACGCCGACCATTAACGAGCTGTCGTACCGTTCCGGCGGTCAGGCCGGGCTCAACTTCGGTCTGAACCCTTCGACCAGCGACACGGTGGAATTGGGCAGCAAAACGCGTATCGGCAATGGTCTGTTGACCGCTGCGATTTTCCAGACCGACACCCGCAACGAAATTGTGGTGGATGAAAGCAGTAACGGGCGCTCCAGCTACAAAAACGCCGGGCAGACTCGTCGGCGCGGGCTGGAACTGGCGCTGGACCAACAGTTCGCCTACGACTGGCGCGTGCAGTTGGCCTGGACGTTGTTGGACGCGCGCTACCGTGACGATGTGTGCGGCGACAGCCAGTGTTCGGCGGGCAATATGGTCCCCAGCGGCAACCGTATGCCGGGCATTGCGCGCAACATGGGCTATGCCTCGCTGGCCTGGTCACCGCCGGAAGGCTGGTATGCCGGTGCAGAGGTGCGCTACATGAGCGATATCGAAGTTAATGACGCCAACACCGAACAGGCTCCGGCCTACACCACAGTAGGCTTAAATACCGGTTACCGTTATCCGCTGGGCAACTGGATGCTTAATGTGTTCGGCCGGGTGGATAACCTGTTTGACCGACAATATGTGGGTTCGGTGATCGTCAATGAAGGTAATGGCCGTTACTACGAACCAGCACCGGGCAGAAACTGGGGCGGTGGGGTGAGCGTTTCTTATACCTTCGAGTAACCCTTGGGGGCGTTTACCCCTCTAATCAATCAGTATCAGGGCGGGAGCTTTCCCGCCTTTTTTATTTATAAATTTTGAGGGAAGTGCAGTTTTTTGTTTGTGCAAAAATTAATCAGGAAACCAAAATGTCATCCGTGAGTTTTAATCATAACTTGATGATATTTAAGCATATAAAAAATACATTGAATGACGTAATCGGCGTGATATAGTGTTCTTGCGGCGTCTAAAAACAAAAAAGATTAAATTTTTTTACATTTTAGCAACGCGCGAGGTTTGAATGTCATTATACTGTAATCATCTGGCGGTAGTTTTCACACGGTGCACAGCTCGAAGCTGTAAATATCACTGCGGGGATCGCTAATGGTAAAGTCCTTGGTTGGGCTAGAAAGAAAAAATAACAGACCTTTCCTGATGACTCGTTGTAACGAGGGCTCTCCCTCCGACTCTCTTTTTCTGACCACACCGCACTCCCGTTATCACAAATTCTTGTCACTTTTCACTCTAGGTTTAATTACGCAATCGTGTTGTCCCGTGAAAAATCGGCGTGCCAAAATGGCTGCCGGGTATTCACTTTTTCTATTGGCTATCGTTGGCTCAAAAGGGAGCCAAAACCTCATCTGTATGTGAAACATAATCGCACGGCCAGGCCGTTGCGGTAGGTGAAACAAACTGTAAGGTGCCACTATGAGACAAAAAGCAGTGATCAAAGCACGTCGTGAAGCGAAACGCGTTATTCGTCGTGACGCTCGTAGTCATCGCCAGCTTGAAGAAGAGTCCGTAACCTCGCTGGTACAAATGGGTGGTGTAGAGTCTATCGGCATGGCGCGAGACAAGCGCGATAGCTCCCCCATCGAGGCTAGAACCGAAGCTCAGGGTCATTACTTAATAGCCATAGACAAGAAGCAGTTGATATTTGCTACCGGTGAAGCCGGCTGCGGCAAAACATTCATCAGCGCGGCAAAAGCGGCAGAAGCCCTTATCCATAAAGAAGTGGATCGGATTATCGTTACTCGTCCGGTTCTGCAGGCGGATGAAGACCTCGGTTTTTTGCCCGGGGATATCTCTGAGAAGTTCGCCCCTTATTTCCGTCCGGTGTACGACATTCTGGTGCGCCGTTTAGGATCGTCGTTTATGCAATACTGCCTGCGCCCGGAAATCGGCAAGGTAGAGATCGCGCCTTTCGCCTACATGCGCGGGCGTACCTTCGAAAATGCGGTGGTTATCCTGGATGAAGCCCAGAACGTTACCGCCAGCCAAATGAAGATGTTCCTGACCCGTCTGGGTGAGAACGTCACGGTCATCGTCAACGGGGACATCACCCAGTGCGACTTGCCGCGCGGCGTGAAGTCCGGCCTCAGCGATGCGATGGAACGCTTCGAGGAAGATGAAATGATCGGCATCATCCGCTTTGATAAACAAGACTGCGTCCGCTCCGCCCTGTGCCAGCGTACGCTCAACGCCTACAGTTAATCCCTGCCTGCAAACCCAAGGCCGCCTCGGCGGCCTTTTTGTCGAAGTCCAGTCAATAACGCTGGGGGAGGTTCAGCAGAACCTGACCCGACAAAGATAGCCAATCTTCTTACGCCGTACGGCTATTGCCCGTACATAGTTGACGTTGTATGTCCCCTGGAGTAAATTGTGAGCATACGGTTATTAGCCGTATGCTAAAAAATCTGTAATGCGTCACCGTAGCATTGAAACGGTGTTAAAAAGAAGGTGTGAAAAACACGTCTTAAAAACCAAGTGAAGCGGAGTCAAAAAATGAACGTGTACGCCACCAGATTGACGTTACATGGATTGATAGATTTATCGTAACGCCTTAACAAGGAGGTTTATAGAAAACCATTAGAGAGGTAATTATGTCAAAAGTAGCGGTTCTTCCTGCTGATGTTAAAAGCGTCAAAAATGCAAGGGTTGAATTAAAGACCAGCCTGGATATTAAAGATGTGCTTCGCGAAGCAGCTTCCGCGGCGGGTTTGGATTTAAGTGCATTTATCTTGAACGCGGCTTTAGAGCGAGCTGAAAGTGTGTTGGATAACCAGCGTCGCCGCCAGCTTTCTGCCGAGAGCTGGCAACAGGTAAATCAACTTCTTTCTGAACCCGCGGCCCCGACGCTGGCTTTGCAAGCGTTAATGCGGAGAAAGAATAATGGTAAACAGGGATAAGAATGAAAGTGCTGCAGATGTAATGGTTTGCGCGTATCAGGCTGATATCACTTATCCTGGTAATAAGCATTTCGATTGTGGTAACACGGTAATTAACAACTTTGTGCGCAATTCATTAAAGAAAAGTATAAAGGAGGGCAATTGCGCAGCCAAGGCGTTAATTAATAAACAAGATGGTGAACTGTTAGGCTTTTGTAGTTTTGCCGCTTATTCTCTTGAAAAAGGGAAGTTGGCAGGAACGGTTTCTGGTTCGTTGCCTAATGAAGTGGGCGTTGTGCGCCTAATCATGCTAGGCGTGACCAAAAAAGAGCAAAAGAAAGGTTACGGTCAAGAGTTGCTTATCGAGTTTTTTGAGCAGGTAAAGATTATCCACCAGGCACTCCCTATCAAAGGTGTCTATCTGGATGCGGACCCGGCAGCGGTTAACTTCTACGCACGTTTAGGGTTTGTGGAGTTAAATGAACCGCCGAACGCGTTTGGGGCAGTGCCAATGTTTCTGGCTATACAGCACATACTCGCTGCTTAGAAAAAGACCGCCACGGCGGTTTTTTTATCGGCTATTTTATGTTCCTTGCCACGCCATAATCATCAGCACTACCCCCCCAATCAAAACCACGGATACTGGCTCATGACGCCGGCGTAAAACAACATCCGACCGCCAACGCATGCGCAGAGCAGGGTCAGCATCAGTGCGCCAGCGACGCCAACGTTCAGAACCGGCCGTTGGTACAGATAGGTCGCCAATCCGCTGCCGATAATCAGCGCGCCAAAAATGAGCCAGCCCATCAAGCCGGAGCCAAAAAGGGTTACGGCGCTGGCCAGCATTTTTCCTTGTTGGTTAAACCCGGTGCTGTAGCCCAGGATCACCACCAACATCATCATTACGCCCAATAAAATGCCTGCCGGTAACACGCTGGGGAGCCGTCGTTCCCGATCGTTTTGAGCTGCATTGAACACGCTGATCCGTAGCCCTAGGGTGGCAAACCCCAACAGCAGGGCGGTGGCAATAAAACTGAGGTGGGTGAGCGGTGAGCGCCACAAAGGGTGGCTCGCCATTTGGTAATAAACCTGTGCGGAAACCAGGATCGCCGCCACCCCCGTGCCCGATGCCAGTAAGCTCACTCGGCGGATCAGTCTGGGGCTGCGGTTAAAGCGAAACACCATGGCGGCCCAGCTAACCACCACCGCGTTGAGCAAGAAAAAGGCGATGACTTCCCGGCTGAGCCAGGAGTGGGCGAGCCCCAGAATCGCACGATAGGCCCCGGTGGGCGAACCCAAGTGCAGCAGCGACAGCAGCGAACCGAGCATGTTGATCGCCACAATCCCCAGTGCCAGTTTGCGCAGGACATTAAGGCGTTTTTCATCACTTAACCAGACGGGCTGCACCAGAATCAATGCCGTGATGGCGACGATCGTGCCGACTGCCCACTGACAAAACAGGGTAAAAAACACCAAAGGGAGTTCATATTCAGACATGGGCTATTCCTTATCACCGGCGGGAATAATCACGATATTGGGCTGACTGATTTGATGGTTCGGCAGCCGGTAGCGGGTTTCGATACGGGTCAGATCGGCGGAGTACCCTACGCGCAGCTCATCAATATCGCCAAACTGCAGCACACCGGCCGGGCAGGACTCGACGCAGCGGGGCAGCAGCCCTTCGTCCAGGCGTTCAGCGCACAGGTTGCACTTACTGGTTTTCCCTTCGACCGGATCAAATACCGGCGCATTATAAGGGCAGGCCATAATGCACATTCGGCAACCGATGCATTTGTCGTGATCCTGCACGACGATACCGTCCGGTCGTTTGGTGTAGGTATCTGCCGGGCAGACCTTCATGCATTGCGGATCGTCGCAGTGGTTGCACGACATCGAGATAAACGCCATCGCGTTCGGGTCGTCAGAGCTAAATTCTCTGACCCGCCGCCAAAGGACGCCCGCTGGGGTGGCATTTTCGGATTTGCAGGCCATCGAGCAGGTTTTGCACCCATAGCAGCCGCGCATATCGACTAAAAATCCATATTGTCTGACCATGATTATGCCTCCGCCCTGACGTCAACCAGGGTGCTGTTACAGCAATGACCGTTGCCCAGCACTTCCACATGGTCGTTGGTGACGTGGCTGCTGCTGCCGCCTTGCTGTTCCCACCAGCCATTATCCAGGCACACCACGCCGCGCTTGATGTGACGCGTCACCACCGCCAAGGCCCGGTGTTCTCCACGCTGATTAAAAGCAATCGCCCATTCACCGTGCTTGATATGGCGGCTGGCGGCATCATCCGGATGGATCATGATATTGGGCTGATTGCGTTGCACCTCGAGGATCCATTCATTCATGCCGTGGCTGGAGTGAATGCTGCGGGCCAGTTTGCGTTGAACGGCCATTAACGGGTATTTTCTCGCCAGCTCAGGTGAACCTTTCGGCGACTCTTTAACCCGCATATAGGTCACCATCGGCGGGAAGTCTTTCTTCTGCCACGCTTCGATAAAAAAGTGGGCCTTTTGGGTCGGCGTGCGGAAAATGCCGTCTTTGAACGGGATCCAGGGGGTAGGCACCGGTTTAATCGGCCCTTTACGCAGCTGTTCCAGGGTGATGCCGGTACCGGCCAGGCAGTTTTCGATATAGTGCTCAATCGGCTGATTAAATACCTCGCCAAAGCCGAAACGCTCGGCCAGCCGGGCAAAAATCCAGTAATCCGGTTTGGCTTCCGCTACCGGCTCTACCGCTTTTTCCATCAACTGAACATAGTGGCTGCGCACGCCGGCCATCAGGCTGAGATCTTCAAAAATGGTGGTCACCGGCAGCACCAGATCGGCATACAACGTGGTGGAGCTCATCAGGTTATCGGCCACCACCACAAACGGCACCTTCTTCAGGGCCTGCTTCACCATATTGGTGTTGGGCAACTGGGTTAGCGCCCCCATCGTCATAATCCACCAAAAGTTAATCGGGTGAGGGCGATCGTTGACGATCCACTCGCCGGTTTTGGCAACCGGTATCGGCGGGATTTTTTGTACGCTGGGCGCAGGAGGCAGTGGAGGGCTAAATTTCATCATTTGTTTGGCGCCACCCGCGTCGCAGACTCCGCCACCGGCCTTGCCCACATTGCCGGTCAGCAGCGCCAGATAAAATTGACTGGCCGCCACGTAGGTACCGAATTCGGTACGCTGCGCGCCGGACATGTTCTGCACGATCATCGAAGGTTTATTGCTGGCATATTCCCGTGCCAACCGCAGTAGGGTGGCCGGCGGAATATCGGTTTCCGCCTCCACTTTCTGAACGTCCCACGGGGCCGATTGCTGGCGGATCAATTCAAACACCGTGGTATAAGCGGCATCGGCAGGCAATTCGGTTTGGATCAGCGCGGGCAGGATGGCGGGCGTATCATGGCGCACCAGGCGCCGACTGAGGGTGTCGTAAACCAGATAACTTTCTTTGTCCTGCGGGTTCTCCCTGAGTTGTTCTTGTTGAGGGTTCACCAGATAAACGGCGCCGGTGTGTTGCCGCAGGAAGTCGACATCATACCGCTGTTCATCGATAATGATTTTTATCATCCCCAGCGCCAGGGCGGTGTCCGTACCGGGCACAATCGGGATCCACTCATCGGCTTTGGCTGCGGTTTCGTTAAAGCGGGGGTCGATCACCACCAGGCGCGCGCCGTTTTCCTGCGCCTTACTGTACTCTTTGAAATAGGCCTGCATGGTGACGGCCGGATTATTACCCCAGCACAGAATGTAGCGGCTGTCGGCAATGGTGTCGCGCATATCCGCATAGCGCAGGCCAAGCATCGGGATCATGGCGGCGGTCACCGCAGAACAGCATAATGACCCAGAGCGTTTGGTCGCCCCGCCGAGGTAATCAAAAAAGGCTTTCCCCATATCGTTTTTAATGGAATCCATATTTCCGGCATGGCTGGAAATCAGCAGACCTTTATTCCCATGGCTGGTGAGAGTGTTACGGATATTCAGCTCAATCAGATCCAACGCTTCATCCCAGGAGATGGGTTTGAATTTCCCTTCGCCTTTTTCCCCCACCCGCAGCAAAGGCGTTTTAACGCGCTGTGGGTGATAAACCCATTTGGTCCGGCTGATGCCGCGCAGGCAGCATTTGACGTTGAAATCCTTGCTGGCTTCTATTTTCTTGAGTTCCCCCTTATAGACATAAGCCGTTAAATTACAATGCAAACACTCCATTGCACAGGTCGAGCGAAAGGTCTGATAGTCGCTGAGCTTGAGACGCACCCGGGGGAGAGGTTTGCCTTGATCCCGTGCCATGGAAAATACGCAGGGCGAGAGGCTGGCCAGCCCAATCACGCCCAGGCCTTTTAACAAGGTTCGGCGATTCATTCTCAAATCGGATATATTTTTCATGATGTATTCCGTACGTATTATTTGTTTTTATTATTGTTGAATGCGTTGTTTTGGATTTAAAAACACCCCGAGTTAATCATGGTTGGATTATTGCGCACTGATCGAAATCAAATTAATAAGTTATTATTCAGCGACGAGTTACTGGTGTCATTAATAACCAAACTACCAAAACTCCGCGACTTATTTTCAGGAAAGAATGCCTTGCCGCATCGAATTAAGGGCGTCGTCACCGCGGGCGGCTTTAGAGCTGAGTCAGAAAAGGGGTCAGCGAAAAGCGGCCAATACCCACCAATAACGCCCGCTCGTTTAGCCTTTGTGTAAACTATTGTGGTTTTTTGTATAGATTTTTGTTGATTCCGCGTTAATGATTAGTGGTGTTCCCGACGGGCGCAGGGCTTATCCGCCAAAAGGAAATTTCTGGGGTGTACGCCGGATGGGCGTGCAGGGGGCTGGGATCTTCAATGTGGTTCAATCATGAAATACATTATTTTACTGCTGTTTATTTTATGCGTTGTCTATGTTCATTATCGCGGGCGGGTGCGTTACACCTTCTGGCGACAACTTTCCGACCACTCAACCTTTACCGCACCGCTGAACGTTTTTATGTATCTGTTCTCGCGCGTGCCGACCACCGCCTATCTGCAACTGGAGCAATTCCCCGAATTGCAGGCATTGCGGGATAATTGGCAAAGCATCCGTGAAGAAGGTCGGCAATTAATGGCGATCCAGCAGATTAAAGCCTCGGATCAATTTAACGATGCCGGCTTCAATTCGTTCTTCAAAACCGGCTGGAAGCGTTTTTATTTGAAATGGTATGAAGACAACCACCCGTCGGCGATGGCCCTGTGTCCGCAAACCACGGCGTTGTTACGCAGCCTGCCTTCGGTCAAGGCGGCGATGTTTGCCGAACTGCCGGATGGCAGCCGCCTGCCGCGCCACCGCGACCCTTACGCCGGTTCGTTGCGTTACCATCTGGGGCTGATTACGCCGAATGACGACCGCTGCTTTATTGAAGTGGACGGTGAGCGCTACAGTTGGCGCGATGGCGAAGCGGTGATGTTCGACGAAACCTATCTGCACTATGCCGAAAACCAGAGTGGGCAAAACCGCCTGATTCTGTTTTGCGATATTGAACGACCGATGCGTTTTCGCTGGGCACAGGGCATTAACCATTGGCTGGGGCGCAACCTGATGAGCGCGGCCACCGCACCGAATGAAGAGGGCGATCGTACCGGCGGGGTGAACAAACTGTTCAAGTACATCTATGCGGTGCGTAAAGTGGGGAAACGGCTGAAGGCGTGGAACCGAACCGGGTACTACATCATTAAATGGATTTTATTCGGTGGTATCGCGGCGGGCCTGTTTTTCGCAATATAAACTTTCGCGATTTAAAGAGGGAGGGCGCTACGAAAGCGCCCTCCGGTAATCAGGCAAAAATGGTCATCATATAGGCGGCGAACAGCGCCAGGTGCGCGGTGCCGTTCAGCACGTTGGTCCTGCCGGTCGAGAACGACAGCTGGCACAGCAGCAACACCGTCAGCATCACCACGATATGCGGCGTTTGCAGGCCGAAGATCAGCGTTTGCCCGGTCAGGGTGGCGATGATGGTTACTGCCGGCACCGTCAGGGAAATGGTGGCCAGTACCGAGCCGAAGAACAGGTTCATGGCGCGTTGCACCTGATTGTTCAACACCGCGCGCAAAGCGCCCAGACCTTCTGGCGACAGGATCAGCAGCGCGACCAGGAAGCCGGTAAACTGCGCCGGGGCATTTACCTTGGTCAGCAAACCTTCCAGCGGATTGGCGTTGAACTTGGTCACTGCGATCACCGCAATCAGATGCACCACCAGCCAACCGGCATGCCAGGCACTGCTGTGTGAGGAAGGCTTGCCGTGGTGCGGGTCGCCATCGTCATCTTCATGCTCGTAGACGAACAGGCTCTGGTGGGTTTTGGTCTGGATCACCAGGAACACCCCGTACATGGCGGCGGAGATCACCGCGACCAGCAGTGCCTGACCGGTACTGAAGTTGCCGCCCGGCAGCGCACTCGGGAATACCAGCACAATCACCGCCAGCGGGAAAATCGCCATCAGATACTGTTTAATGCCGCCCAGGTTAACGTATTGAGTGGCAAATTTGCGGCCGCCCAGCAGCAAAGCAAAACCCACCAGTCCGGCGCTGACAATCATAATGATGGAGTAAAGCGTGTCGCGCATCAGCGCAGGCGCGGCGTCGCCGGTGGCCATCAGCGCGGAAATCAGGCTCACTTCCAGGATCACCACCGACAGGCTGAGGATCAGCGAGCCATAGGGTTCGCCCAGGCGGTGGGCCAGCACGTCGGCGTGGCGCACTACGCTGAACGCGCTGCTGAGAATACCGATCAGGGCAATGATATTAATGCCGACGATCAGCGGAAAGTTACTGGTACTGCCCCACAGATTCAGCACCACCAGGGCGGCGATGGGGAAAAGCAACGAGTACTCAGTGTGGCGGGATTTGGATCGGCCAGGATCGTTTTGCGACTTCATTTCGATGGTACTCCTTCTCAAACAGCGTGGTCCCGTCATCGCTGACTGCCGTTAAGGGCAATTATGCGCATCCAGAATGTATTTATAATTTAATAATAATAGGATACACCCGGTGGCTTGTGCCGGGGAATGATGTGATGTTGTTGTACTGACAAAAGCGCATGCTTGCAATATGTGACTAGGTTAACAAAAAAACCGCATCGGATGCGGTTTTATTTACTTACTTTTACGTAGTGAGATGAGTTTTCTTCATTAACGGCACATAAATTGCAGTTTATGCCTGCATTGCTTGGTTAACAAAGGGGAAAATCCCCATCAGTCGTCAATATTGTCCATGATTTCATGCCGTTTGTTATGATAACCCTCTTCATTTAACCCCTCACGCCAGTAAGGCACGGCATAAAGCTGATTACGGTCACATTGGCGTTCACGGCGCAGGTAACGACGCAGTTCTACCACTAAACGATCTTCCCCGGCCAGCCAGTACTGGATGTCGCTTTGCGGCAGCGGTAATGAGCAAAATTGCGTCACCAATTCTGCGGTTTTTTCGGTGCCGCCAATAATCCAGCTCAGCTCAAAACCTGCCGGTTTTTTCAGGTCGATAACGTCGGCCGCGCTGTCGACGCGGATAAAGGCGTGGCCTTCGCTGCGTGCCGGTAATCCTTCCAGCAAGGCGGCCAGAGCAGGCAACGAAGAAGGATCGCCGGCCAGGCAGTAGAAATCAGCCTGTGGCAGCATAGGTTTCGGGCCGCCTGGGTTACTGATGCCGATTTTATCGCCCGCTTTTGCCGAGCGTGCAAAGTTAACCGCCGGGCCGCTGTGTTCGTGGATGGCGAATTCAATGTCGACTTCCGCCAGTTCCGGGCGTACCGCGCGAATGGAATAGGTTCGAACAATGGGGCGTACCGCATCGGCCGCCCAACGTGGGCCGTTTTCGGTCAGGGTCGGCAGATCCGGTTGTGTCTGGCCTTCGAGCGGCAAGAAAACCTTAATGTGTGCGGCAGCGGCGTTGGTCGGGTAATAGCGCAGGTCAGGGGCGGTGAAGGTGATGCGGCGCAGGTGCGGGGTAATATCGCGAATGGCGCTGACAGCAATCAGGTAGGGTGCGCGTGAGCGTGGGGCTTCGGTAGTCACGGGGTTCTCCTTATGTTCGTTTGGCGGGGAGTATATCATGCCATGTGATAATGAGAATTGTTTGCTAATTGAGGCGGGCGGCATCGTCATCTAAGCTTAAGGTTCACTGAACCTCTACGGGAGGAAAATGATGCCGTATAAAAGCACCAATGCCTTGCCGGACAATGTGAAACACGTGTTGCCGGATCATGCGCAAGAGATCTATAAGGAAGCCTTCAACAGCGCCTGGGATCAATACCGCGATCCGGATGACCGGCGCGGTGACGACAGCCGAGAAGAAACGGCGCACAAGGTGGCGTGGGCAGCGGTGAAGCAAAGTTACCGCAAAGGTGACGATGACCGCTGGCACAAAAAGTAACGCCTCCCTCTAATATTGTTCGCTTAAGCTTGATATTAGGGGAAACCGGGGGATGGGGTTCCCGCAGGGACGCCCCCCGGGTATCTCAATCTGTTAGACGGTTAACCTTACGCCTTCCCCGGTGTGTTCACGCGCCGGGAAACATCCCGCCCGGATCCAGACTCCAACCATTAATATTATTGCTGCTGAGTACAAATACTTTTTCACTTTAAACATCGTTTGAAACTTGATTGCTCACGGATAAAAGAATAAGGTCATTATTATCGCGGGAAGATTATTGTATTAATATAATTCCGTACTCAAGAAATAAGATTGAACAGTGGCTAGGGAGTATGGGCAATCCTATTCCCGGGAGGTTGTTAAGGTGTTAACGCGAGATTTTCTGCAAAATGCGGATTGCAAAACTGCATTCGGCACCATTGAGGAGTCGCTGTTACTGACATCAGAGCAGCGGGCGGCCTCACTGGATTGTACTTTATCCCGCCGACCGGATAACAGCCCGGTGTGGGTCTTCGGTTACGGTTCGCTGATGTGGAACCCGGTGTTTGAATCCGAAGAGGTGCGGCCGGCCACCCTGCAGGGCTGGCACCGCGCCTTCTGTTTGCGGCTTACCGCCGGGCGCGGCACCTTGCATCAGCCGGGGCGGATGCTGGCGCTGAAAGAGGGTGGCCATACCACCGGCCTGGCGTTCCGCCTGCCGGAAGCCAAGCTGCGCGAAGAGCTGGAACTGCTGTGGAAACGTGAAATGGTGACCGGCTGCTATTTGCCGACCTGGTGCGATCTCCGGCTGGCAGATGGCACAGTGGTAACCGCGCTGGTGTTTGTCATGAACCCGCAGCACCCGTTATTTGAAGAAGACACCAGTCACCAGGTTATCGCTCCGTTGATTGCCAGCGCCAGCGGGCCGTTGGGCACCAATGCCCAGTACCTGTTCTCATTGGATAACGAGCTGAAAAACCACGGTATGCAGGACGACTGCATTGGTGATTTGGTCAGTTACGTCCAGCAGTGGTTGCAGCAGAATACCTCCGGCCCGATTGGCGGAGAGGCGACGGCCTGACGACGGCAATGCATTTTTAAGAGGCTCAGCGTGCTGAGCCTTTTTCGTTTATATATCTAATACCTATATTTAATAACTTTATTTTGCATGAGTATTTAATCCACATTTTAAAAGTGGATACCTATCTTGTTAATTTTAAAGATATTCGATAATTACAGATCAAAAAATAGCTAATTCAAAGTGGCGAAAAATTCACTTAGCATGAAAATGCATAACTAAAGGTTATTTCTTATTTGTCCCCTCAGGTCAGACTCCGTATCACTGTTGTTAACAATATGGCTCGACAGGGGGAGTGGATGAACTTTCAACAATTAAAAATTATTCGGGAATCGGCGCGTTGCAACTACAACCTGACCGAGGTGGCCAATACTTTATTTACCTCGCAATCTGGGGTCAGCCGCCATATTCGGGAACTGGAAGAAGAACTGGGCATTGAGATATTTATCCGTCGCGGCAAGCGTTTATTGGGCATGACCGAGCCGGGTAAAGAGCTGCTGGTGGTGGCGGAGCGTATCCTGAATGATGCCAATAATATTCGTCGACTGGCTGATGTTTTCAGCAGCAACGACACCGGCCAGTTGCATATCGCCACCACCCATACGCAGGCGCGCTACAGCCTGCCGGGGGTGATCAAAGAGTTTCGTGCGCTGTACCCGCGGGTCAGAGTGGTGCTGAACCAGGGCAGCCCCGAGGAAATTGTCGGCATGCTGGCGTCCGGCGAAGCCGATATCGGCATTGCCAGTGAGCGGCTGATGAGCGATGAGTCTCTGGCGGCGTTTCCTTATTACCGTTGGCATCACACCATCTTGGTGCCGGAAGGGCATGAACTGACCCGGCAGCCGCAGGTGACGTTGGAAATGCTCAGTACATTACCGCTGATTACCTACCGGCAGGGCATTACCGGTCGTTCGCGGCTGGATAGCGCCTTCAAGGCGGCCGGACTGACGCCGGATATCGCCCTGAGCGCACAGGATTCCGACGTGATAAAAACCTATGTCGAACTGGGGTTGGGGGTCGGCGTACTGGCAGACATGTCGTATGAGAAAGAGCGCGACCACGGGCTGGTCAGCCTCAATGCGGAACATCTGTTCGAGCCCAATACCGTTTGGCTGGGGTTGAAACGCAGCCAGTTACAACGTAACTATGCCTGGCAGTTTATCCAGCTCTGTAACCCGACGCTGTCGCTGACGGAAATCAAAGACAAAGTGTTCTCTTCGCAGCTGGATACGGTGATCGATTACCAGATTTAATCAGAGGGACGATGGAAATCAGGCCGGGCATAGCGCCCGGCGATAGGTAGAGCTAAAGCTGTTTTCTCAGCAATTTCCTGACCATGCGGCGTTTGCTTTTTTGCACTGGGCCAATGAGTTCCAATATGGGAACTTCTTCAGAGGAGGGAGGGTTCTCTATTTGCCAGCGGAGATGTTGTTTCAAAATTTCGATCACAATTTCTTTTTCTTCCTGAATGGTTAGCGTTGGATCGTCCAGGTCCTTCATGTTGCTCTCCTTTTTGAACGTTATTTGTACACACTCTATCATGTACAAGCATTCAACCCTGCGGTTTTATTGCGCAACTGACAGCAAAACCCGCCTGCTTAATAATCAAAATCTCAGCTATAGACAGAAAAAGAATATCTATAGTTATTTAAGTACCTTCGTCTGCTGATGGCTCTCACATACACTCGCGAAATTACTATAAATTCCATCCGCTTGGAGAGTTTTGATGAAAGCGTTCGTTCCCTCTTTGGTGTTTTTGGCCGTGGCGGCCAGTTTCAGCGCACAGGCAGCAACCCCGGCAAATACGTTGGTGATTGCCCAGTCAATCGATGACGTTGTCAGCTTTGATCCGGCCCAGGGTTTTGAATTAACCACGGTGCAGTCGTTTAACAGCCTCTATCAGCGGCTGATCCAGTCAAATCCCAAAAATCCGATCGAACTCAAACCCACCTTGGCCAGCGAATGGCAGGCGGGCAGCGACAACCGCAGCCTGATTTTCACCCTGCGGCCGGACGCCAAATTTGCCAGCGGCAACCCGCTGCGTCCGGAAGACGTGATTTTCTCGCTGTCGCGGGTGGTGAAGCTGAATCTGGAACCGTCGTTTATCCTCACCCAATTGGGTTGGGATGCCAGGAACGTCGACCAGCACCTGACCAAGGTCGATGACCAGCGGGTCAAAATAAGCTGGAGCGAAAACGTCAGTCCGGCCTTTGTGCTTAGCCTGCTTTCGGCGCCGGTATCTTCGATAGTCGACGCCAAAGAAGCGCTGTCGCATCAGCAGGGAGATGACCTGGGGCACCAGTGGCTGAACAGCCATTCCGCCGGCAGCGGCCCGTATAAAATTCGCACCTACGTACCGCACGAAGTGGTGGTGCTCGACGCCAACCCAGGTTCGCCGGAAGGCGCCCCTACGCTGAAGACTATCCTGATCAAAAACGTGCCGGATCCGGCTGCGCGTCGGTTGCTGATCGAACAGGGTGACGCCGACATTGCGCGTAACCTGGGCGCGGACCAGATGGCGGCGCTGAAAGGCAAGCCGGGCGTCAAGCCGCTGGCCATTCCTTACGCCTCACTCTATTTCCTGCAGTTCAATGCCAAGGCGTCACCAGCGCTGGGTAACCCGGCCTTCTGGGAAGCGGCGCGTTGGTTGTTCGACTATAAAGGCATTGCCGACGATCTGCTGAAAGGCCAGTTCCAGACCCATCAGGCATTCCTGCCGGAAGGCTACCTGGGGGCGTTGAAGGATAAGCCTTACAGCTTTAATCCGCAGAAGGCCAAAGAAATCCTGGCCAAGGCCGGTCTGACCAACGTCAGCTTTAAGCTGGAGGTCAACAACCAGCCGCCGTACCTGGATATCGCGCAGGCATTGCAGGCCAGCTTTGCGCAGGGCGGGGTGAAGGTGGAATTGGTGCCGGGCCTCAGTGCGCAGGTCTCCACCAAGGTCAAAGCTCTCAACTATGATGCGGTCTTCACCTCCTGGGGGCCGGACTATTTTGACCCGAACACCAACGCCGCCGCCTTCGCCTACAACCCGGAAGACGGCAGCAAAACGCTGGCCTGGCGTGCCAACTGGCAGATCCCGGCGCTGAGCAAGCTGACGCTGGCGGCCACGGCGGAAAACGACACCGCCAAACGGGTCGCGGATTATCAACAGCTGCAACAAGCCGTGCAGCAAAGCTCGCCGTTTGTCATCGGCCTGCAGGCGCGCAGCCTGATTGCGGTGCGCGACAACCTGAAAGGTTACGAGCAGGGTATCAATCCTGACATGGTGTTCTACAGCAAGGTCAGCAAGTAATGATAAGCCGTACCTCTTCCGCCGGGTTCGCCCGGCGCAGTTGGCGCTGGGGCCGCAGGCTGTTTACCGGCTTGCTGTCGTTGGCCTTGACGCTGCTCGGCCTGCTGCTGTTCACCTTTATGCTCTCGCATCTGGCGCCGATCGATCCTACGTTGCAAATTGCCGGCGATCACGCCAGCGAAGCCACCTACGCGCAGGTGCGCCACGATCTGGGGTTGGATCAGCCGTTGCCGGTGCAGTTCTGGCGTTACCTGGTGCACCTGGCGCACGGCGATATGGGCATATCGCGCATTACCGCGCAGCCGGTACTGAGCGATCTGCTGCGCACCTTCCCGGCTACCGTAGAACTGGCGACCTGCGCCATTATCCTCGGCGCTATTGGTGGCATCACGCTGGCCTTTCTGGCGGTGCTCAAACCGGGCAGTTGGCTGGATAACGCCGCACGCCTGCTGTCGTTGATCGGCTATTCGGTGCCGATTTTCTGGCTCAGCCTGCTGGGGTTGCTGCTGTTTTACGCCACGCTGCACTGGTCGGCAGGGCCGGGGCGATTGGATGATATCTATCTTTACAGCATGGAGCCGCGCAGCGGTTTTGTGCTGATCGACACCTGGCTGTCCGGCGATCGTGACATGTTCTACAACGCCATCAGCCACCTGTGGCTGCCGGTGGTGGCGCTGGCGCTGCTGTCGATGGCGGGCATTACCCGCTTGCTGCGTGCGGCGATGCTGGAAGAGTGCAATAAAGAGTATGTCACCCTGGCGCGATCCAAAGGCGCCGGCCGTACGCGAATTTTGGTGCGCCACGTGTTTCCTAACGTGCTCGGCACGCTGATCACCGTTCTCTCCCTGTCCTACGCCAGCCTGCTGGAAGGGGCGGTGCTGACCGAAACGGTGTTCGCCTGGCCAGGCGTGGGGCGTTATCTGACCACCGCGCTGTTTGCCGCCGATACGCCAGCCATTCTTGGCGCCACATTGCTGATTGGCACCTGCTTTGTGGTACTGAACGCGCTGGCCGATGCGCTGACCTATTTAGTGGACCCGCGAACCCGATGAGCCAATATCTTTCTGAACATGAACCCCAGAGCGAACCTGCGGTCGGCTACTGGCCGCGCGGCAGACTGACCACGCTGACCTTCGGGGCGACGCTGGTGGCGATCTTGATCCTGACTGCGCTGTTTGCCCCGTGGCTGGCACCCTTTGATCCCAACTTGCAACACATCGAGATGCGCCTGTTGCCACCATCTTCCGGCCATTGGTTGGGAACCGACGGCTTTGGCCGTGACCTGCTGTCGCGAGTGATTTACGGAGCGCGTCCGACGCTGATTCTGGTGTCGTTGATCCTGCTGCTGACCATTCCGATTGGTCTGCTGGTCGGCATCAGTGCCGGTTACCTCGGCGGCTGGGTTGAGCGAATTCTGATGCGCGTGACCGATATTTTTCTGTCGCTGCCCAGCCTGGTGATTGCCCTGGCGTTTGTCGCGGTATTGGGCCCGGGCCTGATGAACGGCGCACTGGCGCTGGCCTTGACCAGTTGGCCGGCTTTCGCCCGACAAGCTCGTGCGGAAACGCTGGCGTTGCGTCGCAGCGACTATCTGGCGGCGGCACGCATGCAGGGTATCGGTGGCTTGCGGCTGATGGCCGGGCATATTTTGCCGTTGTGTCTGCCCAGTGCGGTGGTGCGCGCGGCGCTGAGTTTGGGCGGGATTATCCTGTCCGCCGCCGGTTTGGGCTTTCTCGGTATGGGCGTGGCCCCGCCGACCGCCGAATGGGGGTCGATGGTGGCCGAGGGCAGCAAAGTGATTTTTGACCAGTGGTGGGTCGCCGCGGCACCGGGCGGGGCGATTTTGTTCGCCAGCCTGGCCTTTAACCTGTTGGGCGATGGCCTGCGCGATAAAATGGATCCTCGTCATGGGCATTGATCATCAACTATTGACCGTCGAACGGTTGTCGGTACTGCTCCCGGCCTCGCCACCGCTGGTGAAAGGCATTTCGTTCAGCATGGGGCAGGAGCGGCTGGCGCTGGTGGGCGAGTCCGGCTCCGGCAAGTCTCTGACCGCCCGCGCCCTAATGGGGTTGTTGCCGCCGCCGTTACAGGTGCAGGCGCAACGTTTGACGCTGGGCGACGACGATCTGGCACGGCTGAATGAGCGCCAGTGGAACCGCCTGCGCGGAAACAAAGTGGCGATGGTCATGCAGGATCCCAAGCATGCGTTGAACCCGACCCAGCCGATAGGTCGCCAGGTGGAAGAGCCGCTGCTGCTGCACACCCGTCTGGGGCGTGCCGAACGGCGGGAGAAGGTGCTGGACACGTTGGCTGCGGTGGGGCTGCCCGATCCGCAGGCGCTGAGTCAGCGTTATCCGCATCAGCTGTCCGGCGGCATGGGGCAGCGGGTGATGCTGGCCATCGCGCTGATCAACGATCCGCAACTGTTGATTGCCGATGAACCCACGTCGGCGCTGGATCACCAGATGCGCGATCAGGTTTTGCAGTTGATCGAAAATCTGGTGGAGCAACGCAATATGGGCCTGATTTTGATCAGCCACGATTTGCAGCAGGTCGCACACTACTGCGAGCGGGTGCTGGTGATGTACAAGGGTGAATTGCTGGATCAACTGCCAGCCGATCGCTTGGCCTCCGCGACCCATCCTTATACGCGCACGCTGTGGTCATGTCGGCCCAGCCGTGAAACCCACGGCAAAACGCTGCCGGTACTGGATCGCGCGCTGCTGGAGTCACTGAAATGAGCCTGATAACCCTGGACAATCTCAGCGTCAGCCATCGACAGGGCTATGAGCTGCGCACCGTGGTGCATGAGGTCAATCTGCATATCGAGCCGGGCGAGTGTTTCGGTTTGGTCGGTCCTTCCGGCTGCGGCAAGTCGTCGCTGCTGTGGGTGCTGGCCGGGCTGAACGAAAGCTGGAGCGGCGGTTTTCAACTGCTGGGCCGCGATTTGCAGCCGGGTCGTCCTTTTACCGGCGCTTTACGGCGTGAAGTGCAGATGGTGTTTCAGGATCCCTATGCCTCGCTGCATCCCAAGCACCGGCTGTTACGCACCCTGGCAGAACCGCTGAAGTTACTGAAAGAGAGCAACATCGAGCAGAAAATCTGCGCCAGTTTTCGTCAGGTCGGGCTGGATCCCAAACTGTTGGATCGCTATCCGCACCAGCTTTCCGGCGGCCAGCGTCAACGGGTGGCAATAGTGCGTGCACTGCTGCTGAAGCCAAAGCTGTTATTGCTGGACGAACCGACGTCGGCGCTGGACATGTCGGTGCAGGCGGAAATCCTCAACCTGCTCAACGAACTGAAACAGGCGGGCGATCT
Organism: Serratia quinivorans; assembly: GCF_052113645.1. Taxonomy (GTDB): domain Bacteria; phylum Pseudomonadota; class Gammaproteobacteria; order Enterobacterales; family Enterobacteriaceae; genus Serratia; species Serratia quinivorans_B. The sequence continues at coordinate 527,783 of NZ_JBIEIU010000001.1, read as the reverse complement.
GACGATGATCCTGGTCAGCCACGACGCCGACGTGATTGACCACATGTGCGATCGCTCGGTGGCGATGGCGCATGGCCGCTTGGTAAACTGAAAACTGCCCGCCGCTCACCCGGCGGGTATATTCATCTACGTAATTAATAAAGCAATTTATAGTCGTTCTTCTGCTAAGTCGCTGCCCCTACACTCGAAAAATAACGCATCCGCGTGATTCTGGAGAGTGCATCAATGAAACGGCTAATCCCAACGTTATTGTTCAGCGCCCTGGCGGCGAGCTTGGGCGCGCAGGCCGCCACCCCGAAAGACACGCTGGTGGTGGTCAGCTCGCTGGAAGGTATCATCAGCCTGGATCCGGCCGAAAGCTTCGAAACCGTCAGTTCGGCCAACCTGGTCAATCTGTACCAGCGTTTGCTGACGCCGGATCGCACCACGCCGGAAAAACTGGCACCGGAACTGGCCGGCAGCTGGCAAGCGGGGGCGGACGGTCACAGCCTGGTCTTTTCCCTTAAAGCCAACCAGCGTTTCGCTTCCGGTAATCCGGTGCGGCCGGAGGACGTGATCTTCTCCCTGGTGCGGGCGGTGAAACTGAATAAGGCACCGTCGTTTATTCTCGGTGAGTTCGGCTGGACGCCGGAAAACGTCGAGAGCCAGTTGAAGAAACTGGGTGATAACCAGGTGCAATTGAGCTGGACGGCCAACATCGGCAGTGGGTTGGCGCTGCGGCTGCTGACCGCGCCGGTGGCGTCGATTGTCGATGAAAAGCTGCTGAGCGAACACAGCCGGCAGGGGGATTTTGGCAATGCCTGGCTGCGTTCGAACTCCGCCGGGGCCGGCCCGTATCGCGTCAGCAACTATGTGCCGCATGAGGCACTGTTGTTCAGTCGCAATGATTACGCTCAACCGCAGGCCAAGCTGAAAACGGTGCTGCTGAAGAACGTCAGCGACGCCGGGACCCGCCGTTTATTGCTGCTGAAAGGGGACGCCGACGTGGCCTACGATTTGGGCGCCGATCAGTTCAATTCGCTGCGAAACGAAAAGGGCGTCAGGATCGAGCAGCGCGATTCGTCCAAGGTCTATTACCTGGGGTTCAATACCGGCAGCAAAGAGGCTCCGGCCTTGAGCAACCCGGCCCTGTGGCAGGCGGCGCGTTGGCTGGTGGACTATCAGGCCATTGCCGACAACCTGTTGAAAGGGCAGTATCGCGTCCATCAGGCGTTCTTGCCGCAGGGGCTGGATGGCGCCCTCGACAATCAACCTTTCAAACTCGACGTGGCCAAGGCCAAACAGATTTTGCATGACGCAGGCATCGCCGAAGGAACGCGCATTGATCTGATCGTCATCAACCAGCCGCCGTATACCGATATTGCCCAGGCGCTGCAGGCCAGCTTCGCCAGGGCCGGTTTGCAGTTGGATATTCATCCGGTGGTGGAGAGCGATCTGTGGGGCAAAATGCGCAGCCGTGATTTCCAGGCCATTTTCACCTATTGGGGCGCCGACTATCTGGATCCTAATACCAATGCCAGCGCCTTCGCCTACAACGTGCCCGACGGGCCGAAAACCCTGGCCTGGCGAACCCAATGGAACATCCCGGCGTTAAGTGCGCAAACCCGTGCGGCAGCGGCGGAAGGCGACGGCACCACCCGTGCCGCGCGCTACGTCACGTTGCAGCGTGAATTGCAGGCCAGCTCACCCTACGTCGTGGCGTTGCAGGGGCAAACGCTGGTGGCGCTGCGCGACAACGTTAAAGACGCGCATGTGGATATCGCCAACACCATGCTGTATCTGGATCGCGTGAGTAAGTAACCCACCACGGCACGGCTTTTGCAGGACTGGGGTTATTTATCGACTCGGGGATCCTGTCATGGGCCGCAATCACGCTTTCCCGCCCAGCGCCGGCGATTTTTTGCTGGCTTCAAAACGCTGTGAAATCGCCGTGCTGCAGCAACTGTTGCAGATGGGGCAGTTGGTTGGCCGGGTCAGCCAACTGATCCACGTGCTCCAGCGGGAGCGCGGCAGCGTCAATATTTACCTGTGTTCGCAAGGGGCGCTGTTCAGCGAGCGGTTGGCCGGACGCGCTCAGGAGGTAGAACAGGCCGAGCTGGCGGTGCAACGGCAGTTGGCGCAGTGGGATGACAGTAGCGTTCCGTTGGCCGGTGCCAGCCGCCTGTTCAGCCGCATAGCCTGCGCGCTGCATAACCTCACCGCGTTGCCCAAACTGCGCCGCCAGGTGCAGCAGCGGCAGATGCCACAACCTGTGGCCATGAGCACGTTCAATGACATCATTCGCAGTCTGTTGGCCCTGGTGTTCGAAGCGGCGGACGCCTGTGCGGATCCGACCACCGCACGTGCGTTGCTCGCCATGTTCAGCTTTATGCAGGGGAAGGAGTTGGCCGGGCAGGAGCGGGCAATAGGCTCGGCCGGTTTCGCCGCTCTGCGTTTTGACGATACGGCACACCAGCAGCTTCTGATGCTGATTGAGGGGCAGGAGCGCTGTTTTCAGACCTTCAGTGAATTTGCCGATCAATCCTCGCTGGACCAGTGGCAGCGCATGCAGCAGCAGGATGATCGCGAATTCGAGCGCCTGCGCCGTATCGCCTGCACCCAATCACAGTTGAGCGATCGCGCTGACAGCAGCCTGCGTTGGTTCGAAATCACCAGTGCGCGTATCGATCTGATGAAACACATCGAAGACCGGTTGGAAGAAGCGCTGATGAACAGTTGCCGTCAAAGTCTGGCACAGGCCCAGCGTGCGTTAGCGACGGATTGCTCCAGTGGCGTACCGCAGCAGGCGACAGAAAGCTACGCGGTTTTCGTGGCCGCGCCCTTGGGAGAGGCGTCGCCGCTGGTGGGGGACGGCATCAACCCGCGCCTGGGGCGCTCGATGCTGGAGTTGATTCAGCAGCAGTCGCAACGGCTGCAGGTGCTATCGGAAGAGCTGGCGTCGGCGCGGGCAACGCTGCATGAACGCAAACAGATTGAGCGTGCCAAAGGGCTGCTGATGCAGCATCGCGGCCTGACGGAAGCGCAGGCCCACCGGATGCTGCTCAACCTGGCAATGAACCAAAACCGGCGGTTGATTGATATCGCCGACGCCATGCTGGCAGTCGCGGATATTTTGCCGCCGCCAGCGGATACTCCCTAAGGAGTATATGCACACCGTCAGTGCAGTTATTGCCTTGCGACTGTGCAACAGGGGGAATATATTCGGCCCCAATCACGCGGGCGCAGCATGCAGCGCCCCTACGGCCCGTATAACTATAAATTGGGGCATATAAAATTACAGAGCTGGCACGCAGGTTGCATTACTAAAACGCAACCCTGACCAATGGCGGTCGGGTTGCCAACAAGATTTTGGATAAAGGCGTCCTTTCAGCATGTTCACCCCAACGGTGGAATGTGCTGATGGGACGCCTTTTTTATTTTATCGCCTGATTGAAGGACTTGCTGATGACGCACACCAAACCCTCTGGGCTTAGCTTGACGCGCCGCCGTTTTTTGGTCGGCAGCGCGGCGCTGGGCGGCAGCATGATGCTGCCCGGCCTGATGAACGCCGCCTGGGCGGCAGGCTCTGACGCACCGGAGAAAAAAGAGATCCGCGTGGGGTTCATTCCGCTTACCGACTGCGCTTCGGTGGTGATGGCGGCGGTGAAACAGTTTGATCAGAAGTACGGCATCAAAATCATCCCCAGCAAGGAAGCCAGTTGGGCGGCGGTGCGCGACAAGCTGCTGTCCGGCGAGCTGGATGCGGCGCACGTGCTGTATGGCATGGTTTACGGCCTGCAATTGGGCGTCGCCGGGCCTCAGCATGAGATGGCGGTGCTGATGACGCTCAATAACAACGGCCAGGCGATCACGCTTTCCAACCAGTTGAAACAGGCCGGCGTTACCGATGCGGCGTCCTTGAAAAAAACCGTCGATGCCGGGGCCAAGGGCACTTACACCTTCGCTCAAACCTTCCCGACCGGCACCCACGCCATGTGGCTGTATTACTGGCTGGCGAACGCCGGCATTCACCCGTTCGACGACGTACGCAACGTGGTGGTGCCCCCGCCGCAGATGGTGATGAACATGAAGATCGGCAACATGAGCGGTTTCTGCGTGGGTGAACCCTGGAACCAACGCGCGATTGCCGAAAACGTGGGGTTTACCGCCGTCACCACTCAGGAGATTTGGCCAGACCATCCGGAAAAAGTGCTGGGCACCACCGGCAATTGGGTGGCGGCCAATCCGAACAGCGCCCGCGCTCTGACCGCCGCAGTGTTGGATGCGGCGCGCTGGATTGACAGTTCGGACGCCAATCGTCAGGAAACCGCCAACATCGTGGCGGGGCGCGCCTACATCAACACCAAACCGGAGATCATTACCGGTCGCATGCTCGGTCAGTACCAGAACGGCCTGGGCAAGTCCTGGCAGGACGCGCACGCGATGCGTTTTTTCCATGATGGCGAGGTGAGTTACCCCTACCTGTCCGACGGCATGTGGTTCCTGACCCAGCATCGCCGTTGGGGCCTGCTGAACGCCGAACCGGACTATCTGGCCGTCGCGCAGAAAATCAACCGCATCGACATCTACAAACAGGCCGCCGCCGCGGTGGGCGGGGTCAGTCTGCCCACCGGCGATATGCGCACCAGCACCCTGTTTGACGGCAAGCGTTGGGACGGCAGCAATCCGGCGGAGTACGCCAACAGTTTCTCTTTAAAGCGTTGAGGTAACCGATGAAAAATCTCGCTGAACGGATCGATATCCCTGCGTCATCGAAGGTGGAAATCAGTGCGGAGATCGTGCCGCTCAAGCGCGCGGTCTGCCCGCCACCGCCGCGCGTGCCGCGTTGGCGTTTACCTCTGCAACAAGGGGTTCGCCGTGGGGTTCCTGCGGTGTTGGGGCTGGTGCTGACCCTGGTCGTCTGGCAGATCGCGGCGCTTAACAGCAAAGGGTTCCCAACGCCATGGGCCACCTGGCAGGCGGCGCAGGTGCTGTTTGCCGATCCGTTTTATTCCGCCGGCCCGAACGATCAGGGCATTGGCTGGAACGTGCTGGCCTCGCTGCAGCGGGTGGCGACCGGTTTTGGGTTGGCGGCGCTGGTCGGCATTCCCGCCGGCTTCCTGCTGGGGCGTTTTGCTTTTCTGGCGAACATGCTCAACCCGATCATTTCGTTACTGCGTCCGGTCAGCCCGCTGGCCTGGTTGCCGATTGGCCTGCTGCTGTTCCAGCGCGCGGAACCGGCTTCGACCTGGACCATTTTCATCTGTTCCATCTGGCCGATGATCCTCAACACCGCAGAGGGCGTCACGCGTATTCCGCAGGATTACCTCAACGTGGCGCGGGTGCTCAAGCTGTCGGAGTGGACGGTGATGCGCAAAATCCTGTTCCCGGCGGTGCTGCCTTACGTCCTGACCGGGGTGCGCTTGTCGATCGGCATCGCCTGGCTGGTGATTGTCGCGGCGGAAATGCTGACCGGCGGCGTCGGCATCGGCTTTTGGATCTGGAATGAGTGGAACAACCTCAACGTCGAAAACATCATCATCGCCATCATCGTGATTGGCGTGGTGGGGCTGCTGCTCGAGCAGGGGCTGATGTTGTTGGCCAAACGTTTTAGCTATCAGAACCGTTAAGGAGCGCGCCATGAAACCGATTATTCAGATCCAGAACGTCAGCCAGCGTTTTGCCACCCCGCAGGGGGAGTTTATCGCCCTGGAGCGGGTGAGCTTCGATATCCAGGCCGGGGAAACCGTCAGCCTGATCGGCCATTCCGGCTGCGGAAAATCAACGCTGTTGAATTTGATTGCCGGGCTCACCCAGCCCAGCGAGGGCGTATTGCTGTGCGACAACCGGCAAATCACCGGGCCAGGGCCGGATCGCGGCGTGGTGTTCCAAAACCATTCGTTGCTGCCGTGGCTGACCACTTTTGAGAACGTGGCCCTGGCGGTGCATCAGGTGTTTCGTCAAGCGATGACGCGAAGCGAAATGCGCGAGTGGATCGAACACAACCTGGAACTGGTGCACATGAGCCACGCGCTGCACAAGCGGCCGCATGAAATCTCCGGCGGCATGAAGCAACGCGTCGGCATTGCCCGGGCGTTGGCGATGAAACCCAAGGTGTTGCTGATGGATGAGCCGTTCGGCGCGCTGGACGCGCTGACCCGCGCGCATCTGCAGGATGCGGTGATGGAAATCCAGCAGCGGCTGCACACCACCATAGTGCTGATTACCCATGACGTCGATGAAGCGGTGTTGCTGTCCGACCGGGTGCTGATGATGACCAACGGCCCGGCGGCCACCGTCGGTGAAATTCTGTCGGTGGAACTGCCACGTCCGCGTTCTCGGGTCGCGCTGGCGGACGAGCCGCAATATCACCATTACCGTCGGCAGGTGCTGAAGTTCCTTTACGAGAAGCACGCGAAAGCGGCATGAGAGCCGAACGATGGACAAACCCAAACTGCTGGTGATTGGCAACGGCATGGCCGGGATGCGGCTGGTGGAAACCCTGTGCCGACTGGCGCCGGAGCGTTATGCCATCACGGTGATCGGCGAAGAGCCGCGGGGCAATTACAACCGCATTCTGCTGTCGCCGGTGTTGGCGGGGGAAAAGGCATTCGGCGATACCCTGCTGCATGCCCCTGAATGGTACCGGCAGCACGGCGTGCGGCTGTTGGCCGGGGAACCGGCGCTGGCGGTCGATCGGCGCAAACAGCAGGTGATGACGGCCGATCATCGGCTGCCTTATGACCTGCTGGTGTTCGCTACCGGTTCACGGTCGTTTCTGCCGCCGTTGCCGGGCGCAACCTTGAGCGGCATTTATGGTTTTCGCACCCTGGACGACGTCGAGGCGATGCTCGCCCGCTGCCGCCCGGGCAGACCGGCGCTGGTGGTGGGGGGCGGCGTCCTGGGGATCGAGGCGGCGGCCGCGCTGGCGCAACGCGGCATGGCGGTCACCGTGGTGCACCGTGGCGACCACCTGATGGAGCGGCAATTGGACGCCCGGGCCGGTGAGATGCTGCAACGCAATTTGTTGCAGCGCGGTATCGAATGCCGCTTGGCCTGCGAGGTCAGCCAGTTCCTGGGCCGCGCTGAGGTTAGCGGTGCCAGCTTGAACAATGGCGAAACACTGGCCTGCGAACTGGTGGTGATCGCCATCGGCGTGCGACCGGAAATCAGCCTGGCGCAGGCCGCCGGACTGGCCTGCGATCGCGGCATCATCATCGACGAACGGCTGCAAACGGATGACCCGAAGATTTTCGCCATCGGCGAGTGCGCCCAGTTTGGCGACACCACTTTTGGCCTGGTGGCCCCTGGCTGGCAGCAGGCCGGGCTACTGGCGCAGCGCCTGAGCGGAGAGACGGTGGCCGGTTACCGCCCGACGCCGTTGCATACCCGTTTGAAGGTCAGCGGTGTCGAGGTGTTCAGCGCCGGTGAAATGGACGCGGACGCGCAAAGCGAACTTCATCACGCCGAAGATCCGCAGGCGCAGCACTACCGCCGCCTGCTGATACGCGACGGCAGATTACAGGGCGTGGTGCTGTATGGCGACGCTCAGGACAGCCCTTTTTATCTGCAGCAGTTGGGCCTGCCGGTGCAACAACCGGATGACCTGCTGTTTGGCAGTTGCGAACCCGGGACGCCCTCGGCGTCTGACGAGAGGATATCTGATATGCACAAGCCCGTTTTGTTGGTTGCCGGTCACGGCATGGTCGGTCATCACTTCCTGGAACAACTGGTCACTCGCGACCTGCATCAGCAGTATCACATCGTGGTCTTCGGCGAAGAGCCGGTGGCGGCCTATGACCGGGTGCATCTGTCGGAGTTTTTCTCCGGCCGCAGCGCAGAGTCGTTGTCGATGGTAGAGGAAGGTTTCTTCGAGCGTAGCGGCATCGAGCTGCGGCTGGGGCAGGCGGTTTGCGCTATCGATCGCCAACGTAAATGCGTAATCGATGCCGAGGGTAGAGAAACCGCCTATGACCGGTTGGTGCTGGCGACCGGATCTTACCCCTTCGTTCCGCCGATCCCCGGCAACGATCGGCCGGGTTGCCTGGTTTACCGTACGCTCGACGATTTGGCGGCCATCGCCGATTGCGCCAGCAGCGCCCGCGTCGGCGTGGTGGTTGGCGGCGGCCTGTTGGGGCTGGAGGCGGCCAATGCGCTGCGGCAACTGGGGCTGAATACCCACGTGGTCGAGTTTGCCCCGCGCCTGATGGGGGTGCAGTTGGATGAGGGCGGCGCGGCCATGCTGCGCAAAAAAATTGAGGCCCTGGGCGTCAGCGTGCATACCGGCAAGCAAACTCAGGCGATTACCGATGGTTCGTTACACTGTCACTGCATGAATTTTGCCGATGGTGAACGCTTAGAGGCTGATTTAATTCTGTTTTCCGCCGGCATTCGTCCACGTGACCAGTTGGCGCGTGAGGCTGAACTGGAAGTGGGAGCCCGCGGCGGCATTGTAATCGACAGCCAATGCCGTACCAGCGACGAGGCCATCTACGCTATCGGTGAATGCGCCTTGTGGAACGGGCAAATTTTCGGTCTGGTGGCACCCGGCTACCAGATGGCGCGCACGCTGGCGGATCGCCTGGCCGGGCAGGAAAACGTCTTCTGCGGTGCCGACATGAGCACCAAGCTGAAACTGCTGGGCGTGGAAGTGGCGTCGATTGGCGATGCCCACGGCCATACTCCCGGCAGCCAAAGCTACAGCTGGGTCGACGGCCCGGCGCAAGTGTACAAAAAACTGGTGATCGACGCCGAAGGCCAGCGGTTGCTGGGCGCGGTGCTGGTGGGCGACAGCGCGGAATACAGCACGCTGCAGCAAATGATGCTCAACGATCTGCCGCTGCCCGCCACGCCGGAAAGTTTGATTTTGCCGGCAACGGCCGGGGCGGCACCGAAAGCGCTGGGCGTGTCGGCGTTACCGGCCACGGCACAGATTTGCTCTTGCCACAACGTCAGTAAAGGCGACATCAGCGAAGCGGTGGAACAAGGCTGCGGCGATTTGGCGGCGGTAAAAACCTGCACCAAAGCGGGCACCGGCTGCGGCGGCTGTGCGGCGCTGGTCAAGCAGGTGATGGAGCATGAACTGCAACAGCGCGGCGTGGTGGTGAAAAAGGACGTATGCGAACATTTCGCCTATTCGCGTCAGGAGCTGTATCACCTGGTACGCGTCGGCAACATCCGCACCTTTGAGCAACTGCTGGCCCGGCACGGTCACGGGCACGGCTGCGAGGTGTGCAAGCCGCTGGCGGGGTCAATTCTGGCGTCGTGCTGGAACGAATATTTGCTGAAGCCGGAGCACCTGCCGCTGCAAGACACCAACGACCGCTTCTTTGCCAATATCCAAAAAGACGGCACCTATTCGGTGGTGCCGCGGGTTCCGGCCGGTGAAATAACCCCGGCAGGGCTGATCGCCATCGGCCAAATTGCCCAGCGCTATCAGCTCTACACCAAAATTACCGGTGGGCAGCGGGTCGATATGTTTGGCGCTCGGCTGGAGCAATTGCCGGAGATTTGGCAGCAATTGGTCGATGCCGGTTTTGAAACCGGGCATGCCTACGGCAAGTCGTTGCGCACGGTGAAATCTTGCGTCGGCTCCAGTTGGTGCCGTTATGGCGTGCAGGACTCTACCGCGCTGGCGATCGCCCTGGAGCACCGTTACAAGGGGCTGCGCTCGCCGCACAAAATCAAGATGGCGGTTTCCGGCTGCACGCGAGAGTGCGCAGAGGCACAGAGCAAAGACGTGGGGGTGATTGCCACCGACAAAGGCTGGAACCTCTATCTGTGCGGCAATGGCGGCATGAAACCGCGCCATGCGGATCTGTTCGCCAGCGATCTCGACACGGACACGCTGATCCGTACGGTCGATCGCTTCCTGATGTTCTACATCCGCACCGCCGATCGCCTGCAGCGCACCAGCACCTGGATGGACAACCTGGAGGGCGGGCTGGATTACCTGCGCGAGGTGGTGTTGCAAGACAGCCTGGGCATTGGCGGCGAACTGGACGCTGAAATGGAGAGCATCGTTAGCCGCTACCAGTGCGAATGGCAAACCACGCTCGCCAGTCCGGATCGCCTGAAATTGTTCCGTCCGTTCGTCAACAGCGAACAGCCGGATGAGGCGATTGTCTGGCAGGAAGAGCGCGGTCAGCGTCGCCCGGCCGAGGGGGCGGAACGTGCTCAGGCGATCGTGGTGCAGCCCGCTGCCAGTGCCGGGGAACAATGGCAGGATGTTTGCGCACTGGCGGATATTCCGACCCATGCCGGCATTGCCGCCCGTCTGGGGCAGCGGCAGATTGCGCTGTTTCATCTGCCGGGCCGTGGAGTCTATGCGTTAGCCAACCAGGAGCCGGACAGCGATGCCAACGTGCTGGCGCGTGGCTTGCTCGGTGATGTGGCGGGCGAACCCGTGGTCATTTCTCCCCTGTACAAGCAGCGCTTTCGTTTGAGTGACGGCATCTGCGTGGATAATGCCGATCGTGGGGTTACCGCCTGGCCGGTGCGGGTGGAGGGCGATCGCGTGTGGGTGTGCAGTACGCCGTTGGCGGTGCAGAACAGGCTGCCGGAAACGGCGGATCTGACGCCATGAGCGCCGCGCATGGCACCACTTGCCCCTACTGCGGCGTCGGCTGTGGGGTGACCATCGACAGGCAGAACGACGGCGCTCTGGCGGTCAGCGGCGATGTTACGCATCCGGCCAATCAGGGCCGCCTGTGCGTAAAAGGCAGCGCACTGGGCGAAACGCTCGATCTGGCCGGCCGCCTGCTGCAACCGCAGTTGGATGGCCGGGCCGTCAGTTGGGATCAGGCGCTCGATCAGGTGGCGCAGCGTTTTAGCCGCGTTATCGAGCAACATGGCCCGCAGGCGGTGGCGTTTTATGCCTCTGGGCAACTGCTGACCGAAGACTATTACGTGGCGAACAAACTGATGAAAGGATTCATTGGTGCGGCCAATATCGATACCAACTCCCGGCTGTGCATGGCCTCGGCGGTGGTCGGCTACAAGCGGGCGTTCGGCGGCGATGCGGTGCCCTGCTGTTATGAAGATATCGAACAGGCGGATCTGGTGATACTGACCGGCTCCAATACCGCCTGGGCGCATCCGGTGGTCTATCAGCGGCTGGTGAAGGCCCGCCGCCAGCGGCCACAGATGCGGGTGGTGGTGATTGACCCGCGTGAGACTGCGACCTGTGATATTGCCGATTTACATTTGCCGCTGCGGCCCGGCAGCGATGCCGCGCTGTTCACCGGCGCGCTGCACTGGCTGGCCGAACACCAAGGGCTGGATAGCGCCTTTTTGCAACAGCATGCCGGCGGCACCGAGGCCACGCTGGCGGCGGCGGCTGAATGGTCGCCGCAGCGGGTGGCGGCGTTTTGCGAACTGCCCCTGGAAAGGGTGCTGGCGTTTTTCCAACTGCTGACCGCGTCCCGTGACTGGGTGACGCTCTATTCGATGGGCATCAACCAGTCCGCCAGCGGGGCGGATAAATGCAATGCGATTATTAATCTGCATCTGGCAGGCGGACGCATTGGCCGGGTGGGCAGCGGCCCGTTTTCGATCACCGGCCAACCCAATGCCATGGGCGGGCGCGAAGTGGGTGGGCTGGCCAATCAGTTGGCGGCACATATGGGCTTCAACGCCGAGGATATCGACCGGGTGCAGCGTTTTTGGCAGGCACCGCGCATCGCCCGACAGCCGGGGCTGAATGCGGTAGAGCTGTTCCAGGCGGTTGCCGCCGGGCAGGTGAAGGCGGTATGGATTATGGGCACCAACCCGGCCGTCTCCCTGCCGGATGCCGATGCGGTGCGACAGGCGCTGAAACAGTGCCCGCTGGTGGTGGTGTCCGAAGTGATGGCGGCCACCGATACCGCCGAACTGGCGCATATCCGCCTGCCGGCGCTGGCCTGGGGGGAAAAAGAGGGCAGCGTCACCAACTCCGAACGTTGCATTTCACGCCAGCGCGCGTTTCTGCCGCCACCGGGAGCAGCCCGGGCGGACTGGTGGATCCTCAGCCAGGTGGCGCAGCGTATGGGGTATGGTGCGGCGTTTGGCTACCGGCATCCTTCGGAGATATTCAGCGAACACGCGGCGCTGTCCGGTTTTGAAAACCACGGTGCGCGCGCGTTCGACATTGGCCTGCTGGCCGGGCTGGATCGGCAGCAATGGCGGCAGATGAAGCCGGTGCAGTGGCCGGTCAATGGGCAACACCCTGACGGCTGCCGTCGTCTGTTCAGCGACGGGCGATTTTTCCATGCGGACGGCAGGGCGCGATTGCTGCCGGTAACCCCCCGTCTGCCGCAGAACGCCGTATCGCCACGCTATCCGTTGGTGCTGAACACCGGCCGTATCCGCGATCAGTGGCACACCATGACGCGCACCGGTAAAGCGGCGCGGCTGATGCGTCATTTGAGCGAACCCTTCTGCGAAATACACCCTGAGGATGCCGCCGAACAGGGGATCGCCGACCGCAGCCTGGTGCGGCTCAGTTCCCCTTACGGCTGGATGCTGGCGCGTGCGCAGTGCAACCCCGGGCAGCGGCGTGGCAGCGTGTTCGTGCCAATGCACTGGAACGGCCAATTTACCGCACAGGGGCGAGTCGATGGCCTGATCCCGCCGGTGGTAGATGCCGATTCCGGTCAGCCGGAAAGCAAGCATGCCCCGGTACGCGTCAGCCCTTGGCCGGTGAGCTGGCAGGCAGAGATTTTTCTGCGCGCCGAGATAGCCGCCCCCAAGGGGATTTACTGGAGCCGGGTGGCGCAGGACGACCTGACGCACTACATCATGGCCGGGCAGCAACCGGTTGAAGACTGGCCCGCCTGGCTGCAACAGCATTTCATGCTGGAGGGGCTGACGGTGCAAACGGCACAGCTGGCCCAGCGCGGGCTGCACCTGATTGGTTGGCGACAGGGCGAAGTACAACTGGCGTTTTATGTGCGCACACAGGTCCCGTTGCTCGATCGCGCGGCGATCCTCAGCGCATTTGAACACCCTCCCATCGGTGGGCCGCAACGGCTGGCCTTGCTGGCAGGGCGTGGCGCATCCGGGCAACCGGCGGCGGGCGCCACGGTTTGCAGCTGTTTTGGCGTGGGAGAGAACCGCATCATTGCCGCGATCCAGGCAGGGTGTCACAGCACGGAAGCCCTGGGCGCCAGCCTGCAATGCGGCACTAATTGCGGTTCTTGCCTGCCGGAGCTGAAAAAATTGATTCAACAGCATGCGTCTCAACGGGTGGCCTAGCGGAGGTGGTGACATGAACGCGATTGAACGATTGATGCGAGCCGGCGATCGGCACCAGCCGGTGCGCGGCGGCGAAGTATGGCTGGTGGGGGCGGGGCCGGGGGATGCGGAACTGCTGACCTTAAAGGCACTGCGGGTGATCCGGCAGGCAGAGGTGGTGGTGTTTGATCGGCTGGTTTCCCCGGCGGTAATGGCTTTGTTGCCGCCGGAGGCGCTGCGAATTGACGTGGGGAAATCCATGGGCTGCCACACTCTGTCGCAAAGGGAGATTGACCAACTGTTGGTGGAACTGGCGCAGGCCGGCAACCGGGTGGTGCGGTTAAAAGGCGGCGACCCTTTTATTTTTGGTCGTGGCGGGGAAGAGATGGCGCAATTGCAGCGCCATGGCGTGGTCTGTCACGTGGTGCCGGGGATCACCGCCGCCAGCGGTTGTGCGGCGGCGAGCGGCATTCCGCTGACCCACCGCGACTACGCGCAATCGGTACGGTTTGTGACTGGGCATGGCCGCAACGGCGAAGCCGATCTGGATTGGCGAGGCTTGGTCACTGCGGGCCAGACGCTGGTGTTTTACATGGGGCTGACCCGCAGTGAAACCCTTGCCGCACAGCTGATACGCCATGGCATGGCGGCACAGACGCCGTTGGCGATTATTGAGCGCGGCACCTTGCCACAGCAGCGGGTGTTGATTGGCACCCTGTCAGCCTTACCGGCGTTGATCGCCCACCAGCGACCCGTTTCACCCAGCCTGTTGGTGATTGGTGAGGTGGTCAGCCTGTACCGCGCAGCGAGTATCATCGCCGCACAGCCCGAAGCTGCGCTGCCAGCCTGAACGGCTATTGGCCGAAGCGACCGATAATCCCCGCACCGCCCTTGGCGTGGCCCTGCAATTTTTCCAATAGCTGTTCGCGGGTTAACCCCGGGCCCAGCGCATGGGGCGGGAGATCGGTGGCGATCAGCACGAAGGTATAGTGGTGCAACCCGGAACCGGCCGGTGGGCATGGGCCGTGATAAACCGCGGTGCCCGGCGAGTTTTTACCGCCGACAAAGCCTTTGCCCTGGGTAAGATCGCCTTCGGCGAAATGGCTGGCCGTCGCGGGAATGCCATAGGCGACCAAATGACTGACGCCCAAACCGGCGCGGCCCTCGGGATCGGACAGCAGCAGGGCGAAGCTGGTGGTACCTGCCGGTGGGTTGGCCCAGCTCAGCGGGGGTGACACATTGTCGCCGGTGCAACTGGCGTTGCCCGGTGTGGCACCGGCATATTTCTGCGCCAGCATGCCGCCGTCCTGAAACGCCGGTGAGCTGAGGGTAAAGGTGCCGGTGGCCTGTGCGGCGAACGACAACGAACCGGTAAGTAATGCCGCGCTGAGCGCGAGTGCGGATAAACCACGACCGATCATACAGCCTCCTGTGTTTGCTTGAATAAAGCATAGTGGCGCAGACGCCGGCTCGCTATAACAGTGGGCTCAACAGTCGGCTATAACAGCGGCCAAAGGGCGACGTTACTCCGCCGTCGGGATGAAATAAGCTGAAATGGCGGAATTTCCCTTGATGAACGGCGTGAGATCCCGGTCGGCCGTCGCCAGCAGGCTCCACCAGCCGGAAAGGGCCAGGAACAGGCCAAACGGCAGTGGGGCATGCCAGCCGGATTTGTGGCGTAAATAGGCCACCGCCGCCACGCATAACCCCACCATTGCCGCGCCGGTGACCAACATCGGCAGGGCAGCCCAGCCGGTCCAGGCCCCCAGGGCTGCCAGCAATTTAAAGTCCCCCTGGCCGATGCCATCGGTTTTCCGCCGGTAGCGGTAAAGGGCGTTAAGCAACCCTAACGACAGATAGCCGACGGCGGCCCCGGTAACCGCCTCGTTCAACGAGGTAAAACAGCCCTGTTGATTAGCCAGCAGCCCGGCCCATAACAGCGGCTGGGTCAGGCGATCCGGCAATAACCCATGCCGCCAGTCGATCAGCGCCAGCGCGATCAATACGGTGGCCACCGGCAGCAACAAGAACCGCTGCACAGGCGAGAGGCTAAAAGGCCATGTCGTCAATCCGGCGCTGACGGCGATCAACATCAGGGTGCGCATTTTTAAGGGTCGCGGCTGTGGCACCAGAGCTTGAGCCTGGGAATCAATGAGCCGTTTGGCGACGGCGGCCGACAGCAACATGGCCAGGATAAATACGCCCCGGAACCAGAGATCTAACGGTGAATCGTCGAACATAACGCGTCCTTGCCGAGCTGAAATTAGCGTTCAAAATAGCGGCAAAATGGGTTTCACCGTCGAACAATTTCTCGGCTATTGCGCGTTTTGCGCAGGCGGCCGCAAACCTGGCTGCAGTGCCAAGTGAAATACACTGAAATTGCGCGCCTCCCAGCAAAATCAACCCATTGCTTATTGTTGTGGATGAAGGGTGGCCGTTATTTGGGCAAAATCAGCAATGAAATTTAGTGAATTTATCCTGTCAGGCGGTGAGTGCTCGGGCGTGATCCTGGTGGGCCAGCCACGGAGAGGCAATCAGGGGTGATTTGTTACGGTGTCACAAAATAAACTGAGGTTTATCTGATGGTTTCTTATCAGAAACTGATTAGACTTTAGGGTTCATGATGCACTTTGGCGCCTCGGCGCCCGACAGGGTCAAACACCCGGTACGATAGGTGCGCACGGTTAGGTGTTCTGCTGCCTGGAGCGGCCGCAGCAAAAAAGGTTTATCTGCCCACTCTCTGGATGAGGGGACGGCGGCGGTGTCATGACAGACGTTATTCCTAAAGCACGTTACAAATTGCATAAAGCCGTTTATTTCTTCTCTCGCCCTGCCAGTTTACCGGCGGTGGGGTTGGCGTGGCTGCTGGGCGGCTTACCCGCCTATGCCGAATCCCCGCCTGCGCCGCCCTCCGTGAGTCATAGATCGAATGCCAACGACACTCTGCCAGAATTGGGCGGCAGCCCCTCGAATGATGCCGAGCGCGAGAAAGAGTGGGCTACCATGGCCAAACAGCTGGGCGAACGTGACCTGAATAACGTTTCAAGCCAGCAGATGCGTACCCGCGCCGAAAGTTACGCGGTAGGGCAAGCCAGTACCGTGCTGCAACAGCAGGCACAGGAACTGCTCTCGCCGCTGGGAACCGCCAAGCTGTCGCTGGTGATGTCCGACCAGGGGGATTTTGCCGGCAGCAGCGGCCAGTTGTTCAGCCCGTTGTATGACGTCAATGGCTTGCTGACCTACAGCCAGCTCGGTTTGTTGCAGCAAAGCCAGGGCTCGCTGGGCAATCTGGGGCTGGGGCAGCGCTGGGTCGCCGGCGATTGGCTGCTGGGGTATAACACGGTGCTCGACAGCGATTTCGAACGGCATCATAACCGCGCCAGTCTGGGGGCCGAGGCCTGGGGGGATTTCCTGCGTTTTTCCGCCAACTATTACTACCCGTTATCGGCGCTGGCGCAACAGTCCGATAACGCCGAGTTTCTCAGCCGCCCAGCCAGCGGTTATGACATTACCACCCAGGGCTACCTGCCATTTTACCGCCAGATTGGCGGCTCGCTCAGCTACGAGCAGTACTGGGGGGAGAACGTGGATCTGTTTGGCAGCGGCAAAAAGCAAAACGACCCGCGCGCCATGCAGTTGGGGCTGAATTACACCCCGGTGCCGCTGGTGACGGTGAAAGCGCTGCACAAGATGGGCGAAGGCGGGGTTAGTCAGGATCAGGTCGAACTGGCGCTGAGCTATCGGCTTGGCGTGCCGCTGGTGAAGCAGATATCGCCGGAGTATGTGGCCCAGGCCAAATCGCTGCGCGGCAGCCGCTATGACAATATCGAACGGAAAAATGTGCCGGTGATGGCGTTCAAGCAGCGTAAAACGCTACAGGTGTTCCTGGCCACGCCACCCTGGAGCTTGCAGCCGGGGGAGACGCTGCCGTTGAAGCTGGAGATTAAAACCACCAACAAGATTACCCGGGTCAGCTGGCAGGGCGATACTCAGGCGCTGAGCCTGACACCGTCGCAAAACAGTAACGATCCGCACGGCTGGAGCCTGATTGTACCGCAATGGGATACTGCGCCGGGCGCGGCAAACAGTTACCGTCTGTCGGTCACGCTGGAAGACGACAAGCAGCAGTTGGTGACCTCCAACTGGATCCAATTGCAGGTGACGCCGCCGCTGACGGCCTCCTCCGGGGGTGACGCCGGTTTGCCACCGGCTAAAATACTGCAAACGCCGGCCATTCCGGCAGAGACCGGGCCGTTGAACGGCGGTAACTAGCCGTTCTTGCCCTGCAACACCCAGACCGCGGCTTCAACGCGCGATTTCAGCTTCATTTTCTTCAACAGGTGTTTGACGTGCACCTTGACGGTGCTTTCGGTGATGGTCAGCTTACGGGCGATCATCTTGTTCGGCAGACCCTGGGCAATCAGCTTGAGAATATCGCGCTCGCGCGGCGTGAGTTGCTGGATATCCCGTTCGGCACTGGGGCGGTTCTCACGCAGGCTGGCAGCCAGGATTGGCGTCAACGCCTCGCTCAACACCATCTGGCCCGCGGCCGCCTGATGCAGCGCTTTCAACAGTTCTTCCGGCTCCATGTCTTTCAGCAGGTAGCCATCTGCGCCGCGTTTTAGCGCGCTGACCACGTCGTCTTCGTGGTTCGACACGCTAAACACCACGATGCGGCCGGAGAGCGCGGTCATCCGCAGGCGATCCAGCGTTTCCAACCCGTTAATACCCGGCATGTTCAGATCAAGCAGGATCAGATCAGGATCCTGCTCCTCGGCCAGTGCCACGCCCTGTTCACCGTTGCCGGCTTCCGCAATCACCTGCAGGCGGGGGTCCATGGCGATAAGCTGTTTTACGCCATTGCGCAGCATCGGGTGGTCATCAATCAGTAAAATGGTGGCGGCAGTTTCGGTCGTCATGGTTTCTCCCATTAGTCGATGGCGTGGTTGTCCGGTTTGAATATCACCCGGACTTCAGTGCCGCCGCCGCTGCGGGGCAAAATTTCGCAGCGGCCGTGCAGGCTTTTGGCGCGGTCGCGCATAATGATCAGGCCGTAGTGATCGGGGCGAAGCGTATCTGGAGGCAGTCCGCAGCCGTTATCGCAGACGCTCAGGGTGACTTCGCCCCGTTGATTGATCACCTGAATGCTCACCTGGCTGGCCTGGGCATGTTTGTGGATATTGCTTAACGCTTCGCGGGCAATTTGCAACAGGTGGATAGCCTGATAAGCGGGCACCGTGCGCGGCGTTAATTGATAATCGAGGCTGATGGTGATGCCGAGTCGTTGACTGAACTCCTGCACCGAGGACTGCAACGCCGCCAGCAGCCCCGGCTCCGTCAGCCGCAGACGGAAGGTGGTCAGCAGCTCACGCAGTTGGCGATAGGCCATGTTCAGCTCTTCACGCATCTGTTGCACCAGCGCCAGGTTGGCAGGCGAAAGCTCCGCGCCCTGCATTTGCAGGCAGCTGATCTGCATCTTCAGGCACGACAGCGACTGGGCAATGGAGTCATGCAGTTCGCGCGCTATCGCCGCGCGTTCTTCCATCAGCATCAACTGCTGTTGGTGATCCACCTGGCGTTCAATCGCCAGCACGCTGGTCAGCTGTTCGACCAGCGTATTCATCAACTGCCGATGATCATCATTCAACGGCCGCTGTGGCGCATGTTGCGCGACAATCACGCCGTAATCTCCCAATTTGTCGCTCAGGCTCCAGCTCAACGAAGGGTAATTGGCATGCTGCTGATCGTCGTCGTTCAGGCAGGCGCTGCACACCGGATTATTGCAGTATTCCGGCCGCAGCGGCTGGTTGCCGCTCAGCTGTACAAACTGTTCCTGGCTGTTGTTTTCGTACAGCCGTACCTGGATGTCGCGTAACGGTGTCAGGGTTTGCAGCTGATTGAGTATCGGCGTCAGGCGGCTGCACAGAGGCTCATTGGCATGCAACTGGCGGCTGGCGCGATACAAAAAGCTCAACACCTGATTTTTTTGCTGCAGATCGGCGGTCTTTTCCGCCACCCGCTGCTCCAGCCCGCTGTACATGGCGGCCAGTTCGTCGGACATGGTGTTTAACGCGCCGCCGAGCGAGGCCATTTCATCCTGATGCCCACGTTGGGCAAACCGACGGCTGAAATCGCCACGGCCTGCCGACAGCGCCATCGCCACCAATTGCCGCCAGGGGTGCAGCAAGCGACGGCGCAGGTAGCATATGGTGCCGACCAACAGCAGCAGCGTCAGTGCGATAAACACCGCCTGCACCAGCGTGACCGTCAGCAACCGGCGTTCGGTATGGCGGTCGATGTCCGAGACCAGCGCATCCAGCAGGGAGACGAAATGAACCACCTGCGGCGCAGCATCGGCCGGTTGGCGGGCCTCGCGCAGCTGCGGCAACAGCGTCAGGCGCCAGTAGTCGTGCAGCCCCTGAAATTGTTCGGTCAAGCCTTCTTGTTCCACCGGCCGTTGCAGGTCGGGGCTGTTTGCATCCTGTTCCAGCTCGCGTATCAGGGTTTCGCTGTGTGCATCCAGCGGCACCTGCGCCAGCAGGCGGTAGCTCTGCATCCGTAACGAACCGGCTTTATTAATGGCGTGCGCATTGCCCTGAATGCTCTGCGACATCCAGGCGGATATGCTCATGCCGGCCACCCCCAGGATGCCCAGCAGCAACATCAGGATGGCCACCTGGTTAACGATGGAAAGCGGAGCTAACAGGCGTTTCATAAGCGTTGGATCCCCGGCGCATAGCAAGACAACGGCTGGAAACCAGAGGGCGAAAGCAGGTGGTGCCAGCGAAAGTGGTAACGATTCAGCGTTATTTTTCATCATACCCCGACATAACCCCATACCTCTAACGAAGTACCCATTAGTTTCCGCCCTGCATTGCGGGTGCACGACGGTGGGACAGGGGGATTTTCAATCGCTTGATTTGTTTTGTTTTTACCGTCGTTCGCCGGTTACTCATAAAGGGATGGCGGGCATTTTTCGGCATTTGGCTACCTGCATCCGGGTTGATTTACATCAACTTTGCCGTAGGGGACGCCGCCTAGGGTGAGCGAAGTTATCATCCTGTGTCTGAGGTTTTTATGTCGCAATCTGCAACGTCGTTATCAAAACAAACCGATGCGGTTATTCAGAACTGGCAACCTGAGGATGCCGCATTTTGGCAGCAGCGTGGCCACCGCATTGCTAATCGCAACCTGTGGATTTCCATTCCTTGCCTGTTATTGGCCTTCTGCGTCTGGATGTTGTTTAGCGCAGTAGCGGTCAATTTGAACAAAGTTGGCTTCAATTTCACCACCGATCAACTGTTCCTGCTCACCGCGTTACCTTCCGTTTCCGGCGCCATCCTGCGCGTGCCGTATTCCTTTGTGATCCCGATGTTCGGCGGACGCCGCTGGACGGCCATCAGCACCTGTTTCCTGCTGGTGCCCTGCCTGTGGCTGGGCTTTGCGGTACAGGACGCCGGCACCCCTTATGGCGTGTTTGTCATTATTTCCCTGTTGTGCGGTTTTGCCGGCGCCAACTTCGCCTCCAGCATGGCCAATATCAGCTTCTTCTTTCCCAAGGCCAAACAGGGTGGCGCTTTGGGTCTGAACGGCGGTTTGGGCAATCTGGGCGTGAGCGTGATGCAGTTGGTGGCTCCCCTGGCCATCTCCGTCGCTATTTTCGGCGCATTTGGCGGAACCGCTCAGGCGCAGCCGGACGGCAGCGCGCTGTGGCTGGAGAACGCGGCCTGGATCTGGGTGCCGTTTCTGTTGGTAGGCACGCTGGCGGCCTGGTTTGGCATGAATGACCTGGCGGCCTCTAAAGCGTCGCTGCGTCAGCAACTGCCGGTGCTTAAACGCGGCCACCTGTGGGTGCTGAGCCTGTTGTACCTCGCCACCTTTGGTTCCTTTATCGGCTTTTCCGCCGGCTTCGCCATGCTGTCCAAAACCCAGTTCCCGGACGTGGTGATCCTGCATTATGCCTTCTTCGGTCCCTTCCTGGGGGCGCTGGCACGGCCGGTGGGCGGGGCGCTGTCCGATCGCTTCGGCGGTATCCGCGTGACGCTGATTAACTTTGTGCTGATGGCGGTGTTTGCCGCCTTACTGTTCCTGACGTTACCGGGAGCAGGGCATGCAGGATCGTTTATCGCGTTTTACAGCGTCTTTATGCTGTTGTTCCTCACTGCCGGCCTGGGCAGTGGTTCCACCTTCCAAATGATTGCCGTTATCTTTCGTAAAATTACCGTCGACCGGGTTAAGGCGGCCGGCGGCAGTGACGAAAGCGCTCAACGTGAAGCGGTCACCGACTCTGCGGCGGCATTGGGCTTTATCTCTGCGATTGGTGCCGCCGGCGGCTTCTTTATTCCGCAGGCTTTCGGCACCTCGCTGGCATTAACCGGTTCACCGGCGGGCGCGATGAAAATCTTCCTGGTGTTTTACGTGGTGTGCGTGTTGGTCACCTGGGTGGTGTACGGCCGTAAAAAATAAAAAAGCGTTGTGCAATACCCGTTCCTCCCCGACAGGGGAGGAGCTTTTTATCCCCTCTTTAAGTGAAGCTTTTACGTCCCCAGTGAAATTCCCGCCATTTTAGGTAATATTCTTATTATTGCGCGCTGTTTTTCCCTTTGTTTATAAGCGCATCTCTCCCGCCGTGATTTCCCACTGTCTTTGCCAAAAATGTTATTCGCACGTTATTTTTTCATTTCCACGTCGAATTCCTTACCCAAATAAAGCACTGTGAATGCCGCGTCATGCGGCAATGAAATTCTGTTTCTTCGCATGAGCAGAGATTCATTTCATCAAGTTAACAATATGCCTTTGTATTTGGTGCTATATTTTAACCTGGCATTCCAAGAGGGACTAAATCAGATAACTCTCATTCTGTTTTGGCAGGCTTTTTGTAGGCTGTCTGGCAATCGGATTAGGTGGAAAAACAGATGATATCGATCGGTGTCAGAATGAAATTTCACAATTTCATTTAAATAACAAATCGATAACATTATTACATTTGATGTTTTAAAACAATAAGATAAGCGGTTTTTATTGCCGGAAAACATGATGAGAAACCATGTTTCCAACAGGGAAATAAAGTCATTCAAAGAATCATAACCTCCTTTTGAGAGGTGTTGTAAAAAATGAAATCAGTAATTTTTTATAAAAATAAATATCCCATGAATGCAACCTGTTGAGTTTACATTTAATTTCTTGAACATTTTTTCATATTTCTATACAAAGTGTGCAGGACAGGCACGCTAAGGAAATTAAAAGTGAATCTTGATAAAAGAATAAAGATTAGGAATCTAGATGTTCTGACACCGTCCAGGGAAAAATTCCGTCTACGTTGGAAGGAGTATCAGATACTTTCACTTCTTGTCGCCAGATCCCCCGAGCTGGTTAGTCGTGCGGAAATTATAGAAAACATATGGAAAGGAACTTACTGTTCAGATTCAACGATAAATCAAACAATTAAATCAATTCGTCAAAAAATCGGTGATGCTGAGCATACACTTATCAGAACTATTCCGCGCCTGGGTTATAAGGTGGAAAATAAGGCCGTTTTTCACTTTATTTCTGAAGAGGAAGAATATGTCGCTGATGAAATATGGAGTGCCGACAACGATGTTAATAAAGATATTCAAGCGGAACTTTCTGAAAGTGACGATAAGCAGGATGAAATTACTGCTGAAGAAATAGAGTCGGAGGATGAGAATATTGTTCCCGCCGCGCCCTCTGTTACGCCAGGGGCGCTTAAAAATACGACGGTCAGAAAAAAAATTCCGGCGGCGGCCGGTTTTTTCTCCGTGCCTGCCGTCAGAGTTGTGAAATACCTGTCGGTATTCGTGTCGTTGCTGATTATTTCACATTTTTCCTATGTACTGGGGAATCAAACTCGCCCGCCCATTATCAATGACATTCAAAACAATACCCGCGTGGTGTTGACACTGACGCTGAACAACGCCCGGACCAACAGCCCGCAAACGCTGCTTTGCCTGTATCAGGGGGAAAGCCTCGAGCAGGCAACCATTGAATGTGTCGATCCCAAACAAGGCAAGCTGAAACAGCCGGTGAAATACGAAACTTCGGATGCACAGGGCTCGGGTAAGATTAATCTCATACTGCCGAATAAAATCATGGAATATCAGGTCGCTTACGATGTTAAAAATTAGCGCGAAATGACATTTCACCTTTATCGATAATTTTACATTTGGCTCATATTTTTATTTCATTATTTGTTATTTGAAAGCCGGGTCTGTTTTGTCCAGTCTGGTTTCCATGTTCTAACGCGAATTAGCGTCCTGCCTCAATGGTGTGGTGGGGAATAATGGAAAATCGGGTTGAGTGACAAATTATGGATAAGCGTAAAGTAGCGATCATCGGGGGTTCCGGCTTTATCGGCACGCGTTTGGTTAAGCGTCTGAGTGTGCGTGACGACCTGGTGTTGACCATCGTGGATAAAAAACCGAGTGAGCATTTTCCTGAACTCTATCAGTTTGGTGATGTTACTCAGCCTCAGACATTGCAACAGCCATTGGCGGGTTGTGACGCGGTGATCAACCTTGCCGCCGAGCATCAGGATAATGTCGATCCTGTCTCACTGTATTATCAGGTTAACGTGGATGGCGCGCGCAATGTCTGCATGACGGCATCGGCGTTGAACATCAAACAGATTATTTTTACCTCCTCCGTGGCGGTCTACGGCTTCGTGACCCGGGAAACCGGTGAAGACGGGGTTTTTGAACCCTTTAACCATTACGGTAAATCCAAGCTGGAAGCGGAGTATGTTTATGAAGCCTGGCGTAAAGCCGATGGCGGCAATAAATTAACCATCATCCGCCCGACGGTGGTGTTTGGTGAAAATAACCGTGGCAACGTTTATAACCTGTTCCGACAAATAGCCAGCGGCCGTTTCGTGATGATTGGCAGCGGCAATAATATGAAGTCCATGGCTTACGTTGAGAATATTGCCGCCAGACTGGAGCATGCGTTGGATCAGCAAGCCACTTATCAGGTCAGCAATTATGTTGATAAACCTGACTTCACCATGAATCAGCTGGTTGACGTTATTTCCTCTTCATTAGGCAGAAACAATAAGACTATTCGCATTCCCTATTTATTTGGGATCTGCGGTGCGACGGCATTAGATGTCGTGAGTAAAATAAGTCATCGTAAATTCCCTATTAGTCGCGTGCGAGTGCAAAAATTCTGCGCCAGAACGCAATTTAAAAGCAATGTGCAAAGTGATTTCGTGGCGCCAGTGGAACTTGATTCGGCAATCGAAAAAACAATTAAACACGAGTTTTCCTAGAGATAACTTTATTGCGGGTTAGGGTTATTTATTTTTTTCCTCTGACAAGCAGATAAATCTGTATTAAGCGGGATTGGCTCATGCTGACTTATATCCTGGGGCTGTCAATTTTATTTTTGTTAATAGCGCATTGGGAGCTGTAACTCAAGGGCGGTAGCGTGCTTATTCGCTGGAGGAACCATGTTATATCAACTGAGCGTGATATTTATTTTGGCGTTGATGCTGGTGGTTATTGCCCGCCGCGCAGCGCTGGCGGTGGGGTTAGTGGATAAGCCCAATGCGCGTAAGCGCCACCAGGGCCACGTTCCGCTGGTCGGCGGGATTGCCATTTACCTGGTCGTGACGCTGGTGACCCTTTGGCAACCGGACTGGTTGCCGCACAGCCCCATCTATTTGTTGAGCATCACCGCGCTGGTGCTGCTGGGGGTGTTGGATGACCGTTTTGATCTGCCGGTGGCGCCCCGCGTCATTGTGCAGGGAGGGATCGCGCTGGCGATGATGCTGGCGGCAGGGATGCAACTGTCTTCTTTCGGTTACCTGTGGGGTCACCAGGAGTGGCTGCTGGGTTACGCCGCCTTGCTGATCACCCCGCTGGCGGTGTGGGGCGCGATCAACGCTTATAACATGGTTGACGGTATCGACGGCCAGCTCGGGGCACTGTCCTGCGTCACCTTTATGGCGCTGGCCATCCTGTTCGGCCTGGCAGGCCATGAGTCACTGGCGTTGTGGTGCCTGAGCCTGATAGCCGCGCTGGCGGCCTACCTGTTGTTCAACCTCAGCGTGTTCGGTTCGCGCCACAAGATTTTCATGGGGGATGCCGGCAGCATGGTGATTGGCTTTAGCGTGCTGTGGTTGTTGATTGTCGCCACGCAGGGCGAAGACGCCGTGATGCGGCCGGTGACCGCGCTGTGGCTGATTGCCATTCCGCTGATGGATATGGTGACGGTGATGACGCGCCGGTTGCTGCGTCGCCAGAGCCCGTTTAAGGCCGGGCGTGATCACCTGCATCACATTCTGATGCGCCGGGGGCTCAATGCGCGTCAGGCGCTGGGCATGAGCTGCATGCTGGCGGTCACTCTGGCCTGCGTCGGCATCTGCGGCGAGGTGCTGCAACTGCCGGACCACCTGATGCTGTTGGCCTTTGTGTTTTGCTTCTTCGGTTATTTTGCCCTGCTGCACGAACCGCGCCAGGCAAGGATTTTTACCGATAACCCTACCGCCGATCGTTAATCCTCCCTCGGGCCTCTGACAAAGCCCGTTATTAGGGAGAGCGTGCCGAAGGGGTCGTAGCGGCTTGTCCGCCGACCCATTTGCCGGGAGCAAATGGGAACGACTTCGAGTCGGCCCGCAGGGTGGGACACATGGACGTGTCCCATAATGGCCCCTCGGTGCGCTAGGCCCGGGTATCTCAACACTTGAAGACAACTTTGTCATCAATCTAACTGGCCGCAACGGCGGCCCGTTTTTCACGGTACCGTTATGAACCTTCATTTGCCTCATTTGATGCCACTGGTGCTGTCCAGCGTCTTGCTCAGCGGTTGCACCGCGTTTCCAGGTTCACACCTGCCGACCCAGGGTAAAGAAAAAGTGACTCAGCAGGACGAAGATTTCGATTTGGACAAACAGGTCCAGGTGTATCGCGTCACGCCGATGTTGCTGGAAAAAATGCGCCGGGTCGAACCGGTCGCGCGGCCAAACCCGGCTCTTGACCAGCGGTTGCAAAGTTATCAGTACCGCATCGGCGTTGGCGACGTGCTCAACGTTACCGTCTGGGATCATCCGGAACTGACCACCCCGGCAGGGCAGTACCGCAGCGCCAGCGACACCGGCAACTGGGTACATGCCGACGGCGCCATCTTCTATCCGTACATCGGCCGGGTTCAGGTGGTGGGTAAAACCGTCACCGAAGTGCGCAATCAGATTGCCGGCCGCCTGGCGACCTACGTAGAAAGCCCGCAGGTGGATGTCAGCATCGCCGCATTCCGCTCGCAGAAAGTTTACGTCACCGGGGAAGTGAAAACTTCTGGCCAGCAGGCCGTGACCAACGTGCCCCTGACCATTCTCGATGCGATCAACGCCGCCGGCGGGCTGACCGACAACGCCGACTGGCGCAACGTGGTGCTGACGCACCAGGGCAAAGAGCAGCCGATCTCGCTGCAGGCGCTGATGCAACGCGGCGACATCAGCCAGAACCACCTGTTGACGCCGGGCGACATCCTGTATGTGCCGCGCAACGACGAACTGAAAGTGTTCGTGATGGGCGAAGTGGGTAAGCAGTCGACGCTGAAAATGGACCGCAGCGGCATGACGCTGACCGAAGCCCTGGGCAGCTCCGAAGGGATCAGCCAAACGGTGGCCGACGCCACCGGCATATTCGTGATCCGTCCGAACGGCGGCAAACAACCCCAACGCCTGGCGTCGCTGTACCAGTTCGACCTGTCTGATGCCGCCGCACTGGCGATGGGCACCGAATTCCAGCTGGAACCCTACGACGTGGTGTACGTCACCGCGGCGCCGGTGGCGCGCTGGAACCGCCTGATCAGCCAGCTGGTACCGACTATTTCCAGCTTCAACGACCTCAGCGAGGCCACGTTGCGGGTTCGTAACTGGTAACCCGTAATGGTGACTTAAGGAATACCGATGATGAAGAACAATGCATTGCCGATTGTGATGGCTGAGCAGGACGACAAATTGGAATGGGAACGCTTGATTGGCCCACTGTGGGACAACCGCTGGCGCATTCTGCTGGTGACCGGCGTGGCCGGGATGCTGGGCTGTGCCTATGCGCTGATGGCTACGCCAATCTATCAGGCGACCGCGCTGGTACAGGTGGAAAAACAGCTCTCGGGCGACTCGCTGCTGCGTGAAACGCTGGACAGCTCGATCGGCGGCATCGGTCAGAATTCGGCGACCCAGGATGAGGTTTCGCTGGCGAAATCACGCTATGTGATTGGTAAAACCGTCGACGACCTCGGCCTCACGGTGCGCATCAGCCCGGACTATTTTCCGCTGTTCGGCAAGGGCCTTGCCCGCCTGAGCGGCGAAGTGTCGCCGGTGCTGCGCATCTCTTCGATGACCGTGCCGGCGGCGATGCAGGGCCAGGAACTGACCCTGACCGTCGATGATCCGCAGCATTACAACCTGAGCCACGACGGCAAAACCCTGTTCAGCGGCGTTGTGGGGCAAAGGCTGCAACAGGGCGGCTGGTCGGTCAACGTCAGCGAGCTTGAGGCATCGCCGGGCACCACTTTCACCGTGGTTAACGTTCCGCGCCAAAAAGCGGTGGACGACCTGCGCAACATCCTGGATGTCGCCCCCGGCGGCAAGGAAAGCGGCATCATGACCTTCAGCCTGGCGGGGGAGGATCCTCAGCGGGCAGAGGCGGTGCTGAAAAGCATCACCGATAATTACCTGCAGCAGAACGTGGATCGCAAAACCGAAGAGACCCAGCGTATGCTGGCCTTCCTGCACGAACAGTTGCCGCGCACCCAGACCTCGCTCAATAACGCCGAAAACCAGCTTAACCAATTTCGCCAGCAGAACGACTCGGTAGACCTGTCGCTGGAGGCCAAATCGGTGCTGGATACCCAGGTTCAGCTTGAGGGACAGCTCAATGAGCTGACCTTCAAAGAGGCGGAAATTTCCAAGCTTTATACCCGCGTACACCCGGCATACCGCGCGCTGTTGGAAAAACGCGCCACGCTGGAGGCGGAAAAAGCGCGGCTCGGCAAACAGGTGCAAACCCTGCCGAAAACCCAGCAGGAAATTTTGCGTTTGACCCGCGACGTGCAGGTGGATCAGCAGGTCTATATGCAACTGATGAACAAGCAGCAGGAATTAAGCATCAGTAAGGCCGGTACCGTGGGCAACATCCGTATTATCGATGAGGCGGAAACCGGCCTGCGCCCGGTACAGCCGCAGAAGGCGATGATCGTCTTCTTCGCGCTGTTGATGGGCGGCGTGCTATCGGCGTCGGTGGTGGTACTGCGTGCTGCGCTTCATCGCGGCATCAGCGATACCGATACGCTGGAAAAACGCGGTATCAGCGTTTACGCCACGGTACCGTTGTCGCCATGGCAGCAAAAACGCAACCGGGTTCAGCAACAGCTGTTGACCAAAAGCAGCAGCGGCAAACTGCCCATTTTGGCGCAGGAAGAGCCGGAAGACTTATCCGTGGAGGCCATTCGCAGCCTGCGCACCAGTTTGCATTTCGCCATGATGGAGGCCAAAAACAACATTCTGATGGTCTCCGGCGCCAGCCCCGCCAGCGGCAAAAGCTTCACCAGCACCAATCTGGCGGTGGTGATTGCTCAGGCAGGGCAGCGGGTGTTGCTGATCGACGCCGACATGCGCAAAGGCTTTCTGCACCGCTGGTTGAATAACAGCGCCAAGGCCGGGCTTTCGGACATGCTGTCCGGGCTGATTGAACCGGCGACGGCGGTGAAGAAAACCGATATCGCCAATCTGGATTTTGTGCCGCGTGGCCAGGTGCCGCCGAACCCGTCCGAACTGCTGATGCATCAGCGCTTTGCCGATTTTCTTCACTGGGCAGGGCAGAATTACGATCTGGTGCTGATCGACACGCCGCCGGTGTTGGCGGTGACCGACGCGGCGATTGTTGGGCACCACGCCGGCACGGCGCTGATGGTGGTGCGCTTTGAGGTCAACACCGTCAGGCAGATTGAGATCAGCATCCGTCGTTTCGAACAAAATGGCGTCGCCATTAAAGGGGTGATCCTCAATGGCATGGTGAAAAAGACCGCCACCGACGCCGGTTACTATGCCTTTGCTTACCCGAGTCATCAGGAAAAGGTTCAGTAACCCTATGAAAGCGATGCTGATGAACTCCCTGTGGTTAATGTTGGAGCGGGTATCGCTGAGCCTGTCGGGGATTTTCGTTTCGGTCTACGTTGCGCGCTATCTGGGGCCGGCGCAGTACGGGCTGATTAACTACTTGCTGTCGGTGATCGCCATCGCGGTACCGCTGGTGCAACTGGGGGCCGACTCGGTGTTGTTCAACCGTGTAGCCCGCCAGCGGCACAGCGGCATGCGGTTGATGCTGGCCTCGATGCGTCTGCGGCGGCAACTGTTTGCATTGATCGCCGTGCCGCTGATGGCCTGGGCGCTGCTGACGCAGGACCACACCAGCCAGATCATGATGGCGTTGATGCTGGCCAGCGCGTATTTCTCGGTGCAGGACGTTTATAAGATTTATTACGACGCCCTGCTGAAATCGAAACTGAACACGCTGATCAACAATTTGGCGCTGCTGTTGTCGATCATTTTGCGGCTGGCGTTGGTGCATGCCAGGCTGCCGCTGGAGTGGTTTGCGCTGCCCTATGTGCTGAGCAGCCTGCTCCCGTACGGGGTGCGCTGGCTGCTGTTTCGTCGTGAACAGGGCGGGTTGCGGCCCATCAGCGTGCGCCACCAACGACGTTATGGCCGTTATCTGCTGAAAGTGGGGCTGCCGCTGGCGGTGTCTGGGCTATCGATAGTTATTTACACGCGTATCGACCAGATCATGATCGGCAACTATCTGGGGGAGCACAGCGTCGGGCTTTACAGTGCGGCCATCACCCTGAGTCAGGGCTGGATCTTCGTGCCGATTGCGCTGATCACCTCGATGATGCCGGGGGTGGCGAATGCCAACTCCCTGAGCGAACAGGAAGGGCGCATTCGGCTGTTGTATCTGGTGGTGTTGCTGCTGTCGATGCCGGTGATTTTGTTGCTGTCGCTGTTCCCCGGCCCGATAGTCACGCTGATGTTTGGCGACAGCTACCGTGAAACCGCCACCATTCTGGCGCTGTGTTCGGTGACCTCACTGTTCTCGGTGATGGGCACCGTCTCCTATCGGGCGATTGTCCTGTTTGGTGGTTACCGGTTTATCGCGATAAAAATGCCGCTGGCGGCCTTGGCTAATGTGCTGATGAATCTGATGTTGATCCCGCGTTACGGCATTCTGGGGGCGGCGATTTCAACGTTGATTACCGAGTTTATTTCATTTTTTGTCCTGAACGGTTTTTTCAGAAAGGGACAAATTACCCGTTTGCAGGTCACCTGCTACCGTTGTTTACCGCAATTAATAGGGAAGGTGCGAGAACTTTATGCTAAATAATCTGGTGAAGGGGTTTTACCGTAATATACCCGACGCATTATATCATCAGTTAAAATACGCCTTATTTTTTCGCAAGGTGCCGCATCTGGCTAAACCGAGGGGGTATAGCGAGAAACTGATGCGCAGGAAAGTCTATCCTCCGGCGATGTATACTCAACTGTCCGATAAATATCTGGTCAGAGAATACATTGAAAAACTGTGGGGGAAAGAATACCTCATCGAACTCTATGCTCAGGGTGAAAAGTTA
Organism: Serratia quinivorans; assembly: GCF_052113645.1. Taxonomy (GTDB): domain Bacteria; phylum Pseudomonadota; class Gammaproteobacteria; order Enterobacterales; family Enterobacteriaceae; genus Serratia; species Serratia quinivorans_B. The sequence continues at coordinate 496,946 of NZ_JBIEIU010000001.1, read as the reverse complement.
ACTGAAGAAATGTATGAGGCATTGCCTGACGCCTTCGTGATTAAGGCGAACCACGGCAGTGGTTATAACAAGCTGGTGTTTGATAAAAGCCAGACCAGCTTTAACGAATTGAGGGTGCTGACCAACAGTTGGTTGCGACAGAATTTTTACCAGGTTTACCGCGAACGCCATTATAAGGATATTTCGCCGTGCATTATGGTGGAAAAAATGTTGATGCAGGACGGCAAGACGCCGAATGATATCAAGATCCACTGTTTTAATCGCAGCGGAGAAGTGCGTTTTTTCATCCAGATTGATTACCAGCGCTTTATCGATCACCGTCGTGATTTTTTTGATGCTCACTGGAACCGCACCGAGATCCGCATGGGGGTGCCCAACAGCGAGGTGCCGATGGACAAGCCCTGCCGGTTGGAGCAGATGCTGAAACTGGCGCATCAGGTGGCGGAGCAATTCTCTTATGTGCGCGTCGATTTTTATCAGGTGCAGGAGCGGATCTATTTTGGCGAGTTGACATTCACTCCCGGAGCCGGCCTGCAACGATTTACACCGGGAATTATTGAACAAGAGTGGGGAGGTTATTTCCAGGAGTAGTTGAATAACCGGTAGGCTGCGCGTATTTCAGCGCGCAGGACGGGGGGAGTAACCGGACAAGGATATTCTGGGATAACAAGCTATTCCATTGGCATTAGCGTTGTCTTGCCAAATGATAATATATTGTTGAGGTAATAAATGGACTTATCGATTGTCATGCCCGTTTTTAATAATTCCGCCAGTTTGGCCACCACATTAGTCAGGATGACTAATGCCTGCTTCGGTTTCGACTATGAAATTATTGTGGTCGATAACGCGTCGGACAAACCAGAGTTGGATAATATGCGCAACCTGCTGGTCGCCAATCGCCGGGCGCGTTTGCATGAAAATAAAGTGCGGCGCAATACCGCGGCCTCGTGCAATACCGGTTTTCGGTTAGCGCGAGCGGAAGTGGTTTTCTTTCTGGAACCCGAGGATTCGTTTAACACCAACTATATTATTCGCCGCCTGAAACGCCATCAGGATACCCGAATAGACATTATCTTTGGCAACTACGTCACGGTGAGTGACAGGAATGTTCGCAGTTATCGATTCGATTATAAAGAGGGCGCGGCGGGTGCGGACTTTTTATTTCTCGACATGGGCGATATTCGCACCTCGACCATCAGCCTGCGTAAAAAAGATGACCGGCGATTTTTATTCCCGGAGTTCCTCTACAAGTACCAGGACTGGGGGTTTTTGGTCAACGCCACCAATCTGGGGGCCAGGGTGACCTTTGACGAGGGGCGCGGCGTGTTTATCCGCTGCGGCGATGCCGATACCGACCGCTGCCGGATGAATATCGACGCCAGCGAGCAGTTTATCGACGCCTATCTCAATGCCAGTGGCCGCTACATCAGCGGTTTTGCCTGCAAACACCTGCTGGCCTCGCTGTACAGCGAGAATTTGCAGGCATTCAACTACTACTCATCGCGCACGGAGCTGGATGCTCTGAGCAGCAAGTTCAGGGCGATCAAACTGTACGGCGACTGCCTGGCCAGACTGGGGCTGTTTCCACTGGGGGGGCGTCTGCTACGTACCGCCCGCGAGGGATTTCGGAGATGACATGCAGCAACAAAAAGTAGCGATTGTGATTGAGAACATCGCCGAAAAAGGCGGGACCGAGCGGGTGGCCAGCAGCCTGGCCAATGCGCTGACTGCGCGTTTGGGGCATCAGGTGGATCTGGTGTCGATCAGCGGCGACCGGACATTTTACCCGTTGGACGCGTCTGTGACGTTGCGCTTTATGACCGGCAGAAGCTTGCTGTGGCCCTGGCGGCTGGCGTGGTTTCTGCGCCGGGGGCGCTATGACGTGGTCATTACCGTGTCGATGGGAAAACTGTCGTCGATCATGGTGCCGTACCTGCGTTTGCTGTGCCCGCGCAGCCGACTGTTGCTGAGTGAGCACGTCAGTTTCCATCAGTACGCCTGGCCGATGAAGTGGCTGAAGATCCTGGTTTACCGGCTGGGCGACCGCACGGTACTGCTGACGAAGAAGGATTTGGCCACCATCAGCCGTTGGGTGCCCAGCGGCAAATGCCGGGTGATTGAGAACGTTTCGCCGTTCCCGGTGCAACCGCCGCAGCCGAAGCTACAGCAACCGGTGGCGCTGGCGGTGGGGCGCTTATGCCACCAGAAAGGGTTTGACCGGCTGATCGCCGCCTGGCAACGGGTAGCCCTGCAAGCGCCGGGCTGGCAACTGCATATCATCGGTGATGGCCCGGACCGGGGGGCGTTGCAACAGCAGATTGACGCCGCCGGCCTGGGCGAACAAGTGAAGCTGTTACCGGCGACGGCGGACATTGCCGGCCACTATCGCCAGGCCGCCATGCTGCTGATGACCTCGCGTTATGAAGGCTTGCCGATGGTGCTGATTGAGGCGATGAGCTTTGGCCTGCCGCTGGTGGCGTTTGACTGCCAGACCGGCCCGGCGGAGCTGATCGCTGACGGGGAGAACGGTTATCTGGTGGCGGAGGAGGATATCGAGGCTTTCAGCCGACGAACCCTGGCGCTGATCGGCGACGGCGAGCTGCGTCAGCGCTTCTCCCTTCAGGCTCTGGAACGGGCGCAGCAGTACATCCCCGAGCGTATTTATCCCCAATGGCAACAGCTTATCGCTGGAGGTTAAGATGGAAAAAGTTTCAGTTATCATGCCGGCTTACAACGCCGCGGGCTTTATCAAAGAGTCGATCCTCGGGGTGCTGAACCAGACATACCAGGATTATCACCTGTACGTGATCGACGATGCTTCGACGGACAACACCGCCGAGGTGGTGAAACCGTTCATCCACGATCGTCTGACTTACATTCGCAACAACGCCAATCAGGGCGTGGCCGAAACCCGCAATATCGCGATTGAAGCGGCGCGCGGCGATTATATTGCGTTTTGCGACAGCGATGACGTCTGGCATCCGAACAAGCTGGCGCGTCAGGTCGGCATTCTGAAAACCAACCGCTACGACGTGGTGTGCTCCCATTATTACACCTTCGAAGATGACCTCACTCGGGTGAAGAACTACCGCGGCGCCGGGGAAATCATCGCCTACAAGGATATGCTGAAAAGCAACTGGATCGGCAACCTGACCGGCATGTACAACCAGCGCCAGGTCGGCAAGGTGTATCAGAGCAAGGTCGGTCATGAGGACTACGTGATGTGGCTGTCGGTGCTGGAAAAAGCCCGTAATCGCATGGCGTATTGCATTCCCGAGCCGCTGGCTTTTTACCGTCTGTCCGCCCAGTCGCTGTCCGGCAATAAATTCCGCGCGGCCGACTGGCAGTGGCAGATTTATCGCCGTCATCTGGGGCTGTCCTACCAAAAGTCCTGCTATCTGTTCTTTTCCTATCTCTACAGCGCGGTGATGAAAAGACAATGAATTTCAGCAAACTTACCTCAGCCTGCCTGCTGGCGAGCGTCGGCTGGGCGGGGCTGGTCAGTGCGGGCGGCTGCGACGGCAATCTGCTCAAGGATCCCGGCTTCGAGCAGGGGGGGGCCGGTTGGTCGCTGGCCTCCGCGCAGGTGGTGGCGGGCGGTCATGGCGGCCAGAGCAGCCTGTTTTATCAAAATCATAACCCGGCCAACTACCACAACATGCTGCAAAGGCTGTCGGTCAAACCGGGCCAGCAGGTGGCGTTTGGTGCCTGGGTACGGGGTGAAAACCTCAGGGGCAAGGGCGAAAACCAGGGTGCCGGGGTGTTTGTCGAAAGTTATGACGATCAGGGGCGTTTTTTAGCGGGCAGCTATCCGCAGGGGCTGCTGGGTACCAGCGGCTGGCAGCCGGTCACCGGGGATTTTCGGGTGCCGCCACGGGCGGTGAAGGTGGTACTGGGGGTTTATCTGCGCCAGGGCACCACCGGCAGCGCCTGGTTTGATGACGTCTACGCCTGTCTGCAACCTGTGGCACCGGAGTTGTACCAGATGCGCAGCGGCAACGGGGCGGCATCCAGCATGGTTGAAGTGGTAGATCCGCAGCAGGTGCAGGTGGACAGCACCCTGGTGGATGACAAAAACACCCCGGTGAAGCGCGACAGCCGCCGCTACGCCATCAGTGGGCAACAGAAAGTGGAGTTCCCTCTGCCGGCCGATTTGGCCGCCGGTGAGTATCGTTTGCAGCAGCAGGTGACGGACGTGGCCTCGCAACGCAGTCAGCGCAGCGAAATGCCGATCAGCGTCGGTCGCCCGCAGCCCAGGGTAGCGCTGGATGCGCAGGGTTACGTTTTGAAGCAAGGCAAGCGCTTCTTCCCGCTCGGCATTTATATGTACGGCGAGATGGCGACGGACGAGCATTTGGCGCGTATCCGCGACGCCGGTTTCAATACCTTGCTCAATTACAACTACGGCACCGGCCGCGATCCCTATCACTATTTCCGCAAAACCCAGCAGTACGGTTTGCAGGTGATTTTTTCGCTCAAGGACATGTACGCCGGCACCCGCTTCGCGCCGGAAACCAAAATGAGCTACCCGCAGCTGACGGCCCGCTATGTGGAGAAGTTCAAACATGAGCCGAACCTGCTCGCCTGGTACATCAACGACGAGCTGGGGCCGGAATATGTGCCGCAGATTGAGCAAAAACACCTGCAGGTCAAACGGCTGGATCCGGATCACCTGACGTTCCAGGTGTTGGACAAAACCGGCACGCTCAATGCCTATTTCAACAGTTCTGACGTGCTGGCCAGCGATCCTTATCCGGTTGGTCGGGACGCCGATCTGACGCGCACCCTGGAGTACAGCCGCATCACCAGCCAGGTGGCGCGCCAGGCCAAAGGGGCCTGGTTGGTGATGCAGATTATGGATCATGCCGCCTATGCACCCGGCCGCAAGCCGCGCCAACCGACCGAGGCGGAGATCCGCAATCAGGCCTGGTTAGGATTGATCGGCGGGTCCAGGGGCATCCTGTTCTATTCCTATACCGACCTGTTCTACAAGCGCCAACGTGGTGGTTTCAGCCAGCAGGAGTTTGATGCTATCTGGCGCGGGGTCGCCGGTGTAGCGCAGCAGATTGTCAGCTTTGAGCCTTACCTGCTTTCCGGTGAAAGCCGGTTGTTGCAAGGCAACAACACCGCCATCCCGGCCCGGTTGTTTATCCATGGCCGGCAGGGACTGGTGCTGATCGCCAACCCTTATTACCGCCCCATGTCGGCGCGTTTTGATCTGCCCGCCGGTTGGCAGGCGCAGGGGCAGGCGCAGATTGCGGCTGAATTGCCGTCGATGGGCAGCCGTGCGGTATGGGTACAACGTCAAACAGAAAACAAAGGATAACCGGTCATGAATATTACCCTGAGCCTGATTATTCCGGTGTACCAGGTCGAGGCTTATATCGAGGCCTGCCTTGGCTCGGTGCTGCAACAGCTGCCGGACTGGGCGGAAGTGATCATCGTGGATGACGGCAGCCCGGATGGCGCCATCGCCATTGCCGAGCAAATGCTGTGCCGCTACCCGCAGCATCAACGGCGAGTCAGTATTCTGCGGCAGGAAAATCAGGGGCTGAGCGAGGCGCGCAACCGCGGTATCACCCATGCCGAGGGGCGCTATATCGGCTTCCTGGATTCCGACGACGTGCTGCTGGAGGGCTATTTCAGCATTTTGGGCCGCCTGCTGGCGGACAACCCGCTGGCCGACATCGTCGCCTTCAACGCCCAGCGTTTTTCGGCCTTCAACAACGGCAAGATCCAGTCGGACGGCACCATGGCCATCGTGCCCGGCAATGCCGCCCCCCAACAACGTGACGATCATATGGCGCTGCTGACGGACAGCTTTAACCGCAGCATGTGGTTTGCCTGGGCAAGGATTTACCGCAAAACGCTGTTCGACGAGGCGCGCTTCCCGACGGGGCGGAATTTCGAAGATATTCAGTTAATCCCGCAGCTCTACCTGAAGGCTGAGCGCATCGTGGTCTGCGATGCCCCTCTGGTGGGCTACCGCGCCAACCCGAATGGCATTACGCGCGCACCCAAGCGACGCGATCTGGACGATCTGGATCATGCCCTCGACGGCGCTGATACGGGGCGACGGCAGGGACTGGGGCATGGGCTTTATTCGATCCTCTACGTCACCACGCTGAAGGCGCGCTTGCTGGTGGGGCTGGACTTTTTCGGGCTGCGTGATGCGCTGCGTGAAACCCGCGAGCTGAAGCGCCGCTACTCCGGCCTGCGCACCGAGGAGCGCAAAATGCTGAGCCGCAAGAACCGGCTGTTTTACCGCAGCCCGCTGGCTTACTACCTGATGGCGCGTCTGTATAACCTGCGCGGCTAGCGGCGCACCTATGTCAATTGGGGCAAATCAAACCATGAGTATCACCGTCAGCGTCATCATACCCACCTATGGCCGCAGTGAACTGCTGGCGCGCGCTATCGACAGCGTGCTGGCGCAAACCCATCGCCCGTTGGAAATCATCGTGGTGGATGACAACCCGCAGGGCGACGCCCATCGCCTGGCGACCCGCGAACGCCTGGCCGGTTATATCGAGCGGGGGGAGATTATCTATTGTCCGCGCCGGCGTAATGGCGGCGGTGCTCAGGCGCGTAACAGTGGGATCCTGCGTTCGAGCGGGGAGTACATTACTTTTCTGGATGATGACGACTACTATCATCCGCAAAAAATCGCCCGCCAGTTGGCGTTTATGCAGCAGGGCCACTACGACGTCAGCCTGTGCGACATGGACATTTTGAAAGACGGGCAGATCAGCGCCGAACATTACTACCGCGCGCGTTGTGAAGGGCTGGAGGACTTTATGCTGGCCGGTGTCGCCTACACGCCGATGATCATGATGCGGCGCAGCCTGGCGATTGCGGTGCGTGGCTTCTTTAATACTCCACGCTATCAGGATCATATCTTTCTGTACCGACTGCTGGCGGCCGGGGCGAGCATTGGCACGCTGCATGAGCGGCTGGCGGTGCACAATGACCATGATGGCGATCGCATCACTTCCAGCCCGAAAGGTATTATTGGCTACCGCAATAAAATGCAGTTCGAGCAGCGGCTGATGCCGCAGGTTTCCCCCCGGGCGCGCAACATTCTGCGTCTGCGCCATACCTGCATTACCTCGCGCATCATTACCGACGGCAAGAGCCGCCTGGCCGGGGTTTTCTATGGGCTGAAGGGCATTGTCTACGTCAATAGCGGCTTGATGGCCGGCGTGTATATGAAAAATATCATCCGCAACCTGTTTTTCCGCGGCGTGCCGTTCTGATATTACGAAATGAGTCAGGTAAGCGTCACCCTCTCCTGTGGGAGAGGGCCGGGGTGAGGGGCTTTAGCCGCTGCTCTGTCTGTTTCCCCTCACCCTAACCCTCTCCCAAAGGAGAGGGGACAAGATCGCCTTAACTGATGAGCAATACTCCCAAATGAGAGGGAAGTATTTAGCCAGAGGATGATTATGCGTTTTGAACGTTCTACGCTGATTGGCAGCGTCTTGTTGCTGACGGTACCGCTTTTTGCTTTGCTGCACAGCATAGCTACGCTGCGGGCGGGAAAGAAAAACTCGGCGGCCTATGTGCTGATTGCGCTGTGTTTTTTCTTCTTCTTTATCAAGATCCCGCCGTTGGCAGACCTTTACCGTCACTTTGCCAATTACGATGCCATCAACTCGGCGACCAGCCTGGGGGAGGTTATTCAGGGCAAGGTGGACGTGGTGCTGTACGCCAATTTTTATCTTTTTAAAACGCTGGGGATCCCGTTTTTCATTATTCCGGGGCTGTACGTCGCGCTGTCGGTTTACTGTTATCTCAGCGCGCTGAATATCGTCATGCTGCACTCCGGCAAGGCGTTTACGGCGCGGCAGTTTGTGTTACTGCATCTGGCGGTGCTGTTTTTGATTAACCCGTTTATCATTGCCATGGGGCTGCGCTTTGGCTTTTCGATGGCGGTGATGACTCTGGCGATGGTGCTGTTTTGCCATAAGCTCAACCGCCCATTGGCTTCGGGCCTGATGCTGTTCGCCATGCTGACCCACTTTTCCAGCATGCTGCTGGTGGGGGTGTTGCTGTGCAGCCGGGTGATGCGCCTGAACCGTCTGCTGACGGTGGCGTTCAGTGCCATCGCCTTTCTGACCGCCAAGTTTGCGCTGCCGTTTATCCTTTCCCATATTACGATCTCCGGCATCAACAGTTACTCGGACGTTTATACCTCCGGTATGTACGCCAGCGAATACCTGACCTCCGGTAACGCCAACGGCATGATTAACTTCCTGATCGTGTTATTCCCGACGCTGTTTCTCGGCGTCTTCATGCTGACCAACCCGATGCACAACCAGGCGGGGGAGATTAAAAACTACGCGGCATGGCTGGTGGTGTTTGTGTTCCTGTGTTCCAGCTCGCTGCAGGCGGCCAGCCGTTATGCCAGCGTCGCCTCGGTGTTCTTGCTGTTTTACTACGTGGCGCATCGCGGTTCGTTCCTGCGCGGCAGGTTTAACTACTTCTTCCTGTGTTTCATGCTGATGGCTACCGGCTATAACCTGATCGAGAACATTTACGTTCCGCGCCGCCCGATCATGCTGGGGCAAATGTGGCAGTCGTTCTATAAAACACCGCTGCTGAACCTGTTCTACGGCGAGCAGGAGTACGAGCAGTACCTGCAATTCATCAACCGCGACAGCGGCGAGTGGATAGGCCATGAGATGGATTTAGGCTAATGCGCCTTTTGCTCCAGTAACCCTCACTTCGCCAAACAGAAAGCGGGCGTCAGTCCGCTTCCTACCCCCAAATACCTCGACCGATCCCGCAACACATCCCCTCGAACATCTCATTTGGAATTTTTGCATTATTTTCAATCAATTAAATTCGATGACTGCCCTGATACTTTAGGGGTAGCTCCGCCATTCCCGCCGCTATTCTCCCTCCGTTCTCTTGATCGCAATCAATTTGCCCAACTTCTGGCATCAGTAGGCTTGGCCACAGATTGAGCAACGTCATTACCCGTCGTATTTCAAGCCGCAGCGTTGTTACCTGCGCTAGCTCACTCCAGTGACTTACTTGAGTAAGCGCCTGGAGATGAGCGAGCTGGCCGCCTAGCTGCGACTTGAAATCCATAGGGTAAAAAAATATTAAAAAGCCCTCAGGAGAATTCCGGATGAGCAAGTTTCTAGACCGATTCCGCTATTTTAAGCAGTTGGCGGAACCTTTTTCTGGCGACCATGGCCAGACGCTGAACACCAACCGCGACTGGGAAGACGGCTACCGCAGCCGTTGGCAGCACGACAAGATTGTGCGATCCACCCATGGGGTCAACTGCACCGGCTCCTGCAGCTGGAAAATTTATGTGAAAAACGGCCTGGTCACCTGGGAAACCCAACAGACCGATTACCCCCGCACCCGTCCCGACCTGCCAAACCACGAACCACGCGGCTGCCCACGCGGCGCCAGCTATTCCTGGTATCTGTACAGCGCCAACCGCCTGAAATACCCGCTGATGCGCAAACGCCTGATCAAGCTGTGGCGTGAAGCCAAGGCGCTGCACAGCGATCCGGTCGATGCCTGGGGCTCGATCGTCAGCGATCCCGAAAAAGCCAAAAGCTACAAAGTGGCGCGCGGACGCGGCGGTTTCGTCCGTTCCAGCTGGCAGGAAGTGAACGAACTGATTGCCGCCTCCAACGTCTATACCGCCAAAACCTTCGGGCCGGATCGCATTATCGGCTTCTCGCCAATCCCGGCGATGTCGATGGTGTCTTACGCCGCCGGCGCCCGTTATCTGTCGCTGATTGGCGGCACCTGCCTGAGCTTCTACGACTGGTACTGTGATCTGCCGCCGGCCTCGCCGATGACCTGGGGCGAACAGACCGACGTGCCGGAATCCGCCGACTGGTATAACTCTTCCTACATCATCGCCTGGGGTTCCAACGTGCCGCAGACGCGTACCCCGGACGCCCACTTCTTCACCGAAGTGCGTTACAAAGGCACTAAAACCGTGGCGGTCACGCCGGACTACGCCGAAGTCGCCAAGCTGTGCGACCAGTGGCTGAACCCGAAACAGGGTACCGACAGCGCCATGGCGTTGGCGATGGGCCACGTGATGCTGAAAGAGTTCCACCTGGATCGCGAGGTGGGCTATTTCCGCGATTACGTGCGTCGTTATACCGACATGCCGATGTTGGTGATGCTGGAGCCGCGCGAAGCGGGGCATTACGCCGCCGGTCGCCTGCTGCGTGCCGCCGATTTGGTTGACGGCCTGGGGCAAGAAAACAACCCCGAGTGGAAAACCGTCGCCATCGATCAACGCAGTGGCGAACTGGTCGCGCCGCAGGGCTCGATTGGTTTCCGCTGGGGCGAACAGGGCAAATGGAACCTGGAACAACGTGCCGGTCAAGATCAGCAGGAAGTGGAGCTGCAACTCAGCCTGTTGGGGGCGCATGACGAGGTGGCCGAGGTCGGTTTCCCTTACTTTGGCGGCATAAAAAGCGGCGGGGCCGAGAGCCAGAACTTCAACAGCGTGGCGCTGGACGAGATCCTGCTGCACAAGCTGCCGGTAAAACGTCTGCGTCTGGCGGACGGCAGCGAAGCGCTGGTGACCAGCGTGTACGATTTGACCCTGGCCAACTACGGCCTTGAGCGTGGCCTGAACGACGCCAACTGCGCCACCGACTATGACGACGTCAAAGCCTATACCCCGGCCTGGGCCGAGCAGATCACCGGCGTGTCACGCCACAACATTATCCGCATTGCCCGCGAGTTTGCCGACAACGCCGAGAAAACCCATGGCCGTTCGATGATTATCGTCGGTGCCGGTGTCAACCACTGGTACCACATGGACATGACCTATCGTGGCCTGATCAACATGCTGATCTTCTGCGGCTGCGTCGGCCAGAGCGGTGGCGGCTGGGCGCACTACGTTGGCCAGGAAAAACTGCGACCGCAGACCGGCTGGTTGCCATTGGCGTTTGGCCTCGACTGGCAACGTCCGCCGCGCCATATGAACAGCACCTCGTTCTTCTATAACCATTCCAGCCAGTGGCGTTACGAAACCGTGGGCACCGAAGAGCTGTTGTCGCCGATGGCGGACAAGTCGCGCTTTGGCGGCAGCCTGATCGACCTCAACGTGCGTGCCGAGCGCATGGGCTGGTTGCCGTCGGCACCCCAGTTGAGCACCAACCCGCTGCACTTGGCGGCGCAGGCGCAAGCCGCAGGGCAATCACCGGTGGATTACACCGTCGACGCCCTGAAAAAAGGGACTCTCGGCTTTGCCGCCGAGCAGCCGGACAACCCGCAGAACTTCCCGCGTAACCTGTTTGTCTGGCGTTCCAATTTGCTGGGCTCCTCCGGCAAGGGCCATGAGTACATGCTTAAATACCTGCTGGGTACCGAAAACGGCATTCAGGGGCAGGATCTGGGCCGGCAGGGCGGCGCCAAGCCGCAGGAAGTGGAATGGCAGGATAACGGCGGTGAAGGCAAGCTGGATCTGGTGGTGACGCTCGATTTCCGCATGTCCAGCACCTGCCTTTATTCCGACATCGTGCTGCCGACCGCCACCTGGTACGAAAAAGACGACATGAATACCTCGGACATGCATCCGTTTATTCACCCGCTGTCGGCAGCGGTCGATCCGGCCTGGGACTCGAAAAGCGACTGGGAAATCTACAAGGGCATCGCCAAAGCCTTCTCCGAAGTCTGCGTTGGGCATCTGGGCCAGGAAACCGACGTGGTGACCTTGCCAATCCAGCATGACTCCGCCGCCGAGCTGGCGCAACCTTACGGTGTCAAAGACTGGAAAAAGGGTGAATGCGAGCTGATCCCCGGTAAAACCGCGCCGCATATTATGGTGGTGGAGCGCGATTACCCGGCCACCTACGAGCGTTTCACTTCGCTGGGGCCGCTGCTGGATAAGCTGGGCAACGGCGGCAAGGGCATCGGCTGGAACACCCAGGACGAAGTCGATTTGCTGAAAAAACTCAACTACGTGAAAACCGAAGGCCCGGCGACGGGGCGGCCGAAGATTGAAAGCGCCATCGATGCCGCCGAGGTGATCCTGACGCTGGCACCGGAAACCAACGGGCAGGTGGCGGTCAAGGCGTGGGAAGCGCTGGGCAAAATGACCGGCCGCGATCACCGTCATCTGGCGCTGAACAAGGAAGACGAAAAAATTCGCTTCCGCGATATTCAGGCCCAGCCGCGCAAAATCATTTCCAGCCCTACCTGGTCAGGGTTGGAAGACGAACACGTGTCGTATAACGCCTGTTATACCAATGTGCATGAGCTGATCCCATGGCGCACCCTCAGCGGCCGTCAGCAGTTGTATCAGGATCACGAGTGGATGCGCGCCTTTGGCGAGAGCCTGCTGGTGTACCGTCCGCCGATCGATACTCGCGCCGCGCAGCCGTTGCTGAACCAGAAACCGAACGGCAACAAAGAGAAGGCGTTGAACTTCCTGACTCCGCACCAGAAGTGGGGCATTCACTCCACCTACAGCGACAACCTGTTGATGCTGACCCTGTCGCGCGGCGGGCCGATTGTCTGGATGAGCGAAGACGATGCCAAAGATCTGGGCATTGAGGACAACGACTGGATCGAAGCCTTTAACGCCAACGGTGCACTGACCGCGCGGGCCGTCGTCAGCCAGCGTATTCCGGCCGGCATGACCATGATGTACCACGCGCAGGAACGTATCGTGAATATTCCCGGCTCGGAAATCACCAGCCAGCGCGGCGGTATTCACAACTCGGTGACCCGCGTCTGCCCGAAACCGACCCATATGATCGGCGGCTATGCGCAGCTGGCCTACGGATTCAACTATTACGGCACCGTCGGCTCCAACCGCGACGAGTTTGTGGTGGTACGCAAAATGAACCGCATCGATTGGTTAGACGGTGAAGGCAACGACGACTCACAGGGCAGCCAGCAGGAGAAAGCAAAATGAAAATTCGTTCACAAGTCGGCATGGTGCTGAACCTGGACAAATGCATCGGTTGCCATACCTGTTCGGTAACCTGCAAGAACGTCTGGACCAGCCGTGAGGGCATGGAGTACGCCTGGTTCAACAACGTGGAAAGCAAACCCGGCGTCGGTTATCCGCACGCCTGGGAAGATCAGCAAAAGTGGAAGGGCGGTTGGATCCGCAAGATCAACGGTAAACTGGAGCCGCGCATGGGCAGCCGCGTCGGCCTGTTGTCGAAGATTTTCGCCAACCCGGACGTGCCGGCGCTGGACGACTACTACGAGCCGTTCGACTACGACTATCAGAACCTGCATACCGCGCCGCAGGGGAAACATCAGCCGATCGCTCGTCCGCGCTCGCTGATCACCGGCCAGCGCATGAAGAAGATTGAAAGCGGTCCGAACTGGGAAGAGATCCTCGGCGGCGAATTCGAAAAACGTTCGCAGGACAAGAACTTCGACAACATGCAGAAGGCGATGTACGGCCAGTTCGAAAACACCTTCATGATGTATTTGCCGCGCCTGTGCGAACACTGCCTTAACCCGGCCTGTGTCGCCACCTGTCCGAGCGGTGCCATCTACAAGCGTGGCGAAGACGGCATTGTGCTGATCGATCAGGATAAATGCCGCGGCTGGCGCATGTGCCTGACCGGCTGCCCGTACAAGAAAATCTATTTCAACTGGAAGAGCGGCAAGTCCGAGAAGTGCATCTTCTGTTATCCGCGCATCGAGTCCGGCCAGCCGACGGTGTGCTCGGAAACCTGCGTCGGCCGTATTCGCTATCTGGGCGTGTTGCTGTATGACGCCGATCGCATTGAGCAGGCCGCCGCCGCTGAAAACGACAAGGATCTGTACCAAAGCCAGTTGGATATCTTCCTCGATCCGCACGACCCGGCGGTGATTGCCCAGGCGTTGGCGGATGGTATTCCACAGGGCGTCATCGAGGCCGCGCAGCAGTCGCCGGTCTACAAAATGGCGATGGACTGGAAGCTGGCGCTGCCGCTGCACCCGGAATACCGCACGCTGCCGATGGTGTGGTACGTGCCACCATTGTCACCGATCCAATCCGCAGCCGATGCCGGTGAGCTGGCACACAGCGGCGTATTGCCGGACGTGGAGAGCCTGCGTATTCCGGTGCAATATCTGGCCAACTTGCTGACCGCAGGGGATACCGCGCCGGTGCTGTTGGCGCTTAAACGCATGCTGGCGATGCGTCATTACAAACGGGCGGAAACCGTTGACGGCGTGCTGGACACCAGCGCACTGGAACAGGTGGGGCTGACCGAAGCGCAGGCGCAGGAGATGTACCGTTATCTGGCGATTGCCAACTATGAAGATCGCTTTGTGATCCCGTCCAGCCACCGCGAACTGGCGCGCGAAGCTTTCCCGGAAAGCAAAGGTTGCGGCTTCAGCTTTGGCGACGGTTGCCACGGCAGCGACGGCAAGTTCAACCTGTTCAACAGCCGCCGCATTGACGCTATCGATGTGACGCAGAAAACTGCCCGTCAGGAGGATGCCTCATGATCAGCCTGAAAGTGATTGCCCGCCTGCTGGACTACCCGGAGCAGGCGCTGTTCGACCATCAGCAGGCATTGGTTGAGGCACTGGAGCCGGCCAGCGAACTGGATTTGCACCACAGCGCGCAGTTGATCCTGTTTATTCGTCGTTTTTGTGCCCGTCCGTTGCTGGACGTGCAGGCCGAATACTGCGAGCTGTTCGACCGTGGCCGTGCCACCTCGCTGCTGCTGTTTGAACACGTGCATGGCGAATCGCGCGATCGCGGCCAGGCGATGGTTGATCTGATGGCGCAATACCGTGAAGCGGGCCTGGAGATCGACAGCCGCGAACTGCCGGATTTCCTGCCGCTGTACCTGGAGTATCTGGCCAGCCGTAACCCGGCCGAGGCACGCGGCGGCTTGCAGGATATCGCGCCGATCCTGGCGCTGTTGGGCGCCCGGCTACAGCAGCGGGAAAGCCCATATGCGGTGCTGTTTGACCTGTTGCTGACGCTGTCCGGCGGTGAAGTTCAGGCACAGGCGCTGGAGTCTCAGGTAGCAAAAGAGGCCCGCGATGACACGCCGCAGGCGCTGGACGCGGTCTGGGAAGAGGAACAAATCAAGTTCCTCGGCGAGCAGGGCTGCGCCTCGGCACAGCAAACGGCGCATCAGCGGCGTTTTGCCGGCGCGGTCGCGCCACAGTACCTGGATTTGACGGATGCGCTAACCGGAACCAAAGGACGCTAATCATGCAATTTTTAAATCAATTCTTCTTCGATATTTACCCCTATCTGGCGGGAGCGATTTTCCTGATCGGCAGTTGGTTGCGTTACGATTACGGGCAATACAGCTGGCGTGCCGGCTCCAGCCAAATGCTGGATAAGAAGGGCATGCGGCTGGCCTCCAACCTGTTCCATATCGGTATTCTGGGTATCTTCGCCGGGCACTTCCTCGGCATGCTGACACCGCACTGGATGTATGAAGCCTTCCTGCCGATTGACGTGAAGCAGAAGCTGGCGATGATCGCCGGGGGGGCCTGCGGCGTGATGACGTTGATCGGGGGAGCGCTATTGCTGAAACGCCGCCTGACCAACCCGCGGGTACGTGCGACCAGCAGCTTTGCCGACATCATGATCCTGACGCTGTTGGTGGTGCAGGTGTGCCTCGGCTTGCTGACCATTCCGTTCTCCGCCCAGCATATGGACGGCAGCGAAATGATGAAGCTGGTGGCCTGGGCGCAGGCGGTGGTGACCTTCCACGCCGGGGCGTCGCAGCATCTGGTGGACGTAGCGCCGATCTTCAAATTGCACATGGTATTGGGCATGACGCTGTTTGTGCTGTTCCCGTTCTGCCGCCTGGTGCACATCTGGAGCGTGCCGGTGGAATACCTGACCCGCCGCTACCAACTGGTGCGTAACCGCCGTTAAATTATTCTGCTGTTGAATCAATAACCGTCGGCAGGAAAACTTTCCGCCGACGGTTTTTTTTCGTTAACTCGCTGAATTTGCGAGACGTTACGCAGTTCACTAATTGAACAGATTGTGCGGCTCACGTAGACTCTGTCTGACTGACAATCAGCCACAGGAGGTGGAGTATGCGCAGTTTACCGATCCGTTTATCCAATAAAATTGATGACGATCTGAACGATATAGCCCGGCGCCATGGGATGGAGAAAACCGAGGTAATCAAGATGGCTTTCGCGTTGATAGCCATAGCTGATAAGCACTGGATGAAACAGAATGGGACGTCCCTGGGCATTGTGCGAGAAAATGGCGCAGAGCTGGAGGCCGTGGGGCGAGTCGTGGGGATCTTCCCATGAGCACCGAAAACGCAAACCTGCACGATGAGGCCGCCAGGGGGTACCTGAAGGAGATATTGGTCTTCGATGAAATGGAACGTTTGCGCTTGGCGCGTCAGGTGCTGTGCGGGATCTTCGTGATAAGCGTGGGCGTTTTTACCGCCCACGCTTATTGGGATCAAAGCGAGCCTATCAGGCAAGTGTTCGAGCTGTTGAAAATAGGTGCGCTACCCTTGGTAACGCTGGTTATTTCCTTTTACTTCCCCAACACCTCGGCCAGATAGTGCTCAGGTTATGCCGACTTCATGCCTGCGGCGGTCATCAGCAGGCGGAACATCGAGGCGACCAGAAACAGCCCCAACACGCTGGCGCTCCAGATAATCACCAGCCAGCCCACGCGTTTCCACCAGGGGGCCGGGGCGGTCGCGGTTTTATCTTGCATACTGTCCTCCCTCATCAGTGATAACCGTGCTCATGGCTGACTTTGCCGCGGAACACGTAATAGCTCCAGAAGGTGTAGACCAAAATAATCGGGATGATAAACAGCGCGCCGACCAGCATAAAGCCCAGGCTTTGCGGCGGGGCGGCGGCGTCCCACAGGGTGATGGACGGCGGGATCAACAGCGGCCAGATGCTGATGCCCAACCCGCTCAGACCGAGGAACACCAGCAACAGGGTGAGCAAGAACGGCGAATAGTGCGCCGCGCTTTTCACGCCGTGCTGGATCCCCCAGGCGCTGAGCAGCACCAGGACCGGCACCGGCAGCAGCCAGAACAGGTTCGGCAGCGTAAACCAGCGGCCGGCGATCTCCGGATGGGCAATCGGCGTCCAGATACTCACCACCGCCAACACCAGCAGCAGGGTGATCAGCAGCGGCGTCGCCAAGCGATACATGCGAGCCTGCAGGTCACCGGCGGTTTTCATCACCAGCCAGGTGCAGCCCAGCAGCGCATAGGTCACCACCAGCCCCAGCCCGCAGAACAGCGCGAACGGCGTCAGCCAGTCGAGGGCGCCGCCGGCATAGCCGCGGCCGCTGACCTGAAAACCATTGATGATGGACCCGACCACCACCCCCTGACTGAAGGTGGCGAAAATGGATCCCCAGATAAACGCCTTATCCCAGATGTGACGCTTCTCCTCCGTGGCCTTGAAGCGGAATTCAAACGCCACGCCGCGGAAAATCAACCCGAACAGCATCAGGGTGAGCGGAATGGCCAGCGCATCGAGGATCACCGCGTAAGCCAGCGGGAAGGCACCAAACAGCGCCGCACCGCCCAGCACCAGCCAGGTTTCGTTGCCGTCCCATACCGGCGCGACGGTGTTCATCATCACATCACGGTCGCCGCTGTCCTTAACCCAGGGGAACAGGATGCCGATACCCAAATCAAAGCCGTCCATTACCACGTACATCATGGTGCTGAACACGATGATCACAAACCAAATCAACGGAAGATCAATGCCCATGCTCAGCTCCTGTCATCCAGAGTTTCTTTCACCGCAGACAGCGGGCGTGCCGGTCTGCCGTCCGTATCGTCTTCATGGTTTTCGTGCTGCTGCGGCCCTTTACGGATCAGACGCATCATGTAGGAATAACCGACGCCGAACACCGAACAGTAAACGATGATAAACGCCAGCAGGCTGATGCTCATGTGCAGGTCACCGTGCGCGGAGACCGCATCCTTGGTGCGCAGCAGGCCATATACCACCCACGGCTGTCGGCCGATTTCGGTGGTGAACCACCCCGCCAGCAGCGCCAGCAGGCCGGAAGGCCCCATCCACAGGATGAAATAGAGAAAGGGTCGGGACTGATACAGCCCGCCGCGCCAGCGTAGCCACAGGCTCCACACCCCGGCGAGGATCATCAACATCCCCAGCGCCACCATGATGCGGAACGACCAGAACACCACGGTGGAGTTGGGGCGATCCTCCGGCGGGAAGGATTTCAGCGCCGGGACCTGTTCGGTCAGGCTGTGGGTCAGGATCAGGCTGCCGAGATAGGGCACTTCCAGTTTGAAGCGGGTTTCTTCACGCGCCATGTCCGGCCAACCGAACAGGATCAGCGGGGTGGCTTCTCCCGGCGGGTTTTCCCAGTGGCCTTCAATGGCGGCGATCTTCGCCGGCTGATGTTTCAGCGTATTCAGGCCGTGGGCGTCGCCGATCATCGCCTGTATCGGCGCGACGATCAGCGCCATCCACATCGCCATCGACAGCATTGTGCGCATCGCCGGCGTGTCACGCCCGCGCAGCAGGTGCCAGGCGGCGGATGCGCCAACGAAGAAGGCTGAAGCCAGGAAGGCGGCGGTCGACATGTGCAACAGTCGGTATGGGAACGACGGGTTGAATATCACTTTCAGCCAGTCGACCGGCACTACCTGGCCGTTGATGATTTCATGCCCCTGCGGCGTTTGCATCCAGCTGTTGGAGGCCAGGATCCAGAAGGTGGAAAGCAAGGTGCCGAGCGCCACCATGCAGGTAGCGAAGAAGTGCAACCCCGGACCGACGCGGTTCCAGCCGAACAGCATCACCCCAAGGAAACCGGCTTCCAGGAAGAAGGCGGTCAGCACTTCATAGGTCAGCAGCGGGCCGGTGATACTGCCCGCGAACTCGGAGAAGAAGCTCCAGTTGGTGCCGAACTGATAGGCCATAACCAACCCGGAAACCACGCCCATGCCGAAGTTGACGGCGAAAATTTTCGACCAGAAATGGTACAAATCGCGATAGGCTTCATTGCGCGTTTTTAACCATAATCCTTCCAGCACCGCCAGATAACTGGCCAGACCTATGGTGATGGCAGGAAACAAAATATGGAAAGAAACGGTGAAGGCGAACTGTATTCTGGCAAGTTCCAGTGCATCAAGACCCAGCATGGCGCCTCCTTGGGTTGGACATAAAATAACCTCTTCAGTATAGCTGTAATTTTTCTGTGGAAAGCTTGGCGTCAAGTTAAGCACGGAGTACAGTGGCTATAATAGTGACAGTTATTTTACTTTTTCATATAACAGTTAAGGCCTATGACCCGATACGAGCAGCTCGCACAACAGATTCGTGAACAGATCCAGAACCGGGTATGGCGGGCGGGAGACAAACTGCCGTCGCTGCGGGAAAGCGGTAAACGCGCCGGACTGAGCCTGATGACGGTGGTGCAGTCATATCAACTGCTGGAGAGCCAGGGTTGGATCGTCGCGCGGCCACAGTCCGGTTATTACGTGGCGGCGCGTCCGCAGCCGTTGCCGCAGCCGGCACGCGGAGAAAAACTGCTGCTGAGCGAACAGGTGGACATCAACACCTTTGTTTTCGACGTGCTGCAGGCGTGCAAAGATCCGGAGATTGTTCCCTTCGGCTCGGCGTTTCCCGATGCCACGCTGTTTGCCCAGCCGAAGCTGGCGCGGGCGCTGAGCAGCGTAGCCCGCAAATTCACGCCGCACAGTTCGCTGGCCAACCTGCCACCCGGCAATGATGCGTTGCGGCGAAACATTGCCCAGCGTTATGCGCTGAGCGGCATGCAGGTCGCGCCGGATGAGATAGTGATTACCGCCGGTGCCATGGAGTCGCTGAGCCTCAGTTTGCAGGCGGTGACGCAACCGGGGGATTATGTGGCGATTGAATCCCCGGCCTTCTACGGGGCGCTACAGGCGCTGGAGCGGCTGAGGTTAAAGGCGGTGGCGATCGCGACTCACCCGCAGGACGGCATGGATCTGGATGCGCTGGAGCACGCGCTGGAACAGTATCCGATCAAAGCCTGCTGGCTGATGACCCACTTCCAGAATCCGTTGGGCGCTTCGATGCCGGAAGAGAATAAACAGCGGTTGGTAGCTATGCTTCGCGAGCGGCAAATTTCGCTGATTGAGGACGATGTTTACGGCGAACTGTATTTCAGCGCCGAGCGGCCGCAACCGGCCAAGGCGCTGGATCACGGCGGGCAGATCTTGCACTGTTCGTCATTTTCGAAATGTCTGGCGCCGGGCTTTCGCGTCGGTTGGGTGGCGGCGGGGCGTTACGCGCAGCAAATCCAGCGTTTGCAACTGATGAGCACGGTGTCGACCAGCGTGCCCACCCAGTTGGCGATCGCCGATTACCTGCTGCATGGCGGTTACGACACCCATCTGCGGCGTTTGCGTCGGCTGCTGGCCCAGCGCCAGAGCATGATGCGCCAGGCGATTGCCCACCATTTCCCGCCCACCGTGAAGGTCAGCCAGCCCGACGGCGGCTACTTTCTGTGGGTGGAGCTGGATCCGGCGCTGTCGTCGATGGAGCTGTATCAGCGTGCGTTGGCGCTGGGCGTGAGTATCGCGCCGGGCAGGATGTTCACCACCGGCAACCACTTCAACCACTGCTTCCGCCTGAATGCCTCTTTCGACTGGAGCGACAAGCACGAGGCGGCGATCCAGACCTTAGCCAAACTTATCCGGCAGCTCGAACCGGCAGGCTGAATGGCCCACGGCGAGCCAGCATCGCCATAGAAAAACTCATAATGCTTTTTCCGGCAATGGAATGCCGGTTTCGTTGTTAGACAGCCCCACGGCCGCCGATTACTCTGCGATAAATTTTGTCACATTTATCAACGGGTAAACGAGGGGCAGTGGGTGAGCAGAATAAAAAACAATATAAACAAACTGTTGCAAAAACGGCTGGCTGCGCTGGCCATCGCCTGCGCACTGGGCCTGGCATTTCACGCCCAGGCGGAAACCCTGGCGGAAGGCATCACCCCGGCCGGCGATGCCAGCCTGGTGCCGGCGGCGGCCAAGCTGCGTAAAGACACCGTGGTGGCCGGTATTCTTGAACCTCAGGGCAATTTTAACCCTTATCTGTTCAGCAATGGCTGGGATGAGAATGTCACCGACGTGATCTTCACCCGGCTGATTGGTCTGGACAGCCAGGGCAAACCGGTGGCGCGGCTGGCGGAGTCCTGGCAAGTCAGCCCGGACAACCTCGTTTACACCATTAAATTGCGGCCTGATCTGGTCTACAGCGACGGTTCGCCGATCAAGGCGGAAGACATCGCCTTTACCCTGACGCTGCTGCATGACCCGGCCTATGACGGTGACACCGACATTGCTCCGGCACACATTCAGGGCGGTGCGGAATATAAAAACGGCACTGCGCCCAGCATCAGCGGGCTGAAGGTGATCGACGAACGCACGCTGCAAATCACCACCACCCAGCCGGGCGCCACCACGCTGCTGCTGATCGGCGGGCCGGTGTTGTCGAAGGCCTATTACGGTAAGGATTATCAGCGCGGCAAGCTGGAAAGCGTGCGGGCGCTGAACGGCAAACCTTTGGGCAACGGCCCTTATATTTACGATAAATATGTGCCGGGGCAGGAGATCCGTTTCCACGCTAACCCAAACTTCTATCTCGGCCCGCCCGCCGTGGCGCGCTTTATTTACCGCGTCACCAACCCGGCCACCAACTTCCAGCTGTTTCAGACCGGTGAAACCGACTACGACGCCTTTACCTCCAAACCGGATGACATTGAACAGCTGAAGCTGCTCGGCTTCGCCAATATCAATTTGTATAGCTCCAGCGACTACAGTCGGGTGGATTTCAACTTTAAGCGCCCGGCGTTGCAAGATGCGCGCGTGCGTCAGGCGCTGATCTACGGCCTGGATCGGCAAAAGCTGATCACCGTGGTCTACCAGGGGTACGGGTCGGTGGCTAACCAGCCGATCTCTCCCGTTTCCTGGGCCTATGATCCGCAGGGCATCAATCCTTACGCTTATGACGTCAGCAAAGCCAGGCAGTTGCTGGATCAGGCCGGGTGGAAACCGGGCGCGGACGGCATTCGCCAAAAGGACGGCAAAAAGCTGGAGCTGACGCTGTTGGTGACCAAAAAGCTGCTTAACGACGCGTTGGTGCCGATTGCCAAAGACAACTATCGGCAGATTGGCGTGCTGTTGAAGCCGCAGGTGCTGGATTTCAATGCGCTGTTGGCGCAGCGCAAGGCGGGGAATTACGATCTGGCGTCGCTCAGCACCAGCGGGCTGAATGACCCGCATGACGGGGTGCGCGATTTCATTAGCCAGGTGAGTGAAACCGGCTATCACAATCCGCAGGTCGACAAACTGATTGGCGAGGCGAACGCCACGCTGGATATCGGGCAGCGCAAACCGCTGTATCACCAGCTGTATCAGGTACTGGCCGAAGATCCGCCGGTGATTTTGTTGGGCAACCGTAAAGTGCTCAGCGCCAGCAGCGCGCGCGTCACCGGTTTTAAACCGGACGTTTACAACGGTCTGACCGGCAGCCTGCCGGACATCAAGATCGCTCAGTAACGGTAAGGCTCCGCTGCGCCGGTTTGGGCAGCGGTGACGGAAAACACCATGAGAAATTTTATCCTGCGCCGCTTGCTGCAAACCCTTCCGATGCTGCTGCTGGCGTCGCTGCTGATTTTCTTCATCTTCGCGCTGACGCCCGGCGACTTTATCGACGGTAACATCAACCTGACGCCCCAGCGTGCAGCCGAGCTGCGGGCGCTGTACGGGTTGGATCAGCCGCTGCTCACCCGTTATTGGCACTGGCTCGGTCAATTACTGCGGGGCGATCTCGGCTTTTCGCTGCAATACCAGATCCCGGTCAGCACGCTGTTGAACCAGTACATCTGGAACTCGTTCCTGCTGGCGTCGGTCGCGCTGGTGCTGTACTGGGGCATTGCGCTGGCGGTGGGGGTCGCTTCGGCGATGAAACCCTATTCGTTATTCGATCATCTGGTGACCGTGGCGGTGTTCGGCGCCATGTCGTTCCCGACCTTTTTCCTGTGCCTGTTGTTGATCAAATGGTTCGCCGTCGATCTGCACTGGTTGCCGGCGGGCGGCATGCTGCGTACCGGCAGCGAAGCGACCGGGCTGGCGTGGGTGACGGAGGTCGCGGCGCATCTGCTGCTGCCGGTGCTGGCGCTGGTGATGTTGCAGGCCGGCACCCTGACGCGTTATTTCCGCGCCAGCATGCTGGACGTGATCCGCATGGATTATATCCGCACCGCGCGCGCCAAAGGGCTGAAGGAGAAAACGGTGATCCTGCGGCATGCGCTGCGCAATGCGTTATTGCCGATCATCACCTTGTTGGGGTTTGAACTGCCTGCGTTGTTCTCCGGGGCGCTGATCACCGAAAAAATCTTCAACTGGCCGGGGGCCGGGCATATCCATATCGATTCGTTGGCGGCGCGCGATTATCCGGTGTTGATGGGGTTTACGCTGTTTCTGGCGGTGCTGACCATTCTGGGCAATCTGCTGGCGGACATTTTGTACGCCTATGCCGATCCGCGCATTCGTTTGAGGTGACTATGTTGGCATCCCTGTTTTTCGGCCGTCGCCGCCGCTGGCGACAGGCGCAACTCCCGGCGCTGGCGCAGGTGTCGTCACCGCCGACCGCTCAAGCCTGGCAGCGTTTGCGGCGTCACCGCCTGGCAATGATTTCGCTGCTGTTACTGGTGTTGATGGCGGCACTTTGCCTGTTCGGGCCGATGCTGTCGCCCTGGCAGGACGATGCCGGTGATGCGTTGAACATCAATCAGGCACCGGGCGCAGCACACTGGCTGGGCACCGATTTTCTTGGTCGCGACATTTATACCCGCCTGCTGCTGGCAGGGCGCATCTCGCTGACCATCGGCCTGGTGTCGATGCTGCTGTCGGTCACGCTCGGCTATCTGCTGGGGGCGTTGTCCGGCTATCTCGGCGGCATCGTGGACAAGCTGATCATGCGCTTCGCCGATCTGCTGATGACCATTCCCAGTCTGCCGCTGTTGATCATCATGGGGGCGATGCTGTCGGAGCTGGATGTCTCGCCGGACTACCGTATTTACATGGTGATGATCATGCTCAGCCTGCTGGGCTGGCCATCACTGGCGCGACTGGTGCGCGGGCAAATCTTGTCGCTGCGCGAACGTGATTTCATGCTGGCGACCGAGGTGCTGGGCCTGTCTACCCGGCGGCGGATCTTCGGCCATCTGTTGCCCAATACCATCCCGATCCTGGTGGTGGTGGCCACCATGGGCGTCGCCAATGCCATTCTCAGCGAGTCAGCCCTGAGTTACCTGGGGTTGGGCGTGGTGCCGCCGATGCCGTCGTGGGGCAACATGATGGACGCCGCCAACAGCCTGATTGATTTTCAACGCCGTCCCTGGCTGTGGATGCCGCCGGGACTGGCGATTTTCATCACCGTAGTGGCGATTAATATTCTGGGCGACGGCCTGCGGGACGCGCTCGATCCAAAAATGAACGGGGTAAGACGATGAGCCAACCCTTGGTGGTCTTTAATCGACTGTCGGTGGCCTTCCAGGGCGAACAGGGACGGGTGCGGGCAGTGCAACAGGTGAGTTTTGAACTGCATGCCGGGCAGACGCTGGGCGTGGTCGGCGAGTCCGGCTGCGGGAAAAGCGTGACCGCCATGGCGCTGATGGGCCTGTTGCCACACCCGCTGGCGCAGATTGACGGCGGCGAAATCCACTTTGACGGTCAGGACTTGCTGAAACTGCGGCCGCAACAGATGGCGGATTTACGCGGTAACCGTTTGGCGATGATTTTTCAGGAACCGATGAGCGCGCTGAACCCGGTGCTGACCCTAGGCGAGCAGTTGGTGGAGCCGTTAATCCGCCACCGGGGCACGGCGCCGAAGGCGGCCTGGCGGGAGGCCACGGCGCTAATTACCGAGGTTGGGCTGGCGCGTGCCGAACAACTGATGACGTGCTATCCGCACCAGCTTTCCGGCGGCATGCTGCAACGCATCATGATTGCCATGGCCATCAGTTGCCGGCCGGCGTTGCTGATTGCCGACGAACCGACCACCGCACTGGATGTGACCGTGCAGGCACAAATTCTGGCGCTGCTGCGCGAGCAGGCGCGTAAGCACAATATGGCGATGATGCTGATTACCCACGATCTCGGGGTAATTGCCCAGATGGCGGATCGGCTGGTGGTGATGTATGCCGGACGCATTGTCGAGCAGGGGGCCACGCATGAAGTGTTGGCCAATCCGCAGCACCCGTATACCCAGGGGCTGATGGCTTCGCGGCCGGTGGCGGGGCAGCGCAGGCGGCGGTTGTATTCGATCCCCGGGCAGGTGCCCGATCTGGCCAGTTTGCCGGACCACTGCGCCTTTGCCGAACGCTGTGATAAAGCCAGCGCCCGTTGCCGTGACGGCATTCCGCCGTTGTATGGCGATCGGCAACGGCAATCTGCCTGTTTCCTGAACGCCGGAGGGCGCATCGATGTCGTCTGAATCTTTGGTGGAAGTGAAAGGGTTGAAAAAATATTTCCCGCTGCGGGAAGGATTATTCGGCCAGACCACCGGGCAACTGCGGGCGGTGGACGATGTCAGTTTCAGTATTCGCCGGGGAACGATTTTTGGTCTGGTGGGGGAGTCCGGCAGCGGTAAAACGACCGTAGGCCGCACCCTGTTGGGGTTGCACGAAAAGACCGCCGGTGAGGTGTGGTTCAAAGGGCAGGCGTTGGACGCGCTCAGCGCCCGTCAACTGCGCAGCATGCGTCCGAAGATGCAGTTGGTGTTTCAGGATCCCTACAGTTCGTTGAACCCGAGAATGCGGGTCGGCGAGGCCATTGGCGAAGCCCTGTTGCAACATGGTTTGGCGCAGAAAAGTGAGCTGCGTGATCGGGTGATCGACACCATGGAGATCTGCGGGCTGTCGGCGCAGCATTACGGACGGTTCCCGCACGAGTTTTCCGGCGGCCAGCGGCAGCGCATCGGCATCGCCCGCGCGCTGATTTTGCAGCCGGAGTTCATTGTCGCCGACGAGCCGATTTCGGCGCTGGACGTTTCTATTCAGGCGCAGATCATCAACCTGTTTTCCGATCTTCAGGAGCAGCAGGGGGTGACCTTCCTGTTTATTTCGCACGATCTGGGCGTGGTTGAACACCTGTGTCAGGACGTGGCGGTGATGTATCTCGGGCAAATTGTTGAAAGCGCCGATCGCGATTCGCTGTTCCGTCAGCCGTTGCACCCTTATACCCAGGCGCTGCTGGCGGCGGTACCCAGTCTGGATCCGCACCGGCAGCCGCAGGCGATAGCCCGGGGGGAACTGCCCAACCCGGCCCAACCGCCGCACGGCTGTCGTTTTCATACCCGTTGCCCGCAGGCCGGCGCACAGTGCCGGGAGCAGGCCCCGGCGTTACGTCAGGTGGCTCCGGGGCACCGGGTGGCCTGCCATTATGCAGGCTAAGCCAGATAATGCTTCAACGCGCGCCCGGCCTGATGGATCGCCGAGTGCACCGCCGGTACCCCGGCGATCGGGTTCAGCAAACCATAGTCGTGGATCAGGCCGTTATAGCGGGTGCAGGTGACCTCCACCCCCGCGGCATTGAGCAGCCGGGCATAGGCTTCGCCTTCGTCGCGCAGCACGTCCAGCTCGGCAGTTTGCACCAACGCCGGCGGCAGGCCTTTGAGCTGTTCCAGCGTTGCGTTCAGCGGCGAGGCGTAGATTTCCTTGCGCTGCGCTTTATCGGGGATGTAGTGGTCCCAGAACCATTTCATCATATTGCGGGTGAGGAAATGACCTTCGCCAAACTGGCGATAAGACTCGGTATCGAAACTGGCGTGCGTCACCGGCCACAGCAGGATCTGGCTGCGCAGCGCCGGGATGCCTTTTTCTTTGGCCATCAGGCTGACTACCGCCGCCATATTGCCGCCTGCGCTGTTGCCGACTACCGCCAGGCGTGAACCATCGACGTTGATTTTCTCGCCGTACTCGGCCACCCATTCGGTTGCTGCATAAGCCTGGTTGATGGCCAGCGGGTAATGAGCTTCCGGTGAGCGTGCGTAATTGACGAACACCGCTACCGCGCCGGAGCTGTAAACCAGATCGCGTACCAGTCGCTCATGGGTGGGGAAGTCGCCCAGTACCCAACCGCCGCCGTGGAAGAACATGAATGCCGGCAGCGCTTGCTTCACTTTGGCCGGTCGCACGATATGCAGCAGGATATCCTGACCCTCGACGTGAATGGTTTTTTCGCTGATTTCCACCTCATGCAAAGGGACCTCGGTACCGCTTTGCAGGCCCTCCATCACCTTGCGCGCCTCCTTGGGTTTCAACTGCTCCAGGGGCTTGGCGCCGCCGGCGTTCAGTGCATCAAGAAAAGTACGGATATCGTGCTGTGCTGCCGGCTGAGTGAGATCAACGGTTTTCCTGGACATCTTGGTTCCTCAAACGCAGGGGATGAAATCACAGTGTAGTAGAACCGCGTACCGCTGCCTTTAGGGGGATGTGCCCCGTTGGGAAAGGCGCGTTACGCCACGCTTTTCACCGCTGCGGTTTGACTTTTCCGCCGGCCGGAGATATTTTTTAATCACCATGGAACACGTGTTCCATTGACGTAAATGACCGGTATTGACCGGTGCCTCTCTTTTAGCGCTGAACGCCGTGCGGGAAACATAACCCTATGATTGTGATTGCAAACTCTGAAGGACACCCGGGCATCGGTCTGTCTGCCGAACGGCTGCGGCAGGGGCAGAAGGGGCTGCGTGCCATCGTTGACGGCATCAAGCTGGTGGAGCTGGATCCCAGCGTGCGTACCGTGGGTTATGGTGGCTGGCCCAATGTACTGGGCGAAATGGAACTGGATGCCTCGGTGATGGACGGCGATAGCTTGCGCACCGGGGCGGTGGGGGCGTTGCAGGGGTATCTGCATCCGGTTGAGGTGGCTTACCGGGTGATGGAGGATCTTAACCACGAGATCCTGGTCGGCGCCGGGGCCGCGCGCTTTGCTGCCGAAATCGGTGCGCTGGCGGGGGACAATCTGATTGCCGACTCCAGACGCGTCTGGTGGGAAAAGCTGGAGCAGGCGATGGACGCCGAGCAGCTTCGACATTGGCCGAATATTCCGCTGGCGGGGCTGTCCAATAATGCCACCGATCCGGAACGGGTGCGCGACACCACGGTATTTTTAGCGCTGGATGGCGGGCGTACGCTCAGCGCCGCCACCTCGACATCGGGCTGGGCGTGGAAATACCCGGGGCGATTGGGCGACAGCCCGATCATCGGCAGCGGCTCCTACGCCGACAGCCGTTACGGCGCCTGTGCCTGTACCCACACCGGGGAAATGACCATTCGTTGTGGCACCAGCCGCGCGGTAGTGCTGTATATGAAGATGGGCATGACGCTGGATCAGGCAGTGTATGAGGCGATTGAGGATCTGAATTACCTGAAGGACGGTTACACCGAAGGGGTGACGATCCACGCCATCGACAAGGACGGTAATCACAAGGTGGTGAGCCTCAATTGCCCGGGGCCCATTCAGTACTGGCTGTGGCAAAGCGGCATGGCGGCACCGGAATTGCGCGACGCGGAAATTATCACGACCCGCTGAAAAGCGGGTCATTCAGCAAGAAGCGCGTACCACCAGTTCGGTAGGAATGGTGATCTGCTGCGGCACAGCCTGCGGGCTGTCGCTACGCAGTTCAACCAGCCTGACAATGGCGGCGATCATTGCATCAATATCGCGGCGCACCGACGTGAGTTGGTAACTCGGCCAGGCGGCCATCGGGATGTCGTCGAAGCCGTAGACCGCGACGTCCTGCGGGATCTGCAGCGGCGTGTGCAAACGAATATAATCCATCACCCCCATCGCCATGGAGTCTGCGGTGCAGAAAATCGCCTGCGGAGCCGGGCGTGCCGCCAGCAGTTGCGGCGCGAGGGTAAAACCGCTCTGGTAGCTGTAATCACCGCTGAGCTGCGCGACAATCTCCAACCCTTGCTGGGCGGCATGAGTCAAAAAGGTTTGTTGACGCAGTTGTTCGCCGTGGGCGCTGCTGCGCCCGCCAAGCAAGGCCACCCGCCGTTGTCCCTTTTGCGCCATCAGTGCCGCCAATTGCTGCAAACTGGGTGACTCATCGGCGCTGAGCGCATCGCACAGGGCGTCGCCCGCCAGGCCGTTAAGCATAATTGGCGTAGCGATGCGAAACAGATCCTTCGCCGCCCGGGCGCTGATGTTGTCAGCGAACACCACGGCGGAGTCGACATGATAGGAGATGGTTTGCTTCAGGTAATTGGCCGGATCGGCAATGCCTTCCAGCCGGATCATCACCGCCTGCCGGTTGCTGTTCTGCAACTGCTCTACCAGACGATCGAAAAACTCAAGGTCGGACAAATCGTGAAAGTGGTTCACCACCACCGCGACGAAGCCGGTTTTACCGCTGTGCAGGCTTTGGGCGATGGCATCCGGCGCGTAGCCTAACTGGCTGGCGACGCGCATCACCAGTTCACGGTTTTTTTGCGAGACCCGCCCCTGATTGGAAAAGGCGCGTGACACCACGGTGCGTGAAACGCCGGCCACGCGGGCGACATCGTGAGAGGTGACTTTTTTCATCGGCATACGGCAGCTACTCTACGGAAAACGGGGCGCTGCGGCAGGGGCGCGCAGCGGCGATATGGTCTCACAGAATCTCGGCCGGCAACACTGTTTCCCCGCGTTGCGCCAGCCGTTGCCCGGTTTGCGGATCAAAAAAGTGCAGGGCGGTGACATCCAGCGTAATGGCCAGCGCTTGCCCTTGGGCATGTTGCTGTTGCGCGTGCTGCTTAACAATGTACTGCGCCCCGTTATCGCCCTGTACAAACAGGTTGCTCTCCGCCCCCAGATTTTCACTGTAGACCAGCGTTCCGTTCAGGTGGGGTTGCGCCAGCGGCGCGCTGAGGCTGCAGGCCTCCGGACGACAGCCGAGCGTCAGCCAGTCGCCCGCTTTGGCGACCAGCGCCGGGAACTCGGCGGCCTTCAGGGGCAGCAGCAGGCCGGAATCGCCTTGCAAAACGATCTGCTCGCCTTGCACCTGGACCTGAACCTCGAACAGGTTCATCTGTGGCGAGCCGATAAACTCGGCGACAAAGCGGTTCACCGGCCGGTGATAAAGGTCCAGCGGCGTGCCGATTTGCTGCACTTTCCCCTGATTCATGATGACCACTTTGTCCGCCATGGTCATGGCCTCCACCTGATCGTGGGTGACGTAAATGATGGTCGCGCCGATCGCCTTGTGCAGCGCAGACAACTCCTGACGCATGCGGTTACGCAGTTTGGCGTCGAGGTTGGACAGCGGTTCATCAAACAGGAAAACCTTGGGACGCCGCACAATCGCCCGTCCCAACGCCACGCGCTGCCGCTGGCCGCCGGAAAGCTGGCCGGGTTTGACCTTCAGGAACTCGGTCAGGTGCAGCATTTCGGCCACCGCGGCGATCTGCGCGGCTATTTCCGCCTTCGCCATGCCTTTGATTTTTAGCGACAGCGCCATGTTTTCATAGACCGTCATATGCGGGTACAGCGCATAGCTCTGGAACACCATGGCGATGTCACGGTATTTGGGCAACACCTCGTTCATGCGTTCGCCGTCGATCAACAGTTCGCCGGAAGAGAGGGTTTCCAGCCCGGCGATCATCCGCAGGGTGGTGGATTTACCGCAGCCGGACGGGCCGAGCAGCACCACAAATTCGCCTTTCTCAACCTGCAGATTGACGTCGCTGGCGGCCTGGTAGCCGTTGTCATAGCGTTTGTTGATATCAACCAGTTCTACGTAAGCCATCAGCGCTCCGTTTGGGCAAGCAGGGAACTCAGACGTGCCAGCAGCAGCACGCCGAAGGAGGACGCGCCGTTGGCATACAGCTTACGGTGCGGCATATCGGTAGACATGGCGGCGATATCCAGGTGCGCCCAGCGTTGGCCCGGTTGCACGAACTCGCCGATAAAGGTCGCCGCCACGCAGGGGCTGCCGTGGGGATCTTCGCCGCCGTGACGGTAATCGGCAAATTCGGACTTCAAAACGCCACGATACCAGCCGCCGTGCGGCATCGGCCACACCGGCTCCGCACTGGCCTGGCCCGCCTGGGTGACCTGCGCGAGAAAAACGTCGTCGTTGCCCATCATGGCCGCATATTCTTTGCCCAACGCCACGCCCGCGCCACCGGTCAGGGTGGCGATGTCGAGTAAAAAGTCGGGCTGGAAACGCTGCTGGGCATAGCTGATGACGTCCGCCAGCACCATGCGGCCCTCGGCGTCGGTTGAAATGATTTCCACTGATTTGCCGTTGTGCATGGTCACCACGTCGCCGGGACGCTGCGCACGGGAAGAGGGCATGTTTTCCACCAGCCCGCACAGGCCAATCACGCGGATCGGCAGTTGCAGCGCGTCGATAATGCGCATGGCACCCACCACCGCTGCCGCGCCGCCCATGTCGAACTTCATGGTGCTCATGCGTGCCGCACCTTTAATGCTGATGCCGCCGCTGTCGAAGGTGACGCCTTTCCCCACCAGCGCCAGAGTGTGGCGTGCGTTGGCGGGATGGTGATCGAGGATCAGTAATTGCGAGGCGCGGGCGCTGCCCTGACCGACGCCCAGCAGGCCACCGAAACCCAACTGCGCCATCTGCTCTTCATCCAGCACTTCCTGACGCAGATGGCTAAAGGGCAGCTGTGCGACGGCCGCCACGAAACTTTCCGGGTAAAGAATATTGGCCGGCTTATTCATCAGCTCACGCCCGATGATCACCCCTTCGGCATGCAGGTTGGCCCAGTCGCACAGCGCCTGCGTGGCGGCATCCTGACTGTGCAGCGGCTGGGTCGGATCGGTAAGTTGGGCATTGGCGTGGTGCTGATAACGGTAGGCACCCAGACGCAGGCCGAACAGCAGCCAGCGCCAGGTTTCGGCGCTGGCCGATGAGCCGTCATCCAGCGTCAGACGCAGATGTTGCAGCCCGAAATCTTTTAGCCCGGCGGCGAGGGCAGCCCCGGCGTCCTGCAACGCGGCGGGGGTCAGCGACGGGCCAATATTGAGTGCAAAACGGCCGTCGTTCAGCGGATAAAGCACGCCGACGGCGGCCTGTTGCAGGCCCGAGTTTTGCAACGCCACCGGCAGTGTACTTCCCGTAGACGTAAACAGGATGACTTGCCGGCGTGCTGCTGTGTCGTTTTCGATAAAAATATCAATGGATTGCATAACGTTATCCTTTTACCGCGCCCCGGGTGAGGCTTTCCATCATTTGTTTGGACGAGAAGATAAAGGCGATCAGCAACGGGACTATCGCCAGGAAGCTGCCGGTCATCACCAGGTTCCACGGCGTGGCGGTGGCCCCGCTCAGGCTGCGCAGCACCAGTTGCAGAATCTGCTTGTCCGACGACTGCAAGGCCACCAGCGGCAGCATAAAGTTGTTCCAGGTATCGACCACCACCACGATGGCTACCGTCAGTAGCGCCGGGCGCATTAACGGCAGGCCGATACGCCAAAATATTTGCAGTTCATTCAGGCCGTCCATGCGTGCGCTGTCGAGGATTTCGCTGGGCAATGAGGAGCTGACGTACTGACGCACCAGGAAGATGCCGAAGATGTTCACCCCGGCCGGCAGCCAGACGGCAGCGAACTGATCGAGCAGGCCAACGCTTTTGATCACGAAGAAGTAGGGCACCAGATTGACCACGCTCGGCACCATCATGGTTAGCATCAGGGTGGTGAATAGCACCTTTTTGCCCTTGAACTGATAAACGCTGAACGCGTAGCCCGCCGCGGCGGAAACCAGCACGCTGGTCAGCGTGGCCATGGCGGTGACATACAGGGTATTGAGCAGCGCACGGGTGAAGGGCACCTGTTGCTCCAGCCCGCGGTAGTTTTCCAGCAGGTGGCTGCCGAAGCGCAGTGACATGCCCATGATGCTGCGGGTGTCCTGCGTCGCCAGCAGCGCCGACCAATAGAATGGGAACAGCGACAGCGAGGCGAACAGGGATACCAGCAGGTAAATCACCAGTTTGCCGGTGTCGAAACGGCGACCCTCAGCGATCATTCTTTAGCCCTCCACGGCTGCCGAAACCCCAAAACACCAGTGCACTGACCAGCGCAATCAGCAGGAACAGGATCCAGGAGATCGCCGAAGCGGTACCCATATCCAGATAAGACCAGCCGGTTTTATACACGTACATCGACACCGTCAGGCCGCTGTTGTCGACGCCGCCGGTGCCTTGCGTGAGGATCATCGGCTCATTGAACAACTGCATGTTGCCGATCAGCGTCATCAGCGTGGCGAAGAAGATAAAGGGCGCCAACAGCGGCAGCGCAATATAGCGGAATTTTTGCCAGCGGCCCGCGCCGTCCAGCTCAATCGCTTCGTACAGATCCGGCGAAATCGACGCCAGCCCGGTCATGTAGATCACCGTATTGATGCCGGTGAACTTCCAGGTCACCTGATTGGCGATGGTGAAGCGGATCCAGTCACTGTCAAAGAAGTTGATCGGCAACGCGGCGGCCAGGCTGCTCAGGTGCAGTTTTGCCGCCAATCCGCTTAACAGTTCGTTGACCATGCCGACCGGCGAGAACAGGTTGAACACGATCAGGCTGACGGCGACGGAAGAGGTGATGTAGGGCAGGAAGATCGCCGCCTTCAAAAAACGCCGGCCGCGCACGATGATGTGCAGCAGCGAATAGGCCAGGGTGATGGCGAACAGATGCTGACACAGGCCGGAAACCAGGGTGATTTTAATGGTGTTGACCAGCGATACCCAGAAGGCGTCATCGGTGAAGGCATAGTAAAAGTTATCCAGCCCGACAAACTTCATCGAACTCAGGCCCTTTACCGGGTTCCAGGATTGAAACGAGAGAAACGCCGAGAAGAAAATCGGGAAGGCGTTGAACACCGCAAACAGTAGCATGAACGGCAGCAGCAGCAGGTAGGCGGTGCGGTGATCGTGCAGCAGCCCTTTGAAAAATCGCTTACGCATAGACTCCCCGAACCGACGGAAATAAAACATGGGTGGCCGAAAGGCCTGACTGAATATCGCCTCTTTCCTGGAGAAGAGGGGGGAAGGTTACTCGTGTCTCCCCCTCACCCTAACCCTCTCCCAGAGGAGAGGGGATTATAATGAGCGCATCCGACGTTCCAGCAGCTTATTGGCCTCGCGCAGGGTGCTGTCGATATCCTGATGCTGCACCAGGATCTTCTTCGCCGCTTCGTTGAGAATTTCGTTGGCGATATTGTCTTCCGGCGAGGAAGCCACAGGCTTCAGATCCGGCACCAGGCTGGCGTAGTAGCGCATGGAGTGCTGGCCGCCGAGAACGCTGCTTGGCGTGTCGAAGTAGGGCGCGTTATAGACGTCGAGACGGGCAGGCAGGGTACCTGCAGTTTTCGCAGCGTCGATCACCACGTCACGCTGCATGAAGTACTGAATGAACTGCCAGGCCGCCTGGGCATTTTTGCTCTGCTTGGGGATCACCAACGTGGTGCCGCCGGCGTTGACCTTGAGATTGCCCGGCACGCCGGTCACGCGCCACAGCCCGGCTTTGGCCCCGTCCGGATCCAGCTCCTGTTCGATGCGGCCTTCGTCCCACGGGCCATCGATATCGGCGAACAGTTTCCCCTGACGGTACAGTTTGATGTATTCCTGCGAATTGGTAGAGCCGTCGAGCGAAGCCGCCAACCCTTTGTCATACAGCGTTTTGATCACCGTCATCAGCTGTTTGATCTGCGGCGAATCGAGGTTGGGTTTGCCGTCCTTGGTGTACACCGGTTTGCCTGGCTCACTGTTCATGCCCACCACCAGTGGGTTGATCAGGCTGGTGGCCGCCGGCAGCAGGTAGGCACCTTGTTCTTTTTTCAGCTTCTCGCCAAAGGCGATAAAACTGTCCCAGCTTTGGGTGATGTCCTCAATCTTCACGCCGGCCTTCTGCACCATGTCGTTGCGGTAGATCATGATCACCGGCCCGGTGTCGTAAGGCACGCCATAGATATTGCCGTCGTTGCCTTTCGCCAGGCTGATCATCGAAGGATCGAACTGCCAACCCTGGCTATCGATGCTGAACGGCGGGGCGCTCAGGTTATTCAGGCCGCCGGAGTTGGCGAAGCTGCCCAGCTTGATGGTGCTGACGCTGAAGATATCGGCGGCACCCTGGCCAACGGCCAGCGCGGTGGTCAGCTTTTGGTGACAGTCGGCGAAGCCGCATTTGATCGACTGCACCTGAATGTCCGGATGCGCCGCCTCAAAGTCTTTAATCACCTTGTTGATGTAGTCATTAGGCAAGTAGTTGGCGAAGGTGATGCTGGTGTTGGCGCCGGCGGAAAAGGGCAAGCCCAGCAGCACGGCCAGTGCGACCCCGGTAATTCTTAGATTAGTACGCAAGCAGACATGAGCCATGATAACCCCGATCCTGTGCAGTCGATGTGGTGTGTGTTTTTTCATCATGGAACACGTGTTCCATTAAAATTAACCTATTATTGCGCCATCGAGCTGTCAACAATTTGTTCGGTAAGTTAACAAATATGAGATCTGGCGCGGCCGTTGCCTCTGAGTACGCCCGATTTTGGCCCGCTCATCAGCGCGCAGAGCCTGCAATGACGCGGGTTTGCCCACATCTGGTGCATTTTCTGCACCTGCATGGGGCAAAAGTGTGACGGCACGCAGATCAGGCCAAATTATTTTTGCGAGCGCGATCAGAAATATTGAAGTTTTTTGTCATTGAATAGGATTTCGCAGCCAATGATGATTTTTCGCCTTATTTTTCCAATTATTCATTACCAATGCATATTTATTGAATAAGTATGCATTATAAGCCGTTGTTTTAGCGGAAAAAACCGTGATTTCCGCCAAAATTCCCGTTTTGGCACGATAGCTGCTCTACACTCTTTATCAAACGGCATGTATTTTAACTGCTCGTTAACATTTATTCCCCGTTGCAGGACCTGATACCCGGCATAAATAGCGAAAAACGCGGTTGATGTAACAGATTTGTTTCTGAATGGGCGGTGAAAGGCAGAGTTATCACCGGTCAAAAAGCGGATCGAACGGCGCGGTTTTTTTTGTTTTGTTGTGGATCATCCGGGCTGGAGCGGCCCTTACAGTCAAAATTCAGTCTTTGCTGAAGTTATGAGGTCATTATGGAACAGCCAATCGCAGTTACCCGCCAGTCTTTCGACGACTGGAT
Organism: Serratia quinivorans; assembly: GCF_052113645.1. Lineage (GTDB taxonomy): Bacteria > Pseudomonadota > Gammaproteobacteria > Enterobacterales > Enterobacteriaceae > Serratia > Serratia quinivorans_B. Next base: position 460,836 of record NZ_JBIEIU010000001.1, on the reverse strand, counting down.
GGTCCCGGTTTACGCCCCCGCTGATTTTATTCTGGTTCGGGGAGAAGGCTCGCAGGTTTGGGATCAGCAGGGTAAGTCTTACATCGATTTTGCTGGTGGCATCGCGGTAAACGCGTTGGGCCATGCGCACCCGGTCGTCACGGCGGCGCTGGTGGAGCAGGCGGGCAAACTGTGGCATCTGGGCAACGGCTACACCAACGAGCCGGTGCTGCGTTTGGCCAAGCTGCTGATTGACGCCACCTTTGCCGATAAGGTGTTTTTCTGTAACTCCGGGGCGGAAGCCAACGAAGCGGCGCTGAAACTGGCGCGTAAACGTGCGCTGGACAACGGCAACCACAGCAAGAACCAGATTGTGGCGTTTAACAATGCCTTCCACGGCCGCACGCTGTTTACCGTGTCTGCCGGTGGACAGCCGAAATATTCCAAAGATTTCGCCCCGCTGCCGGGCGGCATCACCCACACGCCATTTAACGATTTGGCGGCCGCTGCCGAAGTGATTAACGACAACACCTGCGCGGTGATCGTTGAGCCGATTCAGGGCGAAGGCGGTGTATTGCCGGCCGATGCCGCTTTCCTGCAGGGCCTGCGCGAGCTGTGCGATCGTCACGATGCGCTGCTGATTTTCGACGAAGTGCAAACCGGCATGGGCCGTCTCGGCGATCTGTACGCCTACATGCAATACGGTGTGGTACCGGACGTGCTGACCACCGCGAAAGCGCTGGGTTGTGGCTTCCCGATCGGTGCGATGCTGACCACTGACGAACTGGCCAAGACCCTGAGCGTCGGCACCCACGGCACCACCTACGGCGGTAACCCGCTGGCGACGGCGGTGGCCGAGGCCGTGTTCTCTGTTATCAACACGCCGGAAGTGCTGGCAGGGGTGAAGCAACGCCACCAGTGGTTCCTCGAAGGGCTGAACGAGATTAACCGGCAGTACCCGATTTTCTCTGAAATCCGTGGTGGCGGCCTGTTGATTGGCTGCCAGTTGACGAAAGATTATGCCGGCAAGGCGAAACAGATCACCCAACTGGCCAACGAAGAGGGCGTGATTGCCCTGATCGCCGGCCCGGATGTGGTGCGCTTCACCCCTTCACTGATCATTCCCGAGCAGGATGTTAAAGAGGGGCTGGCGCGATTCGCGCGTGCCGTGGCGCGGATTTGCAGCTAACACACAGGCTGCGCCCTTACCGGCGCAGCCTGATTCAGACGAGGTTCGCATTATGATGATTATTCGCCCTATAGAGCGTCGCGATTTGACTGACTTATTGACGCTTGCCGGTAAGTCCGGCATCGGTCTCACTTCCCTGCCACAAGATGAAGATACCTTGTCGGCACGCATTGAGCGGGCGTTAAAAACCTGGCAAGGCGAACTTCCGCGTGGTGAGCAGTGTTATCTGTTTGTGCTGGAAGACAGCGAGCGCCGGCAAGCGGTCGGAGTTTGCGCGATTGAAGTGGCCGTCGGGCTGACCGAGCCCTGGTACAGCTTCCGCGTCGGCACTCAGGTGCACGCGTCCAAACAGCTGAATGTGTATAAATCGGTGCCGACGCTGTTCCTCAGCAACGATCACACCGGCCATTCCGAACTCTGTACGCTGTTCCTCGATCCGGACTATCGCCACGGCGAAAACGGCAAGCTGCTGTCAAAGGTGCGCTTCCTGTTTATCGCCGCTTTCCGCGAGCATTTCTCCGCACGGTTGATTGCTGAAATGCGCGGTTTCTCCGATGAGCAGGGCCGTTCGCCGTTCTGGGAGAGCGTCGGGAACCATTTCTTTTCCATCGAGTTCGCCAAGGCGGACTACCTCAGCGGCACCGGACAGAAGGCGTTTATCGCCGAACTGATGCCGAAGCACCCGCTGTATGTCGATTTTCTGGCCGAAGATGCGCAGAAGGTGATTGGCGAAGTACACCCGCAGACGGTGCCTGCGCGCCGGGTGCTGGAGTCGGAAGGCCTGCGCTATCAGGGCTATGTCGATATCTTCGACGGCGGGCCGACGCTGGAAGCGGAAATCGATCACATCCGCGCGGTCAAGCAAAGCCGTCTGGTGAAAGTGGTACTGGATGAAACCCCGATGCGCGCCGATGCGCCGGCGCTTCTGGTGGCCAACGATCATTATCAGAATTACCGCGCACTGCTGGTCAATGCCGATCTGTATGACGACCGTCTGCATCTCAATGCCGCCACCGCTGAGGCGCTGGGCGTTGAGCAAGGCAGCCCGGTGCGGGTCATCCCCCTTATTGCACAGGAGAAAGCGTAATGTCACATCCTGCACTGTTTATTAATGGCGCCTGGCAACAAGGCCGCGGCGCTGAATTCAGCAAAACCGATCCGGTTGATAACCAACTGCTGTGGCAGGCTAAAGCCGCCGACGGCAGCGATGTTGCTGCTGCCTGTGAGGCCGCTCGCGCCGCTTTCCCGGCATGGGCACGTACCCCGTTTGAACAACGCGAACAGTTGGTGAAGCGTTTTGCTGCGCTGCTGGAAGAGCACAAGTCCCATTTGGCGGCGGTGATCAGCCGTGAGACCAGCAAACCGCGTTGGGAGACGTTGACCGAAGTGCAGGCCATGATCGGCAAAGTGGCGATTTCGTTGCAGGCTTATCAGGCGCGTACCGGCGTGAGCCAGACCGCAATGGCGGACGGCGCTTCGGTGCTGCGTCACCGGCCGCACGGGGTTTTGGCGGTGTTTGGGCCTTATAACTTCCCCGGTCATTTGCCGAATGGCCACATCGTTCCCGCCCTGTTGGCGGGTAACACCGTGGTGTTTAAACCGAGCGAACTGACGCCGCAAACCGCCGAGGAAACCCTGAAGCTGTGGCAACAGGCCGGTTTACCTGATGGGGTGCTTAATCTGGTGCAGGGCGGGCGCGAAACCGGCGAGGCACTGGCGGCCAGCCCGGATATCGACGGCCTGCTGTTCACCGGCAGCGCCGGTACCGGCTACCACTTGCATCGCCAGTTGGCCGGACAACCTGAAAAGATCCTGGCGTTGGAAATGGGCGGTAACAATGCGCTGATTGTCGATCAGATTGAAGACTGCGATGCGGCAGTCAACCTGGCGATTCAGTCGGCGTTTATTTCCGCCGGCCAGCGCTGCACCTGCTCGCGCCGTATTCTGGTGAAGCGCGGCAGCGAGGGCGATGCCTTTATCGAACGTTTGGTGCAGGTGGCGAGTGCGCTGCGCATCGGGCGTTGGGATGCTGAACCGCAGCCGTTTATGGGTGGGGTGATCTCCTCGGCGGCGGCGGAAAAAATGCTGGCGGCGCAGCATCACCTGCTGGCGCTGGGCGGTAAAACCCTGCTGACCATGCAGCGGCTGGAAAGCGGCAGCGCGCTGCTCAGCCCGGGCATTATTGACGTGACCGGCGTGCGTGACGTGCCGGACGAAGAGTACTTCGGTCCGCTGACCACCATTATTCGCTATAACGACTTTGATGAAGCCCTGCGTATCGCCAACCAGACGCGTTATGGCCTGTCGGTCGGTCTGGTATCGCCGCAGCGTGAGCAGTTTGATCGGCTGTTGTTGGAAGCGCGAGCCGGTATCGTCAACTGGAACAAGCCGTTGACCGGAGCTTCCAGCGCGGCACCCTTCGGTGGCGTGGGGGCTTCAGGCAACCATCGCCCAAGCGCCTACTACGCGGCGGATTACTGCGCCTGGCCAATGGCATCGCTGGAAAGCGAAAGCCTGACGCTGCCGGCCAGTTTGTCACCGGGGTTGTCGTTTAATTAAATTTTACCCGTCGCCTTTCAAGCCGCAGCGTTGTTACTGTAGGGGGCGAAAAAGTTCGCCCCGACTAACGCGGGGGCAGCATGCAGCGCCCCTACAATGTCTGGGGATGAGCGAGCTGGCCGCCTGGCTGCAACTTGAAATTCATAGGGTATGTTTTGAGTAGGGCCGAGCCTGCTCGGTCCCAGGAGAACAGCATGTCAGGATATGAAGTCAATTTCGATGGTCTGGTGGGCCTGACGCATCACTACGCCGGATTGTCATTTGGTAATGAGGCTTCGACGCAGCACCAAAACAGCGTGTCGAACCCGAAGCTGGCGGCCAAGCAAGGGCTGTTGAAGATGAAGGCGCTGGCGGATCTCGGCTTTCAGCAGGGGGTCTTGCCACCGCAGGAACGGCCGCACCTGCCTATGCTGCGCAAGTTGGGGTTTAGCGGCAGCGACGAAAAGGTATTGGCACAGGCGATGAAACAGTCTCCGCGCCTGTTGTCCGCGCTCAGTTCGGCGTCTTGCATGTGGACTGCCAATGCGGCCACGGTTTCACCTTCTGCTGACAGTGCCGACGGCAAGGTGCATTTCACCGCGGCCAATCTGAATAACAAATTCCATCGCGCGATTGAGGCCGAGACCACCACCGGCGTGCTGCGGGCGATTTTTAACGATCCTCGCCATTTCGCCCACCATGAGGCGTTACCGCAGGTGGCGCTGTTTGGCGATGAAGGCGCGGCTAACCATAACCGGCTGGGCGGCGATTATGGCAAACGCAGCGTGCAGATGTTCGTCTACGGCCGACAGGAGTTTGGGGGAGAAATTGCCCCGACGCGTTATCCGGCACGCCAGACGCGCGAGGCCGGGGAGGCGATTGCCCGCCTGCACCAGTTGGACGAGCAACATACGGTGTTTGTGCAACAGAATCCGGCGGTGATCGATCAGGGCGTGTTCCATAACGACGTGATTGCCGTCAGCAACCAGAATGTGCTGTTCCATCATCAGCAGGCGTTTTATCAGCAGCAGCAGGCGCTGGAGGAAGTGCGACGCAAAATGGCGTCACTCGACAGCGAACTGGTGGCGATTGAAGTGCCGACGGCGCGAGTTTCCGTGGCGGACGCGATCGCGACTTATCTGTTCAACAGCCAAATCCTGACCAAGCCTAACGGCAAGATGATGATTGTGGTGCCGGAAGAGTCGCGTCAGCACAGTGGCGTGTGGAGCTATCTGAGCGAGATGGTGGCCGGCGGTGGGCCGATCGATGAAATCAAAGTGTTCGACCTGCGTGAAAGTATGCGTAACGGCGGCGGCCCGGCTTGCTTACGACTCCGCGTGGCGCTGAATGAGCAGGAGCTGCGGGTGGTCAACCCGCGCGTGATGATGAACGATACTCTGTTCGTGACGCTGAATGACTGGGTCGACCGTTATTACCGCGATCGCCTGTCGCAAAACGATTTGGCCGATCCGCAGCTGCTGCGCGAAGGGCGCGATGCGCTGGATGCCCTGACGACGATCCTCGGGTTGGGGTCGGTTTATCCTTTCCAACAATAGGCGGAACCCTCATGTTTGATTTGTTGGCCCTGACGCTGGCGGGGCAAGCCCCCGCCGAGCAGCAGGGCGAGAATGCGGATTTGCGCTGGCGTTGGCTGGGAGAAGGGCTGCTGGAAATCACGCCGCGACAGGGTTACCGGCAGGCGGTGGTGCTGTCTGCGGGGATCCACGGCAATGAAACGGCACCCATTGAATTGCTGGATCAGTTGGTTAACGATTTGCTTTCCGGCGTGCGCCCGTTAGCGGTTCGGCTGCTGGTGCTGTTGGGCAATCCACCGGCCATGCGCGCTAACAAACGTTATCTGCACAGTGATATGAACCGAATGTTCGGCGGCCGCTATCGTGATTTTAATCCCAGCGGTGAAACCGCACGGGCGCAGCAGTTGGAGCAGGTGATCGCGACGTTTTTCGACGGTGAGCAAGCCGCACGTTTCCATTACGACCTGCATACGGCGATCCGCGATTCACGCCTGCCGCGCTTTGGCATTCTGCCTTTTCAGACGCGGCCTTACAGTGCGGATATGTTGGCGTTGCTGGATGCTGCCGATCTGGATGCGTTGGTGATCCACAGCGCCCCAGGCGGTACTTTCAGCAATTTCACCAGCGAGCATGCCGGTGCCGCCAGCTGTACGCTGGAACTGGGCAAGGCTCGCCCGTTTGGCAACAACGATTTGCAGCAGTTTGCGGCGATTAATCGTGCGTTGCAGACGGCGGTGAGTGGCGAGGCTTTACCACGGCGAGTTGCGGATGCGTTGCGCGTGTTTTGCGTGGAGCGGTCGTTGATCAAACGCAGTGAAGACTTCAGGCTGCACCTCAGTGACGATACGGCCAATTTTACCGAGCTGAAGCAGGGGACGTTGTTGTGCGAGCAACCGGGGGAGGAGTACCGGGTGCAGCATGCCAGCGAATGGATTTTGTTCCCTAACCCCAGTGTGGCACTTGGGTTACGCGCCGGTATGGTGCTGATTGAAGCTCCCCGCAGCACGTTGTATTGACCTGTTAGTACCGAATAAAGTTTTATACTTACCGTATTTAGGGTTGTAGCGATGTCGGCTGCAACCTTAAATAACGGCAGTTTATCCTGCTGCTCATTCCTCTTATTTCCCTCGCTTTATATTCCGCCGTGCCTTATTTTTATTTTTTATCTTCAGAACGCCTCAGTCCTCATTTTGGCGACTTGAATTAAATTAATTATTCGAACCGATAAAAGCTTTGCTTAAAAGTGGTTAAACAACCTAAATCCACGCAATGACTTTGCTCAGATAAAAATGTGAAATAAGTAACGTTATTGATAACCCTGCTAAGATTCATGGTATTTATAAAACGAATGGAAAGCATACAAAAAGAAACTAAATTGCACCAATTTGGTGCATTGCACCAAGTTGGTTATAAGTTATGTGGCAAATATCAATATGAATCAATGATTTGATAATCATCGCAAATGTAATATTTGGTTACAAATAAACATGCTTTATCCACGGTGTTTTATGAACTTTTTTATTTTAAGTTTGGATTCATGGTGCTAATGTCACATGGCTCCTTAATTAGGGATGCTCATAAAACACTAAATGATAAAGATCACAGCCCAAACCATAAATTGGGCGTGATGGGCAGGAATTTAAAATTATAATATCTAGGAAAATAAATGATGAATCGCAGTGTATTAGCCTTAGCTATTGCCCTCGGGGCAATCACCTCGTTCGCCAACGCGGCTGAAATCTATAATAAAGATGGCAATAAACTCGACCTGTACGGTCGTGTATCCGCCAAACATGTTTTCAGCGATGATAAATCCGAAGACGGCGACAAGACTTACGTCCGTTTGGGTTTTAAAGGCGAAACGCAAATCAATGACCAACTGACCGGTTATGGCCAGTGGGAATACAACGTCCAGGCCAACCACGATGAAGCGCAGGGTACTGCGGGCACCAAAACCCGTTTGGGCTTTGCCGGCCTGAAGTTCGCCGACTACGGCTCCTTCGATTACGGCCGTAATTACGGCGTGGTGTACGACGCAGAAGCCTATACCGACATGCTGCCGGAATTTGGCGGTGACTCTTACAGCTACACCGACAACTACATGACCGCGCGCTCCAACGGTCTGGCAACCTACCGTAACCGCGATTTCTTCGGCCTGGTGGAAGGCCTGAACCTGGCGTTGCAATACCAGGGTAAAAATGACGGTGACGGTCGTGGCGTAGCCAAACAAAACGGCGACGGTTACGGCATGTCCCTGGACTACCAGGACATCGGTGGCTCCGGCATTGGCGTAGCGGCGGCATTCTCGGATTCCAACCGCACCAGCGATCAGAAGAAGTTGGCCTACGGTAAAGGCGACAGCGCTACGGCCTGGACCACCGCCGTTAAATATGACGCTAACCAGGTTTACCTGGCCGCCATGTACGCCGAAACGCGCAATATGACGCCAATCAGCGGCAATGGCGTGTCTGGCTTCGCCAACAAAACGCAGAACTTCGAAGTTGTGGCCCAGTACCAGTTCGAAAACGGTCTGCGTCCTTCTCTGGCCTACGTGCAGTCTAAAGGCAAGGATATCGAAGGGATTGGCGATGTCGATCTGGTGAAATACGTGGAAGTGGGTGCGACTTACTACTTCAACAAAAACATGTACACCTACGTTGACTACAAAATCAACCAGTTGAACGACGATAACAAGCTGAAACTGAGCACCGACGACGTCGTGGCCGTGAACCTGACCTATCGTTTCTAAGTTTCAACACTATTACCTTCTTCCTGTGTCGGGAAAAAACGGTAACCAGGCAGGGCTCGCGCTCTGCCTTTTTTATGGGCGTCGCTAGCCTTTCGGGGCTAACCCCATCATTTCAATGGCAGAACGCAGTGTGGCAAAGCGCTGTTGATCTCTCTCATGCTCAATCTCGGCCACCAAATGAGCCAGGATATTATTGCCGGAAACTTTTTTATTGAGATTGATCAGCTGAATCACCGCACCGCCGACCACCAGGCTGACGTCGCGCAACAGGGCTTCATAATGTTCGTTTGAGGGGGTAGAAACGGGCATGGCGCCATCTCCATATCGTTCGGGTGAAGCAATTTAGCAAAATAGCGGCATAAAACATTGTCGGCATGCCGGTTTTCCGGTGAATTCAGAAATTCCTCAGGGGAAGGTGGTAGAAAAGTCTATAGGCCGTTTACATCGGCGCATATTCGTTGGCGGGCAGCCAGAAGCCATCGATAAAATCTTCAAACGGGAAACAACCGGCGTGGCGGAGGTTTTGTTCTTTCATGCTAATCAGACACTGGCGTTCATCACGCAGTACGTCAACCACGATATCGGCGCAGCCGCCATCCAGATAACAGACAAACATCACCAAGGCGTACATCTCGTCTTATGTCCTTCATCCTGTCCTTCCATGCTTCTATTGTAGGTAACTTCGACGATTGTTTCATGCCTGGCTCGGCGCAAAAGGAAGGAGTGGCAACGAAAGAGGACACTTTCGGATTACTCTAACCGCTTAATACCTCAGGACCAATTGAATATCCCTCTTCCAGTGCTAAGCTTAACAAGCCTTAAGTCAACGTAACATTGTAACCATCGAAAGGAGTGAATATGGGTTTGTTTAACTTCGTCAAAGAAGCGGGCGAAAAACTGTGGGACACAGTGACCGGCAATGCTACCGCTGAAGATCAAAGCGCCAAACTGAAGGACCATCTCAATAAAACCGGCTTGCCGGGAATCGATAAGGTTGATGTGCAGGTGGTTGACGGTAAAGCCGTGGTGACCGGGGACGCCGTTAGCCAGGAGCTGAAAGAGAAGATCCTGGTGGCCATCGGTAACGTGGCGGGCATCAGCGGCGTGGAAGACAAAGTAACGGTTGAACAAGCTGCCGCAGAGAGCCGTTTCTATACCGTGAAGAAGGGTGACACCCTGAGCGCCGTTTCGAAAGAAGTGTATGGCAACGCGAATCTGTACAACAAGATTTTCGAAGCGAACAAGCCAATGTTGTCCAGCCCGGACAAAATCTATCCGGGGCAGGTGCTGCGTATTCCGGAATAATACCGACACCCTCGACACATTCTGCTTAGCCCGATCTCTGGTCGGGCTTTTTCATGTTTACTTGCATTAGTCGGTCTTATTATTTTATTGTCATAATAAGATGTTCGAATGCACCATAATCTTCGTCCTCTCACTCCGGGGGGAATGTTGACCCTGGCGAGGAAAGTTGATAGCGTCTTGCCACTATCGAGGTCTGAGCGATATGGGGCGCGGAATCTGACAAACCCGCAAGGCGGGCTTTTTATCAGTCACCCTTCACATAAACGTTAACGCGTGATGAGTTAAGATAGATTCTGTGAAACAGCAACGTAATACCTCACAAGATAAAAACTACCGTGAAACTCTGGGAGATGCGCAATTCGCTGTCATTGTGCTGGCGATAGCGTCCTGCTCCCTGATCATTTTTACGCTTTCAGTCACGCTATGGCTGACATGACGTCGTTCAATACAGGAGATAAAATGGAGCACAATCTCCACGATGAAACCAAGCTGCTGGCCGTTATCGGCTTACTGGTTTCCGTGTTGCTGGTGGTATCAATTCTATTTGGCGTGACTTACTTCTCCGATCTAAAGCATGCGCGCGATGAAGTCGACATAAAAGGTTGCTATATAAGGGCGTCATAGCGTCCTGCCTCCCTGGTTGTGTTCTGGCCGCTTGCTCATGCTAAGCTGGCGTCCAGCTACTCACTCAACCTGTGTGTCGTTCTGGAGGCGTTTACCATGAGCAATTCCCGCCCAACCTATTCTTCATCTTCCCGCGATTGTCCTGTGGTTGACGGCATCCGTCAGATCCAACGCATTGCCGTACGCAACGCCGAAGTGGGCGGTATTGCGATCAATCGCGCCTTGCCCACCCGTGAGCGGCGTACTGTCGGCGCCTGGTGCTTTCTCGACCATGCCGGGCCATCGGTATTCAGTGGCTCTTCGCCGGGGATGGACGTAGGGCCGCACCCGCATATCGGCCTGCAAACCTTTACCTGGATGATTGAAGGGGAAGTGCTGCACCGCGACAGTCTGGGCAGCGAGCAGGTGATACGGCCCGGCCAGGTTAATCTGATGACCGCAGGGCGCGGTATCGCGCATACCGAACAGTCTACCGGTGAAGAACGGCGCTTGCATGCCGCGCAATTGTGGATCGCACTGCCTGCCGAACAGGCCGATACGGCACCGCGCTTCGATCATTATCCTGATTTGCCGTGCTGGTCGAACAGTGGAGTCAAACATACTTTACTGGTGGGGGAGTTTGAACAATATCGTTCCCCGGTGTCGACGTTTTCACCCTTAATCGCCCTTGATTTGGAATGGCAGGCCGACGGTTATTTAGAGTTACCCGTACGAGAGGATTTTGAAATAGGTTTCTTGCCCCTTATTGGTGCATTTGAGGTTAATGATGAAAAATTTTCACCTGACGAGTTTGCCTATTTAGGTATAAATCTTAACCGTATCGAGTTACATGCCAAGAAGGGCAGCCGTGCATTATTCATCGGTGGCTTGCCATTAAACGAAGAGATTCTCATTTGGTGGAATTTCGTCGGTCACAGCAAGCAGGAGATTACTCGTGCGCAACACGACTGGGAGCAAGGGAATACACGTTTTCCCGATGTTGTCGGCTATTCCGGACCGCGCATGACCGCGCCACACCTGCCCTGGAGCGATAATTGATATCCACAAGCTATAACAACCGGATACTTTTATTCATTTCGCTCTATTAACGTTAAATTAATGTGATCGAAATTCCATGTTTTCGCACTGATATAGTTTATCTGGGAAATAGTGATCTGGCGCAAATAAATGGTCGGAGCAGTGGATTAAGATAACTCTCAAGAAGTGATGTTATCTACCGCTAGTCAGAAGCCTGTGAGGTTATTATGAGCCAAGTACTCTATCGTGCAAGATTATCCCATGTTGTTATTGCAACGGCGGCGTTTTGGATCTCTATCGCAGCCATGCTGGTTGTTGCTCTGAACTAACTCTGAATGATTATGCAATAAACCCGCTGCGGCGGGTTTTTTTATGCCGGTATATTCGCAATACTCCGGGCGTGGTTATACTTATTAAACCCAACACCTGATTAACCTTGAAAATCATAATGATAATTCTTTCTAATATTGTCGTGTTGTTAATTGCCGTGATCCATCTGTATATCCTGATCCTGGAAATGTTCCTTTGGCAGAAGCCTACCGGCAGGCGCGTGTTCGCGACGACCGCCGAATTTGCCGCGTCAACACGGGTGCTGGCGGCCAACCAGGGGTTATATAATGGCTTTCTGGCGGCAGGGTTAGCCTGGGGCGTCTGGCGCGACGAGCCTGCGGTGCAGTTGTTCTTTCTGGGCTGTGTACTGGTGGCAGGCGTGTTTGGTGGGCTGACGGCGAGCCGTAAAATTCTCCGGGTTCAGGCGCTGCCCGCGCTGGTGGGTATTTTGGTGGTGCTGTGGGTGCATTGACCCGCCGTGAGCGGCAGCGGGAAAGTGGCTCAGGCGGTCTTTTGATGGATGACGTGCAGCGGCGGGGCGATATGCAGATCCACGCTTAAATCCTGACGAAAGTCATAAGGCGTGATGTTGAACCGCTTTCTGAACATATAAGTGAAATGCGACTGCGAACCGAAACCGAAGTCGAGAGCGATGTCGAAAATGGAGGCGTCACTGGTACGTAGCTGGTAAACCGCACCGGCCAGCCTGCGTTCGCGAATGTACTTGCCCAGCGAAATCCCGGTCGCTTCTTTGAACAGCTTCTGCATGTGCCACAGGGAGTAGCCGGAGTATTCGGCCAGCTCTTCGAGATGGATCACTCTTCCAAGGTGAGTTTCGACCCATTTACTGAGGGCGCAGACTAATGAGAGGTGATGTTCTTGTATCATCAGTGCGTCTGTGTGAGATCTACATAGCGCTGAAGTATACACAACTTGCCGCCATGGACAAAAAAGCCGCCCATGCCCAAGTGAAATTATTCGGAAAAACCATCGTCGGGTGGCTTGTCAGCCGGAAGGAAAAACGGCTAATCTGAGGTTGCCCGCTACCGCTGATACCGAAGTGGTTCTGGTCGCAACAAATAACCGCCTAAGCAAAGTCAGCCGTGACAATTCAGCGTTGATGGGGTGATCGCATGTTAATGACAGTGATTATTACTCTGGTTGTAATTGTAGGTGTTGCCGCCTTTATGGTGACGCCGGTGATGAGAATGAATAATGCGAAAGGTGTGGGAGGTGAAGAGCCGTGATTTCAGGGAACAACATAACCCCAAACGGGGTGTGACCGACAACCGAAAAAGCCTGGGCGCATCAGTGACCCGGGCTTTTTATTGGCGAGTGACACTCGATTAGACGTTTTTCCGCTCTACGGTTTCTTCACCCCAGTACAGCTGATCGGCACTGGTTTTGGCAAAAGCCATTTGCAACGCTTCGTCACTGCCTTCCTCCCAGATCTTTTGTGCCAGCACCTCATCGTTTTTCGCCAACTCAAAAATGGCCTCAGCGATCTCAACCGAGGTTTCACGCACGGTTGCCCAGGATTTTACATTGTGGTTTGCCATAACTTTCTCCTGTTGGTTGTGGCCGAAGGATGCGCCGATAAGCGCGTCGCTTGAACATCCAGTATAGGTTAATTCGGCCGGCTGTTTTGCTGCCTAATGCGCATTAAGGTTGAAAATTCAGCGGCAAACGGCCGGGGGGCGGCAAAGCGTCAGGCGGCATGCTATTCTGTGCGGCGTCTGAATCAAGAAGGGAAGTAATTATGTCCGACATGCTGAGCAACGATCAGGAATTGGCCTCCGACCTGGTCGCCTGCCAACTGGTGATCAAACAGATTCTGGATGTTATCGACGTTATCGCGCCAACCGAGGTGCGGGACAAGATGGCAAGTCAGTTGAAAAGCATCGATTTCTCCACGCATCCTGCTGGCGCCGATCCCGTGACCCGCAGGGCGATCGAAAAAGCGATTGCGCTGATTGAGATGAAGTTTACCCGCAATTAATGGGGAAACCGCCGCTTAGCGACGGTTTCGGACGGTGGTGATTAATCCACCACCGTTTCGACTTTTTTGAACAGCGGGCAGTCGGCCACGCCAATCACCCCGTTGTCACCATGCAGATACTGCGCGATCACCACATTCCGTGCCGTCATGTATTTACACTGTAACCCCAGTCCACCCACGTTTTTGTTGCTGCCGACCAACACGCCATAGCCCGAAAACAGAAACACGCCATAAACCACCGCCAACAGCAGCACCCACTTTATCAACTTGCCCATTGTGACTCCTTGTTATTTATCGTCTTTGCGATATAGCCATGCCCCAGGACGCGGCGCAACGGTAACAATCTTAAAAGTGACCCGCACGCCGGTTTCTAAACGACAGGTTAAACTTCGTTTAAGTTCTCTGTGATAGCATGCGCAATAAATTATCAAGATAACAATGAGGCTGCTAAATTTGTTGCCAAAAAAAATCCTCGTAATAGTGGCGTTCCTCGCGGCCTGCCTGTTTTTTTACCTGTTGGCGCTGGATAGCTATTGCGATGAGGGAGGGACTTTTGCGTTGGGAGTTTGTTCCGTCACCCGCTTTATCCCCTGGTGAAATGCGCAGCGGTGCATAACAATTTTTTATCAAGATGTTCGTGCCCGTGCCCGGAGTGCTAAGATGTCCGCCTGTTTTTAGCAGTAGATAGGGTTGTCCATGTACGATTTAGGTTTTGGTTCAAATAGCCTGGTTTCGCTGGCCCTCGCGGCGCTGGCGCTGCTGGTGGGATTATGGGTCTGGTTTTTGGTGAACCGCGCCAGCGTGCGCGCCAATGAACAGATCCGACTGCTGCAGGAAATTGCTGAGCAACAGCGTCAGCAAACCGCATTATTGAAAAGCCTGGCGCAAAGCGCGCGGGGCGATAGCGTAACGGACGATGACGATCTCAGCCCGACGCTGGACTTCAAAGGTTTTATTCCCGAGCGTTAATCAAACTTCCTGCCGGGTGGCGTGGCGAACTTTACGCCACCCGCATTGCTCAGTAAAACTCCATTCCCTGATAAGGCTGTGCACGGCACGCTGCCAACCGGCTGGCCAGGTCGCCGCCGTGAATTTCCAATTGGTGCCCGTCCGGGTCGAGAAAGTACAGCGACTCGCCCTCGCTGCGGTTGCTTTTCCACTCTTCAACCCCTGCCTGACGCAGCCGTGAGGCGACCTCTGCGAAATCTGCCGCTGCCACGCTGAACGCGTAATGCGTGTAATCCTTCGCTGCGTTCACCGACCGCGTATCATCCCATGACAAACACAGCCACAGTTCCCCCAGGGACAGGTACGCGCCGTTTTGCCAGCGCGCATGCGGGACGAAACCCAATAGGGTGCTATAAAAATCGAAGCTACGGCTAACATCGCGTACGGCGAGCGTCAGATGGTTGAGGCCAGTCAACATGGCGGATATTCCTGCGCAACAAATCAGGGAAAAAGTGTAATCAGCCGCTGGGAAAAGATAAAGCGAGAAAAACATTAGTAGAGATAATGTGAAAAGCCCTCGCGTTGTCATAAATCTGTCGTATTGGCGTCGTAATGTAGCGCCAACTCTACGAAAGATGGATAAAGCCGATGATTAAATGGTATGAAGAAAGCGACGCCGAGGTGAACCGCAGCATTGCGCTGATCACCGGAGAAAATCCGGATAAATGGTATCCCTACGGCGGTGTGAAAGGTAAAGATTATTGCAAGAATCCCTCCGACGCCTGGCCGATTATCTGCGCCAATAAAATCAGTCTGAATGCCGACAGCCAGGGCGACAAGTCGCAGTGGCAAGCGCGTATGATCACCCAAAGCGGCGAATGGCAGGCGGACAGCAGCAGTCCGTTGCGCGCGGCGATGATCTGTTTCCTGCTCAGCCAGCAAACCAGCGAAATGGCCCGTTGAAGCACCAGAATTACTGATGATTTTTCCCTTTTTATGACAACAGAACTGTCTCTGGCGGAGCCTGTTTATGAAGCGCATTATTAAAGGTGATAAAAACTTGTCTCATCTGGTGGTTGCCCACGCGGCAATCGATCGTCATGCCGAAAGCTTTGGTCAGCGCCGACAGGGCTGGCCGTCGACCTACCTGATAAAATATCAAAACGATCGCGTGGCGGTAGAGGTGGTGACACGCCGCCAATCCTACGTCGCCACGCTGATGATTGGCGCCCGCAATCTGACCAAACTCTGCGGGCTGTCCAGCTAAAAACCTCCCCTTACTGGCGTTACTCCCAGCATAAAATAGCGCTCTGGCCAATGTCGCCGGGGCGCTACTCCTTGATGCTCACGGGGTTAAGTGTTAAAAAGCCGCCCGCAGATACATTTATTGATTGGCGAAATCTTGCGCAAAAGCGCCAGGATCCCACGCCATATGAGGATAAGATGGGCGGTCAGCAGCAGGATACCCCGCTAAAACGCGGTTTAAAAAACAGACACATACAACTCATCGCCCTGGGCGGCGCCATTGGCACCGGCCTGTTTCTCGGCATTGCGCAGACCATTAAAATGGCCGGCCCCTCGGTATTGCTGGGCTATGCCATCGGCGGATTTATCGCCTTTCTGATTATGCGCCAGTTGGGTGAGATGGTGGTCGAAGAGCCGGTCGCCGGGTCATTCAGCCATTTCGCGTATAAATACTGGGGGGATTTCGCCGGTTTTCTTTCCGGTTGGAACTACTGGGCGATGTTCATTTTGGTCGGCATGGCCGAACTGACGGCGGTCGGTATTTATATTCAATATTGGTGGCCGGACATCCCAACCTGGGTCTCCGCCGCGGTGTTTTTTGTCCTGATTAATCTGATCAACCTGGTGAACGTACGGCTGTATGGCGAGACCGAGTTTTGGTTTGCCATCATCAAGGTGGTGGCGATTGTCGGCATGATCCTGTTCGGTGCCTGGCTGTTGGCCAGCGGCAACGGCGGTCCGCAAGCCAGCATCAACAACCTGTGGGAGCAGGGGGGCTTTATGCCGCACGGCATCGAAGGGCTGGTGATGGCGATGGCGGTGATCATGTTCTCGTTCGGCGGGCTGGAGATGGTCGGCATCACGGCGGCCGAAGCTGCCGATCCGCGTCGCAGCATCCCGAAGGCCACCAATCAGGTGGTGTACCGCATCCTGATTTTTTATATCGGCTCGCTGACGGTACTGCTGTCGCTTTATCCGTGGGACAAGGTGGTAGAAGGCGGTAGCCCGTTCGTGATGATCTTCCATGCGTTGGACAGCAGTCTGGTGGCGACCCTCCTTAACGTTGTGGTGCTGACGGCGGCGCTGTCGGTGTACAACAGCGGCGTCTACGCCAACAGCCGCATGCTGTTCGGCCTGGCTACGCAGGGGAATGCGCCGAAGGCGTTGACCCGGGTGAACAAACGCGGCGTGCCGGTGCTGTCGATTGCACTGTCGGCGCTGGTGACCTCTGTCGGTGTCCTGATCAACTATGTGATGCCCGGTAAGGCGTTTGAGTTGCTGATGGCGCTGGTGGTGTCCACATTGGTGATTAACTGGGTGATGATTTGCCTGGCGCACCTGCGGTTCCGCGCGGCGAAAAACCGTCAGGGGGTGATCCCGAGCTTTAAGGCGCTGTGGTACCCGTTTGGCAACTATTTGTGCCTGGTATTCCTCAGCCTGATCCTGGTTATCATGTATTTCAGCGAAGGGATCCGCATTTCCGTGTTGCTGATGCCGGTGTGGATCCTGCTGTTGTGGGTAGGGTTCAAGCTGACACGTCGCAAGGGCGTTAAAGTTCGGCGTTAAGGTTTAACGGAGGCGCTGCCTGCGCCTCCGATTCATTTTTAGCTGCGTGGCATAAAGGCATTGCCTGGGGTGGCGCGGCCCAATCCCAACAGTTTCCTGCACAGCAGGAACACCGTGGTGATGATATCGATAGCGACCACGCTAAGCATCAGCACGGCCAGCATGAAAAAACTCACCAGCGCGCCAAACAACAGCACCAAGGGTGCCGGCACCCGTACACGGCGCAGTTTCATCGCGGCATACATTTTCCAATACTGCATCTGCGCCAGCATCGCGCTACGGATACGGCCCATGCGAACACGGGGTTTGCGTGATGTAGAACGGCTCATAACTTCTCCTTTTCTGAATGTCCTATAAGTAAAACACAAGGATCTTAAGAGATGCTTAACAGGCTCTAGGCGGCCCTGGCATTCTCACAGGGACTGTGACAACACAATACGCGAAAAGGTCCCCCTTGAGGTGAGCACAGTTCACAAAGCGCACCAATCGGGTATCTTGCTATGTTATCGAATCCGCCCGTCAGGGTGCCGCAGTGGTCGGGAGAGCAACTTGAAGATTACCAATCGTTACTATGATGCCGGCAAAGCGCACCATACCCCGCAGGGGTTTCGCAACCCAGAGCCTTCTGTGCGCCGGGAAGGGGATTTGAAGCGCTGGCAGGATGAGCGTAAACAGCAGGGCCTGCCCAAGCCGCCGCAAATGGGGTATCAGCAGTTTACCGAGCGCTGGTGGCAGCAGGCTGATCTTAGCGGCAGCGATAACAGCATCTGGTGGCTGGGGCACGCCTCAATGCTGCTGCGCCTGGAGGGGCGTTATATCCTGATTGACCCGGTGTTGTCGCAGCGCGCATCGCCGCTCAGTTTCTATGGCCCAAAACGCAAGACCCCACCGCCGCTGACGGTACAGCAACTGCCGACGGTGGACATCGTCTTGATTTCGCACAACCACTATGACCATCTCGATCGGCGTACCGTAAGGCAGTTGGCGCGCCGTTTTCCGCACGCGACTTTTATTGTGCCACTCGGGCTGAAAAACTGGTTCCGGCGTTACCGCCTGCAACGGGTCGAGGAGTTGGACTGGTGGGATAGCCTGTCGTTGGGCGATCTGACGTTTCACTGTACGCCTGCGCGCCACTGGAGCATGCGTACCCTGTGGGACCGCAATCGCTCTTTGTGGTGCGGTTGGGTGATCCATCACCCGACGCTGCGTTTTTATTTCTCGGGCGACAGCGGTTATTCGGATCGGCTGGCGGACATTGGCGCTCGTTTAGGGCCTTTTGACGTGGCGGCGCTGCCGATTGGCGCTTATGCACCACGTTGGTTCATGCAGGAACAGCATATGGATCCACAACAGTCGGTAACGTTGTATCAGCAATTAAATGCGCCGCGGGTCATTCCGATCCATTGGGGCGTATTTGAATTAGCCGATGAATCCCTGGATGAACCCCCACAACAATTGAACCTGGCGCTGAGTTCGGCGGGAATAGAGCAACATCAATTCCGGCCCATTAAAATTGGTGAGCGCATCCTGCTCGAGCCTAACTCTTAAGCGTTAACCCTTGGCCAGCGGGGCCAACACGCGCATACCGCCGCCCGCAGATCAGTCCCGACGCCGGTTGTAGCCCGGCGTCAGCGTAGTGGACGGCATTATCCGCAAGTGGCCATAACCTGTTGACGCGAATAGGGCTAACGGGCGGAAAAAGGCAAAATAAATACGCCGTTTGGGTCTCGCTGTTGATCGCGTAAATACCCGCTCGGTTTTTAAGATTTAATTCCGCTATAGATTCACACTGACCTTAAGGTTATTGCCGTTATTTAACCGCGTTACGGTCGGTGTATTTATCCGCGGATGCACGATGACAGTGCGTAAATTCTGATTTTGCATGCTTATGCACCTAAAAGTGGCACGCTATTTGATTTTCGTGACGGGAAGTCGGCTGCATAAATTATGGCCAGCCAGGGTGATGGCAATAATTTACCCCGGTATTATTTTGTTGCTCCAGGCGAGGGGATTGCCTAACGGTGGGCTGTGCCCGCGTTGAGCCGTCCGGATGGCGGCTCAATGGTCGGATCAGCCGCTGTTCTCTGCGCCCGTTCATCGATATTCAAATGTCGTATAAGAAATTCCATAAAGATTCAAATTTTTTAACGTTCTAAGCGTCCGGCTGGGGTTATATGTTGCAACATACATGGGTCAATCGGATGAAAGAATTGTTAAAATTCAGTCAGGATGCGGAGTGTAGCGAGGTGTAAGTGTTAAGCAGAAAATAGCTAAGGCTTCAACATCTTTTAGCCTATTTAAGCTTATGTTGCTCTCGACCGTTTCAAATATGTGCGACAGCTCCATCAGTGATTAAAAATGGCTTGCCATCGAATACAGAGTATGTGATAACGCATCTGGGTAAAACGAGGTACAGTTCTGTATATGTGTGGCATTTTCAGTAAAGAAGTTCTGAGTAAAAACGTTAGCGTTGAATACCGCTTCTCTGCCGATCCTTATCTTAGTGCCTCAAGCAGTAACGACTCTAGTTTGTCTATGTAACGCCTACGGGCGGTTTAAACAATCCAAAGGAAATACTCAAGATGGCAAAGATCAAAGGTCAAGTTAAGTGGTTCAACGAATCTAAAGGTTTCGGTTTCATCACTCCAGCTGACGGCAGCAAAGACGTGTTCGTACACTTCTCTGCAATCCAGGGTAACGGCTTCAAAACCCTGGCTGAAGGCCAGAACGTTGAGTTCGAAATCCAAGATGGCCAGAAAGGCCCATCTGCAGTAAACGTTACTGCAATCTAATCAGCGTCAGCTGTACAAAAAACCCGCCTTGGTGCGGGTTTTTTCGTTTCTGTCATTCGCCGGTGATAATAATGGCTGCGTACTGATTGCGTCCGGTGATGCCGGGGTGGGTGGGATCTTGCACACGACGATGGCTGTTGCGCCGGTAGCTGGTGTATTTAAAACGCTGCGGCTGGTGCGGGTCAGTGTTTGGCGTGCAGATGGTGCAGCTCCCGGCATGATCCACGGCGGCAAAACCCAGTTCGCGGAGCTTGGATTCGGCAATGGCAGCCAGATCCAGATGGCGATAACGGGGGCTGATTAAACTGGCCGGCAGCGGCAATTGCTGTTTGAATCGCGCGACCAGTTCCTCATTCACCTCATAACAGCATGGGCCGGCCGCAGGGCCGATGGAAGCAACCCAATTGCGGGTTGAGTCATCGCGGTCGATACGCGCTGCCAGTTGCTCCAGAACGCCGTCCAGCAGGCCACGCCAACCGGCATGCACGGCAGCAATGGCCGAGCCGTCGTTACGGCTGAAAATCACCGGCAGGCAGTCTGCCGTTAACACGCTGAGCAGGATGCCGGGCTGGGTGGTATAGAATCCATCGGCTTCACCGCAGGCTTGCGCCGCCTGAGTGACGTCGACGATACGTGTGCCGTGCACCTGTTTTTTCTCCGGCAGGGTGGCGCGGTAGGGCTGCAGATGCCCAGGCAGTAGCGCGCTCTTGTTGCCGAATCCGTGACGAATAGCGGGAACGCGGTTGAGAAGCGGGGAATAATCAGTCATAAAACGTCTTTGCCTGCGTCAGAAAACTTAGCGTCAGTGTAGTCAGTTTTTTTGCTCCCTGGCTAGACCCCATGGGATGCGTCTTGCATCGCACAGAAGCCTTCTTTAGACTAGCCGCGCCGTATCTCTCTGGAATCCAAGCCATGTCTTATCAATGCCCTCTGTGTCATCAGCCACTTCATTTTTCCCCACCGCAATGGCGTTGCGATGCTAACCACCAGTTCGACTGTGCCAAAGAAGGCTACGTCAACCTGCTGCCGGTGCAATACAAGCGCTCGAAGCAGCCCGGGGACAGCACGGAAATGATGCAGGCGCGGCGCGCGTTCCTGGATGCCGGTTTTTATCAACCGCTACAGCAGCGGGTGGCCGAGTTGTTGGATGAAGCGCTGGCGCCCGATGCACAGGCGCTGCTGGATATCGGCTGCGGTGAGGGCTATTACACGGCGGAAGTGGCTGCCCGCTTGGCGCAGCAGCGCAATATGACCGTTTATGGGCTGGACGTCGCCAAGGTGGCGATCCGCTATGCGGCCAAGCGTTACCCTGCGGTGTCATTCTGCGTGGCGTCGAGCCACCGTCTGCCGTTTGCCGACGGGTCTTTGGATGCGGTACTGCGAATTTATGCCCCCTGCAAGGCGCAAGAGCTGGCGCGGGTGGTAAAACCCGGCGGGGTGGTGGTGACGGTATCGCCTGGCCCACGCCATCTGTACCAGTTAAAAGAACAGGTTTATCAGCAGGTGCAACTGCATGCCGAACAAGATGAGCAGTTCGCGGGCTTTGTCGGTGAAAAGGTTGAGTCGTTGGCGTACCCGATGACGCTGCCGGGTGAACAGGCGGCCAACCTGCTGCAGATGACGCCTTTTGCCTGGCGGGCTTCTCCAGAGGTGCAGCAGCGTCTGAGCGCCAGTGAGGCATTCGCCTGCGAAACGGATTTCATTATTGCGCTCTATCGCCGTCAAGCCGATTAGGTCGCCGGCTGGGTTCTCCGCCACAAAAACAAAAAAACCTGCCGTCGGCAGGTTTTTTACCTTCAGCGGGATCAGGCGAAATAGCCCAAATGTTCCAGCAGGATATTGACGCCGATACCAATCAGCACCACGCCGCCGAGGATCTCCGCCCGTTTGCCCAGCAGTGGCCCGATAAAGCGGCCAATCATCATGCCCAGCGTCGCCATAATCATGGTGGCCATGCCGATGGCCATCGCCGTATGCACAATGTTCACCTGCAGGAAAGCCAGGCCGACACCGATAGCCATGGCATCAAGGCTGGTAGCGATGGCGGTGGCCACCAACAGCCAGAACCCGTGACGCTTCACTTTTTCCACTTCATCCGGCCGGTTTCTGACGCCTTCGACAATCATGCGCATGCCGAGAATAAACAGCAGCGAGAAGGCCACCCAGTGATCCCATTCCATGATGTATTGGCTGGCGAACAGGCCGATGCCCCAGCCGATGATCGGCGTAATGGCTTCAACCACGCCGAAGATGAGTCCGGTGCGGAGCGCTTCACGAAAACGGGGTTGATGCAGGCTGGCACCTTTGCCAATCGATGCGGCAAACGCATCCATAGACATGCCAAAAGCGAGAATGAGTGTAGCTGACAAGTTCATGTTAAATAGCCTCGGCCGGGCGGCTCCATATACACGTAACCCACCCCCAACCATACGACGGAGTTACGTGTCTATGGTCTCGCCAACCTTACCTGGCTGCCCGCACCACGTTTTAACGAATAAAACGAGTATGTTGATACGGGCGTTTCTGGCGTTTTATTGTCCAGAAACCGGCTACTCCCCAATGACGGCGCAACCATACCATATTATTTCCTTTGGCAACAAGCCTTATTCCCGACGGATATTTGTTTGGGATTGATAACTGTTTTCATTAATGAAGTATGCAAGAAGGAATATAATGTAGACGAGTGCAATAATGTTGCGTAAATAATAATCAGGTAGCCTTATGCGCTGGTGATTAATTATCCACATACAGCGCAAGGTAGCAGCAGGGGAGTGATTGGGATTACTTTATTTACTGATTTTCAACGAAAAAGTGATAAATATTTTCCAGGTCGTCTAATTGGGTGACCTGAATCAGCAGACGACGCCGCTCCAGATCTATGACCAGAATGCCATCTTCGGATAAATTCATGGCTTTAATGCGGTTATATTCGATAAAGGCATTGGCATAAAAGAACCCCTGCGCTTTAAACAACATCTTGGGCCAGCGAATATAAGAAATGTAGACGGCGATCAGTGCTAAAGAAATAAGCAAATAGGTGGTTAATGCAGCACCCTGAGTGGTGACATTTCGATAAATAAGAATGGCGATCAGGCCGACAAAAATCAGGCAATCGATCCGATTGCGGCGTTTTAGTTGCACCTTGAGCAGCGTTTTGCCTTTCAGCAGGTTCATACCGAATTCGTCGTAAATCGCATACAACAGCATCAGCGCGGTGAAAATCAGTAATACGCCATCGGTCAGCGACATCGTTCAACTCCATAAATAAAAAAACCGGGGGTTTCCCAATGCAGTGTTAAGTCTCCCTCTCCAGGGGGAGAGGGCCGGGGTGAGGGGCTTTTGTGTCGGTACGTATCCCCTCACCCTAACCCTCTCCCAAGGGAGAGGGGACACTGACCGACATTAGGGGGTTCCCCCGGCAGTTAACCGTCTTACAGGCCCAGCAGGCCAACCCAGTAACCGAAGATACCGATGGCAAAGAAGCCGATGATGATCCACAGCGCATTCACTTTCCTGCGCAGCAGCCACATACAGCCAAAGGTCAGCAGCAGCGGAACCAGGCCCGGCATCAGTTGGTCGAGGATGGTCTGCACCGTGGTCACCGTGGTATGCCCGGTCTGGTCGGTTATCTTCGACACCACCAGCGGGATATTCACGTGCGTCCACTTGTTGACCAACGCCCCCATGACAAACAGGCCGAGAATGGACGCTCCTTCCGTCAGTTTTTGCAGGAAGCCGCCGCCCATATCATTAACGATATCCACCCCTTTGCGGTAACCGTAGGCCACGCCGTAATAGCGGGTCAACAGGCGCACCAGGTTGAACAGGACGAAGAACAAAATCGGGCCAAGCAAGCTGCCGCTCATGGCGATACCGGCACCGAGTGCCGCGAATACCGGACGTACGGTACCCCAGAAAATCGGGTCGCCTACGCCGGCCAGTGGCCCCATCAGACCGACTTTGATGCCGTTGATGGCCGCATCGTCGATCGGTGCGCCGTTAGCGCGTTGTTCTTCCATCGCCATGGTTACGCCAAGTACCGGCGCCGCCACGTAAGGGTGGGTGTTAAAGAACTCCAGATGGCGTTTGATCGCTTGTTTGCGATCGTCGTTATTTTCCGGGTACAGGCGACGGATCACCGGCACCATTGAGAAGCAAAAACCCAGCGCCTGCATACGTTCGAAGTTCCATGAACCCTGGAACAGGTTCGAGCGCATAAACACACCGCGAATATCGGCTGGCGTGAGTTTCTTTTGAGCTGTTGTATCAACCATTTCTCTCACCTATTCCTAGTCCAGTTCGTTATCGAGGTCGTTGGCGTTAGCCGGGCCAGCTTGCACCGCCTGAGACTTGTTGTATTTCGGGCTGAGCTGGATATAAAGCACGGCCATCACCACGCCGATAACGCCGAGCGCCACCAGGTTAAAGTTGGTGAAGGCGGCGGTAACGAAGCCGAGGTAGAAGAACGGCATCAGGTAACCGGCGCGCATCATGTTGATCACCATGGCGTAACCGACCACCACGATCATCCCGCCGGCGATGTTCAGGCCGCTGGTGACGACTTCCGGGATCGAGTTAAGCAGTGCGTGAACGCCAGAGGTACCGACCGAGATAGCCACGATCACCGCCGGGATAGCGATACGCATCGCCTGCAGCAGCAGGGCGGAGATATGCAACCAGGTGATGGCGCGCAAACTGCCGCGTTCCGCCGCACTGTCCGCCGCGTGCTGGAAGGCCACGGTCAGGGTACGCACGATGATGGTCAGCACTTGCCCGGCCGCCGCCAGCGGAATGGCCAGCGCGATACCGGCACCGACGCTCTGTCCGCCGGCAATAACCAGAATGGTGGAAATGATAGACGCCAACGCGGCGTCTGGCGCAACCGCCGCACCGATGTTCATCCAGCCCAGGGCGATCATCTCCAGCGTACCGCCGATGATGATGCCGGTTTTCATGTCACCGAGAATAAAACCGATCAGGGTACAGGCGACCAGCGGACGGTGAAATTGAAACTCGTCGAGGACGGAACCCATCCCGGCGATACAGGCAACGATAAATATCAGTACAATCTGAAGAGTGGTAATCTCCATTGCACTTCTCCTATGACCAAAGATCTCTGAGTAAAATAATTATTGGCTGTCGCCATTAATTGAGTTTGTTAATCAGGTCCATCATTTTTAACCGGCTGTCGGACGAGACTTTACGAACTTCCAATTCAATACCGCGCTCGTTTAATTTCTTAAACGCTTCGATATCTTTTTCGTCAACGGACACGGCATTGTTCACCTGAGTCTTGCCCTGGCGGAACGCCATGCCACCGATATTCACCGATTTGATATCCACACCGGCTTCCACCAGGCGCCAAACGTCGGTCGGGTTGGTAAACAGCAGCATCACGCGATCGCCGGCGTATTTCGGGTTGTTCCACACGCGAATGGCTTTCGCTACGTCAACCACGTGCGCGGTGACGCCCGGCGGGGCAACCTGAGTCAGTAAGGTTTTGCGGACGTGATCGGCGGCCACTTCGTCGCTGACAACGATGATGCGAGTGACGTCGGTTTCCTTGGTCCAGCGGGTGGCCACCTGACCGTGAATCAAACGGTCGTCGATGCGAGCCAGACCGATTTTCATATGGTCATTGGGGCCCAGCGGTGCCTGCGGGGCGGCGGGTTTTGCGACGGGAGGAGTCTGAGATGCTGCGGGCTTAACACTCTCTTCTGCCGGTTTTTTCAGCGCTTTCACGCCTTCGCGGCCGGTTTCCAACGCCAGCGCGACCAATTCGTCGAAGCCGGGGTTATCGTCGCGTGCCATGAAGGTTTCCACCAGCATCGGAATGTTAACTCCGGTGACGACCTCATAGTTTTCTTTATCGACGGCGATGCGGCTGGCCGCATTGAATGGGCTGCCGCCCCAGGTATCCACCAGGAACAGGACGCCACCGCTGGTGTCGAGTCCGCTGATTTTTCCGTTGTATTTCTCGATTAACGTTTCGGCATTTTCACCGGGGACGAAATCTATAAAAGCGACGTTGTCCTGTTCGCCCAATAGCATTTCCGTCGTTTTCAGCAATTGTTCCGCTGCGGTCCCGTGTGTGCCGATGATAATAGCTATTGCCACTCGCTACCTCCTCATTGAACTTCGTGCACGGATGGTGTGTTTCTTTAGTTCATTTGTTTCCTGGCAGTCACTTCCGTGGTTCAGATACATTATGGTAGAAATTCAGAAACCCGCTCTTAACATTTATCGCGCAGTTTCAAAAGCCTGTGCGTATTGAACTGCGTCGGCGCCATTTATTTTAGTGAGTGAAAAAATAAATTTTGTGACATTGCTCTGTTATTGAGCGCTCAGATAACTCTTAACGCGTGTTTGCGGAATTAAACGACAGAGCTGTTACAAGACGATGCAGAAGGTAAAAAAGCTTCTTTGCCGGCCAAAAAATTCCTGCTAGAGTATTTCCTCTTTCATATTCAGGAGTGAAGGGCCTCAGCCCACCCTATGGACTGTCACCGAAGTTACTGTTTTTCAAGGTTCCACCCGCCACCTGCTGGCGTAGCACAAATCACACGGCCGCTCGGCCATTCCCCGGTACTACAATCCCGTTATCTTGCTGTTGTTGTCTGCGCTTCTCTTGCGTCGGCATGGTCACGCCTGAGCACTGCTCGGCAATCCTGTCTTTTTTCCGGAGTCTGAGATGGAATTTTTAATGGACCCCTCAATTTGGGCTGGGTTACTGACACTGGTGGTGTTGGAAATTGTATTGGGTATCGACAACCTGGTGTTTATCGCCATTTTGGCCGATAAGCTGCCGCCGAAGCAGCGTGACAAAGCGCGCATACTCGGCCTGTCGCTGGCGCTGTTTATGCGTCTGGGCCTGTTGTCGGTCATTTCCTGGATGGTGACGTTGACCACGCCGCTGTTTAGCGTTGCGGACTTCAGCTTCTCAGGCCGTGATCTGATCCTGTTGTTCGGCGGTGTCTTCCTGTTATTCAAGGCCACCATGGAACTGCATGAACGGCTGGAAGGGCAGACGCATCAGGATGGCGCCAACCGTGGCTATGCCAAGTTCTGGGCGGTGGTGGTGCAGATTGTGATCCTTGACGCAGTGTTCTCGCTCGACGCGGTCATTACCGCCGTGGGGATGGTGAACGACCTGCCGGTCATGATGACCGCCGTAGTGATCGCTATGATAGTGATGCTGGTGGCGTCAAAACCGCTGACCAACTTCGTGAATGCGCATCCGACCATTGTGGTGTTGTGTCTGAGCTTCCTGCTGATGATCGGCTTGAGCCTGATCGCCGAAGGCTTTGGCATGCATATTCCTAAAGGTTATCTGTACGCGGCGATTGGCTTCTCGATCCTGATCGAACTGTTTAACCAAATTGCGCGCCGTAACTTTATCAAGCACCAGGCACATCGCCCGATGCGTGAACGTACCGCCGAGGCGATTATGCGTCTGATGGGGCAACAGCGTGCACAGCAGACGGACGAGACGGCAGCGCTGCCGGTGAATGAGACCTTTGCGGAAGAAGAGCGCTATATGATCAGCGGCGTGTTGACGCTGGCCTCGCGCTCACTGCGTAGCGTGATGACGCCGCGCACCGAAATTTCATGGGTGGATTGCGACCGTTCTCGTGAAGAGGTTCGTGAACAACTGCTGGATACGCCGCACAGTCTGTTCCCGGTTTGCCGTGATTCACTGGATGAAATCATCGGTGTGGTCCGTGCCAAAGATTTGCTGGTGGCGGTAGAACGGGGCGAGGATATTGCCGAGTTTGCCGCGCGCACGCCGCCGATTGTGGTGCCGGAAACCATGGACGTGATTAATCTGCTGGCCGTATTGCGCCGCGCCAAAGGGCGCCTGGTGGTGGTCACCAATGAGTTCGGCGTGGTGCAGGGGTTGGTCACGCCGTTGGACGTGCTGGAAGCCATTGCCGGTGAATTCCCTGACGAGGATGAAACTCCGGATATCGTGGTGGAAGCCGACAGCTGGCTGGTGAAGGGCGGTGCCGATATGCACTCGCTGGAGCAGGCGTTGAACTGCGAAGATTTGGTCAGTCCGACGGCGGATTACGCGACGTTGGCAGGGTTCCTGCTTGCCCACTACGGCCAAATGCCGGTGGTGGGCGACGTGGTGGAGCTTAACCGGCTGCGCTTCGACGTCATTGAGGTGTCCGAGTACCGTATTGAACTGGTACGCATCACCAAAGTGGATCCTCACGACGAGGAACATCAGTAACACAGCGGCCGGGGGCATTATGCCTCCGGCTTGTTTTCCTGCCCCTTCCGCTGTTCCTCACGCTGCTTTCCCGTCCGCAATCGCGACTCGTACTGCTGTAACCACAATGGAAAGACATTGATCGGCATGGGTTTGGCGAAATAGAACCCTTGCAGAGCATTCACATCGCGTGAGCGCAGATATTCTGCCTGCTCGGCGGTTTCTACCCCTTCAGCCACCAGCTTCAACTTCAGGCGTTGCGCCAGGGTAATGATGGTATCGGTAACGGTGGCGTTAATGGCATCGGTGCCGATGGCGGCGGTAAAGCCGCGATCAATCTTCAACACGTCCGGGCTGAGTTTTTTCAGATAGCTGAGGGAGCTGTGCCCGGTGCCAAAATCGTCAATCGCCAGCATGATGCCCATTTCCTTCAGCGTTTTGATTTGCTCATACTGAATTTCCGACAGTGCGGTGCGTTCGGTCAGCTCCAGCATTAGCGAAGGCATAGGGTGGGCCGGCAGCCACAGGCGGCGGATATCGTCGATGACGGTGACCGCGTTGAAATGCTCGGCGGCGACGTTGATGCTGATATAAAACGACGGGCGCGGCGGGAATAACTGCAGGTTTTCCACCACGGTGCTCATCAGGTAGCGGGTCAGGGGAATGATCAAGCCATGCTGTTCCGCCAGTGGGATGAACACATCGGGGGAGATCCAGCCCTGCCGTTTGTTTTTCCAGCGCAACAGGGTTTCAACCCCAACGCAACGACCGGTTTCGGCATTGATGATCGGCTGACAGTAAACGCGAAACTCTCGGTGAGAAATGGCATGGCCGATATGGTACGACAGGCTCATGCGGTTCGCCGTCAGCAGGTACACCACATAGGCTGCCAGCAGGCTGATCAACAACGACAGCGGAATGTGCCGCGGCAACGCCGCCAGCGCCAGCATGCCGGCCTGGGGGCCGAACAGCGAAACAGAGAAGGGATATTGCGTCGACTTGGCGGTGTAGCGCAAATCGTTGGTTAGGCTATCGCTGCGCAGGATCTCTCGGCGGCCGTATTCCAGGCTGTCATCACCGACGTTCAGCACCACCCGTTGCGCATAGGGTTCCTGGGGTTCCAGCAGGAAATTTGCCAGCAGCTCAATATTGAAGACGTGCAAGACGCCGTTACGGCGGTTTTCGTTCTGTTCTGGCGTCCACATGATCAGGGTAGGCACCCCTTTGGCGACGGACAACGAAGGACGTAGTACCAGCTTCGCGCCATCGTTTGCCAGGGTGGGCAAAATAGTGCTGAAAACATACTGACGAGCGCCAAACAGGCTGGAGCAGTAGATAACGCCATCCTTGACCAGCAACATCGCCCGCAGAGCCTGGTTTTGCGCGGCACGAAAACGCAGCGTTGGCATCACGGTTTCGCAGGTGGAGGTCAGCAATGGCATGGAACGCCTGGCCTGCTGTTCAGCCGGGGCCAACAGATTATTGATCTTGGCGACGGTGCGGGTGGCAAGCACCTGCCGATTGTGCTCGATGGTGGCAATTTCTTGATAATAGCGGGTGTACAACGACAGCAGCAGAATAGCCAACCCGACCACCCCGGCCAGCAGCCAACGGTAATAGCGGTATTTGGTCACGGTAAGTTGGGTCATCAACATCGCTAAATCCTTGTTCGGTAAGCCAGCCCAGGATCACCGTCAGGCCAAACTGTCCTAAATGATACTCGGCTAATTCTAGCCTGTTGTTATACAAGAAGTGATGGTAACCCAATAAATTATTTAAATTTGGCGAAACAGAGGGCAAATTTGCGGGTTAACCGCAGGATCGGCATGATATCGTCGACGTGTTTTTTCGTGACAACGTCACATAATGAACGTTAGTGGATTGATTATTCAGGGATCGTATCAAGAAAAACCCCGCCATTAGGCGGGGTTAGGATGTCAGTCACATTGCACTTTGATCGCCAGACCGCCGCGAGAGGTTTCGCGGTATTTGGCGTTCATGTCTTTGCCGGTTTCGTACATGGTTTCGATCACTTTATCCAGTGACACGCGAGGCTCACTGGTGCGGCGCAAGGCCATACGCGCCGAGTTGATCGCCTTCACGGAGGCAATGGCATTACGCTCGATGCAAGGTACCTGAACCTGGCCGGCAACCGGGTCACAGGTCAAGCCCAGGTTGTGCTCCATGCCGATTTCCGCCGCGATGCAAACCTGCTCCGGGCTGCCACCCAGCAGTTCGGCCAGGCCGGCTGCCGCCATCGAACAGGCTACGCCCACTTCGCCCTGGCAGCCGACTTCGGCACCGGAAATGGAAGCGTTCATCTTGTACAGCGCACCGACGGCGCCCGCCGCCATAAAGTAACGGATATAAATATCCGGGCTGACGGATTCGATAAAGTGATCATAATAAGCCAACACCGCCGGTACGATGCCGCAGGCACCGTTGGTCGGCGCGGTAACCACACGCCCCCCGGCCGCGTTCTCTTCGTTGACGGCCAGCGCGAACATATTGACCCAGTCAATGACGTTCATCGGATCGCTGGACAGCTTGTCGGAAGAAACCAACAGGCGGCGCAATGCAGAAGCACGACGCGGTACGCGCAGTGGACCAGGCAGCACGCCTTCGGTATTCAGACCACGATCGATACAGGCACGCATGGCCTGCCAGATGTTACCGAAGTAGGTTTCGATATCTTGCTTGCTGTGCAGCGCCAGCTCGTTCTGCATCACCAGGCCGGAAAAGGACAGCCCGGTATCACGGCAGCGGGCGAGAATATCACGAGCAAAACTGAACGGATAAGGAACGCTCAACTCGTGCGCATCGACCTTGCCGAAGTTCTCTTCGTCGACGATAAAACCGCCGCCGAGTGAGTAGTAGGTCTTGCTGTAAACTTGTTTATCCCCGGCGAAGGCGTGGATCTGCATGCCGTTCTCATGCAGCGGCAAATTGTCGCTGCGGAACACCATGCCGCCGTCACGCGGGAAATCAACCTCATGCAGGCCGTTGGCCAACATCAGGCGTTGACGTTGTTCTACATCGCGAATAAAGCCCGGAATGCTATCGATATCAACGGTGTCCGGCATATTGCCGGCCAGGCCGAGGATGATAGCGATATCGGTATGGTGACCTTTACCGGTCAATGAGAGTGAGCCGTAAACATCTACGGCAACACGCGTGATAGAAGGCATCAGGCCTTTGTTTACCAGATCGTCGACAAACTGTTTGCCGGCTTTCATCGGTCCAACCGTATGAGAGCTGGACGGGCCGATGCCGATCTTAAACATGTCGAAAACGCTAATCACGCTAGAACTCCTTAGAGGCATATTGTTATGGCTGCATCGGTTAAAAACCGCGCAGGGAACAGCGATATTGTAAAAGGGCTGCACGGGTTCGGCTGCCTTTTTCGCATGAAATAAAATAATCCTTGGTGTTAGTTTTATTGCTGATTGCCGCAGGCATTCGGCTGGCCGGGGAACAGCCGCCACCTAAACTCGGTTAATGGCAATCGCGCCAGCTTCCGCTGCTGAACGCGGCCGGCTTAAACCCTGCTGAAATAGTGGTTTATTCCGGACGGCGGTATTTTACAGGTATTTCGTAAGGTTGAAGAGAGGGTTTACAGTTTTTTTAAAACCCTGATAGCCAGAACGGTAGTTGAAAAAGCAAACGAATGAAGTGATGCCGATCGCTTTACCCGTGCCGAGGCAGCAGGTAACCGTTTGGCTTGTGATCTGTGTCACGCAATTGGCGCTAAATACTGACCTGCTGCGCCAGTCGACGAATGATGGCGGCGGTTAATCCCCAGACAAATTGACTCTGATACCAGGAAAGATAAATACGGTGTGAATGGCCGCCACGCTGAATATCCAGCGGGTAATAGCGCGAGAGCGTCAGCGCCTCATGCAATGGCATTTCGAAAACGTCAGCCACTTCGTCTTCATTGGCGCAAAATTGCACATCGGGTGAGATCAATCCGACCACCGGGGTGACCTGGAAGCCGGTGCTGCTGTCGAGCGGCGCCAGTTGGCCAAGGATGGTCACCGCCTGCGGAGGGATAGCCACTTCTTCCTGAGCTTCACGCAGGGCGGTAATCATCGCCGAGCCGTCTTCGGCATCGGTTTTACCGCCCGGAAATGCCACCTGGCCTGGATGTTTGCGCAGCGAGTCGGCGCGGCGGGTGAGCAGCAGTGTGGGTTCGGGGCGGCAGATAATGGGTATCAGCACCGCCGCTGGACGAACGTTATGCGAAATTTGCGACGCCTGCGGCAGTTGCAGTTGGAAGCGGCTGATAAAGGCCGCCAGCGAGGTTGGATAAGTCGGTTGGCTCACGAAGCGATAAACTCCCCCAGTTGCGGCAGAATGCGACCGACTTTATCGAAGGTTTCCTGATATTCCGCCTGTTCCTGGCTGTCGGCCACGATGCCGCCGCCGGCCGAACAGTAGATGCGGCCATTTTCGGTGAACAAGGTGCGGATGGTGATATTGGTGTCCATGGTGCCGCAGGCGCTGATATAGCCAATGCTGCCGCAGTAAGCATTGCGACGCTGTGGCTCCAGCTCTTCGATAATCTCCATTGCCCGCACTTTGGGGGCACCGGTGATGGAACCGCCCGGGAAGCAGGCGCGCAAGAGCTCGGTTGCCGGGGTACCTTCCGGCAGGGTGGCGGTGATGGTACTGACCAGATGGTGCACCGCCGGGAAAGGTTCCACCACGAACAGTTCGGGAACCTTGACGCTGCCCGGTTCGGCGACCCGGCCGATATCATTGCGCAGCAGATCGACAATCATCAGGTTTTCCGCCCGGTCTTTGGTGGAATTGGCCAACCGCTGCGCCTGTTGCGCATCCTGCTCGGCATCGGCCAGCCGTGGCAGGGTACCCTTGATGGGACGGGTCTGGATCTGCTGGTTTTCCAGCCATAGAAAGCGCTCGGGCGAAACGCTCAGTACTGCGTTGTCCGGCAGGCGTAAAAAGGCGGAGAAGGGGGCACGGTTGCTGGCGCTCAATTGCTGAAAGGCCTGCCATTCATCACCCTGATAATCCGCAGAGAATCGTTGCGCCAGATTGATTTGGTAGCAGTCGCCGCTGCGCAGATAGTGCTGAATGCGCTGGAATTTTTCACCGTACTGTTGCCGCGTCATGTTGGCCTGCCAACGGCTGGTTAAGGTAAAAGCTTGCCGAGGCTGAGATGGCTGACTACGGAGCCACTGCCAGCGCTGCTCAACGTCCCCATGGCTGAGTAACGTCAGCGTCTTCCGGTGGTGATCGGCAATCAGCGCCCAGTCATAAATGCCCACCGCCATGTCCGGCAACGCAATATCCGCCTGTGCCCACTGCGGCAGTTTCTCCACTCTGCGGCCCAGGTCGTACCCGAATAACCCCAGGGCGCCACCCTGAAACGGCAAGTCGGCATCGATGGCCGGATGTCGATTTTGTTGTTCCAGCTGTTGTTGCAGCAGATGGAAGGGATCTTCCACTGATTGCAGCCGTTGTTCGCCGCGGCAAATTTCGGTGATTTGCCCTCGGGTGGTCAGTGTGACGCTGGGGGCCGCCACCAGGATATCGAAACGGTTATGCGAGTGTTCGGCAAAACCGGAATGCAGCAATATGGCCCAAGGCTGTTGAGCAAGGGGAGCAAACAGCTCCAGCAGGGCGGTGTGGGTGTAAGGCAAAGATTTTAGATTCGGTGCGGTTGCGCTCATGGGCCTCAATAAACCTGACTGACGGGGCGGCTGCTTATGGCGGCTATTCTGCCATATTCGACGGGGGGGCGCATGCCCTGGCATCTGCCGGTAAGGCATAATGTGCATAAACGACGATTCAACAAATTTGCAAATGAAGCATTTTTTGCGACTTCAGCTATAATCCAATATGTTAAAAACAGCAATATAAATTAATGGTTGAGATATATCTTAGTCTCGGGATTCGAGTTTAATAAACCAGACTCGGCCATTGGTTTTGCTGCGGTACTGTTTTTGTAAGGCCATCACTAATTGTGATGATGGCCACATTATAATGCCAACAGATGCCGGTTTTTGAACCACAAATTCCCGATAACGAGTGCGTCGTGTATTAAAAATAAATGGTAACAAGACTCATTTAGGCCTTGTTTTATCGACTGGCCACTGGATTTTTAATTTAATTGCACCCTGATATTTTTAAAAATAGAAATATTCATTCGTTACTTTTTGCGAAGAGCTGCCTATGCCCCTAATGCTGAGTGTCATCGTCCCGCTACACAACGTGGGTGAACTGTTTGAGCCATTTTTGGCCTCGCTGTTAGCCCAACATGAGCGGCGGCTGGAGGTGATCATCGTCAATGACGGTTCCACCGACGGCTCTGGCGATATCGCCCACCGCTATGCCCGACAGCATCCGCATATTACCGTTATTGACCAAATTAATGCCGGCGTGTCCTGTGCCCGTAACGCCGGGTTGGCCGTTGCCCAAGGTAAATATGTGGCATTTCCCGACGCCGATGATTTACTGGCGCCGGAAATGTATGCAACCTTGATAGAATTGGCCGAGCAAAATCAATTGGATGTCATGCAATGCAACGGTGAACGTTATTTCACCGGTCAAGATGAACTGCAACCGATTATTCCGCAAAAGCGCTTAGGCGATACCGGTGTTATTAGCGGCGCTGACTGGTTGGAGCGCGCGCTGAAATCGAGAAAATTTATTCACGTGGTCTGGTTGGCGATATATCGCCTTGATTTTATTAAGCAGCATCGGTTGTATTTTGAACCGGGTTTGCATCATCAGGATATTCCCTGGACCACCGAGGTGATGTTTAATGCGCAGCGGGTGAAATATCTCAGCAAAGCGCTGTATCGCCAGCGGGTACACGATAAATCGATCAGTAATCGTCGCCGGACGGGCCAGGCCAACGTCGAGTATCAGCGCCACTATATGAAAATAGTGGAAATGCTGGTGGCGCTAAACCGGCGCTACGCCAGTAAAATCAAGATCCGGCCGGCTTTCCACTGGCAGATCACCCGTGAGGCCTTGGGCATCTGTCACAGTATTCGCCGTGAACCCGAACTGGCAGCGCAGTGTCGCATCACCGATGAGTTCTACCTGCGCGGTATCGACCGAGCGATGTCCGAAAATGCGCGCGGCCTTAAACAGGGCTGGCACGTCGTCCTCTGGCTGCACCGCCTGAAACAGTGGCGACACGGCGATCATTGTTCGCAAACGGCCGCTGAATAACAGGCATTGGGATCCGCCGGTTTAAGGCGTATACTCGCCCTCCATTTTACCGGAGAGAAACACATGCTTGCAGGTATGCCGTCGTTGAGCCATCAAGAGCAGCAGGAAGCTGCGGATCGTATCCATCAGTTGATGGAACAAGGCATGAGCAGTGGTGAAGCCATCGCACGGGTTGCGCAGGAAATCCGCGAAAAGCATCAGGGTGACCAGGTTAGCGTCATGTTCGATGACGAAGATGACGTGGAAGAGTATCAGGAACGTCCGGACGACCAGGGCGATGAAGACTCTGAAGAAGACGAAAACTATTGATGTTGCAGGGGCCGGCAAGCCGGCCCCGAAGCGTTAACCTTCAATCACCACCGCCGCAGCGGCCTGTTTGGCCGACTCCACCGCCAGCTCAACATTTTCTGCCGTCGCCAGCGCGACCCCGATCCGACGTTGACCGTTAATTTCCGGTTTGCCAAACAAACGCAATTGATTATGACCGCTCAGCGCAGCATCCAGCCCGCTGAAACGCAGGTCGCTGCTGATCAGTTGTGGCAGGATCACCGCAGAAGCAGAAGGACCGAACTGGCGAATGGCACCAATCGGCAGACCGAGGAAAGCGCGAACGTGCAGCGCGAATTCGGAGAGGTCTTGTGAAATCAGGGTCACCATGCCGGTATCGTGTGGGCGCGGCGAAACTTCGCTGAAAATCACTTCATCGCCGCAGACAAACAGCTCGACGCCGAACAGGCCAAACCCACCCAGTGCTTTCACCACGTTTTCCGCAATGGCTTGCGCGCGGCTCAACGCCCGTTCACTCATCTGCTGCGGTTGCCAGGATTCACGGTAATCCCCGTCTTCCTGACGATGCCCTATCGGCGCGCAGAAATGTACACCGTCGATGGCGCTGATGGTCAGTAGGGTGATTTCAAAGTCGAACTTCACCAGGCCTTCGACAATCACCCGTCCACCGCCGGCACGACCTCCCTGTTGGGCGTAATCCCAGGCGGTTTTCAGCTGTTCCGGGCTGCGGATCAGGCTTTGGCCCTTGCCGGAAGAGCTCATGACCGGTTTGATAATGCACGGGTAGCCGATTTCGTCGACGGCCTGTCGGAAGGCGGCTTCGCCGTCGGCAAAACGGTAGTGGGAGGTTGGCAGGCCCAGGGTTTCTGCCGCCAGGCGACGGATACCTTCGCGGTTCATGGTCAGGCGCGTCGCCTCTGCGCAGGGCACCACCCGGTGTCCTTGCTGCTCCAGTTCCACCAGCATGTCGGTGGCAATGGCTTCGATCTCCGGCACGATGTAGTCGGGGCGCTCCTGTTCAATCACGGCTTTCAGCGCGTTGCCGTCCAGCATGTTAATTACGTGGCTGCGATGTGCCACATGCATGGCTGGGGCGTCGGCGTAGCGGTCTACGGCGATCACTTCCAGTCCCAAACGCTGGCATTCGATGGCAACTTCTTTACCCAGCTCGCCGGAGCCGAGCAACATAACGCGGGTGGCGGAGGGGCGCAGGGCGGTTCCAATAGTCAACATAGTTTCGTACCTGGATCTGTGGATAGTAACGCGGTCTGATAGTGGGCGAGCAGTATATACGAAAACGTTTGCGTGTGCAGCCGCAGGCCAACGGGTTGCCAAAATCCGCGGCCGGCGGCTTTTTTTGTGCGTGAAATCCGTAATCCAGACTATCTCTGTTATCATCTGCGGCTGATTCGGTGCTGCCGTGGGCGCGCCGCCATTCCATTTGCCATATAAGAGTTATCGCCGTGAGCACAGTTTCCTTTTCTTCCCTGCCGCTGCCAGCCGAACAGTTGGCCAACCTCAACGAACTGGGGTATGCCGAAATGACACCGGTGCAGGCTGCCGCACTGCCCGCCATCCTGAAAGGGCAGGACGTACGTGCCAAAGCAAAAACCGGCAGCGGTAAAACGGCGGCGTTCGGCATTGGCCTGCTGGATAAAATCAACGTTTCCCAGGTGGCGGCGCAGGCGCTGATCCTGTGCCCAACGCGTGAACTGGCGGACCAGGTGAGCAAAGAACTGCGTCGTCTGGCGCGCTTCACCCAGAACATCAAAATTTTGACCCTGTGCGGCGGTCAGCCAATGGGGCCGCAGCTCGATTCACTGGTGCACGCGCCGCATATCGTGGTGGGCACGCCGGGACGTATTCAGGAACACCTGCGCAAGAAAACGCTGGTACTGGATGAACTGAAAGTGTTGGTGCTGGACGAAGCCGATCGCATGCTCGATATGGGCTTCGCCGACGATATCGACGATGTGATCAGCTATACGCCGCCACAGCGTCAGACGCTGCTGTTCTCCGCAACCTACCCCAGCGGTATCGAACGCATCAGCGCACGCGTGCAACGCGATCCGTTGAATGTGGAAGTGGACGACGGTGAAGAGCAAACCACCATCGAACAACGTTTCTATGAAACGACCCGCGACCAGCGCCCGGCGGTACTGGTGTCCGCTATCCGTCATTACCAGCCTTCTTCTTGCGTGGTGTTCTGCAACACCAAGCGCGATTGCCAGAGCGTGTATGAAGCACTGGAAGCGCGCGGCATTAATGTGTTGGCGCTGCATGGCGATCTGGAACAACGCGATCGTGATCAGGTGCTGGTGCGTTTTGCCAACCGCAGCTGCCGTGTGTTGGTGGCGACTGACGTTGCCGCGCGCGGTCTGGACATCAAAGAGCTGGAGCTGGTGGTCAACTATGAGCTGGCGTTTGATCCGGAAGTTCACGTTCACCGCATCGGCCGTACCGGCCGTGCCGGTTTGAGCGGTCTGGCGATCAGCCTGTGTACGCCGCAGGAAATGACGCGTGCGCATGCGATTGAAGAGTATCTGCAGATCAGAGTTAACTGGGCGCCAGTGTCCGAGTTAAGCGGTGCGGGCAATACCACGCTCGAAGCTGAAATGGTCACTTTGTGCATCGACGGTGGGCGTAAGGCCAAAATCCGTCCTGGCGATATTCTCGGTGCACTGACCGGTGAAGCCGGGCTGACAGCGGCGGAAGTGGGCAAGATTGACATGTTCCCGGTGCATGCCTACGTGGCGATCCGCAAGGCCAGCGCCCGTAAGGCGTTGCAGCAGCTGCAGCAGGGCAAAATCAAGGGTAAGAACTGCAAGGTGCGGTTGTTGAAATAAGTCCGCGTCAGGGGTGCGCTTGCATCCCTGCCTAAAATCACCTTATACTGTATAAAAATACAGTATTCTAACCTTTGAGGAATGCACACATGGCCGTTGAAGTTAACTATGTGGTGGTGAGAAACGGTGAGGAAAAGATGACTTTCGCGACCAAGAAAGAAGCCGACGCTTACGACAAAATGCTGGATCTGGCCGACAGCCTCGGTGAGTGGCTGCAGCAGGCGCCGCTTGAGCTGGACGACGAACAGCGAGAAGGGCTGGGCTTCTTCCTGGCGGAAAATAAAGACGTGCTGGGGCAGATTTTGCGCGGCGCAACGCCGGCTGAAGCACCGAAGAAACCCGCCAAAGTGAAAACGGAAAAACCTGTCGCTACCACAAAAGAGGGATCTGCGTCAGAAAAGCAGGCAGCATAATGACTTATGTTGCGGCAATGTGATGAAAAAGGATCTAGAATGAGCCGTGAAATAACTTTCTTCAGTCGCTTTGAGCAAGATATTTTGGCCGAGCGTAAAACCATTACCATTAGGGACGCCAGTGAATCTCACTTTCAACCCGGTGAGGTTTTACGCGTTAGTCGCAATGAAGATGGCGTGTTTTTCTGCCTGATTGAAGTGCTGTCAGTCACGCCGGTGCGTCTGGATGCGTTAACCGCGCAGCATGCCCAGCAGGAAAATATGTCGCTCAGCGAGCTGAAGCAGGTGATCAAGGAAATCTATCCGGGGCTGGATGAGCTGTTCGTCATCACCTTTGCCAAACGCTGATCTTTCGTCAGACCAGTTGTGAGCCAAGGGCAAGCGCCTGCGGATAGCATTAATCACAACTGGAGGGAATATGAAAGCAACAGGACTGAGTTTGGCCGTAGCGCTGTTGGCCATGGCGGGTTTAACGACCACGGTGCAGGCGCAGGAACAACGCAGCGCCAAAGTGGCGCAATGCGCGGGTTTGCAACCGGCAGACGTCGCCGCTCAGGTGAAACGCGATTACCTGCAAAACCGCATTACGCGTTGGGAATCGGATAAGAAACTGCTGGGTACGGCCACCCCGATAGCCTGGATCAGTCCGGAAGCCATTACCGGCAAGGACGCGGTCTGGCAGGTGCCGTTGACGGTGCGGGGCACTAAACAGGATAAAACCTACAACGTCACCCTCGACTGTAACGCCGGTAAAATTACCTATAGCGATCCGCAGTAATCTCACCGTTTTCGGCGTATGACCGCCTGAAAATATCAAGCCCGCCTTATCAGCGGGCTTTTTGCTTTTTAACGCCGAGCTCAGTCAGTAAATGGAATAACCAGCTCGCCTGGCTTCACTTCCAGCCCTTTGGCCAGTTTCTTGGCCATGGCTTCCGTTTTACTGTTATCCGGGTTCAGCACATAGGCCGGTTTTTGATCGAAGTAGGATTTCAGCGACTGATTCAGGTAAGGCGTCAGGGCCTTCATCACCGTCTGCATTTTCTCTGGTTGCACGCTGTAGTCGGTCAATTCCATGTCCTTGAGGAATACCGCACCTTGCTCACGGTCATACACCGGTTGTGCCTTCAGCGTCAGTTTCAGATCTGCCGTCTGCGGACCGAGGATCGAGGTGATGTTCACTTTCGCGTCGCCGGAAAGGGTCACCTTGCCCGGTTCGCTGCGACCAATTTGGCTCTGTAACTGAGTCAGCACGATATTGGCGTCCAGCAGCCCCGGCACGCCGATCTGTTTCTGGTAATCGTTGTGCTTTTGCAGGTAATCATTCACTTCCTGCTCGCTAAGCGTGTATTGGGTCAGCTGATTGCAGCCGACCAATACGCCGGCGAACAGCAGGGCGGCTGCGCCCATCAGGATCTTTTTCATTTGTGCCTCATAGCTACTGCCAACGAAAATGCTGCAGATAATTGATTTATCATTATAAACACTCGCTGTCCGCGAAGGGAACCGTTGTTGTCAGCGAACAGGGTGATAGTGCGCGTGAAATGCCCCGGCACCTATCGGATAACGCTGAAACTGTTCAGCGTCGCAGACGCAGCACCAGCAACAGGACTCCGCCCAGGCAGGCCAGCGCGCCCAGCGCAGGAAACAGAGGAATACCCCACAACCGCAGCGAGGAATGCATCAGATAGGGGGCCAGACCCAGCGTGAAGGCGGCGGTGACAATGGCAATGGCCAAGGTGACGGCGGCCCGTTCCAGCGCCTTGCTCAACTGATCGATGTTTTTGAGGTTGATATCGGCGCTGATTTTCCCGCCTTTCAGCCGACGCATTAACAGGCGCAGGGCTTGCGGCAGCTCTTCACCCGCGTCCAGTGCCTCACCCCCCAGCGCCAGCATGCGTCGACGCACGGCCTCAGGGGTGTAACGCTGTAACATCACCTGTTGCAGCATCGGTTTCAGGGTGGCGATGATATCGAAATGGGGATCGAGCCGGTGCAACACGCCATCGGCGGTGATTAACGCTTTGAACAGCAACACCAGATCCGGCGGCAGCGCCAGCTGATGCTCACGCGCCATCACCAACAGGTCGGTCAGCGCCTTGCCCAGAGTGAGAGTGGCGGAGGCTTGCTTGTCGAGGAAGTTTTGCGCCGCCAGTTCCAGATCCAGCAGATCCAAAGGATCGCTGTCAGACCAGGCGATCAAGGTATTAACGATACCGCTGGATTCCCGCTCGGCGATGGCTTGCAGTAACAGCAGCAACTGATTGCGTCGCCGTTCGGAAAGCTGGCCGACCATGCCGAAATCGATAAAGCCGACGCGATTATCCGCCAGCGCCATCACGTTGCCGGGGTGCGGATCGGCATGATAAAGACGGTGCTCCAGCACCATTTTCATAAAGGCTTGTGCGCCGCGCTGTGCGAGTAATGGGCCATCAAAACCGGCCGCCGCCAATTGCTGAGGATTTTCCGGCGCGATGCCGGGCAGAAACTCCTGCACCAGCAAACGTTGGGACGACCACTGCCAGTAAATTTTGGGGATCACTACGTCGGGCTGCTGAACAAACTGCTGGGCGACCCGCTCACAGTTATTGCCTTCGTGAGTTAGATCCAGTTCATGATTAAGCGCGGTCGCCAGCGCTCTCACCATCTGCCGCGGACGATAACGGGCCAGTGCCGGACTCTGCTGCTCCACGGTTTCCGCCAGATAGGTCAGCAGGCGCAGATCGGCTTGAATGGTTTTCGCCAGGCCGGGGCGCAATACCTTGACCACTACCGCTTCACCACTGTGCAAGCGGGCGCGATAAATCTGCGCCATCGATGCGGCGGCCAGGGGCGTTTGATCAAACTCGGCGAACAGGCTGTGCGGGTCACCGCCCAAATCCGCCGTGATCTGCGGCGCCAGTTGCTCCCACGACAGGGTGCTGGCCTGGCTGTGCAGGCGATCCAGTTCGTCGGTCCAGCTTGAGTCCAACAGATCTGAGCGGGTCGCCAGGATCTGGCCGAATTTGACAAAGGTCGGCCCCAAGGCTTCCAGCGCAGCACGCAGGCGCTGCGGCATTGTTTGGCCGTCTTGCTGCTCACCGCCGCTGTCACCGCCACTAAGCAGGCTACTCAGGCCCA
Source organism: Serratia quinivorans (assembly GCF_052113645.1). Taxonomy (GTDB): domain Bacteria; phylum Pseudomonadota; class Gammaproteobacteria; order Enterobacterales; family Enterobacteriaceae; genus Serratia; species Serratia quinivorans_B. The sequence continues at coordinate 418,935 of NZ_JBIEIU010000001.1, read as the reverse complement.
GCAGGCGGATCACATCCTGTAGCCCATAGCGGATCAGCACCGTGGAAATTTCTTTCAACCGTGCCCGATCGCGGGCGGTGACCAACACCATTTTCAACATTTGCGCGCTATATCCTTATTGCGAGGGTCACTGTTCCATATCGAACAGCAGCGGAATATCACTGCGTTGCGCCATACGGTTGCGATAGGCTTCCACGTTATCCGGCAGCGTGAGTCCGGCGACGATCGACAGTGAACGCAACAGGGGGAACAGATGAATATCATCTTCCGACAGCGTGCCATTCACCGCATCAGGAGACACGATCAGGCCGGAAAGCGCCTGCAGATCGGTTTCCAGTTGGGCAATCAGATCGGCACTGTCGGCCAGGCGTGCGGAAAAATCGCCGATTGAAGCCTGTTTTTTGTCGATGAAGTACTGGCGTGCACTGTCAGTGGCGAACTCTTCGAAGTCGGCATTGGCAAAGCGCGGCAGCAGTAAGTAGAGGCTGTAACTGCCGACCTGCTGCAGCCAGTCGGCGATTGCCGGACGGGTTTTACCGGTCAGCAGCGGCTTGCCGTCGAGGTTATCGATGTAATGCACGATATCCATGCTTTCCGGGAGATAGCTGCCGTCATCCTTTTGCAGGATCGGGGCCATTTTTTTGCCAATCATGCCGACAGGCGTCGCTTCATCATCGTTGAGCAGGGTGACCAGGCGGACGGGCAGGTTTTTAAGGCCGAAAATCATGCGGGCTTTAACGCAGAATGGGCAATGATCGTAGATAAACAGTTTCATGCTTGCTCCGGTTGTCAGGTTTTAACAGCAATAGTTATCACAGCATACTGAGGCTGTCGCGAAAAGTTCTTGTTGGAAGGTGCGTTATTGTTGTATTGCCCGCGCCTGTTGCGCGGGCCGAAGCTGGGGTTACTTTTTGGTCGGTACGGAATTGATCACTTCTATCAAATGGATGCGCGCTTCTTCAAGATCGATTTTATCGCGGTCGTTGGTGGCGTTGACTATCTGCAGCTGTTTGATGATGTCACTCTTCAGCGTAGCATTGTCAGCAATGATATGGGCCAGCGCTTTTTCTACCAATGTTGACCGCGCATAGATCATGCGCAGGTTCAGTACCATGTGTTCCAACAGTTGCGGTAATTTGTCTTCGTCACTCATCGCCAACTTCTCCCGTTTATGTTTTTACTATCAGGATAGCAGCTGTGGGAAATTCGGCTGATTTTCTGGCAACTTAGAGAAAAATCTCAGCCACCGGGCAGAACCTCCGGGATGGCGCTGCGCGGATTGAACTGCCAATAAAGGGCGAACAGGGTAATCAAGCCCACGATGCCGAGCAGTATCCAGGGCAGTTCAGGCATGCCCAGCGCATGACCGGTATCGTACATCCAGCCACCGCCGGTATAGCCCAGCGCGCCGCCCAGCGCCAGGCCCAGGCGGCTGAATCCCATATAACTGCCGCGCGCGCGCGGATCTGCCAGTGAAGCGCTGAGGGTTTCTCGCGCCGGTTCGGCGATGATTGAGCCGAGATAGAAACAGCAAATCAGGCTAAAAACGCCCTGCAGGCTGGTGGCCAGGCCAACCGGGATCAGGCTGAGGGTCATCAGCAGCAGACCGGCCATCAGGCGTTGTTCCAGGCGAAAGCGTTTTTCGCTCCAGCGCGCCAGTGGGTAGAGCAACGACAGCGACAATGCCGCCTCGATCGCATACATCCATTTTACCGCCGTCGGTGATCCGGCGATTTCATTGACGACGATCGGCAGCATCAGCATGACCTGTACCGACAGCATGTAGTAACCGGTCAGGGTCAGCACGTAGGTCAGGAAACGGCGATCGCGCAGGACGCGCATCATGCCTTCTTTCATCGGAGCACGCACGGTAGAAATGCGGTATGCCGGCAGCAGCCAGGCGTTCCAACCCGCCGCCAACACGAAAATGCCCGCGCCGACCCAGCAGACAAAGTGGAAATCATATTGCAGTAGCCAACTGCCGATCAGGGCACCGATAACAGCACCGGCGCTGTCTTGCATCATCAGCAGGGAGTAAAAGCGGCCACGCTCATGCGGGCGAGTGAGTTTAATCACCAGCGCGGTACGTGGCGGATCAAACAGCGTGCCGCCGAGGGCAGAAAGGGCACAGGAGAACCACAGCATCCAGGGTTGGTCGGCCATTGCCATGGTGGCGAAGCCGGCTGCGCGCATCAGCATGCCGGTGACAATCATCGGTTTGGCACCGAACCGGTCAGCTATCGCGCCCCCGAAGATCCCCAGGCCTTGCTGAATTAACTGCCGCAAACCCAACGCCGCGCCGACCACGACGGCTGCCCAGCCGAGCTGATCGACAAAGCGAATCGAAATAAGCGGAAAGACCACAAAAAAGCCTAAAACCACTAACAGATTATCGAGTAATAGAAAATATTTACCCAAGCTCCGAGCTTGCGATACCAGAGACATGCTTCACCACGAGCAATTAAGAGGGAGAGGAGTGTGACCGCTCTAGTTTGTACCCAATCCCGGATGGCCGATAGGGGCGGGGTAGATAATATTTTTTTATCGTCAATACGTTACCTGCGCGGCAAAACCGCACGAAAATAGCCGTAAAATGACTAATCGCTTATTTACTGAGCTGCCGGGATTTTACCTCCGGGGCAGGCTGCGGTTATATTAAATGAGGGTAAGTGCGGTTCTGCGCCGGTAGTTGACAAATAATGGCCCAGAATAGGTTCGTCGCCGGATTATTATCCGGACGTGCGCCCAATAAATACTTCTTATCGAACCGTTCTGACCGCGGGGGAAATGATGTTTGGCTACCGCTCTGCATCACCAAAAGTACGCCTTACTACCGATCGGCTGGTTGTCCGTTTAGTTAATGAACGCGATGCCTACCGGCTGGCGGAATACTATGCCGAAAACCGAAGCTTCCTTAAGCCCTGGGAGCCGGTACGGGATGAAAGCCACTGTTATCCTTCCGGTTGGCAGGCGCGGCTGGGAATGATCACCGAAATGCAAAAGCAGGGCAGCGCCTACTATTTTATCCTGCTCGATCCGGAAGAAAATGAAGTGCGGGGCGTGGCGAATTTCAGCAACGTGTTGCGCGGTTCATTCCATGCCTGTTTCCTCGGCTATTCGTTGGCCGAAAAATGGCAGGGGCAAGGGCTGATGTATGAAGCGCTGCAGTCCGCCATCCGTTATATGCTGCGCCAGCAGCGCATGCACCGCATCATGGCCAACTATATGCCGCACAATCAGCGCAGCGGCGCATTGCTGACCCGCCTGGGATTTGAACGTGAAGGTTATGCCAAGGACTATCTGCTGATCAACGGGCAGTGGCAGGATCACGTACTGACGGCTTTAACCAATAAAGAATGGCTACCGCCACGCTGAGGCAAAATAATGAAATACGAATTAAGCGCCAAAGAAGCCAGGGTGATTGGCTGCCTGCTGGAAAAGCAGGTGACCACCCCGGATCAATATCCGCTTTCCCTCAATGGCATCACTATGGCCTGTAACCAGAAAACCAACCGTGAACCGGTGATGGATCTGGCGGAAAATGAAGTTCAGCAAATTCTCGACCTGCTGTTAAAGAAACACTTCCTGCGCACCCTGAGCGGCTTCGGCAACCGGGTGGTCAAATATGAACAACGTTTTTGCAATTCGGAGTTTGGTCAGCTCAAGCTGAGCGCTGCTGAATTGGCGGTAATCGCCACTTTACTGCTGCGTGGCGCACAAACACCCGGTGAACTGCGCACTCGTACCAACCGCATGCATGAATTTAATGATGTCACCGAAGTGGAGCAGGTGCTGGCGCAATTGAGCGCGCGGGAAGATGGCCCCTTTGTGGTGCGTCTGGCGCGGGAGCCGGGCAAACGTGAAAGCCGGTTTATGCATTTGTTCAGCGGCCAGATTGATGAGGCGCCCGCGGATGCATTACCGGCCAGTGACGGCGATTTACACGAGCGAGTGAGTACGCTGGAAAACGAAGTGGCGCAGCTTAAACAGCAAGTGCAGGCGTTATTGGAGCGAGAGTCGCATGAGTAAATTACGCGTTGGCGTGGTGGGGTTGGGCGGCATCGCGCAAAAAGCGTATCTGCCGATCCTCAGTCAGGCGGCAGACTGGACGTTGGTCGGCGGTTTCTCGCCTAATCAGCAGAAGGCGCAGCCGATTTGCGACAGTTATCGCATGGCCTGTTTTACTGGGCTCGACAGTCTGGCACAGCAGTGCGATGCGGTGTTTGTTCACAGCAGCACCGCCAGCCATTTTCAGGTGATCGGGGAACTGCTGCGTCACGGCGTCCACGTTTATGTCGATAAGCCTCTGGCGGAAACCGTGGAACAGGGCGAACAGTTGATCGCGCTGGCTGAAAAACAGGGGAAAGCGCTGATGGTCGGGTTTAACCGCCGTTTTGCCCCGCTGTATCGTCAGTTAAAGCAAGAGATGAATCAGCCGGCATCGATTCGCATGGATAAACATCGTGCCGACAGCGTCGGGCCAAACAGTGCGCGCTTTACACTGTTGGACGATTATCTGCACGTGATCGATACCGCACTGTGGCTGGGTGGGGACGCCGGATCATTGCTCAGTGGCTGCCTGCGCACCAATGAAGTCGGTGAATTGGTTTATGCCGAACATCATTTTGAATGCGGAGAAACGCAGGTGACCACCAGCATGCACCGCCGGGCAGGCAGTCAGCGCGAAAGCGTGCAGGCGGTGACGGACGGCGCGGTATATCAGTTGAACGATATGCGTCAGTGGCTGCGGGAAGATCCCCAGGGCGTGCTGGAACAACCGGCGCCAGGCTGGCAGACCACGCTGGCGCAGCGCGGTTTTGACGGGGCGGTCCGCCATTTCCTTGCCTCCGTCAGCAATCAGACTGTGCCGGAAACCGCCGGTGAGCAGGCGATCGCCGCCCAACGGGTGATTGAACGCCTGTTGCGAGACGCTAATTTGTAAGATAACTCCATGTAACATATGAGAGTAGCTATTCTGCGACGTATGGGTAAACTTAGCCGATAGTTTTACTGACGCCTGCTGATGCAGGCGTCGACATTTACAGGGCACATCAGAAAAACCACATGAACCTACTTAAATCACTGGCAGCCGTCAGCTCTATGACGATGTTTTCACGGGTGCTGGGCTTTGCCCGTGACGCCATCGTGGCGCGGGTATTTGGTGCCGGCATGGCAACGGATGCCTTCTTCGTGGCGTTCAAGCTTCCTAACCTGCTGCGGCGCATCTTCGCCGAGGGGGCTTTTTCGCAGGCCTTTGTGCCGATCCTGGCCGAATACAAAAGCCAGCAGGGCGAAGAGGCGACGCGCACCTTTATTGCTTATGTTTCCGGACTGTTGACGCTGGTGTTGGCCGTGGTGACGGTGTTGGGGATGCTCGCGGCCCCGTGGGTGATTTACATTACCGCGCCGGGCTTTGTCGATTCACCGGACAAATTCGCCCTGACTTCGTCACTGCTGCGGGTCACCTTTCCTTATATTCTGTTGATTTCGCTGGCCTCATTGGTCGGGTCAATCCTCAATACCTGGAACCGTTTTTCAATCCCGGCGTTTGCGCCGACGCTGCTCAACGTCAGCATGATCGGTTTTGCGCTGTTTGCCGCGCCTTACTTCAATCCACCGGTGATGGCACTGGCCTGGGCGGTGGTGGTGGGCGGCGTGCTGCAGCTGGGTTATCAACTCCCGCACCTGAAGAAGATCGGCATGCTGGTACTGCCGCGTCTCAAGCTTGGCGACGCCGGCGTGTGGCGCGTGATGCGTCAGATGGGGCCGGCGATTTTTGGCGTATCGGTCAGCCAGATCTCGCTGATTATCAATACCATTTTCGCCTCTTTCCTGGTCTCGGGGTCGGTGTCCTGGATGTACTATGCCGACCGTCTGATGGAGTTTCCCTCCGGCGTGCTGGGCGTGGCGTTGGGCACCATTTTGTTGCCGTCGTTGGCGAAAAGTTTTTCCAGTGGCAACCACGATGAGTATTCGCGCTTGATGGATTGGGGGCTGCGCCTGTGCTTCCTGCTGGCGTTGCCGAGCGCCATTGCCCTGGGTATTTTGGCCAAGCCGCTGACCGTCTCTTTGTTCCAATACGGCAAGTTCAGCGCTTTCGACGCCGCCATGACTCAGCGCGCGCTGGTGGCTTACTCGGTGGGGCTGATGGGGTTGATCGTCGTGAAGGTCTTGGCGCCAGGGTTTTATTCGCGTCAGGACATCAAGACGCCGGTTAAAATCGCCATTATCACGTTGATTTTGACTCAGGTAATGAACCTGATGTTTATCGGCCCGTTAAAGCATGCCGGGCTTTCGCTGTCGATTGGTCTGGGAGCCTGTCTTAACGCCTCGCTGCTGTACTGGCAGTTGCGTAAACAGAAGATTTTCCATCCGCAGCCGGGTTGGGCGATGTTCCTGACCAAGCTGGTGATTGCGGTGCTCGTGATGTCGGTGGTGTTGGTCGGCGTGTTGTGGCTGATGCCGGCCTGGGATCAGGGCAATATGCTGGCACGCCTGCTGCGTTTGGCGGTGGTCGTGGTCGCGGGGGTTGTGGCTTACTTCGGCGTATTGGCGGGGCTGGGCTTCCGTCCGCGCGATTTTGCCCGGCGGGTGGCGTAACTGGGCTATCCCACTTTCAGAACGTAAAAAGGGTCGCCTCGGCGACCCTTTAGTCTGATGACAAACACCCGAAAAACGTGGTTTTCGGATGTTTGGGGTAAATCAAAAGATATCATCCTTTGTTTTTATTAACCCTCAGATCGGGACTTTTAACCGCAAAGGACTTTGTCAGCAATCTGAAGGGTCGCCTCGGCGACCCTTTCTCGTATTCAGCACGGGTGGCTTACATACGTTCGACGGTTTCGATACCCAGAGTATCCAGACCGATTTTCAGCGTTTTAGCCGTCAGCAACGCCAACTTCAGGCGGCTTTGACGCGCTTCTTCGCTGTCTGCATTGAGGATCTGACAGTGCTCGTAGAAGCCGGAGAACAGGCCCGCGAGGTCGTACAGGTAGCTACACATCACGTGCGGAGTGCCTTCGCGCGCCACGGTGGTGATCACTTCTTCAAACTGCAGCAGGCGGGTTGCCAGCGCAATTTCGCGCTCTTCGGTCATCACCAGCGGCAGGGTCAGATTACTTTCGTCGACACCGGCACGTTTGAATACGGAAGCCACACGGGTATAGGCATACTGCATATAAGGCGCGGTATTGCCCTCAAACGCCAGCATGTTGTCCCAGTCGAAGATATAGTCGGTGGTGCGGCTTTTTGACAGATCGGCGTATTTAACCGCACCGATGCCCACAGCATTGGCCAGGTTCTGCATCTCTTCCGCCGGCATGTCCGGGTTTTTCTCGGCGATCAGTTTACCGGCGCGATCGACCGCTTCATCCAGCAGATCGGACAGTTTCACCGTGCCGCCCGAGCGGGTTTTAAACGGCTTGCCATCTTTGCCCAGCATCATGCCGAACATGTGGTGTTCCAGCGAGAGGGTGTCCGGGATATAACCGGCTTTACGCACGATGGTCCAGGCTTGCATCAAATGCTGATGCTGGCGCGAGTCGATGTAATAGAGCACGCGGTCGGCACCCAGCGTTTCGTAACGGTATTTTGCGCAGGCGATGTCGGTGGTGGTGTACAGGTAGCCGCCATCCTTCTTCTGGATGATGACGCCCATAGGGTCGCCGTCTTTATTCTTGTATTCGTCGAGGAAGACCACGGTAGCGCCTTCGCTTTCCACCGCCAGACCTTTGGCCTTGAGATCGGCAACGATGCCCGGCAGCATCGCGTTGTACAGGCTTTCGCCCATCACGTCGTCTTCGGTCAGGGTGACGTTCAGACGGTTATAGGTCAGCTGATTTTGCGCCATGGTGATGTCGACCAGCTTGCGCCACATCTTCAGACAGTATTGATCGCCGCCTTGCAGTTTCACCACATAGGCGCGGGCGCGCTCTGCGAACTCGGCGTCTTCGTCATAGTGTTTCTTTGCTTCACGATAGAACTGTTCCAGATCGGACAGGCCCATATCGCTGGCGTTTTCGTTCTGCATTTTTTCCAGATAGGCAATCAGCATGCCGAACTGGGTGCCCCAGTCACCCACGTGGTTGGCGCGGATCACTTTATGACCGAGGAACTCCTGAGTGCGGGCGGCGGCGTCACCGATAATGGTGGAGCGCAGGTGGCCGACGTGCATTTCTTTTGCCACGTTGGGCGCAGAGTAGTCAATGACGATGGTTTGCGGTTCGACTGGCGCAATGCCCAGTTTTGGCGCGCTGAGCACCAAATCGGTTTGCTGTGCGACCCAGGCGCTGTTCAGGAAGATATTGATAAAACCGGGACCGGCAATTTCCACTTTGCTGGCGACGTCGCCGAGATCAAGCAGTTGCACCACTTTTTCCGCCAACTGGCGTGGCGGCATGCCGAGTTTCTTGGCGACGGACATCACGCCATTGGCCTGATAGTCGCCAAATTGTGCTTTGGCGGACTGACGGACCTGCGCTTCGCAATCGGCTGGCGCGCCTGCGGCAATCAGCGCCTGGCTGACTTTATCTGAAAGAAGAACCTGAATATTCACCGGGTTACCTTAATGACGAACGAGGGGCCGTATGCCATGCCCCTGTGGGATTCAAAGGTGGTTTTTTGGCTGCGCGTCGAGACGGCGGCCCACCACAAAACAGCCTGTAATTGTAACCGATCTGATGGGTTACGTCAGCAGTTGGCGCGGGGGATAAGGTGAAAGTTGCAGTGGGGTAATATCGGGTCCACAAAGCGCAAATGTTGTTGAAGGTGGAGCGAAAGGAAACGGGTGAGCAAAAGAATATATCCGTGAAAAAATGAAATGACAGAACTAGTGTTTTTTGTTTCTACGACCGGAATCCAGCGTGCTATTGCGGCGTGATTTGAAGTGGCGAAATATCGCGTAAGCGGCAATAACGACCAGTAACAAGGAAACTATTAAAAGAAACATGATTGATTATCTCTGGCTCGATTTTCACTAAAGTAGCTCAATTGATATTTTCAAGCAATTGCGGACGTCCCGTTTAGGAAGATTCTCATGCTATATGCAAAATAAACCAATAAAAAACAGGGTATTGAATTTTTAATCCTAATTCCATTGAATTTACCATTGGCTTTTTGCTACACGCGAGTTACCTATTTATTAAGCATTTTTGAACGCCAGATTACGCGAATTATCAGGCTTAATAAGTTAGTAATATCCTCACCGTTCAGGTCATAAGAAAAAGCTATAAACTTATGCCATAGCCATTATCTGAAATTGCGATGGGGGATGTCATCCCCGGTTGTAATAGGAAATGAGAAAATTATATTTTTGTGCTTTTAGGGGCTTCTGAACCCTAAACTTCACCTGAAATAGCATCTTCCGTTAAAAATGGCAGTTTGCCGCCACGGGTATGTGGCTAGCTGCGTCCCAGACGTGTAAATTACTCCTCCTGAAAACTGCTTTCTCTGCGTCGAGGATCCCATGACGACCTTTCCGGCCATTGCCGAACTTAACGATTTAGCGCTGGATCTGCCGCGCTTTGAACAGGCGCTGAGCCGGTTTGCTGACAAGCTGCATCTGGATCTGTCCCAGTTCACCGCCGATCACATCTCGTTGCGTTGCCATCAAAACGCAACGGCAGACCGCTGGCGACAGGGGCTGCAGCAGTGTGGCTCGCTGCTATCGGAGGCAATAATTAATGGCCGTCCGATTTGCCTGTTTGATCTCCAGCAACCGCTTAAGCTAGGACCCTGGTTGATCGACTGCGTGGAGCTGCCTTATCCCGGCAACAAACGCTATCCGCACGAAGGTTGGGAACACGTGGAACTGGTGCTTAGTGGCGACCCGGCCACGCTGTACGCGCGTGCGCTGTCCCATCTGCCGGATGAAGCACTGCTGGCACCGGGGATCAAACTGAAACAAAGCTCCCCGCAGGGGGAAGGTGAACGTTTGCCGAACCCGACATTGGCGATCACCGACGGCACCGTGACGATTAAGTTTCATCCTTATTCCATCAGGGAAGTTGTCGCCAGCGAACAGGGCTAATGTTACTGCAGCGCGCGAGTGGCCTGCAGCATGCGATCCAACGCCTGGTTGAGCAGTTCGCGCCGACAACCAAAATTCAACCGGACAAAGCGCCGGTTGCCGAAGTCCAGGCCCGGGCTTAATCCTACACCGGCCTGTTCAAAGAACGCGTGCGGGTTATCAACCGGCAGTTGGCTGCAGTCTATCCAGGCCAGATAGGTGGCTTCGATGGGGGGCAGCAGCAGGCCGGGCATGGCATTAATACGCTCGGTCACCAAATCGCGGTTGGCGCGCAGATAACCCAGCAGCGCGTCCAACCACGCTTGCCCGTGTTGATAGGCGGCCTGTGCGGCAACCAGGGCCAGTACGTCGACCTCCGGCACAATGCCACTGCGCGCACGGGCCAGTTTTCGCCGCAAGTCAGGGTTGGGAATTATCGCCATTGAGGCGCCAAGACCGGCAATATTGAAGGTTTTCGACGGTGACATCAGTGTGACGCTACGCTGGGCGGCATCTTCATTCAGAGTGGCAAAGGGGATATGAACACTGTCCGGTTCGAGCAACAGATCGCAATGTATTTCATCTGAACAGACAATTAAATCATGGGCTTTAGCGAACTCATGCTGTTGCAAAAGCTCCTGCCTGCGATAGACGGTGCCACCCGGATTTTGTGGGTTGCACAGCATCAGTAATTTCTCTGTGCCATTGAGCGCCCCTTCGATAGTACTGAAATCCAATAGCCAGCGCTGGTCGTGCAGCGTTAACGGCACCGGCAACTGCGAGCGCCCGGCGAATTTCGCCGCTTTACGAAACGGCGGGTAGATTAGCGAAGGCGCCAGAGTGCCTTCCCCCTCAGCGGTAAAAGCGCGCACGCATAAATTAAGGCCGCAAACCAAACCAGGCAGGAAAATCAGCCATTCGGGATGGATACGCCAACCGTAGCGCTCTAGCATACGGCGGGTAAAAACCTCAATAAGCTCAGGGGAAGGATGACCGTAGCCGAACACCGCATGGGCCACGCGTTGCTGTAATGCGTCGATAATAGCCGGCGGCGAGGGGAAGTCGGTATCGGCGACCCACAGCGGTATAATGTCGCGGTCGCGATATTTATCCCACTTAACGCTGTCACTGTGACTGCGGTCTACCCATAGATCAAAATTGAATGCCATAGTTACTACCCTGAGCTGGCTTATGGTTAATATGAGCCTACGTGAGAAATTGAAAAATTAACAATGGCCGTCGCAGGTTAGCCGCCATCTGGGGGTGACAATGATTAAACTGGAAGTTTGCTGCTATAGCGTCGATTGCGCGCTGACGGCCGAGCGGGCAGGAGCCGATCGCATAGAGTTATGTGCCAGCCAAAGCGAAGGCGGTTTGACACCGAGCTTCGGCTCATTGCGCCTGGCACGCGACAGGATCGGCGTGCCGGTGCATCCTATTGTGCGCCCGCGTGGAGGGGATTTTTGTTACGGCGCGGTAGATTTTGACGTGATCAAGCATGATATTGCTCAGATCCGCGATATGGGTTTCGCTGGCGTGGTGGTGGGTATGCTGGATGAAGAGGGGCATATCGATCTGCCGCGCATGCGTGAAGTGATGCGCTTGAGCGGCAATATGGCGGTGACTTTCCATCGCGCTTTCGACATGTGCCAAAATCCGATGATAGCGCTCGAACAACTGACGCAACTGGGCGTGGCGCGGATACTGACCTCCGGCCAGCAGCAAAATGCGGAGCTGGGGTTACCGCTGTTGCGTGACCTGGTACAGGCCAGTCAGGGGCCGGTGATTATGGCCGGCGCCGGCGTGCGGCTCAGCAACCTGTACAAATTTGTCGATATCGGTATTCAGGAACTGCATAGCTCATCCGGTCATGCGGTACCTTCGACCATGCGCTATCGCAAAGCCGGGGTAACCATGTGTTCAGACAGCGAGTTTGACGAGTTCAGCCATTATTGCGTGGATGGCGACATGGTAGAGGCGATGAAAAACTCGCTGGCGCTGGTTGATCCCCTGGCGCAAAGTGCCTAAACACCCCACGTAACCGTGTTCAGACGATCAGTTCCAGGTTGAAAGGCTACTTGGCTTAAAATCAGCTCCCAAGTTGTCATGTTTGTATCGAGCCCCGACGTTTTGTCGGGGCTTTTTTAGGTCCTTCAGCGTAGTGACAGAGAGCTAAAATCGAAAATTTGTCCAGGACTAATGCCGCAGGCGATAATCTGGACCACATTACCGTTAGAGCCGGGATTGACCAGGATATCGTGAATTGTCCGGGTGTTACTCATAGGGAACTGGGCATAGAACAGGCTGCCTATCTGCACCCAAGGTACCGTCCCACTTTCAATAAGATCGGTATAGCCATCGTTAAAACCTCGGGCCCAAATCCCCGTTGAAATATTTGGAACAGGTGTTCCTGGAGGGGCGCTAGCATTAGGGTCACCAATCGATGAGGCGACGGCCCAAAATGTTCTGGGGCCGATACTCCGATGAACCCGCTGCAGAATACCTTTGTATCCAGGGTTAATGCCGGTCGATGTAAGCTGATTGCTATTTGCCGTCAGGTTCCCATCAATCGACCAGTTGACTGGCTGAGCGTTGGCATCTATATCGACCATACTGGCGTTAGATAGGTAGTTCAATGGTGGTGCTGTCAGCCGATAGCAGCGCTGAGCAATGCTGATCTCACCCCTGAGCAGATTATATCCGCTGGCATTATTGAGCTTGCCTTCGGTCCACAACGGCATACAGGTATTGCTGAAACTCAACTGATAGCCGCTTTCAGTAACAAAGCGAATGGCTTGCGCCGAAAGTGTACCCTTGGGGTTATTGGCAGTCGAAAAAACTACATTGGTGATTTGAATCGGCGTGATATTTTTGATGGATGAAGATTTCTTCAGCACCAGGAATCCACCGTCCACATCGCCGTAATCATTGATATAAGAACCGTTGGAAATCTGTATATTGGCGGCTGAATCAGAGTCAATGTCCAGGCAGGTGCCATTCCGATCTGCCATAAAGTTGGACAAACTGATCCCTCCTAGGTAGCTGGTCCCCACTGTAGTGGTTTTGAGGAATATCTTTTTCCCATAGGAAAAAACGTTGGTTAAAAAGGTGTTGTCATGGCGATCTAGGTTAAAAGCACATGAACCTTCTACTGTCAGCGAGGCCGTGACAGCTTTTTCGGTCGGCCGCACTACGTTGGCGTTAACATGAACATTAGTAAATCGGTTTATTTCCCGACTCTCATAAACCCGATAGTCACAGCGAACTGCCCAACCGTAAATGCTGTCGAAATAGTTTGCTTCACCTTTGGCATTAACGAAGTCATAGGCACCAACATAGCGGCAATGTGATACCGAAAGGGTGCCTGTGGAAGAAATTGTCGCACCGTATTGGATAAATTGCGTGTTATTTTCCGCAGCGTAGTTTTGCCCTGGGTACAAGAATGACCAACCGTCAAAAACTACGTCTCTGGCGCAACTGAAACAGATAATACCTGCTGGTTTGCGGATAATAAATGCGCTGTCATCAGAAAGGTTGGCTCGCGCAGGGCCATTATTCGTGTTGCTGGAAGGGCCCTGCGCCATTGCGCTGCGATTTCCTTTAAGAGTAACACCGGCTGGTACGGTAATCGGTGTGGCGCTGTTAAGCAGATATCGTGCGTTATTACTGCTAAAGACGATTTTGTTTTGTCGCAACGCGACCTCGTTAATGGCTGCAGCTATGGCATTGTCTGATGATGAAATACCAGTAGGATCTGCACCAAAATCATCGAAAGTGATCTGTTCATCGAACCTCTTCCAACGAGCACCTGAAGCCGTGACAATCACGGTGCCATTATTGTCTGCGCTGCTATTATCCGCCGAGTCATAGTAGAATTTTCCGCCCCCCTGATAGCTGCCTGTTTGATGCGAAACCAAAAAAATCACCTGGTTACTTTCCGTTGGCGCATAGGTTCTCAAAGCACTGATGCTATCGATGTTTTGTAAAATAGACATGGTTTTCTCCTTCGTTAGGTTCATCGCCATTCTAGGTGGGTGGCTATTTTCAATGTAGCGGTTCGGTGTCGCTGGGATATGGCACAACAAACCGGCACTGAATGTTGAAGCTAACGGACATGACGCATGACATAGCTTGTAAAAGGCAAGTTTTGTTCTGCCAGCGCTGACACGACTGGCACCCAATGACAGGCCCGTGGAAAGTGCAATAACCTCTGTCGTCAGCCAGTTCATCGGGCTGGATAAAACACAGGGATTTTCACGGTTATGGAGGCGTCATGAAGTGTTATTTGATTTTGTTGTTGCTGACCTGTCTTGCATTGTCCGGCTGCGTCACAGCCTATTACCGCTAAGGAGAGTGGCATGCGTTATCTGATTATTTTATCGCTGGTATGCTGTTTAAGCGCCTGTGCCTCTTTGTATTACAGGTGAATGATGAGACGACTAACCGCTATTGCGTTGCTGATGTTGACCGGCTGCGTGTCGGTGTATGGCCCGACCAAAACCGGCAATCAGCCTGCTGAAGCAACGGGGGCTGCTGCATCAGGTTCATCCGGGATCACCGATGTCAGCCTGATAGGAAACCGAAAGCCGGATGAGCTGTTCGCCCGTACCCTTGCTATTTTAAGCGCGAAAGGAATAACCCCGACACTGACGGACAGTCGTCTGGGCGTCATCGGGGCTACAGGCCATGAGCCTGAACTGGCGGGGCTATTTCTGGTTTGCACCGACCAGGACGGGCCATCAAACCTGACGGAGGAATACCGAATTTTGGTGCAGATTTACCGCGCCGGGGAGGGGAGCAATGTCATGGTGCAGGTCAACGGGATTGCCGGGCTAACCGCGCCGGACGGCAATGACAAAGTTAAACCTTTTGCATGTCAATCCAGCGGCGTGCTGGAAAAGGATCTGCTGGAGGCCTGGCGAAAATAAGGGGGCTACGTCATCACCCCGTTTGGCGCGGAGTGATGACGTTTTTGGTTTAAGGCTTCTTCGCCACCAGCACGGCACGCAGCGGAGCGGGGTAACCTTCGACGGTTTTGCTTGGGTCGTTCGGATCGAGGAACTCGGCCAGTGACTCGCTGGTCATCCAATCGGTGCGGCGTTGCTCTTCGGTGCTGGTTACGCACATGTCGGCGATTTTCACGTCGACGAAACCGCACTTCTCCAGCCAGCACTTCAGCGCTTCAGCCGACGGAATAAAGTAGACGTTACGCATTTGCGCATAGCGGTCACCCGGTACCAGTACCTGATGACGATCGCCTTCCACTACCAGAGTTTCCAGTACCAGTTCCCCTTCGGCAACCAGCTGGTTTTTCAGTTGATACAGGTGGTCCAGCGGTGAACGGCGGTGGTACAGCACGCCCATCGAAAATACCGTATCGAAGGCAGCCAGCTCCGGCAGTTGCTCAATGCCGAGCGGCAGCAGATGGGCGCGTTGATCGCCGCCCAGCAGCTTGCGCACTGCTTCGAATTGGCACAGGAACAGTTGCATCGGATCGATACCTACCGCCAACTGTGCACCGGCGCCAACCATGCGCCACAGGTGATAACCACTGCCACAGCCGACGTCGAGAATGGTACGGCCGGCCAGCGGAGAAATGTGCGGCAATACGCGATCCCATTTCCAGTCGGAATGCCATTCAGTGTCGATATCGATGCCGTACAGTGAGAATGGGCCTTTACGCCACGGCATCATGGTCCGCAGCATCTTTTCGATGCCTTCCAACTGCCCCGGCGACAATGGCGGTTCCATCTCGGCGCGTACGCCGTGCAGCAAATCAAGCTGGGTCGGTGTCAGTGCCGGCAAATGTTCAACCGAGTTAAACCACTGTTTGAATTTGCCGTGCAGCGATTCACGCTGCCAGGCGCTGAGTTGCGCGGGCAAGGTATCCAACCAGTGGCTGAGGTTACTTTTCGCAATGCGCTGATAAAAATCGCCAAACTCAATCATGCTGCGGCTCCCGCTTTCAACGCGATCAGCGAACCGAAGTTAAAGCACTGGAACCAGACTTCCGCATGCTCAAAACCGGCCTGTTTCAGACGGGCTTTGTGGGCGTCTACGGAGTCGGTCAGCATGACGTTTTCCAGCATGCTGCGCTTCTGGCTGATTTCCAGCTCGCTGTAACCGTTGGCGCGTTTGAAATCGTGGTGCATGTTGAACAGCAGCTCGCCGACATCGGCATCTTCAAAGCTGAACTTCTCCGACAGCACCAGTGCGCCGCCTGGGCGCAGGCCTCGGTAAACCTGCTCCAGCAGGCGCAGGCGGTCGGCCGGCTCCAGGAATTGCAGGGTAAAGTTCAGTACCACCATCGAGGCGTTTTCGATGTTGATATCGAGGATGTCGGCTTCGATAACCTCTACTGGGGTGTCGGCGCGGAAAGCATCAATATGACGGCGGCAGCGTTCAACCATGGCCGGAGAGTTGTCGACGGCGATGATGTTGCAACCCGCCACCTTGATATTCCGCCGCATCGACAGCGTTGCTGCACCCAGTGAACATCCCAGATCGTAAACCTGGCTGTCGGGTTGCACGAAACGCTCGGCCAGCATGCCAATCATCGAAATGATATTGGAATAGCCGGGAACGGAACGCTGGATCATGTCAGGGAACACTTCAGCGACGCGTTCGTCGAAGGTCCAGTCGCCCAGTTTGGCGATCGGGGCAGAAAAAAGAGTATCGCGGTTTGGCATAGCGGAAAATCAGTTCAGAATTCGAAGGGGCATATTCTAACAGATAATGGCGAGAAAGCGCAGCGGAAGCAGGCGGCGTAGCCGCCTGAGGACAAGCAGGGGATTAATGCAGGCTGAAAATAAGATCCCATGGCAAGTAGAAAATATTGGCCAGCACCATTAACACCAACGAAATGTAGGTGGCTGCCATGCCAGAGCGACGCCAGCGAACCTCGCGGTTGCGCAAACCGTAATAATGTACCAAACGGCCGGCCATCAACATCAGACCACAAATATGGATCATCCATATTTCAGCGCCGTTCATTTCCATGATCACCAGCAGGACGGCGGCGATAGGAATGTATTCTACGGCATTGCCGTGAACGCGGATCGCGGTTTGCAGCTCATAAAAACCGCCGTCCCCGTAGGCGACACGGTATTGCATCCTTAACCTAACCACGTCATAAGAGAGTTTGATCAACAACAATGCGCCGAGCACAACATAAAGCGCGCTTACCATTTTTAACTCCATTCCCTAACCAAAACTGGCAGCCAGCATCATAGCCGCCATTGCAATCACTGTCGCGAGGAAAAATCTGATGTAATTGGTCAGATTAATCGGTCAAAACAGTGCATCCTGCTCCGGCCAGTCAGGCGGGGGTGGCAAATTCGGAATAGCCTGATGCAGTTGCTGCCAGATTTTCTGCGCTTGTTGGGGCGAATCGCCATTATCCGGCGTATGAATAAACAGGAACGGCTGGTGGTGTTGTTGCCAAACGGGCAATTTTTGCTGCCAGGCGTCGAACCAGCGCAGATTATCTTGCAACACGTCGCCGCCGATAAAACGCACCAGTGGATTATCGGCAGTGACCAGCGCATGCACTGGCAGCTTGGGCTTTTTCTGCTGGGCATCGCGCACCGCCGCGCTGTTGGGGATGGCGTGATGCACCGGTCGGCTGTCGAGGATCACCCGGTTGATACCGCGCTGATGCAATCCCTGATTCAACAGCCGTTCTTCTTCACCCTTGCCGAAAAATGCCGGATGGCGCACTTCTACGCCGTAGGTGAATTCTTTGGGCAACGCGTCAAAGAACTGCCACATCGCTGGCAGCTCTGCCGGGCCAAACGCGGCAGGCAGTTGCAGCCAAAGCTGGCCTATGCGCTGATGTACCGGGCCCAGGCAGTGGTAGAAGGCTTGAAGATCGGCAGCGCAGTTGCGCAGAGCGGCCTGATGGCTGATGGTGGCGGGGAATTTGAAACAGAAGCGAAAATCATCGGTGGTCATGTCGCGCCAGCGCTGGACTATTTCCAGTTTGGGTAACGCGTAGAAGGTGGTATTGCCTTCCACGCAGTTAAAATAGCGGCTGTAATCCGCCAGATCGCGCAGCCCGATACGATTCCAGGCCGTGTGTTGCCACTGTGGGAGTCCGATATACATCAAGCTTGCATCTTCCTTAATTTTCCCTGCCAGTCAAAGGTGGACGCAACATGCGGCGCCCCTACAACTTAACGTTACTCGCCGAGTGCGGCAAGAATTTCGCAGGTGCTGCGGACGCGCGCCAGTCGCGGGAAGATATTGTCGAAAGCAAACTGGTGCATTTCAGCATTTTGCGCGCTGCACAGATCTTCGGCGATCACTAATTCGTAGCCGTGTTCCCAGGCGGCGCGAGCGGTGGATTCCACGCCAATATTGGTGGAGATACCGCCCAGCACGATCGATTTAATGCCGCGACGACGCAGTTGCAAGTCAAGATCGGTGCCGTAAAACGCACCCCATTGACGTTTGGTCACCAGAACGTCGCTGTCACTCACTGCCAGGGATTCAGGGAAGTCCCACCAGTTGGCAGGCAGTCCGCCGACAGGCGCGGGGGATGGCTTGTCGACCGGCTGTTTTAGCGCTTCGGCGAAGGAATCGGACCAGCCGACGCGTACCAGGATCACCGGTGCGCCCAGCGAGCGGAAATGTGCGGCCAACTGCGCACCATTGGCAACCACGCTTTCGGCACTGTGCGGGCCACCGGCGAAGGGCAGGATGCCGTTTTGCAAATCAATTAACACCAGGGCGGTGGTTGGAGCCTCAAGTTTCAACATGGAAATATCTCGTGACGGGGTGGATAAAATACGCGCAGCTGAAATGGCGCGCTAAACAAGTATCGATTCAGGCTACGTGAAAAAAGCATCACCGGTTAATGAGAAATTTGTTAATCAATGTGTTACTTCGGGCAAAAACACGCCATTTAGTGTTGCAACAAAGCTGAGTTCGCACTTATCTGGCGCATGAATTTCCTTTATAATGATCGCCTTTTTTCAACTCACTTTACTCCAACGACCTATGCCGATTTATGAATATGCATGTGGTGCTTGCAGCCTCCGGTTAGAGAAGTTGCAAAAATTTTCCGATGCGCCGCTGACGGATTGTCCGGCGTGTGGGCAGCCCGCATTGACCAAGCTGATTTCTTCCACCGGTTTCCAGTTAAAAGGCACCGGCTGGTATGCAACCGACTTCAAACCGGGTAAGTAAATATACCCTATAGCTTTCGAGTTGCAGCCAGGCGACCAGCCGGCTCACCCCAGGCGCTTACTTAAGTAAGTCACTGGGGTGAGCCGGTGCAGATAACAACGTTGCAACTTGAAAGATGACGGGTATAGAGTTCATCAGAAAACAGCCGCGTGGCAGGCGCTAAAAGCCCGCGCGGCATCGGCTTAAGCCAAAAGGATAGCGTATGCGTACTGAATATTGCGGGCAGTTGAATCTGTCCCACGTGGGCCAGGAAGTCACTTTGTGTGGTTGGGTCAACCGTCGTCGCGATCTGGGCGGCCTGATCTTTATTGATATGCGCGACCGCGAAGGCATCGTGCAGGTGTTCTTCGATCCGGACCAGAAGGCCGCGTTCGATAAGGCGTACGACCTGCGCAATGAATTCTGCATCCAGATCGTCGGCACCGTGCGTGCCCGTCCGGACAGCCAGATCAATAAAGATATGGCGACTGGCGAAGTGGAAGTGTTCGCCCATGCTCTGGAGATCATTAACCGCTCCGAGCCACTGCCGCTGGACTCCAACCAGGTCAACAGCGAAGAAGCGCGCCTGAAATATCGCTACCTGGATCTGCGTCGCCCGGAAATGGCCGATCGCCTGAAAACCCGCGCCAAAATCACCAGCTTTGTTCGTCGTTTTATGGACAGCCACGGCTTCCTCGACATCGAAACCCCGATGCTGACCAAAGCCACGCCGGAAGGTGCCCGTGATTACCTGGTGCCGAGCCGCGTACATAAAGGTAAATTCTATGCGTTGCCGCAGTCACCGCAGTTGTTCAAACAGCTGTTGATGATGTCCGGTTTTGATCGCTACTACCAAATCGTCAAGTGCTTCCGCGACGAAGACTTGCGTGCCGACCGTCAGCCTGAATTTACCCAGATCGACGTGGAAACCTCCTTCATGACTGCCGATCAGGTGCGTGAAGTGATGGAGAAACTGGCACGTGAACTGTGGCTGGACGTGAAGGGCATCGATCTGGGCGATTTCCCGGTGATGACCTTCGAAGAAGCCATGCGTCGTTACGGCTCGGACAAACCGGACCTGCGTAACCCGCTGGAGCTGGTGGACGTTGCCGATCTGGTGAAAGACGTAGAGTTCAAAGTGTTCTCCGGCCCGGCTAACGATGCCAAAGGCCGCGTTGCCGCGATCTGTGTCCCGGGCGGCGCGCAGCTGACCCGTAAGCTGATCGACGAATACGGCGCTTTCGTTAACATCTATGGTGCCAAAGGCCTGGCCTGGTTGAAGGTCAATGACCGCGCCGCCGGCATGGAAGGCGTACAGAGCCCGATTGCTAAATTCCTCAGCGCAGAAGTGCTGGAAGCGATCCTGACGCGCACCAACGCGCAGACAGGCGACATTCTGTTCTTCGGCGCCGACAGCTTCAAGATTGTCACCGATGCCATGGGCGCACTGCGTCTGAAGCTGGGCCGTGACCTTGAACTGACCAAGCTGGACAGCTGGGCACCGCTGTGGGTTGTGGATTTCCCAATGTTCGAAGAAGACGGCGAAGGTGGCCTGGCCGCGATGCACCATCCGTTCACCGCACCGCGCGACATGAGCCCGGAAGAGCTGGCCAACACGCCAATCAATGCTATCGCCAACGCCTACGACATGGTGATTAACGGCTA
Source organism: Serratia quinivorans (assembly GCF_052113645.1). Lineage (GTDB taxonomy): Bacteria > Pseudomonadota > Gammaproteobacteria > Enterobacterales > Enterobacteriaceae > Serratia > Serratia quinivorans_B. The sequence continues at coordinate 398,096 of NZ_JBIEIU010000001.1, read as the reverse complement.
CGAAGTGGGTGGCGGTTCCGTGCGTATTCACCGTAGCGAAATGCAACAGACGGTGTTCAGCATTCTCGGTATCACCGAGCACGAACAGCGCGAGAAGTTCGGCTTCCTGCTGGACGCGTTGAAGTACGGTACGCCGCCGCATGCCGGTCTGGCCTTTGGTCTGGATCGCCTGGTGATGCTGCTGACCGGTACCGACAACATTCGTGACGTGATCGCCTTCCCGAAAACCACCGCAGCGGCCTGCCTGATGACCGAAGCACCAAGCTTCGCGAACCCGGCTTCGTTGCAAGAGCTGGCAATCAGCGTGGTAAAGAAAGCGACTGACGATTCAAATGTAGAGAATCCGTAATGAACTACAAGCGTCCCGAGTCTATTCTGGTAGTGATTTATGCCAAATCCAGTGGCCGGGTGCTGATGTTACAGCGGCGCGATGATACCGAATTCTGGCAGTCGGTGACCGGCAGCCTGGAGGAAGATGAGTCGCCGCCGCATGCCGCACGGCGTGAGGTCATGGAAGAAGTCGGCATCGATATCGAAGCAGAGAAACTGCCGTTGTTCGATTGCCAGCGCTGTGTGGAGTTTGAACTCTTTGTCCATTTGCGACATCGCTATGCCCCGGGAACCACGCGCAATAAAGAGCATTGGTTCTGTCTGGCTTTACCTGAAGAGCGCGATCCGGTGATTACCGAGCATCACGCCTACCAGTGGCTTGAGGCGGCGCAAGCCGTGAAGTTGACCAAGTCCTGGAGCAATCAGCAGGCGATTGAAGAGTTTGTGATTAATTCAGTCCAGTAATTTTTTTCGGAGATTTTTTATGGCAGGTCATAGTAAGTGGGCCAACACAAAGCACCGTAAAGCAGCGCAGGATTCCAAGCGCGGTAAAATTTTCACCAAAATTATTCGCGAGCTGGTGACCGCCGCGAAACTGGGCGGTGGCGATCCGGGGGCTAACCCGCGTCTGCGTGCGGCGATCGACAAGGCGCTGTCCAACAACATGACGCGTGACACCCTGAACCGTGCCATCGCACGCGGCGTGGGCGGTGATGATGATTCCAATATGGAAACCATCATTTATGAAGGTTACGGCCCGGGCGGCACTGCCGTCATGATCGAATGCCTGAGTGACAACCGCAACCGTACCGTGGCCGAAGTGCGTCATGCCTTCACCAAATGCGGCGGTAATCTCGGCACCGACGGTTCCGTGGCTTATCTGTTCACCAAGAAGGGCGTGATCACTTACGCTCCGGGTCTGGATGAAGACGTGGTGATGGAAGCGGCGCTGGAAGCCGGTGCTGAAGATATCGTCAGCTATGACGACGGTGTTATCGACGTATTCACCGCTTGGGAAAATCTGGGCGAAGTGAAAGACGCACTGACCGCAGCCGGTTTCACCGCCGACTCGGCCGAAGTTTCCATGATCCCATCGACCAAGGCCGATATGGATGAAGAAACCGCGCCTAAGCTGTTGCGCCTGATCGACATGCTGGAAGACTGCGACGACGTGCAGGAGGTTTACCATAACGGTGAGATCTCCGACGAGGTTGCCGCGACGCTGTAATGGGGTGGAAGTACGGCGCTGCTTTGTGGCAGCGCCTGGCGAAGTTAATGCTTAACGCAAGGTGGGTGTAGGGATGACGATCATACTCGGTATCGATCCCGGATCGCGCGTCACCGGTTACGGCCTGATTCGTCAGCAGGGCCGCCAGTTGAGCTACATTGCCAGCGGTTGCATTCGTACCGTGGTGGATGACATGCCGACGCGTTTGAAGCTGATTTATGCCGGCGTCAGTGAAATCATTACCCAGTTCAAACCTGACTTTTTCGCTATTGAACAGGTGTTTATGGCGAAAAACCCGGATTCGGCGCTCAAGCTTGGGCAGGCGCGCGGCGTGGCGATTGTCGCGGCCGTGAACCAGGATCTGGAAGTGTTTGAGTATGCGGCACGACAGGTGAAACAAACGGTGGTCGGTACCGGCGCGGCGGAAAAGGCACAGGTGCAGCACATGGTGCGTTCGTTGCTTAAGCTGTCGGCCAATCCCCAGGCCGATGCCGCCGATGCGCTGGCGATCGCCATTACCCACTGCCATCTCAGCCAAAACGTGCTGCGGATGAGCGAAGGGCGGTTGAATCTGGCGCGTGGACGTTTAAAGTAACGCTTAATCAGTTCCGAGGCTGGATATTCATCCAGCCTTTTTTATGTTATAAGCTTTACCAGCACGGCATGGCAGAAGGTCATGTTCAAGAATTCAGCAGGAGGGTAAATGATAGGTCGTCTCAGAGGATATATTCTGGAAAAGCAGCCGCCACTGGTATTACTGGAGGCAAACGGCGTGGGCTATGAAGTGCATATGCCGATGACCTGCTTTTATGAACTGCCCGAGCTGGGGCAAGAGGCTATTGTGTTTACCCAATTCGTGGTGCGCGAAGATGCACAACTGCTGTATGGCTTCAACGATAAACAAGAGCGTGCGCTGTTTCGCGAGTTGATCAAAGTGAACGGCGTAGGGCCAAAACTGGCGTTGGCTATTCTGTCCGGCATGTCTGCGCAACAGTTTGTCAGCGCGGTTGAGCGCGAAGAGATCACTTCGCTGATAAAATTGCCGGGCGTAGGCAAGAAAACGGCAGAACGTCTGGTGGTCGAAATGAAAGACCGCTTCAAAGGGCTCAATGGCGATCTGTTCAACAGCAGCAGTGAAATCACGCTTCCCGCTACGGCGGCGCAAGCTGCCGAGCTGGATGCCGAAGCCGAGGCCGCTTCTGCGCTGGTGGCTCTGGGTTATAAACCGCAGGAAGCCAGCCGTATGGTCAGCAAAATCGCCAAGCCGGGCGCAGATTGCGAAACCCTGATCCGCGACGCACTGCGCGCCGCGCTGTAAGCGCCGATAAGGGGTAGAGAATGATTGAAGCCGATCGCCTGATTTCTGCCGAGCCGATCAATGAAGAAGAAATTCTTGATCGCGCCATCCGGCCAAAGCTGCTGACGGAATACGTCGGTCAGCCGCATGTCCGCGAGCAGATGGAAATCTTTATTCAGGCGGCCAAGCAGCGTGGCGACGCTCTGGACCATTTGTTGATCTTCGGCCCACCAGGGCTGGGAAAAACCACGCTGGCCAACATCGTTGCCAATGAAATGGGCGTTAACCTGCGCACCACTTCCGGCCCGGTGCTGGAAAAGGCGGGCGATCTGGCGGCGATGCTGACCAACCTCGAGCCGCACGACGTGCTGTTTATCGATGAAATCCACCGCCTGTCTCCGGTGGTGGAAGAAGTGCTGTATCCGGCGATGGAAGATTATCAACTGGATATCATGATCGGCGAAGGGCCGGCCGCTCGCTCGATCAAACTCGATTTGCCGCCGTTTACGCTGGTGGGGGCAACCACCCGCGCCGGTTCATTGACTTCGCCGCTACGCGATCGTTTCGGCATTGTGCAGCGCCTGGAGTTTTATCAGGTCGCCGATTTGCAGCACATCGTTTCACGCAGCGCTAACTGTCTGGGGCTGGATCTGTCGGACGAAGGGGCGCATGAAGTGGCTCGCCGCGCGCGCGGTACCCCACGTATCGCCAACCGTTTGCTGCGCCGGGTGCGCGATTTTGCCGAGGTACGCGCCAATGGCGTGATCAATGGCGAAGTGGCGATGCAGGCGTTGGACATGTTGAACGTTGACGCCGAAGGTTTCGACTACATGGACCGCAAACTGTTGCTGGCGATTATCGACAAGTTCACCGGTGGCCCTGTGGGCCTGGATAACCTGGCGGCCGCGATTGGCGAAGAAAGGGAAACGATCGAGGACGTTATCGAACCCTTCCTGATCCAGCAAGGGTTCATCCAGCGCACGCCGCGTGGGCGCATGGCCACCAATCATGCCTATAAGCACTTTGGCATGGTGCGCGAAGAGTAAATATTGCTCCGCAATCCGCATTAAAAAGGGCCGCTTATGCGGCCCTTGTCGTCTCTGCGTCGTGAAATCAGGCTTGCTGCTTCTTGGACAAGCTCAGGACGAACAACACCGCCGCGCTCAACACCACCGAGGGACCGGCCGGGGTATCGTAAAATGCCGAGAAGGTCAGGCCACCGGTCACTGCCAGCACCCCCACCAGCACCGCATAGGCAGCCATTTGCTCCGGAGTGCGGGCAAAGCGTCGTGCGGTAGCCGCTGGAATAATCAGCAGTGAAGTGATAATCAGCGCGCCGACGAATTTCATCGCCAGGCCAATGGTCAGGGCGGTAACCAACATCAATACGGTGCGCGCGCGTACCAGATTGACGCCGTCAACGTGTGCCAGCTCAGGGCTGACGGTCATCGACAACAGGTTTCGCCACTGCCACCACAGGATCAGCAGTACGATGCTGACCCCAATGGCAATCATCCAGATATCGTTGAGAGTCACCGACAGCAGATCGCCAAACAGATAGGCCATCAGATCGACCCGTACGTTGGACATCAGCGCCACTACCACCAACCCCAGCGACAGCGCACTGTGCGCCATAATGCCGAGCAGGGTATCAACCGAAAGCTGCGGGCGACGCTCCAGCCACACCAACACCAGCGCCAGCACCAGTGTCACGGCGATCACCGCATAGAAAGGATTCACGTCTAGCAGCAGGCCGAAGGCCACGCCCAGCAATGACGCGTGCGCCAGGGTATCGCCGAAATAGGACATCCGACGCCAGACCACAAATGAGCCGAGTGGACCGGCGGCGGCGGCCAACAATACCCCGGCCAACCAGCCGGGTAATAACAGTTCGATCATGCCTCACGGCCCCCGGTTTTCTTCAACACAATTCGTCCTTGCAGGTCGTGACGGTGATTATGGTGGTGGCGATAGACCGCCAGCTGTTCCGCACCGCGGTTGCCGAACATGGCGATAAATTCAGGATGCATCGAGACCACTTCCGGCGCGCCGGAACAGCAGATGTGTTGGTTGAGACAGAGTACTTCATCGGTTTTTGCCATCACCAGGTGCAGGTCATGGGACACCATCAATACCGCGCAGCCCAACTCTTTTCTCAGTTGATCGATGAGATCGTACAGCGCCAGTTGACCGTTGACGTCAACCCCTTGCGTTGGCTCATCCAGCACCAGCAGCTGTGGCTTGTTCAGTAGCGCACGGGCGAGCAGTACGCGCTGATTCTCGCCGCCGGAGAGTTTCTGCATCGGTTGTTCGAGCAGGTGCGCCGCCTGTACGCGTTTGAGCGCGGGCAGAATATCGGCTTTTTTAACGCCGGGTTTCAGGCGCATAAAGCGGCTGACGGTGAGCGGCAGGGTAGCGTCGAGGTGCAGTTTTTGCGGTACATAACCAATGCGCAGGCCCGGTTCGCGTTCAAGCGTACCTTCGGTGGGCGCAATCAGCCCGAGCACCACTCGGACCAGCGTGGATTTGCCCGCGCCGTTTGGGCCGAGCAGCGTCAGAATACGGCCCGGCTGCAGGCTGAGCGAAATATTCGACAGCACCTTGCGGTTACCAAAGGAGACGGAGATATTTTTTAGCGTTGTCAGTGTGGACATCTCATGATTACATTTTGCAGAACTAACCGAATGTTATAATATCACGCCTCGCTGATGAAAACGACGGGATTACTGACAATGGCACAGAAAAATAAATGGCTGCAGCGCACGTTGCTGGCTACTGCACTGATGATGGCCGGACCACTGAGCAGCGCCTCTGCGGCGGTGGTGACCTCCATTCGCCCACTGGGCTTTATCGCTTCCGCCATTGCCGATGGCGTAACGCCGACCGAAGTGCTGTTGCCGGATGGTGCATCGCCGCACGATTTTGCACTGCGGCCTTCAGATATCCAGCGCCTGCGCGCCGCCGATCTGGTGGTGTGGGTGGGGCCGGACATGGAAGCTTTTCTGACCAAATCGTTAACGCCGGTAGCGGCCAATCGCCAATTGGCCATCAGTGAACTGAGTGGGGTAAAACCGCTGTTGATGAAGGGCGAAGACGACCACCACGAGCATGAACAGGATCATGATCATGCAGCTGATGCGCATAATCATGCCGACCATGATGAGGGGGATGGACATAATCATGGTGAATATAACATGCACGTTTGGCTGTCTCCGGAAGTGGCAAAAGTGACCGCGATCGCGATTCACGACAGGTTATTGGAACTTATGCCACAGAATAAGGACAAATTAGACGCAAACCTGCGCCAGTTCGAGAATCTGCTGACGCAAACTGACAAAAATGTTGGTAACATGCTCAAGCCTGTGCAAGGTAAAGGATATTTTGTTTTTCATGATGCTTACGGCTATTTTGAGAAACATTTCGGTTTGAGCCCGTTGGGCCATTTTACCGTGAATCCCGAAATCCAACCTGGAGCACAGCGCTTACACCAAATTCGAACACAGTTGGTTGAGCAGAAAGCAATCTGCGTTTTTGCTGAGCCACAATTCAGGCCGGCCGTAATCAATGCCGTTGCCAAGGGGACTAAAGTGCGTTCTGGAACGCTGGACCCGTTGGGCACCGGCATCGCACTGGGGAAAGACAGCTACGGGAACTTCCTGACTCAGCTGTCAAACCAGTACGTGAGCTGCCTGAAGTAAAGATTATGAGGATAAAATCGAGTGCAGCAGATAGTCCGAACTATCGCTCTGGCGTATAACAATCTGCCACGGCCCCATCGCGTCATGCTGGGGTCGTTGACAGTGGTTACATTGGCCGTTGCCGTCTGGCGGCCTTTTGTTTATCACCCAGAACATAACCCCATCGTTAAAAGCATTGAATTAGAATCCAGTCAGTTACGATCCTTGCTGCCGGAAGCCAGTGAGCCGATCGATATCGACCAAGCCACCCCCGATGATGACATCCCACAGGATGAGCTGGACCAGAAGGTCGCCGGCGAGGATGGTGTGCATGAATATGTCGTTTCCACCGGTGATACGCTGGGCAGCATTCTGACCCAATACGGTATCGATATGTCGGACGTCACGCTGCTGGCATCGCAAAACCGCGATCTGCGTAATCTGAAAATCGGCCAACAGCTGTCATGGACGGTGAACGACGCCGGCGATCTGCAGCGTTTGACCTGGGAAGTGTCCCGGCGTGAAACCCGCACCTACGATCGCACCGGCAACAGTTTCAAAGAAACGCAGGAAGCTCAGCAGGGCGAATGGCGCAACAACGTGATCAGCGGTCGCTTGAACGGCAGCTTTGTCAGCAGCGCCGGTGATGCCGGCCTGAACCGTGCTGAAATCAATGCGGTGATCAAAGCGCTGCAGTGGCAGTTGGATTTCCGTAAATTGCGCAAAGGCGATCAGTTCTCGGTCCTGATGTCCCGTGAACACTTTGACGGCAAGAGCGCACAGAGCCAATTATTAGGCGTGCGTATGCGTACCGGTGGCAAAGACTATTACGCCATCCGTGCCGAAGACGGTAAATTCTACGATCGTCAGGGCTCCGGCCTGGCGCGCGGCTTTATGCGTTTCCCAACCATGAAGCAGTTCCGCATTTCTTCAAACTTCAACCCACGCCGGGTCAATCCGGTCACCGGGCGCATCGCGCCGCATAAAGGCGTCGACTTTGCGATGCCGGTCGGCACCCCGGTGCTGGCTGTGGGTGACGGTGAAGTGTTGATCGCCAAGCGCAGCGGCGCGGCAGGTAACTACGTGGCAATCCGCCACGGCCGCCAGTACACCACGCGTTATATGCACCTGAAAAAGCTGTTGGTTAAGCCGGGGCAGAAGGTGAAGCGCGGCGACCGTATTGCGCTGTCCGGCAACACCGGGCGCTCTACCGGCCCGCACCTGCACTTCGAAATGTGGACCAACCAACAGGCGGTGAACCCGCTGACGGCGAAACTGCCACGTTCTGAAGGGCTGAGCGGTAAAGATCGCAGCGATTACCTGGCGCAGGTGAAAGAAGTGGTGCCTCAACTGCAGCTGGATTAATCCTCTTGTCCGGGCGCGTTATCGCGCCAGTGATTCCATCGGCCTGATTACGGGCCGATGTTGTTTTATTTTGGTGCTTCGCCGTTGTTAATTGCAAAATCACCCTTTGCAATTATGATTAGCCGAACCGCTATGCTAAGAGCTTGTGCATGCAAAACGAGAAAAAATCGAACCCAGAGTTCATTCCGCAATTTCAGAAAGCCTTTTACCACCCGCGCTACTGGGGCGTTTGGTTGGGCACCGGGCTGATGGCCGGTATTTCACTGGTGCCTGCGCGTCTGCGCGATCCGGTGCTTGGCGCGGTGGGCAAGCTGGCCGGTAAGGTGGCTAAAGGTGCCCGTCGCCGTGCGCGCATCAACCTGTTGTACTGCCTGCCGGAGGTGCCGGAAAATGAGCGCGAGCATATTATTGACGAGATGTTCGCTACGGCTCCGCAGTCGATGATCCTGATGGCCGAGCTGGCCTGCACCCAACCGGAGAAAGTGTTGAAGCGCGTTCGCTGGCACGGGGAAGAGGTGCTGGATAAAATACGCGAAGAAGGCCGAAACGTGATTTTCCTGGTTCCGCACGGTTGGGCGGTGGATGTCCCGGCAATGCTGATGGCGGCGCGTGGCCAACCGATGGCGGCAATGTTCCATAACCAAAGCAATCCGTTGGTCGATTATCTGTGGAATACGGTGCGTCGTAAGTTTGGCGGTCGTATGCATGCGCGCAATGACGGCATCAAGCCGTTTATTAGCTCAGTGCGCCAGGGGTACTGGGGCTATTATCTGCCTGACCAGGATCACGGCGCCGAACACAGCGAGTTCGTGGATTTCTTTGCAACCTATAAAGCTACGTTGCCTGCGGTGGGCCGTCTGATGAAAGTCTGCCGCGCGGCCATTGTGCCTTTGTTCCCGGTCTATGATGGCAAAACCAGCATGCTGGATATTTATATTCGCCCGCCGATGGACGACCTGGCTACGGCTGACGATCACAGCATTGCGCGGCGAATGAATGAAGAGGTGGAGAATCTGGTCGGGCCCAACCCGGAACAGTACACCTGGATCCTCAAATTGCTGAAAACACGCAAAGAAGGGGAAATCGAACCCTATTCGCGCGACGATTTATACCGCTAAGCTCAGTTTTCGCGTCAGGCCAAGGGCCAGTCATCTGCGGGTGACTGGCCCTTGCTGTTTCTGGCGGTTCAAATATGCACCATGCACCTTGGGCGATCAGCGGCTCCAGCACGGCTGGCATTTGTGCAAAGTTGTTCCAGCTTTTGGGCCGTGCGGTTTTGCGGTGGGTGCTGATGAAGCATCGAAGGTTCTCCCTTTACCGTGGCGGCGACAGGAGACGAATTTAACAGGGGAAAAGGGCGGGGCGATAAAAAATGCCGGCCGAGTTATCGGCCGGCAGCAGGACGGATTATTCGACGCGCAGAATGCGGCTGGTGTTGGTGGTACCAACGGTTTCCATCACGTCACCCTGAGTGACGATCACCAGATCGCCGGACACCAGGAAGCCTTTATCACGCAGGCGGTTAACCGCGTCATTGGCGGCGACGACACCATCGTTATGGCTGTCGAAGTACACCGGAGTCACACCGCGATACAGCGCGGTCAGGTTCAGCGTGTGCTCATGACGGGACATGGCGAAGATCGGCAGGCCGGAGCTGATACGCGACATCATCAGTGCGGTGCGGCCAGATTCGGTCATGGCGATCAGTGCGGTAACGCCTTTCAGGTGGTTAGCCGCATACATTGAAGACATGGCGATAGCTTCTTCGATGTTGTCGAATTGCACGTCCAGGCGGTGCTTGGAAACGTTGATGCTTGGGATCTTCTCAGCGCCCAGGCAAACGCGCGCCATCGCAGCCACGGTTTCTGCCGGGTATTGGCCGGCGGCGGTTTCTGCAGACAGCATCACGGCGTCGGTACCGTCCAGCACGGCGTTTGCCACGTCCATGACTTCGGCGCGAGTCGGCATTGGGTTGGTGATCATCGACTCCATCATCTGGGTCGCGGTGATCACGGCGCGGTTCAGCGTACGGGCGCGACGGATCAGTTTTTTCTGGATGCCGACCAGCTCCGGGTCGCCAATTTCGACGCCCAAATCGCCACGGGCAACCATCACCACGTCGGAGGCCAGAATGATGTCATCCATGGCTTCGTCGCTGCAAACGGCTTCGGCACGTTCAACCTTGGACACGATCTTGGCGTTGCAGCCTGCATCGCGCGCCAAGCGGCGTGCGTAGTTCAGATCTTCGCCGGTACGCGGGAAGGAAACCGCCAGATAGTCGACGCCGATTTTGGCCGCGGTGACGATATCGGCCTTGTCTTTTTCGGTCAGGGCTTCCGCGGACAGGCCGCCACCCAGTTTGTTGATGCCTTTGTTGTTGGACAGTGGGCCGCCAACGGTCACTTCGGTAAAGACTTTCATGCCCTGAACTTCGAGCACTTTCAGCTGTACACGGCCGTCATCCAGCAGCAGTACGTCGCCCGGCACCACGTCGGCAGGCAGGCCTTTATAGTCGATACCGACTTTTTCTTTATCGCCTTCGCCCTTGGACATGTTGGCATCGAGCAGGAACTTGTCACCGATGTTAAGGAAGATTTTGCCTTCCTTAAAGGTGGAAACACGAATTTTCGGCCCTTGCAGGTCACCCAGAATAGCGACGTGACGTCCCAACTTGGCAGCAATTTCGCGCACTTTGTCAGCGCGAGCCTGGTGATCTTCTGCAGTGCCGTGGGAAAAGTTAAGCCGAACTACGTTAGCGCCGGCGGCAATGATCTTTTCCAGATTATTGTCGCGGTCAGTAGCCGGACCCAGGGTGGTAACGATTTTGGTTCTTCTGAGCCGTCTGGACATGTATTACTCCGTTGACTGGTGAAGCAAATTATTGGTGTTGCGATAACGTCGGGTAACGAAACCAGGAGTGAAATGTAATTTTACTACACTGATATTTCACTCGGGTTACCCGCATGAGCGTTGTAACAGGGTACTGCTTCTAATGCCTTCGTTGCGAGGATCCGGAACGACGGTTTTTTTCACATCGGTTACGAGTCGAAATTGTTGGGGATGACCACACCCTTATCAAAGCGCGATTCTTTCAACGCTTCCTTGACCCGCTTCAAGTTATCTCTGAATTTGGCCCCTCTGCGCAAGGTAAATCCGGTGGCCAGAACGTCGATGAGCGTTAATTGCGCAATTCGCGACACCATCGGCATATAAACGTCGGTATCTTCCGGTACATCGAGCAGCAATGCCAGGGTGGCTTCGTGTGCCAGCGGGGTATCGCGCGAGGTGATGGCGATCACCGTAGCATCGTTTTCCCGCGCCAACTGCGCCATTTCCACCAGGTTTTTGGTACGACCGGTGTGGGAGATTAGCACCACCACATCACCCTCGCTGGAGTTCATGCACCCCATGCGTTGCATGACGATATCGTCGAAATAGACCACCGGGATGTTAAAGCGGAAAAATTTGTTCATCGCGTCGTGGGCGACGGCTGCCGAGGCGCCTAGCCCGAAGAAAGAGATCTTTTTTGCCTGGGTAAGCAGATCAACAGCACGATTGATTGCGGCAATATCCAAATTTGCCTTTACTGTATCCAGGCTGGCCATTACCGATTCGAATATTTTACCGGTATAGGAATCGACGCTGTCATCTTCCTCCACGTTACGGTTTACGTACGGAGTGCCATTGGCCAGGCTTTGGGCCAGGTGCAGCTTAAAATCGGGGAAGCCCTTGGTATCGAGACGGCGACAAAAGCGGTTGACGGTAGGTTCGCTGACGTCCGCCATCCGGGCCAGCGTCGCGATGCTGGAGTGAATGGCGGTCTGCGGGGAAGCGAGGATCACCTCAGCGACTTTCCGTTCAGATTTGCTAAGCAGCTCCAGATGGCTCTGGATTTTTTCCAGCGTATTCATATAACGAGAGTCACTCATGGTTTATACCCGTCGTATTTCAAGCTATAGCGGAGGTGAATGCACTGGCTATAACTTGAAACTCATAGGGTATGTCGATTTCAATCAAAGGAGAAATCAATGCCGGTTTAGTGAAAATATACTACGTGCTGGTAACCGTTGGCAGTGTCGACAGAGGGTATGCAGGCTTTTTTCATCAGAACATGACCTGTGTCTAACTTTCATAATGGTAAAAGAGCGTCAAAAAAGACAGAAAATTACAGTTTTGGGTTCGGTCAGCGGCACTTTGGGTCGTTAACGCTTAACACTGCAATTTCTAGGGCTTTTTTTCTGCTTTTGATCCGGGTTTACTGGCCGTAGTTAAAGAGAGTACATTAGTAATGTAAGAAAATTACAAATATCCTGCAACGAGGAGATGAACATGGCGGTAACCTCTACAGCCCAGGCGTGTGACCTGGTTATTTTCGGCGCGAAAGGCGATTTGGCGCGTCGTAAGCTGTTGCCTTCCCTGTACCAGTTAGAGAAAGCCGGTCATATCCACCCGGATACCCGTATTATCGGCGTCGGCCGTGCCGAGTGGGATAAAGAAGCCTATATCAAGGTGGTCAAGGAAGCGCTTGGCACCTTTATGAAAGAAAAACTGGATGACGAACTCTGGGCTACGCTGAGCGCGCGCCTGGATTTCTGCAACCTGGATGTGAACGACAGCAAGAATTTTGCCAAATTGGGCAAAATGCTGGACCAGAAGCATCGCACCACCATCAACTACTTTGCCATGCCGCCAAGCACCTTCGGCGCGATTTGCAAAGGGTTGGGCGAAGCCAAGCTGAACCATGAGCCGGCTCGCGTGGTGATGGAAAAACCGCTAGGCACCGATCTCGCTTCTTCACGCGTGATCAACGATCAGGTCGCGGAATACTTTAACGAGAGCCAGGTTTACCGTATTGACCATTATCTCGGTAAAGAGACGGTGTTGAACCTGTTGGCACTGCGTTTCGCCAACTCACTGTTCGCTTCCAACTGGGATAATCGTACCATCGATTCCGTGCAGATCACCGTGGCGGAAGAAGTGGGCATCGAAGGGCGCTGGGGTTATTTTGACCAAGCCGGCCAGATGCGTGACATGATCCAGAACCACCTGCTGCAAATCCTGACCATGATCGCCATGTCGCCACCGGCGGATCTGACCACTGACCGTATTCGTGACGAAAAAGTGAAGGTGTTGCGTTCACTGCGTCGTATCGATCAGACCAATGTGCGTGAAACCACGGTGCGTGGCCAGTACACTGCCGGCTTCGTGCAGGGCAAAAAAGTGCCGGGCTATCTGGAAGAGGAAGGGGCGAACAAAAGCAGCAACACCGAAACCTTCGTCTCTATCCGGGTTGATATCGACAACTGGCAGTGGGCCGGTGTGCCATTCTACCTGCGTACCGGTAAGCGCCTGCCGACCAAATGTTCTGAAGTGGTGGTCTACTTCAAGAACCCGCCATTGAACCTGTTCAGCGATTCTTACCAGCAGTTGCCGCAGAACAAACTGACCATTCGTCTGCAGCCGGATGAAGGCATCGAGATCCAGGTGTTGAACAAGGTGCCGGGCCTGGATCACAAGCACCGTCTGCAAACCACCAAGCTGGATCTGAGTTTCTCCGAAACCTTTAACCAGGAGCACGTGGCCGACGCTTATGAGCGCCTGCTGCTGGAAACCATGCGTGGCATTCAGGCGCTGTTCGTACGCCGCGACGAAGTGGAAGAGGCCTGGAAGTGGGTTGACTCCATCATGGACGCGTGGAAAGCGGATAACGAAGCGCCTAAGCCGTACCAATCCGGTACCTGGGGCCCGGTCGCTTCGGTGGCGATGATCACCCGCGACGGCCGTTCCTGGAACGAGTTCGAGTAATAACCCTGCCGGCAGCTTAACCTGTCGGCATTTTTTTGCCCGCAGTACCGGGGCTAACATCACTTGGGGTACGGCCGGACGCCCGCGTTAACGCGTGGGGCCCTGTGGCAGGGGCGTGCCATTGATAACCCGTAAGTAATGGAGAAGTAACGATGAAAAACTGGAAAACCAGCGCAGAACAGATCCTGACCGCAGGCCCGGTGGTTCCTGTCATTGTGATCAACAAACTGGAACATGCGGTGCCGCTGGCCAAGGCGCTGGTAGCCGGCGGTGTGCGCGTATTGGAAGTTACCTTGCGCACTGATTGCGCCATGGAGGCGATCCGCGCTATCGCGGCCGAGGTGCCGGAGGCGATTATTGGTGCCGGTACGGTGATTAATCCGCAGCAGTTGCAGGCAGTGACCGAGGCCGGTGCGCAATTCGCCATCAGCCCGGGCCTGACGGAAGCGCTGTTGAAGGCGGCTACCGCAGGCAGCATTCCGTTAATTCCGGGCATCAGCACCGTTTCAGAGCTGATGCTGGGCATGGATCATGGTCTGCGTGAGTTCAAGTTCTTCCCGGCGGAAGCCAACGGGGGAGTGAAGGCGCTACAGGCGATCGGTGGCCCATTCCCGCAGGTCCGTTTCTGTCCGACCGGTGGCATCACGCCAAACAACTACCGTGATTATCTGGCGCTGAAAAGCGTGTTGTGTATCGGCGGTTCATGGCTGGTTCCGGCTGACGCGCTTGAAAATGGCGACTATGCCCGCATCACCGAGCTGGCCCGTACTGCGGTCAGCGGCGCTACGGCGTAACCTGCGCCGGGCCTGGGGTTGGCGATTATTTGGCCCCGCCAATTTAAACCAAGGTTCAACAACGTGTTGAGCCTTTTTTTATTTTTAAATCAGTTAACTTTCTTATTTTTAAACTCTTTTTTTATCGTTTTTGTGAAAACGGCGGTTTGCTTTATAATTTCGGCTATGGTACAACTATCGCAGTTGAAAATTTTACTTGATGAGGATATTGGGCAAATCGCACTCCGTGTAACAAGATAATGTGCGGCTGAGAATAGAGAATACTTATGATGACAACTAATGGAATTACCCTCAGAACCTCTACTTGCCAGCTTTTCCTGTCTGCCATCCTTGCCAGTGAGCATCACTGGTGCAGCGAGCTATAGCGTCTTTCTCCCTTAACCGGTGCTGGTGACAGGTTCAGTCCTCCGTCATTTCGCGTATCCGGGCAAACATCTTTATTACGTTTGGGTCAGTTTATCCCCAGGGATCTCTGCGTCTTCAGCGCCTGGTTGCGCCTGTCTGACGAGATAAATCGGGATAAATATGCCTTAGCGTGCGTTATTCGCCGTTTGGGAGAGAAATTATGATTTATTGGATCTTTTTAGGCTTGGCCATCGTGGCCGAAATTATCGGTACCCTGTCAATGAAATACGCCAGCGTCAGCGGCGGCATGACCGGCCATATCGTGATGTATGTGATGATCACTGCGTCGTACATTATGTTGTCGTTGGCGGTAAAACGCGTTGCCCTGGGCGTTGCTTATGCCCTGTGGGAAGGGATCGGTATCCTGTTTATTACCCTGTTCAGCGTGCTGTGGTTCGACGAACCGATCTCGGCGTTGAAAGTGCTGGGTCTGGTGACGTTGATCGCCGGTATCATGTTGGTGAAGTCCGGCACCCGCAAACCACGAAAACAGGCCAGCCCGCGAGGTGACAACCATGCAACAGCTTGAGTTGTACCACATTGGGTTCTTGGGACTGGCGATTGTGTTGGAAATTGTCGCCAACATCTTCCTGAAGATGTCAGACGGTTTCCGTAAAATCTGGTTAGGCCTGCTGTCATTGCTGTCGGTGCTGGGAGCGTTCAGTGCTCTGGCACAGGCGGTGAAGGGGATTGACCTGTCGGTGGCTTATGCATTGTGGGGCGGTTTCGGTATCGCCGCGACAATCGCCGCCGGCTGGATCCTGTTCGGTCAGCGCCTGAATGCCAAAGGCTGGATTGGCTTGGTACTGTTGCTGGCGGGCATGGTGATCATCAAACTGGCTTAATCAGCACAAGAGTAGAAAAAATAAAACCGCAGGCGTTATCGTCTGCGGTTTTTGGTTTTACAGCGCAGCAATAATTTTGATTTCGACCTTGTACTTCGGATTCATCAATTTGGCTTGCACGGTGCAGCGCACCGGCGCGCTACCCGCAACCACCCAGGCATCCCAGGCGGCGTTCATGCCAGCAAAATCGGCGCCGTCGGCCAGAAAAATGGTGGCGTCCAGCACCCGGCTTTTGTCGGAGCCTACGCGCGCCAGGATCACGTCAATCGCCGCCAGGGCGTTTGCGGTCTGGGCGGTAGCGTCATCATCCAGATTTTCCGGCACGCTGGTGTAATAGACGGTGTCGTTGTGAACCACGGCTTCGGACCAACGCTGGTCAGGATCAATTCGTTCGATATTCATGCAATTATCTCCATATCATCATCGCGTTAAGGGTAACACAGCCATCGGCAAAAATGCGTGACGATAAAGTCGGTGGTAGCGGTGCGGCAGGATAGGCATAATTAACGCTGAATTACATCGGCAGAGAGATAGCGTGACAGACGATTTCGCAACAGACGGCGCCCTGGCGCAGGCAATCAAGGGTTTCAAACCGCGTGAAGCACAGCGGCAGATGGCGGAAGCGGTCACCGAAGCCATTAACTTCAAGCAGGAACTGGTGGTCGAAGCGGGCACCGGGACCGGCAAAACCTTCGCCTACCTGGTACCGGCGCTGCGGGCCGATCGCAAAGTGATTATTTCCACCGGGTCAAAAGCGCTGCAGGATCAGCTTTATGCGCGCGATTTACCCACCGTCGCCAAGGCACTGAAGTACAAAGGCAAGATGGCGCTGTTAAAAGGGCGCTCCAATTACCTGTGTCTGGAACGTCTGGAACAGCAGTCGATGGCCGGCGGTGAGCTGGCCGGGCAGGCGCTGATCGATCTGGTCCATTTGCGCAAATGGTCGTCAATGACCAAAGAGGGCGACATCAGCAGTTGCAGCGACGTGGCGGAAGACAGCTTCGTTTGGCCGCTGGTGACCAGCACAAACGACAACTGCCTGGGCAGCGACTGCCCGCTGTATAAAGATTGCTTTGTGGTCAAGGCGCGTCGCCGCGCCATGGATGCCGACGTGGTGGTGGTAAACCACCATCTGTTCCTGGCGGATATGGTGGTGAAAGAGGGCGGTTTTGCCGAGTTGATCCCTGAGGCTGACGTGATGATCTTCGATGAAGCGCATCAAATCCCGGATATTGCCAGCCAGTATTTCGGCAAGCAGTTGACCAGCCGTCAGTTGCTGGATCTGGCCAAAGACATTTCCATTGCCTACCGCACCGAAGTGCGCGACGCCGCACAGTTGCAAAAAAGCGCCGACCGCCTCAGCCAAAGCACGCAGGATTTTCGCTTAATGCTGGGGGAGCCGGGGTTTCGCGGCAACCTACGCGAGGTGCTGAGCCAGCCCAATGTACAACGCGCCCTGCTGCTGCTCGATGATGCGCTGGAGCTGTGTTACGACGTGGTCAAACTGTCCCTTGGTCGGTCGGCCCTGCTGGATGCGGCCTTCGAGCGCGCGACTTTGTACCGTGCACGTCTTAAACGTTTGAAAGAGGTCAATGAGCCGGGCTTCAGCTATTGGTATGAGTGCAACTCACGCCATTTTGTACTGGCGTTGACGCCGCTGACGGTGGCCGATCGCTTCCGCGAATTGCTGGATGAGAAACCAGGTAGCTGGATTTTCACCTCGGCTACCCTGTCGGTTAATGAACAAATGGGGCATTTTACCGAGCGTCTGGGGTTGAATAAGGCCAAAACGCTGCTGCTGGCCAGCCCATTCGACTATGCCAAGCAAGCGTTGCTGTGCGTGCCACGTTTTTTACCTTCACCGAATCAGCCTGGCGGCGCCCGGCAATTGGCGCGTATGTTAAGGCCGCTGATTGAGGCCAATAACGGTCGCTGCTTCTTCCTTTGCACCTCGCATCAGATGATGCGAGAACTGGCGGAAGAGTTCCGCGCGACCATGACGTTGCCGGTGCTGTTGCAAGGGGAAACCAGCAAAGGCCAACTGTTGGCGCAGTTTGTCGAGGCCGGCAATGCGCTGTTGGTGGCGACCAGCAGTTTCTGGGAAGGGGTGGACGTGCGCGGCGATGCATTGTCGTGCGTGATTATCGACAAACTGCCGTTTACTTCCCCTGAGGATCCGTTGCTGAAAGCGCGAATTGAAGACTGTCGATTGCGCGGCGGCGATCCGTTTAACGACGTGCAACTGCCGGATGCGGTCATCACGCTTAAACAGGGCGTGGGACGACTGATCCGTGATACCGACGATCGTGGCGTACTGGTGATCTGCGATAATCGGTTGGTGATGAGACCCTATGGCGAGGTGTTTCTCAATAGCCTGCCGCCAACGCCGCGCACCCGCGATATCGCCCAGGCCATTGCCTTCCTGCAGGCGGAGCGCTAGCCGATAGGCGTGACCCCAGGGCTGTGCTACAATGCGCGCCCTGTATGAAAAACCCTGTTTTTTTCCCGCCTGAGGTTGGCATGTCCACGCGAATTTTAGCGATCGATACAGCGACGGAAGCCTGTTCCGTTGCTATCTGGAATCAAGGCGAAATCCACGCCCTGTTTGAGCTGTGCCCACGTGAGCATACGCAACGTATTTTACCTATGGTGCAGCAGGTGCTGGCAGAATCCGGCGTCGCCCTTAATCAGCTCGATGCTCTGGCGTTCGGCCGCGGGCCAGGCAGCTTTACCGGCGTGCGTATTGGCATCGGTATCGCTCAAGGGCTGGCGCTGGGTGCCGGCTTGCCATTGCTGGGGATCTCCACGCTGCAAACCATGGCGCAAGGCGCCTGGCGTCTCACCGGGGCTGACCGGGTGTTGGCGGCAATAGATGCGCGGATGGGGGAAGTTTATTGGGGACAGTTTGAGCGTCAGCAAGACGGCAACTGGCTTGAAAGCGAAGGTGAAGCGGTACTGACGCCGCAGCAGGCGTTGGTACGTGCGCAGGGTCTGCAAGGCCACTGGGCGCATGTCGGTACCGGTTGGCAAACCTATCCGGATCTGGTTGCCGGTTCCTCGTTAACCCTGAGCGATGGGCAAATGCTGTTGCCTCAGGCGGAAGATATGCTGCCGTTGGCGCTGCATGCCTGGCAACAAGGGCTGGCGGTCGCGGTCGAAAATGCCGAGCCAACTTACCTGCGCAACGAAGTCACCTGGAAAAAATTGCCGGGCCGCGAATAGCCGCAGCCCATTGTGCTTGGGTGGCAGCCGGAATATGAATGTTCTGCAACTTGCTCTGTGAATTGATGTCAAAGTTACAGCCATTTCAGGAGATTGCGACGATGTTAACCCGCACTGTAAGTAAAAAAATGTCGCTGCTGGCCATCGCCGGCGGTGCGCTGGTGCTGTCAGGCTGCGTAACCGTGCCTGATGTCATCAAAGGCAGCACGGCAACGCCGGTGCAACAGCTATCTTCGGTGCAAAATGCACCGAATCTGTTTGCCGGGGCCGAGGCTCGCTTTGGCGGCACCGTAGTCAACGTCGCCAATGAACAGGGGCGCACGGTGTTGGAAATTGCTGCCGTGCCACTCGATTCCGGTGCCCGGCCGATTTTGGGTGAGCCGTCGCGGGGCCGGCTGTTAGCTTCGGTTAACGGCTTCCTGGAGCCGGTTGATTTTAAAGGTCAGCTGGTGACCGTGGTGGGGCCGATCACCGGTGTGAAAGACGGTAAGATCGGTATGACGCCGTATAAATTTGTCACCATGAACGCCACCGGCTACAAACGCTGGCATTTGACCCAGCAGGTGATGATGCCACCGGCGCCGATGGGGCCATGGGGCTGGCGTAGCGGCACCTGGGGCCCAGGTTGGGGCGTGGGATACGGCTGGTATAACCCTGGCCCGGCGCAGGTGCAAACCATCGTCACCGAGTAGTGTTCGCTTGTTGTAAACCATTTTAAGAGGGCGGCCCGGCCGCCTTAGTCTGATGACAAACACCCGAAAAATGGGATTTTCGGGTGTTTGGGGTAAATCAGAAGACATCATTCTTGGTTTTTTATTAGCCCTCAGATCAGGGCTTTTAAACGCAAAGAACATTGTCAGCAATTTGAGGCGGCTCCGGCCGCCTTTTTCTTTTGGCGAGGGGGACCCCGTCAATTAGTGACGTACATCGCAACCTGAATATTGTTTAAAACTCAAACTGGTCTGCTGAGTTAAAATATTGTTATGGTTTGGCTGCATGTTTGGGGGCTGCGATGATGATAATGAATAATGATTTCAGGAGTAATACCTTGGATAAGGTCTGGTTAAAACGTTACCCGGCGGATGTTCCGGCAGAGATCGACGCCGATCGTTATTCATCTTTGGTCGAAATGTTTGAAAATGCGGTTCAGCGCTACGCCGATCAGCCTGCTTTCATTAACATGGGCGAGGTGATGACCTACCGCAAGTTGGAAGAACGTAGCCGGGCTTTCGCGGCCTATCTGCAAAACGAACTGGGTCTGCAGAAGGGCGATCGCGTTGCTCTGATGATGCCGAACCTGTTGCAGTATCCGATCGCGCTGTTTGGCATTTTACGCGCGGGGATGGTGGTGGTGAACGTTAACCCGCTGTATACGCCGCGTGAGCTGGAACACCAACTGAATGACAGTGGTGCAAGCGCCATCGTGATCGTCTCCAACTTTGCCCACACGCTGGAAAAAGTGGTGTTCAACACCCAGGTAAAACACGTGATCCTGACGCGCATGGGCGATCAGCTCTCTGCCGCCAAAGGTACGTTGGTTAACTTCGTGGTGAAATACATCAAACGGCTGGTGCCGAAATACCATCTGCCGGCTGCCGTTTCTTTCCGCAGTGCGCTGCAGCGCGGGCGTCGCCAACAGTATGTCAAACCCGATATTATCAATACCGATCTGGCGTTCCTGCAATATACCGGCGGTACCACCGGCGTGGCCAAAGGCGCGATGCTGACGCACCGTAATATGCAGGCTAACCTGGAACAGGCCAAGGCTGCCTATTTACCGCTGTTCCGAGAAGGGCAGGAACTGGTGGTGACGGCGCTGCCGCTGTACCACATTTTCGCGCTGACGGTGAACTGCCTGCTGTTTATCGATCTGGGGGGACGCAATCTGCTGATCACCAACCCGCGCGATATTCCCGGGCTGGTGAAGGAGCTGGGCAAATACCCGTTTACCGCCATGAGCGGGGTGAATACTCTGTTCAATGCGTTGTTGAACAATGAGGACTTCCACAAGCTTGATTTCTCCACGCTGCGTTTCTCCGTCGGTGGCGGTATGTCGGTACAGAAATCGGTGGCAGACAAGTGGGAGAAAACTACCGGCAAACACCTGCTGGAGGGGTACGGCCTGACGGAATGCGCGCCGCTGGTCTCAGGTAACCCTTACGATCTGAAGCACTACAGCGGCAGTATCGGTTTGCCTGTGCCGTCGACGGATATTCGTCTGGTGGACGACAACGGTCAGGACGTGCCGGTCGGCGAGCCGGGTGAACTGTGGGTCAAAGGGCCGCAAGTTATGTTAGGCTACTGGCAGCGGCCGGATGCCACCGATGAAGTATTGAAAGATGGCTGGCTCGCGACCGGCGATATCGTTACAGTGGACGAGATGGGTTTTGTCCGCGTCGTCGACCGCAAAAAAGACATGATCCTGGTTTCCGGGTTTAACGTATACCCGAACGAGATCGAAGACGTGGTCAGCCAGCATCCGAAAGTGTTGGAATGCGCGGCGATTGGCGTACCGAACGAAGTATCCGGTGAAACGGTCAAGATCTGCGTGGTGAAGAAAGACGCCTCGCTGACCGCAGAAGAGCTGTTGACCCATTGTCGTCGGCAGCTTACCGGGTATAAAGTACCTAAAATTGTTGAGTTCCGTGACGAGTTGCCGAAGTCTAACGTCGGTAAAATTTTGCGGCGAGAACTGCGTGATGAGCAGAAAAAACCTGCGGCGGCCGATGCTGCCTAGGTTATCATCCACGCCTTACAGATCAACAACGCCGGTGAATGCCGGCGTTGTTGTGTTTGAATCATGAAGCGACCAAGAGAATGACGTTTTGAACTATCAGTTGATCACTACCGATGCCGGATTGCAGCAGGTCTGCGAGCAGGCGAAAAAGCATGCCCAGATTGCGCTGGACACCGAATTTGTCAGAACGCGCACCTACTATCCGCAGTTAGGCCTGATTCAGTTATACGACGGTGAACAACTCTCCCTGATTGACCCCTTGCCCATCAAGCAATGGCAGCCGTTTATCGAGCTGCTGAGCAATACCCAGATTGTGAAGTTCCTGCACGCCGGCAGTGAGGATCTGGAAGTGTTCCTCAACGCGTTCAAAACGCTGCCGACGCCGATGGTGGACACCCAAATTCTGGCGGCCTTCACCGGTCGACCGTTATCATGCGGTTTTGCGACGCTGGTGTCGGAATATATGCAGGTGGATCTGGATAAAAGCGAAGCCCGCACCGACTGGCTGGCGCGTCCGTTGACGGAAAAACAGTGCGTCTATGCGGCTGCCGACGTGTTCTATCTGCTGCCGATGGCCAAACGCCTGGTTCAGGAGACGGAGGAGGCCGGTTGGACGGCCGCCGCCAACAATGAATGCCTGTTGCTGTGCCAACGCCGTAGCGAGTCCCTGGCACCGGAATTAGCCTACCGGGAAATCACTAACGCCTGGCAGTTGCGCCCGCGTCAGTTGGGGTGCTTACAGAAGCTGGCGGAATGGCGACTGCGTCAGGCGCGGGAGCGTGACCTGGCGGTGAACTTCGTGGTGCGCGAGGAAAACCTCTGGCAGGTGGCGCGTCATATGCCGACATCGTTGGGGGAACTGGATTCACTGGGCCTGAGCGGTCCGGAAATCCGTTATCACGGTAAAACCCTGCTGGCGCTGGTGGCAGAGGCGAGCGAGCTGGACGAGGCCGTACTGCCAGAGCCGCTGTCGAACCTGGTCGATCAACCGGGCTACAAGAAAGTGTTCAAGGATATCAAAGCGGCGATCGTCATTGTCAGTGAGCAAAGCGGGTTGAGCAGCGAATTGCTGGCATCGCGTCGACAGATTAACCAACTGCTGAACTGGCATTGGAAATTGAAAGCCATCGACAGCCTGCCAGAATTAGTCAGCGGCTGGCGTGGTGATTTATTAGCGGCGCCGCTGCAGGCTATTTTGAAGGATTATTAATCGGGATGTAAAATGTTGGAGCAGGGTAAGGAAACGCTGCTCTGATTATTTATCTGAAATAATCAAAAAAACACTTACCGGCAGCATTTACTTTAAACAACAGTGACGCAAGATTAATTGAGATTAATCCCAAAGGGTGAAAAACGATTATTAGGCGTTTTTTATCTCAATAACTGGTTATGCATACAGTTACCCCCTATATAAAATATACAGGGGGTAATTAATGCGTCACACTCATTTAGTTGCTTCTTCCGATTCCGGTAATGTCACGTTGAGCTCAAGTACCGAAATATCATCCCCTTTCTGCTCAAACTGCACGTGCAGCATTTCAGGGTCGATTTGAATATATTTGCAAATTACCGCCAGAATATCGCGTTTCAAATCAGGCAGATACGGGGGCTCACTGTCCCCGCGACGACGCTCTGCGACGATAATCTGCAGCCGTTCCTTGGCTATATTGGCTGTCTGCTTTTTGCGGGACAGAAAGAAGTCTAGTAATGCCATGGTTTATCCCCCAAAAAGGCGTTTCAGGAAACCCTTCTTCTCTTCTTCAATGAAGCGGAAGGGGCGTTCTTCCCCTAACAAGCGGCTAACGGTATCGTCATAGGCTTTGCCGGCATCCGACTCGCCGTCGAGGATCACCGGTTCACCCTGGTTGGATGCACGCAGTACGGATTGGTCTTCCGGGATAACGCCGACCAATGGAATGCGCAGAATTTCCAGCACGTCTTCCATGCTCAGCATGTCGCCACGGCTGACGCGGCCCGGGTTATAACGGGTCAGCAGCAGGTGTTCCTTGATCGGCGATTCGCCTCTCTCAGCGCGGCGGGATTTGGAAGACAAGATGCCCAGGATACGGTCAGAGTCACGTACCGAGGAGACTTCCGGGTTGGTGGTGATAATGGCTTCATCAGCAAAGTACAAGGCCATCAGCGCGCCGGTTTCGATACCTGCCGGTGAGTCACAAACCACAAAGTCAAAATCCATCTCGCCGAGGTCGTTGAGGATCTTCTCAACGCCTTCGCGGGTCAGCGCGTCTTTGTCACGCGTTTGCGAAGCCGGCAGGATAAAGAGATTTTCAGTGCGCTTGTCTTTGATCAACGCCTGATTCAGCGTGGCGTCACCCTGAATTACGTTAACGAAATCATAAACAACCCGGCGTTCGCAGCCCATGATCAGGTCAAGATTACGCAGGCCGATATCGAAATCGATCACTACGGTTTTCTTTCCTTTTTGGGCTAAACCGGTAGCGATGGCCGCGCTTGAAGTGGTCTTGCCAACGCCCCCTTTACCCGATGTAACAACAATAATGCGTGCCATGAAATGGATTCCTTGTCAAAAGGGCTTAATTTAAAGGTTGTATGGTTAAAGCGTTATCCAACAGGCTGAGTCGTACGGCCTGCCCGACATAATCGGACGGGATTTGGTCGCTCAACCAGTACTGCCCTGCGATAGAGACTAGCTCAGCACCCAGGTGCGTGCAAAAAATCTGGCACTGCGTATCACCTGATGCACCGGCCAGCGCACGACCGCGCATCATGCCGTAGACGTGAATATTGCCATCGGCAATCAATTCAGCGCCGGCGCTAACGCTGCTGGTCACAATCAGATCGCTGTTGCGGGCATAAATCTGTTGGCCGGAACGGACAGGGGTACTGATGATACGCGTCTTGGCGGGGGCGTTGGGATCCACCACCGGGGCTGGCGCGGGCGCCGGTTCCGGAGTGGCCATCTTTTGGCCTTTGCCTTCATTCAGTAACGGCAGCCCGGCACGGGTTATTGCGCGCTTCTGTCGCTCATCTCTGCAACCGCTGATACCCACAACGCGCAGACCTGCTGCCGTGACAGCCTGTTGAAGTTCTTTCCAGTTTGCGTCGCCGTTCAGCGTTGCAACGTTGATAACAACAGGGGCGTTCTTCAAAAAAGCGGGAGCTTGCTCTACTTTTTCCAGTAACGCCTGACGTATTACCTCGGGTTCCGAATTATACAAATGAACAACCGATAGGGTAAAACTGCTGCCTTTTAGCTCAATTGGCGATTGTGACATCTATCCTGACTCAGTCTCAGCAACTTTAAATCCCCGGAATACCAATCGGGGTGCGATATTCCGAAGTACTATAAGCATGTTATAGTCAGAGTTATATCCAGGCAAGACGCTGCCCCAATTAAATAGAGTTAAAAACATGCTTTGTGTGATCTATAGAAGTGCTAAACGCGATCAAACTTATCTTTATGTCGAAAAAAAAGACGATTTCTCCCGAGTACCGGAAGATCTGATGAAAAGTTTCGGCACGCCGCAATTGGCGATGGTGCTTTCTCTGGACGGTCGGGAAAAGTTAGCCTCGGCGGATATTGAGAAAGTGAAAGAAGCCCTGAAAGAAGAAGGGTTTTATCTGCAGGTTCCGCCGCCGTTGGAAAATTTATTAAGCCAGCACCTGTCGGGTGACAAAAAATAACCTCCTCAGGTGCACAGGGTGACGCTGGCGCAAAAGCCCTAAACAGATAAAGGAGCCGCGTGATGAGATTATCGGCGATAACCATGCTGTTGACGCTGGGATGCGGGGTGGGCCAGCAGGCGATGGCCCAGGTTGCCACTCCGGTGTCGGAAACGTCGACGAGTGCCGCTAATCCGCCGGCCCAAAGCCGGCTTTCTGATACTGGCCGAGATCCTGCGCAGTTCCCCGCCTATGTGGAACAACTGAAACGCCAGGCGCTGGCGCAGGGCATTAGCCCGACCGTTGTCGAAAGCGCTTTCGACAACGTGCATTTTGTCGATCGGGTGATCAAAGCGGACCGTAATCAGCCGGAAAAGAAAATCACGCTGGATGATTATCTGAAGCGCGTATTACCCCCAGCCAAAGTCGCACAAGGCCGCGCCCTGTATCGGCAGTATCAACCGCAACTTTCTCGCGTTACCGCACACTACGGCGTGCCGGGACGCTTTGTCGTGGCGTTGTGGGGGATGGAAAGCGCCTTCGGCAAAATCCAGGGTCGTGAAGATGTGATATCTGCGCTTGCCACTTTGGCTTTTGAAGGCCGCCGTGAGGCTTTCTTCAGTCAACAGCTTATGGCGGCGCTGCAAATCCTCGAACAAGGCCATGTCAGCCGCGACCAGCTGAAAGGCTCCTGGGCCGGTGCGATGGGGCAGTGCCAGTTTATGCCGACCTCGTTCCTTAACTACGCGGCGGACGGCGACGGTGATGGCCGTATTGATATCTGGAACAACGTTGACGATGTCTTTGCCTCTACGGCCCGCTATTTGTCGAGCGAAGGCTGGCAGCGGGGCGTCGGTTGGGGCAGAGAGGTTAAGCTGCCTGCCGGTTTCAGCACCGATGATCTGGGGTTAAAGGATCGTCAGGCACACAGCGTAAATGAATGGCAAAAGCGTGGGGTGCGACGTCCGGATGGTTCGGCATTGCCACATTCCAGCCTGCGCAGTTGGGTGATCACACCGGATGACATGCAGGGCCGCGCATTCCTGGTTTATGATAACTTTCGCACGATTATGCATTGGAATCGCTCTTACTATTTTGCGATCGGTGTGGGTATGATGGCTGACGGTATCGGGCACTAGATAAGGGCTGCGGTGCCTCCACCAGCGTGTGGAATAACGGGCTTAGCATGCTAAGCCCCTACATGATTGTAGGGAGAGGCGGTATGTATCAACATAGAGACTGGCAGGGTTCATTACTCGATTTTCCGGTAAACAAAGTGGTCTGCGTCGGCAGTAATTACGCCGACCACATCAAGGAAATGGGCAGTGCAACCTCGGCAGAACCGGTAGTGTTTATCAAGCCTGAAACGGCGTTGTGCGATATCCGCCAGCCGGTGGCGATCCCCAAAGAGTTTGGTTCGGTGCATCACGAAGTGGAACTGGCGGTGCTGATCGGTACGCCGTTAAAGCAGGCGAATGAAGATCGCGTGGCGCGCGCTATTGCTGGCTACGGTGTTGCGCTTGATCTGACGTTGCGAGAATTGCAGGCGGGCTTCAAGAAAGCAGGGCAACCCTGGGAGAAAGCCAAGGGCTTCGACGGTTCCTGCCCCATTTCCGGGTTTATACCGGTGGCGGAGTTTGGCGATCCGCAAAATGCCGAGTTGTCCCTGACGGTCAATGATCAGGTGCGTCAACAAGGCAATACCCGTGACATGATCACGCCGATCCTGCCGTTGATCAGCTATATGAGCCGTTTCTTCACGCTGCGCGCAGGCGACATTATTCTTACCGGCACGCCGCAAGGCGTCGGTCCGATGAGCTCCGGTGATATGCTGAAAATTACTCTCAACGGTAAATCACTGACGACCCGCGTGATTTGAAACCGGGGTAAACGGCATGAAAAAAGGCCCCGCGGGGCCTTTTCTTTCGGTGGAATCTGGGTAAAGGGCTTATTTACGGCCCAGCAAGAAACCGAAAACAATCCCGACGGCGGCGGCGATGGCTACGCCGGCTAGCGGGTTAGATTCAACCTGAGTCCGCACCGTATCGGCCGCATCGCGGGCCGCGTAGCTGGCCTGAGATGCGTATTTGCGGGCTGCGCCTTTGACTTGATGATCCGGAGAGTCCGTTGCCTTACCAAAGGCTTCCTCAACGGCACCGGCAGCTTCGTTAACCTTATCTTCTGCTTTCCCAAACATACTTAGCTCCTTATCTTCGTTCAAAAGGCGAACATTAACCATAGCAGGATTATGCTGTTGTTGGCGGCAAAACGTGCTTTATGAGATGAATCTTACCGGAGGACAGGCCGGGAAAACGAAAGGATGATAGACCTGGGTTTTGTACGTATAATTAGGCGATAAACCCGGCGTTTTAAACCGCAGAACCCTGGCAGCAATGGCCTGATAATCCTGCCGGGGCAGGGCGAATGCTGTTGTTTTAAATAGCATTTTTTTTAAGCGAATTTATTGTTATCGCTATGATTATATTGTGTTTTTGGCCTTTCTATTTGGCTGGGATATCTATATAGTGCACCCTCAAAACCTGTACGCAGGTTATCTATTCATTTACCTATACCGGACGCGAACATGTCACAAACCCCTTTTTGGCAACAAAAAACGCTGGCGGAAATGTCAGAACAAGAGTGGGAATCGCTGTGCGACGGTTGTGGGCAATGCTGTCTGAATAAGCTGATCGACGAAGATACCGACGAGATTTATTTCACCAACGTAGCCTGTAACCAGTTGAACATTAAATCGTGCCAGTGCCGCAACTATGAGCGTCGTTTTGAGCTGGAAGAAGACTGTATCAAGTTGACGCGTGAAAACCTGACGACGTTTGACTGGTTGCCGCCGACCTGCGCATATCGTCTGATTGGTGAGGGTAAGCCGTTATTTTCCTGGCACCCACTGGTCAGCGGCTCTAAAGCGGCGATGCACGGTGAGCGTATTACGGTGCGCCACATTGCAGTACGCGAAAGCGAAGTGGTGGATTGGCAGGATCACATCTTGAACAAACCGAGCTGGGCGAGATAAAGAAAAAAGCCCCTGCAAAGAAGAGGGGCAAGACACACAACAACACCAGGGAAATCGTTAAATATTAACTTGCGGATATTATAAGGATTCTTTGGTAAAAGTTCATCAAAATATCGATGCAATAATGCATCCCTATGATGAATTTTTTTGTATGACGTGCGTTTGGGGGTAAATCAACGTCCCCTTTTTTTCGAATTCAGGTCGAAAAAATGCAAGGCTGCTTTCGTGGATAAGACCTTTTACTCTCCTAACTTAATGTTATGTAAATTACGCGCCAAATCCTGCCAGAACGCTTCTTTTTAGCCGGAAGGTTAGGTAGTTTGGGCGCTCTCACGCTAAGTTCCGAGAGTAAAATAATGAAAATGATCCGACTGTTTGCCGTGGCTGGAGTGCTAATAGTGCTCGTTTATTACCTTACACATACCTAATGTTGCATTACCTCTGAAGATCATAAGTTATTTCATGAAAAACGGCGCCCTGGGGCGCCGTTTTTCATGCTGCTACGCTTAGCGGCCGAACAGGTCGCGGCGGCGTGGGCGAACGAATTGCGCGATCAGCACAACGATAGCGATCAACAGATAAGCGGCGAAGATGCCAACCAGCCACTGCGGCATTTCCAGCGTCAGGAAATCCCATTGACGCACGGAGCAGTCGCCTGATGCGTGAAACACGGCCGGCAACCATTTATCCAGCGGCAGCCAGGACGGGAAGCTGACGAAGAAATCGCAGGTATTAAACGGCGAAGGGTGCAGTTGGATCATGGTGTGTTTCCACGCCAGCTGCAGGCCTTCCCAGGCACTGTAAATCCACAGCAGAATAGCGGCATAACGCAGCGGCGTTTTCGGCGCAATGGCACCGAGCAGTGAGGCACCCAGAATGCCAAACAGCGCACAGCGTTCGTAAATGCACATCACACAGGGTTGCAGTAGCATTACGTGCTGAAAGTAGAGTGCGACTAATTCCAGCGCCAGCGCAGTCAGGGCCATCAACAGCCAAGCACCGCGCCCCTGCGAGCAGCGGTTAAAGAATTGCAACATATATTTATTCTTCCATGCAGTAAGCAATTGAAGTGTCAGTGTAAACCAATTCAACCCCGCTGCCAGCCACCTGAGCCTGATTCAGCATAAAAATAGTCGCTGACAGCGGAGCGGGTTAACACGGTTAAGGTGCAGAGGCTTCAAGCGGCGGCAGCGTCAGCCAATGCCACTGGGTCAGCAGGTCAGTCATGGGCGCCAGAGTAAACTGTACGCACAGCAGACCGACCAGGGTTAATACCACAGTATAGGGCAAAGCCATCCATACCATTCGGCCGTAAGATAAACGCACCAGTGGCGCCAATGCGGAAGTCAGCAAGAACAAGAAGGCGGCCTGACCATTCGGCGTGGCAACCGACGGTAAATTGGTTCCGGTGTTAATGGCGACCGCCAGCATTTCGAACTGCTTCAGGGAAATGGCGCCGTTTTCAAAGGCAGTGCGCGCTTCGTTGATGTAAACCGTGCCGACGAACACATTGTCAGATACCGAAGACAACAGGCCATTAAACAGATAAAACAGCGACAATTGGGAAGCCGGCTGCGCCTGCAGCACAAACTGGATAATGGGGGTAAACAGGTGCTGCTCAATGATCACCGCTACCACGGTGAAAAAGACCGTCAGCAGGGCGGTGAAGGGCAAGGCTTCCTGGAATGCTTTGCCGATGGCGTGTTCATCGGTTACGCCGCACAGGGAAGTGGCGAGGATAATCACCGACAGGCCAATCAGGCCAACCTCTGCCAAATGGAAGGCCAGCGCCACCACCAGCCAAACGCCGATCAGCGCCTGAACCACTAATTTGACCTGTTCTTGTTTACTGCGCCCGGCGGTAGCCTGGCGGTCAAACTCGCTCAGTACCTCACGCACAGGCTCCGGCAGTTTTGCGCCATAGCCGAAGATGCAAAAGCGCTCAAGCAGCAGGCAGACCAATAAACCACAGACCAACACAGGTAAAGTTACCGGTGCCATGCGCAGGAAGAAGTCGACAAATCCCCAGCCGGCGCTTTTGGCGATAATCAGGTTTTGCGGCTCGCCCACCATGGTCATCACACCGCCCAGCGCGGTACCGACACCGGCATGCATCAGCAGGCTGCGCAGAAAGGCGCGGAACTGTTCGAGCGTCTGTTTGTTATCGTCGCTCACCAACGTGCTGTCGTCGTTGGCGTTGGCATGGTCGCCGGAACGGTTCGAAACCACGTTGTGGTAAATCGAATAAAAACCGGTCGCCACGCTGATGACCACCGCTACCACGGTGAGCGCATCGAGGAAGGCAGACAAAAAAGCCGCGGCAAAACAGAATGCCAAAGAAAGCAGCATTTTGGAGCGAATGTTGAGCAGTAGCTTGGTGAAGACGAACAGTAACAACTGCTTCATAAAGTAGATGCCGGCCACCATAAAGATCAGCAACAGCAGCACTTCCAGATTATGGGCAATTTCTTCGCCAACCCGATCGGGACTGGTCATGCCGATCAGCACCGCTTCAATCGCCAGCAGGCCACCCGGTAACAAGGGGTAGCATTTCAGCGCCATCGCCAGCGTGAAGATAAATTCGATCACCAACAGCCAGCCGGCAATGAAAGGATCGGCCAAAAAGAAAACCAGCGGATTGACCAACAGGAAGATGAGGATGGCCAGTTTGTACCAGTCAGGTGATTGCCCGAGGAAGTTTTTCACCAGGGCACTGCGTAAAGTCGTTTCCATTATGCGTTACACGTCCTGAAAATAAGTTGTCACATATTACCCTAACAACGGCGGCAGGGCAGAAGCAATATGGGCTTGCTTTACGACGAAAAATTTCTCTGAAGCGGTGTTTTTGCACGTTTTTTGCCACTTTATGCACACTTTCGTTTAATGTTTTTCGCTCACGCTATGTCATGCCATGGCGATCTGGTATGATCAGCCGACTACTATTACTGATTATCGTCGCTACGGAACGTCAAACACATGGTCATAAAGGCGCAGAGTCCTGCCGGTTTCGCGGAAGAATACATTATCGAGAGTATCTGGAATAATCGCTTCCCTCCTGGCTCTATTTTGCCCGCGGAGCGTGAGCTTTCAGAACTGATTGGTGTCACGCGCACCACGTTACGCGAAGTTTTACAACGCCTGGCCCGTGATGGCTGGCTGACCATTCAGCATGGCAAACCGACCAAAGTAAATAATTTCTGGGAAACATCCGGCCTTAATATCCTTGAAACGGTGGCACGCCTCGATCATAAAAGCGTTCCACAGTTGATCGACAATTTGCTGTCGGTTCGTACCAATATTGCCGCGATCTTTATTCGCGCAGCGGTGCGTAATCACCCAGAGGCTGCCCAGGAAGTCTTGGCGCGAGCCACCCAGGTGGAAGATCAGGCGGATGCTTTCAATCTGTTGGACTACGAAATTTTCCGTGGTCTGGCATTTGCCTCCGGCAACCCGATTTACGGTCTGATCTTTAACGGTCTGAAAGGTTTGTACACCCGTGTGGGCCGCTACTATTTCTCGAACCCGGAATCCCGCAAGCTGGCACTGACCTTCTACAGCAAGCTGTCGACGCTGTGCCATGAGAAGTCCTACGATCAGGTGATGGACTGCGTGCGTAACTACGGTAAAGACAGTGGAGCCATCTGGCAGAGCATGCAAGGCACTATGCCGAGCGATCTGACCGAAGCTCGCCGTTAATATCTTCTCTCGCATTAAGCAAAAGGGGCGCCAACGGCGCCCCTTTGTTATGGTCCAATTTTAGAGTGGCGCGGGTCGCGGTGGGCAGCGTTCCAGCAACTCGACGCTGCCATCCTCATTGAGTTGTTCCAGAATAATATCGAAACCCCACAGGCGGTGCAGGTGCTTCATTACCTCACGCCGGCTCTTGTCCAGTGGTGCTCGGTCCTGCGGAATATAACGCAGCGTCAATGAGCGATCGCCGCGCAAATCTACATTCCAGATCTGAATGTTCGGCTCGTGGTCACTCAGGTTATATTGCGCCGACAGCTCCTGACGGATCGCCCGATAACCGGCCTCATTATGGATCGCGGCAATCTCGAGGTAGTTGTTGCGATCGTCATCCAGCACGGTGAACAGCCGGAAGTCACGCATGATTTTGGGGGACAGGAACTGGCTGATAAAACTTTCGTCCTTAAAGTCCCGCATGGCGAAATGCAGCGTTTCCAACCAATCTTTACCGGCAATATCCGGGAACCAGTAGCGATCCTCCTCCGTCGGTGACTGGCAGATGCGCTTGATGTCCTGGAACATGGCAAATCCCAGTGCGTACGGGTTAATGCCGTTGTAATAAGGACTATTGTAGGGCGGCTGGTACACCACATTGGTATGGCTGTGCAAAAACTCCAGCATAAAGCGCTCGGTTACCCGGCCTTCGTCGTACAGATGATTCAGGATGGTGTAGTGCCAGAACGTCGCCCAGCCTTCGTTCATCACCTGCGTTTGTTTCTGCGGATAAAAATACTGGCTCACTTTACGCACGATGCGCAGAACCTCACGCTGCCAGGGTTCCAGCAGCGGCGCATTTTTTTCCATAAAGTAGAGGATGTTCTCCTGCGGTTCGCTTGGGTAGCGGCGCGCTTGTTCAGGTGCTTCTTCGCGTTCTACCCGCGGCAGGGTTTTCCACAACGTATTGACCTGGCTTTGCAGGTACTCCTCGCGGTTTTTCTGCCGCGCTTTTTCTTCGACCAGGGAAATTTTCTGCGGCCGTTTATAGCGGTCCACGCCGTAGTTCATCAGTGCATGGCAGGAATCGAGCAGTTTTTCCACTTCCTCAACGCCGTAGCGTTCTTCGCACTGACTGATGTAGTGCCGGGCGAACAGCAGATAATCGACGATCGAACTGGCGTCGGTCCAGCTGCGGAACAGGTAGTTATTTTTGAAAAAGGAGTTGTGGCCGTAGCAGGCGTGCGCCATGACCAATGCCTGCATGGTGATGGTATTTTCTTCCATCAGGTAGGCGATACAAGGGTTGGAGTTGATCACGATTTCATAGGCCAAACCCTGCTGCCCGTGTTTGTAACGCTGCTCGGTCTCAATGAATTTTTTACCGAATGACCAATGGGTGTAGTTAATCGGCATACCGACGCTCGAATAAGCGTCCATCATCTGTTCTGAGGTAATGACCTCAATCTGATGCGGGTAAGTATCGAGCTTGTAATGTTTGGCTACGCGGTCGATGTGCTCCAGATACACCTGCAGCAACTCGAACGTCCAGTCCGGTCCATCGCTCAGACGCTTATCTTCCTTGACCTTATCATGTGTTGAAGTAGTCATCAGCGCACCCTCGTTATTACGGACCTTGCTCGAACGGCAGACCCTAGATCAATCGTAGCTCAATCTGGGCAGAGGTAATAATGATATAAAGCTTAAAAATTCAACGATCTGTCGCGACTATCCCACCTGATGAGCTGTCAGGGGGAGTTTAAGGCGAGTTTTTTCTGCTGATTCCGCCGCAGGGTTGTACGAAAGGTTATCTCGATAAATTGGCTTTTTATTGGTTTTTTATCCTGCTTGAGTAGTGCCGTTCCATTTTTATATTCTGTTAAATCCTTGTTGCATGCCGCAGCTTTTCATGGTGATTTCATTGCTAGCAATGACAGCATGTTAGGGCCCATTTCGCTCTTAAATTGACCTTTCACAACATCTTATCGCTATTTATAGGACGCTATTGCAAAAGAACCGGCCATGAACGATAAATTAATTGTGAATGTTGTCACGTTTGATGATGAAGATGTTGGACGGATTTTTCCACTGAGTTAATTTCCTGTGAGCAGAAGATTATGCTTTGTGAAGCCTTGAGCCGGAGTCAGCGATGCGAGTGGTAATTTTAGGTAGTGGGGTGGTGGGCGTTGCCAGTGCCTGGTATTTGGCGAAGGCAGGGCATGAGGTGACGGTGATCGATCGTCAACCCGGCCCCGCAATGGAAACCAGCGCGGCAAATGCCGGACAGATCTCACCGGGCTATGCGGCACCCTGGGCTGCTCCTGGCGTGCCGTTAAAGGCGATTAAATGGATGTTCCAGCGCCATGCACCGCTGGCCGTTCGTCTGGACGGCAGCAGTTTCCAGCTGAGCTGGATGTGGCAGATGCTGAAAAACTGCAACACCGAACACTATATGACCAACAAAGGTCGTATGGTGCGTTTGGCAGAATACAGCCGTGACTGCATCAAAGCGCTGCGCCAGGAAACCGGTATCCAGTACGAGGGCCGCCAGGGGGGCACGCTGCAACTGTTCCGTACTCAACAACAGTTTGAAAGTGCGTCCAAAGACATCGCGGTGTTGGAAGATGCCGGCGTGCCTTACAAATTGCTGGAAGCCAGCCAATTGGCCACCGTCGAACCGGCATTGGCTCAGGTGGCGCATAAGCTGACCGGCGGCCTGCAACTGCCAAACGACGAAACCGGCGATTGCCAACTCTTTACCCAGCAACTGGCCAAACTGGCGCAGCAAGCGGGCGTCACTTTCCTGTATAACCGCAGCGTCGATCGCCTGCTGGTGGAAGGGGATAAAATCAGCGGCGTGCAGTGCGGCGGTGAAATCTTCAAGGCTGACAGCTATGTGGTGGCTTTTGGTTCCTATTCCACCGCGCTGTTGCGCGATCTGGTCTCGATCCCCGTATATCCGCTGAAAGGCTACTCGCTGACCATCCCGATTACGGATGAGGCTGCGGCGCCATTCTCGACCGTTCTGGATGAAACTTACAAAATTGCCATAACCCGTTTCGACCAGCGTATTCGCGTCGGCGGCATGGCGGAAATTGTCGGTTTTAATACCCAGCTCGAGCAAAAACGTCGCGAGACGCTGGAGATGGTGGTGCGCGATCTTTACCCTAACGGTGGGCGAGTGGAGGAGGCGACCTTCTGGACCGGTTTGCGTCCGATGACGCCGGACGGCACGCCGATTGTCGGTAAGACTTCATTGAAAAACCTGTTCCTGAATACCGGGCACGGCACCCTGGGCTGGACGATGGCCTGCGGTTCGGGGCAGCTGCTTTCCGATCTGATTTCCGGTATCACGCCGGCCATTCCTTCAGACGACCTGGCGGTGGCGCGCTACAGCGCCGGGTTTCGCAGCGCCTACACTGCGCCCTTGAACGATGTGCATCCCGCGCGTTAAAAAACCTTAATTGATATGTTGTCGTCACGGGCGTCGGCCCGTGACCGCATTCGCAGGCCCGTAGGAGTTTCCCATGCCTCGCCCGATTACTGCCACGCTGCACCTTGGCGCCTTTGAAAATAACCTGCAGGTGGTTCGTCGCTTTGCCCCCAGCGCCAAAGTCTGGTCGGTGGTCAAGGCCAATGCCTATGGGCACGGCATCAAGCATGTTTGGCGCAGTTTGGCGCAAACCGACGGTTTTGCACTGCTGGATCTTGCTGAAGCCATCGTGTTGCGCGAGTCCGGTTGGCAAGGGCCGATCTTGCTGTTGGAAGGCTTTTTCAAAGCGCAGGATTTAGCCCTGCTCGATCGCTATCGTTTAACGACGTCAGTCCACAGCGACTGGCAACTGGCGGCGATAGCCGAAGCCAAATTATCGGCACCGCTGGATGTTTATTTGAAAGTGAACAGTGGCATGAATCGTCTGGGATTTGCCCCGGAACGTTTACACTCGGTTTGGTTGAAAGCCCAGCAGATAGGCAATATCGCCAGTCTGACGCTAATGAGCCATTTTGCCACCGCCGACGGTCCGCAGGGTGTGGTAGAGCAGATGGCGACCATTGAAGAGGCGGCGGCGGGCATCACATTACCTCGTTGTCTGGCCAACTCTGCCGCGACCTTGTGGCATCCGGAAACCCATGGCAGTTGGGTGCGGCCGGGGATTGTGCTTTACGGCGCTTCGCCCAGTGGCCAATGGCGGGACATTGCCGACAGCGGCCTGCAGCCCACGATGACGCTGAGCAGCGAAATTATTGGCATTCAATCGTTGAAACAGAATGACCAGGTTGGCTATGGCTGGCGTTATCGCGCCGGGGGCGCGCAACGTATCGGCGTGGTCGCTTGCGGTTATGCGGACGGTTATCCGCGCCATGCGCAGACAGGTACGCCGGTCTGGGTGGATGGCGTGTTGACGCGAACGCTGGGTACGGTTTCGATGGATATGCTGGCGGTCGATCTGACCCCCTGTCCCCATGCCGATATCGGGGCGGAAGTGGAACTGTGGGGGCGGCGCCTGCCGGTCGACGATGTCGCTGCCGCGGCAGGCACGCTGGGTTATGAATTGCTGACGGCCCTGGCTGCCAGAGTACCCGTAGTCACTGAGGCCTAAGCCTCAGGCAATTTTCTTCAACTGACCCTTTATTTGCTTGCTGCGCTGCCTTGCGTGCAGTGCCAGCAGGCAACCTGCCAGCATCACCAACGCCAGCGACAGTTTGGGTTGCAATGGCAGCGCCATCGCCAACAGGCCCAAACCTGCACCGCCAGCCATCTGCACAAAACCTACCAACGCAGAAGCGACGCCGGCCTCGTTGGAGTAAGGCTCAAGCGCATAGCTGGTCGCCGGACCCATCACGAAGGCCAGCCCCGCGCAGGCGCTGGCGACGGGTAGCATATAGGCCAGCCAGTGGGTTTGCGCCGTGTCGGAAAGCACAGAGACGCCGAGCAGCAAGCCAACACAGCCAAGCCCCATCAATACTCCGCCGGTCGCCAGGCAAACCGGACGCCCAACCTTGTGAATAATGCGGTTGGCGAAAAAACTTACCAGCATGATCCAGAAGCCGTTGGCGCCAAACACCAAAGAGAATTGCAATGGCGTCAGTCCGGCGGTCCCCATCAGCACATTGGGGGCCAGCGAAACGTAGGTCAACGCCATGCCCATCGCGCCGGAGTTGACCACGGCAAAGGACAGAAAACGGCGCTCTTTGAGGATGCTGACATATTGGCGTACCGGCAAACCTTTGACGCGTACCGTATCTGCCGGGCGAGTTTCCGGCAGGCGCAGGGCGATTAACACCAGTACGGCCAGGGCATAACACACCAGGAACCAGAACGGCGCGCGCCAGCCAAAGGCTTCTGCCAGCAAGCCACCCAGCAGCGGCGCCAGTGCGGGAATAATGTTAAGCGTGCCGTTGAGGAAACCGAAGGCGCGAGCCGCGTCGTCGCCGTTCATCCGATCGCGTACGCCGCTGAAGGCCACGACGGCCGTACAACAGACCGCCACACCTTGCAGCAAGCGCGAGGCGACAAATACCGTCGGCGTGGTGGCCAACGCCGCCATGGCCGCGCCAATCATGTAGATGACAATTCCGGCCAGTGCCACGGGTTTGCGACCGTAGTTATCCACCAGCGGCCCGGCGATAATCTGCCCCAGGCCCAGCACCAGAATGAACAGTGAAATGGTGGACTGGATCAGCGCTTCACTGCTGTTAAGGCCAAGTGCGATGGCAGGGATGGTCGGCAGATAGAGATCGATACCCAGCGGGCCGAGCAGCACCAGGCTAAGAAGCAGAAACAGAAATTTTTGCATAACAAAAACAGCACATCCGAGTGACAAAGAGGGCTAGAGTAGAGACTCTGACACTAAATGGAAAGGGGCAAAACACCCGCCTGTCATCGGCACGGCTAACTTGCCCGATTCACAGTGCGGCGGCTTTGCGATAGTACAGCGCGGAGATCGTATCTGCCACGTAGCGAGCCTGATGTTTGGCGTCATCCAGTGCGCGATGGGGTGTGCCTTCGAATGCTCGCTCTTTCTTAGGGTTAAAACCCAGCAATTCGGCCAGAGTGATCACCGTGCGCACATCTTGCGTATCCCAAAACTTCCAAGGACACGGCATCTCAAGCTGCTCAAAGGCATGTTCGAGGATGGTGCAGTCGAACTCCTTGCCGTTGCCCCAGACTTTGACCTGATCGGTGCTGTTCATATGGATAAACCGACTCAGGTTGGTCAGCGTGCGCTTGAGGCTTTCTGTACCGCCGAAAGCCAGCTTACGTGCTTCGTCCGACTGCTTCGCCCACCAGGCGACGGTGTCCAGGCTGATCGTTCTGCCGGGCTGATCTTTTTGACTGCTGACGGCGTTTTCAAATTCGGCACCGAGCTGGCCGGTTTGGGGATCGAAAAAAACGGCGGCAACCACCAGGATCACCGCACTCGGTTTTATATCCAGCGTTTCAATGTCTAACATCAGATGGTGCATGGGGTCTCCCGGCCGGTTGAGGTATCACATAATGTTACTACAAACCGTGCCGGGATGCGCCGGCGGCTATCGGCGGTTACCGGCGGTATTGGCCAGCGTGACCGCCAACACGGCCAGCAGCATCAGAGCAATTGCGGGTGCCAATACGCCCCATGGCGCACGTTCGATATACGGCATGCCCTCCGCCAGTACCAGCCCCCATTCAGCGCTGGGCGGCTGCGGCCCAAGGCCAAGGAAGCCCAGCGCCGCCAGCGCCAGTGCAATGCCCGGTAGGCGCAGCATGGCGTGACGCAGCAGTGGAACCCAGAGCGCCGGCAACAGATAGTGCGTCAGCGTACGCAAACGGCCGATCCCCAATACCGGCAACATACGGATATAGGGTTGAGTGTGGGCCTCTGCCAGCAGAGAGGCACAATGGGCGGCCAGCGGTGCCCAACTGACCAGCAGCACAGCACAGGCGGCACCGTAGGTGGAAGGGCCGGTGACTGCGGTCACCAACAGGCCCGCGACTATCGGTGGCGTAGCGTTGGCTAACTCAATGACTCCGCACATCAGGCGGGGCATCAGCCCAAACAGGATCCCGAGGAACAGAGAAACGAAACTGACCGCCAGCGCCAGCAGGCTGGTATTCAGCGCCCCGTAGGCGACACGCGCCAGAATATCCCGGCCGGTGGCATCCGCGCCAAAGGGCAGATCCAGGCTGGGCGGTTGCAGGCGAATATGCAGCGATGAAAAAGGATCGCGAATGATCCCGCTCAGCACCAACAGGCACAGTAACAGTGCCGCGACGGCAGCGAAAACATAGCTTCCTCGGGGATGGTGCTGTGGCGGTGTCGAGTTGGGTAACGCTGCCGCTATTCGGCCCAACAACAGGTAATGTACGCCCTGCGTAATAAAGCCGGTACCAAAAGCGAGTAACAGCAGGATCAGGATACCGCATTGCAAGGTCGGCAGATCTTGGGCGATGGCCGCGCCTAAAGTGGCTCGGCCCAGGCCGGGAATGGCGAACACTTTCTCGACGGCGATCGCACCGCCGGTCAGCCCGACCAGCACCAAACCGATTTGCGGCAATAGGGCAGGCAGCGTGCGGCGTAGCACGGCCAGCAGGCAACGCCGCCGGGAGATGCCGGCGAGACTCCAGGTAATCAGCCAACGTTCGGTAAAAGTCGCGGCCAGGCCGTCATTGAGCAGCAGGGCCAGCAGACCGCCAGCAGGCAAACCCAATGCCAGCGCAGGCAGAACGACATGCCTCAGGCCTTGCCAGCCGTAAGGCGGAAACCAGTGCAGCCAGACGGCGCCAACAATCAATAACAACGCCGCCAGCAAAAATTCGGGCAGGGCGGTCAAGGCAACCGCCACGATGCCATCGGGGCGGCGATTATCGCCATGCAGGCCGCGCCACAGCGTTGGCAGCGCCAGCAGCACCGCCACCAACATCGCTATGGCCAGCGCGTAGCCCATCAGTGTCAGAGAGACCCCGGTGGCCTGCAACATGCCCTCCAGCACGGGACGGCCGGAAATCCAGGAGTGACCGGCGTTACCCTGCAATACTTCGCTAAACCAGCGCCCAAGTAGAATCAACGGCCCATCGTCCAGGCCATACTGCTGGCGAATAGCTTTCAGGGCTTCTGGCGTAGCCTCCTGTTCCCCCGAACGTGCTCTCAGTAAGCTGAGGGCCGGATCGCGACCGGACAGCCAGGGCATCAGGCCAATCAGGACAATCATCGCCAACAGGGAAAACAGGCGCGAGGCGAGCGGCACAAGCCGTTGCGCTTTCGCCATCAGGGCTGTCCGACGGCAATGTAACTGCTGGGCGTAACCAGCAGACGCTCACGGGGATCGCGCTTTGCGTTCCTCATTACGGCAGCCTCTCCCTGAATAACGCGCTCATGCAGCAAGGGTATTGCCGCATGCGTTGCCAGGATGCGGTTTTCCACTGCGATGATCGCCTGGCGGCGTTGTGGTCCTGCGGGAATGGCGGCGGCCCGAGTCAAGGCTTCGTCGACCTGCGGATCGCACAGCTGGGCAATATTGAAGGAGCCCCGGCAGGCGAAGTCGCTGTACATGTAAGCCAGCGGATCGCCCGAGTCCAGCACTGTGGCACGCGATAAAATAAACGCGTCGAATTTACCCGCCAGCGCGTCGGCTTCAATGTGTGCATATTCCCGTACTTCTTGCTTTACCACAAAGCCGGCGGCGCTGAGTTGTTGCGCCAGATAGACCGCCACTTCCGGCAACTCGGCGCGATCGCTGAAAGTGGCCAGGGTGATGGTTTTGCCCTCTACCGCGGTGGTGGGCAGTACGGGTTGCGGCTGTCGTAATGGCGCGGCCCACGGCAGTGCGGGCCCCAGTAGCCCGCTCGCGACATCGGCGCGACCTTCGTAGACGTTTTCCACCAAAGGGCGACGCTTAATCGCAGCGGCGGCGGCGGCGCGTACTGCCGGATCGCGGAAAGCGCCGACTCTGGTGTTCAGATACAGCGTATTGGTGCGCGGCATGGGCACTTCGTGGATCAATTCAGCGGCAATCAACGGCAACTGTGATACCGGTAGCGCCTCAACCAAATCGGCACTGCCGGTGCGTAAGGCGGCAGCGCGGGCGGTGCTGTCCGGCACAAAGCTGACGTCGATCCCCGGCGCGGCCGCTTTCTCGCCCCAATAGCCGTCAAAACGGTTTAACCGCACGCTGCTGGTGCCGTTGATCTCGGTTAATACAAAGGCGCCGGTCCCGGCCTGTAACGGATTGACCACGCCGTTGGCACCGTAGGCCCGTTCAGCGAGAATGGCCAATTGCGGGCTGGACAACCGTTGCGGGAGTAACGGATCGGGCGCGGCGGTGGAGATCACTACGGCATGCTCACCTTCTGTGGCGATCGTCAATTCAACGCCATCGAGGATGCGAGGTTTGGGCGCGGCCTGCATCGCCGCAGAAAGCGAACGCACAACGCTCTCCGGCGTCATGGCGCTGCCGTCGTGGAAGTTGACGCCCGATCGCAATACAAAGCGCCAGCGGTGTTGATCCAATGGCTGCCATTCGGTTGCCAGCGCCGGCTCGGCGTCGCCGTCTGCGTTCAGTACCACCAGCGTTTCGGCGTTGCTCCAGCGTGAAAGTTTAAACGCGTCATCGCTCAACGGCGTGAGTCCGGAGCGCGGGGGTTGCAGCATGGCCAGCCGGATGCGCCGTTCTTCGCCGGTGCCTTCTTTCGGATCCGCAGGGTCAAAGCAGCCGCCAAGCAGTAAACTGCCGGCGAGCAAGCAGCCGGTTGGGCCAATAAAGCGCGGGTTCAACATGCAAAATTCCTCAGAATGTCAGGGCGGTAAAAGGGAAGGTAACGACGGGATCGCACCGATTAAATCGCGGGTAGCGGAATGACGAGGGGTGTGCAGTAGCTCGTGGGTTGGACGATCTTCCACGATGACGCCTGCGGCCATCACCAGCGTGCGCTGACACAAGGCGGCCACCAGTGAAATATCGTGGGAGACCAGCAGCATGCCCATATTTTGCCGGCGAGCAATCTGGTCCAGCAGGACAATGATCTGCTGGCGCAGCGGCAAGTCCAGGCCGCTGACCGGCTCATCGGCCAGTAAAAAACGGGGCTTCAGTGCAATCGCGCGCGCCAGGGCCACCCGTTGCGCCTGTCCGCCGGAAAGTTGACCAGGCCGGGCATACAGCAGACCTTCATCCAATTCGACCTGTCGCAGTGCCCGTTCGGCGGCGATACCCCAATCCTGAGGCGGGGTCAGTTGGCGCAAGGGGGCGGTAATCAATTCGGCCACCGTGTGGCGAGGGTTCAGTGAGGCGTGGGCGTCCTGGGGGACGTACTGCACCAGGCGCCGGTACCAACGTAATCGATGCACGGGGGCGGGGCGGATCTCCTCACCCTGGCACATAATATGACCGGTGTCTGGCGCTTCCAACGCCAGCAATAGCTTCAGCAGTGTTGATTTCCCGGCACCGGAACACCCCACCAACCCAACGCGATCTTCGGGATACAGATTCAGATCGGTGGGTTTCAGCCCACCGGCCCCAGATGAATATTGCCGACTGACCTGCTGCAGGCTGATAAAGGGCAGTGCGGCGTTAACTGGCATGCTGTTCATGCCGCTATCCTGCCAGGCTCAATGGCGCCGTCCGGTCGAATGCCGGGCGCTGAGCGGTGGTGACCAACTGTTGGGCATAGGGATGTGCAGGGTGATGCAACAACTGCGCGAAGGACCCCTGTTCGGCTATTTCCCCTTTCACCAGTACGATGACGCGTTGGCACAGGCCGGCAGCCACGGTGAGATCGTGAGTAATAAATAGCAGTGCCGGCGAGCAAGGGCGTTCGGTGTAGCATTTTAGGATATCAATCAGCTGATGTTGGCTGACCATGTCCAGTGCGGTGGTGGGCTCATCGGCGATCAGCAGGCTTTTTTCACCGACCAAT
The DNA here is from genome assembly GCF_052113645.1 of Serratia quinivorans. Classification (GTDB taxonomy): domain Bacteria; phylum Pseudomonadota; class Gammaproteobacteria; order Enterobacterales; family Enterobacteriaceae; genus Serratia; species Serratia quinivorans_B. The sequence continues at coordinate 355,140 of NZ_JBIEIU010000001.1, read as the reverse complement.
GCCAGAGCGGCACAGATCCGCTGGCATTGGCCACCGGACAGTTGGCCGGGGTAGCGCGCCATGATGCTGTCCGGTGACATCCCCAATGCGGTCAGTAACTCGGCAGCACAGTGGCGTGCCCGCGATTTTGCCATGTTACTTTGGCTGCGCAACGCCAGGATCAGTTGCTGCCCCACGGTGGTCAGGGGATTGAGACTGGTAAAAGGATCCTGAAAAATAGCCGCTAATTTAGCACCTGTACGTTGTTGTAAACGCCGGCCACTGATTTCTTGTCCCTGCAGCCGTATCGAGCCGCTGACCACGGCGCCGAGCGGTAATGTGCCCAAAATGGCGGCGGCAGTGAGTGATTTGCCCGAGCCGGAAGCGCCAAGCAGGCACAAACGTTCGCCGGCATGCAGAGTGAAATTCAGATCGTGAATTTTGACCTCGCCATCGAGCGACAGCGTCAGGTGTTCCAGGGTAAGTAACGGCGGGGTTTGGCTTTCCATTAACACATCTGTAGTAGGTTTTTATGATATGTAATAACATAACATTTCAGTGTCTGAAATGACCAGCGGATTAATGAAATACTTTGAAATAGTCTAGAGTGGGGTAACCAAGGTATGATGCTCAGGGTTTTGTTGTCAGGTTGGTCCTATCGGTGAGAACGCTTATTTTCATTTTGTGCATGGCCGGTTATCTACTGGTACTGAGTTACCTTGGCGTTTTTGTCACTGATAAAATATGTGAGAAATCCAATAACTACACCAAGATCTGCCGCCTGGTCGATATCTCGGAACCCCATATACCCCGCTGAATGTCGGCTGTCAGCCTAAGTAATCGGTGGTAATTAATGGCGTCAGCAACCCCGATAAACCGGCCAGCGTAGCCCACTGCCGCCACCCTAAGCGCGCCAACCAATCCTGACGCAGCGGTGGCGTTGCCAACTGACCCAGTACCGTAGGGCCGGTAAGCAGCAACATCAGGAAAATAAATACCAGCCCACGGCTCCATACAGTGAACTCGATATGCAGCACATTGGCGTAGTAAATCCGCATCAGAATGTAATAGGCCAGCATCACCCAGGCAAAATTCGTGCGTTTCTTAAGCAGATGGTAAAGCATAAATCCGATGAACAGGCTGTGGCACGCCGAGATCAGCGGAGCTTCAATCGGGTGCCTAACGCAGCCGTTGTATACCGCCAGATAGATATTAAAGATCAGCAGGGCATAGACGGTATATATATACCAACCATAGATAATCTTCAGTTTTTTGGGTGTTGGCGAGATAGGGTAATAATCCGGTATCATTGGAGCCTCCTGAGCTGACTAGCGTTATACCATTCATAAACTAAATGGAATTTAAACGCTAAACAGGCTTTATTTTACCCTCGGCCGGGAACTAATCAGGGCATGTCGGGTCTGTTTATATCATAATTTTCAGGGTGTGTTATCTCTGGGTTGAGATGGTAATTAATTGATATGAAAGAGTATAAAAACGAACGTGTCACAATGTATCTGCTGATTGCCACCCTGGGGCTTTATTTTTTCCTGCCGCCGATGGTGGTCGCTTTATTTTGCCAATGGTTTAATCTGAATCCCTTCAATATTATTCGTTTTTGGCATTTTAATCCCTTTTCTGCCGCGCGGGGAATTCCTCTTTATCAAACCTTTTTATATATATTAATTTTGTGGATTGTGGCAAATGTTTTGCTTGGCGCCATTCTGTCGGCGATAGGGCGTTTGCATGCCTGGTTCATCAGACGGCCTCGCTGAGAGCCGATCGCAGAAAGTTGTGGATAGTCATCTCGCCTCAAAGGATAATGATAGTCGTTATCATATGTGATCGCCCATCGTAGGGAAAGGATTGTCTCCTTGTGCGCTCCTCCGAACGGGCACGACATTGCTTCCTGTTTTCTTGCCAGCCTGGCGCTGGCTTTTTTTATGGTTAATTTTCAACTCAATAACCATGTCCTTACTAAGGTCTCTTTCTCGGGAGCAATGACTTTGCTCGCTGATAAAAAGTCGACTAATGTTTGAAATTCAATATTGATAAAGATAATAATTATCATTAATGTTTCACTTCCTTTACATACAACACACCAATAGAACCTCTGCACGGGTTGTCAGCCAGCGTTGCTGACGGGGTCATTTTGGGTGTCATTCAATGATTTTTACTGGGGATTACGGGCATGCCGAGGATTTTTCCTGTCAAACGGTCGCGGGTTTTATGTGCGTTCGCGATGTTCCTTCCACTGACGTCTTTAGCTGAGGATACTCTGATCGTTACCGCCAAACCCGCCGATACGGCAGAGGCTGCGACCCAGGGGTACCAGGCTACCACCAGCCAGGGGGCGACCAAAACCGATAAGCCGCTGATCCTGACGGCACAGTCTGTTTCGGTGGTCACCCGTCAGCAGATGACCGATCAAAATACCCAAACGGTGAACGATGCTCTGAAATATGCTCCGGGGGTTTTCACCAATTTCGCCGGCGGGGCCACTCGCTACGACACCATTGCATTGCGTGGTTTCCACGGTGGGGATGTTAATAACACCTTCCTCGACGGTTTGCGCTTATTGAGCGACGGCGGCACCTATAACGCCTTGCAGGTTGATCCCTGGTTCCTGGAACGCATCGACGTGATCAAAGGGCCTTCATCGGTAATGTACGGGCAAAGCATTCCGGGCGGCCTGGTCGCCTTGACGTCCAAACGGCCGCAGTTCGCCACGGAAGGGCACGTTAATCTCATGGCGGGCAATAACAGCACCCAGGGCGGCGCTTTCGATGTGACCGGTCCGCTGTCGGATCAGTGGGCCTATCGATTGACCGGGATGACGCGCAGCAGTGAAACCATGTATGACCATCAACGCGAGGAACGCTATGCCATTTCACCGTCATTGCTGTGGCAACCGGATGAAAATACCTCGCTGCTGCTGAAAGCTTACCTGCAAAAAGATCCGTCCGGCGGTTATCACAGCGCGGTACCGGCAGATGGCAGCCTCTATTCCAGTTCAGGCGACAAACTTGGGCGCGGCTTCTTTGACGGTGAGAGCAGTCGCAACCTGTTCAAACGTTGGGAGCAGATTTACAGCTACGCTTTCTCGCACAGCTTTAACGACGTTTGGTCATTCCGCCAGAATGCCAGCTACACCCATTCCAATGTTGAATTGCAACAGGTGTATCAGATTGGTTGGAACGACGATCACAACTTACTGAATCGCTATTACAGCGGTTCAGCTACCTCGCTGGATGCTTTCGCCGTCGATAATCAGCTGGAGGCGGATTTTGCCACCGGGTCGTTGGATCACAAGGTGATGTTGGGCCTGGATTATCAGCGTCTGCGCAATAACCTGTGGGAGGAGTCTGCGGAAGCTTCGCCGCTCAATCCTTATACCGGCGTGTCCGGTGGCGCAGCCCTGACCAACCTGACGCATACCGATTCCCGACGTCACTATGAGCAGACCGGGGTTTATCTGCAGGATGAGATCAGCCTGCAGAATTGGTATCTGAATCTCTCCGGGCGTTTTGATCGTATAGAGTCCAAAAATACGGTGGTTAACACCGGTGCCAGCGATGCTCGTACTGACGACAATTTTAGCGGTCGCGCTTCGTTGTTATACCGCTTCGACAACGGTTTTTCGCCTTATGCCAGCTATAGCACCGCAGTCACCCCGGAGGCGCTGCCCGATCAAAGCGGACATATGCTCAAACCGAGCACCAGCGAGCAATATGAGGTGGGCCTGAAATACCAGCCGCCAGGCAGCTCCTCGCTCTACAGTGTGGCGTTGTATGACCTGACGCAAAAAGACGTGGCTAACCGCGTGGTGCAACAAAGCTATTACCTGCCTGCCGGCAAGGTGCATTCTCAGGGGATTGAACTGGAGGCTCGCAGCAAGATCACCGAACGTTTCGATCTGATCGCAGGCTATTCCTACAATAAAGTGAAATTCAAGGATGCGATTGATGGCAATGACGGCAATACGCCGTATCTGGCGCCGGACCAAATGGCTTCACTGTGGGGCAAATACGCCTCCGCTTACGGCGTGGATCTGGGTGCAGGGGTGCGTTACATCGGCAAGCAGTGGGCAGATAACGAAAATACGTTGCGGATCCCTTCCGTGACGCTGTTGGATGCCTCGGTTCGGATGAATCTGGACAGGGTTAATCCGTCGTTGAAGGGGGCCTATGTGCAACTGAATGTAAATAATCTGACCGACAGAAAATATGTCGCGGCCTGCTACGGCACCGGTTATTGCTACTGGGGCGCAGAACGCTCCGTGGTGGCGACGGTAGGGTATGATTTCTGATGTAGGGGGCAATATCGCCCCGTCAGTGTTTGACGGGGTGGTTTCTGCAGCGCTAGAACAAGGAGAACATCAACACTACCGGCAGGCTCAGTGGCCAGGTCAAACCAATCGTTAAGGCACTGAGAAAGCGAATCTTTATGGTGTCCCGGCTGACCAGGTAGGTGAAAATCATAGAAACTACCAAGCCAATTAAATAAAAGTATTGTGTTGCAACCCACAGCGACGACATGAACCTTTCCCAGTTGTATTGTTAAGTTACAAATTTTAAGGACTTGACCCTACATAATCAATGCTTATTAATTATTTATTCAATTTTGACCGGTATCACCACAATTGCTGTGGCTATAGGCGTTTTTTCACACTCTGTGGCAGGTTGTATTGTGGGGCGATATTTGAAAATGTTAAGCAGATATAATATGTTGATGTCTTATGGAACACAATGAGGCGCTATTATGAGCTTTTGGAGAATCGTATTTACCATCATCCTGCCACCGCTGGGCGTATTGCTGGATAAAGGTATCGGTGGAGCGTTTATCCTCAACATTATCCTGACGTTGTTTGGCTACTTCCCTGGCCTGATCCACGCTTTCTGGATCCAAACGAAACAGTAGCTGCCGCGGTTGTAGAATCTGGACGGCAGTAGCGTGGTTTTGATAACCCTGGCATCGACGCATGCCGGGGTTTTTTATTCTCGCAGGACGTTAATGAATATTGAGGCTGTAGACAAATAACCACGAAAAAAGCATCGCCAGCAGGCTTGCAATAAAAAGAATGGTGATCATTTCCTTCACGCAAAAATTCCCTATTGATATTATTGAAATTACTTCTCGTTGTTTTTTCATGGGATTTTAGATCGTTATAGGTATAAATCCTAGTTTTAATCGCGTTGTACTACTGGTTAGTGGCCGGATGGCAACGGAGATTTGGGAGATCACCCGGGACGAATGGCATGCCAGGAGAGATCCGACCCCAGGTTAACTATTCATAGCTATTGCTGGAAACTCCGGATGTGAACTATATACAAAGGGGTATATAAGGCGTTTGGCTTGCAGCAGATTGTGCTGGAAGGACTGCAGTGCGAATGAACAAGCCTGGCGTAGCGCCTCCATGTGAAAAAGGGAGTCAGTAATGAAGGCAAAACCTACCGTAGTCCTGGTCCATGGATTTTGGGGTGGAGCAGCGCACTGGAGTAAAGTCATTACCGAATTATCGCGCAAGGGGTATCACTCGATTCACGCTGTAGAGATGCCGTTGACATCGCTGGCCGATGATGCGGAGCGGACGCGCAAGATGGTGGCGCAGCAGCAAGGCCCGGTGCTTTTGGTCGGCCATTCCTATGGCGGCGCGGTCCTCAGTGAGATGGGTAACCAACCCAACGTGGTCGGATTGGTGTATATCGCCGCTTTTGCGCCGGATGCCGGCGAAAGTCCCGGGGGTATCACCCAGACACATCCGCCTGTCGCGGCGGCGAATCTGACACCGGACAGCGACGGTTATTTATGGATTAAAACAGACAAGTTTCATGAAAGCTTCTGTCAGGATCTTACTGCTGATGAAGCGCTGGTGATGGCGGTCACGCAAAAGGCACCGCTGGCCAGTACTTTCAGTAATGCAATCACCGAACCGGCATGGAAACACAAACCTTCCTGGTATCAAATCTCCAGCGATGACCGAATGATTGCACCCGAGAATCAACAGCGGATGTCGGCACGGTTAAACGCTAAAAAAGTGATTACCCTGAATGCGAGTCATGCCTCGCTCGCTTCGCATCCGCACGACATTGCCACTTTGATTGATGATGCGGCCAACAGCCTGTAACGCTTTATGGATCATGCCCCGCGTGCGCGGGGCTTTTTTATGCCCGGAAACCCTTCGGGAGAGGCAAAACTGTCGAATCCATAATAGCCGCGGCAAATGGCGTTGATAGGGCGGTTTCCCAATCGGAAAAATTATCGGTAATAATGGCTATGGCAGCTGTCATTAACGATGGTCGCGCCAGTTTCTGGCCAAAAAAATCCCGCACAGCGGCGGGATTAAGGGATGATAGCGACAAACTGGATGTTGTTCTGGTTATGTGATGGCGTGTGTCTCCAGAGGGCGACAGTAGCGCACCTGAATTTTAGCGACAAGCAGAAAATCCGTAATGCCGCAGGTATCAGAATATCCTCAGAAAAACTCGTGAGCATTGACTCAATGGGAAACTGCGCCAGGCGTTGGGGGTCGGTAATGCAATCGTCTGAACCTGGCTGTGAACCACTTCCCTGTGGAGATATGTCCTATCGTCGTTTCCGCCTGGCGTTGAAAGTACTGACTCTTCTTTGTCGCAAATACATGACAAAGGAAAATACGACAACGGCGATCAAAACGACGATGATTGCGACGGGAAGTAATTCCATAGCGCCCACCTGAGATGCCATTTTGGCAACCCATTAAATAGGAATATTCCTAATTTAAGCAATGAGCATTGGGTAAAGAAAGCGTAATTAGGAATTACCTCAGCGAGCAGCCGGCGGTTAACGGTAAATGACAAGGGAGCTGAAGATGATATTCCGCCACGCAAACCCTGTAAAAGGATCAGCCGGATAACAGGGTTAACCGGCTGATTTTGCTCGTGGCTAAACTGTCTGTTTATGGAAGAGTTCGCGGAATACCGGGTAAATATCGTCCGGCTCGCGGATATGCTGCATGGCAAAGTTTTCGAATTTTGCCTGCAGATCCTCGTATTCGCGCCACAGTGTCTGGTGGGCGCGACGGGTGATTTCAATGTAGCTGTAGTAACGCACCATCGGCAGCAGCTTTTTCGCCAGCAGTTCGTGACACAGCGGGGAGTCATCGGCCCAGTTATCGCCATCAGACGCCTGTGCGGCGTAGATGTTCCATTGAGCTGGGTCGTAACGCTCTTCAACCACTTCATTCATCAATTTCAGCGCGCTGGACACTATGGTGCCGCCCGTCTCCTGCGAGTAGAAGAACTCCTGTTCATCCACTTCCTTCGCCTGGGTATGGTGGCGGATATACACCACCTCGACGTTTTTATAAGTTCGGCTCAGGAACAGATAGAGCAGAATATAGAAACGTTTGGCCATGTCTTTGGTGGCCTGGTCCATGGAGCCGGAAACGTCCATCAGGCAGAACATGACCGCCTGGCTGGAGGGTTCCGGTCGCCGTTCATAATTTTTGTAACGCAGATCAAAGGTGTCGATAAACGGCACGCGTTCGATTTTTTTTCTGAGCTCGGCAATGTCCTTACGCAGCCGCTCTTCTTCCAGCAGTTGCACCGGCTCAGTGTTTTCCATCTGGGTGAGCTCGTCCTCCAACGCATGTAAAGTGCGCCGTTTCCCGGCGGTCATGGCGGTGCGTCGCGCCAGGGAGTTTTGCAACGAGCGCACCACGCTGATATTGGCCGGTACACCGTTGGCGGTGTAGCCGGCCCGATGGGTCTTGTACTCGGTGAGCTGCTTATACTGGTTCTTTTTCAGATTCGGCAGTGCCAGATCTTCAAACAGCAGGTCGAGGTACTCATCCTTGGATATCTGGAAAACGAACTCGTCCTCGCCTTCGCCATCCTGGCTGGCATTGCCCTGGCCGCTGCCTCCACCGCCGCCGCCCTGAGGGCGTTCGACGCGGTCATTCTGCACAAAATGATCATTACCCGGATGAACGCGGTGGCGTGTGCCACCGCGACCCTGATGAAACATCGGTTCGTTGATATCGTCAGTGGGGATCGAGACTGACTCCCCGCTGTCTACGTCGGTGACCGAACGCTTGTTGATGGCTTCGGCAATCGACTGTTTGATTTGCGACTTGTAACGGCGCAAGAAGCGTTGGCGGTTAACCATGCTCTTGTTTTTACCGTTAAGCCGTCGGTCAATAAAATAGGCCATACTTCCCCCAAACGACGTTGCCAACTTTCTACGCCATCTCCATGACGCTAATTCTCATTAGACGTTATGAAGACTTTCTGACCCGCAGATACCATTCACACAGCAGACGAACCTGTTTGCGGGTGTAGCCTTTCTCCATCATGCGATCGACGAAGTCATCGTGTTTTTTCTGCTCGTCCGTTGAGGTTTTTGCGTTAAATGAAATCACCGGCAGTAACTCTTCGGTGTTCGAGAACATTTTCTTCTCGATCACGGTACGCAGCTTCTCATAGCTGGTCCAGTTAGGGTTACGACCATTATTGTTGGCACGGGCGCGCAGCACGAAGTTGACTATTTCGTTGCGGAAATCTTTCGGATTACTGATGCCGGCCGGTTTCTCGATTTTCTCCAGTTCAGCGTTCAGGGATTCGCGATCGAACAGCTGGCCGGTATCCGGATCACGGTACTCTTGATCCTGGATCCAGAAGTCTGCATAGGTCACGTAGCGGTCAAAAATGTTTTGACCGTATTCCGAATAAGATTCCAGATAAGCCGTCTGGATCTCTTTGCCGATAAACTCCGCGTATTTCGGGATCAGATAGCCTTTCAGGTGCTCCAGGTATTTCTCCGACAGATCCTGCGGGAATTGCTCACGTTCGATCTGCTGTTCCAACACGTAGAACAGGTGAACCGGGTTAGCGGCGACCTCTGCGTGATCAAAGTTGAACACCCGTGACAGAATTTTAAACGCGAAACGGGTGGACAGGCCGTTCATGCCTTCATCGACCCCGGCATAGTCGCGGTATTCCTGATACGACTTGGCTTTTGGATCGGTGTCTTTCAGACTTTCGCCGTCATAGACGCGCATCTTCGAGTAGATGCTCGAGTTTTCCGGCTCTTTCATACGTGAAAGTACGGTAAAGCGCGCCAAGGTTTCCAACGTGCCGGGGGCACATGGCGCATGGGTCAATTCGCTGTGATCCAACAGTTTGTCGTAGATTTTGATCTCTTCCGACACCCGCAGGCAATACGGTACCTTGACGATATAAACACGGTCGAGGAAAGCCTCGTTGTTTTTGTTGTTACGGAAGGTCACCCACTCGGATTCGTTGGAGTGCGCCAGAATGATGCCGCTGAACGGCAGGGCGGAGATCCCTTCGGTACCGTTATAGTTACCTTCCTGGGTGGCGGTCAGCAGAGGATGCAGCACCTTGATTGGCGCTTTGAACATCTCCACGAACTCCATGATCCCCTGGTTGGCACGGCACAGGGCACCGGAATAGCCATAGGCGTCCGGATCGTTTTGCGCATGGTTTTCCAGCTTGCGAATATCGACCTTACCGACCAGCGCAGAGATATCCTGGTTGTTCTCGTCACCCGGTTCCGTTTTGGCGATGGCGATCTGTTCCAGGATGGAAGGGCGCACCTTGACCACTTTGAATTTGGTGATGTCGCCGCCAAACTCGTGCAGGCGTTTGGCCGCCCACGGGGACATGATGGTGCCGAGATAGCGATTCGGGATGTTATATTCTTTTTCCAGAATATTGGCATCCTCCTGCGGGTTGAACAGGCACAGCGGGTGGTCGTTGACCGGGCTGCGTTCGCCGTTGGCGCTCAGGGTGTAAATAGGCACAAGTTGCATCAGCGCTTTCAGGCGTTCCGCCAGCGATGATTTCCCGCCGCCCACCGGGCCCAACAGATAAAGAATTTGTTTCTTCTCTTCGAGGCCCTGCGCGGCGTGTTTCAGGTAAGAAACTATCTGTTCGATAGCCTCTTCCATGCCGTAGAACTCCTCGAATGCCGGATAGCGTGCGATCACGCGGTTGGAGAACAGGCGAGACATACGCGACTCAAGCGCGGTATCCACCATAACTGGTTCACCGATGGCCATGAGTAGACGTTCTGCCGCATTGGCATATGCACTGCGATCTTGCCGGCAGAGGGTAAGAAATTCCTGCAGTGTGAACTCTTCGTCCTTGGCAGCTTCGTAGCGCTGGCGATAGTGGTCAAATATGTTCATGGCGATGCCCGTCCTTTCGTTATTAGCACAGGTTAAAGGGAGCTGATGATTGTGTTTTGGCCCCCAAAAGAAGAAGTTATCCTTGAGTACAGCAACCCGTATGCCAACTTGGTGCGCTTATTATCGCGAGTTGCGCTGTATTGCCACTGGGCTCAGGATCCATTCACCTTCTGAATTAAGCTTAGTTTGCATACCAGAAAATTTCCTGCGCGATAAAAAGCTTTTTTTAAGTCATATCAATGACTCAGTTATTACAGGGATAGCCAAATGCCTTGTCTGGCGCGGCCTGCGGCAAAAAACGTCATTGTTCCGCCATGATTAATTCATATTTCTATTCTAAGTTATTCGATCTTGGTTCTTTTCTATTGTAAAGATTATGCGCGTAACGACTTTTTCACATAAACTAAGCCCGCTATTAACTCTGTTATTTATGGAAAAAAACCAGTGAAGATTTTTCAACTCAAAACGCTAGCCATTATCGCTTCCGCAATGGTTTGTGCGCAAAGTGCCCAGGCTGGGACCTGGTCACTCGGTGCTTCCGCGCTGGTTAGCCCGGATCCGTATCGTGGCTATCAGGACCGCGTGTATCCGGTTCCCGTTATTAACTATGAAGGTGACGACTTCTACTTCCGCACGCTGACGGCCGGTTATTACCTGTGGAAAGATCAGGAAAACCAACTGAGTCTGATGGGTTACTACTCACCGTTGGGCTACCGTCCAGGTGACAGCGACGACGATCGCATGAAGAAGTTGAACAAACGTCGCGGCACCCTGATGGCGGGTCTGGCCTATTCGCACTTCGCCGAGTGGGGCATCCTGCGCACGACTTTGACCGGTGATACGCTGAATTACAGCAACGGTATAGTCGGTGATTTCGCCTATCTGTATAAATTTGAGCTGGGCGATTTTACCCTGGTACCTGGCGCGGGCGTAACCTGGAGCAGCAAGAACCAGAACAAATACTACTATGGCATCAGTGATAACGAATCTCGCCGCAGTGGTCTGGACAGCTACACGCCGAGCGACAGCTGGGCGCCTTATGTTGAGCTGAGCGCCAACTATAAGATTAACAAAGACTGGAATGCCTTCTTTACCGGGCGTTATATCCAGCTGTCTGATGAAGTGAAAGACAGCCCAATGGTGGATAAAAATTACACCGGGTTGTTGATGACAGGTGTGAGCTACAGCTTCTAAACGAAGTTGCACAAATACTGTGCAAGGCATGCATTATAAAGGGGCGCTGGCGCCCCTTTTGCACATCTGTGGTGCGAGGGTGCAGGGCGGCCGTGTTTACCGCCCTTTAACCGATCACGCGTTTTTGCGGGTACGGAAGGTCACTGCCAGACGAGCCGGTTGTTCACCTGCGGCGACCAGCGGTTTGCTGACGCGACCGGTTTCCACGCAAACCATGGTTTTATAACCGTCGTTAGGCATATCTGCCATGCTGCAAGAAAGTTCTACGCCTGGGTTCCAGGCAATCACATCACTCATGTGATGGTGATGAACCTCAATGGTGCGCTGGAGCGCGGCGTCTTTGATCAGGCTAAAAGCGTCAGGCTGGGTATAAACCCGGTCGGTTTGGCCAACAAAGGTCACGTCACCCGTCTGTTTGGCTTCAGCACCACCGGCGACTTTATCGATATAAGGCACGCCGAGTCCGGCAACCTTAACCTGCTCAATATCCCCGATCTGGAAGTAGGTATGCAGTGCGGCAGTCGCCTGATAATCGCCGTGAGATTCCAACTCTATCTCGCACTCTTCGCCCAGCTTGAAGCGGGCAATCAGCGTGAAGGCGTGCGGCCAGACGCTGCGGGTCTGCTCATTGTCTTTCAGCGTGAAGGTAAGAATGACACCGTTGTCATCTTCATCATGAGCCGTCAGGCTCCATGGTTGGTTACGCGCGAAGCCATGCGAAGGTTTCGCCACCGGACCGAACCAGGGCCAGCAAATGGGCACACCGCCGCGGATAGCATTCCCTTTTGTAAATGGCGTGTTGTTGCTCAGCCAAATGACAGGTTCTTCGCCGCTGGGTTGCCAGGCCACCAGGTGTGCGCCTTGCAGTGTGATAGCGGCACGGACTTTCGGGTGCGAAACCACCACCACAGGCAGTTCGTCGAGCTGGCGTTGGCTGATGTAAGGTGAAATCTGTTGGGTAACGGGTAGGGTGAAAATCTTCTCGTTCATCGGGGGGCCTTTTGTTCGCCGTAGAAACAAAAAAAGGGCGACAAAAATGTCGCCCTCATCATCAGCTTGGCATCAATCCATTATTTGGAGATGTGAGCGATCAGATCCAGAACCTTGTTGGAGTAACCCGTTTCGTTGTCGTACCAAGAAACCAGTTTCACGAAGGTGTCGCTCAGTGCGATACCGGCTTTGGCATCGAATACGGAGGTCAGAGTTTCGCCGTTGAAATCGGTAGAAACGACTTCGTCTTCGGTGTAACCCAGCACGCCTTTCAGCTCGCCTTCAGAAGCGGCTTTGATGGCAGCACAGATTTCTTTGTAAGAAGCTGGTTTGGCCAGACGGGCAGTCAGGTCAACCACAGACACGTTCGGAGTAGGAACGCGGAACGCCATACCGGTCAGTTTGCCGTTCAGTTCTGGGATAACTTTACCTACTGCTTTAGCAGCACCGGTAGAAGAAGGGATGATGTTCTGGGATGCGCCGCGGCCGCCGCGCCAGTCTTTGTGAGACGGGCCATCAACGGTTTTCTGAGTTGCGGTAGTTGCATGCACGGTGGTCATCAGCGCTTCAACGATACCGAACTTGTCGTTGATAACTTTAGCCAGTGGTGCCAGGCAGTTGGTGGTACAAGAAGCGTTAGAAACGATTTCCTGACCTGCGTAGGATTTGTGGTTCACACCCATAACGAACATTGGGGTGTCGTCTTTGGATGGGCCAGTCAGAACAACTTTCTTAGCGCCTGCAGCGATGTGTTTACGTGCAGTTTCGTCAGTCAGGAACAGGCCTGTTGCTTCAGCAACGACGTCAACGTTGACTTCGTTCCACTTCAGGTTAGCCGGATCTCTTTCTGAGGTACAACGGATGGTTTTGCCGTTAACAACCAGGTGGCCGTCTTTAACTTCTACAGTGCCGTTGAAGCGACCGTGAGTAGAGTCATATTTCAGCATGTAAGCCATGTACTCTGCGTCTAACAGGTCGTTGATTGCAACGATTTCGATGTCAGAACGTTCTTGAGCAGCACGAAAAACAATGCGACCGATACGGCCAAAACCGTTGATACCTACTTTGATAGTCATATATTCCACCAGCTATTTGTTAGTGAATAAAAGGTTGCCTGTAAAATTACAAAAACCTTACCAAGCGTCAAGCGGAATCGTGTCAATTCTTGCTGCAAATCAAACCTCGCAGCCTGGTTTGAGCGCTTATTGCACATTCCGTTTGCGTTCGGCCTCATCCGTTATATGGGGTCAAACCGCCAAGTATAAAGTCAGCCCGTTCAAGATATGTGATCGGTATCACATATTGCCGTGACGTGACCTTTATGGGCTACAGTTTAGGCCAAAAAGCGCTGCAGTGTTGTTAATTTTTTGTTATTATTACTCATTGTTTTCGTTGACATTATCCACATTCAGAGAATCGCACAAATGGCTAAAGAGACAACCCCTGACCATCCGGCCACGGAACTGAATGAAATCCAACGTTATGTGACGCAGGAACGTGGTACCGAAGCGCCGTATTCTGGCAAATTGCTGCACAACAAACGCGAGGGCATGTACCATTGCCTGTGCTGCAACCATCCGCTGTTCTACTCCGACAGCAAGTACGATTCCGGCTGCGGCTGGCCGAGCTTCTATCAGCCGGTATCCGACGATGCTATTCGTTATCTTGATGATAATACACATAATATGCACCGAATCGAGATCCGTTGCGGTCACTGCGATGCGCATTTGGGGCACGTATTCCCCGACGGCCCGCAGCCGACTGGCGAACGTTTTTGCGTTAACTCGGCGTCGCTGAGTTTTACTGACGGTGAGAACGGCGAGAAAACGGCCGGCTAAACGAAGTATTCCGCTAGAAAAATCGATTCAGCTAATTATTCTTCCACGAGTGAGGAAATGCTCTGATGGACGTGAAAGATCTGATTGCCGCCATGACGCCGGAAATTTATCAGCGCTTGGTATTGGCCGTTGAGTTGGGCAAGTGGCCGGACGGTGTGGCCCTGACCCCGGAACAGAAAGAAAACAGCCTGCAGGCCGTGATGTTGTGGCAGTCGTTGCACAATGCCGATCCGCAACATATGAGCATCGGCACCGACGGCCAGATTGTGATGAAGAGCAAGCAAGAGCTGAAACAGCAGTTCATTGCAGAGCCTTTGGCTAAGCTGAAGCCGCAGTAAAGCGAACCATGGGGCGATGCTGACATCGCCCCGTGAGTTTAGCGTTTCCCGCCGTTTATCCCCAATGACTCCGCCAGTTGATGCGCGAGTCGGTTATTGTCGTCTGCGCCATATTCCCAGAACATCGCACCGCCCAGCCCCTTGCTTTTGATGTAGTCGGCCTTGAGCCCAACCGAGCGCGGATCCTCGTACGAAATGGCAAACAGCGGCTTGCCTTCGGCAGATTTCATCGTCAGATAGGGGACCTGAGCATCCTTGTCCCAATGGGCGCTGAAACGCCGCTGTGGGTCATTTAACAGCTTGTTGACGATGTCGTTATATTTGAAATAGCTGTCCTTGGTCAGATCCAGCCCCAGCGACTTGAAAACGTCAATTTCGCGTGCGGAGAAATAAGGCTGGGTGACTGGGTTTTTGGCGGCGTCCGCTTTGTCCCAATCGATACCCGGCTCGGTCGCGCGTTTTGGCACCCGGCCGTAAAAACCGATGCCCAGGTTCAACTGCGCGGGTTTGAGTCCGGCGGCCAAATAGTTATCCACGACAAAATTGGCGCTATAACGATCGGCGGCGGCTACGGTCGGCCACTGCTTGGAATCATACAGGTTGGAGTTGAAATACTGAGTGCCGTACGCCATGTCGTAGGTCATCAGGTTGATGTAATCGAGGTAGGGCGCAATGCCTTTGACATCGACCCATTCCTGCGGGCTTTTGACGTTGGCACCCACGGCGATGGTCAGCAATTTGTCTTTATTCAGGGCATCATGCAGTTCTTTCAGCAGTAATGTGAAGTTGGCCCGGTCCGCAGGTTGGCTTTCGACCAGCCCCCAGGCACCGTTAACCGGGTATTCCCAATCGAGATCGATCCCATCCAGTTGGTACTGTTTAATGACCTGTTGCACCGAGTGGATAAACACGATCCGGCTCTCTGGCGTTGCCGCCGCACCAGAAAAACCGCGAGCGCCCCAACCGCCGACGGACAGCAGCACTTTCAGATTCGGGTTCTGTTTACGCAACACCGGCAGCAGCTTCAGATCGGCCATCACTTTAGGTGACAGATAAATCTGGTGCAGGCGAACCGGGTCTTTTAGCACCGGATTGGATTCCTCTTTCTCATCGTTGTAGATCAGGCCGAAGGAGTAATTGAGGTGGGTGATTTGCGTGACGTCCAGCTTGTTGATATCGCCGCCAGGACCGGCGGTAACGTCACCTCCACCATTGAAATAGCCGACGGACAGGTAAGAGGCGGCGTGAGCCATGCCGGCGCCAGCCATACCAAACTGCACCGCTACCAGCAAAGGCAGCAGTTTACGGGTTAAAGCCATGTCATCTCCTTTGGTCGGCAAGGCCGACCGAAACCGCCTGAGGCGGTAACATAAAGCCGGGCTCGAGGGGCCCCGGATGCGTATAACTGATTGATGCCAAGGCATCAGCGGTCATAACAGCAAATGTGCTGCACGCGAACAAGATGTCATCACAGGAGAATGGTTGGAATGTGAGCGATGTCGAGGTTTGCAGGTGGGGGGAAGTTGCGGGCGCAATGTGCACCCGCCGCGATCATCAGGCAATAAATTGTGACAGGGTAACGAGTTGTGCTCCGGCCTGTTGCATCGCCTGAAAAGCGTGCTGGCTGTCGCCGGGCTGTAAATCAACGCCGCGACAACCGTCGGTGATCACCGAGGTCTGGTACCCCAGAGCCAGCGCATCCAACACGCTGAATTTCACGCAGTAGTCGGTTGCCAGCCCCATAATGGCCAGATGACTCACGCCCTGTGTTTTCAACCAAGCGTCCAGCTCGGTGTGTGAACGATGGCCGTTGTCGAAGAAAGCGCTGTAGCTGTCGATATCCGTATTTTGCCCTTTGCGAAACACGGCGCTGATGCCCTGTTGGTTTAATTGCGAATGAAACTCAGCGCCCTGGCTTTCCTGTACGCAATGCACCGGCCACCATACCTGCGGCAAACCCGCAAGCTCACCCAGGGTGCCTACCTCCGCGTTGGCGTTTACCGCAAAGCTGCGATGATTGGCGGGGTGCCAGTCCTGGCAGGCTACCACTGGCTCACCACGTGCGGCACTGGCCGCTATGGCCTGATTGGCCACGGCGATCACGGCATCGCCGTCGGTCACCGCCAGTGCGCCGCCGGGGCAAAAATCGTTTTGTAAATCGATCAGCAACAGGGCTGTTTTCATCGCGACTCCGTTGTGTGGATTAGGGCTAACCGCTGATGCTCAGTTCACCGCGCAAGTCTTGCTGCATCTGACTGCGGATTTGCTCCGGCGTCAGCGGTTGACTCAACAGGTAATGCAGTTTGGTCAAGGCGGCCTCGACCGTCATGTCGAAACCGCTGATGACCCCGGCATGGGCCAGCGCGTTGCCAGTGGCGTAGCCTTCCATATTAACCCGCCCGGAGATGCATTGAGTCAGGTTAACGACCACAATGCCGCGTTCAGAGGCATCGCGCAACTCATCAACCAGCTCGGCTTTTTGCGGTGCGTTGCCTACGCCGTAAGAGCGCAGGATCAAGGCTTTCACCGGTTGCAGCAGAAAGTTACGGACTACCGCGCCGGAAATCCCTGGGTAAATCGTCACCACACCGATCGGCTGCGGCGTGATGTTATGCACCTTCAGCTCACCGTTGCAGACCGGGCTGTCGATGCCGTTCTGACGACGAATATGGATCCCGGCCTCCAGCAATGGCGGCAGGTTGGGTGAGGCAAAGGCGTCGAAGCCGTCGGCGTGCGCCTTGGTGGTGCGGTTGCCGCGGAACAGCTTGTTGTTGAAGAACAGACTGACTTCATTGACCGGGTGGTTGGCCGCCAGATACAGCGCGTTCAGCAGGTTGGTCTGGCCATCGGAACGCAGTTCCGCCAGGGGGATTTGAGAACCGGTAACGATCACCGGCTTGGCCAGGTTTTCCAGCATGAACGACAGCGCCGAAGCGGTGAAGGCCATGGTGTCGGTACCGTGCAGGATCACGAAGCCATCATAAAGGTGATAATTCTGTTTGATGTCGTCGGCGATATGCTGCCAGTCTTCCGGCGTCATGTCGGAGGAGTCAATCAGCGGCGCGTATTCATGAATGGTGAAGTCCGGCATTTCCGGCCGATGAAACTCAGGCATCAGGGCCAACTGGCGCTGCAGGTGGCCGGAGACTGGAATGTAGCCGTGTTCGGAACGTTGCATGCCGATGGTACCGCCGGTGTAGGCGACGTAAATCGATTTCTTTTGCATGGTCATTGTATTAACAGAAATAAGATGGGCTGAATTATAGGGGGATAAGCGCAGAAAAAAAGCCCGGCGGGTGCCGGGCTGAGGATTAATTTGTTAGCGGACTTCTCCGCAGGTCAAACAGATGGCATAGCGGTTTTGCGGATCGTTCAGATTATTGAACAGGCCCGGCTGTTCTTTCACCGCCATGGCAACCGATGCCAACGGCGCAGGCAGCATCGACTGGATGGCCGCCGGCAGCATGGCGTGAATTGAAACGCCAAACTGACTGAGAACCATGTCGGTCAGGCTTGGCGTATCGACAAACCAGTTCAGTTGCCACTGTTTCAACTGCGCCAGCTCGGCCGCTTTCTTCACGGCGTCATCGAAATCACCCAGTTGATCGACCAGGCCATTGGTTTTGGCATCGCTGCCCAACCACACGTGCCCTTGGGCAATCTGATCAACCTGTTGCGGTGTCATTTTGCGAGCCTTGGCAACCAGATCGATAAAGTTTTGATAACCTTTTTCGATGTTCAGCTGCATCATCTGCGAAAACTCCGGCGGCAGCGCTTTGGTCACCGCCAGGTCCGCCAGCGGTGAGGTGGCCACACCGTCGGTGTGCACGCCAATGCTGTCCAGCGTCTGCTCGTAGGTGTTGATCACCCCGAAGATGCCGATAGAGCCGGTGAGGGTGCTTGGGCTGGCGATGATGTAGTCCGCCGGTGTAGAGACCCAATAACCGCCCGAGGCAGCCATGCCGCCCATGGACACCACGACAGGTTTGCCGGCGGCACGTACCGCAGCCAGTTCGGAGCGGATCACTTCGGAGGCGCTGACGCTGCCCCCTGGGCTGTTAACCCGGAAAATAACCGCTTTAATCGCCGGATCCAGCCGTGCCTGGCGCAGTTCCGCCGCGGTGGTGTCACCGCCAACGGTGCCCGGCGTTTGTGGGCCGTCCATGATCGCGCCGTTGGCGAAGATCACGGCGATTTTGCCACCTTGATCCGGCGTAGGCTTCGGTTGGTAATCGTAGATGCTGGTGGCGTTGAAATCATTCGCCTGTTTGTCCCAACCGAAAGTCTTGATCAGTTGGTTTTCGATGACGGTACGCGACGCCAGCTCATCCACCAGTTTGTTGTCCAGCGCATACTTGGCGGTATCGCCACCGGCGGCCTGCATGCCGCTCAATACGCCTGCGGCCCCTGGGAACAGCTGCTGCGCCGTGATCTGACGGTTGGCGGCCACGGTATCCAGGTAGTTCTGCCACAATCCACCTATCCAGCGGCTGTCGGCCTCACGGGCGGCCGGTGACATATCGTCACGGATCAGCGGTTCTACCGCAGACTTATAGGTACCGACGCGGAAGATATTGGTGGTGACCTTGAGTTTTTCCAACAGGGACTTGTAGTAAAGGTTGTTGGTGGCAAAACCGTGCAGATCGACTGCGCCCTGCGGCGACAGATAGACTTTGTTGGCGTAGCTGGCCAGATAGTATTGCGTCTGGTTATAGCTGTCGCCAATGGCAAAGATCGGTTTCCCGCTGTCGCGGAATTCACGCAGCGCTTTGCCGATGTACTGCAGAGAAGGCTGATCGGCACCGGCAAAATCATTTAACTGCAATACCATGCCGGTAATGTTTTTGTCGTCTTTGGCTTTGCGGATGCTGTCAACCACGTCAAACAGGGAGTTCTCCTGCAGGCGGTTGCTGGAAGCGCCCAGCAGTTCGCGGCCCCATTGGCGTACTTTGTTGTTCATCGACGGTTGGTCAACGACCACGCCGCTCAAATCAACCAGTAACGCGCCGCGAGTAGGAACGGCTGGGGTGGTTGCACTCTGGAATGAAAGATAAATACCGGCCCCAACCAGGATCAGTAATACCAGGAACAGATTAAGGATCAGTTCCCTGATAAAGTTCAGCAGACGCCATGTCCACCTGAAAACGCCGGCAATGATTTGCCACAATGTGCGCATGTGCTCTCCAGCAAGAGTCGAGAATGTTCCGCTATCCTAATGAGCGGCCGAGGAAATGTCAGCTTTAAATCCTGTGTCACAGAGGGTATTGCCGACACTGTCACTCGCCGTTTAGCTATGTTAACGTGATTTGAATGAAAATTGTTATCAGGAGTTTACGATGGATGCACTGGACCTTTTACTGAATCGCCGTTCGGCGTCACGCCTCGCGGCACCTGCGCCCGCCAATGAGGCGCGTCAGAATATCATCAACGCGGGCCTGCGAGCGCCTGACCACGGCGCATTGCAGCCATGGCGTTTTGTGATGATCGAAAACCAGGGCCTGGAGCGCTTTAGCCAATTGTTACAAGCTGCTGCAAAGCAGGACGAAATGGATGAAGCGGCAATAGAGAAGGCGACCAAAGCCCCATTCCGCGCGCCGCTGATCATCACCGTGGTGGCGCATTGCACCGAAGAAACCAAGGTGCCACGCTGGGAGCAGGTAGTTTCCGCCGGCTGTGCCGTGCAGGCCATGCAGATGGCCGCGCTGGCGCAAGGCTTCAACGGCATCTGGCGCACCGGTGCCTGGACCGAACATCCTCTGGTTCGCGAGGCCTTTGGCTGCCGTGAGCAGGACGAAATTGTCGGCTTCCTGTATTTGGGAACCCCACAGTTAAAAGCCGCCACCAAAGTTGTTGCTCCAGACAGCACGCCTTTCGTCAGCTACTTCTGATCCTCTGCGCGGGGTTACCGCAAAATTGCGCTAAATCCCGCCATTCTGTGTTGTTTCTGAGCAGGCTGTACGGTTATCGACAGCCCGCTCTTACCATTCCCCTCGGCAAGCGCTACCCTATGATATCTTGAATGCCGTTAACCGAAGGGAGTGGTATATGACATCGCCAGCGATCCGTTTAACCCAGTACAGCCATGGCGCCGGCTGCGGTTGTAAAATCTCACCGAAAGTTCTCGAAACTATTCTGCACAGCGAGCGGGAGAAATTTGTCGACCCGCGTTTGCTGGTGGGGAACGAAACCCGTGACGATGCGGCGGTGTATGACATCGGCAATGGCGTTGGCATTATCAGCACGACCGATTTCTTCATGCCGATAGTCGATAACCCGTTCGATTTCGGCCGCATCGCCGCCACCAACGCTATCAGCGACGTTTATGCCATGGGCGGTAAACCGATCATGGCGATTGCCATTCTTGGCTGGCCGATTGCCACCTTGCCGCCGGAAGTGGCGCAACAGGTGATCGACGGTGGGCGCTATGCCTGCCAACAGGCGGGGATCGCGCTGGCCGGCGGTCATTCTATCGATGCACCTGAACCCATTTTTGGCCTGGCGGTGACAGGCATCGTCAATACCGAGCGGGTGAAGAAAAACAGCGCGGCGCAGGCTGGGGCCCGCTTGTTCCTGACCAAACCCCTGGGGATTGGCGTGCTGACCACCGCCGAGAAGAAAAGTAAGCTGCGTCCCGAACATGAAGGTTTGGCGACCGAAGTCATGTGTCAGTTGAATAAACCGGGGGCGGATTTTGCCGACGTTGAAGGCGTTACGGCAATGACCGATGTCACCGGTTTTGGCTTGCTGGGCCACCTGAGCGAGGTTTGCCAGGGCTCAGGGCTGCAGGCGACGGTTTGGTTTGAACAGGTGCCAAAACTGCCGGATATCGAGCGCTATATTGCCGAAGGCTGCGTGCCGGGCGGTACCGGACGCAACTTTGACAGCTACGGCCATCTGGTGGGGGAAATGACCGACCTGCAGCGCCAATTGCTGTGTGATCCACAAACCTCCGGTGGCTTGCTGTTGGCGGTGTTGCCGCAGGCGGAGCAGCAGGTGCAGGCGATTGCCGAGCGCCATGGTATGCAGCTCCAGGCTATCGGTGAACTGCATGCGGCACTCCCCGGTAAGCCATTGATCGAGGTTGTGTAGTGTCAAACAGGCTGGAGCGGGCAGATACCCAAGACTATCGACGTATTTTTTTGCAGGACATTCCGCTGATTGACGTGCGTGCGCCAGTTGAGTTTCAGCAGGGCGCGTTCGCCAACGCGGTGAATCTGCCGTTAATGAACGACGATGAACGGCAGGCGGTAGGCACCTGCTACAAACAGCAGGGGCAGCAGGCGGCGATTGCCTTGGGCCACAGTCTGGTTAACGGCAGGCTGCGTGATCAGCGCACGGCGGCGTGGTTGGCGCAATGCGCGCAATGGCCGGAAGGTTACCTTTACTGTTTTCGCGGCGGTTTGCGTTCCCAATTGGTGCAGCAGTGGCTGCGCGAGGCTGGGGTGGCGTATCCGCGTATTACCGGCGGTTATAAAGCGCTGCGTCAGTTCTTGCTGACCACGCTGGAGCAAAGCGCCGAGCTGCCGATGGTGCTGATCGGCGGTAATACCGGCAGCGGCAAAACGGTGTTGGTCAATGAGCTGGCCGAGGGTATCGATCTGGAAGGGGCAGCACGGCATCGCGGTTCATCTTTTGGCCGAACGCTGGTGGCGCAAAGCGGCCAGATCGATTTTGAGAATCGTCTGGCTGTGTTATTGCTGAAAAAACAGCATGGTGGCTGCCGCCGTTGGGTGCTGGAAGACGAAGGACGCATTATCGGCAGCAACAATTTGCCGTTGCCGATCTTCAACCGCATGCAGCAGGCGCCGGTGGCCGTGATCGACGATCCTTTCGAGGTGCGTCTGGCGCGGCTGCAGCACGAATATATCGATCGCATGCGTCTGGAGTTTGAACAGGCATTGGGTGCGGAGCTGGGTTGGCAGAAATATGATGAATATCTGCATCACGGCCTGTTCGCCATTCGCCGTCGTTTGGGCCTGGAGCGTTTCCAACAGCTGACGCAGAGCCTGGAATGGGCGTTGCAGCGCCAGTATGCCAGCGGTAATAGTGACGCACATCAGGAGTGGCTGGTGCCGTTGTTGCAGCACTACTACGATCCGATGTATCACTACCAATTGGAAAAGAAATCCCAGCGGATTGTGTTCCGCGGGAATTATGCTGAAGTAAGAGAATTCCTGATGACGTACAGCCAGAATAACGGTGAATAATGCGACTGTTTATTGCCGAGAAACCGAGTTTGGCGCGCGCCATTGCCGATGTCCTTCCCAAACCGCATCGCCGCGGTGACGGGTTTATCGCCTGTGGCAACAATGATGTCGTCACCTGGTGCGTGGGCCACTTATTAGAGCAGGCACAGCCGGATGCCTACGACAGCCGCTATGCGCGCTGGTCGTTGGCGGATCTGCCGATTATCCCTGAAAAATGGCAACTGCAGCCACGTCCTTCGGTCAGCAAACAGCTTAATGCGATCAAAAAACTGCTGCATGAGGCCGATGAGGTGGTGCACGCAGGTGACCCGGATCGCGAAGGGCAGTTGCTGGTCGACGAGGTGCTGGACTATCTGGCGTTAACGCCGGAAAAACGTCAAAGCGTACGCCGTTGCCTGATCAACGATCTCAACCCGCAGGCGGTAGAACGCGCCATTGAACGGCTGCGGGACAACCGCGACTTTATCCCACTGTGTGTCTCTGCCCTGGCGCGTTCCCGCGCAGACTGGTTGTATGGCATCAATATGACCCGCGCCTACACCATTTTGGGCCGTAATGCCGGTTATGATGGCGTGTTGTCCGTTGGACGGGTACAAACGCCGGTGCTGGGGCTGGTGGTACGACGTGACGAAGATATCGAAAACTTTGTGTCGAAAGACTTCTTCGAAGTGAAAGCGCACATCGTCACGCCGAAAGAGGAGCGTTTCGTCGCGCTGTGGCAGCCGAGTGATTCCTGTGAGCCTTACCAGGACGAGGAAGGGCGTCTGCTGCACCGCCCGCTGGCGGAGCATGTGCTCAAACGCATCGAGGGCCAGCCGGCGCTGGTCACGTCTTATAATGATAAACGGGAATCAGATACCGCACCCTTGCCGTTCTCATTGTCGACCTTACAGATCGAGGCTTCCAAGCGCTTTAACCTGAGTGCGCAACAGGTGCTGGATGTCTGTCAGCGGTTGTATGAAACCCATAAGTTAATCACCTATCCGCGTTCCGACTGCCGCTACCTGCCGGAAGAGCATTTTGCCGGGCGCCATTCGGTGTTGAACGCCATCAGTGTTCATCAGCCGGATCTTTATCCGCAGCCGGTGATCGACAGCGATCGTCGTAACCGTTGCTGGGATGACAAAAAAGTGGATGCCCACCACGCCATTATTCCTACCGCCCGCGCCAGCAAGGTCAGCCTCAGCCAGGACGAACTGAACGTTTACGGGTTGGTGGCGCGGCAGTACCTGATGCAGTTTTGTCCGGACGCGATGTTTCGTAAGTGCGTCATCGAGCTGGATATTGCCGGGGGCAAATTTGTCGCCAAGGCGCGTTTCCTGGCGGAAGCAGGGTGGCGCACGCTATTGGGCAGTAAAGAGCGCGATGAAGAAAACGAAGGCGCTCCGTTGCCGGTGGTGGCGAAGGATGACGAGTTGTTGTGTGAGCGCGGCGAGGTGGTTGAGCGACAGACGCAGCCGCCACGACCGTTCACGGACGCCAGCCTGCTTTCCGCCATGACCGGGATTGCGCGTTTTGTTCAGGATAAAGCGCTAAAGAAAATCCTGCGAGCTACCGATGGTTTAGGGACCGAGGCGACGCGCGCGGGCATTATTGAGTTACTGTTCAAGCGGGCGTTTTTGTATAAGAAAGGGCGTTATATTCATTCCAGCGAAACCGGTCGGGCGTTGATCCATTCGCTGCCGGATATTGCTGCCCGTCCGGATATGACTGCGAACTGGGAGGCCACGTTGACGCAAATCAGTGAGAAATCCTGTCGCTATCAGGACTTTATGCAACCTCTGGTAGGCACTTTGCAGGAGCTGATTTATCAGGCCAAGCAGAGCCGGGCGAGTATGGCGTTTCGCGGGTTGCCGCCGCCACCTTCCTCCGGGGCGAAGAAACGCAAAAAAAGCGCCGGTAAGGCGCGGGAGAAGAGTGAATGAATCACGCCTTAATGATGCTGACCGCCGGAGTCTGGTTATTTTCCGCTACGGCGATGGCCCATCGGGGGGATGTGGATGTGGTGGTGCCGGTATCGCCGGAAATTTGGGGCACGGCGAAAAATGCCGCTTCCCAGCCCGCCGCGCAACCCTGCAACCGCTGCTGCATCTATCAGAACCAAAACTATTCGGAAGGGGCGGTGCTCAAGGTGGAGGGGGAAGCGTTGCAGTGCGTGCGCGACCCCAATGTCGTTGGTACCAATCCTTTGATCTGGACCCGATTGAAGAAGTGACGCGGTAACGTCAGTGGTTCAGGCCTCTGACCCTAAAGCCTCGATATACGCGACCAGTAGCGGCACATCGGCCGGAGCCAGGGGATAGTCAAACGCCTGCTCCGGCGTTAACCAGGCAAAATCGGAATGACAACGGTTTTGCAATTCGCCGCTGAAGGCTGCAATACGCCAGGCATGTAACCTAATCACTCGCTCGCTTTGCTGCCACTGATTACTGGCAACGTAATTGCCGATGCTGGCCGCAATCCCCAACTCTTCGTCCAGTTCACGCGCCAGGGCCTGTGGCTGGCTCTCGCCTTGCTCAACCTTGCCGCCGGGAAACTCCCACAGACCAGCTTGATCGCTGTCGGCATCGCGTTGTGCCAGCAGAATCTTGCCATCCTTTTCAATGATGGCGGCAACGACATCGATAATTTTCATCTATATCACAGACCACATAGAGAAACCCCGGCGAGTGCCGGGGTTGGGTTAATTACAGCGAGAACTCAGCCCAGACCGGGGCATGATCCGAAGGTTTTTCCATCCCGCGGATCTGATAGTCGATGCCGGTTGCGGTACAACGTGCGGCCAGTGGTGTGCTGGCTAACAGCAAATCGATGCGCAGGCCCCGGTTTTCATCGAAGCCGCGCGAACGGTAATCAAACCACGAGAACTCATCGTTACGCTCTGGGTTGGCGTGACGGTAGGTATCCACCAGACCCCAGTTCAGCAGACGATCCATCCATTCACGCTCTTCCGGCAGGAAGGAGCATTTGCCGGTGCGCAACCAGCGCTTACGGCTCTCTTCGCCGATGCCGATATCGTAATCACTTGGGCTGATATTGACGTCACCCATCACCAGTACCGGTGAATCTACCGACATCTGCTGTTCCAGATAGTTTTGCAGATCCTGATAGAAGCGCGTTTTTGCCGGGAATTTGATCGGATGGTCGCGGCTTTCACCCTGAGGGAAGTAACCGTTGATCACCGTCAGCGTACCCTGTGGCGTAGCCAAATCGGCCATGATGATACGGCGCTGTGCGTCTTCCTCATCCGTAGGGAAACCCCGGCGAACGGCAAGCGGCTTCTCTTTGGTCAGCAGGGCCACGCCGTAGTGGCCTTTTTGGCCATGATAGAACACGTGATAACCGTGCTGGCTGACTTCTTCCAGCGGGAACATGTCATCGTGAACTTTTGTTTCTTGCAGGCCGATCACGTCGGGTTGGTGCTGCTCGATAATTGCGGCCAGCTGATGCGGACGCGCGCGCAGTCCATTGATATTAAAAGAGACAAACTTCATGAGCGGTGCCGTTTATACGAGAAAAATGTGTTGAGATAGTAGCAGAGTTTGGCCGGAAATGTAACGCAGGCCAGCGGCAACGGCCGCCGGCGGCAAGCAAGATTATTTCGCCCAGCGGTCGTAATTCTTTGGCTGGTAATCGTCGAATTGTTGCAGCAAGGTTTGTGCGGATTCACTGATGTGCATGGTGCCGAGGTAGTCATGGCGCATAAAGCCCTGATCGGCCACGTGTTGCAGGAAGCTGTTCAACGGGCGATAGAAGCCCTTTACGTCCAGCAGGCCAACCGGTTTGCTGTGATAGCCAATTTGCCCCCAGGTCCAGATTTCAAACAGTTCTTCGAGCGTTCCTATGCCACCGGGCAGGGCGATAAAACCGTCTGCCAGAGCCGCCATACGCGCCTTGCGAGTGTGCATGTCAGGCACCACTTCCAGCTCGGTCAGGCCACGATGCGCGGTCTCTGCCTCGACCAATCGCTCAGGGATGATGCCAACGACTTCACCGCCGGCGTCAAGTACGGCATCGGCGACGATGCCCATTAACCCTTTTTTACCGCCGCCATAGATCAAACGTCGGCCCTGGGCGGCAAGTGTCTGGCCCAGTTGCCGTGCATTCTCGGCATAAGCAGGGTTAACGCCTTCGCTGGCGCCGCAAAAAACGCAGATATTGTTACGCATGCACTTTTTTCCTTACTGCATTAAAGAAGCCAGTGGTATAGCGAATTGTGGGCCGGAGTTCAAGTTGAGGATGTGCTGAAGGGTTAGGGAAATTGATAAATGGCACCGTTGAACGCCAGAAAATTTTTCAGGTTTGATTGGGTTCTGAGAGGTATACAAGGATGGTGGTGGGGGAAGGATTATTCGTCGCTGCGCGCCTCACCCTACGGGCCGCGCTGAAGCGCGTTGTCTCACTGCGTGAGACTCGAACCTTATCGAAGCTTCTCATCCCTCCCGGTAAGGAGTGATGTGGGACTTTCAGGTTTGATTTGATTCTGAGAGGTATAAAA
Source organism: Serratia quinivorans (assembly GCF_052113645.1). Classification (GTDB taxonomy): domain Bacteria; phylum Pseudomonadota; class Gammaproteobacteria; order Enterobacterales; family Enterobacteriaceae; genus Serratia; species Serratia quinivorans_B. The sequence continues at coordinate 327,904 of NZ_JBIEIU010000001.1, read as the reverse complement.
GATGGTGGTGGGGGAAGGATTCGAACCTTCGAAGTCTGTGACGGCAGATTTACAGTCTGCTCCCTTTGGCCGCTCGGGAACCCCACCATGGTATTCATGGATTTACTTATTACTTAACAGGAGATCGGCTAGATTCCTGTGGCACTTCGTCTTAAGGATTACCGCGCTGAAGCGCGTTGTCTCGCTGCGCTCGGCTCGAACCTTGTCGAAGCTTCTCATCCTCCCCCTCAGTGTTTTATGTAGCTTCAGCTTTCGCTGTGCCCTCATCAACAGAGAGAAGATGGTGGTGGGGGAAGGATTCGAACCTTCGAAGTCTGTGACGGCAGATTTACAGTCTGCTCCCTTTGGCCGCTCGGGAACCCCACCACTGGCCTTGCTTGCGAAACGTCTGTCTCGGTAAGCGGGGCGCATCATATCAAATGAAGCGGGCGTGTAAAGTATTGAAATGCAGAAAATGAATCGTTTGCCGATTTTTTGCCCGTGGCGGTGCATCCCTGAACGAAAGGCACCGCTTTATTGAGCAATTACAGAATAACGGTCCGGTTACCGTAAACAAATACCCGCTGGGCCAGCACGTGGTACAGCGCACGGCTGAGGGCATTTTTCTCGACGTCGCGGCCGGCACGCATCATATCGTCGGCAGAATAGGTGTGATCGACGTGAATCACGTCCTGCATGATGATCGGACCTTCGTCCAGATTGTCATTAACGTAGTGGGCCGTGGCGCCGATGATTTTCACGCCGCGCTCGTAAGCCTGGTGATAAGGCCTTGCGCCGATAAAGGCCGGCAGGAACGAGTGATGGATATTGATCACCTGGTTCGGGTAGTGCTGTACGAATGCCGGAGTCAACACGCGCATATATTTGGCCAACACCACGTAATCCGGCTGATACTGATCGATCTGGGCCATCATTTTCTGATCGTGCTGGTCACGTGTCAGGCCTTCATGGCTGACCAGATGGAACGGAATATCGAAACGCTCTACCAGTGTTTGCAGCGTATCGTGGTTACCGATAACCGCCGCGATCTCCACGTCCAGGCCACCGTAGGCACTTTTCATCAGCAGATCGCCCAGGCAATGCGCTTCTTTGGTTACCAGCACCACGATACGACGGCGGCCGGAGTTATGCAGTTCGCGAACCGAACCCACCGGCAGCGCGCTGTCGAGGTCCGCCAGCAGCGTGGTGTCGTTGAAAATACCTTCCAGCTCGGTACGCATAAAGAAACGGCCGGTGCGGTGATCGACGAACTCATTGTTCTGAACGATGTTGAGCTCATGCTTGTAGCAAATATTGGTGATCTTGGCGATCAGGCCTTTGGCATCCGGACAAATGGTGCGCAAAACTTTTCTTTGTACATTTTGGTGTGGCATGGGGATGAGGATCCTGTCTGATACTGTATGTCCTGTCTGCGCAGGCGAGAGTTTTTATTCAGGCCAAGCCTGAAATCAATAGGGCACTGTGACTGCCGGCTAACGCCCGCAGCACTTTTTATATTTTTTTCCTGAGCCGCACGGACAAATGGCATTTCTGCCAGGCTGAGGTTTGGTTCCGTCAATATAATACCAGCGTTGGTCAAGCTGAAGGAAGCGTGAACGCTCGTGCATTGCTTTGTGCTCACCGCTGCTGCCTTCGGTGAAACGGGCAATGAACTCGACAAAGCCTTCCCCGGCTTCGTGACCCTGTTTTTCTTCTACCACCGTCAGGCCGAGCCATTCGGTATTTTTAAAGCTGTCGACGATCGCATTGCGCCATTCAGCGGCGTGGCAGTCGGGGTGCCAGGTAGCAATCAGATAATCCACGTTGTGCTTCACATAAGCGCTAAAGCGCGAACGCATTAACTGTCCGGGGGTCGATGGCGTTTGGCTGCCGTTGATGTAGGGTTCGCAGCATGCGCTATACTCCAGTCCGCCGCCGCAGGGGCATAATTCGGGCAAGGTGACTCCTAAAATGGCCGGAACCTAAAGAACGGGCCGATGCTGAAAGAAATTTAGCGCATATGTTACCTAACATTATTCGATCGTGACAATCTACGCTGACAGCGACATTGATACAATTCACCGGGCAAAGGGCGGAAACATGCGGAAAATCAAAATTGGATTGGCATTGGGCGCGGGTTCGGCGAAAGGATGGGCGCATATCGGCGTGATTAACGCGCTAAAGAAATTGGGAGTTGAAGTCGATATAGTAGCCGGTTGCTCGGTGGGTTCGCTGGTGGGGGCGGCTTTTGCCAGCCACCGTTTGCCAGCGATGGAAACCTGGGTGCGTTCGTTCAGCTATTGGGACGTGATCCGGCTGATGGACCTGTCCTGGCAACGGGGCGGATTGTTGCGGGGCGAACGGGTGTTCAATGCGGTAGGGCAATTGTTGAAGATCGATGATATCGCCGAGTGTTCACTAAAGTTCGGTGCCGTGGCGACCAATCTGAGCACCGGGCGTGAGCTGTGGCTGACGGAAGGCGATATTCATCAGGCGGTGCGTGCATCGTGCAGCATGCCGGGTCTGTTGGCTCCGGTATGGTTTGACGGTTATTGGCTGGTGGATGGTGCGGTAGTTAATCCTGTGCCTATTTCATTGACCCGGGCGTTGGGGGCCGACATCGTCATCGCCGTCGATTTGCAACATGATGCTCATTTAATGCAGCAGGATCTGTTCTCGGTGCGCAATCATGAAGTGGAAGCACCACAAGATCTCCCTGCCCGTAACTGGCGGGGACGTTTAAGAGAGCGCATCAGTAAAATGACCACCAGAAAGCCTAATTTCACCCCTACGGCGATGGAAATTATGGGGACTTCGATCCAGGTTCTGGAAAATCGACTGAAACGCAACCGCATGGCCGGCGATCCGCCAGATGTGCTGATCCAGCCCTATTGTCCGCAGATTTCTACGCTGGATTTCCATCGCGCCGATGAAGCGATTGCCGCGGGCAAGCTGGCGGTTGAAAAACAGATCGATATGCTGTTGCCTTTGATAAAAAACAAATAACTGTCGGTTTATGAGGGCATGCTTGATGGTCGGAAAAATTTCCGGCAAGCATAAATGACCTTTTTGAGCCACTATTACACTATGGAAAGGGAAGAGGCTCGGCTGATGGCATTACCATTGACTCACAAGCGCATTTTGGTGGTTGAGGACGAACTGGTTTTTCGTTCTGTGCTTGTTGGCTATTTGAAATCGTTGGGGGCAGAAACCAGTGAAGCGTCCAATGGTTTGCAGGCATTGAGTCTGGTGGATGATGTTCATCCGGATTTAATCCTGTGCGATCTGGCGATGCCGGAAATGGATGGGATAGAGTTTGTCGAGCATCTGCGCCTTCAGGGCGTACAAATTCCAGTGTTGGTGATATCGGCGACCGATAAAATGGCGGACATCGCCAAGATGTTACGGTTGGGCGTCCAGGACGTGCTGCTAAAGCCGGTTACCGATCTTAATCGTCTGCGTGAAGCGGTGCTTGGCTGCCTGTACCCCAATATGTTCACCTCCCCGGCACTTGAAGAAGTGGAGCTGTTACAGGACTGGGACGCGCTGAGTAAAAATCCCTCCGAAGCGGTGAAGTTGCTCAAACAGTTGCAGCCCCCGGTACAGCAGACCGTTGCCCATTGCCGGATTAATTATCGACAATTAACCACCGGTGAAAACCCGGGGCTGGTGCTGGATATTGCCGCGCTATCGGATAAGGATCTGGCTTTCTATTGTCTGGATGTAACCCGTGCAGGGGATAATGGCGTATTGGCGGCGTTGCTGTTGCGGGCTTTATTTAATGGATTACTGCAGGACCATTTAGCTAATCAGCGCCAAAGGCTGCCGCAAATGAGCGCATTGTTAAAGCAAGTTAATCAATTATTACGTCAGGGCCAGTTGGAAGGGCAATTTCCACTGCTGGTCGGTTATTATCATGCCGAATATAAAAACCTGATTCTGGTTTCCGCCGGCCTGCATGCCAATGTGAATACCGGCGACAATCAAATTCAATTGAGCAACGGCGTGCCGCTTGGCACGCTGGGTGCGACGTACATGAATCAAATCAGTCAGCACTGTTCCGCCTGGCAGTGCCAGGTTTGGGGCTCTGGTGGACGACTGCGGTTGATGCTCAGCGCCGAATAATCCCTCAGAGAATAATAGCATGTGCAATTTAGCTATTTGCTGTGCTTATTTTTGCCTCAGCTAACCCCTTGGGTAATTGTCCTAAATTCTTTGTATTTGTGCTGCGGTTAATGCCAGACAGTCATAAGCTGGTATACTCCGAAGGTTTTTGTATGGCGGAAAAGCTCATAAAATGAGCGTTATTAAGAGAGGAAATAATGCCTGCTGTAAATCGTAAAGTCAGAAAGGCGGTGATCCCGGTTGCAGGCTTGGGAACACGGATGTTGCCGGCGACAAAAGCCATTCCAAAAGAAATGCTGCCGCTGGTTGACAAACCCTTGATCCAATACGTCGTCAATGAATGTATTGCGGCCGGGATCAAGGAGATTGTGTTGGTTACCCATTCCTCCAAGAATTCGATCGAAAACCATTTCGATACCAGTTTTGAATTGGAAGCGATGCTGGAAAAACGCGTTAAGCGCCAGTTGCTGGACGAAGTGCAGTCTATCTGTCCGAAGGGCGTTACCGTGATGCAGGTACGTCAGGGTGTCGCCAAAGGGCTGGGGCACGCCATCATGTGCGCCTATCCGCTGGTGGGCGACGAGCCGGTAGCCGTGATTTTGCCGGACGTGATCCTCGACGAGTACAGCTCCGATCTGAAAAAAGACAATTTGCACGAAATGCTGCAGCGGTTTGAACAAACCGGCATTAGCCAGATCATGGTCGAACCCGTGCCACACAAAGATGTCGGCAACTACGGTGTGGCCGACTGCAAAGGGTATGAGCTGCAGCCGGGCGAAAGCGCCCCAATGGTCAGCGTGGTCGAGAAACCATCGCCGGACGAGGCCCCTTCTAACCTGGCTATCGTTGGCCGTTACGTGCTGTCCGCCGATATTTGGCCGCTGCTGTCGAAAACCCCTCCGGGCGCCGGCAATGAAATCCAGCTTACCGACAGCATTGAAATGCTGATGCAGCAAGAAACGGTTGAGGCCTATCACCTGAAAGGGATCAGCCATGATTGCGGCAACAAGCTTGGCTATATGCAGGCGTTTGTCGAATACGGCATGCGTCATCCTGCGCTCGGCAAAGAGTTTTCTCAGTGGTTGGATCAGTTACTGACCGCTGATAAAAAATAATTTATTTATCTTTCGTCTTAATTTGAAAAACTAGGATTTTCCCATGAAAGTAACAGTTTTTGGTATTGGCTATGTTGGCCTGGTGCAGGCTGCGGTGTTGGCTGAAGTCGGTCACGACGTTATGTGTATTGATATAGACGAACGTAAAGTCGAAAACCTGAAAAAAGGGAATATCCCTATTTTTGAACCTGGTTTAACGCCGTTGGTTCAGCAAAACTATGAAGCCGGTCGCCTGCATTTTACCACCGATGCTAAAGCGGGCGTCGCACATGGCACCATCCAGTTTATTGCCGTGGGTACGCCACCGGATGAAGACGGTTCTGCTGACCTGAAATATGTGACGGCCGTTGCGCGCACCATCGCGGAACATATGACCGAGCACAAAGTGGTGATCGACAAGTCTACCGTGCCGGTCGGTACCGCAGACAAAGTGCGTCAGGTGATGGAAGAAACCCTGCAAAAGCGTGGCAGCAAAGTGCCTTTCGATGTGGTTTCCAACCCTGAATTCCTGAAGGAAGGCGCAGCGGTAGCAGACTGCATGCGCCCTGAACGCATCGTTATCGGTACCGATAACAAAGATGTGATCGAACCTATCCGCGAGCTGTATGAGCCGTTTAACCGCAATCACGATCGCATGATCATGATGGATATTCGCAGTGCTGAGCTGACCAAATATGCCGCTAACTGCATGTTGGCGACCAAAATCAGCTTTATGAACGAAATGTCCAACCTGGCCGAAATGTTGGGTGCTGATATTGAGAAAGTGCGCCAGGGTATCGGTTCTGACTCCCGTATCGGTTATCACTTTATCTATCCAGGCTGCGGCTACGGCGGTTCTTGCTTCCCGAAAGATGTTCAGGCGCTGATCCGCACTGCGGAGCATATTGGCTATCAGCCAAAACTGCTGCAGGCCGTAGAGCAGGTTAACTACCAGCAGAAATATAAGCTGACCAATTTTATCAAGCACCACTTTGGTGAAGATCTGAAAGGCAAAACCTTTGCGCTTTGGGGACTGGCATTCAAGCCTAACACCGACGACATGCGCGAAGCCTCCAGCCGCGTGCTGATGGAGCAACTGTGGGAAGCGGGCGCTGTCGTTCAGGCTTACGATCCTGAAGCGATGAACGAAGTGCAGCGCATTTACGGTCAACGTGACGATCTGAAACTGGTGGGCACCAAAGAAGCGGCGTTACATGGGGCGGATGCTTTGGTCATCTGTACTGAGTGGCAGAACTTCCGCGCGCCAGATTTCGATGTGATTAAGGGCGCGCTGAAGCAGCCAGTGATCTTTGATGGTCGCAACCTGTTTGACCCAGAGCGTCTGGAAAGCCGCGGCTTTACCTATTATGCGATTGGTCGCGGTGCGTCCATTCAGCCGGTTATTTAAGGGTTCTATATGAAATTCCTGGTTACAGGCGCGGCAGGGTTTATTGGTTATCATACTGCTGAGCGCTTGTTGGCCGCTGGGCATCAGGTTGTCGGTATCGACAACCTGAATGATTATTACGATGTGGGCCTGAAAATGGCCCGTCTTGATCTGCTGGCGGATAAGTCCGCCTTCCAGTTCATTAAACTGGATTTGGCCGATCGAGAGGGGATGGCACAGCTATTTGCCCAGCATAAGTTTCAGCGGGTGATTCATCTGGGTGCACAAGCCGGGGTGCGTTATTCACTGGAAAACCCGCTGGCGTATGCGGACTCGAATCTTATCGGGCATTTAAACGTGCTGGAAGGCTGCCGACACAATAAAGTCGAGCACCTGTTATACGCTTCTTCCAGTTCGGTATATGGCCTGAATCGTAAGCTACCATTTGCGACTGAAGATTCAGTCGACCACCCTGTGTCATTGTATGCGGCAACCAAGAAAGCCAATGAGTTGATGTCGCACAGCTACTCCCACTTATATGGTCTCCCAACCACCGGCCTGCGTTTCTTCACCGTATATGGCCCGTGGGGGCGCCCAGACATGGCGCTGTTTAAATTTACCAAGGCCATATTGGCGGGCGACAGTATCGATGTATATAACCACGGGGAAATGCACCGTGACTTTACCTACATCGATGATATCGCCGAGGCTATTGTGAGGTTACAGGCGGTTATTCCTCAACCCAATGCAGCCTGGACCGTTGAGCAAGGGTCGCCGGCGACCAGTTCCGCGCCATATCATGTTTATAATATCGGCAACAGCAGCCCGGTAAAACTGATGGAATATATCAGTGCACTGGAACAGGCTCTGGGGATTGAAGCACGTAAGAATATGCTGCCGATGCAGCCTGGCGACGTGTTAGATACCAGTGCCGATACTGCTGAACTCTACCGCGTGATTGGATTTAAACCGGAGACCGGCGTTGAAGAAGGCGTGAAACGCTTTGTCGAATGGTATAAGTCATTTTATAAAGTTCAGTAATTGAACAGCGCGCTAATGCTATAAGGGGCTCAGGCCCCTTTTTTATGCTTTGGAAAAGGGTGGGGACTCCGTCGTTAAGCAAAGGATAAGCGCGGTCATCCATTAGGATAATTACGTAAAGCCTGACGGGATTTGTAAGAAACCTGAAAATAAGCATAACAAAAAGGCTCCCTAGGGAGCCTTTTTAACATGCAGCGGAATGCTATTACAGCAGGAAATCGTCCAGAGATTTACCTTGCTCTTCGATAGCTTTCTTAATCACTGCTGGGGTACGGCCCTGGCCGGTCCAGGTTTTCAGTTCGCCGTTTTCGTCTTTATATTGGTATTTAGCCGGACGAGCTGCACGTTTAGCTTTACCAGCGGCTTTAGTTGCAGCCATAGTTTGCAGCAGTTCATTTGGATCAATACCGTCAGCAATCAGCATTTCACGATATTGCTGCAGTTTACGGGTGCGTTCTTCAACTTCTGCTTGAGCCTGGCTGTCTTCTTCGCGACGTTCGTTCACAACAACTTCCAGTTTTTCAAGCATCTCTTCCAGCGTTTCCAGGCTGCATTCTCTTGCCTGAGCGCGGAGAGTACGGATGTTGTTCAAAATCTTTAATGCTTCGCTCATTGTCCTAGTCTCAAATTATATTGGTGGGGGGCGTCTGGATAATAATAGAGTGCTCTTTTCTTTTCTGCAATAGCCAAATTGAAAGGAACGCTCAAATTTACCTTTTAAAAGACTTAACCAGAACTCTCTGACTAATATAGAGGGGGGAGATAAGTATTACAACCGCCATTTTTAAGTCAAATTTTCAACAACGGCGGTATGTTTGCTGCGCCAGAAAGGCATTCATAACTAAGTTATAATTGTGTTTTATATCAATATTACTCTGAATTCTGTGGGTTAAATCACGCGCTTTAGTCTGCAAACACTGTAAACAATAGGGGTATGCGAGTAAAGATAACGTCAAGAACTGTACCCTTGACGGTTTTATGTCATTAAATACTCCGGCACAGCAGCTAAGCGGCGTTAATAGATTTTATCTTATGGGCTGGCCTGCTGTTGCAGGGACGCTTCACTGCATTGGCATAACCATTAATGCCGGACGCTAATCATTGGAAGTAATTAAATGTGATGACAGGCAGCAATCATCCTGTAAATAGATGTAAAAGTGCAATGCGGGCAGAACGGAATGTTTCATTTGAAAGGCGAGTATTCGTTTGGCCGCGATATTGATTAACCCGCAGGTGTGAGCCGGCGGACACCTTATGGTACACTTGGCTTCTGAATCAACCGCTGAATATTTCTTATACCATTGGAGTTGCGGGCCCATGTCTCAACTTTATTTTTATTACTCTGCTATGAATGCAGGGAAATCTACCGCGCTGTTACAATCTTCATATAATTATCAAGAACGTGGTATGCGCACGCTGGTGTTTACCGCCGAAATAGATCACCGTTTTGGTGTCGGCAAGGTTAGCTCGCGTATCGGCCTGTCTTCCCAGGCACAGCTCTACAATAATGACTCTATGCTCTATGCGATGATCGCGCAGGAACATCAGCAGCAGCCGGTACACTGCGTTCTGTTGGATGAAAGCCAGTTCCTGACGAAGCAGCAGGTTGAGCAATTGTGCGATGTTGTCGATCAGTTGGATATTCCGGTGCTGTGTTATGGCTTGCGTACCGATTTCTTGGGTGAACTGTTTATTGGCAGTCAATACTTGCTGGCCTGGGCAGACAAACTGGTGGAGCTGAAAACCATTTGCCACTGCGGTCGCAAGGCGAATATGGTGCTGCGGCTCGATGAGAGCGGGCAGGCGATGCATGCCGGTGAACAGGTGGTGATAGGCGGTAACGAAAGCTATGTCTCCGTTTGCCGCAAGCATTACAAGGAAGCGATACAATCGCTGGAGTAAACCACTAAGCGCGACAGAGAACCTTGTGGCGCGTTTTGGCACTGTTTCGAAGCAAGCGAGTGGATGTATCACCTCGCCGCATAAAAAAACCGCCTTTCGGCGGTTTTTTATTGGCTCAATGAACCGTTATTTTTTGGTCTTTTTTTCCGCTTTGGCGGCAACCGGTGCGGCCAGAACTTCTTCATCAACCGCTTCGCTGAATTTACGGCCGTAGAAGGTATCCAGCATGATTTGCTTGAGTTCGGCAATCAGCGGATAACGCGGGTTAGCACCGGTACATTGGTCGTCAAAGGCGTCTTCGGACAGTTTGTCTACTTTCGCCAGGAAATCGGCTTCCAGTACGCCGGCTTCACGGATTGACGCCGGGATGCCCAGCTCGGCTTTGATCTCATCCAACCAGGTCAGCAACTTCTCGATTTTCTGCGCGGTGCGGTCGCCCGGTGCGCTCAGACCGAGGTGGTCAGCGATTTCAGCGTAGCGGCGACGCGCTTGTGGGCGGTCGTACTGGCTGAAAGCCGTTTGCTTGGTTGGGTTGTCGTTCGCGTTATAGCGAATGACGTTGGAGATCAACATGGCGTTGGCCAGACCGTGAGGGATGTGGAACTCAGAGCCCAGTTTGTGGGCCATTGAGTGGCAAACCCCCAGGAAGGCGTTGGCGAACGCGATACCGGCGATGGTCGCGGCATTGTGCACGCGCTCACGGGCTACCGGGTTCTTGGCACCGTCTTTATAGCTGGCCGGCAGATACTCTTTCAGCAGTTTCAACGCTTGCAGCGCCTGGCCGTCGGAATATTCGTTCGCCAGGACTGAAACATATGCTTCCAGTGCGTGAGTTACCGCATCCAGGCCGCCGAAGGCACACAGGGATTTCGGCATGTTCATGACCAGATTGGCGTCAACGATCGCCATATCAGGGGTCAATGCGTAATCAGCCAACGGATATTTCTGGCCGGTCACGTCGTCGGTCACTACCGCAAACGGCGTGACTTCTGAACCGGTCCCTGAGGTGGTGGTGACGGCAATCATTTTCGCCTTCACGCCCATTTTCGGGAACTTGTAGATACGTTTACGGATATCCATAAAGCGCAGCGCCAGGTCTTCGAAGTGGGTTTCAGGGTGTTCGTACAGTACCCACATGATCTTCGCAGCATCCATCGGTGAACCGCCGCCCAGTGCGATGATCACGTCTGGTTTGAAGGAGTTCATCTGCTCAGCGCCTTTACGCACGATGGACAGCGTTGGGTCTGCTTCAACTTCAAAGAACACTTCTGTTTCAATACCGTGTGACTTCAGAACGGAGGTGATCTGGTCAGCATAGCCGTTGTTGAACAGGTAGCGGTCGGTCACTATGAAGGCGCGTTTTGCCCCGTCGGTCGCTACTTCTTCCAGCGCGATTGGCAGTGAGCCACGGCGGAAGTAGATTGATTTCGGAAGTTTATGCCACAACATGTTTTCTGCTCGCTTCGCTACAGTTTTCTTGTTGATCAAGTGTTTTGGACCGACGTTTTCAGAGATGGAGTTACCGCCCCAGGAACCGCAGCCCAGCGTCAGAGACGGAGCGAGTTTAAAGTTGTACAGGTCACCGATACCGCCCTGAGAAGCAGGGGTATTGATCAGGATACGTGCGGTTTTCATCTTGTCGCCAAAGAAGGCTACGCGTTCCGGCTGGTTATCCTGGTCGGTGTACAGACAAGAGGTATGGCCGATGCCGCCCATTGCCACCAATTTTTCTGCTTTGCTGACGGCGTCTTCAAAGTCTTTGGCGCGATACATGGCCAGCGTTGGTGACAGTTTTTCGTGAGCGAAAGGTTCGGACTCATCAACCAGTTTCACTTCACCGATCAGCACCTTGGTGCTGGCGGGCACTTTGATACCGGCCATTTCAGCGATTTTCGGTGCAGACTGTCCAACGATAGCCGCGTTCAGGCCGCCGTTTTTCAGGATGATGTCCTGCACGGCTTTCAGCTCTTTACCCTGCAGCATGTAGCCGCCATGGGAAGCGAAACGCTCGCGCACCGCATCATAGATTGAATCAACCACTATGACGGATTGCTCAGAGGCACAAATCACGCCGCTGTCAAAGGTCTTGGACATCAGAATGGAAGCTACAACGCGTTTGATATCGGCCGTTTCGTCAACCACTACCGGGGTGTTACCCGCGCCCACGCCGATGGCCGGTTTACCGGAGCTATAGGCGGCTTTCACCATGCCTGGACCGCCGGTGGCGAGGATCAGGTTGATGTCAGGGTGGTGCATCAGTTGGTTGGACAGTTCAACGGTCGGTTGATCGATCCAGCCGACGATGTCTTTTGGCGCACCGGCGGCAATCGCTGCCTGCAGCACGATATCCGCTGCCTTGTTGGTGGCGTTTTTCGCACGTGGGTGCGGAGAGAAGATGATGCCGTTACGGGTTTTCAAGCTGATTAACGCTTTGAAAATAGCCGTAGAAGTTGGGTTGGTGGTGGGGACGATACCGCAAATCAGGCCGATAGGTTCGGCGATGGTGATGGTACCGAAAGTATCGTCTTCGGACAGGATACCGCAGGTTTTTTCATCTTTATAGGCGTTGTAGATAAACTCTGATGCGAAGTGGTTCTTGATCACTTTATCTTCAACGATACCCATACCGGATTCTTCAACGGCCATTTTAGCCAGAGGAATACGGGCATCGGCAGCGGCGAGGGCAGCAGCGCGGAAAATTTTATCAACTTGCTCTTGAGTGAAGTTGGCATATTCGCGCTGGGCTTTTTTGACACGTGCAACTAGCTCGTTCAGTTCAGCGACATTTGTTACAGCCATAATGCTCTCCTGATAATGTTAAACTCTTTCAGTAAATCAGCCGTGCGAGCAACTAGTATAGACAGAACGGTGGGAAATGCTGTTTTAAAAACAAGGACTTTCCAACTTTTCGTGCTGCATGTTGCTGATTTGCTTAAAGAGCTTTACCCGATGCTTCAGCAGGAGAAGACAGCGGGCCGAACAGAGATGCCACTTTTTCCTTAACCTGTTCTACTCCCTGACTACGACTAAGAGCTTAACTACTCTTGGGTAGCGATTTTGTGATTTAAATCATAAAAACCTCAAGCTGACACCATTCAGCCTTGGTTTTTTGAGAATCATTCTTAATAACTGCGATATCGGGCACTTTTCCCAACATAAAAGATCATAAGCCGTACATTGCTTTAACAAGGGCGAGTTATTTTACCAATATGGCAATTAATAGATAGAAATCCTGCTCATGACCAATGGATTACCCGTGGCAATTCTATTACATTAGCGCGCGTAGGCAGTGTCACTTTTAGAGCTATTAAAGCGGAGTCATTTGTGGGGCAATCTCTGTTGGATTTTTCCGGCTACATTAAATTTTTTGTCGGCCTGTTTGCGCTGGTGAACCCGGTGGGCATTTTGCCGGTTTTTATCAGCATGACCAGCTATCAGGCTGCGGCAGGGCGCAATAAAACTAACCTGACTGCCAACCTGTCGGTCGCCATTATCCTGTGGACCTCGCTGTTTTTGGGGGAGGGGATTTTGCGCATGTTCGGCATCTCTATTGACTCGTTCCGTATCGCCGGCGGGATCCTGGTGGTCACCATTGCGATGTCGATGATCAGTGGCAAGCTCGGGGAAGACAAGCAGAACAAACAGGAAAAGTCAGAGAGCGCTATCCGTGAAAGCATTGGCGTAGTGCCGCTGGCCTTACCGCTCATGGCCGGACCGGGCGCTATCAGCTCCACCATCGTTTGGAGCTCCCGCTACCATAGCTGGCAGAACCTGTTGGGCTTTACTCTCGCTATTGCGTTGTTTGCCTTTTGCTGCTGGCTGTTGTTCCGTGCCGCACCTTTATTAGTGCGTTTATTGGGGCAAACCGGCATTAACGTCATCACCCGAATCATGGGGCTGTTGCTGATGGCATTAGGGATCGAGTTTATCGTTACCGGTATTAAGGCGATATTCCCCGGTCTGTTGTGATCCGACGCATGAGTCGTGAATAGGATACTTCGCGACTCAAATTAATTTTAAAAATTAAAAACAGTTATTGGTTCGCATTAATATAGTGCGCAATATGAATGAATTTTCTTCATTTGCACCATGATGTGGCATAAATCTCAATTTGTTGCTCAATAAAAACGCTAAGCGCTATTTTCACCCCTTATCCTCCTCGATTATTGCCCTTTTTTACCTCCCTGATATCAAATTCGCTGTTAATTTAATCACATCATTCTGTAGGGCTTGTCTCGCTTTCATCCAGGTGTTATTAGTGATTAACCGCACATAAGCAGGTGTTTGTTCTTTGAACTGCCGCTTTGTTAACTGAATGTTTCTTTGTCTGATGTGTCGGTTTGCTGCGTACCACCAAGGCAGTGCTGTTTTTATTTTAATTCAATAAAATCATGTTGTTGAACTGGCGTTCTGTCACCCTCGTTCGGGGGGCACAGATTGGGTTTGGTGCAATAAAAGAGAATTGCTTAACATTTCTGTAAAAATTATTGGCTATGGAATTTGCCTTCTGCTAATTTCCGAGCAACTTTCTACGCGCAATTAACTGTGCTGTGTCGTCAAAGTGGGAATGATTTTTGCTGGTGTCTGTTTATTTAGAATTCTTATAAATACTTCACGAATATCGATAAGCAATGCTTGTTGGTGAAAAGGAGCCTCGACCATGCAGCAAACCCGAAAGCGTACTCCATTGGCTATGTTCATTACCGGCTTGCTGAGTATCAGCGCCGTTTATTCTGCTCAGGCGGCCGATGTCCCGGCTGGGGTGCAATTGGCTCAACAGCAGAACATTGTAATTAACAACGGCACGGAAGTGGCTTCGTTGGATCCGCATAAGGTCGAGGGGATACCGGAAAGCAATATTATTCTGAACCTGTTGGAAGGGCTGGTCAGCACCGATGCCAATGGGCATGTGGTCCCGGCGGCGGCAACCCAATGGGAAAACCAGGATTTTAAAACCTGGACTTTCCACCTGCGCCCTGACGCGGTATGGAGTGACGGTTCCCCGGTCACCGCCCAGGATTTTGTCTACAGTTGGCAGCGCCTGGCCGACCCGAAAATCGGCTCTCCTTACGCCAGCTATTTGCAGTACGCCAAAATTGAAAATATCGACGACATCCTGACCGGCAAGAAAGGGCCGCAAGCCCTCGGCATTAAAGCTATCGATGATAAAACGCTGCAGGTATCACTGAGCGAACCGGTGCCGTACTTCATCAGCATGTTGAGCCGTACGGCACTGATGCCGGTAAAACGTTCGGTGGTTGAGAAGTTTGGCGACAAATGGACGCTGCCGGCGAACTATGTCGGCAACGGGGCCTACCGCTTGAAAGAGTGGGTGGTGAATGAGCGTATTGTGCTTGAACGTAGCCCGAGCTACTGGAACAACAAGAAAACGGTGATCGACAAAGCAACGTTCTTGCCGATTGCTTCAGAGGTCAGCGACGTCAACCGCTTCCGCAGCGGTGAAATTGATATCACTAACAGCGCCATCCCGCCGAACCTGTTCGCGAAGATGAAGAGCGAGATCCCTGAACAACTGCACGTTAATCCTTATCTGTGCACTTTTTATTACGAGATCAATAACCAGCGTGCTCCCTTTACCGATCCCCGGGTGCGCGCTGCGGTGAAACTGACGCTGGACCGCGACATTATCGCCAACAAAATCATGGGCCAGGGTCAGATCCCGGCGTTCAGTTTCACCCCAACCTTTACTGAGGGTGCCAAATTCACTGCGCCGGCATGGGCGAGTTGGAGCCAGGAACAGCGCAATGCCGAGGCCAAGAAACTGCTGGAGCAAGCCGGTTTCAGCGCCGCCAAGCCGCTTAAGTTCACGCTGCTGTACAACACCTCCGATCAAAATAAGCAGCAGGCGATCGCCGCCGCTTCGATGTGGAAGAAAAACCTCGGCGCTGAGGTGACACTGCGTAATCAAGAATGGAAAACCTCGCTTGAAAGCCGCCATCAGGGGCAGTACGACATAGCGCGTGCCACCTGGTGCGGAGACTATAACGAGCCGAGCGCATTCCTCAATCTGGTGCTTTCCAACAGCAGCATCAACACCATTTTTTACAAGAGCCCGGCGTTTGACGCCCTGATGGCCAGCACCTTGAAAGCGCCGGACGTGGCTGCGCGTGCAGCCCTTTATCAGCAGGCGGAGGCTCAGTTGGATAAAGACTCAGCGTTGATCCCGGTGTATTACCGCGTCAGCGCTCGCCTGATCAGACCGTCGGTGGGGGGCTTTACCGGTAAAGATCCGCTGGACTACACCGACGTGAAAAATCTGTACATCATCAAGCAGTAACGAGGGGTATTACGCCACGCCAACAACGCTGGAGTAATACAGGGAAGGCCGCCTGCCGTATTCGTTCATCGGCAGCCGGTATAACAAGGTCCGCTCACGGGCAACGCAGGCTCCACGATGAGCCTGTGATAATAAAAACTGGAGTATACACATGACCAACATCACGAAAAAAACCATCCTTGCGGCCGGCATCATTGCCGCGCTGGGCATTACAGCAACCGGAAGTGCTTTTGCGGCCGACGTGCCGGCGGGCGTGCAACTGGCTGACAAACAAGAGATCGTTAAAAACAACGGTTCGGAAGTGCAATCGCTTGACCCGCATAAAATCGAAGGCGTCCCTGAAAACAACGTAACGCGCGATCTGATGGAAGGCTTGGCCAACAACAGCCCGGATGGTTCCATTGTCCCTGGCGTGGCGGAAAGCTGGGATAACAAAGATTTTAAAGTCTGGACCTTCCATCTGCGTAAAGACGCAAAATGGTCGAACGGCAAGCCGGTCACGGCGCAAGATTTCGTGTATAGCTGGCAGCGCGTGGTGGATCCGAAAACCGCATCACCTTACGCCAGCTATCTGCAATACGCCCACGTAGAAAACGTGGATGATGTTATCGCCGGGAAGAAAGATAAATCTACCCTGGGCGTGAAAGCGATTGATGACCACACCTTCCAGGTGACCCTGACCGAGCCGGTGCCTTATCTGGTTGAAATGACCCCGCACTATGCGATGAAGCCGGTATTCAAAGACGCCGTTGAGAAATTTGGCGAAAAATGGACCTTGCCGGCCAACTACGTCAGCAACGGGGCGTACAAACTGAAAGATTGGGTGGTTAACGAACGTATTGTGCTGGAACGTAACCCGGAATATTGGGATAACGCGAAAACCATCATTAATAAAGTCACCTTCCTGCCAATTTCATCGGAAGTGACCGACGTTAACCGCTACCGCACCGGTGAAATCGACATGACCTATAACAACATGCCGATCGAACTGTTCCAGAAGTTGAAAAAAGAGATCCCGAAAGAAGTTCACGTGGATCCGTACCTGTGTACCTACTACTACGAAATCAATAACCAGAAAGCGCCGTTTACCGACGCTCGCGTTCGTGAAGCGCTGAAACTGGGCCTGGACCGCGACATCATCACCAATAAAGTGAAAAACCAGGGCGATCTGCCGGCTTACAGCTTCACGCCGCCTTACACCGATGGTGCCAAACTGACCCCGCCAGAGTGGTTCAGCTGGACACAAGAAAAACGCAATGAAGTGGCGAAAAAACTGCTGGCTGATGCAGGTTACGGCCCAGGCAAACCGCTGACCTTCTCGCTGCTGTACAACACCTCAGATCTGCATAAGAAGCTGGCGATTGCCGCGGCCTCGATCTGGAAGAAAAATCTGGGTGTGGATGTGAAGCTGGTGAACCAAGAGTGGAAAACCTTCCTGGATACCCGCCATCAGGGGACTTATGACGTAGCGCGTGCCGGTTGGTGTGCGGACTATAACGAACCTAGCTCGTTCCTGAACATGATGCTGTCTGACAGCAGCAGTAACACTCCGCACTATAAGAGTCCCGAGTTCGATAAGCTGATGGCCAATGTGCTGACGGCGAAAACCAAAGAAGAACGTGCCGAGCTGTATCAGAAAGCTGAAGTACAACTGGATAAAGACTCCGCCATCGTTCCGGTTTATTACTACGTGAATGCTCGTCTGGTGAAACCTTATGTTGGCGGTTACACCGGTAAAGACCCGCTTGATAACGTGTACGACAAAAACCTGTACATCATCAAGCATTGATACGGTAAGCGCCGGCGGTGTGAACCGCCGGCCCATGTTGTAAATAATAAGCCGTTATCAGGCTGCAGCACAGGGTTAGGGCAATGCTTAAATTTATATTTCGTCGCTTATTGGAAGCGATCCCGACACTATTTATTCTTATCACCATTTCATTCTTTATGATGCGCCTGGCGCCCGGCAGCCCATTTACCGGCGAACGCGCGTTGCCGCCGGAAGTGATGGCCAACATCGAAGCCAAATATCATTTGAACGATCCGATTTGGAAACAGTACGGCCATTATCTGGCGCAGCTGTCACAGGGCGATTTTGGCCCGTCATTCAAATATAAGGATTATTCAGTCAACGATCTGGTGGCCGCTTCGTTCCCGGTTTCTGCCAAGTTGGGTCTGGCCGCCTTTTTTCTGGCGGTGATCCTGGGCGTTAGCGCCGGTGTGGTTGCCGCACTGAATCAAAATACCAAATGGGATTACACGGTGATGGGGTTTGCCATGACCGGGGTGGTGATCCCCAGTTTCGTGGTGGCGCCGTTACTGGTGTTGATTTTTGCCATCACGCTGAAATGGCTGCCGGGTGGGGGATGGAACGGCGGTGCCCCGAAATTTATTATCTTGCCGATGGTGGCGTTGTCGCTGGCTTACATCGCCAGTATCGCCCGTATCACGCGCGGCTCGATGATTGAAGTGCTGCACTCGAACTTTATCCGTACCGCTCGCGCCAAAGGTTTACCGATGCGCCGCATTATATTGCGCCATGCGTTGAAGCCTGCGTTATTGCCCGTGCTTTCCTATATGGGCCCGGCGTTTGTCGGCATCATCACCGGTTCAATGGTCATCGAAACCATCTACGGCCTGCCGGGCATCGGCCAGCTGTTTGTCAACGGTGCGCTTAACCGCGACTACTCTTTGGTATTGAGTCTGACCATTCTGGTGGGCGCTTTGACTATCCTGTTCAACGCGATCGTTGACGTGCTGTATGCCGTTATCGATCCAAAAATTCGTTATTAAGCTGGAGCACGCAAATGATGTTGACGAAAAAGAACAGCGAGGCTCTGGAGCACTTCAGCGAGAAGCTCGAAGTGGAAGGTCGCAGCCTGTGGCAGGATGCCCGTCGCCGCTTTGTGCACAACCGGGCGGCGCTCAGCAGCCTGTTCGTATTGGCTTTGATCACCCTGTTTGTGATTGTGGCACCCTGGCTGTCGCAGTTTGCCTATGACGACACCGATTGGGCGATGATGTCGGCCGCGCCAAGCCTTGAATCGGCACACTACTTTGGTACTGACTCCTCGGGCCGCGATCTGCTGGTTCGCGTGGCGATTGGTGGGCGTATCTCACTGATGGTCGGCGTGTCGGCCGCGCTGGTGGCGGTGATTGTCGGGACCCTGTACGGCGCCATGTCAGGTTATCTGGGCGGTAAAATCGACTCGGTGATGATGCGTCTGCTGGAGATCCTCAACTCCTTCCCGTTCATGTTCTTCGTGATCTTGCTGGTGACCTTCTTCGGGCAGAATATCCTGCTGATTTTTGTCGCTATCGGCATGGTGTCGTGGCTGGATATGGCGCGTATCGTGCGTGGGCAGACCCTGAGCCTGAAGCGTAAAGAATTTATCGAAGCGGCGTTGGTGTGCGGAGTTTCAAGCCGCAATATCGTGCTGCGCCACATCGTGCCGAACGTGCTCGGCGTGGTGGTGGTCTACGCGTCATTGTTGGTGCCGAGCATGATCCTGTTCGAATCCTTCCTCAGCTTCCTGGGGCTGGGTACGCAAGAACCGTTAAGCAGCTGGGGTGCATTGCTGAGCGATGGCGCCAACTCGATGGAAGTTTCACCGTGGTTGCTGCTGTTCCCGGCGGGTTTCCTGGTTGTCACTCTGTTTTGTTTCAACTTTATCGGCGATGGCCTGCGTGACGCCCTCGACCCGAAAGATCGTTAAGGAGTGCAATCATGAGCACCATTGAAAATCCGCAGTTGCAAACCGGTGCCGGCGTTCAATCGTCGCTGTTGCTGGATGTGAAAGACCTGCGCGTGACCTTCGGCACCCCAGACGGTGACGTGACGGCAGTGAACGATCTGAACTTTGATCTGCGCGCCGGCGAAACGCTGGGGATCGTGGGTGAGTCCGGCTCCGGCAAATCCCAGACGGCCTTCGCGTTGATGGGGCTGCTGGCCAGCAACGGTCGCATTGGTGGGTCGGCCAAATTTAACGGCCGTGAAATTCTCAACCTGCCGGAAAAACAGCTCAACAAGCTGCGGGCGGAAGAAATTTCGATGATCTTCCAGGACCCGATGACCTCGCTCAACCCCTACATGCGCGTTGGCGAGCAGTTGATGGAAGTGCTGATGCAGCACAAGAAGATGGGCAAAAGCGAAGCCTTTGAAGAGTCGGTTCGCATGCTCGATGCGGTCAAAATGCCGGAAGCGCGTAAACGCATGCGCATGTATCCACATGAGTTTTCCGGCGGCATGCGCCAGCGTGTGATGATCGCGATGGCATTGTTGTGCCGGCCCAAGTTGCTGATTGCCGATGAACCTACCACCGCATTGGACGTGACGGTTCAGGCACAGATCATGACGCTGCTGAATGAGCTGAAACGCGAGTTCAACACCGCCATCATCATGATTACCCACGATCTGGGCGTGGTGGCCGGCATCTGTAATAAGGTGCTGGTGATGTACGCCGGGCGCACCATGGAATACGGCAGCGCGCGGGATGTGTTTTATCACCCGAGCCATCCTTATTCCATTGGTCTGCTCAATGCGGTACCGCGCCTGGATGCTGAAGGCGAGGCGCTGATGACCATTCCCGGCAACCCGCCGAACCTGCTGCGCCTGCCGAAAGGCTGCCCGTTCCAACCGCGTTGTGCGTACGCGATGGCGCAATGTTCGAGCGCTCCGCCATTGGAGCAGTTTGGTGAAGGGCGCCTGCGCGCCTGCTTTAAACCGGTGGAGGCGTTGGTATGACTGCGGTAACCGACAAGAAAGTGCTGCTCGAAGTGGCCGATTTGAAAGTGCACTTCGACATTCATGATGACAAACAGTGGTTCTGGCAGCCGCCGAAAACGCTCAAGGCGGTAGATGGCGTGACGTTGCGCTTGTTCGAAGGGGAAACCCTGGGCGTGGTGGGCGAGTCCGGCTGCGGCAAATCGACTTTTGCCCGTGCCATTATCGGCCTGGTGAAGGCCACCAGCGGGCGCGTTGCCTGGTTGGGCAAAGACCTGCTTGGCATGAGCGATGTCGATTGGCGTAAAACCCGCAGCGATATCCAGATGATCTTCCAGGATCCGCTGGCCTCGCTGAACCCGCGCATGACCATCGGTGAAATCATCGCCGAGCCGCTGCGCACCTATTACCCAAAAATGCCGCGTCAGGAAGTGAAAGACAAGGTAAAGGCGATGATGCTGAAGGTGGGCCTGCTGCCCAACCTGATCAACCGCTATCCGCATGAGTTCTCTGGCGGCCAGTGTCAGCGTATCGGTATTGCACGTGCCTTGATCCTGGAACCAAAGCTGGTGATCTGCGACGAACCCGTCTCGGCGCTGGACGTGTCGATTCAGGCGCAGGTGGTGAACCTGCTGCAGCAGTTGCAGCGTGAAATGGGCCTGTCGCTGATCTTTATCGCTCACGATCTGGCGGTGGTCAAACACATCTCCGACCGTGTGTTGGTGATGTATCTGGGCCATGCGGTGGAACTGGGCACCTATGATGAGGTGTACCACAATCCGCAGCACCCTTATACCAAAGCGTTGATGTCGGCGGTGCCGATCCCGGATCCGGACAAGGAGAAGGAAAAGCAGATCCAGTTGCTGGAAGGGGAATTGCCTTCGCCGATAAATCCGCCTTCTGGCTGCGTGTTCCGCACCCGTTGCCCGATAGCCGGGCCGGAATGCGCCAAGACGCGTCCTCTGCTGGAAGGCAGCTTCCGCCATGCGGTGTCCTGTCTGAAGGTTGATCCGCTGTAAACGGCCATTTCATTCCATTTTGTTGCCTGAAGGGTTCATGTTTGCATGAACCCTTTTTTATGGCATTCCCACCACAACGCAAAACCAACAAAAACCACAAATAACTCACCCGACTAAAAAATGAAACTCAGCGTATTTATTTAAAATAATAAATAAAATTCAATGAGTAATTCTATTTTTCTATGGTTTTTGCTGTGGTCTTTGCGATTTTCAAGTGTGGCTTTGATGTTGTAATGGTGTGGTTTGTGTGGTTTTATTATCACATGTTTCGTGGTGAGAAAACGCGTATGACACAGCTAAATGAAAATATGGATGTGGTAGTGATTGGTGGCGGCGTAGTGGGATGCGCCGTTTTCCGACGATTCACCCTGATGGGCGCAAAAACGTTATTGCTGGAGCGCGGCGGCGATATCTTGTCTGGCGCCAGCAAGGCCAACAGCGCGATCCTGCATACCGGCTTTGATGCGCCAACGGGGAGCCTCGAATTGCAATGCATGCAGGCGGGTTACGACGAGTATTTGGCGATCCGAGAAAAGATGAACCTCCCGCTGTTGCAGACCACGGCCATCGTGGTGGCCTGGAGTGAAGAACAGCTTTCCGCGCTGCCCGGCATTGTGAAACAGGCGCATGAAAATGGGGTGACTGACGTGGTGCAAATTTCTGCCGCCGAAGTTTACCAGCGTGAGCCAAAATTGGCCGCGGGCGTGCTCGGTGGCGTCCTGGTTCCGGGGGAATATGTTATCGATCCCTGGAGTGCGCCGCTCGCCTACGTCACGCAGGCCGTGATGCATGGTGGGGCTTACCGATTCAACTGCGAAGTGACGAAGGCGACTCAGGACGAGCAGGGCTGGTTATTGCAGACCCGCCAAGGCAGCGTGCGAACCAAGCTGGTGATTAACTGTGCGGGCAACCATGGCGATCTGATCGATGGCCTGTGGCGGACAGCGGATTATGAGATCCGCCCGCGCAAAGGGCAATTTCTGGTCTACGACAAAGCCGCTGCGGCGGATATCAATGCCATCATCCTGCCGGTCCCGACCCCCACCACCAAAGGCGTTTTGCTGTGCCGAACCATCTTCGGCAATATGATTTTAGGCCCGACGGCCGAGGAGCAAACCGATCGTAACCGGGCTGACGTGGATGAGTCGGTGCTCAAAGGGCTGATTGAAAAAGGCAGCCGGATGCTACCGACGTTGGGGCAATACAGCGTTACCGCCACCTATGCGGGGCTGCGTCCCGCCACGGAAAAGAAAGAGTATCGAATTTATCCTTATCCTCAGGACAATTGGATCAGCGTGGGAGGGATCCGCTCCACCGGACTGACCGCTGCGCTGGGGATTGCCGCCCATGTGGAAGATCTCTACCGCAACCATTTCAACGCACTCTTTACCTTCCAGCCGCCTGCCGAAGTTCAGTGGCCGGTGATGCCGATGCTGTCCGATTACCAACCGCGCGATTATGCCTGTTCAGGCAATGGCGGCATCGTTTGCCATTGCGAATTGGTCACGCGGCGCGAACTGGAGGCGGCTTTCCACTCGGCGGTACCGCCAGAGTGTATCGGCGGTCTGCGTCGCCGCACACGCGTCATGATGGGACGATGTAACGGCTTTTTCTGCAGTAACCAGGTTGCCGAAATCGTAGGCGATCGTTTGGACAATACGCTGGTCGTCGGGAGGGTGGAATGAGTCAGTTATACGACGTGATTATTATTGGCACCGGGCCGGCCGGTTTGGCCGCGGCCCGTGCGTTATCCGACGAAGGGGTGAGCCGCATTCTGCTGTTGGACAGAGAAAAACAGGCAGGGGGCGTACCGCGCCACTGCCGCCACCCGACATTCGGCATGCAGACCTTCCATCGCCCGATGAAAGGCCACCTTTGGGCCGAACGAATACTGAATCTGGTGCAGAACCATTGTGAAATAAGAACCGGCACTACGGTGGTGAACATCAAGCCGGGCGGTGAGGTGATCATCTCTTGCGACAATGGCCTTGAAACCTTACGCGCCAAACGCGTGATTATTGCCACGGGCGTGCGTGAGACGCCACGCCATGCCAGGCTGGTTAGTGGTGTCAGGCCTCAGGGCGTACTGACTGCGGGGGCGCTGCAACAGTTTATTTATCTGAAAAAGCTCAAGCCGGGCACTAAGCCGGTGATCGTCGGATCTGAGTTGGTCAGCTTTTCCACTATCTGGACGCTGCGTAATGCGGGCATCAAGGCGCTGGCTCTGATTGATGAAAACCCCCGGCCAACGGCGTTCCGCGTGGCTGCGTTATATGCCCGCCTTATGGGGGTTAAACTCCATCTGGGTGCGCATATCACTCAAATCAATGGCGGCGAGCGGGTGGAAAGTATCGAATTTACCGCTGCGGACGGCAGCTCACAGCACCTGGTCTGCGACAGTATTATTTTTACCGGACGCTTTACCGGCGAGTACACGCTGATCCGCAACAGCCATTTGGCCTATGAGCCAGAGAGTGGCCGCCCCTGGTTCGATCAGCATGGCCGTTGTTCCGATCCGCACTATTATGTCGTGGGCAATATGACCCACCCAGCCGATATGGGCGATCAGTGCTACCTGGAAGGGTTGCAGGTGGGGCGGCGGGTTGCACAATCACTGCAGCAGGATGACGCCGGGCGATTTGATATTCCGATTCAACTGGATGACGTCTTCCGTATAGCTGCGCCAAATATGATTTCCGTCTCAACACAGATCCCGGAGCGTATCACGCTGAATGTGCGTGTTAACCGTTATCATAAAGGCGAGATTATTGTGCGTGATGGTGAAAAGGAACTTTACCGGGGAAAACACCGTTGCTTGCCTGAACGTCGCATTCTTCTGAAGAACATCGATATTTCTGGCGTGACGCCGGACCGCCAGTTGACCGTTATCGCCCGGTAACGGTTTCCTCACTCAGCCCAATGAAAAGCCTGCAAATATGCAGGCTTAACTATATCGGCTTCCGGGTGGGTTATTTAAATTCGTGCTCAACCTCTGACCACAGGCTTACGCGTTGATTGCGCGCTTGATAGAACTCAATTTCTCGTTTAATGCCGGCACTTTTATCCCAGCCGGCCAGATCCAAAATAATCAGTTCTTCCATCAAATCTAAATACAGGGCATCCACCGGCGCCCACATTTTGCCAATCTCTGCTTTATCGGTCTTTGTCAGCTGCAAATTAATCGGGTGTGACAGGGTGACCTGGCTGAAAACCGCATGGCCGGCCTCGATGATGTTGGCCGCGACTTTATTGCAGGCGATAAATCGCTCCTGGACCACGTTCTCATCGGCATGGCTGTAGGGGCAGGCAAGGAATATCTTACGCATGGTGAACCTCATAGGATTACATAAAGAAAGCAGTGCCTTGTTACAAGGCACTGCTGGGGAATTAATCGGGAAATTAAACGGCCAGGGGAACGGTTGGCCGATCGTTTTGCGCCGCCGCCTCTTCTAGCTGATCGCGTTTTTCCATCCGTTGCGCTTCCGGGACGGAGATGAAGACAGCGATAGCCACGGCAATGGCACCGGCAAGGAATTTACCGACCATAATCGGCAGAACCAGGGTGGGTTGGAAGTTGGCGGTAAAGGCCAGATGATCGCCCAAGGTGGCCTGGGCGCAGATACCAAAGGCCACGCATAACACCTTGTCACGGGCGCGCATGTCTTTGAACAGGTGATAAACGGCGATGATATTGGCCAGCACCATCACCATGCCGATGGCCCCGGCATCGGTAAGCCGAAGTTGTCGGCCGATAAACTTCATCGGGCGTTGGCAGTATTTTTGGAACAGGTAGCAAATCGGGAAAGTGCCTGCCAGCATGATGCCAATATAGCCGGCAATCTCAATCGCGCGGTAAAGCTCTTTTTCGTCGGCGAAGAGAGGATCAAACACCCAGCCGCCAAAGATTTTGCTAAATACCCC
Organism: Serratia quinivorans; assembly: GCF_052113645.1. GTDB lineage: Bacteria > Pseudomonadota > Gammaproteobacteria > Enterobacterales > Enterobacteriaceae > Serratia > Serratia quinivorans_B. Next base: position 302,415 of record NZ_JBIEIU010000001.1, on the reverse strand, counting down.
GGTAAAGTGCTGAACAATGCAGGCGGCCAGCACCATCTTGATAAAGGCATCCATGATTTTACCGAAGAACAGGAAGCATTTGACCATCCAGAGGGTGCGGTATTTCAGCCCTAAGGCGAGCAGGATACAAAAGACGAACAGAGGGGAAAGCAGTTGCAAGGCATTGAAAAAGTCGATGCTTAAATAATGATTAACGGGCGAGGCGGTGGAAATGATATCCCGTACCGGAATATTATTTAACGTAATGATCATCAATGAAATCAACACGCCAAACGGAATGCTGATCAACCCCGCCATGGCGCCCAATGCCAGATATTTGTGGTCTTTCTGTTGCAACATCACCAGACCGACAGGGATTAAATAAACGATGCTGGCGCCGGAGGTGTAGCCGACCAGCATGGCGGTGATCCATTGGTCGCGGTTTGCGGCAATGGCGTCCGCCAACTGATAGCCGCCCATATCAACGGCGATAATGGAAAGGGCAGCGATGGATGCGTCCGAACCCATTGATTGGAATAGCGGGCCGACGGTGTAGGTAATGGCGTAAGAAAGAATCGGGATCGCCGCCATAATACCGGCCTGCGCCAGAAAAACGGGGCCAATGGAATGAATGCCATTAACGAATTCTTTGCCTAACCCGCTTTCGGGTTTGATCACTGAGGCCATGGCCCCGAACAGGGTTCCGGCCATAATGATATAGATAATGATGTTGCCAATCTCAGACATAATTGCCTCCACTTTATTATTATTTATTCGCCGCGCAGGTTGCGGGAACGGGAAATAATGTCCTTATATTTTTCAAAATAAGGAGACAGATCGCGTTCTGCAGGCTCAGTCGTGACGTGTTGTGTTCTGACGTTCATGGGATGGGTATTGCCTAACCCTTTGCGTGCCAGCAAAGCGACGCCCTGGGCGGTAATTTCCCGGTTGGACGGAGTGACGATGCGTTTTTGGATCAAGCTGGCGAGAAACTGCTTGAAGTAGAGGTTTGCCGACAGGCCACCGTCCACGGAGATGGTGTCGCCAATCGGACGAACTTTGTCCATGGCGTAGATGACTTCGGCCGAACGCATGGCAATCCCTTCAAGAATGGACTGCAGCATATCTTTGCGTTCGGTTTCCAGGGACAAGCCCGCCCAGAGCCCCGCGGCCGAGCGATCCCAGTAGGGGCAACCCAATCCGGAAAGCGCCGGGATAAACGCCAGTCCACGAGCGATAGCCGGTTGATCCGGGAAATCGGAGAACTCTTCGATATCACTGTACAAGCCAATTTTTTTGGCCCAATTGATGGCCGATGCGGCGTTATAGACGCCGCCGTCCAGGCCGTAAAGTGGGGACTCGCCCGGTAATTTCCAGCACAGCGTCGGCAGCAGCCCCGAGCCCTGTGCGTCGGGAACCCCGGTGCCGGTAATCGATTGCAAAAACGCGCCGGTGCCGAAAGTGATTTTCATTTGGCCGGGGTGCAGACAGCCATGCCCATAAGTGCCGGCAAACTGATCGACGATGCAGGCTGTCAGCGGCGTGGTATTGCCGGCATAAGTCACATCGCCAAAGTGGCCGGTATTGTCCCTGATATCGGGCAATGCCTCGATCGGAACGCCGAAAAGCCGACACAGTTCTTCGTCCCATTGCAGGGTATGAATATTGAACAGAGAAGTCCTGGAAGCCGAGTTGTAATCCGTGGTGTGGGTCCCGCACAGATGGAACATGAAAAAGCTGTCCATGGTGCCGAGTCGCAAATGGCCGCGACGGGAAAGTTCACGGGCGCCGGGCACGTTACGCATGATCCAGCCCAGTTTGCTGCCGGAGAAATAGGTATCCAGCGGCAGGCCGGTTTTCGCCCGAACGCTTTCTTCCACACCTTCGTTGCGCAGGTGACGGATGACGGATTCCGTTCGCTGATCTTGCCAAATAATGGCGTTATAAAGCGGCAGGCCGCTTTGCGCGTCCCAGGCGACGACACTCTCTCCCTGATGCGCCAGACCGATGGCGTCCACCACGCCACACTGGCCAAGGCAGGTGCGGATATTGCGCAAGATCTCCATGGGATCGTGTTCAACCCAACCTGGATTGGGCGTTAATTGCTTGTGTGCGATGGCGGCGGGGGAAAAGTGCTTTCCATCCTCGCCGAACACCACGACGCGTGTTCCTGTTGTTCCTTGGTCAATGGCTGCATAGCGTTGGTTCAGCATAAAGCCCTCAGGTCTATTTTGTGGTTTAAATGTTGTCATTGTGCCCGTTTCTATTATTTAGTATCATTAGTACACATTAGATCAACACTAAACTCACAATTTCCGATTTAATTGTGACCAGCGTCTTGGTTTTCACTTCTGGCAGTGTGGTTATGATGTGGTTGTTGCTGTTTTCACCCTGTGAAAAGTGAAATAGTCGGTTGCTTCACACGGGGAGTTGGTAAACAATTGTCGACCAAGCAATAAAACGCCCTGTAAATCCACAGTTTTTATAATGTTAAAGACAGCATAACGGATCAGAAGATGGATTATTCAAACGCATTAGAACGCAGGAACATTATTCTCGATAAGTTGAAAAATAACGGGCAAGTGTTCGTCAATGAGTTGGCAGATGACTTTAATGTCTCTCAGGAAACCATCCGCAGGGATTTGAATAAGCTCGAAGAACTGAGACACATCAAGAAAATCCATGGCGGGGCGGTTATTGCTCAGTTTGGGTTTGAGCTGGAATTTAATCAGCGAGCTAAACTGGCTGAGGATGACAAAAAGGCCATCGCCGTTAAAGCTGCCGAATTGATCAAACCCGGAGACTCACTGTTTATCGATTTTGGTACCACTACGCTGGAATTTGCCAAACAAATCGCCGGTATTAACCAGCTCACCGTCATCACCAATTCGCCAGTGATTGCCAACCTGTTCCATGAAAATGCCACGATTAACCTGATCCTGATCGGCGGACAATTTGGGCTGTCGAAAATGGAATGCATTGGCCCGGTGGCATTGCAGGGGATCAGTGCTTTCTATGCGGATTATGCCGTTATCGGCGCTGGGGCAGTGAGCCCAAAGGCGGGGGTGATGGACCAGGATCTGAACGAGGCGGCGATTGCCCGTCAGATGATCAAAAACAGCAACAAAACCATTGTGCTTGCCGATGGACATAAACTGAACAACCATGCGACCGGTCTGGTAGCAGAGTTAAAAGATATTTCGTGGTTGGTGACCAGCGATCCGGAGAAGAAGCTGAAGAACCTGGCTTTCCCGGCGAGTCTTCAGGTGATTGTGGCCTGATGGGGGATAAAACAACCCTGCCGGTCACGATGACCGACAGGGTTTATTTTGATGCCAGGGGTATTACTCTTTCCACAGAATGTGGCAAAGCTTGTGGTCTTTCTCGCGGCAGAGCAGCACACGGGCAAAAACGTCGTTGATCGGCTCGCCATCGCTGTCCGCCAGACCAATCACCACTTCGGCAAAGAAGTCCGGGTTCAGGTCAAAATCCACATGTTCCGACCAGTCTTCCGCAGGATCATACAGTTCTGCGCCACCGCGCTCCTCAAACTGCAGATTGAACAGCAGAATATCCGCCGGATCCAGATTGTCGCCGGCCAGTTCCAGAAAGATGTCGTAAGCCTGTTCCAGCGTTTCGTCTTCAGTAAGGCGGTTATTCAAATCCATAATTAAATCCTGATAACAAAGGGTTTGGCGTTATTAAACCATGCCCGCTACGGCATTTATAGCAGCGGACTGAAAAAGTAGAACAGGCGCTCAACAATGCGGTGCCAGAATGGCCGTTTCTGCCACTCTTGGGCGTTCAGCAACTGCGAGCGGGCAATGTAATCATCTTGCACACAGGCCAGATCGCTGCCGAAACCGTCATCGTCGATCACCAACGTGATTTCGAAGTTCAGCCACAGGCTGCGCATGTCCAGGTTCACCGTGCCCACCAGGCTGAGTTGGCCGTCGACCAGCACACTCTTGGTATGCAGCAAACCCCCTTCAAACTGATAGATCCGCACGCCTGCTTCCAGCAGCTCGGAGAAGAAAGAGCGACTGGCCCAGCGTACCATCGTCGAATCGTTATCCCGTGGGACAATAATGCTGACTTCAACTCCGCGCAGGGCGGCGGTGCAGATAGCATGCAGCAGATCGTCGCTTGGCACAAAGTAGGGAGTGGTCATGATCAGCTGTTCACGCGCAGAGTAAACGGCCGTCAGCAGCGCCTGGTGGATCATTTCTTCCGGGAAACCAGGCCCGGAGGCGATAACCTGGATCGTGTGACCGCTTTCCTGTTCGAACGGCATGATATTGACGTCCGGCGGTGGCGGCAGGATGCGTTTACCGGTTTCAATCTCCCAATCGCAGGCATAAACAATCCCCATGGTACTGGCGACCGGGCCTTCCATGCGCGCCATCAGATCGATCCACTGGCCGACGCCGGCGTCCTGCTTGAAAAAGCGTGGGTCCACCATGTTCATGCTGCCGGTGTAGGCGATATAGTTGTCGATCAGCACCACTTTACGGTGCTGACGCAAATCCATTCGGCGCAGGAACACGCGGAACAGGTTGACCTTGAGCGCTTCCACGACCTCAATCCCGGCATTACGCATCATGCCGGGATAGGGGCTGCGGAAGAACTGCAGGCTGCCGGCCGAATCCAGCATCAGGCGGCAGTGCACGCCCCGGCGCGCCGCGGCCATCAATGATTCGGCCACCTGATCCACCAGCCCGCCGGGCTGCCAGATATAAAACACCATCTCTATATTATGGCGGGCCAGTTCAATATCGCGGATCAGCGCTTTCAGCGTTGAGTCGGTTGTGGTGAGCAACTGGAGTTGGTTGCCCTTGACGCCATCAATGCCCTGACGGCGATCGCACAGTTGGAACAGCGGTCTGGCGACTTCACTGTACTCAGTGGCAAAGATCCGCTGGCTCTCTTTTAATTCGCTCAACCAGCGTGCGGTAGAAGGCCACATCGCCTTGGCGCGTTCGGCGCGGCGCTTGCCCAGGTGCAACTCACCAAAAGATAAATAAGCCACAATACCAAACAGCGGCAGAATGTAGATAACCAGCAGCCAGGCCATCGCAGAAGGTACGGCTCGGCGTTTCATCAGAATACGCAGGGTCACACCGGCGATAAGCAGCCAGTAACCAAACACCATGAGCCAACTGATTACGGTATAAAATGTTGTCATAAAGGCGAAAAATCCCGTTCGCAAACCACCAACGATGAGTGTACGCACAGAATGGTAAAGGGGAAACCTTTTCTCCGCGCTTATGTTGCAAAAATATGATTGTCTTAAGGCACTTGCTGTAAACAAAAAGAACATTTTCGACTAGCCATCGCATCGCTCAAGCGGAGTAAAATACGGCGAACTGTGGCTTGGATCGCACAGCGAAAGGGCTATAATGCCCGCCGTTGGCTTTTGACGGATGAGTGACGAAACGATGAGACGCAGTAGAAACGAAGTGGGCCGCTGGCGGATGTTACGACAGAGCCAGCGCCGCAGGCATCGCTGGTTGGAACGCCAGTCTTGCAGCAATCGGCATATTATTCGGGTGCGTCGTCGCCTGGATGATCAGCACCGACGTTCGTTGCTGTTTGTGGTGTCGTACGAGTGGTAAAACGAAAACAGTCCCTGAGGGGACTGTTTTGTTAGCTGAGGCTGAGATTATTTCCCCAGATAGGCATTAAGCATCCACACCTGTTTTTCCTGCTCTTTGATGTAATCGCTCATCAGTGAGGCAGTCCCTTCATCACCGGCATCGGCGGCCAGCGTCAACAGTTCGCGCTGCTGTTGCAGCAGCACCGAATACCCGTGCAACAAACCGCTTAGCGTGCCTTTATCGTCGGTGACGTTGGTATCTTCCTTGATGGCGGCAGTTTTCAAATATTCGCTGAAAGCGTGACGCGGCTGCGAGCCCAGGGTCAAAATACGTTCTGCCAATTCATCGACTTTGGTCAGCAGATCGTTATAAGTTTCTTCAAATTTGACGTGCAGCTCAAAGAAATGCGGGCCGGAAATGTTCCAATGGTAGCCGCGCACGTTCATATACAGCACCTGATAATTCGCCAATAGCGCATTCAACGCTTCCGACAGTTTTGCCGATTGTTTACTGTCCAGGCCGATATGGTTTTTCGCTGCTTTCTTCGTCGTTGCCATAATAATCTTCTCCTGATTATTTGATTCGATGATTTACACAATGTCCATAACAAACACAGTAACCGGATCTATCGCAGGGTTAAAGACGATCAAAAGCATCAATGCAATCGCTGAAACCAATGTCGATAAGTCCGAGAAGCAAATTGCCAAATCAGTTTAAGCAGAATGCGTTAACAACAACAGCGGCTTTGCATCATTCCTTGCGCAATGCCATTTTTGCTACGCCGGCCCCCAGTGCCATCAATGAGGCTGCAGCAATCAGAACGACGAGAAAAGCACGGTCGAAAGCCAGGCGTGCCAGTTGCTTAAGTTGCTCCGCCTGATCTGCCGCCAGGTGGGCGGCCAGCCGTAGGGCTTCATCGATACTGTCATAGGCGATGTCGCTCACCGGCAGACTGCCGGGCAGCACCAGACTGTGGCTATAAACGGCGGTCATCAACCCGCCGAGCAGCGTGATACCCAGAACGCCGCCCAGTTCATAGGAGACATCCTCGATCGATGCGGCCATACCGGACTTCTCTTCCGGTGCATTCAGCATGATGGCGGTCGACGCCGCCGTAATGACGCCCCCAAGGCCAAAACCGGCGATGAACAGACAAATCAACTGTAGCACCAGGCTGCTTTGATAAAGCAGGGCCAGGCCGGCGATGCCGAGGCCGGTCAGAACAAAACCGCCGAGTATCATGCTGCGCTCGCCGTAGCGCGGCAGCAGTAAACCGGCCAACGGACCTGCCAGCGCCGACGCCAGCGGAATAGGCAGAATAAACAGTGCGGCCTGCAAGGGGCTCAGCTCAAGCACCAGTTGCAGACGTTGAGTCAGCACCAATTCCACGCCGACCAACGCGATCATCGACACTAACGCTACCCCGACGCCACCGGCAAACAGCCGGTTTTGGAACAGTGAGAAGTCGATCATAGGGTAGCGCGCCCGCCGTTGGCGGCGAACAAACAGCCAGAGCGACAAAATGCCAATCGCCGCGGCAATCGCCAGTGCGGTAAATGAGGGCGAGGCCTTGCTCAATTCTTTTAACGCATAGATGCAGCCCACCAAACCGGCCATGATCTGGGCCGAACCGATGATATCGTAAGGGCGCTTATTTTCCCCTCCGCAGTGCGGAATTAACCGCCACGCGAGCGGCAGCACGACCATCACCACCGGCACGTTGATCAGGAACACCGAACCCCACCAGAAGTACTCCAGCAGGACGCCGCCAACCACCGGGCCAATGGCCGCGCCACCGGAGGCCACGGCTGCCCAGATGCCAATCGCCAGGGCGCGCTCACGTTCATCCGTAAAGACATGACGGACAATGGACAGGGTCGCCGGCATCATCATCGCGGCACCTACCGCAAGAAATACGCGGGCGGCGATCAGCCATTCGGCCGACGGAGAAAAGGCCGCGCAAAGCGAGGCGATGGCAAACACCGGCAGTCCGGCAATAAACAGCCGTTTGTGGCCGATACGATCGCTCAGCATGCCTGCACCAGGCAGCAAACCGGCGACTACCAGCGGGTAAGCATTGACGATCCATAATTTTTGCGAGGCACTGGCATCCAGCGCTTGTGTCAGCCGTGGCAAAGCGGTGTAGAGCACCGTCATGTCGATAATGATCAAAAATAGTGCGCTGGAGATCATTGCCAGGATCAACCAACGGTTGTTTACGTGCATAATATTATTCCAAAAAAGCGAGCGACGCGGGTGCGTTGCTATAAGGTCACCGCCCGGGGTTGCCGGGTGGTATACTGGCGGTAATATATATCCATACGTATGTATTGAAAAGAGGGTTTCTCAATGGGACGTCAACGCAGCATCGATCGTGACAAGGTTCTGGATGTGGCCGAAGAGATTGTCGCCACACAGGGTGCCGCCGGGCTGACGATTGATTCTGTCGCCAGGGCGATGGGGATTTCCAAGGGCGGGGTGCAGTATTGCTTTGGCAGCAAAGACGCGTTGATTGATGCGATGTTCGATCGCTGGGGTAAGGCGTATGAACGGGTGTTCGACGCCATTGCCGGTGAAACCCCCTCGGCCACGACTGCCGTGCAAGCACATCTGCAGGCGACCAGAAGCTCCGATCAGACCTCCAGCGCCAAGGCGGCAGGGCTGATGGCAACCCTGATCCAAACGCCGGAGCATCTGGACAGTACGCGTGAATGGTACCGCAGCCGGATCGCCGGACTGGATTTAACCACCGAGGAGGGCAAGCGTGCACGATTGGCTTTCCTGGCCACCGAAGGGGCATTTATGCTGCGTTTCTTTGGTTTGATGGATATTGACCCGCCGGAGTGGGACGCCATGTTTGCGGATATGCAGGCATTGATACTGCAAAATGATGAGAGTCGCTGAGTCCTTTAGCAAACCTGAGCATCGACTACGGCCCAAGCGTAGGTCGGCGGAGGTGATTTCCATGCGGCAACAAAAAGAGGCCGGCTGGGGTTTGCCTATCACACCAATAGATGGCGGATCCACCGGGGAAGGGAGTACCTTATTCGAACAAGATATTCCCTCGAAGAACCCTTTAGCCAGCCACTCCGTGCTGGCTTTTTTTTTGTTTGCAAACGAAAAAGCCGCGGTAATCCGCGGCTGTTGTCGGCGTTAAGTTTTTATACCTGACGCATATAAACATCGGTAATACGCAGGTCGAAGTTACTTTTCATTTGCGTGGTATCAATCAACAGAAAAGCGTGGGTTGCCCAGTCAGGGGCTCGCTCAAAGGAGGGGGGCTGAGTCGTGTAACCCTGCATTTGCCCTGGAATGGTCACGGTTTTCAGTTCAGATTCAACACCACTGAAATTAAAGGTGTACGAGTGACCTGTCTGCTGCATCAATATTTGGGGCTCCCTATCTTGTTGGGCACCAAACTCGTTCAGTTTTGCCCATACGATTTTTACCTGACAGCTTTGGCCATCACCGGCGAAAGTATTGGCGCGAAGATGATGAATTACGCTGCCATAACCTTTCAGCTTTATTGTCCCTAATACGGCTTGAAATACGCCGCTGCCTGCGGAAACGTTACGCCCCAGTGAGACAAAGTTTGGCTGTCGGATGAGGCTGAAATTGGTGCTGTTTGCGGTTCCCCAGCCGTAACGAGATTTGCGAATAGTGTTAACCCCTCCCGGCGGAAGAACCCAAGCCTCCTCGGTCCATTTCTCATTGCCGGTACCGCTGGTATAGGTTGAGCTGTCGATCCAGTTGTCCTGTACCCCGGCATCGGTACGAACCTGCGCCAGCAAATAAGGCCAGGCAATAGGCAACTGAGTATCATGCAATGATGCTGAACCGCTGCCATCAATCCAACCACTGACGTTTGCATCCCCACCTTGCTGCATCTGACCAATATTGACCTTCTCAAACACGACCCGAGCCAGATTACCAAAATAAAAAGGATTACTGGTGGTGGGATAGGTGGATGGGCTCCCCCCCGCTTTAAAGGTGAACAGGCCGCCAATAAAGTTAACTTTGCAGCTTTTATTGTCCGGGATGCTGACGATGTAATTTTGAGGGCCATAGCCTTCAACGTGGCAATCGCGGAAAATGTGTTGCCCGCCTTCAATATGAATATATTTCCCCAGGCTGTCCGTCGATGTCTGCGGCCCATTTTTTCCGTAGATATAATCAAAGGAACAGTTGAAGAAATAGCTATAGCCTCCCTGTAGGTTCACGCCGCAGTTACTTTGCGCGAAGACACAGCTGTGAAAGTTCATCTCTTCACCGGAATCTGAAGTGTTGTTTGGGAAGTAGTAGCAGATGTCGCAATGATTGAAAGTAAAAGCATACATGCGCAGGAAGTAGAAATTAGTTGTGCCCGTGAGGCCATAGGCGAACCCCTCAAGACCGCCGCCGGTGAAGGTTAAAGAATTACGTGGGTAACTGTTCGAAAGCGATGTGGAAAATGTCATCCCATCGACAAAAGAGTCAGCGCCGGGGCCAATGATACGCAGATTTTTAACGCTGAGATTGCCTTGAGTATAGCCGGCATTATTTTGCCATCCGATGGCGGTATTACGCTTATCTTTGCTGCCGTGAGCCATACCCGTGAAATCCAGCAGTGCACCGGAAAAATCATAATCGACGGTTTTGGTGTCAAACGTTAGTTCTTTTGTACACTTGAAACGGCCGTTGCCAAAAATTAGGTTACCGTTTTTCAACACGCGTGCGCCACTGGTGGTCGCCAGCGAACTCGCGTAGTCATTCGCCTTTTGGACTGCATCCGTATCGTCAGCAATACCATCACCTTTAGCACCGTACATGTAAGGCGAAACTGTGCCTGCCACCTCCAATACTCGTAGCCAGACCCACGACGAGTTGGGGCGAATAAACATGCCACCGTCGTCTGCCGGTGTCGACTGTGCTTTAGCGACAAAAATGCCCCCACCAGTGGGTTGACGGTTATTGGTGCTCCAGGCTGTATCATAGGCGGTTACCGCGATCAGCTCACCGGCTAGGGCAGGTACAGTACTTCTCAATGTTGCGATATCAGGGCAGGTGTTCATTTTTGATCCTCATAGGGGAAAATTAAATAACTGTATTTATATACAGTAAAATCAGTCTATGAGTGCGCCGAGTAATGCACAATAGCGTGAGAGGGGAAGGTCGTTGTGCCAGCAAAGAGTAAACGAAAAAGGGACGGCGAATTTAGGCTGTTCATCGGCGGATGCAACGGTGATGGGGCGCAATAACAACCCACTGCAGCAAAAAACAGCGGGTTGTCGTTAGCATTAGAAAACTTGTTTGAAGGGTTTCACCGTCACGTCACCATAAACGCCGGCCGCGACGTAAGGATCTTGCTCCGCCCAGGCTTGAGCATCCGCCAGCGAGGCGAACTCCGCAATGACCGTGGAACCGCTAAAACCGGCGCTGCCCGGATCGTTGCTGTCAATGGCGGGGTTGGGGCCGGCAACCACCAGACGACCTTCATCACGCAACGCCTGCAGGCGTGCCAGGTGTGCCGGGCGTACCGACAGGCGGTTTTCCAATGAGTTGGGGACGTCTTGCGCGTAGATCAAATAAAGCATGTTTCACCTTTAAAATCATTGCTATAGAAGGGTGAATTTAAAGTATCGCAAAAGACGAGACAAGGGAATGCCCGCCCGTTGTAATTTAGCTGCGGCTGGCGCTTATGCCTTGAAGCCGCTAGTGTTTATTCGTATAGTGCGGCCGCGCGATTCATTGGACAAGGTTTGTGAGGTAGAAAGAAATGACGGAACTGGTTAGAGATAAACTCAACTTGCCCGAGGGCAAAAGCAAACTGCTGCTGCACTCTTGCTGCGCCCCCTGTTCCGGTGAGGTGATGGAAGCCATTCAGGCCTCCGGCATCGAATACGCCATTTTCTTCTATAACCCGAACATTCATCCGCAAAAAGAATATCTGCTGCGCAAAGACGAGAATATCCGTTTTGCCGAGCAGCACGGTATTCCCATCATTGACGCCGATTACGATACCGACAATTGGTTTGCTCGTGCCAAAGGCATGGAGCATGAACCCGAGCGCGGTATCCGTTGCACCATGTGCTTCGACATGCGTTTTGAACGCACCGCGCTGTATGCACATGAAAATGGCTATGACACCATTTCCAGCTCGCTGGGCATCTCCCGCTGGAAGAATATGCAACAAATCACCGACTGTGGCGTGCGTGCGGCAGAAAAATACCCGGAGCTGGAGTACTGGGATTACAACTGGCGTAAAAAAGGCGGGGCGTCGCGGATGATCGACATCAGCAAGCGCGAGCGTTTCTATCAGCAAGAATACTGCGGCTGTGTCTATTCGCTGCGCGACACCAACCTGCACCGCAAAGCGCAGGGTCGACCGCTGATCAAACTGGGCGTGCTGTATTACGGCGATGATGAATAACGCCGCATTGGTGATGAGTGACCCGCTACGGCGGGTTTTTTATTTTCAGCGGCGGTAAATCAGGTTAATGAAGCGTGTAAAAGCCTCAGTGAAAAGGCAAACGAAAGGTTAATATCCTCATGAGTTTGCAGGTTTTAGCGATGAATAATGACGATTAGAGCGATAGTTTGCCATTCGTTATTGAATATGATTGCTATTTGCATTTAAACTTGGCGAACCAGAGGAAACAGAATCATTATGCCGCTAAAAAAGATGTTCCTTAATCGCCGTTTGTCCGTGCCGATTGTCCTGTCCGTTGGCTTACATAGCGCCTTGGTGGGGGCCCTGCTTTATGCTTCTGTCAAGGAAGTGATGGAGCTGCCGAAACCTGAAGATGCGCCAATCAGCGTCATGATGGTCAATACCGCCGCGATGGCGGAGCCGCCGCCACCTGCGCCTGCCGAACCAGAGCCAGAACCGCAGGTGGAGCCTGAACCCGAGCCGGAACCGGAACCGATCCCGGAGCCACCGCCGAAAGCGATCCTCAAGCCTGAGCCGGTAAAACCCAAGCCGAAGCCAAAACCTAAGCCGAAGGTTGAAAAAAAGGTTAAGCGTGAACCGCAAAAAACCGAGCCGCGTGAGCCGTCGCCGTTTGAAAATAAAGAGCCGGCCAAGCCTATCGACAAGGCACCGGTGAAGCAGGCGCCGTCAGCGCCGGTTCAGGGGAATTCGCGTGATGTGGGGCCAAAACCGATCAGCCGCGCCGATCCGATTTATCCACCGCGCGCCAGAGCCTTGCAGATTGAAGGCAATGTGCGGGTGCAGTTCGATATCGACAGTGACGGCCGTGTGAGTAACGTGCGCATCCTGTCTGCGGAACCGCGCAATATGTTTGAGCGTGAGGTGAAACAGGCATTGCGTAAGTGGCGTTATGAAGCCAAAGAAGCGAAAGATCGCACCGTGAATATTCGCTTTAAAATTAACGGCACCACGGAAATGAACTGACCGACAGGTGGGTTCAGGTTGAATCAAGATAGGGGTCGCTACGGCGGCCCCTTTTGCTGCCCGAGCTCCGCCACTGCAGCAATAAAAAAGCCCAATGAAATTCATCGGGCTTCTTGAAACCGATCTTGGCGCTACGGCTTACTCTTCAAAACCCACACGGAAGTTCATCTTGCCATCAGGCAGGGCGCGTGAATTGCCTTCGTCGTCCACTGCGACATAGGTAAAGACCGCCTCGGTTGCGCGGTAGCGCTGACCAATGGGGGCAGAAGACACTTTCTTGACCCACACTTCGATATTGATGGTGATTGAGCTGCGTCCGGTACGGATACAGTGCGCATAGCAGCATACCACGTCACCCACGGCGACCGGTTTCAGGAAGGTCATGCCATCGACACGCACCGTGACTACGCGTCCCTCGGCAATTTCTTTTGCCTGAATGGCGCCACCGATGTCCATCTGCGACATCAGCCAGCCGCCAAAAATATCACCGTTGGCATTGGTATCTGCTGGCATCGCCAGCGTTCGCAGCACCATTTCGCCACTGGGTAAAGGTCGTTGTTGAGTCATAGCTGTCTGCTTATCAAAGAAGGGATTTCACTATACTGCCCGTAGCAAAGGCCACGGGCATTAACAATTTTGTAACTATTTTTTCTGTTCTTCCGGCATGTGCCGATAAATATAAACGCCGCTGAGCAGGGTAAATACCAGTGTCAGTGCGGTCAGGCCGAACACTTTAAAGTTAACCCAGACACTTTGCGGCAACCAGAAGGCGACGTAAATGTTCGCCAGGCCGCAGACCAGGAAGAATACCGCCCAGGCCAGATTGAGGTTGTTCCAGACTTTATCCGGTAGCGTCAGCTCTTTCCCCAGCATGCGTTGCACCAACGGCTTTTTGAGCACCAGTTGGCTGATCAGCAGAGCCAGTGCGAACAGGGTGTAGATGATCGTCACTTTCCACTTGATAAACAAATCGTTATGGAACACCAGCGTCAGAGTGCCGAACACCAGCACCATCAGGAAGGTGATCAGCGTCATCTTCTCGATTTTGCGGTACTTGAACCAGGTGAATACCAGCGCCAGGGCGGTGGCGACGATCAGCGCGCCAGAGGCAACGTAGATATCGTAGAGCTTATAAAATGCAAAAAAGACAATTAACGGGAGGAAATCAAGAAACTGCTTCATAAATCAATCCATCATCTGTTCATCGGCCGACTATACCGGATTTGGCGGGCTCTGTGTACCGCTGGGAAGTGCTGATTATCGGCGTTTGGCCGGCGGATTTCCGCCGTGAAAGCAGGAATTTGCATAAACTTACGATTGAGGTCGCGAGTTCGCTGCGGGCAGATTGCCAGCACGACATGGGCATCGCATGATACGCACAATAATAGCCGGATAATTTATAACGGAAAACAGTTTATGCAGTGGAAATCCCTCCAGGCGCTAACGCCCGGTTTGACGCATTTATTAGGGTATCAGCGCAGTTGGCTCAAACCGGACCTTCGCGCCGGGCTTTCCGTTGCCGCCGTGGCATTGCCGGTGGCGATTGCCTACGCCGAGTTGGCGGGTGTCAGCCCAGTGGTGGGGCTTTATTCCTGTATTTTACCGATGATCGCCTATGCGTTCTTCGGTTCTTCGCGCCAGCTTATTGTGGGGCCGGATGCCGCCACCTGTGCGGTTATTGCCGCCGTGGTAACGCCGTTGGCCGCGGGCAATATGGAGCGACACTGGCAGCTCACCATTATGATGACGGCGATGATGGGCGCATGGTGTCTGTTGGCCAGCCGCTTCAAGCTGGGGGCACTGGCCGACTTGCTCTCGCGGCCGATACTCAATGGGTTGCTCAACGGCGTGGCGATTACCATCATTGCCGATCAAATTGGCAAAGTACTGGGTTTTGGCGTGCATCCGGCGCAGTTAATTGAACGAATCTACGCATTGCCGGGCAACCTGATGCACAGCGATGTATTGACCATCGCGGTTTCGTTGCTGACGTTAGTGACGCTGATCGGGTTCAAAAAATGGCGTCCCAACTGGCCGGCGCCGCTATTCGCCATCGTTCTGGCGACTTTCGTCACCTGGGCGTGCGGGCTGCAGCAGCATGGCGTGGTGACGGTGGGCGGTTTTAGCGACGTGCTGCCGATAGTGCAGTGGCCGGATTTCCAGCCGGGTTTGCTGCGCGATATGGTGATCCCGGCGCTTAACCTGGCGGTAGTGAGCTTTGTCAGTATGATGCTGACCGCCCGCAGCTTTGCGGCCAAGAACGGCTATGAGGTTAACGCCGACGCGGAATTCCGCGCGCTCGGGCTGGTGAACATCGTCTCGGCGCTATCGCAGGGCTTTGCCATCAGTGGGGCGGATTCGCGCACGGCGGTCAATGATGCTAACGGGGGCAAGAGCCAACTGGTGTCGATCATTGCGGCGGGGGTGATTGCCTTCGTGCTGCTGTTCCTGATGGCACCCTTGCAGTTTATTCCGGTGGCAGGGTTGGGGGTGGTACTGATGTACGCCGCCTGGTCGCTGTTGGATATCCGTGGTATCTGGATTATGCGGCGCCGTAATGCTCAGGCCTTCAGGCTGGCGATGTTTACTTTCCTCTGCGTGTTGCTGGTGGGGGTCATTAGCGGCATTGGCCTGGCAGTATTACTGGGATTGATGCAGTTCTTGCGCACGGTATTCCGCCCGACGGAACAGCTGCTGGGCGTCAATGACGAAGGCATGATCCACTCGATGGGCAACAATAACGGCATCAAGGCAGTGCCGGGCGTGATGATGTATCGCTTCAATTCACCGCTGACCTATTTCAATGTGGCGTACTTCAAACGACGCATCCTGAACCTGGTAGACAGCACGCCATTTCAACCGCGTTGGGTGGTGGTGGACGCCGTTGCCAGTTTTACCCATGCGGATATCAGCGTACTGGCGGCTATCGACGAATTGAAACGCGATTTGTTACAGCGTAACGTAAAGCTGGTGCTGGCGGGACGGCGAACCGAGCTGACACGCTGGTTCCGCATCAATCGGATGGGGCGCGATCGGGAATTAATACTGGTACCGGATCTTTATCTGGCGCTGAAGCTGATTCAAAGCAAGGAGCAGGCGGATCCGGCCGCGGCCCCATAAACAAAAAGGCACGCCGAAGCGTGCCTTTTGATACCGACCGGAAGATTAGCTTCGCAGCAGCATATACAGACGGAACAGGTAAATCAGCAACAGGGCGGAAACCAGGTTGCTCAGTGCGGTCAGCACCACGCTGGCGACGTTCGGGGTCAGCACCGACAGGTGGCTCACCATAAACAGCACCAGCAGCTTGGCCGCCAGCCACAGCATCATTGCCGGAACAATCACGCGCGCATTGGCGAAAGCCAGTTTGCAGCTCAGCTTGATCGAAGCGAACACACCTTTCTTGTCGGCGGTGGTGATCACCGGCGCCAGCGAGAAGGCAATCGCCATGATCACACCTGGCACGACAAACAGCGTCAGGCCCAGTTGGATCAACAACGTGCAGATAAACAGCAGCAGCAGCAAACGTGGCAGTTCCGGTGCGGAAGCCCCAATAGCGCGCAGGGCGCTGAGGCGTTGCCCCTGGGAAACCAGGCGAACCAGCGTCAGCATCCCGCCCACCAGCAGCACGTTACCCACCAACGCAGAGAAAGTGGCGGCGGCTGATACCTTCAATAACACCATCTGCTGCTCAGGCGTCATTTGTTGAATGATTTCCTGGATCCCCATACCGGCGGATGCAGCAAAATCACCTTCCGTTGCACTCAGGATCTTTAGCTGCTCGATGTCAGGGCTGAAAGCCTGATTGAGCAGCACAGAAATGAATGCGGTCAACAGCGCCAGTATCAGGATACTGGCCAGTTGGTTACGGAAAAAATTAAAACTGTCACGGTACAACGTGTTGGCCGTGATGGGCATGCAGACTCCTTGGCATCGAGAAACAGAGATAAATCAAAATCAGTGGGCGATTGTACCCTGTTCCACGTCGCTGTGGCACCCCGCGAATTGCACTACGGCTATTTCTTCGGCGATCGTGGTACTCGGTAAAGTCAGCGGCAGGGAAACCGGCAATGGCGGCAGGCCATAACGTTCGCGAGCACGGTCGCAGGCTTCGTTACGCAGGCCATTCTCTCCCGACTGATCGAACTCACGGCAGGGGCTGGGGCGGTTGAGATAAATAGAACAGGAAACTGCTTTGCCGATTTCGCCGTCGAGTGCGGTACAGCGCGGGGACTTGCTGTTGGTCCCCTGCATACAGCGCAGGAAGGGGGTTAACGGTTCTGTTAGGGATAAAGGAACCACGCCGCCGCCATCTTCCGCTTCGGCCCAATAGAATGACACTCGAAAATAGCCGCAGCATGCGCCGCAACTGACACAGGGATTTAGAATTTCGCTCATCTTGATTGCCCGCCGACTCCTTACGACACCAACCAAAACCAACACGGAAGATGAAATTACGCAGCGGCGTTTTTTTTAGCAACTGAAATTTGAACATGTAAATAATTTGCAACAAAAGGCGTTTTTTGATTCAGATCAATTCTCGATTTATTAGCCTCTTAGGTAACCTTGTTTTTAGTAGGAATTAAAATTTTTACACATAAGATGTGATCTCGATGGGATCATAAATACCCGTAAGTAGGTATATTCCCCTGGATGATAACCACACAAATGGAATGGATAATGAAAAAGACAACTCTGGTGGTATTGGCGGCGATGATGGCCCCTATGTTGGCAAGTGCGCATCAGGCAGGAGACTTTCTTTTCCGCGCAGGTTCTGCAACGGTACGGCCAAATGCCGGATCGGATGACGTACTGGGACAGGGCTCATTCAGTGCCAATAACAATACCCAGCTTGGCCTGACCTTCGGGTATATGGTCACGGACAATATTGGCGTCGAACTGCTGGCCGCAACGCCGTTTCGCCATAAAGTAGGTTTGAACGGTAAAGCCGTGAACGGTGATATCGCCACGGTGCACGATTTACCGCCGAGCCTGATGGCGCAGTATTACTTTGGCGACAAGCAGGACAAACTGCGCCCGTACCTGGGGCTGGGGGTTAACTACACCACCTTCTTCGATGAAAAATTCAATGACAACGGCAAAGATGCCGGGTTGAGCAACCTGAGTTTGAAAGATTCCTGGGGCGTGGCCGCGCAGGCGGGCCTGGATTACAACCTGGATGAACACTGGATGCTGAACATGTCAGTCTGGTGGATGAACATCGAGACCAAAACGCGCTTTGACGATGCGGCCGGTAATCATCACAGTATTGATACGCGCTTGGATCCGTGGGTGTTTATGTTCGGGGCGGGTTATCGTTTCTGATAGCGGTGAAACAGGGAGGCGCACGCAGCGCCTCCGTTTTACTTTTACTTGATTTGCATGACGTTCTCGACGGATTTCACACCCGCTACGCCGCGTGTCACCTGTACCGCACGGTTGGCATCGGCGCTCGAGCTGACAAAGCCGCTCAGTTGCACACGACCTTTAAAGGTCTCGACGCTGATTTCGGTAGATTTGATGGTTTTATCCGCCAGCAGCGCTGACTTCACTTTGGTCGTCACAACCGTGTCATCAATATAACCGCCAGTCCCTTCAGATTTCGCTGTTGGCGCGCAGGCACTCACTGCGAATGCCACAACGGCAGCCATGCATAAGACCGAAAGGGTTTTAAATAGCTTCATAAATTACTCTCCATGCAATGTTATTGTTGAAACTACATTCGGGTTTTCACCTGAAGACGTAGCGCACTTCTCAAAAGACCGCTCAAAATAAAGAAATGCCCGACGCGCAACGCTAAGTGTGAAACAAGAATTGGGTTTGTTCAAACTTTAGATGTAAAAAAATCATATAACTTTGAGGGGAAACAAGATGTTATCGGCGGACGCAATGCTCTGCGCCCGCCGTTGGAGCATTATGCCCGGGTCGCCGCTTTCATTTCACGGACAAAACTTGCCAGTTTCGTCAGCATTTCTGCCGGATTGGCTTGGTTTTGCTCGATAATCTTGACGATGGCCGAGCCGGATATCGCCCCTGCCGCCCCGGCCTGCAGGGCATCACGCACCTGCGTCGGTTCTGAAATGCCAAATCCCTGCAGTGGGGGGGCCGCATGGTATTCATGCAGTTTGCTCACCAGGTGATGAAGGGGCAATTCAGCACGGCTTTCGGTACCGGTGACGCCCGCGCGTGACAACAGATAGGTATAACCCCGGCCGTGTGAGGCAATCTCACGCAGTAAATCGTCGTCTGCATTGGGTGGGCAGATAAAGATAGGGGCGATGCCGTGGCGCGTTGCCGCAGCACGGAAGGGCGCAGACTCTTCGTATGGCACGTCGGCAATCAGCACCGAATCAACGCCGACTTCGGCACAGCGTTGGTAAAATGCATCAATGCCTTTATGGAACACCAGATTGGCGTACATCAGCAGGCCGATAGGAATGGTCGGATGCTTCTCACGGATAGCCGCCAGCATTTCGAAGCACTGGGTTGGCGTCACGCCAGAGGCAAAAGCGCGCAGCGCAGCGCTTTGGATAGTCGGGCCGTCGGCCAGCGGATCGGAGAACGGAATGCCCAGTTCCAGCGCATCTGCGCCGGCTTCAACCAGGATATCGACGATCTGCAATGAAAGAGCCGGGTTCGGATCGCCCAGAGTCACGAACGGGACGAATGCGCCTTCTTTGTGACTTGCCAGGCGGTCGAACAGGTGCTGGTAACGTTCCATCAGATTTCTCCCCGAGCTTTCAGAATGTCGTGAACGGTAAATATGTCTTTGTCGCCGCGGCCGGACAGGTTAACCACCAGGATCTGTTCTTTTTGCGGCGTTTCACGGATCATTTTCAGTGCATGAGCCAAGGCATGGGAAGACTCCAGCGCCGGGATAATCCCTTCGCTACGCGACAGCGCCTTGAATGCATCCAGCGCTTCATCATCGGTAATGGACACGTATTCAGCCCGGCCGATGCTGTTCAGATAGGCGTGTTGCGGCCCGACAGAAGGGAAGTCCAGCCCGGCGGAAATGGAGTAGGACTCTTCGATCTGGCCTTCGGAAGTCTGCATCATCGGCGCTTTCATACCGAAATAGATGCCGACGTGGCCGTGCTTCAGCGGTGCGCCGTGCTGACCGGTTTCAATACCCAGGCCGGCAGGTTCGACGCCGATCAGGCCAACGCTGGTGTCGTCGATAAAATCGGCAAACATGCCGATGGCGTTGGAACCGCCCCCAACGCATGCCAGCACGGCATCCGGCAGGCGGCCTTCGCGTTCCAGCATCTGCGCTTTGGTTTCTTCGCCGATCATGCGCTGGAATTCACGCACGATAGTTGGATACGGGTGCGGACCTGCTGCGGTACCCAACATATAGTGGGCGGTTTCATAGCTGCCGGACCAGTCGCGCAGCGCTTCGTTACAGGCGTCTTTCAGCGTAGAGGAGCCACTGTGCACCGGGATCACTTCCGCGCCCATCAGACGCATACGGAAGACATTGGGTGACTGGCGCTCAATATCTTTGGCGCCCATATAAATACGGCACTTCAGACCGAGCAAGGCACAGGCCAGTGCCGAGGCTACGCCATGCTGACCGGCGCCGGTCTCGGCGATGATTTCGGTTTTGCCCATGCGCTTGGCCAACAGCGCCTGACCCAATACCTGGTTGGTTTTGTGCGCACCGCCGTGCAGCAGATCTTCACGCTTCAGATACAGCTTGGTTTTGGTACCGGCGGTGAGATTTTTGCACAGCGTCAGGGCTGTCGGGCGACCGGCGTAGTTTTTCAACAGGTCGATAAATTCAGCCTGGAACTCAGGGTCGCGCTGGGCGCTGACGAAGGCTTCTTCCAGTTGTTTTAAGGCCGGCATCAGAATCTGCGGCACATATTGGCCACCAAATTCGCCGAAGTAGGGGTTAAGCAGCGTCATTATAGTTCCCGTTATTATCCGTTAATCATGTTTAGTAAGCGCGCAGGGTCTGGAATACCGCCGCCAGGCGGGCAGGATCCTTAATGCCGGGTTGGCTCTCAACGCCGGAGTTAAAGTCCAGACCGGCACAGCCGAGTTTGGCTGCGTCAACACAGTTGTCTGCGCCCAGGCCACCGGCCAGCATCACGTTTTCCAGGTTTTCGCCGTGCAATACCGACCAGTCGAAACGCTGGCCGGTGCCACCCGCACCGTTATCCAGCAGATAGCGGTCAACGTGCTGCAAATCGCGCTTGGGCAAATGGTCTTTCACGCTCAGCGCTTTCCAAATCTGGCATTCGGCAGGCAGTTCGGCGCGCAGGGCGCTGATATAGGCCTGATCTTCGGCACCGTGCAACTGCACCGCTTTCAGCCCCAGGCGTTCGACCGTCTTAACCAGGGTTTCTACCTGCGCATCGCAGAACACGCCGACATATTTCAGTGGCGCACCCGAGATAACCTCCCGTGCGCGATTAATATCGACATAGCGCGGTGAGCGCCCGACAAAAATCAGCCCGCCGTAGACCGCGCCGGCCTGATAGGCCGCGCTGGCATCCTGAGGACGGGTCAGTCCGCAGACTTTGTTGTCGCCCAGGATCACCCGACGCACGGCGGCGCGCAGGTCATTTTCCGACATCAATGCGCTGCCGATCAGGAAGCCATTGGCAAAGTGGCTCAATTCGCGGATCTGGCCGTAATTGTTGATGCCGGATTCGCTGATCACCGTTACACCGTGCGGAACGCGGGGCGCCAACTGACGAGTGCGATCCAGATCGATACTCAGGTCGCGCAAATCGCGATTATTGATACCGACCACGGGCGCTTCCAGAGCAATGGCCCGTTGCAGTTCTTCTTCGCTGATCACTTCGGTCAGCACGCCCATGTTCAGGCTGTGCGCCACCGCCGCCAACTGACGGTACTGATCGTCGTTCAGCACTGACAGCATCAGCAGAATGGCGTCGGCCTGATAGAAGCGCGCCAGATAGATCTGATACGGGTCGATAATAAAATCTTTGCACAGCACCGGCTGTGTCACCGTCTTGCTGACCAGCGGCAGAAAATCGAAGCTGCCCTGGAAGTATTTTTCGTCGGTCAGCACCGAAATCGCCGAGGCAAAATCTTTGTAGACCGAGGCAATCTCCACGGGATCGAAATTCTCGCGGATCAACCCTTTGGAAGGGGATGCCTTTTTGCATTCAAGAATAAACGCCGTTCTGGCTCCCTGCAGCGCGTGATAAAAACCACGTTCGCTTGGGACGATTTCATTTTGAAAACTGGCCAGTGGCTGTTGTTGCTGTCGTGCTGCGACCCATTGCGCTTTGTCACGAACAATCTTGTTGAGCACGGTTTCCTGCATCATTTATCCTCTTGCTGCCAGTGCGGTTACGCGCTCGTAAGCTTTCCCGCTGTGAATCATGTCCAGTGCCTGCTGCGCGTTTTGGCGCAGGTCTTCATGCCCGAATAACTTCAGCAGCAGCGCCACGTTAGCGGCTACCGCAGCGGCGTGCGCCGGGTCACCTTTACCTTGTAACAACCTTGCCAGAATGTCACGGTTTTCTTCCGGCGAGCCGCCCAGCAGGGCCTCCAGCGGGTAGCTTTGCAACCCGAAGGACTGTGGCGTCAACTGATAGCTTTCAATCTCGCCATTGTTCAATTCGGCCACATGGGTCGCGCTATGGATCGCCACTTCATCCATGCCACCGCCGTGCACCACGGCTGCCCGCTGATAACCCAACACGCGCAGGGTTTCGGCAATCGGCAGCACCAGTTCCGGGCTGTAAACGCCGATCAGCGCCAGCGGTGGACGCGCCGGGTTGATCAGTGGGCCAAGCACGTTGAACACCGTGCGGGTCTTCAACTGTTGGCGTACCGGCATCGCATGACGGAAACCGGTGTGATACTGCGGAGCAAACAGGAAGCACACGCCCAGGTCGTCCAGCGCTTGACGTGCCTGTTCCGCCGGCAAGTCCAGGCGAATACCGAACGCCGCCAGCAGATCCGACGATCCGGACCGGCTGGACACGCTGCGGTTGCCGTGTTTGGCCACTTTGGCGCCGCACGCCGCGGCTACGAAGGCGCTGGCGGTGGAAATATTAATGCTGTTGGTGCCGTCGCCGCCGGTACCCACGATATCGGCAAACGGATAGTCCGGGCGTGGGAACGGCAGGGCATCGGCCAGCAGCGCTTTGGCGGCACCGGCGATCTCTTCCGGGCGTTCGCCGCGAATCTTCATGCTGATCAGCGCTGCGGCCAATTGGCTTGGCTCAAGCTCGCCGCGAACAATGGCGCTGAACAACTGCTGGCTTTCCTGCTGGTTCATCGACTCTGAACGGTACAGTTTTTCAAGAATAGTTTGCATCGTCGTTTCCTCTCGTTATTTCGCCAGCGCCCAGGCCAGAGTTTGCTCAAGCAAACGCGCGCCGTGGGTGGTCAGGATCGATTCCGGATGGAATTGGAAACCGCATACACGATGCTGGTCATTACGTACTGCCATCACCATCTCGCCAAAATGGGCGTTAACGGTGAGTTCGGCCGGGATGTTGCTGCCTACCAGGGAGTGATAACGGGCCACTGGCAAGGGGTTTACCATGCCGGCAAACATCCCTTCGCCATCGTGGCTGATCGCCGAAGCCTTGCCGTGCAGGATCTCACCGGCCTGACCGACGTGGCCGCCATAGGCTTCCACAATGGCCTGATGCCCCAGACAGATACCGATAATCGGTAACTGGCCGCGCAGGCGCTGCAACAGCTCAGGCATGCAACCGGCTTCGGCCGGAGTCCCTGGGCCGGGTGACAGCATCAGCACCGGCTGGGTCAACTGCTGCAGGCGCTCGATAATCACCTCGGCAGAAATTTGGTTGCGGTAAATCACCACCTGATGACCGCTGGCGCGCAGCTGATCGACCAGGTTGTAGGTAAAGGAATCAACGTTATCGAGCAGTAAGATATCGGCCATCAGAACACCTCCTTGGCTTGATGCGCACTGGCGATGGCGCGCAGCACGGCACGTGCCTTATTACGGGTTTCATCGGCTTCCGCCTGAGGAACAGAGTCCAGCACCACGCCGGCCCCGGCTTGCACGGTGGCAATGCCGTCTTCAACGTACGCGGAGCGGATGACAATACAGGTATCCAAATCACCGGTGGCGGTGAAATAACCTACCGCGCCGCCGTAGCTGCCGCGACGGGTGCCTTCAGAGGCGGCGATCAACTGCATGGCGCGCACTTTAGGTGCACCGCTCAGGGTGCCCATGTTCATGCAGGCCTGATAGGCGTGCAGCACGTCAAGGTCGGCACGCAAGGTGCCGATCACCCGGGAAACCAGGTGCATCACGAAAGAGTAGCGGTCCACTTTGGTCAGGTCGGCCACGTAGCGGCTGCCGGCCTGACAAATCCGCGCCAGATCGTTACGCGCCAGATCGACCAGCATCAGGTGCTCGGCCAGCTCTTTATGGTCGGTACGCATTTCCAGCTCGATACGGCTGTCCAGATCCAGGTCCAGTGAACCGTCGGCACGACGGCCGCGTGGGCGGGTACCGGCAATCGGGTAGATTTCAATCTGACGGTTGTTGGCGTCGTATTTCAAGGCACTTTCCGGTGACGCGCCGAACAGGGTGAATTCGTCATCCTGCATAAAGAACATGTATGGGCTTGGGTTGTTGTCCTTCAGCGTCTGGTACGCGGCCAGCGGGGCCGGGCAGGGCAGAGAGAAACGACGTGACGGAACTACCTGGAAAATTTCGCCCTGACGAATGGCCTGCTGCAGCTCGCTGACCACCGCACCGTATTCTTCATCGGTTTGGTTGCAGCTCAGTTGCATGTTTTCCAGTGTCTGATGCGGGATCGGCTGCGGAGTCTGTTTCAATTGAACCTGCAGCTGTTCCAGACGCAGTTGCAAGCGCAGCTCCTCGGCCGGGTCGGCCGTGAATACACTGGCCTGCAGCCGGGCGACGCCGCGCTGGTGATCCAGCACCAGCAGGGTTTCCGCCAGATAGAAGCAGAAGTCCGGGCAGCGCTGATCCTGGCGCAGTGCCGGCAGGTCTTCAAAACCGGCGACCAAATCGTAGGCAAACAGACCACCGAGCATCACCGCTTCACGTTCGTCGGCGGGAGAATCCACCAGTGTCAGCAGGGTACGCAGCGCATCAAAGACCGACAGCGAACGCAGGCGAGCGTCTTCATCCTGGACTGCGTCAATCAGCGGGAATGTCAGTTCACGGCCGTTAGGTCGTACCTGAATCTGTACTTCCGGCGGCAGCGCCTCATCCAACAGCGGCAGCATCGCCGCCCCGTTGGCGGTCAGCGCCTGCAGCGTGACGCTGCGGCCCAGTGCGGTAATGCGCAGGGCACTGTCGATCACCAGCAGGCTTTGCAGGTTTTGCTTACTGTTGATTTCAGCGGACTCCAACAGCAACGTAGCCGGGCGAGCGCCACACAACTGGTGGAAAATGGTGGTCGGATCGCCCCGGTAACTGGCCTCCGCCTTCAGTAATTTAAGCTGTGGTTTGATGTTCATCATGGGTATTCCAGTTAAAATTTGTCCATAAAAAAGCCCGCGTTACCAGCGGGCTTAGGGAATCTGCAGTGTCAGATGACAGGTATGCGTGATTACACCGCCCGCGAAAGGGAGGTACGCCACCAACGAAGAAGAGAAGTTTGCTTATTCATTTCTGTGCTCTCTTGTTTATCATCCAACTAGGGTATCGCCCTGAACTTGTGTACTAGTTAACTGGTTCGCGTGAGTAAAGTCAACCCTCTTTTCACACAATGTTTTAGCCGCAAACGTGAATTATTTTCATCAAGGGGCAGGCGCGCGGGCCAGAATAGAGTTCCGTCCGGCGGGCGAACACGCGTATGATAGAAGGCCAAACCATTGCCGGATATTTCTTTTGACAGACAGTAATCCCCAGCCTTCCGCATTTACCCTGTACGATCTCCACAGCCATACCACCGCCTCTGACGGCTATTTGACGCCGGCGCAGTTGGTGCAGCGGGCGGTTGAGATGCGGGTGGGCGTATTGGCGATCACCGATCATGATACCACCGAAGGCCTGGCTGCCGCCGCCGCGACCATTGCCGAACTGTCTTTGCCGTTGCAGTTGGTGAACGGGGTGGAGATCTCCACGCTGTGGGAAAATCACGAGATTCATATCGTGGGTCTGGGGATCGAAACCACCCATCCGGCGATGGTGCAGTTGTTGGCCGAACAGACCGAACGCCGTAATTTACGTGCGCAGGAGATTGGCGTACGGCTGGCTAAAGCACGTATCGATGGTGCGTTTGAAGGCGCGCAAAAGCTGGCGGACGGCGGGGCGGTAACGCGCGGCCATTTTGCCCGTTATCTGGTGCAGATCGGCATCGCCGGCAATATGGCCCAGGTGTTCAAGAAATACCTGGCCAAAGGCAAAACCGGCTACGTTCCGCCACAGTGGTGTACAATAAAACAAGCCATTGATGTGATTCATCAATCCGGCGGTCAGGCAGTGATAGCGCACCCGGGCCGTTACGACCTGACGGCCAAATGGCTGAAGCGGTTGCTGGCGCACTTTGCCGAACAGGGGGGAGATGCCATGGAGGTCGCCCAGTGTCAGCAGGCACCGCATGAACGCTCGCAACTGGCAAAGTATGCGCAGGAATATCAATTATTGGCGTCGCAGGGATCTGATTTTCATCAGCCCTGCTCGTGGATCGAACTGGGCCGCAAGCTGTGGTTACCCGGCGGGGTTGAACCCGTGTGGCGTGACTGGCCGCAACCGCAGCAGGGTTAAGTCGGTTGATTTAACGTGGGCGATGCCGTCCGCGTGCATCATTTTAGGAGCAAGTCATGAGTCAGCTTTTTTATATTCATCCAGATAATCCACAACCGCGCCTGGTCAATCAGGCCGTGGATGTGCTGCGTAAGGGCGGTGTGATCGTCTATCCCACCGACTCCGGATACGCGCTAGGGTGCAAGCTGGAAGAGAAGGCGGCAATGGAACGAATCTGCCGTATCCGCCAATTGGACGGTAACCATAACTTTACGTTGATGTGCCGCGATCTGTCTGAGTTGTCGACTTACGCTTACGTCGACAATACCGCGTTCCGACTGATCAAAAACAACACCCCCGGCAACTACACTTTCATTCTGAAAGCGACCAAGGAAGTGCCGCGCCGGTTGATGAACGATAAACGTAAAACCATCGGTCTGCGTGTGCCTTCGAACCCGATTGCGTTGGCGCTGCTGGAAGTGTTGGATGAGCCGATGATGTCGACCACGTTAATGCTGCCAGGCAATGATTTTGCCGAATCCGACCCGGAAGAGATCAGCGAACATCTGGGCAAACAGGTAGATCTGGTGATCCATGGCGGCTTCCTGGGCCAGCAACCGACCACGGTGGTTGACCTGACCGAGTCCGCACCCGAAGTGGTGCGCGAAGGGGCGGGTGACGCAACGCCTTTCCGTTGATGCGTGACTGCAGATTTTGCTCATTTTCTGAAAAGTGGCTGGCGCGGCGTCATTTGCCGGTAAAGCCGCTATTCTACAATATCAAAAACTGATAATAGGCAGGATGCGTCACGATGATTAAGCGGATTTCTCTTTTAGCGGCCATATTGTTTTCTTCTGTGGCCAGCGCGGGTTTTTATTCCGGCAGCGCCTTGATGTCTGAAACCAACGGTTATGTAAAAAATAAAAATGGGGCGGCTACCGTGGCTGAGGCGCTCGATGGCGGGATGTTTATGGGCTATGTAGCCGGCGTATTTGATACTTTCTCAATGCAGGGCAATCGCAGTATTTGCCCGGATGCCGGAATGAGCGTGGGCATGGCTTCGGATGCGGTCATGCAGTATTTAAATGACCACCCGGAACAGCTGCATTACTCCGCACCTTCGGTGATTATGCTGGCATTAACCGCCGCCTATCCCTGTGAACGGCATTAATAACGTTTATTTAGTGCGTATTTTTTCATTAGGTGCGAAGGCCCTTATTTAGCATCCTTTCCAATAGATGAAACTGACGAAGGCTGTCATTTTACTGCTAATACACAAATCCCCTTATTGTGGGGGATATGACGTTTAGGAGACAAAATGACAGCGTTTCGCCACGGCACCCTTTCTCTCGATTATCATGATTCCGGTTCAGGCCCGCTGACGTTGGTGCTTTTGCCCGGTTGGTGTGAACCAAAAACCGTATTTGCCCCCTTTACTGCACTGGCGGCGCAAAAGTATCGGGTGATCAGCCTCGACTGGCGGGGGCACGCCCTGTCTGATCGCGATGCCTGGCTCTCCCTTGGCGCACAGGATCTGCTGGTAGATCTCCAGCAATTGCTGCTTGAGTTGCAAGTGGAGCGGTTTGTGACGCTGTCGGTAGCGCACGCCAGTTGGATAGCGGTGGTGTTGGCCGAGAACATGCCGCAGCAGATGCAGGGAATGGTGTTTCTCGATTGGATCATGACCCAGCCGGAGCCTGCATTTTTCGATTCCGTTCAGCAAATGCAGCGGCCTGAACACTGGCTGGCGGCGCGTGATGATTTATTCACATTCTGGCAGGGCGGCATTGAACACCCACAGGTAAAACAGCATTTGACCGTTGAAATGGCGCAGGAGGATTATCGCGTTTGGCAGGCCGCCGGCGTGGCGATTGAGCAAGCCTACAGGCAATACGGTTCGCCGCTAAACCGGCTGGGGGAATTAACCTCTCCGCCTGCTTGCCGGCATATTTACTCATTGGATCGCGACGAAGACTATTTGCTGCAACAGCAGAGCTTTGCCGCCAACCATCCATTTTTCTCGGTCGTGCGGCTGGAAAATGCCCGTACTCACCTTGGTATTCTCGAGCAGCCAGCGGCAGTGTATCGGGCGGTAGCCGATTTCCTCGAAGATTGATCCGTTTACCTAGTCTGTTATAAAGCGGGTTCTTGCCCGCTATTCATCGAAATCTCACGCCATCGATAGCTTTCGATAATCGACCAGGCAATAAAGTGGGTTTCAACCCTATTGAAAGCCTGTATAATGCGCGGTTCGATCCAAGTAAACGTATTGTTACCGTTGTGGTGTCTGACGCCGCGACGGTCATCCCCCCGACGCCTGTGAAGGCGACACTAGAGGTTGCTCAATGAGCGAAAAGTTACAGAAAGTTTTAGCGCGCGCCGGTCATGGCTCGCGTCGTGAAATCGAAACCATTATTGAAGCCGGCCGCGTCAGCGTTGACGGTAAAGTGGCCAAACTGGGTGACCGCGTTGAAGTGACCCCTTCAATGAAAATCCGTCTGGATGGTCACGTTGTCTCGGTTAAAGAATCCGAAGAAGCGGTTTGCCGCGTACTGGCGTATTACAAGCCGGAAGGCGAGCTCTGCACCCGTAGCGATCCTGAAGGTCGCCCGACGGTGTTCGATCGTCTGCCTAAGCTGCGTGGCTCGCGCTGGGTGGCGGTAGGGCGCCTGGACGTCAACACCTCAGGCCTGCTGTTGTTTACTACCGACGGTGAACTGGCGAACCGCCTGATGCACCCAAGTCGTGAAGTCGAGCGTGAATATGCGGTGCGCGTATTTGGCCAGATTGACGACGAAAAAGTGAAGCAGTTGAGCAAGGGCGTTCAGTTGGAAGACGGCCCGGCCGCTTTCCGCACTATCACCTTCCAGGGTGGTGAGGGGATTAACCAGTGGTACAACGTGACCCTGACCGAAGGGCGTAACCGCGAGGTTCGTCGTCTTTGGGAAGCGGTTGGCGTTCAGGTCAGTCGCCTGATCCGGGTACGTTACGGCGATATCGATCTGCCTAAAGGTATTCCGCGTGGCGGCTGGACCGAGCTGGAATTGCCGGCGATTAACTACCTGCGCGAACTGGTTGAGTTGAAGCCGGAAACCGTCAGCAAGATGCCGGTTGAGCGCGAACGTCGCCGTGTGAAGGCTAACCAGATCCGTCGTGCTGTCAAGCGCCACACTCAGGTGGCCGGAAGCGGTCGCCGCAGTGCCGCGGGCAGCAAGCCTGGCAAGCCAAGCAAACGCAGCTGATTATCACGCCGTAGCCCCCACAGGGCTGCGGCGTTTTTCTTTTCGTTACCAGTCAATTCCCTGTTGCGCCTTGATGCCCGCGTCAAACGCATGCTTCACCGGCCGCATTTCCGTTACCGTATCCGCCAGTTCCATCAGATCGCGATGGCAGCCACGCCCGGTGATAATCACCGTCTGGTGTGCAGGACGCTGTCGTAGCGCCTCCAGCAGCTCGTCCAGTTCAAGATAACCGTAGCTGACCATATAGGTCAGTTCGTCCAGCAGCACCAGATCCAGGCTGCTGTCGGCCAGCATGCGCTTGCCGTGTTGCCATACGGCCTGGCAAGCGGCGGTATCGCTGGTCTTATCCTGAGTTTCCCAGGTGAACCCAGTCGCCATCACCTGAAATTCGACGCCATGCTGCTGCAGCAGATTTTTCTCACCGTTCGGCCATTCACCCTTGATGAACTGAACGACGGCGGCTTTCATCCCGTGGCCCACGGCGCGGGTGAGGGTACCAAACGCCGCGGTGGTTTTACCTTTGCCGTTGCCGGTGAACACCAGCAGTAAACCCCGTGCTTCCTGGGCAGCGGCAATGCGCGCGTCCACCTGTTCTTTCAGACGCTGTTGGCGTTGTTGGTGGCGGTCTTCAGCCATGATAAAACCCCTTTTATTCGGCTGCGCCGGGTTTACGGTTCGGTTGGGCATCAAAGCTCATGCCGGTTTTACGGCGGCTGTCATCCCCCATCAAATAGAGGTAAAGCGGCATAATATCCGTCGGGGTTTTCAGCTTGCTTTTGTCTTCATTAGGGAATGCAGATGCACGCATTTGGGTACGCGTTCCGCCCGGATTGATGCAGTTTACCCGCAGATTGCGACTTTTGTACTCGTCGGCCAGCACCTGCATCATGCCCTCGGTGGCGAACTTTGACACGGCGTAGGCGCCCCAGTTGGCACGTCCGGTACGGCCGACGCTGGAGGTGGTGAAAACCAGGGATCCTGCATTGGATTTCAGCAGCAAGGGCAACAGTGCCTGGGTGAGCATAAAAGTGGCATTGACGTTCACCTGCATCACCTCGTTCCACATCGTCATCGACAACTCTGCCATCGGGGCGATATCGCCCAGCAGACCGGCATTGTGCAGCACGCCGTCGAGACGGGGGACATGGGTCGCCAGTTCCGCCGCCACCTGTTGGCACTGCTCCTGCGTGGTATGCAGCAGGTCCAGCGTGATGGTGTAAGTGGGTGCGTTGCTTAGCTTGGCGATCTCGGCCTGTACCGCTTTCAGCTTGCTTTCGGTACGGCCCAACAACACTAATTGCGCGCCAAATTTGGCGTAGGTGAGAGCCGCTTCACGGCCAATGCCGTCGCCCGCACCGGTGACCAAAATAATACGTTGTTGCAGCAGATCCTGTTTAGGTTGGTAATGCACAATAATTCCTCGCGCCTTGGTGGCTGGTCTCCCGCTTGCATCGGGGAGTGGGTGGATTGAGGGGCCATGACAGGAGCAAAGGCTCGACCGCATGCAGGGCCCCGCAGCGAATTTGGATCATCACGTTGATGAATAATCCGTGTTATATGCCTCAAATGGATCGTATTTTCAATGATTAGGCCGCAGAAACGGCATTCTTTTGTAACAAAAATGGAACGACGGCAGCTTGGTTAAGCCAAAAGCCGCCCACATAGTAAAGAGGCAGCACAAGGAATTTTTATTTAGCCGCGACAGCCACCGCGTCGGTTGGCTAGAATGAATGAGATCATACTAACAACCTGTTAATCAAGGCGGAATCTGTGGAGTTTATATCTGTTTACGGCCTGTTTCTGGCCAAAGTCGCGACGGTAGTGATTGCCATCGCCGCGCTGGCGTTGCTGGCGGTCAGTATCGGGCAACGCAAAACCCGACAGAAAGGGGAACTGCAGCTTACCGACCTCGGGGAACAATATCGGGACATGCAACGCGACATGCGTCTGGCGCGAATGGGCGAAGCGGAACAAAAGACCTGGAGCAAGCAGTTTAAAAAGCAGACCAAGGCCGACGATAAGCTGAAGAAGCAGCGCGCTAAAGCCGGGGCGGTGGAAGCCACCAAACCTTGCCTGTACGTGCTGGATTTCAAAGGCAGCATGGATGCCCATGAAGTGACCTCGTTGCGTGAGGAAGTTTCGGCGGTGTTGGCTGTGGCGACGCCGCAGGACGAGGTTCTGTTGCGGCTGGAAAGCCCTGGCGGGGTGGTACATGGGTACGGCCTGGCGTCTTCGCAACTGGCGCGTTTGCGCACCGGCGGCATTCGCCTGACGGTCGCGGTCGATAAGGTGGCCGCCAGCGGCGGTTACATGATGGCCTGCGTGGCCGACCGCATCGTTGCTGCCCCTTTTGCCATCATCGGCTCCATCGGTGTCGTGGCGCAAATCCCGAACTTCCACCGTCTGCTGAAAAAGAACGATATTGATGTGGAGCTGCATACCGCCGGCGAATTCAAACGCACGCTGACGCTGTTTGGCGAAAACACCGAGCAGGGGCGTGAGAAATTTCGTGAAGATCTGAACGAAACTCACGAGCTGTTTAAAGAGTTTGTTCATCAGCAGCGTCCCTCACTGGATATTGACAGTGTGGCGACCGGCGAACACTGGTTCGGCACCCAAGCGAAAGAAAAGGGCCTGGTTGATGCGATTGGTACCAGCGACGATTTGCTGATTGCGGAAATGGAAAACCACGAGGTGGTCGGTGTGCGCTATGCACGCCGTAAACGCCTGATGGACCGTTTTACCGGCAGCGCGGCAGAAAGTGTCGATCGCCTGCTGTTACGTTGGTGGCAGCGCGGTGAAAAACCGCTGCTTTAAGCGTAGCGATTAAACAAGACGGGGGCTGAGGCCCCCGTTCTTTTATGCTTAATCGACCAAATGGTATTTATCAGAAAACACGTGAGCCAAGTGTTTAAACATATTAAATACTGCGGTAGTTTTTGCCGTTGGCAATCCATCCGGATCCAAAAAGAATTCCCCACGGAAAACTAAAACGCTGCCTTTTTGTTCAACATCTGTGGCAACCATGCCCTGCAGATAATCATCATGCTGGCGAATAAGGTTATTTGCTTCTTGCAGCAGGGTGTCACGATCAATGGGTGAGGTATTAGTGCGCATTTATTACACTCCAATCATAAATTCTGCACATATTCTAACGCCAGTTCGCATTTATCCGCAAACAGACTAAGGTTTATTTGCCGTCTGGATGGCTAGCGGTATCTGCCGATTGGCGAAATCTGCCTTTCCGTGCTAATTAGGTTGCGTGGCGCTTTTTATCAGGTACAGTGTGGGATTTTGCGGCGTCGGGTGGAAGGTTTTGTTTACGCCATTAATGAGTTTCACGCAGCCATACTTCTGGGGCATGGGTGAATAGCAGGCAGGATCAACAACTTGCGTTCAGGTTGAGCAGTTAAGCAGCCAATAGAAAAAAACATGTTGATCTCTTGCCAGACTGCCGCAATATAAAAAAGAGATATGAATCGCTGCGGCACGGCGAGATAAAAGACTTCTTTTTAGAAGAAATAAAATTAGGTAAAGGTAAATATGGGTAAAGCTCTCGTAATAGTTGAGTCCCCGGCAAAAGCCAAAACTATTAATAAATACTTAGGTAATGACTACGTGGTGAAGTCCAGCGTCGGTCATATCCGTGATTTGCCGACCAGTGGCTCAGCCAGCAAAAAGAGCGCTGACTCAACCGAAAACAAAGCCAAGAAGAAAGTTAAAAAAGATGAGAAGACGGCGCTGGTAAATCGGATGGGCGTCGATCCTTACCATGGCTGGGAAGCGCAATACGAAATTCTGCCGGGTAAAGAAAAAGTTGTCGCCGAGTTAAAATCGTTAGCGGAAAACGCCGACCACATTTATCTCGCAACTGACCTTGACCGCGAAGGGGAAGCCATTGCCTGGCACCTGCGGGAAGTTATCGGGGGGGACGACAAACGCTTTAGCCGCGTAGTGTTTAACGAAATTACCAAGAACGCGATCCAAAATGCGTTTAAACAGCCGGGCGAGCTGAATATCGATCGTGTTAACGCACAGCAGGCGCGTCGCTTTATGGACCGCGTTGTGGGCTACATGGTTTCGCCGCTGCTGTGGAAAAAAATTGCCCGGGGCCTGTCGGCTGGACGTGTGCAATCCGTTGCGGTGCGACTGGTGGTAGAGCGTGAGCGCGATATCAAAGCCTTCGTGCCGGAAGAATATTGGGAGTTGCACGCCGATCTGCTAGCGAAGGGTGATACCGCGCTGCAGATGGAAGTGACGCATGCCCACGACAAACCGTTCAAGCCGGTTAATCGCGAGCAGACTCACGCCGCGCTGAAACTGCTGGAAAAAGCCCGTTATACGGTGCTGGATCGCGAAGACAAACCGACCAGCAGCAAACCGGGTGCGCCTTACATTACTTCTACCTTGCAGCAGGCGGCCAGTACTCGTCTGAGCTTTGGCGTGAAGAAGACCATGATGATGGCCCAGCGCCTGTATGAAGCCGGTCACATCACCTATATGCGTACCGACTCCACCAACCTGAGCCAGGATGCGCTTAACATGGTGCGTGGTTATATCGGCGACAACTTCGGTGACAAATACCTGCCGAAAGCGCCGAACCAGTACAGCAGCAAAGAAAACTCGCAGGAAGCGCATGAAGCTATCCGTCCGTCGGATGTGAACGTGCTGGCCGAGCAGTTGAAAGATATGGAAGCGGATGCGCAAAAACTGTATCAGCTGATTTGGCGCCAGTTTGTCGCCTGTCAGATGACACCGGCGCAGTACGACTCCACCACGCTGTCGGTCAAAGCCGGTGATTACCAGCTGCGTGCCAAGGGTCGCACGCTGCGTTTCGATGGCTGGACCAAAGTGATGCCGGCGCTGCGTAAGGGCGATGAAGACCGCACCTTGCCGTATGTCGAAGTCGGCAGCGAGCTGGAATTGCAAAAGCTGATCCCAAGCCAGCACTTTACCAAACCGCCTGCGCGCTACAGCGAAGCTTCGTTGGTAAAAGAGTTGGAAAAACGTGGTATCGGTCGTCCATCTACCTACGCTTCGATCATTTCTACCATTCAGGATCGTGGTTATGTGCGGGTCGAAAGCCGCCGTTTCTACGCCGAAAAAATGGGTGAGATCGTTACCGACCGTCTGGAAGAAAACTTCCGCGAGCTGATGAACTATGATTTCACCGCCCGAATGGAAGACGGCCTGGACCAGGTAGCGAACAACCACGCCGAATGGAAAGCGGTGCTGGATGAATTCTTTGCCGAGTTCAGCGAACAGCTGGAAACGGCGGAGAAAGATCCTGAAGAGGGCGGTATGCGCCCGAATCAGATGGTGATGACCAGCATCGACTGTCCGACCTGCGGTCGCAAGATGGGCATTCGCACCGCCAGCACCGGCGTGTTCCTGGGCTGCTCCGGCTATGCGCTGACGCCGAAGGAACGCTGTAAAACCACCATTAACCTGGTGCCGGAAACGGAAGTGCTGAACATTCTCGAAGGGGATGATGCGGAAACCAACGCATTGCGTGCCCGCCGCCGTTGCCAGAAATGCGGCACGGCGATGGACAGCTACCTGATCGACAACCAGCGCAAGCTGCACGTGTGCGGTAACAACCCGGCCTGTGACGGTTATGAGATCGAAGAGGGTGAGTTCCGTCTGAAAGGCTATGACGGCCCGGTGGTGGAGTGCGACAAATGTGGTTCCGAAATGCACCTGAAAATGGGGCGCTTCGGCAAGTACATGGGCTGCACCAACGAGAACTGCAAAAACACCCGCAAGATCCTGCGTAACGGGGATGTTGCACCGCCGAAGGAAGATCCGGTCCCATTACCGGAATTGCCGTGCGAAAAGTCGGACGCTTACTTTGTTCTGCGTGACGGCGCGGCCGGCGTATTCCTGGCGGCTAACACCTTCCCTAAATCGCGCGAAACTCGTGCGCCATTGGTGGAAGAGCTGGCGCGGTTCAAGGATCGTCTGCCTGAAAAACTGCGTTATCTGGCAGATGCGCCGGTGGCGGATGCGGAAGGCAACAAAACCATGGTGCGTTTCAGCCGCAAAACCAAACAGCAGTATGTTTCTTCCGAGAAAGACGGCAAAGCTACTGGTTGGTCCGCTTTCTACATCGATGGCAAGTGGGTTGAAGGCAAAAAGTAAATTTGCAGCCTGAATGCAACATTAAAAACCAGCCCCTGCGGCTGGTTTTTTTATTGGCTAAAGTCGGTGAACAGATCTATTCTTTGCTGCTTTTTCCATCCTGGGGCCAAGGTTTCACGTTGATCGCAATGCAAAATAATCGTTACCATAGTGTGACGCGGATCTATACTTGAAGCTGTGGCGTGATATAGTGGTTATATAAAAAGTTTTTTTATGATTAAAGCTTATTAGCAACGGCGGTTTCTTC
This sequence comes from Serratia quinivorans, assembly GCF_052113645.1. Taxonomy (GTDB): domain Bacteria; phylum Pseudomonadota; class Gammaproteobacteria; order Enterobacterales; family Enterobacteriaceae; genus Serratia; species Serratia quinivorans_B. The sequence continues at coordinate 266,123 of NZ_JBIEIU010000001.1, read as the reverse complement.
AGCCTCTGAGTGAAACACTGTGTTCATGGCTTATTCGTTTTCAGCATACCGGGGCGACACCGATATACCTGGCTGCGTCTCAACGCAGTGTTTAACCTAGGATGGTATAAGATATGAAATTGCAGCAGCTTCGTTACATCGTGGAAGTGGTTAACCACAACCTGAATGTCTCCTCGACGGCAGAAGGGCTTTACACCTCGCAACCCGGCATCAGTAAGCAGGTGCGGATGTTGGAAGATGAGCTGGGTATCCAGATTTTCGCCCGCAGCGGTAAGCACCTGACTCAGGTGACGCCGGCAGGCCTGGAAATCATCCGTATTGCACGTGAAGTGCTGTCCAAAGTGGATGCAATCAAAGCCGTCGCCGGCGAGCATACCTACCCGGACAAGGGCTCGCTGTATGTGGCCACCACCCATACTCAGGCGCGTTACGCACTGCCGAACGTCATTAAAGGCTTTATTGAGCGTTATCCGCGAGTTTCGCTGCATATGCATCAGGGGTCGCCGACGCAAATTGCGGAAGCTGTCTCCAAAGGCACTGCAGACTTCGCCATCGCCACAGAAGCACTGCACCTCTACGACGATTTAATCATGCTGCCGTGCTACCACTGGAACCGCGCGGTGGTAGTGAAGCCCGATCATCCTTTAGCCGGCAAAAGCCATATCACCATCGAAGAATTGGCGGCTTACCCGATCGTTACCTACACCTTCGGCTTTACCGGCCGCTCAGAGCTGGATACCGCATTTAACCGTGCCGGGCTGACACCACGTATCGTATTTACGGCTACCGATGCCGACGTAATTAAAACTTACGTGCGTCTGGGACTTGGGGTGGGGGTGATCGCCAGCATGGCGGTAGACCCGATACAAGATCCGGATTTGGTGACGGTAGATGCACGCGATATCTTCACCTACAGCACCACTAAAATCGGCTTCCGTCGCAGCACCTTCTTGCGCAGCTACATGTACGATTTCATCCAGCGTTTCGCGCCGCATCTGACGCGTGACGTGGTCGACAACGCGGTTGCTCTGCGTTCCAACGAAGAAATCGAAGCGATGTTCAAGGACATCAAACTGCCGGAAAAATAAGTGCCGGATTAACGGATTATGGCAGGAGAGGCGTTTTGCTCTCCTGCTTTAGCTCGCAGCGATTTTTCAGTTTTCTCTTGTTTGCCGCAATATCCCATTCTCAGCGTTACGCCAATGGCTTCAGTGCCGCCCATCCACCCGCTTTGCTCCCGTTCACTGACAAATCCCAAAATGGCACTGCGCTCTCCTTAAGCTCAAATGGGTCTGCATCCATCATCAGCAAAAGCAGGGCCTGACGGGGGAAGTATTATACCGGGCATGAGAATTCACTGATATGGCGATGGTTAAAAGTGAGCCATAATCCCGTTACGGTCGTTTTGATACATGGATGATGGCGTGAACGATAAGGACATTAGACGTAAAGCATGGCAAGCCGTGTTCATTATTAGCGGTTTGTTCTGGCTGTTGACGGGCTCATTGGTGTGGTGGTTGGTATAAGCCTTCAGCCTCATTCAGCCTCCACCCATTTTGGAAATCCTCACCTCTTTGCCCCTTTCTCCGGATCCTGTTGCCTGTCAAGACGGGAGGGGTAAGCTCTTCCTTTTGCCGGATCCGTGAAACATATCCGACCAGTTTGTCACCACTCCTTGGCTAATCCACTGACCGAACAAGCACTTACCTCCGCTGATTGTTCTTGCCTATCGTTATGATCAAAACGTGTTGTTATCAAAACGTTACGTCATCTTTGTGTTATCTTTAAATAAGACCTCAGTGATTACCCTGTTTTAGACATAATAAGAAATGGAGGAGCTATGTCGTCCGATCTTCGTGAAACGAGTATGGATAAGCTGGTGGCACTGAATAGTGAGTATGCCTATTACAGCCTGCCGCTAGCCGCGAGACAGTTGGGGAATATTGACCGACTGCCAAAATCAATGAAAGTGCTGTTGGAAAACCTGCTGCGCCATGTGGATGGCGATACCGTGCAGGTTGACGACTTGAAAGCTATCGTTGGCTGGTTGCAGACCGGCCATGCCGATCGTGAAATTGCCTACCGTCCGGCCCGCGTACTGATGCAGGATTTTACCGGCGTGCCTGCGGTGGTGGATTTGGCCGCGATGCGTGAAGCGGTGCAACGGTTGGGCGGCAATGTTGACCAGGTTAACCCGCTGTCACCGGTCGACTTGGTGATTGACCACTCGGTCACCGTTGATGAATTCGGCGATGACGAAGCCTTTGAAGAAAACGTACGTATCGAAATGGAGCGCAACCACGAGCGCTATACCTTCCTGCGTTGGGGGCAAAAAGCCTTCAACCGTTTTCGCGTAGTCCCGCCGGGCACCGGTATTTGTCACCAGGTTAACCTGGAGTACCTTGGCCAAACGGTGTGGCACACGGATGAAAGCGGTCGGCGTATCGCCTACCCGGATACGCTGGTCGGCACAGACTCCCATACCACCATGATCAACGGCCTGGGTATTCTTGGCTGGGGCGTGGGCGGTATCGAAGCTGAAGCGGCGATGCTGGGCCAGCCGGTATCGATGCTGATCCCGGACGTGGTGGGTTTTAAACTGACCGGTAAGCTCAGTGAAGGTATTACCGCCACCGACCTGGTGTTGACCGTCACTCAGATGCTGCGCAAGCACGGCGTGGTGGGCAAGTTTGTCGAGTTTTACGGCGATGGCCTGGCCGATTTGCCGTTGGCCGACCGGGCAACCATTGCCAATATGTCACCGGAGTTTGGCGCGACCTGCGGCTTCTTCCCGGTGGATGAAGTAACGCTGGGTTATATGAAACTGAGTGGGCGCAGCGATGAGCAAATCGCACTGGTAGAAGCCTATGCCAAAGTGCAGGGCATGTGGCGTAACCCGGGTGATGAGCCCGTCTTTACCAGCACTTTGGCGCTGGACATGTCTACGGTCGTCGCCAGCCTGGCGGGGCCGAAACGTCCTCAGGATCGCGTGGCGCTGCCGGACGTGCCCAAGGCATTCAGTGCTGCGACCGAACTTGAGATCGGCAATCAGCAGCGCAAAGCTGAATTCAAAACCTTCACCCTGGATCGCCAAGAACACGAGCTGCATAACGGCGCGGTGGTTATCGCGGCCATTACCTCTTGCACCAACACCTCGAACCCCAGCGTGATGATGGCGGCCGGCCTGCTGGCGAAGAATGCGGTGAACAAAGGCTTGCGCACCCAACCTTGGGTGAAAACCTCATTGGCACCGGGTTCCAAAGTGGTGACTGACTATTTCGACAGCGCCAAACTGACTTCTTACCTGGAGGAGCTCGGTTTTAATCTGGTCGGCTACGGCTGTACCACCTGTATCGGTAACTCCGGGCCATTGCCTGAGCCGATCGAGCAGGCGATCAAAGAGGGTGATCTGACCGTGGGTGCGGTGCTATCCGGTAACCGTAACTTTGAAGGCCGTATCCATCCGCTGGTGAAGACCAACTGGCTGGCTTCGCCGCCGCTGGTGGTGGCTTACGCGCTGGCCGGCAGCATGAAGATTGATCTGACCAAAGACCCTCTGGGCGAGGGGCGCGACGGGCAGCCGGTTTATCTGAAAGATATCTGGCCGAGCAGCAAAGACATTGCGCAGGCGGTGGAAGAGGTTCGCACCGAGATGTTCCACAAAGAATACGGTGCAGTGTTCGACGGCGACGCCAACTGGCAGTCGATTCAGGTTACCGGCTCGGCCACCTATCAATGGCAGGCGGACTCCACCTATATCCGTCATCCGCCGTTCTTCAGCACTATGAAAGTGACGCCGGATCCGGTACAGGACATCAAGGATGCGCGCATTCTGGCCATTTTGGCTGACTCGGTGACCACTGACCATATCTCACCGGCAGGGAATATCAAACGTGACAGTCCGGCGGGGCGCTATCTGAGCGATCATGGCGTTGCGGCGCTGGATTTCAACTCCTACGGCTCCCGCCGGGGTAACCATGAAGTGATGATGCGCGGGACCTTTGCCAATATCCGTATCCGCAACGAAATGGTGCCAGGCGTTGAAGGCGGCTACACCCGCCACATTCCGTCGCAGAATCAGCTGTCGATCTATGACGCTGCCATGCAGTATCAGCAGGAGCGAGTGCCGTTGGCGGTGATTGCCGGTAAAGAATACGGTTCAGGCTCCAGCCGCGACTGGGCGGCTAAAGGGCCGCGGCTGTTGGGGGTACGAGTGGTAATTGCCGAGTCCTTTGAGCGTATTCACCGCTCTAACCTGATTGGGATGGGCATTCTGCCGCTGGAGTTCCCGGCGGGCGTGACGCGTAAAACGTTGGGGCTGAGCGGTGACGAACAGATCAGCGTTAGCGGGCTGCAAACACTGAAGCCAGGGCAAACGGTGCCGGTGCATATCACCTATGCCGACGGGCGCAAGGAAGTGGTCAATACCCGTTGTCGCATCGATACCGGCAACGAACTGACCTACTATGAAAACGACGGCATCCTGCACTACGTGATCAGGAAAATGCTGTAATAAAAAGGGCGCCTTATTCTGGCGCCCTGATTTTTCCCGTAAAAAATTACTTTTGGTCCAGCAAATGGCCCATTTTGGCCGCTTTGGTGGCCAGGTAACGTTCGTTCTTCGGATTGCGGCCCACGATCAACGGCACGCGCTCGGTGATGTTGATACCGGCTTCCGTCAGGATCTCAACCTTTTTCGGGTTGTTGGTCAGTAAACGCACCGCATCCACGCCCAACAGCTTGAACATGTCGGCGCACAGGGTGAAATCGCGCTCATCAGCGGCAAAACCCAGCTGGTGGTTGGCTTCGACGGTATCAGCGCCCTTATCCTGCAGGGCATAAGCACGGATTTTATTCAGCAAACCGATATTACGACCTTCCTGACGGTGGTAGAGCAGGATACCGCGGCCTTCTTCTGCAATATGCTCCAGCGCGGCTTCCAATTGAAAACCGCAGTCGCAGCGCAGGCTGAATAGCGCATCACCGGTCAGACACTCAGAATGTACGCGTGAGAGTACCGGCGTCGCGCCAGAAATATCACCGAACACCAGCGCCAAGTGATCGTGCCCGGTAGCCAGTTCTTCGAATCCTACCATCAGGAAATCGCCCCAAGGTGTTGGCAATTTGGCCTCTGCCACCCGTTTAAGCTGCATGTTGCTCTCCACAAATACATCCGATTCAATCATGGTTGCGCATCCTACGTCCGGCACAGTGAACTGACCAGTATTAAAATACGCAACGACGATCGGCATTTCGTTAATTATCGGCTATTTTGCCATAACTTCTTGCCATGAGGTGCTCAGCAAATCAGCATCCGATGTTTTCAGCCAACTATTATTGCGATAGGTTTTTTATCTGTTTAATTTTTAGAGTGTTATCGATATTACAAGATTGTTACACTGCAAATTGGCTTAAGCAAAGGATAATGGGCATGTTTGAGATAGCGAAACGCACGGCGGCTGGCGCGATAGTGCTGCTGCTGATGCCGCTGGCAGTATGGTTTTCCGGCTGGCAATGGCAACCGGGCGGCGACGGACGGCTACTGAAAGGCTTGTACTGGCTGACCGAAACGGTCACTTCACCCTGGGGGATCCTCACCAGCATCATTCTCAGTGCCTGGTTTCTGTGGTGCCTGCGTTTTCGCATCAAGCCGGCCATTGGCTTGCTGGTGCTGCTCAGCGCGTCGATTCTGATTGGGCAGGGCGTTAAGTCCTTTATCAAGGATCGGGTGCAGGAGCCGCGGCCTTTTGTGGTGTGGCTGGAATCCGCCCATCAGATCGATGAAAAATACTTTTACTCGCTCAAGCGCAAAGAGCGGGGTGCCCTGGTAAAAGAACAACTGCAGGACCAAACGCTGGTGCCAACATGGTTGCGCGAACATTGGCAGTTTGAGACCGGTTTTGCGTTTCCTTCCGGCCATACTATGTTTGCCGCCAGTTGGGCGCTACTGGGCGTGGGGCTGCTGTGGCCACGTCGGCATTACAAGACCGTGGCGGTATTAATGGTTTGGGCCACAGGGGTGATGGGGAGCCGTCTGCTGTTGGGGATGCATTGGCCACGGGATCTGGTGGTGGCGACCTTGATCAGCTGGTTGCTGGTGACCTTGGCTTGTTGGCTGGTGCAACGCTGGTTTGGGCCTTTGACGCCGCCGCCGCAAGAGCAACGGGAAATTGCAGAAAGGACCCTGACGAACAAGCATTAAGTGACTCTGTCACTTGTCGCGGCGCCGGGATGGCGTCGCATTAATCGCTTACATAACCCTTCATTGCAATTCGTATTACTGCCCCCATATCCTTATTAATCCGGTATTTTGAGAAGCTTTCTCATTAATTTGTCCGGGAGTGCCGTTTACTGTCGAATATGCCAGCAGATATATGGTTTTATCGTGCCGCAGGGTTTCCCTGCTACGACGGGAAATGCTAACTTATTAGTTAGGGACGCCACGTATTGGCATAGTTCATCCGATTAACTCGGCATCGCGGGAAAGAATGTGAAATATTTGCTGATTTTTTTGTTGGTTCTGGTGATCTTCGTGATTTCTGTCACGTTGGGCGCGCATAACGATCAGGTCGTGAGTTTTAACTATCTGGTTGCGCAGGGCGACTATCGCGTATCGACCCTGTTGGCGGCGTTGTTTGGCGCCGGTTTTGTTCTCGGCTGGGTCATTTGCGGCCTGTTTTATCTGCGTACCCGCATTGCGCTGGGGCGTGCCGAACGCAAAATCAAAAGGCTGGAACTGCAGCTTGAACAACCTGCTGAGCCGGCAGCTCAGTCCGTTGTCAGCAAGGAATAATCTTCTATGTTAGAGCTGCTGTTTCTGTTGCTGCCCGTGGCTGCCGCGTACGGTTGGTACATGGGGCGCAGAAGTGCTCAACAGGATAAACAACAGGAAGCCAACCGTCTGTCGCGCGAGTACGTGGCCGGGGTTAACTTCCTGCTCTCCAACCAGCAGGATAAAGCGGTCGATTTGTTCCTCGATATGTTGAAAGAGGACAGTAACACCGTCGAGGCCCACCTGACGCTGGGTAACCTGTTCCGTTCGCGTGGCGAAGTCGACCGCGCTATCCGTATCCATCAGGCCCTGATGGAAAGCGCTTCTCTGACCTTCGAACAACGTCTGCTGGCTATCCAACAGCTGGGCCGCGACTACATGGCAGCCGGCATGTACGATCGCGCCGAGGACATGTTTGGCCAACTGGTCGGCGAAGAGGATTTTCGTCTCTCGGCACTCCAGCAACTGTTGGCAATCCATCAGGCCACCAGCGACTGGCTGAAAGCCATCGACGTAGCCGAAAAACTGGTCAAGCTGGGCAAAGACAAACAGCGTGTCGAGATCGCCCATTTTTATTGCGAGCTGGCCCTGCAGGCGATGGGCAGCGACGATCTCGATAAGGCGATGGGCTTGCTGAAACGCGCGGCCTCAGCGGACAAACACTGTGCCCGGGTGTCGATCATGGTGGGGCGCATTTATATGGCCCAGGGGGAGTACGCCAAGGCGGTCGAGTCGCTCACGCGAGTGCTGGACCAGGATAAAGAACTGGTTAGCGAAACCTTGCCAATGCTGCACGAGTGTTACCAACATTTGGAACAGCAGCAGGATTGGGCCGACTTCCTCAAACGTTGTGTAGAAGAAAATACCGGAGCTACCGCCGAATTGATGCTGGCGGAAATTATCGAACAGCATGAAGGGCGCGACGTAGTGCAGGTGTATATCAACCGCCAGTTACAGCGTCATCCGACCATGCGGGTATTTTACCGCTTGATGGATTACCACCTGGCGGATGCGGAAGACGGCCGCGCCAAAGAGAGCCTGTTGCTGCTGCGCGATATGGTTGGCGAGCAAATCCGCACCAAACCGCGTTATCGCTGCCATAAATGCGGATTCACTGCGCACTCCCTTTATTGGCATTGCCCGTCATGCCGAGCCTGGTCATCGGTCAAACCGATCCGCGGGCTGGATGGGCAGTAACGCACAATAAAAAACGGGGCCTAATCCTGACGGCCCCGTTCTGTATTGTGATGACACCGGATTATTTTTTCTTGCCGGCCTTCACATTGCCTTTCAACAGCTGACGCAGTTTCTTCAACTCTTTCTGGTTCAGCGGCTGCTCAATTTCTTCTTCAATCCCCTGATTATCGATTTCGCCATGGTGTGACTCCGCCGATTTTTTCGCGGATTTTTCCGCTTTGGCCGGGAGTTCGAAGCTATTTTCAAGACGTTGACAAACTTCGGCACTCAGAGAAAGTTGGTTATCGGCAGCAATGGCACGAATTTTTTCTTTGAGTTCCAGAGGAATTTTAATGGTTAATGTAGATATCTCGCTCATTTTGAAGCCTTTCTGCGGGAGGATTGCCTTCAAGCTAAGCCACTCGGGGGGGAGAGTCTAGTGTGTAATAAAAATTTAATATTTATGTAACATTTTTGGCGAGGGGGATGACGCGAAATATGACGGGGCAAATGGAAGTAAAGCCCGGCGTGCCGGGCCCTATACCGAAGAACTTATTTATAGATGACTGCGGTGCCGCTCAGCATGTTGTTACCACCGGCAGAAAGGATACGGTAGCTGCTGGCACCCTGGGCATCGGCTTTGGCGGCCAGTTTCGCTTCCAGGCTACTCAGGGTGGTGGCGTGACCGGCGGAGACGACACCTGAAGCGGTCAGGCTGTCGGCCTGCTGCAGATTAACCGGCTCAGCGGCGAAGGTAGCGAAAGAGGTCATGGCGATAGCGGCAGCGGCTGCAAAATATTTGATGCTTTTCATGGGAGACTCCAGTCTGTTTGTTTAGGTTGGAAGCCGTTCGCTTCCGATGTATTGAATAATAAAGCATCCACGGGGATTTAAAATCTGATAATGCTGAGCATCTAATTCAAATTATTTGATTGACTATTTACGCATCTTTACGGCGCTTTACTCAGCCTGAGTTAAGGGCCATCAGGGCTTTATTGACGCTTGATGACGTATCGGGCGATAACATTACTTAAGCGCAGAGCGCGCTGCGGCTGGGATTTCTGTTGGCTGACATGTAGAATGCGGCGGTCAGTTTGGCGGGTTGTTACCTATTTATGTCCATTTTACAGAAGGTAGAAGAAATGAAGTCTGAAAATAACATCAATAACAATGACTTAAAATCATCTCCGATCATCGTTGCGCTGGATTACGCCGATATTGGCGCGGCGCTGGCATTTGCCGATCGTATTGATCCGCAGGACTGCCGGTTAAAAGTGGGCAAGGAAATGTTCACCCTGTTCGGACCGCAGCTGGTGCGCGATTTGCACGACCGGGGTTTCGACGTATTCCTGGATTTGAAATTCCACGACATTCCCAATACCACCGCCCGTGCCGTTGCGGCGGCGGCCGAGCTGGGCGTATGGATGGTTAACGTTCATGCCAGCGGCGGTGCGCGCATGATGACCGCAGCCAAAGAGGCGTTACTGCCTTATGGCGCGCAGGCACCTTTGCTGATTGCCGTTACCGTGCTCACCAGCATGGAGGCGGAGGATCTGCGCGGTATCGGTATCGATCTGTCTCCTGCCGAGCAGGCTGAGCGACTGGCACGCCTGACAGCTGATTGTGGGCTGGATGGCGTGGTTTGTTCGGCGCACGAAGCTCAGCGTCTCAAAGCGGCCTGCGGTCAAGCATTCCAATTGGTGACGCCGGGCATCCGTCCAGCAGGCAGCGACGCCGGCGATCAGCGTCGCATCATGACGCCAGTGCAGGCGCAAGCGGCGGGCGTTGACTATATGGTGATTGGGCGCCCGATCACCCAATCCGCCGATCCTGCCGCCACGCTAAGCGCGATCCGCGCTTCACTGGCTTAAGGGGGCAACAATGAGTAACGATAACAGCCGGCTGGTTTACTCCACCGACAGTGGGCGTATCAAGCAGGAAGAGGCTAAACCGCAGCGCGACAAGGGCGACGGCATCGTTCGCATTCAGCGTCAGACCAGCGGGCGTAAGGGCAAGGGCGTTTGTCTGATCACCGGTGTCGATCTGGACGATGCGGCGCTGGAAAAACTGGCGGCGGAGCTTAAGAAGAAGTGCGGCTGTGGCGGTTCGGTCAAGGAGGGGGTGATCGAGATCCAGGGCGATAAGCGAGATTTGCTGAAACAGCTGTTGGAAGCCAAAGGGATGAAGGTCAAACTGGCGGGCGGTTAATCGTCTAAGCGAAGTGCCATGCCGCGGTGCAATACTGCGGCATGGCCTGGATACTGCTGCCGGGCGTTAACCCGTTGAGGGCAATGAGCCATCGATGAAAGGTAAAACAGACCTGAAATAATCTTTATTATGGTTAATACGTCAAAGCGAAAACGCTTTTGCCAGCCTGTCGGCAGAGGTATCTGGAAACTGGCCGCTCAGGTTATTTACCGACCTGATGACCAATGATGCCCCCAACCGCGGCTCCGCCGAGCGTACCCAGTGCGCTACCATCGGTCAACACCGCGCCGCCTACAGCCCCCGCACCGGCACCGATGGCGGTGTTACGGTCGCGTTTGGACATGTTGGAACAAGCGCTGAGTGAAAACGCCAGAGTAAGCGCCAGAGCGGCGGTGGCGAAACGTTTATTGATAATCATCATGATAACTTCTCCTTAGCATTGGCTATATGGGAGTGCCCATTAAGTATAGGCATGAACCCTGAATTCGGCCTGCTAGTGGCTCCCATTAGTATTGATATAAAAAATGGCATTTTTTGTTAAAGGCAGAATAATTGAAACGCTAAAAGCGCTCTCTCTGCCAATATTCACTATAAGCGTCTGTCAGGCGATAAACAGGTAAATAGTCTTAAAGTCCATTCCCCGTCTTTAGTCCGCCATTTAACACCCAACACGCAGATTGCCGTTTCCAGCAGAAGACTACGCGGTCTTTAGCGATTTACGCCATACCACCCCCGAGCCGGCCTGCCGACAATATTCTCAACAGGCTTAACCGGGAAAGATGCATGCTTAACGATCTCAAACAGCAGGTTTTGGAGGCTAATCTGGCGCTGCCGCGCCATAATCTGGTGACCTTCACCTGGGGCAATGTCAGCGCTGTCGACCGTCGCGAGGGCCTGATGGTGATCAAACCTTCGGGGGTGGAATACGGGGTGATGACCCGTGACGATATGGTGGTGCTGGAGCTGGAAAGTGGCAAGGTCGTGGAGGGGGATAAAAAACCTTCTTCAGACAGTGATACCCACCGGGTGTTGTACCTGGAGTTTGCTGCGGCCGGGGGCATTGTGCATACCCATTCGCGGCATGCCACCATCTGGGCGCAGGCGGGGCAGGATATTCCGGCATGGGGCACCACGCACGCCGATTATTTCTACGGCGATATACCCTGTACCCGGCAGATGCGGGATGAAGAAATTAATGGCCGCTATGAATGGGAGACCGGCAGGGTGATTGTCGAAACCTTTGCCGAGCGTCGGTTGGATCCGGCTGCGGTTCCGGGCGTGCTGGTGCATACTCACGGTCCCTTTACCTGGGGCAAGGATGCGGAAAATGCGGTACACAATGCGGTGGTGCTGGAAGAGATTGCCTACATGGGGATTTTTTCGCGCCAACTGACGCCGGGCCTGGCAAATATGCAGCAAACCTTGCTGGACAAACACTACCTGCGCAAGCACGGCAAAAACGCCTACTACGGCCAGTGATCTTCAGAAGGGCCGCCAGTCCCAGTCGGCGGCTCTCCATTTTTCCTACGCCTAATCGTTCACCATATCCAACTGTATCCCCTGGCGCTTCAACAGGTGTTGATACTCCAGCGACAGTCGCGAATCGGTGATCACCCGCTGAACCTTGCCCTGCTGAGCCAACGGATTGGGTTGAATTTGACCAAATTTCGAGGAGTCGGTCAGAACAATATTTTCTACGCCCTTCGCCAGTACCGCATTGACCACGTCGGCGCGCATCATATCGCGGCCGGTGAAGCCGGTATCCGCGTGGTAACCATCAACGCCGATAAATGCCTTGCTGAAATGCACCTGCTGAATGCACTGGCGGGTTAACGGCCCGACCACGGTTTCGCTTTTTTTCTGGTACATGCCGCCCAGTATGATCACCTCGCAATCCGTCTCTTTCAGCAGGTTGGCGATATAGTGGCTGACGGTGATCAGCGTGATGCGTTTACGCTCGGCGATATAGCGGGCCAGCAAGGCGTTGGCACTGCCGCTTTCGATAAAAATGGTTTCATCGTCGTTAACCAGCGAAGCGGCATACTGCGCCAACTTTTGTTTGAGCGTGAAGTTGGACATCATGCGCGCATCGACGTCGTCGCTTTCTAACGCCAGCGCGGAGCCATGCACCCGCTTCAGATAGCTGCGCTTCTCCAGCAGGTTCAAATCCTGGCGGATAGTCACCTCTGACACGCCGGTTGCCGCGGCCAAATCGCTGACGCTGATGCGCCGGCGATCGTTGACCAATTGCAGTATTGTCTGTTGTCTTGAATTCATATCAGCCTGATGTGCGGCCACCAATGTGCGGCCGCTAATATTTATTGTTTAAATAGTATGTTCTGTTCGCGCAATAATATCATCCTGCGCGTCAGGGGATAATGCGGTAAAGAAAGCGGAATATCCAGCAACGCGGACCACTAAATCACGATATTGGTCAGGATGTTGCTTCGCTTGCAGCAGCGTTTCCCGTGACACTATGTTGTATTGTACGTGCCAGCCCCGGTAAGCCTCAAAAAAGGTGCGCAGCATCAACATCAGCTTTTCGCGGTCGCGCGGATCCTCCAGCGTCGCCGGGTTCAGCTTCTGGTTCAGCAGCACGCCGCCAAGAATGGACGCGGTTGGCAACTTGGACAGCGAGTTGAACACCGCCGTGGGCCCCAGATGATCGGTACCGGAGGCCGGGCTGGCACCCTCTGCCAGCGGTGTATGCGCTTTGCGTCCGTCCGGTGTGGCCTGGGTGGCGGCACCGAAGGGCACATTGGCCGAAATGGACGAGGTGCCGGCGTAGTAGGTTCCGCCAATCGGGCCGCGGCCAAAGCGGGTGTTGTGGTACTGCTTCAGCTCATCGATGTAGGTCTGATAAGCGCGCACCAGCAGTTGATCAACCTCATCCACGTCGTTGCCGTATTTGGGCGCGGCATTGAGCAGCCGCTGGCGTAACTGTTCGCCGCTCAGCCCGTCGAAATCATTCTCCAACGCGGCCGCCAATTGCTGTTGGCCGATCACGCCCTGTTCGAAGACCAGCTTGCGCACCGCCGCCAGGCTATTACCCAGGTTGGCAATACCGACCTGCAGGCCCGAAACCCAATCGTATTTTGCGCCACCTTGCTTGATGCTTTTGCCACGTTCGATGCAATCGTCAACCAGTGCCGAGCAAAGGATGTCGTGAGCGTTTTCTTCCAGCACGGTATCGACCACACACTCAATTTCAATCGACTTGCGGGTGTAATAGCGGATCTGGTTGTCCCAGGCGCCCAGCACCTGGTCGAAATCGCTGAAGTTGCCTTGTGACAACGCCAGCGTCTGCGGCAGGAAAACGTTGCCGGAGGTGGCGTCACGTCCCTGTTCCAACGCTGCCAGCATTACGCGGGCGAAGTTGATAAAGCTCATGCCGGTACAGCGATAGCCCCATTTCCCGCCGACGGCGGTTTCGATGCAGCCGATCGCCGCATAGTCATAGGCGTCCTGGGGGTCCACCCCCAGCTTGATAAACTCGGGAATGACGATCTCATCGTTGTTGAAGGCCGGCATGCCGAACCCGCAGCGGATCACCTGCACACAGGCGTCGAGGAAGTCGCTGCTCATCCCGGCATGGTAACGTACGCTGAGATTGGGCTGGGTGGAACGCAAGCGCCCGCAGGACTCGAGAATGGTGTAGGACAAGGGGTTAACCGCATCGCAGGGTTTGCCGTCAATCAGTTGCTGACCGCCAATAGTGACGTTTTGATACAGTGGACTGCCGGCCGAAGCCTTGGAGTGCGAGCCGGAACGGATCTTGTTGATCTCCAGCAGTTTCAGCCAGCAACTGTGCAGCAATTCAATGGCGCGCTCACGTGGCAGAGTGTGTTCCAGCTCTACGTCACGCCGGTACCAGGGGTAAAGATATTGGTCGAGGCGGCCAAAGGACACCGAATGGCCGTTGGATTCAATCTGCAGCGTCAACTGAATGAAATAGCACAATTGCAGGGCCTGCCAAAAGGTCTGCGGTGGCTGGTGGGCAATCAACTCGCAATTTTGCGCGATGGCCTGCAGCTCCTCACTCCGCCAGACGCGACTTTCGGTTTGCGCCATCTCGCGTGCCAACTGTGCAAAGCGCAAGATATGCGCGCTCAATGCCTCCAGGGTCAAATCAATGGCCTTCAGGAATTGTTCCTGATGCAATTCCTCCCAGTCGGTAAGCCGGAGACGGCTGCGACGCTCATCCACTTTTTCGCGCAGTCCGTCGAGGCCTTTTTCCAGCAACAGCGGGAAATTTACCGCAAGGTGGGCATCCCCCGAGGTCATATTGCCTTCGGCCTTGATGATGCCGGTGGCCAGCAGAGCCTTTTGTTCATCGGTAAACATGCCGTAGCAGCGATCCTGCACCGTCTGGCCGCGCCACCAAGGGCATATCCGGTGCAGAATGGCCTTATTCTCCTCGCTGACGGAGAAACCGGCACCAGGGCGATCGGCCAACTGGTCAATTTCGTCTTCGATCCAACTGACGGTATATTCCGGGAAAATCGGCGCGGCGCGCAATTCGCTGGCCTGGTTGCCGATAATCAACTCATCGTTATCGATTCGCAGGGTACGCTTAGCCAGATGGTTGGCCAATGCCAACGCCCGGCGTACCGGCAAGGGTTTGTCCTGATGCTGCTGATAGGCTTCGGTATAGTGCTGGGCGCGCTCGGTGCAAACCGGCGGTTTGACAATATGGATCAGCGTGTTCTTGTGGGCTTGGGTGCGTTCGGTCAGGGTGGTCAGATCCAGCGTAGTCATGATGTTATCCTCGCAAAATGGCGGTCAGCCCTTTGGCCTCGGCGTACTGCTCGGCATAGGCCAGCAGGTCGGGGGCATCCAGTGGGGCGCGGGCAGCGTGATAAGGTTCGCCGAGCAGGTGATATTTGTTGATGCCCAGCGTGTGGTACGGCAAAAAATGAATCTCTGTGACGCCGGCCTCATCGGCGGCGAAATCGACAATCGCGCGGATTGAGCGACGATCGGCGTTAAAGTCCGGTATCAGCGGCACACGCACGGTCGTTTGGGTGCCGTGCGCGGCCAGGCGGCGGAAGTTATCCATCACTCGTTTGGCGGAGCCGCCGGTCCACTGCTTGAAGCGCCGTTCATCGACGTGTTTCAGGTCCGCCAGCATCAGGTCAAGCCAGGGCAGCGAAGGCGCTATGTAGGACCAGGGGGTATGCAGGCAAGATTCCACGGCGGTATGAATACCGGCCTCGCGACCGCGCTTCAACAGCTCCGCCGCCACCGTCGGTTGCATGAAAGGTTCACCGCCGGACAGCGTCAGTCCTCCGCCGCTGCGCAGATAAAAAGGGCGGTCGCGCAGCACTTCAGCCATGATATCGTCGATATTGACCGCGCTGCCGCACAGGCTGAGTGCGCCGGTTGGGCAACGGGCAGCCAATGCGGCATAATCATCGTGGCTGAGTAAGTCGCGCTGGATCACCAGCTTGTCGTCTGTCCGCCGAATCGCCTGCGAATGGCCTTCAGCGCACAGCGTGCAGCCGCCCAGGCATAAACGCGGGTCGAACAGCAGGTCTGGCTGTCGCGAACGGCTTTCCGGATTTTGGCACCAGAGGCAGCCCAGCGAGCAGCCCTTCAGGAACACCACGCTGCGGATGCCTGGGCCATCATGGGTGGAATAGCGCTGCAGATTGAAAATCACGAGTCACCTGTCATTCGGTTGCTTTACTTTTGCCATTAAAGTTGTTTCGAATGAAAGTTGATTTGATTTCGATCAAATATAGACGCGTTGCATGTTCCTACTATGATGAGAGTTTGAATTCGCCCACAGAAGATTCAGGAGTCCGTAATGGAGCTTTATCTCGATACCGCTGATGTGAACGCAGTAAAACGTCTGGCACGCATCCTGCCGTTACACGGTGTGACCACCAATCCGAGCATTGTCGCCAAAGAGGGCAAACCTATTTGGGAAGTGCTACCGGCGCTGCGCGACGCGCTGGGCGGTACCGGCAAGCTGTTTGCTCAGGTGATGGCCAACGATGCAGAACGTATGGTGGCGGAAGCGGCGTTGCTTCATCAGCGGGTGCCCGGGCTGGTGGTTAAGATCCCGGCGACCGCCGAAGGGCTGGCGGCGATTAAAAAATTGAAAACGATGTCGATCCCCACGCTGGGGACGGCGGTCTATGGCGCGGGTCAGGGGTTATTGGCGGCCTTGGCCGGGGCAGAATACGTGGCCCCTTATGTTAATCGTCTGGATGCACAGGGCGGCGACGGCATTGAAATGGTCCACGAGCTGCAGCAATTGCTGACGCTGCATGCACCGGGTGCCCGGGTGCTGGCCGCCAGTTTCAAAACGCCGCGTCAGGCGCTGGAGTGCTTGCTGGCGGGTTGCCAGGCCATCACCTTACCGGTCGACGTGGCCGAACAGTTCCTCGCGGCACCGGCGGTTCAGGCGGCGGTAGAAAAGTTCGAGCAGGATTGGCAGGGGGCGTTCGGCACTAATCTGCTGAACTGAGAGCCGCATAAGCAAAGAAAAGGGCGCCGCAGCGCCCTGATTATAACTACCTGAATTTAAACATTATCACGCAGGACGATCGGCGACTCCTGCGCCGTAGGTTGACTGGCATTCAGCGCACGACGGATCACAAAGAAGGCGGAAACCAGCATGGTGACCGCCACCAGCATAAAGAACGCGCACAGTGCGGCGTTAATCTGGTTACTGAAAACGATGGTTTCCATATCCTTCAGCGTCTTGGCCGGCGCAATCAGCGTACCTTGCTCAATACCGGTAGAGAATTTCTTCGCCTGCGCCAGGAAACCAATGCTCGGCTTCTCGTGGAAGATTTTCTGCCAACCGGCGGTCATTGAGGTAATAAACAGCCAGACGGTCGGCACTATGGTCACCCAGGCGTAACGCTGTTTTTTCATTTTGAACAGCACGACGGTACCGAGGATCAAGGCCATCGAGGCCAACATCTGGTTGCCGATACCGAACAGCGGCCACAGCGTATTGATGCCACCGAGCGGATCGACCACCCCCTGATAGACAAAGAAGCCCCAGCCGGCGACGGCCACGGTGGTGCCCGCCAGATTACCGAACCACGAACGGTTGTTGGCCAAACGCGGGATTGCCACGCCGACCAGATCCTGCACCATAAAGCGGCAGGCGCGGGTCCCGGCGTCGACGGCGGTCAGAATAAACAGCGCCTCGAACAGAATGGCGAAGTGGTACCAAAATGCCATCATCGCGCGGCTGTTAAACACCTCGGTAATGATGTGAGCCATGCCCACCGCAAAGGTTGGTGCGCCACCGGCACGCGACAGGATGGAATGCTCCCCGACGTCCTTGGCAATCATCGTCAGGGTTTCCGGGGTGATCATAAAGCCCCAGCTGTTGATCACCTGCGAGGCATTTTCCACCGTGGTGCCGATCAGTGCCGCCGGGGAGTTCATGGCGAAGTAAACGCCCGGGTCAATGACCGAGGCACAGATCAACGCCATGATGGCCACGAAGGACTCCATCAGCATGGCGCCGTAGCCGATAAAGCGGATATGGCTCTCACGTTCCACCAGCTTCGGCGTTGTGCCGCTGGAAACCAACGCATGGAAGCCTGAAATCGAGCCACAGGCGATAGTGATAAACAGGAACGGGAACAGCGAACCGGCAAACACCGGGCCGCTGCCGTCGATAAAGCGCGATACCGCCGGCATTTTCATTTCCGGCATGGCGAAGACGATACCTACCGCCAGCCCGATAATGACGCCAATCTTCATAAAGGTGGACAGATAGTCACGCGGCGCCAGCAGCAGCCACACCGGTAACACCGATGCGACGAAACCGTAAATCACCAACACCCAGGTCAGGGTGGTGCCGTGCAGCGTGAAGAACGGCCCCCAATAGGGGTCTTGCGCCACGTTGCCGCCGTAGATGATCGCCAGCAGCATCAACACAAAACCGACCACCGAGATTTCTGCGATTTTACCCGGCCGGATAAAACGCATGTAGACGCCCATAAACAGCGCGATAGGGATGGTGGCGGCGATGGTGAACAGGCCCCACGGGCTGTCGGCCAAGGCTTTAACCACCACCAGTGCCAGTGCGGACAAAATGATAATCATCACGCCCAGCGCGCCCAGCATGGTGATCACACCGGCAAAGGCTCCGAGTTCCTGCTTGGCCATTTCACCCAGCGAACGGCCGTCGCGGCGGGTCGAAATGAACAGGATCAGGAAGTCCTGCACCGCACCGGCCAACATCACCCCGACCAGGATCCAGATGGTGCCGGGCAGAAAGCCCATTTGCGCCGCCAGAATAGGGCCCACCAGCGGTCCTGCACCCGCGATGGCGGCAAAGTGGTGGCCAAACAACACCCACTTGTTGGTAGGAACATAGTCCAACCCGTCATTGCGACGTTCTGCCGGCGTCATGCGGCGGTCGTCGAGCTCAAAGACTTTCTTGGCGATAAACAGGCTGTAGAAGCGATAAGCGATGCTGTAACAGGCGACCGCCGCCACCACCAACCAGACCGCATTGACATGTTCCCCACGGCTTAGCGCCAGCATGGCGAAGGCGAATGCGCCGACCAACGCCACCGCCAGCCAGATGATCCCGGACTTGACGTTTTTCATGTTCAACGACTCCTTGGTGTGCAGAAATAAATAAAGAAAGAAGTGTTCTTATGGAGAATGGATACAAATTAAAAGTAGGAGTTTTGCACGCGAAGAGAAGCAGGTCGGATGAGAAATGTGAAGCCGGTTGAGTAATAGCGTAAAAACAAGGTGATGAGGGTGTTGCGGGGAATAAAAAAACACCGGAGGGAGACCCGTCCGGTGTTTATCTGAGATGAAGCTTATGACGCGCGGTTAAGCCGCCGGTCTGGCGATCACGCTGCGGGTTTCCATACGCACTTCGGCGATGGTGACCTGCAGGGTATCCCCTTGGCGATAAACCACTTCGCCCTTGATCTGAACCGTACCGGTATCCTGGCTGCAAACCATTTCATCACGCACCGCGTGAATGAAAGGAGCAGGAATAAAGGCCACTGCGCCGTTGTCCAGCAGGCGCACGCGTAGGCCACCACGGGTCACGTCGATGATCTCCGCATTGAAGCGTTCATCGGTACCGGCTTTGTCCTTCAGGTAGCGAGCGTACAGCCAATCACCGACGTCACGTTCCGCCATCCGGTTCAGGCGGCGGCGCTCGGCCAGTTGAACGGTCACCTCGTCCAGCGGTTTCTCGGCGGACTGCTCGGTGATAATGGCCTTCAGCAAACGGTGGTTAACCATATCGCCGTATTTACGGATCGGAGAGGTCCAGGTGGCGTAAGCCTCCAGACCCAGCCCGAAGTGGGGACCCGGCGTGGTGCTGATCTCGGCATAAGTCTGAGAGCGGCGAATACGGCTGTCGAGGAACTGGGTTGGCTGCGAATCAAGATGGCGGCGCAGTTCGCAGAAACCTTCGAGCGTCAGCAGCTTCTCGGCCTCGGCTTCTACGCCGTTGGCCTGCAGCACGGTAACGGCTTGCTCAACCAGCAGCGGGTCGAAACCGGTGTGCACGTTGTAAATGCCGAAGCCCAGGCGATCGCGCAGCACAAGGGCGGCGCAAACGTTGGAAGCGATCATGCACTCTTCAACGATGCGGTTGGCGCTGCGGCGCTGTTCGGTGATGATCTCCAGCACTTCACCTTTTTCACCCAGCACAAAGCGGTAGTCAGGGCGATCCTTGAACACCAGAGCATGCTGGTGGCGCCAAGCGTTACGTGCATCGCACACGCGCTTGAGCAGGGTGATTTGCTGTGCGATTTCATCGCTCGGCGGTTGCCAGCCGGCAATGCCTTCCAGCCAGTCGGAGACTTCGTCGTAAACCAGTTTGGCTTTTGATTCGATCTCGGCGGCGAAGAAGCGAATATCGTTACCCAATGCACCGTCGGCCCCGATGGTCACGCGGCAAGCCAGCACCGGACGGCGTTGGTTCGGGCGCAGTGAACACAGGTTGTCTGACAGATCGCGCGGCAACATAGGAATGTTGAAGCCCGGCAGATAGTTGGTGAAGGCGCGCTTGCGGGCGATTTCATCCAGCGGGCTGCCTTGTTCGACGTAGGCGGTCGGATCGGCAATGGCAATGGTCAATTGCAGCGAACCGTCGCCGTTATCCTCAACAAACAACGCATCGTCCATATCTTCGGTGCTGGCGCTGTCGATGGTGACAAAATTCAACTCGGTCAGATCTTCACGCGGTACAGAGGCGTCCGGTTCGCCGATCGCGATCATTTCCGGTGCTTCTTTTTCCAGGTTATGACGGGCCAGCGTGACCCACCACGGCGCCAGGTGATCTTCGCCATCGGTAATGAATTGGGTCAGGTCGGCGTTGAAACCGCGATCGCCCTTCAACGGGTGGCGACACATTTCCGCCACTGCCCAGTCACCGGCCTGGAAGTTGTGATTCAGTCCACGCACCGGACGGCATGGGATAGCGTCTTTCAGCAACGGATGATCGGGCACGATGGACAGACGGTCATCACGCTTTTGCACACGGCCGACAAAACGCGACAAGAAGGGCTCGATCAGGGTTTCAGGCTCGGCGATTTCGCGTTCTTTCTCGGTATGCAGGGTTGCGCTGATGCGGTCCCCGTGCATGACTTTCTTCATGTACGGTGGCGGAATGAAATAGCTTTTTTGACCGTCGACCTCAAGAAAGCCAAAGCCTTTCTCAGTCCCTTTTACTACGCCTTCAACGCGCGGGGTCTGAGAGTGAAGTTGCTGTTTAAGCTGCGCCAGCAGCGGGTTATCTTGAAACATATCGTCCAGTGAATGGGTTGTGAGTGGCAAGATTTGCGGCTGACAGTTTTACGCGAATCACCCGCTGCGGGCAAGCCTAACGTCATGGTTTTCCCGCGTTGGGGCGCGATTTTGTGGAATATCGGGGGTTCAAAAGGTGGGAAGAAAAAACCCGGCTCGAACCGCCGGGGGAAAACATGGGGTCAATCAGTCCTGCAGCGGCGTTGGCTGCAAAATTTCAATCCAGTAATCATCGGGATCTTTGATAAAAGCCACGTAATTCATTCGGCCTTCATGCAGGCGCTTCTGGAAGTTCACGCCAAGCCGCTCAAAACGCTCGCAGGCGGCATGCACGTCCGGCACCGTGACACACAGGTGGCCAAAGCCGCGCGGCTCGCTGTTGCCGTTATGGTAATGAAAATCGGCCTGCTGTTCGCTACCGTGGTTGTGGGTCAACTCCAGAATGCCCGGCTGGCTCAGTACCCAGCGTTTACGGGCGTCATCATCCTGCGGGATCTGGTCGCGCGGGCTGCGGGTCAGGTAGCAAATGGTAAACGCGGCTTCCTGGAAGGTTTCCAGGTATACCGGGGTGAAACCCAGCACGCGAGTATAGAAGTCCAGCGCTTGGGTTAAGTCCTTCACGCGGATCATGGTGTGGTTGAACACGTAGCCGTCGGTGACCGTTTCCGGTTGTGCGGTCACGCCTGGCAGCGTCAGTAAATCATTCAGTGGCATAGGGATCCCTCATAGGTTGTCGACACGACTCTAGGGCAAATCAATGCTAACCTAAAGTGATTGTTTTTAACTAAAACACTAATTAAAAGTGAATGAATAATGAAGCTGAGTCAGCTCAGGTTTTTCTGCGCCGTAGTTGAGTATAAAACCATTGCCGCCGCAGCGCGGGAATTGCACTGTGTCCCTTCCAATGTGACCTTACGTATCAAAGAACTGGAAGATTCCCTCGGCGGAGAGCTGTTTTTTCGCGATAAAAACCGGCTGTATGTCACGCCGAAAGGTCGCCTGTTTTATCAGCAGGCTGGGGACATTCTGGCGCTGGCGGAACGCAGTCAACAGCTGTTCGCCGGGCGACAGCCGCAGGGGCTGCTGAATCTGGGGGCGTTGGATTTTTCACTGATTAGCCACCTCCCGGCGCGCATCGCTCACTTGCGCCGCAGTCAGCCGCACATGCAGGTCAACGTGCTGAGCCGCGACTCACTGGTGCTGGAGCGGATGCTGATTGACAGCGAACTCGATCTGGCGCTGACCGACGGGCCGATTGAACATCCGCTGCTGGCCAGCCGTGCGGCGTTCGATGAACGCCTGGTGCTGCTGGTACCGGCCTCGGTGCCGCAGCTGGACGCCGCAACGCTGGCGCAACTGGAGTTTTACACCTTCAGCCGCGAATGCTCTTTTCGCCTGAAGATTGACCACTGGTTGGCCTCACGTCAGTTAAAACCGCGCATGACGCTGGAGATGGAGTCGTACACGACAATGGCGGCCTGCGTGAAAGCGGGCTGCGGCGTGGCCTGTATTCCGGGGTCGTTGCTGCCGTCGATCCTGCCGACGCAGGAGCTGAAAGTGGTGGAAATGGGGGCGGAAGGGGTGAGCAATTTGTACTTCGTGTGGCGCCGCCATCAACTTTCAGATGAGTTGCAGACGGCGATTGAGCTATTAGTGCGCCCGGCGTGAACCGGGCGCATCTGATCAGGCAATACGCAACGTCGGTTGAGCGACGCAACGGCGGATCGCCACCGGTATTGATTTGGAGGTTGGCGTCCCCGTGCCGTCACCAAAGCTGGCCAGCGGTACCAGTGGGTTAGTCTCTGGATAATAGGCCGCCAGGTTACCGCGCGGAATATCGTAGCTCACCAGTTTGAAACCGCTGACCTTACGTGTAATACCGTCATTCCACAGGGTTTCGATCTCCACCAATTCCCCGTCCTGCATATCCAACGCCGCCAGATCTTCCGGGTGAATAAACAGCACCTCGCGCTGACCATAGACGCCGCGATAACGATCATCCAGCCCGTAAATGGTGGTGTTGTACTGATCGTGTGAACGCAGAGTTTGCAGCGTGAAAGGGGCCTGACGCCCGTCCAACTGCGGGAACAGACTGGTCGGCAAGGGGGCCGCGCCGAACTCTGCCTTGCCGCTTGGGGTGGCAAAACTTAATTCGGCGGCGGCGTTACCCAGATAGAACCCCCCGGGTTGGTCGCAGCGACGGTTGAAATCCTCGAAGCCGGGAATGGTGGCGGCGATATGGTCGCGGATCAACGAATAATCATCCGCCAGCGCCAACCAGTCGAGCTGTTGGTTACCCAATACCGCATCGGCGATACCGCAGACAATGGCGGTTTCAGAACGTTGGGTCTCCGCCAGCGGCTTGCCGACGCCTTCTGACGCGTGCACCATGCTGAAAGAGTCTTCCACCGTGATGTACTGCGGGCCACTGGCCTGGATGTCCTGTTCGGTACGGCCCAGGGTTGGCAGGATCAGCGCGTCTTTGCCGGTGACCAAATGGCTGCGGTTGAGCTTGGTGCTGATATGCACCGTCAGGTCACAGCAGCGCAGGGCACGGGCCGTGCGTTCGGTGTCCGGCGCAGCAGCGGCCAGGTTGCCGCCCAGCGCCAGCAAGACCTTCACTTCACCGCGCAGCATCGCTTCGATGGCTTCCACCGTGTTGTGGCCCGGTTCGCGCTGTGGCGAGAAGTTAAAATGTTGCTCCAGACTGTCCAGCAGCGCTTTGGGCGACTTCTCGTCAATGCCCATGGTGCGGTTGCCTTGCACGTTACTGTGACCGCGCACCGGACACAGGCCGGCACCTGGTTTGCCCAACTGGCCAAACAGCAGTTGCAGGTTGGTGATTTCACGCACCGTGGGCACCGAGTGTTTATGCTGGGTGACGCCCATCGCCCAGGTGCAGATCACGCGTTCAGCCCCCTGATAAATAGCCGCCGCCTGACGCAATTGTTCCTCACTGAGGCCGGACTGCTGAGTGATTTGCTCCCAGCTCGTCGCCTCAACCTGCGCCAGATAATCTTCTACGCCCACGCTGTGCTGATCAATGAATGCCTGATCGAACAGACCCGGTTCACCGGCCGCCAGGCGTTCGCGATGGCTTTGCAGCAAGGCTTTCACCATGCCGCGTACGGCGGCCATATCCCCGCCGAGATTAGGCTGGAAATAGGCCGAGCTGATTGGTGAAGATTTGGGCGTCAGCATTTGGATCGGGTTTTGCGGATCGGCAAAGCGTTCCAGGCCGCGTTCGCGCAGGGTGTTAAAGCTGACGATGCGCGCACCGCGGCTGGCAGCGTTTTTCAGGCTGTGCAGCATGCGCGGGTGGTTGGTTCCGGGATTCTGGCCAAACACGAAGATGGCGTCGGCTTTTTCAAAGTCATCCATGCGGATGGTGCCTTTACCTACGCCGATGCTTTGTTTCAGGCCTACGCCGCTGGCCTCGTGGCACATGTTGGAGCAGTCGGGGAAATTGCTGGTGCCGAGCATGCGACCAAACAACTGGTACAGATAGGAGGCTTCATTGCTGGCGCGGCCCGACGTATACAGCTCGATCTGGTTCGGGTTATCCATCTGCTTGATGTGTCCGGCGATCAGCGCCAGCGCGTCCGGCCAACTGATCGGCTGGTAGTGGTCGGTTTCGGCGTTATAACGCATTGGGTGGGTGAGGCGGCCCTGATACTCCAGGAAATAATCACTTTGCTGCAGCAGGGTGCTGACGCTGTGGGCCGCGAAAAATTCCGGCTCGACCGCGTTACGCGTGGCTTCCCAACTGACCGCTTTGGCGCCGTTTTCGCAGAAACTGAAGGTGCTGTGATTGTCGTCGCCCCAGGCGCAGCCTGGGCAGTCGAAGCCGCGTGCTTTATTCACGCGCATCAGGTTACGCAGGTTTTGCAGTGTCTGTTTACTGTCGAGCACATAGCGAGTGGTGGCTTCGAGTGAACCCCAGCCGCCCGCCGCGCCGGTATACGGCTTTATTGACGGTTTAAATTTCATATTGGTCTTCGCAGGTGATGTAGCTAATAAGTGAACGCTTTTTTAAGCGCTTTCAGTGTTTATGTCACAAGTTTAGGAGGGGGCGGTGTCAGCGTCTAATCGAATGGGACAATGGCGGCATAGAGCAAGTTTATCGCTCTCCCACCCGACACATACAAATCGTTGCACAATGACATCTGCTGAAAAAGAGTAACGATTCCGCTTTACCGACAATTAATGCAGTCTATGCCACGGATTATATTGGCATTTTATTTAGCCCGCAGGGCCTGAGGAACAATGATTGAAGCGTTCAGTATTGGCGATGATAACCGGAATGTTACTGCCGTTAGCGGCACAGGCAGCAGAGGCTCCCTTTAGTTTCCCGCTCAACACAGCGCCGGCGATAGATGCCGCCTCTTACGTATTGATGGATTACACCACCGGTCAGGTGCTGGCGCAGGCGAACGCGGATCAGCGGCGTAACCCGGCCAGCCTGACCAAATTGATGACCGGGTTGGTGATTGATCACGCGCTTGATCAGCACAAGATTGGCCTGGATGACGTGGTCACGGTGGGCAACGACGCCTGGGCGCAGGGCAACCCGGTGTTTAAGGGGTCATCGCTGATGTTCTTAAAACCCGGTGACAGGGTCACGGTTCGCGATCTCAGCCGCGGTATTATCATTGATTCCGGCAACGACGCCTGCGTGGCCATGGCGGATTACGTGGCAGGCAGTCAGGCAGCATTTGTCAAACTGATGAATGAAAAGAGCGCGCAGCTTGGCCTGCAGAATACCCATTTTGAAACTGTTCACGGGCTGGATGCGCCGGGGCAGTTCACCACGGCGGGCGATCTGGCGCTGATTTCGCGCGCCATCATCATGAGTGAGCCGGCGGAATACCACATGTACAGCGAGAAATCGCTGACCTGGAACGGCATCACCCAGCAGAACCGCAATGGGCTGCTGTGGGATAAAGCTCTGCACGTCGACGGCCTGAAAACCGGCCATACCGCCTCTGCCGGTTTTAACATCATTGCCTCTGCCACCGAAGGCGACCGGCGGCTGATTGCGGTGGTGATGGGCGGTAAAAGCTCGAAAGGGCGCGAAGAACAGGCGCGTAAATTGCTGACCTGGGGTCTGCATGATTTCACCACCGTGCACCTGTTCAGCGCCGGGCAAAAGCTGGGGCAGGAAAAAGTGTGGTACGGCGACCGCCATGAGGTCGCGGTGGGCAGCGCACAGGATCAGTCTCTCAGCCTGCCGAAAAGCGAAGCGGACAAGCTGAAAGCGCAATATGTCGTCAATGTTTCGCGCCTGGACGCGCCGCTGGCGCAGGGGCAGAGGGTCGGTGAGATCCGCATCAGCGACAACGGCAAGCTGCTCAAAACCTTGCCGCTGGTGGTCCTGCAGCCGATCCAGCAAGGTGGCATGTTCTCGCGATTGATGGACTACGTAAAACTGAAGATTTGACCCCTCAGGGCGCAGGGCGCTGCGCCCGAAATCCCGCAGCGGTGATATACTCAGGTCAGTCATGACTTGTTGAGCCGTTTTATGGATATTAAGCAACTGATCTACCTGTGTAATCTCGAGCGCGAGCGCCACTTTGGCCGCGCGGCGCAGATCAGCTTCGTCAGTCAGCCGACATTATCTATGCGGCTGAAAAATTTGGAAAAAGAGCTGGGCGTCTCGTTAATCAACCGCGGTAACAACTTCGAAGGTTTCACCGCCGAGGGGGAACGAGTGTTGTCGTGGGCACGCGAGATCGTCTCGGTTTATCAGGGGCTGAAACTGGAGGTCGAGTCGCTTAAGCACGGGCTTAACGGCACGCTGCGTATCGGTGCGGTGCCGCAGTGCAGCATTTCGCTGGCGCAAATGTTAAAGGATGTCAGTGAACGTTACCCGCAGCTGGATTACCGGGTGGCGGTGCTGAGCGCCGATCAGTTGCTGGAAGCATTGACGGCGCATACCGTGGATATCGGCATTGGCTTCTTTGAGCTTTCTACGCTGCAGGAGCTGCATTTCCAGTCGCAGCCGTTGGCGGATGCCGGGGTTGAACTGGTTTTCCACCCGCAGCATTTTCCTGAATTGCAGGGCGACGCACCGCTGACGCTGGAGGAGGTCGCCACGCTGCCGCTGTGCCTGGCTGAACCGACGCGTTACTTCCGTCGCTATCTTGATCAAAACTTCCGTGAAGCCGGCCTGACGTTGCATGTGCGGATGGAAACCACCTCGATATTCCAGCTGTTGCAGGGGATTTTCGTCGGCCTGGGCTGCGGGCTTTTCCCGCATGGCAACCTGCTGCCGGAAATGATGCCGGAGTTGCAACGTCGGCCGATCTCCATCGCAGCGATGTCACGCCATGCCGCCGTGGTGGTGGCTGAGCCGGGGCGCGCATCGCCGTTGGCGCAGCATTTCTTTGATGCTGCGCGCGGTTGGTTGCTGCGCTGATTATTCCGCCGGGCTTTCGCTGAGAGGTTGTGTGTCGCCGAGCGTTTGGCGCAAGCGATTTTCCCAGGCGTAGAGCGCGCCGGTCAGGATCACGTCCAGCGCTTGCGCCTGATTCAGACCATGGTTAAACAGCGGTTGCACGCTGCGCGGGGTGAATTTTTCCGGCGTGCGAGTCAGGTCCGTTGCCACACGGATCACGGCCTGATCGACCGGGTTAGCCGTGCTCTCCAGCCCGAGTTCAATATTGTCGAACAGGGCACCGACCAACTCTTCATGTTGAATATCTTGCGCGACGGTCGATGCGCAGTAGCGGCTGCCGTTAATGCGGGACACCGCCAGCGTTGCCAAGGCTTTCAGCCGTGCCGACAGGCCGTAACCGTCGGCGTTGATGCTGTTAAACACGCCGTTGCGCTCGCGCAGTGCAGGGGCGTCATGGGCCAGCAACAGATAATACGACTCGCTGCGAGCATCGGGATGGCTTTGGTCGAGCACGTCGAGCTGTTCGGCGCGGGCCTCTTCCAGCACTATCGACGGTAGCCGCGCTTGCCATGTCAGCTCTTGTGCGGTGAACTCAACCCCTTCTGCGTCCTCGATGTTCGGGAAACCAGGCACCACGCCCGTGGGGCGTCCGGCCAACGCGGCCACGCCGGCGACCACCCGTGCCTGATAGCTGACAAAACCGATAATCTGCGAAAAGGTCACGATATCCGCCGGGCTCAACCCGACATCGCTGAGCTGCTGCAAGGCTTTACTGCAAATCAGCGTCGGTTGGCTGGCAAGCTGGCGAGCATATTGGGTGATTTGAGCGAGGCGGATGTTACTTTCACGTGAGGCGTCGGGACTGTACAGCGGGGCGAGGCGGGCAGCGTAGTGGCTACAAAGCGACTGTACGCCGGTCACCTGAGCCACGGTCAGCGCGGTACTGAGACGATCGTAAGGTGACAGTGTCACTAATCGTGATAATTCGACCTGATCGGGAAACAGCACGTGATAACCGGCGAGAGAGGCGTTAAACACCCCGGCGCGAGCGGTCAGTGCGGTATTCAGCGCTTCGTCGGCAAAAGCGCCCAGCCCCAGCAGGAATCGATCGCGGATGCCGGCCGCTTGCGGCTCCAACGGCTGATCACCGCGCACGCTGCTTTGGGTTTCGTGATACCACTGGGCATTATGTTGTCGACGTAGTAGTTCCATAGGGGATGATCCTTAATCATGAGCAACGGCCACCGGTGCGACAGGCAGCGGCGGCAAGACAAAATGGCAACATGCCCGCACAGGGCACGGAATGACAGGATCAGCGTTGACCATCGGCACACAGCGCGTGACCATAAACCGAGAAACCTGCGGCTAAAGCGAGTAAAAACTGCGAGAGTCGGCGATTGCGAGGGCTATTCATCAGTGCGATATCCTGTCGTTTAATAAGCTCAACGTAGGGGATATCCTCACCGATTCGATTGGCGAGATAAAATAATGTTAAGTGCTAATCAATAACTGAATGGAATAAAATATAATGAGATATAACAAAATTGTAATTTGTATTTGAGGATTTTGGCTAAGCGCCAGTGCCGGGCGTCACCCTCTCCAGGGGGAGAGGGCCGGGGTAAGGGGCTGATGCACCGCAGGCGTTTAGGGTAACCGAAGGATCAGAACCTGCCGCCGTCGCGCCGCCAGGCATCTGCGGTAAGCGCCTCACCGAAGTGGCTGGCAATCAGGCGTTTGGTCAGTTCATGCAGCGGTGAAGCCAGCACCTCGGCGGTGCTGCCGCGTTCGACGATTTCCCCTTCGTGCATCACCATTACCTGATCGCTGATATGTTTCATCATGCCCAGGTGCTGAGTCACATAAATATAGGAAATACCGTGCTTCTCCTGCAGTTCCAGCATCAGGTTGATGATTTGCGAGCGCATCGACATGTCCAGCGAGGCCAGTGCTTCATCGGCGACGATCACCTTGGGCTGCAAGATCAGCGCGCGGGCCAAAGCCACCCGCTGTTTCTGTCCGGAGGCCAGCATATGCGGGTAATAATTGGCGTGGTCCGGCAACATCCCCACCTGACGCAGCGTCCTATTGATTTGCTGTTCGCGCTCAGGTGCGGCCATCTCGGTATTAAGCCGCAGCGGGGCGTCCAACAGCTGACCGATACGCTGACGAGGATTGAGCGAGGTGCTCGGATCCTGAAATATCATGCGGATGCGCTGGCTGCGGTAGCGGTAATCGCCATAGTTGAGCCGATGGTCGTCAATCAGCAGTTCACCGGATGAAGGCTCAACCATGCCGGACAGCATTTTGGCCAACGTCGACTTGCCAGAGCCGTTTTCGCCGATGATCGCCAGCGTTTGCCGTTCACGCAGGGTAAAGCTGACCGATTTCACCGCTTCCACGTGTTGACGACGAAACAGCCCGGTGCGGTAACGGTAGGTTTTGCTCAGATTGCGCACTTCCAATAGCGTTTCCATGTTATTGCTCCTCCATGTTCAGCGGGAAGTGGCAGGCGAACAGGTGGTTTTTCACCGGGCGCAGGCGCGGGGTCTCAATGCATTTTTTCTGTGCATAAGGGCAACGCGGCCCCAAACGGCAGCCGATAGGCAAATGCTCCAGCGATGGAATGGCCCCAGGCAGCGTGTTGAGGCGGCTTTTATGCGGCAATGCGCGACCAAAGTCCGGCATTGAGCGGATTAACGCCTGAGTGTAAGGGTGGTGCGGTGTGGCCAGCAGATCTTCGCACTGGGCGCTTTCCACCGTTTGACCGCAGTACAGCACGTTCACCCGATCGGCCCATTTGCTCATCATTTGCAGATCGTGACTGATCAGCAAAATGGTGGTGTTGTTGTTTTGGTTCAAACGCGCCAGCAGACGGAAAATCTGCGCCTGGGTGGTCGGTTCCATGGCGTTGGTCGGCTCATCGGCGATCAGCAGGCGCGGCTGGTTGGCCAGGGCGATGGCGATCATCACTTTTTGACACTCGCCGTCGGTCAGCTCATAGGGAAAGCTGCCCATAATGTCCTTGTGATCCTTGATGCCGACGCGGTGCAGCAGCTCAATGGCCCGGCGTTTGCGCCAGTTAAAGCGCTGCCACCAGCGGCCCTTATAGGTCCAGCCCGGTATCGCCTGCGCCAACTGGCGGCCGATGCTTTCGGAAGGATCCAGACAGGATTGCGGCTCCTGGAAAATCATCGAGACGTTATGCCCAACCAGCTTGCGCCGTTCGCGCGGCGTCAACTGCAACAGGTCGATATCATCGAAGCGGAAACGGTCTGCGGTGACGCGCCAATTGTCTTTGGTGACGCCGCAGATCGCCTTGGCGATCAGACTTTTGCCGGAACCGGATTCGCCGACCAGGCCGCGGACTTCCCCTTCGCTCAGCGTCATGCTGACGCGATCGACCGCTTTGACCGGGCCTTCGGCGGTCATAAATTCAATCGTCAGGTTGCGGATATCAAGTAATGGCATTATTCCACCCCCGTATTGATTGCGCGGCGCATACCGTCGCCCAACAGGTTAACCAACAGCACGCTGATCAGGATCGCCGCGCCGGGCAGCATCACCGTCCAGGGGGCAACGTACACCAGCTCCAGCGAATCGCCGAGCATGGCGCCCCATTCAGGGGACGGCAGCTGTGCGCCAAGGTCGAGGAAGCCCAGGGCGGCAATGTCCAGGATCGCCATTGACAGCGCACGGGTGAATTCAGTCACCAGTACCGCCACAATGTTGGGCATCACGGCGTACCACAAAATTTGCAACGTAGAAGCGCCGTCGAGACGGACCGCCACCACATATTCTTTTTCCAACTCGTCGTGTACGGCGCTGTAGATGGTGCGCACCATCCGTGGCAACAAGGCCAGCCAGACGGCCAGCATGGCGTGCTCGAGCTTTGGCCCGAGGAACGCCACCACCACGATCGCCAGCAGCAGCGAAGGAATGGAGAG
Organism: Serratia quinivorans; assembly: GCF_052113645.1. Lineage (GTDB taxonomy): Bacteria > Pseudomonadota > Gammaproteobacteria > Enterobacterales > Enterobacteriaceae > Serratia > Serratia quinivorans_B. The sequence goes on along the minus strand of NZ_JBIEIU010000001.1, from coordinate 234,868 downwards.
CAGGGTGTCAAGAATATGATTCAGTACCGCTGAGCGCAGGCCGCGGGTCACCCCGGCAAACACCCCGAGGATCACCCCGACCAACGCGGCGGCAACGGTCACCAGCAGCGCTGAGCCGTAAGTGGCGGCGGTGCCGGTCAGCAGGCGGCTGAGAATATCGCGGCCGAGATCGTCGGTACCGAGGAAGAAGGAAACGTTGCCGTAACGCGACCAGGAGGGCGGCAACAGTTGATAACCCAGGAACTGTTGATCGAGCGCATAAGGCGCCAGCAGGCTGCCGAACACGGAAAGCAGCAGCAGCGCGATCACGCCGTAGAAGCCAATCATCGCCAGCGCATCACCGTAAAAAATCCGCCAGGTATACAGCAGCGGGCTCGGCATTTTCTTTTCGCGGTATACGTTATCTAAGGGCATACCATTCCTTATGTTTCAGTGGGTTGGTGGCAGCGCCTAAAATATCGGCCAGAACGTTAATGGTGATCACCAGCGTGCCGACCACCATGACACCGGCGGAGATCGCCGCATAATCCTGCTGGCGGATAGCGTTAATCATCCAGCGGCCCAGCCCCGGCCAACTGAACACCACTTCGGTGATCATCGCCAGCGTCAGCATGGTCGAGAACTGTAGCCCCAACTTGGGCACGATTGGCGGCAACGCATTATGCAGCACGTGGCGGCGGATGATGGTGAAACGGGATAACCCCCGGGTCGCGGCGGCTTTAATGTAGTTTTGGTTGAGCACGTCGTCGGTACTGATACGCATCAGACGCACCACCTCGGTGGTCGGCGCCACCGCCAGCGCGGCAATCGGCAAAATCATATGACGCAGCGCACTGCCGATCATTTCGGCGCGGTAGGGGGAATCGGACAGCCAGGCATCAATCAGGGCGAAACCGGTAATGGGCTTAACCTGATACAGCAGATCGAAACGCCCGGAAACCGGCAGCCAGCCGAGGTGCAGCGAGAAAAACAGCATCAGCAGCAGCGCCAGCCAGAAAACCGGCATTGAAAAACCGAGCAGCGCAAAGGTGCTGATGGCGGTGTCCTGCCATTTGCCGCGCATCACGCCGGCAATGATGCCAAGGGGGATGCCGATAAACAGCGCCAGCGTGAACGCGAGCAGGCACAGTTCCATGGTTGCCGGAAACACTTCGCGCAATTGCTCGCTGATCGCCTGACCATTAATGCTGGAAACGCCAAAATCCCAGTGCAGCAGACTGACAAAGTAAAACTGATAGGCATCCAGCAGAGCCGCACCGTTCAGCGGCGCCCGTGGCGTGAAATAGCTCAGGCTAAAGCTGACCAGGGTCAGGAAGAACAGGGTGATCAGCAGCAGCAAGAAACGGCGTAAGGTAAAGATAATCACTTTTTCGGCCCCTCCGCGGATTCACGGTACACCCCGGCAAAGGACGCATTGCCGAATGGGCTCAATACCAGTCCTTTGATGTCGTAACGGTAGGCCTGCAGACGCAATGAAGACGCCAGCGGCAACACCGGCAGTTGCTGTTCGAGAATTTTCTGCGCCTTTTGGTAGTTTTCGATTCGCTGTGCCAACTGCTGTGACAGCAGGGCATTTTGCAGCACTTCGTCAAACGCCGGGTCACACCAGTGAGCATAGTTGGTTTGCGAGCGAATTGCCGCGCAGCTCAGCAGCGGTCGGAAGAAACTGTCCGGATCGTTACTGTCGGTGGCCCAGCCGGTGAGGGTCAGATCGTGATTCATCTCCATCAGCCGCGCCTCCTGGAAACGGCCTTCGACCGGCACTATGGTGACGTTAATGCCGACCTGGGCCAAATCGGCCTGGATCAGCTCAGCGGTCTTCAATGGGCTGGGGTTGTAGGACTGCGAGGCGGTCGGCACCCACAGCCGCAGGTTCAGCGACTCGATGCCCGCTTGCTTGAGCATCTCGCGCGATTTGGCCGGGTTAAACTCGGTGACGTGCGCTTCGTTGTCATACGCCCATGAGGCGCGCGGCAAAATGGAGGCGGCGGTTTCCGCCGTGCCGTAGTAAATCGACTGCATCAAACGCTGGTTGTTGATCGCCAGCGAAATCGCCTGCCGTACTTTCAAATCGTTAAGCGGAGGCTTGCGGGTGTTAAAGGCCAGATAGGCAATGTTCATCCCCGGACGCAGCGTCAGGCGCAGGCGCGGGTCATCACGCAGAATCGAAAGCTGGCTGGCGGCAGGATAGGCCAACACGTCGCACTCGCCGGTCAGCAGCTTCGATAACCGACCGGTGCCGCCGGCCCCCAGGTCGATCACCACCTGCGGCATACGCGGTTGACCCTTCCAGTAAACATCGTTGCGCGCCAGCCGGATATATTGCCCTGAGCGGTATTCATTGAGCATGAACGGCCCGGTGCCGACCGGCTCGCGGTCAATCATTTCCTGGCGGCCTTCACCCGTCAGGTTGTCAGCGTACTCTGCCGACAACACCGGTGCATAATGGGTCGCGATATGCCACAAGAATGAGGCGTCCGGCGCTTGCAGACGGATCTCTACCGTGTAGTCATCCAGCTTCTTGACGCTTTGCACCGATTCGCCAAACTGCAGGCTGTCGAAGTAGGGATATTCGCCGCCGTTGACATCATGATAAGGGTGCTTCTGATTGAACACGCGCTCGAAGCTGAAAACCACGTCGTCGGCATTCAGTTTGCGGGTCGGTTTGAACCAGGCGGTAGTCTGGAATGGCACGTCTTTGCGCAGGTGGAAACGGTAAGTCGCGCCGTTATCCAGCACTTCCCAGCTTTGCGCCAATTCGGGGATCAACCGGTAGGTATAAGGGTCGACGTCCAGCAAACGGTCATACAACTGTGCGGCCAGGGTATCGACCGTCAGGCCGCTGCTGGCCATTTGCGGGTTAAAGGTGTTCAGAATACCGCTGACGCAATAGACAAAGCCGCTCTGGCGGATGTCCGGCAACGGCGATGCCGCGGCGGGCGCAGGAGGTGTGGAGGCCAGAGCGCTGCCGGCCAGGCAACTCAATGACAGTATCCAAAGGGGTAAACCACGCATAGAGGCTTCATGGGTTAATAAGCAATAGCCTTAGTGTATCGCACTCTGACCAACAGCCCAATCCATTGAGCAAAATGGCTGAGTTTTCTGCTACTTGATTGAACAATGTGGCCTCAAAGGCAAAAAAATTATAATTGATATGTTATAACATAACAAAATCATGTTACCGTTCCCTGCAATGTACTGATAATAGCAAGGGGATGTATGAACAATATTGCACTTCCACCACGCCAGCCGCTGCCGGACGCGCAGGCCTGGCAGGGCGTAATGAGTGATGTCGGGCTCGATTGGGTCGGGATGGAAGGGATAGCACTGCCGCTGGAATTGGCGGGCAAGCCGCTGATGGCGCGGGTCAATGCCGGGATCAATCTGCGTGCCAGCAGCCAGGGGGCGCGGGGCATACATATGTCGCGCCTGTATCTGGCGTTGGATGAGTTGACCCAGGGGGAGCTGACGCCACAACGCATTGCTGAGTCCCTGCGCGCTTTTCTGGCGTCGCAGCCGGAGAACAGCGACCGTGCCAGCCTGAACATCGGCGGAGAGCTGCTGTTGTCGCGTCCGGCACTGCTGTCGCCACACCGTGGCTGGAAAGCCTATCCGCTGAAAGTTGAGGCTTCGTGGACCACCGAGCTAACCCTGTCGCTAACGGTGGGTGTGCCATATTCCTCCACTTGCCCGAGTTCGGCGGCCCTCAGCCGCCAACTGGCGCAGCAGCAGTTTCAGTTTGATTTCGAACAGGCGGCGGACAAAGTCGACCAGCAGCAGGTTATCGACTGGCTGGGCGAGCAGGGCATGCCGGCCACTCCCCATAGTCAGCGCAGTTGGGCGTGGGTGACGGTGACGCTGAATGAGCGTGCAACGGCGTTGCCGGTGGTTAACTTAATCGATCGCATCGAGCATGCATTGGGAACGCCGTTGCAGACGCTGGTGAAGCGTCGTGACGAACAGGCGTTTGCCTTGGCGAATGGGCAAAACCTGATGTTTTGTGAGGATGCCGCGCGCCGACTGTATCGGATGCTACGCAGCCAATGCAGCTACCGCGCCTTTTCGCTGCGGGTCGAGCATCAGGAAAGCTTGCACGCTCACAACGCGGTGGCGGAGTTGAGCTGGCGGGGGAAAGCGGATGCTGCGTAAAAATCCCAGTGGGCATCTGCCACAGGTATCGCCGAAAGCTTACATCGATCCTACCGCGATACTCTGCGGCCGGGTGATTATCGAAGATTTTGTCTACGTTGGCCCCTATGCGGTGATCCGTGCGGACGAGCTGAATGCGGCCGGTGACATGGAACCTATTGTGATCGGCTCCCATTCCAATATTCAGGACGGTGTGGTGATCCACTCGAAAAGCGGCGCAGCGGTCACCATTGGCCGCTTCAGTTCCATCGCCCATCGCGCCATCGTCCACGGCCCGTGTCGAATTGAGGATCGGGTGTTTATCGGCTTCAACAGCGTGCTGTTCAACTGTCATATCGGCGCCGGTTGCGTGGTGCGTTACAACGCGGTGGTGGACGGCGTGACGCTGCCGGAAAACCTGTACATTCCGTCAACCGAGCGTGTTGGCGCCGACAGCGATCTGTCGCTTTACCGCCAGGTAGATCGCGGCGCACTGCAATTTTCTGAAGAGGTAGCCGCCACCAATATCGAACTGGTGCGCGGTTATCAGGCATTACGCAATGAGTTTTGAGTGAGGACCCCGATGAATCCATTACCCGTAACCGTGCTTTCCGGCTTTCTCGGCGCCGGTAAAACGACGGTGTTGAATCATATTCTGAATAATCGCCAGGGCATGCGTGTGGCGGTGATCGTCAATGACATGAGCGAAGTCAACATTGACGCCGCGCTGGTTGAGAACGAAGTCCAGCTTGATCGCCAGCAGGAAAAACTGGTGGAGATGAGCAATGGCTGTATCTGCTGCACGCTGCGTGAAGACCTGCTGATTTCTGTACGCGAACTGGCGCAGGCCGGGCGCTTCGATTATCTGCTGATCGAATCCAGCGGCATTTCCGAACCGTTACCGGTGGCGGAAACCTTCACTTTTGAGGACGAACAGGGGCAAAGCCTGTCTCAATTCGCCCGTCTGGATACCTTGGTCACCGTGGTGGATGGCGTGAATTTTATCCAGCAGTACCAGCAGGCGCAGACGCTGCAGGAGGCGGGGCAAAGTCTGGGTGAGGACGACCTGCGCAGCGTGGCGGATCTGCTGATCGAACAGATTGAGTTCTGTGATGTGATGCTGGTAAGCAAAACCGACCTGCTGACGCCAGAGCAGCAGGGGGAAGTGATGGCGTTGCTGGCCAGTCTGAATCCTGAGGCCAATATTATCGCCATCTCACCCGGCACATTACCGCTGGCGGCGGTATTGAACACCGGCAGCTTCAGCTTCGACAAGGCGCAACAGGCACCCGGCTGGCTGAAGGAGCTGCGTGGCGAACACCTGCCCGAAACTGAAAACTACGGCATCAGCAGTTTTGTTTATCAGGCGCGCCGTCCCTTTGCGCCGGATAAATTTTACCGGGTGATCAACGGTGACTGGGGCGGTGGCAAGCTACTGCGCTCTAAAGGGTTCTTTTGGTTGGCGACGCGCCCGCGTCAGGCCGGGCAGTGGAGCCAGGCGGGAGGGATTGCTCATTATGGGCTGGCAGGCACCTTCTGGCGCGCCATAGCGCAAGATAGATGGCCGCAGGATGAGGAGACGCGAGCGCAGATTATGGAAAAATGGGTGGAGCCCTTTGGTGATATGCGTCAGGAACTGGTGTTCATCGGCCAGCATCTGCAGCAGGCCAAAATAACGCGTTTGCTGGACGCTTGCCTGTTGAACGACGAGGAAATGGCTGCCGGGGTGGACTATTGGCACGAGATGGCCGATCCCTTCCCTGAGTGGTAATTGCACAATGACAGTGTGGTAATGAGAAAAATTCTCAACAAAGTGCTTTACAGATGATACTGATAACTATTATCATCGCTTGGCAGTTCACGGAAGGCCACTCATTGTGGTTCTGCTGTGAAAGGCACGACATTGCTCACATTGCTTCCAGTGTTTTTTAAGCCAGCTCGGGTGCTGGCTTTTTTTTTGCCTGTTATTCTTCGTCCGCCTCGCCATTTTGCAGCAACGCGTGCTTTTTCAGCATGCCGCGTAACTGGTGGTAGGTCAGTCCCAGCAACTCTGCCGCTTTCCGTTGGTTAAATCTTCCCTGCTGCAGCGCCGCCTCGATCAACGATTTTTCCTGTGCCAATTGCCAGGTTTTTAAATCCAGCGGCAAGACCGGCAGGCCCTCACTCGATCCCGCTTCTGAAGGCAATGGCGCAGTTTCCCGCTGGGCAAACGGATTGATGACGATGTTATCCAGCGCCTCGGCGCTGGTGCCGTGGCGGTACACTGAACGTTCCACCACGTTTTTCAACTCGCGCACATTGCCCGGCCAATGATAGCCGAGCAGGGTATCCCTGGCGCGCTCGGTAAAGCCGGGGAACAGCGACAACGACAGCTCACGACACATCTGGATCGCAAAATGTTCGGCCAGCAACATGATGTCTTGCTGACGCCGACGCAAAGGCGGCAACTGCACCACGTCGAACGCCAGCCGGTCCAGCAGATCGGCGCGAAACTTTCCCGCCGCCGCCAGCGCGGGCAAGTCGTCGTTGGTGGCACACACCAGCCGGACATCGACCTGCAGCGGCTGGCTACCGCCGACGCGCTCCAGATGGCCGTATTCAATCACCCGCAGCAATTTTTCCTGTACCAGCATTGGCGCGGTCGCCAATTCGTCGAGAAACAAGGTGCCGCCGTCGGCCCGTTCAAAGCGGCCCAGGTGGCGCTTCTGCGCACCGGTAAAAGCGCCGGCTTCGTGGCCGAACAGCTCGGAATCCAGCAGGTTTTCATTCAGGGCCGCGCAGTTAAGCGAGATAAAAGGCCCCTGCCAACGGTTGGACAGATAATGCAACCGGTGGGCTATCAGTTCTTTACCGGTCCCGCGCTCCCCGATCACCAACACCGGCTTGTTCAACTTTGCCAGTTGCGAGACTTGCTCCAATACTTCGACAAAGGCGTTCGCTTCGCCCAGCAGGTTTTCTAACTGTTCGCTCATGATGAAATTCGCCAATGTTTGGTGAAAATAATCACTCTACAGGATGCGGACAGAGAGTCAAAAATAAATAGTCGTTGTTATTCAATGAAATAAAAGTTGGCACGGGTTTTGATTAAGTCTTTGGGCAATCTGTATGATTTAACACGGCGCTTCAGACGCCATCAGAACCAAGAGGAAGTGAATTATGGGTATTTTTTCTCGTTTTGCCGACATCGTGAACGCCAACATTAATACGCTGCTGGACAAGGCGGAAGATCCGCAAAAGCTGGTGCGTTTGATGATCCAAGAGATGGAAGACACGCTGGTCGAAGTCCGTTCTACCTCAGCGCGTGCGCTGGCGGAGAAAAAGCAGTTGCTGCGTCGTATCGAGCAGGGTGAAAACCAGCTTAGCGACTGGCAGGACAAAGCCGAACTGGCGCTGCGTAAAGATAAAGAAGATCTGGCCCGTGCGGCATTGATCGAAAAACAAAAAGTGGCCGACCTGATCACCACGCTGACTCATGAAGTGTCGACGGTTGAAGAAACGCTGGCCCGCATGAAAAGCGAAATCGGAGAACTGGAAAACAAGCTCACCGAAACTCGCGCTCGCCAGCAGGCGCTGACATTGCGTCATCAGGCGGCGTCGTCTTCCCGCGAAGTGCGTCGTCAGCTCGACAGCGGCAAACTGGATGAGGCGATGGCGCGTTTCGAGCAGTTCGAACGCCGCATTGATCACATGGAAGCCGAGGCGGAAAGCGTCAGCATCGGTAAAAAGAAGTCTCTGGATCAAGAGTTTGCCGAGCTGAAAGCCGACGACGCCATCAGCGAGCAGCTGGCGGCACTGAAAGCCAAAATGAATCGCTCTGAGTAAGGCAATAAAGGTTTTGAAAATAAATCAGGAAAATCAATTTATTGATTTTCGGCTGATAACACAAAGGGGGAAAAACCACGCTTTTATCCCCCTTTGTCAATAACCTGGGCGGCCACGGTGGTGTGGCCGCCCACCAAAGACGCATTAAGAAGGAAAAGAAATGAGTGCTCTATTACTTGCCATTCCGTTGACAATCTTTGTGTTGTTTGTCGCACCGATTTGGCTTTGGCTGCATTACAGCAATCGGCAACAAAACGGCATTCAACTGAGCCATCAGGAAATGCAGCGTCTGGCCCAGTTGGCCGAAGACGCCAAGCGCATGCGTGAACGTATTCAGGCGCTGGAAGAGATCCTCGATGCAGAACACCCGAACTGGAGACAGTCTTGATGAACAACACTCTGGGCAGTAAAAAGCTTTATCGCGTCCCTGAAGAAGGCATGCTGAAGGGCGTTTGCGCCGGTCTGGCCCATTATTTCGACGTGCCGGTGCGCCTGATCCGGGTGATGGTGGTGCTGTCGATGTTCTTCGGGCTGTTTTTCTTTACCCTGATTGCTTATTTCGCGCTGGTGTTCGTGCTGGACGAAGCACCGGCCAGCCGCTTTGACGACGAACAGCAAAAAACGCCGCGTCAGTTGCTCGACCAGCTTGAATATCAACTGGGCAGTGGTGAGCAGCAACTGCGCCAGGTTGAGCGTTACGTGACGTCGGACACCTTCGGCGTACAGAGTCGTTTCCGCAAGCTATAACCCGCCTCGCGTGCTATGGCCTGCGCCGGGCGCAGGTCAGGCATTGCACCCGCCATCATCCTTTTTTGACCCAAACTTTGCCGGAGGGCATTGATAATGAACAAAACCTATGCCGCAAACGCCGTTAAATCCGGTGGATTTAAACAAGGAGCAGGTGCAATGTTGAAGACATTGTCTAAAGTCATCATCATAGCGTTACTGAATTACGGCCCGGCAGGGGCGGCCGGCTGGCTGCTGCGGACCGTGGGCCGCAAACCGATTCGCTTTGTCCTGGCACTGGTGCTGGAACCGCTGTTCCGCAAAGGCCTGAACAAGGTATTTGGGCGTTATGCCAAGGAGAACAATGAAACGACTGCAAAATGAGTTAACGTCGCTGGTCAACCGCGGAATGGATCGCCATCTGCGCCTGGCGGTGACCGGCCTTAGCCGTAGCGGAAAGACCGCCTTTATCACCGCTTTCGTCAACCAATTGCTGCACGTTCACAGCGGTGCGCGCATGCCGCTGTTCTCGCCGGTGCGTGAAGAACGTCTGCTGGGCGTGAAGCGCATTCCGCAACGCGATCTCGGCATTCAGCGTTTTACCTATGATGAAGGGCTGGCGCAGCTGTACGGCACCCCGCCGAGCTGGCCGACGCCGACGCGTGGTGTCAGCGAGATCCGTCTGGCGCTGCGCTACCGTTCCAACGATTCGCTGCTGCGTCATTTCAAAGACACGTCGACCCTGTACCTGGAAATTGTCGATTATCCCGGCGAGTGGTTGCTGGACTTGCCGATGCTGGAACAGGATTATCTGGCCTGGTCGCGGCAAATGGCCGGCCTGTTGCAGGGCGATCGTGCCGAATGGGCCAAGCCCTGGCTGGAGCTGTGCAAAAGCTGCGATCCGCTGGCACCGGCCGATGAAAACAAACTGGCGGCCATCGCCCAGGCTTACACCGACTATCTGCTGCGTTGCAAAAGCGAGGGGCTGCATTTTATTCAGCCGGGCCGCTTTGTGCTGCCGGGCGATCTGGCCGGGGCCCCGGCGTTGCAGTTTTTCCCGTGGCCCAATGTAGACGCTCTCGGCGAGTCGAAGTTGGCGCAGGCAGATAAGCACAGCAACATCGGCATGTTGCGTGCGCGGTTCAATTATTACTGCCAGTCGATCGTCAAAAACTTTTATAAAGAACATTTTGTCCGCTTCGATCGCCAGATTGTGCTGGTGGATTGCCTGCAACCGCTCAATAGCGGCCCGCAGGCGTTTAACGATATGCGCCTGGCGCTGACCCAGTTGATGCAGAGCTTCCACTATGGCAAGCGCACGCTGTTTCGTCGGTTGTTTTCACCGACCATCGATAAACTGATGTTCGCCGCCACCAAGGCCGATCACATTACTGCCGATCAGCATGCCAATCTGGTGTCATTGCTGCAGCAATTGGTGCAGGAAGCCTGGCAGAACGCCGCGTTTGAAGGCATCAGCATGGACTGCGTCGGGCTGGCTTCGGTGCAGGCCACCGAGAGCGGTATCGTTGACCATCAGGGGCAGCGGATCCCGGCGTTGAAAGGCAATCGTCTCAATGACGGCGCACCGCTGACGGTGTTCCCCGGCGAAGTGCCGGCGCGTTTGCCCGGGCCGACGTTTTGGCAAAATCAGGGCTTCCATTTCGATGAGTTTCGTCCACGAGCCATGAGTGTGGACAGCCCGTTGCCGCATATTCGCCTGGACGCGGTGATGGAGTTTTTACTGGGAGATAAATTGCGATGAGCGAGCCGATAAAACCGCGTATCGATTTTGAACAACCGCTGCAGCCACCGCAGGAACCGGTACTGCGCGCCAACGTCGCCTTTGATGAACAGCAGGCGGAAAGTTTTTTCCCGGCGGCGCCAGAGCTGCAACAGGAAGAGGAAGAGGGACGCGCCGAAGGCATTATCAACGCGGCGCTGAAACCCAAACGCAGCCTGTGGCGCAAAATGGTCACTGCCGGGCTGGCGTTGTTTGGCGTCAGCGTGGTCGCGCAGGGCGTGCAGTGGGTGCATACCGCCTGGGTACAGCAGGATTGGATCGCCCTGGGCGGCGGCGTGGCGGGCGGTTTGATTGTCTTCGCCGGGGTGGGGTCGGTGGTCACCGAATGGCGCCGGTTGTATCGTCTGCGCCAACGCGCGGAAGAACGCGATGTGGCCAGAGAGTTATTGCACAGCCACGGTTTGGGCAAAGGGCGGGAATTCTGCGAGAAGCTGGCGCGCCAGGCCGGTCTTGATCAGGGGCATCCGGCGTTGCAACGCTGGCAGGCTTCGCTGCATGAAACCCAAAACGATCGTGAAGTGGTGGCGTTGTACGCCAAGCTGGTGCAGCCGGTATTGGACAACCAGGCCCGGCGTGAAATCAGCCGTTCGGCTGCGGAGTCCACGTTAATGATCGCCGTCAGCCCGCTGGCGCTGGTGGATATGGCATTCATTGCCTGGCGCAACATTCGTCTTATCAAGCGCATCGCGGCGCTGTACGGCATCGAACTGGGTTACTTTAGCCGCCTGCGGTTATTCCGCCTGGTGCTGTTGAATATCGCTTTTGCCGGCGCATCTGAACTGGTGCGTGAAGTGGGGATGGACTGGATGTCGCAAGATTTGGCGGCTCGACTTTCCGCCCGTGCGGCACAGGGTATCGGTGCCGGGTTGCTGACTGCCCGGCTCGGTATCAAGGCCATGGAGCTGTGCCGTCCGTTGCCCTGGCTGGAGGGGGAGAAACCCAAACTGGGCGATTTCCGCAGCCAATTGATTGGCCAACTGAAAGAGACCCTGAAAAAAAGCGACAGCAAAGCCAAATAACATCCCACGGCGTCCATCGGGCGCCGTGTTCATTTCTGCCGCTAACGTGCCTCGCTAACGCCCAAACGTAACCCTCGCTTGACGAAAGACGATCCCCCTGCAAATACCTTATATTTATCTGAAAATTTATTGTCGGTTGTGATAACTCTCTGCCAATAAGCTAAAATGACGCCGATGGTGTTATTCACTTGCGTTTAAAATCATCAACAACAGCGATAAATCAGAGTTCTGTCAACTTTTGCTGACAGATTGCTTCTACCGCTCGGGGTGAGAGAGTATCATCATTGCCAGTCATCCCCGCACCTGCAGAGATAAGGCCAATACTGATGCGTTTGGAAGTTTTTTGCGAAGACCGGCTCGGTCTGACTCGAGAGTTACTCGATCTTTTGGTATTGCGCAGCATAGATTTACGTGGCATCGAAATCGATCCCATCGGCCGCATTTACCTCAATTTTTCCCAGTTGGATTTCGATACCTTCCGCGCCTTGATGGCGGAGATCCGTCGCATTGCCGGCGTGACCGACGTGCGCACCGTGAATTTCATGCCGTCCGAACGTGAGCACCGCGCATTGCGGGCGTTGCTGGAGTCGATGCCGGAACCGGTATTTTCGATCGATATGAAGGGCAAGGTCGAATTGGCTAACCCGGCGGCGCAGGCGCTGTTCGGCTTCAGCGAGGACAAAATCCGCAACCAGACCGCCGCCGCGTTGATTGGCGGTTATAACTTCAGTCGCTGGCTGGAGAGCGAGCAAACCACGCCACAGTCCGAGCGGGTAGTGATCCGCAGTCAGGATTTCCTGATGGATATCACGCCCATCTATCTGGAAGACGAAAACCAGCAACAAGATACCGTTGGCGCGGTTGTGATGCTGAAGTCCACCGCGCGTATGGGACGTCAGCTACAGAACCTGTCGGTAAACGACGATACCGAATTTGATCATATTGTCGCTGCCAGCCCGAAAATGCGTCACGTGTTGGAACAGGCGCGCAAGCTGGCGATGCTGGATGCGCCGCTGCTGATCGTGGGCGACACCGGCACCGGCAAGGACATACTGGCCCGGGCCTGCCACCTGCGCAGCCCGCGCGGCAAACAGCCATTCCTGGCGCTGAACTGCGCCGCCTTACCGGACGACGTAGCGGAAAGCGAGCTGTTCGGCCATGCGCCGGGGGCTTATCCCAATGCGCTGGAAGGCAAGAAGGGCTTCTTCGAGCAGGCGCAAGGTGGGTCGGTGCTGCTCGATGAAATCGGGGAAATGTCGCCGCGCATGCAGACCAAACTGCTGCGCTTTATCAACGATGGCACTTTCCGCCGGGTGGGTGAAGAACACGAAGTGCATGTCGATGTCCGCGTGATCTGCGCGACGCAAAAGAACCTGATTGAACTGGTGCAACGCGGCGAGTTCCGTGAGGATCTGTATTATCGGCTTAATGTGCTGACCATTACCCTTCCGCCGCTGCGTGAGCGTCCGCAGGACATCATGCCGCTGACCGAACTGTTTGTGGCGCGCTTTGCCGATGAGCAGGGCGTGGCGCGGCCGAAGTTGTCCAACGATCTGGGCAGTTTCCTCAGCAAATACGGCTGGCCGGGCAATGTGCGGCAGTTGAAAAACGCCATTTATCGCGCGTTGACCCAAACGGAAGGGTTCGAACTTCGCCCGCAGGACATTGTGCTGCCGGAGTTTGAGGTTGAAATGTCATTGGGCGATGAGGTGCTGGACGGTTCGCTTGACGATATCAGCAAGCGTTTCGAGCGCTCAGTGCTGACGCGGTTGTACCGCACTTACCCAAGTACGCGAAAATTGGCGAAGCGCTTGGGGGTTTCGCATACCGCGATCGCCAATAAGCTGCGTGAATATGGTCTCAGCAGCCGTAAGCCGGCTGGGGAAAGCGAAGAGTAATAAAAAACGGGCGCCTGGGCGCCCGTTTTAGACTGCTGACAAAGCTCGTTATTAGGGAGAGCGTGCCGAAGGGGTCGTAGCGGCTTGTCCGCCGGAGTGCCCCTCGGGGCGCTAGGCCCGGGTATCTCGGGTTCCAAAACAACTTTGTCATCAAACTCTTTCAACATTTAGCTATCAGAGGCCGGCATTCGCCGGCCTCGTGACATTATTTCAGGGCAGCCAGTGCCGCATCGTAGTCAGGCTCGTTGGTGATTTCATTCACCAGCTCGCTGTACAACACGTTATCCTGACCGTCCAGCACCACGACCGCACGCGCAGTCAGACCGGCCAACGGGCCGTCAGCGATTTCTACGCCGTAGGCCTGTTTGAACTCTGCACCACGCAGAGTGGACAGGGTCACTACGTTGCTCAGGCCTTCCGCGCCGCAGAAACGGGATTGGGCGAACGGCAGATCGGATGAAATGCACAGCACCACGGTGTTTTCCAGGCCGCTGGCCAGCTCGTTGAATTTACGTACTGAGGCAGCGCAAACGCCGGTATCGATGCTTGGGAAAATGTTCAGAACTTTGCGTTGACCCGCGAAGCTGCTCAGCGCTACGTCTGACAGGTCGCTGGCAACCAGCGAGAAGGCTTTGGCTTGTTCGCCGGACTGTGGCAGGTGGCCTGCAACGCTTACCGGGTTGTCTTTAAAATGTACGGTCTGAGTCATTGGGTTTGATTCCTTTTACAGGTGTTTATACAAAGGGCATAAGCCTAATGAAAATGGCTTTTGGCCGCATTTAACATTAGGTTCACACCCTGGCATCAGTTTATGTCAACAAATGCGGGTTGGATAGGTAAAGTTTGCTAAATACTTGTATATATTAGGTTGTATCCAGGGTTTATCCCTCTGGTCTACCGATTTTATGCGCAATTTCCGCCTCAGGAGCCGTGATGAGAAGCATGCGTTTTTACCCAGAAGCCTGGCCGTTGCATACCGCCTTTGTTATTGCTCGCGGTAGTCGTACCGAAGCCAAAGTGGTGGTGGTTGAAATTGAACAGCAGGGGGTGCGCGGAAGCGGTGAATGTACGCCATACCCGCGTTACGGCGAAAGTGAAGCCTCGGTGATGGCGCAGTTGGCAGAGGTGGCGTCGGCTGTCGAACAGGGCGTGACGCGCGAGCAACTGCAACAGCTGATGCCAGCAGGCGCGGCGCGCAATGCGCTGGATTCTGCTCTGTGGGATCTGGAGTGTCGGCTGAACGGTCAGAACCTCTGGCAACGCAGCGGGGTGGCGGCGCCGGAGCGTATTCTGATGGCGCAGACCGTCAGTATCGGTTCGCCGGAGGCGATGGCATTCGCCGCGCGCGAGCTGGAACAGCAAGGGGCGCGGTTGCTGAAAATCAAACTGGATAACCATCTGATCAGCGAACGGCTGGTGGCGATCCGCGCGGCAGTGCCGGAGGCGACGTTGGTCGTCGATGCCAATGAGTCCTGGCAGGCGGAGGGGTTGGCGGCACGCTGCCAACTGTTGGCAGATCTGGGGGTGGCGATGCTGGAGCAACCGCTGCCGGCAACGGATGACAGCGCACTGGAAAACTTTATTCATCCGCTACCGATCTGCGCCGACGAGAGCTGCCACACCCGTAGCGATCTGCCCAGGTTGGCCGGCCGTTATCAGATGGTCAATATCAAACTGGATAAGACTGGCGGTCTGACGGAAGCATTGGCGTTGGCGGCGTTGGCGCGGGAACAGGGGTTCGCCATCATGCTTGGCTGCATGCTGTGTACTTCACGGGCGATCAATGCCGCATTGCCGTTGGCACCGGGGGCGCGTTTCGTCGATTTGGATGGGCCAACCTGGTTGGCGAAGGACGTAGAAGCGGGATTGGCTTTTGAATGCGGGGCGATTAATCTCGCCCCATAACCGGCTTAGTCCGGATAAGTCAGCAATTCCACCATGGCATCAAGATAGCTTTCACTGGCTGCATCGGCAGAGATTGGCGGGAATTCTGCGGTAATGCAGGGCAGCGACAAATCGGCGCACCAACTGCCGAACGATCCCGGCGTCTCGTAACCGACGCTGGTGACCAGCGGCAGAGCAAATTTGTGCGAAAGCCAGACGCCGAGCTGGGAGCTGGCTGGATCTTCGATGCAGGCCAGCGGCTCGTGGAAGGAGACCACCCAGCGCGGTTTCAGGCGATGGATCAGGTGGCACAGTGCCTGGGTTTCCGGCTCGGAACCAGGGCGCCCACCGGTTGAAAGTTTAACGTCCCGCGCCTGCGCCGCGCTGTTCCAGCGATAAACCGTATCGCCGGAGCGCCAGTTGGCCGCCGGGAAATTGCGGTTCAAATCGACCCCGTTAGCATTGGCACGCAGCCCAAGTTGGCAACCATCGGGGTTGACGGCCAGCACCACATGGTGGCGCAGTTGGTCAGGCGCGATACTGCGCAGCGCACAGGACAGGGTGACGATAGCGGCGCCCTCGTCACCGTGAGTGCCTGCGATGATCAGCCCGGTTTCCGGGCCAGTGATGGCCGCCGGAAAATAGAGTAGCGGCGCGCCCAGCAGCGAACTGCCGTAATTCTCTCCTGCAACGGCCAATTGGCCACGTTCACTGCGCGGTCGATGCTGGATCATGATGCGGTCCCTGATTTAAAGGTCGAGAGTGATTATCATTTTATTCAGTGTATTACGCTTTAGCTTAACTTTCCCAGAGCTATTGTTCGGCCATCGCTTGATATGTGAACGGTGCGTTAGCGCAGGCAACAATAAAACCCCGCCGGTTAATTCGCTGTTGTTATACTATCGGCAAAGCTAACCCAATAACCAAACAGGGGATTTAACATGCCAGTAGCCAGAATAGTTGCCAGCTATAGCGAAAATGAAAAAGATACCATCACGCTGCTGTGCGGCGTGGACGAAGAGAACCAGATCCGTCAGGGTGAATGGTTCGGCGTGGTGAAGAACGACGATGGGCGTGGCGATGAGTCCAACTATCCGTTCACCTTGCACGTCGACTATCAGAAAAACAGCTTCTATCTCGACTATGGTTATGACGATGCCGAGTCGCGCCAGATGCAAAAGACCGATATTCATGCCAAGCCGTTGGCAGAAAAAGGTTTCTTCACCATCTTTGATGAAGAAGAGGGCGAGGAGTTCAGCTACCGCATCAACAGCATTCACCTGTACGACTGATCTTCGTCCAGATAAAAATGCCCGTGTCGGCCTCGTCGCGCGGGCATTTTTTATTGCCTGGCCCCCAGTTTTTACATCTTGTCCGCCTGGAACTCTAGGTGAGACTAATCTTGTGCTATAAGATAAAAAATTCAGATGGTTAACGGGGATGAATCAGAATGACCAGAAAAAAAATTCAACAAGGTTTTCGTTTGGCGCTGTGTGCCGTGGCGATTGGCGCAGGGTTGAGCAGCGCAATGGCAGCGCAGGTTCCCCCGGGTACTTCTCTGGCGGAAAAACAGGAAATTGTTCGCCACATCAAAGATGAACCCGCTTCGCTTGATCCCATCAAAGCGGTAGGGCTGCCGGAAGCGCAATTGGCGCGCGATCTGTTTGAAGGCCTGGTGAATCAGGATGCCAACGGCAAAGTGATCCCCGGCGTCGCCACCCGTTGGCAAACGACGGATAACCAAACCTATATTTTCACGCTGCGTAAAGATGCACGCTGGTCAAACGGTGACCCTGTCACGGCAAAAGACTTTGTTTATAGTTGGCAGCGCCTGGTCGAACCGAAGAATCTGTCCCCCTTCGCCTGGTTTGCCCAACTGGCGGGTATACAGAACGCCGATGAGATCATTACCGGCAAATTACCCGCAGATAAGCTGGGCGTCACGGCGCTGGATGATTACACCTTTAAAGTCCAGTTGAACAAACCGGTACCCTATTTTGTCAGTCTGACGGCCAACTTCAGCCTGTTCCCGGTGAACAAGGCCGTGGTGGAAAAATACGGCAATGACTGGACCAAGGTCGGTAACCTGGTGGGCAACGGCGCGTTTAAACTGCAGGAGCGGGTGGTCAACGAGAAGCTGGTGCTGACGCCAAACGAACACTATTGGGATCACGCGCATACCGTTTTGACTAAAGTGACCTTTGTGCCGATTAACCAGGAATCCAACGCCACCAAACGTTATCTGGCCGGTGATATCGATATCACTGAATCCTTCCCTAAAAACATGTACCAAAAATTGCTGAAGGACATTCCTGACCAGGTTTATACCCCGGATCAGCTCGGGACCTATTATTATGCGTTCAACACCCAACGGGCGCCGACCAACGATGTTCGGGTGCGCAAGGCATTGTCGTATGCGATCGATCGCAAAATTATCGCCGAGAAAGTGCTGGGCACCGGCGAGAAACCGGCCTACCACTTCACGCCGGATGTCACCGCCGGCTATAAACCGGAAGTGAGTCTGTTGCAGCAGCAACCGCAGGCGGAGTTGGATGCACAGGCCAAGGCACTGATGCAGGCGGCCGGCTATGGTCCGAACAATCCGTTGAAGCTGACGCTGCTGTATAACACGTCGGAAAGCCACCAGAAAATCGCCATCGCCGTGGCCTCAATGTGGAAGAAAACGCTTGGGATCGACGTTAAGTTGCAGAATCAGGAATGGAAAACTTATATCGACAGCCGCAATACCGGCAATTTCGACGTGGTGCGGGCTTCCTGGGTCGGCGATTATAACGAAGCCTCGACTTTCCTGTCGCTTTTAAGCTCGACCCACAGCGGTAATATCGCCAAATTCAAGAGCGCGGATTACGACAAGCTGTTGGCGCAGGCCAGCCGTGAAACCAGTGCCGCGGCCTTGACCGCCGACTACAACAAGTTGGAGCAGATCATCGCTGAACAGGCGCCGATAGCCCCGATTTACCAATACACCAATGGTCGGTTGATCAAGCCCTGGGTAAAAGGCTACCCGATCACCAATCCGGAAGACGTGGCTTACAGCCAGACGATGTATATTATCAAACATAAATAAATAACCACGTCTAACCCGGCCCCGTTAATTCGCGGCCGGGTTTTTTATATTTGCCGAAGACTAAAATAAACCCTGCGGGCTTATTTTAGTCGTGACGATGCGACCTGTTAAAGAGAACAGGGGCGGTCTTTATTTCGGCAATGGAGTGTGGGATGAAGCCGGTGGTTATTTATTGTTTATAAGCTGTCCCGCATGGCATCAACCAGGATGCGGCCGGCCATATCCGTCTGGGTAATGCGATAGCTGGTTGGGTAGGAGCGGCGGGTGCTCAGATGGTCGTGGACCGAGACCTTGCCAACCGGTGTGCCGCTGGCATTCTTCACGATAAACTCACTGATTTCTTCCTGGCCCTGGTTTTGAAAATTAACGCTGCGGATTTTCTCCAGCGTATCGTTGTCGTTTAATTTTAAATGGTCGCGTAACATAACTACCTCCTCGTAGTGAGGGAAGTATATGCCTCTCAATTTTGAGCTGGAACAGCTTTGTGTTAATTTTTTATTGTTATTATGAATTAAAATTGCTGTGAATATGTTAAGTCATAATAATGGCACGATAGCCAGCGCTTTATTCCGTTATATTTGTCTTTGTCAGCCCTGTTTTATTTCATCTCCGTTATTATTAGTCTGCATTTTTCTTAAATAATGCCTGACGCCCAACGGCGGAGGGAAATACGCAGGCTACGTCGTGTGCGCAGCCGGGAACGATCAGTAAATCGCGTTTGGCATGCGGGGCAATAAAACGTCGATCGTAAGCCGCATAGGCCATGCCGCGTTGCAGTCGATAGGGGCCTTGAGCCTGCGCCGCGCAGGATTTGTCGAGAATTTTGTAGAAGCTGCCGGGAGCCTTGCCGGTATCCTGCTCGCCGGCCATGTAGGTGATATCCGCCGCGGCATAGCGTTGGCGCACCGATTGATGGTTTTGATCGAGCAAGGTCGGGACAGCCTCAACGCCGTATTTCCAGCGATTGACGTCCGGGCAGGCGGCACTGGTTACCTCCACCCACTCAAAGTGACAGTTCCCCTGTGGCTGACAGTCGCGCCAGTCGGCAGGGCGGTCGTTTTTGACCGGCAGCGGCCGATGGCCATCAAAATAGAGCCAACTGCCGGGGTCGGATATGACATAACGCACTTTCACGCCGGCAGGTGGGTGAGCGAATCCGACGTAGTGCTGCACAAACTGCGCACCTGCAGAGAATCCGGCCACGGTGACCTCATGTATCTGCGGCCATTTTACTTTCAATTCGGCAACCAGACGATCAAGCGCGGCAAACGAGTTGGTTTGCCCCTGGGTGTCCAGACCGCCTTCGATCCAGGAACTACAGCGCCACAGCGCGTCACCGGCCCGCGCCTGCGGCACGCCGGGTGAGTGGCAGCGCTCGGCCTGGGCATCGCTGACCGGAAACAGCGGGGCGATCAACAACGTCCCTTCGGTTCCGGCGGTAAGTTGAGCCGCTTTTACTGCGGCGGCCAAGGTTTTTCCTGCATCTCTGGGATAGCCGTGTATCACGATCAATGCGCTATGCGGTGTGGCGACCTGGTTTTTTGCGACAAAGTAGGGCAAATCACCCGCCGCCGGCCCCAGCTTGACCCGGTATGCGTCGGCGACAGTGTTAAGTGAGTTATCGGCGGCAAACAACGGATTAACGGGGGTCAGGACGAGCGCCAAAACCGAGGCTAACAGGCATGTCTGAATCGGTATCATTGGGCACCAGCGGCATGGGTTGTGCATTATTGCTCCATGTTAGCGTATAAGGCCGTTCCGGGCGTAGCATTCGCACGGCTTCATCTTTGATCCGCCTGGCATTAACGCTAGACTCTGGGATAACTGAAAAGCAAAGGGGATGAGGAATGGAAGTCATTGAGGGGCGCGAGTTACAGGTTCCTGACGCAGTCTATGCCTACCAGCTCGATGGTAAGGGCGGTGTTACGTCGATTGATTACGATGATAAAGTCACCTGCGACGAGCCTTGCTGGCTGCATCTTGATTATGCGCACCCCGCCAGCGCCCAGTGGCTGACCACGACGCCGCTGTTGCCGGATGCGGTAAGAGAAGCCTTATCCGGGGAGAGTTCCCGACCGCGCGTCACCAAGGTGGGCGACGGCACCATGATCACGCTGCGCAGCATCAATTTTAACGCCAACTCGCGGCCGGATCAGTTGGTGACCATTCGCGTCTACATGACCGATAAACTGATCGTTTCCACCCGTCATCGCAAAGTGTACTCCATCGATCAGGTGGTGAACGATCTGCAAAGCGGCAGCGGGCCGACCAACAGCGGCAACTGGCTGGTGGAAATATCGGACGCGCTGACCGACCACGCCAGCGAGTTTATCGAGGATCTGCACGATAAAATCATCGATCTGGAAGATTCGCTGCTGGAGCAGCAAGTCCCCGAACGCGGGCAGTTGGCGCTGATCCGCAAGCAACTGATTGTGCTACGCCGTTATATGGCGCCACAGCGCGATGTATTCTCGCGGTTGGCCAGCGATCGCCTGCCCTGGATGAATGACGACGATCGTCGTCGCATGCAGGATATCGCCGATCGCTTGGGGCGCGGGCTGGATGATCTGGACGGCAGCATTGCCCGCACCGCGATCCTTTCCGACGAAATCACCACCGTGATGGCCGACGCCATGAACCGCCGCACTTACACCATGTCGCTATTGGCGATGGTGTTTTTACCCACGACCTTTTTGACCGGGTTGTTCGGCGTTAACCTGGGCGGGATCCCTGGCGGCAGCAACCCATTCGGTTTCGCGGCATTTTGCCTGATGCTGCTCGGATTGGTGTTCGGCGTGGGCTGGTGGCTGAAGCGCCGCCGCTGGCTGTAGCCAAAAAGAGGTAAAAACCCGGTTAACATTGAGCGATATCAACTTTTACCGGGGAGAAATGGGGCATGATCTATCTCGCAGGTGAATGCAACGTCAAGCGATGGGCGTTGCGCTCCATAATTGTCTTACTTTCTTATATTTAGAATTACTGCATAGCACATTGATTCATACAATGCCGGTTTAATCACCGGCATTTTTTTGTCCGTTATTTGCCCCTTCAGGCGGCGCTCTCATCCCAAAAACTGGCCTCAATCTTATGACCGTCCAGGTCGCGAACAAAGCAGCCGTAATAGGCTTCGCCGTAGTGTGGCCGTGAACCGGGGGCGCCTTCATCGGTCGCACCGGCCAGCAGCGCCTGCCGGTAGAAGTCATCGACCTGCTGTTTGCTGGTGGCGAAAAACCCCACATGCACCCCGTTGCCGGTCGTGGCCAGTTTACCGTCGTTCGGCAGCTGCAACCAGAACTCCGGATAATCGCGGCCATAGCCAATGGCGCCAGGGTGTTCCAACACCCGACGGCAGCCTAAGGCGGCGAGGGTGCGATCGTAAAAATCCGCTGCGGCGTCAAAATCGTTGCTGCCGAGAGAAACGTGAGATAAGCAGGGTGTGATGTTCATCGGTACTCTCCTGGTGACTGTATAAAAACACAGTATAGGATAAAAACGGCACTGTCCGGTGAATTCTGCTGAAATTGCGAGCGGGATCGACAACTGATGAGGGGAGAAAAGAGCCGCCCGCAGGGTGCGGGCGGAACAGCGACTTACTTGATTTCGAGCACGTCCAAACGTGCCGGGGCGGGTTCATCCGTCTCTTCCGGCTGCCAGCCGACCGGTTGCATCGGAATGTCTTCGCGGTCAAAGGCCAGATCGCCACCGTCAACGACTTCGCTGCCGTGGTGAATGCCTTTAAAATCAAACAGATTATAGTCGCTCAGGTGCGAAGGCACCACGTTCTGCATGGCGCTGAACATGGTTTCCAGGCGGCCTGGATAACGTTTATCCCAGTCGCGCAGCATGTCGCCGATCACCTGGCGTTGCAGGTTAGGCTGCGAACCGCACAGGTTGCACGGGATAATCGGGAATGCTTTCGCGATCGAAAAACGCTGAATGTCTTTTTCACGGCAATAAGCCAGCGGGCGAATCACCACGTGCTTGCCATCGTCGCTCATCAGTTTAGGTGGCATTCCTTTCAGCTTGCCGCCGTAGAACATGTTGAGGAACAGGGTCTGCAGGATATCGTCACGGTGGTGGCCAAGGGCAATTTTGGTGGCACCCAGTTCGGTGGCGGTGCGGTAAAGAATGCCGCGGCGCAGGCGTGAGCACAGGGAGCAGGTGGTTTTGCCCTCGGGGATCTTGTCCTTGACGATGCTGTAGGTGTTTTCCTCAACGATCTTGTATTCCACCCCCAGGTTTTCCAGATAGGCCGGCAGGATATGCTCCGGGAAGCCAGGCTGTTTCTGATCGAGGTTCACCGCAATCAGCGAGAAATTGACCGGGGCGCTTTGCTGCAGATTGCGCAGGATCTCCAGCATGGTGTAGCTGTCTTTGCCGCCGGACAGGCAGACCATGATGCGGTCGCCTTCTTCAATCATGTTGAAGTCGGCAATCGCCTCGCCCACGTTACGACGCAGACGCTTGTGCAATTTGTTCAGGTTGTACTGCTCTTTAGGATTAATTGACTGATTTTCTTGCATTTTATTTTCCGTAAAACATAAAAAGGGGCAAAATTGAGGCAAAGTACATTAAATAGCCAGCCTGTCGTTTAGCATGTTCACCTGCTCCCCGTTCATTTCTTCGATCCACTTCCCGTATATTTCGTAGACCATTTGCGCGTTGTCGTGTCCCATCTGAGCGACGATGAAAGACGGGTTAGCGCCCGCCGTTAACAACCAACAAGCGAAAGTATGTCGCGTATGGTACGGATTACGCCGCCGAATGCCAGCGAGTTTTGCAGCAGCATTCCAGCGAGCCCCGTGCGTCGACAGAGAATAGTAGGCTTTTTGCTCATCTTTGGCCGTGCGCGGCATAAAAACAAAATGTAGCCGCTGCTTCTCTGTTTTGCCGTATTCGCGGTGATGAAAGGTGATTTCCGTCTTAGGTTGTAGCACCGTTAATAACCGTTGGGCGCGCAGCGCTTCCAATGCCGGAGCCAGAAGGGTGATCGTGCGCTTACCCGCCAGGGTTTTAGGCGCCCGGCCCGGACATACCTAAGGTGTTCAGGTTGCGGCTTGCCTTCACTGTTCCTGCATCGAGATCTACATCCTCCCGGGCTGACGCCGCTAATTAAAGAATGGATGGTTTATTGTGTGCAGGTGAATTGCATTGATACTGGCGCACCCCCTGATATCATGTGATCCACCTAGCTAAAAAAGAAACCCGTGAATATAGCGGGTTTCTTTTTTAGGCTCTCGGTGTTGGTGAGCCTCTACGTTTTCTTTGTGCGACTAATAAAAACGGCACAAGTGAATTGCAAAATACTTTTTATTGTATTTTTAAAAGCCGGTGCCGGCTTGCATTTATCACAATATCCGGGCTCAGCATTTACCCAAGTAGTCGTTTCTACAATCCAGAGTCCACATACTTTACAGAATATCATTGACTGATAACTCCCTTAAGGCAATTAACACTTATAACCGTAAGTAATGAAAATTCGCAGATAAAGTGAGAACTCGGAGAATACCACCTTCTATGAAAGTGGTTTTTTACTAGCAAGTATTTCAGTCCTTAATGAAATAAAAGCATCTAACACTTCAGGCACTGTCAGGTTAGATACATCTTCGTTTGGCGCTTCGAGTACACGTGCTGGCACCTTCCAGGGACTCCAAAAGAAAGCATCACTATTACCGAATAGGGCAACAACTGGGCGTTCGACGCCAGCAGCTACGTGTAGCGCACCACCATCACTTGTTATAATTTGATCGCAAAGTGACATTCCCGCCATAAGATCACGAATACTTTTCGTTTCAAAAGGAAGTAATGGCAAGTCTTTGCATTGGCTGACTATTTGTTTCGCTTTTTCATCATCGCCAGGATGCGTGGGGTTATCACTTGCACCCGGAGACCAAAATAAGATAATTTTACACTTCTCTCTCGCTGATAAGTTATGCGCAAGTGAAATGAATTTTTCAGCAGGCCAGCGTTGCTTTTCCTTTCTTGAGCTTATCTGTAACCCATAAACTGGCACTCCAGTTCCTTCGCCCAACTTAGCAGAGGCCTGCATAATTTCGGATTTTTTTAAGTAGAGCTCAAGCTTTCCAGGAGCCTCATCATACCCTAGTGGTTTGGCTAATTGGCTAAGCTCTTCAACTATATGTCTATGTCCATGCATATATGGCACCTTATCGGTGACAGCATTGGGGGCATCTTCGCCTATTGCAATGATGCGTGTGGCGCGAGATAGCTTAGCCCACTGCAAGGGGCGCTTATCCCAGCTACCGGCTACAATGGCAACATCGTAGCGTTCACGCCAAATATTAAAAGACGTCTTTATGCGCAGTAATATTGCGCCAACCTTGCCTTTCAGTGATGTTTCATGGTGCAGTTTCGTATAAAGATGAATTTTATTGAGATGCGGGTTTTCGTCTATCACCTGACTGTTATACGTATTTACCAAAATATCAACTTGATGGTCTCTGCTTAACTGGGCAATAAGAGGTGTTGTAAGAATTAAGTCACCAATATTTTCACGTCTAATAATTAGTATTTTCATCATGTCCTTATATGCTCAGTAATATGACGCGCTAATTGTATGGTTTTTGAAAGGCTGTTGCTAACTATTTCGCTTGATTGCCGGAATTCCCGAAGGAAAAAAAGATAGTCGGCAACAGGCTTAGCAAAGGGGGGGCGGTACCCTGGCTCAATCCCGATACCGCCCGTTTTGCTGCGTCAGCCGGGGGTCTTGTGTTCTGCCAGCCAGGCTTTTACGTCTTTGACTTCAATCTGATGGCGGGCATTGTAAGTCTCGGCTTTTTGCCATGCCACGCCGTCAGGTCTGGCAAACGCCAGCCGGTAAGCTGCAGAAAGGTCATCAGGTGAATTTTCGACCGCAGCTGCAAGAAAAGCCTTGTCGTTCACGTCAAGCGAAAAGGGGGTATGGTAATGTCGGCTCAACAGATCGGCCAGTTGCCGATAGGTGATCGTATCGCCTGCGAGATAAACAACCTCATTTTCTATGACCGGGGAATGGAAAAAAATCATCGCCGTCAGCGTGCCGATATCTTCGGGCGTGGTCAGGGTTAGCGCATAGTTTGCATCACCCAAGGCGTGCACTTTACGCGCGGGCACATCGACCAGGCCAAAACTCGCTTCAAAAAGGAAACTCGTAAACATGCCGGTCGAGACAATCACCCACCTGGTTTGCTGTTGGCTGCGTAACAGCTGCCGAACGGCCCATTGTTCATCCCAGACCGGCTGGCCGCTGCCCATGCCAATACGGTCATAGTCGACGCCAAACTGCCAAGGAAAATAGCGGGCGATATTTGCCAGCAAGACAGCACGGGTTATTTTGAGTTGAGTTCCCGGCCCGCCGACAAAACCGCTGCAGTTGACGATGGCATCGTAAGGCGCAAAAACCTGCGCCAGTGCTTCGACCGTCAGTACGTTGAAATCTGCGGCAACCGTTTCGACGCCCCAGTCAGTCAGTTTTTTCAGCCTGTCCGCTTGCGCCGGCGAAGCATTGCGCTGCAGCGATGAGGCGCGTAATAAAACGGTCAGTCGCATGTCTGGGTTCGTCTGACGTTGTTTAATAAAACCTTCAATCATCGCCATACCCAACTCACCGGCGCCCAGGATCAGAATGTTACGGCATTGACTCATTACATTATTGTGCATATTTTTCCCCTTTGGTTGTCCCTAATCCTGCCCGCTCAGAACGGGGATAACAATCAGGCACACTGTTGATACCTGGATGCGTAATGACATTAGATGACGAGCAAATAAAGACATTCTCAGCAATCTGCGAGGCGCTCAGTGACGAATCTGACACGCTAAAAAGGGAGATCCTGACGCATACCGGAAACCGCTGGTCGCTGGGGGTTATCTATATTTTGGGGACACAGGGCACACTCAGGCATGCCGAGCTGGCGAAAGCCTTGCCTGGGGTCACACAGCGGATGCTGACCAGAACCTTGCGTCAGCTTGAACGCGATGGCCTTATCGACCGTCATGATCATCAGCAGAAAAGACCGCATCCTCGTGTGGATTACACGCTGACCGAACTGGGGAAAGGGATGTTGCTTAATATGCTGCCGCTATGGCACTGGATCATTGAAAACGAAGCCCTATTTAAACATTCCCGCCGGGTTTACACCCAGGATGGGGCTTCCCGCTAACCGAGGTGTGAGTCGGCGGTAAAGGGGCATACCTTGATTTTGCCCCTTATAAAGAATACTCCGCGGGCGATCAGTCTTCTCGCGCCGGATAGCCCGCCTCGCGAAGCACCGCGAGAAAATCACTTTCGTCCTGGGCGCTATCGACCTGAACTTGACGCGCGGCCGGGTCGGTTGCGATCTGAGCCTGTGGATCGATGCTCTGCAGTGCCAGGGTTACGGATTTTGCGCAGCCGCCGCAGGTCATATTGGGAATGTAGAAACTATGCATCTTAATCTCCTGATTATTTAGGGTGTCCGGCTACTCTGGGGTTTGACAGCGTGGCAAGGTCAAACGCTTTTCAGCAAAAATTTTTGCTTCGAACTCAATGACGACACTGGCGTGTAAGCGCCAAAGCGCGGCGCCTCACGGGGGGCCTGCGAACAGGGTTCCGTTGCTGCGGTCGGTTCAGCCAAATCCGCCAGGATCGGGCAATCCGGGCGCTCATTGCCATGACAGTGAGCGGCAAGATATTCGAGCGTATGCGCCATCGCTTGCAGTTCGTCGATCTTGGCTTTCAGTCTGGCAACATGGGCCAGTGCCATCTCCTTGACGTCGGCACTGGCCCGGTCGCGGTCATTCCACAAGATCAGCAGAGCCGAGATCTGTTCGACGGAAAAAACCAGGTCGCGCGCGCGACGAATAAAGCGCAGGCTATGCACGTCCTGCGGGCTGTAATGCCGGTAGCCGGCATCAGAACGAAGGGCCTTTGGGATCAGGCCAATTTGTTCGTAGTAGCGGATCATCTTGGCAGAAACGCCAGAGGACTTGGCGGCTTGACCGATATTCATCATTCACTCCTTCCGGGGTCTTGATTAAACCCCCTTAACGGGGGGAATTACCTAGGGATGCTGCGTCGTGGCTCCGCCGCTCCGGCGGTTCTGGGCAGACCGAGTACCACAACCAATTCAGGTGGTAGGTGCTGTAGAACGTTTTCGCGCCCACCTGGTTGGTGGGGGCGATGCACATACCGGTGCGCGCCTTGGCCTCCGCCATCATCTCGGGGTTGGAGAGATCGCGTTCTTCGAAAGCGATCCCTTCATTTTGCAGCCAGCACTTCAGCGCCTGGCAGTCTGAGCACGTCGGCGTCGTGTAGATGACCACCTGGGGATGAAATTCACCGGCCATCACGGCCTCCTCAAACGTGTTTTAGTGTCCAATCCATAGCGTTTCGGCTCTCACGGCTTCACGGATTGAGACTCGACCCGCATGGGCGCCTGGAAGCGCTTGAGACGGAGCGCATTGCCGAGCACGAAGACGCTGGAGAGCGCCATGGCGGCGGCGGCGAAGATCGGCGAAAGCAAGGTGCCGTTGATCGGATAGAGCATGCCCGCCGCGACCGGGATCAGCACCGCGTTGTAGGCAAAGGCCCAGAACAGGTTTTGCTTGATATTGCGAATTGTCGCCTGGCTGAGCGCGATGGCATTCGCCACGCCACGCAGGTCACCCGACATCAGCACCACGTCAGCCGCCTCGATAGCCACATCGGTGCCGGTGCCAATGGCCAGCCCAACATCCGCTTCGGCCAGCGCCGGGGCATCGTTGATACCGTCACCCACGAAAGCGACCCGTGCGCCATTGCTGCGGAACTGCTTCAGCGCAGCGACCTTACCGTCGGGCAAGACCTCAGCCGCGACTTCATCGATCCCAAGCTGCCTGGCGATCGCCTGCGCGGTGGCCGCGTTATCGCCGGTGATCATCGCGACTTTAAGCCCCAGTGCGTGCAGCGCCTTGATCGCCTCGGGCGTGGTTTCTTTGATCGGGTCGGCGACGGCAATGACTGCCGCCAAACGGCCGTCTATCGCGGCATACAGCGGGCTCTTACCTTGCTCGCCGAGACGTTGGGCGGCAGGCAGAAAACTGGCCACATCAAGGCCGAGTTGCGTCATGAAGCGGTCGGCCCCGACGGAAACGGTTCGGCCGCCGACCCTGGCCGATACGCCGAAACCTGGTGTGGCATCGAAGGCTTCAATGGCGGCGAGTTCGATGTCGCGCTGTTTTGCTGCGGCGACGATGGCTTCGGCGATAGGGTGCTCCGAGCGGGTCTCAACGGCGGCAACCAGAGCGAGAACCTCGTCGTAGTCGAAGCCCTCGGCCGGCACCAGGTCGGTCAACTCCGGGCGTCCTTTGGTCAGGGTGCCGGTTTTGTCGAGCGCGATAACGCTCACATCACGCAGTGCCTGCAAGGCTTCGCCTTTACGGAACAGGACGCCGAGCTCGGCCGCGCGGCCGGTACCGACCATGATCGAGGTTGGCGTGGCCAGCCCCATGGCGCACGGGCAGGCGATAATAAGCACGGCAACTGCGTTCACCAGCGCGAAGGTCAGCGCCGGGGCCGGCCCGAAGATCAACCAAATCAGGAAGGTCAGCGTCGCCGCCGCCATCACCGCCGGGACGAACCACATGGTCACCTTGTCGACCAATGCCTGGATCGGCAATTTGGACCCCTGAGCTTCCTCGACCAACCGGATAATCTGCGCCAGCACCGTATTGGCACCGACTTTGGTGACGCGGAAGCTGAATGCCCCGGTTTTGTTGATCGTACCGCCGACCACTTCGGCACCAATGCCCTTGGACACCGGGACCGGTTCGCCGGTGATCATGCTTTCATCCACATAAGAGGCCCCCTCGACGACCTGGCCGTCGACCGGGATCTTCTCGCCGGGGCGAACGAACACGACGTCATCGGTGATCACCTGATCGAGTGGGATCTCCAGGGTTTCGCCGTTACGCTCGACGCGCGCCGTTTTGGCCTGCAACCCAACCAGCCGTTTTATCGCCTGCGAGGTTCGCCCTTTGGCGCGAGCCTCCAGCGTGCGGCCCAGCAGGATCAAGGTGACGATCACCGCGGCAGCTTCGAAATAGATGTTGGCGGTGCCTTGCGGCAACACTTCGGGGATGAAAGTGGCGACCACCGAATAGCCGTAAGCCGCCGCGGTACCGACCGAAACCAGCGAGTTCATGTCAGGGGCGCCGCGCAACAACGCCGGAACGCCTTTGCGGAAGAAGCGCAGACCCGGCCCAAACAGCACCAGCGTGGTGAGCGCGAACTGCACATACCCGTTCCTCTGCTCCCCCAAAACCCCCAACACCCAGTGGTGCATCGCAGGAATCAGGTGCGAGCCCATTTCGAGGACGAACACAGGCAAGGTGAGCAGGGCGGCGATCAGCAAAGAGCGACGCAAGCCGCGCGCTTCGTTCTCGCGACGCTGGTTGTCCTGATCGCCGGTACTTGCCGTTTCGGCGGACAAGCGGCGGGCCTTGTAGCCTGCCTGCTCGACCACGGCTTCAAGATCGGCGGTGGTGACGACCCCGGCCGTATGACGCACCCGGGCACGCTCGGTCGCCAGGTTGACATTGGCTTCGATCACCCCCGGAATTTGTTTGAGCGCTTTTTCAACCCGGCCGACGCAGGAGGCGCAGGTCATGTCTTCGATTCTGAGCTCGGTAGTCTCTTCACGGACGGCGTAGCCGGCGCTCTCGATGGCGCGAACAGCTGCCTGCGGATCGGCCAAACCGTCGAAGGTGATGTCGGCGCGCTCGGTGGCAAGGTTGACCGCCGCCGTCTGCACGCCAGGAACCGCTTTCAGCGCGCGTTCAACGCGGCCGACGCAGGATGCGCAGGTCATGCCGTCGACCGGCAGGCTCAGACGAGCGGCGGCCAGAGAGGGGTTGGAGCCTTGTTGGAGAGAGACGGAAGCCATTGAACTACTCCTTTAATGTTTCGGATATCGAAAAGCTTAAAGCTTCCCACTGTGGGAAGGTCAAGGTCTGCGACCAAACGCGCTTTAGCGGCGCTCAGTGCGGCTTCGAACTCCCGGGGGTCAATGAGAAACAGTCGCTGACCTTTCTCAACCCAGTGGCCTTCGGGCACGCTGACGTCCTGAAGGTAACCGGCGACTCTTGGGCGCAGTTCAACCTGCTTGACGGCGGTTAGCGAGCCGGTGAATTCGACGAAGGGCGTGACCGGGCGAACGACCACCTCGGCCACGGGCACGCTGGGGGGCGGGGCAGGAGAGGCCGAGGACACGGGATCCTTGCACCCGGCGACAGTGAATGCGACGCCTATCGCCGCAGTGATTAGGGTGACACGTTTGGCTTTCATCATTTGACCTTTCACGGCTGAAGTCGACAGTGGAATTTATTGAGCCGAAGCGGCTCTGATTGCACTTATCGGACTTGCCACGTTTGGAAGGTCAAGCTGTTTTTGAGGGCTGATTCAGGCTATTCGATACTGTCTTGCGCAAGGGCGTCTGGCATGGAGAGAGTTACGCAGTGGCAAAAAAGAAAAGCGGGGCGCGAACCGGTCGCGCCCCGTGGGTTTACTCGGTGGAGGAGGTTTCCCCCTTGCCGGCCAGCAGGCTGAGGAAATCGTACTTCTCCTTCAGCTCCTTCTCGGCGGCCTGATACAGCGCGCTGGCGACCTCCGGCTGCTGCGAGTTCAGGCGGCGGAAACGCTGTTCTTTCAGCAGCGTGTCGGTCAGGTTGCTGTTTGGCGGCCGGGAATCCAGTGCCAGCGCTGGTTTGCCCTCATCGGTACGGCGCGGATCGAAGCGGTACAGCGGCCAGAAGCCGGTGGCGGTCAATTGCTTCATCTGATCGTGGCTGAGCGCCAGATCGTAACCGTGTTCTTCACAAGGACTGTAGGCGATGATCAGCGACGGACCCGGGTAGGCCTCGGCTTCCTGAATGGCCTTCACCGTCTGGTTAAGCTGCGCCCCCAGCGAGATCTGCGCCACATATACGTGGCCATACATCATCATGCTGACGCCCAGATCCTTGCGCGCCTTGCGTTTGCCGTGCTCGCCGAACTTGGTCACCGCCCCCAGCGGGGTGGCTTTCGACTGCTGGCCACCGGTGTTGGAGTAACATTGGGTATCCAGCACCAGCACGTTGACGTTTTCGGTCAGACTGAGGACGTGATCCAGGCCGCCGAAGCCAATATCGTAAGCCCAGCCGTCGCCGCCAATCAGCCAGATCGATTTATCCACCAGATAATCGGCGTCGGTTGCCAGTTGGCGCGCATCCTGACCTTCAATTTGCGCCAGCAGGCCGCGCAGCTCAGCGATCTGTTTGCGCCGCGGTTCTGGCGCGATCTCCGTCATCTGCAGGGCATTGACCAACTGTGTCGGCAACTGCGGCGCCAGGGTGTTCAGCAAACGCAGCACGCGACTGCGGTGCTGATCGACGGTTAAGCGGAAGCCCAGACCGAATTCCGCATTGTCCTCGAACAACGAGTTGGCCCAGGCGGGACCACGACCTTCGGCATTGGTGGTGTATGGCGTGGTGGGCAGATTGCCGCCATAAATCGACGAACAGCCGGTGGCGTTGGCAATCAGCAAGCGGTCGCCATACAACTGGGTCAGCAGCTTGATGTACGGCGTTTCGCCACAGCCGGAACAGGCACCGGAGTATTCGAACAGCGGCGAGATCAACTGCGAGGTACGAATGTCGATCCGTTCGAGCTGCGATGGATCGATTTCCGGCAGTTGCAGGAAGAAGTCGTAATGCGCTTTTTCTTCGGCCAGGTGATCAAGGCGCGACGCCATATTGATCGCCTTGATGTCCGGGTTTTGGCGATCTTTCGCCGGGCACACCTCAACGCACAGGTTGCAACCGGTACAGTCTTCCGGCGCGACTTGCAGCACGTATTTCTGGCCGCGCATATCGCGCGCCTTCACATCCAGTGACTGCAGCGAGGCAGGGGCCTGTTCCATGGCCTCGGGTTGAACCACTTTGGCACGGATGGCGGAGTGCGGGCAGGCCGCCACGCAGTGGTTGCACTGGGTGCAAAGATCCGGCTGCCAAATGGGGATCTCCTCGGCGATGTTGCGCTTTTCCCACTGGGTGGTGCCCACCGGCCAGGTCCCATCCGGCGGGAAGGCCGACACCGGCAGCGCATCCCCCAGCCCGGCCAGCATGGCGGCGGTCACGGTTTTGACAAAGTCGGGCGCGGCGTCGGAGACGATCGGCGGTCGCATCGGGCTACTGTCGTTAACCGGTTGCAGCGGGATCTCAATCAGTGCGTCGAGCGTGGCGGCCAGCGCTTGCCAGTTGCGTTCAACGATATCCTGGCCTTTGTTGCTGTAGCTGCGTTCGATAGCATCTCGCAATTGCTGCAGCGCCACGTCGCCCGGCAGAATTTGGGTCAGGTGGAAAAACGCCATCTGCATCACGGTGTTGATACGCGCGCCGAGCCGGCATTCGCGCGCCAGTTTGGCCGCGTTGATGATATAGAAACGAGCCTGGCGCTGTTGCAAGACCGCCTGCACTTCTTGCGGCAGCCGTGACCAGGCCTCTTCGGCGCTGTACGGGGTATTGAGCAGGAAGATCCCGCCGGGCTTCAGGCGTTCCGCCATCTGGTAAGTGTCGATAAATTGCAACTGGTGGCAGCCGACAAAATCGGCGCGGCTGACCAGATAGGCCGAGTTGATCGGCTGCTCGCTGACGCGCAGATGCGACACCGTCAGGCCACCGGCCTTTTTCGAGTCATAAACAAAATAGCCCTGAGCGTACATCGGCGTACTGTTGCCGATGATTTTGATGTTGTTCTTGGTGGCGGAAACGGAACCGTCGCTGCCCAAACCGTAGAACAACGCCTCCAGCGAGGCGCGTTGCGGCAGGGTTTCATCGCTGAGCGGCAGAGAAAGGCCGGTCACATCATCGAAAATACCGACGGTAAAGCGCGGGCGCGGTTGCTCCAGAGCCAGTTCGTTAAACACCGCCAACGCGCAGTCTGGGCCAAACTCTTTCGAGGAGAGCCCATAACGCCCGCCAATCACCCTCGGCATATGGGCGCGCTCACCCCGGCTGAAGGCTTCCGCCAGCGCGGTCATCACATCAAGGTACAGCGGTTCCGCCAGGGCACCGGGCTCTTTGGTACGGTCCAGTACGGCGATTTTCTTCGCGCTTTCCGGCAACACGCTAAGCAGGTGCCGTGCAGAAAAAGGTCGGAACAGCCGCACTTTCAGCACGCCGACTTTTTCCCCACGGGTCAGCAGGGTGTCGATGGCTTCTTCACAGGTGCCGATAGCGGAACCCATCAGGATCACCACGCGTTCGGCTTGCGGATGGCCGTAATATTCGAAAGGCTGATATGCCCGACCGGTGATCTCGGCAAACTGGTCCATCGCTGCGATCACATGCTGGCAGGCCGCGTCGTACCAAGGGTTGGTGGCTTCACGCGATTGGAAATAGGTGTCCGGGTTGGCGGAGGTGCCACGCACCACCGGATGATCTGGCGACAGTGCACGGCTGCGGTGCGCATCAATCGCATCCTGGGGCAGCATTTGGTGCAGGTTATCGTCGCTCAGTGGCACGATCTTGTTGATTTCATGCGAGGTGCGGAAACCATCAAAAAAGTGAATAAACGGCAGACGGCTGTTGAGGCTGGCCGTTTGAGAAATCAGCGCAAAATCCTGCGCCTCCTGCACATTACTGGCGCACAGCATGGCGCAGCCGGTCTGGCGTACGGCCATCACGTCGGAATGGTCGCCGAAAATCGACAACGCATGAGTGGCGATGGTGCGTGCGGCCACGTGCAGCACAAACGGCGTCAGTTCGCCGGCCAGTTTGTACAGGGTCGGGATCATCAGCAGCAGGCCCTGCGATGAGGTAAACGAGGTCGACAGGGCACCGGTTTGCAACGCGCCGTGCACCGTGGCAATGGCGCCGCCCTCCGACTGCATTTCCACCACCCGCGGCACGTCGCCCCAGATATTCTGGCGGCCGTCGCCGGACCAGGCATCCGCCTGTTCCGCCATGGTCGAACTGGGGGTGATAGGGTAGATGGCAATCACTTCGCTGGCACGATAAGCGACGGAAGCGACTGCATTATTACCATCTGTAGTGATCATCGACTTTACCTTTCATTGCTCAAAAAGCTGCGAAAGTTACCTCTCGCAGTAATTAACAAAGTCTAGCAGAGGGATATATTGGCCCTTTATCGCGTTTGTGTGGCGGATGATAAATCGACAAAAATGGCACCAGGAGGATATTTCCTGAATTAAAAGGCCCCTGGCGAAAAATTGTCATCGTTGTTTAACGACAATTTATTTCCGCCGCGTCATACTGCTGAACAGGTGAACTTACAGAAGAAAAAACGATGAGCGGATTTATGTATTTAACCATGGCGATTGTTGCGGAAGTGATCGCCACCACCATGCTGAAAGCCTCTGAGGGCTTCACCCGTCTGTGGCCATCGCTGGTGGTGGTGGCCGGCTACGCGGTGGCTTTCTGGGGGTTGTCGATGGTGGTGAAAACCATGCCATTGGGGATTGTTTACGCTATCTGGTCGGGCATGGGGATTGTGCTGGTGTCGATTGCGGCGGTATTTGTTTATCAACAAAAGCTGGATTGGCCGGCCGTGTTGGGGATGGGATTAATTATTGCCG
This sequence comes from Serratia quinivorans, assembly GCF_052113645.1. Taxonomy (GTDB): domain Bacteria; phylum Pseudomonadota; class Gammaproteobacteria; order Enterobacterales; family Enterobacteriaceae; genus Serratia; species Serratia quinivorans_B. The sequence goes on along the minus strand of NZ_JBIEIU010000001.1, from coordinate 199,913 downwards.
GCGTGCTGGTGATTAATTTACTGTCGAAAACGGCGGCGCACTGATCCTTATTTAACACGGGTAAAACGCCAGCGTGACATTCTGTGACGCTGGCGGAACAGCCTATTAATAAATAACTGAAAATAATAGATTACCTCTGGCTTACCCGTTTCCTTTTAGCCGTTACAAATACCCTCTCGCTTCACGCACCTCTACACGTCTCCGCGCCCTTAATCCCGCTATGACCGACCCTCGCTCTGAACAGTTTAAGGAGGGGCGGTGTTTGTTCAGCGAGCAGAGTGGAAAAATTCGCTAACCTTAATCATCTCGGCCCTGCGCAAATAAACGACAAATAATTGCAGGAATATATTTTCATTATTTATATATCAGGCTAGATTAAACAGGTTTGCATCAAAGATAACGCAACGTGTCCGCAATAAGTGACGCGAGTTATCGGCAATGGCGATTTTACACAGCATAGTTTCGGGTTCAGGAGTGGATTAATGACAATATCAAAATGGTTGCTGGCCGGCAGCGCACTGTTTTTGGCCGCCTGCAGCAGCAACAACGAAGAACCAATCCAGCAGGGCAACAGTGCCAGAATCAATAACTTACAGACCAGCGCGAACTGCGCCATCGTGGGCGGCGTCACGACCGTGACCCACAATTTAAACGGCGAGGCGATCAGAATGTGCCAGATGCCGAATGGCAAGCAGTGCGAAGAATCAACCCTGGGTCGGGGAGCCTGCTCTTCCGCCGGTTAATGATGAAAGCACACCAGGCCGCCGGGCAGCCTGGTATACAGGGATCACTGCACCCAATCTCGCAGGGTATAAACCAGGGTATGGTCACCGCTGCTCAGCGTTAACTGCTGAGCGCTGAGGGTGACTTTTGCCCCTTTGCCCAGCACATCACCGATTGTCCTGTCCCACTGGTTGAGTTGTGGGTCGGCGCACAGCATACGGGTCGTGGCCAGGCCTTTCACCGTCAGCACGCCGTCTTGCAATTGGCCGTTGCCGAAGAAACGGTTACACATGGCGCCCGAGACGTGCATTTTTTCCCCGAACTCGATATTGGGCCGGTTACCGACGCCCGGCTTCACCGCGACGCCGTCGACGCTTTGCAGCGCAAAGTTATGATGCAACAGGTCGCTTTCCGCGACCGTCTTCCCGTTCTGACTCATGCTACAGCCTGCTAGCAGCAGCGTCGTTAACGCCGCCAGGATGGACTTGTTCATCGGCTCTCCTCGTGAAAAATCAGGCATTGAGCTGATTAGGGCACGGCTCACCGCGATCCAATTGGTTCAGGTTCTGCAACGTGGTTTCCGAGATGCTGGTCAGCGCCTCTTCGGTCAGGAAAGCCTGATGACCGGTGAACAACACGTTATGGCAGGCTGACAGGCGGCGGAAGATATCGTCCTGGATCACGTCATTGGATTTGTCTTCAAAGAACAAATCACGCTCGTTCTCATACACGTCCATCCCCAGAGCGCCGATTTTCTGCTGTTTCAAGGCGTCAATCGCGGCCGATGAGTCAATCAGACCGCCGCGGCTGGTGTTGATGATCATCACGCCGTCTTTCATCGCCGCAAAAGCGTCGGTGTTCAACAGGTGGTGATTTTCCGGCGTCAGCGGGCAGTGCAGGGTAATAACGTCTGACTGCGCGTACAGCGTTTTCAGATCGACATATTCGGCACCCAGCTCCAGTGCCTGCTCGCTTGGGTACGGATCATAGGCCAGGATCTTCATGCCGAACCCTTTCAGAATGCGCATGGTGGCGACGCCAATCTTGCCGGTGCCAATCACCCCGGCGGTGCGGTTATGCATGTTGAAGCCGATCAGCCCCTCGAGCGAGAAATTGGCATCGCGGGTACGTTGATAGGCACGGTGAATGCGACGGTTCAGGCACATCATCATACCTACAGCATGTTCAGCGACAGCTTCCGGTGAGTAGGCCGGTACGCGCACCACCTTGATACCCAATTCTTTGGCGGCGTCCAAATCGACATTGTTGAAGCCGGCGCAGCGCAGGGCCAAAATTTCCACCCCTAACGCCGCCAGTTCTTCAAGCACTTCACGGCTGCCGTCGTCGTTGACGAAGATACAGATGGCTTTGCAACCGGCGGCGTTTTTGGCGGTTTTTTTACTGAGCAGGAAGTCGAAGAACTCCAGTTCGTAACCAAACTGCTGGTTCACCAGTTCGAGATATTTACGGTCATACTGTTTAGTGCTGTATATCGCCAATTTCATCGTGGTTTCTCCCGCGTGATTTTGTGATCAATTTAACAGATTTTAGTAAATTCTACAATTGGTTAGCCCGTTTGGGCCGCGTTAAACACCGGCCATTGGGCCCGCTGGGAGCGGTATTGATTAAGGGTAGCTGGCGACACCGAAACAGGACGAATATTCAGCGGGCTGGGAAAGGGAAGCCGCGGAGAGGGGGATTGAGTCTGAGGCAAAAAAATCCCCACGGGGGTGTGGGGAATGGCTTCTCTAGTATAGTTAGCTAGCAGCTGACTTTTGTTAGAATGCTTGCAAGACTATTAATTATCAAAGGTAACAACAATAACAAAAGTCTGAAACAGGTCGCATTCATGTGATGAATATGTAACTAAAACTTACAGCACCCACATCAATGGCGGTAAAAGGGTCGGAATGGGGCATCTTCTTCGGCCCTGGCTTCACCCTGTGTCAAATTCATGCCATCATTATTGCCAATTCAGGCATAGACTTACTCTAAACGGCCTTTGGTCCGGGAAAACTGCCTAACTCAGGAATGAAGCAATCATTTAATGACTAAGCGATTGAAAGTATTCATAGGGATTGTGGTCAGTACGGTGATCCTGCTGCTGGTGCTGTGGCAAACTCTGCCGCGCTGGTTGCCGCGCGTGCTCTCTCACTGGTTGCCGCAGGGCAGCCAGTTGGTTTTGCAGGGCAAACCGCAGTGGCGGCAGGGGGCGTTGCAGTTGGAGGGCGCCCGTTTTCTGGCGCAGGATTGTTTGCTTGCCGACGTCGGGCCAACCCGATTGGCCTATCGGCAAGGCGGCTTGCAACTGATCAGCGACAAGCTGAACGTCGATACCGCCTGTTTATCCAAATTGCCCGCTGGTGACGCCAACAGTACGCCACTGGCGCTGGACCAATTGCAAAAACAACTGCCGCTGCTGGACGTCACCATCAAGGATTTCGCGGTGGTGCCGTGGCAGTACTACGCCGGTAAATTGCAGATACAGGCCTCCGCTGAAGGGCAGCGTCTGCAGTATCAGGGGCCGAATATTCAGGCCGATGCGCTGTTGGATCCGCAGCAGCAATTGACGTTGAACAGCCTGACGCTCAGGGCGCCAAACAGCCCGCAACCCCTGCATCTGACCGGCAAAATCGCCATCCCGCTCGATTTGGACAGCATCCCGGCACAAGGGGCGCTGCAGGGCGAAATGCAGACCGGTTATCTGGACAAACCCTTACTGTTGGATATGCGCTGGCAACAGCAGCAGGGCGTACTGACGCTGACGGAAAAGGGCGAGGCGAAACCGCTGGCGACGCTCCCCTGGGAAATCAACGCGCAGCAGGTCAGCATCAAGCAGGGCGAATGGCGTTGGCCGTACAGCCAGCAACCGGTTAACGGCGGGGTGAGCATTGCGCTGCACGACTGGAGCAAAGGCTTTGATGAAACCCAGATCAGCGCCCGTTTGAACGTCATCACCGACGGCCACAATGGCAAAGGCAACGCGGTGCTGACGCTGGGACCGGGCAAGGTCGGGCTGATCGACAGCGATCTGCGTTTCCAACTGACCGGTCAGGCGAATCTGGCCGATTTTTCCCTGACCGCCTCTATTCCCGGGGTGATCAGCGGCACTGTTCTTAACCCGACGCTGGTTTTGCAGTCGGGTTCGCTGCTGCGCCTGTGGGGCAACGCGACGCCGGAAATGAAGCTGGAAGAGGCGCGCCTGCCGTTGGCCGGCGTGAAAGTGACGGCTGCCGGCATCACCGGCCGTCTGCAGGCCATTATCAACGCCAGCGACAGTTACTGGGGCCGTTTTAAATTGCATCTGGACGGCAAGGCGCAAGATTTTTGGCCGGACCACGGCCATTGGCAATGGCGTTACTGGGGCAACGGCCAATTACCGCCGCTGCAGGCTGCCTGGGACGTTGCCGGCAGCGGCAGTTGGCAGGACAGCACTCTGGTTCTCGATCGCCTGTCCACCGGTTTTGATCAATTGAAGTACAGCATGGTGACGGTGGATGCACCGCGCCTCAGCCTCAGCCAGCCGCTGCGTTGGCAGCGTGACGAGCAAAACCCGGTATTCAATGGCGAGCTGCAACTGCTTTCGGGCAAGGTCAGCTTCACCAACGGGGGTTACCTGCCGGCGCCGGTACTGGCACTGCAGTTGAAAGGCAAAACACCGGACAATTTCCAGTTACAGGGCAAACTGCAGGCGGAACAGATAGGGCCGATAGCGCTGCGTGGTCGCTGGGACGGCGAGCGTTTGCGCGGAGAGGGCTGGTGGCCGAAACAGTCGCTGGAAGTGTTCCAACCGCTGATCTCGCCGGATCTCAATATCAAACTGCGTGCCGGCGAGTTTTATGCCCAGTCGGCCTTCTCCGCCGCCCGGGTACAAGGCTTTGAGGCCGGTGGCCACTGGGTGGTGAAAAATGGCGGTATGTGGCTGAAAGACGGCGAGATGAGCGGTCTGGATTTTGTCATGTCCTACCGCCTGAAAAATCATGTGTGGCAGTTGGGGGCGAAACAGCCGGTGACGTTGCGCATCAAGTCTTTCAGCAACCTGTTTGACATGCAGAATATCACCGCCGACCTGCAGGGGGCCTATCCTTACAGCGAGCAGGCCCCGCTGACGCTGAGCAACGTCGGGCTGGATGCACTGAACGGGCACATCAGCCTGTCGGCCCTGCGAATGCCGCAGCATGACGCCGCCGTGTTGAAGCTGGACAAGGTGGATCTCAGCGCCTTGTTTACCGCCTTGAAGCCAAAGCAGTTCGCCATGTCAGGGCGGGTGGACGGCGAATTGCCGTTGTTCCTCACTCACCCCAAATGGTTGGTACGCGACGGTTGGATCGCCAACGCCGGCATGCTGACGCTGCGCCTGGACAAGGACATGGCCGATGCCATCGGCAGTAATAACCTGGCGACCGGTGCTGCGATAGATTGGCTGCGCTATATGGAGATTAACCGCTCCAAGGCCCGGGTCGATCTCGACAACCTCGGGGAGCTGACGCTGAAGGCGCGAATTGACGGGGTTAATCCGCAAAAAAGCGCCAAACGAGAGGTTATCCTGAACTATAGCCATCAGGAAAACGTGTTTCAGCTTTGGCGCAGTCTGCGCTTTGGCGACAATTTACAGGAGTGGCTGGAACAGGCCCTCACAAAACCTGGGGAACAACCATGAAAATCATCAGCGGGCCACTGTTGGTCGCCGTGCTGGGCACGTCGATGCTGAGCGGCTGCGTGCCACGCATCGAGGTCGCCACACCTAAAGATCCGATCACCATCAATATGAACGTGAAGATCGAGCATGAAATTCACATCAAAGTGGATAAAGACGTCGAAAATATGCTGAAAGACAAAAGCGGTCTGTTCTAGGAGCCAACATGAAAAAACGTTATTTAGGCTTGATGGGTGCCGCTTGGCTGTTCAGCAGCATGGCGATGGCGCTGACGCTTGATGAGGCCAAGCAGCAGGGCCGCGTCGGGGAAACCTTCAACGGATATATCGCGCCGGTGAAGCAGGATGCCGAAACGCTGGCACTGGTGAAAAATATCAACGCCGGGCGTACCGAGAAATACCAGCAGGTGGCGGACGGCAATCATATCGCTATCGACGATGTGGCGCGCATGGCCGGGCAGAAACTGGTTGCGCGGGCATCCGCCGGGGAATACGTGCGCGGCATTAACGGCCAGTGGCTGAAGAAATAAAAAAGCGCGCCAGATAAGGCGCGCAATAGCGATACAACATTGGATTGTTATGAGGGTGGTGCAGGTTTGACAGGATTTGGCTTGTGCTGTTGAGGCTTTGCAGGGGCGCAATGGCCCCTGCAATGGGCATCAGGCGGCAACGACCTGTGCCAGAGTGGCTTTGGCATCGGCCTGCGCTTTGGTGGCTGCGTCCGGGCCGTAGGCGATGCCTTCAGCGAACACGAACTCAACCTCGGTAATACCGATAAAGCCCAGGAACAGACGCAGGTAAGGTTCAATCAGGTCAGTCGGGGTATCTTTATGGATGCCACCGCGGCTGGTCAGGATGATGGCGCGTTTGCCTTTCACCAGGCCTTCCGGACCCTTTTCGGTGTAGCGGAAGGTGACGCCGGCACGGGCAATCAGGTCGAAATAGTTTTTCAACTGGGTAGGAATGTTGAAGTTATACATTGGCGCCGCCATAACGATAGTGTCATTGGCCTGCAGTTCGGCGATCAGTTCATCGGACAACGCCAGCGCTTCGGTCTGACGCGGGGTCAGTGGCGTATCGGAAGGTCGCAGTGCGCCAACCAGTTCACCGTCCAGCACCGGGATCGGCTGTGCAGCCAGGTCACGTACGGTGATGGTGTCGTTGCCATGAGCTTTAGCCCACTGTTCAACGAAGAAATCTGCCAGTTGGTTAGACTGCGAGTAGCCCGCCAGGATGCTTGATTTAAGAACCAATACTTTGCTCATCGGTAATTCCTTACGTTATGACAGTGACATCAGGACAACGCGTCCTTTGCATGCAGTACACTCTATTCACATTTTTTCAGCAGTGATAGCGCAATATTTCGAGACCTTTGTTCGATTTTATTGAATAAGCTGCCGGGATTTAAGCCGCGGGATTATGGGGAAAAAGCGGCTTATGATATTCTGCGCGGCTAAAGCTGAAAACCGGCTAACCCATTACCAAACCGTTGCTAAAGCTTGATACAGCAGCGATGAGACAAGGAATACCGAACGTGAAATCTCCGCTCGCGGCATTGTCTGCCCAACTGGGCGAGCTGATGCTCCGTGATCAACAACGTCTGCAACGTCGGCTGCAGGGCGCACGAAAAATCAAAAATCCCGATGCTCAGTTGGCCGTCGCCGCCGAGCTGGAAAGTGACATAACGACAGCGTTGCAAAAAGTGCAGTCGCGCGCCGCGTCCTGCCCGAAAGTCAGCTACCCGGAAAACCTGCCGGTCAGCCAGAAAAAGCAGGACATTCTGCAGGCCATCCGTGACCACCAGGTGGTGATTGTCGCCGGTGAAACCGGCTCGGGGAAAACCACCCAGTTGCCGAAGATCTGCCTGGAGCTGGGGCGTGGGGTGAAGGGGCTGATCGGCCATACCCAACCTCGGCGTCTGGCGGCACGTACCGTGGCCAACCGCATTGCCGACGAACTGGAAACGCCGCTGGGCGGCAGCGTCGGTTATAAGGTGCGCTTTAACGATCAGGTCGGGGAAAACACCCTGGTCAAGCTGATGACCGACGGTATCCTGCTGGCGGAAATCCAGCAGGACCGGCTGTTGATGCAGTACGACACGCTGATCATCGATGAAGCGCATGAACGCAGCCTGAACATTGATTTTATCCTGGGTTATCTGCGCGAGCTGCTGCCGAAGCGCCCGGATCTCAAAGTCATCATCACCTCGGCGACGATCGACCCGCAGCGTTTCTCGCGCCATTTCAATAATGCGCCGATTATCGAAGTGTCCGGCCGCACCTATCCGGTAGAGGTGCGTTATCGTCCGGTGGTGGACGACGCCGACGATACCGACCGCGATCAACTGCAGGCGATTTTCGATGCGGTGGACGAGCTGGGTCGCGAAGGCCCCGGGGATATCCTGATCTTTATGAGCGGTGAGCGCGAAATCCGCGACACCGCCGATGCGCTCAATCGCCTCAACTTGCCGCATACCGAAGTCTTGCCGCTGTATGCCCGGCTGTCGAACAGCGAACAGAACCGGGTATTCCAGTCGCATCACGGTCGGCGCATCGTGCTGGCGACCAACGTGGCGGAAACCTCGCTGACCGTGCCTGGCATCAAGTACGTGATTGACCCCGGTACCGCGCGTATCAGTCGCTACAGTTTCCGCACCAAGGTGCAGCGTCTGCCGATCGAACCGGTGTCACAGGCGTCCGCCAATCAGCGTAAGGGCCGCTGCGGGCGCGTATCGGACGGTATTTGTATTCGCCTGTACGCAGAACAGGACTTCCTGTCGCGCCCGGAGTTTACCGATCCGGAGATCCTGCGTACCAACCTGGCGTCGGTCATCTTGCAGATGACGTCGCTTGGGTTAGGGGACATTGCCGCTTTCCCGTTCGTTGAAGCGCCGGACAAGCGCAACATTCTCGATGGCGTGCGCCTGCTGGAAGAGTTGGGCGCGATTAAAACCGCCGAGAATGGTCACTATCAGCTAACGCCGCAGGGGCGACAACTGGCGCAGTTGCCGATCGACCCCCGGTTGGCACGCATGGTGCTGGAGGCGCAGAAAAGCGGCAGCGTGCGAGAGGTGATGATCATCACCGCCGCGCTGTCGATCCAGGATCCACGCGAACGGCCAATGGACAAGCAGCAGGCATCGGACGAGAAACATCGCCGCTTCGCCGACAAAGACTCGGATTTCCTGGCCTACGTAAACCTGTGGGACTGGCTGAAAGAGCAGCAAAAAGAGCACTCCTCCAGCCAGTTCCGGCGGCTGTGTCGCAATGATTTCCTTAACTATCTGCGGGTGCGTGAATGGCAGGACATTTACACGCAACTGCGCCAGGTGGTGAAAGAGTTGGGGCTGTCGGTGAACAGCGAGCCTTCCGATTACCGCAGCGTACACACCGCGCTGTTGACCGGTTTGCTGTCGCACATCGGCCAGAAAGATGCGGATAAGCAAGAGTACACCGGCGCCCGCAACGCGCGATTCTCCATCTTCCCCGGTTCCGGCCTGTTCAAGAAGCCGCCGAAATGGACCATGGTGGCCGAACTGGTGGAAACCAGTCGCCTGTGGGGCCGTATTGCCGCGCGTATCGAACCCGAGTGGATTGAGCCGCTGGCGCAGCATTTGGTGAAACACAGCTACAGCGAACCTCACTGGTCGAAATCCCAGGGGGCGGTGATGGCCACCGAAAAAGTGACGCTGTTCGGGCTGCCGATCGTCGCTGCGCGGCCGGTCAATTACAGCACCCTGGATCCGCTGCTGTGCCGCGAGCTGTTTATCCGCCACGCGCTGGTGGAAGGCGATTGGCAGACGCGGCATGCCTTCTTTAATGCCAATTTGAAACTGCGTGCTGAAGTGGAAGAGCTGGAACATAAATCGCGTCGCCGTGACATTTTGGTCGACGACGAAACCCTGTTCAGCTTCTACGATCAACGCATCCCGAGCGAGGTGGTCTCCGGGCGTCATTTTGACCACTGGTGGAAAAACGCCGCTAAACAGAACCCGGACTTGCTCAGCTTTGAAAAAGAGATGCTGATCAAGGACGGTGCCAATAAGGTCAGCGCGCTGGACTACCCGAATGCCTGGTACCAGGGCAATCTCAAGCTGCGCCTGACTTATCAGTTTGAGCCGGGTACCGATGCCGACGGCGTGACGGTGCATATTCCGCTGCCGATCCTGAATCAGGTCGAAGATCAGGGCTTTGAGTGGCAGATCCCCGGTATTCGTCGTGAGCTGGTGATCGCCTTGATCAAGTCGCTGCCTAAGCCGGTGCGGCGGAACTTTGTCCCGGCACCCAACTACGCCGAGGCTTTCCTGGGGCGAGTGACCGCACTGGAATTGCCGCTGCTGGATGCGCTGGAGCGGGAACTGCGCCGTATGACAGGCGTGACGGTGTCACGTGATGACTGGCAATGGGAACAGGTGCCCGATCACCTTAAGATGACTTTCCGGGTGGTGGGGGAAAAACACAAAACCCTGCTCGAAGGCAAAAGCTTGACGGCGCTGAAGCTGCAACTGAAGGACAAGGTGCAGGAAACGCTGTCCGCCGTGGCCGACGATGGGCTGGAGCAAAGCAATCTGCATATCTGGAGCTTCGGCAACCTGCCGGCGTTTTATGAGCAGAAACGCGGCGGCTATTCGATGAAGGCTTATCCGGCACTGGTGGACGAAAAAGACAGTGTGGCGATCCGCCTGTTCGACAGCGAGCAGGAACAGCAACAGGCGATGTGGCAGGGTACGCGCCGCCTGCTGTTGCTGAACATTCCTTCGCCGATCAAGTATCTGCACGAAAAGCTGCCTAACAAAGCCAAGCTGGGGCTGTACTTTAACCCTTATGGCAAGGTGCTGGATCTGATCGACGACTGCATCTCGTGCGGTATCGACAAACTGATCGCCGAATATGGCGGGCCGGTGTGGCAGGAGGAGAATTTTGCCCGCCTGCAGGAGCGGGTGCGCGGCGAGCTGAACGAAACGGTGGTGGGTGTCGCCAAACAGGTCGAGCAAATCCTGACGGCGGTGTTCAACATCAACAAACGGCTGAAGGGTCGGGTGGATATCTCCCTGGCGTTGGCGCTGTCGGACATCAAGGCTCAGGTCGGCGGCCTGGTATACCGTGGCTTTGTCACCAACAACGGCTGGAAGCGTCTGCCGGATACGCTGCGCTATCTGCAAGCGATTGAGCGTCGCCTGGAGAAGCTGGCCACCGATCCGCACCGTGACCGCGCGCAGATGTTGCGGGTGGAGCAGGTACAGCAGGCGTGGCAGCAGTGGTTGAATAAACTGCCGCCGAAGCGCCGTCAGGATGAAGAGGTGAAGGAGGTACGTTGGATGATCGAAGAGCTGCGCGTCAGCCTGTTCGCTCAACAACTGGGCACGCCTTATCCGATCTCGGACAAGCGTATCCTGCAGACTATGGATCAGCTTTCGGGTTAAGCACCGCCCAAACCCATCAGCGGTTTATGGCAGGAAAGCTTTCAATGGAGGCCGGCGCGGGAGCCCACGCCGGGGAATAACCGGTTATTTCCCGGCGGCCAATGCGTCCAGCGCATCGCGGATACCGGTCACCGCCAGTGCGCGGTTATCGGCACGGTAACGATCCTTCGCCGCCGGTGCGGAGCTTTGAATGGCGATCAGCCGCCAACCATCGGCCGTTTTCAGCAATAACGGCGAGCCGCTATCGCCGGGCAGGGTATCGCATTGGTGCGACAGCACACCCTGTTGCGCCCAGCCCGTCACTTTACAGTTCTGATGGCTGTAGAGATCGTCGAGGTGGTCTTCCGGGTAACCGGCTTGGGTAATCAGCCGTTTGGCCTGTTTCATCGCCTGGGTCAGTGCCTTGCTGTCGCCTTGCCACAGCGGCAGTGGCTTAATGGGTAATGCTTTTTTGTCCTTCAGACGGATCAGGGCAAAGTCATAAGCCGCGGCGGCAGGCGGCACGATCCAGCCATCGCCGTCAGCCTTGAGCTTTTTACCCAGCTTGCGGTCAACCAGCGTTTCGATATTGTCGGTCTGGTACAGCCAGCTCTTGTTGCCGGCCACAAAGCGTAACGCGATAGCCTTGTCCAATTGGCCCGGTGGTGCCAGAACACAGTGGCCGGCGGTGAGTGCCAAATGCGGAGAGATCAGCGTGGCGGTGCACAGATTGCCGCTGGCGGTTTCCACTTGCCCAATCGCCTGCCACGGCCAGCCGTGGGTTTCCGTGACCTTAATGCGTTCGTCTTTGCCAAAAAATAAGCGGGTTTGCTCAGCGGCCGAGGTGTCGGAAGGGCTGTCGGCCCTTGCTGAGAGGGAGAGTGCGAGCGGGAATGAGCACAGCAACAGCAAAACGGTTATGCGCATAGGTTTCTTGCCTGGAAATTACGGGTCATCCATAAACACACTGAATGGTAACTATAGACTGATTTAGTCGCCGTGTAGATGGGCAGTGATTGATTTTTCGATAATTTCTCATCCCAAAGGGCTAAGCGGCTACAGATAAAAAAAGGCGGCGATCAGCCCGCAAAGGATCAGGCTGGCCAGAATGATTTCAAATAGGTAGCGACGCAGCATGTTGAGAACCCCCGATGAAAAAACACCCGGCGAACCGGGTGTTGGACAACTCAAGCCTGGACTGGTGAGGGGAGCCTCACTGTGCTGTTACGCCGCTGGCGTGCTGGTGGCTTTCTTATGGCTGGCTTTTTTGTGGTGTTTCTTGGCGGCCTGGGCTTTCTGAGCCGGGGCTTTTTTGGCGGTCGCTTTGTGGTGCTTTTTAGCCGCCTGCGCTTTTTGAACTGGCGCTTTCTTCGCGTGATGTTTTTTCACGTGAGTGGTTTTAGCCGGAGCTGCGGTGGTGGTGGTCGCCGTCGCGGCAGGAGCAGCAGGGGTAGTGGCAGCGTCAGCAGCGAAGGCAACAGAAGACAGACCCATTGCAGCGGCAACAACCAGAGCTAATACTTTTTTCATTGTAGATTCCTCAAATGACTCATCATGTATCAAGCCCACTGCGGGGCCGGTGTAAAGATAGTAGGCAAACGCCGTGATGCTTTCCGTGAGTGATTGGTTTCGGCGTGTAACCTAATGTACGAACCGGCAGCGGGGGCCAAATCAAAGCGCCGGCAAGCGAGAAGGATGTTCGCGATTGATGTTCAGGGAGGCTGTATTTTCGCACTTTAGTTACAACATACATATGGAGCGCGGTCGACCCGCACTCTGCGACCAGGGTGTCGTGGGAGGGGCAGTGCGTTATGGAATAGCGCTGGCGAAGCAGGGGGAAAAAGGCCCAGGCACGTGCAAGACATGCCTGGGAAATGCATTACAGGTAGCGGCTTTCCAGATGCTTGCGGAAATAAGCCGGGTTGAGCGTTTCGCCGGTCGCATTGGCGATCAACGTATCGGTAGGGAAGCGGCTACCGTGACGCCAGATATTCTGCTTCAGCCAATGGAACACTGGGCTCAGGTTGCCCTCGGCAATGTCACTGCTCAATGATGGCATCGCTTCGCGTGCGCTGTGAAACAGTTGCGCGGCATACATCGCACCCAGGGTGTAAGTCGGGAAGTAGCCGAAGGCACCGTCAGTCCAGTGAATGTCCTGCATACACCCATTCCGGTAATTGCCTACGGTATCCAGGCCGAGGTAGCCCTTTATTTTTTCGTTCCACAGTGCCGGGATGTCCTCCACTTCGATCTCGCCTTCGACCAGGGCTTTCTCGATCTCATAACGCAGGATCACGTGCGCCGGGTAGCTCACCTCGTCGGCATCTACGCGGATCAGACCTGGTTTCACACGCTGATTCAGGCGGATGAAGTTGGCTTCCTCCAGCGCCGGTTGCTCGCCGAATTGTTGGGTTACCAGCGGACGCAGAATTTTCAGGAAGTCGCTGCCGCGCGCCAGTTGCATCTCAAACAGCAGGCTTTGAGATTCATGGATGGCGGTGGATCGCGCCTGCGCCACAGGCTGGCCCAGCCAGTCACGCGGCAGGTTCTGTTCATAACGGGCGTGACCGGTCTCATGCACGATACCGAGCAGCGCGGTCAGGAATTCCTTGTCGTTATAGCGGGTGGTAATACGCACATCTTCAGGTACGCCACCGCAGAATGGGTGCGCGCTGACGTCCACACGGCCGCCGTCGAAATTAAAGCCGAGCAGTTTCATTACGCTCAAGCTTAACTGACGCTGGGTATCCACATTGAACGGGCCCTGCGGGATCAGACAAGGTTCCTGAGCCTGTTTGGCCACTACTTTCTGCAACAGGTCAGGCAGCCAGGTTTTCAGGTCACCAAAGATGCGGTCGATGTCGCTGCTGCGCATGCCCGGTTCGTACAGATTCAGCAGGGCGTCATAGCGATTGGTGCCTGCCGCTTCGGCACGGATCTGCGCTTCCTGACGGCTCAGTTTGACTACTTCACGCAGGTTCTCCGCGAAGCCTTCCCAGTCGTTGGCCGGGCGTTGGGCGCGCCAGGCATGTTCGCAACGTGCGCCGGCCAGCGATTTAGCTTCGACCAGTGACTCCGGTACCAGCACCGCATTGTCATATTGACGGCGCATTTCCAGCAGATTGGCTTGATCAATGTCATCCAGCTTTTCCTGCTGCGCGCGTTCAAACAGACGGCCGGTTTTTTCCGCCGTCAAAATTTGGTGTTGCAGTACGCTCAGTTCAGCCAGCGCTTCCGAACGCGCTTTGCTGCCGCCCGGTGGCATCATGGTTTGCATGTCCCAGCCGGCAATGGCGGAAAGGTGACCAAAGCGCGACAGCCGGGTGAAAATGGCGCGCAGTTCGTCGTATGAGGATGGGGAGTGTGCAGATGTCATCGTTTAGCTCCATATTATTGTAATCCGGATCACTCTTTCGCGTGTTCGAGCTGCGCGGAGACAAGGTTACACCGGGTCTGCTTTTAAATTGAAAGTGGGTTTGATCGGCCAACAGAAACGGAAGCTGGCACCGCCGAGCGAACTGGCATCGACATAGACTTGCCCCTGATAGGCCACGGCAATGGAATGCACAATGGCCAGGCCCAGCCCGCAGCCGCCGGTGGCGCGATCGCGGCTGGGGTCGAGGCGCACAAAGGGCTCGAATACCCGTTCGCGTTCTTCCAGTGGAATACCTGGCCCGTCATCTTCTACCTGCAGGCAGGCTTGGTCGCCGTCAAACCACAGGCCGATGCGCAGGCGTTGCTCGGAGTAACGCAGGGCGTTGTTCACCAGGTTATCCAACACCCGCTCCATAAGCCGTAAATCGACGCCGCCAAAATCGCCGACGTGGGGGATATCCAGTTGAATTTCTCTTTCCGGGTGGATCAGGCGCAGGTCATCCGCCTTGTCTTCCAACCATTTTGGCAAATCGAGAGGCTCTATATTGAGTGCCACCTGAGGGCGATCCAACCGTGCGTAGGTCAGCAGTTCGTCGATCAGCGACTCCAATTGACCAATATCGCGATTTAATGCCTGCTGCTCGCTATCGGACAGGTTATCGCTCATCGCCAGCCGGTAACGCAGCCGCACCAGCGGCGTACGCAGCTCGTGGGCGATGCCGTCGATAAGCTGCTTCTTGCTGGCGATCAGCGTATTGACGTTATCCGCCATCTGGTTAAACGCGACGCCAAGCCGGTTCAGGCTGGAGGTGGGATCGAAATGGGTGCGTTCATCCAGATGCCCGGCCCCCAGACGCTGCGCGGCATTTTCCAACTTGAGCAAATCTTGCCAGTGCGGGCGCATCCACAAAAACACCGGCAGCGCCAGCGACATGCCGATAAACACCAGCAGCGCCAAATCCAGCAGCCGCATTTGATGCAGATAGAACAGGTAAGGAATGGGGCCGACTACCAGCACATAGTGGCTGCGGGGAATGCGCTGCATAAAGGTGTATTGATCGTCGAGCGCGATAATTTCCCCAAGGCGCAACCGTTTCTTCAGGTCTTCGCTCAGATCCTGTTTGCCGAGCGGCTCAATGTGCAGCTTAAACGACAGGTTCAAATCCAGCGTGGCGATGGTCTTGTTCCAGTCTTTCAGCGGGATTTCCCGCAGTTCGCTGCGCATCAGGTACAGTGAGCTTTTCATCAGGTCGTCCATCGACTGGCGGCCGGCGCGTTCGGCGGTGACTTTGTACACCAACCCCACCAGCATCGCCATCACCAGGAAGCAAACGAACAGCAGCAGGAAGAACTGCACAAAAAGCTTTCTCATTGCTGCACGAACTCCCAGGCATTCGGGGCGAACAGGTAACCTTTATTGCGCACGGTTTTGACGCGGAAGGGCTCCAGCGCGTTGTCGTACAGTTTGCGACGCAGGCGGGAAATCGCGACGTCGATACTGCGGTCGAGGCCGTCATAACTCACGCCCCGCAGGTTTTGCAGCAGGGCTTCGCGATCCATGATTTGCCCGGCATGGGTAGCCAGTTCCCACAGCAGATCGAAATCCGAGGTGGAAAGGGTGATGACTTCTTCGCCCAACGTGACCTGGCGGTTGACCGGATCGATGCACAACAAACCAAAGTGCAGGGCATTGTGCTGGGTGAGCGGCTGGGTCGATTCTTCCTTTGGCTGATGACCGTGCTGGCGCAGGTGCAGACGCAAACGTGCCAGCAACACCGCCGGGGGCGTGGTTTTCAGGATGTAATCGTTGGCGCCCATTTCCAGCGAAAGGATATGGTTCATGTCGCTGTCGAGCGAGGTGAGCAGCACGATCGGGCCCGGGAAGGTGGGGCGCAGATCACGGCACAGCGTCATGCCGTCTTTGCCGGGCAGCATAATGTCGAGTAGCACCAAGTCCGGCTGTTCCAGCTCAATACGAGCCTGCGCGCTGTCGCCACGCGGCTCAATCAACACTTCAATATCGTGTTTGCCCAGATAGGCGGCAATCAGTTTGCCGACCTCCGGATCGTCTTCTACAAAAACAATTTTATGCATATTCAGCGGTTTTATCAGAATAACGAAATTCAGCATAGCGCGGGGCTGCGCGATACGCCATGCAGATCATGCGTTAGCGCAGTGGTCTTCCGCCGTCCACGCCATGGGTACGGCCGGTGACGTAACGGCTGTCCAGCAAGTAGTTCACCAGATTGACCACTTCACTCTCGCCGGGGGCGACTTTCATCAGTGATTTTGCCAGGGCCTGTTGACGATAATGCTCGTCGTCGCCCGGATTGAAAATGATCAACGCCGGCGCGATAGCGTTGACCTTGACCTCCGGCGCCAACTTGCGGGCAAATGAACGGGTCATATTGTCCAGGGCGGCTTTACTGGCGGCGTAGGCGATATGCTTGTCGCTGCCTTTTTCCACCACATAATCGGTCAGGTGAATAATATCGGCACCGGCCTGGCCCTGGCCCAGCAGGCAGGGTTCCAGCAGTTGATTCAGCAGGTAAGGCGTATAAACGTGAATTTGCAGCATCGCCGCCATAACCTGCTCCGGCGCTACCTCCGGGGATTCGGCTTGCCAGGCGCTGGCGTTGTGGATCACCGCGCGCAGCTTGGGGGCAGTTTGGCGAACCTGATCGGCAAAACGGTAAATGCCGTCATTGGTGGCAAAGTCACCCTGTATGCAGGTTGCCCCCAGTCTTTTCAGCTCGCTCAGCGCCGGATAAGTGCTGCGATACGCAATGATCACGGGGATATCGCGCTGCAAGAATGAGCGGGCCAAGGCCAGCCCAATCCGACGTGCGCCGCCCGTGATCAGTACCGGTGCTGAGTTGTGATGTTCCATTGATTAAAGCTCCTGGACAGACTGGCAAACAATAGGGGAATTATGCCATTATACGGCGGAAATTCGTTAAAGCTTCGCATCGATTATCCATTTCAGGATGTAATACACCGGCAATGAGAGGAAGGGATGAACAGTAGTCACCTTGCACCCGTCGCCCGCAGTGAGAAAATCTGTTTTGATTACATGGATTTTCTGTCCGCATCGTGCAAGAAGCACTGGCGCTTTGTAGATGCAATCTATGGCGTGATGCCATTTTTTGGCATGGTATTGAAATCGCAGGTTTCCGCTTCACAAACGCGGAAAGAGCAGTTGAAGGCGTTGGCGCTGCAGGTGGTTTCCACCCAGGTCAGCGACGAAACCAACATTGTGCGTCTGATTGACCTGGCGCAGCAGCAGGGGCTGGCGGTGTTTGACATCAAACTGCCGTACGCGCTGGATACGCAGCAGTTGGCAGCCATCCGGCAAGAGTGCGTCGAGGGTGTGATTATCTCTCAGGTGGGTGAACGCATGAGCATCAGTCTGGGCCTGACCCAAAGTAACTGACCGGGTGTATCCACCCGGCCGTTTTCACTACTGCAACATAAACCAGCCGGCCGGTACCGTGGCCACCAGCAACAGTAAAATACTGCCTTTCTCCAGCTGATTCAGCAATTTGACATCACCATGTCCGCGGCGTGCATAGATGAACACCAGCAGCCCTGGCGCATACAGCAGCACCGACATCAGCAGATGCATCAACCCTGACGCGTAGAGCAACCAAATGCCGTACAGGCAAGCCCCGGTCGCGGCAAACATCAGTCGTTTGTCCTG
The DNA here is from genome assembly GCF_052113645.1 of Serratia quinivorans. Lineage (GTDB taxonomy): Bacteria > Pseudomonadota > Gammaproteobacteria > Enterobacterales > Enterobacteriaceae > Serratia > Serratia quinivorans_B. The sequence continues at coordinate 182,058 of NZ_JBIEIU010000001.1, read as the reverse complement.
ACGACGGATCGCCACCTTAAACAGGAAAGCGCCGACCAGGAAATAGGGCACCAGGATCATTTCTGACGCGATAGTCAGCAACGAGTTGTAGTTGCTGCCGGTCAGCCAGATCAACACCAGAGCGAACTGCACCGCGATGTTGGTCAGCCATAGCGAAGCCGAAGGCGCGTGATTCTTGTTCTGCTTGCGGAATATTTTGGGGAAAGCGCCGTGTTGTGCCGCCAGCAACGGCACTTCGGCGGCCATGATCGTCCAGCTCAGGTAGGCACCGCACACTGAAACGATCAGGCCGGCGGCGATAATCACATCGCCCCAAGGGCCAATAAGATCGACCATCAGCACCGCCATTGAAGGGTTGCGCATCTCGGCCAATTCACTGCGCGGCACCACGCCCAGCGAGAGCAATGTGACCAGCAGATAAACCGCCAAAGCGGAGACCACGGCCAGCATGGTGGCACGACCGACATCCTTTTTATGGCGTGCCCGCGCCGAAACCACCACGGCACCTTCCACGCCGATAAACACCCACAGGGTGATCAGCATGGTATTTTTGACCTGTTCCCACACCGGTTTGCCGAGTGCGACGCCGTGGAAATCCAGCGTGAAAACGTCCATTTTGAACGCGACCGCCGCCAATACGGCGAACATTCCCAGCGGCAACAGCTTGGCCAGCGTTGCGACCAAATTGATGCTGGCCGCTGTTTGTACGCCGCGCAATACTAGCGCATGTACGATCCACAGCAGCAGCGACTCCGCCAGCAGAGCCTGCCAGGTATTGCCGTCACCCAAAATGACCTCGCCACCGCGATCGGTGAACAGGCTCAGTGCGGCAAACACGATCACCAGGTAAGAGACATTGGCGATCACCGCACACAGCCAATAGCCCCAGGCGGAGCAAAAGCCCACCAGTTCGCCGAAGCCTTCTTTCGCGTAGGTGAAGATACCGCCGTCCAGATCGGGCCGCAGGCGGGTCAGCAACAGCATGGCAAATGCCAGAAACAGGATGCCGACGCCGGTAACCGCCCAACCCAACAGCAGGGCGGCCGGGCTGGCGACCTGCGCCATGTTTTGCGGCAGGCTGAAAACCCCTGCGCCCAGCATTGAGCTGAGCACCAATGCGGTTAACGCGGTAAGACCTAGTTTCTTTTCCAATGACGGATCCTGAACACAGAATAAACAACTGGGAGGGAACTGCTCGGCAGTAACAACGTAATGGTAATTACTGAACAAATAGACAATAGCCCTAAAAATTCGCGCAAATTCTACGGATGGATCCTTGTGGATGCAATGATTGAATATGCGAATTTTACAAAAAATTATTCAACTGGCGGGAGAGGTGCGAGGCAAAAAAAACGGGCAGCTCAAAGGCTGCCCGCTGGTAAACCGCAAAGTGGAACTTATTTGAACAGATCGGCGCTGACGGTCAGGTTACCGCCGCTCTTGTTCTGCCACTGACGGGTCACGTGGTAGAACTTGGCGCCTTTCTCGGCCGCGCGTTTCGCCACTTCGGTAGAAACGTCGGTCATGCTGTTGAAGTGGCCGGTGAAGGTCACAGAATCAAACGGCACCATCTGCGCGGCGGTCACGTTGTTCACTTCCTGGATCTTGGTGCCGTTAGGCAGCGTGACAGTATAACGTTTACCGGTAGAAGACTGGGTTTCGAAGAAACGGCCTACGTCGCGGCTTGGTGAGCCTGAAGAGGCTACGCCCGGAATTTCAACTTTGGCGGCAGCGGCACCGCCGGCAGCCAAGGCGGCCTTGCCTGCTTCAGAATCGGCCGGGATGGCATCCGGGCTCTGAACGGCACGCTTGGGCGCATCGGCTTTATAGATGTAAGCGGTAATGAACTGGTTGCCGCCCTGGTTGGCATCAACCTGACGCACGATAAAGAAGGAGGCTGCGCCTTTCTTTTTCGCTTCTTTGGTGATGGCGTCGTTGATATCCGGTTGGCTGCGGTAGAAACCGCTGACGCTCACCGTATCGTAAGGCTCCAGCAGGAAGGCTTGTTCTTTCGGCAGCTCGGTAACCCCGTTAATCACGCGGTATTTCGGCTCTTTGCTCACTTCCGGCGCATCTTTATGATAGAGATCTGCGGTGACGCGCCAGTTGCCGCCGTTGTTGCTGTTGTTGCTGTCCTGGATGTAGAAGGAGTCTGCACCCAGCTTGTCTGCACGGCGGGATACGGCATCAACGGCTTCATTGATGGCATTAAAGCGGCCGGTAATCGTGATGCGATCAAACGGCTTCAACGCCGCTGCTTTTTCAGGAGTTAACTCAAGCGCCGCGTGAGCAGACAGCGCAGTGAGTGATAACAAGGCTGACGCGATGATCGTGTTCTTCAGCTTCATAAAAAATCCTTTCGCCTAGCGCATTAACGTTTATAACGTGCTGAACTGTTTAGGTGTAATTCAGCCGCCGATTATTACATGTAATCTCGAGCAGTGTCTCAGCATTTTATGTTATCCCATGAGACAAATTCCCTGAAGAATGATGTTCATCATTTTGCGCAGAATCGCCATAAGTTTCAATAATAAAGCCTTTGATGTCATAAGTGTTAATTATTCACAATTTTATAACTTTTATGCGCCTCGGCCGCGCCGCGCCAGATTTCTCTGTGCTGCCCGTTAGTGCAATCTGGTGGCTAAAACGGCATTCCAGCAGGCTTTTTAACTTTAAATTGCGATTTGTCATGTCGTTACCTGAGTTTTTATGTAAAAACAGACCTGAATGCGTAAGCAATTATGGATCATCGATCATATTTTCAGTAGGTTATAGATGGTGCCTTAATTCGATGCCGACAAGTGTTATCAAAAGCCTGTCAGCCGGTGCCATCGCTATGGGTAAGACGATAATAAACATCATCAAAGACAGGTGAGAAGGGAACATTATGCGTATTGGTGTACCAAGAGAACGGTTGGCCAATGAAGCCCGGGTTGCAGCAACGCCGAAAACGGTGGAACAACTGCTGAAGCTGGGCTTTACCGTCGCGATTGAAAGCGGGGCGGGTAAACTGGCAAGTTTTGACGATGGCGCTTATGAAGCCGCTGGGTCGACAATCGCCGACACTGCCGATGTTTGGCAGTCGGATCTGATTTTAAAAGTTAACGCGCCGCTTGAGGACGAAATTGCGTTAATGCGTGAGGGAAGCACTCTGGTCAGCTTTATCTGGCCGGCGCAAAACCCTGAACTGATTGCGAAGCTGGCCGAACGCAATGTCACCGCGATGGCGATGGACTCAGTGCCGCGTATCTCTCGCGCACAGTCTATGGACGCGTTGAGTTCTATGGCAAACATCGCCGGTTACCGCGCGATTGTTGAAGCCGCACACGAGTTCGGCCGCTTCTTTACCGGCCAGATCACCGCCGCTGGCAAGGTTCCGCCGGCCAAGGTGATGATCATCGGTGCCGGCGTAGCGGGTTTGGCGGCCATCGGCGCCGCCGGCAGTCTGGGGGCGATTGTTCGTGCCTTCGACACCCGCCCTGAAGTTAAAGAGCAGGTGCAGAGCATGGGCGCGGAATTCCTCGAGTTGGATTTCGAGGAAGAAGCGGGCAGTGGCGACGGCTACGCCAAAGTGATGTCCGAAGCCTTTATCAAAGCAGAGATGGCGCTGTTCGCCGCCCAGGCGGCGGAGGTTGACATTATCGTCACCACCGCGCTGATCCCGGGCAAACCGGCACCGAAGCTGATTACCAAAGAAATGGTGGCTTCGATGAAGCCGGGCAGCGTGATCGTCGATCTGGCCGCGCAAAACGGCGGCAACTGTGAGCTGACCGTGGCCGACCGCGTGACCGTGACCGACAACGGCGTGAAAATCATTGGCTATACCGATCTGCCGAGCCGTTTGCCGACCCAGTCCTCGCAGCTTTACGGCACCAACCTGGTTAACCTGTTGAAGCTGCTATCGAAAGAGAAAAATGGCGAGATCGACGTCGACTTCGAAGATACCGTGATCCGCGGCGTGACCGTGGTGCGCAGTGGCGAAGTCACCTGGCCGGCACCGCCAATCCAGGTTTCTGCTCAACCGAAACAGGCTCAGGCGGCGGCACCGGTGGCCAAACCGGCGGCAAAACCGGTTTCACCCTGGCTGAAATATGGCCTGATGGCGTTGGCGATTATCCTGTTTGGCTGGTTGGCCAACGCTGCGCCGAAAGAGTTCCTGTCTCACTTTACCGTGTTTGCGCTGGCCTGCGTGGTGGGTTACTACGTGGTGTGGAACGTCAGCCATGCATTGCATACCCCGTTGATGTCGGTCACCAATGCGATCTCAGGGATTATCGTGGTCGGTGCGTTATTGCAGATTGGCCACGGCGGTTGGGTGAGTTTCCTCTCATTTATCGCCGTGCTGATCGCCAGCATCAACATTTTTGGTGGATTCACCGTCACTCAGCGCATGCTGAAGATGTTCCGCAAGAACTAAGGGGTAGCACATGTCTGGAGGATTAGTTACAGCTGCATACATTGTTGCCGCTATTTTGTTTATCTGCAGCCTGGCGGGTTTATCGCGCCATGAAACGTCCAAGCGGGGCAACCTGTTTGGCGTCGCCGGGATGGCCATCGCGCTGATCGCCACCATCCTCGGGCCGGATTCCGGCAACGTGGGGTGGATCATCATCGCGATGATTATTGGTGGTTCCATCGGTGTCTATCTGGCGAAAAAGGTCGAAATGACCGAAATGCCGGAGCTGGTGGCGGTGCTGCACAGCTTTGTTGGCCTGGCGGCGGTGCTGGTGGGGTTAAACAGCTACCTGGATCACGGTGCGCCGATGGAGCCGGTGATGGAGAATATCCATCTGACCGAAGTGTTCCTCGGCATCTTTATCGGTGCGGTCACCTTCACCGGTTCGATTGTCGCGTTCGGTAAATTGCGTGGCATCATCTCATCCAAACCCTTGGCGCTGCCCAATCGCCACAAAATGAACCTGGCGGCACTGGTCGTCTCCTTCCTGTTGCTGGTGGTGTTTGTTCGCGCCGACAGCGTGGGCTGGCAGGCGGTGGCATTAGTGCTGATGACCGTTATTGCACTGGCGTTCGGTTGGCATCTGGTGGCCTCCATCGGCGGTGCCGACATGCCGGTGGTGGTGTCGATGCTTAACTCTTATTCAGGTTGGGCGGCGGCGGCGGCGGGTTTCATGCTGAGCAACGATCTGCTGATCGTGACCGGGGCGTTGGTGGGGTCTTCGGGTGCCATCCTGTCTTACATTATGTGTAAGGCGATGAACCGTTCGTTTATCAGCGTGATCGCCGGCGGTTTCGGTACCGACGGTTCTTCGACCGGCAATGCGGAAGAAATGGGCGAGTATCGCGAAACAACCGCAGAAGAAGTTGCCGAACAGTTGAAGAACTCCACTTCGGTGATCATCACCCCAGGCTACGGTATGGCGGTAGCGCAGGCGCAGTATCCGGTGGCGGAAATCACCGAAAAACTGCGTGCGCGCGGCATCAAAGTGCGCTTCGGTATTCACCCGGTTGCCGGGCGTCTGCCTGGGCACATGAACGTGCTGCTGGCGGAAGCCAAGGTGCCTTATGACGTGGTGCTGGAGATGGACGAAATCAATGACGATTTCGCGGATACCGACACCGTGCTGGTGATTGGCGCTAACGATACGGTGAACCCGGCGGCGCTGGAAGATCCTCGCAGCCCAATCGCCGGCATGCCGGTACTGGAAGTGTGGAAAGCACAGAACGTGATCGCCTTTAAGCGTTCGATGAATACCGGTTATGCCGGTGTGCAGAATCCGCTGTTCTTCAAGGAGAACACCCAGATGCTGTTTGGCGATGCCAAAGAGAGTGTGGAAGCGATTTTGCGTGCGCTTCAGGCGTAACGCTCAAGCGAACAAAAACGGGCCCGAGGGCCCGTTTTTTTATGCGTCACACATCAATCTTCGTCGTCGTGCTCATCGTCTTCGTCAATCTCGATCGGGCAGTTGAAGTTTTCCGGTTTAATCACCAGCAGGTCACATTTCAGATGATCGATCACATGTTCAGCGGTATTGCCGATAAACGCCGCCGAGATGCCGGTGCGGCCCAGCGTACCCAACACCACCACACCCGCTTGCAGATGCTCGGCCAGGTCGGGGATCACCTCTTCCGGCAAGCCTTTTTCAACGTGGGTAAACTCTTCGTTAATCCCGAATTTTTGTCTTAGCGCCTTCATGGCAATCAGATGTTGCCCGCGGATGGCGTCGTTGTAGACGCTGGGGTCAAAATCAGGCAGTTCGATGGCGATATTGATAGGGGTAACCGGGTAGGCGCCAACCAGATGCACTTCCGTTTGGTTGACGTTGTGCGCCAGTTCGACGGTTTCCTGCACCAGTTTGATGTTCAAAGGATCGTGGTAGGGTTCTTCACTGGAAAGGTTAACCGCAACTACCGCTTTGCTGCCTTCCTGCCAGGGCTGATCTTTGACCATCCATACCGGGCAAGGGCACTTGCGTAACAGATGCCAGTCGGTCGGGGTGAAAATGACGGATTCCAGGCGGTCGTGTTGATGCGCCATTTTCAGCAGCAGATCGTGCTTGCCGGCGATCACTTCCTGAATAATCGCCTCATAAGGGCGGTTATGCCAGACCACTTTGATTTCAATGGGCACGCCTTCGTCGAGATAAAAACGACATTGCTCGGTGATCCAGGCCGCGCGTTGGCTGATAACGCCTTGTCGCATCGCCGTTCTTTCGTCCGGGGAGAGCAGGGTCGTCATCTCGTAAGAGAAGTCATAAATAGGCAGGAAGGCCTTAATGCGCCCGCCATTGCGTTTTATCAGGTACACCGCCCGGCGCAGCGCCGGCTGGTCGTCCTGATTGGGGTCAATAGCCACCAGAAGATTCTGATACTTCGCCATAGGGCCTCCTTACAGCTGAAAATCAACAGTCTGTCAATTTACAGAGTAACCCAACATTGAAAAACAGAACAGCGGCAGAAGTGTGCTGGGTCAATAATTCGGTTGAATAACTAACCCAGCATAGGATCAGGCGTTTACGGTCACGTTAATGCGTGGCGTACCGGCCAGTACAGACAGGGCATCGACGTTTTCGATGGTGATGTATTTGCCTTTGACGCTGAGAATTTCGCTTTTCTGGAAGCGGCCCAGCAGGCGGCTGATGGTTTCTACCGTCAGGCCGAGGTAGTTGCCGATATCGCCGCGGGTCATGGTCAGACGGAACTCACGCGGTGAGAAACCTCGTTCCGCAAAGCGGCGCGACAGGTTATAGACGAACGCCGCCAGACGCTCTTCGGCATTTTTCTTCGACAACAGCAGGATCATGTCCTGGTCGCCTTTGATCTCGCCGCTCATCAGACGCATGATTTGCTGACGCAGGTTAGGCATTTTACCGGACAGGTCATCCAGCGTTTCGAACGGGATCTCGCAGACCATCGAGGTTTCCAGCGCCTGTGCGAAGCTGGGGTGTTTCAGTCCGCCGATAGCGTCAAAACCTACCAGATCGCCCGCCAGGTGGAAGCCGGTGATCTGCTCGTCGCCCTGTTCGGTAATGGTGTAGCTCTTGATGGTCCCGGAGCGGATAGCGTACAGCGATTTCAGTTCATCGCCTGCCTTGAACAGGGTCTGGCCCTTCTGGATAGGCTTTTTCCTTTCAATAATGTTGTCGAGCTGGTCCAGCTCGTGCGCATTAAGAGTAAAAGGAATACACAGCTGGCTGATACTGCAATCCTGACAATGGATCGCACAACCACCAGACTGGATACGACGAATCACGCGTTTTTCCGGGATCATAGATTACGCTCATTCAATAATTGATATGCGTCAATTTTAACATCTTTTCCGGCAGGTGATAAGGGTAGCATTAATAAGAACGGGGGCATTCTGTGCGAATATTAGACAATGATACCGCCGATTATTCTGTAGTTGCCTGAAATGTTTTGATTTCTTTGTCACTTACATCAGCCGGCGTTGGCCGCAGTATTGGCCCCGCACCGGCAAGAAATGAGGGCTGGCGCAGCGTATTTTTTAGTAAGCGATATTTAACCCTGGTATTTGAGCGCCTTTTTGCCGCGCTGTAGACGGGATAACGTCAGTGGTCGGCGTTATCCCGCCAGTTTGTTTGAACTAAAGCAGATCGTTCTGCAAGTAACCTTCGTGTTTCAACAACCACTGTTTGCGCTGAACGCCACCGGCATAGCCGGTCAATGCGCCCTGTGAGCCAATCACCCGGTGGCAGGGCACTACGATGCTGATGGGGTTGGAGCCGTTGGCCATACCCACCGCGCGTGAAGCGGTTGGACGTCCGATACGCTTGGCCAGTTCACCGTAGGTGATGATCTCGCCGCACGGAATTTGGCGCAGTTGCTGCCAGACGCTACGTTGGAACTCGGTACCGGCAGTCATGACCGGCAGGTCGTTGATCACGTCCAGTTCCCCGGAAAAATAGCGTTGCATGGCCTCGGTAAGGCCACCGGGGTTACGTTTGTCTATCAGTTGGAAACGATCGGCCCGGTAATGGGTATTCAGCAGCTTCATCAGGCGTGCTTCATGCTCTGTCCAGTCGATAGCGCGTAAGCGGTTCTGCTCATCGGCAATCAGCACCAGCTCGCCTACCGGCGTCGCCATACGATCAATAAAAAAAGTCTGCATTTTGATCACTCCTCTCGTTTGATGGGCAGATTATTGCACGAAATTCGGCGGGGCGATGGCGGATTCCGGACATGAAGATGGGCAACCCAGGGTTGCCCGGACGGAATACTGAGAGGGGAAGCGATAAAAACCATTTATAAAATAAATTTATAATATATCAATATTGTTTTATCCAGCAGACCAGAATTGACAATAAAAGGTGTATCGGATTACTTATAGCTGATCGTGATGTTTTTAAACCGCTCGTTATTATTGATTGTCTCAGTGGTCACGTTGGAAACTAATTCAGGTGGCATATTGTTCAATGAAGTGGTGATAGGCCGCTGACCCTGTGACGATGTTAGACCAAAGCAGTGTGAAATGATCCCTTCACTTCGATGCTTGATGGAACACGCCGGCGACGTGATCTCGCCGGTAAAGCGTATCATGCCGGATGCCACGTGGTGGCGCGTGTTTTGTGCGGCCTGCAAAGTGGCAGGGAGCAGGGCCAATAACGTCAATGCCATGAGAGAATGGTTCATTATTAATTCCTTTTTAAAATGAAACAGGAAAATAAAAAATTCCAATTGAACAAAGATCATTCAGACATGTTGATGATAGCCAAAATACGAATTAGTCACGTCCTCCTTACTGAATGGTTTATATACTATTCTTAATTACTAGTCTTGGCGAATTTGATAATAGAGAGGGAGGGTTGGCAAAACCATGATTTAGATCATCGTGAAGTCGGCTTAATGAGTCGCGAGGGGGAACGGCGGTTTTACTGTGAACTGTATCACGTTAGAAAATGGGTCCTGGCCGCAGTTGAAACTGAAACTGCGGTCAGGCCTGGTGGTTTATGCTGAGTTACAGCATGCCGCTGCTGCCGCAGATGCGGATTTTCTCCGCCACCACTTCCTTCATCGCCAGTTTGCCGGGCACGATGTATTTGCGCGGGTCATTGGCGTCCGGATGCTGGGAAAAGTAGCTTTTCACCGCGTCGGCAAAGGCGATTTTCAGCTCGGTCGCCACGTTGACCTTGCACACGCCCAGCGAAATGGCACGTTTCACCATGGCTTCAGGGATCCCGGAGGCGCCGTGCAGCACCAACGGGATATCGACTTGTTCGCGGATCAACGCCAGCCGATCGAAGTCCAGCTTGGGTTCGCCGTGGTACAACCCGTGAGCGGAACCAATGGCCACCGCCAGCGAGTCGATACCGGTGGCGATGACAAATTCGCGCGCGGCGGCCGGGTCGGTAAAGAAGCTGTCGGTGGCATCGACAATCAGGTCATCTTCCTGGCCCCCGAGGCGGCCGAGTTCGGCCTCAACGCTGGCGCCATAGCGGTGACACAAGGCTACGGCCTCGGCAACCTTGGCGATATTCTGTTCGAACGGCAGGTGTGAACCGTCGATCATCACCGAGCGAATGCCGCTTTTGACCTTGTATTCGATATCGTCCATCTCTTCGTGGTGATCCAGATGCAGCGCCAACGGCAGATCGTAACGGTGCGCAGCCGCCTGGCAGATGCCGATCAAATAGTCGGTGCCGGCATAACTGAAGGTGCCGGGGGTACCGGCCATGATCACCGGTGAGCGAAGTTCGGCGGCGGTCTCGGCTACCACCTGGACGGTTTCCAGATTATGGACGTTGAACGCCGGCACGGCATAACCCTGGCGCTGCGCTTTTTGCAGCATTTCGCGGTTGGATATCAGGTACATGGAGATTCCTTACGCCACAGAAGACGGATAACGGTAAATGGTGACGCCTTTAACCACCCGGTTAACCTCACCGGTCGGGCACGGGTTGTCCGGCGTCATACCAAGCGCCAGCGAGCTTTCAAATGCCAGCATTTGGGTGAATAACAGGTAAGGGAACAGCAGCCAGATATCGTCCTCGGCAGGGTGCAGGCTCAGCATCATGTCGGACAACGGCTGCGTGCTGCCGGTCAAGCCGACTATCTGCATTGCCAGACCATCGCGATGCAACTCGTTCCACAAATCGCGATCGTACTGGTGGGCATAGTCGCCGTTGGAGAACATCAGCAGGACCAGCGTTTGGTCATCGACCATAAACTTCGGCCCATGTCGCAAGCCAAGCGGCGAGTCGTAGCGGGTGACGATCTGCCCGGCGGTCAGCTCCAGCATTTTCAGTGAAGCCTCTTCCGCCAGCCCGGTGAAACAACTGCCGCCCAGCGTGATGTAGCGGCGAAAACCGCTGGCGGACAGCGCTTTTACCTGCGGTTGCAGCGTTACACGCAGTTCACGGCAACGGGCCACCATGGCCGCCAATGGCCGCTGGGTCTCGGCAAGGGAGTGCGGGCCGAGCAACAAGGCGGCGGACAGCATCATGCAGCTGAAGCTTGAGGTCATGGCGAAGCTTTGATCGTTGGATCCTTGCGGCATCACCAGTGAACAGACGTTATCGCGCTGGTGCGCGTATTGCGCCAGTTGGCTGTCCGGATTACATACCAGCATCAGGTGGTAACTTTCCGGCAGCAGTTGGTCGGCCAGTTCCACCGTCGCCACGCTTTCCGGGCTGTTGCCGGAACGGGCGAAAGACACCAGCAGCGTGGGGCGTGTCAGATCAAGGTATTGGTGCGGATTGGCGACAATGTCGGTGGTGCCATAGGCCACCACGTCGCGACCGGTTTTCTCGCGCAGCCAGGGGGCTAACGCACGGCCGGCAAAGGCCGAGCTGCCCGCGCCGCAAAGCACAATCTGCAGGCGAGGGTTAGCCAGCAGCGGGGCAAGGAAAGGCTGCCACGAGGCCTGTTGCTCCTGTAGCTGTCGGTGCAGGGCCTCCCATAAATCCGGCTGCTGCCAGATCTCACGTGCGGTATGCAGCGCATGCCGCTGTTCCAGCCAGCCCGCCTCGTAAGCAAAATAACCGTTCATGTTGAAAACTCCTTAAAAAACCTCGGTTAACGGTCGGCGATAATCACGTCGACGCCTAAATGGTTCAGCGCATTCAGGTAGCTTTCCGGGATGCGGCTGTCGGTGACCAAACGCTGGATTTGGCCGATTTCACGGATCATGCAAAAGCTGGTGCGGCCGAATTTGCTGGCGTCCGCGACGGCGATCACTTCGCGCGCCACGTCGCACATGGCGCGGTTGAGTTGCGCTTCGCCGGGGTCCGGCGTGGTAATACCGCTGTGCAAGTCAAAGCCGTCGACGCCGAGAAACAGCTTGTCGAAACGAAACTGGCGCATGTGCTGTTCCGCAGCCGGGCCATACAGTGACCAGGATTTACGCCGCACGCTGCCGCCCACCACCATCAGATCGACCTGTTCGTTGTTGGCCAGTTCGAACGCGATGTTCAGCGCATTGGTCATCACCACCAGGTCTTTCTTGCCGACCAACTGCTGTGCCATTTGGCTGATGGTGGAGCCGGAGTCGAGGATGATGGCGTCACCGTCGTTGACCAATTCCGCCGCCGCGCAGGCAATGGCGTATTTCACGTCGCGATTGATACGGCCCTTGTCTTGCAACGGGCGGTCGAAAGCGAACTGTTTATTGAGCATCGCGCCGCCGTAGGCACGCACCGCGCAGCCACTTTTTTCCAGCTGGCGCAGATCGCTGCGGATGGTGACGCTGGAAACCGAAAACTGGGTGCTGAGTTGCTCGACGCGCACCGAGCCTTCGCGACAAAGCTGGTCGATAATTAATTCCCGTCGTTTTACGGTATTGATCATTAATGCGTGACTCCCGATTTGGCTGTAGTCATACCCGGCCGCGGCGCAATGCGCCGCAGCTAATCTGACAGGAGTGCTTTCAGTTGTTCGTGGCAAATTACAGCAAACGAAACAATGAAATGCAACCGATAAATTTATAAAAAACTATATGTATCAATTGGTTATGTTTATCTTTTCTTTCGATTGGTCATCAACCGAAAGCTGCCGGGAAATAAAGTGAAAAGCGGTAATCCGTTATTTATCAGGCGGCAACTTACCGCCGGGGTTAATTTGCCGAAAGCAGGATGAAAGCTGCGCCATTGTTTTTTTCCTGCCCGGTGTTTCACTGTTTTTTATTGCCAGTTTTGGCGTAATAACGCGGCACCTCGTACGCCGCTGCTGTCTCCGTGCACCGGCGGGTAGATTGCCGCCGGTTCGGTACCGGGCAGCAACCAATGGCTCATGGCCGGGGGCAGCAGGGTGTACAACTCGCCGACGTTAGACAACCCGCCGCCAAGCACGAAGGCGTCGACGTCCAGCAGCAATTGCAGCCCGGCCAGCGCGCTGGCCAGAATATCGACGTACATGGCCAGCAGCCGTTGTGCGAGCGAGTCTCCCTGTCGGTAACGGGCAATCAGCGCCGGTACGCTGTCGGCGGGGTGGCCGAAGTGCCGGCTGAGCGCCAGCAGCCCGCTGCCTGAAACGTAGCGTTCAAAGCAACCGGTCAGGCCGCAGTTGCAGGTGAACAGCGGCAAATCGTATCGCTGAGCCAACTGGGCGGAAATCGGTGTGTGGCCCCATTCACCGGCCAGTCCGTTGCGGCCTTTATGCAACTGCTTGTTCATCACCAGCCCACCCCCGGCCCCGGTGCCGATGATGGCACCGAAAACCAGCGCCAGGTGCTCGGTTTGCGGCGTACTGGCTTCGGACAGGGCAAAGCAGCGGCAGTCGTTTTCAATTTCAACCGGCCGCGCCAGTTCGTGAGCCAGATCGTCCGCCAGGCAGTGCCCGGTGAGGCACGGGACGTTGACCGCCAGTTGTCTGCGGCTGCGCGGATCGGTCACCCCCGGTAAGCCAATGCCGATGCTGCCCTGGGTGTGCAGTTGGCGATCGGCATGGTCGACCAACTGGTGGATGCAGGATAAAAACTGACGGTAATCGCCGGTGGGCGTGCTGACCCGCTGGCACAGCACCTGTCTCAGTTGGCGGTCGTAAGCCGCCATTTCGATTTTGGTGCCACCGATGTCGAAACCGTAACGCATCTGTGATATTTCCACGTTTAGGCTCCGCTCAGGGTGATCACCGCAGACTCGCGGCGTGCGCGTTCCGCGGCAAAGACCATCAGGTGGCTTTCCAGCGTTTCCGCCGGGCCGGACAGCACCTGTGACGGATCGTTGGTGCGAATGGCGTGGATAAAATGCTGCATCAGGTAGTAATCGCCGCCGCCGTGACCGGACATGGCATGCAGTTCTTCGGCCTCTTCGACGTCGTACACTTTTTCGCTGTCGTCGACAAACGAGGTGATCCGGATATAACGGCCATCCCCCTCGAGACAGCCATGGCTGCCGAAAATGCGGGTTTTGCGATCTTCCAGCCGGGTAAAGGCGGTCATGGTGAAGGAGGCGGTACGGCCCCCGGCGAACTGCATGTTGACCACCTGATGATCGACCACGTTATTGTCGCAGCGGTAGACGCAGCGGCCATAGGGACCGTTGCGCAGCGCTGCCTGCAGCTGTGGTTGGCTGACTTCTGGCGTCAATACCCGCAGGAAACCCGGCGTGGCCTTGTGGTCGTCGCCAAGATAGATGCGCTTGGCGGAGTAGGGGCAAGTGGCTTCCACGGCGCAGTCCAGACAGTTGTCCGCCGCACCGGCCGGCTGGTTTTCCTGACGGAAATGGCGCAAGCCGCCGAACGAACTGACCTGCTCGCAGGGCAATTCCATGATGTAGCGGATCCAGTCGATGTCGTGGCAGGACTTCTGCAACAGCATAAAGGCGGCTTCATGGTCGTTGCGCCAGTTGCCGCGAACAAAGGAGTGCGCCTGATGCCAGTAGCCCACCGGCTCCAGATGCTGCAGGCTGACGATGTCGCCAATCACGTTATCGCGCAGCAGTTGCTTGAGCTTTTGGGTGTAACGCGTATAGCGCAGCACGTGGCCGACCGAAAAAATCAGCTTCTGGCATACCACTTCTTCAACGATGGTGCGGCATTCGGCCGCCACCGGCGACAGCGGTTTTTCCAGCAGCATGGCATAGCCCTGTCTGGCGAAGGCCAGTGCCGGTTCGAGGTGCAGGGTGTCCTGGGTGCAGATCAACACCGCATCGGCCAGTTTTCCGGCATCGGCGGCCTGCCGCCAATCGGTGAACACCTTATCCGCCGCGATAGCGTGTTGTTCGACAAACTGCTGCCGATAGACATCCCGCGGCTCGGCCACCGCCACCACCTGCATTAAATCCGGGTGCGCCAACGCGTAGCGCGAGTAAATTTCACCGCGCGCCCCGGCGCCAATCACCAGTACCCGCACCGGGCGACCGGCATAATCATTTTGTTGAGCAGACGACATTGCACGTTCTCCGATCTTGTTATTTGAGGTTTTGGCCGCTGATTTCGTCAAACAGGTGCGCGCGGGTCAGATCGAAAGCCAGGTGGATCTGTTCCCCCAGCCGCGGCTCCCAGTCCGGCTGCGACGCCATACGCAGCACAAAGCGCAGCTCGGCCAGTTCGCAGTGCAGCAACTCCTCGTTGCCCATGCGTTCGATGGTGACAATCTTCGCCGGGAAGCAATTGCCACTGCCGGGCGCGCACAACCGCAGAGACTCCGGACGGATGCCCAGACACACCCGCGGGTGCGGATAACTTTCCAACTGTTGTTGCAACGCCGGCGGCAGTTCGAGCGGATATTGATTGCCGATGCGCAGTCCAATACCCCGCGCACCACGGGTCACCGCCATATCGTGCAGGTTCATCGACGGGCTGCCGATAAACTCGGCGACGAAGCGGTTGGCCGGTTGGTGGTACAGATTGATGGGTTTATCCACCTGCATAATGGCGCCACGGTTCATCACGCAGATGCGATCGCCCATGGTCATCGCCTCCACCTGATCGTGGGTGACATACACCATGGTGGCGGCGGCACCTTCCTGTTTCAGTTGGTTATGCAGTTCGATCAACTGGACGCGCATCGACACGCGCAGCTTGGCATCCAGGTTGGAAAGCGGTTCATCGAACAGAAACACCTTGGGTTTGCGCACGATGGCGCGGCCGACCGCCACGCGCTGGCATTGCCCACCGGACAACTGACCCGGTTTGCGCTGCAACAGATTGGTGATCTCGAGCTTTTCGGCGGCATCGCGCACCCGACGGTCGATCTCGGCCTTGCTTTCCTTGCCGATCAGGCCAAACGCCATGTTCTTGTAGACCGTCATATGCGGGTACAGCGCATAGTTCTGGAACACCATGGCGATACCGCGATCTTTTGGCATGGTGTCGTTGACGCAGCGGTCGTGGATCAGGATCTGGCCTTCGCTGACGCTCTCCAGCCCGGCGATCATCCGCAGCAGGGTGGATTTGGCGCAGCCGGACGGTCCGACGAAAACCATAAATTCGCCATCTTTAATGTCCAGATCGACCCCGTGCAGCGCATTGAATCCGTTGGGGTATACCTTCTTCACATTGTTTAACTGAATACCGGCCATGTTATTTACCTTGTGTTCGCGGTTAGCCTTTTACCCCAGCGCTGGCGATGCCCTGGATGAAGTAACGTTGGAAAAGAATGAACAGCATCAGCATGGGGATCACCGCCATCAACGCCCCGGCCATCAGTAGCGGGTATTCCACCCCGGCGCGGCTGGACAGCGACGCCAGCCCGACCGGCAGCGTCAGTTTCTCGGTGGTGGTGTTGACGATCAGCGGCCACATCAGGTTATTCCAGCTCCACAGGCCGTTGATGATGATGCAGGCGATAATGCCGGGGCGGATCAGCGGCAGCATGATGCGCCAGAAGATGGCGAAGTAGCTGTAACCGTCAATCAGCGCCGCTTCCTCCATCTCTTTCGGCACCGCCAGGAAGAACTGGCGCAGCAGGAAGGTGGCGTAAATGCTGAAGATGCCCGGCAGCACCAGCCCGGTAATGCTGTTCACCAGCCCCAGTTTTTGCACCACCAGAAATTGCGGGATCAAAAAGGCCTGGCCGGGCACCATCAGGATGGAGATGCACACCAGGAATACCGCATCGCGGCCGCGAAAGTGCAGGCGCGAGAAACCGTAGGCGGCCATGGTGGCGATCACCATTTGCAGGGTGACGGTGAAAAAGGTGGCCAGCAGCGAGTTCAGGTAAAAATCGGCGAAGGGAATTTCACGCATGATCTTGCCGTAGGCCTGCAGGCTGGGGTGGGTCGGCAGCAGCGTCAGCGGGATCTGGATACTCTCGGCCTGGGTTTTCAGCGAGGTCACCAACATCCAGATAAACGGCACTACCGAGGCTAACGCCGCCAGCACCATAAACAGATACACCAGCGTTTTTTTACTTATGCTCATCGTCGTGGCTCCTCAGCTGACTTTCAGGCGTTTGCCAATCATCATTTGAATCAGGGTGATCAGCAGGGTGACGGCGAACAGCACCACGGTGATGGCGGAGGCGTAACCTTTCTCCTGCAGGTAAAAGGCGTATTTGTAGAACAGGTTGGTGACGGTCATCACGTCGCTCTCCACCAGGGCGCGATCGAACATCAAAAACACCACGTCGAAGACTTGCAGGATCTCGATAAAACTCATCACCGAAACGAAGAACAGCGTGGGAACCATCATCGGCAGGGTGATACAGAAGAAGCGGCGCAGGGTGCTGATACCGTCGATGTCGGCAGCCTCATACAGCTGACGGGGAATGCTTTGCAGCCCGGCCAGCAAAATGATGATTTTCAGCGCCAGCGACGACCAGATAATGATGATGGAAACGCTGATGCGCACCACGTCCGGATCGGACAACCAGGCCACCGGCGAAATGCCCAGCAGGCCAATCGCCTGGTTAATCAGGCCGAAGTCCTTGTTGAACAGCCACTGCCAAACCATCGCCACCGCGGCGGGCATGGTGACCGCCGGCAGAAACAGCAGGGTGCGCAGCAGGGCTTTGCCACGAATGTTCTGATTCAGGCCAATGGCCAGCAGCAACGACAGGCTCAGGCTGACCGGCACGCACACCACCACATAGAACAGGGTGTTGCCGGCGGCGGTGTAGAAATCATCGTCTTCAAACAGATTGACGTAGTTATCGACGCTCAGGGTGCTCCAGCGCATAAACTGGTTGAGGTCGGTAAAGCTGTAAAAGATATTCTGCATAAAAGGGATGAAGTAAAATACCGTCAGCCCAATCAGCAACGGTAAAATCATCACCCAGCCCCAAAAACGCTCGGCGCGCTCCAGGCGGCTGAGCGCCGGTCGTGGGACGCTTTTTTGTTGTTTTAGGGCACCGTAGGTATCTGCCAACGACATGTTGCCATTCCTCACCTGTGACTGCTTTGCGGTGTTCCGCAGCCGGCGCGCCTTCGGGCAGGCACCACCGGCACGGGGCGATTACTGCTCCATGATGCGTTCGATCTTCTTGACCGACTTATCCATCTCTGGTTTGGCATCTGCACCCATAAAGATTTTCTTCAGGCTGGCAATCCACATGTTCTGCCATTTCGGCGTGTTGGTACCGGCGGTCGGGTAGGCCTCGGTCACGTTGAGGGTGTCGATATAAGGGGTGACATCGACCTTTTTGATCTCCGCCGCCCAGGCTTTGGCCGCCACCTTGTTGGCCGGGATCACCACTTTCGCCAACTCGGTTTGCGAGGCTTCGCTGCTCATAAACTCGATGTATTTCCAGGCTTCCTGCTTGTGGGCACTGTTGGCGGACATGGCGAATGCCAGACTGTGCGCAACACCGGATTGACGTTCGATTTTCGGCATCATCACCACGCCGATATGGTCGTTAATCAGCGGGTTGTTGGCAAAGGGGGCCGCTAACCACGAGCCGGCATACACCATTGCCGCGCGGTTGGACTGGAAGATGTTCTCGGTTTTGACTTCGCTCATCTGCTGGGCGCTGGGCATCAACCCGTCTTTCATCATTGACTGCAACTGCTGATAAACCCAGATCGATTTGTCGTTAGCGATATCGCTCGGCTGACCGTCTTTCGGCACTATGTGGTTGCCGTTCTGGAACAGCAGGTTCATATAGCTGTCCTGACCGTCGATGCTGAGATCCATCACCAGCGGGAAGGCACTGCCTTTCAAACCGGTTTTCAACGCAGCGGCCCTGGTTTTCAGGTCATCCCAGCTCCAGTCGTTGGTGGGGTAACTGACGCCGGCCTGATCAAACAGCTTTTTGTTGTACCACACCGCGATAGAGTCCACGTCGCGGGGGATGGCCATCTGTTGGCCATCATATTGATAGGCTTTTACCGAACTGGCGACCACGTCATTTAACTTCACGCTGCTGCCGCTAATATAAGGCGTCAAGGGTTGCAATATGCCATTCTTGGCATATTGCACGAAATAAGGCATGTTAATCCAGAATATATCCGGTGCTACACCGCCCGCGGCGGCGGAATCCAATTTGACAAAGTATTGCGCCGACGGCGTTAATTCTATCGCTATTTTAATATTCGGGTTTTCTTTTTCAAAGCGTTTGGCAATTTCTTGCTCGGCGGGTAATTGATTCCTGTCCCACACGGCATAACGCAGGGTTATTTGATCGGCGGCATATAACATGGTCGGCAATAATAATGCAGCCGCGATGGCAGAATGCGCCAGAAAACGGCCGGTATTTTTTATCGGTGACATTGCTTTCCCCTCGGTGGACGACGAATAAATATTTTCGTAACGTGATTTCTTTCTATCCCTTAACTTTCAATGTGTCAATACACCCCGATCTGCCCAAAAATGGGGCGTAAATGTTTCGTTGTTGTTAAAACCGAAAGGGTTGCAGCGTAAACCGAAAGCGTTACTTGTTCACAACTCATTAACCTTTCACGCCGGTTTTGGCCCTGCCGTGCGGCAATTCCGGGTTGCTGGGGTCATAGGAATAAGTGATAACCCCTGCACCATAATGGGGATTAAAAACATTTTTATTGTGCATGCCTGGGTATCTTTCATTTTTGTGATGCAAATAAACAAAAAAATTATCTATGACGGCGTCGGAACGGCGTTGTCGTCATTTTTTGATGGGTGACTATTGTTTGCGGTGATAAAAGGAGTTAGCTTAAAAATCACCCGGTTTTATTTTCAAATTAAAGCGAGCTTACTGTTATGCGTCTTTCATTGACCTTTACTCACAGTCTGGAAAAGATATTCCACAGTCATAATGCGCCACAGATTGAGCAAATAAATAAGTTAAGCGGTCTGAGCAACGAAATGATTTCATGGCAGGGGGTTTATTGTTTGCACCGGGCAGATAACGAAACGCGGTGTGAATTAGGCTACCGTCTTGAGGGCGCCCTGGCGGAGTATATCAGCGTGCGTCAGGTGCAATCGGTACCCAGCCACTTTCCCTGTTACGCCGAGGTCGATGAGAACTATCTGCGTACCGAGCCGGGGTTATTTCCCGATCCGCTGGTACCGCTGACCGAGCGGCGTTTCTTTGCCGCCAATAATTATTACGCCAGCCTGTGGCTGACGTTGACCCCGCCAACGACGCCGGTAGCCGGTGGGGATTACCCGCTGGAGCTGACCCTGTTTGATGTGGCGAGCGGGGAAGATCTGGCCAGTGCCGCCCTGATGCTGCATATCGTTCCGGCGGCACTGCCGCCGCAAACCTTGCTGCACACCGAATGGCTGCATTCCGACTGCCTGGCGGATTATTACCGGGTGGCGGTATTCAGCCCCGAATACTGGCTGGCGGTACGCAACTTTGTCCGTACTGCGGTCAACAGCGGGGTAAACATGCTGCTGACGCCGATCTTCACGCCACCGTTGGATACCGCCGTGGGCGGTGAACGAACCACGGTGCAGTTGGTGGGCGTGCAGCGCTCGGCACAGGGTCACCGCTTTGATTTCCAGCGCCTGGCCCAGTGGGTGGACATGGCGCAGCAGGAAGGGATTGAGCATTTTGAGATTGCCCCGTTGTTCACCCAGTGGGGGGCGGCGCATGCGCCAAAAATTCTGGTGGAGGTCGACGGGGCGCTTCGTCCGCTGTTCGGCTGGCACACCGACGCCCACGGGCAGGAGTATCAGCAGTTTTTGCAGGCGCTGTTGCCGGCGTTAACCGAGTGGTTCCGTCAGCGTCAGTTACAACAGCAGGTTTGGTTCCACATCTCGGATGAACCTACGCTGGAAAATATCGCCGTTTATCAGCGTGCCGGCGCCGCCTTGCGCCCGTTGCTGGCCGGTTTTCGCACTTTCGATGCGCTGTCTGATTATGCCTTTTACCAACAAGGGCTGGTGGAAACGCCGGTGGCCGCCACCGACCATATTGAACCCTTTATCGATAACCAGGTACCGGGTCTGTGGGCCTATTACTGTTGCGTACAAAAGACCGAGGTGGCTAACCGTTTCTTCGCCCAACCTTCGGCGCGCAACCGGATTCTGGGCATCCAGCTTTACCTGTACAACATCACCGGCTTTCTGCACTGGGGGTTCAACTTCTATAACAGCGGCCATTCGCGGGAAAAGCTCAACCCCTATGCGGTGACTGACTGCCGCAATGCGTTCCCCTCCGGCGACGCCTTTGTGGTTTACCCCGGCGAGAACCTGACGGCGGTGGAGTCGCTGCGGTTGCGGGTGTTGCACCAGGGCTTGCAAGACATGCGTGCTCTGCAACTGCTGGAAAGCCTGACGGATCGCGAGACGGTGGAGAGGTTGATTGAACAGGAACTGGGGATGCGCATCACCTTTAAACGTTATCCGCATCAGGCGGCCCCGTTATTACGGCTGCGGGAAGCGGTCAATCAGCGTATCGAGGCCCTGACTTCAGTGGCATAAAATGCGGCGCGGGTGGCGATGAGCAGAGTGTCGCCACCAGGTTTTCAATAATTTGCTATACCTGATAGGTGAGGGATTCATTTTTTTGTCATGTTACTGACATGTTAGGGTCATGGCGCTGGCTTAAGTTTGCAGCGACTAAGCCAGGAGATAACGCGATGTTTAGCTTGGACTCTCTGCTGCATGATGCATTTCCACACCGCAAGACCCCTGCCTGGCAGCGTAGCCTGCTGAGAACTTTACTCTTCGAAAAAGAATTCAAACAGTTTGCCGCCGATTATCCCCACCTGAAAGGGCTGGATCTGATCGAGCAGGTGGTGGACTACTTCCATCTCAGTTGCGAACTGGTGGATGGCGATCTGGAAAACATCCCGAGTCAGGGACCGGTGGTGCTGGTGGCTAATCACCCGATCGGTTCGCTTGACGGACTGGTGCTGCTGCGCGCGGTGGCGGCGGTGCGCCCGGACGTCAAAGTGGTGGCCAGCCAACTGCTGACCTACATCGAACCGCTGCGCAGTTTGTTTGTGCCGGTGGACAACGTCGCCTATAAGACCAACCGCAAGCAAATTGAAGGTATGCAGGCCCAACTGGACAAGCAGGGCGCGCTGATCCTGTTCCCCGCCGGCGAAGTGTCGCGCATGAGCCCGAAAGGCATCCGCGACGGCCACTGGCATACCGGATTCTTGCGTCTGGCTGCCAAGGCGCGCGCACCGATTGTGCCAATCCACATCAGTGCGCGTAACAGTAACCTGTTCTATTTCACCTCTTTGGTTTATCGGCCGCTGTCGACACTATTACTGGTGCGCGAAATGTTCCAGCAGCAGGGCGGACGCATCAAAATCCGTGTGGGTGGGCGCATTCCCTTCGCCAATTGGCACGACGGCCACACCAGCGCGAAAGATCTGGCGGAACGCTTCCGTCGCCACGTCTACCGTCTGGGGCAGGGTAAAGAAGGGTTGTTCGCCAGCGAATCACCGATCGCCTTGCCGGAAGACCGACTGGAGCTGAAGAAAGCGCTGGCAAACTGTGAACGTCTGGGAGTCACGCCGGACGGGAAAATCATCTTCCTGTATCGCCGTCAGGATGAGGCGCGCACGCCTATCTTGCGCGAACTCGGGCGTCTGCGTGAAATCGCCTTCCGTGCGGTGGGTGAAGGTTCGGGTCGCCGTCGCGATCTGGACAGTTACGACGACGATTATTACCACCTGGTACTGTGGGATGCGGACGAGCTGGAAATTGTCGGCGCTTACCGTTTTATTCCCACCGCCGAGCAGTTGGAACGCAAAGGGCTGGAAAGCATCTACAGCAACAGTCTGTTTCATTACGACCGCGATATGGCGCCGATCCTGGCGCAGGGCATCGAGCTGGGGCGCAGCTTTATTCAACCGGCTTACTGGGGCAAGCGCGGGCTGGACTACCTGTGGTTGGGCATTGGCGCCTACCTGGCAAAATACCCGCAATACCGCTATCTGTTTGGCCCGGTCTCCATTTCCGGCGGGATGCCGGTGACGGCGCGTGACCTGTTGATCGCCTTCTACCGGCTGTACTTCTCACCGGACAGTGCGCTGGCCAAGTCGCGTCAGCCTTATCCGGCCTCTCTGCCGCAGGATCTGGCGCAGTTCGCCGGCGACAATTATCAGGAAGACCTGGTGCGGCTGAAAAGCCTGTTGAGCAACATCGGTTGCTCTATCCCGACGTTGTATAAACAATATACCGAACTGTGCGAGCCGGGCGGGGTGCAGTTTATTGATTTCGGTACCGACCCGGCCTTCAATAACTGCATCGATGGCCTGGTGCTGGTTGACCTCACCCGGCTTAAACCGACGCGTTTCCAGCGCTACATTGCGGTGCATCAGCCGCAAGAGACCTGCATAGAGTGATCGAACACGCATTCATGCGTATTTGATCTAAGCCCAGACTTGGGCAGCACGGTGGGATAGCGCTAGGATTAAGGTTTATCCCACCGTGGAGTCTTTCATGTCACAGTCGTTTGTCCCTGCTTTGCTTTCTGCCGATGAACCTCCCGCCGTGGCGGTGGAAACGCCTGAAGGCAAAGCGCCGTTCTTGTTGTTGTGCGATCACGCCGGGCAGGCGATACCGCAACGTTTGGGCGATCTTGGTCTGCCGCCCGGTGAAATCGACCGCCATATCGGTTGGGATATAGGGGCGTTGCAGGTTTCGCGCCACCTCAGCCGTCATCTGGACGCCACGCTGATCCATCAGCGTTACTCGCGCCTGGTCATTGATTGCAACCGGGCGCCCGGTATCGCCAGTTCCATCCCCCATATGTCGGAGTTAACGCCGATCCCCGGCAATATCGGCATTGATACCGAACACGCCCTGGCACGCGAACGCGAAATTTTCCTGCCTTATCACCACGCGATTGACGACACGCTGGGCGATCGCCAAATCCGTGAAAAGCCGACCGCCATTATTGCCATGCACAGCTTCACGCCGGTATTTAAAGGCAACGCGCGTCAGTGGCAGGTTGGGCTGCTGTTTAATCGCCAGCCGGAGTTCGCGCTGTTACTGGCAGAACTGCTGCGTGAGGAAGGGGACTTGCAGGTGGGCGTCAATGAACCCTACGCCATGACCGACGCGACGGATTACACCCTGCCGGTGCATGCGGAGCGGCGCCACCTGCCTTATGTCGGCATCGAAATCCGCCAGGATCTGATAGCCGATCAACAAGGCCAACAGGCCTGGGCAAAACGCTTCGCCAGACTGTTACCACAAGCCTGGCATCGCTGGCAAATTTGACTTTAGGAATATTCCCAGTGATGATATCTGTAAGGAAAGTGTTAACGTCATTGGGATGTGCTAGGAGCGCCAAATGGAGCAGAGTGATAATGGATTGTTTATCAAGCAGGAGCGTTTTGAAGTACTGGCGATTCTGCGTGAAATTTGTAAACAGCGTACCCCGCTGCGGGTCGTTAATGAGAAACAGCAGTTTCAAAGCCTGTTATTGAGCGTTGGGCCGGATAACATCGTATTTAGCGGTAATGAAGCCGATGCAACGGTCGAGGGCGAATGTACCATCGTGATTGAAAGCCATGATGCGAAGATCGAATTCTCTGTAGGTCGGGCCGAATTCACCCACCAGCAAGGCGTCAACGTCTGTTCAACTCACTTGCCGAAAGAGCTGGTATATATCCAGCGCCGCCGTCAGTTCCGCGTGACCACGCCCCATTGGCGCCAATTCCTCTGTAGCGGTGAATATGCCGACGGCAGCGAGTACCAGTTAAGGATCCACGATCTTTCCGCCGGCGGCGTAGGGTTACGCGTTGACGGCCCACTGCCGGAAAACCTTCAGCCCGGTTTCCTGTTCAAAAAAGCGTTGTTGGATCTTGGCAGCTACGGCAGTTTCAAGGTCAATATGGAACTGGTGGTGATCAACGACGATCATGAGCTGGATGACGACGACAAAATGGTGCATTTCTCGCGCCTGTCGTGCCGCTTTATAAAACTGGGTTTGGCGCTGGAAAGAAAAATTCAGAGTGCGGTATTTGCGTTCGAACTGGATTTCAACAAAAAGAAAAAACGCTAAGCAAGACGCGAGGGGCAGCAGGCTGCCCCATCACTCCCGGCCTATTTCAAGGCGCGCAGACTGCCAATTTCCTCCAAACCGAAATGCTCCGCTTCCACCAACACATCACAGACTTCGCCACTGGCGGTCAGGATCGCTTCATTGAGGCTCTTTCCGTGCAGCAGATGGCTGACCAGCAACGCGGTAAACATATCCCCGGTGCCTTTGACCTTCGACTGAATTTTGGAATGGGTATAGCTTTGCACCTTATCGCGGCTGACCAGCAGTAACCCCACCTGATCGTCGTTTTCCGCCACGCCTGGCGCGCTGGTGACCAACACCCACTCGGTGGTGTCGTTCAACAACGCCTGAGCGGCCTGCCGCGTCTGTTCCTGGGTGGTCAGAGGGTGCCCGCAAAGCTGCTCCAGTTCGAAGCCGTTGGGGGTCAGGCCATTGGCCAATTGCAGGAAGGGGGAGCGATAGCACTCGACGATACGCTTATCGACATAAACCCCTTCGCCGTAATCGCCCATCACCGGATCGATATAAATCTTTATCTGCGGATTGATCGCGCGCACACGTTGTAACCAGATATCCAGAATATGGCATTGGTCGACATTGCCCAGATAACCGACAATCACCGCCCGGGTGCGCGTCATCACGCCGCGGGTCAGCAAATCCGCCAGAAAACCGCCGAACCACTCGGCGGAAATCACGCCGCCGCTGGGCGCGCCGTAATAAGGGGGGCAACCGAACAGCACGCTGGGGACTTGCAGCGCTTCGAGCCCTTTTTTCAACAGCGTGCGGTAGGCTATGCCATTACCGACGCTGCCATACACCACTTGCGATTGAATGCTGATCACATCAATCTGCGGTGGCTGTAATTGAGAAACCTGTTGCATCTATCACTTCCTTGGTTCGATTTTGTCCAACCAGCGTGCAAACACCTGACGGGCGCGTTGCTCCAACTCGGTGCCGTAGCGCGCGGCCTGTTGACGCAAGCGCTGCGGCAGGATACCGGCCAGTTCCAGCTCACAGGCATGGCCCACCAGCCAGCGTTCAAGATCGCGGTGATCGGCTTCCAGATGGAACTGCAACCCAAGGGCAAAATCCTGATATTCAAAAGCCTGATTAGGGCAAATTTCGGTGCCGGCCAGGCGGGTAGCGCCTTCCGGGATCATAAACATATCGCCGTGCCAGTGAAGCACCGGCGTGGTCGCCAATGGGGCCAGCACCGAGTCTTCATCGCCCGTCAGCGCAAGCGGGGCGTAGCCGATCTCTTTCACGCCAAGCGAAACGACTTCGGCGCCCAGGGCCTGAGCAATCACCTGCGCGCCCAGACAGACACCGATCGTAGGCCGTTTTTGCTGTAACCGCTGGGTAACCAGTGCTAATTCGTCATTGAGAAACGCATAGTGTTGTTGACCGGCAAAATGCTGGGCGGCGCTGATCGGCCCGCCGAGCACCACCAGCAGATCCGTTTCGTCATTATTGATGGCACGGATATCGTCACGGCCGGCGTCGTAATAATCAATCTGATAGCCACGTAATGAAAGCAGTGAACCCAGAATACCCAGGTTTTCAAAATTGACATGTCTGATAGCGACAACTTTTTTCATTGTTATACCTCTTGGGTCGGGGAACAAGGTGCCAGTTCCAGCGCATCGCCTAAAATGGTGATACCGCCAATGCCGCTTTGATAAATAATCCGGCGATCTTTGACCTGACTGATCTGTAACTGATAGCCCTGTTCGGCGGGGAACAGCGCCTGGGCCTGTTGCAGCTGGTCGGCGGCCCAGGGCGTGAACATCTGCAAGCGGGCAAACGCTTTCCCGCTATGTTGAATATCGAGCACGTAATGTTTTTCCATTTTTACCCCTTAACTTTTTCGTTCGAAACAGCTATTCTTATTTGAACTAATACAAAAAGGTTTTATGTATGGGTTCATTGTATGCAAAAGGCGGCAGCGCTGTCCAGATTGCTGAACAGATCAGCACGCAGATCAAGCAGGGTGAATTACAGCCGGGCGACTTGCTGCCGCCGGTGCGCCAACTGGCCGGGGAACTGGGAGTGAATCCGAATACCGTCGCCAGCGCCTATGCCAAGCTGCGGGACGCCGGTTTGGTCGCCACCCGGGGACGAGCGGGAACGCAGGTGCTTGAGCAACCTTTGATGGCGATGCGCAATGTCCGGCAGGTGCCGGAAGGCATGCGCGATTTGGCCAGTGGCAATCTGGATGCCAGGCTGCTGCCGACCCTGTCGCTGGGCGCAGATGATGTTTTCCAACAGCAGACGGGCTATGACGTCAGCGGGGATTTACCTGCATTGTGCCGGTTGGCCGAAGAATGGCTGAGCCAGCAGGGTGCGGCTTTAGGCGAGATGGCGGTGTTTTCCGGGGCGTTGGACGCTATCGAAAAGGCGCTGCGCATGCATGCGGCGCCGGGGGCTTCGGTGTGGGTGGAAGATCCCTGCTGGCCGCCGTTACTGACGCTGCTGCGGCATCTTCGACTCAAACCTTTGCCGTTGCCCGTCGATGAGCAAGGGTGCCGGTTGCCGGAAAAGGACGCCGGGCCTCAGGGCGCTGCGGTGATCCTGACGCCGCGCGCGCAAAACCCGACCGGCATGTCACTGAGTGCCGCCCGGGCCAAAAGCTGGCGTGAATTCCTGGCGCAAAACCCAGGCTGTCTGGCGATCGTCGATGACTTCTGGGGGCCGCTGTCGCAACGGCCGCTGCATTTGCCGTTTAGCGCCGACAATGGCCTGTATGTATTATCGCTGAGCAAATTTCTTAGCCCGGACCTGCGAATTGCGCTGGCCTGCGGCAAGCCGCAGCTGCTACAGACGATGCGTGCGGATCAATACATTCGCGAGCGCTGGGTCAGCCATATCTTGCAGCAGATTGGCGTCAAATTGTGGACGCAGGCGCAGCGTGACGGCCTGCTCGAGCGCGCGCAGCAAACCTATCAGCAACGGCGGGATCAGTTGACGGAACGGCTGCGTGCATTGACTGGCGTGCCGTTACCGCCGGGAGAGGGGGTACATATCTGGTTGCCGGTGCGTTCAGAAGCCGCCGCCAGCCAAATGATGGCGCAGCGCGGCTGGCTGGTGCAAAGCGGTGAGCCGTTCCGTCTGAAAAGCAGCCCGGCGATCCGCGTCAGTCTGGCTAACCTGATCCCGGAGCAGCTGGAGACGCTGGTTCAGGATCTGGCCGTTGCCATCGTCGCCGGCACTTTGGTTAACTGAATCGGGCGTTGATTCCCTTCGGCAGTTTGCCGTTCAGCCCTGCGCCAACAGGTGCAAAGAGGCGAGGCGGGCGGCGGGCTCGCTGATGGGCGTATCAATCACAAACTCTTCCACGCCGTACTGCTGGTGCAATTGATCCAACTGCTGACGCACCTGATGGGCGGTGCCTAGCAGAATATGGCTCTCTCGCGGTTCGATGCGGTAATCGGTCGCACCGGCCTGCTGCACAAAGCTTTCCGCCTGCTCCAGGCTGCCGACGGTCACGCTTTGCCCGCC
The DNA here is from genome assembly GCF_052113645.1 of Serratia quinivorans. Classification (GTDB taxonomy): domain Bacteria; phylum Pseudomonadota; class Gammaproteobacteria; order Enterobacterales; family Enterobacteriaceae; genus Serratia; species Serratia quinivorans_B. The sequence goes on along the minus strand of NZ_JBIEIU010000001.1, from coordinate 153,815 downwards.
GGTCACGTGCACGCGGTACTGCTGGATCCCGGCCGCCAGATCCTTGGCCTGGCTTTCGCTGTCGGCGACGATCGCTGCCACCGCCAACAGGGCTTTGCGGCCACCGCTTTGCTCACTGTAATGAGCCAGCGCCTGACGAATATCCTGCGGATTGCCATTGAGATGGGCGGCAAACACAAAAGCCCAGCCGTGTTCGGCTGCCAGTTGAGCACTTTCGCGACTGGCGCCCAGCAGGAAACGCTGCGCAGGCTGTGCGGGTTGTGGCGTGGCACTCAGCCCCGGTTGCGCATCATCATTCAGGTAGGCGTTAAGCTGCGCGAGCTGCTGGGGAAAGTCCGGCTTATTTTGCTGATCGTGCGCAGCCTGCAGCGCCTGGGTAGAGAGCGGTAACCCGCCGGGGGCTTTGCCCACGCCCAGATCGACCCGCCCCGGTGCCAGCGTGGCCAGCAGATTGAAGTTTTCAGCCACCTTATAGGCGCTGTAGTGTTGCAGCATGACGCCACCCGAGCCGATACGAATGCGCGAGGTTTGCCCGAGTAAATAGGCGATCAGCACCTCAGGCGAAGGGCAAGCCAGTTGAGCGGTATTGTGGTGTTCCGCCAGCCAAAATCGGCGGTAGCCCCAGACTTCCGCCTGCTGTGCCAGATGCAGCGTGCGCGTCAGCGCCTGGGCGGCGCTTTCTCCTTCGGCAATCGGACTTTTTTCCAACACGCTCAGGGCATAAGCCATTTTCCTGCTCCTTTATTTATCACCAATTATTGATGACAAATAGCATGCAGGACGTCGCGGGCGTAATATTGATTGGAGATAGGATATTCCATTGATAAAAAACGGATTTAGATATGCGCGAGGCGGTAAAAGGGCGCGTGGTTAACGCGCCCGGGTCAGATCAGGACTCCAGCCAGGCTTTCAGACGGATCGCGTCACTGTAGTGACCATAGCGCTGCTGCGAACCGAGCAGGATGATCACCACCGGCTGCCCCTTGATCAGGGTACGCATCACCAGGCAGTGACCGGCTTCGTTGGTAAAACCGGTCTTCTGCAGCTGAATTTTCCAGGCGGGATTGTTGATTAACCCATTGGAGCTGCGGTACACCAACTGGCCCCGGCCAGGACGCACGATTTGCTGTTTGTCGGTACTGAAACGGCGAATGCTCTGATAGCGGTAGGCGTGATTCACCATCTTCAGCAGGTCGTTGGCGCTGGCCACGTTGCGTGGCGTCAGTCCGGTGGGATCGTAAAAGCGCGCGTGTTTCATGCCGATGGCACGCGCTTTCTGATTCATTTTCGCCACAAAGGCTTTGCGTCCGCCGGGGTAGTTACGGCTCAATGCCGCCGCCGCCCGATTTTCCGACGACATCAGCGCGATGTGCAGCATATCGCGACGGCTGAGGGTGGAGCCTATGGTCAGCCGCGAGTGGGTTTTCTTCAGCAGATCACGGTCGGCAGGGACGACCTTTATCTTATTGCCTTGCGGACGTTTGCTGTCCAGCGTCACCATGGCGGTCATCAACTTGCTCAACGAAGCTATGGGCAGCACGCGGTTGGCCTGTTTCTGGTACAGCGTTTTGCCGGTGCGTTGATTGACCACCAATACCGCTTTAGAGTGCAGCGCCAGCGGTGCCGCGGCCTGTGCAGCGGGGTGAATGAACAGTAAAACGAGAACCAGAATGGCGCCGAAGCGGCGGGCGGAAAAGCGAAAAATAGAATTCAATAAATACATGGCAACCGTGACTATGTTTCTGACTGATGAATAAATATCAGCAAGAGTCTGCACAGCAAATGTGGAGAAAATAGGGTGATGACGAACGGGAACCATTATCCATCAACGGAGGGCAACCCATCGTTCGGATGCGCTGATTCAATAGCGCTCAATGGTTATTTTGATATTGGGATCTTTGCCATCCGTCCAGAAGTCCCCCAGTTTCTGATAGGCAAGAATATAGAGCGCCACTGCGCCAGAGACGCAGATCAGGGTAACGAGTATAAATTTTAACTTGCTCAAAATGCCTCCGATTGACCAGGGCGCATCATAGCAAGGGCAGCTAAACAAAGAATAAATGGCGGGGGAATTTCTCCCTCAGAGCCGAAGCCTTGAGGGAGGTCCGTGAAGCATTTCCCCGGTTTTAGAAATGGGTGAAGATCCAGTACAGCCCGGCGGACAGCAGTACCGAGACCGGCAGCGTCAGCACCCAGGCCATCAACAGATTGCGCAGGGTGGACATTTGCAGGCCGGAGCGGTTGGCCGCCATGGTCCCGGCGATACCGGACGACAGAACGTGAGTGGTGGAAACCGGCAGGCCGAAGGCGTCCGCCGCCCCGATAGTGGTCATCGCCACCAACTCGGCGCTGGCACCCTGAGCATAGGTGAGGTGGCTTTTGCCGATCTTTTCCCCGACGGTGACCACGATGCGCCGCCACCCGACCATGGTGCCCAGCCCGAGGGCAATGGCGACCACCACCTTGACCCAGAACGGAATAAAGCGGGTGGCACTGTCCAGTTCGCCTTTCAGCGCGTCCAGATTGCGCTGCGAATCGGCGGAGATTTGCAGCTGTTTTTCCGTCTTCAGGTGCTTAATGACTTCCGACGTCAGGTACATATCATTTCGGGTGTTGGACACCGCCTGCGCGGGGATCTTGTCGACCGAACCGTACTGACGGATTTGATCGCCAATGGCTCCGGTCAGTTGGGCCAGTGCGGGCACCACGTCCGGCGTTAGCTCGCTGGTGCGCACATAGCCGGTCAGCACCTCACGCGGGGGGATCGGGCTGACCGCCGGGAACTGGTGCAGCAGTTGGTTTTTAGTGACCTCCGCCAACGCCGCTACGCGCGGGATTTGTTCCGGTGGCATCGAGCGGTTCAGCGCATAGGCAATCGGCATGGTACCGACCAGGATCAGCATGATCAGACCCATGCCTTTTTGCCCATCGTTGGAGCCGTGAGCAAAGGAAACGCCGGTACAGGTGAGGATCAGCAGGCTGCGGATCCACAACGGCGGTGGCGAGTCATTTTTGGGGGCGGTATACAGCTGGCGGTTTTTGACGAACACCTTCAGCGCCAGCAGCAGCAAGGCGGCAAACACAAAACCGATCACCGGCGAAAGCAGCAGGGCATAACCCACCTTGATGGCCTGTCCCCAGTCGACGCCGCTGGTGCCGGTGCGGCCGTGGATCAGCGCATTGGCCACCCCAACGCCGATGATAGAGCCTATCAGCGTGTGCGATGACGAGGCCGGCAGCCCGAGCCACCAGGTGCCGAGGTTCCAGATGATCGCCGAGAACAGCAGGGCATAGACCATGGCGAAGCCGTTGCCGGTACCGGCCTGCAAAATCAGCTCAACCGGCAGCAGCGAAATGATGCCGAACGCCACCACGCCGCTGGAAAGTAATACCCCGAGAAAGTTAAAGAACCCCGACCAGACCACCGCCACCATCGGCGACAGGGAGTGGGTATAAATCACCGTGGCGACCGCATTGGCGGTATCATGAAAACCATTAACAAATTCAAAGCCCAGCGCAATAAGCAGTGCCAGTCCCAATAAAAGAAACGGCACGTAGCTGGTATATACCGCACCGGCATCGCTCACGTCGTTAAATAGATTTACTCCGGCAAAAGCTATCCCCAGCACTAATAAAAAAACAAAAAAAAGAACAGTGAGTCGACTGTTCTTTTGGTAGATTTTTGGCAGGCTTGACGCGGATGGCGCACCCGCTTGCACGGCGCTGTTATCACTCATAAAGGACCTTCCCGATAGACTTCATTAGATTTCTGACGGTGCTTGCGGTGTTGCCATCAAAGTATTGGGAAATAATGTGACTTTTTTATGACGATAATATTAATCATAGGGAACAGTGAAAATAATTAACGTTGGCATTTAAAGGTTGATATAAAGATTGAGGCTGATCGATTAATGAGTGCGGTTATTCAGGACAAAGGTTTATGGCTCAAACGGTTGCGGAAAAAGCACACAAACTTGATTTTGACGATGAAGTCACCGGGCTGATTTACGGTCACGTTTTTCGTACGGCAGCGCCGCCGCAGCGAGTCTCTTCGCAGCAAGCCTGCCAGGCTTATCAGACGCTGTCACCGGGGGAAGGATTTCTTTGGCTGCATCTCAACCTGAATCATGCCGCGGCGGAAAAGTGGTTGAAGAACCACTTTGCGATTTCCGACTTTTTCTTTGATGAAATCCGCCACGGATCTCATACCACACGCATAGAACGTCAGGGCGACGACCTGTTTGCGGTGCTCAATGACGTGATATTCCACCCCAAAGAGAGCAACCCGGAGACAGCGACGCTGTGGCTGTATTGCCGCAGCGGATTGGTGGTCACGGTACGGCACAAACCGCTGCGGTTGATCGAACGGCTGCTGAGTCGGCTGGGGCCGCTGCAACTGGCGTCTTCTACCGAACTGTTGGCGCATCTGCTGGAAGAACAGGAGGAGGTGCTGGAACAACTGGTACGGCAGGCCAATCAGTATGTCGATACCATCGAAGATCGCCTGTTGAGCAACCATGTGAAACGCAACCGCACCGAATTGGGGAGGATGCGCCGCATGCTGTTGCGGTTTCAACGCCTGCTGGCGCCGGAACCTGCGGCGCTGTTTCGCCTGTTAAATCGCCCGCCGACCTGGTTAAGCCGGGACGTGGTGCAGGATCTGCGGCAGTTCACCGAAGAGTTCACGGTGGTGCTCAACGACCTCGCCAGCCTGACCGAGCGCATTCGCTTGCTGCAAGAGGAGATCGGGGCCAAGCAGATGGAGCAGAACAACCGCACGCTGTATACGTTGACGGTGATCACCGTGTTGGCGTTGCCGATCAATATCGTCGCCGGTTTCTTCGGCATGAACGTGGGGGGGATCCCGCTGGCCAGCAATCACCACGGCTTTGTCTTGCTGGTGTTGCTGGTCGGCGGTTTTACGCTGGTCACCGGTTATCTGGCCTTCAGACGCCGGGACGAGAGGTGATTACAGTCTGGCCCGGTACTCCTCTTCCAGCCTGGCGTGGGTGCTCCAGAACGGCTGCGGTTGGCGATCGTGCAGGCGATCGACCAGGATATCCAGGTGGGTGTGCCAGCCACCGGCCACGCTGAGCATTTCGTCACGGTTGGCCAGGCGACGGTGGGTGACGGTCAGCAGCACCGCATTGCCCTGTTCGGTCAGTTCAAAAGTCACCTCGGAAGGGCGACTCTGGCCCTGTTCCGCCCAGGTAAAGCTCAGCAGCCGCGGCGGGAACAGGCAGGTGATATGGCCGACGTTGCTGACGCTGCAGCTGAGGTGTTTGTATTTGGCCGGGGTTTGCTCGTGTTCGCCGGTCAGATCGGAATTGCGGAACACCAGCTCCACCTGGGCACCGTTTTCCAGCTTCATATCGCCGGCGGCCAGCCAGGTGGCGCGTTTGTCGGATTCCGTCAGATAGGCCCAGACCCGTTCAATCGGGCCGGGCAGCAGCCGCTGGATGCGCAGCGTGCCGGTTTCAATAATCATGCCGTAGTCGTTCATTATTCACTCCTTGGAAGGATTCGGTTCGGGCTGCAGCAGCGCTATTTCCAGCGCGTCCAGCCGCTCAGTCCAGAAATGCTCGTAGGTTTGCAGCCATTGCATGGCCTGTGCCATGGGCTCGGGTTCGAGCCGGCAAATATGGTTTCTTCCCTGCACGGTGCGCTGCACCAGCCCAGCAAGCTCCAGTGCTTTTATATGCTTGGAGGCGCCGGCAAACGACATCTGCAACGGCGCGGCCAGTTCGCCAATGCTGTGCTCGCCGCCGGCCAGCGCACGCAGTATCGCGCGGCGCGTCGGATCGGAAAGCGCATGGAAAATGGCGTCCAGCTGTGAGGAAGATAATTTAACCATATGGTTGAATATAGAACAGGCGGGGCAATATTCAACCAGTTTGTTGAATATTTTTTTCTGGCCCCGGCAGGTCAGCCGGAGCCAGGGGGATCAGGCGTGGGTTTGCGCCAATATGGCATTGAGCAACACGTTGGCCCCGGCGGTCGACCAGTCCGGCGAGATGTTTTCCAGCTCGTTGTGGCTGATCCCCTCTACGCAGGGAATAAAGATCATCGCCGTCGGGGCGACCCGGTTCAGGTAACAGGCGTCATGACCGGCACCGGAAATCATATCGCGGTGTGAATAGCCCAGCGTTTGCGCGGCCTGTCGCACCCTGTCGATACAGCCTTGATCAAAACGTATCGGCTGATAGTCGAAAATGCGCTCGGCGCGGGCGTTCAGCCCATCGACACCGACCTCGGCCACCGCGGCCAGCAAGCGTTGTTCCATCTGCGCCAAAACCGCCTCTTGCGGGTGGCGGAACTCGACGCTGAAGAACACTTTGCCCGGCACCACGTTGCGAGAGTTGGGGGTGATTTGCGCCATGCCCACCGTGGCGCGTGCGTCCGGCATAAAATCCTTGCCGATAGCATTGACCGCGTTAACCATGGCGGCAAAGCCGAGCAGGGCGTCGCGACGACGATCCATCGGCGTCGTCCCGGCATGGGCGCTAAAACCGGTGATCTCCAGTTCATACCAACGCTGACCCTGCGCGGCCGTCACCACGCCAATCTCGATATTTTCCGCTTCGAGGATCGGGCCTTGTTCAATGTGCAGCTCAAAGGCGGCGTGGATCGGGGTGTTCCCCACCGGATGTTCGCCGGCGTAGCCAATTTGCTGCAAGGCTTTGTCAATACTGACGCCTTGTGCATCCTGGCGCGACAGGCCGTACTCCAGATCGAACACGCCGGCAAACACCCCGGAGGAAATCATCGCCGGGGCGAAGCGCGCCCCTTCCTCGTTAGTCCAGTTGATGACCTCCACAGCACGTTCGGTTGCGATTTGCCGATCGTTAAGGGTGCGGATCACCTCCAGACCGGCCAGCACGCCATAAATGCCATCGAAACGACCGCCGTTGGGCTGGGAATCGACGTGGGAACCGGTGACCACCGGCGCCAGCTCCGGGCGGGTGCCTTCGCGGCGCAGAAACATGTTGCCCATGCGGTCAATACGCACGTGGCAACCGGCCTCTAATGCCCAATCTCGCAGTTGATCGCGCGCCTGGCGATCTTCTTCGCTCAGCGCCAGGCGGGTCACGCCGTCTTTTGGGATAGCGCCGAACTGCGCCATGTCGAGCAGGCTTTGCCACAGGCGTTCACCCTTGACCCGAAGCGTCATTTTTTCTCTCCCTGCGCTTTGGCTGCATAGCGGAAATCGCAGCAGGACGCGCCGGACATGATGGTCTGGGTGCGTTGCAGTTCGACCTCTGGCGCATAGCCGACGATAAACTGGCTGTCGCGCGCACAGGACAGCAGATGGCCGATTTCGCCCAGGCCCATCTGGTGATACATTTCGGCATAGCGACAGCGGGTGACGTTATAGTCGAAATGCTGCTCGTCCTGGTAGATCACCTTCACCTGCAGCGCATCGTCCTTTTCCCACAGATACTGCAAGGCGGCGAAACTTTGCAAATCCGCGCCGTTCGGCTCCTGCGCGGCGAAGTTTTTGCCGGCTTCAATGGCGGCATTTTCGATAGCCTCGCCAATCACCGCCTGCGCACGCTGTTTGCCGATCTCACGCACCAGGATCTGGTAAATCGGTTTGATGATTTCCGCCTCTATGCGGCGCCGGGCCAGAATGCCCAACTCGTTTTTTGCATCGCTCATCGCCTTGCTCCTCATTGCTTGCGGATTGTTATGGTTTTTTTGCGCCGCCCAGTACGGTCTGCGGCTGCCATTTGCCGTCAACCACCCGGTACAGGGTGAAGCTCGGCTGTTGCAGGTTGCCCTGCGAATCGAACGCAATGGTGCCGGTGACGCCCTGATAATGAATGGCGCGCAGCTTCGGCAGGTAATCGGCCGGATCGGCGGACCCCGCCTGTTCGATGGCGGCAATCAGTACCCGGGTGGCGTCGTAGGCGAACGGCGCATGCAGTTCGATATGAGTTTTGTAGCGGTCGCGGTAAGCCTGCTCAAAGGCCTTGCCACCGGGCATCTGTTCCAGCGGCAGCCCGGGCTCCAGCGCCACTACGCCTTCACCTTCTTTCTGCGCCAGCGTCAGGAAGGTCTGGCTGACAAACCCGCCGGCGCCCATCAATGGGGTATTCATGCCCAACTGCTTGATGCGTCGGGCCAGCGGTGCGGCCTGCGAGTCGACGCCACCGAAGAAGATCAAATCGGCGTTCTTGCTGCGTACGGTGGTCAGCACCGCGCTAAAATCGACGGTCTTGTCGTCGACATATTCGCGCGCTACCGGCTGTATGCCCTGAGCCGCCAGCGACTTGATAAACTCATCCGCCAACCCCTGGCCGAACGCGGTACGGTCGTCAATCACCGCAATGCGCTTGGCTTTCAACTGCTGGACGGCATAGATCCCGGCGTAATTGCCGCCATCGTCGTCATGGCCCATCACGCGGAAACTGGTATCAAACCCCTGTTGAGTATAGCCATGACCGGTGGCGACCGGCGCGACCTGGGCAATCCCGGCGTCGTGGTAAATGCGCGCCGCCGGAATGCTGGTGCCGGTGTTCCAATGGCCGACGACGCCGACCACGCCTTCGTCCACCAGGCGTTGCGCCACCGCGACGGCGGTGCGGGGATCGGACTGGTCATCCTCGGACAACAATTTAAAGGTGACCGCTTTGCCATTCAGCGTCGGTTTCTGGGCGTTGGCATCGGCGATTGCCAACTGTGCGCCGTTTTCCAAATCTTTGCCGATACGGGCAGAAGGGCCGGTGAGCGGGCCGGCCAGACCGATCAGAATGGTTTCATCGGCCAGCGCCGACGAGGCGGCACCCAGGCTGACCAGAACGGCGGCGGCCAGCGCCAGCGGCTTGAAGCGAGTGATGTTGTGCATGTAAAACTCCCGGTGTGGTTAAAAGTAAAAACGGTTATTCGCCCAAATAGGCTTGTTTGATTTTTTCATCGTCCAGCAGATCGGCAGAGCGACCGCAGTGGCTCAGGTTGCCGCTGTCCAGTACGTAGGCTCGATCGGTCGACGCCAGCGCCAGCCGGGCGTTTTGTTCCACCAACAGCAGGGTGACACCGTCACGTGAAAGGCTTTTTATCACCTCGAAAATGGACTCGACCACGATGGGCGCCAACCCCATCGATGGCTCATCCAGCACCAACAGGCGCGGGCGGCTGAGGAGTGCACGACCGATCGCCACCATCTGCTGTTCGCCGCCGGAGAGTAAGCCGGCCTGCTGGCGTAGCCGTTCGCGCAAGCGAGGGAAAAGGGTGCACACCTGCTCCAAATCCTGTCGTACCGCCGGTTTGTCACGGCGTGAGTAAGCGCCAAGTTGCAGGTTTTCCAATACTGTCATGCGGGCAAAAATTCCCCGGCCCTCCGGCACCATCACCAGCCCCTGTTGCAGCAAGCGATGCGGTGGCACGCCGCGAATGGAACGGCCGTCGAACAGGATTTCACCTTCGAACGGCTGCAGGCCGGTCAGCGCGCGCAGGCTGGAGGTTTTGCCTGCGCCGTTGGCGCCGATCAAAGTCACCTGTTCGCCGCTGTTCACGGAAAAATCGATGCCTTTCACCGCATGGATGCCGCCGTAAGACACTTTTAACCCTTTGACCGTCAGCAAGGATTCAGACATGGGCGGCCCCTCCCAGATAGGCGCGGATCACCGCCGGCTCGCGCCGTACCTGTGCCGGTTCGCCTTCGGCGATGACTTTGCCGTAGTCGAGTACCGTCAGACGGTCGCACAAGCCCATCACCAACTTGACGTCGTGTTCGATCAATAACAGGGTTTTGCCGCTTTCGCGGATGCGTTGCAGCAGATCGCGCAGCGCCACTTTCTCGGCGGCGTTCATCCCGGCGGCGGGTTCATCCAGCGCCAGCAATTTGGGGTCGGTGGCCAATGCCCGGGCAATTTCCAACCGTCGCTGATGGCCATAGGACAGATCGCCGGCGCGATAATGGGCGAACTGACTGATGCCAACGTACTCCAGCAGCGCGTGGGACTTTTCCCGCGTGGCCTGTTCTTCCTGCCGGGCACGCCGGTGGCGTGAAATCGCCGCCCACAGGCCGTTGCGGGTGCGCAGGTGGCAGCCGACCATCACGTTTTCCAGCACGCTCATCTCATTGAACAAGCGCAGATTCTGGAAGGTGCGGGCGATGCCTGCCTGCACCACCTTGTCGATAGCCTGCGGCTTGTAGCGTTGTTCCAGCAGGCGAAACTCACCGCTGTCGGCGCGGTACAGGCCGGTAATCAGGTTGAAGCAGGTGGTTTTTCCCGCGCCGTTCGGCCCAATCAGGCCGTAAATCTCGCCCTGACGGATGCTGATGCTGACGTCGTCCACCGCGGTTAAGCCGCCAAAGCGTTTACTGACGTGGCTGAGTGTGAGTAGCGATGTCATAAAGCGGCTCCTGGTTGATGACGTGCCGGCCACAGGCCCGCCGGGCGATACAGCATCACCAGGATCAGCGCCAGCCCGTAGAACAGTTGGCGAATGATTTCCGGGTCGATCCACACCTGGCCAAACAGCGCCTGTTGCAGTGGCCCCATGGTGCTGCGCAGCAGTTCAGGCAGGGCGGCCAGCAGCAACGCGCCGAGGATCACGCCGGGGATATGGCCCATGCCGCCCAACACCACCATCGCCAGCACGGCGATCGACTCTTGCAGCGTGAAGGATTCCGGCGAGACAAAACCCTGGAACGCGGCAAACAGCGCCCCGGCAATGCCGCCAAAGGTTGCCCCTATGGCAAAGGCCAACAGCTTGAAATTACGCGTGTTGATGCCCATCGCCCGTGCCGCGTCTTCATCTTCGCGAATGGCGGTCCAGGCCCGGCCGACCCTGGAATGCTGCAGGCGCAGGCAGACAAACAGGATCAGCAGCAGCAGGGCGGCGAACAGGTAGTAATAGAGATACAGCGATGAAAAGCGGATGCCAAACCACTGGTGCATACCCGAGAACTTCAGGCCGAACAGCGAAACCGGGTCGATGCCGGAAATCCCCTTCGGGCCGTTGGTGATGTTGAGTGGCCGGTCCAGATTGCGCATCAGAATACGCACGATTTCGCCGAACCCCAGCGTGACGATCGCCAGATAGTCGCCGCGCAGTCGCAGCGTCGGTGCCCCCAACAGAATGCCGCACAGCGCCGCCAATACTGCCGCCAGCGGGATCAGCAGCAGGATCGACAAATGCAACCCATCCGGGAACCATTGCAGCAGCAGGGGAAACTGCTCGGTCAGGTGCGGCGACGACAACAAGGCGGTCAGATAAGCGCCTACCGCGTAAAAGGCGATGAATCCCATGTCCAGCAAACCGGTGAGGCCAACCACGATGTTCAGTCCCAGTGCCAGCATCAGGTAAAGCAAGGCGAAATCAATCACCCGCACCCAATAGTTGCCGCCGGCGGCACCGGCCACCCAGGGGGCCAGCAGCAGGCCGAGCATAAACAGTGCCACGCCCAGTCTGGCGCGGCGTGGGGTATCGGTGGGCTGTATGGCGGTCAGAATACTCATCTTGTGTCCTCAGGCGCGGGTGGCGACGCGTTCGCCCAATAGCCCGGATGGGCGAAATACCAACACGGCGATCAAGATCAGGAAGGCAAAAACGTCCTGATAGTTGCTGCCGAAGGTGCCACCGGTCAGTTCACCGAGATACCCGGTGCCCAGCGACTCGAACAACCCCAGCAGCAGACCGCCGAGCATGGCGCCGCGCAGGTTGCCGATCCCGCCCAACACGGCGGCGGTGAAGGCTTTGATGCCCGGCAGGAACCCCATGGAGAAACCGGCATTGCCGTAGTTGCTGGCCATCATGATGCCTGCCACTGCTGCCAGCGCACCGCCGAGGGCGAACGTCAGGACGATGATGCGGTTGGGATCGATGCCCATCAGGCCGGCGACCTGCGGGTTTTCTGCCGTGGCGCGCATGGCACGACCAAAGCGTGAGTGTTCAACCAATAACAGCAACCCGGCCATCACCAGCAGTGCAATCGCCAGCGTGGCGATACCCGTGCCGGTGATCACCGCCGGTGCGTGGTCGGCGCTGCCCTGGGTCAGGGCGATAGGATCCATCGGCAGCAGTTGCGGGAACATCAACGGATTGCGCGACCAAATCAGCATCGCCAGCGTTTGCAACAGCAGCGAAACGCCAATCCCGCTGATCAACGGGGCCAGACGTGGGGCATGGCGCAGACGACGATAGGCCAGACGCTCAATGCTCATCGACACCAGCGCGCAGACCGCCATGGCAACCAGCGCCGCCAGCAACAGCACGACGTACGGCGACAGCGCAGGAAAATGATGCTGCAACACGCCAATGGCGGACAGGGCGCTCAACGCACCGACCATCAGCACATCGCCGTGGGCAAAATTGATGATGCGCAGAATGCCGTACACCATGGTGTAACCCAGGGCGATCAGCGCATAAATGCTGCCGAGCATCAGTCCGTTGACGGTCTGCTGTACCAGCGTATCCATAGGAGGGAGTCCCGAAAAATGATGATTCAGGAAGCTCACAGTAGAGAATTAAAAAAAATTGTAAAATACGGAAAAATAATTTCTTATACAGAAAATGTGTGTTTTTAATTATTTGATTTATTTGTATATTAATTTTTAACCGTCGCCAATTTTTCAGCAAAATAGTCAACATATGAAAAAAACAGAACAATACGATGCGTCGTTGCCGAACGATCCGCCGCTGCGTGCGGTACGGGCATTTGAGGCTATCGCCCGCCTGGGCAGTATTAGTGCCGCCGCGCAGGAGCTGGCGATATCGCCTTCGGCAGTCAGCCATCAGCTCAAAACGCTGGAGGCCTTTTTGCAAATGCCATTGACCGAGCGCCAGGGGCGCCGGTTAATCCTGCGCAACGAAGGGCGGGATTATTACCGTTCGATCCGTTCGGCATTTAACGTGCTGCGTCAGGCGACGGAGCAGGTACGCGAGCAATCGGCTTCCCGGCAGGTCACCATCAGCCTGATCCCGTTGTTCGGCATGGGCTGGTTCATTCCGCGCCTGCGTGGCTTTCTGCGCGAAAACCCCGATATCGACATTAACGTGGTGTACGCCAACCACCGCAATTACCTCAGCGATGCCGCAGATATCTCGATCCGCTTCGGCTCGGGCCAATGGAGCGGTTATCGCAGCGAAAAGCTGATGTCCGGCAAAATGGTACCGGTGTGCAGCCGTGGCTTTATCAAGCTGCACGGGCTGCTGGACACGCCGGATCAGCTCTCGCCGCTGCCGTTGTTGCACGACGAAGAGCGTGCGACCTGGATGCAGTGGTTTCAGTTAGCGGGCGTCAAGCGACCGCTGCGCAGTACCGGGCCGATGTTTGAAGATGGCTTGCTGACGTTGGCGGCGGTGCAGGCGGGCTTAGGCTGTGCGCTGATGCGCGAGCCCCTGATCGAACCCTATCTCAACAGCGGCGAACTGGTTAAGTTGTTCGATCTGGCGATTGACGACGGCCGCGACTATTACCTGTGCGTGCGACAAGACAATGAACTGTCGCCGGAGGGGTTGAATTTGCAACGCTGGCTACTTAAAGAGGCCGGGAACTGAGTGCTCCCCGCCAAGATGAGCACGCGCTAACCGCCTGAACTGACTATCCTGAATAGACCGCGATGGATTATTCAGGAGACTTCCATGACCGCAGGGAACGAATCGGAACAGACGCCGAAAATGAGCCTGCCGCTGCTGGCCGGTGGTGCGCTGGGGGTAGTGTTCGGCGATATCGGCACCAGCCCGCTGTATACCCTGAAAACCGTGCTGTATCTCTCGGGCGATGCGCCGTCCGCGCCGGTGATCCTGGGCCTGCTGTCGCTGATTTTCTGGACGCTGGTGATCGTCACCTCGCTGAAATACGCCATGTTTGCCATGCGCATCGATAACCGCGGCGAAGGCGGCATTATGGCGTTGATGTCGTTGCTGGTCAGCAAGAAAAAGGCCCGGCCGATGGTGCTGTTTGCCGGCCTGTTCGGGGCGGCGCTGATCTACGGCGACGGGGCGATTACCCCGGCGATTTCGGTGCTGTCGGCGCTGGAAGGGCTGAACATCGTGCTGCCCGAATCGAAACCCTATATTTTGCCGGCGGCAGTGCTGATCCTGGTGAGTTTGTTCGCCATTCAACCCTTGGGTACGGCACGTATCGGCAAAGTCTTCGGGCCGATCATGGCGCTGTGGTTTTTCTCTATCGCCGTGCTGGGCATTTGGGGCATCCTCCAGCATCCGGCGGTGTTACTGGCTTTGAACCCGCTGTACGGCATTAATTTTTTGTTTTCCAATGGGCTGACCAGCTTTCTGGTGTTGGGCGGAGTGTTCCTCTGCGTCACCGGGGCGGAGGCGCTGTATGCCGACATGGGGCACTTTGGCAAAAAACCGATTTGGCTGGCCTGGTTTGGCATCGTCTTCCCCAGCCTGCTGCTGAACTATGCCGGACAGGCTGCGCTGATCCTCTCCGGTGCCGACGTGACGCAGAACATCTTCTTCCGCCTGTGCCCGCCGATGCTGCAAATCCCGCTGGTGATCCTGGCGACCTTGGCCACCATCATCGCCAGCCAGGCGATCATCAGCGGCGCCTTTTCCATGACCCGTCAGGCAATCCAGCTTGGCTGGCTGCCGCGCCTGCGGGTGAAGCAAACCACCGAAGAGAGCTACGGGCAAATCTACATCAGCGCGATTAACTGGTTGCTGATGGCGGTCACGGTGTTTTTGACGGTGTTCTTTAAATCTTCCGATAATTTGGCCGCCGCTTACGGTATCGCGGTTTCGCTCACCATGATCATGACCACCGGGTTGCTGTTTGTGGCGATGCGCGAGGTCTGGCGCTGGGGAGCCTTCGCCAGCCTGCTGGTTGCCGGAGGCTTCTTCATTGTCGATCTCAGCTTCCTGGTGGCGAATCTCAGCAAGGTGATGCAGGGCGGCTATGTCCCGTTGCTGCTGGCCACGCTGGTGTATGGCGTGATGTTAATCTGGCACCGTGGGGTACTCGCGGCCTCCCGTACTTTGGGGGAGAAGAGCCTGCCGTTGCCGGATTTTCTGGCCCATCTGGAGGAACGTAACATCCCGCGGGTGCCGGGGACGGCGATCTTCCTCACCCGCACGTTGAGCGGTACGCCGCCGGTGATGAAATGGCACGTTAAGCGCAACGGTTCGCTGCATGCCAATGTATTGACGCTGCATATCATGATTGTTAACGAACCGCGGGTGGAGAATGCCGAACGCTTGGTGATACGCCAGCTGTCACCGGGGTTCTGGTGTGCCGTCGCCAGCTATGGCTTTATGGAGCGGCCCAATATTCCACGCTTATTGCAGCATGCGGAAGCCCGGAAAACCGGGTTGAACTTTGACGACGCCACCTATTATCTGGGGCATGAAACCGTGGTGCGCCGCGAGGCCAACGGCCGGTTACCGGCCTGGCAGCGCAACATTTTTGCCCTGATGGTGCGCAACGGCATGCACGTGACCGATTATTATTATTTGCCCAGCGATCAAGTGGTGGAGATCAGCCGCCGGGTACCGGTTTGAGCCGCTTGGCTATAGGTTAAAAGCAATGGTTATTTAACCGTTGGCGCGCAAAGGGGTAAATTGCCGTGGCAGCGAAGGGCGCTGCTTGCTGATGAAGGACTTATGTCATTATTCGATCTTACTGCGCTGGCCGCCGACTTGCCGCAGGCCTGGCGCTCCAGCGTGCTTGGGCAGGTGGGCGCGGCCAACATTAAAGTGTTGCGGATGGATCAGCGTGAGATTGCCGATGAGGTCCACGACTATCACGAGGGATTATTGGTGATCGCCGGGCAGCTGCGGCTGGAAGTGCAGGGCGAGGCCATTACGGTCAACGCCGGGCAACTGTATCAGGCCGCTGCAGGTGTGCCGCATCGGGTGCTGGCGGGTAGCCACGGCACTTTGGTGATTTTTGATTTGCCGGAGTGATCAATCCAGCGCCGTTAGCGCAATGTTGACCGCCGCCGCTAATCTTGCCCGGCTGACGCCATCGCGCGCCTGGACCGACAAACCGTGCAGGAAGGCGGCAAAATAGTCGCCAAGAGCGTCGGCATCGGTATCGGGCGGCAGTTCGCCACTGGCTACGGCGGCGTGCAGCCGGTCAATAATGCCTTGGGTGCGCAGCAGGCGGTGTTCCGCCAGCCAGGTTTTGATCCCGCTGTTTTCATCGCTGACGCTGGCGGCGGAAGAAACCACCATGCATCCTTGCGGCAGATCTGCACGGCTGTAGAGCGTGACCGCTTCGTCCAGCAGGCGTTTTATCGCTGCGCGCACGCTGTTTTCCTCACTGAAAGCGCGTTCGGCAAATCCACCCTCGTGACTCTCGTAGCAGGCGATGGCTTCGCGGAACAGCAACTCTTTCGAGCCGAACGCTTTATAAATACGCGCGGAGGCAATACCCAGCTCGGCCACCAAATCCGACATCGAGGTGCCTTCATACCCCTGACGCCAAAATAAGTCTCGTGCCTTCAGTAACGCCTGTTCACGGTCGAATTCGCGCGGTCTGCCTGCCATTGTTCAATTCCTGGTTACCTGTCGTTCAGCGAAACAGGATCGCTTAAATCCCTTGTAATACCAACGAGTTTTTAAAATTCGCTTGCTGAAGCATTCATTTGAGCCTATTGTTTGTCAATCGACAAACAATAGGAGTTTACGATGAAAACCCTGAAAGGTCCAAGCCTGCACCTCGCCCAATTCAGTGACGAAGCGGCCCCGTTCAACAGCCTGCCGACGATGGCCCGGTGGGCGGCGGAAACCGGTTTTAAAGCCCTGCAAATCCCGGCATGGGACAGCCGCCTGTTTGATCTGGCCACTGCGGCAGAAAGCCAAACCTATTGCGACGATCTGATCGGTATGTTGGCGGAACAGGGGTTGGTGATCAGCGAATTGACCACCCATATTTTCGGGCAGTTAATGGCGGTGCACCCGGCTTATGACGCGCTGTGCGACAGCTTTGCGCCACCAGCACTTCGCGGCAACCCGCGGGCGCGCAGCGAGTGGGCGCATCAGCAACTGTTGCTGGCGCCAAAGCCTCTGCGCGGCTGGGGCTGACTGACATGGGCACCTTTTCCGGTTCGTTGGCCTGGCCTTATTTATTCCCGTTCCCACAGCGCCCGGCGGGGCTGATCGAAACGGCTTTCGATGAGTTGGCCAAACGCTGGTTGCCGGTGCTCAATGCCTGCGACGAACAGGGAGTGAACCTGTGTTATGAAATCCATCCCAGCGAAGATCTGCATGATGGCGTGACCTTTGAAATGTTTCATCAGCGTGTGGGCGGTCATCCGCGCTGCCAGATCCTGTTCGACCCGAGCCATTTCGTGCTGCAACAGCTGAACTACCTGGATTACCTCGATATTTATAAGGACTTCATTCGCATGTTCCACGTCAAGGACGCCGAATTCAATCCGACCGGACGGCAGGGTATTTACGGCGGCTACCAGTCGTGGGCCGACCGCGCCGGGCGTTTCCGCTCATTGGGTGACGGTCAGGTGGATTTTAAGGGCATCTTTTCCCGGCTGACACAGCATGGCTATGCAGGCTGGGCGACGCTGGAATGGGAGTGCTGCCTGAAGCACCCGCAGGACGGGGCCCGCGAAGGTGCCGCCTTTATTCGTGACCACATCATCAACGTCACCGACAAGGTGTTTGATGATTTTGCCGGTGCGCCGGTTGACCAGCAGCAAATCAATACCTTGCTTGGCCTGCGCTGAGCCAGGCTATTCCACCACGGAGAACACCCATGACACTGCAAAATAACGGGCCCATGCCAAATGGACCTGAGCCGGAACACGTCTATGCGCGGGTAAACGGCAACCGCATTCACTGCGTCACGTTGGGCGAAGGGCCGCCGGTGTTGCTGATCCCGGGTTGGCCACAGACCTGGTTTACCTGGCGTCACGTGATGCCGGCGCTGGCGGCGGCCGGTTTTAAAGCGATAGCGGTAGACCCGCCAGGGATTGGCGATTCGGACAAGCCGATCGGAGGTTATGACACCGGCAGCATTGCCGCGACGCTGCACCAGACCATGCTGCAATTGGGGCATGAACGTTATCAACTGGTCGGCCATGACATCGGCATGTGGATTGGCTATGCGATGGCGAGCGATTTTCCGCAGGCGGTCACCGGCTTGGTGCTGACGGAGGCGGTTATTCCTGGTCTGGCCCCGGCACCACCGATTTTTGTCCCGGCAGATCAAAATATTTTCCTGTGGCACTTCATGTTCAATCAACTGGCGGATCTGCCGGAGGCGTTGACGCTGGGCCGCGAAAGGGAATATCTCAGCTATATCTTTAACCGCTGGTCCTATCGCCGCGATCGGGTGGCGGCGGAGACCTATATCGCTGCCTATTCGGCCCCGGGTAGCCTGCGAGCCGGTTTTGATTACTATCGCGCCATTCCGGAAACCATCCGACAAAACCAGCGGCGAGCAGCGACCCGGCTCAGCATGCCGGTGATGACCATTGGTGCAGAACATGCTACCGGCGATGCCCCCTTTGTCACGCTGCGCGATAACGCCGTTGACCTGCGTGGCGAAACCGTTGCCGGCTGCGGCCATTTCATTACCGAGGAATGCCACGAGGAATTTATCGCGCTGGTGATCCCTTTTTTGCAGGGGAGCCAGGTTAATGCCGCTTGATCCGCAGATTGCCCGTTTTCTGGCGGAAACGGCGGGGGCGGCCGTGCCCGGATCCCTGAGTGAAATGCGGGCCGCAGCGCAGGCCGGGCTGTTGGCGCTGCAGGGTGAAGCGGAAGCCGGTGGTGAAGTTCGGGATGGCGGGGTGATTGCCGACGACGGCCAACTTGTCGCCATTCGCGCCTATACGCCGTTGGACGCGGTGCCGGGTGAACCTTTGCCCGCCATGCTGTACGCCCACGGCGGCGGCTGGTGCCTGGGATCCCTGGCGTTGTATGACCGGCCTTGTCAGGCATTGGCCAATGCTACCGGGCGGCGGATCCTGTCGGTGGATTATCGCCTGGCACCGGAACATCCCTATCCACGGCCGCTTGAGGACGTGTATCAGGCACTGTGCGGCGTGGTTGAGCAGGCCGATGAGTGGGGCATTGACGCGGCGCGTATTGCGGTAGGGGGCGATAGCGCCGGCGGCAACCTGGCGGCGGCCGTGGCGTTATTGGCGCGCGACCGAAAAGGCCCTCTGATTGAGCATCAACTGTTGCTGTATCCGGCATTGAGCCGGGCGATGGAGTCCGCCAGCTACCAGGAGTACGCGCAAGGGTACTTTTTGACGCGGGAAGTGATGGCGTTTTGTTGGAACATGTATCTGGGCACGGCGAATGAGCAACCGGATCCTTACGCAGAGCCACTGCATGCCCCAAGGTTACAGCAGTTGCCCCCCGCGACCATTCTGAGTTGCGAATACGATCCGTTGCGCGATGAAGCCGATCATTATGCGCTGCGGTTACGGGAAGCGGGCGTCGAAGTGCGTTGTGAGCGGCTCCCGGGCATGGTGCATGCCTGCATTCATATGCTGGGTTTAACCCCGGCCGCGCGAATGTTGTTCGAACGGGCGGGTTAACGACACAACCCCCTCTGCGGAGGGGGTATACCCGCGAAGCCTGGCCAAAGTTGCCGCACGTCCCCTCTATTTGCCTCAAAAATGACAGAAAGGCAGTGCAGTCGCGGATGAAATTATCTACTATCATCCTATCCCCCCCGATAGGATATAGCTATGCACATGCATGAGACACACCCTGACATCATCAAGCGCTTAAAACGCGCGACCGGCCATCTGGCCAGCGTTATTGGCATGCTCGAAAGTGGCAGGACATGTCTTGATATTGCCCAGCAGCTTCAGGCGGTTGAAAAAGCCGTGGTCAATGCCAAAAAAACGCTGATTCACGACCATCTTGATCACTGCCTGGACCATGCCGTAAAGGCTGATGGGGAAGTGTCTCCGGATGTCATCCGTGAGTTTAAAGAGATCACCAAGTATCTTTGAGATTAACCATGACCGACTTTTCTGCTCTCTTGCAACAAGGCATGGGTAACGCCTGGCTGTTCGTCCCCAGCGCTATTTTGCTTGGCGCTCTGCACGGCCTTGAACCCGGACACTCCAAAACCATGATGGCCGCTTTCATTGTGGCCATTCGCGGCACGATGAAACAGGCGGTTCTGTTGGGGCTGGCTGCGACTGTCTCGCATACGGCGATAGTGTGGTTGATAGCTTTTGGCGGCATGTATTTGAGCCGTCAGTTTACCGCAGAGGCGACGGAGCCTTATTTTCAACTGGTTTCCGCTGTGATTATTCTGGGCACCGCACTTTGGATGTTTTGGCGTACCTGGCGTGGTGAACAGCAGTGGAAAGCCGAACAAGCTTACGAGCATGAGCATCAGGGGCATGACGAATCACACCTGATTGATACGGGCCATGGACGCGTCGAACTGTCGATTTTTGAAACAGGCATGCCGCCGCATTGGCGTCTGAAAAATGTCGCTGGGCAACACTGGGGCGCGAAATCGGTCACGGTGACCACTTTACGCGAGAAGGGCTTGGCGCAGATTTTTGCCTTCGAGGAAAAAGACGGCTTCCTGCAATCCGTGCATGCTATTCCCGAGCCGCATAACTTCACGGCACGCTTATCGTTAGGCCACGGTGGGCATTCCCACGACTATGATCTTGAATTCAAAGAACATGACCATCACCACGATCACGATCATTCGGCGTTGGAAGGATTGGACGTCTCTTCGCAGGAATATCAGGATGCCCATGAAAAAGCGCATGCCAACGATATCAAACGTCGCTTTGCCAATCAGAATGTGACCACCGGCCAGATTATTCTCTTTGGCTTGACCGGTGGGTTGATCCCATGCCCTGCGGCAATCACCGTCCTGCTGCTGTGCATTCAGGTGAAGGCATTCACCTTGGGCGCGGCATTGGTGCTCTGTTTCAGCATAGGTTTGGCAATCACTCTGGTGGTGGTGGGCGTCGCTGCCGCTTATAGCGTCAGGCAGGCGACAAAGCGCTGGAGCGGCTTCAACACCTTGGCTCGCCGCGCCCCTTACTTTTCAAGCATTCTGATTGCCGCCGTGGGGATCTACATGGGGTTCCACGGCTGGACAGGTTTGATGAACTGATGTGGGTTCGGTTGACATGAAAAAGCCCGAGTCCAGTGGGGTACCGAACTCGGGCCTCATTGGCCGCGCTTAATGCAAACTAAGGTCAGTTCGCACGTTTTTCACCGCAGGATAATCAACGGCCGGCGACGGTAACAAAGCGGGTTTCCAGATAGGATTCGATCGCTTCGCTGCCGCCTTCGGTGCCGTGACCGGAGTCTTTTACCCCGCCAAACGGCGTTTCAGGCAAGCCGAAACCGATATGGTTGATGCTGAGCATGCCGCTTTCCACATCGCGTCCCAACGCCGTCACCGTAGCGATGCTGCGGCTGTAGGCGTAGGCCGCCAGACCGTAAGGCAGGCGGTTAGCCTCGGCGATGGCTTCCTCATAGGTGGCGAACGGACGCAGCAGGGCCACCGGACCAAAGGGTTCTTCAGACATCGCACGGGCACTCAGGGGGACGTCGCGCAATACCGTCGGTTCAAAGAAATTGCCGACGCCCGCCACGCGGTTGCCGCCGGTCGTGGCTTTGGCACCCTGAGCAATTGCATCCTTCACAAAGGCATCAATGGCTTCAACGCTGCGCTGCAGCACCATCGGGCCCATGGTTACACCTTCCTGCAAGCCGTTGCCCAGCTTGATGTCGCGCACGGCGGCGGTGAATTTCTCGACAAAGGCTTCATAAACGCCTTGCTGGATCAGAAAGCGGGTTGGGGCGATACAAACCTGACCGGCGTTGCGGAACTTGGCCAACGCCAGCTCTTTGGCGGCGGCGTCGAGATCGGCGTCGTCAAAAACCAACACCGGCGCGTGGCCGCCCAGTTCCATGGTGGCTTTCTTCATGTGCTGACCGGCCAGCGCCGCCAGATGTTTACCCACGCGGGTGGAACCGGTGAATGAGATTTTGCGAATGGTCGGGTGCGGGATCAGGTACTCGGAGATCTCCGCCGGGGTACCGTACACCAGCGCGATCACGCCGGCTGGGACGCCGGCATCGGCAAAGGCTCTGATCAGCTCTGCCGGTGAGGCAGGGGTTTCTTCCGGGCCTTTCACAATGATCGAACAGCCTGCTGCCAGCGCGGCAGACAGCTTGCGTACAATCTGATTAATCGGGAAGTTCCACGGGGTAAACGCGGCAACAGGTCCAACCGGCAGTTTCAGGGTTTGCTGCTGAACATCGCGGCTGCGGGACGGGATAATTTGGCCGTAGGTGCGGCTGGCTTCGCCGGCAAACCAGTCGATCACGTCCGCCGAGTTAAGAATTTCAACCTTGGCCTGCGCCACAGGTTTGCCTTGTTCCTGGCTCATGATGGCGGCGATCTTCTCTGCACGCTCACGCAACAACGCTGCGGCCTTGCGCATCAGGTTTGCACGCTGATAAGCGGAGGTTTCGCGCCAGACTTTAAAACCGCGTTCGGTCGCGGCCAGTGCCAGATCAAGATCGGCGGCGGCGGCATGCGCCACGCTGCCGATCACCTCATCGGTAGCGGGGTTGGTGACCGGCGTGGTTTTGCCGGCGACCGCGTTGCGCCATTGTCCATCGATATAGAGTTGAGTATCTGGATACATGTTGCCTCTTACTTTCAAGGGGTTAAAAATGGGTTTCCCGTTCTGCGGCGGGATAATCAAGACGCCGGTACTGGTTTGCAGACACCGAACGCCGAGTAAAATACCCTACGCTGAATGCGCACCAGCGTCCAGAAAACCGCGTAGCGCACTACTCAAAGGCTGTGCTGAATGGATGACCTGACCGTTTCGATATCAATATACTGGGCAACACTCAGGATGCTTTTTCATGTACTGTCATGATAAATACCAGTGGGTTCTCCCCCCGGTTTTCATAGAAATGAGGAATGTCAGTTCTGGCCGTTGCCGAACAACCGGTTTTCACCAAATACAGGTGGTCCTTTACGCCCAGTGTGAGCGTGCCCGTCTGAACATAAAATAATTCGAGCGTCCCTTCCGTGTGGCCAGGTGAAGCAAACTTTTCCCCCGGCTGCATTTCCCACATCCAGAGTTCCGTCATATCGGGGCCACCAGATCCTGCGAGCAGCCTTGCTCGCCCGCCTTTTTCGCCTTCCCACAATTCTGGGATCTCATCTTCAGCAATAAGATGCACAGTTGGTTTTGAACTGACATCCACAAAATCAGCCACTGAAACTCCCATCGCGGCAGCCAGGCGACATAGCAGGGCAATGCTCGGATTCGCCCTGCATCCCTCAATCTCAACCAGCGCCCCCTTGCTGACGCCCGCCCGACGAGACAGCTCATCGAGTGATATTTTCTTTTGCTTACGATACAGCTTAATCCGCTGAGATACGGCTTCATTCACCGTGCTGACAATTGTGTTTGCATCGGTCATTAAATTGACTTTTTTGGTCATCGGTCATTATCATGGAGTAAATTGGTCATTAAAGGATTATCACGTGTTAACAGTATCTCCGTCAATTGCCCCTGAAATTTATCGTATCGCTCCCGGCTTTCGGGCACTCAGTATTTACGTAAAAGCCGCGCCGGTGCTGAACCCTGGTATTGGAGACACGGCGCTGCGAGAAGCATGTGAAGCAGTTCTGGCCGGTGAGCCTGAATGGACGGAATCTCATCTGGCCGCATGGGCTGAGGTTTTTCAAAAGTTTGGCGCTAAACCCAAACGCACACCTTGTTCAGCTGATGCGTTACGTAAGCGCGTATTACGTGATGGAACGATGCCAGCGCTGGATCCCATTGTTGATCTTTATAATGCCGTTAGTCTCCGCTACGCCGTTCCGGTTGGTGGCGAAAACATAGCTGCCTATCAGGGGGCACCACGTCTGGTTGTGGCAAAAGGCACTGAGCCTTTTGATACCGTAAAAGAAGGTGAAACCGCCGCTGAATATCCTTCGCCAGGCGAAGTTATCTGGTGTGATGATACCGGCGTGACTTGCCGCCGCTGGAACTGGCGGCAGGGGATCAGAACCCGCCTGGATGTGAAAGCTCAGCAAATGTGGTTCATTCTGGAGAGTCTGCCGCAGATGCCGCTGGAGAAGCTTCACGAAGCCGGGAAGATGCTGACCGACGGCCTTGAAAAAATGATGCCCGGTCTGTGGTTTGATGTGGCTCTCATCGAAGAGCAATGCCAGTAATATCATTCAGGAGAAACACAATGTTCACTGGCTTGTCTTCTTTTCCGTTAACCCCGATCACCGCCAGCGGCGTCGACGAACAAGGGTTCAGTAAGATTCTGGCCCGCCTTACGGCGGCCCGTGTTGATTCGATGGGCATTCTGGGTTCAACCGGAAGCTATGCGTATCTGACCCGGGAGCAGCGCAATCGCATCGCTACTCTGGCAAAACAGCTTGCTGGAGATATCCCTGTGATGGTGTGTGTGGGGGCGGTCAGTACCGATGCCATCCTGCATCTGGCAGAGGATGCGCAGGCAGCTGGCGCGGATGCCCTGTTGCTTCCGGCCATCAGCTATCAGCCACTCCGTGATGAAGAGGTCTTCGCACTTTTTGAGACGGTGACACGGCACGCGTCTGTTCCGGTTTGTGTCTATGATAATCCGGGCACCACGCATTTTACCTTTACGGATGAACTGCATGGTCTACTGTCATCACTGGATGGGGTTCGTTCTATTAAGATCCCGGGCGTCCCTGGCAGCCCGGCAACGGCCACTGAACGGGTGGATGCGCTACGCAAACATCTTCGTCCGGGAGTGACAATCGGTATCAGTGGAGATGCTTATGCCGGGTTGGGATTAAATGCAGGCTGTGAGGTCTGGTACTCCGTGTGCGGAGGTTTGTTCCCGGAAACAGCAAAACAGATCACGGAGGCAGCCGCTGCACAGGATCATGCCCGTGTCACGGCACTGACAACACGACTGGAACCGTTGTGGGCGCTGTTCCGTAAACATGGCAGAAGTATTCGCGTTATTGCCGCTGCCGCCGGCGTGCTTGGACTGACCGATACGGATTGTTTACCTCGACCTCTTCAGCCACTGTCGGCGGATAATATCGCGGATATTGCCAGGGTGATAAGCGCACTGGAACTGAAATAATCCCTCCATTGGACTGGCAGTCTGCTGGTCCTTGAGAAAACTGATCGGGCAATACTTTTCACGCCCCCTCAGTGAGAGGTATGACTATAACTTGACCATAGAGACATTGTTTCCTTTTACTTTCAAGTGGTTAAAGATGGGCTTCCCATTCTGCGGCGGGATAATCAAGACGCCGGTACTGGTTTGCAGACACCGAACTCCGAGTAAAATACCCTACGCTGAATGGGCATCAGCGGCCAGAGAACCCCGTGGCGCACTACTCAAAACCGGCGACTTTGACTATCATATCGGCACCAGCGGCAAAGAAGCAGGGCGGTACGGTGCAGGGTGTTCCACAACAGTTTCCCTTTGAAAAAGACAGCGCGCAGTTTCGGCATTTGCCGCAGGTGCCGGGCGTTGAGCTTTATCATGCCCATATTGAGCGCTATGCTTTTGAGCCACACACGCACAATGCCTTCGCCATCGGCACCGTCGATTTTGGTGCCGAGCGTTTTCGCTACCGGGGCGCGCAACATCTGGCTGCACCGGGTTCACTGGTATTAATGAACCCGGACGAGTTGCACACCGGCGAGGCGGAAACCGCCGGTGGCTGGAACTACCGGATGCTGTATCTGGAGCCGGACACGCTGGAGTTGCTGTCCGGCGAGCAGGGGTTCTGGTTCACCGATGCGGTGCGTGAGGATCCGCAGGCGGCGCAGCAATTGTCCGCAACGTTGGCCGCGCTGTGGCAAGCCCGTGATCCGCTGACCATTGACGATTTGCTGATGCAGGTCATCGCCATCTTCCGTCCGCATATCCAGGCGGCCCGGCCGCTGAAAGCGGAACCGGCGCACCGTTTTGATATCGTCAAAAGCTATCTGCACGATAACTTTGCCTCCGCCATCACGCTGGATCAGCTGGCGGCGCTGGTTTCGCTCAGTCCTTATCATTTCTTGCGTAAATTCAAAGCCCAATACCACGTCTCCCCGCAGCAAATGCTGATGGCCATTCGTCTGTCGCAGGCGAAATTGATGCTGGGGCGCGGTATGCCCGCGGCGCAGGTGGCCGCCGCCGCGGGGTTGACCGATCAGGCCCATTTGACACGCGCTTTCGCTAATCGTTACGGCGTCACGCCGGTGCGTTATCAAAAACAGGTCATCCCCCGCTAAAACAGCAAGCTGCTACAATATTCCTCCACCAAAGTCGGCTAGCCTGATCTCTAACGCCTGCCAGTTGGGTGTCTCCCTCTCCCAAAGGAGAGGGGACTTGAGCCTGACCTCAGGTTTTAATCACGGGTTCTGATGGAGTCACTATGTTTGTTGGCGTGTTATTTGCCTTGTCTGCCGGGCTGATGTGGGGGCTGATTTTTGTCGGCCCGGTGTTGATCCCTGAATACCCTGCGGCCCTGCAGTCTACCGGTCGTTACCTGGCTTTTGGCCTGATTGCCTTGCCGTTGGCGTGGTTTGATCGCCGTCGCCTGAAAAAGTTACATCGTAACGATTGGCGGGAGGCGTTAAAACTGACGGCAATTGGTAACCTGTTGTATTACCTGTGCCTGGCCAGCGCCATTCAACGCACCGGCGCACCGGTGTCCACCATGATTATCGGCACGCTGCCGGTCGTTATCTCGGTCACCGCCAACCTGTTTTACAGCCGACACGATGGCCGGCTTTCCTGGCGTAAACTGGCACCGGCGCTGGTGCTGATTGCCTGCGGGCTGGCGTTGGTCAACGTTGCCGAACTGCAGGGCAACGCGGGGCCGGTCGATGTCTGGCGCTATACCAGCGGCCTGGGTCTGGCGCTGTTGGCGGTGGCCTGCTGGACCTGGTTTCCACTGCGCAATGCCCGTTGGTTGCGGGAAAATCCGAGCCAAAGGCCCGCCACCTGGGCTACCGCGCAGGGCCTGGTGACGCTGCCGCTGGCGCTGCTCGGCTATCTGGTGGTGTGTGGCCAATTGGCTTTTACCCAGCCGGAGTTTGCGTTGCCGTTCGGGCCACGACCGCAAGTGTTCATTCCATTGATGATAGCTATTGGCATGCTGTGTTCGTGGATTGGTGCACTGTGCTGGAATGAGGCGAGCCAGCGCCTGCCGACGGTGTTGGTGGGGCCGCTGATCGTGTTCGAAATTCTGGCGGGCTTGGCTTACACCTTTATGCTGCGTCAGGCCTGGCCGCCACTGTTGACGCTGGGCGGTATTGCCTGCCTGATCATTGGGGTGGTGTATGCAATGCGGATCAAGCCGCAGCCGGTGGTGATCAGCGTGGGAGCCAAGGAGTGATGCCTGCCGCTGAGCGCGGCAGGCCTTGGGCTTACTTTTTACTGTGGTGAATGATCTCTTCGGCCACGTTACGCGGTGCCTCTGCGTAGTGGCTGAATTCCATGGTGTAGGTGGCGCGGCCCTGCGACATCGAGCGCAGGGTGGTTGAATAGCCGAACATTTCGGACAGCGGCACCTTGGCGTGAATTTCCTTGCCGCCGCCGCCCGCGATATCTTCCATTCCTTGCACCAGACCGCGTCGTGACGACAAATCTCCCATCACGCTACCGGCATAATCCTCCGGCGTCTCCACCTCTACTGACATGATAGGTTCGAGGATCACCGGATCCGCCTGACGGCAGGCCTCTTTAAAGCCGAAGATGGCGGCCATGCGGAAGGCTTGTTCCGAGGAGTCGACGTCGTGGTAAGAGCCGAAGGTCAGATGCACTTTGACATCCACCACCTGATACCCCGCCAGCACGCCATTATTCAGCGCTTCCAGCACGCCTTTTTTCACCGCCGGGATGAACTCGCCGGGGATCACGCCGCCTTTGATCTCATCGAAAAATTCAAAGCCTTTGCCCGGTTCGTTCGGTTCCACCGTAAACACCACGTGGCCGTATTGGCCCTTACCGCCGGACTGACGCACGAACTTGCCTTCCACGTCGGTGACACGCTTGCGGATAGTCTCGCGGTAAGACACCTGCGGTTTGCCGGTGGTGGTCGCCACGCCAAACTCACGGCGCATACGGTCGACGATAATCTCCAAATGCAGCTCGCCCATGCCGTAAATAATGGTCTGACCCGACTCTTCATCGGTACGCACGCGGAATGACGGATCCTCGGAAGAGAGACGTTGCAGCGCGATGCCCATTCGTTCCTGGTCGGCTTTGGTTTTCGGTTCAATCGCCTGGGCGATCACCGGTTCCGGGAACACCATTTTTTCCAGCGTGATAATGGCGTTGGGATCGCACAGGGTGTCACCGGTGGTCACGTCTTTCAGGCCCACACAGGCGGCGATATCGCCGGCGTGCAGTTCTTCGACATCCTTGCGATCGTTGGCGTGCATCTGCACGATGCGCCCAATACGCTCTTTTTTGCCTTTCACCGGGTTGTAGACGCTGCTGCCTTTGGCCAAGACGCCGGAATACACCCGCACAAAGGTCAATTGACCGACGAAGGGGTCGGTCATCAACTTGAACGCCAGCGCCGAGAATTTCTCATCGTCAGACGCCCGGCGGATCACGATATTGTCGCGCTCGTCATGGCCCTCCATTGGCGGAACGTCGAGCGGCGAGGGCATCAGCTCAATCACCGCGTCCAGCATGCGTTGCACCCCTTTATTGCGGAATGCCGAGCCGCACAGCATCGGCTGAATTTCACCGGCCACGGTACGCAGGCGCAGACCGCGAACGATCTCTTCTTCGCTTAGCGGTAGCTGATTGAGGTATTTGTCCATCAGCTCTTCCGAGCCTTCGGCGGCGGCTTCGATCATTTTATCCCGCCACTCTTGCGCCAAATCGCGCAGGTCAGCCGGGATCTCCTCAAAGCTGAAACTCATGCCCTGGGTCGCTTCGTCCCACAAAATGGCTTTCATGCTCACCAAATCCACCACGCCGGTGAAGTGGTCCTCGGCGCCAATCGGGATGACGATCGGCACCGGATTGGCCTTAAGACGCTCGATCATCATTTTGCGCACGCGGAAGAAGTCGGCGCCGACGCGGTCCATTTTGTTGACGAACGCCAGCCGCGGCACCTTGTATTTATTGGCCTGACGCCAGACGGTTTCCGACTGCGGCTGCACGCCGCCCACCGAGTCGTAGACCATGACCGCGCCATCGAGTACGCGCATGGAACGCTCAACCTCAATGGTAAAGTCCACGTGCCCGGGGGTATCGATAATATTGATGCGGTGCTGCGGATAATTATGCTGCATGCCGTTCCAGAAACAGGTGGTCGCCGCGGAGGTAATGG
This sequence comes from Serratia quinivorans, assembly GCF_052113645.1. Taxonomy (GTDB): domain Bacteria; phylum Pseudomonadota; class Gammaproteobacteria; order Enterobacterales; family Enterobacteriaceae; genus Serratia; species Serratia quinivorans_B. The sequence goes on along the minus strand of NZ_JBIEIU010000001.1, from coordinate 124,546 downwards.
TAATACCGCGTTCCTGCTCCTGTGCCATCCAGTCCATGGCGGCGGCGCCGTCGTGCACTTCGCCCAGCTTGTGACTGACCCCGGTATAAAACAAAATCCGCTCGGTGGTGGTGGTTTTGCCGGCATCGATGTGCGCCGAGATGCCGATATTGCGGTAGCGTTCGAGGGGGGTAGTACGTGCCATAATTAACCTTTCTTAGCCGCATTAAAGAAGGGCGGCTTTAAACAGTATGAATAATTATGATAATCCTCTGTGGGTTATCTCCGGACGGGTGAATGATTGCACCGGTCACCCACTAATCGTAGTTGATGAAGGGGTTTTTACTTAACGATGGTTGCGATAGGTTTTATCGTTGTGGTTCGCGGTTCCGCTTCCATTACGCCACTCCAGTAAAGCGGGACTAATGTGACGAAACATAGACAGATGCCGGCTGCGCAGGCGGCACCGCGAAATGACATTGCATGCGTTTGATTTCTTCTGCCGGTGGCAAACCAAACAAGCGTTTGAACTCACGGTTAAACTGCGAGGCGCTTTGATAGCCGACAGCGTAACAGGCTGCGACGGCCGTCATTTCCTGACGCACCATTAATATGCGTGCCTGATGCAAACGCACAGATTTCACATATTGCATCGGAGACTGGTTGGTGATGGTTTTAAAATGAGTGTGAAACGTCGGTACGCTCATACTGGCTATCGCTGCAAGCTGACCCAAGGTTAGCGGCTGCGCATAGTGCGAATGTATATGGCTCAAGGCTCTCCCTATTTTGCCGAATTTCCCCTGTAATGTCAGAGCCGCCCGTAATGCGCTGCCCTGCGGGCCGGTCAATACGCGATAATAAATCTCACGCACCAGTGACTTGCCGAGTATCACTGCATCAAGTGGATGGTTCAGCACGTTAAGAAAACGCAGTATGGCGTCACCTAAACAGGCATCGACTGAGCTCGACATCATGCTCTGCGCCGCCCGGGCTTCAAAAGGAACCGCCTGCTGTTCCAGTTGCAACATTAATTGTGTCGCAATATTGAAATCAAGATGCATATAGATCGCCAGCAGCGGATGTTCCGCCGATCCGCTGGATTCCATGGTAAAGGGGACCGGCACTGACACCGCCAGGTAATGCTGTTGATCGTAAACATAGATTTGATCACCGAAAAAACCGCGCTTCGTCCCCTGGCATACAATGACGATCCCAGGGTCATACAGTACTGGCGTACGTGCCAGTGGACGATCGGATCGCAAGATGCGTACATCGGGTAGTGCGGTAAGGTTGTAGCCTTCCTGCGGGGCTAAGGCTTGCAGCAATTGCACCATTTTCTGTTGTGATTTTTCTCTGCTCATAAAACTTAAAACTCATAATATTGGGCAATAAATACAGATTATAAGGCCTTAAAACTCTTTAGTGTCGAGAATATTATGTCATTTCATATATATTCGCGGAGAGCAGTAAATGGCTGATTCAAAAACGATATTAATTACCGGGGTATCCAGTGGATTAGGTCGTGCACTGGCGCAGGCGGCGCTGGCCGATGGCTATCGGGTCATCGGCACAGTGCGTACCGCCTCGGCGAAAACGGCGTTCGAAGCTTTACATCCGAATAATGCCTTTGCCTACGTACTGGATGTCACTCATTACGTTGACATGGATGACGTGGTTTCCGATGCCGAGACTCAAATCGGGCCGATTGATGTACTGGTCAATAATGCCGGTTACGGGTATGAAGGCGTAATGGAAGAATCCCCGTTGGATGAAATGCGCCGTCAGTTTGACGTGAATGTCTTCGGGGCTGTAGCGATGATCAAGGCGTTATTACCCTTTATGCGACAGCGACGTCGCGGCCATATTATCAATATCACCTCAATGGGCGGTTACATTACCATGCCCGGCATCAGCTATTACTGCGGCAGTAAATTTGCACTGGAAGGGATATCGGAGACATTAAGCAAAGAGCTTGAACCCTTTAACATTCATGTGACTGCGGTGGCTCCGGGATCGTTTCGCACCGACTGGGCCGGTCGTTCGATGATACGCAGCTCTCGTAGTATCACGGACTATGATGCGTTATTCGATCCCATTCGCCAGGCTCGTGAGGAAAAAAGTGGTAAACAACTCGGCGACCCGGTTAAAGCAGCCCAGGCTATGTTGAGGTTGATTGAAAGCCATAATCCACCGACGCATTTGTTGCTAGGAAGCGATGCGCTAAACCTGGTGCAGCAAAAGCTTGCCGCGTTGAGTCAGGAGATCGCCCAATGGGAAGAATTAACAAAATCGACGGATGGTTGATGGTGGCTTGATTGGCAGGGCGCATGGGCATGTTCTTTCCGCCGCCGGCCAGTTGGTCAGTGACTCCGCGATTTGGCGATGTTTGCCATCGGGATTGCTGACAAAATCGTGTGCATATCCTCGCACATTGAGGGTGAATAAGGTGGGTTAGGATTGTTCTGGCCCACGTTTTATTATTTTCTGGCGAAATGTTTTTTCTAAATGTTTCATCAACGACGAGCCAGATTTTCACCCGAGGATAAAAAACCACGCCTATACTGCCTCCCGTAGTTTATATGCAGTATCTCGTTTGGCGAGGCTCCTATACAAACACAGGTTACTGATCTGACGACATCGAGAGATGCCCAAGGTTAAGACAGGCTTTATCGGATTAAGGTTCAGCCCAAAGTAACTTCTGATGTACACATCAGATACGTTGTATAGTGCTAAAACCTGGACGCGGAGATAGGCTTTCTGCACTCCCTCTGTGGTTAACGCCCCTATGCGATTCGCTGTTGAAGTTTAAACAGAAATAGGGACTAACATAATGAAGTCACATCAAAATCACTTATCCCCGGCGCTGGCCCACACCGAAACTCTGGATGAGTCCTCGGTCGCAAGCTATATGAACGCCAATTTTATTACCGTCCCTGGAAATATGACGGTGAATAAAGCCAAGGAATATTTTCTTTCTCAACTAAAAACAGATGAAATTCCCGCGCAGCTGTTTGTCACCGCCGATGATTATCATCTGCGTGGTACGCTGTCGGTTAAAAAATTATTGCAATGCGAAGACGATGATAAAGCCGTTGGGGTGATGATCAATCACAGCTATTTCCAGGTTTCTCCCGATGACGATCGCAATGACGTGGCCCATTTGTTGAGCAAGGGCGGGCTGGACGTGGTACCGGTGGTGGTGAATAAAACACTGGTGGGCGTGCTGGGGGAAAGAGAAATCGCCCGGTTGATTGAAGACGAAAATACCGAGGATGCTCAGCGTCAGGGTGCGAGCCTGCCGCTGGACAAACCTTATCTGGAGACCAGCCCCTGGGCCTTATGGCGAAAGCGCTCTGTGTGGTTGCTGATGTTGTTTGTCGCCGAAGCTTATACCGGCAATGTGCTCAAAGCATTCGAAGAGCAGCTGGAAGCGGCGATCGCACTGGCGTTCTTCATTCCGTTGCTGATCGGTACCGGGGGTAACAGCGGCACCCAAATCACCTCGACGCTGGTTCGTGCCATGGCGCTGGGTGAGGTCAGCCTGCGTAACCTGGGGGCAGTGATCCGCAAAGAGGTCTCGACCTCGTTGCTGATAGCCGTGACCATCGGCGTCGCCGCCTGGGTACGCGCCTGGATCATGGGCGTGGGCATGGACGTCACCCTGGTGGTCAGTCTGTCGCTGGTGGCGATTACCGTCTGGAGTGCCATTGTCTCATCGATTATCCCGATGTTGCTTAAGCGGTTGGGTATTGATCCGGCAGTGGTGTCGGCCCCCTTTATCGCCACCTTTATTGACGGTACCGGTTTGATTATTTACTTCAAAATTGCCCAGTACGTACTGGGAATATAAAAGGCTCTCCGCTCCGTGTCGCTGCCGGAATGGGAATTAACGCTCACTGTACAGGAGGTAGGTAAATATCCATGAACACGAAATTAATCCGTTTTTTAATTAAAGAGGTTTCTATCGATAACCGTTAACTGAGGAAAAAATAATGGGAAATATGACACTTTTTGTAGGATTCCTGAGCATTGTCAGCTCGCTGGGCCTGTTAGCCGCCTATATGAGCACTAAATGGGATGATTAATGAACGCTAAAGATCCGCCTGGATGCATCCTCCCCGAAGTGGTTTATTTGCGACGGGGAGGATGCGATTAAACTCTGACCGCTTAATGCGGCTTTGGGGAGTATGGGATAATGATTATTTCTATTCTTGGTCTGCTCTATGCCATTTTGATGATTGCCGTTGGTGTGAATGAGATTTATTTTTATTCAACCGGAAAATCAGAATTTCTTTCTAGTTTAATGCTGACATTCTCGGGTAGTATGCTGCTGGTTGCTTTAGCCTGGCAATACTCAACTAAAATAAAGAAATGAATGCCCCTTTGAATGTGAGCCGTAATATGCAAAATGAAAAACAATCCGTTGCCAGAAATTCCATGATAGCCAGCGGGCTATTGGCGAGCGGGAAATTTATTGCCGGTATTTTTACCGGCAGTATTGGTCTTATTTCTGAAGGGATCCACTCTTTCACCGATTTTATCGCCACCAGCATTACCTGGCTGGCGGTGCGCATCAGCGATAAACCGGCCGATGATGACCACCATTTTGGGCACGGTAAGGTCGAAAACCTGGCGGCGTTGTTTGAAGTGCTGCTGTTGTTGGCAGCCGCAGGCTGGATTTTTTATGAAGCCGGAAAAAGCCTGCTGGGGGAAGCGCATGAAATTGTCGCGGCACCGGTGGTGATCGCGGTGCTGCTGATCTCGATTGTGGTCGACTTTTTCCGGGTCAGGGCGCTGAACCGCGTGGCCAAGGCTACCGACAGTGCGGCGCTGGAGGCTGATGCACTGCACTTCTTTTCCGATATGCTCGCTTCCGCCGTGGTGTTGCTGGGGATGGTGTTCGTCATGCTGGGGTTCACCCGTGCAGACGCCATCGCGGCATTGATTGTGGCCTGCTTTATCATCGTGGCAGCGCTGAAATTGGGTAAACGTTCATTCGATTCGCTGATGGATACCGCGCCCGCCGGGGCCAAGGAAGAAATCAGCGCCTTGCTCGACAGCTTCCCCGCGATACTGGCCACCGAGAATATTCGCATCCGCAACGCCGGCGCCATTCTGTTTATTGAAGTCACCGTCGCCGTCTGTCGTACCTTGCCGCTGGAGCGTATCAACACGCTGAAAAAGGCCATTGCCGAACGCCTGGAACAGCAGTATGCCAATGCCGAGGCCACGGTGATTGCCAACCCGCAAACCCGTAGCGATGAAGACATGGCGACCCGCATCCGGGTGATCGCCGCCAACCACGGGGCGGTAGTGCAAAACTTGGCGCTGCAGCAACTGCCTGAACGTATGTCGATCAGCATGGATCTGGCGGTACCGGCCAGTGCCAGCGTGGCGCAGGCCCACGATATCGCCAGCGAGATAGAAACGCTGCTGCGAGAAGCGATTGGCGAGGAAACGGAGATCGAAACTCACTTGGAACCCCAGACACATCACTGGATCGCCAGCGAAGATGTGGCATTGGACGAGCTGGCGAACATTCGCCAGTTGTTGCAGACGGCAGTGGAGAACGGCGAGATGGTGCAGGATGTGCATAACGTTCGTGCCCGCAAAACGGCGGACGGCGTTATCGTTAACTTTCATTGTCGGGTTTCCCCGGCGGCTTCTATTGTGTCGGCGCATGCTGCGGTGGACAGCATTGAACGTCAGTTGCGCGCCCTTTATCCCAGCATATCGCGGGCGGTAGGGCACGTGGAACCGATCAAGCCCGGCGTCTAAGTCCACAGGGTGGCCCGTCGTGCGGACACCCGATCCCAACTCCTTTCATGCAATACGGATAAAACCGGATGGATTCGTTCGCTTGTTTCCTTAGTTTATTTACTTTACTGTAAAGTAAATAAACTAAGGCGAGTCACGAGGTTCTCAATGAAAAGCGACCCAAAGCCAGCGGGCCATCTGTGTATATCGATGTGCCATATCCCCTTCATTCAGAGAGGAGGGTAAGCGATGCTGGCGCATTTCTTTGTATTTCGACCGGTATTCGCCGCCGTGTTGGCTATTTGCATTATGGCGGCGGGTGTTTTGGCATTGCTGACGCTGCCGGTGGAGCAGTATCCGGATATTGCTCCGCCCGGCGTTACCGTTACCGCCAACTATCCTGGGGCCGCGGCCAAAACGGTAGAGGACAGCGTAACTCAGGTGATCGAACAGCAAATCAAAGGGATCGATGGCCTGCTGTACTTCTCCTCGACCAGCAGTTCTGCCGGGCAGGCGCGCATCAGCCTGAGCTTCGATCAACAGACCGATCCGGATATCGCTCAGGTTCAGGTACAAAATGCGGTCAATCAGGCTAACTCGCGGCTGCCGCAGGAAGTGCAACAGCAGGGCATTACCGTCACCAAGTCTCAGGGAGACAGCCTGATGGTGGTGGCGCTGTACGATACCAGTGGGCGTATGGACAATGTTGATATCAATGACTTTCTGGTCAGCTCACTGCAGGATCCGCTGAGCAGGGTCGACGGCGTTGGCGAGACGACGGTATTCGGCGCGCAATATGCGATGCGCATTTGGCTGGATCCTTTACGTTTGACCAGTTACGGCCTGATGCCGTCCGACGTTCAAGCGGCGGTTGAGGCGCAAAATGCCCAGGTGACCAGCGGCGAGCTGGGGTCGCTGCCGACAGAACCCGGTCAGGCCATGAATGCGACTGTTACCGCGCAGTCGAGGCTGCAAACGCCCGAGCAGTTCAGCAACATCATTTTACGCACCAACACCGACGGTTCCGCTGTGTATTTACGGGATGTCGCTCGGGTGGAAATTGGTGCAGAGAATTATCAGAACCAAACCCGGCTGAATGGTTACCCGGCGGCCGGGATTTCAATTCAGTTGGCCTCGGGCGCAAACGCGCTGGCGGTGGCGGAAAGTGTGCGGGCTGAGGTTGAACGCATGAGCCCCCAGTTTCCCGATGGGTTAAAAGTGGCTTATCCACGCGACAGCACGCCTTTTGTCACAGTGTCCATTGAGGGCGTAGTACAGACGCTGATCGAGGCCATTATCCTGGTGGTGGTGGTGATGTATCTGTTCTTGCAGAACTGGCGAGCCACGCTGATCCCGGCGATCACCGTACCGGTGGTGCTGTTGGGGACCTTTGGCATTTTGGCGCTGCTGGGGTACAGCATTAATACCCTGACGTTATTTGCCATGGTGTTAGCTATAGGTCTGTTGGTGGATGACGCAATAGTGGTGGTAGAAAACGTGGAAAGGGTCATGGAGGAGGAAGGATTGCCCCCTAAGGAGGCAACGCTGCGCTCGATGGGTGAGATCAACAGCGCGCTGATTGGCATCGCTCTGGTGCTGTCCGCGGTGTTTATCCCGATGGCGTTTTTGGGCGGATCGACCGGCATTATTTATCGTCAGTTTTCCATCACTATCGTTTCATCCATGGTGCTGTCCGTAGTGGTGGCATTGACGCTGACGCCGGCATTATGCGCCGGTTTGCTTCGCCCAAGAGGTCACGGCAAACGGGGATGGTTTTTCACCCGCTTTAACCGCACGGTTGATCGCAGTCAGCAGGGCTACAGCCGTTGGCTGACGCATATTCTGGCGCGCAAAGGGTTTTATAGCCTGGTTGCACTGCTGATTACCGGCTTGATGGCATGGCAATATATCCGCATGCCAACGGGTTTTTTACCGGTAGAGGATCAGGGGTCAGTCATGGTGCAGTTCTCCATGCCGCCCGGCACCCCAATGGCGAAAACCCAGGAAACCGCCGACGCCATTGCCGACTACTTTATGACCGAAGAAAAAGAAAACCTGAGCGTGATCTTTATGGTGGTCGGACGCAACAATGCCGGCAGCGGGCAGAATGTCGGTATGGCATTTGCGGAGTTAAAAAATTGGGATTTGCGCGACGGCAGTGAAAATACGGCGCAGGCGATCATTGCTCGCGCCAATCAGCACTTTAAAGGCAGTCGTGATGTGCAAGTCAACGTACTGTCACCGCCAGCCGTACGTGGCCTGGGGCAATCCAGCGGCTTTGAGCTATGGCTGCAGGATCAAAGCAATGCCGGTCACGATGCATTGCAGTTGGCGCAGCAGCAGGTGATTGCCGCGGCGAGCGATGACCCATTATTGACGGCGGTGCGGGTTAACGGTCTGGAAGACAAAGCGCAGCTTCAGGTGGATATCGATCAGCAGAAGGCCAGTGCGCAAGGGCTACAGCAGTCGGACATTAACGACACGCTGTCTGCTGCCTGGGGCGGGGCTTACATTAATGATTTTATCGACCGCGGCCGGGTGAAGCGCGTTTACATGCAGGGGGATTCCTCCTCGCGCTCGGCACCTGATGACATCAACCAGTGGTTCGTTCGCGGCAGCAGCGGCAGCATGGCTTCATTTGCGAGCTTCGCTACCACACGCTGGCTTTCCGGGCCGCAAATGCTGCAACGCTTTAACGGACTTTCGGCGACGCAGCTGCAAGGGGCGGCGGTGCTGGGCGAAAGTTCGGGCACGGCGATGACCCAGATGCAAAACATTATCCAGGACGTCGCCGGGTTTGGCCTTGAGTGGAGCGGGTTGTCCTACCAGGAACAGGTGGCCGCGGGGCAAACGCTGTGGGTTTATCTGGCCTCCGTGCTGTTTATTTTTCTGTGCCTGGCGGCATTGTATGAAAGCTGGTCAATCCCCCTCGCGGTGATGCTGATTATTCCTTTGGGCATTGTGGGTGCGGTGGTCGCTACGCGGCTGGCCGGTTACGAAAACGACATTTATTTCCAGGTCGGTATGCTGACCACGATCGGCCTCTCCGCCAAAAATGCCATCCTGATTATTGAATTTGCCGAGTCGCAGATGAAATCTGGGCAAGCACTGTTGGCGGCGACTTTGGAGGGGGCGCGTCTGCGTTTGCGGCCCATTGTGATGACGTCGCTGGCCTTCGTCGCCGGGGTGATCCCGCTGGCACTTTCGGTGGGGGCCGGAGCCGCCAGCCGACGTGAGATAGGGATTGCGGTGATCGGCGGCATGATTTCTGGCACACTGTTGGCCTTGTTATTTGTACCGCTGTTTTTTGTGCTGGTGAAACAAGGGCTGGCACGATTAAAAAGCAAAAAATAATCCTTTCGACATGATCTTTGCGTGGCAGGAGTGAGTTCACCATGAATAACCGGCAACCGGGGCGTCCGATGAAGGCCAAACCGCGTATTTTGGCCACTGCCAGCGAGCTGTTTCTGACTCAGGGATTGGACATTTCGCTGGATATGATTGCCACCGAGGCCGGAACCACCAGGCAAACGCTGTATAACCATTTCCCGGGGAAAGATGCGCTGGTGCTCGAGACCTTCAGCTACATGAAGGAGATGATGCAGCCACCGCTGAATGCCATTATGGCCGGAGATACGCAGGATCTTCCGCTGGTGCTGGGGCGTTTCGCTGCGGTGGTGCAGGATCATTTTTACCAAAAGAAAAACATTCATTTCCAGCGGCTGTTGATCCAACTGTTGCAGCAACGGCCGGAATTGTACGCCACGCTGCAACAGCGCGAGTCCGGGCGAGTGCTGCAGGGATTGGTTGTCTTATTGCAGCGTGCGCAGCAACGAGGGCAACTGACGCTGAGCAATGTCGATTTGCAGGCGCAGGCTTTTTTGGGTGCGGTGATGGGGTATGGGTTTCCTGCTGCGCTGTTGTCTGACGAACTGCCGGGCAAAGCCGAGTTGCAAAAGTTGGCCGACGTCGCGGTGGCTCTTTTTCTGCGTGGTTGGGGCTATCGGAATGAAGTGCCAACAGAGAATGACAGCGCCCGGTGAGGCCTCTGATTCAGGCAGACTAAAAGGTCGCCCGCAGGCGACCTGTGAAGGTTAGTCCAAATTTAACCGGGCGGTCAGCGTCGCAATCTCATCGCGCCATTGCTGGTGCAACTGCACCTTTTGATGCCTGGGTTTACGCGCCAGATCCTCCTGCAATTTGCTTTCCAGTTCAAACAGCGCGGCCAACAGCCGTTCCTCGTTTTCATGGTCATGCTGCATCCTATTGCCGATGGGATGCAGGTTCGCGGCCGCCATCGGCACGGCGTCAGGCTCTGCTGCCAGCCGGGTGTAGACCGGTTCCAGATCCTGCCACTCTTCCAGCTGTTGGTGGTCAATCAGCCAGAAACGGTTGCAGCTATTTTCAATCAACATCCGGTCGTGCGTCACCAGCATCACCGCGCCCTCAAACTGACGCAGGGTCTCTGCCAGCTCTTCCTTGCCTTCCATATCCAGGTGGTTGGTCGGCTCGTCGAGCAACAACAGCGAGTGGTTGGCCAGCGTCAGGCCGACAAACAGCAGGCGCGAGCGCTCGCCGCCACTCAGGGTGCTGATACGCTGGTGATGGCGCAGATAAGGGAATCCGGCACCTATCAACGCCATTTTTCGCTGTTCCTCCGTCAACGGCGCGAACCGCGACAGGGCATCGCTCAGCCTGTCGTTGTCGTGCAGTTGCTGCAGGCTCTGATCGTAATAACCGATGCGCACTCTGGGATGGAAAACCGTTTCGCGCTGTCTCGGGTCCTGGTATTCCCGCCACAGATGATGCAGCAGCGAAGATTTACCGCAGCCGTTGCGGCCAACAATGGCGATACGGTCACCGCTTTTGACCCGCAACGACGCCAGCCTGAACAACACCGGTGCATCCGGCGCCGGGCGCACGCCCAGTGGCGGCAGTGCCAGCAGGCGATCGGCCTCCAGCGCTTCGCCCTTTAGCCTGAGCCGCCACTGGCTGCCTGCGCTCAAGGTGGTTTGCTGTTCTTTCAACCGATCAACGCGCTTTTCCATTTGCTTGGCTTTGCGGGCCAGATCCTCGTTATCGTAAACCTGGCCCCACACGGCCAGCCGCTGGGCGCTTTTCGCCACCCGGTCGATCTCCTTCTGCTCCGCCTGGCGACGATGCGCATCCGCCTCATCCTGTTCCTCCAGTGCCTTGCGTGCGGCGGTGCAGGGCAAGCGGAAGAACTGCAGGGTTTTGTCACGCAGGATCCAGGTGCAGTTGGTGACCTGATCCAACAGTTGACGATCGTGGGAAACCAGCACGAAGCTGCCGGACCAGTTTTGCAAAAACCGCTCCAGCCACAGCAGCGTGGGTAAATCCAGGTGGTTGCTGGGCTCATCCAGCAGCAGCAGGTCGGGCTGGCGAATTAACGCACGCGCCAGCAGCAGGCGCGTATGCTGCCCGCCACTCAGTGTGCCCGCGGTCAGCGTCCATGACGGTGGCGCAAACCCCAGACTGCCGAGCAGGACTTCAGCTTGCCAGCTTTCACTGACGCGTTGGTTGTCCGGCAGGCGCGCCAGTACCGCATCCAGCAGGCTGCAATCATGCAGGTCTTCAGGCAGGTGCTGTTCCACCCGTGCCATCAGGCACTGTTGAGCGGGGGTCACGCTGCCGGAGCCGGCGGGCAGATCGCCGCTGAGGATCTTCAGCAGGGTGCTTTTGCCGCAGCCGTTGTGGCCGATTAAACCGATGCGGTCGCCTTTTTTCAGGCTGAAGGAAACCTCAACCAACAGAGGGCCGAAATTGTTGTCGTAACCGACAGATAATGCGGAAAGTAGTGTGCTCATTGCTTACTCAGAGTTACAGGCAGACAACTGCCTATCGTCAAACATCGCTGACGACAACCCGGTAAGCCGGAGGGAAGGGACTCAAATTTTAGTAAGCTTCGCTCAAGCCTGGGTTATCGCAGCACGATACCGGTAATGCTTGAGCAGCGGCAATTACTATAGAAGTGTGAGTAAAAAAACAATTCACACATCGGCATAGTAATCCTCCTTTTATAACGTTGGTTAATGAATGAGCTGAGTATAGGGGGCTTTGTCCGGTTGCGCTACTGCGTATTAGTCGGATTATCAGGCATTACAAGCCAGTGCACAGAGAGTGACGTTGTCACAATGAGAATCGTGCTGAATGGGAGTAATACTGATATTTAAGCGGAGATTAAGCAGTTATCATAATCTCAGTTTATGATTAGCCAAGCGGGTCGGTAAATACCGGCCCGCTTGTTTCGTCTGTCTATCATGCAAACGCTGAGCACCGAATTTATGTTAAAGCCCCGCCAGATTATTCTTTTCCTGTTCCTGCTGTTTGGCTTGCAGTGGGTGCCGCTGACCAGCGTCGCCGCACAGGATGATGCCCCGGTCGCCGAAAGCCAGCCGGATCCGGCCACCGCGCTGAAAAACTACCAGAAACAGTTGGACAGTATTAAACAACAGGTTTCTAAAGCCAGTAACGATAACCAGCTCAGTAAACTGAAGCTGACCACCGACAATCTGGCGGCAGGGCTGGATAAGCTGGCCACCGATTTGCAACCGGCGCAAGAAAAGCTGCAGGCACAACTGGACGTGCTGGGCCCACAACCTGCCGCCGGCTCGCTGGCGGAAACAGCGGCGGTGGTGCAGCAGCGCAATGCTTTGAATAACAGTAAAAAGCAACTCGACGACGCGGTAAAACGGGCTCAGGACATGAGAACCGGCGTGCTGGATCTGGGGCAGCAAATCAGTGATTTACGGCGTGTGGCGTTCAAAACTCAACTGGCATTGAACACCGGAAGCGTGCTGGGCGCCAAGTTTTGGTCACCGGTGGTGAAGCCGGCGGATAACGACGTTCAGCGCTTGGATCAGTTTAATACCGCGATGAAACAGGCATGGGACGCCAGTTGGCAGGATGAGTTCCGTTACGGCACCCTGGGGCTGCTGGTGTTGGCGGTAGTTATCTGGTCCTGGGGGCGCTATTTTTCCGAGCGTTTCCTGGCCTGGGCGAGCATTCGTTTCTTGCCGGACGGGCGTTTACGCCGCAGTTTTATGGCGATGATGACCGTCAGCGTTACGGTGATCACTACCAGCATTGCGCTGAATCTGTTGTATATCACTTTTACTCGTGTGGAACCGCTGCCGGTGATGCTGGAAGACTTTGCCGAGGGCTTTAACCGGCTGGGGATCTTCTGCGCGCTGATCGCCGGACTGGGCCGTGCGACGCTATCCCTCAACCGGCCGTCATGGCGTTTGGCCTCGCTGGATAATGCCGTGGCTTCCGGCCTGCGTTATTTCTCGCCGCTGTTGGCGGGACTGGCGCTGGCGTTCGGCACCGTGGAGCTGATCAACAACGTGGTCAGCGCCAGCCTCAGCACCACCATTTTCGGCAATGGATTGGTTGCCGGTTTAATTGGCATGGTGCTGTTGGCGATGCCATTACGCTCCCAGCGTATCCGTCGCCGGCTGGAACAGCAGGGCGAGCACGTAGAAAAACGCTCCACCATCAGCGGCCTGTTGCACATGAGCACCCTGGTGTGTTCGACGGTGATCCTGTTCTCGCTGCTGATAGGGTATATTGCCTTTGCTCGCTTTCTGACCTATCAGGTGATTTGGATCTCGCTGGTGCTGATGGCGTTCTATTTCTTGCTGTTGTTCGTCACTGACCTGTGCGGGGCGCTTTTCTCGCCGCAGACTGCCAGCGGCAAAATGCTGAAGAAGTCGCTTAATTTTAAGGAGCGCCACCTGGAGCAGATGGCGATCATCTTCACCGCCATCGCCAAGTGTTCGCTGCTGTTATTGATGATTGTCTCGCTGTTCAACGGCTCGTTCGGCACCACAACGCCTAATTCGCTGTTGGACAAGATCATCGCCATCCTGAGCGGTGAAGGGCTACAGCGGCTGAACATTGTGCCCGGCAACCTGATCAATGCGGTCATTTGCCTGGCCATTGGCATCTATATTCTGCGGGTGACCCAGCGCTGGTTAAGCCAGGAACTGTTGCCAAAAACTGTTGCGGACATCGGGATCCGGGCCTCGCTGGTGACGTTGTTCAGCAATGTGGGCTATGTGCTGCTGATCTTGATCACCCTGGCGGCGCTGGGCATCCAGTGGAGCAACCTGGCGTGGATCGTCAGTGCGCTGTCGGTCGGTATCGGTTTTGGTCTGCAGGAAATCGTGAAGAACTTTATTTCCGGTCTGATCCTGCTGACCGAACGGCCGGTAAAAGTCGGCGATATGATTGGCATCGGCGGCGTGGAGGGGGATGTGCGTCGCATCAATGTGCGCGCCACCGAAATTCAGTTGAGCGACCGTTCGACGATGATTGTGCCGAACTCCCAGCTCATCTCGCAGAACGTGCGTAACGCCACCATGGGGAACGCACAGGGCGTCGTGACCATTGCGCTGACCTTCCCGACGGATATCGATCCGGAGCAGGTTCGCAATATCTTGCTGAGCGCTTACCAGGACTATGAAGCCATTCTGGATGCCCCGGCGCCCTATGTTCGCTTCAGCCAGCTCGGCCCGGAGGGCATTATCCTCAGCGTGACCGGCTATGTGGCCAGCCCGCGTATGGTCGGCTCGACCAAAAGCGAACTGCTGTTCAATATCCTCAAGTTGCTGCGGGCGCACCGCGTCAGCATGTCTAGCCCGCAGGAAGTGGTGTTTATGAAACAGCAGGCGAAAAACCTGATCAATGACGAGGAACAGTCGTCGTAATTCGGTGCCGCAACGCACGGGCGACGAAAGACGGAAAAGCGGCGGGCCTGCGGGTAGAAGTCTGACCGCAGCCCGCATTGTGCGTCAGTGCATGGCCGGCACCACGGACTGGGAACAGTCGCTGTTGGCGCTGGCGGAGGTGTTATTGCAGGTTTGTGGATCATTATGTACCGGCGGTGGCGGCACATCCTGTGGGCCGCCACCGCCCATACAGCCGGAAAGCATCAGCATCAAAAACAGGGGGATAATCGTTTTCATCTCACTTACCTCCGATCTGAACACTCCTTTAAGTATATGTCCTGAAACAGGAGGAGGCCGCTCAATGATGCGTTATAGATAGAGTCTATATCGCACCGGGTGAAACCAATTTCACAACCGAGCTGAGCGGCTCTATGCTGTTGTTGCATAGGCAATCTTTTTCAGGAGACACCATGGAAACACATCAGCTTGCGGCATCGGTGCTGGCAGCGTTTGGCGGCACGGAAAACCTGGTCAAACTGCGTTACTGCGCCAGTCGCATCAGGGCGGAACTGCGCGATGGCGGGAGACTCGATCGGTCGGGTATCGAGGGTCTGCCCGGCGTCAAAGCCCTGCTGGAGGTCGAAACCCCACGGCTGACCACCGAATATCAACTGGTAGTGGGGCCAGGCAATGCCCGGCCGCTGTATCAGGCGTTGATCGCGTTGAGCGGTGAAAAATAACCCGTCCCCCCGATCTCGGCGTTTTTATGATTCACGTTGTAGCAACTGGATATCGACAAATACCCCGTGCGGATCATAGTCCTGGCGCAGTTGATTGAGACGCTGCCAGTTATCGGGGGCATAACAGCGCCGGAGCTGACCGGATCTCGCCTCGAGGTCGAATTCGTTGATATAGCAGCCGCAAGCAAAGGGTTCCAGTTGATCATAAAGTTTGTGCAGCCAGCGGCGATGCTGTTCATCGCTGCCGGCGTCGTTCCATTGCAGATAGGTCGAGACGAAGAATCGCCCCGTGACGGAATAGGCTGCGTCAGGAAAGTGTTGTTCACCGCGCCACACGATCAGCGTGATACCGTTAGGGGAAGGCTGTTGCGGTAATAATGTATCGAGCACCTGCTTAACCTGATGAATGGCGTTGGTGATGATGTTATCGCTGCGAAAACGGCGCGCAATCAGCATGCCTTCTCCCTGCTGATAAATCTCCTCAAAACTTCCGTGCGGATTTTCAAGCAGCGGCGTGATGGCGCTGCCGGGAAGCTGTTGAATAAATTCGCGTTGAAGCCTGGCACTTTCCTCTGGAGTGTCAGTGAAGGCAAGGGTATTCAAGGTGATGTTATGCGGCTGATTGGCCTGTGGCGGCGTGAGCGCCATCATGATTTGCAACCGGGGATCCCAGGTTCGCCCTTCGATGATCTCCAGCAGCGGACCCAGTTCGGCGTAAGGAAGTTGGTAAACGTGATTGGCGATGGCCCCAGGCAGAGGATGACACTTGAGGTAAAAACGCACCACGATAAAAAATGCGGCGGGGCCTGCGCCGCGAGCGGCCCAAAACAGATCCGGATTTTCATCGCGGCTGGCGTGGCGGAGTTGCCCATCGGCGGTAATCAGGTCCAGAGCGTCGATGTTGAACACGCTCATGCCCCCCCAGGCGGTAGCGTTGATCCCCATGCCACCGCCCAGCAGAAATCCACTCAGTGCCACGTTACCGCCATGTCCGGTCGGGAAGGCCAGTCCGTGCTTCATCAAGGCCGCGCTCAGTTCACGCGCGGTGACCCCCGGCCCGATCCGCACGCTACTGGCCGCCGGATTGACCTCAAGTTCGTTCAACGCGGAGATATCCAAAAGAATGCTGTTGTTGCGCAGGAAGCAGCCACCGTAGCTGTGTCCCCCAGCCCGAACGCTGATCGCGTGCTGGTGCCGACTGGCGAAACTCACCGTTTCCACGACATCTTCGACAGACTCGGCACGAACAATCATTTCCGGCGTGCGGCCAAAGTCACGTTGGTTCCAGGCGGATTGTCGCAGCCACCCGGCATATTCTGCATGGTAGCGGGACCGAACCCGTCCCGACAGTTGGTGAACAAAACGACGATGGTCATCTGCGCCACATGTGTTTGCTGTCATATACAGCTCCTGTAAATACGGGGGATTAAAGGCGGAATGCCGAGTGGTTCAGCCGTTCACTGGTTACGGTATACAAAGGTTCGGGTTGCAGCCCCAGGCGGGTTTTGATTTTGGCGTTGAGTCGACCGGCCTCGATCCGTTTCAAGCCCTGTTCAAACGCGTAGCGATAAGCGTTAGCGAAAGCGAGCGTATAGGGACTGAAGTCGATGCGATCGTAACTCATGCCGGCGGACCATAGGTGCAGCGTATCCTGCTGCAAGAAACACACTATGCCGGCAACCAGTTCGCCCTCTTGTTCGATCAGATTCAGCCGGATAAGGTCGCCACACAGACGGCTAAAGCGGGCCAACGGGGCGGCGGGGAAATAATGGGGCGTTCCGTGACGCGCCGTGGTTTGTTGGCAGAGTTCGGCGAGTTGTTCCAGGCGCTCATCGAATGGCGGTGCCAACATCGACAGCGTTGCCTGGCCGGCGTTAAATTTGCGCAGCTGTCGCCGCATTTCATTGCGCCCGTCGTAGGGCAATTTTTCTATGAAATGGTCAAAATCGCGGTACTCAGACAGCTCCACGTACCAGCGATCCAGCATGAAATTGACGTTTAAGCCCAGCGCACCGGCATGTTGCAGCAAAAAGGGGTCCTGCACGTTCAGCAGGCCAAAATAGCTGGCGCCTTCCGCTACGGCCAGTTCGCGCAACCGGCTGAGCAGGGCGTCGTGCAGTGCCAGAGAAGCCTGGCGGCTGGGGATGGTGCTATCAAAGCAATGCATGATATGGCTAAACAGCCCGTAGTCAGCGCCTTGATTGTGGAGGCCGGCGTTTTCCGCCAATATCTGGAACGGATCCACCACGCTCAAATCCTGCAAATAGACCGGCAGCACCGCCATCAGTTGTCCGTGGCTGCGGGCGGTGAGGTAAAAAGTCTTTCTTACTGTTAATAAAGGCGATTGCTCGGCGGCAAGCAGAAAACGCCAGTCATAAAACAAAGTTCCATTACGGTAGTGATGAAATTGGTGATATTCAGATTCAGCCAGTTGATTTATCGATGAGAAGACTTCAATCGTTATTTCCATTTATCCCCCGTGATTATTGTGATAACAACATTCCCTGGGGTATAGGCGCTACAAATCGATCAAATATAAATATTCAATTAAATTAAATAGAATTCACGTGACGGGCTACCTTATTAAAATTTCATTATTTCCATAATAATAACTGTCTACCAGCATAGTGTGCGGTTGTTGAAGATAGGCATCCAGAGATGATGGCATCGCGTTCGCCGGCCCTTGCAGATGCGGCGCATGCCATTGGATTTCAGAAAGTCCGGCCGTCTCCAAAGTGCGCGTCAGGGTTTCCCTGGACCAATACCAGGCGGTGATATCGACATGCTTATCGCCGCTGGGCAGATGCAGGTGGACCTCGGTGCCTTCTTGATGCGGGGTGGCCGTCGTCAGGCGGAACCCATAGGGCGCATAGTAGTCAGCCTGCGGCGCATAGGCCGGATTAAGCGGCAGTGTGAGCAAGCGTCCTCCCGGGCGCAGCAAGGCGACCATGCTGTGAACCATGCCGATTAACTGCGCACGCGTTGCAGCATAGGGCAAGACATAAACACCGAGCACCAGATCAAACTGTGCCTCAAGTCCCTCGAGATCGCTGACGTATTCGATGCCTCGTTGCTCTTGCATTTCACGTTCAAGGGCGTACTGCAACATACCGCCGGCGACGTCATAACCCACGACGCGTTCCGCACCTTTAGCTTTCAATAAGCGCGAGTAATGCCCGGACCCGCAACCAAAGTCCAGAATGCGCAATCCGGAAATGTCGCCCAGTCTCGCCAATACCGCAGGTATTTCTATGTCCTTGCGGAATGGCCAGTTAGCCATGTCATCATACAAAGAAGCCAATGAATCAAATTGCGGATTATGATTATTATCTGTCATAGGACTAATGCTACCAATTATATATTGCGTAAATAATTTATAGACAATGAATAAAAAAACCACAAATAAATAATGAGGAATGTAAGTATGGGGAATGGGTTGCATTTTTAATTATTCGAGGAAGTAATAATATTGTTTGCTAATCATATTTTGGTGGCCTGCCGGCGTAATTTGCGGGCCGAACCCGCATGGGGATCTACGACAGCAAGGGGCGGATCTGTTCCAGGTGTTGCCGCATCAATGCCTGCATCTGCACCACGTGGGGCGCATCCGCCTTTTCGCGCATCAGATAGATGCCGACGGTGCAGCGCTGGCCGGGCTGCATCAGCTGCAGTGGTTCAATGCCGTAATCGGCAAAATATCCCGCCATGCAGGAGGGGTAGCTCAACAGCACCGCATCGGAGTCATTGATCATGTCCACTGCCGACATCATGGAATTGGTCGAACAAATCACCCGTTCCGCCAGGTGCAGGCGGTTGCGCGCCAATTTTTTCGGCTGCATATCTTCCACCATATGGTGATAGCGGCTTTCATCCGGCGTCAGCTCAACGCAGGGGTAGTCCAGCAGCGCATCCGGCCCGACGGTTTGCCCCAGCAGCGGGTGCCCGCGCCGGACGAACATGCAGTCGGTGGTGCCGAACAGCGGCAGAAAACTGATGCCTGCCTTGGGGTTCAGCCCCTGAATTTCATGGCCGATAAACAAATCGATATCGCCGCCCAACAGCAGGTCCATCAGGCGCAGGTGGTTGCCCAGATCGATATGAATATTCACCATCGGGTGCAGCCCACGGTAGGCGTTGAAGCTGTCGCGCACGAACATATACCACCAGGCATGGCCGGTGCCCATTCGCAGGCTCTGCTCCTGGCGTGCCTTGATAAATGCCAGTTTGATCAGCGTATTGTCATAAATGCGCTGCATCATCTGCGCCTGTTCCAGCAGCAAATCGCCGTACTCGGTGGTTTTCACCCCGGTCGAGGTGCGTTCCAGCAGTTGCACCCCTAAATTCTCTTCCAGCTTTTTCATGTTGTGGGTCAGCGTTGGCTGGCTCAGGCAAAGTTTGTTTGCTGCATGACTCACATTTTTGAACATCGCCACTTCGATAAACTGCCGCAGAATTTTGTCCACGATCATATTTTCCACTGGTGGTATAGAAAGTTTCTATATCGTAGCGGTGAAAAACGATTTCCGCCAATGACCTGCCTTCGATAGCTTGCTCCCATGCCGGTATTCCCAGCCGCCACCAGAGAGGACGCAATGAGAAGATTGATACCGAGTATGGTTGCCGCCGCACTGGCGTTGATGTCCGGGCAAGTATTGGCCGACACGCTGCGTATGCAATGCGCGCCCAGCAAAGAAGGGCGCCAATACTGCAACGAGATCAAACAGCGCTTTGAGGCTCAGACTGGCCATACCCTGGAATTTATCGATCTGCCTCCTGCCTCCGATGAAAAGCTGTCGCTGTTCCAGCAACTGTTTGCCGCCAAAGACGCCAGCGCCATCGATCTGTTTCAGGCCGATACCGTATGGATCGGCGTATTGAACAAACACCTGCTGGATCTGACCGACAGCGTGGGCGACATCAAACAGGATTTCTTCCCCGCCGCCTGGCAAAACAACGTGGTTAACGGCCGGGTCAAAGCGGTGCCGGCTTATCTGGACAGCGGCGCGCTCTACTACCGCAAGGATCTGCTGGAGAAATACGGCGAACAGCCGCCGGTAACCTGGGCCGATCTGACCCGCATCGCCAGCCGTATTCAGCAGGGCGAACGGGCCGCCGGCCATAAAAACTTCTGGGGGCTGGTGTTCCAGGGCAAATCCTATGAGGGGCTGACTTGCAACGCACTGGAATGGGTGGCTTCGCAGAACGGCGGCAGTTTCATCGATGCCCAGGGCAATATCACCATCAATAACCCGCAGGCGGCGCAGGCGCTGAATATGGCCGCCGGCTGGATTGGCAAAATCACGCCGAAGGGCACGCTGGGTTATATGGAAGAAGAGTCGCGGGCAGTATTCCAAAACGGCGATGCGCTGTTTATGCGCAATTGGCCCTACGCCTACGTGTTGTCGCAGGACAGCAGCAGCGCGATCCGCGGCAAGGTGGGCGTGATGCCGCTGCCGAAAGGGGCTGACGGCCACTCGGTCAGCGCGCTGGGCGGTTGGCAGTGGGCGATCAACGGTTATACCAAACACCCCGAGGCGGCGATTGCGCTGCTGAAAATCGTCAGCGACGCCGAATCGCAAAAAAGGGCGCTGGCGTTGTTGGGGCAGGCTCCTTCGCGTACCGCGCTGTATGACGATCCGCAGGTGTTGGCGCAGGCGCCTTATCTGGCGGACTTCAAGGGCATTTTCGCGCAGGCCTTGCCACGCCCGGCCACCCAAACCAAACGGCAGTATGCGCAAGTCTCCAGAGCCATTTACAACGCCACCTTTAACGTATTGCGCGGTGACAGTGACGGTGTCACGGCCGTGGCGGATTTACAGCAACGACTGGAACGGATCAAAGCCAGAGGATGGCGCTGAAAGCCCAAGGCCGTGTCATCCCCCATTAACTGCCGGAGTCTGATGCATGAAACGCGATACGCACGCTTTATCCCTGACGGCTACCCCTGAATCTACGCAGGTGCGGCCGGCCAGGCGCAGCAAGCTTAATCACCAGCAGCGACGCAGTCGCATCGCCTGGTTACTGGTAGCACCGGCGATGTTGCTGCTGGCGGTGGTCGCCGGCTGGCCGCTGCTGCGCACCCTGTTTTACAGCTTTACCGACGCCATGCTGGATGCGCCGGACGACTACCGCTTTGTCGGTTTCGCCAACTATCTCGACCTGACCGAAGGCGGCCACCATTACGGCGTGCTGGCGGATCCGTTGTGGTGGCTGGCGGTGGGCAATACGCTGCGCTTCAGCCTGTTGTCGGTATCGCTGGAGTTGGTGTTCGGCATGCTGTTGGCGCTGCTGATGAACCAAAAATTCCGCGGTCAGGGGCTGGCGCGCACCGCCATCCTGGTGCCCTGGGCCATTCCGACCATAGTGTCGGCCAAAATGTGGGGGTGGATGTTCCACGATCAGTACGGCGTAGTGAATGACCTGCTGCTCAAAACCGGCCTTATCGCCACGCCTTTGGCCTGGGTGGCGGAGCCGGGGCTGTCGATGTGGGCGGTGGTGATTGCCGACGTCTGGAAGACCACGCCGTTTATGGCCCTGATGCTGCTGGCGGCGCTGCAACTGATCCCCGGCGATCTGTATGAAGCGGCCCGGGTCGACGGGGCCAATGCCTGGCAGCGCTTTCGCCGTATCACCTTGCCGCTGATTATGCCGGCGATGATCGTCGCGCTGATTTTCCGGGTGATGGATGCGTTGCGGGTGTTTGATTTGATTTACGTTCTGACCTCAAACAGCGAGGCCACGGTGTCGGTGTCCGGTTATGCCCGCGATCGCATGGTCAGCTACCAGGAAATGGGCTCCGGCTCGGCCGCTTCGGTGCTGGTCTTTATGATGGTGGCGGGTATCGCCGCTTGCTTCCTCACGCTGGGCCGCCTGAACGACAAGGAGAAACAAGCATGAAACTGAGCCGCCAACAGCAAAAATACGGCCATAAAACGCTGATCTTCGCCGGGGCCGCGCTGGCCAGTGTGATCTGCCTGTTTCCGTTCTACTACGCGCTGATCACCTCCTTGCGTTCGGGGCAGGATCTGTTCCAGGTCGCCTATTTGCCGAAGCATCTGCACTGGGGCAATTATCTGACGGCGTTGATGGAAAATGGCATCGCCCGCAGCCTGCTGAACTCCATCGTCGTGGCGACGCTGACGGTAGGTATTTGCCTGCTGGTATCGATCACCGCCGCTTTCGCCCTGGCGCGGATCCGTTTTCGCGGTCGCAAATACCTGCTGTTCACCATCCTGTGCGTCTCGATGTTCCCGCAGGTCGCGGTGCTGTCCGGCATGTTCGAGCTGGTGCGGTTTATGGGGCTGTACGACTCACTGGGGGCGCTGGTGCTGTCCTACACCACCTTTTCGCTGCCGTTTACCGTCTGGGTGCTGACCACCTTTATGAAGGCCATTCCGGCGGAGCTGGAAGAGGCGGCAATTGTCGATGGCGCCGGCACCTGGACCATCATCACCCGCATCTTTGCGCCGATCATGGGGCCGTCGCTGGTGACCACCGGGCTGCTGGCCTTTATCGGCGCCTGGAATGAATTCATGTTCGCCCTGACGTTTGTCATCTCCAGCGGCAAACGCACCGTGCCGGTGGCGATCGGCATGCTGCAGGGCGCCTCTCAGTTCGAACTTCCCTGGGGCACCATCATGGCGGCCTCGGTGATCGTCACACTGCCGATTATCGCACTGGTTCTGATTTTCCAGCGCCGCATCGTCAGCGGATTAACCAACGGCGCAGTAAAAGGCTGATTTTCGATTAACCCTGAAGCAGGAGAAAAGCAATGGCTACAAAAATCGTTTTAGTGGGTGCAGGCAGCGCGCAATTCGGCTACGGCACGCTGGGGGACATCTTCCAGAGCAACACGCTGTACGGCAGTGAAATTGTGCTGCACGACATCAACCCAGCCGCCCTGGCGGTGACCGAGAAAACGGCCCGAGACTTTTTGGCCGCAGAAGATCTGCCGTTTACCGTCAGCGCCACCACCGATCGTAAAACCGCGCTGCAAGGGGCGGAGTTCGTGATTATCTCCATCGAAGTGGGCGACCGCTTTGCGCTGTGGGATCTCGACTGGCAGATCCCGCAGCAGTACGGTATCCAGCAGGTGTACGGTGAAAACGGTGGCCCCGGCGGGCTGTTCCACTCGCTGCGGATTATTCCGCCGATCCTCGACATTTGCGCCGACGTGGCCGACATTTGCCCAAACGCCTGGGTATTTAACTATTCCAACCCGATGAGCCGCATCTGCACCACCGTGCACCGTCGCTTCCCGCAGCTCAATTTTGTCGGCATGTGCCACGAAATTGCATCACTTGAACGTTATCTGCCGGAAATGCTCGGCACTTCGTTTGAAAACCTGAACCTGCGCGCCGCCGGGCTTAACCACTTCAGCGTGTTGCTGGAGGCCAGCTACAAAGACAGCGGCAAAGACGCTTATGGTGACGTGCGCGCCAAGGCACCGGACTATTTCTCCCGTCTGCCGGGCTACAGCGACATCCTGGCTTACACCCGCACCCACGGCAAACTGGTGCAGACCGAAGGCAGCACCGAACGTGATGCCTTGGGCGGCAAAGACAGCGCTTACCCTTGGGCCGACCGCACGTTGTTCAAGGAGATTCTGGAGAAATTCCACCATCTGCCGATCACCGGCGACAGCCACTTCGGCGAATACATCCGCTGGGCCAGCGAGGTCAGCGATCATCGCGGCATCCTCGATTTCTACACCTTCTATCGCAATTACCTGGGGCACGTGCAGCCGAAAATTGAATTGAAGCTGAAAGAACGCGTGGTGCCGATCATGGAAGGGATCCTGACCGATTCCGGCTATGAAGAGTCGGCGGTCAACATTCCGAACCTGGGCTTTATCAAACAGCTGCCGGACTTTATTGCGGTGGAAGTGCCGGCGATTATCGATCGCAAAGGCGTGCACGGCATTAAAGTGGATATGCCGGCCGGGATCGGCGGGCTGCTCAGTAACCAGATTGCCATTCACGACCTGACCGCCGACGCGGTGATTGAAGGCTCGCGCGATCTGGTGATCCAGGCGCTGCTGGTGGATTCGGTCAACGACAAATGCCGGGCGATCCCCGAGCTGGTGGACGTGATGATCTCACGCCAGAGCCCGTGGCTTGATTACCTGAAATAAGCCGGATGGCGGGGCGCGTGTCGCGCCCCGCTGAATGCCAATGGTGGCGGAAACGGGGGGAATATGGCGCAACTCACGCTGGAAAAACTGCAAAAACGCTACGGCGCTAACGCCGAGGTGATCAAGTCGCTGGACCTGCAAATCAACAGCGGGGAATTTGTGGTGATCGTCGGGCCTTCCGGCTGCGGCAAATCCACTCTGTTACGGATGATCGCCGGGCTGGAGGAAATCAGCAGCGGCGGCATGTATATCGACGGCAACTACGTCAACGACGATACGCCGGCGGAACGGGGCATCGGCATGGTGTTCCAGTCCTACGCGCTCTATCCGCACATGAGCGTGTACAAAAACATGGCTTTTGCGCTGGAGTTGGCGGGCCATTCGGCGGCTGACATCGACAGCCGGGTACGCGAAAGCGCGCGTATTTTACAGCTCGAACCGCTACTGGACCGTCGCCCTAAAGATCTTTCCGGCGGCCAGCGGCAGCGGGTGGCCATAGGCCGCGCTATCGTGCGCGAACCCAAGTTGTTTTTGTTCGATGAACCGCTGTCCAACCTCGATGCGTCGCTGCGGGTGCAAATGCGTATGGAAGTGGCGTCGCTGCACAAGCGGCTCGGGTCGACCATTATTTATGTTACCCACGATCAGGTTGAAGCCATGACCTTGGCGGACCGTATCGTGGTGTTGAACCAGGGCCATGTGGAGCAGGTGGGTACGCCGCTGGAACTCTATGATCAACCGGCCAACGAATTTGTCGCACAGTTTATCGGCTCACCGAAGATGAACCTGATCCCGGCGATTTTGCGGCGTGCCGGTGCAAGCCAAAGCGTGGTCGAACTGGACAATGGCAAGGCGTTGGTGCTGCCGATTTCCACCCCTGCCGAGGCGGAAGGCCAGAGCGTTAACGTCGGTATTCGCCCTGAGCATATTCGCGGTGGCGAACGGGCGGAGTGCGAGTTTCAGGGCGAAGTGATGTTCGTCGAGCATATGGGCAATGAAACCTACCTCTATCTGGACAACGGCAACGCCGGTGAGCCCTGGGTGCTGCGTAATCCCGAACGTTCGACCATTCAGGCCGGTGATACGGTGGGTGTGCGGTTGCCGGTGGAATGTTGTTACCTGTTTGACCGACAGGGCCGGGCGTTTCAGCGCATTTTGGCGTCGGAACAGGCGCATTAATTTATGAAGGAAGCAGCAGCATGAGCGGTGGGCAACAAGGGCGTTGGTGGAAACAGGCGGTGGTGTATCAAATCTATCCGCGTAGCTTTATGGATTCCAACGGGGACGGTATAGGTGACCTGAATGGTATCACCGCCAGGCTGGATTACCTGCAGTGGCTGGGCATCGACGTGATTTGGATCTGTCCGATGTACCGCTCGCCGAACGACGACAATGGCTACGATATCAGCGATTATCAGGCCATTATGACGGAGTTCGGCACCATGGCGGACTTTGACCGCCTGCTGGCGGAAGTGCATGCCCGGGGCATGAGGTTGATACTCGACCTGGTGGTGAACCACACCTCGGACGAACACCCGTGGTTTATC
Organism: Serratia quinivorans; assembly: GCF_052113645.1. Classification (GTDB taxonomy): domain Bacteria; phylum Pseudomonadota; class Gammaproteobacteria; order Enterobacterales; family Enterobacteriaceae; genus Serratia; species Serratia quinivorans_B. The sequence continues at coordinate 98,697 of NZ_JBIEIU010000001.1, read as the reverse complement.
GAATCCCGATCATCCCAAACCAGTGCCAAACGCGATTGGTATATTTGGCGCGACGGCAAAAATGGCGCGGAGCCCAACAACTGGGAGAGTATTTTCAACGGCTCGGCCTGGAAGTATGACCCCGGCAGCGAACAATACTTTCTGCACCTGTTCTCGGCGCGTCAGCCGGATCTGAACTGGGAAAACCCGCAGGTGCGTACGGCGCTGTATGACATGATGCGCTGGTGGCTGGATAAGGGCATTGACGGTTTCCGCATCGATGCGATCTGCCATATGAAAAAACAGCCTGGCTTGACCGATATGCCCAACCCGCTGGGGTTGCGTTACGTGCCGTCTTTCGAGCGGCACCTTAACCATGAGGGGCTGCTGGATTATGTCGATGACCTGTGTGAACAGGTGTTTAACCGTTACGACATCATGACGGTGGGCGAAATGAACGGCGCCTCCGCGGAACAGGGCGAAGACTGGGTAGGCGAACAACACGGCCGGTTGAACATGATTTTCCAGTTTGAGCACGTCAAACTGTGGGAAAACGACCATCAGCAGTCGCCGGACGCCGGGGTAGACGTGATCGGCCTGAAACGGATTTTTACCCGCTGGCAGACTCTGCTGGAGGGCAAAGGCTGGAATGCCCTGTACGTCGAAAACCACGATATCCCGCGCGTAGTGTCGAAATGGGGGGACGATAAGCAGTATTGGCGCGAAAGCGCTACCGCCATCGCCGCGATGTATTTCCTGATGCAGGGAACGCCGTTTATCTATCAGGGGCAGGAGTTGGGCATGACCAATACCCGCTTCGAGAGCCTGGCGGACTTTAATGACATTGCCGCCAGAAACCGCTTTGCCAAGCTGCGCGAGCAGGGCATGGACGAGGCGCAGATCCTGGCGTTTCTCGGCCGCAGCGGACGCGACAATTCGCGCACGCCAATGCAGTGGGACGCGGGGGACAATGCCGGTTTCAGCTCAGCGAGCCCCTGGTTTGCGGTAAATGCCAACTATCCGCAGATCAACGTGGCGCGTCAGCACGAAGACGCCGACTCGGTGCTGAACTTCTACCGGGCATTGATCCGGCTGCGCAAACAGGACCCGGTGTGGATCGACGGAAGCTATCAATTGCAATTGGCGGCGCATCCGCACATTTACGCCTATACCCGCACCCTGGATCAACAGCAAGTGCTGGTGTTGTGCAATCTCAGCGGCGACACGCAGCAGGTCGAGCCCCAGGCGTTGACGCTGGGCGATTGGCGGTGGCAGTTGGGGAATTATCAGGCTAGCGGCGAGCGGCAAAAGTTGCGTCCTTATGAAGCCCGGATCTACCAGCGGGGAGCAAACATCGGCCTGGTTTGAACCGGATCCCCGGATGCCATCGGCGGCATCCGGGGAAACATCCTCAGAAATCTACCGTCGCTTGCAAGCTCAGGCTACGGGGTTCACCCTCAATCACTCGCAGGTTGCCCGCGCTGGACTCATAATATTCGCGGTTGAACAGGTTCTTGACGTTCAGCTTGATCTGGGTGTGTTTGCCCACCAGTTTGCTGTCCCAGGCGATAAACGCATCCGCCACGGTATAAGCCGGCAGGGTAAAACTGTTTTCCGGATCGCCGGCGCGGCGACCGACATAGCGCCCACCGCCGCCCAGGCGCACATCACCAGGCACCAACGGCAGCGTGATGCGGTGGCTGAGGTACAGACTGCCCATATTGGTTGGGGCGTTCACCAGTCGGTTACCGACGTTATCCGGGGTGAGGTTGTCGGCGACAATCTCGGTTTTGTCGTAGCTGTAATTGGCGGTCAGATCCCAATCGCGGGCCACTTCGCCGTTCAGCTCCAGCTCAATGCCGGTGGATCGCGCCTTGGGAATGCTGCGGGTCACGCCGTTGATGAAGATCGACATGTTTTCTTCATCTATGCGGTACAGCGCCAATGTGGCATCCACCGCCGGAGTCACTTGCCATTTGCCGCCCACCTCGTAGGTGGTGCCGGTTTCGGGCGTCGCCACGTTGCCGTTGTCATCCACCGCCGTAGACGGGGTGAAGGAACGGCTGTAGTTGGCATACAGGGCAACGCCTGGCGTCAGCTTATACACCACGCCGGCCTGCGGCAGGAATTTGTTGTCTTTGTCATTCAGCGTGTTTTGCGGATCCTGGAACCCGTTACTGTTGTTCTGATAGTAAGACTGGTAGCGCGCGCCGAGTACGGCGATCCACTTGTCTGTCAAATGAATGCTGTCTTTGGCATAAACCGAGCGGCTGTATAAGGTGCTGCGCAGATTGCTCTGTGTATCCGAGTAGGTGCTGCTGTCGGTCACCGGCGTTTCGCCGTAGACCGGATCATACATATTGAAGGTATTCGAAACCTTGCCCCGGTAAGAGTAGGCTTTGTAAGTTTCATTCTTTTCATAGTCGACGCCCACCAGCAGGTCATGCTGCATACCCAGTGCGACCGGCGAACCGTTCAAATCCCAGGAATAATAGTCGGTCTGATGGTTAAAGCCGCGGTTGGCGTCCGCCCGGCGCGAAACGATCCCGGTGGTGGTGTCGATAGCGGTGGCGCGTACCTCGTTGCTGTCGTAGCGACGCTGCATCCAGGCGTAGTTGAAACGGGTGGTCCAGGTGCTGTCCAGCGCGTACTCATAGTGTGCGTTGAGGCGTTTGTTCTTGCCCCAGGCGTGGTTGGCATAATCGTCCAGCCTGCGGTTATAGGGAACATCGACCGGCTTGCCATTGATAAAGGCGGTGCCGCGATCATAAGGGATATCGTACTTATATTCGCTGTAGGCCAGGTTGAAGGAGGCTTTATCGCCGAACCAACTGAGCGAAGGGGCCAACAGCGTATGTTCGTTGGTGCCGAAGTTACGCCAGTAATCCTGGTGTTGGCGTTCGGCGATAAAACGAAAAGCAAAGCCATTGCCCAAAGGACCGGTGACGTCGAGGGTGCCGCTGCCGCCGCCAAAGCTGCTGGTGGCGCCACTGATACGGGTATTCCAGTCGTACTGCGGCTTTTTGCTGATCAGATTGATGATGCCGCCAGGGCTGAGAATGCCGTACAGCAGCGACGCTGAGCCTTTCAGCACCTCAACGCGCTCGGTGGTGGCGTCCATACTCAATCCCTGGTTGCTGCGGACACCGTCGATAAATACCGAACCGTCTGAGTTGACGCCGAAGCCGCGCTTGACGAAACCGTCTTCGGTGCCGCCGAGGGTATTGCCCTGAGTCACGCCACTGACGAATTTCATGGCGTCGTTGACGCTTTTGACCTGAAAGTCGTTAATCACCTCTGGGGTGACGACGCTGACAGACTGTGGGATTTCGCTGAGTGGGGTGGCGGTTTTACTGCCGGTTGAAGCCGTGTCGGCGCTGTAACCCTCGGCAGGCAATGCGCTGGTGGTGACGGTGAGTGCGTCCTCGTCGGCCCATGCGCCAGCGAGAGGCAATGCCGGTAACACGCTGACGATAAGGGGAAGTGAACGAAGAGCCCGACGCTTTTTTGTTGTATTCAGATGGGGATTTTCTACCTGGTGCATACCGTTCCATATCAAATTAATAAATAATAACGATTATCATTATTATTCTCATATGTGACATTTGTGTAGTGAATGTTTATCAAGAAGGGCCGGCGGGAGGATTTAGCCATTTTATGCCGCGCCGTACCCGCCCGATGGGATCTTTATCTGGAGATCACCGTCCGCCGGTGCCCTTAATGGTTGCCCCCTCCAATGGGGTCTAAAATGGTAGAGGGCGCAGGCAGCTCCGCCGGCGCCACCCCGACTGTCGAACAGACAAGAGGAATCTCCTATGAAATATGTTGATGGCTTTGTCGTGGCGGTGCCGGCCGCCAATAAGGAGGCGTACCTGAAACTGGCTGCGGCGGCCGCACCCTTGTTTAAAGAGTTCGGTGCTACGCGGATCGTTGAATGTTGGGGCAATGACGTCCCCGACGGCAAACTTACCGATTTTCGCGGTGCCGTGAAGGCCGAAGCCGATGAGGTGGTGGTGTTCAGCTGGATAGAATATCCCTCCAAAGCAGTGCGTGACGACGCCAACCAGAAGATGATGGCGGATCCGCGCATGAAGGCGCTAGGCGACCAAATGCCGTTTGACGGCAAGCGCATGATCTTCGGCGGCTTCGAACCTATCCTGGACCAGTAACGGAGGGGGATATCGTGAAAATCACCCAACACCTGTGGTTTGAAAAAGACATGGACGCGGCGCTGCGCTGCTACACGGATTTGATCCCCGGATCCTCCCTGACCTGGCACTCTACCTTGCCCGCCGACACCCCCAGCGGCCCGGCCGGCAGCGTCAAGCTGGCGACGTTCATCCTCGGCGATCAGCGCTATGCGGCGATTGAGGCCGGTCCTCTGGATCCGTTCAATCACAGCTTTTCCATTATGGTGGAATGCGCGGATCAGGCGGAAGTGGATCGGCTGTGGGCGGCGCTGAGTGACGGTGGCCAAGTTGAGCAGTGCGGTTGGCTGCGTGATCGATGGGGGCTGAGTTGGCAGATTGTCCCCCGGCGGTTGACTGAGTTGATGAGTGATACCGACAGCCAAAAGGTGAGAAGGGTCACCGAAGCGATGCTGCAGATGGTCAAACTGGATATCGCCAAGCTGGAAGCGGCGGCGCGCGGGTAAAACTGCCCTGGCCCCGCGGCCTCCTCGGCGGCGGGGCATTATTTCAGGTAAATCATCCTGTTGTATCAATGCAGTTCATGCAAAGTTGAGTTTTTATCAGTTGTCAGCCTGGGCGAATCGCTGCACCCTAGGCTTCCCCTTACGCAGCGCAGAGAACAACAATGGAAAAAACACAGATTCAGCAGTGGGTTAAACAGTACCCGCTGTTGCAGGAGCTGATCGACCTTGAGCCGGTGACCTGGTTCAACCCGCGCGCGACCTCTTTGCAGGCCGGGCTGCCCTATGTCGGGCTGGATGCCAACGACGTGGCCGATGCGCAACAGCGTCTGGCCCGGTTCGCGCCTTATCTGAGCCTGGCCTTTCCCGAAACCCAGGCCACCAAAGGAGTGATCGAGTCTGAGGTCGTTGCGCTGCCTGCGATGCAAAGCGCACTGGATCAGCGTTATGGCCTGTCGCTCGGCGGCCGTTTGCTGCTGAAAAAGGACAGTCACCTGCCGATCTCCGGCTCGATCAAGGCGCGGGGCGGTATCTACGAGGTGCTGGCGCATGCGGAAAAACTGGCGCTTGAAGCCGGGTTACTGTCATTGACGGACGACTATGCCAGGCTGTTTTCGCCGGCGTTCCGCGAATTTTTCAGCGGTTACCGGATTGCCGTCGGGTCGACCGGCAACCTGGGAATGTCGATCGGCATTATCAGCGCCAGGCTGGGGTTCAGCGTCAGCGTCCACATGTCGGCGGATGCGCGCGAATGGAAAAAACAAAAGCTGCGTGAGAATGGCGTCAACGTGGTGGAGTACCAACAAGATTATGGCGTCGCCGTCGAACAGGGCCGCTTGCAGGCGGCGAGCGATCCGCGTTGTTTCTTCATTGATGACGAAAACTCGCAAACGCTGTTCCTGGGCTATGCCGTGGCCGGTGGTCGGCTGAAACGCCAGTTTGCCGAGAGCGGCATCCGGGTCGATGCTCAGCATCCTTTGTTTGTCTATCTGCCCTGTGGCGTGGGCGGCGGTCCGGGCGGGGTGGCCTTTGGCTTGAAACTGGCCTTCGGCGACCACGTACACTGCTTCTTTGCCGAGCCGACGCATTCGCCTTGCATGCTGCTTGGCGTACACACCGGGCTGCATGACGGTATCTCCGTACAGGATCTGGGCATCGACAACCTGACCGCGGCGGACGGGCTGGCGGTGGGGCGTGCCTCCGGCTTTGTTGGCCGCGCGATGGAACGCCTGTTGGCCGGGTTTTATACCTTAAGCGATACCGAGATGTTTGCGCTGCTGGGGCTGTTGGACAAGCATGAGCATATTCAGCTCGAACCTTCGGCGTTGGCGGGCATGCCTGGCCCGTGGCGGGTCATGGCCAGTCAGACGTGGTTGGCAAGCCAGGGGCTGAGTGAAGAGCAGAGGCGCAATGCCACCCATCTGGTGTGGGCAACCGGCGGCGGCATGGTGCCAGAAGCGGAGATGGCGAAATACCTGGCGACCGCCCAGCAGTCCATCTAATGAGTCAGCAGTGAGAGTTCCTGCGCGCCTTCCAGCAGGATCGGCAGGATGCGCTCGGTCAGTTCGCTCAGCGGAACATGGCCGGCCTGCACACCCACGTTTAACGCGGCGGTGACCCCACCGTTGACCGAGGTAATCGGCACTGCAATCGAGCGCAGGCCGATTTCCAGCTCCTGATCGTTGATCGCATAACCCTGCGTGCGAACCTTGTCCAACTCGTCGCGCAGTTTGTCGATCGAACCAAGGGTGTATTGCGTATAACGTATCAGGGTGATGCGTTGCAGGTAATCGTCAAGTTTATCTGCCGGTAAATGGCTTAATAGCACGCGGCCCATTGAAGTGGCGAATGCCGGCAGGCGGCTGCCTATGTTCAGATCAATGGTCATGATGCGTTCGGCAGAGGCGCGGGCGATATAAAGGATATTGTCGCCGTCCAGCGTGGCGATAGAGCAGGACTCATTCAACAACTGGCTGATGTGTTTCAGCACCGGCTGGGTGGCTTTGGCCAACGGCGTGGCGCCGAGATAGGCGTGAGCCAGCGTCAGAATACGCGGGCGTAGCTCAAAGTTCTTGCCGTCCTGCGCATAGACAAACCCCAGCTTGTTCAACGTATACAGACAGCGACGCACCGCCGCACGCGGAATGCCGGTTTTTTGGCTGATTTGCGAAATGGACATCAAACGGCGCTGCGGGGTAAAGGCCTGGATAACCTCAAGCCCTCGGGCCAGCGACGCCATAAAATTGGGGTCGCCCTTGAAAGGATCGCCACTGGCGGCGGACAGTAAAGCATCAGGCGCGGCGATTTCTTCGCCGCCAGAGGTTTTGGTCATCACCGGCTCCCGGGGTTGGTAGTTACAGCGCCAAATAGCGCAGTGTCGCCACGACGGCCAACCGACGGTTGCGGATCACCTGATCTTCCGGCGGTTCATGGCTTTCAAACAGCGTATTAAAGGTGTACTGGTTGGCAACATAGTGGAAACACAGGCTGCTGATCAAACGGTGCACGTCGGTGGCACTGGCGTCTGGGGTAAATTGCCCGGCTTGTTTACCGCGTTGCAAAATATCTTCCAGCAGGGTCAATGCGCTTTGATTCAAAGCCTTGATGCGCAGCGACTGGCGGATGTATTGACCGCGCATCATGTTTTCCATACAAATCACGCGGATGAAATCCGGATGCTCCGCGTGGTAGTTAAAACTTTCTTCTACCAGCCGGGTCATGGCTTCCACCGGTGGCAAGGCGTGCAGATCCAACCCCGTTTCGTGAGCACGGATATGCTGATAGACGTGTTCCAGCACCTCTATATAGAGCGATTCCTTATTCTTGAAATGATAAACCACCATGCGCTTGGTGGTGGCCGCCTGCTCGGCAATGTTCTCCATGCGGCCGCCTTTCAGGCCGGCCTCGGCAAACTCGCTCAGCGCCGCAGCGAAAATGCGCTGCTTCAGGCCAACGGGGTCATTTTTGCGTTTGGTGGCGGGCATTTCATCATTCTTCAAAACATCAGTCACTTATCTTTGGGAATATGCCGGTTAAGATTAACCGGGGTCAGCCGGCAATACAATCTGATGCGACAGCGCTTTTGTAAACGCCTTCATGTAGCTCAAGGGGCAGTTGAGACAGGAATAATGGTGCGTTGGGATAATACCTGCGGCTCTCAATATAGCCTTATCTGCGGCTAAACACCCCTGGGGAATAGGGCGGAGTTAAATAACCCGAACAAAGGGATGCAAGATTCAACTGCACGTATTTCTAATTTATCGCTGCGGATGGATGCCCCATTATTTCGCCATGACATTAAGCCTTACATAAAAATCCTAAGCTAAATCAGAAAAAAACGCCCTCGACGATTGGCGGTAATTTGATCAGCCAAGTGGGTCTGATTCAATTTTCCCACAGGTCCGGGTGCCAATATTAGGGTTGGGACGAAAATAAGTAAGCAGATATAAAGTGTTTTGAAAAGTCAGGTTAGCGCCAAAAAAACCTCATGGGGCGAAAGCAGGCATAATGACAGGTGAAATATTCAAGCTTACTGCTCGCGTAAAACGGTTCCGGTGACCCGAAGCAGGCAAGGTCGATCTTGAGATGGCCCCCGGGCAACGCGAATGGCGAACCGGCGTGTCAGGCAGGAAGCCGCGTAGGGCGGGGTTTTACCTGATGAACTCAACCTGCAACAGTAGCTAAACCAAAGTGAAATTTTAGCATTTTTTACGATTTCACTTTTAATTTTACATTAACAACGTCGCCAGCAGCCTTAATATTATTTTTTTTCACATGCCAGACTGCCGCTTTGGCGCTACTCTTATTTGGCAATGTTTCATTAAGGAAGATGCCATGCGTCATGGGCCGGTTAACCTAGGGATAGGTTATGAATTACTCGGTTAATTCATCAGATTTTATTGCTTTAAATATCTCTCCCAAAACATTCTCGTTTTATAACACTGCAAAATATTGTTTTATTTTAACGAAAGGTCGACAGTCTAAAAAAGACAGGTGCGGATTTTCATGAGAATAAAAACGACGAGATGATGCGGTTGTTTCAATCTTAAGCTTATTTTACCAGGCCAATATTATTTATCTGGAAAATGGATTTACTCACTCAGGAGCACACTCAATGAACCAGCGTTTGGACTTTATCGGTATTGGCATCGGTCCGTCCAACCTCAGTATTGCCGCGCTTGGAAGCGAAATCGAAGGGTTTAGTTGCCAATTCCTCGAGCGCAAACCGCACTTTTCCTGGCATCCAGGTATGATCCTGGCGGACAGCAGTATGCAGACCCATTTTTTGAAGGATCTGGTCACTGCCGTTTCGCCGACCAATCCTTATAGTTTTCTTAACTATCTGGTGAAGAGGAAGAAGTTCTACCGTTTCCTGACGACCGAACAACGTACCGCATCGCGCGAAGAGTTTGCCGATTATCTCAACTGGGCGGCAACCGGCCTGGGCTCACTGGCGTTTAACCAAGAGGTTCAGCAGGTAGAGTTTGATGACCAACAGCGGCAGTTTGTCGTCACCACCCAGAATGAGGTGTTTTACGCTAAACACCTGTGTGTGGGGATTGGCAAGCAAATCAAACTGCCGGACTGCGTGACCCAGCAAAATGATCACTGTTTCCACGCCAGCGAAATGATGTTACGCCAGCCAAAGCTTGCTGGAAAACGCGTGGCGATTGTGGGCGGGGGCCAAAGCGGCGCCGATCTGTTCCTGAACATTTTTCAGGGGGAATGGGGCCAGCCGGCACAGCTGAGTTGGATATCCCGGCGTAACAATTACAACGCCCTGGATGAAGCGGCTTTTGCTAACGAGTATTTTACACCTGATTATGTCGAGAAGTTCTGCACGCTGAACAACGCCGCCAAACAACACATGTTGCACGAACAAAAACTGACTTCCGATGGCATCACCAGCGAGTCGCTGTTGGCCATTTATCGCGCCATGTATCACCGCTTCGATGTGCTCCGCGAGAAGCGCTGGGTACAACTGCTGCCCAGCCGTTCGGTAATGGCATTGAATGCCCAGGATAATTTTTATCAATTAGAGACACAGCATCACCTTGATTTGGGCCGAGAAACTGTTGACGCCGACGTGGTGATCTTTGCTACCGGCTATCAACAGGCGCGTCCGGCATTTCTTGAATCCCTGGCGCTAACCGGCCCCGATGGGCAATACCGTATTACCTCGGATTTTACGCTTGATTGGGAAGGAGCCGCTGAGAATTGTGTGTTTGCGGTCAACGCCAGCATGCACCACCACGGCATTGCCGATCCTCAGCTTAGCCTGATGGCCTGGCGTTCGGCCCGTATTCTTAACCGCGCTTTAGGCCAAAACCAGTTTGATTTGAGCGCCACCCCGGCAATGATCCAATGGCGTAGTGAGCTGGAACAGCCCATCGCTTCAACCTCCTTGGGTGCCTATCAGTCACCGTTTTAATATTTTCGTCAAATGATGAGACAGGTTGTATGAGAAAACACATCAATAAATTTATCATGAATCAATTGGCGACCTTTACGCCGACCTTCAAGACCAAATTTATCTACAAAAAGGCATTTGGGAAAAAATTAAATCTAAACCCGCCGGTGACCTGGAACGAGAAAATAAACTATCTCAAACTTCACGATTACAGCAATAACGCGCTGGTGACGCAATGTGCGGATAAATACGCCGTGAGAGAATATTTGCAGGCGCAGGGCTGCGAAGAAATTCTCAATGAGCTTTACTTCGCCTGCGATTCGGTACAGGAGATCCCCTGGGCGGCCTTACCTGAAAAGTTTGTGATCAAGGGTAACCATGGTTCGGGTTACAACCTGATTTGCCAGGATAAAAGCAAGCTGGACATTGGGCAGGCCGCTAAAGTCATCGATAACTGGATGCACGAAGACTACTGGAAGGTCTACGCGGAATTAAACTACAAGAGAATCAATAAAAAGATAATCGGCGAAAAGTATATAGAGTCACCGGGGGGCCATGGCCCGGAAGACTATAAAATATATTGTTTCAATGGTGTTCCTTACTGCACGTTACTTTGTGTCGGCAGAGATAAGGGCATGCCAAAATATTACTTTTTCGATAAGGATTTTAAGTTCCTGTGTTACAGCCAGGATTGTCTGGCGTTGAGTCCGGAAGAGATCGAAGCCTTTGTCAAACCCGAAGGTTACGATGACCTCTTTGAGTACGCCAGGAAGCTATCGGCTCCCTTTGAATTTGTCCGGGTCGATTTCTATATCTCCAATGGCAAAGTCATTTTTGGCGAGCTGACCTTCACTCCCTCCGCCGGGATTGACACGGACATACTCGAACCCACGGATATCTTGCTTGGGGAAATGCTAAAACTAAAAACCACGCCGGAAAGCCAATCTTAAGCTGGGATTGGATGCTGCACGTTAATATGCGATGAACCTTAAAAAAGCCTGATGGTGTCATCAGGCTTTTTTTGGCTTAAATGAATAAATCTTGTTCGAGAGATCATTATTGTTGCGCGACTTGCCGCGCTAAAACCCCGTGTGTAATCCCCCTTATGAAACCCTGCAATGCATTGATATTCATCTGCTGTCTCATTTTTGGGCCTGGATGTCCATGATTTAGCATCTTATTAATCATTATTGATACAGATACAATTAGAAAATAAACCCGGAGATGAGATATGAATCAGCAACTTGCAGTAGTTACAAGCGCCACCAGGCTCAACACGGATGATCGAGCTTTAACGGGTCGTGCGTTTTTAATTTTTTTATTCCGTAATGTCATGAGGAAAGGATAATGTCTATAAAAGGCAAAGTTAACAACCTGATCGCTAACGAATTATTCTTCGGCTTAGTGTCTGTTTTAATGAGGTTGCTTCTTTCATCAGTTTTCATTGTTGCGGGTATAGGTAAACTTTCAGCTTATACCGCGACAGCAGGGTATATGGCGTCTATGGGAGTACCAGCAAAGTTTTTGCCTTTAGTGATCTTAACTGAGTTAGGGGGTGGTCTGGCTCTGTTACTGGGTTTCCAGACGAGAGTTGTCGCCATTCTATTCTTTGGATTCTGCATCATCTCAGGGCTGATTTTTCATAGTGGTTCCGACCAGCAAAGCCAGTTTATGCTGATGAAGAACATCACGATGTCCGGTGGTTTTATAGCCCTGTTTCTCTTCGGGCCTGGCGGGTTTAGTCTGGATAACCGAAATAATTATTAGCCAGTATCCTCCGGCAAAACCGGAGGTCTATGTTATTGGGCGCAGTATGCAGCGCCCCTACCATTAAACAACAGAGTATTTTGCCAACGGTCTTAGCGGGTGTTTTGTTAGTGGCCCAACGGCACATGTTTCATCAATGTTAATCAGCTCACAGAACCCAAAGCCCATCGCTTTACGCGAAATTAACCTATCTCACTGAAAATATTTATCTTCTCCAAATACCCCTTTTTTCTCGTTCGGTTATCGCACGCTAATTAATTTAACAATATTGAAACTTATTGGCGGCGATGCTTTGATGATTCTGGCGATTAACGAACCAAGTTTCGATAATCGCACAACTAGCGACTTTGCCAGGGACCGCCTGGCCGTTCCCGCCGGGTTTAATTTCGCCAGGCCAACCTAGGAAGCGCTCTATGTCCCAGCCAAACACCATAGAAATTCAGTCGTTTATCAATGAAAAACCCTTTTCTCGCTACCAGTGGCTGATCCTGGTGCTGTGCTTTCTGACCGTGGCGCTGGACGGTTTCGACACCGCCATTATCGGGTTTATCGCCACTTCGCTGGTCCAGGACTGGGGGATTGAGAAGACCTCGCTGGGGCCGGTGATGAGTGCCGCACTGGTTGGGCTGGCGGTCGGTGCGTTAACCGCCGGGCCGCTGGCGGACCGCATTGGCCGCAAGAAGGTGCTGGTCCTGTCGCTGATCCTGTTTGGGGGCTTCAGCCTGTTGACGGCCTTTGCCACCAGCTTGCCGATGCTGACACTGCTGCGTTTCTTAACCGGTCTGGGGCTGGGGGCGGCGATGCCTAACGCGGCCACCCTGATGTCGGAATATGCGCCGGAACGCAAACGCGCACTGCTGGTGAACCTGATGTTCTGCGGCTTTCCGCTGGGGTCATCGATGGGCGGTTTCGTGTCCGCCTGGTTGATCCCGCATTTCGGTTGGCAGAGCGTGATGGTGCTGGGCGGGGTGATGCCACTGCTGCTGGCGGTGGTGCTGATTATCGCACTGCCCGAGTCCGCCCGTTTTATGGTGGTGCACGGTTATCCGGCACGGCGTATCGCCGCCGTGCTTAAACGCATTGCACCGCTTGACCTGGCCGAGCCGCTGCACTTTAGCCTGACCGAAGAGGGGCAGGTGAAGAACAAGTCGGCGCTCGGGGTGATTTTCTCCCCACGCTACCTGCTCGGCACCCTGATGCTGTGCCTGACCTACTTTATGGGGCTGATGATTTTCTATCTGTTGACCAGTTGGCTGCCGCTGTTGATCCGTGAAACCGGCGCTTCGATCCGTCAGGCCTCGCTGATCACTGCGCTGTTCCCTTTGGGCGGCGGCATTGGCGTGCTGATCATCGGTTGGCTGATGGACCGCATGAACCCGCACAAGGTGGTGGCGGTGGGTTATCTGTTGACGGGGGTGTTCGTCTGCGCGATTGGCTACGTCTACAGCGACCCGCTCTTGATGGCGGTGACGGTGTTTATCGCCGGGACCTGCATGAACGGCGCACAGTCTTCCATGCCGGCGCTGGCCGCCGGTTTCTATCCCACTCAGGGGCGGGCGACCGGTGTCGCCTGGATGCTGGGGTTGGGGCGCTTCGGCGGCATCCTGGGGGCCATGAGCGGCGGGGTGCTGATGCAAATGCAGCTGTCGTTCAGCACCATTTTTACCCTGCTGGCGATCCCCGCGCTGGTGGCGGCGCTGGCGTTGGTGGTCAAACACCTTGCCGCCAAGGCGTCGGCCTTGTCCGGTTCACTCAATAAAGCCTTATAAGGAGATACCCATGCGGACACAAATAGCGATTATTGGCGCCGGCCCGGCCGGATTGATGTTGTCACACCTGCTGCATTTGCAGGGTATCGAGTCGGTAGTGCTGGAATCACGCAGCCAGCAGGCGGTAGAGTCCACCATTCGCGCCGGGGTGCTCGAACAGGGAACCGTAGATTTGCTCAACCAGACCGGGCTGGGCGAACGCATGCGCAGAGAAGGGGCGCAACACCATGGCATCCGGTTGGCATTTGGCGGCCAACAGCATCGGATCGACCTGACTGAACTGACCGACCGGGCGATCACCGTTTACGCCCAGCACGAGGTATTGAAAGATATGATTGCCGCCCGGCAGGCGGTGCAGGGCCAGCTCTATTTTGACGTCGAGGCAGTAGCGCTGAAAGGGCTGGACGGGGAACGGCCGCAGGTACATTACCGCCACCAGGGCGAACAACGGCGGCTCGACTGTGATTTTGTCATTGGCTGCGATGGCTTTCACGGTATCAGCCGGGCCGCGATGCCCGGTGGGCTGCGTCAGGATTATACCCGGGTTTATCCCTTCGGCTGGTTCGGCATTTTGGTGGAAGCGCCGCCGTCCAGCGACGAGTTGATCTACGCTCGCCACCCACGCGGCTTTGCGCTGATCAGCACCCGTTCGCCGGGCGTGCAGCGAATGTATTTCCAGTGTGATCCGGCGGAAAATGTCGACCATTGGTCGGATGACCGTATCTGGAACGAATTGGAAAGCCGGCTGGAGAATCATGACGGTTGGTCACTGAAAAAGGGCCGCATATTTCAGAAAAATGTGGTCGGCATGCGCAGCTTCGTCACCGAGCCGATGCGTTGCAAACGCCTGCTGCTGGCGGGGGATTCGGCGCATATCGTGCCACCGACCGGGGCCAAAGGATTGAACCTGGCGATGGCGGACGTCTGCCTGCTGTCACAGGCGCTGGAGGAGTTTTACCGGCACCAAAGTTGGCGGCGACTGGACAGCTACAGCGACGATGCGTTGAAACGCGTCTGGCGCGCGGAGCATTTCTCCTGGTGGATGACCAATATGCTGCACACTCATCAGGACGACAGCGCCTTCCAGCAACGGCTCCAGTTGTCGGAACTGCAATACACCGTAAAGTCGCGTAGCGCCATGACGGTGCTGGCGGAAAACTACGTCGGCTCGCCATTTCAGATGATGTAAGTCGGCCGGCATCACAAAACTCAACAAAATTGACCAATGTTTCGATAATCGCCCAAGCTAGCGTTTACCGCTCTTGACGCTGCCGACCGCGCCGCGCCATCATCGGGAAAATCGTCCTTTGCCCGGAGTACCTATGGAGTTACTGACGCCGTTGCTGCGATCTTCAGCGGTAAGCGCTTGTTTTAGCGATGCCGCCACGCTGCAGGGAATGCTGGATTTCGAAGCCGCATTGGCCACGGCCCAAGCCGGTCTGGGCATCATTCCCCGCGAGGCGGCCCAGCAGATCGCTGCTGTTTGCCACCATCCTGCATTCGATGCGGCGGATCTGGCGCAGGCCGCGGCGCAGGCCGGTAATCTGGCGATCCCGCTGGTGAAGCAGCTAACGGCGCGGGTGGCGCAGCAAGATGCGCAAGCCGCCCGTTTCGTGCATTGGGGGGCAACCAGCCAGGATGCCCTGGATACCGGCCTGGTGCTGCAACTGCGGCACGCACTGGCATTAACGCACAGCGACCTGGAGCGGCTGATCGCGGCGTTGGTGCAGCAAATTACGCGTCATCAGGATTGCGTGCTGGTCGGGCGCACCTGGATGCAGCATGCGCTGCCGACCACACTCGGCTTAAAGTTGGCGGGCACGCTGGATGCCTTGTTGCGCTATCGGCAACGGCTGGATGAAATGCGGCCACGGGTGTTGGCGTTACAGTTGGGCGGTGCCGCCGGTACGCTGGCGTCATTGGGCGAGCGGGGCGCGGAGCTGGTCACCGCGCTGGCGGCCGGCTTGCAACTGACCGCGGCGCAGACGCCCTGGCACAGCCAGCGCGATCGCCTGTTGGAGATCGCCGGTTGGTACGCCGGTTTAACCGGCACGCTGGGCAAATTGGCGCGCGATATCTCATTGCTGACGCAAACCGAAGTGGCGGAAGTGGCCGAGCCGACGGCGGCGGGGCGCGGGGGCTCATCCACGATGCCGCACAAGCGCAATCCGGTGGCCTGTGCGGTGATCCTCTCGGCGGCGAATCGGGTACCGGCGCTGGTCGGCGGGCTGTATGCCGCCATGGTGCAAGAACACGAACGCGGTCTGGGCGGCTGGCATGCCGAGTGGGAAAGTTTGCCGGAGCTGGTGATGCTGGCGGCGGGTGCGTTACACACCACCGGCGATTTGGTCGCCGGGCTGCAGGTGTTCCCACAACGGATGCAGCATAACCTGAAGTTAACTGACGGTCTGATCATGGCGGAAGCGGTGACAATGGCTTTGGGCGAAGCCATTGGCCGTCAGCCGGCGCATCAGCACATCGAAAAGCAGTGTCATCAGGCGTTGGCGCAGGGCCTCACGTTGCACGAGGTGTTGCTGGATGACCCGCTTGTCATGGCGCATTTCACCGCACAACGGCTCAACGAACTGCTGGATCCGCAGCGGTACCTTGGCAGTGCGCGACATTTTACCCAGCAGGTGCTGCAACGGGCGACTGCATCCACTTCAGAGAACCATCGACATGAATGATGAACAACGTTATCAGCAGGGCATTGAGGTTCGCAGGGCGGTATTGGGGGATGCGCATGTGGATCGCAGTCTCAACCAGCTCACCCCATTAAACGAAGAGTTCCAGAATTTTATCAGCCGTTACGCCTGGGGGGAGATTTGGACCCGGCCAGGGTTGGCGCGTCATACCCGCAGCCTGATCACCATTGCGATGTTGATCGCCCTTAACCGCGAGGCCGAATTGCGCATGCACCTGAAAGCGGCGGTCAACAACGGGGTGACTCGCGAGGAAATTAAAGAAGTGCTGATGCAAAGCGCGCTGTACTGCGGCCTGCCGGCGGCAAACTCGGCGTTTCATCTGGCGGCGGAGGTGTTCGCCGAACAGGATGCGCAGGCCGACTAGGCCGATCGCGTTGGCCCGGCGATCCCCCGTACCGTCGCGATAAACGCCAGCGTCGTCTCGCTCAATTGGCCGTCATTGCGGGTCAAAAGGCCCACCGCTTCCTCCATCCCCTGGGTAGGCAGCGGCAAGGGCACCAACTGGCCGGTGGCGATATCGGCTTTCACCGCGCTGGACGGCACAAACCACAGATAGTCGAATTGCAGCGTCATCTGACGGGCCAACGAGGCAGATAGCGTTTCGATATACTGGCTGGGCAGGCTGAACCCCTGCGTTGACAGCAGGTTCTCGGTATTGTGGCGCGGTACCGTGCCCTTTGGCGAGACAATGGCCGGATAACTCAGCGCCCGCTCCAGGGTGATGGTTTCGCTTAGCAACGGGTGCCCCGGCCGAGTCACCATCAGCAACGACTCCAATAGCAGCAGTTCAAAAGCCAGTCCGCTCATCATTTCCGGGTCGGCCATGCGACCCATCGCCACGTCAATCTCGCCCGCCTTAAGTTGAGCCAGCAGCTCGGTATTGGTCCCGGTGATCACCTGGACTCGCGAATGCGGGTTTGCCTGCTGGTACTGGCCGATGGACTGCGGCAGCATGCCCAGCGCGGTGGTCGGCAGCGCGCCGATACGCAACACCCGTGCCGGGGCGTCGTCGAGCCGGTCGAGCGCATGCCCGGCGGCGGTTAACGCCTCCAGTACCCGCGTGGCATAGCCAAGAAATTGCTCACCCTGATCGGTCAGCAGCGTGCCCTGGCGATGACGCACCAGCAGCCGGTTGCCGGTCAGGGCTTCCAGTTCGGTCAGCGTCTTTGACAGCGCCGGTTGGCTGAGGCTCAGTTTCTCGGCGGCGCGGCTTAGCGAACGCTCTTGCGCGACGGCGACAAAACCGTTGATGTGGCGTAAGCGCATGCGTTGAATAAATAAATTGGCTTTTTTCATACCTCAGTGTAGGAAGTTTTCCCCACCGGTAACAAGTGACGGCGGCCGTATATTTGTCCTGACGTGCAAAATTTTACGGCCGCGTCCCGGCGAGGGCTAAAGGTCGAAAAATACCGTTTCGCCTTCCCCCTGGATCACAATGTCAAAACGGTATACCCGTTCTTCGCCGCGCGTTTCCGGCTGGGCAATTAACGTTTTACGCCGTACTTCCAGTTCGATCAGATTGAGCACCGGATCCTGCTGGTTGGCCGCATCCTCATCGGCGAAATACAGCCGGGTATGCAACCCAATATTGATGCCGCGTGCGACGATCCACAGGTTAATGTGCGGGGCCATCATTCGCCCGTCACGGCCACAAACGGCACCCGGTTTGATGGTTTCAAAGCGGTAGAGCCCGGTGTCGAAGTCGGAACAGCTGCGCCCCCAGCCACGGAATGCGGCATCGAGCGGTTTGTGCTGTTGCAGATCGCCCGGGTGGTTATAGCGGCCATGGGTATTGGCCTGCCAGATTTCCAGCAGCACGTCGCGGATCGGGGTACCGCTGCCGTCGAACACCCGGCCTTCCACGGTGATGCGCTGGCCCTGGGTCTCCGGCTGGGTCAACACGTGGCCGAAGTTGTTTTCGAAGATCTCGAAGCCGGCCGCCAGGGGCGCGAGGCCGATGTGCACATAGGGTCCGGCGGTTTGCGACGGCGTTTCCGGAAGATACTGTAATGGCATCATGCTTTCCCCTGTAGACGGTTTTCAAACAAGGTGGCGCGGTGGCCGCGCAGCACCAGATCGAAACGGTAGGCCAGGCTGTCCAGTTGGACCGAGGCGGTTTTGTCCAGTCCGGCGATCAGTGTGCGTACCGCATCGTCATTTTTGATGGCACGTACGATCGGGCAACTGGCAATCAGCGGATCGCCTTCGAAGTACATCTGGGTGATTAGGCGCTGGGCGAAGGCGTCGCCGGACAGCGAGAAATGAATATGAGCCGGGCGCCAGTCGTTGACCCGGTTGCGCCAGGGATAGGGGCCGGGTTTGATGGTGCGGAAAAAGTAATAGCCGTTATCGTCGGTCAACACCCGGCCGCAGCCGCCGAAGTTGGGATCGATCGGTGCCAGATACTGGTCTTTCTTGTGGCGATAACGCCCACCGGCGTTGGCCTGCCACACTTCAACCAGCGCATTGCGCATCGGCAGGCCATTTTCGTCGCGCACATAGCCGTGCACGATAATCCGTTCGCCGATCGGCAAGCCCTGTTTGGCGTAATTGAGGATCAGGTCGTTATCCAGCCGGCCGAGTTCATGCTGGCCGAACACCGGGCCGGTGATCTCCGACAGTGAATTTTGCAGGGATATCAACGCGTTTTTCGGCGAGCGTAACACGCTGGTTTTGTATTCCGGCACCAGTACCGGCGGGTGCAGGTCATAGTTACGGTGATAGAGTTCGTTAATCTGGCTCATGCGGAAATCCTCATGGCGTAGGCAGGGTGCAGAGGGCTGATCTGTTTTGTTGTTTTGTCAGCGCGAAGGGGCGTGAGTACCTTTCCCCAGTCTGAGTCTCGCAAGCCAGAGTGTTACAATAAAGTGAAATTTAGCGGTGCTTTACATAACCTGAGGTTATGTGGTGGGCGTAAAAAAGGGCGGTAAGTTCGTAATGCCGGTCAGTTAAGCAAAGTTCTGAATAAGAATGTACGACGTTGTTTAAGTGGGCGTCCCCCTCTCCAGAGGGAGAGGGCCGGGGTGAGGGGGCTTTTGCGTTGGTATATATCCCCTCACCCTAATCCTCTCCCAAAGGAGAGGGGACAATATCGCCTTAATTGAAAAGCATTAGGGTAAGTCCGCCCTCATAAATTAAAGCTGTTCGCCGTTGCTGGCGATCACGGTGCGGTACCAATCGAAGCTCTTTTTACGCGAGCGTTCGAGGGTGCCGGTGCCGTCGTCGTGTTTGTCGACGTGGATAAAGCCGTAGCGCTTGCTGTACTCGCCGGTGGTGAAGGACACGCAGTCGATGCAGCCCCATGGGGTGTAACCCATCAGATCCACGCCGTCTTCGATCACCGCTTTTTTCATCTGTTCGATGTGTGCGCGCAGGTAGTCGATGCGGTAGTCATCGTTAATCTGGCCGTCAGCCTCGACGGTATCGAAGGCACCGAAGCCGTTCTCGACGATAAACAGCGGTTTCTGGTAGCGCTCATACAGCACGTTCAGCGAGTAACGCAGCCCAACCGGGTCAATCTGCCAGCCCCAATCGGAGGCTTTGACATAAGGGTTCGGCACGTTGCCGGGGAAGCTGAACATCTCGTTGTCGCTGCTCACCGCATCGGCCTGCAGGGCATGGCTCATGTAATAGCTGAAACCGATGTAATCCGCGCAGCCTTCACGCAGGGTTTGCTCATCCTGCGGTTGCATCTCAATCTGGAAGCCTTTGCGCTCCCACTCGCGCAGCAGGTACGAAGGATAGTAGCCGCGCACCTGCACGTCGGTGTACAGGTAGCGCGAGTGCATGGCTTCGACGCTGTACATCACGTCGTCCGGCTTGCAGGAGAACGGGTAGAAGGGGACGCAGGCCAGCATGCAGCCGATTTTGAATTCCGGGTTAATCTGGTGACCGAGCTTCACCACCTGGGCGCTGGCGACAAACTGATGGTGCAAGACTTGATACAACGTCTGCTCCGGGTTCTCTTCCTGGGTATACACCACGCCGGAACAGCAATAACCAAACAGCGGATACTGGTAGTTGCTCTGGTTGTTGATCTCGTTAAAGGTCATCCAGTATTTCACTTTGTGCTGATAACGACGCAGCACCACTTCGCTGAAGCGCACGAAGAAATCGACCACCTGACGGTTTTTCCAGCCGCCATACTCCTTCACCAGGTGGTAAGGCATTTCAAAGTGGGACAGGGTGATCACCGGCTGGATATTGTATTTCAGCAGCTCATCAAACAGATCGTCGTAAAATTGCAGGCCGGCTTCGTTCGGCTCCTGTTCGTCACCGTTGGGGAAAATACGCGTCCAGGCAATCGAGGTACGGAAACATTTAAAGCCCATCTCGGCGAACAACGCCACGTCCTGCTTGTAGCGGCCGTAAAAATCCACCGCCTCGTGGTTAGGGTAACGATAGCCTTCCTGCACGCCGTCGGTCATGACGCGATCCACGCCGTGAGAGCCGCCCGACAGAACGTCGGCAATGCTTGGGCCTTTGCCGCCCTGATCCCAACCGCCTTCAACCTGGTGCGCCGCCACGGCGCCACCCCACAGAAAATCTTTCGGTAACTGTTGCTGTTTCATCGTAGGTTTCTCATCGGGTTATTATTGGAAAACACCGAACTTCCGGAATGAGAATATAGTAGCAAGCTGGAATTGAATGTCACGATATAACAAATCACCGCGCAGGTGACGTGTCACATTAAAAAAACAGGCTGTTTTATTTTGCGGAATTAATATGCCCCAACCGTTTGCCGATGGTTTCAATAATGTAAATTACCGGGATTTGGGTGGTGATATTATGTTGCCCGGCGATCAGCTGCGGGGGAACGTGATAGGAAAGGTTGAAGTCCGCCATGCGCGCCAGCGACGAGGTTTCGTTGTTGGTGATGCTGACGATTTTGCAGTGGTGCAGGCTGAACTGGCTGGCCAGACGCAGGATTTCTTCGGTCTCGCCGGACACGGAAAGCATTATCGCGACCGCGCTTTTATACATGTCGCTATTGATCGGGTAATAAGGATCGTCAATGTGGGTGCTGAATTTCCCGACGTTGGAAAAGAAGCGGGCGCCATATTTACCCAAAGCGCCCGAGGTGCTTACGCCGACGAAAATAATACGTTCGGCGGCTGCAATATGCTGCACCGCCTGGTCTATCAGTTGATTAAATTCGTCGTTGTTGATGCTTTTAAAGAAACTGATGATTTCGCTGGTGCCGAAATCCACCGGTGGCGCTTCGGTCTGCTCAAGATACAGCTTAAAACGGATGCGGAATTCGGAATAACCGTCGCAGCCCATTTTCTTGCAAAAGCGCAGTACGGTGGTGGTGGAGACCCCGGCGGCTTCGGCCAGTTCGCGGATGGTCATATACATCACCGGGTTCTTGTTTTTGATGATGTAATTATAAACCATCAATTCCAGCGTATTGAGTTCGGCGATTGCTTTATGGGTAAACATAGACCTATCCGGCGAGTAACAACAGACCTTAATCAGCGGGCTAACATAGCAAATTTTGCCGTAGCCCGCTCGTGGTTTTCGTTGTTATTCAGGCGCGTTTGGCGCTGTCCAGCAGCTTGTCGTGCGTCGGTTCGCTGCCGGTGAGGTCGCACTCCTTCGGTAAGCGCCAGGCGATGATCCCGGCGATGATCAGCGACACCGCCAACCCGCATACCGCCACGTTCTGGCCGTACAGATAGATCATCACGCCCACCAGATAAGGCCCGCAGAAACCGCCCAGGTTGCCCAGACCGTTAATCACGCCGCGGGCCCCACCGGCAACCTCCGCCGAGGCGATGCGCCCCGGCATCGACCAGAACGGGCTGGTCGCCGCTTTCAGGAAGAAGCCACACACCACCAACGCAATGTAGGCCGCCACCACGTTATGGCGCAGCACCACCGAAGCCAACAGTGCCGCGGCGAAGCAGAACAGGGACACCATTACCCACAGGCGGCGCTTGCCGGTTTTGTCGGTCAGCACCGAAATCAGGTAAATCCCCAGCAGGGTGGCGACGAACGGCAAGATCGCCAGGAAGCCCACCGAGGCCATATTGCCGCCGGTGAGGTTTTTCAAAATGGTAGGCAGCCACAGGGTGTAGCCATAGTCGCCGGTTTGGTAGAAGAAGTTCAGCAGCACCAGTTTCATCAGCCCCTTGTTGCGGAACACGTCTTTCAGCGGCGCTTTGCTGACCGGCTGCATTTTGCTGCGTGCTTGCCGTTCACGCGTCAGTTCGGCGATCAGATACTCGCGTTCACGGGCCGGCAGCCAACGAGCTTCCTGTGGGCGATCGCTGATCAACAGCCACCAAATGGCCAAGACCACCAACGACAGCAGCCCTTCGATGATAAACAGCCAGCGCCAGTCGAACTGGTTAATGATGGCGCCGGAAATCGGTGCGGTAAGCATGCCCCCCAAAGGGGCGAACATCATGACAAAGGCGTTGGCGCGGCCCAGTTCTTTCTCCGGGAACCAGTTGCTGATCATGGTCAGCACCACCGGTAACATGCCGCCTTCGGAGATGCCCAATACGAAGCGCAACACCAGCAGTTGGTAGTGATTGGTGACAAAGCCGGTCGCCACCGAAACGACTGCCCAGGCGCACAAAGACCAGGCGATAAAGCGTTTGCCGCTGCCGTTGACCGCAATGCGCCCGCCGGGAACCTGCAAAAACAGATAACCGATAAAGAAGATGCCGCTGGCCAGTCCGGCCATCTGACTGGTAATGCCCAAATCGCTTTCCATACCGCCGGGCAGCGCGAAACTGATATTAACCCGGTCCATAAAGGAAATAATGCAGGCGATCAGGATCGGGGCAATAACCCGCAGCCAGCGGGTGTTGGGTATTTTATTATCCATGGCGATCTCTCTTTATAGGGCGCAGGGAGAACCTCTCGATAAAGAGGTCCTGTGATTCAGCGGGTATAAAAGCGAAAAGAAAACGCGTTAATTATTCGATGGCGTGAGGCAAGGGTGCCTGGTTAAAAAAGGCTTCGACGTTGGTAAACACGATGTCGCTCATTTTTTGCCGGGTTTCCTGGGTGGCGCTGGCGATATGCGGTTGCAGCACCACGTTCTCCATGGCGATCAGTTCAGCAGGCACCTGCGGCTCGTGGGCGTAAACGTCCAGCCCGGCACCGGCGATGGCCCCGTTTTGCAGGGCGGCAATCAGGTCGGGTTCGTTGACGATGCTGCCGCGAGCAATGTTAATCACCAGCGCGTGCGACGGCAGGGCGTCGAACACCGCCTTGTCCACCAGACCGGCGCTGTCTTTGCCGCCGGAAATGGCAATGATCAGGAAGTCGCTTTCCCGCGCCAATGCCGACAGGTCCGGGAAATAGGTGTAGGGCAGCGAACTGTCCTGCGTGCGGCTGGCGTATTGAATGCGCATGTTGAAACCGGCGGCGCGCTGGGCGATGGCGCGGCCGATGTTACCCATGCCGAAAATCCCCAGACGCTTGCCGCTGACCTGCACCGACAGGCCCGGCGCTTGCTGCAGCCAGCGGCCTTCACGGACAAAACGATCGTTGTGGCACAGCTGGCGCGCGGTGGCCAGCAGCAGCCCCAGCGCCATATCCGCCACGTCTTCCGTCAGGGCCCCCGAGGTGATGGTGACCGCAATGCCGTGCTGGCGGGTGTAGTTCAGGTCAATGGCATCGGTGCCTACGCCGAACACCGCAATCAGCCCCACATGGGGCAATTGTTCCAGCACCGGCGTGGCGACGCCGATATCGCCGCGGGTGACGACCGCCCGCAGGGCGTCGCCCTTGTCGGCCAGAAAGGCGACCGGATCGGCCTGCTCATACAGCCGGTGGACCACAAAGTCAGCCTCAAGGCGGGCCAGCAGGTTTTCCATCACTGGGGCAATTAACAGCACTTCATTGGGCGTAGAGGTCGTCATGGTTTCACCTGTATAAAATTAGCGTTGCTTCGTTAATGCTATAAAAGCGGTTTTCGGCAGGCGGTTTTGCGACAGATATCACGCTGAAGGATGTTAAAAAAAGGTGTTACCGGTAATGTGATCGACGGAGGGAAAAGGGCTGTTGTTGCGGGGGATTAGCGGCAAAAACTCCGGTGCAGCCGGGAAAAATTGGGGCAGTTGCGCCGACAGTGACAATTTAACGCATGGGTAACATGGGCGCGTAACACCTGCGGGGGTAGCGCAAAAAGAAAAGCCGCACAGAGATGCGGCCAGGCGTTCACAACGAACAAAACAAGGACAAAAATTCCGGTAGACAGGCCCTGAAACCAACCTCAGAGACTGGTGAGGATCATAATCAAAATGTTCCTGGGTGTTAAATGCCGAATATGGCTTTGCTAGTCGAATTAATAGATAAATAATCAGTCACTTACTTATCCTCGGACCAGCGCGCGGCGCTGACATCCACTTTGATCGGCAGCAGGCCGATCGCGGTAAACTTATCGGCCAGCTTCTGCTGCTCGGCCAACACTTCCGGCGTCATGCGCTGGCTGCCAAAAGGCATGCGCGCCAGGGCTTTGGCCCAGATCGCCTGTTCCAGCCCGGTGCTTTGCGCCAGGATTTTCGCCGCTTCGTCCTGATGCGCGTTGGCCCAGGCGCTCAGTTCCGCCAACTGTTCAATCACCAATTTGGCGCTGTCCGGGTAGGTTTCGGCAAAGTGGCGACTGGCGAGATAGAAGGTGTAATGCGGCACCAGGCCTTGGGCGTCCTTGAGCAGACGGGCATTGGCATGGGTTTGCACTTCGGCGTAGTAAGGATCCCAAATCACCCAGGCGTCGACGCTGCCGCGTTGGAAGGCGGCACGGGCGTCGCTTGGCGGCAGATACACCGGCGTAACATCTTTATAGCTCAACCCGGCCTGTTCCAGCGCGCTGACCAGCAGATAGTTGACGTCGGAGCCTTTGTTCAGCGCCACCCGTTTGCCTTTGAGGTCGGCTACGGTTTTGATCGGTGAATCCTGCGCGACCACAATGGCTTCGGTTTTCGGGCTGGCCGGCGAATGCCCCAGGTAGATCAGGTCGGCCTTGGCCGCCTGAGCGAAAGCCGGCGGCGCATCGCCGGTCGCCGCCAGATCAATGCTGCCGACGTTCAGACCTTCCAGCATTTGCGGCCCGGCGGGGAACTCAATCCATCGCAGCTTGATGCCCTGTGGCGCCAGTGCCTTCTCCAGCGTGCCCCGGTATTTCAGCAGGGCGAAAATATTGGCTTTCTGATAACCAATGGTGATTTGCTGCGGTGTTTCCTGTGCCGAGGCGCTCGACAGGCCGGCGCTGCCCAACAGCAGCGAGCTGGCAATCAAAGCGGCTTTCCATTTTTTCATCATCAAGGTCCAATAAAATAAAGGGGTTATTGTCGGTGGTTGAGTCGGCGTGACAGCCGATCGCCAAAAAATTGCAGCAGGGTGACCAGCGCCACCAACACCACGATGACGGTGAGCATCACCTGCGTGTCGAAACGCTGATAGCCATAGCGGTAAGCCAAATCCCCCAGGCCACCGGCACCGATGGCCCCGGCCATCGCGGAGGCGTTGATCATGGTGACCAGGGTAATGGTAAAACCGCTGACGATGCCGGGCATGGCTTCCGGCAGCAGCACGTGGCGGATGATATGCCCACGGCGACACCCCATGGCCTGCGCCGCTTCGACCAGCCCGTGATCCACTTCCCGCAGGCTGACTTCGGCGATACGCGCAAAGAACGGCATGGCGGCGACCGTCAGTGGCACCACGGCGGCCCACACGCCATAAGAAGTGCCGACCAGCATGCGGGTGAACGGGATCAGTGCGACCATCAGGATCAGAAAGGGGATCGAACGGAACAGGTTCACCAGCCACCCGAGCACCCGCTGAACGCCAACCTGCTCGTAGAGCCCACCGCGCTCGCTGACCACCAGTACAATCGCCAGCGGCAACCCCAACGCCAATGCCAGCAGGGAAGAAACCCCCACCATCAGCAGCGTATCGAGAAATCCGGCCCACAGCCGGTCAAGCAACAGCGACATAGCCCAGTACCTCCACGCTGTCGGCCAGCGTCTGCGGAATAACTTGCTCAAGGTGTGACGGTGTCACGCTCAACAACAGATACCCGATGGCGTGCCCCTGAATATGTTCAATGGCGCTCTCCACCAAGGTGACGTTGCCCTGAAAGGCCGCCAGCACCTGGTTGAGTTCCAGCGAAGCCCCCTGGCCGCGATAACGTAACCGGATTAACCGGGGCGAGTCCGGCGTCGTCGGCGTGGCGGTAATTCGACCGGCCAGGTTCTCCGGCAGGCTGTCGTGCGCCGGGGTCAGCAGGATACGCGTCGTTTCCTGTTGCGGGTTGCTGTACACCTGCCATACCGGGCCGTATTCGATAATTTCACCGCGCTCCAGCACGGCGACCCGGTGGCAAATATCGTGGATCACCTCCATTTCATGGGTAATCAGCACGATGGTGATGTTGAACTCGCGGTTGATGCGTTGCAGCAACGCCAGAATGGCGCGGGTGGTTTCCGGATCGAGCGCCGAGGTGGCTTCGTCACACAGCAGCAATTCAGGGTTGTGTACCAGCGCTCTGGCGATGCCGACCCGCTGTTTTTGTCCGCCGGAAAGCTGTGCCGGGTAGGCGTCCGGGTAGTCGCACAACCCCACCAACGCCAGCAGCGCATCCACCCGGCTGCGCCGCTCCGCGATCGGCACGCCCGCCACCCGCAGCGGCAACTCGATGTTCTGGCGAACGGTTTTGGCCGACAGCAGGTTGAAGTGCTGGAAAATCATGCCGGTGCGCCGCCGGTAGGCCACCAGTTGATCTTCGTTCAGACGGTCGATATCGACGCCATCGACCTCCACGCTACCGCCGCTGGGGCGCTCCAGCCGATTGATGGTACGGATCAGCGAGGATTTCCCCGCACCGCTGCGGCCGATGATGCCGAAGATTTCCCCTCGGCGAATGCTGAGGTCAATTTCCTTCAGCGCGTCGGTCAGCTGTCCAGGATAACGCTTGCTGAGCCGGGTAAAGCGCAGGTGGGTGTCATCGTGGCGGTGAACCGGTTGATCGGCGACCAGCTCGCCTGGGTTAGGCAACACCAAACTGGACATCGCTTATTGACTCCAGCCTGGCTGGTACAGCTTGCCGTAGAAACTGTCCAACTTGGCGCGAACCACCGGCGAATGCTGGTAAACGTCGACAAACTGGCGCAAGCGCGGATCGTCCTGATGACCGTCGCGGATCACGAACTGGATCACGTACTCCGGGTTCTCCAGGCCGTCGAACAGCAGGGCGCTGTTGGGATCGACGGTGCCGGACAGCCGCAGGTAGTGCGGATAGCCCTGCGCCAGATCCACTTCTTCCAGGGTGCGCGCCAGTTGCACCGCTTCTACCTCGATAATCTTGATGTGTTTGGGATTGCTGACGATATCGGCCTGAGTCGCCTGAATACCGGCACCGGCTTTCAGCTTGATCAGCCCGGCCTTTTGCAACAGCAGCAAACCGCGTCCGCCGTTAATCACATCATTGGCAATCGCCACGCTGGCGCCGTCCGGCAGTTCGGCAATGCTCTTGTGCTTTTTAGAGTACAGCCCGACGTTATTGATGATCGCCGGGGCATAGGCCACCAGGTGGAAATTGCCTTCTTTATTGGCGTTGTGCAGGAACGGCAGATGCTGGAACAGGTTGACGTCGATATCGCCGTTTTCCAGGCTGACGTTAGGGGCCGTCCAGTCGCTGAATTCGATAATATCCACCTTCAATCCTTGTTTGCGCGCTTCTTGCGCCGCCACCTCAAGCGGCGGAGCGAAGGCGGCGGTGGTACCGACCTTCAACGCGCCGCTGTAGTCATTGGCCGCCGCCACCGTGCCGGAAAAGGCCAGCAGCGCCGGGATCAGTATTTTTAATGCCAGATTGGGTATGGTCATGGTGTTGTCCCTTTAAAAGAAAAAGTCAGTGGTTCAAATCGCGACTGGCGCGCCCGCACGCCAGCCGGCTGCCGGATGACTCGGGGGTAACCGGTCTTGTTGCTGAAACAGTTTTTGCCGCAGGCTGCCGGTACGGTACGCGGTCTTGTAACGGCCACGTGATTGCAGTTCCGGCACCACCAGATCGATAAAGTCGCGGTAGCTGCCGGGGTTAACGATGCGCGTCAGGTTAAAACCGTCGATATCGCCCTGATCAACCCACTGCAACAAGGCATCGGCCACCTGTTGCGGATCGCCGACCACCAGAGGATAGCGCCCGCCCATGGCGTGCTGATCCAGCAGTTGGCGGCGGGTCCAGCCGCTGTAGGTTTGGCTTACCGACTGAATGGCCTGGGTCGGCCCGGTGTGGATCGGGTCGTCCAGCCCGAAGCGCGAAAGGTCGATGCCGGTCGAGCTGGAGAAATGCGCCAGGCCGGCTTCCGGGCTGGCATAGCGCAGATATTCACGGTATTTATCCTGCGCTTCTGCGGCTGTGGGCGCGACGATAACGCCGACCCCCATAAACACTTTCAAATCCTGGCGCTGACGTCCGGCGGCGACCGCGGCACTGCGCAGTTTGTCGACCTGAGCTTTCATCACCGCGGGTGTGGCGTGATTAACGAAGGTACATTCCGCATGACGGGCGGCGAACTGGATGCCACGCCCCGAGCTGCCCGCCTGGAACAGCAGTGGGGTGCGCTGCGGTGAAGGTGACGACAGGTGATACCCCTCGACCTGATAGAATTCTCCCCGATGGATCACCTTGTGGATCTTCTGCGCATCGGCATAAATTCGCCGCTGACGGTCAGCCAGCACCGCGCCGTCTTCCCAACTGCCTTCCCACAGTTGATAGGCCACGTCGAGGAACTCATCGGCCTGATCATAGCGGCGATCGTGATTCACCTGCTCGGTCAGGCCCATGGCGCGCGCGGCGCTGTCGAGATAACCGGTGACGATATTCCAGCCAATGCGGCCCTGGGTCAGATGATCCAGCGTCGACAGCCGCCGGGCAAAGGGATAGGGGGCCTCATAGCTCAGGTTGGCGGTGATGCCAAACCCCAGATGGTCAGTGACCGCCGCCATGGCCGACACCAGCAGCAGCGGATCGTTGACCGGCAGCTGTATCGACTCGCGCGCGGTCAGGGCGATGTTCTGCTGATAGACATCGTAAACGCCGAGAATATCGGCGATAAACAGCCCGTCGAACAGGCCGCGCTCCAGCAGCTGTGCCAGTTCGGTCCAGTAGCCCAGTTGGTTGAACTCGGTGGAACGGTCCTGCGGATGGGTCCACATGCCGTGATGAATGTGGCCGACGCAGTTCATGTTGAAGGCGTTCAGCAAAACTTCTTTGGCAACGGCGCTCATTACACTGTCCCCCGACGCGGTGGCAACACCCCGTTCAGCACGTAATTGCCGATCGCCGGGTATTTCCAGCGCACCGGATCGTGCAGGGTATGGGTACGGGCATTGCGCCAGTGGCGGTCAAGATTGTATTCCTGCAGGGTGGCGCGGCTGCCGGCCAGTTCAAACAGCAGATTGCCGGCGGCCAGTGAGACTTCGGTAGTCCAGGCGCGGGCTCTGGCGACCTCAACCGAGGCCTCCGCCACCGACTGCGCATCGCTGTGGCGCTGGGCGGCGTCGATGGCTTCACCGGCCACCTCCAGTAATGCATCACCGGCCTGGATACGGGCGGAAATCTTGCCAATGCGATCCAGCGTGAGCGGATCATCGGCGGCACGCTCGACACCGGAGTCAATCCACGGACGGGAGCTGGAGCGGACAAACTGCAACATGTCCTGCCAGGCCGCTTTGGCAATACCCTGATCGATGGCGGCGTGCATAATCTGCGCCAGCGGGCCAACCGGCGTTGGCCGTTCAAATGCAGTCTGGAAAGGCACGATATCCTGCTCATCGACCGGACACCGGTCCAGCGCCACGCTGCCACTGCCGGTGGTGCGTTGGCCAAACCCCGACCAGTCGTCGGTAATGGTCAGCCCGGGCGTGTTGCGCGGCAGAAACACCAATTGCTCTTTGCCGTCCTCACCTAACGCGGCGGTGGGGATGCGTCCGGCGTACAGCGCGCCGGTGGCGTAGAATTTCTGGCCGGACAGCCGCCATTGCCCTTCATGGCGCGATAACGCGGTGCTGCGGTGGTGGGCGGCCTTACTGGTGAATTCCGCCAGTGCGTTGCCGAAATGCCCCCCTGCCAGCACTTCCCGATACAAACGTTGCTGCTGGTGCGGTGCTCCGTTGACCCGCAACACTTCCAGTGCGTAGTAGTGATTTTGCGGCACCTGACCAATAGAGGCATCGGCCTGACTGAGAATGGCGATGACCTGTGCCAGCACGCGGTTTGACAGCGCCGGGCCGCCGAATTCACGCGGAACGGTGATCGCGCCAAGGCCGGAAGCGAACAGCTCAGCCAGCTCGGCAATCGGCAACCGTCGTTGGCTGTCACGTTCGGCAGCCCCGGGGCTGAACCGCGCCGCCAGCCGGTGGGCGGTTTCCAGCGCCTGCCCGGCATCGGTAATGTATTGCGCTGCCCGTTGAGGGGCGGTTTGGGTTGTCATGGTCGGTTCCTTTAAATCCACGAGTGGCGTGCCGGAAAACGGCCGTTGAGGTAGTAATCGCCAATGGCGTGGTATTTCCAACGCACCGGATCGTGCAGGGTGTGGGTGCGGGCATTGCGCCAGTGGCGGTCGAGGCCATGCTCTGCCAGCGTGGCGCGGCTGCCGGACCACTCGAACAGTTTTTCACTGGCCAGCAGCGCCACCTCGGTGGTCAGCACCTTGGCTTCTGCCACCGCGATCGACGCCGCTGCCGCGCTTTCGGCGGTGATCGGTTGGCTGTCGACATCATCCAAGGTGCGTGCCGCCCGGCGCAGCAGGGCATTTGCCGCACACAGTTCGACGCTAAGCCGACCGACGTCGGCCAGAATGTAGGGATCGTCGGCGTTGCGTTCGACACCGGCATCCACCCAGGGACGAGAGCGCTCGCGAATAAACTGTGCGGCTTCATCCAGTGCGCCCTGGGCAATACCGGCATCGATAGCCGCCTGAATCAGCTGCGAGACCGCCCCCTGAATAGTGGGTTTTTCCGTCAGCGGCAGCAGTGGGATCACATTGTCGGGATCGACCGCCACGTCACGCAATCTTAGGGTGCCGCTGGCCGTGGTGCGTTGCCCCATGCCGGACCAATCGTCGACAATCTCCAGGCCGGTCGTTGGGCTTGCAAGCAGTGTCAGTACCGGCTGTTGCCGATCGTCGAGCGCCTTAACGGCGACGATCTGCGCGAACAGCGCGCCGGTAGAGTAAAACTTGTCGCCATTCAGGCGCAGGCCGTCGGGGGTTTGTTGCAGACGGGTGTGCGTATCCAGCGTGTGTTTGCTGTTTTTCTCCGGGCCACCGTTACCGATGCGTCGGCCGGCCAGCACCTCGCTGAAAATGCGCTGTTTCTGTGATTCGCCGGCGGCATCACGCAGCAGTTGGATCAGGCCGAAATGGTTTTGCGGAATTTGCCCCAGAGCCGGGTCAACGGCGGAGATCAGGCGAAAGACTTCCGCCACGGTGGCAAAAGACAAGCCTGGGCCGCCATATTGACGCGGGACAGAGATGCCCCCCAGGCCGGACTGGCTAAACAGTGCCAGCTCTTGCCGTGGGTATTGCCGTTGGCGGTCACGCAGCATGGCGTGGGGGGCCGCAGCCCTGGCCACCTGGCGTGCCGCGTCCAGTGCCTGGCGATCGTCCGTGATGTAGCGAACCGGCTGATCGGCAGGGGTAACGGTGGCCGCATCCGGTGCAGGCGAAACAGAAACAACCATAACGATGTCCTCAATACGGTAGACAGCAGTCAATAGCGCGCCGCATTGAGCGTAGCGCTATGAAATATAATTAAAATTTAACTCGGTTCTGCGGTGGGGTACGTTTCGATAATAATAATTTGCGCGCGGAAGTGTAAAGCGGTGGCTTATTATAAATAGTGCCTTGCTTAGCGATTAATTAGCTTAAGGAAATTTGCCGCCACTCCAGGGCGACAGCCCTTGCCGGCTGGGCGGCGCAAGGCCTTTGGACCCTCATGAAGAATATAAGCAGCTATGGAACCCGGGGTAGCCTGTTAGCCAGCGAAAATAACGGCAATTACCGAGGCGAAATATACGCCGGCTGATATTTCCCCGGTTAATAGCGGATCACTTTCCAAAATATAAACTCGATTTCGGCCGCTCATGGGGCAGGGTTGATTGTTTTTTGTTCTCCCTCAGCAGGGGGGCTGGCGTTACTATCTTCCGTTGTCAGAAATTGATCATAAATACCCACTTTTCGGTAAAGCATTTGGCGCTACATACCCTTAACATTACCAAGTCTTTTGATGATTATAATTAGCATGCTGCGAATCATTCACCGCAGTGATATTACGGAGAAATCCGTTTGGTTAAGGGTATATATTCACCATGGAAATTAAAATAAACGGCCGGATGGTCGCACTGGGGGCAATTTCACCCGAAACGCCTCTGCTCTACGTATTACGTAACGATCTGGGCCTCAATGGCCCAAAATATGGCTGCGGTCTGGGGGAGTGCGGTGCCTGCACGGTGCTGATCGACGGCGTAGCCGCCCGTTCCTGTTCCATCCCACTCAGCGGCGCCCTCAATAAGTCCATTACCACGCTCGAAGGCCTTGGCGAGGCGGGGCAACTGCACCCGGTTCAACAAGGTTTTATCGATGAGCAGGCTGCGCAGTGCGGTTATTGCACCAACGGCATGATCATGACCCTGGTGGCCCTGTTCGAGCGTGATCCGCAGGCTGACGAGCAAGCGATCAAAAACGAACTGGCCTATAACCTGTGCCGTTGCGGTACCCATATCGAGATCTTGCGTGCGGCCGCCAAAGCCCGCCAGTTGCTGGCGGAAAGGGGGCAGGCATGAGCCGTCTGGAAATCACCCGCCGCCGCCTGTTGCAGGCCGGTGGCCTGGTTATGGTCAGCAGTTTGCTGCCCGTTTCACTGAACGCCCTGGCCGCCGCCCCGGCGATCGCCGGCAATCTGCCGCTGGATCGCGTGGACAGCTTTATCGGCCTGACCGCCGACGGCCGGGTCACCGCCTTTAACGGCCATGTGGATCTCGGTACCGGCATTCGCACGGCGCTGGCGCAGATTGTCGCCGATGAAATCAGCGTGCCTTTCGACCATGTCACGGTGATTTTGGGCGATACCCAACGCACGCCGGATCAGGGGCCGACCATCGCCAGCGCCACCATCCAGGTCACCTCGATACCGCTGCGCCAGGCCGCCGCACAGGTGCGGCAATTGCTGCTGGCGCTGGCCGCCAAGGCCTTTGCATTACCGGTGGAGCGACTGCAGGCTGAAAATGGCCGGGTGTTTGCAATCAATCAGCCGAATGTCAGCTTGAGTTACGGCGATCTGGCCCGCGGACAAAATTTACAGGTGGCGCTGGATAAAACCATCGAACTGAAAAGCGTGGCGGAGAGCCGCTACGTCGGCAAAGCGGTGCCACGGGTGGATATCCCGGCCAAGGTCACGGGTCAGTTAACCTATGTGCACGACCTGCGGCTGCCGGGCATGCTGCATGGCAGGGTGGTGCGGCCGCCTTATATCGGGGCGGACAGCAGTGCGCCTCTGGGCAGCGGTTTGCTGTCGGTAGACCGGGACTCCATCGCCCATCTGCCCGGCATTGTCAAACTGGTGGTGATTAACGATTTTATCGGCATCGTCGCCGAGCGCGAAGAACAGGCCATCGAAGCCATGCGGCAACTGAAAACCGTGTGGCGTCCCTGGTCCGGTCTGCCGGATCTTTCGCTTAACGGGCTGCATACGGCATTGGCGGACAACCCCAAAACCGACCGCGTGCTGCGTGACGATGCCGGGGTAGATGCCGCACTGGCCTCGCTGCATACCCAGGTCAATGCCGATTACGTCTGGCCTTACCATCAACACGCGTCGATCGGCCCGTCCTGCGCGGTAGCCGATGTTGGCCGCGATCACGCGGAAATCTGGTCCGGAACGCAAAATCCTCACGATCTGCGCAAAGACATCGCCCACTTGCTCGACCGGCAACCGGAACAGGTGCATATCAACCGCATGGAAGCCTCCGGTTGCTATGGCCGCAACTGCGCCGATGACGTGTCGGCCGACGCTGCGCTGTTGTCGCAGGCCACCGGCAAGCCGGTCAGGGTGCAGTTGATGCGTGAGCAGGAGTCGGGTTGGGAACCCAAAGGCACCGGGCAACTGATGCGAGTGCGCGGTGGGCTGGACGAGCACCACCAGGTGGCGGCATACGAACTGAAAACCAGTTATCCCTCCAATAACGCGGTGACACTGTCACTGGTTTTGGCCGGCAAGGTGCCGAACCGGGCCGACGTGCAGCAGATGGGCGACAGAACCGCCATTCCGCAGTATGAATATCCCAACATGCGGGTGATTTGTCAGGACGCCGCACCGATTGTGCGCGCTTCGTGGATGCGTGGGGTTTCGGCGTTGCCTAACGTGTTCGCCCACGAATCCTGGATTGATGAACTGGCATGGCGTGCCGGGCAGGATCCGATAGCTTTTCGTCTGCAATATTTGAAAGATCCGCGCGCCGTGGCGTTGATCCAGGCGCTGAAAAAGCAGGCTGATTGGCAGGATGGCCCGGCGCATCGTCGCCCGGTATCCGGCGACCCGGTATGGGTGAAGGGACGCGGCTTTGCCTATGCGCGTTATTTTCACAGCAAATTCCCCGGATTTGGCGCGGCCTGGGCCGCCTGGGTGTGCGATCTCAGCGTCAATCGCCACAGCGGCCAGATCAAGCTCGATAAAATCTTCGTTGCCCATGACTGTGGCCGCATCATCAACCCGGCCGGGGTTCGCCATCAGGTGCATGGCAATATCATTCAGTCCGCCAGCCGGGTGCTGAAGGAGTTCGTCACCTTTGACGCCACGGCGGTGACGTCGCTGGACTGGGGCGGTTACCCGATCCTGCGCTTTGACGAGTTGCCGCAGGTGGATATCCAACTGCTGGACTACCCGGATGAGCCGTCGATGGGCGCAGGGGAATCCGCTTCGGTGCCGAGTGCGGCGGCGATCGCCAATGCGTTGTTCGATGCACTGGGCGTGCGTCTGCGAGAAGTGCCATTCACCCCTGAACGGGTGTTGCAGGCGTTAAAACAACCGGCTTCCGGCAAGGCAGAAAGGGATAAGTCATTATGAGCAGCATAAAGAAAGTCGCCGGTTGGGGCGGCCTGGCGGCAGTCGCCGTGGTAGTGGCCGGGGCGATAGCCAGTTGGCAGCCGGAAATTGCGCCGCGAGATGAAAAGGAGTCCCACGTTTTCAGTCAGCAACAGATCGCCCACGGCAAGATGCTGGCCGATCTGGGCGACTGTGCGGTATGTCATACCCGTCCGGGCGGTGTACGCAACACCGGGGGGCTGGCGATGGAGATCCCGTTCGGCACCATTTACAGCACCAATATTACGCCGGATAACGAAACCGGCATTGGCAAATGGTCCTATGCCGCCTTTGAGCGAGCAATGCGCCATGGGGTTGATCGTGAAGGGCATTATCTCTATCCGGCCTTCCCATATACGGCATTTACCCGCACCAGCGATGAAGATTTGCAGGCGTTGTACGCCTATCTGATGTCGCAACCGGCGGTGAACTATCAGCCGCCGGTCACTGCGCTGAGTTTTCCGTTTAACATTCGCCAGGGCATTGTTACCTGGAACTGGCTGTTCCTGACGCCGGGCGCGATGAAGGCCGATCCGGCACAAAGCGCCGAGTGGAACCGGGGGGCCTATCTGACCGAAGGTCTCGGAC
Organism: Serratia quinivorans; assembly: GCF_052113645.1. Classification (GTDB taxonomy): domain Bacteria; phylum Pseudomonadota; class Gammaproteobacteria; order Enterobacterales; family Enterobacteriaceae; genus Serratia; species Serratia quinivorans_B. Next base: position 62,721 of record NZ_JBIEIU010000001.1, on the reverse strand, counting down.
ACTGCAGTGCCTGTCACTCGCCGCGTAATCTTATGTTTGGCGAGAAAGGCGGGGCTGCGCACCTGACCGGCGGCGTAGCGGAAGACTGGACTGCCCCGTCGTTAACCGGCAGCTCTTTGGCTCCGCTGGCGTGGAAACGCGAGGATTTGCTCAGCTTTATGCGCACGGGCTATTCGGCGAATCACGGCGTGGCGGCAGGGCCAATGGCACCGGTGATCGAGGAGGGGCTTTCGCGGTTGCCGGAGCAAGACTTGCAGGCCATCGCCACCTATCTGCGCTCTTATCATCCGGCGGAGCCGAAGGTGGCGCAAGCCAGGCGCCTGAATCAGTGGGCCGAGTTGCACACGGAGCCGCTAACCACGGAAGGAGCACGCATTTTCTCCGGTGCCTGCATGGCGTGCCATGCGCAGGAAAAGGGCGCGCAGATGGCTGGGGTCAGGCCTTCACTGGCGTTGAACACCAATCTGTATGCCGATACGCCGGACAACGCCATTCGGGTGATACTGGACGGCATTCAGCAACCGGCCAATGTCAATCTGGGGTATATGCCGGCATTTCGTCATAACCTGAATGATCGGCAGATTGCCGAGTTGCTTAATTACCTGCGACACAGCTATGCGGGGAAAGCCCCGTGGCCCGATCTGCAAGCGCAGGTCAGTCGCTTGCGAGCCCAAACGGCGGAGAAATAGTTCTGGAGAGAGGGGCCGCAACGGCCCCTTTATCGTCAGTAACGCACAGTTCATTCCAGTAGCTGAAACGAATGCTCTGTTTCAGGCGGTCATTCCACACGTATCCTGCCATCGTTAATCCCTCCCGTGTCGGGTTAAATAAATAACAGCTCTTCCCAGCCAGGGCGAATACGTTAATTCGCTTAGCTTTTGATATTTTTGGGATAGCCTTTTGGCTTATGATTCGCAGATAAATGGGGTTTGAGGGGCGTTTCACGGTGGAAAAATTGAATTTGGATCAGCTGAACACTTTTGTGCAGGTGGTCAGGCAAGGGAGTTTTTCTGCGGCGGGTGACGTGTTGGGGCTAACCCAACCTGCCGTTAGCCTGCAAATCCGTCAACTGGAGCAGCGCCTGCAGGTTCGGCTGTTGGAACGGGTGGCCAAACGTGTGCGGCCGACCTCGTCCGGTGAAGTGTTGCTCGAGCACGTCGGTCGTATCAATACGGCGGTGGATGATGCGCTGCGTGCCATGGCTGACCATGCGCAGGAGATTGCCGGGGCGATCACGGTGGGCACTGGCGCAACGGCCTGTATTCATTTGCTGCCACCGCTGCTGCGTGAATTGAAACAGGCTTACCCGCTCTTGAACATCGGCGTGCGTACCGGCAACACCGACGACATGGTGAAAGCGGTGGAGGAAAACCGGCTCGATATCGCCCTGGTGACCTTACCGGCCAGCGGCCGCAATCTGCAGTTAACCCCGCTGTTGCAGGACGAATTCGTGGCTATTTTCCCTGCTGAGGATCCGAATGCGCCCACGCTGTTCACCCCGCAGACGTTGGGCGCGTTGCCCTGGGTCGCCTTTGAGGCCGGCAGCAGCACCCGCAGATTGATTGACGCCTGGTTCCTCAGCGCCGGGGTGAAAGCCACGCCGGTGATGGAATTGGGCAGCATTGAAGCGATCAAAGAGATGGTGGCCGCCGGGCTGGGGTACAGCATTGTCCCACGCATGGCGTTGTCCGGCGCCAGGGGGAACCCGCTGACGCCGACGCTTGAACGCACGTTGGCCATGGCGTTGCGTCAGGATAAACCGCTCAACCGGGCGTTGCAGAAGGTGATTGCCGGGCTGAACGGGTTTAAAAAATAACCCGGCGAGTTACCGACTATCTCCCCAGCGCACCGTTTTCCCCGCCCGCATCAGCCGCCAGCCAAAGTTCATGCCAGCCGCCGCCAACAAGATGGCAGCGGCACCCAACAGTTGCATCAGACTCAGGCGGTGACCGAATACCGCCCAGTCGACGATAATCGCCACCACCGGGTAAATGAACGACAAGGCCCCGACCAGGGCGGTGGGGATTTTCTGGATCGCGCTGTACAACAGCGAGGACATCAGCCCGGTATGTACCAGCCCAATAGTCGCCAGCAGCAGCCAGGTATCGGAGGTTGACGGCAGATCGGCCCGCCCGGCGAAAGGGGCCAGCAGAACGACACCGACGCTGAGCTGAATCAGCACAATCAGGTGCGGTGGCACACCTTGCAAACGTTTAACGATCGCCGCCGCGAGCGCGTACATAAAGGCGGCCCCCAGCGCCAGCAACACGCCGGTGAGATAATCGGCACTGGCATCGCCCGTATTTTGTTTGCCGGTAATGATCAGCAGCATGCCGCCGAAGGCCAGCAACAGCCAGCCAAACTTGTTTAGCGTCATTTTTTCACCGAAAAACAGCATTCCCAGCCCAACCAGCATAAACGGCTGAACGTGGTAGGTGACGGTGGCCACCGCAATCGAGGCGTAGGAGTAAGCGCCGAACAGCAGCACCCAGTTCAGCACCAGCGCGACGCCACCCAGCACCGCCATAACCGCATCACGGCGGGTTAACATCCCTTTTTTCAGCAGGCCAAGCAGGGCGCAGGCGATCAACATCGCTAACGCACCAAACGCACAGCGCCAGAAAACCACCGTGGTTGGCGGTTGTCCCAGCATCACCACCGGCCAGCCCACGGTACCGGAAATGATCATGGCGAGGGTCATCTGTAACACGCCGCCGGTTTTTACCTTCATTTGCCTTCCCCCTGATTGCGCTCAGCGCTTGCCGCCGTCTGCGGTTACCATTAAAATGAACAACTGAACATTATGATGAACAGCTCGCCGCTGTTCGTCAAGTCGAACAAATGAACGATATGGTGAACAATGAGCGACAATGCCAGCAGTAATGCCACGCCCATCGGCCTGCTTTCGGCCGCCATTCGCCGCGAACGCGAGCGGTTGGGACTCTCTGTTACCGAACTGGCCCGCCGGGCCGGCATCGCAAAATCGACGCTTTCGCAACTGGAAACCGGCAGCGGCAACCCCAGCCTGGAAACCTTGTGGGCGTTGGCGATGGCGCTGGATGTGCCGGTCAGTCGGTTAATCTCCCAGCCGCGTCAGCACGTTCAGGTGATCCGCGCCCATGAGGGGGTGACCACCGTTTCCGAGCAGGCCAACTATGCCGCCACCTTGCTGGCGACCTGTCCGCCGGGGGCGCAGCGCGATATTTACCGCCTGTCTGTTCAACCCGGTGAAGCGCGAATTTCCCGCCCACACATGCCGGGTACCATTGAACATGTAATTATCAGCAGCGGCCGGGCACGGGTTGGGCCGACGGACCAGCAGGTAGAGTTGAGTGCGGGGGACTACATCAGTTACTCCGCCGATCGGGAGCATATTTTCGACGCTCTGGAGAGGGATACCACGGCGGTCATGTTGATCGAGCAAGGTTAGAGAGGGATTGCCCTGCGGCGTCGGCATTTTATTGTAAATAATTCTCAATTGTATTAGTGTGCCGCTGTTGCACCGGTGGCCACTGCGCCATCAATGTCACTGTTATCGTTTAAAAAACTTCAAGGATCGAAGATGAAAATTGCTATCCCTTCTCTTATGTTGGTCGCCGGACTGACGGCGACGCAGCCGGCTACGCTGCTGGCCGCCGTCGCCCCCGCAGCCGCGGCTCAGGATGCCGCCGTCAGCAATGATTACAGCTTTGTGCGCTACCGGGCAGACTACCAGGTCCGTGCCAATGCCAGTAACACCAAGACTGAAAGCTACGAAGTTCTGCTCAAAACCAAGGCGGCGGTAGAACAATTCAGCCAGATCCGCCTGAGCTACAGCGAAAAAATGGAAACGCTGGAGGTGGTCTCCGCCTATACGTTGACTGCCGATGGCAAGCGCCACGACGTCGCACCCGATCGCATTTATACCCAGGAAAGCTACTCCAGTGCCTCGGCGCCCCTGTATGCCGATCGCAAGGTGCGGGTGATTGTGTTCTCCAACCTGGCCCCCGGTTCTCGCGTGGTGTATCAGGTAGTTCGCACGCAAAATACTCCGTACTTCCCGGACTACTTCGGCCTGTGGGAGACCTTTAGCGTCTTTGACCAATTTGATGATGCCGAGGTCAATTTACAAGCACCGGCCAATTTGCCGATGCAGGTCTTTATCCGGGGAGTGGAGGGCGGTGACAAGCCGCAGATCCGCGACGGTCAGGCGCACTGGCGCTGGCATTACCAACGCAGCGAACCGCTGAAGGCGCAAAACTGGTCGGCCAACAGTTGGACCTTCAGCCCAACCATTATGGCCAGCACCTATCGCGAATGGCCGCAGTTGGCCAAAGCCTATCAACGTAAAGCCAACCAGGCGGCGAAAGTGACTCCGGCGATCCAGGCGTTGGCGGATAAAATTACCGCCGGCATCAGCGACCGCCGTGAGCAGACGGCGGCGATTTATCGCTGGGTCGCGCAGAATATTCGTTACGTGGCCGTCTATTTGGGCAACGGCGGGTTGGAGCCGAATTCGGCGCAGAGCATTCTGGATAACCATTATGGCGACTGCAAGGATCATGTGGTGGTGCTCGAGGCGCTGTTAGCCGCCAAGGGTATCGTCAGCTCACCGGTGCTGATCGGCATGGATCAAGGGCCGCTATTGCCGAAGGTGCCGCTGCTGGGCCGCTTTAACCATGCAATTACCTACGTACCCGAGTTCAAACTGTATCTGGATTCGACCAATCCCTGGGCGCGTTTTGGCCAACTGCCGGGGGCGGATCTCGGGGCGCCGGTGCTGCTGACGCGCGAAGCGAAATTGGCGCGTACTCCGGACAACGACGAACAGCGCAACAATACCTCCCTCAGCGTGGACTTCTTCTTCGACAAATCGGGCAATATGCGCGGGCAAACCGAACGCAAACTGGGAGAGGTGGACGAGATCGACCTGAGAGGCTATTTCTCGCAGATCAATCAGCAAAACCGAGCGCGGATCGAAGAAAACATTATGGCGTCCTCAGGGATTGATGGCCGTGGGCAAATCGCGATGCACGGCGATGCGTTCAATCTCAAACAGCCGTTCGCCTACAGCTACCGCTTCAAAGCCGAGGATTATGTCGATTTTGGCGTGGTGGGCGGGATGACGGTACCGACGCCGCCTGGCGGCAAGTCCTTCCGCTCGCTTTACTCGACGACGTCGGCACTAACTAACGAAACCCCGTTCTTCTGCACCGCGCAGCAGTATGACGAAACCTACCGTCTGCACTTGCCCGCCGGTGTGCCGATTATTGCCATTCCAAAGAACCAGCAGTTCAGCAATGCGGCCGGTAAATACCAGGTTGAATGGCAGCTCGAAGGGCAACAGGTGATCGTCAAGCATCAGCTGCAGATGAATGCGGTGCGCGGCAAGGACGCGCTCTGCCAGGCGCAGGATTACCCGGCCTTCCGGGCCTTGTTCCAGCAGGTGCGTCGCGGCTTCCGTGGGCAGGTGGTGTATGGCGAGTTGGCGAATGCCGGTATTGCGCCTGCCGGTGCCACCCGCTAGCAATAAAGCAGAAAAGACCAACCGGGCGTACCTTTGACCAAGGCGCCCGGTTTTTTTGGGCTATTAAGGGGCCAGGGCATCCGCGCTGAGGGTGACGCGCAGCGTGCCGGTAAAATGACCGGCGGCCTTGCTCAGCTTGGCGAACGGCATGACGTCCAGTGTCAGCGGGGTCGGGGTGCAGACCACCGGGAATGAAATGCCGGGCAGCACCACCGGGCGAATCAGCGCGGTATTGACGCCGGTCAGGGTGATGGCCTGGCCGTTGTTGACCTTTTGCGGCTGGTTGTTGTAATTGAGGGTGACGCGGTAATCGATGCGATCGGCAGTGGCGGTGGCACTGCTGCCGTCGCGGCTGACCGAGAACACATCCGCCGCGCGGCCGGCAATGGTATGCAGATCGGAAAATGCCACTTTCAGCCAGGGGCTGTTGCTGTTGTAGCCGTCGTACAGGCACATGTCGATATTGGCCTGGCCGGAGACCTGGCCGCCGGGGGCGCTGGAAAGGGGCGTGGTGCGCAGGTTGAGATCGACGCGCGGCGTGGCGCTGCCAAAGGCCGGTAAGTAAATCGCGCCGTTGTATTTATCGGTGACGTTCAGGGTGATATCGGCGGAGAAGGTGGCGACTTTGTTAATCGGGCCGACATCCAGAACCCAATCCTGTTGGCTGAGCACCAATTTTGCCTGCCAACTGCCGCCGGTAGGGATTTTGGCCAGTTCAGACTGAGGGAGCCAGAGTGTTAGGGCTAATCCAACCTCAGTAGCACCATCCTTGCATCCTTTATAAGCACCACTCCAAAAAGGATTTTTGCCCAGGTAGCCAGCTCCCCAGCAATTAGAGCCGTTAACTTGCCGTTCACTAAACCCCAGTAATTTTATATCCACCGACAAGTGGGAACGTTTTTCCGTAAAACGCAATATCAGAGCTGACGGCACAGGACCCGACGCCACCCATACCCATGTCCCTACAGGTGTACAGGCACCATTTGTCGTATCGGTGGCAGAGAGGCACTGCCAGACACCATTGCGCCAATCCCAATCTCCATACTTTCTATTTGAATCATTATATCCGCCAGAAGTTCGGTTCCAGATATAACTGTCCGCCGGTGGCGTGCTCTTGTCATAGTTCAGGGTGATTACCTGATGGTTGTCCGCCGGCGGGATGATCAGTGCTTGTACAGGCAGGCTGACCGCTACCATCAACAGCGGCAACAGGCTGCGGCGCAATAATTTTTTCAACGTCCTTTCTAACATCGCATTCATGGTGTTTTTCCGTCCTGTGGTTAGCGTTTGGCGGTCGCCAGCAGTTTCATCACCCGCGGCGTCATCAGCAGCGACTGCGGCAGCCCCTCGGCACCGGCCGCCGTGCAGCGTGTTTCGCCAACGATTTGCAAAATGTCCCTGACCGTTTTGACCCGCAGCGGGCAGCGCATCAGTTGCCCGTCGCTCAACAGCCACAGCGCCGGCACCTTCTGTTTGGCCTGCAAAGTAAAGCCGCCGTCGGCCCCCAGCGCCGGTAACGCCTGATTGAGCACCTGCGCATTGGCCAACGGTCGGCCGGTTGGCCCCAGTGCCCGGCCGATATACACCCAGGTGATATTGGCGCTGACTTCTCGCACCAGTAACCGGCCCGGCGGCAAGAAGTAATTACTTTCGCCGGCGCCGCCGTTCACGTTGGCGACCCCGCCGCCGGAGGTGCCGGTGATGTCCCGCACCGCCACGTTCGACAGTTGATAGCCTTCCAGCGGCAGCAGGGTGCTTTGGCCAAAGCCCAGCGTCAGCGGACGGCCACTGCCGCCGTTCACCTGCGCGGCCGCGCCGTCTTCCTCTGCCGGTGCCACGCGCACCACCAGTCCGGCGGACGGTTCACCGCCGCCATTACCGCCCCAGAACAGACCATCGGCAGACACCGCCAGCGCCGAGGAATACCCGCCAGTCAGCGCACTGCGGCTGCCACCGCCACGGCGTTGGCTGTCGCTCAAGGTGCCGGTCAGGTCGCCATAGCGCCCGTTGGCCCGGCCACCGACGCTGCCGCTGTAACTCTCGTCGTTGTAGCCGGCGAAGTTGAGGGCCAGTTCGCGGTAGGTATCCTGCTGCCACATGCGGGTATGGTTAAGGTTGTAACTGGTCTGCGACCGGCCACCACCGTTGCGCCAGTCCACACCGATGTTGCTGTAGCTGTCGCTGCCGCCGGCGGTGGCCGCATTGTCGGCCCGCGACAGGGTGAAGCCGAGATAAACACCGTTGTCGGTGGTCTGCCCGTTGCGGTTGCGAAAGCCCCCCAGCCGGGTGCTGACGGTGGTGCCGCCCCAGTTGAAGGCGCGCGATAATCCCAGTTGCCAGGCACGGTTGCGCTGGTTGTCGGAACGCAGGGTTTGCGCGGGCACCAGGCCGTCTGCCGACATCGGGCGTTGGTAGCTGCGCCCGGTGTTTTGGGTGTCGCTGTATCCCAGCGTGGCGCTCCATCCGGCAATCGGCACAGAAAACGAGCCGTTGAGCGAGGTATAACACCCCATGTCATTGTTGCGGTTGGCGTCGGCCTGGCCACAGTCGGCACCGCCGATGTGGAAGCGGTACAGGCTGGCGGAAAAGCCGTCGACGAAGCTCAGTTGCTGGCTGTCACCGCGGGTGCCATCGTTGCCAGCCAGCCCACTGGCCGCCAGGGTGAGTACGCCGAAACTGAAGGCATGTTGGGCATCCAGCCGGGTTTCGTTATAGGCGGTGCCTTGCGTTTTGGCCACGCCGCTGGTCAGTTGCAGGTTGCGCCACAGCGCTAACTGCACCCCGGCTGCGCCGGTGCTTTGCGAGGAAGAGGGTTGCGAGGCCACGTTTTCCCTGGAGGCCTTACCGCCCTGAAAAAACCACTGCCAGCGGTCGCTGAAGGTGCTGCCGCCCTTGCTGAACGGCTGGCTTTCGCTGCGTTGCAGCACGCCGTCTTCATATACCCGCAGCTCCAGCGGGTAGCTGCCGGGCGGAAAGCTGTCGCTGTTCAGGTTGTGCATGCCCGGCGCAAAATACTGGCTGCCCAGCAACTGGGTGCCGCGATAGATATCCACCCGGGCATTGCGGTTGACCTGAACCATCACCGGGGTAGCGTCACGGCTGATGCTATTGTTGACGTAGGCCTCGGTGGTGCCGAGTCGCAGACCGTCAAAGCGGGTCAGCGGCAGCAGGGTAAAGGAGAAGTTGCCGCCCAGCGGGCTGGAGAGGTTGCGCTGGTCCATGCGGCCCGCCTGCAGGTAGTAGCGGTTGCCCATGTCCTGGCGCGCATACAGATTGTCGAACCACAAGCGGCTGACGCTGGCGTCCCGCACCCGGTTCCAGGTATAGGCCCAGTTGCCGCCCAGGAAACGGCGTTCGCCCAGCCCCAGCGCACCGGTGCCGTTCAACGCCAGATTCTGGCTGTCCTTGTCGCCGCTGTAGTTGGCGGTCTGACGATGGATAAAGGCGTTCTTCGCTGCCGGGGTTGGGGTCAGCCAGCGTTGGTCTTGTTTCAGGCTGGCCAGCCAGGCCGGCTTCATAAATAACAGCACCGCCCCCAGACTTTCATCCAGAATGGCGGCCACGCTGTCGGTGGCGACATAGCCGCACCCCGGTGTCACGCTGCCGTTGCAGGCAAGGTTGCCATGGCGCGCCAGCGGCTGGCTCAGGGCTTGCAGCACCTGCTGTTTTTGTTGTTCAGGCAGCGTTTCCAGGCCGGCGGCGGCCAACAGCGTCTGCGGTTCTTCAAAGGTGAGGGTGTCGGGTTTGACTTCGACGACAAACAGCCCGAGCGAACGGCCCGGCAGCCGGACTTCCAGCCGTTCCGTTTGCCCCAGCAGCAGTGATTCGAATCCCGGCGGTACCTGCGACGTAGCCGCAGCCTGGCAGGCCACCAACAGGGCCAGATACAGTGGGTGGTAGCGGGTGTTCATGGCGATCAGTTCCCTTGGTCAAACCGGGGTCATCCAGACCCGGGAAAAGGGCGCACCTCAGTGCGCCCTCAGAGTGCTGACAAAGTCATTTGCGGTTAAAAGCCCTGCTACGGGGCTAATAAAAACAAAGAATTATGTCCTCTGGTTTACCCAAACCCCCGAAAATCCCATTTTTCGGGGGTTTGCCATCAGGCTAAGGGCGCACCTAACGTGCGCCCTGCAGGCTTGTTATGGCGTGACAGCAGCGGTAGCGGTATTCAGCACCAGGCTGACCACACCCTGGTAGCTGCCGGACTCGGTGATGACGCCCGGCGTGGTTTGCGAAATCACCAGGTCAAAGGGCACGGAGCCGGAATCCAGACGCCCGTTCGGGAACAGTTCTGTCGGCTGAAGGGTGGAGTCTTTGGTCACTGCGGTGGTCAGGGTTTTGCCGTTGTAGCTGACGCTCAGCGGGATAGCCACCGCCGTCGGCTTGGTGTTGGACGCCAGCACCGGCGCGGTCAACAGACGCATTTCAACCTGTTTGGTTGCATCGTTGGTGAAGATTTTGGTGCTGATGCGTTGTTTTTGCAGACCGACGCCAGGCAGGTAGGTCATTTTCAGGCTGGAAGGCAGCGCGGTGCCGTCGCTTTGCAGCAGTTCGACCATCGGGTCGATATCTGCCGTGATGGTGATGTCTTTCTGTACCGCCATGGCAGACAGGGAGAACAGGGTGGCCAGAGCTACTGGTGTAAATGCATACAACTTTTTCATACAACATCCTTATTATTTCATGGTTTTTGGGTTGAGGCTCCGGCCGGCAGATCCGCCGTCACCGGAGTGGCAGCGCCGTCGCGATATTCCACGCGAACCACGCCACCTGACATCCCGGCGGGCAGCACCAGGGCTTCACCGGGATAGACACTGCGGTCAATCTGCTGCCAGCGACACGCCGGCGTACAGTGACCCACTTTCAAAATACCCAGGCGCACGTTGCCCTGGTTGAGTAATTCTTTGCCGTCGGCGCTGCGCGCCATTTTCGGCTGGATGACCGCAGGCAGCAGGCGGATCAGCACGCCCCACACCAGGTTGACGTTCACCTGCGCGTTTTGCGCTTTATCGTCGTCGTCGTTCAACGAGGCCACCGGTTCGAAATAGACTCGCCAGGCTTCTTCCTGCTGCGGCGTTGCCAGGCTGATCAGTCGCACCGTGCGGGTGGCGCCGGCCGGCAAGGCAAACTTGTCCGGTGACACCACCAGCCCCTGTTGGCTGGCGGCATCCACTTCGGTTTCGCGTGGGGTGGCGGGGTTGAGAATGCGTTTGACGCCGACGCGGACGTATTGGGTCTGCGGCGATTTGGACAGTACCTGCAACGTGGTGGCCTCCTGGCCGGCACCGATATCCTTGCTGATCGGGTAGACCGTCAGATTGGCCAGGCTACCGGTACTGACCAGTATCAGGGAGACCGTCAGCGCGACGAGTTTGCAGCGGGGGAACCCCGCGAGGCGGTTGAGTTTTGACATGTCTGCACACTCCCTGTGATGCATGAAAGGTCTAAAAAAGGCCCGGTTTGCGGCCGGTAATAACGCAACATTTTGAGCCAAAGTGTCACTATACTAAGATTGTGCTGATAAAATCGTCAATATTTTTTTAAAGATATCGCCTTATATAATTTTTATTATTAAATATCAGTTAATTATAATATCCTGCATAAAAACGATCTCGCCAGCATATTTCACTATCTTGTTTATCGTCACATGACTCCGTTGAACTCCCCCTCAGATCTCTAGTTTATTCTGCTGAAAAATGGCCATCCATGGCCAGTTATCAGCAATATCTCACGCCATTATCTGTCTATTTAGGCATAAATACACGATGTAACACTTTGGCTCAAAAATGTTACATTATCCTCGAACCAAAGTGCCTTGAATCGTCCTGCATTACTGGCCGTATACAGCACAGTATGCTGGATGTTGCGATGACCGAGATAATCCTGAATCAGTCGTGTATCCGCCCCTTTATCCGCCAGCGCGTAACCGCAAGCATGCCTTAACATATGCGGATGTACCGCAATCGCCAGACCCGCACGTTCACCCAATTGCTTCAATATCCGGTAGATGCGTGAACGGGATAATCTTCCGCCCTTGTGTGACAAAAACAGCCAGTCGTAAGCGGCTGCCCCCGGGTAGCTTTGCCTGCGTTCCAGCCAGCGTGTCAGTAACTCCCGCTCCGTGGGATGCAGGGGTTGCACGGTGGACAGCCCGTTTTTGAGGCGGCGGACATACAGGCTGCCTGCCGCCATATCCAGATCCGCCAGGCGCAGGCCGGTCAGTTCGCTGACCCGACAACCGTGGACAAAACACATCCACAGCAGGCAGGTGTTGCGTTCCGGATCGAGGCTGTCGCCCGCGGCGGTGAGCATGCGTTCGATCTCCGCGCGCGTCAGGTGCTTGCGCTCATTTTTCTTCATCGTGACTCCTGTTGGTGGGGTAAAAAAGCAAAGCGGCCCGTTAATGGGCCGGCAGGAGAGTATAAGAAATGAAGGCGTCACGTGCCGGGAATTAGGAATAAACTGTGTGACTGACCAGGAATTGGCTGATTTGGGCGCGCCAATAAAACCAACGCTGCCTGCGCCGCCAAGCCACTTACAGAAACCGGGCAAGCCTCTGACCAAGGCGCCCGGTTTTTTTTGGTTATTTCTTCACCACCAGTCCGACACCACGGCCACGTGGATCGGCGGCGGTTTCCGGCGTATCGCCATTGACGCGGATCGCCTGTATATCCCCCATGAACCAGCCTTGATCCTCCAGTGTGTATCCCATGGCTTTTAACTGTTCGGCCACTTTGCCGGTCAGTGGGGCAAAACTGTCGTAGAAAATGGTGTCTTTCGGCAGTAACTGGTGATGAACGCGCTGGGCGGCCACCGCTTTGTCCAGCGGCAACTGGTAGTCATAGAGATTGTTGATCACCTGGAAAATCGAGGTGAAAATGCGAGAACCGCCGGGGGTACCGATCACCAGGCTAACGTTGCCGTCACGGGTGATAATGGTCGGGCTCATGGATGAAAGCATGCGTTTGCCCGGCTCAATGGCGTTGGCGTCGCTACCGACCACGCCGAAGGCATTGGCCACGCCCGGTTTGGCGCTGAAGTCGTCCATTTCGTCATTCAGCAGGAAGCCGGCGCCTTTCACCACCACGCCGCTGCCGAAGTCCCAGTTCAGCGTGTAGGTGTTGCTGACGGCGTTGCCTTGGGCATCCACAATCGAGAAATGGGTGGTTTGATGGGGTTCCAGCCCCGGACGCACTTTTTCGGTCGGTGAAATGGCGGTGGGGTTGATTTCCGCCGCGCGTTTTTGCAGATAATCCGGGGCGACCAACTGATCTACCGGCACTTTGGCGAAGTCCGGATCGCCGAGGTAGTCGGCGCGATCGGCAAAGACGCGTTTCTCAATCTCCGACAGTAAGTGGATATAGCGTGCGGAGTTCAGCTCCACGCCTTTGAAATCGGCGGCACGATCCTCTTTGATGCCCAGCAGCTGTGCCAGCGCGATGCCGCCGGAGCTGGGCAGCGGGGCGGTGTAAAGGGTGTTGCCGCGCCAGACGATCTTCATCGGTTCACGCCATTTCACCCGGTAATCGGTCAGATCCGCCGGGGTGATTAACCCGCCATCGCGCTGCATCTGTGCCACCAGTAGTTTGGCCGTTTCCCCCTGATAGAAATCATCCGCGCCTTTGTCGGCGATGCGCTCCAGCGTTTTGGCCAGTTCCGGCTGTTTAAACACCGCACCGGGTTTCATGCTGCCGAAGTAATCGCCGAAGTTGGTTTTATCGGCGAACAGTTTGTTGGCGTCCTCACGGTACTGATATTGCTGGCCGGCCACCTTAAAGCCCTGTTGCGCGTAACCGATAGCCGGGGTCAGCAACTCTGCCCAGGGCAATTTGCCGAAGCGTTTGTGCGCTTCCCACAGCCCGAGCACCGTGCCGGGTACGCCGGCGGCCTTGGTTCCCACCAGGCTGAGGTTCTCGATAACGTCGCCTTTTTCGTTCAGGTACATGGTTTTGCTGGCGGCTTTAGGGGCGATCTCACGGTAGTCGAGGAAGTAGGGTTTACCCTCGATGTACAGCGTCATAAAACCGCCGCCGCCGATATTACCGGCCTCCGGGTAGGTCACCGCCAGCGTAAAGGCGGTCGCTACCGCAGCATCGACGGCATTGCCGCCGGCCTGCAAGATTTGTGCGGCCACTTTGGCACTGTATTGATCCGGCGCCGCCACGGCCCCGGCGTTCAGATTAGCGGCGAATGCCGCAGGGCTGAGGGTGGCCAGCGCCACGCTGAGTGCTAATGTTTTCAATATACCGGAATGCATAGCCTTTCCTTTTCGAATTGAACGATGACAGGTGAATTCAATCTCAACAACCACTTAGCGCCATTGTTTAACGCTGTCAGGCGCTTGATTGAAAGTAGCACCGCTCAATCCGTCGCGCTTTATCCGGCGTTTGGAAGCGTGAGGTGGAACGTTAAATCTCCGACGGTAATGGGGGTTAGTAATCACTAACAAAAATGCGGGGGACGCGGGGTGTTCTCGCTATCAGGATGAATAAGCCACGCTCAGTGGGGGGCTTGCACGCTTTGTTCCGTTAGAGGCTGCAATCCCCCCAGGCAGTAGGTTATCGATTAGCTCAGTGGGGAGAACCTTTGCTAAGTGCGCGTTCTATTTTGGCTGCTATGTATCGTCATTTATCTTCAAAACATACTTCTTCCAGAAGTGGCTGGAAAGGAAGGCATAAATCGACGTGCATAGGAGGGAGGCAACACAGGCTTTAATCAAGGAGATGGGAAAGTTAAACTCTCTGAGATGCGTCAGCAAATAAACGGCAAAAGCGATTCCTGCGACTAATCTTAATCTTTTGAACCTTTCCGGCTTCATAGCTAAACCTTTTATTCTCAGGAGGAGCGATGTCAATCTATCCTCAGATGGCTGACAAGTCCGCGTAACTGCCAAGCCGATAATTTATCATATTTAAGGTCAGCCCATCATTCCTATTCTCCTGCAAGCCTGGTCTTTAATCGTGGGGAGGGGCAACGTCATGACAACAGAGCAGGGCCGGTTGCGGCCCTGCTGGGTAAAGTGGATCAGTAAGTGTGGAAGTAATCCTGAATGACCTGAGGATTATGGGTTTTGGTCAGCGACAGCATCAGCAGAATGCGTGCCTTGGCCGGGTTGAGTGAATCCGACACCAGGCCAGGCTGTCCGCTGTCTTCGGGGACAATGCCGCTGCCGGTGCGGCTGGCGCGCACCACCAACACACCGGCTTTCTCCGCTTTTTTGATCCCGGCCGAGCTGCGCACCGAAACCGAACCGGCACCGGTGCCCGCATAAACAATGCCATCCACCTTGTGCTGAATGGCCGCGTCGTACATGTATTCAGGATCGTCCTGATAGCCATAGATAATGTCGACTTTCGGCAATGCGTTGACGTCGCGAACGTCAAACACCGAACGGCTGGTGTGGATCTTGTCTACCCGGGTTTCAAAGTAGGGCTTGCCGCCGACGATCACGCCCAGATAGCCTTCTTCCGGCGCTTTGAAGGTATCCAGCGTGGTGGCGTTGGTTTTGGTGCTAAAGCGGGCAGAGCCGATGCGGTCGTTGAGCACCACCATCACGCCGCGCCCCACAGACTGTTTGTCGGCAGCCACGGTGACCGCATCCAGCAGGTTCATCGGGCCGTCAGCGCTGATGGCGGTGGCCGGGCGCATGGCGGCGGTAAACACCACCGGTTTATTGCTTTTTACCGTCAGGTTGAGAAAGTACGGGGATTCATCCAGCGTATCGGTGCCGTGCGTGATCACCACGCCGTCCACGTCACTGCGTGCCAGCAGTTCATTGACCCGCTTGGACAGTTTAAGCAGTATTTCGCTGGTCATGTTTTCGCTGCCGATATTGGCAATCTGCTCGCCGTCTACGCGGGCGACTTTCTGCATTTCCGGCACCGCCGCAATCAGCGTTTCCACACCCAGTGCCCCAGCCTTATAACCGGTGGTTTGCGTGTTGCTGGCCGCAGAGCCGGCGATGGTGCCCCCGGTGGCCAAAATTACGATGTGGGGTAAGTCCCCGGCGGCGCTCGCCACACCGGCAAAGCTGAAGGTGAAACAGATCAACGCCACTCTAATTGTTTGAAACATAAGCTACCCCTGATTAACAAGCCAAACTGGCAGGAGTAGCCAAAGCAAAAAGGGTGCCAGTCAGGCCAGGGGCGGTAGCAGGGCGAAAAGGGCCGCCGTGGCGGCGAGTGACGCTCATTGCGGGAGCGCACCGCACCAAAATAGATCTTCTTTCAGCGCTGTGGCCCCAGCCCGTGGCTTAACAGCGCAATGGCGTGACGGGCGATGACCTCGGCGCTCTGCGGGCTGTGGGGATTATTGTGGTCGCGGTGCCATTTCGGTGCGGTGGCCAGCGGCAACAGGGTCATGCCGAACAGGGTGATAAACAGCAGCGAAGGCTCCAGATCGGCATGCAGTTTGCCTTCCTTCTGCCAGCGAATAATCGACGTCAGGGCCGTTTTGCGCTGTGCATCGCCAAAACGCTCGTCCATCCGCTGTTTCAGTATGCCGTTGTCGCTCATCACTTCCCGCAGCCACAGGGGGGCGAACCAGGGATGAGCGGTAGAAAGATCGATAAACCGCTGGGCCAGTTGGGTGAAGGCGGCGACAGGATCGTCCGTATTGGCGTCAAAAACGTTGCCGGCAGCGAGCCGTACCGGCAGGAAACGCTCGTCGATCAACACGTCCAGCAGCTGTTCCCGGTTGTGAAAGTAGTAGTGCAGCATGGCGGGGGTGACCCCGGCCTCACGGGCGATGGCGTTCAGTGAAGTATCGGCAATGCCTTGACGGGCAAACAAATTAAGCGCCGTGTCCAGCAGGTGCTCGCGTTTTTCTGTGCCTTTGGCGGCGCCGCTTGGCCGACCTGGGCGGCGTGGGGTTTGAACGTTTTGTGCTGTCATCGCGGTGAGATCCATTGACCGGAGAAAAGAATAACTCATATATTAATTACTCGATTAATTAATTACAAGTGAGCTCAGCTAAATGGGTATGAGTCATCTGGCAAGCAACGAAGAAAGCGGCAGGGCGTCCGACCAGGCACCTTCGATCCGTTTGTTGTTCTCCGCGCTGCTGCTGGTCATGCTGCTGGCGGCGCTCGACCAAACTATTGTCTCCACCGCGTTACCGACCATCGTTGGCGAATTCGGCGGCCTGGAGAACCTGTCGTGGGTCGTGACCGCCTATTTGTTGGCATCGACAATTGTGGTGCCGCTGTATGGCAAGTTTGGCGATCTGTTCGGCCGTAAAATCGTGTTGCAGATCGCCATTGTGGTGTTCCTGCTCGGCTCGGTGCTGTGCGGGTTGGCGCAAAATATGACCCAGCTTATCCTGATGCGTGCGTTACAGGGGCTGGGCGGTGGCGGGTTGTTGGTCGTCACCATGGCGGTGGTGGGCGATGTGATCCCACCGGCCGAACGTGGGCGTTACCAGGGGCTGTTTGGCGGAGTCTTTGGCCTGGCGACGGTGGTTGGCCCGCTGATCGGCGGGCTGCTGGTGCAACACTTCTCCTGGCGCTGGATTTTCTATATCAACCTGCCGCTGGGGATTTTTGCCCTGTTGGTGATTGGTGCGGTGTTCCAATCCAGGGTCAATCGGGTTAAGCATGAAATCGATTTTCTGGGGGCAAGCTATCTTGCCGCCGCGCTGACCTGCATCATCCTGTTTACCAGCCAGGGCGGCACGGTAATGGCCTGGTCGGACGGGCAACTGTGGTGCATTTTGGCCTTTGGCTTGGTGTCTTTGGGCGGTTTTATCTATGAGGAACGGCTGGCGAGCGAGCCGATCATTCCGCTCGGGTTATTCCGCAACCGCACCTTTGTGTTATGCGCGCTGATCGGTTTTATCGTGGGGATGTCGCTGTTCGGTTCGGTGACTTTCCTGCCGCTGTATTTGCAAGTGGTGAAGGACTCCACGCCGACCCAGGCCGGGATGCAATTGCTGCCGCTGATGGGGGGGATCATGATCAGTTCGATAGTCAGCGGCCGGTTAATCAGTAAACGCGGCAAATATCGCATCTTCCCGATTATCGGTACCCTGTGCGCCCTGGCCGGAATGGTGTTGCTGGGGACGCTGAACAATTCAACCCCGGTGCATTTGCTGTATCTCTACATCAGCCTGCTGGGGTTGGGATTGGGTATGGTGATGCAGGTGATGATCCTGGCGGCGCAAAACAGCGTCGAACCCAAACACATGGGGGTTGCCACCTCGAGCGCCACGCTGTTCCGTTCGATCGGCGGCTCCATCGGCGTGGCGGTGTTTGGCGCGATTTTCACCAATGTGCTGCACAGCCGTTTGGCCAGTCTGCTGCCTGAGGGCACGGAACTGCCGCGTTCACTGGGGGCGGCGGCAGTGCACCAACTGCCGGTGACGCTACAGAAGGATTATTTGCAGGCCTTTGGCGGCGCGATCCACTCGGTGTACCAAATTGCCGCCGGGGTGATGGCATTGGCCTTTGCGTTGACCTGGCTATTGAAAGACGTTCCCCTACGCAAGAAATAAGTCACCCTCCGGTGCGTACAGCGCGTGCGCACCGGCTCCCTTCATGCTCAGCGATGCAATTTTACTGAATCCTTACATAACCCTGTCAGACTAAAAACAGCGTTTTCTATATATTGAGAATAAACGTTCTCAATAGGATAGAAAGTCGATGCAAAGGAAAAGAGTTTTACTGGTCAGCCTGTCGTTGTTGCTGGCCGCCTGTGATGGCCAAAGCGGCGGCGCACCTGCCGGTGCAGGCGGGCTACAAGAGGTTGGCGTGGCGACGCTGCAGGCACAACCGGTAACGCTAAGCAGCGATTTGACCGGCCGGGTGAACGCCACCATGACCTCTGATGTGCGGCCACAGGTGGACGGTATCATCAAAAAACGCCTGTTTACCGAAGGTGCCGAGGTCAAGGCCGGGCAGGTGTTGTATCAAATCGATCCCGCCACCTATCAGGCCAGCTACGATCAGGCCGCCGCCCAGTTGAAAAGCGCTCAGGCTACGGTGAAATCCAGCCGCCTGAAGGCGCAGCGCTATGCCGCACTGGTGAAAGAGAATGGCGTCTCCAAACAGGATGCGGATGACGCGATGGCGACCTATCTGGAAGCGGTTGCCGCGGTCGCACAGTATCAGGCCGCGCTGGAAACCACCAAAATCAATCTCGAATATACCCAGGTGCGTGCGCCGATCTCCGGCCGTATCGGCATTTCCTCGGTGACTCCGGGCGCGCTGGTGACCGCCAGCCAGACCGATGCCCTGGCGACCATTCGCGCGCTCGATCCGATTTATGTCGATCTCACGCAGTCCAGCAGCCAATTGCTCAAGCTGCGTAAACAGCAGGCTTCACTGCAACATGACGATGTCACACCGGTCGCCATCAAGCTTGAGGACGGCACGCCCTATAGCCACCCTGGCAAACTGGAGCTGACGGAAGTGGCGGTGGACGAGTCTACCGGCTCCGTCACCCTGCGCGCCGTGTTCCCCAATCCCGAGCATCAATTACTGCCCGGCATGTATGTTCACGCCAGCGTAGACAATGGCGTCGATCCCAAAGGTATTTTGGCCCCCCAACAGGGGATCACCCGCAATGCCAAGGGCGAGGCGACCGCACTGGTGGTCAATGCACAAAACAAGGTGGAGCAGCGGACGGTCATCACCGAGCAGGTTATCGGCAGCAATTGGCTGGTCAGCAAGGGCCTGAATGAGGGCGACCGCCTGATTGTCGAAGGCACCAATAAGGTGGCTGCCGGCGTTGAGGTCAAAGCGGTTGAGGTGAAAAAACCGACGGCTAACGGTGGGGAGCAGTAACCATGGCGCAGTTCTTTATTCGACGGCCGGTCTTCGCCTGGGTGATTGCGATCATCATCATGCTGTGTGGGCTGATGTCGATCAACTCGCTGCCCATTTCGCAATATCCGGACGTATCCCCACCGCAGATTTCCATTTCCGCCACCTATCCGGGCGCGGATGCGCAAACCCTGGAAAACAGCGTCACCCAGGTGATTGAGCAACAGCTGACCGGGCTGGATGGGCTGCTTTATTTCTCTGCGACCAGCAGCTCCGACGGCTCGGTGAAAATTAACGTGACCTTCGATCAGGGTACCGATCCGGATATCGCTCAGGTGCAGGTGCAAAACAAGGTGCAGCAGGCGGAAAGCCGTTTACCTACCGAGGTGACGGCCCAGGGGGTGACGGTCAAGAAATCCCAGAACAGTTTCCTGCTGATCGTCGGCCTGTATGATGAAACCGACAAGGCCAGCATGGCAGATATTTCCGACTATCTGGTGAGTAACATTCAGGATCCGCTGTCGCGCATTGAAGGCGTCGGCGACGTGCAGGTGTTCGGATCGGAATACGCCATGCGCATCTGGCTGAATCCGACCAAACTGGCGTCCTTTTCACTGATGCCGTCGGATGTGGCCACGGCGATAGAAGCGCAAAATACCCAGGTTTCCGCCGGTAAAGTCGGCGATTTGCCGTCCGGGGCCGATCAGCAACTGACCGCCACGGTAAAAGCGCAATCGCGTCTGCAAACGCCGGAGCAGTTCCGCAATATCATCCTGAAAAGTGACAGCAGCGGGGCGTTGGTGCGCCTGGGCGACGTCGCACGGGTGGAACTGGGTAACGAGGATTACTCCTCCAGCGCCCGGTTGAATGGTCATCCGGCCTCAGGGATTGCGGTCAAACTGGCCGCCGGGGCCAATGCGCTCAATACCGCCAAGCTGGTCAAAGCCAAGGTGGCGGAATACCAGACCTCGATGCCGAACGGTTACAAGGTGGCCTACCCGAAAGACAGCACCGATTTTATTAATATCTCGATCGAAGAAGTGGTGAAAACGCTGATCGAAGCGGTGGTGTTGGTGGTGATCGTGATGTTTGTGTTCCTGCAAAACCTGCGCACCACGCTGATCCCGACCATTACCGTACCGGTGGTGCTGTTGGGGACCTTTGGCGTTCTCGCCGCCTTCGGTTATTCGATCAACACCCTGACGCTGTTTGGCATGGTGCTGGCGATCGGCTTGTTGGTGGACGACGCCATTGTGGTGGTTGAGAACGTCGAACGTGTGATGCGGGAAGAGAAACTGTCGCCGCGCGAGGCGACGGAAAAATCAATGAAGGAGATCACCGGTGCGCTGGTCGGCATCGCCATGGTGCTGTCGGCGGTGTTCCTGCCAATGGCGTTCTTCGGGGGCTCCACCGGGGTTATCTACCGCCAGTTCTCCGTGACCATCGTGGCGTCTATGGTGCTGTCGGTGATCCTGGCACTGACATTGGCACCGGCGCTGTGTGCCACTTTGCTCAAACCCGCTCATGATGATCTGACCGACAAGGGCCTGCTGGGCAAATTCAACCGTGGTTATAACCGCCTGCAGGAGAAATATGCCGATAAAGTGGCCCGGGTGATCCACAGCCCGATGCGTTATCTGCTGCTGTACGGACTGTTGTTGATCGCCGCCGCCGTGATGTATATGCGGCTGCCGACCGGCTTCCTGCCCAATGAAGATCAGGGCGTGGTGATGGTGCAATACACCTTGTCGGCCGGTGCCACCGATGCCCGCACGTCGGCGGTCAGCGATACGGTAAAAGATTATTTCCTCACTGACGAGAAGGCCAACGTCAGCACCATTTTCACCATCAACGGTTTCGGTTTCAGCGGCAGCGGGCAAAACGCCGGTATGGCCTTCGTCAGCCTGAAAGACTGGAGCCAACGCCCCGGCAGCGCCAATACTGCCGACGCGATTGCCAAACGCGCGATGGCGCACTTCGCCACCATCCGTGATGCCCAGGTGTTCTCAATGAGTCCCCCGGCGATTGACGGTTTTGGTCAGTCCGACGGTTTCACCTTCGAGCTGCAGGCCAAAGGGGCGACCACGCGCGCGGAGTTACAGGTGATGCGTGACCAGATTATCGCCGCAGCGGGGAAAAATCCGAGCCTGAGCGCGGTGCGCGCCAATACCTTGCCGGATACCCCGCAGTTGCAGGTGGAGATCGACAACGACAAACTGCAGGCGTTGGGCCTGAGCGCCGGTGATGTCAGCAGCACGCTCACCAGCGCGTTCGGCAGCACCTACGTCAACGACTTTATCGACCGCAACCGCGTGAAAAAAGTCTATATGCAGGGCGACGTCGAGTACCGGTCGAAGCCGGAAGACCTGGACAAATGGTTTGTCCGTGGCACCTCCAGCACCTCGACCACCAGTATGACGCCGTTCTCGGCCTTTGCCGCTTCCCACTGGATTTACGGGCCGGAAAATCTGTCGCGCTACAACGGTCTGTCCTCGTTTGAGATCACCGGCGAGGGGGCAGCCGGCACCAGCTCCGGCACGGCGATGGACGAGATGGAAAAACTGGCGGCGCAGTTCTCCTCAACCAGCAGCTTCTCCTGGAGCGGGTTGTCTTATCAGGAACGACTGACCAGCGGGCAGGCTGCCTCGCTGTATGCCATTTCGTTGGTGGTGGTCTTCCTGTGCCTGGCGGCGCTGTACGAGAGCTGGTCAATCCCGTTTGCGGT
This sequence comes from Serratia quinivorans, assembly GCF_052113645.1. Classification (GTDB taxonomy): domain Bacteria; phylum Pseudomonadota; class Gammaproteobacteria; order Enterobacterales; family Enterobacteriaceae; genus Serratia; species Serratia quinivorans_B. The sequence goes on along the minus strand of NZ_JBIEIU010000001.1, from coordinate 40,731 downwards.
GATGATGGTGGTGCCGATGGGCGTGGTCGGATCCTTGTTGGCGATCACGCTGCGTGGTCTGGAAAACGACATTTACTTCCAGGTGGCGCTGTTGACCATTATCGGCCTGTCGGCCAAGAACGCCATTCTGATCGTCGAGTTCGCCGAGGAGAACTACCAGCGGGGCGAAGCCTTGATCGCCGCGGCCGTTGAGGCCTCCCGCATGCGTTTGCGTCCTATTCTGATGACCTCTCTGGCGTTCAGCGCCGGTGTGTTGCCACTGGCGGTGTCCAGCGGTGCCGGGGCCAACAGCCGGATCGCCATCGGTACCGGGATCATCGGCGGTACCATCACGGCGACCTTACTGGCGATCTTCTTCGTTCCTTTGTTCTATGTCTTGGTGCGCCGGATGTTTTCCCGCAAAACAACGCCCGCCAAACCGCTGGAAAACACTGCGCCACAGGCAGGAGAATAATGTGCTGCAACGTTTAATCACTCTGACATTTCCGCTGTTGCTGGCGGGATGCATCTCGCTGGATCCGGACTATCAGCGCCCGCAGGCGCCGGTCCCCACCACGCTGCCACAGGGGGCCGCCTATGCGGCGCCTTCCGGTAAATTGTCATTGAGTTACCCGGATATCCCGTGGCGCGACTATGTGGTCGATCCCCGGCTGCGACAGGTGGTGGAGCAGGGGCTGAGCAGCAGCCGCGACCTGCGTGAGGCGATTGCCAATATTGAATCGGCGCGGGCGTTATACGGTGAGCAACGTGCCGACCTGTTGCCGACCATTAATGCCGGTGTGGATGGCAGCCGTGGCCGGGCATTGACCGGCGATGGCAATGCCACCGCGATCAGCCAGAGCTACGAGGCGACCGCCGGCACCAGCGCTTTCGAGTTGGATCTGTTCGGGAAAACCCGAAGCCTGACACGTTCGAAATTCGAGAGCTATCTGGCGGAGTCCGAGGCGGCGAAAAGCACCCGTTTGACGCTGATCGCCGATATTGTGACTGACTGGGTGAATGTGGCGGCCGCACGCAGTAACCTGGCTGCCGCCAAAGGCACCATGGAAAGCGCCAAGCTGTCGTTGGCGGTGACGCGTAAAAACCAGCAGAACGGCATCCTGTCGATGGTCGATGTGGCCTCGGCGGATACGGTGTATCAGCAGGCGCGTTCGGACGTCGCCAGTTACACCACCAGCGCGGCGCAGGCAAAAAATGCGCTGGATCTGGTGGTCGGGCAAAGCGTGCCGGAAAGCCTGTTGCCGACAGATATCGAGTCGTTATCGGGCATCATGAAGGACATGCCGGCCAATGTGTCGTCGCAGGTGTTGCTGAACCGGCCGGACGTGCTGGAGGCCGAGCATAACCTGAAGGCGGCCAATGCCAACATCGGTTCTGCCCGTGCGGCGTTCTTCCCGTCGATCAGCCTGACCGCCAGCGGTGGAGTCGGCAGCGGGCAACTGTCGTCACTGTTTAGCCAGGGGGCCGGCGTTTGGTCGTTTGCACCCAGCATCAGCCTGCCGATCTTCACCGGCGGCTATAACACCGCGCAGTTGAACTACACCAAGGCGCAGAAAGACCTGTACGTCGCCACCTACGAAAAAGCGGTGCAGACGGCATTCCAGGAGACCGCCGATGCCTTGGCGCGCAAGGGCACGATTCAGGAGCAGTTAGCGGCGCAAACCGGCTATGTGGCGGCTTCGCAGGAGTATTACCGCCTGGCGGAGTTGCGTTACCGTCACGGAGTGGATACTTATCTGGTGATGCTGGACGCGCAGCGAACGCTGTATACCGCGCGCCAGTCGTTGATTGCTGCACAGCAAACCGAGTATCAGAACCTGATCACCTTGTATAAGGTCCTGGGGGGCGGCATTACGGCAGAAAAGCAGGGTGACGGCGTGATTGCCAATAATAGTACCTTGACCCAATAAGATTTATCGCAGGCAATAATCTATTACGCAGCATGGTGATATCACGCTGCGTTTTTTATATTGATTTTGTGCCGAAAGTGTAAAGAAAAGGAAAATAACCCTGAGGTGCAGAACTCACTACCATCAGAAATGTCTGAAGGGTATTGCATCATTCCCGCGGCCAAATATATTGAGGTTGAAATGGAAAGTGATATTCAGCAACAGGTCATTTCAGTGGTCGACCGGTATAACGCCCCCGGCCTGCTTAAAAAAGGGGTGGCGGTCACCCTCAATACGGAAATAAACAAAGAGCTGCACCTGTCCTTGCCAATGTCGGAAACGCTGATGCGCGGCTACTTCGACGCTTTTCGAATCGACAGCAGCAATTACAATCATGAGCTGTATTTCCGTCAGGAGTCAAAGTCGGCGTTATTATTCTCTTCATCAAACCGACGCGTAAATCATTGGGATCTTGAGATGGAAAGGATCCGCCCGTTGTATGTTTATATGCTGGTACGATCCGCCCGGGCCAAACGTTGGCTGTATGATATCCATTTTCTGATTGAGCAATTAAAATGACGCGCGGTTGGCTGATGAATGTTTTCTTCACGGTTCGCCAGCGATAATTCATACCCGGCAGATTATTAAAATTAGCCGCATCGGAGTCGATGCGGCTTTTTAACATTACTTCAGGTTGGTTTTAAAGAAGGTTGCCAACTTGGCGAAGGGGATCAGGTCGGTTCGGTCATAGAGATCGACATGGCCTGCACCAGGAACAATATACAGTTCCTTCGGTTGGCCGGCGCGCTGGTAGGCGTCCTCGCTAAACTCTTTCGAATGGGCCTGATCGCCGGTGATAAACAGCATAGGGCGAGGTGAGATGGTCTCGATATCGTTAAACGGATAGAAATTCATAAATTTCACGTTGCTGGTTAGCGTCGGGTGCGTGGTCAGCTGTGAAGTGGTGCTTTTCGGGGTGAACTCGCCCCGCGGAGTGCGATAAAAATCATAAAACTCTTTCTCAATCGGCGAGGAGTTTTCATCGATTTTGTGCACGGTGCCGCTGGTGTATTTCGTTTCCCCGCCGCTAAACTCCTTGTCCCTTTGTTCAGCCGCGGCGGCAATGATTTGCTTGCGCTGTTCCAGGGTTAACGAATGATTCAGAGCGTTGCGGTTCGCGGAACCCATGTCATACATGCTGACCGTGGCGATGGCCTTCATGCGAGGGTCGATTTTTGCCGCGCTGATAACGAAACTGCCACTGCCGCAAATGCCCAGTACGCCGATACGGTTAGCATCGACGTCCGAACGGGTGCCAAGATAATCCACCGCCGCACTGAAATCTTCCGCATAGATATCCGGCGAGACGGCGTGACGCGGTTGTCCTTCGCTTTCCCCCCAAAACGAGAGATCGATAGCCAGCGTCACAAAGCCCTGTTCCGCCAGTTTCTGGGCATACAGATTAGAGCTTTGCTCCTTCACGGCCCCCATTGGGTGCCCAACGATAATGGCCGGATACCTGGCGTTCGGGGTGCTCTCCTTGGGCATAAACAAGTTGCCGGTGACGTTCATTTGATACTGATTTTTAAAGGTCACCTTCTGTTGCGTAACCTTATCGCTTCGGTAAAAATTATCGGCTCCGTTAGACATATCGGCGCCTGTGGCCGCAAAGGAGCTGATAAACAGCCCTAACAGCAGGGAAAACTTTCTCATTGGAGGATCCTCAGTGGGGGTGAACACGGTCTTTCCGTGATGTGAAGAAAGCCAGGCCGGCCGCAATCAGCAACAGCATGCCGCTGATCGCGAAAGTGCTTTGGTAACCCTGGTGGTCAAACGCCAATCCGCCGACGGTGGAGCCCAGCGCGATAGACAGTTGCACTACCGCCACCATCAGGCCGCCGCCCGCTTCGGCATCGTTCGGCAGGGTTCTGGCTACCCACATCCACCACCCGGTCGGGGCCGCCGTGGCGATAAGCCCCCAGAACCCGAGCAGCGGTGCCACCAGCCAGACGCTGTGACCGAAAGCAATCAGCGCACCGGCGATGACGGCCATCAGCAAGGGAATGGCAATAAGCGTGCGATAAAAGCCAGATTTTAAGAATGAGCCAATCACCAGCGTGCCGATAAAACCGGCAAGGCCTATGGTCAACAAAATGAGCGACAGGGTGGTGCTATCGACCCGCGTGACCGTTTCGAGGAACGGACGCAAATAGGTAAACAATGAAAACTGCCCCATAAAGAACACCCCGCAGGCCGCCAGGCCCAACACCACCAGCGGGTTTGAGAAGAGGCGAAAAACGGAACCGGCAGGTTTAGCGTTTTTCTCTGTTTTCATGGAGGGCAGGCTGAAGCCTTGCCAAATAAAGACCATTAGCGCCAGCGGAACGATGCAAAAGAATGCGCCGCGCCAGCCGATGATCGACCCCAGATAACTGCCGAGCGGGGCTGCGATGACGGTAGCCAACGCATTACCGCCGTTAAAAATGGCCAGCGCGCGCGGCACCTGATGCAGCGGCACCAGACGGATAGCCGTGGCGGCAGACAAAGACCAGAACCCCCCGATAGCCACGCCGATCAGGGCGCGTCCGGCCATGTAAATCGCATAATTGGGTGCCAGCGCGATAACGGCTGCGGAAAACGCCATCAACAGGGTCATGCTCAGCAGTAAAGTCTTGCGATTGAGCGCGCCGGCCAGCGTTGAGATCGACAGGCTCGTCACTACGGCCAGCGCCCCGGAAAGGGCGATCCCTTGCCCGACCCGGCCCTCGCTGACGCCCAAATCCTGTGATATGGGGGTCAGCAGACTGACAGGCATAAACTCGGACGCAATTAATGCAAAGACGCACAGCGTCATGGCGAACACGCCACTCCAGTACGCAAGTTGCTTAGCGGGTAATTCCGCTCTCGCCAATGTAGACATAAAGACTCAACTCCGAATAAATCCCCGCTGTTTTCAGGCAAGCCGGGGCCGGACGCCATTCATGGGAATAACGTCAAAAATGAACCGGGAAAGAATGAGAAGGGCAATCACGTTTAATCGTCATTGCATATTGATTTCTTGCTGGAATTTTTACACGCTGGGCGCTACGTTACTAGCTAATGAATGCTTAATGAGCTTATAAGCGTTACTAATTAATAGGTGGGTATCCCCGATGAAGCGAAACCTTAACGACCTGCTGTATTTTGTCACTGTCGCTCGTGAACGCAGTTTTACCCGTGCAGCGGCGCAGTTGGGCGTGACGCAGTCCGCGCTCAGCCAGGCGATTTCCACACTTGAAGAGCGCATTCAAATTCGGCTGTTGACGCGCACCACCCGCAGTGTATCGCTCACCGCGGCCGGAGAGCAGTTGTTGCTGGCCATCGGTGAGCGTATCGATGGGATTGAAGCAGAGCTGGATATATTGACGGAGCTGCGCGATAAGCCGGCAGGCACCGTCCGTATCACCTGTGGGCCGAACGTTCTGCACACCACGCTGCTGCCGAAATTAATGCCGCTGCTGCGCGAATACCCGGACATTAATATTGAGTTCGACGCCAATTATGGATTCAGAGACATTGTGGCAGACCGATTTGATGCCGGCGTGCGCTTGGGCGATACCATAGATAAAGATATGATTGCCGTCCCCATTGGCCCCAAGTTACGGATGGCGGCGGTGGCTTCGCCGGACTACTTTGAACGTTACCCCATGCCACAGACCCCCCATGAATTGACGCAACACCAATGCATAAATCAACGTATGGTCAAATCTGGCAGACTGTACGTCTGGGACTTTGATCAGGACGGCGGGGATTTAAATGTCCGCGTCAGCGGTCAACTCACCTTCAACACTTCGGAACACATTATCGATGCGGCACTGGCGGGGTTGGGCATCGCCTTTTTACCCGAGGAGGAGTTCGGTCGCCATATTGAAGAAGGGCGGCTGATTCGGGTACTGGAACCCTGGTGCCGCCCATTTCCCGGCTACTATCTGTATTATCCCAGCCGTAAACAGCCTTCGCCGGCCTTTTCACTGGTCGTGGAAGCGCTCCAGGTGACCCGAACGCGCAGACCGGCAAGAAGCCAATAGTTTATTCCTTCGCAGATTATGTGACGACGTCACGTTATTGCTGCAATACCTCGGCAAATTTCGCCAGCCACTGCGGGTGTGCCGGCCATGCCGGGGCAGTCACCAGATTGCCGTCGACATGCGCCTGATCGATACCGATATCCGCAAAATGCCCACCGGCCAGTTGCACTTCAGGGGCGCAGGCCGGATAGGCGCTGCAGGTTCTGCCTTTCAACACCCCGGCGGCGGCCAACAGCTGCGGGCCATGACAAACGGCGGCGATAGGTTTGCGAGCGGCATCAAAGGCCTGCACCAACTTGATGACCTGCGAGTTCAAACGCAAATACTCGGGCGCTCTGCCACCGGGGATCAACAGGGCGTCGTAGTCTTCTTCTTTCGCTGCGGTAAAATCCGCGTTCAGGGTGAAGCGGTGACCGGGTTTTTCGCTGTAGGTTTGCGCACCGTCGAAATCGTGGATCGCCGTCATGATGTAATCACCCTTGGCCTTGTCCGGGCAGACGGCATCGACCTGGTGCCCAATCATCTGCAACGCCTGAAAGGGCACCATGGTTTCATAATCTTCAGCGTAATCGCCGACCAGCATCAGGATCTTTTTCTTGCTCATGAGGGGATCTCCGGGGGAAATGAGTCCCTAACATATAGCCTATCGGCAAGTGGAACGCGAACTCACTCCTGACGCCGATGCATCTATATTTCCCGAGCGTCTGGTGTTGTGCAGGACGAATTTCAGCTTAGCTATGCGAGCCAATCGGGTAACCAATTTGCTGACCCCCTGGGAGTACAACCGGGGGAACGGGTGGCGTTAGCCTGCCCAAACAACTGGGAGTTCCCGGTGATCTATAAACTAGAACACATAATTAATTTAATCGCCGGCTGCGATTAAAAACAATAGATGTCCATTTCCTCGCGATACCCTCTATATTTTTTCTAAACAGCCATGCTGATACTTACGTCGTAATTTTAGGATAATTAGTATCTTATATTTTTGGTTGGTTACTGGATGGGAATAATGGTAGTAGAAAATCAAATGGATGACGTTTTCCATGTGACGGTGTCAATGCTGTTCTATACTTGCAAACTCAGAGTTTCTCAAAAACTTAAAATTTGGAAACCTATGCCAACAGTATCATCGATGTCACTGCCTGGGATTAGTGCTATAGCGGCCTATATTCCTCCCTTCAAGGTAAGACTGGAAGATTGGTGCCAATGGACGGGGAATAATTGGGAAAAGGTTAGCAAAGTTACCGGAAACAGCTTTCGTATGCTAGGGCCACATGAAAACGTCTATACCATGGCGGCCAATGCGGTACTGCGCTTAATTAAACAAAATGGCATTAACCCTGCGGAGATCGGTTTTCTAGGTTTGGGAACCGAGTCCAGTACCGATAATTCCGCCGGGGCGGTGATTATCCGAGGGATGGTCGATCAAGCGTTGCAACAATTAAAATTACCCGGTTTATCTCGTCATTTGGAAGTGCCGGAGTTTAAACATGCCTGTCTGGGAGGCGTATACGGATTGAAAGCCGCATTGCGCTACGTGGCTTATGACGGGCAGGGAAAAAAAGCCATTGTTGTCAGTGCCGATATCGCCGAATACGAACGCGGCTCCAGCGGTGAACAAACCCAGGGGGCCGGGGCGGTGGCGATGTTGATCGAGTCTGTGCCACAGCTACTTGCTGTTGATCTGCAACATGCCGGTTCCGCTTCGGCTTATCGCAGCACGGACTTCAGAAAGCCGGTTGGCCGTTACGATCATGACGTTTATGCTGCCAGAACGCAGCGCCGTCATGATTTCCCCGTGTTCAACGGACGTTATTCCACCTATGCCTATCTTGATGAAGTGGCGCATGCCGTTGAGCATATGGTCAGCCGCTTGCGCATTCCCGCATACACCTTTTATCGCCAATCCTCCTCATTGTGCTTTCACCGCCCGTTCCAGCAAATGCCGATGAAAATGTTAGCTTTTCTTTATGTACGCGCAATGATGTGCGAACCGCAAACCAACACCGAATTGGCAGCGCTTTGCCATGCTGCGGGGATCAGCCCCGAGAGTTTGCTGGCGGAACGCGTTCTGCCGGCCGAACTGGCTGCGGCCACCTCACTCAACTATGAGCAGGATCCTTTCCCGTCAACCAATAAAGTTGCTGATGCATTACGGGCGCAGCCGGTTTATCAGCGCTGGTTGCAACAGAAAATGGGGCGCGGTTCCCATCTGATGCAGGAGTTGGGCAACCTGTACAGCGCTTCGCTGCCGGCTAATTTGGCGGCGATGCTGGAAGACGCCTGCGGTGACGGCGAGGAATTTACCGACGGGTGGCTCACCGCTATCGGTTACGGCAGCGGTGATGCCGCCGAAGCGTTGCCCCTGTTTTTGTGTGAACAATGGCGGCTGGCCGCCGGCAATATTCGCTTGAAACAGGCGATGGAAAAGGCCGTTGTACTTGACCGTGTCGCGTATGAAAACCTGCATGACAGTGGCCGGTTAATCGGGGTGAACTATCAGCCGGCGCAGGAGTTCATTATTTCTCATGTCGGCCAGCATTATGACCGGCAATTTCAGGATTTGGGCATTGAATATTACGCCTATGTCAACTGACTGAACGTGGGGGCAATGATGACGTATTCGCTAACGGACGATGAATGGGTTGATGCATTGGCGCAGGGACGGATAGGTTTGCACCGGTTACCGCCGGAGATGGCCCCGGAGCAGGCGGTGATGTTGAGGCGTCGGGCGTTGGAAAAACGGTTGGGTGTTGGATTGCCGGTGACTGGCGACTATCGACTGAATGCGGCACAAGCCCATTGTGAAAACATGATCGGCACCACCCAAATCCCGTTGGGCGTGGCGGGGCCGCTGCGGCTGCACGGCGAACAGGTTAGCGAGGATGAAGCGATTTTCGTGCCGTTGGCCACCACGGAAGGCGCATTGATAGCCAGTATTGCGCGCGGTTGCCGGGCGATAGAAGCCGCAGGTGGCGCAACGGTGCGGGTCGACGATATCGGCATTACCCGGGCACCGGTGTTGCGTACCCGAGGCATCATTCATAGCCGCGAATGCCTGGCCTGGGTTAATGCGCATTTCAGCGAAATAAAGCAGGCATGCGAAAGCGGCAGTCGTTTCCTCAAACTGCTGGAAATAACCCCCAGTTTGGTCGGCACGTCGCTTTATTTGCGTTTTCGTTTCAACAGTGGCGATGCGATGGGCATGAACATGGCGACGATTGCCTGCGAACGCGCCGTTCGCGACGTCATCGAACCGGCTACCGGCGCCGTTTGCGTCAGCGTTTCGGGCAACCTTTGTACCGATAAGAAAACCGCTGCCGTCAATTTTTTGCACGGGCGCGGTAAACGGATATTCGCTGAGGTGGAAATTGATAGTGTCACGCTGACGCAGATACTGAAAACCCATGCAGATCCCCTGTATGAAGTGCAATACCGCAAAAATCTGCTGGGATCGATCATGGCCGGCGCCACCGGTTTTAATGCACACCATGCTAACGTGCTGGCGGCATTTTTCCTCGCCACTGGGCAGGACATCGCGCAGATTGCGGAAAGTGCGGCGGGGGTGACCTGTATTGAAAAACGGGACCAGGGGGCGGTCTACATTTCGGTGCTGTTGCCGGATACGCCATTGGCAACCGTGGGAGGCGGCACGTCACTGGCAACGCAACGTGAAGCGCTGGCAATCATGGGTATTCAGCCCGGTCAACGCGCAGCGGGAGCCGATACTCTGCGGCTGGCTGAAATTCTGGGGGGCGCGGTGTTGGCGGGCGAGCTGTCAATTCTGGCGGCCCAGGCGGCGCACCATCTGGGATCGGCGCACCAACAGCTGGGGCGGGGGTGAGATGCGCCTTGTGCGGGTTTCTGCGCCAGGGAAGCTGATACTCATTGGCGAACATGCTGCGCCATACGGTTGCCCGGCGGTGACCAGTGCGTTGGAACTGCGCTGTACGGTCAGTGTGACGCCGTGCGCGTCGGGCAACATTGAACTGATATTACCGACGCTGCATTGGAGGAAAACATACGCCAGCAGCGAAGTGCTGGCCTATAGCAGGGAAATGCGCGCCCGCTGGCAACGCTATGACCAGCGGCCGACGCCCGACACGACGCTGGCTTTGCACAGCGGGGATGCCGATCATCTGGTGAAATGTGCTATTGGCGAAACACTGGCTGCGTTGTCGGTCCCTTCGCCAGGGTTCCGCTTGTCGGTTACCGGCGATATTCCATTGAATGCGGGGTTTGGCAGTTCAGCCGCGTTGGCGACGGCCACGGTAGCGGCGCTGCTGAGCTATTTCCGCCATCCTTTGACAGCGGAGCGGGTGTTGTTTCTCGCCGGTGAAAGTGAAAAACGTCAGCATGGTGCACCATCCGGCATTGATCATCACACAGCCTATTACGGCGGAATGCTGAAAATGACGCATCGCCAGCGGGGCGAGTTACTGGTGACACCCTTACCGCAGGCTAGCCTGCACCTTCAAACGTTGCGTATTTTCCATTCCGGCATCGCGGCTGAAACCACCGGTAACACGGTAGCGGCAGTGCGGAGGCTGATGTGCGATCCGCAGCGCTCGCCATTACCCGTTATGCAAGGCTTGGCGGAAGAAATGCTGGCGCTGTTGACGCGTCAATCGCCGGTACCCGACCAACTGATGAAACTGCTACGTGCTTATCAGGCGAAGCTGGAACTGTTAGGGGTGGTGCCGCCTGCCGTGCAACGGGTTATCCGGGCAGTGGAAGCGGCCGGCGGTGCGGCGAAAATATCCGGCGCAGGAGCGTTATCTGGCAGTGGCGCCGGTTGTGTGATGGCTTATTGCCCTTATGGCGTGCCAGACGCATTGGTGCGCTGGCCTGAAATTCGTAGCGGGTTGGCAGCGGATGGCCTGCGGGTGGAGGAAGACAATGGTTAAAGTCAGTGCGATTTCGGCTGCCAATATTGCGTTCATTAAATATTGGGGCATTCAGGATGAAACGGCGGTTTTACCCAACAACGTGTCCCTTTCAATGACGCTGAGTCAGTGTCTGTCTCACTGCACGCTGGAAGGGCTGGAGGAAGGGCAGCCGGATGAGGTGTGGTGGCAAACTCCCGCAGGAACACTGCAACCGGCGACAGCGGCCTTTAGCCTGGGGGTACGGCGGCATCTGCAACGTCTGCGCGCCGAATGTGGGGGGGGTAGGCCTGTGCGGGTGGCGACGAGCAACAATTTTCCTACCGGTGCGGGTATTGCCTCTTCCGCCTCCGGTTTTTCGGCATTGGCGCTGGCCGCCAGCCATATGTGGCAAGCTGCGCCGGATGCGGCCCGGCTTTCGGTACTGGCACGGTTGTCCGGTTCCGGTTCGGCCGCCCGTTCGGCGTTCGGTGGCTATGTAACCTGGCCGGGTGACGCTCAACGGCCAGACTCTGCTGCGTGCCAGCTCGCCCCGGCTGAGTATTGGCCGTTATATGATGTGATTGCCATCGTGGACGATGAACATAAAGCCGTCAGTTCACGAGAGGGTCATAGGCGTGCGCCTGGCAGCCCCTACTATCAACAACGACAGCAGCAATTGCCGCAACGTTTGGATCAGACGACGGAAGCCATTTTGGCCCGCGACTTCAATGCACTGACGGACGCAGTAGAAACCGAAGCCATCGATTTGCATGTCATCGCCATGACGTCATCACCCGCCATTTTTTACTGGCAGCCCGCCACGTTGGCGGTATTGGCGGCGGTGCGACAACTGCGACTGGATGGCGTACCTGCGTGCGCAACCATTGATGCCGGGCCCAATGTGCATGTTATTTGCCCGGAGGGCAGTCATTCGCAAGTACAGGAGGTGATAGAACGTGTTCCAGGCGTAAGGCGGGTGATCGTTGATTGCACGGGAAATGGCCCGTCTTTGACCGAACGACACTTACTCTAAGATGCTGGGGCAGGCAAGCGGGAGTTCGCCATAGGAGAACGGTTAGCTGCAGGGGAAAGAACATCCCGGCCTGCTGAGCAAGCCGGGAGGGATAACGCATTAACCTGGGTAAATGCCACGCTCTTTACGTGCGGTCAGGATACGCTCACAGGCGACGATATAGGCCGCGGTGCGCAGGCTGCATTTCTTCTCTTCGGACTTGTTCCAAACGTGAACCATAGCGTCGGTCATGATCTTGTCCATACGCTCGTTGATTTCGCTCTCGCTCCAGAAGTAGCTGGCCATGTCCTGCACCCACTCGAAGTAACTGACGGTCACGCCGCCGGCGTTACAGATAACGTCAGGCACCACGGTGATGTTGCGTGAACGCAGAACGTCATCCGCATCTGGGTAGGTTGGGCCGTTAGCCCCTTCCAGAACCAGTTTGGCGCTGAGGATTTCTGCACGTTGACGGGTGATCTGACCTTCCAGCGCCGCTGGGATCAGAATGTCCATGTCAACCGACCAGAAGGCTTCGCTTTCGATTTCGCTGGCGCCAGGGAAACCGGCGATTTGCTTGTTCTTGGCTTGCCATTCGGTCAACGCGGCCAGGTCGATGCCGTTCGGGTTGGACAGGGTAGCCGAGTGGTCCTGGATCACCACCACGCGTGCGCCGATACCGACGAACAGGCGAGCCGCTTCGCTGCCTACGTTACCAAAGCCCTGTACCGCAACCTTGGCCCCTTCAAGTGGCACGCCCAAACGTTTGGCCACTTCACAGCCGGTAACGAATACGCCGCGACCGGTGGCCTTTTCACGACCCAGAGAACCGCCCAGGTGGATAGGCTTGCCGGTCACCACGCCGGTGATGGTGGTGCCGTGGTTCATGGAGTAGGTATCCATCATCCAGGCCATGACTTTGGAGTTGGTGCCGACGTCCGGAGCGGGGATGTCTTTCTGTGGCCCGATGATAAAGCCGATTTCGCTGGTGTAGCGGCGGGTCAATCTTTCCAGCTCGCCTTCAGACAGTTTGAAAGGATCGACGCGGATCCCCCCTTTGGCGCCACCGTAGGGCAGGTTGACTGCCGCACATTTGATGGTCATCCAGGCTGACAGCGCCATAACCTCATCGAGATCAACGTCAGGGTGGTAACGGATGCCGCCTTTACCCGGACCGCGCGACAGGTTGTGCTGAACGCGGAAACCTTCGAAGTGGCGGATTGAACCGTCGTCCATTTGCAGAGGGATATCGACAATCAGCGCACGCTTAGGGTGACGCAGGGTATCAATCCAGCGTGACAGCTCACCCAGGTAAGGCGCAACGCGGTCGATTTGTTGCAAATAGGTGGCCCAGGCCGTTGTGCTGCTTTCTGAAGCGTAGGATAGCTTTTCCATAACCAACCTTTTTATATATAGGTATTTATTTTGTTTAACCGTGGATTACTAAGTGCATAACACTTTTGCGACGCTAAATTTACCATTAAAAACGAGGCTTGTTAGCCCCCCCTCATCGGGCCACAGGCCGGTTGTCGGCGGGTTTCGAAGTGCAAAAATGAATAGTTAATTACTTTTACACAGGGGTTGCGTGGGCTAATCATAATTTATGCATAAAAAGTGCATAAAACCCGTTTTTATCTATTTTTCAGAAGCTTGAATGTGATCAAAAAGTTTCATTTTATTTAAGTGTCGTGTTGACAATGCCGTTTCCTGACGCCAGAGTTAAATTCATGTTAAATCGGCGCCGACAGCGTTTTATTCTTGAACGGAAATAATCGCAACTTACTGATAGTAAATGAATCATCCGCCACGCTCATGCTTCGCATGCTAAATGTGGGCTACAGCGCAGTTCGAACAGTCGTTTTCTGATGCGTACAGTTTTTTACTTCCCTTTAACAAAAGGGCCGGCTTCGTTTTGCCTGAATTTCTTTTTTGCCGGTAGAACGCGCGATGCGTTTCACTCCTGCTGCAGCGGTTGACCGCTGCTTAATCGCCTTAACGACGGACAGGTAACACCATGACAAAAAGTAAGCAGCATCGGTTGAATACGCCTTCAACCGAGGGGCCCGACTGCGCCCAAACATTGCAACGCGGCTTGAGCGAGCGCCACATTCAACTGATTTCCATTGGCGGTGCCATTGGTACCGGGTTGTTTATGGGCTCGGGCAAAACCATCGCACTTTCCGGCACCTCTATCGTATTGACCTATGTGATTGTCGGCTTCTTTATGTTCATGGTGATGCGGGCAATGGGGGAGTTGTTGCTGACCAAGCTCGACTACCGCTCGTTTGCCGATTTCGTCTCCGAATACCTGGGGCCGAAAGCCAGCTTCTTTCTTGGCTGGTCCTACTGGCTGAGCTGGGTGGTGACCTGTATCGCCGATGTGGTGGTGTGCGGCGGCTACGTCCAGTACTGGTACCCCGAGGTTTCGCCCTGGCTGCCGGCCTTGCTGACGTTGGGCCTGCTGTGCCTGTTCAATATGCTGTCGGTGAAAATGTTCGGCGAAGCGGAGTTTTGGTTTGCCATCATCAAGGTGATCGCCATTATCGCGTTGATTGTCACCGGGGCCTGGATGGTGTTTATCGGCTGGACCTCGCCGGACGGCGTTAAAGCCTCGGTGAACAACATCACCGATCCGGCCATTTTCATGCCGCACGGCATTTTCGGCTTCTTTGCCGGCTTCCAGATTGCCATCTTTTCCTGCACCGGCATCGAGCTGCTGGGCACCATGTCGGCCGAAACCAAGGATCCGCACAAGGTGCTGCCCAAGGCCATCAACGTTATCCCGGTGCGGATCATCATCTTTTATGTGTTCTCGATGCTGGCGATCATCGCCGTGACCTCGTGGAGCCATATCTCGCCGGACAGCAGCCCGTTCGTCATGCTGTTCGATCAGGCCGGGTTACCCGCCGCCGCCGCGGTGATCAACTTCGTGGCGTTGACCTCGGCGATGTCTTCGGCCAACAGTGGCGTCTATTCCAGTACCCGCATGCTGTATGGCCTGTCGATGGAGAAGCATGCGCATGGGCAATTCAGGATACTGTCGCGAACCACCGCCATTCCGATCCGTAGCCTGATGTTCTCGTGTTTTTGCATGGTAGTGGGGACGATGCTGCTGATCCTGATGCCGAACGTCATGACGCTATTTACCATTGTGTCTACCGTGGCGGCGATACTGGTGGTTTACAGCTGGGGCATGATCCTGGTGGCCTATCTGGTTTACCGCAAACAACGGCCCGACCTGCATGCGCGTTCGCGGTTCAAAATGCCGGGCGGGGTGATCATGACCTGGCTGACGTTGGCGTTCTTCGCGTTCACGTTGGTGCTGATGATTTTTGACCGCGACACCTTGATTGCGCTGTGCAGTATGCCGCTGTGGTTTATCGCCCTGGCGATCGTTTGGCGCTATAGAATCAAAGACAGCGTGGCCCGTGACGGCTATGTGTTTTACCAAAGCCGCCAAGAGGCGGAGTAAGCAAGCCTGGGAGGGCGGCACGCCGCTCTCCTGCTCGGCATTCCACGGCATTTAAGGTATGCTAAGCGGCTGACCCAATGATGAAAATTGGCCAATATCATCATGGCTTACCGTTACGGAGAAACAGCAGAGTGCTGAAACCCACGTCCCAATTAGA
Organism: Serratia quinivorans; assembly: GCF_052113645.1. Classification (GTDB taxonomy): domain Bacteria; phylum Pseudomonadota; class Gammaproteobacteria; order Enterobacterales; family Enterobacteriaceae; genus Serratia; species Serratia quinivorans_B. The sequence goes on along the minus strand of NZ_JBIEIU010000001.1, from coordinate 25,266 downwards.
CTTACTGCAGTCGGTCGCCGACGGCATCGCAGCGCTGTTTTTCCCCAATGTGGAAGTGGTGATACAGGATCTCTCTACCAATAAGGTGGCTTACCTCGCCAATAATCTGTCGAAACGTAAACCGGGTGATGATGCCGGTTTGGAAGATTTTGCTCTCGACAGCGAAGGCCTGGTGACCGGACCTTACGAAAAGCTCAATTGGGATGGCAAGAAAATGCGCTCGGTCAGCATCGCCGCGCGAGACGAACAGGGCGTTCCGCGCTATCTGCTGTGCATTAATTTGAGCACCGCGATGTTTGAAGACGCCAGAAATGCGTTGGATATGTTCCTGTCGGTGACCCGTTTGCAGCCCCAGCCGCAGCAGTTATTCAAAGACGACTGGCAGGAGAAGATCAACACCTTCCTGCACGAGTGGATCCGCCAGCAAAACACTTCATTGGGTTCATTGAGCCGCGAACAGAAAAAGCAGCTGGTGAGCGATCTGTATAACGAGGGGGCGTTTAAAGGCAAAAGCGCCGCCGACTATATCGCCAACGTGTTATCCCTCGGTCGTGCCACGGTTTACAAATACCTGAAAGAGCTAAAAAAAGGCGAGGGTACTGCCTGAATACCCAATGTGCCGGTTTCCTGCCGGCTACCTCGTAATACCCAAGCCCCTTTGCGCTGCTGAATAACTCTGATATGGTTGCACAATACAACCATATCAGAGTGCCGATCATGTCCATCACCCAACCGAGTCCGTATTTACACCCGATCAGGGATGCGTCACGCCACCTGGTGCGCGAACTGGGTTTTATGGGGAATACCCTGGCAGGCACCGATTTGCCGCCGTCAGCGGTGCATGCGCTGATTGAAATAGGCGACAGGCATGTCGATACCGCCGCCGAGCTTTGCAGCGTGCTTAATCTGGAAAAATCCAGCGTCAGCCGCATGCTGAACAAGTTGATCAAAGGCGGGGAACTGGAAACGCAAGCCAGCCCGCGAGATGCCAGGGAGAAGATACTGCTGCTGACGGAGAAAGGCCGTCGGACTCTGGCGGGGATCAATCGTTTTGCTGACCATCAGGTGCTTAACGCGCTGGAGAAACTGCCGACAAACGCCAGTTCAGGTATTGCCGATGGGCTGCAGAGCTATGCCGCGGCGTTGCGGGCTCATCGCCTGGGGGAAACGCCGGTGTCTGCGCCGTCCATCGAGATTGTCAGCGGTTATCTGCCGGGATTTACCGCCAGAACGCTGGAAATGCATATGCAATATTATTCGCGCACGGTGGGCTTTGGCGCCTTTTTTGAAGCTACGGTGGGCGCGGCATTGGCCGATTTGGCCGGGCGACTGTCACATCCTTTGAACCAGACCTGGTCCGCGCTGAAGGGCGATCGCATTGTCGGTTCTGTTTCGATTGATGGAGAAACCTTGGGTAACAACCGTGCTCATCTGCGCGCATTTATCATTGATGACAGCCTGCGCGGCAGCGGTATCGGCCGCCAGTTACTGAACCGGGCGGTCAGCTTCTGTGACGAGCACGCCTTTGCTGAAACCCATCTGTGGACCTTCAAAGGACTGGATGCGGCCCGGCATCTGTATGAAAGCGTCGGTTTCGTGCTTGCACAAGAGCAGCCGGGCACACAATGGGGTCAGCCGATGACCGAGCAGCTATTCATTCGCCGCCCAGTTGCCCCAGATTGACATACTTGGTTTCGAGATAGTCTTCGAGCCCGATATCTGCGCCTTCACGGCCCAGCCCCGACTCCTTGACGCCACCAAAGGGCGCGACTTCGGTTGAGATAATGCCCTCATTGATGCCCACCATGCCGCTTTCCAACTGGCGCGTTACACGGAATGCGCGCGCCAGATCACGGGTATAGAGATAGGCTGCCAAACCAAAGGGCGTGTCGTTGGCGCGGCGGATCACTTCCTCTTCGGTATGGAAGCGGAAGCAGGCTGCCAGCGGGCCGAAGGTTTCTTCATGCGCCAACCGCATCTGTTCGTTGGCCTCCGTCAAGACCGTCGGTTGGAAGAACGCCCCCCCGAGCGGGTGGCGCTCGCCACCGCACATCAGCCGTGCCCCCTGGCTTAACGCATCCTGCAGGTGTGCCTCCACTTTTTCTACCGCCTTCAGATGGATTAACGGTCCTTGCTGGGCGCCTGGCGTCATGCCGGGTGCCACTTTCAACGCCAGGGTGGCCTCGGTCAGCAACTGTGTAAAACGGTCATAAACGCCGTCCTGAATGTAAAAGCGGTTCACGCACACGCAGGTTTGGCCACTGTTGCGGAATTTAGCCGCCATGGCGCCGGCCAACGCGGCATCAAGATCGGCATCGTCAAACACGATAAAGGGCGCATTGCCGCCCAATTCCAGCGACAGTTTTTTCACCGTATCCGCCGCCTGACGCATCAGTAGTTTTCCGACCGGGGTCGAGCCGGTAAAGGAGACCTTGCGCACCTGCGGGCTGGCCATCAATGCGGCACCGATAGCCGGGGTATCGCCGGAGACGGCGTTAATCACCCCAGGGGGAACTCCGGCCTGTTCTGCCAGCACGATCAGCGCAAAGGCGCAAAGCGGCGTCTCGTTGGCCGGCTTGATCACGGCGGTGCAACCGGCCGCCAGTGCAGGACCAAGCTTGCGCGTCAGCATGGCCAGCGGGAAATTCCATGGCGTGATGGCGGCAATGACGCCAACCGGCTCTTTAAAGGTCATGATTTGGTTGCCGGCTTTGGTCGGCGGAATGGTGTGACCGTAAGCGCGCTTGGCCTGTTCGGCAAACCATTCAATAAAGCTGGCGGCGTAGGCGACTTCGCCCTGTGCTTCGCTTAACACCTTGCCTTGTTCTGCCACCATCAGCTCCGCCAAAGGGGTCTGATGCGCCATGATCAGTTGAAACCAACGCTGCAAGATCTGCGAGCGTGTTTTAGCCGGTAAGGCGCGCCAACCTGGCAGCGCTGCGGTGGCGGCCGCTATCGCCGCGTCGGTTTCCGAAGTACCGGCAAAGGCAACCTCGGCGATCTTTTCGTCCGTGGCAGGGTTAGTCACGGAGTATTGCTGTGAGGTGTTGCGCCATTGGCCATCGCAATACCAGCCGGTGCGCAACAGGGAGGAATAGGACGTCATGCAATGTTCCTTGTGTCGGTGTTGTCCAGGGTGAACAGGCCGCGCGTTGGGCGGCTCTCACGCGTGATGCGTTTGCCTGCGGTATAATCGTTGATGACGTCGCAAGGGGTGTAGTGACGCTCAAGCTCATAACGTTCATCGTCGCTAAGCGGGGTTGATAAGGCACTGACGGCGCTGTCTATTTGTTGTACTGAGTCGGCGCCGACCAGCATGCAGTCCACCCCCGAGTGACCCAACACCCAGGCCTGGGCAATCTGCGCCGGCGGGAGCCCCCGCAGCGCGGCTACCTGGCTGACCGAGTGGGCGACATTGCGCGAAGCGGCATCGGCATACATTTCCTGAGTGAAGAAATCCGTCTGGTTACGCACCGAGTTGAAATCGCAACTTAATAAACCACGCGCCAATGGGCTAAAGACCGATACGCCCAAGCCTTGATCGCGGCACAAGGGGATCATTTCCCGTTCTTCTTCGCGGTAGGCGCAGTTAAGTTGCAATTGCATGTTGATCGGCTTGACGAAGCCGTGACGCTCGCAGATCCACAAGATTTTGGCCAGTTGCCAGGCATACATGGTTGATACGCCGATATAACGGGCTTTGCCCGATCGGACGATATCGTTCATCGCCGACCAGGTTTCTTCGATTGGGGTGTTCACGTCGAAGTAGTGCAGCATGTAGATATCGACATAATCGGTGCCCAGGCGACGCAGGCTGGCGTCAATGCTGGTCATGATGTGCTTGCGCGAATGCCCCTGATTATTGGTGCCGCCACCCAGCGGGTAACCGACCTTGGTGGTCAACACCAGCTCGTCGCGCTGAGCCACGCGCGCAATGATGCGGCCAACCACTTCCTCGCCTGCGCCGCTGGAGTAAAAATCCGCCAGATCAATGAAGTTGATCCCGCACTCGAACGCGTGGCGGATCAGCGGTTCGCTTTGCTGTTCGTCAAAAATCCAGGGTTTCCACTGTTTGCTGCCCATGTTCATGGTACCGAGGCACAAACGGGAAACTTTCAGCCCGCACTGACCAAGATTGATGTATTCCATGGGAGTCTCCTCAGGCACGCGGCGTATAGAAGGGGTTGGCCAACTGCGGCAGAGCCTGGGCGAGTTGGCGGCGGTTTGGCAATTGGTTCATCGCCGCATGGATCGCCTGGCTGCAGGCGCGATAGTTATTCCGGTACACCTCATCCAGGTCATCGCAGGCCGGATTGACCCAGTTGGCCGTCACGATGCACCATTGATCTTCGGCCTCCGGCGGCAAGATACCCTCCAGCAGAGCTTCCGCCACCGCTTTGGCGATGGCCGCCTGCGAGGCGCCCCAGGTCGCGTTGCCGTGCAGTTCGCCGCTGATTTCGGCCTTGTTGACATACAGCGTCATCGGCTTGGTCGGCACATTGGGTTTCACCACCACCATAAAGGGGCAGTGTCCCTGGCTGGGGGATGCCAGGCTGGAAGAGAACGCCTGACCTACCGCGCCATGACGCGGGCCGATCAAAATATTGATGTGCGAGGCGTTAACGCCGTTACCCTCAAACCCTTCACCGATATACATTTCCACGTCATTGCTCCTGTTTTCAGTCAGATGGTGTTATTTAATCGAGGCGGCCAACGCATTGTCTGCGCGCTGCGCCGGATCCTGGCTGGCATCAACCAGGGTCAAGCCTTTGGTTTCTGGCGCCCAGGCGATGGAAACCAACGCGCCGATAATTAAAATCACGGCCAGAATGCCGGTGGTGGCAGGCATGCCGTAGTGGACTATCGCCAGTGGCAACAGCCCGGTGCCGATGGCAGAGCCCAGACGGCTCATCGAGGTCGCGAACCCGACGCCCATCGAACGAACCTCGGTAGGGAAACTTTCCGCCGGGAAAACGCCGACCAGATTACTGACCGCCGACATCACCAGCGTGAAGGCGGCAAACAGGGCGATCAACCAGGCGGATTGGGTGACGGGGATCAGGCTGAGCAGGACCAGACAGGCAGCCAGAAACACAAAGGCCCCGATCAGAAAGCCTCGCCGTGAGCAGAACATCGTCAGCAAAATGCCGAGCAACGCACCGACGATCAGCAGACCGTTAAGCAGCAAGTCGGTGGCGAAGTTTTGATCCAGGCCCATGACCTGCAAAATGGATGGCAAGAAGGTATAAATCGCGAAGTAAGGGATCACCAGACAGACAAAAAACAGGCTGTTGAACGCGGTACGCCGACGATAGAGCGGGCCGAACAGCGACAGAAAGCGTTGTTTGCTCAGCGTTGGTGCTTCGTCGACCAGCATGACGTTAGGCCCAAAATAGCGGTGTACGATAGCCATGGCCTGTTCGCGGCGGCCTTTCCCCATCAGCCAACGGGGCGATTCCGGCGTGCCGATACGCATGAACAGAATGATGACGGCCGGCAATGCGGAAGAAGAGAGCAACCAGCGCCAGGCGTCCGGGCCCATCGCCGTCAGGAAGTGCCCGGCAAACCCGGCGGCGACGTAACCGAAGGTCCAAATCACGCTGAAGGATCCCAGCAGTACCCCCCGGTGTTTACGTGGGGAAAATTCGGCCAACATGGTGTGGCCAACGGAAAAATCGCCGCCCAGTCCGATGCCGACCAGTACCCGCAACAAGAAGAGTTGTTCGGGCGTGGTGGCGAAAAATTGCAGCGCCGAGGCGAGGGTGATCACTACAAAGCTAAAGCAGAATATTTTCTGCCGACCGATGTAATCGGCGACCCAGCCGAGGACCAGACTGCCGATAAACAGGCCGATTAACGCTGAACTGCCGAGCATGCCTTCCCAGAAGGCGGAGATCCCCATTTGCGGTTTGATTTGCGCCAGGGCGAAACCTATCACTCCCAGCACGTAGCCGTCGGTGAAGTGGGCACCAAAAGTCAGCCCGGCGATCTTGAGATGGAATCGGTTTAACGGCACGTCATCCATGCGTATTTGTTGTGATGTCAGGTGTTGCATTGCCCTGTCCTCCAGTTGGAGTGGTGTGGGGTTATTGTTGGTTTTTTGTTTTGAATGCGTAAACAATGTGGCAGCAGACCCGCCCTTCGGCGAGTGCGTTTTAGTCATACCCTCAGGTGGAAAACGCATGTGATCGACTTCTGGTTTTACAGAAATAAGCGGAGTGTGCGCTGGCGAATAACTGCAAATTAGCAACATATAGTTAACATGTTGTTCTATGCACAGAGGCTTCGCGTATTGTGAGAAAACTTCCGTCACTCAGTATGTTGCGCGTATTCGAAGAAACCTGCCGAACGCTGAGTTTTAGCAAAGCGGCAGAGGCATTGTTTATTACGCAAAGCGCGGCCAGCCGGCAGATCAAACAGCTCGAAGCCTTCCTGGGCAAACTGCTGTTTATCCGGAGTCACAGTGGTCTGGCGCTGACGCAGGACGCGATTTTATTGTTGCCACGCGTGCGCCAGTCGCTGGATATCCTGGAAGAGGGGATCCAGCATGTACAACTGCACAATCCGTTGCAGCATCTGCGCTTGCAAGTGGCTCCGACCTTCGCTACCCGTTGGCTGGCTCCCCGGCTGGTGGCTTTGCGCAGTCGCAATAGCCAGTTGCAGATCGCGTTGATCAGCGAAACCCGACAAAAATACTGCGATTTCGACTGTGCCATTCGTTTTGGCGATTCGGATGACTGTGCCGCCAGGGGGGAATGGTTATGCCATGAACGCCTGGTACTGGTCGGTAGTCCTTTGGTGATGGTGAATGGTGTCTTCCCGCCGTTGCAGGCACAGCCGCAGTTGCACATTCTGAATGGCGATATCCGTTTGGATAACTGGCCATGTTGGCTGGCTGCGGCGGGGCAGATTATTGTGGGTCAGCAAAGCGGGTTGGAGTTCAGTACTCAGGATCAGGTGATTAACGCCTGCATTACCGGTGCAGGCTATGCGGTGCTGGACCGGATGATGATCCGTAATGAACTGCAAAGCGGTCTGCTGGTGCTGCTGTCGCCGGTGGAGCTGAAAAGTCGCAATGGCTACTGGCTGGAAATTCCTGCCGGTAAGCGCGATATGCCCCGGGTGGGCTACTTTCATGACTGGCTGCAGGAGGAAGTCCAACAGCTGTCACAACATCCCGAACCGATGCCGGGCATGATCGCTGCGGTGTGAGCAGACGTGGAGATACCGGTAGAGGGGGTGTGTTACCTTATTGTTAATGAACATTGCCCGCGGTTCCTGCTGCGGGTCGACCAGGGGAATAAAGTGTCTTCAATTGTTGAGTTGTTAAAACTGCATCCGGTGATTGCTGCGGTAAAAGATAATGAAAGCCTGCAGGCGGCGGTGAAGTCAGATTGTCGGATTATCTCGGTGCTGTACGGCAACATCTGCAACATCGGGCGCATCGTGCAGCAGATTAAAGACGCCGGGAAATACGCCTTCGTGCATGTCGATCTGTTGGAGGGAAGTTCCAACAAAGAAATCGTGATCAACTTTCTGAAGATCGTGACCGCCGCCGACGGCATCATCAGCACCAAAACCTCGATGGTAAAAGCCGCGCGTCAGCAGGGGTTCTATGCCATTCACCGGTTGTTTATCCTCGATTCCATCTCTTTTAATAACGTCGACAAGCAGGTGGCGCAATCCACACCGGACTGCATCGAGATCCTGCCGGGCTGCATGCCGAAAGTATTGGGTTGGGTGGCGGACAAGATCGACCTGCCGATCATCGCCGGTGGCCTGGTGTGTGATGAAGACGACGCCCAGACTGCGTTAAAAGCCGGGGCCATCGCCGTCTCCACCACTAACCATGACGTGTGGAAATTGGCGCTATAACTAATCCACCAGGGGGCTGAGCGCCTGTAACAGCGGATCGAGCCGGGCGTTCACCTGTTGATAAACCCGCTCATTGAGTTGCTGATAAAAACGGTGGTTGCGGTTATCCGGCATAAAGCTGTCGCCGATTTTCACTAACCTTTCGGTCGCCTGCTGATAGTCGTCGAAGACGCCAATCGCCATACCGGCGTTGATGGCGCACCCCACCGCGGCAGAGCCGCTCATCAGATTACGGCGCGTCGGGATACCGAACACGTCGGCAAAAATTTGCATAAACACATCGCTATTGGCACCGCCGCCGGAGATGATCAGGCTGCTGAATGGCGTATTCAGCTCCTGCGCCATTTTGTCCATATGGTTCTTCATGGTGAAAGCGATGCCTTCCAGGAGAGAGCGGTACATATGCGCCCGGGTATGACGGCCGTCGAAGCCGATCATCGCGCCCTTGCGGAACTCGGCTTCAGGCGGCGGTGCCCAGTCATGCACGGTGATTAAACCTTCGCACCCGGCGGGGATCCGTTCGGCTTCATGATTCAACAGTTCTTCCAGGCTAACCCCCGCGTCATGGGCCGCAGACAGAGCCGCTGCGCCAAACTGGTCGCGGAACCAGCTTACGGTCCACATCCCGCGTCGCACGCCCATGCATTCGTACAGATAACGCCCGGGGATTGACGCCTGGAATGGCCAGAAATGCTGCGCGTTCTTCACATTGGCATCGCCATGCACCATGGCACCGATATAGGTGCCAAGGGAGATAAGCGCCACACCTTTGTCCAGCGAACCGGCACCAAGGGCCTCTACGGCTTTATCGTGTGCGGTTGCCACCACCGGGATGCCTGCCGGCAGGCCGATCTGCTGTGCCGCCCGTTCACTGAGATAACCGAGGATTTCCCCTGGTTTCACCACGTCCAGCACCTGATCGCGGGTCAGGTTGCAACTTTGCCAGGCTGCCGGGTCGGTGCTCCAGTCCAATCGGTCATTGTCCATCGGCCACCAACCGATGTAGTTGGCGCTGGTGTCTTTAAACTCGCCGGTCAACCTATGGGTGATATACCCTGAGGTGGTGGTGATATAACGCACCTCCCGGTAGGCATCGATAGACTCATAGGGCTTGTTCAGGCGCTTATCCATCCAGTTGATCACCGGGTAGGCGAGTTCACCGTTCTCTTTCAGCAGCGCTCGGCAACAGCGAACGATACAAATGCCCATCGACAGAATGTCCTGCTTCTGCCCCCCCAGTTCGGCAAAGCGTTGCATGACACGGCGGAACGCCACTTTTAGGGCATCCCACAGATCGTCATCTGGATGCTCCGCCAGCAGCGGCGCGGGGATCTCCAGCTTGCGCAGTTGCTGCTTGCCTTCGCAAATGACGTTGCCGTCCAAATCAAAAATCACCACTTTTGCGCTTTGGGTGCCAACGTCCACCCCCATTAAATATTGCTTCTTCATGCGATCGCTCCTCAAGGAAAATGCATTACCCGACGGCCGGTTTTATGGTTGTCGTTTTCGCGTCGGTCGTTTTGATCTTGTTGAACAACAGATAGGTAAACACCACCACCAAGCTGGTGGCAGCCAGCCCCAGCAACCACAGGTTACGGTAGGCCTCGGCGGCGGGCAGGGTGTCTTGCCAGTGTCCTACCAGCGGGTAGACGAATACGTCCGGCAGAAAACCTATCACCGAACAGATGCCTACGGTGGTGCCCATAATGAATTTAGGCGTACGGACTTCACCAATGCAGGCGAAATACAGCCCGCGTGAGGCGTAGCAGGCAAAAGCCAATAACAAGATCAAACCGATACCCACGATGACCGAGCCCGGTTGTTGATTGGTGACTAACAAGGCGGCCAGGGTGATCAGGCTGACCAGCGCCAATAGCTGGATAACCCGGGTCGGTGATTTCAGCCTGCTGTGGCTGGTGATCAAACCGCCGAGCGGGCCACAGATGGCGCGGAATATCTTGTTGATCACGATGCCCATGTAGCTGGCGGCGACCAATGTCATGCCGTACATCTCGGTCAGATAATTGGTCGAGTAACTCAGAATGGCGTAGATGGTGTAGACGCCGAAAATGATCATGCTGCAATACCAGGTACTGCTGACCTTGAGCACTCTCAGGATGTCACTGAGGCTAAAGGGAGGTGAGGGCTCTGCACTGTTTGCCGCCTGGGGGACCCCCTCGCTGACGAAGCACCAGCACAGTACGCCGAGCAGAATATACACGCCGCTGTAAATCAGGATCACTGCTTTCAGGCTGTTGGGATCCTCGGCGGTGAATAAAGAGAAAATCCACATGGTGAACACCGCCAGTGCCATGACGCCGACACCCCGCAGACCCTCCATCCACCCCATGATTTTTCCTTGTTCATCATGGTCGCCCAACAGCGACGCCGCCTTGATGGAGACTGACCACAGCAACAAAATGGTGGTGATGGCGAACGCTACCTGTATCAGGATCATCACCCAAAAAGGGGGATAAAACGCCATCAACCCGCCCAGCAAGCCGGTCGCGATCATGGCGAAAGTCATGACCTTACGGTGGGAGAATTTATCGGCGACAATGCCGCTGGGGGCGTAAAGAATAATGGCGGCAATACCGAAGGTGCTCATAATCAACCCAATTTCGGTATTGGAGAAACCCATAAATTTCGCCATGGGAATTTGATAGATATAACGTAAATAGGCCAAGTCAAAACTAACGCCGCCGCTAATGCTTATTATCGCCAAGGTTAACCAACGGTGGAAATTGGATTTTTTCATGCGGCATTCCCGTTAAATTGTCAAACAAAAAAAGAGAAAAGCAAGCTCCCCGCAGAACGGGAAGTTACTTTTCTCTTGGGCTCATTCAGTAACTGCACTAACAAATAGCACGGCGTCGGGAATAATATCCGTGATTATTATCACAAAAGTCTAAAATGAGGATTTACTGAGATTTATCGTAAACTAATTCACCAGGGAGATGAGTTTTTTATTATTGCGGTATTTTTAGCATAAAATGATTTTGTGAAGTCAATCACGGAACAGCACGGAGTGGACATGTTAGCTTGCTTCTCAGTTACTAGAGCCGATGAGAAAAGTAACTTCTTTGCCAAGCGCAGAGGAGCTTACTTTTCTCATTTTTTTTGCATTTTTTCCAGGCTAAGGAGTCAGGACATGTCACTAGATGCGTTGAATGCGTTCTCACTGGATTTCTTCTCACTGAAGGGGAAAACGGCCATTGTCACCGGCGGCAACAGTGGCCTGGGGCAGGCGTTTGCCGTGGCGCTGGCCAAGGCCGGAGCGAATCTTTTTATTCCCAGCTTCGTGATGGATCAGGGGCAAACCCGCGAAATCATTGAGCAGCAGGGTGTGCGCGTGGAGTTTATGCAGGTGGATATCACCGAGAAAGGCGCTCCGGCGCGGGTGATCGCCCAATGCCTGGCAGACTTCGGTTCCGTGGATATTTTGGTTAACAATGCAGGCATCTGCAAACTGAATAAGGTACTGGATTTTGGCCGTGGTGACTGGGATCCGATGATCGACATCAATCTGACCGCCGCCTTTGAAATGAGCTACGAAGCCGCCAAAGTGATGATCCCCAACCAACAGGGTAAAATCATCAATATCTGCTCGCTCTTTTCTTACCTCGGCGGGCAATGGTCACCGGCTTATTCCGCCACTAAACATGCTCTGGCCGGTTTTACCAAGGCTTATTGCGATGAACTTGGCCAATATAATATTCAGGTCAATGGTATTGCTCCGGGTTATTATGCTACCGATATTACCGCAGAAACCCGAAGCAATCCGGAAACCAATCGGCGTGTATTGGAACATATTCCGGCCAACCGTTGGGGTGACACACAAGATTTAATGGGGGCAATGGTATTTTTAGCCAGCAGGGCATCCAATTATGTTAATGGTCATTTGCTGGTGGTGGATGGCGGGTATCTGGTTCGTTAAATAAGCGGGGTATTCCCCGTGCTATCTCAACAACACTTTTTATATTCTTATTATCAGGAAGGAGTAATCATGTCTCTGACTCGTGAAGCTATTGTCACTCATTTAAAAGAAATCCTGGGCCCGGCACGGGTCATTACCGACGAAGAAACGTTGAAAAAGAATAGTGTGGACCGTTTCCGTAAATATGCCGATATTCACGGTGTTTTCACCCTGCCGTTACCGGCCGCCGTGGTAAAGCTGGAGAATACCCAGCAGGTGGCGGACGTGCTGAAATTTATGAACCAGCATCGCATCAATTGCGTGCCGCGCACCGGGGCTTCCGCCACCGAAGGCGGGCTGGAGACAGTAATCAAAAACTCGGTGGTGCTCGATGGCTCGGGCCTGGACCAGATCATCAACATCGATATTCGCAATATGCAGGCCACGGCCCAGTGCGGCGTGTCGCTGGAAGTGCTGGAGAACCAACTGCGGGCTCAGGGTTACACCACCGGGCATTCGCCACAGTCCAAACCGCTGGCGCAAATGGGGGGGCTGGTCGCGACGCGCAGTATCGGCCAGCTCTCTACGCTGTACGGGGCAATCGAAGATATGGTGGTCGGGCTGGAGGCCGTCTTCCCTAATGGAACCATTACGCGGATCAAAAATGTGCCGCGCCGGGCAGCCGGGCCGGATATTCGCCACGTGATCATCGGCAACGAAGGGGCACTGTGCTTCATTACCGAAGTGACGGTGAAGATTTTCAAATACACGCCGGAAAATAACCTGTTCTACGGTTATACCCTAGACAATATGCAAACCGGCTTCGATATTCTGCGGGAGGTGATGGTGGATGGCTATCGCCCATCGATTGCCCGTCTGTACGACGCCGAGGACGGCACCCAGCATTTTACCCACTTTGCCGAGGGTAAATGCGTGCTGATCTTTATGGCCGAAGGGGCAAAGGGTATTGCGCAGGCTACAGGTGCGGGTATTGAGGCGATTGTGCAGCGCCATGCCGAATGCCATAAAGTGGACAGTAAACTGATCGAGCAATGGTTCAATAACCTGAACTGGGGGCCGGAGAAGGTGGCGGCGGAACGCTTGCAGATCATGAAAACCAACAATATGGGGTTCACCACCGAGGTTTCCAGCGACTGGGCGAGTATTCATGCCATTTATGAGAACGTGATCCGCCGGATACGGGCGGAATTCCAGCATGTCGATGACATCACCATGCTGGGCGGGCATTCGTCCCACAGTTACATCAATGGCACCAATATGTACTTCGTTTACGATTACAACGTGGTGGATTGCAAACCGGAAGAGGAGATCGACAAGTACCATAATCCGTTGAACAAGATTATCGTCGAAGAAACCCTTAAACAGGGCGGTTCAATGGTGCATCACCACGGTATCGGCAAGCATCGTACACATTGGACCCAGGAGGAGCACGGCAGCGCTTATTACATCCTTAAGGCGTTGAAAGAGGTCTACGATCCGAACGGCATCATGAACGCCGGCACCATTTATCCTCTGGAGAAGTAATCTTGCCTTTGGCCCGGTTCGCCGGGCCTTGGTATCAGGATACTTATTCGATATGCGCACTAAAGCCTATACGTCCCGGTGCAACATCGGGTTTCAGGGTCAGCGCCGGGATCTCGTACTCGCCCGCATTCTGCCGGCGGAAGGGAATGGGCGCAGTGTGCTCCAGCTCGTCAAGGCGTTGGCCCAGCGCGTTACAGGCCTCGGCATAACGCACTTCATCGACCCGTCCGGTGCGATAAATAACGAAGGGCGGCAGCACATCGAAACCGGGGTAATGCAGGATCCCATGCTGGATAGGGAACAAAATGTCATCAATCGGGCCATTGATGCCGCGCGCGGCATAATGCGATTCCCATCCGCCGGTGGTGACAATCAGCATCGCGCGTTTGCCGGCAAGAGTGCCTTCACCATAGCGATCTCCCCAATGTGAATCAGAGTGCTCGCCGACGCCATAGGCAAATCCGTAGGCGTAGACGCGTTCTACCCAACCTTTAAGGATGGCCGGCATCGAAAACCACCACAGCGGGAACTGCAGGATCACCGTATCGGCCCAGAGCAGCTTTTCCTGCTCGAGTTCAATATCTTTGCTCTGCAAACCCTGAGCAAAAGCCTGTTGGGAATCGAGCGAAGGATCGAAGCGGGCGCCTGGCTGTGCCGTGCTGTCGTTAGCGTCGAGCGTGGCTTTCCATTGCATGGCATACAGATCGGATACCTGGACCACATGGCCGGCGGCTTCCAGCCGCTGCACTGAAAAATCCCTGAGTGAACCATTCAATGATTGCGGTTCAGGGTGGGCATAGACCAGTAAAACATTCATAGCGGGACCTCCATTGATTGATAAAGGCAGGTTAGGGGGTTGTCAGGTATATTAGAAATGAATTTCTAATATTACAGGTATTAGCATGAATAATATCCGACGGCTGGATCTCAACCTGCTGGTGACGCTGGACGCCTTGCTTTCTGAGCACAATGTGACCCGGGCGGCGCAGCGCTTAAACTTCTCGCAGCCTTCGGTCAGCGTGCATCTGGCCAAACTCAGGGACATTTTTAACGACCCTTTGCTGCTGCCGGGGCCACGAGGAATGCGGCCCACCGCACGCGGCGACGAGTTGCGCGAGCCATTGCGGTTGGCGCTTGAAGCACTGGAACGTGCGGTGTCACCTTCCGATCCCTTCGATCCCAAGTTGGCCGACCATACCTGGCGCGTAGCGGCTTTCGACTATGGTGAGTCGACCATTGTTCAACCGGCGCTGATCGGGCTACGTGCGGCAGCACCGCACAGCAGACTGGCGGTGATTGAGACGGTGCCTTCGCACATCGCCAAACAGGCGGAACAGGGTGAGATAGACTTGGCCTTTCATACGCGTGAAGGTGCGCCGCCCAATTTGCGGCAACGCACTTTGTTCAGTGAACGCTATGTCCTGGTCGGGCGTGCAGGGCACCCTGGCTTGCAAAAGCCGCCGTCACTGGCTCAGTTTTGCGAGCTGGAACATGTGATGGTTTCGCCGGACGGCGGGGGATTTTTTGGGATCACCGACAAAGTGCTGGCAGAAGCGGGTTTGACCCGGCGAGTGGTGCTTTCGGTACCGCATTTCCTGTTTGTAATGTCGGTGCTGGCAAATTCAGAGCTGGTGGCCATGCTGCCTTCACGTCTGGTGCGCAACAACAACGCCTTGCAGGTGGTGGAGCCGCCCATTGAGCTGCCGGGCTTCGAAATGACCATGCTTTGGCATGAGCGTGCCCACCGCGATCCGGCGCATCAATGGCTGCGAGAGCATATTGTTGCGTCGGTCGCCTAAGTCATTTTAGCCCGGCGCTCAGTTACGCGACCGGCTGTATTTGAGTAACTTGCCCGTGAATAACAACCTCAGCGTACGGATCAATAACAAGCCAATCAGGGCATTGCTGAAGACAAAAAGTGGCAACGCGAGTGTGGCCAGAATTCCCCCGTGGCTTTCATGGCCCAGATGCAAAGCGGTAGTCGCAAGGGCGGATAGTCCGAATGAAAAACTCCAGAATGAGACATTAAAAGGCCCTTTCAGATACCAGGGAAGCAGGCGGATGATAAACAAAAGCTGCAACAGGCCATAGCCAAAAAGCATTTTTGCCAGCACATCCGCTTCACCGCCATTGATTGCCAGCCATGCACTGCAAGCGACCAGCGCCGGCGCCAGTTGTATGCCGAGGGACAGTCTGACCGGTGCAGGCATTTCCCCCTGGTTGCGCATCCTTTGCAAGATAGCAGGTTCCAGACTCAGCCAGGACAGGATGCCGGCTCCCAGAAACAGCAGGCCCAGATCGTGGTACCCCAAAGCGCCGCAGGCCATGCAACTGATAAAGTTATTGGCGACCGTAGGCAGATAAAGCCCGGGGGTAGTGGCTTCAACAGGATGTGCGCCACGCCACAGGCCGGCACTTTGCCAGGCGGCATAGCTCAGCTGCGCCACGGCACCGCAAATAAACAGTGCCACGGCAAGTGAACGCCACCAGGGCGCAACGCCAATGGCGACCAGCATCGTGGTCGCTGGAAATAAACTGACGTAGCTACTCATTAACGGATGTTCGATTTCAGCTTTTACACTGTGGGGGAAACGCAGTAAACGGTACAAAAAAGCACTGGCCAGCAGTAACCACAGGAGGATGGCAATCGCCACCAAGCCTTCACCGATAAGCGGAGAGACCGGCCAGATAGTGGCGGCATAACGCCAGCCAAACCCCGAGCCAATGGTGCCTAACACCATACCGAAATACCCCGCAGGTAAATCAAGAAAGCGGGGGTTATCATTCAGAGTAGAATTATTCATTTTGTTTAAAGTTTAAAATATATTTTAAACGATCTTAGCGAGTTTGGCGGGCAGGCGCAATAGAACCCAGGGGAGGGTCATCTTCGATGGGGTGGTTTGCGGGCAGTGTCACCACCGCCCGCGAGTGTTTAGAAGGTGATATTGACCTTGGCCCACAGGGTGCGGCCCGGCTCGTTCACCGAGGTATTCGACGAATAACCGAAGGTGCTGTTACCCGCCAGATTCAGGTGTTCGCTGTAGGTTTTATTGAGGATGTTATCCAGCCCGGTGCTGAGTTTAACCTGCGGGCTAACCTTGTACGCCACATTGGCGGAAAGCACGCCAAAGCCCGGGCTATCCGCAAAGTCTTTGCCTACCACGTTGCCCTGATTGATGGCCACCCGGTGCTGGCTGCTGACCAGTCGCCACAGGCCGGTGCCGCTCCAGTCGCCGCGCTCGTAAGTCAGGCCCAGGCGGGCTTCCAATGGCGGGATCTGCGGCAAGGGCTGGTTGTCGCTGGTATTTTTGCCCCAGGCATAAGCCAGGCTGGCATCGGTCTTCCAGTGTTCGGCCAGTTGATAACCCATGCCCATTTCACCGCCCATAATGGTGGCGTTGACGTTATCGGCCTGGCTGATGCGGGCGTGGTGCGGATCGTATTTGAACAAGATAAAGTCATTCACATGGCCAACATAAGCCGACACCCAGCTGTTAAAGCGCTTGTCGGTATATTGGGCGCCGATATCGATCTGCGTGGTCTTTTCACTCTTCACACTGTCAAACGGACTCTTGCTGCCGCCAGGCCCGAACGTCGGCGAAAACAGCTCCCAATAGTCGGGGAAACGTTCGGTATAGCCGATCCCGGCATAGACCATCAGCGGCATGCCCGCCAACGTATGCTCAATGCGGGTAAAGCCGCTGGGCAGGGTGTCGGAGCGCTCGGTATCGTTGCCGGATTTATAGTTATCCACCAGGGTGCGATCGAGACGGGCGCCGCTGATGACTTTGCTTTGTTCGGTCGCGGTCCAGGTCAGCTCGCCAAAAGCGCCGTAGTTATGGAACTGCGCATCCTCTTGCCAGGCATTGCCCTGTTTATTGCGATGGGTGTTGGTTTGCGTATCCATACCGCTTTCCAGTTTGAAATCTTGCCACAGCCAGGTGCCCATCACGCGGCCACCGACGGTACGGCGATCCAGTTGCATCGTCATACCGGCATGCATGGGCATCCCCATGTGTCCCATCGCCATGCCGCCTTGGCCGGGAGAGCGAAGGGTGGTGTTATCCATAATGTGGTTGGCGTAGTTGTAATACACCTGCGCTTCGAGCTTATCCAGCACCTCGCCAAGGTTGGATTTTTCTACCCGCATCCCCAGGCTTTCACGCTTGAACTGCGAGCCATCCATGCTGCGGCCGGCATAACGCGCTTCGCCGTTACCCCGGCCCATGGTCACTTCCAGCAGCGTATCGCTGTCTGGCGTCCAGCCCAGCGCCAGATCACCGTTCCATTTGTCCCAGCGTGAAGGCACGCGATCGCTGTTACCGTCCTGGTAATCGTGAGAACGCGATTTGTTGCCCATCAGACGCAGATAGCCTTGCTCGCCGCCAAGACTGGCATCGATGTTCTCATCCCAACGGCCGTTGGAACCGGCCAACAGGCTGGCATTGCCTTTAATGCCGGGTTGATCAAAGCGTGGACGTTCTCGTTCAAAGCGCACCGTGCCGGCTGAGGAGCCTGCGCCCCAAAGCACGGTTTGCGGGCCTTTGGTGATGGTCAGCAGATCGTAACTTTCCGGTGAAATATAGGAGGTGGGGGCGTCCATGCGGGAAGGACAGGCACCCAGCATTTCGCCGCCGTCGGTCAGGATTTTCAGCCTGGAGCCAAACATGCCGCGAAACACCGGATCGCCATTGGTGCCCCCGTTACGGATCTGCGAAAAACCCGGAATGGTTTTCAGATAATCCGAACCGTCGCTGGCCGGTACCGGCTGGCGCGGGGTTTTCGGTGACGTCACTATGGTCATCGGCGAGTAGAGCGGCGCCGTCACGGTGATCACGTCGCCGTCGTTGGCTTTCACCGCAACATCATGCTGGTGTTGTTCCGCCGCGTGGGCGTTGAAGGCCGTCAGGACAAACAGCGGCATCGCCGCCGTGATATGCAGGGACAGAGGGCGTTTTTTATAGTTCCTGGTTTTTCCGAACATCATCGTTCCTTAATGTAAATTTTGACGCTAAAAATAGCTTCACATCGCAACCGGCGGTGATTTAGGCGCAGCCAATCCCGGAGCATAATGCCGCCGTTAATAAATGCATTGCCCAGGCAAGGCACGAAAATAATGCCTGTAGGGTTGCGATGCTTATTGAAAGCAGTGTCAAATTCCGACGGGCGTGAGTAAACCGCCTGGTTGAATAGTCTCAACAGGAATAATTTGACTACAGTCGATTAATTTTTAAATCAGAGGAAGTGATGCCGGAGGCGCGCGGGGCTGAGATTCAGAGTGGATCACACGGGCGAATAACGGGAAGATATAATGCGTTGGCGGAGCACGCGATAACAGCGAACCAGACCAGAATAACGGCGCAGAGGCTAAGTCCAACAGCGGTACATGGATCAGCAATACGCAATAGCCACAGGCGCTGTCGTCCATCATCATCGCCATGTTATGGCTGCCGGTCTGCATGGCCATGGTCATGCTTTGCGTACTGGCCTTGCCGACGGGCTCCGACGGCGGTTGGTGATGCCGATGCGCAGACATATCCATACCGCAGTCCGCCATGGCGGTTGTTTCAGACTGTCCGACACGTGCATGCTCCAGCGATCGAGAGATCACCGGGGCAATGAACAACATCAGTATCGCAAAAATCCCCAAACAGGCCGGAAGATGGCTTCGCGATGTGGCAGTCCGAATTAACGACACATATATCCTAAAACAGGGCGAAATTAACGGATTGAATTGTACTGTTTTATGCAGCAAATGTTAAAACATTTTATGCCTGGTTAGGCTATTGATAAAGGGAGTGACCATTCGTCTCACATTATCAACCATTTTAACCCTTCGGATATATTTTCGTCATGACGGTAAATAACCCCATCGGTAACTCTGGTGTTATATCAACAAAGTTTGATGGTTCGATGAGAATATTATCGACCATGCCGATGAGATAATAACGCTTTCAGTACGTATTTTGAGCCGGCATGATTAAATAATGATTATTTTAATTAATAGGGTGATTCATGTACCGCTACCAAGGGTAAACTTTCGGACAGGAAATCAATCAGCGCCCGCACCGAAGGGAGCATGCCACGGCGAGTCAGGAATGTTGGTCTCGAAGGGGGAAACCATCACAAGTTTGGCGGCAAATTCGCGATCAGTATTCCTGATGAGTTATGGTATCGCCTTGATAGTGGAATTTTAATTGTGACCCAATTACCGATTGGTCACTCGTTGTCAATCAAGGCTCATTGAGCTAAGCTGGTATAATGACTAAAAAGACAAACGATAGCCTGTCACGAGGCCCTTCTGACCATAATGTTCGTGACCAGATTGTAGAGGCCGCCACCGAGCACTTTAGCCATTTTGGTTACGAAAAAACCACCGTGTCCGATTTGGCCAAGGCTATAGGTTTCTCCAAAGCCTATATCTATAAATTTTTCGATTCCAAGCAGGCTATTGGGGAGGTTATCTGCGCCAACAGGTTGGCCACCATCTCGGAGATTGTTTATCAGGAACTCGCCGATGTACCCACTGCGTCTGAAAAACTGCGACGTTTATTCAGGGCACTGACTGAAGCCGGTAGTGATTTGTTTTTTCACGATCGCAAGCTTTATGACATTGCTGCCGTGGCATCCCGAGAGCACTGGCCTTCAGCAGCGGCGTATCAGGAGCGACTTCGTCAATTGATACAGCAAATCATTCATGAAGGTCGGCAGGCCGGTGAGTTTGAACGAAAAACTCCGCTGGATGAGACGGCAGAGGCGATTTTCCTGGTGATGCGGCCTTATATTTGCCCTTTACAGCTGCAATATAACCTGGAAACGGCATCATCAGCGGCCGTGCTGCTGTCATCATTAATCCTGAGAAGCTTATCACCATAGTAGTGACTATTGACTTAATTGGTCACTTGAATGAGTATGCGGGTACTGTTCTGTTAAATGTTCAAGGAAACCCATGCTCAGGCTTAAACCTGTCTCCTTTGCTGTTTGCCTGTTCCCGCTCGCCCTGGCGGCTTGTGGCGACGCTTCCGGCGTAGATGATCCTCGTAGTCAACCTCCATTGGTGAGGACTGCAATCGTGGCGAGTGCTGTTGATGCCGCCCGCGCATTCACCGGTACTGTAGTCGCCCGAACGCAAAGCGATCTTGGCTTTAGAGTTCAAGGAAAAATTCTTGAACGGCTGGTGGATGCTGGCCAGACCGTGAAGCGCGGTCAGCCATTGATGCGTTTGGATCCCGTTGACTTGAGCCTTCAGGCGCAAGCACAGCAGCAGGGCGTCGCGGCGGCCCGGGCACGAGCCAGACAGACGGCTTCGGATGAAGCTCGTTATCGCGGCCTGGTGGCGACAGGTGCAGTCTCTGCATCAGCCTACGATCAGATCAAGGCCGCAGCGGATACGGCCAAAGCGGAACTCAGCGCCGCCCAGGCGCAGGCAAACGTGTCGCAAAACGCAACGGGTTATGCCGTGCTGCTTGCCGATGCGGATGGCGTGATAATGGATACGCTGGCCGAGCCCGGCCAGGTAGTCAGTGCAGGGCAGGCCGTAGTCAGATTGGCCAGAGCAGGACAGCGTGAAGCCATCGTACAATTGCCCGAGACGTTGCGGCCTGTAGTCGGAAGCGAGGCCAGGGCAACGCTCTACGGCACCGATAAACAGCCGGTTCCTGCGACACTACGCCTGCTTTCCGACGCCGCGGATCCTTTGACGCGCACCTTTGAAGCCCGATATGTGCTTGAGGGGGCGCTGGCGAACGCGCCGCTCGGCTCCACCGTGACGCTCCATATTGCCGAAAATAACTTATCGGGCCAGATACTGCAGGTGCCTTTGGCGGCTATCTACGACCCAGGCAAAGGGCCGGGTGTCTGGGGAATTTCAGGCAAGCCGGCCAAGGTGTTATGGCACCCCGTACAGTTGCTTGGCCTGAGTGACGACACCGCAAAGGTGACGGGTAACCTCAACCCAGGGGAACAGGTGGTAGCCCTGGGGGCGCATCTGCTGCATGAGGGTGAAAGGGTTCGACTGGCTCAAAGTGATGCCGGCGATTCAGGGAGCCAGCCATGAGCGAAGGCAGGTTCAATCTTTCGGCGCTCGCCGTCCGCGAGCGTTCAATCACGCTGTTCCTAATCCTCTTGATTGCCGTTGCCGGCATTCTCTCGTTCTTTGAATTGGGACGGGCAGAAGATCCCCCCTTTACGGTCAAACAGATGACCATTGTTTCTGCCTGGCCGGGTGCGACCGCGCAACAAATGCAGGATCAGGTGGCCGAGCCATTGGAAAAACGGATGCAGGAGCTCAGGTGGTACGATCGCAGTGAGACTTACACGCGTCCCGGCCTGGCTTTTACCCAGTTGTCATTGCAGGACGGTACACCGCCTTCACAAGTGCAGGAGGAGTTTTATCAGGCGCGCAAGAAACTCGGTGATGAGGCCAAAAACCTGCCGACTGGCGTGATTGGGCCGATGGTCAACGATGAATTCTCCGACGTAACCTTTGCCCTTTTTGCTTTGAAGGCGAAAGGGGAACCGCAGCGTTTGCTGGTCCGCGATGCCGAAAAGTTGCGTCAGCGTCTGTTGCACGTTCCTGGCGTGAAAAAGGTCAATATTATCGGTGAACAGCCGGAACGTATTTTTGTCTCCTTCTCGCATGATCGACTGGCGACGCTGGGCGTTTCGCCACAGGATATTTTCGCGGCGTTGAACAGTCAGAACGTCCTGACGCCTGCCGGTTCGATTGACACCCACGGACCGCAGGTGTTCCTGCGACTGGAGGGAGCCTTCGACAAACTGGAAAAAATTCGCGAGACGCCGATCGTCGTTCAGGGCAGGACCCTGCAGCTTTCGGACATCGCGACGGTAGAGCGTGGCTATGAAGATCCTGCGACTTTTCTGGTACGCAACCAGGGAGAACCTGCGCTGTTGCTGGGCATCGTGATGCGTGAGGGCTGGAACGGGCTGGATTTGGGCAAGGCGCTGGACGCCGAGACGGTCAAAATCAATGAGGGTATGCCTCTTGGTATGACGCTTGCGAAAGTCACAGATCAATCAGTAAACATCAGTTCGTCCGTCGACGAATTCATGATCAAATTCTTCGTCGCGCTGCTCGTGGTGATGGTGGTCTGCTTTGTCAGCATGGGGTGGCGCGTAGGGGTGGTGGTTGCGGCGGCAGTGCCGCTGACATTGGCTATCGTTTTTGTCGTGATGGAGGCATCCGGTAAAAACTTTGACCGCATTACCCTGGGTTCGTTGATCCTGGCGCTTGGGTTGCTGGTCGATGATGCGATCATCGCCATCGAAATGATGGTGGTGAAAATGGAAGAGGGCTATGACCGTATCAAAGCCTCGGCCTATGCCTGGAGCCACACGGCGGCGCCAATGCTGGCCGGGACTCTGGTGACGGCCGTGGGTTTTATGCCCAACGGGTTTGCGCAGTCTACCGCCGGCGAATACACCAGCAACATGTTCTGGATCGTGGGCATCGCCCTGATTGCTTCCTGGGTGGTGGCAGTGGTGTTTACGCCTTATCTGGGCGTGAAAATGTTGCCGAACATCAAAAAGGTTGAGGGTGGGCACGCGGCCATCTACAACACCCGCCATTACAACCGCTTTCGGCGATTGCTGACGTACGTCATTGCCCGTAAGTGGATGGTGGCGGGCACAGTCATAACCCTTTTTGCGGTCGCGATCCTGGGGATGGGACTGGTGAAAAAACAATTTTTCCCGACCTCCGATCGCCCCGAGGTACTGGTAGAAGTGCAGATGCCTTATGGAACTTCCATTGAGCAAACCAGTGCGGCCACGGCGAAGATAGAAGACTGGTTGAGAAAGCAGAAAGAGGCCAAAATCGTTACGTCGTACATTGGCCAAGGTTCCCCCCGTTTTTTCCTGGCCATGGCGCCAGAGCTGCCCGATCCGTCGTTTGCAAAAATTGTTGTACTGACGGATACCCCGCAAGCGCGTGAGGCGCTGAAGTTCCGACTTCGTGAAGTCGCTGCCGAGGGCCTGGCTCCCGAAGCTATGGTTCGCGTAACTCAACTGGTGTTTGGTCCTAACTCACCCTATCCGGTGGCTTACCGTATCATGGGGCCGGATCCGGTTCAGCTCCGCGAGATTGCGGGCAAAGTAGAAAAGGTGATGCAGGGCAGTCCGATGATGAGAACCGTCAATACCGACTGGGGGCCGAAGGTGCCGACGCTGCATTTTTCGCTCAATCAGGACCGGCTTCAAGCGGTAGGATTGACATCAAATGCCGTCGCGCAGCAGCTTCAGTTCCTGCTCTCGGGCGTTCCGATCACCTCTGTGCGTGAAGATATCCGTTCGGTACAGGTTATGGGGCGCGCTGCGGGGAATATCCGGCTCGATCCTGAAAAAATAGCCGGCTTCACCCTGGTTGGCTCTGCCGGGCAGCGTATTCCTTTATCACAGATAGGGGATGTTGGCGTTCAAATGGAAGACCCTATTTTACGCCGTCGTGATCGTACCCCGACAATAACCGTTCGCGGTGATATTGCCGAAAACCTGCAACCGCCGGATGTATCGACGGCGATCCTGAAACAGTTGCAACCCGTTATCGACACATTACCGGCCGGATATCGTATTGAGCAGGCCGGGCCAATTGAAGAATCAGCAAAAGCCACCGGGGCAATGGTGCCGCTGTTTCCCATCATGATTGCCATGACGCTGTTGATCATCATCCTGCAAGTGCGCTCGATGTCGGCGATGGTGATGGTGTTCCTGACCGCGCCGCTGGGGTTGATTGGGGTAGTACCGACATTGCTGCTGTTCAACCAGCCGTTTGGTATCAATGCGCTTGTGGGCCTGATTGCGCTGTCAGGTATTCTGATGCGTAACACCTTGATCCTGATAGGACAGATCCATCATAACGAACGAGATGGGTTGGCGCCGTTCCATGCGGTGATCGAAGCTACAGTGCAGCGCGCTCGGCCGGTATTGCTCACGGCAATGGCCGCTATTCTGGCGTTTATCCCGCTGACGCACTCCGTGTTCTGGGGAACGCTGGCTTATACGCTGATCGGCGGAACATTTGGCGGCACCATAGTCACGTTGGTATTCCTGCCCGCAATGTATGCTATCTGGTTCAAGATACGTCCTGAACAACAACAGCGGAACGAAAGGCCGGCCTCGGCCAAGCCAATTCTGGAGGAGTAACGGGAGATTTAATCTCACCACAGACTGTCGTCGCATGGCGATGGTCTGTGGTTTCGGTTTTGTCTTGCTACGAGTGATCATGGGTGACAACGTCACCTAATGGGGCCAGAAGAGTGAATTTTTGACCTTTAAACGATGCATTCTGATGAAATCTGTAAGGTTCATGGAGTGCTGGTCTTATCAGATTTCACGTAGCGCGATCAAAAAGAATAGACAAGGTTTTGGCGTATTGGGGATTGATAGCTCAAAATCGATGATCGGCTCATGCTTGAAGACATTTCCGCAGCAACAGTGGCGCGTGGCAGATATGCGAGAGTTGGCATTGGATGAAACCTTTGGTGGGCTGATTGCCTGGGACAGTTTCTTTCATCTTACTCGTAATGACCAACGTCAGATGTTCAAAGTTTTCCGCAAGCATGCTGGCAGCAAAGCAGCATTGATGTTTACCAGTGGCACAAGTGATGGCGAAGCGATTGGCACATTTGAAGGAGAGGCACTGTATCATTCGAGCCTGGCGCCTGCAGAGTATCGACAATTGCTGCACGAGAATAGTTTTCGCGTTGTGAAGATGGTTTTAGAAGATCCGGAATGCCGCGGACGAACAGTGTGGCTGGCGCAAAGCACGATCTGAGACAGAATGCAGATCAGGCCCATGATAACGGCCAAAGCCTCAGATTCCACATAACCTTATCTATGTCAAGGCTAAGTAGAGATGTCCGGGGTGGGGCAAAGTTCAAATGTCCATGGAGACTGTAATTTAAATTGTGTAT